>NZ_JTJW01000021.1 GCF_000805385.1 Mycolicibacterium setense | reverse complement strand
CGAGCACGAAGAACGCCAGATCCGCCAACGGCACACCGATCGGCGACACCGCACGCCCAACGTCAGCGGCAGTGATCTCACGCAACGAGGCATGCACCGTCGTCTCCGTGATCCCATACATGTTGATGAGGCGCGGCGATACCGGGCGGCGGTCCAACCATGGTGCGAGCCGCGATGGTTCGAGCGCTTCTCCACCGAACACCACAACCTCGAGCGCCAATTGTCGACGGCTGCACTCGGTCTGGTCCATGTCCGCGGCCTGCAGCGCGTAGAACGCCGACGGCGTCTGGCTCAACACGCTGACCTGCTCGGTCACCAACAAGGTATGGAGCTCGTCAGCCGAGCGTGTCACGGATTCGGGCACCACCACCAGACGCCCGCCGTGAAGCAGTGCGCCGAAAATCTCCCACACCGAAAAGTCGAACGCCAACGAATGACACTGCGCCCACACCTGACCCGCGGACAACTTCACGTCACGACCGATCGCGTCGAGCAGACGGGTGACATTCCGATGCGGGATCGCCACGCCCTTGGGCACACCGGTCGTGCCCGATGTGTAGATCAGATACGCGACATCATCAGGTGCCACTGCGACTCGCGGCGCGGCACTCGGCCCTGCGGTCACCGCGGCGTCGTCCATGACGATCACCGTCAAGCCGTGTCCGTCGAGACGACCGGCCAGAGCGGCCGTGGTCACCGCGGCCACCGGCCCGGAATCCGCAACGACGAACTCCACCCGTGCATCAGGCACCGCCGGGTCGATCGGCACATACGCCGCACCGGTTTTCAGCACGCCCATAATCGCCACGACCGACTCAACCGACCGGGAGAACAACAAGGCCACCCGCCGGCCCGGCCCGACCCCACGCTCGATCAGCACCTGGGCCAACCGGTTGGCGGCCCGATCGAGGTCGCCGTACGTGAGGTGGCTGCCGTCGAAGCTGACCGCCACTGCCCCCGGATCACGAGCCACCTGCTCGGCGAACAGCTCCGGAATCGACACCGACACCGGCACCGCCACACTCAAGGCAGCCCGATTCCCCCACTCATCGAGCTCCTCGAGCTCATCGTCGTCGTCGAGATCCATCGACAACAATCGCCGGTTGGCGTCGGCAGTCACGATGGTTGTGCCTCTCCGGTCATGGCTTCGAGCACCCGCTGGAACCGTGCGACGATTTTGTTCACCCGTTTGGCGGTGAACACACCGGTGTCGAACTCGACCCTCAGAACCAGCTCGGTGCCGGGCATGGCCTGCAGGGTGAGCGGGTAGTGGTTGTATTCACGGCCGTTGACCGCGGTGATGGCCAACCCGTCGGCCATCGATGACGCCACGCTCTCCACCGGATAGTTCTGGTAGACGAACAAGGTGTCGAACAACTGGTCATGGCCGGTCGCGCGGTGGATCTCGCTGAGCGCCAGATGCTGATGGTCCAGGGTGTCGCTGTGGCGGCGTTGCAGTTCGTCGAGCAGGCCGGCGATCGTGGTCTCCGGGGTGATGGTCGCCCGAACCGGGACCGTGTTGATCAGCAGACCAACCATCGAATCCGCACCCGTCACGTCGGCTGACCGGCCCGATACCGCGACGCCGAAAGCGACGTCGTGTTGGCCGGTGAGCCACATGAGCACCTGCGCCCAGGCCGCTTGAAGCACGGTGTTGGCGGTGGTGTGTTGTGCGCGCGCAAGATCATTGACAGCCTGGGTCGTCTCGACGGGTAACCGGAATGTCTCGGTGGCGCGCCGTCCCGGTGCTGTCCGGCCGGGCGCAACCAGCGTCGGCGCGGCGAAACCGGCCAGAACCTCGCGCCACGCGGTGTGCGCGGCGTCGACGTCTCGATCGGCCATCCAGGTGACGAATCTGCGGTAGGGCGCCGCAGCGGGAAGTCGCTGCCCGTAGTAGCCGGCGAAGATCTCCTGCAGCAAGATCGGCAATGACCAACCGTCGAGGACGATGTGGTGGTAGGTCATCACGAATCGGTGCTCATCGTCCGCGGTCCGGATCAGTGTCGCGCGGAACGCTGTTTCGTGGATCAGGTCGCAGACAGCTGCCCGTTCGGTAGCGCACCACCGTTGGATCTGCCGCTCGGACGTCCGTCCTGCGCCGCCGGACTGCCCTGTTTCCGTGGTCATGTCGAGGTACTGCCAGGGCACACTGGGATCGGCCACGATGATCTGGACCGGTTCGTCGAATCGCTTGTCGAACCGGGCAGCCAGGTTCGGATGACGGTTGACCACGGTGCGCACTGCCTCGCGCAATCTCTGCGGATCCAGCGGGCCGGTGATGGTGACGTCGAGTTGCATGGCGTAGACGTCGTCATCGTTGCTGTCAGTTGCGTTGGCCTGGAACAGCAGTCCGCGTTGCAGTGGTGTCAGCGGAAGGACATCGGCGATCCGGTGATGCCTACTCAGCTCATCGATCTCGTGCTGGGCCAGACGGGCAGGGGCGATATCGGACGGCGTCAGACCACCGCCGCCACCGGCGACGTGCGCGCAAATACCCTTGAGCGCCTCGAACCAGAGTTGGCTCAGTCTGCTGGCCTGGGTCTCGTCGAGCACCGAGGGAGCCCACGTCCAGGAGGCGTGAAGGGTTGGGCCGGCGTCGGTTTCGGCGGTGCTCGCGTTGAGCTCCACGGTATGCCCGAGTGGCATCGATATGGCCGCAGCAGTCGCGGCGACTGCCGCACCGTCGCGGCTGACCTGCCACAGCCCGTCCAGATTCTCCGACTGCCCCGTGGCGCCGAGCCTGCCCAGATAGTTGAAACCGACGCTCGGTTCAGCTCCGGACAATTCGGTGTTCGGGTTGAGGTAGCGCAACAACCCGTAGGTCATGCCGTCTGGCAGGGCACGCAATTGTTCCTTGGCGTCCTTGATCACGCGACCGAGTTCCGGATCGCCGGCCACCACATCAGACCAGCGCAGTCGGGTGGCTGACTTTCGAACATTCAGCGACACCGGGTATTTGGCCGTGAACCACCCCACGGTCCGGGACAGATCGATATTCCGGTCGGCGCCGGCCAGTTCTTCGACGCGTCCGTGGCCCTCGACGTCGATGGCGACCGGCAAGGTGACACCCAGGAACTCCGCCAACGCCAACCCATAGGCGATCAGCAGAATGTCCTGGACGCCGGCGTGGAATGCAGCCGGAACCTCGCCGAGCAGCGCGCGGGTGGTCTCGGCGTCCAACGATGCGGTGAGATGACCTGCGGCGGCATAGGTGTCGACTTCGGGCCGCACCGCGGGCAGCGCAGCCGGCGTCGCCAAAACACGTCGCCAGGCATCGGCCTGATCCGTCACTGCCGCGGCGCGAGCGTGCTCGGCGAGCAGTGCTGTCCACTGGGCGAATGACGTCCCCGTCGTCGGCAGCACCACCGGTTGGCCCTGGCAATGCTGAGCCCAGGCGATATTGAGGTCTTCGAGCAGAATCCGCCACGACACCGCGTCGACAGCCAAGTGATGAATGGTCAACACCAGCCGGCCGGTGGAACCCACCCACAGTGCGCTCACCATCTCCCCTGCGGCCGGGTTCAGCCGGGACCGGGCGGCTGTCAGCGCGTCGTCGGACAACGTGTCCACCGACTCCAGATGTGCTCGGGCCTCACCCTTTTCGGAGACGGCGAGGGACCAGCGTGCGGGCCCATCGTCTTCAGCATGCAAACGCAGCATGGTGTGCCGGTCCATCAGTGCGGTCAGCAGCACCTCGACGTCGGACACGGTGACTCCCGGCGGCGCTTGCACCACCACGGTCTGGTTGAACTGGTCGACCCGGCCGCCGGCCCGATTGACCTCTTCCAGCCATCGCATGATCGGGGTCGCCCCCACCGGACCGACGCCCTCGTCGACCGGCCCGCCGCCATCGCCGGCCACGCCTGCCACTTGAGCCAGCCGGCCCACGGTCTGCTCGACGAAAATGTCACGGGGCCTGCACGTCACGCCGCAGGCTCTGGCCCTTGCCACCACCTGCATGGACAGAATGCTGTCGCCGCCGAGGTCGAAGAACGAATCGTCGACACCCACCCGCTCGAGTCCCAGCACCTCGGCGTAGATACCGGCCAGGATCTCCTCGACGGCAGTCTCCGGGGCGCGGTACTGCTCGGCGTCGGAGTACTCCGGTGCCGGCAAGGCGCGGGTGTCGAGTTTGCCGTTCACCGTCAACGGCAACGCGTCCAGGACCACGATCGCGGCCGGGACCATGTACGGAGGTAGTCGGTCGGTCAACGCGTTTCGCATCCCCGCCGGGTCCACCGAACCGGGCGCGTCCTGTGTGACGTAGCCGACGAGGCGCTTGATCCCCGGATGGTCCTCCCGGGCGATCACCACGGCTTGTCCCACTCCGTCCAGTCCGCCCAACGCTGCTTGAACCTCGCCGAGTTCGATGCGGTAGCCACGAATCTTGACCTGGTCGTCGGCACGCCCCAGATACTGCAGTTGTCCGTCGGCACGCCAACTCACCAGATCGCCGGTGCGATACATGCGCGTGGCGGGTTGGCCCGGCCCACTGAACGGACAGGCCACGAACCGCGCCGCAGTCAATCCCGAGCGGCCCAGGTAACCGACCGCCACACCATCGCCGGCCGCATAGAGTTCGCCGACCACTCCGGGAGGTACCGGGCGCAGCCACTCGTCGAGTACGAACAACGCCGACGTCGGGACGGGCGCCCCGATGGGCGCGGCCCCCGACCCGGCTTGCAGCGGCGCGCTCATCGATGCGTACACCGTGATCTCTGTGGGGCCATAGGCGTTGATCACCACCCGGCCGGGAGCCCAACGATCGACCACCTCACCCGGACAAGCCTCACCACCGAGAAGCAATGCCACCGACTCCAGCCCCTCCGGAGACAGTGCCCCAGCCGCAGAGGGGGTTTGGGTGAGCACGTTGACCCGCTCGCGGACCAGGAGCGAATGGAAATCGTCGGGTGAACTCACCACAGGCTCGGGCACCACCACCAGGCGTCCCCCGCCCAATAGCGCAGCCCAGATTTCCCATACCGAGAAGTCGAATGCGTAGGAGTGACACTGCGTCCAAACCTGGTTCTCCGGCAGGTGCTCCGGTGTGGACCGGGCCAGGTGACTCAGGTTGTGGTGGGTGACGGCCACACCCTTGGGAAGGCCGGTTGTGCCCGAGGTGTAGATGAGGTAGGCGATATCGTCCGGAGCGGCCGCCCGGACCAGTTTCGGCGCGGTGTCGGGTTGGTCCGCGACGGCCGGGTCACCCAGATCGATCAGCGGTATGCGATGTCTGCCGAGCCGGTCTGCCGGGGCAGTGCTGGTGACCGCGGCAACCGGTGCGGCATCGGCCAGCATGAAGTCGATACGGGAAGCGGGCAATGTGGGGTCGACCGCCAGATAGGCGGCCCCCGTCTTCAGCACCGCCAGCATCGCGACGATCGCGTCCGCAGAGCGCTCCAGCAGCAGGGCCACGCACCGACCAGGACCGGAGCCCTGCCCGATGAGCAAGTGCGCCAACCGGTTCGCTGCCTCGTCGAGCTCGCGATAGGTCAACGACCGGTCGTCAGAGGTTATCGCGACGGCCTCCGGATTGCCCGCGACGCGGGCGGAGAACAAGCCCGGAACCGACATCCGATCCGACGGCGGCACCGTCCCGGCCAGAGCACCCCGGTTGCCCATCGCATCGAGACGGGCGCGCTCGACGGCATCGAGTAGGTCGATCGAGGACAGACGCCGGTCGGTATCGGCGGTCATCGCCGACAACACCGATTCGAACCGCTTGATCATCGCCTCGACGGTCGCCGTGTCGAACACGTCGGTGCGGAATTCCACTGTCCCGGCGATTCCGGCGGCTTCACCGGTGTGGGTTCGCCGTTCGGCCAGCGAGAAGCTCAGATCCATGCGTGCGGTATGGGTGTCCGCCGGCATCTGACTGACGTCGAGGTCACCGAGGGCAAAGCCGCCGGCGGATTGGCCGGGAACGTTCTGCCATCCCAGCGCCACCTGAATCAGAGGGTGATGGGTCAGAGACCTGGCCGGGTTGAGCCGCTCGACCAGTACCTCGAACGGCACATCCTGGTGATCGTAGGCGGCCAGACTGCGCGACCGCACCTGCGCCAAGAACTCCGCGACGGTCGGATCCCCGCCCAGATCGGCCCGCAACACCAGAGTGTTGACGAAGAACCCGATCAGCTCGTCGAGGGCGGGATCACGTCGTCCTGCGATGGGGAAACCGACTGCCACATCGGAACTTCCGCTGAGCTTGGACAGCAGCGCGAGCAGCGCCGCCTGGATCACCATGAAGCTGGTCGCGTTGTGCTCACGGGCCACTCGTGCGACCTGCTGCTGCAGTTCGGCCGGCCAGTCCAGAGACACGATGGCGCCGCGCTGGTCGGCGGCCGGCGGATAAGGGCGATCGGTAGGCAGCTCGACCCGTTCGGGCATGCCGGCCAGCGCCTCCTGCCAGTAGGCCAGCTGTGTGGCGATACGGCTCTGGCTGTCGTCGAGATCGCCGAACTGGGCTCGCTGCCAGAGTGTGTAATCGACGTACTGGACGACCAGATCGGCCCACGCCGGTGCCTGCCCGGCACTCCGTCCGGCGTAGGCCACGCCGAGGTCGGCGACCAGCGGGGTGAGAGACCAGGCGTCGGCGGCGATGTGGTGCACCACCGCGGCCAGCACGTGTTCATCCCCGGACAGTCTGAAAAGCTGTGCCCGCAATGGGATTTCGCGCGACAGATCGAACGTGTGCCGGGCCGCGTCACCGATCGCCTGGTGCAACCGCTCTGCCGGCCAACCGGAGGCATCGACGATGTCCCAGCCGAACTGCGCGTGCTCGATCGGCACCACCGACTGACGCGGAATGCCCTCGACTGCCGGGAAGACGGTACGCAGGCTCTCGTGTCGGGCTACCACGTCGGCCAGCGCGACACCCAGCGCGTCGACATCCAGCGCACCGCTGATCCGCAGCGCGGTGGCCATGTTGTAAACCGGTGACGGTCCTTGCAATTGGTCCAGGAACCACAGCCGGGACTGAGCGAACGACAGCGGAATCACCGCCGGCCGCTCAGCGGCCACCAGCGGGTCCAATCGAGCCTCATCGCCACCGATGCGGGGCGCGAGCTGCGCCACCGTCGGGGCCTCGAACAGGACCCGTACCGCAAGACCGGCATCAAGGGTGTTGTTGATCGCGGCGACCAGACGCATCGCCGACAGCGAATCTCCGCCCAGGTCGAAGAACGAATCGTCGACCCCGACCCGCTCGACACCCAGCACGGCGGCATAGATCCCGGTCAGGATCTCTTCGGTGAAGGTGCCCGGAGCGCGGTACCGGTCGATGTCGGAGTACTCGGGTGCAGGCAGGGCGCGGGTGTTCAGCTTGCCGTTGACGGTCAACGGCAGCGCCTGCAAGCTGACCACCGCGGCCGGAACCATATAGGCCGGGAGCTGTTCGGCCAGCTGGGTGCGCAGCTTGGCCGGGTCCGCCGTCCCGGTCACGTAACCCACCAGCCGCTGGACGCCCGGGCGATCCGCACGGGCGATCACGGCCGCCTGTTCGACGCCGTCCAAACCGGCCAGGACCGCCTGTATCTCGCCGAGTTCGATGCGATAACCACGGATCTTGACCTGGTCATCGGCACGGCCCACGTAGCGCAGCTGCCCGTCGGTACCCCAACGCACCAGATCACCGGTGCGGTACATCCGCTGCCCGGGGGATCCCGCGCCGACGAACGGGCACGCCACGAAGCGCGATCCGGTCAGATCCGCCCGGCCCAGATAGCCGATTCCCACGCCGCGGCCGGCGACATACAACTCTCCGACCACTCCGGGCGGCACCTGACGCAACGACCCGTCGAGCACGAACAGCGCCGCACCCGCGACCGGTACACCGATCGGGGGCGGACCGGTTTCCGGTGCCAAAGCCGCTGTCCTGGAGGCACATATCGTGGTCTCGGTCGGGCCGTAGGCATTGACCATCGTGCGCCCCGGCGCCCAGCGGTCCACCAGTTCGGCCGGGCACGCCTCACCGGCCACCAGCAACGACACCGCGGCCAACCGCTCGGGCGCCAACAGCGTGACGGCCGAAGGCGTCTGGCTCAAGACGCCGACCCGCTCGTCGACGAGCAAGGTCTGCAGGTCCTCTGGCGACCGCGCCACCGACTCGGGGACGACCACCAGCCGCCCTCCGTGTAGCAACGCGCCCCAGATCTCCTCGACCGAGGCGTCGAAGGCGTACGAATGCCATTGCGTCCAGGTCTGTCCCGCCAGGAACGCGTCCGGCGATCCGAGGAGTTCGGTCACGTTGCGGTGGGTGATCGCCACACCCTTCGGGACGCCGGTGGTGCCCGAGGTGTAGATGATGTAGGCGATGTCGTCCGGGTTGGGCACGGCTAGTGCGGTTCCCGGCAGACCGTCGCGACCGGGATCCGCGGCGTCGCCGATATCGCTGACGTCGATGACCGGGAGGTCACACCCGGCCAGGCGGTCCGCCAGCCCGGACGTGACGATCGCGGCCGTCGGAGCGGCGTTGGCCAGCATGAACTCAATACGCGCATCGGGCAATACGGGGTCGATCGGCAGATACGCAGCGCCGGCTTTGAGCACCGCCAGCATGGACACGACCGCGTCTGCGGACCGCTCCGCCAGCAACGCAACACAGGCACCCGGCCCGACACCGTGAGCGGTCAGCATGTGCGCCAGCCGAGTTGCGGCCCCGTCGACTTCCCGATACGTCATGCGGCGGCCGGCGAAACTGATCGCCACGGCCTCTGGTGCACGGGCAACCTGTTCGCCGAACAACGCCGTGATCGAGATCGCGGCCGTGGCGGGCTCCATGTTCGCCAAGACCGCGCGGTTGCCCCACTCGTCCAACCTGGTGTGCTCAGCCTCGTCGAGCAGATCGAGGGAGGAGAGCCGGCGACTGGTGTCGGCCGTCATCGCGGCCAGGATTCGCTGCCACCGGCCGATCAGGGCTTCGATGCTCTCGGTGTCGAACACATCGGTGCGAAACTCAACTGCCCCACCTATTCCGGCGGGTTCACCTTCGGGGGTCCAGCGTTCTCCGAGGGAGAACGTCAGATCCATGCGGGCGGTCTGCGTGTCCACGGGCAACGGCGTCACTCGAAGGTCACCCAGGCGCAGGCCGTCGGCGGGGCCGGTGTCCTGCCAGGGCAGGTTCTGCCACGCCAGCGCCACTTGCACCAGCGGGTGGTGCGTGAGGCTACGCGTCGGGTTGAGCCGTTCCACCAGCACCTCGAACGGTACGTCCTGATGCTCGAATGCGGCCAGGCTTCGGGTACGCACCTGGGCCAGCAACTCCGCGACCGTGGGATCCCCAGCCAGATCCACCCGCAACACCAGGTTGTTGACGAAGAAACCCACCAGCTCATCGAGGGCCGGATCGCGACGGCCGGCGATCGGGAACCCCACCGCCACATCGGAACTCGCGCTCAGCTTGGAGAGCAGAGCGAGCAGCGCCGCCTGCATCACCATGAAGCTGGTCGCGCCGTGGTCGTCGGCCACCGCGCTCACTCGCCGCTGCAACTCGACCGGCCAGTCCACGTCGACGGTGGAACCGCGCTGATCGGCGACCGGCGGGTACGGACGATCAGTGGGCAATGCCAACTGTTCGGGAAGACCGTACAGGGCGTCTTCCCAGTACGCCAGCTGCGCGGCGATCGGGCTGTCAGCGTCGTCGAGATCGCCCAACTGTGCACGTTGCCACAGCGTGTAGTCGACATATTGCACGGCCAGAGGCGCCCAATCCGGCGCCTGCCCGGTACGCCGGGCGGCATACGCCTCGCTCAGATCGTGCACCAGCGGACTCAATGACCAGCCGTCTGCCGCGATGTGGTGCACGACGGCCACCAGGATGTGCTCATCCTCGGCGACGTGGAAAACCTTTGCGCGTAACGGAATCTGGGTACCGAGGTCGAAGCTGTACCTGACGGTGTCGCCGATCGCCTCCTCCAGTGCGGTCTCCGACCAGTCGGTGGCATCGACGACGGTCCAACCGAAATCGACCCGATCGGCCGGCACCACCACCTGGCGAGGCGTTCCGTCCGGGGCATCGAACAGCGTGCGCAGGCTCTCATGGCGGGCCACCAGGTCGCCCAGCGCCGCACCCAACGCGTCGCTGTCGAGCCTGCCGTGGAGCCGCAGGCCCACCGGCATGTTGTATACCGGGGACGGCCCCTGCAACTGGTCGACGAACCACAACCGGTTCTGGGCGAACGACAGTGGAATCACTGCGGGGCGCTCACCGGCCACCAACGGGTCCGGCCGTCCAGAACGGTCGCCGAGACACAGGGCCAACTGCGCCACCGTGGGCGATTCGAACACCGTGCGCACCGAAAGTTCGGTATTCAGAGTGCCGTTGATCGCCGACACGAGGCGCATGGTCGAAACGGAATCCCCGCCCAGATCGAAGAACGAGTCGTCGGCGCCGACGCGCTCCACACCGAGCACTCGGGCGTAGATCCCGGCCAGGATCTCCTCGTCCGGGCCCGCCGGCGCCCGGTAGTGCTCGGCATCCCGATAGTCCGGCGCGGGCAGCGCCCGGGTGTCGAGTTTGCCGTTGACCGTCACCGGGAATGCGGCGAGGGCTACCACCGCGGCGGGAACCATGTAGCCAGGCAGTCGTTCGGCCAGTGCGGCACGGGCTTTGACCGGGTCGGCGGTCCCGGTGATATATCCCACGAGGCGCTTGTCGCCCGGATGGTCCTCGCGGGCGATCACCGCTGCCTGATCCACGCCCTGCAGCGCGGCCAGCGCCGATTGGATCTCGCCGAGTTCGATGCGGTAGCCGCGGATCTTGACCTGCTCATCGGCGCGGCCGAAGTAGTCCAGCTGCCCGTCGGATCGCCACCGGACGAGGTCGCCGGTGCGATACATGCGGGTGCCCGGCTCCCCGAACGGGCACGCCATGAATCGCGATGCGGTCAGCCCCGACCGGCGCCAATACCCGATGCCCACACCTGCACCGGCCAGGTACAGCTCGCCGACCACGCCTGCGGGCACCGGTCGCAGCCATTCGTCCAGCACGAAGAACGCCGCCCATGCCGTCGGCGCACCGATCGGCGGAGCACCCGAACCGGATTCCAAAGGCGCGCTGGCGCACAACCACATCGTGGTCTCCGTCGGGCCATAGACGTTGACCATCACCCGTCCCGGCGCCCAGCGATCCACCAATTCCGGAGGACAGGGCTCGGCACCGATCACCAACGACGTGGCGTCCAGGCCCTGCACCGGTAGCACTCCCACGGCCGAAGGTGTCTGGGTCAGCACAGTGACGTGTTCGCGCGTCAGGAGGGCGTGGAAGTCCTCGGGTGAACGGGTCACCGCGTCGGGCACCACCACGAGCCGCCCACCGTGCAGGAGCGCACCCCAGATCTCCCACACCGAGAAGTCGAACGCGTAGGAGTGGAACTGCGTCCACACCTGTCCTGCGTCCAGCGGCACCCCGATCTCGAGCGAGTCGAACAGCTGCGCCACGTTGCGCTGGGTGACCGCCACACCCTTGGGCTGCCCGGTGGTGCCCGAGGTGTAGATGATGTGGGCCATGTCGTCGGGTGCCGGCGGCGCCAACGGCGCGCTGGGCCGGCCGGCAATCGCCGGGTCCTGCACATCGATGATGGTCAGGACATGGCCGTCGAACCGGTCGGCCAACTGTGCCGTGGTGACCGCGGCGATCGGGGATGCGTCGGTCAGCATGAACTCGACGCGGGCCTCGGGCAGTGCCGGGTCGATCGGAAGGTAGGCCGCACCGCTCTTGAGCACCGCCAGGATCGCCACGATCGCCTCGGCCGACCGCGGGAACATCAAGGCGACGCGCTCGCCGGGGCCGACTCCCCGACTGACGAGCAAGTGCGCCAAGCGATTCGCGGACTCATCGAGTTCTCGATAGGTCAACGTCCGGTCCCCGCAGACCAGAGCCACCGCCTCCGGTGCGCGCAGCACCTGCGCGGCGAACAACTCCGGAACCGACGCCGACCGCACCAGATCGGACAGCACCGCCCGATTGCCCCACTGCGCCAGGCGTGCCCGCTCGGGGGCATCGAGGAGGTTCACCGCCGACAACGCCCGACCCGGATCGGCCGTCATCGCCTCCAACACGGTCTCGATCCGTTTGGTGAGCACTTCGATACCGGCTTCGTCGAAGACGGCCGTGTCGTACTCGAGACGCAGGCGAAGTTCATCACCGGGTATGGCCTGCATCGTCAGCGGGTAATCGGTCGATTCGTGGCTCGTGAACTCGACGATCTCCAGGTCGTCACCGGCGCTCGACAACGCACCGGTGTCCACCGGATAGTTCTCGAATACGAACAGGGTGTCGAACAGCCGGTCGTGGCCGGTGATCCGATGGATTTCACCGAGCGATAGGTATTCGTGCTCAAGGGTTTTCGTCTGGGAGCGGTGCAGAGCTTCGAGCAGGTCGGCGGTGCTCGTCGTGGCGGTGATGTCGGCACGCACCGGCACCGTGTTGATCAGCAGGCCCACCATCGAATCCGCGCCGACCACCTCGCCCGGGCGCCCCGACACCACAGTCCCGAAGGCGATGTCACGCTGCCCGGTCACCGAGTTCAGCAGCAGCGCCCAGGCGGCCTGCAACACGATGTTGACCGTGGTGCGATGCGAACGCGCCAGTTCCCCCAGTGCCCGGGTGGTTTGCGCCGACAGCCGATGGGCCATCACGCCGCGCGAACCCAAGTCAGACTTCTGCGAAGGTCCGACGAACGTCGGCGTGTCGAAACCGGCCAGCACCTCACGCCAGGCGGTGTGTGCGGCCTCGACGTCGCGATCGGCCAGCCAGCCGATGAAGTTGCGGTACGGGGTGGCCGCGGGCAACCGCTGACCGTGGTAGACGGCGAAGATCTCCTGCAGCAGGATCGGCAGCGACCAGCCATCGAGCACGATGTGGTGATTGGTGAGCACCACCCGGTGACGGTGGTGCGCGGTGCGGATCATCGCCACCCGGAATGCGGGCGGATGGCCCAGATCGCAGACCGCGGCCCGCTCTTCGGCACATATCCGCCGAAGGTGTTCCTCGGTTGCGGCGGTGCCCAATTCGACGTATCGCCACCCTGCGGTCGGATCGGCCGGGATGATCTGCACCGGCTCGTCGAATTGGTCGCAGAAGCGGGCCGCCAGGTGTGGATGGCGGTTGGCCACCGCCTGCACGGCATCGCGCAGCCGATGCTCGTCGAGCGCACCGGCGACGGTGATGTCCAACTGCACCACGTACAGGTCGTCGTCGGGACCCTGTGCGCTGCTGCTGTGGAAGACCAGCCCCTGCTGCAATGCGGTCAACGGCAGGATGTCCGCCACCCGATGCTGCCGCGTCAGATCGTCGATCTCATCCTGGGTGAGGCGGGCTGGGGCGATGTCCGACGGGGTGAGTCCGCCCCCGCCGTTGCGCACGTGTTCGCAGATGCCGGCCAGGGCATCCAGCCACAGCCGGCTGAGCCGATCGATCTGGGTCTGATCGAGCGCTGACCGCGCCCAGGTCCAATTCGCCTGCAGCTGCGGGCCGGTGTCGGTATCCACGGTCCCCGCGTCGAGTGCCAGGGTGTGAGTCAACGGCATGGGTATCGCTGCGGTCACTCCCGTCGCCGACAGGCCGTCGGCGGACATCCGCCACAGATCTCCGGCGGCCCCGCCACCGAGGCGGCCCAGATAGTTGAACCCGACCACCGGATCGGCACCGTCGAGATCGACGTCGGCGTTCAGGTGGCGCAGAAGCCCGTACGTCAGCGGATCGGGTAGGGAACGCACCTGTTCCTTCGCGTCCTTGACCACCGCCCCCAACGCCGCGTCACCGGCCCTGACCTGAGCCCAGGACAGTGCGCCGGGCCGGTCGCCGAACCTCAACGCGACCGGATACTTGGTGGTGAACCAGCCGACCGTGCGTGACAGGTCGATGGTCCGATCGCCGGATCCAGCCAGATCGTCGACCCGACCGTGTCCCTCGACATCGATGACGATCGGTACGCCGCCATCGCCTGCCGCGCTGGAGTATTCGGCCACGGCCAGGCCGAAGGCGATCAGCAAGATGTCCTGTACACCGGCGTGGAACGCCGCGGGTACTTCACCGAGCAACATGCGCGTGGTTTCGGCATCCAATGACACCCGCAGCTGCCCGGCGGTCTCGTAGGTATCGGTGTCGGAGCGTACCGCCGGCAATACCGCCGGGTTGGCCGCCACCTGCCGCCACGCGTTCGCCTGGGCCACTACCTCCGGATGCTCTGCGTGCGCGCTCAGCAGGCCGGCCCATCGCGCGAACGACGTGCCCGCCGGCGGCAAGGCGACCGATTGCCCAGCACGACGCTGCGACCAGGCAATATTGAGGTCTTCCAGGATGATTCGCCACGACACCCCGTCGACTGCGAGGTGGTGCACGATCAACACCAGCTGGCTCGTGGCGGTCACCCACAGCGCGCTCAGCATCACCCCGGCGGATGGGTTCAACCGCGACCGCGCCGCCACCAGCGCCTCATCGGTCAGTGTGTCCACCGAGCGCAGGCATCCGCGCGCGTCGACAGAGCCCGGCTCGGGCACCGTCAAGGACCAGCTGTCGCTGCCGTCGTCCCCGGCACGCAGCCGAAGCATGCCGTGCCGATCGAGCAAGGCCTGCAACAGGATTACGACATCCGCCTCGGTCACGCCGGCCGGGGCCTGCACCAGCACCGTCTGGTTGAACTCATCGACCGGACCGGTACTTTCGATGTCATTGAGCCATCGGATGATCGGAGTTGCCGATACCGGCCCGACGCCTTCGTCGACCGGGCCGCGCGAACCTCCGGCCACTTCCGTCACCCGAGCCAGGCGCGCCACGGTCTGCTCGACGAATACGTCGCGCGGACGGCACACGAGTCCCGCCGCGCGGGCCCGCGCGACCACCTGCATCGACAAGATGCTGTCACCGCCGAGGTCGAAGAAGGAGTCGTCCACACCCACCCGCTCGAGCCCGAGAACATGGGCGTAGATGTCGGTCAGCACCTCTTCGATGGCGTCCGCGGGAGCCCGGTAGCCGTCACCGGACTCATAGTCCGGCGCGGGAAGTGCTCGGGTGTCGAGCTTTCCGTTGACCGTCAGCGGCAGCGCGTCGAGCGCCACCACCGCGACCGGCACCATGTAGGCGGGCAGCCGGTCGCCGAGCTCGGCGCGGACGCCGGAAGGTTCGGCGGTGCCGGTGATGTAGCCGACGAGGCGCTTATCGCCGGGACGGTCCTCACGCGCGATCACCACGGCCTGCTCGACGCCGTCGAGGCCGGCCAATGCGGCCTGGACTTCGCCGAGTTCGATGCGATACCCGCGGATCTTGACCTGCTCGTCGGCGCGGCCCAGGTATAGCAACTGCCCGTCCGGACGCCAGCACACCAGATCTCCGGTGCGATACATCCGTGTTGCGGCACCTTCCGCGCCGCCGAACGGGCACGCGACAAACCGTGACGCCGTCAACCCGGTCCGGTCGACGTAGCCGTACGCCAGTCCCGTACCCGCCACATATAGTTCACCGATGACGCCGGCCGGCACCGGGCGCAACCACTCGTCGAGCACGAACAGCGCTGCCCCGGGAACCGGCGAGCCGATCGGCACGACAGACGATCCCGGCTGACCGGCTTTCAGGGGCGCACTGATCGCCACGCACATCGTGGTCTCGGTGGGTCCGTACGCGTTGATCATCACGCGGCCCGGAGCCCACTGATCGACCACCTCGGGCGGGCAGGCCTCCCCCACCACCACCAGCGCGGCGGACTCCAGCCCCTCCGACGGTAAGACCCGTACCGCAGAGGGGGTTTGGGTCAGTACGTCGACGTGTTCGCGAACCAGCAAGGCGTGGAAGTCATCTGGCGAGACCGTCACATCCTCGGGGACGACCACGACTCGACCTCCGCGGAGCAGAGCACCGAAGATTTCCCATACCGAGACGTCGAACGCGAGGGAGTGACACTGGGGCCACACCCCGGGGCGCGGTAGCCCCGCATCGAGCGACGCCAACAGCTGCGTCACGTTGTGATGGGTGACGGCAACGCCTTTGGGCACGCCAGTGGTACCCGAGGTGTAGATCAGGTAGGCGACGTCGTCCGCGTGCGGCGTCGGCAGTTCGGCACCCGAGTGGGATGTATCGATCGCATTGACGTCGATCACAGCCAGGTTTGGTCCCTGCAGCCGGACGGCAAGATCGGCCGTCGTGACGGCGGCAACCGGTCGGGCGTCGCTCAGTACGAACTCCAGCCGCGCTTCGGGCACCACCGGATCGATCGGGAGATAGGCAGCCCCGGTCTTCAGGATGGCCAGGATCGTGATGATCGCCTCAGCGGACCGGTTGAACAGCAGCGCAACACACTGCCCTGGGCCGGCCCCGTGGCGGATCAACAAGTGTGCCAAGCGGTTCGCGGATTCATCGACGTCGCGATAGGTCCATGAGCGTGCACCGAAGGTGAGCGCCACCGCTTCCGGGGTATGCGACACGTGCTCGGCGAACAGCGCGGGAATCGAGATGGCAGCGGAGGCCGGGACCGGGGAGGTTATCGCCCCGCGGTTGCCGAGAGCAGCGAGGCGCGCCCGCTCGTCGTCTCCGAGCAGATCGAGCGACGACAGACGTGCGGTCGGGTCGGCGGTCATGGAGGTCAGCACGCGTTGCAATCGGGCGATCAGTGACTCGATTGTCTCGGCGTCGAACACGTCGGTGCGGAATTCCACCGTGCCGCCGATGCCGGCCGGCTCACCGGTCTCGGTCCGCCGCTCGGCCAGCGAGAAATTCAAATCCATTCGGGCGGTGTGGGTGTCCACAGGCATGCGGTCGACCCGTACGTCGCCCAAGACCATCCCGGCCGCCGAAGTGTTGATGTCCTGCCCGTCGAAGTTCTGCCACGCGAGCGCCACCTGGATCAACGGGTGGTGTGCAAGAGACCGCGTCGGGTTCAATCGCTCGACGAGGACTTCGAACGGCACATCCTGGTTGTCGAAGGCGGCCAGGCTGTGTGCCCGCACTTGGGCCAAGACCTCGGTGACCGTCGGATCCCCGGCCAGGTCCACCCGCAGCACGAGTGTGTTGACGAAGAAGCCGACCAGTTCATCCAGCGCTGGGTCACGGCGGCCGGCGACCGGGAATCCCACCGCCACATCGGAATTCGCGCTGAGCTTGGAAAGCAGCGTGAGCAGTGCGGCTTGGACCACCATGAAGGTTGTCGCGTTGTGCTCACGAGCCACCCTCGCGACCTGCCGCTGAAGCTCGGCCGGCCAGTCCACCGATATCGTGGCGCCGCGCTGATCGGTCACCAGGGGATACGGCCGATCGGTGGGTAGGTCGATGCGCTCGGGCATGCCCGCCAACGCGTGGCGCCAGTAGGCCAACTGTGTGGCGATACGGCTGTCGCTGTCGTCGAAGTCGCCGAACTGCGCTCGCTGCCACAATGTGTAATCGGCGTACTGCACTGCCAGTGGCGTCCAGTCCGGGACTCGTCCTGCGCACCGACTGGCATACGCCCGGCCCAAATCGACCACAAGCGGCGTTACCGACCAGCCGTCCGCGGCGATGTGGTGCACGACCGCGGCCAGCACGTGCTCGTCATCGGACAGCCGGAAAAGCCGTGCCCTCAGGGGAATTTCGGAAGACAAATCGAAAGTGTGCCGCGACGCGCGCTCGATGCCGGCCCGCAGCTGCGCAGGCGTCCAGCCGTTGGCGTCGACGACGTCCCAGGCGACGTCATTCTGCCCGGGGGCCGACACGACCTGACGGGGAACGCCGTCGGGAGCGGCGAACAGGGTGCGCAGGCTCTCGTGACGAGCCACGACGTCGGACAATGCCGCGCTCAATGCCTCGACATCCAGTGCGCCGGTGAGCCGGAAGGCAGCGGTCATGTTGTAAGCCGGTGATGGACCCTGCAATTGGTCGAGGAACCACAACCGCGACTGGGCGAACGACAGCGGCACCACGTTGGGCCGCTCACCGGCCACCAAGGGCTCCAGGCGGGACTCTTCCCCACCAAGGCGGAGGGCGAGCTGGGTCACCGACGGTGAGTCGAACAGCGAACCCACTGTGATGCCGGTCCGCAGCGACTTGTTGATCGCGGCGACCAGACGCATCGCGGACAACGAGTCTCCACCGAGATCGAAGAACGATTGGTGGACGCCCACGCGGTCCAGGGCGAGTACCCGCGCGAAGATGTCGGCGAGGATCTCCTCGACCGGATTCGTCGGGGGCCGATAGTGATCGGTGTCGAGGAAGTTTGGCGCGGGCAGCGCGCGTTTGTCGAGTTTTCCGTTGACCGTCAGTGGAACCGCGTCGAGCGCCAGTACCGCGGACGGGACCATGTAGCCCGGCAGCCGCTCGGCCAGCCGGAGTCGGGCCTGTCCCGGCTCGGCCGTTCCGGTGATGTAGCCGACCAGTCGCTTGTCTCCGGGGTGGTCTTCGCGAGCGATCACAACGGCTTGCGTCACCCCGTCGAGTGCTGCCAGCGCGGCCTGGACTTCGCCGAGTTCGATGCGATACCCGCGGATCTTGACCTGCTCGTCGGCACGCCCGAGGTACTCCAGTTGACCGTCGGAACCCCATCGCACCAGATCGCCGGTGCGGTACATCCTTTGGCCGAGGGATCCCGCGCCACCGAACGGACACGCGACGAACCGCGACGACGTCAGGGCCGCCCGGCGCCAATATCCTGTGCCCACACCGCGTCCCGCGATGTACAACTCACCGATCACACCGGGCGCCACCGGACGCAACCAGGCGTCCAGTACGAACAGCGCCGCTCCGGCAACAGGGGCGCCGATCGGCGCGACCGTCGCGCTGGTCAGTGGTGCGCTGATCGATGCATACACCGTTGCCTCGGTGGGGCCGTACGCGTTGATCATCACCCGGCCCGGAGCCCAGCGGTCCACCAGGTCAGGCGGACAGGCCTCACCGGCCACCACCACCGCCGCCGACTCAAGTCCCTCCGGAGAGATCATGCCCGCGGCCGATGGTGTCTGGCTCAGCACGGTCACACGTTCGGTGACCAGCAACGCATGGAAGTCATCGGGCGACGCCGCTACCGATTCTGGGACCACCACCAGGCGCGCGCCATGGAGCAACGCACCGAATATCTCCCAAACCGAGACATCGAAGCTGTAGGAGTGCCACTGCGTCCATACCTGTTCCGGCCCCGACGACACGTGTGCGCCGAGGGATCCGAACAACCCCGGCACGTTACGGTGCGGGATGGCAACACCTTTCGGTATGCCAGTGGTACCCGAGGTGTAGATGATGTAGGCGATGTCATCGGGCGCCGGGGCATGCAGTACAGATCGCGCCCGCACTTCGACGGGATCGTCGATGCTGATGACAGGAAGATCGAGACCATCCAGGCGCGGCTGTTGCCCGGCAGTGGTGACCGCCACGACGGGCGCGGCGTCGGCGACCATGAAATCGATGCGCGCCGGCGGCAGCGCCGGATCCACCGGCACATAGGCGGCACCGGTTTTCAGGACGGCCAGAATCGCCACGATGGCTTCGGCCGACCGGGAGAACAACAGCGCCACAGCCTCGCCCGGCCGGGCTCCGTGAGCGGACAAGACATGCGCGAAGCGCTCGGTGGCCTCATCGAGTTCCCGGTAGGTCATCGACCGGCCCTCGAAAGTGACCGCCACCGCGTCCGGCGTCCGGGCCACCTGCTCTGCGAAAAGTGCCGGAATGGAGGCCGAGGTTGCGGCCGGAGCGGTCAGCACCGCCCGATGGCTCCACTCGTCGAGACGGGTGTGTGCCCCATCGTCGAGCAGATCGACAGTCGACAGCGGCCGGCGCGGATCCGCGGTCATCGCCGTCAGAACCGCTTGTAGCTGTTCGATCAACGACTCGACGGCGCCGAGATCGAATACGCCGGTGTCGAATTCGACGCGCAACCCCATTTCGTGGCCCGGCAGCACTTGCACCGCCAGCGGGTAATGGTTGGATTCGCGGAAATCGAAGTCGGTGATCGCCAAGCCGTCGACGCCTGACAGTGCGGTCGTGTCAACCGGGTAGTTCTCGAAGACCAGCAGGGTGTCGAACAGTTTGTCGTGCCCGGTGATGCGGTGGATGTCGCTGAGCGCCACATGTTGGTGGTCGAGGGTGTCGTTGTGGGCGCCCTGCAATTGCTGCAACAGGTCTGCGGTAGTGGTGTCCGGGTTGAAGGTCGCGCGCACCGGCACCGTGTTGATCAGCAGGCCCACCATGGAATCCGCGCCGGGAACGTCGGCAGGGCGGCCAGAGACGGTGGTGCCGAAGGTCACGTCCTGCTGACCGGTCAGAGAGCTGAGCAGCAGCGCCCACGCGCTTTGCAACACGATGCTGGTGGTGGTGTGATGCGCGCGCGCCAGATCGCCGAGCGCCCGGGTGATCCCCTCGGGCAGTCGGAAGGATTCAACGCCTCGCTCCCCCAGCCCATCTCGGTCCGGTGGTCCCACCAGCGTCGGCGATTCGAATCCGGCCAGCATCTGCCGCCACACCTCGTGGGCTGCGACCCGATCACGCTCGTAGAGCCAGCGGACAAAGCTGCGGTACGCCGGGGCCGCGGGCAGGCGTTGCCCACCGAGGCCGGCGAAGATGTCCTGGAGCAGGATCGGCATCGACCAACCGTCGAGCACGATGTGGTGAGTGGTCAGCACGAACCGATGCCGATCCTCGGCGGTGCGAATGAGGACGGCCCGGAACGGCGGCTGGTTCTCGAGGTCACACACCGCGGCACGTTCGGCGGCGCAGATGCCCTCGATTTGATCGTCGATGCCAATGCCGTTGGCTGCCAACTCGACATATTGCCAGGGCGCCGCGGGGTCAGCGGGAATCACCTGCACCGGTTGCTCGAACTGTCCACAGAATCGGGCGGCCAGGTGCGGGTGCCTCCGGACCACCTCGTGCACCGCTTCTGCCAGCCGCTGCGCGTCGAGCGGGCCACTCAGCGCGACGTTCAGCTGCATCGCATACACGTCGCCCGAGCTCTGTGCGGCGCCGGCGTGGAAGAGCAGCCCCTGTTGCAGGGGGGTCAGCGGCAGGATGTCGGCGATACGGTGTTGCCTGCCAAGCTCGTCGATCTCGTCCTGGCTCAGCTCGGCCGGCGCGATATCCGATGGAGTCAGTCCACCGCCACCGCTTCGCACATGCGAGCAGATGCCGGCCAGAGCCTCGAACCACAACCGGTTCAATCGGCTGACTTGCTCGCCATCGAGCACCGAGCGCGCCCACGTCCAGTCGGCGTTGAGCTGCAGACCGGTGGCGGTGTCGACAGCGGCTGCATTGAGTTCGACGGTGTGCCCGAGCGATGTCGGCACCGCACCGGCGGCGCGGGTCAACGACAAGCCCTCAGACCGGATCTGCCAGTGATCGCCGGAGCTGTCGCCGGCGGTCGCACCCAGGCGTCCCAGGTAGTTGAACGCGAATGCCGGGTCGGGTCCGGAAAGATCTACGTCACGGTTCAGGTAGCGCAGCAGACCGTAAGTCAGACCGTCGGGCAGGGTGCGGAGTTGCGCTTTGGCGTCCTTGATCACCGCGCCGAGGGCCGCGGCACCGGCGACCACCTGAGTCCAGCGCAGTTTACCGACCGCCAGCGCCACCGGGTATTTGGTGGTGAACCATCCGACCGTGCGCGACAGGTCGATCTCGCGGTCGAGCGTTCCACCCAGGTCTTCCTGGCGGCCATGGCCCTCGACATCAATCGTGGTCGGGGCGCCGTCCGCGCGGGTGAATTCGGCGACCGCCAAGGCGAACGCGATCAACAGAATGTCTTGGGTCCCTGCGTGAAACGCCGCAGGTACCTCTCCGAGGAGCTGATGGGTGGTCTCGGCGTCCAGCGTCATGGACAAGTGCCCGGCGGTCCGGTAGGTGTCGACGTCCGATTGCGGTGCGGGCAGCGCCGGTGGAGTGGCCGCGACCTGCCGCCACACCTCCGCTTGGTCGGCCACATGCGGGTTCAGTGCGAACTCAGCCAGCAGCTCCGCCCATCTGGCGAACGACATACCGGCCGGCGGTAACGCTACGGGGTGTCCGCGGCGATGCTGTGCCCAGGCGATATTGAGGTCCTCCAACATAATTCGCCATGACACGCCGTCGACTGCCAGATGGTGAACGATCAGCACGAGTTGATTCGTGGAGGTCACCCACAGGGCGCTCAGCACCGTCCCGGAGGCGGGATCCAACGCCGATCTCGCTGCTTCCAGCGCCTCATCGGACAACACGTCAACCGTGCGCACGCACTCGGCGGCGTGGACCGCACCCGCGGGGGGCACCGTCAACGACCATCCGCCGGCGCCGTCGTCTTCGGCCCGCACTCGAAGCATGCCATGCCGATCGAGCAAGGCCTGCAAAAGGATTACGACACCGGCCTCGGTCGCACCCGCAGGAGCTTGCAGCATCACCGTCTGGTTGAACTGGTCGATCGGGCCGCCGGCGCGTTCCAGACCCTTGAGCCACCGCATGATCGGGGTCGCCACCACCGGTCCGAGACCCTCGTCGACTGGCTCGTCGGTGGCACTGGTCGCCTGGACAACCTGGGAAAGCCGGGCCACGGTCTGCTCGACGAAGATGTCGCGTGGACGACAGGTCAGACCCGCGGCCCGGGCGCGGGAGGCCACCTGCATCGACAAGATGCTGTCGCCGCCCAGTTCGAAGAACGAATCGTTGACGCCGACGCGGTCCAGGCCCAGGATCTGGGCGTAGATGCCGGCCAGGATCTCCTCGGTGGGAGTCGACGGGCCCCGGTAGTCATCGAGATGCTGGTATTCCGGTGCGGGCAAGGCCTTCTTGTCGAGCTTGCCGTTGACCGTCAACGGCAACGCGGCGATGGAGACGACGGCCGCGGGCACCATGTACGGCGGCAGCACCTCTGCCAGCGCCGCTCGCGACACGGCGGGATCGGCCGGACCGGTGATATAGCCGACCAGCCGCTTGTCCCCCGGCCGATCCTCACGGGCGATCACCACGGCCTGACCGACACCATCCAACTCCGTCAACGCAGCTTGGACTTCACC
>NZ_JTJW01000007.1 GCF_000805385.1 Mycolicibacterium setense | reverse complement strand
AGTTACGGCGGTCCATAGCGGCAGGGAAACGCCCGGTCCCATCCCGAACCCGGAAGCTAAGCCTGCCAGCGCCGATGATACTACCCAGTCGGGTGGAAAAGTAGGACACCGCCGAACACAAATTAAGAATCGCCCCCCACGTTCTACGTGGGGGGCGATTCGCTTTTATTTTCAATTCTCGCCGTGCAAATCCAGGCGCATTCGGCAATGTTTTTGTCGATATTCGATGCGCCGGCTCCGGCATGATTATGTCGGTCATGGCCGGTGCCAGTATCCTTTGCGGGAAGGGCGGGTAGAAAGGCACACGTGGTCGAGGACAGACAAGGCGGCGCAGAGCGTCGTCCGCGGCGTGCATCGAACGACCGCACATCGAACAATTCGGGTCATCATCGTCCTCGTGATCAACGAGGCCGGGATCAGCGCGCGGGGGCGCCGCGCCAGTCGGGCCCCGGCCGCGCCCGCCCGGTCCAGCCCAGCGAGGACGCCGATCCGAGAAATGACGGCCCACGGCTGCCTTCCGACGTCGAAGCCCGCGAACTGGCCCCCGATGTGCGCCGGGAACTGGTGACGTTGGACAAGGCCACCGCCGATTTCGTCGCCCGCCATCTCGTCATGGCCGGCAGGCTGCTGGATGAGGATCCCGACGCTGCCCTTGCCCACGCCCGCGCCGCCCGCAGCCGGGCCGGCCGGATCGCTGTGGTGCGTGAGGCCGTCGGGATCGCGGCCTACCACAGTGGAGACTGGGCTCAGGCTCTTGCGGAGCTGCGCGCTGCCCGGCGGATGGGCAGCAAGTCGGCGTTGCTGGCGATGATCGCCGACTGCGAACGCGGGGTGGGCCGGCCCGAACGGGCATTGGAACTCGCCCGCAGCGACGAGGCCGCCGCACTCACCGGTGAGGACGCAGACGAGCTGCGCATCGTCACGGCCGGTGCGCGCTCGGATCTCGGGCAGTTCGAACAGGCGCTGGCCATCCTGTCCACGCCGCAGCTCGATCCGGCCAGCGTGGGGACGACCGCGGCTCGGCTGTTCTATGCGTACGCCGACACCTTGCTGGCACTCGGACGCGGTGACGAGGCCCTGCAGTGGTTCGTCCACGCCGAGCAGGCCGATATCGAGGGCATCACCGACGCGGAAGACCGGATCGCGGAGCTTTCCTGACGTGAGCACTCTTGCGCGGCAACATGATTGCCTGCTGCTCGATCTCGATGGCACGGTGTTTCGCGGTCACGAACCCACCACGGGTGCGATCGAGAGCCTGGCCGGTCTGGATGCCCGGCTGCTCTACGTCACCAACAATGCCTCGCGTGCGCCAGAGCAGGTGGCCGAGCATCTCCGTGAGCTCGGGTTCATCGCCGCGGCCGACGATGTGGTGACCAGTGCCCAGAGCGCCGCACACCTGCTGGCCGGCCGGTTGGCCCCGGGTTCAGCGGTCCTGGTCGTGGGAACAGATGCGCTCGCCGGTGAGGTGAGCAACGTCGGACTGAAGCCGGTCCGGATGTTCGACGACGGGCCCGTCGCCGTGGTGCAGGGGCATTCGCCGAATACCGCGTGGCCCGATCTGGCCGAGGCCGCGCTGGCCATTCGCGCCGGAGCGTTGTGGGTGGCGGCGAACGTGGACCTGACTCTTCCCTCTGAACGCGGACTGCTGCCGGGCAACGGCTCGATGGTGGCCGCACTGCGCGTGGCGACAGGTCAGGAGCCACTGGTCGCGGGCAAGCCCCAACCGACACTGATGAACGAGGCGCTGAGCCGCGGAACGTTCACGACCCCGCTGGTGGTCGGCGATCGGCTCGACACGGACATCGCCGGCGCTGTCGCGTCCGGGCTGCCCAGCCTCATGGTGCTCACCGGCGTCAGCACCGCGAGCGAGGCGGTGCACGCGGTTCCCACCGAACGTCCCGGCTACCTCGCGGCGGACCTGCGGGGCCTGCACGCCGACGCCGAGTCGCTCCGCGTCGGGCCCCATCCCGCCTGGCAGGTCGACGTCGACACCAACACTGTCACGGTGCACACCACCGGACGGGACCCCGGAGACGACCTGGCGGTGGTGCGGGCGACTGCGCACGCGGTATGGACGGCCGACGCGAACCACGCCCCGTTCACGGTGTCGGCCGGAGACGACACAGCGCGACAGGCGTTGCAACGTTGGTCGTTGCTGTCGGCACCGATCGACTAGCGTGAGTGTCGCTATGACTATCGATCCAGACCAGTTGCGTGCCGAGGTCGCCGAAGTGCTGGCAGGCGTGCCGGATCCGGCGGTGGACCCGTCCGCACTCGAAGGCATGGACATCGACGTGGTGGCTGCGCGGCTCGAGCAGGCCCACGATCTGCTCGTGCAGGCCCTTGAATCCGTCGACAGGGGGCAGCCGAGCGGACCGCAGGCGACCGGAAGGTGAGCGCCGGTGGCGCGGCGCGCCCGCGTTGATGCCGAGCTGGTGCGACGTGGTCTGGCCAGGTCTCGCCAGCAGGCAGCCGAGCTGATCGAGGCCGGCCGGGTGCGGATCGACGGTATGCCTGCGGCAAAACCGGCCACGGCCGTCGCACCGGATACCAACATCACCGTGATCGCCTCCGAGGAACGCAGCTGGGTATCGCGGGGTGCACACAAGCTGATCGGTGCGCTCGAGACGTTCGACGTGACTGTCGAAGGCCGGCGCTGTCTGGACGCCGGGGCCTCGACCGGGGGCTTCACCGAGGTCCTGCTCGATCGCGGGGCCGCCGAGGTGGTGGCCGCGGACGTCGGATACGGGCAACTGGCCTGGCCCTTGCGGTCGGACGAGCGGGTACACGTACTGGAACGCACCAATGTGCGTGAGTTGACCCCCGAGGCGATCGGCGGGCCCGTACAGCTGATCGTGGCCGACCTGTCGTTCATCTCGCTGGCTACCGTCCTGCCCGCGCTGACAGCCTGCGCGGCCGCCGACGCCGATATTGTTCCAATGGTGAAACCGCAGTTCGAGGTCGGCAAGGACCGCGTAGGTGCGGGCGGCGTGGTGTCCGATCCGGAGTTGCGTATCGACGCGGTGTGCACGGTCGCCCGCAAGGCAGCCGCATTGCAGTGGCATGCTGTCGATGTGACGGCCAGCCCGCTTCCGGGACCATCCGGCAATGTCGAGTACTTCCTGCACCTGCGTGCTCTCAGCGACCGCCCCCTGGACGGCGAGTCGCTCGAGCGGGCAGTGCGGCGAGCGGTCGAGGAGGGGCCGCAATGACGGCTGAACGCACGATTCTTCTGGTGGTACACACGGGCCGGGACGAGGCGACGGAGGTCGCCCGCCGGGTGGAAAAGGTGCTTGGCGACAACGGCATTGGTCTGAAGGTTCTCTCGGCCGAAGCTGTGGACCGCGGCCCGTTGCATCTGGCGCCCGACGACATGCGTGCCCTCGGCGTCGACATCGAGGTGGTGGACGCGGACGAGCGCGCGGCCGAAGGCTGCGAACTGGTGTTGGTGCTCGGCGGGGACGGTACGTTCCTGCGGGCCGCCGAGCTCGCGCGCAATGTCGAGATCCCGGTGCTGGGGGTCAATCTGGGCCGCATCGGATTCCTGGCGGAAGCCGAAGCCGAGGCCATCGACCATGTCCTCGAGCGCGTCATCGAACGCGACTACCGCATCGAGGAACGCATGACCCTCGACATCGCGGTGCGGGTGGGCACGGACGTGGTGAACCGCGGCTGGGCGCTCAACGAGGCGAGCCTGGAGAAGGGGCCCCGGCTCGGGGTGCTGGGCGTGGTGCTGGAGGTCGACGGCCGCCCGGTGTCGTCCTTCGGATGCGACGGGGTGCTGGTAGCGACGCCGACGGGTTCCACCGCTTATGCGTTCTCGGCGGGTGGCCCGGTGCTGTGGCCGGACCTGGAGGCAATCCTGGTGGTGCCCAACAATGCTCATGCGCTGTTCGCCCGGCCGATGGTGACCAGCCCGTTGGCCAGTATCGCGATCGAGATCGAAGCGAGTGGCAACGACGCCCTGGTCTTCTGCGACGGGCGGCGCGAGATGGTGGTGCCGGCCGGAGGCCGGCTCGAGGTGACCCGCTGCGGCACGCCACTGAAGTGGGTGCGGTTGGACTCCGCGCCGTTCACCGATCGCTTGGTCCGGAAGTTCCGGTTGCCGGTCACCGGATGGCGGGGACAGTAGATAGCTGTGCTGTCAGAGATCCGGATCGAGTCATTGGGCGCGATCAGTGCCGCCACCGCGGAGTTCGACCGCGGGTTGACGGTGCTGACCGGTGAGACCGGCACCGGTAAGACGATGGTGGTGACCAGCCTGCACCTGCTCGGCGGCGCGCGGGCCGACGCGACCAGGGTGCGTTCGGGCTCCGACCGCGCCGTGGTGGAAGGTCGTTTCAGCACAATCGAACTCGGTGAGGACGTGTCCGCGCAGGTCGAGGAGATCCTGGATGCCTCCGGTGCCGAGCGCGATGACGATGGCAGTGTGATCGCGGCTCGCTCGGTCAGCCGGGCCGGGCCGTCGCGGGCGTATCTCGGCGGCCGCAGCGTGCCGGCGAAATCCCTGAGCAACTTCACCGCCCAGGTTCTGACGTTGCACGGCCAGAACGACCAGTTGCGGTTGATGCGACCCGATGAGCAGCGCGCGGCGCTCGACCGGTTCGCCGAGGTGGACAAGCCGCTGATCCGCTACCGGCGCATCCGTGAGGAGTGGCTGACGGCACGTCGTGATCTGGCCGACCGTCGCCGGCGGGCCCGGGAACTGGCCCAGGAGGCCGACCGGCTCAGCTTCGGAATCCACGAGATCGACGCGGTCGCACCGCAACCCGGTGAGGACGAGGCGATCGTCGCCGACATCCGCCGGCTGTCCGAACTCGATGCGCTGCGTGAAGCCGCGCAGACCGCCCGCTTCGCCTTGGCCGGCGAGCTCGAGGAGGCGACGCCGGAATCCAGCTCGGCGGCCGACGGGGTGGGCCGTGCACAGGCTGCGCTGGAGTCCACCGATGATTCCGTGTTGCAGGCACTGGCTGCCCGCCTGGCCGAGGCGATGGCCGTGATCGGTGACGTGTCCGGCGAGCTCGGTGACTACTTGTCCGAATTGCCCAGCGACGCCAGCACTTTGGAGACCAAGCTGGCGCGGCAGGCCGAGCTGCGCACCCTGACCCGCAAGTACGCTGCCGACATCGACGGGGTGCTGGCGTGGTCTCGCGAGGCCGCCGAACAGCTGGCGCAGCTCGACGTCTCGGAGGAGACGTTGGCTGCCCTGGACGGCAAGGTCGCCGAGCTTCAGGCTCAACTGATCGCGGCGGCAAACGAACTCACCAAGGCCCGATCCAAGGCGGCCAAGGGATTGGCCAAGGCGGTCACCGCTGAACTGGCCGGGCTGGCCATGGCCAACGCGGTGTTCACCATCGGTGTCGCCCCCATGACGGCGCGGGCCGACGATGCCGCACCGGTGACCATGCCCGATGGTGAGATCCTGCACGCCGGTCACGACGGCGTGGACGCGGTCGAGTTCGGGTTCACCGCACACCGTGGCGCAGATGTGCTGCCGCTGGCCAAGAGTGCCTCCGGTGGTGAGCTGTCGCGCGTCATGCTCGCCCTCGAGGTGGTGCTTTCGGCATCGACGGCGGGCACCACGATGGTGTTCGACGAGGTCGACGCCGGAGTCGGTGGCCGAGCGGCGGTGCAGATCGGCCGCCGTCTGGCCCGGCTGGCGCGTACCCACCAGGTCATCGTGGTGACCCACTTGCCGCAGGTCGCCGCATTCGCCGATGCGCATCTCGTGGTCGACAGCGGCAACGGCCGGGCCAAGGCCAGTGGTGTGCGCCGTATCGAGGACGAGGACCGGGTCGCCGAGTTGGCCAGGATGCTGGCCGGTTTGGGGGAGTCCGACAGTGGCCGGGCCCACGCCAGGGAGCTGCTCGAGGCCGCGCAGCAGGAGCGCAGCGCGCCGTAGGACGGTTTCCGACGGAGCTGCGCGTGTGATTGCCGGCGTGGCCGGAGATCGTCGCGATGAGTTTGCGCCTGGTTCCCGGTCGGTACACGAAGATCTGCAACCACAACCGAAGGGGCATCCATGGCGGAAACCGTGAAGGGGCCGGCGAGTTACTTCCCGTCGATCGAGAAGAAGTACGGGCGGCCGATCGCGCAGTGGCAGGAACTGATTCGGTCGTCGCCATTGGCCAAACACATGGAGTTGGTCGGGTGGCTCAAGTCCGAGCACGGCATGGGCCACGGGCACGCCAACGCGCTGGTTGCCCATACCCTCGCCGAGGGCCGTACCTAGTCGCGATCAGTGGTCAGGCCCGGATTGGCCGGCGACAACTGTGCGGAGCCCCATCGAAACGGGCTGACGTGGGCCAGCTCCACCACCTCGTCGATCGAGAAGTCGACCGCGCATTGTGCGCCGGCACTGGAATCGGCTTCATCCCAGTTGATTTCGGCGGACCCGGTGAGCTGGATCGTCGATCCGGACGACCAGTCGACCACCAACAGCCCGCACCGCGGGTTGGCGTCGATATTGCCCAGCGTCATGAACATCGAATTGCCGCGGTAGTCGGGCCAGCGCAGCCGCCGAGATGAGAGCACCTGCAGAAAACCAGGATTGCCGCCTCGGTGGGACGCGTCGGCGTTACCACTCGCATCCGCCGAACCGACGAAGAATGCGTCGGTAGAGCCGATGAGCAGTCGCTGTCGGTCGGTCAGTGACTCGCCACGCTGTACGTCGGGCAAATCCACCGTCGACCGCACCTCGGCGATGTCCCTGCGCGAGATGTACTTCGGGCAGTTCGAATACACCTGATCGGTGTGGATCCGCAGGTCGGTCCCTGCCGGTTCGGCGAAGCCGTTGACCCGCATCCGGCGCCGGGTCTGTGGCTCGATCGCGATCATTCCGACCTGCTGCCGGCTGCGCAGCACATCGGCAAGCGGATCGCCGGGCACCGGCTGCGCCCCGAGGATGATCGTGCGCGGATCGTCGGCGTGGACGAAGCCGGGCGGACCGGTGATCAAGCTGGTCCACATCCGGCCGCCGACGTCGGCCGCGGCGATCACGATCATCGGCTGTTCGGCGAGGAATGCGGCGGCGGCCGAGGGAACTTCGGTGCGGATCATGCGGCCGACGCGGGAGGCGACAGCCTCCTGTCCCATTCGCCGCTGCACCGCCAACTCGCCCGAGTGATACATGTTCACCTTCAGCTCAGAAGAATCCGCAGGTGGGCGCCGCGCCGTGTGGTGCGGGAGCGCTCTGCCCACCATTCGGTGCGTACACCTCGAGCCGGGTGCCGTCAGGATCGGTGAAGAAGATGCCGCCGGATGCGGCGCCCTCGCCGTGCGCGACGACGCCGTCGTGCGTGAACTCCGCGCCCAGCGCCTTCAGTGCGGTCTCGACGGTCCGCACTTCGTCGATATCGGCTGCCTCGAATGAAAGGTGATGCAGGCCCGGCGTTTCGGTGGAGAACCGGCCATTGCTCTGCTGCCACAGGGTCAGCCGCAGCGTCCCGCCCGTGCCGAGGAAGGCGTACCGGTGTTCGCCCTCGGTGTTGACGGCCAGTGGTTCGAAACCCAGCGCGTTCCGGTAGAAGGCGACAGACCGGTCCAGGTCGGTGACGTTGATGCCGACGTGCCCGGTGGCGAGTCGGGGTGTGGTGGTCGCGGTCATGCAGTCCTCCTGATGGCTAACCAATGTGATTGCTTAAGTAGGTTAGAGCGGAGTGCCAAGAGTCGTCAACCATCTAACTTGAATTCGATGGTTAGTTGGGCGGGTGGCCCTTGATGTCCCCGGCGCGTGGTTACCCTCAGGTATGCGTGATCCGCGCCCGCATGTCGGCGAACCACTTGCGCTGGATCTGCTGAACACCCGGTGGATGTCGGCGGATGGCCCGCAGGACCTCCTCGCAGATGTCGAGGGCCTGCGGTGCTGGTTGCTGGCCAATGGATTGGCGGATCGTTGCGGGGCCGATGAGAAGTCACGGACCGCACTGGTCGCGGCCCGCGAGGCGATCCTTGAGGCTCTGCAGGCAGGGTCGGTCGATGGGGTGAACGAGGTGCTGGAACACGGTTGCATCCGGCGCTCGCTCACGGCGTCGGGCCCTGCCGAGGCTGCCGAGGTGTCGGAGCCGGAATGGCTCGCCGGCTGGCTGGCCGCGGACAACCTGCTGCGGTTGCTGGGCGACGCGCCCGACCGGGTCAAGCAATGCGCACATCCGCACTGCATCCTGTGGTTCCACGACACCTCGAAGAACGGCGCCCGGCGCTGGCATTCGATGGCCACCTGTGGCAACCGTGCCAAGGCTGCGCGGCACTATGCGGCGAAGCGGGATTGAGACCGAAGTGCTGTTACTGATGTGACTAAACACAACTTGTGAGGCTGGTGTTACGGCGCGCCTCCGCCGCCTGACCGGGGATGCCCGACAGAATCGGCGCATGAAGATGTCCACGTTGCTCACCCGCAATGCCAGTACGCGTCCGGGAGTGACCGGCACTGCTCGAGTGGACCGCGATATCGACCGGCTGCTGCGGCGCGTCGGCCCCGGTGACATCGTCGTCCTCGACGCCCAGGACCTGGACCGGATCACCGCCGATGCGCTGGTGGAGGCCAACATCGCCGGTGTCGTCAACGCCTCGCCGTCGATCTCCGGCCGGTACCCGAACCTGGGCCCCGAGGTGCTCGTCGCCAACGGTGTCGTATTGATCGACGAGGCCGGGCCCGACGTCTTCAAGAAGATCAAGGACGGGGCACGGATCCGCCTGAACAACGGCGGGGTGTACTCCGGTGACCGCCGCATCGCCGTGGGTACCGAGCGCAACGATCAAGAGATCCACGAGTTGATGCACGACGCCAAGAGCGGTCTCGTCGCGCACCTGGAAGCCTTCGCCGGCAACACCATCGAGTTCATCCGCAGTGAGAGCCCGCTGCTGATCGACGGCATCGGAATCCCGAACGTCGACGTGGACCTGCACCGCAGGCACGTGGTGATCGTCGCGGAGGAACCCGACGCCGCCGAGGACCTCAAGGCGCTCAAGCCGTTCATCAAGGAGTACCAGCCCGTGCTGGTGGGCGTCGGTGCCGGCGCGGACGTGCTGCGCAAGGCCGGTTACCGGCCCGCGCTCATCGTCGGCGACCCGGACAAGATGAGTGTCGAGGTGCTGCGGTGCGGCGCCCAGGTGGTGCTGCCGGCCGATGCCGACGGGCACGCCGCCGGCCTGGAACGCATCCAGGATCTCGGGGTCGGCGCCATGACGTTCCCGGCGGCCGGATCGGCCGCGGATCTGGCACTGCTGCTGTGCGACCACCACGGCGCATCGCTGATCGTGACGGCCGGTCACACCGCCTCGATCGAGGAGTTCTTCGACCGTTCGCGCCAGCGCAGCAACCCGTCCACGTTCCTGACCCGGTTGAAGGTCGGGGAGAAGCTCGTCGACGCCAAGGCCGTGGCGACGCTGTACCGCAGCCGGGTGTCCGGCGGGGCGATCGCTCTGCTGGTCCTGGCCATGTTGGTGGCCGTGGTCGTCGCGCTGTGGGTGTCGCGGGCCGACGGCGCCGTCCTGGACTGGGTCGCCGACTACTGGAACCGATTCACGCTCTGGGTGCAGGGTCTCGTCAGCTGAATGGGTCGGTGAGCTGTGATCACGCTACGCGCACATGCGATTTCGTTGGCGTCGGTGTTTCTGGCGCTTGCCATCGGGGTGGCCCTCGGTTCGGGCTTGCTGTCGAACACCGTGTTGTCGGGACTTCGCGATGACAAGAAGGAATTGCAGCACCAGATCGACACCCTCACCGAGGGCAAGAACGCTCTCAACGAAAGGCTCAATGCCGCAGGCGAATTCGATGCGCAGATGGCGCCGCGGATGTTGCGCGACGCGCTGAGGGACAAGTCGGTGGTGGTGTTCCGCACGCCGGACGCCGTCGACGGCGACGTGGACGCGGTGTCACGATTCATCCGCGATGCGGGCGGCACGGTGACCGGGAAGATCGCCCTCACCACCGAGTTCGTCGAAGCGAATTCGGCCGACAAGCTGCTCTCGGTGGTCAACTCGCCGATCGTGCCGGCCGGCAGGCAACTGAGCACGGCAGCGGTGGACCAGGGATCCCAGGCAGGCGATCTGTTGGGTATCACCCTGCTGATCGACAAGAACCCGGCCGCGGCACCGGTCGATGACATGCAGCGCCAGACCGTGCTCACGGCGCTTCGCGACACAGGCTTCCTCACGTATGACGATCCGCACATCGGGGCGGCCAACACGGCGCTGATCGTGACCGGAGGCGGGCTCGGCGAGGACGGCGGCAACCGCGGCGCGACCATGGCCAGGTTCGCCGCCGGGCTGGCGCCACACGGCACGGGGACCGTGCTCGCGGGGCGCTCGGGATCGGCATCCGGAACCGGGCCGGTCGCGGTGACCAGGTCAGATGCCGGTCTGACCGGCGTGGTGAGCACCGTGGACGACGCCGATTCCAGCGCCGGTCAGATCACTGCCGTCCTGGCGCTGAGCGATCTCGTCGGCGGGGGCAAGCCCGGCAAATACGGAACCGGGCAGGGCGCGACGTCGGTGACCGTCCCGCAGTAGCGCCCCGAGCCACCTTCTGGTCGCGCGCGTGCCGACGGCGCGTCAGCGACGGCTTGTCGCCGTCGGTGTTAAGGTGAACTTCCGTGGGTCGGCAGGCCACAGCTCGTTTATTGATTCCCTGCCAGTCGTCACGGAGGATGCTTTTGCCCGCCTTACGCAAGCACCCGCACACCGCCACCAAACACCTCTTCGTCACCGGTGGTGTGGTGTCTTCACTGGGTAAGGGGCTGACCGCCTCAAGCCTCGGTCAGCTGCTCACCGCGCGGGGGCTGCAGGTGACGATGCAGAAGCTCGATCCCTACCTGAACGTCGATCCGGGCACCATGAACCCGTTCCAGCACGGCGAGGTGTTCGTCACGGAGGACGGCGCGGAGACCGACCTCGACGTCGGCCACTACGAGCGCTTCCTGGATCGCGACCTGTCGCAGTCGGCCAACGTGACCACCGGACAGGTCTACTCGTCGGTGATCGCGAAGGAACGCCGCGGCGAGTACCTGGGTGACACCGTGCAGGTGATTCCCCACATCACCGACGAGATCAAGAGCCGCATCCTGGCGATGGCCGAGCCCGACGCAGCCGGGCGGCGCCCCGACATCGTGATCACCGAAATTGGCGGCACGGTCGGCGATATCGAGTCACTGCCGTTTCTCGAGGCGGCCCGCCAGGTGCGCCACGAGGTCGGCCGGGAGAACTGCTTCTTCCTCCACGTGTCGTTGGTGCCCTACCTGGCCCCCTCCGGCGAACTCAAGACCAAGCCGACCCAGCACTCGGTGGCCGCACTGCGCAGCATCGGTATCACCCCCGATGCGCTGATCCTGCGCTGTGACCGTGATGTTCCCGAGCCGCTCAAGAACAAGATCGCGCTGATGTGCGACGTCGATGTCGACGGCGTCATCTCCACCCCGGACGCACCGTCCATCTACGACATCCCCAAGGTGCTGCACCGCGAGGAACTCGACGCGTACGTGGTGCGCCGGTTGAACCTGCCGTTCCGTGACGTGGACTGGTCGGAGTGGGACGATCTGCTGCGCCGGGTCCACGAGCCTCAGGAAACCGTCCGGATTGCCTTGGTGGGCAAGTACATCGACCTCTCGGACGCCTACCTGTCGGTGGCTGAGGCGCTGCGCGCCGGTGGTTTCAAACACCGTGCCAAGGTGGAGATCCGGTGGGTCGCCTCCGATGACTGCGAGACCGACGCCGGTGCGGTGGCGGCGTTGTCCGATGTCGACGGGGTGCTGATCCCCGGCGGCTTCGGTATCCGCGGCATCGAGGGCAAGCTCGGAGCCATCTCCTTTGCCCGCAAGCGTCGGCTGCCGGTCCTCGGGCTCTGTCTGGGGCTGCAGTGCATCGTGATCGAGGCGGCCCGGTCGGTCGGTATCTCCGACGCCAACTCTGCCGAGTTCGATCCGTTGACACCCGATCCCGTGATCTCCACGATGGCCGATCAGAAGGACGCCGTTGCCGGCGAGGCGGACCTGGGCGGAACGATGCGACTGGGCGCCTATCCGGCCGTGCTGGAAGCGGGATCGATTGTGGCACAGGCGTATCAGGCCACCGACGTGTCCGAACGGCACCGGCACCGCTTCGAGGTCAACAATGCCTACCGGGACCGGATCGCCGAGAGCGGGCTGCGGTTCAGCGGCACCTCGCCCGACGGACACCTGGTCGAGTTCGTCGAATACGACGCCAAGCTGCACCCGTTCCTGGTCGGCACCCAGGCCCACCCCGAACTCAAGAGCCGCCCGACGCGGCCGCATCCGCTGTTCGCGGCGTTCATCGGGGCGGCGCTGGATTACAAGGCCGAGGAGCGGTTGCCCGGAATGGACCTTCCCGAACACTTCACCGAAGAGGGCGAGGACGGGCAGATCCCGGTGGACGAAGCCGAAGCCCCTTCTCTTGGCTGAACACGAGTTCGAGACGCTGGCGAGTGAAACCGTCTATGTCGGAAACATTTTCGCCCTGCGCGCGGACGAGGTCAGCATGCCCGGCGGTGGTTCGGCCCGGCGCGAGGTCGTGGAGCACTACGGTGCGGTGGCCGTGGTGGCCCTCGACGAGGACGGCAACGTGGTACTTGTGTACCAGTACCGCCACCCGCTGGGCCGTCGGCTCTGGGAACTGCCCGCCGGTCTACTGGATCTCGGCGGGGAACGGCCGGAGGTGACCGCGGCTCGCGAGCTCGCCGAAGAGGTCGGCCTGGCCGCCGCGCACTGGCAGGTACTGGTCGATCTCGACTCGACGCCCGGATTCTCCGACGAAAGCGTGCGGGTCTTCCTGGCCACCGGACTGACCGACATCGGACGCCCGCAGGGCGAGCACGAGGAAGCCGACATGGTGGTCGAGCGGATACCACTGAAGGAAGCCGTGCGGCGGGTGTTCTCCGGCGACATCGTGAATGGCATTGCGGTGGCGGGCATTCTGGCCGCGCATGCGATGCCCGGTGCGGAAGCCCTGCGGCCGGTCGAGTCGGAATGGATCGACCAGCCGACAGCGTTCAGGCGGCGCAAAGGACTGCAATGACCACCCCGTCGCCCCTCCGGTCAGCCCTCGACGACCAATTGCAGGGCTACCTCGATCATCTGACGATCGAGCGGGGGGTGGCGGCCAACACCTTGAGCTCCTACCGGCGCGACCTTCGCCGCTACGCCGAGCACCTGAGCCAACGCGGAATCGACGATCTGGCCCAGGTGGCCGAGACCGATGTCAGCGACTTCCTGATCGCACTGCGCCGCGGCGACCCCGACTCGGGTGTGGTTGCGCTGTCGGCGGTTTCGGCCGCCAGGGCGGTGGTGGCGGTCCGCGGACTGCACCGGTTCGCCACGGCCGAGGGCATGACCGATCTCGATGTGGCCCGCGGCGTGAAACCACCCACCCCCAGCCGCAGGCTGCCCAAGAGTCTCACCCTCGACGAGGTCCTGGCCTTACTCGAAGCCGCCGGCGGGGACAGCGAGGCCGACGGTCCACTGACCCTGCGCAATCGTGCGTTGCTGGAACTGCTGTACTCGACCGGGGCGCGAATCTCGGAAGCCGTTGGCCTCGACGTCGACGACATCGACACCCACGCGCGCTCGGTGCTGCTCCGCGGCAAGGGCGGCAAGCAACGGCTCGTGCCCATCGGTCGTCCCGCCGTCAGCGCCCTCGACGCCTACCTGGTGCGGGGGCGTCCGGATCTGGCCAGGCGGGGCCGCGGCAACCCCGGCATCTTTCTGAACGCGCGCGGTGGGCGGCTGTCGCGGCAGAGCGCCTGGCAGGTGCTGCAGGATGCGGCCGAGCGCGCCGGCATCACCTCGGCGGTGTCACCGCACACACTGCGGCACTCGTTCGCGACCCACCTGCTCGACGGCGGCGCCGACGTCCGCGTCGTTCAGGAACTGCTGGGCCACGCCTCGGTGACCACCACGCAGATCTACACCATGGTCACCGTGCACACGCTGCGCGAGGTATGGGCCGGCGCGCACCCGCGGGCGCGTTAGCCGCCCAGGTACTCCGATTCCAGCACCAGGTCCGGCAGCAGGGTCTGGTACTCGGCGTGTGTCTTGTGATGTCTGGTCTTCCAGAGCGAACCCTGCTGCTCCTGCATATAAGCCAGGTACTTCGGCGCCCCCGGCAACTTCACGTTGTCGGCGACGACGATCGAGCCCGGATGCAGCCAGCCGCGATCCAGCAGGCTCTGCAGGTCGGGCAGATAGGCGTTCTTGTCGTGATCGAGGAACACGAAATCCAACTGGCCCGCGTCGAATCCGTGGGACGCGAGGGCGTCCAGCGTGTGTCCGCCGTCGCCGATGGTCCCGACCACGCACGTGATGCGGTCGGCCACCCCTGCGTGGGCCCAGATGCGTCGGGCGATCTCGGCGTTGGTGGGGGAGAACTCGACCGAGAACACTCGGGCCGCGGGGGCGGCACGGGCAATACGCATCGCCCCGTAACCGCAGTAGGTGCCCAGCTCCAGGGCCAGCCGCGGGTCGGACCGGCTGACCGCGGTGTCGAGCAGCGCGCCCTTCTCGTCGCCGACGTTGATCAGAAACGACTTCTCGTAGGCGAACGTGTCGATGGTGGCGATGACGTCGTCGAGGTCGCCGGCGCGGGCATTGGCCACCACATAATCGGCGGCCGCGGCCTCCCGGCCGTCGCCCCACTGTCCGGTGCGGGTGAAGTGCCTGGCGCCGATTCCCATCCGGATGAACGACCACCGCAACAGCGGTAGCCGCTGCTTGAGACTCATGACGCACACCATATGCGCCTGATTGCCCGCGGGTCTGCCCGTTCTGGCAGCGTAGCGACGTTAAACTTGCCGGGATATGTGCGCCGAGACTGCGGGATACCTGACCACGGGTGGTATGGGTATGGCCCACGAGCGCTTGCGCGAGGAGCCGACGTGACCGACGAGCGCTTGCGCGAGGAGCCGACGTGACAGACGACGGCGGACACGACGGCCTCTTCGAACACAGTTCCCCGGAGCTCGGCCTGACCGGGCGGCCAGACCGCGAGATCCCCGAACCGCAGGCCCGTTCCACACACGGCCCGGCCAAGGTCATCGCGATGTGCAACCAGAAGGGCGGGGTCGGCAAGACCACCTCGACCATCAACCTGGGCGCCAGCCTGGCCGAATACGGCCGCCGGGTATTGCTGGTCGACCTGGATCCGCAGGGCGCGCTGTCGGCGGGCCTCGGAGTGCCGCACTACGAACTCGAACACACGGTGCACAACCTGCTGATCGAACCGCGGGTGTCGATCGACGACGTTGTGATCAAGACCCGGGTCAGTGGCATGGACCTGGTGCCCAGCAACATCGACCTGTCGGCCGCCGAGATCCAGCTGGTCAACGAGGTGGGCCGCGAGCAGTCGCTGGCCCGGGCTCTCTACCCGATCCTCGATCGCTACGACTACGTGTTGATCGACTGCCAGCCGTCGCTGGGCCTGCTCACGGTCAACGGTCTCGCCTGCGCCGACGGTGTGATCATCCCCACCGAATGTGAGTACTTCTCACTGCGTGGGCTGGCGTTGCTGACCGACACCGTCGACAAGGTGCATGACCGGCTCAACCCGAAGCTGTCCATCAGCGGCATCCTGGTGACGCGATACGACCCACGCACGGTCAACGCGCGGGAGGTCATGGCCCGCGTGGTCGAGCGGTTCGGCGATCTGGTGTTCGACACCGTGATCACCCGGACCGTGCGTTTCCCGGAGACGAGCGTGGCCGGTGAACCGATCACCACTTGGGCGCCGAAGTCCGGTGGCGCGGTGGCCTACCGCTCGCTGGCGCGTGAAGTCATCGACCGGTTCGGCGCGTGAACGATGTCCTGAACACCCCGACCACCGATGGTGCCGCAGCGGATACCGCGGTCGGGGCCGAGCCGGCTGCCGGTGAGCAGCAGAACCGCTTCCAGGTTCGGCTCACCAACTTCGAGGGCCCGTTCGACCTGCTGCTGCAGTTGATCTTCGCGCACCGCCTCGATGTCACCGAGGTGGCATTGCACCAGGTCACCGATGATTTCATCGCCTACACCAAGGAAATCGGCGCCCGGCTGGAACTGGACGAGACCACGACGTTCCTGGTGATCGCGGCCACCCTGCTCGACCTCAAGGCGGCCAGGCTGCTGCCCTCTGGCGAGGTTCACGACGAGGAGGATCTCGCTCTCCTCGAGGTCCGCGACCTGTTGTTCGCGCGGCTGCTGCAGTACCGCGCCTTCAAACATGTCGCGCTGATGTTCGCCGAACTCGAGGCCGCGGCGCTGCGCAGCTATCCGCGTGCGGTGTCCCTGGAAGACCGTTACTCCGAACTGCTGCCCGAGGTGATGCTCGGCGTCGACGCCGGCAAATTCGCCGAGATCGCGGCCGCCGCATTCACCCCGCGGCCCGTGCCGACGGTCGGCATCGACCACATCCACGCGCCAAAGGTGTCGGTGCCCGAACAGGCCCACCGGATCATCGCCCTGCTCGAACAGCGCGGGATCGGCGAATGGGCAACTTTCTCCGAACTCGTGGCAGAGTGCACCGACGGACTCCAGATCGTGGGCCGCTTCCTGGCGCTGCTCGAACTGTTCCGCGCCAAGGCGGTAGCATTCGAGCAACCAGAACCGCTTGGAGTGCTCCAGGTTTCGTGGACCGGAGATCGGCCGACCAGCGAACATCTGGCAACCGCGGATGCGGAAGAATAGCGAGAACAATGACTGACGAGATCTCCGATTCCGGAGTTCGGTCCGATGATGCCCCGGGGGAAGTAGACCCGGTCGGAGATGACCTGGGCATCGATGTGGCGACGGTTCCGGAACTCGAAGACGGTGAACTCGGTGCCGTACTGGAAGCGTTGTTGCTGGTGGTGGACACGCCGGTGACGGTTGACGCGCTGGCATCGGCCACCGAACAGCCCGCGTACCGGGTGATGGCCAAGCTGCGCCTGATGGCCGAGGAGTACGCCGCCCGCGACAGTGGCATCGACTTGCGAGAGGCCGCGGGTGGCTGGCGGATGTACACGCGGTCCCGCTACGCGCCGTATGTCGAGCGGCTGCTGCTCGACGGCGCCAGGACGAAGCTGACCAGGGCGGCCCTGGAGACGCTGGCCGTGGTGGCCTACCGCCAACCGGTGACCCGCGCCCGGGTGAGTGCTGTGCGCGGCGTGAACGTGGATGCGGTGATGCGGACGCTGGTGGCGCGCGGCCTGATCACCGAGGCGGGCACGGACCCCGATTCCGGTGCGGCGGCGTTCGCGACCACCGAGTTGTTCCTGGAACGGCTGGGGCTGTCCTCACTGAACGATCTGCCCGACATCGCACCGCTGCTGCCCGATGTCGACGTGATCGACGACCTCAGCGAATCACTCGGTGACGAGCCGCGTTTCGCCAAACTCAACGGTGGTTCTCCCGGCAGTAGTCAGCCGATGGCCTTCGACGTGGACAAGGACTGATATGGCTGAAGAAGGCGTACGACTGCAGAAAGTGTTGTCGCAAGCGGGAATTGCCTCCCGGCGGGTGGCTGAACGGATGATCACGGACGGCCGCGTCGAGGTGGACGGCCGCCTGGTGACCGAGCTCGGTACCCGCGTCGACCCGGCCGTCTCCGAAATCCGGGTGGACGGTTCGCGCGTGGTGCTCGACGACACTCTGGTGTACTTGGCGATCAACAAGCCGCGCGGAATGATGTCCACGATGTCCGACGAGAAAGGTCGCCCCTGCGTCGGCGATCTGGTCGAACACCGGGTTCGCGGCAACAAGAAGCTGTTCCACGTCGGCCGGCTCGACGCCGACACCGAGGGTCTGCTGCTGCTGACCAATGACGGCGAGCTCGCCCACAGGCTGATGCATCCGTCCTATGAGATCCCGAAAACCTATGTGGCGACCGTGATCGGCACAGTGCCGCGCGGGCTCGGCAAGAAGCTGCGCGCCGGTGTCGAACTGGACGACGGCCCGGCCCATGTCGACGACTTCGCGGTGGTGGACACGGTTCCGGGGAAGACCCTGGTGAAGGTCACGCTGCACGAGGGGCGCAATCGCATCGTGCGGCGGATGCTGGCCGCGGTGGATTTCCCGGTGCAGGAGTTGGTCCGCACCGACATCGGCTCGGTGGCGCTGGGTGATCAGCGCCCCGGCAGTATCAGGGCGCTCAGCCGCAAAGAAGTCGGCGAGCTTTATCAGGCGGTGGGAATGTGAGCGGGTCTCTCGTGGTGGCGGTCGACGGACCGGCTGGGACCGGAAAGTCTTCGGTTTCAAGAGGTTTGGCGCAGGCCCTGGGGGCGAGCTACTTGGACACCGGCGCGATGTACCGCATCGTCACCCTGGCGGTGCTGCGGGCCGGCGTCGATCTGGACGACGCCGTGGCCATCGAGGCGGTGGCGTCGAAGGCAGTGATCGGTGTGGGTTCGGATCCCGGTGAGGATCGCGCGTACCTGGCCGGCGAGGACGTCTCGGACGAGATCCGCGGCGACGAGGTGACCCGTGCGGTGTCGGCGGTCTCCGCGGTGCCCGCAGTGCGGGCCCGCCTGGTCGATCTGCAGCGCGAGCTCGCCTCCACCGGCGGGCGTGTGGTCGTGGAGGGCCGCGACATCGGAACAGTGGTGCTGCCCAAGGCAGACGTCAAGATCTTCCTCACCGCGTCGGCAGAAGAGCGGGCCCGGCGCCGCAACACCCAGAACATCGCGAACGGCCTGCCCGATGACTATCAGACGGTCCTCGCCGATGTGCAGCGGCGCGACCACCTGGATTCCACGCGCGCCGTGTCTCCGTTGCGGGCAGCCGAGGACGCGCTGGTGGTCGATACCAGCGATATGGACCAAACACAGGTCGTGGCACACCTTCTCGACCTGGTGACCCAGCATGCGGGAGTGCGGCGATGAGCGTCTCTGACGGCGATGGCACCTGGTCGGACGAGGGCGACTGGGAGCTCAGCGACGAGGTCGCCGAAGTACTCGAGGAGGCCGCAGCGCCGCCTCCGGTGGTGGCCGTCGTCGGCCGCCCCAATGTCGGTAAATCGACACTGGTGAACCGGATCCTGGGCCGTCGCGAAGCCGTCGTGCAGGACATTCCGGGCGTCACCCGCGACCGGGTGTCCTATGACGCGCAGTGGCTGAACCGCCGGTTCATGGTGCAGGACACCGGGGGATGGGAGCCTGACGCCAAGGGCTTGCAGCAGTTGGTGGCCGATCAGGCGCTGGTGGCGATGCGCACCGCCGATGCGATCATCCTGGTGGTCGACGCGGTCGTCGGTGCCACCTCGGCCGACGAGGCCGCGGCCCGGATGCTGCGCAAGTCGGGCAAGCCAGTTTTCTTGGCGGCCAACAAGGTCGACACACAACGCGGTGAGTCCGATGCCGCGGCGTTGTGGTCGCTGGGCCTCGGTGAGCCGCACGCGATCAGTGCCATGCACGGCCGAGGGGTGGCCGATCTGCTGGACACGGTGATGGAGAAGCTGCCCGAGGTGTCGGAGGTCGGCGGCAGCGGTGCCGGCGGTCCGCGTCGCGTGGCGCTGGTGGGCAAGCCGAACGTCGGCAAGAGCTCGCTGCTGAACCGGCTGGCCGGCGACGAGCGTTCGGTGGTGCACGATGTCGCGGGCACGACGGTCGATCCCGTCGATTCGCTGATCGAATTGGGCGGCAAGACTTGGCGTTTCGTCGACACCGCGGGCCTGCGCCGCAAGGTCGGACAGGCCAGCGGTCACGAGTTCTACGCCTCGGTGCGAACCCACGGTGCGATCGATGCGGCCGAAGTCGCGATCATGCTGATCGACGCCTCTCAGCCGCTGACCGAGCAGGACCTGCGGGTGCTGTCGATGGTGATCGAGGCCGGGCGCGCACTGGTGATCGCGTTCAACAAATGGGACCTGGTCGACGAGGACCGGCGGTACCTGCTGGACAAAGAGATCGACCGTGAACTGGTGCAGGTGCAGTGGGCGCCGCGGGTCAACATCTCGGCGATGACGGGCCGGGCGGTGCAGAAGCTGGTGCCGGCGCTGGAGACGTCATTGGCGTCCTGGGACAAGCGGATCTCGACCGGGCAGCTCAACAACTTCCTCAAGGAGGTGGTGGCCGCGACACCACCTCCGGTGCGTGGCGGCAAGCAGCCCAAGATTCTGTTCGCCACCCAGGCGGCGACCCGGCCCCCGACTTTCGTGCTGTTCACCTCCGGATTCCTGGAGGCCGGCTACCGCCGGTTCCTGGAGCGCCGCCTGCGTGAGACGTTCGGTTTCGACGGCAGCCCGGTGCGTATCAATGTGCGGATCCGAGAGAAGCGCGGAGCGAAGCGTTAGCGGAGCGACCATCCAGCGGGGAGCGAAGCGTAAGTAGTCCCCGTTTGTGTGCGTTTACCGGCGGTGGGCGCCGGTGAACGCACACAAATCGCCTGGGTAGGGTGGCCCGAGTGTCTGTCACCCACATGATTCTCATCGCGCTGGCCGGTGTCGGCGCCGGCGCGATCAACGCCATCGTCGGGTCTGGCACGCTGATCACCTTCCCTACGTTGGTGGCGCTCGGCTATCCACCGGTCACCGCGACCATGTCCAATGCCGTCGGACTGGTCGCCGGCGGAATTTCGGGCACCTGGGGCTATCGCCGTGAACTGCGCGGCCAGTGGAAGCGGCTGCGGTGGCAGATTCCCGGATCGCTGATCGGCGCCGGGCTGGGGTCGTGGTTGCTGCTGCACCTGCCGGAAAAAGTATTCGTCACGGTGGTGCCCGTTCTGCTGATCCTGGCGTTGGTGCTGGTGGTCGTCGGGCCGCGAATCCAGGCGTGGGCGCGGCAGCGCGCCGAGGACTCGGGTCAATCTGTCGACCATCTGAGCTCGGGCCGGTTGGCGATCCTGGTGTTCGGCACGTTCGCCGTCGGTGTCTACGGCGGATACTTCACCGCAGCCCAGGGGATCCTCCTGATCGCGGTGATGGGTGCGCTGCTGCCCGAGTCGATGCAGCGCATGAACGCCGCCAAGAACCTGTTGTCGCTGTTGGTCAACATCGTGGCGGCGCTCGCCTACACCATCGTCGCTTTCGACCGGATCAGCTGGGAAGCGGCGGGACTGATCGCGGTCGGTTCGTTGATCGGCGGCTTCCTCGGGGCCCACTACGGCCGGCGGCTGTCGCCCAATGCGCTGCGCGCCGTCATCGTGGTGGTCGGTCTGATCGGGCTGTACCGGTTGTTGACGGTGTAGCCCATCGGTGCCACCCCGTGAGGCTCTTGTAGGCTTGCTCAGTCTGTCTAATGACGAGGGAAAGGGCGACCGGTGGCTGAACGCGCATACCGCACCGCACCGTCTGCCCTCGCTGCTCTGGAGCCGTTCTGGCCGTCGCGCCGGTTGATGGCTTTCGACGAATGGTGTCGCGCGCGCATCTGACCCGCGCCCGTCATCCGTCAGGTCGCACGGCGACCATGATCGAAAGCAGCCGAACCCATGCGTTCGCTCCTCATCTTCACGCTCGTCGGCGTCGGTGCCCAGCTCGTCGACGGTGCGCTCGGGATGGCCTTCGGTGTCACCGCCTCGACCCTGTTGGTGCTCAGTGGGGTGGCGTCCGCGCAGGCCAGTGCGGCGGTGCACCTGGCCGAGGTGGGGACGACGCTGGCGTCGGCGGTGTCGCACTGGCGCTTCAAGAACATCGATTGGCCGTTGGTGGCCAAGCTCGGCCTCCCCGGCGCCGCGGGTGCCTTCGTGGGCGCCACGGTGCTCTCGTCGCTGTCGACGGCGTCCGCCGCTCCGCTCATGGCGGCGATCCTGCTGGGCATCGGGCTGTATGTGCTGTTGCGCTTCTCGTTGGGCAAGCCGTTGAGCCTGGGGGAGCACGGCACCAGTCACAGCGCGAAATTCCTTGCCCCACTGGGTTTGTTCGGCGGGTTCATCGACGCTTCGGGCGGTGGCGGCTGGGGTCCGGTGACCACCAGCACCCTGCTGTCGCAGGGCAAGACCGCCCCGCGAACCGTGATCGGTTCGGTGAGTGCCTCGGAGTTCCTGGTGTCGGTGTCGGCTTCGGTCGGCTTCCTGATCGGGCTCCGTCAGCAATTCCTGGAGAACTGGCCCGTGGTACTCGGGCTCATGGTCGGCGGCGTGATTGCCGCCCCCGTCGCGGCCTGGCTGGTCAGCCGGGTCAATCCGGGCTTGCTCGGAACGGCAGTCGGCGGCGTCATCCTGCTGACCAACAGCCAGAAACTCGTGCACTACTTCGGTATCCACTGGCCGTGGTCGACCGGCATCTACACGATCATCGTGGCGGGGTGGGCCGCACTGGTGGTCCGTGCCTGGCAGACCTCGCGGGCGCCGCAAGACGTCGAGGAGCCGGTCGTCACGGCGTCAAAGGAGCCTGCGGCACGGGCCTAACCGGTTCCGGTGGTGGGCTGCGGCAAACCGACGTACATGGTCTTGTGCAGCGACAGCACGTGATTGCGGGCAATCTCGGCTGCCGCCCGGCTGTCGCGCCGGCGCAGGGCCTCGACCAACTGAGCGTGCTCACGGTTGGATTCGTGTAGATAGCTGATCGGGTACGGGATGTAGTAGCGGTAGAGCCGGTGCAGCACGTCGCAGTAGGTGTTGTTCGCCCAGGCGAGACCGCTTGCCGCAGCGACTGACTCGTGGAATCGCTGATCGGCGCTGTGGAAGCCCGTCCAGTCGGCGCTCGAGGCTGCCTCGGCGACGATCGCATCAAGCGTGTTGAGTTGCTCGTCGGTGGCGGCCTGCGCTGCTGCGGCGCTGAGGGCGTCCTCGGCCAGCGCGCGCAGGTCGATGAGGCGGTGAACTTCCGCAGCATCCGCGCGGAACGTGGCCGATGGGCGATCGCCGCCCGGAGCGACTCGGGCACCGCTGCGGGCGACGAATGTGCCGCCCGCTCGGCCGCGGCGGCGGACCACCAGCCCCTCGTCGGCCATGGTCTGCAGGGCCCGGCGAACGGTGGCGACGCTGACGTCGAGTGCCTCGGCGATGTCGGATTCGGCCGGTAGCCGTTCTCCGCCGGACATGAGGTCCAGCTCCATCGCGAGTTCGAGCCGGGCTCGCACCGTGTCGGCCGCGCTGAGGCGGGTGATGCCGGCGACCGCGGGCGCACTCAGCGCCGGGTGCGCATCACTGACCTGCGAAGTCATGGCACCAGGGTACGGCAGCTGTTGCCTTATTTGTTCATGCTGAACTAATATCTGATTAATTTCGCTCATTCTGAGTGATTAATTCTTCGGAGGTTTCCGGTGCCCGGATCGATCACGGTGGCTGCCGTCCAGGCGGCACCGCTGGACGTGGCCGGCCTGCCGGTATTCGGCCGTCGGGACACCGTCGCGCAATTCGCGGCCGACGTACTTCGGGTGCGCTCGACGGTGCCGGGCCCGGCGTTGATCGTGTACCCGGAGATCCACTTGTTCGGCACCGACGATGCCGACGCGCTGGCTGCCGCGGCCGAACCGCTCGACGGCCCGCTCATGGCCGCCCTCGGTCAAGCAGCCCGGGATGCCGATGCCTGGCTGATCCCCGGATCGGTCTGCGAGCGGGGGAGCGACGGCGAATTCTTCAACACCGCGCCGGTTTTTGCCCCCGATGGGCGCCTCGTGGCGTCTTACCGCAAGATCTTCCCCTGGCGACCGTTCGAAAAGTACACGCCCGGAAGCCGATTCGTCACCGTGGACATTCCCGACGTGGGCCGACTCGGGCTGTCCATCTGCTATGACGCCTGGTTCCCCGAGGTGAGCCGCCATCTGGCCTGGATGGGCGCGGACGTGATCGTGAACCTCGTCAAGACCACTTCCGAGGACCGCGGCCAGGAGTTGGTGCTGGCACGCGCCAATTCGATTGTCAATCAGGTATTCACGGTGAGTGTCAACTGCGCCGGTCCGATCGGAAAAGGCCGCAGCATCATCGTCGACCCCGAAGGTGCTGTGCTGCAGGAGAGCTCGGACGCTACGCCCGGCGTGCTCTGTCAGCACATCGACTTCGGCGACGTCGCCGCCGTACGTCAGCGGGGCACCGCGGGGACCAACCGGATGTGGGAACAATTCGGCCCCTCCGACCGCCCGATCCCGCTGCCACTCTACGAGGGCCGTATCGACCCGCAGCGCTGGTCACCGTCGAACAACCACGCCGAATGAAGGGCACCGCCATGACACCACCGTCTGCAGGGCAACCCACCTTGGTGCGCGCCCTCGGGTTGCGGTCGCTGGTGCTGTTCGGTCTGGCGTACATGACCCCGTTGATCGTGCTCGGCATCTTCGGGGTGATCGCGTCCACCACCGCAGGGGCGTCGGCGTCTGCCTACCTGATCGCCTTGGCGGCCATGCTCTTCACGGCATCGAGCTACGGCAGAATGGCGGCCGCCTATCCGGTCTCGGGCTCGGCGTACACCTACGTGCGTCGCACGATCGACTCGCGGATCGGGTTCCTCACCGGCTGGGCGGTGCTGCTGGACTACCTGTTCCTGCCGATGGTCATCTGGCTGATCGGAGCGGCATACCTGGAAGCCCAGTACCCGGCGGTGCCCGGTTGGCTCTGGGTGCTCGGGTTCATCCTGATCACCACCGTTCTCAACGTCATCGGCATCAAGGTGGCCGACAAGGCCAACTATCTGCTGATGGCCTTCCAATTGCTGGTCATCGTGTTGTTCGTGGCGCTGTCGATCGCCTCGGTCTTCCGCAGTGCCGGCGCCGGCGGACTGGTCAGTGCCGGTCCGTTCACCGGTACGGGCGCGGGCATCGGGGGAGTGACGGCCGGCGCGGCCATCGCCGCCTACTCCTTCCTCGGATTCGATGCCGTCACCACGTTCACCGAAGAAGCCGTCGAACCGCGCAAGAACATGCCGCGCGCCATCATGCTCATCGCGCTGATCGGCGGCTTCATCTTCCTGGTCATTGCCTACACCACCCAATTGGTGCACCCCGGCGGGGAATTCGCCGATTCCTCGTCGGCCGCGCTGGAAATCGCCAAGCAGATCGGCGGCAATCTGTTCGGAGCGGTGTTCCTGGCCGGCCTCATCCTGGCCCAGTTCGCCTCGGGCATCGCCGCGCAGGCGTCGGCGTCGCGACTGCTGTTCGCGATGGGACGCGATGGGACTCTGCCCCGACGGGTGTTCGGCACTCTGAGCGCCAAATTCCGCACTCCGGCGGCCAACCTGGTGATGATCGGCGCGGTGGGCCTGCTGGCGATGTTCCTCGATGTGGCGACGTCGACGTCGTTCATCAACTTCGGCGCGTTCGTGGCGTTCACGCTCGTCAACGTCTCCGTGATCGTCTACTACTTCCGTCGCCGCACCGCCGGCGCTACGCACAACCCGCTGCTTTATCTGGTGGCACCCGCGATCGGGGCGGTCATCACGTCGTATCTGCTGCTGCAGCTCGACACCCGCGCGATCGTTCTCGGCCTGTGCTGGCTGGGCCTGGGGATCGTCGTGCTGGCCGTGACGAGTCGCGGTTTCAAGGTGCTGCCACCGGAGATCGCAGTCGACGAGGCCGAGGCGTCGATCGCCGAACCCGCGGACCGGTGAACCTGCACCTGTGACCGGTGGGGCGGATTAGAAGGAGAGCGGGCGGCTACGGTAAGCTTTCGACTCGCTGCCGGTGCAAGCCGGAAGCAGGCGGGCTGTGGCGCAGCTTGGTAGCGCACTTGACTGGGGGTCAAGTGGTCGCAGGTTCAAATCCTGTCAGCCCGACCAAGATTTACCGAGGTCCAAGGCGGTTTCCCGATCAGGGAAGCCGCCTTACTCGTATCCGGTGCGCGGTGGCGCCGTCCGCTCCACGTCGACACCGAACGCGCCTCGCCACCACATCTGGCCCCGTCTCACCCGTTTCGGATGAGACATAACAATTTCGGCAGAGTGCCGTAAGAACCTCCGCCAGTGGGTATCAGGGTCTGCGGATAGGTGGCAGGGTGGCGACTGTGACCCGGCCGAGGAGTGTCGACTCGCTGTCTCCGGTCCGGCCCCGCTGCGCTGGGTCCGTTCGCGAATTCTCCCCGTCCACGCCGTCATCGATCGTCGAGAACCAACTGCGGTCACCGAGCTGACGGCACGTCATCCGGAGGTACACATGGCAACCGCATCAAAGAAGGCGACATCAGAGAAGGCGACATCAGGGACGACGGCATCAGAGAAGGCGAAGCCCAACATCGTCCTCATCGTCTCCGACGACTTCGGTTACGGCGATGCGGGTGTGTACGGCGGCGGTGACAACCGAGGAATGCCCACTCCGCACCTCGACCAGATGGCCGAGGAAGGCATGCAATTCATGTCGTTCTACGCCCAGCCGAGTTGCACACCCGGACGCGCGGCGATCCTCACCGGACGCATCCCGAATCGCAGCGGCATGACGACGGTGGCCTTCCAGGGCCAGGGCGGCGGGCTGCCGGCAGCCGAGTGGACCCTTGCATCCGTGCTCAAGACCGCTGATTACAAGACCTTCTTCACCGGCAAGTGGCACCTCGGTGAGTCCGACTACGCGCTGCCCACCGCGCACGGTTACGACGAGATGAGGCACTGCGGGCTCTATCACCTCAACGCCTACACCTATGCCGACCCGGAATGGTTCCCGGACATGGACGACGAGCTGCGTGAGATGTTCGCGCGCGTGACCCAGGGCGCGCTGTCGGGCAAAGCAGGCGAGAAGGCGAAAGAAGACTTCAAGGTCAACGGCCAATACGTCAACACGCCTGAGAAGGGCGTCGTCGGCATTCCGTTCTACGACGAATACGTCGAGCAGGACGCGCTCGAATTCCTGGACGAGAACGCGAAATCCGACACCCCGTTCTTCTTACACGTCAACTTCATGAAGGTGCACCAGCCGAACATGCCGCACCCGGATTTCAAGGGCAAGTCGCTCTCGAAGTCCAAGTACGCCGATTCGATCGTGGAGAACGACACCCGGATCGGCAACATCATGGAGAAGATTCGCTCGCTGGGCCTCGACAAGAACACGTATGTGTTCTGGACGACGGACAACGGCGCCTGGCAGGACGTCTACCCGGACGCGGGATATACCCCGTTCCGCGGTACCAAGGGCACCGTCCGCGAGGGCGGCAACCGCGTTCCGTCGATCGCCTGGGGTCCGGGTATCAAGCCGGGGTCGCGCAACTCCGACATCGTCGGCGGCCTGGATTACATGGCCACGTTCGCCAAGCTCGCCGGTGTGCAACTGCCGGAGAACGACCGTGAGGGTGAGCCGATCATCTTCGACAGCTATGACATGTCACCGGTGTTGCTGGGATCCGGCAAGTCCGACCGCAAGTCCTGGTTCTACTTCAGCGAGAACGAACTGACGCCGGGGGCGGTGCGTGTCGGCCACTACAAGGCTGTCTTCAACCTGCGGGGTGACAACGGTGCGAGCACCGGCGGCCTGGCGGTCGACACCAACCTGGGCTGGAAGGGCGCGGAATCGTACGTCGCGACCGTGCCGCAGATTTTCGACATCTGGCAGGACCCGCAGGAACGCTACGACATCTTCATGAACAACTACACCGAACACACCTGGACCCTCGTGACCATCAACCAGGCGGTCCAGGAGCTGATGCAGACCTATCTGAAGCACCCACCGCGGAAACTTCAGAGTGAGGGTTATTCGGGGCCCATCACCGTCACGCAGTACCAGAGGTTCAAGTTCGTGCGCGACCAACTTGCGGCCGACGGCGTGAACATCGCGCTGCCCACCGGCAACTGAAAAACCCTGGTGTACCGGATGCGTGGCCGGCGGAGTGCCGACCGCGCATCCGCTTACTCACTGCCCGGACGCAGCCCGACGGGATTCGCCCTCGGCGGGCACCAGTTCGAGGCTGTCGCCGACGTCCACGGTCACCACGGCCGTTGCCTGGAACAGGCCGTAGAAGTCATCGGTCCTGGCGAATGTGTGTGCGCGGGAGAACAGGGGCTGCACGTCGAACACGCGCACCCGAAGCTTCTCGCGGGTGAGTCTGCCCAATTCCCGGCCGGATTCGGGATCGGTGATCACCTGGTCCGAGTCGGAGTGGACAGCGAAGATCATGCCTGGCCGCACACCTGCCTCAGCGCCACGATTGATGACCAAGGTGTAGTCGTCCTCGATGAGGGCGACCTGACCGGAGAGGGTGAGCCGATCGGTCATGATGCCTGCAGGGAATTGTTTTCTCGCAACGATTTGGCCGCAGCGCCGGCTCGGATTCGCGGCCGCGCGTCGTGGGTTTCCACAGACACCAGTGCTTCGATGTGGTTCACCGCGTCCTGCTCCGTCCCGAGGGTCAGCTCGACGGCCGTCTTGGCCTGGAAGAGCGCGATCATCGCGTGCTGTTGCCGTTCAGCCGCGAATGCGTTGAGGGCGACCTGCAGCTTCGTGTCGACATATTCAACCGAACGCTGCAGATCCGGCATCGATGTTCGGGGCATCGGGTTGTCGGCGCGTGGCACCGGCCGCTCGCCGAGTTCGGTGTACCAACGGTGCCCGAGTGCGCCGAGGGCGATCGAGCAGACCGGGACCACCACGATGACGCAGAGCAGGCCGAGACTGTTGTGCAAGGCGACGGCGCCGACGATGCCCAGCAGTGTGCACAAACCCAGCAAGGTCAACACGCGCAAGGCCGGCGGCACCGCCTCGACCGTGCGGGCCAACTGTCTGAGAGCACGGGCCACATAGCGAGCGATGCCGGCGATGAATCGGACGACGGCCGCGCCGGCATCGAGCGCGATCCGTCCGAGCTCGTCAGCTTGCTTGCGCGTCACCGGTGCCTTGGGCATCGACCACACGCGTTGAGCTGACGGTGAACCGGTCGGCTGCTCGGGTTCGCCCCGCACCTCGTCGGCTGCCGGACCGGCAGTCGGAGACTCCGTCACGACGTTGGTCACATTCGCATCATCAGCCACATTTGCATCATCGCGCTCTTGTGTCCGATGCCGGTTCCGGCGCGCCGGAAAGAGGGACAATTCACGGTGTCCACGTCCCTGGCGAAGGCGAACCGGACTTACGTCAGATACGTCTCGTGCCCGGTGGGGAATCCGCCGCCATTGGTAGCGATGTGCACGTGGTCGTAGTGGTTGGCGGTGGCGCCGCCGCGGTCCGACATCATTCTGGGCGCCTTGCCGCGGGAGTAGATGTGCTGCCGGAAAATCACGTGATTGACGCCGAACCGATCCGCATTGTCGAGGACGTACGCCACGACCCGGTCACCGAGCGCTTTGCCCTCAGCCGTGCCGTAGTTCGGGATCATAACGTCGATCGCCAACCCATTCGGGTGCCACTTCATCGAATCGGCGCGGACCCCGCCGATGTCGAGAATCTCGGGGAACCGCGCACTGACGGCGCGGGCCGCCAGGATGGTCTCGACCTGTAGGCCCTTCTCGGGTGCCCGGCCGGCAGGCAGCGGGAACCGCATGTTGCGGCGTACAGCGCGATCAGCACGCTCAGCAGGCGCGGCAGGCGCAGCCGACGGCTGGGCTACCGGCGCCGGCACGACCTGCGCGGGTGCATCGTCCTTGGTGGCAGGCGCGGCATCTGCGCCCACGACGATGAATGCGACGGCAGGTGCGACCACTGCGGCCATGGCCGCCGACCGGCGGCGCCGGTCCTTCTTCAACTGGTGTCTACCCACGAGGTCCGGACCCTACCGAGGGTTTGGCCGATTCCCGGCATCGCGAAGTTGTCTGAGACTGCCAACGGCAACCAGATGGATGCCTTGCGTCAACCATGGTTTGACGCAGTAGAGTAACCGGCGACCTCCGGACGCATGGCCTGGCCTCATCGAGGAAAGGACAGGTCAACTATGGTATGCGCGCCGTCCGGCGACCGAGTTCACGGACGTCGGGACGATTTCCGCGATGTGGCCGAGGCCACCCTTTCGTTGTGATCTGCGACCGTCGAGGCAAAATCTATGCGGTTTACCACAAAACGCATGGATCGCGCTGTCAGTGGGCAGTTTGGGTTGCGCCCACGGCAGGCTCGTCGCAATGTGCCGATCCTGAATCTCCGGGCGCCGATCGGCGTAGCTTGAGCGCATCTGGTCCGCCAGGAACGGGGAGGCGACCATGGCAGACGTCGATTGTTGCGTAATCGGTGCCGGGTTCGCCGGCTTGACCGCCGCATTACGGCTCAAACAGGCGGGGCACTCTGTGGCCTTGCTCGAAGCGCGGGACCGCGTCGGAGGACGTACCTACACCGAGGTGCTGGACGACGGGACCTGGATCGATCGCGGCGGGGCATGGATCGGCCCGGGCCAGGACCGTATCAAAGCCTTGATGGCCGAGTTCGGCGTGACCGAGTACAAGGAGTACGTCGACGGTGACGCCATGATGATCCTCGACGGCAAACGGCACCGGTATTCCGGCACCATTCCCTGGGCGATGAGTCCGTGGGCCATCGCCAATCTCGGTGCCGGGCTACTCGAGGTCGAGCTGATGTGCAGGTCCATCCCCTTCGACGCGCCCTGGGAGGCGAAGAAGGCGGTCGAATGGGACCGGATCACGTTGGGGGAGTGGATCAATCGTCACATGCGTTCCAAGCAGGCGCGGGAGATGCTCGATATGGCGCTCGCGGGCATCTATACCTCGGCGGCCTCGGAGGTGTCGTTGCTGTGGGCACTTCACCAGATGGGGTCCGGCGGTGGGCCGGGCTTCGTCATCTCCAGCAAGGATGGCGCTCAGGACGCGCGTGTGCGCGGAGGTATGGCTGCCATCTACGGGCCGATGGCCGCCGAACTGGGTGGTGCGCTGCATCTTTCGCGGCCGGTGCGCCTGATCGAGCACGACGATGGCGGCGTGACCGTCCACGCCGACGGTATGACCGTGCGGGCGCGCCAGGCAGTCGTCGCCGTTCCGTTGGCCGTTGCCGACCAGATCGCCTATGAGCCAATGCTTCCGGTGGACCGGATGTTCCTCCATCAGCGGATGCCCAGCGGGGCCGTGTTCAAGATTTCCGTTGTCTATGACACCGCGTTCTGGCGTGCCGACGGGCTGTGCGGACAGTCGGCCGCGCCCGGCAGTCCCGCCACACTGACCATCGACGCCTGCACCGACACAGGCACTCCCGGCATCATGTGCGTCATCACCGAAGGGCCTGCCGCGCGCCGGCTCGGATGTCTCGACGCCGCCCAGCGAAAGGCTGTGGTGATCGGTGAACTGATCGACCGGTTCGGCCCGAAGGCCGCTTCACCGGTGAGCTACCACGAGCAGAACTGGACGGTGGAGCGGTATTCGGGTGGCGGGATGATCAGTCACGCCCCGCCCGGTGTGCTGACCGAGTTCGGGCCCGCGTTGCGGGTGCCGTGCGGCCGGATCCATTGGGCCGGTACGGAAAGTTCGGCCATCATGTGCGGCTGGATCGACGGGGCGGTTCGGTCTGGAGAGCGTGCCGCCGCAGAGGTGATGGCGGCCGACAGCGTGGTGCCCGCGTGACAGCTCAGCCGTCAGAACTGCGGGCCTCGGCCCCCGTCTGCCCGCTGTCGAAGTCGTCGTCCGAGGATGCCCGTCCCACGTAGCTGCCGTCGGAATCACGGCCGGCACGTGATGCGGCCACGTGGTTATCTCGCTCGACATCGGACTCGGGTTCGTCCGAATTCGGATGGCTCATCAGTGGGCCTCCCTGTAGGTGGTGTTCCGATCACCTTCAGAATTGCCATCCCGGTGCGAGCCAAACACGCGCGGCACGCTAGTCGCCGCCGCGGGTGATGCCGCGCACCACGGCGACACAGAGATCGGCGCACTCGGCGGCGAGTTCCTCGGTGGACTCGGTCGGATCGGCGAGCCACGCTTCGATGATCTGATTGACCCCACCCACCATGAACTGTGCGCCGCGCCGGAGTTGAGGAGGGCTCGGTGTCGTGGCAGGCAGAACGTCGGGCGCGTGCTGGACGATCAGACCGGTGATCATGTCCAAGATGTGGGTGCGGTGTTCGGTCAGGCCGGCGACGCTGCTGACATCGCCGGTCGCGATGCGGTGGATGTGCGGGTCGGCCGCGATGATGTCGAGGAACGCGGTGAGTGCCGAACGCAATTTGTCGGTCAAGGTGCCGGGGTCGCCGACGCCGGCGTTGACCAATGCGGTGAGCAACTCGTCCCGCACATCGTCGGAGATGGCGAACAGCAAAGCGTCTCGGCTGGGGAACTGCTCGTAGAAATAACGCGACGTCAGTCCGGCGGCGGTACAGACGGCGCGCACGGTCACCTCGGTGATACCGGATTCGCCCCAGATCTGCCGTCCGGCGGCGAGCAGCTTGCTCCGTCGTTCGGTGCGGCGGTCGGCCGCGCTCATGCCGCCGTAGCCACGCACTACCTGTACGCGCTTCATTGACAGCACCCTACCCGCAGCCTAAATTCTGACTACGTACGTAGTCAACGAGTCTGGCCGGTCGGTCCAGGAGGTCACCGATGAACATTCCGGCGCGCCATCCCGCACGGCCACTCGCCGTTCCCGGGGCCATGCGGACGTTCGCGATGATGGTCGGTGTCCGCGAACCCGATTCGGAGCAGTGGCGTCGGCTCGGTGAGCGCCTGACCGTCGGGGACGAGCCGATGGACCGGCTCGTCGCGTGGATGTCGTCGGCCGGGCCGGCGCAGATGCGGCCATTGTTCGAAAGGGCGCTCGCCGAGGGCATCGACAACGTGCCCGACGCCCCAGAACCGTTGCGCGAGTTCTTCACCGGCGTGGAGGCCGTCCCGGAGTGGGTGGATCGGGACAAGCTGCGCAAGGCGCAACGCGCGCTGCGGCGGGGCGGCTCTGATGGCATGTCGATCGCACGCGACGTGTCGCTGCTCGGCGGCTACCAGTTCGCCGGATTCAACAAGACCCTGCTGCGGACGGGTGCCTTGGAGAAGGGATCCAACAAGCGCTTCGCCGAGACGATGCAGTGGGCGATGGACGTCATCTCCGACGGCGGCCTGGAACGACACGGAGTCGGATACCGGTCCACCTTGCACGTGCGGTTGATCCATGCATTCGTGCGCCGGCACGTCGCGGCGATGCCCGACTGGCGCCCCGACGAGTGGGGCCTACCCGTCAACCAGACCGATATGGCCGCGACGTTGGTCGGCGCACTCGTCGCACCGCCGGTGGCCTCGCTCGCAATGGGAATCCTTCCTGCCCCAGGCGAACTCGACGCCATCGCACACCTGACCCGCTATGTCGGCTGGCTGATCGGGGTCGAAGACGAATGGTTGCCGCGGAGTTTCCGAGAGAGCATCCGCGTGCTCTATCACACGTCCACCGCGCTGGCGGTGCCCGATGAGACCACGCGGCAACTGTCGGTGCCGATGGCCGAAGACCCGCTGTCGTGGCATTACCGCGGCATCCGGCGCCTGCGCCGCCGCGTGGCGTGGGCGCAACACCTTTCGATCACCAGCGCATTCCTCGGGCCGAATGCGATGCGCGTCCTTGGGCTGCCCGCCTACATGCCGCCGTGGTACCCGGTGTTGAAGCTGCCGGTCAACCTGTTCCGCAGCCTGACCGCGATGTCACTACCCGGTGGCATGGATCGCGCGGTCGCCCGCGGCGAAGGTCAACAACGGGCGCTGCTGCACACCATCGTCGGCGACACCGCGGCCATCATCGGCGAGTCTGCGACCCACGTGAGCAGCGCCGCCTAGCGGAACCCGGCGGGTGTGGACGGGCTGAATCCGGACGAAGGCGCCGGATTGGAGCACGGGGCTATTTCGACATGACTATTTCGACATCGAGCCCAGGAAGTATGTTTCATGGCCCGTGGGATAGCCGCCGCCGTCGGTGGCGATGTGAACGTGGTCGAAATGGTTGAGGGTCTCGTTCCCGTAATCGGCGGTCCAACTCGGTGCGCCGATTCCGGGATAGAAGCCCTGCCGCCAGATCACATGCAGCACACCCCAGCGCTTGGCGTTCGCCAAGGCGAAACCGGCGATCTGGTTACCGAGTTCGATGCCGTCGTCGGAGTGATAGTTCGGGATCATCACATCGATCGCCAGACCGTTGGGATGCCACTTCAGCGCATCCTGCCGATACCCGCCGATGGTGGCGATCTCGGGGAACATCACCGCGATGGCGCGGGCCACCCAGATCGTCTTGACCTGCAGGCCACCCTCGGGTGCCGGGCCCTTCGGCAGGGAGAACTGGAAGTCGCGAGCCATCACGGGCGCGCTGGCGGCCACCAACTCGGCTTGAGGAGCCGCCTGTGCCGGCTGTTGCGGGGCTGTGGGCGGGGCCGCCGCAGGAACTTCCGCGCAACATTTCGACTCATTGTTCTGGACGTACACCATGCCGGCGGCAACGGTGACCGAGACCGCGAGCGCCAGCAACCGGCCCCTGCCGCCGGCCAACCGTCTTTTCCCCACGGCAGCAATTTACTGCGCTCGCGTACCGGCCACGACACGAACCGCCAGAGCGGGCGAACAATCACGTAGTACTACCCATCCCGGCACGGTGCCCGGACCGGCAGACTGAGGTCATGCCAACCCATGAGGCTGTGCCGGCCCGGGACATTGTCGTCGACGAGACCAAGCCGGACCGCGACCGCGCGGTCGATGTCGCGCGCCTGGGTGCCCTACTCGTGGTGATCTTCGGGCACTGCGGCCTGCTGCTGGCCACCATCGATTCCGGAGGTGTACGGGTCGGCAACATTCTCGGTGCCCTGCCGGCGCTGGCCCCGGTCACGTGGGTGCTGCAGGTGATGCCGCTGTTCTTCCTGGCCGGTGGGGCCGCGGGTGCCTACAGCTGGCACGCCCAACGGTCCTGGGGTGGGTGGTTGTTCGCCCGCGCCCAGCGGCTGTGCCGGCCCGTGTTCTGGTATCTGGCGGTGTGGGCGGTGGTTCTGGTCGTAGTGCGCGCGACGATGGGTCCCGCGTCCGCCTCGGCACTCGGGCGTGAATGCGTGGCGCTGCTGTGGTTCTTGGGTGTCTACCTGATGGTGCTCGCCTTCGTCCCGGCACTGATGCGCCTGCATCGCGGACGGGCGCTGGCGTCGGTGGTCGCCGGACTGATCGTCGCCGCCGGAGTGGTGGATGCCATCCGCTTCGCGGTCGGCACACCCGAGGCGGGCACCGCCAACCTGATCATCGTCTGGCTGATTCCCGTGGTGATCGGGGTGGCCTACGCGCGTCACCTGATCTGTGCGCGTCGGGCGGTGGCGATAGCGGTCATCGCCTTCACCGCACAGGTGATCCTCGCTCTCACCGGCATTTACGACGTGTCCCTCGTCGTCACCGGAACCGAGCACGTGTCGAACGTGTCACCGCCGACGCTTCTGTTGGCACTGCAATGCACCTGGATGCCATGCCTTTTCATCGCGGCTGCGAACCCGATCCGGCGCTGGGTTGCCCGTCCGCGGGTCTGGTACGTGATCGCGACCGGCAACGGGGGAGCGATGACGCTGTACCTGTGGCACATCCCGGTGATCGCCGTCGCCGCGTTTAGCTTGCACGCCGTCGGTCTGGACGCCTTCGATCCGCACGCCCCTGGCTTCTGGGCTCATCTGGCTTTGCGCGCAGCGGTTTTCGCCGTTCTGATGGCTGTTACCTTCCGGCTGCTGTCACCGCTGGAGCACCGCCCGCTGCCATGGTGGGATGACCGGGTTCAGCTCAGCGGCGCCCGATCGGTGCTCACCGGCGCGCTGTTGTGCGTCGCCGGGGCCGCGTTGACCCTGATGGCCAAGAACGGCCTCGACGGCGTGGTGGGTTGGTCGGCGCTCGGGGGGTTCGTCATCGCGGCCGTCGTTGCGCGGGCCAGTGCCGGGCGGGCTGTCAAGGCTTAATTCCCTTGTGAAGCAGCATCTGTGGATGAATCCTGCGCTGTGGACAACTGCTCGGGGTGACGGCGATCTGCGATAAAATTCGAACATGCTTGCGAACGCCGTCTCTGATCGGGAGACGGTGTTGGCTGCCTATGACGAGTACGACGCCGCCTGCGCGCATGTGGCGTCCCTGAACTATCAGGGCCTGAGCCTGCCAGAGCTTCTGGAGCTGCAGTCCCGCCGCGAACGCCAAGTCCGGTGCGCACCCGCGGTCGACCACGCCCTGTTGGCCGAGATCCAAACCCGCACCACCCCGGTGGAGATCGGCGCGAAAAGCTGGGCCGATGTGCTGGCCATCCGGCTGCGCATCAGTACCAAAGATGCCAAACGCCGTATCACCGAAGCCGCCATGTTGGGCCCACGTACCACTGTCACCGGGGAATCGCTGGCGCCAGTGTTGCCTGCCACCTCCGGCGCCCAGGCTGCCGGCGAGATCAACACCGAGCACGTCGCCATCATCGGCAAGTTTTTCGCCAAGCCGCCCGTGCCGCTCGATGCGGCTACCCACGCCCAGATCGAGACCGATCTGGCCCGCATCGCCCGCGGCAACAGTCCAGAAATCCTGAAACAGTGTGCTGATCGGATCGCGTTTCTGCTCAACCAGGACGGCACCGAACCCGTCGACGACGAATGCCAATGTCAAGGTGAGATCTTCATCGGACCTCAACACGCCGACGGCACCAGCGAAATCCGTGGCCGGCTCACCCCTGAAGCCCGCGCCACCCTCGCCCCGATCCTGTCGCGCTACGGCGCCCCCGGCATGTGCAATCCCGCCGACGAACACCCTTGCACCACCGGCACTCCCACCGCCGAGGCCATTGCATCCGATACTCGCACCCCGGCCCAACGCAACCACGACGCCCTGGTAGCCATGGGCCGCAGCGTGCTGACCTCGCGGGAACTCGGCGAGCACAACGGACTACCGGTAGCCATCGTGGTATCCACGACGCTGCGGGAACTGGAAAGCAGGACCGGCACCGGACTGACCACCAGCGGCATCCATCTGCCGATCGGCGATGTCATCCGAATGGGCGCCCATGCCCACCACTACCTCGTGGTCTACGAGAATCACCGGGAGGTCCCGTTGTATCTGGGGCGCGCCAAGCGCGTCGCCACTCCCGGGCAGCGGCTCGTGCTGCACAACCGCGACCGCGGGTGTACCCGTCCCGGCTGCACGTGCTCCACGGATCGCAGTCAGGTTCACCACGCCCGAAAAGACTTCAGCCAAGGTGGATTGACCGACATCACCGACCTCACCCTGGCCTGCCCGAAGAGCAACCGGCTCGTCCACGACAAAGGTTGGCGCACCCGCATCCGCGACGACGGTCGCGTCGAGTGGATCCCGCCACCTCTACTCGACACCGGCCAAGACCGCACCAACCACTACTGGCATCCCGAAGACCTCTTCCACTCTCCTGAAAGAGACTACGGAGACGATCCTTAGATGAAAGCCTCAGTCCTCCTTGCGGATCAACCGTCCCAGCGCCTCGCGGTCCGGTGCCAGCAGTTCGTCGATGCGGGCCTGGTTCACGTCGGCCACGATGATCTCGCCGACCTCCTGGTACACATCGCTGAACAGGCCGTGGGCCTTCATCTTCTCGGTCTGGTAGACGTTGTCCTCTGTCGGCGTCACGTAGTAGACGATCTCCGGCTTGAACCGGTGGATCAGCCACACGTGGATCAGATCCATCAGGCGCTTCTTGCGGAGCTTCTCGGCGAAGGTGTTCTGATCGCGCACCGTCAGGATGTTGCGGCCGTGCCGGTCCTTGATGGGGTCGACGACGACGTTGGCCAGCGGATCCTCGCCGTCGCCGTAGATGCCGAGGTCGAGCACGTCCGACCCGGCGCGGCGCGGCCGGAGCTGCACCCGAAGGTTCTCGCCGATCTTGTAATGATCGCCCCACATCGCCAGCCACTCCTCGAGCAGCTTCTTGGGCACCTCGGTCTGCACCAGATGCTGGTGCTGCGTGGAGCCTGCGCCCATCGCCTTGGTGGTTGCGGTGCGGCCCGACGAGGCGGCCAGGGCGGCGTCGCTGCGTGGCCCGCCGACCAGCGTTTGCGGTGTGCGGTAGGGAGATTCGACAAGCCGCATCTTGCGTTGCAGCCGGGCGAGCGCCAGCATGCCCTCTTGCTGCAGGGACGTCGCGAACTCCTCGCAGGCCACGCCGTCGACCTGGTGGCCGCCATAGGTGATGAAGTTGAAGACGAAGCCCATCTTGCCGAGTTCGGCAGGGAAGGCCCGCATCTCGTCATCGGTCATGCCGGTGGTGTCCCAGTTGAACGACGGCGACAGGTTGTAGGCCAGCATCTGATCGGGGAACTCGGCATGAATCGCGTCGGCGAACTGCTTGGCATCGGCCAGGTCCGCGGTCTTGGTCTCCATCCACAGGATGTCGGCGAACGGTGCGGCCGCCAGCGACTTCGCGATCGCATAGGGTATGCCGCCGCGGACCTGGTAGTAGCCCTCCGGCGTCTTGACGCGCTCACAGTCCCAGGCCACATCGGCGCCCAGTTCGTGCGCCTTCTGCTGTGCCGAGTACAGCGATGCCCGTGCGGCGAAGGTGCGCCAGTCGGCGACACTCATCGCGGCGGGCTCGCCCTCGCGTTCCCGGAACTCCAGCAGTTCGGCGACGGCCTCGCCGTAGGTGTTCAGGCCGGCGTCGCTCTGCCACGCCTCGACGAACGCCGACTCGACCTTGTCGAACAGGGCATCCACCGAATCGCCTGCGGTGTGGCTCTTGGCGGCCTCGGCGATCGTGCTCGCGATGCCCTGGCGTTCCAGCCAGGCTTCTGCGGTCGCGTACTCACCTTCGGGCAGCGCATAGAGCAGGTGGCCATTGAGATCGGTGACGCCGAGGTCGTAGAACCGGCGCACCATCGCCAGGAAGCACGACTTGTAGGTCGGCACCGACAGGTTGGTCGCACCGAGCAGGAACGGTTGATCACGTTCGTCGGCACGGCTGTCGATCAGGTTCGCGGCCTCGGCGTCGGTCCGCGCGACGATGATGCCGGGCACCCGCATGATGTCCAACTGGAACCGGGCGGTGTTGAGCCGCTTGATCTGTTCATCCGACGGCACCAGAACCTTGCCGCCCTGGTGGCCGCACTTCTTGGTGCCGGGACGCTGATCCTCGATGTGATAGCCCGGCACCCCGGACTCGACGAAGCGGCGGATCAGATTGCGCACATGCGGATCGCCACCGTGGCCGGTATCCGCGTCGGCGATGATGAACGGCCGGTAATCGTAAACGGGCGTCGTACTGCGCTGTTCGGGCGTCATCCGCAGCCGCAGGTATTGCTGATTGCGGTCGGCGGTCAGCAGGGCCCGCACCAGCCCGGCGGCCTCGTCGGGCACCTGGCTGAGCGGATAGCTGGCGAGGTCGGGCCCTGGATCCTCGCTGATCGACCCCTTGGCCGAGGTCGCCCAGCCGCCCAGATAGATGCCCCCGATGCCCATCCGCTTCATCGCCACCGCCTGGCCCGGCGAATACGGACCGAATGTGGTGACGCTCTTCTTCTGGGCGAACAGCTCGCGAAGGTACGGATAGAACGCCGCGGCGGCCTCACGGGCCACCGGATAGTCGGACGGGATCGTGCCGCGCTGCTCGGCGACCTGACGCGCCGAATACAGCCGGGTGATGCCCTCGAACCGAGGACTGTCGATGTAGGCCTGGGTGGCCGCGACATCGTTCTCGAACGACGAGTCGGTCTGTGCGTTGGCTTCGATGGTGGCCATGTGTGCGCTCCTGAACTCGGGTACCCCAATCATTGCTGGCAAGTCGCGACACCGGAGCCGGTTGGGAGATTTCTCAGGAGTTCGGACCGCGGGGGCCGCCAGGTCCTAGGCTGCACGACATGTCGATCGACCGGGCCGCGCTGGCCGCCGGTGCCATCCGATTCGCGTCGGGCATCTCGTTTCTTGTCGACCCGAAGCGGGCCGACAAACTATGGGGGTCACGGGATTTGCCTGATGCGACCGCACAGCTGCTGTGGCGGTCGATGGGGTATCGCGATGCCCTGATCGGCGGACTGCTGCTGGCCGCCGGCCTACGCGGCAAGGACACCCGCGGATGGTTCCTGGCCTCCGGCGGCGCTGACGCCTCCGACCTGTTGGGCGGCCTTGCGGTCCACGAGCAGCTGCCACGCTCGCAGCAGGTCATCGGCCTCGGCGGAGCGGTGGTCGGCATCGCGGTGGGTCTGTGGGGCGCCACCCGCCGCCGCGAGCCCGCGACGGCGACGCCCGCAGGCTAGAGCCCGCTACCTATCCGTTTCGACGATGTCGCTGCGGTACCAACGGGTGGCCATCAGGTAGCAGCCCATGGCCAGCAGCTGCAGCACCGGAACCAGCACCAGCAGGGCGCGGCCCAGCGCGTGGGCGCCGAGATCGGGGGTCAGCGTGTCACTGATCAGGCCGGTGACGAACGGGCCGACGGCACCGAGCGTGGCGTTGAAGAACAGGAAGATCGCCGACGCGGTCGCCCGGTGCTCGGGCACTACGAGACGGTGGATCGCCGCGATCGACGGCGCCATGTACGCGGTGCCGATCACGTAGCTGAGCGCCAGGAACCACACACAGGCGGCGCGGCTTTCGACGGTGAACGCCAACACCGAGGCCGGGAGCAGCAGGGCCGTGGTCAGTATCACGATCCACAGCAGCCAGCGCGGATCGCGCACGGCCAGCCGGTCGGCCATCCGGCCGACGATCACCAGGCCCAGCACACCGGCCAGTGCGGTGGCCGCGCCGTACTCCAGCCCCACGTCACTGAGCGACATGGAACGTGTGCGCATGAGGAAGGCGGGGGAGAACGTGGTCAGCGAGTAGCCGGCCGCCGCGATGAACGCGGTGCCGCCGACCAGGCACATGAAGCTGCGCTTGCGCAGCAGAGCCCACCACTCGTCGGGCGCGACGTGTTCTCTCGGCTTCGCGACGGGCAGTGCCTGACGCGAACCGACCACCAGCAACACCAGTGGGGCGAACACCACGCTGAGCCCGCCCATCACCACGAAAGCCGTTCGCCAGCCAAGGCTTTCGGCCAGCAGCCCGCCGCCGATCAGGCTGGCACCGCTGGCCAGCGGGATCGCCAGGGTGATGACCGCCAGCGGCGCGGCGCGGCGATCCCGGGCGAAATTGCGGGCCACGTAGGCGTGGGCGGCCGGAGTGCTGCCCGCCTCGCCCACCGCGACACCCACCCTCGTGAGCGCGAGCTGAAACCCGGACTGCACCGCGCCGCCGAGCATCGTCATGCCGCCCCACAGCGTCAGGCAGGCCGCGATCACCGCACCGTACGTGCCACGGTCGGCGACCCGCGCCACCGCGATGCCCAGCACTGCGTACACGATCAGGAAGCCGAACCCGTTGATCACCCCGATCGCGGTATCCGACAGGGCGAGGTCGTGCTTGATCGGCTCGGCCAGCACCGAGGGCAGGAACCGGTCGACGTAGTTGAGGGTGCCGACCACGGTCAGCAGCCCGACCGCCGCCCACGCGCGCCGCGGCCCGTGCACGTCCTGACATCCCATGCCGGATGGGGACCCGGTAACCGCGTGCGTGCCGATGATCGCCTCCTTAGCGCCCGACGACGGGGCAGCTCGGCGGCCAAAGATAGCATCCGAAGGATGACCGACCTTGGAAAATACGGACCATGGGCTGTGATCGCCGGCGGCTCTGAGGGGGTCGGCGCAGAGTTCGCCCGCATGCTCGCCGAAGACGGCTTCAACCTGGTGCTCCTGGCCCGCAAGGCCGGTCCGCTGGAGGCCACGGCGCAGCGGTGCCGTGACGTTGGTGTGCAGGTGCGCACGGTGACTGTCGATCTGGTGGATCCTGCTTCGACCGCACGGATCGCCGATGCGACTGCTGATCTGGACGTCGGTCTGCTGATCTACAACGCAGGCGCCAACACCTGCAGCGAACGGTTCCTGGACGCGCCGCTGGCCGAGTTCCAGAAGGTCGTGGACCTCAACGTCACCAGGATGATGGAGCTGGTCCAGCATTTCGGCAGGCCGATGGCTGCGCGGGGGCGGGGCGGCATTCTGCTCGTTGGTTCGTTGGCGGGCTATGCGGGGTCGATGCGGCACACCGTGTACGGCGGGGTGAAGGCCTATGGCCGGCTGTTCGCCGAGAGCCTGTGGCTGGAACTGCGTGAGTACAACGTCGATGTGCTGGAACTGGTGCTCGGCGTGACCCGTACCCCGGCGATGCAGCGCGCCGGCCTGAACTTCGAGGCGCCGGGCATGCGCATCAACGACCCCGCCGAGGTTGCCCGCGAGGGCCTGGACCACCTCGGTGCGGGGCCGGTCCATGTGGCCGGCGGCAACGCCGGCCGCGCCGAGATGAACAGCGCGCCCGACCGGGCCCAGGTGGTGCTGAAGTCCGACGCCGCCATCCGCAACCTGATCAATGCGCGGGCGCCGCAATGACATTCGAGGCGACATCCGGGGCCGCGACATCCGGGACCGCGGCGTCCGACGTGGCCGCGCTCGAGGCGCGGCTGCGTCGCCTCGAGGACGAACGCGACATCGCCCGGCTGATCGCGCCCTACGGCCCGCAGGTGGACGCCGCCGACGCCGACGGGACCGCTGCACTGTGGGCACCCGACGGTCGCTATGAGGTCGAGGGTTGGACGATGGCCGGCCGCGCGGATGTCCACGCGATGGTCAGCTCGTCGTCGCACCGTGCCCTGGTGGCCTCGGGCTGCAGTCACTTTCTCGGCCCCGCCGTGGTCACGGTCGACGCCGACACCGCGGTGGCCGTGTGTGAGTCGCTGGTGCTGGTCCGTCGCGAGACCCCGGACGGTTCCAGTGAGTATGTGGTGTGGCGGGCAACGGCCAATCACTTCGAACTGGCGCGCACGGACGGGCACTGGCAGATCACCCGGCGGTCCAGCCGCCTGCTCAACGGTGATCCTGCGGCGCATCGGCTGCTGACCGCAGGCGTGGCAGGAGAGCCCGCGAGCTGACCCAGATGAATTCTGGGTGCCCACACGGTTACCGATCGCTTCCACGGGATGCCGATCCCCGCGGCGCGGCTTACGCTCGTCGCGGTCGGGTCGCGCGAGGGAAATCGAGGTCACCGGGTGAAGGCAGTGCTGGGCCTGTCGATGACTTCGCACGGCATCGCCTGGGCACTCTGCGACCGCCGCTCCGCCGACGCGACCCCGCTCGATGACGATGCGTTTGACGTCGACTCCGCCGATCAGCTGGCTGCCCGGGCCGCCGCCGCGGCCCGCAGTGCGCAGGCCATCGCGGCCTCCAGCGGTCAGCATGTGGCCTCGATCGGGGTATGCGCCGCCGAGGACGACCGCATGGCCGAACTTCTCGACCTGCTTGCGGGCGCGGGCTTCGACGACGTGCGCGTCGTGCCCGAACCGTTCGCCACGACCGACCCCGACGACATCGGGGCGGCCGTGCGTCTGCGGGCCGCCCGGTCAGCTGCGCTCGCCGTCGCCACCGACGTGGTCGCCCGGGCGCCCAGACCTGTCGCGGTTCGGGTTGTCGCGCCCCGCAGGTACACAGCGGCGCGGGCAGCGGCCGCTGCTGCCGCGGCGATTGCCGCCGGTCTTCTCACGGTGGGGTCGCAGTACGTCGAACCGGTGCCGGGCCCGGCAGCCGACGACGGTGCCATCACCGCGGCTGCGGAACCTCAGCTCGTCACAGTCGCCACGCCGCGCGAGGCAACCCGATCGGTGGCGCTGCCCGAGGAGGAGTTCGTGGCCGAGCGGGCCGCCAGGACACCGATCGCCGAACCGGTCGAACCTGCGGCATCGGCGGTGGAAACCGCGGCGGAACCAGTTCAACCCGTAGCCCATGCCGAATCGCCGGTACCCCAAGCGATTCCGGTTGTCCGGGAGTCGGTGCCGGCCGTCGCGCAGGCGACCGTCGATCCGCGTCCGGTCCAGCAGCCCGTCGCGCTCGCCGTCCCTGCCGGTGCGGCCCCGGTGCAGCACATTCCGGCGGCTGTCACCGGTCCGATCGGCGCCGCGCCGGCAGCCGCACCGCACCTGGCGACAGATCCGGCGCCCGGCCCGGCGGCGCTGCCACAGCCCGCACTGCCCCTGCCCGCATCGCCACCCGCACCTGCGCCAGTGCCCGCACCGGCGCCAGCACCTGCGCCCGCGGGCCTGTGGTTCCTCGGCGCGATGCCGTAGGGGCTCCGACCGAATTACGGCATGGTCGCCAGGTTGTTCCAGAAATGTCTGAGACTGTCGGTGCCGCCGAACAATGTCGTGAAATTGGTGGAATCGACCAGGACGATATCGCCGGCCCGAGCGGCGGTCGGGGGTAGCCAGACCAGCGCGTTGAACTCGGAGTCGCCCGACGCTGTGAACGGATGCGGCCGGGTGGGGTCGACGAGTTGGCGCCCCAGCACCCGCAGTGTGCTGCTCTCCGGTGCGGTGAGTGAATAGTGCGGTAGGTGTGGGTGGAAATTGAAGGTGCTGACATCGGCGAGCAACCCGGGGGAGTCCAGATCGCGTAGAGCCGTCAACGGTGCGATCTCCGTGGTGCCCGCGACGACAGCCGGACGTAGCCCCCAGACGTTGAGCACGGGGACGTCGAGCGCCGCCATCAGCGAACGGGTGTATTGCCCGAAGCGCTGTTGCCGTGGCACCAGCGGATCTCCGTGATGCAGGTATTCGACCTGGCGCCTGGTGAAGTCGTCGGTGTCACCGACATCGTGGTGCGGCGCCAGCAGCAGGCAGGTGCCCTCACGCTGTAGCCAGCGACGGATCGCGTCGACCTCGGCCGGGGCGGCCTGTTGTTCGGACAGGATGTGGTCGAGGCCGAACACCATGAGGGTGTCGCAATCGTCGAGAACCCGCTCATCGATCGGAAGGTGGTAGCCGGCCTGATCGATCCGCTGGAAGACGGCCACCGGATGCCCGGTGACCTCACCCGCCAATTCTTGGAAGGCCAGCGTCGAACGGTGGAACAACTCCAGCGTGCCGGCGATGCCCTGCAGGAATGACGCTGCAGCGTATTCGGGGGTCTCGTACGCCGGCCACAGCACATTGCGAACCTCGGTCATGGTGGAGAACCGGTTCTCCATGGCAGCCGGATCGCGCTGGGCTTCCCACGGGTAGCTCCAGGTCCAGTAGATGCTGATCCGGCGGCGCCCGTCGTGACGGCGGGGGATGTGGGTCTGGTTGTAGGTGCGCGCACCGGTCATGACGTTGCCTGTCCGCCGCCGGTGGCCAGGAAGCGTAGTCCCGACATGCCCGGCAGGAAGAAGTAGGCGCCGCCGCGCAGTGTGGTGAAAGCGGGAATCCCCTTGTGTACCTTACGTATCGGACGTTTCGGGACGGCAAAGTCCAGAGTGCCGTCCTGGGTGCCGCAGATCGGGTCGTGCTCGTTGCCGAGTTCGTGAAACGTCTTGTCGTTGATCCAGACGTTCTGCGCGAACTCGAACTGGCGCACCAGGTCGGCACAGATGATGAATGCCGCGATCCCGCGATCCACACCGTCATCGGGTGCGCCGTCCGGCAGGGCCGCACCGTACGTGGCGCCGCGCCGGATCATCCGCCGCCGATTCATGTAGTGCGCGGTATCGCGTGGATTGAGCCGGCGCGCATGCGATCCCAGCGGGCAGGCATAGCCGAAAGGGTCCATCTGCTTGTAATCGAAAGCGTTGTTGCGCATGGGATCTGCGCCCAACTCGGGATCGTCGTGCTCGGGCGCCAAGACCAGGGGAGCGCCGCTGCGCCAGCGACCCATGAACTTCGCAGCCAGCAGTTCTTCGCCCTCGGGAGAATCCGACCGTTCACGTATGTAGTCCCGAAACAGTGCGACATGCTCCGCGAGCCTGCGGTAGGCCAGGTAGCTGCCGTTGCGCGAAAGCGCCTCCGGCTTGGGCGGATCGGGGACGGATCCGTCCTCATCGGGGTAGCCGAGGATGAACTCACCGGGCTCCAGTGGGTCGCCCGAACCCGGTGTCGGCTCCTCACCGGAACCCTTCATCACCGGTTGCGACAACCGGTCACGGAACCCGAAGTGGTCGTGTGCGTAGTTGAACGGCGGGGTCGCGTTGAGGTCGAGGTAGGACAGACTGCGCACGCCGTCGGTTCTGGCCAGCAGCTTGTCGTGCTCTTCGATGGAGCGGCGGCACTGTTCGTCGGTGCGCGCGAACAGGATCGCGATCGCATGAAGATCTGCACCGGCCAGGCCACCCAACCAGTGTTCGGGTGCGGCCTCGCCGGTGTCCCCGAGGATGGTGGCCCGGTGCGCCATGCCTTCCCGGAATGCCGCCGGAAAGGTGGCCAGCGATTCCTCGTCGAGGCCGAGCGCCCGCAATCCGGTCCAGGTGAACGCCAGTGTGACCCAGCGGTCGGATTCCTCCATGGCGGCTACGGCCGCCGCTGCCGAGGACACCTTGTCGAGCAGTGCGGTAACCCAGGCCCGGCCGCCCTCCGGGGTGTCGAACGTCAGGAATTCGTAGCGCCCGGTGATGGCCGGGGTGCGGGTCAGCAGAATGTGCTGGATCTCGTCTAACTCGAGCACGGCCGGCTACTGCATCTGATCGAGCATGGTGGAGAAGGCGGCCTTGAGCCGCAGCGCTTTCTTGATCTCATCGGCGGTCACGTACGGGTACTCGCCATATTCCAGGAAGCTCGGGACCTGATGCGCACGGACGAACTCGATGAAAGCTCCGGGGTTCTCCTTCCAATCGTCGGGAAACCCCTCCAGATTCGTGAACACCGTTGTGATTCCCGTACTGCTGAACAATTGCACCGCATCCTCGGTGTACTTGTCGAAATCGGTGTCGAAGATGCCCTGGTATTGGAAATGCAGGCCCGATCCGACGTCGAAAAGTACCCAACGCAAATAATGCAGCCGCAGCGGCGCCAGCACTTCCGGGCTGGCGGCGACCGCGGCCTCAATTTGCTTGCCGTACGCGCGCACCACCTCCTCACGACCCTCTTTCACCTTAGCGATGATCGAGAACCCGTGGCAGGCAGGCGTTCTCGGATAGGTAGGGCCGTACCGGCCTTGCTCGAGCTCGAAATAGCCTTCCGGCGGAATCGCCATTGCGGCCGGCTTGGTCCAGTCACGATTTGGCGTAGTCATTTGGGCCTCCAGCTGGATTTCGTAAAATTGAACAGAAGCGGCCCAACGCGTCCGGAATGGGCATGGCAGGACGGCTTGTCAAATTTACCCCGATATGTCGCGGAAAACCCGGCAAACGCCTGCACTCGGCGTATCGTCCGTTGTGTCGCGGCCGTCTGAGGGGTTGGCCACGGCCATCTCCGGGGATGCTTCGCCGGGGATGGGGTTAACGATGGCGATCGTCCCGAGATTGAGGAGAACGATTGCCGTGGCGATGGCTGCCTCGGCATCTATCGGTGGGGTAGCGGTGCCGGTGTCGCACGCCTGACCCAACGTGCCGATCCAGTGCCTCGCCATGCCGTCGGTTGCGATGACGGCTGCGATGACCCGCGCTGTGCGGGCGAACTTCTCGGCGGACCGGTCTGCTACGAGTTCTCGGCACCACCTTGAACGGCGGCGCGAGCGAAGGCGCGAACCCGGTCCTTGGCGACCTTGCCGTTGCCGGTCAGCGGTAGCGCCTCGGCGAACAGCACCAACCGCGGTCGCTTGAAACCCGCTATCGTGCCGCGCACGTGGCCGATCAGTTCCTCGGCGGTCGGTTGGCATCCGTGAGCCGCGACGACCACCGCGCAGACCGCTTCACCCCAGTAGTCGTCGGGCACGGCGACCACGGCCACCTGGTCGACTGCCGGGTGATCGGACAGCGCGTCCTCGACCTCGCGGGAGGACACGTTCTCACCGCCGGTGACGATGATGTCCTTGAGCCGGTCGACCACGAACAGCCTTCCGTCAGCATCGGTTCGGCCCACGTCGCCGGTGTGCAGCCAACCGCCCTCGGTACTGACACCGTCGGGCCAGTAGCCGGGCGTCACCTGCGCGCCGCGCACCACGATCTCACCCACCTGCCCGGACGGCAGGAGATCCCCTGACGGCGCGGCGATTCCGATCTCGACATCCTGGTGCGCATAGCCGGCACTCGTGAGTAATTCTGGTCGGTCCGTGGTTCCGGCCCGGTGATCGTCGGGGCCGAGAAACGTGATGTTCCCGCCGGTTTCGGTCATCCCGTACCCCTGGTGGAAGTCGACTCCGAGTCTGTCGATCGCGCGGCGCAGCAGATCCAGCGGCATCGCGGCAGATCCGTACGCGATCGAGGTGAGGGTGGGCAAATCGGTTCCGGTGCGGTCGAGGTACCCGAGCAGCGCATGCAACATGGTCGGCGCCAACGAGCACGAGGTCACCGCGTGGCCGCGAACCAGCTGCGCGAAACTCTCCGGGCGAAACTGCCCGCACAGGACGACGGTGGCGGTGACCGCGTGCTGGACCAACATGTTGTACCCGGCGATGTGGCACATCGGGAACGGCAGCAGGTAGACCCCGCCGGGCGTCACGGAGCGGCCCTCGACCGATCCCCACACCGCGGTGAGTATCGAACGGTGGCTGTGCACAACAGCTTTGGGAATCCCAGTGGAGCCGCTGGTGAAGAGCAGCCAGGCCGGGTCGTCCGGTCCGGCGGCATCCTCGAAAGGGAGAGCGCTTGCGGATGCGGCCTTCCACTGTGCCGATTCGAACGCGACGGCCGGCGCCGCGCTGCCGGGCACGGCCGACAGGTAACGCTCGTCGCCGAGCAGCAGGGAGGGCGCGGCGGTGGTCAACTGCGCGGCCTGTTCGGTCGGGCTGAGACGCTGGTTGATCAGGGTCAGTACGCGGCCACTGCGCGGCACGGCGTAATACAGCTGGGCGTAGGCGGCGCTGTTGTCGGCGACCACGGCCACCCGGTCGCCCGGAGCGGTCCGCGCGGACACCCAGCCCGCGACGCCGCGGATCTGGCGGTCGAACTCGGCGAAGGTCGCGGTGGTGCCGTCGTCGGTCACGATGGCCCGCCGCTGCGGGGCATTGCCGGCGGCCGTCGAAATCAACTCGTGCAGAAGGCTCATGCCGGATCGCCCGGGGGAAGTTCGAACCGGTCCAGATAGCGCCGCACGAAATCCTGAGCCTGCGTATGGCCTCGGCTGATGCCGAGCCCCTGTTCGAGCACCAGGATGCGGGCCAGGCTCGCCACGATCATCGACATCACCACGGGCGGGAACTCGTCGGTATCGACCCCGTGGGCTCGCAGCGCTGACGCCATCGCGGCCTCCTCGAGCTCACGGAACCTGTCGGCATAGCCGGCGATCTCGCTACGGATGGCCTTGCGGTGGTTGGCAAGGGCCATGAACTCCATCCACAAGGCCGCACCCTGGGCGCTGTTGAGCTCCCACAGTGCGTGTAGGGGACCGTCCTCGGCGAAGGCCTCCTGCTGCGCACTGAGGTTGGTGTCGGCGCCCGCCCGCAGCACCGCGACGAAGAGGTCGTCCATGCTGGGGAAGTAATAGTGCACGAGAGCGGGTTTCACGCCGGCCTGCGCCGCGACCCGCCGCGACGTCGCCGCCGCGTATCCCTCGTCGAGCATGACCTGGGCGGTGGCCCGGATCAGGGCCCGGCGGGTGGTCGATTCGCGTCCGGGTGCGGCCTGCCCGGCGGATCTCTGCGGGCTCATCGCACCCTTGACCCCGCGCGGCAACAGCTGCTAGACATGGCCCGAGTGTAGTTATTGGGCGATCGCCCAATGTCGGCAGTGTGGCGGCACCTGCCCTTGGCGATGAAGGTGGGCGATGACTGGACGGGTCGACGGCAAGGTCGCACTGATCACGGGAGCGGCACGCGGGCAGGGGCGCAGCCATGCCGTGCGGCTGGCCGCCGAAGGCGCCGACGTCATCGCGGTGGACATCTGCGCGACGTTCGACCGGTCACCGGCCTCGGGCGCGACGGCCGAAGACCTCGCCGAAACCGCAGACCTCGTCAAGAACATCGGGCGGCGCATCGTCACCGCCGAGGTCGACGTGCGCGATTTCGGCGCCCTCAAGGACGCGGTCGACAGTGGAGTCGAGCAACTGGGGCGCCTCGACATCATCGCGGCCAATGCGGGTATCGGGACCACCGGGGTGAAGCTGGACCGGATGGACGAGGACCTCTGGCAGGAGATGATCGACGTCAACCTCAGCGGTGTCTGGAAGACCGTCAAAGCCGGTGTGCCCCATATCCTCGCCGGGGGACGCGGTGGCTCGATCATCCTGACCAGCTCGGTTGCCGGGTCCAAGGCCTACCCGTTCACCGGGCACTACGTCGCGGCCAAGCACGGTGTCGTCGGGCTGATGCGCAGCTTCGCCGTCGAGTTGGGTCAGCACTCGATCCGGGTGAATTCGGTACATCCGACCCACGTCAACAGCCCGATGCTGATGAACGAGACGACCTATCGGATGTTCCGGCCGGACCTGGAGAACCCAGGGCCGGACGACCTTGCCCCGATCTGTCAGACATTCCACATGCTGCCGATCCCTTGGGTCACGCCCGACGACATCAGCAATGCGGTCTTGTTCCTGGCGTCGGACGAGGCCCGCTACATCACCGGGGTCACCCTTCCCGTCGATGCCGGCAGCTGTCTGAAATGACGCTCTATTACGACCCGTACGACATCGGCATCGTCGCCGATCCCTACCCCGTCTACGCCAGGCTGCGCGACGAGGCCCCGATTTACCACAACGAGCGCTACGATTTCTGGGCGCTGTCCCGGCACGCCGACGTCGAGCGGGCGTTGTCGGACTGGGAAACGTTCTCCAACAGCCGAAGTGACATTCTTGAACTGGTGAAGTCCGACTTCGACATGCCGCCGGGCGTGATGATGTTCGAAGACCCGCCGATGCATACCCTGCTGCGCGGCTTGATGTCGCGGGTGTTCACGCCGCGGCGGATGGCCGAGATCGAGGACCAGATCCGGCAGTTCTGTGTGCGCTGCCTCGACCCGTTGATCGGCTCGGGCGGATTCGACATCATCGCCGAACTGGCCTCGATGATGCCGATGCGGGTGATCGGAATGCTGCTCGGCATACCGGAATCCGAGCAGATTGGTGTTCGTGATGCCAACGACGCCAATCTGCGGACCAAGCCGGGGGCGCCGATGAAGGTCGTGCAGGCCGACCGGATCGCCGACGGCCGTATCTATGCCGACTACGTCGAATGGCGGGCCAACAACCCCTCCGACGATCTGATGACGGCGCTGCTCAACGTCGAGTTCACCGACGAGTTCGGAGTCACCCGCAAGCTGGAGCGCAAAGAAGTCCTGCACTACACCCAGGTGGTGGCCGGCGCCGGCAACGAGACCACCGGCCGGCTCATCGGCTGGCTGGCCAAAGTGCTCGCCGAACATCCCGACCAGCGTCGCGAGGTGGAGCAGGATCGGTCACTGCTGACCAGGGCCGTCGACGAGACCCTGCGCTTCGAACCCACCGGTCCACACGTGGCACGTTGGCTCGCAAGAGATTTCGAGTACGACGGTACCAAGGTGCCGACAGGCAGTGCGATGTTGCTGCTGTTCGGCGCGGCCAACCGCGACCCGCGCCGCTACCACGATCCCGACACGTTCGACATCCATCGCGACAACGTCAGCCACCTGACCTTCGGCAAGGGTCTGCACTACTGCCTGGGCGCCAATCTGGCCCGCCTCGAGGGCCGCGTCGCGCTCGACGAACTGCTCAACCGGTTCCCCGAATGGGAGATCGACTACGACAGTGCGAAACTGGCGCCGACATCGACGGTCCGCGGTTGGGATCAATTGCGCATCGTCGTCAGCTGACTGTGGTGAACTGGGCACCGTGAGCTGGTGGATCGGGCAGGCGCGGCGCAGGGTCAGCGGAGAGGTACCGGCGTCGCCGGATCGGGTGCGGGCCTTCTACGTCGACCTGGACAACATTTCGCAGGTGCACCCGCTGGTGCAGTGGGTCCGCGGCGAATCCCGGGTGGACCTGCCCGACGGGTACCGTCAGGACTATCGGGTGCGAGATCGAATCCCGTTGGGGCCATTGGCACTCCCGATCACCTACCGGGCTCGGCTCATCGTCCCCGCCGCGGGTCCGGTGCGAGCCCGGGCCCGCCAGTTTCCGCAGGTGCAGCTGGACAGCCGGGTGGACTTCGCACCGACCGAGACCGGGACGCGGATCACCGAGGAGCTGACCATCACTGCGCCGAGGCCGTTGTTGCCGCTCACCGTGGAGCAGGCGGTCGCCGCCCACACCACGATGCTCGCCGCGATTGCGAAGCTGTTCGCTGCCTAGTATTCGAAAACAACGCCGTGGTCGCGGAATTCGGTTTCCACGACCACAGCGTTGATCTGGAGCGATCTCGGGCTACGAGGCGCTGACCGCTTCGGCGTGCACGGTGGCCACCGACTTGGCCCAGCGGTAATCGGCCTTGCCCGCGGGGGAGCGCACGATCTGCGGTGACCGGATGAACGCCTTCGGGATCTTGTAGCGCGCGATCGCGCTCTCACACACCGTCACAAGTTCTTCGTCGGTCGCCGAGGCGCCCTCGGCGAACTGCACGACGGCCACCACCTCGCTGCCCCAACGCTCAGACGGCCGGCCGACCACCACCACGTCGTACACGGCGGGGTGCGCGGCGATGGCACGCTCGACCTCCTCGACGAAGATCTTCTCCCCGCCGGAGTTGATGGTCACCGAGTCACGGCCCAAAAGCTGAATACGCCCGTCTTCCAACACGTTTGCCCGATCGCCAGGAACCGCCCAGCGTATTCCGTCGATCGTGGGGAATGTGCGTGCGGTCTTGGCCGCATCCCCCAGGTAGCCCAGCGGGATCAGGTCGCGCCGCGCCAGCCAGCCGCCGCCCTCGCCGGGGCCGAGCACCCGAGACAGATCTTCGGACACCACAGCGGTGTCGGACTGGGCGTTGAAGGTGGCCGCCTCGGAATCGGTGCCCGCCGTGGAAGCGGTGCTCATCTGGGTGCCCGACTCCGAGGACCCCACTGCATCGAGCAGCATCAGATGCGGCAGCGCGGCCAAGATCCGCTCACGCACGGTCGGTGACAGCGGTGCGCCGCCGTTGCTGATGGTGAACAGGCCGGACAGGTCGTAATCGCCCTTCTCGATCTCGTCGATCAGCGGCCGGGCGATCGCGTCGCCCACAACCGGGATGCTCAGCACCCGCTCGCGTGCGGCGAGTGTCAGCACGTTGTCGGGGCGCATCCGCACCACATCGTCGGGGATCACGAGCTTTCCGCCCATCGTGATGGCGTTGTAGGCGGCCCATTGCGCGGCGCCGTGCATGAACGGCGGGATCATCAGCAGCGACAATCCACCGCCTGCGGTGCGGGCCCGCTCCGCGAGTTCGTCGTACGACCCGATGAAGGTGTCGCTGCCGAACGGCCGCCCACCCATCGAGGACAGGAAGATGTCGTGCTGACGCCACAGCACGCCCTTGGGCATGCCGGTGGTGCCGCCCGTGTAGAGGACGTAGAGGTCGTCGCCGGACGGGGTCGGCATGCCGGCCTCCGGGGCAGAGGTCTGCAGGATCGTCTCGTAATCGACCGCACCCGGCAGGAGGTCGTTGCCCGATTCGTCGGCGACCTGGATGAGCACCTGCAGGTTCGGCAGTTGATCGCGGATGGCGGCCACCCGTGGCGCGAACTCGGCGTTGAAGATCACCGCCCGGGCGTTCGAATCTTTCAGCAGGTAGAGGAGTTCCTCTTCCACGTAGCGGTAGCTGACGTTGAACGGTGCCACCCGCGCGCGGTAGCTGCCGATCATCGACTCGAGGTACTCGTTGCCGTTTCGCAGGTAGATGCCGAGGTGGTCCTGACCCGACTCGTGACCGGCCAGCGCGTCGCGCTCGGTGTGCGCGCCGAGACCCGCCGAGACCAGGTAGTGGGCGAAGCCTTCGACGCGGGCGTCGAACTCGGCGTAGCTCAAGCGGCGGTCCCGCCACACCAGGAAGGTCTGATCGGGTACGGCCTTGGCGACCGTGGAGAACACTGTGGACAGATCGAACTTCACGTCGGCGCTCATGGCACTCCTGATGTGCGCGGAATTCGGGCCCCACGACCATACATGCATCGCTTAGCTGTATGGCCGGGGGTGTGTGACCCGCGCCTCAGACCCCGGGGGGTACGTGTCAGACCGGGAAGAACCCGTCCCCGGTCAGCACTCCGGGCTGCCAGCCCTGCGCGCCGAGGCACAGCATCGGCCGGCCGTCGGGGGACTGTGCCGCCTCCTGCGGGCCCGGACACGGCGAGCCGATCTCCTGCACGCCGTTCAACGGATACGCGTAGGTCCAGAAGCCGGTGTAGACCGGCGGCCACTGGTTGGGAATCCACTTGCACTGCATGGCCGTGCCGCCCGGCCCGCGGCCGAATACGTTGCGCTCCCAGCTGAAGCACGGCGCGCCGTTGGATGCCTCATAGCTCATCCCCGGCACATCGGTGGGGTAGCGGCCCGGATTGTCCGGGTACATGTTGGTGTTGTCGTCGGCGAAGGCACCCGGTGCCGCCGAGAGCGCTGTTGCCAGTGCGGCCGCGGCGACCGCTGTTGCACCGAAGAGTTCGCGAATCATGTTCCACCCTCAGCATTGCCGGCCGCTTGTCGAATGAGGCGGGCCAGTTCGTTGACTTTGGGCCAGAATCCTAGCCGGTCGGTGCGGCGAGCAGTCGGCATTTGGCGCCGTTGTTACTCACCGGTATCGGTGTCGAGCACGCTGACCGCGATGCCGTACGGCAAGAACCGCACCCGCCGGCCCGGATCGGTGTTGCTCGCATTGGCCCGCAGGGCCTCGAGCTCGTTGGGGAAGACCTCCTCGATATGGGCACCGCCGGCGTCATCGACGGTGTAGATCGCCCACACCCCGTCGCCCTTCTCGCCGGTGGTCTCGGGTTCGGTCCTGGGCCGGGAGAACCGCGTCACCTCATCCAGCAACCCAGCCCAGCCGGCACCCTGTCCGGGATTGCCCAAGAATTTGCCCAATCCGTCGAGGGCGTCGCGCAACCCCTCGCCGGCCTCGCGGGCCACCCGATCGAAATCCTCGGGGTCGAAGCCGAACGGTCCACTGCCACTCATTGCGCTCTCCTCGGTGGTTGTGGGTAAAACATGTCCAAACACCAGTGTGCGCGCACGCGGCGCCGGGCGGGATGGTAAACGATCCATATGGTCTTCACACGGGACGAGCTGTTGGGCACCGTCGAGTTGTCGCCGCAGGCAGCGGGCACACACGACCGGCAGGGATGGGTCGGACTGTTCGCTGCCGGCGGAACGGTCGAGGACCCGGTGGGCTCACGGCCACACCGCGGAGCCGCGCAGATCGAGCGGTTCTACGACACCTTCATCGCCCCGCGCGACATCACCTTTCACCGCGACGCCGACATCGTCAGCGGCTCCACCGTGATCCGCGATCTCGAACTCGAGGTCGCCATGAGCCCGTCGGTCACCATGCGGATTCCGGCGTACCTGCGCTACGCGGTCGTCCCGGCGCCCGCCGGCCCGCGCATCGCCGAACTGCAGGCGTACTGGGAGCTGCCGTCGATGATCCGCCAATTCGCCTCAGCCGGCGCCGGCGCACTGCCGGTCGGGCTGCGGCTGGCCGGTGCGCTGCTGCGCAACCAAGGCCCGGCGGGCTCGCTCGGTTTCGCCAAGGGAATGACCGGTGCCGGGCGGTCGGGCAAGCGCCTGATCGCGGGCCTGTTCGACGAATTGTGCGGCGGCGACGAGGTGGCGGTGCAACGCCGGCTGGGTGCGGACGCCGTCATACGTTCCGGTGACGACGAGCCGTTGAGCACATCAGGGTTGGTGGAGCGCACCGCGGGTGCGTCCTGGCGCAAGATGATCGCCTCCGGGTCGAGCGTGGTGGCCGGCCTGGACCGCGACGGACACCGGGCCGTACTGATCGCCGAGCTCGGTCGGGGGCCGCGCGCCGTCACCCGGTTGCGGCACTTCGCCGACGCGACGTGAACAGTCGTACCGGCCCGGCGTCACCGTCCCCGCACCCTGTCGTGAGACCGTAGAGGGATCATGGCTGATCACGCTTACATCACCTACGAGGAATTCGGTCGCCGATTCTTCGAGGTGGCCGTATCCGAGGACCGGGTCGGCGACGCCATCGGGGCGATCGCGGGCGACGAGTTCGAATTGGGCCCGATCGCCCAGGGCCCGGGCAAGATCGCCAAGGTCACCGCTCGGGTCAAGATCCAAAAGCCGCGGGTGAGCCGCATCGTGGGCGAAACCATCACGTTCTCCATCCGGATCCCGCTGGAGATCGACATGGTGATCGACCTGCGGATCGACCGGCCCAAGTTCATGGTGTTCGGCGAGATCGCCCTGCGGGCTTCGGCGTTGGCGGCCGAGCCGCTGTTGCTGATCCTCGATGTCAAGAAACCGCGCCCGTCCGACATCTCGATCCACGTCACCTCGAAATCGCTGCGCGCCGAGGTGCTCCGCATCCTGGCCGGAGTCGACGCGGAGATCAAACGGTTCATCGCCGCACACGTGGCCGGTGAGATCGACAGTCCGGAATCGGAGCAGGCCAAGGTGATCGACGTCGCCAAGGAACTCGACTCCGCCTGGGGCGGGATCTGACACCGGGCCCTGACCGCAGGGGCATGCCGAGCCGCCCCGTACCATTACAGCCATGCAGCGCAACGTGATCCGGATCGGTCGAGCGGTCGCGGCGTCGGTGGCGACAGGGCTCGCCGCCGTCGCCATCGCCGCACCCGCCCATGCCGATCCGATCGACCAGAGCTTCGTCGATGCGCTGAGCCAGGCAGGAGTGGGAGCCGCCGATCCGGCTCAGGCCGTGGCGCTCGGGCAGTCGGTGTGCCCGATGCTCGCCGAGCCGGGCCAGAATGCCGCCGATGTGGCCGCCAAAGTTGCCGACACCGGCGGGATGTCGCTCGGTCCGGCCACGATGTTCACCGGAATCGCGATCTCGACGTTCTGCCCCGCGATGGTCGCCAAGGCCGGCGAGGGCAACCTCACGGGTGGCCCGGCCGATCTCGCGTGGTCGATCCTCGGCTTCGGTTAGGCGCTCAGGCACATCAGGGCGGGCCGCCGGGGTGAGCGTCCGGCGCCGCCGGACTGGCCGCGAAGGTGACGCCACAGCCATGGCATGAGCATGTTCTGCGTCCACAACACTTGCGAGTAGGCCCGGGACCGAAACGACTGAGTCTGATCCGGCCCGGTGGCCAGCGCCCAATCATGGTTGCTGCCAGGCAGTCCGAGCGCCTCGGCGGCTGCTGCGGCGAAGAGGCCGTGTCCCTTCGCTGAGCCGTGCACCCGATCGGGACTCCAGGTTTCGGGTTCGCACATCGAGGGTGCCGAGTACAGATCGACGAGATGAAACCCGTACCGCTCGGCGGCGTCCCTGATCGCGTCGTTGATCTGGACCACTCGCTTTCCGAGTAGTCGCCCCACCGGCAGGATTTGGGTGATGTCGGGAAACGTGGTCGTGACGACCGTGGCCCCGGATTCCGCGAGAGCGCGGTAGACGCGCTCGAGATCGCCCAACGCCCGCATGAACGAACGGCCGGGCCGCGTCACGTCGTTCATCCCGATGCAGACGGTGACCAGGTCCGGGCGCATCGACAGGGCCGTGGGCAACTGGGTATGCAGCACATCCCCGATACGGTGGCCGCGAATGGCGAGATTGGCATAGCCCAAACCTGGATACAGCCCGTCGAGGCGCACCGCGAGCCGATCGGCGAAACCCATCAGGCCGACGGTGTCGTCGCCATCCCACAGTCCTTCGGTCTGGCTGTCGCCGAGGGCGACATACCGGGCGAAACGTCGCACGTCGGCGACTCTAGCGCGCCCGGAATCGGGCTTTGCACCCGGACACGTCGGAGGGGCGCCCAAAAGGGCGCCCCTCCTTGATGTTTCACGAAGTTTGGACTTACTTCACGTCCACGTAAATCGTTTTGTTGACAACGTTGGTCTGCAAGCTGTCGCCCGGGTTACCGGAGTCTGTCCGGGTGTAGGTCTGTCCGGGGCGCACCGCCACCACCGAGGCCTTGTCCAGCGGGGTGGAGCCGACGTGGTTCACGACGACCTGGTAGCCCTGGGCCTGCAGTTCGCTGATGGTCTGCTGGGCATTGCCCGGGCCGGTCGGTGCGGCCTGTGCCGGTGCAGCCAGGCCGACCACGGCTGCCGCCGCGGCGCCCGCGAGTGCTGTAGCAAATCCGAGTCTCATCATCTTTGGTGCCTTCTTTCGCTGTTCTTTTGTGTCGCACCCGGCGCACCGGCAGCGCAATGTCCGCGGGGCGTCTTCGCTAGTCCGTTTAGGTGTTACATAGGAGTTAACCGGGAGTTCACAAATAAAATTCCGGCTGTCCGAAAAGGTTGACGAGTGCTGCGTCACACTCGGGAACCAGACCTCCGGGCTCCGCTCACGGAGCCGCCGCACCGCGTTCGGGAGTGATCCGGATTACCCGGTTGTGGCAAAGTGGTTCACGCCACCCGTGTCGGCGCAATGGCGTCGCCGCGTAGCGTGCAACCCGTGGCCAAACTGAGCGCCGGGGTATTGCTGTACCGCCTCGCCGGAACCGATGTCGAGGTGCTGATCGCCCATCCTGGGGGACCGTTCTGGGCCCGCAAGGATGCGGGGGCGTGGTCGGTGCCCAAGGGGGAGTACGCCGATGGGGAAGACCCCTGGCTTGCGGCGCAGCGGGAGTTCACCGAGGAACTCGGTGCCCCGCCGCCCCCGGGACCGCGGATCGACCTCCTCCCGATACGCCAGGCGGGAGGCAAGGTCGTCACCGCGTTCGCGGTGCGCGGGGACTTCGACGCCGCGGCGGCGGTGAGCAACACCTTCACCGTTGAGTTGCCCAAGGGTTCGGGCCGGTTGGTCGAATTTCCTGAAATCGATCGTGTCGCTTGGGTTTCGGTGGCCGCGGCACGCGCCAAGTTGCTGAGTGGACAGCGTCCGCTGCTGGACCAGTTGATGGCCGCGCCGGAACTTGCCGGCTACGGAGAGGGCCGCCCCGACGGCGGCTAGTGACTCAGAGATCGAGAGTCAGCCGCTGGCCGGCCTCCGCTCGCGACACACAGGTCAGCAGATAGCCCGCGTCGCGCTCCGGGTCGGTCAACAACGTATCCCGGTGCTGCACAATCCCGTCGGAGCCCGGCGCGGTGCGAACCCGGCAGGTCCCGCAGAACCCCTGCTGGCATGAATACGGCGCGTTCACCCCCGCCCGGCCCAGCGCGGCAAGCAGCGTCTCGTCGGCTCCGACGGTCACCGTGGCCCCGGTGGAGGCGACGGACACCGAGAATTCGGCGCCGTCGACAACCGGTGGGGCCGCGAACCTTTCGAAGTGGAGTTCGACGTCGCCACGGCCGGTGAGCGCCGCCCGGATCCCGGTCAGCATCGGGGCCGGGCCACACGCGTACACCGTGGTGCCGCCGGGACAGTCGCCCAGCAGATCGCCGGCGCTCGGCAGGCCGTGGACATCGTCGGTGCGGATCTCGATGCGGTCGCCGAACCGGGCGAGCTCACGCAGGAACGGCAGGCTGTCACGGCTGCGCCCGACGTACACCATCGACCAGTCGACACCGAGCCGTGCGGCCAACCCGAGCATCGGCAGGATAGGGGTGATGCCGATTCCGCCGGCGATGAAGCGGAACCGCTGCGTCGGTGACCCATGGCCGGGAACCGCCAGGGCGAACGCGTTACGCGGGCCGTGGGTGCTCACTCGGCTGCCGACCTGCAGGCTGTCGTGGACCTCGACCGAGCCGCCGCCGCCATCGGGGATGCGCCGCACCGCGATTCGATAACTGTCGGCGACCGCGGGGTCGCCGCACAGCGAGTACTGCCGGACCCGTCCGCTGGCCAGGTGCAGGTCGAGATGCGCGCCCGGATACCACCGCGGCAGCTCGCCGCCGTCCGCGGCAGCAAGAGTCAGGGCGACCACATCCTGATCGTGGGCGACCACCTGCCGGTCGGTCACGGTCAGAACGATTGTGCGATCCAGCTCAGGTGGCGGGGCGGGCCGGCGCACCAACCGGCCGACCGTCCAGATGGTGGCGATGGCCACGTCGGCGGCACCGAGCATCGGATCATGGCGGAAACGGCCCGAGATGCTCGGCGGTATCCGGCGGTATCGGGATATCAGTGACAGATTCGGCATACCCGTGCCCGTCACAGGTGGGCGGCCCGAGCCGCGGGCGAGCTGGCCAGGTATGCGACCGCCTGCGCCGTCGACCCCATCTCCTCCGGTGAGAAGCGCGGTCGGCAGTAGGCCAGCGTGTTGGTGCCGAACATGCGGGAGAACTTCGGCAGCAGTCCCAGCTTGGAATCGCGCATCCGCATCCTGTTCATCCGCCACCAGCCGATGTCGAGGGTCGGGTCGCTCTTGACCATCGCCCAGCAGCCGCGCTGGAAGAACAAATAGACCGCGGTCGCCGCGATCGACATTGCCCGCACCCGGCTGAAATAGCTGGGCTGGAAGTACATCGCGACGTCGTGGGCGACGCTGCGGTGCTCGACCTCTTCGCTGCCGTGCCAGCGGAACAGATCCGTCATCGTCGGGTCCGCGTCGTAGTCCTCCCACGAGCAGTTCAGCACGAAGTCGCCCAGCACCGCGGTGTAGTGCTCGATGGCCGCGATGAGCCAGAGCCGGTCGCACAGGTCGGACAGCCTGCGGCGCGGATCCGTCGAGTCGGTGGGTGCCAGGGTCCGGGTGAACACATGCTCCACCAGCGACATGACTGGCCGGTAATCCACACCGTGGTTGGTCAGGAACTCTTCGAGCACCTGATCGTGCGTCTCGGCGTGGGTGGCTTCCTGGCCGATGAAGCCACGCATGTCGTCGGCGAGATTGGGATCGCGCACGTACGGCAGTGCTTCGTTGAACGTCGCGACGAACCAGTGCTCGGCCATCGGCAGCACCACATTGAACAGGTTCACCATGGACGAGGCCACCGGATGGCCGGGAATCCAGTGCAGCGGGATGTTGTCGAGATCGAAATGCACCTTGCGAGCCTGGATCTGTACCGGGCCCGGATCGATCTCGTGGTCGAACCGCAACGGACGCAGCATCGAGAGCCTCCCTGGGATGAGTGGACTCTCAGTAGTGTACGGATTTAGGTGGGAACGGCGGTACCGGGTTACCCGTGTCGGGTCAGGTCGGCGTCAGATCAGGCGGGCGGTGGGGTGCCCGCGCCCGGTGCCCCGGCGATCGGAACCACCGGCGTCGGCGTCACCGTGGTGACACCGTTGCTGCCCACCCTCGGGCCGCCCGGAACGGCGGAGTCGGCGGACTGCTCGGCCGCGGCCTCGCTGCAGTCCAGCGTCAGGATCATCTTTCCGCTGGAGTTGACCTTCTGGGAATCGACCAGGCACTCGGCCTGCGGCAGGGCGCTGCCGAACGACCCACCGAACGTGGCCTTGACGCCCTGGCTCTTCAGGATCGCCAGCGCCTTCATGTACGGCTCGCCGACGACGTTGATCGATGCCGACGTCGGCTGTGAGGTGGCGGTACCTGCGGCCAACAGGGCGATCGAACCGGCGGCGAGCAGACCGCCGCCGAGCGCAACAAGCTTCTTCACGTGAACTCCGTCAGTCGGGGGCGTTTGCGAACATATCGCAGCTGTGACGAATGTGAAACCGGAGCAGACACCCCGGGCGTTACATCCCGGCCTGGCCGGGATGGGCGGTGATCGACCTCATCACGTCGCACAACGCCGCTGCCCGAACATCGGAGAACACGTCTTCGAGCAGCAGCCGGCGACCGTCCGGACCGGCCAGCGGAATCCGCCAGTTCGGGTATTCGTCGGTCGTTCCCGGTTGATTCTGGGTACGCACCTCGCCGACCGCATCGGCCAGGGACAGCGCCAGCAGTTTTGACGGGGTGCGGCCCAGATACCGGTACAGCGCCGACACGATCTCGTCGGTGTCCGGCTCCGGGCCGAGCAGGCCGGCCCGGCGCAACTCCGCGAACCAGGCGGCCTGGGCGGCGCGGTCCGCGGCCAACTCCTGATCGGCGGGCCGGGTCAGCAGACCCAGTTCATCGCGCAACCGCACGTGCTCGCCCGCCAGATATCCGGGCGTCGGCGGCAGATCGTGAGTGGTCACCGAAGACAGGCAATACTCGCGCCAGCGTTCGGCGGGCAGGGGATCTCCTGAGCCGTCGGACTCGAACCACAGGATCGAGGTGCCGAACAGGCCTCGCTCCCGCAGGTAATCGCGCACCCACGGTTCGACAGTGCCCAGATCCTCGCCGACCACCACGGCGCCGGCCCGATGTGCCTCCAGCGCGATGATGCCGATCATCGCGTCGTGGTCGTAGCGCACGTACGTGCCCTCGGTGGGTGCGGCCCCCTTCGGGATCCACCACAGCCGGAACATGCCGATGATGTGGTCGATACGCACACCGCCGGAATGCCGTAGCGCCATGTTGACCACTGCGCGGAACGGTTCATAGCCCTGCTCGACGAGCCGGTCGGGTCGCCACGGCGGCTGCGACCAGTCCTGCCCGAGCTGGTTGAACTCATCCGGCGGTGCGCCCGCGGTCACTCCGAGCGCCAGCACATCCTGCAACGCCCAGGCGTCGGCGCCGTCGGGATCGACCCCCACCGCCAAGTCGCTCATGACGCCGAGTTCCATGCCGGCCTGTGCCGCCGTGGCCTGGGCGGCGGTGAGTTGATCGTCGAGCACCCACTGCAGCCACCGATGAAAGTCGACGGCGTGCGCATTGGCCGCGGCGAACGCGGCGACCTCCGGATTGGCCGGATGCCGCAGCGCCTCGGGCCAGTCATGCCAATCGGGCCCGTACTGTTCGGCCAGCGCACACCAGATCGCGAAATCCTCAAGGCTGCGGCCCTGGCGGGTGCGGTAGGCGGCGTACGCCACCTCTCGGCCTGCCGAGCGCTCGACCCGGTACACCTGCTCCAGCGCGGTGCGTTTGGCCTGCCAGGCCGCGTCGCGGTCGATGGTCGGGTGACGGTCGGCGCGTTTGTCGAGCCCGGCGCGCAGCGCCCGTAGGCGGCCGCGGCCACGGACCGCGGCGTACTCCGGGATGGCTTCCACGCGCAGATAGAGCGGGTTGCCGAAGCGCCGGGACGTGGGCAGATACGGCGAAGGCTCCATCGGGGCGACGGGGGCGGCCGCATGCAGTGGGTTGACCAGGATGAAGCCGGCCCCGTGCTCGGCTGCCGACCACACCGCAAGGTCGGTCAGATCCGTGAGATCGCCTGAGCCCCAAGAGTTTTTGGATCGAACGCTGTAGAGCTGGACGGCAAGGCCCCAGGCCCGGCGTCGGCCCAGCCTGGCCGGCAATTCCAGTGTGGCGGGGGAGATCACCACCGGGGTCTCGGTATAACGCTCTTCGTGCGAGCGCTCATCGGTGTGACGCTCGCCGGCCCGCAACCGCAGCCGGTGATAGCCCAGCGGGAGATCGGAGGGCAGCTCGAAGGTGGCCTCGCCGACCAACCGGTCCCCGAGGTCGTAGGGGGCGCGGTTGTTCTCCAGCTGCCGCAGACCGGTGCGCTCGGTGCCGTCCTCCAGGAGCAGCGTCAGGTCGACCGGAGCCCCGTGGGTGACATGCACCCAGAAGCTCGACGCCACTGTCGCCCGGCCCAGCACGATGGGCGGCAGAGAGCGTTGCCAGTACTGGCGGTCGTGGGCAGCCAGGGAATCGATGCGGTCGGCTTCTGTGCCCGCCGGGACGCCGAGCGCATCCAGCACGGCCACCAGCGTGGACTCAGAGACAGCGGTGCGCCGGCCGGTCCAATCGTCGAACTCGGCGGCCACGCCATAGCGGCGGGCCAACTCCAGCAGGGCCGATGACGAAGCGGTCATGGCGTCAATCTTGGTGCCCACAACGCGATCGTGTCAGTTGACACGGCCGGACAGCGCCCCGTCCCATGCGCCACGGCGCACGGCCATTCGGGCGGTTCCGTTGTGCGCGAACACAACTCGACGGGCACCGTCGGCGTCTCGGTGCGGTCGCCCTGACGCAGTGTCCGCAGGTGTTGTAAGCTGTCTGTAACGATCCTTACAGAGGCGGTTCACGTGACCACTGCATCCACGAGGCGACAACGGCAGGGAGCGGACTCCCGCGAACAGATCCTCGACGCCACCGAGCGACTGATGGCCACGCGCGGTTACGCCGCCACCTCGATCAGCGACATCCGTAAGGCCTGCGGCCTGCCGGCCAGCTCGATCTACTGGCATTTCGGGTCCAAGGACGGAGTCCTCGCGGCCGTGATGGAACGCGGAGCCGACCGATTCTTCGCGGCCATACCGAGCGGCGGCACCATCGACGACCAGTTGGCGGTCCTGGCGGACCAGCAATCACAGCGCCCCGAGTTTCTCCGCATCCTCTACCTGCTGTCCCTGGAACGCGGCGATGACCCGACGGTGACAGCGGTGGTGCGCCGGGTGCGGGACACGGCCATCTCGCGCGTCTCCGCCGCCGTGCGCGGCCAGTTGCCCGCAGACGTGCCACCGCGCCGTGCCGAGCGGGTGGTGGCCGAACTCACGGCATTCGCCGTCGCGCAATCCGACGGCGTCTTCTTCGCCGGCCATCTCGAGCCCGACAGCACCGACGTGGCGCGCATGTACCAGCGGCTGTGGCAAGCCGTGACCGCCCTCATCCCGATACTCCTGGAGGAAAAGTGACCGGCAAGACCGCGATCATCACCGGCGCGAACACGGGGCTCGGATTCGAATGCGCGCGTGCACTCCTGGCATCCGATCCGGGGTGGCATGTGGTGCTGGCCGTGCGCGACCCCGAGCGTGGGGCCGACGCCGCCGCCCGGCTCGACTGTCCCGGACGCACCACCGTCGGTGAGCTCGACCTGGCATCGCTGCGGTCGGTGCGCGACTTCGCCGACAGATTGCCGCAGTTGGAGGTCCCGCCGTTGACCGCGCTGGTGTGCAACGCCGGGCTGCAGGTGGTCTCCGGGACGGCGACCACGGCGGACGGCTATGAGATCACGTTCGGGGTAAACCACCTCGGTCATTTCGCCCTGGTGCAGCATCTGCTCGGCGCCCTGACGGCCCCGGCCCGAATCGTGGTGGTCAGTAGCGGCACCCACGATCCGGACAAATTCACGGGTATGCCTGCACCGCAATACAATTCAGCAGAAGATCTGCTGCGTCTGCCGGCGGCCGGCCTGACGGGCGAAGAGGGCAGGCGTCGCTACACCACCTCCAAACTCTGCAACATGCTCTTCAGCTATGAATTGGACCGGCGGCTGGGACACGGGGTCGGAGGCATCACGGTCAACGCGTTCGATCCGGGCCTGATGCCGGGTTCCGGGCTGGCCAGGGACTATGGGAGCGTCCAGCGACTGGCCTGGCGCCTGCTGATGCCGGCGCTGCGGATACTGCCGAATGTGAACAGCCCCAGACGGTCGGGAGCCAACCTCGCCGCGCTCGTCGCCGATCCCGCCCTCGAGGGCGTCACCGGGGAGTACTTCGAAGGAACTCGCCGGATCCGCTCCTCGCGCGATTCGTACGACGCGGCCTTGGCTGCCGATCTCTGGCAGATCAGCGAACGGCTGGTGGCCGCGGTCGGCTAGCTCCCTCCCCGGCCCTTTTCCCGACGCACAGTAGTGTCGCCTCGGTGGCATCCGGATCGGTCTCAGAACAACGCGGCGGCGCCGCGCTGCGCCGGGCCCGGATCGCCGTGGGGGCGTTGTTCCTGACCAACGGGGCGATCTTCGCCAACCTGCTGCCGCGCTATCCGGAGATCAAAACCGATCTGCACCTGGGTAACGCGGAGTACGGCGCGGCCGTCGCCTCGTTCTCCGGTGGGGCACTGGTCGCGGGATTGACTGCGGCGACGCTGATTCGGCGGTTCCGCAGCGCACGGGTCGCGGTGATCGGCACGGTCGCCCTTTCCGCCTTCGTCATCACGGCCGGCGTCGCGGGCACGCCGTTCATGCTTGCCGCGGCCCTGTTCCTGGCCGGGGCGAGCGATTCGGTGGTCGACGTCGCACAGAACGCACACGGGCTGCGGCTGCAACGCAGACACGGCCGTTCGATCATCAACTCCCTGCACGCGGTCTGGGCCGCCGGGGCGATCCTCGGCGGCCTCACCGGCGCGGGTGCGATCGCGCTCGGAATACCGCGCGGAATCCAGCTTTCGGTGGTCGGAGTGCTGTTGAGCGTGGTGGCCCTGGCCGCCTACCGCTACCTGCTGCCCGGCCCGGACCATGACGACCACCCGGCCGCACACGCCGCAGCTGCGGCGACCAAGGCCGGGCCGCGGGTGTACGCGATCCTGCTGGCCATGGTGTTGATCGCAATCGCAGGCGCAACGGTCGAGGACGCCGGAAGCTCGTGGGCCACGCTGTATCTGCGTGACTCCCTGCACTCGCCGCCTGCGCTGGCGGTCTTCGGATACATCGCACTGGTCGGGTTCATGTTCATCGGCCGGCTGACGGGCGACCGGCTCGTCGACCGGTTCGGCGAAGCCACCGTGGCGCGGGCGGGCGGTTTGATCGCCGCTGCCGGGATGGGGACCGCGCTGGCATTCCCCAGCATCGCCACCACGATCGCCGGGTTCGCGCTCGCGGGCCTGGGCGTGGCCACCCTGGTGCCCGCCGCCATGCACGGTGCCGATCAGCTGCCCGGCCTGCGACCCGGCACCGGGCTCACCGTGGTGACCTGGCTCATGCGGGTCGGCTTCTTCGGGGCGCCGCTGCTGGTGGGGCTCGTCGCCGATGCCGCCGGATTGCGGGCCGGTCTGCTCGCGGTACCGGTGGCCGGGGTGGTCGCCGCCCTGCTGGCCGGGGTGCTTCCGCGCAGGCCCGCGGCGATATCGGATTCAGTGCGTGACGCCCGCGAGCTCGATCGTGAACACACCCGACACGATTAAGACGATGCCGAGCATCATCACCGGAGTCAACGGCTCGGAGAACAGGAACTTGGCGACGACCGCCACCAGGGCCACCCCGCACGCGGTCCAGATGCCGTAGGCGATCCCCACCGGCACGCCGAACGACAGCGCCAGCCACAGCAGGTAGAACGACATCAGGTAACCGGCGATCACCGGCGCGATCCAGACCTTGCGACGGAAACCGTCCGATGCCCGCAGTGCGAGCGTGGCGCACACCTCGACCAGAATCGCCCCGGTCAGCGCCAGCCACATCATGATTCGGCCTCCCGTGGGTGCGACCCGAGTTCGACCAGCAGCACGCCCGCGATGATCAAACCGATGCCTGCCGCGATCGGCCAGGTGAACGGGTCGTCGAACAAAAACGCGGCCAGTACGGCCGTCGCGGCGGTACCGAGCGCACCCCAGATGCCGTAGGCGACACCGACGGGCATGCCGGCCCGGAGCACCAGGGTCAACAACACGAACGCGGCCAGATACCCGGACACCACCAGGGCCAGCCAACCCGCATGGTCCTGGGACGCGCGCAGCGACAGGGTGGCGGTGACTTCGGTGGCGACGGCCGCAATCAACAACACCCACGTCCGCACTCGACAAACCTATCCGAGCGCCCGAAGGCGGGTGAGTACCGTGGGGGAGTTCGCCCAGCTTTACCGAGGAGTCCGCATGACCGATCCGACACGCGCCCGCACCAGGGGCCGGCCGGTCGCCGACACCGAGTACGGACCGGTTCGCGGTACCGACGACGGCACGGTCAAGCAGTGGCTGGGTATCCGGTACGCGGCCGCTCCGGTCGGTGAGCTGCGGTGGCGGTCGCCGCAACCGCCCGCGCGGTGGCAGGAGGTCGCCGACGCGACCGTGGCCGGTCCGGTATGCCCGCAGATCACCGATCCGAGGCTCCCGCTGGACCTCGGCGGTCGGCAGGGCGAGGACAGTCTGGTGCTCAATGTCTGGGCGCCCAGCGGAGCCGGGGACGGCGCCGCCAAGCCGGTCATGGTGTGGGTTCACGGCGGCGCCTACGTCCTGGGCTCGGGAAGCCAACCGCTCTACAACGGGAGGGTGCTGGCCGCCGAAGGCGACGTCGTCGTGGTCACCCTCAACTACCGGCTCGGGCCGTTCGGCTTCCTGGACCTGTCCGAATTCAACGGACGGCCCGGGGCGAAGGGCCTGCGTTTCGACAGCAACCTCGGCCTGCGCGACGTGCTGTCGGCATTGCACTGGGTACGCGACAACATCGCCGAGTTCGGTGGCGACCCCGACCGCGTCACGCTGTTCGGCGAGTCGGCCGGCGGCGGGATCGTCACCACCCTGCTGGCCAGCCCGGCCGCCGAAGGGCTGTTCCACGCTGCGATCGCGCAGAGTTCGCCTGCGACATCGGTGTACGACGCCGAGCGGTCCCGGACCGTGGCCGCGCAGTTCCTGGAGCGGCTCGGCATCGCGGGCGACGACGTCGGTCGATTGTCCGGCATGTCGGTACCCGGCATTCTGGCCGGCGCCAAGGCGGTGTTCGACGCGGTTCCGACCCAGACCCCGGGGCTGCTGGCATTCGCCCCCGTCGTCGACGGTGACATCGTCCCGGAGTATCCGGTGGCCGCCGCGCAGGAGGGGCGCACCCACGCCGTGCCGCTGATCATCGGGACCAACGAGCACGAGGCCACGGTGTTCCGCTGGATGAAGTCGCCGCTGATGCCGGTCACCCCGGACGCGCTGCGTTCCATGTTCGCCGCGATCGCCGCCGAACAACCGGGCCTGCAACTGCCGACGGAAGCCCAGATCACCTCGGCCTATGCGGGTTTGCGTCCCAAGGCGATCGGATTGGGCATGGCGCGCGACATCGGGTTCCGGATGCCGACCCTGTGGTTCGCCGAGGGGCACAGCACCGTCGCCCCGGTGTACCTGTACCGCTTCGACTTCACGACGCCGATGCTGCGGCTGCTGCGACTCGGCGCCGCCCACGCCACCGAGCTGCCGTACGTGTGGGGCAATCTTGTTGCCGGGCCGAAGGATCCGACGTTCAAGATGGGCGGGCTCAAGCACGGTCGCGCGGTATCGGCGCGGGTACGTCGCCGCTGGGTCAGTTTCGCCACCACCGGGCAGCCCGCGGGCGCACTCGGGGAACCGGTGTGGCGGCCGTATCGCCGCGATGACCGGGCCACCCTGGTGATCGACAAACACGACAAGGCCGTCGCCGACCTCGACCGCGATCTGCACGCGGCCTGGGGGAGCCAGATCCTCAACTTCCGTTGAGACCGATCCGCTGAGACCACGAGGACGCTGACATGGACATGATGATCAGGTCCGTTCTGGATTTTCTGCCTCCGCCGATGCGGGATCCGGTGTTCTTCGCGATCCCGTTCTTCCTGGTGTTGCTGACCGTGGAATGGGTCGCGGCCCGCCGCCTGGAACACCTCGAATCCGAACGCGCACCCGCCGGTGGGTTCCACACCCGCGATGCCTGGGCGAGCATCTCGATGGGACTGGTGTCGATCCTCACCACGGGCGGATGGAAACTGCTCGCGCTGGTGGGCTATGCCGCCATCTATGCCTACCTGGCGCCGTGGCATCTACCCGGAAACCGGTGGTACACCTGGGTCATCGCGATCGTCGGGGTGGATCTGCTGTTCTACACCTACCATCGGGTGGCGCACCGGGTGCGCCTGATCTGGGCCACGCATCAGGCCCATCACTCCAGCGAGTACTACAACTTCGCCACCGCGTTACGGCAGAAATGGAACAACAGCGGCGAGATCCTGGCCTGGATTCCTTTGCCGCTGCTGGGTATTCCGCCGTGGCTGGTGTTCGCCAGCTTCTCGGTGAATCTGGTCTATCAATTCTGGGTGCATACCGAACGCGTCGGAAAGTTGTGGCGACCAATCGAATTCGTTTTCAACACACCGTCTCATCATCGCGTGCACCACGGCCGCGACCAGCTGTACCTGGACCGCAATTACGGCGGGATTCTCATCATCTGGGACCGGATGTTCGGCACGTTCCAGCCCGAGGTGTTCCGCCCGCACTACGGGCTGACCAAGCCGGTGAACACCTTCAACATCTGGAAGTTGCAGACGCACGAATACGTGGCGATCGCCCGTGACGTGCGGCAGGCGAACCGGCTGCGGGACAGGCTGGGGTATGTCTTCGGCCCGCCGGGCTGGCAGCCCTCCGAGGTTTCCCGGTCGCAGCCGGTCGGTTAGCGGCGCTGCCGCTGTACGTCCGGCCATGAAAGGCGTCGTTCTCCGCCACAAGCATTGCCCGGCACAACAATTGACGTGGATCGCTATTCGGCTCGGGCTTCGATCTGCGACACGCCGCGCCCGTGTGATCCGGGCCTTCTGACGGCGAAATTCCCGGTGTTCCCCAGAGTTTGTGTGACGTTTGAATTCGGGCCGAGCCGAATAGCACCAAAGCAAACTTCAAATCAGTAAGGTCGACTGAACCGGGCGCACACAGTCCGGGTCACGGTTCAGAAAGGGGCATTGCGTGGGAGACACACTGACCGAAGGACAGAAGCTGGAGAAGGGGGGGTCGCTCACCTCCAACAACGGCGCGTACACGCTGACGTTGCAGGACGACGGCAACCTCGTGTTGTACGCACGCGACGAAGCGGTCTGGTCGACTTCCACCAACGGCCAGAACGTGGAGCGGGCGGAGGTGCAGACCGACGGCAACTTCGTGCTGTACACCTCCGAGAAGCCGGTCTGGCACACCGACACCAAGGGCAAGAAGAACGTCAAACTGGTTCTCCAGGACGACCGCAACCTGGTGCTGTACGCCGCGGACGGGCCCGCGTGGTCGTCCAAGACCGAGACCTCCGAGCCGCCGCCACCGGCCCCCGAGGCACCTGCGCCCGAGGTCGAGGTCGCTCCGGCCGCCGTCGAGGAGCCGGTTGCCGCGCCCGAGCCGGCCGCGCCGCCGCCACCCCCGCCCCCGCCGGCGCCTCGGACCTACACCGTGGTCTCCGGTGACACGCTGTGGGCGATCGCCGAGCGGTTCTACGGTGACGGCAACAGGTACCAGCAGATCGCCGATGCCAGCGGCATCGCCAATCCTGACCTGATCCACCCCGGCCAGGTCTTGACGATTCCCTGACCTGTTCGGATGCACGGCCCGGGCCCTCGTGGTCCGGGCCGTCGTCGTTTTCCGCGCCGGGATACGGGTACCCCCGGTAACGAAGTTGCCGTGGGATAGATATTGATGTCGGTAGGGTGACGTGCACCACGTCCGATAACGAGGGAGGCCGGCCGTGCAGAGGTGGCTTGGTGGGGTGATGCGGACGTTGGTCGTGGTTCCGGTGGCCGGGCTGCTGGTGTGTCCGGCGCCGACGGCGTCCGCGGTGGGTTCGCTGGTGTATCCGGGCATGGAGATCCGGCAGGACACCAATGTCTGCACTTTGGGCTTCGTGGATCCCGGTAGCCGGATGGCGTTCACGGCGGGCCATTGCCGCGGTGCCGGCCCGGTGAACGACCGGGATGGGAACTTCATCGGGCACATGGGCTCCTTCCGGGACAACACGCCCGACGGCGCCACCGTCGACACCAACCACATGATCTCCGATTGGGAGACCATCCAATTGGCCGGCGACGTCGTGGTGAACAACATCCTCCCGGGAGGGCGGATGTTGACGGAGGATCCCGCCGTGGTGCCGACGCCGGGGGCTCCGGTCTGTCACTTCGGTGTGGTCACCGGGGAGACGTGCGGCACCATCCAGGCGGTCAACAACGGTTGGTTCACCATGGCCAACGGTGTGGTGAGCCAGAAGGGCGATTCCGGTGGTCCGGTGTACGTGATCACGCCGGATGGCCGTGCCGCCATCGTCGGGATGTTCAACAGCACGTGGGGCAACTATCCGGCGGCCGTGTCCTGGCAGAACGCCAGTGGACAGGCCCGCAGCGACGGAGGACCTCAGGCTGGTGAGGTGTCCAACCTGGTCGGGCAGCCCTGACCGGTGTGAACCGGACACCCGGCCGTGCGGCTCGCCGGCGTGACGAATCGCGGAACTAGAACACGTTCTAGCGTTCGCGTCGAGTCGGCGATATTCTCATGGCGATGCTTGACCAGACACCTGTCCAGATCGCGTGGGTTACCGCCGATCTCGACGCCACCGAACGGGCCCTGAGCACGCTGCTCGGCGCACGCCGGTGGGTGCGCATGCCCGGGGTGCATTTCAGCCCCGAGAGCTGCAGTTACCGCGGCCGACCTGCCGATTTCACCGCCGACATCTCACTGAGCTACGCCGGTGACACCCAACTGGAACTCATCGCGCCGGTGCGCGGGGACAGTGTCTACACCGAGTTCCTCGACCGGCACGGTGCGGGGCTGCACCACATCTGCGTCGAGGCCGCCGATGCGTACGCATTCGACGCAAAGCTGCGCGATGCCGAAGGCGACGGGACACCGGTCGTGTGTCAGGGCGTCATGCCCGGGGGCATGAGATTCGCCTACCTCTCGGCCCCCGCAGCGGGCGTGCCGTATCTGGAGATCGCTTACATTCCGCCCGAGATTCGGGCGTTCTTCGAGTATGTGAAACAGGAGCAGCAGTGAAGGAAATCCCCGAGGTCGTAGCGGCTGCGGACGTCGATTCCTGGTCCGACGAGTTCGACGTCGTGGTGGTCGGATTCGGCATCGCCGGAGGCTGCGCAGCGGTCAGCGCGGCAGCACAGGGCGCCCGCGTCCTGGTGTTGGAGAAGGCGGCGGCCGCCGGTGGCACCACCTCGATGGCCGGTGGGCACTTCTACCTCGGCGGCGGCACCGCCGTGCAGGAGGCGACGGGGCACGCCGACACCGCCGACGAGATGTACAAGTACCTGGTCGCCGTATCCCGCGAACCCGATCTGGACAAGATCCGCGCCTACTGCGACGGCAGTGTCGAGCACTTCAATTGGCTTGAGGCACTGGGCTTCCAATTCGAGCGCAGCTTCTACCCGGGCAAGGTGGTGGTGCCGCCCGGCACCGAGGGCCTGTCCTACACGGGCAACGAGAAGGTGTGGCCGTTCACCGAGCAGGCCAAACCGGCTCCACGCGGGCACTCGGTGCCCGTGCCGGGGGAGCTGGGTGGGGCGGCGATGGTGATCGACCTGCTGCTCAAACGTGCCGAGACGCTGGGTGTCACGATCCGCTACGAGGTCGGGGCCACCAACCTGATCGTCGACGGTAGTCCGGATCAGAGCCGGGTTGTCGGTGTGAAATGGAAGCACTTCGGCGAAACCGGTTATGTCAAAGCCAAATCGGTCGTCATCACCGCAGGCGGCTTCGCCATGAACCCCGAGATGGTCGCCGAATACACTCCCGCGCTCGGCAAGAAGCGCCGCACCAAGCACCACGGTGAGGTCGAGCCCTACATCCTGGGCAACCCCAACGACGACGGCCTGGGTATCCGGATGGGTGTGGCAGCCGGTGGCGTGGCAAACGGCATGGATCAGCTGTTCATCACCGCCGCGGCCTATCCTCCCGAGATCCTGCTGACCGGCGTCATCGTCAACAATCAGGGCCGGCGGTTCGTCGCCGAGGATTCGTACCATTCCCGCACTTCGGCATTCGTCCTGCAACAGCCCGATCAGCAGGCATACCTCATCGTCGACGAGGCGCACATGGAGATGCCGGCCATGCCGCTGATCCAGTTCATCGACGGGTACGAGACGATCGCCGAAGTCGAAGAGGCGCTGGGCATTCCGGCCGGCAACCTGGCGGAGACGCTGGACCGCTACAACAAGTTCGCGGCCAACGGCGAGGATCCCGACTTCCACAAGCAACCCGACTACATCGCCGCACAGGACACCGGACCGTACGCGGCATTCGACCTCTCGCTCGGTGTCGCCATGTACTCGGGCTTCACCATGGGCGGGCTCACGGTGTCGATCGACGGCGAGGTACTGCGGCCGGACGGCACCGTCATCCCCGGCCTGTACGCGGCGGGCGCGTGTGCGTCCAACATCGCCCAGGACGGCATGGGATACGCCAGTGGTGTTCAGCTCGGCGAAGGTTCGTTCTTCGGGCGTCGCGCGGGAGCGCACGCGGCGGCACGCTAACGCACGGGCGTGAGCTCCCACCGACCGGCGCCGAGCAGTTCCAGGCGCCGGTCGTGGAGCCGGTTGACGCTGTCCCGATGGCTGATGCTGACCACGATGCAGTCGGGCAACTCGGTGCGCAGCGTCGTATACAACGCATGCTGCTGACCGGCGTCGAGTGCCGAGGTGGCCTCGTCGAGGAATACTGCCGACGGTCCGGCCAGCAGGACCCGGGCGAACGCGATCCGCTGTTGTTCGCCCGGGGACAACACTTTTCCCCAATCGGCATCCTCATCGAGCCGGGAGGTCAGGTTTCCCAGGGCGACGGCGTCGAGCGCCGCCCGGACCTCGTCGTCGCTGTAGGTACCGGCCGGTGAGGGATAAGAGGCCACCGTCCGCAGATCGCCCAGTGGGGCATAGGGGAGCTGGGACAGGAACATGACCCCGCCCACCTCGGGATAGCGGACCGTGCCCGAACCATACGGCCAGAGCCGGGCCAGGCTGCGCAACAGCGTCGTCTTCCCGGTGCCGGACGGCCCCGTGATGACAAGCGAATCGCCCGGCGCCAGTTGCATGTCCAGATCGTGCAGCAGTAGATCACCGTCGGGCGATCGCACCTCGACATCCTCGAGCTCGACCCCGCCGTTGGTGCTCACCCCGGTGTCCAATCGCGGTAGCGCCCTTGCCTGTTCGTTCGCAGTCACGAGCCCGTCCAGGCGGATGATCGCGGCTCGGTACCCGGCGAACGCGTCGTACACCGAGCGGAAGAAGCTCAGCGAACTCTGCACCCGGCTGAACGCACTCGCCGATTGCAGGACGTCGCCGTACGTCAATTGACCCGCGAACAACCGAGGCGCCTGGATGATCAGCGGGAGCGGGTCGATGATCTGGTTGATGGACCGGTTCCAGCCGAGAAAGGCGACGCCACGCACGACGAGCCGCCGGTAATTCGCGATCACGTTGGCGAACCGGTCTGCCAGCGTGCCGCGTTCGGTACGTTCGCCGTGATAGAAGCCGACCGCCTCGGCGCCGTCGCGGACGCGCACCAGCGCGTACCGGAACGCCGCGTTGGTCAGCGAGTTGCGGAACGTCAGGCGGATCATCGGTCTGCCGATCCAGATCGCCACCACCGTCGTCATCAACACCCACAACAAAGCGATCCAGAACAACGCTTTCGGCACCGTCACACCCAGAATCGTCAAGGGCCCCGCCAGGTTCCACAGGATCGGGGTGAACGCCACCACCGAGACGATCGCGTACACCGATCCGAACAACAGCGTCTGCGCGGTGGCGACGGTCGGAGTGTTGGTTTCGGGTCCGGTGCCCGTGGTGAACACATCGATGTCCTGCTGGATGCGCTGGTCCGGATTGTCGATCGGGGTACCGCCGAAGCCGCCGATGAAACGTCCGCGGTAGTAGGCCCGTTGATCCAGCCAGTCGCCGGTGAGCCGGGTGGTCAGCCAGACCCGCCACCGAACGATGAAGTACTGCATCAGATACAGGTCGAGCAGGGTGCGGGTGATGTCGGCCGTCACCAACATCGCGAAGATCAGGATCGACTGCCAGAAACCGTCGATTCCCGAGCGGCGCACCGCATCATCGCCCGATCCCGCGCCGGAGAAGGCCACTTGCAGCGCCGTGGTCTGATCGTTGAGGTAGTAGCTGAACAAGACGTCCATGCGCACCGAGAGCATCACCGAAAACAGCAGAACACCGAGCAGCCCCCACACCGGAATGCTTTGGCGCCCAATGAAATATCCACTTGTGACCCGCCAGAACTGACGGCCCCACGTGGTGAACCGGGCCAGCACCGCTGCCACCGCGACCAGCGCCACCGCGCCGATCGCCCAGGCCTTGAGCACCCAGAACAACGACGCAAGGATCTCGTTGCCCCAGTCCAGCGACTGGGTGAACATCTCCATACCCCGGGAAGTTACCGGGAACGGGCGCTCACGGTTGCTTGATCAGGCCGGCCTCGTCATCTTCGACTCGTCCCAGCCGCCATTCGCCTTCGCCGAGGAGCTCGAGTTCGTGCGTGTGGTGCTGCTCGACGGTGGTGCGGTGACTGACGCTGACCAGGATGGTGTCCGGCAGTTCGGTGCGCACCCGTTGGTAGAGCATGAATTCGAGACCTTCGTCGAGCGCGGAGGTCGACTCGTCGAGGAACACCACCTTGGGCTTGACGAGCAGGATGCGGGCGAACGCAATCCGTTGCTGCTCACCGGGGGACAACACCTTGGCCCAGTCCTGCACCTCGTCCAGCCGGCTGACCAGATGAGCCAGCGCCACCTCGTCGAGGGTCCGCCTGAGTGCCTCGTCGTCGATGGAACCTTCCTCACCCGGGTAGGTCACCACCGCGCGCAGGTCGCCGAGCGGGACGTAGGGCAACTGCGATAGGAACATGGTTTCGTTGGGGCCGCACGGTCGGGTGAGGGTGCCCGAGGTGAACGGCCACAGTTCGGCGAGGCTACGCAGCAGGGTCGTCTTGCCGCTGCCCGAGGGCCCGGTGATGACCAATGTGTCGCCCACCTGCAGGTGCAGGTCGAGCGGCTTGATGAGCTGCCTGCCATCGGGTGTGCGGACCTCGACGTCGGTGAGCTTCACCGTGCCGTCCACACACGGAGTGGTGGTCACTTCGGGCAACTCTCTCGCGTCGCCGTTGGCGACCACGAGGCCGTGGAGGCGGATGATCGCGGCCCGGTAACCGGCGAAGTTGTCGTAGGCGCCACGGAAGAAGGACAGGCCGTCCAGCAGACTGCGGAACGCACTCGCGGTCTGCGACAGCGCGCCGAGGGTGATCTCGCCGCTGTAGAACCGGGGGAACTGCACGACGTACGGAATCAGCTCCTGGGCCTGGTCGATCGTCAGGTTCCAGCCGAGGAACTTGGTCATCCGGTTGACGTAATTCTTGTAGTTCGTCACGACCGGCTCGAACAGCCGCCGGAGCCCGGTGCGCTCGGCGATCTCGCCACGGTAGAACGCCACCGCTTCCGACGCGTCGCGCAGCCGCACCAGCGCGTAGCGGAACGCGGCGTTGTACTTCTCGTTGTTGAACGACAGCGTGATGATGGGCCGGCCGATCCAGAACGCCACGACCGTGGCGAACAGGACGTAGACGATGCCGATCCAGAAGATCGCCCGCGGAAGCTCGATGCCGACCAGCGGCAGGGTGATCCCACCCGACAGATTCCACAGAATCGCGGTGAACGAAATCATCGAGGCGATCGCGTTGATGGCGCCGAACAACAAGGTCGCCGTTGATGTGTTGTTGGGCCGGTTGGGCAGGGAGTCGGCGCTGCCGGTGAAGGTGTCGATGTCGGTTTGGATGCGCTGATCCGGGTTGTCGATCGTGTCGTCGATGAAGCGGGCGCGGTAGTAGGCCTTGCCGTCGAGCCAGTCGGTGGTGAGGCGATCGGTGAGCCAGGCGCGCCACCGCAGCATGAAGCGCTGGGTCATGTAGAGGTCGAGCATGATCCGTGCGACGTTGAGTGTCGCCAGGATGCCGAATACGGTCATCGCCATCCAGAAGCCGTCTTTACCAGACTGCTTCACGGCCTCGTTGCCGCTGGAGATGCCGCCGGCGATCACCTGGAAACTGGTCATCAGGTCGTTGCCGTAGAAACTGAAGAGCACGGTCAGGCGCACGCTCGTGATCACCGAGAGCAGCAACGCGGCCAACCATGCCCACACGATCACGCTGTCGCGGCCGGTGAAGTATCCGCTGGTGATCCGCCAGTACTGGCGGCCCCAGGTGGTGAACTTGGCGAGCAGCACCAGGATCACCAGCGTGCACACCGCCGCGATCAGCCAGCCCTTGGCGATCCACACCAGCGACGTCGCGAGCTCGTTGCCCCAGTCCAGGGTCGGAGTGAACATCTCCATGCGGGCAAGGTACCCCGCGCAACGGCGACGAGCCTGTGGGGCGCCGTCCCGGTGTGCTGCGCCGATCCTGTCCGGGGTCACGCTCAAAGGCATCCGCCGCGTCCGCGTACCGTGAACGTGTGCCGAAGACGTCCAGCGCCAAACCGGGCCGCGTGAGCAGCAAGTTCTGGAAGCTATTGGGGGCCAGCACCGAGCGCAACGAGGCCCGGTCGCTCTCAGAGGTCAAGGGAGCAGCCGCCTTCGAAGACAAGGCTGCCAAGCTCGACGACGAGCAGCTCACCAAGGCCGCCAAGCTACTCGAACTGCAGGACCTCGCAGCGTCCGCGGACATGCCCCAATTCCTGGCACTCGCGCGCGAAGCCGCCGACCGGACCACCGGTCTGCGTCCTTTTGACGTGCAGTTGCTCGCGGCGCTGCGCATGCTCGCCGGCGACGTCGTGGAGATGGCCACCGGTGAGGGCAAGACCCTGGCCGGCGCGATCGCGGCGGCCGGCTACGCGATCGGCGGCAGGCACGTCCACGTCATCACCATCAACGACTACCTGGCGCGTCGCGACGCCGAGTGGATGACCCCGCTGCTGGAGGCGCTGGGACTCACGGTCGGCTGGATCACCGCCGATTCCACGGCCGAACAGCGGCGCGAGGCCTACGAATGCAACGTCACCTACGCCTCGGTCAACGAGATCGGGTTCGACGTGCTGCGCGATCAGCTGGTCACCGACGTCGCGGACCTGGTCTCACCCAATCCCGATGTGGCCCTCATCGACGAGGCCGACTCGGTGCTGGTCGACGAGGCGTTGGTGCCACTGGTGCTGGCCGGTACCAGCCATCGGGAACAGCCGCGCGTCGAGATCATCCGGATGGTCGGCGACCTCATCAGCGGGCCGGACTCGCACGAGAATTTCGCGACCGACGACGACAACCGCAACGTGCACCTCACCGACACCGGCGCCCGCAAGCTGGAGGCCCGACTCGGCAATATCGACCTGTACTCCGAGGAGCACGTCGCGACCACGCTCACCGAGGTCAACGTCGCGCTGCACGCGCACGTGCTGCTGCAGCGCGATGTGCACTACATCGTCCGGGACGGCGCGGTGCACCTGATCAACGCGTCACGCGGACGGATCGCCTCGCTGCAACGGTGGCCGGACGGCCTGCAGGCCGCGGTTGAGGCCAAAGAAGGTATCGAGACCACCGAGACCGGTGAGGTGCTCGACACCATCACGGTGCAGGCGCTGGTCAACCGCTACCCGACGGTCTGCGGCATGACAGGTACCGCGCTGGCCGCCGGCGAGCAGTTGCGCCAGTTCTACAAGCTCGGGGTGTCGCCGATCCCGCCGAACAAGCCCAACATTCGCGAAGACGAGACCGACCGGGTGTATCTCACCGAGGCGGCCAAGAACCATGCCATCGTCGAGCACATCGCCGAGGTGCACGCGACCGGCCAGCCGGTGCTGGTCGGCACGCACGACGTCGCCGAATCCGAAGACTTGCACCGCAGGCTGGTCAAGGCCGGTGTCCCCGCCGTCGTGCTCAACGCCAAGAACGACGCCGAAGAGGCGGCCGTCATCGCCGAGGCGGGCAAGCTCGGCTCGGTGACGGTGTCCACCCAGATGGCCGGTCGTGGCACCGACATCCGGCTGGGCGGATCCGAGGCCGCCGACGACTCGGCGGAGAAGGAGAAGGTGGCCGACCTGGGCGGGCTGCACGTGGTCGGTACCGGCCGGCATCACACCGAACGGCTGGACAATCAGCTGCGCGGGCGCGCCGGGCGGCAGGGCGATCCGGGCTCGACGGTGTTCTTCTCCAGCTGGGAGGACGAGGTCGTGTCCTCCCATCTCGACGACACGAAGCTGCCGACCGAAACCGACGAAGACGGCCGGATCCTCGCGCCCAAGGCCCCGAGCCTGCTCGACCACGCGCAGCGGGTCGCCGAGGGCAGGCTGCTCGACGTGCACGCCAACACGTGGCGCTACAACCAGCTGATCGCGCAGCAACGCGCCATCATCGTGGACCGTCGGGAAACCCTGCTGCGCACCGACACCGCGCGCCAGGAGCTCAAGGAACGTTCGCCCGAGCGGTACGAAAAGCTCGTCGAGGAACTCGGGGAAGGCGGCGAGGAGAAGCTGGAGAAGATCTGCCGGCTGATCATGCTCTACCACCTGGACCGCGGCTGGTGTGACCACCTGGCGTTCCTAGCCGACATCCGGGAGAGCATCCACCTGCGGGCCCTGGGCCGCCAGAACCCGCTCGACGAATTCCACCGGATGGCCGTCGACGCGTTCGCGTCGCTGGCCGCCGATGCCATCGAGGCCGCCCAGCAGACCTTCGACACCGCCGACTCGATCGAAGACGAACCCGGCATCGACCTGTCCAAGCTCGCACGGCCCACGTCGACGTGGACCTACATGGTCCACGACAACCCGCTCAACGACGACACCATGTCGGCGCTGAGCCTGCCGGGCGTGTTCCGCTAGGTTTTAGGCATGGACCACGCGCCTGCTCCTGAGGGCAGGAGCGCAGCGAGCCGGACCGCACCACCTGCGTCCGATCGGGTGCTTACCGTGCCCAATGCGCTCAGTGTGCTGCGCCTGGTGCTGGTCCCGGTGTTCCTGTGGCTGCTGTTCGGTGCGCACGCCAACGGTTGGGCCGTCGCGATCCTGATGTTCAGCGGCTTCTCCGACTGGGCTGACGGCAAGATCGCGCGTCTGGTCGACAATCAGTCGTCCCGTCTCGGCGAACTGCTCGACCCACTCGTCGACCGGATCTACATGATCACCGTTCCGGTCGCGCTGGCGTTGTACGGCGTGGTGCCGTGGTGGCTGGTGTTGACCCTGCTGGGCCGCGATGCGGTGCTGGCCGCGACGCTGCCCCTGTTGCGGCGCCACGGCCTGACCGCGCTGCCGGTGACGTACCTGGGCAAGGCCGCCACGTTCGCGCTGATGTCGGGTTTCCCGTGGGTGCTGCTGGGACAGTGGGACGCGACGTGGAGCCGGGTGGCGCTGGCCTGCGGGTGGGCCTTCCTGTTGTGGGGTGCGGCGTTGTACCTGTGGTCGGCGGTGCTGTACCTGATCCAGGTGGCGATGGTGGTGCGACAACTCCCTGCCAGATCATGAGCACCCTGGGCGGCTACGCGTCGGGGGCCGGGCTCAACGACCATGAGGCCCACGCGCCCAAGCGGATTCCACTGCCCTCGCTGCTGCGGTCATTGCTGTCCGAGCACCTCGATCCCGGTTACGCCGCGGCCGCGGCCGCACGTGAGGCAGGCGCCCGCCCGCCTCGACGCCTACGCGATGCCGGCTGGCTGGTGTTGGGGGCGGGGGTGATCGCCACCGTGTTCGCGATGGCCGCGGGTCAGGCCCAGACGGCGGCCCCGGCCGCCAGAGAAGCCCAGCACACCCTGGCCGGGCGGGTGCGCGCGGCTCAGATCAGTGCAGACCAGGTCAGTGCCGAGCGCGATGCACTCGTCGATCAGGTGGACGCCGAGCGGCGCAGCAGGCTCGGCATGGACGAGAACGGCCAGCAGCTGCTCGGCAGTCTGGACACGGCCAACATCGTCGCTGCCGCCATTCCGATGATCGGTCCGGGGCTGACCATCACCGTCACCGACCCCGGACTGTCCAAAGACCTCAGCGACGTGTCCAAGCAGCGGGTCGCCGGTGGCCAGCAGATCATCCTCGACCGGGACCTGCAGCTGGTGGTGAATTCACTGTGGGCCAGTGGGGCAGAGGCCGTTTCGGTGGGCGGAGTGCGGGTCGGCGCCGGTGTGACGATCCGCCAGGCCGGGGGCGGCATTCTGGTCGACAACCAGCCGATCACGAGTCCGTATGCCATTGTGGCCATCGGACCGCCGAAAGGGATGGCCGATACGTTCGACCGCACCCCGGGCCTGCAGCGGCTGCGGTTGCTGGAGACTTCCTACGGGGTCGGGGTGAACGTGACTGCGGGCGACGGTCTGACCGTGCCCGCGGTTTCGGTACGGGATGTCAACTTCGCCAAACAGATTGGATAGGCCGCACGTGCACAGGATTGACCGTTAGATGATCGGGATCGTCGCACTGGTCGTCGGGATCGTGCTCGGATTGGTGTTCCACCCGAGCGTTCCCGAATTCGTCGAGCCATACCTTCCGATCGCCGTGGTGGCGGCACTCGATGCGGTTTTCGGCGGGTTGCGCGCCTACCTGGAGCGGATATTCGACGCCAAGGTTTTCGTGGTGTCGTTCGTGTTCAACGTGTTGGTGGCGGCGTTGATCGTGTACGTCGGCGACCAATTGGGCGTCGGCACCCAGTTGTCGACGGCCATCATCGTGGTCCTCGGCATCCGGATCTTCGGTAATGCCGCCGCACTGCGGCGCAGGTTGTTCGGCGCCTGACATGAGCGAACCGCAGTCCACCCCTCAGGCCGAGCCGGATCCGCCGGCGGGCTCCACCGGGCCTGACGAGGACACAATCCAGCCGGAAGCCGCGGCCGAGCCGGAACCTGAAGCCAAGCCCGAAACGCCGCCGGACGATCCCCCGGAAACCCAGGCGGACCACCCACCGGAGCACCCAGCGGAGCATCACGCCGAGCACCATGGCCGTCACGAGATGCCCGCCGATGTCTCGCCACGCCGATTCCGGAATCTGCGGATCGTGCGCCGCAGCCGTTCGCAGCTCGTTTTCGGTGGTCTCGGGGTCCTGTTGTGCATTCTGCTCGGCATGGCGATCGTCACGCAGGTTCGCCAGAACGAGTCGGGGGATTCGCTGGAGACCGCGCGGCCGGCGGATCTGCTGGTGCTGCTCGATTCCCTGCAGCAACGTGAGGGGTCGCTCAACACCGAGGTGGCCGACCTACAGCGCACCCTGCAACAGTTGCAGGCCTCGGGCAGCAGTGATCAGGCCGCGATCGAGAACGCGCAATCCCGGCTGGAAGCGCTGTCCATCCAGATCGGGACGGTGGCCGCGACAGGCCCGGGAGTGACGCTCACCATAGAAGACAACGCGCCCGGGGTGCCCGCAGAGACCATGCTCGATGTGATCAACGAGCTGCGCGCGGCAGGGGCCGAGGCCATCGAGATCCGGGGTGGCGATCAGCAAACCGCTGTGCGGGTGGGCCTGGACACCTGGATCATCGGCACTCCCGGGCAGCTCACGGTCGACGACGTGACCTTGCGGCCGCCGTATTCGGTTCTGGCGATTGGGGATCCGCCGACGCTGGCGGCGGCGATGAACATTCCCGGTGGGGCAATGGACAGTGTCAAACGTGTCGGCGGCACGATGGTGGTACAACAAGCCGAGCGCGTCGACGTCACCGCCTTGCGGCAACCGAAACCACGCCAATACGCTCAGCCCGTCAAGTGAGCTTCAAATGAGCAATGCAACCAACTCCACGAAATAAGGAGCGCCGTGAGCGAGATCCCAGCCGACCTGTACTACACCTCGGAACACGAGTGGGTGTTGCGTACCGGTGACGACACGGTGCGGGTCGGCATCACCGATTACGCGCAGTCCGCGCTGGGCGACGTGGTGTTCGTCCAACTGCCCGACGTGGGTGCCCAGCTGGCCGCGGGCGACGCATTCGGCGAGGTCGAGTCCACTAAATCGGTGTCGGACCTGTACGCCCCCGTGGCGGCGAAAGTCGTTGCGGTCAACGGGGATCTGGACGGCAGTCCGCAGCTGGTCAACTCCGACCCCTACGGCGAAGGCTGGCTGGTCGATCTGCGCCTCGAGGAGGGCACGCTCGAAGACGCCCTGGCAGGTTTGCTCGACGCGGACGGCTACCGCGCCGCGGTGACCGACTAAGGAATTGTTAGGGTTTCGGGGGCCGGTCGCCTAGACCGGTTGGGCCGTACCCGGCGCGCAGATATCTTCCCCATCGGATCCGGCGGTGGTGGACCCAATGATGCCTGATGCGCGGTACGGTCGACGTGAGACCGACGATGGGCTGGGGCCACGCCGGGCGAACGCCACAGCAGCCAGTGAGGAGCAGCGGGTGACGGACAAGGACAGCAATTTGGGGGCCGACCAGTCGGAGGACGTGACGGTGGAAACCACTTCGGTTTTCCGCGCGGACTTTTTGAACGAACTGGATGCGCCCGCAACGGCCGGTGCCGAAGGCGCCGTTTCCGGTGTCGAGGGCCTGCCCGCGGGTTCGGCATTGCTCGTCGTCAAGCGCGGACCGAATGCCGGATCGCGTTTCTTGCTCGATCAGCCGACGACGTCGGCGGGGCGCCACCCTGACAGCGACATCTTTCTCGATGACGTCACGGTGAGTCGTCGGCATGCCGAATTCCGGTTGGAGAGCGGTGAGTTCCAGGTTGTCGACGTCGGCAGCCTCAACGGGACCTATGTCAACCGGGAGCCGGTCGATTCGGCCGTCCTCGCCAACGGTGACGAAGTGCAGATCGGGAAGTTCCGTCTGGTGTTCCTCACGGGCCCCCGTTCTGACGACGACAGCGGCCAGACCAGCTAGCCGATGACTGCCCCCGACAGACCTGCACTGGCCGGGATGTCGATCGGTGCAGTCCTGGACCTGCTCCGGGGAGACTTTCCGGATGTCAGCATCTCGAAGATCCGGTTCCTTGAGGCCGAGGGGTTGGTGACACCGCAGCGCACTGCGTCGGGCTACCGGCGGTTCACCGCATACGACTGTGCGCGGTTGCGGTTCATCCTGACCGCCCAGCGGGACCAGTATCTGCCGTTGAAGGTGATCAAGGCTCAGCTGGACGCTCTACCGGACGGGGAGTTGCCGCAGGCCGGATCCCCCTATGGGGTTCCGCGTCTGGTGCCGGTGTCCGGCGACAACGACGACGCTGCGGCCGGGTCCGGCGCAGCCGTCGTCGCTGCGGTCGGACCGCCGCAGGTGCGGCTGTCCCGCGAAGACCTGTTGGCCCGGTCGGGAATCGACGAGGAGATGCTGGGGGCACTGGTCCGCAACGGCATCATCACCCCCGGGCCCGGCGGGTTTTTCGACGAACATTCCGTGGTGATCGCTCAGTGCGCACGCGCCCTCGGCGACTACGGCGTCGAGCCCAGACACCTGCGGGCATTCCGCTCCGCGGCTGATCGCCAATCCGATCTGATCGCCCAGATCGCGGGCCCAGTGGGCAAGGCGGGCAGGGCCGGAGCCCGCGACCGCGCCGACGACCTGGCCCGCGAAGTGGCCGCCCTGGCCATCACTTTGCACACGTCTCTGATCAAGTCCGCCGTACGCGACGTTCTGGATCGCTGAGGACTAGACTCGTTTCGACGGCCAGTTCGTCCAAGTCGGGACCCCTGCCGATTGGTAACGGCGGACTGCGCGAGGACGAAAATACGACGAAACGGCACGGCGGTGCGGAGGGCAGGCACAGATGGCTGAGGTTCGCGTGGTCGGGATTCGGGTGGAACAGCCGCAGAACCAGCCCGTGTTGCTTTTGCGGGAGTCCAACGGCGATCGCTACCTACCGATCTGGATCGGGCAGTCGGAGGCTGCAGCGATCGCCCTGGAGCAGCAGGGCGTCGAACCCACCCGGCCCCTCACACACGACCTGATTCGAGATGTCATTACCGCCCTGGGGCATTCGCTCAAAGAGGTGCGGATCGTGGACTTGCAGGAAGGCACGTTCTACGCCGATCTGATCTTCGACCGCGACATCAAGGTTTCGGCCAGGCCGTCGGACTCGGTGGCGATCGCCCTCCGCGTCGGCGTCCCGATCTACGTGGAAGAGGCGGTGCTGGCCGAGGCCGGCCTGCTGATCCCCGACGAGAACGACGAAGAGGCCGCGGGCACCGTCCGTGAGGACGAGGTGGAAAAGTTCAAGGAGTTCCTCGACAGCGTTTCGCCGGACGACTTCAAGGCGACATGACCGTCGCCCGCCCCGCCGTCCGGTCGCAGATCACGGGTACGTCTCAAGTGGGTATACCGGTGTCGACACGCGGCGCGGGAGACAATCGGGCGGGAATTCGGGCGCCATACTTTCTTCACAGCGGGCAATCAGGGCCCGGCGGGAAGCGTATGCTCGACACATTCGAGCTCGCAGCAAACCGTCGCGGCAGAGATTGCTGCAGTGCAGGACCTAGAAGTTCGGTGCGGGCGAGTTCGATCGGCGAGAGGATTCACAGTGGGTGACACGCCACGGCAGGAAGAGCTGGATCTGACCACCGGGAGCGGTGCGGAGCCGCCGGTCAGGCCATCTGGCGAACCCGTGCAGGGCGGGCTTTTCCCCGACGATTCTGTGCCCGACGAACTGGTCGGTTACCGCGGTCCCAGCGCATGCCAGATTGCCGGTATCACCTACCGGCAGCTCGATTACTGGGCCCGCACATCCCTGGTGGTTCCCTCCATCCGGGGCGCGGCCGGTTCGGGCAGCCAGCGCCTCTACTCGTTCAAGGACGTCTTGGTCCTCAAGATCGTCAAGCGACTGCTGGACACCGGCATCTCCTTGCACAACATCCGGGTTGCGGTTGACCACCTGCGCCAGCGCGGTGTGCAGGATCTGGCCAACATCACGCTGTTCTCCGACGGCACCACGGTTTACGAGTGCACCTCCGCCGAAGAGGTTGTCGACCTGCTGCAGGGCGGCCAGGGCGTGTTCGGCATCGCGGTGTCCGGCGCCATGCGTGAGCTGACCGGCACCATCGCCGATTTCCCGGGCGAGCGCGCCGACGGCGGCGAGTCCATCCCGTCGCCTGAGGACGAGCTGGCCTCGCGGCGCAAAAGTCGCGACCGCAAAATCGGCTGACTTACCTTCGCGGACAGACACCTGAAGCCGGCCCACACCAACGCTGTGGAGTCGTGGCGCTCACGGCATCTTCGACGCGCGGGGCGCACTTCGCGGGCTTGCCGAGCAGCCGGTAGAAGCCCGGTAGGATGAGGGACGCATCGCCCTCGTGCGGGAGAGTTTCGTGACAGCCAGCCACGGACGCCGAAGGAGCAATACCTCTCCGTCAACCTCTCAGGCACCCCGGACCGCGCAGGCCCCGATGCCTCTGGAAAGTGGTGCCCGCTGGGTACCCGCCCATGGGGAAAGGCCCGGCACCCGGGCTGAATCTCTCAGGCGCCCGGACCGGGTCGACGACAGAGGGAGAGGGACGCCTAGGACGTCTGAGCACGTCTGCGCCTCAGGAGAGTGTCGTGTCCGACCAGCATCAATCGCGTTTCGCCGATCGTCACATCGGCCCGGACGCCACCGCCGTCAGCACCATGCTCGAGGTGATCGGCGTGGCCTCCCTGGACGAGCTCGCCGCCAAGGCACTACCGGCAGGCATACTCGACGCGCTCTCCTTCGACGGCATCGCACCGGGCCTGGAGGGCCTGCCCGCGCCGGCCTCCGAGGAGGAGTCGCTGGCCGAGCTGCGCGCCCTCGCCGAGTCCAACACGACCGCGGTCTCGATGATCGGTCAAGGCTACTTCGACACCTTCACCCCCGCCGTGTTGCGGCGCAACATCCTTGAGAACCCCGCCTGGTACACCGCGTACACGCCGTACCAGCCCGAGATCAGCCAGGGCCGCCTCGAGGTGCTGCTCAACTTCCAGACCATGGTGTCGGACCTGACCGGACTCGAAGTGGCCAACGCCTCGATGCTCGACGAGGGCACCGCCGCCGCCGAGGCCATGACGCTGATGCACCGCGCGACCAAATCCAAGACCAACCGACTGGTGGTCGACACCGATGTGTACGCGCAGACGGCGGCCGTGCTGGGCACCCGCGCCGAGCCGCTCGGCATCGAGATCGTCACCGCCGATCTGCGCCAAGGGCTTCCGGACGGAGAGTTCTTCGGCGTCATCGTGCAACTGCCCGGGGCAAGTGGGCGTGTCGACGATTGGTCGGGACTGATCAGCGCCGCACATGAGCGCGGTGCGCTCGTCGCCGTCGGGGCGGACCTGCTGGCGCTGACACTGATCACCCCACCGGGGGAGGCGGGGGCGGACGTGGCCTTCGGGACGACCCAACGGTTCGGGGTACCAATGGGATTCGGCGGACCCCACGCCGGTTACCTCGCGGTGCACGCCAAGCATGCCCGGCAGTTGCCGGGCCGGTTGGTCGGCGTGTCCGTGGACGCGGACGGGGCGCCGGCCTACCGGCTGGCCCTGCAGACCCGTGAGCAGCACATCCGCCGGGACAAGGCGACCAGCAACATCTGTACCGCTCAGGTGCTGCTGGCGGTGATGGCGGCGATGTATGCCAGCTACCACGGCGCACCGGGATTGACCGCGATCGCGCGCCGCGTGCACGGCCATGCCTCGACCATCGCGGCGGCACTCGGCGATGCGCTGGTGCACGACAAGTACTTCGACACCGTGCTGGCCCGAGTTCCCGGACGCGCCGACGACGTGATTGCGGCGGCCAAGGGCAAGGGGATCAACCTGTGGCGCGTCGACGCCGATCATGTGTCGGTGTCGTGCGACGAGGTGACCACCGACGAGCATGTGGCTTCGGTACTGCAGGCCTTCGGAGCCGCCCCGGCGGCGACATCGAGCCGGGGAGCCGCCCCGGCGCCCGATCCGGCCAGTGCCGGAATCGCGACGCGCACATCAGAGTTCCTGACTCATCCGGCGTTCAACTCCTACCGCACCGAGACCGAGATGATGCGGTACCTCCGGTCGTTGGCGGACAAGGACATCGCCTTGGACCGCAGCATGATTCCGCTGGGATCCTGCACCATGAAGCTCAACGCGGCTGCCGAGATGGAGCCGATCACCTGGCCGGAGTTCGCCCGGCAGCACCCGTTCGCGCCTGCGTCGGACAACCCGGGATTGCGTAAACTGATCGCCGATCTGCAGGACTGGCTCACCGGCATCACCGGCTACGACCAGATTTCGTTGCAGCCCAACGCCGGTTCTCAGGGTGAGTACGCCGGGCTGCTGGCCATCAAGGCGTACCACGTCTCCCGCGGCGACACCGATCGCGATCTGTGCCTGATCCCGTCGAGCGCACATGGCACCAACGCGGCCTCGGCGGCGCTGGCCGGCATGCGGGTCGTGGTGGTGGCCTGCCGCGAGAACGGTGACGTCGACCTCGACGACCTGCGCGCGAAGATCGCTGCGCACTCGGATCATATTGCGGCGCTGATGATCACGTACCCCTCGACTCATGGGGTGTACGAGCACGACGTCGCCGAGATCTGCGCGGCGGTGCACGACGTGGGTGGGCAGGTCTACGTGGACGGCGCGAACCTCAATGCGCTGGTCGGGTTGGCCCGCCCAGGCCGCTTCGGTGGCGATGTCAGCCATCTGAACCTGCACAAGACGTTCTGCATCCCGCACGGCGGTGGCGGCCCCGGTGTCGGCCCGGTCGCGGTGCGATCGCATCTGGCGCCGTTCCTGCCGGGCCATCCGCTCGCCGATGAGCTGCCCGACGAGCACACGGTCTCGGCCGCGCCGTACGGGTCGGCGTCGATCCTGCCGATCACGTGGGCCTACATCAGGATGATGGGTGCCGAGGGATTGCGCGCGGCGAGTCTGACCGCGATCGCGTCGGCCAATTACGTGGCCCGCCGGCTCGATGAGTACTACCCGGTGCTCTACACCGGCGAGAACGGCATGGTGGCCCACGAGTGCATCCTCGACCTTCGAGGGATCACCAAGGACACCGGCGTGACCGTCGACGATGTGGCAAAGCGTCTGGCCGACTTCGGTTTCCACGCACCCACCATGAGCTTCCCGGTGGCAGGCACATTGATGGTCGAGCCGACCGAGAGTGAAAGCCTGGCCGAGGTCGACGCGTTCTGCGACGCGATGATCGCGATCCGCGCCGAGATCGACCGGGTCGGTTCGGGGGAGTGGCCGGTGGATGACAACCCGCTGCGCGGTGCCCCCCACACGGCCGAGTGCCTTCTCGTGGCGGATTGGGATCATCCGTACACCCGCGAACAGGCCGCCTACCCGTTGGGCAAGGGGTTCCGTCCGAAGGTCTGGCCGCCGGTTCGTCGCATCGACGGGGCGTACGGTGACCGGAACCTGGTGTGTTCCTGCCCGCCGGTCGAGGCGTTCGCCTGAGCCGTTTCGCGCGTCGTTTTCCACCCCGGGGCTGCGGGCGATCGCTTCCCGCCGCCCTGGGATAGAAGGCGGCGCGTCTAGCCCAGCATGGTGTTGACGGCGGTGGTCAGGTCGGGCGAAGTGGAGCTCGAGAGGTGTTGGTAGGTGCCGCTACTCGCCTGCGCGACCGCTTCCCAGGTGGCCCGGTCCGAGCCGGTGCCGAAATCGATCACATTGACCGCGATCGGCCGGGCTGGATCGTATGCGCCGCGGATGAAGTCCTGCAGGCCGGCTCCGTCCAGGCTCTGGTCGGTGTGCGGTCCGGTGGTGATCACCAGTATTGAATTGGTCTGGCCCTCACGGTATTTCGACAGTGCCTCGTTGTAGAGCATGCGAAGGGTGGTGAAGGACACCGCGCCGCCACCGGAAGCGGACTGCTCGTCCAGCGTCGAGGTCAAGGCCTCGGAGCGGCGCTGACCGCTCACCGGCTCGGCCAGCGGCCCCGTCGATACTTCCGACCGGCCCTCGGTGCCGTCGAAGGTCCACAGGCCGACCGCGGCGGTGTCCGGCAGCGCCTTGAGCCGGCCGTTGAGTGCGGCCACCACGTTGGCCAGCCGGGATTTGCCGCCCTCCTCGGTCGGCATCGACTGGTCGAGCATGATCGTGACCGCGGGGCTTCCCGTCGGCGCGGCCGTTGCGTTGGCCAGCGTCACCCGCATGGAGTTGTCACCGATCGACAACGGGGCCGCCAGCTGCCCGAAATCGGTCACGTCGCTGGACGGAGGTGTGGTTCCCTCTGCCCGGAAACCGGCCTTCGCGAGCTCGGCGAGCTGCTCAGGTTTGCGCAGGTAGCGGGCGAACTCGCTGGCCGCGGTTACCTGCTCCTTCTCCAGCCAGTCTCCGGCCAGCAGGACCGTCGGATAGTCGGCCGTGGCCGTCGGGCCGGGCGGTACCCAGCCAGCCAGTGAGGACTTGGCGTCGTCGAGCGCGGTGCCCCGCTGGAAGACCTGCTGTTCGGTGGTGGCCACCGCGTGTACCGGCGCGGTCGCCGGATCGGAGGCGTTGAGCAACGCGTCCAGGGCGGTTCCCAACTCGGCGTCGTCGAGCTTGGGCTGCCCGTGCAGCAGGCTGTTGACACCGCTCATACCCGAGGTCGCCGGTGCGCCCGCGGGAGCGGACGCCGCGGCCACGGCCTCGGCGGCCAGCGAGGCGGCGTCGCCGTTGCTGTGAGTCGGCAGCGCGAGTTTCAGTGTGCCCCAACCCGGTAGCTTGAGTGCGTTCATCGCGGCCGGGCTGCTTTGCAGCTGCGGCAGGGCGGCCCAGGTCTGTTGTGCCAGTCCGTTCTTGAGCTGCGGACGGACCGCGAGCAGAACCGGTGAGGTGACCAGGGAGCGGCTGTCGCTGACGGTCTTGGCGCCGGCGGTCGCCTCCAGTCGCGCCTCGGCGATGCTGCTGGCCGGAATCCACAGTGCAGGACGGTCGCCGAGTTCCTTGGGCCACGCGTTGGCGAAACCGCTGACCACGCGGTCGGATTCGGCGGACTGCACGCGGACCTTGACGCAGCGATCACCGACGGGGCTGACCGACTCGTTGTAGGCGTTGGCGAGCCCTTCGATGTGCGTCGAGATGGTGGGGTCGGCAATGACGGCGACACCGAGTTCGCCGTCCACGCAGCGCGCGGCCGCCGCATCGCTGCGGCCGGCGAGGGCGTCACCGAAGAACTTCCACAGAATCATCGCGCCGACCACGGCCACCACAGTGACGAGGGCGACGATCACGCCGACGCTGACACCGCGCCGCCCGGATTCGACAGCCCGATGGCTGCCGGTCCACTCACCGCCGTCCCAGTCGCCGCCGTGCTGGCGACTCGACGGGGTGGACGGCGGTGGCGGTTCGGAGACGGCACCGAACTGCGCGGTCGGCTGGTCGTCGGCGTAGTCGTCGTCCGCGTACTCGGCGTCGGAAAACTCGGCCGAGTATTGCGGCGCATAGTCGTCGTCGGCATCGGCGTACTTGCCGCGGTATCCGTCGATGTACTCGTCGTCGTAACCGGCGTCCTCGACGTAGTCCGCCTCGTCGTAGTCGGCATACTCCGAATCGCGATAGTCCGATTCGTAGTCGTCGTCACCGTCTACGTACGGCGGCGGCGTGCGGTAATCGGGCTCGGCCCGGTACCCCCGGTCACCGGGCTCGTCGCGGTAGGCGGGTGCATCCCGGTAACCGCGGTCGGCCTGATGCCCGGGCGCCCCGAAATCGTCTCCGGCATGCCGAGACTGCTCGCGGCGGGGCGGCTCATAATCGGGCTCATAGTCATCGGAGAACCCGGGCTCGCCGACGTGCGGCTCGTCGGGTGCATCCTCAGGGTCGGGAATGCTGTGCCTGCCCATTCCTAACCCCTGTACGTCTCGCGCCGACTAGTCATCCGGACCCGCCGAAGTCTAATCACTTCCCGGCGGTGCTCGCTTTGAACTCGCGGCGGCGCCGGTGCAGGATCGGCTCGGTGTAGCCGTTGGGCTGCTGGGCCCCGGACAGGATCAACTCCTGTGCCGCGGCGAACGCGATGCTGGCCTCCGGGTCGGGGGCCATCGCCAGGTAGTCGGCGTCGCCGGCATTCTGCTCGTCGACCACGGCGGCCATCCGGCGCAGGCTGGCCTTGACGTCCTCTTCGGTGATGACGCCGTGACGCAGCCAGTTGGCCAGCAGCTGGCTGGAGATCCGCAGGGTGGCGCGATCCTCCATGAGCGCGACATTGTGGATGTCGGGCACCTTCGAGCAGCCGACACCGGCGTCGATCCAGCGGACCACGTAGCCCAGGATCGACTGGCAGTTGTTGTCCACCTCTTCGTGGATCTCCTCCGGCGACCACGTCAGGGAGGAATCCGCGAGGGGGATCGTCAGCAGTTCTTCGATGGTGCTGCGTGTCTTGCCGGCCAGTTCCTTCTGCACGGCCTCGACGTCCACCTGGTGGTAGTGCATCGCGTGCAGGGTGGCCGCGGTCGGCGATGGCACCCACGCAGTGGTGGCGCCGGCCTTCGGCTGGCCGATCTTCTGCTCGACCATGTCGGCCATCAGGTCGGTCATGGCCCACATGCCCTTGCCGATCTGGGCCTTACCGGCCAGGCCGGTGGCCAGGCCGACGTCGACGTTGTTGTCCTCGTAGGCCTTGATCCACGGCTGGGCCTTCATGGCGCCCTTGCGGATCATCGGCCCGGCCTCCATCGAGGTGTGGATCTCGTCGCCGGTGCGGTCCAGGAAACCGGTGTTGATGAACACCACGCGGTCGGCGGCAGCCTTGATGCAGGCCTTGAGGTTGACCGTGGTGCGGCGTTCCTCGTCCATGATGCCGACCTTGAGGGTGCCGCCCGGCAGGCCGAGGACGTCCTCGACGCGCCCGAACAGCTCGCAGGTGAAGGCGACCTCGTCGGGGCCGTGCATCTTGGGCTTGACGATGTAGACCGACCCGGTGCGGCTGTTCTTCAGCGGACCATTCGCGCCGTCATTGTCGGCGGCATCCTTCAACCCGTGCATGGCGATCAGGCCCGTGAACAGCGCGTCCTGGATGCCTTCGGGGATCTCGTTCCCGTCGGCGTCGACGATGGCGTCGTTGGTCATCAGGTGTCCGACGTTGCGGACGAACAGCAGGCTGCGTCCGGGCAGGGTCAGCTCGCCCTCACCGTCCGGGGTGGTGAAAGTCCGGTCGGGGTTGAGCACACGGGTGAAGGTCTTGCCACCCTTGGCGACTTCCTCCGACAGATCGCCGCGGTTCAGGCCCAGCCAGTTGCGGTAGCCGAGCACCTTGTCGTCGGCGTCGACGGCGGCCACGGAGTCCTCGAAGTCCATGATCGTGGTGATCGCGGATTCCAGGACGACGTCCTTGATGCCTGCGGCGTCGGTGGATCCGACGGGGGAGTCGGGGTCGATGAGGATCTCGATGTGCAGACCGTGGTTGCGCAGCAGCACCGACCACTGGGGCCGGCCCAGCTCACCGGTGTAGCCGACGAATTGTTCGGGCGTGGCCAGGCCGGTACTGAGGTCGTCACCGTAGGTCACCAGCAACTGGCCGGCCCCGTCTTCTTGGACGATCTTGAGTCCCGTGGCGTCGCTCCAGGAGCCGGCCGCCAGCGGCGCGGCCTCGTCCAGGAAGTTGCGCGCGTAGGCGATCACCTTGTCGCCGCGGATCTGGTTGTAGCCGGACCCCTTCTCCGCGCCGTCTTCCTCGCTGATGACGTCGGTGCCATACAGCGCGTCGTACAACGAGCCCCACCGGGCGTTGGCCGCATTGAGGGCGAATCGGGCGTTGAGGATCGGCACGACGAGCTGGGGGCCGGCGGTCGAGGTGATCTCGTCGTCCACGCCGGAGGTGGTGACGGTGAAGTCAGCCGGCTCGGGCAGCAGGTAGCCGATATCGGTGAGGAACTGCTTGTACGCGTCGGGGTCGACCGGCTCCAGCACATGCGCGCGGTGCCATTTGTCGATCTGTGCCTGCAGATCGTCGCGGCGGGCCAGCAGTTCCTGGTTCTTCGGGGTGAGGTCGGCGACGACCTTGTCCACGCCGGACCAGAAGCTGTCCGGGTCGACGCCCGTGCCCGGCAGTGCCTCGTTCGTGATGAAGTCGTGCAGCACCTGCGCGACACGCAGGTTTCCGACAGTCACGCGGTTGGTCATGCGCGTTTCCTCCCTCGGCTCCAGGCACCGTGCGATGCCTGCCGTTTATCCAGCTTACCCATTGGTAACGTCGGCCTTTCAGCCGTCCAGCCTGGTGAGCAACAGCTCACACCGGTTTGCCAGGGTGACCCGCAACGGAGCCGCCCGCTCGGCGATGCGCTGTTGGGCCCTGACGTATTCGGCACGCCCGGCCGGTGTTTCGATGGCGATCGGCTGGAAACCATACTGCGTCAAGTCGTATGGGCTGGCACACATATCGAGCGCCCGCGCGTCGGCCGCGAGTTCGAGTGCGTCCATCACCAACTCCGACGGCACCAGTGGGCCCAATTTGTAGGCCCACTTGTAGGTATCCATGGCGGCGTGGATGCAGCCGGGCTGCTCGGCGTCGGCCTGTTGGTCGCGGCTCAGGTGTCGGTCGTTGCGGCCGACCGCGGCGTCGGTGAAAAAGCGGAACGCGTCGAAGTGGGTGCACCGCAACGGCATTGACTCGACAACCGCATCGGTACCGGCGGCGCCGAGGCGCAGCGGAACCTGGCCGTGCCGTAGCTGGGGGGCCCGGTAGACCATGGCCCATTCATGGAGACCGAAGCAGTTCATCCGGGGTGCGCGCGTCGCGGTCGCGCGCATCAACCGTGCGACGAACCGGACCGTCTCGACACGGGACAGCAGGTAATCGTCCCGGACCGTGACGCCGTCGGGATGCGGGCCGTACCCGGTGCGCTGCAGGTACCCGCGGGCACCCTCGCCGGCGAGCACCACCCCGAAGCCCGGATGCCAACGCCGCAACTGCCGGGGACGCAGGCTGTAATAGGTGAAGAGAAAATCCCACACCGGATGCGGTTCACCGGCGTGTTGCCGCCGCAGGTGCGGTGTGAGGAACTCGTCGGCGCGGCGCTGGTGTGATTCCGCCCGGGCCGCCCAGTCCGGGGCCGCCAACACCTCGTCGGCTTCGGCGACACCCGGCAGGGTCAGGCCGGCCGCGTCAGATCCAGCGCGTCCTTCCATGTCTCCTCCACCAGATGGCCCACCGCCGCGTGCGGCTCGAGCCTACCGGTGGCCTGGCGGGGCTCAGCCGTGTGCGCCGGTGGTGACCACCAACCGGCCCGTGGTCTGCCGGGCCTGCATCCGCTCCAGTTGCGCGGGTAGCTCAGACCAGGCCACCTCGGCGCCGACGACGGTGTGGATCGCGCCCGTCCGCAACATTTCGAGCAGCCTGGCGTGGGCGTCGAGGCCCTCGGAACGGGCGGGCCAGTTGAATCCGAGGGTGCGGCGGACCGCGAGCGGGTCGGTCACGTAGACCAGACATACGCCGCACACGTCGAAGTTGCCGTAGGCGATGGGCCGGGGTGAGAGGTAGTCGCCGTCCTCCAATGCGATGTCCTCGGCGAAACCGGCCATCAGGTGCCGCCCGTGCAGGCCCATGCAGCGGAAGGTGTCGGTGGTGACGCTGCCGCCCACCGCGTCGAATGCGACATCGACCCCGCGACCGTAGGTGAGGTCCATGACCTGCTCGACCCAGTCGCTGTTGCGGTAGTTGATGGCATGGTCGGCACCGAGCCGGCGGCAGAACTCGACCTTTTCGTCGCTTCCCGCGGTGGCGATCACGCGCGCGCCGAGAGCCTTGCCGAGCACCAGGGCGCCCGAGCCGGTTCCGCCGGCCGCCGCATGCACCAGCAGAGTCTCGCCGGCCTTGAGCCGGCCCCGCTCGTGCAGCGCGAACCAGCCCAGGTGGAACGGGTAGTGCAGGGCGGCGCCGTCGGTGTCGCTGATCCAATCGGGCAGATCCAGGGCGGTCGCGGCGTCGACGATGGCGTAGGAGGCGTATCCGCCGAACGCCATCGACGGGATACCCACGATGCGCCGGCCCACCATGTGCTCGGCGCCGAGACCCGCGCTCTCGACCACGCCGACGGCCTCCATGCCGGGGATGAACGGCGGCTGCAGGGGCATGGTGGTGTACCGGCCCTGAATGATGTCGATGTCGTTGAAGTTGAGGCAGAACGCGCGGACCGCGACGCGCACCTCGCCCGGCCCGGGCGCGCGCACCTCGACGGTTTGGCGTTCGAGCACCTTGGCCGGATCGCCGAGGGCGGTCGCCACCCACGCTTCAGCCGAAATCGCCTTGGCCGCAGTATTGTTCACTGATTCTCCATTTCATGGTGGTGAAGGGGGGTCGCCGCGCCGACGGTCACCGGGATGCCGTTGAGTGCGCCGTTGCCGGAGGGTTCGTCGACGAAGGTCGGTGGCGACAGGATGTTGGTGTTCACGCCCGGGGAGGCGTTGGCGACCCGCAGCCGGGTGCCGGCCTTGGCGTGGCCCCAGCCGTGCGGCATCGACACGACGCCCGGTCTGATGTCGTCGGTGACCTCGGCGGGGACGTCGACGCTGCCCGCCGCGGACGTGACGGTCACCAGGTCGCCGCTGAGGACGCCGCGGCGCTCGGCATCGGCGGGGTGGATCAGCAACGTGCAGCGGCTCTTGCCCTTCATGAGCGGCGGCGTGTTGTGTAGCCACGAGTTGTTTGACCGCAGATGCCTGCGGCTGACCAGCACCAGATCGTCGGCAGGGCGGGCGATGCGTGCCGCGAGCCGTGGCAGATCGTCGGTCAGATAGTCCGGCGCGAGGCGGATCTTGGCGTCGGCAGTCCGGAGTACTTCGGCGATCCGCGGCACCATGGGCCCGAAGTTGATGCCGTTCGGCTGCTCCTTGAGCGTCTCCAGGGTCACCCCGTCGGGGTTCTCGCCGTACCGATCGCCGAACGGGCCCGTGCGCAGGGTCAGGTCGAGCATCCGTTCCGGCCCGCCCCGGTCGTATCGCTCGCGCAGGGCAGCGCCGTCGAGCCCCCGCGTGAACGCCATGTAGTCGAAGAATCCGTCGTCGATCGCGGCGACGTCGACGTCCTCGGCCGGGGTGCCGGTGCACAGCCCGGTGAGCCGGATGAGGATTTCCCACTCCTCGGGCCGATCGGGATCCTCGGGAAAGAACACCGGCGGCGAGTAGTTCGCGAAACTGTTGATCGCGAAGCCCAGCAACAGATCGTCGTGGTGTGGCTGCTCCAAAGGTGAGAGGCCGGGCAGGATGACGTCGGCGTGCCGTGTCGTCTCGTTGAGGAAGATGTCCACCGAGATCATCGCTTCGAGGTCTGGCAGCACGTCGTCGAGCTTGTGTCCGCCCGGGGTGGAGAGCACCGGATTGCCCGCGACGGTGATCAGTGCCTTGATCTGGCCCGTCCCGGGGGTCGCGATCTCCTCGGCGAGGCAGGAGACCGGGGCCTGGCCGAGGACTTCCTTCGCTCCACGCACCCTGGTGTGCCAGCGCCCGAACGCGGCCGCGCCGTCCTCAAGCCCGGGCAGGGTCTCGGTGGTCAGGGTCCAGACCGCCGGGCGCGGGAACATCGCGCCGCCGGGCGTGTCGAAGTGTCCGGTGAGGATGTTCACCACGTCCACCAGCCAGCTGGCGAGGCTGCCGAATTCCTGATTGCACAACCCGATTCGGCCGTAGACCACGGCCCGTGGCGCGGCGGCGAGTTCGCGCGCCAGTTCCCGGATGCGGCCCGCGTCGATTCCGCACGCGCCGGCAACGCGCTCGGGAGACCAGTCCCGGGCGAGGACGCGCAGCCGATCCATCCCGTCGAGGTGGGGTGCGAGGTGGCCGGTGCGGACCAGATCCTCGTCGAGCAGCACGTGTGTCACCGCCATGAGCAGCGCAGCGTCGGTTCCCGGCGTGATCGGCAGCCATTCGTCGGCCCGGGCGGCGGTCGCGGTCCGGACCGGGTCGACCACGATCACCTTGCCGCGCTTGCTGATCTCGTCGATCAGGCCGATGACATTGGGAGCCGACATCATCGACCCCTGGGAGGCAGCGGGGTTGGCGCCCATGATGACGAACATGTCGGTGCGCTCGAGATCGGGGATCGGGAAGCTCCACCAGCTGCCGTACATCAGGTGTGACGACAGGTTCTTCGGCCACTGATCGATGGTTCCCGGCGAATAGGTGGACGGTATCCCCGACATCCCCATCAGCACCCCGGCATAGCGACTCAGCGAAAATGTATGTCCCAGTGGGTTTCCCGTGTAGGCGGTGACGGCACCGATGCCGTACTCATCGATGACGGGGGCCAGTAGCTCGGTGCAACGGCGAAACGCTTCGTCCCAGCTCACCTCGCGCCAGGTTCCGTCGGTCTTGATCATCGGGCGCCGGATCCGATCCGGGTCCTCGTGCAGGGCGCCCAGGGACGCGCCCTTGGGGCAGATGTGACCGCGGCTCCACGCATCCTCCGGGTTACCCGCGATGCGGGTGACGCGGCCGCCGTTGACGTGAATCTCCAAGCCGCACATGGCTTCACACAACGGGCAGCTGTGCAGATGGCGGCCGTCGAGTCCGCGCGCCGCGAGCGGAAGCTGTGATCCCAAGGCGTTCGCACCTCTCATGAGATTTTGTCGTTACATGATGTAACAACAAATGTGGCACCATGGCAATAGCCGGGCGGTGCAGCGTGAACTCCCTGCTGCCGGGGTGTGCCAAACTCGGCTGACCCGCCCGGCGATGTGAGGAGACAACGTGGAGTCGCGTTCGGCCGGCACCCGTCATCGGCGTCAGGGCTCACGTCCGGACCCGTCGATCGACGAGGCGGTGCTGTCCACCACCCGCCGGCTGTTGGTGCAGCGCGGGTATGCGGCGACGTCCATCGACCTGATCGCCAGCACGGCCGGGGTCAGCCGGCCAACCATCTACCGCAGGTGGAAGTCCAAGGCGCAGTTGGTCCATGAAGCGGTCTTCCCGGACCTGGACCCTGCCGCACCGAGCGACGACATCGTCGCCGAGATCACCCGGCTGTGCCGTGGCGCATTTCTGATGTTCTGCGATGCGGCTGTGCGCGAATCGATTCCGGGATTGCTGACCGACCTGCGCGCCGACCCTGACGTCCGCAGGCTGATGACCGAACGGCTCGACGCCGCAGCGCGCACCCAGCTCGCGTCACTCGTGGGGGAGGCCGCCTCGCAGGGAAGGGTGCGCGCGCAGGTCGACGTCGACACCATCATGGACGCGATCGGCGGGGCCGCCATGTACGCGGTGTGCGTGCGCGGTATCGACGAGCAGGACGTCGACCGCGCAGCCGCCGACCTGGCGGGCCTGATCTTGCGCGGAGTGCTCGAGCGATAGCCCGTACGGCTCAGATGCGGTGCGTGTCGTCGCGCACCGTTCCGACCAGATCTTCGACCAGGTCCTCCAACGCGACCATCGCGGTGACCGTGTCGTGCGTATCGTCACCGTGCTCGTCGGCCGAGCGCTCACGCCGGTCATGCTCTTCGCGCGAGCGCTCACGCCGGTCATGCTCTTCGCGCGAGCGCTCATCGGCGACCACCAGGGCGAGGTGACTGTTACTCCGCCGCATCAGTGACAGCGCATCCGGCAACGGCGTCGACGCAGAGACGCGAGGCAGCGGACGCACCATCGTCGCGGCGAGCACCGCGTCGGGATCGTTGATGTGCGGCAGCACATCCTTGATGTGCAGATACCCGACCACGGCTCCCGACGTGTCGGTCACGGGGAAGCGCGAATAGCCGGTCTCGGTGAGGGCCCGCTCGACGGCCCCGACGGTCGGACCACTGCCTTCGGCGGCGACCGGGATGGCGTGAATCTCGCTCAACGGCATCGCCACATCGCTGACCGTGCGGCTGCGGGTCTGCAGGGCCCGGGTGAGCCGCCCGTGCTCCTCCGTGTCGAGCAGCCCTTCTGACACCGACTCCGCGATCATCTCCGACAACTCGACGGTGGACACGGCGGATTGCAGCTCGTCCTTCGGTTCGACACGGAACGCTCGCAGGGTCGCATTGGCACACCAGTTGTAAAACGCGATGAACGGCCGCGCCGCCCGGATGTACAGCAGGTACGGCGGGACCAGCAGCATCGCGGCCGTCTCGGGGCCCGCGATGGCGATGTTCTTCGGCACCATCTCGCCGAGCAGTACGTGCAGGATCACCACGATGGCCAGCGCGACGAAGAACGAGACCGTGTGCAGCACGGTGTCGGAAACGCCGACCAATGCGAACGGCTTCTCCAACAGATGCGCGACGGCGGGCTCGCCGACCCGACCCAGCAGGATCGAGCAGATCGTGATGCCCAGCTGGGAACCGGCCAGCATCAGCGACAGATGCTCACCGGCCCGGATGACGGTGACGGCGCTGCGTTTGCCCTGTTCGGCCAAGGCCTGCAGCCGGTCCCGGCGAGCCGAGATCAGCGAGAACTCTGCGGCCACGAAGAATGCGTTGGCCGCGAGCAGCAGCACGGTCAACAGCACACCGAGAATGTCACCCATGGTTGCTCTCCCGGTGGCCGAGGCTGGTCAGCTTGAGCAGGTCGATCCGCCGGCCGTCCATGCGCACCACGGTGGCCAGCCAGCGCACCGGCTTGTCGGGGTCTCCGTCGGGATCGAAAGCGGCCAGCTCCACGGATTCGCCGTTCTCCGGTATGTGGCCGAGCTCCTGCATGACGAGTCCACCGATGGTCTCGTATTCGCCTTCGGCGGCGCGGAAACCGGTGCCCGCTGCCACCTCGTCGATGCGCAGCAGCCCGGACACCTGCCAGCCGGCCCCGGCCGGCACCACGTCGGGGGTGGCGTCGTCGTGCTCGTCGCGCACGTCGCCGACGATCTCCTCGATCAGATCCTCCACTGTCACCATGCCTGCGGTGCCGCCGTATTCGTCCACGACGAGCGCCGTCTGCAACCCGTTGGCGCGGATCTGGGTCATCACGGCGTCGCCGTCGAGGGTGGAGGGCACGGTCGCGACCGGCAGCGCGAGCGCGGCCAGCCGGGTCCGGCCCCGGTCCTCGCGCGGAATCGAGAACACCTGCTTGATGTGCACGACGCCGATGGTCTCGTCGAGGTCGCCCTCGACGATCGGGAAGCGGGAGTAGCCGGTGCGGATCGCGGCAGACATCAGGTCGGCGACCGAATCGCCTGCGTCGAGCACCTCGATCTTGGAGCGCGGGGTCATCAGCTCTTCGGCGGTGCGCTCACCGAACTGCAGCGAGCGGTGCACCAACAACGCGGTCGACGCGTCGAGCGATCCGCTGCGGGCGGAGTTGCGCACCAGCGATGCGAGCTCCTGCGCCGAGCGTGCCGACCGCAGTTCCTCGGCCGGCTCGATGCCCAGCCGGCGCAGGATCCAGTTGGCGGTGCCGTTGGTCAGCCGGATGACCGGGGTGAACAGCATCGAGAACAGCAACTGGAAGGGTGCGGCAGCGCGGGCCGTCGGTACCGGACGGGCCACCGCCAGGTTCTTGGGGACGAGCTCGCCGAACACCATCGACAGCGACGTCGCGATGAGCACCGCGAGGAACAGGGACAAACCACCGGCGAACTTGGCGGGGATACCGAGAGCGTCCAGGCCGGGCCGGATCAGTTCGCCGACGACGGGCTCGGCGAGGTAACCGGTGGCCAGTGTGGTGATCGAGATGCCGACCTGGGCCCCGGACAACTGAAAGGACAGGGTGCGGTGTGCGCGACGGACCAGTTGGTCGCGGCGGTCGCCGGTGCGGGCGTTGGCCTCGACGGTGCTGCGCTCAAGCGCGGTCAGGGAGAACTCGGCGGCCACGAACACCGCGGTGCCGAAGGTGAGCAGGACGATCGCCAGGATCGACAGCAGGGAGAAAACCACACCCGTCGAGCTGCCCATCAGAGCCTCACCAGGGTTGCGCCGGGCCCGGAGCCCGGCCGACTAGGAGAGGGGTCGTCAGCTTCGGCGCTCAGCTGTGACTGTTGTTCCACCCCGAAGGCCGGTTCAGAACCGGAGGCCTCGGTGGGTGCCTGCGGCACGTGAACCCTTTCGTTCGATCTGACACAGTGCGGGCGACCGGGTGACGTGCGACCGTCCACTCGGTATACGCAGAGCCCCAATACTATCGCGATCGTGGTGGGGAATCGGCGGCAGACGCGAGCGCCGAAACGTCACCAGCCGGTCGGAAGCGGATGGCCCTCGGCGAAGCCGGCCGCCGACTGCACGCCCAGCACCACGTTCTCGTGCAGCTCGGCGAGATTGGTGGCGCCGACGTACGTGCAGGTGCTGCGCACCCCGGAGGTGATGTGGTCGAGCAGGTCCTCGACACCGCCACGGCCCGGGTCGAGGCTCATCCGCGATGACGAGATGCCCTCCTCGAACAGCGCCTTGCGGGCCCGGTCGAACTGGCTGTCCCCGGCGGTGCGGGCGGCCACCGCACGCTTGGAGGCCATGCCGTAGCTCTCCTTGTAGGGGCGTTCCTCCCGGTCGTGCAGCAGGTCCCCCGGCGACTCGTAGGTACCGGCGAACCATGACCCGATCATCACGTTCGACGCCCCGGCGGCGAGCGCCAGCGCCACGTCACGAGGGTGCCGCACGCCGCCGTCCGCCCACACATGGGCACCGAGTTCCTTTGCCGCAGCAGCACATTCGACGACCGCGGAGAATTGCGGCCGGCCCACGCCCGTCATCATCCGGGTGGTGCACATCGCGCCGGGGCCCACGCCGACCTTGACGATCGACGCGCCGGCTTCGATGAGGTCGCGGGTGCCTTCGGCAGAGACCACGTTGCCCGCTGCCAGCGGCAGCCCGAGATCGAGTGCGGCCACCGCCTTGATGGCGTCGAGCATCTTGACCTGATGACCGTGGGCGGTGTCGATGACCAGGAGGTCCACCCCGGCCTCGGCGAGCGCCCGGGCCTTCGCGGCGACGTCGCCGTTGATGCCGACGGCGGCGGCGATGCGCAGCCGTCCGGCGGCGTCGACCGCCGGGGTGTAGATACCGGCCCGCACCGCGGCGGTGCGCGTCAGCACACCGGCCAGGGATCCGTCGGCCGCGGTGAGCACCGCGAGATCGATCGGTGCGTGCTCGAGGAGGTCGAACACCTTCCTGGGGTCGGTGCCCACCGGCGCGGTGACGAAGTCTGACACCGCGACGTCACGGATGCGGGCGAATCGGTCCACCCCGACGCAGCCGGCCTCGGTGACCAGTCCGATCGGGCGTCCCGCCCCACCTGATGTGCTCCGCTCGTCCGCGGCCACCACCACGGCCGCGCCGTGGGCACGCTTGTGCAGCAACGCCGCCGCGTCGGACACCGAGTCGTCGGGGCTCAGCGTCACGGGGGTGTCCACCACCAGATCGCGGCTCTTGACGAACTGCACGGTGTCGGCCACCACCCCGTTCGGCAGGTCCTGCGGCAACACCACGATGCCGCCGCGCCGGGCGATGGTCTCGGCCATGCGCCGACCTGCCACGGCCGTCATGTTCGCCACCACCACCGGGATGGTGGTGCCGGATCCGTCGGAGGTGGACAGATCGACGTCGAACCGCGACGCGACCTCGGACCGTCCCGGGACGACGAAGACGTCGTTGTAGGTCAGGTCATACGGCGGCGTGTGTCCGTTCAGAAATCGCACGCCACCGAGTCTAGTGGCGCGGTTCCTCTGCCGAGCAGACAGAAAACTGCCTCATCTCGGGACGAGATGGGCAGTTTTCTGTCTGCTCGCGGTCGAGAATCAGGCGGGAACTTCGCTGTGGTCGCCGCTCCAGAGGGTGTGGAACTTCTGCTCGGGCTCGGCGTCGGTGCGCCCGTAGGTGTGTGCGCCGAAGAAGTCGCGCAGGCCCTGTGTCAGCGCGGCGGGCAGCCGGTCGGTGCGCAACGCGTCGTAGTACGACAGCGCCGACGCGAAGCCCGGGACCGGGACGCCCAGTTCGGTGGCCGTCACGACGACCCGGCGCCAGCTGTCGATCCCGGCCTCGACCGCACTGCGGAAGTACGGCGCGGCGATCAGGGTGGCCAACTGTGGGTCCTGGTCGTAGGCCTCTTTGATCCGATTGAGGAACTTGGCCCGGATGATGCAGCCGCCGCGCCAGATCGTCGCCATGTCGCCGAGAGTGATATCCCAGCCGTATTCGGCGCTGCCGGCCTGGATCTGGTTGAACCCCTGGGCGTACGCGATGATCTTGGAGGCGTACAGCGCCTTGCTGACGTCGTCGATGAACTGCTTGGCGTCGGTGGGCTTGGCGCCCAGCTCGCCGGACGCCAGGCCCGTGGTGGCCTTGCGCTGGGCCACCGACCCGGACAGCGCGCGGGCGAACACCGCCTCGGCGATGCCGGTGACGGGAACCCCGAGGTCCAGGGCGGACTTCACGGTCCAGCGCCCGGTGCCCTTCTGCTCGGCCTCGTCGACGATCACGTCGACCAGTGGTTTGCCGGTCTTGGCGTCGACTTGGCGCAGCACCTCGGCGGTGATCTCGACCAGGTAGCTGTCCAGCTCACCCTTGTTCCACTCGGCGAAGACGTCGGCGATCTCGGGTGCGGACTTGCCCAGCCCGTCGCGCAGCAACTGGTAGGCCTCGCCGATGAGCTGCATGTCGGAATATTCGATGCCGTTGTGCACCATCTTCACGAAGTGGCCGGCACCGTCCGGGCCGATGTGGGTGCAGCAGGGCACGCCGTCGACGTGGGCGGAGATCTCCTCCAGCAGCGGGCCGAGGCTCTTGTAGGACTCGGCGGGGCCGCCGGGCATGATCGACGGGCCGTTGAGCGCGCCTTCCTCGCCACCGGAGATGCCCGCGCCGACGAAGTGCAGGCCGCGCTCGCGGATCGCCTTCTCGCGGCGGATGGTGTCGGTATAGAGGGCATTGCCGCCGTCGATGATGATGTCGCCGGGCTCCATGGCGTCGGCCAACTCGTTGATCACGGCATCGGTCGGGTGGCCGGCCTTGACCATGATGATCACCCGACGTGGTTTCTCCAGGGCGTCAAGGAATTCCGCGATCGTCTCGCTACGCACGAACTTGCCCTCGGAACCGTGCTCGGCCAGCAGCGCATCGGTTTTGGCGATCGACCGGTTGTGCAGCGCAACGGTATAGCCGTGGTGGGCGAAGTTACGAGCGAGGTTGGAGCCCATCACGGCCAGGCCGGTGACCCCGATCTGCGCCGTACCGGAAGTGCTGGTCTTGCTCATGCAGCAGCCTTTCGTTGTTTTGTTGTACCAGAACGCCTGTCGGACAGGGGTTTATCCCAGCCCGGCGAACAGGCGGTGAAGCTCGGTGAGCCAGGGGACTGCGACGGCGACGGTGGGTACCACCAGAACGGCGGCCGCGGTCAGATAGGCGGTGACCGCCATGGCCAGGCTGTTGGGCTTGCCGCCGAGGCGTCGCACCCGGATCACGGTGGTCGGTCCGCCGGCGGCCAGTGCGCCTGACGGGGTGCGGCCGCTCGCGCAGGCCACCAGGGCGCGGGCCAGGGGAGTGGGCCCCGCGGTGCGTACCGCGGCGTCGTCGGCCAGGAGCTCGATCAGCAGCCGGACTGCGTCCAGGGCGTTGCCGCTGCGCACGAACCGTGGGAATGCGGCATGGACGGCGGTGAACATCTCGAGCACCAGATCGTGACGGGCGCGCAGATGGGCCCGTTCATGGGTGAGGATCGCGGCGACCTCGTTGTCGGACAACGTCGTCAGGGTTCCTTCACTGACCACGACGCGACTGCGGACCCCGGGAAGGCAGTACGCGAGGGGCTGGGCGACGTCGAGGATGCGCAGTCCGTCGCCGGCGAGCGGGCGGTGCGCCGTACAGAGATGGGCGGGCACCGCGTCGCGCGACTTGCTGAGCAGGTCGACCATCATGCGGTGATGTGCGCGGCGGCGCCGGGTGGCGACCGCCACCTGGATCACGGCGACGCAGAGCCTGCCGCCGATGAACAGGGTCAAGGTGAACACCACGACGTAGAGCAGCCACAACGGCCAGCCCAGAGCCTTGATCTCGCTGGTGATGGTTGCCGTCGGCCGGCCATCGGGCCCGGGTACGAACAGGCGGCTGGCGATCGCGATACCAGCGGAGAAGGCCGACAGGACCGCGGCCAGTGCGATCGATTGCCACAGCACGATCGCCGCGCGCGGCGCGCGCAACGGCCAAGCCGCGCGGGCCAGCACTGCCGGCACCGGTCCGACGAGGGCCAGTGCGACGAGGGTGAAGGCCAGCGCGGACACGCTGTAAGTCTCTCTCAGCCGGTGCCCGAATTACCAGCCGGTGGGGGCAGCTGGTGCTTGCTCTCCAGTTCGGCCAGCGCCCGACGCAATGCCCGGGCTTCGTCGACACCGACCCTCTCGACGAAATGAACCAGCGCGGCCTCGCGGCTGCCGGAGTCCGCGGCCTGGTCGAGGGCGTCGACCATCAGGCCCGCGACCAGCTCGTCACGCCCGTGGGTGGGCGCATAGCGGTGCGCGCGGTCATCCCGGTGCTGTACGACGAGGTTCTTCTTCGCCAGCCGTTGCAGCACAGTCATGATCGTGGTGTAGGCCAAGTCGCGGCGGGCGGCCAGCGCCTCATGGACTTGGCGCACTGTTTGGGGTTCGGGTGCGGACCACAGGTGATCCATCACCTCGCGCTCAAGGTCCCCGAGACGCGTCAATTTGGCCATGTTCCGTTCACTCTCCTGAGCAGTAAAGCCAGCGTACTACGGGTTTACTACCGCGCGTCGTATGCGTTTGGCGAAGGCGCTCGAACTGCCCTGTGCAGCGGTCTAGGTCAAGGTCAGCGCCATATGAGGGGTGGGTTGTGAATCGAGTCACAGGGGGTGGCTCTCATCGTGCACCTGACTATAGTAAGGCTAACCTAAGTGAAACTGGAGCCTTCGGAGGTGGCATGACTGTCTTGATCGAAGACCCGCTGATCGCGGGCATGGCCATCGAGCGCACGCTGCCGCTGCACGAATCGAGCCGGCGCCTGCGCGAGCTGTATCCCGAGTGTCCGCGGGTCTACGGCGTGGCCGTGGTGGGCGACCTGTCGCGCCGGCGGTGGTGGCCGCTGGCCGAGGCGTTGTCCGCGGATCGATTGCAAGGCATGTTCGACGCCGCGATGGCCGAGACGGGGAATTCCGCCGCCGTCGCCCAGCAGTTGGCCGCCACGTTCATCCATGTGGTGATCGGGAGGGTGGTGCCGCTGCTGGTGCTGGAAGGGCGCGCGTGGGACACGGGGCTGGAGAACCTGTGGGTGCACGTCGACTCGGAAGGTGCGATCGACTGGGTCGGCGTCGTCGATCCGACTTTGCGCGGCCTGCCCGAGGATCCCCATTACTCCGGCCGTGCCGCCCGATTCGCCAGTGCGTCCCACGACGGGATCGTCGCGTTGCCCAGCGAGGCTGCGCTGACCACCTGGGTCGCCCATCGCAGCCATCGCGCGCTGGAGCCGTTGTTCGCGCGGTTGGTGCAGATCAGCGATGGCGCGATGTCGGTCGCGGCGATGTGGCACATGGTGGGGGCGGCCGTGGTCGGCGCGGCTACGCAGGTGCCGCTGCTGGCCGGGTCCAGCGAGGTGGTGAGCATGCGGCGGGGTCAGGCGGTGCTCGACGCCCTGGTGGGGTTCGGTCTCCCGGTCCGCGGGTGCGGCCGCGCAGGGAAGGTCTTGTTAAATTAGGGAAGCCTTGCCTATTATGTAGATACGAGGCTAACGGACCGTGCCGGAGTCCTGAGGGCTGCAGAGACCCCCGGTCCGCTCGAGGGCGGGTCCCGCGTTTTACACGCGGGACCCGCCCGCATCTTTGTTGCGGTACGACGTGTAGACACGAGGATTGTGACCACTGTTTCCCCTGAGGGCCTGGGCAAGGGTTTCGACACCGAACTGGGCCTGACCTATCTCGAGCTCACTCCCGACGGCGGCCGCGCGCAGCTGACGATCCACGACAAGCTGCTGCAGCCCTGGGGAATCGTGCACGGCGGCGTGTACTGCTCGATCGTCGAAAGCCTGGCCAGTGTTTCCGGCCATATCTGGCTGTCGGAGAACGGCGGCGGCACGGTGGTCGGCGTCAACAACAACACCGATTTCCTGCGCGCCATCGGATCCGGCACTGTCACAGCAGTTTCCGAGCCGATTCACCGAGGCCGGCGCCAGCAGCTGTGGCTGATCACCATCACCGACGACAACGGCAAGCTCGTCGCGCGCGGCCAGGTGCGGCTGCAGAACGTCCCCGAGTAGCGGACGGGCCGCCGGGGTGGGGCAGGCGCACCGAGCGCTGCCGAACCCCGCTCGACGTGGCAATATCGCGCACTATGCGTTTGACCCCGCATGAGCAGGACCGTCTGCTCATCTCGTATGCCGCCGAACTGGCGCGGCGCAGACAGGCTCGCGGCTTGCTGCTCAACCATCCCGAGGCCGTCGCGGTGATCACCGATCACCTGCTCGAAGGCGCTCGCGACGGCCGCACGGTTGCCGAGTTGATGGTGAGCGGACGCGATGTGCTGACCCGCGCACAGGTCATGGAGGGAGTGCCCGAGATGCTGCACGATGTACAGGTCGAGGCTACTTTTCCCGACGGCACCAAACTGGTCACCGTCCACAACCCGATCGCCTAGATGTCGATGATTCCGGGTGAGGTCGTGTTCGGCGACGGTGCCATCGCGCTCAATGCCGGTGCGCCCCGCCTGATTCTCGATGTGGTCAACACCGGTGATCGACCGGTGCAGGTCGGCAGCCACGTGCACCTGCCGCAGGCCAACGCCGCGCTGGACTTCGACCGGACGGCCGCCCGCGGTCATCGGCTCGACATTCCGGCCGGCACCGCGGTGCGCTTCGAACCCGGTGTGGCCCAGCGTGTCTCACTGGTGCCGCTCGGTGGCGCCCGTGAGGTCCACGGCATCAGTCTGCATCCGCCCGGCCGATTGGGACCCGCATGACCGAATTGACCCGCGCCCGCTATGCGGCGCTGTTCGGCCCCACCACCGGTGACCGGATCAGGCTGGCCGACACCGATCTGTTCATCGAGATCACCGAGGACCGCAGTGGCGGCCCGGGCCTGGCCGGCGACGAGGCGGTGTTCGGCGGCGGCAAGGTGCTTCGTGAGTCGATGGGGCAGTCGAGGGCGACCCGCGCCGACGGCGCACCCGATACCGTGATCACCGGCGCGGTGATCATCGATCACTGGGGAATCATCAAGGCCGACATCGGCATCCGCGACGGCCGGATCGTGGCCATCGGCAAGGCCGGCAATCCCGACATCATGACCGGGGTGCACCCCGGCCTGGTCGTCGGACCGTCGACCGAGATCATCGCGGGCAACGGTCGCATCCTGACCGCCGGAGCGATCGACTGCCACGTGCACCTGATCTGTCCGCAGATCATGGAAGAGGCCATCGGCGGCGGCATCACCACGATCGTGGCCGGGGGCACGGGGCCGGCCGAGGGCAGCAAGGCCACCACGGTCACACCGGGTGCCTGGCACCTGGCAAGGATGCTGGAATCTCTGGACTCCTGGCCGCTGAACGTCGCGCTACTCGGCAAGGGAAATACGGTCAGTTCCGAGGCGATGTGGGAGCAGTTGCGCGGTGGCGCAGCGGGTTTCAAGCTGCACGAGGACTGGGGTACCACGCCGGCGGCCATCGATGCCTGCCTCACGGTCGCCGAAGCCGCCGGGGTGCAGGTCAACATCCACACCGACACCCTGAACGAGGCCGGATTCGTCGAGGACACCCTGGCCGCCATCAAGGGCCGCGGCATCCACGCCTATCACACAGAGGGTGCAGGCGGCGGCCACGCACCGGACATCATCACGGTCGCCTCGCATCCGAATGTGCTTCCCAGCTCGACGAATCCGACCCGTCCGCACACGGTCAACACCCTCGACGAACACCTCGACATGCTCATGGTGTGTCATCACCTCAATCCGAGCGTGCCCGAGGATCTGGCCTTCGCCGAGAGCCGGATCCGGCCGTCGACGATCGCCGCCGAGGATCTGTTGCACGACATCGGCGCCATCTCGATGATCGGCAGTGACTCGCAGGCGATGGGCCGGGTCGGCGAGGTGGTGCTGCGAACCTGGCAGACCGCGCACGTGATGAAGCGCAGGCGTGGTGCCCTGGACGGGGATGGGCCGGCCGACAACAACCGCGTCCGTCGGTATGTCGCGAAATACACCATCTGCCCGGCCATTGCGCACGGCCTCGACGACGAGGTGGGCTCCGTCGAGGTCGGTAAGCTCGCCGATCTGGTGCTGTGGGAACCCGCGTTCTTCGGGGTGCGCCCGCATGCGGTGCTCAAGGGCGGCATGATCGCCTGGGCGGCGATGGGTGATGCCAATGCGTCGATTCCCACCCCGCAGCCTGTGCTGCCTCGCCCGATGTTCGGCGCGGCCCCGGCCGCGGCGGCCGCCACGTCGGTGCATTTCGTCTCGCCGCAGGCGATCGAGGACGGTCTGGCCGATCGGCTCGACATCCGCCGAAAGCTCGCCGCGGTCAAGAACGTTCGAAAGATCGGTAAGGCCCGCATGCCGCTCAACGATGCGCTGCCCCATATCGAGGTCGAGCCGGACACGTTCACGGTTCGGATCGACGGGCAGGTGTGGCAGGAACAGCCCGCAACCGAGCTGCCCATGGCCCAGCGATATTTCCTGTTCTAGATGAGAAGCCTGGCAACGCTTCTGACGCTGGCCGACTCGCGGTTGCCGACCGGCGGGCACGTGCACTCCGGTGGCGTGGAGGAGGCGGTCACCAGCGGCCTGCTCACCGACGTCGCGACGGTGCGCGCATATCTGGTGCGGCGGATCCGAACCAGCGGGTTGGTTGCCGCTTCGATGGCGGTCGCGGTGCAGACCGGGGCGTTGGATGCCCAGCGTGCTGACGCCGAAACCGACGCCCGTACACCGGCTCCGGCGGCACGCGAGGCCTCGCGAGCCCAGGGGCGCGGACTGGTCCGGCTGTCCCGTCGGGTCTGGCCGCAGCGGGACTGGGACATGCTCGGACCTCGGCCGCATCTGCCGGTCGCGGCCGGTGCGGTCGGGGCGGCGGCCGGGCTGGATCCGGCCGAGACCGCGCTGTCGGTGGTGTACACCACCATGACCGGGTCGGCCACCGCGGCGCAGCGACTGCTCGCGCTGGACCCCGCCGACGTCGCGGCGCTGACCTTCGAGCTGTGCGGGTTGTGTGACGCGGTGGCGGCCGAGGCGGCCGCCGGGCCCGCCGACCTGTCCGATCCCTTGCTCGACGTCCTGGCGCAGCGGCACACCGAACGCGACCGGCCCTTGTTCGTCTCCTGAATCTGTTAGTCACGCACTCGAAAGGTCCACCATGCCACCGCATTTCCTCGACGGCGAACCGCACACCCACGTCGACCGGCCAAAGCGCGTTCGTCTGCCCGGTGAGCCGCTGCGCATCGGTGTCGGCGGCCCGGTCGGATCCGGGAAGACCGCGCTCGTGGCGGCGTTGTGCCGGCAGTTGCGCGACGAGCTGTCGCTGGCGGTGCTGACCAACGACATCTACACCACCGAGGACGCCGACTTCCTGCGCAGGCACGCGGTGTTGCCGGACGAGCGCATCGCGGCGGTGCAGACCGGAGGATGCCCACATACCGCGATCCGTGACGACATCACCGCCAACCTCGATGCCATCGACGATCTGATCGAGGCCAACCCGGCACTGGACCTGATCCTCGTCGAGTCCGGCGGGGACAATCTGACCGCGACGTTCTCGTCGGGCCTGGTGGACGTGCAGATCTTCGTCATCGACGTGGCCGGGGGAGACAAGGTGCCACGCAAGGGTGGGCCGGGGGTGACGTACTCGGATCTGTTGGTGGTCAACAAGACCGACCTGGCGCCGCTGGTGGGTGCCGATCTGGACGTGATGCGCCGCGACGCGGCCGCGGTCCGCGTCCAGCGGCCGACGGCGCTCATCTCGCTGACCGAGGACCCGTCGGCGGGGCCGGTTCTGGAATGGGTGCGCGAGCAATTGAAGGTCGGGCAGGCCTCGTCCGCGTGATGCAGACCCACGTCGTCATCACGGCCACGCCCGGGCGGTTGCCGCGGATCGAGGCCCGTGGCGGGCTGGCCGGCCGCTGCACCGAACCCGATACAGTGCATCTGATCTCCACGGCGGCCACCCCGCTCGGGGGAGACACTCTCACGGTGCGGCTCGTGGTGGAAGCCGGCGCCCGGCTGCGCATCCGGACCGCCGCGGCGACGATGGTGCTTCCCGGCGGTCACACGTTGCAGTCGGGGGCACATTGGGAGCTCGAGGTGGCCGGACAGTTGGATCTCGATCCACAACCCACCGTGGTGGCCGGCGGTTCGGTACATCACACCACGACGCGACTGCACCTCGCCGAGTCCGCACAGGTCCGCCTGCGAGAGCGGGTGCAAATCGGCAGAACCGGTGAACAGCAAGGATTCTGGTCGTCCAGCTTGCACGCCGACGTCGGGTCGACGCCATTGTTGCGTCATCGGATCGAACTGGGTCGCGGTGCAGTGGGTGACGACGTTTTGGCTGCACCCAGGGCTTGCGCGAGTGAACTGCGCTATCCCGCACCCTCATTCGAGGCGCACGGAACGGTTCTGGCGCTGGCCCGCGGCGGCAGCCTGGCCACCTGGCAAGGGGACCGGCTGCCGCCTGAGGCTACAGAAGGGTCAGAGGGCTAGGACGCCGCTCTCTCGGTTTCCTGCACGGAAGCCGCGATCTCCTCGAGTTCTTCGATCCTGGTGCGCGCGTAGGCCTGTTGCTCGGTGATGGTGAGCTGTCCACGTTTGGTGCTCAGGAACGTCACACCCCACGACAGGACGGTCACCAGCCGGCTCTTGAACCCGACGATGTACACCAGATGCAGCACCAGCCAGCACACCCAGGCGAAGAACCCGGAGAACTCGACGGGGCCCACCTTGGCCACCGCCGAGAACCGCGACACCGTGGCCATCGAGCCCTTGTCGAAGTACTCGAACGGGGCACGGATCTTCGGGCTCGTGCCGGCGACCTCCCGCTTGATCAGCTTGGCCGCGTAGCGGCCGCCCTGGATCGCGCCCTGAGCGACGCCGGGCACACCGTCGACGGCAGCCATGTCACCGACCACGAACACGTTGGGGTGACCCGGGATCGTCAGATCCGGTGCCACCTTGACCCGGCCGGCGCGGTCCAGCTCCACACCGGACTGTTCGGCCAGGTCTTTGCCCAGCGGGCTGGCCGAGACGCCGGCCGACCACACCTTGCAGGCCGATTCGATGCGCCGCAGCGTGCCGTCGGAGTCCTTGACCGTCAGGCCGTTGCGGTCGACGTCGGTCACCATGGCGCCGAGTTGAACCTCGACACCCATCTTCTCCAGCCGTTCCTGGGCTCGTTTGCCCAGCTTTTCGCCCATCGGCGGCAGCACTGCCGGTGCGGCGTCGAGCAGGATCACCCGGGCCTCGGTGGGATCGATGTGCCGGAAGCTGCCGCGCAGCGTCTGATCGGCCAATTCGGCGATCTGCCCGGCCATTTCGACACCGGTCGGACCGGCGCCCACCACGGTGAAGGTCAGGAGCTTGGCCCGGCGCACCGGGTCACTGGACCGCTCGGCCTGTTCGAACGCACCGAGGATGCGGCCACGGAGTTCCAGCGCATCGTCGATCGACTTCATGCCGGGAGCGAACTCGGCGAAATGGTCGTTGCCGAAGTAAGACTGCCCGGCGCCTGCCGCGATGATCAGGCTGTCGTACGGAGTGGAGTAGGTGTGCCCGAGCAACACCGAGTCCACCGTCTGGTTCTCCAGATCGATGTGGGTTACGTCACCCAACAGCACCTGCGCGTTCTTCTGCTTGCGCAGGATCACGCGTGTCGCCGGGGCGATCTCGCCTTCGGAGATGATGCCGGTGGCCACCTGGTACAGCAGCGGCTGGAACAGGTGGTGGGTGGTGCGGGCGATCAGCTTGACGTCGACGTCGGCACGTTTGAGGGTCTTGGCGGCGGTCAGACCGCCGAAACCCGATCCGATGATGACTACCTTATGCCGATCCGACGCCGTAGCTCCGGGATGGCTCATTGCTGCTCCTCGCGGACGTGTTTGCCACTCGTAATAACAGTCAGGTTAGTCGGCGCGATTCCCGGCTGTGCGGTGAGATGGCCAACGAACCGAATGTTTACCCGGATATCAGTGGTTTCAAGACTTCGGCCACTTCGGTGATGCCACCGGGCACGTATCCGCCCATGGTCACCGGGCTGAGGACCACCCCGTCGACCCCCGTGTCGAAGAGCTTGGTCTTGAGCTGCTCGGCGATCTGCTCAGGACTGCCGAACACCGCCCGCTGCTGGAAGTCGGGTGGGATGGCGTCGGCGGTGAATTGCTCGCCGATCAGGGCGATCACCAGCATGCTGGTCTCCAGTGTCGCCGGGTCGCGGTCGATCTGGTCGCACTGCTGCCGGATGACGTCGAGCTTGCGGGGCAGTTCGTCGAAGTTGGCGATGATGTTGAGGTGGTCGAAGTGCCGTGCCGCCAGCGGAATCGTCTTCTTCTCGCCGCTGCCGCCGATCATCAACGGAATGTGCTCACGGAAGCGGGGATTGGCCATCGCCTCCACGGTCCGGTAGTACTTGCCGGTGAAGGTCGGACGCTCGCCGGCGAGCATCGGGAGGATGATCTGCAATGCCTCGCCGAGTTTGTCGAACCGCTCGGTGAAGGTGCCGAACTCGTAGCCGAGCTGATCATGTTCGAGTTCGAACCAGCCGGTGCCGATACCGAGAATGGCGCGGCCCTGGCTGATCACGTCGAGCGTGGTGATGGCCTTGGCCAGCAGGGTCGGATTGCGGTAGGTGTTGCCGGTCACCAGGGTGCCGAGTTGGACCGTCTGGGTCGCAGAGGCCAGCGCGCCGAGCGCGGTGTAGGCCTCCAGCATCGGCTGGTCGGGCGTGCCGAGACCGGGCAGCTGATAGAAGTGGTCCATCACGAAGACCGAGTCGAACCCGGCCGCTTCGGCTTCCTGCGCCTGCGCGATGACAGTCGGGAAGAGCTCGGAAACGCCGGTGCCGTAGGAGAAGTTGGGTATCTGGAGTGCGAGTCTGATCGTCACTCCGTCAACCGTAACCCTCTCAGCCGAGGGTCGCCATCGCGCCGCGGCTGACGTGCATGGTCTGACCCGTGATGTGGCGGGCCGCCGGGGTGCTCAAAAACACTGCGAGACGGGCGAATTCATCGGCGACCGACGGGGGCGTGCTGCCCAGGCCGTCGTAGCCGGGCTCGGCGGACAGGCCGGGGGCGATGGCGTTGACGGTGATTCCGCGGGTGCCGAAGTAGGCGGCCTGACCGGCCGTCCAATCGCTGAGCGCTGCCTTGATCGCGGCTTCGGCGCTGCCCTCGCGCGGGCTTGCGGGCACGACGTTGATCACGGATCCGCCCGAGCGCAGGTGATCGCCGACGATCTGCACGGTCAGCACCGCCGAGACCACGGTGGCATCCAGCGCGTTGCGCCAGGCGGTGGCCATGTCGGTCAGCGTGAACGTGCGGGGGTCCTTGGACTCGAACAGCGGGGCCGGGACGTTGACCAGGGTGTCGAGGTGGTGGGGAAACAGCGACCGGGCGTTCTCGAGACTGGAGGCGTCGGTGTTGTCGAAGACGATCGACGCGACGTCGAGCTGCTTGGCAGCCAACTCCAGATCCTCGCGACGGGCGCCCGCGATAACCACGTTGTGGCCCGCGTCGAGGAAACCTGCCGCGATCGTGCGGCCGAGTTCAGTGTCGCCGCCGGTGACCAGCACCTCCGCCATGATGTACCTCCATGTACCCGGGGATCGCCGCGCCGGACGGGGGCGACCAACGGTCAATGTTACTGGACAGTAGCTAGGACACGAAACTCGGCGCGCCAAATGTCGGCTCACATAAGGTGGCGGGGATGATTCGACCCAGCGCTCTCACCTGCGTCGACGTGGTCGGCGAGGCCGCATCGTGACGAATCCGCCACGGCTTCCGCGCTGGATATATCTTCCCGCCGCCGCCGGGGCGGTATTCGTCGTTCTGCCTCTCGTGGCGATGGTGGCAAAGGTGGACTGGCCGCGGTTCGGGTCGCTGATCTCCAGCGCGTCGTCCACCGCGGCGTTGCGGCTCAGCCTGGAGACCTCGGTGGCCAGCACGGTGTTGTGCGTGGTGTTCGGCGTACCCCTCGCGCTGGTGCTGGCCCGCACCGGCGGCGTGGTGACCCGGATCGTCCGGCCGTTGATCCTGCTTCCGCTGGTGCTGCCGCCGGTGGTGGGAGGCATCGCGTTGCTGTACGCCTTCGGGCGGCTCGGGCTGGTCGGGCGTTACCTGGAAGCCGCCGGGATCCAGATCGCCTTCACCACGGTGGCGGTCGTGCTGGCGCAGACCTTCGTGTCGCTGCCGTTCCTGGTCATCTCGCTCGAAGGGGCAGCCCGCACCGCCGGCGCCGATTTCGAGGTGGTGGCGGCGACCCTGGGCGCATCGCCGACGACGGTGTGGTGGCGCGTGACCCTGCCGCTGCTGGGCCCCGGTCTGATCTCGGGAGCGGTGCTCGCCTTCGCGCGTTCTCTCGGCGAGTTCGGCGCCACGTTGACGTTCGCCGGCTCGCGTCAGGGTGTCACCCGGACTCTTCCGCTGGAGATCTACCTGCAGCGCGAGAGCGACGCCGACGCCGCGGTGGCGTTGTCGGTGGTGTTGGTGGTGGTCGCGGCGGTCGTGGTGATCGGACTGGGTGGCCGCCGGCTGAAAGCGGGCGGTTGGACATGACGCGGTTGGACATGACGCGGTTGGACATGACGTTGCAGGCGCGCGCTGTCGTCGAAAGCCGAGGCCTGGACGTGGACTTCGTCGTACCGGCCGGGGAGGTGCTGGCAGTGCTCGGCCCGAACGGTGCCGGCAAGTCGACCACCCTGCATTCGATCGCCGGCCTGGTCGACCTGGATGCCGGACGCATTCAGGTGGGGGATCGGGTGCTGACCGACGCGGCAGCCGGCGTGCAAGTGCCGACACATGACCGCCGGGTCGGATTGTTGTTGCAGGAGTCGCTGCTGTTTCCGCACCTCAGTGTGCTGGCCAACGTGGCGTTCGGGGCCCGCAAGGGACGCCAGGTCGGGCGTGCGGCCGCGTACGAGAGCGCTCACCGGTGGTTGGCCGAGGTGGATGCCACGGATCTCGCGCACCGTCGCCCACGCCGGCTGTCGGGAGGCCAGGCTCAGCGCGTGGCGCTGGCCCGGGCGCTGGCCGCCGATCCCGAGGTGCTGTTGCTCGATGAACCGCTGGCGGGATTGGACGTGGCCGTGGCGGCATCGATGCGCAAGGTGCTGCGTCGGGTGTTGGCGAGTGGTGGCAGGTGCGCCGTACTGATCACCCATGACCTGCTGGATGTCCTCACCTTGGCTGATCGGGTGATCGTGGTCGACGGCGGGCGGATCGTCGAAAGTGGTTCTGTTGCAGAGGTTTTGTCAACTCCGAAGAGTCACTTCGGGGCCCGGTTCGCCGGGGTGAACCTGATCAGCGGCACGGCCGCCGGCGACGGCGTCCTGGCCACATCCTGGGATGCGCACTGGCATGGCACGCCGGCGGGCGAGGTGCCACAGGGTGCATCTGTGGTGGCGGTGTTCTCGCCGGCGTCGGTTGCGGTGTACCGCGAGGAGCCGCATGGCAGTCCGCGCAACACTGTCGCCGTGACGGTCGCCGAGCTCGACAGCCGGGGGCCCGGCATCCGGGTGCGCGCCGAGGAGCAGCCCGACGGTGCTCCGGGACTGGCTGCCGACATCACCGCGGACTCGGCCACCGAGCTGCGGCTGACTCCCGGCGACACGGTGTATTTCTCGGTGAAGGCGCAGGAGGTCGCCGTCCATCCCGCGGGACACGCGCAATGACTGCCCGCCCGGCGTAACGCAGGCCTGCGCGGGTCCGATTCACGTGGTGAAGGGGCCCGGCGCCGCCGGGTCGGGATGCGGGTTGCCAGGTCCGGCGTGGCGCCCGACACGCCCGCGTGTCAGCAACTGCACACCCTGCTGTCTAGCTGCTCGTATCTCATCTGTCGCAACCGCACTTTTTGGCACTCTAAGAGCAACTCACACTTGCGTCACGGCCGTAACACGGTAGTTTCTTTCCCATGGACGAGTCGGATGCGATGTCACATCGGCGCAGGGGTCTGTCGAACAAGCTGGCGCTCATTGCGCTGACCGGCGCGACTGCCGCGGCCGTTGCGCTGCCGGCGGTGGCGTATGCGGATCCCGTGCCGCCCGCGCCTCCGGCGCCTGCGCCGGCACCGGCGGTTCCCGGTGCCCCGCCTGCGCCTGCCCCACCGGCCGCGCCTGCGCCTGCTGCCGCTCCCGGTGCCCCGGTCCCCGGCGCCCCGGCACCCGCCGCCCCCGTCGATCCCAATGCGCCGGTTCCGCCTCCCGCACCCGCCCCGGCTCCGCTCGACCCGAACGCACCGCCGCCCCCGCCGGCGCCTGTCGACCCGAACGCTCCGGCTCCCGCCGCGCCCGCGCCGGAGCCAGGCCGCGTGGACAACGCCGCGGGCGGCTTCAGCTATGTGGTGCCCGGGGGCTGGAAGGTGTCCGACGCGACCCAGTTGTCCTATGGCCAGGCGTTGTTGACCAAGATTCCGCCGGAAGGCACGCCTGAGCCGCCGAACGACACCAGCGTGTTGCTGGGGCGCCTCGACCTCAAGCTGTTCGCCGGTGCCGAGGCCGACAATGCCAAGGCAGCCGTCCGCCTGGCCTCCGACATGGGCGAATTCTTCATGCCGTTCCCCGGGACCCGGGTGAATCAGGAGACCGTCCCGCTCGATGCCAATGGCCTCAGCGGCGTCGCCTCGTACTACGAAGTGAAGTTCACCGACACCAACAAGCCCAACGGCCAGATCTGGGCCGGCGTGGTCGGTGCGCCGCCCGCCCCGGGCACCCCGCGCGGGCAGCGGGCGCCGGAACGCTGGTTCGTGGTGTGGCTTGGTTCGGCCAGCCATCCGGTCGACAAAGCAGCGGCCGCGACGCTGGCCAACTCGATCCGGCCGTGGACACCGCCGGAGGCTCCGGCCGGGGACCCCAACGCGGCACCGCCGCCGGCTGACCCGAACGCTCCGCCGCCCCGTCCGGGTGTCGGGGTGCCGGTCCCGGTGACCAACGCTCCGCCGGAGATGCAGCCGCCGGCCTGATGCCGGGCTGCCGGCCGAACGAGGATTCGGCGAGCCGACCGCTGATCGTTCCCAAGAAGCCGACCGAATTGTTACGTTCGGGAGGTACACCTGGGGTGTGGCTCAGCGAGCTCGCTGGGCATGGCCAGTGACAGGCAGGAGACCTGCAATGGACTTGATGGCGGCTACCGAAATCCTGGCTCGTTCGTCTACGCAGACGAGTGTCGGCTGGATCGGCTACATCATCATCGGGGCGATCGCCGGATGGATCGCGGGCAAGATCGTCAAGGGCGGTGGAGCGGGCATCCTGATGAACATCGTCATCGGGGTGATCGGTGCACTCATCGGCGGATTCCTTCTCAGCTTCTTCCTCGACACCGCTTCCGGGGGCTGGTGGTTCACCCTCTTCACGGCAATTCTGGGATCGGTGATCCTGCTCTGGATCGTCGGGCTCGTGCGCAACCGCACCTGACCGGCTCGGGAAATGGCCACCCGGACCACCGGGGCCATGACGGCCTGGCAGGTTGCCAGGCCGGGACCGGTGAGTTCGCATCCGCTGCAACGGGTTAGCGTGCCCACCCCGCAGCCCGGGCCTGACGAATTGCTCGTCGCGGTCCTGGCGTGCGGGGTGTGTCGTACGGATCTGCATGTGGCAGAAGGTGATCTGGCCGTTCACCGGCCCCGCGTGATCCCGGGACACGAAGTCGTCGGCGAGGTGGTCGCGGTCGGCGCGGAGACCGGCGGCGGTTTCGCACCGGGTGATCGTGTCGGTGTGGCCTGGTTGCGGCACACGTGCGGACATTGCGTCTACTGTCTGCGCGGCCGGGAGAATCTCTGCCCGTCCTCGCGGTACACGGGGTGGGACGCCGACGGCGGCTATGCCGAATTTACGACTGTCCCGGCTGCATTCGCACTCCGGCTGCCGGCCGGCTACTCCGATGTCGAGCTGGCGCCGCTGTTGTGTGCGGGCATCATCGGGTACCGGGCGCTGTTGCGTACCGACCTACCCCGCGGCGGACGGCTGGGAATCTACGGCTTCGGCGGTAGCGCGCATCTGACGGCTCAGGTGGCTTTGGCTCAGGGGGCCCGCGTACATGTGATGACCCGTGGTGAGCGGGCCCGCGAACTCGCGCTGGCGCTGGGGGCCTCGTCGGCGCAGGGCAGCGCCGACATGCCGCCTGAGCCGTTGGACGCGGCGATCCTGTTCGCCCCGGTCGGGGACCTGGTGCTGCCCGCGATGGCGGCGCTCGACCGCGGCGGCGTCCTGGCGATCGCGGGCATCCACCTCACCGACATCCCGACCCTGAATTACCAAGAGCACCTCTTCCAGGAACGCGAGATCCGGTCCGTCACCGCCAATACCCGCGCCGACGCCCGTGATTTCCTGGCGTTCGCCGGGGGACACCGGATGGCGGTCAGCGCCCCGGTGTACGGCTTGGACCGGGCGGACGAGGCGCTGGCAGACTTGAGCGCCGGCCGCATCTCGGGCGCCGCGGTGTTGCGGGTGTAGTCAGAGTGCGGCCAGCGCCGCGCCCAATCTGCCGTCCAGATCGCCGTGGCCGAATGCGTACAACGGTCCGAGGCCGTCGTTGATCACCCTGGTGAGCCGGGCCATACCGCGTGCGTCGACCGGCATGGGCGAGTGCAGCCGCTGAATGATCGCCTCGATCGTGGTCCGTGCCGCGGCGATGTTCTTCCGATGCAACGGGATTCGTGACGACCACAAGATCGTGTCGTCGGCGGATTCGCGCACGCAGCGGCGCAGCGCACGGGCGAGGGCCACCCGTTCCGAGGCCGATGTCAGCCTGGCCGCGCGGGCGGCGATCGCACTGCCCGGGGGAATCGGTGCGCCGACGGCGAGCATGGCGTCGAATCTGCCCGACCGGATGCGTGCGGTCAGACGAGCCCGGAGGGGCGGGCGGCAGGGGATGGGTGCTCGGCGGAATGTGGTCGCTGGTGTCGCAGAAATTCGGTTGTCGTTCATGGCGATACCTCGTAGGTTTCCGTGTGCCGAGCCCGAGCAGCGTGACTATCTAATAACGTACGCCGGTCATGAATGACTAGTCAAACCAATTTAGCGGTCACGGCGGTAGGCTGGAGAGATGACGACGACGTGGGCCGGTGACACCGAGTCCAAGCCTGCGCCGGAGCCACTGGCCCGGATTCAGTCCCTGGTCAACACCATCGAATTGCCGGCCGGCACCGACCGGCTCGCCGATCCAGACCATGCGGCGCCCTGGCTGGCGGCCAACGGGTTGCTTCCCGCGGGGACGAGGCCGACTCCGGCCGATCTGGAACTGGTGCGGAATGTGCGCGAGGCCTTGCGTGCGCTGCTGATTCACAACACCGGCGGACCGCCGCCGGAAGCCGATCACCTCGCAGCGCTGCGGGCGCTCACCGACGCGTCCACCGCACGGGTCGATCTGGGTCAAGACGGCACCGTGCGGTTGTCAGCCGCGGGGCCGAGCGTGGGCGAGCGCCTCCTTGAGCTTTTGCTGGTGATGCGCGACGCGCAGCGCGACGGCACGTGGGCACGGCTCAAAGCGTGTGCGAACGACGAATGTACGTGGGCGTTCTACGACCGCTCCCGCAACCATGGCGGTACCTGGTGCACGATGGCCGAGTGTGGGAACAAGTTGAAGAACCGGGAGTTCCGCGCGCGCAGGCGTGCGGGTGGTTAGGACAGGTGCCACACCAGGGCGGCGGCCAGTGCGCCTACCCCGTTGAGTGACCAGTGCAGGGCGATGGGCGCGATGAGGCTACCGCTGCGTCGCCGCAGCCAGGTGAACACGAAGCCGGCGATGCCGGTGGCGATCACGGCCAGCACCACACCGGCGATCATCCCGACCACACCGCCGCCGAACAATCGCGTGAAGCCGACGTTCTCGCTCGTGAGCCCGAGCGAGCTGGCGATGTGCCACAGTCCGAACAACAGCGAACCGCCGGCGGCGACACCGCGAAAACCCCAGGCGCGGTTGAGGGTTCCGTGCAGCACGCCACGGAACGCCAGCTCCTCGGGGATCACGGTCTGCAGCGGGATGATCACCATCGACGCGAGCAGCGCGCCCGAGATGGTCGCGTAGTTGTCGTTCATGAACATCGGCCGGGTCCATGGCAGCGCCGCCCCGATGGCGATCACCGACACCACGAGTGCGACAGCGCCGAGCGCGTAGCCGACGCCTGAGCGCCAGTGTTCGCGGCCCAGCCCCAGCTCGGTCCAGCCCAGGCCGCGGGCCCGCACCAGGACCAGCAGGGCCACTGCTGCGGCCGGGACGGTCGCGATGCTCGCCCACGGAGTGGTGAAGTGCGCGATCAGGTTGGTCAACGTGAGGATGACGACGACGATGCCGACGTCGGCGTAGATCCGGAAATGGTGCAATGCCGAGAGCTGGGCCACCAGGGGATGGGGATGCGCGGCCACGGCGCTCTGATCAGACATGACTTGCCAATCGTACCGGCGCCGCGCAATTACCCAGGTCACACTGCGGTCCAGGTCCAGTTGGCGATGGCTGGATCGTCCTCGCCGTGTTCGCGGGTATAGCTGCGGGCGGCGAGTCGTGCGTCGACCATCTCCTGACGTAACCCGGCAGCGCTGACCGCCAGCCCCTCGACCCGATCGATCACGTCCATGACGAGGTGGAACCGGTCGAGGTCGTTGAGCATCACCATGTCGAACGGCGTGGTCGTGGTGCCCCGCTCTTTGAATCCGCGCACGTGCAGTTGGTCGTGGTTGGTGTGTCGATAGGCCAGCCGGTGAATCAGCCACGGGTAGCCGTGATAGGCGAAGATGATCGGTTTGTCCGTGGTGAAGATCGAATCGAACTCGCGGTCGGACAACCCGTGCGGATGTTCGGACTCGGGTTGTAGACGCATGATGTCGACGACGTTGACCACGCGGACTTTCACCTCGGGAAGCCGGCGGCGCAGGATGTCGGCAGCGGCGACGGTCTCCAGCGTCGGGATGTCTCCGGCGCAGGCCAGCACCACATCGGGTTCCCCGGTCGCGTTGCTCGCCCATTCCCAGATGCCAAGGCCGCGGGTGCAGTGCGCGACGGCCTCGTCCATCGTCAAATACGTCAGCGCGGGTTGCTTGCCCGCCACGATGACGTTGACGTACTGGCGGCTGCGCAGGCAGTGGTCGGCCACCGACAGCAGGGTGTTGGCGTCCGGAGGCAGGTAGACACGGACCACCTCGGGCCGTTTGTTGGCGACGTGGTCGATGAACCCCGGATCCTGATGTGAGGCGCCGTTGTGGTCCTGGCGCCAGACGTGGGAGGTCAGCAGATAGTTCAGCGAGGCGATCGGCCGTCGCCAGGTCAGGTGCGAACTGCTGGACAACCACTTGGCGTGCTGGTTCAGCATGGAGTCGACGATGTGGACGAAGGCCTCGTAGCAGTTGAACAACCCGTGCCGCCCGGTCAGCAGATATCCCTCAAGCCAGCCTTGGCAGAGATGCTCGGAGAGCACTTCCATCACCCGGCCGTCGGGGCCCAGGTTCTCGTCGACGGGCAGGGTTTCGGCCTGCCAGACCTTGTCAGTCGTCTCCAACACCGCGCTCAGCCGGTTCGAGGCGGTCTCATCCGGGCCCATCAGCCGGAAGCGGTCCGGATTGGCGGCGATGACATCACGCAGGAACGTGCCGAGTACGCGGGTCGCCTCGGCGGTCCCGGTGCCCGGGCTCTCGACGGGCACCGCGTAGTCGGTGAAGTCCGGTAGGTCGAGGTCACGTAGCAGCAATCCACCGTTGGCATGCGGGTTGTCGCTCATCCGGCGGGTGCCCGAGGGGGCCAGTGCGCGTAGTTCGGGCCGCAACGCCCCGGTGGTGTCGAACAGTTCTTCGGGTCGATAGCTGCGCAGCCATGTCTCCAGCTGCGCCATGTGTGACGGGTTGGTCCGCGTCTCCGCCAGTGGCACCTGGTGGGCGCGCCAGGTGCCCTCGACCGGCTTCCCGTCGACCTCGTGCGGGCCGGTCCAGCCCTTGGGGGTGCGCAGGATGATCATCGGCCACAGCGGCCGGCCCGGCTCGCCGTCCAGACGGGCCGCGCGCTGGATCGCCGCGATCTGGTCGAATGCCTCGTCCATGGCGGCGGCCAGCTGCTGGTGCACGTTGGCCGGATCGTTTCCGGCCACGGTGATGGGTCGGTAGCCGTAGCCGTAGAACAGCGATTCGAGCTCTTCTGCCGGAATGCGCGACAGCACCGTGGGATTGGCGATCTTGTAGCCGTTGAGGTGCAGGATGGGCAGCACCGCGCCGTCGACGACCGGGTTGAGGAACTTGTTCGAATGCCAACTGGCGGCCAGTGGGCCGGTTTCGGCCTCGCCGTCGCCGACGACGCATGCCACCACCAGGTCGGGATTGTCGAATGCGGCGCCATAGGCGTGCACCAGGGCGTAGCCGAGTTCGCCACCCTCGTGGATCGAACCGGGCGTCTCGGCGGCCACGTGGCTCGGAATCCCACCGGGAAACGAGAACTGGCGGAACAGCTTCCGCAGACCGTCGGTGTCCGGCCCGATACCGGTGTAGACCTCGCTGTAGGTGCCTTCCAGATAGGCGTTGGCCACCAGTCCGGGACCACCGTGACCGGGCCCGGTGACGTAGATGACGTTCGCGTCGCGCTCGCGGATGATCCGATTCAGATGGGCGTAGAGCAGGTTCAATCCCGGGGTGGTGCCCCAGTGGCCCAGCAGTCGCGGTTTGATGTGCTCGGCCGCCAGCGGCTCATCGAGCAACGGGTTGTCCAGAAGGTAGATCTGGCCGACGGACAGGTAATTGGCTGCGCGCCAGTATGCGTCGAGCTGCTCGAGTTCCGTATCGGTCAGTGCCGGTGAGAGAGTCGCGTCGCTCATGTTCTCCATAGTGGCCGGTGTCGGTGAATGGCGCCCGCGATCCCGATTACCCGAATTCGCAGCGGTCAACCAACACAACGCGAAACGCCGTCCGCAACGGTTCCGACGGATCGTCCGCCGACCGGTTTCTCAGGTGGGTACACCCCGTCGGCTAGGTTCGTGGGCATGACGGTCCCCAGCGCTCTCGACCCGCGAACCCCGGTACTGGTGGGCTATGGCCAGGTCAACCAACGGGAGGAGAAGCCGGACGTCGAACCGGTGGATCTGATGGCCGCGGCGGCCAGGGCCGCCGCGGATCCACGCGTGCTGGAGGCGGTCGATTCGGTGCGGGTCGTCAATCTGCTGTCCTGGCACTACCGCGATCCCGGTTTGCTGTTGGCGCAACGCATCCGCGCTCACAAGGCCGCGACGCGTTACACCGGGGTGGGAGGCAACGTACCGCAGACGCTGGTCAACGAGGCCTGCCGGGACCTGCATGGCGGCCGGGCAGACGTGGTCCTCATCGCCGGCGCCGAGACCTGGCGGACCCGCAGCCGGCTGCGGGCCCGCGGCGAAAAGCCGGACTGGACCCGACAGGATGAATCGGTGCCGGAGGCCCCGGGTGCGCATGAGGGTGTGCCGATGGCCGGTGAGGCCGAGCTGCGGATCCAGCTGGACCGGCCGGCCCACGTGTACCCGATGTTCGAACAGGCGCTGCGCATCGCCGCCGGTGAGTCCAGCGACGAACACCGCGGCCGGATCGGCGCACTGTGGTCACGGTTCAGTGCGGTAGCCGCTGACAACCCACACGCCTGGAGCCGGGAGGCGGTGACCGCCGAGCACATCTGGCAACCCGGCCCGGACAACCGGATGATCAGCTGGCCCTACACCAAGTTGATGAACTCGAACAACATGGTGGACCAGGGTGCGGTGCTGATCCTGACCACCGTCGAGAAGGCGACATATCTTCAGATCCCCTCCGAGCGTTGGGTTTTCCCGTATGCCGGGACGGATGCGCACGATACCTACGCGATTGGTGAGCGCGCAGAGCTGTACCGTTCGCCGGCGATCCGGATCGCCGGCCGACGGGTGCTGGAACTCGCCAGTGTCAGTCTTGACGAGATCGACTTCGTCGACGTGTACTCGTGCTTCCCGTCGGCGGTGCAGGTGGCGGCGGCCGAGATCGGTCTGCCGCTGGCCGATCCGTCGCGGCCGCTGACGGTCACCGGCGGGCTGACCTTCGCGGGCGGCCCGTGGAACAACTACGTGTCCCACTCCATTGCGACCATGGCCGAGCGGTTGGTGGCCAACCCGGGGACCCGCGGGCTGATCACCGCCAACGGCGGTTACCTCACCAAGCACAGCTTCGGCGTGTACGGCACGGAGCCGCCGGCACATGAATTCCGTTGGCAGGATGTGCAATCCGATGTCGATGCCGAGCCGACCCGCGAGCTGCGGGTGGACTTCACCGGCACCGGCACCGTCGAATCCTGGACCACGCCCGTCGGCCGCGACGGCACCGCGGAGCGGGCTTTCCTGGCCGTGCGCACCCCTGACGACGCCCGCACGCTGGCCCGGATCGTCGACGAGTCACAGGCGGCGGCGACCATGTCCGAGGACATCGCCGGGGCGAAGGTCCAGGTTCACGCCGACGGCAGCGCGACCCTGCTCTGAGCGCCGGAGGGGCGCCGGGGGCGCGACGACTCAGCGCGCGGCCAACTCCCGCTGCGCCAGGGCGAGAACCTCGTCCGTGGTCGGCGGGCTGGGCGGGTGGTGTGACAGGCACCATGGCGTCTGGATCTTGTGGAAGGCGTCGCCTTCCAACGCCAGATAGAACTGGCCCGAGCGCAGCTTGCTGATGTCGGGCACGTGACCGCCCTTCACCCGGGCCATCTCGCGGGCCACCGCGATCTGGGCGGGGGAGTTGAGCAGGCCGTAGAACTGCGTCGTGGCGTTGCCCGGGATGTGGTTGTGAAGACCCCGCGGCGACTGCGTGGCGAACACCAGCCCCAGCCCGTACTTGCGGGCCTGCGACGACAGCGCCAAGGTGCTGTGCGTGCAGGCCGTGGTGTGACTGGACGGTGCGAAGTTCTGGGCCTCGTCCATCACGAGGAGCCCGCCCAGCGGCCGGTCCCCGGCGGGGTTGCGCTTGATCCAGGCGAACAGGGCCATCTGTAGCTGGTTGACGAAACCCTCGCGCTGCTGATCGCTGGTCAGACCGACCATGCTGATGACCGAAACGCGGGCCCGGTAGCCCGGCGACGGTGTCAACAGCATCCCGGGATCGGCGGCGGTACCGGTGCCGCCGAAGAGCGGGTCGTTGACGGTCGCGGCGCGCAGGTTCTGAGCAAGCTCGGCGGCCAGTTTCTGCGCACCGCCCAATGCGCTGACTTCGATGGGCAGATTGCCCAGCAGGTCGATGAAGCCCTCGAGGCTGGTCGATGCGCTCGCCCCGTAGAACCGCAGGGCCTCCCGCAGCACCGCGCGGGAGCGCTCGGCCTTGGCGGTGTTACCGGCGATCAGGGCGCGGGGTTCGAGTGCGGCGACGGCGGATTCGACGGCATCGGAGAACTCGTCGGCGTCGTCGATGACGCTGGCGAAGTCGGGCAGCGGCTGGAAGGACAGCGGGCGGCCGGTCGACCGGCGTGGCGTCCACACCACGACCTCGGTGTTGTCGAAGTAGGTCTCGGCGCGCTCGTCGTCGGCCGGGTGCCAGCCCGGGGGATGCTCGGTCCATGGTGCGCCCAGCCGGGAGAGATCGTTGTTGGGGTCGAGCACGATCGATGACACGCCCCGCAGCGCGCACTCCTCGACGAGGCGCCGGATCAGCACCGTCTTGCCCGACCCGGAACCGGCGAAGATCGCCGTGTGCTTCCGCAGCGCGGCCAGGTCGACCGACACCGGCCGGCCGCCGGTGCTGTCCAGGCCGAGGGTTATCGCGGTGGGCGAGTGCTCGATGACGGGCGCAGGCTGCTGGGTGCGTATCGGTCCGGTCGCGAGCTCTGCCTCCACGTCGATCTGGGCCGGTGGTGGCGGATCGCCTGCGATGTCTCCGAGCGCGGCACGCAGCCAGCCGATTCCGTGGGCAGGCCTGCGCCGGCGCAGCCAGTCGGGCAGGTCCGGGTGATTGTCGTCGATGAGATCGCGCAGCGCGGTCATCGTGCGCACGTCGTCCTCATTCATCGGCAGCACCCGGCCGCCGGCCGCCTCGAACTCGGCGATCATCACGGCGGTCTTCGCGCCCTTGGGCCACCCGGTGTTGCGCAGCAGGAACAGCTTGCGCCGGTCTGGGTTGAAACCGGTTGCCTCCCAGGCTTTTCGGACTCTGTTCTGCACGGCGACGGCGTTGCCGGACGAGATGGCGCGAAATGCCCAGTGCCGCTCGTCGTCGGTCGCGGCATCGAGGGTCTGGCGCAGCCGCCCGTGCAACACCACGCGCTGTCCCGGGAGCGGATCCGGGCGGAATGCCTGCCCGGCCTCGCCGAGTTCGGTGATCCACGCATCCAGCGCCGCCGACAGCAGGCCCGGCATGGTGGTGTCCTCGCCGTCGGGATCCAACGCGGCGACGGTCACGGCGCGGCTCCGGTACTCGGTGAAGCGGCGGTCCAGCTCGTCCGTGGCGCCCAGAGCTGTTGCCCCGCTGCCGGTGTGCTCGGGTGGCGGGGCCACCTCACCGGTGAGCTGAGTGAGTTCTTCGACCCTGTCCTGGTCCAGGCACCGGCGCACATGGGTGTCGGCCCGCTTGAGCAGCTGGCGCGGTGTGTACTGGGTGGCCTCGTCGAACGCCGAGGGCAGGATCGGCCAGCTCGGATACGGCGCGGTGAATCCGATGGCCGCGTAGCTGGACGTGAACCGGCGTTCCAGGATGGCGCGGCCGACCTCCGGCGTCGGCAGGCCCTGCAGCAGCGCAGTGGTGCGGAACCGGTCCTGCACGGTGGCGGTGGCCCGGTCCTGGATCGCCTCCCACGCCGCGGGCAGGCAGGCCACCACGCCCACCGTGCGGCGCATGGTTTGGCGGATCGACATGAGCCCGTGGGCGATGTGCTCCAGATCCCGGTTGCCCGCCATCTGGGCGGTTCGGCCCTCGTCGGCGGTGTCGGTGCGTTCGATGGACTGGGCCAGCAGCGTGTCGATCTGGTCGAGAGCCAGCACCGAAGGTCCGGCCAGCGCGATCAGCCGGGAGATGTCGCGCACCGACTCCTGGGGGGTGAGTACCGGCGCGGGCAGCCCCCAGGATTCCTTCTCACCGCTGCCGGTCAGGTATGCCTCGCCGATGTCCTGCAGCTCGAGGTCGCCCGCGCCGAGCAACACCAGGGCACGCAGTGTGTGGTGTGCCCGTTTGACGGTGTGGCGGTGAACCTTGTGCAGCGAGTTGACGAAGTCGGTGAGGATCTCGGGGGTCAGGTCGTCGTCGCCGATCACGGCCCGGCGATTGGCCCGGGAGATGTGGGCCACCGAGGACAGTTCCCACAGCAGGTCTTTGAGTTGGGTTTCGCGCTCGCTGCCCGGCCGGCCCAGGCTCTCCAGGATGCCGGCACGGGCGGACTGCCAGAAGCTCGCCGCATCGAGCAGTTCGACCAGGAAGAAGAAACCGCCGCCGGTCTGCACCTGCTCGCGCACCTGGCCGAGCAGGTGCGTCTTGCCGGATCCGGCCGGGCCACGGACCACCACGCCCAGTGGGCTGGAGTCGGTTTCCCGTTCGGCGTCGCCGAAGGCGGCCATCACGTCGGCCATCGGCCGGTCATGGAGGCCGCGCACATGCAGCGCGCCCTGTGAGTGCCACAGGTCGTCGGCGGTGGGCGCCCAGGTCAGGCGGAGCGCGCTGAGCGCTTCGCGGTGCGAGAGTTCCATCAGGACTCGATCGCGATCAGATGCTTGTTCTGGTTGCCTATCTCCACCGCGGCTTCGCGGTCGGCGGGGGTGAGCACCTTCTGGTTCTCCTCGGGGATCAGGCTGACGCCGGGTTGCTGGTAGAGGCTGATCAGAGCGGCGTCGACGGTTGGTCGGGTGAGCCCGGGCACGGCCTCACGCAGCCGCAGCAGACTGACCCAGCCGCCAGGACGGGCGGCCAGCCCGGAATAGGCCGTACGCAGCTGGATTTCGGGCGCGGCTTCAGGCGTGGGCGCGGCTGCCTGGGCGGGCTCCTCGGGCTCTTCTGGGGGCAGGAACACGTCGGCCGGAACGAGTTCGGCGTGTTCGAAATAGCGGTGCAACGCGTTCAGCAGGGTGTACATGGCCCTGCCCTGGCCGCTGGACCGGGGCGGAGGAGCGGCGGCGAACAGCGCCCGGCACAGGGCCCAGCCCGCGTCAGTCAGTTCGTGCACGAGGGGCCGGGTGCCGGTGGTCTCGATCAGGCCCAAGCGGTTGAGCCGGTCGCGCTGTGGTTTGTCGAGTTTGGGTCCGAGCCGTTCCAGCTCAGGGTTGGGCACCGGGCGGGACTCGGCCATCAGCACGAGCAGAACTGCCTGCTCGGTGCCGGTCAGCTCGTCGGGTGTGACGTTCACGGATGCTCACCTCCCTGCCATCGTGGGTTTGCACGCGGGCGGGGCGATACCGGCACGTGTCTCATGCACGTTAGCGTGTACCCCTGACCGCGCGAGAATGTTGTTGCGCCGCACGGTTTTCGCCCGCGTGGTGTGCTGGGGGCCTGCAGCTACCCGGCCGGCAGCGGCTGTGACGGGTCGGCGATCCGTTCCGGATCGACGGGGGTGGCCGACCGGATCAGCTCCTTGACGTCGTCAAGGACGTCCCACACGTTGACGTTCATGCCCGCCAGAACGCGGTTTCCGGCATCGATCCAGAACGCGACGAACTCCCGCCCAGCAACGTCGCCGCGGAAAACTACCCGCTGATATTCGGGTGCGTGGCCGACATACTCCATGCCGAGGTCGTACTGATCGGTGAAGAAATAGGGAAGCTCGGCATATTCGGCGCGGTGTCCCAGCATGCCTGCGACCGCCACGGCAGGCTGCTTGAGTGCGTTGGCCCAGTGCTCGGTGCGGATTCGAACGTCGAACAGTGGGTGCTGTGCGGCGGCGATGTCGCCGACGGCGTAGATGTCGGGGTCGCTGCTGCGCAGTGAGGCGTCGACGAGCACTCCACCGTCGGCGATCGCGAGCCCGGCCTGTTCGGCCAGTCCGATGTTCGGTGCCGCGCCGACGGCGACCAGTACCGCATCGGCGGTGACGGCGGAGCCGTCCCCGAGCCGCATTCCGGTTGCGGTGCCGTTGTCGGTGGTGATCTCCTGCACCGACTGGTCCAGTCGCAGATCGACGCCGTGCTCACGGTGCAGTTGTGCGAACACCTCACCCACCTCGGGACCAAGGGCGGCCAGCAGCGGCTGGTGTGCGGCCTCGACGACCGTGACGTCCACGCCGCGGCTGCGGGCTCCCGCGGCGACCTCCAATCCGATCCATCCGGCGCCGACGATGGCCAGCGTCGAACCCGGGGTCAGTGCCGCGCTCAGGGCCTCGGCGTCGTCGATCGTGCGCAGATAGTGCACCCCCGCCGCGTCGGATCCGGGGATCGGCGGTCGGCGCGGCGTGGATCCGGTGGCCAGCAGCAGCTTGTCGTAACCGACGGTGGAGCCGTCGGGCAGGGCGAGTGTGTGCTCGGCGGCGTCGACGGCGGCGACCTCGGTTCCGAGCCGCAGGTCGACGTTGTGGTCGCGGTACCACGCCGCCGGATCGACCGTGAAGTCCGGGAGGGACTTGTCACCGGCCAGGTAGTCCTTGGACAGTGGCGGACGTTCGTAGGGCAGATGGTCTTCGGCGGCGAAGAGCACGACATGACCGTCAAAGTCGTTGTCCCGCAGTGCTTCAGCAGCCTTGGCTCCTGCCAGGCCACCGCCGACGATCGCGAAGGTGGACGACGTTGTCATATCGATCCAGACTACTCGTCCGATAACAGTTGCTTCAGTTTTCGGGCGTTGCGTACCGCATGACCACCGAGATCGTTGTTGAAGTAGACGACGACGCGGTGGTCGTCATGGTCCCACTGGCGGATCTGCTCTGCCCACCGGCTGAGGTCGTCGTCGGAGTAGCTGCCGGCGTACATGCCGTGGCCGCCCGGGCCGTGCATGCGGACGTAGACCAGATCGGCGGTGGCCACTGTGCGGCAGGTCAATCCAGGTCCGCTCATCACGACATACGCGGCCCCGTACTGCTCCAGCAGCGCGAAGACCGCAGGGTCATGCCAGGAGGGGTGGCGCAGTTCCATCGCCACCCGGATCTTGCCGGGCAGTTGTGACAGGAATCCGGTGAGCAGCCCGTCATCCCGCTCGAGGGCCGGGTGGAGTTGCACCAGCAGTGCCTCGTTGTGCGAGTCGAGCAGTTGCCAGTACTGCTCGAACCGCGGCGTCCAGCTCTCCGGTGACCGAAGTCGCCGGTAATGGGTCAATCCGCGGTGTGCCTTGACCGACATGGTGAAGCCGTCGGACATCTGTTCGCGCCACCCGGTGAATGTGGTCTCAGCGGGCCATCGGTAGAAGCTGCCGTTGAGTTCCACGGTGTCGAACTCGTCGACGTAGTGGGCCAGCCTTGATTTCGCCGGTGTGCCTTTCGGATACAGCACACCGGTCCAGTGGTCGTACGACCAGCCCGAGGTGCCGATCCTGATCATGTGCCATCGCTAGGGGACGTCTGTGTAGTTGAGGGTGTAGCCCTCTGCCGAGAAGGTGAAACCTCGGCCCGTCAGCTCCCGTACGCAGGACACCCCGGACTGCTCCTGGACGTTGCACCGGAATCCGGCCACTGCCAGCACCTTCCCGAACGGCAGCACGGCCGCGGCGGATTGCGCGAATTCGGGCTGTGCCAAGTTGGCGAAGTGCGCGTCGGTATCCCGGTCGAGCACAAGGGCATTCGGTGCGGCGGTCCCGCCCGCCGCATCGGGCACCTCGGTCGGGGCGCCGGTCACCGACATCGCCGACGCGCCGCCGGCGGGTTGGCAGCCGGCGCGCTCGCGGGGCAGGATCGCGCACTGCCACCGCCCGCTCGGGGTGCTGAAGTAGTAGGCCTTACGGCCGTCCACCTCAAGCATGTAGTCGGCCGCATTGACCAGGTGCGCGGTGCCGAACGTCGGCGGTGCCGAGGTGGTGCTCGCCGGCGGCGGCGGTACTGCGTCGTCGGTGTTGACGACGGTTCCCGACGCGCATCCGGAAAGCGCGGAGACGGCGGCTCCACAGATTGCACCGACGACGAGGCAAGCCTTCACGACGCAAAACCCTAGCCAATCGTCGGCAACTCGCGGGCATCAGCGTCGAGTTTCGCCAGACCCGTCGGCCGATCCCGGGGCATCACATCGTGACGCACACGTCGGCCCCCATCAGCAGCACCGGCCACAGCAGCGCCACCTGACCGAAGGCCACCAGATTGGCGCCGGCGGGGAATTTGGTCAGCAGGCTCGTCTCGATGACCTGCACCTGCTCGGGGTGGAAAAAGGTCCACACCAGGCCGATCAGAAGGTACGGCAGGGACAGCCACATGAGTGTCTCGATCAGTTGCTCGACACTGAGCTTGTAGCTCAGGGCGCGGCGGATCCTGTCCATCAGATCAGCGCCTTGCCCGCCGCCACGCGTCGGCGGACATCGGCCAGCAGCAAGTAGCTGCCACCCTGGCGGAGGAAGACCGGCAGGAACCGGTTGCCGAATGCCACGGCCAGGAACAGCCACTCGAACAGCCGCTGCCGGCCGCGGCCCCAGCCGAAGCCGACGGCGTCGCGGAACACCGGGGCGAGGAAACCCGCCGTCAAGAATTTCAGCAGCGGCCGAAACGGTATGCGCAGCAGCGGGTTGATCATCCGTAGGTCCACCAGGTCGTGCAGGTACCGCCTGACGACGTCATCCATCTGCACCTGCTTGCAGGCGCTGTCCCAGTAGGTGTCGAAATCGGTCCGCGTCGCCGGCCACTGCTCCGGGCTGACCTGCAGTGTGGTGCCCAGTGTCGCGGCGGATTGATAGAACTGCTCGGCCTGTGCGCCGGTCATCTCACCGCGCAGCAGTTGGTACACATCTTCCAGCCCGACGAACAGGCAGGCCGCCACCCACAGCTGCAGGTCGCGGTCGAAGGCGTTGTACTGCACGGGGCTTGACGGCCCGGACCGGACCTGCCGATGGGCGGTGTCGACGGCGTCCCGGAAGGCGACCCGGTCCTCGGGGGTTCCCAGGATGGCCACCGCCAGATAGCTCAGTGTGGTGCGGGCCCGTTTCCACGGGTGTTTGAGCAGATTGCCCGAATCCACCTTGCTCTCCACGACTCCGTAGCCGACGCCCGGCACGGACAGCTGCATGATCACGTTGGCCGCGCCGGCGGCGAAGCCCCACAGGTCCATCGCGTCGGCGATGGTGACGTCTCCGTCGGACCAGCGTGCGGTGCGTCGGCTGATCGAGATGCGGTTGGCTGGGGTGTTGTCGCCCAAAGACATTCGCCGGCCCTCAGCTCATGCAGACGTTGGTGAACAGCAGGACGGGCCAGGAGACGATGGACCCCAGAAAGGACACCGTGGCGTCGGTACCGGCCATCCCCGCCAAGTGGCTGGTGTGGGTCAGCGACCAGACCAGACCGATGAGCAGATAGGGGGCAGCCAGGATGACGGCGGTGCCGATCCACTCGGCGATGGTCATCTGGAAGCCGAGAATCTTGCGTACTGCGGTCAACATGTGAGTGCGCCCCCGTCGTTGTCAGACGGGCTCTATGTTAACGGTGATTCTGGCTCGTCGTCCCGGAATTCATTTGGGCGGCAGCTGCTTGGCATATGCGATGCCGCGGTCGACCCACGACTTGAGTTGCCGTTTGGACGTTATGCCGGGGCCGTCGATCCGCAGCCAGCCCCGCATCTGCCGGCCGCCCATCACCATCGGCTCGACATGGTCGCGCCGCAGCAGTTTCTCGCTGTCGTCGGGGGCGACGCGCACCATCAGGCCACCGTCCCGGGACGCTGCGACGGCCATGTGGCCGTTGATCAGGAACGCCAGCCCACCGAACATGCGCTTCTCGTCGAGACCGCTTTCGATCGCCGTCAGTTCACGGATGCGGTCCGCGAGGTCCGGATCGAAAGCCATGTCGCTCTGGACCGTCAGTCGGAGTCTGTCGTTTTGAGTTCGGCGCGGAATGCCGCTTCCCGGGCCAGATGTCCGGGGCGACGCCGCAGCACCAGCCAGGCGATACCCAGTACCAGGAACCACACCGGGGTCACCAGCTCGGCCTGCAGGGTGTCCTCCTTCTGGGTGAATGCCCACAGCAGGAAGGCGAAGAAGGCCAGGACGACGTAGCACATGACAATGCCGCCGGGCATCTTGAACTTCGACGCCTCGTGCAGTTCCGGCCGGCGCCTGCGGTACACGAGGTAGCTGATCAGGATGATCGTCCAGACGAAGATGAAGCACAGCGACGAGATCGTGGTGACCAGGGTGAAGGCCGCGACGATCGAGTCGCCTGCGGCCACCATCACCACACCCGACAGCAGGAACACCCCGGACAGGAACAACGCGTTGGCGGGTACGCGGCGTGAGGTGAGCCGGCCGAACAGGCTCGGCGCATCGCCTTCGGCGGCCAGGCCGTAGACCATCCGGGAGGTCGAATAGATGCCGGAGTTGGCTGACGACGTCGCCGAGGTCAGCACCACGAAGTTGACCACCGAGGCGGCGATTCCCAGGCCCGCGAGACTGAACATGGCCACGAACGGGCTGAGTTCGGGATCGATCTCGCGCCACGGCGTGACCGCGATGATGATGGTCAGGGCGGCGACGTAGAAGAGCATGACGCGCACAGGGATCGAGTTGATGGCCCTGGGCAGGTTGCGCTCGGGGTCCTTGGCCTCGGCCGCAGTGGTGCCGACCAGTTCGATGCCGACGAATGCGAAGGTCGCGATCTGGAATCCGGCCACGAATCCCATTGGGCCGGTGGGGAAGAACCCGCCGTCGTTCCACAGGTTGGCGAAGGAGGCCTGGGCGCCGCCGGGGGCTTCGAAACTGGTGAGGATCATCACGAGGCCGATGACGATCAACGTCACGATCGCGATGATCTTGATCAGGGCGAACCAGAACTCGGTCTCACCGAAGGCGCGCACGGTCGGCAGGTTCAGTGCGATGAGCACCACGACCGTGGCCAGCGCCGGGATCCACAGGGGCAGGTCCGGCCACCAGAACGCCACATACCCCGCGATCACCACCACGTCGGCGACACCGGTGACGATCCAGCAGAACCAGTATGTCCAGCCGGTGAAGAACCCCGCCCACGGGCCGAGCAGGTCCGCGGCGAAATCGGCGAACGACTTGTAGTGCAGGTTGGACAGCAGCAGCTCGCCCATCGCCCGCATGACGAAGAAGAGCATGAAGCCGATGATCATGTAGACGAACAGCACCGACGGGCCGGCCAGAGAGATGGTCTTGCCGGAGCCCATGAACAGGCCCGTTCCGATCGCACCGCCGATCGCGATCAGCTGGATGTGCCGATTGGACAGCTGGCGGGAGAGATGGCGTTCGCCTTCGGCGGCCTCAATGGTGTCAGACATCACCCGACAGGATCGCAGGCGAGGAGATGAGGGCTGCAGCCAGCCCGGCATTTTCGACGGCCGCTATCCCAATATCGGGAACCGGCGCTGGGCGGCGAGGCGGTCCAGAGCCGTCTGCATGACATCGCGGATGTGCGCATCGACATCGCCGACATCGGGGTCGGGGCCGAACCGTGCGGTGATGTCGACCGGAGGCAGGACTTCGGTGACGATCTTGGTCGGCAGCGGCAGGTTGGGCGGCACGATGACGCTGAGGCCGAACGGAACCCCGAAGCTCACCGGCAGGATGTCCAGGCGGAAGCGGGGGAGACCGAGCCGTTTGGCCAGCCAGTTGCCGCGGGTGAGGAACAGCTGGCTTTCCTGGGCGCCGATCGAGACGGTCGGCACGATCGGGACACCGGCGGCGAGCGCGGTGCGCACGTATCCGGTTCGCCCGTTGAAATCGATGGTGTTCGCCCCGGCGGTGGGGCGGTAGGCGTCGTAATCCCCGCCGGGAAACACCAGCACGACCGCACCGGACTGCAGGGCCGCAGCAGCGTTCTCCCGGCTGGCGTGGATCACCCCGAGTCGCCGGAAGAAATCCCCTGTCGGACCGAGCAACACCCCGTAATGGGCCAGGGTGTACAGCGGACGGCGGTATCCGAAGTGGCGGTAGAACTCTGGTGCGAAGACCAGGACGTCGGGTGTCAGCATGCCGCCGGAGTGATTCGCGACCACCAGAGCACCGCCGTCGCCCGGGATGTTCTCCAGGCCGCGCACCTCGGAGCGAAACCACCACCTCGCTATCGGGCCGGCCAACGACTCCATCTGCCGCGTGACGACCGGATCCCATTGGTCGAGTTCGGTTTCGTCCATCGTCGCTCCCGCTCTGCCCGACAAGGTTCGTTCGCCATGCTGCTCGTGATGGACCCCGCTGACGCCGCTATTGAGCAGATTGCCTCCGAACAGCCCACCAAAAAGGCGTCCGCCGTGTGACCTTGAGGTCACCCGGCGCACGCCTGTTCTGGCGGCGAGCGCCTCGGTTATGCGGCGATCGAAGCGGCCTCGTGGGCCGGTTCCAGCGCCTCGGCGATGATGTCGGCGACATCGGTCATCGGTTTGACCTCCAATGCCTCCAGGACCTCGGCCGGCACCTCGTCGAGATCGGGCTCGTTGCGCTGCGGGATGAACACCGTCTTCAGACCGGCGCGCTGTGCGGCGAGCAGCTTCTGCTTGACGCCGCCGATCGGCAGCACCCGGCCGTTCAGCGTCACCTCGCCGGTCATCCCGACATCGCCGCGCACCTGCCGCCCGGTGGCCATCGAGACCAGTGCGGTCACCATCGTGACGCCGGCCGAAGGACCGTCCTTGGGCACCGCGCCTGCGGGCACGTGCACGTGAATCTGCCGATCCAGCGCCGTGGGATCCACACCCAACTGCTCGGCGTGCGCGCGGACGTAGGACAGCGCGATCTGCGCCGACTCCTTCATCACGTCACCCAGCTGACCGGTCAGCTTCAGCCCCGGCTCACCGTCGTTCGAGTTCGCCTCGATGTAGAGCACGTCGCCGCCCAGGCCGGTGACGGCCAGGCCGGTTGCCACACCCGGCACCGCGGTGCGCTCGGTGGATTCCGGGGTGAATCGCGGACGGCCAAGATACTCAACCAGATTCGGCTCATCAACGATGACGTTCACGATTCCGCCGTCGTCGAGTTTCGTGGTGACCTTGCGCAACGCCTTGGCCAGCAACCGCTCGAACTGCCGCACGCCCGGTTCGCGGGTGTAATCCGCGGCGATCTTGCGCAGCGCCGCGTCGGTCACCGTCACCTCGGAATCGGTCAGGGCCGCACGTTCGGCCTGCCTGGGCAGCAGGTAGTCCCGGGCGATGGCGACCTTGTCGTCCTCGGTGTACCCGTCGAGCTGGATCAGTTCCATCCGGTCCAGCAGAGCCGAGGGGATGTTCTCGATGACGTTGGCCGTCGCCAGGAACACGACGTCGGACAGGTCCAGATCCAGCTCCAGGTAGTGATCGCGGAACGTGTGGTTCTGCGCCGGATCCAGCACCTCCAGCAGCGCCGCCGACGGGTCGCCCCGATAGTCCGAGCCGACCTTGTCGATCTCGTCCAGCAGCACAACGGGATTCATCGAACCCGCCTCGCCGATGGCCCGCACGACCCGGCCCGGCAGCGCGCCGACGTAGGTACGCCGGTGGCCGCGGATCTCGGCCTCGTCGCGCACACCGCCCAGGGCGACACGCACGAACTTGCGGCCCAGAGCCCGGGCGACGGACTCACCCAGCGAGGTCTTGCCGACTCCGGGAGGGCCGGCCAGCACCATCACCGCACCCGACCCGCGGCCGCCGACGACGGCCATGCCGCGCTGGGCGCGACGCGCCCGCACTGCCAGGTATTCGACGATGCGGTCCTTGACGTCGTCCAGCCCGTGGTGGTCGGCGTCCAGGATTTCGCGAGCACCCTTGAGGTCGGTCGAGTCTTCGGTCCGCACGTTCCACGGCAGATCCAGGACGGTGTCCAGCCAGGTGCGGATCCAGCCACCCTCGGGGCTCTGGTCGCTTGAGCGTTCCAGCTTGCCGACCTCGCGCAGCGCAGCCTCGCGCACCTTCTCGGGCAACTCGGCGGCCTCGACGCGGGCCCGATAGTCAGCTTCTTCTCCCTGACCATCGGGTCCCAATTCGCCCAGTTCCTTGCGGATGGCGGCCAGCTGCTGGCGCAGCAGGAATTCCTTCTGCTGCTTGTCCATGCCGGCCCGGACGTCCTCGGCGATCTTGTCGGTGACCTCGACCTCGGCCAGATGCTCGCCGGTCCACTCGATGAGCCGGCTGAGGCGGCGACCCACCTCCTCGGTCTCCAGGAGTTCGCGCTTCTGCACGTCGGTCAGATATGAGGCGTACCCGGCGGTGTCGGCCAGGGCCGACGGATCGGTGATCTTGTTGACCACGTCGATGATCTGCCAGGCCTCGCGGCGCTGCAGCATGGCCAGCAGCAGCTTCTTGTACTCGGCAGCCAACGACTTGATCTCGTCGGACGTGGTTCCGGCCTCCCGCGCTTCCTGCACCTCGACCCACAGGGCGGCGCCCGGGCCGGTGGTTCCCGACCCGATGTGGGCCCGGCGCTCACCGCGCACGACGGCGGCTTCGGCGCCGCCGGGCATGCGCCCGACCTGCACGATCGACGCGATCACACCGTGGGTGGGGTAGCGGTCGTCCAGGCGCGGCGCGATCAGCAGCTTGCCGGATTCGCTTGCCTGGGCCGCGGCGACCGCCACGCGGGCGGCATCGTCGAGTTCGACGGGCACCACCATTCCGGGCAGGACGACCGGCTCGCTGGCGAACAGGATGGGCAGTGCGTTTGATTCAGACATCAAACCTCCAAAGTTCAGTCTGATGCGCTCAACCTTGGCCGGCCTGGGTTTGTTCCCGGCATTCAGCGATACGGGTTCGCCTTGGGCGAACTCGGGCTACTCGGCGATGCCCCGCATCACCGGACGCAGTGAGGGTTCTCGGCTCACGTCGGCGAAGATATGGACATCCTCTGTGAATCGCCTGGATGCGGAATGTTTTCGGCCCCAGGTTCGTCCTAGGGCTTATGAGCAGAGCAGTGCAGTTCGACGAATACGGTGAGATCGACGTCCTGCAGGTGCGTGATGTGTCGCGGCCCGTTCCCGCCGATGGTGAGGTGCTGGTCGAAGTCAGGGCGGCGGGAATCAATCCGGGAGAGGCCATGATTCGCCGCGGGGCCCTGCATGACCGGTTCCCCGCCACCTTTCCCTCCGGCCAGGGCAGCGACCTCGCCGGTGTGGTGGCCGGGACCGGACCGGGCGTCACCGGGTTCCAGGTCGGTGACGAGGTGCTGGGATTCTCTGATTCCAGGTCCAGTCACGCCGAGTATGTGACGGTGCCCGCCACGCAACTGGCCGTCAAACCGTCGGGCCTGTCCTGGGAGGTGGCCGGGTCGTTGTATGTCGCGGGGGCCACCGCCTACGCGGCAGTCCGCGCCGTGCGCCTGCAACCTGGCGACACGGTGGCGGTCGCGGGCGCGGCCGGCGGTGTCGGCACCATCGCGGTTCAGCTCGCGAAGCGCGCGGGCGCCGACGTGCTCGGCATTGCCGGACCCGGCAACGACGAATGGCTCTCGGCGCACGGTGTCATCCCGGTCAACTACGGCGATGGGCTGGCCACCAGGCTGCGCGCCGCGTCGCCATCGGGTCGCGTCGGTGCTTTCCTGGATTTCTTCGGTGGCGGATACGTGAAGCTGGCCGTCGAGGAGTTGCATGTCGATCCCCAAAGGGTCGACACCATCATCGATTTCCCCGCGATCGAGCAGTTCGGTGTCCAGGGTGCCGGCAATGCCGAGGGTTCTGACATCGCCGTGATCGCCGAGCTGGCGGAACTGGCCGCGGCCGGGGAACTGGAGGTGCCGATCGCCGGGGTGTTCGGCCTCGACGACGTGCGGACGGCCTACGCAGAGCTGGAAAAGCGCCATACCAGAGGCAAATTGGTGCTGAGGCCGTGACACGGGACCCGCAGATCGTTTGTCCGGGCGACGGTGCGGTGTGCGGGCGCACAGCACTTCCGGCGCGTAGCATCCAGGCATGAACAGGGCATTCGTCGTGACGTTGGCGCTCGGTGTGATCGTGGCGCTGTTCGGTTTGATCTGGGCACTGCAGGGCTTCGGTGTACTGCAGGGCAGTCCGATGAGCAATACCACCACCTGGTCGGTCATCGGCCCGATCACTGTGGTGATCGGCATCGTCATCTCCGTCTTCAGTTGGCGCAAGATCTCGTCGAAGTGACCGCCGGCGCCACGGCTATACCACGGTGAAGTCCACCGAATGCCAACCCGTTGCGCCGTCGGGCACGGTGGGGGCCTCCTCGGATGTCTGGACCGCCCCGGTGTTGTCGGTGGCCCGCACCGTGATGGTGTGCCGGCCCGGGCCGCTCGCCTGCCAGGGATAGCTCCACAACCGCCACGTCTGGTTGGAGTAGGCGTCGCCGAGTTGGGCGGCTTGCCATGGGCCGCCGTCGATTTGGACCTCGACCTGGCGTACGCCCCGGTTCTGCGCCCATGCGATTCCGCCGAAGGTCGTCGGGCCCACCGGTATTCGCTGGCCACGTTTGGGAACGTCGACGCGTGACTCGGTCTTGATCGGTCCGCGTGGTGCCCAGCCCTGTTTGGTCCAGTAGGCCTCTGCCCGGTCGAAGCGGGTCAGTTCGAGGTCGGTGACCCACTTGGTGGCCGACACGTAGCCGTAGAGCCCGGCCACCACCAGCCTGGCCGGGTAGCCGTGTTCGACGGGTAACGGCTGCCCGTTGAGGCCGATGGCCAGCAACGCGTCGCGGCCGTCAGCGAGGGCCTCCACCGGGGTGCCCACGGTGAACCCGTCGGCAGACGTCGACAGCACCATGTCGGCGTCAGGGGACACCCCTGCGGCGGCCAGCAGGTCGGTCAGCCGATAACCGGTCCACATCCCGGTCGAAATATATTCGCCACCAACTGGATTGGACACGCATGTCAGTGTCACGGCCTTCTCGACCACTTCGAACCGGTCCAGGTCGGCGAAGCTGTAGCTGATGTCGCGGTCCACCATGCCGTGGATGCGCAACCGCCATTCGTCGCGGCTCAACTGCGGCACACGTAGTGCGATGTCCACGCGGTAGAAGTCCCCGGCGTCGGTGATGAAGCTCGGCAGCGCAACGCCTTGCGGCTGCACGGTGGCCGCGACCGCCGGCGCGGGGATGCGCGGGCGAGGGATCACGGAGGTGTCGCGTTCTGCCGCCACGGAACTGGCCAACCGGTCGATGACGACACCCAGAAGTCCGCTTGCCGCCCCGAACCCGAGTAGACCGGCCGTGGTGAGCCATGTTCGTCGGGAGGCGTCGAATTTATCGGCGCCGCCCGCCTGCTCATGGTCTGGGGCGGGCCATATCCGCAGCGCGAGCAGGCGGAGTATCGCCACGCCCGCGGCGGTTCCCACCACGGTGGGCACGACGTCGAAAGGCGTTGCGCCGGGCCGGGTGAGCACGGCGGCACAGCCGAGCAGCCCCGCGACGACGAAGACGACGCTGCCGATCGGACGGCGTCGGGTTTCATACGTCGCGGCGAGGGCGGCCAGAGCGGCGATCACGACCAGCACGACGACCGCCAGGAAGAGTTTGTCCAGGTTGCCCAGCGTCTGAATCACGAATTCTTTGACGGGGCCGGGCGTCAGATCGACGATTGCCGAGCCGATCGCGCCGCGTGGTTCGGCCTGCGCGCGGAACGGTATGGCAACGATCGCGGCGATGCCGAGCGAAACCGCGGCGGCAGCGACGCCGCCGAGCATCCGGGCGTTGGGCGAGGACGTGGGTGAGGACGCCGACGTGGACTCAGCCGTGGACCCGGACGAGGACTGGGTCATCGTCCCCAAGGTACTCCTGCGCACAGAGCAGGGAGCCTGCCGTGAGGGGAAACGGCAGGCTCCCTGGGTGGGTGGATCTCTAGGTGGCCGACTGCGCGCCGAGCACCCGCTGGATGTCGGGCTTCATCTGCTGCAGCTGCTGTCCCCAGTAGCCCCAGGCGTGTGTGCCGTTGGCGGGGAAGTTGAACACCCCGTTGGTGCCGCCGGCGGCGATGTAGTTGTCCCGGAAGGTGACATTGGTGCGCAACGTCAGTCCTTCGAGGAACTGGGCTGCCATCAGATTGCCGCCGTTGGAGCCCGCGTCGAGATCCGACGGGGTTCCGGTGCCGCAGTAGATCCAGATGCGGGTGTTGTTGGCGACCAGCTGGTTGATGTTGACCATCGGGTCATTGCGCTTCCATGCCGGATCGGTCGACGGCCCCCACATGCTCTCCGCGTTGTAGCCGCCTGCATCGTTCATCGCCAGCCCGATCAGCATCGGCCACCAGCCCTCGGACGGGTTGAGGAAGCCCGAAAGCGTTCCGGCGTAGATGAATTGCTGCGGGTGGTGGATCGCGTAGGTCAGGGCCGCGCTGCCCGCCATCGAGATACCGACGACGGCGTTGCCGGTCTGCGACACGCCACGGTTGGCGGCGAGCCAGGTCGGCAGCTCGCTCGTCAGGAAGGTCTCCCACTTGTAGGTGTAGTCCTGACCGTTGCCCTTCGACGGCTGGTACCAGTCGGTGTAGAAGCTGGACTGCCCGCCGACCGGCATGACCACCGACAGGCCCGAATCGTTGTACCACTCGAACGCGGGGGTGTTGATGTCCCAGCCGTTGAAGTCATCCTGGGCGCGCAGGCCGTCGAGCAGGTAGACCGCGTGCGGCCCGCCACCCTGGAACTGGACGCGGATGTTTCGGTTCATGGACGGCGAGAACACGTCGAGGTACTCGACCGGCAGACCGGGGCGAGAAAATGCACCAGCGGTCGCCGAACCTCCTGCGAAGCCGATCAGCGCGGGCAGGGTGGCGGCTGCCATTGCCCCCGCTGCCAGTCGGCGCATCCACGCTCCGCGAATCTTGTTGAGGAACTTCATAACGGCAACCAACCGTCCTTTCTGCACGTATGCCAAGCAGTTTGCCGCTTGCTCCGGTAGTGAATCACGCGTCCCATCAGTCACACGGGTAACAACACCGCGCGCGCAGATCGCGGTTTACTAACGGTTGGAACTCGGCACCGAGACCGTCGGCGGCGCCGTCACCGCCCTGGTGCGGTGAGCGCCTGCTTGACGCTGGCCCGGCGCTCTTCGATCGCGCGGCCAATATCCTGAAGCAGCACAGGCTTTCGCGCGACCAGATCTTCGATGCACTCGCGGTCGAACTGCGCGACGGTGACCTCCGTGAGCGCGTATGCCGTTGTGGTCACCGGTTCGCGGGTCAGAGCAGTTTGGCCGAGAAAGTCGCCCTTCTCCAAGGTGAGCACGGGGACGAAGAGATCGTCGGTGCCGTTCACGGCCAGTTGCACCGTGCCGGCGACGACGAAGCTCATCTTCTTGGGGACCTGACCGACGACCTGGATGACCTCGTCGGTGCCGTACCGGGTGAGCCTGGCATGAGGCAGCAGCTCCTGCTGGTCCTCGGAGCTCAAGCGCAGGGTCGGGGCGATGAGACGAAGCGCCTGTTCGACGCGCTCAGTGGTGGCGAACTCGTCCTCGGCCTCGTCCAGATGCAGACCCGCCCGCCGGGAGGCGTACCAGGTCCAACGCAGGAACGTGGACCTCGCGGCGAAGTCGTCGGCGGGTGAATGCAGCGGGACCATGGTCTTGTACTGCAACGATCCGGCCGCGACGGTGGACACCGTGCCGTCACGGCGGAGGTGGGGCAGCCGGCGGGCCACTTCGGTGAGCATGCGGCAGACCTCGTCGGGAGCATCGTCGACGGCGAACACGGTCACCACACTGATGGTGTGTGCGGCTGCCGGACGGCTCAGGTTGGTGAACGATGCTCCGGCCAGCACGGAGTTCGGGATCACCTGCAGGCCGCTTCCGGTGTCGATGTGGGTTGCCCGCCAGTTCACCTCCACGACGCGGCCTCGCGCCGACGGCGCGTCGACCCAGTCACCGAGCCGGAACGGCTGCTCGAAGAGCAGAAGAAGCCCCGAGATGATCTGGCCGACGGAGTTCTGCAGCGCCAGACCCAGGACGATGGAGGACACGCCCAGGGCGGTGAAAAGCCCACCGATGTTGGCGCCCCAGATGTAGGCGAAGATCAAACCGATACCGATGGCGATCAGCGCGAACCGGGCCACGTCCAGGAAGATCGACGGAATCCGCTTGCGCCAACTGCCTTCCGGGGCGCTCTGGAAAAGCGTCGCGTTGAGTCCGGACAGCAACAGGACCAGCACGACGAAGCCGAACACCGTCGCCACGATGCGCACCGGTGTGGCTTCTCCGGAGATCTGCATCGCCTGGATCAACAGGACCAGCAGCGCGGCCAGCGGCAGGATGTAGGTGCGGACCAGGTGGACCGGGCCGGCCAGGAAGCTGCCGCGCCGCCGCAGTGCGCTGTGGAGCTCGGTGAGCGCCACCAGGCAGACCGGGAAACCGACCGCGACACCGATCGCCCAGTAGAACCAACCAGCGTCGAGGACGCCGGTCATCGTCGATCCAGTAACTGCCAGATCGGCTCGTCGGCGCCGTCGACCTGCACCGTGCCCGCTGCCTCGAGATCACGGGTATCGCCCACCACCTCGAACACCCGCGTGGTGACGTACACGCCCGGCTGTGGTGAGCCCCGCTGAACCCGGTACGCGAGATTCACCGCCGAGCCCCACATGTCGTACGCCAGATTGGAACGTCCCACCAGGCCACTGCTGACCGCGCCGGTGTCGATCCCCGCGCGCAGCTTCAGTGCCGCGCCGGCCTCGGTGTTGAATCTTTCGATGATGCGCTGCATCTCGAGGGCGAAATCCACCATCCGCCGGACGTTGTCGAGCCGCGGTACGCTCAACCCCGAGCTGGCCCAGTAGCCGTTACGCAGGGTGCGAACCCGCTCGACCCCCAGATCGTCTGCGGCGGCGTCGAATTGGTGCACCAGGCGGTTGACGATCGCCAGCGCCTCTTCTGAGGGCATTCCTGATGTCAGCTCGTCCAGACCGACCGTGTCGGCGAACAGGACGGTCACGTTGTGGTGGTCCTGCGCGATCGTCTCTTCGCCGTCCCGGTATCGCTGCACCACCGACTCCGGCATGAGCGTGCGCAGCAACCGGTCGTTCTCCCGACGCTGCTCGGCGAGCAGATCTTCCTTGATCGCCAACGCGCGGCTCATGTCGTTGAATGCCATTGTCAGATCACCGAATTCGTCTCGGGATTGCACCGGGATCGAGATGTCGTAATCGCCCGCGCCGATCTGCTGGGCACCGGCCTCCAGCCGGCGCAGCGGCCGGACGAACAACCTCGCCAACATCATGGCCGCCAGGCACACGATGAAGGTGATGACCACAGTCGACAACACCAGGGTGCGGGTGAACGTCGTGACGGGAGCGAAGGCCTCGGCCGTGTCGATCTTCGCGACCACCGACCAGTTCAGCCCGTGCAGCGTGACCGGCGCGTAGGCCTGCAGCGTCTCGTCGCCCAGGTAGTCGTCTTCGATCACCGTGCCGCTCTGGCCACGCAGGGCCAACCGGGTCGCGGTGGTCTCCACCGGCTGCACCAGCGTGGTCCCGTGCTGGCGCAGCGATTTCGCCGCCACGGCAGGCGGCGTCCCGGCATCGATGACGTCACGTTCGAACTTTTCCGGATTCTGAAGGAACAGCCGCGAATCCGACCGCATCAGACCGTCGGGCCCGACCAGGAACGTCTCGCCGGTAGCACCCATGCCTGCGGTTTCCCATTGCTTGTCCGCTGTCATGAGCCGGTTGATCTCGGAGATGGGAAATTGAAGGGCAAGGACTCCCTCGACCCGGCCGGGCGGGCCGACCGGCGCCATCATCCACGCCGTGGGCTCATCGGCCGGCTGGTAGTCACCGAAGTCGGTGATGCCGACATAGTCGACGGCGTTCGACTCCAGCGTCTTCTCGTAGCCGTCTCTCAGCAGGCTCTGGCGATACGGGCCGGTGAGGATGTTGGTGCCGAGGTCGACGCCCTTGTACGCCGTGTAGACCACGTTGCCTGCGGTGTCGAGCAGCAGTGCGTCCTCGAATCGGAAGCGTTCCACGATCTCTCGGAAGTAGTCGTTGAACCTGGCGTTCGCGGCCGACCATGCGCTGCCGTCACGGGCATCGTCGACGCGGATGGACTTTTCCGGGTCGGCGACCGGTGCTGTGTAATACGCCTGCAGGTACTTCTGCGCATTGGAGGTGGGCAGCAGGCGGGACACGTCGACGGCGTCGCCGGTCTGCTCCTGCTCGTACGGCTTGAACTCGGAGTTGTAGTAGTCGACGATCGACTGCCACTGCTGCGGGTTGATCGTCGAGTTGTTGAGCTGACCGAATCCGCCGGAGAACGCCTCGACGGCCTCGATGGTCGTCGTCCCCCGGGTATAGACGATCAGCGAGTCCTCGAGATCGGAGAACTTGGACTCCAGCTGCCGGGTTTGCGATTCGCGCACCTCGGTCAGCCGGTCGAACACCGACTGCCGCAGCGACGACCGCCCTGACTGGTATCCGATGGCACCTACCACGGCGGCCGACAGAATGCTGGTCACAAGCAGCATGACCAGCAGCTTTGACTGGATGCTGATCCGGGACAGGACCGGCCGGCGCGCAGTTCTGGGCGGGGCGACGTGCTCTGCGTCGGCTGTTGTAGTCATTGAATCCCGAAGATTAGCTTGTCACGATGTATTGCGTGAGGCTGCGCGACAAACTGCGCTCATGAGCGCGCCGTTCGACTTGCAGAGATTTCTCGACGCCCAGGCCGGGGTGTACTCCGATGTCTGCGACGAACTGCGCGAAGGCCGCAAGCGCAGCCACTGGATCTGGTTCATCTTCCCGCAGTTGCGCGGGCTGGGCCGAAGCTCGACCGCCCGGCACTACGGCATCGCGTCGCGCGAGGAGGCCAGGGCCTACCTGGCCCACGATGTTCTCGGTCCCCGGTTACGGGAGTGCGCCCGGTTGGTGGCCCAGGTCGAGGGGCGCACCGCCGAGCAGATCTTCGGCCGGCCGGACTGTCTGAAGGTCCGGTCATCCATGACGTTGTTCGCCGCGGCCGCCGCCGGCCCTGCCGAGCAAGGGGACTTTCAGGCCGTACTGGACAAGTTCTATGACGGGCGCGGGGATCGGTTGACCCTCGAGATGCTCAGTGCGGCTCGATGATCAACCACCCGTGTGGCGGAACGTGAGGATGGCTGATGTCGTCCTGCGGCGGTGCACCGGAACCGGCGACCACTCGGCCCGAGGTCACTCCGAGGTCGGGCAGCGCGACCGGCAGCGGCGCGTCGTCGATATTGAGCGCGACGACCAGTGAATCGTCACCCCGGCCGGTCCGATAGACGTAGTGGGTATTGGTCACCTGCAGCGGTGAGGTCTTCGCGGTGTGCAGCCAGGGATGGCGCCGACGCAGTCCGATCAGATACTGATGCAGCCGGAGCTCGTCGGAATCATCTGGGAGGCTGGAGAATTCCGGGCGAACCGCATCGTCGCCGCCGCGGCGTTCCTCTTTGACGCCGCGGTGGCCGAACTCGTCGCCGGCATAGATGCTCGGCGTTCCGCCCGTGGTCATCAGCAGCACCAGGGCATGCTCAAGGTGCGCGGAATTCTGCAACTGACTGGCTATCCGGGTCACGTCATGGTTGCCCACGAAGGTCAGCGGTACGAACGTGTCGAGGAAGTCGTTGTGCCGCTTGAGCGCCCAGTCCAGTTCGTGAAAGTTGCCGTCGTTGAGGCTGCTCCAGATCGCCTTCCAGAGCTCATACTGCGTCACCGAGTCGAATGTGGATGCGTGGACCGTCGCGGAATAGTCGCCGTGGATCACCTCGCCGACGAACCAGGCATCGGGGAAGTCTCGGCGCACCGACGGCAGCACCCGCGCCCAGAACCGGTCGGGCACCGCATAGGCGGCATCGAGGCGCCAGCCGTCGGCGCCCCGGTCGAGCCAGTGGCGCAGCACGGTGGCGGTGTAATCGATCACCTCGGGCTCGTCGTGGTCGAGCGCGATCAGCTCGCCGTGCCCTTCGAACGTAGCGAATCCGGATGTGCCTGCGCCGCGCCGAAACCACCGTGACGCAGGGTGGTCGGGCCCGCCGTCGACGGCTTCGCGGTATCGGCCGAAATCGGTGCCGACATGGTTGAACACGCCGTCGAGCAGGATTCGTAACCCACGCCGGCGCGCTTCGGCGACAAGGTGATCGAAGTCGTCGTCGTCACCCAGGCGCGGGTCGATGCGGAAGTGATCGGTGGTGTCGTAACCGTGGGTGCGTGAGGCGAAGACGGGCCCGAGCGCGATACCGGAGGCGCCGAGCCGCACAGCGTGATCCAGCCATCCGACGATGCGGCGCAGCCGGTGCTCGCCGGCCGACGGTGGCGGGTCGGCGGGGAACGCGCCGACGAAACCCAGTGGATAGATCTGCCACCAGACGGCATGCGCGACCCAGGACGGCTCAGACACGAAACTTCGCCGCGTACAGATCTTTCATGGTCGCGGCCAGTTCCCGCGCCGGCCCGTCCACCTCCACGCCGGGGGCCACGGCGCTGATGGGCAGCGGGGCCACCGGAGCGGGCGGCACACCCCACTCGGACAGCCATCCGACCAGTTGCTCCGACGAGGTGGCGTAGACGATGCGGCCCAGCCCCACCCATGCGTGCGCGGCAGAGCACATCGGGCAGTGCTCACCGGAGGTGTATACCGTGGCGCTGGCGCGGTCCTGGGGGCTCAGATGCTCGACGGCCCAACGGGCGATGGCGAATTCGGGGTGCTGGGTGGCGTCCCCGTCCTTGACCCTGTTGCGGTCGGCGAACACCGTCGCTCCGGTGTGGTCGACCAGGATCGATCCGAAGGGTTCGTCACCGTCATCGAGTGCTTCGCGGGCCAACTCGACACATCTGCGTAGGTGATCGAGGTCGTCTTCGGTGATGGCCACGCCGGCGAGTTTACGCCCGTGCCGGCGCCGGCAGGTTCAGTCGCCGTCGCAACACGGATGTGTCGCCACGTCGAGGCGGCAGGCACAGGAGGCCCGGACTGTGACGTCGGCACGGGCCTGGGCCAACTCCAGAAGCTGTCCGATGATGACTGCCTCGGCGTCGCGACCCAACCGGCGCAGGCATTCGTGGTAGCCGTGCAAGCTCCACACGTTGTTGGGGTGGTGACTGGACCGGCTCAGCGTGGGGTCCAGGCCCAGATCAGCGGCGTAGACCTCGGCGGCCTCCTCGACGTGCCCCTGCTCGAGCAGTAGTGCGCCGTAGGCGTGGCGGGTGGGCTGCATCCATCCCCATGGTTCGTCGTAGGGCAGCGCGTCGTCGAGTTCGACGGCGCGGCGCAGATGGCTGAAGGCCGTGTCGTAATCGCCCTCCCGGTAGGCGATCTCACCGTTCAGCATCTGTTCGGCGATGGCCAGGATGTCGCGGCTGGTGTTGTTGAACAGGTACCTCGTATCGGGTACGCGCCGGTATGCCGCGAGGAAGTCGTCCCGCTCCGCCCGGGCCTGCTCGACGTTCCCGGTGGCGGCATACGCGACGCCGCGGCCGTAATGGATCGTCGCGGTGGTGGTGCAGTACAACTCGGGATCGACGGGCAGCGGTTCGGCGATCAGGTCGGCCCAGCGGCCGAAACGCACCAGCACGTGCACCCGCAGTGGGACGAAGGCCTCCAGCCAGTCCGCCATCGGCGGTGAGGGGACCGAGAGCACCTCGGGGGTCAGTTGGGCGGCCAGTTCCTCGGCGGCGTCCAGCGCGATCTGCGAACTGCCTTGGAACATCGCCGAATACACGACGAAATGGAGGTCGTGCGCACGGTAGAGCGAATAGAAGTTCAGCGCGCCCTCGCGTTCGACGAACTTCCTGTCGGCTTGTACCGCAGCGAGATTGGCCGTCACCGAGTTGCGGTAGGCACCGCACAGCACGTCGATGTGGCTGGCCATGTGCTGCAGGTGCCCGGCGTCGGGGACCAGCCCACGCAGCAGATCGGCGGCGGGCAGTGCGGCCTGCGGCGTCGTCGACATCTCCATCGCGTGGATGTACAGGTGCAGCGCACCGGGGTGCTGCCGTCCGGCGTCCGTGGACAGCGCGGCGTCGAGGATCCGTTTCGCCTCCACCACACGCGATCCCGGGGCCGGCTCACCGGTGCGGCCGTCCCACAACGCCCACGCCGTCACGTTCAGCAGGGCATCGGCGGCCAGCGTCTGTACGTCGATGTCGTCGGGGTGGGCCGCCGCCAGCGCCGTCATCGCGTCGGCGTAAGCGGCGTGCCCTGCGGTCAGGGATTCGGCATCCTCGGGGTCGGCGGTCGGAAATCGCTTGTGCAGAGCGGATATCAGGCCGCGTTCGAGAGTCGAGGCACGGCCCGTGGCGGCACTTTCGAGCTCAGCCCGGGCCCGGGTCAGCGACCTGCTCAGGTCGGTGGGGTCGAACGCGTCCCAGGCCTTGTTGTAGTTGGGCCCGACCGCGTAGGCAATACCCCAGCGGGCGAGCGCGAAATCCGGGTCGAGTCGCAGCGCACGTTCGAAGCAGCGGATGGCCTCCTCGTGGTTGAAGGCGTAGGACCAGATCATGCCGCGGTCGAACCAGATCTGCGCCGGGGGTGAGGGGGTGTCCGTCGGCCGGTGGTAGGTCCCGAGCTGGTAATACGGTTCGGTCTGGGCGGCATCGGTCACGGTGCTGACGTTAGTTCAGCAACCGTGCCGGTGCCTACGGTTGGAGGAACGGCTGAGCCGAAGCCGGGGTGGCTCGACACCGGCGCGCAGAGCATGTTCTAGTTCACCAATGCCCGGTTACACCCATGTCGAGGGTCTCAGTTCTGCGGACGTGCGGCGACTGCGGTCGGTGTGGGAACCGCTGGCCGGTTCGGTGCGGGCTCTCATCGACGCCAGCATCCGTTCGGAGGTCGACGCCGACGAGGTCGCGGCGGTGCGGGCCCAGATCGAGGATGCGACCGCGCGGTTGCAGGCCAAACAGATCGACGGGCCGTTCGGTGTGCGCTTCACCTCCGACGGGGACCGGATGCCGTGGGGCAACCCGGCGATCGGCATCCGCAATCCGATCGCGCCGCCGCTGGTGATGGTCAAGGATCCTGACGGCACCGTCCATACCGACTTCCACCTCGGGGCGCCGTACGAAGGGCCGCCCGGCCACGTGCACGGCGGCATGGTCGCCATGGTGCTCGATCACGTGCTGGGGGAGGTGGCTGCCAGCGACTCGGATCGCCCGCGGTTCACCGGCACGCTAACCATCCGCTATCTGCGGGCGACTCCGCTGGGCGATCTGCATGCCGAGGGGCGGATCACCCGTACGGACGGGATCAAAGCCTTTGCCTCTGGCCATGTTTCGGATGCGGAGGGGATCACCGCAGAGGCCGAGGGGGTTTTCATCCTGCCGAAATGGGCGCGCGGGTGAACTAGGGCGAGTCGCTTGCGGGCTCGACGCGATCGATCGCGATGTCCTCGAGGCTGCGGGTGATCGTGTTGAGTTCGCCGATCAGGATGCGGGCCGCACCGTTGTCGGCGGACAACGTCGAGGCCACGTTGTGCACCCGCCGCAGTGCCGTCGACAGTTCGGCGGTATCCAGGCTCCACGGCACGGCGGGGCTCGGGGGTGCTCCGCGCAGCGCCTCCACGTAATCGTCGACCGCGGCGATGAACTCGCCGTGCAGGGCTGACGACGGATGCGTCGGCAGGCTGTTCTCCAGCGTGGTGCAGGCACTGGTCACCGAGTTCAGGGCGGTGCGGTAGGACCGTAGCCACCGCCGCAGGATCGGTGGGTCCAGACTGGTGGCGCCCCACGCGGCCTCGAATGCGGCCCGGGCGCGGAACGCCCGCTGCCAGGCCGCGGACAGGACCTCCGCCGGGTGGTCGATTTCGTGCACGAATGCCTTGATCACCAGAGCGGCGTAGTCGATCTCGGTCATCAGCAGTTCCCCGGCCCGCTGACGCAACCGGATCATGGCATGGTCGGGCAGCGCCACATGCGCCATGACCGCCAGGGCACCGCCGATCATCACGGCGAACAGCCGGTCGGCGTTGCCGGACCAGGGCGCCGATGCGCTCACCCCGATGGCGAACATGACGATCGCGCCGACCGTCGCGCCGACGGCGAGATAGCCGAACCGCGCGACGCCGTAGGCCAGACCGACGAACAGCAGCGCGCATACCGCTGAGCCGATCGGGCCGGGCTGCCAGATGGAGGTGAGGATCGAGGCCACGACGATGCCGACGCAGAGGCCTGCGATGCGACCGGCGCACCGCGTGTAGGTGTGCGCCGTTTCCGGCCGCATGACCACCACCACGGCCAACGGCATCCAGTAGCCGTGCTCGAGCCCGCCGTACCGGGCCGCCGCGACCGCGAGCGCCGTTGTGACCGACAGCCGGATGGCGTGGCGGAGGATCGGCGACGTCCAGGTCAGGTGCGAGCGCACCACCGCAGGCGCCGAGGCCAGCGAGCCGATCAGGTCGGGACGGTGCAACTGGCCGAACCGAAGTACCGTTGCCTCGCGCAGTTGTTCGCAGAATCGTTGTGCGAGCGCAGCTTCGGGACCTGTCACGGCGGCCGTGGCGCTCTGAACCCGTACCAGGGCATGCTCGGCGTCCCGTCGGGCGGTGTGACCGTGATCGGCGATCGCGTCGAGCAGCGCCGCCGCGGCGGTCAGCAGTTGGGCCAGCCCGTTGTCGGCCGCCGATTGGTCGTCGGCCTGGTCGTCGTTCTTGTTGTCGGCGGTGGCGTGCAGCGCGGCCAGTGTGCCGGCCAGGCGTTCGGGCAGCCGATATCCGCCGTGGTAGGCCCGGGGCCGCTGGCTCACCTGGCTGTCGGCGAACACCTCACGTAACCAGGTGAGCGGCGCGTCGTCGACATCGGTGGCGCTGTGGGCCGCGACGTTGCGTGAATCGGCGGCCAATGACCGGTAGGCGCGGGTGAGCCCGTCGCGTTGGACCCGCCAGCGCCGAGGCGGCCAGACGACGATGAGCACCGCCTGAACCACACCGGCGAACACCACGAGAACGGGTGCCAGCACGACCTGTGCCGGCGTGGGGGCGACCGGTGGCGCCAGCACCAGCAGTGCGCTCGCCGCCGAGGCCACCAGGCCCGAATTGGCTCCGAGCGACCACTGCATGCCTGCGGCGAAGCACCACAGCGCCACCACGGCGATGAACAGCGGGCTGTCCCGGCCGGCAATGGTTCCGAGCAGCACCGCGATGGCCAGTTCGACGGAGCCCGTGATGACCAGGGGGACGCGGCCGCCCGGGCTGCGCTGTAGCGCGATGGCGCCGGCGATGACGCCGGCACTCAGTGTCCACATCGCGGTGGCGCCGGAACCCCACGCCATGGCGACGGCTGTCACCGCCAGGACGCCGATCAGGCTGCGGGCCACCGCGCCGGCGTCGGGGGTGTTCAGCCGGAGCGCGTCGGCTGCCTGTCCACCCGTGTGCACCCCACCATTCTCACTCGGCGCGGGCCGCCCGTGTGCCAACCGCCCACGCGTGGCGCGGATCGGTGCCCCGGTGGGTGGGTGATGGGCCGGGTAGGTTCTCCCACCGTGGAGAAAGTCATCGTCCTGCTACGCGCCCCGCAGTCGGATCAGCAGTGGTGTGAGCGGCTGCGCAGCCGCGTCGCCGATGAGCTGCTGGCTCTCGGTCTCCCCGGCCTCACGGTCAATGTTCGCGACGACGCGGTGCGTGAGTCGTTGATGACGTTGACGACGCTGGACCCGCCGGTGGTGGCGGTGATCAGCCTGTGGGTTCAGCAGTACTACGGTGAACAGGTCGGCCGGGCCTTGGAAATCCTTGCCGCTGAATGTGATTCACTCGCCGCGTATCTGGTCACCGAATCGGTACCGATGTCGCCGCCGCCGACCGGGGTGGGGGAGCGCACCGACGGGCTGGCCAATATCGCGCTGTTGCGCAGGCCACCGGATCTCGATGCGGCCACCTGGTTGCATCGTTGGCACGTGGATCACACGTCGGTTGCCATCGAAACCCAGGACACGTTCGGCTATACCCAGAACACCGTGGTCCGTGCCTTGACCGACGACGCCCCGGCGATCGACGGCATCGTGGAGGAGCTGTTCCGCCAGCAGGCGGTCTCGGATCTGCACGCGTTCTTCGGTGCTGCCGACGATGACGACCTGGCCGACCGCATGCGCCGGATGGTCGCCAGCACCGACGCCTTCGGTGCCAGCAGCAACATCGACACGGTGCCGACCAGCCGTTATGTCTACGCCAGCCCCCTCGGCGACGGTTTGTCCGCACCCGGCCGGCAATAGTGGAACGTGTTCTAGTTAGGCTGCAGCGGTCACGGCGCGTACGCGAGGAGTGAGAAATGGCCCTGCTGATCGAGGACAACAACCGGGTTCGCACCCTGACCCTCAACCGCCCGGATGCGCTCAATGCGTTCAACGAGGCGCTGTACGACCAGACGACGGTTGCCTTGCGTGCCGCGGCCGAGGATCCCGACGTGGCGGTGGTGCTACTGACCGGTGCCGGAAGGGCTTTCAGCGCGGGCAATGACCTCGTCGAGATGCAGACCCGCATCACCAACCCGGAATTCACCCCGGGTGAGCACGGCTTCTACGGAATGCTCGAGGTGCTGGCCGATTTCCCGAAGCCGCTGATCTGCGCGGTCAACGGGGTCGGCGTGGGTATCGGCGCAACCATCCTGGGGTTCGCCGATCTGGCGTTCATGTCGTCCACGGCCCGGTTGAAGTGCCCGTTCACCAGTCTTGGCGTGGCGCCCGAGGCCGCCTCGTCGTATCTGATGCCACGGCTGCTCGGCAGGCAGAATGCCGCGTGGCTCTTGATGTCGTCGGAATGGGTGGATGCGACCGAGGCTCGTGAGATGGGGCTGGTGTGGAAGGTCTGTGAGCCCGACGTTCTGCTGGCCGAGGCTCGCCGCTATGCCGAAACCCTGGCGGCCAAACCGATTTCGAGCCTGGTCGCCGTCAAGCAGGCGATGGTGGCCCCGATCCGCGAGCAGATCGCGGCGGCCGTGGAGCGGGAGAAGGGGTTGTTCGTCGAATTGGTGGGCGCTGCGGCCAACGTCGATGCGCTGGCCCAGTTCGCCGATCGCAAGCGTTAGTGCCTGGCCCGCGAAGGGCAACCGTTGAACTCCGAGGGGCGGCCCTCGGCTGCCTGATGGGCGGCGATGATGGCGCGGATGGTGCGCCGGCATCGTCCGCAATCGGCCCCCGCGCCGCAGGCTTCGGCGACCTCTTTGGAGGTGGTGGCCCCGGACTCCACGATTTCGTTGACGACCTGACTCGTCGCGCCGGTACACAGGCAGACGAACATCAGTCTTCCCGCTCGTCGACGTCCATGATGTAGGCCAACTTGCCCACGAACAGGCTGGGGTAGGCGCCGAATCCGGCGGTCGTCATCCACTCGGCGGCCGCGTCCGGATGGTCGATCCACTGCCTGGCGCTGATCTCGTCGGAGACCTCCTGCAGGATCATCACTTCCTGGCCGTCGTCGAGCGCCTGGTAGACCCAGATCTTGCGGATGCCGCCCTGCTCGAAGCGGGCCAGGCCGTCGTGCACCTTGCGCATCAAGGTCGGCACGTCGTCGACGGTGGCAACCGCACCCACGATCACCCCGGCCACATGCCCCTCCGGGGACGGCTCGACGAGATCGATTTTCTCCACCACTTCGCCGCCGAATATCGGCGGGATATCTTCGACGCCGGAAATATCGAACCATTCGAAAATCGCCGGTGAACGCAACACATCGCGGATGGACCTGGCATGGCGGATGCCGATGGTCACCAATACCCGGCCCGGCTCCCAAATTGATTTGTACAGCACCACATGATGGGCGCCGATCGACAATAGGCCGGAACGGTGCTTCTTCATCCATTTCCACATTTGCTCGACGTCGTCGACGCGGAAATCGCAAGAAAGTATGAGCGAGTGCAAATCGTACTCACTCATTGTTACCGGCCTTTCTTTCGGGGTGCGACAAGGAATTAGCGCAGTCTAACCTTAGTTAGGACAGCCAGTCCACTCTTCGTGGCCACGCCTCGGTCCGCGCGCCCCAGAAGTTCTGCTAATACCGCAAGAACACGCCGAATTGGGTGTCAACCATTGCGTCCCACAGTGCTTTCTGGACTAGATTGGAAGTGCATGGCAAACGGCAACACTTGACCAGCCCTCAAGGTGCTTAGGAGTAACGATGCAAGGCGATCCGGATGTTCTGAAATTGCTCAATGAGCAATTGACCAGCGAACTCACCGCAATTAACCAGTATTTCCTGCATTCGAAAATGCAGGACAATTGGGGATTCACCGAACTGGCTGAACACACCCGCGCCGAGTCTTTTGAAGAGATGCGGCACGCGGAGACCATCACGGATCGAATCCTGCTGTTGGATGGTCTGCCCAACTATCAACGACTGTTTTCGCTGCGCGTCGGCCAGACGCTTCGGGAACAGTTCGAGGCGGACCTGGCAATCGAGTACGAGGTGGTTGCCCGGCTGCGGCCCGGGATAATCATGTGCCGCGAAAAGGAGGACGCGACCTCGGCGCGCATCCTGGAGACGATCCTGGGCGACGAAGAGTCGCACATCGACTATCTGGAGACCCAGCTGGAGCTCATGGAGAAGCTGGGCGACGCGCTCTACGCCGCGCAGTGCGTCTCCCGCCCGCCGCAGTAAGGTCCGCTGAGCGCCGTCAGTTTCGTTCGAAGCCGCCCTGGGTAGCCGGTCATCGCAGGCTGTTGCCCGGGGCGGCTTTGGTCATGCTGTAACTTTCATAGCCTGTCTAACGATAGTAATGGTTGTACTGGTCAGGCCGGTGAAAGGAACTCATGTCCACCCCAACGACCACCGACGAGCAGACCTCTGGCGGCGCGCTGCTGAGCGTGCGCAGGCGCAATCTGGTCTTCGTCGCAGTCCTGCTCGGCATGCTGCTCGCCTCGCTGAACCAGACCATCGTCGCCACCGCACTGCCGACGGTGGTGGCAGATCTGGGTGGGGCCGGACATCAGGCCTGGGTGGTCACCAGTTACCTGTTGGCCTCGACCGTGGTCACCGCCGTGGTCGGGAAGGTAGGTGACATCTTCGGCCGGAAAGTCGTCTACCAGACGGCCGTCGTGTGTTTTCTGGTCGGCTCGGTGCTCAGCGGCCTGTCGGGTTCGATGGCCATGCTGGTGGCCGCGCGGGCGCTGCAGGGCATCGGCGGCGGCGCGATCATGGTGACCTCCTCGGCTCTGATCGCCGAGGTCATCCCACTCCGGGACCGTGGGCGCTACCAGGGTGCGCTCGGCGCGGTGTTCGGTGTCACCACCGTGGCCGGCCCGCTCCTCGGCGGCTTCGTCACCGATCACCTCGGCTGGCGCTGGGCGTTCTGGCTCAGCATCCCGGTGGGTGTCGTTGTTCTCCTGGTCGCCGCTGCCACCATCCCGGCGGTCGCCTCCCGCGCTTCCCGCCCGGTGATCGACTACGCCGGAATCGTCTGGGTCGGCATCGGGGCATCCGGCCTGACCCTGGCCACCAGCCTCGGCGGCGAGTTGGCCTGGACCTCACCCACCATCGTCGGGCTGGCCATCGGCTCGGTCCTGGCCCTGGCGATGTTCGTCCGGGCAGAAACCCGGGCAGCCGAGCCGATTCTGCCGATGCGCCTGTTCCGCAATCCGGTGTTCACCATGTGTTGCGTGCTGTCGCTGGTCGTCGGATTCGCGATGCTCGGTGCGCTGACCTTCATGCCCACCTTCATGCAGTTCGTCGACGGTGTGTCACCGTCGGAATCGGGATTGCGGACGATGCCGATGGTGCTCGGCCTGCTGATCACGTCAACTGTCAGCGGCAGTCTGGTGGGACGCACCGGTCGCTACAAGATCTACCCGGTCGCCGGCACCGCGATCATGCTCGTCGGTTTCGTTCTGCTGTCGCGGATGAACGCCGCGACCCCGATCCCGTTGCAGTCGCTGTACCTGTTGATCCTGGGCGCCGGGATCGGCATGTGCATGCAGGTGCTCGTTCTGATCGTGCAGAACACCTCCGATTTCACCGATCTCGGCGTCGCGACGTCGGGGGTGACGTTCTTCCGCACCATCGGGAGTTCGTTCGGCGCGGCGATTTTCGGTTCGCTGTTCGCCGGGTTCCTCTCGGACCGGCTGCCGGGCGCGTTGGCGGCCAGTGGCGCTCCGCCCGTCGCGGGCGCATCTCCGGCCGCACTGCACGAACTCCCGCCCGAGGTCGCCGCCCCGATCGTGAACGCCTATGCCGACGCGCTGGACCTGGTGTTCCTCTGTGCCGCGCCGGTGGCGCTGGTCGGCTTGATCGTGGCGCTGTTCCTCAAGGAGGTGCCGCTGGTCGACGCGGAGGCGACGTCGGCGGTCGACCTCGGCGAAGGCTTCGGCATGCCGAGCGCGGAATCTTCGGATCAGGTCCTGGAGACCGTGGTCAGCCGGCTGATGCGCAGCTCACCCGAAATTCGGCTGCGGAGTGTCGCCGGAACGTCAGGGTGCGAGCTGGACGTCGCCGGGTTGTGGGCCCTGCTCAAGATCTACCGGCACAGCCAGATATTCGGCTCCGCCCGCCTCACCGAGATCGCCGATCGGCTCGTCGTGCCCTACGAAGTGCTCGAGCCGACGTTCAACCGGTTGGTGCAGGACGGTTATGTCCTGCGCACCGGGGACACCTTGTGGCTGACGCAGAGCGGGATGCGTCAGGTCGACGGGGTGTCCGCCGCACTGATCGGGCGCATCGTCGACAAGCTGGGTGAATCACCGTCGTTCGAGGGCCGTCCCGACCGTGTGCAGGTGGAGGCGGCTCTGGAACGGATCGCTCACCGGGTGGTGGTGCAGCGGGACTGGGGTGAGGACCGCACCCCGGAGTTGACCGGCCCCGGAACCAAAAACTAGAACTTGTTCCAGAATCGGCGGTCCGCGCGTACGATTCGGCCATGAGCCGTATCGGAGAATTTCCCGACGATGACGTGGCCGGCTGGATCCTGCGGTCTCCCGAGATCGGCACCGCCATGGCCAACTACACCAATGCGGTGTACACCAAGGGACGGCTGCCGTTGCGGGTGCGTGAGCTGGCCCGCATGGTGATCGCGCTCGACAACGAATGCGTGGTGTGCCAGAACACCCGCGACTCCGAGGGAGCCGCGGCGGGAGTGGACGAGGATCTCTACGATCACGCCGCCGAGTGGCGGAGCTGGCCGGGTTACAGCCCGCAGGAACGGATCGCGGCCGAGTTCGCGGAGCGTTTCGCGAGTGATCACACCGGACTGCGTGACGACGAGGACTTCTGGGAGCGGGCCGGTGAACAGTTCGATGCCGAGCTGCTCACGGACCTGGCGTTGTCCTGCGCGATGTGGCTGGGCATGGGCCGGATGTTGCGCACGCTCGACATCGGCCAAACCTGCAAGATCACGCTGTAGCCCACGGCCCCTCGGCGCACAATGAGGTGGTGACCACCGGATCGTCAGGACCGGCGAAACCGCTGGCTGCGGCAGCCATCGCGCAGCTGGAATCCGACGGTGTCGCGACGCTGATCGGCACGGTGATCGGTCCGGCCGGCCTGGCGCACGCGAAAACCGTTCCGCTGCGCCGCATGGGCATCTTCGCCGACCCGGGCCTGGGCGCCAGCCCGGTGTTTCACGCGTTCACCATCGACCAGACCGGTATCGCGATGGGCGGCGGCATCGGCGTCGTGGGGGATCAGCGGATCCGCATCGACCTCGGCGCATTGCGGATCCTCGGCGACGGATTGGCTTGGGCCCCAGCGGCTTTCTACAACCAGGACGGCTCTCCCGATCCGTACTGCAGCCGCGGTGTGCTGCAGCGGGTGCAGGACGGGCTGGAAGCTGCCGAGCTCACCGCACTCGTCGGGCATGAGGTGGAGTTCGTGCTGGTGGGGCCCGACGGGGGCCGGTTGCCGTCGTTGCTGTGGGCGCAGTACGGGTTGGCCGGGTTGCTCGAGTTCGAGGGATTCGTCCGCGACGTCACCGATGCCGCCAACGGCTCGGGAGTGACGATCGAACAGTTTCATCCCGAGTACGGGAAGAACCAGTTCGAGATATCGCTGGCGCCGTTGCCGCCGGTGGCCGCCGCCGACCAGCTGATTCTCACCCGGATCATCGTGGCCCGGGTTGCCCGGCGCTATGGAATGCGGGTCAGCCTGTCCCCGTTGCCATTTGCCTCCGGTGTGGGTTCCGGTGCACACCAGCACTTTTCGCTGAGCCTGGCCGGTGTGCCCTTGTTCTCGGGCGGCACCGGCACACAGGGCATGACGCCCGAGGGCGAGTCCGCGCTGGCCGGACTGCTCGCCGGGCTGCCCGCCGCCCAGGGCGTGCTGTGCGGATCTGTGCTGTCCGGGCTGCGTATGCAGCCGGGATACTGGGCGGGCGCCTACAACTGCTGGGGTACCGAAAACCGCGAAGCCGCCGTACGTTTCCTGATCGGCGGCCCGAGTAATCCCTACGGCGCCAATGTCGAGGTCAAGGTCATCGACCCCTCGGCCAACCCCTACCTGGCGACGGCGACCATCCTCGGACTGGCCCAGCACGGCATCAGTCAACGGTTGGCGCCGGCAGCCGAGGTGCAGGTCGACCCGGACTCGCTGACCGACACCGAGCGTGCCGACGACGGAATCGCGCTCCTGCCGAACCGGCAGGCCGACATCCTTGCCGCACTGCGTTCTTCGACGCTGATCCGCGAGATCCTCGGTGATCAGGCGGTCGACTCCGTCCTCGCGGTCCGCGACTACGAGCAGGCGAACTTCGGCGATCTCGACGCCGAGCAGCTCACCGAGAGGTTCAGGATGGCCTGGAGCTTGTGACCGGATGCGGTCGGCCGGTTTGGCCGGCGCGACGTACGGCTATATCGGTGAGATGATCGGAACACTTCGCTCCATCGTGCTGGACAGCCGGGATCCCGCTGCACTGGCGGCCTTTTACGCCGAACTGCTCGGTGGAACCGTCACGGCCGAGGACGACACCTGGGTGGTGGTGACCGACCCGGCGGGCCGGCGAGTCGCCTGCCAGTATTCACCGGAGCACGAGCCGCCCGAGTTCCCCGATCCCCGGGGGTCCCAGCAGATCCATCTGGACATCCAGGTCGACGATCCGGACGAGGCCCAGCGTCGGGTTCTGGCACTGGGGGCTGTCCGCGTCACTGATGCCGTTGGCGAGGAATACTTCCGGGTGTTCCGGGATCCGGCCGGGCACCCGTTCTGCCTCGTGTGGGGTATCGGCTGAACGGCCGCGCCCGTCACACCAGCCCGGTGGCGTCGAACACCCACGACATGTCGGCGGTGGCGAAGTTCTCCAGCCAGTCCGGCGGGGCATGGTTGGCCAGTGCCCCCATGTCCCAGTAGTCCTTCCACAGGGTCACCTTGTCGTTCTCGACCCGGTGCACCGTGACGAACTGCAGCACGGCGGATTCGCCGCTGGCCCAATGCCATTCCTCGTGATGCTCGTACATGGCATCGCGACCGTTCTGCACGAGCAGTCCCGGAAAGTTCTCGTACGATGCCAGCGGTTCGAGACCGATCTTGAGTCGCTTGACGATGTCCTCGGGCCCTCTTGCGGCAGCGGCAGGGCCCACCGGCATGTCGAGATAGATGCAGTCCTCCGACAAATATGTCTTGAGCAGTTCCCAATCGCGTTCGGACAGCGCTTTCCACATGCCGTGGACGGTTTCCTCAAGCGCCATGTTCTCAGCGGACACCGGTGAGCTCGCTTTCCTCGGTGGATATCGACGGGGTCTGGCGTGCGGCCCGCAGGAATCTGCCCGTGCGCTGTTTGCCGACCAGCTCGGTGAGCCGACCGTCGGCGAACACGGTTCGTCCGCCGACCAGAACGGCGGTGACGGTTTCGTCGTTGCGGTTGACCATCCGGGACAATCCGCCGTACTGGTCGACCGTCTCCTCGGCGTAGGCGTCGAGCGAATCGTCGAGGTGCTCCGGGTCGATGACCACGATGTCGGCGCGGTCTCCGATGCGCAGGTGGCCGGCGTCGATCCGGTACCAGTCGGCGAGCTCACCGGTGAGCCGGTGCACGGCCTGTTCGATCGACATGAACGGTGTGCCTGCCCGATCGGCGTCGCGGACGTGGCGCAGCAGCCGAAGCCCCATGTTGTAGAAGGCCATGTTCCGCAGGTGGGCGCCGGCGTCGGAGAACCCGAGCTGGATCCCCGGGTCGCGGGCCAGTTTCTTGAGCACCTCGGGTCGGTGGTTGGAGATGGTGGTGCGCCACCGCAGCGCGGTGCCGTGCTCGAGGACCAGATCCAGAAAGGTGTCGACGGGATGCAGCTCGCCGCGCTCCTGACCCACCTGGCCGAACGACTTGCCGACCACGGATTCGTCAGGGCACGCGACGATCTCGGCGTCGAAGAAGTCCCGGTGCCACACGCGCACCCCGAACTTGTTGTCGTAGTCCTTGCGGAACTTGCGCCGGTAGGACTCGTCGCGCAGCAATTCGTTGCGTTCGACTTCATCGCGCAAATGCAGAGCCGCTGCGCCGGAACCGAATTCCTCGAACACGACCAGGTCGATGCCGTCGGCATATACCTCGAACGGCACCGGCAGGTGCTGCCACCGGAAGTTCCCGCCGAGTTTGTTCACCAGCCGGGCCACCGGGCCCATGATCATGATCGAGTACGGGTTGGCCTTGATGTCGGCGGCCGAGAGCAGGCTGGTTTTCAGGGTGCCGCGGAACAGCCCGAGCGACTGCGCCAACTGCGAGACCAGGTTGAGCGGGTTCTGGATGTCCGGACCTGACTGCAGCACCCGGCCCGAGCGGCGCAGCATCGACTTGAGCCTGCGCAGCTCCCGCGGCTTGGCGTAGGTGGAAGGCAGGGTCCGGGACCGGCAGGTCTCACCGTCGATCTTGTCGAAAAGCAGCTGCTGCGAAGACATTCCGACAAATCCGGCATCGAGGGCCTCTTGGAGCATCTGCTCCATGCGAGCCTGCTCGGCGGCGGTCGGCCGCGCGTCCCTGCGGGTGGCGCGGTCGAGCCCCATCACGGCGGTGCGCATATCGGAATGGCCGATGAAGGCGGCCAGGTTGGGGCCCAACGGCAGCGATTCCAGCGCCGTCACGTATCCGTTGCAGTCAGTCCAGGTCTTGTTGTCGTCCACCGCGGCGATGACGTGCTCGCGCGGGATCGCCTCCACCCGGCCGAACAGGTCGCCGGCGTCGACACCGCCGACGTGGACGGTCGACAGCGAGCATGAACCGAGCATGGCGGTGGTCACGCCATGGCGGAGGGACTCCGACAGCGACGGGCCGCCCAGCACCTCGACGTCGTAGTGGGTGTGAATATCCAGCATTCCGGGCATCACCCAGTTGTCGGTGGCGTCGATCACCTGGGGGCAGTCGGTCGCATCCAGACGGTCGGGGGAGATGGCGACCACATGCCCGTTGCGGATGCCGATGTCGCGCACTGCCGAGGGCGCGCCGGTTCCATCGAACCAGCGGCCATTGCGAATGATTGTGTCGAAGCTCACTCAGTCATAGAACAGGCCGGGTATTGCCGGTGTCAATGAAAACAGTAAACAGATCTCAAAAAATGTCTACTGGATCGGTCAGGGCCCATCCACCTGGGGTTACAGCGGTGCCCACGCGTCTGGCAAGCGCCCGTCGAGGTCGCTGAGCCCGTAGTGGCGCGCCAGGGCGGCCGAGCTGACCGACCGCTGGTTCCAGCGGGCCCGGCCCGGGTCGGCGGCCAGGGCGGCGATGCCGCGCCCGACGAAACGGGGCGACTCGGATTCGGCGAATCCCGGCGGCGCCGCCGGATAGCCGTCGGTGCGTGCCAGGTCGAGGGCGGACCGCCAGTTGGCCTCGGTGACGCCGTAGTTGTCGAGCATCATCTCCGAGCGGAGCCAGCCCGGCGTGACCGCGACGGCGGTGGCGCCGAATGCGGCGAGCTCGTGCCCGTGGGTGAAGGCCAGTCGGTTCACCGCCGTCTTGACCAGGTCGTAGAACACCGAGAGCCTGGGGTTCTCGGAATTGAATTCTGTTGTCCCATCGGTGATTTCGACCAGTAGTCCACCGGGCTGGTCGGCGAGCAGGGGCAGGATGCAGTGGGAGGTGATCAGGTGCGTGTCGATTCCGAGTCGCAGCATCCGTAATCCGTCGTCGAGGTCGTGCTGCCACATCGGCCGCCCCCACGTGTGGGGCGGGCCCTTGAGCACCTCACCGCCCCAGATGTCGTTGACCAGGATGTCGATATGCCCGTAGTCGGCCTTGAGTCGCCCGGCCAGTTTGCGCACCTGTGTCACGTCGAGGTGGTCGACCTGTACGGCGACGCCGATCCCACCCAGCTCCGTGACCAATTCGGCGGTTTCCTCGATGGTTTCGGGCCGGTGGTAGTCGGAGTCGCGGTTTCCGTCTCGGCTGCTGCGCCCGGTGCACACCACGGTCGCACCGACCTCGCCCAGCGCCGCGGCTATGCCCCGGCCGGCCCCGCGGGTGGCCCCGGCGACCACAGCGATGCGGCCGCGCAGTGCGTCCCGGTCCGGTGTCCAGCCCATCCGATGAGTATCCCGCCGCATGCAGTTCTATAGCTGTGGTTCGGCATATCGGCGCATACTTGCGGGGGTGACTCCACTGCAGCGCTATATCGCCGAGGAAATCGCGACCGATCACCTCGACGGGCTGTTGTCGCGCCGGGAGGCGCTGCGCCGGCTGGGATTGTTGGGAATCGGTGCCGCCGCGGCGGGCGCACTGATCGCCGCGTGCGGTGAGACGAAGCAGGCGGCTCCCGCCTCCCCGCCCGCTCCGACTGGCGGCGCGGCACCGGAAACGGCCCCGCCCCCGGGGGTTCACAGCGCGCTACCGACCAGTGAGGTGCGTTGGGCCGGGCCCGGCGGTGAATTGCGCGGCGCATGGGCCGCCGCCCCGGAGCCCAAGGGCGCGGTGCTGGTGATCCACGAGAACAAGGGGCTGACCGACCACATCCGTTCGGTGGCCGGGCGGTTCGCCGGCATCGGGTATTCGGCTCTGGCGATCGACCTGCTCTCGGCGCAGGGCGGAACCTCGGCGTTCGCCGATCAAGCCGCCGCGACGGCTGCGTTGAGCAGGATCGAACCGCCCGAGTTCATCGCCGATCTGCGCTCGGGCATCGACGAGGTGCAGCGCCGCGTACCGGGACGCAAGGTTGCCGCTGTCGGTTTCTGTATGGGCGGTGGGCTGGTCTGGCGGCTTTTGGCAGGGGGCACCCCTGCGCTGGCCGCCGCGGTGCCGTTCTACGGTCCGGCTCCCGATGATCCGGATTTCGGTGGCTCGCGCGATGCCGCGGTGCTGGCCTTCTACGGCGCCCTGGATCAACGGGTGAACGCAAGTGAACCGGTGGCCCGCGCTGCGCTCGAGAAGGCCGGCATGGTGCATGAGCTGATCACCGAACCCGGTGCCAACCATGCGTTCTTCAACGACACCGGGGATCGCTACGATGCGGCGGCCGCCGCCGATGCCTGGCGCCGCATCCAGGACTGGTTCGCCACGCATCTCACCTGAGTCGGCTGGGGCTTGTTCAGCGGTTGTTCAATTCTCGGTCGCAGCCTCGTTGTTGACCGCACACGCGGCCCGGTTCTGATCAGGGGCATGCGGGTTGTCCAGGTCGCCAACTTCTACGGCCCGCGATCGGGAGGGCTGCGGACCGCGGTCGACCGGCTGGGCGCCGAATATTGCGCCTTGGGCCACGAGGTCTACCTCATCGTTCCGGGATCGCGGCCGGGTCGGCACGTACTCGCCAGCGGTGTCGTGCGAATGTCGTTGCCGGCCAGGCTCATCCCGTTCACCGGTGGCTACCGCGCGGTGCTGCCGGGTCCGGTGACGGCCTTGTTGCAGCAACTGCGGCCCGACGCCATCGAAGTGTCCGACCGGTTGACGCTGCGATCGCTTGGTCCGTGGGGTCGCAGGCACGGCGTGGCCACTGTGATGGTCTCCCACGAACGCCTGGACCGGTTGGTCGGTCAGGTGCTGCCGCGGTCGACCGCAGTCATGGTGGCGGACTTCGCCAATCGCCGTACCGCGGCCAACTACGACGCCGTGGTGTGTACGACAGGTTTCGCGCGAGAAGAATTCGAGCGGATCGGCGCGCAGAATGTCGCCACCGTCCCGCTCGGTGTAGACCTCGAGCAGTTCCATCCCCGGCGCCGGTCTGCCCAGATGCGGAGCCGCTGGGCCGCGCCGCAGCAGACCTTGCTGGTGCACTGCGGCAGGTTGTCGGTGGAAAAACATGCCCACCGCAGCATCGGTACCGTTGCGGCTCTGCGTGATTCAGGCGTGGACGCGCGGTTGGTGGTAGTCGGCGAGGGTCCGCTGCGAGCCCGCCTGGAACGGCAGGCCAGCGGCTTGCCGGTGGCGTTCACCGGATACATCGGCTGCCGTGACACCGTCGCGACCATCCTGGCCTCCGCAGACGTCGCGCTGGCGCCGGGACCGCACGAGACGTTCGGTCTGGCCGCACTGGAAGCGCTGGCCTGCGGAACTCCGGCCGTCGTATCACGGACCTCTGCGCTGGCCGAGATCCTCACCTGCGACAGCGGGGCCACCGCCGACAACGATGCGCACGCCATCGCCCGCGCGGTCACGTCGGTGATCGGCCGGCCGGAACCGCAGCGGCGGAGCAGCGCGCGGCAACGGGCCGAGGAGTTCACCTGGCCACGATCGGCGGCCGGGATGCTCGATGTACTGGGAGCGTGTTGACGGCGGAGTTTTGCGCACGCTGACGCCAGACCTGGTGTGCCGGTAAGCCCCGGCCCTATGTTCCGCGGGTCATATTTGCGCGCACGCTGCCAGAAGGACGGTCGAGCATGTCCGAAACCACCACAGCCCCAGAATCCTTGGGCTATCAGCCGCCGCCAACCGGTCGACAGCTACGCGGCAAGCTCGGGGTCGCCTCGATCGTCTTCATGGTGGTGGCCGCGGCGGCGCCTCTCGGGGTGATCGGCGGTGTGGTGCCGCTGGGTATCGCGTCGGGCAACGGTGCCGGTTTCCCCGCCACGTTCATCGCCTCCACGGTGGTCCTGCTGTTGTTCGCGGTCGGATTCACCGCGATGACACCGTATGTCGATGAGGCGGGCGCCTTCTTCTCCTATGTCCGTCAGTCGCTCGGACTGCCCACCGGAATCGGTATCGCGGTCGTGGCACTGGTGAGCTACGTGGCACTGGAGGCGGGTGTCTACGGACTGCTCGGCCCGGCCGGAGCCAGCGTTCTCGAGCTGGCGGGCGGGCCGGCTCTGCCCTGGTGGCTGTTCGCCGCGGCAGCCTTCGTCGTCACGACGTATCTGGGCTACCGCAACATCGAGCTGTCCAGCCGAGTGCTCGGGGTCCTGCTCACCGCCGAGATATTGATCGTGCTGGTGCTGGATCTGGTGATCGTGGTGCAGGGTGGCGGCCAGTCCGGGTTGTCGTCGGGCATCGTGAATCCGAGTGCGATCTTTTCCGGCTCGCTGGGTATCGGATTGCTGTTCGCGATCATCAGCTACGTGGGATTCGAGGCGACCGCGATCTTCCGCGACGAGGCCCGCACCCCCGAGCGCACGATTCCGCGGGCCACCTACCTGGCGCTCATCCTGATCGGGGTGTTCTACGCGGGCACCAGCTGGGCCTTGATCTCGGGCTGGGGCGACGAGCAGGCCGTCACCCGTGCCACCGACTCGGGTTCCACCTTCCTCGGTGACACCGCGCACCGGTACATCGGCGCGGTCGGTGCCGACCTCATCACGGTGTTGTACTTCACCAGCCTGTTCGCCTGCATCCTGGCTTTCCACAATGTGGCGTCGCGCTACGTGTTCGCGCTGTCGCAGCGCGACGTGCTGCCTGCGCGGTTGAGCGTGCCGCACGACCGGCACGGCTCGCCGCACCAGGCCTCGCTGTGGATCTCCGGCGTGGTGGCGGTGAGCGTCCTGTTGGCGGTCGTGTTCGGGTTGGACCCGGCTGCCCAGTTCTACACCTGGTTCGCCGGTGCGACGACTGTCGGTGTGGTGGTGCTGATGATCGCCACCAGCGTGGCGGTGCTGGTCTATTTCGCCTCTGACCGCCATGGACATTCGCTGTGGCGGGTGCGTATCGCACCGGCCCTAGGGCTGGCCGGGCTGTTGGGAGCGCTGGTGCTGATCCTGACCAACCTCAACGACTTGGTGGGCGGTTCCAGCGTGTTGGCCTGGGTGATCGTCGGTGTGCTCGTTGCGGCGTTCGCGGGCGGTGTGGCAGTGGGTCGCCGGGCCAGATAAACCGCCGGGCAAGGTAAACCATTGTCCTGCATCGCTTCTGATGCCCCGAACTTCCCGGGGTGCCCGGATCGGCAGATTCGGGCACATCACGGCGCGCCGCGGCGGATAATTGGCCGCGGTCACGACGAATGTCAGGGGCGCGGATGTTTCGACTTGTGGTGTTGACGGTGTCGATATTCCTGCTGGCCGGGATGAGTGTCGCTTGCGGGCAAGCCAATTCACCGGGCGGCCATGGCGAGCACTCCGAGACGCTCACCGCCAGTCCCGGAACGTCCGCGCCCACCGGGCCGGTCATCGCGATCGAGGGGATGGGATTCGGATCCCTCGGCGCGGTGGCACCGGGCGCCGAGATCACCATCGTCAACAACGACGAGGTCGAGCATTCGGTCACGTCGCGGACCGAGGGCCTGTTCGACGCCCATGTGGACGGCAAGGGGCGGGCAACGCTGACGGCTCCCACGGAACCGGGGGAGTACGCCTTCTATTGCCTCTACCACCCCGCGATGCTGGGCACGCTCACGGTGAGGTGACCTCGGCAGATCGTCGTGGCGCGCCGGCCACCGGCTGAGTCAACGCGGCTCGTGGCCCCAGGCCACGGGCATGCGCTTGATGCCGTGGATGAACTGTGACTGCAGCCGGTCGGGCTCCTCGGTCACGACGATGTCGGGCAATTGCCGGTGCAGTTCCTCGAACGCGACGGTGATCTCACGCCGGGCCAGGTTCGCTCCCAGGCAGAAATGCGCACCGCCGCCGCCGAATCCGAGGTGGGGATTGGGATGACGGGTCACGTCGAACATCCACGGATCGGCAAACTTCGATTCGTCGCGATTCGCCGATCCGTACCACAGTGTCACCTTGGCGCCGGCCGGCAGCGGTGTGTCGCCGAGGACGGTGTCCTGGGTTACCGTGCGGCGCATGTAGCTGACCGGCGACGCCCAGCGCACGATCTCTTCCACCGCCGTCGGCGCCAACTCCTCGTACCGTGACCACCACTTCCGGCGCTGCTCGGGGTAGCGGGTGAGGGCGAGCACGCCGTGGCTGATGGCGTTGCGGGTGGTCTCGTTGCCCGCGACCACCAGCAAGATGAAGAACGAGGCCACCTCGGCGGAGGTCAGCCCTTCACCGTCGACCTCGGCCTGAACCAGGCTGGTCGTCAGATCGTCGGTGGGCACCGCGCGGCGCTCGTCTGCCAGCGCGGTCGCATACGCGCCGATGTCCATCGCCACCTTGAGGAACTCGTCGAAGTCGGTGGTCAGATCCGGATCGCCGAAACCGAGGATCACGTTGGTCCAGTGGAAGATCTGTTGATGGTCCTGCTCCGGGATGCCCATCATGTCGCAGATGATCTGCAGCGGTAACGGGCCGGCGAGTTCGGTCACCAGTTCGGCGTTGCCGTCGGGATTCCTGGCCACCATGTCGGCCACCAGTCGCCGGGCCCGATCGCGGACGGAATCCTCGATCAGCGCCACCACCCGCGGCGTGAAGGCGCTGCGCACGATGTTGCGCAGGCGGGTGTGGCGAGGATCGTCCATCACGATCATCGAGCCGAAATACTCCGCCAGTTCCGGCGTCTGATCGCCGATGGTGATCCCCGACGCCGAGCTGAAGATCTCCGGATGGCGGCTGGCATGGAACACATCGTCATACCTGGTCACCGCCCAGTGTCCGTGACTCTCGGGAAAACCGTCGAGGACACATGCCGGGTGATATGAGACCGGGTCCTCACGGCGCAGTACCGCGAACGCGCCGTCGCGGATGTCGTCATCCTCACGCCAGAACTGCCATGACCCTAGTTCGATCTCCGAGCGCCGCACTGCCGGAGGAGGCGTCCCGTTGACCCGCGGTCCGATACCCACTCCGCCAGGGTATGACCGGAGCCGGCCGGACAGTGGGTAACGCCGGGATCAGGTGTGGCGATACCTCACTGGGGTGCACGTTTCGCCGCTCGCGTCAGGGCTGGGTTGCAAGGCGTTGCAGCGCCGGGTCATTGGGGGATGGCCGGCGCCCGGGTCACGACGGTAGGAGGTTCAGGTATGAAACTGTCCAAGTTCGTGGCGGCTGCGTTGACGGTCGGTGCGTTCGCTATGGGGGTCACGGTGTTCGGGACGCCGGTGGCTTCGGCGTCGCCGGCTGTGCCGGCTCCGCTCAAGCCGGGGCACGGCAATGACGACTGCTTCCCGTTCTGCAACGGCGGGCCACCCGGTCACGACCGTGATTTCGACGGTCGTGGGCACGATCGCGGCCCTGATTTCGACCATCGTGATCACTGGGACGACAAGGGTCCCTGGTGGGCGAACAACCGGCACGACTGGTGGGATGACCGTCAAGGTCCGCCGCCGTGGGGTTGGGGCCCGCCGCCGCCGCTGCATTGGAACGGCGGACCGCTGCCGCATACCGTCAACTACTGGGGATACAACTTGAACCCGGTGTGGGACAACGGTTTCCGGCAGTGGGGCGTGTGGCTGTTCGGCGTATGGATCCCGATCATCGGGGTCGACGTCCGCTGATGCCGCATCGGTAGTGCCGTGGCACCGCGGCGCGCCGGTCAGCCGCTCTCGCGGGTGGGGACGTCGTCGCCGTCCTGATCGAGGTCCTCCTGATCGTGGCGGACGACGCGGACCCGCCCGTGCGGCAGGCATGCGGCGTAGCCGTGGTGCTTCCCGTACAGCTCCCACGAGGTGCGGCCCTCGTCCGGCCGGACATCGATTCGGTGGCCGTCGGAGAAGCTCAGGTGAAGGCTGCCGTCGTCCTCCCAGTCGGCATGCGTGCAGCGTTGGCCTGCGAAATCGAACAGCGGGCGGACCTCGTTGCGCAGTGCACGGGGGTCGAGCGACAGCACTTCGGAATCGTCGGTACCGATTGCCGGAAGTGTCAGTTGCAGCGGAACTGAGATGACCAGTTCGTTGTAGTCGTCGAGATCGAGCACCAGGCCATCACGAAACGAGATCCGCTGGACCAAGCACCCTTGAATCCATTGTTCGCTCATTGTCTTACTCTGAACCGCCGGACGAGCGGGCACAAGAGGGGCCTCCTCGGTGTTGGGCCAAGTATGGATGGCATGGGAAAGCTGCGATGAAGGTGCGCTTCGGCGTGGGACTCGGCGCCGAGACCACCCCAGACGAGTTGGCCGGCATCGTCGATCACCTGGAAAGCACCGGGGTCGATTCGGTGTGGTTCTCCGAGCTGGTCTACACCCCTGCGGTGGATCCGTTCGTCGGCATGGCCTACGCGCTGGCCCGCACCCGCCGGCTGAAGGTCGGGACCTCGGTGGCGATCCTGCCGGGACGCCATCCGGTTCTGGTGGCCAAACAGCTCGCATCGCTGGCGGCGCTGGCACCCAAGCGGGTGCTGCCCGCGTTCGGCCTGCATTCGGCCCTGCCCGCCGAGCGGGACATCTTCGTCGTGCCCGACGGCCGCCGGGCCGCCGTCTTCGACGAATCGCTGGCCTTGCTGCGCTCGGCCCTGCGCGGCGACGACGCGCCGTTCGAGGGCGACTACTTCACTGTCCGGTCCGCACAGGTACAGCCGTTACCGGACACCCCGATCGACATCTGGCTGGGCGGGTCGGCCCCGGCAGCCCTGACCCGCATCGGAAAGTTCGCGGACGGGTGGCTCGGCAGTTTCCTCACGCCCGAGGAGGCGGGCGCGGCCCGCCTGCGCATTGAGGCCGCAGCGGTTGCTGCGGGGCGCACCATCGAGCCTGACCACTACGGCATCAGCCTGGCCGTCGGGGACGGCACCCTCCCGGCCGATGTGCTCGCCGCGGTCCGTCGCCGTCGACCCGATGTCGACCCGGAACAACTCGTCGCCGCGGACTGGCCGGCCCTGCACCGCCAACTCGATGCCTATCTCGCCGCCGGGCTGACCAAGTTCGTGATCAGGCCGGCCGGTCACGGTGACCGCACTGCATTCCTGGAGCGGTTCACCGCCGAGCTGCTGCCCCGGCAGAACTGACGGCGGGGCGCAAACGCCGCTGCGTTGAACTCTGGAGTGTCGATCGTCGTGTCAGGGGGTATGCGCAGGCCGTGCGCGTGCTGCGCCCTGAGCGAAGGAGACTGCCATGAGGATGCGACTTCCGCGGTTGCACCTGCCGTTGACACCGAGCCTGGCGGGCCTGCTGTCCGCGCTCGCGATGGTGTTCGCGCTGGTCGCGGCGCCGACCGCGGCTGCCGACGATCGGCTGCAGTTCACCGGGACCACCTTGTCCGGTGCCCCGTTCAACGGGTCCAGCTTGTCCGGGCGGCCCGCGGTGCTGTGGTTCTGGACACCGTGGTGCCCGTTCTGCAACGCAGAGGCACCCTCGGTGAGCCAGGTCGCCGCCGCCAATCCTCAGGTCAGCTTCGTCGGGGTGGCGGCGCACTCCGACGTCGGCGCCATGCAGGGTTTCGTCGACAAGTACCACCTCAACTTCCCCAATCTCAATGACGCCGACGGCTCCATCTGGGCCCGGTACAACGTGCCGTGGCAGCCCGCCTACGTCTTCTACCGCACCGACGGTTCGTCCACGTTCGTCAACAACCCGACGTCGGCGATGTCGCAGCAGGAGCTGGCCGACCGGGTCGCGGCCCTGAAGAGCTAGCCGCCCGCGTGCTCGACAACAACCTGGTGGGGTTGGCGTTCGGCGCTGGACTGGTCGCGGCGCTCAATCCGTGCGGGTTCGCGTTGCTGCCCGGGTATCTCGCGCTGGTGGTGCGGGGAGCCTCGGCGCGCGGACCGCTGACCGCGGTGGGGCGGGCGCTGGTGGCCACCATGGTGATGACCGCCGGGTTCGTCGCGGTGTTCGGCACGTTCGGGCTCCTCACCGTGGCGGCCGCGAGCACCGTTCAGCGCTACCTGCCCTACGTCACGCTGATCATCGGTGCCGTCCTGATGGTTCTCGGCGTCTGGTTGCTGGCCGGCCGCCGGCTCGGGTTGCTCCTTCCCGACGCCGTGGCGGGCCATACCGGCTGGGCGCCGACTGCCCGGCTCGGTTCGATGGCCGGCTACGGCGTCGGCTACGCCGTGGCATCACTGTCGTGCACCGTCGGGCCGTTCCTGGCCGTCACCGGCGCAACACTGGAATCGGACACGGCACTGCACCGGGCGGCGGTGTTCGCCGCGTACGCGGCGGGTTTCGCCCTGGTGGTCGGGGTGCTGGCGGTCGCGACGGCGCTGGCAGGCACGGCGGTGGTCGACCGGTTGCGGCGCCTCGTTCCCTACATCAGCCGGATCAGCGGAGCACTGTTGATCGCCGTCGGCGCGTACGTCGCCTACTACGGCTGGTACGAGGTCCAATTATTCAGCGCCGCAGGCAATCCCGATGACCCGGTGATCGCCGCCGCAGGACGTCTGCAGGGCACGCTCGCGGGATGGGTCCATCGGCACGGCGCGTGGCCGTGGGTGCTCGCTCTGCTGGTGTTGCTGGCAGTCGGTCTGTGGCGCGTCAGATTCGTCGCGAGAACACGCCACGCACATCCGGCCACGGTGGACGACGCACCATAGCGAGCGTTGCCAGTGTGGCCGCCACCAACCCGATCAGTTCACCCATCAACGCGATCCGCGTGTTGTCCATGGCAGGAACCCAGGTGGGTTTGCCGTCCTTGACGACGAAAATCCCCAGCGGTCTGGAATCGGACCGTCCACTGTCGGGCCGGTGCCGAACCCTGCTGACGGGTATCACCGTTGCCCCGTCGGGCGTGACATACGGGTCGCCGAACACCCGTGAGGTTGTCGTGTCATCAGCGTTGATGCTGTCGAACGCATCGGGCAAGCGCATGCTGGGCATCCTTCGTTCTCAGCGATCGAAGTCGGACTCGTCGTCCAGTGGCACCACGATGGCCTGATCGATCAGGTCCGCCTCGGTGGCATCGGTGTCCGTCGAGATCCGCACACGCCGCAGATCCGAGATCGCGTCATCCTCGTCGTCGACACCGACCGGTATCAGTTGTTCGACGACGTCTGCCTCGGGCGCGTCGTCTTCGAAACCGTCGCCCTCGAATCCGCCACCGTTGGTGCTCGTCATCATTGCCCCCTCACCGACCGGCATCGCCGTGCACACCGATTGTGCTACTTGTGAACTGACGATTCAACGCGAATTTCGGGCCGCTGTGCCGGCGGCCGGGAAATCATTGGCCGGGAACGGAACTGAGTGCGACGCGAATGGCATGCGGAACGTCTCGCTTGGCCCAGTCGGCGGTCGAGACCACCACGTAGACGTTGCTCCCGGACACCCTGGGCTGCTCGTCACCGGAAGCGTCGGTGCCCAGCACCGTGAAGCCCAGGGTGAAGCTGGTGGTACCGATGCGCTGACACCGCACCGCGATCCGTACCGGCTCCCGCCATCGGACAGGCGCCCGGAAGTCGATCTCGGTGTGTACCACCTGCATGTCGAGTCCATCGGCGATCAGATCGGGGTAGCTCATCCCGAGGTGGTCGAACAGCGCGGTGCACGCCTCGTCGAACCAGGTGAGGTAGTGACCGTTGAACACCACGCCCTGCTGGTCGATCTCGGCGTAGCGCGGAACGATGCCGAAGCTGTACTGGGTCACCGCTCCACGGTAACGGCCGGCGCCGACGGCCCGGAGTTTCGCCGACCCGCTCCGCGGGGGAGACTTGTGCGGTGAAGCTGGTGACCCTCGACGAGATCGACGCCGCGGCCCGGCGGATCGGCTCCCATATCGTGCGAACCCCGCTGCTCGCCGCCGGCTGGGGAGATCCCGATCGGCCGCTGTGGCTCAAGCCGGAGAACCTGCAGCCGATCGGGGCCTTCAAGATTCGCGGCGCGTTCAATGCGTTGGGCCGGCTCGATCCCGAGGTGCGGGCCAGGGGAGTGGTGGCGTACTCCAGCGGCAATCACGCTCAGGCGGTGGCATATGCGGCTGCGGCCTTTCGCGTGGCGGCCCACATCGTGATGCCCGAGGAAACGCCGGCCGTGAAGGTTCAGGCCACCCGGGATCGTGGCGCGAACGTGGTGCTGTGCGGCGCCGGACAGCGCGAATCGGTCGCCGCTGAACTGGTCGAGCGCACCGGGGGTGTGCTGGTGCCACCGTTCGACCATCCTGACGTGATCGCCGGTCAGGGCACCATCGGGTTGGAGATCGCGCAGGATCTGGCCGATGTCGCATCGGTGTTCATTCCGATCAGCGGCGGTGGCCTGGCCTCAGGGGTGGGTACGGCGATACGTGCCCTGTGCCCGCGGGCCGAGATATTCGGTGTCGAGCCGGAACTCGCGGCTGATACCGCCGAAAGCCTGGCCGCCGGTCATCGCGTGGAGTGGCCTGTGGCGCAACGCAACCGGACCATCGCGGACGGCCTGCGTTCGGCGCCGTCGGCGTTGACGTTCGCGCACCTGCAACGTGTGCTCGACGATGTCATCACCGTCACCGAGGACGAGATCCGTTCAGCGGTCAGAGATCTCGCGCATCGTGCTCACCTGGTGGCCGAACCCAGTGGTGCTGTGGCGCTGGCGGGGTACCGGAAGGCCGCCGCGCCCCCCGGCCCGGCAGTCGTCATCGTCTCGGGCGGCAATGTGGACCCGGTGTTGCTGGCCGACATCTTGTCCGGCGGTCGGTGAACACCTCCATCGGCAGGTTGGGCAAGCACGCCTGACACCGCCGTTTCCGGCCCGCCGGAGAACAAGGCCGGCGCCATGGTCAGGGAACGGGAGCCGCTCCCACGTTTACACCACCACGGGTCACCGCCTGGCCATGCGAACGGTTTGCGGCCCGACGTTTGGCGGTACCGGTGGCAAACCGATACTTCGTCTTGTCCTCGCTGTTCTGCGGCACAGCACATTTCACACCGGGTGAGGGCCGCGGCGGCCGAGGTCCAGGGGACCGGTGCGATGCTGCCACCCGGTAATGTCATCGTGAAACGTTGGACGACGGCCACACTTTTCGGGGGTGCATGTGGACGCGGTGCTCGGTGTTTCGATGACACCGTCGACCGTCGGCCTGGTCCTGGTCGAGGGCCGCGAGGCTGACGGGGCGACCGTCGACCACGACGCGTTTGACATCCGTGGCCTTGCGCCCGCACGAACCGATGACATCTGCGCCGATGTCGTGAAGGCGGTTCGGCGCGCCGAAAGGGTTGCCGCAGAACATGGTTTGCGGCTCGGGGCGATCGGTGTCACCTGGAGTTCCGGGGCGGCTTCCGAGGCCGCGGTGCTGCTGAAGAAGTTCGCGGACGCCGGTTTCACCGACGTGGTTCCGGTGCGATTGCCGCAAGCGACGGACGCATTGGCGCGGCGCGTTGCCGGCATCGTCGGATTCGACACCACCGGTGTATGTGTCCTGGAACCCGACGTCGTGCAGGCGATGACGGTGGACGGCCACCACCCGGTGCAGACCTCGGTCAGCCGTGGCATCGAAACCGTTGCCGGCCTGACCACTTGGCTGTCCGAGGTATTCGATGCGGCCGACCGGCGTCCCGATGCGCTGGTGGTCGTGGGATCTGCCGTCGACCTGGACTCGGTGCTGCCGAAATTGGAGCAGGCACTGGCGGTGCCGGTGTTCACCCCGGCCGAACCCGGACTGCCGTTGGCCAGGGGCGCCGCGTTGGCCTCGGTGCGGCGCGGCCGGTTGACGGGCGAGGGCGGCACGGGCGCAGCCGGATGGCGGTGGCCCACCAGACAATTGACGCCGCTGGCGATATTGGTCGGTGGAGTGCTGGCCTTCGGGGTATCGCTGGCTCTGGCCATCGGTCAGCAGCTGTTGCCCGGTTCGGAGCCGACTCCGCACCGGAGCACCCGTCCGGTGGTGAGCACCTCGGGCGACTCGGCCGCCGTGCAGCAGCCCTCTACAGCCGCGATCCCCGTGCCGTCCGAGGCACCTCCGGTGGTCGAGACGGTCGTGCAAGACGCTGCGCCGGAGTACGCGATCGGCCAAACCCCAACGGCCCCATCCGAGAACACCGCTGTGCCGGGCGAGCAACTCGTCCCTGACGGGTCGGAGCCGTTCCCGGCCGCACCGGAGCCGGCACCGGGATCACCCGAGCAGCCACCTGTTGCGCCGGCGCCCGACGCGGGACCACAGGCACCGCCGAGCCAGCTGCCGCCGGGAGAGGCGGCAATGTCGCAGGCACCGCCCCCGGCATCGGATGTTCCGCCGCCTCCGGCCCCTGAGGTTCCACCGCCGCCACCTCCCCCCTCCGAGGTCGCGCCGCCGCCACCGCCTCCACCGAGCGCACCACAAGAGGCGGCACCGGTACAGCAGACGGCTGCCCAGGCTCCGGCGGCCGAAACGGTGCCGCCTGCGCCGGAAGCCGCGCCACCGGCGGCCGAACCCGCGCAACCCGTGGCGGAGCCCGTGCCTCCGGAGCCGGTAGCCCCTGCACCCTGATCGCCGTGACGTTGCTGAGGCCGGCGTGAGGTCGCCTTTGCTGCGGTGAAACGTTCTGACACGTCGTGTCGATGTGTTCACCATGGGCCACTCACTGCGTTACCACCGACACCGATCTCCCGCCGTCACGCTGCGCCTGGACGGTGTAGTCCCGGTGAGCACCTACACTGGTGGAATGCTGAGCGTCCCATCGTCGTCATTCGGAACCGTTCGAGCGTCGGTACTGAAAGTGTTTGCGGCGATTGGTGTGGCCACCTTGGCCGCCGCAAGCACGGTCAATGTCGCAGCGGCCGCAGTGAGCACGCCTGAGCCGGGACTGACGATCGAGCCTGCCGCCGGTTCGGTGGTCGGTGTCGCGATGCCGTTGACCGTGAGTTTCGACCGGCCCGTCACCGACCGGAACGCAGCACAGAGCAGCCTGCGGATCAACTCACCGCACACCCCTGACGGCACCTTCACCTGGCTCAGCGACGACGTGATGCAGTGGAAGCCCGATCAGTTGTGGCCGGCTCACTCGAAGATCTCGGTATCCGCCGGCGGCGCCAAGACCAGCTTCGAGACCGGCGCCGAGGTGCTCGGTGTGGCTGATGTCAGCGCGCACACCTTCACCGTCAGCATCGACGGCGCCGTGGCCCGCACCATGCCCGCGTCGATGGGCAAGCCCAAGTTTCCGACTCCGATCGGCACCTTCAGCGCACTCGGCAAAGAGCCTGTGGTGGTGATGGATTCGCGTACCATCGGCATTCCGTTGAGCGACCCCGAGGGGTACAAGCTCACGGTGTACGACGCGGTCCGGGTGACCTGGGGTGGTGTGTACGTGCACGGTGCGCCCTGGTCGGTGGGCTCGCAGGGCTATTCCAACGTCAGCCACGGCTGCATCAATTTGAGCCCTGACAACGCCGATTGGTACTACAACACGGTGAATCTGGGCGATCCTATTGTCGTGCAGGCTTAGCCGCATGCAGGTTCTTCGACGTCGGTGAGGTGGATACCGTCGCCGGATCGGGATGAGTACCCAGCACCCGGTCGGCGGTTCCGGCGGTGGTTACCGTGAACCAGTAGTGCTCGTTCTTGTAGTGGTGTTGGCGATGATTACGCCAAATCGCTCGGTACGCGCGGGTTTTCGGCTTGTAGTCGCTGTGGATCAGGTAGTGGCACCATTCATAGGACAGGCCCAGCACGGTCAGGAATGACAGGAAAGTCAGGCCCAGCCCGAGTCGAGGGAACGCCAGGAGCGCGACGGCCACGGCGACGGGCAGTATCCACAGCAACGACTGCCACGGAATGAAGATCAGCGGGATGTCGCGCGGATCGACATGGTGGCGCCGGTGATCACGGGCCAGCAGTGAATCCACGGAGATCCGGCCGAATCGCCTTGGTCGCCAGTGCAGTACGAAGACGTGCACGACCCATTCGAAGAACGGGAACGTCGCCAGCATCACCACGGGCACGAGCGCATCGGTGGGTTGCCAGTCCCCGGCGGCGTAGCGCGCGCCCGCGCTGACAACCAGGGCGGTGCCGATCATCCAGGGGGAGGGGTGCCGGACGAATTCCCGTACCGCGTCGCCCAATGTGAAGGCGTTGCGTGTCATCGGATTTCCTCCAGCGCGTCGAGAGCGCCCATGAGCGCGACGGTGGCCGGCTCCAGCAATGCCTGAGCGGCCTCGCGGGCAGCCCCCGGGTCACCCGCTTCGATCGTCTCGACGATCCGACGGTAGGCGTCCGGACGGCCGACCTCGTCGGCCATCATGGTGGCCAATGCGGGAAGTGCGGGCTCATAGGTCTGCCGAAGGGTGTTGTACATCAACCGAAACGCGATGGAGTCCGCGCCATCGACGACGTGGTCCCAGAAGGCGAGCGCGTGGCGCTGTTGTGTCACCGGATCGGATTCTGCGGCCAGGGCATCCACCGTGCGGCTGAGCTGGGCGACCACTTCGGCAGGGGCTCGCTGAGCGGCCAACTCCGCCACCTTGGGGCCGTTGTGCAGGCGGGTTTCCAAGATGCTGCGAACCACACCCACGTCGAGTTCGCCTGCGCGCAACAGCAGTCGGGGTAGCAGGTCGAGACCGGCATGCCTGCGGAAGTCCCGCACCGTGGTCGCGTCGCCCTGTCGAACCTCGACCAAGCCGGCTTCGGTGAGCCGCTTGATCGCCTCGCGTACGGCCGGGCGGGACACGCCGAGTACCTCGGCGAGTCTGCGTTCGCTGGGCAGCGACTCTCCTGGCTGCATCTGGCCACTGAGCACTTCGCCGACGATCTGGTCGAAGACGTCTTCGGGTACGGAGCGGCGGTTCACCGGTTGCAGGGCCATGCGTCCCATGCTGCCCACCACGCGGTCAGAGGTCAAGTGGTAAGACCAATTGATTTCAGCGCAGCGCGCGAGCGGTATCGGCATCGGCGGGCAGGAACGCTTCGATGCTCAGTTCTGCGGCGGTCAGGTCCAGAGCCGTGCCGAACGTCGTCACGGTGCTGAGGAAGGTCAACGCGGTGCCGTCGGCGGCGCTGAGTTCGAGCGGGACAACGACGCCGCCGAGGTCGCGAACCGGTTCCATGCCGCCCGGATAGGACTCGATCTCGGCGAGAAGGTCGGCAAGCTCGGTCGATCCGCTCACGGTGACCTCGCGGCGCAGTCGGCTGATCAGGTGATGACGCCATTCCGCCAGGTTCCGAATGCGTGGGGCCATACCGTCGGGGTGCAGGGTGATCCGCAGCGCATTGGGCCGTGCCAGCAGATGTGGAGCGACGCCTTCCAGCATGACCGCGCTACCGGCGTTGGCCTGCAACAGATTCCAGGTGTGATCGACCACCACACAGGGAAACGGGTTGTAGGCGTCCAACACCCGGGTGACGCCCTCGCGCACCGCGGTCATCTCGGGGTCTTCCAGAGGTCGTTCGGCGTAGACCGGTGCCAGGCCGGCCGCCAGGAGCAGCTGATTCTGGTCCCGCAGTGGCACTTCCAGGGCTTCGGCGAGTCTCAGGACCATGGCCCGGCTCGGCACCGAGCGTCCGGTTTCGATGAAGCTGAGATGACGTGCCGATACGTCGGCCTCGATGGCCAGGTCCAACTGACTGATCCGGCGGCGTAGTCGCCAGTCGCGCATCAGTGAACCGATCGGTGTCTGGGTCGGCGCACTCGTCACCACCTGAGTCTCACCGAACCGACGTCAGATAACCACTACCTGAGGGGTAATTGCCGCTATTACCCGCACCGGTCATCGTTGGGGTACGGCACGACCAAAGGAGTCAACGATGAGACAGCCACGTCAGTCGCCCCCATCGATTCCACGCTGGCTGCACTTCGTGATGGCCGCCGACCGGGCGGGGTCGGCGGCCTACATCGGGACCGGTTTCTTCTTCGCGCCTGCGCTGGTGCTGGCATCGCCGTGGCCCGTGCTGACCACCGTCCTCTGGCTGGCGATCGCCGCCGCCGGCCTGTGGCTCGGACTCCTCGGCATCGCGATGGCAACCGGTCTGGCGATCGTGTTGCGATCGAATACCGAGATCCCCGAGGACTATTGGCGATCCATCATCGACTATCCGAGCGGCCGCGGTAATCCACCTGCCAATGTTTGATGCCGTTCAGCCAGCCTGACCGTAGCCGTTCGGGCGCCGACAGCGGGGTGAGGTCGGGCATCCCGTCGGCGATGGCGTTGAAGATCAGGTCGATCGTCATCCTGGCCAGGTTGGCGCCGATGCAGTAGTGCGCCCCGGTGCCGCCGAATCCCACGTGCGGATTGGGATCCCGCAGGATATCGAAAGAGTAGGGGTGTTCAAAAACCTCTTCGTCGAAATTCGCCGAGCGGTAGAACATCACCACCCGCTGGCCTTTCTTGATCGGCACACCCGCCAGTTCGGTGTCCTGTAACGCGGTGCGCTGGAACGAGGTCACGGGCGTGGCCCACCGCACGATCTCGTCGGCGGCGGTACCGGGGCGCTCGCGCTTGAACAGCTCCCATTGGTCGCGATGATCGGCGAACGCCATCATTCCCTGGGTGATCGAGTTCCGGGTCGTCTCATTGCCCGCCACGGCGAGCAGGATGACGAAGAAGCCGAACTCGTCGTCGGAGAGCTTGTGCCCCTCCACGTCGGCCTGCAGGAGCGTCGAGACCAGATCTTCGCCGGGGTTCTTGGTCCGCTCGGCCGCCATCTGCATCCCGTACATGATCAATTCGACGGAGGCGCTGATCGCATCGTTGGTGGCGAATTCCGGGTCCTGATCGCCGACCATCTGGTTGGACCAGTCGAACAGCTTCTTCCGGTCCTCCTGCGGCACCCCCATCAGTCCCGCGATGGCCTGCAGCGGCAGTTCACACGACACCTGCTCGACGAAGTCTCCCGAGCCTTCGGCGGCCGCGGTCTCCACGATCGCGCGGGCCCGCTCGGCGAGATCGGCGCGCAGGCGTTCGACCGCGCGCGGTGTGAAGGCCCGCGAGATGATCTTGCGCAGGTGGGTGTGGTGCGGGGCGTCCATGTTGAGCAACACGAACCTGCCCTGGTCGATCTGCTGTTGGATGGTGCCCTCGCGGTAGCGGGGCAGGGCGGTCTTCTCCTGGCTGGAGAAGACATCACTGCGCAGTGACACCTCCTTGACGTCTTTGTGCTTGGTGACGACCCAGAACCCGCCGTCGTCGAAGCCCCCTTGACCCACCGGCTGTTCGTTCCACCAGATCGGAGCCAGCTTTCGCATCTCCGCGAGCTCTTCGACGGGCAGGCGTTCGGCGTAGATATCGGGGTCGGTGAAGTCGAATCCAGGTGGGAGGTGCAGTGTCGGCATGGCGTGGGCGCTCCTCGCGACGACGTTGTGTAGTGGCGTAAGCCATTGCTACACCACAGGTGGGGCCCCATGGAGCGGGTTTCGGAAACTCCCACATCGTCGGTATTGGAACGTGTTCCGATTCTCGATCTGTAACGGTTGAACGAGCGCGACGAAGCACTCAGCGCTACCATCTGTCCCTGGAGCAACAGCAGGAGGCCACTGAATTATGCGAGTCGACATCCGAAGGTTCACGTCTGTCGTCGTGTGCTGTGTGTCGGGTCCCATCGTTGCGTTGTCAGTGGCGGCGGCGGCGGCCGCGGAGCCGCCCAGCCCCGCCGTGCCACCCGCGCCGGGTCCGGTGCCCGCGCCCGCACCCGGGCCGGGGCCGACGCCTCAGGCGGCCGGAGACCCGGCTGCCGCGGCTCCCGCGGGGGTTCCGCACCTGGCCAGCCCGGATGCGCTGCCACCGGGAGCCACGATGGACCCCAGCGGACAGGGGACGGAGACCCCCAACCTGAGCTATCTCAAGGATCTGTGGCACGCCGTGCAGAACCAGGAGATCAGCGGTAAGGAAGCCTTGGTTCTCGGGCTCGCGCAGCGCGGCATGAACACGCCCGTCCCGGGTCAGGTGCCCGGCCCGAACGTGCCGATCGCGCCCGAGGCCCCGGTGCCGCCGGGAGCGCCCGTGCCCGTGGGCACGGCAACGCCCACAGGTCCCGCGGGCCCGACAGGTCCGGTTGCGCCGATGGCTCCCGCCGGTCAGCTCCCGGCGCCCGCGCCCGCGCCCGCACCCTGACGGGCCGGCTCGACTGCTCAGACTGGAACGCTCGCGAGCGGAATCCGCTCGACGCGAGCGGGCACGTGTTTGTGCCACGGTGTGCCGGCGTATTCGTCGCGCCACTGCGACGAGGTGAGTTCATTGGGGGCGACGCCGGGTGCGACGGCCTGCCCGTCGCGGTCGGTGTAGTCGGTGCCGAACCCGTTGGGCAGTGAGATGTGCCCGGGCAGCATCGCCTCGCTGATCTCGACGGTGGCCTCTGCACTGCCGGTCGCGGTGGTGATCCTGGCCCGGTCGCCGTTGAACAGGCCGATGCTCTCGGCGTCTTCGACACTGATCCGCAGGGCGCCGTCGGTGTCTCGCTTGCGCCAGGCGGGGTCACGGAAGATGTCGTTGGCGGTGTAGGCGCGCCGCTCCCCGGCGGACAGCACCATCGGGAACTCCGCGGTGGTCAGTGCATCCGGCGTGGTCGGCAAAGCCCTTACCGCTTCGAGCATTTCGGGCATGTCGAGGGCGATCTTGCGGTCCGGGTGGCCGATCAGGGCGAAATCGTCGTGATACTCGTGCTCGGTGAACATCAACCCGGACCGTCCGGCCAGGATGGCCTCGAACAACGCGTTCCCGTCGGCGTGGCCCGCGCGGCGGACCGCGTCGGGGTAGGTCATCGCGGTCTTCTGGGCCAGGCCCCACAGCGCCGCCGCTCCTGCCAAGCCGTCCGGGAGAACCGGTCCCAGCGTCTCGTAGAGCACGTACGGCAGCACGCGACCCAGCGCCGGGTTGGCGCCCACCGCGCCGAGGAATGCTGCTGCGTAGGCATCGAGGCCCTCGCGGGCGGCGCGCCGTAACGGCTGCAGCTCGGCGTCGTCGACCGCGCCGATGGCGCGGACCAGCCGGGCCCAGATCTCCGGTTCGGGCAGGGTCCCGGGGAGGGGATCGAACAACGGGTGGCGCAGGTGAAAGCTGTTGTGTGGGAATTCCAAATTGAAGAACGTCGCTTCGGGCTTCTCGAACTGGTTGGCCGCGGGCAGCACATAGTGAGCCAACCGTGCGGTCTCGGTCATCGCGACGTCGATGACCACAAGCAGCTCGAGCGATTCGAGTGCGGTCCGCACCGCGGCCGAATCGGCCACCGAGTGCGCCGGGTTGCTGCTCTCCACGATCATCGCCCGGAACCGGTCGGGATGGTCGGTGGCGATCTCCTGCGGCACCACGTTCGACGGCACCAGACCGGCGATCACCGGAGCGCCGGTCACCGGGCTGCGCCCGACACCGGCAGAGCCGAACAGTGGTGCGAACGACGAGTGTAGGTGCTGCCCACCGCGTTTGGCGAAGTTGCCGGTGAGGATCCACAGCATCTTGTTGAGATATGAGCACAGCGTGCTGTTGGGCGCCTGCTGGATGCCGAGATCTTCGAAGACGGCCACGCTGTCGGCTGCTGCGACGCGGCGCACCGCCTGGCGTAGCAGGTTCTCGTCGACGCCGCACCGCTGCGCGTAGTCGCCGATCGGCACCTGCCTCAGCTCATCGCGGACGGCGTCGACGCCGTTGACGTGTGCGGCCAGAAACGCCTCGTCGCAAAGGTTTTCCTGCACCAGCACCGCGGCCATCGCCGCCAGGCACCAGGCGTCGGTCCCCGGCCGCACGCGCAGATGGAAGTCGGCGAGCTTGGCGGTGTCGGTGATGACCGGGTCGATGACGATCATCGCGCGGCCCGGATCCTTGGCTATCTCGTTGAGCACCACCCGCGCCCGGGGAAAACTCTGTGACATCCACGGGTTCTTGCCGACGAACACCGAGACCTCGGCGTGTTCGAACTCACCGCGGGTATGCCCGCCGTAGAGGTAGGCATCGACCCAGGCTTCACCGGTCTTCTCCTGCGCCAGAGCATTTGACCGATACCGGGACCCGATCGCCTTGAGGAACGCGCCGCTGTAGGCGCCGCCCAGATGATTGCCCTGTCCGCCACCGCCGTAGTAGAAGATCTTATCCCCGCCATGGCTGTCCCGGATCGCCAGGAAGCGCGCGGCGATCTCGGAAATCGCGGTGTCCCAGTCGATCTCCTCATAACCGCCGTCAGGCGTCCGCCGCAGCGGCGAGGTGAGCCGATTGGTGCTGCTCTGGTAGTGGTCGAGCCGCAGCGCCTTGTTGCAGGTGTAACCCTGTGACGCCGGATGATCCTTGTCGCCGCGGATCTTGGTGATGGACCGGCCTTCGGTCTGCACCACGATGCCGCAGTTGCACTCGCACAGGATGCAGGCGGTCGGTTGCCATTGATCGACGGTCATGACGATGTCCCTTTCGGCAGGAGCGCACGCAGTTGTCCGTGGATGAGGTCCAGTGGTTTGACGTCACGGGTGGCGCGGGCGACGACGATCGCGCCCTCGATGGCCGACAGGATCAACATGGCCAGTTCGTCGGCACGGTCCGGGTCGGCGCCGTCGCCGCGCAGTCGGTCGGCGATCAGACCGGTCCAGCGGTTGAACGCGGCCCCGGCGCGTTCGAGCACCGGGTCGGGCGCGTCGGCCTGCTGCGGATCGCCGGCCTCGACCGCGACGGCGACGACGGGGCAGCCCGCGCGGAAGTCGGAACCGAGAAGTTGCTTGCGGTACATCTCGATCATGCCGTCGAGCAGTGCCTCGGCCCCCTTGGCCTCGGCCAGCCGGGTAACCACATAGTCGCCGGCGTAATCGATTGCCTCGCACAGGAGTTGGGTGCGCCCGCCGGGGAAGTAATGGTAGGCCGAGCCGCGAGGCGCGCCGCTGTGGGCCAGTACGTCGGCGATCGCGGTCGGATGTGCTCCGCGCTCCCGGATCAGTAATGCCGCCGACGCCACCATGCGCTCACGAGGGCCCGCCATCTCGACATCCTTTCACCCGACTATGTATGACACCCTACATAATGCGGATGGTCGCGGTTGGCGCTATCCCGGAAATGAGAAAACGGCTGCGAGAACCAAAGTTCTCGCAGCCGTTTCGTCGCTGTCGCGGCCGAGCCGATCAGACGCCGGCGGCCTCGTTCAGTGAGTTGAGGGTGCCCGTCGCCTCCAGGTATTCCTGGACCCAGCGCTCGATCACCGCGGAGGTCTTCTCGACCTTGGAGAACTGGCCGACCACCTGGCCCACCGGGTTGAACGCGACGTCGACGCTCTCGTTGGGGTACTTGTGCGTGGCGGCCACGGCCATGCCCGACACCATGTACTGCAGTGGCATACCGAGCGGCTTCGGGTTGTCCGGGTTCTCCCAGGCCTCGGTCCAGTCGTTACGCAGCATGCGGGCCGGCTTGCCGGTGAACGACCGGCTGCGGACGGTGTCGCGGCTGGTCGCCTTCGCGTATGCGGCGTGCTGCACCTCGGTGTGCTCGGACTCCTCGACCATGACCCACTGGGATCCGGTCCAGGCGCCCTGCGCGCCCAGTGCCAGCGCCGCGGCGATCTGCTGGCCACTGCCGATACCGCCGGCGGCCAGCACCGGGACGGGGGCGACTTCCTTGACCACCTGGGGCCACAACACGATGGACCCGATCTCGCCGCTGTGGCCGCCGGCCTCACCGCCCTGGGCGATGATGATGTCGACGCCGGCATCGGCGTGCTTGCGGGCCTGCGAAGGCGATCCGCACAGGGCGGCGACCTTGCGGCCTTCGGCGTGGATGCGCTTGATCATGTCGGCCGGGGGTGTGCCCAGCGCGTTGGCGATGAGCGTCATCTTGGGGTGCTTCAGCGCGATCTCGACCTGAGGGGTCGCGGTGGCCTCGGTCCAGCCGAGCAGCTGAAGCGCGTCGTCGTCGCTGTGGTCGACCGGCACGCCGTGGTCGGCGAGGATTTTCTTGGCGAAGTCCAGGTGCTCCTGCGGCACCAGGGACTGCAGCATGCCCTTGAGCTCGTCGCCGGACATGTTGGCATCCATGCCCTCGTACTTGTTCGGGATCACGATGTCGACGCCGTAGGGGTGGTCACCGATGTGCTCGTCGATCCAGTTGAGCTCGATCTCAAGCTGTTCGGGAGTGAACCCGACAGCGCCGAGCACGCCGAAACCACCGGCCTTGCTGACGGCGACGACAACGTCGCGACAGTGGGTGAACGCGAAGATCGGGACATCGATCCCGAGCTCGTCGCAGAGTGCGGTGTGCATTCGGAGCTCCTTGAGTGGCGGTGCGGTCTGAGGGTCCTCGGTCATGCGACCCGGACGGAAGTGAAACGTGTTCTAGTTTAGTACCACCTGTGGCTGGTTTGGGACATGACCCGGGATATTCACGCGAGCTCGGCGACGAACGACACTTCGTTTCCGTCTGGATCGGCGATGTCGATCACGGCGACCATATCGGCGATGACCTGGGGTTCTGTCACGTCCACACCACCGTCGCGCAGCCGGTCGACGGTAGCGTCCAGATCGTCCACACCGAATCGAACTGCCGATCGCCCGGCGCCGGAGGAATCGGTGATGACCTGTAGCCAGGCGGTCGCTGTCAGCTGCCATTCGGCGACGCCTGGAACTGGTTCCAGATCAGGTTCGCGGCCGAGGAGCCGCGCGTACCACGTCTTTGCCTCCTCGAATCGTGCGGTGGAGATGACGGCCGCGACGTCCTTGATGGCGATGGAAGGTGCGGTTGGGGTCATGCCCCATTTCTAGTCTCAACTGGCCGAGAGCGGTGGCGGCTTGGTGTACTGGCTGCATGGGCCGCACCTTGTCGCCACCCGAGTCGCTGCTCGAGATCGGGACCGGTCCGGGCGGGGCGCAGGTGGGGGCGTTTTTCGACCTCGACGGCACATTGGTGGACGGCTTCACGGCGACGGCGCATGCCGGTCACCGCATCCGGAGGCGGCAGGCCGCGGCCGGCGAGATCCTCGGGATCGTCGAAGCCTCGGTGCGCTACCGGATCGGCCGGATGCCGTTCGAGCGCCTTCTGGTGCGGGCGGCCGGGTACCTGCGCGGAGAATCCCTGTCCGAACTCGACGAGCTGGGGGAGTACCTGTTCGAGAACCGCATCGCGCAACGCGTCTATCCGCATATGCGTGACGTGGTCCGCCGGCACCAGGACCGCGGCCACACCGTCGTGTTGAGCTCCTCGGCGCTGACAATCCACGCCGAGCCGGTCGCTCGGCACCTCGGCATCGACCACGTTCTGTGCAATCACTTCACGACCGATGGGCGGGGGCGGCTGACCGGCGGGATCGTCGAGCCCATCATCTGGGGCACCCGCAAAGCCGCTGCGGTGCAAGCCTTTTGCCGGACCGAGCAGGTTGACCTGGCGCACAGCTATTTCTATGCCGACGGCGACGAGGACCGCGCACTGATGCGGTTGGTGGGCAATCCGAGGCCGGTGAATCCGCGGCCGGGTCTGGCCGCGGCCGCCACCGACCGGGATTGGCCGGTGCTCACCTTGCCGCGCCCGAACGGCAGGCGCCGCGGCGATCGCCGCCTGCGGCCCGGAGCCTGATCGAATCCGGTCAACCCAACCTGTAGAGGCCCTTGCCGGTGACCAGCGGTAGATCCAGCGTGGTGCGGATGCCCGGCTCGGCGGCCACCACGTCGGGGATGGCGTTGACGATCCGTCCGGCCGCCGCCACGATCGCGGCGTGGTTGTGGTCGCCTCGATCGCTGGTCGGGCAGATGTCCACGACATACGACGGCTCGCCGGTGATCTCGACGCGGTAGGAGCCGCCGGGCTGGGCAGGTTGCGCCCAGTCCGGTCGCAGGTCCGTACGCACTCGGGTGACGTGTTCGACGACGATCACCGGCTTACCGCCGACCATGCCGTTGATCTGGAACCGCATCGCCGCCACCGTGCCCTTGGCGATGACGCCGGTCGCGACCTCGATGTCCTCGGGTGCGGGCTCCAACTCGTAGTGCTCGGTGATTTCTTCGACTTCGACGCCCAGCCCGGCGGCGAGCATCCGGATCGCGGTTCCCCAAGCAGCGCTGAGGATTCCGGGGAGAAACAACATTCCGGGCTGGTCGATCGGATTGCCGAATCCCATGACGATCGACATCACCTCGGTGCCGTCATAGGTGGCGTAGTCGGCGATCTCCATGGTCTTGATCTGATCGATGCGCTGACATGTGCCGGCGATTGCGAACGGCAGCAGGTCGGTGGCGAACCCGGGGTCGACACCGGTGATGAACACGCTTGAATTACCCGCCTGAGCAGCTTCTTCGACCCGTGCGATGGCCTTCTCCGGCATGGCGCCCCAGGGGAATTGCAGGCCGCCCGGGGCCGAGCCGACCACATTGATCCCGGCGGCCAGTGCGGCCATCACATCGCGGGTGGCTTCCACGGGGCGGGTGTCACCCATCGCGCAGTACACCAGGCAGTCCGGTTTGGCGGCGATCGCGCCATCGATGCCCAGCGTGGCGGTGACCCCGGTGACGCCGCCCAGCCCGGCCAGTTCGCCGGCGTCCAGGCCGACCTTCGCCTCGGTCGAGGTGCCCACCGCGACGAGTTCGAACCGAGGGTCGTCGATGAGCTGGATCAGGGCCAACCGGCCGCAGTTTCCGGTGCCGACGATCGCCACGCGAATGGCCATACAGGTCTCCTCAAGGTGTTCGGTCCAATCGCAGTATGCCGATCGGGCGCCAAAATTGGAACAGGTTCTAATTTCGCGCCGCAGGCGGTAGCCTCACCCGTCATGGGACGGGTAGATGGAAAAGTGGCACTCATCAGTGGCGGGGCGCGGGGAATGGGCGCCGAGCACGCCCGGGCGCTGATCGCCGAGGGCGCCAAGGTGGTGATCGGGGACATCCTCGACGACGAGGGCAAGGCGCTGGCGGCCGAACTCGGCGACGCGGTTCGTTATGTGCACCTCGACGTCACCGACGCCGACCAGTGGGACGCTGCCGTCGCAACGGCGACCGAGGAATTCGGTCTGCTCAACGTGCTGGTGAACAACGCCGGGATCGTGGCAATCGGCCAGATCGGCAAGTTCGACATGGCCCAGTGGCAGAAGGTGCTCGACGTCAACCTGACCGGCACGTTCCTGGGCATGCAGGCGAGCGTCAAGGCGATGAAGGCCGCCGGCGGCGGCTCGATCATCAACGTCTCGTCCATCGAGGGATTGCGCGGTGCGGCGATGGTCCACCCGTACGTCGCCTCGAAGTGGGCGGTTCGCGGACTGACGAAGTCCGCGGCACTCGAGCTCGGTTCCAAGCAGATCCGGGTCAACTCGATCCATCCCGGATTCATCCGCACCCCGATGACCGAGCACTTCCCCGAGGACATGCTGACCATCCCGCTGGGCCGTCCCGGGCAACCCGATGAGGTGTCCAGTTTCGTGGTGTTCCTGGCCAGCGATGAATCCCGTTACGCCACTGGAGCCGAGTTCGTCATGGACGGTGGCCTCGTCAACGACGTCCCGCACAAGCTCTGACGCACCGGCCGCACGCTGCGGTTCCTGCCACGGCAGAATGACCACGCAGGGCATCGACTCATCGACACGGTGCCGCACCGGTCTGTGAGGAGCTGCCCATTTCCGCCCGGAATCGCCGCGCCGGCCTGAGCCCTCGGGCCAGGATTGCGGGCTTTGTCCTTGCTTCGCTGCTGGTGCTGTCGCTGAGTGCCGCCGATTTCCCGCAGTTCGCCAAGCCGGAGCCGCCCTCCGGACGCATCGAACTGGCACAGGGCTGGCAACTGGCCTCGGCGCGCACGGTGACGGCCGACGGGGCAGCGATGTCCACTCCGGGCGAGGTGAACGCCGACTGGCACCCCGTCGAGCGCATGCCGTCCACCGTGTTGGGCGCACTGCAGGAAGACGGGACCTACCCGGACCTCTACGTGGGCGACAACCTCGCCGACGTGCCAGACGACCTGTTCCGGCAGGACTGGTGGTACCGCACGACCTTCACAGCGCCCCGGGGCAGTTCAAGTTACCGGCTGGATTTCTCCGGCATCAACTACCGCGCCGAGGTCTGGCTCAACGGCACGATGATCGCCGGCAGTTCACTACTGGTGGGCATGCACACGAGTCACGAGGTCGACGCGACTCAGTGGATCAACCCGGGCGGTGTCAACACGCTCGCGGTCAAGGTCACTCCCGAGCAGGCACTGCAGGACATCGACGGTGTCGAACTGGCCGACAGTTGGTGGGACTGGCTCAACTGGAACCGCATCGGTTATCAGGGTCCGGACAAGAACCCGCTGCGCGGCAATTCCTATGTCGCCGACCGCAATGCGGGCATCTTCAAACCCGTCTACCTGAGCTACTCGGGGCAAGTGGTGCTCAGTGACCCGCTGGTCATCTCCGAGCTGCCGCTGCCCGCCACGGACTCTGCCCGGCTCACCGTCTACTCCGACATCCGCAACACCGCCGACGTGCCGATGCGGGGTGTGGTGCGGGCCCGCATCACGCGGCCCGGCAAGCCGGAGATCTCGGTGGATCAAGCGATCAGCCTGGCACCGGGGGAGAGCCGTGAAATCCAGTTCGACCCGGACACTTTCGAGGCGCTGCGAGTCAGCGACCCGGATCTCTGGTGGCCCTACACCATGGGCACGCCTGACCTGTACGACCTGCGGTTGGAGTTCGTGCGATACGGCCGGGCCACCGACACGCTGGATTCCCGATTCGGGATCCGCACGGTGGCGCAGCACCGCGACACCGATGAGCAGTATCCCGACCTCGGCCGCGGCGGCAGCTTCTACCTCACGGTCAACGGCCGCGATTTCCTGGTCCGCGGCGCGGCGTACACACCCGACCTGTTGTTCTCCTACGACCCTCAACGTGAGGACGCGATCCTCGGATACGTGCGCGATCTCGGGCTGAACATGCTGCGCCTTGAGGGAAAGTTCCCGGGCGACAACATCATCGAGCGGGCCGACGAGCTGGGCATTCCGCTGATGTACGGATGGATGTGCTGCAACCAGTGGGAGAAGTGGTGGCAGTGGGATGACGAGGATCGGCGGGTGGCCGACGAGAGCATGCGCTCGCAGATCCTCTCGCTACGGGGGCACGCGTCGGCGTTCCTGTGGGCCAACGGCAGCGACGGCAAGCCCCCGGCGCCGGTGCTCGAGGGCTATCACGGGATCCTGCGTGATCTGCACTGGCCCAACACCGTCGTCGACACGGTGTCCTCCCTGGCCCGTGACGCCAACGGCGAACCGGATTGGGACGGCATCCACATGGCCGGCCCGTACACCTGGCGCCCGCCGAGCTACTGGTTCAGCGGCCGGTATCAGGCCACCCGCGGTTCCAACGCCGAGCAGGGCGACAACGAGCACGTCCCGCCGTTCGCCAGCCTGCGGAAGTTCATCCCGCCGGACAAACTGTGGCCGATCAACGAGGCCTGGTATTTCCATGCCGGCGCGAACCCCAGTAACGCCGCGCTGGAGAGTATCCGGACCGCGGTGGTCCAGCGTTACGGATCATCCAGTGGCGCAGAGGAATTCGCCCGCAAAGCGCAACTCGCGCACTACGAGTCGACTCGTGCGCAGTTCGAGGCTTTCGCAGCCGGCGGGTGGGACAACCACAAGATGACCATCTACTGGATGCTCAACAACCACTGGCCGTCGTTCTTCGGCCACCTCTTCGACTACTACCTGCGGCCCGGCGGCGCCTACTACGGGGCCAAGAAGGGCCTGCGGCCGCTGTCGGTGGTGTTCGATTCCTATGCGACCGGTGATCACGACACCGCCCACGTGAGCGTGGTCAACCAGTCGCCGCACGAGCAGACGGGGCTGACGGTGCGGGTGCGCACCTACGACCTGACCGGCCGCATGCGTGACGACCGGAGCTCCGATGTGCCGTCCGTGCCGTCGAACGGCGTGGCACCGGGGCTGACGCTGCCGCGTCTGGCCGTCGACTCTCCGGTGGTGTTCGTCCGCTGCGAAGTCTTGGACGAGAACGGCGACGTCGTCGCCGACAACACCTACTGGCAGTCCCAGCAACTCGACGATGTGGGTCCGCCGGTCAACGACCAGGCGTTCGACCTCGTGCAGAGCAGCTGGGCCGACATGACGCCGCTCAACACGATGGCGCCCGCACCGCTGCAGGTGACCGCGCAGCGCACCGAGTCGTCCGATGGCGGCGCCGCCGTGCTGATCCGCCTGCACAATCCCGGCAGCCAGATCGCATTCTTCGAACGTGCCGAGATCACCACGACCCGCGACGGCGACGAGATCCTGCCGATCGAATACACCGACAACTACGTCACCGTCTATCCAGGGGAGACCGTGGAGGTGACCGGCACGGTGACGGGATCCGAGCCCGAGGCGAACTGGGTCCGCGTCGGCGGCTACAACAGCGCACCGGCGGTGGTACCGATCGACCAGGGGGCACGACGATAGGATCGCCTGATGACCACAACCGATGAGCGCCAAGAGGTCGGCCGGCTGGCCGAGAGCGGCGGATGGCTGCACCGGGATCTCGACCGGGTGGACGTCTACCATCGCGGCGCGAACCGGATCCGGGTGGTGTGGCAGGGGCCGACCACGATCAGTGGGGCGACGCTGTACCAGGACGACATCATGACCACCTACACGCGCGACTTGGCGACCTTGAACGCGTGGCTCAAGCGCTGAGCAGCTAGCGGCCGGGTCGGCGGGCGAAAAATCGGTCGCGTCGACCCGCGACGGTGTGGCACCGTCAGGTTCTGTGATCGACAACGTGGCTTCCCCGACAACAACTTTGACCCTGCACAGCGTCACCGACGCCGACTGGGCGGGCATGGCACTGCTCGGCAACACCGCCTTCGGTGAGGTCGGCCACCCGGATTCGCAGGCGGCGTGGCAGCAGATGGTTCCCGCCGGGGGCGGCGTGGTGGCCCGCGACGGTGGCCTGGCCGGGGACGCGGCCGCCGACATCGTCGGACAGTCGATATTCCTCGATCTCAGCTTGACCGTTCCGGGCGGTGCGGTGCTGCCCGCGGCCGGCCTGAGCTACGTTGCCGTCGCCCCCACCCACCGGCGCCGCGGGATCCTGCGCTCGATGTACACCGAGTTGCACGAGCGGATCGCCGAGGCGGGGTATCCGATCGCCGCGCTCACCGCGAGCGAAGGCGGAATCTACGGGAGATTCGGCTACGGCCCCGCCACCACCGTGCACCTGATGACGATCGACCGCAGGTTCGCCGAGTTCCATGCCCGCGTCCCCGATCCCGGTGGCGTGCGTCTGGTCAAACCTGCCGATCACCGCGACACCTTCGCCGAGATCTACGACCGCTGGCGACAGCGGACGCCCGGCGGCCTCGTGTGCCCCACGGCGCTGTGGGACGACGTCCTCGCCGACCGGGAGAACACCCGCGACGGCGGCACCGAGTTGTTCGCGTTCCTGCACCCCGACGGCTACGCGCTGTACCGCGTGCACGGCGAGGAGTCCAGGACGTTGCGTGTGCGCGAGGTCACCGCCGTGACCACCGACGCCCACATCGCACTGTGGCGGGCGCTGCTGGGAATGGACCTCATGGAGAAGGTGAGCGTCTGGACGCATCCCGGCGACATCGTGCCCTACCTGCTGACCAACTCCCGGCTGGCCCGGGTGACCTCCAGCAGCGACGACCTGTGGATCCGCATCATGAACATCCCGGTCGCGCTTGAGGGCCGCAGGTATCAGGCTGACCTCGACACCGTGCTGGATGTCACCGACGGTTTCCGCGGTGACGGCGGAAGGTTCGCCCTGCGGATTCGTGGCGGCCAGGCCCGGTGCGAATCCACCGACGCACCGGCCGACATCGCGCTCGACCTCGATGTACTGGGGAGCCTGTATCTCGGTACCCACCGGCCGGAATCCTTTGTCGCGGCAAACCGGTTGCGGGCCAAGGACCCAGAGGCGGTGCAGCGGCTCGGCGCTGCCTTCGCGAGCGACGTTCCGGCCGAGCTGGGCTACAGCTTCTGAGCCACGCGGCAAGCCGCTGCGTAGTGTTCACCTGGTGAGCGCACGTGCAGGCATCGTCGTTACCGGGACCGAAGTACTCACCGGAAGGGTTCAGGACCGCAACGGTCCGTGGCTGGCCGACCAGCTCCTCGAGCTGGGCGTGGAACTCGCCCACATCACCATCTGCGGTGACCGTCCTCGGGACATCGAGGCACAGCTGCGGTTCCTGGCGGCCGAGGGCGTGGATCTGATCGTTACGAGCGGCGGGCTCGGACCGACGGCCGACGATCTGACCGTGGCAACGGTCGCCGAGTTCTGCGGTCGTGAACTCGTTCTGGACGAGGCCATGGAGGAGCGGATCGCGGGCATCCTGCGGAAGCTGATCGGCGACCGCCCGGGCGTGGATTTCGACGCCGTGCGCGCCGCCAACCGCAAGCAGGCCATGGTGCCGGTCGGTGCGGAGGTTCTCGCACCCGTCGGCACGGCGCCAGGGGTGGTTGTCAGCGGAAGCCCAACAGTTGTCGTGCTGCCCGGGCCGCCGAGGGAGTTGCAGCCGATGTGGCTTTCCGCGCTGGCGACCGAGGCTGTGCAACAGGCTATTTCGGCCCGGACCGACTACCGGCAGGAAACGGTTCGGATGTTCGGCCTGGCCGAATCCGGCCTGGCCGAGACCCTGCGTGAGGCCGAGACCGCGATCGCGGGTTTCGACGCGCTCGAGATCACGACCTGCTTGCGGCGCGGCGAACTCGAGATCGTCACCCGCTACGAGCCCGATGCGGCACGCGCCTACCGGGACGTGGTCGCGCTGCTGCGCGATCGGCACGGCGCCGCGCTGTACTCCGAGGACGGTTCGACCGTGGACGAGCAGGTGGCGGCCCTGTTGGCGGGGCACCGGATCGCCACCGCCGAATCCTGCACCGCCGGGTTGCTCGCCGCCCGGCTGGCCGACATCCCCGGCTGCTCGGACTACTTCACCGGTGGAGTGGTCAGCTATTCGAACGAGGCGAAAGCCGAACTGCTGAACGTGGATCCGGTGCTGATCACCGAGTACGGCGCGGTTTCCGAACCGGTGGTGGAAGCGATGGTCAGCGGGGCGTTGCATCACTTCGGTGCCGATACGGCGGTGGCCGTGAGCGGTATCGCCGGCCCGGCCGGCGGCAGTCCGGACAAGCCGGTCGGCACTGTGTGTTTCGCGGTCCGATCCGGATCGGCGGCGATCACCCGTACGCTTCACCTGCCCGGCAACCGATCCGACATCCGGGAGCGGGCCACCACGGTGGCGATGCACCTGCTGCGTCGGGCGCTCGCCGGAACCGCCGCCTAGCCCGATACTTCCTCGCGGGCCGCCGCGGCTGTGGCAACGGGTTGGCGCCGGGACGCTTCTCGGTGCCGGCGGGAGCCGCCGGTGGCCACCCGCCGCACGATCGACGGGTGCAGCAGCCGGCTGGGCGGATCAACCAGGTTCATCACCCGGAAGAACGCCTCGGTCACCGCCGGATCGTGCTCGGCGGCCTTGAGTACCCGCTCGGTGTACCAGTTGGAAAGTCGCACCGACGTCGGCCGTGGACCGGCGACCTGCGGCAGGGCCAGATCGGCGCCGCAGGCCATTTGCCATGCCGTGTTGACGCAGGTGCCCGCGGCCCGCAGGAATCTGCGGCCCAGATCGTCGCCGCCGTGGGAGAGGCAGTCGCGCAGTGCGAGCGCCTCGAGCGCGGCCACCGACATGCCTTGCCCGTACACCGGATTGAAGCTGCAGATCGCGTCCCCGAAGACCAGCAGGCCCTCGGGGAACCGGGCCATCCGTTCATAGCGCCTCCGCACACTGGCCGGGTACCGGAAGGTGGCCGGCGGGCCGATCGGTCGCGCGTCGCGAAGGGCAGCAATCGTTTCGGGTGAGAACATCTCCTCGACAAAGTCGATCATCCCGGCCAGATCGGCCGGTGGCTCCTGGCCCGCCATCCCGGCGGTGGTGAGCAGCCAGGTGTTGTTCTCGTAGGCGAACAGCGAACCACCATAAGGTCTTTCAGGGACAGCGCCCACGAGGGTGAGTCGATCGCGGGGGACGTTGTCGCCGAAGCCCAACAGTTGGCTGGAGTAGGCCACCTGCACGGCGATGCGGTGTTCGGCCGGCCGCCCGAATCCCGCGCTCTCCAGGAACGCCGGGGTCCGTCCGGCGCGACCCATGGCGTCGACGATCAGATCGGCGGCTATCGCCCGGCCGTCACCACCGTTCCGATCGGCCACCAGCACGCTCGTCACCCGCCGGGCCTCGTCCATCAGCAACTCGACCGCATCGTGTCCGTCGAGAATGTGGATGTTGTCGATGGCGCGCACGCGGTCCCGGATGTGGGCCTCGAGGAACGGTCGGCTGGCCAGATACGAGGCGATCGGTTTGGCGGGCGCGCCATCGAGATGGAGGGTGTGCCCGCCCAGCGTCAACGAGATCAGCGAAAGAGTCGCCCCGTCGAGCACCGTCGCACCGTCGGCCGCCAGTTCCTCGGGGAGCCCGGGAAACAATTCGGCCAGCGCCTGCAGCCCACCGCTGAGCAGGCCGTGGGCGTGCCTGCCCTGCGGGACGCCGCGTCGCTGGGCGGGGCCGTCGGGCAGCACGTCGCGCTCAACGAGGGTGACGGTGTCGAAGTGATCGGCCAGGACGCGGCCGGCGAGCAGCCCGCCCATGCTCGCGCCCAGCACCACTGCGTGTTTGCCGATCGTTGCCATTGCCGACCTCCGGACCGAGCTGGCACGTCGCCAGTTGTTCGAAGTATCGGAGCAGGCCGGGGCCGGGCCTAGAGTAGTGCGCTACTCGAACGTCACCGGGTCGCCGGTATCGACAGCAACGCCTCGTCGACGCATGCCGGCCAGGCCCCCTCGTCGAGGACGGTGACCGCACGCGCCCCGTAGGCGCTGGAGATCACGACATCCGGCCGCAGGCTCGCCAACAGATGCAGGCTGTCGGCCATGGCCGCGGCGTCGCCGACGCCGGGGATCACGAACGTCGACCATCGGCCGTCGGCGGCGACGAACATGGTGTCTCCGGTGAACAGGTACCGGCCCTGGGCGCCTTCGACGAGGTAGCTGGTGCTGCCGGGAGAGTGCCCCGGGGTGGGGATCACCTCGACACCGCGGTCATCGATGTGCCGGGTGCTCAGCGGTACGTCGATCGGGGTGTGCCGCTCGATGGTCTCGCGCTCGGCGGCGGGAGCGTGCAGGCGGGAGCCGAACCGCTCGGCGATGCGGGCCAGCATCGGGCCCGCCTCGTCTTGGTGGGACAGGTATTGGTCGTCGACCCCGCCGAGTGAATCCAGTGCGGCGAAGTCAGCGTCGCCGACGGGGCAGTAGAACAGTGCGTTCGGGCCGCCCGGCGTCCATAGGTAGGCATGGGTGGTCAAACCCGGAAACGGTGTGTCGGTACGGGTTTCCCACAGGTCGGTCCGGATCTGGGTCATCGGCGGGGAGATCGGAGTTGCCATGACACCAGCCTCGACCCTCAACAATGGTTGAGGTCAACCCCCAGGGGGAGTTCAGTCCGTGCTCGCCTCGTCCCACATCGAGATCATGGTGCCCATGATCTCTTCGGCGCAGCCCAGCCCGCCCAAGTGGCTTTCATAGGGCAGCTCGGTCATGACCGCGTCGGGCAGCCGGGAGACCACATGCTGACCATGCGCGAACGGCACGATGTGGTCGTGGTCGCCGTGCCACCAGCGCACCGGGACCTTGACCTCGTCGAGCCGGAAGCCCCAGTCACGCTCGAAGACCACGATGTCGTAGAACGGGGCGGCCAGTTGCTTGCGGCTGCCGTTGAGCAGATCGTCGAGGAACATGGCCTTGAACTCAGGCCGGGCGAGCATGCGTCGGTCACCCTCGGGCGAGATCCGCGCGTAGATCTCCAGGGCAGGGGAGGCCACCGGCCGGATCAGCCGGATCAACCCGGAGGCGGCCAACCGGATCGGCGCACCAGCCACTTCCAGGATCGGTGCGACGGCCGCGCCCAGCCTCATCAGCGGACTGCTGATGGCGTCGGGGCCGACCATCGGAGCCACACCGCCGAGCACCCCGGCCGCCACCACCCGGTCGGGCATGGCGGCCGCGGTGGCCAGCGTGTAGGGGCCGCCACCGGACAAGCCGATGACGGCCATCTTGTCGATGCCCAGCGTGTCGGCGATGGTGCGCAGATCGTCACCGAAATCCAGCACGCGGTCGTACTGGTGCGGGGTCGAGGAACCGATGCCGGGACGGTCCACCCCGATCAACCGGATGTGGTTGCGCTCGGCGTAGATCCGGGCCTCGGTCGGGATCTGCCTGCGCGCACCCGGGGTGCCGTGCAGCCAGAAGACCGCACGGCCCTGCGGGTCACCGAATTCGGCGAAGCCGAGCTGACGGCCGTCGCCGACGGCGACATTGCCCTCCAGTTTGGGGCGATCGATCGGGATGACCATCTGCGCGTTCCGGATTACTCTGCGCCAGAAGCGACAGAGGCATCAAAGATCGACTGGATGGACTTGTCCAGTGTCGCGTTGAACTCGTCATCACTCTGCTGGGCCGACAGGCCCTCGGTGAGCGCGCGGCTGAAGCTGGCGATCACGCCGGTGTTCTCGGCCAGCTTCTTGTTGGCGTCGTCGCGTGAGTAACCACCGGACAGCGCCACCACCCGCATCACCTTCGGGTGCTCGACCAGCGACTGGTAGTGGTTGGCACGAGTCGGCAGGGTCAGCTTGAGCATGACCTTCTGATCGGCGGGCAGCGCGTCGAGGTTCTTGGTGATCTCGTCGCGAAGCAGGTCCTCGGCCTCGGCCTTGTCTGTGATCGAGATGGTGACCTCGGGCTCGATGATCGGGATCAGGCCGTGCGAGAGCACCTGCTTGGCCACCTCGAACTGCTGGGCCACCACGGCGGCGATGCCCTCGGCGTTGGCCGCGCCGATCACCGAACGCTCCTTGGTGCCGAAGATGCCGTTCTTGGCCGCGCGGGCCAGCAGATCGTCCAGCCCGGGCATCGGCTTCATCACCTGCACGCCGTTCTCGACGTCGGCCAGGCCCTTGTCGATCTTGAGCAGCGGCACCACGCCCTTGTCCTCCCAGAGGTAGGTGGCGGTGGGCTTGCCCTCGATGGATCGGTCCATGGTCTGTTCGAACAGGATCGCGGCCAGCACGCGGTCACCGTTGAACACCGGGGAGGTGATGATGCGCGAGCGCATCTGGTGGATCAGGTCGAACATCTCCTCTTCGGAGGAGTAGGCGCTCTCCTCGACCCCGTAGAGACGCAGCGCCTTGGGGGTGGATCCACCGCTCTGGTCGAGCGCGGCGATGAAGCCCTTGCCCGTGGTCATCTTGTCGGCCTGCTGCTGGTTCGCCATGAGGTTGTCTACTCCTTTGAAGACGGTGTCCTGCTTTGTTCTGCTGCTGAGGCGCACACCACAGTGGCGCACAGTTCGACTCAGAGGATAGGCGGCTACGTCCCGGCGGCAGCGGCCACCCATCGAGGTGGGGTGCGGGCCGCCCACGGGGCAGCATGTTCCAGCTGGCCGGCCAGGCTGAGCAGGACCGATTCGTCGGGAGCCATCAACTGGACACCGATCGGCAGGCCGTCGCGGGTCTGCCCCAAGGGCAGTGAGATCGCAGCCCAACCCGTCACGTTGGCCAATGCGGTCCATCCGGTGGTGGCGAACTCGACGTCGAAGAAAGCTCGGGTGGTGCCGCGGGGCTGGTTCAACAGCCCGTACGGCGGTGGTCCGGTGAGCAGGGTCGGCACGAGCAACACGTCGTGACCGGCCATTGCGGCGGCGAACCGACGGGTCTGGGCATGGATGGTCGAGATCGCTTCGGCGTAGGCGATACCAGTGGTGGTGAAGCCCTCGCGGATCATCACCCACGTGCTGGCCTCGAATTCGTCTTCGCGGGGCGCTCGGCCCAGGTGTTGGCGGGCCAGTTCGTGCAGTTCGGCGTTGCTCACGGTGTGCAGCACGGCGATGGCCTCGGCCACCGCATCCGCGTCGATCGAAGGGGTCCCTGGCTCGAGGTGATGGCCGAGGGTTTCCAAAAGCCGGCCGGTCGCCTCGACGGCTGACACCACCTCGGGGTCGATCCGGTCGGTCGGAAACGGCGACGAGGTGGCGATGAGGATGCGCTGTGCCGACGGGGTTCGGGTCGCCGCCTCGAGGAAGGAGACCTCCGGCACGGCCGCACTGTAGGGGTCACCGGGTGCGGTGCCGGCGATGACATCCAGCAGAGCCGCGCAGTCGCGCACCGTGCGGGTGAGTGCGTGACCGTTCACCAGGCCCTCGAGTCCGTGGCCGCTGTCGGGGGCGAAGGAGGACCGTCCGCGCCGCGGTTTGAGGCCGACGACGCCGCAGCACGAGGCCGGCACCCGGATCGAACCCGTGCCGTCCCCGCCCGACGCCGCGGGCACCACGCCCGCGGCCACGGCCGCCGCCGACCCCCCGCTGGATCCTCCCGGGGTCACGGTCGAGGACCACGGGTTCACCGTGGCGCCGGACAACAATGGCTCGGTGGTGCAATGGTTGCCCCACTCCGGGGTGTTGGTCTTGCCGAACACGACGAGGCCGGCCTCCAGATAGCGGTCCACGGTCCACGCGGATTCCGTTGCGACATGGTCGCGCAACGCGCGTGACCCCATGGCTTCGGGGGCACCGGCGAGGGCTGCCCCGAGATCCTTGAGCAGGAACGGCGCCCCTGCCAGCGGACCGGCCTGCCCGGTGCGAAGCACACCGGAGGCGTCGAGCGCAGCGGCCTGCGCGCGCCCCCGCTCGAACAGGTCGGTGATCACGGCGTTCAGACCACGGGTTGCCTCGACCCGAATGATCGCGGCGTCGAGTAACTCGAGGGCGGTCAGCTCACCGTTCGCGGCCAGCGCCGCCTGGCCGATCGCGTCGGTCCGGGCCAGTTCGAATGCCGACGGGGAATCCATACTCACGTCACTCCGGGAGATCGCTGGTGTGTCCGGCCGTAGGGTGCTGCGGGTCGGCGCGAGGTGCGATGGCTGAGGTTACCGGGGTGCGACGACGACCGGTGCGGACAGGATCTCCCGGTATTCCACCATCGGTTCGCGTTTGAGCACCGAGCTACCCGAGGTGACGAGCAGTTCGGTCGGCGAGACCGCGTAATCGACCTGATAGTTGCGCGCGACGAAGCGGCGGCCGGGCGTGACATCGGCCGACGCGGCCAGTGCGGCCCGGTCGGACAGTCGGACACCGTGGTATTCCAGCCGGCCGGTGCGGTCCAGGCAGATGACCACGAGTGACCGCTCGGTGCGGCCGATGGCCCGCGCCGTCTGGGTGTCACGGCACCGCGCCGCGGAATCGACGAAACCTGATCCGTCGGAGGCGAACGCCGCGACTGCCGAAGCAGCGGTCTGCGCGGAGTCGCCGCGTTGCGGCGCCCGGTTGGGTTTCACCTCATATGTTCTGGCGCCGACGGCGTACACCGAATCCTTGGCCGAGAACTTGGAGGCGAACGTGGTGAGGATGACGAACGCGGTGAGCAAGGAGCTGACCACGGCTGTGGCCGCCACTCCGATGCCGACGGGCAGCCAGCGTCGTTGCGGCGCCTTCCTGTGCCGTCCACGGCGAGCCGGTTGATACGGCGGATGCGGTGTGGAAACGAGGCAGGTGGCCAAGCTTGCTCCCCGGGAACGGCGGTGTGGTGGGCACAGGCGAAAGGCGTCAGGCGGCAGGCACTGACGCGAGGTCATATTGTGCACGACGAGGTGGGGCGTTGTGGGCAACACCCGGGAATTCGGTGAGAAGTCCTTTCGGCGTGGGACGGGCGCGCGTGCGAGCTGAGATTAGCTCGGCAACAGCGAGATTCGTACTCATAGTCCTTTGGTGAGCCAGTGCGCCGCAGGCAGAAGCGATTTGGGCCGTCTGCTCGCACCGCGGCCGGCAACGCCGCCGCGGTTCCGCAAGCGCCGAGCGTCATTCACCGACTTTTCTTCGGCGGAAGCCTGGCCGTTTGCGGCTGGGCGGAAGCAGATCCCGTTTTGTGTGGCCGGCGTAGCTGGCCGTGTTAGTCGGGACGGTCTTGTTGTTCGATGTACTGCTTATGAGCGATAGCGGAGCGCCGCCGTAGGAGGCGGCGAGGTAGGACGGGAACCAGAAGTGATTGCCCCATAGGTGTTTCCGAACGTGCGCAGAGTGGTCCTGGCGTCGCCGGCGAGATGAGGCGCCCTTTGAGTCGGGTTGATCATCGTCGAGATCGACAGGCTCGGTGGATAGTTCACGACCAGATGCAGGTGATCATTCTCCCCGTTTGAACCCTCGCAGCTCGACGCCGAGATCGCCACAGATGTCGTCATGAGGCGCTCACCGAAAGTGAGCATCCGGTCGTTGAACACCGGACGCCGATACTTGATGACGAACACCAGATGAGCGTGCAACGTGTAGACCGAGCTGCGGCGACGTTGCACCTCAAGTTGCGTTCTGGCCGGTGCCACGGGCTCAGGGTGGGCATCGTGTCCGGCACGGTTGGCGGTCCGGCCCGGTTGTCGGTGTCGGGCGTTACCGTTGTCCTGTGGGCTCGACCATCGGCGAGGGCAAGGTGCGGTACAAGTACCGGCTGCGGCTCGCGGGCTCAACGGAGCGGTTGTTGCTGGCGGAATGGGACCGCTGCCGCTGGGTGTGGAATCAGTGCGTCGAGGCTTCCAACGCCGCGCACCGCGAGTCGGTGACCACCGGCGTGAAGGTCGAATGTGGGCCGGCGCAACTCGATAAGCGGCTGACCGGGTGGCGCGGCGAACATGAGTGGTTGGCCGCAGGGTCGAGTGTGGCTGCCCAGCAGACGATCCGCGATTTCGCGCGGGCACGTGCGAAAGCCCTCAAGGATCGTAAAGACAAGGCGCTGGCCCCGCGGCAGCGGCGTGGACTGCCACGGTTCAAGGCCAAGCACCGTGCGGCCCCGAGTCTGAACTACACGTTGCGCGGATTTGTTCTCGACGGAAAGCAATTGAAGGTCGCGGGCGGGATTGTTGTGCGGCCGGTGTGGTCGCGCGAACTACCCGCCTCGCCGTCTAGTGTGCGCATCTACCGCGATGCGCTGGGTCGGTGGTGGTGTTCATTTGTCGTAGCCCGACCGCAGACGGAGCCGTTGCCTGCGACGGGCCGGTCGGTCGGGATCGATTGGGGCGTCACCGATGTAGCGACCACGACAAGTGACGAGCACGACCTGCCGCACCGGCAGCACGGCCGCACAGCGGCGGCCCGTTTAGCTCGGTATCAGCGCATGATGGCCCGTCGTAAACCTGTCCCTGGACAATCGGCCTCGGGTGGCTACAAGTCCGCGAAACGCGCCGCGGCCAAACAGCACGCTCACGTCGCGGCCCAGCGTGCCGACACCGGCCGCAAATGGGCCAAAGCCGTGGTGACTGATTTCGATCGGATCGCGGTCGAGGACTTCCGACCCAAGTTCCTGGCGCGCTCAACGATGGCGCGCAAAGCTGCAGACGGCGCCATCGCCGCCACTAAACGTGCGTTGATCGAGATGGCAGGCAAACATGGCCGCCAACTGATGCTGATCGATCCGAAGTACACCACCACCGACTGTGGGAACTGCGGTGCCAGAGCCAAACACCGCCTGCCGCTGTCGCAACGCACTTACCGGTGCGACCAGTGCGGACACGTCGCCCAACGCGACAAGAACTCCGCACACGTCATGCTCAACCGGGCTGGTTTCAACCCGGCTGGTGTCGACGGCGTAAGACCTGAACGCTCGCCGAGCGACCAGGCAGCCTAAGCCAGGAATCCCGATCGTTCACGGTCGGGAGGATTCAAGTCACGCCGATTCAAACCGGTAAAGCCCTGGGGCCGGCCTCGCTAGCGGCGAATCGCCGATATTTGCAGCCGCTTTCGAGGGGGAGTGGGGCCATATCGTCTTCCGGAGGGTCTTCGTCTGGACTCGCGATCAGCCAGTTGTCGGGATACACCCACCGCTGGCTGTCCGGCGAGCCGTCAGGCCGGCACCACGACGGTGAGTTCGTTCCCGTCGCGTTCCACGTGCATCCCCGCCCGGCGGGCGACCCCGGCGACCGCGGCGGCGTCGGAGGGCTCACTTCGGGAGCTCGCCAGCGTGCGGGCCAGGTGACCCTTGTGGGCCTTGTTGAAGTGGCTCACCACGGTGCGGTGCCCGTCGGCGTGTTCGGCCAGAACCTGCACGCGGACGGCACCGGGGATTCTGCCCAGGCCCGCATACGAGCCGGAACGAAGATCGACGATCAGCTGATCGGCGGCGAGGTCGGCCAGCACCGGCTCCAGTAGCGGGCGCCACCGTTTGGCCAGGCCGGGTTGTGCCGGGAGCTTGGATGAGGCGGAGAGCCGGTACGCCGGCACCGGATCGTCGGCCCGAAGCAGACCGAACAACGCCGATCCGACGGCCAACCGGGCGCGGGCTCGCGTGGCAGCGCTGCCGCGTAGTGAACCTACGTCGAGGGCGTCGTACAGCACTCCGGTGTAGCGCTCGATGGCCGGCATGGTGGGCGCCAGTCGGAGACCGGCATTGCGCTGGATCTCAGCGTCCTGGCTTGCCGAGATGCCGAGGGCCTTGCGGCACGCGGGCGGGTCGGCAGCGAGATCGACCAGCTCGTCGATCAGTGACTGGCGAAGCGGGTTGAGTTCCGGCGAGCTCAAAACGTCCAAACGCACCGGTGGGCCGTCCCCGCCGGTGCGTTTGGTCTCCGACGGTGGCAGGAGCACGATCACATCCAGACGTTATCCGAACGATCGTGGCCCCCTGGCCACCGACAGGTGTGATGTCAGATGGCGATCGGCGCCGGTTCCTCGGGAGCCGGGGGAGCCGGCGGGGGCGGCACGTCCAGGACGATCGGTGCCGGAGCGTCCATCGGGGCTACCGGGGGCATCGCGTCGGCCGGGGGCGGCGGCGCGAAGGGGTCCATCGGTGCCGGAGCGGCCATGGGGTCGACCGGTGCCGGAGCGGCCATGGGATCGGCCGGTGGCGGCGCGAAGGGATCGGCCGGGGGCGGCGGCGCGAAGGGGTCGACCGGGGCCGGAGCGGCCATCTGCTCGATGGGGGCCGGGGGAGGCGGCGGTGCGCCGAAGGGCAGGGGCGCATCCACAGGCGCATCCTGCGGGGCCTCCGGTGCCACGGGCAGGTACATGTGGTGGTTGAACTGGCGCTGATAGGCACCGCCGCCACCGACCCTCACACCGTGGCCGCCCTCACCCGAGGACACGGGCGTGCCGTCAGGCAGGGTCACCGCGGTGTGGCCGCTGTTCCAGCCGATCACCAGGGCGCCGGGCTGGGTGCCGTACTTGAAGCCACGGGCCAGGAGGGCGCGCTCCTGATTACCCGTGTTGAAGCGGTCCCCGTAGACCGGGCGACCCGTGGCCATGTTGCTGACCCAGGAAGCCAGGCCGGAGCAGTCCGTGCCGGCCGGGGAGTCTCCACCGGAGATGTACGGCGTGCCCGAAACTTGCTGGACAAGCGCCATAAGCGTCGCGATAGCAAACATGCGGCGGGACGCTAGCAGAGCCGATTTTGGGCGGGCAAAATATGTGACTCCGTTCACAACGGTTGCCGCATATGGACTGCTTCACCCATTTCGGGTTTGAGCGGGGTTGGCTGCGCGGGTAATTCAGTTGCCACTGACACCTGTTTGCCAGTGGGGCGGCGACGCTTCCACGCCATCGCCAATAGTGCTGTGGCACTGGGCTTGTGCTGTGAATCGCGGTGATGATTGTGATCTTGCAGTACGCAAGAACATCGCGAAACACATTGATGGAAGGGCGTTTTCGGCACCTGGTCCGCCAGCCGCGGGCTCGGAGGAGGTCTGCGCACGGTCGACCGGGTGCACGGTGATGCCTCCCATCTGGACGGCACGGGGTGCGGTGAGTCCGGCAACGTCGGCACCGGCTTCGAAGGTGGCTGGCCGCGCCCGGCCGGAAGCGTCGATTCGGGGGTCCGCCCCTTTACGTGTGGCGTCGGCGGCGCTTGACATGCAGCCTGTCGGCTGCATGATTGTCTGAGGCGGTCGGCGCCGGCGCGAAAGGGAGACGGTGAGAGTGGACGAGGTCTTCAGAGCGTTGGCGGACCCGAACCGGCGGCTGCTGCTGGACAGCCTCAACGACCGGAACGGACAGACTCTGCGAGAACTCTGCGGCGGCCTGTCGATGGCCAGGCAGTCAGTGAGCAAGCATCTGGCAGTGCTGGAGACGGCCAACCTTGTCACGACACTCCGCCGGGGCCGGGAAAAGCTGCACTACGTCAACGCCGAACCGATCGTTGACATAGCGGACCGCTGGATCGACCGGTTCGACGCCACGAGGCTGGAGATGCTCGCGGAGGTCAAGACGGTGTTGGAGAGTCCCACCATGGCCGGCGAGTTCTCGTACACCACCTACATCCGCACCACCCCGGAAAGACTGTGGCAGGCGATCACCAACCCGGCGTTCTCCCACAGCTACATGGGGCACGCCATCGAATCCGAATGGCAGAAGGGCTCGTCCTACGTCTGGGTCGAGGACGGCCTGCGGATCGAGGACCCCGAGCAGGTGATCGTCGAGTCCGATCCCTATCAGCGCTTGGCCTTCACGTTCCACACGTGTACGCCCGAGTTGGAGCAGGTCGCCCCCGATCTGAGCGAGCACCCCGTCACCCCACCTGCGACCGAACGCCGGTCGCAGGTGTCGTTCGACATCGACCCGGTCGCGGATCAGGTGAAGCTCACCATGACCCACGGTGGATTCGACCCGGGCAGCACCGTGCGGGACAAGATCTCGCACGCCTGGCCGCTCAAGCTGTCCGGCCTGAAGTCCGGGCTGGAGCTGGCCGACTAGATGTACTGACCTGAGAGGTTAGGTACGCGGGTGGCCGGTGGTTGGCCGCCGAGTGCGGTGTGGCCGCGGTGGTGATTGTAGTTGTGTAACCATCTGGGGTATTCGGCGCAGCGTTCGGTGTCG
>NZ_JTJW01000001.1 GCF_000805385.1 Mycolicibacterium setense | reverse complement strand
CACCACCCCACGCCTGGAATCCGGAGACCCCAAATACAGCTGGGTCAACCAAACCATCTTCGTCGGACAAGGCCGCATCCAACCCGGACCCACCGTCGAATTCCAAGTCTTCCGAGTCGCCGCATGAGTGTGGTGCATCCGCAGGTGCAGGAGCTGTTGCACGCCCTGTCAGAACGTCCGGCTGCACCGCCGTGGGACATGTCGATCGCCGCTTACAGGGCGGCGGGCGAGAAATTGATCTCGTTGGCGGGCGACGTTGATACGCGTTGCACAGTAGGTGATTTCACGATCCCAATCCGTCAGGGTTCGATTGAGGCACGCAGCTACCACCCACCAGTTGCCGCTCCGGCGCTACCGGGCGTCGTCTATCTACATGGCGGCGCATTCGTACGCGGAAGCCTGGACACCCACGATCGGCTCTGCCGAAAGCTCTGTGTGCGGGGCGAACTCATCGTGATTTCTGTCGCCTACCGCCTGGCGCCAGAAGACAGGTTTCCCCGCGCTCACCATGACGCCGCCGATGCATTCGCTTGGGTGAGTCGGCATGCCGATCAGCTGGGCATCGATGTCGAGGCTCTGGCAGTCGCCGGCGACTCTTCCGGGGGCGCGCTGGCGGCGAGCGTCGCGCTTGCCTCGCGAGAACAAGGTCCTCCGGTCAAGGCACAAGGCCTGTTGTGTCCCGCACTCGATGCCACCATGAGCAGCGACTCCGTCCAGCGGTACAAGGACGGGCCATTCCTCACCCGGGCTGCGCTTGAGTGGGCGTACGACATGTACGTACCCCAGATCGACGACCGTCGTTCGAGCCTCGCCTCACCGTTGCTGGCGCAGGATCTCGTGGGCGCCCCGTCTGCCGTGATCCTCAGCGCTCAGATGGATCCCGTTGCCGACGACGCGGACCGCTACGGTGAAAAGCTCGCCGCGGCAGGCGTAAAGGTTCGAGCCCACGAGTACGAGGGCATGCCACATGGTTTCCCGTTGTTGGCCGGGGTGCTCGAAGCCGGCGATCACGCCATCACGATATTCGCCAGGGAACTCGCCGCGCTACTCCGATAGTTCCGGCACGCCGTGCTGCAGGCAGACACCTGATCGAACACCCACCAGCACAACATATTACCGGCGTAGAGCACTAGTCCAATCAGTCCAACCAGAGGAAACCAACGATGATTCCCTTTCCGGGTGACGAGTCTGCGCGCCTGCCGAAACGCCGACGGCCCGGCCGATCGACCGGAGTCTGGGTCAGGGCTGTGATCGTCGCCCTGTGTATCGTTGCGCCAGCGCTCATTTCGGTGAATGCTCCGCTGGCTCGCGCTGACGAATCACGGTACCTGACGTTCTACACTCCACCGAATCCCCTGCCGCCGGGCGCGCCAGGTGACCTGATCCGAACTGAGCCGTCCAGACTGGTCCTGGAGCCTTCCGGACAACTCGGCTCATTCGTCGGTACCGGAACGCGAATCATGTATCGCAGCACCGATGCTCAAGGCCACCCCGTTGCCGTCACGGGTACCTATATCGAGCCTCACGTGCGCTGGCCCGGCAGTGGACCCCGTCCGTTGCTCGCCTACGCCACCGCGCCGTACGGGATGGGAGAGCAGTGCGCTCCCTCTCGCCTGTTCAACCAAGGCATCCATGCCTCTTTGGATACGGGCTTCGACCTGATGTTCAATCTCGAGGAAGGCTTCATCGCGACTCTGCTGGCGCGCGGCTACGCCACAGTCGTCACCGACGGTGTCGGGTTGGGAGTGCACGGTCAGATGGCGCCTCAGTTCCTGAACCGAGTGGCAGGCGGGACGGCACTGAACGACGCCGCGCGAGCAGCGATGAAACTGCCTGACACCACGTTGGATCCGCACGGTCCCGTCGCGTTCTGGGGCTGGCTGGCCGGCGGCGGACATTCCGCGTTGGCAGCTGCCGAGTTGGCCGGCCCGTATGCACCCGAGCTCAACGTGGTCGGTACCTATGCCAACGGCGCGACCACTGATCTGCCCAGCATGCTGCCACCCCTTGACGGAAACCAGCTCGCCGGATCCATCGGGTGGGTGCTACGAGGGATTCAAGAAGCGTATCCCGATATGACACAGCCGATTGCGGATTCGCTTACCCCGCGCGGACTGGAGATGTTGGCCAACACCAGCCGGCAGTGCATGATCCAAACCGGCATCAACTACGCGTTCCGGCATCTGCAGCCATGGTTCAAGAAGGACCTCTACCAATCGGTTCGGGAGGAGCCGCTCAACTCCATCCTGGCGATGCAGCGAATCGGGAATGTGAAACCCACTGGACCGGTATACCTTTCACACAATCGGTGGGACTCCTTCGCGCCGTACGAGTCGGTTGTGGCCACCGCGAGAGATTGGTGCGCGCTCGGAGCCGACGTCACGTTGTGGACCAACGAACAACCACCGTTTCTCAACAAGACGGATACGAATGCACTACTGACAGCCTTCGTCGACGGCGAGCGGAGCATGGCCTGGATAGCCGACCGCTTCAACGGGTTGCCCACCACGCCCACCTGCAGCTGACCCATCCCAGAGACACCACAAATCGGAATACCCTTGAGCGCAAAGCAGGTTGATTGAACAATGACCAACCCGACTCTGGGCACCTTCGGCGTTTTCGGCCTGTTCGAGCAGTGGAAGCAACTGACCGCCGCGCAACTGCGGGACATCGAAGCGCTCGGCTACGGCGCCATCTGGGGAGGCGGCTCGCCGTCGGCCGAACTCGACTGGGTTGACTCAGTCTTGGAGACAACCGAGAAACTGCAAGTGGCTACGGGCATCGTCAACATCTGGGCGTCCGCCGCCGGTCCGATTGCCGAGTCGTTCCACCGCATCGAGGCCGCCCATCCCGGTCGGTTTCTGCTCGGAATCGGAGCCGGTCACCCCGAGCTGGTTGCCGAGTACAAGAAGCCCTACCACGCGCTCACCGAGTACCTGGACAAGCTCGACGGGTACGGCGTGCCCAAGGAGCGGCGCATTGTCGCCGCACTCGGCCCACAGGTGCTCAAACTGTCCGCCCGCCGGAGTGCTGGAGCCCATCCCTATCTGACCACCCCGGAGCACACTGCCCAGGCGCGTGGTCTGGTCGGACCGGATGCGTTCATCGCCCCGGCGCACAAGGTGGTGCTGACCACCGACGCCGAGCAGGCAAGGACCGTCGCGCGCGAGGCCCTCGGCATTTACCTCAAAGGGACCAACTACGTGAACAACTGGAAACGGTTGGGGTTCACCGACACCGATGTCACCACGCCCGGTAGCGACGCTCTGATCGACGCCCTCGTCGCGCATGGCAGCACCGACGCCGTCGCGGCCAGACTCAACGAGCATCTGACCGCCGGCGCGAACCACGTGGCCGTGCAGGTCCTGACCGGACCAGACCAGCTGGTTCCTACGCTTACCGAGCTGGCTGGACCGCTCGGCCTCAGCTGATCCCGAGCCACCTATGCCCCGCGGTACGCCGCCTGCAGCTCGGCGATGTCGAACTTGCCGACGGTCTTCAGCACCGCGGACATCAAGCGGGCGTCGCCCTCGGAGTCGCCCTTGGCCAGCAGGTCGTAGTACTCGGTCGGCGTGATCTGCCAGGCCAGCCCGTACTTGTCCTTGAGCCAGCCACATGGCAGTTCTTCGCCGCCGTCGACCAGTGCGGCCCAGAGCCGGTCGAGCTGCTCCTGGCCGGTGACACGCACTTCCAGGGAGACGGCCTCGTTGAAAGTGAACTGCGGGCCGCCGTTGATGCCGACGAAGCGCTGGCCGGCCAGCTCGAACTCGACCACAACCGGGACATCCTGCGGGGAGGGCGAGTCGGGGTGCGAGGCGATGGTGTTGACGACGCGGCCGTTGCCGCCGAACGCGGCGATGTAGTGCTGTGCGGCCTGCTCGGCCTCACGGTCGAACCAGAGATTCGGGACGATGCTTGCGGTGATGTGGGTCATGTGGGGTTAGACCACCCGCGGGCGGATTTTTCATCGCCGACTCTCCGAGTGGCCACTCGAAGCACACAGATCCACTCGACGCGTGTCACAACTGGCCACTCGACAACGAAATCAAGCCACAATATTCGCAGGTCAGAGGCCAGTTACCCGACGGTACTGCAACCTGTTCTATTATCGCCTTCCATGAAGACCAAAGGCGCCCTGCTGTGGGAACTCAACTCGCCATTCCAGGTCGACGAGATCGACCTCGGCGATCCTGTCGCCGACGAAGTACAGATCCAGATGCATGCCGCGGGCATGTGCCACTCGGACTACCACCTGACCACCGGAGCCACCCCGATGGCGCTGCCCGCGCTCGGCGGCCACGAGGGCGCTGGTGTGGTCACCAAGGTCGGCAAGAACGTCACCGGCATCGAAGAGGGCGACCACGTCATCCTCGCGTTCATCCCGGCCTGTGGTGAATGTCCGCCGTGTCTGAAGGGCTTCCGCTCGCTGTGTGACCGTGGCGCGGTCCTGCTCGGCGGCAAGGCCATCGCCGACGGCACCAGCCGGATCCACGCCGGCGGCCGAGAGGTGTCGCCGATGAACCTGCTCGGTACCTTCGCGCCGTACATGACCGTGCACAAGGATTCGGTCGTCAAGATCGACAAGGACATCCCGTTCGAGTCCGCGGCCATCATGGGTTGTGCGGTGCCGACGGGCTTCGGTTCGGCCACCAACGTCGCCGACGTCAAGCCCGGCGAGACCGTCGTCATCGTCGGCGTGGGCGGTATCGGCATGAGCGCGCTGCAGGGTGCGGTGATCTCGGGCGCCAAGCACGTGATCGCGATCGACCCGAACGAGTGGAAGCGTGAGCAGGCCATCAAGTTCGGTGCCACGCACGTGTACCCGTCGATGGCCGAGGCCATCGCACCCGTCATCGACGTCACCCACGGACTGATGGGCGACAAGGTCATCATCGCGGTCGGCGAGATGAAGGGCGAGTACATCGAAGAGGCGATGATCCTCACCGCCAAGACCGGCACCTGCGTGGTTACGGGTATGGGCTCGATGATGGACGCCGACGTCAAGCTCAACCTGTTCCTGTTCACCATGTTGCAGAAGACGTTGAAGGGCAACATCTTCGGTGGCGGTAGCTCGCATGTGGAGACGCCGCGGCTCACCGCGCTGTACAAGTCCGGTCTGCTGAACATCGACGACATGATCACGCGGACCTACAAGCTCGAAGACATCAACCAGGGATACCAGGACATGTTGGATGGCAACAACATTCGTGGCGTCATCAAGTTCACGGAGGCTGATTGGTAGCTCCGCTACCGTGTCGGACTGGTAACTCGCTTTGCCGATAAGCCTCAAGATCCCCCTTTTCAGCGTCGAAAAGGGGGATCTTGTTTTCCCGAGAGTTACTTGAGACCGGCCAGCCGCACCAGGGCATCGAACCCGTCGTCGCTGCCCGGCCAGTGCGCCCGGACGGCGTCCAGCCCTGCGCGGTGCACGACGCTGCGGAGCACCAGGGTGACGATGATGGCGTCGTCGGCGTAGCCGAGCACAGGGATGAAATCGGGGATCAGGTCGATGGGCAGCGCCAGATAGACGACCAACAGCGCCAACCGGACGCGTACGGCGCGCGGCAACGACCGGTCCTTGGCCAGCCGCGGGATCAGACGCAACAGATCCGGGAGTATGCGTAGCGCCTCACTGAGCAGGTTCCCGCGCGGCCGCACGAGAAGCAGTGCTACGACCAGAACGAGCCAGCTCAGCAGCAGGGCCGCTGCGAGGCCGAGCAGCGCGTCGCCCCACCAGGTGTCGGTCATCCGACGATTCTGCCCACCAGACACAAAACTGCCCCTTTCACTGGGGAAAGAGGCAGCTTTGTGTCTGTTCGCGGGGGGTTACTTGGGTGGCATCCGGATGCCGCCGTCGACGCGGACCACCTCGGCGTTCATGTACGAGTTGGTCAACAGCTCGACGACCATCGAGGCGAGCTCGTCCGGCTTGCCGAGGCGGTGCGGGAACAGCACCGACTCACCCAACTTGGCCTTGAACGCCTCCGACGCCTCGCCCTCGCCGTAGATCGGGGTGTCGATCAGACCGGGGGCCACGGTGTTGACGCGGATGCCCACAGCGGACAGATCGCGGGCCACCGGCAGGGTCAGGCCGACCACGCCGCCCTTGGACGACGAGTAGGCCGCCTGGCCGATCTGGCCGTCGAAGGCCGCGACGCTGGTCATGTTGACGATCGCACCGCGCTCGCCGGTGTCGGTGAGCTCATTGCGGCTCATCGCGGTGGCGGCCAGCCGGATGCAGTCGAAGGTGCCGACCAGGTTGATCGCCAGCACCTTCTTGTAGGCATCCAGATTGTGCGCCGAGGCGAATTCGCCGTCCTTGCCGATGGTGCGCTGGGCCCAGCCGATGCCGGCCGAGTTCACCAGGGCGCGCAGCGGGCCGAGTTCGCCGGCCTTGTTGACCGCGGCCTCGATCTGTTCGGTATTGGTGACGTCGACGCTGACGAAGGCACCGCCGATCTCCTCGGCGAGGGCCTCGCCCTTATCCGCCTGCAGGTCAGCCACGACGACGCGGGCTCCCTTGGCAGCCAACTGGCGGGCAGTCGCCGCGCCGATACCTGATGCGCCACCGGTGACGATGGCGCTTGCTCCATTGAGTTCCACGCCCCACACACTAAGCCCCGCCCCTCGCCGATCCACCGGTTGGTCAGGTAGAGCCGTCGGTAGGCTGGCGCCATGGCTTCGGGGACGTCCAAGGTCGATATCCGGCGCGCGGCCGACCGCGGCGCCAGCACGACCGACTGGCTGCAGTCGCGGCACTCGTTCTCCTTCGCCGACTATTACGACCCGGCCAACACCCACCACGGCCTGTTGCTGGTGAACAACGACGACATCGTCGCGCCGGGCGCCGGCTTTGACACCCACCCGCACCGCGACATGGAGATCGTCACGTGGGTGCTGTCGGGTCAGTTGGCGCACGAGGATTCGATGGGCAATTCCGGCGTGATCTACCCGGGCCTGGCTCAGCGGATGTCCGCGGGCACCGGTGTGCGGCATTCTGAGAAGAACGGATCTGGCACTGAGCCCGTGCATTTCGTGCAGATGTGGGTGCTGCCCGATACCGCCGGGGTGACGCCGAGCTATCAGCAGCAGGAGATCGAGTTGGCCGACACGCTGACCCCCATCGCGTCCGGCGCCCTCGACGCGGCCGTGAGCCTGCACAACCGCAACGCCACGCTGTACGGCGCGCGCCTGCAACCGGGCGACTCGGTCGAACTGCCACCCGCCCGCTATGTCCACCTGTTCGTCGCTCGCGGCTCGGTCACGCTGCAGGGGTCCGGGCCTCTCGCGGAGGGTGACGCCGCGCGGCTCACCGATTCCGGCGGACGGGTCAGCGCTGACACCGCAGCCGAGATCCTGGTCTGGGAGATGAATGCGGGTCTGGGCGGCGCGTAGCGCAACGGCCGTAATCGTCGCGGCCGCTGTGGCCGCGTGCGGGACGCAGCCCGAGACCGGACCTCCCCCGTCACCGTCGGCATCGGCCATCCAGCGACCACCCGCAGGCCTGGCGTCAGTGCTCCTTCAGGTGCCCGAGCAATTCGCCCAGGCCCCGCTCGACGAACCCCGTCACGCCCTGATCCCCGCCGGCTGGACCATCGAAGTGATCGCCCGGGTTCCCAAGGCCAGGATGGCCGCCTTCGCCCCGGACGGGGCGTTGCTGGTGTCGGTGCCTGCCACCGGTCAGGTGCTGACGGTGCGTCCCGGTCGGCAAACACTGCTCGACGGTCTGGAACAACCACATGGCCTGTTCTTCGCCGGGTCGACGCTGTACGTGGCCGAGAGCAATCGCATCGACGCCTACGACTATGTCGACGGCCGGGCAGTCAACCGCCGTACCGTCGCCGGTGATCTGCCCGACGCCAAGAGTCCCGATCTGCACGGTGCCTATGCCCACGCACTCAAGAGCGTGGTCGTGGGATCCGATGGCGCGGTGTACTTTTCGATCGGCTCGACGGGCAACATCTCGGCCGAGGACCGCACGGCCACGCCTCCGCGAGCCACCATCATGCGGGTGCCGCCCGGTGGTGGCCCGGCGGCACCGTTCGCCACGGGGGTGCGCAACGGCACCGGCCTGGCCTTCGCGCCGGACGGGGCCCTGTGGACTGCGGTGAACAACCGCGACGATGTGGCCGATCCCCAGGGCCGGGTGCGGCAGGACTATGTGGACGACCATCCTCCCGAGACGGTGGCCAAGTTGACGCCGGGCCGCGAATTGGGTTGGCCGTACTGCAATCCCGACGGAGCACCGCCGGCCGGGTTCATCCGGGACATGCAGACCAACGCCGACGGGTCCAAGATGGACTGCGCGGCGCTGACGCCGGCCGAGCAGACCGTGGGCGCACATTCGGCGCCGCTGGGCATGAGCTTCGCAGAGCTGCCCGAGCCCTACGGCGCGGGAGCGCTCGTCGGAGTGCACGGCTCATGGAACCGCCGGTCGCCGCAGGCCCCCGAGGTCTCCTTCTTCGGTTGGCGCGCTGGCACATTGGGACCACAGCAGACCCTGGTAGGCGGTTTCCAGTCCGCCGACGGCGCCCGCTGGGGCCGACCGGTGGCCGCGGTCGCCGGACCGGACGGCGCGGTGTACGTCACCGACGACTATGCCGGCGCGGTGTATCGGCTGGCCCCTTGAACTTGACCGGGCCGTACCATCGCCGATGTGGGCGACCAACAGCTGAACGATCTCAAGCTGCTGCGCCGGGTCCGCGATCGGATCGACCGTGAGTACGCGCAGCCGCTGAACGTCGAGGCGCTTGCCCGCGGAGTGAACATGTCGGCCGGACATCTGTCACGTCAGTTCAAGATCGCGTACGGCGAGTCACCGTATTCGTATCTGATGACACGCCGCATCGAGCGTGCGATGGCGCTGCTTCGCCGCGGCGACGTGTCGGTTACCGACGCCTGCTTCGCCGTCGGCTGTTCCTCGCTCGGCACATTCAGCACTCGATTCACCGAACTCGTCGGCATGCCACCCAGCCGCTACCGCGAGCAGACCGCGGCGGTGACCGACGGTATGCCGTCGTGCGTGGAGAAGCAGATCACCAAACCGATCAGGAATCGAGAAGCACCCGCCGTCGGCCTGCACATAACGTGACCGTCATGGAAAACGCAGACATCACCATCCACTCCAGCATGCTGCCGCTCGATGACCCCGAAGAAGCCCTCGCGTTCTACCGCGACGTCCTCGGCTTCGAGGTCCGCCTCGACGTCGGCAAGGACAAGATGCGCTGGATCACGGTCGGTCCACCGAACCAGCCCGACACCGCGGTGGTGCTGTACCCGCCGACCGCCACTCCCGGTCTCACCGACGACGAGCGCCGGGTGATCGCCGAGATGATGGCCAAGGGCACCTTCGGCACACTCCTGCTCGCCACCAAAGATCTCGACAGTACCTTCGAAAAGGTGCAGGCCGGAGATGTCGAAGTGGTCCAGGAACCGACCGAGCAGCCGTACGGGGTGCGCGATTGCGCACTTCGTGATCCCGCAGGCAACATGGTCCGAATCCAGGAATCGCGTTGACCCCACCATCTCACCCCGCCGACCGTCACGACCTGATCCGGGTCACCGGCGCCCGGGAGAACAACCTCAAAGACGTCGACCTCGAACTGCCCAAGCGCCGGTTGACGGTATTCACCGGTGTTTCGGGCTCGGGCAAGAGCTCACTGGTGTTCGACACGATCGCCGCAGAATCCCAGCGGTTGATCAACGAGACCTACAGCGCCTTCGTGCAGGGTTTCATGCCGAACCTGGCGCGGCCTGAGGTCGACGTCCTCGAGGGGCTGACCACGGCGATCATCGTCGACCAGCAGCGGATGGGTGCGGATCCGCGCTCCACCGTCGGCACCGCCACCGACACGGGGGCGATGCTTCGCATCCTGTTCAGCCGGATCGGCAAACCGCATATCGGTTCCCCGCAAGCCTTTTCATTCAACGTGGCATCGATCAGCGGGGCCGGGGCGGTGACGCTCGAGAAGGGCGGGCGCACGGTCAAGGAACGTCGCGACTTCAACATCGTGGGCGGAATGTGCCCGCGGTGCGAGGGTCGCGGGGCGGTCAACGACATCGATCTGACCGCGCTCTACGACGACACCAAGTCGCTCAACGAGGGTGCGCTGACGATTCCCGGCTTCAGCATGGACGGTTGGTACGGCCGGATCTTCCGGGGCTGCGGATTCTTCGATCCGGACAAGCCGATCAACAAGTACACCAAGAAGGAACTCGACGCGCTGCTGCACAAGGAGGCGACCAAGCTCAAGATCGACGGGGTCAACCTGACCTACCTGGGGCTGATCCCGCAGATCCAGAAGTCGTTCCTGTCCAAGGACGTCGAGGCCATGCAGCCGCACATCCGGACATTCGTCGAGCGCGCGGTCACGTTCACCACCTGCCCGGAGTGCGACGGCACGCGGTTGTCGGAGACCGCACGCTCGGTGAAGGTCGACGGCCTCAACATCGCCGAGGCCTGCGCGATGCAGATCACCGACCTGGCCACCTGGCTGGGCGGCCTGGCGAAGAAGTCTGAGGCCAAGTCCGTGACGCCGCTGTTGGCCGCCTTGCAGCACACACTCGACTCGTTCGTCGAGATCGGACTGGGTTACCTGTCACTGGACCGCCCCGCCGGCACGCTGTCCGGTGGAGAAGCCCAGCGCGTCAAGATGATCCGCCATCTCGGTTCTTCGCTCACCGATGTCACGTACGTTTTCGACGAGCCGACCATCGGCCTGCATCCGCACGACATCGCCCGGATGAACAATCTGCTCCTGGCCCTGCGGGACAAGGGCAACACCGTGCTGGTCGTCGAGCACAAGCCGGAGACGATCTCGATCGCCGATCATGTCGTGGATCTGGGCCCGGGCGCCGGGTCGGCCGGCGGCGAGGTGGTGTTCGAAGGCAGCGTGGCCGACCTGCGCGCCGGCGACACCGTCACCGGCCGGCACCTGGGCTACCGCGCGGCATTGAAGGATTCGGTGCGGAAACCCGGGGGCGCCATCGAGATTCGCGGGGCGGATACCCACAACCTGCAGGCTGTCGATGTCGACATCCCGCTGGGCGCATTGGTGGTCATCACCGGTGTCGCGGGCTCGGGCAAGAGTTCATTGATCGACGGCTCGGTGGCCGGTCGTGACGGCGTGGTGGTGGTGGACCAGACCCCGATCCGCGGGTCACGGCGCAGCAACCCGGCGACCTACACGGGGTTGCTCGATCCGATCCGTAAAGCGTTCGCGAAGGCCAACGGCGTCAAACCCGCACTGTTCAGCTCGAACTCGGAGGGCGCCTGTCCGGCGTGCAACGGTGCCGGGGTGATCTACACCGATCTCGGGGTGATGGCCACCGTCGAGACCACGTGCGAAGAGTGTGAGGGCAAGCGGTTCGGCGCCTCGGTGCTGCAGTACACCCTCGGCGGACGCGATATCGCCGAGGTGTTGGCGATGCCGGTCAGTGAGGCCGAGCGGTTCTTCACCGAGGGCGAAGCGAAACTTCCTGCCGCACAGAAGATCCTGTCTCGGATGGCCGATGTGGGCCTGGGATACCTGACGCTCGGACAGCCGCTGACCACGCTGTCCGGCGGGGAGCGGCAGCGGTTGAAGCTCGCCGCCCGACTCGGCGACACCGGCGCCGAGAAGGCCGACGCGTTCGTCCTCGACGAGCCGACCACGGGCCTGCATCTGGCCGACGTCGAGCAGTTGCTCGGCCTGCTGGACCGGCTGGTGGATTCGGGTAAGTCGGTGATCGTGATCGAGCATCATCAGGCGGTCATGGCGCATGCCGACTGGATCATCGACCTGGGCCCAGGCGCGGGACACGACGGCGGCCGCGTCGTCTTCGAGGGCACGCCGGCAGATCTGGTCGCCGAGCGTGCCACGCTCACCGGCCAGCACCTCGCCGAATATGTGGGTCACTGAACCGACGCTGTCAGGGCACCCGAACTTTCTCGTGTCGATGCCCAAACTTATTGTCGAATAAGCACTTTCGGAGGGGACGGTTTGCACCGCCCCCTCCGCAGTGCGTATGGTGGGGGGACAACGAAGGGGAGTAGCCCCCAATCGGATATTCGACACACTGGCCACGCAGCAATGCATCACCGGCCCGGGTATCCGAACCGGTGATGATCCGGTGGGCGAGACCTTCGGCCGTAGACCATTGGGTTGCCGGCCGGAGGCATCTGTTTCAGCCCCCAAGGCAGCCAACGACCGAGGAGTTGTTGCGTGCTCGCTGCGCTGGCCTTGAGTTTTGCCGTCATCTTCGTCGCCGAGCTGGGCGACAAGTCGCAGCTGATGGCGATGACCTTCGCCCTGCGCTACCGCTGGTGGGTCGTGCTGGGCGGTATCACCGCCGCCACCACCGGCGTGCATTTGATCTCTGTCGCCGTCGGCCACTACCTGGGCGCGGCACTTCCGACACATCTACTCGGCATCCTCGCCGGTGTGGCGTTCGTGTTCTTCGGGCTGTGGACGCTACGCGGCGACAAACTGTCCGACGATGAGGCGACCAAAGCACAGCGCTCGACGGCACCGGCGTTCCTCACCGTCACCTCCGCCTTCCTGCTCGCCGAACTGGGCGACAAGACGATGCTGGCGACCATCACGCTGGCTGCCGACAACGACTGGGTCGGCGTGTGGATCGGCTCGACCATCGGCATGGTGGCCGCCGACGCGCTGGCCATCGTGGTCGGGGCGATCGCCGGCAAGCACCTGCCCGAGCGGACGATCCAGCTCGGTGCGGCCGCCCTGTTCGTCATCTTCGGTGTCGCGATGCTGCTCGAGGCTGCCTTCCCGACCGCCCCGGTGCTGGTCACCACCGCCGGTGCGATCGCCGTGACCGCGCTGTGCGCTGTGGGTCTGCGTGCACTGCCCGCACATTTGCGGCCCGCGGTGATGCGCAAGCCTGCTTCCGCCGCACCAGCTAACACTGATCAGCCGGGAGCGATCCCCTCTTGATTCAACCGTGACCAGGCTGTTACGTATGTTGACAGAGTTACCTGTGTGATTATTGTGTAGTTCGTGCCAGTCCTGGCAAAACTCCTCCGGCGTGCGGTCGCGACTGCGTCCGTGGTTGCCGTCTGCGCCGCCCTGGCCACCACCGGATCTCCTGTCGCACGCGCCGAGGACGCCAGGGCGCTCCTGCTCGGAGCGATCGCCAACACCAAGGGCTCCTACCTGGTCTACAACTTCGGTGGCCAGTTCGCCGCGCCGTTTCTGGCCGCGGACGGACGTGCCTACACGCTGAACAACGGCGGCCATCTGATGGCCATGAAGAACGCGTCGGGGCGGCTCAACCCGCGCCTGCTGGTGGACAGCCATCAGGGCTATCAATCCCGCTGCGAGCGCACCCCCGGTGCCCGAACCGGCGAAGGGCTCTGGCAGGCCTCGGAAACCTACGCTCCCCTGGCCGCGTGGCAGGTTCTCGGACAGCCGACCATCGCCGTCAATGCCAACTTCTTCGACGTGCGCGGCCAGAAGGGCGGCTCATGGCGCGACACCAAGTGCTCATCGCCCCTGGGTGCGTATGTGGACAACACCAGAGGGCAGGGCAGGGCGAACGCCGCGGTCACCGGAACGCTGGCCTATGCGGGCAAGCAAGGCCTCTCCGGCGGTGATGAACGCTGGGCGGCACTGGCCACCATGATCCTTCCGATGGGCGGCGCGCCCTATGTGGTGATGCCCAAGGGGCCCGACGACTACGACTCGGCCACGCCCGTGATCCAGCGGCTGCTCGACCAGAACGCCCGATTCGTCGCGGTGGCGGGCATCGGGCTCCTCGCCCCCGGTGACACCGGTCAGCTCAACGACAACGGGCCCAGCGCGGCACGGACCGCCGTCGGCTACAGCCGGGCGACCGACCAGCTCTACGTATTCCAGGGCGGCAGTTACACCCCGGACAACATCCAGGACCTTTTCCGCGGCCTTGGCGCCGATAACGCAGTGCTGCTCGACGGCGGCGGGTCGTCGGCGATCGTGTTGCGCCGCGACACGGGCGGCATGTGGAGCGGTGCCGGGTCACCGCGCGGGAACTGCGATACCCGTCAGGTGCTGTGCGATTCACGCGAGCGCGCGCTGCCCAGCTGGCTCGCCTTCAGCTGAGCCACCCGCTAGTTCACCAGGATTTCCGCGAGAACAGCATTCGGCATACCCCAGGGCTGCAGGTACTTCCGCAATCCCGGGTGACACAGCTGTAGCAGCCGCTCGTGCGGTTCGGTGGCGCCCATGCGTTGGCGGCCAAGGTATTTCAGTGTCGCACCCGAGGGTAGATCGCCGGCGACCGATGACGCCGTCGTGCCCGAGATCAATGTCTGCCCGGCATGGGCGACGTCGCGCAACCGCTCTGTTCCGGTACGTGCGCTGTGCACGCCGATACACAGTTCAAACGGATCCAACTGCATCAGTTGCAGATACAGCGCGCACGACACCGCGTCTGACGCACGGTGGAAGGTGGCCGTGAATCCGTCGCAGGCGGGCCGCTTCGCCGACAGGGTGCCGCCATGGAGCGGCACCAAGTGGGTGATGGTGGCTCGCAAGTACGGGAGCGCGGCGACCATGTCCCCGCGTTGCGTTTGCCACAGGCGTGCGGATCCTTCGGTGCGGGCCATCAGCCACGTCGCCTCGGTCGACAGCTCATCGGTCACGCGCGCGTTGCTCCCGCCACTTCTCACCACATACGGCGCGCCAGATGGCACGCAGAACGCCAGCGTAGCCGCTTTCTGAAAGTGGCGGATCCACGGTCAACACCGTTGCCGCAGAACCATGTTGCCAATCCGCGACCGAGGCGCTGTTGCCCCCGTGGGACGCGCGTAAGCCCTTACCTTCCCTGTTTGCTGAGCCGGCGAGTGGTCAGTTCTCCAGCCAGAGGTCGACGCCCTCGGTGGCGAAGATCGACAACACCGTGCCCCAGGTGTCTTGTCCGAGTGCCTCTTTGATGTTGCGGTACGACGTCATGACGAACCGGAACTTGCGGTTGTCCGGGGTTCCGAATCCGCCGCGCAGGCAGTCGGCCAGGGCGTCCAGATTCGAGCCGAAGTAACCTCCGTCGCCGTTGACCGCACGGCCGATCTCGGTGAAGAAGTCCGCCTTGGAGGCCACCTTGCCTCCATCGATCCGATACGTCTTCACATGCCTCCGATCAGGCAGAACGATTCGTAGTGGTCGCCGGTGTAGTAGTACTCGGGCGGATCGTTCTGCGGCGCTCCGCCGGTGACGATGCGCCGCTTGCCGCGGTGCTTGTTGCCCGGCGTCGGGACCGTGTACTCGTGGTAGTAACCGCGCTCGTGCTTGGGCAGCCGGCCTTCGTAGTTTCCGAAGACGACGCCGTCGTTGCGCGGATAGGGAAACGGCCCGCCGGATTGGATGAGCTCAACCGTTTTGTCGGCCTCAGGTGGAAGGCCACTCAGATCGCACGTGCCGTCCGCTGCCGCTGACTTGGTCGGCGAAGCTGACGCTGACATCGATGCGGGTGGCGCCGGCGATGACGCGGGCTGAGTCGGCGCGCAGCAGCCCGAGAGCAGGCCGCACAGCACTGCCAGCGCCGCAATGCGTGATCGTCCCATCGGCACGAGGCTAGCAACAGGCTCACAAAAGGCCCGGTAAATCCAGGGTCAACGGCGCCAGCCGTGCGACCATCGTTACTCGAGTGAACAGAGTGACCACCCTCGCGGAGCCCACAGCCCGCCGCGGCAACGCCGTGAGCGGGCGAAAAAACCTGTCGAACAAGCAATTTCGCCCAGACATCGAGGGGCTGCGCGCGGTCGCGGTGCTCGCCGTGGTGCTGTTTCACGCCGGGGTGCCCGGTTTCGGCGGCGGGTTCGTCGGCGTCGACGTGTTCTTCGTCGTGTCGGGATTCCTGATCACCGGACTGTTGTGGCGCGAGGCCGCGGCCAGCGGCACGGTTCGGCTGGCGAGGTTCTATGCCGGACGGGCCCGCCGCCTGCTGCCTGCCGCCGCTCTGGTCCTGGTCGCGACATCGCTTGCGGCGACTGCACTACTCCCGCCCCTGCAGGCCCGCTCCGTGCTGGCCGACGCGATCGCCAGCGCGGTGTATGTGGGGAACTACCGCTTCGCCGCGGAGGGCACCGACTATCTGGCCGGAGAGGGCACCGACTATCTGGGTGGAGAGACGAACGCGTCCCCTCTGCAGCATTACTGGTCGCTCGGCGTGGAGGAGCAGTTCTACCTGTTGTGGCCGGTCCTGCTCCTCGGCACTGCCTGGCTGCTGACCCGCAGCGGGCGGGCAACCCGGTCAGCGGTTCCCTACGCGTGCGTATTGGCCGTGGTGGCCGGCGCCTCGCTGCTGGTGTCGCTTTCGTGGACCCAGACCATGCCGCCGTGGGCGTTCTTCTCCCTGCCGACCCGCGCGTGGGAGCTCGCCGTCGGTGGGCTGATCGCGTTGACCGCGGCCTACTGGCGCAACCTGCCGCCGGTCTGTGCGGCATTGGTCGGCTGGGGCGGTCTGGCGCTGATCCTGGCCACCTGCACACAACTCGGCACGGGCACGCCATACCCGGGCTCCGCGGCGGTGCTTCCGGTGATGGGCACCGCGCTGGTGGTCGGGGCGGGTTGCGCGATACCCGATCTCGGTGTGGGGCGGCTGCTGTCGAAACCGGTGATGCGCGGCATCGGCCGGTTGTCCTACTCGTGGTACCTGTGGCATTGGCCGGTGTTGCTGCTGGCGCCCGCGCTGTTCGGCCACGGTCTGGGGTTGGCGGGGCGGCTGGCGATGATCGTGATGTCGCTGGGCCTGGCGATCCTCACCTTGCATCTGGTGGAGAACCCGGCGCGGTTCGCGGCGGCGCTGCGAACCTCGTCGTGGCGCAGCCTGGCCGTCGGCGCCACAGCCACCGGAGTGGCTGTCTGCGCGGGGCTGGTTCTGCTGGCGGTGCGTCCGGTGCCCACGGGGTCCGGGCCGGCGGCGGTCCCGGTCGCGCTGATCGGGCCACCCGGCGCTGCCGCTCCGGCACCGACGATGACGCCCGAACAACGGGTGCGGGCCGCCGTCGCGGCCTCGGCTGATCTGCGCGCGGTGCCGTCGAATCTGTCACCGCCGCTGGGCGACATCACCAAACCGGAGGTGTTCGTCAACGGCTGCGTGCTCTCCTGGCAGGACATCACCGTGCCGGACTGCGTGTCCGGCGCCCCCGCCTCGGCCACCAAGGTGGCCCTGATCGGCGATTCGCACGCGGGCATGTGGCATCCGGCACTGGAAACCACAGCGCAGCAACATGGTTGGCGTCTGGAAACCTACGCGAAAGTCACCTGCCCGCCGATGAAGCTGCCGATCCTCAGCCCCTACCTCGGTCGCGAGTTCACCGAATGCAAGCAGTGGCGGGCTGATGTGCTGGCCCGGATCGCCAAGGAACGTCCGCAGCTGATCGTGCTGGACATGGTGCGCCGCTACGGCGCCGATTTCGGGTTCACCAGCTACGACCCGACCTGGCTGGACGGGTTGACGCGACTGGTGACGCAGCTGCGCGGAACCGGGGCGCGGGTCCTGGTGCTCGGCCCGGTGCCCGACCCTCACACGACGGTGCCCGCCTGCCTGTCAGCACACATGGACGATGCCACGGCCTGCGCGCCCGACCGCTCGATCGCCATGAACGACACCGGTATTGCCGCCGAGACCGCGGCGGTGCAGGCCGGTGGCGGGCAGTACGCGCGGCTGGACCAATACTTCTGTACCGACCGGCGGTGCCCCGTGATCGTCGGCAACACGCTGGTGTTCCGCGACGACAACCACATCACCGAGGAATACGCCCGACTGCTGACGCCGGTGATGGCGCGGCTGGCCGAGAGTGCCCTGGCACCCAACTAGGTCTCGAGGTTCTCCGCACAGCGCAACAGCAAGGATGCGAGTTCCGTGCGGGCTTTGCCGGGGATTCCGTTCAGCATGTCCTGCTCGACGCGGAGCACCTCCGCATGCGCCTGAGCCAACCGACGCTTGCCTGCGGCTGTCAACTGCAGTGCCCGGGCGCGGCCCTTTTGCGGACCGGACGAATCCTCCACCAGCGCGGCGGATCGCAGCCCGGCCAGCACGTCTTGCAGGGACTGGCGGGTGACGAAACAGAGGCGCGCGAGCTCCGCGGCCGAGGCTTGCGGGTGGTCGGCCAGCGCACGCAGGGCGGTGTACTGCGCCATCGACAACCCCGTAGGGCGCAGGGCCGCATCGCAATTGCGACGCAGACTCTGTTGCACGCGCTTGACGAGGTAGCCGGCGCCACTTTCCACATCCCGAGGCATGACAGGAACCTTACATCAGTGCTACCGTCGTGAATGTAAGGACCCTGACAAAGGAGATGACCATGACCACCATCGAGGCGCACAGCCAGCACGCAACCCTCATCAACGTATTCACCGTGGAGCCGGCGCGGGCGGCAGAACTCGTCGACCTACTGCGGGCGGCAACCGAGGACGTGATGCGGCACGTGCCCGGATTCATCTCCGCCAACATCCACCTGAGCACCGACGGCACCCGTGTCACCAACTACGCCCAATGGCGCAGTGTCGAGGACTTCCAGGCCATGCTCGCCGATCCGGTCGCGCGGGAGCACATGGGCCGGTGCGCAGACATCGCGATCAGCTTCGAGCCGCACGTCTACACCGTGGAGTCGGTGCACCAGGCAGCGTAGCGGTCAGGCGGCCGGGGAGTCAGGCGGCCCAGGCGTCAGGCGGCGTCCTTGGTGTCCTTCTTCTCGGTCTTCTTGGCGGGCTTCACCGAATCGCCGGCCTTCTTGACGTTGTCCTTCACGTCGTTGACCGCCTTCTCGGCACCTTTCTGGATTCCCTCGGCGGCCGCCTTGATCTCCTTGCGACCGTCCTCGGCGAGCTTGTTCACCCGCTCCTGGGCGTCCTTGACGGCCTTGGCTGTCCGCTCACGTGCCTTTTCAGTCGAGGCCTTCGCACGTTCGCCGGCCTCCGTGACCGATTTCTCGATCTCTTTGCGGGCGTCCGAGGCGGCGAGCTTGTCGGCGCCGCCCTCGACGTTCACCTTGGTGTCGTCTACCGACTCGTCCACGACAGACTTCAGGTTTACCGTGTCGGTGCCGACCTTGGTCTGCGTGACGCCCTGCGGCTCGAAGCTCGTCTTCGCAATGCCCTGTGTCCCAACATCGTTGAACGTGCCCTGGGTGAGGTTGTTCAGCGCGTCGGTGATGCCCGCGAGGTCCAGGCCCGATCCACCGGTCGTCAAGCCGTTACCGACCCCCAGCAGTCCGAGCAGCTGCTGAATCGGGCTCGGCACGGGGTTCTGGTTGATCAGGCCATCACTGATCGACTTCTGAATGCCGGTGACGAGGTTGTTGACCAGATGCCCCGGCACCTGCGCCCAGTCGACATCTGCCGGGAGAGTGCCGAAAGCGGTTGGGATATCGGCTTCGTCGAGCGTGCGCTCGTACACACCGGTGGTGGGGTTGTACTCCACATCGGTGTACCCGAGGTTCACCAGACTCGTGAGCACCGGGCTCAGCGCCGTGCCGATCGGGTTGTTGAAGTTCGCCCCGGTCAGCAGGTTGACCACGTCCACCGCGAGGTATGTCGGCTCCAACAGCGGCAGACTCTGCGCCGGGATCGTCACGTAGATGTTGAGCTTGGGGCCGAGTTGAGGATCGTCCCCCGGGTTGGCCAGATAGTCCGTGATGTCCGCGCCGAGCTGCGACACGATTTGGTCGACCAGCACCGTGCCCAGCGTGTCCAGCGACTGATTCCGCAAGATGTACGTCGGGAACAGACCTGCCGCAACGTTATTGGCCATGGTGAACGGGTTGGGCCACGCCGCGAAGTCCGACAGCGGCAGGTACTCCGCCGTGGCGTCGATCTTGATCGGGATCAGGTTGGCCCCGCCCGGGGTGAGCCCGAACAGTGGGATGTCACCGACGACGGGGATGCCGGCGAGGATGCTGGTCCCGCTGCTCTGGACCTGGGTATCGGGTGTCACGGTGTCGATGCCCAGCAGGCCGAACAACGGATAGGCGCGGGCCAGGATGCCGCCGTTGGCGCGGCCGGGGTTGTCGATCAGGATCATCGGCAAGATGGTGAAGCTGCCCAGCAGGGGGTTGGTACCGGTGTAGTTGGTCCCGCCAGGCTGATTCGGCAGATCGTCGACCACCTGCTGATACGCCGCGCCGGCGGCGAAGGCGCCGAATCCCCAGCCCGCCACAATCGGGATGCGCACGTCGGCGGCGTTCGTGCTGAGGTCCGGCAGTTCAATGCCGATTGCGCGGAGCGCAAGCCGGATTGCCAAAAGACCAGAGCCAGTCGTGGGTAGACCGAGCGCGTCAAAAATCGACTCCAGGCTGATGTTGAGGTACGGGGTGTTGTTGATCTCGTCGGCCACTGAGTTCGGGAAGGACGGCACCCACCCGAGGTCAACACCGAGCAGTCGGAGCAGCGTGAACGCCCCGCCGGTGGTGATCAAGTTGATGCCGGCCGACGACAGCGGATCGCTCAGGTCGATTCCGAGAAGTTCGCCCACGTCGACGGGCAAACCTCCCAGCGCGCCACCGAGCGCTCCACCGATCGCATCGTTGAGCGGGTCCTTGATCGCGGCGGTCGGATCGATTCCCGCCGCCTGCAGCAGAGCAGCCAAGTTGAAGGTGTTGACGAACGCCGTCTCAACCTGCGCGCCGACAGTCTGGAACTGGTTGTAGACCTGGGTTCCGAAGCCGCCCGTGAGGTCTGGGATCTGGTCGGGCGGCGGGAAGATCTGGACGCCGGATTGCAACCGAAGGTCACGTTGCACCGCGGCGGCTTGAGCCGGCGGAGGAGCAACACCCACCGTAAGCGCGGTGACTGTTGCGGTTGCCGCCCCGAGGGTCGCAACCCTCTTGACGCGCCGCCGCTGCCTACGGTGTTTGACCGCCATCTGACCAGTCCCTTCGGCCGTGTTCTCAGCTTGATCTCAGGCAACGTAGCACTAATGTGATCGACATCACTGCATTGCTGAGAAGAAACTCCTCCTCCTGTTCGCAACCTGTCGCAAACTAGTTGCAACCGATTCGACCGGCACTGCCCTGCGCAAAAATCAATTAACGCTTGCGACAGGCAATCCTTGATTTTGTGCCGATTCTCTGAGCGCCACGTTGCTACGCGTAATGCGCACCCGGCTTGCCGTTGTCAGATATCCGTCGATGTGTCAACCGATTCCGATCAGTGCGGGAATCGTTTCGACCTGCACCAGTCGACTCCGGGCAGGCGTCGAGCGCCGTAGAAACTACTCGATTCGTAGTTTGCTGCCGTGCGCTGAGATCCGCTGGGCTGCTGCCTCGACCTGGCTCGCGTAGCCCCCGCCGAACAGCACGACGTGAGCCAGCAGCGGGTACAGCTGGTGCAGGTCGATCCGATTCCGCCAGCCATCGCGCAGTGGCCGCACGGAGCTGTAACCCGCCATCACCTCATCGAGGAACGGAAAACCGAAAAGCGCCAACATCGCCAGATCCGTCTCGCGATGCCCGCCGTGCGCGGCCGGATCGATCAGGACGGCGCCGTCGGCGGTCCACAACACGTTGCCGCTCCAGAGGTCGCCGTGCAGTCTGGCGGGCACATCGTCGTCATCGAACACCCCTGCGCGGCAAAGGTCGGCCACTGCTGCGACGGCTTCCTGTGCGGCGGCGCTGAGCCGTGGATGGGCCAGTCTCGCCATGGGGCCCAGCCGCTCGGCGGCATAGAAGGCGCCCCAAGAATCATTGCCCGTCAACGACATTGGCAACGGCTGCGACACCGGGCCGAAGAATCCGTCCCCGTGGTAACCGTCCGGCCCGGCGCCGTAGGCCGGCGCACCTGCAGCGTGGGTGCGTGCCAGTCGTTCGCCGAACACTCGAGCTCCATGCGCCGTGGGCGCGGTCGGGTGCAGCCGCTGCAACGTCAATGAGGTTGCGTTGTAATCGATTACGCCGACGCACGGCACGCCGTCATCCACGGCCAGCCAGTTCAGGCCGGCCGCTTCGGCTGCGAAGAACCCCGCCGGAGCCGACGCGCTGCGTTTGACGAAGACGTCGGACCGGTCCGCGGCATCGGACATACCGGTGAGGCTACCGACGCGAACTCCGGATGAGCCACCCACAACGCTATCCCCAAGAACTACGCGACTTTCGGTGGTGGTTGGGGTTGGAAGGGTGTGTACCACCACCAGTCGGCGCGTTCGCCGGTGGGTCCGGGACAGGGTGGAACATCGGGTGGGGGTGTGGTCGGTGGGCGGGCCAGCGAGCTGTTGGTCAGTGGTGTGCCGGCCCGGTCGGTGACGACGAGCCTGTCTGCGGGTCCGGTGATGGTGATGCCGCCCTGGTGGTGCAGCCGGTGATGGTAGGGGCACAGCAACACCAGGTTGTGGAGTTCGGTGGGGCCGCCGTCTTCCCAGTGGATGAGGTGGTGAGCGTGCAGGCCGCGGGTGGCACCGCAGCCGGGCACCACACAGCTGTGGTCGCGGTGTTCCAGGGCGCGGCGCAGTCGCCGGCTGATGGTCCGGGTGGTGCGCCCTACCCCGATGGGTTGGCCGTGACGCTCGAACCACGCTTCCAGGGTCGCTTCGCACAGCAGGTATTGGCGTTCGGCGTCGGTGAGCAGCGGCCCCAGGTGTAGCGAGGCGACCGGTTTGTCGGTGTCGAGGTTCAGATGCACGTTGACGGTGGTGTGCTGCCCGTGCGGGCGATGCGCGGATTCGGTGTCCCAACCGGCCTCGATGAGACTCATGAACGCATCGACATGGGTGGGGAACGGTGGTGCCTGATCCGAGATCGGCCCACCGGTGTCCTGATCGATGTCGCGGTCGCGTGTGTAGTCGGCGACCAGCCCGTCGTGATGCGACCGCAGGCCGGCCTCGAACTTGGCCGCCTCCACCCGGGGCAACCGAATCTTGTAGGTGGTGTACTGCTCGGTTTCGGTGCGGGTGAATGACCGTTGCGGTTCGGGCTGGCGGTCGGGTTGGGGGTGGGGTTCGAGTTTGACGGCGGTGCGTAGCTGGGTGACGGTGGCCACGGGGGCGAGTTGGGCGTAGTGCGCATCGGAGCCGTCGGCGGCGTTCTCGGCGATCACCCCGACCTGATCCAGCGACAAGCGTCCTTCGCGCAGGGCTTGGGTGCAGCGCGGAAATTCCTCGATCCGTCGGGCGATGGCCACGGTGGTTTCGGCGTTGCGTGGGGAGACCCCGGTTTTCCAGGCCACCAACGCCTTCATCGAGCGGGCACCGGTGGCCCCGCATAATTCGTCGCGGTCGAGTTCGGCGACGATCTCCACGATGCGGCCGTCGATCGCGTTGCGCTGCCCGCACAACTGCTCCAACTCCCCGAACAACACCTCAATCCGCCGCACAGGATTCACCCCTTCCGTGGTGAAAGACGCTGCAGCCGAAGACATAACCTCATGATCGCAGAAGCCACCGACAAGTTCCGGACCCTCGGAACCCAGTGGTCGGCCGCCCGTTCGGAGCGAACGAATCGCAGTTCTCCGAAGTCATGCGGACCTAGTCAGGTCCGCCGTCCTGACGCTCGGGCGACCATGGGGCAAGATAGCTGGGATGGGGATGAGCCTGTTGCCTTTCACTCGCCTGTCGGACGCTGACGTCGCGGGCGCGCTCGATCACGCGGTATCTGTGATCAATCCGGTACTCGATGTGTTCAGCCGATTCGATCCGCTCGGGCTGAGGCGGCGTACCCATCGCGACGAGCCCGCCGGCGGCCCCGTCGGGAAGTCTCTCGACATCGCAGCGGCTTTGCTCAACTTCGCTGAGCTGCCGGGCACCAGAGCCTGGACCGAGATGGATCAAGGCGGCCACGTGAAGTGGTGGGTGCACCGCGCCGGAGCGGTGACCACCATCCTCGTCGCGTTTCCCGGTGCATTCGGGGTCATCGCCGACCGGCTCGGGGTTCAGGACGTCCTGGGCTTCACCAATCAGGCCCTGGTGTTGTGCGCGGTGGCCCGCGAGGACGGCGTCACCGATCACGACGACCAGGTGCAGTTGCTCGGTGCCGTTCTGTGCGACCGTGAACTCCCTGACGCTGAGGCCCACACTTCGGTCGGTGATGCCGACACAGCGCGGCAATCGCTGCCCGAGAGGCTCTGGGAGTTCGCAGGCACATTACGCGCGGTCGGCGATGAGTTCACGAAAAGGCCCCAACCGCAAAAGGTTTACCGCTACCTCGGCATGTTGCCCGGGTTAGGTGCAGTGGTCGACTACTTCGGTGAGTTCGCCGCCCTGCGACACGCGGCCGACGAGGGTGTGGCGTGGATCAGCGAGCACTCCCCGCAGACGCCGGCTCAGACGCCGGCCCGAACTTGAAGATCAACGCACTGCTCGCCACCACCACGGCCGCCATCGCGATCACCGGTGCGACGGTGAACCGCGACAGCGTCGCACCGAACACCGCACCCCCACACATCGTCAGTACCACGCTGTAGCGCAGTTTCTCGCGGTCCCCCGTACCGCCGGCCAGTCTGCTGTCGAAACCGATACCGACGATCGTCTGCGTCAGCACAGTCGTGCTCAACTCTTGGATGCCGAATTGGCGCGCGGTCGCGTTCTGGATCCCGAATGTCATTGCCAGAACAATGAGGATGAACTTGCGGTTGTCGTGATAGTCGAGCACACCTGTGCCCGCGAGAACCGAAAGCACAGTCAGCAGAACGACTTCCACCCCCAAAGCGGTGGCAAGCCAATTCCGGACATCGCTGTCGAGATGGCGTCGCAGCCGCCCACCGACCACTGTGCCCAGCACGAACCCGATGAACGCCACCAACGCCCCGGTCACGTCGACGCCCGAGCCCGGTACGAACCAGAACCCGAGGAAGATCACGTTTCCGGTCATGTTGGCGACGAACACATGCCCCAGCACCAACACACTGACCGCGTCGACGATCCCGGTGGCGCACGTCAACAACAGAAGGGCCACAACAGTCGACCGCTGCGTCACCGGAGAGGCGATGGCCATGCCTACATCTTCGCCGCTACAACTGCGGAGACAAGTCCAATTGCGTCAACGCCGGCATCTGAGTGATTCGCCAATCCCCATCGGTGCGCTGCAACGTCAGCCGATACGACATGTACCGCAGCGAGGGCACGTTCTTGGTCACCGGACTCGTCGAAACCGTGTTGGTGTAGACGATCGCAGTGGCCTCATCCCGGCTGATGGTCTCGACCGCAGTACCCATCACCTCGGTGTTGTTCGTGACCTGCGCCTGCTTGTTGGTCGGAACGATGGAATCGATCAATTGCCGGTATTGGTCGGCGAAGCCGCTCGACAGGTACTTCGACGCCCGGTCCGGCAGGGTTTCGATGTTGTCCGGGTTGTACGTCCACAACGTTGTGATGGCGTCGGCCGAAGTCCGCGCCACCTGAAGCTTGGTCGCGACCAAGGCCCGATCGGCGAGGTACGGCTGCAACATGGCACCGCCGAATGCGCAGGCGACCACGAACACCGCCGCAGCACCGGCGGCAAAGTACGTCAACCGCCTGCCGGCCTGCCGGTGCGGCACCAGGATCACGTCCTCGGCCGGCTCGGCCTCAGCGTCCACCGCCTCAGACTCGACCTCAGTTTCACCGTCGGCTTCCATCTCGGTGCCGGATTCCGGCTCCGAGTCGGATTCGATGCTCGCTTCGGATGAAGACTCACCTTCAGACGTGGCCTCACCTTCAGGCGCGGCCTCATTTTCGGGCGCGGCCTCACCTTCGGGTTCGGTCGAAGCCTTGCGGCGGGTCTTGCCCACGGGCGTACGACGTTCCGAAGTGGCCGTGGCCTCATCGGATTCCGGGTCCGACTCCGCGCCGGATTCCGAGCCAGATTCCGCGTCGCCCTCGTCGGCCGGCGCCTCGATCGGTGCCTCAACCACGTCCTCGGCACGGCGACGCCGCCCGAAACGCAGTCTGCGGCGCGGCTTGTCGGGCTCGCCGGTGGTCAGATCACCTGAATCAGCTGGCTGATCTTCCACTGCTGTCCTTCCCAAATCGTCGTCGCAATCCAACGGCTGCCGCTCTCGATCACGGACTTTCCGTCCGGCGTACGCGTGCTGGTCTTGGTGGCGACCAGCACATCGGCACTGCCGTTGTCATTCCAGCGCTCGATACCCGCATCCAAGACCGAACCTTCGGTCGGCTCGGACCGTGCCACCTGAACGACGATCTCGTTCTGCTTCTCCTGGAACATCTTTCGGAAATCGCCGGTCGCCTGTGCCGCGATGCGGTCGGCATAGTCGTTCGCGTGAAACGGATCCAGCGTCGTGTACACCGTCATGAACTCACGTACATAGTCCAACGCGCCTGCGGTCTTGATCTGAGCGCGTCGATCCGATTCGTGCCGCACCAGGATCAGCGTGCTGCCCGCGATGGCGGCTGCGATGAGCAACGCCGAGATGATCCCGACGATCGGCAGGCCCCAACGGATCGGTTCCTTGGGCTCGACCGCGAAGTAGTCACGCTCATCGGCCTCGATCCGGCGACGCGGGCTCATTGTGCTCCTCCGCCCAGCACCGGCCGCTTGAGCACAGTGAGGTTGTCGACGAGCCAGTGGTCGCCCGACTTCTGGAACTCCACCCGCACCGTCGCCGTGATGAACTTCAGTTCCTGCGGATTGGTGCCCCGCATACCCTGCAGCGCGACAAGCATCGCCGCGGAGTTCTTGGTCATGCCCGGCAGCACCGCACTTCTCACCGCCGAGTAGTCGTTGGTGGTCGGCCCGGCCTTACGCACCGCGTCCTGTTGGTCGACCAGCTGTTGCCGGTAGTTGTCGGTCGTCAGCGACTGCGCCCTGGAGAAATCCGCATCGAGGGAATCCACCCCGTAGCTGAGCAGCTGCTCGACCACCCGCGGACCTTGTTCGGTGAGCTGCTCACGCGCCTGGTCGACGGATCGGTCCTCGCGGTACACCACCAGATACCCCAGTCCGCCTGCAATTCCGCTGAGCAGCGCGAGCACCAGCAGCACCGCACCGGCGCGGCGGCGGACATCGTCTTCCGGCCGTTCGATACGACGGACCTCCGTGCGGGTCAGCAGGTCGGCGAACGTGCGGTTGCGTGACTCCCACAGCGGCCAGAGCCAGCCCAGGAACACCGCCGCGGTATCCAGCAGATGCGCCAGATCACGCACCAGCAGGCGCAGCAGACCGGCGTCTCCTGCCGACGAGACCACCCGAATACCGAACACGGACCGGCCCAGCGACCAACCGGTGGAGGCAGGCAACGCGATCCGGTTGATCAGCATCGCGATGCCCACGGCGGCAGCGGCCACTGTGCAGACCCACCAGAACCAGCCATACAACGGTGCCGACCAGGCCAGCAGCGCCAGCGTCACGATCAACCCGGCAGGCGCCAGCACATCGATGGCGAACGCCCCGGCCCGGGCGGGCCACGACGCCAACCGCGTCTGGTCCGCCCCGGTGCCCGCAGTCGAGACCGTGTCAGCGTTGTCGAGAACAGCGGTCACGACGTGACCTGGTCGAGCCGTGCAACCTTGTAGATGCCGTCCTCGGCACGGGCCATCTTCACCCGCAACCGGTAGCCCTGCTCTTCGTCGGACTTCTCGCTGTTGGTGACCAGCACGCGCACCGCGACCAACAGGTCCATCGACCCGTCGTCGTTGTGCTTCTCCACCGCAGCCCGCAGGTCCGAGACCTTCACCTGGACGTTGGCCGCCTGGTACGCGTCGAGCAGCATGCCGCTGTACAGCCCGGCCTGCGCCCCGAAGTCACCCGTCGCGCATTCGATGATCTTGGTCTGAGCCGCAATCATCGCCTGGGTGTCGGGCGCCTGAGTCGCGGTCACACAGTCCTTGGCCGCGGCCAGGGCCTCGGCCTCGTCGCCGGCGATCCGCTCACTGTCCTGATGTGCTCGCAATGCCAGGTAACCGCCGGCACCGACCGCCACCGCCAGGACAAGCAACCCGGCGAGGATGGCTGCCATCCAACCTCGGCCGAGCCGAGAAGGCCGCGACGCGACGTTCTCGGAGTCCGTGGTCGACGTCGGATCAGCGATCTCGGCGACAGCCTCCGGTTGCGGATCGGTGGTGTGGGGGTCCTGCTGGTCGGCGAGGTTCAGCTGGCTGGTGCCAGCATCTCCTTCCATCCGTCATCTCCTGGTTTATTCGAGTTGGTGACGGAGTACTTCACACCGCCGGGACCGACCACCTCACCGCTGGACGGGCTATAGGTGGCGGTCGAACCTGCTGCCGGAGTGTAGATGCAGGGGTTCGGCTGCTGTCCACTACAACTCACATTGCCACCCCGCGGCGCGGTCAGCGGATCGCTGCGCGGTGCCGTTGATTCCGGTGGTGGAAGCTGACTTGCCGGCAACGGGTTCAGCCCATTATTCACCGAAGGCGCGGGAATGACCCGGCCCGGATCGACGGGCTGATCGCAGCGCGCGGCCGGAGCCGGGCAATTGCGGATCTGATTCGGGTCGCCGTACCACGGGTTGGTGCCGAGCGGCTCGTACGGCGCGTCGCTGCGGCACTCCGCGGGCGAGGCGGCCCGCTTACCCGGCACGTCGGCGCACGGATAGTTACGGGCACCGCGAACGGCGTTGGACGCGTCCTTCGGGATCTTGCAGTACAGGCCCGACGGCAGCGGTGCCAGCGACGTATCCGCAGGCGAACGCCACTCCGACGCAGGCAGGAACCCGGTCAGGCACGGCGGCGGCATGTTGATGCCGAGGCCGAAGTGCAGCAGGCCCTTGGGTGCGAAGATCGTCGCGGTCTGAGCGACCGCGCCACCCTGGGGCAACGCCACCAACACCTGCTCGACGTTCTTGTTGTAGCGCTTGAGCATGTCGATGACGATTTCGAGGTTCGCCAGCGTCTGCGGCAACGATTCCCGGACATCACCGAACACCGAGTTCAGCTGATCGGCCGTCGGCGCCGCCTGCTGAAGCCCGCTGCGCAACTCGGCATCGTTCTGAGCGCTCTGCGCCGCCAGCGTGTTCAGATTCTTGGCCCAACGCGAGATCGCGTCGCCCGAGTTCACCTGGCTGTCGATGATCGGCCCGGAGTTCTCGACGATGTCGTTGACCGGACCGAGGTTGTCCTTGAAGTCGCCGGCAATCGCCTGGGTGGAATCGACCAGGCGCTGCAGTGACGGGCCGAGGCCACCGACGGCCTGGGCCGTCTCGTCGAGCAGGACCGCGATCTTCTCCTTGGGCAATGCCGCCAGACCCCGTTGCGCGGCGTCGAGCGACGGGCCCACCTCGGCGGGCACGGTGCCCTTCTCGATGGTGTCGCCGTCGCGGAAGAACTCCTTCGCACCGACGGTTTCGGAGACCAGGTCGATGAACTGCTCACCGACCGCCGACACCGAGTGCACGTTGGCACTGGCATCCAGCGGCACCCGGTACCGGTCGTAGATGTCCATCTCGACCCGGGCGCCCTGCTCGGTGGGCTCGACGGAGGTGACCTTGCCGATCGTCGTTCCGCGATACGTGACGTTGGCCGTCGCGTACAACCCGCCCGAATTCGGCAGGTTGGCGTTCAGGTTGTACATCCCGACGCCGGCCCATGTCGGCAACCGCAGATAGATCAGCGCCAACACAACCAGCGCTATCAACGTCAGCACCGTGAACAGAACGAGCTGCATCTTGATGAAGCGGGTCAGCAACATGTCTCACTCCCCCCTTTCCACAAGCGGGCCACCAGGTGCATCGTGCGGGTTCGGCGTGAACCGGACGTCCGGGATCATCGTCGCCGGATCGCGGCCCCACGCCTGCTCCAGCGCCCGGAGCATGCCCGAGACGCCGGTGCCGGACAGGAACGCGTTGTCCACCGAGCTCAACGTCAGGTCGATCGTCAGCGACACGTTGATGTAGTCGCCGCGGACCGCCTTCGGGATGTTCTCGATGTTGAACGGCACCGTCAGGATCAGCTTGAGCGCCTCCACCAGGTACGGGGCCGAGCGCGCCAACTGCTTCAGCGGACGCTGCAGGTTCTGCAGGTTGGTGTGCAGGTTCGCGTTGCTGTTCGACAAGGTGTCGTCGGCAGCCTTGGACAGCCGGCCCAGCGATGTCACCGCATCGGCGAACAAGTCCCGCGTATCGGCGAAATGCTGGATCAGCGGCGGGAACTCGGTAAGCACCCGGTCCAACGTGTCATTGCGCGCCGCGACGATGTTCAGCAACCGATTCGTCGAATCGATCGCCCGGGTGATGTCGTTGCGCTGCTGATTGAGCTCATCGGTGAACGTGTCGAGCCGGCCCAGGAAGTCGCGGATCTGATCGGCGCGACCGTTGAGGATGTTGAACACCTCGGTCTGGATGGTCTCGATGTTCGGGATGCCACCGCCGGTCAGGATGCCGGAGATACCGGCCAGCGTCCGCTCGATCGTCGGATACGCCGACGACTGAGCCAACGGAATCGTGTCCCCGTCACGCAGCATCTCGTTGGACGCGTCCTTGTCCGGCGGATTGAGCTCGACGTGCTGCGAACCCAGCAAGCTGGTCTGGCCGATCTTGGCCTCGGTGTTCTTCGGCAGCTTGATGCCCGGCTCCAGGTCGACCGTCAACGTCGGAGTCCAGTTGATCAGCTCGATCTTGCGGACCCGGCCGACGAACACGTCGCGCACCCGCACCCGGCTGTTGGCGTTGAGCGCCAACGTCTCCGGCATCTGCACGTAAAGCGTGGTGCGGCCGGACTCGGTGCCCGGCCCACCCGGCAGCGGCACGTTGGCCACGCCGCGCCACTGCCCACACGAGGTGAGGATCAACGCGGAGGCCGACAACACCGCGACGCGTCGTCCGACGCGACCCAACTTGCGTGTCTTCATGCTCATTACGGCTGCCCTCCGACCTCGGCAGGCAACGCCGGTCCGGCGGGAGCCGGAGCCGGAGCGGCCGCTGCGGGGCCCGACATCGGGTCACCCGGGATCACACCCGGCGCAGGCGCCGGCGGCGGTCCTGGCTGCGGATACCACGGCGGCGGCAACGGATTGCTCTCGTCGTACGAGTTCGGCGGACCGGGCAGGTTGCCTCCCGGCGGGGCTCCGAACGCCGGCGGCGCCGGCGGCGCCACGATGTCAGGGCCACCCATCAACTCCGACAACGACTCCGGAGTCAGCATCTGCTGAGTCGCCGGCTGCACCTGCACGCCCTGCATACCCGGGGCCACGGTCCAACCGGGCTCATGGTTGCCGTGCGAGAACAAGGTGTCGCGCGACCAGATACCGGGCACGGTGGTGTCCTTGTATCCGCCCGGCGGCTGAAGGCGCGGATCCGAGTAGGAGATCTGCTTCGGCAGCGTCATCGCGGTGTTGGCCAGGTTCTGGCCGAACGGCAGGAAGTTGAACTTGATCGCGTCGAGGATCGGTGCCAGGTACTGCGCACACAGCTCGGCCGAATCCTGGTATCCCAACCGGCTTCCCGCCTGAATGGAACTGCAGATGAACTGCAGCGGGTTGGAGAAGTTGGTCAAGCCCGGCAGAACCGGCAGGCCCACGATGCCACCCTGGTTGGGCGAGACGATGTTGAGCACGTTCGCCGCCAGGTTCGGGTAGGCGTGCAGACCTGTTTCCAGACCGTTGCGCGGTTCGGGCTGCAGGATGGCCGTCGTCGCCTCTGACAAGTTGTTGACGTCGTGAGCGAGCACGCCGCCGTTCTTGTCGAGGAACTGGCGGGTGGTCTTGAGCACCCGGTTGAGATCCTGCAGGGCCGTGGCCAACTCCTGATCGGTGTTGGTGAACGAGTTGGTGAACTGCGCCAGGTCGTTGTTCAGCGCCACGAACTGCTGATCGCTCTTGTGCAGAGCATTGACGAACAACGCCAGGCTCTTGACCACCTGGAAGAAGTCGCCGCGGCCCTGGTTCAGCGTGGTCAGCGCCTCCGACAATCCGTTGAGGGTGCGGTTGAGCTGATCGCCCTTGCCCTGGAAGCCGTCGGCGAAGGAGTCGATGATGTCGCCGAACGGGCCCTTGGGCTGTGCGGCGGTCGGGCCCAATTCGTCGAGCAGGCGGGTGATCTGGTTGCGCAGCTCGTCGTACTCGACCGGGATCTGGGTGTTCTCGATCGGGATCACCGCGTTGTTCTTCAACCGCGGGCCGCCGGTGTAGGGCGGGGACAGCTGGATGACGCGCGACGCGACCAGGCTGGGGTTCAGCACGGATGCCGTGACGTTCTCGGGCATCTTGTACTTGTTGTTGACGTGGAAGACGACCTTCATCTTGTCGCCGTCGGTCTCGATGCTGTCGATCGCGCCGACCTTGACGCCCATGATGAGGACCTTGTCACCCGGGTACAGCGCAAGCACTTCGGGGAAGTACGCGGTGACCGTGGTGTTGGTCATCTTCTTGTACAGGTTCATCCCGAAGTAGCCCAGCACCAGGGCGGCTACCACCGCCAGCGCACCGACGATGACAGTTGCCCGAGAAGCCTTGGGCAACTTGACGTTTCGCACATTGAAAACAGTTGACATAGCTCTCTATACCCCTGCCTATCCCTGCGATCCGGGCGGAAGGAACGGCGGGTTACCGGGGAGCGGCGGGGTGCCCGCCGGTCCCGCGTCCGGACCCGGCCCCGGCGGTGCCGGGGGCGCGTTCAGCGGTGGTGGATGAGGTGCGTAGCCGGGGATGTCGCCCGGCAGAGGTTGCGGAGCGATCGGAACCGTGCGGGCTCCGGGCGGGCCGGGCGCCAGCTCGACCGGGGCACCCGGCTGATCCGGCGGCAACTGGCCGGGGATGGCCGCGCTGGGCACGCCCGGCGAGTGCGGGATGCCATCGGGATTCGGCGCGGAGGTCGCGACGTCCGGCGGGCCGTAGTTGGGCCCGTACGGGTTGTCACCGAACGGTCCCACCGTCGCTCCGGCGCAGGGCAGCGGGTTGCCCGGCGACGGGATGCCGGCCGCGGTCGGCGTGTACGAGCACGGCGATCCGGGCGGGACGGCGGGTCCCGGATGCTCCGGGGTGCCTTCCAGCGGTGTCGGAGCCGCCGGCGGGGCGCCGTTCTCGTGGCGCTGTCCATTGGGATCGGGGAAACGGAACGCGGGCAGGCCTGCGTTGCGCCAGAACTCCTCCGGATCGATCCCGCGCTTCTTGAACGCGGAGTCGACGAACGGCTGCAGGATCTGCGGCGGGATCAGGTTGACCAGCATCACCTTGAAGTAAGGGCCGGATGCCAGCGCCTCGGCCAGTGAAGTGATGAACTTGCCCGCGACGGTGAGCGTGTCGGCCAGATCCTGCTTGCGCTCGACGAGCAGGTCGCTGACGGTACGCAGCTGCTCGAGCACGTGGTTCAAGTTCGGGTTGTCGTTGATCAGGCCCTCGACCTGATGCGACACCGACGACACCCGCTCCAGCAGCATGCTGACGGCCTGGCCACGCTCGTTGACCGCGGCCAGCAGGGTCTGGGCATTCACCAGCAGTTGGTTGACCTGAGTGCTGCGATCACCGAGCACCGTGGCGATCTTGTTGGCGTTGGCCAACAGCTTCTTCACGTCCTCATCGCGCTTGCCGATGGTCTCGGAGAACCTGGCCACACCGTCCAGTGCGGCGCTCAGGTGCGGCGAGGTCTGATCGACCGTCTCCGACAACACGTTCAGCGATTCCTTGACCGATTTCGTGTCCCAGCCCGACGCATTGCGCGTGACATCCAGGAACGCGTCGTAGATCTGGTACGGCGTCGTCGTCTGCCCCAGCGGCAACATCCCGCGCGGGGGCAGCGTGTGGCTACCGCGTGGCTGGATCTCGATGTTCTTGCGACCCAGGATCGTGTCGGTACGGATCGCCGCACGGCTCTCGGTACCGATCGTCTTCCCGCCGAGGGTGTAGCCGATCTCGACCTTGTCGCCGTTGATGTCCATGCTCTTGACGGTGCCGACATCCATACCCGCGATGCGCACCTTGTCGCCCAGGCTCAGGCCTCCGGTATCGGAGAACTGGCCGTAGTAGGTGGGGACCGCGAACAACATCGGCACACTCGTCAGCGTCGAGCCGACGCCGATGACCAACGCCACCACCGCAACGCCCATGAGGCCCTTGCGGAAGCGATCGGAACCTTGCAGTGTCCTCATCTCGGCGTGCACCTACCCGACGGCTGTGAACTGAGTCTGACGGTTCGGACGGGGCCGCCCGGCTGCAACCCGTTGAGCTTCAACGAGAGGTCACAGGCATAGAAGTTGAAGAAGTCACCGTAGATGCCACCGGCACGGCCGATGATCTTCAACGCTTGAGGAAACTGCACCAGAATGTCGTTGAGCTGCTGCTTCTGGTCGATCAGCGGCTGCTGGATGACCTCGAGGTAGCCGAGGGTGTCCTTGAGCAGCGGACGGTTGTCGGACAGCAGGTCTGCCAGCGAGCCGGCCGCGTTGCTGATGTCGGCCACCGAGGATCCGATCGGATCGGCCCGGCCCTTCAGCCCGGTGATCAGCGTCTCGAAGTTCTTGAGCGTGTCGTCGAACTGCTGCTGATGCGCGACTGTGGTGTCCAGGACGATGTTGAGGTTCTTGATCACCTCACCGATGGCCTGGTCACGGTCGGCGATGCTCTGGGTGAGCTGCGCGGTCTGATCCAGGATGTCGTTGATGGTGCCGCCCTGTCCCTGGAAGATCGTGATGATCGACTGGGAGATGGTGTTGACCTTCTCCGGGCTCAACGACTGGAACAGCGGACGGAAACCGCCGACGAGAGCGTCGAGGTCGAGCGCCGGCTCGGTGCGCTCCAGCGGAATGGTGCCGCCCGGCGCGAGCTTGGTGTCGCTCTTGCCCCGCTTCAGCTCGAGGTAGCGGTTACCGATGAGGTCCTGATAGCGGATCGCAGCCGTGGTCTCGTCGAACAACGGCAGCGACTTCTCGACGTTGAACGTGACCTCGGCCTGCTGGCCGCCGTTGATCAGCTTGACGCCCGAGACCTTGCCGACCTCGACACCGGACGCCCGGACGAACTGCCCGGTGCGCAGACCGCTGACGTTGTTGAAGATCGCCGAGTACTCGGCGGTCCGATTGAACCGGATCTGACCGAAGACCACGAAGATGATCCCGGTGAAGGTGAGCAGCACCAGTGAGAAGATGCCGAGCTTGATGAGCGTGCCCTTGATACTCATGCGGCTCCCTCGCAGGCTCGGGTCCCGCATGCCATCTGATTAATTGCGCAAGCCTCACGCATCTGCTGTCTATTCGCTCCGCTCATGGGTTGATCGTGTTCTCCCCCACTTGGCGACCCCACACGTACTCGGCCACGAGCGGTTGACCCATCTCGAGGTGGTTGTAGGGCGCGATCGATGCACCGGTATCCATCACCAGGTACGGCATGGGCCACAGGTCCTTGGTGATCGGCTGCCAGCAGCCGGGCCGACCCTCGGGCCCGCCCTTGGCGTTGATCCGGGGCAGGTTGTCGGGAAAGACGTACGGGTTGCCCACGCCGATCACCAGCGAGTGGGTCTGCAGCGAATAGCCGTTACCACCAAGCGCGCCCGCGAGTTTCGGACCGGCATCGTGGTAATTGCGGATCGTGCAGTACAACGCCGGGCTGTACTTGTCGAGCAGCGCCGAAGTCGGCAGCAGATCCTGCGCACCGCGGACCAGATAGGGCCCGCCGCGCTCGAAGATGTCGCCGCCGGTGTTGCCGAAGCCGACCGCCGCGACCAGCGCCTGATCCAAGTTGCCGCGCTGCTCGTTGAGAGTGCGCGCGGTGGTGACGGCGTTGTTCAGGCCGTCGAACAGATCCGGGCCCGCATTCGCGTACACCTCACCCAGATCGGCGAGACCCGCAATGTCGCGGCGGATCTGGGGCATCCGTGGATTCAGGTCGGACAGGATGTCGTTGCCGTTGACGATCGACTGACCGAACTTGTCCCCCAGACCGTCGAGCGCCTGCGCGGTCGCCGTCAGCGTCTGGTTCAGCTTGATCGGGTCGATCTGCTCGGAGATCGCGGTGATGGTCTCGAACAGGGTGTTGAACTCCGTCGTCACGCCCTGGGCGCGGATCGGCGTGGAGGGCGAGACCCGGGCCGCTGAGGGATTCTCCGGCGCGAAGAACGAGATGTACTTGTTGCCGAACACCGTGGTGGCCCGCAACTCGGCGGTCACATTCTCCGGGATCAGCTTCAGGTACTGGGGTTTGACGTCCAGCGTCAACTTGGCTTCCGGGTTGTTGTCGACGGTGACGACCTCAACCGACGCCAACCGGCCGATCGGAACACCGTTGAAGGTCACCTTCGAACCGGGGTCCATCGACAGGCCGGCCCGTCCGGACAACACGGTCAGCTGGGTCTTCTTCTCGAACGACCCGCGGAACTGCATCCACGTCAACGCCACGATCACGACGGTGACGAGCGCGAGCACCAGTCCGGCCAGCTTGTACGGCGGGATCTTGGGCTTGTTCAAGGGTGCGTGGGGCACCGAAGGCGCGGTCATGCCGCTACACCGTGAGGTTGAAGTTGGGGTCGGTGCCGTAGAGCGCCAACGATGCCAACAGGACCACCAACACGATTGCGATCAACGAGGTTCGCATCGACCTCCCCACTGCCTCACCCACACCGACAGCACCGCCACTGGCGTAATAGCCGAAGTAGCAGTGATTCAACATGACCACGATCGACATGATGATGACCTCGAGGAAGGACCACATCACGTCGTCGACGCGCAGGAACGTATGGAAGTAGTGCTCATACGTACCGACTGACTGCGAGTAGAAGATCGTCGTGACGAACTGCGCAGACAGGAAGGACAGCAGGATCGCCATCGCGTACAGCGGGATGATGACGATCGATCCGGCGATGATCCGGGTGGACACCAGGTACGAGATCGACCTGATACCCATCACTTCCAGCGCGTCGACTTCCTCACTGATGCGCATGGCGCCGAGCTCCGCCGTGGCACCGGCGCCGACCGTGGCGGCCAGCGCCTGTCCGGTGACGACCGGGGCAACGACGCGGATGTTTGCCAGGGCGGCGAAGAAGCCGGTGAAGGCCTCGACGCCGATATTGCCCAGGGAGGCGAAGCCCTGGATGGCGATGAGCGAGCCGGCCGACAGCGTGACGAATCCGATGATCGCCACGGTGCCGCCGATGACGGCCATGGCTCCGGTACCCATGCCGATCTCGGCGACCAACCGCAGCGCCTCACGGCGATAGTGCCGGAACGCGTGCGGGATCGAGGAGATGGCCTGCACCACGAACCATGCGACATGGCCCATGCTGTCGAGGAACCGAGCCGGAGTGCCGGCGATGTCGGAGGTGCGCGAAAACGCCCGGGGGAACCTGGAGCGAAGGACTGTTGCGGTACTCATGTCAATGCCCTGTTCCGAACCGCACACCGATGGTGGTGAGCACGACGTTGACTGCGAACAATGCGACGACGCACAAAACCAGCGTCTCGTTGACTGCGGTGCCGACACCCTTTGAGCCGCCGGCCACCGTCAGGCCCCGGTAGCAACCGACGAGTCCGGCGATCAGGCCGAACAGCGTGGCCTTGATGACCGAGATCATCACCTCGGGGAACCCGGTCAGCAGGGTCAGCGTGGAGACGTAGGCGCCGGCCGACACGTTCTGGATGTAGACGCCGAAGAAGAAGCCGCCGACCAGACCGATGGTGATCACCGCGCCGTTGAGCATGAAGGCCACGAATGTCGAGGCGACCACGCGGGGAACGACCAGCCGCTCGATCGGGTCGATGCCGAGCACCTCCAGCGCGTCGATCTCTTCACGCACGGTGCGGGCACCGAGGTCGGCGCAAATCGCCGTCGATCCGGCACCGGCCACCACGAGCACCGTCACCAGCGGACCGAGCTGCGTGACCGCGCCCAACGCGGCACCGGCACCCGAGACGTCAGCCGCACCGAACTCCGCCAACAGGATGTTCAGCGTGAAGATGATGAGGACGGTCAGTGGGATCGAGACCGCGAGGGTGGGCAGGAATGCCACCCGGATCAGGAACCAGCTCTGCAGCACGAACTCTTTCCACTGGAAAGGCCGTGTGAGAAAGGCCTTTCCAGTGAGCACAGTCATCTTGAAGAAGCCACCGACCATAGCCAGCGGCTTCTCCAGTTGACCACGTACGTAGCCGACGAGCCCGTCGGCTGGCGCCGTCACCGCTGCGCCCCCTGGACGTGTTGCACGCCCCCTCCTCGTCGCCTGTCAGCTTGTGTGATCCGTCTCTCCCTACTCACCAGTAGTAACTGAGACCACCGGACTGTACCCGATAAAAACCGGGGCGTGCACCGCATCGAGTGGATTGTGCCATCAACTGTTAGCGAGAGCGTGCAAAGACAGCAAACTTTCCTCGCGACCTGCAGAAACCGTTGACGCTGAGTTACTTTCGTAACCGTCAACGCTATCGGGTGCTGATCGGCGAACCGAAGCGCTCCCGGAGTTCGGTCTTGAGGACCTTCCCCGCGGGGTTGCGGGGCAATGCGTCGACGATTTCGAGCGCCTTCGGATGCTTGTAGCGCGCCAGTCGTTCGGTGAGGAACCCGTCGATCTCGTCCAGGTTGAGGGCGTCGCCTCTGGCGAGTGCGACCACGGCGACCGGAACCTCACCCCATTTGTCGTCATGCCTGCCGATCACCGCGACCTCGGTGATGGCGGGATGCGCGGCCAGGACGTTCTCCACTTCCGCGCAGTAGATGTTCTCTCCGCCGGAGATGATCATGTCCTTCTTGCGGTCGACAACCCAGATGTAGCCTTCCTCGTCCTGACGGACCAGATCGCCCGAGTGGAACCACCCGCCGGCGAACGCCTCGGCGGTGGCCTTGGGGTTGTTCCAGTAGCCCGCCATCAAAGTTGGGGCGCGATAGACGATCTCGCCCACCTCACCGACCGCAACGTCGTTCATGTTCTCGTCCACGATCCGGGCCGAGACCGTGGGGATGACCTGACCGACCGACCCGAGTTTGCGAATTGCGTCGTCCGCCAACAACATGCACGTGACGGGCGACATCTCGGTCTGCCCGAACGCGGCCAGAATCTGGCTGCCCGGGAACGTCTCGGCCATTGCCCGGAGCAAGGTGTCCGACGCCGGAGCCGCGCCCCACGACAGCGCCCGCAGGCACAGATCGCGCGGATTGGCTTTCTGCTCAGCGCAAACCGCCTGCCACTGCGCGGGCACCAGGAAGATGGCGGTGACCTTCTCGGCCGCGAGCACGTCGAGCAGCGCGCCCGGGTCGAACGCGCCGAGCGGGTAGATCACCGTGGGCAGACCGAGCGTCAGACCGGTGTTCACGTTCCCGGCGACACCGGCGATGTGGAACAGCGGGACGCCGATGAACCCGACGTCGTTGTTGATGTCGACACCGGTGGTGAACAGGTTGGTCATGCCCTGCCCGGCAAGGTTGGCGTGGGTCAGCACCGCGCCCTTGGGCCGGCCGGTGGTGCCCGAGGTGTACATGATCAGCGCCGGGGCATCGTTCGGGATGTCAACCGGGGGCGCCGATTCGCCGTCTTCGGCAATCAGGGCCTCATAGCCGAGGACCGTGTCGTCGGCGGGGGCATCGGTGCCGTCTCCGGCCACGATGACAGTCGACAGCGTGGCGTCGAGATCGCGCACCGCCGTCGCAACACCGGCCAGTACGGGCTCGGTGACGACGACGCGGGCCTCGCAGTCGCTGACCAGAAAGGCGATCTCCGGCGGCGTCATTCGGAAGTTCACGGGCACCGCGACGGCTCCGAGCTTGTTGGCCGCCAGCATCGCCTCGATGAACTCGGGACGGTTCAGCATCAGGATCAGGACACGGTCGCCGAACCCGACACCGCGGCGGCTCAAGGCGTCGGCCAACCTGGTCACCCGATGATCGAGCTCGCGCCACGTTGTGGTGCGCCCCAGGAACCGCAGGGCGGTTTTCTCGGGCTGCATCAGGGCATGCCGCGTGAGTTGGTTGGCCCAGTTCTGACGGCGGGCCAGGTACGGCTGCTCGGTGGGGAACGGCTCGGCAGTCAACGGATCAGTACTCCATCGGTATCGAGTTGCACGGATTTTATATTTGATCAAACATGGGGTTGCCCCGGTCACACTATGGCCTCGGCGCCTCGGCGACAAGCCACAGAAAGGCGACCGGATTCGCGTGAACGCACCTGCCAGAGCGGCCGTGCAACGTCGTCGTGGAGGACGGCGCGAGCAACTTTCCGACGAGGTCGCCGCCCAGCTCCGGGCCGAGATCATGACCGGGGTGCTCCGGCCCGGGACATTCATCCGCCTCGACGAGACCGCCGCGGCGCTCGGGGTCAGCATCACTCCCGTGCGGGAGGCACTGCGCACCCTGCGCGGCGAGGGCATGGTGCAGCTGGAACCGAACCGCGGACATGTCGTCGTGCCGCTGACCCGGTCCGACGTCGAAGACATCTTCTGGCTGCAGGCCACCATCGCGCGTGAGCTGGCCGCCACCGCCACCACGCGCATCACCCCGGCTCAGATCGACGAGCTCGAGCAGCTCAACTCCGACCTTGCCGCCGCCGTGAGCGATCGTGATCCCCGAGCGATCTCGTCCGCCGAGTTCGCCTTTCACCGGGCCTTCAACCATGCCAGCGGACGGATCAAGCTGGCCTGGTTCCTGCTGCACGTCGCGAGGTACCTGCCCGCGCTGATCTACTCGACGGATCCGCAGTGGGGCACCGAGGCCGTGGAAAACCACCGGCTGCTGATCGACGCTCTGCGGCGACGCGACACCGCCGCCGCGATGGAGCTGAACTCGAACCAGTTCACCGACGCGTCCCAGCGGCTGATCGCGCGACTCAACGAGATCGGGATGTGGGACTGACTCGGCGCCACCGACCTCCGCTGCCTAAGCAGACAGCTGCTGCGCCCTGGTGATGAGGGCGTTGGCGAGGTGATCCAGGGTGTCGCCGATGAGCTTCTTGACCATCATCGCCGGGACCGGCAGTTTGACCTCAACCTCGAGATCGACCTGAAGCAGCGTGCTATCCGGCCCCAGCGGCACTACCGAGAACCGCTGCTCCTGCTTGGTGAAGTGGTCACCCTGCTGCAGCACGGTGTAGATCTGGTTCTCCGCCGGGTAGTAGACGGCATTGATGAAGACGCCGGACTGTCCCTGGATCTCGACATCGAGCCGCAGCTGGCTGGGCCGGCCGTCGTCGTAACGGGCCAGGATCCAGCAACCCTTGATCTCAGGGTTCCACTGCGGATAGGCCTCGAAATCCGCGACGATCGCCATGATCTTCTCGGCAGGGGCATCAACCTCGACGGTCTTGCTCACGAGTGGCATCCGGCGAGCATATCGACTGCAGCAGATCGCGGATCACGTCGGGAATCGGTACCGGGCGGCGCGTGGCCCGGTCGACGTAGACGTGCACCCAGTGGCCGACCGCCGCCACCGGGCCGTCCGGCTCGAACAATCCGAGCCGGTAGGTGACGCTGCTGTTGCCCAGCCGGGCCACCGCCAGCCCGACCACCAACGGGTCGGGAAACTTCAACTCCGCGAAGTAGCGGCAGCCCGACTCGGCGACCACGCCCAACCATGGCGCGTTGACGGGATCGACGTCGCAGTTGGTGTTGATCCAGGCGTTGATCGCGGTGTCGAACAACTCGTAGTACACCGCGTTGTTGAGGTGACCGAACATGTCGTTGTCGGTCCAGCGGGTCAGCACCGGCCAGTGCAGCGGAAAATCGTCGCGGGTCAACTGGGCTCCGTCGGTCATGTCTGGAGTCTGACAGGCTGGTGGGTATGAAGATCCGCGGCGCCGTCCTCGAGCACATCGGACTCCCCCGCCCATACGCCGAGTCGCAGCCGATCCGGGTGAGCGACCTCGATCTCGCCGAGCCCGGCCCCGGCGAACTATTGGTGCGCATCGAGGCCGCGGGGTTGTGCCACTCCGATCTCTCGGTGGTGGACGGCAACCGGGTACGCCCGGTCCCGATGTTGTTGGGCCACGAAGCCGCCGGGATCGTCGAGGCCGGTGACACCGATCTGCCGGTGGGCCAGCGAGTGGTGATGACGTTCCTGCCGCGCTGCGGAGACTGCCCCGCCTGCGCCACCGACGGGCTCACCCCATGCGGATCCGGATCGGCCGCCAACGGCGCAGGCACCTTGATGAACGGCGACATCCGGCTGACCCGTGACGGCCAACCGGTGTTCCATCACCTCGGCGTATCCGGTTTCGCCACCTACGCTGTCGTCGACCGTCGCTCGGTGGTGCCCGTCCCCAGCGATGTCCCAGCAGTCGTCGCGTCCTTATTGGGGTGTGCGGTACTCACAGGTGGCGGGGCAGTGCTCAATGTGGGCACCCCGCGGCCCGGCCAAACCGTGGCGATCGTCGGCCTGGGCGGCGTCGGCATGGCGGCTGCCCTGACCGCGCTCGCGCACGACGACGTCCGGGTCATCGGCGTGGACCAGCTGCCCGACAAACTCGACCGCGCCCGCGACCTGGGCGTGCACGAGACCTACACCCCTGAGCAGGCCGCCGACCTCAAGGCCGACGTGGTGATCGAAGCCGCCGGCCACCCAGCCGCGCTGGAAACCTCGATCGCGCTCACCGGGCCCGGCGGGCGCACGATCACCGTCGGCCTGCCCCGGCCGGATGCCCGAATCTCGGTGGCGCCGTTGGGTTTCGTCGCCGAAGGCCGGTCGCTGATCGGCAGCTACCTCGGCTCGGCGGTGCCGGCACGTGACATCCCACGTTTCGTCGAACTGTGGCGGGCCGGACGGCTGCCCGTCGAGCTGCTGGTGTCCTCGACCATCACGCTCGATCAGATCAACAGCGGTATGGACGAGCTATCCGACGGGCGGGCGGTGCGCCAGATCATCGAATTCGACTAGAACCAGCTGTCGCGCATCTCCAGAGTGGTCCGGTCCATGCTCTCCAACAGATCCAATTGCGGTGCGGTCTTGGGCAGTTCATACCGGAAGAAGTACTGTGCGGCCTGCCGTTTGCCGTCATAGAAATCCCCGATGCGGCCGTGGGCGGCCAGCACCTGCTCCAGCCAGATCCATGCCACCACGATGTGGCCGAACGCCTCCAGGTACACCGCGCTGTTGGCCATCGCGGCCTCGACATCACCGGAGGCGAACATCGCCCCGGTCACCGCGACCAGCCGCTGCCATGCGGTGTCGAGTTGCGCGGCCAGATCCGGTGCCGCCTCCGCACCCGCAGACACCGTCTTCGCCACCCGCTCCCCCAAGGCCGCCAAGCTGGCCCCGCCGTTCTGGGTCACCTTGCGGCCCAACAGATCCAGGCTCTGAATGCCGTGCGTGCCTTCGTGGATCGGGTTGAGCCGATTGTCGCGGTAGTGCTGCTCGACGTCGTACTCGCGGGTGTAGCCGTAGCCACCATGGACCTGGATGGCCAGGCTGTTGGCCTCCACACACCACTGCGACGGCCAGCTCTTGGCGACCGGGGTGAGGATGTCGAGCACAGAACTGTCGCCGGCGGCATCGCTGTCTATCAACTTGGCGCAGTACAGCAGCAGCGCAAGCCCGCCTTCGACATAGGCCTTCTGCGCCAGCAACATTCGCTTGACATCGGCGTGCTCGACGATAGGCACCTGCGGGGTCGACGGGTCCTTGACGCCCAACGGCCGGCCCTGCGGACGCTCGCGCGCGTACTCGAGCGACTTGAGATAGCCGGTGTAGCCGAGCGCCACGGCGCCCATCCCGACACCCAGGCGGGCCTCGTTCATCATGCGGAACATGTAGACGATGCCGCGGTGTGGCTCCCCCACGAGATACCCGACGGCGCCGTCGAAGTTCAGTACCGTGTTGGTGATACCGCGTTGCCCCATCTTGTGATTGAGCCCGGAGATGGCCACCCCGTTGCGGGTGCCGTCGGCCAGGAACTTGGGCACGATGAACAGCGATATGCCCTTGGTGCCCGCGGGTCCGCCCGGAATCTTGGCCAGCACGAGGTTGACGATGTTCTCGGTGAGCTCATGCTCTGCCCCCGAAATCCACATCTTGGAACCGAACAGGCGATACGTACCGTCGGCCTGCGGCTCGGCGCGGGTGGTGATGTCGGCCAGCGACGATCCCGCCTGGGTCTCCGACAGCGCCATGGTGCCCGAGAACCGGCCCGCGAGCATCGGCTTCACGAAAGTCTCGATCTGCTCCGGAGTACCGAAGTGCGCCACCAGATTGGCGTTGGCGATGGTCAGCATCAGATAGCCCGAGGTCGACACGTTGGCCGCGGCGATCCAGGCGAACGCGGCCTGCGCGACGGTGACCGGCAGTTGCGCACCGCCGAGTTCGTCGTCGAAGCCCATCGCCAGCAGATCGGCCGCGGCGAACGCGTCCCACGCTTCTTTGACGTCGGGGATCAGCGTGACGGTCTGCCCGTCAAACGTGGGCTCGTTGGCGTCGCTGAGCTTATTGTGCGGCGCGAAGTAGCGGGTCGCGAGCTGCTCGCACAGATCCAGCACGCCATCGAAGGTCTCGCGGGAATGCTCGGTGAATCTGTCCAGTGCCGTGAGCTTTTCGACGTCCAGCCACTCGTAGAGCAGGAAGTCCAGGTCACGCCGCGAGAGGATCGTCGACTTCATCCGGCAAGGCTAGTCGCCCGCGGGTGGCTCGGGCAGGGACATCCGGGCCAGCCGTCGTGGATCGAGGATCGACACGATCCCGACCAGCCGACCACCGTCGACGATGCAGGCCATCACGCTGAGCGGACGACCCGTCGGCCCCCACGCCAGGATCCCCGGCTCGCCGTTCACCGACACGCGCCGCGCCAGGACGCGGGTCCCCTGACCGCGCCGGACCGCGGCGACGACCGCGTCCGATCCGGTCCCGACGGTCGCGCCCGTTGCCGTGTACCGCTGCCAGGTGACGTCGGGATCCAGCACGCGCAGCAGTGCGTCGAAGTCGCCGTCGCGTGCGGCGGCCAGGAAGGCGTCGACGACCTGCCGCTGCTCGTGCTTCCTGCGACGGTCCCTGGTAGGCGGCGGCACGTCCTGCACCTTCCGGCGCGCCCGGCTGGCCATCATCTTGACCGCGTCGCTCGACCTGTCGAGGATCTGCCCGATGTCGGCGAACGGCACGGCGAACATGTCGTGCAGGACGAACGCCAGCCGTTCGTCCGGGCGCAGTGATCCCAGCACGACGAGCATCGCCAGTCCGACCGTATCCGCGAGCACCGCGGCGTCCTCCGGGGTGTCGACATCCTCGGTGACGACGAATTCAGGAATGTCGACGGCGGCAGAAACTTCGGCGCGGCTGCTGCGCGCTCGCAGCATGTCGATGCAGATTCGGCCCACCACGGTCGTCAGCCATCCCGGAGCGTTGTCGACCGCGCCAGCGTCCTGGCGGGACAGCCGGAGCCACGCCTCCTGCACGGCGTCCTCGGCGTCCGCCCGCGAACCCAGGACGCGGTGGGCAACCGCGAGCAGTCGCGGGCGCTGTTCTTCGAATGTCTCGGCCAGTGATGCCTCGGGCGTCATGCGTTACCTCTTCTCGCGCGGATCCGTCATAGGGGTGACGAGTCGGCTGGGCCTGACGTAACCACGAGGCCCGACCGTAACCACGAAACGGAGCGTGCAATGAACACCATCCTCTGGATCATCACCATCCTCGCCGCCGCGGCGTATGCGACCGGCGGAACCACCATGCTGGTGATGTCGCGCGAGAGATACCGGTCGATCGGCAAGACCCAGCACTGGGTCGACGACTTCGGCGCCGGTCACCTCAAGGCGATCGGGGCCATCAAACTGATCGGTGCGCTCGGCCTGGTGCTCCCCGTCGCGGTGGGCATCGCGCCCGTGCTGACCCCGGTGGCCGCCTGTGGCCTGGCACTGTTCATGGCCGGCGCGGCCACCACCAGATTCCGTCGCAGCGAATGGCCCTACATGGCAGGCGACGTGGTCTATCTCGGCGTGTTTGCCTTCTTGGCCTGGGGCTGGTTCACGCTGCCCGTCACCTGATGGTGCTGACTCCGCCGTCGACCGGGATCACCGCACCGGTGATGTACGCACTGGCCCGGCTGGCCAGGAACACCGAGATGCCGGCGATGTCGTCGGGTTGCCCGATGCGTCCGAGGGGCAGGGCCGACCCGACCGCGTCGGACCCGGCGCGCAGCATCTCCTTGGTCATCCGCGATTCGAACAGGCCGGGCGCGATCGCGTTGACCAGGATCCGCGGGGCGAGCTCACCCGCCAGATGCTTGGTCAGCATGTGCACGGCGGCCTTGCTGGCGCTGTAGGAGAAGTTGTCGCGGCCCTTTTCCGGTGCGACGATGCCGTCGATGCTGCCGGTGTTGACGACGCGGGCCGGATCTTCTTCGGTGGCACCGGAATTCAGCAGCGGGGTGAGCGCCCGGGTGAGCAGGAACACGCCTTTGACGTTGACGTCGTAGACCTTGTCGAAGCCCGATTCCGGGAACTCGTCGTAGGGTGCGCCCCAGGCCGCGCCCGCGTTGTTGAACAGCGCGTGGATCGCGCCCTCACGCCCGGTGACGGCCGCGGTGAGGGCGGCGACGCCTTCGGCAGTCCCGAGATCGGCAGGCACAGCGGAGATCCGGCCGAGCGGGGACAACGCGTCGACCGCCGCGGCCAGCTCGGCCTCCTTGCGGCTCGAGACGTACACGGACGCCCCCGCCTGCAGCAGGCCCCGGGCCATCATCAGGCCGATGCCACGGCCGCCTCCGGTGACGACGGCGACCTTGCCGTCCAGTCGGAACAGATCAGTCATGCCTACCCGTCCTTCAAGCCTTCTCGTCGATCTCGACACCGAGAGGGGATTCGTTGCGAACTGTCTCGTCTCGGATCAGGCCACGCAGCAGCGCGGTGCTGAACTCCACCGCGATCTCCTGGGCCGTCCGCCTGCCGTGCGGTCGCAACCACCGGTAGGAGCCCAACGTCATCCCGATGTAGCCGAGGGCCAGCACGTGCGAATCGCAGTCGTAGAACTCGCCGCTGGCGATGCCCCGGTCGATCACGTCACGGACATGCTCGTAGACCTGGGTCTCGGCGTGCCGGATATAGGCCACCTGCTCCTCGGTGAACCACTCCGCGATGTACGGGCCCTCCTGGAAGTACACGGCCGCGCGCTCCAGGTCGTTGGCGATGCCGACCATCAGCCGCCGGGTGAAGTTGTAGATGGTTTCCCGGGCCGAAGCCGTCGGATCATCGTGCAGCGCCTCGACGGTGAAGTCCGCCGTGCCTTTGTAGATGTCGTAGAGGATCAGCGACTTGCTGGAGTAGTAGTGGTAGACCGTGGCCTTGTTGAGGCCGACGGCCTCGGCGACATCGTCCATCCGGGTGCCGTGATAGCCGCGGGCGGCGAACAGTTTGGCCGCGACACTCAGCAGTTCATCACGGCGGGATGTCCCGTTGGCGGCCGCGCCGCCGCGGCCCCGGCCGCCCTCTGCATCGGATGACATAGCACACTCACTATCAGCATCGCCCGGACCTTGCCCAGGAAATCAATCAACTAGATGGTTGAAGAGTGTAGGCAATTCCGCGCGCGACCCTGTTCCGGCCTTGCCTTATACGACTAGACTCCGGGCATGGATCCGAATCCTGACTACGACCTCAGCGACGAGAGCGACTTCTTCTTCCCGTGGCTGGCCTGGGGTCTGCGCGGCGTCTACCCGCCCCCGGCCTATCCCCCGGTGTGATCAGGACTGTTCGTCAGTCTTCGCAGTCCGGGCGCGCTGGTGATGCCGGCGCGCCTTCATGCGGTTTCCGCAGGTAGCCATCGAACACCAGCGTGCGGTGTTCCGCTTGCTGCGATCAATCAGAAACAGCCGGCGATCCGGATTCCCACGCGCGTAGTCGGCATGGCCGCCCCGTTGACGATCGGCTCCAGCGCAGCCGCTGCCTCATTCCCACGGGCCACCGCCTGAAACACCCTCCAGGCCTCGGTCAGATCGGCCAATTCGGCTTCGGTAACCCCGTGCTCATGTAGCCAGCCCCGGCGTGCGTTCGGCGAGTATGTCGCGCCGCCCCCATTCGATCACCGGTGTCGCGTTGGGCAGATCCAGCAGTAGGACCCCGTCTCGCAGGCCGACTCGAGCAGCCTCATATCTAACCCCTTAATGCCTATTGACAGGTTAAGTCGCGAAGCGTTGACTGTCGCTAACCACTGAAACTAGTTATAGGAGTTAGATATGACCGTGCACCATCGCTTCGCCACCGTCGACGGACAGCGGCTGTTCTACCGTGAGGCAGGCACGCCGGACGCACCGACGATCGTGCTGCTGCACGGCTTCCCGACGAGCTCGCACATGTTCCGCGACCTCATCCCCCGGCTGGCCGAGCGCTACCGCGTCATCGCGCCCGACCACCTGGGCTACGGACACTCCGATGCACCGGCGGTCACCGAGTTCGACTACACCTTCGACGCGCTCGCCGACTTGACCGAAGGCCTGCTCAACCAACTCGGGGTCTCCCGCTACGCGATCTACGTCCAGGACTACGGCGCCCCGATCGGCTGGCGCCTGGCGCTGCGGCATCCGCAGGCCATCACGGCGATTGTGAGCCAGAACGGCAACGCCTACGACGAAGGCTTCGTCGAGAGCTTCTGGACCGGGGTGTGGGCCTACCAACGTGAGCAGACCCCCGAGACCGAAGCGGGAGTACGAACCGTATTGAACGTCGACGGCATCAAATGGCAGTACCTGACCGGGGTTTCCGACGAAAGCCTGGTCAACCCCGACACCTGGGTGCACGACGCGGCGATGGTGGCCCGCCCGGGCAATGACCTGGTGCAGCTCAAGCTTTTCCGTGACTACGCCACCAATGCACCGCTGTACCCGGCGTTGCACGAATACCTGCGCACCAGTGCGGTTCCCGTGCTTGCGGTGTGGGGCGAGGGTGATCCCATCTTCGGCCCCGACGGCGCCCGAGCGTTCGGCAAGGACGCTGTCGACGCCGAGGTCCACCTGCTCGACGGTGGGCATTTCCTGCTGGAGACACATGGCGACGAAGTCGCCGCATTGATCGACGACTTCCTGCAGCGGCGGGCCTGACGCGAAAGTCCTCCGCCGAAAGTGACGCCATGGTCGTTACCCGTGAGTGTTTACGACCATGGCGTCACTTTGGGCGCAAAGGTTTACGCCGCACCAGCCCAATTCGCGGCTACGCCGCGGGAGCCCGATTCGCGGCTACGCCGCCGGAGCCCGATTCGCGGCTACGCCGCGGCGGCAAGCTTTACCGCGTCACTCACATCCGTCCGCAACTTGAGGTACTCCGGCGAGCGACGCAGCTCATGCGCATCGACGCCGGTGCGCGGCAGATCCACCGGCAGGTCCAGGGCGATCTTGCCGGGCCTGCGGGTCAACACCACGATCCGTGAGCCCAAGAACGCGGCCTCGTCGGCGCTGTGCGTGACGAAAACTGTTGTGCGACCGGACTCTGCGCTCACCTGGCGGACATCCTCCTGCAATCGCTCGCGGGTCAGCGCGTCCAGTGCCGCGAACGGCTCGTCCAGCAGGAACAGAGGCGTCTCGGCGGCCAGTGCCCGCGCGATCGCGACACGCTGCTGTTGCCCGCCGCTGATCTCCCAGATCTTGCGTTTGGCAGTGCCTTCCAGCCCCACGCGTTCCAATATTTCCGCTCGGCGCTGAGGCCGTAGGTCACGCGGCACGTTGGCGTACTTCAGGGCCAGGTCCACGTTGCCGCCGACCGTGCGCCATGGAAACAGCCGCGGCTGCTGAAACACCACGCCCGAGGTGACCCCGGGCGTCGGGCGCCCACCCGAGACCTGAACCTCGCCCTCCGACGGGGTCTCGAACCCGGCGATGAGCCGCAGCAGCGTGCTCTTGCCGCACCCCGAGGCCCCGACCAGAACCAGGAACGCACCGGGCTCGACGTCGAGATCCACCGGGCCGAGCGCCGTGACCTCGTCCGAGCCACGCCCGTAGCGGTGCGCGACGTTCTTGATCACCAGGGCGCCGGCGTCACTGCTTGGTGATGACATCCGGCAATCCCTTCGTGTAGACGGCGTCCTTGAAGGTCTGCAGGGACGCCGCCGCCGGGATCTGTTTCTGATCGGCCAGGAACTGCGAGGCACTCTGCAGATTGGCCGCGATGTTGCCCGGCGCGCCCTCGGCGCCCAGCCACTCGGGTGAGGCCACCTGCGCCGGGGTCAGGTAGACGCCCTGCTTGAGTTGTCCGGCAACGTCTTCCGGGCTCAGACCGACCTCGGCGGCGATCGCCTTGGCCGCGGCCTGCGGATCGTCCTTGATGACATTGAGCGCGCGGGCCTGCTGCTGGCGCCAGATGTCGACGACCTCGGGGTGAGCCGTGGAGAACTCGTCGGACACGGCGGCCAGATCCAGCGTGGGCTTACCGTCCTTGGCCAACTGCCGGCTGGTGATCAGATCCTTACCGCTCTTGCGCAGCTGGTCCAGCGTCGGCAGCCAGCTGTAGGCCGCCGCGATGTCGCCCCGGTCCCACGCCGCCAAGATGGCCTGCGGCTGCAGGTCGATCAGCTGAACATCATTGGGCGACAAGCTGTTCTGCGCCAAAGCTGCCAGCAGGCTGTAGTGCGCGGTGGACGCGAACGGCGTCGCGACGCGCTTGCCCCGCAGATCGGGGATCGAGTTGACCCCGGCACCGTCACGGGCCACCAAGGCCTCATTGTCACCGGCGACGTCGAGGACGAAGGCCACCTTGTACGGAATGTTCAGCGGGGCCGACAATCCGCGTGCCACAGGGCTCGAGCCCAGGGCACCGAAGTCCAGTTCCTTGGCGATGAACGCGGTGTTCACGTCGGCCCCGGAGTCGAACTTCGTCCACTTGATGTTGTAATCGGGCAGCGCCTCTTCGAGCCACTTGTTGTTCTTGACGATCAGATCCCCACTCGGAAAGGACTGGTAGCCAAGGCGAATGGTAGGTTTCGCCGGATCGTTGCCGTTCCGCCCGTCCTGGCCCACCGCGCACCCGGACAGTGCCAGGGCCGATGTGACGGCCACCGCCACCAGTGCTTTGAACTTCATATCTTCCCTCTCCATGGAACAGCGCGCCGCTCCACGGCGCGCAGACCTCCGTCGATGACCAGACCAGAGATCCCGATGGCAAAGATCCCGACCAGCACGACCGGTGTGTTGTTGTAATTGCTTGCGTCCTTGACCAATCCGCCGATGCCGGGGATGCCGTTGAACAGTTCTGCGGCCACCACCGACGAGTACGCCATGCCGACGGCCAGCCGGATTCCGGTGAAGGTTTCCGGCAGCGCCGAGGGCACCACGACGTCACGGATCACCTGTGCCCGGGTGGCGCCCAGCGCCCGCGCCGCCTCTTGCAGCCCGACAGGTGCGGCGACCACGGCCGCCGTGGTTGCCACCGCGGCGGGCGGCAGCGCTGCGAGTGCCAGCAGCGCGATCTTGGGTGCCTCGTCGATGCCCAGCCAGATCACCAGCAGGAAGAAATAGGCCAGCGGTGGCAGAGCTCGCAGGAAGGTCAGCCACGGCTCGAGCACACTGCGCAGCCATCCGACCGAGCCCATCAGCAGACCGAGCGCGACGCCGACGACGACGCCTATCACGACACCGGCCAGCACACGGCGCAGCGTCATGTAGAGGTGCTCGTAGAGCAGGTACCCGCCGTAGCCGCGGGCCCCGTCATGCGTGGTCGAGACGTCGATGAAAGCGCGCCAGACCGCGGACGGGTAAGGAACGAACGTCTGATTCCAGATGCCGGCCCAGGCGACTGCCTGCCACACAGCGAAGAACACCACGACCGAAAGCAGCGGCAATACGGACTTGGCCAGCACACTGCGCCAGCGGTTGGACGACGCGGCGAGACGTGGCGGACCGGTTTCGGCCTCGCTGGGCACGATATCGACGAACACAGACACTGTGGGCAGCTTTCTGTTGCTGAAGCAGGATGTGGCGATCGGCTTCAGCGACGACAGCAACCGGGCAGCGTTCCGTTCACCCGGGTATTGCTACCGATGTCAGCCCGCTGCGAGAAGGGCTGGAATCGCGGTGAGTTTATGGGCCGCTCAGGTTGCCGAACGTGGCAATGCCCGGATCGCGTACCGGGCGCTGAGCAGAACCAGCGTGGTGGTCACGACGAACAACGGCCAGCCCATCGCGAGGCGGGCCACCGCGAGTAGCCCGTCCTGCCCCGTGTCGTAGAGGTAGTTCTGCACCAGGAACCGCGACCAGGACACCGTCGCCAGGACCGCGGTGACGACATTGAAAACCAGCCGCACCCCGGGGACCTGGCGCCAGGTGCCGTCCCGCCCGGTGGCCCAGGCCCAGATGACGCCGACGAGCGGACGCCTGACGAGGATCGAGACGGTCATCGCGATGGCCGAGGCCAGCGACATCCAGATACCCGGGAGATAGAAGTCCTTGGCCTGGCCCGTCACCAGGGCCAGCAGCGCACAGCCGGCAACACCGACGAATCCCCACAGTGCGGGTCTGATCGATTCGCGGCGCAGCAGTTGCCAACCGAACACGACGGCCGCCGTCGCCAGAGCGGCGATGATCGCAGGAACCCGCCCCGAGAGTGCCGAGACCGTCGCGTACACCGTCACCGGTAACGCCGAATAGACCATGCCGCTGACACCGCCGACGCGCGCCATCAGTCCGTCGAGTGGGGAATCCGTCATGGGGGTGTGGGCCTCGCGTTCAAGATCGGGCAGGTCCCCACCGAGAGTACCGAGTTCAGCAGACCAGACCGGCGGGCTCCGTGCGCCTGGTTCCCAACAGGGCGGGCAGCTTCACGTACCCGTGCAGATTGACCAGCCCTCGCGGGCAGGGAGTCTCGGTCAGCCGCAGGTCGGGGTACGCCTCGAACAGTGCACGCAGGGCGACGGCGCCTTCGATACGGGCCAGCGCCGCGCCGAGGCAGACGTGGATGCCCGACGCGAACGCCAGGTGGTCACGCGCGTTGGGACGGGTGATGTCGAAGCGCGTCGGCTCGGCGAACACCCGCGGATCCCGGTTGGCGCCACCCAACAGAACCGCGACTATGGTCCCGGCCGGCAGCCGCTGCCCGGCGATCTCGACGTCGGATTGCGCAGTGCGCGCGGTCATCTGCACCGGGCTTTCGATGCGCAGGATTTCCTCCACCGCAGCGGGCCACAGGTCCGGATTGTCGCGCAGCAGGGCGAGTTGGTCGGGGTGCTGCTGCAGCAACACGATCCCATTACCGATGAGGTTGACGGTGGTTTCGAATCCGGCGCCGATCAGAAGCGCTGCGTTGGCGGCGAGTTCGTGGTCGGTCAGCGTGTGGTCGGCGGCCATCTTGGTGAACGGGTTGTCTTCGGCCGCTCCCGCGCGGACCTTGTCGAAGAGGTCGGCGAGGAATCCGTCGAGCTCACGCATCCCGTCGATGCCGCGCCGATACGTCCGCCACGGAATCCCGACATCGAGCAGTGGCGCCCCGTCATGGCCCCACGCGAGCAGTTGCGCATGGGATTCGCCCGACAGGCCGAGAATCTCGGCGATCATGGCGACCGGAAGGAGGGCGGCGAAGTCCGCGATGAGATCGGGGCGGGGCGTACCGGCGAGCCGTTCGATGAGTTCGGTGGTCACCTCGGCCACCCTGGTGTCGAGCTTGTCGATCGCGCGCGGGGTGAAACTCTGTGCCACCAGCTGCCGGTACTGGGTGTGCGCCGGCGGGTCGACGATGACCATCGCCGGCGGCTCGACCGGGTTGGCCACTTTCGGATCGGTCCGGTCCAGCAGCTGCTGGACCGGCTTCGGCATGCCCATTCCCGTGGGTGGGGTGACGCCGAACCGCTTGTCCCTCAGGATTTCCCGGGCGACCCCGTGGTCGACGGTGACCCAGACGAATGGCGTCTTCACCAGTGGGCCGCGTCGGCGGATCTGCTCCATCAGCGGATACGGATCGATGCCCTTGCCATGGCTGGAGATCAACGCACCCATCGGGTTGCCCACCCGGCCCTGAAATGACATGAACGCCTTCGGTACGGCATGCAGCGCCAGCCAGCGAGTCCACAGTCCGATGCTCATAACGCCCTCCCTCGCAGGCCCGAACAACTATGGTGAGGCTTGTGAGACGACGAGACGCTAAATGTCTCGCTGGTCTCGATGGCTAGGCTACGGCCATCGGGTCGCACGGGCAAGGAGGGATTTCGTGGCTTCCACGCGAACAGCGGACTTCGTGCGACGCCTCGCCGAACCGGATCCCGCCATGCTGGCCCGCGTGCGCGAGCCCGACCCGATCAGCATCCGGATCCTGTCCGCAACGCTCGAACAGGCGGAGCTCGTCGGAATCCGGCGCACGACGATGGAGGACGTGGCCAGGCGCAGCGGTGTCGGCCGCGCCACGCTCTACCGACGGTTCCCCACCAAAGACGCCCTCATCGACGCTCTTGTGTTGTCCGAGGCGCGCCGCTACCTCGAGGGCAGCGCGCAGGCCCGGGCCCATGCCGAAACACTTGAAGACCGGCTCGTCTATGGCACCGTCTTCACGGTGACCTTCCTGCGGGACCACGCCCTGCTCAAGAAGCTCCTACGTACGGAACCCGAGACGATTCTGCCGAGCCTGACCGTCGACGCCGGGGCCATCATCGATTTCGCGACGCAGCACTCGGCCGCACAGTTGCGCACCGACCTCTACGGGTCGGCCGAAACCACTCCGGCACAGGAACGCCACCTCCGCACCGTCGCCGAGCTGCACACCCGACTTACGTTGTCGTTCATCGTGACTCCACACACCGGCATCAAACTGACCAGCCTGGAAGAAACCCGCGACTACGTGCGCACCTACCTGCTGCCGATGGTGGCGACCACATGAAGAATGTGCAGGGACGAGTCTGGCGGGCCGGAAAGCCGGTGGACGGTTTCACGTTCTCGGGCATATCGGATTGCCTGGCCGAAGAGGACGCGCTGGTGTGGGCCGACATCTACGACCCCGACCACGAGGCGCTGCGCGAGCTGGCCAAAGAACTCGGGCTCAACATCTGGGCCGTCGAAGACGCCGTCGCACCCAAGGAACGCACCAAAACCTCGGTGTACCAATCTCATACGTTCTTCACGGTGTACGCGATCGACACCCGGAAGCCCGACGAGGACCTGGCGCAGGACACCTCGATGTTGCTGAAACACCGCATCTCGGCATTCGTGCTGCCGCGTGGGCTGATCACCGTGCGACTGCCCAGCGTCAACGGTGCGGCCACCGAGTTCGACATCGGCGAGGTGTCCCGACGCTTCGATGACCTCGGCGGCCAGCGGTACGGCGTCGGCGCCCTGGTGCACGGTCTGCTCGACGTCGTGGTGGACGGGCACTTCGAGGCCGTCGAGGTGCTGGACGATGCCATCGAATCACTCGAGGATGAGTTGTTCGCCGACGGCGGTCCACGGCGCGGCCTGCAACGGAGGACCTTCCAGCTGCGCAAGGACCTGGTCGAACTGCGCCGGGTGGTGCTTCCCATGCGCGAGGTCGTCAGCACCATCCAGCACCGCAGGCTCGACTCCTCAACGGAACCCGCGCTCGATCCACTTTATGCCGACCTGTACGACCACGTGCTGCGGGCTTCGGAGTGGACCGAATCCCTGCGCGACATGGTCACCACGGTGTTCGAGACCAACCTTTCCCTGCAGGACGCCCGGCTCAACACCGTGATGAAGAAACTCAGCGGCTGGGCGGCCATCATCGCGGTACCGACCGCAATCACAGGTTTCTACGGCCAGAACGTCATGTACCCCGGGATCAACACCGTCGTCGGCTTCATCGCCAGCAGCATTTTGATCGTTGTGCTGGTCATCCTGTTGTATGTGATGTTCAAACGCCGGGACTGGCTGTAGCAAAAACTGCGCCATGGGTCACATCCCCCAAAAGGGGCATGGGCGTTATCTGAACACAAATGCGACACTCTTTCGGGCTGAACCAGTAGGCCCAACGAACAGAACGGAGCGGATTCGATGCTCATCGGGATCCCGCGCGAGTCTCTACCTGGGGAAACGCGCGTCGCCGCCACACCGCAGACTGTCGGGCAGATCATCAAGCTCGGGTACGCGGTAGTCGTAGAGTCCGGCGCCGGTGCTGCCTCGAGCTTCTCCGACGCCGCCTACGTCGACGCGGGTGCCGAGATCGGTCAGCCCTGGGACGCGGACGTCGTGCTGAAGGTCAACGCGCCCGATGATGCCGAGATCGCCAAGCTGCGCGACGGAGCGACGCTGGTGAGCTTGATCTCACCCGCTCTCAAGCCGGAGCTCGTCGAGAAGCTGTCCACCCGCCCCATCACCGTGCTGGCCATGGACGCGGTGCCGCGCATCTCGCGGGCCCAGTCGCTGGACGTGCTGTCCTCGATGGCCAACATCGCCGGCTACCGCGCCGTGGTCGAGGCCGCACACGCCTTCGGCCGGTTCTTCACCGGCCAGGTGACCGCAGCGGGCAAGGTGCCGCCGGCCAAGGTGCTCGTCGTGGGTGCCGGTGTGGCCGGCCTGGCCGCCATCGGTGCCGCGGGCAGCCTCGGCGCGATCGTGCGCGCCACCGATCCGCGGCCCGAGGTCGCCGACCAGGTCGCCTCCCTCGGTGGCGAGTACCTCTCCGTCGATCCGGCCGCTGCCGAGGTGTCGGCCACCGGCTACGCCAAAGAGATGGACGACGACTACAAGGCCCGCGAGGCGGCGCTGTACGCCGAGCAGTGCAAGGACGTCGACATCATCGTCACGACGGCACTGATCCCCGGCAGGCCCGCACCGCGCATCATCACCGCCGAGATGGTGGCGTCGATGAAGGCCGGCAGCGTGATCGTCGACATGGCCGCGGCCAACGGCGGCAACGTCGAAGGCACCGTGAAGGACCAGGCGATCGTCACCGACAACGGCGTGACGATCATCGGCTACACCGACCTGGCCGGCCGTCTGCCCGCCCAGGCCTCCCAGCTGTACGGCACCAACCTGGTGAATCTGCTCAAGCTGCTCACCCCGGAGAAGGACGGCAAGGTCGTCCTCGACTGGGACGACGTGGTGCAGCGCTCGGTGACCGTGGTGCGTGACGGCGAGACCACCTGGCCCCCGCCGCCCGTGCAGGTCTCCGCCGCCCCGGCCGCCCAGCCCGCTGCCGCGGCCCCGGTGGTCAAGGAAGAGAAGCAGCCGATGTCGACCGGGCGCCGGCTGGGCGTCACGTTCGCCGCGGCGGCCGCGATCTTCGCCCTGATCGCGATCTCCCCGGCCGCGCTGCAGGTCCACCTGACCGTGTTCGCGCTGGCGATCGTGATCGGCTACTACGTGATCGGCAATGTGCACCACGCGCTGCACACCCCGCTGATGTCGGTGACCAACGCGATCTCCGGAATCATCGTGGTGGGCGCCCTGCTGCAGGTCGGCCACGGCAATGCGCTGGTGACCGCGATCGCGACCTGCGCGATCCTGCTGGCCAGCATCAACGTATTCGGCGGCTTCGCGGTGACGCGTCGCATGCTCGCGATGTTCTCCCGCAGCTAGAACCTGCGTGCCCACTGAGACTTTGGAATGGATTCCATGTTCACCCTAGAAAACGTTGCCACCGCCGCCTACGTCGTCGCGGCCCTGCTGTTCATCCTCGCCCTGGCCGGACTGTCCAAGCACGAGACGTCAAGGGCCGGAAACACCTTCGGCATCGTCGGCATGGCGGTCGCCCTGATCGCCACCATCGCCCTGGCCTTCGAGCACAAGATCGAACCGCTGGGCCTGGCCCTGCTGGTCGGCGCCATGATCGTCGGCGCCGCGATCGGTCTGTGGCGCGCCAAGGTGGTCGAGATGACGGGCATGCCCGAACTGATCGCACTGCTGCACAGCTTCGTCGGTCTGGCCGCGGTGCTGGTCGGCTGGAACGGCTACCTGCACGTCGAGGGTGATGTGGCCGGCGCCGAAGCCACCAAGCTGGCCGGCGAAGGCATGCTCGGCATCCACTCGGCCGAGGTGTTCATCGGCGTGTTCATCGGTGCCGTCACCTTCACCGGTTCCATCGTGGCCAACCTGAAGCTCTCGGCCCGCATGAAGTCCGCACCCCTCATGCTGCCCGGCAAGAACTTCCTCAACATCGGCGCGCTCGTGGTGTTCGCCGCGCTGACCGTGTGGTTCGTCATCGAACCGCACCTGTGGCTGCTCATCGTGGTGACCGTGCTGGCGCTGCTGCTCGGTTGGCACCTGGTGGCCTCGATCGGCGGCGGTGACATGCCCGTCGTGGTGTCGATGCTCAACAGCTACTCGGGCTGGGCCGCGGCCGCATCGGGCTTCCTGCTCGGCAACGACCTGCTGATCATCACCGGCGCCCTCGTCGGCTCCTCCGGTGCCTACCTGTCCTACATCATGTGCAAGGCCATGAACCGGTCGTTCATCTCGGTGATCGCCGGCGGCTTCGGCATCGAGGCCGGCCCGGCCGAGGACAAGGACTACGGCGAGCACCGCGAGATCAACGCCGAGGGTGCGGCCGAACTGCTCGCCCACGCGGACTCGGTGATCATCACGCCGGGCTACGGCATGGCCGTGGCCCAGGCCCAGTACGGTGTGGCCGACCTGACCCGCAAGCTGCGGGAGCGCGGCGTCAACGTCCGCTTCGGCATCCACCCCGTCGCCGGCCGCCTGCCCGGGCACATGAACGTGCTGCTGGCCGAGGCCAAGGTGCCCTACGACATCGTGCTCGAGATGGACGAGATCAACGACGACTTCGACGGCACCTCCGTGGTTTTGGTGATCGGCGCCAACGACACCGTCAACCCGGCCGCAGCCGAGGATCCGAGCAGCCCCATAGCGGGTATGCCGGTGCTGACGGTGTGGAACGCCGACCACGTCATCGTGTTCAAGCGCTCCATGGCCTCCGGTTACGCCGGCGTGCAGAACCCGCTGTTCTTCCGCGAGAACACCCAGATGCTGTTCGGTGATGCCCGCGACCGCGTCAACGACATCCTCGCGGCCCTGCCCGTCGCGGAGCACGTGTAGTTTCTCTGCCCAGCAGACGTGAAGACCCCCTATTTCTCCGGAAATAGGGGGTTTTCGCGTCTTCTCGCGGTAGGCCGGTGCCCGACGCGCAACTGCGCTGAATCAGGAGCTATACATGAAAATAGTTGTCCCGCAGTGGATGCAGCCGATGTACGACGCCCACCACTTCGCGCCCGCGGTGATCGACGGCGAGCACCTGCACTGTTCGGGGATGATCGGCATCCGACCCGACATGAGCGTGGCCGAGAATCCGCGGGAACAGTTCACGCAGGCCTTCGAGAACCTGAACGGGCTGCTGGCGGAGGCCGGGCTGACCTTCGCCGACGTCACCGACATCACCAGCTACCACGTCGGCCTGCGACAACATGTGCAGGTGTTCGGTGAGGTCAAAGACGAATTCGTGGCTGCACCGTACCCGGCCTGGACCGCCGTCGGTGTCACCGAGTTGGCGATCCCTGGCGCGCTGGCCGAGATCCAGATCATCGCCCGGATGCGTTGAACGCCAACCGCTCCGACGCGCTCACCGTGAGGTGAGCGGGCCGGAGCGGCTGGTGTGTTCGGATACGTTCAGGGACTACATGTTGGCCCGATCCTCGTCGATCCTGTCCTGATCATTGACGCTCTGCACGTCACCATCGAGGTCAGAGGTGATGTAGCCGGTCATCGTGCGCTGGAGCTTGTTGATGGTGGCGTCCGCCTTCAGATACCCGGTGTGCTCACCCGTCACGGCGATATCAGCGACGTAATGGATGTTTGACTGGCTGGCGGTGGTGTCGGTTGACTCGGTGCCGTTGAGGATCATTCCCTCCTCGTTGACGTAGTCGGTGTAGGTGACGGTGCGGACGATGTGTCCCGTCGTCGGATCGGTCATCTCGCTGACCACCGCGGTGCCTCCGCCCGCGCCGGAATACGTTCCGGTGGGAGGCAGCGGTGCCGGGCTGGGCACGTAGGTCTTGAGTTCCGGCGCCCAGGTGGGATCCGGGGTCACCAGATTGCCCTCTACGGGTCCGACGCTGGTCGTGTACTTCAAGTTGGCGATAACCAACCGGGTGTCCGTCTCATCGTCCTGGCTGGCTTCCCAGAAGGCCACCGCATCGCCGGTGGTGTTCCAGCTCGCCATGCTGCGGGCGGTGTAGCCGTCGCCGTCGACGAACACCGGAATCCCGTACTCGCCCTTGAGGTCATCCTCGATTGCGATGACCCACTCTTGGTTCGTGATGTTCGTCGAATCCCCGGTGCCTCGGTACTTCTCGTACACCGCGCCTTGGATGTCCGCCGGTAGGAACGCCGGCCGCACGATCCGTGACATCGGCGTCAGCGCGTCGTACCCGCGGGTGCTGCCGACCGCGATCCACTGCCCGTTGGGCGACATGTCGATATCTTCGTCGTAATCGAGGTTGCCGGTCAGCCGCGTCACTTCACCGGTCTCCAGGTCGACCACGATGTCGTCGACGTTCCCGGCCTCGTAGCGCCCGCCGAGGATGATCACGCCCTTGCCGTCAGGTGTCCACTGCTTGCCCTCACCGACTGGGTAAACCACACGGGCATCGGCGATTTCATAGCCGGCGGCCGTGCGCTCCAACCTTCCCACCACCGGCACCGCCGTGATGAGGCCGGTCGGGGTCATCTGAATCTGGCTGAACAGCACATGCGTCCCGTCCGGCGAGATTCGCATCTCGCGTTGCGGGTCGAGGACGCGAGCCCCGGCCGGCGGCGAGACGACCGGAACCAATTGTTTGCCGTCGGCAGTCTCTTCGTAGACGACGTAGGAGTTCGGGCTGGTCCTCACTTGGATCATCAGCCGCCCCGTCCCGTCGTCGAACGGATCGACTCTCCCCAGCCCTCCGGTGATGTCCGTGGACACGCCGCAGGTAATGCACTGGACATCCGTACCGTCGACGCTGATCTGGTAGATCTCCTCGCGTCCGCCCTCGGCTGGCGTTGCCGCGAAGTAGAGAGACTGTCCGTCTTGGGCGAAGCGCGGAGTATTCGGGTTCGTGATGTTATCGGGCAGGTCGAGGATGACCCGCTCCACCTCGGGGCTGAGAACCGTGACATCGATGTCGTTCTGGGCGGTGCGCGGTTTGAAGAGCGCCAGCAGGTTGATCTTGTCACCGTCGGTGACCGACACGGTGAACGAATCCATCTGCGCCGCTTCGTAATCAATGTCGTCCGGGGTGTAGGTAAACTCGCCGGTCTCCTGGTTGATGGTGACCGTGCCGTACTTCGGCTGCTCGGTCACCGTGTAGATCAGCTCATCACCTTCGGCATCGGTAACGCCGATATTGCCGGTCACAGTCTGGCCCGTCTGCACTGTTGTGGTGGGGGCACTGACCACCGGCGCCTGGTTGAACAGATTTCGCCGAACCCAAGCCAACACCGCCCAAGACGCCGGATTCACCGGCTCCGGCCTAGACGGATCCGACGCAAGGAACGGATTGAAGATATTGGTGACGATGCCGTTGAGAACTCCCGCGGAACCATCGGTCGCAGCGACAGGCGCGACAACCCCCTCCGCAGGCTTCGCAACGGCAAAGGCCGTGGCACGCACATCGCGTGCGGCAGAGGAGAATACGGCCTCGGCTTCCTCGACCGCCGACTCCAGACCCACATCGCCGATCTTCTCGGCGACCTTGGCGGTCACCCGATCGCCGATCGTGCCGGTGACCTCCTGAACCCGCTCGGTGACCTCCTCAGTTTTCGCCAGCGAACGCTGGAGGGTTTCACTGAGCTTCACCGGCCCAACCGGCGCCGTGGTTTTGGATTCGGAATCCGACACCACCTCCACCGCCCGCGGCGCCGCCGCCTCGGGCAACGCAACCTCAGGCAGTGAAACTTCCGGCAACGAGAGCACCGGCAGGGACAACTCCGGCTTCTCCTTGCCGCCACTACCCGTCAGCACCGTCTCCCGCACCTTGTCCGGTATCGACGACAACGCCTCCAGGTGCACGTCGATCGCCCCCGCGAGCCCCTCCGGCTTGCCCGGCTCCCTCTGCGCCCCACCGCTACTGCTGATCGTCACACCCGGCGCCAACTGCCGCGTCGACGACGTCTTACCCGACCGCTTCGGCTTGACCGGCTTCTTGGCCCAGCCCTCGTCAGGACCCTCCGCCGATGTTCCGCTCTTGCTCGACGGCGAGGCCACCTCCGAGGAGCCAGTAGCGGTTGGCCCCGTTGAAGTCTCACCAGACGACGAACTCGCAGAGGTCGACGCGGAGGAATCCGAGGCCGCCCCGGTGGTATCGGCTGCGGCGACACCGTGGCCCGAAGCGAGCGCGGCTACCAGCCACCCCGTCACCACGACGCCGCTGTAGGCACCGATACGCGCGGTAGTTTGGGATGTTCGACCAAACGGCGTCGCGATTGCCGGGTTGCTCGACGAGCGAGAGGTGAAAGAGGGATTGAAGAGCGGATTGCGAGCTGTCATGGCTTGGCTCCGATGCCCTAGGTGTCTATTTAATTTATGTGACGAACTTAATAGCAGCATATTGTTGACGCCGTCAAGGAGGTTCCGCTGAAACGGTCAGAATCGGCGCGACAGGAATCGCAGGTGCTCCACCTGCTGCACCGCCAGCGTGTCGTTCATCTGCTGCGGACCGACGGTCCGCTGGCCCGGGCCGACCTGGCTGACCGACTCGGCCTGAGCCGACCATCGATCACGGCGATCGTCGGCGAACTGATCGCCGACGGCACCCTCGTCGAACTGGAATCCCGCGTGGAAGGACCCGGTTACCGTGGTCGTCCCCGCAAACTACTCGGCTGCAACCCACAGGCTCGGCGCGTGTTGGGGATCTGGATCGACGGACGTCGCGCACGCGTTGTTGTGGCCGATGCGACGGGCAACATCTCTATTGAAGACGAGACGCCCACCGGCGGCAGAACTGCGGCTGCGGTGATCAAGTCGATCATCCGGATAGCCAAGAAGCTGATCGACGACCCCAGTGGCGGTCCCGTTGCCGCGGCGGGCATCTGCATTCCTGGATTCGTCGATGGCACAACCGGTTTCGTCGTCGATTCGAAAGCGCTCGGCTGGTCCGATGTGGAACTGGGAAAGCCGATCTCCCGCGCCCTCGGCATACCGACCGCAGTGCAGGACGCGACCCAAGCCATGACACTTGCCGAGACCATTGCCGGTGACGCCAGGGAGGTGCGCTCAGCGCTGGTCCTCAACTGCGGCGGCCACGTCGATGTCGGATTGGTCATCGGCGGGCGCCCGTACTCGGGCGCGACCGGGGTTGCCGGAGCGATCGGTCACATGCCGGTGTCCGGGAGCACCGCGAAATGCACGTGCGGGCGGATAGGTTGCGTCAACGCCAGTATGTCGCTCAACGCCATGCAGGCGGTCGCTCCTCATACCGAGAATGTGCCGCTGAAAGAGATCGACCTTGACGCGGTCGCATCGGAAACCAGCCGAAATCCAGGCTCGCAGAAGATCATCCGCGAGGTGATCGACCAGATCGCGAGCATGGCCATCCTCATCGAAGCGATCTTCGACCCGGAGGTCCTCATTCTGTCGGGGCTCATCGTCGAGTTCGAAGACCTCATCGTCGCCCTTCAGGCCCGCATCGAGGAGATCCGACCGCCCGAGCGGCAGGGGCGGACGACCACCGTGCGCTCACAGATCGGCCGTGATTACCGGGTCGCCGTCATCGTCGCCCTGCAACAACTCGATCCCGACATCGCTGGGCTGTTGCACACCCCGAGTTCGTAGGCGCCCACCATCCATTCATTCCGCAAATTGGGTGGCCGGCCCGTTCCCGCGCTCTAATAGGGTGACTGGATTGCCGGCCCGGTGATTGATGGAGGGGTTCAATGACCTACCCGCCCGCGGGTTTTCCGCCGCCGTCCGGACCGTATCCGACACCGGATCCGTTTCAGGGGATGTCCTCACCCGCCTATCCCAACCCTTTCCAACAGGCCGGCCCGCCACCATCCGCCCCGAGCCCTTGCGGGGCCGACACCTGGCAGCCTCCCGTGTTCCAGGCGGGATACGGGCCGACCCCTCCGACGCCGGAACCACCACGCGGAAGCAAGCGATGGTTGGTGATAGCGGTGGTGGCTGCCGTCGTCGTCGCGGCCGCGGGCACCGGGACGCTCCTGTGGTGGCTGAACGCCCGCGACGACGCATCGAGCACGGCCGCGGCATCGCCGCTGCCCACGTCGGTGCCGCCGCTGGGTACGCTGCGACCGCCACGCGATCAACTCGTGCCGTCGCTCGAAAAGCCACTCGGAGAACCGAAATGGAGCTTCCGAATAGGGAGCTCCCGAAACGACATCTTGGGCGGCGACTCCTACACCGTGGTGGTCAGCGTCAACGACTACGGCGGCAACAAGGGTGTGATCGCGGTGGACGCGGGGAATGGGCAGCCGCGCTGGCCGAAGCCGGTGATGCCGGCCATCCTGCAGGGCCGCGACCTCGGGAGCATGTTTTCGAAGTGCGTAATCGATCGCGCCGCCACGACCATCGGATGTGCCTTCGGTACCGGTGTCGGCGACGAAGAAACAGCCAAAGGGATCGCGCTCGTATTTCTCGATACGGCAACGGGAGCCGAGAAGAACACCACCATGGTGCCCGGGACGTACTGGGGAAACACCAGAGGGATGTACAGCGCCGGCGACGGGTTCGTCGCAGTGCTCGACGATGAGGTGGTGGGGTATCGAGCAGACGGCTCAGAATCTTGGCGAACCCGCTACGAGCGAGAGAACCCGCAGGCGGGCGGTCATCACAACGTCGCCTTATACGGCGATCAGGGCATCGTCGTCACCCTCGATGGCCGAGCACTCGACGCCGATACCGGCAACACCATCCTCCAAGGCGCGAACTCGGTCGCAAGCGCTGCCTTCGCGTCGGGGTTCGGGTTGTCCGACGCGCAGACGATCAACTTCTACGATTTCACCGGCACAAAGACAGCAAGTATCCCGAGCGAGGGCTTCGCGTTCGTCGACGGATATTCGACCAACGGTTACCACTGGTCGGTGGGCCTGGATCTCCAAACTCCCGGGTCATCGGGCCTCTACTACCCGCTCGCATACAACAAAGCCACCGGCGACCTGCGTGCCTTCGACCCGGCATCCGGTCGCGTCCTCTGGAACCGGCACATCGATCAAGACGCGTCGCACGGTGTCGCAGCCTATGGGAACGGAACCACGTGCTTCATCGCCGTACGTGACGAGCGCGTAGTGCGGGTGAAGGTGCAGACATGTGAAACCGACAGTGACAACCCGTTCATAGAAGTGCCGACGAAAATCGACCTCGGCACGTACTTCATGTTCCTCGGGTCCGACGGCCAGCGCATGCTGTTCGGTGTCGACACCGAGAACAACGACGAAGTGGTGGCCATCGACGGGACCACGGGTCAAGAAGTGTGGCGGAAGAAGTCCGATCCCAATTTGGCGTTGTCACTCTGGGCGGGCAACGGGTTGTATTCCACATACGACGGTGTGTGCCGCTGGTTGTGACCTCACCCGCGTTCGACGCCGAGCAGGGAAACTAGGATGTGCAACTATGCCTGTTGACCGCCTACTCCCCTCTGACGAGGCGCGCGAGCTGATCGAGCTCACCCGGGACATCGCCGACAAGGTGCTCGATCCGATCGTCGACGAGCACGAGAAAGCCGAGACCTACCCCGAGGGCGTCTTCGCCCAGCTCGGCGCGGCGGGGCTGCTGAGTCTGCCCCAGCCCGAGGAGTGGGGCGGCGGTGGCCAGCCCTACGAGGTCTACCTGCAGGTCCTGGAGGAGATCGCCGCGCGGTGGGCGGCCATCGGTGTGGCAGTCAGCGTGCACAGTCTTTCCTCGCATCCCCTGCTGGCCTACGGCACCGAGGAGCAGAGGAAGCGGTGGCTGCCCGGCATGCTGTCCGGCGAGCAGATCGGCGCCTACAGCCTGTCCGAGCCGCAGGCCGGATCCGATGCCGCGGCACTGAACTGCAAGGCCACCCGCGACGGCGACGGCTACGTGCTCAACGGTTCCAAGGCCTGGATCACCCATGGCGGTAAGGCTGATTTCTACACCTTGTTCGCCCGCACAGGAGAGGGCAGCAAGGGCATCTCGTGCTTCCTGGTCCCGGGCGATCTCGAGGGGCTGAGCTTCGGCAAGCCCGAGGAGAAGATGGGCCTGCACGCGGTCCCGACCACCTCGGCCTTCTATGACAACGCGCGCGTGGACGCCGGACGACTGATCGGCCAAGAGGGACAAGGCCTTTCGATCGCGTTCTCCGCGTTGGATTCCGGCCGACTCGGGATTGCCGCGGTGGCGGTGGGCATCGCCCAGGCCGCCCTCGACGAGGCCGTTCGGTACGCCAACGAACGAACCACCTTCGGCCGCAAGATCATCGACCACCAAGGCCTGGGTTTCCTGCTGGCCGACATGGCCGCCGCCGTCGTCAGCGCACGCGCCACCTATCTCGATGCCGCCCGTCGTCGCGATCTCGGCCTGGCCTATTCGACCCAGGCCAGCGTCGCGAAGCTGATCGCCACCGACGCCGCGATGAAGGTCACCACCGATGCCGTGCAGGTGTTCGGCGGCGTCGGCTACACCCGCGACTTCCGCGTCGAGCGCTACATGCGGGAAGCCAAGATCACCCAGATTTTCGAGGGCACCAATCAGATTCAGCGCCTGGTCATCTCGCGGGGGCTGGGTTCCTGACAAATGGCGTCACAGCGGCCAGGAACTGGTCGGGCTGCTCGACCATCGGCGTATGCCCGGAGCCCTCGATGATCACCGGAGGAAACCCGGCCGCGGTGTAGCGCTCGACATTCGGCGCCGTCGGCGTCAGCACATCCTGCTCACCCCACAACACCAGCACCGGCTTGTGCAGCGCGGCAAGCGTTTCCACAACGGGGTGCGGGCCCTCGGTCGAGTCGCACACCCCGGCATAGGTCAACCGCTCCAAGGAGCGGTGCGCGTATGCGGGGACCGGATAGTCCGCGGCGAAGCCGGTCTGCAGCGAACTCTCGGTGATGGCATCGACGGTGCGGAAGCGGTCCAGTGCGGGTCCGATCACCGGCCAGCACACCATCTTTCCCAGCAGCGGCATGGTGACCAGATCGTCGGCACCCGGGGTATCGGACACCACCACGCGCTCCACCAGGTCCGGATATTGCCGGGCGAGTTCGGCCGACACCGCCCCGCCCATCGAATGCCCGATCAGCACCGCACGACGCACGCCCAGTTGCACCAGCGCGTTGCGTACCGCCTTGGCCTGCTCGGCCGAACCATAGGCAGCGCCGTCGCTGGGCGCCTCCGAGCCGCCATGGCCGACCAGATCGATCGCGACCACCCGCTGATCGCGCGCCAGCTGCGGGGCCACCCGCTCCCACCACTCGATCGAGGCCGAATAGCCGTGCAGCAACACCAGGGCCCGGTCACCCGGCGGCCCGTACTCCCGCACGTTGAGATCGGGGCCGTCCAGCTCCAGCACATGTCCACCTGCGAAGGGCTCGGCCGGGCGATGCCCCTTGGTCACCACCAGTTCGTTCACCAGCAACGCCAGGACGGCCAACACCAGCACGCCCACGGCGATGCGCAATTTCATGGTGCGCACGGTAGTGCCCAGGCGCCGGGGTTGACCAGCGTTTTTCCCCGGTGGGCGCAGGCTCAGCGAACGGCCGCATAATGGCAGGTGCCATGAACGCACCCGCCCACACCGCCAGCACCCCCCGGCACCGCATGCCGCGTCGTGGCGTACGGGCCGCCCGCCGCGCCGCCGTGGGCCTGGTGGCGGTATCGGTGCTGGCCGGGACCGGTGCCGGATGGGTGTCCTACCACGGCGCCCTGGACGGCATCACCACGTCGAACGCTCTCGAAGGCGGCCCCGTCTCATCCGGGGACACCGAGAACATCCTCATCATGGGGCTGGACAGCCGGCTGGATCAGCACGGCAACCCGCTGCCCCAGGACATCTACGAGGCCCTGCATGCCGGCGACGAGACGGTCGGGGGTTACAACGCCAACGTGCTGATCGTGGTGCACCTGCCCGGCAACGGCGGCCCGCCGACCGCGTTCTCTATCCCCCGTGACGACTATGTCGAGTTGGCCGGCTGCGACGTCGACCCCTGCAAGGGCAAGGTCAAGCAGGCCTACGGTTGGGCCTACCAGCGCGAGATGGAGTCGGTGGAGGACTCGTCCGAAGATCCGTCGGTGCATGAACAGCAGGCCCGTGAGGCGGGGCGCAGGGCCCAGATCGCCACGGTGCGCAACCTGCTCGGCATTCCCATCGACCATTTCGTCGAAGTCACCCTCGGCGCGTTCTTCCAGATCGCCAAGGCCGTGGCGCCGATCACGGTGTGCCTCAACGCCGACACCGCTGACCCGTTCTCCGGCGCCGACTTCCGCAGGGGCGTGCAGCAGATCGACGCCGCGCAGGCGATGGCCTTCGTACGTCAGCGCCGCGATATCAATGACGAGAACTTCACCGACCTCGACCGCACGCGACGCCAGCAGGCGTTCATCGCCGCACTGGTATCGGCGCTCGGCAAGAGCGGGGCCCTGTCCAGCCCCACGATGCTGCGTGATCTGCTCAATGTCACCAAACAGAATGTCGCGCTGGATTCAGGTTTCGACCTGGCCAGCTTCGCCAGCCGGGCCTCGGCATTGACCGGTGCGCCGCCCACGCTCTACACGTTGCCCATCAAGGAGTTCGGCCAGAACTCGATGGGCGAGGACATCAACATCGTCGATGTCCCCACCATCCGAGCCATCGTCAAGGACCTCGTGGCCGAACCGGGCAGCACCACCAGCGCTCCCGTCGCACCAGCGCATGTCCTCGAAGGTCACGGCGCGGTGCTCGACGTGGTCAACGCCTCCACCTACTCCGGACTGGCAGCGCAGCTCGAAACCACGTTCTCCGCGAACGGGTTCACCCCGGGCCAGATCGGCGACGCCGAATCGCTGGCCGCGGTCACCACGATCGACTACGGGGCCGGCGCCGAGGCGGCCGCCCAGTCGCTGGCCGGTGAGCTGGACGTGATCGCCACTCCCTCGTCGGAGATCAGCCCCGGGACGGTACAACTGACGCTCGGCACCGATTTTCCGGGAGACGAGTACCTGACCGGATCGAGTGAATCGTCCACGGCCGATTCGTCGGACTCAGACTCGGAGTCGACGTGGGACTCCTCCGGCGAGACGACAGAGGAAACCACACCCAGCACACCGGTGACCACGGTGGCCGCGACCGCGTCCGGCACCAAGTCCGCAGCGCCCACCGATCTCAGCCAGATGAAGGTCTCCGGCATCCCCTGCGTGAAATAGTCGCGGTTACAGCGTGATCCGGACCTGAGCACCGAACCCGGCTTCCGAACTGATCGCCATCGAGCCACCCATGGCCTCGACGCGGACCTGCAGCGAGGCCAGCCCGATGTGCCCTTCGGCCACCGATTGGGCCACCGTCGATGGATCGAAACCTCTGCCGTCGTCGGCCACGGTCAGCACCACCCGGTCCCCCGAGCGGTAGAGGCCGACCGAGATCGTGCTCGCGCCGGCATGTTTGTTGACGTTGGCCAACAGCTCGCGAGCCGCGCGGTACAGCAACGCCTGACCTTCGGGATGCCCGACATCCTCGAGATCGGTCCGCACGGTGACATCTGGCTGAGACTCGTACTGACGCAACAATTCCCGCACCGCTGGGGTGAGGCCCAGCTGTGCCAGAACCTGCGGGTGCAGCGCCGTCACCGTGGAGCGCAGCCCGACCGCGGTCTCCTGCAGCGCCGCATGTATCCGGTCCAGCGCGGGATCCGGGGTGCGTTCGCGGATCTCGTCGAGGTCCAGGCGCGCGGCCAGCAGCGTCTGCAGCGGCCCGTCGTGAAGCTGTTCGGCCAGTTCGGCATTGCGCAGATCGTCGGCCCGGGTGGACTCCGACACCAACTGCCGTCGTACCTCCATGAGCGTCCGTACCCGCGCCGAACGCCGCGCCAGCACGAACGACAACGCGGTGGATGCGACCGCCAGCCAGGCCAAGAATCCGACGTGCATGTAGACGAGGTCGGGCAGTCCGACGTTGTCGTCCCGCTTGGAATAGAGAATCCAGACCACCAGATAACCCAGGGCGGTGCCGCCACCGAGCAGCGCCGTCAGCCACGGGCGATCCTGGAACGCAACGGATATCGGCAACAGGAAGAACACCGGGAGCAGTGCCGCGGTGGCACCGCCCGACACCGCACACAGGGCGACCAGCACCAGCACATCGACTGCGGTGGAGGCCCACTCGGCCCACGGCGGCATCGGCCCGCGGAACACCACGACCAGCCACAGCACCGCCACAGCGGCATACCCGCTCAAGATCACCGCGTACAGGACGGGCAGCCAGTGGTCGACGTCCCACACCGAGACCAACACCACGATCAGACCGATCAGGGGCAGCCGCAACAGCGCCGAAACCCGGACCGGTTGAGTGCTGAAGAATTCGACGACGCCGCCACTGGCCATGGTCAGTCCAGCAGGCGGCGGCGCATCGCCTCTGCGACCGCCGCACCCCGGTCGCTCACACCCAGCTTCTCGTAGAGCCGTTGCACATGGGTCTTCACCGTCGAAGGGGCCAGGAACAACTCCTTGGCCATCGCCGGGATGGAACGGCCCTCGGCGATCAGTGCGAGCACCTCGCGTTCGCGCGGGCTCAGCACCGGGACGTCGGGTTCGTTGCGCCGACGGATCTCACCGGCCAACCCCGCCGCCAGGTTCGGGTCGAGTATGTCGCGCCCCTTGGCACACGACAGCACTGCGTTCACCAGCTCACTGCGAGTGGACTCCTTGGAGAGGAATCCTGCCGCGCCCTGCTGCAGCGCGGTGTAGACGATGGCCGACTCGTCATGAGCGGAGACCAGCAACACCCGCGTGGGCAGCTCGTCACGGCTCACCGCGGCGGCCACCTGGGCCCCGTCGAGCTGCGGCATCCGGTAGTCCAGCACCGCCACCTGCGGTTGATGGGTCCGGATCAATTCCAGTGCGTCGGCGCCGTTGTCGGCCTCGGCCACCACGTCGATCTCACCGCTGGAGGTCAGGGCGCGCACCACGCCTTCGCGGAACATCGGATGGTCATCGCCCACCACCACCCGCACCTTGGCGGCCATGCGGCCCAGCATCCCACAGCAACCGACACGCCGAGCCCGATGAAGCATTTTGGTGCCGCGCGACATCGAAAATGCGGAAGAGTCATCACCATGCATCTGGACGAGCTGCAGTGGTTCGTGGTGCTCGCCGAAACCGAGCATGTCACCGACGCCGCAGCAGAACTCGGCATCAGCCAGCCGACCCTGTCGCGCGCGTTGGCCAGGATCGAAGAACAGGTGGGAGTGCCGCTCTTCGATCGGGTCCACCGACGCCTGAGGCTCAACGCCTACGGACACATCCTCTTGGAGCACGCTCGCCGCAGCATCGGTGAAATCCGTTCGGCCACCGAGAGAATCGCCGAGCTGCGCGACCCGGATACCGGGATCGTGAGGCTGGCGTTCCTGCATTCGCAGGCAGGCTGGTTCGTACCGGATCTCCTGCGGCGGTTTCGCGCCGAGGCTCCGTTGGTGCGCTTCGAGCTGTTCCAGGGTGCTGCCCACCACATCGTCGAACGCCTGGCCAACGGTGAGGCCGATCTCGCGATCACCTCGCCGCGGCCGGACGGCTTCCGCTGGCGCGGGCTCTACATGGAAAAGTTGTGCCTGGCGGTTCCGCGCGAACACCGCTTCGCCCGCCGGTCCCGCATTCGGCTGGCCGACGCAGGAACTGAACCCTTCGTCTCCCTCGCGCCGGATTTCGGGTTACGCCAGCTCACCGACGAACTGTGGGCCGAGGCCGGCATCTCACCTCCGATCGTCTTCGAGGCAATGGAGATTCCCACCATGGAAGGCCTGGTGGCCGCGGGTTTCGGCGTTGCCGTCGTGCCGGTGCCACGGCCCGAACGCGCCGAACCGGGCGCGGCCTACGTACCGCTGTCGGAGAGTTCGGCCAAACGTCAGATCGGCCTGACCTGGAACGCCGACCGGCAGCTGCCGCCGGCGGCGGCACGCCTGGCGGAGTTCGTCATACGTAACGCGCATGAGTTTGACTAAACTGATGCATTGGACACATCTTCGTCGCCGTCCTACCGTCGACTGAGTGTCCACCTCCCTGACCTCCGTTGACTGGCAGGGGCATTCACGTGGCTCGAGCGAATACCGGCGCCTGCTTGCCGCGCTGTTCTGCGCGGGAGTCGCCACCTTCGCCCAGCTCTACTCGCCCCAGGCCGTCCTGCCGCTGATCGCCCGCGACATGGGCACCGGCGCCGCCCACGCCGCGCTGACCATCTCGGCGGCCACGGTGGGTCTGGCGCTGGGCGTCATCCCGTGGTCCGCCCTGGCCGACCGCATCGGCCGGGTCCAGGCGATGACGATATCCATCACTGCGGCAACATTTCTCGGGCTCATCGTGCCGCTCGCCCCGAATGCGGCGCTGCTCCTGTCCGGCCGGCTCATCGAAGGGCTGATGCTGGGTGGAGTACCCGCGGTGGCCATCGCGTACCTCACCGAGGAGATCGACGCCGGACATGCCGCTCGAGCGGCAGGCACATACGTCGCGGGCACCACGATCGGCGGACTGGCGGGCCGGCTGGTTACCGGACCCATCGCCGAGTTCGCCGGATGGCGCGTCGGCGTGCTGGTGGTCGCGGTGTTGTGCGGTCTGTCGGCGTTCGCCTTCGTCAAACTCGCCCCGCCCGCGCGCGGCTTCACCCCGACCCGCAGTCACCGGCTGGCCCGGCGGCTGGCGCAGAACCTGCGCTCACCGCGTCAGCTCGTCCTCTACAGCCAGGGCTTCCTGCTGATGGGCGGATTCGTGGCGATGTACAACTTCCTCGGATTCCGGCTGATGGCCGCACCGTTCAACCTGCCGCAGACGCTGGTGAGCCTGGTCTTCCTGGCCTATCTGTCGGGTACCTGGGCTTCGGCGCGGGCCGGTGCCGAGGCCACACGGTTCGGCCGCAAGACCGTGCTGCTCGGCTCGATCGCCACGATGATCATCGGTGTCGCGATCACCATGGCCGGCAACGTCATCGTGGTACTCGCCGGCCTGGTGATCGCGACCGCAGGGTTCTTCGGTGCCCACGCGATCGCGTCGGGATGGGTCGGCGCCGACGCCGGTGACGGCAAGGCACAGGCATCGTCGCTGTACAACCTCTTCTACTACGCGGGATCCAGCTTGATCGGCTGGGCCGGTGGGCTCGCGTTCGACGCCGCGGGGTGGCCTGCCGTGGCAGGCACGGTGATGGGCCTGGCGGTGGTGGCCGGGGTGCTGGCCTGCACGTTAGGAGTGACGAAAGGCGGGCCGGTCGATTGCCATACCGGCGGGCCGGTCGATTACCACACCGGCGGGCCGGTCGATTACCAGAGCTCGATGTCCCGGCCGTACTCCGATTCGGGGCGCGGTCCGAAGTAGCGCCGCTGCGACTCGTCGATGAGGACATCGTTGATGCTCGCCTCGCGCCGCGACATCAGGCCCTCGGGCGTGAACTGCCACAGCTCGTTTCCGTAACTGCGGTACCACTGGCCTGCCTCGTCATGCCACTCGTACTGGAACCGCACCGCCATCCGGTTCTCCCGAAATCCCCACAGACTCTTGCGCAGCACGTAATCCAGCTCGCGCTCCCATTTCGCGGTCAGGAACTCCACGATCTGCTCGCGTCCGACGATGTGCAGGTCGCGATTGCGCCATTGCGAGTCGGGTGTGTACGCCAGGCTGACCCGCTGCGGGTCGCGGGTGTTCCAGGCATCCTCTGCGGCTTGGACCTTCTGGACGGCTGTTTCCAGAGTGAAAGGTGGGAGGGGCGGACGGGTGCCCTGTGGGATGGCGGGTGGCGATCCGGTCATGCCACCTTTCTACCTGTCTAACCATGTGGCTATCGTGGCTGGCATGGACTTCGCGCTGTCGGCCAAAGCGGCTGATTACCACTCTCGGCTCACCGACTTCATGACCGAGCAGGTGTTGCCGGCGGAGGCCGCGTATCACGCCTACCGCGAAGAGAAGGGCCCCAGGGATCACACGGTGCCGCCGGTGGTCGAGGAACTCAAGGCCAAGGCGAAGGCCGCCGGGTTGTGGAACCTCTTCCTACCCTCGGAGTCGGGCCTGACCAACCTGGAGTACGCGCCGCTGGCCGAGCTGAGCGGTTGGAGCATGGAGATCGCCCCGGAGGCGCTGAACTGCGCGGCACCGGACACCGGGAACATGGAGACGTTGCACCTGTTCGCCGACGAGTCCCAGCGCAAGCAGTGGCTGGAGCCGCTGCTGGCCGGTGAGATCCGCAGCGCGTTCGCGATGACCGAGCCCGCGGTGGCCTCGTCGGATGCCCGCAACATCGAGACCACCATGCTGCGTGACGGCGCGGATTATGTGATCAACGGCCGTAAGTGGTGGATCACCGGGGCGGCCGATCCGCGCTGCAAGATCCTGATCGTGATGGGCCGGACCAATCCCGACGCGGCGTCGCATCAGCAGCAGTCGATGATCCTGGTGCCGGTAGATACCCCCGGGGTGGATATTCAGCGCTCGCTACCGGTGTTCGGCTGGCAGGACCAGCACGGGCACTGCGAGATCGTGTTCGACAACGTGCGGGTGCCGGCCGAGAACCTGCTCCACGAGGAGGGCAGCGGTTTCGCGATCGCCCAGGCCCGGCTGGGTCCGGGTCGTATCCACCACTGCATGCGGGCGCTGGGTGCCGCCGAGCGGGCCCTGGCGTTGATGGTCGACCGGGTGCAGACGCGGGTGGCGTTCGGCAAGCCGCTGGCCGAGCAGGGTGTGGTGCGTGAGTCGATCGCCAAGTCCCGCAACGAGATCGATCAAGCCCGGCTGCTGTGTGAGAAGGCCGCCTGGATGATCGACCAGGAAGGCAACAAGGCCGCCCACGTTCTGGTCTCCCAGATCAAGTCGGTCGCCCCGCAGGTCGCGTGCGACGTGATCGACCGCGCCATCCAGGTGCACGGCGCAGCCGGGGTCAGCGACGACTTCCCGCTGGCCCGGCTGTATGCCTGGCACCGCGCCATGAGGCTGTTCGACGGACCCGACGAGGTGCACATGCGCACCATCGCCCGTGCGGAGTTGGGCCGCGAGAAATCGCCTCTTGCAGCAGCGGCATGCAGCCGGCCCGGTTCGGTGGCCGCGCAGTGACCGTCGAACTGGGAGAACTGGCCGGCGCGTGGAACTTTCGGGATGTCGCCGACATCACCGGAATCCGGCCGGGGCTGCTCTACCGCTCCAGCCAACTCAGCCAGCTCTCCGACGCCGGCCGCGCGGTGTTCCGCCGTCTCGGCATCACCGATGTCGCGGACCTGCGATCGCATCAGGAAGTGCAACGGCAAGGCACCGGGCAGGTTCCCGACGGCGTCGCCGTCCACCAACTGCCGTTTCACGCCGACGACACGTCGAATCAAGATGCACCGCACGAGAGCACCTTTCAGCGGGTGATGGCCGAATCCTCCGAGGGGGAAGATGTCGCGACCGCAGCCCGGCGGTACATGACCGAGGTGTACGAGGAGTTCCCGACGCTGCCGGGCGCGCATATGGCGGTGCGCGAGGTGATTTCCCTTCTGGCACAAGAACGTCCGGTGATTGCTCACTGCTTCGCCGGCAAGGACCGCACCGGGTTCACCGTGGCGACCGTGCTGGAAACCGTGGGTGTCGAACGCGATCGCATCATCGGCGACTTCCTGGCCAGCAACGGCGCGATACCGGCTCTGCGAAATCGGATCATGGAATCCGTGCGGGCCAGGACCCAGGATGCGCCCGAGCTCGTCACCTATGCCGAGGCCCGGCTCACCGATGAAGTTCTGGGGGTCCGCGAGGATTACCTCATGGCGGCGTGGGACCGCCTGGTGCAGGACTATGGCTCGATCAGCGGCTTCGTCGAGTCGGCTGGGGTGGCGCCCGAGACTGTCGCAGCGCTGCGGTCGAAGCTGCTCGGCTGACCTCGCCGGTGTGGTCAGGCCTCCTCCAGCGCCTCACCCACCTGTTGGGCCACCCGATTGTGCTCGTTCTGCATCAACACGTGCCCGGCGCCGAGCAACAGCGCCACCGGCCAATCGATGATCTCCACCGCCGCGAGTATGCCGAGCGCACCGTAATAGGCCAGCTGCTCAGGGTGAGGCACCTTGACCCGGCCCACGACCGGCAGCGTCATGGCGAATCCACGGGCGTCGCGCACGGCGTCCACCGCGTGGCGGTGCCCTAAGGACTGGGTAGATTTTTCAGCCATTGGTCACCTCTCTGTCATGTCGACTTCGACTCTTGGAGATCTCGACTTCGGACCGTGAAAGGGATGGCAACTTCCGGCTCCGGCACACCGTCTGATCCCTTGACCGACGCCGTGTCCCGCGTCCTCGTGCTGCCGTTGCGGGAGCTGTACGCGGTGCTGTGGCGCTGCGGAGTGCTCGACATCGAAGACTGACCCGACGCCGGCTGATTCGAAGCAGGCGACAGCGGATCGAACCTGAGCAACAGCCTCGGCGCGACGGCGGCCACCCCGGTGGCGACACCGGCTGCGGCGAGCGCATGCGCCCACCCGAGGGGATCGAGCGGCGTGCATCCCAACATCTGGCTGAGCCCAGGGGTGCTGATCAACGCCCCCAGACATACCAAGGATCCGGCTGCGGTACCGACTACCAACGGGCTGTGCGAGTCGATCAAGGTCTGGGCCAACTGAGTGGAGACCAGCGCCACCAGTGCCAGCGTCGAGGCGCGCCTGGGCGCCAGCGGGAAGCCCGCAGTCACCCAGGCCCCCGTTGCTGCGCCTGCCGTGGCCGCACCACGGATCGCCACCGTCCGCCACAGCTCGGCCTGATCGGGCCCGTGGCCGGCACCGGTCCCAGTGCGGGTGGTCGGGCTGACGGCCAGGGCGGCGGCCGGGAGAGCATCGGTCATCATGTTGACCAGCAACAGCTGCCGGGTGTTGAGCGGTGACCGGCCGGTGAGCGCACTCCCCACGATCGAGAACACAACCTCGCCGGCGTTTCCGCCGAGGAGTACCGCGACGGCGGCCTGAACCCGCCGCCACAGCTGGTGCCCCTCGTCCAGCGCGTCGATCAGGGAACCGATCCGCCCGTCGAGCAGCAGCACATCAGCTGAACTGCGGGCCGGATCGCTGCCACGCGCGGCCACTCCGATTCCGACGGTGGCGGCCCGAATGGCGGCGGCATCGTTGGCGCCGTCGCCGACCATGGCGCACACCTGCCCGGTTCGTTCCAGCGTCTGCACGATCTGGACCTTGTGCTCGGGAGACATCCGGGCGAACACACGCCGTTCCCGCACCGCCTTTTCCTGGCTGCGGCGCGGCAACGCCACCCATTCCTCGCCGCTGATGACCTGGTCGGCGGTGACCGGCAGGCCCAGCTCCGCGGCAATCGCCTCGGCCGTGACTGGGTGGTCACCTGTGATCAGCCGCACACCGATCTCGTTGTCCTGCAAGGCTTTCAACACCTGCGCCGCCTCAGCCCGCGGGGTGTCGGACAATCCCAGCAGGCCGACGAGCACCAAACCACGGCCACACAGCGCGGCGAGCTTGTCGGCGTCGGAACGGCCGCGGTCAGCCTGCCCCGCAGTCAGCGGCCGCCGAGCCACCGCGAGCACCCGCAACCCGTCCCGGGCCATCGCCTCGACCGTGCGCTCAACCGCAGGATCCAGATCCGCACAGGCGGCCAACACCACCTCCGGCGCGCCCTTGATCGCCAGCTCTTCGCCGAGCAGTGCCGCCGAGAGCTTCCGGCCGGACCGGAACGGCAGATACGTCCCACTTTCCTTGGGCGGCTGGGAAGTTGGCGCAGCCTCGGCCACCGCCGCGTCGGTGGCGTGCTCGTATTGCTCACCGTTCTTCGGTGGGGTCGCCCGGGCCGCGTAATCGAGCACCTGCTGTTCGGAAGTCTGACCGCTCACCGGATGAACCTGCGACACCCGCAAGCGGTTCTCGCTCAGGGTGCCCGTCTTGTCGAAACACACCACATCCACGCGACCGAGCGCCTCCACCGAGCGCGGACTGCGCACCAGCACCCCAGCCCGGGTCAGCCGCCGCGCCGAGGCCTGCTGCGCCAGCGTCGCCACCAGCGGCAACCCTTCGGGCACGGCGGCCACCGCGACCGCGACGCCACTGGCCACCGCGCTGCGCAGCGGCAACCTGCGCAGCAGGCCGAGCCCGCTGACCAGGGCGCCGCCGGCCAAGCTGAACGGCAGTGCCCGGTTGGTCAGTTCGCGCAGCTGCGTCTGCAGGCCGACGGCCGGGCCGGTACCGTGCCCGATGTCCGTGGCCCGCCGGGCCTGGGTCGCCGCGCCCACCTCGGTGACCACCGCCACCGCCGTTCCGGCGACCAATGTCGTTGTGGCATAGAGCATGCAGTGCCGTTCGGCCAGGACCGCGCCGGGGGTGGGGTCCACCTGCTTGGGTACCGGCAACGATTCACCGGTGAGCGAGGCTTCATCGGCCTCGGCATCGAGCGCCTCGATGATCCGGGCATCGGCCGGGACCACTTCGCCCGGCCTCACCTCGATGATGTCCCCGGGCCGCAGCTCGGTCGCCGGCACACTTTCGTACCCGTCGTCACTGTCCTCTTTGTGCCCTGAGCCGAGGACCCGTCGCGCCGGCGGATCCTGGACCGCCAACAGCCTCGTCAACAGCCGCTCGGCCCGGACTTGCTGGGTGGCGGCCAGGATCGCGTTCCCGGTCAGCACCGATCCCACCAGAATCGCGTCGACCGGCGAACCGAGCATGGCGCTGGCTGCCGATCCGACCGCGAGCACCGGCGTCAGCGGGTCCGAGAGCTCGGCGCGCAGAGCGTCGAGGAGTTCGGCCACCTGGCGCGGGAGTACCCGGCGGCCCGATGTCTGCGCCTCAGCATCGGTACGGCCCGAATCCTCTGCTGCGCCATCGGTTTCAGCCAGATGGCGGAGCACCTGATCGGCCGTCATCGCATGCCAGTCTTCGACCGGTTCGGCCCTGGGCCGGCCATCCAGCAGGGCTTTGCGGGCCAGCCAGAAGCCATTGGCCAGGCCGACCGCCGCCCCCGCGGTCACCGGCCCGGGGCCCAGGCCGCGGACACCGGGAACCATCAGCAGCGCACCCAGCGCGGTGCCACCGGTGGCCAGCTCCACTCCGCGTTCGCTGGCTCGGCGGGCTGCAGGAATGGCATGCAGCAGGCGCCACACCGCGGCCAGATCGACCGCCAGCACGTCGGCCTGCCAAGGGATTCCGGCGCGGTCGCGCAGCACCCCCACAGCGAGATCAGCCGCACACAACGCGCGGGCAGCATCCGCCGACAGCACCGCCACGGTGCGACCATCGCGCTGCAGGGTGTCGACCACGTCGGCCAACGCCGCACCAATGTCGGCGCGGGCCTCGTACAGCTCGTCGAACGAGGACCGCAGGTCCCCGAGTTCGTCGAGATCCAGGGATACCGCCTGGGCGCCGGCGCGGCGGATCTCGGCCAGCATCGCGTGCGCTCGAGGGTCGTGGCGGTTGCGCACCAGCACCTGTCCGCGGGATGTCCCGTTCGTCGCCGACCCGGTGACAGCCGGGGGGACGCGATGCCACCCGGCCGGCAATTTGCCGTCCCGTAGCCGGTCCTGGGCCCATTGCCACACCGCCGGGCGATCGGCTTGCGCGACGTCGCGGAATTGCCCCACCCGGAGCTCATCGGTGGTCAGCACGCGGGGGTCGACCACCACGGCGTCAACCCGGTCGAGAAGACGCAATGCGTCGGGCCGCAACTGAAGCACGTCACGCCGGTCGGCCAGGCCGCGCCCCAGGGTGCTGGTGAAGGCCTCGCGAGAATTGCGCGCCGCCTTGGGCGCGGTCACCACCGCAGCCGTCGCGGCGGCATTGGCGTTTCGTGTCAGTGCGCCGACCGAGGCCGCGGCGATCGCCTGGGCCCGGCCGCAGCGTTCGGCGTACCGCTCCACCACGCCGTCGGGCAGGGCACGCGGCCGCGGGGACACGGGCGTCACGGTGTCGCATTCGGCTTCGGCTGCCAGCCTCGGCTCGAGTTCTTGCCAAGCATCGGCAGCGGCGGCGGCCTCGGCGAGTTGGGAGAGGTGACGCACAAACTCCACCGTGACCGCCGCAGGCGCCTGGGTCAGCGCATAGACCGTGGCGGCACCGACGCTCAGCACCGCATCGGCACCGTGCGGGCCCAGCCGGCTTTCGAGAACCGCTCGCACCTTCGGCTGGTAATCGATGGCATTGACCAACGCCATCACCCCGGCGGGCACTTTCGGCAACATCAGCGTTCGGCCCACGACCGCCGCACCGACGCCGACACCGCTCACCGCAGCGGCGATGCCTTTGAGAGCCAGCAGTATCCCGTCGCCCGGCAGGTCGGTGGGCCGCGACGTCGGGGCGGGCGCCCCAGATTCGGCGTCGGCCACCACCGCACACAGCCGGGTCAGATCCGTGCCGTGTGGATCGGTGCCGTCGAGCTCGATGACCACGCGGGACAACGGATAGTTCAGATATGCGCGGCGTATCCCCGGCCGGTCGCGAAGCGCCCGCATCACCGCGCGTCCGATTCGCCGGCCGTCGTCGGTCTGCAGCCCACGAACTTCGATCCAGCACCGGTCGGCACCCCGCCAGCACCGGCGGGAGGGTGCGCCACCGACCATCTCGACCGCGGCGGAAAGAACCGTCTGGATCGGCTGGGCGAAAGGCACCGCAGCCATCTCGGCTGCGCCCTGAATCATCCGGCCGATTGCGCCGATCACTTGGTCCGGGTTGCCGCCGCGGTGCGTCGAGACGTCGACCGGCGACCCGCCGCCTTGGCAGCGCTGCTCGAAGTGGACCGCTTGGCCGGGGCTGACCGCTTGGCCGGCGAGCGCTTGGCCGGGGCAGAGCGCTTGGCCGGGGCGGTGCGTTTGGCCGATGATGCGCGCTTCGGTGCCGCCGCCTTCGCCGCCGGTTCCTCGACCTGGCCGCCGCTCACGCGCTGGTTGATCTGATGCACGACGAGGGCCGCACCGCCGACGGTCAGCAGCACGGGCCATTCCACGAGACCGGCCGCCCCGACCGCGCCCAGCGTGAGCGCTGCGGCGGCAGGCGATCTGCTGCCCTGGCTCAACCCGCTACGAATGCCGTTGCCAACCCCTTTGATTCCGCCGACCACGCCACTGACCGCGGCACCGCCAACGGCTCCCGCAGCGGCGGTGGTGGCGTCCGCGGTTCGACTTACCGCTTGCAGCGTGCCTGAGACGATGTTCACGATCGGACTCCTCACGTTCACCGTGTGAACTACCCCGATGATCGGCTTTCTACACGCCGGTTGGGCAAGGCTTGTCAGATCGGTGAGCAGCGGCCCCGGATTCCGTCAGGCGACGGTGACCACCAAGGTCACGCGGACCTCGTCGGCCACTTTCATCGCTCCCATCAGCATCGAGTACTGCTTGAGGCTGAAGTCGGTGTGCCGCACGCCCGCCTCACCATGGATGCGCCATCCGTCGCCGTCGGCCTCAACCCGCACTTCGAGAGTTTCAGGGCCGCTGTGGTCGGCGATCTCGAGCGTTCCGGCGATCCGATACAGATCGCCGTCGCGGTCGATCTCGGTGGACCGGAACACCGCCTGCGGAAAACGCTTCGTGCGCAACGTCTTCAATGCGTTGGACCGGATCAGCACCTTCTCGGCTCCCGACAGCGGAGTCATGCCGCCCTCGCCTCGCAGCACATCGAGGGAATCGAGGTCGACCGTCACCTCGACCGCAGCTGGTTCCTCGCCCTCCCGGTCCACGACCGCCTGCCATGACCGCATCGCGATGGTCAGCCGATGACCCATCCGCGACGCACTGCCCGTCACACCGGTGGTCAGTAGCAGCTCACCCGAATCGGGGCCCAGGGTCCACCGCGTCACGACGCGATCACCAGACCCACCACCCAGGCCACGGTCGCGAGCAGCGCGCCGGTCAGCTCAACCCCGACCGACAGCGCAACACCTTTGAGCGCGTGCACCGTTGACGTCCAAGCCCGGCGGTAGTCGTGCCGTGCGGCCAGCTCGGCCAGGTAGATGCCTGCGACGAAACCGATCACCAGACCGATCACCGGGATGACGAAGAAGCCGATCACGCCCAGCACGCCACCGGCCACCAGGCTCCATATCCCCACCTCGGCGGCCCGCATGCGTCGTACCGGCCAGGTGTACTTGATCACCTCGCAGGTCACGAAGAACACGGCCGCGACCCCCAGCGTCACCCACGCGACGGTGGCGTGCGCCGCATCGGCCCGGGCCTCCAAGACTGCCCACACCGCGATCGCGGCGAACACCAGAAACCCGCCACCGGGCAGGACGGGCAGCACGATGCCGACGAGTCCGACCGCGATCACCAGTGCGACGAGAACGATCCCCAGTGTGCTCACGGCATCTGCCCACGCACCCACTGCAGGGCGCCCATGCTCTTGGACCGCACCCGTTGCAGGCCGAGCGCCTCGAACCGATCGGCAAGCTCATCCTCGGAGAAAAAGCGGGCGCCGCCCTTCGCGAGCAGCCGCGCAGGCCCGCGGTTCGTCGCCGTCGGCACCATGATCGCCATGCGCCCGCCGGGGCGCAGCACCCGCACCATCTCCGCCAGTGCCGCCTCGGCGTCGGGAATCAACTGCAGCACGGCGATCGATGTCACCGCATCGAAGACGTCGTCCCGGAACGGGAGCTTCTGGGCGTCGGCGCGCAGGAACCCGACCTGCCTGCCCGCTTCGGCCTCGACCGCACGGGCCAGCATGGGCTCGGAGATGTCCACGCCGAACGCGAATCCGTCGAGCCCGGCCGCCCGTGCCAGCGCCGCGGTCACGTTGCCCGGGCCACTGCCGACATCGAGCGCGAGACCGCCCGGCGGAATGTTCAGCCATTCGGTGGGTTGGTGCCACGCCGTCATCAGCTTGCGGCCGATCCCCTGGGCATTGTCGTAGAGCATCGACCCGACCGGTGACGCCCACACCTTCTGGATGAATCCCGCGTTCTTCGGGGCGTCAGTGCTCTCGCCCAACAGATCGAGATACCCCTTGCTGACATCCGGCTCGGCCGGCGGATCGATCAGGAGATCGAGCGCCTTGCGCAATGCCCCACTCGATGCGGTGTCCACACCCCTACGCTACGCACCCAGCTGGTCGGCGAGGTCGACAAAATCCGTCGCGACGATGTCGAAGTCGTCGGGTGCCACGGCGTGCGGAGGGCGATCCGGTCCGTACTCCATCGGCCGGGCCACGTACGCCGTGCCCAGCCCGGCCGCGCGGGCGGCCCGCAGATCGGAGGGATGGGCTGCGACGAGCGTGAGCTCCGCGGGTGCGATGTCGAGCAGTTCGGCACAGCCGCGATAGGCCTCGGGGTCGGGCTTGTAATGCCGGAACAGTTCCGCCGAGATCACGCAATCCCACGGCAGCCCGGCGTGTTTGGCCATGTTGGTGAGCAGTGAGACGTTGCCGTTGGACAACGTGGTGATGATGTAGCGCTGCTTGAGCCGGGCCAGCCCGGGCACCGAGTCCGGCCACGGATCCAGCCGGTGCCAGGCCCGGTTGAGATGGTCGATCTCAGCGTCGGTGACCCGGATGTCCGCGGCGACGAGCAAGTCGACCAGGATCGCGCGATGCAGATCGTCGATCCTGGTCCACGGCAGCTCACCGCGGCGCACCCGGGCCATCGCCGGGACGTAGCCGGCCCGCCAACTGTCGGCGAAGGCCGGCCAATCCCGTTGCAGCCCGTGGCTTTCGCCGAATGCTTCCAACTCAGCGATGACGCTGGACCGCCAGTCCACGACGGTGCCGAACACATCGAAGGCCAGGGCTTTCATGTTTTTACGGCTCCAGGACGAGCTTCCCGCGCACCCGCCCTTCGGCCAACGCATCGAGCGCGGCCGCACCGTCGGACAACGGGAACCGTACCGGCGGAGGCGGCCGCAATCCGGCGGCCACCAACTTGGTCAGCTCGGCCCCGACCTGTGCCTGGGCCTCCGGCCGGCGGCGCACGAACTCACCCCAGCCGACACCGACCACGCTGACGTTGCGCAGCAGCAGCCGGTTGACCTTGACGGTCGGGATGCCGCTGCCCGCGGCGAATCCGATGACCAGCAGCCGGCCTTCGGGAGCCAGCACCCGGATGGCGTCGTCGAAGGCGTCTCCGCCGATCGGGTCGACCACCAGATCGACGCCCTGCCCGTCGGTGGCCTCCATGACCGCCTCGCGCCAGCCTTCGGTCAGCGGCAGCACCACATCGGCCCCCAGAGAGGAGACGAACTCCTCGGCCCCGGACCGATGCACCATCGCAATGACCTTGGCGCCCACGGCTTTGGCCAATTGGATCGATGCCGCGCCGATACCGCCCGCCGAGCCGAGCACCAGTACGGTCTCCCCCGGCATGAGCCCACCGCGGCGGGCCAGTGCGAACTGCATCGTGTAGTAGTTGCCCAGCAGTGAGGCCGCCTGACCGTCGTCGAGCCCGTCAGCCGTGGGGATCACGTTGGCGGGCAGCGCCATCACCTGCTCGGCGTAACCGCCCAGCATCGTCATCGCGGACACCCGCTGACCCGGGGTGAACCCCGAGCCGTCGGGTGCCGAGCGCACCGTTCCGGCCACCTCCATACCCGGCGTGAACGGCGGTTCCAGCCGCAGCTGGTACTCACCGCGCAACAACAGCAGATCGGGGAAGCAGACGCCGGCGGCGCCGACGTCGATGATCACCGCGTCCGAGGAGACGGGATCCGGCACGTCGACGTACGCCAGCCCGGATGTACCGGTAAGTGCCTGCGCTACAAGCGCTTTCACCTGTATCAGCCGAGCTTGAAGCTGGCCTGCTGGGCTGCCGAGAGGTCGGTGATCTCGCCCCACTTGGCGGCGATGTCATCGACCGACGGCACGCCCTCGGAGAACGTGACACCGTCGTTCTGGAACAGCGCGGTCCGCTGTACCTTGCCGCCGCCGACGATGAACACCGAATCGGTATCGGGCAGTTCCTCGGTCATCAGGTAGGCCACCACGGGGGCGACGTACTCGGGGGTGAGCTTCTCGAACACCTCGGGCGGCAGGATGTCCTGGGTCATGCGGGTCGCGGCGATCGGCGCGACGGCATTGGTCTTGATGTTGTACTTGGCGCCTTCCTGGGCCAGCGTGTTGATCAGACCGACGAGACCGAGCTTGGCGGCGCCGTAGTTGGCCTGACCGAAGTTGCCGAACAGACCGCTGGTGGAGGTCGCGACGACGACGCGGCCGAAGCTCTGCTCCCGGAAGTGCGGCCAGGCGGCGCGGATGACGTTGTAGCCACCGTAGAGGTGCACCTTGAGCACGGCATCCCACTGCTCGAACGTCATCTTGTGGAAGGTGCCGTCACGGAGGATGCCCGCGTTGCTCACCACGCCGTCGACCTTGCCGAACTCGTCGATGGCCGTCTTGATGATGTTGGCGGCACCCTCGGCCTCGGCGACGCTGTCGTAGTTGGCGACCGCGCGGCCACCGGCGGCCTTGATCTCGTTGACGACCTCGTCGGCCATGTTGTGGCCGGCGCCGGTGCCGTCGCGGGCACCGCCCAGGTCGTTGACCACGACGCTGGCGCCCTCGCGGGCCAGCGTCAGGGCGTATTCACGGCCCAGACCGCCACCGGCTCCGGTGACGACGACGACACGGTCCTGCACTCCTGGCATGGGGATTCCTCCTCGATAACGGGCCGCGAACCGGCTCAGCTCTACTCCTGTATACGGCGGGCGGGCAACTGCCGGTCAACCGGGTCCGTCAGTGCTCGTTCGCGGCTCATTCGTGGCGTGGCCGACCGGTTTCTGCCATCGGACAGTCAATTGCTGCCAACGCCGAAAACCCGGAATCAGCAGCCCGCCCCTTTAGTTGAATCAGTCAAGAAAACAGATCGAAGGAAGAGGCAAGAGAAATGAAGAAGTTCGGAATTAGGACTGGGATCAGCACAGTGATCGCCAGTGGTCTGGCCGCCGCCGTCCTGGGCCTGGCGGGCCCCGCCTCAGCCGATGTGGCCCACCACAGCTGGCTGGATCAGATCGGCCCGCACGTGACCGTGCCCCAGGTCGACACCACGGTGCACCAGAGTCGCTGAGCCACCCGACTCAGACCGGCCGAGTGGCCAGTTGTGACACGCGAACGCTGAAAGAGCGTGTCACAACTGGCCACTCGGCTTTGAGGTCAACTCTTTTCGGCAGTGACGAACGTCGAGAACGCCCGCGTGTCGTCATGCTCGATCTCGACGTAGCGGCCGAGCCGGCGCATCTCGTCGAGTGAGTGCACCCCGTCGGCCCGCCAACCATGGTCGTTCAGCCACTCGGCGACATCGGCACGGTCGGGATCCTCGTAGATGAGGTCTTGGATGTTGAGCGCCTGCTCCATGTTGAACTGCGCGGCGAAACGCTCGAAGCGCTCGCGCATCTCCTCACGACGCTCGCCGGCCGTCACCCCGGCGGTTTCGGCGGCGATCCGGCTGCCCGGCGCCGACAGCTCGGTGACGAGCTCGAACAGCCGATCCTGGGCATCGGCGGGCAGATACATCAGCAGGCCCTCGGCCAGCCACGCGGTCGGCTGCCCATCGTCAAAACCCGCTTCCCGCAACGCCGTAGGCCAATCCTGACGCAGATCGATGGCCACCTCACGGCGCTGAGCCGACGGCTGCACACCGTGGGCGGCCAGCGTTTCGGCCTTGTACTCCAGCACCTTGGGCTGGTCAATCTCGTACACCGTGGTGCCGGCCGGCCAATCCAACCGGTATGCCCGCGAATCCAGGCCTGACGCCAGGATGACGATCTGGCGGATGCCTGCCGCGGCGGCGGCGGCGAAGTACTCGTCGAAGAAATGCGTACGCACCGCCTGGTAGCTGCCCATGTGTTCGAAGATCTTGGCGGCCTCGTCGTCCACCTCGGCGATCTTCGCGGCGACATCCTGATCGAGCAGCGTCTCCCAGAAACCGGTCCCGGCACCGGCGACCAGAATGGCGGCGTACGGATCGCGGATCAGCGGGTTGTCGCGTCCGGTCTCCCCCGCCCGGGCGGCGGCCACCATGACGGCCGTCGAGCCCACGCTGGTGGCGATGTCCCACGTGTCGTCGTGGCTGCGCAGTGAGCTCATCAGGATTCTCCATCCAATCGGGCGCGCAACAGCACGCTGTCCAAACCCAGTTCGGCCAATTCGTCCACGGGAGCAGGCCGGCCCAGCCGGGCCATCTCGTCGGCGCTGTCCACCGCATCCACGTCCCAGCCGTGTGCCGCAAGCCATTCCGCGGCGTCAGCTCGATCGTCACCGGTGTACATCAGCGCGTCAGCGTCGATATCGAGCCCGAGCGAGATCCGCATGTGCTCGCCCCGGGCGCGACGCTCGGCCCGCTTTTCCGGTGTGTAGCGGGCCGGGTCCATGGCGAAATCCTCGACAGCCACGCGGCTGCCGGGTGCGCTGTGGGAACTGACGAGTTCGAAGAGCCGGTCCTGGGCGTCGCCGGGCAGATACGGCAGCAGCCCCTCGGCCAGCCATGCGGTGGGCTGCGCCGGATCGAATCCGGCGGCGATCAGGGCTGCGGGCCAGTCGTCGCGCAGATCGATCGGCACCGGGACGTGCTCGGCCCGGGAGACGGCTCCGTGCGCCTGCAGCGTCGCGGTCTTGTACTCGAGCACCTTGGGCTGGTCGATCTCGTACACCGTGGTGCCGGCCGGCCAATCCAACCGGTATGCCCGGGAGTCCAGTCCGGCGGCCAGGATCACCACCTGGCGGATGCCGTCGTGGGTGACCTCGGTGAAGTAGTCGTCGAAGTAGTGGGTACGCACAGCCTGGTAGTTGCGGGCCATGACGTGGATGCGGTGGGCCTCCGGATCGTCACCGATCCAGTGCGGTTCGCTGCCGGCCAACTGTGCCCACGCCGGGCCTGCGGCCGCCACCAACAGGAACGCGAACTCGTCGCGAATCAGGGCTTCAGGTTGCGCGGTCTCGGCGGCCCGGGCGGCGGCCACCGCCAGCGCGGTCGCACCGACGCTCTCGGTTACATCCCAACTGTCGCCCTCGGCACGACTCTGCCGCACATCGCTCAGTTCAGTCATTTGCCAATCGATGCTACCGAACAACTTAGCCAAGCTATACGGTGATGTGGGCCACCTCACGACCCCGATGTGTCAGTCGCGCAACTGCCAGAGCTTGTTCGCCATCAACAGTTCGAACTTGTCCACGATGACGGCCACATCCTCGCGATGCCCCACGTAACCGGCATAAAAGCCCATGCCCCACATCACCGCGACCAGCATCTCCACGATCGCCGGAATGTCTGTGTCCGTGCTCAACTCGCCGCGCTGAATCGCCTCGTCAACAGCCCACCTGACGAACTCCCGCGAGCTGCGCAGCGCGTCGTGCTCCTCGGAGATCAACTCGGGGTGACGCTGCGCCTCCAGAACGGAGGTCACGAGGAACGCCGCCGCCGACCGGTCAGTGGATTCGGCATCCATCGCCGCGGCGAAGAACGCCGAGATTCTGTTCACCAGAGTCGAGGCTTCCCGGGCCCTGGCAATGCCTGCGGCGATCACTTTCGCATTGGTCTGTTCCACCACATCGCGGTAGAGAACACGTTTGCTGCTGAAGTAATGATTGATTGCCGGACGGGTGAGATCAGCACGGATCGCGATCGCTTGAAATGTAGCTGCGTCGTAGCCAAGTTCGCTGAAAACTTCACGGGCAGCACGCACGATGCGTTCTCGGGTCTCCGCCGCCTTTGCTGCGGGCGGGCGTCCCGGTCCTCGGCTCGCTGTGTGGGCCACGAACAAATTGTGCCACACGTCACCTGGATGCCTCGATCCCGTCATGTTTGCGTGCGTTATATGCGGCTGACCAGCAAAGCCCCACCGCGACCAAAAATCGACGACGAACTAGCGTTGTGCCCCATGGCGGGGGTTGTTTCGCGGGAGGCGTACTTCGAAACCGGTCTGGACGTGTTGTCCGATCTCGGTTACGGCGGGCTCAAACTCGCGGAGGTGTGCAACCGGCTGGGCGTCACGACCGGGTCGTTCTATCACTACTTTCCGAACTGGGCTTCCTACACGCGGGAGTTGATCGCGCACTGGCGCGAGGCGCGCACCCTGCGGGTCGTGGAAGCCGTCCGCGCCGACCACGATCCGCACCACCGCATCGAGACCCTCATCGGCGAGGCACTCGCCCTTCCGCACGGTGCCGAGGCCGCCATCCGGGTGTGGAGCTCGCTGGACCCCGACGTCTACACAGTGCAGGCGGTGGTGGACCAGCTGCGCTTCGACATTCTCTTCGAATCCGCTCTCGAACTCATCGGCGACGAGGTCAATGCCAGGTACTTCGCGGCCTGGGGCATCTACCTGATCGTCGGTTTCGAGCAGAGCACCCTGCCGCGCGACTTCGACGCCCTGCAGTGGATCACCACCCAGATGCGCGACGCGCTGGAATCAGGCCGCTTCACTCCGGCCACCGGATCTGACCAACCCGTCTAACATCGGCGATCATGCTGACCCCGGCCGAGATCTGGCGCCGGGCAGTTGATCGCCTGCGTGACTCGTTGCGCGCGCGGGATCCCGAAAACGACGCGTTGCGGCGCGCCGTGCGGGCCGCCATCGTCCTGCCCATAGCCGCGGCGATCGGCTTCGCCGTCGGCGGGGACTCCCAGACTCCGCTCTTCGCGATCTTCGGCGCGGTCTCCCTGCTCATCACGGCCGACTTCCCGGGCAACCGCCCCGCCCGCGCCCCGGCCTACGGCGGCCTGGCACTCAACGGGCTCATCCTGATCGTGTTGGGCACGATTCTGGCCCCCTACCCGTGGCTGAGCGTGGCGGCGATGTTCGTCGTCGGCCTGGTGGTGACGTTTTCCGGGGTGCTCAGCGAGATCGTCGCCGCCGGCCAGCGCGCCACCCTGCTGCTGTTCGTGTTGCCGCTGTGCACGCCTGTCGGACCCATTCCCGACCGGCTGCTGGGCTGGCTGATCGCGCTGGTGGTGTGCGTGCCCGCCGCACTGTTCCTCTTTGCGCCACGCCACCACGATGAGCTGCGCCGCGACGCGGCCCGCGTGTGCCGGCTACTGGCCGATCGGCTGGACGGCCAGGCCTCGGACCGCGACGTCACCCGCGCGATGAATGCGCTGTACGCGAGCTTCCTCGGCGCCGACTACCGTCCCGTCGCCCTCAGCGCGGGCAGTCGCGCGCTGGTGCGCGTCGTCGACGATCTGGGCTGGATCTGCGACCAGATCACCGACCAGACGGCTGAACTGCTCGGGGCCACGCGCGAGCCCACGGTGCGCGTACTGCGCGACAGTGCCGCGCTGCTCACGATTCACGACCGGGCCGAGCGGGCCGCCCGCGAAGCCGACCTGCGCGCGGCCCTGGCCGAGCAGCGCACCGTGGCCCAAGGCAGTTACCGCGAGGACATCACCCAGATCCTCGGCATGGCCGACGACGCGGCCGCCGCGAAGGTCGGCGCTGCCCTACTGAACCGGCGCACCATCTCGGCGACCGTCGCGGTCACCGGACGCGTGATCGGCAACGCGGCGTTGGCCGACGCGCGCCCGGTGTGGGCCCGGGTGCTGGGCCGGCGGCTGCCCGAAACCGGTGCCGCTGATTGGGTGATGCCCGAGACCGTCGCGGTCGCCGCCATCACCCGTGGCCTGGTGGCCGCCCGCGCGGTGGTGCTGCGCAACAGCCTGCGTACCGGGTTGGGATTGGCGCTCGCCGTGGCGGTCACCCACGTCTTTCCGGTACAGCACGGGTTCTGGGTGGTGCTGGGTGTGATGTCGGTGCTGCGCAGCAGCGCCCTGGACACCGGCACGCGCGTGCTGCGGGCAGTGGCCGGCACGACGATCGGCTTCATCCTCGGTGCGGTGCTCATCGAGTTCCTGGGCGTGGACCCGGTGGTGATGTGGATCCTGTTGCCGCTCGTGGCATTCGGGTCTGCCTATGTGCCGAAGGTCGGATCATTCATCGCCGGGCAGGCCGCGTTCACCATGATGATGCTGATCAACTTCAACCTGATCGCTCCGACCGGTTGGCGGGTCGGATTGGTCCGGGTCGAAGACGTCGTGGTGGGCGCACTCGTCGGGATCGTGGCGTCGGTGCTGTTGTGGCCGCGAGGAGCGACGGCCTCGGTGTCCAAGGCGATCGATGAGGCCCGGGCGGTGGGCGCGAAATTCCTCGATGCAGCCGTGTTGCGGGTGACGCGAGGCGCTTCCGAGGCGGCCACCGACCGCGTGATCGCGCTCGGCCATGACACTCTGACTGCCACTCGGACACTCGATGATGCTGTCCGCCAATATCTTTCGGAGACCGGCGGGCCCACAGACCAACGTGCACCGGCGGTGCGGGCGGCCAACCGCGTGATCCGGGTCAGGGCTGTCGCCGAGCTGATCGCCGACGTCGTGCCGCCGCCGCTCGGGGTCTATCCGCAGACCCGTGCGGTGATCGAAGAGCACGCCGCGGCGATCTGCGCCCGGCTCACCGGCGCGGACACCACGTCGGTGCTGGTACCGATCGGGGAGAGTTTCGTGGTGTCCCTCCGCGCCGAAGCCGCCGGAACCGAACTGGCGGTCTCGGCGGCCCTGCCGTTGGTGACGGCCGCAGCGCATCTCGGCGAGCTGGAGTTGCTCTACCCTCAGCCCGCCGAGTCGGTGGGTTAGTTCTCGTTCGATCAGCTCAGCGGCCGGTGCGGCATGAGCGCGTTCGGCGGGATCTGACCGAACTTGCCCGCCTGGTAGTCCTCCAGTGCCTGGATGAGCTCGGACTTCGAGTTCATCACGAACGGCCCGTAGTGGAACACCGGCTCCCGAATCGGCTTGCCGCCCAAGAGCAGAACCTCCATGGCGGGCCGGTGCGAATCCTGAGTTCCCTCGGCCGACACCGTGATCCGGTCACCGGGGCCCAGAACTGCGAGCTGGCCCTGATGGATCGGGTGCGCCACCGGTCCCACACTGCCGCGTCCGCTCAGCACGTACACCAACGCATTGAACTCGCGGTTCCACGGCAGGTTGAGCTGCGCGCCAGGTTCAATCGTGGCGTGCGCCATGGTGATCGGGGTGTGCGTAGAACCAGGACCGAATGCCGGCCCGGTCTCGCTTTCGACGTCGCCGGCGATGATGCGGACCAACGTGCCGCCGTCTTGAGAGGACAAGAGTTTGGCGTCGGTGCCCTCGATGGCCTGGTAACGCGGCGTGGCGAACTTGTCCTTCTTCGGCAGGTTCACCCACAGCTGGATGCCGTGGAAGGTGCCGCCGCTGTCGACGAGCTCGGCCGGCGGGGTCTCGATGTGCAGGATGCCGGATCCGGCCGTCATCCACTGGGTGGCACCGTCGGTGATCAGACCGCCGCCGCCGTGTGAATCCTGATGGGCGAACCGGCCGTCGATCATGTAGGTGACGGTTTCGAACCCGCGGTGCGGGTGCCAATCCGTGCCTCGCGGCTCGCCGGGCTGGTATTCCACCTCACCCATCTGGTCCATGTGAACGAACGGGTCCAGGTCTGCGGCGCTGACTCCACCGAAAGCGCGTACGACGGGGAACCCCTCGCCTTCGTATCCGCGCGGACCGGTCGTGATCGAGCGGACCGGGCGTTCGGTCTCAGATGCCTGAGCTGCCGCGATGCGGGGCAGAGTCAAGACGTCTGCGGTGATGGCTGGCATCTCCTACCTCCAATCTGTGTAGCTTGATGCTAGCTATAACCGGACTGCGGTCCGATTATTCCCCCTGCTCTCAGGCCAGGGCGGTCAGCGCGGCCTCCCGCGCTTCAGCAGCCGTGGCCGTGAGCAGGACCGCCTCGGCCGCAGCGCGGCACTGTTGCAGCGTGACCTGCGCGATCCGCGCGCCCACCGCCGAAATCGCCGCAGGCGCCATCGACAACGACGTCACCCCCAGCCCCACCAGGACGGCGGCCAACAGCGGATCGGCCGCGGCCTCACCGCACACGCCGACCGGTTTGCCCGCCGCCGCTCCGGCCCGGGCCGCCAACGCCACGAGGGTCAGCACCGCGGGCTGCCACGGGTCGGTCAGGGCGGCCAACTCCGCCGACATCCGGTCAGCCGCCATCGTGTACTGCGCGAGGTCGTTGGTGCCGATCGACAGAAAGTCGACGTGCTCGAGAATCCTGTCCGCCAACAACGCGGCGGCAGGCACCTCGATCATCACACCGGCCGTCAGCCCGTGGGTACGCGCTTGATCGGCAAAGGCTTTCGCCTCGGCCGCGGTCGCGATCATCGGAGCCATCACCCATGGACGGCTTCCCGTGGCCTTCGCCGCGGCGGCGATCGCTTCGAGTTGATGTTCCAGCAGAGCGGGATTGCCCGTGGCGATCCGGATGCCCCGCACGCCGAGCGCCGGATTGGCCTCTTCGGGATGACCCGCGAATTTCAACGGCTTGTCCGAACCCGCGTCGAGGGTGCGGACCACCACTTTGGCGGTATTGAACGCCTCGAGCACCTCGCCGTAGATCGTGGCCTGCTCGTCGACCGTTGGCTCGGTGTCCCGGTTGAGGAAGCACAGCTCGGTGCGGAACAGCCCGACACCTTCGGCCGGGGTTTCCCGCGCGGTTCTCGCAGCTGCACCGTCCTGCACATTGGCCAGGATCGCGACGGCGTGACCGTCCGCCGTCGCGCCCGGTCCGGTCCACTGCCTGGCCGCCAGTGCATCGCGTTGAGCCGCGGCGACTGCGGCAGCTGCCTGCGACGGGTCGGGGTCAACGGTCAGGGTGCCCGCCGTACCGTCGAGCAGCACCATGGCGCCGGCGGCGACGGAATCGAGCCCGCTGACAGCCACGACGCACGGAATCCCGAGCTGGCGGGCGATGATCGCGGTATGACTGGTGGGCCCACCCAGCGTGGTGACCAGCCCGACCACGAGCTGCGGGTCCAGGCCCGCGGTGTCGGCCGGGGCGAGGTCCTCGGCACAGAGGATCGACGGGACATCCGGTAGCGGCACACCGGGCTCCGGCAGTCCGGACAGCTCGGCGATGACGCGGTCGCGGATATCCCGCAGGTCGGTGACGCGCTCTGCCATCAATCCGCCGATTTGCGTGAACAACTCCACGAACTGGTCGACGGCTTCGGTCACGGCGCGTACCGCAGGCGTACCGGCGGCGATCCGTTTATCCGCGGCGCCCAGCCAGGCCCGGTCCTGGGCGAGCGTGGCGGTGGCGGCGAGCACCTCCGAAGCGGCGCCTGTGGCATGCGCGGCCCGGGCCCGGAGCCGGTCGGCGACAGCCGTCGCTGCCGCCGCGAAACGCCCCGCCTCTGCCGGCCGGTCCGCCTCGGCGATATCACCTGTGGGCAGGTCGATCTGCGGAAGCCGACTGGCCCGGATCGCGGGCGCGTACCGCACGCCGGGAACCACCGGAACGCCGCGCAGGAGTGACGGTGATGCAACCGATGATGTCGTGCTCATGTGAGCCACATTACAAGAATCTGTTGACAAGTCAACACAGTCAAGCGTAAAACAACATATATCAACGTTCAAACGGGCTTTACCCCACGCAAACGGAGGCTCATGTACGCCGAGGAGCGCCAGCAGGCCATAGCCGCGCTGGTCATGAGCAGGGGCCGCGCCTCAGTCGCCGAACTGGCGCAGACATACGACGTCACCACCGAGACCGTCCGCCGCGATCTGGCGGTGCTCGACAAAGCCGGCTTCGTGCGCCGGGTCCACGGCGGGGCCGTACCCGCCCGCGCCCTGCACCTCGTGGAAGCCGGCGTCGGCGAACGTGACACCACCCGAGCGGCGCAGAAAGACGCGATCGCCGCCGCGGCAGTCGACTTCTTTCCCCTGAGCGGCGCCAGCGTGCTGCTCGATGCCGGGACCACAACAGCCCGCGTCGCCGCCCAACTGCCCACTGACCGGGAGCTCACGGTGGTGACCAACTCGGTGCCGGTCGCCGGCCGCCTGGCCGCGATGCCGACCGTCACCCTGCAGTTGCTCGGCGGAAGGGTCCGCGGCCTCACCCAGGCCGCCGTCGGTGAGCAGGTGCTGCGCGTGCTCGAAACCCTGCGGGTGGACATCGCATTCATCGGCACCAACGCCATCAGCGTGCGGCACGGTTTGTCCACCCCGGACACCGAGGAAGCGGCGGTCAAACGGGCCATGGTGCAGGCGGCGAATTACGTTGTGGTGGTTGCAGACTCATCAAAGATCGGCGAAGAGAACTTCGTCAGCTTCGCCCCCATCGACAGCGTCGACACGCTGATCACCGACAACGAGATCTCGGACGCCGACCACGCACAGCTCACCGAACGCGGCGTCGAGGTGGTGATCGCATGATCATCACCGTCACCCCGAACCCCAGCCTGGACCGCACCGTCACCCTTGGATCGCCGTTGACGCGCGGAGCGGTGCAGCGCGTCGATTCCGTCACCGTCGAACCCGGCGGCAAGGGCATCAACGTGGCCCGCGCCTTGACCTTGGCCGACGTCGCCACGGAGGCTGTGCTGCCCGCCGCCGACGACGATCCCCTGCTCGCTGCCCTGCGGACGCTCGGTGTGCCGTTCGTCGGTGTGCCCATTGCCGAGCCCGTCCGCACCAACCTGGCCATCACCGAAACAGACGGCACCACAACCAAACTCAACGAACGTGGCGCTCTTGTCGACGATCACGCACTGCAGGCACTCACCCGCTGCGTGCTGGCCAAGGCACAGGAAGCGTCCTGGGTGGTGTTGTCCGGGTCGCTGCCACCGGGGATTCCCGTCGACTGGTACGCGCAGGTGGTGTCTCTTCTCGCTCCGCTCGACTGCCGGGTGGCCGTCGACAGCTCCGAGGCGCCGCTGGCAGCGCTCGCCGGTGCGTTCGACGTGGCCGCGCCCGACCTGATCAAGCCGAATGCCGAGGAACTGGCCGATCTGGCCGGGTTACCAGCCGCTGACCTGGAAGATGCTGCTGCCCAAGGCGATATGTCGCCCGTGGTGGCGGCCGCGCGTGAACTTGTCGCCCGTGGTGTGGGCACTGTGCTGGCGACGCTCGGTTCTGCCGGCGCGGTTCTGGTGGATAGCTTTGGCGCCTGGTTCGCCACGCCACCGCCGATCGTTCCGCGCAGCACTGTCGGTGCGGGTGACGCCTCGCTGGCCGGCTACCTGCGTGCCGCCGTCGCCGGTGCCGAAGCCCCACAACGCCTGCAGATGGCCGTCGCGTACGGCAGCGCCGCCGCGGCACTACCTGGATCGGCCCTACCAGGCCCTGCCCAACTCGACCTCGACGCAGTCCGTACCCACCCCATGAAGGTGTCGCTATGACTCAGCCGATCATCACCCCCGATCTCGTCCTGCTCGACGTCGACGCAGGAGGCGACAAGGAGGCCGTCATCACCCGCCTGGTCGGGACGCTCGCCGCAGCCGGCCGCACCAGTGACGCCGATGGACTGGTGGGCGCCGCGATGGCGCGCGAGGGGCAGTCCGCCACCGGGCTTCCCGGCGGCATCGCGATTCCACACTGCCGCTCGCCCTACGTCGACACACCGACGATCGGCTTCGCCCGGCTCTCTCCCAAGGTCGACTTCGGTGCCCCCGACGGCCCGGCCGATCTGGTGTTCCTGATCGCCGCGCCGGACTCCGGTGGCGCCGAACATATGAAACTGCTGTCCAGTCTGGCGCGGGCGCTGGTCCGCAAGGACTTCGTCGCGTCACTGCGCGACGCCGCGAGTATCGACGAAGTGGTGACGCTGGTCGACGGTGTGGTGAACCCGGCGCCCGCTCCTGCTGCTCCTGCTGTGGCTGTGGCGCCTGTGGCTGAAGCGCCCAAGGCGGTGTCGGTCGTCGCGATCACGGCCTGCCCCACCGGCATTGCCCACACCTACATGGCGGCCGATGCACTCAAACAGGCCGCCGAGGAGGCCGGAGTTGACTTGACCGTCGAGACCCAGGGTTCCTCCGGCAGCACGCCCCTGTCGGCAGCGACGATCGCGGCGGCCGACGCCGTCATCTTCGCCACCGATGTCGGGGTCAAGGACAAGCAACGCTTCGCCGGCAAGCCGGTCGTCGCCTCCGGCGTCAAACGCGCAATCAACGAACCCGCTGCCATGATCTCCGAAGCGGTCAGTGCCGCAAGCGATCCCAAGGCGCCTCGGGTGGCAGGCTCGGCCGAAGCTGCCGTTGCAACGACCAGCTCTGGTGACGTGGGCTGGGGAACCCGCACCCGGCAGATCCTGCTCACCGGCGTGAGCTACATGATCCCGTTCGTCGCGGCCGGCGGTCTGCTCATCGCCTTGGGGTTCCTGTTCGCGGGCTACGACATCGGCAATACCCCTGAGGGTCAACCGAGTCCGCTGGCCTATGGAATGAACTCGCTGGGCCACCACATCGCCGTCACCAACACGCTGGCCGATCTGCCGCCCGGAGGTCTGACGCAATATCTCGGGGCCGTGCTGTTCACGCTCGGCGGGCTGGCCTTCATGTTCCTGGTCCCCGCACTGGCCGGCTACATCTCGTTCGCGATCGCCGACCGGCCCGGTATCGCACCGGGTTTCACCGCCGGCGCGGTGGCGGTGTTCGTCGGCGGTGGGTTCATCGGCGGCATTGTCGGCGGTCTCATCGCCGGGTTCGCCGCCCACTGGATCAGCTCGTTCAAGGTGCCGCAGTGGTTCCGAGGCTTGATGCCCGTGGTGGTGATCCCGCTCGGCGCGTCGTTGATCGTGGGCCTGTTGATGTTCCTGCTGCTCGGGCGACCGCTGGCCGCGCTGACCACCGGACTGACCAACTGGCTCAGCGGGATGACCGGCACCTCCGTCCTCATCCTCGGTGTCATCCTCGGCCTGATGATGTGCTTCGACCTCGGCGGCCCGGTCAACAAGGCGGCCTACGCGTTTGCGACCGCGGGCCTCAACGTCGCCGACCCCGCCACACTTCGCATCATGGCCGCGGTGATGGCCGCCGGTATGGTGCCGCCGCTCGCCATGGCGCTGGCGTCCACGCTGCGGCCACGGCTGTTCACCGAGCCGGAGCGCGAGAATGGCCGTGCGGCATGGCTTCTCGGAGCGTCCTTCATCTCCGAAGGCGCCATCCCATTTGCCGCAGCCGATCCGCTGCGGGTGATTCCGTCGATGATGCTCGGTGGCGCCGTCACCGGCGGCCTGATCATGGCCTTCGACGTCACCCTCAAGGCACCACACGGCGGCATCTTCGTGTTCTTCGCGATCGGCAACCTGCTGTGGTTCTTGGTCGCACTCGCACTGGGCACCGTCGTCGCCGCCCTGGCCGTCATCACGGCCAAACAATTCGCCAAACCCACCGTCACCACGCCGGAAGCCCCGGCGCTGGCCACCACCTAAGGAGAAAACATGCCCAGCAAGACTGTCACCGTCGGTTCGGCCATCGGCCTGCATGCCCGCCCCGCCGCGATCATCGCCGAGGCTGTGGTCAACGCCGGCGTCCCGGTCACCCTGTCCATGGATGGCGGCGAGCCCGTCGATGCCGGTTCAGCCCTGATGATCATGACGCTCGGCGCCGGCAACGGTGCGCAGGTGACTGTTGAATCCGATGACGCCGATGCGTTGGCCACTGTGGCGGGGTTAGTGGAGCAGGATTTGGACGCGTAGGGGCGCCCAGATGATCCCGTGGCCTTGGCACTTGCTTACCTCGGCAGCTGGACCTTGGCGCCTCCGACTCTCGAGCTACCACTTATGCCCATTCGGTTGCAGCGAAGTCCAGTAAGACATCCTCCATCGCCACCCCTCGACTCTGTAGTTCGCTCACGACAATCTGATTAGCCGATCTCGTTGGTGGGTAGTGGCCACTGTGGTCGGTTATGACCGAGAGACGCCCCTCACGTACACGCAGCTCGCCCGCTGCTGCAACAGGTCCGCCTCCGGAAAGCGTGGAATGGTGTATGCGCCCAATCACTCGTCTCAAGGACACATAAAAGTTGCCATGTGGATCCATGATGAACAGGGCCAACTCCGCATTCGTACGCCACGATGCGGTAGCCATGCGCGTGTCAAGAACCCCACCGTCAATCGTCCTGAAAAAACCCTCTTCATCGACCACTACGCGCTGCCGTTCGATCCGCTCGGCGGACCATCGCTCAACTCCCGACGACAGAGGTTCCAGATCTGGAAGAAGCCCTGGTTGTCGCTGCTTGAGCAACTGTGTTGAAGACGCTGTGGACTGGCCGTTCGTTACGAATACCGTCAAGCTCGAGGGGTGAAGGTCAATCATCCGACTAATTTCGTCGATAGCCTGTCGAGCATGGGCCTCACTGCCAGAAAATATCGAAACTCCAGCGTGGTTTATCATTGCCGGAGCCAAAAGTCCGACGACTGCACCGGACTTCAGTCGGAGAAGCAGACCCGGCTCTTGCATGCCCGTGATATCGCCGAATTCAAACCCCAGTAGCTGGCTTACTTCCAACTGGCGCAACTCAATCCGGCCGACGGGTTGAGCAGTTCCGAATAGGCGAGTCCAGTTGTCCAGTCGCAGCTCTAGCGCAGGGGGCGGCGACCAAGGATGGTTTCTTCGGATCTCCCCGGCTAGTGCCTGCAGAAACGGACGAACATCGTTGTCGTCATGGGGTGTTGATACGACGCAAACCGATCTCTCCTGCAACAGGGCGGCGTCAATCGCGTCAAGATAAGCCTGCGGTCCGTCCGAGAGACACCGCCGAGCGATGATGGCCCGTGATACTTCCGAGGCCGCACGGCCATCCAAGACGGCAACGTATTGCACACAGTAAAGTATCTGGGCAATCGCGCCACGCCACCCCATGTTGGTAGTCATAACCCCTTCAATCAAACAGAATCTGCATCACCTAGTTTGAAACGACTCCTGAGCCGATTCCAACCGCAGATGATCCAACATCAATGATTCGCCGCGGTCTTCGGCGGCCAGGGCTGTCGCCGTTTCAGTTGCTCAGCCACCATCGCTAGAAAGTTGCGGACCTCACCTTCGGAGTGGCGCAGTTCCTCGAGGCCATACGGTGGTTCTGCCCATTCGTCCGTCATTATTACAGCCCGGGTAGCGAGTGCATCCTGAATTGCGGTTAAGAAGAATTGTGGTCCGTCGACGAAGTATCGGTACTCGACCATGGCATCTGCCATTAGTGCGGCGTTGGCCTCATCAAGTTCTTTGGTGTTCTCAAGACCATACAAAATCATGTTGATTCCACCGCGCCACGTTTCTGCCGTCATCTCATGTTCCTTCCGGGGCACTTAAGCGAATAGATATTGACCCGACATCAACACCTCGTCCGGCCAGTTCATCGAGAACACTCTTGGTATTGGAACGCAATGGTCGATAATGACCGCTATCGTCGGTAAGCTCGACCACGCGGCCATCGACTACGGCGATCTCGCCTGCGCCCCCGACTGGATTCCCATTCCCCAATGTTGAATGATGAATCTTTCCGGGCGCATGTTCATGGGATAAGTAGAAATTGCCATGAGGGTCCATGATAAATATCGCGCGCCCACCCTGGGGAGTCCATGCCGTACGTGCATTTTGTGTATCGACGAGGCGCCCGTCGATATGACGAAGTGATCCATTTTGATCGACCACAACTCGATGCTCCTCAAGTTTCTCTGGAGTCCATCGTTCGACGCTCCGTCCTCCGAAGGGGTTCTGCGGATGATTGGCTTGTGTCTCTGCCCAGTATTTCGGCGACATGTATTTTGGCGGATACGGGTTCTCGCGGTGCAGCGGCGGATGGGACGACGCGAAATCACCAGGCTCACCCACATCCGGCGCGCCAGGCGCACTGTGCGCCGGCGCATCGCCCGGCGAATCACCATCGGCGGGCGACCGGGTTTCATGCAGAAGGTCGGCTGGCCGCCGCTCCTCCACCTCACGATGCTCCATCCGGCTGGGTGCCGGCGCTTCACCGTGGCCTGCGGCACCGACCGGCGCATGCGGTGTGCTCCGCGGCGCCGGGCCTGCAGCAGCATCTGTTGGTTGTCTCCGCGGGGTCTCCGGCGAACTTCCTTGTGGTGCCTTACTTTCAGGGTTGCGTGAGGCTGGCTCTGGAGCAGGCGTCTTGCCGGAAGCGGGAGAGCCATCGCCCGCGCTGTGGCCTGTTCCCGGTATATGTGGTGCGGGTGGGATACCGCCGGCGAATACACCAACCGGTGTGGCCGGGCCAGGTTCGTGACGGACCGTGGTGCCGTCATGCGTAAGCCGCGGTTGTTCGGCTTGACGGTTGCCACCCTCAGGCGTCCCGCGTTCGTGTCCACTCGTCGGTGTCGCGGGCTCGTGGGCAGGCTGGTGCTCCGTCGGCGTATGCACACGTTGATCCGACGGACCATTACGCTCGTCGGGACCGGACACGTTCGTCTCGCTCGGTGAGTGATTGCCGACGGGGCCCTGTCCCGCGTCCTCTCGAACACCGGAATTGTGGCCCTGGCCGTCGGCCATCTGACCGTTGTTGTGGGTCTCCGGTGTGCTCGGCTCATGACTGGTCGGCGTCTGGCCATTACCGGGATGCGACTGTCCCGAGTCGGGAGTGTGTGCCGGACTGGATGTTTCGGGTACGTGGTTGATGTTCGGCGTCACAGGATCACCTGACGCCGGTGTATGGCTAGGTGTTGACGGCCCGGGCGAATGCGGTGGGTCAGCGGGATGACCCAGCCCTCCAGAAGTCGGGGACTGCGGGGACGGACCAGCCGACTGGCTCGGTCCAGATTCCGACGGCCCGGTTGCGCGGCCCGGCGGGTCGGGTGGATCGTCGCCGCCTCCGCCGTGATGGCCACGTGGGCTAGATGACTCCGGAGAACCGGCGGACGCTTCAAGGCCCGGTCGGCCTGGGGTTCCTCCAAAGTCGTTGGGCGCCTTCGGACCAATTACCGACTCGGGGACACCGGGTGCTGGTGCGAATTCTGGAACTTCGGGCGCCTTCGGACTTCCGGGACTATCCAGTCCGTCCAGCTTGCCTTTGCCGGATCCCATCTTCGCCAGGTCCCCAAGCTTGCTGAGCTTTCCGTCCGCTTCCATGGCACCTTTGGCCGCTTTCAGGCCTTTGGCGGCGAGCCCGGTCTTCGACAACGGACCGCTGGGACCAAAAGACGAGAGAATGTTGAATCCGGCCTCACCGGCGGCCCGGCCAGGATGATCGCCCGACCATTTGTCCCACGCGACAAACTCTTTGCCCATGGCCACCAACACGTCATCCAACGTCGACGGATCCTCGACCACCGACATTCCTACCTCGTACATCCCGATCCATGTGTCAGGGTCAAGCATCGCCACCGTCCCGGCCACAGTGCCGATGACGCCCGTAAGCACGCCGACCTGAAAGTCGGTGTAGGTCTTGAACACTTCCGCAAGTGCGCCCCCGACCTTGTCTCCGAACACCTCCTCCAATCGAGGCTCAACCCATTTCTGCAACCTTTCGACGGCGTCACCGATCTCGTTGGTGAGTCGCGTCAGGCCGTTGACGAAGCCCTTTACCTGCCTCTGCAGGTTCTTCAGCACCGCGCCGATGTCGTTGAAGATCTCCCAGAAGAGCTTCTCGCCATCGCCACGGAGCAGCCCCTTCACGGTGTCGACCAGACCACTCAGGGAGAACCGGTCCAGCAGTCGGCGGATTGCCGCCTGAGCCTCCTGCACAACATCGGCAAAGGCCTCGACCTTCGTTGCGATATCGGAAGTCTTGCCAGTCAATTCCGAGAACCCGAGCCGCACATTGGACAGCACTTCGGAAATCCTCGCGCGCTCAGGGATCTGTAAGCCCGCGACCGCGTCTTGCACAGTAGCTAGGTCCTGCTCCAACACTGCGAACCCGGCGGCGAAGTTTCTCCATTGCGCTGCTGTCAGCCGCATCAAGGCCGGGTTGCCGGACGGCCAAGCCCATGTTCCCTGGAACATATAGAACAGGGCAGGAGGGGGCACGATGGCCGAGTTCGGCCCAATATGGATGCCCGCAGGGTTCGTGACTTCCGGCGCGTCTCCAACGCCGCCGGTGGGGCCGGGCCCTCCGACCGTCGACGCGGCGTCAGCGTTCTTGTAGTTGACCCCCGTGGCCTCCAGTTTGTAGCCCTGAACCTTGAAGGCGTTGGCAGCATTGGCCAGACCGGTGGCGAATTCCTTGGCTAGCTCGCCATATGACTGCCCGAAGTCCAACCCCGCTGCATCCAGCCGTCCAGAAGCGATCCCGCCCGATAATGCCGCACCAAGTGCGTCCGAGAGCATCGCCAACTGCGATCCCGCCGACCGTAGGCGCTGGCCCGCACGGAGCAAAATCTCTGGGTCGACCTCGATCCGCTCACCCGAGGCCGCCGAGCCCCCGCCGTGCGGGGCAACTACCCCCACATCTTGCCGTTCTTGTCGACCGCCTCGGAGTAATTCTTATGCGCCTTGTCAGCGATATTCGCCAACTGCGCCAAAGCTTCCCGCATCTGCGTCGCGCCGCTCTGCCACTGTTGCTGCGCCTGCGCCTGTGCCTCAGACGCCTCCCCCTGCCATGAAGCGCGCAACTCGGCCATGGTGTGTTCGATGTCCTCCAGAATCGCGTCGACCTCCCGCACGAATGCCGCCATATGATCGATCGCCGAACGCAACTGGGCCCGATCCACCACCAATACCGTCATCGCCGTCTAGCCCTCCGACCGTTCAGCTCGGCCGGGCACGCGTCGGGACTGCACTGCGGATCCCTCACCTTCACCGGTTGAGACCTGCGCCGGAGCCTTCAGGGATAAGTGCTCGTCGGGCGCTTCCGCTGCAGCAGAGTTTTCCTCCCCCTTGTCAGACTCTTCAGGTTTGCTCTTTCCGGTAGCCTCGGAAGCTTTGTCCTTGTCGGAGTCGTCGTCCTTGGTGCCGTCCGTTCCGGCCCCGACAGGCTGGCCCTCTGCGGATTGCTGCGCCGCCTGCGTCGCGATCTGCGCAGCAGTCTGACCGACTTGCGCCAGACCTTGCGCTACCTGGCCGACCACCTGGCCCAATTGCGAGACTGGCGCCATCATCTGCTGCGCGAGTTGGGGCATCTGCTGAGCCAGCGCGGTGCCATCACTACTGGCTGGGCTAGTCCCGCCTTGCGTGGACGTGGGTCCGCTCGCCGAGGAGCCTGTCGGACCGCCCGACGCGTCAGTAGTCGCCCCGCCAATTGACTGGCCAGATGCACTGATCGACCCGCCCGCCTGTTCGTCCGTCTTGGCATACTCCTTGCCGGCCACCGTCAACAACTGCGACATCGTCTGCAATCCACGTACGACCTGGCCAGCGCCGTTATGCCACTGCTCCCAAACTTTGCCGAACGCCGAGGCCGCGTCACCCTTCCACCCGGAACCCAGTAGCTGCTGGGTTTCCAAATCCACGCTCGAGAGCCCATCCTGCAGGCGCTGTCCTGCGTCCTGCATGCGTGCCGCAGCCAAGTGCAGATCTGATACTGCAACTTCAACCGAATCCGCCACGTAACCCCCTCAACTGGCGCGGGCTGGCAAGCCCTCAACCGCCCGCCGGAGAGTTCTATGACTCCCTCGCGGATTTTCGATCATTGATGCTATCCGGCAATCGACGGCTTCTCCGACGGCAAATTCCTAGAGTCGGACCGACGCGACGCCCAGCATTGCGGGCTGCAACAACCCCGCGGCGACACAAAGCGTTATCGGCCTAACCTGGGCACCCTTATGATTGCCTCCGTGCGAATAGCCGGACGGCTTGAAGTGAGAAGATGCATTGTCGAGCAGGCCGGATGTTGTTTGCTGAATGTGCGCCAGCACACTGCAAACATGTCCGATGTCATTGGGGGAGTGTGAGGCGTGCAGCGCTTAGCCGTAATGCTGCTGGCAGTTTTGTTGGCATTGTTCAGTGCGCCGCCGGCGTTCGCGATAGACCCGCCGACGATAGACGCCGCAGCTGTTCCGCCTGATGAAACAGGTCCGGACCAGCCGATGGAGCAGCGAAAGATCTGCGCCGCACCCACGGTCATGCCGAATTCGAACTTCGCAGACAAGCCGTGGGCAGCCGACTATCTTAAGCTGGCCGAAGCGCAGAAGTTCGCAACGGGCGCCGGCGTAACTGTCGCGGTCATCGACACCGGGGTCAACGGTTCGCCTCGGGTGCCCGCCGAGCCGGGCGGTGATTTCGTCGACGCCGGTGGCAACGGGATGTCCGACTGTGATGCCCATGGGACGCTGACTGCGTCGATCATCGCCGGCCGCCCGTCACCCACTGACGGATTCGTCGGGGTTGCCCCCGATGCGCGACTGATTTCGCTGCGTCAGACGTCAGTAGCGTTCCAACCCAAGGGTTCACGCCAGGATCCGAACGACCCGAACACCACACAGACTGCAGGCTCGATCCGGAGCCTTGCTCGCTCAGTGGTGCACGCGGCCAACTTGGGCGCACAGGTGATCAACATCAGCGAGGCCGCCTGCTACAAGGTGACCCGCCGTATCGACGAGTCCACCCTCGGCGCAGCCATCAATTACGCCGTCAACGTCAAGGGCGCGGTGATCATCGTGGCCGCCGGTAACACCGGCCAGGACTGCACCCAGAATCCGCCGCCAGATGCGTCCTTCCCGGCCGATGCGCGCGGCTGGAAGGGCGTGCAGACGATCGTGAGCCCGGCCTGGTACGACCCCTTGGTGCTCACCGTCGGCAGCATTGGCCAGAACGGTCAGCCGAGCAACTTCTCGATGTCGGGCCCGTGGTTGGGCGCGGCCGCCCCAGGCGAAAATCTTGTCGCACTCGGCTACGAGGGCCAGCCCATCAACGCCACCCCGGGCGAGGACGGCCCAGTGCCGCTCAACGGCACATCGTTCTCTGCTGCCTTTGTTTCCGGTCTGGCTGCGCTGGTCAAGCAGCGCTTCCCGGACCTGACGCCGGCGCAGGTGATCAACCGGATCACCGCCACCGCACGGCATCCCGGCGGCGGCGTCGACAATTACGTCGGTGCCGGCGTTGTCGATCCGGTGGCCGCACTGACATGGGAGATCCCCGATGGGCCGGCGAAGGCACCGTTCCGGGTCAAGGAAGTTCCCCCTCCCGTGTACATCCCGCCGCCAGACCGCGGCCCGATCACCGGTGTGGTGGTCGCCGGGGCCGCGTTGGTGTTGATCCTCGGGATCGCCGCCATGACCCGGCGCGCGCTGCGGCGGCGCCCATGAATTTTTTAAAGCGGCACTTCGGTTTTCGTTTCACGACGGGACACGCCATCTGGGCGGCGACGCTGATCCCAGCGTGCATCGCCGTCTGCATGCACTTCAATCTGCTGTGGCTCGGTATCACGGTGTCGGTACTGATCGCGATCTTCTCGGTTCTCACGATCCGTGGGTATCGGCTCACCGGCTGGGTCAGGGCCGTCTTCTCGTGGCGACGGCGCCACCGCAGCACGCCCGATGCGCCGTCGGAGCCTGCGGTCGGAGCCACCGTGATGCCCGGCGATCACGTCGCCGTGCGATGGCAGGGCGATCATCTGGTCTCAGTGATCGAGTTGGTGCCAAGGCCTTTCACCCCAACCGTGATCGTCAACGGCGACGCCGTCACCGACGACACCGTCAGCACCAAGCTCGTGGAGAACCTGATCCAGGCGCATTGCCCTGACCTGGAGGCTGACGTCGTGTCGGCCGGCTATCGCGTCGGCAAGACCGCACCGGCCAGTCTGGTAGCCCTCTACGAGCAGGTGGTTGGCCCGTACCCCGCGCCGGCGAACCGACGGACCTGGATTGTGATGCGCGCCGATCCGGAGAAGACTCAACGCTCGGCACAACGCCGTGACAGCGGGGTGTCGGGGCTAGCCCGGTATCTGGTGGCCTCAACGACCCGTATCGCAGACCAATTGGCCAGCAATGGAATTGACGCACGTTGCTGCCGCAGCTTCGACGATTTCGACAAAGCAACCGAGATCAGCTTTGAGAAGGAGACCTGGTCGGTCATCAAGGGCCGCAGCACCTTTACCGCGGCCTACAACGCCCCCGGCGGACCGGACGTCTGGTGGTCTGCACGTGCTGACCACACCACCACCCGGGTCCGATTGAGCCCCGGTGCGGCTCCAACCACCACGGTGTTGCTCACCACTCTGTCGAATCCCACGACACCACGCGGGTTTTCCTGCCTGTACGGCGGGCAACGTGCCGCACTGCAGGGCATCAGCCCGGTGACGGACAAGCATTACGACCTGCCGATCGGCTCGGCCGGAGTACTCGTCGGTGAGACGTCGGACCGCTACCCGGTGTACATGCCCTTCGACAACGTCGACGTCAGCATCAACCTCGGTGACGCGAGACTGTTCACCCAATTCGTCATTCGCTCTGCGGCATCCGGTGCGGTGGTGACCCTCGGGCCACAGTTCCGCGAGTTCGCCACGATGATCAACGGCCGGGTCGGCCGCGTGCCGCGCGTGGCCTGGCCCAACGCGACGACGTACCTGGGCCCGCACCAGGGTGTCGGTCGAGTCATCATGCGGCCCAACTTCATTGACACGCCACGGCACCGGCAACTGCCGATCACGCTGATCAATCCGCGTGAAGAAAGCCGCTACCAGATGGCGCTCGAGCAGTAGGGGGACACAATGGGCGACACACCACAGACTTTCACCAAGGTCACACCGTCAGATCTCCGGGCAAAGAAGGGAGAGATCACGGCGGAGTGGCCAACAGTTCCCGAGAACCCGATTGCGCCCAGCGAGGTATATCCTTCCGGCCACGGCCTGTCTCAGATCAGCTTTACTCATACCGAGCTGGTCAATGTAGTTCACGCCGGAAAAGCGGAGGCTGCGCGACTGGCCGCGTGTTTGGAGGCCGCGGCGCTAGCCTACGAACAAGTAGACGCGATGAACAAGGCCGCGATCGAGGGCAACTCGTCGGGCGTCGACGCCGTGACTCTCAATCCTCAGCTTCCGGCGGAAGCGACTTCCCTGCCAAACACGTTGCCGAAACCAGCGAGCAAGGACGACAAAGAGTTTTCCGTTGACTGGACGATCGCTGTAGGTCAGTTCAATAGCGGTGATCAGGGTACTTCGTTGCACCACTTCGCTGAACAACTCAACACTTTCGGTAATAAGCTTCGAGACCGCGGAAGGACATTTGACCTCGCTAACGTGCACTGGGAGGGGCAAGCGGCGGAGGCAGCCGAGGCGGCGTTGCGACAACATCAATCGTGGCTGTTCGAACTTGCAGGCCAATGCGACAAGTTCGCTGAAAAGGCACGTGCCTTCGCGCAGATCCACAACACGAGAAAATCTGAGCACCCCTCCGAAGCCGATATCGAGGAGGCGAAAAAGTACAGCCCAGAGAACGGCGGACTGCAGAATTACTTTGCCAAGCAACAGCAATCCGACAATGCACGGAGCGGATACCTATCTGATCTAGCCAACACTCCTCACGTATTCCTGGATAAACCCCCGAAAGGCGCGATCGGACCCGCTCCAGTCAAAGCGGGCGATGTGCCACCGTTGCCCGATAAGCCCAAGGAGGGTAGTCCGGGTACCAACGGTCAGACAGGTCAATCCGGAGGCACTGGCAGCGGTACTCCGTCGTCGGGCGCGCCGACCATCGAACCTTCTGTCTCCCCTGCGAGCGCCACTCCCGCTGAGGGCGAATCAAAGGCAGGTTCGCCGTCCGGTGGCGAGGGTGGCGGTTCACCATCAAGCGGGGGCGGATCGCCAGCGGGCGGCGGCGGCTCGCCATCTACTGGTCCAGGTAGCGGATCACCTAGCAGCCTCGGTGACACACCCGGACTTCCGTCGCTCGATGACCCCGCCGTCTCACCCGCCAGCTCGGGCGGCAGCCCTGGCGGCGGAGGCCCAGGCGGTGGGACACCTTCCAGCCCACTCGGTCCTCCCGTGGCTGCAGAAACTGTTGCCCCATCACCGGCGGGTCCGCGCGGGCCCGGCGCACCCGGTGCGCCCGGAACCCAAGGCAGCATGGGCGGCATGGGCGGCGGCATGGGCGGTATGGGCGGCGGTCACGGACAAGGCCAGGGAGGCAAGGAGAAACGTCGCGACCCGAACCTATCCCCCGATGAGAACCTCTATGTCGAGGACCGGGCACACACCGAAGGTGTCATTGGCCTGCAGAGCCGCCGGAAGCGAAATCCTCAGGAAGACAAAGGTGAACAGTGACTTCCGATATGCACCCCGAGGTTGCTGCAGTGCTTCGACAGGCGCAACGGCTCCAGTCCCTCATGGATGATCAGCTGTACAAGATGGCTACTGAGACGTTCACTGCGAGTGACGAGACCGACACGGTTGAGGTGACGCTCGACGGTCATCACAACCTGAAAGCTGTCTTCATTGAAGACGGACTGCTGCGACTCGGCGCACAAGTGGTAGAGCAGCGTCTCAACGAGTCGGTTCAGAAAGCGACTGCGTTAGCAAGCGAATCGATCGAGGCTGACCGGGAACGCCTTGACGAGATGGTCGCCGAGATCACGGCCGATGACGCCTAGATCGCTCGTAGCACCGGGGCTCGCGCCACCGGCCGCACGGGTGTGCTTTTTGTTCGTGCCGTCACGCAGGCGTCACGACTGCTAATGCATCGCTGATGAGCACGCTGACATGCTGCCAGTAAATCCAATCCTCAATCGCCTCGCGCTGCGCGGCGCCATTAGCAGCAACGTGCGCGCGGTGTAGCGCGAGCTCGTTCTCGTGGTTCGCGTAGGTTACGAACGCCTCGAGGTGAGCAATGTCGGTGCCTGTCCCCATCCTCATCAATGGCTTGAGCATGTCGAACCACAACTGGTCTGCCTGATCTTCGGGCGGGGTGTCATCGGCGGGCCGCGGTGGTAGCAGGTCCGTCAACGCAGCGTCGGCATAGCCAGCGAGTCGTTCCGCCACATCCGATGAGATGACTTTGAGCCGGCTACGGCCTTGCATAGTGCCATTCTCTGGGATGTCGGCCGGTGTCAGTTCGATCTTCTGCGCGCCGGGGTCGATGCCCTGCAACTGTTCGGAAGTACCGAAGACTACGCGTAGACGTTGCTCGTGATGTTGAGCCCATCCCTGCAATCCCAAGTACGGGTAGGCCACCCATTTCGCACGATCCCCTGCGGGAATCGATTCATCGGCCGAGACCATCTTGACCGGCTCCGGCAGATTGACCCCCTTCGGGATGTAGGCCATCGCATAGGTGTTCGCCACGATGATCGTGCCCTCGACGGTCAGGCCAACCGCCCACCCAAAGTTCCACGGCATCTTCGGAATTGAAGGAGGAGCGTTGAGCGCCGCTGCGATGCGCCGCGCGATCTGCACCGGGTCGGTTCCCGACTCTCTGCGTAGAGCCGACGCAACCGCATCGCTTTGTCGGCGAGCGGCCGAGACCGGAACCGGCGCCACCTGCGCACCGCCACCTGCGGCGGCAGCGGCTGGGTTCATCGGTGGAACTGTCCCGCCCGCTGTGGGCGTGGGGGTGGGCGCGGCCGGCGGAGGCGTGGGTGCGGGACCCAACGGCATTGGGCCGCCAGCCGGAGCGCCGGCCCCCGGGCCCGCGCCGACCGGGGCTGAACCGGCGCCCGGCATCCCAGCTGCCTGCGCTGCGGGCGCCGCTGGCGCCGTCGGTCCAGTCGGCGCTCCTGCCGCCGCAGCCGGGGCGTTGAGGGGTTGCGTAGTCGGCGGAGCACCAAGTGGTTGCGACGGAGACGAGGTCGACTGCGGCGCGCCACCCCCCTTGGCCGCATCGGTCATCCCTTTTTGGAACTGCTCCAGGGGGTTTGGCGGCTTGGCACCTGCTGCGGCCGGATTTGCGGGAGCGCCAGCAGCGCTCGCTGCGGACGCGGCGTCTGACTTGGATCCGCCGAACGACGTCGGAGACACTTGCGGTCCGGGTGAACCGCCACCGGTCGACGCTGGCGCAGCCGGCGTGCCGGCCACGGTGCCAGCGGGCGCTGGCGGTTGCGCAGCATTCGGGGCTGCCGCAGCCTGCTCGACCGGCACAGCAGGATCACCGTCACTCGTCTGCCCGCCAGCGCCCGCCGCCCCAGACGCCGGCGCCGGCGAGAACGGCGCCTGCTCGACCGGCACAGCAGGATCACCGTCGCTCGTCTGCCCGCCAGTGCCCGCCGTCTCAGGCGCCGGCGGCGGCGCCGGCGAGAACGGCGCCTGCGCGACCGGCGCAGCAGGAACCTCGTCGCTTTCCTGTCCACCTGGCGAGTCGTCTAATTGCGTTTGCGGCGGAGGCGGTACCTTTCCATCCGCCCCAGGCGTGCCATCAGGAACGTGCAACTGCTTCCCGAGCGCCTTGGCAGCTTCCGAAACGGTCCTAACGTTCTCTTCGTACCCTTTTTGCGCTAGAGCGTCGGCCTCCGCCAAACGGTTACTTAAGGTTTGCTGCCCGTTCTCCTTCTCTTCCTCGGTCCAGGGTCTCCTGAATATCTCTAGGCACTCATGCTGAATCTCCGCCGCCCTCCGATTCACCAGATTCTTCGCGCCGAGAAAGCCCGCGACCGCAGCCTCTATTATCGCTAATTGCCTGGCGACGCCGTCAGCCAGTTCGGCATTGTGCCCGTACTCATTGATAATCGCGTCGGCCTCATCGTCAGCCGCACGCGCACCAGAGCCCTCCCAGGCCTCTGACAATCTCATTTTCTGGCCTGTTGCAGCTGGGGCCACAACTTCACGGAGCCGTGTTGCTAGCCCCTTGAAGTGTTCCGCGGCTGCAGCGATTTGATCCTCATCGACATGCGGCCAAGCGGCATCTTTGACGGTCCGCTCACCGTACTCGCCGTCGTCATAGGGCTGAATTCCACCCACCTGCGCGTCACCCCAATTATCCCGGCCGTTTAGAGCATTGGACTAGAGATTCCTCGGACCGTTCAAGCGTCAATCGCCTGGCATGCAGCCTTAACCATGCCGTTTAAACGACTAGATGTTGCATTTAGATACCTATCGGCCGCGGTATAGGTGGGCAAAGCCAGCACGTATGCATTTCTATACTGCAGGGATAAGGCCGCGAAGTCGCGCCACGTGGAGTTTCCGCTCTGCTCCCCCAAACTGCCCAGTTTGCTTGCGTACTGTTTCATCACCGGACCAACTTCGTCGTTGAGTGCCCGTTGGTGTGGCGACCACTGGCTTGCCGGTATGTCGGGATCCGTCTTACGCCAATCGGCGGTGTCCTCGTCGAATTGAGTTACAGCTGCGGCCCACTCACCGCATGTCGGATTAGGTTCGGTCAAAAACCGCTGCGGGTCGCTCGGGTCACCTACTGACGCGACTTCAGACGGGGCACTTAGCGCTGGAAGCAAGGGACCTCGCGCAGCCGCGGAACCGTAGCCAATCGCTGCGCAGATATATCCGATCGCTTCGCTGGCGGCGATAGTTGCTCGTGCGAGATTGTCCGCTGGCGGCGTGTACGTCGGGATACTGTTCGCGTAAGCCCGCGCGTAGGCGATAAATTGCTCGTACAACTCGCGCATCGCACGGTGCGGCGTGAGCTTGACGAGCGGGACAAGCTGGTCTGCCGCGCTCCGCATCGCTTGTCCGACCTCTTCGTGCTGGGTACGAACTTCTGGCGTCCAATCAGTAGCTGGAATCGACGGGTCACGGCTTTGCCAGCCGTTCTTCGCCACGTCGACCCATGTGTTGAGCACTGGGTGCTGCGCGGCGCAAGAGGGATCTTCGGTAATGACCGCAACTGCCCCAGCGTCGTTGGCGCTTGCTATATCTGAACTCGAGGCACCGGCAGCCGACGTAGGCGCTCCCATCGGCGACCCTGCGTCATCACGTCCGTTGTTGGCCACGGACAGCGTCACCGCTGCAGTCACACCAATCACTGCAGCTAGCGCGACCGCGCCCAACGCCCATTTCATGCCGCTGCCTCGCTTCGGACCTTGAGGCTGGAACGGCGGTTGTCGCCACGACTGCATCGGCAAGTCGGGGCCTGAGTGGCCACCGGTTCCGCCGTGCGACGGCTGAAAGCCCCCTGGCGAAGTCGAACCAGGTGGCGGAGGAGGGAACGTCATTGCTGACCCCCCTTGCGGATACGCAAACAACTCATCCCAATCACAGCGCAACCTCCGGTGATGTCTCCGTCATCCGCCGATGCCGTGGTGCATCACCAGGCGGCAGCTGGTCTACCCGCGGGACACTGACTGGTGCCTGTGGCCCGTGACCGGCGTCGGCCTGGGTCCTCGCATCGTCCTTCTTGTCCCGATCCGAAGACTTGTCATCCCTCGACTGCCCGTTGTCTTTCGTGTCTTTGTCCTCGGATCTTTCTGCCGAAGTTTCAGGTTGCTGGCCGGAATCAGGCGCACCACTTTGAGCACCGTTCTCAGCGGTATCACCCTTAGAGTCTTCGCCAGATTTCTCTGGTGCCTGAGTCGCTTGTTGCACAATGCCTTGCACCCCTTGCACGATAGGTTGCACCATCTGCCCCGCCATCCCAACGGCTTGCATCGGCATCTGCACGGCTTGCTGCCCGACCTGCATAGCCATGCCCATCATTTGACTTAGCTGGCTGGCTCCAGAGCCACCTGCAGAAGCGGCCGCTGACCCACTCGGCGGCGAACCGGCGCCAAACGCATCGGCGGGGTCAGGCAGTTTCCCTGCAACACCGTTGATGTGGTCCCCGCCAGCACCATCTGTGCCGCTGTACGCGCTCCGGGCTGACTTCAGATTCTCTGCAAAACGTTCCTCCCGGGCGCGGGTGTTGGCTACGTTCGTAGTGACCTCGGTCGGAATACCTGGCATCACTGCTGCTACGAGAACACTGACGGGATCCGGCCCAGCTTCCATCTTGGGAACACCTGGCACCGTCACTTCCGCAGGGTCCCAGCCAAGCTTCTCCGTATCGACCCGGAGCCCCGGATACCCCATCAGCCATTCCCCTCGCAAAACTCATGGCACGTCAGCCACCAAAAGTAGTCGCAGTCACTGCACCACCGGCAACGCCAGCAACAGTAAGCTTAACGGCCTTCGCTCGAACCGTATGCGCCAGTTCGTCACCTGCTACCGGCGTACTGCAGCGATGCACAAACAAAGCTGACGCGATTTCCAACCGAGATCCGTCGGCACCGTACTTCTTCACAGCGATAGCACTCTCCCGGCATCTCGGGTGCGACAACACACTTGCCAAATCGGTGTATTGCTGCAGGTATTCCAGCAGAACGGCAAGTCAGATCTATCGAGTAACCCGTCGTGTCCTCGGCCTCGGCTTCCCCCTGCCTGACCAGTGCGGTACAGGCGGTCCAGCAGGCATCATCAGTCCGCGGGCCTGAGACAACAGCGGCCGCGGTGTGCAGCGGAGCATCCACCTTCAGTTTGGCCAAACCTGACCACGCCTTCGCAACTGCACCAGCGGTTACCAACACAGCAGGACGGACGCGCAGTTCGCTGCCCCCATCAGTTCCCGATTGCCGACAGCGTCAGTGCAACCGCAGATTTCGCAGCAGGTCGTACACCCCCGCGATCCACAACAGCAGTGGAATCACCGCGGCGATGGCGGCACCATCGGTCAGCTCCAAGATCCGCTTGGTGACCGGCGACGTTCGACGCACTCCGTCGGTGGCGCCCACGGCGATCAGTGCGACCAATGCCACTGCCGTGTAGATCGCCAGCACCATCCACGCATTGCTCGGATTCCACAGGCACAAGCGCACCATGACGCCGGTAGGCACGGTAATCGCGGCCGCGAGCAGCGCCCAGGAGCACCACCGCTCGGCGTACAGCCGAGAGCGGAAGCCACAGATCACGGCCACCAGCCCGGCAACGATCATGCTGTGGATGAAGAAATGGCCTTGCACCACAACCGCAATCGCACCGATCGACAGCACCAGCGCACCGGCCGACATGAATCCGATCAGCAGCTGACGGGTGAGCAGGCTACGTTCCTGCAGCCTTGCAGCCGATTCCGGCACCGAGGCGATGATCGCCTTCCAGGTGGGTGAGGCGTCATCGACCTCGTCGGGCGTGATGACAGGATCGAGCAGCTCATCGTTGGACACCGTCTCGCCCGGCACAGGGATCGGAGGCAACGCGATACGGGCAACAGCGACAGTTAATTTGGCGGCGTTGGTCACCACGATCAGCCCGAACGCGATCGCTCCCGCGGGTACCCAAACGCCCCCGCCGTATCCGACGGCTATCGCCCCACCAGTGATAGCGATCGCCAAGACCGAGAGGAACGCCGCCGCATCGGCCCGATGACGCGGCCCACCGCGGGTGGCCAGCGTCAACAGGAGTACCACCGCGCCCGCACCCGCGACCTGCGGCGCACCAAGGGAATCAGCGTCGTATGGCAAAGGCACGGCCAGCGCTGCGGCGCCAGCGAGCACGATCGTCGAGGCCAGCAGCAGGCTCTCGGCCAAATCCAGGTTCTGGTAGCGGCTCTGGGCAGTGAAGCTGCCCCCGAGCAGTCCGAGGCCGAACAGTCCGAGCGCCACGGCCCACCACCAACCTTGACCGGCACCCGTCCAGGACAGCAACGACATAACAGTCACGACGGTGGCAACCGCCGGGATCGCCAAGCCGACGAAACGATCCAACGCAGTCCGGTCGAACACCGGTGATTCGTCGAGCACCGCGATCGCGTCGATCACGTCCTCGACCAGTGGGCGGTAGCGCTCGGTACGGCTGACCGAAACCAATGTCAGCAGCGAGCCGTCGACAACCCCGGCGTCGTCCAGGGACTCGTCTGCTTTCAACGGCGGAGCACCCGGGCGGGCGAACGCCCACATGCCCTGCTCCGAGAAATCAAACCCGGCGAGGGTGTCCTTCGGCGTGTCCTCGAGCAATTCGCCCAGGACACTGACGGTTTCATCGATGTACGTCTCGATCGGTGCGGTGGCCGGCAACACCAGATCAGTCATCCGCTTACCCGTGAGGATGGTGACCCTGGTGGTCGACGGCTTGCTGGGCGTCGCGCTGGAAGTGTCAGCGGCGGCTGCAGTCGCGGTCAACGCCGTTCAAGCCTGTCGAAATCGTCGGACAGCGCAGCAGCGAGCTCGGTGATGCGGCGCTGATACGTGTCGCTGAGCAGGTCGAGCTGAATCTCAGTGCCCGCTGCGATGTGCTTGTCGTAGGGCAGCACGATGACTCGGCCCGGAGGCACGTGGCGCTCAAACTGCTGCACCAGATCCTCGACGTCGACGTTGGGCTTGCCCGGCGTGACGTGGTTGATGACGACGCAGGACCGGCCGAGCAAATCCTGGTACCCGTTCTGGCGCATCCAGTCCATGGTGATGGCGGCCTGTCGGGCCCCGTCGATCGAGGCGCTGGCCACGATGACCATGCCCGACACACTGGAAAGGACACCGCGGGAAGCCTTTTGGAACAAACCGGCACCGCAATCGGCCAGCACCAGGTTGTAGTAGCGAGACACCACTGCGGTGGCGCTCTTCCAGTCCTCGTCATTGAACTCACGCTGCGCACCGCTGTAGTCCTCGGACGACAGCACCTCGAGGTTCGACCCGTTCATGCTCGTGTAGGCGCGAATGTCGTTGTAGCGCGAGAGTTCCTGGTCGGCCAGCAGATCGGAGATCGTCGCCGCCGATTGGCGTCCGGCACGGTCAGCCAGGTTGCCACCGTCCGGGTCGGCGTCGATCGCCAGGATGCGGTCACCGCGAACCTTGGCCATCGCCGAGCCCAGGGCGACGGTGACGGCAGTCTTGCCGACGCCGCCCTTCAGACCGAACACACCGATCTGGTACGAATCGCGGGCGTTGCGCCGGATCCGACTGTGCAACTCAAGTTCGTAGACCTCATCAGGCGACAGACCGAGATTGATCCGCGTCGTGAGATATAGCCAATGCCGCCAGCCGCGCTGCGACGGCATTTTCACACCGGTCTTCACGCCGACATGCGACAGCGCGTCAATGGCGCGGTGGTTGCCCATCGTCGCCGCAGAGGTCGGGCCCGGGGCAGCCGGAGTCGGTATCGCTTGCCCGGCCCGCCATGCGCCACTGATCTCGGGATCCATGTCAGCGAACTGCGACGGCGCCGGACCGGGCGCCACGCGCGCAGCTGGCCCGGGCGCCTGGCGCGCTTGTTCGTGGCGCGCGCCCGGGCCGAATTGCTGCTGCGGAGCCCGGAGCATGGGGTTCTGTGGCCATTGCGGCGCCGTCGCCGGAGGCTGCGGCATCGGCGCAGGCATCTGCGGCGCCTCGGCGTGGCGCGGTTGGGCAGCCGATTGGGTCTGAGTGGGCGCGGTGCGTGCCGCGGGGTCCACGGGCACGTCCGTGGCACTGGCCTCCCCAACCGGGGGCGGCGGTGGCGGCGCGGCGGCCGCGGCCTTCAGGATGGCATCTCTGTCCACGATGGCCGTGGCGTCATCGACCGGTTTGCCCGGTTCCGACGAGTGGAAGAGCCGGTCATAGTCGGCCGACATTGGGACCCCTCAGATAGTCAAACAGATGATTCGATCTTTACACCCAAGCACAAGTGGGTGGGCGGGTTCGACCATCTCCAGACGGTCCTGACTTTCCCGCCCACCACACGGTGTGTGCACGGTCCGGCTACTTGAACTTACCGGTCACGGTGCGAACCTCTGGGTCACGGCTGACTCGGTGGCAAGCATCTGCGCGCCAGCCTCTTCGATCGCACGTCCGAGGTCCGTAAGAGCCTGATTCAGCTCCTCCGCGTTGTTGTCCCAGCGAGTCTGCAGAGCCAGCCAGGCTCCCTGGCCTTCACCACCCCACATAGCTTGCAGTGTGGTCATGGAGCTTTTGCCCTCGCCGAGCAAACTATTCATTCGGGTGGAAGCCCCCGCGAGGTCCCCTGCATCCCCCGCAATGCCATTGAAATTGTAATCGATTGAACCGCCGCTACTCGGCATGCGATCTCTCCTTAATTGATGGTTGTCGTTTGGAAATGGATTGGTCTGGAAGTGCGTATCACCACATTTTGACTGTGGAACCCAAAGCCTGCGCCTGGTCGTCGTCAGTTCCCACGTAATCCGTGCCGGTAACACCGATGTTTGCTGATATCTCATCGAGCTCGGTGTTTACCTTGGTGGAGGCTTCATGGAAACGAATCAACGCGTTCTGAGCGGCCTCACCCGCCGTGCCCTGCATATTCATCCGGAGTTGGCCACCAATCTGCTCAACATGGTGCATCACTGTGTTCAACTCGTGCGCAATTCGCTCGAAGTGACCCGCCTCTTTGGCGAGTGTGGCCGGATCTGCAGTCAACCCAGACATTGTCATGGTGGATTCCCCTTAATTTTCCTGTGTCCTCACCAGATCTTTGGTGAGTCTCCCAGCCCCTCGGCCGGAAAGTCTCTTGCTGGTCGACGAGTCACCAGTCGTCGCCTTCATCGTGATCGTCGTTGTATGTCAGCGCGGTCGGCGAGACCAGTGCGTCCTTCGTCTTCTCTTCGGTCTTGCCCTTTTTGCCGTGAGCACCAGCCATCGGCCCACCGCCGCCGCCGGCACCAACCGGTGCCAATCCGCCACTTCCACCACCGGCCGCGCCCATTGGGGCCGATTTTGCCTCCCCGGTGATACCCAACATGTTGGACATCAGCGGCGTGCGCGGCGGGGTTCCACCTGCACCCGGCAGCGACGCCGCACGTACCAGGCCGGCTCCTGAACTCGGGCCGCCGCCCCCGACCAGCGGATGGTTCGAGAACGGCGTCGCTCCCACCAGCCCGGACTGCATGCCAGATTGGCTGCCCATACCGCTGAACTGGCTCACCATCTGAGTGGCCTGCTGCAACGGCTGGGTGAGCGTCTGCATCTGGCTCTGAAACATCTGGGGAATCTGTCCCGCGAGCTGACCGGCCTGCTGCCCCATCTGCATGGCCATCTGCATGCCCTGCTGCATGGGATTTTTGTCGGTTGGATCCTGCTTCTGCTGCGCTGCGTCCTCGCCCTTGCTCGCCGCGCTGGCTCCCCGCGCTCCCGCCAAGGTCGCCTGAGACTCGACGGCGCCGGCAGCCAAACCCACCAATTCGATCGAGGTCGCCGCGCTGACACCCTCGATCACGGCGTTGCGAATCAGGCCCGCGGCGGCTCCCGGTGCCGCGCTCGCGAGAGCTGTCGCGACGCCCATCTCGCCAACGCCGGGCATCACAATCGGTTTCATCGGCGTGAATGGCTCGAACAGCAGGTTGACGGTAGTTTCTGCGTGATATGCCTCCATCGCGCCGGCAGCCTGATTCCACATCCGCACGAAGTAGTCCATCTCGTTCAACCCGATCGGCACCGTGTTGATGCCGAGAAAGTTGGTCGCGTTCAGGACAGCATTCGTGACGTGGTTCTGCTCGATCTCCGGAATCGGCGGCGTCGTCGCTAAGGCGAGTGAGTACGAACTCGCCTGAGCGCCCGCCTGCAAGGCCCGCTTCTGCGCCTGCAGCACCATGGTCCGCAACCACATGATCATCGGCATCGTCGCGGATACGGCACGCTCGCTCGCCGTCCCACTCCACACCGAGGTCAAGTTGCTCAGCGCCGCAGCCAGTTCGTCGGCCTGGGTCTCCAACAGTATCGCCAGCCCCTCCCAACCTGCTGCCGCCTGGAGCATCGGCGCCGGGCCCGCGCCGCACATCAAGCGCGCGGTGTTGAGCTCTGGCGGCATCGCAAACCAGGTCGGCGGAACGGGCGGTACGGCGACCATTGCTGGGAGACCCTAACTCTGACGAATCGTGTCGACTAAAGAGTGGTGGCGTTGGCTGTGTCGACCGCGGTATACATCGCCGAAGACTCCAGGTAGGCGGCCCCCGCCCGTGCCAGCTCCTCCTGAGCGAACGAGTTCACCGCCAAAGCCTCGACGCCTTCGCTGGCGAAGGCAGCGGCGGCCATCACCGAGACCTCGTCCACCCCGGCCGGAACCAGAGCGGTGACGGCTGCCGAGGCGGTAGTGCCGCCGGCCAGTCCACGGGCGGCGTTTGCGATCACCTGTGCCGCAACACCTTCGGCTGCCGGGTTGTGCATCAACGGTTGCATTTGCTTGCTCCCCTGTGTCGGTCGGAAATAACCAGGGACAAGCACTCAAAAGCGACGTAGCAGAGAGTTTGCCATGTCGCCAAGGAATCTGTCCCCCGATCCCTTTGCTGGCGGGCCGCCGCCAGCGTTGCTGAGTGCGTTGAAGAAATACTAACTGTCCTTTTGGGGTGCTGCTAACACTTCTTCGTCAGGTGGATCGACGTAGGCCGCCTGAATGACTTCCTTACCGTCCGGTGAAACCATGAATGCCTGGCCAGGTGGCCTTTTCTTGACGATGATCTCCCGCGACGGGAAGTCGTTCTTCTCACCCGACAGGAACAAAGTAGGCGAACCGGCGCCGTAGGCGGCGCCTACGAACTTGTCCAACGTCGCTCGGTGGGCCTGGCTCATCTGGCAGGTCACAATGATGTGCAGGCCGATATCGGCGGCCGCCGGCAGCAGCGGGCTCAGCGGCGCCATCGGCGACATCATGCCGGACGCGGCGACAATCATGTGCCAGTCATCGACCAACAGCACGATGTCTGGACCGCTCCACCAGGACCGGGCCCGCAATTGCGCGCTGGTCAGGTCGGGTGGCGGCAGCCGCGTCTTCAGATTGAATGCCAGTGCCTTGATGGACTCTTCCAGCGAGGCACTGTTGCGGTTGATCGCGCCGGCCAGCAGCAGATGCGAGTCGGGCACTGCGTCGAGCAGGCCCGATCGATAATCTGCCAGCATGAACCGCACCTGGTCGGGGCTGTTGCGACTGCAGATTGCCTTGGCTATCGCATGCGCGGCGGTCGTCTTGCCCGACTTGGGGGCACCAAAGATGAGTTGGTGCGGCGTCGTGTTCATCTGGTTGTACGCGACGGTGAGGTCGGACTCGCGAATACCGAGCGGCACCTGCCAACGGGTGCGGTAATCAGCGTCGGGTCCTGGCGGATTCGGATCGAGCTGATGCAGGTAGATGCGGTCCGGCAACACCCGCACCAGCGGTGCCTGGTCGGTGTGGCGCGCGGCAACCTCCTGTACGGCAGCCGAGATCGCCGCCACGATGTTGTCGGCGCTGTGCACACCATCAAGTCGCGGCACCCCCATCATCAGGTGATGCTTCTCTACGGAGACTGCGCGGCCCGGCCGATTCGCCGGGATCTCGCGGGTGATGCGATCGATCTGGGTCTCGTTGACGTCTCCGAGCCGGAACTCCACCTTGGTGCCCAAGTAGTCGCGCACGCGTGACTTGAGCTCGGTCCATCGTGGCGTCGAGATGATGAGGTGTACTCCGTACGCCAACCCCTGACCGGCCAGATCCTGCACCGACGGTTCCAGATCGGGGAACTCGGCCACGAAGGCAGGCCAGCCGTCGATCACCAGGAAGACATCGCCGAACGGGTCCCGCGCGGCAGGGTTGTTGGGATCCTCGCGCATCTCCCGGTAGGCCGAGATCGATCCGACGCGGTACTGCTTGAACACCTGCTCACGGGCCCTCAGCACAGCTTTGACCTCGGCCACCACCCGGTTCACCCGATCTGGTTCGGCGCGGGTGGCCACGCCGCCCACGTGAGGCAGGTCCTCCATGTACATCAGCCCACCGCCGCCGAGGTCGATGCAATAGAACTGCACCTGTCGCGGCGTGTGGGTCGCCGCCGCCGAAAGCATCAGGGTTTGCAGAAACGTCGACTTGCCGGTCTGCGGTGCGCCGCCGATCGCGATGTTGCCGCCCGCCGCGGACACGTCAACACCCCAGACCTCCTGACGGTGGCGGCGCGGCTCATCCATGATGCCGAGCCCGAACCGCAGCGGCTGGCGCTGATAGTCACGTTCGATCAATTCGTTGAGGGGCGTCGGATCGGTCAGCGGCGGCAGCCACATCTTGTAGGCGCGGCTCTCCCCGGTGCCAAGCTGACCGAGAACCACCTCACGCAACACCCGGGGTTCAGCGTCTGTACTCATCTCAGTTCACCGCCGTATCGAAAATGGGAGTGGTCGTGAACTGGTGGATCCGAACCCGGGCCTGACGCTTCGCCCGCGGCTTGGCCTCACCGTCGGTCGAGTCCATCAGGGCGGGCACGTAGTTGTTGCCGGTGTAGACGCTCCGGAACTTCATCGGATCCTCCATGCCCACGCGCAGGAAGCCCACTCCGCTCTCCTTATTGGTGATGTACTGCGCCTCAGGAGTACCGATCACCGCCTTGGATTCGGCTGAACTGGTGGTACGCAACGCAATTCGGTATGTCAGGTTGGGCTCGAGCTTGTCGATGCGCGCTCCACCCGTATTCAGTGACTGAGTCGCCAGCAGAAGATGAACGCGCAACGATCGGCCCACACGACAGATCCGGTCGAACAGCTGGATGAAGTCCGGATGGTTCTGCAGCAACTCGGCGAACTCGTCGACCACCACGAACAGCGTCGGCAAGGGCGGCAGATCGGCACCGCGCTCGCGGTGCTTCTCGTACTCGGCCACGCCCGATAGTGCGCCCGCCGCGCCAACCTGCAGGCCGGCCTGACGCAGGATCGACTGTCGACGGTCGAGTTCACCGGTGAGCACCTCGCCCATGCGACTGACGAGTTCGGCCTCCTCCTCCATATTGGTGACGACCGCTGCGGTGTGCGGCAGCTTCTCCATACCGAGGAAGGTCGAACCGCCCTTGAAGTCGGTGAGCAACAGATTGATCTGATCGGGATGGTGGGTAGCCACCAACGACAGGATCAATGTCCGCAAGAACTCCGACTTGCCCGAGCCAGTGGTTCCGATGAGCATGCCGTGCGGACCGGCACCGAACTCGGCGCCTTCCTTTATATCGAGATGCATGATCTCGCCCGACTTGAGCTCATGACCGAACGGGATCCGCAGTCGGTCTCGGTCGGTGTCGGCGAACATCCGCCATCGTGCCGGGACCACCTCTTCCACCGACTTGGCGCCGACCAGATGGTGCCATTCGGTGGAGACCTTCTTCTGCACCCGTACGTTCTTGTCGATGATCGTGCCGGTGATCGACCAGCCCGCGAGCTTGCGGGCAACCCGGCCGGCCTGCGCCGGGGTCATACGATCGACAACTCGCGTCACCTCGCGGTAGTTCTGATTCGGCAGCTTGTCATCTGCTGTTCCGTCGGGATCGACCCGCAGCCGGTACGCCGAGCCGCGGTGATTGCCCAGGGTGAGAACGGTGACGCCGGCCCGGCCGTCGACCGGGAACCCGGCCTTACCGCCGGTGAGGTCCACCACGATCACGTACGGCCCACCGGGCGCGGCGTCGGCACTGTGCGGGCCACGCGCGGTCAGATCGCTGAGGCCGTCGGGACGCGTGTACACCAACCGTGTTGGCCCGGCCGCATCGGTGTCAGTCTGGTGCTGCACGTGGGGCAACCACTTGACCCACGACCAGTTGGGGTCTTCCGGGTTGTCCGTGAGGACCCGGATCTGCAGCAGGTCTGGCGGATGGAACACCGCCAGATGACAGATCATGGCGGTCAGCAGCGCCGAGGCACCGGTAAGGTCCCCACCCACCGCAATGGTCGGAAATGTCCGTAGCTGAACAAGTTTGGGACAATCGTGGATCAGGCCGTGGGTGCGCAGGAACTTCGTCACCCACATGTGGCTGACCGGCTCCAGGTGCGGCTGTGGCGCACCATCTGGACCGGCCAGGTCACCGCTGGTATTCGGCTTGAGCAGGCGGTCCACCGCGATCTCGGCACCGATGCCGATACGTGTGGCAGCGTAGAAGTCCGAGTTGGCCTGTCGCGACCACTGTCGGTGGGTACCGATGATCGACAACAGATCGTCGGGATTCGGTGCGTGGTAACCGAAGAACGCCACCTGCGCCGATGCCGATGATGTCACGCGGGTACGCAGCCCGGCCAGATACCGCAGATACTCCTTACGGTCGGCGTTGATCTCGGGGACCTTCTTGCCGCCGGCACCACCACTGCCCATGAAGCCGACGGTGCCCATGATCATCATCAGCGGCATCATCAGCATGTACGGGGACAGCTGGCGCACCCCGGTGAAGATCATGATCGCGATCATTCCGATCATGCAGCCGCCCATGACATATGGCATGGCCTTCTGCATGCCCGACGGTGGGATCTCGATTCCGAGGTCGTCGGGGGGAGCAACATTGATCTCGCCCGGTGTCAGCCGCGGACCCCGCTTGATCGTCGGGGTGAACTTCCTGGTTGTCATGAGCCCTGCTTGCTTTCGACTTTGCGGGGATTGGGGTCGGCCGGGAGAGTGTCGTGCTCCAGCAGAGCCGCCTCCTTCGACAACACAGGGCCCTCGACCAGCAGCCCGACGACCTGCCACGGCGCGTTCACCGCACCGGACAGGCCCAGATTCTTAGCAGCGTCATCATTGGCGATGCCGTACCGCACTCCTTGCGGGTCGATGTAATACAGGCTCTCGCCCACCCTGGGATCTGGCGACTGCAGGCGGACCAACTGGCCGCCTTCGATGTACACCGTTGCGTCCCCACCGATCTGGTCGATTCCGGTGCCCACCGCCGAGTACGGGATCGGCAGCCGACGGCCGGCGATGACAGTGGTCTTTGCCCCCTGGTCACCCGGCTCTCGCTGCCAGGCCCAGCACAACACCGGCGTGTCCTGGCGTAGCAGCACCTCGAGCGGCTTGTCCGGCAGAGGCGACACATACACTTGCTCCGCGATCTTGGCGACCACGCTGGCCTCCACGGACGGGGGCTGCAGTAGTCCGTACGAGTTCGTAGCGCGGAGCGCGGCCGCCGTCGGGCCATTGACGCGGGCCACCCCGTCCGGCAATACCACATAGTGCTGCGGATCGGATTCGGTGGCAGTCTGGAAAACCGACCCGATCACCAGATTCTCCGGTAACCCAACGCTATTCGGTGCACCCGCAGCGGGGATGCCCGGCAGCTGCCACGGGCCCCTATTGGCCAGCGCATTGAACAGCCCCTCGGATATCGGTGTGGCCTTCGCGGTGACGGGAATTCCCACCGCCGAGCTCACTGCTCGGTCGGCGAGGTCGATGCTGTGCCGACCCTCTGGCGTGACGAGCCAGTTGGCGCCCTCGAAGGTCACCAGCATGCCCTGGTTGGCCTGCATCGGACCGACACTCAGATCCGTTGCCAGCGAACGGATCAGAACTGCCTGTTCCACGTTGGGCGCTGAGCTGTCAGCCTTCGCCACGGTGTCACACAGCGCCCATCGCGACGCGGGCGCGCCGATCGGGGTAGCGTACGGTGCACCGGGAATCCCGATCGGCTGGCCCTTCGGCAGCCGGTTGAGCTCCTCGGACTTCACCGCCGACGGATTGCCGGCGCTGCCGAGGGCCAGTCGCGCCGAGGTCAGGTTGTATACCGGGCGCAACAGGTTCGTTCCGGGCAGCATCACATAGAGCTGATTGGTGGTCCGGTCCACCAGCAACTGATCGCTGCCTTGCTTGCCGAGCGGCTTGAAGTACGCCATCAACGCCGCGCCCAGGCAGATCAGAACCGAGACAACGATCCCGGCGAACACCGCGCGGCTGTAGAACTGCAGCGGGTCGTCGAACATCCGGGTATCGCGGCGCACGATCGCGTGCTCGACGCGACGCAGCAGAAAACGCCAGCCACTGACCTGGACCTTGGTGGTGAGCCGGAAGCCTGCCATCGCTATTCGCCGATGCTCAGGCGGCTGTGTACCGCCGCGATCGCCGCTGCCATGTCTTCTCCGTTGACCTCACTGAGCTGCTCTACTCCGAGGTTCTCGAAGTCGAGCGAGCGAGCCAGCCGCATATCGCGGTTCTGCTCGCCTGCCTCTACCAACTGCCGCGCGTACCGGCCGTTACCGGCGATGTCCAAGGCCGGCTTGCCGTTGAGCGTGCGCTGACTCAGCAGCATGGCCGCCTGATGCACGCGCTTGGCCGCATCTTCGTCGAGCTGCGAATCATTCGCCTTCGCAATGACTTTGGTGATCTCGACGATGTCGTCTGGAGAGTAGGAGTCGAACTCGATCCGAGTGGCGAAACGAGAGCGCAGACCGTCGTTGGTCTCCAGTAGCCGGTCGATGTCGTTGCTGTAACCGGCGATGATGACCACCAGCCGGTCGCGGTCGTTCTCCATCCGGGCCAGCAAAGTGTCCAGCGCCTCGGTACCGAAAGGATCGGCTCGGCCGTCGCGCTCTTGCACGAGGGTGTAGGCCTCGTCGATGAACAGCACACCACCCAAAGCCCGGTCGATCGTCTTGGCAGTCTTGACGGCCGACTGTCCCTCGTACTCGGCGACGAAATCCTTACGTGAGGTTTCGATCAGCTTCGGCTCGGCGATCACCCCTAGGCCGGCGAGGATGTTGGCCACCACGCGCGCGATCGTGGTCTTACCTGTGCCCGGTGGGCCAGCGAAGATCATGTGCTTGGAGGTCTGGCCCACCTTCATGCCACGCGCCGCACGAATCCTTGCCATCTGCGTCGCCGCGCGGTACGCCTCGATCTGATCCTTGACCCGGCTCAGACCGATCTGCCGGTCGAGCTCGGCCTGCGCCTCCGCCAGCAACTTCTCCCGCCCCGACGTATCGGCGACCACACTGGAGGGATCCCACGGATCGGTACGCGCAGCGATCTTCTCGGCGGTCGTTGTCTCCAGTCGATAGGCCGGATCGCGCAGCGCCGCAGTCACTTTGGGTTCAGGAAAGTTCGCCTGCAACCACTCGAGTAGAACGTGTGCAGACTCTTCGTTGCCCTGGTACCGCCGGGCCATCGCCAAGTACCACGCTATCGCGGGCGCACATGCCTGACCGGCCGGCGTGTCGTTTGCCTCGGTGAGTCGGCGGTCGGCCTCGGTGAACAGCCCGAGATTCGCCGCCGCCACTCCGTGAGCCACACCGGCCGCCGCTGCCAAGAACTTGTCCGGCCATTGATCGGCGCCCCGCACCTGGTCGATTACATCGGTCCAGCGTTGCGCCGCCCCGTAGATCACGGCTTTGACCCAGGCCACCAGATGACCGGACCCCCCGGACGGGGCATCCTCCAACGCCTCCATCGCGTCGGCGTAGTTGCCTTCGGTGGCCTCCTGGACGGCAAACCCGAGCGTGATCGCCAGCGGCGAGTTGATCGGATAGGAGATCTCCCGGCCGTAGATGCCGCCGATCGGAATCCGGGCGTTCATCGCGTTCATCGAGATCTCGGCGGCCCCGGCGAGTTGGCCGAAGTTCGAGCGCGAATACCAGGCCCGGAACAACGTCACCCGATCGGTGTCACCACAGCGGATCCGACCCACCCACGCGTCACACGCGGTTTCGTCGTAGTTGGTGATCTCGGTGAACAACTCGAGCGAACGCGCAGGCGAACCGCTCAGCATCCCCACTGCGGAGCCGAACATCCCAGCGAGGTGGTCAACCATTATCGCCTCCATAGCGCGTCGAAAAGACCTGGGCCCGAGCGTCGTCAGCTTGCTCCGGGGTGAGCAAATCCAGGTCACGGGTCAGAAAGTCGCGGGTCGCCGCGTCGTCGTGTCCATGTTCGCGCATTTCGGCGAGCATGGCCGAGTACTGGGCGGACTTGGCCTGTTTGGCTGCCAGGTCCGCGATGACCAGGATCTCCTCGGCGAGATCCCGTTCGGTCAGATTGACGGCTTTCGGTGCCAATTCGATCTCGTGCACCCGGCCGTCCATGAACACCGTCACCGTGACGGTTTCCGGCGGGTTGGTGACTGAGAACAACGGCGCTGCAAGGTTCTCATCGTTGCCTGTGCCGGATACCGCGCTGTCAAATCCAGTGTCGCCCGATTCGACGAGCTCCTCGTACGAGGCAAATACATCCAACCCAGGGTCGTTTGAACCATCGTCGGCACACGAGAAATCGAGCGCCGAGAGATCGTCATAGTCTTCATCGTCGTCCGGATCGTGTGGCGGAAATTCACCCACCGTGGCGCCCTCTTTCAGTGCAGGTAGGAGCTATCCGACTCGGACTTGTCGAACCACGAGGCCGACGGCAGGAATTCGACCAACGCATCGAGTGCGCGCTGCAGATTGTCCCTGGTACCGGTCAGGAAACTGCCGTATAGCTCACCGTTCACCCGGCGCGGGATTGAGACGATGCGGCCCTGCCGGGAGTCCAAAACACCTGCGGCCACATCCACCTGCGAGGTGGTGCCGCCAGGATTTCGCTCGGTCGCCACCAACTCCACCCAGCTTTCGGGTTCGGAGATGATGTTGGCGTACACCCGGGCAGAAGTAGGAGGTATGCCGTAACCGGTGAGCTCGTCGGCGGTCCGGCAATTGGCGAGGGTTGCCGCAACGCCGGTCAAGGGTTCGACATTGGCCGGATTACCTTCTCCGAGCACGGTGTTGACCATGCCCGCCAGGCCAACTTGCGCGGCGACGCGCTGCAGGACCAGCAGGTCGTTGTCGCGGGCGGCGACGACGTGCCGGCCGCCCTTGCGGCAGACCACGAACCGGATCATCTTTCCGCCTAGGTCGCGACGCCACCAGCGCCCCTCGATCGTGCGCTCAGGGCGGCTGAGGGTATCGAGCATGGCCGACACCTCGGGGTGAGGCTTACCGAAGACGTCCAGCACACCCTGCGCCGTCAGGTCACGTTCAACTTGTTCCCACACAACCTTGCGCAGATCAGGTTGCGGGATGTTCAACCGGATACCCAACGAGGGCGGAAAATCGGTCAGACCGAGCTTGTCGGCCACCACCAGGATCCCATCAATGGTCAGCTCGACCCCGACGACATCGTCGATCGGCGGTGCGCTGGCGTCGGCTTCATAGGGAGTGATCACGACCTGTCCCCTACCGCACGGTTCCGTCGAGAACGTCGCTCATCGTCGCGTCCGTCCGGTCGTACCGGGTTGCCGCACACCTGAGCCCGTCACCGAGCTCCCACGACGCTCTGACCATGCCGGCTCCCGCCGCCCGACGAGCGCGCAGTGCCGCCTCGACCGCATCGGCCGTGGAGGACGAAATTGGTCCGTGCGTCACACGCAACGAAGTGCTCACACCTTCCACCAACTCAGTTGCAGACGACAAGTCACCTGCAGCCTGAGCCTGTTTGGCCGACAACTCGTGCAAGAGAGCGGTATCAACCCGCAAATTTCCCGACATGAATCCCCTCGATCCCTGTTATTCCAGAATCTCTACCTGTTGAGCACCGCAGCGGATCCCGGAATACCGCGCTCCAATGTAGCGGTCACGGGCGGACGTAGCTGTCCCTGCTCCAAATCCGTCGATATGAACTGCTGGGCAGGCGCGCGTCCAACCAGTGCTGCGGATGCCACCTCCAGGTCTGGAGGCAGCGTCATCGCAGGTCCGCGGCCACCTTCGCCAGCAGAATCATCATTGGCACCGGCATCTCGCTGTTCGTCCGCCATCGGGTCGTCAGCGGCTGAATCCTCGGTGTGCCCGCGATCCTCGTCTCCGGCCTCGGGTTCTTTGCCCTCATCCCCTGTACCGCGCTCATCGGCCTCGGCGGCGTGCTCCATCCCGCCGTCTTCGTTCGGATCGGCCGATTGCCCCGTCTGGCCCGCGCCCTGCGCGGCCTGGGTGGCGATCTGCGCCGCCTGACCGCCCGCTTGCGCGATGCCGCCGAGCAGTCCGACGAGCGGACCGAGGATCGCGCTGATCACACCGGCGACCGCACCTCCCGCGCCCGCAGCCGGGGAGGCTGCCTCCGAGGCTGTCGCCGACGACGGTCCTGTGGCTGGCAATGGGGCTGCCGGTTGGTCACCCGACATCGCTGTTGAGGGCGAAGCCCCTCCGGGTTGCGCGCCAACCGCGGGTACAGCAACCGGCCCCGACACAGGTACCTGGCCTGAATCGGCCGGCTCGTCCTCTGCTGACTTCTCTGGCTTGTCTGGCACTTCTGGGCCGCAATCACCCTCGTCCGGCACGCCATCGCCGGCGATGCCGGCGTACAGGCCCACCGTGTCCCGCACCGCCGCAGCGTTGGCCTCGACGTCGGAGTGCAACGACATCAGCTGATCGGTCGACTCCCCGACCGCCTTATTCACTATCGCCAATTCAGCCGCGGTCTGCGCCGCTAGACCGCCATAGGTGAATCGGCCGGCCGCGACCATCGTGTGGCTGATGTCGCCAAGCCACTCCGATTGCCGCTCGAGACCTTCTCGGGTCGCCGCGATCTGCGCGGCCTCGCGAGACAGCACGGAGGCCACACGTGCATCGACGTCGACCATGCCCTGCGTGCGCCCAACCAATGTGCCGGTCTGCCGGGTGTAAGCGGCCGATCCGGCGCCGTCCCAGCCGTCGCTGGGGTACGCGGCACTCAATACCTGTCCGGCTGCCCGAAAGCGCTGTGCGCCCTCGCCAAACCGCTTACCGTCCTCGGGATCGCCCACACCCGTCGTAAGCCTGATGTTCTGGATGACTCGCTGACCGACAGCCAAGACTGGCGTGTCGGCGGTGACCATCCCGCCTTCACCGCTGACATGTTTGCCGAACCCGGCCGTGTTGCTCAGCAATTCCATCGCTGTCGTCCCCTCCACCCGAGCAGAGATTACCAGCGGGTTCATCCCCCTCTACACACCAATTTCGCTTGTTCCCGTCGCCCACCCGCGATATTCGTGCAGCGGAAAACACCAGCTCATCGCATATTTACCGCGTACATGCATTCCTGATCGTCGTCAGGATGACACGGTGGGCATGACCTCCCGCAGCTTGGTTCAAGAAACTTGGTGCACGAGCAGGCCCACGCGAGCACATACGATCAATACGTGCCAACGCCGAATACCGATGAATTGCTGCGGGGTCCGGTACCCCGGCAACCCAGTACGTATACGGAATATCTTGTCGCCCTTTGCGTATCGATTCCGTCGACGTTCTGATATCAGCCGTGTTTGCTTGGCAACTGTCCCCCCAGATGTAACTGGAGACCTCATATGTCACGTCGCAAACGCGTAACCTCCGCAGTTCCGCCGCCTCCAGTTGCGGCTTCGAAGCCGGTACGAAACAGAAGAGCTCGCGTGTTCCGCGCCTTAACAATGGTGATTGCTGCAGCAGCGGTGATCGGCACGGTCAGCGTCGTATTACTGAACTACGTGGCCAAGGTGGTGCCCGGCGAGCCGGCATCGATGTTGTACGACCCCAACAGGGTTGGTGGACTACCCGTCACCGACGGCCCGAGCGGACTACGCGACAACGCTCCCGCCCCTACCGGAACGGTGCAGGACACCGACGGCGGCGAGATGGACAAGCTCGCACTGGCGGCGGTCAACGATGTCGAAGAATTCTGGCAACAGGCCTATCCCGGGTCACTTCCCGGGGTGTTCCGGCCGATCAGGAATTTCGCATCCTATGACTCGACGAATCCACAGACCCGGGAATTGTGTGGCTCGAGCCCGTACAAGAATCCCAATGCGTTCTACTGCCACCGGGACCGCCTGATCGCCTGGGACCGTGGGCAATTGATTCCGGCCGGACAGAAGTACTTCGGCCAGATGAGTCTGCCGGCACTCATGGCCCATGAATACGGCCACGCGATCCAGCGGATGGCCAGCCTGGTGAACCGGCGTACGCCGGTCATCGTCTTCGAACAACAGGCAGATTGCTTCGCCGGCATGTACATCCGCTGGGTGGCAGAGGGCAACTCGCCGCGCTTGACGATCAGCACCGGCGACGGCCTCAACAGGGTTCTGGCAGCCGCGATCGCCATCCGTGATCCGCTCATCACGCCGGACACGGCCGAACTGCTCGAGGAGGGTCACGGCACCGCATTGGACCGGATCACGGCATTCCAAATGGGTTTCAACACCGGGATCACAGCGTGCACCGCGATTACCATCGACGAGATCGACCAGCGCAGAGGCGATCTGCCCATCGCACTGACCGAAGATGCCGACGGCGACCCACAAACCGCCAACGCCCCGATCAACGAGCAATCGTTGACCACGCTGATGGAGCTCCTCAATCAGATCTACTCACCGGCAGACCCGCCGAAGGTGGTGTATGAGTCCGAACCATGCGCTGACGCGGCCGCGTCAGACGCGCCGGCCAACTACTGCCCCGCCACTAACACCATCAGTCTGAACCTCGCCGCTCTGACCGAACTCGGCACTCCCGCAGACGAATCGAGCCGTGTACTGATCCAGGGAGACAACACTGCCATGTCGGTCGTGACCTCTCGGTACATGCTCGCCCTCCAGCACGCCAAGGGGCTCGGGCTCGACGGCCAGGCCGCGGCCATGCGTACCGCTTGCCTGACCGGCGTCGCCAACCGGGACATGTCCGACCCGGTTCGTCTGCCCTCTGGCCAGTCGCTTCAGCTCACTGCCGGCGATCTCGATGAAGCCGTGGCCGGTCTACTCACCAATGGTTGGGCCGCCAGCGACAACGACGGCGAGAGCGTTCCAGCGGGATTCACGCGGATCATGGCCTTCCGTTCGGGACTGACCAGCAATCCGGACCAGTGCTACCAGCGGTTTCAGTAAGAGCATGTCGATCTCCGCTGACTGGCAAAGCCCTGCGATTGGTGATGATCAGGGGCAACCAAGCACCTTGGGCTTCAACTGAGTTACCGAGGACATGTTCACCTTCTCCGAGGATGTCGACGCCATCCAACGGGCCACGTTCCGCGTGGCCAGCGTTTCGAAACACTGATCGCGGCCACAGCGGAATCGCACGCTCGTCCGCGCACGAAAAAGGCGGGGTAGTTGGCAGATTGCTGCCAACTACCGCGCCCGTACTTCCTCAGTTACATGCCCACAGATCGATGTAGCCGTTTCCGCCGGGGATGGCGTTGAGCGCCGCACGTGTGGCCGCACCCAGGGTTGGTCCGTGTGCCGACTGAACGTGCGTGTCATTTCGCACCGCCACACCGCAATCGGTGAAGTAGTTCAATGCTTCACAGCTCGACCATCCGCAGTACTGGATCGCCGCCTTCTGGGCCTCTCTGGACGACGGATAGTTCCACACCACCGCGCCCGCCCCGTTGTCGGCGTATGCGATGGAGCCGTACGACAGTGCGGCGTGCGCAGTCGGGCTGGCGATTTCAATTGCGCCGACCGCCAAGATGCCTACGCTGGCCGCGGCCACCCGGCGCCCAAAATTTTTGGTGTCCATGTTGTTTGGTTTCCTTTCAGATCTGTAGCTCAATTGGGCGGGGTGATGGCCGGCTTTTCAGCGGTGACCGTCTTTCCGAATTCGGACAGGGTCATGGTGACCTTCGCATCGGAAGGGTCACCGACGTTGATCTGGGCCTGCACGAGGTAATGCGGATCGCTCTCGGCGATCCACACGGTGACCGGCCACTCCTGCGCGTTTTCAGGCGCCTTCCGAGCTCCGGCCAACACCGCTACGTCGTTGGTAGAGGCCTTCGCTGTGATCTTGGTGGTGGGCGTTCCGTCGATGGTTTCCGACCCGGCTTCCTTGGGGTCCTTGAGATTTGACAGAGCGTTGGCGAGGCCGTTGCTGGGATCGAAGATCACCGACAGGTTGTAGATCGAGTTGCCGTCGCCGTAGTCGAACCATTGACCGGGGACGGCGATGTCGGAGTAGAGGTGACCGTCGACGTAGATGAGCTTGGCGGCCTGCGTGGTCTGTCCCATCTGTACGGTGGCCTCGCCGGTCGCCACGACAGCAGGCTTTCCTGCAACGTCGGCTTCCAGTTTGGTGACTTTGAGGTTGGGCACCTTGCCGTCGGCAGTGAGAACGACGTGAGCGCCCGTGAGGCCCTTCATCGCCTCCGCGGATTTCGCGACCAGGCTGCTGGCGGCGTCATCGGAACCTGACGTACCACCCTCGGGCGCAGACTTCTCGGTGCCACATGCTGTCAACGCGAGCGCGGCAACGGCGGTAGCCGCGATCGCGCTTTTGAAACGTACCTTCATTGGTCTCTCTTTCTGTCGGTGGGAAGTGCTCTACCGATACGAATTGCCCCCGGCAAAACCCCTCGCAGGTAACTTTAAGCGTGTTATAGGGAGCGCTCTTGCAGCATTTTTCACACAATTGCCTCCCGGAAGTCTTTGATCAATGGATCTTCTCGGCAATCTTGTTGACGATCTCATTCGCATGACTGGTCTCCGTTGGGCCGCACGCCTGGACGTCGATCGCGACGTTGGAGGCAACCTCGAGCACATGCTGACAGGTACGGCCGGGCATGCTGAGGACAGCCGTGGGCCGCCCGTCAACCAACGAGACATTGCCCACGTTGACGGTCGTCGGCGGTTGCCCCGGCGGGGTCAAAGTGACGGTGGTGTTCGCACAGGGTTGCCAGAAATTGATGTGCTCGGACTGGGCGGTGGCGGCCTTCTCTGCGTCCGGATACAGCAATAGATATTGCGTAACAGTTGTATTCGGATCGGAGGAAACCAGTTCACTTCCGGCGATGCCGGTAGGGTTACTCGCCCCCCAAGCCTGGCTATTGGCCGGGCTCACCACCCCGGAGCAATTGGGCGGCGCGGCCGTAGCGGCGGTCAGTTCGGTGAGCGGGACCGCTCCGTTGGGCGTCATCGAACTGGCGCCCACAACCGTACTGGCAGCTCCTGCGTCGATGAGTAGACCTGCCAGATCGCCTGCGGCCACGGGCTTTTGTGGCGGAGCGTTCCCCTGAGTGGGAACACTGGGCATGGAGGCGGGGCCCGGTCGGTCGGAGGTCCCGTCCCGGGTGAGGTACGACATGCCAACCAGGAATGCGGCAATCAGCACCAGCGCGATCGTGACGCCCATGACCCGCCCGCCTGCCTTGCGCTCCCCGGCGGGCAGTCGCAGCCTGCGCAGCACCACGATGGTTGCCACGATGCCGATGAGCACCAGCACGCCTACGTCCAGCAGCCACCATGACAACTGGTGGCGCCAAAGCGGGTCGTCGATGTAGTTGGCGGCATCGGCCTCCATCAGGTCGATGCTTGACGCGCCGGCGGCGAAGCCCCATCGGGCGGGAAGAAGATAGGAGACCTGGTTGAGGCCGAGGCGGCCGGTGACGGGAATCAGCCCACCGGAGAAGACAATTGCGCTCATCAGGATGACGACGAGCATCGGCATGATCCAGTCACTCGTCCGCGCCAACGATGACAACCACAAGCCGACGATCGCCGACACGATGGCGGTGAGCGCCAAGGCCAGGTACAGATCCCACACCGGGTTGCTCGTCACCAGTGAGCCCTGGTTCGGACCTCCCTTCACCACCACGACGATGGCTGTGAGGATCGCGATCTGGATGGCCGCGGCGACGCTGTAGACCGCGATCTTGGCCGTCAGATACGCGCCGGCGGACAGGCCCACCGATTGCTCTCGGCGGAAGATGCTGCGTTCACCGACGAGATCGCGAACGGTCAGCGCGGTCCCCATGAACACGGTGCCGATGACCATGAGGCTCAGCAGTTGGTTGGGCTCATCCGGTGCGCCTCCGTCCAGGCTCGCCTTCCCCAATCCGACCGAGCCCTGCACGACCAAGGTCAGGGCGCCCAGGATGAAGGGCAGCAGAGCCAAGAACGCCGTGTACCCACGGTCGGCGAAGATCAGCCGGATCTGGCGTGCGGCCAGGGTGGCGACCTGGCGGGTGGTGTTGGTGCGTGCGGGATCACCCAGCGGCCCAGGTGGACTCGCGGGCGCTGCAGGTGCTGCGGCCGCGGGGTTCTTCTGCAGGAACACGGCGTGCGCGGCATCCGGGTTGGACGCGACCCAGGCGAAGATGTCGGCCCAATCATTGGTGCCGATGGTCGCCGCGACCTGCCCGGGCGGACCCGCGTAGGCCGTCTTGCCGCCCGGAGCCAGCAGCAACACCTGGTCGCACATGCTCAGATACGTCAGCGAGTGTGTGACGACGATGACCGTGCGTCCAGCGTCTGCGAGCCGGCGCAGCATCGCCATGACCTCGCGATCCAGCGCTGGGTCCAACCCGGACGTCGGCTCGTCGAGAATCAGCAGTGAAGGACCGGTGAGCAGCTCCATGGCCACCGAAGCGCGTTTGCGTTGGCCGCCGGAGAGTTTGTCGACCCGAGTGTCACGGTGGTTGGTCAATTGGAGTTCGTCGAGAACCCGGTCCACGACCGCCTTGCGGTCAGCTTTGCCGGTGTCAGCCGGAAGGCGTAGGCGGGCAGCATAATTGAGCGCCTGGCTGACTGTCAGCTGGCGATGCACCACGTCGTCCTGAGGGACGACGCCGATGCGCGACCGCAGCGAGGCGTATTCGGCGTGCACGTCATGGCCGTCGAATCGCACCTGACCGGAGGTGGGTTGGGTGACACCACCGACCATCTTGATCAACGTGGATTTTCCGGCGCCGGACGGTCCGATGACGGCGGTCAACGTACCGGGACGCGCGGTGAACGACACCGAGGACAGCAGCTGACGCCCGTCAATGGTCAGACCGAGCTGGTGCGCCTCGATGCCACCGGTGGACGGGGTGCGGTCCTGCGTCCGCAGCGTCGTCCCGTCGAAGGTCAGATCGGTGTTGCCGATGGTGACGACATCACCCGGGCGGAGCGTGGCTGCAGGCATGCGGACGCCGTTGACGAAAATGCCGTTGTTGCTGGCGTTGTCGTGGATCTGTGTGCCCGTGGGCGAGGCCAGCAGATAAGCATGTACGCGGGAGGCCAGCGGGTCGTCGACCTGGATCGCCGACGTCGAGTGCCGCCCGATCGTGATGGCGCCCGCCGGAAGCGCCGGCGCTGCACGTTGTGGCAGTACCTTTTTCACCACGCCGGTCATGCGGGCCAAGACGTCGTCGTCATCGGCCGCTGCGGCGATCGGCTTCGGTGACGGCATCGGTCGTGGAGTCGGCTGTGGGCCGGCAGGGCGCGGTGGTGGCGGCGTGTGACGTGGGGGCTGGCTCGGGGCTTGGGTCGGTGCGGGTGGGCGCGGCGCTGGTCGCTGCTGCGGCGGCCCTGATCGAACTGGCGGCGCAGGCCGCATAGGCGGTGCGGTGGGTCGCTGCGTGGGGGGTGGTGGGACCGTACGCTGCGGTGTCGGACCTGGCCTGGCGGGTGGCGCGGGTGCGGGCATTGGCCGAGAGAAGTTGCGGGCCACCGGTACTGCCTGGGTGGTAATCCTGAACCGCAGTCGGGGACCGGTCGGAGCGCCGAGGTTGATCGCGACGTCGTCGTCGATGGGAACCCTGGCCTGGCGGGTGCCGCCCACATAAATTCCGTTGCGGCTCTTGTCCTCTGCGATCCATTGCCCGTTTCGGGCAGTCAGGATCATGTGCTCGCGGGAGATCGCCTGCTTGGCATCGACCTCCACGCGGATATCGGCATCAACACCGCGACCGATGACGATGTCTTTGCCGGGCCTGAAGGTGAACATTGCCTCGCCGAGCCAAACCACAAGCGGTGGCGCCGCCGTTGCGGTCACGATGTTCTCCTTTTCGGTAGCCTTCCCTGCGCGGTCATCAACCACGCGCACGGTTCTGAGGACGCGCTCATGGTCCGCGCGAACTGCAGCGTCGCTTGACCTGGCTGGGACTCTGGATCGCTCGGCCGACGTGCGGTCGATCGTCCGAGTCGGAACCACGATTTCGCTGATGAGCGCTGTCCCACCCGACCCCCACTACGCTTCATGTTCTTGCGATCGTAACGGCGCCTGTGGTGCTGCGGGCGGCGTATTTCCCATCGCAGTGATGGGGATTTCCACCTCAGGTGTGGGGAGTCGGCGCCCGTAGATTTGGGCGATGTGCTGGAGCAGTTGCGCAAATTCGGACCGAGCGTGGTGCGCTTGGGCTGACAAGGAAGAGTCGAAGTGCTGGATCTGGCGCTGCAGCAGGGACGCTTGCGCCTGATAGCCCGGATCGGTCGCAGCAGGCAAGTTGACGAGACCCGCTGCGATCGATTCGAGTCTCAGCGCCGCCGAATCGAGCAGAAGGCTATGCCGGATCGCCGGCGTAATGACATCGGTAACGTCCTCGGGTGCAGCACCATCGCAGATGGCGGCCAGCGATCCCGGCGGCCACGACAGGGCGTTGTCGAGCGCTCGGCGAATGGCGCTGTCTGGCCAATAGCGGCCGTTCAGCAGGCCATCCATGGTCGAGGCGTCGATGTTGGCCTGCAACCGGACAGCCCGACGAGAAAGACCGAGATCTGCGATGCGGCGGGCTACCGCACGCCCGAGGCGCCCAATGTTGTCGAGGGCATCGGTGCCGTAGCGGAACATGATCTTTGGTCCCTGTGGCGCACCGAACGCAACCGACATCCCGTCGGTGACGGTCGCTTCGCGCACTCGGCGCCCGTCGATGTAGATACCGTTTCTGCTCTCGAAGTCGATGATCCGCCAGCGAGCGCCCGGCTCAAGACGGGCATGCAACCGCGATATCGCAGGGTGGTCGAGTTGGATGTCAGCAGATGGCACCTCTCGGCCGATGAAGAAATCTCCATCGGCCGCGCGGGCCGGTGTAAGCCGACCGTCCATGACCAAGACGAGATCCGATGCATCGGGCGTTCTCGAGGATGTGGCGGCCATTGCTCCCCCCGCCGCTTCGGTCGTCACCTCAAAGAGAGTACATCCCAAACTGCAGCAGTGCTGCGATTCGATCTACTGAACCATAGCGCGATCGGTGGTCGTTAGACGGAGCTGTGACTCCCGGTCAACCGCGCAACCGGCCAATACTCGCTTCGTCGCTTGGCCTTTCCGCGTCGCTTTCCTTCGGATTGAGCGGTTCGCGAGCGGGTCTGACGATATTCGACAACCTGCACAGGATCGCTACGGTTTCATGCTTGCGCTACGGAACTCGCTATGGTTATAGTCGTAGCACTGCTACGGTTTAGCTATCGGAAAGGTCCGCCATGAAGGTCACCGCCAACACCCCAAGCGCCCTCGGACACCGCCTCACGCTGCGTAGCAGCACCGCGGCCGGGCGGCCCTCCGCGTCCGTGACCAGGCTGGCCACTGCCAGCGTTCTGGCCGCCCTCGCCGTGGCAGGCTCGGTGGGGACGGCGGCGGCAACGCCGACCGCGCCCCCTCCTCAGTTCTCCTGGTCGGGATCGGACAGCAGCCCGCTGGCAGGAGGCCTGGACGTGCTGTTGCTCAGCCCCCGCGAGATCTCCCGGATCGCAGGGACCGACAGCACATTGCGCGACGGCAAGGTTGAGCAGGCCTTGAGTAACACCTACTCCGTCACTCCCGCTCAATGCTTGTCCGCCTACGCGCCGGGACAGTCCGGAGCGTACCTGGACGCCGCGCACCAACAGGTCGCGTTCAAGTCGGTGTTCACTCCCCGCGACAGTGACGGTGACCAGCTGACAGTGCCACACGGAGTGGTCGAGTTCGACAGCAAGCAGGACGCATTGGCCTTTATGACCGAGACAGCGTCGGCATGGAAGGCCTGTGACGGCGCCACCGTCACCGAAGCAGAGGGTGGCCGCTGGGAAATGGGCCGCACCCGTGTCAACGAGGAGCGCACCGTGGTCACCCTCGATCAGAAATCGACCAAGGGTTCGGGCACATGCGAACGCGCCATGGCCGCTTATCGCAACGTCTTCATCGACGCCATGTACTGCAGCCCCAACCAGGAGACCATTGGCATGGCGGCAGCCGTCGTGGAGAGCGTCGCCCAGAAGGCGGCCTCCAATTGACCTCATGCTCTACGGCCCGGCGTGCCCTCGCGGTCGACCTTTGTCCCGCGGGGGCACGCAATCACGGCATGGTGCGCCGCCCGTACGCACGGGCAATTTCCCTGGGCGCCAGGTACCGGGCGGAGTCAGCACCGACCATGATTCGATACACCGTGTGCAACACCGCCAGCGCACCCGAACAGAGCAGCGCAAAGGTAGCTCCCTGTGACCCACAACAGTGACGGCGAGGAGACCCGGCCCTACGCCGGCGGACACCTCCCACCCAGCGCCAGGCAACCAGCTCCCCCAGGCCCACCGCCCGGGCCTTGGTTCCCCCCGACATCGGCCGGTTGGCCGCCGCCGCCGACGGGTTTGGGACAAGTCCCGACGCCTCCACGACGCTCCGGATCCAGCCGCACCATCGCTGTCGTCACCATCGTCGCGGTGATAGGCCTCGCCGGGGCGGGACTGTGGATATATCGATCCAAAAGCACTGGCTCCCAACAGTCATCGGAGTCCGCGGCGGCTCAGACTTCAGAGCCATCACCTACGGTCGACGCGACGCCAAGCACGTCGCCCACCACGCCATCCTCGCCGGCGTCTACACCTGCGACACCACCGGTGAGCAGCGCCGAGCTGGCCAGCTACCTGCCCAGCGCCGGGACGCTGGAGGGCCTGCTCCTCACAGACCCCCTCACCCGCACTGCTGATGCCGAGACCACCTACACCACAGTGAGCACCGACCGCCCGGACTGTGGCGGTGCGCCCAACGTTGCGCTGCCGACCGCCTACGACCGGTCGGGCTACACCGCTATTCGAACGCAGGAGTTCTTCACCGAGCCCGGTCCGAACGGGCAAGACAGCGTCACGCAAGCGGTAGCGGCCTTCCCCAGCGAGCAAGCGGCGAGAGATTTCATTGCTCTGGAGACCAGCCGGTGGGGTAACTGCAAGTTCGATTTGGTGATCATCAACAACCCCGACGGCGACGCCATCGTTCGCCAGATCTCAAGCCCCACCACCAAGAACGGCGTGATGACCCTGTCGATCCATTCGCAGATGCGGAGCAAGCTGGGATGCCAGCGCGGACTCGGCTCTCGCCGCAACATCGTCATCGACGTGCAGATCTGCAGCCGGTCAGGCAGTGCGCAGGCTGCCGAACTGATCTCCACCATTGCCGACCGAATCCCCAACAACTAAGGCAGGCTCACCACCTAATGAGCAACCACGATCCTGATCGCGACGCCGACATGACCTCCGATTGGCCCACCGATCAACCGGTCCCCCCACCAGCCGACGATGACGGCGGCCCGACGATAGCGGCGCCCCGCCACCCCCCAACAGCGCCGCCACCCATCTACCCGCCGCCACCGCAGTACGGTTACGGCCAGCAGGCTGCGCCGGCGTGGCCGCCACAGCCACCGGCCGCAGCGGGTGGAGGGTGGCAACCTCCCCAACCACCGCCCGGGTATTACCCCGGCCACCCCGGCGGTGCAACTACGCCACCGCCGGCCAAGAAGAAGCCCTGGGGTCTGATAGCCGGCGCGCTGCTCCTCGTGGTTCTTCTGATCGGGGCGGGCGTGTTCGTCTTCGGCGACGGCGCCACATTCGGATCGGACACCAAAACCGACAAGGCCGACAACCCGACTACCGCCTCGCAGGCACCCAATCCCAGTGCGGCGCCGGGAACCTCCGGTAGCGGCTCAGCGACACCGAGCCCCTCCCAAACGCCGCCCCCCGGCTCAGCGACGATCGATCCTGCAGCGCTGCCAACACTGCTGGAATCAATCCCTGCCCTCAATGAGAAGTACAAGGCGAACCTGGTCCCGGCCGCAGACCACCTGGCCACCAAGCCGTTCAACGGGCTCACGGTCAAGCCGGGCACCTGCGGCGGCGCGCTCCTGCCCGGCATCGACTACGTCTACGGATTCGCCAACTACGCCGGATTCTCCGGCCAGATCCTCAATGACGACGCGACCCGAACCAAAGTGATGCAGGCCGTGATCTCGTACGACAGCGAAACCAAGGCCACTCGTGCTTTCAACATGAACTTCACCCCGTGGAAGAACTGCGCCGGCACCAGCGTCACCGCTGAAGGTGGAGGCAGCACACAAACGATCAATATGGGCTCCGTGGCCGAAACCGACGGCATCGCGACAATTTCGATGTGGCGGGCCGACGAGCCAGTCGGGGGCGCCGACAGCTTGAGCTGCGAACGAGCCATGACGCCCCGCAAGAACGTCATCGTCGACGTCCGAGTCTGCGTCAAGCGGGATGCGAAGTCGCTCGGGGAGAACCTCGCCAAGACCATCAGCCAACGGGTCGCCGATACACATTGACCGTGCACCCAAACCCCATGGACTCCAGCCGATTCCGTCCATCGCCCAGCCAATGACCGAGCTCACTCCGCTCGCAGGCGGACCCACCGCCGCTCTCGTCTAACCGACACCCCACGTAGGACAGGCTGAACACTCAATGAACCGATACGACCCCAACCGCAACCCTGATGAGGACGCCACCACCGTGGTGCCCCGCCACACCCCGGTCCCCCCTTCAGCGCCACCGCCGACCAGCCCGGTACCTCCGGCGACGTCCGGCTACGGCTACCCCACCGCGTCGGGATGGCCGTCCCAGCCGACACCTCCTGCAGCAGCGAGTGGAGGCTGGCCGCCGCCCCAGCCGCCCGGATATCCCGCCCCCGGCTATCCCACCGGTAGCCCGACACCCCCACCAGGCAAGAGGAAACCCTGGGGTTTGATCGCGGCGGCCTTGATCGCCGTCGTCATTCTGGCCGGTGCAGGCGTATTCATCCTCGGCGACGGCATCAACTTCGGATCCGACGACAAGAAGTCCGACACCGCCTCCTCAAGCTCCGCCGACAGCGGCGCCGACGAAGGGGCCGGGAGCTCATCCGGTGGCTCTGGGTCATCCGGTAGCGGATCCAACTCCTCACCCAAAACCTCCGAAGCCCCCACGGTCGGCGCCGACGGGACCGTCGACCCAGCCGACCTGCCGGGCCTTTTGGCATCGGCCGGCTACCTCAACGAAAAACTCGAGGCCGACCTCACCCCGGACGGGTCCGTGCAGTCCGAGCCGTTCAGCGGGGTTCTGGTAATGCCCTCCAACTGCGCCGGCGCCATCCTGCCCGGCATCGATTACGTCTACAAGTCGGCCAACTACACCGGTTTCGCCGGACAGACCCTCGCCGACGAAGCGACAGGTATCAAAGTCATCCAGTCGGTGATCTCGTTCAACTCTGAAACCGAAGCCACCCGTTTCTTCAACGACGAGTACACCTCCTGGAGGGCCTGCCACTACACCGAGGTCACCGTTTCCGGCGGTGGGCAGCACGACGTCTTGAAGACGGCTGTGTCCTCCGAGAGCGATGGCGTTGCCGGCATCATGATCGTGCCAGGCGACAAGCCAGCCGGGAGCGCGGGTGGCTGCGACCGCGCCATGAGCCCGCGCAAGAATGTCATCGTTGAGGCACGGGTCTGCACACCTAAGGGCACCATGACACTAGCGCATAGCGTCGTCAAAGACATCGGTAAGAAAATCACCGGCAAACGCTGATCACAACGCGATGCGGGCCCGGTCAACCACCGCAGTCGAACGGGCCTGCGTCGGGTTTGAAATAAAACGCACAGAACATAATTCATGGCGCGACATGAATAGTCGGGCGGCACCTACCTCCACTACGACCGCACAGGCGCTGGATGAAGCCGACGTCCGACAACGGATGGGTGACTGGGGAAGGACTGGGCTCCACGCACTGTAAAGCGCCCCGCCAGCACCGCCGTCACCGGCTCGCCCGTGCCTGTTGGCTAGCCGGGCGACACGGCGCACAAGAACTGCGCTCGCAGGCGCGCGAGCGCCTGACCGTTGGCGAGTTCGAATCGGTATTGCGGATGGCGCCAATAGAATTCGACAAACGCGCTCAGGCCATGCCCGCCCGGTGTGTACACGCCCGGCTCAGCCAGAATGCACTCCGTGCCATCGGCCATGACCATCACCAGAGGTGTCCAAGGCGATGATGTCGAACTGGTCGAGTGGTCAGTGATGGCGGTCACGTCATCCCAGCGCCCACCGGACCCGGTGAAGCTGAACCCGTCGCTGGTGAGGGTGACACGACCGATGCCGCCGCGCCGGATGAGAAAGAGCAGCGCAATCCCCAGTCCCGCCGCCACCACCACCGACCCAAGTGTGAACTGAGTGCTGTACTCGCCCGCAATTGGATAGACAGGCATGCCGGTCGCACCGAGCAATGCACACCACGCTGCCGCCAAGCAGCCCACGATGAGGGTGGCGAAGGCGAGCATGTCGAGACGCTTGTCCGGTCTCAGGACTGTGCCAGCGGGACCGAAGGTTCCGCGCGCGACCGCCGAGCTTGACACAACGCCGGTGGCGATAATGGTTACCCAGAACGCTGCGATGCCGAGCAAGGCCGGCGCCGTCAGCCAACTGCGCTGCGTCCCGCTCACCACCGCCCACGCCACGAACGCGATGGTGAGGCCGCCACTGAGTACGAAGTTGAGCCAACGCAGCGCCTTGGGCATCGTTTCCTCACTGTTCTTCTGTGTCGGCGCTGCGCGCCCCCGGCCTCAGCGTCCACCCCATCGTCACCGCCCGGGCCACCGCTGAATGTCGTTGTGTGTTAGTGAAGTTCATCGATCAGCTGCGGCACCCACGTCTTATCGAGGAATTGGGTGGCCAATGCGCCCCCTGGGTTGGCAAGCGCGGCAATGGTGTCGGGATCATCCACGATCACCATCGCTCCTCGGAACGCACCCAGCTCGGCCGGCAGACCAGCTGCTCCGCCACCACCAGCGGCCTTATCGGTACGGATCACCACTAGTACGTTGGTGTCGATGCCGTACAGCCTGGCCATGTTCCCCACCGTTCGCGTCTCGGCCGTCTCCCCCTCCTCGCGCGCGAGCTTGAGGTCATAGGTCAGTCCGAGTGAGGTCAGGAAGTCCGCGGCATTGGACGGTGTCAGCGTCCAGCTGTATCCGGTATCGGACATGTTCAGCACGGAGACGGTCTTACCCGCCGCCTTGCTGTTCTGGTTGCGCAGATCATTCTGCTGGACAGCGATCGTTGACGTCAGCTGTTCAGCAGCGCCTCCCTTGCCCACGATCTTGGCGATCCACTTCAGCTGCGCCTGCCAGTTCCACGGCTCCTCGCCGACCGGACGGGTGATCGTCGGGGCAATGGCCGCGAGACGCTGATACGTCGCATCGTCAACGTCGCCAGTGGCCAGAATAAGATCGGGTTTGGCCGCCCCAATTGCTCCGGTGTCGATGAAGTTCATCACCGCGGGTTCAGCAGTGAGCTCGTCGCGGATCCAGGACGGTACGGTCCCCCCGGGCGATGCGATGGCTACCGGTTGTATCCCCAACGCCAACAACGCATCCGCGTCACCAGGCCCCAGCGCAGCTACCGCCCGCGGACTCGCAGTGATCTCGGTTGCGCCGTGAACATGCGTGATCGTCTGGGGTGTGTACGGAGCATTGTTCGGATTGTTTCGATACAACAACAGGAATCCCGCGACCGCTACCACGGCGACCAGCAGCATGGCGGCGGCCGGAATAGCAATACGCCGCTTGAGCGACTTCTTTTCCGGCGACGGCATCGGCACCGGAGATCGGGGCCCTGGCGGGGCACCGGTGAACTCACGGGGTTGAGTACGGGCGTGGGCTGCGCTGAACTGGCCGCTGGGATAGGGCACGGCCGGACCTGAGTTCGGGGTCGGCCCGGTGGGCCGTCCCCCCATGGTCGGTTGTGGTCCGCTTGGCCGCCACTGGGCAGGACGGCCCGCCGGGTGGGTGACCCCCTCGGAGAACGGCGGGGCGGAATCCCACTCCTGAGTGACTGTAGATCGGGGCACCGCCGTCGTGGTATCCGCGAGCGCGGCGGTCGTCGCCTCGGCCAGTTCACGGGCCGTCTGGTAGCGCGCGTCGGGATTCTTGGCCATGGCCTTGGCGATGACATCGTTGAGACCGACCGGCAAATGTGGTGCGAGGTCAGTCACCTTCGGTGGATCTTCGAAGACGTGTGCCGTCACAATCGCTGGCACACCACCCCGGCCGGCGAACGGGGTCTTACCCGTCAACAGCCGAAACAGACTGCAGCCCAACGAATAAATGTCGGCTCGATGGTCGAGTTGATCGGAGGTTCCACTGAGCGCTTCGGGCGCAGCGTAGGCGATCGACGCCATCACCGTTCCGTCGGTGGTCAAATGGGCCGTGTCATCTTTGGCGCGCGCAATGCCGAAGTCCGCCAGAAAGACCCGCTCGTCGTCACCGTCGTGTTCGGCAGGAGAGATCAAGAAGTTCGCCGGCTTGACATCGCGGTGCAACACGTGACGACGGTGCGCGTAGTCGAGGGCTTTCGCGACCTCGCCGATTACATGGGCAGCCCGATCAGGAGTCATTCTGCCGTCGATCAATTCGCGATCAGCATCCGTGCCTGCGACGTACTGCATCGCGATCCACAGCTGACCGCCGTCGGTCTCCCCTCGGGAATAGACAGCGACAATGTTGGGATGACCGAGAGTTGACGCTACGGTCGCCTCGCGCTCAAACCGTGCCCGGAACTGAGGATCGTTGGAGAACTCGGCGCTGAGGACTTTGAGCGCATCGCTGCGGGGCAGGGTCGGATTCGCGGCGCGATAGACGATACCCATGCCGCCCCTGCCCAGGACACCTTGGATCGCATATCCGCCGACGACGTCACCAGGCTTGAATTCCATTGTTGCCTTTTACCTTCCGACCAGCATCAGATACTGGGCTGCGAGTTGCTGTGCGGCGTCACGAGGTTGCTGGGACGAAGACTGCAGCACCCAACGGTCGGCAGCAACGACACAGCTGGCCCGCATCATCAGGATGCCTGCTCCGGCGGCATCGAAACACCTTGCCGTGGGCATGCCCGGTACTTCCACAGACGGTTTGGCGTCCTTGGCGAGGCTTTCTGCAATCGTCGCCGCGAGATCCTTGGCCGCTGCGGTGTCACGTGCCTGGAAAACATACATCTGGCTCTGGCCTATCGAAGCGGCGTCGACACCGGCGGTGTCCAACGGCTCAGCCAGGCTCGGGTGGTCGTAGTGCAGCACGCCGTGCGGCCCGTAGACACCCTGCATGGTGGTCGGTTTGTCGATACGCAGTGTGCGCGCAATGAGGTGGGTGGGGTCTAGCTCCATTGTGGGAAACTGGGCCGGGTCGGTCGGCTTGAACGCATCGACCGCCGGGATCTGCAGGTCGAGAGTTTTTGCCACCACCTCTTCGAGGATTCGCCCCTCATTGGTTCTCGAGATTTGGTACAGCACGTAGGGGCCATGTGCGGCGAAACTAACCACCTCCGAACTGCCGTCGTAAAGTCCGCGGATCGCCAGCGCCTCAGGATGACCCGGGATGGTTGTCGGTTCTGGATTGGTCAAAAAAGACGGAATGTCGCGGGCCGCACCAGCGAACGCCGCAGCATCTTCGGCAGTGGGGAACCGCAACACAAAGTTGGTCAGAGAGGTCCGCGGCTTGTCAGCCTCCAACGTACTGGCACGGCCGGTGACGAATCCATTGATGAAACCGTGATCAACAGCGATCTGGCCGGCCGGAGCACCCATCACATGATCGACACCCTTATCGGAGAGGGCCGGGCCGATAACGGCCATCAGCGGCTCAGTGAAAGCCGGGTCGACCTCCCAAGGACCAGTGACATGGTCGGAGAGTCGCTGAGCATCCACTTGCCTGGCGCCGTTCACCTCCGGCTTCGGATTGGGGTATGGGGCGGTGTCGTAATTGCCCGGCTGCAGCAGTGCGGTGTTGACGGCATCGGCAGCCACCGCAGGGTCCTTGACGGCCTGACCGCCTATCACGCTGCTGCACCCAGTCGCCACCACCGTGATCGCCGCGACCGCCCCTACGACGCCACGCAGCCGGTTGGCTGCCTCGCCCCGGATCATTTGGCGGCCAAGATGAGATACTGTGCGGCCGCCATCTGATGCACGTCCTTGAGCCGCGGTCCTTGCACCACGAAGACGTCTCGATCGAAAGCCCCAGTGCACATGAAATTCTGTTCACCGATGCGATTGCAGGTGCTGCCGGGCAAATTGGGCACCGCATCGGCGGGAGATCGACTGCCACCCTGCGTATCGGCGTACCCGGTTGCCAGCTTTTCGGCCGCCGCTCCGTCACGAGTGCGGTATAGCCACCCGTCCCCGACCACTGCTACATCCACTCCAGCTTCGCGGTACGCCTTGCCTGCGGCAATCGGATCCCGTTCGACATGCAGCATGGCCCGCGGGCCCAAAGTTGCATTGTTGGAGAATGTTTCGCCGTCCTTGGCGACGGGCAGCGCACGCGCCAACAGCCCCGTCGGATCCTTGGGCAGGTTCACCAACTCTGCCGCAGGGGTCGGAGTGAACGAATCAATCGCCGGTAGCTGCAGATCGAGTGTCTTGGCGACCAGCGACACCGCCTCGGCAATGTCGCCGCCGGTCTCCGCGGTCTGCATCAAGACAAAAGGACCGCGGGCGGTGAATGAGCTCACGCGATTTGTCACTCCCGCCTGCTGGTACTTGGTGGAGGTGGACGCGACGGCAAAGGCCTCGTCGTGACCGGGAATCGCCACCACCGACGTGCCCTGTCGAGATTCATATTGGGCGGCGAAATCCAGCATCTTTTGAGGCATGTCGTGTGCTGCGGCTTTGGCTGCCTCGGGATCCTTCATCTCCAGCACGACATTGATGAGGGCTTTCTGGTTTTCGATCTTGCGGGTCGAAACGTAGCCGGTGATCATTCCCGGTTTGCCCGGTTCAGCCGCCTGTTCGCTCGTGACCAACTGCAGTTTCTCCGGCAGGATGGGAAGTCCACCGAATCCCGCGAGGCCGAGCCCTGCGGGCTCGTTGATGGCCGGATCTACCTCCCACGGCCCCACCACGACGTCCGCAAGCCTGTTGGCCTCCAGAACCGCCCGGTGTTGAGGTCCACCCCCATTCCCCATGGGAGGCAATGGCTTTGTCGGGTAGTTGCCCGGGTCCAGTGCAGCTAGGTCGACCTCGCCGGACGTGACCCCGGCCTGCTCGGCAGCCTTGGGCTGCGCCTCCGATGCCTCCCTGGTGCAGCCCACTGCCGTTACGGCGATGGTGATGGCGACGAATGCCCCCGCAATTCTGATCATCCAGCTGTCCTATTCCCCGAATCCGATCCCAACGCTGCAATGAATCGTTGCAGCTGAACCTCAACCCCACCACCGAGTTCAGCCCCGGCCTCTGCCCGTCTGATGTCCTCGGCACTGACCCCTGCCATCGGCGCGGCCTCGTCGATGCTCAACTCCGCATTTCGACGTGCGGCGAACAACCGCTGACCCACGGTTGCGTAAGGAGAGGCCGCCGCAGCCAGCGTCAGTTCGCGGCGCAGACGTCGGATCTCCCCCAGGTCCCGAACCATCTCGATCGAACTGCGAGATGCGTTGACGGCCAACTGCTCGAGCCGAGCCAGGTCCGAGGTCACGGCGGCAACCCGCGCTGGATAGTCAGGCTGCGCCGGATTGGGCAGCGCCGCGATCTGACTGCGCGTGGCACCCAGAGCGATTCCGATGGTCTCGGTTACCAGCGTGACCTCGACGGTGGAGGTGACTTCGCCGGCGCCGTCGTATCGAAGCAGCTCCGTCGGGCCATCGGCGTCAGCGCTCGTCGGAGCGATCGGCGTCGAGCGGCCGTCCGCAAGAGGCGGACGAACGACGCCGGCGCGGACCTGACGGCGCAGTTGCTCGATCGCGCCCTTGGGCCACTGCAGCGCCTTCTCCAGAGAATCCTCGGTCTTCGCCCGTGGCTGACTGCGCCCTTTCTCGATACCGATGAGCGCTCCGGCATTGACGACGCCTTCGTCGGCCAAGGTGCGCTGGCTGATACCGAGCTCTTTGCGCCGCCGAGCAATCTGCTCACCGACGTGGACGTTCACCGGATCCCGGGTCGAAAAAGACATCGGAATACCCGCGACGGGGTGCCCCAGCATCACGTCCACCTCGGAGTCGGGTAACACAGTGAACTCGCCGTCGACCCGGTCGTTACCGATGAAAACCCCGTTGCGTCCGACGGCTCGGGCGATCCATTGGCCATCCCTCGCCGTCACCGTGATGTGCTCGCGGGATATGCGGTTGTCCGGGATCCGGATCTGCGCACCGGTGTTCTCGGCACGCCCCACAGTGATCGGCGCCTGCCCCGACTGGAAAGTCTCAAGATGGTCGAGCCACTTGATGGTCAACGCGGGAGCCTGGCCGACTTCGCCTACGAACGACTCCGCTGATGCCATTGGCGTATCTTAACCGTAGCGGCGCTACAGGTTTGCGGTGCTTCAGTTTTCCGTCGCACTTCAAACCTGCTGCGGTGAGTTGCCGAACCGCTCACAAAATTGGTGCTCAGTCACCGCTCTGCGAGCACGTAACGTAGCCGCTAAACACTTGTTGCCCTTTGACGTGAGGAACGCCCGGACGATGGCCGATCAAGACCCGGCGGCAGGGGACGTCTCGATCCCCTCCGCAGCCGATCCCGACAAGACACAGTTCGTTACTCCGGATCGCGGGGCGAATGTCTCTGACGTGCAGTCCGATGACGAACAGCGGACCCGGATCGTCAACTCAGCGCCGTCGGCATTCGATGAGGACAAGACTCAGCTGGTCATTCCGAAAGAGACTCCGGCACCGGCCAGGGGCGACGAGCCCCAACAGCCGGCCGGACACCCCGCGCCGAATGCGCGCCCCGCTCCGCCGACGCCGCAGCCGCCATTTGTCGCAGTTCCGCCGCCGCAGCGGCCCGGTTATGGCACGCCACCGCAGCCGCCCGCTGGCTACGGCACTCCACAGTCGCCGCCTCCGGGTTACGGCACACCCCCACCTGCGCCCGCGGGTTACGGCACACCGGCGCCGCCCCAGGGTTACGGAACGACGCCGCCGCCAACCCCAGGTTTCGGAGCCACACCGCCACCCCCGGGATTCGGCGCGACACCGCCGCCGCCCCCCGGTTTCGGAGCCACGCCACCTCCGCCTCCGGGTTATGGAGCCCCGCCGCAGCCGCCGGGTTATGGCACACCACCGCCCCCGCAGGCTGGATACGGCCCCTCAGGCCCTGGCGGGTACCCCCAGAATCCGCAGAATCCGTATTCGGCGAACGGCGCGCAAAGTCCCATGGAAGCGGCGAATGCGCTGCTCTCCAAGAGCAATTCATTCATCGCGCAGCTGATGTCCCGTGGTATTCGCGGCGAATTGATCCGTCAGCCGTGGTTCCAGAAGTGGCGTCAGACGCCGCAGCAGGCTGACCAGTTTGTGTACATGACCTTCGCGGCAGGAATTGTGCTGACGCTTCTGTTCGGGTGGATGGGCGCAGTAGGCGTGATTCTGGGGCTCGGCGTCGGTATCGGCCTGTGCTACCTGTACTTCGCCCTTGGCACCAAGAAGGCTCACCAATTCATCGCCTACGGGATCTGCGGCGTCGGCGTGGTTCTCTCACTAATCAGCGTCTTGTTCACAATCACGACCCTGATCGATCTGAGTTCCGTCCGATACGCCACCGGTGGACTCATGATCAGGCTGGTCTTCAGCCTCGGCGTGACCGTGATCGCCGGCGCGATTCTGGCGTACATCGGCATACAGGTTCATCGCGGCATTCAGCGGATGTCTTCGCCTCCGCGCTGAACGTGGATCCACACATGGCTGGTGTTTTGGACCGGCCATGACAGCGAAAATGCCTTCCGGCCTGATAACTGAGGATATTGACGCCTCTGCTATCAAAAGCTATCGGAGGGCATTTTTCGTGTCCTCATCGGCGGATCATGCTGTGCCAGTCCACCTTCGGTGACTCCGAGCCGAGTTCTGATTGTTTGCTGCCACCAAACTCTCACGGGTCAACTACGGTCAACCTGTGTTGTAGTCGATACTTGAGAGCGGTCTATTTCTCGTCGTCTCACTTTCGGAGGAGATTCAGTCGTGCCCGACCCCGACGACACCTTGCGCAGAGAGCTCGGCTGGACGGGGCCCGAGGAATCTCATTTTGAACCGGATACCCGGCCGACCCGCCGTAAGCGTCCAGAGCCGCCACCGTCGATTCCCGGGCGGCCGCCGGTGAATTTCGTGCCGTCGAAGCCCTCGGAGAACACCGGGCCCGACGATTCTGCTCCGTCTCAGGGCGCGCCGACCGATCCCGATGCCGAACGGGCGCGCAACTCGTTCCGGGAGACACCACCGGCACCGCCGACGCCGCAACAACAGGCACCTCCTCCGCCTCCGCCGCCGTCGGCCCAGCCTCCGCATGACGGTCATCAGGCCTCTCACAACCAGGCCCCACCCAACTTGGGCAATCCGGATGCCCGGACCGATACCTGGGAGCATCAACCCCCCGGCTGGCAGCTTCCGTCGCAGCGACCCCCCGGCCCCGGGGGCCCGCCGCAGCACCCCTATGGCGCGCCGCACGGCCAGCCCTGGCCCCCCGAAGGCGGATTCGCCCCTGATCCGGGTGCCGCCGCGCCAGGCGTACCGCCATTGCCGACGGGCTCGTACGCCGATCGGATCCGGGTCAACGACCTGGTGCCGCCCCGGCGTCAGCCGCCCGGCAGTGGTTGGCGGCTTTTCGTGTACCGGGCAACATTCGGGATGATCAATCCCGGCCCGTCGCCCGAGGATCTTCGTCAGGCCGAGCTGGAGACCAAGATCAAGGGTCTCCTGCGAGGCCACTACAAGGTCGGGGTGATGGGCAAGGGCGGGGTCGGTAAGACCACTGTCTCGGCCAGCATCGGATCGATCTTCGCTCAGTTGCGTCAGGACGATCGCGTGGTGGCCATCGATGCCGACACGTCGTTCGGGAAGCTCGGCAGCCGCGTGGATCCCCAGGCGCAGAGCTCGTACTGGGAGCTCGCCAACGACAAGCACCTGGATTCCTTCGCCGACGTGCGCAGCCGGGTCGGCAACAACGCCGCCGGTCTGTTCGTCCTCGCCGGCGAGGGCACGCCGGCCCGGCGCCGGGTGCTAGACGCGGCCATCTACCGCGAGGCAACCACCCGACTCGACAAACACTTCTCGATCTCGGTGGTGGACTGCAGCTCGACCATGGATTCCCCGGTGACACAGGAGGTTCTGCGCGATCTCGACGGATTGATCGTGGTGTCCTCGCCGTGGGTCGACGGTGCAGCCACCGCCGGCCAGACGCTGGACTGGCTGGCCGCACACGAGATGACGGGCCTGCTGCAGCGCACGGTGGTGGTACTCAACGACTCCGACGGCCACGCCGACAAGCGCACCCGCTCGATCCTGGCCGGACAATTCTCAAGCCAGGGCCAGCGGGTGATCGAGGTGCCGTTCGACGGGCATCTGCGTCCCGGTGGCGTCGTCGACCCGCGGGAGATGTCGACCGCGACCAGGCGCCGCTTTCTCGAGATCGCCGCGGCGCTGGCCGAGCACTTTCCAACCCACGACGAGCGCCGGGACCGCTGACCGAACGCGATCAGCGCATCGCGCCGATCAGTGCCTCCAAGGCTTGGACCGCAGCGGTGTCGACGGGGTATTCAGCCTCGGCGCGCGCCACGATGTCTTCGGAAACACCTGCAGCGGTTGCGGTTTCACCGATCGACAGGTTCGCCTGGCGACGCGCGGCGTACAGCCGTTGTCCGAGGGTGGCCCCAGGGGCGGCGGCGGCGCGGGCGGTCAGCTGATCGATCTGGCGCCGCACGACACTGAGCGCCTTGATCAAAGCCGGGGTGACCATGCCGATCCGGGCAGCCCGCGATGCCACCGCTTCCAGGCGGCGCAGGTCGCCGATGACGGCCGTCACGCGGGGGGTGAACTCGGGGTCGGCAACATCCGGCAAGGCCTCGACGGTCGTCTGCAGCGTGTCGACTGCGGTCAGCACTGCCTGAGCGATGAGCGGCACCTCGTCGCCGCCTGCGGCTGTGGTGGGCGCAGAGACCGGCACTGCGGCAGGAGGCGCCGTGGGAAGTGGCGCAGGCACCGTGCCACCCGCCACGGGTGGCGGGGTCGGGGGAACCGATCCTCCTTGACGTAGCCGCGCGATGGTGCCCGGCGGCCAGTGCAGTACCTCTTCGAGCTTCAGGCGAGTGCGTTCACGCGGCCAGCTGCGGCCTTTTTCGAACGCGATCAGGGCGCCGGCGTTGATGATGCCCTCAGCAGCCAGGCGGCGCTGGCTGATGTCGAGTTCGCGCCGACGTGCGGCAGCGGCCGCTCCGGCGCGGATGAGCCCAACATCGAATTCGCCGGTGGCGAGGTCGTACTCCGCGTCGGTCATCTCCGATTGGGTTCCTCGCTGATGTGGCTGTCGGGACATCTCAATCCTAACCCCTGACCGCAGCGTCGCTACGACTTGGTGGCCCGCGTCATTCCAGCAAAACCAGCGGACGCTACGGCTTTCTTCGGGCCGAACCGAACCAGCGCTACGCCTCTTACCGTAGCTCCGCGCAGTGCTTTGACGTGGGCTTTTGAGTTCTTTGGCGCTTTCTGCTGGTGATCAGACGTGCTTTCGAGGGGAAGTTTCCGTAGCTCCACTGCAACGATTTCGAGCACAACTGTTGCATCGCTACGGTTATTGCTATAGCGTTCTGCTCAACGCGGTACACACCGCAACAGAAGCCCGACAGAGGAGCAGCAGCATGACCGCACTCATGGCCAACGGCATCCCGCTCGGCGTGTGCACCAGCGACCCGGAGCGGTGGACCTCCACCCCAGACGATCAGGCCAAGGTCATCTGCCGAGAATGCCCACGGCGTTGGCTGTGTGCCCGCGAGGCTTGCGAACTGCCCCGCGCCGAGGGAGTTTGGGCAGGCATCATGGTCCCCGAAGGCGGCCGCGGCCGTACCTTCGCGCTCAAGCAGCTGCGATCGCTGGCCGAGCGCAACGGTTACCCGGTTCGCAAGCTGGGCCTGGTCTTCCCCGAAGCTGCCTGATCCTCCAGGCCGCGCAACCAAGCAGTACTTTTTGTCTGGCCCTTACGCTGCCGATTCGAGGGGACGGCAGGGCAAGGGCGAGTTTCCACCGGGGGAGGAATAGGGGCCCGGGGCATGTCGTTACACCGTCGGACGGTGTCGGGCATTGCCCCGGGCCCCACACCAGAACCGTCGCTTCGAGCGACCACTCGCCGAGAGGCGCAGTGACGGCACCGTCCCCCAAACTTTCGTTCGATCACTGCTCGAGCGTGGCGACCACCGCGTCGAGCAAGGTATCCACTTCATCTTCGTCGTAGCCGCGTTGGAACATCGGCGGCCGCGGGAACACGATGTTGCGGACATCATCGGCACCGAGGTGTCCACGCCCGTCGAGCCTGCGGGCCACCAGGGCGAGGAAATCATCCACCGACTTCTTGTCGTAGCCCCGCTTGCCCAGTGGCGGCTTCGAAATTTCGGTGCCGCGAACGTCTTCGGCAGTGAGTCCCCCGGTCATGCGGGTCATGCTAATCCCGTCCGTTTCGCGGACACGCGGTTACCGTGAGGTTCATGAGCAACACCGATACGGCGCCTGCCGAACTCACCTGCGCCAACTCGGAGTTCACCGGAGTCCTGCATCCCCGCGAGGTACCGCTGGGCGGACCGCGCGCCATCCTGGTTCGGCGCACCCTGCCTCAACGGGAGCGGTCCATGATCGGTGCGTGGTGCTTCGCCGACCACTACGGTCCGCACGACGTCCGGGCCGGCAGAGGCATGGATGTTCCGCCCCACCCCCACACCGGATTGCAGACGGTGAGTTGGCTTTTCGATGGACTGATCGAACATCGCGACAGCGCAGGCATCCACGCCATGGTCCGGCCGGGCGAACTCAACCTGATGACGGCGGGTGCCGGGATCTGTCACTCGGAAGTGTCGACGCCGGAGACGACGATCCTGCACGGAGTTCAACTGTGGGTCGCCTTGCCCGACGCCGACCGTGACACCGACCGCGACTTCGCGCACTACGCGCCACCGCCCGAGAACCTCGACGGCGCCACCCTCCGGGTGTTCCTGGGCGAGCTCGCCGGCTCACGGTCGCCGGTGCACACCTTCACGCCGCTGCTCGGCGCACAGATCGACCTGGACGCAGGTGCGGTCCTGACGCTGGATGTCGACCCGGGCTTCGAACACGGGGTCCTGCTGGACCAGGGCGTGATCGAGGTGGGCGGCACCACCCTGGCTGTCGCCGACCTCGCCTACCAGGCGCCGGGTCGCGCGCAACTGCAGTTGGCCAACCGCGGCGACGGACCGGCCCGGGCGATCCTGCTGGGTGGGCCACCGTTTCCCGAGGAGCTGGTGATGTGGTGGAACTTCGTGGGCCGCAGCCACGACGACATCGCGACCTACCGCGAACTGTGGCAGGCCGACGATGCACGGTTCGGCGAGGTCCAGGGCTATGAAGGCCACTTGGCACGCCTACCCGCGCCGCCGCTGCCGAACGGGCGGCTGAAGCCCCGCCCGCGCCCTTCGGCCTAGGCGTTCAAATATTCCGCGGTGCTGCCGCCCACGGGCATCTCGGGCAGCCCGAGCTTGCGGTGGTCCCAGCTGCGCTGCCGACTCGGCACCACGCGCACCGCGATGCGGTTGTTCATCATCTGGTCGACGAACGGGCGCATCTCGTCGGTATACGGCCCGGTGTAGCGCTCCCACACGCTGATGCCCACGCGCAGAATCGTTTCCGGGTCGTCGACGATCTCGGCGGTACCGTCGATCGACACGCCGCGCAGGGTGTTGTACGTGTCGCCGTCCTCGATCATCACCGTGATCGTGGGGTCCCGGCGAAGGTTGACGGCCTTCTGCGACTTGGCCTTGGTTTCGAACCAGATCTCGCCGTCGAGCACGGCGTACCACATGGCCACCAGGTGGGGTCGGCCGCTGGGCAGGACCGTGGCCATGGTCGCGGTCCTGCTGCGTTCGACGAATTCGGCGATCTCATCGTCCGTCATGACGATCTTCGTGCGCTCGTTCTTGCCCACCTGTCACCTCTCTGCTCGGTCAGCTCACCATAGCCACGGCGTCACCGGCCCCCGTGAACGCGGTCGGTAACCGAGCGCCGGCTACAGCACGCCGAACGCGGAGGTGACCCAGCGAACCGGGTCCACGCAGCGGAAGGGCGCAATACCCCTGGCGTGCAGCCGGTTTCCGGTGGGCGCGTGCCCCAGCGCCGATACCGCGAAGTACCGGCTGGCCAATCGTGCGCCGGTGGACGGATTCTCGACGCCCGCCACGATGGAGCCGCCGTGCAGCCGCACCAGCAGGCTGCGCACCTCCTGGTCGAGCAGTTGAGCGTCGACGTCGTCGTAACGCTTGCCGTCGGAGGTGTCGCGCAGGAACGCCGCTCCGCCGTTCGACATCACCAGCGCCCACTCCGACCCCTGCACGTCCCGCAGCGCCCGCAACACATCGAACTTGGACAGGATCACGGCGAGTTTGGGCTGACCGGGGTTGACCGCCAGCAGCAGGTTTCCCAGTACCGAACGCGGTTCGCCGCCACTGAAGGGCTGCGGCGGCAACAGATCCTGCAGTTGGTCGCGGATAGCCTTGACCCGCAACGGGTCGAACATGAAGAACACCGCGTCCGCATGGGCGAAGAACTGGAAGGGCGGCGCCCGCAGATCGCCGTTCTCGAGATCCTCGCCTGCCACGTCGCGCAGCACCAGGAACCGGCGCACCCCGTGCCAGACACCTATCGAGAACACCAGTGGCTCACGCTGATTCGGGGCTTGGGTGTGGACCGTCGGAGTGGGCGGCAGCAGCCCCCGCTGGACGTACAGCGGCCCTTCGTAGTTGGTGGCGTAATTCTGTGCGGTGGCCCGGGTGACCGGTTCCATCAGCACACCGAAGCGCTCGCACAACAGCTCGAGCTGCTTGACCAGCACCGCGATGTAGAGGCTCTTGCCCGTCGCCCGCGCGCCGGCCAGCGCGATGCAGATGGCGTGACCCTCCCGGAAGCCGTCGGGCAGCGTGAAGTGACAGACCGGGCAGATCTCCACCGCGGGTCCCTGCAGCGCCCGGCTGGCCTCGGACACCGGCGGTGGCGGGCCGTGGTACCCGGGCGTGCGGGTCCAGGTGTAGAGCGGACCGCAATCGGCGGGTGCACCCACGTAGGCGGAGGCGACGTCGTCGCGATAGCGGGTGCCGCCGGCCTGGGCGGGCAGCGTCCAGAGGTGGTTGTTAGGGCTCAACAGGGTGAAGCACCGTGGGCATTTGCTCATCTCAGCCCCGGCTCCCCCTCAGTCGCTCCGCCAGCGACGGTTGCTCGCCCCGCCGCGTCAGCAGCCTGTTCACCATCTTGCGGTATCCGCGCATCGTCCCCTCAGAGGAATCGCCTGACAACTGCGCCATCAACACCACCACGGATTCGGCATCGGCGCCGCCCATGGTGGCCGCAACGCGCCCGGCCAGCACCCCCGCAAGCTGATCCACCGAGTTGGGGGCGTATGCCGCTGCCTCGGCCGCAGTCGCGCGTAACAGGCCGACCGCCACCACAGTCACCGGGGCCAACTCGCCACCGTCGACCAGTGGCAGTACCAGGGCCACTGCCTGTGCGCTGCAATGTTTTTCGGTGGCCAGCACATTGCAGGCCCGGGGGTACGGCTGACCGGTCAGCACGCCCAGCAGCGCGAAAGCCAGCAGCCGCGCGGAGAAATCCTGGTGTACGGCATCCGGTTGCAGGGCGGCCAACACCTGATCCCACAACGGCACATAGGAGCTCTGATGGGAGTGCAGATAGCGCTTGTGCAGCCAGTCTCGCGGCTCGATGTGGCGTACGGCGGCACAAGCCACGGCCGCACCGTCGCCGTTGTCGTCGATCACCTTGCCGGCCAACCGGTGCAACTCCGCAGAGTCCGCCGCGCCCACGAGTGTGCGCGCCGCGGCCATGCCCGGCAACGGTTCAGCACCGATGGCCAGTAGCAGGTCCGACGGCTTCCACGCCGACGCCGCGGCAGCGGCCTCGAAGCTGGCCGGGTCGGTCATGCGTAACCACCACAGTTGCGCACCGGGGTCTCCCGGGTACAGCGCTCCGCGTCGACGCGACCGCATGGCGCGCAGTGCGGCGCGAGTCCACACCGGATCCCAGGGCTGGGCACCTGCGAGTTCATCCGGCTCCGGCACCGCAGCTGCCTCGGCCAGCCAATCGAGCACGTCATCGCCGACGGCACTGCCCTCCGCGTCGCCATCGCGCAGCAACCATGTCGCAAGCGACAGCCGGTCAGGCTCACCGATCAGTCTGCGCACCGCCGGGTTCGCGAGACCGGGCACGACCCCGTCGGCCAGCGCTGCCTGCAGCCGGTCATCGGCCACTCCGGCCCGCATCAGTAGATCAACCACCCGCAGCAACCGGTCGGGGCCCTGGGCCCTGCCCCGCTCCAGGGCCGGCCCGATCGCCTTCCGTAACGCCGAAGGTATTGGTTTCCCGTGAAACATTCTCGGCGCCAACGGGATTGGTGCCGTCTGCGTCATCCAGGCATCGTCGGCGATGGCCCTGGCGTAGTAGGTGGCATCGGCGTATGAGGCGCCGGCACCGTCCGACAGCTCGTGCACCGCCCGCCAGGCGTCGGCCGTCGTGACACCGACGACAAGCGCCAGCACGTCGGCAATGATGTGCGCGGCCTCGGATCCGACCAGCGCTCCCGACGGGGAATGCGCGGCGATCACCTCGTGGGCCTCCACCTGCGCGTCGGCGAATTCCGGATGCCCGGCCACTGCCATGGCCATGGGCCACGCCGGATGCAAACCATCATCGCGGACCTGGCCGGACAAGGTGTCGATGTCGTCGAGCACCCGTCGTGCCGACGCCGCGTCGAGCAGCACCACCTGCGCCATCACCGACCACCTGGTCACCTCGATACGGTGTCCGCCCGCCGTGCGGTGCGGATCGCCCTCAAGCTCCCCCAACGACACGGTCTCGGATTCGCTGATCACCACCATGCCCGGTTCGACCGATGGCAGGTCCTCGAGCGGTACCGCACTGAGCACCTGGCCGCTGTGCGGAGCAAGCTGCTCGGCACGATCGAAGGTGGAAAAGCTCAATCCCGCCGCGGTGCCAGGTGACATGAGAAAACTCACCAGGCCGATCCACTGGGCCGCCGAATCCGGGGACTGCACACCCAGCACCACCGGTGCCCCGCCGGCCAAGGCCGCGGCCACCGCATCCAGCAACGCGAACAATGTGGCCAATCTCCAGGTGGCGGTATCCAGTGCGAACGCCACGACGCTGTCCTTGGTCACCGCACTGCCCAGCTCGGGCAGTGCCCAGGGAAGCTGGGCCCGGGCCACCGCGGCCGCGCCGTAAGGCTGCAGCCAGTGCGGTGATCGCCACCGTTGAATGGCCCGGTATCGCGGGTGGGTGTCGGGCGCACGGTCCAACAGCACGTGGGCGAACACGTTGCCCGGCCGGCCCGTGCTGTCCGACCCGGCCGGGAAGGTGTGCCAGTAGCCGGCACCGTCACCGAGATGGCGGTAGGCCAGCCGGCGAGGCCCCTGCTCGAGCTGATCAGGGGTAGGGAAATCGGGCACCTGCCCCACCTGACGGAACACCGTGTGCACACCCGCGATCAACGACTGCGTCTCGGTGGCCGTCAGATCTCCGCTGGTTTCCTTGACCTGCCAGCCACCGGCGGTCCCGACGGCGTCGAACGACGTGTAGGCGAGCTGCCCATAGCGCGATGTCATAACACCGTCGCGGTGAGCTGCAGAGTCTGCACCGGCGGGTCCAGCAGGGCGACGGTTCGCAGCTGGGCCGGGTCGGCGATGTTGACGAACAACCGGATCCAACCGTGCAGGCCGCTGACATTGGCCGCCCACAGCTCACCGCTGCCCGACGCCGTCAGCGCCGTCCAGCGCAACTGCTTGGACGGCTGATCCGCCAGCTGTCCCTGCGCATCGAGCGGCGCCACATCGACCGGCTGACCGTCGTGCACACTCAACGGCATCCGCTGCGGATTGTTGACCAACACGAACGACGGCGACCCCGGCACGTCGTGTTCCGAACGCACCGCGACGGTGGCCGTGGTGGGGAAACCGTTGGGGTCGCGGCCGATTCGCACCGCGTACTGCAGTCGCAGCATGCCCGGATATTCGATGCCGGCCACCGGCCCGGTCACGCGTCGTCCGCCGGAGAATGCCACCGGCGCCAGATGCAATGAGCATCCGTCCACCGGAAGCGCGCCCGTCAGGTGCATGCCGCCGTACTTCTCGTAGTCCTCGAGCGAGATCTCGAATGATCTTCCGGTCAGGCCCGCCCGAGGGTCGTGGCCCTTGGCCGCCAACGTCACAACCACACCGGCCGCGCCGTCGGGCCATTCGAACGTCAGCACCTGCTTGTTGCAGTACTCGACGAGTTCGATGTCGCGGATCGTGCCGGTGCGCACCGCTGACACGGTGCGGCCCAGCACGGCTTGTCCGGCCAGGATCGTCACCGGCGTGACGTACGCCCGGCTCCACCCCCGCGGCCACGGCACCCCCGCCATCAATGTGCGGTGGCTGCCGTCGGGTTGCACCTGATCGGTCACCGATTGCCGCAGGCGCAGATCCGGTGTCAGGCCGACCTGCTCGAGCGCATTCTCGGGGAGTTCGGTGGATACGCCACCGGCGCTCGGCGCGTTCCGGCTCAGATAGATCGCCACCTCTGCTCCGGGGGCAGCCCAGGACACGTCGAACGTCTCACCGTCGAAACCGGTGTCCACCACGATGTCGGTGACCGCGGCGAGCACTGCCGAGACCTCGATGTCGACATCGGAGGGCTCCGAAAGCCGCACGGCTCCGTCGACCTCGACGGCGCAACGCACCCGGTAGCGGTAGCGCGTACCCCGGACGGGGGTGGAGTCGACGAAACCGGTCTTGTGCTCTGCGTCGGCCAGGATCCGGAAACGCGAGTCGTCGATCCCGGTGGTGTCGGCCTCCACGAACGGAATGCGGTAGACGTGCACGGAACTCGACGCCTGCGGCGCCGTCCACTTACCGATGACCAGGCCGTTGTCCTCCCGGATGGACATGTCGCTGACCGGCGGGACGAACACTCCGCCGGCATGCAGGACCGGCCGGGTGCTCAGAGCATCTGCGCGCGAGGTCCCGGTGATCACCCAGACCTGGTAATAACGCACCGGACCCGTCACCGGCCGGTCGTCGCTCGCCGCCGACAGCGGCGTGGCCGCGACCAGGTCGGCGTTCTCCGGCGACTTGGGGGCCCGGTCGTCGCCGCTGACCACGCGGTACAGCACCACTCCCCCGTTGGCCTGATAGTCCGGCCAGCTGAGATCCACGACGCCGGGGCGCGACGCATCGTGGCGGAACGCGAGGGCGTGCACGTCACCGGCTGCGGGTACCGCAGGCTCCGGCGGGCTGACCGGCGCCCCGCCTTCGAGCTCGGCGAGCACTCGGGCCATCGCTTCGGCATGTTCGGCCACCGATCCCGGCAGCATCTCCCGGATCTGCTCGACATCGGTGCGTCCGGAACGGAGTACCAGACGCAGGTGCGCCTCTTTGAAACTGCGAGCCGCGACCGCGCCGGAGTCGACCAGCTGCTGACGCCAGGCCAGCAGCGGCGCCAACCGGGGATCCGCGTCGTCGGAATCGTCGACGGGATACAGATCGGGCATCAGAACACCAAATCCCCGCCGGACGTGAACGCTGCGCGTCACGTGCTCCGGCAGCTCGAACAGCGCGAACTCCTGAGGTGTCAGACCCACACTGGCCTGCACACCCAGAAACGCTACCGCAGCAGCGGCATGGTCACCGCCACATGGTGGGCCGGGCAGAGGCGAGGGGTTGTGCGCCACCACATATGTTCGGCACATTCGGATGGATCATGATCTGAGGAGGGACATGTCGCCTGTCCGCACCGCCAGTTCCGACGTGTGGGAAGTGATGTCGACGTCGCGGACCATCCGGCGGTTCACCGATGAACCCGTCGACGACGCGACGCTGACCCGGTGCCTGCAGGCCGCCGCGTGGGCACCCTCGGGAGCGAACGCGCAGGCCTGGCGGTTCGTGGTGCTCCGCTCGGCAGAGCAACGGGCGGTGGTGGCCAAGGCGGCGGCGCAAGCGCTCGCCGTCATCGAACCTGTCTACGGCATGACCCGGCCCGCCGAGGACGACACCAGCCGACGAGCCAGAACCAACCGCGCCACGTATGAATTGCACGACCGGGCAGGTGAATTCACCTCCGTGCTGTTCACCCAGCAGCGCTTCCCCACCGCTTCGGAACTGCTGCTCGGGGGCTCAATCTTTCCGGCCATGCAGAACTTCCTGCTGGCCGCCCGCGCGCAGGGTCTGGGTGCGTGCCTGACCAGCTGGGCCTCCTACGGCGGCGAAACGCTGCTGCGTGAGGCCGTCGGTGTACCCGAGGACTGGATGTTGGCGGGCCACGTGGTGGTGGGCTGGCCTCGTGGATCCCATGGGCCGGTGCGCCGCCGACCGGTCACTGAGCTGGTGTGCGTCGACCATTGGGACAACCCACCGTCCTAGGCTCGGTTCATGGGTCCGGCACCGGCACTGATGCCCGCCGCGTTCATCGGCCACGGCAGCCCGATGAACGCACTCGAGTCCAACCGTTTCACCGCGGCCTGGCGTGGATTCGGGCAGGCAGTGCCCCGGCCGCGCGCGATCCTGGTGATCAGCGCGCACTGGTACATCAACGCCACCGCGGTCACGGCGATGCCGCGGCCGCGCACCATTCACGACTTCTACGGGTTCCCGCGAGAGCTGTTCGACGTCCAGTACCCGGCGCCGGGATTGCCGGAACTGGCCGAGGAGGTCAGCGATGTGGTGCACCCGACCTGGGTGGGTGCCGACGTGGACAGCTGGGGTATCGACCACGGCACCTGGTCGGTGCTGGTGCACGCCTTTCCCGACGCGTCCATACCCGTTGTGCAACTGGCGATCAACGCCAACGAGCCGGCCGAATACCATCTGCGCCTCGGCGCGAAGCTGGCGCCGTTGCGCAGGCGCGGCGTGCTGGTCGTGGGTAGCGGCAACATCGTGCACAACCTCGCCGGTATGGATCCCGCGAGGGCCGAGGATGGCTTCGCCTGGGCCAAACGCTTCGATGACGCGGCCCGCGACCGACTCGTCCACTCCCCCGCCGACGTCCTCGCCCTCGAGGGCCACGCCGACTATGCGGCCGCGGTACCCACCCCGGACCACTTCATCCCGATGCTGTACTTCGCCGGGCTTGCCGGTGCCGCAGACGATCCCGCCCGCTCGGTCGATCCCATTGTCAACGGCTACACCTACGGGTCGCTGTCGATGACTTCGTACCTGCTGCGTTGACGCAGCTCATTCCGGCGAGGCCGCCGGCGCACGCACGATAGGGTGTCGGCGTGTTGTGCCATGCCAAGCCGGTAGACGGCGTCGGGGTACGGGCATAGATGCGCGGAATTCTTCTGGCCGGCGGGTCCGGCACCCGGCTGCATCCGATCACCACGGGTGTCAGCAAGCAGCTGCTGCCGGTGTACGACAAGCCGCTCGTCTATTACCCGCTGTCCACCCTGATCATGGCCGGCATCCGCGACATCCTGGTGATCACGACCCCCGTCGATGCGCCGGCGTTCCAGCGGCTGTTGGGTGACGGCTCCGCGTTCGGGGTGAACCTGAGCTACGCCGCCCAGCCCGAGCCCGAGGGCCTCGCCCAGGCATTCATGATCGGTGCCGGGCACATCGGCACCGATTCCGTGGCACTTGTGTTGGGCGACAACGTTTTCTACGGTCCCGGACTGGGCACCAACCTGCGCCGGTTCCAGAAGGTCACCGGCGGAGCGATTTTCGCGTACTGGGTGGCCAACCCGGCCGCCTACGGCGTGGTCGAGTTCGGTGCGGACGGAACCGCACTGTCCCTCGAGGAAAAGCCTGCCGTGCCCAAATCGCAGTACGCCGTGCCCGGACTGTACTTCTACGACAACGACGTCATAGAGATTGCGCGCTCGCTCCGCAAATCCGCGCGCGGAGAATATGAGATCACCGAGATCAACCAGACCTACCTGAACCAGGGCCGGCTCTCGGTCGAGGTGCTGGCCCGCGGGACGGCCTGGCTGGACACCGGCACCTTCGACTCACTCCTGGACGCCAGTGATTTCGTCCGGACCATCGAACGCCGCCAAGGGCTGAAGATCGGGGTGCCCGAGGAGATCGCGTGGCGGGCCGGCTACATCGACGACGATCAACTGGTGGCCCGCGCCAAGGAACTGCCCAAATCCGGGTACGGCGACTACCTGCTGCAGTTGTTGCAGCGTCGGTAGTCACACCTCGGCGAAGAACGCCTGAAGCGCTTCGGCGACCCGCTCGGGCACCAGCGCGGTCGCGAAATGCGACTGGTCGGACCACACCACGCGCTGAGCGCGGGGCAGCACTTCGGCCAGGCGGTCCATGCCTTCTGGCAGAGGCGACCAACTCAGACCGCCTTGCATCAACAACACCGGCAGCGTGATCGTCGCCCACCGGTCGATGTCCTGACCGTCATGGGCCATCGCTTCCAGGTCCGAACCCGCGGACAGGGTCGCGGCGCGGCCGAACTCTTCACTCGGCATCTCGATCGGCGTCGCCGCGATCACCTCGGCAGGAACGCGCGCGACGTCGCGGGCGAAGAGCTCCAGTGCATCTGCATACCGGCCCTCGGCACACAACCGCCGGAAGCGGTCGAGGACCGGCAACAGGTGTGCGCCCGACAGCAGCAATGGCGGCTCGAAGAGTGCCAGTGACGCAATTCCATCTGCGTCGGCCATCGCGGCATAAAGGGCGACCGTCGCTCCATAGGAGCCGCCGACGACATGTGCCGGCCCGCCAATGGACTCACCCACGCAATTCAGCACGCACCGCAGATCGGCGGCCTCGGTGGCGAAACTGTTGGGTGAATTGCCAACGGCACTCGGTGGATGGTTTCGCCGCGCGTACCGCACGATCCGGTGGCCGGTGAGGTGCGCACTGACCGCGGCCCACGAATCAAGCCCGCCATTGGACCCGTGCACGAACACCACCGGCGGTCCGTCGCCCGCCACGTCCAGAACCAGATTGGTGTCGTCGCGCGCTCTCAGTTCTGAAGGCACGGATGTCAGTATCTATTACGCCGCTGTGGCGCCTCGAGCACGAAGGCCGTGAACTCAGTGAGTTCACGGCCTTCGTCGCAGTTCGTAGAACTGCTCGCTGTGGGCGAAGGGGGACTTGAACCCCCACGTCCCGAAGGACACTGGCACCTGAAGCCAGCGCGTCTGCCATTCCGCCACTCGCCCGAATGACCGAGGCAGCGTAACACTGCGAGCGCGCCGTTCCCAAACCGCCCGATCAGCGAGCCCTCACAAGGCCCGTCAGGTTGCCAGAAGAACCTTAAGCTCATCTAGATCAGGTCACTGACCTGCATCGATCGGATTCTCAGAGTTCTGTTGGTCCCGCATTACGGCACCAGGCCGATACCATGCTTGTGAGCAGTGTGGCCAGAGCGACACGCGGTAGCACGGGTGACCGTGACGAGGCGACGAACGACAACGAGAAAAGGCGGGCGGTGACATGGGTTTGGTCGACCGCATCGAACGCAAACTCGAATCGACCGTCGGCGATGCGTTCGCCCGGGTCTTCGGCGGCTCGATAGTGCCCCAGGAAGTAGAGACGGCGTTGTGCCGGGAAGCCGAGTCACGGGCCCGTACCGTGGCCGGTGGTCAAGTTTTGGCACCGAACGACTACGTAATTACGCTCAGTGGCACTGACTATCAGAAAGTAAGCGCCGATACTGACCTGACCTCGACCGCATTCGCCAAACATCTGGGGGGATTCATTCGTGATCAGGGGTGGCAAACGTATGGTGATGTGGTCGTTAGATTCGAGCAATCACCGAACTTGCACACCGGACAGTTCCGCGCACACGGCGCGGTCAACCCCGATTCGACCGCTGGCGAATCCGCGCGAGCCCACGGCGACCATGCGTTCACCGCAGAATCAGGAGAACCACCTATGACCGATAACCCGAATTACCGCGGCGGCCAGGGACAAGGGCGGCCCGGCGACGAGTATTACGACGAGCGCTACGGCCACCCTCAGGATGATCCGCGCGCACCCCAGTATCCGCCGGAGCAGGGCGGCTATCCCCCGCAGGAACCGGGTGGTTACCCGCCCCCACCGCCACCGCGCGGGGGCTACCCCGCCGGCGACCGGGGTGGGTACCCCGACCAGGGCGGCTACCCGGATCAGGGTGGGTACCCCGACCAGGGCGGTTACCCGGACCAGGGTGGCTATCCCCCGCAGTCCTACGAGCAGCCGCGCCCGCCTGCCGGTTACGGCGGCCCGCAGGGCGGCGGGTATGACCGTGGCTACGGCGGCCCGCAGGGCGGCGGTTACGGCCAGCCCGCACCGCCCGCCCCGGGCGGTCAGCCCGGGTACGGCGGCGGCGAGTACGACTACGGACGCCAGGACCCCCGCCAGGGTGGCGGCTACCCCGAGCAGGGTGGCTACGGCGGTGCCCAGGCGCCGTACGGACGTCAGGAGTACGGCCAGCAGCAGGATTACGGCCGTGGCTACGCCGAACCCCAGCCGGGCGGCTACCCCGAGCAGGGTTATGGCGAGCCCGGGTATGGCGAGCCGGGCGGCTACGGCGGCGGCGAGTACGGGGCGCCTCAGGGCGGCCAGCCGGGTTACGGCGGCGCGCAGCCCGGGTACGGCGGTGGCGACTATGCCGCCGGCGGCGCTGCGGTCACCCTTCAGCTCGACGACGGCAGTGGCCGCACGTACCAGCTGCGCGAAGGCGCCAATGTGATCGGTCGCGGTCAGGATGCCCAGTTCCGCCTCCCTGACACCGGCGTGTCACGGCGGCACCTGGAGATCCGCTGGGATGGACAGGTCGCGTTGCTGTCGGACCTCAACTCCACGAACGGCACCACGGTGAACAACGCACCGGTGCAGGAGTGGCAGCTGGCCGACGGCGACGTGATCCGGTTGGGCCATTCCGAGATCATCGTGCGCGTGCACTGAGCGTCTGAGACCGGACACACCTGAGTGGCAAGCACCCCGCTTCGCCCTCACGGCTATCGCCGTCCAAGTATCGTGACGTTGCCGACGGTAGCTGAGCGATACCAGTGGGGCGGATACGGAGAGGACGTCAGATGCAGGGGTTAGTGCTGCAACTGACACGTGTCGGATTCCTCCTGCTGCTGTGGCTGTTCATCTGGTCGGTGCTGCGCATCCTGCGGACCGATATCTATGCGCCCACGGGTGCGGTGATGGTCCGCCGGGGTCTGGCTCTGCGCGGTTCCCTGCTGCCGAGCCGGGACCGACGCCATATCGCGCGGCAATTGGTGGTCACCGAGGGAGCACTGGCCGGCACCCGCATCACGTTGGGTGCCCAGCCGGTGCTGATCGGCCGTGCCGACGACTCCACTCTTGTGCTCACCGATGATTACGCTTCGACGCGCCACGCCCGGCTCTCGCCACGAGGTTCGGAGTGGTACGTGGAGGACCTAGGATCGACCAACGGCACATACCTTGACAGGGCGAAGGTGACAACAGCGGTAAGGGTTTCGATCGGAACACCGGTTCGAATCGGTAAGACGGTAATCGAGTTGCGTCCGTGACGCCGCGCACGCGAGGAGCAGGATCGATACCGCGCACGCGAGGAGCACGAGACACACTATGACCCTCGTTCTCCGATATGCCGCGCGCAGCGATCGCGGGCTGGTTCGCGCCAACAATGAGGACTCGGTCTATGCCGGGGCGCGGCTGCTGGCGCTGGCCGACGGAATGGGTGGCCACGCGGCTGGTGAGGTGGCTTCACAGCTGGTGATCGCGGCGCTGGCTCATCTCGACGACGACGAGCCCGGCGGCGATCTGCTCAGCAAGCTCAATGCCGCAGTCGGCCAGGGCAATGCCGCGATCGCCGCCCATGTGGAGGCCGATCCCGAACTCGACGGCATGGGCACGACACTCACCGCGATCCTGTTCGCGGGCAACCGGCTCGGCCTGGTGCACATCGGCGATTCCCGCGGCTACCTTCTGCGCGACGGTGAGCTGACACAGATCACCAAGGACGACACGTTCGTCCAGACACTGGTCGACGAAGGCCGCATCACTGCCGAGGAGGCTCACAGCCATCCGCAGCGCTCGCTGATCATGCGGGCGCTGACCGGTCATGAGGTCGAGCCGACCTTGATCATGCGCGAGGCCAAGGCCGGAGATCGCTACCTGCTGTGCTCGGACGGCCTGTCCGATCCGGTCAGCCACGAGACCATCCACGAGGCCCTGCAGATCGAGGATGTCGCCGAGAGTGCCGACCGGCTGATCGAGTTGGCGCTGCGCGGTGGCGGCCCGGACAACGTCACCGTGGTGGTGGCCGATGTCGTCGACTATGACTACGGCCAGACTCAGCCGATCCTGGCCGGTGCGGTTTCGGGAGACGACGACCAGAGTGTGCCGCCGGATACGGCTGCCGGACGGGCCTCGGCGTTCAATCCACGCCGCAACGAACCGAAACGGGTGATTCCACAGCCGTCCGAGCCGGAGCGGCGGCCACGATCGCGCCGCCGGATCCTGATCGCCTCGGTGCTGCTGGTGCTGGTACTCGTCGGGGGCCTGGCGATCGGCCGGGAGATCATCCGCAACAACTATTACGTGGCCGAGCATGAGGGCACCGTGTCCATCATGCGGGGCGTGCAGGGCTCTTTTCTGGGCATCTCGCTGCAGGAGCCCTACCGTCTGGGCTGTCTCAACGCCCGCAACGAACTCTCGCTGATCAGTGCCGACGACAGTCAGGCCAACCGCGACTGCCGGCTGATGGCGATCGACGACCTGCGTCCGTCGGAACGAGCCTCGGTCAAGGCCGGGCTGATCGGCGGTAGCCAGGACGAGGCCATCGAGCAGATCACCAAACTGGCCCGCGGCTCCGTCCTGCCGGTGTGCGCTCCGCGCACCCCGACCACGACGTCGAAGCCCGCCCCGACGCCCACACCGTCACCATCAGCATCACCCGGTGCGACGCCGACGCCGACGCCGGCTCCGTCGCCCGGCGCGGAGCCGCCGGCCCCCGAGACGCCCGCGCCTGAAACACCGGCTCCCGGGACCACCGCTGCTCCGACCCCGCCACCGCCAACGGTGACCGCATTGCCTCCCCCACCACCTGAACCGGGGACGAACTGTAGAGCTGTGTCATGACGACTCAACCCCAGTCACCGGTTGCCGTCATGCCGCCGCTACCCAATCGGCGCAATGCGGAACTGCTGCTTCTGGGGTTCGCGGCCTTCATCACCACGGTCGCGCTGCTGATCGTGGAGGCCAACCAGGAACAAGGCTTGAGCTGGGATCTGGCTCGCCACGTCATCACCTTCATCGTCCTGATGGGCGCCGCGCACCTGGCCGTGCGACGGTTCGCGCCCTATGCCGACCCTCTGCTGCTGCCGGTCGTGGGGCTGCTCAACGGACTGGGTCTGGTGATGATCCACCGGCTGGACCTGGCCAAGGGTGAGCTGACCTCCGACGGGCTCGGCGGCACCGCCAATCAACAGATGATGTGGACGCTGGTCGGTGTCATCGGATTCTCCGTCGTGGTGGCGCTGCTGACCGATCACCGAATGCTCGCCCGGTACGGATACATCTGCGCACTGACCGGCCTTGTGCTGCTTGTCATTCCGGCGTTGCTCCCGACGAAGTACTCCGAGCAGTACGGCGCCAAGATCTGGATCCAATTCCCCGGCTTCTCCATTCAGCCCGCTGAGTTCTCCAAGATCCTGCTGCTGGTCTTCTTCGCCGCGGTGCTGGTGGCCAAACGTGATCTGTTCACCAGTGCGGGTAAACACTTCCTCGGACTCGACCTGCCGCGGCCTCGCGACCTGGCTCCCCTGCTGCTGGCCTGGGCCGCCTCGGTGGGCGTGATGGTGTTCGAAAAGGATTTGGGCACTTCACTTCTGTTGTACGCATCGTTTCTGGTGCTGGTCTACATCGCGACCGAGCGGCTCAGCTGGGTGGTTCTCGGACTTGCCCTGTTCGCCGCGGGAAGCGTTGTGGCATATCAGGTTTTCGGCCACGTCCGGGTTCGGGTGGAGAATTGGCTCGACCCATTCGCCGATCCTGACGGCGCCGGCTACCAGATGGTGCAGTCCCTGTTCAGCTTCGCCACGGGCGGCATCTTCGGCACCGGACTGGGCAACGGCCAGCCCGGAACGGTCCCCGCCGCAGCCACGGACTTCATCATCGCCGCGATCGGCGAGGAGCTCGGATTGGTCGGGCTCGCAGGCGTTCTCATGCTCTACACGATCTTCATCATCCGCGGGATGCGGACGGCTATCGCGGTGCGCGACAGCTTCGGGAAGCTGTTGGCGGCCGGGCTCGCCTCGACGCTGGCCATCCAGCTGTTCATCGTCGTCGGCGGCGTCACGAAACTGATCCCGTTGACCGGACTGACCACCCCGTGGATGTCCTACGGCGGCTCGTCACTGCTGGCCAACTACATCCTGCTGGCCATCCTGGTGCGCATCTCCCACTCGGCGCGCAGGCCGATCACCACCACCCCGACACCGAACCCGACGCCCATCGCCGCGGCCAGCACCGAGGTGATCGAGAAGGTATGAACACCTCCCTGCGCCGGGTGGCAGTCACGATCATGGTGCTGATCGTGCTGCTGCTGGCCAATGCCACGATCACCCAGGTCTTCACGGCCGACGGGTTGCGCGCCGACCCGCGAAACCAGCGGGTGCTGCTGGACGAGTACTCGCGCCAGCGCGGCCAGATCACCGCGGGCGGCCAGCTGCTGGCTTACTCGGTCGCCACCGACGGCCGATTCCGCTTCCTGCGCACCTACCCCAATCCCGAGGTGTACGCCCCGATCACCGGGTTCTACTCGCTGGGCTATTCCAGCACCGGGCTGGAGCGCGCCGAAGACACCATTCTCAACGGCTCCGACGAGCGCCTCTTCGGCCGTCGGCTGGCCGATTTCTTCACCGGCCGCGACCCACGCGGCGGCAACGTCGACACCACCATCAATCCGGAGGTGCAGCAGGCGGCCTGGGATGCGCTGCAGCACGGCTGCGGCGACGGCCCCTGCAAGGGCTCGGTGGTGGCCCTTGAGCCGTCGACAGGCAAGATCCTTGCTATGGCGTCGTCTCCGTCGTACGACCCCAACCAGCTGGCCACACACGACATGAACGCCCAGAGCCAGACCTGGCAGCAGTTGCGCGACAACGAGCAGTCCCCGCTGCTGAATCGCGCCATCTCGGAGACCTATCCGCCGGGCTCGACCTTCAAGGTCATCACGACCGCGGCCGCCCTTCAGGCCGGTAGCACTCCCGACACCCAGCTCACCGCGGCGCCCCGGATCCCGCTGCCTGACAGCACCGCGACGCTGGAGAACTTCGGCGGTGCCTCGTGCGGACCCGGCCCCACTGCGTCGCTGCGCGAGGCGTTCGCCAAATCGTGCAACACCGCCTTCGTCGAGCTCGGCATCAAGACCGGGGCCGACAAGCTCAAGACCACCGCCCAGGCCTTCGGCCTCGACTCTCCCCCGCCGACCATCCCGCTGCAGGTCGCCGAATCCACCACCGGTCCGATCGCCGACGGGGCAGCACTCGGCATGTCGAGCATCGGACAGCGCGATGTCGCATTGACTCCGCTGCAGAACGCGCAGGTGGCCGCGACCATCGCTAATGACGGCATCGCCATGCGCCCGTATCTTGTGGATAGCCTAAAAGGACCCGACCTGGCCACGATCGCCACCACCGCACCTGCCCAAGAGCGCCGGGCAGTGTCACCCCAGGTCGCAGCTACACTTACGGACTTGATGGTCGCCGCCGAGCAGGTGACTCAGCAGAAGGGAGCCATCGCCGGCGTGCAGATCGCTTCGAAGACCGGTACGGCAGAGCACGGGACGGATCCCCGTAACACTCCGCCGCATGCCTGGTACATCGCATTCGCACCGGCTTCCGACCCCAAGGTCGCGGTCTCGGTGTTGATCGAGGACGGCGGGGACCGGTTGTCGGCCACCGGCGGCGCACTCGCCGCCCCGATCGGACGCGCCACGATAGCCGCGGCGCTGCGGGAGGGTTCATGAGTCCGCGGGTTGGAGTCACGCTGTCCGGGCGGTACCGGCTGCAGCGACTGATCGCCACGGGCGGCATGGGTCAGGTCTGGGAGGCCGTCGACTCGCGGCTGGGCCGACGTGTCGCGGTCAAGGTACTCAAGGCCGAGTTCTCCACCGACGCGGAGTTCGTCGAGCGGTTCCGGGCCGAGGCCCGCACCGTGGCCATGCTGAACCACCCTGGCATCGCCAGCGTGTACGACTACGGCGAGACCGAGCTGGACGGCGAGGGCCGTACGGCGTATCTGGTGATGGAGCTGATCAACGGCGAGCCGTTGAACTCCGTTCTCAAGCGCACCGGCCGGCTGTCGCTGCGTCATGCCCTGGACATGCTCGAGCAGACGGGGCGGGCGCTGCAGGTGGCCCACACCGCGGGTCTGGTGCACCGCGACGTCAAACCGGGCAACATCCTGATCACCCCGACCGGTCAGGTGAAACTGACCGACTTCGGTATCGCCAAGGCCGTCGACGCCGCCCCGGTCACCCAGACCGGCATGGTGATGGGCACCGCCCAGTACATCGCGCCCGAGCAGGCCCTGGGCCATGACGCCACCGCGGCCAGCGACGTGTACTCCCTGGGAGTCGTTGGCTACGAATCGGTTTCGGGTAAGCGTCCGTTCACCGGCGACGGTGCGCTGACAGTGGCGATGAAGCACATCAAAGAGACGCCGCCACCGCTGCCCGCAGATCTGCCGCCCAATGTTCGCGAGCTGATCGAGATCACCCTGGTGAAGAACCCGGGGATGCGCTACAAGTCCGGCGGACCGTTCGCCGACGCGGTTGCCGCGGTGCGCTCCGGCCGCCGTCCCCCGCGCCCCAACCAGGCTCCTACGCTTGGCCGGGCCGCTCCCGCGGCGGTGCCGTCGGCCGCACAAGCCCGTGCCGCGGCGGACCTGTCCGGCCGCACGCCGGTGACCGCCACGCGGGCCAGGCCGACAGCGGCCGCCCATCGGCCCGCGCCGCCGGCACGGCGCACGTTCTCGTCGGGTCAGCGGGCCCTGCTGTGGGCCGCCGGTGTGCTCGGCGCGCTGGCCATCGTGATCGCCATCCTGATCGTGCTCAACGCGCAGGATCGCAAGGATCAGCAGCAGTCACCACCGCCCACGGTCACCGACACGGTGACCCAGACGACGCCCTACCAGACCCCGGCAGCGCTGCCGGGCCTTGCCTTCCACGTGATCGTGCCTAGGGATGCCGGGGCTGACGCTCAGGCTGTACCGAAGGCACCGGAACAGATACTGCGATGACGACGCCTCAGCACCTCTCCGACCGATATGAACTCGGTGAAATTCTCGGCTTCGGCGGCATGTCCGAAGTTCACATCGCCCGCGACACCCGACTGCACCGCGATGTCGCGGTCAAGGTGCTGCGGGCCGATCTGGCCCGCGACCCCAGCTTCTATCTGCGGTTCCGCCGCGAGGCGCAAAACGCGGCCGCGCTGAACCATCCCGCGATCGTCGCGGTGTACGACACCGGCGAGGCCGAGACTCCCAATGGTCCGCTGCCCTACATCGTCATGGAGTACGTCGACGGTGTGACGCTGCGCGACATCGTGCACACGGAGGGTCCGATCCCGCCGAAGCGCGCGATCGAGATCATCGCCGACGCCTGCCAGGCCCTGAATTTCAGCCACCAGCACGGCATCGTGCACCGCGACGTCAAGCCGGCGAACATCATGATCAGCAAGAACAATGCTGTGAAGGTGATGGACTTCGGTATCGCCCGTGCCCTGGCCGATACCGGCAACAGCGTCACCCAGACCGCCGCGGTGATCGGCACCGCGCAGTACCTGTCGCCCGAGCAGGCCCGCGGTGAGACCGTAGACGCCCGCTCCGACGTCTACTCGCTGGGCTGTGTGCTCTACGAAATCCTCACGGGTGAACCACCTTTCATCGGCGATTCACCGGTGGCGGTGGCCTATCAGCATGTCCGCGAGGATCCGGTCCCGCCGTCGCAACGGCACACCGGCATCTCCCCCGAGCTCGACGCGGTGGTGCTCAAGGCACTGGCCAAGAATCCGGACAACCGCTATCAGACCGCGGCCGAGATGCGCACGGATCTGATTCGGGTGCACAGCGGTGAGTCTCCCGAGGCACCCAAGGTGTTCACCGAGTCCGAGCGGACCTCGATGATGAACTCCGGGCCGATGCTGACCCAGGGGGGGCCTGCGCCCACGCAGAACCTGGTGGTGCCCCGCCCGGCCGACCGCAGCGCCTCGGTGGCGCGTTGGTTGATCGCGGTCGCGGTGCTGGCGGTGCTGACCGTGGTGGTGACGGTGGCCATCAACATGTTCGACGGTAAGACCCGTGACGTGCAGGTGCCCGATGTGAGCGGTCAGCGTTCGGCCGATGCCGTTGCCGCACTGCAGAATCGGGGCTTCAAGACCCGCACGGAAACCAAAGACGACAACACGGTGGCCCTGGGCCTCGTGATCGGCACCGATCCAGCGGCGAACAGCATGGTATCCGCAGGTGAAGAGATCACCGTGAACGTCTCCGGCGGGCCCCAGCAGGCTCAAGTGCCCGATGTCGCGGGCCTGAGCCCGTCGCAGGCCAGGCAGAAGCTCAAGGACGCCGGGTTCGAGAAGGTGAAGGAGTCCACGAGCCCGTCGACTCCCGAGCAGAAGGGCCGCGTGCTGGCCACCAACCCGCCGGCCAATCAGACCGCGGGCATCATCTACGAGGTCACGCTCGTGGTGGGTTCGGGACCTGAGAACACCATAGTTCCCGACTGCAAGGGCCAGAGCGCCGATGTGTGCAAGCAGATCCTCACCGCGTCGGGATTCACCAATACCGTCGTGATCGAGGTCGATAACACCGCACCGGCGGGTCAGGTGGTGGATACCGAGCCGACCGCCGGTACGTCGGTGCCCAAGGACACCCCGATCCAGATCCACGTCTCGAGGGGCAACCAGTTCGTGATGCCCAACCTGGTCGGGCAGTTCTGGGATGACGCCTACCAGCGCCTGAGCGCGCTCGGCTGGACGGGCGTCCTGGACAAGGGGGCGGACGTGCGCGACAGCGGTCAGCGCACCAACGCCGTGGTCACCCAGAGTCCGCCAGCCGGCACCGGGGTGAACCGCGACGCGCGGATCACGCTGAGCTTCGCGTCGTAGCCGCCGCCACGGCGCGGGCCACCTCGGCTTCGAGGGTGGCCACCAGGTGTTCCTCGGGAGCGGCTCCGCACACGCCGAGCCAGTTGGCCAGCATGCGGTGCCCGCCCTGGGTGAGGATCGACTCCGGGTGGAACTGCACGCCGTGAATCGGTAACTCGCGGTGACGCACCGCCATGATGACGCCGCCGTCGGTCTGGCCGATGACCTCGAGCTCGGCGGGTACGGTCTCGGGAAGAATCGTCAGAGAGTGATACCGGGTCGCGGTGAATGGGTCGGGGAGACCTTTGAGCACGCCGGCATCGGCGTGGTGCACGACGCTCGTCTTGCCGTGCAGCAGTTCGGGTGCCCGGTCGACGGTGCCGCCGAACGCCACACCGATGGCCTGGTGACCAAGGCACACGCCGAGTAGGGGAGTGCCGGCCGCGGCGCAGGCCCGCACCAGCGGGATGGTGGCGCCGGCGCGTTCCGGGGTGCCCGGGCCCGGGCTCAGCAGGACGCCGTCGAAATGGGCTGCCACCTTGGCGAGATCGGCGTCGGTGGCCAGGCGATCGTCGTCGTTACGCCACACCTGCGCGTCCACCCCGAGTTGGCCCAGATACTGGACCAGGTTGAACACGAAGCTGTCATAGTTGTCGACGACCAGAACCTGCATCGGCCCAGGTTACCGATTCAGTAGCCGACAGGGCCCGCGGGTTTCGCATAGCGCATCCGCAGCGGCTCGGTGTGCCCGGTCAGCTCGACCTCGGCCCGGGGTTCTTCGACATAGCCCAATCCGAACCGAACCACGTACTGCTTGTAGAGGGTGACGTAGGGGGCGGCGGCCAGCGCGGCCTGCATCGCGGCGGCGTCGCCGATCGCGGTGATCACGTAGGGCGGGCTGTAGGTGCGGCCGTTGAGCAGCAGGGTGTTTCCGACGCATCGGGGCGCCGAGGTGGCGATGATGCGCTGGTCCTGCATCTGGATGCCCTCGGATCCGGCGCTCCACAGTGCGTTCAAGACGGCTTGGATGTCCTGCTGGTGCACCACCAGATCGTCGGGGGAGGCGTCGCGCGGAAAGCGGCCCTGGGCGTCGCGCTGGGCGTCGTTGAGCGTGACGACCAGGCCGGGTCCGCGCATCGGGACGACACCGGCATCGGCGGCCAATTCGGCCGAGCGTGCAGTGATCGCGTCCAGCGCGGCGTGTGAGCTGGGGGAGCCGCCGTGATGGCTGTCGATCTCGGTGGACATCGAGTCGCGCTGGGCGGTCAGCCGGTCGACTGACTGTTGGGCCTCGCGGACCAGGTCGACCAGCCGGGGTGCATCGCTGCGGCGGATCTCGTCACCGCCGGACACGCCGTGGGTCGCCGCCAGCAGCAGGCCGGCGGCCAGGCAGACTGCCGGGACGCCGAAGCGCCACGGGGATCGATCCTGTTGGTCCATCGCAGTCTCTCCTGGACGTGCAGCTACGTTAGGCTCGTGAGGCATCCTGCCTCATCGTCGCACCGTGTGACGCCGACTGTCCGCGAAGGTACCCATGCCCAAGTCCAAAGTCCGTAAGAAGAACGATTTCACCATCAAGTCGGTGAGCCGGACCCCGGTCAAGGTGAAAGCCGGGCCGTCGAGTGTGTGGTTCGTCGCGCTGTTCATCGGCCTCATGTTGTTCGGCCTGCTCTGGCTGCTGGTGTTCCAGCTGGCCGCGACCAACCCGGTCGACACCCCGTCCTTCCTCCAGTGGATGGCTGACCTGGGTCCGTGGAACTACGGAATTGCGTTTGCCTTCATGATCAGTGGGCTGTTGCTCACGATGCGCTGGCGCTGACCCCGGGCGAGGTCATAATGAATTCATCTTACGTTTTCAGCGTTACCGGTACAGCAACGTCTCCGATGCTCAATCACATCGTTGTGATTCATCCCCATTGGGGATAGCACCTGTGGATAACTCCATTAGTCGCGGTAAGAGGGTGTGAAGAACCCGTGCAGCAAACTTGTTGGAGCCCACCCGCCGCCGGAATCGCTGGTTGCGGCATAGCCGGAGTTATGATGGCTATCGCAGCTGTGACCCTGATCACAGACCCGCCCGGACGTGTTCTTGCCGGCATAGCTGGAGTGGGATTGCTCACGTTCGCAACATTGTCGTGGCGGGCACGACCCAAACTGGCAATTAACCAAGACAGTCTCACGGTCGCCGGCTGGTGGCGGGCCCGGACATATCGCCGCAATGAGATCCGGAAGATCCGCATCACGGAGTTCCGCCGGATCGCCCGCAAGGTCCGCCTGCTCGAGATCGACACCGCCGACGACAGGCTCGCGGTCTTCACACGGTGGGATCTGGGAACAGACCCTCTCGACGTCCTGGATGCGCTCACCGAGGCCGGTTTCGCGGCCCGGTGAGGAAATGACCCCACACAACACGCGACGCCCCCGGCCTTCGGGGGCGTCGCGCATTCTTTGTGCGGGGTTGTCGGTTATGACACGGTGACCGATTCGACGACGACCGGATCGGTGGGGCGGTCCGAGCGATCGGTGGGCGTGGACGCGATGGCGTCGACGACCTTGCGCGACTCGGGATCCACGACCTCGCCGAAAATGGTGTGCTTGCGGTTCAGGTGCGGCGTCTGGCCGACGGTGATGAAGAACTGGGAGCCGTTGGTGCCCGGCCCGGCGTTGGCCATGGCCAGCAGGTAGGGCTTGTCGAACTGCAGCTCGGGGTGGAACTCGTCGGCGAACTGGTAGCCCGGGCCGCCACGGCCCGTACCGGTCGGATCGCCGCCCTGGATCATGAAGCCGTCGATCACCCGGTGGAACACCGCCCCGTCGTAGAACGGACCGGACGTGCTTCCCGACGCGTTCTCGGTGCTGTAGTCCTTGGTGCCCTGCGCCAAGCCGACGAAGTTGGCCACGGTCTTGGGAGCGTGGTTGCCGAACAGTGCGATCTTGATATCGCCGCGGTTGGTGTGCAGTGTCGCCGTCGCGGTCTGAATGGGGCTCGTCACGGCTACTCAGTCTGCCATCCCGGCGGCAGACCGCCTTCAGATACCCCACCAACGCCCCCAGACTCGCGAAGAGATGGCAATGTGGATCTCAGCCGACAAACCCGGCCACAGCTCACCTCCGCCGCCAGTGCCCAGAAAGGTGCCAGATGACCGCGAACGTCGATACCCGCTTGGCCCCCCGTCAGCGCCTAGCCCGCGGCTTGAAATACAGCACGGTCGGGCCGGTCGACGTGACCCGCGGAGTGGTGGGCATCAGCGCCAACACCGTGACCGCCGCGGCGGCCGGTCTGCGCAAGCGTTACGAGTCGGGCAAGCTGCGCCGTCAGCTCGCCGCGGCCGCGCAAGCGGTTGCGGCGCTGCCCGAGGTGCTTCAGGAGGCCGCAGCGGCGCCCGAGCCCAAGCGGCGCCGTCGGCCGCTGGTCCTCGCCGGGGTCGCCGCCGCGGTCCTCGCCGGTGGGGCCGTGGTGTTCTCCATCGTCCGCCGATCCGCCCGGCACGAGGCCCCGACGCCGCTGGCGCCCAGCGTCGAGGTCAATCCGAAGCCCTGAGGCCGTAGCGGCAGCCGGCCGCTAGCCGTCTCCGTCGTCGCCCGCGCCGTGATTCGGGTTCGTGCAGATCGTGCCCTCACACGGCACATCTGAGCCATCACCGTTCGGATTGGGCATCACCGCACCACCGTTCTCGTCCGGATTGTCACCGGCGCCGTGATTCGGGTTCGTGCAGATGGTCCCCTCACACGGGACCATCGACCCGTCTCCATTGGGGTTGGGCATCATCGGCACCGTCGAGGTGGCAGGCGCCCCCGGTTTCTGCGGGGCTGCCGGCGTCGTGGGCGCGTGGCTCGACGAGGTCACCGGGGCTTGAGTGGTCGTCGGCGCCTGCTGGCTGCTGTCAGTACCGCACGCAACACCGCCGAGTAGGAGTGCTGCCGCGACGGGAATTATCTTGTGCAAACACTTCATACCGGCCGACGGTATCAACTGACGCGGGACAGCTCGGCAAGTTTCCGAAGGTCCACGTGGAAGTATCTATGGCACAACATGATTGGCTGGACTCGCGGCGCCCCGGCTCAGAAACGAAAAGCGGCTCCGGCAGTGTCACCGGAACCGCTTTGAACTGAACTTTATTTGTGGAGCCTAGGAGATTCGAACTCCTGACATCTGCCTTGCAAAGGCAGCGCTCTACCAACTGAGCTAAGGCCCCGTGTTCGGCCGGGGCGGCTCTACGTCCGCCTCGTGCCAAACCTCTTCACCGTGGCGTGACCGCCAGACGATCACCGCCGCGGCTGCGATGCCGGCCAGAAGTACGAACCGCATGGCGCAACCTCTTCCGATGATCACCGGTTACACCGGGTGTCGTGGGCCTAGGAGGACTCGAACCTCCGACCTCTTCGTTATCAGCGAAGCGCTCTAACCGCCTGAGCTATAGGCCCGAAAAATGGGATCGACCGAGCGCAGAGATTACCGCACCGGGCCGCAGTCTCCCAAATCAATCCCGGTCGGCCAGCGTGACCTCGACTCCACCGACCAGGTCGGTGGTCAGGTTGTAGATGAAGGCACCGATGGTGGCCATCGCGCACAACACGACGATGTTCACCAGGCCGACGAGCGCCGCCCCTCCGAAGATCGTTCCGCTGGAGACCAATTCGCCGCCCGAGGCGCCGCTGGCGCTGGTCAGCAGATCGCCGACATTGCTGTTGAGCTTGCTCCAAACGCCCATGGCCCCGAGCACCAGGTAGAGGAAGGCCACCGCGATCATCCACACGAAGAACAGCACGACCGAGAGCACCAGTGAGACCTTCAGCACAGTCCACGGATCGACCCGGCGGATCTGCATGCTGGCCCGGACCGGCCCCTGATGCGTGGTGCGACCGGCGACCTGGATGCGGGTGGTCGGAGCGTTGCTCGAGGACCTGGCGGCTGGTGTTTCGGCCGATGCCTTGCGTGGCGCCGGCCGCGGCGACGGCCCGGACAGATCGGGGATCTCGCTCGCATAGGCCTCGGACCGCACCGGCTCGTTACGTGCCGCCGAGGCAGCCGACGAACCCGATGGAGCCGACGACGCCGAGCGCGTGGGCCGGGCTTGCTGTTCGGTCTCTTGGCTCTCCGTGCCGGCGACGAAGCGCTGCAACCGGGCTTCCACGCCGGGGGAGTGGGAGCCAGCCGTACGGGCACTTTCGTCACGTGTCTCGGTCGCCGGCTGCGACGTGGCCCTGCCGGTTCCACGCTGCCATGGCGGGGCCTCACCGGTCTCGGTGATCTGACCGCCCGCCGCCCGCGCCTGGACGCCGGTGGCCTTGCTCGTGGTGGAGGCGCTCTCGGCCCCGGCGGCCCCGGTACCCGAGCCGTTGGTGCTGCCGGGCCGGTCGCCCGCTCGCGGGTAACCCGGCTCGCTCGGTGAACTCACCTAACAGCTCCTTAGCTCAGGCCGAGGTCCGCGTCGGGCCTCGGCGACAGCGTCATTCCTCGTCGGACTCGTCACCATCCGGATCCGAGTCCTCCTCGGCGTTGCGCGCAATCGCAATCAGTGTGTCGCCCTCGCCCAGGTTCATCAAGCGGACACCCTTGGTCTGGCGCCCGGCCTTGCGAACCTGACGTGCGGCGGTCCGGATGACGCCGCCACCGGAGGTGATGGCGTACAGCTCCGTCTCGTCATCGACGATCAGCGCTCCGACCAGACTGCCACGTTTGCGGTCGTACTGGATCGTCAGGATGCCTTTGCCACCGCGGCCCTGAACCGTGTACTCGTCGATCGCGGTGCGCTTGGCGTAGCCGCCTGCGGTCGCGACCAGCAGATATGTGTCCGGTTGGACCACGTTGAGCGACAGCAGCCGGTCGTCCTCGTTGAACCGCATGCCCTGTACGCCAGAGGTGGCCCGGCCCATCGGCCGCAGCGCCTCATCGGTCGCCGAGAACCGGATCGATTGGCCGTTCGCGCTGACCAGCAGCAGATCGTCGTCCGCCGAGCACAGCACCGCGCCGACCAGTTCGTCGCCGTCGCGCAGGTTGACGGCCACGATGCCGCCGGAGCGGTTGGAGTCGAAATCGACGAGCTTGGACTTCTTGACCAGACCGTTGCGGGTGGCCAGCACCAGGTACGGCGCATCCTCGTAGCTCTTGATCTGAATCACCTGGGCGATGCGCTCCTCCGGCTGGAACGCCAGCAGGTTCGCCACGTGCTGACCGCGCGCCGTGCGCGACGCCTCGGGCAGGTCGTAGGCCTTGGCCCGGTACACCCGGCCCTGCGTGGTGAAGAACAGGATCCAGTCGTGGGTCGAGCAGACGAAGAAGTGGTTGACGATGTCGTCGGCCTTCAGCCCCGCTCCCTGAACGCCCTTGCCGCCGCGCTTCTGGCTGCGGTAGAGGTCGGTCTTGGTGCGCTTGGCGTATCCCGTCTCGGTGATGGTGACCACCACGTCCTCACGGGCGATCAGATCTTCGTCGCTGACATCGCCGTCGGCTGGGACGATTCGGGTGCGACGGTCATCGCCGTACTTCTCGACGATCTCGGCCAGTTCGTCGTGGACGATCGCGCGCTGGCGTTCCGGTTTGGCCAGAATGTCCTCGAGGTCGGCGATCTCGGCCTCGATCTTGGCCAGGTCGTCGACGATCTTCTGGCGCTCCAGGGCTGCGAGGCGGCGCAGCTGCATGTCCAGGATCGCCTGGGCCTGGATTTCGTCGATGTCGAGCAGCTCGATCAGCCCGGCGCGGGCGATCTCGACGGTTTGCGAGGCGCGGATCAACGCGATCACTTCATCGAGCGCATCGAGTGCCTTGACCAGGCCGCGCAGGATGTGGGCGCGTTCGTTGGCCTTGCGCAGCCGGTAGGTGGTCCGGCGCACGATCACGTCGAGCTGGTGTGCGACGTAGTACCGGATCATCTGATCCAGCCGCAGCGTGCGGGGTACGCCGTCGACGATCGACAGCATGTTGGCGCCGAAGGACGTCTGCAGCTGGGTGTGCTTGTAGAGGTTGTTCAGCACCACCTTCGCGACGGCATCGCGCTTGAGTTCCACCACGATTCGCAGACCCACGCGATCACTGGACTGGTCCTCGATGTTGGAGATGCCGCCCAGCTTGCCGTCGCGCACCTGCTCGGCGATCGAGGTGATGAAGTTGTCGTGGTTGACCTGGTAGGGCAGTTCGGTGATGACGATGCCGGTACGGCCCCGGCTGTCTTCTTCGATCTCCACCACACCGCGCATCCGGATCGAGCCGCGGCCGGTCGTATAGGCATCGTGGATGCCCTGGGATCCGACGATCAGACCGGAGGTGGGGAAGTCGGGCCCCTTGACCCGTTCGCACATCGCCGCCAGCGTCGTCTCTTCGTCGGCCTCGTGGTTCTCCAGGCACCAGTACACGGCCTCGGCCAACTCCCGCAGATTGTGCGGCGGGATGTTGGTGGCCATGCCGACGGCGATGCCGCCGGAACCGTTGGCCAGCAGGTTGGGGAACCGGCTCGGCAGGACGGTGGGTTCTTGCACCCGGCCGTCGTAGTTCGGGATGAAATCGACTGTCTCCTCGTCGATTTCGCGCAACATCTCCATGGCCAGCGGTGTCAGCCGGGCCTCGGTGTACCGCATCGCGGCCGCGGGATCGTTACCCGGCGAACCGAAATTGCCCTGCCCGTCGACCAGTGGGTAGCGAAGCGACCACGGCTGAGCCATGCGGACCAGGGTGTCGTAGATCGACGAGTCACCGTGCGGGTGATAGTTACCCATCGTCTCGGCCACCGAGCGCGCCGACTTGGCGTGGCTGCGATCGGGCCGGAACCCGGAGTCGTACATCGCGTACAGCACGCGGCGGTGCACCGGCTTGAGGCCGTCACGCACCTCGGGCAGTGCACGACCCACGATCACGCTCATCGCGTAATCGATGTAGCTGCGCTGCATCTCGTGCTGGATGTCGACCGGCTCGATGCGGTCGCCGGCTTCGCCGCCGGGCGGCAGAGTGGTGTCAGTCATGTGATCCTCGGTTGTCGATCGAGCCGGTGGATGTCTTAAACGTCCAGGAAGCGAACATCTTTGGCGTTACGCGTGATGAAGCTGCGCCGGGCTTCGACGTCTTCACCCATGAGGATGGAGAAGAGCTCGTCGGCCGCAGCCGCGTCATCAAGCGTCACCTGACGCAATACCCGCACCGTCGGGTCCATCGTGGTCTCCCACAGTTCCTTGGCGTCCATCTCGCCGAGACCCTTGTAGCGCTGGATGCCGTCGTCGACGTTGATCCGCTTGCCCGCCGCCTTTCCGGCCTCGAGCAGACCATCCCGCTCGCGGTCGGAGTAAGCGAACTCCGGTTCCTGACGCTGCCACTTGAGCTTGTACAGCGGTGGCTGCGCCAAGAAGATGTGCCCGTGTTCGACCAGCGGTTTCATGAAGCGGAACAGCAGGGTCAGCAGCAGGGTCGAGATGTGCTGGCCGTCCACATCGGCGTCGGCCATCAGCACGATCTTGTGATACCGCAGCTTGCTGAGGTCGAACTCGTCGTGGATGCCAGTGCCCAGGGCGGTGATGATGGCCTGGACTTCGGTGTTCTTCAAAACCCGGTCGATGCGGGCCTTTTCGACGTTGATGATCTTGCCGCGCAGCGGCAGGATGGCCTGGAACATCGAGTCGCGGCCACTCTTGGCCGAACCGCCGGCCGAATCACCCTCCACCACATACAGTTCGGACTTCGTCGGATCGGTGGAGCGGCAGTCGGCCAGCTTGCCTGGCAGGCCGCCGATGTCGGTAGCACTCTTACGCCGGACCAGTTCACGGGCCTTGCGTGCGGCGATACGTGCCTGTGCTGATGAAACCGCCTTGTTCACAACGGTTTTGGCCTCAGCCGGATTGGCCTCGAACCAGTGGGTGAGCTGCTCGTTGCAGATCTTCTGGACGAACGACTTGACCTCGGTGTTCCCGAGCTTGGTCTTGGTCTGGCCCTCGAACTGCGGTTGGGCCACCTTCACCGAGATCACCGCGGCCAACCCCTCACGGATGTCGTCGCCGGTGAGGTTCGGGTCCTTGTCCTTGAGCAGCTTCTTGTCCTTGGCGTACTTGTTCACCACAGTGGTCAGCGCCGAGCGGAAACCTTCCTCGTGGGTGCCGCCCTCATGGGTGTTGATCGTGTTGGCGAACGTGTGCACCGACTCGGAGTAGCCGGCGTTCCACTGCATCGCGACCTCGACCTCGTGCCCGGGACCCTTGCCGTCGAAGTCGATCACGCTGGGCTGGATCGCGGTCTTGGTGCGGTTGATGTGCTTGACGAAGTCGACCAGACCGCCGGGGTAGTGGAAGGTGCGGTGCTTCACCTTGTGCGGGGCGGCGGCCTCGGCTGCCGTCTCTTCGGCCGACTTCGGGGCGGCCGCGGTGTCGGCCACCACCTCGTCGACCACCTCTGCCTGGGTCACCCGCTCATCGGTGAGTTCGATGGTCAGGCCCTTGTTCAGGAACGCCATCTCCTGCAGTCGCCGGGCGATGGTCTCGAAGTCGTAGACCGTGGTCTCGAAGACGTTCGGATCCGCCCAGAACCGGATCGTGGTGCCGGTCTCCTTGGTTTTCTCACCCTTGCGCAGGGTGCCGGGGACCGAGTTGTCATAGGTCTGGAACCACTCGTAGCCGTCGGTGCGGACATCGGCTTCCAGCCGGGTGGACAGTGCGTTGACCACCGAGACACCGACGCCGTGCAGGCCGCCGGACACCTGGTAGGCGCCTTCCTCGAACTTGCCGCCGGCGTGCAGGACGGTCATGACCACGTCGATCGTCGGGATACCGGTGTTGTGCATGGCCACCGGAATGCCACGCCCGTCGTCGGTGACCTGGACGCCACCGTCTTCGAGGATGCGAACGTCGACCTTGGTGGCGAAGCCGGCCATCGCCTCGTCTACCGCGTTGTCGACGACCTCCCAAACCAGGTGGTGCAGGCCACGTTCACCGGTGGAGCCGATATACATGCCGGGGCGTTTACGAACGGCTTCGAGCCCTTCCAGCACTTTGATCGAGTCGGCACCATACTGATTCTGGGCAGCCACGTCGGACGCGTCTCCTTGGGGTTCGCGGGAGGCGGTTGCGTCACCGCCCTGCAGATCTCGCCACAGTCTACCGGTCGATACGTACAGGGCCGACTCTGTAGCGGCGTTTCCACCTATCTAACTGCGCCGTGCGCGGAATTTCTCGGCCATCGGTGCCTCCGGACGCTTGAGAAGATCCATTTCGCGCGTCTCGGCGTTCTCAGCGCAGTGCTAGCCGTAAGTGTCGCGGGGACCCCGGCCCGCGATGTGATAGCGGCCCTTCCGCCACGACGGGCCGACCGGGCCGGTGATCTTCAGCGAGGTCACCACACCGTCGCCGACCGCGGCGGCGATCTTGGCCAGGAGCTGGGATTGCACCATCCGAAGCTGGGTGGCCCACGCCGTGGATTCCGCCGAAACGGTCAACACCCCTTCCTCCAGGCCCGTCGGGTTGGCATGATCGGCGATCTGGTCGCCGACCACGACGCGCCAACGACCGAACACCGAACCCTCGGCCACCTTCGAAGACCAGCCGCGGACCTTGGCCAGGTCCCGGGTGGCCGTCCCGAGGAGCTGCGGATCGCGCACGTCGGGCCCCGGACCGGACCAACTGCGGCGTCGTCCCGCGTTGCCGGCCACCCGCCGTACTGGGGCGCTGCGGCCCCGGCCGACATCCTTACCTTGGCTGCGGGCAGCGCCTCGAGCCTCTTCCAGAGTCCGCCGTACCAGATCCATTCCGCGCATCCGGCTGAGTTCGTCGGGTGACGCCGCCGGGGCGGGGGCAGCCGGGTCGCGGGATTCCGCCGGATCATTCGTCATGACTGCACCACCGATATCCGTCCCTGATCACCCTCGGTCATCCTGATCTCGACGCGATCGATTGCCCAGTCCGGCGGAATGTCCTCACCGACCGCCGCCGTGACCAGAACCTGCTCTGCTTCACCGGCCACGGCGGCCAGCGCCTGCCGGCGCGCAGTGTCCAGCTCGGCGAAAACATCGTCGAGCAACAGCACCGGATCGACCCCGTCCGACCGCAGCAATTCGTAGGCCCCCAGCCGCAGCGCGAGCGCCATCGACCACGATTCACCATGGCTGGCAAAGCCTTTCGCGGGCTGGTCGCCGAGCCACAACTCGAGATCGTCGCGGTGTGGGCCCACCAGACAGACCCCGCGGTCCAACTCCGCGTTTCGCCGCCGGGACAGCGCATCGAGCAGGGCTGCCTCGTAGAACTCCACGGTTTCCGGACCGGGTGCGTTGGCGATGGCCTCGACACTGCTGCGGTACCGGATGGCGGCGGGCCGACTGGACGGTGCCAGCAATTGATAGGCCTTCTGAACCTCGGGATGCAATTGCTCGACCAGCGCGATGCGCGCGGCGACCAACGCCGCGCCGTGTGCGGCGAGGTGTCCGTCCCACACATCGAGGGTGTCCAGCGCGCTGCGATCACCCCGATAACGTGCTCCCGCAGCGGTTTTCAACAGCGCCGTGCGCTGCCGCACCACCTTGTCGTAGTCGGCGCGGATACCCGCGATGGCGGGGCGACGGGTGGTGGCCAACTCATCGAGGTATCGCCGGCGCTCCCCGGGATCCCCTCGGACGAGCGCCAGATCTTCCGGACTGAACAACACCGCCCGCAGAACTCCGAGGATTTCGCGGGGCGATCGGACCGGCGACCGGTTCAGCCGGGCCTTGTTGGCCCGGCCACTGGTGATCTCGAGATCGACCGCGAGTTCGCGGCCTTCGTTGACCACGATGCTCGAGACGATCGCGCGCTCCGCACCGGCCCGGATCAACGGTGCGTCGGATGCCACCCGGTGGGAGCCGAGCGTGGCGCAATACCACAGTGCCTCAACGAGATTCGTTTTGCCGAATCCGTTCGGACCGACGAATACCGTGCGGCCGGGCTCGAGCTCAAGCTCGACATGTGCCCAGGACCGGTAGTCGGTCAGTCCGAGGTGGCGGACGTACACAGTGCTCGCACCTAACCGGACTCGCTGATCCGGTGTACGGCGTGGCCACCGAACTGGTTGCGCAACGCCGACACCGCTTTCATGGTGGGGGAGTCCTCTTGTCTCGAGGCGAAGCGGGCGAACAACGACGCCGCGATCACCGGCATGGGCACCCGGTGACTGATCGCTTCCTCGACGGTCCAGCGGCCTTCCCCGGAATCCTCGGTGTAACCGCTGATGGCGGCGAAGCCGGGATCTTCCTTGAGAGCCTTGGCCAACAGCTGCTGCAGCCACGACCGGACGACGGTGCCGTTGGTCCAGGCCTGGATGACCGCCTGGGGATCGGTGATCAGTTCCTCGGCCGCGAGCAGCTCGTATCCCTCGGCATACGCATGCATCAGGCCGTATTCGATGCCGTTGTGCACCATCTTGGCGTAATGACCCGCACCCACCGGGCCGGCATGGACGAATCCGTCGGCCGCCTCGCCCTCCGGACGCAGCGTGTCGAAGACCGGCATCGCACGGGCCACATCGGCATCGCTGCCGCCGACCATCAACCCGTAGCCCTCGTGCAAGCCCCAGACGCCGCCCGATACGCCGGCGTCGATGAAGTTGATTCCCTTGTCGCCCAACAGCTTTGCGTGCGGTCCATCCTCGGTGTAGCGCGAGTTACCACCGTCGATCACCAGGTCGCCCGGCCCCAGCACATCGGCGAGGGCGACGATGGTCTCGTGGGTGACCGTGCCCGACGGCACCATCACCCACACCACCCGCGGCGCCTCGAGCGCACCCGCCAGAGCGGCCAGGTCGGCCACGTCACTGACTTCCGGACGCGGGTCGTATCCGATCACCTCATGGCCACCGGTGCGCAGGCGCTCGCGCATGTTGAAGCCCATCTTGCCCAGGCCGACTAACCCCAGTTGCATGTGCGCCCTCTCTCGCCCGAGCCGGTCAGCCGGGGAGGCGTACCGGCATCAACAGATAGACGTAATCGGTCTTGGCAGCCGGGAACGGACCCGAACCACCCGTACCACCATCCTCGCTCGTCGGCCGCAACACCGCGGGCCGGCTCGGCGTGGTGAAACCGAAAGTCACCCGATCGGAATGCAGGGAGCTCAACCCATCGGTCAAGTAGGTGGGGTTGAACGCGATGGTCAGCGGGTCCCCGGCGAACTCCACCGGCAGATCTTCCTCGGCCCGGCCCACGTCGTCGGCGCCGGCCGACAGCCGAAGGGCGTCGTCGCCGAACTCCATCCGGATCTGAGCCCCCCGGTCAGCCACCAGTGCCACGCGCTTGATCGCCTCGGTCAGCTCGGCCACCCCGATCGTGGCCACCGCGGTGTGCTCACTGGGCAGCAGCTGACGGAACTTCGGGAACTCCGCATCGAGCAGGCGGGTGGTGCTGCGCTTGCCGTTACTGCGAATACCGAGCAGGCCGTCCTTGCCGACCGTGTCCCCGGAACCCAGCGACAGGTGCACCTGGTTGCCATCGGTACCCGCCTTGGCCGCCTCGGCCAGAGTCTTCGCCGGCACCAGCACTGCGGCTTCGACGTCGGTGGCGCTGGTTTCCCAGGTCAACTCGCGCACGGCGAGGCGGAAGCGATCAGTCGCGGCCAAAACCACTGATTCACCGGAGATCTCGACCCGGATACCGGTCAGCATGGGCAGCGTGTCATCGCGGCCCGCCGCGACCGCGACCTGTCCGATGGCCTCGGCGAACAGATCGGACGACACCACGCCGGTCTCTTCCGGCAGGGACGGCAGCGCCGGGTAATCCTCGACCGCCAGGGTGGGCAGGGAGAACCGGGCACTGCCACAGGTCAACGCGACCCGGGTGCCTTCGACGCTGAGTTCCACCGGCTTGGCCGGCAATGCCTTGGTGATGTCCGACAACAACCGCCCTGACACCAAAACGCTTCCAGGAGAGGCGATTTCAGCGCTGACTCGGACCTCGGCGGAAACTTCGTAGTCGAAGCCGGAGATGGTCAGACCGTCATCGGTGCCGGTCAGCAGGACGCCGGCCAGGACCGGGATGGTGGGCCGGGTCGGCAGATTGCGGGCCACCCAGGCCACCGCGTCCGCGAAGTCCTCACGCACCACGCGGAACTTCAAGTCGGTCAGCCCAGCCGTCGTCGTCGCCACGTGCTATGCGCCCCTTCGATGATCCCCATAACGAGCTCTACCTGCGTCTTCCGAAACCCCGCCAGACAGCGTGACGCTGAATGACAAAGATGGAAACCGCTGTCGATGAACCACCGTAGAGCTTTCCGCATCAACTTGAAAGCTAATCGATCGGGGTGACATGGGGACCGGCTCGTGCTGCGAGGCCCGATCAGACGGGCGGTTCGTCCGGTGTCCCCAACCCCCTTCTTCTAGAAAGAACTCTTAGAAGATATTTGAGTAACAGTATTAGGGGCTGTGAAAACTGGGGATGAACGGGTGTTTGCCCAGTCCCATCGGTGTGTCGCACTGTGAGTCGACTGTGGAGACCGGTGGACGGACCGGTGCTCGAGTGTGGACAGACGCCGGAGTGTGAATGAGTTTGTCATTCATCCAGTGGTTTGCCCGCAGGTTGTGCACAGCAGTTTCCACAGCGGTGAGCTGTGACTTCTGAGGCGCAATGAGGCGAAAGTTGTTACAAGATTTTTCGCCGGACAGACGGCGCGAGTCCATGATGTGAGACGCCGCGGCGTCACGGACGTACTTCGCCGGCCGTCTCGTGGCATTCCGCGGGCAGCATCCAGCCCAGTCCGGGGCGTGATCGTGCGGGGAGAAACAGGGCGACTCAGCGCTTGGCGCGCTGGCGGATCCGCGTGGTGAGCTCTTTGACGTGGTCGAAAACCTCACGCCGTTCGGCCATCTCGCCACGGATCTTCTTCTCGGCGTACATGACGGTGGTGTGATCACGCCCGAACGCCTGGCCGATTTTGGGCAGGGACAGGTCGGTGAGCTCGCGGCACAGGTACATGGCGATCTGACGGGACTGTGCCAGCGCCCGGGTCTTACCGGGGCCGCGCAGCTCCTCCACGGTGGTCTCGAAGTACTCGGCGGTGGCGGCCATGATGGCGGCGGTACTGATCTGCATGGTCGTGGCGTCGGCGATGAGATCGCGCAACACGACTTCGGCCAGTGACTTGTCGATCCGCGTCTTGTTGAGCGACGCGAACGCGGTGACCCGGATCAGTGCGCCCTCGAGCTCGCGGATATTGCGTTCGATGCTGCTGGCGATGAGCTCCAGGACGTCGTCCGGGACATCCAGGCGATCCATCTGCGCCTTCTTGCGCAGGATCGCGATGCGCGTCTCGAGCTCGGGCGGCTGAACGTCGGTGATCAGACCCCACTCGAAGCGGGTACGGAGCCGGTCCTCGAGGGTGGCCAGCTGCTTGGGCGGCCGATCCGAGGAGATGACGATCTGCTTGTTGGCGTTGTGCAGGGTGTTGAAGGTATGGAAGAACTCTTCCTGGATACCTTCCTTACCCTCGATGAACTGGATGTCGTCGACCAGCAGGATGTCGATGTCGCGGTAACTCCGCTTGAACGAGGCCTTGCGGTCGTCGCGCAGGGAATTGATGAAGTCGTTCGTGAATTCCTCTGTGGAGACGTACTTCACGCGCATGCCGGGAAAGAGACGCTGCGCATAGTTTCCGGCCGCATGCAGCAGATGCGTCTTGCCGAGGCCCGATTCGCCCCAGATGAACAACGGGTTGTAGGCCCGGGCTGGCGCCTCGGCGATGGCCAGGGTGGCGGCGTGGGCGAAGCGGTTCGAGGCACCGATGACGAAGGTGTCGAAGGTGTAGCGCCGGTTGAGGTTGACCGCGTTGTCGTCGCTGACCGTCGAGTCACGCTGCGGACTGCTGAAGTAGGTCGGCCAGGTCTCCTCGGCGCTGACCTTGGCGGCGCGGTCGTCGTCGATCTCGTCGGAGTCGGCGGCGGGCTCGGGCGATGCGGAGTCGGTCTCGCGGCCGGCCGGAGTCTCGGCGGGGGAGTCCTCGGGTACCTCGGAGGGGGTGGCGATGCGCACGCCGAGCTCGACCCGCTGACCGAGTTTGCGACTGAGCGCGTTGATGATGGGCTCGCGCAGGTGACGTTCGATCTCGTTCTGGACGAACGTGGTGGGGACCGAGAGCAGAGCAAACCCCTCGGCGATGACCAGGGGTTCCACCAGCTTGAGCCAGGCCCTTTGCTGAGGGGTCAGCTGGGGTGCGGCTGAGTCACCCGTCAGACCTGACTCCGGGTCGCGGTCGCCGTTGAGTTCGGCGACGACGCTGTTCCAGACTGCGACGAATGGTGGGTCGGGGTCCGCTGTCAACGACCGTTTCCCCCTTTGAGGTGCTTCGAGGCCGATCCGGTGACGACCAAAAAGAACGATGACGAACTGTCCACATATTTATCCACAGCTTGTGGAGAAAGGACAGTCGTCGTCGCTCTGTTGTCTGTTGTGAGGGCGTCGTGGCCGGTGTTGTCACCTGCTGCGAGGCTTGCGGCGGAGCGACGTCCTCGATCTTATTGTCAGGGGCCGGTCCAGGCTCGGAACGGCATTGCCAGAAGCTAACAGTTTTCTCTCGATGTGCCAACAGTTCTGCAACATCGGATGCCGCCGATGTCGGCGGTTCGGCGCAGGTTTGACCGAGGGAAATCTCATCAGTACCCTCGAGCAGTCGCCCGCACGTGGCGATACGGCTGCGCCCGGGAGGTTCCGGAGAATGCGCCGGTTAGTAAAGCACGACGGACGAGCTTAAACCGAGCTTGCACGGTGACCGTGTTCTTGGCGACATTTCGGTGTCGGCGGGCGCGGTTGCCAAACGGAACAAGGAGAGATTGCCGTGGCCAAGGGCAAGCGGACCTACCAGCCCAACAACCGCCGCCGTGCGCGCGTGCATGGGTTCCGGCTGCGGATGCGCACTCGCGCCGGCCGCGCCATCGTCGCCAACCGTCGTAGCAAGGGCCGTCGCGCACTCACTGCGTGATACTTCGGCTTTCCGGCAGGATCTAGCGCGGTGCTTCCGGCTCGATACCGGATGAGGCGATCCGCGGAGTTCAGTGCCACCGTCAGTCGTGGTGTGCGTGCGGTACAACCTGATGTTGTCGTACACGCCCTGCGCGAGGGGACGGACGCCACCGGCCCGCGGGTCGGCTTGATCGTGTCCAAAGCCGTCGGCAACGCCGTCGAACGCCACCGAGTGTCGCGGCGGCTGCGTCACGTCGCTCGTACCGTGATACCGAAACTGGATGCCACCGACCTGGTGGTGATCCGGGCGCGTGCCGGTAGCAGTGACGCACCGTCACCGCGGTTGGAGCAGCAGTTGCAACGTGCTCTCGAGCGCCTTGAAGCGCGGCGCGGGACGTCACCATGATCCGCAGGGCGGGTGCCCGTGCGGCCCGCGGTGCGATCTTCCTGATCCAGCTCTACCGTCACACCATCTCTCCGCTTCGACTGCCGTCGTGTCGATTCATGCCGACCTGCAGTCAGTACGCGGTCGACGCCCTCACCGAATACGGGTTGTTCCGCGGCGGGTGGCTGACGTTGATCCGACTGCTGAAATGTGGGCCGTGGCACCCGGGCGGATGGGATCCCATCCCGGATCGGTGTCCACACGACCATGAGTCCACCAGCCGTGCCGAGACCGTCTCTGGCGAAATAGCCGCCGGCGAAAACCTTGTCTGGGAGACCCCAGCGAAGCGAGGGGAGAGCAAGTCGCGTGTTTAACTGGTTCAGCCTGGACATCATCTATTACCCGGTGTCGGCGATCATGTGGGTTTGGTACAAGGCGTTCGCCTTCCTGCTCGGCCCCGACAACTTCTTCGCCTGGGCGCTGTCGGTGATGTTCCTGGTGTTCACCCTGCGCGCGATTCTGTACAAGCCCTTCGTCAAGCAGATCCGCACGACTCGGCAGATGCAGGAACTGCAGCCACAGATCAAGGCACTGCAGAAGAAGTACGGCAAGGACCGTCAGCGCATGGCGCTGGAGATGCAGAAGCTGCAGCGCGAGCACGGGTTCAACCCGATCCTCGGCTGCCTGCCGATGCTGGCGCAGGTGCCGGTGTTCCTGGGGCTGTACCACGTGCTGATGTCCTTCAACCGGACGCAGACGGGTATCGGTCGATTGGGCTTGTCGGTGGAGGAGAACCGCAGCCTGGCGAACTATGTGTTCAGCGCAACCGACGTGGGTCACTTCCTCGATGCCAACCTGTTCGGAGCACCGCTGGGCGCGACGATGATCCAGCAGCACGGGCTCGAGGCGTTCACGGAATTCAACCGGCTGGCCGTCGTGCTGGTCGGCGTTCCGATCATGATCCTGGCCGGTGTCGCCACCCACTTCAACAGCCGGGCCTCGGTCGCTCGCCAGAGCGTGGAGGCCGCCGCCAACCCGCAGACCGCGATGATGAACAAACTGGCGCTCTACGTGTTCCCGCTCGGTGTGGTCGTCGGCGGTCCGTTCCTGCCTCTGGCCGTGATCATGTACTGGCTGTCCAACAACATCTGGACCTACGGTCAGCAGCACTACGTGTTCGGGATGATCGAGAAGGAAGAAGAAGCCAAGAAGGCAGAGGCGATCGAGCGCCGATCGGCGAACGCGCCGGCGCCTGGCGCGAAACCGAAGCGGGCGCGCAAGCCCGAGGCAAACGCCCCGGCGGAGTCCGGCGATCAGGCGGAGGTTCAGCCCGACGCCGAGGAAGCGCCGAAGGAGACCCAGAAGGACACGGCTGGTGGATCGGAAGGGCCGAGCGTTAATCGCACGCCCAAGCCCGGTGCCCGCCCCAAGAAGCGGAAACGGTGACCAGTTCTCACGCTGGCTACGAGTAGGGAGAAGACGATATGACTGATGCACAGACGACCGAGCCCGGCGCCGAGCTGGAGGAGGACACCCAGTCCGCGCCGAAGAGCGAGGACGACCTGGAGGAGCGACTGGTCGCGGAAGGCGAGATCGCCGGCGACTACCTCGAGGAGCTGCTCGACCTGCTCGACTTCGATGGCGACATCGACCTCGACGTCGAAGGCGACCGGGCAGTGGTGAGCATCGACGGCGGTGGCGATCTGAACAAGCTCGTCGGCCGCAAGGGTGAAGTACTCGACGCTCTGCAGGAGCTGACCCGGCTGGCCGTGCACCAGAAGACCGGCGAGCGCAGCCGGCTGATGCTCGACATCGCGCGGTGGCGGCGCCGGCGCCGGGATGAACTCGCGGCTTTGGGTGACAAGGTGGCCCGTCGCGTGCTGGAGTCGGGAGAGCGTGAGGAACTGGCGCCCATGACTCCGTTCGAGCGCAAGATCGTTCACGACGCAGTGGCTGCGGTCGACGGCGTCCGCAGCGAGAGCGAGGGCGTGGAGCCGTCGCGTCGCGTCGTGGTTCTGCTCGGCTGAGCGCAGCCGGCTGAGCTTTAGTTACAAAGGTGTAGTTCGTTTGCGGCGACGGTGCCGTAGGGAGTGCGGAGGATGTTTCACGTGAAACATGGACCGGTCCCCGCGGCACCGGAGGCCGCGGCGGGGGTCTTCGGAGATCGTCTGGAGACCGCCGAACGGTACGCGGCGATTCTGGCCGGTGCCGGTGTCGAGTGGGGTCTCATAGGTCCGCGAGAAGTGGACCGGCTCTGGGATCGACACATTCTGAATAGCTCCGCTCTAGGTGAGCTCCTGGCTCCCGATGAACGCCTCGCCGACATCGGCAGCGGCGCCGGCCTCCCGGGTATACCGTTGGCCCTGGCGCGCCCCGATGTCCATGTCACATTGATCGAGCCGCTGCTGCGGCGTAGCGAATTTCTACGCGAGGCCATTGATGAATTGGGGCTCGATGTGACCGTGGTTCGCGGCCGGGCCGAAGACTCTGAGGTTCGTGGATCTGTGGGCGAGTTGGATGTGGTGACTTCGCGTGCGGTGGCCTCGCTGGACAAGTTGACGCGCTGGAGCATGCCGCTGCTTCGCGTCGACGGAAGGATGCTCGCCCTCAAGGGCGAGCGCGCCGAGGTCGAGATCGAAGAGCACCGGCGTGTGATGGCTTCCCTGGGTGCAGTCGATGCCAGGGTAATGAGATGTGGCGTGAACTATTTGAACCCGCCCGTAACCGTCGTCGCCGCACGGCGCGTGGCGGTGCAACCGGGCAACCGGTCAACGGGCAGAGCCTCCGGGTCGCGGGGGAGATCGGGCAGGAGATGAGGATGGGTTCTAATCGGCAGGCACCCGCAGGCGCGGATGCTACGCCCGCCGTTTCACGTGAAACGGTTTCACGTGAAACATGGAACAAAAATGGCGGCACCCCGTGGTCCACGGACGCCATCATGGACACGCCCATCGCGGCAGAGGCGGAGCAGGCGACGCGCGTCCTCCATACCTCGCACGGGCAGCTTCCGCGGCCGTCGCGGCAGCGGGTGTTCACGATCGCGAATCAGAAGGGCGGCGTCGGCAAGACCACCACGGCGGTGAACGTCGCTGCGGCTCTCGCGCTGCAAGGGTTGCGGACGTTGGTCATCGACCTCGATCCGCAGGGCAACGCCAGCACCGCACTCGGCATCGAGCACCGTCCCGGGACCCCGTCCTCGTACGAGGTTCTCATCGGAGACATCCCGGTGGAGGAAGCGCTTCAGCAGAGTCCGCACAGCGACCGGTTGTTCTGCATCCCGGCGACGATTGATCTGGCCGGCGCCGAGATCGAATTGGTCAGCATGGTGGCGCGCGAAGGACGGCTGCGGGGGGCGCTTGCCGCCCTCGCCAACCACAACTTCGACTACGTGTTCATCGACTGCCCGCCGTCTCTCGGGTTGTTGACCATCAACGCTCTGGTAGCCGCGCCTGAGGTGCTCATCCCGATCCAGTGCGAGTACTACGCGCTGGAGGGTGTGGGGCAGCTGCTGCGCAACATCGAAATGGTGAAGGCGCATCTGAACCCGGAGCTGTCGGTATCGACGGTGATACTGACGATGTACGACGGGCGGACGAAGTTGGCGGACCAGGTCGCCGAAGACGTGCGAGAGCACTTCGGCGACAAGGTGTTGCGGACGGTCATCCCACGGAGCGTCAAGGTGTCGGAAGCTCCGGGATACGGGATGACGATCCTCGATTACGATCCGGGTTCCCGTGGCGCGTTGAGTTACCTCGACGCGAGCCGTGAGATCGCAGAGCGCGGGGCACCGCCCCGCGGGCAGTAGACGCCAGAAATCGACAGCCAGCAGACAGACAGCGGACGGCAGCAATGAGCAGGAGACGATCATGAATCAGCCGGTACGGAAGCGGAGTGGCCTGGGCAGGGGACTGGCAGCCCTCATTCCGACCGGTCCCGCCGAGGATGGTACCGACGCTCTGAGCCCGAGGATCGGCGCGAGTGCGGCGGACGTCCTCCTCGGTCCGTCGTCCAGCGCAGGCACTGCTGGAACGGAGGCGAACTCCGCGACGCCACCTGCGCCGGATGGGTCCGACCCGGTTCTCACAGCCGGTGAGGTCGGTGCGACGTATCGCGAGATCGACCCCAACCTGATTCAGCCCAACCCGCGCCAGCCGCGCCAGGTATTCGACGAAGAGGCGTTGAACGAGCTGGTGCATTCCATCCGCGAGTTCGGGTTGATGCAGCCGATCGTCGTGCGCGTTGTCGAGGAGAACGGCCAGCCTCACTACCAGCTGGTGATGGGGGAGCGGCGCTGGCGGGCTGCCCAGCAGGCCGGCCTGGAGACCATTCCGGCGATCGTCCGGGAGACCGGTGACGACAACATGCTGCGCGATGCGCTGTTGGAGAACATCCATCGGGTTCAGCTCAACCCGTTGGAGGAGGCCGCCGCCTACCAACAGCTGCTCGACGAGTTCGAAGTCACCCACGATGAACTCGCCGCCCGGATCGGCCGCTCGCGACCGCTCATCTCCAACATGATCCGACTGCTGCGACTGCCGATCGCTGTGCAGCGCCGAGTCGCCGCCGGCGTGCTCTCCGCGGGCCACGCGCGCGCACTGCTCGCCCTCGAGGGGGGAGCGGAGAAGCAGGAGGAGTTGGCGGCCCGAATCGTCGCCGAAGGCATGTCGGTGCGGGCCACCGAGGAGGCCGTGACGTTGGCCAACCGCGACGGCAACACCGCACCGCCGGCACCCCGGCGCAAGCCGATCCAGATGCCAGGTCTGCAGGACGTTGCTGAAAAGCTCTCGTCGGCGTTCGATACGCGGGTCACCGTGAGTCTCGGCAAACGAAAAGGCAAGATCGTGGTCGAGTTCGGGTCCGTCGACGACCTACAGCGCATCGTCGAAATTATGAGCGCGGAAGAGCACTGAGAGCCCACGACCAAGGACACCAGGTTGTTCCGTCACTGTGACACATCAGTGATCAAAGCCTGCGGTTGCGAGCGCCACATAGCGCAATGCAACTGTGCGACATAGCATTTCACTTCAGAGGCGGAACCCGATGAGATTTCCAGGGCGCAGTGAGCCGGCTCCGGCGGACTCTCCTATCCTTGAGGGGCAGCCACGCACAAAGTGTGAAAGCCAGGGACCTCAGTGACAGCACGTATCACGCCGCTTCGGCTCGAGGGCTTCGAGCAGCTGCCCAAGCATGCTCGGCGCTGTGTGTTCTGGGAAGTTGACCCCTCCACGATGGATGAGGATCACCTGACCGATCCCGAATTCGAGAAAGAAGCCTGGCTCTCGATGGTGATGCTCGAGTGGGGGTCGTGCGGCCAGCTCGCGGTCACCGACCGCGGCGATGCACCGGCAGAAGAGCCCGATGCCGGGGGAGACGGCGGTGCTGACGCCGACACCGACAAGGCTTCAGCCGGGTTGACCGGGCCGACCACCGGGGACGAGTGGACCGCTCCAGCCATCATCGATGATCCGTGCCTCGGCTTCGCGTTCTACGCGCCCCCGGGAGCGGTACCGCGGGCGCGGCTTTTCCCGACCGCTCCGGTGAGCGCTGATGCGATCCTGTTGACTGCGGTCGGAGTGGAGTGCGCCGAAGACCGTGATCTGTTGTCGCAGAGTCTGCTTGCCGCTGTGGTGAATGACCTGGTGAGGCGCGGAGTGCGAGCATTGGAAGCGTTCGGCTACACCTCGGCCGTTACGGAGATGACCGACACCGGCAAGCTGCCCGAGGAGTTGTCCCGGGCGGTGGCGGTACTGGGGGACTGCTCTGTGGACCAGTGCATGCTGTCGTCGGATTTTCTCGAAGATGTCGGCTTCACCGTGGTGGCTCCGCACCCGTACTTCCCGCGTCTGCGCTTGGAACTCGACAAGGGACTCGGATGGAAGGCCGAAGTGGAGGCCGCACTCGAGCGATTGTTGGAGAGCGCCCGGATGGAACTGCCGATCGGCGCCGGAATGTCGGGGGCCGGCGTCGGAGCTAAAAGCTCTGTCCCACAGTAGAAATCACTCGCGGGCCGTCTGACTTTCAACCGGCCAACCGGTTCGCACGCATGTCGTTCGCATCAACCCGGGCCGGACAGTTCGGATAGGCACTTGCACGACCGGGCCGGAGCGCGCTAATGTCCTGAACGTGTTCAATGAACATGTTCAGTCAAGGGCCGAGGCCAAGGCCGGCACCACTCAGCGAGTCCTCGCGACCGCCGATCGGCTGTTCCGTGACCACGGCTTCGCCGCAACCACGGTCCGCCGGATCGCGGCCGAGGCGGGCGTGAGCGTCGGCACCGTCATGGGCGTCGGCGACAAGGACGGCCTGTTGATCGCGATCGTCGACCAGTGGATTGCGGGAGTGCACGCGGCGCGGGACCGGAACCAGCACGTACCTCCGCTCACGAAGGAACAAGCAGCCGAGCGACTGATCGCGACGGTGGAGCCCTTCGTGGGTTACTTCCAATCCGACCGCGAGCTCGCCCGCGAGTATGCGGCCGTGGTCGCACGCGGCCGGCACAAGTCGCGCACGTTCACCGAGCTGGCCGACGAGCTGGTGGCGGATTTCGAGAACATCTTCCGCGCAGCCGGCCACTCCGATCCCGGTGCCGCCGCGCGCACGCTCTACCTCGCCTACATCGGCGTCCTCCGCGCGGCGTCCGGCGGCGCCTTCGACCAGTCCGTTGCCCCCGACCGCTTCGCCGAAGCGGTCGATCTGATTCTCGGAAAAGGACTTCCACAATGATCGACACCCCGCACCTGCCCCTACTCACCATCGCGCTGGCAGTAGTGCTGCTGGGCGACGCCCTGATGTCGATCCGACCTCCCAAGTTCATCCGCGACTGCCTGGACGGAGTGCGATTCCCGCGGGACTGGTGGTGGACGCTGGTTGTCATCAAACTGGGCGCCGCTGCGGGGCTCCTCGTGGGTCTGCACTACCCAGGCGTGGGAATCGCCGCGAACGTCGGCGTGGTTATGTACTTCGTGTGTGCTGCGGTGGCCCACCTGCGTGCCGGGTTCCTCAACTCCACCTTTTGGGTGAACTGTCTTGGCATGCTGGTGTTCTCGAGCGTCGTCCTCGCTGTGTCCTATACGTAGTCACGCGCTCAAGCAGAACAGGCGCTCACGCGCTCAAAGCAGAACAGGCGCTCACGCGCCGCGGCTGGCCTGTTCGACCGAAAGCTCATGCGCCAACAACTCGGCAAAGGTGAAAGTCCCTGTGGGCCGGTCGTTCTTGCCCAGCAGGTAGAGCCGCTTGACCGCGGCCAGGATGCCTTCGGCGATCGCGTCACGGGTGTGGGTGGACAACAGCAGGCCGCGGTCGTGCGGATTGGTGATGTAGCCGATGTCGACCTGGACGGTGGGCATGCGGGTCAGCCGCAGCAGATCCCAGGTGCGTCCATGGGACCGGCAGTCGCGTAACCCGGTGCGGGCCACCACTTCTCGCTGAATGAAGTCGGCAAGGTTGCGGCCGATGGTCGACACCGAACCGTGCGAATTGCCGAAGTGGAACGAGGCCACCCCGTTGGCGGAGGGGGAGCGCTGGCTCTCACACCGCAGGCTGATCATCAGATCGGCGCCAACCCTGTTGGCGGTGGCGGCACGTTCGGGATCCATCGGACTGCGGTTGGCCGGCCGGGAGATGAAGGTCTCCATGCCGATCGCCGTCATCCGGCCTTCAAGCCGACTTGCCAAGTCCCACAAGATATCTGCTTCGCTGATCGGCCCGTCCGGACCGTGCATGATCATGCCGTGATCGGCGCCGCCGCGGCCCGGATCGATGATGACGTGCTTACCGGACAGTTGCGGACCGGAGCGACGTACCAGCTCCTCTTCCCGGATCGCGTGCGGTGACCCGCCGGTCACCCGCGAACCCAGGAAGTACAACGAGCGCAAGGTTTCTGGGCCGCAGATGCCATCGGGGTACAGCCCGTACTCGCGTTGATACGAGGACAACGCATTGTGGGTCTGCAGGCCGAAATGCCCGTCCACCATGCCGGTATAGAAGCCGAGGTCCTGCAGGCGGGCCTGCAGGGTGGCCACGTCGTCGCCGTACATGGGTGCACCGAACTGATGGGTCAGTGTGCGTGCACCGAGTCGATAGGAGGCCTCGCGCAGGGCGCGATACGTGGCCTCCCCGACGATTCCGTCCACCAGCAGGCCACGATGCTGCTGAAAAGCCCGGACGGCGCGGTCGAGCTCGTCGTCGAATGCGTCGAGCGCAACATGTCTACCGGTGCTCAGATCCTCGTCAGGGTTGTCCATCAGACCTAACGCGGCCAACGCTGCCCGGATCTCGGTGACTGCTCCGCCACGGTCACCGCGACGCAGACTCGACATTCGGCCCCTCCATGCTGGTTTCCGGCCGTCTGCCGGACTAGCTAGCCAGCATTGTCTCAGATTTCGGCCACATACCGGAAAACGCCAGGCGTATCCGGGGTGTGAGTGAGGTCAGAGCGCGTCGGCGAGTTCCCGCAGCAGCGCCGCCTTACCCTTGGCGCCGACGATGCGCTTGACCGGCTGGCCGTCCTTGAAAAGGATGAGCGTCGGGATCGACACCACCTGGAAGTCGCGTGCGGTCGCCGGGTTGGCGTCCACATCGATCTTGGCGACCCGCAGTTCGCCGGCCTTCTCGCCTGCGATCTCCTCGAGCACCGGTGCCACCATCTTGCACGGCCCGCACCAAGTGGCCCAGAAATCCACCAGCACCGGTGTGCTGCTGGTCAGGACGTCGTTGGAGAACGAATCGTCGGTGACGGTTACTGTGGCGCTGTCCGCACTCATGGAACTCTCCTGTCGGGTCGAAATCTATTGGGGATCAGTCGTTGTCGGCGAGCCAGCGCTCCGTGTCGATCGCCGCGGAACAGCCGCTGCCCGCCGCCGTGATGGCCTGTCGGTAGGTGTGGTCGACAAGGTCGCCCGCGGCGAACACTCCCTCGAGCGTGGTGGCGGTGGTGCGGCCGACGACCTTCACGTACCCCTCGCCGTCGAGATCGATCTGGCCGCGCACCAGTCCGGAGCGAGGGTCGTGGCCGATCGCGACGAAGACACCGGTGACGTCGAGCTTGGACTCGTCGCCGGTGACGGTGTCACGCAGCCGCACGCCGGTCACCTTCGGATCACCCTCGATCTGGGTGATCTCGGTGTTGGTCAGGAAGGTGATCTTCTCGTTCGCACGGGCGCGCTCCAGCATGATCTTGGAGGCGCGGAATTCGTCGCGGCGGTGGATCAGGGTCACCGAGCGGGCGAATCGGGTGAGGAACGTCGCTTCCTCCATCGCTGAATCGCCCCCGCCGACCACGATGATGTCCTCGTCGCGGAAGAAGAAGCCGTCGCAGGTGGCGCAGGTGCTCACGCCCATGCCGGTCAGTGCTTCCTCGCCGGGAACACCCAGATGGCGCGCAGCGGCACCCATGGCCAGGATCACCGCGCGGGCCTGGTGGGTCTCGTCGCCGACGGTGACGGATTTCACCGGTCCGGTGAGGTCGACGGCGTCGACATCTTCCATGCGCAGATCCGCACCGAAGCGCAGCGCCTGCTCCCGCATCTCGTCCATCAGCTCGGGGCCGGTGATGCCTTCGCGGAATCCCGGGTAGTTCTCCACCTCGGTGGTGGTCATCAACGCGCCGCCGAACTGCGTGCCCTCGAACACCAGCGGCTTGAGCTGGGCCCGGGCAGCGTAGATGGCCGCGGTGTATCCGGCGGGGCCGGAACCGATGATGATGACGTCGTGAACCGTCGCTGAGGTGGACATGTAGGCCTTTCTGCCGTACTCGGCACGGGTTGCAACGTCAGCCTAGGCCGGATGTGTTCCCAGGTGAGTTCGTAGGACAGACTACGGACGTGTCACCGGGCGTTTGACCACGGTCTGGGCCAGCGCGCCGCCATGGTCGGCGTCGCAGTCGGCGGCAAGGACCACAGCGACGAGGGTGTCGGGTCTGCCGGACGTGCCGGGAGGAACCACGACCAGCACACCGCGCCGGCCGGCGACCTCGACCGGACGGGCACCGAGAATCTGGACGCTGGACGGGTAGCCCAGCGCGCTCAGGCACTCGTTGCGGCGCCGGGCGTCGCTCAGCGGCCCCAGATCGGGTGATGCGGACAGCAGGCCAAGGATCTGGGATTCGGACAGGCCGATATCGCCGTGCGGCGGTGCGACCGTGATCTGGCCGACGGTGACCATCGTCGACGGTGCCTGGCCGGCCGGGCGTACGAGTACGACGCCGCCCAGCACGGCGGCCACCACGGCCGCACCCGCTCCGGCGACCGCGGCGATCGACTTCCAGCGCCGGGGGGACCGTCTCGGCAGGGCGGGCTCGGCCCGCAGTGCCTCGGACAGTCGGCTACTCACCTCGGCGGGCACCGGGGGAGCCGACTCCGCGTCCAGGCCGAGACCCCGAAGATCGCGGCGCACCCGATCAAGGGCGGCGATGGTGTTCTTTGCCTCGGGCCCGGCCACCGGATCGGTGCGTACCCGGTGGCGAATGTCCGCGGCGGTGGCGTCGTCGAGCAGCCCGGCCTGGAGGTCAGCCAGCAGCTCAGCAGGAATCGGGCCGTCCGACGGCACTCGGGGCGTGCTGCCGTTCATCGGCTTCAAAATACTGGAGCAGGTGGGCCAGCTTGTGCCTGGCGCGAGCGCAGCGGCTCTTCACGGTGCCCTCGGCGACACCGAGCAACTTCGCCGTCTCGGCTACCGAGTAGCCCTGCATGTCCACGGCCACCACCGCTGCGCGCTGCTCGACCGGCAGCTGCAGGAGGGCCCGCTCCACCACGATCGCGGTGGCCACCCGCGGTGCCGGGTCGCCGGCCGGATCACGCAGATGAAGCATGCTCCCGAGGTCGTATTGCGAGGCGGTCGGCTGGGTGCGCGACCGGCGCACGCGGTCCAGGCACGCGTTGACCACGATCCGGTACAGCCAGCTGCTGACCGCCGAATCGTGCCGGAATGATGCGGCCGTCCGATGCGCCGACAGCAAGGCTTCCTGCACGGCGTCGTCGGCGTCCTCGTGGTGGCGACTGGTCAGAAAAGCCAAGCGGCGCAACTGGCGGTGGTGTCGGTGGACGAGCTCCTCGAACGCATACCGGTCCCCGGCGACGTGGGCGGCCAGCAGTTCGGCATCGGAACGCGCGACGGTGTCCTGCCCCGGCAGCTGCTCTGTGACCGGCTTGCCGGTTCCCCCGAACCTTCCCACACGCTGAACCTAAACGCTGTCGGGTAGCCGCCCGGACACTTGTTTGCCTGACCGGCCATAACACCAGGTCAAGGTCCCAGCTCGGCTGGGGATAACGGTTCAGGAAGCGGCTTTGATGGTGACTTCGGAGATGTCGGTGCGGCTCTTGCCGTCCACGGTGCCCAGCGTCGAGATCCACACCAGTACGTAGGAGGTGGACGAGGCCTTGTTCACCGAGATGGTGTTGGAGCCGGGCTTCAGTGGCGTGGTCGGGCTCAGTTCGGTGGTGTCCGACAGCGATGACGGAGTGGCCGTCTGGGATGAGCGGATCTGCACGGAGGTGCCGGTGCTCGTCACGTTCAAGGTGACCGAGCCGACCTCGGTCGGCTGCGGCAGCTGCAGCATCAGGCCGACGCCGTTCTTGAATCCGGGGAACGGTGCCGGGTCCGAATAGGTGTCGGTGGACCAGGCCGTGCTGGAGCTGCCGTCGATGGCCTGCCCGGCAGTAGCCGGTGAATCGGCTTCGCCCTCGGGCGAGAACACCGTGGCCCGAACGGGTTTCACCGTGCTGCCGGTGGCAGCAGACGAACTGTCCTGGTTCTCTTCACTACTCGCCGAGGGGGCGTTCAGGCCGAGCTCATCGCGGTTGAGACCGCCGCCCACGTCGCCGAAGATGCTGTTGAGGACGGACGCCATCACCACCAGTGCCACCAGGATGATCGCGGCGCCCACGCTGATCCCGATGATCAGCCCCTTGCGCCGCCGCGCCTCGGCGGCTTCGTGTTCCTCCGGGGTCTCGTGTGCCCGGACCGGGGCGGCCGGGACTGGAGTCTCCTCGACCGAGCCCAGCAACTCGGTGCGGTCGGCGATCGCGGTGGCCTGCTGCAGCAGATTCAAAAGTGTTGGGGCACTTCGGATGCCACCACCGGGCTGGACGGCGCGAGCGGCCGCGGCCGAGATCTGGAACGGGATGTCGCGGTCGACGGCGCGTGGCTCGACCGGCTGCCCGGCCGGATCCAGTGCCGCGGGCTCCAGCCCGCTGCGCGCCCCGGACTCGGGCAGCGGCCAGCGGTTGACCAGCAGCGCGTAGAGCGCCGCTCCGATGCCGCGGATGTCGTCGTCGGGGGTGGCGTCGGGCATGGTGGCCGGGAAGGCAAGTGCCACATCGCCTTCGATACTGACCCGCACCCGGCCGGGGTGATCGATCGACAGGGCGACACCGGCGCGGTGGGCAGCCTCTGCGGCAGCGGCCAGCGACTGGATGGCCCGGGCGCCGCCGATCGGGGAAGGTGAGGTGTCGGCGACCTCGGCCAGTGAGCCGCCGCGAATCCACTCGGAGACGATCAGGCCGCCGGATCCGCTGTGGGCCACGTCGAGCACCCGGGCGATCCCCGGAACGTCGATGCGGCTGAGTTTCAGGGTGCGCGAAAGGATTTCCTGCACCTTCGCGTCCGACATGGTGGCGTCCGGGTCGACGAAGGTCAGCGCCACCTGGCGGTCCAGCGCGGTGTCCAGCGCCTGCCAGAACTGCAGGTGAGGCGGACCGCCGTGGAACACGAGCAGCCGATAGCGGCCCTCGGCGATGGTCGCCCCCGGGATGAGGTGCACGTCGCCTTCGGCGGATTCCAGCGCGGCATCGTGCGGTGGGGCGAACGAGATCGGCTCGCGGGTCGGGTCACCGCCGTAATCGGTGAGCGGACGGGTCGCCCCGTTGGAGCGCGCCTCTGCCGCGTCGTCGGATTCGGTGCCTTCGTCCGGTGTGGCGGCCGAGGGTCCGGCCGGGGCCACGTCCGGCTGGAACTCGTCGGCGGCCGGACGCGGCAACTTGGTCGTCTCGGTTGTCATCCCGGAACTCGTCATGCCGGAACTCGACGTGGAGTCCAGTGCCGGGCCGTCCGCAGCTTCGTCGGTCACCGGTGATCCTTTCCACATCCCCGCTCCGGCAACACCTGCCGGACTCCCGCCTCCGGCGGCTGCCGGGCTTGACGGCCACCCAGTGGGAGAAGAATTCCTCTGATCAGGGTACGTGACGGGCGCCGCGGGATGAGGCCCGACGGGCGGCGCAATTGTTTGCACGGCTACCTTTCCGGCCTCCGGCTGCGGCGCGGCACGCCCGCGTCCGATCCGGCGGCGGACCATCGCCAGTGCCGAGTGAGCCTCGGGTACCCGGGCGCCGAGCATCACTCCGGCGATGATCGGAACCATGATCACGCCGAGGGCGAGCAGGCGCAGCAGCGAACCCGCGGCACCGGCGTGTGCGGTCAGCGAGTCCAGCCCCAGCAACCGGTCGGCGGCATGGGCCACCAGACTGGCCAGCAGTGACGCCGCGACGGTCACCAGGATGGTGCGGATCACCGAGTCGCGGAGCAGCCGCCCGCCGCGGGGACGCAGATTGGCCTTCAAGAGCAGATAGCCGACCAGGGCGCCGGCGACGTATCCCAGGCCGTTGGCCAGACCGAGATAACCCGCCACCATGCGGCTGTTGTCGGTCAGGTGCGGGACGGCGATCGAGGCGACGATCTTGACGGTGGTGATCACCACCACGATGAAGATCGGTGTCCAGGGCCGCTCCCGCGCGTAGAAGACCCGCAGCTGCAGCAATACGAGCGCGTAGGGGATCAGGGTGAACGCGGAGAGGGTGATCGCCATCCCGAGGTAGCCCGCATCGGAGGCACTGAAGTTGCCGTAGGCGAACAGTGCGCTGCCGATCGCGGGCCCGCCGACGGTCATCATCGCCACGATCGGGATGAGCGTGACCATGGTCAGCCGGGTGGCCAGGGACAAATCCTCGAGCACCGCCGGGATGTCGTCGGCCGCCGCGTTACGGCTCAGTCGCGGCATCACCACGGTCAGAACCGTGACGCCGATCATGCCGAACGGCAGCATCAGGACCAGCCAGGTGTAGTTGTAGATCGCCGGGCCCGAGGCATCGGCCGAACTGGCGATCTGGTTGCCCACGATCAGGCCGATCTGGCTGATCAAGACATAGAGCACCATCGCGGCGGCCATCGCGCCGAACTGCTTGAGCCGGTTGTCGATGCCCCACAGCGGACGCAGGCTGACCCGTTCGGCGCGGATGGCCGCGAACAGGACGGCGGCCTGTGCGACCACGCCCAGGGTCGTGCCGATGCCGAGAACCAGCAGCTTGGCCGTGCCCATCTCGATCGGGTCCACCGACAGTTCACCGGGCACCAGAGCGAAGACGGCCAGCGTCACGATCGCCACCACGTTGTTGACCACCGGCGCCCAGGCCGGGGGGCCGAACACGTTGCGGGTGTTGAGGATCGCCATGAAAACCGACGACAGCCCGTAGAACAGCACCTGCGGCAGCAGCAGGTACGCGAACGCGGTGGTCAGCGGATTGTTCACCTGCGGATCGCTGCCGAGCATCAGCCGGACCAGCAGCGGCGCGCACAGGACCGACAGCACCGTGGCGACCAGCAGCAGCGTGGTCGCAAGGGTGACCAGGCGTCGGACGAAGTCGGTGCCGCCATCGGCATCGTCGCGTTCGGCGCGGGCCAGCACCGGCACGAAGATCGCGGTGAACGTGGCCTCCAGCACCAGTGCGGCCACCATGTTGGGCAGCTGGTTGGCCACCGAGAACGAGCTGGTCAGCGGTCCGCCGAGCAGGGCCATCAGGAGCACGAACCGGAAGAATCCGGTGATCCGGGAGATCAGCGTGGCAAATGCCATGCCCCACGACCGCGAGACCACGGCGGCATCGGACAGTTCCGGGCGCCCGGCCGGCCGGCCCGGACCCGTCGCATGCGGAATCCTCGGTGGGCCCGGGGGACGGACCGGGTGGCCCGGCGGCTGGGCAGCGGGCGGGGTGACCGGGCGGGTCGGGCGGTAGTCGGGCGAGGTCATGTGCGGCGATCCGGACTGGCTTCGGGCACCGGTGGGGAGTGGGATGCCGCGGCCCCGTCGTGATCGGTGTCGTTGCCGGTGTCGTTGAACGCCATGGCAACGTCGAGTGGGTCGGGGTGTTCGCCCGGCGGGATGAGGTCTGCCCGGTCGGGCTGGCCGCGGAAGCGGTGCCACAACCGGCGTCCGGCCAGAGCCATCAGCACGGCCCCTGCCGACAGTGTGATGAAGAACAGCACCTTGCCGTAGGCGTTGGAATGCACCGACAACCGGACCGGCTCGCCGAGGGTCAGGCCGTCGGTGGTCTGCAGGCTGACGTCGACGGCCACCCGCTGGGTGAAGTGCACCTCGATCGGCACCCGCAGCGGCAGGTAGCCGGGCGGCAGTTCGATCTCGCCCATGTCGGTGACGGTCATGCCGGGTGGGGCATCGACGTGCAACCGGACCCGCACCGGAACGGGCAGGTCGTTGCGCAGTGCCAGCGGCAGCGGGCTGCGCTCGGTGGCCAGTGTGTAGGCGCCGCCCGGGTTGACGATGGTGACCGCGCCGAACATGTCGTCGACACTGCGGCTGACCGTCTGCAAGCGCTGCTCGGCCAGCCCCTCGCGGGCCTCGGGCGGTACCGATTGGCTGAGCGCCCGCAGCATGTCCTCCCGCAGCGGCGCGGTGTACTGCATGCCGGTCAGGCCGGTGCGCTCGTCGGTGGTCAGTGCGGCAGTCAGGCCCCACAGCCGGCTGATCACCGCTGAGATGCCGCCGCTGATGTTGTCGTCGATGTCGCCGCCCGGGTTGCCGAGTGAGTCCGGCGGCGGGGGTTGCAGCGGTTCGGGTGCGACGGCGTTGCTCTCGGCGATCAGCGCGGGCAGGGGACGTGGTACTGCCAGCCCGGCGTGGATGGTCGTGGCCACCGACGTGAGGATGGCCTGGGCGTCGTCGGCGTCCAATGACCACACGAGCGGTGGCATCAGGATCTGGGTGCGGGGCCCTTCGGCCGGCATGAGGCCCCGCCACAGCAGTGCTCCCAGCGCATCCTGGCGGCGGGCGGTCTGCGAGTCGTGGCGCACCGGGATGTCGAGCGAGGGATCCAGATAGGACGGCGCCACGGGGTCGGTGCCCGCGCCGGCCAGCGCGGCTCCGACGGCGGGGTCGAATCCGGCGGCCACGATCTCCGGCCGGTAGCGCAGTGGCGTGACATCGGCGGTCTCGGGGGCGCCGGTTTCGGAGTCTTGGGCGGTGATGTGGGCGGCCGAGATGCTGACGGTCTGGCCTTGCGCGGCAAGCAGATCCATGGCGGGCCGGGTGAGCGGGCCGTCGGCGAGGATGCTGGCGCCCCGGACCGAGGCGACGCCCAGGATCTGGTCGACGACATCGCCGGCACCGTTGGTGGCGATCGCGCTCAGGCCGGGATCGCCGACGCGCTGCAGTGCGGTGAGATCGGCTTGGGCGTAGTTGGTGGGTGCCACGCAGAGCCGGGCGGCCAGGGCCCGCAGCCGGTTCAGCCAGTTGACGGCGGCTTCCTGGCCGGTGCCGGGGCGCGTCGGGGTCGCGGGCCCGGCGTCGGGTCCGTCGTTGACGACGTAGCCGGCGGTCATCGCGTTGACCGTGACCAAGAGATCGGGGTCGACGGCAAGGCACAGGGTGGCGCGCATCTGTCCGCCGGAGTCGACGGTGGGTCCGGTCGCGAAGTCCGCGGCCGCGAGCAGCGTGTCGAGCCGGCCTCCGGGGGCCAGCGAGGCGGCGAGGCTGTCGTCGACCAGGCGCACGGGCGTGGTGCCACCGGGGGCGCCCGGGGCCAGCCGCGGCCGGTCGGCCAGGGGCCAGAGCATGGTCATCCGAACCGGTTGCGACGTGTCGGGCGGCACCACTGAATTGAGGGTGTCGGCAGCCGACATCGGATATTCACCAGCGTCGGGCGCATTGCCTTCTGGCCGGTCGGGCGGCACGCCGAGAACCGGCAGCAGGAAACGGGCGTCGTCGAGTTTGGCCGGCTCGCCGTAATCCGGCGTGCCGTTGACGTTGATGAGTAGGGGATATACGCCGGGCTGGGTGATGTGCAGCGAGCCGGCGCCCTCGGTGCGCAGCGGATAGGACAGCGTGAACCCGACCGACTGGCCGCGCTGCAGCTCCGGTGCCAGTGTGACGAAGTCGGCCACCGGTTCGAACCGGTCACCATCGCCGGTGAGGTCGGTGCGCAGCTGACTCGAGGAGGCCACCGCCTGTGCGTGCTCCATGCGGATGTCCACGTCGCGTACCGGCCGGTCGCCGACATTGAGCACCGCCCCACTGACCGTCACCACCGATTCACTGGTGGTGGTGACGACGTTGGGCGTGACGCGGTCGATCCGGATCTGGAGGAACGGCACCGCCCCGGGCTCGCTTGCGGCGGCTCGGGGCAGGAGTGCAGGCAGGGCGGCGGTGGACCACACCGAGAACAGCAACACCACCGCCACAAGCACCACTGTGTGCGCCAGGAGGGAGACCCCTCGGCGCACCGCCGGAGCGGCGGTCACGGTCCCTGTCCGCATCCGTTCGTGCGCCGGCGGGGCTGGGGTTGCGCAGGGTCGTCGCGGCGGTGATTACGGGCGTGTGAGTGGGTCTGGGGACGGCGCCTGGGCGCGCTGCGGGGCAGCGGCGGCAAGGATCCCGGACCGTCGGTGTGCAGTTTGTCGATGAGTTCGCCGGCCACCTCGGCGAGCTTGCGCTCGTCGGCGTAGGCCAATCGGGAGGGCAGGTCCCGCAGCGGGACCCATGCGACCTCGGTCACCTCGACGTCGTCGTCGGACAACTCCCCGCCCTGGAAGCGCAGGAGGTAGTGGTGCACGGTCTTGTGCACCCGGCGGCCCTCGGTGACGAACCAGTAGTCGATGCTGCCGAGCGCGGCCAGCACGTCACCCCGGATCCCGGTTTCTTCGGCGACCTCGCGGATCGCGGTCTGCTCGGCGGTCTCGCCGAGTTCGATGTGCCCCTTGGGCAGTGACCACAGCATCCGGCCGCGCCGGTCGACCCGGCCGATCAACGCGGCCACCTGGGTGTCCTTGGGACCGTCGATTCCGTCGATGACCAGGCCCCCGGCCGAGGTCTCGTGCACAGTGCGCAGCCGCTCCGGCGGCCGGCGAGGCCGTGACTTGTGTTGCTTGGACTGGTCACGCGGCGTGGGCGCGGGGTTGGCCGCGCCGACGGTCGTCTCGCTGGCGGCGGCGGCATCATTGGCCTGATCACCCGCCGGCGGTCCCGCCGCCCTTTGTGCACGACGACGGCCACGACGCCGACTGCGGCGCCGTCGTGGTTTGGCCTGTTCGCCGTCCGACACCCAAGCGATAGTAGCTGCCACGAGGTTGGCCTCCTGCCACACTCGCCGGTTGTGACCACACCGGGAGCATTAGGCTCATCGAACGTGTCCGACGCTGTTGTTACTGATGCCGAATTGCTGGCCGGCGCACTGGTCTCGCTGAACCAACGCGCGGAGGTGCTGCGCGCGTTGGGTGCGGTGTTCGCTGCGGCGGGCCACGAGCTGTATCTGGTCGGCGGCAGTGTGCGCGACGCACTGCTGGGCCGGCTGACCGAGCACAGTGATCTGGACTTCACCACCGACGCCCGCCCCGAGCAGATGTTGAAGTTCCTGCGACCGTGGGCCGATGCGATCTGGGACACCGGGATCGAGTTCGGCACGATCGGTGTGGGCAAGGGGGAGCACCGGCTGGAGATCACGACGTTCCGGGCCGACAGTTATGACCAGGTGTCGCGGAACCCGACCGTCGAGTTCGGCGACAATCTGGATGACGATCTGGTGCGCCGCGATTTCACGGTGAATGCCATGGCGGTACGCATCGCGGCCGATGGCCCCGCCGAATTCCATGATCCCCTCGGCGGTTTGGCCGCCGTCCAGGCCAAGGTGCTCGACACCCCGTCGGCACCGCAGGTGTCGTTCGGGGACGATCCGCTGCGGATGCTGCGCGCCGCCCGGTTCGTGTCGCAGCTCGGGTTCGGCGTCGCGCCGCGGGTGCTCGAGGCGCTGCTGGAGATGGCGCCGCAGTTGGAGCGCATCACCGTTGAGCGGGTGGCCGCCGAACTGGACAAGCTGCTGCTGGGCGCCGATCCGGTGGCCGGCGTGGACCTGATGGTGCAGACCGGTTTGGGCGACGTGGTGCTGCCCGAGGTCGGCGAGATGCGCATGGCCATCGACGAACACCACCAGCACAAGGACGTGTACTGGCATTCGCTGACGGTGCTGCGGCAGGCGGTGGATCTGGAGGACCAAGGTCCGGACCTCGTGCTGCGCTGGGCCGCACTGCTGCACGACATAGGCAAGCCGGCCACGCGCAAGCACGAGTCCGACGGCGGGGTGAGCTTCCATCACCACGAGGTGGTCGGCGCGAAGATGACCCGCAAGCGGATGCGTGCGCTCAAGTACTCCAAGCAGATGATCGACGACGTATCCCAGCTGGTGTATCTCCATCTGCGGTTTCACGGCTATGCCGATGACAAGGGCACCGGCAAGTGGACCGATTCGGCGGTGCGTCGCTATGTCACCGATGCCGGGCCGCTGCTGAGCCGGCTGCACAAGCTGGTGCGTGCCGATTGCACCACCCGCAACAAGCGCCGCGCCGCGCGGCTGCAGGCCAATTACGACGATCTGGAGAACAGGATCGCCGAGCTGGCGGCCAAAGAGGACCTACAGCGGGTCCGGCCGGACCTCGACGGCAACGAGATCATGGAGATCCTCGGCATCCCGGCGGGTCCGCAGATCGGCGAGGCCTGGCGGTACCTCAAGGAGCTCCGGCTCGACCATGGGCCACTGTCGCGCGAGCAGGCCGTCGACGAGTTGTTGAAATGGTGGAACGCGAGGGGCTGATCGTGCGTCTGATCAGTCATGGACTATTGCCTGGGTGAGCCCGACGGATCGGCGGCCATCTTCACCGGGGTACCCGATATCGACGTGGACGGTGATGGCAGCCTCGACGGCATCGGCCTGGATTTCGACGGGGACGGCCGGCTCGACGATGTGATGGCCGACCTCGACGGCGACGGGATCGCGGAGCGGGCGGTGCTCGATTCCGATGACGACGGGCAGGCCGAAAGCTATTTCTCCGATGACGGTTCGGGCACCTGGGCGCTCCGGGTCGATCGGTCCGGGCAGGTGCGCTGGTTCGGTCTGGACGGGGCGGAGGTCGCCGAGCCCGGCGGGCCGCTGGTCGATTTCGATGCCGACGGCGCGGCCGACGACCGCCTGGTCGATGCCGACGGCGACGGTCTGGCCGACCGAGTCTTGGGTCCTGGCGTGGCGTACGTCGACACCGACGGTGACGGCCGTTGGGACCTGAAGCTTGCCGATGCCGATGGTGACGGCGCTGCCGACTCCGCGAGCGGTGTCACGCCGCCGCGTTGACTCTGCGGTGAGGGCCTGGGCCACTTGAGCTTTCGCGCCCTCAGCGCAGAATCGAATCTTGCTAGTCGAGTGCTCAGCCCCGGCCAGCGCCCGGCGGCCCGGCGAAGGCCTGCGCGATGGTCAGCCACTTGGCGGCGTCGTCGCCAACCGCCGTCACATCGAGGTCCGAGGGTGCCCGCCGCTGGGTCACCAGCATGCAGAAGTCCTCGGCAGAGCCCGTCACCCGTTGCGGCGCGTCCTGCGGTCCCCATTCCCACAACGAGCCGTCGGGCGCGGCCAGCTCCACCCGGAACGGGTCGGCCGGGGGTGTCAGCCCGTGCACGGTGAACGCGTAATCCCTTGTGCGGACCCCGATGTGGGCGATCGACCGCAGCCGCGCGGTGGCGGGTCTGCGCACCCCGAGTGCGTCGGCCACGTCCAGGCCGTGCGCCCAGGTCTCCATCATGCGGGCGGTGGCCATCGATGTCGCGCTCATCGGCGGGCCGAACCAGGGCAGCTTGCGGCCCTCGGCCACGTTCACGAGTTCGGTGTGCAATCGCGCGCGGGTGGCGCGCCAGTCGGCCAGGAGATCCGCTGGTGGGGTCAGGGCGAGTTCCTCCGCCCCGGCGTCGACGAATCCGGTCGGGTTCTGCATCGCCTCGGCGAGCACCGCATCGAAACCGGCTTGGTCGGTGATCGCGATGACCGACACCCGATCGGTCCACAACAGGTGCGCGATCTGATGGGCGATGGTCCAGCCGGGGGCGGGCGTGGGGGTGGCCCAGCGTTCGGGTGACAGATCGGCCACCAGGGCATCGAGTTCGTCGCTCTCGGCGGACAAGTCGGCAACGATCGGCTCGGCGCTCACCATGGCGGTCAGCCTAGACCGGGGGTGACGCCCGCTTCGGGGAAGCCACCGTGGCATGGAGCCCGAGCCCCACCAGATAGGCCGCGGCGCCGGCCACCACCAGCGCCGGTGACTGCCCGTCGGCGGGAATCACCGCGGCCGCCGCGGCGATCGCGGCGACGAACGACATCCAGAACAGCGCGTCCTGCACGGTGAACACGTGACCGCGCAGCGCGTCGTCGACATCGAGCTGCATCGCCGAATCCGCGCATAGTTTCACCAGCTGTCCGGCGGCGCCGAGCATGAAGCCACAGACCAGCATCACCGGCACGTGCAGCCCGATCGCCATCAGCTGGATCAGCACGGCCAGGCACAGCGCGCCGTTGGCGGTGGCGTAGCGGCCGAACCGGCCGATCACGGCCGGGGCCGCGACCGTGGCCAGGAACTGTCCGACGCCGCCGGCGGCCACGAAAAGCACCGCGGTGCCGAGGCCCAGCCCGGTCACATCGGGGTTGTCGCTGTGCCGGACGATCACCAGTACCAGTAGGGAGTTGATCCCGAAGGCCATGCGGTGCGCGGCCAGTCCGGCCAGGGTGCCCGCGACAGGAGGGACGGCCCACACCGTCCGGATGCCGTGTACCCAACCGGTGGCCACCGCGTAGGCCACCGAGCCGTGGATGGCGCGCTTGCTCTCGTGCGGGCCCAGCACGTGCGGGCCGAATCGCACCGACAACCACAGCGCCAGCGCCACCGGCAGGGCGACGATGAACATGACCACCGAGGCGCCGGTGTCGTCGGCGCCGAACAGCTTGCGTGGCACCAGCATGAAGTCGGCACCGAGAAAGGCTGCCAGCGCGCCGACGGCGGTGGCCACCGAGTTCATCGTCACCACACGGTCGTTCGGCACCACATCGGGCAGCGAGGCCGACAGGCCTGAGGAGACGAACCGCGTCAACCCGTTGACGATCAGCGCGCAGCACAGGATCGCCATGTCACCGACGCCGAACGCCAGGAGCGCGCCCACCAGCAGCACCACGATCAGCCGGCCCAGGTTGGCGCCGATGAGGACCAGGCGGCGGTCCCAGCGGTCCAGCAGGGCTCCGGCGAACGGGCCCAGCACCGAGTACGGCAGGAACATCACGGCGAACGCCGCGGCGATCTGCCATGGTTCGGCCTGGCGCTCCGGATTGAACAGGATCGCGCCGGCCAGGCCCGCCTGGAACAGGCCGTCACCGAACTGGCTGACCGCGCGCAACTCCAGCAGTCGCCGGAATTCGGTCATGCCGCGCAACGAGTGCCACAGAGCACGGGCAGCGCGAGCGTGAACCACCCGATCAACAGTACAAAGGTGCGCCGAAATCGGACCGCGCCCGGGGTTGTTAGCCACGTCTCGGCAATTGCGGTGCCATGATGTAGAAGTGGCGCACTCAGAAGATCCGGAGGATTTCATCGCGCCTGCGGCGCACCGGGTACGACCGGGCACACTGCTGCTGGCCAACACCGATCTGCTGGAGCCGACCTTCCGGCGCAGCGTCATCTACATCGTCGAGCACAACGCCGGCGGAACCCTCGGTGTGGTGTTGAACCGGGCCAGTGAGACAGCGGTCTACAACGTGCTGCCGCAGTGGGCGAAGCTCACCGCCAAACCGAAGACCATGTTCATCGGTGGCCCGGTCAAACGGGACTCGGCGTTGTGCCTGGCGACCCTGAGGGTCGGGATGCAGGCCGACGGCGTTCCGGGGCTGCGACACGTGCAGGGCCGCGTGGTGATGGTCGATCTCGATGCCGATCCGGACACGCTGGCCCCGGTCATCGAGGGCGTGCGGATATTCGCCGGATACTCCGGCTGGACCATCGGCCAACTCGACGGCGAGATCGAACGCGATGACTGGATGGTGCTCTCGGCGCTGCCGTCCGACGTGCTGATCGAGCCTCGGATCGACCTGTGGGGCCGGGTGCTGCGCCGTCAGCCGTTGCCGATGTCGCTATTGGCGACCCACCCGATCGACGTCAGCCGCAACTAGCGGCTCGCGGGCTACTTACAAGACAGCGTGCAGCTGGCACAGGCGCCGGCGCACCCCGCGCTGGATTCGGCCGCTGCCTCTGCTCCTGCCACGGCCTTGGCGCTCTGCCAGCAGCCGGCGGCCACGGTGGCGATGGCGCCGATGATGCACACCATGACGACCATCAGGCCGGTGTGGGGTGCGGCGGCCAGGGCGGCGGCGCCACCGGCGGCGAGCATCACCGCGGCGGCCAGTTGGGTCGGGGCCACAGCCCTCAACACCGAGCGCACGGGATCGCCGGTGCGAGGTCTGCTCAACAACCACAGCCCGAACACGCCGACGATGACGGCGGCGCTCAAACACAGCAGCGCGGCGATCAGCATGCGCCACACAATACGAGGCGTCGATCGGTGGCGCGAGGTCGGGTTTGGCCGCGGTGATTCAGCGCTGCAGGCCCAGGAGCTGGGGCAAACCCGGTGCCGGGGCGGGTGCGGGGGGTGCCGGGGTAGCTGGCGGGGGTGCCGCGGCCGGGGCCGGGGCACTGACCTTGAACCCGGACACGATCGCATCGGCGGCGTCGGCAGCCGCGGAAACACCCTGGTTGGCCGCCGACGAGTTCACCGACAGCGACACCAGATAGTGATCGGGCCCGGCATTGGCCAGGATGTGCCTGCGGGAGGTGTTGAGCATCTGGCTGCCCGACAGGTAGCTACCTTCGATGAATGCCGACGGGAAACCGTTGAAGTCACCCATGGCCATGTCGGTCGGGCGCCAGCTCTGCAGCTGCTGGGTGTCGACGTAGCCGTGACTGATGGCTTCGACCGGGTCGAAATTGCCGACAAGCTTGTAGACGACCACTTGCGCGTTGGGCGTGTAGAGGTCCGTGCTGGAGCGGTCGGCGATCACCGCGAACGCGTCGGGCACGTTGGGGTCGGGCACATTGGTCCAGCCCGACGGCAGCGGCAGGACGATGCTCAGGGCCTTGAAATCGCGGCTGACCTGAGGCTCCATCTTCACACCCTTGCTCTTGAAGAACTCGGCGAGGGTGCCTGAGGAGGCAGGGGTGATGGTCCGGACCGGCGCCGCGACCGCGGGCGCGGCTGCGGGTGCGGGTGCAGGGACGGCTGCCGCGCCGGGTACGACGGCCGCGCCGGGTACGACGGGAGCGGCCGGGGCCGCCGGGGCAGCCGCTGCTGCGACGGGGGCCGCGCCGGGCGCGACGGTGACGGTCTGGGTCACGGTCACCGGGCCGGGAACGCTGGGAGCCGGCAGGAGGGGTTCGGCTGAGGCGGTCTGACCGGCGAGGCCGACAACCGCGGCGACGCCGACGGCCGTGCCTGCTGCCAGCACCCGCCACCGGCTGGCCAACTCGATCATCAATGGTTCCTTCCAAACCGTGCCCTAACCAGGGCAACCTCGTCACTAGGCGCTGAGACTATCCACGGGATCGTGCCCGCCACCAGCAGCGCAATCGACCTGGAACCAAGCCCTGACAGTGCCGCGACGCAACCGATACCAAGCCGTGCCCTTGGGGGATCGTGAGACGGCGGTGAGCTGCTCAAACCGTGGCCTTATACCCTGAACGGCGTGATCGAACCCGCCGCCACCACGCAGTCAGGGCAGTCTGGCCCGGAAACGGATACCCCTCGGCACCGATATACCGCGGAGCTTGCGGGCCAGATCGAGCGCACCTGGCAGGAGCGGTGGCAGGCGCTGGGCACCTTCAACGTGGACAACCCGGTGGGCTCGCTGGCACCGCAAGACGGCTCCGCCGTGCCCGCCGACAAGATGTTCGTCCAGGACATGTTCCCGTACCCATCGGGTGAGGGCCTGCACGTCGGGCACCCGCTGGGCTATATCGCCACCGATGTCTACGCCCGCTATTTCCGGATGACCGGACGCAACGTGCTGCACGCGCTGGGCTTCGACGCGTTCGGCCTGCCTGCCGAGCAGTACGCCGTGCAGACCGGGACGCACCCCCGCACGCGTACCGAGGCCAACATCGTCAACTTCCGCCGCCAGTTGGGCCGGCTGGGGTTGGGCCATGACACGCGGCGCAGCTTCGCCACCACCGATGTCGACTTCTACAAGTGGACGCAGTGGATCTTCTTGCAGATCTACAACGCCTGGTTCGACACCGCGGCCGAGAAGGCCCGGCCCATCAGTGAGTTGGTGGCCGAATTCGACTCCGGGGCACGCACTCTCGACGACGGTAGGGTGTGGGCCGAATTGTCGGAGGCCGAGCGGGCCGACGTGGTGGACGACTACCGCTTGGTCTACCACGCCGACTCGATGGTGAACTGGTGCCCGGGGCTGGGCACCGTACTGGCCAACGAGGAGGTCACCGCCGACGGTCGCAGCGATCGCGGTAACTTCCCGGTGTTCCGGAAGCGCCTGCGGCAGTGGATGATGCGTATCACCGCCTACTCCGACCGGCTGCTGGACGACCTGGATGTGCTGGACTGGCCGGACAAGGTCAAGACCATGCAGCGCAACTGGATCGGCCGGTCTACCGGAGCCTCGGTCGAGTTTGCCACCGCGGCAGGCGATGTCGAGGTGTTCACCACCCGCCCGGACACCTTGTTCGGCGCCACCTATCTGGTGCTGGCTCCCGAGCACGCTCTGGTGGACGCACTGGTGGCCGATTCGTGGCCCGAGGGCACCGACTCGCGGTGGACCTTCGGTGCGTCGACTCCGGCCGAGGCCGTCGCCGCCTACCGGGCCGGCATCGCCGCCAAGTCGGATCTGGAGCGCCAGGAGAACAAGACCAAGACCGGTGTGTTCCTGGGTGCCTACGCCACCAATCCGGTTGACGGCCGGCAGATTCCGGTGTTCATCGCCGATTATGTGCTGGCCGGTTACGGCACCGGTGCCATCATGGCGGTGCCCGGTGGTGACCAAAGGGACTGGGACTTCGCAGGAGAGTTCGGCCTGCCGATCATCGAGGTGGTCTCCGGCGGCGACATCACCGAGGCTGCCTACAACGGCGACGGCACCATGGTGAACTCCGGCTACCTGAACGGATTGTCGGTCGCCGAAGCCAAGGCGAGGGTCATCGAACACCTCGAAGCCGACGGCCGCGGCCGCGCCCGCATCGAATACAAGCTGCGGGACTGGCTGTTCGCCCGGCAGCGGTACTGGGGTGAGCCGTTCCCCATCGTCTACGACGCCGACGGCCGCGCCCATCCGCTGCCGGAATCGGCTCTGCCGGTGGAACTTCCCGATGTACCGGACTATTCACCGGTGTCGTTCGACCCCGACGACGCCGACAGCGAGCCGTCGCCGCCGCTGGGCAAGGCCACCGAATGGGTGCACGTCGAGCTGGACCTGGGTGACGGGCTGCAGACCTACACCCGCGACACCAACGTGATGCCGCAGTGGGCGGGCAGCTCCTGGTACGAGCTGCGCTACACCGACCCGCACAACTCGGAAGAGCTGTGTGCCAAGGAGAACGAGGCCTATTGGATGGGCCCTCGACCGGCTGAGCACGGGCCGAACGATCCGGGCGGCGTCGACCTGTACGTCGGCGGTGTCGAGCACGCGGTGCTGCACCTGCTGTACTCGCGGTTCTGGCACAAGGTGCTCTTCGACCTGGGCCACGTCAGCTCGAGCGAGCCGTACCGCCGTCTGGTCAACCAGGGCTACATCCAGGCCTTCGCCTACACCGACGCCCGCGGCAGCTACGTGCCCGCAGCCGAAGTGGTCGAGCGCGATGGAAAGTTCTTCTGGCCCGGCCCCGACGGGGAAATAGAGGTCAACCAGGAGTTCGGCAAGATCGGCAAGAGCCTGAAGAACTCCGTCTCGCCCGACGAGATCTGCGACGAGTACGGCGCGGACACGCTGCGGGTCTACGAGATGTCCATGGGCCCGCTGGAAGCGTCGCGGCCGTGGGCCACCAAGGACGTCGTCGGTGCGCACCGCTTCCTGCAGCGGGTGTGGCGCGTGGTGGTCGACGAGAACACCGGTGCAACCGGCACGGCCGAGCATGAGGCTCTCGACACCGACACGTTGAAGATCCTGCACCGCACCATCGCCGGGGTGACCGAAGACTATGCGGCACTTCGCAACAACACCGCGGCCGCGAAACTGATCGAGTACACCAACCACCTGACCAAGGAGGGTGTGTCGGCCCGGGCCGCGATCGAACCGCTGGTGCTCATGGTCGCCCCGCTGGCACCGCACCTGGCCGAGGAGTTGTGGAAGCGGTTGGGCCACGAGACCTCGCTGGCGCACGGTCCGTTCCCGGTGGCCGATCCGCAGTATCTGGTTGACGACACCGTCGAGTTCCCGGTCCAGGTCAACGGCAAGGTGCGGGGCAAGATCACGGTGGCCGCCGATCTGGACCGAGCTGGGCTGGAGGCCGCGGCGCTGGCCGACGAGAAGGTGCAGGCCTTCCTCGACGGCGCTACGCCCAAGAAGGTCATCGTGGTGCCCGGCCGGCTGGTCAACCTCGTCGTCTGAGCCATTTGTGTGCGTTCACCGGCGCTGACCGCCGGTGGACGCACACAAATCACCCGGGGCGGACCACGATTTCGTGTACGTGGCCGTCGGGTGGGGTGGTGACGGCCGTCGCCACGAGCCCGGCGACGGTCTCGGGCTTGAGGAATTTCGCGGGTTCGTAATCGGCACTGTTGCCGTCCCCGTCAGTCACCGCGTTTTCATAGGCCACCAGATCGCGCTGCATCTCGGTGTCGGTGCGCCCGGGGAAGATCGAGGTGACCCGCAGGGACGGTTCGTCGGCGCGCAGTGAGTCCGCGAATGCCCGCAGCGCGAACTTGCTCGCCGAGTAGGACGCCATTCCTGGCGAAACCTTCTGTCCAGCACCGGAATTGATGAACACGACGTGTCCGCGGGCGGCCCGCAGTGCCGGTAGCAGGGCCAGGGTGAGCGCCACCGCGCCCGTGACGTTCACCTCGAAGGATGCCCGCCACTGTTCGGCGATCGATTCGGAGACGCTGCCCGGGTAGAGCACGCCGGCGTTGTGCACCAGTACGTCGAGTTCGGCGAGCACCTCGGTCGCCGATTCGATCGAATCGGCGTCGGTCAGGTCCAGCGGCCAGGTCGGTGCGCCGAGGCGTTCGGCGAGTGCATCGAGGCGGGCCGACGGGCGTCCGGCCAGAAACAGCGTGTGGGTGGGAGCAAGGGCGGCGGCGATGGCCGAACCGATCCCGCCGGCGGCTCCGGTGATCAATGCAGACGGCACGACTGCAACGTTACTGTGACGCCGAATCGGATGCCGCCGTCCTGCGGACCCGGCCGCGGCGTCGCATCATGGTAGGGATGCCACCCGATCCCAGCTTCGCTCCCACCCAGCTCGCCGCGCGCGCCGCCTACCTGCTGCGCGGCAACGACCTGGGTGTGATGACGACTGCCGCGCCGTTGCTGTATCCGCACATGTGGAGCTGGGATGCGGCGTTCGTGTCGATCGGGCTGGCTCCGCTGAGTGTGGAGCGTGCCGTGGTGGAGCTCGACACGCTGCTCTCGGCGCAGTGGCGCAACGGGATGATCCCGCACATCGTGTTCGCCAACGGGGTCGATGGCTACTTTCCCGGCCCGGCCCGGTGGGCCACCTCGGCTCTGGCCGCCAACGCGCCGCGGATCCGGCACACCTCCGGTATCACGCAGCCCCCGGTGCATGCGATCGCGGTGCAGCGCATCCTCGACCACGCCCGCAGGCGCGGCCGGTCCACCCGGGCGGTGGCGGCGAGCTTCCTGGACCGGCGCTGGGCGGATCTGGTGCGCTGGCATCGGTGGCTGGCCGAGACGCGCGATCAGGACGGCCGTGGCCGCATCACGCTGTATCACGGGTGGGAGTCCGGCATGGACAACTCGCCGCGCTGGGACAGCGCCTACGCCAACGTGATTCCCGGGACTGTGCCGGAGTATCAGCGTGAGGACAATTCGATCATCACCGATGCCACGCAGCGGCCGACCGATCTCGAGTATGACCGCTACCTGTGGCTGCTCGAGGAGATGAAATCTGTTCGCTACGACGATGATCTGCTTCCGAAGGTGATGAGCTTCGCGGTTGAAGACGTGTTCGTCTCGGCGATCTTCTCGGTGGCCTGCCAGGTACTCGCCGAGATCGGGGAGGAGTACAAACGCCCGAACGCCGATGTCCGCGATCTCTATTCATGGGCGGAGCGGTTCCGGGTCGGGGTCGTCGAGACCACCGATGAACGCAGCGGTGCGGCAAGGGATTACGACGTCCGCGCGAAGAAGTGGGTGCCGACCGAGACGGTCGCGCAGTTCGCCCCGCTGCTGTGCGGCGGGCTGCCGCACGACCGTGAACGCGCCCTGCTGCGGCTGCTGGAAGGTCCTCGCTTCTGCGGGCACCCGGATCTCAAGTACGCGCTCATCCCGTCGACCTCGCCGGTGTCGCGGGACTTCCGGTCGCGGGAGTACTGGCGCGGCCCGGTATGGCCGGTGATGACCTGGCTGTTCTCGTGGTGTTTTGCCCGGCGTGGCTGGGCCGAGCGATCTTCGACGCTACGCCGCGAAGGCTTGCGTCAGGCCAGTGACGGGACATTCGCCGAGTACTACGAGCCGTTCACGGGGGAGCCGCTGGGCAGCATGCAGCAGTCGTGGACCGCGGCCGCGGTGCTGGACTGGTTGGGCTAGCGCCGCTACTCGGACTTGGCGTGGGCGGCGGCCTGATCGTTCTGGCCGGCCAGCCGCTCCAAGGGCACCAGCGCGGCCGCGAGGGTGGCCAGATCCTCCTGGCTCAGGTTGGCCAGGCGCGCGGCCAGATCGGCCCGGCGCGCGGCCAGCGATTCGCGGTGTTGCACCAGGCCCCGCGGGGTGACCTCGACGAGCACGGCACGCAGGTCAGAGGGGTCGCGGGAGCGCTTTACCAGGCCGAGCTTCTCCAGCCGGCGGATAGCCACGGTGGTCGTGGGAGTGCGCACGCGCTCGCGTGCGGCCAGCTCGGTCATCCGGATCGGGCCCTGGTCGAGCAGGGTGAGCAGGATCGACAGCTGGGCCAGGGTGAGCTCCCCGGCAGTGCCCTTGTTCGTGTCGCCACGGCGCAGTACCGAGAACACCTTGGAGAGAACGCGTTGCAGCTCTCCGGCCAGCTCTGTGACCTGTGAATCGGGCTCCACCATAATTCGCTAGTCTAACCTGTCTGAGCCTGCCAGGTCGTCAGCTTGTGGGGTTTGGCGCAGAGGGTTCCCCTCACAGCACCTGCGACAGGAAGCGGCGCAGCCGATCCGTTTCGGCTGCTTCGAAGATCTGGTCGGGTGCGCCCGACTCGACCACGGTGCCGTGGTCCATGAACACCACCGTGTCGGCGGTGGAACGCGCGAAGCCCATCTCGTGGGTGACGGCCAGGATCGTCATCCCCTCGGCGGCCAGCTCCGCGATCAATTCGAGGATTCCCTTGACCAGCTCGGGGTCCAGCGCCGAGGTGGCCTCGTCGAAGAACATCACCTGTGGGGCCATGGCCAGCGCCCGCGCGATCGCGACCCGCTGTTGCTGACCGCCCGACAGCGTGGCCGGACGCACATCGGCCTTGTGCCGCAGACCAACCCGATCCAGTTGTTCGAGTCCGACGGTGCGGGCGTGATCGGGACTCAGCCGCTTGAGCTTGCGCGGGCCAAGGGTGACGTTGTCGAGGACGGTCTTGTGGGGGAACAGGTTGAACTGCTGGAAGACCATGCCGATGCGCTGGCGCAGCTGGTCGGGATTGTCGGTCAGCACCGAGCGTCCGTCGAGCAGGATGTCGCCGCGGTTGGGTTCGTACAGGCGGTTCAGGGTACGCAGCAGCGTCGATTTTCCGGACCCGGACGGTCCGATGATGGCTGTCGTGGTGCCGGCGGGCACATCCAAGTCCACCCCTCGCAGCACCGCATTCGGCCCGAACGACAGGTGGATGTCCTTGGCGGCCAGCGCTACCGGCTCTGGTGCCGACATCAGATCATCTCCTGGTGGGTCAGCGCGGGGGGAAGAGGATCTTCCTCGGTCGGGGGCCGACCTCGGCGGAGCCGGTTGTCGACGAAGTTCACCAGATGGGTCAGCGGAATGGTCAGCAGCAGGTAGAACAGTCCCGCCGCCACCAGCGGTGACAGATTCCCGGTCTGCGCGTTGAGATCTCGACCCACCTGGAACAGCTCTCGCTGACTGGCCACCAGGCCGAGGAAGTACACCAGCGACGAGGCTTTGAGCAGCGAGATGAACTGGTTCATCAGTGCGGGCAGCACCCGCCGGATGCCCTGGGGCACGACGATCAACCGCATCGACGAGGCGTAGCTGAAACCCAGCGCCCGGGAGGCTTCCAACTGCCCGGCTTCCACACTCTGGATGCCGGACCGGAAGATCTCCCCGATGTAGGCCGCGGCCATCAATCCCAGCGCCGCAATGCCCAGCGGAAACGGGTTGTTTCCGGTCAGCCCGCCGACGACGGGCCCGACCCCCAGGCCGATCAGCAGGATGATCACCACTTCGGGCAGGCCGCGGAAGATGTCGGTGTACACCCGGGCCGGCCAGCGCAGCCACCGTGACCGGGAGATGCCGGCCACCGCGAGCGCCATCCCGAGCACCAGCCCGATCACACTGGCGCACACGGTCAGGATCAGGGTGTTGGGCAGGCCGGTGCGCAGCAGGTCGGGGATCGCCTGCTTGTAGAGGTCCCAGTCCAGGAACGAGTCGCGCAGTTGCGCCAGTGTGGATTTGGGTGCCGCCGGGGCACCGGCGTCAGGCTTTTCCTTGGCTGCGGCGATCGCGGCGAAATCGGGCAGCTGGGGAACGGGTGCGGCCTTGGAGCCCGGCTTCCACCCGGGCGGCAGGGCCCGGGGCACCCAGTCGGAGTACAGCTTGGCCCAGGTGCCGTCGGCGATGACGGCGTCCAGTCCGGAGTTGAGCGCGTCGATCAGCGGCCGGTTCTCCGTGGCCACCGCCCATGCCACGAAATTGTCCAGGCTGAAGGTGTTTTCGATGATCTGAGCCGGGTCGCCGGGCTGCACCGTTCCCGAGGCCTGTTGCGACGGCGCCACCCAGGCGTCGATCTGACGGGTCTTGAGGCTGGCGTAGACGGTGTTGTAATCGGGGAACTTCACCGGCTGCAGGTGCAGCGTGTCGATGACGTAGGCCTCCTGCACGGTGCCCTGCACCACGCCGATGCGCTGTCCGGCGGCGAGCTGACCGAATCCGGTGATCGGTGAGCCGTTCGGCACCACGAGCGAGAAGTAGCCGAAGTCGTAGCCGTTGGTGAAGCCGACGGTGCGCCGCCGGGCGTCGGTGGTGGTGATCGACGAGGAGGCCACGTCGAAGCGCCGGGACGCGGTCTGAGCCAGCAGGCCCGAGAAGTCTGTGCCGACGAAGTTGACCCGGAGGCCCAGCTTGTCGGCGATGGCGCGCAGCAGTTCGTTGTCGAATCCGGTGAACTGTCCGGCCGAGTTGATGCAGATGCTGGGCGGTGCGTCCGACAGCGTGCCGACGGTGAGTACGCCGGACGTGCTCAGGCCGAGATTCTCGGGCCGGATCGTGTTGAGCGGGGCCACCGTGGCGGTGGTGTATTTGTCGGCGCCGGGGCCGGTGGCCGCCGCGGCCAGGTTGGTGGGCAGTGCGCTCGCGCTGTCGACCCCGGGCGGTGCGCATTGGTCGACGTCTGCGCCCGCCGGTGCCGCCCACACCAGCCCGAGCAGGATCAGGACCGTGGTCAGCAGTGCGGCCGGTCGTCTGGCGTCCATCTGATGCAACTTAGTGGGCGGGCACCCGGTGGTGAGTGATTCCGCTCAAGGGGACCGCAAGTCGCCGAACACTCCGCGCCGGGTGAGCTCGGCGATCATGATCTCCGCCATCCGATCGGCGCGCTCGGTGCAGGCCGTGTGGGCGGCCTCGGGATCACGGGCGTGGATGGCGGCGGTTTCGGCTTCGTATCCGGGGAGGAAGTCGACCTTGGCCTTGGGATAGCTGATCCAGAACTCCGAGGGAGCGAAGCTCTTGCCGGCGCGGATGGTGGCATGGAGGCGCGGGCCCGCGTACTCGTCGTTGATCGAGTCGCGGTACATCCAGCACGCCTCCTGGAAGGATCTGGTGTCCTTTGCTGAACGCATCATGCGCAACGTGTCGTCGAGGTGCGCCAAGATACGCGGAGTGGGGCTGGCGGCGCAGCGCGCAGAGGCGATGCCGTTGAGAATTCCGTACAACTCATGGTGCTCGGCCACGGTGGCTTCGTCGAACCTGGAGACGAATGCGCCACGGTGATATCGCGTCGAGAGAATGCCGTCGTGCTCGAGCTGGACCACGGCTTCCTGGATCGGGACGCGGCTCAGCCCGAGGTCACGGACGATCTCGTTGCGGTCGATACGGTCACCGGATCGTAGTTTGCCCGTCATCACCAGATTGATGATGTGTGTGACAACCTGATCCTTCTCTTTGACCCCGTAGTTTTTCGGCACCCTCTTGTAACTCCCCCTTTTAGCTGGGACGCACACCCCCCGTGCGTTGGCGTTGCGCAAGTTTCTCACGGGTGGCGGCAAAGGGTGATGCGAGTGGCTTCAGCTCATCCGCCGACCTTTGCGCGCCGTCCGTCGCGCCATCGGCACAGGGCCTCGGCTGCGGTCAGGTCGTAGTCCGGTCCGTTGACGCCCACGGTGACGATGCTGACCCCCAGGTCCGCCAGCGCATCGGCCTCGGCGAGCATCGCGTCGAGGCCGCCGGACTCCTGCACCCCGGCAGAGCGCTGGACTGTCGAGGGATCGCGGCCGGTGGCGGCACAGTGTTCGGCGAGAACCGCGGCTTTGCCCGGGTAGGTGTTGCGGTCGACGAATGCATGCCAGATGTGGGCGTGTTCGGCCACCAGGCGCAGCGTCTTGCGTTCGCCCTGCCCGCCGATCAGGATCGGGATCTCCCGCGTGGGGGCCGGGTTCAGCTTGGCCAGCCGGGCCTCGATGCGGGGCAGTGCTTCAGCGAGGTCGTCCAGCCGGCTGCCCGCGGTGCCGAACTCGTACCCGTACTCGTCGTAATCCTTTTGCTTCCAACCACTTCCGATACCGAGGATGAGCCGGCCGTCAGAGATGTGGTCGACAGTGCGGGCCATGTCGGCCAGCAATTCGGGATTGCGGTAGGAGTTGCAGCTGACGAGCGCGCCGATCTCGATACGTGAGGTCTGCTCGGCCCACGCGCCAAGCATCGTCCAACACTCGTAGTGCGCGCCGTCGGGGTCCCCGTAGAGGGGGAAGAAATGGTCCCAGTTGAAGGCGATGTCGACGCCGATGTCCTCACAGCGGCGGACCGCATCGCGGATGTGGCTGTACTTGGGGGAGTGCTGCGGCTGCAATTGCACGCCAATATGGATGGGATGGCTCACTTTTTCGAGCCTACTCACGTGCCGGATGGTCTTCGCGCAAGCGCTCAGACGGTGCCGGATGGTCTTCGCGCAAGCGCTCAGACGGTGCCGATCTGGCCGCCGGGCTTCCACACCGCGACCACGGCGGGCCGCGCGGGGGTGTCGGCACCACCCGGCCAGTGCGACAGCGGTTTGTCGAGGGTGTAGTCGTCGCCCTCTCCCGGATGCTGCACACACACCGTGACGAGATCGTCGGTCACCACCGGACCGCATGTCTCGGCGCCGACCGGCACGGTGAGGAACTGTTTGGTCTCACCGCGGTTCGGGCCGTCGAGCGCCACCGCGAACAGTCCGTCGTTGGCTTCGAGCGCGTTGCCGTCCGTCGAGATCCACAGGTTGCCGTGGCTGTCGAAGGCCAGGTTGTCCGGGCAGGAGATCGGGCTGACGCGGTCCTTGTCGAACCCGGCGTAGTAGGTGTCGGCCGCCTTGGGGTCACCGCACACCAACAGCAGATCCCAGGTGAAGTCGGTGCCGGTGTGGTTGTCGGTGATCTCCAGGATCTGGCCGTTCTTGTTCTCGTTGCGTGGGTTCGCCGCATCGACGCCGGCCTCACCGGGTGTGCCGCGCTCGTCGTTGTTGGTGAGCGCCACGTAGACCTTGCCGGTGTGTGGGTTGGCCTCGAAGTCCTCGGGCCGGTCCATCTTGGTGGCCCCGGCCTTGTCGGCGGCGATGCGGGTGAACACCGCCGCTTCCTGCGCGGTGACGCCGTCGACGAGCGATTCGGCCTGTCCGTCCGGTCCGGACCTGAGCAGCGGCACCCAGGTGCCGGATCGCGAGAACGAGCCCTTGGCCGGGAGCTTGCCGGTGCCGTCGATCTCACCGGCGGGGATGTCGCTGGTCAGCTTGGCCACGTACAACGTGCCTTCATCGAGGATGGTCATGTTGTGGGCCATCGCGGCCGGATCGGTCCTCCAGCCGGGAGCGATCTTCTTGGCGGACACGAATTTGTACATGTAGTCGAAGCGTTCGTCGTCTCCGGTGTAGACGACCACGCTGCCGTCGCCGGTCACGTAGACATTGGCGCCCTCGTGCTTGAGCCGGCCCAGCGCGGAGTGTTTGACCGGCGTCGAGGCCGGATCCCACGGGTTGAGTTCGATGACATAGCCGAAGCGATTGACCTCGTTGGGGGTCTTCGTGAGGTCGAAGCGCGGGTCGAAGTCTTCCCACTTGAGCTCGGACCGCTCGTGCTTCACGCCGTAGCGGTCGTAGCGTTCGGCGTCGGCCGGTTTCGGTGCCGGTGCCCCTTCGGCGGCCCCGAAGTAGCCGTGAAAGTTCTCCTCACCGGAAAGTACTGTGCCCCAGGGGGTTACACCGCCTGCACAATTGGCGAAGGTGCCGGCCACGGCGCGCCCGGTGGGGTCGGCGGCGGTCTTGACGAACTCGGTGCCTGCCGCGGGTCCGGTGAACGTGAACGGACTGTCAGCCGTGATGCGGCGGTTGTAGCGGCCCATCACGGTTTTCAGCGCGCCGTCCGTACCCCGTTCCACCTCGACCACACCCATCCCGACCGCGGCGATCTCGATGTCGAACTGCTCGCGGGTGGGCGCCTCTGGGTTGTATCCGCGGAACATGAACTCCGGTGTGACGTACTCGAAGTTGGTCACCAACAAGTACCGGTTGGCCTGTCCGTCGATCGGCAGGAGCGCGGCGAAGTCGTTGTTGAAGCCGAACTGCTTGCGCTGGGCATCGGCGGTCTGCCGGTTGATGTCGAACATCGGGGCATCGGGCAGGACCGGGTCGCCCCACGCGATGACCACCCGCTGCTGGTAACCCTCCGGGATCACCACGGCGTCTTCGGTGTTGGGTGCGACGGCGGCGAACTTCATGCCGGGCGGCGTTTCGACGGGTAGTGCGGCCGGCGACGGCGTCTGGCCGGGCTTCGTGTCGGTACCGCAGGCAGCCAGCACCGACCCGGCGCCGACGGCCAGCACGGTGACACCGGCGGCCTGCAGCATCGACCGGCGTGACATCTGCTTGACGATGTCGCCGAAATACGGGTTGTCACTGGTGTTCGGTGCCGGCTTCGAACACGCATCGCCACATCGGTAGCGGCAGGTCACGTGCTGACGCGACGACGTTCCACGGTGAGCGACAAACAGATTCAACGGTACGAGCGGCATTCCGCGCAGATCCTTCCGCCAGACACCGGCCGCGGGCTGGGAGGCCGGACTGCCGGAAACCTACGGGAGCTGAGCTAGCAGCGGGTGAACAGCAGGCAACCTGCTAGCGACCGAGGATGCCGCGCAGGATCTCCACCAGCTTGGCCGGCTGATCACCCTGTACAGAGTGCCCGGAGTCGGCGACCACGTGGGTGCGCTGAAACCCCGGTGCGGTCCTGGAGAACGTCTCGGCGTCCTCGTCGTTGACGAAGAACGAGTTCGCACCGCGGATCAGCGTGGTGGGCATGGTGATCGCCGGGACGTCATCCCACAGGCCTTCAAAACCGTCGCCCTTGCGGAACGAGTCGTACCGCCAGGTCCAGGTGCCGTCATCGAGCTGTTTGGAGTTGTGGAACACGCCGCGACGCAACGACTTCGGATCTCGGTGCGGCGCTGCGGCGATGGTCACGTCGAGCATGGCCTGAAACGTCGGGAACGTGCGTTGTTCCTGCACCAGGGCGACGGTTCCCATCTGCGCCTTGGTCATCTCGGTGTGGCGCTCGGGTGCCGACGGCGTGACGTCGACGAGTGCGAGTTCGGGCACCAGCCGGGGTTCGGTCGCCGCGATCCGCAGTGCGGTCAATCCACCCAGCGACATGCCGACCACCAACTGCGGAGTGGGAGCGTGTTTCTCGAGCACCGGGATCAGGCTTGTCGCATTGAGTTTCGGGCCGTAGTCGCCGTCTTCGCGCCAGGCGGAGCGGCCGTGGCCGGGCAGATCCACGGCCAGGGCGGGCTCGCCGAGCCCGAGAATCACGGTGTCCCAGGTGTGCGCGTTCTGGCCGCCGCCGTGCAGGAACACGATCCGGGGGGCGTCCGTGCCGAACTTCAGCCCGCTGATCGGCCCCTGCTCGATGCGCTGGACCGGCGGCAACGGGCCGGTCGCGCCGATCTGTTCGGCGTTCTCGTGCAGTAGGCCGAATTCATCGAGACCGGCTAGTGCGTCGTCGCTCACCACGCCCCGACCCTACTCGAAAACGACTCTGCGCCCAGGGCGTAGGTGTGCGAGAAGCACACGCCCTGGGCGCAGAGTGAAACCGAAAGATCAGCCCTCGATGAAGGTCTCCAGCTCGATGCGGGCGACATCGTCGGCGATCTGCTTGGGCGGGCTCTTCATCAGGTACGCCGAGGCGGCCTCGATGGGGCCGCCGATGCCGCGGTCCTTGGCGATCTTGGCGGCACGCACCGCGTCGATGATGACGCCGGCCGAGTTCGGCGAGTCCCACACCTCGAGCTTGTACTCCAGGTTCAGCGGCACGTCACCGAAGGCGCGGCCTTCCAGGCGGACGTAGGCCCACTTGCGGTCGTCGAGCCACGCGACGTGGTCGGACGGACCGATGTGCACGTTCTTGTCCTCGATCTTGCCGGCCAGCGAGCCGGTGAGGTTGGAGGTGACGGCCTGGGTCTTCGAGACCTTCTTGGACTCCAGGCGCGAGCGCTCCAGCATGTTCAGGAAGTCCATGTTGCCGCCGACGTTGAGCTGGTAGGTGCGGTCCAGCGTGACGCCGCGGTCTTCGAACAGCTTGGCCATCACGCGGTGGGTGATGGTGGCGCCGACCTGGCTCTTGATGTCGTCGCCGACGATGGGGACACCGGCGTCTTCGAACTTCTTGGCCCAGACCGGGTCGGAGGCGATGAACACGGGCAGCGCGTTGACGAAGGCCACGCCTGCATCGATGGCGCACTGGGCGTAGAACTTGTCGGCCTCTTCGGAGCCCACCGGCAGGTAGGAGACCAGCACGTCGACCTTGGCGTCCTTGAGTGCCTTGACGACGTCGACGGGCTCGAAGTCGGAGATCTCGATGGTGTCGGCGTAGTACTTGCCGATGCCGTCGAGGGTCGGGCCGCGCTGCACCGTCACATTGGTCGGCGGCACGTCGGCGATCTTGATGGTGTTGTTCTCGGAGGCGAAGATGGCCTCGGACAGGTCGAAGCCGACCTTCTTGGCGTCCACGTCGAACGCGGCCACGAACTTCACGTCGCGAACGTGGTACGGGCCGAACTTCACGTGCATCAGGCCCGGCACGGACGTGTTCTCGTCGGCGTTGTGGTAGTACTGCACGCCCTGGACCAGGGAAGATGCGCAGTTACCGACGCCGACAATGGCGACCCGGATTTCTCCTGCGTGCTCAGACATGGACGATCTCCTTACTCGTTCTGTGTGCTCGGCCTGGGGCCATCTGCGGCGCTGTGCTCATGGGCTTTCTGGGTGTCCCTGCGCCGTGCGCTCGGCCGCGATCAACTCGTTGAGCCATTTGACTTCTCGTTCACTGGACTCCAGGCCCAGTTGGTGCAGCTGACGGGTGTAGCGGTCGAACGAACTACTGGCCCGCGCCACGGCTTCACGCAGACCTTCCCGGCGTTCCTCCACCTGACGACGCCGCCCCTCCAAGATCCGCATCCTGGCCTCGGCCGGAGTGCGGTTGAAGAAGGCGAGGTGGACACCGAAACCGTCGTCGGAGAAGTTCTGCGGCCCCGTGTCGGCGACCAACTCGGTGAATCGCTGCTTGCCGGCATCGGTCAGCTGATAGACCCGCCGAGCCCGACGCACCTTGGTGGGTCCCAAGGGTGCGGCGTCCTCGACGATCAGGCCGTCGGCCTGCATGCGACGTAATGCCGGGTAGAGCGAGCCATACGAGAACGCCCTGAACGCCCCCAACAGACCCGTCAATCGCTTGCGCAGCTCATAGCCGTGCATGGGCGATTCGAGAAGGAGGCCGAGAACTGCGAGCTCCAGCATCGAGATCACCCCTTTCGACAGATCAGATGGAATTGATCGCTACGACGGATCAACACCTCGCCAAACTGTATCGCGCCGATATATTCGGTGCCAAGTGAATGCCCAGAGTCACGCTGGGGTGGCCGCCGGGCCCGAGCGTCACGGCAGCGTGACGGAGGCAGCCTGAGCAGCGACGACGGCACGTCCGCGGCGAGGGGCGCTCACCTGCTGTTGCGGTAGATCTCCTTGATGGTGCCGTCGGGGTAGAGGTCGATGTTCCCGCCTCCGAAGTCACTGTTGACGATGACGGCGATGTTGACGGCGTCCGGGGTGGAGGGATCCTCGGACGGTGTGATGCGCAGCCAGGTGCTCTTCACGTCGGCACGCTTGGTGTTGAGTGTGTCGGGGGCACCGCGCATGATCCCGAGGGCCTTTTCGTAGTCGAACGCCGCGAGGTCGACGAGGCGGTCCTCGTCGCGCAGGGTGTCCGGTGAGCCCGGGTCGCCCCAGCCGCCGGCGTAGCGGTAGTACACCTTCTTACGGCTGTCCTGTGGATCCGGTCGGTAGGCCATCGCCGAGTCCGGATCGATGTGCAGTTCGTAGCCCATGGTGTTGCCGAATTTCTGGCGCATCTGCTCGAACAGGCCTTTGACCCCGTTGAGCGATTGCAGCTGCGTCGGCGGGGTCAGCACCACCGGCTCGATGCCGTCCGGCACGGCGCCCGGGTCGGGGTTGAAACTCAGCGGGGAGGCGGTGTTTCCGTACAGGCCCCAGCCGATGCCGATGCCGAGCACCACCAGCACCGCGGCCGAGGCGAGCCGCAGGCCCCATCCGGCGCCACCCGAGTTGTTCATGCGCGGCAGGCGCGGCTTGGTCAGCGTCGGCATCTGCACCGGTGCATTGGCGTTCTGCAGATCCTCGACGAGGCTGGCCAGATCCCCCAGCGTGGTGGCATTGGTCGCGGCCGACACCCGTTGGCGATGTTCTTCCATGGACAACTGGCCCTCGCCGAGCGCGTTGTCGAGCACTTTGCACGTGTCGTTGCGATCGCTGTCTTTGGCCCGCGTGGTCGAGGCCTGCCGAGTTGCCACGCCGATGATCGTAGGAGCTGTGACGCGGTCGCGCCTCGGTGTCCAGGGGGTCGACGTACTCTGGTCTTCGTGCGATTGCAGAGACAGGTGGTGGATTACGCGCTTCGGCGGCGGTCCCTGCTGGCTGAGGTCTATTCGGGGCGCACCGGCGTCTCGGAGGTCTGTGACGCCAACCCGTACCTGCTGCGCGCGGCAAAGTTTCACGGCAAGCAGAGTTCGGTGATGTGTCCGATCTGCCGTAAAGAGCAGCTCACGCTGGTGTCGTGGGTTTTCGGTGATCATCTGGGCCCGGTATCGGGCTCGGCGCGCACCGCGGAGGAGCTGGTGATGTTGGCAACTCGTTACGACGAGTTCGCAGTCCATGTGGTTGAGGTATGCCGCACCTGCAGTTGGAATCATTTGGTCAAGTCATATGTCCTGGGCGCGCCTCGGCCGCCGAAGGCACGTGGCACTCGAGGCACGCGCAAGTCGGCGCGTACGGCCAGTGAATAGCGAAGGGCGCCACAGCCGGTCAGCCAATGACATCCGTAATGCGGCTGACCGCCTCGGTGCGCGCGAAAATCGGCCGCCTGCCCGGGAGAACCGGCCCCCGGCTCGCGAGAACGGGCCCACGGGGCGCGAGAACGGGCCCACGGGGCGGGAGAACGGTCCCACCGGACGTCCCCGCCCGGGAGTTCCGCCCGACGACCGGCTCACTGCCGTGTTGCCACCGGTGCGTGACGGCGGGCCCGCCCCGCTCGATGTCGTCAGGGCCGCGATGGACGGCACACCGCCGCCCAAGCCGTCGCCACCCAAGTCTCCGCCTCCGCCGCCGGGAGGCGGTCGTGGATCGGGCCCTTCGGGTCCGTCAGGGCCGGAGCCCGGGCCCACCCGGCAGTTCCACATCAACTGGAAGCTGGTCCGACGCCTCTCGATAGCCGCGGTGGCGGCGATGATCCTGCTTCCGATCGTGACGTTCGGTATGGCGTACATGATCGTCGACGTCCCGCAGCCCGGTGATATCCGCACCAACCAGGTGTCGACCATCCTGGCCAGCGATGGCAGTGAGATCGCGCGCATCGTGCCTCCCGAAGGCAACCGGGTGGACGTCACCATCGACCAGATTCCGGAACAGGTCCGCAACGCGGTGATGGCCGCAGAGGACCGTGATTTCTATTCCAATCCGGGCTTCTCGTTCACCGCGCTGTTGCGTGCGATCAAGAACAACCTGGTCGGCGGCGATCTGCAGGGCGGATCGACCATCACCCAGCAGTACGTCAAGAACGCGTTGGTGGGTGACGAGCGCTCGGGCATCGGCGGTCTGATCCGTAAGGCCAAGGAGCTTGTCATCTCCACCAAGATGGCCGGTGAATGGTCCAAAGACGCTGTGATGCAGGCGTATTTGAACATGATCTACTTCGGCCGCGGCTCGTACGGGATCGCGGCGGCGGCCAAGGCGTACTTCGACAAGCCCGTCGAACAGCTCAACGTCGCCGAGGGCGCACTGATGGCCGCGCTGATCCAGCGGCCCTCGACATTGGACCCCGCGGTCGATCCCGAAGGCGCCGCCGACCGGTGGAACTGGGTGCTCGACGGCATGGTGGACATGGGCGCACTCTCGGCCGAGGAGCGCGCCACACAGGTGTTCCCGCCGACCGTGCCGCCGGATCAGGCCCGCCAGCAGTTCCAGACCACCGGCCCGAACGGGCTGATCGAACGGCAGGTCACCAAGGAACTGCTGGATCTGTTCGACATCAGTGAGCAGGCGCTGAACACCGAGGGCCTGCAGGTCACCACGACGATCGACCCGCAGGCACAGCAAGCCGCGGAGACTGCGGTGTCCAAGTACATGGACGGCCAAGACCCGGATATGCGGACCGCAGTGGTGTCCGTCGATCCGCGTGACGGCGCGGTCAAGGCCTACTACGGCGGCTCGGATGCCAATGGCTTCGACTTCGCTCAGGCCGGTCTGCCGACGGGTTCGTCGTTCAAGGTGTTCGCGCTCGTCGCCGCCCTCCAGCAGGGCATCGGCCTTGGTTACCAGGTGGACAGCGGGCCGGTCACCGTCAACGGCATCAAGATCAGCAACGTCGAGGGTGAGGGGTGCGGCACCTGCTCGATCGCCGAGGCGCTCAAGCGGTCGCTCAACACCAGCTACTACCGACTGATGCTCAAACTGGAGAACGGTCCCGAGGACGTGGCCAAGGCCGCCCACGATGCGGGCGTGGCCGAGAGCTTCCCCGGCGTCGAGCACACGCTGTCCGAGGACGGCAAGGGCGGCCCGCCGAACAACGGCGTGGTGCTGGGCCAGTACCAGTCACGTGTGATCGACATGGCGTCGGCGTATGCCACGCTCGCGGCGTCGGGCGTCTATCACAAGCCGCATTTCGTGCAGAAGGTCGTGAACTCCTCGGGCCAGGTGCTGTTCGACGCCTCAAGCCAGGACAACGGCGAGCAGCGCATCGACAAGGCCGTCGCCGACAACGTCACCTCGGCGATGCAGCCGATCGCGGGTTGGTCCAAAGGACACAACCTGGCCGGCGGACGCGCCTCGGCCGCCAAGACCGGCACCAACCAGCTCGGCGATACCGGGGACAACCGCGACGCCTGGATGGTCGGATACACGCCCTCGCTTTCGACAGCGGTCTGGGTGGGTACCTCCGAAGGCGTGAAACCGTTGAAGAATTCGTGGGGGGGACCGGTCTACGGATCCGGTCTGCCGTCGGACATCTGGAAGGCCACCATGGACGGTGCGCTGGAAGGCACCGACAAGGAGACCTTCCCCAAGCCGACGGAAATCGGCGGCTATGCGGGTGTGCCGCAGGCCCCGGCTGCACCGCCGCCCGGGACTCTCCCGCCAGGGGGTCCGCAGCCGTCGGTGATGCCTTCGGAGACCGTGATCCAGCCGACCATCGAAGTGGCCCCGGGTATCACGATCCCGATCGGCCCTCCGACGACCGTGCCGATCGGACCGCCGCCGGGAGCCCCCGTCGTGCCCGGCGCGCCGGGCGTTCCGGTGCCACCGCCGCCTCCGTGACGGGCGAGGTATCGCCCGCTCCGCGGGCCGGGTTCGACTCGCCGGCTCCGTCGACCGGGCTGGATTCGCCGGCTCCGCCGGCAGGGCTGGATTCGCCGGCTCCGCCGGCAGAAGACCGGCGGAGCGCCGACAACCGCGACCTCCCCAGCCGCAACGACCGGCTCGCCGAGGCGCTGTCGCAGACGGTCGGCGGCCCCGTCGGCCGTCACGCGTTGATCGGCCGGTCGCGGTTCATGACGCCACTGCGCGTGATGTTCGTGATCGCCGTGGTGTTCCTTGCGTTGGGGTACACGTCCAAGGCCGCCTGTCTGCAGACGACCGGCAAGGGCACCGCTGGTGAGCGCGTGGCCAACTGGGAGAACAACCGGGCCTATTACGAGCTGTGTTATTCCGACACGGTTCCGCTCTACACCGCAGAGTTGTTGAACCTCGGCAAGTTTCCCTACAAGTCCAGTTGGGTCGAGAACGACGCGACCGGCAAGCCTCGCCTGCAATACGACGGCAGCCCGGCGATCCGCTACATGGAGTATCCGGTGCTCACCGGGCTCTACCAGTACGTGTCGATGTCGCTGGCCAAGACCTACACCGCGGTGACCAAGCTGGTGTCGGTTCCGGTCGTGGCAGAAGTGGTGATGTTCTTCAACATCTCGGCATTCGGTTTGGCGTTGGCCTGGCTGGCCACGATCTGGGCCACCGCACGAATGGCCGGCCGGCGGGTGTGGGATGCCGCGTTGGTGGCGGGTTCGCCCATCGTGATCTTCCAGGTTTTCACCAACTTCGATGCGCTGGCCACCGCCTCCGCGGCCGGCGCGATGCTGGCATGGGCTCGCCGAAAACCGGTGTGGGCGGGGGCATTGATCGGAATTGGCGTGGCGGCCAAGCTGTATCCGCTGCTGCTGTTCGTTCCGCTGGTGCTGCTCGGGCTGCGCACCGGGCGCCTGCGTGAGGTCGGCAAGACGGCGGTGTCGGCCGTGCTGGTATGGGTGGCGGTCAATCTGCCCATAATGTTGCTCTTCCCGCGTGGCTGGTCAGAGTTCTTCCGGCTCAACACCCGTCGCGGTGACGACATGGATTCGCTGTACAACGTGGTGAAGTCGTTCACCGATTGGCGCGGCTTCGATCCGGACCTCGGCTTCTGGCAGCCGCCGACGGTGCTCAACACGGTCACCGCGGTGTTGTTCGCGGCCTGCTGTATCGCGATCGGTTACATCGCATTGACTGCGCGGCAGCGGCCCAGGCTGGCGCAACTGGCGTTCCTGGTGGTGGCGGCCTTCTTGCTGACCAATAAGGTGTGGAGCCCGCAGTTTTCGCTGTGGCTGGTGCCCCTGGCCGTGCTGGCCCTGCCGCATCGACGAATTCTGTTGGCATGGATGACGATCGACGCTCTCGTCTGGGTGCCGCGCATGCTCTATCTGTACGGCGAGGCCAACAAGGGCCTGCCCGAACAGTGGTTCACCACCACTGTGTTGCTCCGCGACCTCGCGGTGATCGTGCTGTGTGCGTTGGTTATTCGACAGATTTATCGTCCGGAACTGGATCTGGTACGTCACGGCGGCCGCATCGACGATCCCACCGGCGGAGTCTTCGACGGGGCCCCTGATGATCCACCGCGTTGGCTGCCCGATTGGCTGCAGCCATCGGCGGACCGCGTCCGGATCGAGCCCAAGCCGGATCCCGAACCGGAGTTGGAGCCGGCCGGTCGACGTGGCGACTGAGACTGCGGGTGCATCGGTTCCTACGTCAGGGCGGCGAATTCTGTTCTCGCTCAACCCCTAGGTAGAAACCGCCGGTCCGGGGCGAGAGCGCTTGTGCTCAACGCGGATACGGTGGGTACGCCGGAGAAGGTTGATAGGCCTGGGCCGCCACCGGGTGTGGTTTGGCCGGCTTGGCCTGAATCCACCTTGCGGTCGACGGCAGCATCGCCAGCACGAGCGTCAAGGTCGGAAAGACGAGACCCACGATTATGGCCACGCTGAATCCGACGGGCTCACGGCTGGGATTGCCTGTGATACCGATAGCCATGTCGCAGAGGGCGGCGAGACCCGACAGGATGGCCACGGCGCATCCGCCGATGATGAGTCGGCGGCCGATCATCTTGCGGCGAAACAGCGCAATCGCACCGATGAAGAGCGCCAGTCCGACGGCGGCGCCGGCCAGACCAAAGACGGCACCCACGGCGTATTCATGGTCAGACCAGATGATGACCACCGACGTCACCACGTAGAACAAACCGACCAGGGCGCCCGGTAGCGCCAGGATGGCGGCGATGATCCCGGTCGCGCCACTGGGACCCTTGGGCAGGTTCGGCTGATACCCGGCCGGGTAGCCGGGCTGCGGATAGCCGGGGAAATGGCCGGGTTGCTGCGGCCACCCCGGGTGCTGGGGATAGCCCGGCTGTTGGGGGTAGCCGGGCGTATCCGTAAAGCCCTGGCCATAGGGGCCATTGGGAAAGGTCACAGATTCCCCCGAATTCTCGATGCCGACGCGTGAACCTGGTCCGAATTGCGAAGTACAACCCGGGCTTCCGGCGGTGGCCGGCAATAGGTAGCTGCGATCACATCGTATTGCGCTGGATCCACGCCGCTGTGGACGGGAGCAAGGCCAACACGAGCGTCACGATGGGCAGTATGAGGCTCACGATCGCGAGCCCGCTGGCGCCGGGCGCCCCGTAGCCGGCCGTCGTGGCCAAGCTCAGCCCGACGCTGATCAGACTGCCCACGATGATCAACACGCAGCCGCTGACGATGAGCCGGCGGCCAATCATCTTGCGCCGCAACAGCGCCACGGTGCCGGCCAGGAGAAGGATTCCGCAGACGACGCTCAGCAGAGTCGCCAGGACCGTCAGTGTGAGTGCCCCGGCAGACCTGAGCGCCAGCGTTCGCAGGCCCGCGTCACCGGCAAGTGCGGCAAGCCCGGTCACCCCGAGAATGCCGTTGCCGAGCGTCAGCAGCGCGCCGACCCCCGCCAGGAGAGCCGTGATGATCGCCGTGACCGCACTGGGCGACACCGCAACCGATGGTTGCAGCCCATCCGGTGGGGCTTCGGGATGTTCGAGCTCTTGGTCGCCACTTTGCTCCGGATCACTTGTCTCACCGGGTAAATTCGCGCCCTGGGGTCCGTGTGGAGAGGTCACTGCTGCTCCGATCCTGGGTGATTGGCGGCCCGCACAAAGACCTTCGCAGATCGGCCTGGATAGGGTGGGTAAAACTGGGGCACAACCGGATTCCGATTCGCCAGAATCCACCTGGTCGTCGACGGCAGCAGGACCAATCCGCTCAGCCCTGATAGGGCGGGTACTGCTGTGGCACGGGTGGATAGAACTGGGGCGCAACAGGACTCGGCTTGGCGTTGATCCATGCAGTTGTCGACGGCAGTAGGGCGAGAACGATCGTCGCGATGGGGAAGACGAGACCGAACAGTTGGAACAGGCCGCCACCGCCGTAAGTGCCGTAGGCCGAGGCCGCGGCGGCACCCACGCCGAAGCTGATCAGGCTACTCAGTATCGCCAGCGCGGACGCGGCGACAACCAGCCAGCGGCCGAGCATCTTCCGTTGGAACAATAAGACAGCTCCGGTGGCGATCGTCAGCCCGAACACAAAGTTGAACAGGACCACCAGGACCACCAGCGCGTACACCCCGCCGGAGATGTCGGAGGTGCTGCTCATGCCGCTTAATGCGGCCAGGCCGATAGCCGCGAACGCGCCGCCGACGAGGCCCGCCACAGCGCCCAACGCTGCGAGCACGGCGGCGATGGTTCCTGTGGTGCCACTGGGTTCAGCGGCTGACAAACCATAGGGTTGCTGGAAGCCGCCCTGCTGGGGGTAGCCCGAAGGGGGGAAACCCGGCTGCTGCGGGTAACCAGGCTGCTGGGAGTAGTCGGGCTGCTGGGGGTAGCCGGTCTGTTGGGGAAAGCCGGGCTGCGGCGGATATCCGGGCGGTTGCGGCTGTCCTGGTTGCCCTGGCAGCCCTTGCCCGTAAGGCCCGTACGGATAGTTCACGCATCCCCCTCGACTCCAGAACCAAGGAGCTCACCCTATACGGATTTCGCAGTTCAGCGCGCTTTCAGGTAGCCTGGGCCGGTTGCCGACGCAGGCGACCCTCCTGCCACGGAACACGCCGTGGCCGCAACGACCATAGGAGGTGATGGGTTCCACATGCGTCCATACGAAATCATGGTCATTCTCGACCCCACACTTGACGAGCGCACCGTAGCTCCGTCGCTGGAGACGTTCCTGAACGTCGTCCGCAAGGATGGCGGGACTGTCGAAAAGGTTGACATCTGGGGCCGCCGCCGGCTGGCCTACGAGATCGCCAAGCACGCCGAGGGCATCTACGCCATCGTCGACGTCAAGGCAGAACCGGCCACCGTGTCCGAGCTCGACCGTCAGCTGAACCTGAACGAGTCCGTGCTGCGGACCAAGGTGATGCGGACCGACAAGCACTAAAGGCTGTCAGTCGTCGGCGCAGCTACGTAGGCTTCGCGCAAACGGACATGCCTATCCCAGGAGGATCTCGTGGCGGGTGACACCACCATCACTGTTGTCGGAAACCTGACTGCCGACCCGGAACTGCGTTTCACGCCGTCCGGTGCGGCCGTCGCCAACTTCACCGTTGCATCGACACCGCGCATGTTCGACCGCCAGACCAACGAGTGGAAGGACGGCGAGGCGCTGTTCCTCCGGTGCAACATCTGGCGTGAGGCTGCCGAGAACGTGGCCGAGAGCCTGGTCCGAGGTTCGCGGGTGATCGTCACAGGCCGGCTCAAGCAACGTTCCTTCGAAACCCGTGAGGGCGAGAAGCGCACCGTTGTCGAGGTCGAGGTCGACGAGATCGGTCCGTCCCTCCGTTACGCCACGGCGAAGGTCAACAAGGCCAGCCGTAGTGGCGGTGGGGGGGGCGGCTTCGGCGGTGGCAGTGGTGGCGGCGGCGGTGCCGCGCGCCAGTCCGAGCCCAAAGACGATCCGTGGGGTAGTGCGCCGGCGTCCGGTTCCTTCAGCGGGGCCGACGACGAGCCGCCGTTCTGATCAACATCGAAAATTTTGCAAGGAAGAGATAACCAATGGCCAAGTCCACAAAGCGACGGCCGGCACCGGAAAAGCCGGTCAAGACTCGCAAGTGCGTGTTCTGCTCCAAGAAGGGTAAGGGGCAGATCATCGACTACAAGGACACCGCGCTGCTGCGCACCTACATCAGCGAGCGCGGCAAGATCCGTGCCCGTCGGGTGACCGGCAACTGCGTCCAGCATCAGCGCGATGTCGCCATCGCGGTGAAGAACGCCCGTGAGGTGGCTCTGCTGCCGTTCGGCTCGTCGACGCGCTAGCCAGGAACGGAGTACACACCATGAAGCTGATTCTCACCGCTGAGGTGGAACATCTGGGCGTCGCAGGCGACGTCGTCGAGGTCAAGGACGGCTACGGCCGTAACTACCTGTTGCCGCGCGGGCTGGCCATCGTGGCCACCCGTGGCGCCGAGCGCCAGGCCGACGAGATCCGTCGCGCCCGCGAGACCAAGGAGATCCGCGGCGTCGAGCACGCCAACGAGCTCAAGACCGCTCTGGAGAACCTGGGCGAGGTGTCGCTGCCGGTTCACGCCGCCGGTGACACCGGCAAGCTGTTCGGCTCGGTCACCGCTGCCGACGTCGTGTCCGTGATCAAGAAGGCCGGTGGGCCCAACTTGGACAAGCGCACGGTGCAGCTGCCCAAGGCGCACATCAAGTCGGTCGGCACGCATCCGGTCATCGTCCGGTTGCACACCGGGGTGGAAGCCAAGGTGTCGCTCAACGTCGTCGCGGAGTAATCCGGTCGCGGGAGTAATCCCGTAGCGGAGTAGTTCCGCCGGCATTCAATCGCCCGGGTGGAAGCCTGCAAAGGTTTCCACTCGGGCGTTTGCTGTATGTCTGGCGAACGCGCTGCGCAAAACTCTGGACAGCGAAGCACACCTGGTGTTAACCGGCGCGGTTCCGGCACGCAACACAACACGCCCGGGACGGCAACCCGGCACGACACGCCGAAGAACTTCCCATGCACAATCACTGACAGTCTCTATGGCACCCTGACCTGGGAAAACAACAGATTGTTCTGGAATGATCCACAGGTTCTCCCCAGAGGTTCAACACCGCGACCGAGACCTATCCCCATGCCATCCACAGGTTCATCAACAGGGGTGGTTTCGGGCGACGCCAGCAACGTCTACCGTGATGCGTCGCAGCGCCGTCACGAAGCTTTGTCGGAGCCCTGTTCTACAGTTGCAGTACCGATTCGAATAGATGTTCGAGCCCGTCGTGAGATGGGTTTCGGAAGGGGGTGGGGAGTCCGTGGCGGTGGTGGACGACCTGGGGCATCCGGATTCGCATATGGATGGCCCTCCGCCTGGGGAGGACTTCGGCCGGCAGCCGCCGCAGGACATGGCGGCCGAGCAGGCTGTCCTCGGCGGCATGCTGTTGAGCAAGGACGCGATCGCCGATGTGCTCGAGCGGTTGCGGCCCGGCGACTTCTACCGCCCGGCCCACCAGAACGTCTATGACGCGATCCTCGATTTGTACGGGCGCGGTGAGCCCGCGGACGCCGTCACCGTGGCCTCCGAACTCGATCGCCGGGGGCTGTTGCGCCGCATCGGCGGCGCCCCGTATCTGCACACCTTGATCTCAACAGTGCCGACGGCGGCCAACGCCGGTTTCTATGCCGCCATCGTCGCCGACAAGGCGATGCTGCGCCGGTTGGTGGAGGCGGGCACCCGGGTGGTGCAGTACGGCTACGCCGGGGCCGACGGTGCGGATGTCAGCGATGTGGTCGACCGCGCGCAGGCCGAGATCTACGACGTCACCGAACGTCGCGCCTCGGAGGACTTCGTCCCGCTCGAGGACCTGCTGCAGCCCACGATGGACGAGATCGACGCGATCGCCTCGCAGGGCGGCATCTCCCGCGGCGTGCCCACCGGTTTCACCGAACTCGACGAGATCACCAATGGGCTGCATGCCGGGCAGATGATCATCATCGCGGCGCGTCCAGGCGTGGGGAAAAGCACTCTGGGACTTGACTTTATGCGGTCCTGCTCGATCAAGCACCGGATGGCCAGCGTCATCTTCTCGCTGGAAATGAGCAAGTCCGAGATCGTCATGCGACTGCTCTCGGCCGAGGCGAAAATCAAACTGGGCGATATGCGTTCGGGTCGGATGAGCGATGACGACTGGACCAAGCTGGCCCGCCGGATGAGCGAGATCAGCGAGGCGCCGCTCTACATCGACGATTCGCCGAACCTGACCATGATGGAGATCCGGGCAAAAGGTCGACGGCTCGCCCAAAAGGCGGATCTGAAACTGGTGGTCGTTGACTATATGCAGCTGATGAGTTCGGGTAAGAAATACGAATCACGTCAGCAAGAAGTGTCAGATTTTTCGCGTAGCCTCAAATTGATGGCAAAAGAACTAAATGTTCCGGTGGTAGCAATTAGCCAGCTTAACCGTGGTCCGGAACAGCGCACAGATAAACGTCCGCAAGTCTCTGACCTGCGCGAATCCGGATCACTCGAGCAAGATGCGGACATGGTCATGCTGTTGCACAGGCCTGATGCAATCGATCGTGAAGACCCGCGCGGTGGTGAAGCCGATATTATTCTGGGTAAGCACCGCAACGGCCCGACGGCGAATATCACTGTGGCGCACCAGCTTCACTTCTCGCGGTTTACGAATATGGCGCGCTAGATGCAGCCCGTAGATTGTCCTTCCTGACGTCATGTGTGACAGGGCAGTGAGATTCGACCGCGCGATTCAGGGCGCGGGTTGAAGATCGTGGTGATGCGCCCGAGTGCTTCTCTACGACGTGAAGAGTTCGTCGAGATGCTGATCGATTGCGGCGAGAGCCTCCCCGGGATTGATGACCTCCAGGTCGAGAAGGGGTGTCAGGCCGGTCAACGCAAGGACGCGGTCGGTCTCGGTGTCGGCGTCGCGATCGCGGGCGATCTTTCCCTCAGTGATCGCTTGGGTGATGAGTGCTTTGACCTGTTCCCGTCCCTGACGTAAGCCCTCGCGCGTGCGATCGCGAATCGTGTTGTCGTGCAGTGCTTCGAGAACGTAGGCGGCATTCATTCGGCTCGTCGCGCGCGCATCTGCGTGCAGCGGCAGCATTTCGACGAGTGTCAACCGCAGGACGTCTCGAGGGTGCGGCGCCGCGCCGAGCTCCTGCAGGCCACGGGCCACGCGCTGAGCAGTCTGTTCGGCGGCGAAGTCCATCGCGAACGAAAGCAGCTCCTGACGACTCGCGAAGTAGTGCTGGAGCTGTCCGTGTGACATCTCGGCCTCTGTCGCCACCTCGCGCAGACTCAGACGCAAGACTCCGCGTTGATCCACCACACGCCAGAGAGCGCGGGCGATCGTTTCGCGACGCTCCTGGTGATCGACCTGTTTCGGCATTTGTCTCCCTTTCGTTGTTCCAATACAGACGTAATAATACACATGGATTGTTAACGCCGGGCCGCGTTCGGGGCAGCTTCACTGACGCCGACGCGTGTCCGGCGATGGACGTCGCGGTTCGCAGCGGCCGCCGGCTCGTGAGATGTGCGTCAGGATGTACGGCGTGTCGAAGAGGGACTGGGCGGGTCGCACATGAGTTCCGCTGAACGGGCGTGGCGGGGTAGTGGCTACTACGCGACGTACGGCGGCCGTGAGTATCGCGCGTGGTTGCTCCGTGAGGGCCGTGTGCGTCTGTTCTCCAACGATGAGCCGCTCCCCGCAGGATTTGAGCCATCGCGGAGGCAGCGGGCAAGGGGCGAACGGCTGATGCCGATGGATGAGGTCGAGCGGCTCGTCAAGGTGCGCACGACATGCCAGTGGCGTGGGCACCCTTTCGAAATCGGCTCGGACACCGCTGGTACCGCGTTCGTCACCTACCTGGGTGTGAACTTCGACGAGGTGTGCGGGCTGCCGGGAATGTCGCGGCCCGACAAGTACGAGGTGATGGGCGAGGTCCCGGTGTCGGAGCTGAGCGACATAGAGGAGCAGTCAGAAGACGTGTCCTGATCGACAACGCCATCCCGCGGGGTAGACATCGCCTTGGTCAGTTCGTAGCCTGTCCGGGAGATATCCAGCCGGGCCATGAGCGGTCCTTGCAGTGAAGGACCGTGACAATCCGAATGACCGGGGTGCGCCGCTTGCTGGGGCGAACGGCGTGCGGTTCAGTGGCCGCGGTCCTGGTGCTCGCGACGGCGACAGCCGGCGTGCAGGCGGAGCCTGCGGCTGACGCGATGGCCGAGCTCAACGAGCTGTCCCGTCAGGCGGTTCAGACTCGCGAGTCCGTGACAGCTGCCCAACGCGATGTCGACGCCAGGCTGGCCGAACAGACGGCGGCGGCAGACCGCCATCGCGTCGACCAGGAGGCGCTCGACGTCGCGAACACCCAGCTTCAGCCCCATCAGGCCGCCGTCAACCGGGTGGCCGCGATGACCTATATGAGTGGACGCACCGGTGATGTGGCGGCGATGCTGACCGCAGGTTCTCCGCAACAGCTGATCGATCAGCTGTCGATCCAGCGGGCGGTCGCCGATGGGGCAGCGGGCCAGCTGGAGGCCTATCGATCGGCACGTGAGCGGGCGGCCGAGGCTGCCGCGGCGTCGGAGAAATCGGCCGCTGATGCCCGCGTCGCGGCCGAGCGTGCGGAGTCGGTGCGCGCAGACCTGCAGGCCAAGTGGCGCGAATTGCTGCGGCAGATCGCCGACGCCGAAGCGCAGTACGGAGCGTTGACACCACAACAGCAGGCCGTGGTCGACAACGCGAGCGCGCCCGCTCTGTCAGAACCGTCCCTCGCGGCGGCTCGGGCAGACATCCCCGAGGCGCTGCCCGTCGGCGTCGCGAACGAGGCAGGGTTGCAGCCCAACACCGTCCTGGCCGCCCGGGCCGTGAGCGCACGGTTTCCCCAGATCGCCGACATCGATGGAGTCCGGCCGGATTCGAAGCCGTGGCACCCCAACGGTCTGGCGATCGACATCATGATTCCCAATCCCGAAAGCCCCGAGGGCATCGCGCTCGGCGACGAGATTCTCGCGTTCGCGATGAGCAACGCGGCCCGTTTGGGGTTACAGGATGTGATCTGGCGCGGCACCTATTACACGCCGTCCGGCCCACAGGCATCGGGTTACGGCCACTACGACCACGTGCACATCACCACGACACCTCGCCACTGACCGACCGCCCCGCGAAGCGCTAGACGTGACCGCCGGGGAACATCGTCTTGACTGCCTGGGTGACGGTGTTGCGAGCCGAGGCTCCGTCGCCGGGTTCCAGAGAGCCGATCGCCATGACGTAGCGGCGTTCGGGTCCGATCGCGCCGGTGGACACGTGCAACTGGTTGCCGCCGTTCCAGCAGCAGAACCAGCCCTGCTTGACCGCGACCGCCTCGGCATAGAGTCCGTCGGGGATGCCGAAGCGCTGCGGGTATCCGTCGGTTCCCGTCGGCGTGGATTGCGCGAGGTTGTTCATGATCACCTCGGCCTGCTCGGCCGGCAGCCCACCGCTGCCGTCCAACAGCATGTCGTAGTAACGGACCAGATCGCTTGCGGTGCTTTGCGTGACGTCCCAGTGTCCGTTGTAGGGCGCGGTGGTACCCGTCAACCCGTACCGCGCCACGATGCGTGAGATGACGGCGTTGCCGCCGCTGCGGTCCCAGAAGCTCTGGGCCGCACCGTCATCGGAGGAGCGCAGCATGACGTCGAGCGACTTGCGGTCGGCCGCAGACAGTTTCGTCTCGCCCTTCGACTCCTGCAGCAGCAGGTCGTCGGCGATGAACAGCTTCACCACCGAGGCGATCGGGAAGGGTTTGTTGGCGCCGTTGGAGACGACCTGGCCGGTGTCGCGGTCCAGTGCGACGATCTCGATGTCGGCCCCGGACTTGGCCGCGTCGGCGGTGGCTTGACGGGTGCGGGCATCGAGTCCCTCGAATGCCGCCGGCGGCGGGGCCGCGGGCAGCGCGGGAAACGAGGCAGGCGGGTTCTCGGGGGCCGGAGGCGTGCTCCACGCCTGGGCCTCACAACCGTTCACGAGCAGCGCCACAGAGACGATTGCCATTCTCGTCACCGCTCGATTCAACAGCCGCCCACGCATGAGTCTCCTTCGAGTAGATCCCGGACCAGGGAGCAGGTTCACGCTGCGCTCACCGGCCATCACAGCCTAAACGGCGCGATTCGGCTGGGTCATCCGCAAGGTAACGCCCCCTGCCCGGTGGTCGATAATCGGAGCATGACTGCGTTCCGCCTTGCCGGCATTCTCGGCATCGTGGTGACGGCCCCCTGGTACTGGACGGCCGCGGCCCACGCCGAGGGCTCCGCGCAACTCGACCGCGTTCCGGTGGTGGCGTCCCCGACGTGTGCCGGAAGCGTCAGTGCCGAGGCTCAGGTGACGCCGGTACAGGTCGACGATCGTGTCGAGGACGGCGTGCGTGTTGCGATCCACTACGACGCCGGCATCTACGACGGTTCGTGTGCACTCACCGTGACAGCCGCGTGGGTGAATCTCGATACCGGCGCCTCGGGGCGGGGTGACATCACCGCCGTATCGACGATCGACGGGCACTACGGGTTCATCGGCTACGCCAACAGCACATTCGAGACAGGCAGCGGCACCGTGGTGGTCACGCTCAGTTCGCATCCGGGCGCCGAGATGCGGGTCACGGCCGCCTGATGTGGTTCAGCCCCTCACGGATGTAGGTTCCACTGGCCGCAATCCTGGGCCAGGGCGTCGTTGACGTCGACGCGGATGCCGCCGACCACCGGTCCCGGATTCGAGGCGGTATCGATGATCCGCTGGTACATCACTGCGGCCGGGTGGACCTGACCGCCTGACCAGGATCGGGTCTGCCATGCCCACGCGCGGCCGGGCGTGCTCGACCTCCCGATCACACCATCGGCAATCGCCCACTGGCACGGCCTGATACCGGCGTAGATACCGGTGCGCTGCACCCCGATCACGGAGTTGATTCCCCGAAACCACGGCAGTGCGAGGGAATTCCACGTGTTCCGGTCGATGTCGTCGTCGACGCTGAAGAAGATCGGTGCGGTCTTGCCGCCACCGGCGGCGGTGTGCAGCTGCCAGGCGGTGCGCGCGTCGGCGATGCCACCGGCGTAACCGCGCGTGAAGTCCGACGGTGCGGTCCCGCCCGGCTTGCCGTACTGGTAGTTGCTGACGATAGCCAGCCCGGCGGCGTTCAATTCCCGGGCGTAGGGCAGCGTGATCGGCTTGGCGCCGAACGTCGAGCCGGGCCGTGACGTCGAGACGTAGTTGATCACCCCGGCGTGACCGGCCGCCCGGATGTCCCGGGCCGGTATCTGACGCGCGGCGAAGTCGATCAGGGTGGGCGCGGCGGCCGACGCCGTGGGTGCGCCAAGACCTGCCGCCGCACCCAGTCCGGCCATTGCCGACACCGCGGCGGCATAGCGCAGCGCGTCACGCCGGGAAACCTGCACGGCGCGATGTTAACAAAGTGACGGCAGTTAACAGTGTGACCGCGCCGCAACTGATACCAGGATGTATCCGATCGGTCGTGCATGGCCGAGGCATGATGTCGGTAGCGCTGCGGTGTACCGGCATGCGTATTGAACGAACCCGTAACAACGTCAACGAAAGGACGCCTGGTGCGGTACCGCGATCAGCCCACTGTGGAAGTGACACAGGTTGTGCCATGCGATGCCGACGTCGCATGGCGCTACGTCACGGACATCGAACTGCCGGTGCGTAACTCGGCTGAACTCAAGCACGTCGAGTGGCTTGACGGTGCCGATCACATCGAGGTCGGGGCGCGCTTCCGCGGGTATAACCGGCACGACGCCTTCGGCGAATGGCAAACCGTCTGCGAAGTCGCCGAAGTGGAGCCCGGTCGCCGCTGGACCTGGAACGTCCACGGTGCCGAAGGTATCACCGCCACATGGGGTTTCGAAGTCGAGCCGTCCAGCCAGGGCGCCATCGTGCGTCAGTGGGCGAGGATGGGCCCGGGGCCTTCGGGACTGACCCCCGCGATTCTTGCCATGCCGGAAAAGGAAGGCAGAATCGTCGCCCGCCGACTTGAGGAATGGCAGCAGAACATGCGTACCAACCTTGCGTGGCTCGCCGAACAACTCGGAGCCAAGGAGTCGTCGTGAAGATCGGCGTGGTCATCGAACCCCGGATGCCGGGAGCCGGGAGTTTCGCAGCCGAAGCCGAACAGCTTGGCGTGGACTCCCTGTGGGTGCCCGAAGTGTGGGGATACGACGCCCTCACCGGACTGGCCTACCTGGCCGCCCGCACCGACCGGATCGGCCTGGGCACCTTCGTGGTCCAGCTCGGCTCGCGCAGCCCCGCCCTGTTGGCCACCTCAGCCCTGAGCCTGCAGGAACTATCGCAGGGCCGATTCATGCTCGGTGTCGGAACCTCGGGCCCACGGGTCATGGAGGGTTGGCACGGTGTCCCATTCCGTAAGCCTGTTCAAACCACCCGCGAGACAATCGAAATCCTCCGCATCGTCAGCCGCGGCGAGCGGCTGGAACATCAGGGTGAGGTCTATCCCCTGCCGCTGCCCGACAGCAGCGGGGCCGCGCTCAAGCCACTCGTGGCCCCCCGCCACGTCCCCGTGTACATCGCCGCCATGGGCCCGAAGAACCTTCGGTTGACCGGGGAAGTCGCCGACGGCTGGCTCGGTAACGCCTTCATCCCCGAAGCGGCCGAAGTGTTCCTCGGCCCGCTGCGGGAGGGCGCCACCGCTGCCGGCCGCACGTTAGGCGACCTCGATCTCGTCGCGCCGGTCGCTGTCGAACTCCACAGTGACGCCGAGGCTGCCGAAGCCGCTGCCCGCCGCCACGCAGACGGCTACGCGTTCACCATCGGCGCCATGGGAGCACGCGGGCGCAACTTCTACAACGACGCGTTCAACCGTCTGGGCTATGAACGTGACGTCGCTCGTGTCATCGAACTCTGGCAAGCAGAGCGGCGAGAAGAAGCGCGCGCCGCCGTCCCCATCGACTTGGGCCGCCTCACCAACCTTCTGGGCACCCCAGAGGCCATCGCCGAACGTGTTGCGGCGTACCGCAATGCGTCCATCACCACGCTGCTGGTCAAACTCGATGGCGATTACCGCCAGCAGCTCGCCACGCTGGGACAACTGATGTCGATCGTGTAAGCCGCGGATTTACGCGCGTTTGGGCGCGCAGGTAGGGCCACGCTCGCAATGACAACTCGGCTCATGACGCGTTCCGAGCACCGTGAGAGAGAGCGCGGTGAAAAAGCCAGCCATAGAATCTGACCGAAAACCAACGCGGCATGAGGTACTTGCCCATGAGGTCCATGAAATTGTTTGTGGCACCAGGGATGACGTGGGCACGCTTGCCTAAGCTGTTCAGCGAAGTGCGGGCCACCTGCGACGGCGCCATCACCGACACCCCGCGCATGTCGATTCCTGCCTTTTGATGGCCCTGCGTTTGCGTCGGTCCGGGGGAAACGACGAGAACGTCGACGCCATCCTTTTTCAGTTCGTAATTCAATGCCCGGCCGAGGGATAAGACGTACGCCTTGACCGCGGCGTAGTTGGCCAGATACGGCACGGGGCTGGCTGCGATCGTCGAGGACACCAGAATGATGCCGCCGCGGCGTCGCCGCGCGAAGTCCTGTCCGAAGCGGTGCGCCATCTGTAGGGGAACTGCACCGTCGAGGGTGAGAACGTTGAGCTCCTCGGCTGATGAATGGTCGAGCATTCGCCCCGTGGAGGAAATGCCCGCGTTCGCGACGACGATCCCCACGTCCAGATCGTTGACCTGGCGCCATAATTCGTCGACGGCACCCTCGTTGAGGAGGTCGAGCGCGATGACTTCGTTCGTGGTGCCGTGCAAACGGGAGAGCTCGTCGGCCAACGCCTTTAGTTGGTTCTGGCGGCGTGCCACCAGGATGACGTTGACGCCCGCGGCAGCCAGCTGGCGTGCGAATTCCTCTCCTATACCTGAGGACGCCCCGGTTACGACCGCGTACTGACCATATGCGGTGCGAAGATCCTTCATTTCAATTCCTGTCTAGACGGTGGGCCAACTGGTTGTCCACATCGACTTGGTCCCGGCGAGCGGATCCGCAACCCAGCTCAGCTGATGACACCAAGTGCCATCACACTACAGTGCGATGGCACTTGGTGTCATTCGCTGTCGCGCCGTCCTAAGGTGTGGGGATGAGTCGGTGGGAGCCCAACGCTCCAGAGCGGCTGGTAGAAGCCGCGATGGAGTTGTTCGTCGAGCGGGGGTACGACAGCGTGACCGTGACGGAAATCGCGCAGCGGGCGGGATTGACCAAGAGGACCTACTTCCGTCATTTCGCTGACAAGCGCGAGATCCTGTTCGGCGCCCAAGAAGCGCACCGCCGATTGTTCGCCGACGCGATCGCCGATGCGCCCGCCACCGCCACGCCGCTGGAAGCGATCGGTGCGGGGATGGCGGCATTCGCTGCTGAGTTCGGAGAAGAGAGGCGGGACTTCCTCGCCAAACGCCAGGCCATCATTGCCGTCAACTCCGATCTGCAGGAGCGCGAACTGCTGAAAAGAGCCACACTCACCGGCGAGATGGCAGAGGTCCTCGGCCAGCGCGGTGTGAAAGAGCCGACCGCCGGCCTGGCCGCCGAGGTCGGCGCGCTCGCCCTCAGCGCTGCCTACCTCCGCTGGCTCGAGCCGGCAAATCGTCGCACACTCTCCAAGCTTGCCGAACAGTCTCTGCGCGAATTGAGTGCGGCGATCGCGGCTTTACGCTGAGTGTCAAGGGCGTATCGGTCAACTTCGTTGGCAGCAGTGGAGATGACCTGGCCTTTAGGCCAGGATCGGGTCTATCATGCCCACGCGCGGCCGGGCGTCCGCCGATGTGATGTCCGTTCGAAAGCGCACCGTCAAGACAACAGGAAGAACGCCATGCCAACAGCGGCCAGCAACACCGCTGCGGCAACCAATGCCAGGGCGACGGCCGCCCAACGGTTGTTCTTGGCCCAGATCCGTATCGACGGCACTGTGATGTAGATATGTGGTTCCGCGCTGACCATCGAATCTCCTCACGCTGTTGTCGCCAGGCTAATTGAGCCGCGACGCCTACGGCGCCGGTGTCACATCCGTCCCTGCCCCCTTGATCGATGCTTTCGCGCGATTCTCGGCGCGTACGGCTCGCTTGCCGCGTACGTATCCCGTAGCCGAGATCGTCGCCGCCAGCAGTGCCTCCTCGCCCTTGACGAACGGGTGGAACCCCACACCGGCACCGCCGCGGCCCTTGACCGGGATGTCGGCGACTTCGGTGACCTTCCAGCTCTTCTCCGACAGGGACAGGATCGCCTCACCGTTTTCACACGAAACCGGTAGCGCGGCAATCACTTCATCGCCGTCGCCCGCAAGCTTCACCCCCGCCACGCCGTTGCCGGCCGCGCCCTGTGGATTGACCGCGGCAGGGTCGATGCGCAATACCTTCCCGCGTCGCGTCACCAGGGCCAGGTGGTGGCCGGGTGGCAGCACGCCCGAGCACAGGAGTCCCGTGATGTCCGGGGCCACCGGGATGTCGCGGATCTTGTAGGGCAGGCCACCGCCGGTGGTGAGTTTGATGCGTCCGTCGGTCCACACCGCCCAGCCCAACCCTGAGGTGAGCAGCTCGCCGTGGCTGTCGGAGAACACTCCGCGGTCGTCGAGACGCCAGGCGGCGTTGACCTTCCGCTCGCGGGGCCCGTCATCGTCGGACGACGAGGTCACGGGGGTGGCCTCGGCATCCAGCACAGTGCGCCGGTCGTACTCGGGACCCTTGAACAGCTTCGCGGTCTCGACCAGCTCCTGGTCGATCACCTTCCGGCGCGCATCTGGATTGCCCACCAGCTCGGTGAGTTCGGCGAACTCGGTGTCCAGCTTCTCCGCCTCGGCCTGCAGCTCGATCACGTCGAGCTTGGTCAGCCGCCGAAGTTGCAGTGACAGAACATAATCGGCCTGTCCGGCGTCGATCGAGAACCGCTCCTGCAAACCCTGGCGGGCCTCGTCGACGGTCTCGGACCCTCGGATGACCGCGACGGCGGCGTCGATGTCGAGGTGGATCTTCATCAACCCGGCCACCAGATGGCGCCGTGCGGTGACCTTCTCCAAGCGGTACTCGCTGCGCCGCACCACCACCGAATCGCGCAGATGCAGGAACGCCGAGATCAGCTCGCGGACGGTCCACCAGCGCGGCACGCGATCCTCGTCGAGGGCGACCAGGCTGGCGGCGAACGTCGATTCCAGCGGGGTCAGGGCCAGGAGCTGATCGCGGATCTGCTCGGCACTGTGGCCGCGCTTCGCGGTGACGACGATGCGCAGCCCGTTGCGGCGGTCGGTCAGATCCGACATATCGGCCACACCCGACATTTCGCCGGATTCGACCAGGGCCCGGATCCGGTCCTGCACAGTGTTACTCGCGACGCCGGGCGGCAGTTCGGTGACGATGCAGTTCTTCCCGTCGACGGTGACGGTGCCGCGGACCGTCAACTGGCCGCGGCCGGTGGTGATGTACTCGCGCAGACCGGCCGCGCCGACAACGGTGGCCCCGCAGCCCCAGTCGGGACCGGGGATGAGTTTGACCAACCTGTCGTCGGTCATGTTGGGGGTTTTCAGCAGTGCCCGGCAGGCTGCGAGCACCTCGCGCGGATTGTGCGCGGGAACCTTGGTGGCCCATCCCTCGGCGATGCCGACCGCGCCGTTGCACAGCAGCACGGGCCACTGGGCCGGCAGCCACGTCGGCTCGGTCCACTCGCCGTCGAATGTCGGCACCATCGGCACCGCGTGATTGTCGAGTTCGGCCGTCAGTGCCGCACCAGGAGCGGACAAGCGCATCTCGGTGTAACGGTCGGCGGCGGGGATGTCGCCCTGGATACGGGGGAATGCGCCTTGCCCGTCAATGACTTTCACGCGCTGGAAGTCGGCGGCCATCAGAGCGGCGGCACCGTACATCGATGCGCCGCCGTGCGGGTGCAGGTTGCCGGTGACCGCGGAACAGATCTTCGAGGACTTCTGTGGTTTGTTGGCGGGCAGCAGTTTCGACTCGTGCATTTGGTAGAGCAGACGCCGCTGACCGGGCTTGAGCCCGTCGTAGGCTGACGGGATGGCACGGTCGCTCACGCTGTAGAGCGCGAACGTCAGCTGGTACTGATTCCAGTAGTCGTCGGCCCTCTGGTCGAGCACCAGATCGGGGTTCTGCTCGGGAACGTCCAGGGTGGCGGTCACAGTCTTCTACCTACGATCTCTCAAGTCAGGTCCAGCGCGGCGGTGTCGATGCGGGAGGCCACATCGGCCATCCAGGTGCGTCGGCCCTCGGGTGGCCCACCGAACAACGTGTGATGCAGCTTCTTCTCGCTGTCGTCCGGATGAACCCGAATCACGGTGCGCCGCTCCGGATCCAGCACGGTGTTCCAGAAGTCATCGGCGTCCATCTCGCCGAGACCCTTGTTGCGCTGCACCTCCACCCGCTTCTTGGAACTCTCCTTCAGCCGGGCCACCGCGGCGTCACGCTCGGATTCGTCCTGGCAGTAGATCCGCTCGTCGCCGTTCTTCACCACGAACAGCGGCGGCAGCGTCACGTACACCATCCCGGCCTCGACGAGCGGACGGTAGAAGTCCAGGAACATCGAGATCAGGCTGGAGTTGATGTTGCCGCCATCCGGGTCCGCGTCGGAGGCGAACAGGATCCGGTCATACCGGCACAGTTCGGGGTCGCAGTGGTCACGCACCCCGCAGCCCAGGATCCGTTCGATCGAGTCGAATTCGTCCTTGGCCCGCGCCTTGCTCAAGGCATACCCATAGACGTTGGGCGGCTTACCTTTCAGCGGGAAGGCGGCCTGGAAGGTGGCGTCCCGCGCGGCCTTGATGGTGCCCAGCGCCGAATCACCCTCGCAGAGGAACAATTCGGCGCCCGAGCCGCGCCCCGACTCACGGCTGGGGAGCAGCTTGGGTGGCAGCGACAGGTTCGTGCCCAGCCCCTTGGCCTTCGAAGCTGCCCGAGCGCGGGCCTTGGCGCCTTCGGCGCTACGGCGGGCCCGGGCGGCCTCCAACGCCAGCTTCGTCCACAACGTGACGGTGTCACCATTGGCCGGGTTGGCGGCCCAGATGGTGACGCTGCGCGCCACGTCCGGGGCCATCGCGACATTCAGCGACCGCGACGACACCGCGGTCTTGGCCTGCGAGTCCCACGCCACGTCGGGGGCCCGAGTGTCCACCGCGAGCGCGGTGACGGAGACGAAGTCCTGCGGTTCGGGTCCGTCCTCGCCCTTGGCCAGGCCCAGGTCCCGGATCCGGGAGGCACGATCGGCCAGCGCCTCGGACAGGCCCTTCATCGCGGCCGTCAGGTGCGATCCGCCGTTGGGCGTACGCACGGTGTTGCAGAAGGCGGCGACGGTGGCCGGTTCAGCCGGGCCCGCGGTCAGTGACCACCGGAACGGGGTCGGGCCGCGTCCGGTGGAGTATTCGCCGCGGCCCTCCACCACGGCGCGTACTTCGGGCACGGGAGTGCCCGCGGCGGTGCACATGAGGCCCAGCAGGGTGTCGGTGCCCCAGGGACCGCTGAACGGCTCGAGCAACGCGGGCGGAACCTCGTCGCCGGGCCAGCCGTCATCGACGACGATCAGGTGTACCCCGGGAGACATCCGTGCCGCGGCGTGCGCGCGCAGCAGCACCTCACCGATGTCCAGGCTGGATTCGGGCACCACGGCCGGGTCGAACAGGATGCGCACCGTGGTGCCGTGCGCTTCGGGCTTTCGGTTGCCCGCGCCGCGCAGTTTCTGCGTGTCGGAGCGGGTGAAGGGCGCGTCCGGATCGAAATCCTTACCCTCGAACGAACCGGGGTAGCCCGCGCCGAAACTCTGCAGATACGTCTTGCCGGCGCGACGCACGGTCACATCGGTGCGCGCGGAGATGAACACCGCTGCGGCGGCACCGATTCCGTTCAATCCGGCACCGGTGCTCGTGGCATCGGCGTGCACGGAGAATTTGCCGCCGGCCCGTGCTGTGCCCAGGGTCTTGACGATGCCGTTCTTCCCGGTCACCGGGTCGGAGTCGACTGGTAGGCCGCGGCCGTCGTCGGCGACGCTGACCGATCCGTCGGCGTGCAGGGTGATGGTCACGCATGACCCGCCGTGGCTGGGGTCTGCGACCTCCTCGATCGCGTTGTCCACCAGCTCCCGCAACGCGGTGTTGAGGACATCCAGGCCAAGGTTCACCGCCGGCCGCAGGCGTGTGTGCTGGACATCGTCGAGCTCGGTGATGTCTGCGGCGTTGTAACTCACTGCTGTCCTTTCCACCAGGGCCGATGCCGCAGCAATCGGCTCCCGTCGGGGTGTCACCGTGCTCGGCGACCCCGCCGTGCAGCCACCCCTGTGGCACGGGAGGCATACGCATTCTGCCCTGAGTCGCCGACACCGGGCGCCACTGCCACGGCCAAACCGGCCACGAAGCCGGCGATGGCGGCAGAGATTGCCCGCAATGCGACCATAAGGCCATGACCGCAACGCTTGTCGCGAAGAACGTGGCCGGCGGATTCGCCCACCGCACCCTGTTCGAGGCGCTGGACCTGACCGTGGGACCAGGCGATGTCGTGGGAGTGGTGGGCGCCAACGGTGCGGGCAAGAGCACATTGCTGCGCATCCTCGCCGGGGATCTCGAGCCACTCGACGGTGTGATCAATCTCGCTCCGGTCGACGGCTTCGTCGGCTGGCTGCCGCAGGAACACGAGCGAGTGCCGGGCGAGACCGTGGCCGCCTATATCGCGCGGCGTACCGGCTGTTCCGAGGCCACGCTCGCCATGGAGTCGGCAGCTGAGGCGCTGGCCGATCCGGCAGCAGATGCCGACGGCTACTCCGCTGCGCTGGACCACTGGCTTGCCACCGGCGCCGCGGACCTCGACGAACGGTTGCCTGCGGTGCTGGCCGACTTGGGGTTCGACGCCCAGGCGGTGCGGCCGGAATCGACTCTGATGACCGCACTGTCGGGCGGTCAGGCGGCACGGGTCGGGCTTGCCGCGCTGATGCTGTCGCGGTTCGACATCGTCCTGCTCGATGAGCCGACCAACGATCTGGACCTCGATGGCCTGGCGCGGCTCGAGAGCATCGTCGGGGACCTTCGCGGTGGTGTGGTGCTGGTCAGTCACGACCGGGAATTCTTGGCGCGCACCGTGACCCGCGTCCTGGAACTCGATCTGGCGCAGAACCGGACCACTGTGTACGGCGGTGGTTACGAGAGCTATCTGGCAGAGCGGGAAGTCGCCCGCCGCCACCGCCGCGAAGAGTACGACGAGTTCGCCGACAAGAAGGCCGATCTCGTGGCGCGGGCGCGGACCCAGCGGGAGTGGTCGAGCCAGGGCGTCCGGAACGCGATGCGAAAGGCACCCGACAACGACAAGAACCGGCGCCGAGCGCAAACCGAATCCAGCGAGAAACAAGCCCAGAAGGTCCGGCAGATGGAGAGCCGGATCGCTCGCCTGGAGGAGGTCGAGGAGCCCCGCAAGGAGTGGAGCCTGCAGTTCAGCATCGCGGCGGCTCCGCGGTCCAGCGCGGTGGTCGCCACGCTGGACAATGCCGTTGTGCGGCAAGGTGATTTCGTTCTGGGCCCGGTGTCGCTGCAGGTGAACGCAGGCGAGCGGATCGGGATCACGGGCCCCAACGGGGCTGGTAAGTCGACGTTGCTGCGGCTCCTGCTGGGCCGTCAGCATCCGGACGAGGGACGCGCGAGCCTGGGCGCCAATGTCGCCATCGGTGAAATCGACCAGGCCCGTGCCGATTTCACGGGTGCCGGACAACTCGTCGACCGGTTCGAGCGGCTTGTGCCGGAGTGGTCGACGGCCGACGTGCGGACCCTGCTGGCGAAGTTCGGTCTGAGGGCCGACCACGTGGAACGTGCGGTCGACGATCTGTCACCCGGTGAGCGCACCCGTGCCGGCCTGGCACTGCTGCAGGCGCGTGGCACGAATGTGCTGGTGCTCGATGAGCCGACCAACCATCTGGACCTCCCCGCGATCGAGCAGCTCGAGCAGGCCCTGGAAAGCTATGACGGGGCGTTGCTGCTGGTCACCCATGATCGGCGGATGCTGCAGAACGTCCGGCTAGACCGGTCGTGGTCGGTCGACAACGGCCGGGTCGCAGCGTTGTAGCAATACGTTTTGGGCGACTGAGCAGTCGCTCCGGATAGAGTCTGACGGCATGACCGAGATAGCGGCGAACGCCGGAATTACCAAGGTCGGGATCCTCAGCCTCGGTGCGTACCGTCCGTCTCGGATCGTCACCAACGACGAGGTGTGTGAGCACATCGATTCGTCCGACGAGTGGATCTACACCCGCACGGGGATCAAGACTCGCAGGTTCGCCGCCGACGACGAGTCGGCCGCATCCATGGCCGTCGAAGCAGGCCGGAGAGCGGTGGCCAATGCCCTGCTCAGCGGCCCGGACGTGGATGCGGTGATCGTCGCGACGAGCACCAATTACCGCCAGACGCCGGCGTGCGCGCCTGCCGTTGCCAGCGAGCTCGGTGCGCACGGTGTGCCCGCGTTCGACCTTTCCGCGGGCTGCGCCGGCTTCGGATACGGGCTCGGACTGGCTGCCGACATGGTGCGTGGGGGCAGCGCACACAGAGTCGTGGTCATCGGTTCGGAGAAACTCTCGCTCGCCCTCGATATGCACGACCGTGGCAACTGCTTCATCTTCGGGGACGGTGCGGGTGCCGTAGTGGTCGGTGAAACCCCAGATCAGGGCATCGGCCCGACGGTGTGGGGAAGCGACGGGCGTCAGGACAACGCCATCCGCCAGGACATCGACTGGATGGATTTCGCCGCCGACCCGGCCGGGCCACGCCCGTACCTGCGTGTCGAGGGCACATCGGTGTTTCGATGGGCCGCCTTCGAGATGGGCAATGTGGGGCTGCGGGCACTGGAGGCAGCGAAGGTGGGGCCGGAGGACGTCGACGTCTTCGTGCCGCATCAGGCGAACAGCCGGATCAATCAACTGTTGGCGAAGAATCTGGGGCTGCGTGCCGACGCGGTGATCGCCGACGACATCGAGCGCACCGGCAACACCTCGGCCGCGTCGGTGCCGCTGGCGGTGGAGGACCTGCTGTCCACGGGCAAGGCCAAACCCGGCGATCTGGCGTTGCTCATCGGTTACGGTGCCGGCCTGAGCTATGCGGCCCAGGTGGTCAAGCTGCCGCCGGTGCCCTTCGAGTGAGCGCCAACTAGCCGGGCCAGCCCATTTCCACACCGAACTGGCCCTCGATCAGGTGGCGCTTCAAGACCTTGCCCGTGGCGGTGCGGGGCAGCTGATCGACGAAGGTGACGTCACGCGGAATCGAGAAGCGGCTCAAGCGGTTCCGGACGTAGTTCTTGACGGTGTCCTCGTCGAGTGACGATCCTTCGGTGCGGACGACGAATGCGGCCAGGCGCTGGCCGAATTCTGGATCCGGAACGCCGACCACCGCCACGTCGGCGACCTGGGGCAGCACGGCGATGGCTTCTTCGACCGGGCGTGGAAAGACGTTCTCGCCGCCCGAGATGATCATGTCGTCGTCACGCCCGGCGACGAAGAGACGTCCACTGCCGTCGAGGTACCCGAGATCGCCGGTGTCCATCAGCCTGTCTTCGACGGCAGGCGATTTCGCATTGGTGTAGCCGTCGAAGAGCATGTCGTTGCCGACGAAGATGCGCCCGACGGCCCCGACGGGGGCGATGCGGCCGCGCTCGTCGAGAATGGCGACGCGGGTACCCAGGGGTGGCCGGCCCGCTGTGGTGGGGGCGACGCGGAGGTCGGCGGGATCGGCGATGGTCGCCCAGGACACCTCGGTGGACCCGTAGAAGTTGTAGAGGACGTCGCCGAAGATCTCCATGAATTTGGTGACGGCCGTGCCCGGAATCGGCGACCCGCTGCTGGCGACCACCTTCAGCGACGAGGTGTCGTATCGCTTGATCACGGCGGCAGGCAGCTCGAGAATGCGCTGCAACATCACCGGCACCAGGATCACCACGGTGCAGCGGTGGCGCTCAATGGCTTTGAGGCATTCTTCGGCGTCGAACCGTTCCGTCAGCACCACCGTCGCGAGCAGCGGGGTGCTCACCTGCAGTGCGGCCAGACCCCAGGTGTGGAACAGCGGCGCGCACAGCAGCATCACTTCGCCGTGACGTAGCGGCATGCGCGACAGCATCGCGGCGATGGCACCGAAGCCGGGTGGCGTGGGCCGTCGGGCCCCCTTGGGGGTGCCGGTGGTGCCCGAGGTGAGAGCTACCAGCTTGCCGGGTTGTTTCGGTGGCGCCACCGGTGCGGCGCCGGTGCCCGTGGAAATGAGATCGTCCACCGAGCGACGCTGCGGCGTAGACGAATTGGCGTGTATGGAGATTCGCGGGATATCTGCGGCGACATACCGCACCTCGGATTCGAAGTCGCCGTCTACGAATATGGCGTCGACACTGTGCCGGTTGACGATCTCTTCGATCGCGCGGGCGGCAAGGCCGGTGTTGAGCAACACCAGGTCGGCACCCAACTTGCTCGTGGCCACCATGCACTCGACCATCGCCGAATGATTGCGGGCGAGGACCGCGAACGTGCTGTCGCTGGTGAAACCGATGACCGCGAGGCCCGAGGCCAATTGTGTGGTGCGTTCGGCCATGTCGGCGTAGGTCGATGTCCCGTATCCGTCGATCGACGCGGTGGTCCGGGGTGCGCGCGCGGCAGCGGCGGCGAGGCCGCCGGCGAGCGTGAATCCCCATTTGGCGAGTGAATTGAGTTGGCGAAGACCGCGATCGGGCCGAGACGCGCGGACCACACCGCTGGTGATCATGGTCTTCAGGACGTTGAGTTGCAGTGAGCGCCCGTCACCCATGTTGACCAGTTGCGCGGACGGCTCACCCGACAGGTAGTCCGAGATTCGCTGGAGCCCTTCGCGGATCCAGCTCTCGATGGCGTTGTCGCTGGCTTTTGCGATATCGGGGTGGAGCGTGCCGACCGCGAAGATCCTCAGTGCGATCCGAGCGCCACGCCCTTCAGGGGTCAGCCGAATCGAGGCGAAACAGCGGCCTGTCTGCGTCGCATCGAGACGCAGTTCCGTGCCCGAGAGGCGGACCGTCCGGCGCATCTCGAGGACCACGACGGCACCGCGGGAGGTGGACAGCCGCACCTCGAACAGGTGCGGATCGCCGGCGGCCTGCTCGCACGAACCGATGCCGCGAAAGAACCGCGGGTAGAGCTCAGCTGCCGCAAGGACGGGCCAGACATCGGGGCATGGGTGATCGAGCGTTGTGTCGACGGCGATCACTTCTCGTGCCACGGTGGTTCTGCCAGGTGTCCTTAGTTAGCTGCGGCAGTTAGCTGCGACTAGCCATTCTGGTTCATCTGACCTCGATCCGCGCCTGTTTCGCCGACTGTGATCATCCGCAGGTCAACCCGCCAGGGGTTACCGACTGCCGGCCGAGACGCGATGAAGCCTCAGCGGCAGCCGCTTGTGGCGGCGAATGATGTTGTTGATTGCCCAGGTCGGGGTGCCGGTCAGCTCGATCCGTTCCACTCGCTCGATGAGCGCGTGCAGCATCGCGCTCGTCTCAAGGCGTGCCAGGCTCTGGCCGGCGCAGGCATGGGCGCCCTGTCCGAATCCGAGGTGACGGGTCGCGTCGCGCCGTATATCGAAGGTCTCGGGGTCGACCCATTCACGTTCGTCGCGGTTGGCGGAGGCGTAGAGAACGAGCACGCGGGCGCCTGCGACGACCGGCGTCCCCGCGATTTCGGTGTCGTGCAGAACTTTTCGTGAAAAGGCCCGCAACGGCGATTCGAATCGGATCACCTCGTTGACCGCGTTGGGAACCAACGTCGGGTCGTCACGAAGCAGCTGCCACTGCCCTGGATGGGCTCCGAACAGGTAAAGCGCGTTGGAGATGGCGCTGATGGTGGTGTCCAGCGACGGCGCGATGTAGTCGACCATCAGCGGCGGGCATTCGGCATGGGAGAGCTTGCCGCCGTCGGCGGCGAGGAGCACGTCATGACCCAGACTGCCTTCGAGCATGGCCCGTTTGCGGACAACCTTGCGTGCGAAGCGCAGCATCTGCATCGCGCCGGGCATCGCTCTGAGCGAGTGCTTGTTGAAGGGCCCGAGAACGTCGAACGTGGCTCCGGCCCACGGCAACAGGTGGTCTCGTTGGTCGCGTGGCCAGCCGACGAGATCGGGCACCACCGCCATGGGCAACGCCGTCGCGACGTCGGCAACGCCGTCGATCGCCCCGTTGGCCACCGCGGCGTCGACCACGGATGCGGCTTGTGCGTCGACACTGCTGCTGATTGCCCGCAGGGCGCGCGGCAGCATCCGGTGCGCGACGAGCTTGCGGCGTTCGTCGTGTTCACCGCCGTCGCTGTTGAGGGTCGTCCCTCGGGAGAGGCGGTTGATGAACGGGTTGAGCGCGACACCCTTGCCCGAGATGAATGTCTGGTCGTCGCGAAGGACGGCCTTGCATTCGGTGTAGCGGGGCAGTGCGTAGGCACGTTGCCGCGGTAACCAGACCACGGGGCCGAGTTCGCGCAACCGGGCGTAGTGGGGGTATGGGTCGATGATGGCTTCGGTGCTGTAGAGGTCCTGACGGTATGCGGGAATACCGCTGTGCGTCTTGGTCATCGGCCGGGCCTCATTCTGCCGGTGGGCTGAGTCGGGGCAACGCAATGGAATGTGGGAAGCACGGTGCACAGGGCGCCGATGTCTCGTCCCGCCTTCATGACGGTCCGGTCGGGCCGGACGATCGCGGCTGTCGCGCGGCCGCGATGTAGCCATCGCGCCAGTTCGGAGCCTGGTGCGGCGACGTGGAGGGCGGCTCCGCGCTGAGCGATGAGCGTCTGCTGCTCCGGACCTGGCGCGATGGTGGTGACGATCGCAAAGCCGGCCCCGAGTTTCGCGTCAAGCCGGTGACCTTCGGCGACCTCCGGGTTCGGACACAGCGTGCCCGCAAGATTCCCTGGTGCCCTTGACTTGAGAACCAGCCGGGAACGGTGGAGCCGTGGAGTCCTGCTGTCGATGACCCTGGCATTCAGGCCGGGCAACCGGTGCAATTGCGGGAGCAGGACTCGCCGGACGAGGTTGCCCAGATCGCCGCCCGCAGTCATCGCGTGACCGACACCGAGCGCCAGCCGGATCAGCTGACGCGCGTGTGGTTTTCGCTCTTGCTCATAAGTGTCCAACACATCCTGGCCCAGGGTGCCACGCAGGACACCGGCGAGTTTCCAGGCCAGGTTCATCGCATCGCGCACGCCTGCGCCCAGGCCCTGCCCGATGAACGGTGGCGTGAGGTGGGCGGCGTCGCCGAGGAGGAAGACACGTCCCCGCCGCCAGCGTTCGGCAAGTTGGGCGCGGAAGGTGTACTCAGTCACCCGCACCAGATGCAGGTCAACCGCGGCAGCGCTCCGGACCCAGGGCTCGATCAGCGGCCGCACTTTGTCCAGTGTGTCGAACTCCGCGCTGGTCTCGCCGTCCAGGAGCCGGAACTCCCAGCGGTAGCGTGTCGCACCGATTCGCATGTAGGTGCCAGCCCTGACTGGGTCGCAAACCTGGTGGACGCCCTCCCACTGGTGCAGATCGGTAGACGTCGCGACATCGATGACCAGCCAGCGCTGCTCGAATTCGAGATCGTCCATGCAGGAACCGATTCGGGTGCGCACCAGGCTGTTGGCGCCGTCGCATCCCAGGACGTACTCGGCGTCGACGGCGTGTTCGGTGCCGGTGACGCGGTCGGTGTAGGCGACGCGGACGCGATCCGCGACGTTCTCGATGTCGATGACCTCGGCGTCGCCCCGGAGTTCCGCGCTCTGGTATCGCTCGAGATTGGACCGCAGGAGAGCTTCGAGCTCCGGTTGGTCGAACATATTGGCTTGGGGAAATCCGTTGCGGCTCAGCCCGGTGTCGCGGGTGAACTCAGCGAGCACATTCATGGAGTCGTCGAGCAGGCGCAATCCCAGTGCAGGCCGAGAGATCGCGGCGATCTGGTCTGCAACACCCAGGCGGGCGAAGGTGCGGACGATCTCGTCGTCCATGTGGACCGCGCGTGGTTGCGGATATACCTGCGCCCAGCGGTCGAGGATCAGCGTGTCGACACCGTACTGGGCGAGCAGCGTGGCGACGGTGACACCGGTGGGCCCGGCGCCGACGATGACCACCGTTGAGCGGTCGGGAACGGCCGCGGTCACGCGTATCGCACCACGGAGCGCTGGGCGCCGAGGTCGATCGTCTTGTCGTCGGTGGCGACACTCGCTTCGACGACGTCGCCCTCCCGCAGGTACTTCGCGTTCTTCGACTGACTCTTGAAGAAGGCCTTCCACTTCACCGCGGGCGGCAACAGCGACCCGATGATCTCGATGGGTTTCGGGGGTGCGGTGAGCGCCGTGCCGGCAGGCGTGCCGGTGAGGACCAGGTCGCCGACGTCCATCCGCTGGAACCGGGTGAGCTCTTGCAGCGCGCGCAGCGGCCGGTAGATCATGTCGCCCGAGACCGTGGAGTTCTGACGTACGTCTCCGTTGACACTCAGCTGTAGACGCAGCTCGCCGAAGCGCTGTAGCTCGTCGGCGTCGAGCAGCACCAGGGCGGGGCCCACCGGAGTGAACGTCGGATACGACTTCGCCTCGTAGAACTGGGTTTTCGGCAGCTGGATGTCGCGGGCGGAGATGTCGTTGGTGACGACGAGCCCGGCGATGTACTCGGCGAGGTTCGCCTCGGTGACCTCGGTGCCGACGGCGAGTTCCTTGCCGATGACCAGACCGATCTCCACTTCGTAGTCCATGAAGCGGACGTGCGACGGCTTGACGATGTCTGCGCTCGGTCCGTTGATCGAACCGGATGTCTTGCGGAAGAACGTCAATGGGATGGTCGCGGGGTTCATTCCGGAGTCTTTGACGTGGGAGACGTAGTTGGTCATCTGAGCCACGACGCGGCACGGCGCGGTCACCGGTGACGCGAGCTCAAGGGATTCGACCGCGACATCGCCGGTGCCGCGGCAGGCGGTGTCGATCGCGGCGCGGTCGCCCAGCAACTCGCCGGTGGTGGTCGCGGAGGTGTCGATCCTCACCGCGCCGGTGTCGGTCTGGACATACCAGGCGTCGACGGTCCGCAGAATGGTCGTGGTCATGAGCTGGCTACTTTCAGGAGGCCGCCGAGGCGGGTCAGGGTGAATTCGTTGTCCGGGTCTCGGACCGCGGCCAGCATCGAGCGGAGTTCGTCGAGTGACTCGCGACCGGGCGCCATGCCGAGGAAGTCTTTGGTCACGGGCGGTCCCCATTGCGCGAGGCCGGACGCGGTGAATGCGGCCCAGCCGGGTTCGAGCGTGTTGTCGAACATGTCGCCGTCGGTGAAGTGCTCGACGAGGAAGCCGTCCGGATCGCGCCAGTAGTCGAAGATCTGGCTGCCCTGGATGTGGCGGCCGATTCCCCATGATCGCTGGTAGCCACGCTCCCGCAGGTATTCGCCCCCGGCGGCCAGCGCGTCGAGGTCGGCCACCTGGTAGGCGGAGTGCACGTATCGGTTGCGGGGCCCGAGAGCGATGGCCAGGGTGTGATGGTCGGTGGGAGTGCCACCACGGTCGCATCGAATGAAACTCATCGTCGGGCCCTGGTCGCGTTGGCCGGGGAAGTACAGGAAGTCGCTGACGATCATGCCGAGGTTGTCCAGGTACCAGTTCAGCGCCTCGACGTACCTGGTGCTCTGCAGCACGACGTGGCCGAGCCGATGGACTCTGGCCGGGATCCGCGCCGGACGCTGAGTTTCGTTGATGCGCACCAGTTCTCGACCGACGTTCAATGTGCGCGGGGGTTGCGGTGGCAGCGGCGGCAAGGCGTGAATGCCCGCGGCCACGCGCACCGGGACACCGCTGGGGTCGACGAGGTCGACCGCAATCCCGCCGATGCCGTCGGGTAGAGCCCGGGTCGACGCCCCGAGTGCGCCGGCCAGCCGGAGCACGTCGACCTCGTCCTGTGCGCTGAACGTGACGCCGGTGAATCGCGAGCGCTGCCCCTTGCGCACCATCAGGCACGGCGCGGCAGCGTCGGTGCCGCGGAACCGCAACTGATCGTCGGAACAACCCACGGTGGCGAATCCGAAGGCATGCGCGAAGGCCTCGGCGCGGACGAGGTCGGGCTTCTCGAATTCCAGCCAGGCGATGTCGTGGACCTTGATAACCGGATTGCGGCTGCGGCCCAGATGCTCACCGGCGACGGCGCCGTGCTCACTGTGCAGGCCTTGGTGTGCGCCAACGGTGTCTGTCACGTACGCCGCCCTTCACTAGAACTGACGAAATCGTCACATACGAGGTTATCCTCAGTCAACCTTTTCTGACGAATTCCTCAACAATGAGGATCGCGTTATTCTTGGCGAGCAAGAAGGGACGTGACATGACCTCGCAACCCGTAGATGAACAGGGGAAACCGCGCAATCGCTCGTCGCGGCGCAAGGAGCGCACGCGAGCGGCGTTGATCTCGGCCGCCATGTCCTTCATCGCTGCAGGGAAACTCAATGTCCCGGTCCTGGAGATCACCCAGGCGGCCGACGTCGGGATGGGGTCGTTCTACAACCACTTCGACAGCAAGGAGCAGTTGTTCGACGCAGCATTGACCGAGGTGCTCGACGCCCACGGTGCATTGCTGGACGAACTCACCAAGTCGCTGGACGATCCGGCGGAGGCGTTCGCGTGCAGCTTCCGCCTGACCGGAAGGTTGTTCCGCCGGCGTCCGCAGGAGAGCAAGGTCCTGTTGTCCACTGGGCTGGCCCTGCTTTCCTCCGACAAAGGTGTGGCGCCGAGGGCTCGTCGCGACGTCAGCGCGGGCATCGACGCGGGTCGTTTCCACGTTCAGGATCTGACGTTGGCGATGGCAGTCGTAGGCGGTGCGCTGCTCGGTTTGGGCCAACTACTCCACGACGAACCCGGCCGCGACGATGCCGAAGCGGCGGACGCCGTCACCGAACACGTCCTCAAGATGCTCGGGATGGCTGCGGACGAAGCGCACCGCATCTGTCAGCTGCCACTGCCCGACATCGAAACACTGGCCCGAGCGGGTTCGGCGGCCTGACACTGGCCAAGGGACCTGTCAGGAAACGCCCTGCCAGAGGTGCCCCATCATCACGGGATAGCGCACCGGCCGGAATCCGGTGAAGGTGATATCGCGGACCTGGCTGAATCCGGACCAGAGCATCTTGCCTCCCTTCAGCCTTTGCGTTGCGCGGACGCTCTGCCGCACCTGGTCGAGCTCGGGTGACGTTGCGGGCCGCAGGGCACCGACGGTGCCGTACAGCCGCACTGCGGGCGGCGCGATGAAACGGCCCGTCAGAAGTGAGCGAAGCCAGAACAGACGGCCACTGTCGACCGCCATCACGCACACCCTGGGGTCGTGATCGACATTGCGGGCCAGTGCGCTGGTGTACTCGTCGAAATAGAAGCCGGTGTGATCCTCGCGGAGGAATATCGTTCCGACCGGCGTGATGTGAGGTCCGCCGTCAGGGGCGATCGAGGCGATCGCACAGTGCATGGTCGACTTCTTGGCCCGGCCGACGACATCTCTGATCGCCGCCCACATCTCGTCATCGAGCACGGACCGATCCTCGTCCGTCATGCGCACATTCAACCATGATGGGATGGCCCGAAAGCCTTACCAACCCGAGTGCACCGCGGATACGCTTCGGTCCGTGACGCGATCCGCTTCGCGGCGTGAAGTACTCAGGTATGCCGCGCTGTTCGCCCCGGCATTGGCCGTACCGGGCGCGCTGGCCACGTCGGTCGGAACACCGTCAGCCGAGGCCGACGGGCTGCAAATCGTCGATTTCGCCGACCGGTTGGTTCAACCCGAGCAGCTGAAGTCCGCGGGCTTCGGCGGTGCGCTGGTCTATGTGTCCGAGCTGCGACCGGGAGCCACGTTCGATTTCAAGCCGGTCACCCGGGACTACGCTGATCGGCTGCAGGCGGCGGGCCTACAGGTCGTCAGCTGCTATCAGTTCGGCAAGCCGGGATGGCCGACGCCGTCGGATTTCACCCGCGGTTACGACGGCGGCGTGGCGGATGCCAAGACGGCGTTGAGGCTTCACACCGCGGCGGGCGGTCCGGCGACGGCGCCGATCTTCTTCAGCGTCGACGAGGACATCGACGCCTCGACATGGAAAAGCCAGGCAGTCCAATGGTTTCGGGGTATCAACTCGGTCCTGGGCGTCGCGCGTACCGGAATCTACGGGGGCCGTCGCCAGTGCGGCTGGGCGATCGCCGACGCCGTCATCGGCTCTTCCACCAGCGCGGGTTATCGTTGGGCGTGGCAGACGAAGGCGTGGTCACGCGGTGAGCGCGAGCCGGCTGCCGTGCTGTTCCAGCGGGAAGTCGTCACCGCGTCCGATCCGGGTTTCGTGATCGACGACATTCATGTTGACGTGAACGACGTGCTCGCAGCCGATTTCGGCCAATGGGATCTCGCCCGATAGGAGTCATTGCCATGAGCAACACCGACACACTGGACGCCGTCGCCGCCGCGGGTACGGCGATGGAACAGGCCGTCGCGATTTTCATGCTGCATCCGGAGAATTTCGCCGCCAGTAGCGCCGCCGGTTATGAGAACCCGTTGGCCGGCTATGTCGCCGGCCGTGGCGGAGTGCTGGGTGAGGCGACCGGTGCGACGGTCAGCGCGGTCTTTGCGGTGTTCGAGCCGAAGGGGCTGGCGGCGATGTGGGACGAAGGTGTCGCGGTCCGTGGCGCTGCCGGTGCGGCACAACAGTATTGGGAACAGGCTGCGGATTTCGGACGCAAGTATCTTTCTGGCGCCGATGGGCTGGACCGTGTCGCCGCACTGGGGGAGAAGCTCATCGCGACGACGCCGATCGCGGGTTTGCCGTTGTTCGCCGGCTGGCGCGCGATGCCGTTGGCCGACGATGCCCCTGCTCGGGCGTTGCAGGTGATGTTCGTGCTCCGCGAGTTGCGTGCGGGCGTGCACTTCAACGCGCTCACGATTTCGGGCATCGCCCCGGTCGAGGCTCACATGCTCAACAAGGGGCCGCAGTACACCACGATGTTCGGCTGGCCTGAGCCGTTCCCCGACGGTGCGGACAAGAAGGACCGCTACGCCGAGATCGAGCAGACGACCAACCGGCGGATGGCGGAGATCTTCACGGCTGCCCTCGATCCGGACGAGGCCGCCGAACTTGCCCGGCTGAGCGCCGATGCTCTGGCGACGTTGAAGGCGGCCGTCCCTGGCTGAGTGGGCGACGCGGTGCGGTTGAGCCGGGAGGAGCGCGATCAGGTGTTCGCCGCAGTAGCGGACGAGCGCCGGTCGATCGCCGCCTTGATCGCGGAACTCGATGCCGACCAGCTCGCCACGGCGAGTCTGTGTGCCGGGTGGGACGTGAAAACCGTTGCGGCCCATCTGGTCAGCGATTTCGAGGACGGCTTCTGGGGCTTCCTGGCCAGCGGCCTGCGCCACGGCGGCATAAACCGTGGGATCGATGCGTTGGCCCGAAGTCGCGCGCAGTGCCCAGCGGCAGACATCGCCGAGACGTTGCGCAGCCGGGCCGACTACCGCCTGAGCCCACCCGTGACGGGTCCGTTGTCGGGGCTGACCGATGTGTTGGTGCACGGTGCCGATATCCGGATACCGCTCGGACTTCCGCATCTCCCGGACCCGCGGCATGTCGCTCGGGTACTCGATTTCCTCACCAGCCGAACGCAACTCGGATTCTTTCCGCACCGTCGCCTGCGCGGCATCGCGCTTCACGATGAGGACACCGGGCGAATCTGGGGCGAAGGCCGGCCCATCACCGGGCCGGGCGTCGCGCTGATGCTGGCCGTGTGCGGCCGCACCGTCGCGTTCGACGATCTGGCAGGCGACGGCGTGACCGTCCTGCGCTCGCGGCTTACCTAGCTGAAGCGGATGTTCATGGTCGCCAGGCCGAAGATCTTCTTGCCGTCGGCCTTCGCGGAGACGACGATCACGCCCGTGCGGTTCTCCGGGTCCAGCGATTTGATCTTGCCGCTGAACTCGATGTCGGCGCCCTCTTTGGCCGACACGATGGCCGGCTGGGACAGCCGCACCGCGTACCGGGTCACGGCCCCTGGATCACCGGTCCAGGTGGAGACGAATCCGGCGCCCAGACCCATGGTCAGCATGCCGTGGGCGATCACGTCGGGCAGCCCGGCCAGCTTGGCGATGTCCTCGTCCCAGTGGATCGGGTTGGCGTCGCCGGCCACTCCGGCGTAGTTCACCAGATCGCCGCGCGACAGCCGGGTGTGGTGCACCCCGAGCTCGTCGCCGACCTTGACGTCCTCGAAGGACGGCGTCCCCGGGGTGCGGGTCAGCCCGTCCTGGGCGATGCGGACCTCGCCTTCGGGGCGGACGGTCCTCTCATACTCGTCGTCGTTGATCGCGAAGAGGTCGACGTCATGCATCATCGCCCTCTGCACCGCGGACTTGATCTCAGGGTTGAGATCCTCGGCGGTGACACCGACGACGGTGGTGTGCAGTGTGTGTACCCGCTCGCCGTCGGTGTCGGTGAAGGTGTTGGTGACGGTGATCATGTCGCGGCCGGCGATCCGGCGCACCGATGACAGTTCGACGTCGACATGCAGTTCGTCGCCGGCAACGATCGGGCGGTGCTGCTCGAAGACCTCTTCGGTCTGCAGGTAGGTGTCGTAACCGACGACGATCGACTCGAACAGGTGGCGGTTGGCGGCCATGGCCGGGGTAGACGTGAAGGTCAGCGGCGCGACCAGGCCCGAGTAGCCCAGCTTCGCGGCGGCGTCGACGTCCCAGTGTGCGGGGTGGTAGTCCTGCACGGCACGGGCATACTCGCGTACCTTCTCGCGGCCGACCAAGTAGGGGCCATCCGCCTCGTAATAGTGGCCGACGCGGGCTTCGAGCTCCGATGCTTCTGGTGCTGCGGTCATGAATTCGCTCAACTTTCCGATCGGCTTGTTCGCTGAAGCCGACGAAAGCACAGTAACGTCTGGTCGCCGCGGCAATCCACATCGGTACGCATCGCCGGTAGGCGAACGTGGCGCGATGGACACCGTCATCCGCCAGGTCGGTCCGCTGCGGCCAGGCGCTGTTCGACGACCGCGAGTGCCCGGCCCGCCCAGTCGATGTTCTCTTCCTCGAAGCGGATTCCGCGCAGGAGTGTCAGATACGGCCCGATGCGCTCGGCTTCGGCCAGGTATGCGTCTTCAGTGCGCCCGGCCAGCAGGTGATCCTGAACGCGGCGGTAGCGGGCGAGTTTGGCGGTGGCCCATTGCCGGCGTTCGGTGAGCGCGTCGCGGACCGCCTCGATGTTGCCGGTATCGACTGCTTGGATCTGAACCAGGAGGTCCTCGCGGATCGCTCCGGGTTTCGGCGCGATCGCGGTGAACTCGTGCAAGGCGAGCCGGCCCTGGTCGGTCAGCGAATACAGGCGCTTGTTCGGTCGGCGATCCTGTTCGACGAGCCGTGCGGTGATCAGCCCGTCTGCGGCCATGCGGTCGAGTTCGCGGTAGAGCTGCTGAGGTGTGGCCATCCAGAAGTTCGCGACCGACGCATCGAACCCTTTGGCCAGGTCGTAGCCCGATGCTTCGCCGTCGAGCAGCGCGGCCAGGACTGCGTCGCGTAACGCCATGGGCCGATGTTAGCAGCGAAGTGATTATTCAAAATGTTGACTATCAAACAGCCCGGCGCATAGCATCGCCGCCAGTCGAAGAATTGCGATGGAGGTGTCAGGTGCATCTGTTCAGGGAAGCGGTCGAGGCCCGCGACGAGGCCGCGATCGAGGCGCTGTTGGCAGACGATGTGGTGTTCACCAGCCCGGTGGCGTTCAAGCCGTATCCGGGCAAGCCGATCACCGCGGCCATCCTGCGCGCCGTCATGCGGGTCTTCGAGGACTTTCGGTACATCCGGGAAATCGCCGATGCGTCGGGCCACGATCATGCGCTGGTCTTCGAGGCCACGGTCGACGGCAAGAAGATCACCGGCTGCGACTTCCTGCACCACGATGACGACGGCAAGATCGACGACTTCATGGTGATGGTGCGGCCGCTGTCCGCAGCGACCGCTTTGTCGGAGGCCATGGCCGCACAGTTCGATCGGATCAAACAAGAAGCCGCGGAACAGATTCAGCGGGAGTCCGCTACTGCTTGATCAGCGGCTCGCCTACGGCCTGATCAGGGTCCCCGCGTCCGACGCCGCCTTCTGCAGTTCCGGAATCGTCATGTCGGCGTAGTCGGCGTTGACCGGCCCTGATGCGTTGCCCAGCCACGGCACCACGCCGGGGTCCGGGGTGACGCCCAGGTGGTATGCCTGGATGCCGGGCAGGTGGTACTGCAGGAAGTTGACCAGGATGTCGACGACGAAGATGGCGCCGCCGATCGGTCCGGTGCTCAGCAGTGCCGCCGAGTTCATCAGCGGGATGGCGGCGTCGGGATTGCCGATCATCACGATCGATCCGTAGTGGGGCTTGCTGCCTCCGCCGGGCACGTACTCCGGCATGAACGGCTGCAGACCGGGCAGATCGGTGGAGAAATAGGCGGCGGTATCCCCGTAGGTGAGGACGTTGACGAATCCTGAGTCGGCGCCGTTGCCCGGCACCGTGGTGTTGAGGCCGGGGCTCTCAAAACCGATGCCGCCCAAGCCCGTCTGCTGTGCGACGTATGCGGCTTCCCATCCGCCGAGCGAGTGCCCGGTGACGAAGATGTCTTCCTTGCGGTAGCCCTGCGCGATCGCTGCGGCCTCCACCTCCTGCTCGAAGGCAACTGCGTCGATGAAGGCCTGAGGCGGGGTGTCGGTGAAGATCACCTGGGTGTCCGCGATCACCTGGGAAACCGCGATCAGCGGGTTGTGCAGCAGGTTCGTGCCACCCGTTGTGCCCTGGTAGGCGATGATGATCTGCCCTTCGGGCGTCACCCACGCCTTGCCCGACATACCGGTCAGCACATTGGTGGATTCCATCTGCTTGCCGTCGACCACGAACGGTTTCAGGTCGCCGGGGGTGCCGCCCCACACGTACGCGGCCGTCGCGGCGTTGAGGAACTGCGACACCGTCGGGGTCTTGCCGGTGGTGGGCCCGTCATAGATCATCGTCGGCGGCACTGGTTGCGCGGCAGGGGTTTTCGTCAGCCCCAGCTGGCCTTCGATCTCACGGAACGCCGCGAAGAGCGCGTTGTTGATCGGCGCGAAGTCGAGCGGGCTCTCGGGTCCGTTGGCGGAGACGGTGATGTCGAGCACCTGCAGCACCGTGTTGACGATGCGGCCGGGAAGTTCGGCGATCTTGGCGATCGGCGACAGCGGCTCCGGGGGATTCGGAGTCGGCTTGGTCGTGGTGGTGACCGCGGCGACCTTCGCGGTCGGGGGGATCGCGTTCGCGGCGGTCTTCGGCGCGGCGTGGATTACCGCCGTGATCTCCGGCAGGGCTGTCTTGCGTGCCGGGCCGGCCGCCGATATCGCGGAGCGGATCTCGTCGCGGATGGTTGCCGCCGGCGGCGCGACCACGGCCAGGCGCTTGGCCGTCGTGCGGGGTGAGAAGTCCGACTTGGCCAAACGTGTGCCGTCGGCCCGGGTCGGGACAGGCGGCTTGATGTCGCGGAGCTTGCCGCGAACGATATCGGCGAGCGACTCCTGCTGCAGCGTGGTCGAGTTCGGCTGTGCAGCTGGTGAGGTGTCGTCATCGTTCGACGACGTCGCGTCGGGCGCTGTGGTGTCAGCGGTGTCGAGGTCCGGGGTCTTCGCAGACGGCGACAGCCGGTTCGGACGTGTGCTGCGTCGGTCCGCCGGCTTCTTGGGTCCGTGGCCGGTTCCCGCACGTGAGTGGCTCGACGACTGGCCCGAGGATGCCGACGAGGACGACGAGGACGACGAACCGGTGCTGCCGGGATCCGCCCACGCCACGGCCTGTGCGCTCGTGCCGGCGATCCCGACCCCGATACCGACGGCTATGACCGACAGGCCGTATCGCAGCGGCATGCGTCCTGCGTTCTCCGGGCAGCGCGAACTGTTCACCATTACCGATGTCCCCCTTGACATTCCGCGATGGTGTCCGGATCTGCCGGTGACGGGAATGCCAGCCGCTACGAACACACGCCGGCCCAATATATGACATCGCCTGATGTCATAAGAGGGCTTTTGCCATCTTGCGTGACGGTCTCGGCGGGGTGGCCGAAATCAGTGAGTTCAGCCCCTTCGCCGCGGGCGTGGGATAGTGGCCAGGCCGTTGCGGCGCACGGTGGTCATGATGCTGAACCACCACGGTCGGCCCGGGTCGGGATCGAGGCCGTTGGACATCCGGTGGATCTGGTCGGTGTGCCATTGAATATCGAGCAGCGCATCGGCGGCGTGCAGGTCGACGATGCGGCCCAGCAGTGAGCGCGCCGCGATACGGGGAGTTCCGGCTGCGGCGTGGTGCCCGGCGTTGTCCAATAGTCGTTGCGCGGCCTGCGGGTCGATGCAGAGCGGGCGACCGATACCCACGATGTCGCAGGCACCTTCGGCGAGCGCGCGATCCATGGCAGTGCGTGAACGGAAGCCGCCCGTCACGGCGAGCGGCACATCGCCGGCGTGCTCGCGAACGCGCTCGGCGTATGTGAGGAAGTAAGCCTCCCGGTCGCGGGTGCTCTGCCGTGCGATCGAGCCCATCATCGCCGGCCGCTCGAACGTGCCGCCACTGATCTCGATCAGGTCGATCTGCTCGGCGGCCAGGCGGGTCACCACCTTCTCGGATTCGTCCTCGGTGAAGCCGCCGCGCTGAAAGTCGGCCGAGTTCAGTTTGATTCCCACCGGGAATCGGTCGCCCACCGCGGCACGAACCGCCCGCAGCACTTCGATCGGGAATCGCATGCGGCGTTCCAGATCGCCACCCCAGTCGTCGTTGCGCCGATTGGCCAGCGGGGAGAGAAACTGCGAGATCAGATAGCCGTGCGCACCGTGCAGCTGGACTCCGTCGAACCCGCAGTCCTTGACGACGGCGGCCGCGGTCGCGAAACGCCGGATGGTCGCCTCGATCTCGCGTGCGGTCAGGGCGCGCGGACGTGGTGCGCCGGGAATGGCGAGGGCAACGTCACTCGGTGCCACCGGGCGGGTGCGGCCGGCGAGTGGGTTGGCCTGCCGCCCAGGGTGATTGAGCTGGACCCAGATGTGCGTGCCGCCCCGCTTGGCGGCCCGTGCCCAGCGGCACAGCTGATCACGATCGCGGCCGTCCTCGATGGCGACGTTACGCGGCTCAGCCATGTGGAGCCGGTCCACTGTCACGTTGCCCGTGATGGTCAAGGCGCAGCCGCTACGCCCCCAACGGTCATAGAGGCGTTCGAGCTGCCCGGTGGGCGCGTGGTCGCGATCGCTCAGCTGCTCACTGAGCCCGGCTTTCATCAGCCGGTTTGGCAGTGTCTGTCCGCAGGCCAGCGTGAGCGGCTGATCGATGGAGCTCATGGCGACCGCACTCTATCGAGAAGCCGGGGCGGGCCGCCGATCATGAGCCAGAGTATTGCATGAATCCTCAGTTTTTGAAGTTGCGTTCAGTTATTGTGTTGTTTCATGCGGCTCCTCGCAGCGGCCATACAACTCGAGGCGGTTCTCGGCGACGTCGCCGAGAACCTGTCCGCGAGCGAACGGCTCGCCGATGAGGCCGGCCGGGCGGGAGCGAAGGTCATTGCGCTGCCCGAATTCTTCTCGACCGGAATCGGTTTCGTGGAAGAACTCAAAGACGCTGCGCTTCCGCCGGGCGGAGAAGCCACCGCGCTGCTGTGCCGGCTCGCCAGTCGGCACCAGGCACTGGTCGGCGGTTCGTTTCTGTGCCGCGACCCCGACGGACACGTGCGCAACGCCTATATCGCCGCCGGTCCCGGCGGCATCGTGGGCCGGCATGACAAGGATCTGCCGACGATGTGGGAGAACGCCTTCTACATCGGAGGGAGCGACGACGGAGTCTTTGCCAACGGGGACTACCAGGTGGGTGCCGCGGTGTGCTGGGAGCTGATGCGGACCCGCACGGTTCGCCGGTTGAGGTCGCGCGTCGATCTGATGATGACCGGTTCGGGGTGGTGGTCGATCCCGGAATGGACTCCGCGGGTGTTGTTCGACCGGTGGGAACGCCAGAATTCCGCGACGGCCCGCACTGCTGCGGCGTCGTTTGCGAAATACGTTGGCGCACCGGTACTTCATGCCGCGCACGCCGGGGTGTTGACGTGCTCGATGCCGTGGTTGCCGGTCAGTTACGAGGGCCGTTTCGAGGGGTCGACGCTCATCACCGACGCCGGTGGGGCGATCGTCGGCGAACGTCGAGCCGACGAGGGCGAGGGTGTGGTCCTGGGCGAGATCGAGATCGGCCGTCGAACACCGGCGCTCGAGCCGCCCGAGGCGTACTGGCTCCATCCGCGCGGGGCCCTCGCGAGCGCCACGTGGCACTACCAACGCTGGCACGGCAGACGCTGGTACCGCCGTCACGTGACGAGTGCGCGGGTGTGACCTCTCATGCCTGCAGAGCATCGCGAACCAGTCCGCGACCGAGTTCGATGCAATGCTCAAGTTCGGTGAAGCTGAGGGCCAGATCGTCCTGGCGCAGGGCGAGAGCGATCACGCCGTTCCAGGCTCCCCACAGAAACTGCATCGTGGCGGGTACGTCGACGTCGCGGATCAGCCCGGCGTCGCGCGCCTCGGCAAGGTCGGCTTCGACGTTGCCGACGATCCGCCTCACTCGCGCCGCGATCCGCTGCTCGGCGTCTTCGAGCGTCCCGCCGCTGGACGGCTCCAGCACGCGCAGCACCACGAGCCTGAACTTGTCCGGATGGTCGAGGAAGAAGCGCAGGTAGCAATCCCCGGATTGCAACACGCGATCGAACGGCCCACAGTCCCGGTCGATCCGGCCCATGTACTCCTCGTTGACGTCGAGTGCACGCTCGACGAGTGCGAGGTAGAGGCCGTCTTTCGACTCGAAATGGAAGTACACGGTCCCGACCGATACGTCGGCAGCGGCGGCGATCTCGTCAACGGTGGTCCGCACCAGACCCTTTGCGGCGAACAGCCGTTCGGCGGCATCCATGATCGGACCTGCCGTACGCATCCGACGGCGCTGCGCCCGGTCGCTGAGACTCTTTTCCGCCATACCGAACCGAACGCTACCTGGCGCGCGCCCGAGCCCGGGAGCTGACCCGCTGGCGCGGATCAGTTGCGTGAAAGTCGTCCGACAAACCGTTGAGGAGGATTCGTGAGCCAAGCAACCGAGGCCCTGTTCGAGCGTTACCACGCCGCCTGGGTGGGGCACGATGCCGACGCCATCGCCGGCCTGCACAGCGTGGACTCTGTGTTTCATCTGCACGTGGGCCAGGATCCGGCGCGGGGCCGGGAGGCGATTCGGCTCGCCGCGGCCCAGGTCTTCGAGCTGGTGCCGGACCTTGGTTTCGTGCCGGTGTCCCTGCGGGTGGGCGAGGACTACTGGGTGGCGGAGTGGACGATGACCGGCACGACGCCCGCCGGTACACCCGTCGAGATCGACCTGGTGGATGTCGTGTCCGTCGAAGACGGACTGGTCACCAGTAAGCAGTCCTACGTCGACGGCGCGGCCATGCAGGCCGCGATGGCCGAGATCAACCCTTGACAACATACAACCAAATGGTTGTATGTTGGAGGTGTGACTGAGAGCGATGAGGACCGGGCAGACGCCTTGTTCCACGCGCTCGCCGACCGGACCAGGCGAGACATCATGCGCCGGGTTCTGGCCGGGGAGCACTCGGTCTCGGTGCTCGCGGCGAAATACGAGATGAGCTTCGCCGCGGTGCAAAAACACGTCGCCGTGCTGGAGAAGGCCGGGCTGATCACCAAGCGACGCAACGGTCGTGAGCAGCTGGCCAGTGGTGACGTAGAGGCAGTGCGGTCGGTCGCGTCCATGTTGACTGAGCTGGAACAGGTTTGGCGTGGCCGCATCGCACGCATCGATGAACTGATCGCATCAGATACCAAGGAGGACTGAACCATGCCCGTAACCGATGTCAAACACGACCTCGACAGCCTGACCCTGACGATCACCGCCGACTTCGCTGCCCCGGTGCAGCGCATCTGGCAGGTCTACGCCGACCCGCGCCAGCTGGAGAAGGTGTGGGGCCCACCGACGTACCCGGCGACCGTCGTCGACCACAGCCTCACGCCCGGCGGGCGCGTCACCTACTTCATGATCGGCCCGGAGGGCGACAAGCACGCGGGGTACTGGGATGTCACGGCTGTCGACGAGCCGACGAACTTCGCGTTCGACGACGGTTTCGCCGATCTGGACTTCAACCCGAATCCCGAAATGCCGGTGTCCAAGAACGTCTACACCTTTGCCGAACACGACGGCGGCACCCGCGCCACCTACGTGAGCACCTACGAGTCCGCCGATGCGCTTCAGCAGGTGCTGGACATGGGTGTGGTCGAGGGGGCCTCGTCGGCGATCAACCAGATCGACGACCTGATCGCAGCGTGATCCGCCGCGCTGACCGGTTTACCGGTGGCGCCCGACCGTCGCGGCCACTGGGCGGGAATCGGATTCGCTGTCCTCACCGCTGTTGTCGGGCGCCAGCATCACGGCGGTGATCGGGACGACGAGTGCGAGAAGGCCGATCACGAAGACCGGGAACAGGAACGAGAACACCTCGGGCCCACCGGGAACCGGCATCGTGTGGTCGACATTCACCCGCACCGCAGCCATGCCGGTGTAGTGCATGCCGACGACGGCCACACCCATCACCAGGCCGGCGACGAATCGCAGTCCGCGTGATTCGAGGACGAGGGTGAACCACAACGCGGCCGTCGCCGCGACGACGGCGATCACGAAGGAGAGGACGACAAGGGTGGTGTCGTAGGTCATCGTGCCCTGCATCTGCACTGCCCACATGCCGGTGTAGTGCATCACCGCGACCGCCAGGCCGGTGATCACACCGCCGGCCAGCAGGCGGCGCAGGTCGAATTCGCGGCCGATGGTGATCAGACCGACGAACACCGCGACGATGGCGATGACGGCTGAGGCAATCGTCCAGCCCAAGTGGTACCGGACCATGCTGCTCGGGATCGCGAAGCCCAGCATCGCGATGAAGTGCATCAGCCAGATGCCCACCCCGCCAATGGCGATCGAGGCCATCAGCAACCAGCGGAGCCGATCGCGTCCGCTGGTTGCGGTGGCACCGCAACGGGTGCAGGCCAGGCCGACGACGGAGCCGGTCACCGAGACGATGTACGCAAGAAACAACAGCCAGAGGCCCATGTCGAAGTGATGTACTTGGTGGTTCATGGTGTGTTCCTCGAGACTGTGGGACTGGTGGGGCGGGTGGATCTAGAGGGCGGCGGATCTACAGCGCTGAGGACGGCAGGCGGTCCAGCGCGTACGAGGTGATGGCGATCAGGGCATTCTTCGCTGAATCGCGTTGCCGTGCATCGACATTGATGATGGGCACGTTCGGCGAGACCGACAGCGCCTCACGCAGCTCGTCGATGCTGTGGGTCGGCGAGTCGTCGAACTCGTTGACCGCGATCAGGAACGGCAGGCTGCGGGCCTCGAAGAAGTCGACGGCCGCGAAACTGTCATCGAGCCTGCGGGTGTCGACCAGCACCACGGCGCCGATCGCGCCGTGCACCAGGTCGTCCCACATGAACCAGAACCGCCGTTGCCCGGGGGTACCGAACAGATACAGCACCAGGTCGTCGGCAATGGTGATGCGGCCGAAATCCATGGCCACCGTGGTGGTTTCCTTGCCGGGGATCGCCTCGAGATCGTCGTGGCCCTGCGAGGCGTTGGTGACGAGTGCCTCGGTGCGCAACGGCACGATCTCCGACACCGATCCGACGAACGTGGTCTTGCCGACGCCGAAGCCTCCGGCGATCACGATCTTCGTCGATGACACGGTGGGGCCGGAGTCAGAGTGCGCGTAATCCACTGAGGGTCCTTTCGATCAGTAGGCGCCGTTCTGCAACGGTCGAGCGGTCGGTCAGGGTGGCGTGTACGCGAAGGTGGCCGCTGTCCACCAGATCGCTCACCAGTACCCGCGTCACCCCGATGGGTAGGCCGGCGTAGGCCGAGATCTCGGCGATCGACGGCCGGGTGTCGCACATCCGGACGATGACGGCGGGGATGTCGCCCGGTGCGCAGTCGAGATCACCGGATGACAGCACGGCCTCCACCGGTGCTTCGATCGGTACCTCGACCCGGGCTCGGGTTCGTCCGCCGGTCAGGGTGTACGGCCGCGCGCGACTGGCGGACCGCTTCTGCTCGGGTCTGTCCATGCTCAGGGTCATCGAGCTGCATGGGTGGCGCGCGGTGTCGCCTCGACGGTCTTGCCCACCCGGTCGACCAGCAACGCCATCTCGTATCCGACCTGTCCGATGTCGCACGAGATCGAGGCCAGGGTGGCCAGATACGAGCCGTTGCCGACGCCCATCAACAGCAGGAACCCGTCGTCCATCTCGACGATCGACTGCCGTACGTTGCCTGCCTCGAACAGCCGGGCGGCACCGGTGGACAAGCTCGCCAGGCCAGAGGTGACCGCGGCCAGTTGCTCGGCACGATCGGCAGGCAGGTGGGAGTTCGCGGCCATCAGCAGTCCGTCGGCCGACACCAGGATCGCGTGGGAGACACCCGGCACGTCGCGGACGAAGTTGGACACGAACCAGTCGAGGGTGCCTGAGGTGCCTGACCGTGTTGCAGCAGATCCCGCGGACCGTTCATGTGGTTGCGTGCCGGTGTTCATCGATCTCCTTCGATTCGGCTCTGTGCTGCGTCGGTCTCGGCCCGGCCCCTGCGTACGCCGGCCAATTGCCGGCTCAGGATGTCCCGGATGGCCGCAGGATCGTTGGACCCGTCGGCCCGGGCCTGGGTTTCCGATCTTGCCTCATCGGGCACCAGGCGCGCTCCGCGTTCGCGAATCGGCAGCCCGGATGCGGTGTGCCGCTTCGGTTCCTGCTCGACAGCCTTGGCCGCGGCCTCCCAGCTGGCGTCGGCCGCGCTGGCCCAGACCCGGTGGCGGGATTCCGGTGCCGTCGGATCCATCAGCCATTCCGAGGCCATCCGCTCGAAGATCGGAGCACTCTCCAAAATCTCCGCCTCGATGCGCGGTTGCACGGATTCGGTGGCCGGTGCGGGTTCGGGGCTCGGCGGTTTCGAGGCCGCGGGATCGGAATTGCCCGAGGTGAAGTACGAGAGCGGATTCCCGCGCTGCTGACGCTCGGGTTCTTCACGATCGGCCGGCGCCGGGGCGGTGAGCCCGTTGGCGGGGGCCGGGATGCCGGTCACGCCGCTGGCGCCCGGTGAGCGCTTCGGCAGTCCGCTGGCGGTCGCGCGGACCGGGGCGCCGGATTCGGGCTCGGGCGGCGAGCTGGCCTGCGAGCCGTTCGTCAGGGCATGCGTCCCGGCTGTGAGTGCTCCCCGCCCGGCTCCGGCGGACCGCGGGCGGGATTCTCCCGGAGAAGGCTCGGCGAACGAACCGGTGCGCAGGTCGTCGAGGCTCTCGCTCATCCCTATCGGTGAGACCAGCGTGCCGGGTAGATGCACGCTCGCCGTCACACCGGGGCGCTCGGTCAGGGCGGAGGTGGTCCGCAGCCGCACCGTGGCCTCGTGGCGGCGTGCCAAGCGTCCGACCACGAAAAGGCCCATGCGCTTCGCGGTTTCGGAGGTCACCTCACCACCGAGCGCGAGGCGTTCGTTCGCCGCCGTCAAGTCGTCCTTGGACATGCCCAGTCCGCGATCGGCCACCTCGACCAGCAGGCCGGCGTCGACCGCGCGTCCGACGGTCACCATGACGGGCGAATCGGGCGGTGAGTAGCGCAGTGCGTTGTCCAGCAGTTCGGCGATCAGGTGGCCGATATCGCCGGCGGCCGATCCGGCGATCGACACGTCGGCCATGTGTCCGACCTGCACCCGGCGGTACTCCTCGACCTCGGACATCGCGGCGCGCAGCATGTCGGGCAGTGCGACAGGGGGCGATGTTCGGTGGCGTTCCACGGTGTCGGCGAGGACCAGCAGGTTGTCGCCGTTGCGGCGCATGCGTGTCGCGAGGTGATCGAGCCGGAAGAGGTGATCGAGCCGGACCGGATCTTCCTCGTCGAGCTCGAGTGTCTCGATGAGTGCCAACTGTTCCTCGACCAGTGACCGGCTTCGACGGGACAGGGTTTCGAACATGTCGCCGATCTGGAGGCGGACACCGTGCTCACTGGCGAGGCGGACCGCCTGGGAGTGGATGTCGTCGATCGCGCGCGCGAGCTGACCGACCTCTTCGTTGGTACGGAACGGCAGCGCCTGGATCTCCGGCATACCGCCGCCCTTGCTGAGGCGTTCGATCTCCTCGGGCAGCTCCACCTGTGCCACCTGCAGCGCGCCCTGGCGCAGCCGGCCGATCGAGCGGATGAGTGAGCGGCCGACAGCGAGGGCGAAGACCAGGGCGGCCAGCACGGCGCCGAGGATGATCGCGGTGTCGCGCAAGGCATCGGACCGCAACACGTTGGCTCGGTGGTGCAGGGTGCCGTCGAGGTCGGCGGACAGGCGCTGCGTCATCGCGCGGTACTGGTCGACGCTTGCCCGCATCGCTTCGGTGAACGCGGGCGCGTGCACGGTGTCGCCGGACGGTTCGCTATAGGTGTCGCGGCGAACGTCGGACTCCTTGGACAACGCCGTGGCTTCGTCGGTGGGTGTCAGCCGGCCGAGTCGATCGATGGCCGCTGCCTCGGCACCCGCGGCGTCGGCGACCTCGGTGCGAAGCTCGTCGGACTCCCTGAAGTCGGGGGCGGCGATCAGGACCCGCTGCGTCGTCAACGCCCGCTGCGCTGTCAGTGCGTCCACGAGTTGATCTGCCAGGGGCCGCACGACGCGATCGTCGACCGTCCCGGTGGTGGTCGCGATCGCGGACACGACGCCGGACGCCACGTCGGACGCACGTTCGGCGATCACGCGCTGGGGCAGCGGGCCCGATTTGATGTCGTCGCGCAGCGTCTTGGCGGTCGGAGATGCGGTCGTCAGTTGTGCGGCGGCGGTCGGGTCGAACTCGGCGGATGTGATCAGGGCGTCCAGGGCGCCGGCGCTCTCGTCGAACTGTCTGAGGGGCTCTTCGAGTGGTGCGCCCGAGGCGGCGGCGTAGGCCAGGCCGTCGAGCCGGTCGACCAACTCCACCGCGGGCACCACGATCACGGCGTTGTCGGATGCGAGGTTCAGCCGCGAGGCGGCCGACAGTTCATTGTAGATACGGACTGCGCCGAACGTCGCCGCGAGCAGGATCGGCAACACCAGAGTCGCCGCGACCTTCCATCGAAGCGGCCAGCTTTCGATGGACGCGCGAGACGCGCGAGACGTCCGCGTCATGGTCGGACGCGCATGTTCTCCGACGCTCGGATCATGTGCATCCACAGCCGTACCACCCTTCACCGAGCTAATTGACGTTCCAGCAGGGGAGCTCGGCCACCGGACAGGGTAAGGGATAGGTAACGATTCTGCATCGACGGGGCTAACGGCGGCGCGTTCGCTGGCGCCGTTCCTTAATTTGTGTGCGCTTCCTACGTGCGGGTTTCTTGCGAATGTAAGAAGATGCTGCGATTGTGAGGACCCCCGCCGGTGGGAAGCTGTCGCGACGGCTGAGTCGGGATTGCTGGCAGTGCCTGCCGCGATGATCTTGATCGTTCGATCAGGGCGAATGGGAGTGCCGCAGCAGCAAACAACTGCGGCGGATGTTGTCAAATCCGTGAGTGTGAAATACGTCTCTGTCGACGTTCTTTCAGTGTGTAAAAGCAGCTTAAGAGGGATCCTTAATGTGTCCACGGCCAACTCGATGCTTCGTCTCAGCTTGGCCGAGCACGCTTGGCACTGTGTAGAAGTGCCGTGAAGCTCCGCTGGAGGTCAGGGAAATGGCGACAAAAGCTGCCGGCTCGACGGTCATCGAGTTGGCGACGCATCCACTCTGGTGTTCGTCGCAGCGCTACTCCCGTGAGCTCGCCGCGGCCAAGCGCAGGCATCCGTCGTCGTACCGGCCGGAGGCCGAAGACGACACGATCGATCGCGAGTCGCAGCGGCCGCCGCAGTCGGGTTTGCGGGCCAACGCTCTGGTGACCCCGCTTTCGTGCGCTCGGGTTCTCAAGTTCGACCCGGCGGCGGACGAGCTCGTCGGGGATTGATGCCGCGGCCCCCCGCTGTGGCCGAAACGTGACGAACGCTTGACCGAATTGCCTACGTGTGACTACACATTCGGACCGCTGCGGGCCCATACCATGACAACGTTCAAGATCATGGGGGCATCGCAGAGGGATCGAATTGATGCGCGCGGTTTTTCAGGGTGTTCTCGTACTGGTCGTGATCGTCATGACCTTCTTCTCCGGAGTCACGGATAACGTCGACACGGCGGCGATGAGTCTGCCGGTGGCGTCGACCATCGAATCGATCGCACCGGCCAAGGGCGCTGTCGTCGGCGTGGCTCATCCCGTAGTGGTGACGTTCAAGAAGGCGGTCACCAACCGGTCGTCCGTCGAGCGTGCCCTCGGCCTGATGTCCACGCCGGCGCGCACGGGCACCTACGAGTGGCTCGATGCCAACGTCGTGTCATGGACTCCGGCCCAGTTCTGGCCGGCTCACAGCACGGTGATGCTGTCCGTCGGCAGCATGCGGACCGAATTCCAAACCGGCCCAGCGGTTGTCGGCGTAGCCGATATCTCCGATCACACCTTCACCGTGACCATCGACGGGATGGCCGAAGACCCGCCGATCGCCCTTCCGGCGCCGCACCATCTGCCACATGCCGGCGAGCCGGGTGTGCTGCTGGCCTCCCTGGGACGTCCGGAATACCCGACGCCGGTCGGCACCTACACCGTCCTGGGGAAAGACCGCACGGTGAAGATGGATTCGAGCAGCGTCGGCATTCCCGTCGATGCCCCCGACGGCTATCTCCTCGATGTGGACTACGCGGTCCGCTTCACCCATCGTGGCCTGTTCGTGCACTCGGCGCCGTGGGCTGTGCCGTCGATGGGACTGGACAACACCAGCCACGGCTGCATCAGCCTGGTCCCGGCGGCGGCCGAATGGTACTTCAACACCGTAAACATCGGCGATCCGGTGATCGTGCAAGAGTAGCGAAACACCCTGCCACGCAACGGAAACAGAGCATGAGAAAGGCGCCCGGCTGGTGAGCCGGGCGCCTTCCTTGTCGCTACGTGGTGGGGTCAGGTGGTGGGGTCAGCCCGCACCGATCAGTCCGCGGGACCTGGCAGCGTGGGCGTCCCGGCAACCGGCCCGCCGCCGGGTGAAACGGTCGGCACACCCTTTCCGGTGCCTGCGGCGACAGTTACGGGAGCGGCGATGGGCGCTGCGGCGGGGACGGGGGCCGCGGCGGGCACGACCGGCACCGGCGGCGCCAGCGGCACAGGCGGGACCGCCACCGGCGGTGGTGCCAGAGGTACCGGCGGCACGACGGGCGGTGGTGCCACGGGCACCGGCGGGACGGCTGCGGGCGCCGCCGCGGGCACGACGCCCGCGGCTTCGACCGCGGCAGCCGCACACAACGGTGCGCCGGCTACGGGCGCAGCGCCGGCGCCGACGCACTTGTAGCCCCCCGTCTTGAGTTGCAGCGCGGCCGCGGCGTGCGGACTCAGCGCTACGGCGGTCGCCACTGCCGTCATGCACAATCCAGCGCTGACAACAGTTTTGACCGTGATGTGAGCAAAGGTAGCCATCCCCGGACCAGCTCCTGTTTTTCGTGTCGAAATTACATCGATGAAGATTGTGACGAGCGCAACGGTAGGACCGTGTGAAATCGATGTCTACTCAAGTTCCCAGTTGATGCTGGGATGACATGTGAGCGAGCCGCACTCGTGATCACATCGTTTCCAAACGGTTGCGGCCGCCGTGATATGGCAGCGCACGGAAATGAATGTAACTCGGCGTCCCCGTGCGATTTTCGCAAACATCACGGCAAACACCGCCGCACACCGTGGACGGCATCATTGACCGAGCTGCATCTGTATCCCTTTGGCCACAAGCTCTTCGAAGCTGTAGCTGAATTCGCCACGACGTCCCACCGAGAGCACGTAGCGATCCTGGCCTTCGGTCAACGGCACGCTGAAGGAGAAGGTGCAGCTGGCGGCGCTGCCCTTGCCGGGCCCCAGGGTGGTCGTGGCCAGCACGTCGCCCTTGCCGTTCTTGACCGTGACGATGGTGCCGGGGTTGACGTCGGAGTAACCGTTGGCGCCCTGGCACGCCTTTCCGTCCGAGGCGATGCCCTGCACCCCGGCATTGTCGGAGAGCACGAAAATGCCCGTAACCGTGACTTTTTCGAGCACGCGGAAACCTTCGGAGAAGTGCGGGCAGAACGTGTCGACGGCGATCTTGTCGGCTGCCAGACCCTGTTGGGCTTCGCCGTCTTCCAGCCGGCGGCACACCTGCCGCCCGTGAGCCACCGCGTTGGCATCGGAATTGAACTGATCGAAGAGCCCGGCATCCCGCAGTGCCGCAAGGTATCCGGCTTCGGGTGGGGGTGGTGGCCTGCGACCCGCCACCAGCAGCACCCACACCACCGCGGCAGTCATCACGATGATCACCGCGGCCGCCGTGGTGCCCAGCCACGTAGACCGGATGCCTGAGGTCTTCAACTCCAGGTAGTCGGGCAGCATCCGGCCCCCATCGGGGTCCATCGACACCGACCTGCCGTCGCGTACCCGGTTCGTCGGGTGTCCGGTGACGAAGTAGCGGCCCTCGTGGCGCGCGGTGGGATCCGGTCGCCATCCCGTGGCTGACGTGTGGAGCTGTCCGCAGCGGCTACAGGTGTCGGTCCCGTCGAGCGGGGATCCGCAATACGGGCACGTCATAGCCCGCGATCCGCCGCAGTTGATCGACAACGGTTCGCCAGCGTCATCGTCGGGCCATCTGTCATCACTAACCGTTATATGCCGGTCGGTGCGCCCGCACAGCGAGCCGCTCAGATTGGCTGCCGCGAAAATCGCCCGCGCCGCCAGGGGTTGGCGCTGAGCAGTCGCTCGAGCCCCCCGTGCGGCCGCGGTTCTGCCCGTATACCGTGCTTGCCATGACACGCGTGACGGTGATCACAGGCGGTGCGGGCGGCATGGGGCTGGCGACGGCAAAAGTCGTCGGCCCGGAGCATCCGGTGGTGCTGTGCGACGTGCGGCAGGACCGCCTCGACGACGCCGCCACCGCCCTGGCTGACCTCGGTATCTCGGCCACGACCGTCAATGCCGACGTCACCGACCGGGATGCCGTCGATCGGCTTTTCCAGACCGCAGCCGGGATCGGCAGCGTGGGCGCGGTCGTCCATGCGGCGGGGGTCAGTCCCAGCATGGGTGACGCCGAGTACGTCATGAGGACCAACGCGCTGGGCACCCTCCTGGTGAACGAGGCTTTCTTCGGGTCAGCTGCCGAGGGCGCGGCCATCGTCAACGTAGCGTCGATGGCGGCACACCTGCTGCCCGAGGAAGTCATTCCCGCGCAGCATTTTCCGCTTGCGTTGCAGGATCAGGACGCATTCCTCGCCGAGATGCTCGCGGCATGCAGCGTGGCCCCCGAGGACATGAGGTCCGGCTTCTCCTACGCCATCAGCAAGGCCTTCGTGAAGTGGTTCAGCTCGTCGCAGGCCGAGCGGTTCAACAGCCGCGGTATCCGCATCGTCTCGGTATCCCCGGGTTCCGTCGACACGGAGATGGGCCGGCTGGAGGAGCAGGCCGGGGCGGGCGCGATGGTGGCCGATGCCGCCGTGCCACGCTGGGGCAAGCCCGAGGAGATGGCCGATCTGCTGGCCTACTGCGTCAGTGAGCGGGCCGGCTACCTCACCGGCACGGACATCCTCAACGACGGCGGCGTCGTGGCCTCGATGCGGGAGCGTGCCCGCTTGGCCGCCGCCGGCAGTTAGCCGGCCGAACCCGACGTCCGGGAGTTATCCGGCCGCCGTCTGCGGTGACAGTTCTCTGAGCACGGCGTTGGCCCACACATCAGCCGGCAGCGCCCCCGGTGGCGTGTCCCGATACCCGTCGTGAAACGGTAGGAAGAGCGGTCAGGGCTGCCCGCAGTCGTAGGCATCCGGGTGCCCACCGATCCGCGATGTGATCGCTCGCTGCGACCAGGTGCCGCCACCAGGTACCCGAAGTGGTCCGCGTCAAACCATGGCAGCGCACCGTGCGGCAGGGCCGAGAGTCGGGTACACCTCGAGTGGTGGGCAGAACGACGCCCGGCCGGGGACCAATGTACGCCGATGATGACGAAACCGTAAGGAACACAGTTTGTTTGGCATTTCGACGCAGCACATCACGTCAGGCGTCGCCGGCCGGGTGGCTCGCCGCACAGCGTTCAAGGTGCCGCTGGTCGTCTCGGCGGCCGCCGCGCTGTCCAGGGCGCCGGGGGCGCGTGCACAGGCCGACGGGCCTGGGGCTCGCTGGTCACCAGAGCGGGCGCAGCGCTGGTATGCCGCGCAGGGTTGGCTGGTCGGTGCCAATTTCATCCCGTCCAACGCGGGCAATCAGCTGGAGATGTTCCAACCCGAGACCTATGACCCGCAGCGGATCGACAACGAGTTGCGTATCGCCAGGTTGGCCGGGTTCAACACCGTGCGGGTGTTCCTGCACGATCAGCTGTGGGTCCAGGACCACTTGGGCTTTCAGAACCGACTGGCCCAGTTCGTTGCTCTGGCATCCAGTCACGGGATCAAACCGCTGTTCGTGCTGTTCGATTCCTGCTGGGACCCATTTCCCCGATTGGGTCACCAGCGCCGGCCGCGGCCCGGGATACACAACTCGGTGTGGGTCCAGAGTCCGGGCGCGCAGCACCTGGACGATCGCCGGTACCGGCGCACGCTGCGCGAATATGTCGTCGGCGTCATCACCCAATTCCGGCATGACGAGCGGGTATTGGGATGGGACCTGTGGAATGAGCCCGACAATCCCGCGGCCACCTATCGCGAGGTGGAACGGCAGGACAAGGTCAAGCTCATCGAAGGGCTCCTGCCTCAGGTCTTCGGCTGGGCCCGCTCGGTCAATCCCGTGCAACCGTTGACCAGTGGCGTTTGGGACGGCCCGTGGGCAGACCCCAAGCTGCGCAGCGCGATGGCGACGATCCAGCTCGACCATTCGGACGTGGTGACCTTTCACAGCTACGACGATCCGGTCGGATTCGAGGCCCGGATCGCCGAGCTGGCACCGATGGGACGGCCGATCCTGTGCACCGAATATCTGGCGCGAGGTGAGGGCAGCACCGTCGAGGGGGTTCTGCCGGTCGCCAAACGGCACAACGTCGGTGCCTACAGCTGGGGGCTGGTGGCGGGTAAGACGCAGACCTATCTGCCGTGGGATTCCTGGGACCGGCCGTACCAGACGCCGCCGCGCGTGTGGTTCCACGACTTGTTCCATGCCGACGGCCGGCCTTATCGCGACGGTGAGATCCGCGTGATCCGGAAGCTGACCGGGCGGCCCTATCCCTGACGCCGTCAGATGGTCGTGAAATGCCGATCTGGTCCAGACATGCCGAGCGCCGACGTCAGCGCCCGCCCATCCGACTGACATCGGCGATGGCCGCGGCGAACTGCTCAGGTGCCTCCTGGGGCACGTTGTGCCCGATGCCGTCGAGGACGCGATGTTCATACGGCCCGGTGTAGAGCGCACGGTAGCCGGCTCCGTCCTTGGCCGCACCGTCGAAGTCCGACCCGATCGTGATCGCCGGAACGGTGACGGGCGGCTTGCCGGCCAGCCGCGCCTCGTCGGCGTCGAAGCGGGGCTCGCCGGGGGCCAGGCTGAGCCGCCACCGGTAGTTGTGCACGACGATGTCAACGTGGTCGGGGTTGTCGAACGCGGCGGCCGACAGGTCGTAGGTGGCGTCGTCGAAGCGCCACAGCGGCGAGGCCTTGGTCCAGATCAGCCGGTTGAACTCCTTGGTGTTCTGGCGGTAGCCGAGCTCACCGCGCGGGGTGGCGAAGTAGTACTGGTACCACCAACCCAGTTCGGCCTCCGGCGCCAGCGGCTTCAGGTTTGCCGCCAGGTTGACCGTGATGTAGCCGCTGACGGCGACCAGACCGGCGCACCGCTGCGGCCACAGCGCGGCGACGTTGTTCGCGGTGCGCCCGCCCCAGTCGTATCCGCCGATGATGGCGCTGGGAATGTCGAGGGCGTCCATCAATGCGACGACGTCCTGGGCCAGCGCGGCCTGCTGGCCGTTGCGCACGGTGTCCGCGGAGCGGAACCGGGTGGAGCCGAAGCCGCGCAGGTAGGGCACGATCACCCGGAAGCCCTGTTCGGCGAGCAGTGCCGAGGCATCGGCGTAGCTGTGGATGTCGTAGGGCCAGCCGTGCAGCAGGATCACCGGGTGCCCGTCGGCCGGGCCGGCCTCGGTGTAGCCCACGTTGAGCTCACCGGCATCGATCTGTTTGACCGGGTTCAGAGTGTGCGACGGCTTCGAGGGAGGCCCAGCCGGCACGCTCGGCGAGGGTCCGGGAGCGGGGGCGGATGAGGTACCGCAGGCGGCCAGTGTCGCCGCCCCCGCGGCGGCTGCCGTGAGGAAGCCGAAGTTCCTTCTGCTCAAACCGTTCACCATTGCTGCTCCTTGTCGCGGGCTCTTGTGTCCATCTCACTGCCAACTTCCCATCAAGTCCAACGATTGGATCTGATAGGTGCCATCGATGACATAGATAGACTGTCGCCGTGGAGTTACGGCAGATCGAACACTTCATCGCGGTGGCCGGCGAGATGAGTTTCACCCGCGCCGCCGAGCGTGCGCATGTCGTGCAGTCGGCGTTGTCGACCTCGATCGCCAAGCTCGAGCGTGAGCTGGGGGTGGAACTGTTCGACCGCTCACGGCAACGGATCAGCCTGACCGCCGCGGGCGAGGCCTTCCGCCCCCATGCCTACGAAGTCCTGCACGCGGCCAGGGCGGCAGCCGAATCCGCCGGGCAGTTCCGCGGATCGCTCATGGGCACAGTCGAATTCGGATCCCTCATTTCCTACGGCCCGGTCGATGTCGCGCGTGCTCTCGGTGGCTTCCACCGAGCCCACCCGTCCGTCCGGCTGCGGTTGAGGCTGAGCCAGGCCGGGGCGTCGGCCTATCTGGCCGCACTTCTGGAGGGTTCGCTGGATCTGGCCCTGGTATCGCTGCCCAACAGGTTCCCGCCGCAGCTCGAGATGACGTTGCTGTTCGAGGAGCCGATGCTGTTCGTCTGTCGTGACGACCATCCCCTGGCCCGGCGCCGTCGTGTCGACATGGCCGAGCTGGCCGGCGAGGATCTCGTCGGCTTCCCACCGGAATTCGGGCTGCGCCGACTGATGGACGAGGCGTTTCACCGTGCCGGTGTGCAACCGCAGACGCAATACGAGGTGCCGGCCGGGTTCGCCGCGATCGCCGAACTGGTCGGCAATGGCCTGGGCACGGCCTTCATGCCTGCCTCGGAGGCGCGCCGCTTCGGCGATCTGCGAACCGTCGCGCTGCGCGACCCGGCGATCTGGCAGGTCTACCTCGCCGCGCCGCCGGTCGAGCGGATGACACCGGCCGCGGCGCGGCTGGCCGAAACCCTGCTCGACGCTGCGGCTTCGGCAGGTTAACGAGCCAGCGGGCTGTAGAACACCAGGCCGTTGCCCTTGTTGTCGTAGACAACGGCGCGGCGCTCGTGGGCATCGTCGTACGGGTGCTTGATGATTCCCCCGCCGCTGGCCTCGATGGCTCTGGCCGCGCCGTCCACGTCGGCGGTCTTGATCCCGACGACGACTTGGCCGGGGATCGGGTGATCCACCGATGTGGCCAGGGCGAGAGTCAGCGATCCGCCGTCGAGTGCGGCGAAATGCGCGCCGTCGCGGAACTTCAACGGCATGCCGAGCGTCTCGGTGTAGAAGCGGATCGACTCATCCAGATCGTCGGTCGACAGAATGATCATCCGTACGTCGTGGTCGCTCATCGGGTTCCCTCCAGGCGGCTGTTTCTCAAACTATGGCAGGCCCACGGGCCTTGATGGTCTAGACCGGGCCGCTCAGGAAGCGGCAGCGCCGTTTCGGTTGATCGAACGGCGGGTACCTGTAGCGAAAAGAATGCCGGGACGGCGGGTGCGTCGCGATTGAAAAGCCGACCACCACAACGACACTGACCGACACGAGCCAAGGAGGCATCATGCGGCATCTTCGTCGATGGGGTGCGGTATACGTACTGCTGCTGTTGTTCCTCGGTTCGTGGCTCGGACAGTTCTTCACCCAGCTTCAGACTTTTCGATCCGAGCAGGCCGCACATGGCCAGCCGTTCCTGTGGCCGGAGTACTGGAGCACCTTCTTCGCCAGCACGCTGGAGAACTGGCAGAGCGAGTGGTTACAGCTGGTCTTCCAGGCCATCCTGTTGCTCGGTGCCAAACACTTGATCTTCAAGGTCGATGCCGACGATATGGAACGGATCGAAGCCAAGATCGACCGGATCCAGGACCGGCTCGGCTTACCCACACCACCGCCGGGGGAGGAACAGAGCGAGCAGGTGATCCGCTGATCGCACCGGTGCTGACCACGCCGGGCAGCACCTACGGCACGCGGGGTTTGATCTCCTCGATCACCCACTGGGCATAGTCGAGGTATTCGTCGACACCACTGACAGCAGGCAGCGGAACGGCACTGACGGTGACCCCTTGTTCGCCGAGCCAACACAACCTGTCGATGATCTCCTGCGCGCTCATCCCGGACCGGGCCTCTGGATCGTCGCGCACGGTATGGCCCTCGCCGACGCGTCGGGTCGCCATGCCGTGTACTACATCGAAGCGCCGCCCGTCGTAGCCCGGCTGCGACTTGAGGTATTCGATCCGTTCGGCGATCTGCTCAGGCGGGGTGAGAAAGGACCACCAGCCTGTGCCGTATCTGGCGGCCCGCCGGAGGGAGGCGTCGGCGTCGCCGCCGATCCACACCGGAAGATGTGGTTTCTGAACCGGTTTGGGCTCGACGGCGATGTCGTCGAAAGACACATACCGACCCTCGAACCGAGGGGTTTCGCTGGTCCACAGCTCGATGATGGCGGCCAGGTATTCGTCGGCGATCCGGCCGCGTTCGTGGAACGGGACGCCCAACAGTTCGAACTCGCGCTGCAGCCAACCCACGCCGAAGGTGACCATCATCCGCCCGCTGCTCATCCAGTCCGCTGTCGCCAGCGCCTTGGCGAGCACGATCGGATGCTGGAGTGGCAATACCGTGATGCAAGAGTTCAGGCGGATCGAGGAGGTGGCTCCCGCCAGGTATGCCTGGGCTGTCGTCGACTGCAGGTAATGAGGGCCGGACAATTCGACGTGGTCGCGGGGGATCGCGAAATGCTCCGGTACGGCGATCATGTCGTAGCCGAGCTCGTCGGCCCGTTTGGCCATCCGGGTCTGGTCGGCCCCGGTTACGGCCGCCTCCCAGGGTTGCATCATCGCCTTCAGGCGCAGCATGTGCGGCAGATTGAAGATGAACTGCACTGCAGCTCCGTCCGGTGTAGGCAGCGTCGGTCCTCAGGACTCTACATATATAGAGATTTGATGCGATAGTTTGTCCGAAACGAACCAGAGGAGACGTGGCCGACGATGACGCTGCAATTCGATCTGTCGACCCGCCGGGTGTTGATCACCGGAGCCGGACAAGGCGTCGGCCGGGGTCTCGCTGATGCCTTCACCGCGGCAGGAGCCACCGTGCTGGTCAATGATCTCCGCGCTGACCGGGCCGAGGCCGTCGCCGCAGAACTCCGGGAGGCCGGCGGTGACGCGGTGGCGGTGCCGTTCGACGTCACCGACTATGCGGCCGTCACCGAGGCGGTCGCTGAAGTCACTTCGACGGCCCGCCCCGTCGACATCCTGGTCAACAATGCGGGCAACGCCGGAGCCGAGGGCTTCGCCGCCCGAATGCCGTTTGCCGAATCCGCTCCAGCGGACTGGGATCCGTTCCTGCGAGTGAATCTCTACGGGGTGCTGCACTGCACGCGGGCGGTGCTGCCGATGATGGTCGAGCGGCAGTGGGGCCGGGTGGTCACCATCGTCTCGGATGCGGGACGGACCGGCGACGCCAGCGGCGCGGTGTATGCGGCGGCCAAAGCCGGGGCCGCGGGCCTGACCCGGTCGATCGCGCTGGAGAACGGCCGCTACGGCATCACCGCCAACAACATTGCGCTGGGCACCATGCGGACGCCGCTCACCGAACCGCTGTGGGCGGAGATGGCCGACTCGCCACAGGCCAAGGCGATCCTGTCGCGCTACCCGATCCGCAGGCCCGGTCTGCCCGAGGACGTCGCCTATCTTGCGGTGCTGCTCGCCAGCGACCACGGATCCTGGATCACCGGGCAGACGCTACCCGTCAACGGCGGCTACTCCTTCGCGATGTGAGGTCGCCGGGGCCGCGGCGACGATCGCGGTGATGATGTCGTGGAGCGCCTCGGGGGAGCTGATCGTGCGGTCGCCGCGGGCCACGGCGAGCATCAGTCCGCTGATGAAAGTCATCAGCACATAAGCCTTTTCATCGATGACCTCCGGATCGGTGCCTGCCGGGCAGAGGCCGAGCACGACGTTGCGGTGCAGCTCGAAGAAGTGCTCCTGGTTGCGGCTGAACGCCTCGGCCAGGGCGGCGTCGCGACTCGATGGCATGACCAGTTCATAGCGAGCCTTGCTACGGACCAGGCGTGCGCCGGTTCCCGAGCGGATCACCAGCCGGGCCAGGCCGTCCGCTGCTGACAGGCCGTCGTCGGGAGATTCGGACCGGGTGGCCGCGGTGAGGTCGGCGAGGTCGAGATCGGCGATGCGATCGGCGGCCGCGCGGATCAACGCCGCGCTGGTGCGGAAGTAGAACGACGTGGTGCCGTCGGCGACGCCGGCCTTGCGGTCGACCTTGAGGTGGGTGACGCCCTTGATGCCCTCACGGGCCAGCAGAGTGATTGCCGCATCGCATAATTCGCGGCGGCGCTGTTCCGGGTTCTGTTTGCCTCCCACGCGGTACCTAACGGCGGGCCGGCTCGGGCACGTGTTCCGGCCGGACTCCGGTGCCCACCAGATAGGCCGGGATGGCGCTGAGTTGGGGGAACCGGCGCATGATGCTGCCCAGCACGCCCGGCGGGGTGATCTCGGCACCGGCCATCACCGGCTTCATCACCTGACGGTGCAGGATCCGTTGAAAGCCCTGGGTGACGGTGGTGGGCAGAAAGCGTTGACGCTGCACCGCGGCCAGGTCGGATTCGGTGACCCGGTGCTCGCGCAGCGGCCGGTACAACAGGCGCGCGGCCGCGGCGGCATCCTGGATCGCGACGTTGATACCGACCCCGCCCACGGGTGACATGGCGTGCGCGGCATCGCCGATGCACAACAACCCGTCGCGGTGCCAACGCGGCAGGCGGTTGAGTTGTACGTCAAGGTGTTTCACGTCATCCCACGAGGTCAGCGTGCCGGCGTCGGCTTCGGGGATCAGCTCGGCCAGCTCGGTGTGGAAGGCGTCCAGGCCGCGGGCCCGCAGCGCGGCGTCGCTGCCCTTGGGGATCAGGTAGGCCACCTGGAAGTAACCCGTCCGGGGGATCATGATGAGCGCGCGGCCCGGCCCGGTACGCGGGATCAGCGAGTACTGGCCGTCCTCGGTGCGCGGCAACCGGAACCACCACACGTCGAACGGCACCGGATAGTCCTTGGTCTTCAGCCCGGCTTCCCGCCTGACCACCGACGTGCGCCCGTCACATGCGACGGTGAGCTCGCCGCGCAGTTCGCCGGCCCCGTCCGGGCCGGTGTAGCGCACGCCGGTGATCCGCTCACCGTCGCGCAACAGCCCCGTCACCTCGGTCTGCATGAGCAGGGTGAAGTTGGGTTCGCACTTCCCGGCGTCGGCCAGTAGATCGAGGAAATCCCACTGCGGCACCATCGCCACGTACGGGTGCGGTTGGCGCAGCCGGCGGAAGTCGACGAAGGTCACCGGCTCGCCGTCGACCGGGAACTCCGCCTTCTCCACCTTGCTGTAGCCGGTCTTGCCGAACTCGTCGAACAGGCCCAACTCGTCGAGCATCCGCATGGTGCTGGGATGCACTGTGTCACCGCGGAAATCCCGCAGAAAATCGGCGTGCTTCTCCAGCACGGTCACCGCCACTCCGCACCGGGCCAGGATGAGCCCGAGCATCATCCCGGCGGGCCCACCACCCACGATCACGCAGGTGGTTTCCGGTGCAGGGGCATCAGGCATGGGCGAGTCCGTTCAGCGCGGCAGGCAGGGGTCCGGTGTGCAGGACCCCGAGGCGCTGCGTCGCACGGGTGAGGGCGACGTACAACTCGGCGGCACCCCGATCGCCGTCGGCCAGGATCCGGGCGGGCTCCACGACGAGCACGGCGTCGAACTCGAGGCCCTTCGTCTCCGACGGTGCCACCGCGCCGGGGACATCGGGCGGCCCGATCACCACGCTGGTGCCGTCTCGCGCCGCTTCGTCGCGCACGAATTCCTCGACAGCAGCGGGGATTTCGGTGGCGCTCAACTGCCTTGACCACGGCTGCACCCCGCAGGCGCGGACCGATTCCGGTGGCGTGACAGACGGGGCGAACTCGGCCAGCACCGCACCGGCCACCGCCATGATCTCGGCCGGGGTGCGGTAGTTGACCGACAGTGTCCGGTAGACCCAGCGGCCGGGTACATACGGCTCCAGCATGGTGCCCCAGGACCGGGCCCCGGCCGCCGAGCGGCGCTGGGCCAGATCGCCGACCACCGTGAAGGACCGCCGTGGGCAACGACGCATCAGCACCCGCCAGTCCATCTCGGACAGTTCCTGGGCTTCGTCGACCACAACATGACCGTAGGTCCAATCCCGGTCGGCCGCAGCGCGTTCGGCGAGTTCGCGAGTATCGCGTTCGAGGAACCGGTCGGCCAGGTCCTCCGCGTCGATCAGGTCGCTGGCCAGCAGGTGGTCTTCGTCGTCCATCAGATCCTCGCGGGCGATCATCAGGTCGAGAACCCCCGCGGCGTAGGCGGCTTCCTCGCGCCGTTCGCGTTCGGCGGCTTCGTCGGCCGCCTTGTCCCGGCCCAGCAGGTCGACGAGCTCGTCGAGAAGGGGCACGTCGGAGATGGTCCAGGCGGTTCCGTCGGCGCGGAACAGCCGGGCATCGGCGCCGGCCGCGGCCAGCCGCTCGGGCGACGAATACAGCGGGGCGAGGAGGGTTTCCGGGGTGAGGATCGGCCACAGCGCATCGAGTGCGGCAGCGAATGCCGCGTTGTCGTCGAGTTCGCTGACCACGCTCGCCCGCAGCTCCTCCCAGGCCGCCTTGTCCTGGCGGCCGAGCCAGCCCTTGCCGATGCGGGCCACGGCCCGCTCGGTCAGGACGTAGGTGACGATGTCGCGGAATGTCGCGCGGGCCTCGTTGTGCGGCAGCCCGGTCTCGCGGGCCTCCTCGATCGCCCACTGCGCGGTTTCGGCGTCGATGCGCACGGTGACATCGGGCAGTTCGATCAGGATCGGCTCGTCCGGGACCGCCTGGCGGTCGGCCACCGCGGCGGCCAGCACGTCGAGGATCTGCAGTGAGCCCTTGATCGCTGCGGCCTCGGGCGCGTCCTCGGCGGTGACGTGCAGGCCGGGGACCAGGTCGCCGGGTGTCATGAACACCGCGTCGGATTCACCCAGCGAGGGCAGGACCCGGCCGATGTGGTTCAGGAATGCCTCGTTGGGGCCGACCACCAGAACGCCGTGACGTTCGATCCGCTCGCGGTGCGTGTAGAGCAGGTACGCCACCCGGTGCAGCGCCACCACGGTCTTGCCGGTCCCGGGCCCGCCCTCGACCACCAGCACGCCGAGGTGCTCGTTGCGGATCACCTCGTCCTGCTCGGCCTGAATCGTCGCGACGATGTCGCGCATGCCCTCGCCGCGCGGGGCGTTGACCGCGGCCAGCAGCGCCGCATCGCCGGAGTCTTCTCCGGTGGGCCGGCCGAGCACCTCGTCGGTGAAGTCGAGTATCCGGCGCCCCAGCGTGCGGAACTGGCGCCGCCTGCGCATGTTCTCCGGATGGGCCCCGGTGGCGGTGTAGAACGGGCGGGCCAACGGTGCCCGCCAGTCCAGCAGTAACGGTTCGTAGTCGTTGTCGCGGTCGAAGATGCCCAGGCGCCCGACGTAGAGATGTTCTCCGGCAACGGTTTCCAGCCGCCCGAAGCACAGCCCGTTGTCGGCCACGTCGAGCCGGTTGCCCTCTTTGGCCAGCGCCCGCACCTCGGCGTCGCGCTCCACCGCGGAGCCGCCGTGCTCGCGTAGCGCGGTGCGGTAGCGGTCGCGCACCCGGGTGCGCTCGGCGTCCAGGCGGGTATAGAGCCCGTCGACATAGCTCTGTTCCGACTTCAATTCGTCGTCGTGTGCGTCAGCTGGCACGTAGCCCTCAGTTCTCTTGCTTGCCCGTGAAAATGGCACAGAGTCAGTCGATCTTCCCTATCCCATCCGGCCCACGTCCACGATACGCAGCACCGCGGTTCCCTCCTCGTCGCTGGCGGCCAGGTCCACTTCCACATCGAAGCCCCAATCGTGATCTCCGGCAGGGTCTTCGAGGATCTGTCGAATGCGCCACACCTGAGGCTGCCGATCGAATATCAGCAACGCCAGCCCACGTGCGTCGGCTCCGGTGCCCACCTCGGCGTGTTCGTCGAAATACGCCTCGCCGGCCTCGGCCCAGCGCTCGGCCGTCCACGCGCTCGCCGCGTCGAGCGCTCCCAGCTCGTCCCAGCGCGACCGGGCGAACAGCTCGACGCGGCGGAACAACGCGTTGCGCACCATCGCGGTGAACGCCCGCTCGTTGCCCGTCAGTGGGCGTGGCCGGGTCGGCACTGCCACAGGTACATCGTGTGGCTGATCCGGGCTGGTGAGTTGCTCCCACTCATCGAGCAGGCTGGAATCCACCTGGCGCACCAGTTCGCCCAGCCACTCGACGATGTCGGCCAGCGCTTCGGTGCGGGCCGTGGTCGGCACACCCGAGCGCAGCGCCTTGAACGCATCGGACAGGTAGCGCAGCACGGCACCTTCGGAGCGGGTCAGCCCGTAGACGCTGATGTATTCGCGGAAGGTCAGCGCGCGCTCCCACATCTCGCGCACCACCGACTTGGGTGACAGGTGTCCGTCGGCCGCCCACGGATTGGTCTGCCGGTACACCTCGTAGGTGTGTTCCAGCAGTTCTTGTAGGGGCTTGGGATAGCTGACCTCGTCGAGCAGCTCGATGCGTTCGTCGTATTCGATGCCGTCGGCCTTCATCTGTGCCACGGCCTCGCCTCTGGCCTTGTTCAGTTGGGCGGCCAGGATCTGACGGGGGTCTTCCAGGGTGGCCTCGATCACCGAAACCACGTCCAGCGCATAACTCTCGGCTTCGGGGTCCAGCACATCGACCGCGGCCAGTGCGAAGGTCGACAGCGGTTGGTTGAGCGCGAAGTCCGGGGGCAGGTCGACCGTCAGCCGGTAGCGGCGCCCGCCCTCGTCGGGAGCGTCGAGACGTTCGAGCACCCCGGCCTGCAGCAGTGAGCGCGCGATGCCGACCGCTTCCCGAATGTGCTTCAGCTGCCGCTTGCGGGGCTCGTGGTTGTCGGTGAGCAGTCGTTGCATCGCCAGGCATGGGTCGCCCGGGCGGTCGACCACATCGAGGATCATCGCCGTGGACACCCGCATGTTGCTGGTCAAGGCTTCGGGGCTGGCTTCCATCAGCCGGTTCATGGTGGCCTCTCCCCACGGCACCATGCCCTCGGGTGCCTTGCGGCGTACCAGTTTTCGGCGTTTCTTGGGATCGTCGGCCACCTTGGCGAACTGTTTGAGGTTCTCCACCTCGTGATCGGGCGCCTGGACGACGACGGTGCCCGCGGTGTCATAGCCCGCCCTGCCGGCCCGTCCGGCGATCTGGTGGAATTCGCGAGCGTTGAGCAGCCGCGTCCGGGTGCCGTCGTACTTGGACAGGGCGGAGAACACCACGGTGCGGATCGGAACGTTGATGCCGACGCCGAGAGTGTCGGTGCCGCAGATCACCTTGAGCAGCCCGGCCTGGGCCAGCTGTTCCACCAGGCGCCGGTACTTGGGCAGCATGCCGGCGTGGTGGACACCGATGCCGTGGCGCACCAACCGTGACAGCGTGGTGCCGAAGGTCGTCGAAAAGCGGAAGCTGCCAATGTGTTCGGCGATCGCGGCTTTTTCTTCCTTGGTGCAGACGTTGACACTCATCAGTGCCTGGGCCCGCTCCAGTGCCGAGGCCTGGGTGAAGTGCACGACGTAGACCGGCGCCTGCCTGGTGTCGAGCAGGTCGGCGATGGTCTCGTGCATCGGCGTGGTGGCGTACGAGAAGAACAGCGGCACAGGTCTTTCCGCACCCGCCACCAATGCGGTCGGACGTCCGGTGCGGCGCGTGAGGTCCTCGCGCAGGAAGGTCACGTCGCCCAGCGTCGCCGACATCAGCAGGAACTGGGCCTTGGGAAGTTCCAGCAGCGGTACCTGCCAGGCCCAGCCGCGGTCGGGGTCGCCGTAGAAGTGGAATTCGTCCATCACCACCAGGCCGATGTCGGCGTCGGCACCCTCCCGCAGCGCCAGGTTGGCCAGGATCTCGGCCGTGCACGCGATGATCGGCGCGTCGGCATTCACCGACGCGTCCCCGGTGAGCATGCCGACATTGTCGGCCCCGAACACATCACACAGCGCGAAGAACTTCTCACTGACCAGCGCCTTGATCGGGGCGGTGTAGAAACTGACGCGGTCCGCGGCGAGCGCCGCATAGATCGCACCGGTGGCCACCAGGGATTTGCCTGAGCCGGTCGGCGTCGCCAGGATCACGTTCGCTCCGCTGACCAGTTCGATCAGCGCCTCCTCCTGGGCCGGGTACAGCGTGGTGCCGTTGGCCTCGGCCCAGCCGGCGAAGTCGGTGAACAGAGTGTCGGCGTCGCCGCCCTTGGCGCGCAGCGCCGACAGGTCGTTCGGATCGTCGAGCAGGGGAGTGGTCATATTGATGACCAGCGTGCCAGTTCGCCCGCACCGGCGATCGTCCCGGTCGGTACCCCATACGGTGCACCGGCCGGGACCGACCCGGCGCCGTTATCCGAACTGCCCCGGCTGGTAGCCGCCTGCGGGCTGCTGCACGATCACGTTCAAACGGTTGACCGTGTTCATGAAAGCGATCAGGCACACCAGCGCGGCGAGTTGGTCCTCGTCGTAGTGTTTGACCGCGTTCGCCCACACCTCGTCGCTGACCCCGCCCGCCGCATCGGCGATGCGAGTGCCCTGTTCGGCCAGCTCGAGGGCCGCGCGTTCGGCCTCGGTGAACACGGTCGCCTCGCGCCACGCCGCCACCAGGTGCAGGCGCTGCTGGGTTTCCCCGGCCAGGGCCGCATCCTTGGTGTGCATGTCGGTGCAGAAGCCGCAGCCGTTGATCTGGCTGGCGCGCAGTGCCACCAGCTCCTGCGTGGACTTTGGCAGCGCCGAGTCTGTGATCACCCTGCCGGCCGAGGTGACGTACTTGAGCATCTTGACGGCGGTCGGGTTCTCGAACAGATTCAAACGAGCATCCATGGTGACTCCTAGTCGATGGTGATTACCCCCTCAAGACACCGCCAATCGACGAAATGTGACATGTGCGCCGGACGCGGCGTTGCCTGCGTCCGGCCGCCGTGCCCGATAATCACCGGGTGCCGATACCGACCACCCTTGAGTCCGTCCTGTTGGTGGTCGTCGTGCTGTTGTTCGGGGCGTTCGTCACGTTCCTCGTGCTGTTCATCGTGAGCCGGCGGCAGCTGACGAAGGCCCGGCGAGAGATCGAGCGCATGCGGTCAGAGGACGAGGACCGCCGCCGCAGGCGCCGTCGCGGGGTGGCGCCGATGGCGATCAAGACGGTTTTCCAGACCGCGGACATGCTGATCAACAAGGGGCTGGGCGCCACCGTGCGCAATTCCATCGAAGATCTGGCGGGATGGGCCCAGGTCGAACGCCCGGATCTGGCCCGGCTCACTGCCGATGGCCGCGTCGTCATCGTGTTCTCCGATATCGAAGGTTCGACCGAGTACAACGCGGCGATGGGTGACCGGGCCTGGGTGAAGCTGCTGGAGAAGCACAACAAGCTTGTCCAGGCACGCGTCGACAAACACGGTGGTCACGTCGTCAAGACCCAGGGCGACGGGTTCATGATCGCGTTCGCCGATCCGGAGAACGCGGTGCGGTTCGCCACGGATGTGCAGCGCGCGCTGGCCGAGAGCCCGCAGCGGTGGCAGGCGATCCGGGTCCGGATCGGTGTGCACATGGGTACGTCGGTGCGCCGCGGCGACGACTTGTTCGGGCTGGATGTCGCGATGGCGGCCCGTGTCGCCGGTCAGGCCGACGGCGGCGAGATCCTGGTCAGCGAGCCGGTCGAGGAGGCGGTCAAACACCTCGATGACGTCCGGCTGGGTGCGCCCCGCGAAGTCGAACTCAAGGGTCTTCCCGGGACCCATCGGCTCTACCCGGTTGTCAGCGTCGAGCAGCGGGCGCTGGAGGCGGCGGCTGGACGTGACGTGTGACCCATTGCGCGGCCAGCTTGATCAGGCCGGACTTCGGATAGCTGACGTGCGCATTCCAGTCCCGGCCGAGCGAACAGATGGGGTCGTTGGTGTTGCACAGATCGGCGGTCCTGGCACCGAAGTCCGGGCTCATCCGGGTCAACGGCTGGCCCAGACGCGCCGACGGATTACCGAAGACGACGACGGAGGCGACCCGCGGCACCACCGTGGCGGGCAGCGGAGCCGTGTAGCCGAGCCCCGCGATGGGTGAGGTGGCCACCACGTCCACCACGGCCGCGCCCTGCGAGTAGCCGCCCATCACGATCTTGGTCTTGGGGCATCGCGCCGCCGTGGCCTGGACGCGCTTGCTCATGTCCGTGGCGCCGGCGGCGGCTTTCATGAAATCCCACGATGCGGGATATTGCACCGCGTAGGTGCCGATCGTCGAGCCTTTGACCATGGGACGCAGCGTCTCGACGAACGCCTTGCCGACGTTTCCGATGCCCGCGGGCTCGTCGGTGCCCCGCGCGAAGACGACCTCGATGTCAGGGCAGTCCGGCGCGGCGGAGGCCGAGGGCATCGCGAAGGGCGTGGAGACCGTGCCCACCGCGGCGGCCGCAGCCACTGCTGCGATGCCCGCGAGGGCCGATACCTTGACACCCACTAGTCACTTCTACCACTGTTTTAACAGCGATGCCCAGGCATATCGGATCCGGGTAACGGGTATCACCTACCGGTGACCAGCCACGTTCTCGACGAACTCCTGCACATCGAACGCGCCGGATGGGACTCGTTGTGCGAGTCGACCGGCGCGGATTTCTACGGTGAGCTGATGCTGCCCGAGGCTGTCATGGTGCTCGCCAACGGCATGGTGATGGACCGCAACACCGTCGTCAGCGCACTCGCGCAATCCCCGCCGTGGCGTGCCTATGAGATCAGCGGCGTGCGGCTGATCGCCGTGGACGACGACAACGCGGTTCTGGTCTACGTCGGTACGGCCTATCGCGACGGGGAGGAGCCCGCGTTCGTGGGCGCCATGTCCAGCGTCTACCACCGGGTCGACGGCACCTGGAAGCTCGCGCTGTATCAGCAGACCCGCAAGCCGGACCAGTAGCCGCGCGTCACCTCGGCGGTCGGGCCGCCGGCCCTCCGCATATGGTCGAGCGGTGACGATCGCCTACGACGAAGCCCTGCGCGAACGCATCGGGGCGCATCTGGCGGGGCACGAGCGCCGCGCCGTGACCGATCCGACGAAGCGGCACGCGGCCGTCGCGGTGGTGCTGGTCGACTCCGAACTCGGTGAGGACCGGGTGGATCCGGCTCCCGTCGACGAGTGGATCGACGGCCGGCCGATGCCGGAACCCGGGCTCGACGGGCGCATGGTGGATGTTTCCGGCGGCGCGGCGTTCTTGTTGTGCCGCAGGGCATCTCGGCTGTCTTCACATGCCGCGCAGTGGGCGCTGCCCGGTGGCCGGCTGGACCCGGGAGAGACCGCGGTGGAGGCGGCGCTGCGGGAACTGGACGAGGAGGTCGGGGTCAACCTGCCCGACTCGGCGGTTCTGGGCTTGCTCGACGACTATCCGACGCGTTCGGGGTACGTCATCACCCCGGTGGTGATCTGGGGTGGCGGCCGGCTGGATCTGCGCCCGTCGCCCGACGAGGTGGTGGCGGCCTACCGGGTGGGGTTGCATCAATTGCAACGTGAGGATTCGCCCCGCTTCATCACCATCCCGGAGAGTCCGCGCCCGGTGGTGCAGATTCCGTTGGGCAACGACCTGATCCATGCCCCGACCGGCGCGGTGTTGTTGCAGTTGCGGTGGCTGGCCCTTGAGGGCCGCACCGATCCGGTCGACGAACTCGAACAGCCGGTCTTCGCCTGGAAGTAGCGCTCAGGCCTCGTGTCCGGGCGACAGGTCGGCCACGTCGGTGAGGCTCACCCAGGGCTGCGGCTCGTCCGGGGCCTGGCCGGTGACCGGATTCAGCAGATACCCGACGTGGTCGCCGAGGTCGACCCGGTCGAGGATCGCACCGACGAACCAGGCCGGAGCGGCATCGAGGATCGGCACCCCGGCGGGGCCGGCCCTCCAGCCGCACCGGGCGAACTTGTCGACCTCGTCACCGGTCTGCCCACCGAACCAGCGGGCCAGCTCCAGCTCGTCCCGAGCCAGCAAATGCACTCCCAGATGATCGGCCGTGTCTGCCGCGGCGAACGTGTGGTTCTTCTTCGAAATCCCGACCAGGAATCGAGGTGGATCGATGCTTGCCTGCGTGGTGAACCCGACCAGACAGCCCGCCGGTCCGTCCGCGCCATGTGCCGTCACAACGAACATCGGATAGTCGAGCAGCCCGACGAATCCGTCGAAACCTTCCCAGCTCTGCGCCACCAGACCATTGTCGCCGCCGCGGTGCCGGTTTGGCACCCATCGTGCGGGGTAGCCACCTCAGCGACATCGACAGCGATGGGAGTGCACCTGTGAAAGCCGTTACCTGGCACGGCCGGCGCGACGTCCGGGTGGAGACCGTGCCGGACCCGAAGATCGAAGAGCCGACCGACGCGATCATCGAGGTCACCTCGACCAACATCTGCGGTTCGGACCTGCACCTCTACGAGGTGCTCGGTGCTTTCATGCACCCGGGCGACATCCTGGGGCACGAACCGATGGGCATCGTCAGAGAGGTGGGCTCGGGAGTCGGGAGCCTGTCGGTGGGCGAGCGCGTGGTCATCCCGTTCCAGATCTCGTGCGGGCACTGCTTCATGTGCGATCAGGATCTCTACACGCAATGCGAGACCACCCAGGTTCGCGACCAGGGGATGGGTGCGGCGCTGTTCGGCTATTCGGAGTTGTACGGCCAGATCCCTGGTGGCCAAGCCGAATACCTTCGGGTGCCGCAGGCCCACTTCACCCACATCAAGGTGCCGGACGGTCCGCCGGATTCCCGGTTCGTCTACCTCTCGGACGTACTGCCCACCGCGTGGCAGGCCGTGGCCTACGCCGAGATTCCCGAGGGCGGCTCGGTGACGGTGCTGGGGCTCGGGCCGATCGGTGACATGGCGGCCCGCATCGCAGACCACCTCGGCTATCGCGTGATCGCGGTGGATCGCATCCGGGAACGGCTGGCCCGCGCGGAAAATCGTGGCATCACCACGATCGATCTCAACTCGCTCGACGAACCGGTGGGTGACGTGGTGCGGTCCATGACCGACGGCCGTGGCACGGATTCGGTGATCGATGCGGTCGGTATGGAGGCGCACGGCTCGCCGGTGGCCTCGGCCTTGCAGAAGATCACCGCATTGATGCCTGATTCGATCGCCAAACCGATGATGCAGACGGCCGGCGTGGACCGACTGGACGCGTTCTACTCAGCGATCGACATCGTGCGCCGCGGCGGCACCATCTCGCTGATCGGCGTGTACGGCGGCATGGCCGATCCACTGCCCATGCTGACCTTGTTCGACAAGCAGATTCAGCTGCGGATGGGCCAGGCCAACGTCAAGAAGTGGGTCGGTGACATCTTGCCGTTGCTCGGCGATGACGACCCACTGGGCGTCGACGATTTCGCCACCCATGTGCTGCCCCTCGACGAAGCGCCCCACGGCTACGACATCTTCCAGAAGAAGAAGGACGGTGCCGTCAAAATCGTGTTGAGGCCGTAGGCGTTTCGCGGCCCACACGGCCGGTCACGTTCTGCGGCTCCGGCGCCCGCGCCGCACCGTGGCCGTCGCGGGAGTGCGCGGGCGTGGCGGCGTGGCAGGCGGTTCGAGCCGCTGAAACGACTGCAGGATCTGTTCGCGGTCACCGCCGAGGCCGACCAGAAGGTTGGTGATGTGCGGCGCGAGTACCCGCGCGACGCCGCCGCCGTCGGTGCCGAAAACACCGATGATCTCTGCCAGTACGTAGCCGTGCATCATGGTCCAGATCTGGGCGGCCACGGCCACCGGGTCCCCCTCGTCGATGGCTCCGGCATCCATGCAGCGCCGCACGAAAGCGGGAATCTGGGCGTACACAGAGTTGATCTCGGACAGCGCCGCCGGGTTGCCGTCGACCGTGAGGTCGCGACCGATCGGCAGGGTGATCGACGGCGACGTGATCCCGAACATCAGCCGGTACCGCTGCGGATAGGTGAGTGCGTACTCGCGATAGGCCAGCCCGGAGGCGAGGAGATCTGCCACCGGATCGTCGCTGTCGGGGCGCCTGCGCAGGTATGCACCGAAGCGGACGTAGGACTCGCGCACGATCGCCTCGTACAGGCCCGGCATGCCGTCGAAGTGTGTGTAGACCGCCATCGTGGAGGCGCCGATCCGCTTGGCCAGCATGCGTGCGTTGAGTGCCTCGGGCCCGCTCTCCTCGAGGACCTGCAGGCTCTCCTCGATCAGGCCTTCGCGAATTCCCATGGTCGCCATCGTCCTGGACATGCTGCCATAACAATGTTATACCTGCCAATAACATTGTTATGGAGGGGCGGGAAGCGATGTTGGAGTCCGTTGCACGCGTGGCGAGCAGATACGCCCTCCTGGTCATCGCGGCCTGGCTACTGCTGGCCGGCCTCGGCAACCTCGCGGTGCCTCAACTCGAACACGTCGTGAAAGAGCAGTCGCGGGCCTTCTTTCCGGCCGACTCCGGCGCCACTCGGGCCGCGCAACGGATGGGCACCCTGTTCGGGGATTCCGACAGCAACAACATCGCCTATGTCGTCCTCGATGCCGACCGGACGCTCGGGGAGTCCGACCGCGGCTACTACCGCGCCCTGGCCGACCGGCTGCGCACGGATACTCCCGGCGTCGAATCGGTGATGGACCTGTGGGACGACCCGACTGCGGCAGCCGTATTCGGAAGTCAGGACCATCGGGCGGCCTATCTGATGGCAAGGCTCTCCGGACAACTGGGGAGCAGCACCGCCACCGAGGCGGTCGGCGCCCTGCGCGCAGCAGTCGATGCCGCCGGACCACCCGAGGGGCTGCGCACATACGTCACCGGCCCCGGCGCGAGCCTGGTCGATGAATTCGCGGCTCTGGACGCGCAATTGGCAAAGATCACGGTGCTGACGGTCGGCATGATCGCGGCCCTGCTGTTGTTCGTGTACCGCTCGCCCATCACCGCGGCGGTCCCGCTGGCGTCGGTCGGGCTGTCGCTGGCGCTCGCGCGTCCGGTCGTCGCCCTGCTCGGAGAGCACGGCACGATCGAGGTGTCGGTCTTCTCGGTGGCATTGATGTCGGCGATGGTGTTGGGCGCCGGCACCGACTACGGCATCTTCCTGCTCGGCCGCTATCACGAGAACCGGCGCGCCGGCCTGGCTCCGCCGGATGCGCTGGCCGACGCCTACCGTCGGGTCGCGCCGGTGATCGCGGGCTCGTCGGCAACCATCGCCACGGCACTGTTCTGTCTGACCTTCGCCAAGGTGAGCTTTCTGCGCAGCGCCGGGATACCCAGTGGCATAGGCATTCTCGCGGCCATGCTGGGTGCGCTGACGTTGACCCCGGCCATGATCGGCTTCTTCAGCCGCCGCGGATGGATGGAGCCGCGGGCAGCGCGGATCAACCGTCGATGGCGCCGGATCGGCACCGGCGTCGCCCGTTGGCCAGGCCCCGTCCTGGTGGTTGCTGTCGGTGCCCTGATCGTCTGCACGGTTCCGTTGCTCGGTGCCCAGGTCAGCTTCGCGGAGCTGAGCGCACAGCCGGCCACCACCGACTCCAGCCGCGGCTACCAGGCCGTTCGCGAGGGCTTCCCGGACAACCGGCTGCTACCCGAGATCGTCTCGATCCAGGCCGACCGTGACCTGCGCACCCCGGCCGGGCTGATCACCATCGAGCGCGTCACCCGCAAGGTCCTCGAGGTGCGCGGCGTGCGCACGGTGCAGTCCGCCAGTCGGCCCGCGGGCACCCCGGTGCGCCAAGGCACGTTGACCTATCAGGCCGGCCAGATCGGCGAACAATTAGACAGCACAGCACAATCCGCGATCAGCGGGATGAGCTCCGTGGACACCGTCGCGGCTACGATCGGACAGCTCGATGCATCCCTGGACGGTATGCAACGCGGGCTGACCGGTGCTGTCGACGGCTTGAACCGCGTCGGGGCGGGCTCACAGGACATCGGTGCGGGCATGGCCGGGCTGCAGGGCAATCTGCGGGAAGTGTCCGGATATGCCGATCCGCTACGCCAATTCGTCAACAGCAATCCCGATTGTGCGGCCAACCCGATCTGTGCCGCCGTGCAGAAGATCGTCACGCCGCTCGACGACGCGGTCAGTGCGACGGGCACTCTGGCCGGCGGTGCGGGTGCGCTCGAGGAAGGTGCCGCCGGCGCCACCAACTCACTCGACGGTGCGGCACGGGGCGTGGCGACGATGCGCGCCGCGCTGGGCCAGCTGCGCGGCCTCACCTCCACCTTGCGGTCCAGCCTGGGTACGGTCGGGCCGCAGATGCAGCAGATGACCGGCTACCTGTCCCAGCTCAGCACCGATTTCGACGGCACTTCCGAGGGCGGGTTCTACCTGCCGCCAAGAACTTTCAACGACCCGCAGTACCGCCGGGCGATGGAGATGATGTTCTCTCCCGACGGTCGTGCGACGCGGCTGCTGGTCTACGGCGACGGCGAATCCTGGGGTCGCGACGGTGCCGAACGCTCTGGCGAGATCCGCATCGCGGCTGCCGAAGCGCTCAAGGACACCCCGCTGGCGCAGAGCGGCTTCGTCGAGCTCACCGGGGTGGGAACGGCCACGGCAGAACTGATCACCTATGTGCGCCACGACTTCACGCTGCTCGTCATCGCCACGCTCGTGCTCATCTTCCTGATCGTGGCCGCCATGCTGCGCAGCCCGGTCGCCGGGGCCGTGGTGTTGGCCACCGTCACGCTTTCCTACGCCTCGGCGTTGGGCGCCAGCGTCGCGATCTGGCAGTTTCTGTTGGGCCAGCCCCTGCACTGGGCGGTCCCGGCGTTGGCGTTCATCGCCCTGGTTGCCGTCGGCGCGGACTACAACCTGCTGCTGGCCATGCGGTTGCGCGACGAGTCCGGGGCCGGAGTCCGGACTGCCACGATCCGCACCTTCGCAGGCACCGGCAGCGTCGTCACCGTTGCGGGGATCGTGTTCGGGCTGACCATGTTCGCGATGCTGGGCGCCAGTGTCGTGACGATCGCCCAGGTGGGATCCACGATAGGCATCGGTCTGCTGATCGACACCCTGCTGGTGCGGACCTTCGTGGTGCCGCCCATCGCCGTGCTGTTGGGCCGCTGGTTCTGGTGGCCGCGCCGCACCGCCGGGAAAGTCAGCCGACGTCAGGTCGATGAGCCTGTCCCGGCGTGAACACCGCTCAGCAGACCGGTCATCTGCCCCACCTCGATGAGATAGCCGTCCGGATCGCGCATGTAGCTGCGCACTTCGGCCTTTCGGTCGATGGGTGGCGTCAGGAACTCGGCACCCTTCGCGCTCCACTCGCGGTAGCACGCTTCGATGTCGGCCACCCGGATGTTCAGAAAGCTGGTAGCGGTGTGCGGATCGGTCGGCGGGTGCAGCGTCACGTCCGGCTTGTCGGGCGTGGGCCCACCTCCGGGGTTCATGATCAGCCAACTGTTGGCGAGCTTGACGATGCACGGGTCTTCGCCCATCACCACCTCGCCGCCGAGCACCTCGCTGTAGAAAGCCCTCGAACGCGGCACATCGGCGAGGGTGAGGAAGTGGGTCAACAACAAACCCGACTCCGGGTTCGGCAGCGAATCATTGCGATTCATATCCGATTTCCTTCCGCGTGGTGACGTGCGGCCTGGGTACCCGGTCCGGTGCTGTGGCTAATCTCGACGATGACTCGCCACGGCTTCACGCACGGCAGGAACGATTTCGTTGGCGAACACCGCCGCCTGAGTCGCATCGTCGCCGGGCGTGCCGAGCAGGAACGTGTCCATCCCGGTCTCCACGGCCAGGGCGGTCAATTCGTGCGTCCACTGGGCTACCGACCCGTTGAAGGCCTCGGCATCGCCTGCCTGAGTTACCGCACCGAAGATGTTGTAGGCCCGCACGATTGACGCAGGATCACGACCGGCTGCAGCAGCCGCGTCATCGATCTGGCGCTGCATCGCAGGCAGTTTGTCCGGTGGGAAATAACTGTTCGACGGCACCCACCCGTCGGCCTTGGTGCCCAGGAAACGCAACATGCGCGGGCCACCCACGCCGAGCCAGATCTGGATGTCGTGGGCGGGAGCCGGTCCTGGGTGAACCCCGGACAAGCGGTAGTGCTGGCCGTCGAATCGCACCGACCGCGCATCCGACCACATCAGCCGGATGACCTCAACTGCTTCTTCCAGAGCCCGTGCGGCCTGCCCGGGGGTGCGGTTCGGTCCACCCATCGCCGCAATGGCCTGCCAGAACGCGCCCGCGCCGAGGGCGAGTTCGAAGCGGCCACCCGATACGACATCGAGGCTGGCCGCCGTCTTGGCGAGTACCGCCGGTGGCCGCAGCGGCAGGCTGGCGACATCGGGGATCACCTTCACCCGCTGCGTCCGGGCCAGCACGGTTGCCATCAGCGCCCACGCGTCCAGGAATTTGGCCTGGTACGGATGATCCTGAATGGCAACGAAGTCCAGGTGCCGGTCGGCGAGCGCCGCAAGGGCCAGCGTGTTGTCGAGCATGTCCGCGCCAGGCGTGACGAAGAGCCCGAACTGCAGTGGGCGGTGGTAGTCGGTCATTCTCAGCACCCTCTCGACGTCGGACTCGGCTGTTTCCCGACGGTAGTCGTCGCGGCAACCCGCGCCCGCGCATGACATCGGCGAAGTTTGGGTACATCGACTGGGTCTGGGGAAGGGGGACGACTGAACCGGAGAGGACCCATGACGGCACCGCGATTGCAGGCTGACCAGCGCGACGCCGCCGAAGCCCAGCGCATTGTGGGCGCGGTGACCTCGGCGTTCGCCTCCAGGGTGGTGGGCCAGGACCATCTCCGCGAGTCGATGCTGGTCGCGCTGCTGGCCGGCGGGCACCTGCTCATCGAGAGCGTTCCGGGCCTGGCCAAGACGCTGGCCGCGCGGGTGATCGCCGAGTCCATAGACGGCAGCTTCCGGCGAATCCAGTGCACACCCGATCTGCTGCCCAGCGACATCGTCGGAACCCAGATCTACGACGCCGACCACAACTCTTTCACCACCCAGCTCGGGCCCGTCCACGCCAACATCGTGCTGCTCGACGAGATCAACCGCTCCAGTGCCAAGACCCAGAGCGCGATGCTGGAGGCGATGCAGGAACGGCAGACCACGATCGCCGGCGTCGAATACCCGATTCCGGAGCCGTTTCTCGTGATCGCCACCCAGAACCCCGTCGACCAGGAGGGCACATATCCGTTGTCGGAGGCCCAGACCGACCGGTTCATGCTCAAGGAGATCGTGGGATACCCCTCGGTGGAGGAGGAGGTCGAGATCGCGGCCCGGATGGACGCCGGGCTGTACGACCGGGACCACCGAATCACCCCGGTCGTCACGATCGATGACGTGCGCCGGGCCCAGGGGATCGTCCGTTCGGTGTATCTGGACCGTGCCCTCGTCGAGTATGCGAGCCGCCTGGTCGCCGTCACCCGCACCCCGGGGCAGTACCTGCCGGCGAATCTGGCCCGGCTCATCGAGTACGGGGCCAGCCCGCGTGCCACGCTCGCCTTCTGCCAGACGGCACGGGCCCTGGCTGTGCTGCGCGGCCGTGACCATGTGGTGCCCGACGACATCGCCCGGCTTGCCCACCGGGTCCTGCGGCACCGGTTGATCCTCGGATTCGAAGCGGCCACCGCTCGGGTCACCCCCGACGCCGTCGTCGACGCGGTGTTGCGCGCGGTCCAGGTCCCGTGAGGCTGCCATGGGCAGGTATCTGGACTCCGCCAGGGCGTTTGTCGGCCGTGACGCCGGCGGGCTGCTCGAAGGCGGCCGTTACGCCCTGGTGCACACCCGCAGCCTGGAGTTCGACGAGCTGCGGCCCTACGTCCCCGGTGACGACGTTCGTGACATCGACTGGAAGGCCACGGCCCGTTCCGGGCACACGCTGATCAAACGGTTCGTCTCCGAAAAGCACCACAAGGTCCTGGTGATCGCCGACGCCGGTCGCAACAGCTGCGGGCTGGCGCCGTCGGGTGAGCTGAAAAGGACTGTGGCCCAGAACATCATCGGCGCGATCGGGCTGATGACGCTGCCCCGCTCCGATGAGATCGCCATGGTCCTCGGGGACCGCCGGGGCAACGTCGACATCCGGCTGCGCCGGGGCGAGACGCACATCGAGAGCATGCTGCACCGGTTCCACCACCACACCACCGACGATCCGGGCCCCAGCGACATCCTGGTCCAGCTCGAATGGGTGGCCCGCCATTACCGTCACCGGCTGTTGATCTTCGTGGTGTCCGACGAACCGGACGTCGACGACAGGTTGGTCGAGGTGCTGCGCCCGCTGACTGCCCGCCACGACGTGCTGTGGGCTCTGATCGGCGACATGCCCGCCGTCGATATGCATCCCGACGCCGGCCGCGGCTACGAGGTCACCGATGGCCGGCCCATCCTGACCGATCTGGACCAGCACGTCATCGAGGCCTATCAGCGTGCGGAAGCGCAACGGCGGGAGAGGCTTTCGGAATTCCTGACGCTGCAGCGGATACCGCACGCCCGGATCCCCGGCAGTCTGCGGATCAAGACCGCGTTGACGGCGATGACCGAGGTGTACGCCCGTGCCGGATGACCTGCTGCGCCACGTGATCGGTCCGATGCCCTACTCACCGGTCTGGCTGTGGACCGCGATCGGCCTGATCCTGTTGCTGTGCGGCTGGTATCTCGCGGTGTTCGCGCTGACGTCGCGACAGCGCTCGGTGCGTGACCTCCCCGTCCTGGGCGCCGCACGGGCAGAGTTTCTGCGGCGCCGGTCGGCCCGGGCGGTGCGAACCATCGGAAACCGTTACCGCTCGGGTGATCTGAGTGCCGCGCCCGCCGGCGCGGCACTCAGCCGGGAACTGCGATCCTTCGTACACGCTGTCACCGGGGTCCGGGCCCAGTACATGCAGGTCGATGCGATCGCCGACAGCGCTGCCGCGCCCGCCGCTCCGATCCTGGCTCAGCTCACCGATATTCAGTTCAATCACCGCTCGGAGCTCGACGCCGGGACGGCCAGCGACACCGCCGAGGAGTTGATCCGCGGATGGACCTGATCTGGTGGGTGGTGGCGATCGTGGGCTGCCTGGCGCTGGCCGGGTGTGTGGGCCTGGCGATGTTGCTGCGGCAGCCGCCCGACCCGGGCGAGCTCAGGCCCCTGGCCAACACCGCGCGGCTCACCCGGCTGCCCGAGTATGTGCGCGCCGCGCGGCTGCGGACCATCTCGGCGGTGGTCGCGATGGTGATGTTGACGGTCGCCTTCGCGGCGTCGGTTGTGGTGGCCGCCCGCCCCACGGGTCTGCCGTCGTGGCACCGCAGCACCGAGGTCGCGACCCCCGAGGACATCATGGTGTGTGCGGGCGGCCCGGCGAGCGATCCCGCGGTCAGCGCCGCGATGCGGTACCTGGCCGAGCGGGTCCGCACCTTCGGCACCGAGCGGATCGGGCTCACCTCGGCCAACCGGCGGGTCATCCCACTCACCCGCGACTATCAGTACGCCGCAGCGCAATTCGATGCCGCCGCTCGCCAGGAAGGCTCCAGGCCGTTGGTCGCACCGGTGTCTTACGTCGATTACACCGAAGGTGTCCAGGATGTGCTGGCGATGTGCCTGACCGGGTTCCCGTCCTTTGACGAGAAGGCCCCGCAACGACGTTCGCTCATCTACATCGGTCCCGAATCCCAGCCCGGCACCGGCGAGGGCGCGCCCTTGTTCACCCCGGACCGGCTCCGCGACCTGGCGGTGCAGGCAGGGGTCCAGGTCAACGCGATCACGCCGGGCTCCGGAGAGGGGGCCGTGGCGGAACTGACCCGCAGCACCGGCGGCCGGTGGTATTCGGATGCGGCCGACGTGGCCGGGCATCTCGCCGAGATCCGGGCCAATCCACCGGCGCCGGGGTCGACGGACGAGCGTGCGGACGTCAGATCCGCCGAGACGCCGGGCGTACCCGTATCGCTGGGATTGCTTGCCCTGGCTGTGCTGTGGTGGTGGCCGGTGGTGATGCGGCGATGAGGCTTGAGCCGCTCGTCCCGCCGCTGTTGTTGGCAGCGCTGGCGGTGGCGCTCGTCGCGGCCCGCACCGTCACGTTCAGGCAGTCCCGATCCGGTGGGCGGCCCGCTCGTCGGCGCTGGTGGGCGCTGACGGCGGCCGGCGTGCTGTTGCTGGTGGCCGGTCTGGGCCCGGTGGCCGGCGCGGCGACCGACACCGTGGCGCGCCCGGCCGGGGACCGCGAACCCAGCATCTTCCTGATCCTTGACCGCTCGCCGGAGATGTCGGAGCGCGACGTCGGCGACCGGTCCCGGATGACGGCCGCACACGCCGACATCATGGCGTTGATCGAGCGGTATCCCCGCGCCCGGTTCGCCTTGATCAGTTTCTCCGGCCGCCCGTCGGTGGATTGGCCGCTGTCTGCCGACACCTGGAGTCTGGGTCCGGTGGTCACCGCGTTGGATCCATACCCGGTCGCGTCGGACACCAATGTCGGAGCAGCGGCCACTGTGCTGCGCTACCAGCTGATCACCGCGGTCCAGCAGTTTCCCCGCGCCGAGAATCTGGTCTTCTATCTGGGCGCCGGCGCCACGGAATCGGAAGCGCCACAACGCGAATTCCAACTGCCCGAGAATTCGGTGGACGGTGGCGCGGTGCTGGGCTACGGAAGTGCCGGGGCGCAGGCCCTTCGCGGCGTCGCCGGGCAGATCGGGGTTCCGTTCGTCTCGCGCACGGACGCGACACCGTTGGACGCCGCCCTACCCGGCGACGGGGCACCGGGTCAGAGACCTGGGCCGGCCGTGGACCGGAGCGTTGTCGAGCTGTACTGGGGCTTCGCCGCGGCTGCGGCCCTGCTGATCCTGGTCGAGTTCTATCTCGTGCTGAGAGAATTCCGCAGGATGCAGCCGATCGATGTGGGGCCGGGATCATGAACGCGCTGCGGCGCAGGCTGCTGGTGTACTCGGCGCCGGTGGTGCTGGTGCTCGTGATCGCCGTCGTCAAACTGTTGTCGGTCGTGGTGATCGGCAACTCCGCAGGGTCCAGCTTCACCGACCGCGACACCGAGTCGTTGGCAGGCGACGTCGCGATGCTGCAGACGCTCAATGTCGTAGAGCCGGGCAAGGCCGATTTCGCCGCGGGCACGCTGGCCGTCCTGGAGGACCGGCTCGCCGACGCCGACCGGCACTTCGCCGGTGCGGTGGAACGCCTGGACGCCGATGAATCGTGTTCGGCGCGAGTGAATCTGGAACTCGTCCGGGAGACACTCGGTGACCGGGCCGCTGCGATGTCGGACAGCCAGACTGCCATGAACCGTTATCTGGCCGCGCGGGATGTGGTGGACCGGGCACCGACCGGATGTTTCCGCGGCAACGCCGACACTGACCCCGATCGGCACGCCGTCCGCGATGACACGCCGCAACGGTTGAACAGCAAGATCGACGCGGCTGCAGCCGTGCCGCCAGCCGTGCCGCCGCAGCCCCCGCCCCCGGCGGCAGCACCTCCGCCGATGTCGGGAGATGCGTCGCGCACACAGCCGCAGAACCGCCTTGATCCCACCTCGGGGGATCCGCTGGACCGGCTACAACAGATCTTGCGCGACGCGGCCGCAGGTTAGATTCGGGTCAGTCGGCCCGTTGAATCGGTTCGTTGGTATCAGGTCCAAGCGGAGGAATGGAATGGCTATGGCAGACGGGCTGTCTGCGCGCGAGGCGAAACGCCTGCAGACGCGTGAGCGATTGATGGGTGCGGCGATCGCAGAGTTCAAGCGCGCGGGCATGGCCGAGGCGGACGTGGCCGCCATCGTGGCGGCGGCCGGCGTGGCGCACGGCACGTTCTTCTTTCATTTCCCCACCAAGGAACATGTGCTGCTCGAGCTCGAGCAACGTGAAGAAGAACGCATCGCCAAGCAGTACAACCAGTTCCTCAAGAAGCCGCACAGCCTCGAAGGCGGGCTGCGCGAAGCCATGCGCCTGGTGGTCGGGCTCGAACGCCGGCTCGGCAATGTGTTGTTCAAAGACTTTCTGGCCCTGCACTTCTCACAGACACGGCCGCCCACGTCGGACAGCCAGGAACACCCGGTCATCTCCGGGGTGGCGCGCGAGATCGAACTGGCCCAACAACAGGGCGAGGTGGCCGCCGACGTGAACCCGTGGAACAGCGCGGTGTTCTTTCTGCTCGGCTTCTACGCGTTGTTGATCACGACCAACGATTGGCCCACCCGCGACGCCCTGCTGGACGACTACGTCGTCAGGACGATGCGCAGCCTGGCGCGCTAGTCCCGAAACTCCGTCCGCGGGCCCCCTGTCCAGCCGGCATATCGTTGACTATAGTCAGTCAACAGTTCGTCACCGGCTCGCCAGGAGGACCCTTGAATCCGCCGACCATCAGATCGCGCGGCACGGCTGCGGCCGGTGCGCGCGATTTGTCGGCGGCCGACCACGACGAGCAGTCCCGGCTGGCGCAGCGGCAGGCTGACAAATGGCTCATCGCCGGATCGCTGCTGATCGGCAGCGCCGTGCTGGGCATCGTCGGACTGCCGATCTTCCTGCGCGGCGTGTGGTTGCTGCGGCGTGCCCAGCGGGACGGGTTGTCGGTGCGGCCGATGATGGTCACCCTGCTCGGCTATCTGGTCATCATCGACGCCGCGATCAACGCGATGGGCTGGTCACTGGACCTGATCGGCAACCACTCCTTGCTGGCCAGGGTGCTTTTGACGGGCTGGGGCAACATGTTTGACGCCGGCTACTTCTGGCATTTCAACGAGCTGTGGGTGGGCGGCGCGGGCGGCCCGGGGGAGAAGGCCTGGGAGGTCGCCCTCATCCTCACGGTGTTCACCATGCGGATCGCCGCGGGCATCGGCTTCTTGCAGATGAAGCGCTGGGGGCAGCAGTGGATGATCGTCACCTGCTGGATGGGCGTGGTCATCTGGTGCGGCTATGTGTTCAACATGACGATGTTCGCCGACGTGCGCTACGCCGGGGTGATCTTCCCGGTGATCGGCTGGTGGCTCTACGACATCTTCTACATCACCCCGTTCCTGGCGATCCCGTACCTACACACCGTCAACCGCGAGATCTTCACGGACTGACGCCTCAATTATTGACTCAAGTCAGAAATAGAACGAGGGAGTGTTCTGGACATGTTCTGGGAAATCTGCCGGTACATCGGCGCATGGGGCGGGACCGCCCTGATCATCTGGTTCTGGTACTGGATGTTCTCCAATATCGGCACGTTCTGAGCCGATGGCCGACAACGACGCACTCACCGTCGAACGCAGCTGTGCCGTGACCGCCGTCGCCCTGAGCGCCGGCCGTCGTTGCGGGGTGCGGCTGGTGACCGGAGAGCAGCGTGCGTTCGGACTGAACGCGGCGCTGGACTTCGTGCTGGTGCCCTATCCGGCTGCCCCGCCCACCTGGACCCGACGAACGTTGACGTGCGGGGTGGCGCTGCAGTGTGCGCCGTCCAAGGAACGGCTGGTGCACTACCGATTGGGTGAGCTTTCTGGCCGTGAGCTGCAGGCCCTGGCGTTGGTGGAAGCCGGGGTGGCGCTCGGCTGGATCGCGTCTCGATGGCCGGGTCTGGTTTCCGAAATCCGAAGACTGCTACCGCAGCTGGAGCAATCCGACGGTGATACGCCGGCCGCCGACATGCTGCGGCAGGCGGTGGAGCTGGCGCGCAGCGGTCCCGTGCAGGTGGACCCGCTGCTGGGGCGCCTGCCCGTGGCCTACACAGCACCGGCCGGACTGACCGACGGATTGCGCCGCAGGTTCGGCCGGATGCCGTGGACCAGTAGCCAAAAGCGCCTGCCCCGGCCATATTCCGTGCCCGTCGGCGGCGACGGCGGCGTGCGCAACCCCAATCTGCCGCCGCCGAGCCGGCCGCAGGACAACGACCTCGACGTCACCCCGCTGCACCGCCCGGGAATTCCGTACCCCGAGTGGAATGCATGGACGGAGAGTTTTCTGCGCGACCACGTCGCCGTCGTCGAGCATGCCAAGCCACCGCGCGGCCGCGAATCGGCACCGGTATCGGCCGATCTGCGGGCCTGGTTCGCCGAGCACACCCACCGGGCGATGACCGACCGCCTGGAGGACGGGTCGGATCTGGACGTGGATTCCTATGTGCGCCACCACATCGACGTGGTGACCGGCGAGGCGGCCGAGCCCCGGGTGTTCCGGGAGCTGTTGCCCAGCAGCCGGGATGTGTCCACCGCGCTCCTGCTCGACGGCAGTTCGTCACTCGGCGTGCACGGTGGGCGCATCTTCCGTCTCGAGCTGGCGTGCGCCGACGCGTTGTCGCGGGCCATGACCCAGGCCCGGGAACGCCACGGCATCTTCGTGTTCACCGGCAACACCCGGCACCGGGTGGAAGTGCAGTGCCTCAAGGACTTCGAGGACCGCCGGTACGTCCCACCGAGTGCGGCCGGGCTGGTCACCGGGGGATACACCCGCCTCGGTGCACCGTTGCGGCATCTGACCAATCGGCTGCTGGCCCAACCGTCGGAGCGGCGCCTACTGATCGTGATCGGCGACGGGCTGATCTCCGATGAGGGTTACGAGGGCCGCTACGCGTGGGCGGACACCGCGCATGCGGTCGAGGAGGCGAACGACGCCGGTGTGGCCGTGTACTACGTCGGGGTCGGGCCCACCCGCGTCGACCCGCTGCCCGAGGTGTTCGGACCGCGGCGATCTCAACGAATCCGCCACGTCGAGGAGCTTCCGCGCGTGCTGGCGCACGTGCATCGCGAACTGGTCGCCGCCTGAACTGTGAGGAGAAGATGAGCAAGGACACGTATTTCGCCAACGGCAACGAGGTTCAGCTCTTCGAGCAGGCCTACGCCCGCCGAATCCCGGTGATGCTGACCGGGCCGACAGGCTGCGGCAAGACGCGGCTCGTCGAGCACATGGGGTCGCTGCTGCAGCGGCCCGTGGTGACGATCAGTTGCCACGACGACCTCACCAGCTCGGATCTGGTGGGCCGGTTCATGGTGACCGGAGGTGACGTGGTCTGGACTGACGGACCGTTGACCCGCGCGGTCAAGACCGGCGCGATCTGCTACTTGGACGAGGTGGTCGAGGCCCGCCATGACTCGCTGGCCATCCTGCATTCGCTCACCGATCACCGTCGTGCGCTGTACCTGGACCGGGCCGGCGAGGTGGTGCGGGCGCCGGACACCTTCATGCTGGTGTGCTCGTACAACCCGGCCTACCGCAGCTCGCTCAAAGAGCTCAAACCGTCGTTCCGGCAACGGTTCGCGACGCTGCCGATGAGCTACCTGCCGCCGGAGCGAGAGGCCGAGGTGATCGTGGCGGAGACCGGGGTGGGCCGCGAGACCGCGGTGCGCCTGGTGGCGTGCGCGACGGCGATCCGCACCGCCGACGCCGCGTTCCACTTCGAACCGCCCTCGACCCGCGTGCTGGTGACCGCCGCACAGTTGGTCGCCGAGGGCGCGTCCGAACTCGACGCCGCGCAGGCCTGCGTGCTGGCCCCGCTGAGCACCGACGGTGCGATCAGCGACGGGCTGCGTGAAGTCGCCGCTGCCGGCCTGCTCGACGGCGCGGCCCAAGACCCAGGAAAGGGAGTCAGATGAACGAACAAGAGCGAAAGCGCAAGCGCGCGTTGATTGTTCTGCAGGTTGTCATCTACGGCTATCTGTTCACGATGTTCTGTATCCAGATGTACATGTCCTTCGCCCGAGGCTGGTGGGACCTGTGAACGTGCCGCTGACCCAACCGGATTCGGTGACGTTGGAAGATCACCATGAGCAGTCCCGGCTGGCCCAGCGCCGGGCCGACAAGTGGATGATCGTCGGGGCGCTGTTGATGGGCATGTGGATTCCCGGTCTGATCGGCTTCCCGATCTTCATGCGCGGGGTGTGGCTGCAGCGCCAGGCCCAGCGTGCGGGATTATCGGTGCGCCCCATGATCGTCACGTTGATCGGTTACCTGGTGCTGATCGACGGTGCACTCAACAGCCTGGGCTGGGCACTGGATCTGGTGGCCAACCACACGCTGATCAACCGGGTGCTGATGATCGGCTGGGGCAACATGTTCGACGCCGGATACTTCTGGCACTACAACGAACTGTGGATCGGTGGCGCCTCCGGGCCGGGTGAGAAGTCGATGGTCTTCGGCATGATCATCACGGTCTTCGCGATGCGCTGCGCCGCCGCCATCGGGTTCTTGCAGATGAAGCGCTGGGGACACCAGTGGATGATCGTCACCTGCTGGATGGGCGTGGTCATCTGGTGCGTCTACGTGTTCAACATGACGATGTTCGCCGACGTGCGCTACGCCGGGGTGATCTTCCCGGTGATCGGCTGGTGGCTCTACGACATCTTCTACATCACCCCGTTCCTGGCGATCCCGTATCTACACACGGTCAACCGCGAAATCTTCTCCGACTGAACATCTTCCAAGGAGCACATGGTGTCGACATCTGCCGAAACCGAGAAGGACCCGGCGCAGGATCTGCCGCCGGGCACCACCCCGTACTACGCGAACATGCACAAGTGGATCAAGCGCGCCGTCCTGGTGTGCCTGGTGGCCCTGGTCGTTGAGGGCGCATTTACGTTGCCGTTCATGGCGGTCTACTACGGGTACCCGACGTTGAGCATGACCGAGATCTGCAGCGAGCTGCTCAAGGTCCGCTACTCCGACGACACGCTCGAGTGCAAGCATCCGTACCCGATGTTCGGACCGCCCGAGGGCGCCGAGGGGAAGGACACCGCCCGCGACGAGTGGGGCATTCAACCGACTCCGAAGTACGACCGGTTGGGCTTCCGCGAACTGGTGCGCCGTCACGAGGAACGCCTGGCCCGCCAGGCCCAGACTCAGGAGCAGGGTAGATAGATGCCCAAGTCGGCTGACGAGCATGCCCGCAACTGGGATCTGCGCCATGAGGACTTCAACGACCATGACCTCCTGTACGAGGTGTACTCGGTGATGCGCCGACAGGCTCCGATCGCGCACACCGAGGTGCCGTTCTTCCCCACGGACGGCGCGTGGGTCGCGCTCGGCTACGACGAGTGCTACCGGATCGCCCAGGACTGGCAGCACTTCTCCAGCAACCCGACGCCCGAGGGTGCCGAGCAGGCCGGCGGCGACCTGGTGATCACGCTCGATCCGCCGCGGCAGCAGAAGTTCCGTAAGGTGCTCAACCCGTACTTCTCCCCAGCCAGGATGAAGGCGCTGACACCGCAGATCCGCATGGAAACCGATGTGCTGCTCGATGGGTTCATCGAGCAGGGCTCGGGGGATCTGGCCCAGGTGGCCTGGCAGCAGCCGGGCGTCGTGTTCTTCAAGTACCTGCTCGGGATGCCGGTCGAGGACGTGCCGCTGTGCCTCGAGCTGGTCGACACCGCGCTCAACGGCGACACCGAGCAGGGCCGGATGCTGGCTTGGGGCGGGCTGTATCAGCATCTGCACGATGCGGTGTCGGCCCGCGTGGGCGCACCCGAGCGCGACGACATGATCGACGTGCTGCTGCATGCCGAGATCGACGGAGAACCGCTGCCGTTCAACGACGTCGTGGCCAACGCCATCTTGCTGGTCCAGGCAGGGCTGGAAACCACCGCCAGCGCAATGTCTTTCGCGTTCCACTATCTGGCCACCCACCCCGGTGAACGCGACCGGCTGATCTCCGAGCCGGAGATCCTGCCAAGGGCGGTCGAAGAGTTCATCCGGTTCGCCGGTTCCATTCACGGCTTGCCCAGGACCGTGGCCGAGCAGGTCGAACTGAGTGGGCGCACCTTCTGCCCGGGTGATTCGGTTCTGCTGAACTATGCGGCGGCCAACCGCGATGCCACGCAGTTCCCTGATCCGGATCGTTGTGTGCTGGATCGTCCGGCCAATCGACACCTCGGATTCGGAGTCGGCGTGCACCGGTGTCTCGGCTCCAACCTGGCCCGGCTGGAGTTCGCCATCGGCCTCGAACAGGTGCTGGCCCGGATGCCGGATGTCAGGTCGGATCCCGCCGCCGCAGCGGTGTTCCACGGCAATTCCGTTACGCGCGGCTACCGTCGGGTCCCCGTCGTGTTCACGCCGGCCCGGAGATCGACTGTGTTGCGGGGACCTAACGATTCGGTGGTATCTCGGTGCTGACGCTGCCGTAAGCAGCAAACCCGTGGTTCAGTGGTGTCGATGTCTGGTGTCTGGTCCCCGCGTCGCTGTCTCACCGCTGCGGTGACGGCGGGAGTCTCGTTGCTCGCGGTGGGAATTCCGTCGGCCTCGGCCGCCCCGGCCAGTGACGGCCGCGGCTACGTCGATTCCACGGCGCGGTGTGCCAGTGCGGAGGCGACCGTGGTGTTCGGCAGCACCGACGCCTCGCGGGTGGCGATCTGCTCGGTGCCCGGCGGCAAGTACGAGTACCGCGGGGTCCGGCTGCGTGACGGCGCCAAGCTGATCGTGCCCGCGACCCGTAACGACCAGGGCGCGTTTCGAGTCGAGAATGCCGGCATCGAGTACCTGGTGACCTCGAAGTCACTGGTGGTCAGTGTCGGGGAGAAGGTGATCCGGGAAGAGGCGATGGTCGACTTCCACGGCTCGGGGGCGCCGGCTGCGCAGGGCACCGCGAAGTCCCCGGGTGCGGCTCCGGCTCCCGCGACAGCAGCGGCCACGCCCACCACTCCGCTTCCGCCACCGCTTGCCGCCGAAGTCGGTGGCAGCGGGCCCCGTCGCTGATCCAACGCCGCTGAACAGCGCATTTGCCCGCATAGTTGAGGGCAAGCGATGAAAATGATAATCATTAACGGTATGCGTACGTGTTCGCCGGCTGTGGGTACTGCCGATCTCGACCGGCTCGTGGACCAACTCGGCCCGGGGACACTTCGCCTCACCGTTCCGCTTGTCGATGACGCGGTTCAGGTGGGCATCGGCGGCGACTTCGCGACCACGATCCTGGTCGTCGCGGTGACAGCCTCGACGGTGCGGGTACGCCGACTCGACGGCGGGCCGCTGCAGGTGCACCTGGTCGAGGGCTGGCGCAGCGCGTCGGCGCCGGGCGTGGTGATCCCGATATTCGACGCGCCAGTCGAGGCTGCGATGTTCGAACGCTGCGGGACGCACTGGATCTCCCGGCCGCGTCTCAGCGCCCGGGCCGCCGAACTCGATCGATTTGTCGGCACGCTGGTCCGATTCGCCCTGGCCAAGCACGGCCGCGCAACCGGTCAGGCGCTTGGCGCGGCGTAGGCCTGCAGGTACTGGGTCAGAGCCTGTTCTGCCTCGGTCAGTATCGCGCGGTCCTTGTCGGGGCCGGCGTGGAAAGCCATCTGCAACAGGCGATCGCCCATCTCCACGGCAACCATGGTGACCAGGGGGTCCGTCCCCTCGCGCAGCAGCCCCCATCGCAGCAGCGCGGAGTGCAGGGCGTTGGCGAACTCCGCCCGGCGCGCCCGGGGGTCGGCGATCAGGCCGCTGGCCAGGCTGGCGTAGTGCAGGTTGACCAGGTGTGGATGGTTGCGCAGGTGCTCATAGTGAAACTCGAAGATCTCGTGCGTCACCTCGGCCAAACTTGTCGGCACGAGCGCGGCCAATATCGCGGCGCCCTCGGCGTCACGCCGGTCGAGGTGGTCGGAGACGATCTCCTGAAGGATCGCATCGCGGTTCGGAAAGAACTGATAGACCGTGGCTACCGGGACATCGGCTCGATGGGCGATTGCCCGAGTGGTGACAGCGTCTACGCCCTGCGTCTCGAGCAGCTCGAGGGCTGCCGCGCGGATTCGTTCGACACGTCGTCTGCTGCGCTCCTGCACAGGTTGGCGTCGCCGTAGTGGCTTGTGGGTGACCACCTGGAAATCGTCGCACACGGCTGATGCGAACACGATTCATGTTAACTATCGACACTCGGCGACGAAGCTGGCGAGGCCAGGGCTGATTCCGCCCACCAGTAGCGTGGGAGCCCGTGTCCATTCTGTCCACACCCATGGTGGCCGATGCCCTGGCTCGGTTGTTCTCCGCGGCCGTCAATCCGGCTCCCAAACCCGGCGTACGGTTTCCCGAAATCCCCGGGCGTACAACGCTGATCGACATCCCCACCCGGCACGGGAAAGTAGCCGCCACGGTGTATCACCCTGCGGCCGACGTGGCGACGCCTGCGGTATACGTGAACGTGCACGGCGGTGGATTCGTCGTCGGGCATCGCGAACAGGATGACCCGTGGTGCCGATTTCTCGCCGCCAACGCGAATGTCGTTGTGGTCAATGTCGATTACCTGCTTGCCCCGCACCGCCGGTTTCCCACCCCGGTCGAACAGATCTACGACGTTCTGGATTGGGCCTCGGCGCCAGAGCGGGACTGGGACGGCGGCAGGTTGTGCGTCGGAGGGCAGAGTGCGGGTGGGAGCTTGTCGGCGGCGGCCGCGCGGCTGGCCTTCGAGACCGGTCCCGAGAGCGGACCGCAGATCGCCCTCCAGGTTCTGCACTACCCACCCCTGGACCTGGTCACCGCCACCAAGGACAAACATTCTCCGCTGGGCGCCAAGGCCATCATGAAGCCCTGGATGGGGGAGGTGTTCGACACCGCCTACATCCCCGATCGTGCGCAGCGCACCGACCGGTTGGCGTCCCCGGCCTGGGGCGCCAACTCCGACGGGATCAAGGGCATCGCCCCGGCATTGGTCGTCACCGCGGAGTACGACCGGTTGCGTGACGAGGCCTGGCGGTACGCGCAGAAGCTCGAGGCGGTCGGCTCTCTGGCCGAGTACTACGAAGTGCCCGGCGTCGACCACGGCTACAACATCATGAGCGACGATGCCGAGGTCACCCGGACGGCCTACGAGCACATCGCCGGGCACGTCCGCCGCGCCACCGCACCGTGACGGGGATCTCGTCGGGGAAGTCTTGCGGGATCCTCACCTCTATTTAGGCTTGCCTTACCTAAATATGTAAGGGTGGTCATGAGGAAGATCCAGGTAGCGGTCATCGGAGCGGGTCCGGCAGGTATCTACGCGGCGGACATCCTGACCAAGGAGTACGAGCATGCGCGCGTCGACGTATTCGACCGGCTGCCTGCTCCTTACGGACTCGTGCGGTACGGCGTCGCCCCCGATCACCCGCGGATCAAGGAGATCATCAAGGCGTTGCGCCGGGTGCTCTCCCGTGATGAGAGCAGCGTGCGGTTCATCGGCAATGTGCACTACGGCACGGACCTCCGGCTCGCCGATCTCCGGCGTCACTATGACGCGGTGATCTTCTCCACCGGGGCCAGGGCCGACCGGGCGCTCGACATCCCGGGCATCGACCTGCCGGGAAGCTACGGCGCTGCCGACTTCGTGTCCTGGTACGACGGGCATCCCGATGTGCCCCGCACCTGGCCGCTGACCGCGAAACACGTCGCGGTACTCGGAGCGGGCAACGTGGCGCTCGACATCGCCCGGATGCTCGCGAAGCCGGCCGACGAGCAGCTCGGCACCGAGATCCCCGGCAACGTCTACCAGGGTCTTGCCGCCAACCAGGCCACCGACGTCCATGCCTTCGCCCGTCGCGGGCCGGCGCAGATCAAGTTCAGCCCCATGGAGTTTCGTGAGCTGTCGCACTCACCGAGCATCGACGTCATCGTGCATCCCGAAGGCTTCGAGATCGACGAGGCCAGCCAGCACGCCATCAACACGAGCAAGTCGACCAGACTCGTGGTGGACACCATGATGAAGTATCTGCAGCGCGAGCCGACCGGTGCGCCGCACCGGATCCATCTCCACCTGTGCCAATCGCCGGTGGCGGTGTTGGGCACGGATCGTGTCGCCGGCCTTCGTACCGAACGAACCGAGCTCTGCGGAGACGGAAATGTCCGCGGCACAGGAGAATTCACCGACTGGCCGGTCGAAGCCGTGTACCGTGCCGTCGGCTACATGTCCACCCATCTGGCGAACTTGCCGTTCGACCACCACGCCGGGGTGGTGCCGAATGACGCGGGCCGGGTGCTCGACATCGACGGAGGGTTGATCGACGCCACCTACGTGACGGGATGGATCAAACGCGGCCCGATCGGCTTGATCGGGCACACCAAGTCCGATGCCGCCGAGACCGTCACGAGTCTGCTCAACGACCTGCCGGGTCTCCGCGTCCCCGAAACCGCTGACCCTGACGCGATACTCGCGCACCTGGCGGCCAATGGTGTCGACTACACCACCTGGGCCGAGTGGGAGCGACTCGACGCTCGCGAGGTGTCGCTGGGCGAGGTACAGGGGCGCGAACGGGTGAAGGTGGTCCCGCGTGAGGACATGATCCGGGCCGGCCGCGACGCCCTGGTGCGCGACTGACCCGGCCCGCGCTGCCGGTGATCAGCCCAACGTGCTGTGGAGAGCCAGGGTGGCCGCCACGGCGTTGGCCGCCTCGGCGCCCTTCTTGACGAAGTGCCTGGTGAAGTAGTCGACGTGCTCGTCGTGTTCGTGGAAATGGTGCGGGGTGAGCACCACCGAGAACACCGGTATGTCGGTGTCGAGTTGCACCCGCATCAGCCCATCGATCACCGCGCCTGCCACGAAGTCGTGGCGGTAGATACCCCCGTCGACCACGAGACCGGCGGCAACGATGGCCCGGTACCGCCCGGTCAGCGCCAGACGCTTTGCGGTGAGCGGAATTTCGAAGGCGCCTGGCACCTCGAAGAACTGCAGCGCATCCTCGGCGATGCCGTGGGTGAGGATCTGTGCGCTGAATCCCTCGCGGGCCTTGTCGACGATGTTGCGATGCCAGGTGGCTTGCACGAACGCGATCTGAGAGGCTGCGTCAGACATGCAGCGACGCTATCGCACATCGAGGTAGGCGTCGGCCCAGGCGCCGATGATCCGTCCGGCACGTTTGGCCTGCCCGGGCCCGGTGAGCAGGTGCTCGGATCCTTCCAAAGAGACGAAGCTCCGCGGATGGCGGGCAGCCCAGAAGATGTCGCTGGCGTTCTGGATGCTGACGGTGTTGTCGGTGGGGGAGTGCAGGATGAGCAACGGCATCTTGAGGGCCTCGATCTTGTCGCGGAGCTCGGCGATCCGGACATCCTCGACGAATGACCGCTTCAGTGTGAGCGTCTTCCCGCCCACCATCCATTGGCCACTGCCCTCGGCGAACACCTGCTCCAGGCAGGCGTCGTATTGATGCTCGACATGGCCGACGTCGAATGGCGCTCCGACTGTCACAACGGCCCGCACGCCGGGGGATTGCCGGGCCGCGGCGATGGCCGCCGAACCGCCCCACGAATGCCCGATCAGGATATCGGCGGGCGTACCACGCTCAGACATGAACGTGCACGCTGCGATGACGTCGTTGACCTTGACGGTGAACGAACCGTCGCCCCAGTCGCCTCCGGAATCGCCCAGTCCCAACGCGTCGAAGCGCAGCATCCCGATGCCGTCGGCGGCCAGCTGCTTGCAGATGCGAGAGGCGGCCGGGGAGTCCTTGCCGAGGGTGAAACCGTGCGAGAACACGCCCCAACCGCGTACCGGCCCGTCGGGGAGATCGATCACACCGGCCAGCATCGGGCCCGTCGAACTGGGGAAGGTGACGCGCTCAGCCATGACGGTGGTCTACCACGGGAGCAGCAGCGCCGCGACGACGCCACGAAGCTCGTCGGCATCCCAGTTGGGTGGGCTCGTGCACGAAGCGGCCCGGCACTCTAGTTAGCCCGGCACGGTATGCAGCCCGAAATGCGACGTTGAGCGGAGGTACCTGCGTGGTTGCCAGCTCGGCTCCGTAGTCTGGGATGTCCGGTGGTCTGCGGGCGTTGTCCGTGTTGGGCAATGTGGCCCGCCCCCGAGTAGGTATGTCGTCGGATGTGGAGCAATACGTGCCTCTGAAAACCATCGCGCTGGAGCTCGTCCCGCCGAACCTGGAACGCGGCGTGCAGTACCCGGTTGACGAGGCGCGCAAAGTGCTCGCCTTGGCAGCTGAGGCCGGCATCGAAGGCCGGATAAAGCACGTCATGATCCCCGGAATGATCGACGAGGACGACGACCGTCCGATCGAGATGAAACCGCGAATGGATGTCCTGGACTACTGGAACATCCTGCGGCCCGAACTGCCCGGCATGCGCGGTCTGTGCACGCAGGTCACCTCATTCCTGGATCAGGACTCGCTGGGCAAGCGCCTGACCGACCTCAGTGGGGCCGGTTTCGAGGGCATCGCGTTCGTCGGCGTGCCCCGAACCATGAAGGACGGCGAGGGCGACGGCGTCGCGCCGACGGACGCCCTCTCGATCTATGAGCAGCTCGTCCCCAACCGGGGCGCCATCCTCATCCCGACTCGCGACGGCGAGCAGGGCCGGTTCAATTTCAAGTGCGAGCAGGGCGCCACCTACGGCATGACCCAGTTGCTGTACTCCGATGCCATCGTCGAGTACCTGACCGAGTTCGCCAAGACCTCCGACCACCGGCCCGAGATCCTGCTGTCCTTCGGTTTCGTGCCGAAGATGGAGAGCAAGATCGGTTTGATCAACTGGCTCATCCAGGACCCGGGCAATGAGGCTGTGGCCGCCGAGCAGGAGTTCGTCAGCCGGTTGGCCGAAATCGACCCGGCCGAGAAGCGCAAGGCGATGGTCGACCTCTACAAGCGGGTGATCGATGGGGTGGCCGACCTCGGCTTCCCGTTGAGCGTCCATTTCGAGGCGGCTTACGGGGTGTCGAAGCCGGCTTTCGAGACCTTCGCCGAGATGCTCGCGTACTGGGCGCCGGACCGACTCGGGTAGTCCGCTGATCAGCTAGAGCACGGCCGTACTTGTCGGTGGTCGAATGTATGTTCGAATAATGGAGGCGGGTGCGGTTGAGGCGGTGGCGGGGTTGCGGGCCGCGTTCGACGGGTTCGCCGCCTGTGATTTTGGGGCGTTGACCCGGGCGCAGGTGTTGGCGGTGCTCGACGAGTACGAAACCTTGACCTGTCAGCTGCCCGGTCCGCTGCATCGGTTGTTGGCCCAGCTGCAAGCCGAGGCCACGCCACGGGAGTTGGGCGCCAAATCCTGGAACGCGGTGCTGCGGATCCGGTGGCGGCTGTCGAGTGCTGAGGCCGGCCGCCGGCTGGCCGAGGCTGCCGAGTTGGGGCCACGCCGTGCCGTGACCGGGGAACCTTTGGCCCCGGTGTTGCCGGTGGTGGCCGCCGCCCAGGCGGCTGGGTTGCTCACCGGTGATCACGTCAAGGTGTTGCGCGACGCGGTGGGGGATCTGCCCGGGTTCGTCGACCAGACCACCCGCGACCAGTTCGAGGCCGACCTGGTCAGGGTTGCGGTCGGGGTGGGGCCTAAGGAGCTCAAGGAGACTGCCGAGTTGCGGTTGTTCCTGCTCGATCAGGACGGACCCGAACCCGACGACATTGAACGCGCCCGCAAACGCGGCGTGACCGTGTCCAAACAGGGTCGTGATGCGATGACCGCCCTGACCGCCAACATGACCCCCGAAGCGGCCGCAGTGTTCGAGGTCTTGTTCGCCAAGTTCGCCGCCCCGGGCATGTGCAACCCCGACGATGACGAACCCTGCACGTGTGGCACCCCGAGCCAAGCTCAGATCGACAACGATCACCGCGGCCTGGCTCAACGCCAACACGATGCGCTGCTGGTGATCGGACGGATCGTGTTGATGAGTGGGGATCTGGGTCAGCTCAACGGGCTGCCGGTGTCGGTGATCATCCGCACCACCCTGCAAGACCTCGAATCCCGCGCCGGGATCGGCGTCAGCGGTGGTGGCA
>NZ_JTJW01000009.1 GCF_000805385.1 Mycolicibacterium setense | reverse complement strand
ATGGTGACATCACCGGCCCGCCGTTCGGCCTGGAGTCCGTGATCACCCCGAACCTGTTCCCGGGTGTGTCGATCAGCGCTGACCTGGGCAACGGCCCGGGTATTCAGGAAGTGGCCACGTTCTCGGTCGACGTGGCCGGCCCGGCCGGTGGTGTGGCGGTGTCGAATGCGCACGGCACCGTGACCGGTGCGGCCGGTGGTGTGCTGCTGCGTCCGTTCGCCCGCCTGATCGCCTCGACGGGTGACAGCGTCACCACCTACGGCGAGCCCTGGAATATGAATTAAGGACATGAACGTCACGTTCTGAAGCCTCGACTAAAGCGGCCCCTGGAAATTTCCAGGGGCCGCTTTTGTGTTCGGTGTCTACTTGTCGCGGTCAGCGCTCGTGTACTTGGCGGTGTCCGGGCTGGGGCCGGTGCCCGGGCCGGTCACGTGCTTGCCACTGGAGGTGTCTCCGTTGGAGGCCAGCAGATCGCGGATCTCGGTCAGGATGGCCAGTTCGGTGTCCTGGGCCTGTTCCACCTCGCCACGCTCACGCAGCTTCTTGTACGGCAGGACGATGACGAAGTAGATCACCGCGGCGACCAGGATGAAGTTGATGAAGGCCGACAGGACGGCGTTGAAATCGACGAACGTCTCGGGGTCACCGCCCAGTGAGATCTTGAGCAGGCCGTATTCCTTGCCGGGGCCGGCGCCGATGCGGTCGACCATCGGCTGGACCACCTTCTCGGTGAACGCGGTGACCAAGCCGGTGAATGCCGCGCCAATGACCACAGCAACCGCAAGGTCGATGACGTTGCCACGGGACAGAAACTCTTTGAAGCCCTTCAACATGCGGGACCCTTCCTGCAGTTTGTTGTGTTTTGTGGGGCAAGCAAACAGTAACCGAGTTTGCCGAACGGCTGGGTGATTGTCGCTCAACAACTTCATGAGGCATGAATTGCGTTGTCCGGCATCGGATCTGGCTCAGTGAATCGTCAGCGTGACGGCCTGCACCAGGCTGGTGGCCGCGACCTCATTGGCTGAGCGCGCGGGCAATGCCACCAGGGCCACGCGGTCACTGCCGACCCCGGCGCCACGGGCCTTCTCCGAGACCAGCACCACGACAGCCCCCGAGGCGACGACCACCGGCCGGGCCGGTTGCTTGTCCTCCTGATCGGCCGTCACCGTCAGCACATCGACCACATCGCCCGGGCGGATCAGATCGAGCAACGCCGTGTCGCTGAGTTTGACCGGCACGATGCGGGCATCCGGCCCCGCAGCGGATTCGGCCAGCCGTGACCCGAGCAGCCGGACATCGGTGATGACCTCGCCGCGACGGGCCGGAGCGGTCAGCGTCGCACCCATCACGGGGGCCACGTCACGCTGGGCGCCGTCGGGCAGGGTGGCGGTGCTGCGGCGCTCCAGCCGCACATCGGCGGCGGTCAGCGCGACGCCGGGCGACAGGTCATGAGTGGCCACCGCGATCTCGGTGTACTCACCGTGCGGATCCGACCGTAGGACGGCGATGGCCGCCAACACCACCAGCCCGGCTGCGGCAGCGCGCCGTGCGGCCACCGTGCGCGTCCAATCGGGCCGCGCGGAAGTCAGCCGACGCCAGGGCGGCGGGTTGAGTGAATCGGCCATGGCGCCACGGTAGGCGCGCAACGGCCGGGTGAGAACGGCGTCTTCGCCGTCCTGTGGATAACTTTCGAGCTAGCTCGACGCGGCCGCGGCTGGGGCGGCGCTTGAGCTGCTGGAACTGCCGGAGCTGCTCGACGACGAGGAGGAAGATGACGAGTCCGACGACGTGCTCGAGGAGCTGCTCTCCGAGGTCTTGGCGGCGGAGCCGTTGGATGCGCCCTTGCTCGAGTCGCGGTTGTCGGTGCGGTAGAACCCGCTGCCCTTGAACACCACTCCCACCGAGCCGAAAAGCTTGCGCAGCTTGCCAGAGCACTTGGGGCAGGTGGTCAGTGCGTCATCGCTGAAGGCCTGCACCGCGTCGAACCGATTGCCGCACTCAGTGCACGCGTAGGAATAGGTAGGCACGAAAACCCTCCGAATTTGGTCAAACTTGTTAGCACTCTACCGGCTCAAGTGCTAGAACCGCTAGGTGGGCCATGTCATTCCCGCGGGCCGCCGGCGCCGGCGCACCGGAAGATTAGCGGTCTTGGTCGTGCTGGCGGTAATCGTGGGGGTGCTGGCCGTGCTGGTGGTGGCCCGCATGCGTGAGTCCGGGCCGGCAGCCCAGTCCCCGGACCAGCCTGCGACCTCGGTCCAGCCCCACCCGTCCGGCGCGGCACAGATGCCTGCCCGCCGGCCAACTCCCGGCTTCGACCGCGCCCGCGCGCTGTTGGCGGCGCTGCCGGTCAAGGGCTGGGACCGCCACACCGACTATGCGAGGTATCGCTTCGGTGAGGCCTGGAGTGACGACGTCAACGTCGAGTTCGGCCGCAACGGCTGCAACACCCGCGACGACATCCTGCGCCGCGACCTGTCGCAACTGACTGTCCGCCCCGGCACCTGCTACGCCGCGACCGGTGTGCTGCACGACCCCTATACCGGCGCCGAGATCGCGTTCACCCGCGGTCCGGACACTTCCGGAGCAGTGCAGATCGACCATGTGGTGTCGTTGTCGGACTCCTGGTACAAGGGAGCGCGGGCCTGGGACCCGCAGCGGCGCAAGGACTTCGCCAACGATCCGCGGAACCTGATGGCCGTCGCCGCGCAGCCCAATTTCGACAAGGCGTTTCGCGATGCGGCCAGTTGGCTGCCACCGAATGCGGTGTTCCGCTGTGATTTCGTCGCTCGCCAGGTCGAGGTGAAAACCGCTTATGCGCTGTGGGTTTCGGCGAAAGAGAAGGATGCGATGGAGACGGTGCTCGATGGCTGCTAGACATGGCGTGTGAACTGAGCTCTAACCCGAGGATTGCTGCTCAATAGTGACCGGAATCCTAGGCGCAAACACCGCGAAGCCGCCCGGTCGGGTTCTTGTCGGCGCGACCTACCCCGCCTTGTAGCTCGGCGCGATCATCACGGGCACCGGGGAGCGGCGCAGGATCTTGCCTGCCGCCGAGCCGAGGAACACCTGCGCGCTCGGGGCGGCGGCGCCGGAGCCGAGCACCAGCATGTCTCCGACGTCCCACCCGATGCTCTCCACCGCGGCGTTCCAATCGTGGCCGGCGCCGACCACCACGTCGACGTCGGGAACCTTCATCCGGTCACGAATGGCATTGAGCTGTTTGGTGATCTCGGCGATGGTGCGCCGTGACCACTGCTGGACCACCAACTCCTCGGCCGAGGATTCGATGGTGCCGGCGAACGCCGCGGTGTTGCGAACGGTGAACGACACGATGCGCAGCTTCGCCTTCCACGCGTCCGCGAGCTCGGCGGTCGCGGGGATGAGTCCGTTGACGTCGGCTTCCCCGCCGTAGGCGGCGGTGAGGCGTTGGATCGGTGCGTCGATCCGGGCGTATCCGCGCGGCGCGAAGGCCACCGGGACCCGGGCGGTGTGCACGAGGCGCTCGGTGACGCTGCCGAGCGCGACGCGGCCGATCATCCCCGATGAGGACGAGCCGACCGACACCAGCGACGCGCGATGCGCGTCCGCGAGCTCGATCAAACCCGTTGGTATCGAGGTGGATTCGTGAACCACCGGTGTGACGTCGAGGTCGATCGGCAGCACCGCGACCGCCCGCTGCAGCGCCTGCGTGGCTTGCGCGCGGACATATGCCAGATACTCACCCTCGACGGGGTCGTCCCGCGGTGGCCAGGCCCGTTCCACCACCGCCGCGGCGATCACCTGCTCGCCGGTGGTGCGAGCCAGTTGGATGGCCAGATTCAGCGGTGCGCTGCTGTGCCGGCTCGCGCTGAATGCGGCCAGGATGGTCACGACGCAGGCTCCTGCGCGCGCACCCGTGACACCACATGGGTCACCGGAATCTGATACTCCGAGCGGGCCCGGTCGACGACATCGAAGCGGTGCCACACCGAATCTTCCGGCGGGAGTGTGGAAATCACGATCTGGTCGGGCCGGAACGTCTCGACGGCATGGGCCAGCGCGCGCAGCGGACGGTAGTCGCCCAGCTCCCCGTCGGCCTGCAAGTCCTCGGAACGCAGCGTGCTGAGCGTCTGGTCGAGACGGCGCTGGGCCGCGCGGGTGGTGGCCTCCGAGATGTCGAGGGGCCCGTGGGTGGCGGCCACTCCGGTGTCGATCGGGCTGGCGGGCACCACTACTTGATAGAGGGCGTCGCGGTCCGCGCCGATGCGGCGGAGCTCGTCGAGCAGTTCGTTGGATTCCACGGTCTCGTTGGCCAGCACCAACACTCGGTGCGGAGGCGCGGCGCCCGGCGCCGGCGTCACCCCGGCCACCTCGGGCCGGTGCCCGATGAACCAGCGGTTGGCCAGGAACAGCAGGATCACCACGGCCCACGACAGCAGGCTCATGGTCAGTGCTTTCCGGTTGTCACCGCCCTGGACGAACATCTGCACCAGGATCGCGAAGATCGCCGTGGCGGTGAGGATCGACAGCACCGGGAAGAGCCACATCTTCACCTTGAGTTTGGAACCGTCTGTGCGGTACCGCAACACGATCTGCGAGACGGCGATCAGCAGGTAGACGAACAGGATCACCGCGCCGCTGGAATCCAGCAGGAACTTGAAGATGAAGTCCGGGGAGAACGCCGAGGCGATCACACCGAGGAAACCGATCACCGATGACGCGAGGATCGCGGTCGCCGGTACTCCGCGCCGGGTCACCGAAACCAGTTGCGGTGGCGCTTCGCGGCGGGCGGCCAGCACGAACAGCATCCGGGATGCGGTGTACATGCCTGAGTTCAGGCAGCTCAGCACGGCCGTCAACACGACGGCGTTCATGATGTGGTCGGCGTAGGGGATACCGATCTCGGTGAAGGCCGACACGAATGGCGATGCGGCGACCTGCTCGCTGTTCCACGGAAGGATCGTCACCAACAGGAACGCCGAGCCGACGAAGAACACCGCGATGCGCAGGATCACCGAGTTCGCGGCCTTGGCCACGGCGCGCTCCGGATCGGCCGACTCCGCGGCCGCGATGGTGGCGATCTCGGCGCCGACCATCGAGAAGATCACCGTCACCACGCCGACCGTGACCGCCATGGCGCCCAGCGGGAAGAACCCGCCGTGGGCCCACAGGTTCGAGAAATCCATTTCCTTGTGCGGCCACAATCCGATGATGTACAGCGAGCCCAGCCCGATGAACGCCAGGATCGCGGCCACCTTGATGCCGGCGAACCAGTACTCGAACTCGCCGAACGACGACACCGAGAACAGGTTGGTCGCCGTCATCGCGATCAGCAGGATCAGTGCGGTCAGCCAGATCGGTACGTCCATCCAGTACTGAATGATCTTGGCGCCGGCGATGGCTTCGAAGCCGACCACGATCACCCAGAAGTACCAATACAGCCAACCGACCGAGAAACCTGCCCAGTTGCCCATCGCGTTGCGCGCATAGTCCGCGAACGATCCGGTCGACGGATTGGCGACGGCCATCTCGGCCAGCATCCGCATCACCATGATGATGAGCACGCCCGCCAGCGCATAGGTGATGAAGACGCCGGGGCCGGTCTTGCCGATCACCACCCCGGAGCCGACGAACAGTCCGGCGCCGATGACACCGCCTATCGCGATCATGCGCAGTTGTCGCTGACTGAGCGCCTTCTTCAGCGCGGGTGTTTCACCCATGTGCGTACCGACTCCTCCGTGGTGTGTGACTCAGATCACAAACGGCCAGAAGGGAACGCTATGCCCGCCGGCCGGCCGGCGGAGCCGGAATCGGGCCGAAACTGTAGGAAACTCGGCTCGCTCGTTCAGACAGTTGTCGAAGTGGGGCGATACAGCCTGGCCAGGCGAGCCAGCCGCAAGCCCAGCATCAGCTCGAAACGGGTCTCACCGTCGCTGAGATCGCTGTCGAGTGCCTCAGTGAGCCTCTCCAGCCGGTAGTACAGCGTGGACCGGTGGAGATACATGGCCTCGGATGTGCGCCGCACGTCACCGCCGTTGGCCAGATACGTCTCGAGCGTGCGGAGGAGGTCTTCGCGGTTCTGCTCGATCAAGCTGACGATGCCGGGATGGACCAGCTCCCCGAGCCGGTCCGGGCCGTAGGCCTCGCCCAGCAGCGCCAGCGACCGCCACGAGCCGAGCGCGGACCAGTCGGCCACCTGCGCGCTGCCCACGCCGATCTCTGCCAGCGTCAGCGCCAGGCTTGCCTGCCGAAAGCCAAGGGCTGCTTGCGTTATCGGCAAGGGAACGCCGGACGCGCCGATGGCTGGGCGGGTTCCGTAGCCGGCCCGGACGGCCGGGGCGACGATTTCGGCGGTCGCGACGGGCCCAGCGTCGGCGCGCGACACCGCGAGGATCGTGGTCGGTGACCCGGCCAGGGTGTACCAGCGGCGCGTTCGGTCGGTGGCCGTCAACCGGAGCCGCAACGCCAGACTCCGATCGACCGGATTGCCCGCGCTGTCAGCGTCGGGCTCGAACCTGAAAACCTGGATGACGTGCTGCGGCTCGGCCATCGCCCTGGCATGGAGTTCGGCGACCACTCCCTGGGCCTGCCCGGGATCTTCCGCGGCGATCAGCCGCATCAGCAGGCCCTGTTGCGCGGACTCTTCGGCGCGCAGTGCCGCGTTGCGGCGGTCGAGGATGGCCAGTAAGTCGGCACCAGCCCGCTTTGCCAGCTGCTGACCGTGCTCGGACAGGGAGCCCTCGGGGGCGATGATCCACAGGTAGCCGAACCGCTCGGACGCCGAGCGCACAGGCACGCAGAACCGCGGCATCAGGTTGTAGTCCGGAAACGCCGGGATCCACACCGCAGAATCCGCCGTGCCGATCCCGAATTCGAACAGCGCCGCTTTGACCTCCGCGCGGGTCTCACGTTGCAGCACGCTGTGCACCCGGACATCGTCGAGTTCGCCGAGCTGACGGCTGTGGGTGATCGGGGTCAGCTCCTCGTCGTCCAGAAGCACGGCCCGATCCAGGGTCTGGGCCAGGACGTCGACGATCAGCTGCATGCGGACGCTGAAGTCAGCACTCACCGGATCGGACACCTGACGATTCTGGACCAGCTCAGGGCTGCAACGTCACGATTCCGCCCGACGGCGTCAGTGCATGCGTCATCCGCACGTCGTGAGGGTCGGCGGGCAACTCGTCGACCAGCTCGTCGTCACGGACCACCGCGACCAGCCGCGCGTGCGGTGCGGCGTAGATCAGGCTGCGGTCGTAGAAGCCGGCACCCCGGCCCAGCCGGTTTCCGTGCCGGTCGACGGCCAGCGCGGGTACCAGGACCACCTCGGCATCGGCGATCCGACCGGCGGGCAACCACGGTGGCGCGGGCTCGCGCAGGCCGAACTCGGCAGCCACCAAGGTGCCGGGCTCGTAGGGGCCCCACTGCATGGGCATGGCGCGGCCGTCCTCGTCGTTGCGGGCAACCGGAAGCAGCACACGCACACCGAGTTCCGACAGGGCGTCCAACAGGCTCGGCGAACCCGGTTCAGAGCCCACCGGAACGTAGGCACACACCGTTTGCCCGCTGCGCACCAAAGTGGGCAGCCAACGGCGAAGCGCCTGCGACTCACTGTCGCGGCGGTCGGTGGGCACCGCCCTTCTTGCACGCAGAACGCCGGCTCGCAACTCGGTCTTCGTCGGCGGGGTCACGCCCTCCACCATTTCAGAACGGACGTTAGGGTGTGAACGATGAGCACGTCTCACAAGGCGCCTGAGGTGCCGATTCCCTATACGGCCGTGGTCCCGGCGGCCGGTCTGGGTACCCGATTCCTCCCGGCGACCAAGACGGTCCCCAAGGAATTGCTGCCGGTCGTCGACACGCCGGGCATCGAGTTGGTCGCGGCCGAGGCGGCCGAGGCCGGTGCCGAGCGGTTGATCATCATCACCTCCGAGGGCAAAGACGGCGTCGTCGCGCATTTCGTCGAGGACCTGGTGCTCGAAGGCACGCTGGAGGCTCGCGGCAAGAAGACGATGCTGGAGAAGGTCCGCCGCGCGCCCGCACTGATCAAGGTCGAGTCGGTGGTGCAGGCCGAGCCGCTGGGCCTGGGGCACGCGGTCAGCTGCGTCGAAGGCGCCCTGGCTCCCGACGAGGACGCGATCGCCGTCCTGCTGCCCGATGATCTGGTGCTGCCGACCGGCGTGTTGGAAACCATGTCGAAGGTGCGGGCCAAGCGCGGCGGCACCGTGCTGTGCGCCATCGAGGTGCCCGAGGACAAGATCAGCGCTTACGGCGTCTTCGATGTCGAGACCGTGCCCGACGCGGCCAACCCGAACGTGCTGCGGGTCAAGGGCATGGTGGAAAAGCCCAAGTCCGAGGATGCGCCGTCCCCGTACGCCGCCGCCGGCCGCTACCTTCTCGACCGGGCGATCTTCGATGCGCTGCGCCGTGTTTCGCGCGGAGTGGGCGGGGAGATCCAGCTGACCGACGCCATCGCGCTCCTCATCGAAGAGGGCCATCCGGTGCACGTGGTTGTGCACCGCGGAGCCCGACACGACCTGGGAAATCCCGGCGGCTACCTGAAGGCTGCGGTTGACTTTGCGTTGGAACGTGACGACTACGGCCCCGAATTGCGGCGGTGGTTGGTCGAACGATTGGGTCTGACCGGACAGGAGGGCTAGCAACGAGCTGGCCCGGTACGCCGCACGTTGTCCGGTAGTGGCCCGGAGATGGGATAGGAAGGCGTGTTGTGCGTTCGGTGGAGGAACAGCAGGCTCGGGTAGCGGCTGCCGCGGTGGCGCCCCGACCGGTGCGGGTGGCCATCGCCGAGTCACAAGGTCTGATGTGTGCCGAGGAGGTCGTCACCGAACGGCCCATGCCGGGGTTCGATCAGGCAGCCATCGACGGCTACGCGGTACGCAGCGTCGACGTGTTGTCGGTGGGCGACGGCGCGGGTGAGATCAGCCTCCCCGTGATGGGCTCGATCGAAGCAGGCGCGCGCACCCCCAGCCGGTTGCAGCCCCGGCAGGCCGCGCGGGTGCAGACCGGCGCGCCGATGCCCACGCTGGCCGACGCGGTGCTGCCGCTGCGATGGACGGACGGCGGTGAGAACCGGGTCCGGATCATGCGCAGCGTGCGCTCGGGCGCCTATGTCCGGCGCACGGGGGACGATGTGCAACCGGGCGACGTCGCGGTGCGGGCGGGAACCATCATCGGCCCCGCCCAGGTCGGCTTGTTGGCAGCGGTGGGCCGTGACCGCGTGCTGGTGCATCCGCGGCCCAGGTTGTCGGTGATGTGCGTGGGCGGTGAGCTCGTCGACGTGTCCCGCAATCCCGGCACCGGGCAGGTGTACGACGTGAACTCCTACGCGCTCGCCGCGGCGGGCCGCGACGCGGGTGCCGAGGTCAACCGCGTCGGCATCATCAGCACCGATCCGGGGGAGCTCCGGGAAACCGTTGAGGGCCAAGTCAATCGCAACGAGATCGTGGTCATCGCCGGCGCGGTGGGCGGGGCCGCGGCCGAATCGGTGCGCACCGTACTCGCCGAGCTCGGCGAGATGGAGGTGGCCCGGATCGCGATGCACCCCGGCTCGGTGCAGGGTTTCGGCCAGCTGGGCCGTGACCGCGTTCCGGTGTTCCTGCTGCCCGCCAACCCGGTGAGCGCGCTGGTGGTCTTCGAGGTGATGGTGCGCCCGCTGATCCGGCTGTCGCTGGGCAAGCGGCAGCCGATGCGACGCGTCGTTCAGGCCCGCACGCTGTCGCCGATCAGCTCGGTGGCAGGCCGCACCGGATACCTGCGCGGGCAATTGATGCGCGACCAGGACACCGGCGAATACCTGGTGCAGGCCTTGGGTGGGGCGCCGGGCGCGTCCACGCACCTGCTGGCGACGCTCGCCGAGGCCAACTGTCTGGTGGTGGTTCCGAGTGACGTCGACGAGGTTCGTACCGGCGAAACGGTGGATGTGGCGTTCTTGGCCCAGCGCGGCTGATAAGACTTCATTCGATGAATGACGGTGTGACGAATCGATCACGCGGATGAGCCTGTTCCGGTCCAACACTTTTCACCCGGGTTGGCCCGGTGCGGTCGGACCGTTGCGGGTGAAGGCCGGCGTGGTGCGGCTGCGTCCGGTGCGGCTGCGCGATGCCGCGGTATGGAGCCGCATCCGGTTGGCCGACCAGGCCCACCTGGAGCCGTGGGAGCCGGTCAGTGGTGTGGATTGGCATGTGCGCCATGCAGTTTCATCGTGGCCGGCAATCTGTTCGGGTCTGCGCGGCGAGGCGCGGCGGGGCCGGATGCTGCCGTATGTGATCGAGCTCGACGGACAGTTCGCGGGCCAGCTCACGATCGGCAACGTGACCCACGGAGCGCTGCGATCGGCGTGGATCGGCTACTGGGTGGCCAGCGACAAGACGGGCGGCGGGGTGGCGACGGGTGCACTCGCGCTGGGGCTCGACCATTGCTTCAACGGGGTCCAGTTGCACCGGGTCGAGGCCACGGTGCGCCCGGAGAACGCCGCAAGCCGGGCCGTACTGGCGCGGGTCGGCTTCCGCGAGGAGGGTCTGCTGCGCCGTTATCTCGAGGTGGACGGTGCCTGGCGCGACCATCTCCTGGTGGCGGTCACGTTGGAAGAACTCAAGCATTCGGCGGCCCAGGCCCTGGTTATCGCCGGCCGGGCCGATTGGTGCTGAGTCCGCCGGGTGTGGGCGCGGCGCGCCGCGTCGACACTGCGCCTACGGTCGTGATTTCCCCGGATCCGCAGCCCTGGAAGCAATCTCAGCGAAGTAGGGGCGGCCAGCTGTTACCAATGTGACAAATGTGACTGTTGGTGCTTGTATCGATCGAATTACAGGTGTGTAATTGGGTCGGCGCGCCGTCCATGGATGCGCTGGTCACGGACCTAGCCTGAAGGGGAAAGGAGCAGGCGTCATGCCAAGCATCCCCCAGTCACTGCTGTGGATTTCCCTTGTCGTTCTCTGGCTTTTCGTTCTGGTCCCGATGTTGATCAGCAAGCGCGACTCGGTGCGTCGTACCAGTGACGTCGCCCTGGCGACACGAGTGCTCAACAGCGGCCGCAACGCACAACGGTTACGACGCGGCCCGGCCGCCGGACATCACAGCGATCCCCACTGGCAGCCCAGCGCCGACCACCTCGACGAGGAGCTCGACGACGACTTCGAGGACGACCCCGAGAACGACGAGGCGCCCGCCGAGGTCCGCGTGCAGCGCACCGTCGTGGTGGCGGCGGCGCGCGTCGAGACCCCCGAACCCGACTATCTCGACGTCGACATCGTCGACGAGGATTCCGGCGCGCTGCCGGTCGGTACGCTGCGCCAGGCGGCCGACACCACAGCCGACGCCGAGCCCGAGGAAGTCGACGAGCCCGAACTCGAATTGGAATTCGAGACCGAGGCGGAGGCCGAGACCGAGGCCGAACCGGAACCCGTCGCGATCGAAGAACCCGTTGAGCAATTCGAGGCCGAGGCAGAGGCCCAAACCGAACGCATCCCAGTGGATCTCGACGAGGCCGACGACCCCGGTGTTGTCGAGAGCGCCGAGGACCTCGACGCGGCAGAGGACACCGAGGACCCCGAAGGCCTTGCCGACGACGAGTACGAGTACGTCGCCGACTCGTCGGGCCTGGAACCCGAGGCCGACGAGGAGCCGGTCGAGGAGGAGCAGACCGAGGCGCCCGTCGCGTCGTTGAACGCGAACCGGCAGCGGCGGTTCGATTCCAAGAAAGCCGCGGAGATCAGTGCCCGCAAGTTCCGGTTCCGCAAGCGTGTGCTCGCGGTGCTGGCCGCCACGCTGGTGTTCTCGGCGGCCGCTGCCTTCCTGGTGACGCCCTCGGCCTGGTGGCTGTGTGGCGGTGCAGGCACGCTGACCGTGCTGTACCTGGCCTACCTGCGTCGTCAGACGCGCATCGAGGAGCAGCTGCGGCGTCGCCGTGCACAACGGATGGCGCGGTCGCGGCTGGGCGTGGAGAACACCGACGACCACAAACTCGACGTGGTGCCGGCCAGGTTGCGCCGCCCCGGCGCGGTCGTCCTCGACATCGATGACGAGGATCCGATCTTCGAGCACCTGGCGTACGCGTCGTACGGGTCGATGTCCCGCGAATACGATCTACCGCGCGCTGCCGGGCAGTAGAGCGGCCGGTTTCGTTCCGCGGGCGCAAGGCTGGTAGCCTGTGCATCCGGTATCAAGGGGCTATAGCGCAGTTGGTAGCGCGTCTCGTTCGCATCGAGAAGGTCAGGGGTTCGATTCCCCTTAGCTCCACAAAGTTTGAACAGGTCAGCGCGGTTCGGGAGAGTCTCCCGGGCCGCGTTTGTCGTTACCGGCCGCCGACGCGCGCCCGCAGGTCGATCGGGAGGTCATCGGCAGGTGTCGGCCCGGTTCCCCAGGTCAGCTGCGGGCGGTAGTCGGCGGGCACACTCCACTCGAACCGCCTCAGCATCTGATGCATCGTGGTCTTGACGGTCATGTCGGCGAACTGCTGGCCGATGCACTTGTGCGCGCCACCGCCGAATGGCGCGAACACGTAGCGGCTCACCGTGGCGCGGGATGCGGAGTTGTTGACGAACCGTTCGGGATTGAACGTGTCGGGGTCGGGCCACCAGTCGGAAAGCCGCATGGAGGCATAGACATTGATGGCGACCTGGGTCTTGCGCGGCACGAAGTGCCCGAGGATCTCGGTGTCGCGGACGGTTTGGCGGAACAGCGCGCCCGCAGGTGCGTACATCCGGAGGATCTCCTTGAACGCGGCGTCGAGCAGTGGGTAGGCGTCCAGGTCCAGAACGCTGGGCGTGTCGTTCGGCAGGCTGACCGCTTCATCGCGAAGAGCCTCCTGCCACTGCCGGTTCCGGCCCAGTTCGTACAAGAGCATGGACAGCGCGATGGCAGTGGTGTCGTGGGCGGCCATCAGCAGGAAGATCATGTGGTTGACGATGTCGGTCGGTGTGAACCGGGCGCCGTCCTCGTCCTCGCTGCGGCACAACATCGAGAACAGGTCGGTGCCATCGCCGCGCTGCCGATCGGGAACCTGGTCGGCGAAGTACCTTTCGAGCCGCTCCCGGGCCCGTAGCCCCTTGGCCCACACACCCCCGGGCACGTCCGCCCGCAACAACGCCTGCCCGCCCCGGACGGTGTCGTGGAAGTCCGCTGACAGCCGGTCGGATTCGGGGCCGAGGTGCGTGCCGACGAATACCTCGGCGGCTTGCTCGAGCAGCAGGTGCTTGATCGACGGATAGAACGGAAAGGCTTGTGTCGATGGCCAATCGCGCAGCGTGCGGTCGATGCTGGGCAGCATCAGTTGCAGGTAGCCATCCAGCGCGCTGCGGGTGAAAGCCTGTTGCATGATGCGGCGGTGGTCGCGGTGTTCGTCGAAGTCCAGCAGCATCATTCCGCGGTGGAAGAACGGCCCGATGACCGGTGCCCAGCCGCGAGTGCTGGAGAACACCTTGTCGCGGTTGACCCAGGCGGTTTCCAGGGCATCGGGACCCATGAGTCCGACGACGCGGAAGCCGACGCCGCCGGCCCACGACACCGGCCCGTAACGCTCGTAGCGGTCCCGTGCGAACGCCAGCGGATCGGCCAGGGAGCTCAATACGTGGCCCAGGAACGGGAAGCCGTAATTGCCCATGACGGGCTTCAGATTCGACCCCGGTGGCGGAGCGGCCAAAGGGCGTTCACCGCTCGGAAATCGTGTGGTGACGGCGGCGCCCAGGGCTTGGAGGCGGTGCGCGTTCAGAGGCGAGCACAGTTCCATGGTGTCCTCTCGGTCAGCCATCTGGTACGAAACCGTGCCAGAATGTCCAGGTGGTGTCAACGACCAAACGCGCTTACGGCGGCCAATCGGCCGACGCTCGTCGCCGCCAGCGGCGTGAACGTCTGCTGGAAGCTGCGATGGACGTCATGACGCGCAACGAGTGGCGGGGCGTGACGGTCGAGAAGCTCTGCGCAGCAGCCAGTCTCAACAAGCGCTACTTCTACGAGAGCTTCACGGATCTGGACGCCCTGTCGGTTGCCGTCGTCGACGACATCGCCGAGCGGGTACGCAGCGCGACCGTGGCGGCGGCGGACGCGGCAGCGGAGGACCCGCTGGAAATCCAGGCACTGGCGAGCGTGGCGGCCGCGGTGCGGGCACTCGTCGACGACCCGCGCCGCGCTCGTGTGCTGCTCGGGGGTGTCGCCGCGTCGCCCGAACTCGATGCGCACCGCAGCACGGTCATGCACCGGCTCACCGACGTGCTCATCGACCACGGGCGCACAGTGCACGGGGTCGAGTTGGAAACAGACCCGTTGGCCAAGGTGACACCGGCATTCATCGTCGGCGGAACGGCCGACGCCATCCTGGAATTCGTCAACGGCGGCGTCGACCTGTCCGTCGACGACTTCATCGCGCAGCTCGCCACGCTCTGGCTGATCACCGGCAACGGCGCCGCCCAAGTCGCCCGCGCCCGCATGTCACCGGTGCCGGCGCCGGGCAAGGTGCCTTGATCGGACCCTGTGGTGAATGTGTCGAGTCGTCGTGTGAAAGCCGTGAATCATCCTCGACAGGCGGCACATTCGTCACAGGGTGACCCCGGTGAGCTCCTCTGACACCGCCCAAAGTCGCGCCGCACTCTCGTTGTCGCGCAGCGGTTTCCAGAGTTTCTGTTCCCCCGGCGGGCCACCGACGTGGCCCGGCCACCGGGGCCCGTAGAACGCGCCGTCCTTGACCGTGGCCGACGTCGCAGCCATCAGCGCGGGCAGTTTCGCGCTGTCCACAGTGCCCACGATGAGGCCGCGCGCTGAGAACCAGCGGATCAGCCGCACACCGACGGTGTCCTTGGCACGTCCCACTTCGGGGCGTGCCGCCAGGAGATTCGTGGGGGCGACGCCAGGGTGAGAAATATTGCTGGTGATTCCCCAGCCCGCGGCCACGCTGCGACGGTGAAGCTCGAGGCCGAACAACCCGAGCGCGATCTTGGACTGCCGATAGGCGGCCATGCCGTCGTAGCCGTGCTCCCAGTTCACGTCGCTCCAGTTGATGGCGCCGCTGCGGGCGGCGACGCTGGTCTGGGACGTCACCCGCGCATGACCGGCCTTGAGCAGTGGCAGCAGACGGGCGGTGAGCGCGAAGTGGCCCAGGTGATTCGTGCCGAACTGCAGCTCGAATCCGTCGGCTGTGGTCTGCCGGTCAGGCGGGGTCATCACCCCCGCGTTGTTGACCAGCACGTGGATGGGAGCGCCCTCGGCGCACAGCTTCTGGGCGAACGCTGCCACCGAGGCCAGGGAGGACAGGTCGAGCTCCTCCAACGTCAGCTTCGCGTGTGGATGCCGCTCGCGGATCTTGGCGATGGCCGCCTCGCCCTTGTTCGGGTTCCGGACCGGCATGACCACTTCGGCGCCCGCTCCGGCGAGTCGTGCCGCGATGCCGATGCCGATGCCGTCGCTCGCGCCGGTCACCACCGCCCGCTTTCCGGACAGGTCGTCGATCGTGATGTCGTAATCATGTGGCATGGGATCCAGATTGCCCATCGGGCTGCGCCCTATCCACGGTCTGACGATCCGTGGCTGAGCGATCCGACCCGGGAGAAGATGGCAGGCATGATCGATCGAGCCGGGCTTGCGGAATTCCTGGTCCGCCGTCGCGCGGCACTGCAACCCGAAGACGTCGGGCTGCCGCGCGGACAACGCCGACGAACGAGCGGCCTGCGCCGCGAAGAAGTAGCCGCGCTGTGCCACATGTCGACCGACTACTACTCGCGTCTGGAGCGGGAACGCGGCCCGCAGCCCTCGGAGCAGATGATCGCGTCGATCGCACAAGGGCTCCATCTGTCCCTCGACGAGCGCGACCACCTCTTCCGCCTTGCCGGGCACCAGCCGCCGGTGCGTGGGTCGAGCAGTGACCACATCAGCCCTGGGATGCTGCGAATCTTCGACCGGCTCACCGACACTCCGGCCGAGATCGTCACGGAGTTGGGGGAGACCTTGCGGCAGACCCCGCCCGGTCTCGCCCTCGTCGGGGACCTCAGCCGGTACACGGGTCCCTCGCGCAGCATCGGGTACCGCTGGTTCACCGACCCGACGGTGCGCGATCTGTACCCGCGCGAAGACCACGAGTTCTACTCGCGGATGTACGTGTCCGGGCTGCGAGGAGTGCTCGCACTGCGCGGGCCGGGGTCCAAGGCCGCGCGATACGCGGAACTGCTCACCGACGAAAGCGAGGAGTTCAGGCTGTTGTGGGACCAGCACGAGGTCGGCATCCGGCCGCGCGACATCAAGCGCTATCAGCACCCGCTGGTCGGGAGCCTGGAACTCAACTGCCAAATTCTGCTGGACCCCGACCAGTCCCACTCGCTGCTGGTCTACACCGCGGTGCCGGGCAGCGAGAGTTACGAGAAGCTGCAGCTGCTCTCGGTGCTCGGCGCGTCGTCGTCATTGTGAAGCCCAGTCGTCAGTCGCCCCGTTCTGGCTGCGCCGACGGGCTGTTCTGTCTGGTCGGCTGCGCCGACGGAAAGTGCGGCGCGCGCTTTTCCCGCAAGGCGGTGTAGCCCTCCACCACGTCGGGTCCCAGGAAGGTCAACATCTCGTAGGCCGCCGACTGGTCGAAGATCGGGCCCGCATTGCGCAACCAGTTGTTGAGTGCCCGCTTGGTCAGCCGGATCGCCTGCTGGGCGCCGGTCGCCAGATTGTCGGCGATCCGCAGCGCCTCGTCCAGAACTTCCTCGCGCGGAAGGGCTTTGGCGACCATGCCGATCCGCTCGGCCTCGATGCCGCCGATCATCTCACCGGTCATCAGGTAGTACTTCGCCTTGGCCGTCCCGGCCAGCAGTGGCCAGATGATGGCGGCGTGGTCGCCGGCTGCCACGCCGAGTTTGACGTGTCCGTCACCGATCCGGGCGTCCTCGGCGATGATCGCGATGTCGGCGAGCAGTGCGGCCACCGCGCCCGCCCCGACGGCCACACCGTTGATCGCCGAGACGATGGGTTTGTCGCAGTTGATCATGTTGTAGACCAGATCGCTCATCTCGGTCAGCATGTGTGACACCCGGTCGTAGTCACCGGCCATCCGTTCGACCATGGCCAGATCGCCGCCGGCGCTGAAAGCCTTACCGGCACCGGTGATCACGGCGACCCGGGTCTGCGGGTCGGCTGCGACGTCTTTCCAGATGTTGGCCAGTTCGGTGTGCATGCCCTCGTCGGCGGCGTTGTACTTCTCCGGCCGGTTCAGCGTGATCAGCAGGACGCCGTTGTCCCGGCGGGTCAGCGTCAACTGTTGGTAATCGGAGAAATTCATGTCGGCACCCTTCTGCTCACGCACGCCATTCAACCGAAGTTACGGCACCGGGCGCCGGGCATCGGCCACACGGCGAGGGCGGCGCGAACACCTCCGCGCATGTGGTCGATCTGGCCGGCCCGGACGCGGTGAGCACACTGCACGACGACGTGGTGGTCGCACCTGGAACGCCGGCCGTCATCGTCGACGCAGCGGGCATCGACCGGGTCGAGTCGTTCGTGTCCGACGACGACGCGCTGTGGCGGACACCGGTTGCGGTCAACTTTCTCGGACCGGTTCGGCTCACCCATGCCTTCCGCAAAACCATCCGCGCCACGGAAGCACGGCAAAGATCGTCAACATAGCCAGTGATGCAGGACGGGTGGGTAGTCTGGGCGAGATGGTGTACGCCGGAGCCGGAGGCGGGGGGATCGCCTTCATCAAGTCGCTCGCGCGCGAGACGGCCCGCCGCCAGATCAATGTCAACGGTGTTTGCCCTGGACCGACCGACACCCCGCTGTTCGATTCGCTTCCGGACAAGGTGCGCGACGGCCTGGTCAGAGCTATCCCGTCGCGCCGCGTCGCGAAATCCGAGGAGGTCGCCGAGGCGGTCCTGTTTTTCGCCTCCGACGATGCCAGCTTCATCACTGGCCAAGTCCTCAGTGTCAGTGGAGGCTTGAGGATGGCCGGTGGATGACCATTCGGTGGCCGGCAGGCGGCGAGCCCGCTCTTGGTCGACGCCAGTTTGCAATGGCATACTTGCTCAGCCCCTGGGCTGAACTCAGGTGATTCGGTTAGCCTCGGGGAACAGATTGGCCAGTTGGGGGATTGCTATGGCAAACGATCTGAGTGTGGACCCGGGGGCGCTTCGTGCCGGGGCCACCAGCAGCGAGATGATCGCTGCCGAATTGGGGGTGTCGCCTGCCCGCCCGGACGCCGGAGGCTATCCGAGCAGCAGCGGTGTCTCGGCGATGGATGATGCCGTGATCACGGCGCGGGCCTCCCAATCTGGTCGCGTCAGCTCGCAGGCGGGAAATCTGTCCGCGGCCGCGCATCGCTACACCGCGACCGATGAACAAACCGCCGGAGGTCTGGCGGAGTTGATGTGAATGAGGTATCCGTCGCCGGTCCATCAGATGGGGCGCTGACTCGCTCCCGGCTGGAGAGTTGGGACACAACGTATCTCGCGGACGCCGCTGCGCGCTGGCGCCAGCTGGCGGCCGAGTCCGAGGAACTGTTCGAGTGGCACCGGCAGAATGTGTGTGCGCCCGGAGGGGCGGAGTGGTCGGGCGCCGCCAGCGAGCTCGCGGGTGATCAGGTGAACGCCGATGCTGCGGTGGTCCGCAAGCAGGGGGACATCCAGCGTGAGGCTTCCGAGATCGCCGAGAACGGTTGCCGTGACATCCGGCTGGCCGTCGGGCAGGTGCTGGAGGCCATTGCTGCCGCCGAGGAGGACGGCTTCCAGGTGTCCGAGGACCTCAAGGTGCGCGACACCCGCCGCATCGACGTGACCACCATGGCTGTGCGCTACACGGCATCCCGGGAGCATGCCGAGGACATCCGGTGGCACTGCGAGCGGCTCATTCAGGCCGAGATCTACCTCGGTCAGCGGCTGGAGGGCAAGGCCCTCGAGCTCGCCGCCGTCAAATTCGAGGTCTGACCGGGCGCCGACCTACAGCTGCGCCCAGATCGACTTTGTCTTGAGGTAAGCGTCGATGCCCTCGTACCCGAATTCCTTGCCGACGCCTGACTGTTTGTAACCGCCGAACGGCACGTTGTGGTCGAATGTCAACTGGCAGTTCAGTCCCACCATGCCGGCCTGCAGGCGCTTGCCCAGGCTGTGCGCGCGGGCCAGGTTGGTGGTCCAGACGGTCGCGGCCAGGCCGTAACTGGTGTCGTTGGCCATCGCGATCGCCTCGTCGTCATCGTCGAACGGCAGGATGGTGACGACCGGGCCGAAGATCTCTTCCTTGTACAGCCGGCTGGTGGCTGGGTCGACGTTGGTGACGACGGTGGGCTTGACGAAGTAGCCCTTGCGGTCCAATCGGTAACCACCGGAAACGATTTCGGCGCCGTCGCGCTTGCCCTGGTCGATGTACCCCAGCACGCGGTCGAGCTGCTTCTGGCTGACCAGTGGGCTGATCATGGCGCCCTCGTCCTTCGGGCCGCCCAGTACCAGGTTGTCTCCGATCATCGCGATGCCCTGCACCACGCGTTCATAAACGCTGCGCTGCACGATGATTCGTGATCCGCACACGCAGCCCTGCCCCGAGTGCACGAAGATGCCCATCGAGGCCATCATGATCGCCATGTCCAGGTCGGCGTCTTCGTAGATCAGCACCGGGGACTTTCCGCCCAGCTCCAGGGTCACCTTCTTCAGGTTGTCCGCCGAATCCCGCATGATCTGCTTGCCGACCTCGGTCGAGCCGGTGAAGGCGACCTTCTCCACGTCGGGGTGCGCGGTGATCGCGGCACCAGCGGTGGCGCCGTACCCGATGACGAAGTTCACCACGCCGTCCGGCACGTCGGCCTCAGCGATCAGTCGCTCCAGCAGCACCGCCGACAGCGGGGTCTCCTCGGCGGGTTTGACGACGCTGGAGCAGCCGGCGGCCATGGCCGGTGCGATCTTGGCGCAGGCGTTGAACAGTGGGCCGTTCCACGGGTAGATGAGCCCGACTACGCCATACGGCTCCTTGGTGGTGTAGGCGTGCAGGTTGGAATAGTTGCTGTTGACGCCGCCCTCCATCTGAACCTGGTAGCTGCTGCCGTTGAGTTTGGTACACCAGCCCGCGTAGTAGCGGAAGAACTCCGCGCAGGTGGAGACGATCATCTCTGCTTGCATCGGGGGCATCCCGGCGTCCAGCGATTCCAGCTCGGCGAATTCCTTGGCGTGCTCATCGATCAGATCGCCCAGCTTCCACAGCACCTTGGCGCGCTGGCGGGCCGGGATGTCGGTCCAAATCCCGGACTGGTAGGCCGCTTTCGCGGCGGCGACGGCCTCGTTGACCGCGTCGGGACCGCAGTCGCGGAATTCGGTGATCTGCTCCTCGGTCGCGGGGTCGATCACCGGAATGGTCTCGCCCGTGCCCGGTCGGTCGCGGAGCTCTTCCAAAACCGTCTGCAGTTCCATAGGGTTCCCTTCGTCGTCGAAATGCTGAGCACTTGCTTAGCAGCCGAGCACCAGCGCGGTCAAGACCGTATATGCGGATCAGAAGCGGCTATTTCGCCGTGTTTGCGGTTGTTGAGCCGAGGAGGTGCCGATACGCTGGCGCGGTGCCAGACATCCGGGTCCGCGAGGCGGCCGAACTGCTCGGGGTCAGTGACGACACCGTGAGGCGCTGGATCGACGACGGGGCGCTGCCGGCTCATCTCGATGGCTCCGGACGCAAGGTGATCGACGGCGCCGCGCTGGCGGCGTTCGCGCGTGCCAACGCCGCTGCGGCCCCCAAGGATCCGCTCGGAATCGGAAGCTCGGCCCGCAACCGGTTCGCCGGGCTCGTCACCAACGTCATCGCCGACGAAGTGATGGCCCAGGTGGAGCTACAGTGCGGCCCGTTCACCGTGGTGTCGCTGATGAGCAGTCAATCGGTCCGTGAACTCGGCCTTGCCCCCGGCAGTATCGCGGTCGCGGTGGTCAAGGCCACGACCGTCATCGTGGAAACCCCGAAGGGACAGTCATGACCCGAGCCCGGATGTGTGCCCTGGCCTTCAGTGCATTGGCCGTCACAGCCTTGATCGGCGGTTGCACCTCGGCGGAGAACGCATCGGAACCCTCGACCACAGACGGCGGATCGATCACGGTGTTCGCCGCGGCCTCGCTGAAATCGGCGTTCACCGAGATCGGTCGGCAGTTCGAGACCGACAACCCGGGGAGCTCGGTGGAGTTCTCGTTCGCCGGATCCTCGGACCTGGTCACCCAGCTGACCCAAGGGGCGGACGCCGACGTGTTCGCCTCGGCCGACACCCGGAACATGGACAAGGCGGTGGCAGCGGAACTGGTCGATGGCGGCCCGGTGAACTTCGCCACCAACACCTTGACTATCGCCGTCGCCCCTGGAAACCCCAAGGGCATCAAGTCATTTGCCGATCTGGCAAAGCCGGGGACCAGCGTTGTGGTGTGCGCCCCGCCGGTGCCGTGCGGCGCCGCGACCGAAAAGATCGAGAAGGCCACCGGGGTGACGCTGTCCCCCGTGAGCGAGGAGACCTCGGTCACCGACGTGCTGGGCAAGGTGGCCAGCGGACAGGCCGACGCCGGCCTGGTCTACGTCACCGACACGGCGGGAGCCCAGGACAAGGTCGACGGCGTCGCCTTCCCCGAAGCGGCTCAGGCCGTCAACACGTACCCGATCGCCGTGCTCAATGAATCCCAACACACGCCGCTGGCCCACCGTTTCGTCGACCTGGTGACTGGCGAGACCGGCCAAAAGGCTCTCGCCAAGGCTGGATTCGCCAAGCCCTGACCGAGCCCGGGGCGGCGCCGTAGCCTGGGACTGTGGCCGATCTGACCGAGGTCAGCGCTGATGACTTGGCGGCTCTGGAATTCTTCGCCGGCTGCCGGCCGTCTGTGTTGGCGCCGTTGACCGCTCTGCTGCGCCCGCTGTCGGTCCCGGCCGGGCATGTGCTGATCCGGCAGGGCGACCCGGCGCTGACGTTCATGCTGCTCGCCTCAGGGCGGACCCGGGTGGTGCACGACGGGCCCGACGGACAGGCCGTCGTCGCCGATCTGGAACCGGGGCTGATCATCGGTGAGATCGCACTGCTGCGCGACGCATCGCGCACCGCCACCGTGACCGCGCTCGATCCGGTGACGGGGTGGGTCGGCGACCGTGAGGCCTTCGAGGTCATCCTGCACCTGCCCGGGATGTTCGACCGCCTGGTGCGTATCGCCCGCCAGCGGCTGGCCGGGTTCATCACGCCGATCCCGGTGCAGGTACGCAACGGCGACTGGTTCTATCTGCGGCCCGTGCTGCCCGGCGACGTCGAGCGGACCCTGAACGGGCCGGTCGAATTCTCCAGCGAAACCCTCTACCGGCGTTTCCAATCCGTCCGTAAGCCGACCAAGGCCCTGCTGGAGTATCTGTTCGAGGTCGATTACGCCGACCATTTCGTCTGGGTGATGACCGAGGGCGCGCTGGGTCCGGTCGTCGCCGACGCCCGCGTGGTGCGCGAGGGGCACGACGCGACCACAGCCGAGGTGGCGTTCACCGTCGGCGACGACTATCAGGGCCGCGGTATCGGCACCTTCCTGATGGATGCATTGGTGGTGTCAGCTGATTATCTTGGTATTCAACGCTTTACCGCGCGGGTACTGAGTGACAACTACGCCATGCGCCGCATCCTGGACCGGCTCGGTGCCGTGTGGGAGCGTGAGGATCTTGGCGTGGTGCTCACCGACGTTCCGGTGCCGGCCGTCAGCTCGCTCAGCCTGCAACCCGAGGTGGCGGCGAAGATCAAAGACGTGACGCGTCAGGTGATCCGGGCGGTCAGCCAGTGAGTCGGCCGCCGCTGCCCGCCAGTGGCCGGAGGCCAGCATTGAACAAGGACACGCTGGTGTGCATTTCCCTGGCGGCCCGGCCCAGCAACATCGGGACGCGCTTCCACAACTACCTCTACGACGAACTCGGCCTGGACTACCTCTACAAGGCTTTCACCACAACGGATATCGCCGCGGCCATCGGTGGCGTCCGGGCCCTGGGCATCCGGGGCTGCTCGGTGTCGATGCCCTTCAAGAAGGACGTCATGGCCCTCGTCGACGAGATCGAACCGTCGGCCCGCGCGATCGACGCGGTCAACACCATCGTCAACGACCTGTCGGTGCCCGGCGGCCACCTCACCGCATCCAACACCGACTACCTGGCGGTGCAAGCCCTCGTCGCGCCGCTGGACCCGGGTGACGCGGTGCTGATGCGGGGCAGCGGCGGCATGGCCAAGGCAGTCGGTGCAGCGTTGCGTGACAAGGGTTTTCACCGCGGAACGGTCGTCGCTCGGAACGCCCACGCCGGGCGCGCGCTGGCCGAGACTCTCGGTTACGACTACGCGCCCGAGGTGGGCACCCTGACGGCACCCATCCTGGTCAACGTCACCCCGATCGGGATGGCCGACGGGCCCGACGAACACCGCTGCGCATTCGAACCGGCCACGATCCAAGCGGCCAGTGCCGTGGTCGACGTGGTGGCCATGCCCGCCGAAACCCCGTTGATCGCCGCGGCAAGGTCGGCCGGCCTGCCCGTCATCACCGGCGCGGAGGTGATCGCGCTGCAGGCCGCGGAACAATTCACGCGCTACACCGGAGTGCAGCCGACAGCGGAGCAGGTGGCCGCGGCATCGGCCTTCTCCCGCCAATAGGGCTACGGAGTGATGACCGTCTGCTCGTCGATCGTCGTGGTGGCATCCATCAGCGGGCCCATCTGGTCCTCGGTGCCGTCGGCGTTGAACTGCAACACGAACAACCCGTCGGGCGCGGGGATCACCACGGTCTTCTGCGCGATCAGCCGGGTGGCGCCGTCCTTCACGTACGTGCCGCCGATCTGATAGGCGTCGAATCCGCTCAGCTGGTCCGCGGACCCGTCGCCCTGGTTCTCGTAGCCGGGCAGGTTCCTGATCTCGTTCGGGGCGTACTCCAAGATCTTGGCCGGATCCACGTCGCCGGTCAGCTTGGACATCAGCGCGATGATGGACGGCGGATCTGCGGCGAACTCCGGATCGGTGGATACGATTGCGCTCCAAGCCCATTCGGGAGCAGACGCGGTCGCGTCCTGCCAACCTTCGGGCATCGGCAGATCCAACGTGGGGGTACCCGGATCGCCGCGGTGCACCGGCGTCTCGGTGATCTTGTTGTCCCGGATGTAGTCGACGATCGTGTACTTGTGCCCGGCAGCCGGAGCGTCCGTGCCATCGGGCGTGGTCGGTTCGGTGCTGGTCTCGCTGGCTGCGGTCGCCTCAGTCGCGGTGCCGGACACCGTCTTGCCGCCGCAGCCGGCCAGCATGACCCCGAGCGCCAAGGCGGCGGCGACGATTCCGCCGGCCCTCAGTGAGGTGGTCATCGGTCTCCAATCGATTGGACGCCCCGGTGAGGCGCAACTGATTTGCACGATAAACGCTTTCCTGCCCAATGGCTGGCAGAAGCCGCAGTCCTACCGCGCGATCTTTTGCACAGTGAAACGTTCGGACCCCATGGGTGCTCTCAGCAGTGTGCGGACAGGTATACGGTCCGTTCCAGGAACCGAGCCGGGCGCACCGACGAAACGGTGCACCGGTCGAGCGGAGCCGTGCCGGTCTGGTCGATCACGACGTCGTAACCCCGGCGTTCCAGTTCGTCCGCGGTGTCCTGTGCCGATCCGACCCCCGACGGCGCGGCCGGTGCGGCGGCGGGGAAGCCAAGGGCCATGGCCGACAGCGCACCGCCGGCCAACACAGCACCCGCCAACCCGTACACCGGTCGCGCCCCCATCGTCGCAAATCTCCTGCCGGTGGCAACCCGCCCCGCGGCGATTAAATTCCGCTGTATCGCAACACTTGTCGTGTTCTCGGCGGCAGAAATTCGGTTGACAACCAGCGCCGCTTCCGTTCTCGACAGCAAACCCGGGCTGTGGTATCAACACGCCGTGCGCCTTTTCGCCGTCCCGGCGGTCCTGCTGGTGTGCGCCCTGGCTTGCGGGGTGGCATGCGGGCCGCCGTCGGCACCGCAACCGGCGCCTGCGTCGTCGGCACCGCAGTCCACCGGCAACACCGTCACCGTCAATCCGGCCCGCATCGACCGGGTACGCCACGATCTGCCGCCCGGCTACGAGGTGGTGGCCATCGATCCGCTGGCGACCCCGGTGTCGCTGTGGGGTTTCGGTCCGAACTGGTCGGCCGACCCGGCCCACTGCGCGACGCCGGCTGCGCCCGACACCGAACCGGCCCGGGGTTGGTCGGCCTCCGGACCCGGCGGCATCGTCTATGCGGCCGTCGGCAAGCTGCGGGGTGCGCCCACCGAACCCCGCTCCGACGCTCCCTGCGAGCAGTGGAGCGTTTCGGGCGGCCATTCCATGGGGACGGTGACCACCGTCGCGGGCCCGGCGATCGAGGGCGCTGTGACCGCCGGAATGTCCACCGCTGTCACCACCGTCGTCGAAGGTGGCACGGAAACCCGATCTCACGCGGACACCTACACAGCTGATCTGAATGTCGAGGCCGGTGTCTATCACTTGTTCATCACCGTCGTCACCGATCCTGGATCGCCCAATCCAGCGCTCGACACCGAGTTCGTCACCGATCTACTCGTGAAAACGGTTTCGGCGTTACGCGGCTGAGTCGGTGGTGCCGGATATGTCGACGAGCCCAGGTATGTTGACGAGCGATGGAGAACCGCAACGTCTTGCTCGCCGCCGCCGGCGTCCTCGCCTGCGCCACCGCATTGGTCGCCTGTGGTCAATCGGACCAGTCGACTTCCGCCCACGCGGACATCGCCAACGTCGCCAAGGTGCGCTCAACGTTCGGCCCGGAGTTCAAGGTCACCGATGTGGCGCCGACCGGGATCGACCCGAAAATGCTGGCGCCGCACAAGATGCCGCCCGGGGTGAAGGTAGAACCCGCCGATTGTGCGAAGTTCGCCGAGGGGCAGTCATTGCCTGAGGGTCTGAAGGGCAACATGGCCGCCACGTCGGCCGAGGGAGCGGGCAACCGGTTCATCGTGCTGGCAGTGGAGACCTCCGAGCCGATCCCTCTGAACGACCCGGGCGACGCCTGTAAGCAGGTGAAATTCCTGGGCCCGGGGATCCGCGGGCAGGTGGACGTCGTCGAGGCCCCGCAGATCGAGGGCGCGCGCACCATCGGAACCCACCGCATCGTGCAGACCGCGGTGGGCGGCCAGGCGCGGACCGGCGAGCTGTACAACTACGTCGCCAGTTTCGACACGTTCATGGTGATCGTCACCGCCAACCCGCTGGTGGAGCCGGGCAAGCCGGTGTCACCGGTGGATGCCAAGCGGGCCCGCGAGCTGCTCAGCTCCGCAGTCGCCGACGTAAGGGCCTAGAAACCCTCAGCGCACGTCGTGCGGGCGAAACTGGATGCTGATCCGCGGACCCACCAGGCTGGTGGTCTTCGGTATCGAATGCTCCCAGGTGCGCTGACACGATCCGCCCATCACCAACAGGTCGCCGTGGCGGTGCTGTAGCCGAAGGGCGTGACCGCCGCCGCGGGGGCGCAACGCGAAAACCCTTGTCGCGCCGAGCCCGATGATGGCCACCATGGTGTCCTCGCTGCTGCTGCGCCCGATGGTGTCCCCGTGCCAGGCGACGCTGTCGTTGCCGTCGCGGTACAGGCACAGGCCCGCGGTGGTGAAGGGTTCACCGAGCTCGCCACCGAAGGTGTCGTTGAGCCTGCGCCGGATCTGTTTGAGCCTGGGGTGTGGCACCGGCTCGTCGATCAGGTGGTGAAAGCTGACCAGCCGCGGCACCGCCACCACCCGGTCATACATCTGGCGCTCCTCGGACCGCCACGGGATCCCGTCCATCAACTCTTCGAACAGCGAATCGGCGTCGGGCAGCCAGCCCGAGCGCAGCTCGACCCAGGCGCCGTTACCCAATCGACGACGTTCAGCGTGCTCGAACAGTGAGCCTTGCAACGCCAGCTCCATGCGCGCGAGTGTATCGCACAGGCGTTCGATTGCGTTAGAGACGGGAGGCGCCAGGTCCCTGCTCGGCGAGGACGTCGCCGGGATTGGTCAGCATGCACGTTTTGAGGCTCAGGCAGCCGCAGCCGATGCAGCCGGTGAGGTTGTCGCGCAACCGTTGTAGGTGCAGGATCCGGTCGTCGAGGTCCTGGCGCCACCCGGCGGAGAGCCGGCCCCAGTCCTTGCTGGTCGGTACCCGGTCGTCGGGCAGGCTGGCCAGTGCCTCACGGATCCGGGCCAACGGTATGCCCAGCCGCTGCGACATCCGGATGAACGCCACGCGGCGCAGGGTCTCGCGCGCGTAGCGGCGCTGGTTGCCGGTGGTGCGGCGGCTGGCGATCAAACCCTCGCGCTCGTAGAAGTGCAATGCCGACACTGCCACGCCGCTGCGCTGCGACATCTCGCCAGGAGTTAACTCGTGCGTCTCCATACACCTCAACCATAGTTGAGTTAACGTCATGGCGTGGAGACTGTGGCGTTCGGTTCCAATTCTGAGGTCGGCACACTGCGCGCCGCCATCCTGCACCGGCCGGGCCCCGAACTGCAGCGGCTCACGCCACGGAACAACGACGCCCTGCTGTTCGACGGGCTGCCGTGGGTGGCCAAGGCGCAACGGGAGCACGATGCCTTCGCCGACGTCCTGCGCTCACGCGGGGTGGAGGTGTTGCTGCTGGCCGATCTGCTGACCGAGGCGCTGGGGCACAGCGGGGCGGCCCGCATGCACGGTATCTCCGCCGCAGTCGACGCGCGACGCCTGGGTGTGCCACTGGCCCAGGAACTTTCGTCCTATCTGCGCACTCTTGCGCCCGCAGATCTGGCCCGCATCCTGATGGCGGGGATGACCTTCAACGAGGTGCCCTTCCACGGTGCCGAACTGTCCCTGGTGCGGCTCATGCACCATGGCGGCGATTTCGTGATCGAGCCGCTACCCAATCTGCTGTTCACCCGGGATTCGTCGTTCTGGATCGGCCCGAGAGTCGCCATCACGTCACTGGCACTGCCGGCCCGGGTCCGCGAGACCTCTCTGACCGATCTGATCTACGCCCACCATCCGCGGTTCCTCGGCGTCCGGCGCGCGTACGAGTCACGGTCGGCGCCCGTCGAGGGTGGCGACGTCTTGCTGCTCGGGCCCGGGGTGGTGGCGGTCGGAGTGGGGGAGCGCACCACGCCGGCCGGTGCCGAGGCCTTGGCGCGCAGTCTGTTCGACGACGACCTGGCCCACACCGTTCTGGCGGTGCCGATCCGGCAGGAGCGGGCACAGATGCACCTGGACACCGTGTGCACCATGGTCGACGTCGACGCGGTGGTGATGTATCCCAATGTCGTGCACTCGTTGTCGGCGTTCACGATTCATCGCACCGCGGCCGGGATCCGGATCGACGACGAAGTGCCCTTCGTGCTGGCTGCTGCCGACGCGATGGGGATCGAGCAACTGCGGGTGATCGACACCGGGCTCGACCCGGTTACTGCCGAACGGGAGCAATGGGACGACGGCAACAACACGCTGGCTCTGGCGCCGGGGGTGGTGGTGGCCTACGAACGCAACTCGGAAACCAACGCGCGGCTGGCTGATTCGGGTATCGAGGTGCTGCCGATCGAGGCTTCGGAGCTGGGTACGGGCCGCGGCGGGCCGCGCTGCATGTCGTGCCCGGCGGCACGGGATCTGCTCTAGCGCGTTTGATTTCGCCTCTTGCGCGGTTTTCTACAGCACGGTCGCGCCGGCATGCGATCTACAGCCCGTCGGTAGAAACCGGCAAGGCGAACGAGGCGACACAACCAGGGCTTGCGCCTAACGCCAACTGGGCAGCCAGATCTCCAGATTCCAGGTCGACTGCGAAATCGGGATGCCCGTCAGGACCGGGTACAGCCACGCGAAATTCGCGATCACCAGCGCCAGGTAGAAGCACACCACCAGCAGACCCAACGTTCGGCGCTCCGGGTTCTGTTTCGGCTTGTACAGAATGTCGCCGAGGATCAGTGCGATCGCGAGCACCAGGAACGGTGCCATCACGGTGGCGTAGAAGAAGTACATCTGCCGGTCGATGTCGAAGAACCACGGCAGGAAGCCGGCCGAGTACCCGACCAACACCACGCCGTAACGCCAGTCGCGCCGCACCACAGCCCGCCACAGGGCCCACCCCAGCACCGGGACCGCGACGAACCACATGGCCGGAGTGCCCACCAGCATCACGGCTTTGACGCAGGACTGCGCGCCGCACCCGGCCACATCGTGGTTGTCGATGGCATACAGCACGGGGCGCAACGACATCGGCCAGGTCCACGGCTTGGACTCCCACGGGTGGTGGTTGCCGTCGGCGTTGGTAAGCCCGGCGTGGAAACGGTATGCGGCGTAGGTGTAATGCCACAGCGAGCGCAGCGCATCGGGTAGCGGGATGATGCTGTTCTCGCCGATCGACTGGCCCGCCTCGTACCGGTTCACACCGGTCTCGGAGGCGAACCACGGCCCGTAGGACGCCAGGTAGACCGCGGCGGGGATGAACCCGAACACGTATGCGGCAGGCCACACATCGCGGCGCAGCATGCCCCGCCACGGTGCTTGCACGTGGTACTGCTTGCGGGCGATCGCGTCGAGCACCAATGTCATGACGCCGAAGAACGCCACGAAGTAAAGCCCGGACCACTTGGTGGCGCAGGCCAGACCGAGCAGCACCCCCGCACCGAATCGCCACCACCGCACGCCCAGTCGGGGGCCCCACGGGGTCTCCGCGATGCGGCCCTCCATGAATACGTTGTGCATGCGCCGTCGGACGTCGTCGCGGTCCACCATCAGGCAGGCGAACGCCGCCACCACGAACACCACCAGGAACACGTCGAGCAGCGCCGTGCGGGCCGAGACGAAGCTGACCCCGTCGGCGATCATCAGCAGCCCGGCGATACCGCCGACGAGGGTGGAGCGGCTGAGGCGGCGTGCGATCCGCACCACCAGCATCACGATCACCACACCGCAGAGGGCCCCGGAGAACCGCCAGCCCAGCCCGTTGTAGCCGAACAGTGCCTCGCCGATCGAGATCAGCTGTTTGCCCACCGGCGGATGCACCACGAGCCCGTAGCCCGGGTTGTCCTCGACCCCGTGGTTGTGCAACATCTGCCAGGCCTGCGGCGCGTAGTGCTTCTCGTCGAAGACCGGCGTGCCGGCATCGGTCGGCGAGCCCAGATTCAGGAACCGGCTTATCGCGGCCAGTGCGGTGATGATTGCCGTCATCATCCAGCCCTGCAGCCGGTCCGTCGGCCCGAAATCCGTGGCCGGGATCAGCGGTGCGGGGCTGATCAACGGGACCGAGCGACCTGCCGTCGGTGATTCGGTGGCGGTGGCGGTCACGCAAGCGATCGTAGGCTGTCGGTCGTGACACCCGGCAAACTACTGATCGGCGCCACGCCGCTGGGCCGGCCCGACGACGCCTCGGCGCGGCTGGTCGAGGCGCTCAAGACGGCCGACATCGTGGCGGCCGAAGACACCCGGCGCATTCGTGGCCTGGCCCAGTCGCTGGGCGTGCAGCCGGCGGGCCGGATCCTGAGCTTCTTCGACCAGAACGAGGCAGGACGCGTGCCCGGTCTGGTCGAGGAGATCGCGGCGGGCGCGACGGTGCTCGTGGTGAGCGACGCGGGCATGCCGTTGATCAACGACCCTGGTTACCGTCTGGTGGCGGCGTGCGCCGAGGCGGGCCTGCCGGTGTCCTGCCTACCGGGCCCCAGCGCGGTGACGACGGCGCTGGCGGTGTCCGGGCTGGCCTCCGACCGGTTCTGCTTCGAGGGCTTCGCCCCGCGCAAACACGCCGCCCGGCTGGCCTGGCTGCGGACCCTGGCCGCCGAACCGCGCACCACTGTGTTCTTCGAGTCCCCGCGCCGGCTGGCCGAGACGCTGCGCGACGCTGTCGAGGTGCTGGGCCCCGCGCGGCGCGCCGTGGTGTGCCGCGAGTTGACCAAGACCCACGAGGAGATCCGCCGCGGCAGCCTGGGCGAGCTCGCGGAGTGGGCGGCCGACGGTGTGCTGGGGGAGATCACGGTGGTCTTGGCCGGCGGCACTCTGACGGTCGAATTGCCCGCGCTGGTGGCCGAGGTCGAGGAGTTGGTGACCGACGGGATCCGGGTCAAGGATGCTTGCGCACAGGTGATCGCCGCGAACCCGGGCGCCCCGTCCCGGCGCGAGCTCTACGACGCGGTGCTGCGGGCTCGGGACTGAAGCCCGTTGGCGGTCGCAGATTGGTGCGTCTGACGCTCCGATGCTGCGGTTAGGGTGGCGACATGGGTCCGGATTTCTCGATGGTCGATTCCACGGAAAAGGCCGAGCAGCTTTGTGCGCAGGGACAATTGGAGCGGATGTTCCTCATGCCGGCCGAATTCGGCGGGCATGATCACGTTCAGAACGTGGTGTACTGCCCGGTCGGCTCGGCGGCGGCGAAGGCGGATGTCGATCTCAACATCGTCGCTTCCCTCATCCGAGAGGGGAAGGTTCAGGCGTACTCGGCTGTGCCCATCTATGAAGGCAACAGCTTCGTGCCCGTCGCCGTCGATATCTCCGCCTGGCATCCCGAGTCCCCGGACACGGGCGCGTTCAACGCGCGGGTCGCGATGTGGGGATCGGCTCTCCTGCCCGACTCAGCCCCCTGACGACAGCTGCTGTCTCTGACCGGACAACTCGACGATCGACGCTGACTTGTGCAGGCATTCTTCCCATTCCGCGTCGACGTCGGAATCGGCCGTGATGCCCCCGCCCACGCCGAGCACCGCCGAGCCATCGGCGCCGAACTCCACGGTGCGGATCGCCACGTTGAGCTCGCACCCCGCCACGGGTGAGGCCAAACCTACTGTGCCACAATAGACTCCGCGCTGCGCCGGTTCCCATTGCTGCAGCAGCCGGCGGGCCCGTTGCTTCGGTGTGCCGGTCACCGAGGCCGGCGGGAAGGTGGCCTCCAGCAGTGCGCTCATCGGCACATCCGTGGGCACGTCGGCGGTGACGGTCGAGACCAGATGCCAGACACCGGGCGCCGGATGCACCGCGAGCAGTTCGGGCACCGTCACGCTGCCCGTGGTCGCCACCCGCCCCAGGTCGTTGCGGACCAGGTCGACGATCATGATGTTCTCGGCGACATCCTTGACCGAGGAAAGTAGATCGGCCGGATCGGCAGTGCGGGGCAGCGTGCCCTTGATCGGGCTGGAGACAACTGCGGAGCCCGCACGGCGCAGGAACAGCTCGGGGGACAGCGAGGCCACCGCGCCCCAGTCCCCGGCGACGTACGCGGCCCGCGACGGTGCGGTCCGGGCCACCGCTTCGGTGAAGAAATCGATCGGCTCGCCGTCGATGTGGCCGGTGAACCTGGTGCACACGCAGGCCTGGTACACCTCGCCCGCCGCGATGGCCTCCAGGCAGGCCAGCACGCCGCGACGGTGATCGTCGCGATCGGGGGCCACCCAGGTAAGGGTGCAGGCGCGCGGCTCAATGGGCTCCAACTCTCGGAGCCAGGTGGGAAGCGCTGCGCCACTGAGGCTTTCGAACCACCAGAGCCCGCCGTCGTCCTGGCGCAGCACACAGTCCGACCAACCGCCGGCCGCCACCGGGATGCGGGGCGGTGCGCTGTCGGCACCTGGATCCGGGTAACAGAGGTAGCCGAACCATCCGCCACCCACGCTGCCGGGCGGGCCCGAATCGTCTTGCGGTACCTCGAACGCCGCTTCGTATGGCACTGGAGTAATGGAAACCGAGGGCGCGATGATTGCGCGCGAGCCGAACCATTCGCCGATCACTGCGGCCGGCGGCGCGAGGCCCGCAGTCCGGGCCGCCGCGGCGACACCGCGCAGCACCGCCGGGGCATCCCCCAGAGCGCCGAGCCGCTCGATCCGCATGGAGCTAGCTTGCTTCCTCCCGCGAGCAGACACAAAGCGCGTCGCGCCGATCCGCTGGCCAATTGTCTATCTGCTGGTCTGAAAGTAGACGAATGTCGGGTTGTGCGCGTATTCGTCGGCTTTTAGCGTGATGCGGAACACACCCGGCGGCGTCGTGAGTTCCGACAGCCTTCATTAGTAAGGAATTGCCTGTGACGAAAGAGTCTGTCCCAGCGGCTCGGCCACGCCGGGCGGCGCTCGCCGCGCTCGCTGGAACCAGCATCGAGTGGTACGACTTCTTCATCTATGCGACCGCCGCTGCACTGGTCTTTCGTGAGGTCTTCTTCCCGCCCGACATGGACCCGGTCCTCGGCACCATCGTCGCTTTCGGCACAACGTCTTTCGGCTACCTGGGCCGGCCGATCGGCGCGTTGATCTTCGGCCACCTCGGTGACCGTTACGGTCGCAAACCGGTCCTGATCGCCACGCTGCTGCTGATGGGGATGGGAACAGTGGGGATCGGCCTGCTGCCCTCGTATGAGTCGGTCGGCCCGATCGCGCCGCTGCTGCTGATCATTCTGCGTCTTTTTCAGGGCGTGGCGATGGGCGGTGAATGGGGTGGCGCGGCGTTGCTGGCGATCGAACATGCGCCCGCTGATCGACGTGCGTTCTTCGGGTCATTCGCTCAACTCGGCTCATCGGTCGGGGCAACGTTGTCCGCTGCGGTGTTCGCCGTTTCGGAACACATCGGCGGAGGCCTCGCGGCGGGATCTTGGCGGATACCTTTCTTGGGGTCTGCGGTGCTCGTCGTTGTCGGACTCATCGTCCGCTTGGTGGTCGGCGAATCCCCGGAGTTCGCCCGTGCCCGCGACGCTGCGCAACTGTCCGCTGCACCGGTGCGGGAAGTGTTCCGGGCGCCGCGTCCGCTGCTCATTGGTATCGGAGCCATGCTCGTCGCCACCGGCGGGTACTACGTGACCTCGTCGTTCTTTCTCTCCTATGCATCGGAAGAGGCCGGCGTTCCCGTCGAGTTGTTGCTCAACGCCCTCATCATCGGCGGCTTGTTCGAGATGCTGTTCGTACCGTTCGCGGGCTGGCTCGGCGATAAATGGCAACCGCGCTACGTGGTGGTCGTCGGCCTTATCGGCATCGCGGTGATCAGTGTGCCGCTATACCTTCTGGCGCACACCGGATCATTCCTGGTGATCACCTTCATGCTCGTGGTCACCGCTCTGTTCACCGGCTTCAACTACGGGCCGATCGCGGCGGTGCTCGCCGGCATCTTCCCTGTGCGTGTCCGTTACACCGGAACGTCGCTGGCCTATCAGGGCGCCGCGTTGACCGCCGGCGCGCTGACCCCGATCGTGCTGCCCACCCTGCTCGGAATGTCAAGCGGCTCACCGGGGCTCATTTTCGCCTACCTGGCGGTGCTCTGCATCGGTGCTGCCGGCTGCGTGTTGGCGACTCGTCAGCTCACCGCCGACGTCGAACCACTGGAGGAAGCTGTCAAATGACAACCGATCTGGACGAAGTACTGATCGTCGGCGGTGCGATCCGCCCTCACGCCGGCGGGGAGGCAGTGTCCTCGATGCTCTTGCGCGGTGAGCGCATCGTTTCCGTCGGCACGGAGGCTGACTGCCGGTCCCGTGCCGTCGGCCGGTTCGAGGTCGTCGACATTGTGGGCGGCACAGTGCTTCCGGGTTTCGTGGATGCCCACTGCCACCCGCTGATGTATGGGCAATTCGATTCGTGGGTCGACTGCGGGTGGGAGGCGGCCCCGGCGATCGATAACGTTGTCGCGTCGCTTACCGCCAGGGCGCGTACCGGATCGGGACCCGTGCGGGGCAAAGGCTTTCATCACGGCAACGTGACCGAACGGCGCCTGCTCACCCGGCACGATCTCGATCGTGTCGCTCAAGATCGCGAAGTTCTGGTGTTCCATTCGAGCGGACACGGCGCCATGGTCAACAGTTGGACCTTGGAAGCGATGGGCGTGACCGCCGATACCGCCGATCCGGCGGGCGGACACTTCGGCCGTGAGGCCGACGGAACGCCCGACGGCACTGTATGGGATTCGGCTGCCGACTGGCTCACCGGCCGGTATGGCGTGAAGATCACGAACAATGGCCCCAACTTTCACCTACCTGACGAGCCGATGGCACTCGACGAGCAACTGCGCGCGGCACAGGTGCAGATGCATGCCCGAGGAATCACGACGATCGTGGATGCTCAAGTGACCTCGCGCGAACTCAGCGCTTATCTGCGCGCGAAACAGGCCGGCACATTGACGATGCGTGCCGAAATGCTCGTCATCTCAAGCCTGATCGATTCGCTGGAGGCACTCGGCCTCTGCGGACGGTTCGGCGACGACCAACTGGCTATCGCTGGTGTCAAACTCTATGCGGACGGGGCGCTCACAGCCGGCACTGCTCGTTTCTCCGAGCCATATTGCTGCAGCGTCAATGACTTTGGCTACCTCTACCACCCGAAGGGGGAGCTCGCCGAGATGATCGCCCGCGTGACCGCACTGGGCCTTCAGGCTGCGACGCACGCCCAGGGGGATGCCGCCATCCAGTTGGTGCTCGACGCACACGATGGGCTGGCGCGGCCGGGCGCGTTGAGCGGCCTGCGGCATCGGATCGAGCACTTCGGTGGACCCACGGAGGCCCAGGTGCGGCAATGTCGTGATCTGGGCCTGTGGCCGATCACGCAGCCGCAGTATCTGTTGCGCTACGGCGACGAGTTGATCGGCGTACTCGGCGACCGTGCGCAGCGTGTGACGCCGCTCGGTGAAATCCGGGATGCAGGCGCGCCGGTGGTGCTGTCTTCGGATGCGCCGGTGTGCCCACCGCACCCTTTGGAAGCTGTCGCCGCGGCGGTTCAACGCCGAACCCTGTCTGGACAGCGTCTAGGTTCAGAAGCCCTGCGGCTCACCGTGGCTCAAGCGTTACGAGCCCATACCTTTACGGCAGCCGCCTCGGCTCATCGCGAAGAGGCCATCGGTTCACTGGAGGAGGGCAAGCTGGCCGACTTCGTCGTACTTGCCTCCGATCCGCTGACCGCCGAGGTCGATGATGTCGTCGACATTGAGGTCGAGCAGACATGGGTGGGTGGGCGCCGAGTATTCGACCGCGAAAACCCAATCACGAAAGGACATGCAGCGTGACCACAATCATCGGCCAGACCGATGGTCAGCGTTCCCCGCGTTACGCGGGCCTGACGACCTTCGCACGCCTGCCTCGCATCGAGGACGTCGACACCTGGGACATCGCAGTGGTGGGTGTGCCTTTCGACTCGGGTGTGACATTCCGTCCTGGCGCGCGTTTCGGGCCGTCGGCCATCCGCGAAGCGTCCCGCCTGTTGCGGCCCTACAACCCGGCGATCGGCCTCGCACCCTTCAACGTGGCGCAGGTCGTGGATGCCGGTGATATCGACGCCAATCCGTTCAGCATCGCCGAGGCTCTGGACAGTATGCAGAGCGGGTTCACGCGTCTCATGGACGGCGGACGGCCTGTGGTTACGCTCGGCGGTGACCACACTGTCGCATTGCCGGCGCTGCGGGCAGCACACGCGTTACACGGTCCGGTCGCGCTGGTCCATTTCGATGCGCACCTGGATACGTGGGATACCTATTTCGGAGAGCCCGTCACCCACGGCTCGCCGTTCCGGCGCGCGTCCGAGGAAGGGCTCATCCGTAAGGATCGCTCAGCCCATGTGGGCATTCGCGGTTCCCTGTACGACGAGTCAGATTTCCTCGACGACGAACGGTTGGGGTTCACGATCGTTCACTGCCGCGACATCGACTCGTTGAGTATCGACGGTGTGCTCTCGAGGGTGCGCGAACGTGTAGGCGATGCGCCGCTGTACATTTCGGTGGACATCGACGTCCTGGACCCATCGATGGCACCTGGCACCGGCACCCCAGAGGCCGGCGGCATGACCAGCCGCGAGCTTCTCGGCGTGATCCGAGGGCTTCGCGATCTGCCGATCGTGGCCGCCGACATCGTCGAGGTATCGCCCGCATACGACCACGCCGCCATTACGTCCGTGGCCGCCGCCAACCTGGCGTACGAGTTCGTCAGCATCATGGCCTCGCAGCACTCTCGGAAGGGGCGTGACGACGGCCGTCAGTCGTCCGTCATCAGCTGAACCGCCGCCCAGAGTTCGAGGCGATCACGCAGCAGGTCGAGGTCGAGGTCGAGCAGTCGGCCCGACAACTGGATCCGATTCCGCAGTGTGTGCCGATGGATGCCGAGTTCGCGCGCCGTGGTATCCCAGGCGCAATCGTTCTGCACCCAGACACGCACGGTGGTCAGCAAGTCGGCGCCCTTTTCGACGTCGTGTGCGTGCAGTACGCCCAGGATTCCGCGCGCGACAGTGCCCATCTGTTCGCGCTGCAGTAGCCCCAGTATGCCGCGGTCGCGGAATTCTTCGAAGGTCGCGCTGGCTTGGCCGCTCGCGACCGCGTGACGCAGAGCACGTTCCGCCTCGGCAACGCCGCGGGACAGCGTCTCAAACGAGACGTCTGATGACGTTCCAACCGGAATAGCATGGCGGACAAGCAACCTCATGAGATTGTTCGACTTCGCCACCTGGGTGAGCACGATGATGCGATCGCCTCGCTGGGTGTAGAAGATCTGTCCACGGCTTTCCTCTGTCTCATGGTCGAGTGCGTCCAAGAGGAAGTCGCTGTGGTCCGGCTTCTGTGCGACCAGCACCGCCAATGGTTCGGTGGGCAGTCCGCCCCATACCGACTTCGCGGTACGGGTGGCGAGCGCCCGGTCGCCCTTCAACAATTGCTCGAACAGACCTGCCCGCAGATGGTGGTGTGCCTTCTCGAGCGCCCGGTTCTGCGACAGTGCCAGGCCGGCGAGCGCGATCACGCTGTTGACCAAGTCGGCGGCGGCCGGATCGGACCACTCGAGCCCGCCGAGAACCAACACGCCATCGAGCCGCTTCCCGTGGCCGATTGTCTGGATGGTGTACACCCGCTCACCGATCGTCACATGAGACGCTGACCGCACACCCCGCTCGAGAATGGTCCGCACCGCTTCACGGATCTCGTTGTCCAGGTCGGTGATCGGCGGGTCGCTGGGAGAGCGGATGCGTGCACCCACCGCATCGAACAGCAGCGCCGAACACTGCAACTGGTTCTCCAGTTCGGCCAAGATGGACGAAAGGCCGTCGGGTCGCATAGCGGCCCGCGCGATCGCTCGTTGTGCATCGAGAGACCACCGGATTCGGGCGTTCTGCTCGTGGGCCAGCTCGTCGGCCACATACCGGGCGAACGCCAGGAACGGGGTGAGGTCGGTGATCAGGAACAACGGCAGCCCGTGCCGGCGGCACGCCGTCTCGAGCTCAGGCGGCAGGCTGTGGTGGACCACGGAGATGCCGAACCCCAGGCCAACGATGCCGTTCTGCCGAAGTCGGGCGACGTATGAGTCGTAGCGGTCCCGATCGTCTGATCCAGCTGCGAACTGGGTGCCATCCGTCAGCAGCAGGTGGCCGGCATCGAGGAACGGTGTCGGGTCCGCCAATTCGGAGCTGTGCACCCACAGAACAGGCTGGTCGATCGACGACTCCGCGTCGTCGGCGCCGACGATGAGCTCAGTACTGGTATTCCAATGCTTCAGCAGGCTCCGGATGGTGACGGGCACCCCGTGACAGTACGACGCGCAGAGCCTGCTGGCGAAGTGTCAGCGGCTGATCACCCGCGGGATGTCGATGCCGGTCAACTTGTCCGGATTGCGCATCGCGTAGAAGTGGGTGATCTTGCCGTCGACGACCTCGACGGTGATGACACCTTCGAAGCTGTCGTCGAGGTACAGCTTGAACGCAGGGGCGTTGTTGTACGTCGTGGGCTCGAAGCGGCCGCCTGAGGCGGTGAACCGCATCAGCCCGATGACGAGCTTGGCCACCGACTGGGCCCCCGTCACCGGCCTGCGGGCGGCGCTGCGCTTGCCGTCGCTGTCGGCGGTCCACACCACGTCAGGTGCCAGCAGTTCCAGCAGCACGTTCACGTCGCCGGTGGTTGCGGCCGCGAAGAACCGCTCGGTGATCCGGGTGGACTCGGCAGGGTCGACGGGCTCGAAACGCTTACGCCGGGACTGCACGTGATTGCGGGCCCGGTGCGCCATCTGACGCACCGCGCTCGCGGATTTGTCGATCGCCGAAGCGATCTCGTCGTGACTGAACCCGAACACCTCGCGCAGCACGAACACCGCGCGCTCATCGGGCGTCAGCGTCTCGAGCACCACCAGCATGGCCATCGAGACCGACTCGGCCAGAACCACATCAGCCGACGGGTCGCCGATATTGTCGGTGGCCAGCAGCAGAGGTTCGGGCAGCCACGGACCCACATAATCCTCACGCCGCCGGGATTCGGCCCGCAGCGCATTGAGGGCCTGGCGGGTGACCAGCTTGGCCAGGTAGGCCTTGGTGTCGGTCACGGTCGCCAGGTCGACCTCGGCCCAGCGCAGGTAACTCTCCTGCAGCACGTCGTCGGATTCCGTTGCCGATCCGAGGATCTCGTACGCGATGGTGAACAACAGCGGCCGCAGCAGCGTGAATCGTTCGGCGTGTTCGTTCGAGTTACCTGCACTGGGGTTGGACATGTCAGACCAAGCTTTCCTTGCTTGCTTCGGCGAGTTGACGGGCGCGGTTGTCACCCTTGAACCAGAAGTAGGACCCCGGCTTGACGCCCTCCTTGCGCAGGAACGTCAAGGTCGCGCGGCACACCTGCTCCTTGAAGTAGGCGGCCGTACGCCCGCCGATGAAGACGCGGCGCGGGCTGTCGTCGGAGTGGCACAGCTGCACGGTTCCGTAGGTCCGCCCGACGCTGACGCACTGTCCGGCGAAGGCCTGGTTGATGACCTTGGGTTCGGCGCCGGCGATGCGCGCCAGCACGGTGTTGGCGGCCTGGACTCCCATCGGGCCTGCCGACTGGCAGCTCATCCGCAGCGGAATCCCCGACGGTGAGGCCGCGTCGCCGGCGGCGACGATGCACGCGTCGTCGATGCTGGTGAGGGTTTCATCGGTGAGCAACCGTCCCAGCTCGTCGGTGCGCAGCCCGCTGGCCGCGGCCAGCCCGGGAACCCCGAACCCGGTGGTCCAGACGGTTACCGCACTGGGCAGGCGGTTGCCGTCGGCCAGGGTGATGGCGTCGGCTTCGACCCCGGTCACCAGGATCTCGGGCCCGTCGACGATCGAGACGCCGAGCTTGGTGAGCGCCTTGACGATCGAGCGCCGGGCACCGGCGCCCAGGGACGCGCCGACCACATCGGTGACCAGGGTGACCGAGCGGCCCGCTTCGGCGAACTCGCCCGCGGCCTCGATCCCGGTGAGGCCGCCGCCGACGACGACCACGGGCGCTGACATCGGGACGTCCTGCAGACGGGCGTGCAGGCGTTGAGCGTGCTCGAATTCTGAAAGCGGGTAAGCGAATTCGGCAGCGCCCGGTACCGAGGCGGGCACGCCGGCAGTGCTGCCGACGGCGTAGACCAGGTAGTCGTAATCGAGCACCTCGCCGGAGGTCAGCTGCACCTGACGGATCTCGGCGTCGATGTATTCGGCGCCGTCGACCAGCAGCCGTACCCCGCCGCCCAGCAGTTCGTCGTATGCAGCGGTGGCGCTGTGGTTTCCGGCGGCCATCTGGTGCAGCCGGATCCGTTCGACGAACTCGGGCCGCGGATTGACCAGCATGACAGCCACTCCGGGAGTCCCCTGCAGACGATTGGCCGCCAGCACCCCGGCGTAACCTCCGCCGATCACGATCACCCGGGTGTTCCGCGCAGTTTGTTCGGTCATGGGAGCGTCTCCTGTTCTCAAAGGCTTGTGCCCTCAAGACACCGCGCATGCCGGGTTTGTGACAGCCGCCCCGATTATGTGACCCACATCACCATGGGGTGATCGCTAGGCGGAGCCCTTAAACCAAGCCCAGGGCCAGCATCGCGTCGGCCACCCGGATGAACCCGGCGATGTTGGCGCCGGCGACGTAGTTGCCCGGCTGCCCGTACTCGTCGGCGGTGCTCAGGCAGCGGTCGTGGATGCGCCGCATGATCTCGGCCAGTCGCGCTTCGGTGTCGTCGAAGGTCCACGAGTCGCGCGAGGCGTTCTGCTGCATCTCCAGCGCACTGGTGGCCACGCCGCCGGCGTTGGCGGCCTTGCCGGGCGCGAATTTCACCCCGGCTTCCTCGAAGAGTTTCACCGCCTCGGGGGTGCACGGCATGTTGGCGCCCTCGGCGACGATCTGGCAGCCGGACTTGATCAGCGCCGTCGCGTCGGCGCCGGCAAGCTCGTTCTGCGTGGCGCAGGGCAGCGCGATGTCACACGGCACCTCCCACACACTGCGGCCGGTGACCACCTCGGCCGCGCCGCCGCGGGCCTCGGCGTAGTCCTCGATGCGGCCCCGGCGCAGTTCCTTGACCTCCTTGAGCAGGTCGAGGTCGATGCCCTTGTCGTCGCGCACGTAGCCGCCCGAGTCCGAACAGGCCACGACGGTGCCGCCCAGAGCGTGCACCTTTTCGATCGCGTAGATGGCCACGTTGCCCGAACCGGACACCACCACCTGCTTGCCGTCGAAGGACTGCCCGCTGGACCGCAGTATCTCGTCGACGAAGAACACCGTGCCGTATCCGGTGGCCTCGGTGCGGACCTGTGACCCGCCCCAGGTGAGACCTTTGCCGGTGAGCACGCCGGACTCATAGCGGTTGGTGATCCGCTTGTATTGGCCGAAGAGGTAACCGATTTCGCGCATACCGACGCCGATGTCGCCGGCAGGCACATCGGTGTACTCGCCGATGTGGCGATAGAGCTCGGTCATGAACGACTGGCAGAACCGCATGATCTCGGCATCGGAGCGGCCCTTGGGGTCGAAGTCCGAACCGCCCTTGCCGCCGCCGATCGGTAGACCGGTCAGCGAGTTCTTGAAGATCTGCTCGAAGCCGAGGAACTTCACGATGCCGAGGTAGACCGACGGGTGGAAGCGCAGACCGCCCTTGAACGGTCCGAGCGCCGAGTTGAACTCGACGCGGAAGCCGCGGTTGATCTGTGCCGTGCCGGAATCGTCATGCCAGGGCACCCGGAAGATGATCTGGCGTTCGGGCTCGCACAGCCGGCGGATGATGGCGCCGTCGGCGTATTCGGGATGCTTGGCCACCACGGGTCCCAGGCTGGTCAGCACCTCGTAGACGGCCTGGTGGAACTCCTGCTCGCCGGCGTTGCGTTGCCCCACTTCCTCGTAGATCGCCTGAAGTTTCTCGTGTAGTCCGGCCATGTCAGTCCATCTGGTAGCGGGGGAAAACCCCCGTCGGAGCGGGCAGTTCGGTTCCGGGCTTGATCCGGGTACCGATCGAGTCGAAGTCGCGTGCGTCGGTCGGCTGGCCCAGCAGGTCGAGCAGCTTGGCCGTCGAGTCCGGCATCACCGGCTGCGTGAGCAGCGTTGCAATGCGCAACACTTCGAGCGTCGTGTAGAGCACCGTACCGAACCGCTGTTGGTCGGCGGGATCATCGGACTTCCGCAGCACCCACGGCTCCTGGGCGGAGAAATAGCGGTTCGCCGCACCGAGAACCGACCAGATCGCTTCCAGCGCAAGGTGCATCGCCGGCACGTCGTAGTGTGCGCGCACCTGTTCCAGCAGGGCGTCGGCCGCGCTCAGCATGGCCGTGTCGTCGTCGGTGAACGAACCCGGATCGGGCACCACACCGTCGAGGTTCTTGGCCACCATCGACAGCGAGCGCTGAGCCAGGTTGCCCAGCTCGTTGGCCAGGTCGGCGTTGATCCGGCCGATGATGGCGTCTTCGTTGTAACTGCCGTCCTGACCGAACGGCACCTCGCGCAGGAGGAAATAGCGCACCTGATCGAGCCCGAAGGTGTCGACGAGGTTCACCGGGTCCACGACGTTGCCGATCGACTTGCTCATCTTCTCGCCCTTGTTGAGCAGGAAGCCGTGAACGAACACCCGGCGCGGCAGTTCGATCCCCGCCGACATCAGGAATGCCGGCCAGTACACGGTATGGAACCGGATGATGTCCTTGCCGATCATGTGCAGATTCGCCGGCCAGTACCGCTGGAAGGCAGCCGAATCGGTGTCGGGGTAGCCGACCCCGGTCAGGTAGTTGGTCAGCGCGTCCACCCACACGTACATCACGTGGTCGGGATGGCCGGGGACCGGCACGCCCCAGTCGAACGTGGTGCGAGAGATGGAGAGATCGCGCAGCCCGCCCGAGACGAAGCTCTTCACCTCATTGCGCCGGACCTCGGGTGCGATGAACTCCGGGTTGGCCTCGTAGTGCGCCAGCAGCCGGTCGGCATAGGCCGACAGCTTGAAGAAGTAGGTCTGCTCCTCGGTCCAGGTGAGTGGAGCGCCCGTCTCGGTGGCGATGCGGGTGCCGTCGGGCTGCTCGGTGGTCTCGCCCTCGGTGAAGAAGCGCTCGTCACGCACCGAGTACCAGCCCTTGTACGAATCCAGGTAGATGTCACCGGCCTCGTTCATCCGCTGCCAGATCTCCTTGGACGCCTCATAGTGATCGGCGTCGGAGGTGCGGATGAACCGGTCGAAGGAGATGTTGAGCTTCTCCTGCAGCCGCTGGAACACGTCAGAGTTGCGGTTGGCCAGCTCCGCTGCCGAGATGCCCTCGGCAGCGGCGGTCTCGGCCATCTTCTGGCCATGGACGTCGGTACCGGTCAGGTAGCGCACGTCGAAGCCGTCGAGTCGCTTGAACCGGGCGACCGCATCGGTGGCGATGTACTCGTAGGCGTGCCCGATGTGCGGCGCGCCGTTGGGGTACGCGATGGCCGTAGTTATGTAGAAAGGCTCACTCATTTGGTCCCACCTTATTGTGTTGCGGTGGGTTCCAAACGCTCAGCCAGGGAGAGACCGCCGGCCCCGGAGCCGTTGGCTCCACTGGTCGACGCACACACCCATCTCGACGCCTGCGGTGCGCAGAGCGCCGCCGACGTCCGCGACATCATGGACCGCGCGGCGGCCGTCGGGGTGGGCACGGTGGTCACCATCGCCGACGACCTGGACTCGGCACGCTGGGTCACCACGGCCGTCGAGGCCGACGACCGGGTCTACGGCGCGGTGGCGCTGCACCCCACCCGGGCCAATGCGCTGGATGACGCGGCCAGGGCGGAATTGGAGCGGCTGGCCGTACATCCGCGGGTGGTGGCGGTCGGGGAGACCGGGATGGACCTGTACTGGCCGGGCCGGTTGGACGGCTGCGCGACACCGGCCGAGCAGCGCGAGGGTTTCGCGTGGCACATCGACCTGGCCAAGCGCACCGGTAAGCCGCTGATGATCCACAACCGGGATGCCGATGCCGAAGTTCTGGATGTGCTGCGCGCCGAAGGGGCGCCCGAGACAGTGATCTTCCACTGTTTTTCGTCCGGACCGGAGATGGCCCACACCTGCGTCGAGGCGGGCTGGGTGCTGAGCCTTTCGGGCACGGTGAGCTTCAAGAACGCCACTGAGCTGCGGGAAGCCGCCCGGCTGATCCCGCCCGGCCAGCTGCTGGTGGAGACCGACGCGCCGTTTCTGACGCCGCACCCGTATCGCGGAGCGCCGAATGAGCCGTACTGCCTGCCATACACTGTGCGGGCACTCGCAGAGTTGCTGGACCGGCCCGCCCAGGAGGTCGCGTCCGAGACCGCAGCCACTGCGGCGCGGGTGTACGGACTTAACGGGAATCGCCCGGCGTAGTTGCCGGTGCTAGACCTTTTCGTTACCGTCTTGTGATCAAACGCTCTACTGGCCGGCGGTGAACTGCGCCGTGGGTCCGGGGAAGAACGCGAGAACTGTGGACGCTCTGAACAAACTTCATGAATCCCGATCTCCGCTGCTGCGTGGCGTGGTGGGAGCCCTGCTGGTCACGCTCACCGCGGCCGGGGGCTACGCCGTCGGATCGCACAAGACCGTCACGCTGAGCGTCGACGGAGCGCCGATGACGGTGACGACGATGAAGTCCCGGGTGATCGATGTGGTCGAGGAGAACGGATTCTCGGTAGGCGACCGCGACGATCTCTACCCCTCCGCCGACGAGTCCGTGCACCAGGCCGACACCATCGTCCTGCGCCGCAGCCGGCCGTTGGAATTGTCGTTGGACGGCAATGACAGCAAGCAGGTCTGGACCACGGCCTCGACCGTCGACGAGGCCCTCGCGCAGCTGAAGATGACCGACAAGGCGCCGGCGGCGGCGTCCCGCGGCAGCAGGGTGCCGCTGGGCGGTATGGCACTGCCCGTGGTGAGCGCCAAGACAGTCCGGATCGACGACGGCGGCAACGTGCAGACCGTGCACCTGGCCGCCCCGAACGTGGCCGGCCTGCTGGCCGCCGCGGGCGCACCACTCGAGCAGAACGACACCGTGGTTCCGCCGGCATCGACCCCGGTCACCGAGGGTATGCACGTTCAGGTCACCCGCATGCGCATCGAGAAGGTCACCCAGCGGATTCCGCTCACCCCGGGCAACAAGCGCATCGAAGACACCAGCATGAACATGAGCCGCCAGGTCGTCGAGGACCCGGGCGCCCCGGGCACCCAGGACGTGACCTACGCGGTGGCCAAGGTGAACGGCGTGGAGACCGGCAGGCTGCCAGTAGCCAATGTCGTGATCGAGCCGGCCCGCGACGGCGTGCTCCGAGTCGGAGCAAAGCCTGGCACCGAAGTGCCGCCCGTCTCCAACGGAGCGCAATGGGATTCTCTCGCGCAGTGCGAAGCGGGAGGTAACTGGGCGATTAACACAGGTAACGGATTCTTTGGCGGCGTCCAATTCGACCAAAACACCTGGGAGCGACAGGGTGGTCTGCGGTATGCTCCGAGAGCCGATCTGGCGACAAGAGAAGAGCAGATTGCGATTGCTACGGTGACGCAGGCCCGGCAAGGATGGGGAGCCTGGCCGGTGTGTAGTGGGAGGATTGGGGCGCGCTGACTATTCGACTGCTCGGGCGGACCGAGATACGACGCTTGGCGAAAGAAATCGATTTTCGTCCACGCAAGGCCTTTGGCCAGAACTTCGTTCATGATGCCAACACCGTTCGGCGCATTGTGTCGGCCTCCGGGATCCACCGGAACGACCATGTGCTGGAGGTCGGACCGGGTCTCGGGTCACTGACCCTGCCCCTGTTGGACCGTGGCGCCAGGGTGACCGCAGTGGAGATCGACCCGGTGCTGGCCAGGCAATTGCCGGCCACCATCGCCGATCACTCCCACAGCGAGATCAACCGGCTGACCGTCATCAACCAGGACGTCCTGACACTGATGCCGTCTGATCTGACCGATCAACCGACGGCGCTCGTGGCGAATCTGCCGTACAACGTGGCGGTGCCTGCGCTGCTGTACCTGTTGGCCGAGTTCCCGTCGATCCGGACGGTGATGGTCATGGTGCAGGCCGAGGTGGCCGAGCGGCTGGCGGCTGAACCCGGTGGCAAGGACTACGGCGTACCCAGTGCCAAGGCGCGGTTCTATGGAAACGTGCGCAGGCACGGCATGGTGTCGCCGACGGTGTTCTGGCCGATTCCGCGGGTGTACTCCGGACTGGTCCGCATCGACCGGTACGAGACGTCGCCGTGGCCGACGGACGCCGCGTTCCGCGATGAGGTGTTCAAGCTCATCGACATCGGGTTCGCGCAACGGCGCAAGACCTCCCGCAACGCGTTCGCCGATTGGGCGGGTTCGGGTAACGAGTCGGCTGAGCGGCTGCTGGCCGCCAGTATCGACCCGTCGCGCCGTGGCGAGACACTCGGCATCGCCGACTTCGTCCGGCTGTTGCAGCGGGCCAAAGAAGCTGAGGGCGAGGCCGCGGCGGAGGTCGAGGCGGCGCACTGACCCAGCGCAGAACGTGAAGAAGATCGCGAGATTCTCGAAGAATCTCGCGATCTTCTTCGCACCGGGGCTCACCCAGGGGGCTCGATCACCTCGGTGATCAGTCCGACGAACTCCGAACACGAGTCGTGGCGCCGGTCCGGCTCCTTGGCCATCGCCTTGGCGATGATCGAGTCTGCCGCGCGTGGAATCCAGTTGCACCGCTGCGATACTCGTGGTGGTCGGCTGTAGAGCTGCTGATCGATCAGGGTCACCGCGGTATCCGCGGTGAAGGGTGGCGCTCCCGTGAGCAGTTCAACCGTTGTGCAGGCCAGCGCGTACTGGTCGGTCGCGGCCGACGGCGTCCGCCCGACGAGCAGTTCGGGTGCCGAATAGGGCAGTGACGCTTGGATGTTCGGATGCGGTTGGGATGGCTGACGGGTGATGCGCCGGGCCGGGTCGAGGCTCATCCGCGCGGGACGATCGTGGGCGAGCCGGGCGGCGACGTCCTCGGCCATCGAGTGCGCGACGCCGAAGTCGATCAGGACTGCCCGCGAAAACGGCTCATCGACAAGGATATTGGCGGGCTTGACGTCGCAGTGCGCGATCCCGCGGCGGTGGGCGAAGTCGAGTGCCCCCGCGATCTGGGTCAACGCGGTGAGCCGCTGCGGGATGGCGGGCAGGTTGTTCACCGTGCCGCCGTCGAGGAACTCCATCGCCAGCCACCCCGGGCCCGCCGCGAACACCGTGACGATGTGGGGATGGGTGAGCCTGCGGGCGAAGTCGAACTCGCGTTGCAGGCGCGCCAGATGGGCCGGTTGGCGGTGCCGGTCATCGAGAATTTTGAGTGCGACGGTGGCCCCGTCGGGGTCGCGGGCCAGGTACACGACGGCTGAGCCGCCGGTGCCCATGACTTTCACCGCGGTGTATCCGGCGACGATCACCTCGGGTGAGGGCACCGTCTCAGCTTAAGTTCACCGACAACCGTGGGTTCGCGGCGATAGTGTCGTGGCCGTGTCAGCATCCGACGGCAGTACCGCATCCGAGTGGGTTCCCACCGGTTCTGTCACCGTGCGTGTCCCCGGCAAGGTCAACCTGTATCTGGCCGTCGGCGACGTGCGCGACGACGGCTACCACGACCTCACCACGGTGTTCCATGCCGTGTCGCTGCTGGACGAGGTGACGGTGCGCCATGCCGACCTGTTGACGCTGACGGTCGAGGGCGAGGGTGTGGAGTCGGTGCCCACCGACGAGCGCAACCTGGCCTGGCGCGCCGCCGAGCTGCTGGCCGATCATGTGGGCCGGTCGCCGGATGTGTCGATCAGCATCGACAAGTCGATCCCCGTCGCCGGCGGCATGGCCGGCGGCAGTGCCGACGCGGCCGCGGTGCTGGTGGCGATGAACACGCTGTGGGAGCTCGGGGTGCCCCGGCGCGATCTGCACGCCCTGGCCGCCCAGCTGGGCAGTGACGTCCCGTTCGCGCTGCACGGCGGCACTGCGCTGGGCACTGGGCGTGGTGAGGAGCTGGCCACGGTTCTGGCCCGCAGCACCTTTCACTGGGTGCTGGCGTTCGCCCACAAGGGTCTGTCCACCCCGAAGGTGTTCGGCGAGCTGGATCGGCTGCGCGCGGACACCTCGACCGGAGGCCCGCCGCGGGCCGAGGAGCCCGAGCCTGTGCTGGCGGCGCTGGCTTCCGGTGACCCGGCCGAACTGGCCGCCCTGCTGGGCAATGACCTGCAGCCGGCGGCACTGAGCCTGTACCCCGACCTGCGCCGGACCTTGCGTGCCGGGGTGGAGGCCGGTGCGCTGGCCGGGATGGTGTCCGGATCGGGTCCGACGTGCGCGTTCCTGTGCCCGTCCTCGACGTCTGCCGTGGATGTCGGTGCGGAGTTGGCGGGAGCGGGCGTGTGCCGGACAGTGCGGGTGGCCAGTGGTCCGGTGAGCGGTGCCCGGGTGGTTCCCGAGCCGTCCACGTCGGCCTGACGGGCGGTCGGGCTGCTCTGCCGTCGTCCGCTGTTTCCTACGCCAGGGCTGCGAACTTTGCGCCGGTCCAACCCCTGAGTAGAAAACGACGCAGTCCAACTGGCCTCGGCCTGAGACTGTGACGCAGACCTCAATTAACGCGAGGGTTTGGCCAGTTACTTAAGGGTCTCTTAAGATGATCGGCGGTGAATGCTAGCGATCTTGCGTCGGCGACTTGTGCGCCCGCCTCCCATGACGGTGGGCGGTCGCGGAGCTGTATCCCCGGCTCTGGGGCATCACCTTTTCGAGACATAAATGCTCCCCAATCGTATGCGCGCGCCTACCGACAAGCAGTGCACGGCGGGCGGAGCATGGATAACCGGGCAACTGCACCTGGCGCACTGCCGCCGGTGCTGCGGTCGCGGAAGCCAAGGAGGTCGTCGTGAGCAGATTCACCGAGAAGATGTACCGCAACGCTCGGGAGAGCAAGCGCGGCATGGTGACCGGCGAGCCGCACGAGCCGGTTCGCCACACCTGGGGTGAGGTTCACGAACGGGCCCGGCGCATCGCGGGCGGCCTGGCCGCCGCGGGTATCGGCCATGGCGACGCCGTCGGCGTGCTGGCCGGCTTCCCGGTGGAGATCGCGCCCACCGCCCAGGGTGTGTGGATGCGCGGCGCGAGCCTGACCATGCTGCATCAGCCCACCCCGCGCACCGACCTGGCGGTGTGGGCCGAGGACACCATGAACGTCATCGGCATGATCGAGGCCGACGCCGTCATCGTCTCCGAGCCGTTCCTGGTCGCCATCCCGGTGCTGGAAGAAAAAGGCATCAAGGTGGTCAAGGTGGCCGACCTGCTGGCCGCGGACCCGATCGACCCGGTGGAAACCGGCGAGGACGATCTGGCCCTGATGCAGTTGACGTCCGGCTCGACCGGTTCACCAAAGGCCGTGCAGATCACGCACCGCAACATTCACTCCAACGCCGAGGCGATGTTCATCGGCGCGCAGTACGACGTCGACAAGGACGTCATGGTCAGCTGGTTGCCCTGCTTCCATGACATGGGCATGGTCGGCTTCCTCACCATCCCGATGTACTTCGGCGCCGAGCTCGTCAAGGTCACGCCGATGGACTTCCTGCGCGACACCCTGCTGTGGGCCAAGCTCATCGACAAGTACAAGGGCACCATGACCGCGGCGCCCAACTTCGCCTACGCGTTGTTCGCCAAGCGGTTGCGCCGTCAGGCCAAGCCCGGCGATTTCGATCTGTCCACGCTGCGGTTCGCGCTCTCCGGCGCTGAGCCCGTGGAGCCGGCCGATGTCGAGGACCTGCTCGACGCGGGCAAACCGTTCGGTCTCGACCCGCACGCGATCCTGCCGGCCTACGGCATGGCCGAGACCTGCCTGGCGGTGTCGTTCTCCCCGTGTGGGGCGGGCCTGGTGGTCGACGAGGTCGACGCCGACCTGCTGGCCGCGCTGCGCCGCGCCGTGCCCGCCACCAAGGGCAACACCCGCCGGCTGGCCTCACTCGGCCCGCTGCTGCGCGACCTTGAAGCCCGAGTCGTCGACGAGCACGGTGATGTGATGCCCGCCCGCGGTGTCGGTGTCATCGAGCTCCGCGGCGAATCGCTGACTCCCGGCTACATCACCATGGGCGGTTTCCTGCCGGCCCAGGACGAGCATGGTTGGTACGACACCGGCGATCTCGGCTACATCACCGAAGAGGGCAACGTCATCGTGTGCGGTCGCGTCAAGGACGTGATCATCATGGCCGGGCGCAACATCTACCCGACCGACATCGAGCGTGCCGCCGGCCGCGTCGAGGGCGTCCGCCCCGGCTGCGCCGTCGCGGTGCGTCTGGACGCCGGGCACTCGCGCGAGACCTTCGCCGTCGCCGTCGAATCCAACGCCTGGCAGGATCCGGCCGAGGTGCGCCGTATCGAACATCAGGTGGCCCACGAGGTGGTCTCCGAGGTGGACATGCGTCCGCGCAATGTCGTGGTGCTCGGGCCTGGCAGCATCCCCAAGACGCCGTCGGGCAAGCTTCGTCGCGCCAATTCGGTCTCGCTGGTCACCGGCTGACCCGACATTTCTCACCGCGAGCGTGCGGTTCCGTACTGCGAACCGCTCCTGGCGGCAGCACTTTCAGTGTCTCCGCGGCCCCTCGCGCACGTCTGAGTTGAGCCCCGGCGAAACGCCGCGTTTCTGCATGCTTTTCGGCGACGCACACCCTCGGATGCGCCGTGCAATAGAACAAAGGTGATGACAGCACAGTCAATTTGCTCATTGTTAATGCGATGTTTTTGTATTCTGTCGCAGAAAACACTTTGAGGAGAGGACTGGAATGGTCAAATCCAAATGGGTTTCGGCGATCCTGGGGGCGGGCGTCATCGCCGCCGGGATCACCGCGGGAACCGCATGGGCCGGTGGCCCGGGTGGATATGTCGAGGGTGACCCCGAGGATATTTTTGCTGCTGTCGGTACCGGCGAATTCATCGACACCATAGCGGGTTTCACCGCTACCGGTGATACGGGCGAAGAGGCTTCGGCGGCGGTGATCGCGGCCTGCCAGAGCGCGGGAGGTGTGGAGTGCACCGCCGATGAGGTGACCAACGACCGGTTGTGCATCGTGTCCGTCGCGAGTGACAGCAACCGCGTCGTGGCCGGCGGTGCCGGGCCGACTGTCGAGGCCGCCCGTCAGGACGCGTTCAACCGGGCGGCAGCGAACAACACTCCGCTCGATGCGGATTCCCCCGTCGTCGTATCGGCCTGCCCGTGATGAGCGGGCGGATGTCGGCGGTCGTAGCCCCGAAAGGGAGGGACAGGATGACTGGTCGCGGCACGTTTGCGTTTTTGATGGCGAGTTTGGCTGCCGTGTCGGTCGTTTCAGCTCCGGTTGCAAGTGCTCGACCGACCTGCCAGGACACGGCCACCAAGACGATTTGCACGACCAATGGCAGTACCTCGATCAAGGCCAGGCCGGGAACGACGGCGCCGCCGGCCAATCTGCCGGTGTTCCCGTGGTTGGGGATGCCCGGCGCTCGCCGCTAGCCGTTCCCGAGACCGTACTCAGCACCGTGAGCGGGCGTAGCTTTTCGTGATGCGCCCGCTCACGGTGGTCGTGGTTCCCTCGAAGGCGTCCGAAATCAGTTGCTCTGCTTGGTGTCTGCGGGCTTGTCGGCTTGCATCCGGTTGTAGACCTGCCACCAGATCAGCTCGTGATCGACGGCGGTGATCTCACCGCGAGCGTGCCGCTTGTCGGCGTGTAGGAGCTCGGCGGCCAGCACGACGAGGCGTTCGCGGGCGGCGGCAGACGCCGGATCGTCGCAGCCGGCCATCGTCGTCGCGCACAGTGTTCGCACGCGGTAGAACGCGCTGCCGGACAGGCCGAGCACGACGGCTCCTGAGGTGAGGAACACCGCGGTGGAGATCCCGAACGCGGGCCACGGCGACATCTGCCCGCCCAGCCAGAGCTGGCACAGCAGCCACACCAGCATTCCCCACAGGGGCCATCCCCGGGCGAGCCGGACGAGGCGGTGCTCGGGGGTGCTCAGGCCCGGCGGATAGACCACCAGCCGGTAGTAGGTGATGCCGAAGCGTCCGGGCCTCACCTGCACGCAACCCCACGCCCGGGAGCCGTCGAGCGCGGGCCGCAGGAGCCGGTTGCCGTTCATATCTCGGGTGTACCCGCTGCGCACGTGCGCGCATACCGCGTGAACGGATTCTTTACGCCGATCGGTCAGATCCTTGCGGGCTGGGTATATGTCACTATACTCAGCCTGATGAAGCCGAAACTGCCGCCCCGACTGGCCGACCACCCGACTGTCCGCGCGGTGCGCGCCCGTGCGGACTCGGCGGTTCCCGACGTCATCGACGCCGACTGGCTGCGCGCGCTGTGCCTGGACGCCGGTGCCGACGACGTGGCCTTCGCCAGTGTCGACGATCCGGCTCTGGCGTCGGAGCGCGAACATGCCGAGGCCGCACTGCCGGGAGTGCGCGGTTACATCTCGCTGGTGGTGAAGATGAACCGCGACAACGTGCGCTCGTCCACCCGCAGCGTCGCCAACCAGGAGTTTCACCGCAGCGGCGAGATCATCAACGAGGCCGCACACCGGATCACCCGGGCGTTGGAGGATGCCGGCCATCGCGCGGTGAACCCGTCGGCCACCTTCCCGATGGAGATGGACAGGTACCCCGGACGGATCTGGGTGGTGGCGCACAAGCCCGTCGCGGTGGCGTCCGGCCTGGGCGTGATGGGGATCCATCGCAACGTGATCCACCCCAGGTTCGGCAACTTCATCCTGCTGGCCACGATCATGGTGGGCACGCCGGTCAGCAGTTACGGTGTGCCGCTGGACTATTCACCCTGCCTGGAATGCAAGCTGTGCGTGGCGGCCTGCCCGGTCGGGGCGATCGGCAAGGACGGCGAGTTCGACTTCGTCGCCTGCTCGGTGCACAACTACCGCGAGTTCATGGGCGGATTCACCGACTGGGTGCAGACCGTCGCCGACAGTGCCGACGCGACCGATTTCCGGTCCCGGGTCAGCGATTCCGAGAACGCCTCGATGTGGCAGAGCCTGTCCTTCAAGGCCAACTACAAGGCTGCGTATTGTCTGGCGGTGTGCCCGGCCGGGGAGGACGTGATCGAGCCCTACCTCGATGACCGCAAGGAGTTCATGGACCGGGTGCTCAAACCTTTGCAGGACAAGCGGGAGACGCTGTATGTGCTGCCGAACTCGGCGGCCAAGGCGCACGCCGAGAAGCGGTATCCGCACAAGACGGTGAAGGTTGTGGACAGCGGAATCAGTGGGCGCTGAGGGGTCGTTGAAATCTCCGTGAGCGCAATGCCGGACGGTATCTCCCCGGCGTGGCTAAGGTTTCGCCACGATGGCGACGCAGCAGGGTGACTTTCGGCTGTGGGCATTCGGTGATGCCCATGTGGGGACGGACAAGCAGTTCGGCCGGGAGAGTCTTGCCGAGGCCATCCGGCAGTCGGAATTCGGTGGTACACAGGGTGGTCCGGCTTTCGACTGGGATATCGCGGTGGATGTCGGCGACATGTCCGGTGCCCATCACAGCCTGCCCGACGATGCCGAGGGATGGGAGGTCCGCCGGCAGCTCGCGGCGCTGCGCAGGCACCGTCGTGAAGATGTGTACTCGGTGTGCGGAAATCACGACCGCAGCGGCCTTTCCGAGGCCGACGCCTGGTGGTGGCAGAAGTGGATCGACCCGCTCGGCGCGCACACCGAACATTCCGGGGTCCATGCCGGCGCGCGGCCCTACCCGGTCACCGGGACCTGGGAGCGGTACTCATTCCGGGTGGGCAACCTGCTGTTCCTGATGCTCAGTGACCGCAACGAGCCGTCTCAGTCCGTCGGTCGGGGCACACTCGGCGGCAACCCCGGTGGGGTCGTCTCCGCCGAGACCTTCGACTGGTGGGCGAACATGGTTGAGCAAAACCGTGATTCGGTCATCATCACGGTGCACCACTATGTCCTCAAGGACACCACGGTGGCGTCGGGGGAGTGGGAAGGCGTGCGCCGTGGTGCGGACGGAAAACTCTACGAGCACTACCACCGCCCGTTCCCGGAGGGGACTCCGCAGGGCGCGTCTTATCTGTACTGGGTCGGCGGCAAGCCGGACTCCGGGGCCTTCGAGCGCTACCTCACAGAGCATCCGGGTGCGGTCGCGCTGTGGCTGGCCGGTCACACCCACACCAATCCCGACGATTCCCACGGCGGCAAGACCCATATCGAGCAGGCTTGGGGTGGAACCTATTTCATGAATGTGGCGTCATTGAGTCGCCATCACATGCCGATCACGACCTTGCCGATCAGCCGGCTGCTCACATTTCGGCCAGGCAGTCGCGAGGTGCGGGTGCAGTGCTATCTGCACACCGACCAGCATGCGCCGCAGGGCTGGTACGCACCGGCGGAGCGCACGCTCACCCTGGACCGGCCGTTCCTCCGGTGACGGAGCGGAATCACCAGGCGTGCACGGTGTTCTGGGCCGGCTCCAGGCCCTGAGCGATCAACAGCTCGGTGGCGTCGGCGGCCTGCTCGCAGATCGTCGGCACCTCGGCGCGTTCGGCGGCGCTGAACGCCTCAAGCACGAACGCCGCCGGATCCTTACGGCCCGGGGGGCGGCCCACTCCGATGCGAACCCGCTGAAAATCCTTGCTGCCCAGTGCTGATGCCACCGAACGCAGTCCGTTGTGGCCGCCCTCGCCGCCACCGACCTTGAGCCGGATCCGGCCGAAGTCGATGTCGAGCTCATCGTGGATCACCACGATCCGGCCCGGAGGCACCGAGTAGAACTTGGCCAACGGTCCGACCTGACGGCCGGACTCGTTCATGTAGCACCGAGGTTTGGCCAGTACCACCGGGGCTCCCGCGAGCCTGCCGGTGATCACCTCGGCACCGGACTTCTTGTGCACTTTGAAGGCCGAGCCGATGCGGGCGGCCAGTACATCGGCCACCATGAACCCGACATTGTGCCGGGTTTTGGCGTAGGCGGGCCCGGGATTTCCCAGGCCCACCACCAGCAGCGGCTCGGCCATTCGCGCAGTGCCCTGAGTGTCGCGACTCGTACTTACTCGGCTTCTTCGGCAGGCTCGGCGGCCGGCTCCTCGGCCGGGGCGGCCTCGGCGGTCTCGCCGGCACCCTCGGACTCCAGGTCCTCGGCGCTCGGGGCCTCGACGATGTTGGCCACCAGCAGTTCGGGATCCGAGGTCAGCGAAACACCGCCGGGCAGCTCGACCTGGCCGGCGAGAATCTGGGTGCCGGCCTCGACGCCCTCGATCGAGACGGTCAGATGCTCGGGGATCGACATGGCGTCGACCTCGATCTCGATGGTGTTGGTCTCCTGGGTGACCAGGGTGCCCGGGACGGCGTCGCCCTCGAGGACGACGTTGACCTCGACGGTGACCTTCTCGCCGCGGCGCACGACGAGCAGGTCGGCGTGCTGGATGTTGCGGCGGATCGGGTGAATGTCGAGAGCCTTGGTCAGCGCGAGTGCCTCGGTACCTTCGATGTCGAGCGTCAGCACGGCGTTGGTGCCCGCGTGGCGCAGCACCGCGGCGAACTCACGCGCGTTGAGCTCCAGGTGCTGGGGCTCGGTGCCGTGGCCGTACAGCACGGTGGGCACCTTGCCGTCGCGGCGGGCCTGGCGCGACGCGCCCTTACCGGTGCGGGTACGCACGGCGGCGGTCAGCTTGTTCGGGATGTTCTTGGCGGCGGCCTTGGCCATGATGTTGCTCCTCTAATTGCGGTACTGCGGTCAGATCGTCAGCACGGCAAGGGTCGCAACACTTGAAGAAGTTCCCGCCGATAACGGTGGTCCAGTTGGTCCACCCTCGCCGTGACGCCAGGTCAGGGTAGCAAAGACCGGGCCGCTCCCGAAAATCGGCGGGAGCGCGCTACAGCGGGTAGGTGGTCTTGGTGAGCTGTTCGGACAGCTCCCACAGAGCCCGCTGGGTGCCCGCTCGCCGGGCCAGCGGGCTGCGCCCGACCGGTCCGCTGGGGCCGAACTGGCCGAACCGCGGCCCGATGAAGCTGTCGCCGGGAACGTCCTGGGACACCGCGAACAGGGTCTGACGTGCGCCGAACGACGGCTCGCTGGCGAACACCCGGTTGGCGGTCGCCATCATCCTGGCGCCGAACTTGTTGCCGGTCTGGCCCTGCAGGTTGGTGGCCGAATAGCCGGGATGGGCGGCCATTGCACGCACCTGTGAGCCCGACGCGGTCAGCCGGCGCTGCAACTCGGAGGTGAACATCAGATTGGCCAGCTTGGACTGCCCGTAGGCCAGCCATGCCGAGTACGGCCGGGATTTCCAGTTCAGGTCCCGCAGGCTGATCTTTCCCATCCAGTGCAGCAGCGACGACACCGTCACCACCCGGTCGCTGATCTTGGGCAGCAGCAGGTTGGTCAGCGCGAAATGGCCGAGGTGGTTGGTGCCGATCTGGCTCTCGAACCCATCGGCGGTCCGGCTCAGCGGCACGGCCATGATGCCGGCGTTGTTGACCAGCACGTCGACGCTCTCGACGGTCTCGGCGAACTCGTGTATCGAGGCCAGGTTCTGCAGGTCGAGTTTGCGCACCTCGACCTGCCCACCCGTCATCGTCTCGGCCGCTGCGGTGCCCTTCTCCAGGTTGCGCACCGCGACGGTGACCTTGGCGCCCACGCGGGCGAGCTCACGCGCCGTGACGAGCCCCAGTCCACTGTTGGCGCCGGTGACGATCACCCTGCGACCGGAAAACGATGGCAGGTCGGCGCTGGTCCATCCACTCATGCAGACCACCCTACGGTCGTGCCGGCAGTTCTTCGCGGCTTCATTTCTTGGCGATGTTGAAGCCCGAGATGATCGACTCGATGTCCGGTCCCTGGGCGGCAGCCTCGTCGGCGTAGGTCGTCACGGTCAGCTGGACGAGATAGCGCTGCGGCGGCTGCAGCCCGTCGTTGGCGATGACGACGCGGTTGTAGCTCTGCATGCGTTTGCCGTTGAGGTCGTAGCTGCCCTCGATCATCGCCGACGGGAAGCCCTTCCAGTCCGCGTTGGATGCGTTGAGCTGCTTGAAGTTCTCCGACAGCTGGGCATCGGCGTAGCCGTGCTCTTTGAGTGCCTTGGGCACGTCGAAGTCGCCGTGCAAGGTGAAGGCCAGCATCATCGCGGTGGGGTAGGTGTCGCCCTTGGCGATCATCCGGGTACCTGGGGCCAGGTTGGGATTGTTGTACGGGTGCCATCCCGGCGGGCTGGGCATGGTGACGCTCAGATGCGGGATCTTCTCGGGCGCGATGGGCTCGCCGACGACGCCGGAGTCCTCCAGGAACTGCCACAGGGGCACTGGCTGGTTGTCGGCCGGGGCCGCCGGAGTCGTCGAACTCGTGGTCCAGATCGACTTGTAGTCAGGTGTTTCGGCGCCACAACCGGTGGCCAGGACCGCCAGCGCGGCGGCGGTGACGAGCAGCCGCTTCACAGAATCTCGCGCACCGAATCGATCGGCCGGGCCAGCCGGGTGCCCTTGTCGGTGACGACGAACGGCCGCTCGATCAGGATGGGGTTCTCGGCCATCGCATCGAGCAGTTCCTCGTCGGACGCGTCGGCCAAACCCAGCTCGGTATAAAGGGATTCGCGTTTGCGCACCGCGGTCCGCACGTCGATTCCCGCCTCGGCGATCATCTTCTTCAACTCCGCGCGCGTCGGCGGCGTCTTGAGGTACTGAACGACCTCGGGTTCGATGCCGTTCTCGCGCAACAGTTCCAGTGTTTTGCGTGAGGTCGAGCATTTGGGGTTGTGGTAGATGACGGCGGCGGGCCGCACAGCAGGTTCAGCTGGCATCTAGGCGGACCCGTCGAACAGCCCGGTCACCGAGCCGTTGTCGAACACGGCGCGGATGGTGCTGGCCAGCAGCGGCGCGATGGACAGCACGGTCAGCTGTGGGAACTGCTTGTCCTCGGTGATGGGCAGCGTGTTGGTGACGATCACCTCGCGCGCGCCGCATTCGGCGAGCCGCTGGGGGGCCGGATCGCTCAGCACCCCGTGGGTGGCGGCGATGATCACGTCCTTGGCGCCGTCCTCGCGCAGCAGCTTGACCGCGCCGGCGATGGTGCCACCGGTGTCGATCATGTCGTCGGTGAGGATGCAGGTCTTGCCCTTGACGTCACCCACGACGCGGTTGGCCTTGACCTGGTTGGGCACCAGCGGGTCGCGGGTCTTGTGGATGAAGGCCAGGGGGACGCCGCCCAGGGCGTCGGCCCACTTCTCGGCGACCCGGACGCGGCCCGAGTCGGGGGAGACGACGACCATGTCGGAATCGCTGTAGTTCTCGGCGATGTAGCCGCACAGCAGCGACTGGCCGCGCATGTGGTCCACCGGCCCGTCGAAGAAGCCCTGGATCTGGTCGGTGTGCAGGTCGACCGAGACGATGCGGTCGGCGCCCGCGGTCTTGAGCAGATCGGCGACCAGGCGGGCCGAGATGGGCTCGCGGCCGCGGTGCTTCTTGTCTTGGCGCGCATAGGGATAGAACGGCAGGATCGCGGTGATGCGCTTGGCGCTACCGCGCTTCAGCGCGTCGATCATGATGAGCTGTTCCATCAACCACTGGTTGAGTGGAGCCGGATGCGATTGCAGGACGAACGCGTCGCAACCGCGCACGGACTCGTCGAACCGGACGAAGATCTCGCCGTTGGCAAAGTCCCGCGCTGTCTGCGCGGTCACCTCGGTACCGAGTTCCTTGGCCACTTGTTCTGCCAGTTCCGGGTGCGCGCGCCCCGAGAACAGCATCAGGTTTTTTCGATTGTCGGTCCAGTCCGTGGCCACTTGGCTGCCTTCGCGGTTGGGGATCGATACGGAGCAATCGTACGTAGCGTTTCTGGTAGTTCGTAGCCGGGTTACCAGATTGCCAACACGAAACGTCGGTTCCGTCGTGCTTGCGTCGCAGCCGATCGCCATCAGCACCGAGGATTGCTGCTCAATATTGACCGCAATCCTCGGTACTACCGGTTGTCCACCGGCCGCTGGCTAAGCCCCTTCGTCCTGGGCTTTGCGAGCGGCTTCAGCAGCGGCCGAGCCCGGACGCTTGCGCTCCACCCAGCCCTCGATGGTGCGCTGGGCGTTGTCCGAGACGGCCAGCGCACCGGGCGGGACGTCGTCGCGCAGGACGGTGCCCGCGCCGGTGTAGGCGCCATCGCCGACGGTGACCGGAGCGATGAACATGGTGTCGGACCCGGTCCGCACATGAGAGCCGACGGTGGTGCGGTTCTTGGTCTCGCCGTCGTAGTTGACGAACACGCTGGACGCACCGATATTGCTGTGATCACCGATGTCGGCGTCGCCGACGTAGGTCAGGTGCGGCACCTTGGTGCCGGTGCCGATGGTGGAGTTCTTGGTCTCGACGAACGCGCCGAGCTTGGACTTGGCCCCGAGGACCGTGCCCGGCCGCAGATAGGTGAACGGGCCGACGGTTGCGCCTGCACCGATCACGGCGAGCTGGCCGTGCGTGCGCACCACCGATGCGCCGTCACCCACCTCGACGTCGGTCAGCGTGGAGTCCGGACCGATCTCGCAGCCGGCACCGATCTCGGTGGTGCCGAGCAATTGGGTGCCTGGGCGCACGACGGTGTCGCGGCCGATGGTCACGTCGACGTCGATCCAGGTGGTGGCCGGGTCGATGATCGTGACACCGGCGCGTTGATGGCGGGCCACGATGCGGCGGTTGAGCTCGGCGCCCAGATCGGCCAGCTGCACCCGGTCGTTGACGCCGGCCACCAGGGCACTGTCGTCGACGTGCATGGCCCGCACCGTCCGGCCGTCCTGGCGCACGATCGCGATGACGTCGGTGAGGTACAGCTCCTGCTGGGCGTTGTTGGAGCTCAACCTGCTCAGCGCCGAGCGCAGGTCGGCGATGTCGAAGGCGTACACACCGGCGTTGACCTCGCGGATCGCCCGCTGTGACTCGGTGGCGTCGGCCTGTTCGACGATGCCGATGACCTCGTTGTCCTGGGTACGCAGGATGCGGCCGTAGCCCGTCGGGTCGGGCACGGTGGTGGTGACGATGGTGACCGCGGCGGTTTCCGCGCTGTGGGTTTCGATGAGGCCGGCCAGGGTGTCGGCGTCGAGCAGCGGCACGTCACCCGAGGTCACCACGACCGTGCCGGCGAATTCGTCGGGCAGCGAGCTGAGACCGCAGGCCACGGCGTGGCCCGTACCGAGTTGCTGATCCTGGATCGCGACGTCGATGGTGCGGCCCAGCTTGTCGGCCAGCTCGCCGACCGCGGGGGCGATGCGCTCACGGTCGTGGCCGAGGACGACGACCAGATGCTGGGCAGCGGCATTGGCCACGGTGTGCACCGCGTGGCTGAGCATGCTGCGGCCGGCCAGGGTGTGCAGCACCTTCGGGGTGTCCGAGCGCATTCGGGTCCCGGCACCTGCTGCCAGTACGACGACTGCGGCCTCGGTGCTTGACACAGGTACCCCTTCTGTCCTTTCCGCCGACCCGCCGTCAACAGCGGGTCGTCGCGGGCGTTCGCGGGATCGTCTGCTCCGTCGCCAGGACTCGAACCTGAACTATCTGAACCAAAATCAGAGGTGCTGCCGATTACACCACGACGGAATGTTCGGGAGAGACTCTAGTCGAACGGTCTAGCCTGATATGCGTGGCAGCACCCGACAAGGAAATCCGGGCCCCTCGGGCGCGGATGACCGGCACCGAACGGCGACAGCAGCTCATCGAGATCGCCAAGTCGCTGTTCGCCGAGCGGGGCTACGAGGGCACCTCGATCGAGGAGATCGCCCTGCGCGCCAACGTCTCCAAACCCGTGGTCTACGAGCATTTCGGCGGCAAAGAGGGTCTGTATGCCGTCGTCGTCGACCGGGAGATGTCGGCGCTGCTGGACGGGATCACCTCGTCGCTGACGAACAACCGCTCGCGGGTACGGGTCGAGCGGGTGGCCCTGGCGCTGCTGACCTACGTCGAGGAACACACCGACGGCTTCCGCATCCTGATCCGCGATTCCCCTGCGGCCATCACGTCGGGGACCTACGCGACGCTGCTCAACGACGCGGTCAATCAGGTGTCTTCGATCCTGGCCGGGGACTTCTCCCGCCGCGGCCTCGACCCGGACCTGGCGCCGCTGTACGCCCAGGCTCTGGTCGGATCGGTGTCGATGACCGCGCAGTGGTGGCTTGACGTGCGCGAGCCCAAGAAGGAAGTGGTGGCCGCGCACGTGGTCAACCTGGCCTGGAACGGCCTGACGCATCTGGAGTCGGACCCGGTCCTGCACGAGGAGTAGCGCTGGGCGCTCGTTCGCATTAACTGCAACCTTGGGGTTGCAGCATGGGGTGGTATGTGCAACCCTTGGGTTGCAAGAGCCCCGCAGGAGAGGACCACAGACATGACCACCGATTACGACCGCATCGAGCGGGAGATCACCATCGACGCACCGGCGCAACGCGTCTGGGACCTGGTGAGCGAACCCGGCTGGTACATCAACGAGGAGCGCATCACCGAACACCGCATCGAACGTGACGGCGACGTCGCCATCGTCACCGACCCCACGCACGGCAAGTTCGCGTTGCGTACCGTCGCACTCGAGGAACCGCGCTACGCGGCCTTCCGGTGGCACATCGACGCCGACAATCTGGACAGCTCGTCCACCCTCGTCGAATTCTGGATCACCCCAGCCCCATCCGGCGTGGTGCTGCGGGTGGTCGAAAGTGGTTTCGCCTCGCTCGACGAGCCCGAGGCCGACCGCCGTTCCCGGTTCGACGATCACTCCGGCGGCTGGACGCTCGAGCTCGAAGTCGCCGAGAAATATCTGGTGGGGGCCGCCGCCGATGCATGAGAACGCCTCGCCGGTGCAGGTTTTCGCCGCGCTTGCCGACGACAGCCGGTGGCAGGTACTGGTCGCACTCGGTCGTAGGCCCGCGTCCGCGTCGTCACTGGCCGACGAGCTCCCGATCAGCCGCCAGGCCATCGCCAAGCATCTGAAGGTGCTCACTGACGTCGGTCTGGTGGTGGCCACCCGGGTGGGGCGTGAGGTCAAATACGAGGCGGTGGGTGCTCGGCTCAGCGAGGTGGCGCGCCGGCTCGACGGTATCGCGGCCGGCTGGGAACGCCGGCTGGCCAGGATCAAGGATGCTGCCGAGCGGGACGGCTCAACCCAAATCCCGCGATAGGAGGTCCGCCGTCGTCTCCCGGCGCACCAACACCCGCGACGCACCATCACGCACCGACACCACGGGCGGGCGGCCCACCATGTTGTAAGTCGAGGCCATGCTGTGCTGGTAGGCCCCGGTGCAGGCCACGGCCAGCAGATCGCCGGCATGGATATCGGCGGGCAGTTCCACGTCGTGGACGATCTCGTCACCGGCTTCGCAATGCCGGCCCACCACGGTGGCCACCATGGTCGGCCCCAGCGGATGCCGGTTTGCCAGAGCCACAGTGTATTTGGCGCCGTAGAGAGCGACCCGCGGGTTGTCGCTCATGCCGCCGTCGACCGCGACGAAGGTGCGTCCGCCGGGCTGGGACTTGACTCCGCACACCCGATACAACGTCACCCCGGCCCGCGCACTGATGGCGCGGCCGGGTTCGACGACCAGACGCGGCCGAGGGAACCGTTCGGCTGCGCACGCCTCGGTCAGCGCGTCGTCGACGACGGCGGCAAGCGCGCCGATATCGAGGGACGCGTCACCGCGGACATACGGAACCCCATGGCCGCCACCGATGTTGAGCTCGGTCAGCACCAGCCCGTGTTCGGCACGGATGTCGGCCATCGCGCCGATCAACCGCTGCACGGCCTCTCCGTACGGCGACGGATCGGTGATCTGTGAGCCGATATGGCAATGCAGGCCGACAAGATCCAGATTCGGCGTGGCCAATATGCGGGCGGCGGCGCGGGCGGCTCGACGGTCGGCAAGGGCGAAGCCGAACTTCTGGTCCGTCACGCCGGTGGTGACCGCTCGGTGGCCGTGGATGTCGATGTCGGGCGTCACCCGGATAAGCACCGGCTGTGTTCGGCGCGCCAGCCCGGCCAGGTAGGTGATCTCCATCGGGGAGTCGATCACGATGCGGCCCACGCCAACATCGATCGCATCGCGCAACTCGTCGCACGATTTGGCATTGCCGTGCATCACGATGCGGGCCGGTGCGACGCCGCCGGCCAGCGCTGTCGCCAGTTCGGCGGCCGAGCAGACGTCCACCCCGAGGCCCTCCTCGGCAACCCAGCGGGCGACCGCGGTGGTCAACAACGACTTGCCCGCATAGACCACCTCTGCCTGACTGAGGGCAGCGCGGTAGCGGCGGGCCCGCGTCCGGAAATCCGTCTCGTCGAGGACATAGGCCGGGGTGCGGTATTCGTCGGCGATCTCGGTCAGCGGCACCCGTCCGATCGCGATGCGGCCGTCCTCGTCGACACCCGTGGTCAGCGGCCAGATGTTCGGATCGAGTCGTGGTCGGGTGGTGCCGCGAAGCGAAGGAAGGATGTCCAGCAGGGTCATGACTACACCGTCGGCCTCGCCGGGGCCTGCGTCATCGGCCTTGACGATCCCTTGACGGCGGCCGGCCCGATCTTGACGGCCTCAGGTTCTGCCGAACGTCCTCGTATCCGTGGTGGTCGCGATGAACCCGTTGCCCTTCACCGGGTCCGCCATCCGGCAGGCCAGCAAGATGTCGTCGGTGTGGACGCAGGTGGCGTTGCCGAGGTCGAAGCGCTCGCCGGCGGGCAGCATCGGCGCCTCGTCCTCGCGCAGACCGTCGACCGGACTGAGTGGCTTGTCGGTGTGGGAGAAGTCGATCGGGATCGCGCCGTTGGTGGTGCCGTAACTGAACAAGTGCGCGAGGTTGGCACCGTCGGGGGCGTCGACGAACGGCCCGCGGCAGTCCAGTGCGTACATCGCCCGGTGTTGGGTGGTCAGACAGACGAAACCCGCGGGTGTGCGAAACCCTTGGACCGGGAAACCTTGGCCCTGGCGCAGGACGTACTGGGCTGGGTCGACGGCCGGGTAGGCGGCGAAGTCGGGTATGCCGTCCGGTCCGAGGTGCGTCGGTACCGCCTCGTGCGTGGATGTCGACGTGTCCCGATTGGTCAGCCAGATGATCGCGAGCGCCACCGTCAGCACCACCGCGAGCGCCGCTGCCCAACGCTTCATCGGTCCATGATCTCCCCGCGGAGATCGGGGCGGAGCCGAAATCGGGGGCCCGTAGAATGGCCTCATCATGACCGCACCGGGGCACAACCATGTCCAGACCCCGATTGCGGGTCTCGTTGAACTGGCATTGACCGACCCGTCCTTGCAGGACGTGCTTCGCCGTGCCGCCGACCGGCCCGCCGATCTCGCGCTGGTCGGCCCGGCCAGTGCCCGCGTGCTGGTGGCTGCCGGCCTGGCCCAACAGGGGCCGCTGCTGGTGGTTGCCGCCACCGGGCGCGAAGCCGACGACCTGACCGCCGAACTGCGCGGTGTGATCGGCGAAGCCGTCGCCCTGTTCCCGTCGTGGGAGACGCTGCCGCACGAACGTTTGTCCCCGGGTGTCGAGACTGTCGGTGCCCGATTGTTGCTGTTGCGTCGGCTCGCCCATCCCGACGACGCGAGACTGGGGCCGCCGCTGCGGGTGATCGTCACCACCACGCGCTCGCTGCTGCAACCGATGGCCCCCGATGTGGTGAGCACGGAGCCGGTCACCCTCACCGTCGGCGCCGAAGCGGAGTTCGAGGCCGTCATCGCCCGGCTGGTGGACCTGGCCTACACGCGCGTCGACATGGTCGGCAAACGCGGGGAGTTCGCTGTCCGCGGCGGCATCCTCGACCTGTTCCCGCCGACAGCCGAGCACCCGGTGCGTGTCGAGTTCTGGGGTGACGAGATCTCAGAGATGCGGATGTTCGCGATCGCCGACCAGCGTTCGATTCCCGAGATCCCGGTGCAGGACGTGGTCGCGGTGCCGTGCCGCGAGCTGCTGATGACCGCCGAGGTGCGTGAGCGTGCCGCGGTGCTGTCCCAGGAGCACCCCGTCCACGAGAACAACGTCCCGGGCAGCGTGCCGGACATGCTGGCCAAACTCGCCGAGGGCATCCCGGTGGACGGCATGGAGGCGCTGCTGCCGTTGCTGCACCCGGTGCAGCCCACCACGCTGACGCATCACCTGCCGGCGGGTGCCCCGGTGCTGTTGTGCGACCCGGAGAAGGTGCGTACCCGCGCGGCCGACCTGATCAAGACCGGGCAGGAATTCCTGGAGGCCTCCTGGTCGGTGGCCGCGGTCGGTGGCGATGCGCCGATCGACATCGAGGCGTTGGGCGCGTCCGGATTCGTTCCCTTCTCGCAGGCCCGTGAAGACGCCGTGGCCGGTGGGCACCCGTGGTGGACGCTGAGCCAGCTGCCTGACGGCAAGGCCACCGAGCTCGACCTGCGGCCCTCACCCTCGGCGCGCAGTCAGCAGAGTCTCGAGGAGATCTTCGCGATGCTGCGGGCCCACGTGGCCACTGGCGGGCATGCCGCGGTGGTCACCCCGGGCACCGGTACCGCACATCGCATCGTGGAGCAGCTCGGTGAATCCGACACGCCCGCAGCGATGTTGGAGCCCGGAACAGCTCCCAAGCCCGGTGTGGTCGGGGTGCTCAAAGGGCCGCTGCACGACGGCGTGATCCTGCCCGGGGCCAAGCTCGTGATCATCACCGAGACCGATTTGACCGGTAACCGGGTGACGGCCTCAGAGGGAAAAAGGCTTGCGGCCAAACGTCGTAACGTCGTCGATCCGTTGGCGTTGAGCGCCGGCGACCTCGTGGTGCACGATCAGCACGGCATCGGCAAGTTCGTCGAGATGACGGAGCGGGTGGTCGGCGGGGCCCGACGCGAATACCTGGTCCTTGAGTACGCCTCGTCGAAGCGAGGCGGCGGAGCCGATCGCCTCTACGTGCCGATGGATTCGCTGGATCAGCTCTCACGTTACGTCGGTGGTGAAGCGCCGTCGCTGTCGAAACTCGGCGGAAGCGACTGGGCCAACACGAAGACCAAGGCCCGCAAGGCTGTTCGTGAGATCGCCAGTGAACTGGTGGCGCTGTACGCGAAGCGGCAATCGGCGCCAGGGCATGCGTTCAGCCCCGACACGCCGTGGCAGAACGAGATGGAGGATGCGTTCGGCTTCACCGAGACGGTGGATCAGCTGACCGCCATCACCGAGGTCAAATCCGATATGGAGAAGCCGGTCCCGATGGACCGGGTGATCTGTGGCGACGTGGGCTACGGCAAGACCGAGATCGCGGTGCGGGCGGCGTTCAAGGCTGTGCAGGACGGTAAGCAGGTGGCGGTGCTGGTGCCCACGACGCTGCTGGCCGACCAGCATCTGCAGACCTTCACCAACCGGATGGCCGGCTTCCCGGTGACGGTGAAGGGACTGTCGCGGTTCACCGACCCGGCCGAGTCGCGGACCACCATGGAGGGCATGGCCGACGGGTCGGTGGACGTGGTGATCGGTACGCACCGGCTGCTGCAGACCGGTGTGACCTGGAAAGACTTGGGCCTCATCATCGTTGACGAGGAACAGCGGTTCGGCGTCGAGCACAAAGAACACATCAAGTCGATGCGCACCCACGTCGACGTGCTCACCATGAGCGCCACACCGATCCCGCGCACCCTGGAGATGAGCCTGGCCGGCATCCGCGAGATGTCGACGATCCTCACCCCGCCCGAGGAGCGCTACCCGGTGCTGACCTACGTCGGCCCGCAAGACGACAAGCAGGTGGCCGCGGCGCTGCGCCGTGAGCTGCTGCGTGACGGGCAGGTGTTCTACATCCACAACCGGGTGCGCACCATCGACCAGGCCGCGGCGCGGATCCGCCAGCTGGTGCCCGAGGCGCGGGTCGTCGTGGCGCATGGACAGATGAACGAGGAGACCCTGGAGAAAACCGTCGAGGGTTTCTGGAACCGTGAGTACGACATCCTGGTCTGCACCACGATCGTCGAGACCGGCCTGGACATCTCCAACGCCAACACGTTGATCGTCGAGCGGGCCGACACCTTCGGGCTCTCGCAGCTGCATCAGCTGCGTGGCCGGGTGGGCCGCAGCCGCGAACGTGGTTACGCCTACTTCCTGTACCCACCCAATTCGCCGCTGACCGAGACGGCATATGACCGGCTGGCCACCATCGCGCAGAACAACGAGCTGGGCGCCGGTATGGCCGTGGCGATGAAGGACCTGGAGATCCGCGGCGCGGGCAATGTGCTCGGGGTGGAGCAGTCCGGTCACGTGGCGGGCGTCGGTTTCGACCTGTATGTACGGCTGGTCGGCGAGGCCGTGGAGGCCTATCGGGCCGCGGCCGACGGGAAAACCGTTGCCACACCGGAGGAACCGAAAGAGGTGCGGGTCGATCTGCCGGTCGATGCACATCTGCCGCCGGAGTACATCGGCAGTGACCGGCTGCGGCTGGAAGGCTACCGGCGACTGGCTGCGGCCACGGACGAGGCCGCCGTGAAAGCCGTGGTGGACGAACTCGTCGACCGCTACGGACCGCTTCCGGTGGAGGCCCAGCGGTTGGTGGCGGTGGCGCGGTTGCGGCTGTTGTGCCGCGAGTACGGCATCACCGAGATCGGCGCCGTGTCGGCGTCGACGATCAAGCTGTCACCGCTGGTGCTGCCCGATTCCGCGCAGCTGCGGCTCAAGCGGATGTACCCCGGTGCGCACTACCGGGCCACCACATCGGTTGTTCAGGTGCCGATCCCACGTGAGAGCGACGGCATCGGCTCGCCGCGGATCCGTGACCTCGACATTGTCCGAATGGTGGCTGGTCTGGTGCTGGTTCTGCACGGTCAGGCGCAGGACAGCGTCGATATCACCGCGGATCTCGATTTTTCGCGCTGATTGCCTGGTGGTCGCGCATTTCTGCGTGCCGGCGGGAATCGAATTCGTCATTGCTGATAACGCTCCGGCGCTGCGATCCGACATACACGTCGGGGGGTCAAGGTATTGCATTGTCGTCAATGAAGAGGCGGCAAGATCGTCGGCCAGAGGGCGGTCATGCAATTTCCTAAACCGAACATCACGCGATTGCTACCGATAGGTGATCGTCGCGGTGACGCAAGGCGAAGGAGTGACCATGAAAATCAAGAAGATCGCAGTAACCACCACGATGGCCGGTGCACTGGGACTCGGCGGGCTCGGGTTAGGCGCAGGCCTGGCAGCAGCCGCGCCGGACGTACCCCAGCCGCCTCCGATCCCTGGTCCGGCTGTCCCGAACGTGAACCTGCCTGGTGTGAACGTTCCGGATGTGAACGTGCCGAGCGTCAACGTTCCCGATGCGAACGTGCCCAGCGTGAACGTTCCCGATGTGAACGTGCCGAGCGTGAACGTTCCTGATGTGAATGTGCCGAGTGTGAATGTTCCTGATGTGAATGTGCCGAGTGTGAACGTTCCTGATGTGAATGTGCCGAGTGTGAATGTTCCTGATGTGAACGTGCCCACCGTGCAGTTCCCGGAGGTGAACAATTTCTTCCGGCTGCCGAACGAGAACATCGCCCCGGGGCAGTTGATGAATTCACCGGTTGTCAACGGCGTTGCCAATCCATTCTTCGGAATTCCGCCCGGTCAGCTGAAGAAGTTGCCGACGGTTAACGGCATCGTCAATCCGTTTTTCGACGAGACCCCAGGTCACTGGGTGATTCCGGAAGGCGAGTTCCCGCCGGAGTCGTAAGTCACCGGCTGTGACATGATGGCCGCCTTGCCTTCGGGCAGGGCGGCCATCCCGTGTGGGGACAGTTCGGGGCCGCGAATCGCAGCGTTAGCCGTGCTCACGGGTGCGTCGAAGTCCGGCAAAGTGTTGGTATAACCGAGATCAGCAAATCTCGTCGAAATGGTGAGGGGTGAAGCCCGATGACGGTCGTCCTGGTCGACCCGCGACGTCCGTCACTGATCCCCGTCGACGCGATCGATCTGCTCACCGGTGATGTGCAGTACACCGAGGAAATGCCGGTCAAGGTGCCGTGGTCGCTGCCGGCGGCGCGGCCGGCATACGACGGTGAGGATGCGCCCGTGCTGCTGTCCTCGGACCCGGAGCATCCGGCCGTCAAGACCCGTTTGGCAGCCGGCGACCGGTTGATTGCCGCCCCGCGGGCACAGGCGGGGGAGCGGCTCGTGGACGCCGTGGCGATGATGGACAAGCTGCGCACCGACGGGCCGTGGGAGAGCGAGCAGACTCACGATTCGCTGCGTCGCTATCTCCTGGAGGAGACCTACGAACTGTTCGACGCGGTGCGCAGCGGTAACGCCGACGAACTGCGAGAAGAACTCGGCGATGTGCTGCTGCAGGTGCTGTTCCACGCCCGCATCGCCGAAGATGCCCCCGTGCACCCGTTCAATATCGACGACGTCGCCGATTCGCTTGTGCGCAAGCTCGGCAACCGTGTGCCGGCAGTGCTCGCCGGAGAATCGATTTCGCTGGACGAGCAGCTGGCCCAGTGGGAGCAGCGCAAGGCCCAGGAGCAGAAGGTGAAGGCTCGCGGGTCATCGATGGACGATGTGCCCACGGGGCAACCGGCTTTGGCGCTGGCACAGAAGGTGCTCGCCCGGGTCGCGCAGGCCGGGTTGCCCGCCGACTTGGTGCCCGCGGCGCTGACGTCAGTGGTGGTTTCGGCGGACGCTGACCCTGAGAATGACTTGCGCAACGCGGTTTTGGAGTTCATGGACACCGTACGGGTGGTGGAATCCGATGTGGCCGCGGGCCGTCGTGGTGAGGACGTCCCCGAGGAACTCGACGTGTCACCGCTGGGGTCGATCACCGAGGAGGAGTGGCGGACCTACTGGCCGGGTGCGGTTGCCGAACTTGAGGTCGACGAGGTCGAGTCGGATGAGGTTGAGGTCGAGGCGACCGATGCCGGGGATCCCGACGAGGAATCCGACGATGTCGTGGATGTCGATTCCGCCGACTCTGCCGAGGAATCGGACGACGCCGGCGAAGCCGATGCGTCAGAGACCGTCGATGGCGGAGATGCCGTCGACGACGTCGAAGAAGCAGATGGCGCACAGGACATCGACCGCGCCGAGGACGCCGAGGACGCCAAGGACGCGGATTCCGACTGACAGCCGAACTGCCCGCCGTGCGCGACAGCGTAGCGCCGCGAACAACGCGTCACCTCGGGGCTGGCTGAACGGGTGCTGGCCTCGCCCGTCACGAACTGACAACGGCGAGGTTTCAGCTCGGCGCGCGACGGCGGTGTGGGCAGGAGGGTACGGCCCGGTCGAACTAGCGTGAGGCTGTGAGAGTCCTGCGGATCGCTGCCGTCGTCCTGGCGCTCAGCCTGGGAACGGTTGCACCGCAAGCCAATGCGGACTGTGCGGCCACTGGTTGTGATCTGCGCTCGCGCATCGCGGCGGCGGACACGTATCTGGCGTCACGGCCGGGCACCGTCGGGTATGTGGTGCGTGATCGGTCGTCGGGCACGCGGTACGCCAATGCCAACGCGAACGCGATGATCTGGACCGCCTCCACCATCAAGCTGGCGATGGTGGTCGACCTGCTGAGCCGCGAACGTGCCGGGGCACTGCGCTTGTCGGGCAACGACCGGCAACTCATGCAGAACATGCTGCGGAACTCCGACAACGCGGCGGCCGATTCGCTGTGGACCCGCTACGGCGGACCCGATCACAAGGCGTTCAACGCCGGCTTCCCGCGCTACGGCATGACAGACCTGCGGCCACAGCCGGGATTTGGTGACATGTTCCCGTACTGGGGTTTCCAGAAATCCACCACCAACGATCTCGACCGGTTGATGAATTACACGCTGGCCCAACTGAATCCGGCCGATACGTCCGCCGTGGTCGCCGAAATGCAGCGGGTCGGCGGGGACCAGCAGTGGGGCGTGTGGGGCGCCGGGCCGTCGATGAGCCCCGGTAACAAGAACGGGTGGTCGCAGGAGCAGGGCGGCTGGGTGATCAACTCGGTCGGCTTCGCCGGTCCGAACCAGCGCTACACGCTGGCGATCATGAACGGGCTCAACGGGCAGGGCGGCTACGACGATGGCGTCGCGACCACCACCCGGCTCAGTCAGATCCTGCTCGGCCCCAACGGTTGAGCCCGAGATCACTCGAACAGCGTCGAACCCCAGTAGGCCGAGGTGTCCCCGTCACGCAGCCCCGGCGGGCAGGCGAAGATGGCAGTCCCCGTGTGGGTGATGTACTCGTTCATCGCGTCCTTGCGGGACATCTCGCCCAGCATCGGGATGAACTGTTTCTCCGGGCTGCGCACGAATGCGATGAAGAACAGGCCCGCATCCAGGTGGCCGAATCCGTCTGAGCCGTCGGTGAAGTTGTAACCGCGGCGCAGGATTTCGATGCCACCCAGGTTCTGCGGCGACACCAGCCGGACGTGTGCGTCGACGTCGACCTTGGGATTGCCCTTGCCGTCGGTGATCTCGAAGTCGATCTCGTCGAACTCGTCCGCCAACCCGTTGGGTGCGCCCGTGCCCTTCTGCCTGCCGATGACGCGTTCCTGCTCCAGCAGCGTGGTGCGGTCCCAGTTCTCGATGCGCATGCGGATGCGTCGCGTCAACAGATAGGTGCCGCCGGTCAGCCAGGCCGGCCCGTCACCCTCGGCGACCCAGACCTGCTTGTCGAGCAGCTCGGACTCGTCGGCCTTGATGTTGTTGGTTCCGTCCTTGAACCCGAACAGGTTTCGCGGCGTGGCCTGGTCGCGGGTGGTGGACGAAGTACGGCCGAAGCCCAGCTGCGAGTAGCGCACCGCGACCGTGCCGAACCCGACCCGGGCCAGATTACGGATCGCGTGCACCGCCACCTGCGGGTCGTTCGCACACGCCTGCACGCAGATGTCGCCCCCTGAGCGGGCCGGGTCCATGGTCTCGTTGGGGAACTTCGGCAGGTTCTTCAACTCGGCGGGCCGCTTGTCGGCGATACCGAAGCGGTCCTTGCCGTCCTTGAGGAAGAACGACGGCCCGAACCCGATGGTCAAGGTCAGCTGCGAGGCGGGCAGGCCCAGGGCCTCCCCGGTGTCTGACGGCGGTGCGTACGGATTGCCGTCGACCGCACCGCCCTCTTCGGTCTCCTCGCCGCGGGTCATCCGCTCGGCCATCTGGGTCCACTGCTTGAGCAGCGCGATGACGTCGTCGCGGTTGTCGGTGGTGACGTCGAAGGAACAGAAATGCATCCGGTCCTGCGCCTCGGTGATGATGCCCGCCTGCCGCTCACCACGGAACGGCACAGGACCTTGCAGGGCACCGTGCGGGACGCTGGCAGCGGAAGCATGGCCGGCCAGCGCACCCGCGCCGGCCGCGCCGACCACTGCAGCGGTGACGCCGGCGGCGCCGAACAGCTTGCGCCGGGAGAATCCGGCGGTCTGCTCGGCAGCCGGGGCGGATTCCGATGCCGCTACCGGGTCATTGGTGGGCGATGACACCTTGTACCTGGCTCACTTCTTTGCTCAGCGCGTCGATGGCGCGCGACAGTTCCTGGCGCTGCGGCTCGGTCACCTTGTCGTAGGAGATGAAGCCGTCACCCTCACGATACTTCTCCAGCAACTTCTCCACATCGGCGAATCTGGCGTCCACCCGCTTGCCCAGCTCGGCGTCGCGCTCGTCGAGGATCGGCCGCACCGAGGCGACCGCGGTCTGGGAGCCCTCGACGTTGGCATTGAAATCCCACAGGTCGGTGTGGCTGAAGATGTCCTCTTCGCCGGAGATCTTGCTGATCGCGATCTCGTCGAGCAGACCTTGCGCGCCGCCGGCGATCTGGGTGGAGTCGATCGTCCAGTCCGCAGCCTTCACATTGGCCTGCAGTTCCTTCACATCGGCCACCAGCTGATCAGCGATGGCGTTGGTGTCGGGCTGCAAGCCGGTCACCCAGAGGTCCTTCTCGAGGCGGTGGAATCCGGTCCACTTCTGGCCCGGTTCCAAGTCGGCCTCGCGCAGGTCCACCCGGGGATCGAGATCGTTGGGGAACGACTCGGCCACCGGCTCGATGCGCTCCCAGTACACGCGTGATGTGGGGAACTGCGCCTTGGCCGCCGCGATGTCCTTGGCCTTGACGGCCGCGACGAACGCCTCGGTCGCGGGGACCAGGGCGTCGGCCTGGCTGATCACATAGCGCTTGTAGCTGTCGGCGGCTTCCTTGAACTTGCCCTCGGTGTCGACCTGGACCGCTTCGCCGCTGACCACGAAATTGCCGCGGATGCCCTCACCGACCATGCCGGGGCGGCACGAGGTCTGGTAGGTGCCGGGCTGGGTGAGCTGAACGATCAGCTGACGCTTGAGCCCGGGGGAGATGTTCTCCACCTCTCCCATGACCCGCTCGCCCTCGCCGTAGACGTAGAACTCGGTGACCTTGTTGCCGGAGTTGGTGACCACGAAGGTGCTGGGGCCGGTCGTCGCGGTGGTCCCCGACAGCTTGCACTCGGTGTCGGAGGCGTCGACGGTGATCTGGCTGCCCTTGGCGCCGTCACCGTTTGCACCGCCGGTGTCGGCCTCCTTGGCCTGGCATGCACTCATCGAGATGCCGGCCAGTACCGCGGCGGTGGCCGCGAATCCGGTCTTGACGGCGGGAGTCAGCTTCACTTGGTCGACCTTTCGGATGCATTGGAGTTCTCCGGCTCGGCGGTCGGCCCGGAGGAAGTCTCGGAGGAAGTCTCAGAGGAAGTCTCGGAGGAGGTCGGAGCACCGGTTGATGCCGCACCCGTGGTCCGCAGCGGCTTCAGGAACACCGCCAGCACCACGACGATGTAGGCCAGCCAGGCGCTGAACTGCAGCACGGTCGGCGTGGGGTCGATGTTGAAGACGCCCTGGATGATCTCGCCGTACCAGGCCGACCAGTCGAATGCGCCGCTCATGTCGAAGGCCTTGGCGCTGAGCCCGGGGATCCAGCCCACGGTCTGCAGCGCCTTGATGCCGTAGGCCAGAATTCCGGCCGCCACCACGATCAGGAAGATGCCGGTGTATTTGAAGAACTTGGCGAGGTTGATCCGGACGGCGCCGGCGTACATGCCGTAGGCGATGGCCGCGGCGATCAGTACGCCGATGATCAGGCCGGTCAGCGGCCAGAGTGTCTCGGCCTCGGCGTAACCGACCATGAACAACGCGGTCTCGACGCCTTCACGGCCGACCGCCAGGAAGGCCAGCAGCGCCACCGCCAGGCCGCCGGTCTGCAGGGCCTGCGACATCTCGCCGCGCAGCTGGCCCGACATCGAGGCGGCGGCCTTCTTCATCCACAGCACCATGGTGGTGACGATGACGACGGCGATCAGGGAGGCGATACCCGCGATGGCTTCAGCGCCGAGCCCGCTGATGGTGTTCTCACCGAACTGGATCACCAGGAAGACGGTGACGGTCATGGCGATTGCGGCGCCCACGCCGAGCCACACCCATTTGAGGGCGTCGCGGCGGTCGGACTTGACCAGAAAAGCGACCAGGATCGACACCACGATGGCGGCTTCGAGGCCTTCCCGCAAACCGATCAGGCCGCTACCGAACACTTGCGACGTGACGTTGGACGCGGCCAGCGTGCTGGTCGGAACGTCCGAGATGGCAGTCATCAAAGCGTCCTCGCTCGACCGGGGTGATAACACCATAAAAAACCTAGCCTTGCCTTGCCATAGCTAGGCGTGGCTCACCTTAGCAGGGGGGTCTGTGAGTACGACTGACTTCACCTGGCGTTCTTCCGGCAGGGGCCCGTCGCCCGACACACTCGTAGCCGCGCATGCGACGATGGCCAATCAGATAGAGCGGGGTTGAGGGAGTCCGGTGTCGCCAGTGCGTTGGCTGCGGGCTGTCGCCGTAATTGCTGCGACAGCGCTGCTGTTGGCATCCAGCTGTTCGTGGCATCTGGGGACCCCAATTCCCGAAGGTGTGCCGCCGCCGGCCGGCGATGCTGTGCCCGCGATCGACACCTACGCAAAGGGCCGGCCCGCCGACCAGCTGCATGACTGGGCGGCGCAGCGGGCGCCGGCACTGGGCATGCCCGTCAATGCGCTGGAGGCCTACGCCTATGCCGCCCGCGTCGCCCAGGTGGAGAACCCGAACTGCAAGCTGGCCTGGACCACGTTGGCCGGCATCGGCATGGTCGAGAGCCACCACGGCACCTACCGCGGGGCGATGGTCGCGCGCAACGGCGACGTGACTCCGCCGATCCGGGGTGTGCAGCTGGACGGGACCGCCGGCAACCTTCGCATTCCCGATACCGACAAGGGCCGTCTGGACGGCGATCCGCTGATGGACCGCGCCATGGGGCCGATGCAGTTCATCCCGGAGACCTGGGGTCATTTCGGGGTGGACGCCAACAACGACGGCGTGGTGAGCCCGGACAACTTCGACGACGCCGCACTCTCGGCGGCCGGTCTGCTGTGCTGGTACGGCAAGGAACTCGCCACCCCGAGGGGTTGGATGAAGGCGCTGAAGGCCTACAACAACTCCGAGCAGTACGCCCGCATGGTCCGTGACTGGGCGACGGCCTACGCGGCGGGCCACGGCTTGTGACCCAATTGAGCATCGCGAGTGACACGCCCGAACACGCCAACGCGCGCCCCACGTCTAGTCTCATCCCTACACGCAGGACTCAATAAGGAGAAGCCAGTGCCCATCATCGAGCAGGTTGGAGCCCGCGAGATCCTCGACTCCCGTGGCAACCCGACGGTCGAGGTCGAGGTGGCCCTGACCGACGGCACGTTCGCCCGGGCTGCGGTGCCATCGGGTGCCTCGACCGGCGAGCACGAAGCGGTGGAGCTGCGCGACGGCGGCTCCCGCTACGGCGGCAAGGGCGTCGAGAAGGCCGTGGAGGCCGTCCTGGACGAGATCGCCCCGGCGATCATCGGCCAGGCCGCCGATGATCAGCGTCTGGTCGATCAGGCCCTGCTGGATCTCGACGGCACGCCCGACAAGTCCCGGTTGGGTGCCAACGCGATCCTCGGCGTCTCGCTGGCGGTGGCCAAGGCCGCGGCCGACAGCGCCGCACTGCCGCTGTTCCGCTACCTCGGCGGACCCAACGCGCACATCCTTCCTGTGCCGATGATGAACATCCTCAACGGCGGCGCCCACGCCGACACCGGGGTGGATGTCCAGGAGTTCATGGTCGCCCCGATCGGTGCGCCCTCCTTCAAGGAGTCGCTGCGCTGGGGCGCCGAGGTCTACCACTCGCTCAAGTCGGTGCTCAAGAAGCAGGGGCTGTCGACCGGTCTCGGCGACGAGGGCGGTTTCGCCCCCGACGTCGCGGGCACCAAGGCCGCCCTGGACCTGATCGCGGTGGCCATCGAGGCCACCGGGTTCAAGCTGGGCAGCGACGTGGCGCTGGCGCTGGACGTGGCCGCCACTGAGTTCTACACGGAGGGTTCGGGTTACGCCTTCGAGAAGGAGACCCGTACCGCCGAGCAGATGTCCGAGTTCTACGCGGGTCTGATCGACGCCTACCCGCTGGTCTCGATCGAGGATCCGCTGTCCGAGGACGACTGGGACGGCTGGGTCGCGCTGACCTCGGCCATCGGTGACCGGGTTCAGCTGGTCGGCGACGATCTGTTCGTCACCAACCCCGAGCGTCTTGAGGACGGCATCGAGCGTGGCGCCGCCAACGCGTTGCTGGTGAAGGTCAACCAGATCGGCACGCTCACCGAAACCTTGGATGCCGTTGCCCTGGCGCACAACAGCGGTTACCGCACCATGATGAGCCACCGCTCCGGTGAGACCGAGGACACCACCATCGCCGACCTGGCCGTCGCGGTGGGCAGCGGTCAGATCAAGACCGGTGCTCCGGCTCGCAGCGAGCGGGTGGCCAAGTACAACCAGTTGCTGCGCATCGAGGAGGCGCTCGGCGACGCCGCGCGCTACGCGGGCGATCTCGCGTTCCCTCGGTTCGAGGCCAAGTAACGCAGGCACCTGCGCACCAATACGTCGATGCCCGAAGCGAAGCGGCCTGATCCGAAGCGACGGTCCCCGGCCTCCCGACCCGGCAAGCCGGGCAAGGCCGGGGAGTCGAATCGGCCGCGCGCTTCGCAGCCGCGCCGCCGGCCGGCCGAGGCCCGTCCGGCGCAGGCTGAGCCGGTGGCTGATGAAAAGGTCACCAAAGCCATTGCGGTGCAGGCTCAGCAACAGGCGGAGCTGCAGTCCGAACAGCGGTTCGGGTCGACGGCCCGCCGGGCGGCGATCCTGGCCGCGGTGGTGTGCGTGCTCACCCTGACCATCGCCGGGCCGGTGCGCACCTACTTCGCCCAGCGCACCGAGATGAAACAACTGAAGGCCAGCGAGGAACAGTTGCGCGCTCAGATCGCCGACTTGGAGCAGCAGAAGGTGAAGCTGGCCGACCCGGTGTACATCGCGGCGCAGGCCAGGGAACGCCTGGGCTTCGTCATGCCCGGCGACACCCCGTATCAGGTGCAGTTGCCGCCGGGGGCGGTCGTGTCGGGTGACGACGGCCAGCCAGTCCTGCCAGGCTCGACCGTGCCTGCGGGGCAGCCCTGGTACACCTCGCTGTGGCACACGATTGCCGATGAGCCGCATGGGATTTCGCCTACCATCGGTGGGCCGGCGCCGGCGCCTGGTGGGCCTGCTCCTGGCGGGCCGCCGGCCCCGCCGCCGCCCGTCCAACCCCGAGGCCCCAATGGTTGATCCCGCCGACATCGAGGCCGTCACACGGCAATTGGGCCGTGAACCGCGCGGAGTCCTCGAGATCGCCTACCGCTGCCCCAACGGCGAGCCCGGAGTGGTCAAGACCGCGCCCAGACTTCCCGACGGCACGCCGTTCCCGACGCTGTACTACCTGACACATCCGGCGCTCACCGCTGCCGCCAGTCGGCTGGAATCCTCGGGGCTGATGCGGGAGATGTCGGAGCGGCTGCAGCAGGATGAAGAGCTGGCCGCCGCGTACCTGCGGGCGCATGAGTCCTATCTGGCCGAGCGGGATGCGATCGAACCGCTGGGTACCACGTTCACCGGCGGCGGCATGCCGGACCGGGTCAAGTGTCTGCACGTGGTGATGGCGCACTCGTTGGCAAAAGGCCCCGGGGTCAATCCCTTTGGTGATGAGGCCCTGGCCGTATTGGCGGTAGAGCCGGCGATGGCCGGAATCCTGGATCGTGAGGTGTGGGTTTGAGGCGAGTCGGCGCGATCGATGGCGCGCGCCGGGTCGGCGCAATCGACTGTGGCACCAACTCGATTCGCCTGCTGATCGCCGACGTCGTGGACGGAAAGCTGCGCGATGTCCACCGCGAGATGCGGGTGGTGCGGCTGGGTCAGGGCGTCGACGCCACAGGCGAGTTCGCCCCGGAAGCGTTGGCACGCACCGAGTCCGCGCTGGCCGACTATGTGGAACTCATGACCGGACACGACGTGGCCGCCGTTCGGATGGTGGCGACCTCGGCGGCGCGCGATGCCGGCAACCGCGACGAGTTCTTCGCGATGACCGCGCGCCTGTTGGGCGGGGTGGTTCCGGGATCGGTGGCCGAGGTGATCACCGGCACCGAGGAAGCTGAGTTGTCCTTTCGGGGTGCGGTCGGTGAACTCGATCCTGCCGCAGGGCCTTTCGTTGTCGTCGATTTGGGCGGTGGCTCGACCGAGGTGGTCCGCGGCGACACGGTGGTGCAGGCGGGCTTCTCCGCCGACATCGGCTGTGTCCGGCTGACCGAACGGTGCCTGCACTCCGATCCTCCCACCGCTGCCGAGGTGGCGCAGGCGCGCGCGGTGGCCCGCGACGGTCTGGCCGCAGCGCTTCGGGTGGTCCCGGTCGAGGGCGCGCACACCTGGGTGGGCGTGGCCGGCACGATGACGACGCTGTCGGCCCTGGCGCAGCGCATGACCGAATACGACCCTGAGGCAATTCACCTGTCGCGCATAGGTTTCGACGACCTGCTCGCGGTGTGTGAGCAGATCATCGGGATGACCAAGGCCGAACGCCTGGCGCTCGGGCCGATGCATGCCGGCCGGGCCGACGTGATCGGCGGCGGTGCCATCATCGTCGAGGAATTGGCGGCCGTGCTCGGTGAGCGGGCCGGTATCGATGAACTGGTGGTCAGCGAGCACGACATTCTCGACGGCATCGCGCTGTCGATAGCCTGACCGGTCTCCGAATCGCTTCTCCACGCGCCGGTTTCTACATCAGGGCTGTGATCCCGGCGGCGGGCAGCCCTGGTGTAGAAAGCGGCGGGCGCGCCTGCTGCGGTGGCGCGCCGGTTTCCACCTCAGGGTCGCGATCCCGGCGGCGGGCAGCCCTGGTGTAGAAAGCGGCGGGCGCGCCTGCGGCGCCGGGCAGCGCGGGACCCCGCACATAAAACAACGGCCGGACGCGGTTGCCCGCATCCGGCCGTTGCCGTGACTACCTAGATCAGGACGCAGTCCCGTGGTTGCTCGCCGGCGCGACCGCGGGGGCCGGAGCAGGCGTGGTGACCACCGGCTGGGTTCCGGCCGGAACCAGCGCCGGCTCGGTGGCCGGGGCAGCCGGAGCAGCCGGAGCGCCCGGTGCCGGAGCGGCCGGGGCAGCCGGAGCGCCCGGTGCCGCTTCGGGGGCACCTTCAGCAGGCACGCCCTCGGCCGGCGGAACCGCGGTGGCGGCGCTGCCCGCGCCTGCGGCGGCCGGTGCCGGAGCACCCTCGGAGACCGGCGTGCCGTGCGCGACCGGGGTCGACTCGGTGGCCGGAGCGGCGGGAGCGCCAGGTGCCGGGGCGGCCGGAACGGCTTCGGTGCCGGCCGGGGTGGCAGCCGGAGCGCCCGGAGCCGGGGTGGCGGCGGGCAGGTCAGCCGCACGGCTACCCGCGCCGGTGCCGGCCGGTGCGGCCGGGGTGGCGGCGGGTGCCGGGGTGGCGGCGGCGGGAGCAGCGGCCGGAGCGGTGGGGGTGGCGGCCGGGGCAGCAGCCGGGGCCGGACGCTTCGGGGCACCGGCGGCGGGGGCCGCGGCGGGTGCGGCGGGCTTGTCCCACACCAGCAGGTCGTGGCCGCCGGCGTTGTAGACGACGGTGGACGGCTGGGCGCCGGTCACGTCGAAGTAGATCTTGCCGCTGGTCTTCTGGCCCTCGGCAAGGGTGGCCGGGTTGACGCCCTGCGTGCTGGGAACCTGGAAGAGGGCGCGGTAGTTCTGCCCGTCCGCGGCGCGGATGTTGAAGTTGGAGACGATCGGCGTCACCGAGCCCTCGAGGGCCTCGTTGGTGGCGGTGACCTCCCACAGGGTGCCACGCGGCTGGTAGTTGATGGTGTCGGTGCTGGGCTTGAGGTCGGTGACCGTCCAGCCCTGGGCGCCGTTGTCCAGCTTGGCCTGGCTGCCGAGCGAGGCGGTGGTCACGGCGCTGTCGTCAGCGAGCGCCATCGGGGCGCTGCCGACGATTGCCGCGGCGGCAATGGCCGCTGCGGCAAAGGCCGCACTGATATTCGTCTTCTTCAAGGCATTCACTCCTGACTGGTCCAAAAAACAGGTGGCAGGCCCCCGGCAGTGGGACACCCACTTCATGGCAAGTTAGCAGCTTAAGAGGACGGTTAGGAACAGTAGTTGGGAGTTTCTGCCATCGGTGCGTGGCAGAAAGCCGTCTTGACCTGGGTGCCTGCGCATCCGGTCTTGCCCGCTCACGGTTGCCGCCGGCCTTAGGGCCAGGTCGTCCGCCCGGTCATCGAATCTCGATGAGCGGTAATGCCTGTCCGGCCGAAAGTGACAGTCGTTGACGCCCGAGCGCGGGCCACGCCTGCACGGCACAGAACGGCGCGCACTGGTGCTGGGCTGAATCGGGCTGGCCCGAGCGGGTTCCGACGTGCACGCAGCATTGGATCAGGCGTTCCTCGATCATCGTGGAGATGTCCATGAACGGTTTGACGGTCAGCCGCACCACGCGCTCACCGAGCAACTCGCGGATCTTGCGGCGGCGGCCCGGCAGGGCCGAGGAAGCCAGGGTCAGCAAGGTCCCCATCCCCAGGTCGCAGCTCTCACAGATGGCGCGCCACACATCGCCGATCTGGGGATGCGACAGTGAGGACTGCTCCGAGAGCAGGCCGAGCAGTGATTCCCGCACCGCCGTCCGCAGCTCGCGGGGGATCTCGGTGTCGGCGATCCGGTTGGCGACCAGGCCCAGCTTGTCCTTGAGGCTTTCGGTGCCGATGACCGATACCAGCGAGCGCCACTGATCGCTGTCGTCGCGGACGAGATAGCCGACCGAGCAGCAGTGTGGATGCGAGCACGGCAGCGCGGTCAGATCACGCCAGGTGACGGCGCCGCCGGTCTGCGGGCCCAGCCGCTTGAGCACGCCGGTGTGGGTGAGCCGGTTCATCGGGTCGATCGCTCCGGACCGGCCGGAGCCGAACTGCGGCTGGATGGTGAGGCCGCCGACGTATGGGGTGTCCAGGGCCAGCTGGACCATGTCCCCGATCTCGTCGTCGTTCACCCCGAGCGCGCATGTCATCACCAGGGTGGTGAAGATCTCGCGCTCGGACAGGCGTTGCAGGGCTTGTTGTTTGATCCTCCGCAGATCGCCGCCGCGGTGGTGGCGGTGCGCCTGCTCGGACAACCCGTCGTACTGCAGGTACACCTCGACGCGTTCGCGGTGCGTGGTGAGCAGGTCGAGTAGCCCGTCGTCATTGCTGATGCGGACCCCGTTGCTGTTGACCAGGATTCGCGTGATCGGACGGGCGACCAGCTGATCGAGCAACGCGGCCAGGTCGGGGTGCAACGTGGGTTCGCCGCCGCTGAGCATCAGGACGTCGATGCGCCCGTTCTCGCGGGCCAGCCGTTGGTCGACGTTGGCCAGCACGTCCGCGATCGGCACCACGTGGCGCAAATCGGGTGAGCTGTCGGTGAAACAGGTCGGGCAGCGCAGGTTGCAGGTCTCGGCGATGTCCTCCAGCAGGATGCAGGTGTGCTGTGTCTGCATCTCGGGCAAGCCACGCAGATAGGCCGCAGGTATCGGGTCGAAGTTGCCGGCGACATCGGGTGTGTGGGCCTTTGTCGGCGCGGTCCACTCCTCCAGATAGGACAGGATCTCGGGATCCTCGTCGTACAGGGTGCGCACCAATCCGTGCGTACGGCAACCGCGTTCGAGCCAGATCTGTCCGTCGCGTTCGACCAGGATGCCCGCCAGGCGCGCGACATCGGTCAACGGGCGCTCGGGTGCCTCGTCATGACAGCGCGGGCAGAACGCGCTCACGTACCGGTGCAAGCGGTCACCGCGCAACCCCATACCGGTGCTCACAGGGCGTACAACTCGGGGTTGATGCCGGTGCAGAACCCGGCGGTGAACAGCGAGACCAGCGCCCAGCCGACCATCAGTCCGATGCCGAGGCCCTTCGCCGTCGGGTTCTTCGACAACAACATCAGGGTCCCAGCGCCGAACGCGATGAAGGCCAAGAGCAGAGCGGCACCGCCGAAGACCGCGTTGGTGCTGCCGCCGCTGCTGTCGGCGGCACCTGCGCCGACGAAGGCGGCGAACCCGATGATCAGGTTGAGTGCGGCGTAAAGAAACGGGCCGAGGATCACCATGGGGACCGAGATGCGCCGTGGCGGTTGCGGTGGGGGACCGTACGGATAGCCCGGCGGGTACGGGTAGACGGGCTGGCCCTGGGGTGGAGGTGGAGTCTGGCCGCCGTGGTAGGCGGGTGGGATCCCTTGTGGTTCAAAGCTTTGTGGGCCGAACTCCGGTGGGTCTTCGCCGGGCGGGGGCGGGACGTCAGGAGGGCCGGGCGGTGTCGTCATGCGGGCACCTCCTGGAAGTGGGCTGGTTTGCGATAGTACCCGCGGCGGTAGCCGTACCACAGCCGAAATCCCAGGATGAGCGACGATGGGAGCAGGAACCATTGCGGGCGGGTGAGATCCAGCCACACGGTCTCGTTGGCCCGGACGAACTCGACGAGGAAGCGGAACACCGCGTAGCCGGCGACGTAGAGGACGAACAGTTCACCGGGCTTGACGATGCGGGGACGCAGCCACAACAGCACGGCGAATGCGGTGAGCTGGAAGGCGATCTCGTAGAGGAACGACGGGTGCATGGCCGCTCCGGCGAGGCAGCCGGGGCATTCCGGGGTGTCGACCGGGGCATGGATGCCCCACGGCAGCGTGGTGGGCCGGCCCGGGGCTTCGGTGAGGTGGCAGCCGATGCGGCCGATCGCCATGCCGAGTGCGACCGCGGGGGCGAACAGGTCGCCGGTCTTTCCGCGATAACCGCCGATCCGTTTGGCGATGAGGACGCCGAGGTAGGCGCCGAGCAGCCCGCCGAGGATGCTGCGTGAGCCGAACTGCCAGGCCTGCGCCAGGCTGGGATTGGCGCTGAAGTCCAGGTGACGCATCCACCCGGTCAACCGCATCCCGATCGCGCCACCTATCAGCGCACCGGCCGCGGCGACCACGGACTGCTCGTTGACCGCGCCGCGACGGCGGGCCTCGTAGATGAACACCAGCAGGGCGGCGGATACGCCGAGCGCGACGAAAACGTTGTGCACATCGACGCTGAGAGGCCCGAGGTGCCACTGCGCAGTCACCTGCCGAACCTAACCCGTAGTTTGTTCACCCGGCCAGTGACAGACCGGCGGCGACCGCGAATCCGAGTACGGCTGCCAGCCCGGCGTTCTCGCCGGCTTTCTCGGTGGCCTCGGGGATCATCGAGCCCACCAGCATGACCAGCAGTGCTCCGGCGGCGAAACCGTTTATGCCGCCCTGGAACTGGGCGCCGGCTACGTTCTGCAGCTGGTAGCCGGCGACGGTGGCCAGCGCGCACAGTGCGGCAATCGCGGTCCAGCCGCCCACGATGCGGCGGGCCGGCTCTCCGGCTGATCGCATGTCGCTGGCCGATCCGATGGCCTCGGGCAGATTCGACACGAAGATCGACACCACGAGGGCCAGGCTGACACCGGCTCCGGTCGCGATGCCGATGCCGAGCGCGGCCTGCTCGGGAATTCCGTCCAGCAGAGCGCCGAGTAGCAGGGGGAGTCCGGCGGTCTGGGTTCCATTGCGGCCCAGTCGATCTACTGCCTTGTCCGCGAGGTAGAACACCACGGCGCCGATGGCCAGGCCGAGCGCCACGGCCCAGCCGCCGCTGGCGCGGAAGCCTTCCTCGGCGAGTTCGAAGGAGATGCTGGAGATGAGCGCGCCGGCGCCGAAGCCGAGGACGAGCCCGACGAGGCGTCGATTCCAGTTGCGCACCACGCCGGCGACGGCTCCGATGAGCAGTGAGGATGCAGCGACCAGGCCCCAAGTCAGCGCGGAGAGCACAGCCGCAGCATAAGGCAGGGCAGGCCCGGAATCGGGTAGGAGGACTGGTCAGATACGCGACGAGACGCGAGATCGCACGACTGATCGGTGCGATCGATGGGGTGTGGCCCGATGGTCAAGCGGCGTAGCGGGTGTCGCGGTGACCTGCCGCCGGTTGTCCGGGCGGCAGGCCACCTACGGCGTCAGCGCCGCGCGTTGCAGTTCGGGGGGTTGCCGCAGTGGTGGCCACCGTCGCAGGCATTGCAGCGACAGGTGCACGATCCCTTGGTTGCCATGCGCATCGTTGTTCAACTCCTCACTTTTCGGGTGCCACCGGAAGGCCGGCAGCAAACTCCCGAGTATGGGCGGACATCAACATATAACGACTTCACAATAGTTCGGCCCACTGCGAAAATAAAGGACTCCGTCAATGGCGCGCGTTTTTGCCATGCGGTCTGTTGCGGGTTGGCACGCACAGGTGAACAATGCGTGAAACTCTTTGCCCGCAGCGAATTTAGGGCTCAGGCCGAGGTTTCGCGGGCACCGAGCCGGAGGTGCTCGATGTGGTAGATGGCCTCATCGAGCAGTTGCGCGACATGGTTGTCGTACAGCCGGTAGACGATATTGCGGCCGGATCTGTCGCCGGTCACCAGGCCCAGCGCCCGCAATAGCCGGAGTTGGTTGGAGACCGCGGGCTGCTCCATGCCGACCGCGGCGGACAGTTCGGTGACCGAGCACGGCGATTCCCGTAACCGGGTCAAGATCAGCAATCGATTGGGGGAGGCCAGCGCTTGCAGGGTCTCGGCGACTTTGGCCGCTGAGGCCGCGTCGAGGGCAGCTGCCGGCGTCGCACGCCCCTCAACTCCATGGCCCATGGCATTCATTCAAGCATGTGGACAAAAACATCGGTGATACATTTCAATCTCTACATGTATAAATGTCAGCGATGTGTGTTGGCGAGAGTGGGAGGGAGGTGCAGTTCATGACCGCAGTGTCGACCGACCCGTTATCTGCGCCAGAGGGCGACGCCCGGCGGATCGGGCCGCCAGGCATCGGCACCTGGATCGGGTCCCTGGCGTCGGTGCGCTGGGCCGCCGCCGCCCTCGTCTTGATGCTGGCCGCGGTGACCGCTCAGCTCGCCGATGCGCCGGCTCCGCTGTGGTGGGCGCTGTATCTGTCGTGCTATCTCGCCGGCGGTTGGCAATCGGCGGTATCCGGTGTGCAGGCGCTGCGCGACCGCACGCTCGATGTCGACCTGCTGATGATCTTGGCGGCGATCGGTGCGGCAGCGATCGGGCAGGTGTTCGACGGTGCCCTGTTGATCGTCATATTCGCGACATCGGGTGCGTTGGAGGACGTTGCCACCACGCGCACCGAACGTTCGGTGCGCGGTCTGCTCGACCTGGCCCCGGCCGACGCGACACTGCTCGAGGGCGACGCCCAGCGTGTCGTCGCCGCGGAGTCGTTGCGCCCCGGAGACCGGATTCTGATCCGTCCGGGGGAGCGGATCTCGGCGGACGGCACCGTGGTGGGCGGATCGTCGGACGTCGACCAGTCCTCCATCACCGGCGAGCCGTTGCCGGTCGCAAAACACCCCGGCGACGATGTCTTCGCCGGAACGCTCAACAGCTCTGGGGCACTGCAGGTCACGGTCACGCAGGACCCGTCGAGCACGGTGATGGCCCGCATCGTCGCAGCCGTCGCGCAGGCCTCGGCGACCAGGGCCACCACGCAGCTTTTCATCGAGAAGGTCGAGCAGCGCTATTCGGTGGTCGTGGTGGCCGCCACCGTGGCGCTTTTCGCGGTACCGCTGGTGTTCGGCGCCGATGTGCGTTCAACTCTGTTGCGCGCCATGACGTTCATGATCGTGGCGTCGCCGTGCGCAGTCGTGCTCGCCACCATGCCGCCACTGCTGTCGGCGATAGCCAACGCCAGCCGTCACGGCGTGCTGGTGAAATCAGCGGTTGGGTTGGAGCGGCTGGCCGACACGGATGTCGTCGTGCTCGACAAGACCGGAACACTGACCGCGGGTACTCCCCAGGTATCGCAGGTGGTGTCTCTCGGCGAGTGGTCGCCCGACCGGGTGCTCGCAACCGCCGCTGCCGCAGAGCAATTCAGTGAGCACCCGATCGGGCGCGCCATCGCCGCCGAGGCGGCATCCCGCGCCGTCGCGGTGCCTGAGGCCGGCGGCTTCACCGCCCGCGCAGGCCGCGGGGTCCGGGCCGTCGTCGACGGATGCCAGGTCGAGGTGCTCAGCCCGGCGGCGTATTCGGGTCCCACGGTCCCGGCCGTGGCGGAGATCGAGGCCACCGGAGCGACAGCCGTGGTGGTGACCGCCGACGGCGAGGCGGTCGGGGTCTTGGGACTGCATGACGACGCCCGCCGGGGTGCGGCGGCAACCGTGCAGGAGTTGCGCGCGCTCACCGGGGTGTCGCCGGTGCTGCTCACCGGTGACAATCACGCCGCGGCCATGCACCTCGCCGAGCAGTTGGGCATCGAAGACGTGCGGGCCGGTCTGCTGCCCGAAGAGAAGGCGGCCACGGTTCGCGAACTGGAATCCGGCGGGCGACGCGTGCTCATGGTCGGAGACGGCGTCAACGACGCGCCGGCCATGGCCTCGGCACATTCATCGATGGCGATGGGACGCACCGGAGCCGATCTTACCGTCGACACCGCCGACGTCGTCACCGTGGGAGACGATCTCTCGGCGATCGCTTCGGTGATCGCGTTGTCCCGGCGGGCCAGGCGGCTGGTGATCGCCAACCTGGTCATCGCGGCCACCGTCATCACCGTCCTGGTGGCCTGGGACCTGTTCGGGCACTTGCCCTTACCGCTGGGTGTTGCCGGTCATGAGGGGTCCACCATCCTGGTCGCGCTCAACGGGCTGCGGCTGCTGAGCAACCGGGCCTGGCCCTCGCGTCGTTAGCGCGAGCAGACGCAGACTCGCACTTCTCGACCCCGATTCGTGCGACTCTGCGTCTGCTCGCGGGAGGAATCAGGGGCGGAGCACACTCTTGAGCGCGTCGAGCACCGCGGGATCCTCGATGGTGGAGGGCACCGGCTCGTCCAGCCCGTCGGCGATGCCGCGCATGGTCTTGCGCAGAATCTTGCCCGAGCGGGTCTTGGGCAATGCCGCGACCACATCGACCTTCTTGAAAACCGCCACCGCGCCGATATTTTCACGCACCCGGTCGACGAGCTCCTGGGTGATTCCCTCGGTCGACGCGCCGCTCTTGAGCACCACGAAGCCGCGCGGCACCTGTCCCTTGAGTTCGTCGGCCACACCGATCACCGCGCATTCGGCCACCGAGGGATGATCGGCCAGCACCGCTTCGATCGACCCGGTCGACAAGCGGTGCCCGGCAACGTTGATCACGTCATCGGTGCGGCCCATGACGAACAGGTAGCCATCGGAGTCCACGTAGCCGCCGTCGCCAGTGAGGTAGTAGCCGGTGAACGCCGACAGATACGACGCGACATAACGGTGATCGTCTCCCCACAACGTGGGCAGCGTGCCGGGCGGCAGCGGCAGCTTGATGCAGATCGCGCCTTCCTCGCCGGCTTCACACCGGGTGCCGTCCGAACGCAGGATCTGAACGTCATAGCCCGGCATCGGCACCGTGGCCGAACCGGCCTTGATCGGCAGCGCCTCAACGCCCATCGGGTCGGCCGCGATGGCCCATCCGGTTTCGGTCTGCCACCAGTGATCGACGACGGGGATGCCCAGTTTGTCGGCGGCCCAGTGATAGGTGTCGGGGTCGAGGCGCTCGCCGGCCTGGAACAGGTACTTGAGCCCGGACAGGTCGTAATCGGCGAGCAGTGTGCCGTCGGGATCTTCCTTCTTGATCGCGCGAATTGCGGTCGGGGCGGTGAACAGCGCCTTGACGCCGTACTCGGCGGCCACGCGCCAGAACGCCCCGGCGTCGGGGGTGCCGATCGGTTTGCCTTCGTACAGAACGGTTGTCGCGCCCAGAAGCAACGGTGCGTAGACGATGTATGAGTGGCCGACCACCCAGCCGACGTCAGAGGCTGCCCAGAACACGTCGCCGGGCGCCACGTCGTAGATGTGGCGCATGCTCCACAGCAGGGCCACCGCGTGGCCGCCGTTGTCGCGGACGATGCCCTTGGGCTTACCGGTGGTGCCCGACGTATAGAGCACGTACAGGGGGTCGGTCGCCGCCACCGGCACCGGATCGGCAGGTGCGGCGGCGGCCGTCAACTGCTGCCAATCGTGGTCGCGCCCGTCCACCAACTCACACGGGCACTGCTCGCGTTGCAGGATGACGCAAGCCTTGGGCTTGTGCTCGGCGATTTGTAGTGCCGTGTCCAGCATGGGTTTGTATTCGACGATGCGCGTCGGCTCGACTCCGCACGAGGCACTCACCACGACGACCGGTCGGGCGTCGTCGATGCGGGTGGCCAGCTCATGCGCGGCGAACCCGCCGAACACCACCGAGTGCACCGCGCCGAGGCGGGCGCAGGCCAGCATCGCGATGACCGCCTCGGGGACCATCGGCATGTAGATCACCACGAGATCGCCCTTGTTCACCCCGAGCCCACGCAGGGCCCCGGCGAACCGGGCGGTGGCGTCGCGTAGCTCGCGGTAGGAGTAGGTGGCCTTGGTGCCGGTGACGGGGGAGTCGTAGATCAGGGCGGTCTGATCGCCACGCTCGGACACATGCCGGTCCAGGGCATTGGCACACGTATTGAGCTCGCCGTCGGGAAACCACCGGTAGAACGGTGGGTTGGTGTCGTCGAGGATGCGCTGCGGTTCCGACGTCCAGGTCACCGCTTTGGCCGCGTCAGCCCAGAAGGTGGCCGGGTCGTTGAGGCTGGCCTCGAACAGAGCACGGTAGAGCGCACGATCACCTGACATAGGAGGAACCGTAATCTGCGTCACGTTGCAACGCGGTTGCAACCCGGCGAAAAACCGGCCTGGCGAAAAACTATTCGTAGAGCCGGTAGACGCCAGGGGCGAGGTCGGCCTGCTCGGCGAATACCTGCATCGCGACCAGCATCTGCCAGTGCAGCCGCTGCAGCCGGTCGGCGAGTTCTGGACTCGGCTCGAAGATGCCGGTGTCGTCGGCCGGCGGAAGCACACCGAGAATGCGGGCCATGTCCACCTCGATGAAGGTGAAGTCGCCGTAGGGCCGCTTGGGATCCCCGGCGGCTGCCGGATACTCACCTGCTGCGAAACGGTCCTCGCAGTCGGATGTGGACGGCCAGCGGATGTCGATGTCCCGCAACAGCTGCAGATGGTCATCGGTGATCGCGACGTGGCCGTCGGCGTCGAGCCCGAGGTCGGTATCGGTGACGTCATAGCCGCGCATCGCACGGCGCACGTCGTCCGCGCTGATGTTGCGCAGCGGGTGGCGGCCCGGTTCCAGCGCGCCGTGCTTCAACGCTCGGCTGAGCACGAAGAACATCTCCACATGCCGCCGCGCGAGATCCGCGTCGTCATCGGTTTCGAACGTCTCACCGAGTTGCCTCAGGAGGTCGGGGCGCCCGTACGGCTGTTTCGGATCGAGCATCGGCGCGCCCCGCTCGGCGCCGTCCCAGGTGAACCGCATCAGTCGTAGCAGGTCGATGTGGCGTGGCGTGATCTCGAAGGATCCTTCGCCGAACCACGCGCCGTCGGCCAACGCACAGGCGGACTCAGGGTCGAGCCAGATCGCCGCAATCGGGGCGGGGACCTTCTTGGCGGCGGCGGTGTCTTCGTCGGCGCCGCCCATCTTGCGCAGCATCATGTCGCGCGCAGCGGTGTCGAGGGCCTCGCCGTGGTCGGCGCCGGCGCTGCGCGACCTTCGGTAGGCGTCGGCAAAGCCGACCATGAACTTCAACCGGTCCAGCATCGTCGGACTCCTCCCGTGCGCGGGCAACCCCGCAAGCGGCGGGGGCCCGCAGCCAAGTTACCGACAGTCCGGGGAATTCGGGACTTCAGCACCTGCTCGTCGGAGAAAATTCACTCCTGGAAGCGGTAGCCCATACCCGCCTCGGTCAGCAGGTGCACCGGGTGCGACGGATCGTCCTCGAGCTTGCGGCGCAGCTGCGCCAGATACACCCGCAGATAGTGAGTCTCCTTGGCGTAGGCCGGTCCCCACACCTCACGCAACAGCTCTTCGCGGCCCACCAGCTTGCCGCGGTTACGCACCAGCATCTCGAGCATGCCCCACTCGGTGGGGGTCAGGTGCACCTCGGTGTTGTTCTTGGTCACCTTCTTGGCGGCCAGATCCACTGTGAACGACGATGTTTCGATCACCGGCTCATCGGTTTCGGATGCCGCCGCCCCGCGGCGTACCGCGGCACGCAGCCGGGCCAGGAACTCGTCCATACCGAAGGGTTTCGTGACGTAATCATCGGCGCCGGCATCGAGAGCCTCCACCTTGTCGGACGAGTCGGTGCGGGCCGAGAGCACGATCACCGGTGCCGACAACCAGCCGCGGAGGCCGGCCAGCACGTCGATTCCCGACATGTCGGGAAGGCCGAGATCGAGCACGATCACGTCGGGTCGGTGATCGGCCGCAGCGCGCAGCCCCTGCCCGCCGTTGGTGGCGGTGTCGACCTCATAGCCGCGCACTGACAGGTTGATCCGCAGCGCACGCAGGATCTGGGGTTCGTCATCGATCACCAGGACACGGGTCTTGGCAGCGTTGGTGGATGTCATGCTGATTCGTCCTTCGGCGGTGCAGCAAGGTCGATTTCGACGGTCAGGCCACCGCCGGGGGTATCGGTCGCCGAGATTGTCCCGCCCATGGCCTCGACGAAGCCGCGGGCGACGGACAGACCGAGCCCGACGCCGATGGTGGTGTTGTGATCGCCCAGGCGCTGGAACGGTGCGAAAAGTTGTTCCTCGGCGCCGCGCGGCATCCCGGGCCCCTCGTCGATCACCGCGATCAGAACCCGGTCGGCGATCTGCCCGGCGCTGACCCGGATGGGGCCGTCGGGTGCATACCGCAGGGCGTTGTCGATCAGGTTGGCCAGCACCCGCTCGAGCAACCCGGCGTCGGCCATCGCCACCGCATCGCCGACCTCGACCTTCACCCGGTCCAGCCCCTCTCGCGTGAATCCGGTGGCGCCCTTGCTGATTCCCAGCAGCGCGCGCTGCGTCGTCTCCTCCAGGTAGACCCGGCGCAGTTCGGGGCGGACCACCCCAGCCGACAAGCGGGACGAGTCGAGCAGGTTGCCGACGAGCGCGGTGAGTGCGTCGACCGATTCCTCGATGGTGGCCAGCAACTCGGCGGTGTCCTCGGCCGAGAAGTCGATGTCCTCGCTGCGCAGGCTCGAGGCCGCCGCCTTGGCCGCGGCCAGCGGGGTGCGCAGGTCGTGGCTGACCGCCGAGAGCAGCGAGCGGCGCAGCTCGTCGGCCTGCGCGATGGCCTCCGCCTTGCCGGCCTCCTCGGTGAGTTCGCGCTGTTTGACCAGCCCGGCAGCCTGTTTGGCGACGGCACTGAGCACCCGCCGGTCGCGGGCGGCCAGTTTGCGCCCGGACATCAACAGCCAGAATTCGTCGTCGCCGACTTCGATCGCGGTGTCGGCGGTGTCCACGTCGGCACACGGCTTGGTGCCCACGCACGCCACGATGTCCGCCGTCCCATCGCTTTCCCTGAGCAGGCTCACCGCCCGCTGAGAGTACGTCTCTCGCAACCGTTCCAGCAGGGTGGTCAGATCGGCACCGCGCAGCACCGACCCGGCGAACAGGGTCAACAGCTCCGCCTCCTGCGAGGCCTTCCTGGCCTCGCGAGCCCGGCTCGCGGCGCCGTCGACGAGCGCCGCGACCGCCACCGCGACCAACAGGAGCACCACAACGGTGACGGCACTGTCGGGTTCGGAGATGGTGAACGTGTGGCGCGGATCGACCAGGAAGTAGTTGAGCAGCAGCCCGGACAGCAGCGCCGAAAGTCCCGCGGGTGCAACGCCGCCGAGTAGTGCGACGATCAGCACGCCGATGAAGAACAAGGCGCTCTCGCCGCCGACGCCGAGATACGGGTCCAGCACGGTGACGATGGCCAGGCAGATCGCCGAGGGAACCACGAGGCCGGCCAGCCAGGACACGACATGGCGCTGCCGCGGCGTGGCCGTCGACCACCCGAACCCGCGGCGGGCCTGCTCGTGGGTCACCATGTGCACGTCGATCTTGCCGGACTGCTGCACCACCGCGGCGCCGATGCCCTCATCGAAGATCCGGGCCCAGCGGGACCGCCTCGACGTGCCGAGGACCAGCTGGGTGGCGTTGCGTTCACGGGCGAAATCCATGAGTGCGGTCGGTACGTCGTCGCCGACGACGGTGTGCAGGGTGGCCCCGAGGCTGATGGCCAGCTCCCGCACCTTGCCCATCTGCGGTGCCGAAACCCCCGACAGGCCGTCCCCGCGGACGACGTGCACCACCATCAGTTCGGCACTCGATTTCGACGCGATCCGGGATGCCCTGCGCACCAGGGTTTCCGACTCGGCACCGCCGGTGACGGCGACCACCACGCGTTCGCGGGCCTCCCACGTGTCCGTGATCTTGTTGTCGGCACGGTACTTGGCCAACGCGGCGTCGACCTGGTCCGCCAGCCACAGCAAGGCCAATTCCCGTAGCGCGGTGAGATTTCCGCGCCGGAAGTAGTTGGACAGCGCGGCATCGACGCGCTCGGGCGCGTACACGTTGCCGTGAGACAGCCTGCGGCGCAGTGCCTCCGGGGTGATGTCGACCAGCTCGATCTGGTCGGCTGCCCGGACCACTTCGTCGGGGACCTTCTCCTGCTGCTCGATTCCGGTGATCTGGGTGACCACGTCGTTGAGGCTTTCCAGATGCTGGACGTTGACCGTGGAGATCACGGTGATCCCGGCGGCGAGCAGCTCCTCGACGTCCTGCCAGCGCTTGGGGTTCTTGCTGCCCGGGGTGTTCGTGTGGGCGAGCTCGTCGACCAACACGACCTGCGGATGGCGCGCCAGCACCGCGGCCACGTCGAGTTCGGGGAAGTGGCCTCCCCGGTATTCGACGTAGCGCGGTGGGATCGTCTCGATGCCGTCGAGCAGGTTCGCGGTTTTCTTGCGCCCGTGCGTCTCAACCACTGCCGCAACCACGTCGGTACCCCGTTCGAGCCTGCGGTGCGCCTCGCCGAGCATCGCGTAGGTCTTGCCCACGCCTGGAGCTGCGCCCAGGTATATGCGCAGCTCACCGCGTTTGACGGGTCCCGACGACGGCGTACTCACAAGACCATCATCCTCGCGCCTACAGCGAGTCGAGGGCGATGTTGAGTTCGAGTACGTTGACCCGAGGTTCACCGAAGAAGCCCAAGGTCCGTCCCTCGGTGTGCTGGGCCACCATGGCGCGTACCAGTTCGGCGTTCAGGCCGCGGGCTTTCGCCACCCGGTTGACCTGCAGATCCGCGTAGGCCAACGAGACGTGCGGATCGAGCCCGCTGCCGCTGGCGGTGACCGCATCGGCCGGCACCTGCGGTTCGGCAGGTGCGCTGCCGCGGATCGGCACGATCTGGCCTGCGCTGTAGTCCTCACCTGACTTTGCGCATTCGACCCGCACGCCCTCATAGGCGTCCAGGAACGGCGCCCTCGCGGTGTCGCATGGCTCGTTGACGCTGATCACCCGTGTCGGGTGGATGACGTTTCCGCGTGCGTCCCGCGGACCGAGCACCGACAGCACCGCTCCGACACCGCCTCCGGTGCAGAACGGGCGGGCACCGTCGACGCCGTCGAGCTTTCCGATCGCGGCGCTGCGCGAGCACACCAGGGTGAGCAGGCTCGGCTTGTCGGGTGCATCGACGATGCTCTCCGGGCCCAGGTTGCTCGCGCTGGTGGCCATGGGGTCGTAGCCGTCACCGGCCATCGACGGGCGGCTCTGGAAGTAGCGGGGTAGGGGATTGCCGTCGGCATCGGTGAAGGACTGGCCGATCAGACTGCTGCCCACCGGCTTTCCGTTCACCTCGATCAGCGATCCGTCGGCCTTGTCGCGCAGGCCCGGGATCTGGGCCACCAGCCAGATGAAGATCGGATACCCGATGCCCAGGATCACGGTGAGCACCAGAAGGGCCCGCAGGGCGGCTGCATGTTGACGGAGCAAGTTGGAGAATTTCATGTCACATTCCCGGGAAGAGTTGGACGACGAGGTCGATCAGCTTGATGCCGATGAACGGCGCGATGATGCCGCCGAGGCCGTAGACGTACAGGTTGCGGCTCAACAGTTTGGACGCGCTGCTCGGCGTGTATCGGACGCCCTTGAGCGCCAAGGGGATCAGCGCAACGATGATGATCGCGTTGAAGATCACCGCGGACAGGATCGCCGATTGCGGGCTGTGCAACCGCATGATGTTCAGCAGATCCAGGCCGGGGAACAGGGCCACGAACAGCGCCGGGATGATCGCGAAATACTTCGCGATGTCGTTGGCGATCGAGAATGTGGTCAGCGCCCCGCGGGTGATCAGCAACTGCTTGCCGATCTCGACGATCTCGATGAGCTTGGTGGGGTCGGAGTCCAGATCGACCATGTTGCCGGCCTCTTTGGCCGCCGACGTTCCGCTGTTCATCGCGACGCCGACATCGGCCTGAGCCAGAGCGGGCGCATCGTTGGTGCCGTCACCGGTCATCGCGACGAGCTTGCCGCCGGCCTGCTCCTTCTTGATCAGCGCCATCTTGTCCTCGGGCGTGGCCTCGGCGAGGAAGTCGTCCACGCCGGCCTCATCAGCAATCGCCTTGGCGGTCAACGGATTGTCGCCGGTGATCATCACGGTGCGGATACCCATCCGGCGCATCTCGTCGAAGCGTTCCCGCATGCCCTGTTTGACGACGTCCTTGAGATGGATGACGCCGAGCACTTCGGCTTTTCCGTCGACCACGTGACCGACGGCAAGGGGGGTTCCCCCGGCGGCGGAGATTCCGTCGACGATGTCGCCGAGTTCGGTCGGCACTCGACCGCCTTCGGAGCGGATCCATTCGGCGACCGCGCCTGTGGCGCCCTTACGCAGCCGATGGTCACCGGAAAGATCGACACCGGACATCCGGGTGTTGGCGCTGAATTCCACCCAGTGCGCGTGGTCGAGTTCGCCGGGTGTGCGGCCGCGTAACCCGTACTCCTGCTTGGCGAACACGACGATGGAGCGCCCCTCCGGGGTCTCGTCGGCCAGGCTGGACAGTTGCGCCGCATCGGCGAGCTGCTCGGGTGTCACACCGGACAGCGGTACGAACGCGGCCGCCTGGCGGTTGCCGAGCGTGATGGTGCCGGTCTTGTCGAGCAGCAGGGTGTTGACGTCACCGGCGGCCTCGACCGCGCGGCCGGACATGGCCAGCACGTTGCGCTGCACCAGCCGGTCCATGCCTGCGATGCCGATCGCCGAGAGCAGGGCACCGATGGTGGTGGGAATGAGGCACACCAGCAGCGACACCATGACGATGCCGGAGATGCCGTTTCCGTTGAGCGCCAGGGTGTCTGCGACACCCGGGTTGTTGGCCTTGGAGAAGATGGCCAGCGGCTGCAGGGTGGCGACGGCGAAGACGAAGATGATCGTCAACGAGGACAGCAGGATGTTCAGGGCGATCTCGTTGGGGGTCTTCTGCCGGTTGGCGCCCTCGACGAGGTTGATCATCCGGTCGATGAAGCTCTCGCCCGGCTTCTGGGTGATCTTGACGACGATGCGGTCGGAGAGCACGGTGGTGCCGCCGGTGACGGCGCTGCGGTCGCCACCGGACTCCCTGATGACGGGGGCCGATTCACCGGTGATCGCCGATTCGTCCACTGAGGCAATGCCTTCCACGACATCGCCATCTCCGGGGATGACCTGGCCGGCCTCGACCACGACGACGTCGCCCTGCTGCAACAGAGGTGCGGCGACATCTTCTTCGCGGCCTGGACTCCCCGGGGTCCAGCCGGTCAGCCGACGAGCCATCGTGGAGGTCTTGGTCTTACGGAGCGACTCGGCCTGGGCCTTGCCGCGCCCCTCGGCGACGGCCTCGGCCAGGTTCGCGAAGATCACCGTCAGCCAGAGCCAGACGACGATCAGCCCGGAGAACCAGGACGGGTTGAGCACGGCAAGGATGGTGCTCCAGACAGCGCCGATCTCAACGATGAACATCACCGGGTTGCGCCACAGCGTGCGTGGGTCGAGCTTGCGCAGCGCGTCGGGCGTCGATTTCCACAACATCTTCGGGTCCAGCAGGCCGCCCTTGATTCGATTGGAACCAGTGGGTTTCTGCTGAGCGGGCGACGACGGTGAAGCGAGGGTAGGTACGGACATTTCAGTGAATTCCTTCAGCGAGGGGTCCGAGCGCGAGCACGGGCAAGAAGGTGAGGGCGACCAGGATCAGCGTGACGCCGGCGACCATGCCGACGAACTGAGGCCGATGGGTGGGCAGTGTGCCGACGGATTCGGGTGTCCTGCCTTGGCGGGCCAGGGATCCGGCCAGCGCCAGCACGAAGATGATCGGCAGGAACCGGCCGAGCACCATCGCGAGGCCCAGGGCGGTGTTGTACCACTCGGTGTTGACGCTGATGCCGGCGAACGCGGAGCCGTTGTTGTTGGAGGCCGACGTGAAGGCGTACAGCACTTCCGAAAGGCCGTGCGGCCCGGTGTTGAGCATCCCCGCCCGCTGGCCCGGCATGGCCATGGCCACCGCGGTGCCGGTCAGTACGAGCAGCGGAGTGATCAGGAAATAGGTTGCGGCCAGCTTGATCTCGCGCGGGGTGATCTTCTTGCCGAGGTATTCCGGGGTGCGGCCGACCATCAGGCCCGCGACGAACACGGTGAGGATCGCCAGCACCAGCATGCCGTACAGGCCGGAGCCGACGCCGCCGGGAGCGACCTCACCGAGCTGCATGTTGAACATCGTGATCATGCCGCCGAGGCTGGTGTAGGAGTCGTGGAACGAGTCCACCGCGCCGGTCGAGGTCAGCGTCGTCGCATCCGCGAACACAGCCGAGTTGGCGATACCGAACCGCTGCTCGACACCTTCCATCGCCGAACCCGCGGCGGTGGGGACGGTGCCGTGGGCCTGCAGCTGGAACAGCATCATCAGACTGACGCTGATGGTCGCGATGATTCCCATCACCGCGGCAATCGCGTACCCCTGCTTGGGGTTACCGACCATCCGTCCGAATGCGCGCGGCAGCGAGAACGGGATCATCAGGATCAGGAAGATCTCCACCCAGTTGGTCCAGGTGGTGGGGTTCTCGAACGGGTGCGCGGAGTTGGCGTTGTAGAAGCCGCCGCCGTTGGTGCCGAGCAGCTTGATGACCTCCTGGCTGGCGACCGGGCCACCCGGGATGGTCTGGGTGCCGCCGACGAGGGTGTTGACGACCTCGCTGTGTAGCGCGAAGTTCTGGATCGCGCCGCCTCCGAGCAGGATCAGTACGCCGACGATCGAAATCGGCAGCAGGATACGAAGATTGCCGCGCACCAGGTCGACCCAGAAGTTGCCGAGGTCGCCGGTGTTACGCCGGACCAGGCCACGAACGAAGGCCATCGCCACGGCCATGCCGACCGCGGCCGAGACGAAGTTCTGCACCGCCAGGCCGGCCATCTGCACCAGGTGGCCCTGGGTTGATTCACCCGAATAGGCCTGCCAGTTCGTGTTGGTCACGAAGCTGATGGCGGTGTTCCAGGCGAGCGCCGGTGTCATCGGAGTGCCTGGATCGTTGAGGTGCAGCGGCAATCTGCCCTGCACCAGCTGCAGGATGAACAGGAACAGGACGCTGATCGCGGAGAAGGCGAGCACGCTGCGGGCATAGGCGCCCCAGGTCTGCTCGGCCTTCGGGTCGGCGCCGATCAGGCGGTAGATGACGCGTTCGGCCCGCGAGTGCTTGTCGTTGGTGTAGACGCGGTACATGTAATCGCCGAGCGGTACGTGCACAGCAGCCACCGCGACGACGAGGACGACGAGGAAAACGATCCCCGCGGTTGTAGTAGTCACTAGAACCTCTCCGGAAACAGCAGCGCCGCGAAGAGAAACAGCGCGATGAGGATCGCCAGGCCCAGACCGACGATGTTTTCGTAGCTCACAGTCCTTCGACCAACTTCTGCACCAGGCCCAGCAGCGCAAAGATCGCCACTGTCAGCACGATGAACACCACTACGGACATGGGTTCTCCAACACGTTTTACGGCCGCCGGCTCTCGGCGACTGATCAAGGGTGCGTCCGCCGTCGGGGGCCGGCGACGATCTTTATGTCTTCTTTACGCTCGGCTGCCGGACCTTTACGGGTTCTTTCCCGGGGGCCGCCCCCGCCCTCGTCAGCGGCGTAAAGATGGTGTCAACAGCACCCGGCGGAGGCGTAGGAAATACGTAATCGCCATCGCTTTCTCGCGGCGCTGGTTCCTACCGTGTGCCGACAGTGTCGGCGCGTGAAGGAGCTGGAGTCATCGACAATCCATCGCTGTGGGGACCGGCGGCCTGGGGCCAGCTGGTCGCGATCGCCGCGTTAGTGGTGTTTCTGCATGTCCCGCTGGGTAATTACATCGCGGCCGTCTACACCGCACGCACTGACTGGCGGGTGGAGCGGGTGATCTACCGGCTGGTCGGGGTGCGGTCAGACGGGCAGCAGCGGTGGACCGGCTATCTGAGTGCGGTACTGGCATTTTCGGCTGTCAGTGTTCTGCTGCTGTACGGGCTTTTACTTTTTCAGGTGAATTTGCCCGAGCCATGGGGTCATAAAGGTATGACGCCTGCATTAGCGTTCAATACGGCAATTTCGTTTACGACCAATACAAGTTGGCAGAATTATCCGGGTGAGGCGACCCTCGGCCATGTCGGTCTGGTGGCCGGCCTTGGCGTGCACGCCTTTACGAGCCTTGCGGTCGGCATGTGCGTCGCGGTGGTTTTGATCCGCGGGCTGGCACAGTATCAGAACCAGGAGATCGGCAACTTCTGGGTGGATCTGGTGCGCACCGTGGTCCGGATCCTGCTGCCGCTGTCGGTGATCGTCACCTTGATCCTGCTGACCCTCGGCGTCGTCAACAACGTCCATGGTGCTCAGGATGTTTCGGCCATCTCCGGCGGCAGCCAGACGTTGCTCGGTGGTCCGGTGGCCACCTGGGAGTCGATCAAGTTGATGTCGGGCGACGGTGGCGGCGCCTTCAACGTCAACAGTGCGCATCCGTTCGAGAACCCGACACCGTTGACCAACGTCGTGGAAATCGTTGCGATGCTGCTCATCCCGGTGGCGTTCCTGCGGACCTTCGGTGTGATGGTCGGGGACCGCAGGCAGGGCTGGGCGCTGTTCGCCGTCGTCGCGTCGCTCTACGTACTGGCGACGGTGGCCCTCATCGCGGCGACATCGGTGCCGCACGGCACCGTCGTCCACGCCGTCGGTACGCCGGTGGAGGGCACCGAAATGCGGTTCGGTGTGCCCGGGAGCGCGACTTTCGGTCAGGCGGCCACGGCGTCCGGTGACGGCGCGGCGAACTCGTCGTATGACAGTTTCGCCAGTTTCGGCGGCGCAGTGCTGATGCTGAACATGATGCTCGGCGAGGTGGCCCCCGGTGGCGCGGGCAGCGGCCTGTACGGCCTGGTGATGATGGTGCTGCTGGCGGTTTTCCTCGGCGGACTGATGGTCGGCACGACGCCGGAGTACCTCAGACAGCGCCTGCAGGCCAGGCATGTGAAGCTCGTCAGCCTGCACCTCCTTGCCCTGCCGATCGCGGTTCTGGTCGGCACCGCGATCGCCATGGCGCTGCCCGGCCAGCGCGCGGCGATGCTCAACTCGGGGCCGCACGGGCTCGCCGAGGTGCTGTATGCCTTCATCAGTTCGGCGGCCAACAACGGCAGTGGCTTCGCCGGGTTCAGCGGGAACACCACGTGGTTCAACGTCGCGCTGGCGATGGCGATGGTGATCGGCCGCTTCCTGCCGATCATCGCGGTCCTGGCCATCGCCGGGACTTTCGCCGCCCAGCGCCCCGGTGTCGTCACCGCCGGCACGCTGAAGACCCACACTCCCACCTTCGTCGTACTGACATTCGCCTCCACCCTGCTCCTGATCGGCCTGGAGTATCTGCCGGCACTGATGGTCGGGCCGATGGCCGACGCTCTTCAGTGATCACTATGAGACGAGATATCAACGCAGCGTGAATGTTTCGGCCGTCCGCGTCAAGACACCGCAAAGATCCTGGTTCTGCCACTGTGGCAGCGGGAAGCTCGAAGCAGGCGCATGCGGCATCCGGCCGGGGCGCGGTGAAGAAGAGGTTCTGGTGACACTGACGACAGGGTTGTGGTCCACATCGGCGGCGCCGTCGACGGCACAGCAGCCGAGCGAGCAGGAGGGCATGCGCCGGTGCGCCACGTGGTGCCGCTCGCTTGATCCGGTCGAACTGGCCCTGCCCGCCTCGGCGCTGAGGGACAACAGCGTGGCCAAATGGGCCCGCGATCACGGGTTGACCGTCGAGGTCCGCAACAGCGGAGATCTCGCGACGGCAATCGGGACGGGTATCCATCCGATGCGCTTGGTGGTGCACGCCGGTGGGTTCAACGGTGACGAGCTGGTGTTCTGCAGCGCCAATCTCGGGGTGGGCCGGGTGGTGACCAACAGCGTCGACCAGGTTCGCCTGCTGGTTTCCTGTGCAGTGCGGCACCGTCGGCAACGGGTGATCCTCGGTGCGACCGCTGCCGGCGCGGTGGACGCGGTCCTGACCGGTCCTCGGGTCGATCTCGTCGGCTTGTATCGCGAAATCGATTCGGGGAAAGACAGTTTCACCGGATTTCCGGAGACGGTCGGTGATCTGATGACGGAGATGGCTGATATTCGCCGGGAGCGCGACGTGGTGCTCACCCGGGTGTGGGTCGGCGGCGGTGGATTCGACATCGGCACAGGCCCCGACGATCTGTCCGAGCTCGGCCGGGCCATTGAGACGACGCTCGACGACGCGTGCGCGACGCTGCGTTTCCCGCGGCCGGTGGTGGTCGTCTCGGCTGGGCTGCGCGGAGTTCGGTAGGCCGGTAACCGACAAACCTGTACAGCGGCCCGGCGCCGGACATAAATTGAGCCGTGGGCTCAAAACGGCCCCAGGGCCGGCACCACGTTCGATCAGCGCCGCGAGGGTCGCTGAGGATCCTCGTTGTCGGTGCGGGGGTGGGGGGCATCTCGATTGCTCGGGGATTGCTGCGGGACGGCCACGACGTCACAGTGTTCGAGCAGCGTCCCGAGGTCCGGGCCGGCGGCGGCGCCGTCACCATCTGGTCGAACGGCGAAACCGTGCTCCGGCAACTCGGCGTCGACATGGGCGGCGCGGGCCAGGAGCTGTCCACCGTACGGGTGATGACGTCGACGGGACGCCCGATGACCACCCTCGACGTGACGGCGATCGTCAACCGGATGGGTGCGCCGGTCCGGATGGTCCCGCGCCGGACCGTGCTCGAACGGCTGCTGGAAGGCTTTCCGGCGGAACGGATTCGGTGCAACAGACAGGTTGTCGGAGTCACGAACGGCAGCCGCGGGGTTCGCATCGACTTCGCCGACGGCAGTTGCGCGGACGGAGATCTGGTGATCGGCGCGGACGGCTTGCACTCCACCGTCCGCGAGATCGTCGGCGCGCCGCACGCGGAGCCCACGGGCTGGTGCAGCTGGCAGGGACTGGGCACCCTTCCGGGCGGGGCCGACCGGCACGTCGCCTTCGTCATCGTCGGGGACCACGGGAACCTCGGCCTGTGGCCGGCCGGAGGCGCCGAGGTGCAGTGGTGGTTCGATCTGCCGTGGTCACCGGACTTCGTCAGGCCAGAACGCCCGATCGACGTGATCCGCGCCAATTTCACGGGATGGTCCGAGCTGGTCGATCGCCTGCTCGCGACATTGACCGACGATGATCTGGCGCGCTCGCCCTATCCGCATTTCCGCCACCCCATTCCCGGGCCGGGCCACGGCGCGCTCACGTTGTTGGGCGATGCGGCCCACACGATGCCACCAACGCTGGCGCAGGGGACCAACCAGGCGCTGCTCGACACGATGGTGCTGTGCAAGGCGATCTCGGATTGCGGCCACCGCTCCGACGGCGATCTGTGCGGTGCACTGCGCTGGTACGAGAAGTCCCGCCGGCGCCGGGTCGCAGCGGTGTCCCGGGTGGCTTCACTCCAGGTGTCGCACGGTGAAGCAGTGCTGCGACCGGCCGCGATGGTCCCGGACCGCCTGATGACCTGGGCGTTGGCGACGTTCCTACGTGTCGTGAGCCACCGCCGGATGGCCGCGGGAATCAGCCGGGACCTCGCCACCGCGACGACGGCAGGCAGTGATGAACATGTCCGCTGACGCGGTACGGGTGCGCGGCGCGATCGACGCGCCGTCGAGCCGGCTGTGGCTGGTCAAGTGGTGCGTGCTGGCCGTGCCGCACTACCCGATCCTGATCGGGCTCTACCTGCTGTACCCGCTGGTGACTTTCGTTGCGGGAGTGGCGATCTTGTTCACCGGCCGGTACCCGAGGCCGCTGTTCGATTTCAATGTCGGGGTGCTTCGGTGGTCGTGGCGGGTGATGAACTACCGGTTCCCGATGAACACCACCGATGCGTATCCGCCGTTCACGCTCAAGCCCCGGGCCGACTATCCGGGTGATCTCGAGGTCGACTATCCCGAACAACTCTCCAGGTGGACGGTGCTGGTGAAGTGGTGGCTGTTGGGGCTTCCGCAGATCATCATGTGCTGGGCGATGGAGCCGCTGCTGCAGGTGCTTTGCGTCATCTCGGCGGTGCGGCTGCTGGCCCGCGGGACGGTCTCGCAGGACATGTTCGATCTGCTGATGGGCATGGTGCGATGGCGGTATCGGGTGGCCGTGTACGTGTCGCTGATGACCGACGAGTACCCACCGTTTCGACTGGATCTGGGGAGTTCGGATTGAACCAATCGGCGCTCACCACCGTGCAGACGATATGGGGTGCCGCGGCGTGCACCCGGAAAGGGTGGGTTCCAATGAGGACATCGACCAGATTCGTCGGCGCATGCGTCGGCGCCCCGGTTGCGGCCCTGTGTTTCGGGGTGGGTACGGCATGGGCCGCACCGTCAACCGAATCGTCGACACAGCAGGTCAATACCGGCGGCGTGGCGGTCTCGGCGGGCGGCCACCGCGTGGTGCAAGCCGGCAGCAGCACAGCGAACACCAGCGGCCGCAGCGTGGCCGTCGCCTTCGACTTGCCGGGCCAGAACGCCAGCACCGCAACCGCCGACGGGGACAGGAACTTTGTCCTCGCGATCAACGGCAGTAATGCCAGCGCGAAGGGCGACCGCAATTTCGTGTTCGCCGGTGACGACAGCACGACCACCGTGATCGGCAACGACAACGACGCCCGCGCCGCGTTCGGCAGCACGAATCACGTGACGGGCAACGACAACACCTCGTATGCGATCCCCAACAGTCAGTCCGAGGTGATCGGGAACAACAACTTCGCGGCGTCGCTGTGCGGAGGCAATGTGCACGTATCCGGCCAGGGGCAACGCGTCACCAGCGCGCCCTGCGTCGGGAAATGACCTGAATCGAGGTAGATGAAGCACCGTAACCCGTTGTTCCCGTACGTGTATCGGCTCGGTATGCCGATATTCGACAGGCTGTTCTACCGCCGGTACCGGCGGTCGGCGATGGGGCATGCGACGGGCCGGTTGCTCATGGTCGGGGTCGGACCGGGCACCGATCTGCTGTTCCTGCCGGACGCGGTGACGTCTGTCGCGGCGGTCGAGCCCGATGCGGCGATGCGGCGGATGGCGCGCGCCCTGGCCCGGCGCCACGGGATCGACGTCGATGTGGTCGATGGGGCGGGGGAGTCGATTCCATTCCCGGACAACAGTTTCGACTCGGTGCATGTCGGTCTGGTGCTGTGCTCGGTCGACGATGTGGGCGCCACCCTGGCCGAGATCCGCCGGGTGCTGACGCCCGATGGCCGGTTGGTCGTCCTCGAGCATGTGCGGGGTGACGGAATGATGGGGCGATTCCAGGATCTGATCGCCAAGCCGTGGGCGTGGTTGTCCTCGGGCTGTGAGCCCAACCGCCGCACCGTCGACGCCATCGCCGCCGCCGGGTTCGACACCAGCGCGCTCCGCAGCACCCGCCGGACGCTGGTGCCGCCGCCGTGCACACCACATCTACAGGGAGTCGCGACTATTCGACGCTGACCGCCTCGATGATGTTGAGCCGCGCGGCCCGTCGCGCGGGCGGCAGCGAGCCCAGCAGGCTGATCGCCAGCGCACCGAGGGTGAAGACCAGCGCCATCGCGCTCGGCCGGAACGTGACGTCGAAATTCATGATGTCCCCGCTGACCAGGCTGAACAGCCACTGATCGACCAGCCCCACCAGCAGTCCCAGGACACCGCCCACGATGCCGATGGCCGCGGCCTCGGCCAGCACCATGGCCAGCGTGTAGCGGCGGCTGGATCCCATGGCGCGCAGCACCCCGATCTCGCGGCGCCGCTCGAGTACGGACAGCGTCAGGGTGTTGAGCAGCGCCACGGCGGCGACGAACACCACGATGATCCACACGGCATTGGCGATCAGCATGCTCTGATGCAGCGGCGCCTCGAGGCCGGCCAGTGCGGTGCGGCCGTCGTAGGTGTGGTTCGGCGTGGGGACGACGTGACGGATGTTGGCCAGCAGCCTGGTTGGATCGGTTCCCTTGACGGCGGTGACCTGCAGGGTCGTCGATCCGGGTCGGTCGAACCACGCACGCATCTGATCCAGTCCCATGCCCACGGTGCCGATCACCGTCGAGAAGTACGGCACCAGGGCCAGCACCGTCGTTTCCTGCGGGCCGTGCGGCGTCTGCAACCGCAGTTTGTCGCCGACCCGCACGTCGAGCGTCTTACCGAGATTCTGCGTGAGCACCACGCCGCGGCCGGCGAGCACGTCCCTGCGCGTCTGGTCGTCCAGGGCGCGGAAGAGGGCGTCGTGGCTGCCGGGGGCGAACCCGTCGAGCATGACGCGGGTGCCGCCGACCACGGCGAAGCCCAGCGCACCTTCGGTGACGTTCGCTACCCCGGGCACCTCGGTGACGTTCTCGGTAAGACCTTGCGGCAGAAGGTCGGTGGGGTATTGGTCGGGTGAATTGGCGCTCACCCAGACGTCGACGTCGGCGACCGGCGCGAAGACGTCCCGCGCTGACCGGATCATGTCGTTGTTCGTACCCGTGATCACCACGGTCGTCACGACGGCGATCAGCACGGTCATCACGGTGGCCCACACCCGCCGCGGCGCACGTTCCACCGTCGCTGCGGCCAGGGCCCCGGCCGAGCCGAACAGGTGAGCCACCGCGGCGGTGGCTTTGACGATGGGCCCGGCCAGCGCGAAACCGAGTGCGATCTGTGCGGTGAACAACGCGGCGATCGCGACGAAAGCCATTGATCCCGGCAGGTAGAACACCACCAGGATCGACGCCGCCAGCACCGCCACCGCCGCGATGCCGGTGGCGACCCGCAACCAGCGCGGAATGTTGTCCGCCGCCGATACCCCGACCGGGGCCAGCGCCTCGATCGGAGAGACCTTGTACACCTGCCGGGCGGCCATCGCCGAGGCCGCCACACTGGTCAACGCCGTCGCGGCGATGGCCACCGGGATCGCATAGCTCGGCAACCAGTATTCGATGCGAGCTTCGAGGCCCTGGGTCACCGTCGGTGGCAGGCGGCCGATCGCCATGCGGCCCAGCGCTATTCCCAACAGCGACCCGATGGTGCCGCCGATCAGCCCCAGGATCGTGGCCTCGGCGAGCATGTCGCGGACGATGGTCGCGCGCCGGCCGCCGATGGCGCGCAGCATCGAGATGACCGGGCGGCGTTGGGCGATGGCCATGGTCATCGTCGTGTAGATGAGGAACGCGCCCACCACCAACGCGACGGCGGCGCCCATCAGCGCCATGTAGTTCATCAATTTGACGCCGTCACCGGCTCGCGCCGCCCGCAAGCTGGGCGCGGCGACGATGGCCCGGCCGTTCACGGCTGTGGTCACGTGTTCTCTGACCGTGTCCAGGTCGGCGCCCGGTGCGGTGGTGATCAGGATCGAGTCGAGTTGGCCAAGGCGTCCGGTGACGTTCTGCGCCAACGGGAGTGGGGCCAGCACGTAGTGGCCGCCGTTGAGGTCGGCGAGTTGCTTGCCCTCAAGGACTTCGGCGACGGTGACCGTTCCCGAGCCGAGCTGGAACGTCTCACCTTTCTCATGGCCGACGGCGGGCCCGACGCGCACCCCCTCGGCGGCTGTGGGGGCTTGAACCTGCACTCCGACCGCGTCTTTCAGGGCGCCCTCCAACGCGCGGCTGCGATCGTCGGCGCCGAACAGCAGCACCGGTTCGCTCGCGGTGGGCGCGGTCATCCGGATCATCGGCGCGGCGGTCGCCACGCCGGGCACCTTTTCCACGTCGGCCAGGACGGAGTCTGGGAAGCCCGAGTCGGTGACGCCCGAGACTTCGAGTGCGGCGACGCCGGCGACACCGTCGGCCAGGCGGTTGACCGATCCGGTGATCGACCCGAAGATGCCGAGGATCGCGACGAGATACATTGCCGACACGGCCATTACGGCGATCGAGGCGAGAGTGCGTCGCCGGTGCACGGTGAGCTCGCGCAGGCTGAACACGCGGAGCCGGCTGGCTGCGGCGGCTATCGCGCGGTGGGGTCTCACCCCGGCACCACCGACATCTCGTCGGAGCCGAGCCGGCCGTCCTGCAACGTGATCACCCGATCGGTGGCCGCCGCGGCATCTGCATTGTGGGTCACCATCACCACCAGCCGGCCGAGCCCCTCCTCATGCGCGACCTCGCCCAGCAGCGTCAAGATCGCCGCACCCGTCGTCGAGTCGAGGTTGCCGGTGGGTTCGTCGGCGAGGATCAGCGGCGGGTCCATCATCATGGCCCGCGCGACCGCGACGCGTTGCATCTGGCCGCCGGACAGTTCGGAGGGCCGGTGCTCGGTCCGGTTACCCAGGCCCACGCGGTCCAGCAATTCCACGGCCTGGGGTTTGACCTTGCCCAGCCGCACCCCGTCGAGCAGCTTCGGGACGGCCACGTTCTCCCACGCCGACAGGGTGGGCAACAGGTTGAAGAACTGGAACACGAAACCCACCCGGTGATGGCGGAACGCCGACTGCTGCTCGTCGCCGAGGCGCCCGATCTCCTCGCCGTCGAAGGTGATCGAGCCCGAATCGGGGGAATCCAGCGCGCCGAGCAGATGCAGCAGCGTGCTCTTGCCCGCGCCCGAGGGGCCGATGATCGAGACGAACTGGCCGCCGTTGAGCTGGAGGCTGATCTCGTCGAGGGCGCGCACTGTCTGGCCGCCGACCTTGTACTCGCGCACCACGTCGCGCAGTTCGATGGCCAGTTCGGGCATCGCAGCCTCCCGGGAGTCGGGATATGGGGAGCCTACGCCCGGTGGTGCCTTCCCCGAACCTGAACTTGTGTGCGAGATCCTGGCCGAAACTCGCACACAACCTCAGACTCGCGGGCCTATCGACGCGATCAACCGGGCCTTCTGGTCGCAGGCGGGGATGATGCGGGGATCGCTCAGCCGGTAGCGCCGGCCCCGATGTACCAGGCGGGCCGAACCGGCTGCCCGGACATTGCGCACCCAATCTGAGTGCTCGCCGTAGTTCAGCACCACCCTGACCGACTTGGCGTCGACGAACGCCATGACCGGGGTCCGGTACGGCTTGCCCGACTTGCGGCCGGTGTGCTCGATGACGGCCATATAGGGCAACCACGGCGCCCACAGCCGCTGCAGTGGGTTGGTGACGTACTTGTTGAAGCGGGCGATCACCCGCATGGCCCGTGGCCCCAATGCCGATGCGATCCGTTCGGCAACTACGGCAATCGAATTCGCGATACTGCTCGGCATATGCGGCCCCCGTCGCTGTCCTGCCCTGCGGCCTCATTCAACCAAGCGCGGCCCGCCGGCACTACCCGGGGTGCCAGGGTGCATGTCCGCCGGTGGCTAGCCACCCAGGTACCGTGCTACCGATCGGCCCCCATAGCCCAATTGGCAGAGGCAGCGGACTTAAAATCCGCCAAGTGTCGGTTCGAGTCCGACTGGGGGCACCGGAACTTGACACGGAACGTTGCTGGTAGAGGCTATATTTCCGTCGCTCAGACTGCGGCCTGAGTACGTTTTGCCCACATTTTGCCCACAGTCTCATCTAACTTGTCGGCAACTCCAGTGAGGTCGTCGTCGAATAAATCGGCGTACACGTCCAGCGTCATCGCCGCCGAGGAGTGCCCCAGCATCCGCTGCACCACCTTCACGTTCGCCCCCGCCGAGATCGCCAACGACGCCGCAGTGTGCCGCAGAGCGTGCGCGGTAACCCGTGGGAAAACCGGCGTGGTCGGTTCCTTGCCGCGCTTGCTCTCGTTGGCCCTGGCCGCCGTGGCCGCGGTCTGGCACCGTTCGACGGCACCGGACAGCCACGAGTCGTGCGACGACGGGGGACCGAGGTGGCCGCCTTCACGGGCCGGCCAGATCAGGTCGCCGTGCTGCTTGCCCCGGCATGTCTTCGCCAGCTCGTCAACGACGAACTCGGGCAACACAACCGTGCGTTCCTTGCCTGACTTCAGCGTGCCGAGGTGGACATCGGCGCCCACCGTGACGGCGTTCTCATGCAACACCACCCTGCGCTTGAGGAAGTCGATGTCACCGACCCGCAGAGCCGCGGCCTCACCCCACCGGAGGCCGGCCATACCGAGCAACAGCACCAGCGATCGGTACCGGCCCGCCTCGACGGCGAGCGCCTGAAGCTGCTCGGCAGTCAAATAGATGTTCTTCCGTTTCGACCGCGCCGGGAGCTTGACACCCCGGGCCGCGTTGCGCGCTAGTCGCCGGTCCTTCACTGCGTCGTCGAGAATCCGTGCCAGCACGTCGTATGCGGTCCTGACTACCGTGCCCTTGCGGCGGCCGGCCAACTCGGCGACCCACGACTGAACCTCAGAAAAGTTGATGTCCGCGATGGCCTTTGACGCCCACCGTGGTTCGACATGTACGCGCCAGGCCGATTCGACCGAGTGGAACGCCGAGGGCTTGATGATGGCTTTCTGGCGTGCTAGCCACTCTGGGCCGAGTTCGCCGACGGTGACCTTGCCGAGGGCGGGCGCTACGTAGCTGCCGGTGAGTTTCTCGACCTCCACCGTGGCGGCGAACGCTTCGGCGTCCCGCTTGGTCTTGAATCCACGCTTGTCCGTCTGCCGGCGGTCAGGCGTACGGTAACGAACTCGGTAACGCGTTGCACCGCTCGATGTTTCGTACCTACTTATCGTCGCCATCGCCAGATTCCGGTCGTGATTCCCGCTGGTCGTTGATCTCCTGAAGGAGCAGTAGAGCATTCTCGCGGTCTTTGCGTTTGGCAACCCACGGCGGGCAAACGGTGTAGACGTAGGCGATCCGGACCTTTCCGAATTGCGGTGCCGCATCGTCGGATGTGAGCCAGTTCCACAACTGTCCAGCCGTGATCGTGCCCTGAATACCGGTAGCGGTGACGGAAGTTGTCTCCTCGTTTGCCGGTGGCATGAGCAGGCTCACAGGTGAAACTTCAAGTGCCGCAGCTAAAGCCGTCAAGTCATCGACTGTTACCCGTCGTTTTCCCGCTTCGATGTTTTTGATGGCTACCGGGGTCAATATCCACTCGATCGCTTCCAGGCGTTCGGATAGCTGTGTCCACGTCAGGTTCTGCAGTTTTCGCAGCTTCCTGACGTTCTCGGTGACGGTCTTTGCGGTAGCCCCTGCGTCGGGTACTCGTCCAGCCATGTCACCCATCGTGACACACAAACTTTGACAGTCAACAAGTGAACATTGACAAGCCACGATCACTGTGATTCTCTGCTTGTTGACAGTCAAACTTTAACTGTTGATGCGCAAACATATGCAGTAGCGCATCGGGTCGATCAGTTTTTCGAGTGGAGGAACCAATGGCCAACGACACCGCAACGCCCAAGGAGGTGGCGGCCTACCTGCACACCACCGAGGCCGGACTGGCGCAACTGCGTTACCGAGGCGCCGGCCCCAAGTTCATCAAGATCGGGCCGAAGAAAGTCATCTACCGGTGGTCTGACGTGCAGGAGTACCTGGACGCCAACACTATGCAGCGCACCGACGACCCGCGGGGCGTGGCCTGATGGTGCGGACGCTGCCGCAGGTCGATCACGCGGACCTTGGCCTGGTCGACGACGACCATACGCCGGATATGCGAAGGGCCCCGGCTGCCACCGAGGCCCTTCTGGAGAACACCCCACCCATCTACGAACAGGAGTTCTGACCCGATGACGACTCTACCCACGATCACCGAGTGCCGTCACTGCACTGTGCCCACGGATGGCCCCGACGAGTGCGCGTTCTGCCGGCAGTACGTGCCACCCGGCACCGAACCGGCCGCGCCGCGCAGGCTCGGTGCCGCGACTGCCCAGATCGACACCATCCGCGCGGAGGTCAACACGGTGCTGCGGGAACTGCCCGCCGATGCCCCATTGTTCGCCGTCACCGACGTTGTAGCCGGTCTGAACCTGCTGAGGTTGGCAACCGTCGCGCTCGATAAGGCTGCCGGCACCATCGAGGCCGCCGAGGCGGTATCGCGATGACCGAGCACGCAAGCTGGTGTGATCACGCGTCCAACGAGCGTCACAATGCCCGACAACCCTACTGCGCCAAGCTCTTACCCGGCGTGCCGCTCATCCCCGAGGGCAGCGTGCGCAAGGCGCAACTGTGGGTAAGCCCCACCACCGCGGTCGAAGCTCACTACGACGGTGTCGAACTCGCACTCGAGCAGTGGGACGGCAGCAAGCATCGCCCCGCGAAGATCATCCGGATGTCGGCGGACGCCGCACGCGAGTTGGCCGCGATCCTGATCCAGGCCGCCGACATTCAGCAGGGGCACATCACCCCGTGACATTCGAACGCCGCACCGGGACCACTCGCCCGCGGGTGAGTGGTCCCGGGCTGCGCTGCCCACGATCGGAGAGCCGATGAGGCCGCCCGACTTCCTCATGGTGCTGCCCGCCGACATCGGTCGCGTCGGGTTCGACGGCGCCGCCATCCTGGCGTTGGTCCGATATGTGACCGGATTGCCGGGTGAGAACCACGGCCGCCTGACAGTCGACGGCGAAATGTGGTGGCGTGCAAGCCAGGACAAAATCGGCGAGTTGTTGGGTGGCGTGCATCGAAAGTCGGTGGGGCGAGCTCTGCTCAGGCTGGAGAACGCGGGGGCGATATTGGCGATTCCAGCAAAGACGTTCACCGGCGATCGGGCGCAGGCATATCGAGTTCCTGACCGGCCATCACATCGAGCCTCTGACCAGCCATTGGACGAAAGTGGCCAAGGCTCTGACCAGCCATTGGACGAAAGTGGCCCACCGAGTGGACGTATCCGGCCACTCCCATTGGACGAAAGTGGCCACTCCCATTGGCCGGATCCGGCCAATCTTCCTATTACTGGAGAACTTGAAGAAGGGGGGAGAAGCGCGGTCTCGGCCGCCGATGAACCGGAATCCGCCGAGCAACACCAGTCGAGCAACGCCCCACGCCTCAAAATCCCATCCGAAGAAGTACCCCCGTTCCACCTCACGGCGAGCGGCAAGGTGGTCTGCGCCAAGCACATCGGCACCGAAGGCACGGACCCGTGTTGGTCGTGCGGGGAGGCCCGGAAGGCATACGAGGCCGACTGCGCGGCCGAGGCCGACGACGAGAGCCAGCACCGCGCGGCCATCCGCGCCGCGATCGACGATTGCCCACGCTGCGACGACTTCGGACGTCTCGACGACTTGACCGACTGCCCCGGACACGCCAATTTCCGCCGGGCGGCATCGTGAAGCGCCGCCCCGACCCCCGCACCGCCGCCGATGTCGTCGACCTCGATGCCGCCCGCCAACAGCGCCGCCAACCGTCGCCGAGGAGGAACGCCATGCAGCGATCCGGCCGAGCAATCCCAGACGCCTACGAGAACACCGGCGCGGGCGCCGTCGAATGCCCGAACTGCCACGCCACACCCGGGCAATGGTGCGCGACGCCCGACGGCCGGCGACGCCGTGTGCCGTGCGTAGCGCGCCTCGCGGCAGCACCGATCGCACCCGTGATCGACCTACCCGACAACGCCCGGGCCCCGGTCGATTTCACCGAACCGCGCCACACACGCGAGGAGACACCGTGATCCGGCCAGACCCACGAGACACCCACACCGCCGTACCGCCGGCACGCCGCCAGAAGGCCGCACGGGACGCCGAACGCTGCCCGGTGTGCCGGTGGCCGGTCGACCGCGGCCACGCCGAGAACTGCGACGAGGCCGGCTGACGATGAACCAACTCGACGCACTGATGGCCGCGCTCGGTGCCGCACCCGCATTGCCGGGCGCACGCTGTCGAGGCCGATCCCACCTGTTCGACGGTGGCCCGCCGGGTGAAGACGACGAGATCCGCGCCGCCCGCATCGGCCAGGCCCTCGCGCTGTGCCACCGGTGCCCGGCTCTGGCCCACTGTCGACGATGGCACGATTCCCTCCCGGTGAGTCGGCGCCCGGTCGGTGTCGTGGCCGGCCGGGTCAACACCACCACCGACCGTGGCCAACCGCCCCACCGGGTGGCCGCATCGTGACCACCCCGCACGTGATCGACACACACCCCGGCCGATTCGGCTGGCGCGTATGGAAACTCAACCTCGACCCGCCGCGGCTGCGCTCACCGTTCGAACAGTCCGGCGCCCTGCTGCGGCCCGGGCCGGCCCTGTTCGACGCACTGTGCCCGAGCGGCCGGTGTGTGCTGCGACTCGATGCGCGCTGCACCTGCGGTGTGCACTACGTGCCCACGGTGCGCGGGTTCGGGTACTACCTGCGGACCGCCGGCCCGTTCGGTGACCGCATCGCGATTACGTTCGGTGCCGCGCTCGGCGACGTCGCGACCGATCCGCGCGCCGACTGGTGCCAAGCCGCACAGCACTACCTCGTGCTGGCCGCCGCGGTGCCCGAACGCTATGCCGCCCTGGCCGATCCGCTGGCCGCCGAGTACCACGTGCCGGTCGAACCGTTCCGCCGGTCCAAGACCACGCCGACGCTACGGCGAATGCTGCACGACACGCGGACTGCCCTTGCCCACACTCGCCCGGCCGAGCTGTTCAACCCCGCTCGGCACTGCTCGCACCACACAGGAGTACTCGCATGATTGACGACGACCGCCCCGACGATCTCGGCGACGCCATGCGCGCCGAGCTCGCCCGGGCCCGCGACCACCGGGCCCCGCGCGACATCGTGCCCCGCACACCGCTGCCCGGCGACGCGCCACCGATCCCGACCGGTCCCGCGACCGTCACCACCCACGAACTCGACGAGCACGGCATCACCACAACCACCACAACCGCATGGATCGCACCCGCGGTCCTCCCACGAAAGGACAACCAACGATGACTGACCCCGCCACCACCCCGGAGTTCGACGAGTTCGCCTCAGCGGCCGACGAGTTCACCGCATCATTCGGCCCCGCCGACACCGACACCATGCAATCCGGCTCAGGGCTGCCCGTCGACGCCGATCCCGAGACCCCCGACCGCGACGCCGAGGCCGCAGGCGGCGACCAGGACGGCGCGCAACCCGACGACACCCCGGCCGACGACGACGGCGACCAGGACGACGCCGGCGGCAACCGTGAGGCCGCCAAGTACCGGCGCAAGCTGCGCGACACAGAGGCCGAACGCGACACCCTGCGCGAACGGCTCGCCGTGCTGCAGCGCAGCGAGGTCGAGCGGCTGGTGGCCAACCGGTTCCGTGACCCCTCCGACGTGTGGCGCGACGGCGCCCAGGTCGACGACCTGCTCGACGACAACGGCAACATTGACCCCGCCAAGGTCGAAACCGCCGCCACCACGGTCCTCAAAGCACACCCCCACTGGGACATCGCCGCGGCGCCACGATCCGCACGCGAGGGCCAATTGCAGTCCGGCGCATCGGCCCCGGCCATGCCGCAACGCGACCCGTTCACCGCGGCGTTCGCACCCCGCGAGCACTGACCGCGCTACAGTTGTCGGTGAGCGGGAGCCCGCGGCCAGGCGCCCGGCCCCGCTCACCGACTCCCCAGGTGGGAACACCGGCACGATCCAGGTGGTCGACCGAATTCCGGAAATCCGTTGCGCAGCAAGCACACTCGCCGCTGCCTGCGCCCACCACCTAGGGAGCCATCATGGCAACTCAGACCACCGCCACCAGCCAATACGCCTGGCGGCCAGATCAGACCACGTTCCACGCGGCCGACGTCATCCCCGAGGCCTTGATCCTGCAGACCTCCACCGTGTCCGGGCAGATCGACGGCGACCAACCGAGCCTGCACGTCGCCTACGTCGACGACGCCGACGCCGAATTCGTCGCCGAGGCCGCCGAGATCGACGAGTCCGACCCGGCCATGTCCGAGGTCGTCGTCCACACCGGCAAGATCAGCCAGTTGGTGCGACTGTCCCGCGAGCAGTGGTACCAAGAAGGCACCGCCATCCAACTGCGTAAGTCGGTGTCCCGGGCCATCATCAAGCGCGCCGATCAGGCATACCTCGCGCAGGTGGTCCCAACGCCGCCCGCCGTACAACCGCCGGCCGGCCTGCTCAACATCGCCGGCGTGGTCGACGGCGGCGACGTGTCCAGCGACCTCGACACCCTGGTCGACCTGGTCGCCGAACTGCAGGCCGCCGGTTCGATACCGAGCCACATCGTCGTCGACCCCGTGGGGTGGGCCGAGCTGCGCAAGCTCAAGACCGGAACCGACTACAACAGTTCACTGTTGGGTGCCGGCACCACCGACGCCAAGCCCATGCTGCTCGGGCTGCCCGTGCTGATCAACCGATGGGCCAGCCCCTACACCGGTCTGGTGATCGACAAGACCGCGGTCGTGTCCGCCGTCGGCGACGTCAAGATCGCCGCCAGCGAGCACACCTACTTCAGCTCCGACAGCGTCGCCCTGCGCGCCACCTGGCGCATCGGATGGAACGTCGTACGACCCCAGCGCATCGGACAGTTCTCCATCGCCGGTGGCGGCGGCAGCTAGACGTGGGCGACGGCGCCGCCGTGGTGACGAACACGACGCGCAGCCGGCCCGCACGTCGGCCCGGTCACGGCAGCAGGTTTGGGCACCTCGCCGCCAAGACCGGGCCGACACCAACACCACCCGGGGGGAGCACCCCCTCACCGGCCCGGCTGAGCGCCGGATGGCATAGCGTCCGCCTGTCGATGCATTGCAACCAGATTTTTCGGAGGTAGCGATGGCTGAAACATCGCGCCGGCCGCGCGCGGCGGGCCGCCGGCTGCGCTGGGACATGGACCAAGCCCTGGCCGAGGCAGGCCGGGAGCTCGACACCAGATTGGAGTGGTCCGAGCATGAACAGCAGCTCATCGACCGTGCCGCGACCGCGGCCGACCGCTCCGAGCAGCTTGGTCGGTTGTGGAAAGCCGAGCTTGCCGGCGAGGCCCGCGCGGGTGTGCTGGTCAAGATCGCGGCCGAGCAGCGCGCGCAGGATCGGGCCGTAATCGACCTGATTTCGCGCGTGAATCCGGGCATTGGGGCGGCAAAAAGCGACCGTCACATGCGCGCGGCACAGTCGCGCTGGGGCCGATCGGCGGGTGCCTGATGGCCCGGGTGGCGCGGCAGCAGGCCGCCTCGGCCGGTGTCTACGGGCACCTGGTCGCCTACTTCGAAGCGGACCGGGCGGCGTGGGTGGCCAACGGGAACCAGACGCACGCCGAGAGTGAGCCGTTCCCGTGTCAGCGGATCCTCGATGGGCTGCGCGCCGGCGAGCCGGTGAACGTGCCGACGTGGTCGCTGCCGAAGGCGGCCCGGCCCGCGGTGCGCCGGGCGGCCGGTCGACTCGGCAACGTGGTGCTGTTGTCGCCGGCTCGGGCGATCGTGGGCCCGGACGACTCGATCAGGTTCACCGACGAGAACTGGGCCGCGCTCTGGCTCGAAGAGAACGATCTCTAGCGCGACGGCGTGTCGGCTTCCAACGACTCCAACGTTTCCAGCTGCGCTGACGTTCGCTCGGCGCGAACTTCGGCGCATCATGCGGCAATTTGTTGGACAAATAAGCGCAAAGATTATAGTTTTGCCTGATGGTGACCCGTAAATATGAGGACAGTCATCCTTGGATAACGTTCCAATTCACCGGCGGTGAGTTCAACCTACTCAGCGTAAGGCTTGGGGAAGCCTTCTCCAAGTGCCGGCATCTGACGGGCACGCCTTTGCAACCGAGCCTGGCCGCCGAACTCGCTCGCGTGTACCTGATCAAAGGCGTATCCGCCACCACCGCCATCGAAGGCAACACGCTGAGCGAGAGTGAGGTTGCCGAAATCCTGGATGATCGCAAGAAGCTGCCGCCGTCGCAGGAATACCTGCAAACCGAAGTTGAGAACATGGAACGAGTCCTGCGGCGCATCGACATCCAAGCGAACAACTCCAGAGAGTGGCGCGTAACTCCGGCTTGGCTGAGAGCACAGAATCGCGAGATTCTCGAAGGGATCCCAGACGAGGATCATGTGATTCCAGGCGAATACACCACGCGCCCGCTGCTCGTTGGAAGCGTGTACCGGGCTGCGCCACCCGAGGACGTGCCGTACTTGGTTGAGCGACTCTGCGATTGGATCAACGAAATGTTGGTTCACGTATACGATCCGAACCTCGATGCAGACAAGCGATTCTTTCAAGCCTTCTACGCCGCGGTGCTTGGTCACCTGTACATCGCCTGGATTCACCCGTTCGGCAACGGCAATGGGCGTACCGCCCGTGCACTCGAATGCGCAATTCTGGCGCATTCGCGCCTAGTGCCTTGGGTCTCGAGCAGCCTGCTCTCTGACCACTACAACCGGACACGCAGTCGGTACTACGCGAAGCTTGATGCTGCTTCGCGCAAGCGTGACATCGTTGGATTCATCGAGTACGCGGCCGAGGGATTCGTTGACCAGTTGAGAGACCAAATCGCACTGGTGCAGTGGCAACAGCGCCGCGTTGCGTGGATCAACTATGTGCACGAGGTGTTCCAGGATGAGACGCAAGGAGAGACCTCGAAACGTCGGCGCGCATTGCTCTTGAGCATGCCTGAGGATGTTTGGACTCCACGTTCGAAGCTTCGCCGTCTGACGCCCGAATTGGCAGAACTATATGCAGGCGTCGGGGACCGGGCACTGTCGCACGACACGGGAAAGCTGCTATCGCTCAAGTTGCTAGAGGGAGATGCGAAAACCGGATTCAGGCCGCGCGTCCACCTCATGGATGCTTTCATCCCGGGCACTCAGGCATTGGATGGGTCCGAGTTCCTCTACGGTGCCGTAACCGCCGAAGAGCTAATGGACGAGTTTGCGCAGCTGTAGCGGCCTATTCCGTGCCGGTGCGACAACGCCGCCTACCCACTCTCTGCCCACTCCCTGCCCACAGTTACAGATACTTTGAGTGACCTACCGTGATGTATTTGGGCAGGTAAACCCGCTGTCTCCCAGTCGATCTGGGCCGCTATATCGGTTCGAGTCCGACTGGGGGCACCGATGTTCTTGCAGGTAGATGCGGTTTGCGAGTGAATCGAGCGGCCCGGCCGACTAATCAGCGCAGCGACTCAGGCGACATCCGCTCGCGCAGACTGTCGTAGATCGGCGGCGACCGGGTGAGCTCGGCAGCGAGCACCGCCGCACCCGTGGCGGCCAGCATGGGAATGGTGACCGCCGTGGTGGCCGTCATCTCGATGACGATCACGATGCCCGTCACCGGCGCGCGCACCGTGGCACCGAAGAACGCCGCCATGCCGACCAGGGCCATCGGGATGGCCAGGTTGGTTGCGTCACCTGCCCATACGGCGTCGAATCCCCCGATGAACAAGAGCCCCCACAGCGCGCCGACCGCCAGCAACGGCGCGAAGAGTCCGCCCGGCAGGTTGGCGGAATACGACAGTGGGCCCGCGATGAAGCGCACCAACAGATATCCGACGACGACGGGGAGGACGATGTGGTGCCCACCCAGGATCAGTTGCGTCAGAGTGTCGCCGCCGCCCACCGCGAGCGGGGAGACGAACATCGCGAGCCCGATGATGGCCCCGATCATCCCGGCCTTGACAATCGCCGGGATTCGTCGCATCTCGCTGACGTGGTCGACGAACCACAACACCGTCCGGTTGTAGACGGCGCCCAGGCATCCGGTGATCAAGCCGAAAACCACGAAGAGCGGAAGCCATACCAGCGCCGGCGCCCCGATCGCTTCGACGAAGAAGTCCGGCTCGTTTCCGAGAACTAACCGCATACAACCGACGGCAGCGGCCGCCGCGAGCAATGTCGCCAGCACCGTCCGCATATTGAAGGATTTCGTCACCTCCTCGACCGCGAACAGCGTGCCGCCGATCGGCGCGTTGAAGGCAACCGCGAGGCCGGCTCCACCCACGGCGGTCTGCATCATCCGAATATCGGGTTCCGTGAACTTGGCACGTCGGCCGGCTTCAGCGCCGATCGCCGCACCCATGTGCACCGTCGGGCCCTCGCGTCCCAACACCAGTCCCGATCCGATGGATAGCACACCGCCGATGAACTTCGCGGGCAGCAGCGTGAGCAGCGGAGGTCGGGCGTCGCCGCGGAAGACGGCCTCGACGTGCGGGATCCCGCTGCCGGCGGCGAGTGGCACCCATCGCACGGTCAGCGCGGCCAGCGTCGCGCCGACCGCCGCAGCGGCGATCGGCAGCAGCCACCCCGGCCCGGGCAGTCCATGAGTCCAGTCGACGAAGTCGATCCGCAACCGGTCCGCGGTCTGTAGGCACCAGCGAAACGCGCCGCCGATGAAACCGATCATCACTCCGGCCGCTATTGCGATCACGCACAAACGGATTGATCCCCGCATCGGTTCCGCGGGTCGGCCGCCGTCGGTCCTCGGTCCGGTCATGGCGCCGAGAATGCCGGTGGACGAGGCACCCGATCGTCCACGCTGCTCGCGTACCGCACGATCCGACGTCCTCCTTCACCAAGACATGGTGGCGACGGATGTTCAGTCTCGCAGACCGGCGCCGCGGTCGCCGGTCGCAATGCCGAATCGGCCCCATCACCACGGCGCCCGCGCGCAGCAATTGATGGCCCGAACGAGTCTGATTCATGCACAGAAATGTGAATTCGGCTGCGCGGCAGGTGATTCGCACCGAGCTTGACAGCCTGGCGCACCTGCGTGACATCGAAACAGCGGATCCCGTTCCTTCAGCGGCCCGGTGTCGTGGCCGTATCGGGTGAGGCGGTGTTGCGTGGGGACCTACGATCGATCGGTATGACCAGCAAGCCCGCATTGATTCTGGTGTTCGCGGCATTGGCCGCAGCTGTCCCGACGATCACGCCCGCGCCGGCCACCGCGGCGCCCTGCCCCGATGTCGAGGTGGTGTTCGCCCGCGGCACCAACGAGCCGCCGGGTCTGGGCAGTGTCGGCGCTCCGTTTGTCGACGATCTGCGGGCAAGGGTGGCGCCGCGCACCGTCGACGCCGCGGCGGTCGACTACCCGGCCAGCAACGACTTCAACACCAGCACCCCGGCCGGCACCGACGCGGCGCGCTCCCTCATCGAGTCCATCGCTGCGAGTTGTCCCGACACGAAGATGGTGCTTGGCGGCTACTCGCAGGGCGCGGCGGTGATCGAAAAGGCCACCAACGAGGCCGCCCCACAGGTCGCCGATCACGTGGCGGCCAGTGCCCTGTTCGGCGCGCCGCGCACCAGCTTCTCGGGTCTCCTGGCCGCGGGGCAGGCGCTGCCGACGCTGGCCCCGCAGTATGCCGCCAATTCCATCGACCAGTGCAACGAGGCCGACCCGATCTGTTGGGAAGGCGGCTGGGACATGGGCGCCCATGTGTCCTATGTGCAGTCCGGAAAAGTCGTGCAGGCAGCCGATTTCGTAGCCGGCCGGCTCTAGGGCATCGCACGTGCGCCGACTGTTCTGATCGGCGCACGGGGACCCGTCGGCCGGTTCATACTGCACACATGCGTGCCCGCGTCGGTGTCGCGGCGCCCATGGCCGCGATCACATTGTTGGTGGGTTGTACGTCCGGGGCCGGCATGTCCGAGGTGAAGATCGTGCTCGACGGCGACGTCCATATCCTGACCGCGCGGGTTACCTGCACCAAATTTCTGACGGCAACCTGCTGATCTATGCCTCGCCGTCAACGACGGACCACAGGCGGAGCGTTCGGGTAATGCTGGCGACCGCGCACCGCCTGGTCGTCACGGCCGCCGGCTTCCGTATCCCAGACGCCCACGGCTTCACCAAGGACCCTCGTGAGATGACGGCCATCAAGGTCGACGACGCCTACACGATCACCGGACGGATGCCCGCCGACGATCGGGGAACTGGCTGGCGCCAGGTGAAGATCGAGATCACCTGCCCCGGCTATCAGCGGCCGAACGGCCCTCCCGACCCGGCGCCTGCGCTCGGGAGCCCCTGACAGCCCGGATGGTCGGCAATCATCTGCATCCCGTGGCCGCACAAGCGATACTTCGTCTATATCGAACGACCAGGGGGATCGGCAGTGAATTCGCGCGTCGGTACGACGTTCGGCAAGTACTCCATCAGGCGCCTGCTCGGCAAGGGCGGGATGGGGGAGGTGTACGAGGCCTTCGATGCGGAAAAGAACCGGGTCGTGGCGTTGAAGATCCTTGCCGACGAGTACTCCAGAGACGTCACATTTCGCACCCGGTTTCAGCGGGAATCGCACGCGGCCGCCGTCTTGCAGGAACCCCATGTCATCCCGATTCATGACTGGGGCGAGATCGACGGCAGCCTCTACATCGACATGCGGCTGGTGCAGGGCACGACGCTGGCGGACCTGACCGCGGACGGCCCCCTGCAGCCGGCGCGGGCGGTGGCCATCGTCATCCAGATCGCGGCGGCCCTGGACGCGGCACACGCGGCCGGGCTGATCCATCGCGACATCAAGCCGCAGAACATCATCGTCACCCCGGCCGAATTCGCCTACCTCGTCGACTTCGGCATCGCCGAGAGTCAGGGCGACACCCGGTTGACCACGGCAGGATCCCGCATCGGCACGCTGAATTACATGGCGCCCGAACGGTTCACCGGCCAGGTGGTGACACCGGCGGTCGATACGTACTCGCTGGCGTGCGTGTTGTATGAATCGTTGACGGGCCACCCGCCGTTCATCAGTGACAGCCTGGAAACCGTGCTCGCCGCGCATGTCTCGGCGCCGCCGCCGCGGCCCAGCATCACCAATCCGGCCGTGCCCACGACTTTCGACGATGTGGTGGCACGCGGCATGGCCAAGGATCCCGATGACCGCTACGGGACGACGGGAGGGCTGGGTCGCGCCGCGCAACGAGCGCTGCAGGCTGGGTCGGCGCCGGCGACCCTGCCGCACCAGGCGCCGACCCTTGCGGCGGCTTTTGCCGGCCCTGCCAGCTTCCCGATCCCGACGCAGTCCGCTGCGGAGCCCACTCATTCCGAGCCTCGCAGGCGGGGATGGGTGCTGCCCACCGTCGTCGCGGTGGCGGCCGCGCTGATCCTCGGCGGCATCGGCGTCGTGATCGGCATGCTCGCCAAAAACGCCGGACAACCCGCGGACGCACCGCCGCCTTCGGCATCGCCGAGAGATCCGGCGCAGGCAGACGGCCCGGTGCCGCCACTGATCACCGGTCCCGATCAGAGCAGCCTGCACCAGTCCTGTGACGACGGTTTCGCGGCGACCACCGCCGCCGGGTTCGCCAGCCGCGCCGGGCGCGGAACCCCCGAAACCTCATGCCTTTTCACCAACAGTGTGCTGACGTCGTACTGGGCCGAGTACGGCAACGCGAGCCCGCTGCCGCGCGCCGTGTCGGCACCGGGTGCCGTGGACTGCGCCACGGTGCCCGGCGCATTGTGCGACGGATCCAATTTCTTGATGCACTGCCAGCAGTCCCCGGGGGACAGCTGGATCACCTGCACGGGCGGCAAGAATGCCCGCGTCTATCTGTGGTGATCGGTGCAGCGCTAGCAGTGCCCGGCCGGCACGGCGCCCAGCCGTTGGCTCAGCCAGTCGGTCATCGTGGTGAGCGCGGCCGTGCCGTCCTCGAACTTCCCCGAGAACGGCAGCGCCGCCATAGCGACGGCCACCATCCCGGCCGGGGTGGTCAATACACCGATCTGACGGACCAGGTAACCGCCTGTCGGTGACGGTCCCCAGCCGCCCTTGAACCGGCTGTCGACGACGGTGCCGATGCCCCAGCGCTGGTCCTGCTCGACACGGCCCATGAGGTCGAACACCGGGTCATTTTCCGTGTCGCACACGGCGGCCGAGGTGAACCGCACCTGGGCGGTCAGCGGCCAGTCGGTCTGCCCCGAGGCGCTGAACTCCGGGCGCACGCGTTGTGCTTGGACGACCGTCGGATCACCGGTCTGCCGCAGCACCGCTTCGACCTTGCGTGCGGCCTCTGACGGCGTCCCGAGGCTGTCCCAGATCGATTCGGCAGCGGCATTGTCGGATTCGGTGATGGCCGCGGTCATCGCGTCGGTGATCTGCGGCGGCACCTCCTCGCGCAGCGCGGCGATGATCAACGGCACCTTGATCGTCGACCATGCCGGTCCGCTTTGCCACTGGCCCACCGACACTGGCTCGTGGCCGGGGCCGACGCCGCTGACCGCGATTCCGGCGACGGCATGCAGCTGCGTTTCCAACTGGGCGAACTCCGCGGCCAGCGACGCGGTGGGGGCAGAACTGGGTGTGTTCGGGCGGCCACCGAGGTGTGTCCCGATGATCACCCCCGCGGTGAGCGCGATCGCCGCCAATACCGCGATCAGGACCCATAGCCGGCCGTTGCGAGCGGATGTCACGTCGCAGCGCTTTGAAGTTCGAAGGTGAACTCATGGCCGCAGATGCGGACACGGTCACCGTCGCCGAGGGTGGCGCTGGGACGGATGCGTTCCTGCCGAACCTGCACACCGTTGGCCGACTGCAGGTCGGTGATCACGAAACTGCCTCCGGTGTCGATGATCACCGCGTGATGGCGGCTGATCTCGGCGTCGGCCAGCACGATGTCGTTGTCGGGCAACCTCCCGATGCGGGTAATGTTCGGCTGCAACGGATATCGGCGTCCCGCGCCGTCGCGCAATGCGGCGGCCGTCGAAACTCTTGCGCCGGCGGTGAGTCCGGCGCTCACGGTGCGCGCGGCGGTGGCCATGGCGGCCTGCCGGATATCCAGCCGTTCCTGACGCAGGATGCGCGCGTGCAGTGCGCTGAGCGTCGGCCCGGGATCGATACCGAGTTCCTCGGCCAGCACTGACTTGACCCGCCGGTAGGCGTCCAGCGCGTCGGACTGCTGCTCCGCGACGTAGTAGGCGGTGATCAACTGGGCCCACACCGGTTCCCGGTACGGATGCCGGGCGACGAGCTCTTCGAGGTCGGCGATGACGGTCGCGGCCCTACCGCACGCGATCTCGGCTTCGGCGCGGCTGGTGTGGACCAGCACGTGGTCCTCGGCCAGGGCCGAGGCGAAGGTGTCGACGAATCGGAATCCGTGCAGATCGCCGAGGACATCTCCGCGCCATTGCGCCAACGCCGCCGATAGGTGCGTAGCGGCCTGCTCGAAACGTCCGGCGACAGCGGCATTCAGGCCGGCGGCCTTCTCGCTGATGAAGCGGTCCAGATCGCAACTGCCGGGATCCACGTTGAGTCGATAACCGGGAGCCGCTTTGACCAGTGCTGAACGGGTTTCCCGTTCGGAGCCGCCGAGCAGCCGACGCAGGTTCGACACATGGGTGTGGATGGTGGCACGGGCCGCGGGCACCGGCTCACCGTCCCAGACCGCATCGATCAGCGATTCGGTGCTGACCGCCCGATTGCGATTGATGAGCAGGACCGCCAGCACCGCACGCTGTTTGGGCGTACCCAACGCCAGGGCGCTGTGGTCCAGGGTGACCTGCAGCGGACCCAACAGGCCGAACCCGAGACGAGGTTCACCCATCACAAGCCTTCCCGGTGTTCGGCGCGGTCCGCATCCCATTGTGACCCGGCGCGGCGCCACCGCAAGGATCCGTTGAGAATCCTGCAAGGTGTCGGGCTCATCGTTCCGACATGACCACGATTTCGCACCTACCCGTCGGGCACGGCGATGCCGCCGAACTGGAATCGCTGCTCGACGCGCTCGCCCGGGTCGCCGTCAGGGGAGCGGCCCCCGGGCCCGAACTGCTGGCGCGGGTGGCCCACGTACGGGCCGTGCTGGCCGCGTTGGCGAGCGACCCGAACGACGGTGAGCCGTACTCCCGGACGATCCTGCGTATCGACGACGAGGTCGAGATCATGCTGGCGCGATGGCGGCCGGGGCAGCGCTGCGCACCGCACGACCACGGCGGCGCGGGCGGATTCGTGATCGTGCTGCAGGGCCGGTTCGAGGAGCGGCGGTTCGGTTGGGACGGCCCAGAGTTGGCCATCACCGGCAGCGCCGAGCACCTGGCCGGTGCGGCAACGCGCATCACCAGCGACGTCATTCACGATATGGCCGGCCTGGACGGCGGATTGACCTTGCACTTCTACAGTCCACCGGCGACCAGCATGAGGGTGTTCGATCTGGAGCACTCCGAGATGTTGGAGTTGGTCGGCAACTACGGCGCCTGGATTCCTGCCGGGCAGCACCCGCGCGTTCCCTTCGCCCGAGTGTCACCTGAAGTGATTGCGGCACCGGTCATCTGGGTGGCCCACACCACGCATTACCGGGGAGGATCCGAAGAGTTCGCGGTGGCCGCCGCGACGATGGCACGCGAACTGGCCGCCGCCCATCCCGATGCCGAGGTCATGGTGTCGGGCCTGCATCACAAGGCGGAGTTCGTCGCCGAGCTCACCCGATTGGCCCAGGCCGGCCGCGTGGTCGACCAGCTGCACCTCATCAACCATTCCGGAATGTACGGCCCCATGTTCGGATCGACCGCCTGGCCCGAGCAGTTCTCACCGCACGAATGGCGTTCCATGACAATCCCTTTCACACCGACCGGCCAGGCCTACTTCCACGCATGCCGCACCGCGCGCTGGTTCGCTCCGTTCTTCGCGAATGTGTTCGGAGTACCTGCTTTCGGCAACCGCGACTACACCACGGTGTCGGCACGCCGCGACAAATTCTGTTGGGCCGGCCGCCGGCCCGTGTCCCGCGCCGACCTCTATCTGATCGACGCGCCGGGCCGGAAGTCGCACGGGCCGTTCGGCACCGTCCGCAAATACCTGGGTGCCGCAGCCCAGCCGCCTGTCCGCTGCATGCCCAACCCGGCAGGGTCTGCCGGCTCGTATGATCCGGTTGCCGAACTGTACGACCGCGCGTACGCCGACATCCGGGTGCGCGGCGCGGAATGGCGGTGGGTGTCCGAACATGCCACCCGCGCCCGGGCCGAGCTCGGACGCGGACTACGGGTGCTCGAAATCGGTTGTGGCAGTGGCGCGTTGTTGCGCGCTTTGGACGACGACGGCGTACTCGACTTCGGGGTCGGCGTGGACATCTCCTCGGCGATGGTGGCCCGGGCGCACAAACGCGGCCGGCAACGTCCACGGCTGCGGTTCGCAACCGTCGACGGCCCGCAGATGGACCTGCCCGACGACCACGTCGATGTGGTCATCTGCTTTCTGTCGTTCCGGTACCTGGATTGGGATCCGGTGATGGCGGAGATCCGCCGGGTGCTGGTGCCCGGCGGAAGGCTGTGGGTGGTCGACATGGTGGAGCATCCGATACGGGTTCGGGAGCTCCCGGTACTCGCTCGATCGGCCCTCGAACACGTGCGCACCCGGCGGGTCCGGCCGCGCTTCGCCGCAGATCTGAGGGCGCTGACCACTCATCCGGCGTGGCTGGAGATGTTGCGACACAACCCGATCCGTGCCGAGCATGAGTACCGCTGGTATTTCGCCAGCCGGTTTCCCGGCACCCGGCTTCGGCTGCTGACCGCGACCCTGTCACAACGTCTGGTGGCTTTCGATTCCGGACCGCTGGCCAAGGGTTCCACGGCCCCGCTCACCTACCCATGACGGCGGCTCCCTGCCTCGGCATCCTCGACTGGGGCATCGGCGGCATCGGGCTGGCACGCGAGTTGGACCGGTGCGTGCCCGGGCTGCCGGTTCTGTACTGGTCGGACGCCGGTGCCACGCCCTACGGCCGAATGCGCGGTGAGGACCTGACCACCCGGCTCTCCGCGGTGATCGCCGAGCTCGCGCTGCGAGGGGCGACCGAGGTGGTGCTGGCCTGTAATGCCGCGAGCACGGTCGGTCCGCGGCTCACGCCGGCGCCGGTTCCGGTGGAGGGCATCATCGGCCACGGCCTGGCTTCCGTCTCCGATCAGATCCGCGGACCCGTCGGCGTCGTCGGCGGGCGGCGCACCATTGCCAGTGGCTGTTACCGGCGCGGGTTGGCCCGGCCCGGTCGCGAGGTGTTGTCGCGGGTGGCGCAACCGCTGTCGGCGCACATCGAGGCCGGCAGCGTCGGCTCACCGGGATTCGTCGCGGATCTGCGCCGGATCGTGGCCCCATTGCGGCGGGCACAGGCGCTGGTACTGGCCTGCACCCACTACCCGGCCGTGAGCGACTGGTTCGCCGACGTGCTGCCCGACACCGCCCTGATTGATCCGGTCCAGCGGCTGGCCGCCGCGGTCGCCGCACGCCATCCCGCCGCCAGCACCGGTCCGGTGACTGAAAGAACCTATCTGACCAGCGGCGATTCCGAGGAGATGCGGCGTGGAGCCGCGATCGCCTGGGGCGTGGAACTCACTGCAGAACCAGCGGCCACTGCGGACCGAGTCAGCACAAGATTCCATTGAGAATTTCGCAAGGCCGCCACCGCATGCTCAAAGCCATGAGCACATTCCGACGTCACCTCATCCCGTTCATCGCCGCAGCGGCCGCCGTCCTCGCCCTACCCGGAACCGCCTCCGCCTGCCCGGCGTCCACCAAGTTCGTCACCCCGTCGGGCAACATCTGGTGTCTGCTGGCGAGCGGCTCTGACGGCGGAAACGGCGTCGTGTGCGAGATCCGTGAACACACCTACACCGCGCCGGCCAAGCCGGCGGACTGCCGTCTGGACTGGGGCGACCGCGTCAGCCTGAAGCCGGGTCGCGCACCCGAGGTGCACTGCCACGGCGACACCATCTTCGAACCCGGAATGCCCACGCTTCCGTACAGCCAGACGCGTTCAGCCGGCCCGGTCACGTGTGAATCGCAACCCGCTGGTGTGACGTGCACCGACAGCAACTCCGGGCACTTCTTCCGGCTGTCGCGCCAGTCTCTCGAACTCGCCTAGCTCACCTACTCGCCGCGCATCTCATCGAATCTCGCCCGGAGGACCGTCGCTCCCCGCTAGCGTGACAATCGTCGAGTTCGATGTAACGGGGGGCGAATAATGACGCGGGTAGCAGCGTGGGTTGGTGCCGGGATGTTCACGGCCGGATTGTCGGCGGCTGTGCTCGCCGGGGCGGGGACGGCCCATGCCGACGACGACAGCGGGTCGAAGCAGGACGCGAAGCCGTCGGCCACCCACAACGAGTCCGCCCAGAAATCCCCGCACCGGAAACCGCGCGCGGCGAAACAGCGGCCCGAAGCCGAGGCCTCAGACACCCAGGCCACCGAGACGCAGCCGCCCACCGAGACGAAGACCAAGACAAAACAACGCACGGCGGAGGCCTCGCGGCCCGTCCGCCAACTGGCCGATTCCGTCCGGGCCAAGGCGCGCAGCGAGTTTCGGGACGCAACACGCGAGGTTCGGGACGCGGCAAGCGACATCAGCGCCGCAAAAGACGTCGTCCAGGACACGACACCGAAAACCACGGACGAGCAGAGCCCCGTCGAGGTCCGGGTCCGGCCGCCGATCAGCATCCGGTCGGCCATCGCCGCCCACCACGAGCGCACGCGCCTGTCGGCAGAGGGCGCGGTGACGGCAATCGAACAGCGCGACATCCAGATCGGGACAACGCTGCGCGACGCCCTGAAGCCGGATACGCCGGACCAATCCGACGCCCGGGTCGTCAGCCTCGCCGCGGCCACACCGACCCACGAGGATCCCCTGGAGACCATCCATGACGTGATCCGCAGCCTCGGGGCACTGGTGCTCAATCCTGAGCCGCAGAACTACCCCAAGCCGATATCGGTGATCGGTGACGTCGTCTTCGACACGCTGGCCACTCTGGAGCGCGCCGTCGGCGGCGACCCGGTGGTGCCGCCGGCGTTGCGGGACTCCGTCGAGGTCAGCACATCCACCCTGGTCATCTCCGAAGGTCACGAAGTCGAATCCAACTGGTATTTCCCGACTTCCGACAACGGTGAGCCGCCCACCAGGATGATCTACCTGCAGCACGGATTCCTGGCCAACGGTCCGCTGTACAGCTACACCGCGTCCTATCTGGCCCACACGACCAACAGCGTCGTCGTCACCACCACCTTCACGTCGAACCCGTTCGAGGCGGACGGCATGTGGCTCGGTGGCGACAACCTCCACGAGGCCGTCGCCCAGCTGTTTCTCGATCCGGACCGCACGGCGCTCAACGCCAGCATGGACACCGCGGAGCTGAAGGCTGGACGCGCCGAGAATATCGATGTACCGACGGAATTTGTTCTGGTCGGGCATTCGCTGGGCGGCGGGTTCGCCCCGGGTGTCGCCGGCTACTACGCCGAAGGGCTGACCCGTCGGCGGGAACAAGGGCTGGAAGCACCCAATGAGCTTGCCGGCGTGGTGATCTACGACGCGGTGCCGATGGGCTCGATCATTCCTGACGCCATGGACCGGCTGGACGATCTGGAAACGAACGGCACCGTCGATCCCAGCGATGACGATCCGAACGACTACATCCCGATTTACGAGATCGGTGCCCCGCTGAATTTCCTCAATGTGTTCAGCGACGTCAACGACCAGCTGTCCGAAGCGCGGCCAGGCCAATTCACCGGCGTCGTTCTCGAAGACGGCGTGCACATGGACCCGATGCAGGGCGGCAACCCACTGATCCAGGTCGCCGCTTACGCCATCGCCGGGTTCCCGCAGCCGCAGAACCCTCTGGCCGTCCGCGAGCTGTCCGCCGGGTGGATCAACGACATGTTCGACGAGAAGATCGACCCCGCGACCGGGGCATGCCAAGCCGACTGTGCCGGGCAGTACGGCGACGGCGACGACTCGTTCACGATCACCACGGATAGAGGTGACGCCGTCGCGGTGCTGATCGGCACGCAAAGGGCCAGCGACCTCACGTCATTGCGGGCGATCAGTGCAACCGACTTCATCTCGGCGATCCCGGCCGGGGTGCTCAACGGTCTGCAGACCACCTGTGAATTGTTCACCGGGGGCGCATGCTCGGTGTAGCGACGTAGTGTTCAGACATGACTGAGGCACTACCCGAGACAGCTCTGGAATTGCGGTCGCTGGTGACCGAGGACGGCACGCTCGAGTTGTCCCTGCACGAGGTTGCGGTGCCCACCCCGGCACAAGACGAGGTCGTGGTCCGGATCGAAGCCTCGCCGATCAACCCGTCGGATCTGGGTCTGCTGATTCCCAGTGCCACCGACATGTCGGCCGCGACCGTCGCGGGCCCCCCGGACCGGCCCGTCGTCACGGCGCCGCTGAAAGAAGGGGCGCTTTCCGGCCTGTCGGCCCGCGTCGGCGACTCACTCCCGGTGGGCAACGAAGGAGCGGGCACCGTGGTGGCCGCGGGGGAGTCGCCGTCGGCCCAAGCTCTGCTCGGCAAGACGGTCGGGATCGCCGGCGGCGCGATGTACTCCCAATACCGCGTGGTCAACGCCGCGGCGTGCCTTGTCCTGCCCGAGGGTGCCACGGCCAAGGACGGCGCATCGTCGTTCGTCAACCCTCTCACTGCCCTGGGCATGGTGGAAACCATGCGCCGAGAAGGACATTCGGCTCTCGTGCACACGGCCGCGGCGTCGAATCTCGGACAGATGCTCGTCAAGATCTGCCTCGCCGACGAGGTGCCGTTGGTCAACATCGTCCGCAAGGATGAACAGGAAGCGCTGCTACGCGGGCTTGGGGCAGTCCACGTCTGCAACTCGTCGGCACCCTCGTTCGAGGCCGATCTTTTCGAGGCGCTCAAGGCGACGTCGGCGACGCTGGCGTTCGACGCCACCGGCGGCGGCACGCTGGCCAGTCAGATCCTCAACGGCATGGAGCGGGCCGCCAACGCGACCGCCGCGCGGTACTCCCGATACGGGTCAGCGGTGCATAAGCAGGTGTACATCTACGGCAGCCTCGACACCGGCCCGACCGTCCTGACCAGAAACTTCGGGATGGCCTGGGGCGTGGGCGGCTGGCTGCTCACCCCGTTTCTCGCCGGCGCCGGGCCGGAGACCATCGCCCGGCTGCGTGCCCGGGTCGCCGCGGAACTCACCACGACGTTCGCAAGCAGCTACACCCAGGAGGTGTCACTGGCCGGCATGCTCAAGCCCGACGCGTTCAGCGGCTACCTGCAGAAGGCCACCGGCGAGAAGTACCTGGTGACACCTCAGGCGCGCTGAGCGCCGATCTGGTCGTCGAGCCAGTCGAACATGACCTGGTTGGCCCGCGATGCGGCGCCCATATGGCAGTGCTCACCGGCACCGTCGGCCTCATAGAGCGTCACCAGCGTGGTCTTCGCGTTGACCATCGCCTCGGTCGCCCGCGCCGGTTCACCTTTGAAGAACTGGTCGTTCTCGGCGTCGAGCACGAGGGCCGGGACGGTGATCCGGTCGGCCACATCGGCGATCGTATAGGCCTTGAAGGCGCGCGCCAGGCTGGCTGGGGAGTCGATTCCCAAGGCCCACAGCCCGTTTCGCACCGCCCAGCGGGTCTGGGTGTTCACCGCCATGAGCAGCCCGAGCACCGCGTCGGCGGCTTCGTCATTACCTTCGTCGACCCACTTGGACAGGAACGGCGGCATCATGTTGGCCAGCGCACCGTGGAAGTCGTAGACGCCGTCGTTGAGGATCACCGCGGCGAGCCGTTTCTCGAAGGCGACCGCCCGGGCCACCAGATAACCGCCCAGGCTGTAACCGAACACGGTGATCGCGCCGGGCGCGATCTCGGGGCGGGTGAGGGCGAAGTCCACCACCGGTGTCAGCACGGCCTCCCAGTCGGGCCGGAAGGTCAGGCCCTGTTCCCGTAGCGCGGCGCCTTGGCCGGGCCCGTCGAATGCCAGCACGTTGTACCCGCGTGCCAGCGCTCCGGCCGCGAGTGCGACATACGACTCCTCGAGCGTGGAGTCGTAGCCACCGTTGTAGATGACGGTGGGCCTGGCACGTCCGGAATCATCGACCAGGAAAAGGTATCCGGGCAGTGTCGTGTCCTGGTAGGGGATGGCCACCCGTTCAAAACCGAAGTCGAACAACGCCATCGACTCCAAGAAGGTCTCGCGTGAGCGGTTGAACAGATCCTTGGCCTCGGGGTCGCGGGAAGGGTTCTCCCGGAGGTAGAACTCGGCGGTGCGGTAGTAGTTCGACGCCCGCAGCAGTGCCTCCCGTGCGCTGACCGCGCGACCGGCGGCCGACGATTCACGGCCGAGCGTCTCGACCCGCTGCGCGGTCGCCTTCCATTCGCGGTGCCACGCAGCCTCGTCGCCTTCAGGGATGGCCCGGGCGGTGACCAGGACCTCGCCCAGATCGGCGCCACCGGCGTTGGCATAGCCCGCCGCGCGGAGCGTTTCGAACGAGAACGACTCGTCGTCGAACAGGAATTTCATGGCTTCTCCTTAACGAAACGGAACTGCATCGTCTCGATAAGGCTAAGGCGAGACTAGACGGAACGCAACCGTTCCGTCTCGTACAATCCCTCCATGGCCACATCCGCGCGCCGAACGTCAGGAGGTCCCGTCCTCCTCGACGACGTGACCGCCGCGATCGAGTCGGCGTTCTTCGAGGAGCTGGCCGCCGTCGGCTACGGCAGGCTTTCCGTCGATGCGGTGGCCAAACGCGCCGGGGTCGGCAAGGCCGCGATCTATCGTCGCTGGAAGTCGAAGGGGGACTTGGCCGCCGATCTCGTGACCAAGGTGGCCGTCGCGGCCATCGATGTCCCCGACACCGGGACGCTGCGCGGGGACATCAGGGCCTATCTGGAGAACGGGCGTGAGGCGCTCACGCACCGGCTGGCCCGCACCATCATCCCGGACCTGCTCGCCGAGGCCGCGCGCGATCCGGAGTATGCAGCGACGATCGCCGGGCAGATCCGAGAACCGCGGCGGCACAAGGCTGCTCAGCTGTTCGAGCGGGCCCGGCAGCGCGGCGAGATCGCCGAGGACGCCGACATCGACGTCGCGCTCGACATGGTGGGGGGAGCGCTCTACTGGCGCCAGTCGGTCATGCAAGTCGACGCCGACGACGACTACCTCGACCGGTTGACCGCAGCCATCCTCACGCTCGTCGCCGCCGAGGCGCGGCGTTGAAATTGCGCACGGCGGGCGATGCTCACCGGTCCGTGATGTCCGCGTACTCCGGATGCTTGTCGATGTACTCGGCCACCATCCAGCACGTCGGCACTATCCGCAGCCCGGCGGCACGCGTGGACCGCAGGGCTTCGGCGATGAGGATGGTCGCCAGACCGCGGCCACGGTACTGCGGCTGAACCTCGGTGTGCGGAAAGATGCGGCGGCCGTCGCGGTCGTGGAAGTCGGCAATACCCACCGTGTGGCCGTCGACATCGATGGTGAAGCGGTCAGCGTGTTCGGTGACGGTGGTCGCCGCACCGGTGCGGTCGAGTCGGATCTCGGAACTCATATGCCTCCATTCGCCGTCACCTCACGATAATGGTGGTCGGCCCGCCATTTGCCCGCACCTTTGCTATTCCCACGTTGATTCGCAATGTGGTCGGTTGGGCGCTTTTGTCCGTGATTTCACGCCACCCTGACTGAGTCCTAAAAGTGCAGCTCGCAGTGGGTATGGGCGTGCGGCGGCGCACGAACTCGGGGGCCCACATGTCGGCTCCTGGGACTCACGTCCCTGATTCGGGCATTTCGTCCCAGGATTTCCGTATGTTGCTGACGAGCAGTTGTTCCGGTGTTACGTTCGGAAAATGAACCCAAAGCTGATGAAACGCACAGGTGCGCTAGCTGCAGCCTTCGCCATCACGGGGGCGGCGGCCGTCGCGTGCTCGCAGGAAGCCAAAGACGACACCAGGGACGCCTTGTCCAGTGCCACGAGCGCCGCGTCGTCGGCCGTCGATGCCGGCACGAGCAAGGCCAAAGAGGGGGCCAGCTCCGCTTCGAGCGCGGTCTCGTCGGCTGTCGAAGGCGCGCCCAGCACGGTGAACGCGCCCGGTGTCGGCGAGGTGGTACTCGACGCTCCGATCGCAGAGGAATACGCCGATGCCGGCGGTGAGGCCAAGCTGGGCCTTCCGACAGCGCAGCCGGAGAAGGTCGGCGATGGCACGGTGCAGGCCTTCGCCAACGGCACGATCTATTCCTCGCCGTCGACCGGCGCCCACGTGGTGCAGGGCGAGATCTTGCGGGTCTACACCGCGAACGGCGGCCCGGCGGGCCAGTTGGGCTTCCCCACCGAGGACGAGGATGAGACGGCCGGCGGCCCGGACGCAGCCAACGGTGGCTGGATCAGCGAATTCCAGCACGGCACCATCACCTGGCTGAACAAGGGTGACGGCACGTTCGCCGAGACCGTCACGCCGAAGTAGCTCGGCGGGACGCGGCTACCAGACGCGTACGTAGTCCACGAGCATGTCGGCCGGGTAGGTCCCGCCGCTGGGATCTTCACCGCCGGAGCCCGCGACCGCGAGGTTCAACACCACGAACATGGTGTAGCCCGGCTGGCTGAACGGCCAGTCGGGCAGCTGGCTCGCCGCGACCTCGAAGTAGGGCTTCGCACCCTCGGTGTAGTCCTGCCAGAAGCGGGCGCCGTTGGCGTCCCACTGGGTGCGCCACGTATGCCAACCGGTGTCGACGGCGATGTTGTGGGTTTCCCATTCGCCGCCGTTCGACTTGGCATGCACGGTGGTGGCTGACGGCCACTTTCCGTTGCCGTACCACTCGACGATGTCGAGTTCGCCTTCGCCGAGGGTGCCCAGCCAGAAGGCGGGCCACGCGCCCGGCGTCAGGCAGTTGAACTTAATCCGCGCTTCCCAGGTGTGGCCGGCGCCGCCCTCCCACACGCTGGCCATTTTGGCGCCGTAATAGGTGTCGCCTTCCTTGGTGGCCCGGATGACGAGATTCCCCTTGCCGTCGAGGAAGGCGTTCTTACGGTCGTCGCGGTACTGCCCGATGCGGCCGGGCTGCTCCCAGTAGGTGGGTTCCTTGAAGGTCTCGCGGGCCTTGGCGATGGTCCACTTCGAGGTATTCGGCGACGAGCCCGCGGGCCCGTCGAATTCGTCGGCGAACACATAGTTTGCCGCCGCCTGCGGAGCATTGGGCGCCGGAACGGGCGGTGTCTGGGGCTTGATCGGGAGGGCCTGCGCTTGCGGAGCGGGTAGTGCCGCCGCCATCACGCCCAGACCTGACAACATCATCATTTTTCGGCGATCCAAGTTGGCCATAGCCGACCACGATAGCCGGGCTGCGTGCGCCGGAGGGGATCGAACGCTTTTGCCGGCGGCCCGTTCGGTTGACAGTGTTTCCATAAGAAACGCTTCATGCCTGCTCAGGCAGCGCGGGCACAGTGGGTTACATGACCACGCCGATCGAATCGACGCGCCGGGGCAACCACTCCGTGGCCGGCATGCATCCGCGCAGCGTGCTGATCGCCGGGCTGGTATTCGCCGGGGCGGTCGCCGCGCTCCTGCTCGCTGGCGCCACCGACGGTCAGTGGGCGACGGTGCTGGCCTCACTCGCCGGCTTCACCACCGCGATCACGGTGATCGCCGCCGCGGTGATCAGCTGGGAACACGTCGTTGTCCATGCGCGGAGTGAAGGGTTGGTCGAGTTCGAGGTCGAATCCCGCTAACTCACGTGCGGTAGGTCCGTCCGCCGGTACACGTCGCCGGCGTGGCTTGCCAGCTAATCTCGGGTGCCCTCAGCGGCGCCACCTGGGCCGTCGCCATGTCAATCCTGCTGTGTCCGAGGCGCGTTCGTGTGAGATGCTCTGCCCGTCAATTAATGGGCACCGGGTCGGGGCGACTTCAGGGAGTGCGATCGTGAGACTGGTCATGGGCATCATCCCGGCGATGGTTCTCGCCGGAACGGCTGTCGGTTTCGCGAGCCCGGCTGCCGCCGAAGAGCTCAACGGCACCTATCGCTATGACCACGACGGTCCGTCGACGTGGAGCACGTGGACGGTGACGCCCTGTGGCGCGGGATGCGCCGACGTGGCGGCGACCGGCGGCGCGACGTGGGCGCCGTACGGAGGCCGGGCCCACCTGGACAGCGGGCGTTGGACGATGGTGAGCCCATGGCCCGACGCGGGGACGTGTGAAGGCACTCCGCTGACCGCCTCACGCACGCTCTCCTGGGACGACGCGACGCTGGCCGGCGTCGGGTACGCGACCTGGGAGGCCAGCGACTGCGGCCCGGCTGAGCGCAGTGAGCGGTTCTCGTTCACGTTGACGAAGCTCTCGTAAACCCCGAGGCCGACGGGTAACGGTTCGCGCCCGTCCGTCTCTGAGCTCTGCCATAGTCGTCGATTGTGGGTGGGCGAGACCAGCACTACTGGCGGCGGTCGTTCTGGGCGCTCGTCGGTGTGGCGGTCCTGGGTTTCGGGTCCGCCGTCTTGCGCGTCGCGCAGGTCGGCGTGGATCCCTACACCGCAGCCAACATCGGCATCAGCAGCACGATCGGTCTAGACCTCGGCACGTACCAACTCATCAGCAACGCGGTGCTGCTGATTCCGATCCTGGTGTTCGGCCGGATGTACATCGGGATCGGTTCGGTCATCAACATGGTGATGACCGGCTACTTCATCCAATGGTTCTCCGCCCTGTTGAGTCCGCTGGTTCCCAGCGAACCGACCAGGTTGGTGCAGACCGTGATGTTCCTCGTCGGCATCACGTTGTTCGCCGCCGGTGCGTCGATGTACATGACCGCCGCGCTCGGCAACGCCCCCTATGACGCGATCGCCCCGATCATCGTCGATCACACCCACCTGCCGTACCGAGTGGTGCGGGTGGCCCAGGATCTTGCGTTCGTGGCCCTGGCGTTAGCCTTCCACGGGCAGGTCGGCATCGGCACCGTGATGACCGCGTTCTTCGCCGGCCCGCTGATCGACTTCTTCACCGAGAAGGTCAACAAGCCTCTGATGAAGAAGGACCTGGCGGCGCTCGACGCCTTTCAGCAGCGCGTCAAGACCACCCGCTGGCATTTCTGACCGACATCGAAAATGGGGTAGTCCGCTACCCCATACAAGGGTGCTGCCCGGATCACACGATGTTCCCACGCGTCACGAAAGGGAACGACCATGAAGCGGATTTGGCAGTTCGCGATGCCCGTGGTGGCCACGAGGGGCTCGTGATGAACCTCGACGACACCACCGCCGGCCCACGTCAGTATGTGGCACGACCGCCGTTCGTAGGTTCCAAACTGGCTTCCAAGACGACTCCGGCCTGGCAGAAGAACCCCGGAAAATCCCAATTAACCATGACTGTAGGGGTTTTGGCGTTCACGGGCGTGCTCATCGCCCTGTGGCTGGGGCTGCAGTCGCTTACCGACGGCAGCGCCGACTGGGTACAGGAAGCCGCCGGGCACGCGTTCCGGATCGGTGGTTTCGTTCTCCTGCTCGGCGGCGCCTTCGCCTGGTACTGGTGGTCGCGACGCCAGAAGATCGTCATCTCCGTTACTCGTGATGGCCTGACCGTCAATTCTCGTCCGGGCGATGTTTATTCGTTCGGCGACGCGAAGCTGGGCACCTGGGGGATGACCGGCGGCATGATGATGGGAACTGCGCTGCACATGTACTGCGGCCGAAGGCGATTCATCCTCGGTGGACGAGATCACCGGGTGGCGCAGGGAACGCGGCTGGATGCGCCGGACGCGGGCTACGGCCTTTCGCTGGACATCGACGCATCGGTGTCGGCTCCAGACTTCGATGAGATTCTCGCCGTGGCGGGCCGCCGTAGTGAGTTGGAGGTGCGACCAACGGCGCCCGGGCAGTCGACCCGTTGTCTGGTGTTCACCAATCCGCTGTTGGTACAAGAGATCAACTCGTTCGCGGTCCGGAAACGGAAACAGTTCATGGATTCGCTCGGGCAACCCAGACTGGCGATTGACGTTGGTGTAGAAGCGATCCGGGTGAGCGATCCAAACAGCGGTGCGGTCATCGCCTCGGTGACGCCGGCGCAGGTGACTGCGACACCACGGATGTACCGCCCTTCTACCTGGCATTGGTCCGTGACGACCGGGGTCCTGAGCGATGTCTTGAGCAACTACCTGAACAAGATGCCGTACCTGGTGCTGTCCGTTCCGGGTCTGCAGCCGCTGACCATCGGAACGCGAGACTCGGTCTCGGGTTTGGACTTCCGGTTCTCGTGGCCCGACGATGTACCGATCACACGGGAGCGTGCGGATTATGTAGTCTCCGGAGCGGATTGGCTGACGCTCGTCGAGACGTTCGGACTGCGTTGTGTGGAGAAGCGCGGGAAAGAGGGTGCTGCCCCGACCTGACGCACCTGGCCTACGATGCGCAAGTGGGAGCAGGATCTTGGCCGGCGCACATTCCGGTGGCGACCGTCGGACGGCCGGCCACCGCGCGTGCCGGTGTTCCCCGCCCGGGAGTCGCCGGAGTACTGCGGGGTCGCACCGGTCTGGTGGTGGTCGCGGCCCCGGCGGGCTACGGCAAGACCACCGCCGTTTTGCAGTGGGACGACGCCGACGAACGCCCGTTCGCGTGGGCGCGCCTGGACAATCTCGACAACGACCCCGCGCATCTGCTGCTGCACCTCGCCACGGCGATGAACCAGGTCGGGCCCCTCGACCCGACAGTGCTGCTGTACCTGCAGGGGGCGGGCCGGGCCGAAACCCAACTGGTGTCGGCATTCGTCCAGGCGCTGGAGAGCTGCGGGCCTGTCGTACTGGTGCTCGACGACGTTCACGAGTTGTCGGCGAGCGCAGCCGCCGACACCCTGCGCGCAGTGGTGGACCTCGCCCCCGATTCGACGACGCTGGTGCTGATCGGCCGCCGGATTCCCGCGCTCGATCTGGCGCGACGCCGGCTGCAGGGCTATGTGACGGAGCTCGGCATTCCGGAGCTGAAACTGTCCGGATCCGAAGGTACGGCCGCATTCGCGGCCCTCGGCGCCGGCATGGACAAGGCCACGATCGCGCGCGTGCTCGACAAATGTGAAGGCTGGGCGGCCGGAGTGGTCATGGCAGCTTTGGCGCTGCGTGACGGTGCACCCGCCGAGGCGGTCACCGGCCGGCACCAGTTGGTAGCCGACTACCTGGTCGAGGAGGTGCTCAGCCGCCTCGAACCCGACACCGTCACGTTTCTCACGGAATCAGCGGTGCTGGACCGTTTCTCCGCCGACGAGCTCGACGCGCTGCTGGGCCGTACCGATTCGGCGGCGATGCTCGACGCAATCACCCACTCGGGCAACATGTTCCTGGTTTCCCTTGATGCCCAGGGCATCTGGTACCGCTACCACCAGCTGTTCGGTGATCTGCTGCGCGCCCGATTACGCGACCGCGATCCGGACCGGTTCCGGGACTTGGCCGCGAGGGCGGCAGATCGGCTGGCCCGAGCCGGTGACGTGGACGGCGCACTGACCCAGGCGCTGGCCGCCGACGACCGTGCCCAGGCAGCCGCGCTGGTGGGTATGGACGCCGTCCGGTTGGGTTTCGACGGCCGGGTCGGCGTGCTGGCGCGGCGGCTCAGCCTGGTCGACGAGCAGACCTTCAGCGACTACCCCGACGCGGCGATTGCGCGGGCCTGGCTGGGCGTGATGACCGGTGACGCCGAGTTGATCCAGCGGTCGTTGCTGGCCGCGAGCGCGGCGGACTCCGGTGAGCCGCTCTCCGACGGCACGCCCTCGGTCGAGGTGGCTGCGGCGCTGATCGGATCACTGCTCGGTGTCGGGGGCGTGGGGGAGGTCATCCGTCACGCCGAAACAGTGTGTGGTGCAGGCGATCACCTGGCGAACCCGTGGTGGGGCGCGGCCACCACCATGAAGGGTGCCGCGTTGTCCATGCTCGGGGAACCCGTGCAGGCGCGGGCCACCCTGGAATCTGCGCTACCGGTGATCGAAGACCTGCCCGGATTCCAGGCCGCCGCGCTGGCGCATCTCGCCGCACTGGACCTGCTCGATGGGGACCTCCCAGCCGCCGCCGAGCACACCGCGACCGCGCGCTCGATCGTCGACTCACGGGATCTGTCCGACATGGTCCCGATGGTGGTGGTCTACGCGGTCGATGCGTTGGTGCGGGCCCGGCGCGGCGACGTGGCCGGAGCGCGTTCGGCCGTCAGCGCGACCGAGCGGCTCGTCGAGCGGCTCGGCGATCTGTCCGCCCGCACCGCACTGATGGCCCATGTGCTGGTCGCCGGCGCCGCCGTCGAGATCGACGACACCGAACTGTGCGACCGTCACCTGGTCGAGGCACAACGCGCCCATCGGCGTGAAACCGGGGCCGTCGGCGTCGGGCAATGGCTGGACCGGATCCGTGCCCTGTCGGCAGCCCGCGCGGCCCGCGGTGCCCGGTCGTCGCTGACGACGGCGGAACTGCGGCTGTTGCCCTACTTGGCCACTCATCTATCTCTGCAGCGCATTGCCGATGAACTCGTCGTCGGCCGGGAAACCGTGAAAAGCCAGGCCAAGTCGATCTACCGAAAGCTCGCGGTCTCCTCGCGCGCCGCGGCGGTGGCCGAGGCCGACCGGCTCGGGCTGCTCAGCGAGAGCGCGCGAGCAGCCGCGCGAACGGCAACAGCATCAGAAACTCGGCGATCAACACCACGGTGATCATCACGACCACCTTCGGATCGTCGAAGTTCTGGCCGGCGACGACGAACGCCGCTGCGGCGTTGCGCTGAGCGGTCCCCAGCGCCAGCACCTCCCGCGTGCCGGGACCGCCCATGAGCCAACCGATCCCGGCACAGATCACCGTGTAGATGACGGCCGCCAGGATCCCGAACGTGCCGAAGACCGACAGCACGCTGTTGAAATGGGCAGCGATGGTCAACATGATGACGAGAATCATGCTGACGGTCGACACCTTCGCGATCACGGGCTGGACCCGGGCGGCCAGGCCGGGTCCGCGGGCCCGCAGAAGCAGGCCCGCGGCCAGCGGGATGAGCATCAGCACCACGAGAGACAGCGCGATCTGGACGGGGTCGACGGCCGCACCCGAGACGAAGACCGGCAGGATCAGTGGCACATATCCGACGGTCACCACCATCAACAGCACCATCAGGCCCACCGCGAAGGCCATGTCGGCCTTCGCGAACTCGGCGAGCTTGATCAGGAACGGTGCGCCGGCCGCGAGCCCGCACAGCAGCAACCCGATCCCGAGCGGGTCGTCCAGGTCGAACACCCGCCACAGCCCGAACGCGGCCAGCGGCGCCAGCACGAAGTTGGCTGCGAGGGACAGCGCGACCACACGAATATTCTTGAGCGGGGCCAGAATCTGGCCGACCGTCAAGCCCAGACCGACGGCCAGAGTGCTCGAAACGACGAAGAAGACAACGGCGACATTCGAACCCTGTAAGAGGAGATCGTTCATGCCGGCCACCATCAACCCATCGTTACAAGGTTGCGCCAGAAGGACTTCAGGCTGTCGCTGGCACCGAACAGCGTCGTGAAGTGGGTGGAGTCCACCAGCACGATGTCGCCGGCGCGGTCACCGGACGGCGGCATGTGGACCAGCGCGTTGAACTCGGTGTTGCCCGCCAACGTGAACGGATGCGGCCGGGTCTGGTCGATCAACTGCCGCCCCAGCACTCTGAGGTCAGGCCCCTCGGGCGCGTTCAGCTCATAGTGCGGAAGGTGCGGATGCAAGGCCAACGTCGTGACGTCCCGCAGCAGGCCGGCTGAATCCAGATCGTGGTATCGGGTGAGCGGCACAATCTGCCTGGTGCCCTCGACCGTGGCCGGCCGCAGGCCCCAGGTGTTGTGCACGGGGATGTTCAGTCCGGTCAACAGCGACCGGGCGTAGCCGCTGAAGCGCTGGATCCGCGGTGTCAGCGGATCACCGTGGTGCAGGAACTCCATCTGCTGCTGCTCTTTGTCGTCGGTGAACCCGACGTCGTGATGCGGTGCCAGCATCAGACAGGTGCCCTCACGCTTCAACCACTGCTGGATCGCGGCGACCTCCTCCGGCGTGGCGGCCTCGTCGCCGAGCACGTGGTCCAGGCCGAAGATCATCAGGGTGTCGGTGTCGTTCAGGATGCGTTCATCGATCGGCAGCCGGTACCCGGCCTGATCGACCCGCTGGAACACCGCGACCGGGTGCCCCGTCGCCTCGCCGGCGACATCCTGAAATGCCAACGAGGAGCGGTGGAACAGTTCCAGCGTTCCGTCGATGCCCTGCAGGAAGTTTCGGGGACTGTACTCGGGTGTTTCGTAAGCAGGCCAGGTCGCCAGGCGCACCTCGGTGACGGTGGAGAACCGGTTGTACAACTGCGCCGGGTCGCGCTGGACCTCCCACGGGTAGCTCCACGACCAGTAGATGGAGACCCGTCGGTTGCCGTTGTGTGGCCGGGCGATGTGGGCCTGATTGTAGGTGCGGGCGTATGGCAGGGGCGTGGTCATGGTGTCGCCTAGCTTTCTGGAGTCAGGAGGTAACGCAGCGCGCTCAGGCCGGGCAGGAAGAAGTACGCCCCGCCGCGCAGCGTGGTGAATGCGGGTAACCCTTTGTGTACCTTCCGGATCGGCCGCTTCGGGATCTTGAAGTCCAACGTGCCGTCCTGGGTGCCGCAGATGGGGTCGTGGTCGTTGCCGAGATCTTGGAACGCCGTGTCGTTGATCCAGACGTTCTGCGCGAACTCGAACTGACGTACCAGGCTGGCGCAGATCAGGAACATCCCGACACCGCGTTCGATCCCGTCGTCGGGCACGCCTTCGGGCAGTGCCGGGCCGTAGGTGCCGCTGCGGCGGATCAGCCTGCGCCGATTCGGATTGGGTTCGGTGTCACGCGGATTCAGGCGGCGGGCGTGAGAGCCGAGCGGGCACGCGTAGCCGTGCGGGTCCATCTCGCCGTAGTCGAAATCGTTGTTACGCATCGGATCCGCACCCAGTTCCGGGTCGTCGTGCTCGGGTGCCAACACCAACGGTGCACCGCTGCGCCAACGGCCCATGAATTTCGCGGCCAGCAGCTCCTCGTCCTCGTCGCCCTCGGCATTCTGCTTCAGGTAGTCGCGGAAGACCCCGACATGCTCCTCCAGCCGCCGGTACGCCATATAACTGCCGTTGCGCGAAAGCGCCTCGGGTGTGGGCTGATTCGACACCAGCCCCTCCTCATCCGGATAGCCGAGGACGAACTCGCCCGCTGCCAGCGCCCCGCCCGAGCCGGGAATCAGCTCCTCCCCGGAGCCCTTCATCTGTGGCTGCGAGACCGGATCGCGATACCCGAAGTGGTCGTGGTCGTACTCGAACGGTGCGGTGGCCGCCAGATCCAGATGCGACAGCGAACGCACGCCGGGGCAGCGGGCCAACAGCGCATCGTGTTCTCCGACGCACCGCAGGCGTTCCTCCTCATCCCGTGCGAACAGGATGACGATGGCGTGCAAGTCGTCGCCGCCCAGCCCGCCCAGCCAGTGTTCGGGCGCGGCCGCACCGGTGTCTCCGAGGATGTCGGCCCGCGACGCCATCCCTTCACGGAACTCGTCGGGGAATGACGCCAGCGAGTCCTCGTCAACCCCCAACGCGCGCAGCCCATTCCAGGTAAAGGCCAGGTTGACCCAACGCTGGAAGGCGTTGACTGTCTCGCGGACATCGGTGGCCGACTGCACCAGGGGGACCATCTCGGCCAGCCAGGCGCGGCCCGCTTCGGGGGTGTCGAAGGAGAGGAATTCGTACCGACCGGTCAGGTGGGGCGTCCCGGTCAGCATGATGTGCTGGATGTCGTCGAATTCGAGGGCTGTCATTGCATCTGATCCAGCATGTCGGAGAACGCGGCTTTGAGCCGCAGGGCTTTCTTGACCTCCTCGGACGTCACGTACGGGTACTCGCCATACTCCAGGAAGCTGGGTACCTGGTGGTTCCGAACGAACATGATGAAGGCCTCCGGATTGGTCTTCCAGTCCTCCGGGAAGCCCTCCAGATGGGTGAACGCGGTGGTGATGCCTGTCGAGCTGAACAGTTTGACCGCGTCTTCGGTGTACTTGTCGAAGTCGGTGTCGAAGATTCCCTGGTACTGGAAGTGCAGACCGGATCCGACGTCGAACAGCTGCCAGCGCAGGTAGTGGAGCTTGAGCGGCGCGAGCACGTCGGGCTGCGCGGCGACGGCTGCCTCGAGCTGCTTGCCATAGTCACGGATCGCTTGCTCGTGCCCGTCGAGAACCTTGGCGATGATGTTGAAGCCGTAACAGGCGGGGGTGCGGGGAAAGACAGGTCCGTACCGTCCCCGCGTCAGCTCGAAATAGCCCTCTTTGGGAAGGGCAAGGGCTGCCGGCTGGGTCCAATCGTTGTTTCCGTTGTGCGCCATGGCATTGACGATATGGACACGGCGACCTCACGTCGTCCCCCAAAGAGGGGGAAAACCGCCGGTCAGAGTCCGTTTGGCCGGCTTCCCATGGTGTTGTGAGATGGGCGGGGTGCGGTTACGCGAGACGCTCCACTTCGACGAAGACGATGGGGCTCTCGCCGCGATTCTCGACGGTGTGCTCGGAACCCGCCGGCCGTGAATAGCTCTGGCCGGCAGTGAGTTCCGAGACGATCTCGATGCCATCGGCAGTGACGACATGCATGGTGTCGGTGACCAGTGGGACCACCACGTACTCGTGATCGTGCCGGTGCATCGGTATCGCACCGCCGGGGTTGATCGTCCACCGAGTCACCCGGAACCAGTTGTTCTCGAGCTGGATCTCGCCGTGGGAGCCGGTCGTCATGTGCTCAGCACTGTCATTTCAAGGCCTGCTCTCAGTCGATGACCGCGGCGGCCTTGTGCACGGTGATCGGCGCGGCCAACGGTTGCTCATCGCAGATCCGCTGTAGTTTCTCCAGCGTTTCGGCCAGTCCGGCCCCGGTCCGGCGGCCCGGGGTGAATGTCGCGGGCAGATGTTGCATGCCCTGGATGACGCCGATGGTCTCGTAGTGCACGGCGCCGGCCGGGTCGCAGCGATAATCCGGCATGCGGTCGAGCACCCCGGTGAGCATCGACTTGAACACCGTCCGCGCGACATTCGAACCGATGCAGCGATGCACGCCCAGGCCGAAACTGAAGTGACGGTTGCCCGTTCGATCCATCACGAGCTCGTTCGGGTTTTCGAAGACCCGCGGGTCGCGGTTGGCCATCGCCCAGGACAACCACAGCCGCTCGCCCTCCCGCAGCGGCACGCCATCGACCTCGATGTCCTCGGCGATGGTGCGACCGTCCCCGGGCGCAGGGGTGAAGAAGCGCAAGAATTCCTCGGTCGCCGAGTCGAGCAGGGTCGCCCGGTCCCGGCTCAACCGCTCACGCTCATCCGGGTGCTGCGAAAGCCACTCCAGCGAGTGCGCTGTCAATGCTGTGGTGGTGTCGAAACCGCCGCCGATCAAGAGCATCAGCATGCCCAGGATCTCCGAATCGGGTGCGGGCCGGCCATCGATGCGCATCTGGACCATGGCGTCGATCAATCCCGGCCGCGGGTGGTCCCGAATCACCGCGACGTGCTCCATCATGTGCACCGCCGACGCCACCGACAGGTCGAAGACGCGTTTGGCGTCGGGGGAGTCGGCGCGCGTGTACACCGATGCGTGGGCGGGCTCGCAGTAGATCTCCCATTCGGCGAGCGGGACACCCAGCAGTCCCAGCGTCAGGACCGCCGGGACGATGTTCGCCAGATCGTCGACGAAATCGATACTGCCGTCTTCGATCTTCTCGTCCAGGCAGGCCCTGACGAGCTCGTCGACCACCGGCTTCCATCGTGCGACCGCGGCCGGCGACAGGTAACCGTTGAGCGGTGTCCGGTAGGCACGGTGTTCGGGATCGTCCATCTCCAACATGCCGCCGCGGAACTGAGTGCTGACCTCGCCGCGTGGAATGTTGATGCCCCGGTAGCCTTTTCGCTCACCCACGATGTCGTTGTCGTTCGAGATGTGCGGGCACCGGGCGAGTTCGAAGACTTCGTTGCTGCCTGCGGCCACCCAGTGCCCGCCGTAGGTGTCGGTCCAGGCGAGCGGGCAGGAACCCAGCATCTCGGAGGCGATCGGCTCGAACTGGTCCCGATACTGTGGAGTGTGCCGGTCGAAGTGGTAGCTGCGTTCGGCACGGCGGGCATCCACCATGGCACTGTCAGACATCTGCACCCCCAACGTCCTTGTCGGTCTGCAGGTCTGAGGATATGAACTATGCCCGGCGGTGTGGGCGATTCGGCCAGATCACGGCGTGAGATTCACGATCGCCCTGCCGTACTCGAGGTCTGCCGGCACCGATACATGGTCGTGGAACACCAGCCAGATGCCGTCGACGCGCCGCAGGCAGGCCGTCCACCGCAGCCACATGTCGATGTCCCGGCCACTGGCCAGGGTGCCGCGGACGTGGTTGAGGCTGTGGACGAAGGCGATCTCGCCCTCGGTGGTGACGGTCAGCTCGTGTACGTCGTAACCGATCGGACCGGTGTAGGCCGTGAAGACCTCCTGCCAGGCCCGTCGCTTGTTGTCGTCACCGGCGTACCGGAGCGGGGCGCCGAGGTCGAACGAGACCACGTCGGGCGCGTACAGAGCCGTCAGGGTGTCGAGGTCGCCCGCACGGATCGCGTCCACACCCTCGGCGATGCGCTGTCGAATCGCGGCTTCAGTCACGAACGTCACGGTAGGCGACCGCAGCCGGCCACCGTCGCGGATCGCGTCAGACGCAGTCGACGCAGAACTGCTGATCGCCCTTTTGCAGGGCCATCCGGGTGCGGTGGTGCACCAGGAAGCAGCTGGAACAGGTGAACTCGTCGGCCTGCTTGGGGACGACCCGCACGCTGAGTTCCTCACCGGAGAGGTCGGCGTCGGGCAGGTCGAACGAATCGACCACCTCGTCCTCGTCGATCACTGCGGTGTTGGCCGAGGTGCGTCGCTGGGCAGCCAGCTCCTCGAGCGACTCGTCGGTGGCCTCGTCCGTCTCCTTGACGCGAGGTGCGTCGTAGTCAGTTGCCATAGATGATCCTCCTAATAACCAGACCAATGTCTGGCCAACGCCGCAGCGGGTCTCGTTGTTCCCCGGGCGAACGGCCCGTAAACGTCGGATGCACGTTAGCGTCTGAAGCCGCCGGGGTCTTCATCGGACGACGTGATGCTCGGTACAGTCGTCGGCGTGCATGACGATGTCAGAGGTTCGGACGCCGAGATTTTCGACGACGCCGAGCTTGATGAGTACCTCGATGACGACGATGCCGACTTGGAGGACCTGGACTCCAACGGTCAGCTGATCTCGATTCGTCGCGCCAACGGCGAGGAGATCCTCACCATCGTCGCCCAGGACGATGAATGGAATGTCGATCTGCAGCCGGGTGGTTCCGTGCAGAGTGCGTTCCTCGGTTCGCGGCGCGACACCCCGGTGTGGATCAACGCTCTCGACGGGCAGATCGAGCGCGACGACGACGGCACCTACGTCATCCGGATCGACTGACCCTCGCAGCTCTTTGCGCTCGTGATGAGCGCAACCGTGGTGTTCAGGCCCCCTGTCGCCGAGGGTGACGGGGTGTCCTCTCTGCGTGTAGTGAAGCTCGGGGCCCACATCGGGGCCCGCATGGATGGAATCGACCTCGACGGCACTCTCGGCCCGGCCACGGTGTCGGCGATCAACGATGCCCTGCTCGAGCACAAGGTCATCTTCTTCCGTGGGCAACACCATCTCGACGACGACGGTCAGTTGGCGTTCGCGCGCCTGCTCGGCACCCCGACGCGGGCGCACCCGACCGTCACCTCGCGCGGCGAGCGGATCCTGCCCATCGACTCGCGGTATGACAAGGCCAACAGTTGGCACACCGATGTGACGTTCGTCGACCGCATTCCGAAGGCCTCGCTGCTGAGGGCGGTGACGCTGCCGGAATACGGCGGCACCACGACGTGGGCGTCGACCGAGGCCGCTTACGACCAGCTGCCCGAGCCCCTGCGCGCACTGGTCGAAAATCTGTGGGCGGTACACACCAATCAGTACGACTATGCGGCCGATTACGACGGGCGTCACGACGATCTGGCCGATTCCGAGCGGCAGTACCGCGATGAGTTCGTCTCCGAGTACTACGAAACCGAACACCCCGTGGTGCGGGTCCATCCCGAAACGGGCAACCGGGTGTTGCTGCTGGGCCATTTCATCAAACAGTTCGTCGGGCTGAGCTCCGCGGAATCGGCCACCCTGTTCCAGTTGCTGCAGAGTCGGGTCATCAAGCTGGAGAACACGATTCGCTGGAGCTGGGAGCCAGGCGACCTGGCGATCTGGGACAACCGGGCCACCCAGCACTACGCGGTGGCCGATTACGACGACCAGTACCGCCGGCTGAGCCGGATCACCCTGGCCGGCGATGTCCCGGTGGATGTCCACGGTCGACGCAGCCGGGCCATCGCCGGCGATGCATCGCGCTATTCCGAGGTGGTCCCGCCGATCGCGCTGGCCGGCTGACCTGTGCCGGCCGGTCAGAGCCGTTCCATCTCCCGAGCCATCAGGCCGTTCTCGAGATAACTGCACCGCGAGGGGTAGTAGCGGGCGTGCTTGCGGTCGGCGCGGGCGTGCCAGTGTTCTGTCATCGATGCCACCGCATGCGACACCATTGCGACGACGTCGTGGTGGCCGCGGGTACCCGCCGCTGCGGCGGTACTGAACAGCACCTGCTGTTCGGTGATGAGTACGGGCTCGTGTGAATGACGGCCCGTTGCGGTCTGTCGTGAGGTTTCGCGCTTGATCACGGAAACCGGATTGAAAACGCTCATGTCGAAACTTCCTCTGAACCAAGCGCCGTACTCTTCAGCGCTCTGATGCAGAAAACGTACGGCCGCCGGTGGCGTGACCTCACGCGTAGTGCACTACCTCTATCTGTGGCGTCTTGGACCGAACGTTCTTTTACAGCCAGGCTTCCGGTGATGGACACGCCGATCGATTTGTAAAACCCAACACGCGCTTTGCCACTGGTCGATGGCGTGGTGGGCGGGACCTTTCCTGTGCAACTATCTGATTCCCGCGCAGTGCAATTGGATGGCCCCTCGCGTCGGCGTCGCGCACACTGATCGGCAAGGATGCGGCGAAAGGTGCTGACATGGGGGAGATCCGATGAGCGCGCAACAGCAGCAGAAGCTTGACGCGCTCTACGCACTCGACAATGTGCTGACCATCAGAATCACCATGGCGCAGGCAGATTGGGACGCGGTGCGCACCGAACAGCCCGCCGGGGGGATCTGCAACTTCGACTGGGACGGCGGTCCGCGCTATACCTGGCGCAAGGCCGCCTCGGTCGAGATCTCGGGTACGGCGTTCCCTGCGCGGGCCGAATTCAGCGATGTCGGCGTCAAGAAGAAATCCTTCTGCGGCTCGATAAACAGCGAAAAGCCCTGTATTCACCTGGATTTCGGCAAGTTCAGCGACACCAGTGAGGAGCTGGCCGAGGATCTGTTCGGATCGCGCTACCTGACTCTGAACAACTCGATCCAGGACTTGTCCTACATTCGCCAACCACTCGGCTACCGCCTGCTGGCGATGGCCGGGCTGCCGCATTCGAGGTGCAACTTGGCGCGCGTCTTCGTGAACGGCACGCCGATCGGCCAGGGCTTTCCCGGGGTCGACGCGCCCGGCGTCTACGTCAATGCCGAACCGATCATGAAGCGCTACATCGAGCGCAACTTCGGCAACATGGAAGGGAACCTGTACGAAATCGAGCACAGGGATGATTTCGTCGCAGGCCGCGTGCGCCTCATCGCCACCGAGTCACTGTCGGCGTTCGACAACAAGGCAGACCTCAAGTTCGCCATCGGCCACATCGCCGACCACGGGATCGCCGGTGCCGCGGACGTGTTCGACCTCGAGCAGTTCATCCGGTTGTACGCCATGGAGTTCTTCCTCAAACACTGGGACGGCTACTCCAACAACACCAACAACACCTACGTGTACAACGACGTCACCGCCGTCGAGGCGCCCGGAGCCGGCGACATCAAGTTCAAGCTGATCCCGTGGGGCATCGACCAGACCTTGCGCACCGATCACCGGTTCAAGCTGGGTGGCGCCGCGGTGCTCGCACGGCTGGTGCGTGCCGACGCGGCCCGCCGCGAGCAGCTGTTCGGTCAGATCCGCACCTTCCGCGACACGATTTTCAGCCGGGAATCCCAGCAGACGGTGCTCAGGCCACTGCTGGACCAGTTGCAAGGCCTGGTGAGCGAGCTCGGGGTACCAGATGCCGGCGTGCGGGTGGCGACCGTGCGCCAGCAGCTACGGCTGGCCGGATCAGCCGCCTATGCGTTGACCGGGATCCCCGACGACACCACCGTCTACCTGCTCAGTGAGGAGGCCGGCGCGGCCCTGCACGCCAGCAGCAGCGAGACGATCCCGCACGGGGCGTCCGTACCGGAGAACTTCGAGGTCTACCACTGGCCGCTGAAGGACGACGATGATCCGGCCGACCTGTGGCGGATCACTGCCGCCGGAGGCGGACGGAAATCGCTGACCAGCCAAGGCTCCGGGCGCGTGTTGCACGCCAGCAACAGCCTGACCACCGACCAGGGACACAAGTACCTCTACACCTGCGTGCCGGCCAACGCCGACCGCGCAGAGGAATTCGCGATCGTGCCCTCGGCATCGGTGCCTGCCGACTTTGCCTACAGCGGCTATTTCCGGCTGGTGAGCGCGCGGACCAACCTGCAGGCGACATACGGCATGGATCTCACCCCGGGTGGTCGGGCCCGGGTCCACCAGGAGCCACTCGGCTCGCGGATCTGCCTCTACTGAGGGTTCAACCGTCGGCCACCGCGTACCCGCCGCGGTCGTCGACGATGAGGATCCGTCGCCGGCCGTTCCGGTAGAACGCGGTGCAGCCCTCCGGCTTCATCGACGCACGGAAGCGCGCCCCGGTGACCCGTAGTGCGTCGGTGCCGCGGGTCCACGTGCACAGTGCGAACGGTTCGGCTTTCCTGCTCAACGACTTGCCGAGCAGGATCAGGAACTCTGCGGAACGCTCGTCGTACGAGATGTCGCGGATGCCCTGCAACGCCCCCGAATGGGGTACCCGCAGGGTCCGCGTGGCCGGGGCGCCCAGGGAGTCGGTGCTCCAGGCGGCAGTGCCGGCGTGCACGGAAACCTCGACGATCGTCACCTGTCCGGGCTGCGCAGGTCCCCGCACGCCGAACACCAGCGTGCGGGCGCCCGGATCCCATGCCAGACCTTCCAAGTTGAGCCCGCCGTCATCGGGTTCGCATGTGGCTGCGGTCGCCAGGGTGGGCGCATGCGCCAGCAGCCAGGACCGGAACCCCGTCATCGGTTCGGCTCGCAGGTCGCCGGAGTCGGTATAGGCGATGCGGACCAGCCCGTCATTGACCCGCGAGCCCGATACGGACAAGGACGACGCCGCGACGAGGTATGTCCGGCCGTCTGCGTCGACGCGCGTCAAACCCTCGGGATCGCCGAGCTGTTGCTCCGTCACTCCGGCCAGATCGCGTCGCTTGATCCCTTCCGATTTGTCGTTGTCGGGATCCAGGGTGAGCTCGAAAACCGCTGTGGCATCGTGATTGTCGATGAAGACGAACCGGTCCGGTGTCACCTGCACGACTCCGGATGCATTGAAAGCCACCCCGCCGTTGCGTTCACCGAACCGTTGGGACTTGATCCGTCTGTGGTCTCTGAACCGCTCCCACGACATCTTGAGCGACCCGGCCATGTGGCGATGCTAAGCCGGTGGCGTCCGCCGTACCCCGAAATCCCGCCCTAATGGGTGTCACGACGATAGCGTGAGGACTCGTCGTTTCAAACCTCGATAGGAGCCGCAGCGATGAGAGCCGAATCCACGTCGGGCGAGGGTATCGCCGGAGTCATCCGGTCCCCGCAACGGCTGATGGCCGCCGTCGTGGCGTTGATGGTCGGGCTGTTCGGGGCCGCGATGCTGGCTCCGGCCCGCGCTGCCGCCGAGGGCGAGTCTTACGTCGTCGCCACCGACATCACGTTCGCGCCGTTCGAATTTCAAGATGTTGACGGCAAGTTCGTCGGCATCGACATCGACCTCATCAAGGAGATCGCGGCGAACCAGAAGTTCGACGTCACGATCAAGCCGCTGGGATTCGACGCCGCGCTGCAGGCCGTTCAGGCCAACCAGGCCGACGGCGTGATCGCCGGTATGTCGATCACCGACGAGCGCAAGCGGGTGTTCGACTTCTCCGATCCGTACTTCGAATCCGGCGTGCAGATGGCGGTGCCGGCCGCCAACGAGGACATCAAGTCCTACGCCGACCTCAGGGGCAAGCGGGTCGCCGTCAAGAACGGCACCCAGGGCGCCGAGTTCGCCGCGTCGATCAAGGACAAGTACGGCTTCCAGATCGTCTCGTTCGCGGATTCGGCTTCGATGTTCGAGGAGGTCAAGACCGGTAACTCCGTTGCCGTCTTCGAGGACTACCCGGTGCTCGCCTACGGCATCCAGCAGGGCAACGGTTTCAAGACCGTGACGCCCAAGGAGAAGGGCTCCAGCTACGGCTTCGCGGTCAACAAGGGCCGCAACGCCGAACTGCTGACAAAGTTCAACGCGGGCCTCAAGGAACTCAAGGACTCCGGGCGCTACGACGAGATCGTCGAGAAGTACCTCGGCGAAGGGGCCACGGAGGCCGACAACTCCTTCGCCGGACTGGTCAAGAGCACCTTCCCGTTCTTGATGACCGGCCTGAAGATGACGCTGATCCTGACGGTGGTGTCGATCGCCATCGCGCTGGTGCTCGGTGTCATCTTCGGGCTTTTCCGGGTGTCGCGATCGATTGTGTTGCGGGGCATCGGCACGACGTTCGTCGACATCTTCCGCGGCACGCCGCTGCTGGTGCAGGCCTTCTTCATCTATTTCGGTATTCCGACGGCGCTGGGCTTCCAGATGTCGGCGCTGACCGCGGGCATCATCACACTGTCGCTCAACGCCGGGGCATACATGACCGAGATCGTCCGCGGCGGAATCCAATCGGTGGACAAGGGCCAGATGGAGGCGGCGCGCAGCCTCGGTATCGGGTACCTACCGGCGATGCGAAAAGTCATTCTGCCGCAGGCAATTCGGACCATGATCCCGTCGTACATCAACCAGTTCGTGATCACCCTCAAGGACACCTCGATCCTGTCGGTGATCGGCATCGCCGAGCTGACCCAGACCGGGCGGCTGATCATCGCCCGTAACTACCAGTCGTTCACCATGTGGCTGATCATCGGCATCATCTACTTCATTGTCATCATGGCGTTGACGAAACTTTCTGATCGGCTTGAGAAGAGGCTCGTGAAATGACCCAGCTGGTACCGGAAGCCGCGGCCGCCGAGCCCGAGGGCACCGTCAAGATCCGCATCGAGGGCCTCAAGAAGTCATTCGGCGATCTGGTGGTGCTCGACGGTATCGACACCACGGTCAGCAAGGGCGAGGTGGTCTGTGTCATCGGACCGTCGGGTTCCGGCAAGTCCACCTTCCTGCGGTGTCTCAACAAGCTGGAGGACATCACCGCGGGCAAGGTCACCATCGACGGGTTCGACCTCACCGATCGAAAAGTGGACCTGGACAAGGTTCGTCAGCACATCGGCATGGTGTTCCAGCACTTCAACCTGTTCCCGCACATGACGGTGATCGACAACGTCACGCTGGCGCCGCTGCTGACCAAGAAGATGGACAAGTCCGCCGCCGAGAAGCGGGCCATGGAGTTGTTGACCCAGGTGGGCCTGGCGGAGAAGGCCAAGGTCAAGCCCGCCACGTTGTCCGGTGGTCAGAAGCAGCGCGTCGCGATCGCGCGGGCACTGGCGATGAACCCCTCGATCATGCTGTTCGACGAGGCCACCAGCGCGCTGGACCCCGAGATGGTCGGCGACGTGCTGCAGGTGTTGCGCGACCTGGCCGAGGGCGGCATGACGATGGTCGTCGTCACCCACGAAATGGGTTTCGCCCGCGAGGTGGCCTCCCGGGTGATCTTCATGGCCGACGGCAACATCGTCGAGGACGACTCTCCGGCCGAGGTGTTCGACAGCCCCAAACATCCTCGGCTCCAAGAGTTTCTGTCGAAGGTGCTGTAGCTCAGCCCACGAACAGCCCGGCGACCAACGCGCGCGCCACCTGGCCGGCGTCGCGGCGAGCCGCGGCCGGGTCGTCGGCGGTCGCGATCAGCAGGGCCGCCTCGTCCAGCGCGCCGATGAGCATCGACGCGAGCGCATCGACCGGTAGTCCGGGCAGCTCACCGTTCTCGACGGCGCTGCGTATGCCGTCGCGCAAGGCGCCGAGGTAGTTGCGATTGTCGATCTCACGCATCTGCGCGAAGCCCAACGCGGCAGGCGCCTCCAGCACGCTGATCCGGGCCACGGTGGGGTCCAGGCAGCCGTCGAGGAACTCTTCGATCCCGGCCTCGAGCTGCGCTCTGCTGCTGTCATGGGCCAGGGCGGCCGGCAGGACCCGCTCGGCCAGTCGACCTTCGACATCCTCGTAGACCGCCCGGAACACCGCCTCTTTGGTGGGGAAGTGGTAGTACAGCGCGTTGCGGGTGACGGCTGCGACACGCGCGATGTCTCCCGTGGACACCGCCGCGTAGCCGCGTTCGACGAACAGCGAGCGGGCTGCGGCGATCAGCGCGGCCCGGGTCGCTTCACTGCGCTGCTCTCGTCCGTCGCGGGGATCGTCGCTCATCAGAGAATTTTAACAAGCTGTATGTATTGATGTTCGGCGCTTGGTGTGTTTGCATACAGTCTGTATTGATTGTCCCGGTGCTCGTGGCGAGAGGACGCAGAAGATGAACACGCTCAGTTCCCGGCGAATGGTCCCATTGCCCTGCGGGCCGGTCGGTGTACGTGAACACGGCAGCGGTAGGCCGGTGGTGCTGTTGCACGGCCTGGTGGCCAACGGGCTGGTCTGGCGCCATGTGGTCGGCGGCCTGGGGGACGGGTTCCGTTGCATCGCACCCGATCTGGCCCTCGGATCACACAGTCCCGCCTTACCAGGTGCCGATCTCACCCTGCCCGGTTTGGCCCGCACCGTCATCGACCTGCTCGACGCGCTCGGTATCGAGCAAGCGGTGCTCGTCGGCAACGGCTACGGCGGCGACATCGCCCAGGTGGTCGCGGCCGAGTATCCGCAACGGGTCGAGGCGCTGGTGCTCATCGCCACCAATGCGTTCGACTCCGATCCATGGCCGGTCAAGGTGCTGGCCCGGCTCGCCTCGCTGCCGGGCGCCGGGCTGTTGCAGTCGGCCGCGATCGGGCTCAAGCCCGTGCAACGGCTCCGCATCACCTACGGCGGCGCGACCAAGCGTCCGATCCCGGCCGACGTGATGGCCGAGTATCTGCGGCCGCTGCGTACGGATCCGTTGGTGCGCAAGGATTTCCGCCGGTTCCTCGGCGGGCTGTCGCCGGCCTACCTGGCGAGGTACTCACCGCGACTGGCCGACTACCAGCGGCCGGCCCTGGTCGTCTGGCCGCGCGAGGAGCGTTATTTCCCCGCCGAGGGCACGTCGCGGCTGGCGCAGACGCTGCCGCAGGCCGCGCTTGAGTTCATCGACGATTCCTATGCCTGGGCGCCGGAAGACAATCCGGCGCCACTGGTGGCCCTGCTGCGCGACTTCCTGGGGCGCCTCGACCGCTCGTCCTGAACCGGTCAGCCCTGCTCGACCACGTTGGACTGCCCCGAGTTCGCCACCTCTGGCTGCCCGGTGTGGAAGGTGACCCGGTTGTCGAATCCGGATACCCCGATGGATTCGACCGAGTCGACGGTGATGGTGTTCTCGATGCCGGAGACGACCACCGCGATGCAGTGACCGGTGATCTCCAGCGTGTTCCGCATGCCGCTGACCGTCACGGTGTTTTCCCGGCATTCGATGATCCGGTTCTGGCCGACGCCGGCGACCATCACCGTCTCGCCGGCCGGAACCTGTGTGGGCCCAACCGGTCCGGGCAGCGGCACGTCGCCGACAGTGGTCTGCCGGATGGTTGTCGACTGGCTGTCGGTGACCGTGTCGGTGTCGGTGCCGGCCGTCTCTGATTCGCCGAACGTCAGATACGCCGTCACCAGGCCGCCGACCAGCAGCGCCACCGCGAGCACGCCGAACATCAAGAACAGCGGTGCGCTGTTGCTGCGGCGCTGGGGCTGCGGCGCAGCCGGATACGGCTCGTAGCCCGGCCACGGCGCCGGTGGTCCCGGGGGTGGGGGCGGGAAGGAGCTCTGATGTGTCCAGGGCTGGGTCGGGGGAGGGCCGGCGGGAACCCCGGTGCCGAGCTCCGACGCGCGGGCGGCATCAGCGAGTGGGCGCTCGAGTTCCCGGATGCGGGCCTCGGGGTCGTCCTTCGGGTCCATGCGCAGATGCTCGCACATCCGACCGCTGCTGCGGGTGGGAAGTCGATGCGCCGCAGCGCGACCGCATTTGCTGAACGTGGCGTTCGCGAACCACGGTCGGCGGCATGAGCGCAGGTGGGATGGTGACGAGCAAAGTAGTTGATGCATAACCGATCTGGCCGTCGCGCGGTGTTCCGGGCGATGTCGGTGCCCGCGCGTAGGCTTGGTGGCACAGATGGTTTGCTGTGCGACGAAAAGGAATCTCAGTGCCTCAGACGGGACGATGGACCGGTGACCCGGTCTGGCTGGCCGATGTACTCCGGGCGGAGGGTGTCGGCCTCGTCGAGTATCCCGGCTGGCGTACGCGTGGGCACGGCGATTTCAAGGACATCCGTGGGGTGATGGTGCACCACACCGGATCTGACTCGGCTACGGCCGCGTCGATCGCCAATGGGCGCCCCGACCTTCCCGGCCCGTTGTCGCAGCTGCACATCGCACGCGACGGCACGGTGGCCGTCGTGGCGCTCGGGGTGGCGTGGCATGCCGGGATCGGCCAGTATCCGTGGTTGCCGACGAACATGGGCAATTGGCACATGATCGGTATCGAGTGTGCCAACAGCGGCACCAGTCCCACCGCGCCGCATCGCAAGAACTGGCCCGACGCACAGTATTTCGCGCTGGTGCGGTGTTGTGCCGCGATCAATCGCCGGTTGGCGCAGACCTCCCAACGCACCATCGGGCACAAGGAATATGCGGGCCGCGCGCAAGGCAAGTGGGATCCGGGCGCCATCGACATGGACATCCTGCGCGCCGACATCCAGGCGCAGATCGGCGACATCGCGAATCCGGCACCGACACCCCGGCCGCCGGTGCCCGTGGGGCAGTACACCGACACCCTGCTGTTCGCGCCCATGGAAGGCCCGCAGGTCGCCCAGCTCCAGCGTCGGCTCAAAGCGGCCTACGCGGGGTATGCGGGCGATCTTGAGGTCGACGGCGTCTTCGGCCCGCAGACCGAGGCTGCCGTCAAGGAGTTCCAGCGCCGCACGCGCGGACTCAAGGTCGACGGAATCGTCGGCCCGGCCACCGCTGCCGCGTTGCGGCTCTGACCGGTGTCCGGAGTTGTCGCTGTCGGCAGCGAACACGCCATCTGACACAGCTCAACTTTCACAGCCGTAACACATATCCGGTGTTTCTGCGCACCTGGGCGCATTGACGCCACAGAAAGTTTGCTGGCGTGTCGCGGTGTGATCTACGGCTCACTTTTGCCGGAGAAGGTAAGAATTGCTCTTGACGGCGCCGCTGATCGTGAAATGCACCGCGTCCCGCCGAAGCTTGGAAATGCCTGGTAACAAGCATTTAATCGAATGCGACCAAAAGGTAACGAGTCGATAACGAAGAATTTCCTAAGCGCATTCTGAGAGAGAATTGATGAGTGCCGCGTATTCGCTGCGAACTCGTCCAGGACCTGTCGGTTTGGTCGCTAGACTCGATGCAACCGCGCCACTCCCGGCGCAGATCGACTTGAAATCTAGAGCCGGTGAAAGCCTTGCCGGCGGAGGTGCCGATGACCATGGCAAACAACTTCCTGCGCGCGCTGACTGAAGCGCTGCGCCCTGGCCGCCATGACCACGCAATCGACGACACGTCGGCGTGCAGCGTCGCATTCGACGGTGCTCTCGACGACATCGACGTGGCCGGCCTGGTGGAGGTCGGACGGGGCCCGCTCGGGGACATCGCCGTGGACCCCGACCGCGACACCGCGGTGATCACCAATGCCGCGGCGCAGAGCGTGACCGTGATCAACCCCCACACCATGGGCGTGGTCGGTTCGGTCCGCCTGGCAGGAGACCCTTTCGCCGTCGTCGTCGCCGATGACCGCGCCTACGTCAGCGTCGCCACCGCCGGACACGACTCGATCGTGACGGTCGACACCATCACCGGCGCAGTGCTCAACGAGTACCCGCTGGCCTTCAGCGTCACGGCCCTGGCGATCAGCCCGGACGGCAAGCGCGTGTTCGTCGGCCGCACCGGCCACGAGCGCATCGACATCGCCGTCATCGACACCACCGCCGAGCGCGTGGGCACCATCGACATCGCCACCGGTTCCGGCGTCAGCCTGGATGCCCTGCAGATCGATCCGACCGGCAAGCGCCTGTACGTCGCCACCTCCGACGTCCGCGGCAGCCGGCTGGTCATCGTCAACACCGAAACCGCCCAGGCCCAGGCCACGGTGTGGATCGGTGCGCCGATCCGCGACATCGCGATCGGCGACGGCATCGCCTACGTGCTGACCTCCGACCTCGAGCACCGCGGTGTGGTGCACACCGTGGACCTGTCCGCCGGCACCGTCGTGGACGCGGTCGAGGTCGGTGCAGCGCCCACCCAGTTGGTGCTGAGCCCCGACGCCACCCGCGCCTACCTGGTCGACTACGACCGCGTCGTCGTGTGGTGCACGCTGACCAGCCAGATCCAGGGCAGCGTCGACGTGCACGCACAGCCCGCCGCGGTCGCCGTGCGCGCCGACGGCACGCGGCTGTACATCGCCGACTACGCCGGCCAGGTCAACGTCTTCGACGTCGCCGAGTCCCTGTACTCGCAGCTCGCCTCGGTGGATGCGGTGGAGATGCACCAGCTTCCCGCCCTGGAGCCGGCCGGCGCCTGATTCAGCGCCAGCGGTACCGCGTGCGCGGCCGCCCGGCCTTGCCGTACTCCGTGGTGCGGGATACGACGCCGTCATCGGCCAGACGCTCGAGATAGCGCCACGCAGTCACTCGCGAGACTCCGACCCGGTTGGCTGCCTCATCGGCGGTCAATCCGTTCGGATCGTCGCGCACCGCCACTGCGATCTCCTCGGTGGTCTGCGACGCCGCGCCTTTTACCGAGGACTTCGCAGATTCGCTTGAGGCGATCCGTAATTCGGCCAACGCCCGGTCGACTTCGGCCTGGCTGGCCGCATCGGTTCCCGACGGCAGCGCCGAACGATAGCGACGGTAGCGCTCCAGCCGATCGCGAAATGCCGCGAAGGCGAACGGTTTGAGCAGATACGCCAGTGCACCGTGGGACACCGCGGCGCGGACCATCTCCAGGTCTCGTTCGGAAGTGATGGCGATGATGTCAGGTGCGGGCCGCAGCCCGGAAAGACCGGACGCCAAGGAGATTCCGCTGGCGTCGGGCAATCCGATGTCCAGCAGCACCAGATCGACGGGACGCTCGGACGCGGCGGCCTCGGACGCCGCACGCATCGCGTCGCGAGCGGTGTGTGCCACCGCTGCCACCGAAAACCCTTCCAGGCGACCGAGATAGGCCTGATGGGCCTCGGCGATCAACGGATCGTCCTCCACGATCAGCACATTGATCATCATGCGTGGGGCGCTACCGGTACCGTCGCCGTGACCACCGAACCGTAGGTGATGTCGGTTCGCAGCGTCCCGCCGTGCCGTTTGACGGTCTGCGCCACAAGGGCCAGGCCCAGGCCGTGGCCGGACGAGTCCGACTTCGTCGAATATCCCCGCTGCATGGCCTTTTCGAAGGTGTCCGCGTCCATGCCGGGCCCGCTGTCGGCCACTCGGATCAACAATTCCTGATCGTCCTGGCTCACCGTGACCTCGATCCACGGGTCTTCGCGATCACAGGCATCCATCGCATTGTCGATCAGATTACCCAGCACCGTCACCATCTCCTGTCCGGTGAGCACCGCATGTGCGGCCAACTGTGTGTCCTCGGTGACCGTCAGGACGATCCCGCGCTCGTCGGCCTGCGCGGTCTTGCCGAGTAGCAATGCCACCAGCGCCGGTTCGTCGACGGCCAGCGACAATCGGTCCACCAGGCGTTGCGACAACTCCAACTCGCTGGTGGCGAACCGGACCGCATCCTCGGGCCGGCCCATCTCCACCATGGTGACCACGGTGTGCAACTTGTTCGCCGACTCGTGGGCCTGCGCCCGCAGTGAGTCGGCAAGGACCTGCAGCGAGCTGAGTTCGCCCAGGGCTCCCTGCAATTCCGTGCGGTCGCGGATCGTGACGACCTCGGATCTGTTTCCCCGGTGGCTTCGCTCCTGCCCGCCGGTCCTGACCCCCCGGTGGCTTCGCTCCTGCCCGCCGGTCCTGGAGTCGGTGACCCGGGCCCGATTGACCACCAGCACCCGATCCCCGGTGACGTGCAGCTCGTCGCGCGCCCCGGGATCGGCGCTGCGCAGAAAATCCGGCAGATCCTGTGCAGCCACCGGACCGGGCGGCAGTCCCAGTAGCCGGCGCGCCTCGTCGTTGGCCAGCACCACGCCGTCACGATCCAGCACGATGAGCCCCTCGGACACCGAATGCAGGATCGCATCGTGGTGGTCGTACATGACCCGTAGTTCGTCGGGCCGCAGACCACGCGTCTGGCGTAACAGCCTGCGCCGGATCGCCCAGCCACCCATCAGCGAAACGACCAGTGCGGCAATAGTTATCGCAGCGATCGCCGGTATCTGAGCGCGCCAGCGCTGTCCCAGGGTCTGTTGGGTGATCCCGGCCGCCACCAGGCCGACGACCCGTCCGTCGCGACCGTGCACCGGTGCGATCGCGCGCACCGAAGGGCCCAGCGTCCCGGTGTAGACCTCGCTGAACGTCTCGCCGCGCAACGCGGGCTCCACCGTGCCGAGATAGTGCCCGCCGATCTGGCGGGGGTCGGTATGGGTGAACCTGACTCCGTCCGGCGCCATGATCGTGATGAAGGCGATATCGGTGCCGGTGCGGACCGCCTCGGTCACCGGTTGCAAAACCGCTGTCGCAGAGCCTGATTCGATGGCCGCCGCAGTGGATGGGGAGTCGGCGAGGGCGGTCGCGATACCCACCACCTGCTGACGTGCCGCCTCCTGCCCGTCGCGGCGGGCATCGAGCAGGGCCAGGGCCGTGCCGGCCAGCACCACCACCGCGACCACCAGGACCTGCAGTGCGATGGCCTGCCCGGCGAGCGAGCGCGGCCAGGCTCGCTCACACAGCCGCCGCCACCTACGCCTCACCACACCTCCGGATCGTGAACGTACCGAACTACCAAGATAATCGCCGGAAAACCCTGGTAGCCGGTTCACTCGGACATCGCGGCGCCTATCCCAGCGTCAATTCGGGGATGCTGCCCCACGGCACGGAGTCGTAGAATCTGACCGTAAGCAGGGTCGAGGGAAGATCCAAGGGAGACTGCGATGAACTGCATGATTCATCGCCTGACAAGCGTCATCATGGCCGCGGTCGCGGCACTGGCAGTTGTGACGGTGATCGCCCCGGCGGTCGCCGATGCCGCCGAATGTGGGCCGGGCACCGTATACGATCCGCCGTCCGACTCCTGCGTGGCGGCTCCACCGCCGCCTCCACCGCCTCCGCCGCCGGCATGGAACGGCGACATCACTCCGTACTTCTCGGTGGGCGTCTGCGCGCCGATCCCGTTCGTCTCGCTCTGCACAGGTATCTGAGCAATTCCATCGCTGATCCGGTCCCGATGCCGCTGCGCTCGGGGCCGGATCGCTGCGTGAACGTAATGAACTAAAACGTGACCTGGCTCACCCTATGGTCGAAGGTGCTTGTAGAGCGCATTCGAAGTCCGACCGGACCCGACCTGGAGGTGGCACCGATGACCGTGTCCGTAGAACCACACCCCGAACCGGCGACCCCGCATCGTCGCGACCGCACCCACTGGCTCTACATCGCGGTCATCGCGGCCGTCGTTCTCGGTGTGGTGGTCGGACTCGTCGCACCCGAGGTGGGTAAGAGCGTCGGCGTGCTCGGCACCATGTTCGTCAACCTGATCAAGATGATGATCGGGCCCATCATCTTCTGCACGATCGTGTTGGGGATCGGCTCGGTACGTAAGGCCGCCACTGTCGGCAAGGTCGGCGGCTTGGCCTTCGGCTACTTCCTGGCGATGTCCACGATCGCGCTGACCATCGGTCTGGTGGTCGGCAACCTGATCCACCCGGGCAGCGGCATGCACCTGACGGAAAGCTCGGCAGGCAAGGGCGCCGAACTCGCGGAGAAGGCACACGAGGCCGGCGGACTCATGGACTTCGTCCAGGGCATCATCCCGGAGACGCTGTTCTCCGCGCTGACAGCCGGAAGCGTGCTGCAGGCACTGTTCGTGGCGCTGCTGGTCGGGTTCGCGCTGCAGGGAATGGGCAGCGCCGGTGAGCCGATCCTGCGGGGCATCGAGCACCTGCAGAAGCTCGTGTTCAAAGTGTTGATCATGATCCTGTGGCTGGCGCCGATCGGGGCGTTCGGCGCGATCGCCAACGTCGTCGGTCAGACCGGCTGGACCGCCGTCACGCAGTTGCTGACCCTGATGCTGGGCTTCTACGTGACCTGTGTGGTGTTTGTGTTCGGCGTCCTTGGCGTCCTGCTGCGTGCGGTGTCGGGGGTGTCCATCTTCAAGCTGGTGCGCTACCTGGCCCGCGAGTACCTGCTGATCTTCTCGACGTCCTCGTCAGAGTCGGCGCTGCCGCGGCTGATCGCCAAGATGGAGCACCTGGGCGTCGACCGCAGCACCGTGGGTGTCGTTGTGCCCACCGGATATTCGTTCAACCTCGACGGCACCGCGATCTACCTGACCATGGCGGCGCTGTTCATCGCCGACGCGATGCACGCCCCGATGTCCGTCGGGCAGCAGATCGGCCTGCTGGTGTTCATGATCGTCGCGTCGAAGGGAGCGGCCGGCGTGACCGGCGCCGGATTGGCCACGCTGGCCGGCGGCCTGCAGGCCCATCGCCCCGACCTGCTCGACGGCGTCGGGTTGATCGTCGGCATCGACCGGTTCATGTCCGAAGCCCGCGCGGTGACCAACTTCTCCGGCAACGCGGTGGCCACCCTGCTCGTCGGCTCGTGGACACACACCGTGGACAAGACCAAGGTCGATGCGGTGCTGCGAGGTGACGATCCGTTCGACGAACTCACCATGGTCGACAACCACGCCGCGGCGGCTGAACCCGCCCGCACATAGCGGCTCGACGGACGCGAAAGGCCCGGCCGGTGAATGGCCGGGCCTTTCGCGTTGAACTCACCACCGTTCCAACACGTAACAACGGTGAGGGCATCACCGACAAGGTGAGTGCGGGGCATTGAGAAAGAAGACACGGTCATGCGAACATCGATCGCCATATTGGCCGCGTCGGGGACGGCACTGGGCGCACTTCTGGTCACCGCCGGTCCGGCCCACGCCGAGTCGCCGATCGTCACCATCGGCCAACTGGAAGCCGAGGGCTTCCACGTCAACATCGACCGGGTCGGCAGTGCCCCACTCGATCAGTGCACGGTCACCAGCGTCCGCAACCCACAGAGCCAGACCAAGCTCATCCGGGTCGAACGGTTCGGCAAGAACGGCAAGAAGGAATTCGACCTGGTACCCATAGTGGTGCGCCGCACCATCACGGTGTCACTGGACTGTTCGAGGTAGCCCTCAGCGCTGGCAGTTGAGCGAGACCGACACGGTCCGGCTGGTGATCGATGGGACCAGGATCCGATCGCCACCGAGGCCCGGCCCGACGTAGGGCACCAATTGGCTGACCTGCTGGGGGTTGCGCACGCTGGTCACCGTGCACTTGTCCAGCGGCGCGGTGCCGATCTTGTCGATGGTGACGGTGTACCCCTCAGACTGCAGGCGATCGATCACCTGCTGGGCGGTTTCCTCCGCAGAGGCCACCGCGGACGACGCACCGACCATCCCGAACGCAGCTACCGCGACTGCCGCCAGGGACCATTTCACGCGCATCGGTCACGCCCTCTCGCCGTTGTCAGCTCATCTTCCCCTACATACATCGTTCAAGGAATTCGATTCGTTCCCGCCGACGCTTCCCTGAGAGCGCATAGCATCGCGCCCGTGAAGAGCACGATGCAGAACTGGCCGCTGACGATCGCCGCGATACTGCGGCACGCGTGCGGAATCAACGGCGACCGGACCGTCACCACCGCCTGCGGGCAGGGCCGCTACCGCACCATCAACTATCGGGAGCTGGGCGGGCAGGCAGCCCAACTGGCGCATGCCCTGCGCGGCGTCGGGGTCGACGGCGACCAGCGCGTCGGCACGTTCATGTGGAACAACACCGAACACCTTGCCGCCTACCTCGCCGTGCCGGCGATGGGCGCAGTGCTGCACACGCTGAACATCCGGCTGTCCCCGGAACAGATCGCCTATATCGCCAACGAGGCCGCCGACAGCGTGGTGATCGCCGACGCCTCCCTGGTGCCGCTGCTGGCCCCCGTGCTCCCGCTGTTGGAGACCGTGCACACCGTGATCGTCGTCGGCGAGGGCGACGTGGACGCGCTGACGGGTGCGACCGTGCTGCGTTGGGAGGAGCTGTTGGCCGCCCAACCCACTGAATTCGACTGGCCCGACGTCGACGAAAACGCTGCGGCGGCAATGTGTTACACCAGTGGTACCACGGGAAACCCGAAAGGCGTGGTGTACAGCCACCGGTCGAGCTACCTGCATGCGCTCAACACCTGCACGGCCAACGCGCTCGACGTCAGCTGCGGTGACTCTGTGCTGCCGATCGTCCCGATGTTCCATGCCAATGCGTGGGGATTGCCGTACGCGGCCCTGATGGCCGGCGCCAACCTGGTGATGCCCGACCGGTTCATGGACGGCGCCTCGTTGATCGAGCTGGTCGAATCACAGCGCCCCACGCTGGCCGGCGCCGTGCCGACCATCTGGAACGACGTCATGCATCGGTTGGAAAAAGAACCGGGACACGATGTTTCGTCGCTGCGACTGGTGGCGTGTGGCGGCTCGGCGGTGCCGCTCTCGCTCATGCAGACCTTCCAGGAGCGGTATGGCGTCTACATCCAGCAGGCCTGGGGAATGACCGAGACCTCACCTCTGGCGACGGTGGCCAAGCCGCTGCCAGGGGTGACCGAGGAACGCCAGTGGGAGATGCGGGTCAGCCAAGGCCGGCCGATGTGTGGCGTGGAGGTGCGCGTCGTCGACGACGCGGGTGCACCGCTGCCCAACGACGGCGACGCCGTCGGCGAACTCGAGGTGCGCGGACCGTGGATCACCGGGGCCTACTACCTGGACCGCGATTCCGAGAAGTTCGACACCGGCTGGTTACGCACCGGGGATGTCGGCTCGATCGATGCCCAGGGCTACGTCACTCTCACCGACCGGGCCAAGGACGTCATCAAGTCCGGCGGGGAGTGGATCTCCTCGGTGGAGTTGGAGAACCACCTCATCGCTCACCCCGCGGTGCTGGAGGCCGCCGTGGTCGGGGTGCCGGATGAGCGCTGGCAGGAACGCCCGTTGGCCGTCGTCGTGCTGGAGGAGGGTGCGTCGGCAGAGCCGGCCGAACTACGGGAGTTCCTGGCCGACAAGGTGGTTCGCTGGTGGCTTCCCGAGCGGTGGGCATTCATCGAGGAGGTGCCACGCACCAGTGTGGGCAAGTACGACAAGAAGACCATCCGGGCGCGTCACGCTGACGGCGCCTATGAGGTGATCACTCTCTGATTTCTCCCGCTCGCGGGACGTTAAGCGCGTACCGCGATCGACGAGAGCAGGTCAGCCAGGCGGTCCGGCCGGTCGACCATCGAGTATGTTCGCGCATCGTCGATGACCTCGAACCGCGCGTTCGGAATGATGTCGGCCAGCCGCCGGCCATCACCGAGCTCGAAGAACAGGTCGTCGGCCGACCACGCGATCAGCGTCGGCTTGTCGAATTCCGGCAGCCGCGCAGCTACTCCGGTGGTGACCTCGGTGCGCAGGGACAGGGAGAGCTCCCGGAGATCCTCGACGATCGCCGGGTTCGACAGCGTGGTCCGCACCCACTCGCGGGTGAACGCATCGATGTTCGAGTGCGCCAGCCCGGCGAAAGCCCGCCGGCGCACCACGGGGATCCGCATGGCCTGGATGCCGACGCGGAACAGCGTCTTGGACCGCGCGGCCACGATCACCGGTTTGAGAATGGGCGGCGGAAAGTGTTCGAACGCATCACAACTCGTCAGCACCAGAGCGCCGAGCCGCTCCGGATGGTGTACCGCCACCAGCTGCGTGACCACCCCGCCGGTGTCATTGCCGACGAGCACGACGTCCTGCAGGTCGAGTGCGGCAAGCGTGTCGGCGACGATCCCGGCCATCCCGCGGATCCCGCGGTCGGCACCGGGACGCAGGGGTTCGGGATGCGCGCCCAGCGGCCAGGTCGGGACGATGCATCGCAGGCCGCGCTCGGCCAGCCGCGAGCTGACCTGCCGCCACAGCTGACCGCCCATCATGTAGCCGTGGACGAAGACGACCGGCCTGCCGTCAGATGGTCCGAATTCCTCGTAATGGATGGTTCCGGCGCTAATCTCAATGATCGACATGGATGACTCCCGGCTCGATACGCATTTACGAACAGTCTGCCGGTAACTTACCAACAGGGTGTATGGAAAACAAGAGACGTACTCAGGAGGAGCGCTCCGCGGCCACCCGCGAGGCGTTGATCTCGGCTGCCCGGCGGCTGTGGGGCGAACGGGGGTACGCCGACGTCGGCACCCCCGAGATCGCGACGGCCGCCGGTGTGACCCGCGGCGCGATGTATCACCAATTCGCCGACAAGGCAGCGCTTTTCCTGGCGGTTGCGGAGGCAGTGGAGCAGGACGTGATGTTCCGGTTGGCCGAGGCGGTCGCCGCATCGGGCGCGACGTCACCGGCCGATGCGATCCGGGCCGCGGTCGATGCCTGGCTGGAGGTGTCCGGTGACCCGGAGGTGCGGCAGTTGATCTTGCTCGACGCGCCGAGCGTGCTCGGTTGGGCCGGTTTCCGTGATGTCGCCCAACGCTACAGCCTGGGGATGACGGAGCAACTGCTCGCCGAGGCGATCAAGGCGGGCCAGCTGGCCCGTCAGCCGGTGCGGGCACTGGCCCACGTGCTGATCGGCGCTCTCGACGAGGCCGCCATGGCCATCGCCACCGCCGAGGATCCGAAGAAGGCGCGCCGCGAGATCAGGCAGGTGTTACGCCGCCTGATCGACGCGATGTTGTCGGCCTGAGTTCTCCCGCGAGCAGACACAAACCTGCCAATTTGTCGGCGATTTTGGGCAGTTTTGCGTCTGCTCGGCGGGGAAGTCTTACCGCTCGGCGCGCTGATAGGCGGTCACGACGGCCGCGCCGCCGAGGCCGATGTTGTGCTGCAGCGCCGCGTTGACGCCGTCGACCTGACGTTTGTCGGCGGTGCCGCGCAACTGCCAGGTCAGCTCGGAGCACTGGGCCAGGCCGGTCGCGCCGAGCGGGTGGCCCTTGGAGATCAGGCCGCCGGACGGATTGACCACCCAGCGACCGCCGTAGGTGGTGTCGTCGTTGTCGATCAGCCGCGGCGCCTCACCCTCACCGCACAGGCCCAGGGCTTCGTACAGCAGAAGCTCGTTGGCGCTGAAGCAATCGTGCAGCTCGATCACCTGGAAGTCCTCGGGGCCCAGTCCGGACTGGCTGTAAACCTGTTGTGCGGCTTGCACGTTCATGTCGTAGCCGATGATGTTGGCCGCGCTGCCGTCGAAGGTCGAGGCGAAGTCCGTGGTCATCGCCTGCCCGACGATCTCCACCGCCTGAGCGGCCAGCCCGTGCTTGTCGACGAATGCCTCGCTGGCCAGGATGGCTGCACCCGAGCCGTCGGAGGTGGGAGAACACTGCAGCTTGGTCAGGGGATCGGAGATCATCTTGGCGGCCAGGATGTCGTCGAGCGTGTACTCGTCCTGGAACTGCGCGTACGGGTTGTTCACCGAATGCTTGTGGTTCTTGTAGCCGATCTTGGCGAAGTGTTCGGCGGTGGTGCCGTACTTCTTCATGTGCTCGCGGCCTGCCGCGCCGAACATCCACGGCGCGACGGGGAAGGCGAACTCATCGATCTCGGCCAGGGCCTTGACGTGCTTGCCCAGCGGGGACTCGCGGTCCTGCGCACCTGCCTGAAGCGAACCGGGCTGCATCTTCTCGAAGCCCAGCGCGATCGTGCAATCGGCCAGCCCGCCGCGGATCGCTTGTGCGGCAAGGTAAAGCGCTGTCGAACCGGTCGAACAGTTGTTGTTGACGTTGACGATCGGGAGGCCCGTCATGCCCAACTCGTAGAGCGCGCGCTGACCGGAGGTCGAGTCGCCCGAGCAGTACCCGACGTAACCCTGCTGCACCTGGTCGTAGGAGATGCCCGCATCCTCGAGCGCCTTGGTGCCCGACTCCCGCGCCATGTCCGGGTAGTCCCAACCCTCGCGACGTCCGGGTTTCTCGAATTTCGTCATCCCCACACCGACGACGAACACTTTGTTAGCCATGCAACGGAACATACTTCATCTCGAAACCGGGTCAATCGTCTTCAACTGGAGTTGGCGCAACCGCACCGCCAATGCCGCCGCGGCCAGCAGCGAGAACACCCCGAGCTGCCACCAGTCGGACGGATTGCCGCCGTCGCGGTCGAGGTAGTGGTTGACCGCGTGCAGGGTGTTGGCCACCAGGAACCCCGTCAACACCACGGCGATCACATCGCGCCACCACAGCGCGAACAGCATCGTCGCTGCGATGCCGATCTGGAACACGCCTGCGTCGTGCAGGAAATGCACGTGATTGGGCCAGTTGGCCCACTGGGCGAACGACTCCGGGTCGATCCGCATCCACACTCCGGTCACCAGCATGCTCAGCGACGCCACCACCACGACGATCTGGACGAATCTCATCTGCATACCCATCAGACGGCGCAGACCGGTGGGATGTGACAGTCACGTTCGGCAAGGCTTTCTCGTCAACCCGGTATGACCTACCTCGCCGACCATTCATTGCTGCTCACGGTGCCCGCGTTCCTGCCTGCCGTCCTGGTGGTGCTCGTGATCTCCTACCTCGCGCGGCGAGACCGTGCTTCCGCTGACGACGACGGTGGTGTAGACCAGTAGAACGTGTTCTAGTTCCGCCGAGGAGGGGTCTTGACGCTCAAAGTGGTGCAGTGGGCAACCGGCGGCGTCGGGGTGGCCGCGATCAAGGGCGTACTCGAACATCCTGAGCTCGAACTGGCCGGATGCTGGGTGCATTCCGAGGCCAAGAACGGCAAGGACGTCGGCGAGATCATCGGGACCGGACCGCTCGGCATCACCGCGACGAGCAGTGTCGACGAGATCCTGGCGCTGGATGCCGATGCGGTGATCTACTCGCCGCTCATTCCCAACCCCGACGAGGTCGCGGCGCTGCTGCGCTCGGGCAAGAACGTCATCACCCCGGTGGGCTGGCTGTATCCCAGCGAGAAGCAGGCCGCACCCATGCGGGCCGCCGCGCTGGAGGGCAACGCCACCCTGCACGGCACCGGCATCGCGCCCGGTGGAATCAGCGAGAAGTTCCCGCTGGTGTTCTCGGCGATGGCCACCGGGGTGAACTTCGTTCGCGCCGAGGAGTTTTCCGATCTCCGGACCTATGACGCACCCGATGTGGTGCGTCATGTCATGGGATTCGGCGGCACTCCGGACACCGCGCTGAGCGGGCCGATGCAGAAGATGCTCGACGGCGGATTCATCCAGGCCGTCAAGATGGTGGTCGATCACGTCGGGTTCGAGATCGATCCGCGGATCCGGGCCACCCAGGAGATCGCCGTGGCGACCGCACCCATCGACTCGCCGATCGGCGTCATCGAACCCGGCCAGGTGGCCGGCCGCAAGTTCCACTGGGAGGCCCTCGTCGACGGCGAGCCCGTGGTGCGTGTCACGGTGAACTGGCTGATGGGCGAGGAAAACCTCGACCCCGCATGGACTTTCGGCCCGGCCGGGCAGCGCTACGAGATGGAGGTCCGCGGCAACCCGGACTTCACCGTGATCATCAAGGGTTTCCAGTCCGAGGCCGGGGAGGAAGGCCCGGAGTCCGGTGTCGTCGCCACCGCCGCCCATTGCGTCAACTCGGTGCCCGCGGTGTGCGCTGCCGAACCCGGTGTCGTCACCTACCCGGATCTGCCACTCATCACAGGCAAGGCGCGTCGAACCTGAGCTTGCGTGCGAATAATCACCGAGAACTCGCACATATCTTCAGATTCGGCGTATGGAAATCCTATGGCCGCACCAGAATCCGAATCGGATTGCCCTCCTGGCGTTCCAGCTTGTCGATACCCGACGCGATGTCCTCCAGTGACACGATCTCGCTGATCGACCGCGACAGATCCAGCCGGCCCAGTGACACCAGCGTGGCGAGCGTCGAGATGTCGACGTTCTGATACCCCAGATGGCCGAGCACCTGCTTCTGGGTCAGGCCGAACATCGACGTGGGGCCGATCGTGGGTTCCTGGGCGCTCATCCCGACCGCGACCAGCCGGCCACCGACCGTCAACTGGCTCAGCGCCTGCTCGAACGTCGACTTGAGCCCCACCGCGTCGAACGCCACATCGAGCCCGCGGCCACCGGTGACGTCGGCGATCTTCTCGCCCAGCTCCTCGTCACCGGCGTCGAACGCGTAATCGGCGCCGAGTTCGAGGGCGCGCTCCAGCACCTCGGGCTTGACGTCGACGGCCACCACCGGCACGGCGCCGACCAGCCGGGCCAGCTGCGCGATATGGGTGCCCACGCCGCCCAGGCCCCATACCCCGACCGACTCGCCGATGCCTACCTTGCCCGTGCGCACCACCGCGCCGTAGGGCGTCGACACCGCATCGGCCAGGATCGCGGCCTGCTCCAGCGGCACGTTGTCCGGAACCCGCGTGAGTCCAACGGCCTGAGCCAGCGTGTACTCGGCCCAGGCCCCGTCATAAGCGAAGGCCATCAACCGGATTCGCATGCAGTTCGCGATATCGCCGCGCCGGCAGTTGGGGCATGCCATGCAGGGCCTGCCCGCCGCGACGATGACGCGGTCGCCCTCGGCCCAACCGGTGACTCCGGGACCCAATTCGGCGATGGTGCCCGAGGCCTCGTGTCCTTGCGTGACCACCGGCGCCTGCGCCGGAAAGGTGCCGTTGATCAGGCTGAGGTCGGAATGGCAGATGCCGCAGAACGCCACCTTGACCAGCACCTCGCCCGGCCCGGGTTGCGGGATCGGAACATCCTCCACCACAACCCTTTTGGTGTCGGCGTAGAAACGTTCCGCCCGCATGGTGGCTGTCATGGCGTTCTCCTCGTCTCACCGGTTACTATCCGCATCATGGCACTTCATCGGGCGCGCTGAGGGCATGTGCCGATTGTTCGGCTTGCACGCCGGCCGCCGACTGGTGCCGGCGACCTTCTGGCTGCTGGACGCGCCGGACAATCTCGCCGAGCAGAGCAGGCGCAATCCCGACGGCACCGGGCTCGGCGCATTCGGTGCCGACGGCCTGCCGGTGGTGCACAAGGAGCCGGTGGCGGCGTGGCAGGACAGCGAATTCGCCACCGAGGCACACGATGTGACTGCGACGACCTTCATCGCGCACGTTCGCTATGCGTCGACGGGAGCGCTCCACGCGGCCAACACCCATCCGTTCCTCCAAGACGGGCGGATCTTCGCGCACAACGGCGTGGTCGAGGGCCTGGACGCGCTCGATGACCGGCTGCACGAGCTCGGGGTGGCGGACCTGGTGGGTGGACAGACCGATTCCGAGCGGGTTTTCGCGCTCATCACCGCCGCTGCCCGTGCCCGTGACGGTGATGTCGGCGCCGGCATCGTCGAAGCCATCGGCTGGCTTGCCGACACCGTGCCGATCTACGCCGTCAACCTCCTGCTCAGCACGGCCACCGGCATGTGGGCGCTACGTTATCCGGACACCCACGAGCTCTACCTGCTGGACCGCAGGAAACCGCGTGACCGGCAACTGCGCTTGCACAGCCCGCGGATCCGCGCCGAGTCCCAGCACCTGAGTGCACAGCCGTCGGTGGTGTTCGCCAGCGAGCCGATGGACGGCGAGGACTGGCAGCTCATCGAACCCGGCGAGCTCGTCCACGTCGACGCGGATCTGCACATCGACCGCCGGACCGCGCTTCCAGGGCCGCCACGCCTCCTCCTGCGCCCCGACGACCTGTCCGCCAAGGCCGCGGCCTCACAGCATGCCTAGCTCTGGGATTTCGAGGCCCTGGCACACTCGACGTTCGTGACTTCCAAACGTGCATTGGTGCTCGCCGGTGGCGGTATCGCGGGCATCGCCTGGGAAACCGGCATCCTGCAGGGCATCGCCGACGAATCGCCCGACACCGCCGACGCGCTGCTCGCTTCGGATGTGCTGGTGGGCACGTCGGCGGGTTCGACGGTGTCGGCTCAGCTCAGCAGTGGGCTCGGCCTGGAGGCACTGTTCGAGCTGCAGGTCGGTTCAGAATCGGCCGAACTCGATCCCGGGGTGAGCATCGACACCATCACCGACCTGTTCGTCAAGGCCATGCTCACGCCGGGCACCACCAAGGCGCAGAAGCTGCGGGAGATCGGTGCCGTGGCGCTCGACGCCGCCACCATCGACCCGGCCGTGCGTCGCAAGGTGATCGAGCAACGTCTCCCGTCGCATGACTGGCCCGACCGCGACCTGCGGATCTCGGCCGTCGACATCGATACCGGCGAACTGGTGACGTTGGACCGGAACTCCGGGGTGTCGCTCGTCGACGCGGTGGCCGCCAGCTGCGCGGTACCGGGAGTGTGGCCCGTGGTGACCATCGGCGGCCGGCGGTTCATGGACGGCGGCATCGGCAGTGCGGTGAACATGGCGCTGGCCGCCGACTGTGACAGCGTTGTGGCCTTGGTACCGCAAGGGCGTTCGACACCATCGCCCTTCGGTGATGGCGCGGCCCAGGAGGTCGACGGATTCGACGGCCGCTCGCTGGGCATATTCGCCGACGACGACGCACTGGACGCCTTCGGGACGAACCCGCTTGACCCGCGGTGCCGGGTGCCGTCGGCTCGGGCCGGCCGCGCCCAGGGGCGACGCGTGGCTGCCGCCGTCGCGCAGTTCCTCGCGGATTGACCGCCGAAACGGCATTCCAGCAGGCGGCTTCTCGCACTTCTCCTGCTGGAATGCCGTTTCGGCAAAATGCGGCGGTCAGCCGTCGAGCGCGCGGGCGGTCAGTTCCCGTCCCACGTCGATCACCTCGGCCGCGCGGTTGAACTCCAGGCTGCGGCACACCGTGCGGGGCACCTCGATCAGAAGGTCCGGCGGGTAGGCCGCGAGCGTGTGCCGGGCCAGCGCGGCCTGCGCGATGTCGATGGTGCGGTACATCACCTCGAAGCTGCCCAGCCGCGGCACCCCGGCCGGCTCGGCGACAACCGGAGGTTCACCGTCGGGATCGATTTCGGGGTCATCGCCTTCCGGGAGTGACGCCCCGAACCGGCTCAGTACCGCGCGGGCCGTTGGCCGATCCAACACGGCGCGCACCGATGCGGTGTCCAGCACCGCCGAGGTGCTGCGCATCATGCGGTTGAGCCATTCGGTGGTGGGGCGCCGGTCGGGATCTTCGGGTGTGGCCGCGGCAGTGCCCGGGTCACCGCCGGACAGGCTGACCGCGATGGTGAGGTCCGCGTTGACCGCGGCAATCGGCGCCATGGGCAGCGGGTCCAGGATGCCGCCGTCGCCCAGCAACCGGCCGTTGAGCACATGCGGGGCGATCACCCCGGGAATGGCGATCGACGCGCGGATCGCCGAGACCACCGGGCCGCGTTGCAGCCACACCGACTTGCCCGCGATCAGATCCGTCGCGACCGCCGTGTAGGGGATCGGCAGGTCCTCGATCGTGGCCTCGCCGACGATGTCGCGGACCGCGTCGAGGATCTTCTCGGCGCGCAGGATGCCCGCCGCGGTGATCGACGGATCCAGCAGCCGCAACACCGCCCGCTGGGTCAAAGTCCGTGCCCAGTCGGCGAAATCCTCCAGCTTCCCCGCCGCGTGCAGGCCGCCGACCAGCGCACCCATCGACGACCCGGACACGCCGACGACCTCGTAGCCGCGGTCGCTCAGCTCGTTGATCACCCCGATGTGGGCGTAGCCGCGTGCCCCACCACTGCCGAGAGCCAGAGCAACGCGCATGCGTCCATTCTGCGGTTTGATCCGCGATGTCCGTGAAGACGCCTGCCAAGTGGCTTGCCGAGCGGCTCACTGCCTGGTCGAATCGACTCCGTCGCCAGTGGTGCCGAAGTAGCGCCCCTGGCTTTCCACCTCCTGCCACCAGGGCCAGCGCCGTGCTGTCTCGTGCAGCTCATCGCTCAGCCCGGCATACCGGACCTCGATGCCGTCGAGCTGGTTCTCCAGATCGCGTAACCCGTCAAGGATCGTCGAGGTCAGCCAGGGCAACCGGGACAGATCGAGGATCACCACCTGAGGGCGCGGTTCGCGCGCACCGACCAACGCGACGACCGCCTCGGTGTTGGCTCGCAGGTTGGCCGTGTAGAGCCCGAGTTCGAAACGCAGGACCAGCGGATCCCCGGAGACTTCTACGACGTGAGCGCGATTGGCCTCCCTCAGTACGAAATACAGGGTCAGCAGGACTCCGACTGCGACGGCGGGCAGCAGACCGACGGTGAGACCGAACACCCCGACGATCGCGGCGAGACTGAATTCCAGCTTGTCGAACCGATACAACCGCCGCAGTGCGCCGATGTCGATGAGACCGAGCACCGCGACCAACACCATCGCGCCGAGCGTCGCCTGCGGCAGCTTGGAGAGCACAGGCGCCAGGAATACCGCCACCAGAACTGCGAGCCCTGCGGTGACCAGACCGCAGACCTGGGATCGAGCGCCGACGCGGAGGTTCATCCCGGTCTGCGAGAAGCCTCCGGCTGGCGGCAGCGAGTGGAAGAACGAACTGACCAGTGCCGCAATGCCGGTGGCGGACAGCTCGCGATCGGCGTCGATCTGTGGTTCGTCATGGCGGCGAACGCCGCGGGCCACCGCGACGGTCTCCAGGAACGCCATCATCGCGATCGCCAATGCGCCCGGGATCAGCTGACCGATGTGGTCGAGTGCGGGCAGAGCCGGCAGCGGAATGCCTCGCGGCACCTCGGGAATCAACTCCACACCCATCGACGGCAGCCCACCGAAGGCGGCCAGCGCGATACCGAGCGCCACCACGACCAGAGGCCCGGGCACCAGTGGGGCGAGCTTTCCGATCAACAGCAGCAGCGTGATCGTGACGATGGACAACAGCACCGTGGGCAGATTCGCGTCGCCGAGGTGGCGCAGCACCGACCACAGGATGTGGAAGAAACCGGTGGCATGCGGATCATCTTGCACACCAAACAGTTTGGGGATCTGGGCAGCGGCGACAGTCAGGCCGACACCGACCTTGATGCCGAGTAACGTTGCCTCGTTGATGTTCTCGATGATCGCGCCGAGTCGCAGCAGCCGTGCCGCGAGCAGGAACGCTCCGACCAGCAGTGTCAGCGTGATCAGATGTGCTTGGGCGTCCGGGGATCCGGCCGCGATGCCGGCGCCGAGCATGGTCGACGCACTCAACGTCGCGATCGTCGAAGTGGTGCTGACGCTTGCCGTCCGCGATCCACCGATGAATGCGTACACCACCAGCGGCAACATGCAGGTGTACAGCCCGAACTGGACCGGCATGTGGGCCACGGTCGCGTAGGCCATGGCCTGCGGAATGATCACCGCCCCGGCGGCCAGACCGGCCACCACGTCGGCGCGTAGCCACGCCCTCTGATACGGAACGATTCCCGGCACGCGCACATCCGAAGTATCGCCCACCACGATCTGTTTCGTGGGAGGGTTGATACGTGGGCGCACCAACATTCGCGCGGAAACTGGGCCGTCCCAAGCCTCGAGATGTGATTGCCGGGCTGGTGACGGGGTTGTTCTCCATTCCCGAGGGAATGGCCTATGCCAGCATCGGCGGGTTCAACCCGGTGGCAGGCATCTACGCCGGCATCGTGCCCGGCATCGTCGGGTCACTGTTCGCCCGCACGGTGCTGATGGTGACGACGCTGACGAGCGCGATCGCACTGACATCGCGCAGCGTGCTCAAGGAGGCCGGGCTGGATCCGGCCGATCCCGCCAACGTCGCCGCCCTGGCGATCGTGGTCGGTGTCGTGATGCTGCTGTTCGGCCTGCTGCGGTTCGGCTCGATCATGAACTTCGTCTCCAACGCCGTGATGACCGGTTTCTCCACCGGCATCGCCCTGCAGATCGTCGCCGGCGTGCTCGGCGACGCCACGGGATACAAACCGCAGAGCGGCAACACCATCGGCAAATTCATCGACGCGTTGGCCCACATCGGTCTGTGGTCCGGCGCCGCGGTGGCGGTGGCTCTTGGCACCGTCGCGGTATGGGCGGTGTTCCACTTCATCAAACCGCTGGAGTCCTTCGCGACCCTGCTCGCGCTGGTGGTTGTCACCGCTGTTGTCGCGGTGGCAAAGGTGGACGTCGAAACTGTCGGTGACATCGCGTCGATCGCGAATGCGCTTCCACCGGTGACGGTTCCGAACTTCGCCGCCATACCCGAACTGCTCGTCGGCGGCGTGGCGGTGGCACTCGTCGCCCTGGCCCAGGCCGCCGGAATCTCGGCTGCCGTGCCCAATCCCGACGGCAGCCGCACCAACATGAACGGCGATTTCCTGGCCCAGGGCGCGGCCAACGTCGCGGGCGGACTGTTCGGTGCGCTGCCGGCCGGCGGTTCACTGTCGCGCACCGGGGTGTCGACCTCGGCGGGTGCCCAGACCCGGTGGTCAGGCATCTTCGCCGGCATCTGGCTCGCGCTGCTGGTGCTGGTGGCCGGGTCTGCCGCGGAGATCATCCCGATGCCGGTGATCGGCGGGCTGATCCTGGTGATCGGCGCCGAACTCGTGGTCGGCCGGCTGCCCGACATCAAGCTGGTGCTGCGCGTCGCCCCGCTGTCGGCGGTGGCGATGCTGGTGACCTTCGCGGCCACCACGCAGCTGCCGTTGCACACCGCGATCCTCATCGGCGTGATCACCTCACTGGTGCTCTACTGCGCCAAGGCGGCCAAGGCCGCGCAGTTGGTGGCGCTGACACCGACCGGAGACGGTGACTGGAAGGAATCACCGGTTCCCGAAAAGTGCGCCAGTAACGACGTCACCGTGCTGCACTACGCCGGGGTCGGGCTGTTCGCCGAGGTGGCCCGCATCGACGAGGACTGGCCGCGCGCCGAGGGCACCTCAAATGCCGTCGTGGTGCTGAGCCTGCGGGCGCTGCCCGATGTGCCGTCGTCGGTGACGATCAAGGCGCTGCGCCGCTGGGCCGGCCAGCTGAAGGCCAACAACGGACGGCTGATCATCGCCGGCGTCGAACCCGGGACCGCGGAGGTGCTGCGGCGCGGCGGTCTCGACGACCTGCTGGGCGACGACGGCATCGAACCGGCCACCGACCGGATATTCGGCGCACTCGACATCGCCGTCGAGCGGGGACGTGCCTGGGTGGCCGCCCAGGGCGGCGCGCCGGGGGATTCGCCGCAGCGTGATTCGAACTAGCTGCAGAGTTCGTCGGCGGCCGCTCGCGCCGCGACGATGACAGCGGCCTGCCGGGCCGGCTCCAGCTCGGCCCACGCCACGTTGTAGGTGCCCGGCCCTGGTGCCGCGCCAGGTGCCTGCAGGCTCGCCAGGTACGGCTCGACCTGCGCCTTGAGGTCGCCGCCCTTGCCGTCCATCCACACCTTCGCGGCGTGACAGGCCTGGAAATACTCCTCTTCGGTGGACTGCGCGTCAGCGCCGACCGCGGTGGTCACCCCGCCGGGGGACACCGCGACCTCGCCGGGCTTGGCCGTGGGGGTCGCCGCCTCGGCGGTTGTGGTGGTCGGCGGGGAGGGCACCGCGGACTCTCCGGACTGATCCTTGCCGGCCTCCGTCGAGCATCCGATCAGCAGGCCCAGCCCGGCGGCTGTGACGGCTCCGGCGGTCAGGCGTGTGGTCCACGTGTAACTGCGCATGCCGCCAATCTATGCAACACTGGCCGCCGTGACGGAAGGGACCGGATTCCAGGAGTGTTGTCGGGCTCGCTAGCGCGCCCGTCTGCCCTGATCCGCCGTCATCCCTGGAGCTTCACTGATGCTGTCCACTCTTGCGCCCATTCCTGCCGTCTCCGCGCCAACCCGGCTGCGATTGCCCGACCTGCTGCACGCCACCGACCGCGCCGCCGACGACGTGTTGTCCGGACGCTATGACCGTCTGCTGCGCGGGCTGCCGAAGGACGACCGTTGGTACACCCGGTTGTCCGGCGACGACGAAGTCGAGGTCTGGCTGATCAGCTGGGTGCCCGACAGGTCGACCGAACTGCACGACCACGGCGGCTCACTGGGTGCCTTGACCGTGGTGTCCGGTTCACTGCGCGAAACTCGTTGGGACGGTGAGCTGTTGCGGCAACGGCGGCTGACGGCAGGCGATCAGGCGGCCTTCCCGCTGGGCTGGGTCCACGATGTGGTGCATGCGCACGGTCCGGTGACGGTGTCGGGGCCGACGCTGAGCGTGCACGCCTACTCGCCGCCGCTGACCGCGATGTCCTACTACGAAGTGACGCCGCACAACACGTTGCGGCGCAACCGCACCGAACTCACCGACGCGCCGGAGGGATAGCGATGAGCCGTATCGACACCGTGCTGGAGCAGGCCCGGGCCCGCCTGCGCCGGCTGCCCGCCTCAGATCTTCCCGAGGCGCTGGACTCCGGCGCCGTGCTGGTCGACATCCGACCGGAGGCACAACGCGCGGCCGAGGGCTCGGTGCCCGGCGCCCTGATCATCGAGCGCAACGTGCTGGAGTGGCGCTGCGACCCGACCAGCGATGCGCGGATTCCGCAGGCCGTCGACGACGACGTCTACTGGGTGATCCTGTGCTCGGAGGGCTACACCTCAAGCCTGGCCGCCGCCTCGCTGGTCGACCTGGGGCTGCACCGGTCCACCGACGTCGTCGGCGGCTATCACGCCCTGGTGGCGGCCGGACACGCCTGACCTGCTGCGGCTCAAGCGTTTTCGTTGTTCGACAGCATCGGCCGCAGTTTCGCGGTCATCTCCGGTGTCCACCCCGGCGGCTGAAGCACCGCGGCCCACGCGTCGGCCACGTTCTTCACGTACACATGGCCGTGTCCGTCGGGCACGTCGACTGCCACCGCCATGTCCGCTGACACCTGCAGGAACGTCACCATCGGAATCCACTCCATGCGGCGCGATACGTCATACCCGCGGGGCTCGCGGAGCCAGTCCGGTTTGGCGAACAACAAGTCGGGCGTCCACCACGAGATCGGGTCCGACGCGTGTTGCAGGTACACCGCGCGCGGGTGGCCCCACGGCGCGTCGGGCCGGTCCAGATTCTCCGCTGTCGCGCTGAACCGGACGTTTTCGCCGTTGTCGTAGATCGGCAACCACTCCGGTGAAACGGCATCGCGATCCCGGGTGAGCGTCGTCCAGATCGTGTTCTTGAACGTCGGGCCCGAGAACAGCGCGCCGTCGGTGCGGGCGACGAGATTGTTCAGCGCCAGGAACGGTGCCTCCCCGCCGAACGATCCCAGGCTCTCGCCGAATACCACCAACTTGGGGCGCTGCTCCTGTGGCATCGCGCGCACCAACGCGTCGACCGCCTCGAACAACGCCTGCCCCGCCTGCAACGCGTTCTCCTGATCGACCAGGAACGACAGCCAGCTGGGCAGGAACGAGTACTGCATGCTCACGATCGCGGTGTTGCCGTTGTACATGTACTCCAGGGCCGAGGCCTCGGCCTCGTTGATCCAGCCCGTGCCGGTCGTGGTGGCCACCGCGACCACAGCCCGGTTCAGCCCGCCGGTGCGCTGTAATTCCCTGGCCGCCAGCGCCGCAGTGGCTTTGATGCCGTCGGCGGAATGCAGGCCGGCGTACGCGCGGATGGGTTCTGTCGCGGGTTTGCCGTTGAACCGCGAAAGTTGTTGCACCGTAGGGCCGGCCGACACGAACACCCGGCCCTGATGGCCCAGCGTCTCCCATGCGGCCAGCGATTGCGGGCCTCCCGAGCGCAGATTCGTCATCGGCGCGGGGAAGTCGGGGTCATCCTCATCGTTGACGGCCGCGAAGGTCCGGTTGATGGTGTCCATCGCCACCCGGGCCACCACACCGTTGAGCAAGGCAACGCTCAATGCCAACAACAACGCCACGACCACGACGGCCGAAACCCGTGGTGGAAGAAAACGATCCAGCTTGCGGTCCAGGAATCGCACCAGCTTGCCGATCAGCTGGCCCAACTCGACGAACGCGAACAGCACCACGATCGAGAGCACCGCGGTCAACGGGTGATCCCAGAACTTCAGCCGGGGCACTCCCATGAAGTCGCGGATCTCGTCCTGCCACACGTGGAAGTACACGATCATCAGGATCTGGCCGATGACGCCGACGACCAGCAAGGCCAACCACGCCCACTTCGGCGCGCGCGGGCTGGTCTCCGCCGAACGCATGTAGCGCACCAGCCACACCCCGAAAACGCCGAGGCCATAGCCCGTTGCGCCGGCCGCGCCACTGACCAGGCCCTGGAACAGCGGGCCGCGCGGCAGCAGCGACGGCGTCAGCGAGAACCAGATGAACACCAGCCCCACCGCGGTACCGAAGAACGTGTAGTGGCGTAGCCACCACACCGGCTTGGCCGCCGGACCGGCTGCGGGCTCGGATGGAGCCTCGGCGGTAACGGTGGCCGGTGAGGGTGAGTCGGTGTCGGTCACCCGTCGACTTTAGCGATGGGTGAAGTTGGCGGCGCGCTTCTCGGAGAACGCCGCCATGCCTTCCTTCTGGTCGGCTGTGGCGAAGGCCGAATGGAACAGCCTGCGCTCGTAGAGCAAACCCTCGGCCAGGCTGGACTCGAAGGCGCGGTTGACCGCTTCCTTGGCCATCCGCGAGGCCGAAAGCGACATCCCGGCGATGGTCTCCGCCACGGCAAGGGCCTCGTCGATCAGCGAGTCCGCCGGCACCAGGCGGGAAACCAGGCCTGCCCGTTCGGCTTCCACGGCGTCGATGGTGCGACCGGTGAGGATGAGGTCCATCGCCTTGGCCTTGCCGATCGCTCGGGTCAGCCGCTGGGAACCACCCATGCCCGGCAGCACGCCCAGCTTGATCTCGGGCTGGCCGAACTTGGCCGTATCCGCGGCGATCAGGATGTCGCACATCATCGCCAACTCGCAGCCGCCGCCCAGCGCATACCCGGCGACCGCGGCGATCGTGGGGGTGCGGGTGGCCGCGAACTTCGACCACAGCTCGAAGAAGTCGGCCGAGTACACATCGGCGAACGACAGCTCGGCCATCTCCTTGATGTCGGCGCCTGCGGCGAACGCCTTCTCGTTTCCGGTGAGGATGATGGCGCCGACGCCGGAGTCGCGGTCGAGTTCGGCTGCGGCACTGGTCACTTCGGTCATGACCTGGCTGTTGAGCGCGTTGAGCGCCTTGGGCCGGTTCAGCGTGATGGTGGCGACCCGGTCGGTGCGGGTCACCAGGATCGTCTCGAACTCACTCATTTGGACTCCTCCTGAAAGGTCAGATCGGGTTCTGCCGGAACGAAGTACGCCTCGACGTCGGCGGGGGTGACGGCGTCGATCGAGGCAGGGGACCACTGCGGGTTGCGGTCCTTGTCGACGAGCTGAGCGCGGATGCCTTCGACGAAATCATGGGATTTCACCGATGCGCACGAGGTCCGGTATTCCTGGCGCAGCACGTCTTCCAGTGTCTCCAGCTTCGCGGCCCGACGCACTGCTTCCAGCGTCACCGCCAGCGCGATGGGGGAGCGGGTGGCGATCAGATCGGCGGCCTTTTCGGCGGCGGCTCCCTGGCCGCGCAGCGCGGTGACGATATCTGCCACGGTGTCGCCCGCGTAGCACTCGTCGATCCAGCCGCGCTCCTGCAGCAGGGGGCTGGCCGGCGGTTCGACGGCGTAGGTGGCCAGCGCGTTCTCGACGCCGTCGGCGACGACGGACTCGGTGAAGGCGGCCAGCTTGTCATGGGGCACGTAGTGATCGGCGAAGCCCATGGCGATCGCGTCGGCCCCGGAGAACGGTGCACCGGTGAGCGCGGCGTGCAAGCCCAGCCGGCCCGGAGCCCGCGAAAGGAGGTACGTACCACCGACGTCGGGGATGAAGCCGATGCCGACCTCGGGCATGGCCATCTTGGTGGTGTCGGTGGCCACCCGAACGGTTCCGTGTGCCGCCACACCGACACCGCCGCCCATCACGATGCCGTCCATCAACGCCACGTAGGGCTTTGGATAGCTGCCGATGTAGGCGTTGAGCAGGTACTCGTCGTACCAGAACCGGCGCGCGTCGGCGCCGCCGTCACGAGCGCTGTGATAGAGCGCCACCACGTCGCCGCCCGCGCACAGGCCGCGTTCGCCGGAACCGGTCAGCAGCACGGTGTGAACGGAGCCATCGTTCTCCCAGGCGTGCAGCGCCTCGGACATGCCCTCGACCATCGCGTCGTTGAGGGAATTGATCGCCTTGGGCCGGTTCAGCGTGAGGATGCCGACGCCGTTGCGGACACTTACTAGGACGTCCTCGTTTTCTGTCACGATTTGCAATCTAGTTCGGACCCCCAGGGACGGTGCGCTACGGGTAGGGTTTGCCTCAAGATCGAACCTGGAAGTTTCCTGGGAGTCTTTCGCTTCCACGGGAACCTGCCCAGAACATCGATCGTTGAGCTAGTAGTTCGTACTCGAACACATCTCTATAGGAGAGGACCCGACGGTGCGCGAATCCAGCAACCCGGTATTCCGTAGCCTGCCCAAGACGCAGGGCGGATACGCAAATTTCGGTACCGGAGCCGCCGGCTTCGGTGCTCAACAGGTGCATGCACAGCAATATGCACCTGAATATCCCGATCAGCGGCAGACCGGTGTCTCCCGGCCGCTGACCATCGACGACGTCGTCACCAAGACGGGCATCACCCTGGCCGTCCTTTCGGTCGTCGCGGTGGTGTCCTACTACCTGGTCTCCGGCAACTTGACGCTGGCGACGCCGTTCGCCCTCGTCGGCGGGCTCGGTGGTCTGGTCCTGGTGCTGATCGCCACGTTCGGACGCAAGCAGGACAATCCGGCCATCGTGCTGAGCTACGCGGCGCTGGAAGGTCTGTTCCTCGGCGCGGTGTCGTTCATCATCGCCAACATCGCCTCGGTCGGTGGCGTCGGCATGATCGCGCAGGCGATCGTCGGCACCATGGGCGTCTTCTTCGGCATGCTGGTGGTCTACAAGACCGGTGCCATCCGCGTGACACCCAAGTTCACCCGGATGATCATCGCCGGCATGTTCGGCGTCTTGGCGCTGATGCTGCTGAACTTCGTGCTCGCGATGTTCGGCGTCGGCGGCGGTGCCGGCTTGGGCCTGCGTGACGGCGGCATGCTGGCGATCGGCTTCTCGCTGCTGTGCATCGGCCTGGCGGCGTTCAGCTTCCTGATCGACTTCGACGCTGCCGACCAGATGGTCCGCGCCGGTGCTCCGGAGAAGGCCGCGTGGGGCATCGCCCTGGGCCTGACCGTCACCCTGGTCTGGCTGTACATCGAGATCCTTCGGTTGCTGTCGTACTTCAACAACGACTAGCAACCCTGCCCCGAGAAAGGCGTCCGCGATTGCGGGCGCCTTTTTCTTATGGGTTGACTCTGCGATGAGGGCGTAGGTTTCTCGTACTTTTGCACCCTGGACGCAGAGTCAAACCGGTGGTCCACACCGCGATGTTCATCCACAGCGCGAAGCCCCGGGGGGTGTGGGCGGCGACGAATGTCGGCAATCGAAACCAGCCTGTGGCCATGGACATCGGAAGTGATCCCTTCGTCGGCAGTGAGGCTTTGGCGTGCGGTGCGGTGAACCGCCACGAGTTGCGCCATTACTACCGATCGCTTATGCCAAATGTGTACCTGGACAAGCGGATTGCCCTTACTTTACGGCGACGGACGCAGGCCGCGTGGTTGTGGTCTCATCGCGAAGCGGTGGTCGCGGGTCTCGCGGCGTCCGCGATGCATCGCGCAGAGTGGATTGACGACGACGTTCCGGTCGAGCTGATCTGGGCGAATGCGAGGGCTCCGCGTGGAGTGATCACCCGCACCGATCTGTTGTTGGCCGGGGAGATTCAGCGGCTCGACGGACTCAATGTGACGACGCCCGAGCGGACGGCATTCGACATCGGCAGGCGCGGGCCGCTGGGGGAAGCGGTGGCGCGGCTCGATGCGCTCGGCAATGCGACTGGATTCAAAGCCGTCGATGTCTTGGCGCTGGCGGATCGTCATCGGCGTACGCGTGGGCTACGTCAGCTTGAGGCTGCGCTCGATCTCTATGACCCGGGTGCCCAGTCGCCCAAGGAAACCTGGCTTCGTCTCATGATCATCGACGATGGTTACCCGCGGCCGCAAACCCAGATCCCGGTGCCGGGCCCGAATGGCCGGTCGCGGTATTACCTGGACATGGGGTGGGAGGAGCAGATGCTCGCGGTCGAATACGACGGCGTACAGCATGCCGATGCGCTTGGTTACGACATCGTCCGCCACGAACACATCAGGCGGGCCGGTTGGACCACGATCCAAGTAGCCAAGGGCCACCGTCGGGTAGACATCCTCCGGCGTCTGCGTCGTGCGTGGAATGAAGTCGCCGAGCCGGTGACTCTGCGGTGAGGGCGCGGGTTACTCGCACTTTTGCGCCCTCCACGCAGAGTCAACGCAAATTAGCTCAAGCGCTCCACAACCATCGCCATACCCTGGCCGCCACCGACACACATGGTCTCGATGCCGAACGTCTTGTCGTGGGTCTGCAGGTTGTTGAGCAGCGTGGCGGTGATGCGGGCACCGGTCATGCCGAACGGGTGGCCGAGCGCGATGGCGCCGCCGGAGACGTTCAGCTTGTCCTCGTCCATGCCGAGTGCGCGGGCCGAGCCGAGCACCTGCACCGCGAACGCCTCGTTGATCTCGTAGAGGTCGATGTCGTCGATGGCCATCTTCGCGTTGGCGAGGGCCTTCTTGACGGCCTCGATCGGGCCCAGGCCCATGATCTCGGGCGAGAGTCCGGAGACACCGGTGGACACCACGCGGGCCAGCGGGGTCAGGCCGAGCTCCTTGGCCCGCACATCGCTCATCACCACGAGCGCGGCGGCGCCGTCGTTCAGCGGGCAGGCGTTGCCGGCGGTCACGGTGCCGTTGGGCCGGAACACCGGCTTGAGCTGGCTGATCTTCTCGTAGGTGGTGCCGGCGCGCGGGCCGTCGTCGGTCGACACGACGGTGCCGTCGGCCAGCGTGACCGGGGTGATCTCACGGGCGAAGAAGCCGGAGTTGATGGCCTCCTCGGCGCGGTTCTGCGACCGCACCGCCCAGTGGTCCTGGTCCTCACGGCTGACGCCGGTGTGCAGCGCGACGTTCTCGGCGGTCTGGCCCATCGCGAGGTAGACGTCGGGCAGCAGACCGTCCTCGCGGGGATCGTGCCATTCGTCGGCGCCGGCGGCGGCCTGCTCACTGCGGGCCATGGCGTCGGCATACAGCGGGTTCTTGGTGTCGGGCCAGCCGTCGGCGTTGCCGGTGGCGAACTGCGACACGGTTTCCACACCGGCGGAGATGAACGCGTGGCCCTCGCCGGCCTTGATCGCATGGAACGCCATCCGGGTGCTCTGCAGCGAGGACGAGCAGTAGCGGTTGACGGTGGTGCCGGGCAGGAAGTCGTAGCCCAGCTGGACTGCGACGGTGCGGCCGATGTTGAAGCCGGACTTTCCGCCCGGCTGGCCACAGCCCATGATCAGGTCGTCGATGTCGCGCGGGTCCAGCGCGGGCACCTTGTCGAGAACGGCCTTGACCATCTGGGCGGCGAGATCATCGGGCCGCATGGTGACGAGTGAACCTTTGCCGGCCCGGCCGATGGGTGAGCGGGCGGTGGCAACGATGACGGCTTCAGGCATGACGGCTCCTGCTGATCGGATGGCGTAGAAAACTGTAGAAACTCAGGTTGAAACTAGCCCGCGTGCACCACGATGGGTGCGGGCACCCCGGTTGAGCGGCGCCACAGCCTGCTGACCGCGCCCAGCCGGGTCAGCAGCGTCCGGGTGTCGGCGGATCCGGATTCCAACGCCGCGTCACCGTCCCATTCACCGAGGGCAGCGCACAGCGCGGGGAGCAACTGCTTGGCCGCCAGCGCATAGCCGGCCGCCGACGGATGGAACATGTCTTCGGAGAACAGCAGTTCAGGGGCCTTGTAAAACTCCGGCGCCAGCAGATCGGAGAACGGAACGGGAACGCCGCCGGCAGCGCGTACCTCGCCGGCCTGCGCGCGGGCCAGGCGCAGACCGCGCCTGCGGGTATACCAGCGCAGTGGCTGCGGGATCGCGGTGATCACGCCGAAGTCCGGGCAGGTGCCGACCACGACGACGGCCCCCGCCGAGCGCAGCCGGCGTACCGCGGCACCCAGTCGACGCGCCGATGCCCCGAGGCCGTTGGGCTTGGTGATGTCGTTGGCGCCGACCATGATCACCGCGGCATCGGGCGGCGGTCCGGCCACGAACATGGCATCGATCTGCCCGGACAGGCCTTTCGAGGTGGCTCCCACAATCGCCTTGGTACTCAAGCGGATTCGCTTGTCGAGCTGTTCGGCCACACCGCGCGCGATCAAGACCCCGGGCACCTCGTCGGGCACGTGGCAGCCGTATCCGGTGGCAGTCGAGTCGCCGAAGATCATCAGATGTAGGTCGAACGGGACTCCGCGTTCCCATTTCTCGACGGGCCCGCCGCCGGGGAGGTACACGCCGTCGGCGCGAGGCGGGATGTCCCACGATTTGGGGATGACCTGCCGCGCCTTGTCTGCCTGCCCGTTCAGCAGGTTGCGCGCTCCGATGTACGCCGAAGCCGTAGAAGCCAGCGTCGCCGCTGCGGCGAAAGTGATGGTCGACCGACGCGCCAAGCGTGTGCCCACGTGGTCAGTTTAGGCGGACGAGACGGGTTGTCCGCGTGGCGCCTCAGCGTGGCGGTCACGGTGCTGTATCAAGTCCGGTATCAATTCAGTTTATTTGACTGTTGAACTGTTTACGGATGTCAAGCTAAGTTACCCGGGTTGTCTGAGTGACGAAGCTCACCTAGCACTACAAAGACGTAGGAAGTGGTGACGATGACCGCACCGAGCAAGGTATCCAGGTCTCATCATGCTGCTATAGGCCCAGCTAGGGCGTACCGCGGGCGTAGGTTTCCGGTCAGTGACGGCGCACCCGTCGAGGTGGTCGAGGACGGACCGAGCCTGGCCGGCCGATTGGCTTCGCTGGCGGCGATGCTGACAATCAAACCGACCCTGGCGATTGGTAGCCACGTACCGCATCTGCCGTGGCCGTTCGGGCTCCTCAATTTCGCCGCCCGGCTGATCCGGCCGGTGCCCGGGACCATCAAGGCGACCATCGCGTTGTCCCACTGCACCGCGCAGCTGGTCCGCGCCGACGGCGTACTGCCCGCCGACGGCAAGCGCAGCGTCATCCTCTATCTGCACGGTGGCGCGTTCCTGGCCTGTGGGGCCAACACGCACTCCGGCATCGTGACCGCGTTGTCGGGATATGCCGACAGCCCGGTGCTCGTCGTCGACTACCGCATGGTCCCCAAGCACTCGGTGGGCACCGCGATCGACGACTGTTACGACGCCTACCAGTGGCTGCGGCTGACCGGCTATGAACCGGACCAGATCGTGCTGGCCGGTGACTCTGCGGGTGGTTACCTGTCGCTGGCCCTGGCCGAGCGCCTGCTCGACGAGGGCGAAGTGCCCGCCGCCATCGTGACGATGTCGCCACTGTTCGAGATCGACAACGAGTCCCGGGCCAACCACCCGAACATGCACTCCGACGCGATGTTCCCGGCCAAGGCGTTCGACGCACTCGTCGAGCTCGTCGAGGTCGCGGCCAAACGCAACGGCGAGCACGTCTACGAGCCGCTCGATCATGTCGAGCCCGGCCTGCCGCGCACGCTGATCCACGCGTCCGGCTCGGAGGTTCTGCTCAGCGATGCCCGAAAAGGGGCACACATGCTGGCGGCGGCCGGGGTGCCCGTCGAGCTCCGGATCTGGCCCGGTCAGATGCATGTCTTCCAGCTCGCGTCACCTCTGGTGTCGGAAGCGAAGCGCTCTTTGCGCCAGATCGGCGAATACATTCGAGAGGCCACCTGGTGAGCTGTCGGCGGGCCTGAGACCATTGACGTATGCGCATCGCCAGGCACATCAGTGAGCTCATCGGCAACACTCCGCTGGTACGGCTGAACTCCGTTGTCCCAGAAGGCTCGGGCACTGTCCTGGCCAAGATCGAGTACCTCAATCCCGGCGGCAGCTCCAAGGACCGCATCGCCGCCAAGATGATCGACGCGGCCGAGGCCAGCGGTGAGCTCAAGCCCGGCGGCACCATCGTCGAGCCGACGTCCGGCAACACCGGTGTCGGTCTGGCCCTGGTCGCCCAGCTGCGCGGCTACAAGTGCATCTTCGTCTGCCCCGACAAGGTCAGCGAGGACAAGCAGAATGTGTTGCGCGCCTACGGTGCCGAGGTTGTGGTGTGCCCGACGGCGGTTCCGCCGGACCATCCGGACAGCTACTACAGCGTCTCCAACCGGCTCGTCGAGGAGATCGACGGCGCCTGGAAGCCCGACCAGTACTCCAACCCGATGGGGCCGGAGAGTCACTACGAGACGACGGGCCCGGAGATCTGGGCAGACACCGACGGCACCGTGACCCATTTCGTGGCCGGCGTCGGCACCGGCGGCACCATCACCGGTGCCGGGCGCTATCTTAAGGAGATCTCCCACGGCCGCCAAGGTGGGCCCGTGAAGGTGGTGGGCGCCGACCCGGAGGGCTCGGTGTATTCCGGTGGCACCGGCCGCCCCTACCTGGTGGAAGGTGTCGGTGAGGATTTCTGGCCGTCGGCCTACGATCCCGCGGTACCCGACGAGATCATCGCGGTATCCGACGCCGATTCGTTCGACATGACGCGACGGCTGGCCCGCGAAGAGGCCCTGCTGGTCGGTGGGTCATGCGGCATGGCGGTGGTGGCCGCGCTGGAGGTGGCTCGCAAGGCGGGCCCCGACTCGGTGGTCGTGGTGCTGTTGCCCGACGGCGGACGTGGTTATCTCTCAAAGATTTTCAACGACGCCTGGATGTCGTCCTACGGATTCCTGCGCAATCGGCTCGACGGTTCGATCGAACAGTCGACCGTCGGCGACGTGCTGCGCGGCAAGTCCGGTGCGCTGCCCGACCTGGTGCACACCCACCCGTCGGAGACCGTGCGCGACGCGATCGGCATTCTCCGCGAGTATGGCGTGTCCCAGATGCCGGTGGTCGGCGCCGAGCCTCCGGTGATGGCGGGCGAGGTGGCAGGCAGTGTCTCCGAGCGGGAACTGCTGTCCGCGGTGTTCGAAGGGCGGGCGAAGCTGGCCGACGCGGTCGCCGAGCACATGAGCCCGCCGTTGCCGCTCATCGGTGCGGGGGAGTTGGTTTCCACTGCGGCCAAGACACTGCGTGAGTGCGACGCGGTGATGGTCGTCGAAGAGGGCAAGCCGGTCGGTGTGCTCACGCGCCACGACCTCCTCGGATTCCTGTCCAATGGCGGCAGCAGGCACTAGCCAGATCGCGGCGCCTCGCGACGCGTGGAATACCTTGTCTCCAGCAACTTCTCAGCTAGGGTGAGCTGGCCGAGGGCCGGCAAACTCAGACACCATCGCTGCCCATGGCGAGGACTGTCCCGCTGTGCTCGGCGAATGCGCTCGTGTTGACCTGCAAAACCGGGTTGGCGGTGCGTAATCTGCGTGTGGAGCAGTCAGTACTAGGTGCCGGCAGAAAGTAGCGCCCGTTCGCGGAGCGCTATCCGAGATGAGGAGAGCTTTCGACGTGACCGATCAACCGCCCCCGCCCGGGAATTACCCGCCGCCGCCAGAGGGCGGATATCCGCCACCGCCTCCACCTCAGCAGGGTGGCTACCCACCACCTCCGCCCCCCGGTGGCGGTGGTTACCCGCCGCCTCCCCCCGGTGGCTATCCGCCTCCGCCGCAGCAGGGCGGTTACCCACCTCCGCCCCCGGGTGACGCCGGTGGGTACCCGCCGCCCGGTGGCTATCCGCCGCCTGGCGGCTATCCCCCTGCAGGTGGTTACCCGCCTCCGGGTGGTTACCCGCCACCGGGTGGCTATCCGCCGGCGGGATATCCGCAGGCCGGCGGCCCCGGCTTCGGCGTCGCGCCGTACAACATCGGCGACGCCCTGTCCTGGGCCTGGAACAAGTTCCTCAAGCATCCGGTCGAGCTCATCGTGCCGGGCCTGGTGTTCGGCGCGGCATCAGCTGCCGTCTGGGTTGTCATCACTCTCATCGCAGCCGCCGTGTCGCCCGGGACCACCAGTAGCTACGAGAACTATGACGACAGTTTCAGCTTCGGGGCCTCGAGTGATCTCGGTGTGGCCGGCGCGATCGTGATGTTCGTCGGCGGGATCGTGATGTTGATCCTCAGCGGGTGGATCGCCGCGGCCTACACCGCCGGACTGCTCGACATCGCCAACGGGCAGCCCGTGTCGATCGGATCGTTCTTCAAGCCGCGCAATGTCACCAACGTCATCCTCGCGACGGTGATCGTCGGCGCGATCACCTTCGCGGTCAACTTCGTGCTGCAGCTCCCGAGCGCCTTCATCCCGGGGCTCTGGTTCCTGACCATGCCGCTGTCCTTCATCGCCGGTGTGGCCATCGCCGTTTTGTTCCTGTTCACGACGGTGGCCGCCGTGGACCGCAATCTCAAGGCGGTCGACGCGGTCAAGGCGAGCTTCGCCCTCGTGAAGCCCAACTTCGGCACCGTGCTGCTCACCGTGCTCGTGATGTTCGCCATCGCGATCGTCGGCGCGATCCCGTGCGGGCTGGGCCTGATCATCGCGATCCCGCTGGTCCTCCTGATCCAGGTGTATGCCTGGCGCCGGCTCAGTGGCGGCCCGGTCGCACCGCTGTCCCAGTAGCAGAACCGAACTCGACGCCCACGGCGTAAGGCAGAAATGTCTGCGTCGTGGGCGTTGTGGTCCGTGCCATCATGTGAGCTAGCCTGCCGATGCCGATTCCATCCGCTCGGTGCATTCGAGAAAGTCAGGGCCGCAATGTCAATGCCGAATCCGCCCGGAGACATGTACGGGATGCCTCCCCAGGGAATGCCTCCCCAGGGAATGCCTCCGCAGGGCGTGCCGCCCCAGGGAATGCCCCCACAGGGCGTGCCGCCACAGGGAATGCCCCCGCAGGGCGCGCCCCCGCAGGGTTACCCGCCCTACGGTGGCTACCCGCCCCAGGGACCGCCCGCCGGGTACCCGGGGCAGCCGCAAGGCGCGCCGCCGGCGTACCCGGGGCAGCCGCAGCCCTACGGCGCCTACCCCATGGACCCGTCGGCGCCCTACGGTCGCGACCCGCTCACCGGCGAGCCGCTGTCTGACAAATCGGCCATCACCGCCGGCCTCCTTCAGTTCTTCCTGGGCGGTCTGGGTGTCGGGCGCTTCTACATCGGCTCCACCAACATCGGCGCGGCCCAGCTCGGACTGACCATCCTCGGCATCATCACGTCATTCTTGATCGTCGGAATCTTCATCTGCGTCGGAGTCGGCATCTGGGCCCTGGTGGATGCGGTGATGATGTTCACCCGATCGATTCCCGACCAGTACGGGCGGAAGCTGCGCAGCTGACCTGTCGGGGTGAGCACGGCGGGCCCGGATTAGAGGTGGTGGGCCGGGCACGCCCGTGCCCACCCCGATAGGCTCGATGCGTTATGAGTGAACAGCGCAGGTGGCACGGTCTGGCCACAAAAGCCATCCACGCCGGTTACCGTCCCGATCCGGGCACCGGAGCCGTCAACACGCCGATCTATGCCAGTTCGACCTTCGCCCAGGACGGCGTCGGCGGGCTGCGCGGCGGATTCGAGTACGCCCGCACCGGAAACCCCACCCGGCAGGCCCTTGAATCGGCGCTGGCCGCGGTCGAGGAAGCCTCTTACGGACGGGCCTTCGCCTCTGGCATGGCCGCCACCGACTGCGCGTTGCGCGCGGTGCTGCGGCCCGGCGACCACGTCGTGATCCCTGACGACGCCTACGGTGGCACGTTCCGGCTCATCGACAAGGTGTTCTCGCAGTGGAACGTCACGCACACGCCCGTCCCGCTGAGTGACCTGGACGCGGTGCGGTCGGCGCTGACCCCGCGCACCCGGATGATCTGGGTGGAGACACCGACCAACCCGCTGCTCAGCGTGGCCGATATCGCCGCGATCGTGCAGATCGCATCGTCGGCGGGCGTCAAGGTGTTGGTGGACAACACATTTGCCTCGCCGGCGCTGCAACAGCCGCTGCTGCTGGGCGCCGACATCGTGCTGCACTCGACCACCAAGTACATCGGTGGGCATTCGGATGTCGTGGGCGGCGCGCTGCTGACCAACGATGAGGAACTCGATGCGGCGTTCGCGTTCCTGCAGAACGGGGCGGGCGCGGTGCCGGGTCCGTTCGACGCGTACCTGACGATGCGTGGGCTCAAGACACTGGTGCTGCGGATGCGTCAGCACAGTGAGAACGCCGCGCTCATCGCCGAATTCCTCGACGGGCATCCGGCGGTCGAGTCCGTGCTCTATCCCGGTCTGGCCAGCCATCCCAACCACGATGTCGCCGCGCGCCAGATGTCCGGTTTCGGTGGCATGGTGAGCCTCAAGCTGCGCGGGGGGCCGCGCGCCGCACGTGAATTGTGCTCGCGTACTGAGCTTTTCATTCTCGCCGAGTCGCTCGGCGGGGTGGAGTCGTTGATCGAGTACCCGGGGGCGATGACGCATGCGTCGACCGCGGGTTCACAGCTGGAGGTGCCCGACAACCTGGTGCGCCTGTCGGTCGGCATCGAACATGCCGCCGATCTGCTGGCCGACCTGGAGCAGGCGCTCAAGTCCTGACGGCGAGCAGCGCGATCACATCAGAGCCGGACGCAGCGCCGACGTCGTCATCGCCAGATTCATCTCCGGCAGTGCCGACGCGGTCTCGTCCACCCAACTGCCGGTGGCGATTTCGGTGGACCGGGCATGCACCCACCGCCAGCCCCGGTCGTTGAGGCTGAGTACGGCACCCAGGCCGTCCACCGCATGGAGCAGGCAGATGATCGCGGCGATCGAAGGCACGGGGTTGTGTCCGTCGAACAACGCCGCCAGCAGGGCCGTCCGCACCTGACTCACCCGGTCGCGGTTGGCCAGCGGCCAGCAGTATGCGGTCTTGCCCGGAAAACCTTTGCCGGGCATGCGGACTCGGCGGATCTGCCCCAGCCGTTCGAGATGCAGCTCCAGGGTGGGCTGCGTCTGTTTGCTCAGCTTCGCCAGTGCGGTGCCGGCCGGGAGTGGCCGGCGCCGCAGTAGCTCGAAAGCCGGGTCACCGACCGGATCGGCCGGCCAGTTGCCGGCCAGTGCGATCAGTCGGCCGGCCTCGATCGGTTCGCCCGCCATGGCCGGGCGGATTCGGCAGGCGTATGCCAGATCCAGCAATACCGCGGCGCTGAGTACGTTCTGCCTGCGGTGACGGTCAAGCCCGGGCTGCGCGGCTGCGTTGTCCAGCAACAGCAAGAACAGGTCTTCGGCGATTTGCGCCATTTCCCCGACTGTAGTGCTTGGCCCCGGGGCGTCCCGTCAGGCGTGGTAGGGCTCGGCGCTGACCAGAGTGACCTTGACGGTGTTGCCGTTGGGCACCGTGTAGGTGCGCGACTCACCCTCCTTGGCATCGATCAGCGCACTGCCCAGCGGTGAGTTGGGGGAGTACACCTCGAGCTTGCCGTCGCTGATGCCCTCCTGGCGGGTGGCGATCAGGAATGTCTCGGTGTCGTTCTTGTCGTCGTCGTAGTACACCTTGACGACCGAACCGGGCAGCGCGACACCGGACTGCTTGGGTGCCTCTCCGACCTTGGCGTTGTTGAGCAGCTCCTGCAGCTGGCGGATACGGGCCTCCTGCTGGCCCTGCTCCTCGCGGGCGGCGTGATAGCCACCGTTCTCGCGCAGATCGCCCTCTTCGCGGCGGTCGTTGATCTCGGCCGCGATCACCGGTCGGTTGGCGATCAGCTGATCCAGCTCCGCCTTCAACCGGTCGAATGCTTCCTGAGTGAGCCAGGTGACCTGTGTGTCGGTCATGTTCTCGCGCTCCTGTCTGTCTTGCTTGTGGCGCTCGTGCGCCTTCCTCGCGTACGAAGTCCGTTGTTTCCGGCCGGGGACGGCACGTGTATTGCCGCGGGCGTAAGCACCTAACCGAGCGCTAATGCAGCAATACACGGCCCCAGCGAGGAACCGTGTATCGCACAATCGTACCACCGAGCGGCCAACGAATCTTCATTTAATGGCTGTGCGGTGTGGGTTGCGGGCGTAAGAATCAGGGCGCTACCAGGTACGACGGGATATCCGTCCCGCAACCGTAGACATCTCCGATCACGGGGCGTCGGCTGGATTTCACTTCTGCCGTCACCTGCACCACGTTTTGGTCAGAGGGGCCGATCAGGACCTCCCGCCGACCGGTCTCGCTACCGTCGATCGAGCGGGCCCGGACGATGCACACCACGGGCATGGACGGGTCGGGACGGGTCACCCCGATCGTCACCGCGACGGTCTGGTCGTCGATCAGTTCGTAGGCCGAGAGCTCGCCCTTCACCTCACCGGTGCCCAACCGCTGGAAAGCCACGATCGCGAGGATCACACCCGCCACGACCACCATGCCGACCAGCGCGAACGTGATCCAGCGCCGGGTCCGCCGGGACATTTGGCGGGATCCGTAGCGGGCGGCGGGGCGTTCGATCATCAGAACTGGAACTATAGGGCCAGACAGATCAGTCGGTGCAGCCCAGGGAGTGAGCCGCAGTCTTGGGTACAGGGATTAGGTAAGAGGACGCCGTAGTTAGATGAAAGCGACATGAGTGAACTGCGGTTGATGGCGGTGCATGCCCACCCCGACGACGAGTCGAGCAAGGGGGCGGCTACCACCGCGCGCTATGCCGCCGAAGGTGTGCGCGTCATGGTCGTGACGCTCACCGGCGGCGAGCGTGGTGACATTCTCAACCCGGCGATGGACCTGCCCGAGGTCCACGGCCGGATCCACGAGGTGCGCCGGGACGAGATGGCGAAGGCAGCCGAGATCCTCGGCGTGGAGCATCACTGGCTGGGATTCGTCGACTCGGGCCTGCCCGAGGGCGACCCGCCGCCCCCGCTGCCGGAGGGTTGCTTCGCGCTGGTGCCGCTGGCCGAGCCGGTCGCCCGGCTGGTCCGGGTGATCCGCGAGTTCAAGCCGCATGTGCTGACGACGTACGACGAGAACGGCGGCTACCCCCACCCCGACCACATCCGTTGCCACGAGGTGTCGGTGGCGGCCTATGAAGCAGCCGCCGATTACCGGCTGTATCCCGAAGCGGGGATGCCGTGGAGCGTGTCGAAGCTCTACTACAACCATGGTTTCCTGCGTCAGCGCATGCAGCTGTTGCAGGACGAGTTCGCCAAGAACGGCCAAACCGGTCCCTTCGCCAAGTGGCTGGAGCACTGGGACCCCGACCACGACATATTCGCCAACCGGATCACCACCCGTGTTGAATGCTCGGAGTACTTCAGTCAGCGCGACGATGCGCTGCGCGCGCACGCGACCCAGATCGACCCGAAAGGCGATTTCTTCCATGCGCCGATCGAGTGGCAGCAGCGGCTCTGGCCGACGGAGGAGTTCGAGTTGGCGCGGTCACGTGTGCCGGTGAATCTGCCGGAAGACGACCTGTTCACCGGGATTGAGAAATGATCGACACATTGACCGCAGTGGTCACACTGCTCGCCGACGAGCCGCGCAACACCGGACCCGAGTTCGGTAAGGCGACTCCGCTCGGCCTGCTGATCACCGTGGCCCTGTTGATCGGAACCTTCGCCTTGGTCTGGTCGATGAACCGGCACCTGCGCAAGCTGCCCGAGTCGTTCGACCCCGAACACCCCGAGCCCGATCAGGCGGCCGACGACGGCACGGTCGAGGACCCCGACGGCGGCGCGCTGAACAGCAGTCCCGACGACCACAAGGGTCAGCCACGGGAGCCGGGTGGCGGGTAACACGCTCGGCGGGTCCACCAGCCCGTATCTACGCCAGCACGCCGACAACCCGGTGCACTGGCGAGAGTGGACGCCCGAGGCGCTGGCCGAAGCCGCCTCGCGGGATGTCCCCATCCTGCTGTCCATCGGCTACGCAGCGTGTCACTGGTGCCATGTGATGGCCCACGAGTCGTTCGACGACGCCGAGGTGGCCGCGGTGCTCAACGACGGATTCGTCTGCATCAAGGTCGACCGTGAGGAGCGTCCCGATCTGGACGCGGTGTACATGAACGCCACCGTCGCGTTGACCGGGCAGGGCGGCTGGCCCATGACTTGCTTCCTGACTCCCAGCGGCCGGCCGTTCTTCTGCGGCACGTACTACCCGAAGCTGGGGTTTCTGCAACTGTTGGACGCGGTCTCCGAAACCTGGCGGGACCGCCGCGACGAGGTCGAGCGGGCCTCGGATCAGATCGCCACCGAACTGCGGTCGATGTCCGCCGGGCTGCCCGGCGGCGGGGAGCCGGTGGGGACCGAGTTGTGCGACCACGCGGTGGCCGCGGTGCTGCAAGATGAGGACGAGACCTACGGAGGTTTCGGCGGCGCGCCGAAGTTCCCGCCCTCGGCATTGCTGGAAGGGCTGCTGCGCCACCACGAACGCACCGGATCCGTTCCGGCCCTGACTGCCGTGCAACGTACCTGTTCGGCGATGGCCCGCGGCGGCATCTACGACCAACTGGGCGGCGGATTCGCCCGCTACAGTGTCGATCCGCACTGGGTGGTGCCGCACTTCGAAAAGATGCTGTACGACAACGCGCTGCTGTTGAGGGTATATGCGCACCTGGCGCGTCGAACGGGAGATCCGTTGGCGCGCAGGGTGACGCGACAGACCGCGGCGTTCATCGTGTCGGATTTGGGTGCCGGTGGCATGTTCACCTCCTCGCTGGACGCCGACGCGGACGGGCACGAGGGGCTGACGTATGTGTGGACGCCGGCGGAACTGCGCTCGGTACTCGGTGACGACGGAGCTTGGGCGGCTTCGCTTTTCGGTGTGACCGAGAGCGGGACGTTCGAGCACGGCGCTTCGGTGCTGCAACTGCGCCGCGATCCCGAGGACGAGGCCCGCTTCGAGTCGGTACGCGCGGCGCTGCTGGCCGCCCGCGCGCTGCGGCCCCAGCCGGCCCGCGACGACAAGGTGGTGACCGCCTGGAACGGGCTGGCCATCACCGCGCTGGCCGAAGCGTCCGTGGCACTGGATCAGCCCGAACTGCTTTCTGCCGCAATGGAATGCGCTCGCCGGCTGCTGGGCCTGCACGTCGTGGACGGTCGGTTGCGTCGTTCCGGTCTCGGCGGCCGCGTGGGGGAGAGCGCGGCCATCCTGGAAGACCATGCAGCGCTTGCCACCGCGCTGCTGACGCTGTACCAGCTGACCGGCTTCGGGTTGTCCGAGGCGGTCGGGCTGCTCGACATCGCCCTCGAGCACTTCGCCGATCCCGATCAGCCCGGCCGCTGGTTCGACACCGCCGACGACGCCGAGAAACTGATGGTGCGTCCTGCCGATCCGATCGACGGCGCGACACCATCGGGCGCCTCGCTGATCACCGAGGCCCTGCAGGCCGCGGGATATCTGACCGGTTCGCAACGCTATGTCGATGCGGCACAGGAGACTCTGTCCTCGGCCACGCCGATCCTGGCCCGTGCCGCCCGATCCGGCGGGCACTGGCTCACGGTCGCCGAGGCGCAGGTGCGCGGGCCGATCCAGGTCGCCGTCGCCGGGGATCCGTCGTCTGAGCTGTTGACCGCCGCGCGCCGGCTGGCCCCCGGCGGGGCGCTGGTGATCGGGGGTGCCGTCAACTCCTCGGAGCTGCTCCGGGGACGGGACCGGGTCGACGGTTCGGACGCCGCCTATGTCTGTCGTGGCACGGTATGTGACCTGCCCGTCACCACGGTCGGGGATCTCACCGTCTCGCTGGGTGGTGAACCTCGGGACGGCTGATGTGCCGTCCGTGTAGCCTCGCGGCCATGCCCAATGCCGAGCAAATCACCCAGACCGTCAACCGTTACCTCGAATTGGTCTCCAGCGGAACTGCTGACGAAATCGCCGATCTGTACGCGGACGACGCGACCGTCGAGGATCCGGTGGGCGGCGGTGAGGTCCACATCGGGCGCGCCGCCATCCGTGGCTTCTACGCCAACGTCGAGAACGTCAAGGGCAAGGCGGAGTTGGTGACGCTGCGGGTGGCCGGCCACGAGGCCGCTTTCCACTTCCGGCTCACGCTGGACTTCGGCACCAGCAGCATGCGGATCGAGCCCATCGATGTGATGGTGTTCAACGGCGAGGGCAAGATCACCGCGATGAAGGCCTACTGGTCGCAGGCCGACGCCGTCACGCTCTAGTCGTTGTCCTTCGGGCCCCGCATCGCTTCGGAGACGGTGCGGGGCCTTCTGCGAACGAGACTCAGAAGACGGCGAACCACATCGCGATGTAATGGCAGATCGCCGCGACCGCCGTGCAGGCATGGAAGAACTCGTGATGGCCGAAAGTGGTCGGCCACGGGTTGGGCCACTTGAGGGCGTACAGCACGCCGCCGATGCTGTAGAGCGCACCACCGACGATCAACAGCACCACAGCGGCCACCCCGGCGCCGTGCATGATCGGCCCGATGAACCAGGCCGCGACCCAGCCCAACAGGATGTAGAGCGGCACCCCGAGCCAGCGTGGTGCCGACGGCCAGAACATCTTGAGCAGCACACCGGCGATCGCCCCGCCCCAGACGATCCAGAACAGCACCATGCCTTTGGATTCGGGCAGGGCCAACAGCGCGAACGGGGTGTAACTGCCGGCGATGAAGATGAAGATCATCGAATGATCCAGGCGCTTCATCCATTTGCGGGCGCCGGGCGATTTCCACGTCACCCGGTGGTACGTGCCGCTGACGGCGAACATCGCCACGATCGTGAAGGTGTAGAGCAGCGTGGCCAGGCCCGCCCGCGTGGATTCCAGCGACCAGGACACCGACACCAGGGCCGCGCCGGCGATGAACGCGACGATCGCCGAGTACACGTGGATCCATCCGCGTGCCCGTGGCCTGCCCAGGAATTGGGCGACGCCCTCGGCGACCGCCTCGGGCAGATCCTCTGCGGGCCGGGTGTGTGCGGCCGCTGAGCGGTACGGCTTGGTGCTACCCGTCGGCGCAGTCATGTCACCTCCATTGAGAACCGTGGTGTACCCCGACGTTCACAGTAGTCTGGGATCTCGTGGACATCATTCCCCCGCGGCTCAAGGAACCGGCCTATCGGCTCTACGAGATGCGGTTGCGTCAGGAACTGGCGCGGTCCAGAGCTGAACTGCCCCGCCACATCGCGGTGTTGTGCGACGGCAACCGCCGCTGGGCGCGTGACGCGGGTTACGACGATGTGAGCATCGGCTACCGGATGGGTGCGGCCAAGATCGCCGAGATGCTGCGCTGGTGTCAGGCCGCGGGTATCGAGATGACGACGGTGTACCTGCTCTCCACGGAGAACCTGCAACGCGATCCCGAGGAGCTGTCCGCCCTGCTCGAGATCATCACCGACGTGGTCGAGGAGATCTGCGCCCCGTCGAACACCTGGAGCGTGCGCACCGTCGGTGACCTGGAGTTGTTGGGGAAAGAGCCGGCCAGGAGGCTGCGGGAGGCCGTCGAGAGCACGACGCCGGCAAGCGCTGCGACTTTTCATGTGAACGTGGCCGTGGCCTACGGCGGACGTCAGGAGATCGTCGACGCCGTGCGCTCGCTGTTGTCGAAGGAAATGGCCAACGGTGCCACCGCCGAACAACTGGTCGACGCGGTCACGGTGGACGGGATCTCGGAGAACCTCTACACGTCAGGCCAACCCGATCCCGATCTGGTCATCCGCACCTCAGGTGAGCAACGGCTCAGCGGATTCCTGTTGTGGCAGAGCGCATATTCGGAGATGTGGTTCACCGAGGCGTACTGGCCCGCCTTCCGCCGCGTCGACTTCCTCCGGGCACTGCGCGATTACACGGCCAGGCACCGCAGATTCGGCAAGTAGTGCCAAACTTGTGCCATGGCTGCGCTGTCGGCAGTGGTGTTCACGCTCAGTTGGTGGCTGGGCCTCTACCTGCTTGCCCGCGACCCGCGTAAGCCCGTCCTGGTCCTCGCGGCGGTCGGGCTCACCAGCTTCGCCGTAGTCGTCGCGCTCGATGCCGTCCGGCTGGCCACGGGCTCGGATGCGCTGAGCCGTGTCGAGATCTATCTGGTGGCGCTACCGGGCATCGCCTGGTTCGCGGTCATGGTCGAACTCGCCCGCCCGGCTGACACCTTCCGGTCCCGTGTGGGTGAGATCGCCGCGATCTTCGCCGTGGCGATGCTGGCGCTGGCCGGGGCGGGGCTCGCGGGCAGCGTCGACGGGCCGCTGCGGACCGGTCACTGGGTGATGTTCGCGGTGATCTCGCTGTCCTCGCTGGGCGCCATGGTCAAAGCCGTGCTCGGCGGTGCCAAACCCCGATCGGTGGTGGGTTTCATCATCGTCGCGACGCTGTTCTTCGCCCTTGGCAACGTGATCCTGGTGATCCCGCTCGGGTTGATGCCGAGCTGGCTGGCCCTGGCTTCTACCGGATTCGACGTGGCGCTGCTGGGTGTGGCGGTCGCGATCTGGGACGCGTTCGACGAAGGCCAGGCATTGCGGGTGGACATGCGCCGCTCGATCATCGGCACGTTGGTGATCGCGGTGCCGTTCGCCGCGCAGGCCCTGATCGGGATGACGGTCCTGGATGCCGGGGCCGGCCACACCGTGATGACGATCCTGTTGTTCACCAGCCTGGCGGTCGCCGTAGCCGTGGAAGTCCTGGCCGATCCGCTGGCCGGGCTCTTCGACCGGCTGGCCTTCTCCCGGTCCCCGGATCTTCGCGCCGACCGTGAGGCACTGCGCCGGACCGAGGCGGCGCTGCCGCTGCGATCGGACCATCCGCTGGGCGGCATCGACGACGAAGCGTTCGCCCGGCTCACGCGACGCGCCCTCGGCCACTACGGCGATCTGTCCAAACTGGTGGCCAGCCCGCTGACCGCGCTGCCCGCCATCGATGCCCGGCTCACGCAGCGCGGAGCACCGGATCAGCCGCTGGAACGCGCCAATGAACTCAAGGCGCTGCTGGCCGACCGCATCGCCGCGCTCAAACCCCGCGACGGCGGCGACTTCGGCACCACCGAGCAATGGCGTCACTACAACTCGCTGTACTTTCCCTACGTCGTCGGGGTCCGCGCCTACGCGCAGAACGCCACGGCCGCAGGTCTCGACCCGGTCGCCCGGCAGGCTTGGCAGTGGTTTGTCACCGAGGTTCCGCAGCGCTCGCTGCACAACTGGCAGAACGCAGCCGCGCGGGTGATCGCCGCGGACCTGCGCAGTGATCTGGCGCCGGCGGTCGGCTCCAGCGGGCGATAGGGAACGTCGACTTCAGAAACAGCGCTGACCTGGGCTTGGCAGTGCTTGGCAGTGTTTGGCGTCGATCTGGCAGCGCCTCGTCGGCAGGGTCAGAGGTGTTCCACCGATCGACCGCCTCATCGCCGAGAGAGCCCGATATGACCGCGATCCTGAACCGACCCCGATCCGAAACCACCACGGCCGGAGCGGCTGCCGAAGATTCCCTTCTGCGGTTCGCCCTGCGCGCCGATGCCACCGTGTGTGCCGGAGTCGGCCTGCTGGTGGCCATGGCTGCCGATCAACTGGCCCGCATCGCGGGCCTGTCCGCCACCGCCGGGTGGCTGGCCGGTGCGTTCCTGGTCGGCTACGGCGCTCTGCTCTACGTGCTGGCCGCTGTTCCACAGGTCCGCCGCGTGGGCGTCGCCGCCCTCGCCGGCAACGTGGCCTTCACGATCACCACCGTCGTCGCGATCGTGACCGAGTGGTTGCCGCTGACCGGGACCGGCGAGGAGTTGGTGCTCGGATTCGCCGGGGTCAACCTCGTGTTGGCCTGGCTGCAATACCGCGGAGTGCGCCGTCTGGCGTGACTCCTTTCCGAGCCGGTGCGGGGTGCCCGACGGAAGAGGTTACGGCGGGTATCCCCGCACCGTGCTCCACCGCTGAGAAGTCAATTCACGACAAGAAATCCCATCAGAGAGAAGGAGAATCATGACCGCCATCACCGCCAGCGGATCCGCAGGCACCAGGAAGGCAACCGATTCACTGCTGCGCCTGGCGATGCGACTCGACGCAGTCCTAGTCGGAATCAGCGGGATCGCGCTGCTGGCCGCGGCCGGTTGGTTCGCCGATCTCACCGGCCTGCCGACATCCGTCGAATACGGCGTCGGCATCTTCTCGGTCGTCTACGGTATCGCGGTGTTCGCCCTGGCCGGGATCGAGCGGGTGCGGCCCGCAGGTATCGGCACCGTGATCGCCAACGCCGCCTGCACCGTGATCGCGCTCGTCGCCGTCTTCACCATGGCGCTGACCACCGCGGGCGTGGTGTTCGTCATCGGCACCGGCATCTACACGCTGGCGATGGCCGAACTGCAATACGTCGGCGTCAAGCGGATCCCTGCCTGATCGACACCGTTCGAGTGGCCGGTTATTGCCCGCGGGTTGCCGAAATCCGTGCGATAACCGGCCATTCGGCACGATCGGGCTACAGCTTGCGGAGCCGCAGCCGGTTGATCGAATGGTCGGAATCCTTGCGCAGCACCAGGGTGGCCCGCGGCCGGGTCGGCAGGATGTTCTCGATCAGATTGGGCCGGTTGATCGAATGCCAGATGTCGCGGGCGGCGAACACGGCCTGCTCATCGGTCAGCGTCGAGTAGTGGTGGAAGTGGGAGGCCGGATCGGCGAACGCCGTCGAGCGCATCGTCAGGAACCGCGAGATGTACCACTGCTCGATGTCCTCGATACGCGCGTCGACGTACACCGAGAAGTCGAACAGGTCCGAGACCATCAGCGCCGGGCCCGTCTGCAGGACGTTGAGCCCTTCCAGGATCAGGATGTCGGGATGCCGCACCACCTGCTGCTCACCCGGCACGATGTCGTAGAGCAGGTGTGAGTACACCGGTGCACAGACCTCGTCCGCCCCGGATTTCACCGCGGTGACGAACCGCATCAAACCGCGCCGGTCGTAACTCTCCGGGAAACCTTTGCGGTGCATGAGGTTCCGGCGGTTGAGTTCCTTGTTCGGGTAGAGAAACCCGTCCGTGGTCACCAGGTCGACCCGAGGATGGTGACCCCAGCGGGCCAGCAGGGCCTGCAGCACGCGCGCGGTGGTCGATTTCCCGACCGCCACGCTGCCCGCGACGCCGATGACGAACGGCACCGGCCGGTCCGGATTCTGCTGCGGCTCACCGAGGAACTCCGCCGTCGCGGCGAACAACCGCTGCCGGGCCGCCACCTGAAGGTGGATCAACCGGGCCAGCGGCAGATAGACCTCTTCGACTTCGAGAATGTCGAGCTTCTCGCCCATACCCCGGAGGCGCAACAACTCGTCCTCGGTGAGTTTCAGCGGTGTCGACATGCGCAGTGCACGCCATTGACTTCGGTCGAACTCCACATAGGGGCTCGGCTCGCTCGGCCGCGGCATTCGGTCAGTCTTGCATCTACGGTTGTGGGCATGGCTAACGGGATCGAGAAAACGACGGGCTCCGGAACCGGCGCGGTGACGGATTCGGCCACCCTCATTCGCGAGTATCTGCTTGTCGGCCTGCGCTTCGACCGCGTCGAGGACGGCTACGTCGATTCGTTCACCGGTGACCCCCAGCTGCGTCGCGTGGTGGAGAACGAGCCCGCACCCGACCCCGCCGATCTGGCCCGCCAGGCCGACCGGTTACTGACGCAGATCCCCGGTGATCTCGAACACGACCGCGCCGAGTACATCGCCGCGCACCTGCGCGCGCTCAGCTGCGCGGGCCGGAAGTTCGCCGGCGAGCAGGTCGGCTTCGTCGACGAGGTGCAGGCCTATTTCGACGTGCGGATCGCCAAGGGCGATCCCGAGCGCTACCGCCAGGCCCACGCCAAGCTGGACGACGCACTCGGCGGTACCGGCCCACTGGCCGAACGGATTCAGGCCCACCGCAGCGGAGACGAGATCCCACCGGCACGGCTCGAGGAGTGCATCCATGCGTTCTCCTCGGCCCTGCGCGACAAGGTACGGGCGGTGTACCCGCTGCCGGAGACCGAGACCATCACCTATGAGGTGGTCACCGACAAGCCGTGGTCGGGATTCAACTACTACCTGGGCGATTACAAGTCCACCGTCGCGGTCAACGCCGACCTGAAACAACAGATGGCCAACCTGCCCCGGCTGGTGGCCCACGAGTCCTACCCCGGCCATCACACCGAGCACTGCCGCAAAGAGGCCGGCCTGGTGGCCCGCGACGGCGAGCTGGAACAGACGATCTTCCTCGTCAACACCCCGCAATGCCTGATGGCCGAGGGCCTGGCCGACCTGGCGTTGCACGCCATCGTCGGACCGGGCTGGGGGACATGGGCGGCCGACATCTATGCCGACCTGGGGCTGCGGTTCGACGGGGAGCGCGCCGAGGCCATCTCGGAGGCCGTCGCCGGGCTGGCCGACGTGCGTCAGGACGCTGCGCTGATGCTGCACGACGAGCACCGCGATGTCGACGAGGTGGCCGAATTCCTCAAGCGATGGCTGCTGGTCGACGACACCCGGGCGCGGCAGTCCCTGCGGTTCCTGTCCTCGCCGTTGTGGCGGGCCTACACCAGCACCTACATCGAGGGCTACCGGCTGTTGCGGGCATGGCTGGACGACCGGCCCGATGGCGTGTCGCTGACGCAGCGTTTCGGCCGGCTGCTCGATGAGCCGCTGATTCCGTCGACCCTGTAGCCGTCTCTTCGCATCAGGGATTTGCTGACGAGTTCTCCGGCGTTCGTCGGCTCGCGCCGGTCGAGTTTTGGGCGGGTGGTCGATCCGTTGCTGGAAAGTACTGTTGAAAGTGCAAATACTGACCTTGATCCGTGTTGCGGCGTGGCGTGGCTCTGATCGCTCGACAGCTTGATCGGCCTCGTTGCCGCGGAGTAGTGTGTTTGCTGAGCAATGTGCGACAGAACCGGGCGGCAGCAAGGGAGTCGACATGTCTGCAACAAGCACGGCATCGAGCCGGATCAAGCGCATGGCCGGTGTGGTCATAGCGGCAGGCTCGATGGGGCTGGCCGGCTTCGTCGGACCCGCGGTGGTGGCCAATGCTGATCCCGTCGTGATTTTGAATGGCGAGGAAGTGGAACCGCCCACGCCTGGCCTGGTGAGTCCCTGGCCCGGCGGCGCGTGGGCCGGTCATGACTGGAGCAAGGGCTGGCCCGGAGGTGCCTGGGCCGGTCACGACTGGAGCAAGGGATGGCCGGGCGGCGGCTATGCCAATGGCAAGGCCGGCGGCGCTTGGAACCACACTGCCGATTGATGAGCCGCTGATCCCCTCGGCATTGCGGGCTTAGGCTCGCAGGGTGTCTGAGCTGCGGTCGTCCATCCCTGCGCTGGCCATGCCGCTCAACATGCTCTTACTAGTGTGGATGGTGATCGGTCGGGGACTCTTTGCGCAGCTCGGCTGGATGGTGGTGTTCGGTGTCCTCGCATCGCCTGTGCTTGCGCTTTGCCTCGTCGCGACGAGCAGGATGATGCGTAAGCAGCCGGGCCGGGAACTCACCTCCGGGCAGGCCTGGGCCCAGATCATCGTCTGGTCGTCGATGTTCGGCTTCGGCCTGTTCTGTGCCGACGGTGGAGACAGCGGCACCTTCCCATCGATCCTGATGAAACTGCTCGGCGAGCCGCCGTGGTCGGAAACCGTGAGCCTGCTGCTCTGGTGGGCCTGCGTTTTTGCCGGGCCCGTCGCATGGTTCGTGCTGATGTCCAAGCTCACCCGTGGCCTCGCGCTCGCGCAGCCGGCACAACCGCCGTACCCCTATCCCGGTTATCCCGGCCCGGGCCCGATCAACGGCCACAACCGCTCCGACTAGGCTAAAACGCATGGCAGCAGACTCGTCATCCACCTTGCCCGCGGCTTCCGGCGCTGATTACGCCGACACCTCAAGCGCCGCCTATCGGGCCGCACTGCAGGTCATCGAATCCGTCGAGCCCCGGGTCGCGGCAGCCACCCGCAAAGAGCTTGCCGATCAACGCGATTCGCTCAAGCTGATCGCCAGCGAGAACTACGCCTCTCCGGCGGTACTGCTCACCATGGGCACCTGGTTCTCCGACAAGTACGCCGAGGGCACCGTCGGGCACCGCTTCTATGCAGGCTGCCAGAACGTCGACACCGTCGAGGCCCTCGCCGCCGAGCATGCCCGCGAACTGTTCGACGCCCCCTACGCCTACGTACAGCCGCATTCGGGTATCGATGCCAATCTGGTTGCCTTCTGGGCGATCCTGGCCACCCGGGTCGAGGCGCCCGAGCTCGCCAACTTCGGCGCAAAACACGTCAACGACCTGTCCGAGGCCGATTGGGAGACGCTGCGCAACAAGCTGGGCAACCAACGACTGCTGGGCATGTCGCTCGATGCCGGCGGGCACCTGACCCACGGCTTCCGGCCCAACATCTCCGGCAAGATGTTCCACCAGCGCAGCTACGGCACCAACCCGGAGACGGGGTTCCTCGACTACGACGCCGTCGCCGCCGCAGCTCGCGAATTCAAGCCGTTGATCCTGGTCGCCGGTTACTCGGCTTACCCGCGTCGGGTGAACTTCGCCAAGATGCGTGAGATCGCCGACGAGGTGGGGGCCACCCTCATGGTCGACATGGCGCACTTCGCCGGCCTGGTGGCGGGCAAGGTGTTCACGGGTGACGAGAACCCGGTGCCGCACGCCCACGTCACCACGACCACCACCCACAAGTCGCTGCGCGGTCCGCGCGGCGGCATGGTGCTGGCCACCGAGGAGTTCGCGCCTGCCGTCGACAAGGGCTGCCCGATGGTGCTGGGCGGGCCGCTGAGCCACGTCATGGCCGCCAAGGCCGTCGCCCTGGCCGAGGCGCGCCAGCCGGCGTTCCAGGCCTACGCCCAGCAGGTCGCGGACAACGCCCAGGCGCTGGCCGACGGATTCGTCAAACGTGATGCGGGACTGGTCACCGGTGGCACCGACAACCACATCGTGCTGCTGGATGTGCGCTCGTTCGGACTGACCGGCCGGCAGGCCGAGTCCGCGCTGCTCGATGCCGGCGTCGTCACCAATCGCAACTCGATCCCGGCCGACCCCAACGGCGCCTGGTACACCAGCGGCATCCGGCTGGGCACCCCGGCGCTGACGAGCCGCGGATTCGGCGCCGACGACTTCGACCGCGTTGCCGAGCTGATCGTCGAGGTGCTGTCCAACACGCAGCCCGAGGGATCTTCGAAGGCCAAATACAAGCTCGCCGACGGCACCGCCGATCGTGTGCACGCCGCCTCGGCCGAGTTGCTCGATGCCAACCCGCTGTACCCCGGCCTGACCCTCTGACCGTCCGTGTGAGCCGGGCCGCGACACACAGCGGCCCGACTTTCAAGAACATGTAAACCCGGGTTACAGTTACCTCATGGCACAGAAACCTGTCGCTAACGCGCTGACCCTTGAGCTCGAGCCGGTTGTCGAAGCAGAGCTGCGTCGCCACCTGGACACCGAGGATCTCTGGTACGCACACGATTACGTGCCGTTCGACCAGGGTGAGAACTTCGCTTTCCTCGGTGGCCAGGACTGGGATCCGTCTCAGGTGACGTTGCCCAAGAACGTCACCGACGCCTTGGAGATCCTGCTGATCACCAAGGACAATCTGTCCGGCTACCACCGCGAGCTCGTCGAGCACTTCATCCTCGAGGAGAAGTGGGGCCGCTTCCTGGGCCGCTGGACGGCCGAGGAACACCTGCACGCCGTCGCCCTGCGCAACTACCTCGTCGTCACCCGCGAGATCGATCCGACGGCGAACGAGGACGTCCGGGTCGAGCACGTCATGAAGGGCTACCGCGCCGACCGCTACAGCCAGATCGAGACGCTGGTGTTCATGGCGTTCTTCGAGCGCGCGCATGCCGTGTTCAGCCGTAACCTGCGGGCACAGCTCACCGAGCCGGTCCTGGCCGCGTTGATCGACCGCATCGCCCGCGACGAGGAACGCCACGAACTCTTCTTCGCCAACCTGGTGTCGCACGTGCTGGGCACCCACCGCGACGAGACCATCGAGGCCATCGCCGCCCGGGCCCGCGAACTCGACGTGATCGGCGCGGACATCGACGCCTACCAGGACAAGGTCGCGCTGGTGGCCGAGTCCGGGATCTTCGACAAGGCCGCTTTGGCGCAGGTCATCTCCGACCGGATCACCGCCTGGGGCCTGGCCGACGAACCCGCGCTCCAGGAGTTCATCAACACGTAACGCGGCGGGCGTCATTCACGCGGCGCGCCAGCCAGCAACCCCGCCGAGGCGGGAGTAGCGTCGAATCCGATGGCTAGCGACATGCTCTGCTGTCCGGACGGTACCGATCGGTTTGATCACGAGAGGACCGGCTCCGGTCCTGGTGCCGCAGTGTCCACCGAGCAACTCGTGTGGGGCCGCGCGGGTTCTAGGAGCGCCACGTGACTGATACTCCTGTCCGTACCTATGTGCTCGACACGTCCGTGTTGCTGTCCGATCCATGGGCATGCAACCGGTTCGCCGAGCATGAAGTGGTGGTCCCGCTGGTCGTGATCAGCGAGCTGGAAGCCAAACGGCACCACCACGAGCTGGGTTGGTTCGCCCGGCAGGCGCTACGGATGTTCGATGATCTGCGCCTTGAGCATGGACGGCTGGATCAGCCGATTCCTGTTGGCACAGAAGGCGGTACGTTGCAGGTCGAGTTGAATCACATCGACCCGTCGGTGTTGCCCACGGGCTTCCGCACCGACACCAACGACACCCGGATCCTCGCGTGCGCGGCCAATCTCGCGGCGGAGGGTAAGCAAGTCACGCTGGTGAGCAAGGACATCCCGCTCCGCGTCAAAGCCGGCGCGGTCGGCATGGCGGCCGACGAATACCACGCGCAGGATGTCGTCGTGTCGGGCTGGACCGGCATGACCGAATTCGACGTGGCGACAGAAGATGTCGACACCCTGTTCGCCGATGGCGAGATCGATCTGGCCGAGGCCCGGGATCTGCCCTGCCACACCGGAATTCGGTTGCTCAGTGGTAGTTCGTCGGCGCTCGGCCGAGTCAATGCCGAGAAGCGGGTGCAGTTGGTACGCGGGGATCGCGAAGTGTTCGGCCTCCGGGGAAGGTCAGCCGAACAACGCGTCGCCCTCGATCTGCTGCTCGACGAATCCGTCGGCATCGTGTCCCTCGGTGGCAAGGCCGGCACCGGCAAATCGGCGCTGGCATTGTGCGCGGGCCTCGAAGCGGTGCTGGAACGCCGAACCCAGCGCAAGGTGGTGGTCTTCCGTCCGCTGTACGCGGTCGGTGGACAGGATCTCGGCTACCTGCCGGGCAGCGAGAGCGAGAAGATGGGTCCGTGGGCCCAGGCTGTCTTCGACACGCTCGAAGGGTTGGCCAGCTCTGCGGTCCTCGACGAGGTGCTGTCCCGCGGCATGCTGGAAGTGCTTCCGCTGACCCACATTCGGGGCAGGTCGCTGCACGATTCGTTCGTGATCGTCGACGAAGCACAGTCCCTGGAACGCAATGTGCTGCTGACGGTGCTGTCGCGGCTGGGTGCGGGCTCGCGGGTGGTGCTCACCCACGACGTGGCCCAGCGGGACAACCTGCGGGTGGGCCGTCACGACGGCGTCGCAGCGGTGATCGAGAAGCTCAAGGGTCACCCCTTGTTCGCCCACATCACGCTGCAGCGCAGCGAACGCTCGCCGATCGCCGCACTGGTCACCGAAATGCTGGAGGAGTTCAGTCCGGGCGCGCTGCCCTGAGTGATTTGTGTGCGTTTACCGGCGATCACCGCCGGTAAACGCACACAAATCGCAGGCCGGTAGGCTGCCGGAGTGGCGAGGCTACCCAAGAGTCAGGCGTGGCGGTGGACCGTAGTCGGCGTGACTGCCGCCGTGGTGGTCCTGGTGGTCGGGGTGCTCACCGGGCACATCCGGCGCGACGATCCCGATCACGTGGACTGTGCCACGGAGAAGTGCATCGCCCTGACCTTTGACGACGGGCCAGGGCCGTACACCGACCGGCTGCTGCAGATCCTCAAGGACAACGACGCCAAGGCCACGTTCTTCCAGATCGGCAACAAGGTCGCCGCCAATCCCGAAGGCGCCAAGCGCGTGGTCGAGGCCGGGATGGAACTGGGCAGCCACACTTGGGAACACCCCAACATGACCACCATCCCGCCCGAGGAGATTCCGGCGCAGTTCAGCAAGGCCAGTGACGCCATCGAGGCCGCGACGGGCACGCGACCGAAGCTGGTGCGCACGGCAGGCGGGCTGATCAACGACCAGGTCCTGGCCGAGGCACGCAAGCAGGGTCTGGCCGACATCAACTGGGACGTGATCCCGTTCGACTGGGCCAACGACGCCAACATCGGTGCGACCCGCTACATGCTGATGACGCAGATCAGGCCCAACAATGTGGTGCTGTTTCACGACACCTACTCGTCCACCGTGGACCTGGTGCAGCAGTTCATCCCGGTGCTCAAGGCCAACGGCTACCACCTCGTGACTGTCAGCCACATGCTCGGTGAGTGCGAACCGGGCACCAGTTACGGCAGCAGGGAGAACGGCCCGCCGGTGCCGCCGGCCGAGGCGCTCAAGGACATTCCGCCGGAGGAGATCCCGGCGCTGCCCGCGACACCCTCACCTCCGCCGATGCCGAACTTCCCGATCACCGACATCCCCGGAGCGAATTCCGGTGGTCCGAACAACGGGGCATGACACGGCGATCGAGCCGGGGATGAGACGCACATCGCGTCGGTTTGAGGACCAAAGACCCTAACCGGCGGGCTCGGGCGCGACGAGGCTTGAGGCATGCCTCAGACGATGTTGGATACCGCGACCCTCACCCGTGCGGTGCAGTTGGCATCGCGTGCGCCTTCGCTGCACAACACCCAGCCGTGGCGGCTGGTGGCCCGAGGTGGTTGCCTGCATCTGCATCTCGATCCCAATCGGGTGGTGACCGTGACCGACCGGTCCTCGCGAGAAGCGGTCATCAGCTGCGGTGTGCTGCTGGACCACCTGCGGGTCGCCATGGCGGCGGCGGGGTGGGCCACCGCCGTCGATCGCTTTCCCAACCCGAACGATCTGGATCATCTGGCGACGCTTCAGTTTTCGCCGATGGACTTCGTCACCGAGGCCCACCGCCGGCGCGCCGATGCGATCATGGCCCGGCGCACCGACCGCCTGCCGATGAGCCGGTACGTGGACTGGGATTCCTTCGAAACGTTGTTGCGGGCGCGGCTGGACGACGGCCCGGCACATCTGGACGTGCTGGCCGAGGACCAGCGCTCAGCGGTGGCCGAGGCGGCTGAGCTGACCGAGTCACTGCGGCTCTACGATTCCGGTTACCACGCCGAGCTGGCTTGGTGGACAACACCGTTCGCGACCGAAGATGGCATCCCGCAGAGCTCGCTGGTGTCGGCTGCCGAAAGTGAACGGGTCGCGGTGGCGCGCACTTTCCCGGTCACCACACACAGCGATCGGCGGCCGACGGTTCGCGACGATTCGGCCACGCTCGTCGTGCTCTCCACTGACGGGTACAGCCGTGCGGACGCCCTCGACGCGGGCGAGGCCCTCTCGTCGCTGCTCCTGGAGTGCACGCTCTCGGGTCTGAGCACCTGTCCGGTGAGTCACGTGACCGAGTTGCACGCCAGCCGCGACATCATCGCCTCCCTGATCGGTCGCGATGCCTGCCCGCAACTGCTCGTACGGATCGGCATCGCCCCGACGATCACCGATGTACCGCCGCCCACGCCGCGCCGGCCCGTCGACACTGTCCTGACCATCGAGACCTCGGAATAGGAGATGACCATGACCGACACCCTGATCGAGCCCGCTGCCACCATCACCGCGACCGCTGCCGTCGTGGTCGAGGCCGATGGCCGCGCCACGAGCAATGACGCCCTGCACACCGCGATCGAGGAGGCGCTGCGGCGCGGCGCACCGCTGCGGGTGCTGACCACCTGGGGAGCCCGGCACCGCGAGATGTATGACGCCAGTGCCGTCGCCGAGCGAGACCGGCTGTCAGCGGCGCAACTTGAGCGTCGCCTGGCCCGTGCGCTGAAACGGTCTCCGGATCTCGATGTGCAGAGCATCGACGGCTACGATGGAGCTGCGGAATACCTTGCGGCACATCCGGACTCGGCTCAGGTGCTGGTGCTCGGTGCCGACCATCCGGATTCGGCCGAGCTGCGGACGGCGTTGGCGGCCTCCGGTTGTGGGGTGCTCACTTGCGATCGGCGCCGCCGGTTGTGAGACTCGGGTGATGATCAGAGTCTTTCTGGTCGACGACCATGAGGTGGTTCGCCGCGGGCTGATCGATCTGCTCAGCGCCGACCCCGAGCTGGACGTGATCGGTGAGGCCGACTCGGTGGCCCAGGCGCTGGCCCGGGTGCCTGCGCTGGCGCCAGACGTCGCGGTACTCGATGTGCGCCTGCCCGACGGCAACGGCATCGAGCTGTGCCGGGATCTGTTGTCTCGGATGCCCGATCTGCGGTGCCTGATGCTGACGTCGTTCACCTCCGACGAGGCCATGCTGGATGCCATCTTGGCAGGGGCCAGCGGCTACGTGGTCAAGGACATCAAGGGCATGGAACTGGCCCAGGCGATCAAGGACGTCGGGGCCGGGAAATCCCTGCTGGACAACCGTGCCGCCACCGCACTGATGGCCAAACTGCGCGGCGACGCCGAGCGCTCCGACCCGCTGGCCGGGCTGACCCAACAGGAGCGGGTGCTGCTGGACCTGCTGGGGGAGGGGCTGACCAACCGGCAGATCGCGGCCCGGATGTTCCTCGCCGAGAAGACCGTCAAGAACTATGTGTCGCGATTGCTGGCCAAGCTGGGCATGGAACGCCGCACGCAGGCCGCGGTGTTCGCCTCCACGCTCGAGCGTCGCGATCATCGGCGATGATGCGGGTATGGCGGAGGTGACCGGACACGGCGCGGGTCCCGACGACGACGCGCCCAACTCGTCGTTGCGGAACACTCTGTCGCAGCTGCGGTTACGCGAATTGCTCACCGAGGTCCAGGATCGGGTCGAGGAGATCATCACCGGCCGTGACCGGATCGACGGCCTCGTCGAGGCCATGCTCGCCGTCACCTCGGGACTGGATCTCGAAGTCACGCTGAGCACCATCGTGCGGACCGCGATCGAGCTGGTCGACGCCCGCTACGGCGCACTGGGTGTACGTGGCGATGATCATGAGCTCACCGAGTTCGTCTATCAGGGCATCGACGACGAAACCCGGGCCCTGATCGGACATCTGCCCGAAGGGCGCGGCGTGCTCGGCGTGTTGATCGACGATCCGAAACCGATCCGGCTCGACGACATTCACAGGCACCCTTCCTCGGTCGGGTTCCCGCCGAATCACCCGCCGATGCGGACCTTTCTCGGTGTGCCGGTCCGAATCCGTGACGAGGTGTTCGGCAACCTCTACCTGACCGACAAGACCAACGGGCAGCCGTTCAGCGAGGACGACGAGGTGCTCGTCGAAGCGCTGGCCGCGGCCGCGGGTGTCGCGGTGGAGAACGCCCGGCTGTACCAACTGTCCCGCGACCGTCAGGCCTGGATCACGGCTACGCGCGACATCGGTACCGAACTACTGGCCGGCACCGATCCGGCCACGGTGTTCCGGATGGTCGCCGACGAGGCGCTCAAGCTGACCGGTGCCGACCGCATCGTGGTCGCGGTGCCAGGTGAGGCTCTGGCCGATGAGACCGACACCCTGGTGGTGGCCGCCACCGCGGGCAGCGCGACCGCGATCGACTCGCTTCCGCTGGGCCCGGCAGCTGACGACGCGGTGGGTGCGGCGTTCCGTGACGGCACTCCGCACCGGCTGGACCGCCTCGAGCTGGACGGCTCAGGTGGTCCGGCGCTGGTGCTGCCGCTGCGCACGGTAGACACCGTCGCCGGGGTGCTGGTGGCCGTCCGCGCCGACGGGGCGCGGACCTTCACCGCCGAACAGCTCGACATGGCCGCGGCGTTCGCCGACCAGGCTGCCGTGGCCTGGCAATTGGCCAGCTCGCAGCGCAGTGTGCGTGAGCTGGAGATCCTCGCCGATCGCGACCGGATCGCCCGCGACCTGCACGACCACGTGATCCAGCGGCTGTTCGCAGTGGGCCTGTCACTGCAGGGCACGATCCCGCGGGCGCAATCTCCGGAGGTTCGGCAGCGGCTCAGCGGCACTGTCGATGACCTGCAGGCGGTCATCCAGGAGATCCGGACCGCGATCTTCGATCTGCATGGCGCACAGGCCGGTACGACGCGGCTGCGACAGCGGCTCGATGAGGTGATCGCCCAGTTCGCCGACGCGCCGGTGCACATCGGCACACGCTTGGTCGGTCCGCTGTCGGTGGTCGATGCGACCCTGGCCGACCATGCCGAGGCGGTGCTGCGCGAGGCGATCAGCAACGCGGTACGCCATTCGGGGGCAAGCGAACTCACTGTCGTCGTGGAGGTTGCCGACGACCTGTCCATCGAGGTGTCCGACAACGGTTGCGGGATCGCCGCCGACGTGACCGAGAGCGGGCTGGGCAACCTGCGGGCCCGCGCGTTGAGTGCGGGCGGCACGTTCACCGTCACCGACCGGCCCGGCGGCGGCACCGTGTTGCGTTGGGCCGCACCGCTTCCCGAGTAATGCCCAACAGTCCCCCGCAAGCGGGAGGCCCCGAACAAAATCGCACTATTTCCGAGGAAATAGTGCGATTCTGTGTCTGCTCGCGGGAAAGGTGAGGGCTACTCGCCCGGCTTGACCTTCGCCATGGCCAGCACGTCGAGGCGCTTGTCCAGCTCGGCCTCCGACAGCTTGTCGCCGAGCAGGCCGCGGTCGATCACGGTCTGGCGGATGGTCTTCTTCTCCTTGAGCGCCTGCTTGGCGACCTTGGCGGCCTCCTCGTAGCCGATCGCCGAGTTCAGCGGCGTCACGATCGACGGCGAGGACTCGGCGAGGGTACGCAGGTGCTCCTCGTTGGCCACCAGGCCGTCGATGCACTTCTCGGCGAACAACCGGGAGACATTGCTCAGCAGGGTGAACGACTCCAGCACGTTGCGAGCCATCATCGGGATGTAGACATTGAGCTCGAACGCGCCCGACAGGCCGCCGACGGTGACGGCGGCGTCGTTGCCGATGACCTGGGCGGCAACCTGGGTAACCGCTTCGGGCAGAACGGGATTGACCTTGCCCGGCATGATCGAGCTGCCCGGCTGCAGGTCCGGCAGCTGGATCTCGCCCAGGCCGGTCAGCGGGCCCGAGCCCATCCAGCGCACATCGTTGGCGATCTTGGTCAGCGAGGCCGCGATGGTCTTCAGCGCACCCGATGCCTCGACCAGCCCGTCGCGGGCCGCCTGAGCCTCGAACGAGTCTGCGGCGGTACGCAATTCGGCCAGGCCGGTCTGGTTGACCAGAACCTCGACCACCTTGGCGCCGAAGCCGTCGGGGGCGTTGAGTCCGGTGCCCACGGCGGTGCCGCCGATGGCGAGCTCACCGAGGCGGGGCAGCGTGGCCTTGACCCTTTCGATGCCGGCCTCGATCTGGCGGGCGTAGCCACCGAACTCCTGGCCCAGCGTCACCGGCACCGCGTCCATCAGGTGGGTGCGGCCGGACTTCACCACGGTCTTCCACTGCTTGGACTTGGCGGCCAGCGACTCGTGGAGCACCTCGAGCGCCGGAATCAGATGGCGCACAGCGGCTTCGGTGGCCGCGATGTGGGTGGCCGTCGGGAACGTGTCATTGGAGCTCTGCGACATGTTCACGTCGTCATTCGGATGCACGGTCACGCCGTTGCGGGCGGCGATCGAGGCGATCACCTCGTTGGCGTTCATATTCGAGCTGGTGCCCGACCCGGTCTGGAACACGTCGATCGGGAACTGGTCGTCGTGCAGGCCGTCGGCGATCTCACCGGCCGCGGCGATGATGGCGTCGGCCTTGTCGCCGGCCAGCAGGCCCAGGTCCTTGTTGACCTGCGCGCAGGCGGCCTTCAGCAGGCCGAGCGCGCGGATCTGGGTGCGCTCCAGCCCGCGGAAGGAGATCGGGAAGTTCTCCACGGCGCGCTGGGTCTGTGCCCGCCACAGGGCGTTGACCGGCACCCGGACCTCGCCCATGGTGTCGTGCTCGATGCGGTACTCGACAGCTCCGTCGGTATCGGTGCTCATGTTGCCCTTTCTGGCGGATTACGGGAGCGGGTAGGCGGCGGTCTTGTCGCCGGTGAAGTCGATGGCGGAGTACTCGTTGAGTTTCGTCAGCCGGTGGTAGGCCTCGATCATCCGCACGGTGCCGGACTTGGAGCGCATCACGATGGACTGGGTGGTGCAGCCGCCCGGGTAGTACTGGACGCCCTTGAGCAGGTCACCGTCGGTGACGCCGGTCGCGCAGAAGAATACGTTCTCACCCGAGACGAGGTCGTCCGTCGACAGCACCTGGTCCAGGTCGTACCCGGCGTCGATGGCCTTCTGGCGTTCGGCGTCGTCGGTGGGCGCCAGCTGGGCCTGGATCGCGCCGCCCATACAGCGGATCGCGGCCGCGGCGATGATGCCCTCGGGCGTCCCGCCGATGCCGGCCAGGATGTCGGTTCCGGAGTTGGGGCGGCAGGCCGAAATCGCCCCGGCGACGTCGCCGTCGGTGATCAGCCGGATGCGGGCACCCGCGGCACGGGCATCGTCGATCAGCTGGGCGTGCCGGGGCCGGTCCAGGATGCACACGGTCAGATCGCTGACCGACGCACCGCGCACCTTGGCCACTCGCCGGATGTTCTCGCCGATCGGGGCGGTGATGTCGATGGCGTCGGCGCACTCCGGCCCGACGGCGATCTTGTTCATGTAGAACACCGCCGACGGGTCGAACATCGCGCCCCGCTCGGCGACCGCGAGCACCGAGATGGCATTGGGCATGCCCTTGCTCATCAGCGTGGTGCCGTCGACCGGGTCGACGGCGAAGTCGCACTCCGGCCCGTCGCCGTTGCCGACCTCTTCACCGTTGAACAGCATCGGTGCTTCGTCTTTTTCGCCCTCGCCGATCACCACGACGCCGCGCATCGACACGGAATTGACCAGCTCACGCATGGCGTCGACGGCGGCCCCGTCCCCGCCCTCCTTGTCGCCGCGGCCGACCCAGCGGCCTGCGGCCATGGCGCCGGCCTCGGTCACCCGGACGAGTTCGAGGGCAAGGTTACGATCCGGGGCTTCTCCCCGCGTGGGACTCATGGCCCAGATTGTCCCAGAACGTGGTCAGCGTTTGGGAGCTGGGATACTGGCGAGCATGTCCTCCGAGCCGACCTCCCAGCCCACCCCGGCTCCCAAGCCTGCCAAGTCCCGGTTACTGCAGGACGGCCGGGACATGTTCTGGTCGATGGCCCCGCTGGTGGTGGCCTGCATCGTCCTCGCCGGAATGCTGGGTATGTGCTCGTTCCAGGCGGGCGGGCCCGAGGCGGGCCCGGCTCCGGAATTCGATGCTCCGGCCGCACTGCAGGCCGACGCCGACGCTCTGAAGATTCCCATCCGGTTGCCCCAGCTGCCCGAGGGCTGGCAGCCCAACTCCGGCAGCCGCCACGGCATCGACGGCGGGCTGACGCTGCCCGACGGCCAGCATGGCCGCGCGGTGTCCTCCCGCATCGGCTACCTGTCACCGAGCGGCCACTACCTGAGCCTGACCCAGAGCAACGCCGACGAGGCGGCCCTGATTGCCTCGATCAAGCCGGATTCGTATGCGTCGGGCACCCAGAACGTGGACGGGGTGACCTGGGTGGTCTACGAGAGCAGCGACCCGGAACCGGTGTGGACGGCGAAGCTGAGCGGACCGGCGCAGGTTGCCATCACGGGCGCCGGTGGTACTGAGGAGTACCGTACGCTGGCGGGTGCGACGCAGAAGCAGTCGCCGCTGCCGATCAAGAGGCCGTGACGCTCTAACGGATGGAGCCCGTGTTGTCGTCGCCAGTTGCAGATCTCACCGGGTGGACCGCCACTCCTTTCACCGCCGCCGATCAGACCTATGACGTGTACCGCAAGGGCGAAGGCCCCGGCGTGGTCTTGATTCCCGAGATTCCCGGCCTGCATCCCGGTGTGCTCGCACTCGGCAACCATCTGGTCGACAACGGTTTCACCGTGGCGGCCCCATCACTGTTCGGCACCCCCGGCGCAGCCGCGGTACGTCCGGGCGCCATCCCGGTCACGCTGAAGGCCTGTGTGACACGGGAGTTTTCGGCATTCGCCACCAATGCCGACCGGCCCGTCGCGCATTACCTGCGCGCCTTGGCCCGCGATCTCAACGCCACCACGCCCGGTAAGGGCGTCGGCGTCATCGGGCAGTGCTTCACGGGTGGTTTCGCACTCGCGGCCGCCGTGGACGACAGCGTGCTGGCCCCGGTGCTGAGCCAGCCATCGGTGCCGGTCGCCCTGACGGCCGCGCAGAAACGCGATCCGGGCATGTCGGAGGCCGAACTCAAGGTCATCGAACAGCGCGTCGCCAACGACGGCCTGTGCGCGCTGGCGCTGCGGTTCAGCCAGGACAAGTTGGCGCCGGGGGAGCGGTTCGCCACTCTCAAGGCCCGCCTCGGCGACGCGTTCGAGGTCATCGAGATCGACTCCAAGAAGGGCAACGCCCACGGCCTCTCGGCGTCAGCGCATTCGGTGCTGACCGATCAGGTACGCGAGGTCGACGGGCATCCGGCCTATGAGGCGCGAAAGCGGGTGGTGGCGTTTCTCACTGAGCGTCTGACGGCGTAGCGTCCGCTTCGGCTCGGGGTGCGGTCTTCTCGCCCCCGAGCCGTTTCTGGATCCAGTCCCACAACCGCCGCCAGGGGCGCCGGCCCGGTTCGTCGGGCTCGTCGGTTTCGAGCTCGACGCCCTTGTAGACGGCCAGGTACACGCTGACCGTCGTGACGATGATGATCATCAGCACAGGCCCGATCACCAGACCGAAGAAGCCGAACATCGAGATACCGGCGAACACCGCCAGCAGCATCAGTGCGGGGTCGAGCCGGGCCGCCTTGGGCACGAGCCACGGGCGCAGCAGGTTGTCGATGTTGGTCACCACCAGCAGGTGGAACACCACCACGAAGATGCCGCCGATGATGTTGCCGAAGAACATCATTCCGATGCCGAACGGGATCGTCACGATGCCGCCGCCGAGCGGGATCACCGACAGTGCGGTCAACAGGATCGCGAAGACGAAGAACCCGTTGTGGAAGCCTGCGATGTAGATCGAGATCGCCCCGGCCACACCCTGGCAGAACGCGATCACGAACTGGCCCTTGACTGTTCCCTTCACCATGGCGCCGGTCTTGGCCAGATAGAGGTCGGTGATCTCCTCGCCCAACGGGTTCAGCCTGCGGATCAGCGTGGCCATCTCGGCGCTGTTGACCAGCATCGAGATGAACACGTACAGGAAGATGATCGACGACGTGATGGCGCCCACCATGCCGCCGACCGCGCCCTGCAGGATGCCCAGCAGCCATTCTCCGAGGTGCTGCGAAAGCTTGACCACGGTGTCGCGCAACGAATCCGCGGTGAGGTGGATGTCCAGGAACGGCACCCGCCCCAGCATCGAGTTGATCAGTTGCAGCGCCCGGTCACCGAGCGTGCTGATGTCGGTCTCGGCAATCCACGTGCTGACCGTGTTGACGAGCTGCGTGACCTGGACGATGGCCATGAACACCACGAGAGCCACCGGGATGATCACCATGAGGATGGCGACCAGCAGTGTCAGCGTGGCCGACAGGCCAGTGCCGAGCCGGCGTTGAAACCGTTGATAGAGGGGGGTGAACAGATAGGCACCGACCGCGGCCATCACGATCAGGACGAAGAAGCTGCGCAGGAAATAGACCCCGAGCAACAGGGCGAGCACGGTGAAGACCGCCAAGGCCCGCTTCTGGGTGAGGGTGAACTGGTCTTTCATCTCCGGCCCTTCCCGCCGTTGGGCTGACCCTATCGCCACGCCGGCGTGACGGTCGGCATTGAGCGTTACGCAGGCGTGACGTCGGAGCCCGATGCTGTGCGCTGGGCGGCCTGCCCGGCGCGTTGTGAGGCGACGAAGCGCATCGAGAGCCGCTGCATGAGCCCGGGCGCCAGGCGGGCGATCAGCCAGGAGGCATGGGCGCGACGGGGTTTGACCAGGATGGCCTTGTTCCCGGTGATGGCGCGCAGGGTGTCGGCGGCCAGCCGGTCGGCGTCGTAGGCGGTCTTGACCCCTTGGCCCTGCAGAAAGTAGTCGCGGCCGACGAATCCACCGACCGCGCCCTTGTCGAGGATCGGGGTCTCGACTGCCGCCGGACACACCGCCAGGACGCCCACGCCGTGGGCGGCCGCCTCCGAGCGCAGCGCCAACGACAGCCCGACGACGGCGTGCTTGGTCATCACATAACTGGTGAGCTGACCCGCGGCGGCCAGCCCCGCCATCGACGCGGTGTTGACGATGTGGCCGTGGCCCTGCCGGATCATCTGCGGGTATGCCGCGGCGACGCCGTGGACGACGCCGCGCACGTTGACGTCGATGATGGCGTTCCACTGGTCCAAGGTGAGCAGCTCGGTGTCCCCGCCCCAGACGATGCCGGCGTTGTTGAACATCAGATCGAGCCGCCCCGTCCGTTCGACGACGTCGTCGACCGCGGCCTGCACGGCGGCGGCATCGGTGACGTCGAGGCGCGCCGACCGGGCACCGAGCGGTGCCGCGGTACGCGCCGCCGCACCCTCGTCGATGTCGGTGCAGAGCACCTCGGCGCCGGCGCTCACCAGCGCGCGGCACAGTGCCGCGCCGATACCCGATCCGGCGCCGGTGACGATCGCCTGCTTGCCGGAGAGGTCTGGTTTCACGCCTGGGCCAGTTTCATGACGTGACCGAGCACGTCCGGGTAGCGCTTGAGATGTGCGCCGCCGTTGAGATCGAGCACCTCGCCCGTCAGCCACGACGCCTGCGGTGAACACAGGAACACCACGGCTGCGGCGATGTCCTCGGGCGTTCCGCTGCGGCCCAGCGCGGTGTTCTCGACGTACTCCTCGACCACACCGGGGATCATCGCGGCGGGATCGGTCAGCGGGGTCTTCACGAAGCCCGGCGCGATCGCGTTGACCCGGATGCCGCGCGGCCCCAGCTCAAGTGCGGCCACCTGCGTGAGCATCGACAACCCGGCCTTGGCGGCACAGTACGCGCTCATCCCGGCGGCGGGCTGACGTCCGTTCAGCGATGAAATCGAAACCAGCACACCACCTTCGGGCAGGTTGCGGCCGGCGTGTTTGGCGACGATGAACCCGCCGTTGAGGCAGACGTCGACGACCGAGCGGAAATCCTCGACCGGCATGTCGGTGATCAGGCCGACATTGCTGAAACCAGCGCAGTTGACCACCACATCGATCGGGCCGGCCGCCGCAACGTCGTCGAAGAGTTTCTGGACCGCATCTTCGTCGGTGACGTCGACGTAGAAGCTGGTGTGTGGCGCGTCGAGCTGAGCGGCCCGGGCGGCCGCGCCCTCGGCGTCACGGTCGGCCACGACGACGCGGCAGCCGTCGGCGGCCAGGGCCTGGGCACTGGCCCACCCGATCCCCGAGGCCCCACCGATGACGATCGCGACGCGCTGGGTGCTCATGCTGCTCATTACTTCTCCTCGCGCGAGCGCTCGTCGGGCGCCCGATCCGGTTGGTGGTCGCCCCACTTCTTGTCGATCGCGTTCCACGGGTCGGCCAACTGCCCGGGATAGTCCTTGTAGGCAGACTTCGACCGCAGGAACGCGCGGATGAACGGTGCGGCCAGGCCGATCGGGAAACGCTTCAATCCGGCGTTCGCGCGGGTGTCGGCCAGCAGTTGGGGCCACGAATGGTGTTGGAAGCCCAGCACTTCCTGCGAGCGGATGGTGTCCATCCAGTCGGTGGCGAACCACGCGGCGTCGTCGTCGGGGTTGCCCGGCCGCCCGATCGGCAGACCGCCCTTGATTCCCATCGCGGCGGCCGCCTGCGACCCGACCGCGGACTGTGTGTGCCGGTGGGTGGCCGAATCCCCGCCGATCAGCAGCACCTCGTGGTTGGCGGTTTCGGTGGGGACCGTGGTGGCGGCCGCGAACGCCGCCGCGACATCACGCACGTCGACGGTCTGCAGTCGCCCGTCGGCGGGCAGCACACTTTCGAATGAGATGAGATCGACGTCGATGTCCAAGCTGAACTCGCAGCTCATCACGCCACCGAGCCGCAGGATCAGCCAGTCCAGCTTCGAGGCGCGGACCAAGGCTTCGGCCTCGACCTTGTGGGCCCCGTAGATGTCGGACGGGTTGACCGGGGTATCGGGCCCGAGCACATCGTCGATGTGGTGCGGGTTGCGGGCGCCGTAGACGGCGATGCTGGATGCCTGCACGAACCGGGGCGGCGTCGGCTGGGCCTCTGCGGCACGCAGCAGCGATGCGGTGGCCTCGACGTTGACCTTGCGGGCCAGCCCACGGCGCATGTAGCAGAACGGCGGGATGATCGCGGCAAGGTGGATGATGGCGGCCGGTGCGACCGCCGACACCAGCGCGTCGACGGCGGTGGGGTCGGTCAGGTCAGCCCAGCGCACCTGTACGGATGCCGGGAGCGCGGCGGCGGCCTTGCGGTTGGCGGGTACGTCGAGGTCGGTCGCGACGACGTTGCGCCCGCCGGCGGCCAGCGTCTTCACCACGGCGGAGCCCACCAAACCGAACGCTCCGGTAACCAAAACAGCGTCGGACATATGCCTCCTCGCTAGAACGTGTTGCAACACTAGCGAACGTCGGTGTGGTGTGTGTCACCGCGATCCGCCCAGTCGCGGCAGGTTCCGGGCGGGCTGTTCGCCCCTGTCTGCCCAGCAACCGGCCGACCAGGGTCGAACTGGGGGAGTGCCACGTCAGGCGAATGTTGCTGCGGTTGCCTCAAAAGCATTGGTCAATGGCGCAATGAGGGGATAAGTGTGACCGGGGACACGCTCGGTATCGCTATGTGACGTGTTTGCCGGAATGGTCGTCGTCGTCGGATTTGGAAATTTGCCCAGCACCTATGCAAGGTGTGGCTGTAGGTATCGGCGAAAGTGAGCCAATCGCAGGCGTTTGTGATGTACTCGGTTGCACGCGTCAGCAATTGGGGAGGTGTGTGATGTCCGAAGAGGTCGTGACGGGGGTTAACGACAGTGACTCCGGCGAAATTGCCGAAGAGGTTGCTGTCGGGTCCTCGGTAGTTGTGTATCCGGGAACTGACGAAGAACTGCACGGCGTTGTCGTCGAAGATTTCGCCGACTTGGCCGGAACCGCGGTCGAGGTCGCTGGAGAGCGCATCGTCGAACCGGCCCGCCGGTGGGCCGTCAACCTCGACGATGGTGGCCTGGTGTTCGTCGACGACGACAGCATCGCGCTCGCGGCGCAGGCCGCCTGACTCCTCGCTAGTTCACCGCGCGCTCAGCGGAAGCTGTCGTAAGCGTCGTACCAGCAAGCTGGGTTGCCATTCGGCATCGCCGGCCGGGCGGATGTCGGTGCGCGCCGACAGCAGCGACGAGATCACGATTCGGGCCTCGAGGCGGGCCAGCGCGGCTCCGAGGCAGAAGTGTCCGCCCTTGCCGAACGCCAAGTGCGCCTTGACGTTCGGCCGCTCAGGCCGGAACTCGCTCGGGGCGTCGAACACCTCCCCATCCCGATTGGCCGCACCCCACATCAGCAATAGCCGGCTGCCGGCGGGCACCGGGACCCCTGCCAGTTCAGAATCCGCCCGCACATGCCGGTAGTGCCCCCTGAACGGGGACTCGAACCGCAGCACCTCCTCCAGAAATGGCGCGATCAGCGCGGAATCGCGGCGCAGGCGCTCGGCCAGCGCGGGTCGCCGGCTGAGGATCCAGACCGCGCTGCCGATCAACGCTGCAGTCGATTCCGCGCCTGCGCCGACCAGCTGGATCAGCATCAACACGGCCACCTCCGGGGCAACCCGCTCGGCCGCGCAGTAGCCGGCCAGGTCGCCCAGGAGGTTTTCTCCCGGGTTCGCTGACGCTTCACCGAACCGTTCGTTGAGGTAGCCCCCGAGCTCGACCGCTGCGATCCCCGACGCCGTGAGTTGTTCGGTGTCGACCAAACCGTCGAGCAGCTGCGTGCTGGCGTAGGCCCACGCCACCAGCCGATCGACATCCGCGGCCGGTAGCCCCAGCAGCTGCGCGACCACCAGCATGGGTAGCCGGTCAGCCAGTGTGGACATCCACTCGAATTCTCCGGTCGCCTCGGCAAGCAGCTCGGCGGTGATGGCCGCGACGAAGGGTTCCAGTTCGGCGATCCGCTTGGCCGCCATCCGGGGCAGCACCATCTTGCGGTGGGCGGCGTGGGCCGGATCGTCGGCCGTGGCCAGCACATGCACGGGGCTGTCCGGCTCAGCCATGTCGAACGGGGACACGGTGCCGTCGGGCTGGGACCACATGGTTGCGGTGAGGTTCGACGAGAACTCCTGCGTGCGCGCGGTGGCCTCGATGACGGCGTCGAATGACGTCACCACGAAGAACGGGGAGTCACCCACCTGGGCCACCGGTGCGCCGGCCCGGAGCCGGTCGTACAGCGGATATGGATCCTGCAGACAGGCCGGTTCGAACATTTCGTGTGCCAGGAGCATTTGCCCAGGTTGGCTGTCCATTCAGGGGCAGTCAACGGTGCTCCGACATGTTGATATGCGACGCCGGGGCCTGAGGCGAGGACGCGTCTCAAGGCGGCACGGTGACCTGCGGACCCACTGAGATTATCGGGAAATTTTGTCTCAAGCTGAGATAATCTCGCAGGTATGTCTCCCAAGCGCGCGGACTGGTTGGTCGGGGGCGACCGCCGTGTCGAGGCTGCCGAGCGCATCTACGCAGCGGCTGCCGAGATGGCGGCCCGCGACGGGCTTGATTCACTGGACATCGATGCACTGGCGGCACGGGTGCACTGCTCGCGCGCGACGGTGTACCGGCATGCGGGCGGCAAGGCGCAGATCCGTGACGCGGTACTGGCTCGGCTGGCCGCGTCGATCGTGGCGGAGGTGCGTCGCTCGGTCGACGGCCTGAGCGGGGCGCAGCGGGTGTTGACCGCGGTCACCGTTGCCCTTCACCGTATTCGTGCCGACCCGATGTTCGACATCTTGCGCAGCGCACTGCGCGGTGGGGGTGGGATGGCGGACCTGACGCGATCGCCGGTACCGGCTGCCTTCGCCACCGAACTCACCGGGCTGGGCGAGGACGACCCGGCGGCCGCGGCGTGGATCGTCCGTTTGGTGCTCTCACTGTTGGTCTGGCCCGGTGCCGATGACGCTGCGGAGCAGGAGATGTTGCGGCGATTCGTCGCCCCGGCGTTCGGCTAGGGCCGCTTGACGCAGCGGAAGCTGATGTGGCTCATGCCGGTATCCACCATCTGCGGTCGCCGCGCAGCCGGACGGTACCGCATGCAATAGCTGTCGGCGCACAGGAACGAGCCGCCTTTGATCACCTTGCGCGCGATCTGGAACTGCGGCTGGTTCGGGTCATAGGTGTCTGCGGCGCAGCACGGCGTGGCCGTCCGGTCATCCCCGTACCAGTCGGTGGTCCACTCCCAGGCATTGCCCGCCATGTCGAACAGGCCGTACCCGTTGGGCTCGAAGCTGCCGACCGGCTTGGTTGTGCCGTAACCGGTTTCGGGGAGATACGGGAACTCGCCGTGCCAGTAGTTGGCCAGCTGCCGGCCGGGCTGCTCGGGTTCGTCGCCCCAGGTGTACGCGGCTCCCGCCAACCCGCCCCGTGCCGCGGTCTCCCACTCCGCCTCGGTGGGCAGTGCGAGCCCGGCCCAGTCCGCATACGCCGCGGCATCGTCAAAGGCGATGTGCACCACGGGATGCTGCTCACGGCCCTTCAACGTCGAGCGCGGTCCGCGGGGGTGATTCCAGCACGCGCCCGGTGTCCACGCCCACCACAGGTTGATGTGCTTGAGATCCACCGGGCCGGCGGTGCGCTGGAACACCATCGAGCCGGGCACCAGGTTCTCCGGTGGGGCCCCCGGGAAGTCATCCGGGTCGACGGGACGCTCGGCGACCGTGACATAGCCCGTGGCGTCCACGAATTGGGCATAGTCGGCGTTGGTCACCTGATGACGTTGGATCCAGAACCCCGCCGTGGCAACCTCCCGCGCCGGCGCTTCCTCCGGGTAGTGCGTGTCCGAGCCGAGGGTTGCCGTCTGCGGCGGAATCCAGACCAGATCAGCCGATGTCATGCGTCGACTCTGCGCTGAGGGCCCGAGTCTCTCGCACTTCTGCGCCCTGGACGCGGAGTCGATGAGCTGCGCGCGAACTCAGTCAAAGACCGTGGTCCAATCATCACGCATGCTCGCCACCGTCCAGCCGCGGTCGGCGGCCAGACCCAATGCCTTCTCTGCCCCTGCGGTGTAATCGAATTCGCGCTCGGCGTCGTCGTGACGCACCAGCATGCTCAACGATGGACCGATGCCGGCCCTGGTGTACTCGAGCATTTCGATGTCGCCGTTGGAGTTGCCTGCGGCGAAGATCGGGCGGCGGCCCGTCCGCCCCCAGATCCGCACCGCCTTGACCGGGCCGTCGTTGAGGAACTCCGGTGTGGCCGTTGTCCTGAGTTGGCCGTCCACGAAATCCAACCCCACCGAACTGCCGATCACCCGCTCCGGGGGAACGCCGTACATCGACACGGTCACCGGGCGCATGAAATCACGGCCGCCACCGGAGACTATGTAGTTGGTGAAGCCGTTCGCTTCCAGATACCGCAGCAGTTCCACCATCGGCAGGTAGGCGCACGTGGTGTACGGACGGCCCAGCGTCGGATGCTGCGCCTCGGCGAAGAACTCCTTGATCCGGGCGGCATGCTCCTCGACCGACAGTCCGGCATATGCCGAAAGTATGCCTCCGGCAAGGATTTTGAGAGCCGAATCGTCACCGTTGTAGTGCTTGGTGACGGCGTCCCCGAACCAGGCAAGATCCCCGGCGGCAGCAGCCTGGTAGGGCTGCTTGGTGGCCAGCGACGGGTCGGCGGCCGCCTGCTCGGCCAGGCGACGCACCAGGAAGTCCAGCTGGATGTAGGCCGGCTTCTCACACCACAGCGTGCCGTCGTTGTCGAACACCGCGACGCGCTCCTCGGGCGGCACCTCGGTGGTGACGTGACCCACGAAGTCGACGATCGCCGACTTCGTGGGGCCGTCATGCCAGGAGTCGAGCACTGCCACGCTCAGCCTCCCCGGCTGGCGAGGAACTTCTGGAGTTCTTCCACCGCGTGATTGATGGTGAAGGACGCGGGTTCCTGGCGCGGCGGAAACTCTTTGAAGGTCTCCAGGAACTGCGTCACGATCGCCGAGCCATAGAACATGAGGAAGAGGCGGTCGATCATCCAGTCCCAGTACGTGTTCGACGTGACATCTGCATGCTCGAACGGATCGGTGCGCAGGTTGAACAGCTTCGGAGCACGCAACTTCGTGAACGGCTCGAACCAGACCTGCAGCGTGCCAGGGCACCGCTGCTCCATGAACACGATTTTCCAGTTGTCTGCCCGGATGCCCAACACGTCACCGTCGTCGGAGAAGTAGATCATGCCGCGCCTGGGGCTCTTCTCCACCTCCCCGGTGAGATAGGGCAGCAGGTTGTACCCGTCGATGTGCACCTTGTATTCCGTCTCGCCGTCGGCTCCGGCCTTGTGGCCGGCCTTCAGCTTGTCCACGATGTCCGGATCACCCGCGGCAGCGAGAAATGTGGGCAGCCAGTCATGGTGTTGCACAATCTCATTGGAGATAGCCCCCGGCTTGATCTTGCCGGGCCAGCGGATCATCTCGGGAATCCGGAAAGCGCCCTCCCAGTTGGTGGCCTTCTCGCTGCGGAACGGGGTCGTCGCACCGTCCGGCCACGAGTTCGCATGCGGTCCGTTGTCCGTGCTGTAAATGACGATGGTGTCCTCGGCGATGCCGAGTTCATCCACCAGATCCAGCAGCGTGCCGACGTTGCGATCGTGATCGATCATGGTGTCGTGGTAGGGCGACTGCCAGCGGCCGGCCTGCCCCCGGCTCTCCGGCTTGGTGTGGGTCCGGAAGTGCATGTGGGTCAGGTTCATCCAGACGAAGAACGGGGTGTCCGACTCGTGCTGGCGTTTGATGAAATCGGCACACGCAGACGTCGTCTCGTCGTCCACGGTTTCCATCCGCTTCTTCGTCAGCGGCCCCGTGTCTTCGATGCGCTGCTTGCCGACGGGGCCGTACCGGGGGTCGACTTCGCCGGAATCCTCGTCGGTGGCCCAGGAATGGATCACGCCGCGAGGCAGTAGCGCCTTCCGCAGCAGCGGTGCCTCCTCCGCGGTGGGGTAGTCCTCGTGCTCGGGTTCCTCTTCGGCGTTGAGGTGGTAGAGATTCCCGAAGAACTCGTCGAAGCCGTGAGCGGTCGGCAGGAACTTGTTGAGGTCGCCGAGGTGGTTCTTGCCGAATTGCCCGGTGGCATAACCCAATGGTTTCAGCAGCTCAGCGATCGTCGGATCCTCCTTCTGGAGCCCCACGTCGACGCCGGGCATACCCACCTTGCTCATCCCGGTGCGGTAGACACTTTGTCCGGTGATGAACGACGCGCGGCCCGCGGTGCAACTCTGCTCACCGTAGGAGTCGGTGAAAAGCATGCCCTCATTGGCGATCCGGTCGATGTTCGGCGTCTGGTAGCCCATCATGCCGCGGCTATAGCAACTCAGGTTCCAGATTCCGATGTCGTCGCCCCAGATGACCAGGATGTTGGGTTTTCCGTTCGGCATGTTTCGATCTCCCCTCAGTCCTTGGCCAGGAATTCGTGCAGTTTCTCGACGGCATGGTCGATGCTGAAGCTCGCCGGTGGGTGCCGCGGTTTGAATTCCTCGAACGTCTCGAGGAACTTCGTCGCCATGGCGGTCGCGTAGAACACGAAGAAATCGTGCCGCAACAGCCACTCGTAGTACGTGTTCGACGTGATGTCGGCGTACTCGTAGGGGTCGGTACGCAGATTGAACAGCTTGGGTACGCGCAACGGCGTGAACGGTTCGGCCCAGATCCGCAGTGTCCCCTGGCAGCGCTGTTCGGCGAACACGACCTTCCAGTTCTCGAACCGCATGGCCACCAGGTCGCCGTCGTCGGAGAAGTAGAAGAACCCGCGCCGTGGGCTCGTGTCGACCTCGCCGGTGAGGTAGGGCAGTAGGTTGAACCCGTCGATGTGCACCTTGTATTCGGTGTTTCCGTCGGCGCCGGCCTTGTGACCTTTCTTCAGCTTCTCGCTGATGTCCGGGTCACCAGCCGCGGCCAGCAGTGTCGGCAGCCAGTCGTGATGTTGGACGATTTCGTTGGAGACGGTGCCGGCCTTGATCTTTCCGGGCCAGCGAATGAGCTCGGGCACCCGGAAAGCGCCCTCCCAGTTGGTGTCCTTCTCGCTGCGGAACGGTGTCGTGCCTGCGTCGGGCCAGGTGTTGCGGTGCGGCCCGTTGTCGGTCGAGTAGATGACGATGGTGTCGTCGGCGATACCGAGTTCGTCGAGCACGTCGAGCACGGTGCCGACGTTGCGGTCATGGTCGATCATCGTGTCGTGGTACGGCGACTGCCACAGCCCGGCCTGCCCACGGCTTTCCGGTTTGGTGTGGGTGTACAGGTGCATGTGGGTGAAGTTGCACCACACGAAGAACGGGTTGTCCGCCGCGTGCTGGCGTTTGATGTAGTCGACGGTCGCATCGGCGATGTCCTCGTCGATGGTCTCCATCCGTTTGGTGGTCAGGGGACCGGTGTCCTCGATGGTCTGCTTACCCACCGGCCCGTACTTCGGGTCATCGGGTTCCGTGGATATCTCGGTGGTGGCCTTGCATTTCAGTACGCCTCTGGGTTTGGCCAGCTTGTAGAGCCTGGGATATCGGTCCTCGTGGGGATAGTCGTAGTTCTCGGGTTCTTCCTCGGCATTGAGGTGGTAGAGGTTGCCGAAGAACTCATCGAAGCCGTGCACCGTCGGCAGATACTTGTTTAGGTCGCCGAAGTGATTTTTGCCGAATTGTCCGGTGGCGTAACCCAATGGCTTCAGCAGTTCGGCGATCGTCGGGTCCTCGGCGGCCCAGCCGATGTCGGCGCCGGGTATGCCGACTTTGCTCATTCCGGTGCGGTACACGCTCTGCCCGCTGATGAAGGCGGCGCGCCCGGCAGTGCAGCTTTGCTCGCCGTATGAGTCGGTGAAACGCATGCCCTCGTTGGCGATGCGGTCGATGTTCGGGGTGCGGTATCCCATCAATCCGTCGCTGTAGCAACTGAGATTGCTGATGCCGATGTCGTCGCCCCAGATCACCAGGATGTTCGGCTTGCCGTTGGGCATGGTGCGGTCCTCCTGTTTATCCCCGACCTGTCGGTCTCTGACCGACGGTATGTGGTTTCGTGGGCCGCCGGTGGACTTCGCCACGCTTCTCAGCAGATATTTACCGGGGCGTTCACTTTGGACCGCGGCCTCGCTCAGGTTTCATGGTCGCTCGAATGTGCCGTCGCCGTCGACGTTCTCGTTGTCCGGCGTGTGTATTGCCTTGTTGTCCAAGCAAATATCCATCGATCAGCGACGACACGGCCATCGGTTGGCCGCCAGATCGCCTCGAATCCTGGCCCGGGCTGGTTATTCTGTCGAAATCGTAGGTTCGTCCAGTGCAGGCTGTCCGGCCGCCGTCTGCGATTGCTCTGGGTGGGAGCATCGCCGGTGGCCACATGCGTCATTCGTGGACGAATCATTCGCGGAAACGCGGCGTAATGGGTTCAGGGGGGATCCATGAGCAGATTCACCGAGACGATGTACGCAAACGCGCACGCAAGCACCAGGGGGATGGTGACCGGTGAACCACACGCGCCGGTGCGGCATACCTGGGAGCAGGTACATCAGCGCGCGCTTCGGATCGCGGGTGGCCTCGCCGCTGCGGGCGTAGGCCACGGTGACGCGATCGCGGTGCTGGCCGGACTTCCGGTCGAGGTCGCGCCTGCCGCCCAGGCCGTGTGGATGCGTGGCGCCAGCCTGACCATGCTGCACCAGCCCACCCCTCGCACCGACCTCGTGCAATGGGCTGCTGAAACGACCGAAGTGGTCGAAGCCATCGACGCCGGCACAGTTGTGATATCCGAGCCGTTTCTGGCTGCCGCGCCCGCGCTGGCCGAGCGCCGGCTTGCGGTTGTCACCATCGAGCAATTGCTCGCCGCGGAGCCCGTCGAACCGGTGCACGTCGACGACGATGACCTGGCGTTGTTGCAGCTGACGTCGGGCTCCACGGGCCCTCCCAAAGCGGTCCAAATCACCCACCGCAACCTGTGTTCCAACGCTGAGGCGATGTTCGTCGGTGCCGAGTTCGACCTGGAAACCGACGTGATCATCAGCTGGCTGCCGCTGTTCCACGACATGGGGATGACCGGGTTCCTGACAGTCCCGATGTACTTCGGCGCGGAGCTGGTCAAGATCACGCCAATGGATTTCCTGCGGGACTCATTGCTGTGGGCGAGGCTCATCGACAAGTACAAGGGCACGATGACCGCCGCGCCGAACTTCGCCTACGCACTGTTGGCCAAGCGGTTGCGTAGGCAGGCCAAACCCGGCGAGTTCGACCTGTCGACGTTGCGATGGGCGCTGTCGGGTGCCGAGCAGGTCGAGCCGGCCGACGTCGAGGATCTGTGTGCGGCGGGCAAGCCGTTCGGGTTGCGACCAGAAGCGATTCTGCCGGCCTACGGCATGGCCGAGACCACGGTCGCGGTTTCGTTCTCGGAGTGCAACACGGGCCTGGTGGTCGATGACGTGGATGCTGACATTCTTGCGACCCTGCGACGTGCGGTGCCGGCGAAGAGCGGCAATCGCCGCCGATTGGCGACACTGGGTCCGCTGCTGAGTGGGCTGGAAGCCCGCGTCGTCGACGAGGACGGCACACTGCTTCCGGCCCGCGGTGTCGGAGTGATCCAGGTTCGCGGTGAATCATTGACCCGCGGTTACACCACGGCGGCGGGATTTGTCCCGGCGCAGGACGAGCGGGGCTGGTACGACACCGGCGACCTGGGCTACTTGACCGAGAACGGCCACATCGTGGTCTGTGGCCGGGTCAAGGACGTCATCATCATGGCCGGTCGCAACATCCATCCGACCGACATCGAGCGCGCTGCCGGTCGCGTCGACGGCGTGCGACCCGGTTGCGCCGTCGCGGTGCGACTGCATTCCGGCCGTTCGACGGAGTCCTTCGCCGTCGCAGTGGAATCGCACGCGTTCGATGACCATGGCGAGGTCCGCCGTATCCAGCATGACGTCGCCCACCATGTGGTCACAGAGGTCGACGCACGGCCACGCTCCGTCGTCGTCCTACCGCCGGGAGCGATCCCGAAAACACCGTCGGGCAAGCTTCGTCGGGGGTATGCGCTGTCCCTGCTCGGCCACTGATCCGCCAAACGCTCGGCATCGTCGCTGCTGTGCCCGCCTGTCGTCGGAAATTTGCGCATCAGCCTGTGAATGCGGTGGTATGACCGGAGCCATGAGTGAGCCGACCGCACGCGAGGCAGTGCGTACCTTGCATCCCGGTTACTTCGCACTCGTCATGGCCACCGGAATCATGTCCATCGCGATGAATTACCACCATGCACATGCACTTTCGGTGGCATTGCTGTGGGTGGCGGCGATCGCCTATGTGGCCCTGGTCGTTCTGACCATCGCGCGCACCGCCCGGTACCGCCGTGAGTTCATCGCCGATCTGACCGACCCGAGCCGTGGCTTTGCCATGTTCACGTTCGTGGCCGCAACCTGTGTGGTCGGTACCCGGCTGGCCGCGGACAGCCATTACGGGCTTGCCTTCACGCTCCTGGCGATCGGCTGGGTGGCGTGGATGGTGCTGGGCTACGTGGTGCCGTGGACGGCGGTTCTCGGTCAGGCGGCCCGGCCGGTGCTGCAGCACGCGAACGGCACCTGGTTCATCTGGGTGGTGGCCAGTCAGTCCGTCGCGGTGCTGGCCGCGGCGTTGCAGCCCGAAATAGCCGCCGGCCGTTCGGAATTGGCGTTGCTGGCGGTGTTCTCGTGGTCCGTCGGGATTTTTCTGTACGGCGCGGCGGGCATCTTCGTCGCGGTCCGGTTACTGGTGTATCCACTGCGGCCTACCGATCTCACCCCGCCGTACTGGGTGGCGATGGGGGCCACCGCCATCACCGTGGTCGCCGGGGCCCGGATCGTGGAGATGGCCGACGCGCCCATGGTCGCGGCCACCCGTGGGCTGATCGCGGGAACGTCCGTGTTCTTCTGGGCCTTCGGTACCTGGCTGATTCCACCGTTGATCGCCGCAGGCATCTGGCGCCACTACGTCCATCGCATCCCGTTGCGTTATGACCCCACCTTGTGGAGCGTGGTCTTCCCCCTCGGCATGTACGGCGTCGGCGGCCACTACCTCGGCCAGGCCGATCAGTTACCCATCGTGGAGCGCATCGGATACGTCGAGAGCTGGATCGCGCTGGCGGTGTGGGCGGTGACGTTCCTGGCCATGGTTCGCCACCTGTTCGTCACGCTGCGCCCTGGTGTCAGGGACATATCCGGCGCACCCTAGAGGTGGAGGGTGATTGACATGTACGACAAGGATCTGACCAACAAATGGCTCGTCGAGATCGAGTTCTCCGAGGACGACATCCATACCCACGCCTCAGCGCGCGCGCAGCTGCGCGACGACACGATGTCCACCACCGGGGATGCCTACCGCAACCCCAGAGACCCCGGTGCGCCGATGATCGGTGAAGAGATCGCGGCGGCACGCGCGCTCATCACGCTCGGGACCGAACTACTGCACGCGGCGTCGGCGCGCATCGAACAGTCCACGCACCATCCGGTGCATCTGTACCGCTGACCGCCGGGCGGCCTCGGCCTACGCGGTGACCGGTTGCCTGGCCGCGTCGGACTCCATCTGATGGAACAGGTCCGTGTAGTACGGCATGCATTCGGCCATGGCCTTCTCGGTGGTGAACAACGGCTCATACCCCAGGTCGCGTTTGGCCTTGGCGATCGAGAAGTAGTTGTTGAGGTAAAGCCGTTCCACCGCAAGGGGTTCGATCAGCGGAGCCGGAATGCCGAATTTGAAGTGCAGCCACTGCCAGGCCATCATCGCCTTGTGCACCAGACGCCCTGAGACGCGGAAGTTGGGCAGCTTGCGGCCGCACGCCGCGATCACCGGGCGGGCGAACTCGAACATGTTGATCGGCTCGCCGTCGTTGATGAAGTAGGCCTGACCGGGTGCGGTGCCACCGGGAACCAGATGCTGGGCGGCCAAGATGAAACCGTGGATCAGGTTGTGCACGTAGGAGTTGTCCAGCTTGATGTTCTTGTTGCCGACGAGCACCTTGACGTGCCCGGCGAGCACGTTCTCGAACACCTTGCGGAACATGGTTTGGTCGCCGCGACCCCAGATGCCGCTGGGCCGGATCGAGCAGGTCAGCATGTCGTGCTTGCCGTTCTCGGCGAGCACGAACTTCTCGGCGACCACCTTGGTCTCGGTGTAGAGATCGTTGAACCGGCCGGTGTACGGCATGGTCTCGTCACCACTGACGATGTCCTGCCCGCCCATCACGACGCTGTTGGAAGCGGTGTAGACGAAGCGCTTGACCCCCGCCTGTTGTGCGGCGTGCACCAGGTTCTTGGTGCCCTCGACGTTGACGGCGAAGCTGCGCTGCCGGTACTCGTCGGTGACCGAGGCGCCGCCCATCAGATCGATGATGGCGGCGGTGTGGATGACCGTGTCGACGTTCTCGACGGCTGCGGCGACGGTCTCCTTGTCGCAGATGTCGCCCTCGATGACCTCCAGGCCGGCGTGATCGCCCAGCGGGGACGGCGCACGGTCGAACGAGCGCACCGCGTATCCGCGGTCGAGCAGCTCGGTCACCAGGTTGGCGCCGACGAAGCCGGAGCCACCGGTCACCAGGACGCGGCCGAGTTCAGTGGTCAAAGATGCGTCACCCATGCCCGGCAGCTTAACTGAAACAGGTTCCAGTTTCGAACGTCATCGACAAAAATAATTGCTGGGTCAACTTTCGTCAGACTCGCGCGCCGCGAGGGCCTGCTCAACGCGCTGCCGCGCTCCAGCTAAGTGCTCTTCGCAGCGTTGTGCCAGTTTCTCGCCACGTTCCCAGAGGTTCAGCGAAGCATCGAGATCCAGCCCGCCCTGCTCCAACTGCTGCACGACGGCGATCAGTTCGTCCCGGGCCTCTTCATAGCCCAGTTCACTAATAGGCTTAATGCTCACGGTCCTCACACCCCTCTACTCGCTGCCATCGCTGACAGCCGAGATCACTCCGTCGGACACCCGGACCCGCAATCGGGTGCCGTTCGGTGCGTCGGCCACCGTACGGAGAACTGTCGGCGCGCCGGATGCCGGGACCGCCTGGACCACCGCATACCCGCGCGCCAGTGTCGCCGCCGGGCCGAGCGAGGTCAGTCGCGCCGCCAGGTGTCCGACGGTGTCGGACTCCGCGGCGATCTTGCGGGTGATGTCCCGTTCGGCGGTGGCACGGGCCCGCGCGATCTCATCGGCCCGCGCGGTCAGCGCCGCCAGGGGCTGCGCCAATACCGGGCGGCTGCGCAACTGCTGCAGGTGGTGTTGCTCGCGGTGCACCCAGTTGCGGAGCGCACGGGCGCTGCGCCGATGCAGATCGTTGATCAGCGCCTGCTCGGCGGCCGCGTCGGGCACGATGCGCTTGGCCGCGTCGGTCGGGGTGGCTGCGCGCACGTCGGCGACGAGATCGGACAGGGGAGTGTCGGGTTCGTGGCCGATCGCGCTGACCACCGGGGTCCGGCATGCGGCGATCGCCCGGCACAGGGTCTCGTCGGAAAACGGCAGCAGGTCCTCGACGCTGCCGCCGCCCCGGGCCAGGACGATGACGTCGACCTCGGGCATGGCATCCAGGGCTGCAATAGCTTCCACGATCTGCGGCACCGCGTTGGGTCCCTGCACGATGGTGTTGCGGATCTCGAAACGCACCGCCGGCCAGCGGCTGCCGGCCACTGTGGTCACATCGCGCTCGGCGGCGGATGCGCGGCCCGTGATGAGCCCGATAGTGTTGGGCAGGAACGGGATTGGCCGCTTGAGCCGCGGATCGAACAGCCCTTCGGCCTCCAGCAGTCGACGCAGCCGCTCGATCCGGGCCAGCAGTTCACCGATGCCGACCGCGCGAATCTCGTTGACCCGCAAAGAGAATGTGCCGCGACCGGTGTAGAAATTCGGTTTGCCGCAGATGATCACCTGGGTGCCCTCGGTCAGCTTGACCGGGGCGTTGCGCACCAGGTCGCGCGGGCAGGTCAGCGTCAGCGACATGTCGGCAGCCGGATCCCGCAGCACCATGAACACGGTCTTGGAATCCGGGCGGACCTTGAGTTCGGTCAGCTGCCCCTCGACCCAGACCGTGCCGAGGCGGTCGATCCATTTGGCGACGCGGGTCGCCACGGCACGGACCGGCCAGGGGTTCTCCGGTGACTGACCCGGTTCGGTCACTTCGCGGTCGCGCGGGTGATCCTGTTGGCGAGCAGCGTGACGAACGGTGCACGGGCCCGGCCGGCTTCTTCATAGGCCAGCAGCGCCTCAAGGTCGGCCACCCGCAGGGAGGTCAACCGGGCGCGCAGCTGCGCAAGTGTCAGCGTGTCGTAGCCGAGCTCGGCGGCGATGTCCGGTGCGGCGCCTGCGGTGGTGGTACGTCCGGCCTTGCCGTTCGTCGGGCCGGCCCCCTCGGGTTCCCCGGTGCTGTACAGCGCGAACCGTCCCTCGGTGCGCCGCTCGCCGTCACCGGCGCCGGGCGCGGCGTCCTCACCGGCATCTGCCTCGAGATCTTCGTCGAACGTGGCCCATTCGGGCTGCTCGTCCTTGGGCGGAAACAGCTGCTCGAGTGTCTCGTCGCCCTTGACCACCAGCTCAGCCAAATTCTGCTGGACGTGCATGACGAGGTTGGCCGCCTGGCTGGCCATCGTCATGGGATAGGTCAGGATCGTCTGAGGCAACTTGCGGGTTTCTTCCAGGGCGGTCGCTGCCGCACCAACCAGCAGCCGGACCCCATACGGTGCAGTTCCCATGTGCACAGACTAGCCACAGCCACGGTTGGCTCCGTTGCGTTGTCGCCCCGTACCCTGGAGACATGCCGCCGACAATCAACATGGGTATCCCGGGTGCCACCAGCTCGGTGAGGTCAGGCGGTGGTTCGCAAGCTTCGGGCAAACGGGTCCTGCTGGCCGAGCCCCGCGGATATTGCGCCGGGGTGGACCGCGCCGTCGAGACCGTGGAGCGCGCCCTGGAGAAGCACGGCGCGCCGGTCTACGTGCGGCACGAGATCGTGCACAACAAGCACGTGGTGGAGACGCTGGCCAAGGCCGGCGCCGTCTTCGTCGACGAGACCGATGAGGTTCCCGAAGGGGCCATCGTGGTGTTCTCGGCGCACGGCGTCGCTCCGACCGTCCACGAGACCGCTGCCGAGCGCAGCCTGCAGGTCATCGACGCCACCTGCCCCCTGGTCACCAAGGTGCACAACGAGGCCAAGCGATTCGCCCGTGACGATTACGACATCCTGCTGATCGGTCACGAAGGCCACGAAGAGGTGGTCGGCACCGCCGGTGAGGCGCCCGACCACGTCCAGGTGGTCGACAATCCGGACGCGGTCGACAAGGTCACGGTGCGTGACCCGAACAAGGTGATCTGGCTTTCGCAGACGACGCTGAGCGTCGACGAGACCATGGAGACGGTGCGTCGGCTCCGCGACAAGTTCCCGACATTGCAGGATCCGCCGAGCGACGACATCTGCTACGCGACGCAGAACCGTCAGGTGGCGGTCAAGGCGATGGCTCCCGAATGCGAGCTGGTGATCGTGGTGGGCTCGCGCAACTCGTCGAACTCGGTGCGGCTGGTCGAAGTGGCGCTCGGCGCCGGCTCGCAGGCTTCACACCTGGTGGACTACGCCGAGGACATCGACCCGGCCTGGTTGGAGGGCGTCACCACAGTCGGCGTCACGTCCGGGGCATCGGTGCCGGAGGTGCTGGTCCGCGGTGTGCTCGAGCGGCTTGCAGACTACGGCTACGGCACCGTGCAGCCGGTGACCACGGCCAACGAGACGTTGGTGTTCGCGCTGCCGCGTGAGATCCGCCCGCCGCGCTCCCAGGTTTCCTGAGCAGACGCCAAACCCCCCTTTTCCATGGTGAAAAGGGGGGTTTGGCGTCTGCTCGTCAGTGGCTGCTCAGTCGTCGTAATCCCACGAGTGACGTCCCCTGGCGCCCGCACCCTTGGGTGAGCGGGGCTTGGTCCGGTGCTCCACGCGGTGGTCCTCATCGTCGGAGCCGCGGTAGCGCACCCGCGACACCGGATGGTGCGTAGAGCGGCCGGAGCCGGTCGGCGGGTCGAATGGTTCCTCGAACGGCTGATAGTCGTCGAATCGTCGGCGTGGCCGCTGTGGGCGCTCGCGTGGGGCCTCGAACGCACCTGTGTCGCGGCGCTCCGGCGGCGGCTGTTTACGCGGCTGGGTCCGCACCCGCCGGCGGGGCTCGCCGGTTCCGGGCTCGGCAGAACGTGGAGGCCTGGGGCGACGAGGCCGCTCGGGCATCGCGCCGTCGAGTTCGCTGCCGAGATCGGCGTCGGTGGCGCGGCCGGGGCGGGGCCGGTCGGCCGCGGTGCGCTTGGTCGGCCTGCGTTCGCCGCGGGGTCGCCCGGAGGCCGCTGCTGCGGCCGTGCCGGGCTCGGCGCCGGCCGGGCGTCGTCGGGGAGGCCGTTCGGAGGGGCGCCGCCGCGGCGGGGCGTCTGTCGCGCCTTCCGGCGCGGCCGTCCGACCCCTGCGGGTCGACGCCGTAGCGGGTTTGCGGAGAACCAGCCCGGAAAGTTTGGCTGTGACAGATGACACAATTCCCGCCACGGGCGATGCCTTGGCGGTTTTGGCCGCTCCGGAATCGGATGCCTCCGCCGAGTCGGTTCCGCGATGTGACGTCAGACCGACGTACCACCGGCCCAGTCCGATCAGCAGTACCGCCGCCGAGAGGAACAGCATCAGCGGGAAGCGTTCGATCAGGGGATAACCGCAGTTGATCGCCAGGTCCTTCACGCCTGCCAGCTGGCCACCGTGAAACAGGAAATAGGACCCGGGAACAGCGACGAAAAGGATGAGTGGGGGCTGGATCACCGCGGTGAACAGCCCGGCCTGCTGAACCAGCAGAACAGCCACGATGCAACCGAGGGAATAGCAGAACCCGAACACCGCGCTGAGCTCGCGACTACCCGAACCTGCGTCGAAAGCAAAGCCGATCGCGGTAGCCGTGACGGCGACCAACACAGCACCCCACCACGGCACACCGGCGAATCGCGGGTGTACAGAGCGATGGTCAGCCGGCACTGCCGGCTGTGCGCGCTGTCCTGACACACGTAGACCGTACCGGCTCTGTCTGGCCGCGTGCTGCCAGCTCGCGCTGGCGTGCCCGTCACACCGGCTTAGACTGTGGTCCCTGTGAGCCTGAACCTGGGAATCGTCGGTTTGCCCAACGTCGGAAAGTCGACTCTCTTCAACGCCCTGACGCGTAACGACGTGTTGGCGGCCAACTATCCGTTTGCGACCATCGAGCCCAACGAGGGCGTGGTTCCGCTGCCCGATCCCCGGCTCGACAAGCTCGCCGAGATCTTCGGCTCGGAGAAGACCGTGCCGGCGCCGGTGACCTTCGTCGACATCGCAGGCATCGTCAAAGGCGCCTCGGAGGGCGCAGGCCTTGGCAACAAGTTCCTCGCCAACATCCGCGAATGCGACGCCATCTGTCAGGTGGTGCGCGTGTTCGCCGACGACGACGTGGTCCACGTCGACGGCCGGGTGGACCCGCGCTCGGACATCGAGGTGATCGAGACCGAGCTGATCCTGGCCGACATGCAGACCCTGGAGAAGGCGGTGCCGCGCCTGGAGAAGGAAGCCCGCAACAACAAAGAACGCAAGCCGGTGCTGGAAGCGGCGGTCGCAGCGCAGGCGGTTTTCGATGACGGAAAAACGCTGTTCTCGACCGGCAAGGACTGGTCGGTGCTCCGCGAGCTGAACCTGATGACCACCAAGCCGTTCCTGTACGTGTTCAACGCCGATGAGTCGGTGCTGACTGATGAAGCCAAGCAGGCTGAGTTGCGGGAGCTGGTGGCCCCGGCCGACGCGGTGTTCCTGGACGCCAAGATCGAGTCGGAGCTGATCGAGCTCGACGACGAGTCGGCCGCCGAGCTGTTGGAGTCGATCGGGCAGAGCGAGCGCGGCCTGGACGCCTTGGCCCGGGCCGGTTTCCACACGTTGCGGTTGCAGACCTATCTGACGGCCGGGCCCAAGGAATCACGGGCCTGGACGATTCATCAGGGCGACACCGCGCCCAAGGCGGCCGGCGTGATCCACACCGACTTCGAGAAGGGCTTCATCAAAGCCGAGGTGGTGTCGTTCGACGACCTCGTCGAGGCCGGGTCGATGGCCGCGGCCAAGGCCGCGGGCAAGGTCCGGATGGAGGGCAAGGACTACGTCATGGCCGACGGGGACGTGGTGGAGTTCCGGTTCAACGTCTGACCGATTCCTGGTCAACCTCTGATGCGTGGTCCTCGAAGTATTGGACCAAGCAGAATTCGTGCCCTTCGGGATCGAGCATGACAACGACCACGCCCTCGTCGTAGTCGTTGCGGATGCCCGCCCACCGTCCGCCGAGGGCCTCGACCTGAACGAGACCCTCGGCGATGTCGTCGACTTGCACGTCCAGATGAATGCGTACCTTTGTGGCCTTCGGTTCGGGTACGCGCTGGAAGGTGAGGCGGGGAAACGGTCCCGAGCGCGAGCCCACAGTCGCCCAGTTGGGATCATCCCCATGCTCGCTCGACGCTGGAATACCGAGCAACGCGGCCCAGAAAGTCGACATCCGAATGGGATCGACGCAATCGATGGTTACTCCAGACCAGCGGTTTGGCATCGTTTCTCCCAGGCTTCACGGAACTCCGATTGAGCATCCCACCGCACCGACGTTTTGACTGGCAGTGATGGCTGACGTTGATCGGTGCCGGAATGCACTGGAGTTCCCTATGGAGGTGGGAACTGCGTGTTAACGTGCCTGGCGTGGCGGCGATGTCTGCCGCCACTTTCTGCGCTTCCAGGTGAACGATCACCTGAATCATTGCGGAGAGGCCTGAGCTGATCAGGACATGTCCGAATGGGGTGCTGCGCCTTCTGGCGCGCCAATTCCATTGTGCCGGTGGATCGATACCGGCAGGCGAAAGGACATGGCAGTGGTTGCCAAGGACGACAAGAACCTCAAGCAGGTCCTCGAGAGGATCGCGGGAATGGATGAGCCTGCGCGGGCTGTCATGCGACGCATGCACGACGTGATCGTCGCTGCCGCGCCGGAACTCAAGCCGCGCATCTAAGGGCCGCAGAGCGGAGTACATTGACGGCTGTGAGTGAGGATTGGCGCGTCGATCGGGTCGATGAGATCCGGTCGTTGATCAAACAAGCCGAACCTGACGTCGTCGAGGAGATCAAGTGGCGCAAGCCATCGAACCCCGATGGCGTGCCGGCGTTCTCACTGGACGGCCTGATCTGCACGCTGGAGATGTACAAGGGCAAGGTCAAGGTGAATTTCGCCAAAGGCTCGTCGGTGAAGGATCCAGACCATTTGTTCAACGCGAGTCTCGAGGCGCCGGTCGGGCGTTCCATTGACCTGCGCGAAGACGACGAGTTGGACGCGGACGCGTTCAAAGCACTGATTCAAGAGGCTGTCAGGGTCAACCGCAGTTGATGCGCTGACGCGAAGATGTCGGTGCCCGTGTCTAGCGTGTGCGGGATGAAGCTTGTTTCGATCCGGCTCATCACCGCCGACGTGAAGCGCCTCGTCTCGTTCTACGAGGTGGTCACCGCCGCCGACGCTGTCTGGGCCAACGAACTTTTCGCGGAGATTCCCACGCCCGCAGGCACGTTGGCGATCGGTAGCGAGAAGACAGTTCCGCTTTTCGGCGTTGGGGCGGCCGAGGCCGCAGCCAATCGGAGCGCGATCGTCGAGTTCATCGTCGACGACGTGGACGCAGACTATGAGCGGCTCAGGGGCCGATTGCATGACGTCGTCACGGAGCCGACAACGATGCCGTGGGGCAATCGGGCGCTGTTGTTCCGCGATCCCGACGGAAACCTCGTCAACCTGTTCACGCCGGTCACCGACCAGGCACGCGCCAAGTTCGGGGTCTAGCGGTCCGCCGATCGCGCGCAGCGGCCCAGGAAGGCACGGCAGGCCGCACAACGTGGTGCGCCACTATGGTTCGGCTATGGGCAGATTCCTCGCGATCTTCAACGGCGCGGCAGGTGAAGCGGACAAAGCCTCAATCACAGCGCAACAGCAGTCGGAGTTCATGAGCGCTTGGGCCTCATGGGCGCAGTCACACCAGAGCGCGATTGTCGACGCCGGCGCTCCGCTGAACGCCAAGAAGTCGGTGACAGCGCAGGGCACCGAAGACTTCACCGACAGCATGACGGCGTACATGATCGTGGAAGCGGACTCACATGACGAGGCGGTGAAGATCTTCGCCGAACATCCGCAACTCCGGCTGTTCCCCGGCAACTCGATCGCGGTTCTCGAATGCCCGCCCCCGCCCAGTTAGACGGAGTCGTGCCTCGAAGGCATTTGCACGGCTGAACGATCGAGGGAAGCACTACACCGAGGATTGCTGCTCAATACTGACATGTTCTGATCCGGGACATCGCTGACAGGTGTATGTCTCGGGACATCGCTGACACCTGAGGGTGGCTATGGGCCAGATTGGTTCATGGCTCAGAAGGTGACGGCGTCAGAGACCGACGGGCTGCCCCCTAGTCGACGATCACTGAGATCTCGTCGCCCAACCGGTAACCGGTGGCCAGCGGCAGCTCGTCACCGCTCCAGAACGAGCCCGGATCGAACCAGTTGTAGTGCTTCTCGGTGCTCAGCAGGCCCATCTCCTCATAGGTGATGGCCACGGTTTCAGCACAGTAGGCGGTCTCGAGCCCGACCTGACGGGTGCGCGCCTTTTTGCGCTCGGTCGACTGGCGAACCTTGCTGTGCACAAAGGGAATTCCGCGGGTGAAATCGCCGACGCCTGGTATGCGCCCGCGAAGCCAGCGGCCGGTGAGCCGCGCGGTGGTGGGGAAGGCCGTGCCGTCCATCCGGGCGATCACCTTGAGGAGGTTGTCCTCCTGCTCGCGGGACGCGAACGGGGTGAGCTGACGGATCCAGCAGCGCTGCCCGTAGCTGTGCGCCCAGCGTTCGACGGCCTGGCGGGCATCGTTGAGCTGCACGCCGCGGTGGTTGGTGGCGGTCCACATGTCGAGCAGCTTGTCGCCGAGCTCGGCGTGCCAGATCAGCGGTGGCAGATCGTCGATCGCCACGGTCATCCCGACATGGTTGACGGGACTGTTGGTCAGCGTCTGGATCGCCCGATCCGGTCCGGAGCCGCCGCGAAACAGCCAGATGTCACCGGTACGGGTCTCCTCCAGCGCCTTGGTCAACGACACCGTGTTCGCTTTCACCACCGAAGCTTAGGCACACTCTGAGCATGCGCAGTATCTGGAAGTGGGTCGGGCTGGCCGGTGTCGCCGGTGTAGTCGCGGGTGGCGTGATGGTGGCGCGTGATCAACGCCGTCGCAACGCCTACACCCCGCAGGACATCCGGGAACGGCTGCACCAACGGTTGGCCGAGGCCGAGCACGGCGAACCGAAGCGCTGACTCCTACTGCATCAACTCGGCAATGTCGGTGGGTATCGGTGCGACCGGCTCGCGGCGCACGCCGTGGTGCGGTGACCACACCAGGTTCACCCGCAGCGCCGGGTCGAGATCGGGGTAGTCGGAACGGATGTGGCAGCCCCGGGTCTCACGTCGTTCCAGCGCACACTCGAGCGTGGCGCGGGCGGAAAGCACTGCGGACCGGAGGTCGAAGGCGTGCGCCAGGTCCAGGAAGCCGCTGATGTCGGTGTGCACACCCACGTCGGCGATGCGCGCCTCGATCTCCCCGAGCGCTGCCAATCCGGAGAGCAGGCCGGTCTCGTCTCGGACCACTCCGGCGTGCTCGGTCATCAGGTTGCGCACCGCACGCTGCAACCCGCGGATGTTCTCACCGCCATCGGCGGCCAGCAGTCGGTCGACTTGCGCCTCAGCTTCACGGACCGCCGCCAGTGAGCGACGCTGGGCGGTGAGCCGCGCCGAGTAGTCGGCTGCGGCTTGCCCGGTCAGCCGGCCGTAGACCATCACCGCGATCAAGGAGTTTCCGTCCAGCAGCCCCGCGCCGTGCAATCCGGTGGTGGCTTCGCCGGTGACGAACAGCCCGTCGACCTCGGTGCCGTGGTCCTGGGGCCGGACCGCGACCCCGCCCAATGAGTAGTGCGCGGTCGGGGCCACCTCGATCGGGTCCCGGGTGACGTCGCGCCCCTGGAGCTCCAACACGGTCTGGTACACCTGCGGCAGTCGGGTCATGACCTTCTCGGCAGGCAGATGCGACAGGTCCAGCCAGACCCCGCCGGTCCGGGTACCGCGACCCGCCGTGATCTCGGCGTAGGACGCCATCGCGGCCCGGTCCCGACTGGTGCGCTCCATGTGTTCGGGGTCGTATCGGGTCATGAACCGTTCGCCGACGGTGTTCAGTAGTAAACCGCCCTCTTCGCACACCGAATCGCTGATCAGTGTCCCTGCCGCGTTTTCGGGACCGAGTAAGCCGAATGGCCGGAACTGCACGAGTTCGGCGTCTCGCAATCCGGCGCCCGCCTCGGCGGCGAGGCGGAACGAGTCGCCGGTGTTCTCGTCCCGGCGGGCCGATGTCCGGCGCCAGATCCGGGTGTGGCCACCTGTCGCCAGGACCACCGCGTCGGCATGCACGAGATACCGTGCGCCGTCGACGAGATCGAAGCCGTAGGCGCCGAAGACCGCTCCGTCGTTCACCAGGATCTGAGTCACATAAACCGTCGGGAGGATCGGGATCCCGAGCCGGACCGCGTGTTCACGCAGGACGCGTTGCACTTCGCCGGCGTCGGCCTTGCGCCGGTATGGATGGGTCCCGGTGGCCCGTCCTGCGTCGTGACGCTCGAAGCGCATGCCGAAGCGCTCCAGGTCGTGGATGCCTTGGGCGGCGCCCTGGGCGACCCGCTGCACGGTGCGTGGATCGGCCAGCAGGCGGCTTTCCAGCAGGGTGTCGGCCGCGTGCTGTTCCCAGCCGTTGCCGGTGTCCAGCGCCGCGTTGATCCCGCTGAGGGTCAGACCGGTGTGATCGTCATCCGGTGTGTGCTTGCTCACTGCCGTGACCGCCACGCCGGCCTCGGCGAGTTCGATGGCCACTCGCAACCCGGCACCCCCGACCCCCACCACCAGGACAGACGTGGCGAGCTGATGTTCGCGGGGTGACATGGAATCTCCTGGGGCAGACGACCGGTTATAAGTACCGACCGGGCGGCGTCACGGTTTGTGACAATCCCGGTAGATTTCTCGCCAGCCGTGCACATCCGTGCCGCCCAGCCCTGCCAGGAGCCGTACGCATGAGTGCCAGCCCGTTGCCCAACCTGGTTGGCAGGCAACGCGAGTGCACGCAGTTGACCGACCTGCTCAGCGGGCTGCGCCGGGGTGAATCGGCGGTAGCGGTGATCCGGGGCGAGGCCGGCATCGGGAAATCGGTGTTGTTGGAGTTCGTGGCGGCCCAGGCCTCGGGGATGACCGTGACCACCGCCCGCGGGATCGAGGCGGACATGGAACTCGCCTATGCCGGCCTGCACCAACTGTGCGCACCGTTCCTCGGCACGGTCGATGCGCTGCCCGAGCCGCAGCGGGATGCGCTGCGGGTCGCCTTCGGGTTGGCCGCCGGTGATCCGCCGGATCGGTTCCTGGTCGGCCTGGCGGTTCTGACCCTGCTCACCCGGGCCTCAGAGACAAAGCCCGTACTGGTCATCGTCGACGACGCCCAGTGGCTGGATCAGGTGTCCGTGCTGACGTTGGAGTTCGTGGCGCGCCGGCTGTTGGCCGAGGCCGTCGCGATGGTCTACTCCGTGCGCGATCCAGAGGGCCAGGCGGTCCTCAAGAACCTGCCTGAACTGCGGCTGGGAGGTCTCGAGCCGGCAGCGGCCGGTGAACTGCTGGAGGCCGCGGTGGAGGGGCGGCTCGAGGAGCGCGTACGCGATCGGCTGGTCGCCGAGACCTCCGGCAATCCGCTCGCGCTGCTGGAGCTCTACCGCGGCCGCAGTGCCGCTGAGCTCGCCTACGGCGTGGAGGCGGGGAGTGCGACGGCCCGCGAATCGGTGTCGAGTCGCATAGAACAGGGCTTCGCCGACCGGATCCAGATGCTGCCGGCGCCGACCCGAACGCTGCTTTTGATCGCGGCGGCAGAGCCGATCGGGGAGGCCCGGCTGTTGGTGCGCGCGGCCGAGGCGATGGACATCGCGCCCGATGCCGCGCCCGCCAAGGCGGCCGGTCTGATCGAATTCGGCGAGTCCGTCCGGTTCCGCCACCCGCTGGTGCGCTCGGCGGTGTACCGGCAGGCCGATCCCGAGGAGCGCCGGGCAGTCCACCGGGCCCTGGCGGCCGTCACCGACCCGGTTCTCGATCCGGACCGCTGCGCCTGGCACGCGGCGGAGGCCGCCGATGGGCCCGACGAGGAGGTCGCGGCGGGCTTGGACCACGCGGCGGGCCGGGCGCGGCAGCGCGGTGGGATGGCGGCCGAGGCGGTCCTGCTGGAGCGCGCCACCGAGCTGACCCCGGACCTCTGGCAGCGCGGGCGCCGGGCGCTGGCGGCGGCCGAAGCACATTTCTCGGCCGCCTCCCCGGATCGCGCGACCGAGTTGGCCACCCTGGCCAGCTTGTGTCCGCTCGACCCGTTGGACCAGGCCCGGCTGGCACGTCTGCGGGCCCGAATCCTGTTCGGCCGCAGTCGCAGTGACGAAGCGGCTCCATTGCTGCTCGACGCCGCCGCGCAATTCACGGCCGCCGGGTCGCCACTGGCCCGCGAGACCTATCTGGAGGCGATCAGCGCGACAGTCTTCGCCGGCCGGGTCCACGGAGCCGCCGGCGCCAAGGCCGCGGCGGTCGCCGCCCGGGCTTCCGGCGCTCCGCCGTCGAACTCCGAGGCCGCCGACCTGCTGTTGGACGGCGTCGCCACCCTGCTGGCCGACGGCTATGAGACCGGTGTGCCGGCATTGCGCCGGGCCTTCGAACCGTTCGCGCAGGAGGACCTGCACAGCCGTGAGGCGACGATGCGATGGCTGCTGCTCGTGCCGGTCGCGCTGGAATCGTTCATCCACTACGGGTGGGATCTGCCCGCGTGGGACACCTTCGCCACCCGGGCGGTGAGGCTCGCCCGTGACATCGGTGCGCTCGGGGCGTTGCCGCCGGCGCTGATCTACCTGGGTGGCGTCTACATCCACCATGGCGACTTCGCCACGGCCGCCCGCATGATCGACGAGGCCGACGCGATCTCCACCGCGACCGGACAAACCCCACACGCCTACGCCTCGCTGGTGCTGGCCGCGTGGCGCGGTGAGGAGGATGCCGCTGCCGGCCCGATCGCGGAGGCCAAAGCCCGTGCTGCCCAACACGGCGAGGTCTCGCTCCTGGGGGTCACCGGCTATGTCCAGGGAGTGCTGTACAACGGCCTGGCGCGGTACGACGAGGCACTCGCGGTGGCCCGGGCGGGCATCGAGCACGACGGCTACAACTTCACCGGGCTGTCGTTGGTCGAGCATGTCGAGGCCGCGGTTCGGTGTGGCGAGCTCGGGGCGGCCCAGACATCGCTCGATCGTCTGGTTGAACTGACGCGCGCGGCCGGTTCCGGCTGGGCACGTGGCGTCAGCGCGCGCAGCCGAGCCCTGCTCGCCGACGATGACGAGGCGGACGCGCTGTACCGCACGGCCATCGAGGAACTTGCCCGCGACCGCGTGGTCGTCGAGGTGGCACGCACCCACCTGCTCTACGGCGAGTGGTTGCGCCGGAACCGTCGGCGGGCACTGGCGCGGGAACACCTCCGCACCGCACACGAGATGTTCGATGGCATGGGAGCCACGGCGTTCGCCGAACGGGCGCGGCGCGAACTGCTGGCCACCGGTGAGCACGTGCGAAGCCGGGAAGCCGGGCCGACGACCAGCCTGACCCCGCAGGAGGCGCAGATCGCCGCGTTGGCCGCCGCCGGAATGACCAACCCGAAGATCGGCGCGGAGCTCTTCCTCAGCCCACACACCGTGGAATGGCACCTGCGCAAGGTGTACACGAAGCTCGGCATCAGCTCCCGCCGCGAGCTGCCGGGTGCCCTGGCACCTTCGGGCTAGCCCCGCTACGTAGCCGGCCCGCGTAGTCCCGTGGTGCACAGCCCACGGACTCGACCACGCAGTTCCGTGGCGCGACGGAGGCCCCGTGGCATCCAGGGTGGAGGTATGTCGACACCGGATGAACTGGGCCTGGCTCTCGACACCTTTCTCACCCATCGCACGCGGCTGTTCGGTATCGCCTACGGAGTTACCGGAGAGACCTGTGGCGCCGAAGACCTGGTCCAGGAGGCCTGGCTGCGGTGGCAGCGCACGGACCGCGCGATCGTGGAGAACCCGGCCGCATTTCTGACCACCACCACGACGAACCTCGCGATCAACGTCATCCAGTCGGCCCGGCACCGCTACGAAGCACCGACCGCGTCGCCATTGGACTACCTGGTCGACACCGGCGCCGACGAGCCCGTGTCGCGGACCGAACAGACCGCTCTGGTCGAGGAGCTGCTGGCGCTGCTGATGGCCAGGTTGACGCCAGGGGAGCTGGGCGCCTACGTGCTGCGCAGAGGGTTCGACTATGCGTATGTGGACATCGCCGCGTTGCTGCGAACCAGTGTCGCCAACGCGCGGCAACTGGTTCGCCGGGCCCAGACCCGCCTCGACACCGGTGAGCGCGTCTCAGCAGTCCGGATTGCCGCGCACCGCCGTGTTGCCACCGCGTTCCTGCAGGCCGCGCGCACCGGTGATCGGCGGGATCTGGAGCACATCCTCGCCGGCGGCTACGCCGCCTCCCGAGCCGCATGAGTCCCGATACCTCAGGCCGGTTGGCCTGGACCGTCCAGACGCCTCGTGTCGAGGAGATGGCGCGACTCGACGGAACGCGGGGACGGCTTGTCGGCCGGCGATGGGAGCGCACGGCCCTCGACGACATGGTCACGGCGGTGGCGGGCGGTCGCAGTGCAGCACTGGTCCTGCGGGGAGAAGCCGGCATCGGCAAGACCGCGTTGCTCGACTACGTGGGCGACCACGCGCCCGCATGCCAGGTGGTGCGCGTCGCGGGGATCGAGGCGGAGGCAGAGCTGGCTTTCGGCGGGTTGAACCGGCTGTGCGAGCCCTTCCGGAAACATTTCGACCGGCTACCTGTCCCACAGCGGTCGGCGCTCGAAACGGCGTTCGGGCTCAGCGCGGGCACTCCCGCGGACCGGTTCCTCGTCGGACTGGCAGTCCTGAGCCTGTTGGCGGAAGCGGCGGCGCGGCAGCCCGTGGTGTGTTTGATCGACGATGCGCAATGGTTGGACCGGATTTCCGCTCAGACCTTGTCGTTTGTCGGTCGCCGGCTGCTGGCCGAGCGGGTGGTGCTGCTCTTCGCAGTACGCGAGCCCGTAGTGGGCGATGCCCTGGCGGATCTACCCGCGCTGCGGATCGAGGGCCTGAGCGATCACGACGCCCGGACTCTGCTGGCACGGGGCTGCCCGGGCCGCGTCGACGACCGGGTGCTCGATCGTATTCTGGCCGAATCCCGGGGGAATCCACTTGCGCTCCTGGAACTTCCACGTGAGGTGACGGCTGCGCAGGTGGCCGTGTGGACCGACCGGATCGACGACCAACCGCTGGCCGGCCAGATCGAGAAGGGTTTCTTGCGTCGCCTTCGTTCGTTGTCACCGGGGGCCCAGCTTCTGGTGCTGCTCGCCGCGGCTGATCCGGTGGGAGATGCTGCGTTGTTGCGCCGCGCGGCCGTGGAGTTGAACATCGACACCGTCGCCGCCGGCTCCGAAGCTCAGGCGGGCGAGCTACTCACCATCGGCACGATGGTCCGGTTCCGGCATCCGCTGGTGCGCTCGGCGGTATACAAATCGGCGACGACACTGCAGCGCCGGCAGGTGCACCGGGCGTTGGCTGAGGCGACGGACCCCGAACACGACCCCGATCGACGTGCGTGGCACTTGGCAAGTGCGGCAGGTCAGCCCGATGAAGGTGTGGCCGCAGGCCTCGAGCTGGCGGCTGCCCGCGCCCGCGCACGCGGTGGTGCTGCCGCGGCGGCCGCATTTCTCGACCGTTCCGCCGAACTCACGCCTGATCCGCGTCGTCGTGGCTCCCGGTCGCTGGCAGCAGCGCAGGCCAAGAGCGAGGCAGGCGAGTTCGGTGAGGCTCTCGAACTTCTCGACGACCTCGCGGCGCTGCCGTTGACCAAGCGTGAGCATGCCCTCGCCGAACTCGTGCGTGGGCGAAGTCTCTTCTCGTTCCGGAGCGCGAGCGCGGGTCTGCCCTCACTCCTCGGCGCGGCCAAACAGCTTGAGCCACTTGACTCGGCGTTGGCAACCGAGACCTATCGTGATGCCCTCTACGCCGCCCTCACCGCCGGCAGATTGCCTGACGAGGTCGGGGTGGAGCAGGTGGCGGCTGCGATCCTCGCGATGCGGCGGCCCGCGGACCCGGCTTGCTCAGATCTGCTCCTGGAAGGCGTTTCCCGGATCACGGTTGCGGGTTACGCGCAGGGGGCGCCGCTGGTTCACCGTGCCCTCGCGGCCTATCGAACAGGAGGGTTCTCCCCAGCGGATGGGTTGGGCTGGCTGCCCTTGGCGTGCCGATTGGCGCACAACACTTGGGAATTCGACGCCTGGTCCACGCTGTCGGCCAGGTTGGTCGAGCTTGCTGTGGACGCCGGCGCACTTGCCGTCCTGCCGTCGGCGCTGCTGCTGCGGTTGTCGAACCGCGTTTATGCGGGCGACCTGGCCGCGTCCGACGCGCTGGTCGCTCAGGCCGCAACGTTGGGCGAGGTCACCGGAAGCAGTTTCTTCGCGCACTACGGCGCCATGGTCGTCGAACCGTGGCGAGGCGACGAGACGCGCACGATGCAAGCGATCGATCTGATCACCTCCGACCCGTTGTTGCGCGGCGAGGGCAAGGCACTGACGGCGACGGAGTGGGCAGCCGCGGTACTGTACAACGGACTCGGCCGGTATGACGAGGCGCTCCTGGCTGCTCGGCGTGGATCGGCATATCCACGGGAGCTTGGACTGTCGACATGGTCGATGGTCGAATTGGTCGAGGCGGCAGCACGATCGGGGGTGCCGGCCGAGGCGACCGAGGCGGTGCGACATATCGAGAACATGGCTGCGGTGAGCGGGACCGACTGGGCGCGCGGCACGGCGGCCTACGTCGGCGCGCTGGTGGCTGACGGTCCCGTCGCCGAACAACGCTATCGGGAGGCGATCGAGTTCCTTGAGCGTACGGACGTCCGAATGCTCACCGCACGAGCCTATTTGGTGTACGGCGAGTGGCTGCGGAGCGAACAGCGACGGGACGAAGCCCGGCAACGCCTCCGCCAGGCATACGCCCTGCTGAGCGACTTGGGCGCCGACGGGTTCGCTGAGCGGGCCCGCCGAGAACTCGCCGCCGCAGGGGCAGCGACGTCGGCCAGGGCAACGGGCCGGCGGGCGGTCGACGCCGCGTCGCTCACCGCGCAGGAGATGCAGATCGCCCGGCTCGCCGCCGACGGACTGACCAATTCGGAGATCGGCGCGCAACTGTTCATCAGCGCTCACACCGTCGAGTGGCACCTGCGAAAAGTGTTCGGCAAGTTGGGTATCCGTTCCCGTCGGCATATCGCGTCGAAGCTGGGGAACTAGAGGCTGTCACAGAATCGGCTGCCGCGCGGTCGATATGTGTATGTGGCGGAGAACTTTTCACGATGCCGGTGCGCGCGTGCTGATCGGACGCGATACCGAATGCCGGGTTCTGGAGGATCTGGTCACGGGAGTGCGAAGCGGGGGCAGGGTTCTGGTGATGCGCGGGGAGGTCGGTGTCGGGAAGACCGAGTTGCTGAACCATCTTCTCGAGCGGGTCGGGCACTACCGGTCGGTACGGGTGACCGGAGTGCCATTCGACATGGATCTCGACTTCGCCGGCCTACAGCAGTTGTGCCGACCGCTGCTCGGCCACCTCGCCGAACTGCCGACTGCCCAACGCGACGCACTGGTGGTGATTCTGGGACTGGGATCCGGTGCGCCGCCGACCGAAAAATTGGTGCACTCAGCCGTTTTGAATTTGCTGACCGCTGCCTGCCGCGATGAGCCGCTGGTCTGGGTCGTCGATGACGCACATTGGCTGGACCCCGTGACGCTGGCGGTTCTGGCTGCTGTGGCGAGGCGATTGACCACCGAACGGGCCGGGTTGGTGTTCGCGACTCGTGACCTCGGGGCAGACGTGTTGAGCGGATTGCCCGAACGCATGATCGGCCCGTTGTCGGATGAGCACGCGCGAGTCCTGCTGGGCACGGTGATGATGACCCGTCTCGACCCGCGCGTCAGCGATCGGATCATCGCCGAGACCCACGGTAATCCGCTTGCTTTGGTTTCACTTCCGCGTGATCGTGCCGCCGCAGAACTTGCCGGGGCGCTGCGCCCCGGCGACACCCCTTCGGGGGCCAAAAGAATCGAACTCGACTATGTCGAGTTGATCCGCGCGCTTCCCGGATCGACTCGGCAGCTGCTCCTCGCCGCTGCGGCCGAGCCGGTCGGCGATGCCGCTGTGTTGGGTCGCGTCGCGGACAGCCTGGGAATCACTGCCGACGTGCTGGCGCCCGCGGTAGCCGCCCGAGTGGTCGAAATAGACTCCGATGTGCGGTTTCTGCACCCCCTCGCGCGGTCGGCCGCTTACCACGCTGCCGCCCCGTCCGTACGCCGCGAGATGCACCGTGTACTGGCCGAAGTCACCGATGTCGAGATCGATCCGGACCGCCGGATCTGGCATATCGCCAACGCCGCGACGTGGCCCGACGATGAGGTGGCAGCGCAACTGGAAGTCGCTGCCGGTCATGCGTACGCGAGGAACGGTGTGGCGGTTGCCGCAACATTTCTCGAGCGGGCCGCGGTCCTGACATCGGTTCCGGAACTTCGCTGTGACCGCGCGCTGGCCGCAGCGCGGGCCAAGCTCGATGCCGGCGCCTTTTCCGATGCCGACGAGTTGCTCGCCATGGCGGGCCTCGCAACGATGACCGGCCTGCAGCGGGCGCGAGCCGCGCGGTTGTCCGCGCAGATGGAGTTCGCCAAGCGGCGCAGCGGCGACGGCAGGGCGGCTTCGTTGAGTGAGATCGCATCCCGGATGAGTGATGCTGCAGTCGAATTCGAGCACTTCGACGCTGAGGTGAGCCTTGAGACGCATCTTGAAGCTCTCGCTGCGGCGATGTACGCAGGCCGGCTCGGAGATATCCCGGACGTGGCGCGGACGGCCGAGACCGCGCGGTGCGGTATCGAAAGCCTATCCACCGGTTCTGGGCCGGTGGTCACCGTGTTGCGGGGCATGACGGCTCAGATCATCGGTGTTCCGTATGCCGGGGAGGGATTGCCGGCGGCGGTGGAGGAGCTGGGTGCGCATCGTCGTGATGCCGATTCCCAGGCGTCGCGGTGGATGGTGCCCGCGCTGCCTCTCATCCAGCAGTCCACGGCCTATGAACTATGGGATGACAGGTTGGTGCACCGGCTCTCCACGGCGGCAGTGCGACGAGTCCGGGCGTCCGACGCGTTGGCACTGCTTCCGGAGACCCTGGCCTACCGGGCCGTCGTGCACATGTTGGCCGGCGAGCTCGTTGCCGCCGAAGACCTTCTGACGGAGGCTGATTCGACCTCCCTGTCGACCCGCTACTACTCACCGCTGCGCTATCACTCGCTTGCGCTGGATGCGTGGAAGGGTGATCCGGACCATCTCGATGCGCTCAAGGCTGGTGCCGAGACGGCATCTGCCTCTGGGGAAGGCCGGGTGCTGGGTCTGGCCCGATATGCGACCGCTGTGCTCTGCAATGGTCTGGGCCGCTATGAGGAGGCGTTCGCCGCGGCCCGGCAGGCTGCCGAGTATGAGGACCTCGGACTGTACGGATGGTATCTGGTCGAACTGATCGAGGCGGCGACCCGCATCGGCAACATCGACGCTGCGCAGGAGGCCTGCGGGCGCCTCACCGAGCGTATATCGGTTCGCGACACGGATTGGGCCCTAGGGACTTTGGCGAGCGCACGGGCTCTGGTGGCCGGCGATGGAGACGCCGAGGCTCACTACCGTGAGGCGATCGACCGGTTGGGACGTACCCGCATCAGGGTCCACCTGGCCCGGGCCCATCTGCGCTACGGGGAATGGCTGCGCCGTCGGAAGCGCCGGTCGGCGGCCAAGGAGCAGCTCACCATCGCGCACGACATGTTCTGTGCCTTTGGTGCCCGGGCTTTCGCCGATCGTGCCGGGCGCGAGTTGATCGCGAAGGGGGAGCGGGCGGGCCGACAGCCGGTTGCCGGCGGCGATGTTCTGACGGCTCAGGAGGCACAGATCGCGCGGCTCGCAGCAGCCGGACTGACCAACGCTGCGATCGGAGAGCAGCTGTTCATCAGCACCCACACCGTCGAGTGGCACCTGCGGAAAGTGTTCGTCAAGCTCTCGGTTACCTCTCGTCGGCAACTTCGGGGCATGTCGGACAGCCTCGCTCACCAGCCTTCGGTAAGTACCCGCTCCAGGGTGTCGGCGTAGAAATCGGCCGCTTCGATGTCGATGCACAATGGCGGCTTGGTTTTCAGGATGTTCTGGTGGTCGCCGGTCGGCTGGATGATCACTCCGAGTTCGAGCATCCGGTCACAGATGAGGGCCGTTTCCTCGGTGGCCGGCTCGAGAGTGTCGGGATCGCGGATCATCTCGACACCCAGATACAGGCCGGCACCATGAACGGTGCCGATGATCGGGTGGCGCGCAGCCAGCTCCTCAAGCCGTGACTTCAGGTGGGCGCCCACGCGGGCCGCGTTGGCCTGCAGCCCTTCGTCGTTCAACACATCGAGCACCGTCATCCCGATCGTGCACGACAGGGGACTGCCGCCGGTGGAGGAGAAGAAGTAACCCTGGCTGCGGAACGCCTCGGCCACCTCGCGGGTGGTGACCACCGCGCCCAAGGGGTAGCCGTTTCCGACCGATTTCGCCATCGACACGATGTCGGGGACCACGCCCTGCTGCTGGAAACCCCAAAACCACTCACCGAGGCGGCCGTAGCCGACCTGCACTTCATCCGCGACCGCGTATCCGCCCGCCCTGCGCACCGCCGCGTAGACCTGCGGCAGGTATCCGTCGGGTAGGGCCATGCCGCCGGCGTTGCCGTAGACCGTCTCGCAGATGAACGCCGCCGGAGCCCGCCCGTCCGCGATCAAAGCCTCGATCTGTTCCACCGCGTCCGCGGCATAGCGGCTCACCTCGCTGCCGCGGTACTTGCCGCGGAAGCTGTTCGGCGATTCGACGGTGTGCACCCAATCCGGCCGGGTGGTGAGCGCATTCGGGTTATCCGCGGTGGAGGTCGACACGGCGTCGGTGCCGTACGTCCAGCCGTGATACGCCTCCCGCATCGCCACGACGTCGGGCCGGCCCGCTGCCGCGATCGCCAACCGCAGCGCCAGGTCGCTGGCCTCGGATCCGGAGTTGACCAGAAACACCGTGTCGAGCGGATCCGGCAGTAGCCCGGCGAGGCGTTCGCTGAATTCGACGACGGAGGCGTAGTTGAACCGCGAGTTGGTGTTCAGCTTGCGGAGCTGACGGGCCGCGGCCGCCGCGACGCGGGGGTGCGCATGCCCCAACACCGTGACGTTGTTGACCATGTCCAGGTAGCAGCGCCCGCTGGTGGACATCAGGAAGTGCCGCCAGCCCCGTTCGATGCGCGGGGGCCGCCGGTAGTAGTGCTCCTGGACGGGCGCGAACGTCCGGTCCCGCCGGGCCATCAGATCGGCCTCTGCCTGCTCGGTTTCGAGCGGAGCGAGCCCCAGCAGCGGCCGCGGATCACGCACGCAGGTCAGCCAGCCCGGCGCCAGGCCGGGCGTGGCCAGTTCAGGGGCGTGAGGGGCACCCACGGGGCGCAGGGTGACGTGGGTCCAACGGCCAGGCTCGGCCGTGCCCAGAACGTCGCCCGGAGCGCCCGAGACGTGTGGAACATGTCTGATCCCGGTGAGGGTCAGCTCGTACTCGGCACCGCGGAATGTCACTGAATCCGCCGAACGGTCGATGACCTCACCGGCGAACGGCGCGGCCAACTCCAGCCGGTCCGCCGGCCACACACCGACCCCGGTCGAGACCACCGCCGGCTCGTCCTGGCTCAATGCCGGAGCCCGCGAGATCCGAGCTTGCCCGAACCGGGTGACCACCAAGTCCGCGCCCTCGCCGACCGCGGCCCTGGCCAACTCGTCCTCGACGTCGGCTTTCAGCCAGCCGCCGGGAACGAACGCGTCGTCCAGGGCATCAGACGTCGCGCTGAGGTCCAGCGTCACCACTGCCCCGGGCGCAGCGATCATCGGCCGGTCGACGTGCACCGGCGTGGGAGGCGCGGCCAGCCCGAGGTCCGCCTTGATCAGGGCGGTCATCACCTCGATCGGCACCGAGGTGGCGCGCTCGAACATCTGCCACTCTCCGTCGGCCTGTTCGGTGAGGTAGTCGTTGTCCGGATCGAATCCGGCCTGATGTGCACCGCTGACGATCAGGACCGCGGTACGCAGAACCAGCAACGGCCACAACGCTTCTGCCTCGGCAACGCTGAGCGGCCGGATGGCGTGGAAGGCGCGGATGCCCGGCAGCACGGCGCTGGGCTCGCCGCCCGGATGTTGCAGTACGCAGGACAGCGTGATGGCCAGTTCACTGACCGCCCAGCTGTCGGCGAGATCGCCGAAGTCGATGATCCCGTCGGGATGCACCACACCGCCACTGTCATGGGACACAACGACATTCGCGTCGGTGAGGTCCATGTGCACGGCCTGTACGGGCAACGTCTCTGCCAGCGGCTCGATGTGTGCCCAGGCCTCATCGGCGGCGGCCTGCAGACGGGCGCGCGCCTCGTCGTCGTCGACGTGGGAAACCAGCCTGCGCACCACATCGGCCCCGTAGCGCAGGTCCCACTGCAGGACGCGGTCCAGCCCGGGATGGCTGAAGCCGGCCAACGCCCGGCTGACGCGGCCGGCCAACGCGCCGAGCTCGCCGACCGTGGCCGGCGGCAGATACCCGGTTTCGATGAGCGTTCCGCCGGGCAGGTGCCGCAGCAGCCGGACATGGGCGGTGCCGTCGGACGGTCCCAGACCGGTTACCGCAGTGAGCTTCTCGCCGTTCCGGTTGGCCAACGACTGTGCCACCCGCAGATCCGGCTCGGCCGTTGCGATCAGCTCTGCGGCCAGCTCCTGGGCGGTCAGTTCGGTCTCGTTGAACGCCGGGTTGGCGATCTTCAGCACCCCGGCGATGCCGGCGTCAGCGCTGACGAGGAAGTTCTTGTCCTGTTGACTGCCAAGCGATTTGACGTTCCCGTGCAGATCGAAGTGGGCGGCCAGGATGTCGCGGGCCTGCGTATCGGTGATCTGCGGGGCGGGCAGTTCGGGTTCGCGCAGGAAATTGAAGCCAACAGTGTCACGCGCGGCGTTCACCGTGCGACGAACTCCACGACGACCTGGGAGAACGCGTCGTTGTCGTCACCGGCGGCGGTGTGCCCCGCATCGGACAACTCGACGAACTCGGCGGCGGGAACCTTGTCCAAGAAGTCCTGCACACCTTCGGGGCTGACTACGTCGGACAGCTTGCCGCGGATCAGCAGGATCGGGACGGTCAGGTTCATCGCGGCTTGTTCGAGCTTCTCCACCCGCACGAACGGGTCATCCTCGGGTTTGGTGAGGAAGGCCGGATCCCAGTGCCAATACCAGCGTCCGTCGCGCAGCCGCAGATTCTTCTTCAGACCCTCGGGGCTGCGGGGCTTGGTGCGGTAGGGCAGATAGGCCGCGACGGCCTCGGCGGCCTCTTCGAGGGAGTCGAAACCGTCGACGTTGGTGAACATGAAGTCGCGGATGCGGGCACTCCCGCTCTTCTCGAACCGCGGGACCACATCGACCAGCACCAGCTTGGTGACCAGTTCCGGGCCGGCCTCGTGCGCGGCCAGGATGCCGGTGAGCCCGCCCATGCTGGCGCCGATCAGCACCACCGGGCGTCCGATTTGGTACAGCACGTGCTGCACATCCGCGGAAAGCGCTTCCACCGAGTAGTTCGCGCTCGGTGAGCGGTCGCTGTCGCCGTGACCTCGGGCATCGAGCGCAATCACATGCAAACCACCATCGGCGAGGATCTGCCCGGTGTTCTTCCAGGAGAACCGGTTCTGCCCGCCGCCGTGCAGCAGCAGGACAGTGGGCCGGTCAGCGGCGGACGGGGCGCCCCGGTTCCACTCGTCGCCGACCAGGTTCAGGTCATCGACCCCGCGGAACGTGACAGTACGCGATTCGCTGTGCTCGGTTTTCCCGGTGTTCACGGACTTTCCTCTCGGCAGGCCCCGGGAGGTCACGTTACCCACGTGCATTTTCTCCACATCTGCGACCCGCACCGCGTGCCGTTCCTAGAATCGTCAATCGTGCAGATCGAGCGAGGCGCCGCGGCAGATGAGGTGGTCGCCGACGTCAGCGAGCGCGACGCCATCATCGAGGCTGCCTTCAGCTGCCTGTCCGAGCCCCACACCGGTGCGGTGCCGGTGGCCGCCGTGCTGGCCAGGGCGGGCTTGTCGACCCGCGCGTTCTATCGGCACTTCGAATCCAAGGATGCGTTGTTCCTGGCCATGATGCGGGGCGAGGGCGACTCGCTGGCCCGCCGACTCGACCGGATCGCCGAGAATTTCGACGGGTCTTCCACTGAGCAACTTCGCGTGTGGCTCGGCCAGATTTTCGGCCTGCTGCAGGACGCGCGGTTGAGCATGCACATGACCGTGCTCGATTCGGACGAGGTCCGCGCGGCCAAGGGGTATCGCGCGGCCCGTGAGCAGTGGCACGACGACCGCGAGCGCTCGCTGGCGTCGATCCTGCGCCGCGGTCTGGACGACGGGTCGTTTCCGATGGCCAAGCCGGAACAGGACGCGATCGCCATCGGCGCGGTGGTCACCCATTCGATGTCCAGACTGTGCTCCGACGGGGAATGCGAGGTCGCCCAGGCCGAGGTGGTGGACTTCGCGCTGCGGGCCGTGGGAGCACGAATCACCTGCGCGGAGTCCGGGAACGGGAAGCCGCCGCACCCGGAGTAGGTCTATCCGGGACTGCCGGTACCGCTGATGACGGTGTGACCGGTGCCACGTACTTTGGACCGCACGCGTGCCGTTGCACGCACCACGTAGGGCCACCGAGGAGCAGATGTATGGCAGACGACAGTGCCGACGCCGACGCGGTCGAGCCGACCGACACCGCGGAGTCGAGCCAGTCCGCCCCACAGGCAGAGGTTCCAGAACCCGAGGCCGAGAAAGAATCGACCGCCCGCGCCGAACCCGAGGCCGAGGGCACAGAGCCCGCGCCCGCAGGGGATGACGGCGCGGCACCGAATCGGCGCGGGTTCCTACGCTCGCCTTCGGCAGCTCTCGTCGGCGGCGTGCTGGTCGTCGCGCTGGTGGCGCTGACCGGTTGGCTGGGCTACAGCTTCTATCAGGTTCATGACGATCAGCAGCGCCGTTCGATGTTCATGGACACCGCGCGGGAGGGCGCGATCAACCTCACCAGCATCGACTGGGAGCACGCCGAAGACGACGTCCAGCGAGTGCTCGACAATTCGACGGGACGGTTCTACGACGACTTCGACAAGCGTTCGAAGTCGTTCCTCGAGGTGGTCAAGCAGATCAAGTCGAAGTCGGTGGGCACCGTCACCTCATCGGGGCTGGAGTCCTACTCGGAGGACAAGGCGGATGTTCTCGTGTCGGTGACCGTTCGGTCGACGAATGCGGGCGTGCCGGAGCAGGCGCCCCAGGTGTGGCGAATGGTGTTGACAGTGCAGGAAATTGAAGGCAAGGCGAAGGTCTCGAACGTGGAGTTCATCCAGTGAGCGGCCGGCACAAGATGCCGCCGGCCGGGCGTCGTAAGGCCGCGGCCGATCCCGTCCAGAGCGCCGAGCAGATCAGCCCCGCGCCGGAGACCGTCGAGGCTGCGGAACCCGTCGCGGAACCTGTCGAAACGACGGCGCCGGCCGAGCCCGAGTCGGTGGTCGAGCCCGAGTCGGTCGACGCGGACGTCAGGACCGACGTCGATGCGGACACGGAAAGCGCCGACGACGAAGCCGATGAGACGGCGGTGGATGACGCAGCCGACGACGCTGCGGACGAGGCCGCCGAGCCTGACGAAGCCTCGCCATCGCCCGCCAGGTCGCGGGTCAGCCTGGGCATCGTGCTGGCGGCCGTCGCGCTGGTGCTGGCACTGACCTGCGGTGTGCTGCGGTGGCTGACGGTGTCGCAGGATCAAAGCGCCACGGCCAGAGACGAATCGGTGCAGGCGGCCAAGGAGATCACCGGCCAGATGCTCTCGTACGAGACCGAAACCGTTGAACAGCAGCTCACTGCCGCCCGCGACCGGATGACCGGGGAGTTCCTCGGTACCTACACCGCGATGACCAACGAGGTCATCCCGGCGGCACATGCTCAGCGGATCGCGGCCTTCGCCGAGGTGTTGCGTGCCGGCGTGGTGAGCGCGAAGTCTGATCGCGCCGAACTGGTGTTGTTCGTCAACCAGAGCGTTCAGGTCGGCGACAACATGCCGCAGAAGACTCCGTCGGTCGCACGGGTCACCATGGTCAAAGTCGGTGACGAATGGCTGATGTCCGAGTACGAGCCGGTGCCGCTGTGACCGGGCCGCGCTGGATCGATGTCGCCACGCCCGCGGTGCAACTGCGGGCATTGGTGTGGGGCCCGGATGACGGGCCGGTCGCATTGTGCCTCCACGGCTTTCCCGACACCGCCTACGGTTGGCGCAAGGTGGCGCCGGCGCTGGCAGAGGCGGGCTGGAAAGTGGTGGCGCCGTTCATGCGCGGCTACGTGCCCTCGTCGATACCTGCCGACGGGAGTTACCACATCGGCGCATTGATGGACGATGCGTTGCGCGTGCTGCAGGCCGCGGGGCCGACCGGCCGCGACGTCCTCATCGGGCACGATTGGGGGGCGATCGCCGCAGCGGGCCTGGCCGCCATGCCGGACAACGCGTTCGCCAAGACCGTGATCATGTCGGTGCCCCCTCCTGCGTCGTTCCAGCCGCTGGGCCGGGTACCCGAGGCGGGCAAGCTGATGGCCCGGTTGCCGCGTCAGATGCTGCGCAGCTGGTACATGATGTACTTCCAATTGCCTTGGCTACCGGACCGTTCCGCATCCTGGGTGGTGCCCCGGCTGTGGAAGCTGTGGTCACCGGGATACGACGCGGCCGAGGACGTGCGCCATGTCGACGCGGCGATCGGGGCGCGGGATCGCTGGCGCGCGGCGCTCGGGTACTACCGGGCCACGATTCGCCTCAGCAAGCCGCCGCCGCAGTACGCCGAGCTGCACCAGTACTGGCTGTCGCCACCGAGGGTCCCGACGTTGTACCTGCACGGCACCGACGATGGCTGCGCCACAGCGGATTACGGTCACTGGGTGCAGAAGATCCTGCCGGAGGACAGCGCGGTGAACATCGTCGAGCGGGCCGGCCACTTTCTGCAGCTCGAGCAACCCGACGTGGTGGCCGAGCACATCGTCGATTTCATCGGCAGCCCTGCGAGGAGCTGACCGGTGCGCCGGCTGGCCGCGATCGACGCCCAGAACTGGTGGATGTCGGCCAAGTTTCCCAACGATCAGTTCCTGCTGTACGCGTTCGGCGGTGTGCCCGACGATCTGGACGCAGCTCTGGACGAGGTCCGCGCCCGTGCTCAACGCTGCCCCGATTTGTCCGTACAGGTCCGTGACGACTGCCGGCTGACGTATCCGGCGTGGGTCCCGCGGCAAGTGGGCGATGACCAGTTCGTCAGGCACGACAACGAATTGGGCTGGAACGAATGCCTGGACGGCGTCGCCGGCCTGGCCGACCACCAGGTCGACGCCACCGTCACGCCCTGGCGGCTGCACGTGTTCGGCCGGGTCCGTGAGATACCCGGAGCCGGCACCGGCGCCGTCGTCGTGCTGCAGATGTCCCACGCCCTTGCCGACGGCACTCGGGCCTCGGCGCTGGCCGCCTGGCTGCTGGGGCGGCCCGGTGAGATCGCCCCGGTGTCCTCTCAGCGACTTCGCGCCGCGCGGCTGCCGTGGCGTGCAGTGGCGGCCGCGCGCACTCACCGGCAGTTGGTGCGCGACACCGTATCTGGGGCGGTCCCTCCGCCTGCGCCGTCGCGCCCGGTGCTGCACAGCAATGCCGCACCGAGCGGGCAGCGCTGGGTGCGCACGATAGTGCGGCACCGTGCCCAGATACCGGGTCCGACCGTGACTGTCGGGGTGCTGGCCGCCATCTCGTCGGCGCTGGGCGAGCATCTGCGCGAGCTCGGGGATGACACGACGGCGCTCGGCGCCGAGGTGCCGATGGCCAATCCGGGTGTGCGCCACGCGCACAACCACTTCGGCAACGTCGGTATCGGCCTGTATCCGGAACTTGCCGGCACCGACCGCGTCGCGTGCATCGTCGCCGATTTCGCAGACCGGCGCCGCCGCGCCGCACACCCGGCGATGTTGGCGTCCAGCCGGGCGTTCGCCGCCACGCCGGCTCCGTTGCTGCGTTGGGGGATAGAGCAATTCGATCCGACGGTGCGCGCTCCCATGGTGACCGGCAACACGGTGGTGTCCAGCGTCAACCGGGGCGGGACCGACCTGAGGCTCGGCGCCGCGCACGTGGTGCTGACGGCCGGATATCCCTCGCTGTCGCTCATGATGGGTCTCACCCACGGGGTACACGGCATCGGTGACACCGTCGCGGTCAGCGTGCATGCGGCGCAGTCGGCGGTGGGCGACATCGACGCCTACCTCGCCCGGCTTGATGTGGCGCTGGCAGGCTAACCGCGGCGCAGCATGGCGATGCCGACGTCCAGCGCGGACTCCAGGTAGCTCAGGTCGCCGGAAGCCAGCATCACGCTGACCCCGCCCTGGATTCCGGCCAGCAGAGCGGCGGCCGTCCGGTCGGCATCGAGGTCGGCGGCCATCTTTCCCTGCGCCTGCATGTGCCGGATGCCCGCGGCGATCTCGTCATGCCATTGCTGCAGTAGGGCTTTGGTGACCGCCTGGGCGCCGGGAGTTGTGCGGCCGATCTCTGACATCAGCAGGCTCAGCGGGCAGCTCTGGCCTTGGCGGCGATAACGCTCAACCACCGCGTCGCGCCAGCGCTGCCAGGCTGCCCACGAGGTCAGCTCGCCGAGGTAGGGCTGCTGATCCTCGAGCACCATCTGGGCCTCGTGTTCGGCGACGGCGAGCAACAGCTGATCCTTGCCGTCGGGGAAGTAGTGGAAAAGCTGGCTCTTGGAGGTCTGGGTGTGGGCGCGGATGTCGTCGAGCGTGGTGGCGGCCACGCCGTGGCTGCGGATCACGGCGGCGGCGCCCTCGATGATCCGGCGCCGGGTGGCCTCACCCTTGGCAGTCAGTTTCTGGACTTGCAGGTCCATTTTCATCTGCCTATACCTGGACTCATGAGTCCAAACATTACGCGCAGTACCCTTCTGAAGGGCCGCACTGCACTTGTCACAGGATCCACCGGCGGCCTGGGTGTCGCCATCGCCAAGGCGCTGGCGGCCCAGGGCGCCCTCGTCATCGTCAGCGGCCGCAACAAGGAACGCGGCGATGCCGTCGTCGACGAGATCCGTACTGCCGGAGGGCGGGCCGAGTTCGTCGCCGCCGACCTGGGTGCCGGGGGTGACGAAGTGCGACGGCTGGCGCGAGAAGCCACGGCAGCAGCCGGCGGGCAGATCGACATCCTGGTGAACAACGCCGGAGTGTGGGGGATGCCGGAACCCAGCGGGGAGGTGTCCGAGCCGGCGCTGCTCGAGTCGTACCAGACCAACGTCGTCGCACCCTTTCTGCTGACCGGCGCCCTGGTGCCCGCCATGGCCGAGCGTGGCCACGGCGCGGTGGTGAACGTCGGGTCGATCACCGGATTGATCGGCGGGGACCAGTCGGCGCTGTACTCGTCGACCAAGGCGGCCGTGCACTCGCTGACCAAGTCGTGGGCGGTCGAGTACGGCCCGCGCGGGGTACGGGTCAACGCGGTGGCACCAGGGCCGATTGCCACGGAACGGGCGCTGGAGGCCGCTGAGCACGTCGCCCCGGTGCTCGCCCGCATCCCGTCCCGCCGCATGAGCACACCCGAAGAGGTCGCCGCAGCGGTGACATTCCTGGCCGGTGAGGACGCAGGCAACATCCACGGGGTGATCCTCAGTGTGGATGGGGGCTGGGCGGCGGCTTAACAGATGTCCTACATTCTGTTACATGGCTTCCTCTGCTTACGACACTGCGATCCTGCTCCTGCGCGTGGTGCTCGGCCTGACCATGGCCGCCCATGGCTACAACAAGTTCTTCGGTGGCGGGCGCATCCCGGGCACCGCGGGTTGGTTCGACAGCATCGGCATGAAGCCGGGCATGTTCCACGCCCGGGTGGCGGCCAGCACCGAGATCGCCGCCGGTCTCGGGTTGGCCCTCGGCCTGCTCACGCCGGTGCCCGCCGCGGGATTCGTGGCGCTGATGCTGGTGGCGGCCTGGACCGTGCACCGGGCCAACGGCTTCTTCATCGTCAAGGAAGGCTGGGAGTACAACCTGATCCTGGCGGCGTCCGCGGTGGCGATCGCCGGGACCGGGGCCGGCCGCTTCAGCCTGGATCACCTGCTGTTCTCCAATTGCAGCTTCTACCACCTGCTGCACGGCTGGTGCGGCATGGCGATCGCGATCGTGCTCGGCCTGGCGGGTGGCATCGGCCAACTGGTGATCTTCTACCGGCCGCCGGTGAAGTCCTGACTTCCCGCCGAGCAGACGCATATGTACCTTTCGCCACGGCGTGTCAGGTACATATGTGTCTGTTCGCGTGAAGCTCGACTAGAACACGTTCTAATCTGACCGGCATGGGTTTTCTCAAACAAGAATCTCCCCAGATCGACTTCGAGCAGTGGAGCAAGGGCAATCGAGCCGAGAAGATCCGGCCGATGGCGCGGCACTGGGCCGAGGTCGGCTTCGGAACCCCTGTAGTGCTGCACCTGTTCTACGTCGTCAAGATCCTGGCCTACATCCTGGGTGCCTGGCTGATCGCGCTGACCACCACCGGAATCGACGGCTTCACGAATGTGTCCTCCTGGTACGCCGAGCCGATCGTCTACCAGAAGGTCGTGTTCTACACGATGCTGTTCGAGGTCGTCGGCCTCGGCTGCGGCTTCGGCCCGCTCAACAACCGGTTCTTCCCGCCCATGGGTTCGATCCTGTACTGGTTGCGGCCCAAGACGATTCGGCTGCCACCGTGGCCGGACCGGGTGCCGCTGACCAAGGGCGACAGCCGCGGCGCCGTCGATGTCGTGCTGTACGGGGCACTGCTGGTGATGCTCGTGGTGGCGCTGGCGTCGCAGGGCACCGGCCCCATCCCGGCTCTCGGCAGCCAGATCGGCGTGCTGCCGGTGTGGCAGACCGCGGCGATCGTCGGCCTGCTGGCGGTGATGGGCCTGCGGGACAAGGTGATCTTCCTGGCCGCCCGCGGTGAGGTGTACGGCGCGTTGGCGGTGTGCTTCCTGTTCAGCGGCGCCGATATCGTCATCGCCGCCAAGCTCGTCTGCCTGACCATCTGGATCGGCGCGGCGTCCTCCAAGCTGACCAAGCACTTCCCGTTCGTCATCTCGACGATGATGAGCAACAATCCGGTGATCCGGCCGCGCTGGATCAAACGGAGGTTCTTCGAGCGCTTCCCCGATGACCTCCGGCCCGGCCGGCCGTCTCGCTTCCTGGCGCACTTCTCCACTGCCATCGAGGGTTTGGTGCCGTTGGTGCTGTTCTTCTCCCACGGTGGCTGGCCGACAGCGATCGCTGCTTTCGTGATGCTGTGCTTCCACTTCGGCATCCTGAGTTCCATCCCGATGGGCGTGCCGCTGGAATGGAACGTCTTCATGATGTTCTCGGTACTGGCGCTGTTCGTCGGGCATGCCGAGGTGGGCCTGACGGATCTCGGCAGCCCGTGGCCGATCGTGTTGTTCGCCGTGTCGGCGGGCACCGTGGTGCTGGGAAACCTGTTCCCGCGCAAGATCTCCTTCCTGCCCGGCATGCGGTACTACGCCGGGAACTGGGACACCTCGCTGTGGTGCGTCAAGCCGTCGGCCGCCGAGAAGATCGAGAAGCACATCGTGGCGATCGCCAGCATGCCTGCCTCCCAGATGGAGCGGTACTACGGCAGTCCGGAAACCGCCCAGATGTACCTCTACATGGGATATGCGTTCCGGGGCTTCAATTCTCACGGCCGCGCGCTGTTCACCCTGGCGCACCGCGCCATGGCCGGGCAGAACGAGGACGACTACGTGCTGACGGACGGCGAGCGCATCGTGTCCACGGCCATCGGCTGGAACTTCGGTGACGGGCACATGAGCAATGAGCAGTTGGTGGCGGCCCTGCAGAAGCGGTGCCATTTCGAGCCGGGGGAGGTGCGCATCGTCATGCTCGACGCCCAGCCGATCCAGCGTCAGACCCAGCAGTACCGCCTCGTCGACGCCGCCACCGGAGAGTTCGAGCGCGGACACGTCGAGGTGGCCGACATGGTGACGCGGCAGCCCTGGGACGACGAGCTCCCGGTCCACGTCCAGCGGGGTGCCGCAGTCACCTGAGCCGGTCGCGGCGGGCTCAGCGCATGACGTCGCGCACCTTGACGCTCTCGATGTCCTGCAGCATGAGGATTCGAGCAGTGTCAAGGTGCTTGCGCCAGTGCGCTTCCGCGGCATCTCCGTCGCCGGAGCGGACCAGGTGGATCAGCTTGCGGTAGGACCGCATCAGCTTGTCGTAATCGGACTTCGAGACCGGCCTGCGCTCCTTGAACAGGAAGGCGTGGTGGCGCACGGTGATCTCGTGCAGCATGCCGGCGATGATGCCGAGAGTGGCATTGCCCGACAGCTCGACGACGCGGCGGTGAAAGTCGCCGGTGGTCTCGGCCAGTCGGTCTGACTGGTAGTCCGTGGGGATGTGTTCGTCGAGCATCCGTTCCAGCTCGGCGAACGCTGCCTCGTCGCCCTTTTCGGCCAGCAGGCGGGCGGCCATCGGCTCGATCGCCGCGCGGCCCACCAGGAGGTCGGCGATGTCGGCACCGGACAGTTCGAGCAGCAGGCCCGCCGGGCGGGCGACGATCTCCGGACCGGGCACCCGGACCCGGGCGCCGGTGCGGGAGCCGCGGCGGACCTCGACCAGACGCTCGGACTCCAGTACCCGCACGGCCTCGCGCAGGGTGGGCCTGCTGACCCCGAAGTGCTCCATGAGCTCGGCTTCGTTGGGCAGGAAGTCGCCCTCTTTGAGCTGCCCGTCGACAACCATGCGTCGTAATGTGCCTGCGACGAGCTCCGCGGTCTTGGGGGAACGAACCGGAGCGTGCGGCGTGATCGCGTCGGGCCCGATCATCGGGGCCAAGGGTGTATTGCGAGCCACTGCACCTCCCTGACGGTCGACTCCCTGTACCTCAGCTATGCAACTCAGTAAACCATGTGGGGTGGTCAGCGGACGATTCAACGGAATATTGCAGGTGAGTGTCGATTCTGCCAGCACCCGCGGTCCGGCGTATCGACGACGGCGGCCACGCTGCGCGCCGGTCGCCGAACTCGACTGAACGCCCCGGCTCACGTGGCAGGGTGTCGGCTATGCCAGTGGAGTTGACGCCCGAGGAGGCCGCCGCGCGGCTCGATACCGCCGACACGCTGGGCATGCCGCTCGGCCCCGGCCAACCGCCGGCGTTTCTGCGTGCGCTCGGCGAACGCACGGATTGGACAGACTTGCGGGTGTACGGGGCGCTGCTCGGTGTCGGCACAGAACTGTTCTCGCGGAACGGAGTCCGTTATCTGTCGGGATTCTTCGGTCCGCTCGAGCGAATGCTGCGCGACGGCGGTGCGGACATCCAGTTCACGCCCGCGGACTTCCGCCGCTTCGGGCCGCTTCTGCAACAACGGTCTCCGCGGGTCATGACGACGGTCGCGACGGCCCCCGACACCGACGGATGGTGCTCGTTGTCCCTGCACGCGGGTGGCACGGTCGACGAGTTGCGCCGTGCGGGGGCCGACCCACAACGATTGCTGGTCGTCGAGGTCTCCGACAGCTTTCCGCGAACCTTCGGATTCGGCGGACACCGTCACGCGATCCACGTCGACGAGATCGACATCATGGTGCGCTCGACGGATGCGCCCCTCGCGCTACCCGGTCCGGCGCCGTCCGACGCCGACCGGGCGATCGCACGGCACGCCGTCGGTTACATCCGCTCCGGGGCCACCCTGCAGACGGGGATCGGCTCGATTCCCAGCCAGATCGCCGGCTTGCTGGCCGAGGGCGAGGGCGGTGACTACGGACTGCACAGCGAAATGTTCACCGATGGCTGTATGCAACTGCACCGCGCCGGCAAGGTCACCAACGCCGCGAAAGGGCAATACGACGGGGTGAGCGTGACGACGTTCGCCTTCGGTTCCGCGGAGCTCTACGCGTGGCTGGACGGTAATGAGTCCGTTGCATTCCTGCCGGTGGAGATCGTCAACGCGCCCGAGGTGATCGGTGCCAACCGCGACATGGTGTCGATCAACGGTGCGCTCGCGGTCGACATCTACGGCCAGGTGGTGGCGGACACGATCGACGGCGACCAGTTCAGCGGTATCGGCGGCGCCGAGGACTTCGTGGCGGGCGCCGGGCTCGAATTGTCGGACCGTTCACTGATCTGCCTACCCTCGACGTTCGATGACAACGGCGTCCTGCGGTCGCGGATCGTGCCGTGCTTCGCTCCCGGAGCGGTCATCACCACGCCTCGCCATCACGTCGACGTGATCGTCACCGAGTATGGCGCCGCCGAGCTGGAAGGCCTCTCGGTATCGGAGCGGGGACAGGCGCTGGCCGCCATCGCGCATCCTGACTTCCGGGACGAACTGCTGGCGGCGGCCGGACGTGCCGGGTCAGGCGTTCCGCGCACGTCGGAGTCCCCTACCAACTAGTAGGTTGACCTAGTAAACCTTCTGGTCTATTTTCACCTCGAGTGCCCCAATTGGTTACAACGGGGGGCGCCCCCACCCTTCAAAGGAGAAGTCATGGCTGAAGCCGTCATCGTCGAGGCTGTCCGCTCACCTGTCGGCAAGCGCAACGGCGCCCTCTCCGGTGTGCATCCGTCTGAGCTGTCGGCCCAGGTCCTCAACGGTCTGGTGCAGCGCGCCGGGATCGATCCCGCCCTGGTCGACGACGTCATCTGGGGCTGTGTCATGCAGGCCGGCGAGCAGGCGCTCGACATCGCCCGCACCGCCCTGCTGACCGCGGGCTGGCCCGAGACGGTCCCCGGTGTCACCGTCGACCGCCAGTGCGGATCCAGCCAGCAGTCCCTGCACTTCGCCGTCGCAGGCGTCATCGCCGGCCACTACGACGTCGTCGTGGCCGGTGGTGTCGAGTCGATGTCACGCACCCCGATGGGATCCTCGCTGGCCAGCGGCGGACATCCCTACCCGGAGGCGTTCCGCGAGCGCTACGACCACAAGACGCCCAACCAGGGTGTCGGCGCCGAGATGATCGCCGAGCAGTGGGGCCTTTCGCGCACGGCGCTCGACGAGTTCTCCCTGCGTTCGCACGAAAAAGCTGCTGCCGCACAGGATGCCGGTGCGTTCAAGGATCAGATCGTGGGCATCAACGTGACGGACGCGGACGGCAACAAGAGCACAGTGCTTGAGGACGGTGGCATCCGTCGCGGCGGCACGGTCGAGTCCATGGCAGCCATCAAGCCGGCCTTCAAGGAGGACGGTGTGATCCACGCCGGTAACTCCAGCCAGATCTCCGACGGATCGGCCGCGCTGCTCGTGATGTCGGCCGAGAAGGCAAAAGACCTGGGGCTCAAGCCACTTGCCAAGGTGCACACCGCGGTGCTCGCCGGCGCCGATCCGGTCATCATGCTGACCGCGCCGATCCCGGCCACCCAGAAGGCGCTGGCCAAGTCCGGCCTGAGTGTCGATCAGATCGGCGTATTCGAGGTCAACGAGGCGTTCGCCCCGGTTCCGATGGCCTGGCTCAAGGACATCGGCGCCGACGAGAGCAGGCTCAACCCCAACGGCGGCGCGATCGCCCTGGGCCACCCGCTCGGCGGCTCCGGTGCCCGTATTCTGACCACCCTGCTGTACCACATGCGGGACAACAACATTCAGTACGGCCTGCAGACCATGTGCGAGGGTGGCGGCCAGGCCAACGCGACCATCCTGGAGCTCCTGTGACCGACACCGACAACCAGCCCGGCGCGCTCGTAGAGAAGCGCGGCAACGTACTGCTCATCACGATCAACCGGCCCGAGGCGCGCAACGCGATCAACGCCTCGGTCAGCATCGCCGTCGGCGACGCGTTGGAGCAGGCCCAGAACGATCCCGAGATCCGTGTCGTCGTGCTCACCGGATCGGGGGACAAGTCGTTCTGCGCCGGCGCCGACCTCAAGGCGATCTCGCGGGGCGAGAATCTCTTCCACCCCGAACATCCGGAATACGGATTCGCCGGCTACGTCAGCCATTTCATCGACAAGCCGACCATCGCCGCGGTCAACGGCACCGCTCTCGGTGGCGGCACGGAACTGGCCCTGGCCAGCGATCTGATCGTCGCCGAGGAGAACGCCAAATTCGGTCTGCCCGAGGTGAAGCGGGGCCTGATCGCCGGTGCCGGTGGCGTGTTCCGCATCGCCGAGCAGCTGCCCCGCAAGGTGGCCAACGAGCTGCTGTTCACCGGTGAGCCGATGTCATCGGCCGACGCGCTGCGCTGGGGCCTGATCAACCAGGTGGTGCCGGATGGCACCGTCGTCGACGCCGCACTCAAATTGGCCGAACGGATCACGGGCAACGCTCCGCTGGCCGTGCAGGCGAGCAAGCGGGTCGCGTACGGCGCCGACGAGGGCGTCATCACCGGCGACAAGGACGGCTGGAAGCGCACCAACCGTGAGTTCAGCACGCTGCTGCAAACCGAGGACGCCAAGGAAGGGCCGCTGGCCTTCGCCCAGAAGCGCGAACCTGTTTGGAAGGCAAAGTAAGCCATGAAGCGACACATCTATACCGCCGAACACGAGGCGTTCCGCGAGACGGTCAAGGAGTACATCGAGCGTGAGCTCGTGCCCAACTCCGAGAAGTGGGAGACCGAGCGCATCGTCGACCGGTCGGCGTACACGGCGGCCGGCAAGTACGGCGTCATCGGGTTCAACATGCCCGAGGAGTTCGGCGGCGGCGGTTCCGACGATTTCCGGTTCAACGCCATCATCGACGAGGAGATCGCCAAGGCCGGCGTGCACGGCCCGGCGCTGAGCCTGCACAACGATGTCGTCGGTCCGTACTTCAAGGACCTCACCAACGACGAGCAGAAGAAGCGCTGGCTGCCCGGCATCGCCAGCGGCGAGACGATCATCGCGGTCGCGATGACCGAACCGGGCGCGGGCAGTGACCTGGCCGGCATCCGCACCTCGGCGGTGCGTGACGGTGACGACTGGATCATCAACGGCGCCAAGACCTTCATCTCCTCAGGCATCAACTGCGACCTGTGTGTCGTGGTGGCGCGTACCGATCCGGAGGCCGGGCACAAGGGCTTCTCACTGTTCGTGGTGGAGCGCGGGATGGAAGGCTTCACCCGCGGCCGCAAGCTCGACAAGATGGGCCTGCACAGCCAGGACACCTCGGAGCTGAACTTCGAGAACGTGCGGGTGCCGAATGCCAACCTGCTCGGCAAGGAGGGTCGCGGTTTCTACCACCTGATGACCAACCTGCCCTCGGAGCGGCTCTCGATCGCCATCTCGGCGATCTACGGTGCGCGGGCGGTCTTCCAGGAGACGCTGCAATATGCCAAGGACCGCAAGGCATTCGGCCAGCCCATCGGCAGCTTCCAACACAACCGGTTCCTGCTCGCCGAGATGGAGACCGAGCTGGAGGTCACCGAGACCTACATCGACCGCTGTCTGCAGGGCGTGGTCGACGGCGAGCTGACGGCGGTCGAAGCCGCCAAGGCCAAGTGGTGGGCGACCGAGGTCGCCAAGAAGGTCGTCGACAACTGCGTGCAGCTGCACGGCGGCTACGGCTACATGATGGAGTACCGGGTCGCCCGCGCCTACGTGGACGGACGTATTCAGACGATCTTCGGTGGCACCACCGAGATCATGAAGGAGATCATCGGCCGCGAGCTGGGCGTCTAGTTCGCCGAGCAGACGCAAAACTGCCCCTTTCACATGAAAGGGGCAGTTTTACGTTTCTCGCGCTGAGTCGCGCTGGGAAAGATCAGCCGATCGGTGCGTCGGCGGCGGGGGTGGCCGGGGTGGTCGTCTCCGCTGCCTTCGTGGTGCTGGTGCCGCTGATCGTCGGCACCAGGGCCTCCGGCGGGCTGTTGGGATCGAGCACGGTGTCGATCATGTAGATCCGGGCGTTCTGCGCCTGGATGGGACCGCAGACCAGCTTGGCGGTGTCGTTGACCTTGATGTCGCCGCCCTTGCCGGTCACCTTGACCTCGGCGCCCTGCTGGGTGGGCCGCTGCCCCTTGACGTCATCGGGGCCGAGCAGGCCGAGGAACGCGTGGTAGTAGTCCAGGCTGGTGAGCGCGGCCGGATCGGCCTTGAGGGCGTCGAGCTTGCCGGGCTCCATGGCGGCGAACGCGTCATTGGTCGGCGCGAAGATCACGTACGGCCCGTTGTCGAGCACCGGCACGATGTTGACGGCCGGGTTCATGCCGCCGGACAGCGCGGCGTTGAAGGTGCTGATGTCCGGGATGCTGGCCAGAACCTTGCCCGCGGGCAGATCCGCGAGGCTCTTCCACTCCGGCATGGCCTTCTTGAAGTTGTCGCAGCCCGAGCCCTGCGGGTCGGGGATCTCCACGACCGGGGCGGTGGTCGTCGTCGGCGCCGGATCGGCGTAGGCGGTGACCGCCAACGGCAGCGACGCCGTCATGGCGGCGACGGCCGCTGCAACGCCCAGTGTCTTGGTGCGAGTCTTCATTGGTGGGTTTTCCTCCCGCTCATGCCTAGCCTTTATTCGTCGGCTGCCGGTGACGCGTTACGCGAATCTTCCGCGCGACTATGGAGAGCGACCGCGAGCACCACCGACTCAGCGTTCCCCGCGGCGCCGCATCGGATCGTAAGCGCTACGTCGTCGTTACGGCAAAGTCGACCTGTCGACGCTGACCACCTCGACCGCGGTGACCTGCGCTTTTCGGATACTGAGACAAAGTGCCGCGGCGACGAAACACAGCCCGGCCGCGAGCCGGAAAGCCAGGTCGTAGTTGCCGTTCAGATCCCGCAGCCATCCTGCGCCCGCGGCCGCGATGGCCGCGCCGACCTGGTGGGAGGCGAACACCCAGCCGAACACCACCGGCGAACGGTCCCCGAAGTAGTCGCGGCACAGCACGATCGTCGGCGGCACGGTGGCCACCCAGTCCAGGCCATAGAAGATGACGAATACCCAGGTGCTCGGTTCGGCGTGCGGGGACAGCAGTGACGGCAACAGCAGCAGGGACAGGCCGCGGCCCGCGTAGTAGACGAGCAGCAGCAGCCGGGGGTCCACGCGGTCGGTGAGCCAGCCGGAGAACACCGTGCCCGCGACGTCGAGAATGCCGATGGTGGCCAGCAGGCCCGCGGCGACCGTCGTGGGCATGCCGTGGTCGTTGGCGGCCGGGATGAAGTGCGTGCCGATCAGCCCGTTGGTGGTCATCCCGCAGATCGCGAAGCTTCCGGCCAGCAGCCAGAACACGCGGGTCCGTGCGCCGAGGCGCAGGCCGTCGAAGGCGGTCTTGAAGCCGCCCGCCGGAGCCGGGGCGGGCGGGGCGAGTTCGGTCGCCCCGTACGGTGCCAGACCCAGGTCGGCGGGCCGGTTGCGCATGAACAGCGCGACGAGCGGGACGACTGCCAGCGAGGCGGCCGCGACGATCAAGGCGGCCCAGCGCCAGCCGTGTGCCGTGGTGACGGCCGCGACGACCGGCAGGAACAGCAGTTGACCGGTGGCGCTGGCAGCGGTGAGCACACCGGTGACGAGTCCGCGGCGCTGTTCGAACCAGCGGGTGGCGATGATCGCCACGAATCCCATCGAGATCGACCCGGTGCCGATGCCGACCAGCACGCCCCACAGCAGCACCAACTGCCAGCTGGCCGTCATCGCGATGCTGCCGGCCGACCCGGTGGCGATCAGCAGCAGCGACACGGTCAGCACCGGCCGGACCCCGAAGCGGTCCATGAGTGCGGCGGCAAACGGGGCGGTGAGCCCGTACAACATCATGTTGACCGACATGGCCAGCCCGACCGTGCCGTGCGTCCAGCCGAACTCATGGTGCAGCGGATTCATCATCACGCCCGGAATGGACCGGAACCCGGCCGCGCCGAGGATCGCCACGAAGCTCACCGCGGCGACCACCCAGGCCCAGTGGATGCCGAAGCGCGTCGGGTTCGGGTTGGTGGCGAGTGTCACCCGATCACCTTCGCCGAGGAGGGCTGTGCGGTGCCAGTGGCATAAACGACAGCAATCGTCAAAAACGTGCCACACTGGCGTCGTGCACCGCGTCGCCGTCCTGATGCTGGCCCCGGTGGTCGGCTTCGACGCCACCATCGCGCCGCTGCTGTTCTCCACCGCCACCGACGGCGCGGGCAATCCGCTCTACGACGTCGTGACATGCGGGCTCACCACCGATCCGGTGCCGTCGACGACCGGGTTCGCGATGGTGCCCGCGGCCGGAGCCGAGGCGTTGGAATCGGCCGACACCGTGGTGATCCCGGGCACCAGGTACGCGCCGGCACGGGCCGAGGGGGTGCTGGGCGCTGACGTGACCGAGGCCCTGTCGCGGATCCGCCGCGGCACCCGGCTGGTGTCGATCTGCACCGGAGCGTTCGTGCTGGCCGCCGCGGGCCTGCTGGACGGACGGCCGGCCACCACCCATTGGCGGTTCGCCGCGGACATGCGGCGGTTGCACCCCGGCGTCCGCCTTGACGAGGACGTCCTCTTCGTCGACGACGGGGACGTCCTGACCTCGGCTGGTCTGGCTGCCGGAATCGACTTGTGCCTGCACATCATTCGCTCCGACCATGGTGCCCAGGTGGCGAACGCGGTGGCCCGCTATTGCGTGGTGCCACCGTGGCGGGAGGGCGGACAGGCTCAGTTCATCGACCACGGGTTCACCGTCACCGATCACGCGTCGACGGCGGCGACTCGCGATTGGGCGCTGCAGCACCTCGACGAGGAACTCACGGTGACGCGACTGGCCGCCCATGCCCACACGAGCGCCCGCACGTTCAACCGTCGCTTCCGTGAGGAGACCGGACAGGCCCCGGGCGCCTGGATCCGCAGCCGCAGGCTCGACCTGGCCCGCGAACTGCTCGAATCGGGGGATCTGTCGGTCGACGAGGTGGCCAGACGTTCGGGTCTGGGCACCGCGGGCAACCTGCGTCACCATCTGCGGCGCGGGGTCGGGATGTCGCCGTCGAGCTACCGCAAGGTCTACCAGGGCGCGTGAGCGGGCCGGTCGGCTGTCTACCATGACCGGCATGCCAGAGCCGCTGATCGTGTCCGTCGCCGGTCATACCCCGCAGATCGACCCGGATGCCTGGGTTGCCCCCAATGCCAGTGTGATCGGCCAGGTTTCGCTGGCCGCCGGTGCCAGCGTCTGGTACGGCGCCACGTTGCGCGCCGAGGTCGAGCCGATCGAGGTCGGCGAGGGCAGCAACATCCAGGATGGCGTGACCGTCCACGTCGACCCGGGTTTCCCGTGCCGGATCGCCACCGGGGTGACGGTGGGCCACAACGTGGTGCTGCACGGCTGCACCGTCGAGCAGGACAGCCTGGTCGGGATGGGCGCGGTGGTGCTCAACGGTGCGGTGATCGGTGCCGGGTCACTGGTCGCCGCCGGTGCTGTGGTGCCCCAGGGCATGGTGGTGCCGCCGCGCTCGCTGGTGGCCGGTGTGCCCGCCAAGGTGCGCCGGGAACTCAGTGATGACGAGGTCGGCCACAACCAGCTCAACGCGGCGGCTTACACGCATCTCACCGGGTTGCACCGAGAGGCGGATTGAGCCGCGCGAACCCGTCTTGACGGAAGTACGGGAAGTAGGGATACGGCGCCTCGCGGGTGCTCGCGGCATCCAGTCGCGCGATCTGGTCGGCATCCAGTGCCCACCCGACCGCACCGAGGTTGTCCCGCAACTGCCGCTCGTCCCGGGCCCCGATGATGACCGATGAGACCGTGGGCCTGCGCAGCAGCCAGTTGAGTGCGACCTGAGGCACGGTTCTGCCGGTTTCCTCGGCGATCGCATCCAGTGCATCGACGACACCGTAGAGAAGGTCGTCATCGACCGGCGGGCCCGCGTCCGCGGTGGCGTGCAGTCGGCTGCGCTCGGGCAGCGGCCGGCCGCGGCGCACCTTCCCGGTGAGCCGGCCCCAGCCCAAAGGGCTCCACACCAGCGCGCCGACACCCTCGGCGGTCGCCAACGGCATGAGCTCCCATTCGTAATCGCGTCCGATCAGTGAGTAGTACACCTGGTGTGCGATATACCTTGGGCGATCGTGCTTTTCGGCGAGGCTGAGTGACTTCATCAGTTGCCAGCCGGAAAAGTTGGACACGCCGGTGTAGCGCACCTTGCCTTGCTCGACGAGTGTGTCGAGGGATTCCAGTACCTCCTCGATCGGTGTGAACGCGTCGTAGGCATGCAGCTGGAACAGGTCGATCCGGTCGGTTTGCAGACGTGTCAATGCGGAGTCGACGGCCCGCAACAGCCGTGCCCGTGACGTTCCCCAATCGCCGGGAGCGGTCGGCAGCGCGGCCTTCGTGGAGATCAGTACGCTGTCGCGGCGTCCGCGCAGAGCTGCGCCGAGCACCTCCTCGGAGGCCCCGTCGGAGTACACGTCGGCAGTGTCGAACAGATTGATGCCGGCCTCGATGGCCAGATCGACCATCGCCCGCGCCTGGTTGACGCCGGTGTCACCCCAGGCGCCGAAGAACTCTCCTGATCCACCGAAAGTCGCTGCGCCGAAGCTCAGCTCAGAGACCATGAGGTCAGAGTCGCCCACCCTGCGATATTCCATTTCCACTCCTTAACGGGATTGTCTTCCTGATAAGGAACGCGGCACTAACGGGATAATATTCCTATTAAGATGAGTCGCATGGCAGCCGAACGGCCGGGCGGGCGCACGGCGGCAGTGCGCGAAGCGGTGTTGCGCGCGACGGCCGATCTACTGATCGAGGCCGGGTTGGCCGGTCTGGAACTGACGGCCGTGGCCGAGCGGGCGGGCGTCGGCAAGTCGACGGTGTACCGACGGTGGGGCTCGGTGCCGGCGTTGGTGGCCGACCTCTTGGCCGACATGGCCGAACAATCGACGCCGCGGGCCGACACCGGATCACTGCGCGGCGATCTCCGGGCCAACGCCAAGCTGGTCCGTCGCACCCTGAACGATGCCCGTCAAGGCAGGCTGTTCAAGGCCGCGATCGCCGCGGCGACGTGCGATCGAGACACCGCAGCCGCGCTGCAGCTGTTCTACGACCGGCGCATCGCGGAGTGGGCCGGGTGCGTGACCGACGCGGTGCAGCGGGGCGAAGCGCCGGCCGGAACCGACGCCGCTGCGGTCATCCGGCAGGTCTCCGCCCCGCTCTACTACCAATTCCTCACCAGTACAAGGACTCTCACGGTCACCGACTCGCATCGTGCGGTCGACGCCGCGATCGCGGCCGTTGTCGCCGGGGTGTTCGCCTAGCGCAGCGGGTGCGCCAGCTCGTCGCGGGGCATCCGGGCCGCCGCTACGGCCACCGCGGCCAACACGGCAGGCAGTAGCCCGGACACGAGGAAGATGGACTCCATCGAAACCACCTTCGACAGCGGGCCGACGATCGCGAACGACAGCGGCATGAACGCCAGCGACACGAAGAAGTCCAGGCTCGAGACCCGGCCCAACATCTCCGTCGGCACCCGGCGCTGCAGCAGCGTTCCCCAGATCACCATCCCCGCTCCGTCGGTGACGCCGACGCAGAACGTGGCCGCGGCCATCAACGGGAACGACGATGTGACGCCGACGATCACCAGCGGCACCGAGCCCAGACCCCACATCACCATCATCGTGGTCAGGTAGCGCCGTGGCATCCGGCGTGAGGACACGGTCAACGCCCCCAGGGCGCTGCCGAATCCGAAGAACGCCAGGATGAATCCGTAGGCTCGGGCGCCGTCGGCGAACCGGTCCTGGGCGATGAACGGCAGCAGGACCTCGATCGGTCCGAGGACGACGAGCACGAACATGCTGGCGAACAACAGCGTCCACAGCAGCCACGGGGTGCGGACCATGAACGCGAAACCTTCACGCAGATACCGCAATACGTGTGGCCGTTCGCTGTCCTCTTGTGCTTCAACCGAATCCATCGTCGGTCGGGTCGCGACCAGCAGGGCCAAACCGAGGCCGAACAACACCGCCACTACCACCGCACCCAGTGAAGGGAAGGTCGCGGCGATCACCATGCCCGCCACCGCGGGCCCGACGGAACGCTGGAAGACCGGACGCACCACGCCCTCGACGCCGTTGGCCGCCAACAGTTGTTCGGGCGGCAGGATGCGCGGCAGGATTGCGCTGTAGGCCGGGAAGAAGAACGCGGCGGCGATGCCGAGAATGCCTGCCGCGACGGCCAGATGCCAGATCTTGAGCAAGTCGAGCAGGCCCAGCCCCGCGACGGTCGACACCGCCACCAGATTGACCGTCTCCACCGCGATGATGATCGTGCGCTGGTTGATCCGGTCGGCGGCGATGCCGCCGACGAGAACGAACGCCACCAGGCCGACGCCGAGGCAGGTGGCGACCAGCGACAGGGAGGCCGGGTCGTTGTCGATCGCGATGACCTGCAACGCCATCACCACCGACCACATGCCCTCGGCGAAGATGGACAACGTGACGGCGGCGATCAGCAGCCGGTATTCGCGGATGCGGAAGGGCGCGAGCACACGCCATCCGCCGGGCCGACCAACCGGCGTCTGGATGTCGTGCTGCATGCTCACAACATTCGATGGTGCCCACCCGGAGTGGGTTGAGTCCAACGATTTTCCGGGCGCGAGAGCCCCGTTGGGTGCCTACTGCTGGGTGAACTCCGGGCGCCGGTTCTGCTGGAAGGCCTTGGTGCCCTCGCGGAAATCGTCGGACACCAGCAGTTGCAGCTGGCCCTTGCGTTCGCGGGCGAAAGCGCCTTCGAGCTCGGTGAGGGTGGCCGCGTTGACGGCCTGCTTGGTCTCGCGCAGTGCCACCGCGGGTCCCGACCGCAACTTGGCGATCACCTTGTCCACCGCGGCGTCGAATTCATCGGCCGAGTACACGGCGCTGATCAGACCCCAGTCGTAGGCGTCGGTGGCGGTGAGCCGGTCGGCCAGCAGTGCCAGGCGCATGGCCCGGATCCGGCCGATGTTCGCGGCGACGAGGGCCGATGCCCCGCCGTCGGGCATCAACCCGATCTTGGTGAACGCCAAGAGGAAGAAGGCCGACTCCGAGGCGAGCACGACGTCGCACGCCAGGGCCAGTGACACCCCGACGCCGGCGGCGGGTCCCTGCACCACGGCCACGACCGGCTTGGGCAGCGCCACGATGGATGCGACGGCACGGTTGGCGGCGTCGAGTACGCCTTCGGCGTCGTGGCTCTTGGCGTTCTGGTCTTCCTCGCTGATGCCCGCGCCGGAGCTGAATCCGCGACCGGCGCCCCCCAGGCGAACCACGCGCACCTCCGCGTCGGTGCCGGCCAGATCCATGGCATCGGCGATCGCCACGAGCATGTCCTGGGTCAGGGAGTTGAGGCTGTCGGGCCGGTTCAGCGTCACCGACAGCACACCGTCCTCGAGGGATACGGATACGTCTTTCACGTCGGGGTACTCGCGGGTCACGGTCATCTATGCACCTTAAGTCTGAGGGGCCGATGGCCCGGTCCGGGCGGGGCCGGCTATGGCCATACCGGTCGAGAAGGTTATACAAGTAAGCTATGTCACCGGTCAACCAAGGCCTAACACGCGAAGGGCGGAAGAGCATGGCAGGACCACTGCAAGGTTTGCGCGTTGTGGAGTTGGCCGGCATCGGCCCGGGCCCGCACGCGGCGATGATTCTCGGCGATCTCGGTGCCGACGTCGTGCGCATCGAGCGGCCGGGTCGCAGCGGGGGAGTGCCCGCCGGTGATCGGGATTCGATGCTTCGCAACCGCCGCTCGGTGGCGGCAGACCTCAAGAGCGACGAGGGTCGCGAGTTGGTGCTGACACTCATCTCGAAGGCCGACGTGCTGATCGAGGGCTACCGGCCCGGCGTCACCGAACGCCTGGGGTTGGGTCCCGAGGATTGCGCCAAGGTCAACGAGCGTCTGATCTACGCCCGGATGACGGGATGGGGACAGGACGGTCCGCGCGCCCTGCAGGCCGGCCACGACATCAACTACATCTCCCTCAACGGTCTGCTGCACGCGGTCGGCCGCAAGGGCGAGCGGCCAGTGCCGCCGCTGAACCTGGCCGGTGACTTCGGTGGCGGCTCGATGTTCCTGCTCGTGGGCATCCTCTCTGCCCTGTTCGAGCGCCAGACCTCCGGCAAGGGGCAGGTGATCGACGCGGCCATGGTCGACGGCTCCTCCGTGCTGATGCAGATGATGTGGGGTTTCCGCGCCAACGGCCTGTGGTCCGACGAGCGCGGCACCAACATGCTCGACACCGGTGCGCCCTACTACGACACCTACGAGACCGCCGACGGTAAGTACATGGCGATCGGCGCGATCGAGCCGCAGTTCTACGCCGCGCTGCTCAAGGGCCTGGGCCTGGAGGGCGCTGACCTGCCGGCCCAGAACGACATGGCCCGCTGGCCCGAGCTGCGTGAGGCATTCACCGAGGCGTTCGCCGCGCACGACCGCGATCACTGGGCCAAGGTGTTCGCCGGTACGGATGCCTGCGCGACGCCGGTGTTGTCCTTCGCCGAGGTGCTCACCGAACCGCACATCGCCGAGCGCGACACGTTCTTCGACGACGAGGGCAATCTCCAGCCGATGCCCGCGCCCCGGTTCTCCCGCAGCACCCCCGCAGTGCCCACACCACCGCGGGAGCGCGGGGCCGACACCGAATCGGTTCTGCGCGACTGGGTTTAGTTCAACCCCTGTTTGGTTCGACCAAAGGGGCCGGCGCTACGCCGGCCGGAAAGGAATGCGGTAAGTGGAGATCAAAGACGCGGTAGCCGTCGTCACCGGCGGCGCTTCAGGCTTGGGCCTGGCCACCACCAAGCGGCTGCTGGACGCGGGCGCTCAGGTCGTGGTGATCGACCTCAAGGGTGAGGAGGTGGTGGCCGAACTCGGCGATCGGGCCAAGTTCGTCGCCACCGATGTCACCGACGAAGCCGGCGTGACCGAAGCGCTCGACGTCGCGGAATCGCTTGGCCCGGTGCGTATCAACGTCAACTGCGCCGGCATCGGCAACGCGATCAAGACCCTGAGCAAGAATGGTGCGTTCCCGCTCGACGGCTTCCGCAAGGTGGTCGAGGTCAACCTGATCGGCACGTTCAACGTGATCCGGCTGAGCGCCGAGCGCATCGCCAAGACCGAGCCCCTGAAGAACGAAGAGCGTGGCGTCATCATCAACACCGCCTCGGTGGCGGCGTTCGACGGGCAGATCGGCCAGGCCGCGTACTCGGCGTCCAAGGGCGGTGTGGTCGGCATGACCCTGCCGATCGCGCGCGACCTCTCGCGTGAGCTGATCCGGGTGTGCACCATCGCGCCGGGGCTGTTCAAGACGCCGCTGCTGGGCTCCCTGCCCGAGGAGGCGCAGAAGTCGCTGGGGCAGCAGGTGCCGCACCCGGCCCGGCTGGGCGATCCCGACGAGTACGGCGCGCTGGCCGTGCACATCATCGAGAACCCGATGCTCAACGGCGAGGTGATCCGCCTCGACGGCGCGATCCGCATGGCTCCGCGATGAGCGCTTGCGTGAAGAGCCGAGTCAACAGATGAGCGCTTGCGCGAAGAGCCGACAGCTCAGCTAACTAGGAAGGCGAACATATGGCTTTGAAGACGAAGTTCACCGAGACGTTCGGAATCGAACATCCCATCGTGCAGGGTGGCATGCAGTGGGTCGGCCGCGCCGAACTCGTTGCGGCTGTGGCGAATGCCGGTGCGCTGGGTTTCCTCACCGCGCTGACGCAACCGACTCCGGCGGATCTGGCGAATGAGATCGCCAAGACCCGGGATCTCACCGACAAGCCGTTCGGGGTGAACCTGACGATCCTGCCGACGATCAACCCGCCGCCATATGACGAGTACCGCCAGGTGATCGTCGACGCGGGCATCAAGATCGTCGAGACCGCGGGCTCCAACCCGGCGCCGCACCTGCCGATGTTCCACGACAACGGCATCAAGGTGCTGCACAAGTGCACCTCGGTGCGGCACGCGGTCAAGGCGCAGAGCTTGGGTGTGGACGGCATCAGCATCGACGGGTTCGAGTGCGCCGGACATCCGGGGGAGGACGACATCCCGGGCCTGGTCCTGATCCCGGCGGCAGCGGCCAAGATCGAGATCCCGATGATCGCCTCGGGTGGTTTCGCCGATGCGCGTGGTCTGGTGGCCGCCCTGGCCCTTGGTGCCGACGGCATCAACATGGGCTCGCGGTTCATGTGCACCGCGGAATCGGCGATCCATCAGAAGGTCAAGGAAGCGATCGTGGCGGGTACCGAACTCGACACCGAGCTGATCTTCCGCAGCCTGGGCAACACGGCCCGCGTGGCGAGCAACGCGGTCTCACGCGAGGTGGTGCAGATCCTCAAGGACGGCGGCCAGTTCGAGGACGTCAAGGACCTGGTGGCCGGCAAGCGCGGCGTGAAGGTTTATGAGGTCGGCGACCTTGACGCGGGTATCTGGTCGGTCGGGACGTCGATGGGCCTGATCAATGACATTCCGACCTGCGGCGAACTCGTTTCGCGGATGGTGTCGGAGGCCGAGCTGCTGATCAGCGGGCGCCTGCTGAACATGATCGGCGCGGATGAGGCCGAGTCGGAGAAAGAAACAGTCCTCGCCTGAAGCGAGGACTGCGGGCCCCGGTCGGGGCAAAGTTACTGCGAGGTCAGTACGGGAAACGCGCGCCGCGAGGCGCGCGTTTTCTCATACCGCGGTTGGCAGTTCTTGGAAGTCGTCAAACTGCTCGGAGGTTTCCCCCTCGACCAGGACATCGCCATGGTAGAGAGCCTCGAAGTCAACCTTGATGACATCGGCACTGGTGTCGTCGATCCACATGACACTGAGCGTATGGGTCACCATTAAGGAATCTTTGAGTCACGGTTCGGAAAATGGTGGCAATCCTACTTCTGGGTAGGTTTCCGGCGAGTAGCTAGAGCGTCCTGGGGTCCGCGGTCGCCGATTTCTATCGCGGGGTCGCTTGACGACGCCGGTTGCAGCCCAGGTATAGAAGTGGGCGCGGTTCAGCCTTGCGGGCTTGTGAAGTGAATCGGGTTGGTGCCGTTCAGGGCGATCCAGGTCACCACGGCTGCGGCGACGCCGATCATCAGCAGGCCCACCGCGGCCCTGGCCGATACGCGGGAGCGGCCGAACACGCGCTCGTCGACCGAGATGGCGCCGGCCCCCGTGAACAGGAGCGCCGCAGCGGCGAATGCCGCCAGGAACGGCACGTTGAACGGCTGTGACCAGAATGCATCGGCGGATACGTTCACGGCCCAGGCGTCCACCATCGCGCCGATCACCGCACACGCGGCTAGCGGTGTGAGAACGCCGAACAGCAGGCCGATGCCGCCGAGGGTTTCGGCCGCGGTGACCATGAACGCCCCGAACGCGGGAAGCCGCCAACCGCTGGATTCCATGAATTCCACGGAGGTGCCGAAGTCGAAAGCCTTGATCAGACCGGCTTGCAGCATCGCTGCGCCGATTGCGATGCGCAGGATGAGCAACCCGGTATCGGTCATGCCGGTGGTGCGGGGTGCGACGTCGATGGTGTTGGTCATGCCCTATTAGACGCGTGGAAGCGCCCGAATTCATCGCCACGTGGCGTTCGATGAACCGTTCGGTGCCGGTGCCCGTATGTAGAGCGAGCCGCAGGTTGACGCCGGAAACTTACCGTTGTTAACTTAACGGCGGTATTCGACCGTATTCGTCGGTCTTTGTCGGGAAGGACGCAGCGTGCTGCATCGAATCGCCCATCTGGCCATCGCCGCACCGCGACGCGTCCTCGCGGTGGCCGCCCTGGTCATGGTGGCCGCGGGCATCTTCGGCATTCCGGTGGCCAAGAGCCTGTCGGCAGGTGGGTTTCAGGATCCGACGTCGGAATCGGCGCAGGCCACCCGGTTGCTCTCGGACAAGTTCGCCCGCGGTGACATGCAACTGGTGATCAGCGTGACCAGCGCTGCCGGCGCCGACAGTCCTGCGGCCAGGTCCGTGGGCACCGGCATCGCCGCGCAGCTCAAGGCGTCGCCGTATGTGACCGAGGTGAGCTCGACCTGGACCGTGCCCGCACCCGCGGCCGCCACGCTGATCAGCAAGGACGGCAAGACCGGACTCATCCTGGCCGGAATCACCGGAGGCGAGAGCGGCGCGCAGAAACACGCCAAAGAACTCACCGACCAACTGGTGCACGACCGTGACGGCGTGACCGTTCGGGGCGGCGGAGAGGCGATGATCTACGTCCAGATCAACGGCCAGAGCGAAAAAGACCTGCTGATGATGGAGTCCATCGCGATTCCGCTGAGCTTCCTCGTGCTGGTGTGGGTGTTCGGCGGACTCCTGGCAGCCGCATTGCCGCTCGCCGTCGGCGGCTTCGCGATCCTCGGTTCGTTGGCCGTGCTGCGCGGGTTCACGATGGTCACCGACGTCTCGATCTTCGCGCTCAACCTCACGGTCGCCATGGGCCTCGCACTGGCCATCGACTACACCCTGTTGATCGTCAGCCGTTACCGCGACGAACTTGCCGACGGTGTCGATCCCGACCGCGCGTTGGTGCGCACCATGGTCACGGCCGGACGCACGGTGCTGTTCTCGGCGTTGACGGTGGCGCTGTCGATGGTCGCGATGGTCCTGTTCCCGATGTACTTCCTCAAGTCCTTCGCCTACGCGGGCATCGCGGTCGTGGGGCTGGCGGCGTTCGCGGCCATCGTGGTCGCCCCGGCCGCGATCGTGCTGCTGGGTGATCGGCTGGACGCCTACGACGTGCGCCGGTTCATCCGGCGGATCCTCGGGCGGCCCGAACCCGTGGCCGAACCCGTCGAAGCGAGCTTCTGGTACCGGATGACCAAGCGGGTCATGCGTCGATCGGTTCCGGTCGGGCTGGCGGTCATCGCGCTGCTGCTGATGCTGGGGGCACCTTTCCTCGGCATCAAATGGGGCTTCCCCGATGACCGCGTCCTGCCGTCGTCGGCATCGGCACGTCAGGTCGGCGACGAGTTGCGCAACGATTTCGCCGTCGACTCCTCGACCGCCGTCACCGTGGTACTTCCCGACGTGAGGGGGCTGCCGCCCGCCGAGATCGACCGCTACGCAGGCGAATTGTCGCGGGCCGCCGATGGCGCCTCGGTGTCCGCTCCCGGCGGCACCTTCGTCGACGGTCGCCGCGTCGGCCCGCCGACCTCGGGAACCGGAATGGCCGACGGCAGTGCATATCTGACGGTCGGTAGCAGCATGCCGCTGTTCAGCGACGCCTCAGAAGCCCAGCTGGACGCCCTGCACGCGGTGCCCGCGCCGGCCGACGTCCAGTTCACCGGTATCGCGCAGGTCAACCGGGACAGCTCGCAGGCGATCACCTCGCGCTTGCCGATGGTGCTCGGCATCATCGCGGCCATCACCTTCATCCTGTTGTTCCTGCTCACCGGCAGCGTCCTGCTACCGCTGAAGGCGTTGGTGCTCAACGTCTTGTCGCTCTCGGCGGCGTTCGGTGCGTTGGTGTGGATCTTCCAGGACGGCCACCTGGGTGCGCTCGGGACGACATCGACGGGCACATTGGTGGCCAACCTGCCGGTGTTGTTGTTCTGCATCGCATTCGGGCTGTCCATGGACTACGAGGTGTTCCTGGTGTCGCGCATCCGCGAGTACTGGCTGGCTTCCGGGCAGGCGCGGCCCGACGGCACGGAGCCGTCCCCGCGGACTCGCAACGACGAGAGTGTGGCGCTCGGCCTGGCCCGCACCGGCCGCGTGATCACGGCCGCGGCGCTACTGATGTCGATCTCGTTCGCGGCGCTGATCGCGGCGCAAGTGGCGTTCATGCGGATGTTCGGCCTCGGGCTGACCATCGCGGTGCTTGTCGACGCCACGTTGGTGCGAATGTTGTTGGTGCCGGCCTTCATGCACCTGATGGGGCAGTGGAACTGGTGGGCGCCCGCGCCGTTGGCCCGCCTGCACAGGCGAATCGGGTTCAGCGAATCGGGTCCCGCCGAGCTCGACACGGATGGGCGCGGCGACGTTCCGCCGGACGATGGCCGGCGCGAACGGGCCCGCGCGGGTATGACGGACACCGGCTAGCGCCATGATCCAACCCGGTAGACGCCGCCGTGCACCGCGTGGTTCCGGTGAGCTGCTGCGTGATCAGATCCTGGATGCCACAACCGAATTGCTGTTGGAAACCGGTCACGCCAAGGCCGTGTCGATCCGGTCGGTGGCCCAACGGGTCGGGGTCACGCCACCGTCGATCTACCTGCACTTCACCGACAAGGACGCGCTGCTGGATGCGGTGTGCTCCCGGTACTTCGAGAAGCTCGACGAGGAGATGCAGCGGGCCGCGACAGGTCACGCCTCGACCATCGAGGTGCTGCGCGCTCAGGGCCACGCGTACGTGAACTTCGCCCGGCGCACGCCCGAGTTGTACCGGCTCGCGACGATGGGTGAGGGCAGGCCCGGAAGCGATGTCGACACCACACTCAACAGCTCGGCGTTCCAGCACATGCGCGCTGCCATGGCGGCGCTGATCGCCGAGGGTGTGTACCCGTCCGGCGACGCGACCATGTTGGCGCTGGAACTCTGGACCGCGGCGCACGGGGTGGCAGCCATCCTGATCTCCAAACCGTATCTGCCGTGGGGAGATGTCGAGCAGTTCACCGACCGCGTGCTGCGCGCGGTCTGTACCGGCCAGATCGTCTCGGGGATCATCGGGACCGATCTCGAGCCGTCCGAGACCGTCGCCAGGTTGAAGGGATTTGCCAGTGAATACGCCGATGGAGGAGAACCGTGACTGACAGGATCGTCGACAATCCGTTTTTCGCCAGGGTGTGGAAGACGTTGTCGAACTCGGAGCCGAAGGCGCTACGGCGGCTGCGCGCCGAGAACCTCGCCGGGCTCACCGGCCGGGTTCTCGAGATCGGTGCCGGCACCGGGACGAACTTCGCCTTCTATCCGTCGACGGTGACCGAGGTGGTCGCCATCGAACCCGAACGACACCTGGCCGAGGTGGCCCGCAGCGCGGCGGTCACGGCCCCGGTGCCGGTGACGGTGACCAGTGACACCGCCGAGAAGTTCAGCAGCGCCGAACCATTCGACGCGGTGGTCTGCTCGCTGGTGCTGTGCTCCATCGATCAGCCGGACACCGTTCTGTCCCAGCTGTTCTCGTTGGTCCGGCCGGGCGGAGAGCTACGTTATCTGGAGCACGTCGCGGGCAGCGGCTGGCGGGCCGGCATGCAGCGCGTCGCCGATGCCACGGTGTGGCCGCGGTTGTTCGGCAACTGCCACACCCATCGGCACACCGAGCAGACCATCGCGGGCAGCGGATTCCAGGTTGCCGTGGCTCACCGCGAATTGGCGATGCCGGCCTGGGTGCCGCTGCCGGTGACGGAGTTCGCCATCGGCCGCGCCGTCAAACCTGCTTAGAGCCCAGCAGCGTAGGCAACCGCTGCAGCAGATTCGGCAGGGAGCCGGCTGCGGTCTCGCGCAGTGAGATGGTCGCGCTGTCGGACAGCGGGGTGCGCTCCGGATTCACCTCGACCACCACGGTGCCCGCGGCGACGGCGGCTTCGGCCAGACCTGCCGCGGGATACACCACGGAACTGGTGCCCACCACGATCACCACATCGGCGTTGCTCACCGCCTGCACCGACGGTTGCCAGGCGTCGTCGGGCAGCGGTTCGCCGAACCACACGACACTCGGCCGGATCAGGCCGCCGCACGGGCACACCGGGGGTTCGATGGTCTCCACCGGCTCGGGCATCGCCGGAAGGACGCCTTCGAACTTCGAACCACAGGCATCGCAACGGAACTCGAACAAGTTGCCGTGCAGGTGGTAGACGTTGGTGCTGCCGGCGCGCTCGTGAAGGTTGTCGACGTTCTGAGTGATGACGTGTACGTCGGCGAAATCCTGCCAGGCCGCGACAGCCCGATGTCCGTCGTTGGGTTGCACGTGGGCCATCATGTAGTGGCGCCACAGGTACCAGGCCCAGACCTTCTCGGGGTGCCGCTGCCAGCCTTCGACGCTGGAAATTTCATAGGGGTCCACCTGTGCCCACAGTCCCGTCTCGACGTCGCGGAACGTTGGTACACCGCTTTCGGCCGAGATTCCGGCACCGCTGAGGACAGTCACTTGCACATCACCAACGTAGTCGGTTTGGGTGATACTGGGCGTGTGGGTGAGTTGGGGGATTGGGTGTTGGTTGACTCGAGCGCGGACAAGCCGTTGTTCGATCAACTGAGGATCCAGATCATCGATGGAATACGGCAGGGGCGGCTGATGCCGGGCACCCGGCTGCCGACCGTGCGCGAACTGGCTGGCAAGGTCGGGCTCGCGGTGAATACCGTGGCCAGGGCTTATCGGGAGTTGGAGTCGGCAGGGGTCCTGGAGACCCGGGGCCGGTACGGGACATTCGTCGCACGGGCTGATCCGGCCGACGCCGCGATGGCCGCGGCCGCGCATTCGTTCGCCGAGGCGGCCCGTGCACTGGGGATCGGCAAGACCGACGCCATGCGCTATCTGGACACGGCTTTCGACTGATCGGCTGATCCGGTTCGCCGGATTCAGCCGGTCCGATTACCGCGCCAGCGCAGCACATCCAGAGCGACGGCAACCGCGACGCTGTTTTCGGCGAGCGGGCGGGGCAGCAGTTCGTCGGCGCGGGCCAGCCGGCGCAGCAACGTGTTGCGGTGCAGATACAGCTGCGCCGCCGCGCGCGAGGCGTTGCACTGCTCGTTGACGAATACCCGCACCGTTTCCTGTAATTCGGGATCGCCGGTCTCGAACGCGCCGAGGTTGTGGGTGACGAACTCGGCCGCGCGATCAGGTTCGGCGGTGATCAGTGCGACCAGCTCGACGTCGCCGAACCATGCGATCGGTTGCGTGGAGTGCAGCCGGGCCATCATCTGCTGGGTGGTGATCGCGTCGAAATGGCTGCGCCGGAAGCCATCCAGGCCATCGGCGGCCGGTCCGAGCGCGATCCGGACGCCACGTGCCGACGCGGTGGCGCGGGTCAGGGCCGCGGAACCCTCCTCGATGTCGGGGGCGCCGGCTGCCCACACCCATCTGGTCGCACTGCTGGCCAGCACGCTCAACGGCCGCGGGTCACCGCACGTTTGGCCGAATGCCTCGGCGACCCGATCCAGTCCGGACAGATCAGTGTCGGGGTCCTCGCTCCAGATGACCGCCGCGGTGTGGGTGCCGGTCAGCGCATGGCCCAGCCGCGCCTCGGCCCGCTGCCTGGGAATCGGGGCTCCCTCGAGCAGGAGCGCGACGGTCTCGCGCCGCTCGGCGTGGGTGCCGCGGGTCAGGTCGTCCCGTTCCAGGTCGATCTGGGCGGCGATCCCGGCCAGCGTGGCGTCGACGAACGCACTGATGGACTGCGAGCACACGTCGAGCATCTCGTGCAGCTCGGCAGGGTCGGAGGTGAGCTCGAAGGCGATCTCCATGAGGCGACGCCACGCCACGCCCTCGCCGACCCGGTAGGCGTCGAGGGGAAACTGGGTGACACCGCGGCGCACGAGTTCGCGTGCGATGCTCAGCGGCTCCGGACCGGTGTTCGGTGGCACCGGGGCGCCCGGATCGCGCACATTCGCCGTGCCCCAGAAGAACAGGTTGGCGTGGTTGCTTCGAACCACCGCCGCCGCGAGCTCGGGGTCGGACGCGATGGTCGGACTGGCGGCCAGGACGGCGGAGTCGAATTCGTCGAGCCAGTCCGGGCGGGGGTTGAGCACGATCTGCGCGCATTGCCTGATCAGGTCCTGTACCCGTTGTGACGGTGGCTGCCACACCATCGCCCCAGCGTAGAGCGGTGGTGCAAAGTGCACCACTGAATGGGGAATGTTTGGCACTTCCGACCTTGGGGGTGACGGTCGCCTGCCGCGACTATTGGAGGCATGACCCAGACCGAACACGTCGACGTACTCATCATCGGCGCCGGCATCTCCGGCATCGGTGCTGCCTACTACCTCCAGCGCGAACATCCGGGGCGCACCTACGCGATCCTGGAAGCCCGCGGCGCCACCGGTGGCACCTGGGACCTGTTCCGCTACCCGGGAATTCGGTCGGACTCCGACCTGCATACCTTCGGCTACGAGTTCAAGCCGTGGCGCGACGAACACGCCATCGCCTCTGCGGACAAGATCCTCGCCTACCTGCGCGAGACGATTTCGGAGAACGGAATCGACCGCCACATCCGGTTCCACCACAAGGTGCTGAGCGCGGACTGGGACTCGGCTCGGGCCTCCTGGACCGTGGACGTCGAGCGCGCGGACACCGGTGAACTCATCCAGATCTCGGCGAGCTGGCTGTTCTGCGGTGGCGGGTACTACCGCTACGACCAGGGCTACACCCCGCAGTTCGACGGTGCCGACCGGTTCGCCGGACGCATCGTGCACCCCCAACACTGGCCCGAGGATCTCGATTACGCCGGCAAGAAGGTCGTCGTGATCGGCAGCGGTGCCACCGCGGTCACCCTCGTGCCCGCGATGGCGGGCACGGCAGCCCACGTCACCATGCTGCAGCGCTCACCGACCTATGTGATGCCCGTGCCGGCCAAGGACGCCTTTGCCAACACCGCCAAGCGACTGCTCGGCGATGAGCGTGGTTACGCGCTGACCCGGCGCAAGAACATTCTCAAGCAGCGGGCGGTCTACACGTTGTGCCAGAAGTACCCGAAGGCCGCCCGGGCGGTGATCCGGTGGATCAACGCCGCCAAGCTGCCGGACGGCTATCCGGTGGACGAGCACTTCAGCCCCAACTACAACCCGTGGGATCAGCGGCTGTGTGCGGTGCCGGACGGTGACCTGTTCACCGCGCTCGGCGAGGGCGGTGCGTCGGTGGTCACCGACCGCATCGCGACGTTCACCGAGAACGGCATCCTGCTGGAGTCCGGCCGTGAGTTGGACGCCGACATCATCGTCACCGCAACGGGATTGAACATCCAGTTGTTCGGCGGGATGACGCTGTCGATCGACGGCCGGCCGGTGGACCTCGCCGAGACCGTAGCGTACAAGGGCATCATGCTCTCGGGTGTGCCCAACTTCGCCTTCGCCTTCGGCTACACCAACTCGTCATGGACGCTCAAGATCGGACTGCTCTGCGAGCATTTCTGCCGGTTGCTGAAGCACATGGACGACAACGGATTTGACACCGTGCGCCCCGAGTTCACCGGTGGCCAGACCCGGCCGCTGCTCGACTTCGCCGCGGGATACGTGCAGCGTTCGATCGACGAGATTCCCCGCCAGGGCGTCGACGGACCATGGCAGATGACGATGAACTACACGCTCGACGCGCAGACGTTGCGCCACGGTCCCGTGGTCGATCCGAGCCTGAGGTTCGGGCCCCGTCGCCCGGTCGACGAGGCCGACCGGACGCCTCAGCTCGTTCTCTGAGGCTGATTCCCAGGGGCAGCTCATGGTGCGTGGCTAAGCTCGCGGCCATGGAGACGTTCTCACCGGCGCTACCACCGGACATCGCCGACGTCCCCTCGGCCGTCGGCGCGGAACTGCCGCGCGGGCCTGTTCCCGGCCGGCCCTACGCGCTGCCGGCCGACGTGATCGCCGAACAGTACGGGCCCCTGTTCTACGCCGACTTCACCGGCAGCCGACGGCTCTACGCGTGCTCGCTGTCGCTCGTCGACGAACTGTGCGACGAGACACGTTTCAGCAAGGGAATCACGGTCCGGTTGGACCGCTTCCGGACGTTGGTCGGCAACGGGCTGTTCACGTCATATCCCGGCGAGGATGGTTGGCAGCAGGCCCATGACGTCCTGATGCCCGGATTCAGCTTCAGTGGGTTGCGCAGTTACCACCCGGCCATGCTCGACATCAACCGCCAGTTGATCGCGTCGTGGGACGAAACCGCCGGAGCGTTCGGGCCGCGGTTGGTTGATGTCGCGGGGGATCTCGCGAAGCTGGCCATGGACACCGTGGGCCTGGCCGGATTCGGGGCGCGGTTCGACTCGTATCACCACGACGGGCTGGCCGACATCCCGGCCAGCTTCGCAGCGGCGCTCGATCAGATCCTGGCCCCCGGTGGCGGCGACCGCGCGGTCTTCGCCGCCGAGCGTGACAACCTGTTCGCCTTCATCGATGACTTGATCGCCGGCCACCGCGCGGGTGACGCCGAGTTGGACGATCTGCTCGCCCTGATGCTCGAACCGGGCGCCAACGGCGCCCCGCGCCTTGATCACGACAGCGTCCGCAACCAGATCCTGACCTTCCTCATTGCCGGGCAGGACACCACCTCGACTCTGATGCCGACCGCGTTGTACAGCATCGTCAAGGACCCCGCGGTGTTGCACCGGGCCTGCTTTGAGGTGGATCGCCTGTTCGGGACGGACGACGATCATGTGCCCGCGTTCGACGCGATCGGCAAGCTGACCTACATCCGGCAGATCGTCGACGAGACGTTGAGGCTGTCCCCACCGGTCCGGGAATTCGACCGGATGGCGTTGGCGGACACCATCATCGGCGGCCGGTATCCGGTGCGCAAGGGTGAGGTCGTGACAGTGTCGACCTCTGGGCTGCACCGGCAGCCCGAGTGGGGTGACAACGTCGAGTTGTTCGACCCGAACCGGTTCGGCGCCGAGCGGGCCGCCGGGCGTCCGGTCAACTTGTTCAAACCGTTCGGCACCGGCGCCCGGTCCTGTATCGGCCGTCAGTTCGCATTGCACGAGGCGACCATGGCGCTGGCCACCCTGGTGCACCGGTATCGCTTCCTGGATGTCGAGCACTATCAGTTGCGCACTCACAGCGATCTCCTGCGCAAGCCGGTCGGATTCCACCTGCAACTGGTGCGGCGGACACCGCAGGAACGCCGGCACGACGCAGTCCCCACTCCGGAGTCGTCTGCGCCGAGGCCGCGCGCAGTGGCCGCGCCAGGTTCGAAAGTGACTGTGCTGCACGGCTCGAACCTGGGCAATTGCCGGGCGTTGGCACAGCAGCTGGCCGACGAGGCCACCGACCTGGGTTATCAGACCGCCGTGGCCGCTCTTGACACGGCAGCGGGGGCACTGCCCACCGAGGGGGCCCTGGTGGTGATCGCCGCGTCGTACAACGGGCAACCCACCGACGATGCGCGGCGTTTCGTCGAGTGGCTGGACGATCCGGCGACCCAAGCGCAACCGGCCATCCCGTACGCGATACTCGGTGTCGGCGATCGAAACTGGGCCGAGACCTACCAGACCATCCCGAAACGCATTGATCAGCGTCTCTTGGAACTGGTTGGCCCACCGGTGATTCCGCGTGGAGAGGCCGACACGTCGGGAGACTTCGCGGGGACCGTGGAAGACTTCTCCGCAGCCCTGTGGGACGCCCTCGCCCCCGCGGACGGTGCTCAGGTGCCCGCCGATACCACCGGCGGCGAACTGTTGTATGAACTGCGGGCCATCGACGGGCCCGTGACGTCGGCGATCGATACGCGTTTCGAGGTGCGGCCGGCAACCGTGCTCGACAATGTGGCGTTGGTCGACGACCGTGACATGGGAAATGCCAAGCGGCTGATCCGGATTGCGCTTCCCGACGACCTCGGATACCAGACCGGCGATCACCTCACGGTCCTGCCCGACAACAGTCCCGAGGTCGTGGACGAGGTCGCCGAGTTACTGGAGCTGCGGCTCGACCGCCGGATCTCGGTCAACCCGCGGCGCAGCACGCGCCGGGCCATCGCGATCGACCGTGAAGTCAGCGTCCGTGAACTGCTCACCCATTTCATCGAACTCCGTAAGCCCGCCAGTCGAAGTCAGCTGTTGCGGCTGGCGGCGGCCAACCCATGTCCTCCTGAGCGGGCGGCACTGACCGAACTCGCCGAACACCCCGAAGTCCGTGCGCTCAGTGTCACCGAATGCCTGGTCGAGTTCCCTGCCACCGAACTGTCGCGGGCCGAACTGCTGGAGCTGTTCGAGCCGATGGCGCCCCGGCATTACTCCATCGCCTCCTCGGTACGCCAGGTCCCGCGTGAGGCCGAACTGGTGGTCAGCGTGCTCGAGGGGCCAGCACGTTCGGGATATGGCGTCTTCCGTGGGGTGTCATCGAGCTATCTCGCCGATGCGGTGCCGGGACAACGGATTCGGATGCGCGTCGATACCGCGCGCCGGGCGTTCCGTGCCGGCGCTGAGCCGGCGAAGAACGTCATCCTGGTCGGTGCCGGGACCGGGGTCGCCCCGTTCCGGGGGTTCATCGGGGACCGGCTGGCGGCGCAGAACGCGGACGAGCCTTTCGCGTCGGCCTTGTGTTTCTTCGGGGTGCGTCATCCGGATGTCGACTACCTGTTCCGCGACGAATTCGAGGCGGCCGAACGCGCGGGCGTGGTACGGATGCGCCCGGCTTTCTCGCGGCGGCCCGAAGACGAGATCCGGTATGTGCAGGACCGGATCGCCGCCGATGCCGACGAGGTCTGGGCGATGCTGGGCGACCCGGGCATGGACACGCACGTGTACGTGTGCGGCGACGGAGCCCGGATGGCTCCCGCGGTGCGCGGTGCCTTCCGGGATATCTACCGCCGTTATACCGGCGCAGACGAAGACGCCGCCACGGACTGGCTTACGGATCTGGTGAGTTCCGATCGCTATGTCGAGGACGTGTGGGCACAGTAGGTGTCCGGCGTTCTACCCGAACTCCAGCAGGCCCACCAGCGGGCGCACGGGATCGAACATCGGCAGGTGCTGCGTCTGCAGCAGAGCGTTGAAGATCTTGCCGCGTCCGGGCGGCATCGGCAGGTCGCGCACGGTCCGCACTCCGGGAACGGTGTTGACCAGGTCGGCCAGTTGCGCGGGCGTCAGGCTGAACGGCATCGGCGGCACCCGGTAGCGCCTTGAGGTGGGCATCCCCCTGCGAGTGAGGAAGGCGAAGAACGCCGGCGGCAGGTCGAACATCATCTGCCCACCTCCGAAGCGTCGCGCGCAGGCGCGAATCAGCTCCATGGCCTCCTCGGGCTGCAGGTACATCAGCAGGCCCTCGGCGGTGATGAACACACCGTCGCCTGCGTCGACATGGTCCATCCAGCTGAGGTCGAGTGCCGACTGGGGGCACTGGGCGACGCGGTCCGGCTTCGGCAGCAGCTTGTTGCGGAGCTCGATCATCGGCTCCAGATCGACTGACAACCAGCGGAACTGATGCCCCAGCCCGGCAGCGTCGAGCCGGTAGAAGCTGGTCTGCAATCCCTCCGCGAGCGCCACCACCGTGGCCCTCGGATGGGCGCGCAGATAGTTGCCGGTCATCCGGTCGAACAGCAGCGCTCGCAAAGCCATGTCCTGACGGCGGGTGTAGCCGAACTTGGCGAAGTCGAAATCGATCGAGTCGACCAGTTGCACCGCCATCGGATCATCGATCAGGCCGTCCGGGCGTCGAGCTTCATGTGCGCGCACCTGAAGCGTCATCAGTGCGGTCTCCGAAACACCGGTGAGGACGCTGCCGCTCACCTTCTCTGAGCTACCCGTCATGGCGCGAATGTACCTGCGTTCGGCAAAGATGGCGTCAATCGCTGATCAGCTCAGGTGTAAGGAGTCTGCCGTGCCCCGCTTCGCGGCCAACCTCTCGATGATGTACGTCGAGCACGCGTTCCCTGACCGGTTCGCCGCCGCCGCGGCCGACGGGTTCACGGCGGTGGAGTACCTCTTCCCGTATGACCACCGGGCCCGGCCGTTGCGCGGCCTGCTCGATGCCAACGGACTGCGGCAGGTGCTGTTCAACGCGCCACCGGGAGATTTCGAAGCCGGGGAGCGCGGCACCGCCTCGCTTCCCGGGCGTGAGGCCGAGTTCCGGGACGGGTTCCGGCGCGCACTCGACTATGCCGACGCCCTCGGGTGCCCACGGGTGCACGTGATGGCCGGTGTCGTCCCGGCCGGTGCGCGCCGCGAAGACCGCCTGACGCTGTACCGGGACAACCTCAGGTGGGCTGCCGAGCAGGCCGAGAGCCGGGGCGTCGATGTGATGATCGAACCCATCAACCAGCGGGACATGCCCGGCTACCTGCTGAGCCTGCAAGACGAGGCACACCGGATCGTGGACGAGGTCGGGGCGCCGAATCTCAAGGTGCAGCTGGACCTCTATCACTGCCAGATCACCGAGGGTGACGTAACGGTCCGGCTCAGATCGGACATTCCGACCGGCCGGGTCGGTCACCTGCAGATCGCCGGCGTTCCCGATCGGCACGAGCCCGACAGCGGTGAGCTGGCCATCGACCACTTGCTGGCCGTCATCGACGAAACGGGCTTCGAGGGCTGGGTGGGCTGTGAGTACCGCCCAGCCGCGGGCACCAGTGCGGGATTGGGATGGCTGCGAAGGGCACGCTTGTGACGACTCAGCGCAACACCTTGTCCAGCGTGCGCAGGTTTCGCGTCGTCGTCGATGACTTGTAGCGCTTCTTGCCCATGGTCTTGCCGATCGTGCTGTCCAGCGTGGTGGCGCGCGGTACCTGCCAATAGAGCACCCCGTCACCGCGCTGCACCTTCTCGCCGTGGCCCGGGGGCAGGCCCGCCAGCTCATCGAGTATCTCGGCGTCGCTGACAAACGTGACGTACGAGTGGTGATCGGGGACTTCACGTTCGAACGGGTATTTCTCCGAGATCTTCTGCAGCGTGGCCAGGTCATACACCAGCGCCCAGGCCTCGTAGCCGAAGGCGTCCCGCAGGGCGCGCTCGGCCGTGGTGCGGACCTTCGCGGCAGTGGAAGCGCTGTCCAGCAAGACATTTCCGCTCGCCAGCACGGTTCGAACCTCGGTGAACCCGGCCGCTTCCATGGCCTTGACCACCTCGGCCATCTTGAGGTTGACGCCTCCGACGTTGACGCCGCGCAGGAACGCGATGTAGCGAGTCACGGCCTCAGCCTAACCAGTCACTTCACCGGCAATTGGTCCAATTCGGCGTCGGAGGTGGCGGTGATGAGGCGCAACACCCGCCGGAACCCGGGGGAGCGGGTCGACACGATCGACGTGTGGTTCTCGCCGGGCAGCAGCTCGACGGCGGCCCGGCCGCCACGCTTCTTCAAGGCAGCGGCATAGCGCTGCGAATTGGCCGGGGCCACAACGGTATCGAGTGTTCCGTGGACCGCGATCACCGGCACCCTCGGGTCGAGGTTCTGGATCGGGTCCACCGAGGTATAGCGCTGCGGCACCTCTGCGGGGCTGCCGCCGAGCACGGCGACGATGTGCTTGTCGCCGTGGTTGGCGGCGTAGACCATGTCCAGCGGTCCGGCCAGCGAGATGACCCTCGTCGGCCGGAACAGCGGCCGCGATCCGACTTCGTCACCGTGCAGGTCGTGGCGGGTGCTGGCCCACACCGCCAACTGGGCTCCCGCACTGTGGCCGACCACAAGCGCATCGTCGATGGCCAGCTGCGGGTACTGCAGGTTCATCTCGGCGACGTAGTCCATGGCGCGGGCCACATCGGCGAAAGTGGTCGGCCACCCGCCGCCCGATCCGACTCGGCGGTACTCGATGTTGTAGACGGCCATGCCGCGGCTGGTCAGCTCCCGGGCCAGGCCGTCGAACACGCCGGCGCCCATCGTGCTCTTCCAGCCGCCGCCGTGGATGAGGACGACGAGCGGGACCGAATTGAACGCGTGAGTACCGGCAGGCAGATACAGATCGGCCCAGTTCTGGTCGGGGTACCGGTCCTTGGGAAGCTGAGGCAGGTAGTGGAAGCGGGTGACGCTGATCTTGGGCTCGCTGAGTACCTCGGGCACCACCTCGATCTGAGCGGTCCGCCGTTCCGTGGGTGTCCCCGCCGCGCATGAGGAAGTCACCCCGGCGATCAGCAGCGTGACGAGAACCGTCGTCAGGCGGCGGTCGAGCAGTGGCATGTCGTTACAGAATCCGGCCGGTCAGAAGTCCAGCACCGTGATGGACGGGCGGTTGCGGTGGATCAGGTCGATCCGGTCCGGCCATGGCTGGGCCGCCAGCTTGAACAGACCACGTCCCGGTGGCATCGCCACGTCGCGAGCCGACCGCACCCCGGCGATCGCGCCCGGTCCCGTACCCGCCATGGCCAGGCCCTCGTCAGCGGTCAGGGCGAACGGCATGGGTGGCGCGATGTAGCGGTTGGACAGGTGCCAGCCCTTCATGGTGCGTCGGCTGACCCACGGCGGAATCGAGTCGAACACCATCCGCCCGCCGGGGAAGCGGGCCGCGCAGTCCGCGATCAGGCTGCGCACGTCGTCGGGTTCGAGGTACATCAGCAAGCCCTCGGCCGTGATGAACACGCCGTCTGCCGCGTCGACGCGGTCCATCCAGCTGCGGTCGAGCGCCGACTGCGCCAGTGCCACGATGCGGTCATCATGGGGCAGCAGGCGATCACGGATCGCCATCACCGGCGGTAGATCGACGGAATACCAGGTCAATTCACCGGCCACCCCGGCCTGATCGAGCCGCCAGAAACTGGTCTGCAGTCCCTCGGCGAGTGCCACCACAGCGGCCTTCGGATGGGTCGAGAGGTAGTCGCGGGTCTCGACGTCGAACGCGCGGGCCCGTAGGGCATGGGCTTGCATGGGCCCGCCGAACTTGCCGTAGTCGAAGTCGATCGCGTCGAGTAGCGCCACCGCCCACGGGTCACGGATCACGCCGTCGGAACGCCTGGCCTCCTTGCCACGGTTGCTCAGGGTCCACAGGGAGGTCTCCGAGACGCCGGCGAGGGTGTTGCCGTCAATCACACTCATCGAACCGATGGTAAAGACGTACGCTCGTCACATGGGACGCCAGGTTTTCGACGACAAGCTTTTGGCCTTGATCGGCGGCAACTCGCTGGGAGTTCTCGCGACCATCAAACAGGACGGTCGTCCGCAGCTGTCCAATGTGTCCTATCACTTCGATCCGCGTGCGGTGCAGATCCAGGTGTCCATCACCGAACCGCGGGCCAAGACCCGCAATCTGCGGCGGGATCCGCGGGCGTCCATCCATGTCAGCTCCGACGACGGCTGGTCGTATGCCGTTGCCGAGGGTGACGCGATCCTCACCCCGCCCGCCTCAGCTCCTGACGACGACACGGTCGAAGGGCTTATTGCGTTGTACCGCAACATCGCCGGTGAACATCCGGATTGGGATGACTATCGGCGTGCCATGGTCGACGACCGCCGTGTGCTGCTGACGCTGCCGATCACGCATGTGTACGGCATGCCGCCGGGCCTGCGGTAAAGAGCATGACGGCGGTGTCATCGGCAGGCTACGCTGCGGCATATGGCTGACGAGACTCCCGAAGACGACAACAAGCGCAAATTCCGGGAGGCGCTGGAACGCAAGAAGGCGCAGTCGGCCGGAGGCGCATCGCACGCGGACGGCGGCCGTAAGCAGCCGCGGGCGCACGGGCCGGTGGAGAACCGGCGCGAGTTCCGGCGCAAGAGCGGCTAGCCCGCGATCCATCAAGGCGGCGAATAGCAGTCAGTATCGAGCAGTAATTCGCCGCGTTGACGGTTATCCACAGCTCCCCGAAATGCGTCTGGTCGCTGCCGCGCCGATCAACGAGTATCGACTCGATGGACGTCGACGATGTGCTTGGGCAGCAGGACGGGGTCATCTCGCGCGGGCAGGCGTTGGCCGCTGGTCTGGCTGAGCATGAGATTCGGCGGTTGCTGAGACGCAACGAGTGGGCGCGGGTCCACGCGGGGGTGTATGTCGACCACACCGGACCGCTGACCTGGTCGCAACGTGCCTGGGCGGCAGTGCTTTACGCGGCTCCGGCGGCGCTGTGCTTTGAATCGGCCCTCAAACCTGACACGTTGCCCATCCATGTCGCCGTCGCGCGACAACGGTCGATGTTGGCTGAGCCGGCTGGAGTCCGCATTCACCGGGTCGCGCATCTTGACGAACGCGTGCTGTGGAACGTCAGCCCACCACGGATGCGTTACGAGGAAGCCGCGCTCGACGTCGCTTGCCAGGCCAAGTCCGAACTCGATGCCATCGCGGTCCTGGCCAACGCCTGCCAATCGCGACGCACCACCGCGCGACGGCTCCTGCACACCCTTGACGATCGTGGGCGGGTTCGCCGTCGACGGTGGTTACGCGCGGTATTGGTCGATATCGCCGACGGCACCTGCTCGGTCCTTGAGCATGGCTATCTCGTTCGCGTCGAGCGGCCGCACGGTCTACCCCGCGCCATCCGACAGAAACGATCGGCGTCATCTGTCGGTGTCTGCTATCGCGACGCCGAATACGGCGAGCGGCTTGTCGTCGAACTCGACGGGCGGGTGTTTCACGATTCGGCAACGGGGCGGGATGCGGACTTCGAGCGGGATCTCGACGCCGCCGTCGACGGCCGGTCAACCGTCAGACTCTCCTACGGGCAAGTCTTCGACCGGCCGTGCCAGACCGCAGCCAAGATCGCGCTGGTGCTGCAGCGGCACGGGATCGCCGTATCCGGCCACCCGTGCGGGCCGGGGTGCGAGTTCACTCGGCTCGACCGGGCTGCATAGGCATGCACCGTCATCAGCGCGGCGGATCGCAGTCAGTATTGAGCAGTGATCCGCCGCGTAGACGCCAGCGCGCGGGCTGCGACGAGCGCCGCGAGCATGACAGCCACGCAGTACACACCCTGATCCTTCAGACCCCAGGCCACCGAGGTCAGCGTGGCCGCACCGGCCACACAGAGCAATAAACCCACGGCAGTGCTATGCATCCCGGTGCCGGCCGTGCCGCCGTCCCACAGCGGCAGCGGGTTGTTCTCCAAGGGCCGCAGCGCGATGAACGCGATCGCGACCAGGCCGGCCATCAACGCCAGTTGCAGCACCGACAGCGCCAGGAAGCCGGGCGCGGACGGGTCATAGCGGTCCAGACCGAGATAATCGAACACCAGATGCAGGCCGAGCAGCAGCGGCATGTGCCACAGGTACAGCGTCATCGCGCCGGAGTTACCGATCGCGGTCAGCCACCACACCCGCGGCCTCCGTGCCCACCGGTTGATGGCCGGGGCGGCGGCAATCGCGAACGCGCACATCATGATTGCGTGCCCGGCGAGGAGCAGCGACGGCGGAGTCATGTTCTTCAGGTGCTGGGTCTCGATGCCGACCAGGCTCAGCTCATACGGGCCGAAGTACAGCAGTCCCAGGTTGACGAGGAGCATCCCGACGCCGACCTTGAGGGCGGCGGCGCTCGAGAGCAGCCGGCGGCGGTAGGCCACGCCGAACACACCGGGAATCAACCACACCACGGTGTTGAGATAGCCGAGCGCGGCGTAGCCGTCGACATTGATGCGGACGATGTCGACGACGGCGATGACGGCGTAGGTGCCGACGATCGCGCCGGCCATTTGTGCGGTCGTGGTGATGCGAGCCAGCAGCGGCACCGCCGCCAACACGAGGACATACGCGCCGAGGAACCACAGCAGCTGGATGGAGATCCCGGCGATCGGTTCATACACATGGACCGGCAGCACGAACCGCAACATCACAAGCGCCACGGTCCAGAAGGCCAGGTAGTAGAACACCGGGCGGTACAGCCGCGTGCAGCGCTTGAGCAGCCAGCCGCCCCAGGAAGCACCCGGTTGCCAGGACTGCACCGACGCGGCCACCCCGGCGAAGAAGAACAACGGCATGATCTGGAACACCCAGGTGAGCGCCTGGAAGACAGTGGACGCCGTGAGCAGGTTGCTCCAGATGAACACGTCGTCGCGGATGGTGCTGGTGGCCATGACGGTGTGGCCGAACACCACACCGACCAGCGAGACGATGCGGATGACGTCGATGGCCCGGTCCCGGTCGGCAGGGGTCTGGGCCTCGACCTCGGCAGGGGACGGGAACAGGCCCTTCGCAGGGGCTTTCTCGGCAGCTGGGTCAGCAGCAAGGGTCATGGCAGAAACGCTAAGGCCCCGCGGCCGCGTAATCCCTAGGTAGAAGCACTCAACTTCCGCCGAAACGGCATTCCAGCAGGCTGCTACTCGCAGGTTCTCTGCCGGAATGCCGTTTCGGCGAAGGGGAAGCTAGTGGCTGACCGCCTTCTCGGCGCCCACCCCCGTCAGCGACCGCACTTCCATCTCGGCGTTGAGCTCAGCGTCCCCGGTGTCGGGCGAGGTGAGCGTGCCGATGATGCCGAGCGCGAACGCCAGCGGGATGGACACGATGCCCGGGTTGGCCAATGGGAACCAGGCGAAGTCCGCGCCCGGGATCATTGCGGTCGCGCTGCCCGACACCGCGGGGGAGAACACGATCAGCACGATGGTCGAGATCAGGCCGCCGTACATGCTCCACAACGCGCCGCGGGTGTTGAACCGCTTCCAGTACAGCGAGTACAGGATCGTCGGCAGGTTGGCCGCGGCGGCCACAGCGAACGCCAGGGCGACCAGGAATGCCACGTTCTGGCCGTTGGCCAGGATGCCCAGCCCGATCGCGAACACCCCCAGCACGACGGCGGTGATCCGGGAGACCTTCACCTGCTCCGCCTCGGTGACCTTGTGCGACTTGAGCACTGACGCGTAGACGTCGTGGGCGAAGGACGCCGACGCGGTGATGGTCAGGCCGGCTACTACCGCCAGGATCGTCGCGAATGCCACCGCGGAGATGACTCCGAGCAGGATCACCCCGCCGAGCTCGAACGCCAGCAGCGGGGCCGCGGAGTTCACGCCGCCGGCCGCTCCCAGGATCCGGTCGGGGCCGACCAGTGCGGCCGCGCCGTAACCGAGCACCAAGGTGAACAGGTAGAAGGCGCCGATCAGCGCGATCGCCCAAACCACCGACCGCCGAGCCTCTTTCGCGGTGGGTACGGTGTAGAAGCGCATCAGCACGTGCGGCAGGCCCGCGGTGCCGAGCACCAGCGCCAGCGCCAGCGAGATGAAGTTGATCTGCGAGGTGAGTGATCCGCCGTACTGCGCACCCGGTGCCAGGACGTCGCGGCTCGACACGCCCTTGGTGGTGGCCTCGGAGATGGCCGACTGCGCCGAGCCGAGAATCTCCGAGAAGTTCAGCCCGAACTTGCTCAGCACCATCACGGTCATCAGGGCGGCGCCGGCGATCAGCAGGACGGCTTTGATGATCTGCACCCAGGTGGTGCCCTTCATGCCGCCGACCAGGACGTAGACGATCATCAGGATGCCGACGACGGCGATCACGATCGATTGGCCGACCCGGCTGTTGACGTCGAGCAGCAGGGCGACCAGGCCGCCGGCCCCGGCCATCTGAGCCAGCAGGTAGAACAGCGATACCGTCAGCGTCGAGATGGCCGCGGCCAGCCGGACCGGCCGTTGCTTGAGTCGGAAGCTCAGGACGTCGGCCATCGTGAATTTGCCGGTGTTGCGCAGCAATTCGGCCACCAGCAGCAGCGCCACCAGCCAGGCCACCAGGAAGCCGATGGAGTACAGGAAGCCGTCGTAGCCGTAGACGGCGATGGCCCCGGCGATGCCGAGGAAGCTGGCCGCGGACAGGTAGTCGCCGGCGATCGCGATGCCGTTCTGCGGGCCCGAGAAGCCGCGGCCACCGGTGAAGAATTCGTCGGCGGTGGCGTTGCGCTTGCTGGCCTTGATCACCACGATCATCGTGACGACGACGAACAGGCTGAAGATGCCGATGTTGGCGACGGGATTGCCGACGGTTTCGGCGGCGAGTGTCGTGACGGTCATCAGACTTCGCCCTCCAGCTCTTCGCGGATGGCGGTGGCCCGCGGGTCGAGTTCCTTGTTGGCGAAGCGCACGTACAGGCCGGTGATCACGAACGTGGTCAGGAACTGGCCCAGCCCGATCAGCAGACCGACATTGACGTTGCCGAACACCCGGATGGCCATGAAGTCGTGGGCGAACGCGCCGAGCGCGACATAGAGGCCGTACCAGACCAGGAAGAACGCCGTCATCGGAAAGACGAAGCGGCGCAACCTGGTACGCAATTCCTGGAATTCTGGACTTGCCTGCGTCGCGAGGAACTGCTCCCCGGTGGGGGCAACCCTCTCGGGAAAGTCGATTTCGGGCACCGAGGGCTCCTGACAGTTGGCTATGAGCGGATCGCCTGAACCTAATTGAGAGGTGGGTCACACAGGAGCGGTATCGCAGTCGATACGCCGAACTCGGCCATCGCTGCGCTGAGCGGTCGGTAGAGAAGGCTGAGCGGCAGGTGGGTCAGCCTGCGGGCACTCGTTCGACACCCAGGCCGAGGCGCTCGGGGACGTGCATGCGCGCGAAGATCTGCGCGACGCCGGGGGTGGGTCGGGTGAACAGACTGACCACGATCATGGTGAGGAAAGCGATGGGCACACTGACCGCGGCCGGATAGCCGATCATCACCGCCGGCCAGCCTCCGAGGACGTCGTCGTCCACCCCGCCGCTGATCGCCACGAGCACCGCACCGGCGCAGAGGCAGCCGCCCACCACGAGCCCGCAGGCCGCACCCACAACGGTCAGGCGGCGCCACCAGATCCCGAGTACCAGCAGCGGACACAGCGTCGACGCCGCGACGGCGAACGCCAAGCCGACGCTGCGTGACAGCTCCAGGCCGGAGACCATGAGCGACAACGGGATCGGGATCAACCCGCCGATCACCGCGGCGATCCGGAAGTCGCGCACCCGGCCACGCAGCACGTCGGTGGCAAGTGCGCCGGCGACGCTGATCAGCAGGCCCGAGGAGGTGGCCAGGAACGCCGCTATGGCACCCGCGGCCACCAGCGCGGCCAGCAACTGGCCGCCGATTCCGCCGACAGCCGCCCCGGGCGCCAAAAGAACTGCGGCGTCGGCTGTTCCGGTTATCAACAGCTGCGGGACGTACAACCGGGAGAACACGCCGAGCAGAACCGGGAACAGGTAGAACACCGACAGGAGCGCCACCACCGCGAGCGCGGTTCGGCGCGCGGCCCTGCCGTCGGGGTTGGTGTAGAAGCGGACCAGCACATGCGGCAGGCCCATGGTGCCCAGGAACGTCGCGACGATGATGGACAACACCTGATACCGCGGATGCCCGCCGCCCAGGCCGCCGCCCGAGGCGATCCACTCACTGCCGGTGCCCGGGGTGCCGGCCACCACCGGTGTCGCCGCGCCTGCCGCCAGCGTCAGCGTGGTGCCCGCGCCGAGGGTGTGCTGCCCCGGCGAGCTGATCCTGGCGGACTGCACGTGGCGTCCGTCCAGATCGCCGGTCACGGTGATGCCGGCCGGTTCGATGACCTGGACCACCACTTCTGTTTCGACCTGCACGGTGGTCTGCTGCTGCACGGTCGGTGGCAGTGGGCCGCCCAATTCGCCACGGTCGCTGACGAACAACCCGAGCAGCGCCAGCGCCGGGACGGCGACGGCGGTGAGCTTGAGCCAGTATTGGAAGGCCTGCACGAAGGTGATCGATCGCATGCCACCGGCCACCACATTGGTGATGACGATCGCGGCGACCAGCAGCGGGCCGACCCAGACCGGAACGCCCAGAAGCGTTTTCAGGGCCAGTCCGGCCCCCTGGTACTGCGGGGCCAGGTAGAACAGGCAGATCACCACGACGACGAGCATGGCCACCTTGCGCAGCCGCACCGAGCCGAGACGGAACTCGGCGAAGTCGGGAACGGTGTAGGCACCGGAGCGGCGCAGGGGAGCCGCCACGAACAACAAGACGCCCAGGTAGCCGGCGGTGAAACCGACCGGGTACCACAGTGCGTCGGCCCCGTACTTCGCGATCAGCCCGGCCACCCCGAGAAACGAAGCAGCGGAGAGGTATTCGCCGGAGATCGCGGCGGCGTTCCATTGTGGGCCCACGCTGCGGGAGGCCACCAGAAAATCGGAGGTGGTGCGCGACAACCGGACTCCGTACGCCCCGATCGCGATGGTGGCCACCACGGCGGCCAGGAGCGCGGCGGCGGTCAACGGTGCCCCGGTCATGGTTCGCTGTCGACGACGCGGACGAAATCCCGTTCGCCCTGTTCGGCCAGCCGCACATAGAGCCGGCCTACGCCGTACAAGAGCGGGTAGATCAGCCCGGCCAGGATCAGCCAGTTGAGCCGGACCCCGAACACGGTGAGCGCGGCCAGATCCGGCACGGCGGCATCGAGCAGCACGAGTGCCACCACGATCGTCACCACGACCGCGGCCAGCCGCAGCGCGAGGCCGAGCTGAGTCCGCACCAGTCCGCGGACGAGCGCGTCGCCCACCTGCGTCTGCTCCTGGACCTCGACACGGGTGCGCACCATGCGGGTGCCCCGTCGGTGGGCGAGCACGACGCGCTGCCGTTGCGGAGCGGGCCGCCCGCCAGAACCGGCTGCGGGTCGCTCACTCATCGCTGTCCGCGGGTTTGAGTGAGCGCATCGGGTCGCGGACCAACCGGTCCCGCAGTTCACGCGCCTGACGTCGGCTCACCGGCAGCTCCACCGCCGGCGAGGTCCCGTTGGCCCGCAGCCGGACCAGCACCGCGCCGTCGGATGTGCGCAGGCCGGTCACCTGCCGCAGCGACACCAGATAGGACCGGTGGATGCGCTGAAAACCATGATCACGCCATCGGCTTTCCAAGGTACTCAACGGGATTCGCACCAGATGCGCACCCGTCGCCGAATGCAGCCTGGCGTAATCCCCTTCGGCCTCGACCCAGCCGATACTGTCGCGGGGCACCAGGTGCGTGATGCCACCCAGTTCGGCGGGCACCACATTCCAGTCCTGATCCTCGGCGGTGGCCGGACCGGGCGACTCACCGGCTCTGCCCGCAGCGGAGGCGACGCGGCGCACGGCCTCATCGAGGCGGTTCTGCCGGATCGGCTTGAGCAGATAGTCGACGGCGCCGACGTCGAAGGCGGCCACCGCCTTGTCCTCGTGGGCGGTCACGAACACCACGGCGGGCCGGTTCGCGTAATTGGCCAGCACACCGGCCAATTCGATACCCGACAGACCGGGCATGTTGATGTCGAGGAACACCGCGTCGATGGTGTGCTGGTTGAGCTCGCGCAGCGCCGAGGTGGCGTCGGACGCGGTGTACACCTGGCCGATGTCGGGGTGGCGCCCCAGCAGGTAGGCCAGCTCGTCGAGCGCGGGTGCCTCGTCGTCGACGGCGAGCACGGTCAGGTTGGCGGTCACGGTTCGCTCGCAAGCTTGCTCATGCGAACGCACCTCCACCGGCTCGGACCCCTGAACGGAACTTCGGCACGCGCATCACCACTTTCGTGCCCGCACCGACCGCTGTCTCGACCACAAGACCGTAATCGTTGCCGAACGCCGCCCGCAGTCGATGGTCCACATTGGTCAGGCCGACGTGGGCGGATTCGCCGGCGGGGTCGGCCAACGCGTCGCCGGGCCCGGCGCGCAGCGTGTCCGGATCCATACCTGTGCCGTCGTCCTCGACGGTGATCACGCATTCGGTGCCGGCGTCGCGCGCGACGATCTCCACCGACCCGCCGCCGTTGCCGGCCAGCCCGTGCCGCACGGCGTTCTCCACCAATGGTTGCAGTGCGAGAAACGGCACCACGACATTGAGCACCTCCGGGGCCACCTGCAGGCGCACCTTCAGATTGGTGCCGAACCGCGCCCGCTCCAGCGTGAGGTAGCGATCGATGTTGCGCAGTTCCTCGGCCAGCGTGGTGTACTGCCCGGCCGCCCGGAAGGAATATCGGGTGAAGTCGGCGAATTCGATGATCAGTTCACGCGCCCGGTCGGGATCGGTGCGGACGAAGGAGGCAATCGTGTTGAGCGCGTTGTAGATGAAGTGCGGACTGATCTGGGCACGCAGCGCCAGTACCTCGGCCCGGTCCAGTCGGGCACGCGACGCGTCGAGTTCGGCCAGCTCGATCTGGCTGGCCGCATAGCGCGCCACCTCGCCGACCGCTCCGAGCATGCCCGGGCCGGGACTGGCCGGTGCCAGCACGACCAGGGCGCCGAGCACCTCACCGCCCTCGGTCAGCAGCGGCTGGGCCACGATCGCCGTCGAGCGTGCCGTGCGAAGCACCCGGCGCCCGGCGGTGATCGACTCCCGCGCGGTGTCGGCGCAGACCTCGTCGGTGTCTGACTGCCAGATCGCGTCGTCGTCGTGGTCACGCGCCAGCAGTGCCGCGTCGTCGTCGAACAGGGCCAGCCCCGCGGTGCCGGTCAACTCACGCAGGTAGGGCGCAGCGGTTTGGGCGGATTCGGTGTCCAGACCCTGGCGCAGTGCGCGGGCCGCCTGAGCCGCGGTGTGCAGCGCGGCGTGCACGGCACGTTCGGTAGGGGTCGCGACCACTTTTCGGGTGCGCACCACGACGACGGCGGCGACCGCCGCCAGAATCAGCGCCAGGGCCAGCGCAACTGCAACCTCGCCGGACATCGTGCGGCCAACCTTAGATTGCTGTGCGACGAAACCGCAGCTAGCTCACCTATTGAACGGGGCAGGCGTACTTTCTGGCCACCTCGTACACCCGATCCTGGGATCCGGGGCCGATCACGCCTTGGGCAGCCAGTTCCAAACCGATGTATCCCGGGATGCCGCCCTGGCAAGCCTGGTGGGCGACGCGCCATGCGGTGTCGGGATTCAGGTGGAATCCGTTGCGGTCGAGGCCTTGCATGTAGTTGTCGAATTCCGGCGTGCCCTGGTCTGGGATGGCGTTGGCCGTGGCGGCCAACGCAAGAGCGGTAACCACCGCCGCGAAAAGAGGCGCAATCACACGTCTCATGTCCAACTCCTATGCGCACATCACCGGGTTATCGCGTACACATTCGCACACTCCACCGACACAAACGTCAAAAACGGGACTGGTTCTAGACTGGCGACGTGGGAAAACTGCAGCTGGTACAAGATCCGGAGGCCGACGCCCTGCTGGAGGCCAACCCGTTCGCGCTTTTGGTCGGGATGTTGTTGGACCAGCAGATCCCGATGGAGACGGCGTTCGCCGGGCCGAAGAAGATCGCCGACCGCCTCGGTGATGTCGACGCGCACAAGATCGCCGACTACAACCCGGACGAGTTCATCGAGTTGGTGTCGCAAACCCCTGCCATTCACCGGTTTCCGGGCTCGATGGGCAAACGGGTGCAGGAACTGGCGCGGGCGATCGTCGACGAATACGACGGTGACGTGACGGCGTTGTGGACCGGCGGCGATCCCGACGGTGCCGAGGTGCTGCGCAGGCTCAAGCGGCTGCCGGGGTTCGGTGATCAGAAAGCCCGGATCTTCTTGGCGCTGTTGGGCAAGCAGTACGGCGTGACGCCGAAGGGCTGGCGGGAGGCCGCGGGGGATTACGGCAAGGCCGGCTCGTATATGTCGGTGGCCGATGTGGTTGATCCCGGCTCGTTGCAGAAGGTGCGCACGTACAAGAAAGCCCAGAAGGCGGCCGCCAAAGAAGCCAAGGCCGCCAAGGCTTGAGCGCGCCGTCGAGCGTGCGGTGAGATCGCGTTTGGGCCTGGTATCGCGATCTGTGCGCACACTCGGCGGATAACTTCGCGGACCTATGCGAAAGTGAAGATATGGCGAAGACACATCTGAACTGCCCGTGCGGAGAAGCGATCAGCGGGACTGACGAGGACGACCTGGTCGAAAAGGCCCAGGCACATTTGGCCCAGCAGCACCCCGGTCGCGAATACGACCGGGAGATGATTCTCTTCATGGCCTACTGAGGCCCAGACTTCAACAGCCCCCAACAAAATTCCCGGTCGCAAGCCATGAGGCCAGCGACCGGGAATTTCGTTTCCCCATTCATACGGTGTGGTCAGGGCACCACCGTGGATCCGATGGTGGGCATGAACTGGCACTGCATCTCGGTCGTCGTGACCTGTCCGAAGATCGTCGTCATGATGCTGCCCGATCCGGTGTCGGCGATCGCGGTCAGCGTGGTCGGGCCCTCGGGGTTGAGGTCCGGGCGCGGCTGGAGCGTCACGCTTCCGGACTTGCCGGTCGTCAGGTTGACCCACGTGGCGTTGAGCGGAAGCTTCTGCTCGGCGGCCGGGCCCGGCGTACCGATCGCGGTGAACACGTAAGCGGTCTGGCCTGCCTTCGGGCCGGGCAGCGGGATCGTCGCGGGTCCGGCCACTGAGATCGCCGTCGCCAGAACGTTTCCGCCGTCTTTGAGGCACCCGTTGCTGATCGACGGGTACATGAAGTCCTGCTTCGTCGGCGTGTTGGGTCCGAAGCCTGGAGCCGGCGCGCCTGCCGGTGCCGCCTCAGGGGCAGGAGCGGGTGCCGCCTCAGGAGCAGGCGCCGGGGCCGGGATCGTGGCCGCCGCCGGCACTGCTTCGGGCGCGGGCGCGGGTGCGCCCTCGGGTGCGGGTGCCGGTGCCGGGGCAGGGGCCGGAGCGGGCAGCGCCTCGGGGGCCGGTGGCCCGGCGGCGTGGGCCGGGTCGACACCCATCGGCAGGTGAGCGTCGCCGCCGGCACCCAGAGCAGGAACGTGCTCGGGTGCGGCGACGGGCTGGGCTGCGAACTGGTTGACCGCCGTCGCGACGTTGCGGGATTCAGCCGATTCCTGTTTGTTGGCAGCGAAGGCCTGCGCGGCCGCCATCAACAGCTGCACCGCGCCTCCCGGATCGGCTGCCGCCTGCTGGATGATCGGGCTCAGGCCCTCCATCGCCGGCAGACCGGGTGCCTGCACGTTGTCGATCGGCAACGGTGCCGGCGCCGGGTCGGCGCCGGCTACTCCGGTGCCGAACAGCAACGCGGCCGACGTACCGACTGCGATGGCGCCGGCGAACAACATTCTCGGTGACTTGCGCGGTGACATGGCTTTCCCAATCGTTTCGGGCGGTCAGACCAGTTCGTGGATCAGGGCAGGCCGGCGGTCAGCAGCGGTGCCAGTGCTGCGACACCCGGGTTGGAGATTCCGGGAGCGGCGGCGGCAGCGGGAGCTGCCACTGCCGGAGCCGCGGCGGCGGCCGGTGCTGCGGCGGCAGCGGCGGGCAGCGCCGTCTGGGCCGCGGCCGGAGCCAGGCTGGCCAGCGGCGAGCCGACCGGAGCCAGCGAAGCCAGGTCACCGGGGATATTCACCGACTGGGGCAGCGGAATCGGCATGCCGGGCACCTGCGGGATCTTCACCTCGGCGGAGGGGATCAGCGATGCGGGTCCGGTCGCCGGAGCCGTGGCGGCCGGTGCGGCGGTTGCGGCAGGCGCGGCAGCCGGGGCGGCGGGCAACCCCGGCACCAGCGATCCCAGGGGGGCATTGGCGGCTGCCGGTGTGACGGCCGAGGGCACCTGCGGCAGCGTCACCGATGCGGTGGCGCCCGGGGCAGGTGCCGGTGCGGCGGCGGGCGTGCCGGTCAACGCGGAGCTCACGCCCTGCAGCAGTTGCGGCGCGGCGGCGGGCACACCCGCGAGCTGGTTGACGATCGGCAGGTTCGGCGCGCCGGGGATGGCCGGGGCCGGAGGCACCGGCTCGGCATTCGCTGTGGCACTGAGGGCCAACGCGACCGGGACTGCGCCGGCGGCCGCGATCATGCTGGTGGAAAGTGCTTTCCAGGTGAAGATCATGGTTCTCCCAATCGGTTGCTTGCACGTCTGAAGGCGAAACTACGGAGTTACTGGTGTTACTCAAGGGACACGTGTGGCGGTTATTCAACCGTTACTGCATCGGCCGGATTCGTTACCGAGCAGTGCCTTGGGCGTGATGCGCCGGCATGAAAAACGGCAGGCACAAGGTGGCCGAAGACGGGTCGCTAAAGTCGTGTCCGTTAACACCGAACCGGCCACCCAGATCTCAGCAACCGCGCGGCTCTACCGCCTGGCGCCCGTGTTGCTGGTCCTCAGCGTTGTGGCGCGCCTGGCCTGGACGTACCTCGTCCCCAACGGCGCCAACTTCGTCGATCTACATGTCTATGTCGGTGGCGCCGCCACGCTCGACGGCCACGCGGGCGCGCTCTATGACTACGTCTACGCGGACCAGACGCCCGATTTCCCACTGCCTTTCACGTATCCGCCGTTCGCCGCGGTGGTGTTCTATCCGTTGCACCTGCTGCCCTTCGGCCTGGTCGCGTTCTGTTGGCAGCTCGGCATCATCGCCGCCCTGTACGGCGTGGTGCGGATCAGTCAGCTGTTGCTCGGCGGGTCGGCGCCCCGGCGTGTCGCGATGCTGTGGACCGCCGTCGGTATCTGGACCGAACCGCTGCGCAGCACATTCGACTATGGACAGGTCAATGTCGTCCTCGTGCTCGCGGTGCTGTACGCCGTCTACAGCAATCGTTGGTGGCTGTCGGGCTTGCTGGTGGGCCTGGCCGCGGGGGTGAAGCTGACGCCCGCGGTGTCGGGGCTGTACTTCGTCGGCGCGCGCCGATGGGCCACCGCGGTGTTCTCGGCGGTGGTGTTCTTCGGGACGGTCGCGGTTTCGGTGTGGGTGGTGGGGGATGAGGCGCGCCGGTACTTCACCGAGCTGCTGGGCGACGCCAGTCGGATCGGGCCGATCGGGACGTCGTTCAACCAGTCGTGGCGCGGCGGGATCTCGCGCATCCTCGGCCACGACGCCGGATACGGCCCGGCCGTACTGCTCGGCATCGCCGTCACCGCGGTCCTTGCCGTACTGGCGTGGCGGGCGGTCGGCGGCAGTGCCGACCGGCTCGGCGGCATCGTGATCGTGAGCCTGTTCGGGTTGCTGCTTTCACCGATTTCGTGGACGCACCACTGGGTCTGGCTGATCCCGCTGATGATCTGGTTGCTGCACGGGCCATTGGCCGAGCGGGTGGGGGCACGGATCCTGGGGTGGGGTTGGCTGGCGCTGACCCTGGTCGGGGTGCCGTGGCTGCTCAGCTTCGCCCAACCGACGATCTGGGTGATCGGCCGGCCGTGGTATCTGGCCTGGGCCGGGATGATCTACATCGCCGCCACGCTGGCGACGCTGGCCTGGATCGCGACTAACTCGGCTGGTCGGACAGAATCCGGTTGATCTCCGTCGCCATCTGGATGTCCTTCTCGGTGATGCCGCCGGCAGAATGCGTCACCAGTGCGAAAGTGACTGTGCGCCATCGAATGTCAATATCAGGATGATGGTCTTTCTCCTCGGCGAACTCGGCCACGCGGCGTACCGCGTCGATGCCGTCGAGGAATGTCGGGAATTTGGTGGATCTGCGCAGGGCGCCCGCCGCGCGTTCCCAGCCCGGCAGATCGGGCAGTGCGGCGTCGACCTGATCGTTCGATAACACGGCCATATGCCCGACGGTATACCGTCAGGCGCGATGGATCAGCAGATCGTGGTGGCCGGTGCGCTGTTCTCGCAGGCCCGACTGTTGGTGGCGCAACGGCAGCGGCCCCCGGAGTTGGCCGGACTGTGGGAACTGCCTGGCGGCAAGGTTGCCCTTGACGAAAGCGACGCCGAGGCCCTGGCCCGCGAACTCCGGGAGGAACTGGGCATCGAGGTGACCGTCGGCGCCCGCCTGGGTTCGGATGTCGCACTGAAGGCGGGCATGACGCTGCGCGCCTATCGGGTCAGCCTCATCTCGGGCACTCCGCAGGCGCACGATCACCGGGCACTGCGGTGGGTCACGGTCGACGAACTCGACGAGTTGTCGTGGGTACCCGCCGACCGGGCCTGGCTCACGGATCTGGCCGAAGCGCTGGGTCCGCCGACCGTGAGATCACCCATTGCGGATTAGCCCGGCCGGCGCGGAGTGCGAGTCCCACTGCCGCCGTGCCGAGTTAATTGTTGGGACACAACGGGATTAATTTCGACACACTCATGTTGCAAATTACATTTCCATGAAACTGCCTGCAACGTTTCCCGGAAAATGACGCGACCGCAGGAACATGATGTTTTGCTGTTGTGGTGACCACGGCAAGTACGCCGTACCTGGGCCAAGGGCAGAGTATGAATCTCGTGCTGGCCACCTGGGTCTCGGCCATCAACTTCTGGGCCTGGAACATGATCGGCCCGCTGTCCACGACGTACGCCGGCGACATGAAGCTGAGCAGCACGCAGGCTTCGATGCTTGTCGCGACCCCGATCCTGGTCGGCTCGCTCGGCCGGGTGGCAGTCGGTGCGCTGACCGACAGGTACGGCGGTCGCACGATGTTCCTGGCGGTGACGCTGGCCTCGATCGTGCCGGTGCTGGCCGTCGGGGCGGCGGGCGAGGCCAGGTCGTACCCGATGTTGTTGGTGTGCGGGTTCTTCCTGGGCGTCGCGGGCACCATCTTCGCGGTCGGAATCCCATTCGCCAACAACTGGTATGAGGCTTCGCGCCGCGGCTACGCCACCGGCGTGTTCGGTATGGGCATGGTCGGTACGGCCTTGTCGGCGTTCTTCACGCCGAGATTCGTCCGTTGGTTCGGGTTGTTCCCCACGCATCTCATCATCGCTGTCGCCCTGGCGCTGACCGCGTTGTTGTGTCTTGTGGCGATGCGTAATTCACCGGCGTTCCAGCCGAATACCGATCCGGTGATGCCCAAGCTCAAGTCCGCGTTGAAGCTCCCCGTCACTTGGGAGATGTCGTTCCTGTACGCGGTGGCCTTCGGTGGATTCGTGGCGTTCAGCAACTACCTGCCCACCTACATCAAGAACGTGTACGACTTCTCCGCCGTCCAAGCCGGTAGTCGTACAGCGGCATTCGCGTTGGCCGCGGTGCTGGCCCGCCCCATCGGCGGCGCGCTTTCAGACCGCATCCCGCCCAAATACGTGGTGCTCACGTCCTTCGCGGGCACCGCCGTACTCGCGTTCGTCGCCATATTCCAACCGCCGCCCGATGTGTGGTCGGCGGCGACCTTCATCGGTCTGGCGATCTTCCTGGGCATCGGCACCGGCGGCGTGTTCGCCTGGGTGGCGCGCCGGTCACCGGCCAAGGAGGTCGGCTCGGTCACCGGCATCGTCGCTGCCGCAGGCGGTTTGGGCGGCTACTTCCCGCCGTTGGTGATGGGTGCGACGTACGACGCAGTGGACCACGACTATTCGGTCGGGCTTGTGCTGCTGGTCGCGACCGCGCTGCTGGCGTTCGGCTACACCGCGCTCCGATTGCACGCCCACGAACCCGAGCGGGCCAAGGAGACGCGCCAATGACCAAGCCCCACATCGGCGGATCGATCGAGGAGTTGCTCGAACGCAGTGGCAGGTTCTTCACCGCCGGCGAGTTCTCCGGTGATCTGCGTACGGTCACACGGCAAGGCGGCCGTCAGGGCGACGTGTTCTACCGTGACCGGTGGAGTCACGACAAGGTGGTGCGTTCGACCCACGGCGTCAACTGCACGGGGTCGTGCTCCTGGAAGATCTACGTCAAGGACGGGATCATCACCTGGGAAACCCAGGAGACCGACTATCCGTCGGTGGGGGCCGACCGTCCTGAGTACGAGCCGCGCGGCTGCCCGCGCGGCGCCGCATTCTCCTGGTACACCTACTCGCCGACGCGGGTGCGGTATCCGTATGCGCGGGGCGTGCTGGTCGAGATGTACCGGGAAGCCAAGGCGCGCTTGAAAGATCCGGTACTGGCCTGGGCCGACATTCAGGGTGACCCCGAGCGCCGCAAGCGGTATCACCAGGCCCGCGGCAAGGGCGGGCTGGTCCGGGTCAGCTGGACCGAGGCCACCGAGATGATCGCCGCCGCACACGTGCACACCATCAAGACCTACGGGCCGGACCGGGTGGCCGGATTCTCGCCCATCCCGGCGATGTCGATGGTGTCGTTCGCGGCCGGGTCGCGGTTCGTGGAGCTCATCGGCGGGGTGATGACGTCGTTCTACGACTGGTATGCCGATCTGCCGGTGGCCTCCCCTCAGGTGTTCGGCGATCAGACCGACGTGCCGGAGTCCGGGGACTGGTGGGACGCGTCGTATCTGATGATGTGGGGCTCCAACGTCCCGGTGACCCGTACGCCCGACGCGCACTGGATGGCCGAGGTCCGCTACCGCGGAACCAAAGTGGTGACGGTCAGCCCGGATTACGCCGACAACACCAAGTTCGCCGACGAGTGGATGCCGTGCGCGGCAGGCACCGACGGCGCGCTGGCGATGGCGATGGGCCATGTCATCCTCGACGAATGCTTTGTACAGAACCGGATTCCGTACTTCGTCGACTTTGTCCGCCGATTCACCGATCTGCCGTTCCTGGTCAAGCTCGAAGAGCGCGACGGAGTGCTGGTCCCTGCGAAGAATCTCACCGCCGCCGATCTCGGCGGACCGGTAGCCGAACAGGAGAATGCGGCGTTCAAGCCGGTGCTGCTCGACGGTGCCAGCAACAGTGTCGCGGTTCCGCAGGGCTCATTGGGATTCCGTTATGGCAGTGACGGTGTCGGCAAGTGGAATCTCGACCTGGAGGACCTGGTTCCAGCTCTGACGGTGCTGGGGGACACCTTCGAGACTGCCGAGATCACGCTGCCGCGTTTCGACACCGTCGACGGCAGCGGCGCGACCCTGCAGCGTGGTGTGCCGGTGCGACGCGTCGGCGAACACCTGGTGTGCACGGTCTTCGACCTGATGCTGGCCCAGTACGGGGTACACCGGCCCGGCCTGCCCGGCGACTGGCCCACCGGGTACGACGACGCCTCCCGGCCCTACACCCCGGCCTGGCAGGAGCAGATCACCGGCGTGTCTGCCGCCCAAGCGATCCGGGTGGCACGCGAATTCGCCCGCAATGCAGAGGAATCCGGCGGCCGGTCGATGATCATCATGGGCGCCGGCATCTGCCAGTGGTTCCACGGCGACGCTACCTACCGCGCCGTTCTGGCTCTACTGCTGCTCACCGGTTCGATGGGCCGCAACGGCGGCGGCTGGGCGCACTACGTCGGCCAGGAGAAGTGCCGTCCCGTCACCGGGTGGGCCGCTATGGCGATGGGCACCGACTGGTCGCGCCCGCCACGCCAGATGGCAGGCACGTCGTACTGGTATGCGCACACTGACCAGTGGCGCTACGACGGGTACCGCGCCGATGCACTGTCCAGTCCGGTGGGCCGCGGCCGCTTCCGCGACAAGCACACCATGGATGTGATGACTTCCGCGGTGGCGATGGGTTGGACGCCGTTCTTCCCGCAGTTCGACCGGTCCAGTCTCGACGTGGTGGACGAGGCCAAGGCGGCCGGCCGGGAGGTGCCAGACTATGTGGCCGAGGAATTGGCAAGTGGCGGGCTGAAACTCGCGGTCACGGATCCGGACAATCCGGTCAACTGGCCGCGCGTGCTCAATGTCTGGCGGGCCAACCTGCTGGGCTCCTCCAGCAAGGGCAACGAGTACTTCCTGCGCCATCTGCTGGGCACGACGTCGAACGTGCAGGCCGAACCCACCGGGGAGGAATTACGGCCCAAGGATGTGGCGTGGACCGAGAACATCCCCGAGGGCAAGCTGGATCTGCTGATGTCGATCGACTTCCGGATGACCTCGACGACGTTGCTCTCGGATGTGGTGCTGCCCGCGGCGACCTGGTACGAGAAGGGCGATCTGTCCAGCACCGACATGCACCCGTACATCCACGCCTTCAGTCCGGCCGTGGACCCGCCCTGGGAAACCCGCTCGGACTTCGAGGCATTCGGCGCGATCGCCCGGACCTTCAGCACGCTGGCCGCTCGGCACCTGGGCACCCGCACCGATGTGGTGATGGGCACGCTGCAGCACGACACTCCCGGTGCGATGGCCTATCCCGGTGGCACCGAACACGATTGGCGGACCACCGGCGAGACACCGGTGCCGGGCAAGACGATGGGCCCTCTGGCGGTGGTCGAGCGCGACTACGCGGCGATCGCCGAAAAGTGGTCGGCACTCGGGCCGCTCGTCGACACTCTGGGCCTGACCACCAAGGGCATCACCACGCATCCGGAGCAGGAGGTCGCCGAACTCGCCGCGAAGTTCGGGGTGATGGATTCCGGTGCCGGCCAGGGCCGTCCGGCGATCACCACGGCCGAGCGGATGGCCGATGTGATCCTGGCGCTATCCGGCACCTCCAACGGCCGCTTGGCCGTGGAAGGCTTCCGAGAACTCGAACGGCGGACCGGTCGCAAGCTCATCCACCTGGCCATCGGCAACGAGGAGCGCCGGATCACCTACGCCGATACCCAGGCCAGGCCGGTCCCGGTGATCACCAGCCCGGAGTGGTCGGGCAGCGAGACCGGCGGCCGCCGCTACGCGCCGTTCACGGTGAACATCGAGGAGCTCAAGCCATTCCACACGCTCACGGGGAGGATGCACTTCTACGTCGACCACGACTGGTTGGAGGAACTCGGCGAGCAGCTGCCGATCTATCGGCCGCCGCTGGACATGGCGCGGTTGTTCGGCGAATCCAAGCTGGGGCGTGACGGTATCGGCCTGACCGTGCGATACCTGACCCCGCACTCCAAGTGGTCGATCCACTCGGAGTATCAGGACAACCTGTTCATGCTCTCGCTGTCACGCGGTGGTCCCACCATGTGGATGAGCCCGTTGGATGCCGCGAAGATCGAAGTGAAGGACAACGATTGGATCGAGGCGGTGAACCGTAACGGCGTGCTGGTCTGCCGTGCCGTTGTCAGCCACCGCATGCCCGAGGGAGTGGTGTACGTCTACCACGCCCAGGAACGGACCATCGACGTACCGCTGAGCGAAACCACCGGGACCCGCGGCGGTATCCACAATTCACTGACCCGGCTGTTGGTCAAGCCCAGTCATCTGGCCGGTGGATATGCCCAGCACTCGTTTGCCTGGAACTATCTCGGCCCCACCGGAAATCAGCGTGACGAAGTGACGGTGGTTCGCCGCCGCTCGCAGGAGGTGCGATACCAGTGACACCACGCGAAGCTTGCGAAGCGAGGTCCAAATGAAGGTCATGGCCCAGATGGCGATGGTGATGAACCTCGACAAATGCATCGGGTGTCAGACCTGCTCGGTCACCTGCAAACAGGCGTGGACTAACCGGGCCGGCACCGAATACGTCTGGTTCAACAACGTCGAAACCCGCCCGGGGCAGGGCTATCCACGTACCTACGAGGATCAGGAGAAGTGGCGTGGCGGTTGGAAGTTGGACCGCCGCGGCCGGCTGCGGCTGCGCGACGGCGGCCGGCTGGCCAAGCTGGCCAGGATCTTCGCCAACCCGAAGCTGCCGTCGATCGACGACTACTACGAGCCGTGGACCTACGACTACGAGAACCTGACGTCGGCACCGCTCGGCGAGCACTTCCCGACAGCACCGCCCCGCAGCCTGATCACAGGCAAGCCGATGAAGGTGTCATGGTCGGCGAACTGGGACGACGACCTGGCCGGCTCTCCGGAGATCGTTCCGGGGGATCCGATCCTCAAGCAGGTCAGCGAGAAGATCAAGCTCGAACTCGAGCAGACCTTCATGTTCTACCTGCCCCGGATCTGTGAGCACTGCCTGAACCCGTCATGTGTCGCGTCCTGCCCGTCCGGGGCGATGTACAAGCGCTCCGAGGACGGCATCGTGCTGGTCGACCAGGACCGCTGCCGTGGCTGGCGCATGTGTGTGTCCGGATGCCCTTACAAGAAGGTGTATTTCAACCACAAGACCGGCAAGGCCGAGAAGTGCACGCTGTGCTATCCGCGCCTCGAGGTCGGGCTGCCCACGGTGTGTTCGGAAACCTGCGTGGGCCGGCTGCGCTACCTCGGCCTGGTGCTCTACGATGTCGACCGAGTGCTCGAGGTGGCGTCGGTTCCGGATGAGAAAGACCTCTACGAGGCACAGCGGCAGATCCTGCTCGACCCGACCGACCCCGAGGTGATCGCCGGTGCCCGGGCCGAGGGCATCTCCGACGAATGGATCGAGGCCGCCCAACGCTCGCCGGTCTACAAGCTCATCCACACCTATGGCGTTGCGCTGCCGCTGCATCCGGAGTTCCGGACGGTGCCGATGGTGTGGTACATCCCGCCGCTGTCGCCGGTGGTCGACGCAGTCAGCCGCGACGGGCATGACGGCGAGGACGTCGGCAATCTGTTCGGGGCCCTGGAGGCGTTGCGTATCCCGATCGAATACCTCGCCGGTTTGTTCACGGCGGGCGACACCGCCGTCGTCGAAGGCGTGCTCCGCCGGCTGGCGGCGATGCGGTCCTACATGCGCGACATCAACCTGGGCCGGCAGACGCAGCCGCATATCCCGGCCGCGGTCGGCATGACCGAGGAGCAGACCTACGAGATGTACCGGCTGTTGGCACTCGCGAAATACGAGGAGCGCTACGTCATTCCGACCGCCTACAGCTCGGCGGGGATACCCGGGGCGGAGGAGCCCGGTTGCTCGCTGTCCTTCGAAGGTGGGCCCGGAATGTACGAGTCAGGTCCGTTCGGCGAGGCCAGCGGCGGGCCGGTGCCGGTGGCGGTGGAGACGTTCCACGCGCTGCAACACCGGCAGACCAGCGGCGGCATGGCAGCCAATGCCGATCGTCCATCGCGGGTCAACCTGCTCAACTGGGACGGCAGGGGAGTGCCGTCGGGAATGTTCCCGGGGGATCGATGAGCATGCGCAGACGTGGTTCCCGCGACAGCGGCATTATTCGTCGCTCCCGCGACCAAACGATGCAGCACCGCCTGGTGTGGCAGGCCGCTTCGCTGATGCTCGCCTACCCGGACGACCACCATGCCGACCGGCTGCAGACCGCGGCGCGTCTGCTGGACCACGTCACCGGCGAGCCCAGGGCGCTGCTCGGCGAAACCGTTGTCGGGGTGAGCCTTCGACCCGCCATGGAGCTACAGCAGGAGTATGTCGAGACCTTCGACCTGCAGAAGCGGTGCACCATGCTGCTGACCTACTGGACGTCGGGGGACACCCGCAACCGCGGAGCGGACATGGTCGAATTCACCCAGACCTACCGGGCTGCAGGTGTCGAGATCCCGAAAGGCGAAGCACCCGATCACCTTCCGGTCGTGCTCGAATTCGCCGCGACAGTCGACCCGGTGGCGGGGCGGCGGCTGCTCGACAAGTACCGGGTCCCGATCGGTGTGGTGGCCGGCGCGTTGGCCGAGCGGAGGTCGCCGTACGCACCTGCCGTCGCAGCGGTCAACGCCACCCTGCCGCCATTGGCTTCGGTGGACGCTGTGTCGCGATTGATGATGGCCGGTCCACCCGCTGAATCCGTTGGACTGCAGCCGTTTCAGCTGACCGTTCCACCCCGCCGGGTACAGGAGGTGCTCTGATGTCGGGTTGGGAGATTTTCTGGGATGTGGTGCCGTACGTGACGCTGGCGATGGTGGGCGTCGGTACCTGGTGGCGATACCGCTACGACAAGTTCGGCTGGACCACCCGCTCGTCGCAGCTCTACGAGTCGCGATTGTTGCGTATCGCGAGCCCGATGTTCCACTTCGGGATGCTCGTGGTGTTCATCGGACATGTCATCGGCCTGTTCATCCCGGAGTCGTGGATGAACCTGGTGATGAGCGACCACGTGTACCACCTGCAGGCGGTGATCCTCGGCGGGATCGCCGGCATCGCTGCCCTGGTCGGTATCGCACTGCTGATCTACCGCCGCCGGGTCACGGGTCCGGTCTTCATGGCCACCACGGTCAACGACAAGACCATGTATGTGGTGTTGGTGGCCGCGATGGTGGCGGGCTTTGCCTGCACGGCGATCGGAGCTACTCCCGAGGGCGCCGAGCACGACTACCGCGAAACCGTGTCGCCGTGGTTCCGTTCGATATGGATCTTCCAGCCCCGTGGCGATCTGATGGTCCAGGCGCCGATGTACTTCCACATCCACGTGATGATCGCGCTGGTGTTGTTCTGCCTGTGGCCGTTCACCCGGCTGGTGCATGTGTTCAGTGCCCCGATCGGCTACCTGTTCCGGCCGTACGTCGTGTATCGCAGTCGCGATGTCGCCGAGAAGTCTGAGCTGGTTGGATCGCGGCCGCACCGGCGGGGCTGGTAGTACGAATCAGGGACCTTTGGCCCTGCCCGGGGGTCGCAGAAAGGGGGAGGATCGACCTATGAAGGGACAAGAGCTCGGCGTTCTCACCCGCAGGCAGTGCCTGGATCTGTTGGAGCGGGTGCGTGTCGGCCGATTGGTGTTCACCGAGGATGCGTTGCCCGCTGTGCAGCCGGTCAACTTCCGGGTGTGGCGCGACGATGTGGTGATCCGGGTGGCCGGCGGGGCCAAGCTGACCGCCGCCATCGGCCATCAGGTGGTGGCGTTCCAGGCCGATGAGCTCGATCCTGATCTACGGACGGGCTGGAGCGTGACAATCGTCGGGCATGCCGAGCCGATCATCGACGTGGACGAGCAGGTGGAGGTTGCCGGAACCTTCGTACAGCCGTGGGCCGAAGGGCGACGCGATCACTTCGTGCGGATACGGGCCGAGAAGGTCACCGGGCGTGAGCTCCGGGACCATGCGATGCCGCACTACACGGGCAGCGACGAGGGGTAGCGCTCGCTGTCGCAGACGTGTGATGCGTTGAGAGCCAGATAAATTCAATGCGGCCGGCCGAGGAATCATTCGCCGGGCATGCCGGATTCGGCTGGTCGAGACGACACCGGCGGCAAGACCGATGCCTGATCGCAACGTTTCACTGCGCGAAAATGACGCAAGCGCAATAATGATGACGCGCCGATGGCGGTGCGATCACGAGGTGCGTCCCGGGGGTGGGCCATGGCGTCAGTGGAACGGGTGTGGGCGGGGCAAGCACTCAAACATCCGGCACTCAAACATGTTGTCCGTGTTGGTGCTTTGGCCATCACACTTGGGATCGGGGCCGCCATGGTCTCGTTGCCCCCAGTGGCGTCCGCCGACGAGACCACCTCTGCTGAGTCATCGGACTCGGGTTCGACCTCCTCAGGCGGCGGTACGCAGTCGAGCCCGTCGGAAGTGAACACGCAACCCGACGTGACCGATCCGGGTCCGTCCACGTCGGCGGCGCCCACTGATGCCTCCACCGGCAAGCCTGAGCAGGCCGTAAAGGAAAGGCGCACCGCACAATCGCCGAAGTCGAAGGAATCTGTGGTCGTCCTCGACGGCGGCGTGGTGGTCCGGAGTTCAGGCGGGGCACGCAGGGCGGCTGCCGGCGATGTCGAGGACGCACCGGACGTCGTCGAGCTCGAGCCGGAGCAGCCGGCGCTGGAAGAGGTTGTCGAGATAGTGCCCGAGCAGCCGGCGCCGGACGACGTGGTCGAGGTCGTGCCGGAGCAGCCGACACCGATCGTGCCGGAGCAGCCGACGCCGCTCGAACAGCCCGTCACCAGTGAGACAGACCCGACAGAGTCCTCGCATCGGCCCATCGGACAGTCGGATTCACCGCTGACGCGCAACCGCTTGCTTCATTCGATACGGGCCGACATCGGCGACAAGGTGGCATCACTCGGGGCGGTGGACGCCGATGTTGCGACGCTCGAGACGGCGCCGGAACGGTCCACGATCACCATCCCACCGCTGCCTCTTCCCGGCCCGGACTCACCCGAGCCGGTCAAGAAGGCGTGGGGCTGCTTTTGCGACGTCTTCAGCACCGTGGCTCCCATCGCCCAGCAGATCGGTGGCCTGATCAACCAATACATCCTTCCGATTCTCGCGGCGCCCGCGCCCGGGGAATCGCCGGATTCGCCGGCGTTGTGGGCCGTGCTCGGTTGGGTGCGCCGACAGACCGATCAGATCGCCTCGGCCCTACGGATTCCCGAGGTCACCGAGGCCGTGACGGCCTGGGGTGCCCTGACGCTTCAGCAGGTGAGCCAGTCCTGCGACGAACCCACACCGGGACTGCCAGAGGACCTGGAGCGCACGGTCATCGTCTCGGGCCTGACTGAACCGGTGGATTTCCGGTTCCTGCCCGACGATCCGGAGAACCCGGACGACGGCGGCATCCTGATCGCCGAAAAGGGCGGGGCGATCAAGCTGTACCGGGAGGGCCAGGGGACGACCACGGTGGTGGAACTGCCGACGAAGACAGACTTCGAGAGCGGGATCGGCGGCATCGAGGTCGATCCGAACTTCGCCGAAAACCATTACGTCTACGTGTCTTACACCAACGGCGACGACGTCGATGTGCTGTCGCGCTTCACGCTTTCCGGTGATTCGGCCACCATCCTGGACTCTGAGCAGGTGCTGATCGCGTCGGATCAGACGGCCGGCCCGATCCATCACGGCGGGGAGATCTACTACGAGGACAACCCCGGCGACAGTCCCGACTACATCTACTGGGCCAAGGGCGACAACTCGGTCAGCACCAACGCGCAGGATCTGACCAACATCCATGGCAAGATCCTGCGGATCCAGGCGGACGGAACGATCCCGACGGACAATCCCTTCTACGACACACCCGGTGCCCGCCAGGAGATCTGGGCCTACGGGCTTCGCAACCCGTTCCGGTTCGACGTCGCCCCCAACGGCCAGATTCTCGTGGCCGATGTCGGCGACACCGCGTGGGAAGAACTCAATGTCGTGACGAAGGGCGCCAACTACGGTTGGCCCGGCGCGGAAGGCGTGTGCGTCGGCTGCGGCTATGTCAACCCGATCTACTCCTACGACCACAACACCCCGGCCGGAACCGCCTCGATCACCTCAGTCCTGGTGTACACCGGTGACACCTTGCCCGAGGAGTACCGGGGCAAGGTCTTCATCGCCGACTACACCCTCGGCTGGGTCAAGGTGCTGACCCTCGACGAGGACTATGACAGCTACGTCAGCGAGCAGGTCTTCGACGGCCAGGCGGGAACACCGGTACGGCTCATCCAAGGGCCGGACGGCAACATCTATCAACTGAACATCTACCCCGGCGAGCTGTCGATGATCGGGCTTTCGGGCGGCAACCGGGCGCCCACGGCTGTCGTGACGGCGACACCGACCAACGGGTATTCGCCTCTGGTCGTGAACTTCTCATCGGAGGGTTCGGTCGATCCCGATCCGGACACCACGCTGACCTACAACTGGGATTTCGGCGACGGCACGACCTCGACGCAGGCCAACCCGACCAAGACCTACGACACCAACGGCACGTACAACGTGACGTTGACCGTGAGCGATGGCGAGAAGACCGGCCAGGCCACGCAATCGGTGACCGTCGGAAGTACGGCGCCGCACGATCTCACGATCACGACACCGCAGGGCACGCCGCTCGACAACACGAAATACAATGCCGGCGATACGATTTCGTTCAGTGGCGCGGCCTTGGATCAGGACGAGACGCTCCCTGACAGCGCCTACAACTGGACCGTGGTGTTCCACCACGCCGACCACATCCACCCGGTCACCAGCAACGTCGTCGGAAAGACGGGCAGCATCACCGTTCCCACCGACCCGCACAACTCCGCGGACACCTGGTACGAGTTCCGCCTGACCGTCACCGACAGCAGTGGCCTGTCCACGACCTCGTCGGCCAATGTCCATCCCAACACCGTCACGCAGACGTTCACCGCGAGCGACCCCGAGGCGGTCTTCACGATCGACGGTAAGCCCTACACCGGCTCCTACACCGAGACGTCCGTGGTGGGTGTGGAGCGTGTCCTCGGAATCTCGTCACCGCAGACCGTCGACGACGGGCAGTTGGTGTTCGTCAGCTGGTCCGACGGCGGGGAGCAAACCCACACGATCGTCACTCCCGGCACGAATGCCACCTACGTCGTGAACGTCACCAAGGTTCCGTCCGCGCTGTGACCCCGACCGGGCGTCAGTACCGCAACCGGTCGTTGACGACCCGCACGGCGTGGCCCGGGTGCTGCGTCGCGTACAGCGGGTGCAACAGCATCGGGTGGCGGCAGTGCGCGCAGGACGTCTGCGGCTGGTTGGCCGAGGCGAAGGTGAGGTGGTGGCACTCGCTGCAGCGGACCATGTAGCAGGCGCCGATCCAGTTGGCCATGCCCACATAGATCGCCACCGTGGTCCCCGCCGCCAGCACCATGATCAAAGCGACCGTGAGCGCTTCGTAAACCGTCATCCTGGCACCTCCAAGCACGCCTATCGCACGTGACGGATACCTGAAACGGTACTCGCGAAGTGTCAGGTTTTCCTGGCCCGTTTGAAGACCTTGTCCAGTTCTTTACCGCGCAATCCACTGTGTTCGGCCTTGCGCACTTTGTGCAGCACCAGCGGGCAGCGTTTGCAGCGGGGCTTGCTCTTACAGCACTTTTTCTTGGGCTTCAGGCCGGCGATCTTTGCGGACTTCAACGTGACGGGGCTCTCTCGTTTTCGTGATCGACCGGCGTGCCTGCGAGAATGTCGAGGTGGATTCACGCCCGAGCTTTCGCAATGTCGCCATCGTCGCCCACGTCGACCACGGCAAGACGACCCTAGTCGACGCGATGCTGCGACAGTCGGGTGCCTTGACGCACCGCGGCGACGACGCGGTGGAGCGCCTGATGGACTCCGGTGACCTTGAGAAAGAAAAGGGCATCACCATCCTGGCCAAGAACACCGCGGTGCACCGGCACCACCCGGACGGCACCATGACGGTGATCAACGTCATCGACACCCCTGGTCACGCCGATTTCGGTGGCGAGGTCGAGCGTGGCCTGTCCATGGTTGACGGCGTGGTTCTGCTGGTGGACGCCTCGGAAGGGCCGCTCCCTCAGACCCGGTTCGTGTTGCGCAAGGCGCTGGCCGCGCACCTGCCCGTTCTCCTGGTGGTCAACAAGACCGACCGGCCCGACGCGCGCATCGCCGAGGTGGTCGAGGAAAGCCACGACCTGCTGCTCGACGTGGCCTCTGATCTGGACGACGAGGCCCAGGCCGCCGCTGAGAAGGCGCTGGACCTGCCCACGCTGTACGCGTCGGGACGCGCAGGCATCGCGTCCACGACGCAGCCCGCCAACGGCGAGAACCCCGACGGCGAGAATCTCGACCCGCTCTTCGACGTGCTGCTCGAGCACATTCCGCCGCCGCAGGGTGATCCGGACGCTCCGCTGCAGGCGCTCGTGACCAACCTCGACGCCTCGGCCTTCCTGGGTCGTCTCGCGCTGATCCGCATCTACAAGGGCCGGATCCGCAAGGGTCAGCAGGTCGCCTGGATGCGGGAGGTCGACGGCCATCCCGTCATCACCAACGCCAAGATCACCGAGCTGCTGGTCACCGAGGGTGTGGAACGCACGCCCACCGGCGAGGCCGTCGCCGGCGACATCGTGGCCGTCGCGGGCATGCCGGAGATCATGATCGGCGACACCCTGGCCGATACCGATCACGCCCACGCGCTGCCCCGCATCACCGTCGACGAGCCGGCGATCTCGGTCACCGTCGGGACGAACACCTCGCCGCTGGCCGGCAAGGTCTCCGGCCACAAGCTCACCGCTCGGATGGTGAAGAACCGCCTCGATGCGGAGCTGGTCGGCAATGTGTCGATCAAGGTCGTCGACATCGGTCGTCCCGACGCCTGGGAGGTACAGGGCCGAGGCGAGCTGGCGCTGGCGGTGCTGGTCGAGCAGATGCGCCGCGAGGGCTTTGAGCTGACCGTCGGCAAGCCGCAGGTGGTCACCCGGAACATCGACGGCAAGTTGCACGAGCCGTTCGAGGCGATGACCATCGACTGCCCCGAAGAATTCGTCGGCGCCATCACCCAGCTGATGGCCGCCCGCAAGGGCCGTATGGAAGAGATGACCAACCACGCCGCCGGGTGGGTGCGGATGGACTTCATCGTGCCCAGCCGCGGGCTGATCGGCTTCCGGACCGACTTCCTGACGCTGACGCGCGGGACCGGCATCGCCAACGCCGTGTTCGACGGTTACCGACCGTGGGCCGGCGAGATCCGGGCCCGCCACACCGGTTCGCTGGTGTCGGACCGGTCCGGCTCGATCACCCCGTTCGCGATGATCCAACTGGCCGACCGCGGACAGTTCTTCGTCGAGCCGGGTGAGGACACCTACGAGGGCCAGGTCGTGGGCATCAATCCGCGCGCCGAGGATCTCGACGTCAACGTCACCCGCGAGAAGAAGCTGACCAACATGCGGTCGTCGACGGCCGACGTCATGGAGACGCTGGCACGGCCTTTGGAATTGGGTCTCGAGCAGGCCATGGAGTTCTGCGCGGAGGACGAGTGCGTCGAGGTGACCCCCGAGGTCGTCCGCGTACGCAAGGTGGAGCTCACGGCATCGCTGCGGGCGCGGGCGAAGGCCCGGGCCAAGGCGCGGGGATAGTTTCGTTCTCCGCTGACTCTGACGCTGACTCTGCGTCGAGGGCGCAAAAGTGCGAGTGCGCAACGCCCTCACCGCAGTCTCAGTGCAGCTGAAAAGCAGTAGGCCCCCTCTCAGTCGGATAGAGGAGGCCTACTGGGTTTGCGGGTTACCCTGCGGCGCTCTCTGAATCGGAAGTCGCGGTCTTGGCCTTCTTACCGCTCAGGCCCTGGGCGGCTTTCTTGACTCCGGCGCTGAGGTTCTTGGCCGATTCGCGCACGCTGTTGGTGACCGCGGTGCGCGCGGTGGCGCGCGGGACCCTGGCAGTCGGCGCTGCCTTGCTGACGGCCACAGGAGATGTCTCTTCCTTTGGTGCAGAGGGAGATTCCTCTGTTTTCGTTGCCGCCACTTTGGTCGTGGCGACAGGCAGCTCGGCTTCAGGCGCGGCGGCCAGCGCCGGCGTTGCGGTGATTTCAGCGGCCGTCGTTGTCGTTGTGGTCGTCGGCAGGCCTGCAGTGAACGGCGCAGCGAGTCGAGTGCGCGCGGCCTGGATCGACGTGTAGACGCTCTTGGCGGTGGTTACCGCTACCGAGGCGATGTCCGCAATGCCGTGCTGAACGGCGTTGGCAGTGGCCTCGGGGTTGCCGCTGGCGATCGCCGTCCCGACAGCCTGGATCGCCCCGAGCGAGGTGCGCGCAAAGCTCGCGAACGATAGTGCCGGCGTCGTCACGAAGGCCCAGGCCACCTGATACACGAGTGGACGGACCAGCGCCTGCATGACTCCGGCGTCGGCGGTGAGCATGTTCTGCAGTTTCACCACCTGGTTGAAGAGTCCGAGGAACGGCCCGATGAACGCCGGTACGACGGCGTCGTACCCGCCGACGAGATCGCCGGCCGCGTAGCGTTCCAAAGCAGTCCCAAGGGCTGGCGGCAGATTGGTCGCTACCGATGACGCTGCCGCGGCCAGGCCGTTGCCGATCTCGCCGAGGGTTTTTCCGTCTGCGCCGGCCCGGACGATGATCGCGTTGAGAAGCGGCGCAGGAGTGGCGGTCTCGTTCGCGATCATGAGTTGGACGAGAGCGTTGGCCTGGTCGAACACCGGAGTGAAGACTTCGATCGGGTCATCCAGCGCGGCCATTTGCACCGCGTGAGTTTGGATTTGGGTTGGGGGAGCGATTGCCGGGGTGGCGGCGATGACGCTGGCCGCGGCCACCGCTACGCCGATAGCGGCATATGGTCGTAGGGCGAGTTGCACTGCGTTCTCCTTGTGTTACGGTCGTCCGCCCGGGATGGCTGACGGGCGTGAAAGTACAAGGGACGCCATAAAAAAACATTCGGATTCTTTGCGATGTTCGAATTATTGATCTGCTCGATCTGACAATTGCCCCGTCCCGTTTGGGCGGGGCAATTGCCTATCGCTTTGCGGTGTTGGCAAGGGTCAGTCGTCGTCACCTGACCCTCGTCTGCGTCGGGTCCCTTCGAAGCCTGCTTGTCAGGTTTGGCCAGTGCCTTTTTGACGTCTGCACCGATCTTGCCGACCGGCCCCTGCGATCGCGATGCCGGCCGTGACGTAGGGCCGCAGTGCATGTAGCAACGATGTCTCCTTGGATCGAATGTGACGTCGGTCACTCCGGCCGACGGCCCGACGGTATCTGAGAATCACCTGAAATGGATGCAAATAAGACTGCGCGAGCGTCAATTGTTTGAGATTTGCTCTGCACCGGCTGGGTTACTGCCTGATGGTGGCGCTGCAGCTGGCATTTCGCGCCGTCTTTGCAGTTTGGACGATTAGATCCAACATCGTGTGAGCGGTAGCTGTCGGGCCGTTCGCTCCGCAGGGGCGGTGCGCGGCGGTGTCAGCCCGGGGCGCTCGATACCCTGATTAGCGTGCCGACACCCCTCAGCCGCGCCCGCTTGACGATCGGGGCGCTCGTTTCGGTGCCGGCGCTTCTGTTCAGCGCCTGTACGGTCAGCCCGCCGCCGGCCCCGCAGAGCACCGAGACCACCGAGACGACGCCGCCACCTCCGATGAAGGCGACGCAGATCATCGTGGCGATCGATTCGATCGGCCCCGGGTTCAACCCGCACCTGCTGTCGGACCAGTCCCCGGTGAACGCGGCGGTCGCCTCGATGGTGCTGCCGAGTTCGTTCCGGCCGGTGCCCGACCCGAAGTCGCCGACGGGTTCGCACTGGGAGCTCGATCCGACCCTGCTCGAATCGGCCGAGGTGACCAACCAGAATCCGTTCACGGTCACCTACAAGATCCGGCCCGAAGCCCAGTGGACCGACAACGCGCCCATCGCGGCCGACGACTACTGGTACCTGTGGCGCCAAATGGTCAGCCAGCCAGGCGTTGTCGACCCGGCAGGCTATGACCTGATCACCGGTGTGCAATCGGTCGAGGGCGGCAAGCAGGCGGTGGTGACCTTCTCCCAGCCCTATCCGGCGTGGCGGGAGCTGTTCAACGACATCCTCCCGGCCCACATCGTCAAGGACATCCCGGGTGGTTTCAGTGCCGGCCTGGCCCGCGCGATGCCGGTCACCGGCGGGCAGTTCCGGGTGGAAAGCATCGACCCGCAACGTGACGAGATCCTTCTGGCTCGCAACGACCGGTACTGGAGTGTGCCCGCCAAGCCCGATCTGGTGTTGTTCCGCCGAGGTGGCGCGCCGGCCGCGCTTGCCGACTCGATCCGCAACGGTGACACCCAGGTTGCCCAGGTGCACGGTGGCGCAGCCACTTTCGCGCAGCTGAGCGCGATCCCGGATGTCCGCACCGCCAGGATCGTCACTCCGCGCGTGATGCAATTGACGCTGCGTGGCGGGCAGCCCACGTTGGCAGAAGCCCAGGTGCGCAAGGCGATCCTCGGTCTGATCGATGTCGACCTACTCGCGTCGGTGGGCGCGGGTGATGACAACACCGTGACGTTGGCGCAGGCTCAGGTGCGCTCTCCTTCCGATCCCGGCTACGTACCGACAGCGCCCCCGGCAATGTCGCGGGAAGCCGCACTGGATCTGTTGCGCGCGTCGGGTTATCAGATCGAACCGGTGGAGACGCCGCCCGCTCCCGGCGCGCCGCCGGCGCCGGACAACGGCAGACAACGCATCACCAAGGACGGCGCCGCGTTGTCGTTGGTGCTCGGTGTGGCGTCCAACGATCCGACCTCGGTCGCCGTGGCCAACACCGCGGCCGATCAATTGCGCAATGTCGGCATCGACGCTTCCGTGCTGGCGCTGGATCCGGTCGCGCTCTACGGAGACGCGTTGACCAACAATCGCGTCGACGCCATCGTCGGCTGGCATCAGGCCGGGGGAGACCTGGCGACCAGCCTGGCCTCGCGCTACGGCTGCCGCGCATTGGAGGCAACCGCCGTCTCGACGACCGTTCCCGGCGTCGCGCCCTCACCGTCGCCGAAGCCGACGACAAGCCCTGCACCCCCCGCGCCGTCGACTACTCAGACCACCACCCAGGCGATTCCGGCTCCGGATTCCGGTGCTCTGGTCCAGGCGCCCAGCAATATCACCGGGATCTGTGACCACAGCATTCAAGCGAGAATTGATGGCGCACTGGATGGTTCGCAGAACATCGCCGAGGTGATCCAGGCCGTCGAGCCCCGGCTGTGGAACATGTCGACGGTGCTTCCGATCCTGCAGGACACCACGATCGTCGCGGCCGGACCGAGTGTGCAGAGCGTCAGCCTCACCGGTGCCGTGCCCGTCGGCATCGTCGGCGACGCGGGCAGCTGGACCAAGATCCGCTGAAGACAGACAGTGGGCCCCCTCGTCGGAGGAGGCCCACTGAAGTGGTGCGTATCAGGCTGCGCTGCTCGAACCTGAGGATGACGAGTCTGCGCCGGACTTGGCGTGCTTGCCTGCTGTGGTGCTCTTGCCGCCGAGTCCGTCGGCGGCCTTCTTGATTCCGTCCGTGACGTTCTTGACGGTTCCCTTGAGTCCTTCACGTACCTGTTTGGCCGAAGTGGACCGCTTGGTCGACAGGGTCTTGCCGGGTTCTGCCTTGACGCTGTCCTTCACCACCGTGGTCGCACCGGCTGAGGTGTCGGCCGCTGCGGAATCCTCTGCAGCAGGTGCGGTTTCGGCCGGTGCCTGCTGAATCGGCGCGACGGCCGGGGCCGGCGCAGCTGCCGCCTTGGGCGCGACGTCGAGCGTCACGAGTTTCGCCGCGGGCGTCAGCGTCGCGTCTGTGGCTGCACGTGATTCCTCGGTGACCGGGGGAGTGATCGCCGCGGCGATCATCTCGCGGGCCTGCCGCAGCGTGCCCAGCAGTCCCAGGTTGGGGCCGAAGACGCCGCCGCCGAGCTCGTCGCCGTTGAGGAACGCATCCGCGATGACGGCTGGACTGCCGAGCATCGCGTTGACGACGCCGAGCGGATCGCCCGCCGTGGCGGAGTCAACGATCTCCTGACCGACGTTTCCCGCCACCGTGATGGTGCGGTAAACGACATTGAGCGTTCCGAGCAGCGGCATCACCACCGCGAGTTGGGTGTCCACGACATTGAGCAGGTTCTGTATCGGCTGCCTGATCGCAGCGGTGATCGGCTCCAGCAATGGCAGGCCGGCTCCCACCACCGGGGTGAGGAATGCGCTCCAGGCATTGGCCACCGCACCATTGATGTCACCGCTCAGCAGGTCGGAGATCGCCAACTGCAGCAAGGACGGGATGCTGTAGGGATTGGACGGGTCCAGTGAGTTGCCGAGTGACACGGCGGAATCCTGGAGGGCGGCGCCCAGCGACTCGGCAGTGGAAATCTGGTTGGCAATGATCTGCCGCAGGATGGGTGCGGGGTCGCCCAACTCTTCACCGATCACGGTCGACACATTGGTGAAGGTGTTCGTGAACAGATCCACATATGCCTGGATCGGATCGGTTGCTGCCGACAGATTCACCGCAGCCGATGAAACGGCTGGAACGGTGATGTCCGGCATCGGTGGCGCGACCGGGCTTATCGCGATGGCGCCCGCTCCGAGGAAGGCGACACCAGCGGTGAAATAGGGATGGGCTGCGACGTGCATGGCTTCTCCTCCAGATCAATCCGATCCCCGACGAGGCTGAAGCTACCTGAGAGTAACTTTACAAATTTGAGTTTTTGAAAAGTTGGATTCAACGCCGGATTCGCGGCTAATCGGATCGTAAGCCAGGGAAACTAGCTGTTAGAGCCGCTGGTTAGGGCGTCTTTACGAAGATCCGACATTGAACACTGCTGCCGATCGCAAACAAAAGACTACGGAATCACCGGGGTTCGCTGTACCCGCAGTCGAGCGGGGAAATCCATGCCAAACGGTCCCTTCTCGCCAAGTCAGAATTTAGCGCCCAAGCAGGTTCTCATGTCGTGCGGTACGACCCGCGCCGAGCGTCGGAAATGCAGCCGCCGGAGTCGAACGGTCAGAGGTGAGGCGCGGATCGCCAGTTTGCTGCACGGTAGGAATGGCAATCAACTGTCCAGCTTTGCCATTTTGGCTCAACGCGCGAATTGCGGCGGCAATCCGGGTGGGTATCTGAGCAGCAGCTGAGAACTCCCTCAGAAGGCGAAGCCCCCTCCATCGAGGGGATGGAGGGGGCTTGCCGGGGTAATGCGCAGAGTTACTTGCTGTCGGCGCCCTCGCCGGACTCGCTGGTTGATTCCGCCTTCTTCTCGGCGCCCTTCTGGCTGCCGGTCCTGTCCTTCTTCAGGCCGTCGGTTAGCTTCTTGACGGCCGACTTGACCTGGGTCCGAACGGCCTTGGCGGAGGTGGCGCTGTCCTGACCCTTGGCGGCCTTGGGGGACGCCTTCGTCGCGACCTTGGTGACAGCCGGGGTGGCGGCGTCGCTGACAGCCGAAGCCTCGTCGGCGCCAGTGCCAGGTGTGGTGTCGGGCGCCACGGTGGGCTCCGCGACCGTAGGCGCTTCCGCTGTCGAAACAGATTGCGCGGCAGCAGATGTCGCGCTGATCGCCTTGGCCGGTGCGACATCGAGCGTCAGCGTCTTGGCTGCAGGAGCGAGTGCCGAACTCGCCGACACCGTCTCCGAGGAGGCAGCGAGGGCCGGCAGGCTGCCGAACGGGTTGTCACGGTCGACGCCGGGGGTGGCCAGCGAGTCGGCGATCTGGGAGAGCGTGTTCAGCACCGTCGAAATGGTTCCGCCACTGATGAAGCCGTGCTCGGCGGTCAGAATGCCGGCCATGAACGTCGGCGGCATGCCATCGCCATTGTCGATCTCGAATCCGTTGAGCAATGCACCGGTGATCGTGGCCGGAGAGTTCACCAACGTGGTGACGAATTCGGCCGCGTCGCCAGCGGTCGCGGCGGCGGCCAGGTTCTCGAGCACGTATCCGTTGGCGGCGGCGGTGGCCGTCAGCGGTGACAGGACTCCGTTCAACAGCAGTGCTGGTGCGCCTTCGGGCAGCTGCTCTACCAGGTTCGCGAGGTTCTTGAACGGCTGAGCGATCACGGACCAGGCACCGGGCACCCACTTGTTGCCCACGAAGCTGAGCAGTGGCAGCCCGAGCATGAGTGGACTTGTGGCCAGGGCGGCGAATCCGTTCTGCAGATCCCCGGCAGCAATCAGATCGATGGCACTCTTGACAGCCGCCTGAAAGCTCATGAAGTTCTCGGGATCGAGCGCGGCGGACATGCCCTCGACGAGTCCCTGTGTCGCTGTGCCAAGGACATTCGCGCTGTGCAGCTGGTTGGCGATGATCTGTCGCACGATCGGAGCGGGATCCGCTGCCAACTGTTCGCCGATGCCGCCGATGTTCTCGAAGGCCCCTCCGATGACATCGGCCCACAGCTGCAAGGGATTGGCCGCCGCCGTGAGGTTCACCGCCGCGGACGAGGCGTCAATCGCGGGAACGTGAATGTCCGGAGCAGGCGGGGCCAGTGGGCTGAGCGCGATGGCGCCGGCGCCCACGAGTGCCACGCCCGCGGTCAGGTACGACTGAGAAGCGAGTTGCATTGGATCTCCTTACGGCCGTTGGTGCTAGGTCAACTGCGGATAACTGAGGGGTTTGCGTCGACGAGGGTCGCCCGTCTGCCGCCGGCCGCGTCGATCTGCCGCGCGCTGGGCGATTGGGGTGGAATGGGAGGCCCCTCCATCGGTCTGATGGAGGGGCTCGCCGTTGGTGCTGCGGGTTACTTGTCGCCGCTCTTGGCGGAGTCGTTCGAGGCGCTCTTGTCCGTGCCCTTCTGGCTGGCGGTCTTGTCCTTCTTGAGACCGTCGGTCAGCTTCTTGACAGCCGACTTGACCTGGGTGCGGACGGCGTTGGCGGAGCCGGCCTTTGACTGTCCCTTGGCGGCCTTCGGTGATGCCTTGGTCGAGAGCTTGGTGGCGGGCTTGGTGGTGCCGTCGATGTCGGTCGCAGTTGCATCGGTGTCGCCCGCAGCGGCTGAGGTGTCGGCCGTCGGTGCGGCCGCACCATCGGAAGCGTTGTCCGCGTCGGTAACTGGCGCCGAGACCGGCTTTTCCGCCTGCAGCGTCGACACCTCGATCGCCACGGGTGCCGGGGCTGTCAGGGCCTTGGCGGTGGGGATCGTGATGTCGGGGGGAGTGAACGGCTTGGGCTTGATCTGCTTGAGGGCGTTCACAAAGGAGTCCTCGATGTAGTTGCCCATGGAGATCGTCGCATCGGTTTGGAAGACCACGCTCGTGGCGAAGTCGGCGATGCCGTGTTGGACGGCATTGATCACCTTGACCGGATCACCAGTGGCGACGGCATTCGCCACATCCTGAGCTCCGACGATCGCCTGCTTGAGCACAGCTCGCGGCTGTCCGTCCAGGTCCACGCCGACGCCGATAGTTGCGGCGGCCAGTCCGATGACAACTCCGAGTGCGGCCTCGGACGTCGCGTCGATGAGCGGCTGCGGAATGTTGAGTACATGCCCGATGGCCTGGATCTCGGGTGACACCGCATATATCAAGATATTGATGATGGGTTGCATCCCGTCCAGCACCAGGCCGTCCAGGGCGCCGCCGGCGTCACCGGCTGCGATCTTTGCAGCCGCGGCCTGCAGTCCGGCGGGTAGACCGGCGGCCAAATCACCGAGAGCTTCACTGATCGCGGTGCCCGCCGCAGAAGTGGTTTCACCCAGCGCGGCAAGATTGGGGCCGAAATTCTGGGCCGCGATGACTCCGCCGGCGAGAACCTGTGCGATCTGCCAAGCCGGCGGCGTACTCATGAACGCCTGGTAGCCGCCGACCGCGTTGTCGAGGAGTTGGCGCGGGATCGGGGCCGGATTGGTGGTCTGGCGTTCGATGATGTTGCTGATCAACGTTTGCGTGGTGGTGACCACCGGCGCGAACACGGTCAGCGGATCGTCCACTGCAGCCGTAAGGGCGACAGGTACATGCACCTCTGGAACGGACGGAGCCATGGGGCTGACTGCGATGGCGCTGGCACCTACAAGTGCCACCCCCGCAGCCAGGTAGGACCGAGCAGCGAGTTGCATTGAATCTCCTTACGGGAGCGTAACTAAGGTCGGCGCAGAAGTTACCCCATAGTAAGTTCGGTTGTCTGCAAATTTTCTTAACTATTTTTCAGCTCGCTGAGATCCACAGTGGGCTCCGCAAATGAACTCACAGTATCTGCGATATTGCTGGTAGTGCCTATTTCCCGTGGTCGCGCCCCAGGCTTGCGATACCGGACGTAGCGATAACTGCTCAGATGGTAGGTCTGCTGTGGCAAATATATGGCAGTAGACGTCAATTGATTGCCAGCGAAGTCTGCGAGGGTGGGTGCAATCTGGTTGCCCAGCGGTAATGCTGCCGCGATGCGAGCCCGCGAGTTAGCGCACACACAGTGGACATCGCAGTGTGATCTGTAAAACAGATGAGTGTCGGATGCGGTCCACGACACTAATGGGACCATCGGTCTCGGTATTCGCGCTGTGCTTGCGTTGGCAACTAAGTGGCAGGCTCGGTCAGTTTCAAAAACTACGGATCTCGTTGCGAGAGTTTGCCTGGTCTAGTTAGTCGACCATTACGTTGTTGCGCCGCTCGGCAACCGATTGCAGCCCGTGCGCGGCCAGCGCAGCGGCCAGGAACGGCAGTAGTACCCACAGCGGCGGCCGCGCGAGCTCCCACACGAACAGCGCGGCCCAGATCGGCGCGCGCTGCGTAACGGCGAGCACTCCGGCCGCACATGTGAGCGAGACCGCGGCGACGTTGACGGGGTGAAGGTCCAGGGTGTTGATCGAAAGGGCGATGAGGGAACCGAGTGCGGCGCCGGTGGCGAGGGCGGGTGTGAGCATGCCGCCCACCGCGCCGGCGCGCAGGAAGATCGCGGTGAGCACGGGCTTGAGGAGCAGGATCACCGCGGCGGATCCGAGCGTCATTCCACTGTCGAGACTGACGGTGAGGATGCTCTTGCCATTGCCCGGGAGCTCCGGCCACCAGATCGAACCGAGGCCCACGAGCAGGCCCGCCCCGGCTATGCCGGGGATGATCAGCCACGACGTGAGCGCTGCCGCAGGCCGGGCAAGCGTCATGATCCGGTTTGAAAGCCATGCCCACTGCCAGCGTCAATGGTGCCAGGACCAGCGCGAAACCGGTCAGAAATACGACAGGCTGAGGTCGTGAACTGTTCGGGGATGTGTGAGTAAACGTGATCGAATGTGTGTTTTACTGAGTGCGTGAAGTTGGCCGAGTGGGCGCGGACGCAGGGTGTGCATCCGCAGACTGCGTATCGGTGGTTCCGGGAGGACCGGATGCCGGTGCCTGCTCGCCGCTTGGACTCGGGGACGATCTGGGTTGACGTGGCCGAAACATCGGCTGCCGGTCGGGTTGTGGTCTATGCGCGGGTGTCGTCGCATGATCAGCGTGCGGACATGGACCGGCAGGTCGCGCGCCTAACCCAGTGGGCTACCGCCAACGGGCATGTGGTGGGCGAGGTGGTGACCGAGGTTGGGTCCGGGCTGAACGGGAAACGGCCGAAGATCCGGCGGGTTTTGTCCGACCCGTCTGCGAGTGTGGTGATTGTGGAGCACCGTGACCGGTTGGCCCGTTTCGGAGTCGAGCATCTCGAAGCGGCTTTATCGGCGCAGGGCCGCCGCATCGTGGTGACCGACAAGGGGGAGACCGAAGACGATCTGGTTCGGGACATGATCGAGGTGCTGACCTCGATGTGCGCGCGTCTCTACGGGCGGCGCGGCGCTCGCAACCGGGCGATGCGGGCGGTCACCGCTGCCAAGCAGTCTGAGGCGGTCTGATGGCTGAGAAGTTCGAGGTTGCCGACGGGTGGGTGTTGCAGGCGTACCAGTACGCCCTGGATCCAACCCCCACGCAGGCTGCTGTGCTGGAATCGCACGCCGGCGGTGCGAGGTTCGCCTATAACACGATGCTGCGGGCGGTGAAAGCTAACCTGTCCCAACGCGAGGCCGAGCGCTCGTACGGGATCGCCAAGGCTGATCTCACCCCGACACTGCCGTGGTCGTTTCAGTCGTTGCGCAACGACTTCAACAACCGCAAACACCGTGTGGCGGTACGCGATGACGGGACGCCGTGGTGGGGTGAGAATTCGAAAGAGGCGTACGCCAACGCAGTCAAGAACCTGTCGGTGGCGCTGAAGAACTGGGACGACTCCCGCAAGGGCAAACGTAAAGGTCCTCGTGTGGGGTTTCCGTCGTTCAAGTCCAAACGCTCGACCAGAAAGTTCGCGTTCACCACCGGCACGATCCGCATCGAGGCTGATCGCCACCACGTGACGCTGCCCCGATTGGGAACATTGCGGGTGCACGAGTCGACCCGCAAACTCGCCCGCCGACTCGAACAAGGCACCGCGCGGGTGTTGAAGGCGACCGTGCGGTTCGAACGCGGGCGCTGGCTGGTGAGCTTCACCTGCGTCGTCGAACGCGCAACGCACAGGCCCGCCCACGTGAAGCGCCTATTACCGGTAGTCGGTGTCGATGTCGGTGTGAAAGACCTGGTTGTCGCGGCCACCCCGGACGGCCGAGAGGTCATGCGCATCCGCGCCCCGAAAGAGTTCAAGCAGGCCTCCCGGAAGCTGCGGGCGCTACAGCGCAGGGCGGCCCGCCAGCACGGCCCGTGGGACGCGGTGGCCAATACCCAACGCCAGCCATCGACTGGGTGGTTGCGTACGCAGCAGGCCATCGCGAAACATCATGTGCGGGTGGCGAATCTGCGTCGCGATCGGCTGCACAAGCTGACCACCCTGCTCGCGCAGCGCTTCGAGGTGATCGGTACAGAGACCCTCGCGGTGAAGAACATGATGGCCGCCGGCGGTTCCCGCAAGCGGGGGTTGAATCGTTCGATTGCAGATGCTGGTTTGGGTGAGTTCTTCCGCCAGCTCGACTACAAAACAACCTGGTACGGGTCAGCGCACGTCAGGTCCGACCGGTGGTATCCAAGCTCGAAGACATGTTCTGGCTGCGGTTCGGTGAAAGCCAAACTGACCCTGGCAGAACGTACCTTTGTCTGCGACAACAACGAGTGTGGCCTGAGCATCGATCGTGATCTCAACGCCGCGATCAACATCGCGCGCCTAGCGCGAGCGGAGCAGAGTGCCTGCTTCGACAGTGGTGGAGCCGACCGTAAGACGACCGCTTCGGCGGCGCTGGTGGCTGAGAAACCTCAATCCAGCAATGGAAGCGCCTCACCGCAAGGCGAGGCTGCCTAGTGGGAACAGAGCACAATCACATTTGCTCACCAGAAGGCAACGGTCTGGCCATACGAGCGGAGCCCGAACATGAGTCACGGGCGCCGCGACCGCGACCGCCAGCGCCGAGGTGATCAATGCGGCGCCGACGGCCCGTGGATGCCACGTGTGCAGCATGATGCGGATCGCGAACAAGGCGCCGCCGACCGGAACGCTGTACACCGCCGCCAGCCCGGCCCCTGCGGCGCAGGCAAGCAGGATCTGACGGTCGCCGGGAGTCAGCGCCCATCGCGAGGTGCCCGCGTCGCCGAGCACTGCGGCCATCTGACGGGGCGCACCCTCACGGCCCAAAGACGCTCCCGACCCCACCACCAGCACCTGCAGCGCCGCGTCGAGCGTGAGTGAAACCCGGGGAATGGGGCGATGATTGGCGATGGTCGACGCCAGTCCGGGAATCTCATGGTGTCGTCGCAGAATCCACCAGCCGAACCCGGCCAGTGCCCCGCCGATCATCGGGCCCACCGCGCGGCGCACCGGGCTGCTACCGCTGACCCCATCGAGCAGCGAGCCGAACGAATAGGCGTAAGTGAGGTGTTCGACGAAATGCAGCAGAACCGTCGTCGCCATCCCCGCCAAGCCCGCCAGCACACCGACAACGACGATGCTGCAGCCGAACTCAAGCTCCCGCCGGGTCACTCCGTGAATCTAGGCGGCACGCGCCGATTCCTCAGTGCGGTGGAGAAAAGCCGGTGACGTGAGTCTTCGAGCGCGGCTGACGGTGCGCGGCTATCGTCGGTCACGATGCCGAACGAAGCGCCCCGTCTCCTGTTTGTCCACGCCCATCCGGACGACGAAACCCTCACCACCGGTGCCACCATCGCGCACTACGCCGCGCGCGGCGCAGAGGTACACGTGGTGACGTGCACCCTCGGCGAGGAAGGCGAGGTCATCGGCGACCGCTACGCGCAACTGGCCGTCGACCACGCCGACCAACTCGGCGGGTACCGGATCAGTGAGCTGACCAAGGCGCTGCGCGCGCTGGGCATCGGCGAACCACAGTTCCTGGGCGGCCCCGGCCGATGGCGCGACTCCGGCATGGAGGGTTCACTTGCGCGCAAGCAACAGCGCTTCATCGACGCCGATTTCGGCGAGGCCGTCGGCGAACTGGTGCAGATCATCGAGACCCTGCGGCCACACGTCGTCGTCACCTACGACCCCGACGGCGGCTACGGGCACCCCGACCACAAACAGGCCCACCGCGTCACCACCGCGGCGGTCACGGCCGCGGCCGACGGCGCTTGGGCCGTCCCCAAGTTCTATTGGACGGTCATGGCGAGCACCGCGATGCGGGCCGGCTTCCAAGCCCTGCGGGACATCCCCGAGGATTGGATCCGCATCGACGTCGGCGATGTTCCGTTCGGGTACACCGACGACCAGATCGATGCCGTCGTCGACGCCACCCCGCAGCTGCCGGCCAAGATCGCCGCGATGCGCGCGCACGCCACCCAGGTCACCGTTTCTCCCGACGGCAGCGCATTCGCGCTGTCCAACAACCTGGCACTGCCACTTATCGGCGAGGAGCACTACGTCCTCGTCTCGGGCCAGGCGGGCCAGCGTGACGAGCGTGGATGGGAAACCGACCTGCTGCACGGACTGAACCTGCAATAGCCAAAACCGGACGCGGTAAGCTCCGGTTAATCAGAGGCGTCGAAGGGACATTCATGGACCCCGATCTGGATCCGAACCTGCAGCACTGGCAGGACCGTGCGGACAACTTCCAGTGGGTGGTGGGTTCGCTTGTCGGTCTGCTCGACAGCATTCCCACCTGAGGCCCGATCTGGGCACGCCCTCGGACCCCGTGCTGGGTCGCATCGTCCTGGCACTGCTCGCGGTTGACGGCATCATCTCCGCCGTCGTAGGCGCATTGTTGCTGCCGTCGTATGTCGGCTCGATTCCATTTCCGGTGAGCGCGCTGTTCGCCGGAGCGCTCAACACCGCGCTTGTGTGGGCGGCCATCCATTGGACCGATTCCATGCGGATGGCGGCGCTGCCGTTGTGGACGTGGCTGGCGACCGTCGTGGCGATGACATTCGGCGGACCTGGCGGAGACGTCATCTTCGCCGGTAGCGGACTGATGGCCTACGGCTCGTTGATATTCATCGCCGCCGGTGCGTTACCACCGGCGGCGATGCTGCGACGGCGTTACCGCCGCTGACTCAGGTCTTTGCCTTGTCCGACTTGCCCGCGCCGTCGGAATCCTTGGACTGCTGAGAATTGGACTGCTGAGAGTCCTTGGCGGACACCGCCTTTTCCTTCTTGACCTTGGGCTTCGGCGTCGCGTTCTTGACGGCGGCCCTGACCGCCTCGCGGGTTTCGTCTGCGGTTTTCTTCGCCGCACCGACCGTGTCCTTGACCCGCGCCTGAACGCGTTCCGAAACGTCGGTCTTGGTGTTCGCCACGGCCGGGGACTTGGCGACGCGGTTGGTGACCGTACTCGTCGGCGCAGGCGCCTCGTCCTTCACCGAATCAACCGGCGCCTGAAGTGTCGCGCGCACCGACGTCGGCACGTCCGTCACCTCCTTGGTGGTGACCGCCGCACGCCCGGGGGTGAAGTAGTTGATCTGATCGTTGACGTAGTCGCCGACCGCGTTGACAGCGTTGCTGCCGTGGTCGGCGAAACTGTTGCCGACAAAGCGAGCCTCGGTGCCGAGCGCCTCCAACAGGCCTTGGCCGTCCTTCAGGACGTCGTTCAGATAGCGGTCCGGAACCTGGATCAGATCCGTGGTCAGGCCGACGCCCTGCGCGGACAGCGCGTTGATCAAGTCTTGGTTGATTTGTATCTGCCTGCTGATGAAGTGCAGGTTCAGCGCGTCGAACGCGTCCTCGGCCCCGTCGACCACAAAGTTGGTCGCGCCGTTGACGAGGCCAGCAGCGCCGTCGATGGTGCTCACCGCGGCATCGGTGACGAAGTCCGCGGGCGGCAGCACGACATCGCCGACCAGGTCGCGCAGGTTCGGGAAGACGGCTCCCGGTGCTGCGGCGGCCAGGGTTTGGGTGGTGGCCAGGGTGGGGAATGGTGGCGGCAGAGGCGGGAAGATCCAGCCGAAGAACTCGTTGAACTCGGCGACACCGAAGTTGATGGCGGCTTGGATCGATTCCCCGATCGCCTCAGCGCCCGAGTTGACCCAGACTCCGAGATTCAGTGGATTATTGACCACTGGAACGAGGAAGGTCAGGAAGAAGGCATTCGCGATCGGTCTGATCAGCGTCGTATAGAAGATGTCGACCTGGGTAGTGATGGGGCTGACGAACGGAACCCATTGCCCGACCCAGTAGGCCAGGTCAATGCCGTAATAAACAGCCCAGTCGACCCAATCCATGACGAAGTTGTAGGTGTTGGCCAGCCAATCGCTCGCCGCATTCTGGACACCGACGTCGCCCGTCGCCGCCGCCGCGGGTGCAACGCCCGATGCCGGTGCGTCACCGGTCTGGCTCGCGATCCTCGGCGCCACCGCGGCCGTCATGCGGCTGGCGGCGGCGAGCAGGTCGACCATGGCCTGCGTCAGTTGCGGCTGGGTGGAAGTCGGTTGTGCGGGGACTGCGATGTCGGCGGGGGCTGCCTGTACCGGGGCGAGGGCGATGGCGGTGGCGGTGGCTGCGGCGGCTCCCGCGACCAGATACGAACGAACACTTGTAGACATCACGACTCCTCCGGTCTCCCCTTTCCCGACGGGATTAACTTACGTGGTCGTGAACCTGTTCGTCGCTCCTTTAAGTTGTGTGTCCGATAAGGGCCGCGTGTTGCGCCGACATGCGAGGTCTACTGTGGCCGGTATGCCGGGCGCATTGGTTTCAGAATGTGAGACGCGTGGATGATCGAGCACAACGACGGGGTTACACGGGAGTGGCTCTGAACCCCCAGCACGGCGCCGAACTGCCCATTCCGGCCGTCCCACCGAAATCCTCGATGCCCAGCGCGCCGACGACCTCGGGCGCCCTGCGGCGGGTCTTGCGCCGGGCCCGTGACGGCGTGACGCTCAACGTCGACGAGGCTGCCATCGCGATGACGGCTCGCGGCGAGGATCTGGCCGATCTGTGTGCCAGCGCTGCCCGGGTCCGCGACGCCGGCCTGGAATCTGCGGGTCGGCGCGGTGCGAACGGGCGGCTGCCGGTCAGCTACTCCCGCAAGGTCTTCATCCCGGTGACACACCTGTGTCGCGATACCTGCCACTACTGCACGTTCGTCACCGTGCCCGGCAAGCTGCGCGCGCAGGGCATGGGCATGTACATGGAGCCCGACGAGATCCTCGAGGTGGCCCGTCAGGGTGCCGAACTGGGTTGCAAGGAGGCTCTGTTCACCCTCGGTGACCGGCCCGAGGATCGCTGGGACGAGGCCCGGCAGTGGCTCGATGAGCGCGGCTACGACTCCACCTTGGACTACGTGCGGGCCATGGCCATCCGGGTCCTCGAGGAGACCGGACTGCTTCCGCACCTGAACCCCGGCGTGATGAGCTGGTCGGAGCTGTCGCGCCTCAAGCCCGTCGCGCCGTCCATGGGCATGATGCTGGAGACCACCTCCCGGCGCCTGTTCGAGGTCAAGGGTGAGGCCCATTACGGCAGCCCCGACAAAGATCCCGTCGTACGGTTGCGCACGCTCGACGATGCCGGCCGGCTCTCCATCCCGTTCACCACCGGCCTGCTGGTCGGCATCGGTGAGACGCTCACCGAGCGGGCCGAGACCATGCACGCGATCCGCAAGTCGCACAAGGAGTTCGGTCACGTCCAGGAAGTGATCGTGCAGAACTTCCGGGCCAAGGACCACACCGCGATGGCGTCGACTCCGGATGCGGGGATCGACGACTTCATCGCGACCATCGCCGTGACGCGTCTGGTGCTCGGGCCCAAGATGCGCATCCAGGCTCCGCCGAACCTGGTCTCCCGTGACGAATGTCTTGCTCTGATCGGCGCGGGGGTCGACGACTGGGGCGGCGTGTCACCGCTGACCCCCGACCACGTCAACCCGGAACGGCCGTGGCCCGCTCTCGACGACCTGGCCGACGTCACCGCCGAAGCCGGTTACGACCTGGTGCAGCGGCTCACCGCGCAACCGCAGTACGTACAAGCGGGTGCGGCATGGATCGATCCGCGGGTACGCGGTCACGTCGATGCGCTGGCCGATCCCGACACCGGATTCGCGCTCGACGTCAACCCGGTCGGGCGGCCCTGGCAGGAGCCGGACGAGGCTTCGGAATCGCTGGGCCGCATCGACCTGCACTCCGCGATCGACTCCGAGGGCCGGCTCACCGAGACCCGCAGCGATCTGGACAGCGCGTTCGGTGACTGGGAGTCGATCCGCGCCAAGGTGCACGAGCTCGCCGCACGGGCTCCCGAACGTATCGACACCGATGTGCTGGCGGCGCTGCGTTCCGCCGAACGCAATCCCGGCGGCTGCAGCGACGACGAGTACCTGGCCTTGGCCACCGCGGACGGCCCTGCGCTGGAAGCCGTTACCGCACTGGCGGATTCGCTGCGCCGTGACGTCGTCGGTGATGACGTCACCTTCGTCGTCAACCGCAACATCAACTTCACCAACATCTGCTACACCGGCTGCCGGTTCTGTGCGTTCGCGCAGCGCAAGGGCGACGCCGACGCGTACTCGCTGTCCACCGACGAGGTCGCCGACCGCGCCTGGGAAGCCCACGTGGCCGGTGCCACCGAGGTCTGCATGCAGGGCGGCATCGACCCGGAACTTCCTGTCACGGGTTACGCCGATCTGGTTCGGGCAGTCAAGGCGCGCGTGCCGTCGATGCACGTGCACGCGTTCTCCCCGATGGAGATCGCCAACGGCGTCACGCGCAGTGGGCTGTCGGTGCGGGAGTGGCTGACCTCGCTGCGCGAGGCGGGGCTGGACACCATCCCGGGCACGGCTGCCGAGATTCTCGACGACGAGGTGCGCTGGGTCCTGACCAAGGGCAAGTTGCCGACCTCGGAGTGGATCAACGTGGTGACGACCGCGCACGAGGTGGGGCTGCGCTCGTCATCGACGATGATGTACGGCCACGTCGACACGCCGAAACATTGGGTCGGGCACCTCAACGTGCTGCGTTCGATCCAGGACCGGACCGGCGGCTTCACCGAGTTCGTGCCGCTGCCGTTCGTGCACCAGTCCTCACCGCTGTATCTGGCCGGTGGCGCGCGTCCAGGGCCGACGCACCGCGACAACCGGGCTGTGCACGCGTTGGCCCGGATCATGTTGCACGGCAGGATCTCTCACATTCAGACGTCGTGGGTCAAGCTCGGTACCGAACGCACGCAGGTGATGCTGCGCGGTGGCGCCAACGACCTGGGCGGCACATTGATGGAGGAGACCATCTCCCGGATGGCCGGCTCGGAGAACGGCTCTGCCAAGACCGTGGCCGAGCTCGTCGCGATCGCCGAGGGGATCGGCCGTCCCGCGCGTCAGCGCAGCACTGATTACTCGCCCCTGGCTGCTTAGCCCCCTGTCAGGGCGCTAGCGCGGGTCAGGCAATTCACGTCGTGCCCGTCGCCGGCGATACCGGAGTCGATCAGCCGGCCGTCGAGGATCTCGCAGGAGATGCTGCCGGCGTCGCCGATGACCGGATCGGCACCGACCATCTGGTCGCCGATGCCACTGCTGACCAACTGGGCCCGGCCGCCGCAGTGTGAGGCGGTCTGCAAGGTGCCCGCCGCACCGGACGGCGCCGTGATGTCGATGCAATTCGCACCCGTCCATGTGACGACCGTGGTGTAGCCCTGACCCGTGACGGCCGGAGCTGCCGGGGCCTGAGTGGCCGGTCCCGTCGCGACCGGTGCGGGAGGACTGCCGTACAAGGGCAGTCCTCCGCTGCTCGATATTGACCCGCTACCTCCACCGCCGGTCTCGCAGGCGACGCCGTCGCCGTCACGGTCCAACTTGGAGCTGTAGCCGGGTTGGCCCGCGTAGAGCGGAGCGGCGCCTGCGGCGCGGGCTGCAGCGCAACTCGGGTACGCGCCGGCGATCGGCGCCGTGACGAGCCCGGTCGTTGCTGCGGTGCACGCGAGGGCGGCGATGACTGTGCGCATACCAGTGGGTCCGATCTTTAAATTGACAATGATGCAAATTGCTGACCAGAGCATGATGCGCTGTGCTGCCGAAATCGGCAGAAAAATCCGGAAAATCGGGAATTGAATCGGACCACGGTCCGGTTATCTCCAGTGAAGGTGCCGGACCGACCGGCTCTCGAACCAAGGAGACACCATGACCGCAGCTGTAGCCACCGACCTGACCGCCGGGACCTGGGCCATCGACCCCGTGCATTCCTCGATCAACTTTTCGGTCCGCCACCTCATGGTCAGCAAGGTTCGCGGCAGTTTCGAGTCCTTCAGCGGCGCCATCACCGTCGGTGAGGACGGCACGCCGTCGGTCAGCGCCACCATCGACGTCAACTCCATCGACACCCGCAACGAGCAGCGTGACGCGCACGTGCGCTCTGCGGACTTCTTCGACGCCGAGAATCACCCGACCGCCACGTTCGTTTCGACCGCCGTGCGGGCGGATGGTGACGATTACATCCTCGACGGGGACTTCACACTCAAGGGCGTGACCAAGCCCGTCTCCCTCAAGCTCGAGTACAACGGCGTGAACCCCGGGATGGGGCAGGGCGCCGTCGCCGGGTTCGAGGCCTCAGTTGTGTTGAACCGCAAAGACTTCGGCATCGACATCGACATGCCGCTGGAGACCGGTGGCACTGTCATCGGCGACAAGGTGACCATCACCCTCGAGATCGAGGCACTCAAGCAAGCCTGACGTGCTGCTTTGTCACGCTGGAGTGGCGCTCAGCCTCCAGCGCCACTCCAGGGTGACATCCGCACAGAAGGGCGGTCCCGTCGGCTCGATGTCTGAACCGGCGAGACCTCAGTGAGGGCGATGGTCGACCATGGCTCTCACCTAATGCAACAGGGTGCCCCGCACCGGCGGTGACAAACGTCATGTGTGTAACGGTCCGAGTACGGGAACCCCGTCCGACATGGTGGAACTGACGCGGCACGATTTGGCCGTGCGGATGGCGGACTTGGCGCGCGCTGTCGCCATGCCGCGCACTGTCGATCAGATATTGAGTGGAGTCACCGCGGCGGCCACCGAACTGATCCCGGGCGCTGATACCGCCGGGGTGCTGCTGATCGGTACGGGTGGCACGTTCGACTCGGTCGCGGGCACCAGCGATCTGCCTCACGAACTCGATCAACTGCAGATGACCTTCCAGGAAGGCCCGTGCATGCAGGCCGCTCTGGCGGACACCGTGGTCCGCACCGACGATTTCCGCGAGGAGACGCGGTGGCCGAGCTATTCGAAGGCCGCGGCCGATATCGGTGTGCTCAGTGGGTTGTCCTTCAAGCTCTACACCGCGGACCGCACCGCCGGCGCGCTGAACCTGTTCGGGTTTCAGCCCGGGGCGTGGGACGGCGAAGCGGAGACCATTGGGACGGTGCTGGCCGCACATGCCGCCGCCGCGCTGCTGGCCGGCAGACACACCGAGCAGCTGACGTCGGCGCTGACCACCAGGGACCGCATCGGCCAGGCCAAAGGCATCATCATGGAGCGTTACCAAGTCGACGACGTGCAAGCGTTCGAGATGCTGCGGCGGCTGTCGCAGGACAGCAACACCAAGCTGGTCGACGTCGCCCAGCAGGTCATCGACACCCGGGGTTAGCGCCGCTGGGCCAGTGGATCACAGTCTGGCGGCCAGCTCCGTGCCCTGTTTGATGGCCCGCTTGGCGTCGAGTTCGGCTGCGACAGCGGCGCCCCCGATGATGTGGGGTTCGATTCCGGCGCTGAGCAATGCCTCCTCGAGATCGCGGACCGATTCCTGTCCGGCACAGATCACCACATTGTCGACCGGCAGAACACGCCGGTCCCGGTGCTCGGAACCGAAGCTGATGTGAAGGCCCTCATCGTCGATGAGCTCGTAGTTCACCCCGGAAAGCTGATGCACCCCTTTGGCTTTCAGTGACGCACGGTGCACCCAACCGCTGGTTTTGCCGAGGTTGCGGCCCTGCGCGCCCTTGGTGCGCTGCAGCAGGTACACCTCGCGGACAGCCGGTGCGGGCAGCGCCGTGGTGAGCGCTCCGCGTGCCTCCTGGGGATCGGCCGCGCCCCACTCGGCCTTCCATTCCTTCAGATTCAAGGTGGGGGACAGGTCGGTCGTCAGGAATTCGCTGACATCGAAACCGATTCCGCCCGCGCCGATCACCGCCACCGACTTGCCCACCGGTGCTCCGGTGATGGCCTGCGCGTAGGTGAGAACCTTTGGATGCTCGATCCCCGGAATGGCGGGGAGCCGCGGGGTGACGCCGCTGGCCAGCACCACATCGTCGAAACCGGTCAGGTCCTCGACTCCGGCCCGGACGCCCAGTCGCACATCGACCTTGAGCTTGTCCAGCATGGTGGTGAAATAGCGGATGGTCTGGCTGAACTCTTCCTTGCCGGGAATCCTTCTGGCCAAATCGAATTGGCCGCCGATTGCCGACCCTGCCTCGAACAGCGTCACCCGGTGACCGCGCTGCGCGGCGCTGACCGCGGCGGACAGCCCGGCCGGCCCCGCGCCGACGACCGCCACCGACCGGGCGTGCCGTGTCGGGCTGAGGATCAGCGATGTCTCCCGGCCGGCGCGCGGGTTGAGCAGGCAGGACACCTTTTTGTGCACGAAGGCGTGGTCGAGGCAGGCCTGGTTGCAGGCGATGCACGTGTTGATCTCGTCGGCGCGCTCCTCGGCGGCCTTGAGCACCCAGTCCGGATCGCTGAGGAGGGGCCGGGCCATCGAGATCAGCTGCACGTGTGTCTCGGCCAGGGTCTGTTCGGCGGTCTGGGGCATGTTGATCCGGTTGGATGCCACGACCGGAACGGAGACATGTTCGGCCACCGCACTGCTGATGTCGACGAAGGCGCTGTTGGGCACCGAGGTGACGATGGTGGGCACCCGTGCCTCGTGCCAACCGAATCCCGAGTTGATGATCGTCGCCCCTGCGGCTTCGACTTCGGTTGCCAGCGCGATGATTTCGTCCCAGCTCTGACCGTCTTCGACATAGTCGGCCATCGACATCCGGTAGCAGATGATGAAATCGGTGCCGACGGCCCCGCGTGTCCGGCGCACGATCTCGACCGGGAAGCGGCGACGCTTCTCCGGGCTACCGCCCCATGCGTCGGTGCGCTTGTTGGTGCGCGGCGCGAGGAACTGGTTGAGCAGATAGCCCTCGCTGCCCATGATCTCGACACCGTCATAACCCGCCTCTCGGGCCAGCAGCGCGCAGCGGACGAAATCGTCGATGGTGCCCTCGACATCGCGCAGTGCCCGCGGCCGGAACGGGTTGATGGGGGCCTTGATCGCCGACGCGCTCACCGAAAGCGGGTGATACGCATAGCGTCCGGCATGCAGGATCTGCAGCAGGATCTTGCCGTCCGCGTCGTGCACCGCGCCGGTGATTCGGCGATGGCGCCGCGCTTCCGACGAGGACACCAGTTGCGAGGCGAACGGCAGCAGCCAGCCGGTCTTGTTCGGTGCGTAACCGCCGGTGATGATCAGCCCGACCCCGCCACGCGCGCGCTCGGCGAAGTACTCGGCCAGTTTCGCGGTGTCGCCGGCGCGATCCTCCAGACCCGTGTGCATCGAGCCCATCACCACGCGGTTGCGCAGTGTGGTGAACCCGAGGTCCAACGGTGACAAAAGGTTCGGATATGCCAGCCCCATGTCGGCAGAGTAGGTGGGACCGGCGGTCCTATGCAACTAATTGCCTGCCATTGTCGGGGGTCCAAGTAATCGACCGTGGCGACTAGGCGAGGGGTATCTGCGACGTTTAGTATCAGTTACCACGCGCCACCCTTAAATGGGCGGTGCGTGAAGTTAGGGCACACTGAGACGAGCGTCCAAGTATGGGCAACGCATACTGTGACGTCGACTCATCAGAGTCCCGACCACCGAGCCCAGCAGCCCACTGGACAGGAGAGACATCAGTGACGTACGTCATTGCCGAACCCTGCGTCGACGTCAAAGACAAGGCATGTATCGAGGAGTGCCCGGTCGACTGCATCTACGAGGGTGCACGCATGCTGTACATCCACCCCGACGAGTGTGTGGACTGCGGCGCATGCGAACCCGTCTGCCCGGTCGAGGCCATCTACTACGAAGATGACGTCCCGGACCAGTGGAGCAGCTACGCGCAGGCCAACGCCGACTTCTTCTCCGAGTTGGGTTCCCCCGGCGGCGCTTCCAAGGTCGGCGAGACCGACAACGACCCGCAGGCCATCAAGGACCTGCCGGCCAAGGCTGAGGACTGAGCACGGTCGAAACCGGCTTCGAGACTGACGTGGTGCGACAGCGTCGTTCGGCGGCACTGCCAGAGTTCCCGTGGGACACCCTGGCCGACGTCACGGCTCTGGCTCGCTCGCACCCCGACGGAATCGTCGATCTTTCGGTAGGAACGCCGGTAGACCCGGTCGCGCCGGTGATCCGGGACGCGCTGGCCGCTGCCAGCTCGTCTCCCGGATACCCGACGACTGCCGGTACGCCCGCCCTCCGTGCCTCCGCCGAATCGGCACTGCGACGCCGCTACGGCATCACCGGCCTGGCGCCGGACGCCGTGCTGCCCGTGATCGGCACCAAGGAGCTGATCGCCTGGCTGCCGACCCTGCTGGCGATCGGACCCGGCGATACCGTCGTCGTCCCCGAACTGGCCTACCCCACCTATGAGGTGGGTGCGCTGCTGGCGGGGGCGCAGGTGCTACGCGCCGATTCCCTGACACAGCTGGGCCCGCAGCGTCCCGCGCTGATCTATCTGAACTCGCCCAGTAACCCCACCGGTCGGGTGCTCGGCGTGGACCATCTGCGCAAGGTGGTGTCATGGGCCCGCGAGCGTGGAGTGCTGATCGCCTCCGACGAGTGCTACCTGGGCCTGAGCTGGGACGCGGAGCCGCTGAGCGTGCTGCACCCATCGGTCTCCGACGGCGACCACACCGGACTGCTGGCCGTGCACTCGCTGTCCAAGACATCTTCGCTGGCCGGCTACCGCGCTGGTTTCGTCGCGGGCGATCCTGCCGTGGTGGCCGAACTGCTCGCGGTGCGCAAGCATGCCGGGATGATCGTGCCGACACCGGTGCAGTCCGCGATGGTGGCGGCCCTCGACGACGACGAGCACGAGGCTGTCCAGCGCGAGCGCTACGCGAAGCGTCGTGCGGTGCTGTTGCCTGCACTGCAGGGAGCCGGTTTCACCGTGGAGCACTCGGAGGCCGGCCTGTACCTGTGGGCGACCCGCGGCGAGCCGTGCCGCGACACGGTCAAGTGGTTGGCCGAGCGTGGGATCCTGGCGGCGCCGGGTGAGTTCTACGGTCCGGCCGGGGCGCAGTACGTGCGGATCGCGCTGACAGCGACGGACGAGCGCATCGCCGCTGCCGTCGCGCGGCTTTCGTAAGGCTCGAACCTGAGCTTATGTGCGTAATTTCGGCGGAAAGTCGTACATAACTTCAGGTTCGGCGGCTGTCAGCCGAGCAGTCCCAGCGACATCGCTGTGGTGACCGCCGCCGTGCGGTCGGACACCCCGAGTTTGTGAAACGCGCGCAGCAGATGCGTCTTCACCGTGGCCTCGCTGATGTGCAGGGCGTGGCCGATATCGGCGTTGGTGGCACCTGTGGCGACCAGCCCCAGCACCTGCGCCTCGCGTGCTGACAGCGTGACCGACGGTGAGCGGACCGCATTCACCAATCGATCGGCGACTCCCGGTGCGAGCACGGTCTTGCCACGCGCGGCGTCGCGTACGGCGCTGGCCAACTCGGCGCGTGACGCGTCCTTGAGCAGATAGCCCGTTGCCCCGGCCTCGACGGCGCGGAGGATGTCGGTGTCGCTCTCGTAGGTCGTGACGACGACGATGTGGGTGGACGGATTGTCGGCCAGGATGCGCGCGGTCGCGGTGACGCCGTCGATCCCGGGCATCCGTAGGTCCATCAGGATGACGTCGGGGCGCAGCGTGTGGGCCAGCGCGATCGCCTCCGCACCGGAACCGGCCTCACCGATCACGGTCAGGTCGTCCTCGGCTTCGATCATGCCGCGCAGTCCCTCGCGAACCACCGGGTGGTCGTCGACCAGCAGCACGGTCGTCATACCGGCACCGCCACCACGACCCGCACGCCGCCACCCTCGGGCGTGGACAGTGTCAACGTGCCACCGACCTGGTCCAGCCGGGCCCGCATGCCGCGTAGGCCGAACCCGTCGGCATGATCGGATTGCAGGCCGATACCGTTGTCGGACAAGGACAGTCGTACTTCGCCGGGGGTCGCCTGCAGCCGCACGTGGAGCTCGGTGGCCTGGGAATGCCGGCGCACGTTGGCCATCGCCTCCTGTGCGCTGCGCAGCAACACCACATCCGTGGCCATGCCCAGCTGCGGCACGTCGTCGTCGATCCGTACGTCGACGGCGATGCCGGTCTCCGCGGCGAGGCCCTCGGCCTGGCGGCGCAGCGCGGCGGACAAGGTGCCGTCCGCCAATGCCGCCGGCGTCAGCCGGGTCACCATGGTGCGTGCCTCGGCCAAGTTGTCGCGCGCGGTGTTGCGAATCAACTCGACGTGGCGGGCGGCCGCTTTCGGATCGCTCGCGCTCTCGGCCTGCACGGCCTGGGCCAGCGCCACGATGCTGGTGAACCCCTGGGCGAGGGTGTCGTGGATCTCGCGGGCCAGCCGCTCCCGCTCCGCGGCCACGCCGGCCTGGCGCGACAGCGCGGCCAGCTGCGCGCGGCTGGCCGCGAGCTCGGCGACCGTATCGGTCAACTGCTGCCGCTGGCGCATGGTCGTCATGATCGTCGTGCCGATCACGGGGGCGGCCACCGCGCCCACCAGAGTCACCGCAGCGACCGCGGGCAGGCTCGGCCACCCCGGCCCGTGGCTCGCGATGGCAAGGCCCAGCGGCGCCAGGGTGACCAGGAAGGTGAGCGTCAATGCCGCCGTCAGCGGCAGCGTGGCGAAGATGAGCGGGTAGAGCGCCGGAATGGCGGCGACCGCCGGCGCCGCTGCCAACACAGCGATGAGCCACAGGCCGATCATCACCGCCACAAACGTCGCCGTGCGAGCACGCACCGGGCCCGCGACCGGATCGGCATCGTGAATGACGTTGCGCCCGAACATCAGAACTATCAGCACCATCGCGGCGAGCGCGCCGCAGGCCACCGGAACGTTGCCGCCCAATGTGGTTCGCAGCAACACGACCGCGAGAATCGCCGCGATACACAGGCCGCAGACGTAGGCCTCCCACATCCAGTGCCAGTCCGACGGCTCGCCGACGGCGGACCTCGGATCAGAGCTTGAGGTGGGACCGGTTTCGGTCATCTGCCGATGCTAGCGGGCGGACGGATCCTCGGCGGCCACCCAATTGCCGTGGAAGCCGTGCGGAACCCGCACCGGAATATGCACGGTGGCAACGGGTGCCAGGCTCTGCCCGTCGAGCATCACGAGATCGCTGCGGTTCTCCGCACGGTCGTAGACGAAACCCATCAAGACTCCGTCGTTCTCGCCGGCGTCCGGACCGGACGGGACGAAGACGAACTCGCCCGGTTCGCGCCCGGGTCCGAAGCCGACCCGTTCGGTGGTGCCGTCGCGCAGGTCGTGGCGCAGGATGGCGGCCGGCGCCGCGTCGGGTTCCGATGGGAGGCTGACGGTGTAGCCGTACCGGTGCGGCAGTCCGGTGAGGCGGTCATCCACGCGCGGGAATTCCTGGGTGGAGTCGTCGAGTCGCTGCTCGTGTACCCGGCCGGTGCGAAGATCAATGGTCCAGCGGTCCAACGTGATCGAATCGGTGAACAAACGGTCGCCGGTGGTGAACACCGCGGGATGCCGGACCACGTCGAGCACCACCTGCTCGCCGTCGGGACCGGTCTGGTCGTAACCGTTGAGGGCGTGGAACACGTAGCACGGCGGGATGTCGAACCACCGGATGTCAGCGGCAGCGCCCTCGCGTGGCAGTAGGCCGATCCGGGCGCCATGCTCGGGCGCCCAACGGTAGGGCATGGCCGTCGTGGGCAGCGGGGCGCGTTCGGACCCGCGCATCGCTGCGCGGAGTACGAAATCCGGGGCCGCATGGCGGGCGGCGAAGCCGGTGAGCAGCCGCGCCGCGGCGCGCGCCGGAGCGCTCTTGACCATGCCGGCCAGGTCGAGCAGCACCGGAAGGTCGTAGAGCACCACATACTTCTCGGTCAACGTGAAGTCATGCATCATCGTCTGTGCGCGCAGGGCGATGTCGACGGTGCGCCGGACCCTGCCGTCCACGCCGGTCACGGAGTAGCTCACCAGGTTGCCGCGCAGCGGGTTGTATGAGACAGCGTGCAGCTCACCGGTTTTCGGATCGTGCTTGGGGTGGGCGGTAAACCCACCGAACAGTGTGCCGCAGAAGTCGGACGGGCCAACGGTGTCGAGCCGGTCGGTGAGTTCATACGGCCGCGCACCCGCCTCGGTGAGGACCAGGGTCTTGCCGGCATGGCCGATGATGTTGGTGTTGGCGGGAAAGTCGAATCCGCCCGCGTGCGCGCCGCCGGCCCATTTCTCGCCGAGCTCGCGCGCCACCGAGCTCGACCGGACCCAGCGATTCCGGTACCAGGTGGCCGCGCCGTCGCGCAGCCGGATGCCGTGCGCCATGCCGTCGCCCAGGAACCAGTGGTGGTGCCGCGGGTCGGGAGCTCGCAGTGGGTTGGGCCCGGTGCGCAGATAGCGCCCGTCGAGATAGTCCGGGATGGTTCCGGTGACCGTCAGGTCGGTGACGGTCACCTCGTCGTGCACCGGCGCGAAGTTCCCGCTGAGGAAGGGATGCTCGGATTCCTGCTGAACCGCTTCGGTAGTCATACCCCTACGGTGCCCCGTCGGTCGCTTCCGCGCGACGACTTCACGGCTGATTCGTCTGTCAACCGAACGATGGACAGCGCCGTTGCCGATCAGACCGGCGGGCGAGCCATGGAACATTTGGTGAGCTGCTGCGATTTCCCCAGGCTCTGCAGGCCGCCGTGGTAGTAGAGCAGCATGTTGTGGTACTTCGGCAGCGCGCGGTCGCGCACCCACATGTTTTCCGTCGGGGTGCTGGGCTGGTCGCCGAGCCTGCGTACCGCGTCCTTGACGAACTCGATCTCGACCTTGAGCTCGTCGGCAAGTGCCTGTACTTCTTGGTGATTGGCGATCTTCCCGTTGTCCCACTTGATGGTCTGATTGAACCGCGGACGGACCTGTGTCTCGCATCGTTGCTGTGCTGCGGCATACAGGTCGGTTTGCTCCTGCTCGGCCCGCTCATCGCCCTTCTCGCCGAAGTACTGCCCGATGCAGGCGATGCCCACGACCACGGCCACGACCGCGCCGATGATCCGCCCGACCCCGTTGACCGCGACGTAGGTGTCCGACGGCTCGGTACGGTCGCGGAACTTCCACCCCTCGTCGAGGTAGAAGGCGAGTTTGGGCTGAAACGCGAAGTACGCCAGCACGGCGGCAAGTACGAAGCACAGAATGCCCAGCGCCAGCATGATGACCCCCTCGTCGAACCCGTCGTGACACTCCCGATGCCATTGTCAGGGGCGAACGGGACCGCCGAATGCACCAGTTTCGGGCCTCGGCTCAGGCGGTGGCGCGCAGGCTCAACGAGAGCAGGAGGCGCACATCCGCATCGTTGAGCGACGCCCCCAACAACTGTTCGACCCGGCGGATCCGGTAGCGAACGGTGTTGGGGTGCACGTGCAGATGTTGTGCCGCCGCCGCGACATCGCCGAAGCAATCCAGATACACACTCAAGGTTTCGGCCAGCCCCGGTTCGTCGGCCCGCAACGTTCGCACCCGTGGGTCGATCAGCCGCTCGTCGGCCGCGACGGCGGTGACGATCTCGTCGAGCAGGACTGCAGTGCGCGCCTCGGCCAGTGAGGTGACCGCGGCCAGCGTTCCGGGGTGGCGCTCGGCGGTGTCGAGCACCCGGTCCACATCGGCCCGGGCGTCGGCGGCACCGGACAAACCGGCCACGGGGCTGGCGACCACCGCGTGCAACTGCAGACCCAACTCTGCGCGCAGCGCCGCCACGGTGCCCCGCACCCACGAAGTCACCGCCTTGCCGGTGCTCGGAAACAGCACATAGACCCGTGAACCCACCGAGGCCATCTGTGCGTCATGACGGAAAGCGCTGGCGCTCAACGCCAGAACATCGGCCAGCCGGGTGTCGGGCGGCCCGCCGGCATTTCTCGCGCCTTCGGCGCGGCTGTCGAACCCGATCACCGCCGCTCGCCCGTCGACGGCCACCCCCAGTTCCCTGGCGATCAGCTCGATCTCGACGGGAGCGTCCGCCTCGCCCAACCCCAGCAGTTCCTGCACCCGCACCGCATGCGTCGACGGGGTCGCGGCCAGCCGGGCGATGATGCGCCCGGCGAGCACCGCGGCGCCGCGCAGCACCTCCTCGGCATCTTCGGCGAACGGACGGCTGCCTTGCTGCACCCAGATGGTCCCGACGAAGGCGGGGGCCCGACGCTCGTCGACCGCCGGTGCGAAGATGCCGATCGCCAACCGGGGACGCAATCCGAGTTCGGGGCGCTCGGCCACCCGTACCGCCTCCGGGCGGGAGCGCAGCGCATCGAAGATTCCCCATTGCGCGATCCAGGCCAGGTGCTCCGGCGGGCCCGCCCGGCCGAGAATCGACAACCGCCGCAACTCGTCGGCTTCGTCGCTGGAGGCCGAGTAGGCCAGCACGTGTGACTGGTCGTCCTCGATGCTGACCATGCCGTGGGTGCGTTCGGCCACCGATTGGGCCAAGCCGAACAGATCGGTGCCCGAATCGTGTAGCGCACCGTCGCCGTGATGCTCGAAAACGTGGTTGACCAATCGGTAGAGCCGCTCCCAGCGAGCCCGCGGATCGACGGCGACCACCGCGGTGCCGGCGGCCGCTGCCCGGCTCACCAACGCTGCCGACGGCTCCTTCATGAAGACCGCGGTGGGCGCGCGCCGCGCACTCTGCTGCTCGACCCAGCGCAGCGCATCGTCCCCCGAGACCCCGAGCAGAAAGAACACATCGGCAGCTCCCGCCGACGGCGCCAACCCCAGGCGCACATCGTCGGAATCGATCAGCGCCGCCGAGGCCACGGGCAGGTCGAGGCCACGCGGTGCCCGCACCAGCTGCACCAGCGTGGCGTCCAGCGCCAACAACAGCTGGCCCAGGCTGACGCCCCTCGTCCGCATATTGTCCGATCCTACCGATACCTGGCATCAGGCTTGTCCAAACGGACAAGTGTTGCGCGCGTCACGTCGGGGATTCTGGACACATGGATGCCATCACCGACGTTCCCTCGCCGGCCAACGAGCCGGTCCACGATTACGCACCCGGGACGGTTGAACGCGGCCGGCTCAGCACCGCGCTCGACGAACTGGCCGGCGCCCCGATCGACCTGCCGCATGTCATAGGCGGCAAACACACGATGGGCGGCGGCGCACGCATCGACGTCGTGCAGCCCCATCGCCACAGCGCGCGGTTGGGCACGCTGACCAACGCCGAACACGCCGAGGCCACCGCCGCCGTCGACGCCGCATTGGCCGCCAAGCACGACTGGGCGGCGATGCCCTTCGACGAACGCGCCGCGGTGTTCCTGCGTGCGGCCGACCTTCTGTCCGGCCCGTGGCGGGAGAAGATCGCCGCGGCCACGATGCTCGGCCAGTCCAAGACCGCCTATCAGGCCGAGATCGACGCGCCCTGCGAGCTGATCGACTTCTGGCGGTTCAACGTCGAATTCGCCCGTCAGATCCTGGCCCAACAGCCCGTCAGCAGCCCGGGTGTGTGGAACCGCACGGACCACCGGCCGCTCGAAGGCTTCGTCTACGCCATCACCCCGTTCAACTTCACCGCGATTGCCGGCAACCTGCCCACCGCGCCCGCCCTGATGGGCAACACCGTGGTGTGGAAACCCTCACCCACCCAGACCTTCGCCGCGTACCTGACCATGCAGCTGCTGGAGGCCGCCGGCCTGCCTCCCGGCGTGATCAACCTGGTGACCGGTGACGGGATCGCGGTTTCCGATGTGGCGCTGGCTCATCCGCGTCTGGCCGGCATCCACTTCACCGGATCGACCGCCACCTTCCAGCACCTGTGGCGCACGGTCGGTGCGAATATCGACCGCTACCACACCTACCCGCGGCTGGTCGGCGAGACAGGCGGCAAGGACTTCATCGTCGCCCACGCCTCGGCCCGCCCAGACGTACTGCGGACAGCCATGATCCGCGGCGCCTTCGACTACCAGGGGCAGAAATGCTCGGCGGCCTCCCGGGCGTTCATCCCGCGTTCGGTGTGGAACAAGATGGGCGACGACTTCCTCTCGGCCACATCGGACCTCAAATACGGCGATGTCACCGACCTGAGCAACTACGGAGGCGCGGTGATCGACGAGCGCTCCTTCGCCAAGAACGTCGCGGCGATCGAGCGCGCCAAGGGCGCCGCGGGAGTCACCATCGCCGCGGGCGGCGAATATGACGACAGTGAAGGGTATTTCGTTCGGCCGACGGTCCTGCTGTCCGACGATCCCGGCGACGAGGCGTTCTCCACCGAGTACTTCGGTCCGATCCTGGCCGTGCACGTCTACCCGGATGCCGAGTACGAACGAATCCTCGGCGTGGTCGACACCGGGTCGAAGTACGCCTTGACCGGCGCGGTGATCGCCGACGATCGCGCGGCGGTGCTCACCGCCGCCGACCGGCTGCGACATACGGCAGGCAACTTCTACATCAACGACAAGCCGACCGGCGCGGTCGTCGGCCAGCAGCCGTTCGGCGGATCACGCGCCTCGGGCACCAACGACAAGGCAGGCTCGGCGCTGAACCTGTTGCGGTGGACCTCAGCCCGTTCCATCAAGGAGACGTTCGTGCCGCCCACCGATCACACCTACCCGCACATGGGGGCCTGAGATGATGCGCACGCGGGGAGCGATCGAGTCGATGTTCCAGCGGGTTGCCCGTCCGGCCATCCTGGCCGCGTCGCACTCGTCGCGGCTGCGTCACACGGCTGAGCGCCTGCCGATCACCCGTAAGGTGGTGGATCGCTTCGTCGCGGGGGAGGCGGTACCCGATGCGCTCGACACCGTTGGTGCACTGAGGGATTCGGGCCGCCTCGTCTCCGTCGACTACCTCGGCGAGGACACCACGAGCAACGAGGACGCCGAACGCACCGTGCAGGCCTACCTGACCCTGCTCGACGGGCTGGCAGGCCGCGACGACGTCGACGCCGCGGTGCGGCCGTTGGAAGTGTCGCTCAAGCTGTCGGCCCTCGGCCAGGCGCTGCCACGCGACGGGGAAAAGATCGCCTACGAGAACGCCCACACCATCTGTGCCAAGGCCCGCGACGTGGGGGCCTGGGTGACCGTGGATGCCGAGGATCACACCACCACCGACTCGACCCTGGCGATCGTGCGTGATCTGCGCACCGAATTCGACTGGCTGGGAACGGTTCTGCAAGCCTACCTGCACCGGACAGAGGGCGACTGCCGTGAGTTCGCCGCCTCGGGCGCCCGGATCAGACTGTGCAAGGGCGCCTACGACGAACCCGCGTCGGTGGCCTACCGCGACGCCGAGCAGGTCACCGACTCCTACCTGCGGTGCCTGCGCGTGCTCATGGCCGGATCGGGCTATCCCATGGTGGCCTCACACGATCCGGAGATCATTGACGCGGTACCGGGCCTGGCCGATGAGTTCGACCGCGGTGTAGACGGATTCGAGTATCAGATGCTCTACAACATCCGAGACGCCGAGCAGCGCAGGCTGGCCGAGGCCGGCAACCATGTGCGGGTGTACGTTCCATTCGGCAATGAGTGGTACGGCTACTTCGTGCGGCGCCTGGCCGAGCGTCCGGCCAACCTGATGTTCTTCTTGCGGGCCCTGGCCGAGCGCCACTGAGCCACAACCTCAGTGGCGGCTCAGGCCGTAGGCGACCGTGAACTTGTCGAGCAAGTACGGGCCCGACACCACCGGCTCATACCGCGGCGGGTTGTCCGCTGTGGCGCACGTGGGAATGCACTCGATCACGGCGTCGAAATTGGGCTGGTGGAAGAACGGCAGGCTGAACCGCTCCGCGGTGGGGGCTCCGGTGCTCACCACGCGGTGCACCGTGCTGACCCACCGGTCGTTGGTCCAGCGGGCCAGCAGGTCGCCGATGTTGATGACGAACGAGCCCGGAACCACCGGCACATCAAGCCACTCACCGCGATCGTTGAGAACCTGTAGCCCGCTCTGGGATTCGTCCTGCAGGAGGATGGTGAGGTTACCCCAGTCGCTGTGTTGGCTGAGCCGGATATGGCCTGCCGGCTGGTTGTCAGCCGGGTAGTGGTTGGCCATCAGGTTGGAGTTGTGCCGGTCGGTCAGGGTGTCGAACCAGTCTTCGCGCAGCCCCAGAGCCAACGCGAACAGCCGCGACAGTTCGCCGGCAAGCGCGGCCATCTCGTCGTAGTAGCGTTGGTAGGCCGTGCGGAATCCCGGCACCTCTGGCCAGCGTTCGGCGACGGACATGCGTTCGTCGGTCCACCCGTTGCCGTCGTAGCCCTCCGGGTTGCCCAGCGGGATGTAGACGAATTTCTCGACGTGGTCAGGTGATTCGTGCTCGGCCGCCCGATCGGCTCCGTCGTTGGTGGCCGCGAGCTTGCCCGCGCAGCTGAATCCGCGGGCCAGTGGATCAGCGGGATTTGCCCCGATCAGTTCTTTGGCGGCCTGCGGCAGAGAGAAGAACTCGCGCACCGCACGGTTCACGTCCTCGATCACCGCACCGGGCACGCCGTGGCCGGCCAGCAGGAGAAAGCCGCTGCTCTCGCAGCACCGGCCGATGGCGTCGGCCACCGCCTGACGTCGACGCCTGTCTCCGTTTCGGGCGCTGCTGATGTCGATCAACGGGACGAACCCGTCTCGAAGGACAACGTGGTCGACTATCACCTCTGGCTGGCTCACGCGGTCGACGCTAGAACCTGAACCTAAGTTGATGTCAACGGTGAATTCTCCTGCTGTGCAACATCAGCAACGTCAATGCCGCCAGGCTCTGCGCGTCGGTGATCTCACCGTCGCGGATCATTCCGTCCAGTTCCGCGCGGGAGAACCACGCGCTGTGCATGTCCTGTTCCTCGTGCTCGCGTTCGTGCTCGCCTTCGGTGAGTCCGGTCGCGACGAAGACCCAGCCGCGCTGGCTGCTCATCCCGGCAGCGACGTCGAGCTGTCCGAGCCGTTGCATGCGCTCCGCGCGCAGGCCCGTCTCCTCGCGAAGCTCGCGGTGTGCCAGGGCGGTCGGATCCAGGTGTTGCTGTTCGGGTGCGGTGCCCTGAGGGAACTCCCAGCGCCGGATTCCCAGTGGGTAGCGGAACTGTTCGACGAGGTGGAACCGATCCCGATCGGGATCGTAGGGAATCACCAGGGCATACGTCGGCTTGTCCACCACGGCGTAGACGCCCGTGCTGCCGTCGGGCCGCACGATGTCGTCCTCGCGCAGCGTCAGCCAGTTGTTCCGGTACACCTCGCGCGTCGCGGTCTGTCGGATCGTGCCCATGCTCCTCCTATCGATCCGTGCGCAGGCGGAGGTGTAGCCGCTCTGCTTCGACATCGCCCTGTTCGACCTCATCGGCGAGGGAGTCGGCGAATGCGACCAGGGCGGCGACGTCGACGTCGTACGGCGGAGGTCGGTCGACGAGCGAAAGCCGCGCCGACGCGCGCCTCAGCAGCGCAGCAGCGCCGATTCCGTTGCCGCGCTGCACATGCGTGATGCCCACCGCCAACTGTGCCAAACCCTGCCACAGCCCACGTTCATGCTCGGGGCCGTTCTTCCACGCCGCTTCGAGAACCTCGTGAGCGTGAAACGCCTGTCCCCGATCGAGCAGATCCTGGGCGTAGGCCAGAGTTTCGTGGGGCGGGAGCTCCAGGTCATCGGGAATCCGGGCGATGCCCTCGCTGCCGTAGGGCAGCGGCCGGCCCAAGGCGTCGCGGGGGCGGGTGCTGCGCGGCCGCCCGGAGTCGTCGCGGTCGCGCCCAGCTGTGCCCATGGCACCAGCCTCGCGCCAACGACGCATCCTGTCGAGTGCGTGGGATCGTCAGGCGGCACGCCGGTAGCCTCACAAGAGTGTTGCTGGCCTCCCTGAACCCCGCGGCCGTCGCCGCCGGCGCCGACCTGCCCGACGCCGTCTCCATCGATGGTGCGGTGCTCAGCCGCAGTGATCTCGTCGGCGCCGCCACCTCGGTGGCCGAGCGGGTGGCGGTGGCGCGGCGGGTCGCCGTGCTGGCGACGCCGACCCCGACGACGGTCCTCGCCATCATCGGATGCCTGATCGCCGGTGTGCCGGTGGTCCCGATCCCCGCCGATGTCGGAGCGGCGGAGCGTCGGCACATCCTCACCGACTCGGGCGCCCAGGCCTGGCTGGGGGAGCTGCCCGAGGAGACCGACGGGTTGCCGCACATCCCGGTGCGGGTGCACGCCCGGTCCTGGCACCGCTATCCCGAGCCACGACCGGATGCGACCGCGATCATCATGTACACCTCCGGGACCACGGGAGCGCCCAAGGGCGTGCCGATCAGCCGAAAGGCCATCGCCGACGACATCGACGCGCTGGCCGAGGCGTGGCAGTGGACCGCGTCCGACACCCTGGTGCACGGGCTGCCGTTGTTCCACGTGCACGGACTGGTGCTGGGCCTGCTCGGCTCGCTGCGGATCGGAAACCGCTTCATACACACCGGGAAACCGACGCCGGCCGCGTACGCGCAGGCGCAGGGCACGCTGTACTTCGGGGTGCCGACGGTGTGGTCGCGGGTGGTCAAAGATCTCGACTCGGCACTGGCGCTGTCCACGGCACGGCTGCTGGTCTCCGGCAGCGCGCCGCTGCCGGTGCCGGTGTTCGACGAGCTGGTGCGGCTGACCGGGCACGCCCCGGTGGAGCGCTACGGCAGCACGGAATCGCTGATCACGCTGAGCACCCGCGTCGACGGCGAGCGCAGGCCCGGCTGGGTCGGGCTGCCGCTGGCCGGAGTGCAGACCCGGCTGGTCGACGAGGCCGGCGCCCCGGTGCCCCACGATGGAGAAACCATCGGACAGCTGCAGATCAAGGGACCCATGGTGTTCGGCGGCTACCTCAACCGGCCCGACGCCACGGCCGACGCCTTCGATTCCGACGGCTGGTACCGCACCGGCGACGTCGCAGTCATCGATGCCGACGGCATGCACCGCATCGTCGGGCGCGAATCGGTGGACCTGATCAAGTCCGGCGGATACCGCATCGGTGCGGGAGAGATCGAGGCCGCGCTGCTGGGGCATGACGGCGTCGACGAGGTGGCCGTGGTGGGGATGCCCGACGACGATCTCGGACAACGCATCGTCGCCTTCGTCGTCGGCAATACCGACCCCGAAGCGCTGATCGACTTTGTCGCCCAACAACTCTCAGCGCACAAACGGCCTCGGGAAGTGCGGTTGGTGGACAGCCTGCCCCGCAACGCCATGGGCAAGGTGATGAAAAAGGAACTGGCGCAATGGGGCTGAGGTTCTCCGAGCTCTGCATCGACGCACATGATCCCGAGACTCTGGGGGCATGGTGGTCGAAAGCGCTCGGCTGGCCGGCACACACCGACTCCGACGGCGACGTGATCCTCACCCCGCCGTCCGGCACCGGCCCCACCTGGTTGTTCGCCCCCGTGCCCGAGGGCAAAGTGGTCAAGAATCGGGTGCATCCGGACTTCACCCCCGACGATCAGCAGGCCGAGGTGGACCGGCTGATCAGCTTGGGCGCTCGGCACGTCGACGTCGGCCAGGGCGACGAAACCTGGGTGGTGCTGGCCGACCCGGAGGGCAACGAGTTCTGCGTGCTTGCCGCGGAGGAGCCCGGAGACACCCGGCCCTGCCAGGCGCGTTAACGAACGGCGTACCTTGGGCGATATAGGGGTCAGAAAGTGCACGTCAACCTGCCGATGCTTGGAGGCCACACGTGAATATCAAGAAGATCGCAGGAACAGCAGTCATCGCCGGTGCGCTGGGTGCCGGATCCCTCGGACTCGGTACGGCGACGGCGCAGGCGGACCCCGGTTGGGGCCCGAATATTCCTTGGATTCCGGGGCCGGGCTGGGTTGATTGGAACCCGGTCCCCAACGTCCCGCCCGGGCAGATCAAGAAGTGGTGCCCGGGGAACTCCCCGCCGGGCCACTGGATCGGCGGCCCGCACGGCATCCCCTGCACCTGAGCCGCGCCGAAAGCCGAGTGTTGGCTTGTGCGTCAGATTTTCGCGAATTGTGACACACAAGCCGACGTTCGGCTGCTCAGAAAAGCTAGTTGGCGTGCAACGCCTCGTTGAGCGTGATGCCGGTGCCGTCACGCTTGACGACCTCGACCGCGCCCGAGAGCGAGTTGCGGCGGAACAGCAAGTTGTTGGCGCCTGACAGCTCCACGGCCTTGGTGGTCTGACCGTCTGCTGTGGTCACCTTGGTGCCGCCGGTGACATACAGCCCGGCCTCGATCACGCAGTCGTCGCCGAGCGAGATGCCGAGGCCGGCGTTGGCGCCCAGCAGACAGCGCTTGCCGACCGAGATCACCTCTTTGCCGCCGCCGGACAGCGTGCCCATGATCGACGCGCCGCCACCGACGTCCGAGCCGTCGTCCACCACGACACCGGCCGAGATCCGGCCCTCCACCATCGAGGTGCCCAGCGTGCCTGCGTTGAAGTTCACGAACCCCTCGTGCATGACGGTGGTGCCCGAGGCCAGGTGCGCGCCCAGGCGGACCCGGTCGGCGTCGGCGATGCGCACGCCGGACGGCAGCACGTAGTCGACCATCCGCGGGAACTTGTCGACGCCGTAGACGGTCACCGCGCCGCGCCGCCGCAACCGCGCGCGCACCGTCTCGAAACCGTCGACCGCGCAGGGTCCGAAGTTCGTCCACACCACATTGGTCAGCAGGCCGAAGATGCCGTCGAGGTTGGCCTCGTGCGGCTTGGTCAGCCGGTGCGAGAGCAGGTGCAGCCGCAGCCAGACGTCATGCGTGTCGGCGGGCTTGTCAGCGATCGACGCGATCGTGGTGCGCACCGCCACCACCTCGACGCCGCGGTCGGCATCGGGTCCGGTCAGGCCCGCGAACTCGGCGGGCACGTCGTCGCCCGTCAGCTTCACCGTGCCGGCCTCGCCGGAGGCGCTCAGCTCAGGGGCGGGAAACCAGGTGTCCAGGACGGTCCCGTCGGCGGTGATGGTGGCCAGGCCGACGCCAGATGCTGCAGTCACGTTGGCCTAGGTTACTGGACTAGCCTCGGAGGCTATGGGGCTAGACCTGACTGCCGATCCGATCGCGCTGACCGCTGCCCTGGTGGACATCCCCAGCGAGTCACGCCACGAACAGCTCATCGCCGATCAGATCGAAGCCGCTCTGCGTGCGCAGGCCCCGCACTTCGAGGTCATCCGCAACGGCGACGCAGTGCTGGCCCGCACTCATCTGGGTCGTGCCTCGCGGGTGATGCTGGCCGGACACATCGACACCGTGCCCGCCGCCGACAACCTGCCCAGCCACGTCGCCAACGGCGAGCTGTGGGGCTGCGGCACCTCGGACATGAAGTCCGGTGACGCGGTGTTCCTGCACGTGGCCGCCACCATCGCCGACCCGAGCCACGACATCACCCTGGTGATGTACGACTGCGAGGAGATCGAGTCCAGTGCCAACGGGCTGGGCCGCATCGAGCGTGAGCTGCCCGACTGGCTGCAAGCCGACGTCGCGATCCTCGGCGAACCTTCCGGGGGCTTCATCGAGGCGGGCTGCCAGGGCACCATCCGCGTTGTCGTCGGCGCCACCGGCACCCGGGCGCACTCGGCGCGGTCCTGGCTGGGCGACAACGCCATTCACAAACTGGGCGCTGTGCTCGACCGGCTCACCGCGTATCAGCCGCGCAATGTCGACATCGATGGCTGCGTGTATCGGGAAGGGCTGTCGGCGGTACGTGTCGACGGGGGGATCGCGGGCAACGTCATCCCCGACGCCGCATCGGTGACCGTCAACTTCAGGTTCGCCCCCGACCGCAGCGTCGAACAGGCGCTCGCGCACGTGCACGAGGTGCTCGACGGGCTCGACGTCGACATCGAATTGACCGACGCCGCCGCAGGTGCCCTGCCGGGCCTGGCCAAACCGGCCGCGGCCGCCCTGGTCGCCGCCGCGGGCGGACAGGTCCGCGCCAAGTACGGCTGGACGGACGTGTCCCGGTTCGCCGCGCTCGGAATCCCGGCCGTCAACTACGGGCCGGGCGACCCCAACCTCGCCCACAAGGTCGACGAGCGCGTCGAGATCGCCCAGATCACCTCCGTCACCGACATGCTGAGGCGCTATCTGACATGAGCAGCGTCCGCGTCGACAGCTGGATCTGGGCCGTGCGCATCACCAAGACCCGCTCGGCTGCGGCTGCGGCATGCCGCGGTGGCCATGTTCGGGTCAACGACGTCCCTGCCAAACCGGCGCAACACGTCAGCCCCGGCGACGAGGTCCGAGTTCGGCTGGACGGACGCGAGCGCATCGTGGAGGTGATCCGCCCGATCGCCAAGAGGGTCGGTGCCGCCATCGCGTCGGAGTGCCTGATCGACCGTAGCCCGCCACCGCCGCCGAAGGAGACGGTTGCGGTGGCCGGGGTCCGTGATCGCGGCGCCGGCCGGCCCACCAAACGTGAACGGCGACAACTGGATCGGCTGCGCGGGACGTTCTGAACCGCAAATCGGTTGCATCCGTGCGTACTATGGGTAACGCATCTGCTGTCAACCGAGGTGGGCCGAAAACATGCTGGGAGACGACATCTCCGGGTGATCCCGAGAGTCGAATCGTTCCTGTCTGGCAATGCGGTGCCTGGTGCCCGCATCACCTTTGGAGTATCAGCATGTCTATTGTCTGTTCCCATTTGTCGTTCTCCTGGCCCGATGACGTCGAGCTGTTCTCGGACCTGTCGTTCTCCGTCGGCCCCGGCCGCACGGGCCTGGTCGCCCCCAACGGCGCCGGCAAGAGCACGCTGCTCAAGCTGATCGCCGGCGAGTACCAGCCGTCGGCAGGCTCGGTCACGGTCGACGGACCTGTCGGCTACCTGCCCCAAAACCTGCCGTTCACAGCCGATCTCACCGTGGCGGCCGTACTGGGTGTGGCACCGGTGCTCGACGCGCTCGCGGCGCTCGCCGACGGTGATGCCCGCGACGAGGTGTTCACCGCCATCGGCGACGACTGGGACATCGAGGAACGGTCCCGTGCCCAGCTCGACCGGCTCGGCCTCGACGGCCTGGCCCTGGACCGGCGGCTGGGGACATTGTCCGGCGGGGAAGTGGTGTCCCTCGGGTTGGCCGCCCAACTGCTCAAGCGGCCCGCCGTTCTGCTGCTCGACGAGCCCACCAACAATCTGGACAACGGGGCTCGGCATCGCCTGTACGACGCGCTGGACAGCTACACCGGCTGCCTGCTGGTGGTCAGTCACGACCGGGTGCTGCTGGACCGGATGGATCAGATCGCCGAACTCTACCGAGGCGAAATCGTCTTCTACGGCGGCAATTTCACCGCCTACCAGGAAACCGTCGAGGCCGCCCAGGCGGTGGCCGAGGGCAATATCCGCAATGCCGAACAACAGCTCAAGCGGGAGAAGCGGCAGATGCAGGAGGCACGAGAGCGGGCCGCCCGCCGTTCGTCGAACGCGGCCCGCAATGTCAAGGACGCGGGTCTGCCGAAGATCGTGGCGGGCAAGCTCAAACGCGATGCGCAGGAATCGGCGGCCAAGGCCGACGACGTGCACGCGCGGCGGGTCGATGACGCGCGGACCCGGCTCGACGAAGCCGAACGAGCGTTGCGTGACGACAAGGTGATCGCATTGGATCTGCCCGACACCGTGCTGCCCGCCGGGCGCACGGTGTTCACCGGGGAAGCCTTGCAGATCAGTCGCGGGGGACGGAAGCTGTTCGCCGACAACGGGATCGCCCTTTCCATCCGCGGTCCGGAGCGGATCGCCCTGACCGGACCGAACGGGGCGGGCAAGTCGACACTGCTGCGGATCATCGACGGCACGCTCCATCCTGACACCGGGATCGTGCAACGGGTCGACGGACGTATCGCGTCGCTGTCGCAACGCTTGGACCTGCTGGACGAGGACCGCACGGTGGCCGAGAGTCTGGCCGCCGCCGCGCCCAGCCTGTCACACACCCGGCGCATGCATCTGTTGGCGCAGTTCCTGTTTCGTGGTGACCGCATCCACTTGCCCGTGGCGGCCTTGTCGGGCGGAGAGCGGTTGCGGGCGACGCTGGCGTGCGTGCTCTACGCCGAACCCGCGCCGCAGCTGCTGCTCCTGGATGAGCCGACCAACAACCTCGACCTGGTCAGTGTGGGGCAACTGGAGTCGGCGCTGAATGCCTACCGCGGGGCCTTCGTCGTGGTCAGCCACGACCAACGGTTCCTGGAGGCGATCGGCATCGATCGCTGGCTGCGACTGGAGGACGGCGACGTGAGCGCTACTGCCGCCGCGGGTTGATGTTGTGGATCTGCGTGGGCAGCATGCCGACGTTGTAGCTGTCCTCTGCTGCCGCCCCGGCGGAGGTGCGGCCGTCCTTCTCGTCGTCCCGGCCCTCGTGTCGGTCGTCGTGTCGGTCGTCGCGCTGATCCGCCGGGCCGTCCCCGGGCCCGTCACCGGGGCCCTGGTGGTCGGCAGCCTTGACGGCGTTCTCGGCGCCCGCACCACTCGCGTCTGCCGCCATGGCGGCAGCGTCGCCACCGCCTCCGGCCGCCTGGGTGGCGGATTCGACGATGCCCTGTACACCCTGCATGACCTGCTGGGGTACCTGCGTCATGGCCTGGGTGAGGCCTTGAAGCGGCTGGGTGATGGACTGCGCCATCTGCCCGGCCAGCTGGCTGAACTGACCGACCATCTGGCCCGCGCCCCCACTCGCCGAACTCACCGGATCTGACCCGCCGCTTGCCGATGCCGGTGAACCCGCGCCCTCGAGCGCGTCGGCCTGGGCTCTGAGGCGGTCGCCGGCAGCGACATCGCCGTGCTGATAGGCCTGGGAGGCCTGGCCGAGCAGTTCGGCCATCCTGCCCGCGGCGACCTGCGTGGCACCCAGTGCGCCGGCCCGGGACGACGATGCGCCGTCGAACGCGTTCTGCATCGGGAAACCGATGGCGCCGTGGCTGGAAGCCAGGTCCGACGGGCCGGCGAACGAATCCTTGAAGCTGCTGACGTCTCCGCTGACCCCGTCGACAATCCCTTGCCAGCCGTTCAACGCGCCGGTGTCGGCGATGAACTGGTTCATCGAGCCTCCTGGAGATCGTGCGGTCTAGCGCGCATTCTACGTTCGGTTACGCGGAAGCCTGCCGGGCTGCGTCGCGGGCAGCCGCCGACATTCCGACAGCCTCATACCGAGTCGAGATGTCGCGCAACGCCGCACCGTCCCCGGCCGTCAACGCGCGCGCGTGGTCCAGCGTCAGCTGCCCGAACACGCAATCCAGGTTCACCCTGGCCAGCGCATCGACGGCGCGGGTATCGCCCAGCCGGACGCCGTCGTGCAATGCCCGCAGCATCACCGCGGATTGGCCGCCGCGCTCGGCGGTCTTGGCGGCGTCCCGGGCGGCGGTCACCGCACTCACGGAATCGTTGCGGGCGAAGCACGTCCAGGCACGGGCCAGCGCCAGCTCGGGCGCGAAGAGCATCGACTTGAGACCATGTCGGGATTCCGCACGGGACAGTGCTTTTCCGGCCTCGACCGGCATTCCGCGTTGACCGAGGGCCTGGGCCGACAACATCCAGGCCAGTGGTCCCCAGGAATACCCGGTCGGGGCCAAGGCGGTGGTTGCCTTGCGCAACAAGGCAATCGCCTGATCGAGCTCGCCGCGGACCAGCAATACGTCAGCCATCAGAACCTCGCCGATGGCGCGCCCGGGCTGCAGCAGTTGGGCGAAATCGGAGATGCTCTTGGCCATCTCCTGTGCCCGGTCCAATCGGCCGGTCATCACCAGCGCCGTGGTCTGGCCGAATCCGCTGGTGAACCGCAGCAGGCCGGGATGGCCCGCCGCCAGTGCGCGCTGCGCCATCGCGTCCACCTGATCGAACTGGCCGGTCCGCGCGTAACTCAGCGCCGCCGTCGACCCGGCCCAGCCGAGCGCGGTGTCGTCCGCGGCAGGGGAGGCCAGCACCTCCAGAGCCAGGCCCAGAGCTCGTTGCGGCGTACCGGCATTCATCGCGAAAGTGGCCGCGAGTGCGTCGAGCGTGCTCTGCGCCGCCGGCGTCGACACCCGGCGGCGGGTGGCGCGCAGGAATGCCGTGGCGCGTTCGGGTTCCGAGAGCATCCAGAACTGATTGGCCGCCTGCGGCAGAGCCCACGCCATCAGCTGGTCCTCGGACAGGCCGGCCGGGTCGATCTGGCCCAGGACGGCGTCGGCCTCACGGCCTCGGCCCTGCCAGGCCAACGCATACGCCAGGGTGAGCAGCCCCTTGAATTCCGAATCGGATCCGCGGCCGGCGGCGGTCGCGGCCCGCGCGAGACGCTCACTCAATTCCAGGTCGCCCAATCGGAGCGCCTCGGCGGCGGCGCCGGCGACCTCGTCGGCGGGCAGGTCGACATCGCTGTCGAGGGCCAGGACCGCCACCCGTAGCCGGTCCACCACGCCGGGACGTGGTGCGGCGGACAGCTGCTCGACCAGCTTGCTGCGCAGGCGCCGCAGGCCGGGCCCACCGAGCGTGGCCCGCATCGTGCTGAGAAACAGCGGATGCACGCACCGTGCCACTGCCTCGTCGACGCGTACCACGCCGCACTGTTGCGCCTCCTGCACTGCCCCGGTGCTCGTCATCGCGATCAGATCGGCCAGCGGCAGCGGGTCGTGCACCGCCAACTGCCGCAGTACGGCGACCGCGCCGTCGGGCAGGTCGGCCAGGAACGTGGCCACCTGATCGGCCAGCCGGGCATCGTCATGCCCGGGCGGTGACATTTCGACACGATTGACCAGGCCGTCATCCCACAACGCCGCGACGTCATCGGGAGCCTCGGCCGCGGATGCGGTGACGATGAGTTTGGCCGCGCCACTCACCGCGAGTTGGTACACCATGGCCGCCGACAACCGGTCCAGCAGATGGGCGTCGTCGACGACGAGCAACAGATCGGACCCGAGCGCCTCGCGCGCGGCGCGCAGTACATCAGCAGTCTTGCCTGCCGCGGGAATGTCGATCAGATGTGCCACCGCCGCGAACGGAACTGCCGCAGCCGATTCGGTGCCGGTGATCCACACGACCCGACGGAAGTCCCTTGCGAGATGTTCGGCCGCGGTGCGGGCCACGGACGTCTTGCCCACGCCGTCAGGGCCGAGAAGGGCCGCGCCCCGGCGTTCCTGCAGGCCGGCCTCGAGGCCGTCGAGCACGCGGTCACACGGTGCGATCACCCAGTCGACAGCCATCAACCGAATCCTATGGCGGGCGGTGGCCTTCCAACGCCGAATCGAGGTCCGGGTACGCCGACACCGAGTCCTCCATGCCGCATTTGGTGATGATCCGCATGATGCTCGGCTGGCGGATGACGAGCCGCATCGTGACCCCGAGCTGTCGGCTGTCCGCGGTCTGCTTGGCCGACGCGACCAGCGCACCGCAGCTCATGAAGTCCATTTCTGCGCAGTCCACGATGAACAGCGAGCGTTCGGGAGCGGTGGCCGCACACTCGCGGAGCATGTGCTGCCAGTCGGATTCGTTGTGCGCGTCTACCTGACCGAAGACCTGGATGACGAGGGCTTCGGTTGTGGTTCGAGCCGTCCAGCGCAGCTGGTGATCATGGTGCGTTTCCACGGTGAAACCGAGCATAGCGAGGTCCGTTTACGTTGTAAACAGGAATTGATCATGATGTTGGCGACCGCCAGTTGAGCCAGCCTTCGATGCGGTCGAGCAAGGCTTCCAACGCGTCTTCGAACTCGTCCACGCTGTGGTCCTCGGCAAGCATCGGCTGCAACCGCCGCAGGTTCGGATAATCGGCCAGCGACGTATCGGCGCGCGGCTCGTCGTCGAGCACCGCCTCGCCGGGGCTGAGCGCCACGCCCCGCGCCGACACCTCCAGCAACAACTGGCCCACCAGGAAGGTGGTGTACGCCCGGTATGCGGCGACGGCCGCCTCATCGCTGAACCCATACGAGATCAGCGTCTCCAGGAACGTCTCCATCCAGCGCATGCTGCGCAACGGCGGCCGTACCCAGGGGGCTTCAGGCGCCTCCGTGGCCACGAGCGGGAACACCTCGGGATGTTCGATGGCGATCTGACGCACGCCGTGACCGAGCCGAACCAGGAAGTCCTGCCAACCGTCCTCCTGCCGGCGCGCGGCCAGCTGATCGGCGTGGAGGCGGTCCACGATGTGGTTGACGACTCCGGTCAGCAGATCGCCGCGGCTGTGTACATACCGGTAGAGCGCCATCGCCTCGACACCGCAGGCCGTGCCCAGCCGCCGCATGGTCAATTTCGTCAGACCCTCGCGATCGATCAGCTCGATCGCGGTGTCCAGGATGAAGTCGCGGCTCAACCGTGCCGGTTGATCGACGTCGTCACTCACCAGATTCGCCCTCCGCGTTCAGCTCAGTCTCCCTGCTCCGACCGCATCTCGTCCATCGCCCTCCCGACATCGGCGGTTCACCAGCACCCTCTACGTTGTGTACGTGTCCGGTGAAACTGACCGCGAGTTTGCGGTGTGTGTCTATTGCGCTTCAGGTCCCACCCATCCCGAGCTGCTGGCATTGGCCAGCGAGGTCGGGGTGGCGATCGCCAAGCGCGGGTGGACGTTGGTCTCCGGCGGCGGCAACGTGTCGGCCATGGGCGCGGTGGCCCGCGCCGCGCGCTCGTCCAACGGCCGCACGGTCGGCGTGATCCCCAAGGCACTCGTGCACCGTGAACTCGCCGACGTCGACGCCGAAGAACTCGTGGTCACCGACACCATGCGGGAACGCAAGAAGGAGATGGAGGACCGCTCCGACGCGTTCATCGCGCTGCCCGGTGGCATCGGCACGCTGGAAGAGTTCTTCGAGGCGTGGACGGCGGGTTATCTGGGGATGCACGAGAAGCCCGTCGTGCTGCTAGACCCGTTCGGCCATTACGACGGATTATTGACCTGGCTGCGCGGGCTGGTGGACTCCGGCTACGTGACCAGCGAGGCGCTGGACCGGTTGATCGTCGTCGACGAGGTCGCCGCAGCACTCGACGTGTGCGCGCCACTTACCTAGAACCGGCGGTAACGGCGGTTACCAGCGCGGTTATGGTGTTGGCCACACGAGAGCCATCTCGAGACCCATAACAACGTGCAGGGGGAGACCGCATGACCGACCAGAAATCGGGCACCAGGAGCAGCGTCGGCTTACTCGACCTCGCCAGCCAGGTACCCGGTCTGCTGATGGATGCGCCGGTCATCGCAAGGGGTGTACTCACCGGAATGATGGCCCGGCCGACGGCCAAGACGTCGATCGGCAAGGTGTTCCAGGAGCGGGCCGACCAGTACGCCGACCGGGTGTTCCTCAAGTTCGCCGATGAGCGCATCACCTACCGCGAAGCCAACGAGACGGTCAATCGCTACGCCGCGGTGCTGGCCGCCAAAGGCGTCGGCCACGGCGACGTGGTCGGGGTGATGCTGCGCAACTCGCCCGACGCGGTGCTGCTGATGCTCGCGATCGTCAAGTGCGGCGCCGTCGCAGGCATGCTCAACTACCACCAGCGCGGCAAGGTGCTCGCCCACAGCTTCGGCCTGCTCGACGCGGCCGCAGTGGTGGCCGAGGCCGATCTGGTCGAGCACGTCACCGAATGCGGGGCCGAGGCCAACGGCTTGATCACCGTGGAGGAACTGCGCCGGTTGGCCACCACCGCGCCCACCACCAACCCGGCCAGCACGTCGGCCGTCCTGGCCAAGGACAAGGCCTTCTACATCTTCACCTCGGGCACCACCGGCATGCCCAAGGCCAGCGTCATGACGCACTACCGCTGGCTGCGGGCACTGGCCGGCTTCGGCGGTCTGGGGCTGCGACTGCACAGCGATGACACCCTGTACTGCTGCCTGCCGCTCTATCACAACAACGCCCTGACGGTCTCGGTCGGTTCGGCACTGAACTCGGGTGCCGCACTGGCCCTTGGCAAGTCGTTCTCGGCCTCCCGATTCTGGGACGAGGTCATCGACTACGGCGCGACCGCGTTCGTCTACATCGGCGAGATCTGCGGCTATCTGCTCAACCAGCCGCCCAAGCCGACCGACCGCGCACACAAGGTCCGCGTGATCGTCGGCAACGGACTGCGTCCGGCCATCTGGGACGAGTTCACCCAGCGGTTCGGCATCCCTCGCGTCTGCGAGTTCTACGCGGCCAGCGAGGGCAACACCGCCTTCGTCAACGTTTTCAACGTCTCGAAATCCACCGGCATCTGCCCGAGCCCGGTCGCCTTCGTCGAATACGACGCCGAGAGCGGCGAACCGGCCCGCGGCGCCGACGGCCGGCTGCGCAAGGTCAAACGCGGGGAGCCGGGGCTGATGCTGTCGAAGATCAGTGCGCTGCAGCCGTTCGACGGCTACACCGATCCGTCGGCAAGCGAGAAGAAGCTGGTGCGCAACGCCTTCAAGGAAGGTGACGTCTGGTTCAACACCGGCGACTTGATGCGGTCGCAGGGGCTGGGCCACGCCGCGTTCGCCGACCGCCTCGGCGACACCTTCCGGTGGAAGGGCGAGAACGTGGCCACCACCGAGGTGGAGGCCGCCGTGGCGGGCAACCCGCTGATCGAGGAATGCACGGTGTTCGGCGTCGAGGTGCCCGGTGCGGGTGGCCGCGCCGGCATGGCAGCCATCCAGCTCAAGGACGGCAAGGAATTCGACGGAAAGGCGATCGCCGAAGCGTTCTACGATCACCTGCCGGCCTACGCCGTGCCGTTGTTCGTCCGTGTCGTCACCGAGCTGGCCCACACCTCGACCTTCAAGAGCCAGAAGGTCGACCTGCGCAAGCAGGGCTATGGATCGGACATCGACGATCCGCTGTACGTGCTGGCCGGCCGGGAGGAAGGCTACGTGCCGTTCTACCCCGAGTACCCCGAGGAAGTGACGGCCGGGAAACGGCCCAAGTAGCAGGACTGCCGGTTCCTATCTCAGGGCTGCTGAACCCGTCGGGCCGCGACCCAGAGGTGGAAAACCGGGGCGGATGCCGCACCAGGCACTATGGAGGCGTGTTGTCGACGTTCAGTGGACGCTTCCTGGGTCGCCCGGTCGCGGATGACCGTGCGCTGATCATGGCGATCGTCAACCGGACGCCGGACTCGTTCTATGACCGCGGGGCCACCTTCACCGACGATGCGGCCAAAGCCGCCGCGGCGCGGGTGATCGAAGAGGGTGCCGACGTCATCGACGTGGGTGGGGTCAAGGCAGGCCCTGGCGGCGTGGTCGACTCGGAAGAGGAGATCGCCCGCGTCGTTCCGTTCATCGAATGGCTGCGCAACACCTATCCCGATCAGCTGATCAGCGTCGACACCTGGCGCGCCGCGGTGGCCAAGCAGGCGTGTGCGGCCGGAGCGGATCTGATCAACGACACCTGGGCCGGCGCGGACCCGGGGCTGCCCGAGGTGGCCGCCGAATTCGGCGCTGGGCTGGTGTGCTCACACACCGGCGGCGCGGTGCCACGCACTCGGCCGTTCCGGGTGAACTACGGAATCACCGAACGCGGCGTCGTCGACGACGTGATCGCCGAGGTGACCGCCGCCGCCGAGCGGGCCGTAGCAACGGGTGTGCCGCGTGATCGGATCCTGATCGACCCAACCCATGATTTCGGTAAAAACACTCATCACGGTCTTAGTTTGTTGCGCCACGTAAAAGATCTTGTTAAGACCGGATGGCCAGTCCTGATGGCGCTGAGCAACAAGGATTTTGTCGGGGAGACTCTCGGTGTGGACCTGACCGAACGCCTGGAGGGCACCCTGGCCGCGACGGCACTCGCCGCCGCGGATGGAGCGGCCATGTTCCGGGTACACGAAGTCGGGCCCACTCGGCGCGTACTGGAGATGGTCGCGTCGATCCAGGGAGTGCGGGCACCCGCACGAACAGTGAGGGGACTGGCATGACTTTCAGCGAGGAGCCGAAGGCGGATCGCGCATGACTACAGCACCTGATCTGCGTGTTACCGACGGCGTGGTGGGCCACCGCTGGCTGACCGACCACAGCTGGAACCGGCCGAGCTGGACCATCGCCGAGCTGGAGGCCGCGAAGGCGGGTCGCACGGTCTCGGTGGTGCTGCCCGCGCTGAACGAGGAAGAAACCGTCGCTTCCGTCGTCGAGACCATCACCCCGCTGCTCGGCGGGTTGGTGGACGAGCTGATCGTGCTCGATTCGGGCTCCACCGACGACACCGAGATCCGTGCGGTCGCCGCCGGCGCCCGGGTGATCAGCCGGGAAGTCGCCCTGCCGGAGGTCGCGCCGCAGCCGGGCAAGGGTGAGGTGTTGTGGCGGTCGCTGGCCGCGACCACCGGCGACATCATCGCCTTCATCGACTCCGACCTGATCGACCCCGATCCGATGTTCGTCCCCAAATTGCTGGGGCCGCTGCTCACCGCGGATGGCGTGCATCTGGTCAAGGCGTTTTACCGGCGCCCGCTCAAGGTCAGCGGCAGCGAGGACGCCAACGGCGGTGGCCGGGTCACCGAGCTGGTGGCGCGCCCGCTGCTGGCCTCGCTGCGCCCGGAGCTGAACTGTGTGCTGCAGCCGCTGGGCGGCGAGTACGCGGGCACGCGCGAGCTGCTGACCTCGGTACCCTTCGCGCCCGGTTACGGCGTGGAGATCGGCCTGCTGGTCGACACCTACGACCGGCTCGGACTCGACGCCATCGCCCAGGTGAACCTCGGGGTACGGGCCCACCGCAACCGGCCGCTGACCGAACTCGCCTCGATGAGCCGGCAGGTCATCGCGACCCTGCTGTCGCGCTGCGGGATCGCCGATTCGGGGGTGGGGCTGACGCAGTTCTACGCCGACGGCGACGACTTCACCCCGCGGGTGTCGTCGGTGTCCCTGGCCGACCGCCCGCCCATGGTCACCCTGCGTCCGCGCTGAGCGGAGCCTTGCCCGTCGACGGTGCACTCAGATCGCGAAAATCGCCGCGAACGCGATCTGTGTGCACATTCGGCGTGTGAGTGCCCCGCGCCAGGTGTCACATGCGTGAGGCAGTATCGAGGGCGTGACACTGATACTGCTGTACCTGGTGGTGCTGGTTCTGGTGGCCACGGTGCTGTTCGGTCTCGGCAGCGTCATCTTTGGCCGGGGTGAGACGCTGCCGCCCTTGCCGCGGGGCACGACTGCCACGGTCCTGCCTGCCTCGGGCGTCACCGGGGCGGATGTGGATGCCGTCAAGTTCGCCCAGGTCATCCGCGGATACAAGACCAGCGAGGTGGACTGGGTTCTGGACCGGCTCGGCCGCGAGCTGGACGCGGTGCGCGGAGAACTCGCTGCCGTGCGCGCCGCCTACGGCGTGCCCGACGACTTCGACGAGGACGAGGACGACGGCGAAGAAGTGTCGGCCACGGCGGGCGAGGTCCGCACCTCGGAGGAGCCATGACCCCCGACGCTGGCCGGATTGTCGGCGCCCCCGACGGCCGCATCCGCTGCGGCTGGGCCGTGCAATCCGGCGACCCCCTGTACCGCGACTATCACGACACCGAGTGGGGCCGGCCGCTGCGTGATTCCGCTGCGCTGTTCGAGCGGATCAGCCTGGAGGCCTTCCAGAGCGGACTGAGCTGGCTGACCATCCTGCGTAAGCGGGAGAACTTCCGGGCCGCGTTCGACGGATTCGACGCGGGCACGGTGGCGAAGTACACCGACGACGACGTCGAGCGGTTGATGGCCGACGCCGGGATCGTGCGCAACCGGGCGAAGATCGTCGCCACCATCGCCAACGCCAGGGCGGTCATCGACCTCGACGTCGATTTGAGTGAGCTGCTGTGGTCGTTCGCCCCGCCGGGCCGCCCGCGGCCCGCTGACCTGGCCCAAGTGCCCGCGGTGACCCCGGAATCGACCGCCATGGCAAAGGAACTCAAACGCCGGGGGTTCAAATTCGTCGGCCCCACCACGGCATATGCGTTGATGCAGGCCACCGGGATGGTCGACGATCACGTCGCGTCCTGCTGGGTTCCGGTGACCGGACAAAAGTGACATCAGTCGGTATCCGAAGGGTCTTTGCACAAGCATCGCCGCGGATAAGGAACAATAGGGCTAGTTCAGTAGCAGTTCAACGCCGGGTGCCGCCAACGAGTGGGCGGCTTCGGCCCCAACCTGGCCCGCTGACACGGGTCGGCGAAGTTGGAGGGAGCACTCGATGGCGGCGATGAAGCCCCGGACTGGTGACGGTCCACTTGAAGCAACCAAAGAGGGGCGAGGGATCGTAATGCGAGTACCGCTGGAAGGCGGTGGGCGCCTCGTTGTCGAACTGACTCCCGACGAGGCCGCTGCGCTGGGCGACGAACTCAAGGCCGTCACCAGCTGATCGACTTCGCAAGGTGTCCGCTCAGGCGGACACCTTGCGGTATATCTCCAGGGTCTGCTCGGCGATGTGGGCCCAGGAGAATTCTGCGATGCACCGGCGGCGTCCGGCCTCGCCGTACTCCCTGGCGGTTTCCGGCTCGGCCACCAATGCGTTGACCGCGTCGGCCAGGCGCATCTCGAAGAAGCGCGGGTCGGTCGCGTCGTAGTGCACGAGAAGGCCGGTCTGCCGGTCGGCGACGACCTCGGGGATACCGCCGACGTCGGAGGCGACCACCGGTGTCGAACACGCCATCGCTTCGAGGTTCACGATGCCCAACGGCTCGTAAACCGACGGGCAAACGAAAACTGTTGCAGCGGAGAGTATTTCGCGGATCTTGTTGATCGGCAGCATCTCCCGCACCCAGAACACGCCGGTGCGCGCCCGGGCCAGCTCCGCCACGGCCGAGGATACCTCCGCCGCGATCTCGGGTGTGTCGGGCGCACCGGCACACAGCACCAGCTGCACCTCGGGGCTGAACCGGTGGGCCGCGGCCACCAGGTGAGCCACCCCCTTCTGGCGGGTGATGCGCCCGACGAACGCCACGATCGGGCGGCTCATATCGACACCGAGTTCGGCCAGAACCGAGTCGTGGGCGGCGGGTGGCGCCGGGTACCAGACGTCGGTGTCGATCCCGTTGCGCACCACGTGCACCCGGCTGGGGTCGAGCGCGGGATAGGTGTGCAGCACATCGTCGCGCATGCCGGAGCTCACCGCGATCACCGCGTCGGCGGCTTCGATCGCGGTGCGTTCCACCCATGAGGACACGCGGTAGCCCCCGCCCAGTTGCTCGGCCTTCCATGGGCGTAGAGGCTCCAGCGAATGCGCGGTCAGCACATGAGGGATGCCGTAGAGCAGCCCGGTCAGATGCCCGGCCATCCCGGCGTACCAGGTGTGTGAGTGCACCACCGTGGCCGGGCGGTCCGGTGTGCTGGCGGCGTTGACCATGTTGAGGTCCGCGGACAGTGTCGACAGCGCCGCGTTGGCGCCGCGCAGCGCTGGATCGGGCTGCGCCACGAAGGCCCCGTCCCGCTGGGCTCCCATGCAATGCACGTCGACGTCGCACAACTGCCGCAACTGCGCGACGAGTTCGGTGACGTGCACACCGGCACCGCCGTACACCTCGGGTGGATATTCCCGAGTCATCATGGCCACCCGCATATCCGAGACGGTAGTGCGTCGTGGTGGGTACAGCCACACGCCCGGACACTCTTGTTGCCATTGGCTGGCCGCGCTGCTGGTTGGCGGATAGGTTTGGACCCATGAGGGAGTTGCCACATGTGCTGGGCATCGTTCTGGCCGGGGGAGAGGGCAAACGGCTGTATCCGTTGACCGCTGATCGGGCCAAGCCGGCAGTTCCCTTCGGCGGTGCCTACCGGCTGATCGACTTCGTGTTGTCGAACCTGGTGAATGCCCGATACCTACGGATCTGCGTTCTGACGCAATACAAGTCGCATTCGCTTGACCGTCACATCAGCCAGAACTGGCGGCTCTCGGGTCTGGCCGGTGAGTACATCACCCCGGTGCCGGCCCAGCAGCGGCTCGGACCGCGCTGGTACACCGGCTCGGCGGATGCGATCTACCAGTCGCTCAATCTGATCTACGACGAAGACCCGGACTACATCATCATCTTCGGCGCCGACCACGTGTACCGGATGGACCCTGAGCAGATGCTGCGGTTCCACATCGACAGTGGCGCCGGGGCGACCGTCGCCGGGATCCGGGTGCCCCGCGCGGAGGCGAGTGCGTTCGGCTGCATCGACGCCGACGATTCCGGGCGCATCAGGGAATTCATCGAGAAGCCTGCCGATCCGCCGGGTACTCCCGACGACCCCGAACAGACCTTCGTGTCGATGGGCAACTACATCTTCACCACCAAGGTGCTCATCGACGCGATCCGCGCCGACGCCGACGACGACCACTCCGATCACGACATGGGCGGCGACATCATTCCCCGGCTGGTGTCCGACGGGATGGCGGCGGTCTACGACTTCAACAACAACGAGGTGCCGGGGGCCACCGAACGCGACCACGGGTACTGGCGCGATGTCGGAACCCTTGACGCGTTCTACGACGCACACATGGATCTGGTGTCGGTGCACCCGGTGTTCAACCTCTACAACAAACGCTGGCCGATCCGCGGTGAGTCGGAGAACCTGGCGCCGGCCAAGTTCGTCAACGGGGGCTCGGCACAGGAGTCGGTGGTCGGAGCCGGAAGCATCATTTCGGCTGCGTCGGTTCGCAATTCGGTGTTGTCTTCAAATGTGGCGATCGACGACGGCGCCATCGTGGAGGGCAGTGTGCTGATGCCGGGGGTGAGGATCGGCCGGGGAGCGGTGGTGCGCCACGCGATCCTGGACAAGAACGTCGTGGTGGGGCCGGGCGAGATGGTGGGCGTCGACCTGGACAAGGACCGCGAACGGTTCGCCATCAGCGCGGGCGGTGTGGTCGCCGTCGGCAAGGGCGTGTGGATCTGAGAGGTCCTCAGCCCTGATTCACTCCCACAGGTCCACCGCCGACCGGCGCGGTAAAGCCTTGGTGCGCGCGTTGACGCCGACCTTGGCTTCGCCCCGGCGTCTGCGCCACCGCCACAACCGGAAGGCTCCCCAGATCAGGGCGAGCAGCGCCACGAGCACCAGGACGGGCAGCAGGATCGCGGCGAAGACCAACCCCACGCTCGTCACGTCCTCGACGGTGGACAGCACGGGTGCGGCGACCCCGGCCGTGGCGACGTTGGCGGCCGGTCTGACCGTCGATTTGGTCAACGACACGGCGAGCGCGGTGATCGCGCCGATGGCCACCGGAATCCATTGACCCGATTGGGCGAAAGCCCCCGGGTCGGCGACGGCGGCGGTCTGCGACGCGGTACCCGACCCGAACACGATGCCGCCCGCGGTGGGGCGGACGAAGGTCTGAATGGTGTCGTTCACGGAGTCGAGCGCGGGGATCTTGTCGGCGACGACCTCGACGATCAGCAGCACCGCCACGATCGCCATCACCCAGCCGTTCTCCAGCCAGGACCACCCCGGCGGCAAGGACACCAGATGGGTGAAGCGTGACAGCATGCCCAGGGCCAGCAACGGGATGTAGGCGTTGAGCCCCGCCGCGGTGGCCAGGCCAAAGCCGGTCAACAGTTCCATCAATGCAGTATGCGGCGAACTCGGTCCGGGCCCGGGCAGTTCGCCGTTATCCGCTGTGGGCCGTCTTCGGCGATCACCAGATGTGGGGCAGGGTGTTTATCGCCGTGTTCGCGACCGTCTCCACCTTGCCGAGCATCTACCTCGCCCGCCACGATCCGGCGGCTCTGCGACGCCGAATGCAGGCGGGACTGACCGCCGAGACACGGCCGGTGCAGAAGTTGGCGAGCACTTTGGCGTTCCTGTTGATCGCGGTCATGATCGCGGCGAGCGCGCTCGATCATCGGCACGGGTGGTCGTCCGTACCCGTGATCGTCTCTGTCCTCGGAAACGTGCTGGTGGCGATCGGACTCGGTATCGCGATGCTCGTGGTCATCCAGAACAGCTACGCGGCGCAGCCGGTAGCGGACCTTGCGCGTGTACGCGTCGTAGCCATCCAACTCGGCGCGCAGCAACTTCTCCTCGTCGAGGATGCGCACGCTCAGCACGACCAGTCCCGGGACGATGAACAGCAGCGCCCAGTAGGAGCCGAGAGCCGGCGGCAACCCGACCAGCATGACCACGTTGCCGAAGTACATCGGGTGGCGGACGAGCCCGTACAGGCCGGTGGACACCACCGCCTGGCCGGCCTCCACCTTGACGTTGGCGGAACCCTGCCAGTAGTCGAACGTGCCGGCGGGCGCGAAGACGAGGATCCCGAAGACCGCGAACCCGACGACGACGGACGCCGCTGCCTGTAGGCCGACCTTCATGTCAGCGCTCTCACCAGACGTAGGGCAAAAGCCGGTAGTGGACCTTCTGGACGTACTCGTCGTAGCCGTCGAGTTCGGTGCGCAGCATCTTCTCCTCGTCGGCGATCCGCACCCCGAAAATCGGTACCGAGGCGATGGACACGAGCAGGGCCCAGTAGGAACCCAGCGCCAACGGGGTGCCGAACATCATCACCACCGCGCCGAAGTACATCGGATGACGGACCAGACCGTAGAGACCCGTCGACACGAGCGGCTGTTGGTCCTCCACCCGGATGCTGGCGCCGGCGAAGCTGTTCTGGAAGACCACAGCCTGTGCGAGGACCAGTCCGACCGCCACCACGACGTTGCCGAGGACGACCACCGCGGTCGGCACGCTCGACCAGCCGAACCGGTGGTCGAGGGCACTGAGGACGAATGCTGCGAAGGCCGACACCGTGATCGCCCAGATGACGATCTTCTGCACGATCCGCGTTTCCGCGGTGGGGCCGCCCTTCAGACGTCGTTGCAGGGCCGCGGGGTCTTTGACCGCGAGGTAGAAGCTCGGGACGATGGTGGTCGCCATGAACACGGCGATGAAAACCCAAGCCTGCCAATAGTCGAACGTGCCGGCCGGCCAGAACAGCGTGACGGCGAAGAGTGCCAGGCCGAACACGCCTGAAGCGATTGTCTGAAGTGCGAGTTTCATCAGTTGCCTCCTGTTCGAGTTCACGCCGCGTCGCGGTTGCGATAGATCCAGCCCGCAACCGCCGCCAAAACCGTTGCGGCGACGATCATTACGACCAACGCAGTCGCCGGGAAACTGCTGGGTACGGTGGTCTGGCCCACCGGGGACAGGTCGAGCAGCCAGCGCGGCAGGCGCAACAGCGCGCCGAGATACAACGTGGTGATCACGAACGTGACTGCCAGCCACGCGATCCACGGCGCACGTAGTGCCACGGCCAGCGCGGCGATCGAGCCCACCACGGCGAGCGCGGGCAGATAGGCCAGCGCGGCCAGGGTGAGGCGGATGATCGTGCCGGGCTCGCCCAGCGTCAGCCCCGCGCCCAGGCCGTTGCCCAGCCCCGCGCAGAACATCAGGATCGCGGCTCCCGCCACTGCGCAGCAGACCGCGCCCAACAGCCAGCGCCACCGCGACACCGCACCGGCCAGCACCGGCTCGCCCAGCCCGTTCTGCTCGTCGGTGTACACCCGCAGCACCGCCGAGGCGACGTACGCGCAGGCCGCCGCGGCCAGGAACTGCGTCATGGTGGTGTAGATGCCGTCATTGCCGGTGGTGGAGAGCAACCGGGCGATCAACTCGTTGGTCTCGGCCGCATCCAGCAGGGCTTTGGTCATCGAGCCGAAGACCAGCCCGGCCACGAACAGTCCTGTCGCCCAACCGATCGTCTGGCCCCGCTGCAGCGCGACGTGCAGGCGCAGCGGGCCGGTGATCGTGGGCGCGTCAGGCTTCTCCCCGGAGGATGCGATGGTGCCTGCGTCGTATTGACGACGACGCTCCAGCACCGCGGCCACTGCCATCAGCGCGACCGTCAGGACCACCAACAAGCCGAACGGCCACCAGCGCAGGTCGACGAAGGGTCGCATCTGCTGCGCCCAGGCGATCGGGGAGAACCAGCTCAGGGCACTGCCCGAGTTGTCGATGACGTCGCCGGCCCCACGCACCAGCGCGGCCAGCGCCAGCACCGCCATCGCCGCACCCGACGCGGTCCGGGCCTGCCGCCAGAGTTGTGCGGTCACGGCGGCGACCGCACCGAACACCATGGCCACCCCGGTGATGCCCAGGCACATGGCCGCGGTGTCGAGGATGCCGAAGCCGGTGGAGGCCATCGCCAGGGTCATGGTGAGGGCCAGCACGGCGTTGAGGCCGCCGACCAGGATGAGGGCCGCGGCGGTCCGGGCGTACCGACCCACCACAGAGGAGAGCACCAACTCGGCGGTGCCGTTCTCCTCTTCGGCGCGGGTATGACGAATCACCGTGAGAATGGCCAGGATCGAGGTTGCGATGGTCAGCGTGAGCGTCAGCTCGTTGGCCATCATCACGCCGAGGTCGGTCTCGTTGACGCCGAACATGGGGCCGCCGAGCATCATCCCGGCCGGCGTCTTGAGCAGGTTGACACGGGCGAGTCTCTGTTCTTCGCCCGGATAGGCCAATTGAATGGCGTTGGGGGCGTACACCATCATCAGCGTCAGCACTGCCAGCCACACGCTGAGCCGCACCCGGTCCCGGCGCAGCGCCAGCCGCAACAGCACTGCGGTACCGGTGAAGGGTGACGTCGCCGTTGGCGCCGGGCGCGAAGCCCTGGCCGGCGCGGTCGTCGTCACCGGGCCACCCCCTGGTACTCGCGCAGGAACATGTCCTCCAGTGACGCCGGTGTGACAGTGAGGTCTTCGATGCCGAGATCGGTGAGGTGATCCAAGGCGAACTCGATGTCGTTGCGGTCCACCGAGAAGCTCACGGCGCCGTCCCGGCTGGTGAAGTCGTGAACGTAGGGTGTGTTTCGCAGTGCCCGGCCGTCGGACCGGGTGCGTGCGATCACCTTGGTGCGCATCAGATGTCGCAGCTCTTCCAGGGTTCCGGAGCGCACCGTGCGTCCCGACCGGATGATCGTGACGTTGTCGCAGAGCTTTTCCACCTCGGCGAGGATGTGGCTGGACAACAGGACCGCGGCGCCCTGGCCGGCGACCTCGGCCACGCATCGCTGAAATGCCTTCTCCATCAACGGGTCCAGCCCGGAGGTGGGTTCGTCGAGGATGTAGAGCTCAGAATGACAGCTGAACGCCGCGACGATGGCGACCTTCTGCCGGTTGCCCTTGGAGTAGGTGCGCGCCAACTTGTGCGGGTCCAGTTCGAACCGTTCGATCAACTCGTCGCGGCGCCGGGTGTCGACGCCGTTGCCGCGCAGCCGGCACAAGAAGTCGATGGCCTGCATACCGGTCAGGTTGGGCCACAACGTGACATCGCCGGGAACATAGGCGATCCGGCGGTGCAGGGCGACCGCGTCGCGCCACGGGTCGCCGCCCAGGAGCCGTACGGTGCCGCTGTCGGCGCGCAGCAGGCCCAGCAGTACCCGGATCGTGGTGGACTTCCCCGCGCCGTTGGGTCCGAGGAAGCCGGTGACGTCGCCGGGGGAGACAGTCAGGTTCAATCCATCGAGCGCCTTGGTGCGTCCGAAAGATTTTGACAGGCCGCGTATTTCGACAGAAACGGATCGATTGGCCATGGGTGTCCTCACTGGGTCAGGCGTAGCTGGCGCCGAGCAGCCACACTGCCAGGGCGCCTACGACGATGAGTGCGATGCGGGTGGTCATGACGCGGGTTTCGTATTTGGTGTTCTTCGAAATTTCCGGCCACGCAATGACGATCACTCCCTTGATCAGTGCCAGCCAGCCGAAGATCGTGATGAGCACGTGCCAGTTCAGTTCCCAGACGTTGTGCAGCAGAACCGATGCCAGGCCGAGGAACAGCGACATGAAGCCGTAGGTGAGTCCGAATGCCCGGTTCTCGACGATGAGGTGTTTGACATCGTGCAGGGCTTGCGGACGAGCGAAGAACATGGCGACGACGATGATCGTGAGCCAGCCCCAGAACAGGGCGAAGAAGGTTTGAGCGGTCATGCCGGTTCCTTTCGGTCGGTGTCGGTGGCGGATGTGGAGCTGAACGGAACGCCCTGTTCGCGTCGGTGCATGAAGGCGTCGTACATCGTCGAGTCGGTCATCAGGCCCTCGGTGTAGAGCTCGAGGGCGGGCAGCATCATCTCCTCGCCGTAATCGCGCAGCACCCGGCGCAGATCGGTCGGGTCGTCGTGCAGCTGCAGGTACAGCAGGAACCCGCCGCCGCTGCATATCGCCATGAACCGCGCCCGGGCTCGCGGGTCGCGGCTGGGTTTGAGCAGTCCGGTGCGCACGCCCTCTTCGAGGTATTCCTCGGCGTTGTCCAGCATGGTGCGCCAGAACGCCTTCGCCAGATCGCTTCCCGATTGCATGCTGCGGACCAGGTAGGCCATCAGCGGTGCGTAGGACTCGATCTCGGCCATCTGGGCCATCCACGTCGCGGGATCAGCGCTCTGCATGGACTCGGTCTTGGCCTCGCGCACCACCTCGGCCACATAGGCGTCGCACGCCTTACGCAGGCCTTCCTTGGAGCCGAAGTGGTGGATGACCAAGGCGGCGCTGACACCGGCAGCCTCGGCGATGGTGCGCAGTCCCACGCTGAATCCGTGCTGCCCGTACTGCTCGATCGCGGCGTCGCGAATCCGTGCCAACGCTGTCCGATCATCGACTGAACGCATGTTCAATACGCTAAACGCGCGTTCAGCGCGCGGTCAAGGGGGTAACGCGTCAGGAATCCGTAAAAAACTTCGGCCCCACCCCGCAGTGAGGGGTGAGGCCGGGAAAGGGGCGAGAAAAGTCAGTCGCGAGCGGCGGCCAGCAGGCCGTCGCCCAACGGGATCAGGACGGGCGTGAGCCGCTCGTCCTCGGCGATCAGCCGCGCTGCTTCGCGCACAGCATTGACCTCCGCATCGTTGGCGGAGGCGTCGCCGGCCCGGCCGCCGAGCGCGGCCCGGTGCAGCACGATCGCGCCGCCGGAACGTAGGAGCCGCACACCTTCGGCCACGAACTGTGGCTGGTCGATCGGCTCGGCGTCGATGAACACCAGGTCGTAGGACTCGTCGGCGAGCCGGGTCAGGACCTCCTGGGCGCGCCCGCTGATCAGCCGGGTGCGTCCAGGACCGACACCGGCCTCGCTGAACCCCTGCTTGGCGATGCGCTGGTGCTCGGGCTCGACGTCGATCGTGGTCAGCACGCCGTCGTCGCTCATACCGGACAACAGCCACAGCCCGCTGACGCCGGCTCCGGTGCCGACCTCCACCACCGCCCGACCCCCGGTGAGCCGTGCGAGCACGCTCAGCAAGGCTCCGACGGCCGGGGTGACGGCGCCTGCGCCGAGTTCTTCGGCCCGCTCGCGGGCAGCCGCGACGATCTCGTCTTCGGAGATCGACCGTTCGGCATGCGTCACGATCGCCTCGGCGTGACCGTGGTTGGAGCTGACCATGCCCGCAGCGTAAGCCAGACCGGCGGGGCGCCGTCGCGACACGCCCGTGGGTGGCGGTTGTCACCGGCCGGATATTCGCTGGTTTGGGCAGGTAACCGGACGTATCCTCGGCATTCTCAGGGAAAGTTCAGATTGCTCATATCTCCACCACACCGGGATCAGGAACGGTATCGGCATGGAACACCGCGCCCGCTGGCGCACCGCCCAGCACAATCAGGACAGCACTCGGAATAACCAAGTCATGAATCGTGTTGAGCTGGGTGAAATCTGTGACGAGGAGGATCCGACGAGCGTCGACGCTGTTATCTCGAACCCGGCAGCCCAACATGCCCCGGTGTCAATGGCACACCTGGAGCAGTTCACCGCAGGTGAATGGGTCGAGCCGTCCGATGAACTGACCGGTACCGCGGTATTCGACGCGACCGGCGATCAGGCCGCCATGCCGTCATGGGATGAGCTGGTCCGTCAACACGCGGACCGGGTGTACCGACTGGCCTACCGCCTCTCGGGCAACCAGCACGACGCCGAGGACCTCACGCAGGAAACCTTCATCCGGGTGTTCCGCTCGGTGCAGAACTACCAGCCGGGCACCTTCGAGGGCTGGTTGCACCGCATCACCACGAACCTGTTCCTGGACATGGTCCGTCGCCGCGGGCGTATCCGGATGGAAGCGCTGCCCGAGGACTACGACCGCGTGCCCGCCGACGACCCGAATCCCGAGCAGATCTACCACGACTCGCGGTTGGGTGCCGACCTGCAGGCCGCCTTGGATTCACTGGCCCCGGAGTTCCGTGCCGCGGTGGTCCTGTGCGACATCGAGGGTCTGTCCTATGAGGAGATCGGCGCCACGCTGGGCGTCAAACTCGGCACGGTGCGCAGCCGCATTCACCGCGGCAGGCAGGCGTTGCGCGAGTATCTGGCGAAGAACTCGCCGGAAACCGCCAAATCCGCCTAGTGGTGGTTGGTGTTCAGCGCGCCCGGTCGCGCTACATTCGGGTCAGGACAATTGGGCGCGGCGAAAGGAGCTGGGTGATGGTCGACCCGGGACATGTGTTCCGTCGGGCTTTCTCCTGGTTGCCTGCGCAGTTCGCCTCTCAAAGTGACGCCCCGGTGGGCGCACCTCGTCAGTTCGGCTCCACCGAGCACCTCTCGACCGAGGCCATTGCGGCGTTCGTCGACGGCGAGCTGCGGATGAGTGCTCACCTGCGGGCCGCCCATCACTTGTCCCTGTGCCCGGATTGCGCCGCCGAGGTGGATGCCCAGGGTCAGGCCCGGGCCGCATTGCGGGACTCGTGTCCGATAGCCATTCCGAATTCCCTGTTGGGACTGTTGTCGCAGATACCGCACCACAGCCCAGAGCCCCCGGCCGAGGTCGGCGAACCGCCTCAGTTTGCCGATGACCCGACGCGGAGTCGGCGTAAGCGCCGGTAGGCTGCACAGCAAGGCGATCAGTGACCGGCGTCGGCCTATCCGGCTGGGGCAGGCGCTCCGATAGAGAGTGATACACCGGTGACCAACCAGGACCAGTCCGACGAGAGCGGCCGTCTGGAACCGCGCCCTGTCGAGCGGCCACCCGTCGACCAGTTGTCGCAGCGCACGTTCGGGCGGCCCGCCGGCGTCGACGGCTCGTTCCTCGGCGCGGAGAAGTACCAGGACCAGGGTGAGTACGCCCCCAAGGACCAACCGCCCGATCCTGTGCTGGCCGAGGCGTTCGGCCGTCCCTCCGCCAGTGGTGACTCCCTGCAGCGGCATCCAGCCGACGCCGGCGCCCTCGAGGCCGAGCGCAACACCGGCGACGACGATTTCGACGATCCCTGGCGCGATCCGGGCGCCATTCCGGCGCTGGGCACCCCTGCTCAGGCACCGGCTGCGCCGGTGGTCTCGGCGGCCCCGATCGGCAAGCTGGGCGCCCGCGAGGTCCTGTTCGGCGGCCGGGTGTCGTGGCCGTCGCTGGTGATCCTGTTCATCGTCGCCGGGTTGATCGCGTTCATCGGCGGCTGGGTCGGGCAGAAGACCGCGGGCACCGTGCAGGCCTTCACGACCTCCAAGGTGACGCTGGAGACCGGTGACCTTCCGTCCCCCGACGCCGGTCGCTTCGCCACCGTCGCCTCCGCGGTCGAGGATTCCGTGGTGACCATCGAGGCCAAGAGCAAGACCGAGGGCTCGCAGGGTTCGGGCGTCGTGGTCGACGGCAAGGGCTATATCGTCACCAACAACCACGTCATCTCCGATGCCGCGAGCAAGCCGGCGGATTACCAGATCACCGTGGTGTTCAACGACGGCAAGGAAGTGCCCGCCAACCTGGTCGGCCGCGACCCCAAGACCGATCTGGCAGTGCTCAAGGTCGACAACGTCGACAACCTCGCCGTTGCGCGATTCGGTGATTCCGAGAAGGTGCGCGTCGGTGAGGAAGTGATCGCAGCCGGCGCCCCGCTCGGGCTGCGCAGCACGGTCACCCACGGCATCATCAGCGCGCTGCACCGGCCGGTGCCGCTCTCGGGTGAAGGTTCCGACACCGACACCGTGATCGACGGGCTGCAGACCGATGCCTCGATCAACCACGGCAACTCCGGTGGCCCGCTGATCAACATGTCCTCCGAGGTGATCGGCATCAACACGGCCGGAAAGTCCTTGTCGGACAGCGCCAGTGGCCTGGGCTTCGCGATCCCGGTCAACGAGGTGAAGCAGGTCGTCGAGAACCTGATCAAGGACGGCAAGGTCGCGCATCCGACCCTGCTGCTCAGCGCCGTCACGGTGAGCAACAGCGTGGCCTCGGGCGCGCAGGTCCGCAACGTCAACGCAGGCGGCCCGGCCGACAAGGCCGGCATCCTGGAGAACGACGTGGTGGTCAAGGTCGGTGACCGCAAGGTCGCCGATGCCGATGAGATGGTGGTCGCGGTGCGTCAACTCAAGATCGGGCAGGAAGCCCCGATCGAGGTGCTTCGCGACGGTCGGCCGATGACGTTCATGGTCACGCCGATCGGCGACGATCAAAAAGCGCAGTAGCGATGTTCGCGAACATCGGGTGGGGGGAGATGCTGGTCCTGGTGATCGCCGGTCTGGTGATCCTGGGGCCCGAGCGTCTGCCCGGGGCCATCCGATGGACCTCCGGTGCCCTCAAGCAGGCCCGCGACTACGTCAGCGGCGCGACCACCCAGTTACGTCAGGATCTCGGGCCGGAGTTCGACGACCTTCGCCAACCCCTCGCCGAACTCCAGAAGCTGCGCGGCATGACCCCGCGGGCCGCGATCACCAAGCACCTGCTCGATGGTGACGATTCATTCCTGACCGGCGCCTTCGACGACAGCAAGACGCAACCGCCGGCAGCACCGAACGACAAGCCCGTCGGCGATCCTGCGGCCAAGCCCGCAGACAAGCCGACCGGCCCCACATTCGACCCCGACGCCACTTAGCGGCGCGCGGTATCCAAGCCCAGCGACATCCCGGCCAGGCCGCGCTTGCGGGCCGACAATCCCTCGGCGATCTTGCGCAGCTCGGCGCCCGCCGCTGAGTCGGGCGCGGACAACACCAGCGGCACGCCGGAGTCACCCGCGGTCACCAGGGCCGGGTCCAGCGGGACCTGACCGAGCAGCGGCACCTCGGCGCCCACCGAGCGGGTCAGGGACTCGGCCACCTGACGGCCACCGCCCTCGCCGAAGAGCTGCATGACGGTGCCGTCGGGCATCTGTAGGCCCGACATGTTCTCCACCACGCCCGCGATGCGCTGGCGGGTCTGCAGGGCGATCGCGCCGGCCCGCTCGGCCACCTCGGCGGCAGCCATCTGTGGCGTGGTCACCACGAGGATCTCCGCGCCGGGGATCAGCTGGGCGACCGAGATGGCGATATCGCCGGTGCCGGGCGGCAGGTCGAGCAGCAGCACGTCCAGATCGCCCCAGTAGACATCGGCCAGGAACTGCTGAAGCGCCCGGTGCAGCATCGGCCCGCGCCACACCACGGGCGTGTTGCCCTGGGTGAACATCGCGATCGAGATGACCTTCACGTCGTGGGCGATCGGCGGCAGGATCATCGAGTCGACCTGCGTGGGCCGATCGTTGGTGCCCATCATCCGTGGCACCGAGTGGCCGTAGATGTCGGCATCCAGCAGGCCGACGGACAACCCGCGGGCGGCCATCGCGGCGGCCAGGTTGACCGTGACGCTCGACTTGCCGACGCCACCCTTACCGGAGGCCACCGCGTAGACCCGGGTCAGGGAATTGGGCTGGGCGAATGGGATCACCGGCTCGCGGGAATCGCCGCGCAGCATCTTGCGCAACTCGGCGCGCTGCTCGTCGTCCATCACGTCGAGGCTCACCTTGACGGCGCCGGTACCGGGGACGTCGGTGACGGCGGCCTTCACCAGGTCGGAGATCTCGTTCTTCTTCGGGCAGGCCGCGGTGGTCAAGTAGATCTCGACATGTACGCCGTGGTCGGCTTCGATCGAGATGTTCTTGACCATGCCGAGTTCGGTGATCGGCCTCCGCAATTCGGGGTCGATCACCTTGGCCAGCGCGGCGCGAACCGCGGATTGCAGCTCAGTGGCAGATTCGGACATCACCGCCGAGTCTACGGCGGCGCCGCGGCCTCTCTGATCCAGGCCGCTTCAGACCAGCGTCAGGCGGGACCCGGGGCGGGGCCGGGGGCCGGTCCGAGTGCCGGCCCGAGCGCCGGGGCCGGCGGTGCCGCCTCGATCGGCGGGCCAACCGGGGCGGGCGCAGGGCCCGCGGGCGGAGGGCCTGCCGGCGGAGGTCCGGCCGGCGGAGCCTGCTGCGGGCCGAGGCCCGGCGCGGGTGGCGGAAGCTGCTGCGGTCCAGGGACGGGAGCCGGCGGGGGAGCCTGTTCGCCAAGGCAGAACACGACACATGTCGGCTGGCGTGGTGGTTGCTCCCACGGCGGGATCCACCGCGGCGGCGCCTCCGGCGTGGGCGTCGGGATGGCCTGTGCCGGACCGGGCAATGGGCCGAGCACCTGTCCCGGTGCGAACCCGGGAACGTTCTGCGTGCCGGTCTCATTGCGGTTGAGCAGCGGAATCAGGGCCAGCGGATCACCTGCGGGCAGGCCGGTGGCATCGGAGGGCAGGCCGGGGCCGAGGCCTTCCGGGTTGTCCAGATGGGAATCGCCGATCGGCGGAATGGACCCGGTGATCTCGGGCAGGTCGACCGGCACCACGCCTGTGGCGTACGCCGCGGCCCAGCCCAACACGTTGCGGGCGTAGGCCACCGAGTTGTTGTACCGGAGGATGGCCGACATGACCTGGGACTGATCGCGCAGGTTGAGCCCCCCGCTGCACAGATAGCGGGCGGCGGCCAGCGCCGAGTCGTACACGTTCTGCACATCTGCCTTGCCGTCGCCGTCGCCGTCGGAGGCGTAGCGCGCCCAGGTTCCGGGCAGGAACTGCATCGGGCCCATCGCCCGGACGTAGGAGATCCTTCCGGCCTGAGCGCTCTGGATGATGATCTCGTTGCCCGGCAAGGTGCCGTCGAGCGCGGGGCCGTAGATGGGGCGCACGGCAGTGCCGCGGGCATCGGTGGCGCCACCGTTGGCGTGCCCGGATTCGATCCGTCCGATACCGGCCAGCAGATTCCAGCTGATACCGCAGCCGGGATAGGCCGCGGCCATCATCCGTTCGGCGTTGCGGTACGCCTTGAGCGAGGTCCCTGGGATGCCAAGGGCGCCAGGGGAATTGACGACGAACGCGGGCGGCGGAGCCGAAATCGTGTTCATCGACTTGATGCGGAAGTTGGTCGGCGGCCTGGCGGCTGCGACCACAGCGGGGCCCGAGCGGTCGACCCGCGGTTCGACCGCGGCCAGCGGAGTGACGGCGGCGTTGGACACGTCGGCGCTCGGGGCGGCCGATCCGGCGCCGGCGACCAGCACGATGGGGGCCAGGACGGCCACGCCGAGTGCGGGCGAGCGCACAAGCTGGCTCATACGGCGCCGAGCGGTTGCGATCACCGCTCCTCCCCCTACGCGCACTTACCCGTCCTTAGATCAGCTTTGGCCAAATATCACGTTGTGAACCAAGTCACCATACATAGTCGCGGTTTCCGTTGTTACGACAATGGTGGACAGCGTGATCAACCACTGCGTTTGGTCCTGCGCTCGGCCCCGTCGACTTTGCTCGACGTGGGGCGGTCGGGATCTGGCTGCGGGTTGAGGTCGGTGATCAGTTCCCGCAGCTCCTCCAGCTCACGGCGCAGGTAATCGCGCGTGACGACCTCACCGACCGCCAGCCGCAGCGACGCCAGCTCGCGGGCCAGATACTCGGTGTCGGCCTTGGTCTGCTCGGCCCGGCGCCGGTCCTCTTCCAGCGAGACGCGGTCCCGGTTCTCCTGGCGGTTCTGGGCCAGCAGGATCAGTGGGGCGGCATACGCGGCCTGGGTCGAGAAGGCCAGGTTGAGCAGGATGAACGGGTACGGATCCCATTCGAATGTGAATACGCCGATGTTCAGGATGATCCAGACGATCACCACCATGGTCTGGATCGCCAGGTAGCGCCCGGTGCCGAGGAAACGGGCGATCGATTCACTGAACCGGCCGACCGCCTCGACGTCTACGTGCAGGCCGAAGCCACGGGTCGCGCGCGGGGTGTCCAGCCGCTGGCGCGCCGTCGAATCGCTCATGCGGCCCCCTCGCAGGCTCGGTTACCGCATTCCGCGTCGATGATTCGCTCGCAAGCTTCGCTCATGAGCCCGCCACCGGGAGTTCGGGCTCGTCACGTTCACGCCAGTCGTCGGGCAACATGTGGTCGAGAACGTCGTCGACCGACACCGCGCCCAGCAGGTGGCTCTCCTCGTCGACCACCGGTCCGCACACCAGGTTGTACGCGGCGAAGTAGCGCGTCACTGCGGCCAGTGAATCGGCCGGGCTGAGGCTGGGCAGATCGGTGTCGACGATGCCGCTCACCAGCGCTGCGGGCGGCTCCCGCAACAGCCGCTGCAGGTGCACACAGCCCAGGTAGTGCCCGGTCGGGGTGGCGCTCGGCGGCCGCGTCACGAACGCCATCGAGGCCAGCGCCGGGGTCAGATCGGGGTCGCGGATTCGCGCCAGCGCCTCGGCGACGGTGACGTCGGGGGCCAGGACCACCGGCTCGCTGGTCATCAGGCCGCCCGCGGTGTCGGGGGAGTGCGCCAGCAGCCGGCGCACGTCCTCGGAATCCTCGGGGTCCATCTTCCGCAGCAGCGTCTCGGCGTCCGCCGGGGTCATGGAGCCCAGCACGTCGGCGGCGTCGTCGGGATCCATCGCCTCAAGCACGTCGGCGGCGCGTTCGGTGTTCAGCTGGCGCAGCACCGCGGCCTGCTCGTCCTCGGGCAGCTCCTGCAGCACGTCGGCCAGACGCTCGTCGTCGAACGCCCGGTACAGCTCGTAACGCCGTTTGACCGGCAGCTCGCGCAGGGCCTCGGCGACCTCGACCGGGCGCTGTCCCTCGAACTGCTCGAGCAGTGAGGCCACTCCCTGATCGGGCATCGCCAGGCCCGACGGCGTCAGCCCGTGCACGTTCTGCCATTCGATGACGTGGATGTTGCTGCGCCGGCCCAGCCGTCGCTGAGGGCGCACGGCCACCCGCGTCACCATCCAGTCACGGGTCCGGGTCTGCTCGATTCCCAGATCGACTACCACGACGTCGATTCCGGCCAGTTGCTCCAGATCGGGATCGTCGACCCGCACCCGGGTCTCGAGCACCTGGCCCAACACCAGCACCTCGCCGGGCCGTTGCGCGAAGCGACGCAGCGACACACTGCCGGTCGCCAGCGTCACCGAACCCGGCTCGATCGCCGTCACCCGCAGGATCGGAACGAAAATCCTTCGCCGGGTGAGCAATTCGACGACCAGGCCGAGAACACGAGGTTGCTGGCGGACGATACTGATGCTGATCACCACGTCGCGGACACGGCCGATGGACTCCCCGTCGGGGCCCAGCACGACCATCCCCGCCAGTCGGGCCGCGTAGACCCTGTTCACCGCCGCCATGAGTCAAAGGGTAGAGACTGTGGTCGTGGAGAACACGTATCGGCCCCGTAGAACGTGCCTCTCGGTTCCGGGAAGCAGCCTGAAGATGATCGAGAAGGCCAAAAGTCTGCCGGCCGACGAGGTGTTCCTCGACCTGGAGGACGCGGTCGCTGCCGACGCCAAGGCGTCGGCCCGTACCCAGGTGGCGGTGGCGCTGGCCGACGACGGCTGGGCCGGACAGCTGCGCGGCGTACGGGTCAACGACTGGAGCACGCCGTGGACCTACGCCGACGTGATCGAGGTGGTGTCGCGGGCCGGCGGCCTGCTGGACCTCATCGTGTTGCCGAAGGTGACCGAGGCATCCCATGTCCAGGCCCTCGATCTGCTGCTCAGCCAGCTGGAGGCCACCCACGGTCTCGAGCCGGGCGGCATCGGTGTCGAGGCCCAGATCGAGAATGCGCAGGGGCTGACCAATATCGACGCGATCGCGGCAGCCCCGCGGGTGCAGGCACTGGTGCTCGGGCCCGGCGACATGGCGGCCAGCCTGAACATGCGCACGCTGGAGGTCGGCGGGCAGCCCGACGGCTACGACATCGGCGACGCCCACCACCACGTGCTGATGCGGATCCTGGTGGCAGCCCGGGCGCGCGGCATCAACGCGATCGACGGGCCCTACGTGAAGGTGCGCGACGTGGACGGGTTCCGCCGGGTGGCCGGCCGTTCGGCCGCACTGGGCTACGACGGCAAGTGGGTCCTGCACCCGGACCAGATCGAGGCGGGCAACGAGATCTTCAGTCCGCGGCAGGCTGACTACGACCGTGCCGAGCTGATCCTCGATGCCTATGAATGGCACACCTCGCACGCGGGTGGGGCCAGGGGCGCGGTGATGCTGGGCGACGAGATGATCGACGAGGCCAGCCGCAAGATGGCGCTGGTGATCGCAGGCAAAGGCCGGGCAGCGGGGATGAGCCGGCTGGCCGAACCGTTCCGGCCGCCGAGCTGACGCGGGACATCTAGTGCCACACCGCAACTCGTTGCGGCATCAGCGGTCAGGTGCTGAGTGTGCCCGCCAGGATGAGCAGGAGCCAGCCGCCGTTGAACAAGAGGCTGAGCACGCCGACGATGATGCCGGCGGTCGCCAGGCCCTGGCCTGATTGTCCGCTTCCCGCACCGAAGCCTGACTGTGCGCTTCCCGCACCGAAGCCCGACTGTCCACTTCCCTTGATCTGATTGAGCGCAGCGAATCCGAGGCCGACACCGACCAGGGCGGGAAGCAGTCCGATCCCGCACAGGAACAGCGACAGGATCGAGACGACGAGCGACCCGATGGCCAGCCCGTTGGTGGTGTTGGACGGCGACATCCCGTAGCCGCCGGGGTAGCCCGGCATGCCGTAACCCGGCGGCGGTGGATATCCGGGCAGCGGAGGGGGATACGGCGGGGGATAGCCGGACGCGCCCGGGAACGGCGGCGGCGGTGCGTAGCCGTGTGGAATGTCCGCGGGATAGTCCATCGCAGGCGGATACGCCGGATTGACGTCGTAGGCCTGCGGTTCGAACTCGTATGGCGGTTGCGTCCCGCCGCTCTGCGGCCGATCCTGGGAATGTTCGATGGAAGGTGCTTCGTAGCCACCGGACAACGGTTCGGACGGCTGGGGGCCGGGGTCGGATGGCGGCGTTTCGCCCGCGTTGCCGTCCGGGTTTGTCATGCTGATCAACCTAGCGCACGGACGGCGGCACCCCGGGGGCGTGACGGCGGCACCAAACCCGGTGCCAGGGCGTTGCTGTAATGAGAGCCGCCGCATCAGGCGGTGCGGAGGAGAGTGAAGGTCGATGACGAGCCCATTTCAGTCCGGTCAGACACCGGGTGCGGCGCCTGCCGCGCGCGGCGCATTGCCGACGCCGCCCAAAGGCTGGCCGATCGGTTCCTACCCGACGTACGCGGAGGCCCAGCGGGCCGTCGACTACCTGTCCGACCAGCAGTTCCCGGTGCAGCAGGTGACGATCGTCGGGGTGGATCTGATGCAGGTCGAGCGCGTCACCGGCCGGCTGAGTTGGCCGAAGGTGCTCGGCGGCGGCGTGCTCTCGGGCGCCTGGCTCGGCCTGTTCATCGGCCTGATCCTCGGGTTCTTCAGCCCCAATCCGTGGAGCGCGCTGCTCACCGGCTTGATCGCCGGCGTCTTCTTCGGCCTGATCACCTCGGCCATCCCGTATGCGATGGCTCGCGGCACAAGAGATTTCAGTTCGACAATGCAGCTGGTCGCAGGCCGCTACGACGTCCTGTGCGATCCGCAGGGCGCCGAACAGGGCCGGGATCTGCTGGCCCGCTTGACGATCTGACGCGATACCGGGCCGCACCCCGGCCGTAGTGGCAAATGTCCGCAGGTCACGATTGTGACGCGGCACGCCCAAACTGTTGCACATATGCGGGCATCGCTCTACGGTTTGCGCGCGGGAGCCGCTCCGGCGGCGACATCGAATGCGAACGGGAGGCACAGCGGTGCGCGCTCGGCGGCTATGTGCTGCGGCAGTGGCCGCGTTGACGACGGCCTCGGTGGTGTCGGGTTGTGGTAAGGGCGATGACGGGATCGTCATCAACTACTACACCCCGGCCAACGAGATGGCGACTTTCACCGCCGTGGCCAAACGCTGCAACGCCGAACTCGGCGACCGCTTCACCATCAAGCAGGTGAGTTTGCCGAAAGGCGCTGACGACCAACGGTTGCAGCTTGCCCGGCGGCTGACCGGCAACGACAAGACGCTCGACATCATGGCGCTCGACGTGGTGTGGACAGCCGAGTTCGCCGAGGCGGGCTGGGCCGTCCCGCTGTCCGAGGATCCGGCGGGTGAGGCCGAGTCCGACGCGACGGAGAACACCTTGCCCGGACCGCTGGAGACCGCGCGCTGGCAAGACAAGCTGTACGCATCGCCCATTACCACCAACACCCAATTGCTCTGGTACCGGGCCGATTTGATGGACGCGCCGCCGTCAACCTGGGATGGCATGGTTTCCGAGGCGAACCGCCTGCATGCGGCGGGTAAGCCCAGTTGGATTGCGGTACAGGCCAAGCAGTACGAAGGCCTCGTCGTATGGTTCAACACCCTGCTGGCCAGTGCGGGCGGTCAGGTGCTCTCCGATGACGGCAAGTCCGTCACCCTGACCGACACCCCGGAGCACCGCGCGGCCACAGTCAAGGCGCTGCAGGTCATCAAATCGGTTGCCACCGCGCCCGGTGCCGATCCGTCGGTGACCCAGACCGATGAGACCACCGCCCGGTTGGCCCTCGAGCAGGGCAAGGCCGCGCTGGAGGTGAACTGGCCCTACGTGCTGCCGTCTTTGTTGGAGAACGCGGTCAAGGGCGGTGTGAACTTCCTGCCGCTCGACGAACGTCCCGATCTCGCCGGGGCCATCAACGATCTGGGCACCTTCTCTCCCACCGATGAGCAATTCGAATCGGCGTACGAGGCCAGCAAGCCGGTGTTCGGATTCGCCAACTACCCGGGCGTGTTGGACGGGGAACAGGCCAAGGTGACGATCGGCGGGCTGAACCTCGCGGTGGCCAAGACCAGCCAGCACAAGGCCGAGGCCTTCGAAGCCATCCGATGCCTGCGCAACGTGGAGAACCAGCGCTACACCTCGGTCGAGGGCGGGCTGCCCGCGGTGCGTGAATCGCTGTATGACGATCCGGCGTTCCAGGCCAAGTATCCGCAGTACGCGATCATCCGCGAGCAGCTGACCAACGCCGCGGTGCGCCCCGCCACACCGGTGTATCAGGCTGTGTCCACCCGCATTTCGGCAACCCTGGCCCCGATCACCGACATCGACCCGGAGCACACCGCCGATGAGCTGACCGAACAGGTGCAGAAGGCCATCGACGGCAAGGGGCTGATCCCATGACTTCGGCGACAACCGCCACGACGGCCAACCGCGCCTCCGAGCGCAAGTTGGCGTTCGGGCTGATCGCCCCCGCGGTGGTCCTGATGATCGCGGTGACCGCGTATCCGATCGGATATGCGGTGTGGCTGAGCCTGCAGCGTTACAACCTGGCCGCACCCGACGACACCGCGTTCGTCGGCTTCGCCAACTACCAGACCATTCTCACCGACCGCTACTGGTGGACGGCGTTCGCGGTGACCCTGGCGATCACCGTCGTCTCTGTGGCCATCGAGTTCGTGCTCGGCATGGCATTGGCACTCGTCATGCACCGCACCATCTTCGGCAGGGGCGTGGTCCGTACCGCGGTGCTGATTCCCTACGGCATCGTGACGGTGGCGGCCTCCTACAGCTGGTACTACGCCTGGACGCCGGGCACGGGTTACCTGGCCAACCTGCTGCCCGACGGCAGTGCCCCTTTGACCGAACAGCTGCCTTCGCTGGCCATCATCGTGCTCGCCGAGGTGTGGAAGACCACGCCGTTCATGGCGCTGCTGTTGCTGGCCGGCCTGGCGCTGGTGCCGCAGGATCTGCTCAACGCAGCCGAGGTCGACGGCGCGGGGGCCTGGACACGGCTGGTGAAAGTGATTCTGCCGCTGATCAAACCGGCCATTCTGGTCGCGCTGCTGTTCCGCACCCTCGACGCGTTCCGGATCTTCGACAACATCTATGTGTTGACCGGTGGTGCCAACAGCACCGGATCGGTCTCGATCCTGGGGTATGACAACCTGTTCAAGGCGTTCAACCTCGGATTGGGTTCGGCCATCAGCGTATTGATCTTCTTGTCGGTGGCGGTCATCGCGTTCGTCTTCATCAAGATCTTCGGTGCGTCGGCGCCCGGCGCAGAGGTGGAGGGCCGATGAGCGCTCGCGCGAAGAGCAGAGGACAGTGTCGATGACCGAGCGAGTGAGTGCGCGGCGCGCGACCGGCTGGACCGTCGTGAACATTCTGGTGGTGCTCTACGCGCTGATTCCGGTGTTGTGGATCCTGTCGCTGTCATTGAAGCCGACGTCAAGTGTCAAGGACGGCAAGCTCATTCCGGCGGAGATCACGTTCGACAACTACAAGGGCATCTTCACCGGGAACATCTTCACCTCGGCGTTGGTCAACTCGATCGGCATCGGACTCATCACCACGGTGATCGCGGTGGTGATCGGTGGCATGGCCGCCTACGCGGTGGCGCGGCTGGATTTCCCCGGCAAGAAGCTGTTGGTCGGCGTCGCGCTGTTGATCGCGATGTTCCCGCAGATCTCCTTGGTGACCCCGATCTTCAACCTGTGGCGGACGATCGGCTTGTTCGACACCTGGCCCGGGCTGATCATTCCCTACATCACGTTCGCGCTGCCGCTGGCGATCTACACACTGTCGGCATTCTTCCGGGAGATCCCATGGGATCTGGAGAAGGCCGCCAAGATGGACGGGGCGACCCCGGCTCAGGCCTTCCGCAAGGTGATCGCACCGCTCGCGGCGCCGGGCATCGTCACCGCGGCCATCCTGGTGTTCATCTTCGCGTGGAACGACCTGCTGCTGGCGTTGTCGCTGACCGCCACTGAGCGGGCGATCACCGCGCCCGTGGCGATCGCGAACTTCACCGGCAGTTCGCAATTCGAGGAGCCGACCGGGTCGATCGCGGCGGGCGCGATGGTCATCACCATCCCGATCATTATCTTTGTTCTCATCTTCCAGCGGCGCATCGTCGCTGGCCTGACATCCGGTGCGGTAAAGGGGTAATTGGATGGCCGAAATCGTGTTGGACCGGGTCACCAAGAGTTACCCGGACGGCGCAGGCGGTACCAGGGCAGCCGTCAAAGAGTTCTCGATGACCATCGCCGACGGCGAGTTCATCATTCTCGTCGGCCCGTCGGGATGCGGGAAGTCCACCACCCTGAACATGATTGCCGGACTTGACGACATCTCGTCGGGCGAACTGCGCATCGGTGGTGAGCGGGTCAACGAGAAGGCACCCAAGGATCGCGATATCGCGATGGTGTTCCAGTCGTATGCGCTCTACCCACACATGACGGTGCGCCAGAACATCGCGTTCCCGCTGACCCTGGCCAAGCTCAAGAAGGATGAGATCGCAGCCAAGGTCGAGGAGACTGCCAAGATCCTGGACCTGACCGAACTGCTCGACCGTAAGCCGGCGCAGCTGTCCGGCGGGCAGCGTCAGCGGGTGGCGATGGGCCGGGCGATCGTGCGCCGTCCCAAGGCATTCCTCATGGACGAGCCGCTGAGCAACCTGGACGCCAAGCTGCGCGTGCAGATGCGCGCCGAGATCGCGCGGCTGCAGAGCCGGCTGGGCACCACCACGGTCTACGTGACGCACGATCAGACAGAGGCGATGACGCTGGGCGATCGCGTTGTGGTGTTGCTGGCGGGCGAGATTCAGCAGATCGGCACGCCCGACGAGCTGTACAACAACCCGGCGAATCTGTTCGTGGCCGGATTCATCGGGTCACCGGCGATGAACTTCTTCCCGGCCACCTTCACCGATGTCGGGGTGCGGCTGCCGTTCGGCGACGTCACCCTGACCCAGCAGGTGCATGATCTGCTGGCACGTCAGCCCAAGCCGGACAACATCATCGTCGGGATCCGTCCCGAGCATCTGGAGGACGCTTCGCTGCTCGACGGGTACGCCCGGATCCGGGCGCTGAGCTTCCCCGTGCGCGCCGACATCGTCGAGTCGCTCGGTGCCGACAAGTACGTGCACTTCACCATCGAAGGGGCCGGCGCCGAGGCGGCCCAGCTTGCCGAACTGGCCGCTGATTCGGGTTCGGGCGCCAACGAGTTCGTGGCGCGCGTATCCGCAGAATCCACTGCGGCCGCTGGTCAGCCGATCCAGTTGGCGTTCGACACCACGAAGTTGGTGATCTTCGATGCCGAGACCGGGTTGAACCTGACCCGCACGGATCCGGCAGAAGCGTCCGAGCCCGAGCCCGAGCCCGAGCCCGAAGCGCCCGCCGAGCCCGAGCCCGCCGAGCCCGAAGCGGCCGGAGAACCGACAGAAGAGTGATCGACGTCCTGGCTGCCGTCCGCGCCCATCTGGGCGAGTACTTCGGTGCTCTCGGCATCACCTCGGAACCCGTCAGCGCCAGCGTCACGTTCCTGGGAACCGAGCGCATCGACGTCCTCCGCTTCGGCCCGGATCTCCGGGCCGGCGGTGCCGCGCAGGATCTGTATCACTATGTGACGCTGGGCTGTTCACGTCACCCGATGTTCGATCCGACCGAGCTGGTGTCCGATCCGATCCACGGTCCCCGGGCCGAGGTGATGTTGTCACTGCGTGGTCCGACCCCCAACGGCCTGGCCCGGTCGCTGGCCGTGCTGGCCGCGGCGCCCGCGGTGGAGGGGCTGGTCCTGGAGGCCGACGCGCTGGTCGACCTGGAGACGCAGTTGTTCGACTCCGCACCCTTCAGTGCATTCCTGTTGGGCGCCGGCGATATTGGTGAGGTCAGCCTGCCCGATCCGCTGTCAGCGGTGACGGTGCTGTCGGCCACCCCGATCACCGCCACCGAAGCGGCCTGGGTGCGGCTCAAGGGTGCCGACGCGATGCGTGAGGCGTGGCAGACCGACGGGGTGGACGTGCTGAACCCGGCCCGAAGGGCTGCGAATCCCAGTTAGAGCCAGTGGTTACGGCGGAACGTCACGTACAGGAACCCGCAGACCGTCACCATCAAGATCAGGATGGCTGGGTAGCCCCAGACCTCTTTGAGTTCGGGCATGTGCTCGAAATTCATGCCGTAGATGCCGGCGATCATGGTGGGTACTGCCGCGATCGCGACATATGCCGAGATCTTGCGCATGTCCACGTTCTGCTGCATCGCGACCTTGCCGAGTGCGGCCTGCACCAGTGAGCTGAGCATGTCGTCGTAGCTGGCGATCCGCTCGGACGCTTGGACATTGTGGTCGAGCACGTCACGCAGATACCGCCGAACTTCGACCGACACCAGGTCGTTATGGTCGGTACCGAGTCGCTGCAGCGCCAGGGTGAGCGGGCTGACCGACCGGCGCAACTCGACGACCTCTCGCTTGAGCAGATAGATGGCTTCGATATTGGTCTCGACCAGCGGGGAGAAGACGTTCTCCTCCATCGCGTCGATATCGGTTTCCATCAGGTCGGTGATGTCGAGGTAGCTGTCCACCACGTGGTCGGCGATGGCGTGCATGACCGCGTACGGGCCCAGCTTGAGGCTTGCCGGAGTGGCGTCCATCCGACTGCGCACGCCGGCCAATCCGCTGTGCTCGCCATGTCGGACGGTCACGACGAAATCGGGGCCGACGAAGATCATGATCTCGCCGGTCTCGACGATCTCACCAGCGGCCGTGCCGGACTCGTGGGCGATGTAGTTGACGGTCTTGAGCACCAGGAACAGGGTTCTGTCGTAGCGCTCCAGTTTGGGCCGCTGATGCGCGTGCACCGCATCCTCCACGGCCAGCTCGTGCAGGCCGAACACTTCGGCAACCGCCTGCATCTGGAACTCGTCGGGTTCGTGCAGCCCGATCCAGACGAATGCCTTCTTGTCGGCGCGCTCCAGCTCATGGACTTTGTTCAGCGCAGCGGCGTGGGTGTACTTGCCGGGCAGGCGGGATCCGTCGCAGTAGACCCCACAGTCGACCATTGCGCGCGCGACCGGAACGTGGATCGTCGGGACGGCGGGGTCGGCAGGCCGGGGCCTTGCGGTCGATCGCAGGGCCGGTGGCAAGGCGCGGAATGAGGGCATGGACTCCGACCTTCCTGCGCGATGTACAGCAACCTGATCAGCACATCGAATGCTACGCGAAACTACTGTTGCGTAACCCTCACCAGCGGGGAACCCGGCCGTGTGAGAAATGGCATTGAAGTACCCTTGCGCCGTGTCGGAAAGTACAGTCGCCTCCTCGCCCGAGCGCTCGTCAGCGGAGCGCACCCCACAAGTTGTCATCGAAGACGCCGAGATCTTCGAACACCATGAGGACGGAAAGCTCTCGGTCGAGTTGAAGGAGCCGCTGGACACCCAGCGTGCGCTGTCGATCGCCTACACCCCCGGCGTCGCCCAGGTGAGCCGGGCGATCGCCACTGATCACACGCTGGCCGCCAAATACACCTGGGCCAACCGCCTGGTCGCGGTGGTCAGCGACGGCACCGCCGTGCTGGGCCTCGGCGACATCGGTCCCGCGGCGTCGCTGCCGGTCATGGAGGGCAAGAGCGCGCTGTTCAAGTCCTTCGGCGGGCTGAACTCGATCCCAATTGTGCTCGCCACCAAGGATCCCGACGAGATCGTCGAGACCCTGATCCGGCTGCGTCCGACGTTCGGCGCGGTGAACCTGGAAGACATCTCCGCCCCGCGCTGCTTCGAGATCGAGCGCCGGGTCATCGAGGCGCTGGACTGCCCGGTGATGCACGACGATCAGCACGGCACCGCCATCGTGGTGCTGGCCGCGTTGCTGGGTGCCACCAAGGTGCTGGAGCGTGACATCCACTCGCTGCGCGTCGTCATCTCCGGTGCCGGTGCCGCGGGTGTGGCCTGCGCCAACATCCTGCTGAACAAGGGCATCTCCGACGTCGTTGTGCTCGATTCGCAGGGCATCGTGCACTCCGGCCGCGACAACCTCAACAGTTTCAAGGCGGAGCTGGCCGGGCGTACCAACCCGCGCAAGCTCACCGGTGGGGTGGCCGAGGCGCTCGATGGTGCCGACGTCTTCCTCGGAGTGTCGGCCGGCGTCGTGCCCGAGGAACTCATCGCGACGATGGCGCCCAACAGCATCGTCTTCGCGTTGTCCAACCCGGATCCGGAGATCCACCCGGATGCCGCCCGCAAATACGCCGCGGTCGTGGCGACCGGGCGCAGCGACTTCCCGAACCAGATCAACAACGTGCTGGCCTTCCCCGGGGTGTTCCGCGGTGCGCTCGACGCCGGAGCCCGTCGCATCACCGAGAAGATGAAGGTGGCGGCTGCCGAGGCCATCTTCTCGGTTGTCGGCGACGATCTGGCGGTCGACCACATCGTGCCCAGCGCGCTGGATCCGCGGGTCGGCCCTGCGGTGGCGGCCGCGGTCGCGGCGGCGGTTGACTCCGCAGAGTCCTGAGCTCACCGATGCGCCGCATGCTGGCGTTGGCGCTGCTGGTGCTGTTCGCGCTGGCGTCGGCGGGGTGTGGCCACTCGGCCCCCGCCGCTCTCGCGGTGGGGGCGGGGCCGGCGCCCGAGTCGGTGCTGCTCGGGCATCTCTATGCGGCGGCGCTGCGCTACTACGGCACCGCGGCCGTGGTCACCGAGACCGCTGGTGTCCCAGGTGTGCTTGATTCCGGATCGGTCACCGTGCAGCCCGGGTTCACCGGCCGGTTCCTGACCGCGCTGAATCCGACGGCGACGGCCCGCGCGGATGAGCAGGTCTATCGGGATCTGGTGTCGGCGTTACCCGAGGGTGTCGCGGCCGGTGACTACACCATGTCGGCGCAGGACAAGCCGGCGTTGGTGGTCACCGAGGCCACGGCGAAAGCCTGGGGTGGGACCGATCTGAGCGCCGTGCGCCGCAACTGCGCCAAGGCCCGGCCGGGTGCGGTGGCCGGCGCCAAGGTGCCCGAGGTGGTGGGTTCCTGCACCCTGCCGGAGGCCGGCAGGTTCCCCGACGACAAAGCGCTGTTCGCGGCGCTGCGGGCCGGGAAGATCAACGCGGCGTGGTCGACGACGGCCGATCCGGCGATCCCGTCGGATCTGACCGTGCTGGCCGACAAGACCTCCCTGATCCGTGGCGAGAACGTGGTGCCGCTGTATCGCCGCAACACGCTCGACGAACGTCAGGTTCTGGCGCTCAACGAGATCGCCGGCGTCCTCGACACCGGATCACTGGCCGATATGCGCAGGCAGGTCACCGAGGGCAAAGATCCCGGCGCGGTGGCCGATGCGTTCCTGCAGGCCAACCCGCTGGGCCACTAGCGTCAGCTCGGCATGGCCTTTCCGACCGCCGAGGCGAACAGACGCTGGTAGCCGGAGCCGGTGATCCGGACGATCACGTCGAGGATCTTGGCGTCGGGCCCGACGAGCACGCGCGCCTTGTTCTTGCGCACGGCTTCGAGGATGATCTTGGCCGCCCGCTGCGGGGTGGTGTTGGCCAGCTTCTTGTCGAAGGACTCGGCGAGCGCCTTCTGGTCCAGCCCCTCGGCGGCGGTGGCATTGCGCGCGATGGCGGTCTTGATGCCGCCCGGATGCACGCACGTCACCTTGACCGGGTGCTTGGCCACGATCATTTCCTGACGCAGGGCCTCGGTGAAGCCGCGGACCGCGAACTTGGCCGAGTTGTAGGCCGCCTGGCCCGGAACCGAGAAGATGCCGAACAAGCTCGACACGTTGACGACGTGTCCGTCGCCGGACGCGATCAGGTGCGGCAGGAACGCCTTGGTGCCGTTGACGACGCCCCAGTAGTCGACGTCCATCACCCGCTCGATGTCCTTGAACCCGCTGACCTCGACGTCACCGGTGAAGGCGATACCCGCGTTGTTGTAGATCTGGTTGACCTTGCCGAAGTGCTCCTTGACCGCGTCGGCGTACAGCAGGAACGCCTCACGCTCGGTGACGTCGAGCCGGTCGGACTTCACCTCTGCACCGATCGCCTTGAGCCGTTCCTCGGTGACGGCCAGACCCTCGACGTCGACATCGCTGATCGCCAGCTTGGCCCCGGAACGTCCGAGTTCAATGGCCAGCGCCTGTCCGATTCCCGATCCGGCGCCGGTGACGACGGCGACCTTTCCGGCGAAGCCCTCCATAGAACACTCCCTTTGTGTGGTTCGAATGGTGTCGAGATTAGCCGGTACCCGCGGTCCCGTGTGTGCCGGGCTACGACGCCGCCGCGCTGATGGGGCGCCACACGTCGGCCAGGGTTTCCAGCGGGATCCCGAGGGCGTCGCTGAGCCCGACGACCGTGCCGAACGCGGGGGAGGGCAGTCGGCCCGTCTCGATCTTGCGCAGGGTCTCCGGTGAGATGCCCGCGTGCTCGGCCACCTCGTCGAGCGATCGGTCGGCCCGGGCGGCCCGCAGCGTCTCGCCGAGTCGTCGGCCGGCAGCGATCTGTGCGGGGGTGAGCGGGGTGCGGACCACGACACCACGGTAGCGCCGGTATTTATATACCGCTAGTGTTGGTATTTAAATACCGGGAAGGTGGAGACATGATCGAGCTGAAGACCGCCGACGAGATCGAGAAGATGCGGGTCACCGGACGGTTCGTGGCCGAGGTCCTCGGTGAGCTGAGCGGGCTCGCCGAGGTCGGCGTCAACTTGCTGGATCTCGAACACCACGCCCGCGACATGGTCAAACGGCGCGGGGCCGAGTCCTGCTACTGGGACTACGATCCGTCATTCGGTAGAGGTCCGTTCCGCAACGTCATCTGCCTGTCGGTCAATGACGCTGTGCTGCACGGTCTTCCACACAGCTATCGGCTGTGCGACGGTGATGTGCTGACCATGGACTTCGCCGTGTCGATCGACGGATGGGTCGCCGACGCGGCCCGCACCGTGATCGTGGGGACGCCCGCGGCCGCCGACGTGCGCCTGGTCCGTGCCACCGAGGAGGCGCTGGCCGCCGGAACCGCCGAGGCGCGACCCGGCAATCGACTCGGCGACATCTCGGCCGCCATCGGAGCCGTCGCCGCCGACTACGGCTACTCCGTCAACACCGATTTCGGCGGGCACGGACTGGGCCGGACCATGCATGAGGACCCACATGTGCCCAACCGGGGCAAGCCGGGCCGCGGAATGCCGTTGCGTGCGGGGATGACGCTGGCGCTCGAGCCGTGGCTGGCCGCGGGCACCAACCGCATCGTCTACGACCGCGACGGCTGGACGATCCGATCGGCCGACGGCTCGCGCACCGCCCACACCGAGAACACCGTGGCGATCACCGAATCGGGCCCGCTGATACTCACGTGCTGACGGTTCTAATGCTCGGGCCGCAGCAGCAGGGTGGCGATGACGCTGACCACCGCGGTGGCCACCAGGTATCCGCACGCCAGCCAGGGCGTGCCACCGCCCGCGGCGATCAACGCCGTGAGGATCAGCGGCGTCAGGCCCGAGGCGTACACACCGGAGAGCTGATACACCGTCGACAACCCGGTGTAGCGGGTCCGGGTCGGGAACAGGGACGCGTACAGCGTGCCCTGCGCTCCGTAGAACCAGGCATGAATGACGCCGAACGCCAACAACATTCCCACCGCATACGCCACGATGCTGCCGGTGCCGAACAATGCGAACGCCGGGAACACCACGACGGCATAGGCGGCGATGCCGGAGGCGTAGACGGCTTTCGGGCTGAACCGGTCGGCCAGCAGACCCGACACCGGCAGCAGCACCGCCATCAGCAACGCCGCCGCCGTCACCACAACCAGCACCGGCACCTTGCCCAGATGCAGGGTGGCGGTGGCATAGGAGATGGTGAACACGCCCCAGGTGTTGAACGCGGCGCCCTCGCCCCACCGTGACAGCAGGCCCAGCACGGTCGAGCGCAGCGTCGGGGGACGGAAGATTTCCTTCACGGGGACCGTCGAACGTTCGTCGTCGTCGCGCAACTTCTCGAACGCCGGCGTCTCGGCCACCCGGAACCGCACCACGACGCCGAAGATCACCAGCACGACGCTGAACAGGAACGCGATCCGCCACCCGTAGGTCTGGAATGCCTCGGCCGACAACCACACCTGCAACAGCACGAACACCCCGGTGCCAAGGGCCAGGCCCAGGGCGAGTCCCACCTGGGGGATGCTGCCGAACAGCCCGCGGCGATGGCGCGGGCTGTGCTCGACGGCCAGCAGCACCGCGCCCGCCCACTCACCGCCGAGGGCGAATCCCTGAACCACACGCAGCAGGAGAAGCAGGACCGGAGCCAGCACACCGATCTGTGCGGCGGTGGGCAGCACACCCATCAGCGCGGTGGCCGCGCCCATCAACAGCATGGTCAGCGCCAGCGTCTTCTTCCGGCCGATCCGGTCGCCGATGTGTCCGAAGACGAACCCGCCGATAGGCCTGACCAGGAACCCGACCGCGAACGTGGCGAAGGCCAGCATGGTGCCGACGAACGAGCTCTGGTCGGGGAAGAAGGTGTGGTTGAACACCAGGCTCGCGGCCGTGGCATATAGGAAGAAGTCGTACCACTCGATCGTGGTCCCGAGCACGCTGGCCAGCACCGCGGTGCGCACCGTGTTCGGGGTGGTGGGCGTGGCCGGGCCGGTCTGAGTGGGCACAGCCGCCGGGGTCAAAGTCACCCTAGTTGTCTAGTCAGCGCGGCCGGGCCCGCACACCGTTGCGCGCATCCTGATCGAAACCCGCAGCGAAATAAACGAAATGGTCGCTACCGTCGTGCGGCAGCGACCATTTCGTTGATCGGGGCGGAGCTGACGTCTAGCCGAACGCCTCGCGCAGACTAGATGCTCCTCGGCGTTCGCTTCGGGCTGATGACCCGGCTCAGCCGAACGCCTCGTCGATGATCTCCTGCTGTTCCACAGCGTGCACCTTCGACGAACCCGAGGACGGCGCCGACATCGCGCGCCGCGAGATGCGCTTGATCGGAGTGAAGTAATCCGGCAGCACCTCGGGCAGGGTCAGGCCCAGTGACGGCCACGCACCCTGGTTGGCCGGCTCCTCCTGCACCCAGAACTTCTCCGTGGCGTTCGGGTAGCGGTCGAGGGTCTCGGCCAGCCGGCGACGCGGCAGCGGGGCGAGCTGCTCGAGACGCACGATCGCGACGTCCTCACGGTTGTCCTTGGCCTTGCGGGCGGCGAGGTCGTAGTAGATCTTTCCGCTGCAGAGCAGGACCCGGGTGACCTTGCCGCGGTCGCCCTCGCCGTCGGTGTAGACGGATTCCTCCAGCACCGAGCGGAACTTGTTCTCGGTGAAGTCGCGGATGTCGCTGACGGCGGCCTTGTTGCGCAGCATCGACTTCGGGGTGAAGACGATCAGCGGACGCTGGATCCCGTCGAGTCCGTGGCGGCGGAGCAGGTGGAAGTAGTTCGCCGGGGTCGACGGCACCGCGATGGTCATCGAACCCTCGGCCCACAGCTGCAGGAAGCGCTCGATGCGGCCCGAGGTGTGGTCGGGACCCTGCCCCTCGTGACCGTGCGGCAACAGCAGCACGACGTCGGAGAGCTGACCCCACTTGGCCTCACCGGACGAGATGAACTCGTCGATGATCGACTGGGCGCCGTTGACGAAGTCGCCGAACTGCGCCTCCCACAACACCATCGCGTCCGGGTTGCCCACCGAGTAGCCGTATTCGAAGCCCACGGCGGCGTACTCGGACAGCGCCGAGTTGTACACCAGGAACTTGCCGCCGGTCGCGGTGCCGTCCGTGGTGGTGGCCAGCAGCTGCAGCGGCGTGAACTCCTCGCCGGTCTTGCGGTCGACGATCACGGCGTGGCGCTGGGTGAACGTGCCGCGCTGGGTGTCCTGGCCGCTCAGTCGGACCAGCTTGCCCTCCGAGATGAGCGACCCGAGCGCCAGCAGCTCGGCGAACGCCCAGTCGACCTTGCCCTCGTAGGCCATCTCCCGGCGCTTCTCCAGCACCGGCTTGACGCGCGGGTGCACGGTGAATCCGTCCGGCAGGGCCAGGTGGGCATCGCCGATCCGGGCCAGCAGGGACTTGTCCACCGCGGTCGCGAGGCGCTGCGGGATCTGCTGATCGGCTTCGACGGACTCGCTGGGCTCGGCCGCGTGCTTCTCCAGCTCGCGCACCTCGTTGAAGACCCGCTCGAGCTGGCCCTGGTAGTCGCGGAGGGCGTCCTCGGCTTCCTTCATCGAGATGTCGCCGCGGCCGATCAGGGCTTCGGTGTAGGCCTTGCGGGAGCCGCGCTTGGTGTCGATGACGTCGTACATGTACGGCTGGGTCATCGACGGGTCGTCGCCTTCGTTGTGGCCGCGGCGGCGGTAGCACAGCATGTCGATGACGACGTCCTTCTTGAACGCCTGCCGGAAGTCCACTGCCAGGCGTGCCACCCAGGCGCAGGCCTCGGGATCGTCGCCGTTGACGTGGAAGATCGGCGCGCCGATCATCTTGGCCACGTCGGTGCAGTACTCGCTGGAGCGCGAATCCGTTGGCGCCGTGGTGAACCCGATCTGGTTGTTGACCACGATGTGGATGGTGCCGCCGGTGCGGTAGCCGTCGAGCAGGGCCAGGTTCAGTGTCTCGGCGACCACGCCCTGGCCGGCGAATGCCGCATCGCCGTGCAGCATCAGCGGAACCACGGGATATTCACCGGAGCCGTCGGCGTCCTTGCCGCTGTCCAGCAGATCCTGCTTGGCCCGCACCAGGCCCTCGAGCACCGGGTCGACCGCTTCGAGGTGCGACGGGTTGGCGGTCAGCGACACCTCGATGTCGTTGTCGCCGAACATCTGGATGTAGGTGCCGGTCGCACCCAGGTGGTACTTCACGTCTCCGGAGCCGTGCGCCTGGGACGGGTTGAGGTTGCCCTCGAACTCGGTGAAGATCTGGCTGTACGGCTTGCCGACGATATTGGCCAGCACGTTGAGCCGGCCGCGGTGCGGCATGCCGATGACCACCTCGTCGAGCGCGTGTTCTGCGCACTGGTCGATCGCGGCGTCCATCATCGGGATCACGGTCTCTGCGCCTTCGAGCGAGAACCGCTTCTGCCCAACGTATTTGGTCTGCAGGAACGTCTCGAACGCCTCGGCCGCATTGAGCTTGCTCAGAATGTACTTCTGCTCGGCGACGGTCGGCTTGTCGTGCTTGATCTCGACGCGCTCCTGGAGCCAGCGCTGCTGCTCGGGTTCGAGGATGTGGGTGTACTCGACACCGATGTGGCGGCAGTACGCGTCGCGCAGCACCGAGAGCACGTCGCGCAGCTTCATGTACTGCTTGCCCGCGAACCCGTCGACCTTGAACTCGCGGTCCAGATCCCACAGGGTCAGGCCGTGGGTGTTGACGTCCAGATCCGGGTGGCTGCGGAACCGAGTGTTGTCCAGCCGCAGCGGGTCGATGTCGGCCATCAGGTGGCCGCGGTTGCGGTAGGCCGCGATCAGCTCGATTACCCGCGCGTTCTTGTCGGCGATGGAATCCGGATTGTCGACGCGCCAGCGCACCGGCTCATATGGGATGCCCAGCTCGCGGAAGATCTCGTCGAAGAACTCGTCATCGAGCAGCAGTTGATGGATGGTGCGCAGGAAGTCGCCGGACTCGGCGCCCTGGATGATGCGGTGATCGTAGGTCGAGGTCAGGGTGATCAGCTTGCCGATGCCCAGATCGGCGATGCGCTCCTCGCTGGCGCCCTGGAACTCCGCCGGGTACTCCATCGCGCCTGCGCCGATGATCGCGCCCTGACCCTGCATGAGTCGGGGCACCGAGTGCACGGTCCCGATGGTGCCGGGGTTGGTCAGCGAGATGCTCACGCCGGAGAAATCCTCGGCGGTCAGCTTGCCGTCGCGGGCCCGGCGCACGATGTCCTCGTAGGCTGCGATGAACTGGCCGAATTGCATTGTCTCGCAACGCTTGATCGCGGCCACGACCAGTGATCGACTGCCGTCCTTGCCGGGTAGGTCGATGGCCAGGCCCAGATTGGTGTGGGCCGGGGTGACCGCGGCGGGCTTGCCGTTGACCTCGGCGAAGTACCGGTTCATGTTCGGGAACTTCTTGACCGCCTGCACGATGGCGTAGCCGAGCAGGTGGGTGAAGCTGACCTTGCCGCCGCGGGTGCGCTTGAGGTGGTTGTTGATGACGACGCGGTTGTCGATCATCAGCTTGGCCGGGATGGCCCGCACACTCGTCGCGGTGGGCACCTCCAGCGAGGCGTTCATGTTCTTGACGACGGCTGCCGCCGCACCGCGCAGCACCTGTGACTCGTCACCTTCGGCCGCGGTCGGGCCTGCCTTCGCGGGTTTGGCCGGAGCCGCCTTGGCGGGAGCTGCCGGAGCTGCCTTGGCGGGGGCTGCCGGAGCGGCCGGAGCCGCAGCGGCCTTGGCGGGAGCTGCCGGAGCCGCCGGAGGGGCAGCGGGTGCGGCCTGCGCGGCCGGCTGGCCGTTGGCGACGGTGCTGTCGGTGGTGGGCTCAGGGGAGTAGTCGACCAGAAATTCGTGCCAACTCGGATCCACCGAAGAGGGATCCTCGCGGAACTTGCGATACATCTCCTCGACCAACCACTCGTTCTGCCCGAATGGTGAAGGTGAACTGCTCACGGCAGACACTCGCCTCGATTCTTGTGTCCGGCTCGCCGTCACAAGGAGGCTTGCCGCTTGTGTTCTTGTGTGGGCGGTTGGCCCCGTCCGACCGCCGCATAAAGGCTATCGCCTTTCGGGCCCACCCGAGGTCGGCATGGGGGTGGCTGACGCGGCGGACGGCAGCACATGCAACGTTGCAGGCCACCGCGGCGGGGGCGCGCCGAACGCCTGGCGGGCGTTGGCGACGATCTTCTTACCCATCAACCGGTTGCCGACACCGCCGATGACAGCCCCGATGCCCACCGGCAGCATCTTGCCGAAAGCCATCGCGCCGCGCTTGAGCGTATACCGCTTGACGAAGTACTTGAGCAGCCGGGAGTTGAGCTGCGAGACCGCGGGCAGTGGCAGCGTCGCGGCGCCGTCGGACAGCCAGGCACCGCTGGTGCGACCGGTGCCGATGAGGTCGGCGATGGCGTGCTTGCTGTCGTCGCCGACCAGGACGGAGAGCACCAGCGCACGGCGTCGTTCGCGGTGCTCGGCGGGGATGCCGTGCACCTCGGCGACCGCGAGCACGAACACCGATGTGGCTTCCAGGAACACGACGGTCTCACCGGCCACGGCCGACAGTGCGACCAGGGTTCCGATGCCCGGGAACGCCGCCGCGGAGCCGACAGCGGCGCCGCTGGCCATCACCGCCGCCAGGTAGTGCTTCTCGAGCCGGGTGACGATCTCTGCCGGCGTGGCATCGGGCTGGTGGCTGCGCAGCCGGTCCACGTAGGCCTTGACCGCAGGGGCTTGAACGCGCGAGCCGCGTTCGATGAGGTGGGACAGCACCTTGGCCGCCGCGCTGGGGTCTTCGGTTTCCTCGACCTTCGCCGGTAGCTGCGACTTCGACCGCGCAAACACTTCGGGGCCTCCCAGTTGTGAACCCATCGTCGGTTGCCAGGCTAACCCGTGGCCTGACGCAGGGAGAACGAACGACGACAGGCTGCCGGTGCCCGAGGGTGACGGCTGTCACTGTGTATACCCGCCGCGCGAAACGGGGAACAAAAAACTCGAATGCGGGGCTGTTCAACTTCATGGCATCATCGCCCGACGTGGACCAGACGACATCGGTGACGGCCGACATTCGGATGCCGGGCCGGATCCGGATGATCCTGGTGCTGGGCGCTCTGGTGGCCCTGGGTCCGCTGACCATCGACATGTACCTGCCGGCGCTACCCAAGATCGCCGACGAGCTCTCGGTCTCTTCTTCGGTGTCACAGTTGACGCTCACCGGCACCCTGGCCGGCCTGGCCCTCGGTCAGCTGATCGTCGGCCCGCTGTCGGATTCGCTGGGCCGCAGACGCCCCTTGATCGCGGGCATCGTGCTGCACATGGTGGCCTCGGTGCTGTGTGTCCTGGCGCCCGACATCACGATCTTGGGGCTGGCGCGCGGCCTGCAGGGCATGGGTGCGGCAGCCGCGTCGGTCGTGGCCATCGCCGTGGTCGGTGACCTGTACAGCGGCACTGTGGCGGCCACCGTGATGTCGCGGTTGATGCTGGTGCTGGGGGTGGCCCCGGTGCTGGCGCCGTCGTTGGGTGCGGCGGTGCTGTTGCACGGCTCGTGGCACTGGGTCTTCGTCGCGCTCGTGGTGGTGGCCGGAGCACTGTTGGCGATGGCCGCGCTGGCCCTGCCCGAGACGCTGCCGGTTTCGCACCGGCGCCCGCTCGCGGTGGCCGGAATCATCGGCACGTACGCCGAGCTGCTGCGCGACGCGCGATTCGTGATCCTCGTCCTGGTCGCCGCGCTGGGAATGTCCGGACTGTTCGCCTACATCTCGGCGGCCCCGTTCGTACTGCAGGGCCATTACGGTCTGGATCAGCAGGCGTTCGCGCTGGTGTTCGCCGCGGGGGCGATCTCGTTGATCGGCGCCACCCAGTTCAACGTGGTGCTGCTGCGCCGGTTCTCGCCCCAGGCCATCACCATGGCGGCGCTGAGCTGGTCGGTGTTGGCCGGGGCGGTGTTCGTCGTGTTGACCGTCGCGCATGTGGGTGGGCTGGCTGCGTTCGTGGTGCCGGTGCTGGCGATCCTGGCCGGGATGGGCCTGGTGCTTCCCAATGCCCCGGCCGTCGCGCTGTCGCGGCACCCCGATGCCGCGGGCACGGCGGCCGCCCTGCTGGGCGCGGCACAGTTCGGGCTCGGTGCCGCGGTGGCCCCGGCGATCGGGGCGCTCGGCAACGGCGCACTGGCCTTGTCGTGGGTGATGACGGCGGGGATGGCGATCGCCTTGGTGGCCCTGCTGCTGGTCGGTCGGCGTAACGCCGAGGCGGACCCCGGCGAATACTCAGGCGACTCACTCGACGTGGTTCCCGAGGCGGTTGTCGAACCGGCCTGACCCGGTCCCGGGTAGCGTCGGCTGCGCCCGCCAACAACCAACAAAGGTCGGACCCCAGGCCCAACCCACCACATTCGACATGTCGCCAGCGCTCAACGCCCGTACTTCGCGCCCGCAGGGCCGTGTGCCCGCGCGTGCGGACAATCCGTGGAACGCGCTGTGGGCCATGATGGTCGGCTTCTTCATGATCCTGGTCGACGCGACGATCGTCGCGGTCGCGAACCCGACGATCATGGATGCGCTCGGCGCCGATTACGACGGCGTGATCTGGGTGACCAGTGCCTATCTGCTCGCCTATGCGGTGCCGCTGCTCGTCGCCGGGCGGCTGGGCGATGTGTACGGGCCCAAGAATCTCTATCTGGCCGGGTTGGCCGTGTTCACCGCGGCCTCGCTGTGGTGCGGGCTGGCCGGCAGCCTCGAGATGCTCATCGCCGCCCGCGTGGTGCAGGGCATCGGCGCGGCGCTGTTGACGCCGCAGACCTTGTCGACCATCACCCGGATCTTCCCGCCCGAGCGGCGCGGGGTGGCGATGAGCGTGTGGGGTGCGACCGCCGGGGTGGCCACCCTGGTCGGGCCGCTGGCCGGTGGCGTGCTGGTCGGGGGACTGGGCTGGCAGTGGATCTTCTTCGTCAACGTGCCGATCGGAATCCTGGGCCTGGCGCTGGCGGTGTGGCTGGTTCCGGCGTTACCCACTGCGCCGCACCGGTTCGACGTACTGGGCGTGGTGTTGTCCGGCGTCGGCATGTTCCTGATCGTTTTCGCCCTGCAGGAGGGCCAGTCGCGGGACTGGGCGCCGTGGGTGTGGGCCACGGGTGCCGTCGGCATCGCCGTGATGGTGGCGTTCGTGTGCTGGCAGGCCGTCAACACCGCCGAGCCGCTGATCCCGCTGCGGATCTTCCAAGACCGCGATTTCAGCCTGGCCAATCTGGGTGTCGCGACGATCGGGTTCGCGGTGACCGCGATGATCCTGCCGTTGATGTTCTACGCCCAGACGGTGTGCGGGCTTTCGCCGATCCGCGCGGCCCTGCTGACCGCGCCGACCGCGATCGCCAGCGGTGTCTTGGCGCCGCTGGTGGGCCGCATCGTCGACCGGGCCCATCCGACACCGGTGATCGGGTTCGGTTTCTCGGCCATGGCCATCGGGTTGACCTGGCTGGCGTTCGACATGACGCCGACGACGCCGATCTGGCGGCTGCTGCTGCCGCAGCTGGTGATGGGCATCGGCATGGCGTTCATCTGGTCCCCGCTGGCGGCCACCGCGACCCGCAACCTGCCGCCGGATCTGGCCGGGGCCGGGTCAGGCGTGTACAACGCCACCCGTCAGGTGGGGTCGGTGCTCGGTAGTGCCGGGATCGCGGCCTACATGACGTCGCGGATCGGTGCCGAGATGCCTGGGGCAGCGGGCGCGGCGCCCCGCGGCGAGGGAGCGGCCGCCGAGCTGCCGGAGTTCCTGCACGCGCCGTTCGCCGCGGCGATGTCGCAGTCGATGCTGCTGCCCGCGTTCGTCGCACTGTTCGGTGTGGTGGCGGCTCTGTTCTTGCTCGGTTTCGATGCCGAGCCCGCATTGCCGCAAGCGAATCCGGAGCCATACCTGGACCCCCGCGACGACGATGACGACGACTACGTCGAGTTCGTGCTGACCCACGACGACGGGGACGTGCTCGACGACGGGGACATGTACGACGGGGACATGGACGACGATGCCGTGACGGACGCGTTCCGGGCGGTGCCGGTGGCTCAGCGAAACAGCACCGCGGGATTCAGGTAGCCGTCCGGATCGAACGCGGCCTTGACCGTGCGCATGGCGGCGATGTCGGCCTCGGTGCGTGACATCGCCACGTAGTCGCGCTTGCGTGAGCCCACGCCGTGTTCGGAGCTGACGTTGCCGCCGCTGTCGGCGATCAGCGCCATCATCCCGGCGTACAGCGCTGCCTCGGCGTCCAGCCCGCAGCGCAGCACATTGAGGTGCAGGTTGCCCTCGCCGATATGGCCGAACAGCACCGGGATGGCCTCAGGTGCATGCCCGGCGATCAATCCGGCGGCCGCCTCGGCGAAGTCCTGGATCGCCGACAACGGCAGCGACACATCGAATTTCAGTGGTGGGCCGAACAGTCCGAGCACCTCGGCCACCGATTCGCGTACCTGCCACAACCGCTGCTGGGCATTCGTGTCGACGCCGACTGCCGGTTCGCCGCAGATGTCGGTGCCCTCCAGCGCGTCGGCCAGGCGTTCGGTCTGCTCGCCGTCGCCGGCCAATTCGATCAACAGCTGCCAGGCGCCGTCGACCGGTGCGCCGACGCCCAGGTGCTCGGCGGTCAGCGCGCTGGCTCTGGCGTCGATCAACTCCAGGGCGGCGATGCCCTCGAGGTCGCGAAAGGTCCGGCCGGCGTCGACCAGCGCACCCAGATCGGCGAACCCGCAGATCGCCGTGACCCGGTGGGTGGGCGTGGGATGCAGCCGCAGGTCCAGTGCGGTGATCACGCCGAGCGTGCCCTCGGCGCCGACGAACAGGGAGCCGAGGTCGTAGCCGGTGTTGTCGCGACGTACCCGGCTGTGCCGGTTGACCACCGACCCGTCGGGCAGCGCGACGTCCAGACCCAGCACCTGCTCGCCCATGTTGCCGTAGCGGACGGTGCGCAGACCCCCGGCGTTGGTGGAGGCCATGCCGCCGACCGTGGCCGATTCGCGTGCTGCGAGGTCGACCCCGAACAGCAGACCGGCCGCCGCGGCGGCCTGTTGCACGGCGGCCAGGGTGGTCCCGGCGCCGACGCTGACCCGGCGCTCGACGGTGTCGACGGCGCCGATCCCGGTGAGTCGCTCGGTGGACAGCAGGATGTCGTCGTTCTCGGGCACCGTCCCGGCAACCAGTGAGGTGCGGCCGCCCTGCACCGTGACACACGCTCCCGCATCGCGGCAGGCCCGCAGCACCGCGGCCACTTCATCTGCGTTACCGGGGCGCACCAGCGCCGTGGCCTGCCCGCGGTAACGCCCGGTGTGGTCGACGGAGCGGCCGTCCAGTACGTCGGGGTCGGTGGTGACGTAACCGGCACCGACAATCCCGGCAAGCGTTTCGGTAAGCGTTTCAGTCACGGATTGGGTGTATCACAGGATCGGTCAGGGCCAGGAACGCGCCGAGTGCGATGAGGCTGTCGGGCTGAGCCGGCAGATAGTCGGTGAGCTGAGGTGAGCGCACGATGTACGCGACGTATTTGGCCCGGCTGATCGCCACGTTGAGCCGGTTGCGGTTCAGCAGGAACCCGATGCCGCGCGGCACGTCGGCCGCCGAGGACGCCGTCATCGATACGAACACGACGGGCGCCTGTCTGCCCTGGAACTTGTCCACCGTGCCGGCCTGCACCTCGGTCAGGCCCGCCGCGTCGAGGGCTCGACGCACCGTGGTCACCTGGGCGTTGTACGGCGTCACCACCAGGACGTGGTCCTGGCCCAGCGGCGTGCTGCCGTGCTCGTCGGTCCACGTGGTGCCGAGCAGGCCGGTGATGGCCGCGACGATCGCGTCGGCTTCTTCGGGACTGTCGGTCGAATTGCCGAGGTGTGCGACCTCAAGGGCGCGAACGCCGGGTTCGATGCCGTCGAGTTTGCGTGCGGCACTGACCTTTTCGTGTGACTGCAGCCGACCGTCATACGACAGTCGTGACACCGGTCCGCATACCGCCGGATGCATCCGGAACGAGCAGTCCAGAAAATAGCCGCGATCGGCCGGCAACGTGTGTGCACCCTCGACCAGCCAGCCCAACGCGGAATCATCGACCGGTGCGGGGTGGGTGCCCTGGCAGACCTGGGGGAGTTGCTGCGGATCGCCCAGGAGCAGCAGATTGCGCGCGGCCGGTGCGACCGCGATGGTGTTGGCGAGGTTGAACTGGCCGGCCTCTTCGAGCACCAGCAAGTCGAGGCATTGCCGCGGTACCCGCGCTTCGTTCGCGAAATCCCATGCGGTACCTCCGATCACGCATCCGGGGTGGTCGGCGATGAACGAGGCGTAGTGGTTCTGGTCGATCTCGGTCCACCGCGGGTCGGCGCCCTTGCGTTTCTTGGCCACCCGCGCCGCATCCACGCCGGCGTCGAGCACCTGGTCCAGCAGGTGCTCGATCACCGCATGTGACTGTGCGACAATGCCGACGCGCCAACCGTTTTCGTTGACCAGCCGGGCGATGATCTGCGCCGAGGTGTGGGTCTTGCCGGTGCCCGGCGGCCCGTGTACCGCGATGTACGAGCAATCCAGATCCAGCAGGGCCGCCGTGATGTCGGCGGCGGGTTCGCCGGTGCGGGGCAGTGGCCGGCCGCTCACGGTGCGTGGCGGGCGCCGCAGCAGGATGTCGGTCACCGCGTCGGCGGGAAGCGTCGGCAGGCCCGCGCTCACGGTGGCCGCCGTACCGTCGATGGACACTTGCAAGGGGCGGGTGTTGATCGGCGGACCGGGGGTCAGCGCGAACGGCACCTGGGTGAACGCGTCGCCGCCGGTGGGCTGGCGTTCGGTGATCAGCACCTCGGTCGGCGCATCCGGGTTGTCGCAGCCGATGACGGCGGCGCTGCCGAAGCCGCGGCGGTCCGGGTCGTCCGACAGGCCGGCCGGGGCCGGCGCGGTGTAGAGCGCATAGACCTCGGTACCCAGCTCGCCGGAGTCGATGGTGCCGGTCAGCCGGACCTGCCGCTGCGGTTTACGGGCTCGGGGCGGGATGTGCCAGTCGGTGACCACCTGAGCCTCGTCGGCGACGAAAACGCCTGTGCTGTCGGCCCATTCGTCGACAGGATTGTTGAGCCGGTCGAAATGGCCCCACCAGAACGGTTTGTCCTCACGTTTGTGGAAGCCGCGGGCTGCCGCGACGAGTGCCGCCGCCTGCTGCTCGGCCGTTCGGGGTTCCACCCCGTCGCCGGCGAAGCGCAGCAGCTTGCGGTCGACGGCGTCGGCCTTCTCGATCGGCGCGCCGTCGCGCACCGGTTGTGGGCCGCGCGGTGGCACCCCCGCCTCGAAGGCCCGGTTGATCAGCCAGTCCCGCAATCGGTGGGTGGACCGGCAGTCGTAGCGGTTGTAGTCCTCGATCTCCTTGAGCACGGTGGCGGCCTCGTCGTGGTGACCGGCATCGCGCAGTGCGCAGTAGCGCGCGTATTCGGTGATCGAATCGGTGGCCTTGGTGACCTCCCCGTCGCGCAGCTCGTTACCCATGTACAGCGGTTCCAGCGATTTGATGCTGTAGTTCTCGGTGCCGACGCGAATGCTCTTGCGTACCAACGGGAGCAGGTCGACCAGGATGCCGTTGCGCAGCAGGTCGTCGACGTCGTTCTCGCCCACCCCGTAGCGCCCGGCCAGCCGCAGCAGGGTGCTGCGCTCATAGGGCGCGTAGTGGTAGATGTGCATCTTGGGAAAACGCTTGCGCCGCTTGCGGACCAGATCCAGGAAATCGATGAGTACCTGGCGTTCGCTGGCCCGGTCGTGCGCCCACAACGGCTGGAAATTCCCCTCCGCGCCCAGGACGCCCCACAGGTATTCCAGGCCCCAGTCGTGGCCGTTGGCCGTCCACAACGGGTCGCCCTCGTAGTCGAAGAACAGGTCGCCCTTGTCCGGATCCGGCAGCAGCATCAGTGGTTGCGGATCGATGACCTCATACGGCGGCTTGCCATCTGGCTGCGGCGCCACTTGAAGGCGGGCCTGGCCCCTGAGCGCAGTGAGGGTGCGCTGGGCCAACCCGGGCACCGCATCGGTGTGGTCGGCCAATTGACGGGTGGTGGTGACACCGGCCTCGATGAGCCGGGCGCGCTGCCCGGACCGAATTCCGGCGACGAGGAACAGGTCGTCGGTGGCGCGGATCTGTTGCTCGCACTCACCGCAGCCGAAACATGCCCGCACCGTGTCGTCGGACCAGCGCACGGCGGCGCCGCCGGCCAGATGACCGTCGAGCAGTGCCTGCAGGGCGGTGCGCCGCGGCCGGTACACCGCGAGCAGTTCGGCGACGCGGTAGCTGGACATCCCGCCGTCGCCGAGGACCAGGTCGACCTCATCGGCCACCGGCACGCCGGCGCGCGACAGCACGTCGGCGTAGGCGGCCAGCTGAAGCAGCGCCTCGACCTTCACCGAGCGGGAAAGTTTGGTGTCCCGCAGGCGGTAGCGGTCACCGTCCCAGATCAGGAAATCGGCGAACCCGGCAAACCGGCCGTCGAACATCGCCGCCTGATAGATCACCGGGTCGCGACGCCGCGCGGCCTCCAGGGTGGCCCCGGCGGCGGCGCTCAGCCCGGCCACTGTGTAACTGGGCCGGCCGATCACGGTCACCTCAGACGGTCCCGCGTCGGTTCGTAACTGTTCCAGGTGGCGCTGCTCGTGTTCGGTGCCGAGTTGTGCGGTGCGAGCGAGTAATTCGTCGTCGGACGACACCGCTGGGCCACGGCCCAGCTGTGCGTCGAACGAACGCAGCAGGGCGTACTCGCAGCGGGCCGCCGCGGCCAGGTCCGAGGCGCTGTAGATGACGGTCGGCCCCGACGGGCCGTCGTCGGTGACGAACACGCTGCCACTGTAGGTGAGGGCGCCGACACTTTGCGTCTCTGGCGCGAAAAGCTAGATGTTGCCCATCAACTCCACACCGCCGCCGTTCCAGCGGAACTTCACCGTGCTGGCCAGTCCGTGGAGTCCGCCGGAGTACTGCAGTGCCACGGTGTCGCCGGTGGTGGCTGTCTTGTCGATGCCGTTGAAGCCGTACGTGTCGGGAACCCCGGTGGGGATGAACTTGCCGAGGTGAAACAGGACGGCCCGGGTGTTGGGGTGTTCTGAGTTGGTGTTGGCCCGCACGATCACCGCAGACAGCTGGGCGCACTCGTTGTAGTTGCCCGCGAGGGGCTCGGGGCTCCAAGCCTGGTTGCTGCGCGGGTCCCGAGGCAGCTCGGAGACGGCCTTGGCGATCTCCGGGGCGGCCAGGTTCACCGCGCACGGATCGGCCTGTGGTGGTGCCGAGGTCGGCGCGGCCTTGGCGACAGGTGCGGACACCGAGGTCGGCGCGGGGCCGGGTCCGGAGTCAGGGGTTTTGGAGACGGTGGAATCTCCTGATCCGCACGCCGTGAGCGTGAGCGCGGCTGCCAAGATGGCCCCTGGCGCCGTCGCGAACGTTGCGACCCGTTTCACAGTTGGGCAACCTACCGTGGCCCCGTGGCGGGTTTGTGCAGGCGCGCGGCCGGGATTCCGTCCGATTGGCACTAGACTTCTGAACCGATGAGCTCGCCAGAACCGGATTCGGGGGATACCGCCCCAACGTTTGCCGACCTGCAGATTCACCCTGCAGTGCTGAAGGCAGTCAATGATGTCGGCTACGAGACGCCTTCGGCGATCCAGGCCGCGACCATTCCGGCGATGCTGGCGGGCTCCGATGTGGTCGGGCTCGCCCAGACCGGTACCGGCAAGACCGCGGCCTTCGCCATCCCCATCCTGTCGAAGATCGACACCGAGAGCCGCCGCACCCAGGCCCTGGTGCTGGCGCCGACCCGTGAGCTGGCATTGCAGGTCGCCGAGGCATTCGGCAGGTACGGCGCGCATCTGCCCGCGGTCAACGTGTTGCCGATCTACGGCGGAGCGTCCTACACCGTGCAGCTGTCCGGGCTGAGGCGCGGCGCGCAGGTCGTGGTGGGCACCCCGGGGCGGGTGATCGATCACCTCGAGCGCGGCACGCTGGATCTGTCCAACCTGGACTATCTGGTGCTCGACGAGGCCGACGAGATGCTCACCATGGGCTTCGCCGAAGAGGTCGAGCGGATCCTCGCCGACACCCCCGAGTACAAGCAGGTGGCGCTGTTCTCGGCCACCATGCCGCCGGCCATCCGCAAGATCACCACCAAATACCTTCACGATCCGGTCGAGGTCACGGTCAAGGCCAAGACCGCCACCGCGGAGAACATCACGCAGCGGTTCATCCAGGTGGCCGGTGCGCGCAAGCTGGATGCGCTGACGCGGGTGCTCGAGGTCGAGGAGGGCGACGCGATGATCGTGTTCGTCCGCACCAAGCAGGCCACCGAGGAGGTCGCCGAGCGGCTCAAGGCCCGCGGTTTCGCCGCCGCGGCCATCAACGGCGACATCAACCAGGCCCAGCGTGAGCGCACCATCGCCGCGCTGAAGGACGGCACGATCGACATCCTGGTCGCCACCGACGTCGCCGCGCGCGGTTTGGACGTCGAGCGCATCTCGCATGTCGTCAACTACGACATCCCGCACGACACCGAGTCGTACGTGCACCGCATCGGCCGCACCGGCCGGGCCGGCCGCTCCGGGCATGCGCTGCTGTTCGTCACCCCGCGCGAACGCCACCTGCTCAAGTCGATCGAGAAGCACACCCGGTCGAAGGTCATCGAGGCCGAGCTGCCCAGCGTCGATGACGTCAACGCGCAGCGCGTGGCCAAATTCCGTGACTCGATCACCGATTCGCTCAACGCTCCGGGCCTCGAATTGTTCCGGCGGATCATCGAGGACTACGAGCACGAGAACGACGTGCCGATGGTCGACATCGCCGCCGCGCTCGCACTGCAATCGCGCAACGGTGAAGAATTCCTGATGACCGAACCGCCGCCGGAGAAGCGCCGGGAGCGTGACCGTGATGATCGGGGCGAGCGGCCCCCGCGCAAGGAGCGTCCGCGGCCCGAAGGTCTGGCGACGTACCGGATCTCGGTGGGCAAGCGGCACAAGGTGGGCCCCGGCCACATCGTCGGCGCGATCGCCAACGAGGGCGGGCTGCACCGCAACGAATTCGGTCACATCACCATCCGCGGGGACTACTCGCTGGTGGAGCTGCCCGAGAAGTTGCCCAGCAAGACGCTCAAAGCGCTGGAGAACACCCGGATCTCGGGCATGTTGATCAATCTGGAACCGGAGCGTGGCGGTGAACGTGCCGACCGTGGACCGCGCCGCGAGTACAAGGGCCGTTCCGAGTACAAAGGCCGATCCGAGAACAAAGAGCGTTCGGGGAAGCCGCACCGGAAGACCAAGTGACGGTCTCCAGAAGCGTGACGGGGCCGGCGGATCAGGGGGGTCTTGAGTCGGTAGACGCGGGGGCCTCCGCTTCGACGCGCGTCGCCGCACTGACCGGAATCCGCGCGGTGGCCGCCATTCTGGTGGTGGTGACGCACGCGGCCTACACCACTGGGAAGTACCCGCAGGGATATCTGGGCCTGGTGTATTCGCGTGCCGAGATCGGTGTGCCGATTTTCTTCGTGCTGAGCGGTTTCCTGTTGTTCCGGCCGTGGGTGAAGGCCGCGGCGAGCCGCGAATCAGATCCAGCCGCGGCCACAGGTGACGCTTGGCCGTCGGTGCGCCGCTATGCCTGGCACCGGGTGCGACGCATCATGCCGGCCTACGTGGTGGCGGTGCTGATCGCCTACCTGCTCTATCACTTTCGTACCGGGGGGCCGAATCCCGGGCACACCTGGATCGGGCTGTTCCGCAATCTGACGCTGACCCAGATCTACACCGACAACTATCTGTTCTCCTACCTTCATCAGGGGTTGACCCAGATGTGGAGCTTGGCGGTGGAGGCGGCGTTCTACGTGGTGCTGCCGCTGATGGCCTACCTGTTGATGGTGGTGCTGTGCCGGCGACGCTGGCGGCCGGGGTTGTTGTTCTTCGGTTTGGCGTTGTTCGCCGCGGTGTCGCCGATATGGCTGACGATCGTGCACGATTCGCTGAATCTGCCTGATGGCGCCCGGCTTTGGCTGCCCACCTACCTGGCGTGGTTCGTGGCGGGGATGGCGCTGACGGTGCTGGGGCAGCTCAAGGTCCGTGGCTACGCCATGGTGTGTGTGCCGTTGGCGGTGGTGTGTTATTTCATCGCGTCGACGCCGATCGCGGGGGAGCCGACCACGTCGCCGGCCAAGTTGAGCGAGGCGTTGTTCAAGACGTTCTTCTACGCGGTCATCGCAGCTTTGTTGGTTGCGCCGCCGGCGCTCGGTGACCGTGGTTGGTACAACCGGTTTCTGGCGTCGCGACCGATGGTCTTTCTCGGTGAGATCTCCTACGAGATCTTCCTGATCCACCTGATGATTATGGAACTGGTGATGGTCGAGGTGATGCGCGATCCGGTCTACACCGGGTCGATGTTCAGCCTGTTCGTGCTCACGATGGTGTTCACCATTCCGGCAGCGTGGCTGTTGCACAGGTTCACGCGGGTCCGTTCGTGACGGAGCGCCGCCCGCATCTGACGCTGCTGGCGGTCTGCCTGGCGGTGTTCATGCTGTTGCTCGACATGACGATCGTGTCTGCGGCACTCGCCGATATCCAGTCCACACTCGGTGCCCGGCTGAGCGGGCTGCAGTGGGTCGTCGACGGTTACGCGCTACCGATGGCGGCGCTGTTGCTGACCGCCGCAACGGTGGGTGACCGGATCGGCCGCCGTCGGCTGTACCTCGGCGGGATGACGGTGTTCACGCTGGCCTCTCTCGGGTGTGCACTGGCCACGACGATCGAGATGCTCAACGCCACTCGGGCCGTCCAAGGCGCGGCCGGAGCAGTGCTCCTGGGCGTTTCGTTGCCACTGGTCGCTGCGGTGTACCCGCCGGGACGGGGCCGGTCCGGCGCGATCGCCACATACGGCGCGGTGATGGGCGCGGGTGGGGCGGTGGGTCCGCTGCTCGGGGGCGCCCTGGTGGACGGCTTCGGCTGGCCGGCGATCTTCATGGTCAATGTCCCGATCGGGGTGGCCGCGTTGGTGATCGGCGCTCGCTACATCCCGGAAAACCGTGCTGCGCAAGCCCGCCCGGTGGACGGCGTGGGCACCATGCTGCTGTCCGCTGCGCTGTTCGCCGGAGTTTACGTGCTGATCGAAGGCGACCGGTACGACTGGCGCGGACCGCTGTTGGCCGGTTTGAGTGCGTTCTGCGTCATCACGCTCGTGGTCTTCGGGTGGTGGGAGACGCGGGTCGCCGAGCCCATGCTGGATCTGGCGATGCTGCGCAGGCCCGGTTTCGCCGGGGTGGCGCTGGCGGCCTTCGTGGCCGCGGCCACGCTGATGGCCGCGACCAACTACCTGGCGTTGTACTTCATGAACACCCTGGGGTTCAGTGCATTTGAGGCCGGTCTGCGGGCACTGCCACTGACTGTGTCGATCGTGGCGGGTGCCCCGCTGGCCATGGTGGCGGCCCGGCGGGTGCCGGTGCCGCTGGTGATCCCGGCCGGTGCCGCGTTGATCGCAGCAGGGCTGTGGTTGATGACCGGTGTTTCGGCGATGACAGCGTGGACGCATTTCATCGGTGGCTCGATCGTGGCGGGGCTCGGCCTCGGCGGACTGGCGGCATTGACGTCGGAGGCCGCGCTGCGGTTCGTGAGCGTCGAGGACGCCGGAATGGCAACGGGCACAGTCAGTACGGTCCGTCAGGTCGGCATCGTCGCCGGTGTGGCCGGTCTCGGGGCGCTGTTCAGTAGTCACGCCGGTGACGTCGGGGCGGCGCTGCCTGCGATCGATCCGGCGGCACGGGAAGCCAGCGCCGCCGGGATGCAGGCGACCCTGGTCGCGGCGTCCGGGTCGGCGACCGCCGGACTGATTCTGGTCGCGGTGTTGATCGCGGTGGGCCGCCGTCAGGAGATCGTTGCTGAGGTTGTCGACGCGCGAGATTGACGTCGGCGTCACTGTTCGACGCGGTATCGCGAAATATCGTGCAGGACGACGGCGATGCGTCTACTTTCGCAAACTATGGAGGGTGGGGCAGTTCTGATTTCAGCGGCCGACACCGGCCGCTACACAATCTTGATCTCCACCGACTCCGCCGAGATCGAAGCGGCTCAACGGTTGCGCTACCAGACCTTCGCCGAGGAGATGGGGGCGACGCTGCCGCAGGCCGTTCGCGGACCACTGACGGGTCAGATGATCGACGTCGACCAGTTCGATCCGCACAGCAACCATCTGCTCGCCAGGGATGAGACTACGGGCCAGATCGTGGGCTGCTACCGCTTGCTCCCGCCGGACGGAGCGCTGGCTGCGGGCGGAGTGTTCGCCGACACCATCTTCGACATGAGCCCCGGGCTGGATCGGCTGCGGCCGTCGCTGGTCGAACTGGGCCGGGTGAGCGTGCATCCGGACCATCGAAGCGGAGCTGTGGTGGCGCTGCTGTGGTCGGGGATCCTGCGCTACCAGGATTTGACCGGATACGAGTGGGCGATCGGATGTCTGTCGGTGCGGATGGAGGACGGTGGTCCCCGCGGCGCGTTGGTGCGGGGGGTGCGCGATGCCGCGCTCAGCGGTAGCTGCGCACCCGGCGAGTACCGGGTGACGCCACGAAACCCTGTGCGCGTCAATGGGTTGAGTCTTGATGAGCTGCCCGACCCTGGTCGGGTGAGGCTACCGCCGATGGTGGCGGGCAGTCTGCGGATCGGCGGGGTGATCTGCGGTGAGCCGTCCTATGACCCGGATTTCGACATGGCCGACTTTGTCGTCCTGATCAACCGGGACATGGTGCGGGAGAACTACCTGCAACGGTTGACCCGCACCCATGTCCAGACCTGAACTGCCGTTGCTGGGCATCGGATTCGGCCCGTCCAACCTCGCTTTGGCGATCGCACTGGCCGAACAGGCCACGCGTGCGACATTTCTCGAGGCCCAGCCGCGGTTCGGCTGGCACCGGGACATGCTGCTGCCGGGTGCGCGCATGCAGATCCCGTTCCTCAAGGACCTGGTCACCCTCCGGAATGCCAAGAGCAACTTCACCTTTGTCAACTATCTCAGCGAACGCGGGCGGCTCGTCGACTTCATCGGCCGGCACAACGTGTTTCCCAGCCGGCTGGAATTCCACGACTACCTGGAGTGGGCGGCAGGGCATTTCGCAGACGAAGTTCGTTATGGCAGCCGGGCGGTCTCGGTGGCCGCCTCGGATGACGGATTTGTGGTCCATACCGATGACGGGCGGCGGTTTTCGGCCGGCGCTCTGGTGCTGGGCGTCGGTTTGCGGCCGGTATTGCCTGCCGGTGTGCGGCCGAGTCTCCGCCAATGGCACAGTCATTGTCTGCTCAGCGGTGTCGCTGCCCTGCCCGCACGCTCGCCGCGCCGGTTCGTGGTCGTCGGTGCGGGGCAGAGCGCGGCGGAGGTGGTCGCCTACCTGCACCGCGGGTTCGCCGGGGCCCAGGTGCATTCGGTGTTCGCGCGGTACGGCTACAGCGTGGCTGATGACAGTGCGTTCGCCAACCGGATGTTCGACCCGTCGGCGGTCGATGTGTTCTATGGCGCCGACGAGCAGGTCCGCCAACGCCTCCTCGACTATCACCGTTCGTCTAACTACTCGGCGGTGGAACCGGAGTTGATCGCGGATCTGTACGACAGGGAGTACGCCGAGCTGGTGGCTGCTGACCGGCGGCTGCACATGCACAAGGCATCGATCATCTCGAGGGTCGAGGAGCACGCTGACGGTGTTCAGGTGACGGTCACCGCACTGGTCGACGGGTCACGGGAGACTCTGGACTGCGACGCCATCGTGTACGCGACGGGGTATGCGCCGACGAATGTCGCGGAGCTCCTCGGCGACGTGGCCGCTCACTACGAATTCGACGATCGGCATCGCCCCGTCGTGAGTCGTGATTATCGGCTGCGGGCGAAGGCCGGCGCGCCGGGCGACATCTATCTCAACGGTTCGGCAGTCGAGCACACCCATGGACTCGGAGCCACCTTGCTGTCGAACGTCGCGGTCCGGGCAGGCGAGCTCGCCACAGCGCTACGGAGTTAGGATATGCTTACCTAACGAACTGGCGAAAGGTATGGGGATGGCCGAGCAGAAGGCGTCACGTGGACTGGAAGGTGCTCTCGTCAAGCTGTGGCGGGGCGGCGACTATCAATTGACGGTCATCGGCAACACCGAACTCACGCCGAATTACTTGAGACTGCACTTCCGCGCGGAAAAGCTGCTCGCCGAACAGCGGGTGCATCCGACGATGTGGGTCCGGGGGTGGTTCCCCGACGGCGGCAAGGCGCACCAACGTGGCTACACGCTGGTCAACCCGGATGTCGAGGCCGGGACCGTCGACATCGATTTTGCGATGCACGACGGCATCGCGACCAGCTGGGCCCGGGCCGCCCGGCCGGGCGACGTTCTGGACGTCACGGTGCTGGGCAGCAACTTCACGCTGCCCGAGCCGGCGCCAGCCGGTTATGTGATCGTCGGTGACACCGCGTCCCTGCCGGCCATCAATTCGCTGCTCGATGCGATCGGGGATACCCCGGCGCGGGTGTTCCTGGAGGCCGGCCACGACGACGACCGGGAGCTGCCGGTCGCCGGTGCTGCCGACATCACCTGGGTGGACCGCGACGAGGAGGCACTGGTCGAGGCGGTCAGCTCCTCGGCGTTCGACGCCTCCGATCACTTCGGCTGGGTGGCGTGCAACAACCGCACCACCCGCGCGGTGGCCCGGGTGTTTCGCGAGGAGTACAACCTCTCGCGTAAATCCATTAAAGCTCAGGCCTATTGGGTGGCCTGACCGTCAATAATGCCCATGGTGGGAGCGCGCGGCGCATAGTCTGGGCGTCTCGGGCCCGAGCAGCGGGCTCTTCTGCGAGCGGACATGCGCGTGAACACACCAGACCCCATTCGCCGCGACATCCTCCCGATCCCGGATGTCCAGCACGTCGGGTTGACCACGTATGACGCCAAGGACCCGGACACCACCTATCCGCCGATCACCATGTTGCGCCCGCCCGAAGGCGCGCCCAATGTCCTCATCGTCCTGATCGACGATGTCGGATTCGGTGCCAGCTCGGCCTTCGGCGGCCCGTGCAATACCCCGACCGCCGAACGACTGGCCGCCAATGGGGTGAAGCTCAACCGATTCCACACCACGGCGCTGTGCTCGCCGACGCGCCAGGCGATGCTGACCGGACGCAACCACCACTCGGTCGGGATGGGTGGCATCACGGAAATCGCCACCTCGGCGCCGGGGTACAGCAGTGTGCGGCCCAAGGACAAGGCTCCCATCGCCGAGACCCTGCGGCTGAACGGCTATTCCACCAGCCAGTTCGGCAAGTGCCATGAGGTTCCGGTCTGGGAGGTGTCGCCGGTCGGACCGTTCGGGCAGTGGCCCACAGGCTCGGGTTTCGAGCACTTCTACGGGTTCATCGGTGGCGAGGCCAATCAGTACTACCCCGGGCTCTACGAGGGCACCAAGCCCGTCGAACCGGAGAAGACACCGGAGGAGGGCTACACCCTCACCGAAGATCTGGCGGACCGGGCCATCACCTGGGTGCGCCAACAACAGGCGCTCACTCCGGACAAGCCGTTCTTCATGTACTTCGCGCCGGGTGCCACTCATGCCCCGCACCATGTGCCCAAGGTGTGGTCGGACAAGTACCAGGGCAAGTTCGACGATGGCTGGGACGTGCTGCGCGAGCAGATGCTTCCCAAACAGAAGGCGCTGGGCGTGGTCCCCGAGGACGCCGAGCTCACCGCGCGGCACGACGAGATCCCGGCGTGGGACGACATGCCGGCGGAGCTCAAGCCGGTGCTGGCTCGACAGATGGAGATCTACGCAGGATTCCTGGAGCAGACCGACCACGAGGTCGGCCGGCTGGTCGATGCGATCGAAGATCTCGGGGCTCTGGACAACACCCTGATCTACTACATCCTCGGTGACAACGGCGCGTCGGCCGAAGGCACCCCGAACGGGTGCTTCAACGAAATGTGCACCCTGAACGGTCTGGCCGGTATCGAGACGCCGGAGTTCCTGTTGTCCAAGATCGACTTGTTCGGGACACCCGATGCCTACAACCACTACGCGGTCGGCTGGGCACACGCGCTGTGCGGGCCGTACCAGTGGACCAAGCAGGTGGCCTCGCACTGGGGCGGCACCCGCAACGGCACCGTTGTCCACTGGCCGAAAGGCATTGCGGGCCATGGGGAGACGCGGGATCAGTTCCACCACGTGATCGATGTCGCGCCGACGATTCTTGAGGCGGCCAACATCCCCGCGCCGATGGTGGTGAACAGCATTCAGCAGGCACCGCTGGAAGGCGTGAGCATGCTGGCGACGTTGCGCGACGGCCGCGCCCCTGAGAACCACACAGTGCAGTACTTCGAGATGTTCGGCAACCGCGGCATCTATCACAAGGGCTGGACGGCGGTCACCAAACACCGCACGCCCTGGCTGAACGATCAACCCTCGCTCGATGACGATGTCTGGGAGCTGTACGGCCCCGACGATTGGACTCAGGCGCACGATCTCGCGGCGGAGGATCCGGCCAAACTCGCTGAACTGCAACGGCTGTGGCTGATCGAGGCCACGAAGTACAACGTGATTCCGATCGACGATCGGTCCTTCGAGCGGTTCAACCCCGACATCGCCGGGCGTCCTCAGCTGATCAAGGGCGATACCCAGGTGCTGTTCTCGGGCATGCGGCTGCTGGAGAACTGTGTGCTCAACATCAAGAACAAGTCGCATTCGGTCACGGCGAAGATCACGGTGCCCGCCGGCGGTGCCGCAGGTGTGATCGTCAGCCAGGGTGGCGGCGTCGGTGGCTGGTGTCTCTACGCCCACGAGGGCAGGCTCAAATACTGCTACAACTTCTTCGGCATTGAGTACTACTACACCACCGCCGACGAGCCCATCCCCGCGGGCAACCATGAGGTCCGCATGGAGTTCGCCTACGACGGTGGAGGTTTGGGCAAGGGCGGGACCATTACGCTGTCTTGCGACGGTAAGACCATCGGCACCGGGCGCGTCGAGCAGACCGAGCCCATGGCGTTCTCCGCCGACGAGGCTTGTGACGTCGGCTCCGATACCGGCTCACCGACGTCACCCGATTATGGACCGCACGGCAACAGGTTCACCGGCAAGATCGACCGGGTGGTTCTCGACATCGGTGTGGATGGTCATGACCACTTGGTGACTGCGGAGGACAAGCTCAACATCGCCATCTCGCGGCAATAGCGCGCCGTCACAGCGCGGTCTGGATCGGTGCGGGCGTCTCGGCGATCTCGTCGAGCACCGCTACGTTGCGGGCCACATCGCGGCTCTCGCGCGCGGCGATCTCCTTGATCGCCAGATCGAAGGCACCGACCAGGCTGGGCGGGTCGAAGGCGGCCTGCGCCTGCCGACTGACCTGCAGGTCGCGCGCCCAGATCGTGGCCGGTCGAGCGAACCCGGGCTCAAGGGCCAGCACCGTGGCGAACCGCCAGGCGCTGTCGCGCAGGGAACGGATGGCCTCGTTGAGGACGAAGATCTGATGCTGTCGGAGCACGGCGTAGATGTCGGCCAGCGCCGGTGAGAGTTCGTTGATGTCGTTGACGACGCCGCCGACCTGGCTGGCCAGCACGGCGTTGATGGTGTCGAAATCCTTGTGCAGCGAGGGCAGTTTGCCTGCGCCGACCAGACCCTGCACCGCGATGCCGAGGTCCAGGACGATGTGGGCGGTAACCCCGGCAAGCATGTGCTGCACCAGGATTGGCTCGGGCTTGTGCGCCCACTCGAACGTCGCTCGCCACGACCGGGTGGGCTTGGGATAGCGGTCGGGGTGGAAGTGGCCGTTGAGCGCGTCGAAGTACCGGGAGGCGAACGCCGCGTCGAGGCGGTCCATACGGGGACCGTCCTCGAATGCCCCTTCCTCGACCGCGGTGCCGACCGCGATGGTGATCCGCTTGTACAGGGCGGCGAAATAGCCCAGTCGGCTTGAGGTTTCCGCGGCCCAGTCGGTGATCGTGTCGATGGTCGAGACCACCTCGGCGATGGTGGATGCCGTGGGCAGCGGCGGCAGCGGCGTCCGGCGGTTGGCCATATCCGAAGTATGGGGCCGATCAGCCCGTCGCGCCCGGCAATCGGCTACTCCACGGGCAATTGCGCCGGAATCACCAGTGGGGCGACGAACTCGGCCAGCATGGTGCGCTCGTCGGCCTCGTCGACGCCGGGGAACACCAGCATCGACACCATGACCCGCACCAGCCACCGGGCGCGACGGCCTACCTGGTCAGCTCCTGCGGTCCCTGTCGCCTCGTCCGCATTGCCGGCTGCGCCGGCGGCCAGCGAACGCACGAACCCCTCGACCAGGGCCCGGATCACCTCTGAGTGCTCGGCCATCTCACCGCCGATCGGCCGTTGCGCCGTGGCGAACCACGAGGCCAGGGCCGGACTGCTGCGTACGGCGTTCAGTGCGGTGATCACGCCTTCGATCAGTCGTTGCGCCGGATCGGTGACGGTGGCCACCTGCTCGCTGACCTCTTCGTAGAGCCGGCGCGCCTCGCGGTGCACGTAGGCGGTGTAGAGCGCATCCCGATTCTCGAAGTACCGGTACAGGGTGGCACGGGAACAGCCTGCGGCCGACGCGATCTCGTGCATCCCGACGGTCGCCGCCTCCTGGCGGGTGAACAGGGCGTCGGCCGCGTCCAGGATGTGGTCGGCGGCCACTTCGGACCGCCGGGCCGACAACCAGTCACGGGACATCAGGTTCCTGCCCGGAATTGCACTGACAGTGGCCGTCGCACGTAGCTGCCTCCGGCCCATTCCACTGAATCCAGGTCGGCCTCGAAATCCGGGTAGCGCGAAAGCAACTCGGTCAGCGCCACGCGGGATTGCATCCGGGCGGCCGCGGCGCCGAGGCAGAAATGGGCGCCGTGGCTGAAGGTGAGGATATTTCGCGGGGCTCGCCGCACATCGAGCTCGGCTGCGTTGTCTCCGAATTCGCGTTCGTCACGGTTGCCCGAGCCGTACAGCAGCAGGGTCTTGCGTCCGGCGGGGATGGTGGTGTCGCCGATGGTGACGTCGCGGGTGGTGGTGCGGGCCAGGCCCTGCACGGGGGAGGTCAACCGCAGGAACTCGTCGATCGCCTCCGGGATCAGCTCCGGGTCATCGATCAGGAGTCGGCGTTGATCGGGCCGCTGCTGCAGGAGTTGCACTGCGCCGCCGAGCATTCCGGTGGTGGTGTCGTTGCCGCCGGTGACCATGGTGAAGGTGAAGGCCAGGATCGACAGCACGCCGGCGATGTCGCCGTCGGCCCCCACGCCGGCGGCCACCAGGTGGGAGATGGTGTCGTCACCGGGCTCGCGGCGGCGCCGTTCGATGAGCTCGGAGAAGTAGCCCATCATCGAGGCCACCGCGGCACCCGCGGTCCCCATGGCCTCGGTGATGCCGCCGGCCGAACTGTTCGCGGCGACGATGGCGTCGGTCCAGCCGTCGAACTGGTCCCGGTCGGCCTCGGGCACGCCCAGGTAGTGCGCCACGACCATCGACGGCAGTGGCTTGAACAGTTCGGTGACGATGTCCCCGCCGCCGTTCGAGCGCAACCCCTCGAGGCGCTCGACGACGAACTCCCGGACCTTCGGTTCGACGGCTTCCACCTGTCGCGGGGTGAAACCGCGGGAGACGAGCTTGCGGAACTCGGTGTGCACCGGCGGGTCCTGCATGACGAACGGCGGGTTGTCGGCCAGTCCGATCATGTCCAGCTCGCCGTAGGTGATCGTCAGGCCCTGCGCCGAGGAGAACGTCCCGTGGTCGCGGGCTGCGGACCAGATGTCGGCGTGCCGGGACAGCACGTAGTAGTCGTGCTCCGGAGACTCGTCGGGCACCACGTGGTGTACCGGGTCGTGGTCGCGCAGTGCGGCGTACATCGGCCATGGGTTGGGCCAGGTGTCGGCGTCGGCGGGTATGAACCGGGCGGGGCTGTGAGACAAAGTCGCTGCCATGTCTTATTCGTACGACATTCAGGCGTGCAGTGTCAATAGCGGGTCCGCCGGATAGGCTCGGAACTGATGAGCATCCCCGGCACGCCGCAGCTACCTGCCCAGACGCCGACGTGTTACCGGCATCCGGACCGTCCCACGTATGTGCGGTGCACTCGGTGTCAGCGTCCCGTCTGCCCGGAGTGCATGCGGTCGGCGGCCGTGGGCCATCAATGCGTGGATTGCGTGAACGAGGGCGCCAAGGCGGTGCGGGAACCGCGCACCCAGTTCGGTGGAAAGGCGCGCACGGGAGCGCCGATCCTGACCTACACCCTCATCGCCGTCAACGTGGTGATGTTCGTGCTGCAGATGGCGTCGGGAAACCTGGAGAGGGAGCTCACGCTGTGGGCGCCCGGCGTTGCCGCGCATGACGAGTACTACCGCCTGGTCACGTCGATGTTCCTGCACTACGGCGCGATGCACCTGCTGTTCAACATGTGGGCGCTGTACGTCGTGGGGCCGCCGCTGGAGCAGTGGCTGGGCCGGTTGCGGTTCGGGACGCTGTACGCGCTCAGCGGGCTCGGTGGCTCCGTCCTGGTCTACCTGCTGTCGCCGATCAACTCCGCGACCGCCGGAGCCTCCGGCGCGATCTTCGGCCTGTTCGGCGCGATCTTCGTGGTGGCCCGCAAGCTCAATCTCGACGTCCGCTCGATCGCCGCCGTGGTCATCCTCAACCTCGTGTTCACCTTCGTCGGGCCCGCGCTCGGAACCGGAGCCATCAGCTGGCAGGGCCACATCGGCGGACTGATCACCGGGGCCGCGGTCGCCGCGGCCTTCGTATACGCCCCGCGCGAGCGCAGAAACGCGATTCAGGCGGCGGTGTCGGTGGCGGTGCTGGTGGTCTTCGCGGGATTGATCACCTGGCGCACAGGCGTTCTGCTGAGCCTGATGGGCGTGACCTAGATCGCCGCGCCGGGATTGAGGATGTTCTGCGGGTCCAGCGCCTGCTTGATCCGGTGATTGAGCGCAAGAGCGTCAGGACCGATCTGGCCGGCCAGCCACGGCTGCTTGAGCCGGCCGACACCGTGCTCGCCGGTGATGGTGCCGCCCAAACCCACAGCCAGGTCCATGATCTCGCCGAAGGCCAGCTGAGCCCGCGCGGCCATGTCGGCATCCGCCGGGTCGAACACGATCAGCGGGTGGGTGTTGCCGTCGCCGGCATGGGCGATCACCGAGATCAGCAGATCCCGGTGGGCCGCGATCGCTGCCACCCCGCTGACCAGCTCGGCCAGTGCGGGCAGTGGCACCCCGACGTCCTCGAGTAGTAGCGATCCCTTGGCCTCGACGGCTGGGATGGCGAACCGGCGGGCCGCCACGAAGGCCTCGCCCTCGTCCGGGTCGGAGGTGGAAAACACCTCGGTGGCACCGCATTCGGTGAACACCTGAGCCATGAATTCGGCGTCGTCGGCGCCCGCGGCTCCGCGGTCGTCGGAGGCGGCCACCATCATCGCCGCGGCTGTGCGGTCCAGGCCCATCTTGAGCTTGTCCTCGACGGCGTTGATCGCCACGGCGTCCATGAATTCCAGCATCGACGGCCGGATCTTGCCGGTGATCTTCACGACCGAGTTCGATGCGGCTTCCACGGAATCGAACGTGGCCACCACGGTGCAGGGGGAGTGCTGCGGCGGCAGCAGCCGCAGCGTCGCCTCGGTGACGACGCCGAGAGTGCCCTCGCTGCCGACGAACAGTTTGGTCAGGCTCAGGCCCGCAACGTCTTTCAGGCGCGGGCCGCCGAGGCGCACTGCGGTGCCGTCGGCCAGCACCACCTGCAGGCCCAGCACGTAGTCGGTGGTCACGCCGTACTTGACGCAGCACAGCCCTCCCGCGTTGGTGGCGACATTGCCGCCGATGCTGCAGATCTCGAACGACGACGGGTCTGGTGGGTACCAGAGACCATGTGCGGCAACGGCTTTCTTAACCTCGGCGTTGAGCAGGCCCGGCTGCACGACGGCGGTGCGGGTGACCTGGTCGACGGTGATGTCCCGCATCTTCTCGGTGGACAGCACGATGCCGCCGTCGAGCGCTGTCGCGCCACCGGACAATCCGGTGCCTGCGCCGCGTGGCACCACCGCCACCCGGTGTGTGCTGGCCCAGCGCAGTACGGCCTGCACCTCCTCGGTGCGGGTGGGCCGGACCACGGCCATCGGAGTGCCCGCGGCCGGATCGGCGGCCCGGTCCTGACGGTAGGACGCCAGGATGTCGGGGTCGGTGACGACGACCCCCTCGGGTAGTTCGCTGATCAGTGTCTGCAGCGCGGATTCCACACCGGAATCGTAGTTCGGGCGGCTGACTCTGCGATGGGGTGCTGGTCAATCGCGATGTCGGTCCAACGCACGCAGCGCGGGCAGGAACACCGCAACCACCCCGAGCAGCAGCATCGGCAGGGACAGCGCCAGGAATGTCACGTGCAGGCCGGCCGCATCGGCCAGCGGCCCGGCCAGGATCAGCCCCAGCGGACCCGCCGCGTAGGCCAGTGAGCCCATCACCCCGACCACGCGCCCGCGCAGGTGCGGCGGGGCGGTGGTCTGCATGACGTAGTTGTAGATGGGCGCGATCGGTCCGTAGACGAAGCCGACGATCGCGCACAGCACAAGGATCAAGGGGAGCGGTGGCAGAAAGGCGATCACGGTCATCGCCACGCCGAGCGTGATCACCGCGGTCAGCATGGTGGCCCGCCGGCTCATGTACTTCGACCCATTGACCGCTCGCGGTCGTGACATCACCGCGTAGCCGAGCGCGCCGAGCAACCCGCCGATGCTCAGCGCCATCAGCACCCAGCCAAGTTCGGTGGGCTCATCGCGGTCGGTGAAGTATTTGGGGAACAGAACCGACTCCATCGGCATGTAGAGCCCGGTGGCCACCAGGTCGACGATCGCCAGAGTGCGCAATACCGGTGTGTGCCAGACGAATCGCAGACCTTCGACGATGCCGGCCCACACGCCCCCGGTCAGCACCGAACGGTCCGGGGCGCCCGCTCCCTCCAGCCGAAGCACCGAGATGGCCAGGATGGAACAGCAGAACGCCCCGGCGGTCACCCACATCGTGTTGATTCCTCCGAGGGTGGCGATCAACAGGCCGCCGATACCCGGTCCGACGATGTAGGCAAGGTTGAACACGGCCTCGTACACGCTGTTGGCGTGGTCCAGCGTCCAGCCGGCCCGGCCCGCCGCCTCGGGCAACATGGTCTCGCGGGCGGTCATTCCGGCCGGATCGAAGAATGCGCCCAAACCGGCCAGCACCGCCAGCGCAAGGACATTGACCGCGTCGACGCCGAAGGTCAGGGCCAGTACCGGAACCGCGGCGACCGACACGGCCGAGAGCAGATCGGAGATCATCGAGACTCGCCTGCGGCCCAGATAGTCGACGGCGGCCCCGGCGATCAGCGTGGCGATCAGCAGCGGCAAGGTCCCGGCCATCGCGACGATCGACGCGTCGAGCGCGGATCCGTTGCGCTGCAACACCAGCCACGGGAACGCGACAATCGTGATTCCGTTTCCCGCGCCGGCCATCAATGCGGCGAACAGGATCAGCAGCAGTGGGCCGCGCCTGGTGTTGGTCATGGGTATCGCGGCCGAATCTAACAGCGCACCCGCACCCGCCGCGCCGTATTTTCGGGCACAGTGGACGAGGTGTCGATGTCTCAACTCCCACATCCGCGGACGGGGGACCTGTTCAGCTCGCCCGTGCCGCCCGGCTCGGGCTGGCCAGGCGATCCGGCGGAGGCGTCGACGCCGGTGGCCAAGACCGCAGCGCAGGTGCGCCGGCTGGCCGCCCGGGCCGCCACGGTGGATGAGCTCGATGGGCAGATCTCGGTGTGCCGGGCCTGCCCCCGGCTGGTTGCCTGGCGTGAAGAGGTCGCCGTGGCCAAGCGGAAATCCTTTGCCGACCAACCATATTGGGGTAGACCTGCCCCCGGTTTCGGTGCCGAGCAGCCCGGCATCTTCATCGTCGGGCTGGCACCGGCCGCCAACGGTGCCAACCGCACGGGGCGGGTGTTCACCGGCGACCGGTCCGGGGATTTTCTGTTCGCTGCGTTGCACCGGGCCGGGCTGGCGAATCAGGCGGTGTGCGTCGACGCCGCCGACGGCATGCGGTTGATCGACACCCGCATGGCCGCCGCGGTGCGCTGCGCCCCGCCGGCCAACGCGCCCACCCCGGCGGAGCGGGCCACCTGTGCGGCCTGGCTGCAGGCCGAATGGCGACTCGTCGGGCCGTCTGTGCGGGTGGTCATCGCGTTGGGCGGCTTCGCGTGGCGGGCTGCGCTGGAGCTGATCGGCTCGAAGATCAAACCCGCGCCCAAGTTCGGCCATGGCGCGACCGCGACTCTGACCTCTGCTTTCGGCCCCGTCACGCTGCTGGGCTGCTTTCATCCGAGCCAGCAGAATACGTTCACCGGCCGGCTGACCGAGGCCATGCTCGACGACATCTTCGTGACCGCCAAGTTGCTCGGGAACGCCCGCGCCGGGAACGAACACGGCGGGTGATGACGTTGACGCTGTCATGCGGCTTTCCGTTCTCGACCTCGTCCCGGTGCGTACCGACCAGTCCACTGCCGATGCTCTGACGGCAACGACTCATCTGGCGCAGACGGCTGACCGGCTGGGATATACCCGCTACTGGCTCGCCGAGCACCACAACATGCCGGCGGTGGCTGCCACCAGCCCGCCGGTGCTGATCGCGCACCTGGCCGCGCACACTGACCAGCTTCGGCTGGGTTCGGGCGGGGTGATGTTGCCCAACCATGCGCCGCTCGCGGTGGCCGAGCAGTTCGCTCTGCTGGAGGCCGCTTATCCGGGCCGTATCGACCTCGGTATCGGCCGGGCCCCGGGGTCTGACCCGGTCACCTCACTGGCGTTGCGTGGCGCCGCCGGCCGCGACGATCGCGACATCGAGGCGTTTCCGCAGTACCTCGACGACGTGGTGGCCCTGATGGGCACCCGCGGCGTGCGGGTGCCGTTGCCGCGCGACCTGATGCGGGAAAACTACGTGCTCAAGGCGACGCCGGCCGCGGTCACCGAACCGCGGATGTGGTTGCTCGGATCGTCGATGTACTCGGCGCACCTGGCTGCCGCCAAGGGGTTGCCGTACGTGTTCGCACACCATTTCTCCGGTCAGGGCACGGCGGAGGCCCTGGCGGTCTACCGCGACGAGTTCCAGCCCAGCGATTTGGCTTCCGAGCCCGTGACTTTCCTGACTGTCAACGCCTCGGTGGCGGAGACCACGGAGGAGGCCGAGGCCTTGCTCCTGCCGCAGTTGCAGATGATGGGCCGGCTCCGCACCGGCCAACCCCTCGGGGCGCTCGATCTGGTCGAGGATGCCGAGGCCGTGGCAGAGTCGGGGACCCTCAGCCCGCAGGCACAGGCCGTCGTGGCTTCCGGGCTCAAGCGCGCCGTGGTGGGCTCACCCACCGAAGCAGCCGATCAGGTGCGTGCCCTGGCCGAAGAATTCGGCGTCGACGAGGTCATGGTCAACCCGGTGGGTTCGGCCCGCCGCGGCGCGGACCCGGCCACCGCGACGGCGCGCGTCACCACCTTGGAACTGCTGGCGAAGGAACTGTTCTAGCCCGCAGGGGTCAGTACCACGATCGGAATCGGTCGGCTGGTCTTTTTCTGGTATGCGTCGTAGCGGTGAGAGTTGTTGTCGTTGACGATCTTCCACAACCGCTGGTAGTCAGGATCGTCGGGCAGCACGGGTCTGGCCGTGACGCTGAGCCGGCGCGGCCCGACGTTGATCTCGATGCGGGGCTGGGCTTTCAGGTTGTGGTACCAACCCGGTGACCGTGGGGCGCCGCCCATCGAGGCGACCACCAGGTAATCCTTGCCGTCGCGGGCGTAACTCAGCGTATTGATCCGGGGCTGGCCGGTCTTGGCGCCCGTGGTGCGCAGCAGCAGGCTGGGCGGAACGCCGGGGAGGCGGTGCCCGATCATCCCGTTCGACTTCTGGTAGATCAGGTCGTGGACGTGTAGTAGCCGGAGGCCGATCTTCTCCACGGGGGACAGATCACTCATGGCGTCAATCGTGCTCGGCGGCGTCGAGTTCTGCCAATGCCGCACGTAGCAGCCGCCCCGACTCCTCCCGGTCGGGGTCTCGGCGCACCACCATGCCCTTCACGAAGGACAATTTGTCGCCCGTCTGGCGGGGCAGCACATGAAGGTGGATGTGGAACACACTCTGAAACGCGGCTTTACCGTCGTTGATCACGATGTTGTTGCCGTCGGCGTGCAGTCCCGATCGCCGGGCGGCCCGAGCGATGCGCTGACCGATGCCCGCCATCGCGGCCACCGTCTCCGGCGGGGTGTCGGTCAGGTCGACGGTGTGCCGCTTGGGAATGACCAGGGTGTGTCCCCGCGTGAACGGCCTGATGTCGAGGATTCCCAGGTAGTCGTCGTCCTCGTAGATGCGGATGGCGGGGGCCGTCCCGGCGACGATGGCGCAGAACACGCAAGACATCCCGCCACGTTAGCCTCCGGCGGTCGCCGCCCATTCGGCGACGCGGCGTTCGCGTTCGGCCGGCGTGAGGTCCTCGACGCGGGTCATCACGGTCCAGCGCTGGCCGAACGGGTCGAGGATGGAGGCGAACCGGTCGCCGGTGACGAAGGTCTGCGCGGGTTCTCGGATCGTCGCTCCGGCCTTCTCGGCCCGGGCCACCACCTCGTCGACGTCGGGGCAGTACAGCCCGATGGAATGGGTCGCGGCGGCGCCCGGTGTCGGGGCGGCGATCTGAAAGGCCTCCTGCGGGTCTCCGAGTTGCAGCCGGCCGCTGCCGAAGTCCAGTTCGGCATGTGCGACGCTGCCGTCGGGTCCGTCCATCCGCTCGACGACGTCGGCGCCGAACACCTTCTGGTAGAACGTGATCGCCTTGGCGGCGCCGTCGACGCAGATGAACGGGGTCAGGCTGGTGTAGCCCTGCGGAATCGTTGTGACACTCATACCGACCAGTTTCGTAGGCTGTGGTCCATGGCCGCTTGGAAAAACGCGCCAGACCAAAACGTGCCAGTGCGGGGCGTGGTCGGCCGCGCCGGCAATGCCTCGGCTTTCGACCTGCACAGGTGGGCGCCGACGGCGGAGGCCGGGAGGTTCGTCGAGCATTTCTGGTCGGTGACCTGGGACCGGCGTGAGGCCGGTCCGTTCGAGAGCACAGTCATCACCTTTCCGGCCATGCATCTCACCCGTGAGTGGGGAGATGACGTTGTGCGCCATGGTCATCGGCTTCCCAACACGTTGCTGCACGGGGTGGTGCCCAAGGTCTTCCGTATCACGATCAGCGGTCGGGGCGGTGTGGTCGGCGCACGATTCCGGCCCGGCGGCTTCACCGCACGCTTCGGCGGGGACGCTGCCGCAATGACCGGGCGAGTCGTCCCGGCGGGTGACGAATTATTCGGTGCGCCATTGGTTCTGGGTGAGGATGTGGCCACCGTCCACGCCCGCCTGGAGGCCAGGATCGTGGATACGACAGCGCCGTTGGATGCGACCTATCGTGCGCTTGTCCCGTTGATCGATCGGATGCGTGACGACGCGTCATTGCATCGCGTGGAGCAGGTCATGGCCCTCTCGCCGTGGAGTTCGCGGACCACCCAGCGAGTATTCCGCCGCTATGTCGGGGTGACGGTGAAGTGGGTGCTGTGCCGGTACCGCCTGCAGCAGGCGGCGCTGGAGATCGAGAGTTCACCCGGCGTGGATTTCGCCGATCTGGCCGTGCGGCTCGGCTGGTATGACCAGGCCCATTTCATCAACGACTTCCGGGCCATGCTGGGCAGCACACCGGGGGAGTACGCGGCTGACACTCAGAATGGTGGTGGTGGTTCGTAGTGTTCGGCGATGCGGTTTTGGCGGTTGAACCAAGATGAACCGCAGAGCGATTCACCCGCCGCGCGTGTCCCGTCCGCCTAGAGTATGACCAACAGACAGGGGACCAACGCCATGACTGTTTCGGTCGACCCAATGGCGGCAGTGCGCCAATACGTAGAAGCCTTCAATAACGGTGACCCGGCGGCGATGGCCGCGACCTGCGCCGACCCGATGCAAATTCTCGATGGAATGTCACCCCATGTCTGGCAAGGGTCGACAGCCGCAGAGGACTGGTGGCGCGACGTGCTTGCCGAGGGCGAGCACCTCGGCGCTTCGGGCTACCGCATCGCGCTGGGCGAGCCACGGCACGTCGACGTCAACGGCGAGAACGCCTATGTCGTCGTCCCCGCGAAAATGACGTTCGACCTGCGCGGTAAGCAGGTCACTCAAACTGGTTCGTTGTATACGGTCGCGCTTCGCAAAGCCGGCCCAGACTGGCGCCTTACCGCGTGGGCGTGGGCAAAAGGCAATTAACAGGGGTTGGGCCCGGCAACACAGTTTGGGCCACACTTGGCACATGGGAATTTTCGGTGGTGGCCACGACGATTCAAATGATCTGCGCCGTCGCGTCGAGGAACTCGAGCGGCGAGTTGCCGCGCTTGAGCGTGCCGCCGCGGCCGCAGGTCGTTCGGTTCCGCCGCCGATCGGTCACGCCAACGAGATGATGGGCAGTCAGATGGTCCGCCAGCTCGCCCTTCAGGGCAACAAGATCGCCGCCATCAAGTTGTTGCGTGACGAGACTGGGTTAGGGCTCAAGGAGGCCAAGAACATCGTCGACCGGCTGGTCTAACCGCCCAGCGCCACCCGCCAGGCCGCCATCTTGTCCTCGAAACGCATGGTTTGAGCCGGGCTGGTCGAGGGCGCTCGTAGCCAGGGCAACGAGGGAGAGCCGACCAGCCGCAAGTAGTTCGCCTCGGCGGCGGCGCCATTGAACACCAGCCGCTCGACCGTGCGGTGCGTGGCGAAGAATGAGGCGAAATCGTTGGGCACCATGCTGTCCCGTTCCACTGCCGAGTCCAGGCTGCCCGCACGCCGGCAGGACCGCAGCACATCCCACACCGCCACCTGGTGAGCGCACAGAGCGGCAACCCGCTCTGAATAGGGCGCATCAGGACGAAACCCGAACAGAGAGCCGGTGATCCGCCAGAACGCGTTGCGCGGATTGCCGTAGTACTCACCGGAAGCCAGCGACATCACGCTGGGCATGTTGCCCAGGACCAGCACCCGCGGATGGTCGCCGACGATCGGCGCCAGCCCGTGCAGAAGTTCGGTCATGCCCGGCCCAGCAGGTCGGACACGGTGACGAATCGGTAGCCCGCCGAGCGCAATTCGTCGACGATCAGCGGGATGGCGGACCGTGACGCGGCCCGGCTGCCGTACATGACGTGCAACAGGATGATCGATCCCGGCCGTACGCGTGAAACCGTCTCCGCGGCGATCGCATTCGCGTCGGCCCCGGTGGCCGAATCGGGTTCGACGTCCCAGGTGACGGTGGTCCGATCATGGGTGGACAGGTAATGCGGCAGGGTCCACAGCTTCTTTCCGTAGGGCGGCCGAAAGGTGATCGAGCCCTGATAGCCCGTCGCCCGGATGGCGGTGTCGGTCCGCTCGATCTCACCGGCCACGGTGCCCGGCGACATCAGCACCATCCGCTGATGCGAGTAGCTGTGATTGCCGATCTCGTGGCCCGCGGCCGCGATTGCCGCGCCCTGCTGGGGCGCGGCCTCCAACTCGCGGCCGGTGAGATAGAAGGTGGCCGGCACCTGGGCATCGGCAAGGATTTTGAGTACCTCGGGCGTCAGGTCAGTCGGGCCGTCATCGAGCGTCAGCGCCACCACCTTGTCAGCCGTCTCGACCCGGTCCACCAACCGGCCGGCCAACTGGAACGTCCGCGCATTCGACACCCAGTACCCGCAGGCCGTCACACCCAGGATCACGACCAGCGCTGCTGCCACACCCCACAGCCATCGGCGCATCCTGCCTGTATACCTGCACCCACGCGGGCGCCCCGAACGGCGTGGGGGTTATGTCACGTTCGGGGCGCCATATCGTGGGTCGTCAGCTCAGGTGGTGGACCTCCTGCAGTCCGTACACCGGCGTTGCCAGGCCCTCATAGCGGGCCTTGAGCTGCAACGCCAGATACAGCGAATAGTGCCGGGATTGGTGCAGATTGCCGCCGTGCAGCCACAGGTTGGGCTGTTGGGTGGGCTTCCACATGTTGCGCTGTTCGCCCTCCCACGGCCCGGGGTCCTTGGTGGTGCCCGACCCCAGGCCCCAGACCTTGCCGATCCGGTCGGCGACTTCCTGGCTGATCAGATCGGCAGCCCAGCCGTTCATCGAGCCGAACCCGGTGGCGTACACCACCACGTCGGCGGGCAGTTCGGTGCCGTCGGCCAGGATCACCGAGTTCTCGGTCAGCCGGTCCACCTCGCCGTGCGCGAGTTTGATGCTGCCGTCGGCGATCAGCTCGCAGGCGCCGACGTCGATGTAATAGCCCGAGCCGCGGCGGAGGTACTTCATGAACAGGCCCGAGTCGTCGTCGCCGAAGTCGAGTTCGAATCCGGCGGCTTCCAATCGGGCGTAGAAGTCCTTGTCCCGCTGGCGAATTGCATCGTAGATGGGTCGCTGGAAGTCGGCCATGATGGCGTACGGCAGGGACGCGAAGGTCAGGTCGGCTTTCTCGGTGGTCATTCCCGCCGCGACGGCCCGTTCCGAATACAGGTCGCCGAGGCCAAGCTCCATCAGTGATTCCGAGCGCACGATGTGAGTCGATGAGCGCTGCACCATCGTGACGTCGACGTAGTTCTCGTACAACGCTTTACAGATGTCGTGTGCGGAGTTGTTGGAGCCGATCACCACGACTCGCTTGCCCGTGTACTGGTCGGGGCCCGGGTGGTGGCTGGAATGGTGCTGCTCGCCGCGGAAGGTCTCCTGGCCCGGGAGAGTCGGAATGCTGGGCTTGCCCGACATCCCGGTGGCCAGCACCAGCTGCGCGGGACGCAGTGTGACGGGCTCGCCGTTGCGGTTCACCTCGACGGTCCACCGCTGCTCGTCCTCGTCGTAGGACGCCGACAGGCAGGTCGTCGAGCTCCAGTACGGCACCTCCATGACCCGGGTGTAGAACTCCAGCCAGTCGCCGATCTTGTCCTTGGGTGCGAACACCGGCCAGTTGGCCGGGAACGGCAGGTAGGGCAGATGGTCGTACCAGACCGGGTCGTGCAGGCACAGCGACTTGTAGCGCTTGCGCCACTGGTCGCCGGGCCGTTCGTGTTGGTCGACGACGATGGCCGGCACGCCGAGCTGGCGCAGCCGGGCGCCCAGTGCGATACCGCCCTGGCCACCGCCGATCACGACGATGTAGGGCTGCTCGCTGTAGCCCAGGGTCAGATCCTCGTCGAGGCGCTTCTCGGCCCACGATCGCCGGTCCGGATCGGAGCCGTGTACAGCGCCCAGCGGCCGGTTGGCGCCCTTGCGCTCCTCGTGGCCCTTGAGCTCCTGCAGTGTGGTCAACAGGGTCCAGCCCAGCTCGTCCCGCAGCCGCAGGTGTCCCTTGCCTCGGCCGACCGCGGTCTCGAACTCGATGAACGCTGAGGTGACAACGTGGTCGCCGTCGAATTCCTCGGTCGGGGTTTCTGCTGTCCGGAACCCGGACGGGTCGGTGTCGGCCAGCCGGGCCGTCAGCATGTCGGCCATGCCGTCCCGGCCCTCGAGGGTCTTGAGGTTCCAGGTGAATGCGACCAGGTCACGCCAGAAGCTGTCGGTGGCGAACTTGCCGACGACGCGTTCGATGTCCCGATCGGCCAGTGCGGATTCGAAATCGGCCAGCCAGGCGTCGACCCGTTCCTGCGGTGACAGTGTGGCCAGCGGTGCGGCGGTGGTCTGTGTCATGTGGCCCAGCCCACACCGTGCCCGCAAGCGCAACAAGGGTTGCACAGGGTTGCATCGCACCGGCGCTTGAGAGCGCAACGTCTTGCAACCCTTACGACGCACCCGGCAGGTCGCCTAGACAGTCCACTATGAAAGCAGCCGTGTACTACGGACCGAACAAGGTCGAAGTCGCCGATGTGCCCGAGCCTGATCCCACACCCGGCACCGTCAAGATCAAGGTGGGCTTCAACGGGATCTGCGGTACTGACCTGCATGAATACTATGCAGGGCCGATCTTCGTGCCGACGGCGCCGCATCCGTTGACCGGCCGGCAGCTTCCGCTGACCATGGGTCACGAGTTCTCGGGAACCATCACCGAGGTGGGTGCCGGCGTGACGGACTACGCCGCGGGCGACCGGGTCGCCATCGAGCCGATTTACCGCTGCGGGCACTGCGCGCCCTGCCGGGCCGGCACGTACAACGTGTGTCGGCAGATCGGCTTCCACGGCCTGATGTCCGACGGCGGAATGGCGGAGTACACCGTGGTGCCGACAGAAATGCTGCACCGGCTTCCCGACAATGTCTCCCTCGAACTCGGTGCGTTGGTCGAGCCGATGTCGGTGGCCTACCACGCCGCGACCCTGGCCGAGGTCGGCCCGCTGCACACCGCCGTGATCTTCGGCGCCGGGCCGATCGGCATCGGCCTGTGGTTCGCGCTGCGGGGCAAGGGGCTCGACGACGTGTACGTCTGCGAACCGTCGTCCACCCGCAGAACTGCGATCGAGGCGCTCGGCGCCAAGACTCTGGACCCGACAGCCACAGATGTCCCGGCTTTCATCGCCGATCACACCGAAGGACGCGGTGCCGACGCCGCATTCGACGCCGCCGGTGTGGCACCGGCCATCGCGGCCGCCACGGCGTGCGTGGGGGCGCGCAAACCCACGGTCAGCGTTGCGATCTACGAGAAGCCGCTGGCGACACCACTGCTCAATCTGGTGATGAACGAGTCCCGTATCCAGGGCTCGCTGTGCTACACCTCGGCGGATTTCGAGGCGGTCATCGGCCTGATGGCACAGGGTGGGTACGACACGAGGGGATGGGTCACGCCCATCGCGATCGACGACGTGATCGACGAGGGATTCGAAGCCCTGCACGCAGGGGCGAAGATGAAAGTTCTGGTCGATCCGAGCGGAGGCGCCTCGTGACGCTGCAGAGCACGGTGGCGCTGGTCGACGTAGCACCGGACGGAATCGACGCGGTCGCCGCAGAGCCGAAATCAGGTCGAAAGCAATGACTTTCGTCACCGACGTGAGTGATCGGGACTCTGTGGACCCGGCCGGATTCGTCGCCTGTCTGGCCGGACCTGATGCCGAGTACCTGACTGGTCAGGCGGGTCTGATCGACGGGAATTGGTGTATCGGTGACACGAGATTGGCTTCCCGATGTGATGTGGAGCACAATCGGCGGTGATGGCAGGTTCGTCGGTACCTGAGCCCGCGGTGTCACCTGGTGAGGATCCGCGGCGGTACGCCATGCTCTTGTCGGCGGTTTACGACGCGACCATGTCGGGTGACCGTTCGCCCGCGCGCCCCCGGGCGGTGATCGAGGACTCCTGGAATCGGCTGCGCGCCAAAGGGATAAACCCGGATCATCATGTGCCACCGCAGGTCGAGACAAGCGGGCTGGAGCTGCTGCGGCAGCAGTCCGGGCTCATCGCGGTGCTCGAGGACGTGTCGCGTGGGCTGGAGTCGGTGATCGAAGAGGGTGACAACATCCTCGTGGTGGCCGATGCCCGGGGCCGGGTGCTGTGGCGCTCGGGCTCGCCGCGTGTCCTCAGCCTCGCCGATCGCCTCGGTTTCATCGAGGGCGCGACATGGAGTGAGAACGCCGTGGGCACCAATGGGATCGGTACGGCGCTGGCGTCACATCGTGCGGTACAGATCTTCTCGGCTGAGCATTTCCTGCGCAGCCACCACCCGTGGACCTGTGCGGGCGCTCCGATTCGCGATCCCCGAACCGGCCAGGTCATCGGCATCGTGGATGTGTCCGGCCCGGCCTCGACGGTGCATCCGACCACTGTCGCCCTGGTGGATCTGGTGGCGCGGCTGGCGGAATCGCATTTGCGCGAGGCGCATGACCGTACGTTGAACCGGTTGCGCGCAGTGGCGGCCCCCATCTTGGCCAGGGTGGGTAACCCGGCGCTCGCCGTCGATGCCGAAGGCTGGGTCGCCGCGGTGGACTCCTTGCCGTTGCACAATCGGATCCTGTTGCCCGAGAACGGATTGCCGGGACGGGTGTGGATACCTCCGTTCGGCATGTGCGATGTGGAGGCGCTGCCGGGCGGGTGGCTGGTGCGGATCACCGACGACGCCGAGTCCGTCGCGGCGCCGTCGCGGGTCATCCTCGACCTGCGCGACAGCGAACCGTCGCTGGAGATGGCGGGCCAGTTCGGCAACTGGCGTCGCAGCATCTCCAGCCGGCACGCCGAGATCCTGTTGGTGCTGGCGACCAACCGGCAGGGCCGGTCCGCACCGGAACTGGCCGAGGATCTCTATGGCGATCGGTCGAGGGTGGTGACGGTGCGCGCCGAGATGTCGCGGCTGCGTAAGCAGTTCGTGGGCTTGGTGGCAGGCAAGCCTTACCGCTTCGGGGACTCGGTGGTCGTGGACGTTCGGTATCCGCAGGACATGTCGACACTGCTGATTTCGTCGACAGCTCCGGCGGTTCACGCAGTGCGTGGGTATACCTTGTCCTGATGGCGGCCGACCCCACTCTCCTGGACGGGCTCGACGGCGAGGCCGGTGCACAGCGTGCCGAGCTGGTCGAATGGCTGCTCTCGCGCGGCATCACAGCCGATCAGATCCGTCAGGCCGTCACCCCGATGTTGCTCGCCTCGCGCCGGGTGGCCGGGGACGACGGCACCTACGTGTCCACCCGCGAGATCAGCGAGCAGACCGGACTGGATGTCGGTCTCGTCCAGCGACTGCAACGGGCGATGGGGCTGGCAACCGTCGAGGATCCCGATGCCGCGGTGCTGTTGCGGGCCGATGCCGAGGCCGTCGGCTTCGCCGAGCGGTTCCTGGAACTCGGTATCGCCCCGGATGAACTCGTGTTGATCACCCGGGTGTTGTCGGAGGGGCTCGGCCGGGCCGCCGAGGTGATGCGGTATGCCGCGCTGGCGGCGGTGCTGACGCCCGGGGCCACGGAACTGGAAACCGCCAAGGCCAGCGAGGCGCTGGTGGCCGAGGCGGCTCCGCTGATCGGTCCGATGATCCGGGACATGTTGTTCGTCCAGCTGCGGCACGCGATGGAGACCGAGGCGGTGAGCGCTTCAGAGCGGGCCGAAGGGCTTCCGCTGCCCGGTGCCAGGTTGGTCACCATCGCATTCGCCGACATCGTCGGGTTCACCCGGCTCGGCGAGGTCGTGCAGCCCGAAGATCTTGAGCGGCTGGCGAATCGGCTGGCCGACGCCGCGCGCGACGTGGCCGTCGGCCCGGTGCGGCTGATCAAGACGATCGGTGACGCCGTGATGCTGGTCAGCACCGATCCGGCGGCGCTGCTCGATGCGGCGCTGCGGTTGGTGGCAGCCACCGAAACGCATGCTGATTTCCCCCGGCTGCGGGTCGGCCTCGCGACCGGGCCCGCGGTCAGCCGGGCCGGTGACTGGTTCGGCAGCTCGGTGAATCTGGCCAGCCGGGTCACCGGGGCGGCGCGGCCCGGGACCGTGCTGGTGGCCGAGTCCACCCGCACGGCGATCGCCGGGACCGAAGGCGATCAGGACCAATTCACCTGGTCGTTCGCCGGGGCCCGGCGCCTCAAGGGCGTCAAGAGCGAGGTGAAGCTCTTCCGCGCCAGGCCCGCATAGCGGTCTGGCGAGCTTTGTCGAATCTTCATCGAACCACTAGTGCAGCCACATCGAGTCTCGGCACCCTTGAGACATGACGAAACTGATGATGCTGAGTGCCGGCGCGGCGGTCGCGGCGGCCTTGGTGGCAGGCTGTAGCAATGACCAGGCAGACCGGACCGCCGATCTGGAAATGACCAAGAGCACGACCACCTCGGCGGCCGCCGGCTCGCCGGTCAGCAACGAGGCGCACAACGATGCCGATGTGATGTTCGCCCAGCACATGATTCCGCACCATCAGCAGGCAGTCGAGATGAGTGACGTACTGCTGGCCAAGCAGGGCATCGATCCGCGAGTGACCGAGCTGGCCGGCCAGATCAAGGGTGCTCAGGCCCCGGAGATCGAGCAGATGCAGGGCTGGCTGAAGCAGTGGGGAAACCCGCCGATGCCACCGATGCCGCAGCAGGGCGGCGGCGACATGGGTCACGGCGATATGGGCCACGGGAACATGGGCCAGGGTGACATGCCCGCCATGCAGGGCATGGTGTCGGACGCCGATATGACCGCGCTCCGCAATGCCCAGGGCGCCGAAGCCGCCAAGCTGTACCTGACGCACATGATCGCTCACCACGAGGGCGCGATCACGATGGCCCAGGACGAAATCGAGGACGGTCAGTACCCGGCTGCGGTTGAGATGGCCCGAACCATCGTGAAAACCCAGCAGCAGGAGATCGACACCATGCGCCAGATCTTGGGCTCGCTCTAACCGGTCGGCAGGACGATCGTGAAGGTGGTCCCGGACTCCGAACTGGCTGCGCTGATGCGGCCGCGGTGGGCCTCGACCAAGGCCTTCACGATCGCCAACCCGATGCCGGATCCGCCGTGGTCGCGGTCGCGGGCCGAGTCGGCCCGGTAGAACCGCTCGAAGACATGGGACAGGTGCTCGGCAGGGATGCCCTCCCCGGTATCGGCCACCCTCAGGGTGACGCTGGTGTCCGGGCCGGCCGTGGCCTCGATCGTCACCCGGCCCCCGGCCGGGGTGTGCCGCAGCGCATTGTCGAGCAGGTTGCCCAGGATCTGAGCCAGCCGGTGCGGATCGGCCCACAGCGGCGGCAGATCCTGGTCTGCCCGCCAGCTCAGTGTGACGCCCTTGTCGTCGAACCGGTCCTGGGCTGCGGCCACGGCGGCGCCCACCACGGTGTGCGGCGCCACCGCCGCCGGGGTGACCGTGTCCGGGCTTTCCTCGGCCTTGGCCAGGGCGGCCGCGTCGCCCGCGAATCGGACCAGCCGGTGGGTCTGCTGGCGCAGCATCGAAACCGTGTCGGGGTCAAGGGTTCTCACCCCGTCTTCGATCGCCTCGAAGTAGGCCTCCAACACCGAAATCGGAGTGCGGATCTCATGGGCAAGATCGCTGAACAACCTGCGGCGGCCGGCGTCGACGGCCGCCAATCTCCCGGCCATCTGATTGAAAGAGCTTTCCAGGGAGTCGAATTCGTCGCCCAGATGGGCCGGCGGTACTCGGGAGTCGAAGCGGCCGTCGGCGATGGCCGTGGCGGCCTGGGACACCTGGGTCAGCGACCGCTGCAGGCGCCTGCCGAAGTACCAGGTGACGATGAGGGCGGCAAGTATCGCGACACACGACGCGACGCCGATCGAGATCGCCGTGGCGTAGACGTAGGCCTCCTCGGCGTGCATCTGCTCGGCCGAATCACCGGAGACCCCTGCGCGGTGGAGATGTTCGCGGAACAGTGGCGGCCCGACGACGGCGGCCACCAGTCCGGTGGTGCCCGCACCGGCCAGCAGCACCAGGGCCTGAGCCGACAGCAGTCGAGTACGCAAACCCACGCTCATCGCCGGCTGTCCTGCCCGGTGCCCATGCGGTATCCGACGCCGCGCACGGTGATCACGTACATCGGGTCGGCGGGATCGTCGCCCAGTTTGCGGCGGAGGTGACCGATATGGACGTCGACGAGATGTTCGTTTCCGACATAGTGGGTCTCCCAGACAGATTCGAGTATCTGACGCCGACTGAGCGCCACTCCGGGACGCGCCGAGAGGGCGGCGAGCACATCGAACTCGGTACGCGTCAGCATGATCGGCTCACTGTCGAGGAAGACCTGGCGTCCGTCGACGTCGATGCGCAGCGCCCCGAACACTCGGCCGTCGGTCACCGTGGGGGAGGAGACGCGCGGCCGGCGCAGCATCGCCCGGACCCTGGCCACCAGCTCGCGTGGACTGAACGGTTTTGTCATGTAGTCGTCGGCGCCCACCGACAGTCCGACGATGGTGTCCATCTCGGTGTCGCGGGCGGTCAGCATCACCACGTAGGCGTCGGAGAACGTGCGCAGCGACCGGCAGACTTCCACACCGTCGATGCCGGGCAGGCCGAGGTCGAGGACGACCACGTCCGGGTCGACCTCGCGGGCCAGCCGCAGTGCCTCTGTCCCGTCGCGGGCGATGGTGACCTCGAACTGGTCGCGGGTGAGGTAGCTCGCGATCACCTCGGCGAGCGGGGCTTCGTCGTCGACTACCAGGGCCCGGTAGCCGCCCGGATTGTGCTCCATCAGCCCATAGTGCAGGAGAGGACCGGGGGAGCCATGCATTTCATACCCTAGGGGGGTATAGTATGAATCGACTACGAGCTCGCTCCAGGAGGAAATTTCATGAGTACCCAATCCGTGACCGTCATCGGCATGACCTGTGGGCATTGCGCCACGTCGGTGCGTGAAGAGGTCGGTGGACTTCCCGGTGTGCGCACCGTCGAGGTGGACTTGGCTTCCGGGCTGGTGACCATCGACAGCGAGAGCCGGCTCGATCCGGCCGCGATCAGTGACGCGGTGGCCGAGGCCGGCTACGCCGTCGCGAGTTGAGTCGGGGTCGATCATGAGTACACCGCAGAAGCTCATCGGGTTCGTCGTCGGACTGGTGCTGGTATTCGCCGTGTCCTTCGGGATCGGCGCTGCGGTCATGCCGTCCGGCGATCCCGCCGAAGGCCACGGCGCCGGGCACGGTTCCGTCCATGGGGCGCAGTACACGCTTCAACTCGATGAGACCGCACTGTCGCCCGGCGCTGCGGTGCCGCTGCGGTTCCGCATCGTCGACGGCTCCGGCGCCCCGGTGACCGAGTACGTCGAGAGTCACGAGAAGATGCTGCACCTGATCGTGGTGCGCCGCGATCTCGCCGACTACCAGCATGTGCATCCGGTGCTCGACGATTCCGGCACCTGGAGCGTTCCGCTGGCTCTCACCGAGCCGGGCGACTACCGGGTGTTCGCCGATTTCGTACCGGCCGACGGCCGTGCGGTCACCCTGGGAGCCGATATGACCGTTGCCGGCAAGTACGAGCCGCGGCCTCTGCCGGCGCCGTCCGGGACCGCCATGGTCGACGGCTACACCGTGACGCTCGCCGGAGTGGCCAAGGCCGGCCAACCCTCGGAGATGACGCTCACGGTCAGCCGCGACGGCAAGCCGGTCACCGATCTGCAGCCGTACCTGGGCGCCTACGGGCACCTGGTCGCGGTGCGCGCGTCGGATCTGGAGTATCTGCACGTCCATCCGATGAGCGACGCGGCCGACCCGGCCACTGCGCCGGGTCCGCAGATTGCGTTCCACACCACGCTTCCCAGTGCCGGCACCTACCGGCTGTTCCTGGACTTCAAGCACCGCGATGTGGTGCACACCGCTGAATTCACCGTTGAGGGGGCACCGTGACCACCGCGACCGGGCACGTCGTACTGGAGATCGGCGGGATGACGTGTGCCTCGTGTGCCGGACGCATCGAGCGCAAGCTCAACAACCTTGACGGCGTCACGGCGACGGTGAATTTCGCGACCGAGAAGGCCACCGTCGACGTGGCGGGTGAGGTGACGCCCGAGCAGTTGATCGAGGTCGTCGAAACCGCGGGTTACACAGCACAATTGCCCGCCACCGAACCGGGCGAGAGCCACGTCGAGGACGATCCGACCGCCGCGTTGCGGACCCGGCTGATCGTGTCGGCCGTGCTGACCATCCCGGTGATCGCGATGGCGATGGTCCCGGCACTGCAGTTCACCAACTGGCAGTGGCTTTCGTTGACCCTGGCCGCGCCGGTCGTGGTGTGGGGCGCGCTGCCGTTCCACCGGGCCGCCTGGACCAATCTGCGCCACGGCACCGCCACCATGGACACGCTCATCTCGATGGGCACCATCGCGGCGTTCGGCTGGTCGCTGTACGCGCTGTTCTGGGGTACCGCCGGGATGCCGGGTATGACGCATCCGTTCTCGCTGTCCATCTCGCAATCCGACGGCACCGGCAACATCTACCTCGAAGTCGCCGCGGGCGTCACGACCTTCATCTTGGCCGGCCGGTACTTCGAGGCTCGGTCCAAGCGGCGTGCTGGGGCAGCCCTGCGTGCGTTGCTCGAACTTGGTGCCAAGGATGTCGCAGTTCTCAGAGACGGTGTGGAACAACGCGTTCCCGTCGAGTCACTGGTCGTGGGCGACGAGTTCGTGGTCCGGCCCGGCGAGAAGATCGCGACCGACGGCGAGGTCGTCGACGGGGCATCAGCGGTGGATGCATCGATGCTCACCGGCGAATCGGTGCCGGTCGAAGTCGGCCCGGGCGACCAGGTCGTCGGCGCGACGGTCAACGTGGGTGGCCGGCTGGTGGTGCGGGCCAAGCGAATCGGATCCGACACCCAGCTGGCCCAGATGGCCCGGCTGGTCGAGGATGCGCAGTCCGGCAAGGCGCAGGCACAGCGCCTGGCCGACAAGGTTTCCGCAGTCTTCGTGCCCATCGTGATCGCGCTCGCGGTGGGAACCCTGGGTTTCTGGATGGGAACCGGCGGATCGGTGGCCGCGGCGTTCACCGCAGCGGTGGCGGTGTTGATCATCGCCTGCCCGTGTGCGCTGGGCCTGGCCACTCCGACGGCGCTGCTGGTCGGCACGGGCCGTGGTGCTCAGCTCGGCATCCTGATCAAGGGCCCCGAGGTGCTGGAGTCCACCCGCCGCGTCGACACCGTGGTGCTGGACAAGACCGGGACGGTGACCACCGGAGCGATGACGCTGCTCGACGTGATCACCGCTGCCGGAGAGGATCCCGCCGAGGTGCTGCGGCTGGCCGGTGCGGTCGAGGACGGTTCCGAGCACCCGATCGCGCGGGCCATTGCCAAGGGCGCCCGCGAAAAGGTCGGGGAGCTGCCCGCGGTGGACGGTTTCGCCAACGTGGCGGGCCTCGGGGTGCAGGGCGTCGTCGACGGCCATGCCCTGGTGTTGGGACGGCGCCAGTTGCTGGCCGACTGGGGACAGCAGTTGCCTCCCGAGCTTGATACCGCGATGCGTGAGGCGCAGAACCTGGGCAGCACGGCGATTGCCGTGGGTTGGGACGGGCAGGCGCGCGCGGTGCTGGTGGTCGCGGACGCGGTAAAGCCCACCTCGAAGGACGCGATCGAGCAGCTGCGTGCCCTCGGCCTGGAGCCGATCATGCTGACCGGCGACAACGAGGCTGCAGCCCGAACCATCGCTGAACAGGTTGGTGTGCAACGGGTTTACGCCGAGGTGATGCCGCAGGACAAGGTCGATCTGATCAAACGCCTGCAGGACGAGGGCCGGGTGGTGGCCATGGTCGGTGACGGCGTCAACGACGCTGCGGCGCTGGCCCAGGCCGATCTCGGCCTGGCCATGGGTACCGGCACCGACGTGGCGATCGAGGCGAGTGACCTGACTCTGGTGCGTGGCGATCTGCGGACGGCCGCCGACGCCATCCGGCTGTCCCGGCGCACGCTGGCCACGATCAAGGGCAACCTGTTCTGGGCCTTCGCCTACAACGTCGCCGCGTTGCCACTGGCCGCTGCCGGACTGCTCAACCCCATGCTGGCCGGCGCCGCCATGGCGTTCTCCTCGGTGTTCGTGGTCAGCAACAGTCTGCGGCTGAGGCGATTCCGTTGATCGCGGGGGAGTCACGGGTTGGATTCGATTCACGCACAACCAGAATCGTGAATTTCGTATCGCTACAATCGGAAACATCGTGATGTCACGCGAGTCTCGCATGCTTTCACTGTCACGGCTGGCGGCCATGATGGTGATCGCCGTGTGGGTCGCCGGCCTTGCCGGCCAGTGGCAATCCGCGAACCACGATCACCCGACGCATCTGCCTCACGCGGTCTCTGCTGCTATCGGCGACGGCGCCGAACTGATGATGCTGGACCACCCGCACATCGGTGACAGCCCGGCTTCGCACACACCGGACGCTTTCGCCGCCGCGGTGCTGCCACGGGGCACCGCCACTGCCGCCACGCTGTCGGTGGTGGGCTTCATCGTCGGCTGCGCGCTGCTGTGCGGGTGCGCCGTGGTGTGGTCACAGCGGGGGCCGCCGGACCAACGTGGTGTTCTCCTTGCCGGCCAAAGACTTCTGATCCGGATCTGTATCGCGCGCCGCTGATCTCGGGCACGGGGCCTGCGCTCAATGCGTGGCTGCCCCAACGCTGTCCAGGTCAGTTGCCGCGCGCAGCGCGGCTCCGAGGTACAGAAACGGCAAATCGATGAACCATGCCCTGTCCACCCGTTCATTTCACGTACTGCGCCGAAACCGCGGTCCCAACACCATGGTCGGTCACACTCCCACCCTGTGGGTGTCCACTCCGTTCGCCGATGCCGGGCACGGATTCTGGGCCAAACTCGAAGGTTTCAACCCCGGCGGCATGAAGGACCGGCCCGCCATGTACATGGTCGAGCAGGCCCGCGCCCGCGGCGACCTGAAGCCGGGCGGCCGAATCATCGAATCAACCAGCGGCACATTGGGTCTGGGCCTCGCATTCGCGGGGACGATCTATCACCACCCGGTGACGGTGGTGACCGATCCCGGTCTGGAACCCATCATCGAGCGCATGTTGACCGCCTACGGTGCCCACGTTTCGACGGTGACCGAACCACACCCCACCGGGGGCTGGCAGCAGGCCCGGCGGGACCGGGTGGCCGAACTGCTCGCGGTTGACGAGAACGCCTGGTACCCGGACCAGTACAACAACCCCGACAACGTCGAGGCCTACCGGCCGCTGGCGCTGGAGCTCAATGCCCAGATCGGCCATGTCGACGTGCTGGTCTGCTCCGTCGGCACCGGCGGGCATTCGGCCGGGGTGGCGCGGGTGCTGCGCGAGTTCAACCCCAATATGCGCCTGATCGGGGTGGACACCATCGGGTCGACGATCTTCGGTCAACCTGCCGCGACGCGCGTCATGCGGGGTCTCGGTTCGAGCATCTATCCCCGAAACGTGGATTACGCCGCATTCGACGAGGTGCACTGGGTCGCGCCGGCCGACGCGGTGTGGGCGGCCCGGACGCTGGCGTCGACGTACTACGCCAGCGGGGGCTGGAGCGTCGGCGCGGTCGGTCTGGTCGCGGGATGGGCAGCGCGAAACCACCCGGCGGACACCACGATCGCCGCGGTGTTCCCCGACGGACCGCAGCGCTATTTCGACACGGTGTACAACGACGACTACTGCCGTGAGCTCGGACTGCTCGACCACCAACCGGCCGATGAACCGGAGACAATCGTCGATCCGGGCGACCGCGTGGTGCAGACCTGGACGCGGTGCGAGACAGTCGTCGACCCGACGGCGGTGCGCCGATGAGTGGGCTCATCACGCAGTTCCGCAGCTTCGACCTGCCCAGCCGGCTGTTGATGGTCAACCAATTCGGCATCAATCTCGGCTTCTACATGCTGATGCCATATCTGGCCGGCTATCTGGCGGGGCCGCTCGGCCTGGCGGCATGGGCGGTGGGCCTGGTACTCGGCGTACGCAACTTCTCCCAGCAGGGCATGTTCATCGTCGGCGGCACGCTGGCCGACCGGCTGGGCTACAAGCCGCTGATCGTCGCCGGGTGTCTGTTGCGCACCGCGGGGTTCGGCCTTCTCGTTGTCGCGGATTCGCTGCCGGCAATGCTGATCGCCTCGGCAGCAACAGGTTTCGCCGGGGCGCTGTTCAACCCGGCGGTGCGCGCGTATCTCGCCGCCGATGCCGGTGACCGGCGCGTCGAGGCCTTCGCCACGTTCAACGTCTTCTACCAGGCCGGGATCCTGCTGGGCCCGCTCGCGGGAATGGCGTTGCTGGCCTTCGATTTCCGGGTGACGGCAGCGGTGGCGGCAGGGGTCTTCGCGGTGCTCACGGTGGCTCAGCTGCTGGCGCTCCCGCGGCATCGCGCCGAACCCGTGGCCGAACGTACGTCGGTCCTCGACGACTGGCGCGGCGTCGTCGCCAACCGCGGGTTCCTGTTGTTCGCGGTGGCGATGATCGGCTCTTACGTGCTGTCCTTCCAGGTGTACCTGGCGTTGCCGCTGCAAGCGGCCGCGCTGCGACCAGGGAACGAAACTGCCCTGGTGGCAGCGGTGTTCGTGATATCGGGGCTGATCGCGGTGGGCGGCCAGTTGCGCATCACGAGGTGGTTCTCCGACCGCTGGGGATCCCGTCGCAGCCTCGTGGTGGGCCTGCTGGTGTTGGCTGCGGCGTTCGTCCCGATGGCCGTGGTGCCCGACGGCGACCGGTTCGGCGACGCCGCCGCGGTGGCCGCGTTGCTCGGTTCCTCGGCGCTGCTAGCCCTCGGCTCGGCCGCGGTGTTCCCGTTCGAGATGGACACCGTCGTGGCGTTGTCGGGAAATCGGCTGGTGGCGACCCACTACGGGTTCTACAACACGGTCGTCGGCATCGGGATCCTGCTGGGCAACGTGGCCACCGGCTCCCTGATCGGCGCTGCGCGCGCCGCGGGCCTGGCCGAACTGGTGTGGCTGGGCCTCACTGCAATCGGGCTGGTGTCCGCGGCGGCGCTCTACGTGCTGATGCGGGACGGCGGCCGGCTGGCGCCGAACATGTCGGTCACTGCATCGGGACCGTGACGCCCTCCGACGGCTGCACGATCACGAAGCCGTTGCCGTGGAATGCGACCTGCACGGCTTCACCGGAACCCCGGCCGATCAGCGCGCCCGCCTTGAAGCTGGTCTTGAGTTGCGTCTGCAGGTGGGCCGACCAGGCCACCACCGCATTGGTGTCGGCGAAGGTCGGCGCCTCGGCGGCGTTGAGCACCACGGGCGGGCCGTCGGTGGTCAGCGCTACCCACCCGGTGCCGCGCAGGGTGGTGTTGAACAGGCCGCCGGTGGCGATGCTGCCGCCGCGGACCCGCTCGATGTTCCAGTCCAGGCTCGACGAGAAGGCCAGCACGTTCTTGCCGCTGATCGACAGGCCCGAGTTGGACAGCTGCAGCATGTGGACGTCGAAACCCTGATCGGCGAGGAACACATCGCCCTGGCCCTGGCAGCGCATCAGAGGAAGGCCTTCCCCGGTGAGGGCCTTCTTGATGAACTTCGAGGCGCCACCACCCTCGAAGGCGAAGTCCACGTTGCCCTGATAGGCGACCATCGAGCCCTGCCGGGCCATGAACGGTTCGCCCAGGCGCACGCGCAGCATCTTCTTGTTCTGGTTGGCGATCGGCGTCGCCTCTTTCTCGCTGAACCGTCCGTCGACCAGGTCTCCGCTGATCCCGGCGAACCCGTCGCCCTGTGCCTGTGCGTGGGTCTGAGGCTGGGACTGCTGCGGGTGTCGCTGCTGTTGCGGCTGCTGCGGCTGTTGCGGTGCACCCCCGAGTGGCGCGCGGCCGGCCTGGCCCTGGTGGGAGACCTGGTCGGTCCAGGATTGACCGTCCCACCACCGGTACTCGTAGCGGCCTTCGGGGTCGGGCAGCCAGCCGGGTTGTCCGGGTGCGCTCACGGTGTCTCCTTGAATCGTCTGGTCGAGTCGAAATCGACACCAGGTTACAAGTCACGGACGCGGCAAAGCCCTGGCATTCTTGTCGCATGGCAAAGGAAATCGACCCGATCCGTGCTCAGGGTGCGCTCGCGGTCTTCAAGCAGCACCCCGGCATGGTGCTGTTCGCGGTGTCACCGGCGCTCATCGTGCTGGGTGCCGTGTGGTGGCTGGCCGGTCCCGGATGGGCAGGGCTGCTACTGGTAGCCCTGGTGCTGGCCGGCGGGGCCGCGCTGTTGCTCAAGCGCAACTGACCGCACAGCCGCGGAGAACCCACGTTCGCCGGTGGTGAACGCCACCCTATCAGCGGTGTAACGGTGTAATCATGTAATCATGACGAAATATCAACACCACCGCCGCTCCGCGGAGGAAGCCGCTGAATGGTTCGCGGGCCGGTTGCCCGAGGCCTGGTTCACCGGCGATCCGACCGTGATCGTGGACCGTGAAGAGATCACCGTGATCGGCAGACTGCCCGACCCCGAAGGTTCCGAGACCAAGGCACGCGCCTCCGGACGGGCCTCACGGTTCCGGGAAGAGACGCGTAGCGAACGCATGCGCATCGCGGACGAGGCGCAGGGCCGGTTCGACCGCAAGGTCTCCTGGGGCGTGGAGATCGACACGGGCGAGGGCGAGCCGGAGCGAATCCTGTTCACCCACATCGCCGTACCGGTGATGACCCGACTCAAGCAGCCCGAACGGCAGGTGCTCGACACATTGGTCGACGCCGGCGTGGCCCGTTCTCGCTCCGATGCGCTGGCCTGGTCGGTGCGGCTGGTCGGCCAGCACACCGACGAGTGGCTGGACAAGCTGCGCGACGCCATGAAGGCAGTCGACGATCTGCGCGCAGAGGGCCCCGGCGTCTAGAGTCGCTCGATCCCGACGTACACCGAGCCCAGCGCCGAGGTCTGCGACAGCGGATCCATCGACGTCCGGTCAGCCAGCAGGTTGCGGTTGACCCCGTAGGATTCCGGTGCGCCTCCGTGGTGTGGATCGAAAACGCCTGAGCCCCAACCGTGATCGAGCACCACCACGCCGCGGCGGGGCCGGTCGCTGAGAGCGGCCGTCACCTCCACTCGGCCCACCGGTGAGAACACCCGCACCCGGTCGCCCGGCGCGATGCCCAGTGCCGCGGCGTCCAACGGGTGCAGCAGCACCTCATTGTCCCTGCCGCCCGGATGCAGGCCGGGCAACTCGTTCAGCCACGAGTTCATCGAATGCCGCCGGCGCCGGTTGCCCAGTAGGAACGGGAAACCTTCCGGCGCACCGGGGTCCGGCGTGGCGAGCAGTTCCCGGGCCCGCGCCACGAATTCAGCCGGCGCCGCATGGACTCTGTGGTCCGGGGTTCGCAACGCATCGCGGAACCGGCCGAACCGCCGGGGCCCGAGTACCAGGCCGTGTGGATGCGCCTTCAGCTCACGCCAGGTGAGCTTGTGCCCGTCGATCTTGCGCGACGTCAGGATGATCAGACGGTCCATCCAGTGCGGACCGAACGAATATCCAGGCCGCCGGGTCCGTGCCGCCAGCCAGCGCGTGGCGCGGACGAATGCGTTGAATCCTTTGGCGCCGAACAGCGGACGGCGCATCGCCAGTGCCAGGTCGGCGAAGATCTCCCACTCCTCGCGAGCGCCGGCCGGCGGCTCGACGGCCCTCCCGCCGTACTGCACGTACGGTTCGTCGTGCATGCCGCTGGTGAAGGCCAGCAGATCGTCGCGTTCCAGCCAATGCACCGCGGGCAGCAGCCAGTGCGCATGCCGGTGGCTCTCGCGCTGCACCAGATCGATGGCAACCAGCAGGTCCAGCTGAGACAGGGCTTCATCGAGCCTCGCCCCGTCGGGCCCCGAGATCACCGGATTCCCGGAGTTGATCAGCAGCGCACGGATCTGGCCTCGACCCGGTGTGGTGATCTCGTCGGGCAGCTCGGCCAGCGCGTGCGCGCCGGCCACGAGATCGCGTCCGGCCACCCGGCTGGTGTGCGGCCGGGTGGCTGCCAGTCCGGCCAACCGCAGGGTGTCGACGTAGCCCGGTTCGAAACGGCGCCCGCCGGGACGGTCCATCCGACCGGTGATCAGGTTGAGCACGTGACCCAGCCATTCGGCCACCGTGCCCGCGGTGTGCAGTGACACCCCGGTGCGGGTGATGACCATGGCCCCTGGCGCCGAGGCGAATTCGCGCGCCACCCGCTCGATCTCATCGCGGGCGATGTCGCAGCGGGTGGCCAGATCGTCGAGGTCGGCATCGGCGACCAAGGCCCGTAGGTCGGGCACTCCAGTGGCCAGTTCGGTGCAATCGGCCCGGTGCTCGCGTCCCTCGTCGAGGATGACCTTGACCATCGCCAGCAGCAGCGCCCAGTCCTCGCCCGGACGTACCGCCAGATGAAGATCCGCCGCCTGCGCGCTCTCGGTGCGGATCGGGTCCACCACCACGATGCGGGCGCCCCGCTTCTGGCGGGCCAGCGCGCGGCGCCAGCCGCCCGGCACCGATTCGACCCAATTCCACGCGCTCACAGCCGGATTGGCACCGACGATCAGGAAGTAGTCGCAATTGTCGACATCGGACACCGGCACCATCAACGGTGATCCGTACATGGCCTCGGCCACCACGTGCAGCGCGTTCTGGTCCACCGATCCGACTGCGTAGCGGTTGTAGGTGCCGACGGCGTCCAGCCAGGCGTTCATGAACACCAGATTCGACGACGAATATCCGGCCGGATTTCCGTAATAGGCGGCGACCGCATCCGGACCGCCGGTGTCGATGATGCGGTTCATCCGCTGCGCGATGTCGCCGATCGCCTCGTCCCAGCTGGCCTCGACGTAGGTGTCACCGACCCGGCGCATCGGCGCCAGGATGCGGCGCGGATGTTCCACCACTTGACCGGCAGTGCGGCCCTTCGCGCAGAAATCACCCCAGGTGTGCGGATTGAGTTTGTCCGCGGCGATCTTCAGCACGCGATTGTCCTCGACCGTCACCTCCAGGCCGCAGGAGGCCAGGCAGTACCGGCAGAACGTGTGCACGGTACTGGTCGTCATTACACCGACACTACAATTTGTAACGGAATCTGGAGGCTAAACCTGGGTCATCTCCCAATACCGGCCGTGCCCTGCCATCAGCTCCGCATGGGTACCGCGTTCGATGATGCGGCCGGCATCCATCACCAGGATCAGGTCGGCGTCGCGAATCGTCGAAAGGCGGTGGGCGATGATGAAACTCGTCCGGTCGCGGCGCAGCTCGGCCATCGCCTGCTGGATCAGCAGCTCGGTGCGGGTGTCCACCGCGCTGGTCGCCTCGTCGAGCACGAGCACCCGCGGACGCGCCAGCACCGCCCGGGCGATCGTGATCAACTGCTTCTCCCCGGCGCTGATGGCACCACCGTCGTCGTCGACGCGGGTGTCGTACCCGTTCGGCAGGGTGTGCACGAACCGGTCCACATACGCCGCCCTGGCCGCCTCGAGCACCTCGTCCGCGGTCGCATCGGGCCTGCCGTAGGCGATGTTGTCGTAGATGGTGCCGCCGAACAACCAGGTGTCCTGCAGCACCATGCCGATCGAGGACCGCAGTGACTGCCTGCTCACCGTCGAGATGTCCACACCGTCGACCAGGATCCGGCCGGAATCGACGTCGTAGAACCGCATCAGCAGGTTCACGCACGTCGTCTTGCCTGCCCCGGTGGGGCCCACGATCGCCACGGTGCTGCCCGGTTCGGCCACCAGTGACAGGTCTTCGATCACCGGGGTGCCCGGCAGATAACTGAAATTGACCCGGTCGAATTCGACGCGGCCACTGCGGATTTCCAGGGCCGGTGCCGGTTCGGGGGATTCTTCCTCGGTATCGAGCAGCTCGAAAACACGCTCGGCACTGGCGATCCCGGACTGCAGAGTGTTGTACATCCCGGCCACCTGGCCCAGCGGCTGGTTGAACTGCCGCACGTACTGGATGAACGCCTGGATGCTGCCCAGCGTGATCTGCCCCGTCGCCACCTGCAGGCCGCCCACCACGGCGACGGCAACATAGCTGAGGTTGCCGATGAAACTCGTCGCCGGGCCCACCAGTCCCGAGAAGAACTGCGCCCCGATGCTGGACCGGTAGACCTCGTCGTTGAGTTCGTCGAAGCGCTGCTGTGCCGCCTCCCGGTGGCCGAAGGTCTTCACGATCGTGAAACCGCTGTAGGTCTCCTCGATGTGGGCGGCCAGGCGCCCGGTGTTGCGCCACTGCGCGACGAACAGCGGTTGCGAACGGCGGGTGATCCAGCGGATCACCCACAGGGACAAAGGCACCGTGACGACGGTCAGCAGCGCCAACAGCGGCGAGATGGTCAGCATCATCACCAGCACCGCGAAGACTGTCAGCACCGACGTCAGCAGTTGGCTGACGGTCATGGACACCGAGCCCTGGATGTTGTCGATGTCGTTGGTCACCCGGCTGAGCACTTCACCGCGCTGACGGGAATCGAAGTAGGACAGCGGAAGTCGGTGCAGCTTGTCCTCGACATCGGCCCGAAGCGCCACCATCGTGCGTTGCACGGTCACGTTGAGCAATCTGGCCTGCAGCCAAACCAAGGCCGCGGCAAGCAGATACAGGCCGAGCGCCAAGGCCAGAGTCCGGGCTACCGCCGGGAAGTCCACGCCGTGGCCGGGGATGACGTTCATCCCCGACAGCAGATCGGCGAACGTGGTGTCGCCGCGGGCCCGGGCCGCGGCGATCGCCTGTTCCTTGGTCATCCCCGCAGGCAACTCACGTCCGATCACGCCGTTGAACAGCAGGTCGGTGGCGTGGCCGAGAATCCGGGGCCCGATCACCCCGATGGCGATACCGGCCACGCCGAGCAATACCACCGAGATGGCCAGACCACGTTGCGGCACCAGGCGCTTGAGCAGGCGCACGGCCGAGCCGCGGAAGTCGCGGGTGCGCTCCACCGGGGGAGCGGGCGTCCCGCTGCGGCGCAGCACGGGGCCGGTCATCGCGGGTCTCCGGCGGTGATCGCCTGCGATGCGGCGAAGTCGGCATAGGCGGGGCAATCGGCGAGCAAGGACTCGTGGGTGCCCACGCCGACGACGCGGCCGTCTTCGATCACGACCACCTGGTCGGCCTCGATCACGGTCGAGATCCGTTGCGACACGATCACCACGGTGGCGTCGGCGGACACCTCGCGCAGTGCGGCCCGCACGCGGGCATCGGTGTGTACGTCGAGCGCCGAGAACGCGTCATCGAAAAGGTAGATCGCGGGTCGGCGGATCACGGCCCGCGCGATCGCCAGCCGCTGTCGCTGCCCGCCCGAGAAATTGATGCCGCCCTGGGCCACCGGGCGTTCCAGCCCGTCGGGGTGGGCGCGCACGAAGTCGTCGGCCGCGGCGATGCGCAGCGCCTCCCACATCTGTTCCTCGGTGAGTTCCTGTCCCGGCGCGGCCCCGTAGCGCAGGTTCTCGGCGATGGTCCCGGAGAACAGGTAGCCGCGCTGGGGGACCAGACCGATGGTCGCCCACAGCTGTTCGAGATCGAGTTCGCGGACATCCACACCGTCGACTCGGACCGCACCGGAGGTGACGTCGTAGAACCGGCAGATCATCGCCAGCAGGGTGGATTTGCCCGAACCGGTGGAACCCACGACTGCCGTCGTGGTGCCGCGCCGGGCGTGAAACGAAACCTGCTGCAGCACAGGCCGGTCGGCGCCGGGATAGCTGAATGACGCGGCATCGAAGTCGATCTCGCCGGTGAGGCCCGGCAGACGGACCGGGTCGGCCGGGCTGGTGATCCGCGGCCTGGTGGCCAGCACTCCGGTGACCCGCTCGGCACACACCGACGCGCGCGGCAGCATCACCCCCAGCACCGTCGCCATCAGCACGGCCATCAGGATCTGCATGAAGTACGCCAGGAAGGCGATCAAGGAACCCACCTGCATGTGCCCGGCGTCGATGCGCAGCCCGCCGAACCAGATCAGAGCGACACTCGAGACGTTGATCACCAGGGTGGTGGCCGGCAGCATCAGCGCCTGCCATTGTCCGGCTTCCAGGGCGGTGGCCGACAGGGCCCCGCTGGAGTCGGCGAAGCGGCGCTGTTCGACCGGTTCGCGGGCGAAGGCGCGGATCACCCGGATACCGGACAGCTGATCGCGCATCACCCGGTTGATCCCGTCGATCAACCGCTGCATCCGGCGGAAGATCGGCATCAGGTGCCTGATGATCCAGTAGTTCGTCAGCGCCAGCACCGGCACGCTGACCAGAAGCAGCCACGACAACCCGGCGTCCTGGTGCAGTGCCATCAGGATTCCGCCGATCGACATGATCGGTGCGGTGATCAGGATGGTGGCCGTCATCTGGAGCAGCTGCTGGATCTGACCGACGTCGTTGGTGGTGCGGGTCAGCAGCGACGGGGCGCCGAACCGCGCGGTCTCCTCCGCCGAGAACGTGGTGACGTGGTGGAAGATCGCCGAGCGCAGATCGCGGCCGAAGCTCATGGCCGCGCGCGATCCGAAGAACACCGCCCCGATCGCACACGCCACCTGCAGACCGGTGACACCCAGCATGACGCCGCCGAGTTCGACGATTCGTTCGGTATCGCCTTTGGCCACTCCGTCGTCGATGATGGCCGCGTTGACCGTGGGCAGGTACAGCGAGGCCAGGGTGCTGATCACCTGGAGGGTCGCGACGACCGCGAGCAGCCGCCGGTACGGCCGCACGTACTGTCGCAGCAGCGCCCAGAGCATCTGGCTACTCTCGCACACCGGCGCGGTGTCGTCGGTGTCCGGCCGTATCGTGTCCGCCTCGGTGAAAGTCCAGGTCAGTCGGCATGTCGGGATACCGCGTAGGTGTTGCCGCTACAGTGCATGGCGTGACTGTCCGCACGGCCGCCAAGCCACGATTCGCCCACGCCAGAGCCTTCGCGGTGTTGGCTGCGGCAATGGTTCCGGTGTTCGCCGCCTGCTCGTCCGGCGAGCCGGCGTCCCCTGAGGTTCCGAAAACCGAGACGCAGAGTGCCGGTGGCTCAGGTGAGCACGGCCCGCATTTCCCGCATTGCGGCGGCGTGACGGATCAGACGGTGACCGAGCTGACCCAGGTACAGGGGCTGGTCAACACCGCGACCAATTCGTCGGGCTGCCAGTGGTTGCAGGGTGGCAGCATCCTGGGGCCGCACTTCTCGTTCACCTGGTTCCGGGGAAGCCCGATCGGCCGTGAACGCAAGACCGAGGAGCTGTCGCGGACCAGCGTGGAGGACATCAACATCGAGGGACACGGCGGCTTCATCGCCGTCGGGGAGAACCCGCTCAAGGCCGGCGACGTGAACCTGTGTGAGATCGGTATCCAGTTCGACGACGATTTCATCGAGTGGTCCGTGAGCTTCGACCAGAAGCCCTATCCCGATCCGTGCGAGGTCGCCAAGGAGCTGACCCGCCAGTCGATTGTGAATTCCAAATGATGACCGCGCACGCGAGGAGCAATTCAGTCAAGCGCGGGCTCGCCCCGTTGATGGGCGCGCTGGCGCTGTTCGTCGGGCTGACCGGTTGCACCAACACGGTCGACGGCACAGCGGCCAAAGAAGGCTCCAGTGGCGGCCCGAGCAACAACAAGTCCGAGAAGACCTACCCGAACCTGCTCAAGGAATGTGACGTCCTGACCACGGACATCCTGGCCAAGACGGTGGGTGCCGACCCGCTCGACATCCAGAGCACCTTCGTCGGCGCCGTGTGCCGCTGGCAGGCGGCCAATCCGGCCGGCCTCGTCGACATCACCCGGTTCTGGTACGAGCAGGGCAGCCTCGAGAACGAACGTCAGACCGCGGAGAAGCTGCAGTATGCGATCGAGCAGCGCCGGATCGCCGGTGTGGATTCGATCATCATGCGGCCCGAGGGTCTCAACGGCGCCTGTGGGGTCGCCAGCGACGCGGCCGGTGTGGTCGGTTGGTGGGTCAATCCGCAAGGCCCTGGTATCGATGCCTGCCCGATGGCCACCAAGCTCATGGAACTGACGCTGGCCACCAACTCCTAGCGGGGTACGTGGAACCGGACCAGCGTCGCACCGCCCAGTGCCAGCTGGTCCCAGGGTGTGCCGGTGCGCAGCATGGCGATCGCCGAGGTCGGGAACTTCAGTGAGATGCTCTCCGCCGCAGTGCGGTTGGAGCCGTCGGCGAGGCCGAGGGCGACGGCGGACATCGCCGGCTCGTGGCCGATGACCAGCAGCGTCGACGGGTCGGAGCCGAAACGGGACGCCACACCGTTGATCTCGTCGATCACGGTGCCCGGTCTGGCGTCGTAGATGCGGTCGGCGAACTGCACGGGCGCCTCGATGCCGGTGCGCTCCAACGTCTGACGGGTTCGCGTCGCCGTCGAGCACAGCACGGCGTCCACCGCGCCGAAATTGTCCCGGATCCACTCACCGGCCAGCCCTGCCTCCCTGATGCCGCGCGGGGCCAGCGGGCGGTCGTGGTCGGCCACCCCGTCGGGGTAGTCCGACTTGGCGTGGCGCATCAGCAGCAGTGTTCTGATCGGACTAATCGGGTTAGCCATTCTTCATACGGTATCGGCACCCGGGCGCGGCCATGCCGCCGCAGGTCCCGGGACTTGTCGGCCTCCGGTTTTACACTCGCCTTGCTCGAAAGATGAGCCGACGAGAAAGGACGGGGCCCATGCGTTTTCTGCACACCGCCGACTGGCAACTCGGCATGACCCGTCACTTCTTGAACGGTGAGGCACAGCCCCGCTACTCGGCGTCACGCCGGGAGGCCGTGGCGGCCCTGGGTCCTGTTGCCGCGGCCTCAGGTGCGGAGTTCGTGGTGGTGTCCGGGGACGTGTTCGAGCACAACCAGTTGGCCCCGCGTGAGGTCAGCTTGTCGCTGGAGGCCATGCGTGCCATCGGCGTGCCCGTTTATCTGCTGCCGGGCAACCATGATCCGCTCGACGCGGCGTCGGTCTACACCAGTGCGCTGTTCACCGCCGAATGCCCGGACAACGTCGTGGTCCTCGATCGCGCGGGCGTGCACGAGGTGCGGCCCGGGCTGCAGATCGTGGCGGCGCCGTGGCGGTCCAAGGCGCCCACCTCCGATCTGATCGGGGACGTCCTCGCCGATCTGCCTGCCGACGGTGTCACCCGCGTGGTGGTCGGCCACGGCGGCGTCGACATCCTCGACCCGGACAAGGACAAGCCCTCGCTGATCCGGCTGGCCGCGGTCGAGGATGCCCTGGCGCGCGGTGCGGTGCACTATGTGGCGTTGGGGGACAAGCACTCCCGCACCGAGGTCGGATCGACTGGCCGGGTCTGGTACTCGGGCTCACCCGAGGTGACCAACTACGACGACATCGAATCCGATCCGGGCCATGTGCTGCTGGTCGACATCGATGAGACCGATCCGCACCGCGGTGTCCGGGTCGATTCCGAACGGGTGGGCCGCTGGCGGTTCGTCACGCTGCGTCGTGAGGTGGACACCGACCGCGACGTGGCGGACCTGGATCTCAATCTGGATCTGTTGCCGGACAAGGAACGTACCGTGGTGCGGCTGGCGTTGACGGGCTCCCTGACCGTGACGGACAAGGCTGCACTGGATGCATGCCTCGACAAGTACGCCCGGCTGTTCGCGGCGCTGACGCTGTGGGAGCGGCACACCGAGATCGCGGTGCTGCCGGCAGACGGTGAGTTCGACGATCTGGGCATCGGCGGGTTCGCGGCGGCCGCGGTGGACGAGTTGGTGGCCACCGCCCGCACCGAGGGTGCCGGAGCCGACGACGCCCGCGCGGCACTGGGCCTGCTGCTGCGCCTGGTGCATAGGGGCGCCGATGAGCCGCTTGCGCGAAGAGCAAACGGGAGTGCGGCATGAAACTGCACCGCCTGGTTCTGACCAACTATCGCGGCGTCACCCACCGCGAGATCGAGTTTCCCGATCACGGTGTGGTGGTGGTCAGCGGCGCCAATGAGATCGGCAAATCCTCGATGATCGAGGCGCTGGATCTGCTGCTGGAGGCCAAGGACCGCTCGGGCAAGAAGGAAGTCAAGCAGGTCAAGCCGACGCATGCCGACGTCGGCGCCGAGGTGATGGCCGAAATCTCCACCGGGCCTTACCGCTTCATGTACCGCAAACGCTTCCACAAGCGTGCCGAGACGCAGTTGACCGTGCTGGCGCCGGTGCGCGCGCAGCTCAGCGGCGACGAAGCGCACGAGCGGGTGCTGACCATGCTCGCCGAGACCGTCGACACCAGCCTGTGGCAGGCCCAGCGGGTGCTGCAGTCCGGCTCGACCGCACCGGTCGACCTGTCGGGTTCGGATGCGCTGGCGCGCGCGCTGGATGTGGCTGCGGGCGAGGCCGTCACGCTCTCCGGGGACGAGCCGCTGCTGATCGAACGCATCGACGCGGAGTATCTGCGCTACTTCACCGCGACCGGCCGGCCCACCGGCGAGTGGGCGACGGTGACCAAGCGACTCGCCGCCGCGGAGAGCGCGGTGGCGCAGTGCGCCGCGGCGGTCGCCGAGGTCGATGACGCGGTGCGCCGGCATACCGAACTGAGCGCCGAGGTGACCGGGTTGACGGGCCAACGCGAACAGGCCCGGGCCGGGCTGGCCGCGGCCCGCAAGGCTGCCGAGACGGTCGCCGCTCTCGTGCAGCGGCTCAAGGAGGCCGAGATGGTCGCTGCGGCGGCCCGACTGGCCCAGGCGGCATCGGCCGGTGCGCTCACCGAACGGCGGAGGCTGCGCGCCGAGCTCGACGAGCGGGCCGCCACCATCGCCGAGCTGGAGGCCGGCCTGGTTGTGGCCGACGGTGAGACCACTACGGCGCGTGAGGTTCACGAGGCGGCGGAAGCCGCCGCCGAGCAGGCTCGGGCGGCAGCGCAGGAGCAGGAGCTTCGGGTAGAGGCCGCGCGCGCCACGCTGACGCGCATGACCGACCGTGACGAGGCCGATCGGTTGGCCGCCCGGCTGAGCAAGATCGACGCCGGCACGCGGGAACTGGACCGCATCACTAGCGAACTCGCCGAGATCACGCTCGACGACACCGGCATGCGGGCCATCGAGGCGGCCGCGGTCGCGGTGGAACGTGCGGCAGGACAGGCTGAACTCGCCTCGGCGCGAATCGAACTCGTCGCGGCGGAGAACCTCGACGTCCGGGTGGACGACGCCCAGGTTGCCCTGGACGCCGGCACTGCGTGGTCCGTCAACACCACCGCGGACACCGCGATCGACGTGCCCGGTGTGCTCACGGTGCGCGTGGTGCCGGGAGCGCCCGCCGCGCAGACTCGGGCCCGCCTCGACGAGGCGCAGAATGTGCTGACCGCGGCGCTGGCCGCGGCTGGCGTCGACGGTGTCGAGGCCGCGCGTGCCCTCGACGGCCGGCGTCGCGAACTGCTCGGCAGCCGGGATCGGTTGCGGGCCACGGTCGAGGCGCTCACCGGTGAGGACGATCTGGCTGATCTGCGATCGCGGCTGGTGCAATTGCGTGCCGGTCAGCCCGCCGAGGACGGGTTGTTCGATCTGGCCGGGCCTACCGATGCCGCCACCGCACGGACCGAACTCGACACTGCCGTGGCAGCCCACCGCCAGGCGGTGGCCGATTGTGAGACCAGCCGCAAGGTGGTGGCCGCAGCGGCGAAGAAGCTGGCGGACAAAACAACCCGCCTCAGCGTGCTCCGCGACAAGCTCACCACCGCCCAGGCTGAGCTGACGGTGGCCGGCGGCCGGTTGGAAGTCCAGCGTTCCCAGGCCGGCGACGACGAGTTGGCGGTCAAAGCCCAGGCCGCCGACGAGGAGGCCACCGCGACTGCGGGCCGGGTCGCCGCGCTGCGTACCGAATTGTCGGCTACCCAACCCGATTCGGTGACCGCCACGCTCGACGAGGCGGTCCGCCGCGCCGAGCTGCTGGATGCCCGCCACGAGTCCGCAGTCGAGGCGCTGCGGGAGGTGGCGGCACAACTCAAGGTGTACGGCACTCAGGGACGTAAGGGCCATCTGGATGCCGCCGAGACCGAACGCGAACATGCCCACGCGGAGTACCTACGGGTGCACCGCCGGGCCCGTGCGGCCGAGACGTTGCGGACGGTGATGGCGCGCCACCGGGATGCCACCCGGCAGCGCTACGCCGATCCGTTCCGCCTCGAAGTGCAGCGGCTGGGCCGGCTCGTGTTCGGTGAGGACTTCGAGGTCGACGTCGACAGCGACCTCAACATCCGGACCCGCACGCTGTCCGGGCGGACAGTGCCCTACGAATCGTTGTCCGGCGGCGCCAAGGAGCAGCTGGCCATCGTCGCGCGGCTGGCCGGCGCCTCGATGGTGGCCAAGGAGGACAGCGTGCCCGTCATCATCGACGACGCGCTCGGCTTCACCGATCCGGACCGGCTGACCAAGATGGGCGCGGTGTTCGACGCTGTCGGCGGGGACGGGCAGGTCATCGTGTTGACCTGCAGCCCGGAGCGGTACGCGAGCGTCGGCGCGGCGCATCACATCGAACTGACCGCCACCGCGAATTAGCCGCGATTGCCCGCGCCGGGCCATACACTCCGCCACGTGGAGGCTGACTACATCGTGGTGGGGACCGGCTCGGCAGGCGCGGTACTGGCGAACCGGCTGAGCGCACAGCCGGACGTGTCGGTGCTGGCACTGGAGGCCGGGCCGCGCGACCGCAACAAATTCATCCATATCCCTGCGGCATTCTCCAAGCTGTTCCGCAGCGAGGTCGACTGGGATTACCTGACTGAACCGCAACCGCAGCTCGGCGGCCGCCAGATCTATTGGCCGCGCGGCAAGACCCTCGGCGGCTCATCGTCGATGAACGCCATGATGTGGGTCCCAGGGTTTCCCGCCGACTACGACGAGTGGGGCGAACACGCCGGGGAAGACTGGAACTATGCCGGCCTGGAAAAGTATCTGAAGCGGATCGAGGCCGGGCCGCTGGTGATCGAGGCGCAACGCAGCCCGCGCAGTTCGACGGCAGCCTGGCTGGCCGCGGCCAAGGAATGCGGGCACGACGGGTTCTGCGAGACCAGGGTGACCCAGCGCCGCGGTGCCCGGTGGAGCACCGCCGATGCCTATCTCAAACCGGCGCTGCGGCGGAACAACCTCAACGTGCTCACCGAGGCCACCGCCACGCGGATCGTTTTCGCCGGGAACCGTGCCGTCGGGGTCGAATTCGACAAGGCCGGTGTCCGGGATGTGGTGACGGCGCGCCGCGAGGTGATCCTGTGTGGGGGTGCGATCAACTCGCCGCAACTGTTGATGCTGTCCGGCATCGGTGACGCTGACCAACTGTCCCGTCACGGTATCGAGGTGGCCCGGCACGCACCCGGTGTCGGCGACAATCTCCTTGACCACCTGGTGGTTCCGCTGGGATTCGACGTCCGCAGCGACAGCTTGTTCGCCGCCGAGAAGCCGCTCGAGTTGGTGAACTATCTGGCGCGGCGCCGGGGCATGCTGACCTCCAATGTCGGTGAGGCGTACGGGTTCGTCCGAAGCAGGCCCGAACTGGAACTGCCCGACCTGGAACTGATCTTCGCTCCCGCACCCTTCTTCGACGAGGGCATCGGCGACCCGTATGGCCACGCCATCGTGATGGGCCCCATCCTCCTCAAGCCCCGCAGTCACGGCACCATCACGCTGCGGTCGGCCGATCCGATGGACAAACCGATCATCGACCCGCGTTACCTGAGCGATGAAGCCGACCGCACCGCATTGATGGCCGGACTGCGGATGAGTGCCGAGATCGCCCGGTCTCCGGCGCTGGCGGATGTGATCGGCAAGGTCGCCAGGCCGCTGAATGCATCAACACTGAACGCGTCCACGCTGGATGACGAAACACTCACGCGCGCACTGGAATCGGTGTCACACACGCTGTACCACCCGGTCGGCACCTGTCGCATGGGCCGTGACGAGCGCAGCGTGGTCGACCCGCAACTGCGGGTGCGGGGAATCGATGCGTTGCGGGTCGCCGACGCGTCGGTCATGCCGACGCTCATCCGCGGCCACACCCACGCGCCCAGTGTGCTGATCGGCGAGAAGGCGGCCGACCTGATCACCCAGTGACTTGTGTGCGTTCAGCGGCGCTCACCGCCGGTAAGCGCACACAAATCGCCGGGAATCAGAAGTAGGCGTTGGCCGGAACGGGCGTGCCGTGCAACAGGTTCTGACCGATCACCCGCGCCTTGTAGGCCACCGGATTGTGCAGCGTGATGGTCCGGATGTTGCGCCAGTGCCGGTCCAGGTTGCGCTGCCGGGAGGCCGCGCTCGCGCCACCGAGTTCCAGCAGGCGGGTAGCGGCTTCGGGTGCGACGTCATCGAGGTGGACTTTGACCTTGGCGACCTTGAGCTGGGCTTCCGCGGCGAGCCGCGGGTCGGGCACCCCGTCGACGGCGGAATCGGTGGCGGCCCCGATCGCGGCGGCCGCATCGAGTACCGCGGCCCGCGCCACATAGGCCGTGCTGGCCAGCACCCCGAGCTGGCGTTGCAACAGGGGATCATCGGTGGGCCGTTCGGTGACGGCATGGCTGAAGTTGCGTTCGCGCGAGCGCAGCAGCGCCACACCGTCATCGACGACATTGGCCAGGATGCCGGCGACCACGGCATGGATGAACAACTGCAACGCGGCGTACTGCACGGTGGGCACCGGTTCGGCGTCGTACGGCGTATCGGACAGGATCTCGTCGGCCGCCACCACGACATCGGTCAGCGTCGTGGTGCCGGTTCCGGTGCGGCGCTGGCCGAATCCGTCCCAGTCATCGACGAGCCGGACGCCGTCACGGTCGGTCGGCACCAGGACGTTGGCCACCGAGTCGTGGTCGGTGGTGGCGGTCACGGTCAGATAATCCGAGAACAGGGTGCCGGTGCTGTAGTACTTCTCGCCGGTGAGCCGAAAGGCGCCCGGAGTCTCGGCGTCGGCCAGCAACCGGGTGTTGAACACGAGGCTGCCGACTGCCAGCGAGCCCTTCTCGCTGAACGCGTTGCCGAAGATCTTGCCATCGGCGATCTTGTCCAGCCAGTGCCTGGACACCGGATCGTCGGCGCTGCGCAGCCGCTCCTCGGTGAACCAGAAGTGGGTCCGGAAGATGTGGGCCACGATGGGATCGGCCTTGGCCACGTCGATCACCGCCGAGAACAGCTGCGGCACAGTGAATCCGGCACCACCGAGGGATTCGGGAAGCCGCAGGCTTCCGAACCCGGCCCGCTTCAGTGCCGCGACCTGATCGAAGGGATTCTCGTCGTTGAGGTCGCGGTCCTTGGCTCCCGCGGCGATCGAGGCCAGCAGGTCGTCCCATTCCGGCGTACCGGGCAAAACACGGGTCACGTTCTCGACGGTGGTCATCGCACTGTTGTATCCGCCCGGGTTACCGGTGGGCACGCGTTTGGATCAGCCCGAACCTAAGACCGCACCCGCAGCCCGTACAGATAGGTGGTCAGGTATTCGGCGATCACCGGTGCCCGGATCTCGGCCGCGTCCGGGATGGTGATCAAGAGCGCGTAGAGCCCGACCAGGAAGGACACGCCGTTGTGCATCACGTCCACCTCGGCGGGGATCTCACCGCGATCTTGAGCTCGCTGTAGCTCCTCGACCACCGCGACGATCACGGGATGGTTGGACCATTCCTCCGATGGCGGCCGGGTGGTGGAAAAGTGCAGGGCGAGAAAATCTTTGAACAAGCAACCACCCAGGCGCTGTTCCAGTTTCTCCAGCATGTGAACGGATTCGGCCAGGGTGGCGCGCACATCGTGCGGTGTGGCGAAGAACCGGGTGAGTTCGGTGGCCATCCGCAGTTGCTCGCGCTGTTCCAGCTCCAGCAGAACGTGCTCCTTGGTGCGGAAGTGAAAGAAGAAAGTGCCGTGGGCCACCCCTGCGGCCGAAGCGATCGCGGCGGTGTCGGCCGCCGCCATGCCATCGCGTTTGAACTCGGAGATCGCCGCACCCAGTAACCGTTCCCGCGTCTGTAGGCCTTTGCGGCTGCGCGGCGGTCCGGTGAGCACGGCCCGATGCTACGACAACTGGAAACTGACTGTACTCAGTATTGCTCTTTCATTTCATCCAGACAGCCGTTACGGTTTCGACGACATAAATATCTGACTCAAGTCAGTTTAGGAGGTTGGCGTGCAGATCCTGGAGCAGGTTCAAGACCTGCCGAAAGCCGGGAACATCAAGGCCCAGTGGGTGAGCCTGTGGACCGGGCCGGTGGTCGGGGCGGTGCTGCTGGTGGCGTTGCTGGCGTTTCCCGGTTTCTGGCCACCGATGTCGCCGACCTGGAACGCGCAACAGGTCGCCGAGTTCTACGCCGACCACACCGCATGGATCCGGTTCAGCCAGGTGACGTTCAACCTCTGCGGCATCCTGATCCTGCCGTTCTTCATGGTGATCGTCGTCCAGATGAAGCGCATGAAGACCCAGAGCCACGTGTTCGCCTACTGCTACCTCACGGCGGTCATCAGTGGCGCCACGATCTTCGCGCTGTCCAATGTCTTCTTCCTGGTGGCCGCGTTTCGGCCGGACCGCAATCCCGAGTTGATCCTGCTGCTCAACGACCTGGCCTGGATCGTGTTCGTCGCGCCGGTGGGCATGGTGGTGTCGCAGTTCGCCCTCCTGGCGGTCGCGGTGTACTTCGACAACGGGCCACACCCGGTATTTCCCCGCTGGGTCGGGCATTACTCGCTGGCAACCGCGGTGGCGATGATCCCGGCTGCCGGCGCGGCGGTGTTCCACACGGGACCGCTGGCCTGGGATGGCGTGCTGGCCTTCTGGTTGCGCAACGGTGCCTTCGCCGTCTTCGTCGTCGTGATGTTCTTCGTGCTGCGCCGCGCGGTGGTCAATCAGGCTGTGGAGGAGGGCGTCACAGCATGACCCTGCTCACCGACGCGCCGCCGGGCAAGCCCGATGTGCGGTTGATGACCTGGTTTTTCCCGGTCTGGTACGGGGCCTTCGGCGTCATCATCTGCATCCTGACGCGGGTGACACCGCCACCACGGCCCGATGTCACCGCGGCGGACAAGGTGGCGTTCTTCACCGAGCACGGTCTGACCATCAAGGTCGGATTCTGCCTGCTGCTGATCCTGCTGGGCGGCGCGGCGATGACCAACGGGCTGGTCGCCTATCAGATCAAGCGCATGTCGGTGGGGTCGGCGTTCGCCTACGGCTATATCGGCGGCATGGGTGTCGGCGCGGTGCCCGGGTTCCTGTTGGTGTCGGTGTGTTTCCTCACCGCCGCGTTCCGTCCCGACCGTGACCCGGAATTGATCAGCTTGCTCTACGACCTCGGAATGCTGTCGTACAACGGCTCATTGGGCTGTTTCACAGCGGCCTACCTGGTGCTGGCCGTCGCCATCCTCTATGACAAGAACGGTGTCTTCCCGGCCTGGTTCGCCTACGTGACAATCTGGCAGATCATCACCGAGGTGATCGCCACCCAGATGTTCGTCTTCGAGTCGGGGCCGTTCGCCTGGAACGGATCGATCGCGTTCTGGCTCGCGGTCGTGGTGTTCTCGGTGTGGCTCTCGGCGCTGACCGTGTTGCTGAGGCAGGCGGCGATGCGTGAGACGGCCGAAGAGCCGGGACTGGAGTGAGTGAATGGTGACTGATCCTGTTCTGACGCAATCGGACTCACAAACCGAGGCAACGCCGGCCCACCTTCCCGGCGACGGCCACATGTGGGTGATGGTGCTGGGTGATCTGGTCATCTTCGGCGGCTACTTCGTCGTGTTCATGATCTACCGGAGCATGTATCCGGATGAATTCCTGCGTGCCCAACAGCATCTCGACATCACGGTGGGCGTCCTCAACACGGTGGTCCTGCTGACCAGTTCCTGGTTGGTGGCGCGTGCGGTGCTGGCCGCGCGGGCCGGCCGTCACGCGTCCGCCATCCGGCTCACCTACGCCGGCGGAATCGGCGGCCTGATGTTCATGGCATGCAAGGGTTACGAATGGGTGGTCAAGATCGGGGCCGGGCACACCAACTCCGAGATGTTCTACTCGTTCTATTACGTGCTCACCGGCGTACACCTGATCCACGTACTGATCGGGCTCATCGTGCTGGGTGTGATCGTGCGGGAGCTGGGCAATCCCTCCCGCCGCCGGGCGTCGGTGGTGGAGGCGGGCGCCGTCTACTGGCACATGGTCGACCTGCTCTGGGTGATCATCTTCGGCCTGCTGTACGTGGTGAGGTGAGCATGACCGACACGGCAGTGACCAGGACCTGGCTCGTACTCGTGGCCATCACCGTCGGCTCATGGTGGCTGGCACCGGCCCAGTACTCGGAGGCCCTGCGGGCCAGCGTGCCGATCACCGCGCTGGTGCTCGCGCTGACGCTGATCAAGTCCCGCTTGATCATCCGGCAGTTCATGGAGGTCCGGACCGCGCCGAGGTGGCTCAAACTCGCCACCGACGGGTGGTTGGTGGTGCTGTTCGGGACGATCTTCACCATCTATCTGATCTGAGCGTCGCGCGGCACAATGGAGCGCAATGACGATGAACGCCAAGCGCAGGCGGGTGCACGACAAGCTCGCCGCGCTACCTGGGGTGCGGGCAGTGCGACGTCCGGTCAGTCCCGACACCGACGAGCAGTTCGACCTGTTCTACGTGCGGGCCGGCCGCAAATCGGCACACCCTGTCGTGATCATCCCGGGCGGTCCCGGCGTCGCCTCGATCCAGCCCTACCGCGCGCTGCGCCGGCGCGCCACCGCCGCCGGATTCGACGTGATCATGATCGAACACCGGGGGATCGGGATGTCGCGGCACACCGATGCGGGCGCCGATCTGCCGCCGTCGGCCATCACCGTCGAGCAGGTGGTCGATGACGTCGCCGCGGTGCTCGACGACGCCGGTGTGCACGAGGCCGTGCTTTACGGCACGTCGTACGGCAGCTACATCGCCGCCGGGCTCGGGGTGCGCCACCCGGACCGGATCGCGGCGATGGTGCTGGACTCGCCCCTGCTGTCGACCGCCGACATCGAGGCCATGCGCGGTGCCATTCGCGATCTGCTGTGGGATGGTTCGGACCCCGAGACTGCTGAGCTGGCCCCCAAGGTCCGGCGCCTGGTGGCCGACGGGGTTTTGGCCACCAGAGGCGGCGAACTGGCCGGGCTGCTGTATGGATTCGGCGGTGCGGCGCTGTTGAACCGCCAGCTCGATCTACTGCTGGGCGGACACACCCTGGTGTGGTCGGCGCTTGCCGCCCTGAGCCGGCTCTCGACGCGAAAAGCGCCGTACCGCAACGAGGTAGACCTCGTCGGGCGGATCGCCTTTCGCGAGTTGAACTACGCCGGCGTGCCGGACGGATTGCCGCTGGACCCTGCGCTCGAGATGGCCGACATGATCGGCAGCGCGAAATTCTACGAACCTTTCGAGGCCGAGCCCTTCGACCTGATGGCCGAAATGCCGCAGTTCCACTGGAGCACGGTAGTGGTGTCCGGCGGCCGGGATCTGACCACGCCGCCGGCGGTGGCCGAACAGATCGCGGCGCTGGTGCCCGATGCCGTGCTGGTGAGGATGCCGACCGTGGCCCACAGTGTGCTCGATACCCGGGAGCGAGCCGCGTTCGCGGTGATCCGGGCGGTGGTCGACGGTGCGGCGGAACAACTTTCGGCCACCGCGGATGGGCTCGACGCGATGCCCGCGCGGCCCGTCGTCCGGTTGGCGGTGTCAGCGATCGAGGCAGCCATGGCCGTCGAGGCGGTGTTGCCCTCCGTCCGATGGCGATGCCCACCGACTACTTGACGAAACCGACCTTGGTGTAGTCGGTGTCGGCCAGGCCGGCGGCCCCGAAATTGGCCAGACTGCTGCGCACCGCGACGTTTCCGGGTGACTGGAACAGCGGGAGGCTGAACACCTCCTCGAACAGCATCTGGTCCAGCTCGTTGGCCAAGGTCAGCGCCTTAGCGGGGTCCAGCTCTTCCAGCGTCTGCTCGATCTTGGCGTCGATCTCCGGGCTTCCGATCTTGCCGAAGTTACTGGCGCCGTCCTGGGTATAGATCTGGGTCAGCGAGCTGAGCGGGAACGCGTCGCCCAGGAAGGCGAACTGGGCGATGTCGAAGTCGCCCTTGATGATGTAGTTGGTGAAGAACCCGGTGCCCGGCTTGGTGTCGAGCTTCAGGTTCACCCCGATCTGGCCCAGCATGTTCTGCGCGATCTGGGCCACCTGCCGGGTGCTGCCCGCGTCGTAGAACACGTTGCGGATCACGAGTTCCTTGCCGTCCTTCTCCCGGAATTGCCGCCCCTCAGGGACTTTCCAGCCCAGCGCGTCCAGTTCAGCCTTGGCTTTCTCGGGATCGAAGGCCACCGAGGCGGCGTTGTCCTGATAGCCCTGCTGACCCGCGACGAAGATGTGGTTGTTGAGCGGCGCCGGATTGTCGGTGAGACCTCGCTGGGTGATGTTGGCCAGCGCCTGACGGTCGATGCCCTTGGCGACCGCCCTGCGCAGGGCGGGGTCGGCCAGGATCGAGCCCGGCGCGCCGTTGAAGGTCAGGTGGTACCAACTGGCCGATGGCGCCCGGCGGATGCTGATGCCGGCTGTCTTGCGGGCGATGGTCAGCTCGTCCAGCGATGTCGTGCCGGTGGCGTCGATGGTGTTGTTCTGGAGCGCCGGGATGCGTGCGGCGTCATCGAGCACCAGATAGGTGATGGTGTCCAGCAGCGGTGGGGCGCCCCACCATTTCGGGTTGCGGCTCATGGTGATCCGCTGTGCACCCCGGTCGATGTTGGACACCAGGAACGGGCCCGCGGACGGCCCGGGCTGGCTGAGCTGCGCCTTGTTGAAGGCGTCGGGGGTCGCGGTCATGCTCTTGGGCAGCAGTCGGCCGTTACCGGCGAACATGCCCTTCCAGTCCGCATAGGGCTTGGCGAAGGTCATCACGGCCTGGCGGTCATCGACGCCGCGGGTCACCGAGGCCACCCGCTCGAAGCCGTTCGGCGCGGCGATGACGAATGCGGGGTCCTTCCCGCTGTTGGCCTCGCTCTGGGCCTTGATGTCCTCCCAGGTGATCGGCGTGCCGTCGGTCCACACCGCCTTGGGGTTGATCGTGTAGGTCACCACCTGCGGGTTGGTGCCCGTCAGTTCGACGTTGGTGAAGTAGTCGGTGTTCACCGTCGCCGAACCATCCGCCGCGATCACGAACGCGCGGGGCATCGTGGCGCGGGTCAGTGAGCCGACATCGCCGGTGTTGCCGTCGATGTGCAATGGGTTGAAGTTCGACGGGAATTCGGTCAAGGCCAGGCGCAGGTTGCCGCCCTGGCGCAGGTTCGCCACGTCCTGGGGGTTGATGTCGTTGGTGCTACCAACTTCGGCGTTGCCGCCGGCCGACGGGGTTTCCCGGTCGCCTCCCGAACACCCGGCCAGGGCAAGAGCGGTGACCGCTGCGACGATGGCGATGCGCTGGAGCCTGAACCCCTTGAAGCCGTTCACCAGACCGATGCTAGATGCCGCACCCCGTGGATGCGGCAATACCTAACGGGCGGGTCTGGGTTGCGGCACCGCGGCCAGCAACTTGCGGGTGTATTCGTGCTGAGGGTCGGCGAACACCGCATCGCCGGAGCCCTGTTCGACGACGGCGCCCTTGTACATCACCGCGACGTCGTGCGCCAGGTGCTTGACCACGGACAGGTCGTGGGACACGAACAGATATGCCAGACCGAACCGGTCCTGCAGGTCCAGCAACAGGTTGATGATTCCGGCCTGGATGGAGACGTCCAGTGCGGAGACCGGTTCGTCGAGTGCGATGATCTTGGGCTGCAAGGCCAGGGCGCGGGCGATTCCGATGCGTTGTTTCTGGCCGCCGGAGAACTCCGCCGGGTAGCGGCCGGCGTCGGCGCGCCGCAGGCCCACCAACTCGAGCAGCTCGGCCACCCGTTCGTCGATGCGGGGTTTGTCGAAACCGTTGGCGGTCAACGGCTCTGCCAATACATCAGACACCGGCAGCCGCGGATCCAGTGACGCCACCGGATCCTGGAAAACCACCTGAAGGTCGGTACGCAGGGCGCGGCGTGCTTTCCGGTCGAGGGTGGCCACGTCGGATCCGAGCACCTCGATCGAACCTGATTGCGGCGCAGCCAGATTCAGGATCTGATGCAGCGTGGTGGATTTGCCCGATCCGGACTCGCCGACGATGCCGAGCGTGCGGCCGCTGCGCAGGTCGAAACTGACATCGTCGACAGCGCGGACCTCACCGACCTGCCTGCGCAGCACCACCCCTTTGGTCAGCTTGTAGGTCTTGGACAGCTCGAGCACCCGCAGCACCACCTGGGGGTCGGCGGCCGGCTCATCATCGGTGGTGCCCGTGGTGCCGGGAACCTGATAGATCTCGGCGGCGCTGCGACCGGCGACCTGATCGGTGCGGATACACGCGGCGTGGTGGTCCGGTGCCAGCTCGACGAGGTCGGGCTCTGCGGCCTCACATTCATCGATGGCCAGCGGACAGCGCGGGGCGAACGGGCAACCGTGCGGCGCCGTGGTCAGAGACGGTGGCGCACCGGGGATCGGCACCAGGCGGGCGCCCTGCGGGGCATCCAGGCGCGGTACGGAGCCGAGCAACCCGACGGTGTACGGCATCCTGGCCTGCTCGTACAGCCGGGTTACGGGCGCATCCTCGACCGCCCGGCCTGCGTACATCACCAGGGCCCGGTCGGCGAACTCGGCTACCACGCCGAGGTCGTGGGTGATGATCAGCACCCCGGCGCCGGTGACGTCGCGCGCGGTCTTGAGCACTTCGAGGATCTGGGCCTGCACCGTGACATCGAGAGCTGTGGTGGGCTCGTCACAGATCAGCAGATCGGGATCGTTGGCGATGGCGATGGCGATGACCACGCGCTGGCGCTCGCCGCCGGACAACTCGTGCGGGAAGGAACGCGCTCGTTGTGCCGGCTGCGCGATACCGACCAGCTCGAGCAATTCGACGGCGCGCACTCGCGCCGCACGCCGGTCCAGATCGCGGTTGTGGACGCGCAGGGCTTCGGCGATCTGATCACCCACGGTGTAGACCGGGGTGAGTGCCGACATCGGGTCCTGGAATACCGTGCCGATGGTGTTGCCGCGGACCTGTGACAGTTGCGCGTCCGACAATCCGAGGAGTTCCCGGCCGCGCAGGCGCACGGATCCGGAGACCTCCGCGAATTCCGGCAACAGACCGACCACCGCCATGGCGCCGGCCGATTTCCCGGCTCCGGACTCACCGACGAGCGCCACCACCTCGCCCGCGTCGACGTGAAAGTTCAGGCCCCGCACCGCGTGTACCGCGTCGGTGTCGGTGGGGAAGTCCACCGTCAGGTCGGATACTTCGAGCAGGCGTGTCATCGGGCGCCTTTCCGCCGCCGGCTCCGGCGCCGCAGCCCGCGGCTGCCCGGGTCGAGTGCGTCGCGCAGGCCGTCACCGATCAGGTTGGCGCACAGGATGATCAGCACCAACACCCCCGCCGGGAACAGGAACACCCAGGGGAATGTGGTGGCGGATTTGGTGCCGTCGGCGATCAGCGTGCCCAGCGATACGTCGGGTGCCTGGATGCCGAATCCCAGGTAGCTCAAACCGGTTTCGGACAGGATGGCCACGCCGACATTGAGCGCGGTGTCGATGATCAGGATGGATGCCACGTTGGGCAGGATGTGGCGCACGATGATGCGCCGGCTACTGACACCCATGTAGCGGGCAGCCAACACGAACTCGCGCTCCCGCAGGCTCAGGGTCATCCCGCGCACGATGCGTGAACTGATCATCCAGCTGAACGCGGACAGCAGCACGATCAGCCAGAACACCCGGTCGGACTGGCTCAACCGCGGTGTGACGATCGCGATCAGGATGAAGCTGGGCACCACCAGAAGCACGTCGACGATCCACATGAGGGTGCGATCACGCCAGCCGCCGAAGTAGCCGGCGACCGAGCCGACCGTGGCGGCGATGACGGTCGAGATGAACGCCACGCAGACACCGATCAACATGGATTTCTGCATGCCGCGCAAGGTTTGGGCGAAGATGTCCTGCCCCAGCGCGTTGGTGCCGAACCAGTGGTCGGTCGACGGCGGTTCTTGCAATGCGTAGTAGTCGAGGTCCGAATAGCTGTAGGGCAGGACCGACGGCAGCGCGTAGCAGGCCACGAACATGATCACCAGCAGGGTCAGCGACACCACGGCCGGCCAGTTGCGCAGGAACCGGCGGAACACCAGGGTGCGCCGGGTCGCGAACTCCTCGGTGTGCAGACCCGAGCGGGCCGCGGTGGCGTCGGTGGCGGCAGCAGAAGTCTCGGTCACGTGACTCGCACCCTCGGGTCGAGGAACGCATAGATGACGTCGGAGAGCAGACCGGCAACGAGGATCACGGTGCCGGTGAACACCGTGATGGCCGCGATGATGTTGGTGTCCTGGGTGGCGATGCCCTGGACGACCCATTCACCCATGCCGTGCCAGCCGAAGATCTTCTCGACGAACACCGAACCCGTGACCAATCCGGCGACGCCATAGGCGAACAGGGTGGCCATCGGGATCAGCGCGGTGCGCAGCCCGTGCTTGAACAAGGCCTGGCGCCGGGTCAGTCCCTTGGCCCGCGCGGTGCGGATGAAGTCCTGGCCCAGCACGTCGAGCATGGCGTTGCGCTGGTAGCGGCTGTAGCCGGCGATCGCCATCAGGGCCAGCGTGAACGTCGGCAACACGAGGTGCTGCAGCCGGTCCACGAACTGATCCCAGGCGCCGCCGACGGGCACCGGCGCCGTCTCCCCGGTGTACTCGAAAATTTGCACGCCCAGCATCGAGTTCACGTTGAGGGCCGCCAGGATCAGCATGTTGGCGATCACGAACGACGGGGTGCTGATCACCAGCAGGGACAACACGGTGATGACGCGATCCGACAGCCGGTATTGCCGGATCGCACCCCAGGCCCCGACCACCACGCCGATCACCGCGCCCGATATCGCACCGATGACCAGTAGCCGCAGAGTCACCCCGATGCGTCGCCACAATTCGTCGGCGACCGGCTGCCCGGTCACCGTTGTGCCGAAATCTCCGCGGACCGCGCCCGCGGCCCAGGAGGCGTACCGAAGCGGGATGGGCTTGTCGAGACCGAGCTCGGCACTCTTGGCGTCGATCGCCGACTGCGGTGGCCGCGGGTTCCGCTGTTCCAGACTGTCGAGGGGTTTGAAGTTCAGCGAAGTCAGGGTGAACGTCAGAAACGATGCCAGGGCCAGCAACACGATGTAATTGAGCAGCCGGCGCGCCAGAAAGCGCGTCATCCGGTTCTTCCCGCCCACGGCTGCATGCCAGACAGGGTAAATCAGTCGTCCGGACTCGGCGGGTAACTGACAGCGGAGCCACAGCGTCGGCGTAGAAATCGCGCGTTCACTGATCGCATGAAGCTCAGCGGACTCAAGAATGTGAAAGTGCTCGCTGCGGTGGCCGGTGGTACGGCAGTGGTGGGCCTCGGCGTGGTCGGCGCGGTCGCGGACGGGCAGCTGGGGACCGGTTCTCAAGCCCTGGCCTCTGGTGCGCACATGAACGTCGGTCAGACCAGCACCGAGACCACACCGCCGACCGCGCCGGCGGTGTCCATGGCGGTACCCGCGATGAGGGGCTACACGCCGCCGTCAGGTTTCGCCACCACGCACTGATCGCCCCGAGGCAGTTGTTTTGCCTCCGCCCGCAGTGGTTATAAGACGCGGCGGGAGGTGAACGCATGGGTAGCGCGAAAGAAAACAATCAGCGAAATCTGAAACGGATCTCTGCCGGCGTCGGCGTGATCGGCGGGTTAGCCACGGCAGTGATTGGTATCGGCATGGGCGGCGGTTCTGCCGGAGCCCAGCAGCGGGTCGAACCGCCGGCAATCACCACTGGACAGACCATCACCGAGACGACTGCGCCGACGGCTCCGGAAACATCCGAGGCCTCGCCGACCGTCTCGGCGACGACGCCGTCTGGATTTGCCACACCCCACTGATCGGAGCTGATCCGGCCGACCGGTGCCCGATTCTGCCGGTTTACCCCACCCGTGCATTGCGGGTAGGGAGTTCGGTGTGACAGGAGACGAACGCAACAAGCGGACCAACTACGCGATGGCCGGTGTGGGCGCGATCGCAGTGGCAACTATGGGCGCCGTCGGCGCGATGATGGCCCAGGCGCCCACCAGTGCGGCCGTGCCCGCGGTCAACGTCGGTGAAACCGTGACCAAGACCACGGCTCCCACAGAGCTGGAGACGTCGTTCGCGAAGCCGACGGTGGAAGTGGAACTGCCCGACGGGTACGGCAACTAGGGCGAAGGTGGCCCGGGGTTCGGAACCTCTCCCATACTGGTGACGGTGGGCTTGTCGGTTGAGGCTGGCCCCGTGCGGGTGGCGCGCACCACGACCCGGTCATCGACCCCGAACGGGGTTTTGGCGGCCGGCGGCACGATGTAGCTCTGAGTGAAGCCGTCGGTGCTGCGAACGGTGACCGAGCCCGCGGTCAGTGCGGTGATCGTGCCGGTCTGCGTCAGCGCCGTGGTGTAACCGCCGTCGCGGCCGGCCAGCACCGTTTCGCTGTGAACGGCGACAGGCTCGGCCCGGTCCCGCGGCGGGCCCGGAAACCCGGCACCGGGGGTATCGGTGGCGGCGTAGATCGCCGTGCCACCGAGCCCGGCGATCGCCGCCGCGATGCCCACCGCGGCGGCCGTGTGTCGGATGCTCATGCGGTCAAGGGTGCAGATGTTGCCTATGAGCCCGCTGTGGGCGCACTCTGAGGCCTTCACAGCCTGCGCATAGAAAGCGCACAGTGTGGGCCTATGGGGCGGACGAATAATGACCGGGTGAGTACGACGACCAATGGCACCGATTCCGAGTCCGGGCGCGCCGTCATGCGCCGCGCCGACGGCAATCCGATCCGGGTGCTGGTGGTCGATGACGAGCCGGTGCTGGCCGAACTGGTCTCGATGGCGCTGCGTTACGAGGGCTGGGACATCGCGACGGCCGGGGACGGCGCGAGTGCGCTGGCCGCGGCCCGGGAGAACCCACCCGACGTAGTCGTGCTCGACGTGATGCTGCCCGATATGAGCGGCCTGGACGTCCTGCGCAAACTGCGCGAGCAGATTCCCGGCCTGCCCCTGCTGCTGCTGACCGCCAAGGACTCGGTGGAGGATCGCATCGCCGGCCTCACCGCAGGCGGCGACGACTATGTGACCAAGCCGTTCAGCCTCGAGGAAGTGGTGCTGCGGCTGCGGGCGCTGCTGCGGCGCACCGGGGTGACCAGTGAAGACGGTGGCGCCAAGATCGTCGTCGGCGATCTGGTACTCGACGAGGACAGTCACGAGGTGACCCGCGGTGGTGAGCCGATCACGTTGACCGCCACCGAATTCGAACTCCTGCGGTTCATGATGCGCAATGCCAAGCGGGTGTTGAGCAAGGCGCAGATCCTGGATCGGGTGTGGAGTTACGACTTCGGCGGACGGTCCAACATCGTCGAACTGTATGTCTCGTATCTGCGCAAGAAGATCGACAGCGGACGCGAACCGATGATCCACACGCTGCGCGGTGCGGGTTATGTTCTCCGGCCGGCGCGCTGAGGTGATGACGCGGACCGCGAGCGCCACCCGATGGTTCTCACCGCGGACCTGGTCGCTGCGGGCCCGGCTGGTCGTCACCCAGGTGGCGCTGCTGGCCGTGGTATGTGCGAGCATCGGCGTGGCGACAGAGTTTGCGCTGCAACGGTTTCTGATGCACCAGCTCGACGAGCAGCTCATCGAGGCCGGACGGCGCTCGGCAGCCATCTTCGAGTTGCCGCCGCCCCCCAAGGGTTTCCCGCCGCCGGTCCTGATGGCTCCCGAGGATCGACCGCATCACGGGCCGCGCTACCGCGTGGTTTTCGACCCCGAACAGGGGCCGGGCCCCGGATTCCTCAACGCACCGGGACAGGCTGCGCGCACGGTCGGGGCCGTCGTGGCGCCGAACCGGCCGGTGGACGCGGGTGTGATCACCGCCGAAGGGGAGCGGATCGAGGTCAGTGCGGCCGCCACCGAACAGCTTTCCCAGATCCCGGCGAACCGCGTTCCGGAAACCGTCGACCTCGACGGGCTGGGCCGCTACCGGCTGATCGGTCTGCACCCCCGCCACGGTGGCCCACAGACCATCGTGACCGGGCTGCCCACGGCCGTCGTCGACGACACCCTGCTGTGGGTGTTCGGAATGTTCGGTGTGCTGGCGGCCATCGCGCTGATCGCCGCGACGACCGGCGGAATCCTGATCATCCGGCGCCAGCTCGCCCCGCTGTCACGGGTTTCGGAGGCAGCGCGAAAAGTGGCCGATCTCGAGCTCGACCGTGGTGAGGTGCAGCTGCCCACGCCGATCGTGCCAGTCGACCCGGCCGGCGCCCACACCGAGGTCGGCCAACTCGGCACGTCGCTGAACCGGATGCTCGACCGCATCGCGAGTGCGCTGTCGGCCCGGCACGCCAGTGAGACCCGGGTACGCCAGTTCGTCGCCGACGCCAGCCACGAGTTGCGGACGCCGCTGGCGGCGATCCGCGGCTACACCGAACTGGCCCAACGCAAGCGTGACGAACTGCCCGCTGACGTGGCCCACGCGATGAACCGGGTGGAATCCGAGACGTCACGGATGACGCAGCTTGTCGAGGACATGCTGTTGCTGGCCCGCCTCGACGCCGGCCGGCCCCTGGAAAGTGAGAGCGTCGACCTGTCCCGGCTCGTAGTCGACACCGTCAGCGACGCGCACATCGCAGGCCCGGACCACCGGTGGTCACTCGACCTGCCCGACGACCCGGTGTTGGTCGAGGGCGACGAGGCCAGGCTCCACCAGGTGCTGGCGAATCTGCTGGCCAACGCTCGTACCCACACCCCTGCGGGCACCTCGGTCACGGTGTCGCTGAAACCTGAACCGGATGCGGTGCTGATCACCGTCACCGACGATGGCCCGGGCATACCGCCGGGCCTGTTGCCCGACGTGTTCGAACGGTTTGCCCGCGGCGATTCGTCGCGTTCGCGGCGCGAGGGCAGTACGGGACTGGGCCTGGCGATCGTTGCCGCAGTGGTCAAGGCGCACGGCGGCACGATCGAGGTTGCCAGCAGCCCGGGTTCGACCGAGTTCGTGGTGCGCCTGCCCGGGCCGAGCTCACAGGGCACGCACAGGATGGACCAATCCGGCACCTAGCGGCCACGGCAAACATGGAGTGGTGACCCTTGTTGCCGCGCATCCCGCTGCCGAGGTGCCGGTGGCGACACCCGAGCGGTCGGCGCCTCGCAGCTCGACCTCGACCGCCCAACGCATCGCCCTCGGTCTGCTGCTGTCCGGCACCGCGGTGCTCTATCTGTGGAACCTGTCGATCAGCGGGTGGGCCAACGCCTTCTACTCGGCCGCCGCACAGGCCGGATCGCAGAACTGGACCGCGATGCTGTTCGGCTCAAGCGATGCGGGCAACGCCATCACCGTCGACAAGACACCCGCGGCGTTGTGGATCATCGACATCTCGGTGCGGCTGTTCGGGCTGAATTCGTGGAGTGTTCTGGTGCCGCAGGCGCTCATGGGGGTCGGTGCGGTCGCGCTGCTCTGTGCCGCGGTGCGTCGGGCGGCCGGACCGTGGGCCGGCCTGCTGGCCGGTGCGGTGCTGGCGCTGACGCCGGTGGCGGCGTTGATCTTCCGCTTCAACAATCCCGACGCCCTGTTGGTGTTGCTGCTCGTCGCGGGGGCCTACTGCATTCAGCGCGGAATCGAAAAGGATGCCAGCCGTTGGTGGTTCGTCGCCGCGGGCGTCGCAGTCGGCTTCGGATTCCTGGCCAAGATGTTGCAGGCGTTCCTGGTGCTGCCGGCCTTCGCCGGCGCGGCGCTCATCGCCGGGGACCGTCCGCTTGGACGGCGTGTGCTCGATGTCATTGCCGCCGGCGCGGCGATGGTGCTCAGCGGTGGCTGGTATCTGGTGTTGGTGGAGCTGTGGCCGGCATCGTCGCGGCCTTACATCGGTGGCTCGCAGAACGACAGCATCGTCGAATTGGCTTTGGGTTACAACGGTTTGGGAAGGCTGACCGGTGAGGAGACCGGCGGCCTGGGCAATCTCAACTTCGATGTCGGGCCGGGCCGGTTGCTCGGATCCCAGATGGGCGCAGATATCGCCTGGTTGCTGCCCGCTGCCCTGATCTGTCTGGTGGCAGGCCTGTACCTGACCCGTCGGGCAGCCCGCACGGATCCGACCCGCGCCGCGCTGATCCTGTGGGGCGGTTGGCTGTTGGTGACCGCTGTGGTGTTCAGCTTCATGCACGGCATCGTGCATCCCTATTACACCGTGGCGCTCGCCCCGGCGATTGGCGCGGTGACCGGCATCGGGGCCGTGCTCCTCTGGCGGCACCGCGCCGACATCCGGGCCGCCACCACGATGTCGGGAGCGGCGCTGGTGACCGCGATCCTGGCCGCGGTGCTGCTGAGCCGGCATGACGATCCGTATCCGTGGTTGCGAGCCGCCGTTGCGGTTGGTGGCGTCGGCGCGGCTGTGCTGCTGCTCGCGGTGGGACGGCTGGACCGGCCGCTGGTGCGGGTGACGGCGGTGCTGGCCCTCGCGGCGTGTCTGGCTGGGCCGGCCGCATACTCGATCGCCACCGCGGCGAGCCCGCACACCGGGGCGATCCCGTCCGTGGGCCCCGCGCGCGGAGGCGGTTTCGGCGGATTGTTCGCGGCGCCGGAACCCGGCCCGGCGCTGACCGCGACCCTCGCCGCCGACGCCGGCGACTACCAGTGGGCCGCCGCGGTGGTGGGATCGTCGAACGCCGCGGGATACCAATTGGCCGCTCGCGCACCGGTGATGGCCGTCGGCGGGTTCAACGGCACCGATCCCGCGCCGACGCTTCAGGAATTCCAGCGGCTGGTCGATGACGGTGCGGTCCACTACTTCATCCGATCCCGCATCATGGCGGGCGGATTCGGCGGGCATACCCCGACCGGCAGTCGCGCGGCCACCGAGATAGCGGAATGGGTGCAGGCCCACTACAACCCGATCACCGTCGACGGGGTGACCATCTACGACCTGACTCACCGTGCGTCGAACACATAGCAGGCGCATAGCTTCGCCCAACTCAGATCACACACCGCCGGAGAACGATGAAGTCATGACAACCTTGGTCCAAGACCCCGAGCAGCGGTTCCGATTCGCGTCCCGGCCCAACGCGGCGGTGGCCGCCCGGGCGGCCGGGGTTCCGGTGCTCGACGTCGTCGTGCCGGTGTACAACGAGCAGGGCGCCCTTGCCCATTCGGTGCGGCGGCTGCACCGCTACCTCGAAGAGAACTTCGCTGTGCCGGTGCGCATCACGATCGCCGACAATGCCAGCGTCGACGACACTCCGCGCATCGCTGCCGAATTGGCTTCCGAACTCGACGGTGTGCGGGTGGTGCGATTGGAGGAGAAGGGCCGTGGACGCGCACTGCGGGCGGTGTGGTCGTCCTCGGATGCCCCGGTGTTGGCCTACATGGATGTCGATCTGTCCACCGATCTGGCCGCGCTCGCACCGTTGGTGGCGCCGCTGATCTCGGGTCATTCCGACCTGGCCATCGGCACCCGGCTGGGCCGCGGCTCGCGGGTGATCCGTGGCGTCAAACGTGAGTTCATCTCGCGCTGCTACAACTTGATCCTGAAATCGACGCTGGCGGCGCGGTTCTCGGATGCGCAGTGCGGTTTCAAGGCGATCCGCGCCGACGTCGCGCACCGGCTGCTGCCGCATGTCGCCGATACCGGATGGTTCTTCGATACCGAGCTGCTGGTGCTGGCCGAGCGCAGCGGCCTTCGTATCCACGAGGTTCCGGTGGACTGGGTGGACGATCCGGACAGCCGGGTCGACATCGTGGCCACCGCCACCGCCGACCTCAAGGGCATCGGCCGGTTGCTGCGCGGGTTCGCCAACGGATCGATTCCGGTGCACACCATCGCCGCGCAGCTCGGATCGTCGCGGAAATCGGCGGCTCCCGGGTCATTGCTGCGCCAGGCGGTGCGATTCGGCGCCGTCGGTGTGGTCTCGACTCTGGCCTATCTGTTGTTGTTCATGGCGCTGCGTACCGGTGTCGGGGCGCAGGCGGCCAACCTGATCGCGCTGTTGGTGACCGCGATCGGGAACACCGCCGCCAACCGGCGGTTCACGTTCGGAATCGCGGGGGCGGGCAGCCTCACCCGGCATCACCTTGAGGGCCTGACAGTTTTTGCGATCGCTCTGACCATCACCAGTGGATCGTTGGGGCTCCTGCATGTGGTGGCGCCCGTGCCGCACCGCGGGGTCGAAATCGCGGTGTTGGTGGCCGCCAACCTTGTTGCCACCGTGGTGCGCTTCGTCCTGTTGCGAGGATGGGTGTTCCATCCATCGCGGATGCGGCGCGCCGCCGAGCTGAATCGAGAGACAGGGATATGACGACCATCGTTGACGCGGCACCCGATGCCGGCACAGTGACCGTGGAACCATCGAATGCGGTGACTCCACGTTGGGTTCGGCCGTCGTACTGGGCACTGCTGGCGGGCACCGCGGTGCTGTATTTGTGGGCGCTCGGATCGTCGGGTTGGGCCAACAGCTATTACGCGGCCGCGGCGCAGGCCGGAACGCAGTCCTGGAAGGCCTGGCTGTTCGGGTCGCTCGACGCCGGCAATGCCATCACCGTGGACAAGCCGCCGGCCGCGATGTGGGCAATGGGGCTGTCGGGCAGGGTCTTCGGTTTCAACGAGTTCACCATGCTGCTGCCGCAGGCTCTGATGGGTGTGGGCGCCGTGGCGTTGCTGTATGCCACCGTGCGGCGCACCAGTGGTCCCGCAGCGGCACTGATCGCCGGAGTCGCACTGGCGCTGACGCCGGTGGCGGCCTCGATGTTTCGCTACAACAATCCCGATGCACTCCTGGTGCTGCTGTTGGTGCTGGCGGCCTACTTCATGGTCCGCGCGGTCGGGCCGGTGTCGGGCAGGGCGAGCGCGGGGTGGGTGGCACTGGCGGGATGTGCGCTCGGTTTCGCCTTCCTGACAAAGATGCTGCAGGCGTTCCTCATCGTGCCGGGCCTGGCCTTGATGTTCCTCGTCGCCGCGCCCGCGGCGAGCGTATGGAAACGATTGGGCACCTTGCTGATCGGCGCGGCGGCGATGATCGTCTCGTCGGGTTGGTACATCGCCCTGGTCGCGCTGTGGCCGGCGGATTCCCGGCCGTACATCGCCGGCTCGACCGACAACAGCCTGCTGCAGCTGGCATTCGGCTACAACGGCCTGCAACGCATCCTGGGACAGGAGGGCCGAGGGCCCGGCAGTGGTCCTGGCGCGGGTGGCCCCGGTCCGGGTCATGGACCCGGCGGTGGCGCCAATCTGATGTTCGGCGGTGATCCGGGGATCGGCCGGATGTTCGGCTTGTCGATGGGCACCGAGGCATCGTGGTTGTTGCCCGCGGCGCTGATCGGTCTGGTGGCCGCACTCTGGCTGACCCGGCGGACCACACGAACCGCCGGGCTGCGGGCCGGCCTGCTGATGTGGGGCGGCTGGCTTCTGGTCACCGCCGTGGTGTTCAGCTTCATGGACGGGATCATCCACCCCTACTACACCGTGGCGCTCGCGCCCGCTGTGGCCGCGGTCCTGGGCATCTCTGTCGCCGAATTGTGGCGTGTGCGTGGGCGGCTCGTCTGGCGGCTGGTGCTGGCGGTCATGCTGGCCGGGACGGGCGTGTGGGCCTTCGTCCTGCTCGAACGGACCCCCGACTGGCTGCCTGCGCTGCGCTGGATAGTCCTGATCGGTTCGGTGCTGACCGCGGTGGCCCTGGCGATCGCCGCCCACCGACCGGGCAAGCTGCCCGCGGTGGTGGTCGTGGCCGCCGCGATCTTCGGTTTGGGTGCGACCGCGGCGTACACGGTCGAGACCGTGGCCAAAGTCCACGGCGGTGGGCCGATGGCCACCTCGGGACCCAACCGTGACATGGGCTTCGGTGGCCCGGGCGGGCCCGGTGGGCCGGGCTTCGGGCGGGCCGACGACCCGGCCCTGGCCGAACTCATCGCGGGTGCCGACGGCCGGTGGGCCGCAGCCAGTGTGGGTTCGATGATGGTCAGCGACCTCGAACTCAAGACAGGGGAGTCGCTGATGGCGATCGGCGGCTTCACCGGCAGCGACAACTCGCCGACACTGGCGCAGTTCCAGCGGTATGTCGCCGACGGTCAGGTCCGGTACTTCCTGGACCGGCAAGAGGGCGGGCGCGGCGGGCCTCCGCACGAAGAGCACGGTAGTGCCGCACAGATCACCGACTGGGTGAAGGCGAACTTCACCAAGACCATGGTCGGAAAAACGCCCGTCTACGACCTGTCGGCACCGCGTCGCTGACCACTCCCCGAAACTGCGATGGCCGTCCTGCGCCCCCCGGCAGGACGGCCATCGCTCGTTCGGCGCGGGCCATCGACTCAGCGTGATTCTGCCGCTAGCCGGGCCGCTCACTACGGGGCTAGCGTCAAAGCATGTCTGTCACCGATCAGTACCTGGCCAACAACGAGGTCTATGCCAGGACCTTCACGGGGCCGCTGCCGTTGCCGCCGAGCAAGCATGTCGCGGTGGTGGCCTGCATGGATGCCAGGTTGGACGTCTACCGCATCCTCGGCCTGGGCGACGGTGAGGCTCATGTCATCCGCAACGCCGGCGGCGTCATCACCGACGACGAGATCCGGTCACTGGCCATCAGTCAGCGGCTGTTGGGGACCAAGGAGATCATCTTGATCCACCACACCGACTGCGGCATGTTGACCTTCACCGATGACGGGTTCAAACAGCAGATCCAGGACGACACCGGCATCAAGCCGAACTGGGCGGCTGAGGCATTCGTCGACCTCGAAGAGGATGTGCGTCAGTCATTGCGGCGGATCGAGGCCAGCCCGTTCGTCACCAAGCACGAATCGTTGCGCGGCTTCATCTTCGACGTCTCCACCGGCAAGCTCAACGAAGTGCACACCTGAGTTTCGGTGCGCGCTCAGCCCACCTTGTACGTCGCGATCGCCTTGGCCACCGCTTCGCCGTCGGGCGTGACGACATCGACCTCGCAATTCACCAAGGACCTACCCTGACGCAGCACACGCCCGACGCCGAGCAGGTCGGTCGCCCGGGCCGGTGCCAGATAGTTGATCGTCATCGAGACCGTCACTCCGCGAAGGGAATCCGGAACCTCGGCCTGTGCCCATGCCGCGGCCATCACCGTGACGTCGGCCAACGCCGCGATCGCACCGCCGTGCACCATGTCGGCGATCGTGATGTTCGCGGGATCCCACGGCAGCCGCAGCCGCACCTCGGGGCCGTCCAGGTTCTCGGCGACGATGCCGAGTTTGGTGACGAAAGGAGACTGGGGCAGGAACTGCGCCATGACGGCCGGGCCGGTCTGGACACTCATGGTGGCCAGTGTCCGCCGTCCGCGGTCGGCGCCTCAATTACCTGTGGGGTAACCGCCCCGGTTCGACGGCGCCGGGCGGGGTGATGTCGGTACCCGAAAATCCGGGCTTCCCGCGCGGCATGGCGCTGCTGGTTGCCGGCAGCCTGTTCATGGAGATCCTCGACGCGACGATCATCGTCCCGGCCATCCCGCTGATCGCCGCGTCGTTCGGCGTCGAGCCCATCGACGTCAATGTGGCGATCTCGGCGTACCTGGTCACGGTGGCGGTGCTGATCCCGGCCAGCGGTTGGCTGGCCGACCGGTTCGGCACCCGCCGGGTGTTCATCGGGGCCATCGCTGTGTTCACGCTGGCCTCGGTCGGCTGCGCGGTGAGTGTGTCGCTGCCGCAACTGGTGCTGATGCGCGTCCTGCAGGGGATCGGCGGCGCCATGATGGTGCCGGTCGGCCGGTTGGCGGTGCTGCGCCGGAGCAGCAAGTCCGACCTGGTGCGCGCAATCGCCCTGTTGACCTGGCCGGCGCTGACCGCACCGGTGCTGGCCCCGGTGCTCGGTGGGGCGATCGCGACGCTGGGCAGCTGGCGATGGATCTTCGCGGTCAACATTCCGATCGGCGTGATCGGCGTTGCCCTCGCGCTCAAGCTGGTCCGCGGTGAACCGGCGGCCGGCTCCCGATCCCTGGATTGGCCGGGTCTGCTGGCACTCACCTCGGGGATTGCGGCGGCGCTCATCGCCTTGGAGAACATCCGGGTTTCGGGGACCGACTGGGGGCTGGTGGCTGGGTGTGGCGCCGCGGCGGTCCTGCTGCTCGCCGTCGCGGTATGCCGGCTGCTCACCGCGGCCACCCCGCTGGTGCAGCTGCGGGTGCTGAAGGTGCACACCCTGCGGATCACGGTGCTGGCCGGGTCGCTGTACCGCCTGGTGATCACCGCGGTGCCGTTTCTGCTGCCGCTGCAGTTTCAGCTGGAGTTCGGCTGGACGCCGCTGGCGGCAGGCGTCATGGTGGCCGCGTTGTTCGCCGGGAACCTCACCATCAAGCCGATCACCACTCCGTTGATGCGCCGATTCGGCATCCGCACCGTGCTCCTGGTCAACGGACTGGCCTCGGTGGCGTGCTTCGGCCTGCTGGCGGCATTGCGGCCGGGTCTGCCGGTGGTCTTGATGGCCGTCGTCCTCTATCTCAGCGGGGCGCTGCGCTCGATCGGCTTCACCGCGTACAACAGCCTGGCGTTCTCGGATGTCGAGGGGGAGGCGCTGACGCATGCCAACACACTCAACGCCTCGGTGCAGGAGCTGGCGGCCGGCCTCGGGGTCGCGGTGGCGGCGTTGTTACTGAGCCAGCTGGCGCATTCTGGTTCGGGGTATGCGCTGACCTACCTGGTCCTGGGCGGCTTGCTGGCGCTGACCCTGGTGGCGACCATGCGATTGCCGCGGCGGGCCGGTGCCCACGTCAGCGGGCACCGGGTTTGACGGTCGGGCGCCATTGACACCACGGCGCCACGGCGGCTAGATTCCTGGCCATGCTTGCAATTCTGGCCATTCCTACCAACTTAATGGGGAAGTGATGACCGCCGCACAGAAATCTGATCAGCAGTCCGGGCGCGCCGGGCGCTACGAGCTGAGCCACCTGCGGTCGCTGGAGGCCGAGGCCATCCACATCATCCGTGAGGTCGCCGCGGAGTTCGAGCGGCCCGTGCTGCTGTTCTCCGGCGGTAAGGATTCGATCGTGATGCTGCACCTGGCCGTCAAGGCGTTCGCGCCCGGCCGGCTGCCGTTCCCGGTGATGCATGTCGACACCGGGCACAACTTCGACGAGGTGTACGAGACGCGCGACGAACTCGTCGAGCACTACGGCGCAGGGCTGGTGGTCGCCAAGGTGCAGGACGACATCGATGCGGGCCGCGTGGTGGAGACCATCCCGTCGCGTAACCCGATCCAGACCGTGACACTGCTGCGCGGGATCCGGGAGAACAAGTTCGACGCCGCCTTCGGCGGTGCCCGGCGCGATGAGGAGAAGGCCCGCGCCAAGGAGCGCGTGTTCTCCTTCCGCGACGAGTTCGGCCAGTGGGACCCCAAGGCGCAGCGCCCCGAGCTGTGGAACCTGTACAACGGCCGCCACCACAAGGGCGAGCACATCCGGGCGTTCCCGATCTCCAACTGGACCGAGTTCGACATCTGGTCCTACATCGGTGCGGAGAAGATCAAGCTGCCGTCCATCTATTACTCTCACCGCCGCAAGGTGTTCGAGCGTGACGGCATGCTGCTCGCGGTCCACAAATACATGCAGCCGCGCAAGGAGGAGCCGGTCATCGAGAAGTCGGTGCGCTTCCGCACCGTCGGCGACGTCACCTGCACCGGCTGTGTCGAGTCAACGGCCGCAACGGTTTCCGAGGTGATCGCCGAAACCGCGGTGTCCAGGCTCACCGAGCGCGGCGCCACCCGCGCCGATGACCGCATTTCGGAAGCCGGTATGGAAGATCGCAAGCGCGAGGGGTATTTCTGACATGGCAACGCTGCTTCGCATCGCCACCGCGGGATCCGTCGACGATGGCAAGTCCACGCTGATCGGCCGCCTGCTGTACGACTCCAAGGCTGTCATGGAGGACCAGCTGGCCGCGGTCGAGCGGACCTCCAAGGAGCGCGGTAACGACTACACCGACCTGGCACTGGTCACCGACGGTCTGCGGGCCGAGCGGGAACAGGGCATCACCATCGATGTCGCCTACCGCTACTTCGCCACGGCCAAGCGGAAATTCATCATCGCCGATACGCCCGGGCACATCCAGTACACCCGCAACATGGTGACCGGGACGTCCACCGCACAGCTGGCCATCGTGCTGGTCGATGCGCGCCACGGCCTGCTCGAGCAGTCGCGTCGGCACGCGTTCCTGGCCTCGCTGCTGGGCATCCAGCACATCGTGCTGGCCGTGAACAAGATGGACCTGATCGATTGGGATCGGGCGCGGTTCGAGGCGATCCGCGACGAGTTCCACGCGTTCGCAGCGCGTTTGGACGTTCACGACGTGACCACGATCCCGCTGTCGGCGCTGCAGGGCGACAATGTCGTCACCAAATCGGATGTCACGCCCTGGTACGAGGGCCCGGCCCTGCTGAGCCACCTCGAAGACGTCTACATCGCCGGTGACCGCAACCTGGTCGACGTGCGCTTCCCGGTGCAGTATGTGATCCGCCCGCAGACCCACGAGCACGCAGACCACCGTAGCTACGCCGGGACCGTCGCCAGCGGTGTGCTGCGTCCGGGTGACGACGTGATCGTGCTGCCGGCCGGAAAGCCCAGCCGGATCACCGAGATCGCCGGGCCCAGTGGGCCGGTCGAAGAGGCGTTCCCGCCGATGGCGGTGTCGATCAGCCTGTCCGACGATATCGACATCTCGCGTGGCGACATGTTCGCCCGGCCCAACAACCAGCCCCGTGTCACTCAGGAATTCGACGCCACGGTGTGCTGGATGGCCGACGAGGCATCGCTGGAGCCCGGCCGTGAATACCTGGTCAAGCACACGACCCGCACCACCAGGGCCAAGGTCACCGGCCTGGATTACCGCCTCGACGTCAACACCCTGCACCGGGACAAGTCCGCGACCGCGCTCAAACTCAATGAGCTGGGCCGTATCTCGCTACGTACCCAGGCTCCGCTGCTGCTCGACGAGTACAGCCGCAATGCCTCCACCGGATCGTTCATCCTGATCGATCCCAACACCAACGGCACCGTGGGCGCCGGAATGGTGTTGCGCGACACCCGGCACGAAACCGCGAGCCCCAATGCGGTGCGGCACGATTCGCTGGTCACCCCGCAGGATCGGCTCAGCCGTGGGCGCACCGTCTGGTTCACCGGCCTGTCCGGCTCGGGCAAGTCCTCGGTGGCGATGCTGGTCGAGCAGAAGCTGCTCGAAAAGGGGGTGTCCGCGTACGTTCTGGACGGCGACAACCTGCGCCATGGGCTCAATGCCGACCTCGGCTTCTCGATGGCCGACCGGGCGGAGAACCTGCGCCGGCTGGCCCACGTGGCCGCGCTGCTGGCCGACTCCGGCCAGATCGTGCTGGTGCCCGCCATCAGCCCGCTCGAGGAGCATCGGGAGCTGGCCCGCAAGGTGGCCAACGAAAGCGGCGTCGACTTCTACGAGGTGTTCTGTGACACCCCGCTGGAGGACTGCGAACGCCGCGATCCCAAGGGCCTTTACGCCAAGGCCCGTGCCGGTGAGATCACCCACTTCACCGGCATCGACAGCCCGTACCAGCGGCCGAAGAACCCGGATCTGCGTCTCACGCCGGATCACAGCACCGCAGAACTGGCCGACATGGTGATCGAGCTGTTGGAATTACCGACGTGAACGATCACGAATTGGCTGCCCGGCTGGCCACCAGGGCCGGGGATCTACTGCTCGACGTCCGCGCCGACTTCGCCGACGCCTCGGCTGCCGAGCGAAAGGCAGCCGGGGACAAGCAGTCCCACGACTTCCTGATGGCCGAGCTGGCCTCGCTGCGTCCCGGTGACTCGGTGCTGTCGGAGGAGGCGACGGCCGATCAGCGGGCCGACCCGGCACGGCTGAGCGCCGAGCGGGTCTGGATCGTCGACCCGCTCGACGGCACCCGGGAGTTCTCCGAACTCGGGCGCGACGACTGGGCGGTGCACGTGGCCCTGTGGAGTGCCGGCGAACTCGTCGCCGGTGCGGTCGCGTTGCCCGCCCAGAACACCACCCTGTCCACTCCCGAGGTGGCCGCGCCGCGTCCCTTCGACGGACCGCCGCGGGTCGTGGTGTCGCGGACTCGTCCGCCCGCCGTCGCGCTGGCGGTGCGGGAGGCGCTCGGTGGAACCCTGGTGGAAATGGGTTCGGCCGGCGCCAAAGTCGCCGCGGTGATCCGCGGGGTGGCCGATGTGTACGTGCATGCGGGCGGTCAGTACGAGTGGGATTCGGCCGCGCCCGTCGCGGTGGCCCGCGCGGCCGGCCTGTACACCTCGCGCATCGACGGCTCGCCGCTGGTCTACAACTCGGCCGACCCCACGCTGCCCGATCTGATCGTGTGCCGGCCGGAACTCGCCGAGCGGGTGCTGGCCGTCACCGCGGGATAGCCATCCGCGAAATCGACGCCATGGCTGCTGCCGCGCACCGATAGCCGCCATAGCGTCGATTTCGAGGTGCTCGCCCACTACGCTGACCCGATGAGCCGCCCCACGCTACGCGAACTGACCAGTCTGCCCGCCGCACCGGCGCGCCTCGCCGATTCCACCCTGGTCCTGATCGACTGTCAGAACACCTACACGCAGGGAATCATGGAGCTCGACGGGGTGCAGGCCGCGCTCGAACAGACGGCGGAATTGCTCGAGCGCGCCCGCACCGCGGGTATCCCGATCATCCATATCCAGCACTCCGACGGTCCGGGTTCGCTGTACGACATCGAGGGTGAGAGCGGTGCGATCGTCGCGTCGGTGGCTCCGCGCGCGGGAGAAGCCGTGGTGGTCAAGCAGTTTCCCAATTCGTTCGTGCAGACCGACCTCGACGATCGGCTGAAGGGCCTGGACGCCTCGAATTTGGTGCTGGCCGGATTCATGACCCACATGTGCGTCAACTCCACCGCGCGCGGCGCCTTCAACCTCGGATATGCCCCGACCGTGGTGGCTGCCGCCACCGCCACCCGCACCCTGGCCGGCCCCGACAGCGCGCCCGTGCCCGCCGCGGTCATGCAGTCGGCCAGCCTGGCTGCGATGTCGGACTTGTTCGCCATCGTCGTCCCGGACGCCGCAGGTATCCCGGATTAGGCACGACGACGTGGCAGTACTCCGCTTGCCGCATCGGTCGGCGATGACTGAACTGGCACAATCCTGAGCATGCGAATGTCGGCGAAGGCGGAGTATGCCGTCCGCGCCATGGTTCAGCTCGCGACGGTCGATGACGGTGAGCTGGTCAAGACCGATGACCTGGCCAAGGCGCAGGGCATTCCGGCGCAGTTCCTCGTCGACATCCTCACCGTGCTGCGTACCGATCGGCTGGTCCGTAGCCATCGAGGTCGCGACGGCGGTTACGAGCTGGCCCGCCCGGCCGGTGAGATCAGCATCGCCGACGTGCTGCGCTGCATCGACGGACCGCTGGCGAGCGTACGTGACATCGGCCTGGGGGATCTGCCGTACTCCGGCCCCACGGCCGCACTGACCGACGTGTGGCGTGCGCTGCGGGCCAGCATGCGTTCGGTGCTGGAGGAGACCAGCCTGGCCGATGTGGCGGCCGGCTCGCTGCCCGGCCACGTGGCGAAGCTGGCGGGTAACTACCTCAATCAGGAAGAGCAGCGCGGGCACGGGTAGCGGCGCCGGCGCGCATCGCGATGCCGTCGATCAGCATCCGCAGCCCGCCGTCGAAGTCCTCGGTGACCGGTGTCCGCGCGGCCACCTGAGACAGCGTCTCGATGTGCGGATACTCGTCCGCGGCCACCGATCCGATCCGATTCGCCGCCTCGGGTGCGCCACCTGTCAGCGGGCCCGCGAGTTGGGCCTGAGCTGATCCGGTAACCAGTCCCAGCACCGCGTGGAAAGCCGAGAGCCGGTCGCCGTCGGACAGTCCGGCGCGGCCGAGCGCGGCCACCAGTGCGTCGGCGATGGCGAAGCCGGTGGCCGAGGACATTCGGCGGGTCAGCACCAACGGGATCGCTGCCGGGTGCGCCCGCACTCCACGCCACATGGCGGTCGCCATCGCGTGCACGTCGTCCTGCCAATCGCCGGTGGGCGCGGGCACGGTGATCTCGGCGACCACCGCGGCGACCACCAGTTCCTCCAGGGCCTCCTTGTCGGCGACGTAGTTGTACATCGTCATCGGACCGGTGCCCAAAGCGGTGGCCAGCGCCCGCATGCTCAACGCGGCCGGCCCGGACCGGTCGACGATTCCCAATGCCGCTGAGGCGATTTCATCGACGGTGAAACGTGCGCGCATGCCCGACTCCTTGACAAGTACGTCGTACGTATTGCAGTGTATCGAATACGTACATCGTACTTATATTGGAGGTCCGAATGCAGGTCGCCATACCCACCACCCGCGTCGGCTTCGTGTCCGGCACCGAGGAATGCGCAGCCTGGCTGACGCTTCCGACGACACCCGGTCCGCACCCGGCCGTGGTGTTGGCCCATGGGCTCGGTGCGACGCACGACATGATGCTGGCGCAGTACGAGCAGCATTTCGCGACCGCGGGCATCGCCACGCTGGCGTTCGACTACCGCCACACCGGAGAATCGGAAGGCCTTCCGCGGCAACATATCTCCATTGCCAAGCAATGCCAGGACGTCCACGCTGCGCTTGACTACCTGAGCGGGCACACCGATGTCGACGCCGCCCGCCTGGGATTGTGGGGTACCAGCCTGGGTGGGATGAACGTAGTGCGCGTGGCTGCCGAACGCACCGATGTCGCGGCCGCAGTCGTACAGTGCCCGATCGTGCACGGGCCCGGTGCGGCACGCGGTTCGGGTCTGCTCGGTTCATTGCGGCTGACGCCGGCCATCGTCGAGGACGGGGTGCGCATGCTGTTGCGCCGGGACCGCCGATACGTGCCGATCGTCGGCCCGCCCGGCGGATACGCCATGGTCAGCGCGCCCGGGGCCGAGGCCGGGTGGAACTCGACCGTGCCGCCGGGCGCCGGCTTCGACAACCGGATCGCCGCGCTCGACGCCGTGCGCATGGTGGCCACCTCGGCGCTGCGGCATGCGCGCCGAGTGCACGCCCCGCTGCTGGTCTGCGTGTGCGACCGGGAGAACCTGATGGATCCGCGCTGTGCCGAGCGCGTGGCCGAGCGTGCACCCAATGGCGTCGCCCGGCACTACGATTCCGACCACTTCGCGATCTATCACCCACCCCTGGTGAGCCGGGTCCTGGCCGATCAGACCGTCTTCCTCGCGGAGCATCTCGATGTCGGCGCGTGACCTGTTGCGGGCCAACGACACCCGGTTCGCCGAGGTCGCCGCGACGCTCAGTGAGGACGAGTGGGCCTCACCGAGCCTGTGTGCGCAGTGGACGAACCATGAGGTGCTGGCGCACCTCGTCGTCGGCTACAGCTGTGGTTTCGGGGCGTTCACCGCGGAGATGCTCCGCAGGCGTGGTTTCGACCCGGCCAACACCGCGCTGGCGCAGAGCTGTGCCGCGGGCCGCAGTCCCGACGACCTGTTGGACGACTTCGCCACGTTGACCGACCAGCCGTCCGGCCTCGGCCGGTACTTCCCGCGCCGGTTGCTCGTCGGCGATCACGTCACCCATGAACTCGACATCCTGTGTGCCCTGGGCCGGGACCCTCAGATACCCGCCGACGTGCTGATCGCGGTGCTCAATACCCAGGTGGCCATACCGAACCCGTTCGTGCCGGCGTATCACAACAGTCGTGGACTGAGGCTGGTGGCGACCGATGTGGACTGGGCACACGGCGAGCACGGCCCGCGCGTCGAGGGCCGCGCGGCCGAGCTGGTATCGGTCTTGGGCAACCGGGCGAAGATGTTGCCGCGTCTGCACGGTGAGGGCGTCGCACGGCTCGCGGCGCGGGTGCTCAGCCGCCGTACGGTCGGGTGATGATCTCCAGGTAGTGACCCGACGGGTCCTGGAAGTACACCCCACGGCCGCCGTCGTTGTGGTTGATCTCGCCTGGGTGCTGACCGTGGGGATCGGCCCAGTGCTGCATGCCGCGGTCGCGGATCTTGCCGTAGATCGCGTCGAACTCGTCCTCGGAGACCAGGAATGCGTAATGCTGTGGCCGGATTTCGTCGTCGGCACCGGCCTGGGCGTAGTCGAGGCTGACGCCGTGATTGAGTGTCACGGCCAGAAACGGCCCGAACTCCTGCGGGCCGGGCAGGCCGAACAACTCGGTGAAGAACTCGGCCGAGACGCGCCGATCTCTGGCGGCGACGATGGTGTGATTGAAGGTGATTGCCATTCAGTCCAGTAAACCGCTGGACCCGGGGCACCGGCAACGGTGCAGGATGGGAGCCATGCCCAAAACCCAGATTCTGGCCGGGCCACAGGTGCGGCTGCGGCCACCGGTCGTCGAGGACGCCGAGGCGCTGTACACCCGCGTCGCCTCCGATCCCGAGGTGACGCGTTACCTGTCCTGGCGCCCGCACTCGGGAGTGACCGAAACGCGCCGTGTCATCACCACGTTGTTCAACGTCGGGGACGAGCAGACCTGGCTGATCGAGGTAGACGGCGAAGTGGCCGGGGTGTGCGGCCGTCGCCGCCCGCAGCCGTATGCGGTGGAACTGGGTTACTGCCTGGCGCGACGGTGGTGGGGCAGGGGCCTGATGTCGGAGGCGGTGTCGTTGATGCTGACCGACCTGCGGCCCGATCCCACGGTGTACCGGGTCACGGCGTACTGCCATGTCGACAACGCCGGGTCGGCCGCGGTGCTCCGACGGTGCGGTCTGCCACTTGAGGGAAGGCTGGCGCGGTATGCGTTGTTCCCCAATATCAGCGATGAACCGCAGGACGTGCTGCTGTTCGGAAAGGCGGTGCGGTGATGGGTACATTCGACATTCGCGGGTTGCGACGTCCGGTGATCGTCGCACCGATGGCGGGCGGTCCGTCGACCCCGGAACTCGCCGCGGCCGGCAGCAATGCCGGCGGGCTCGGGTTCCTGGCCGCCGGCTATCTGACCGCCGATGTGCTCGCTGAAAAGATCACTGCCGCACGCGGTTTGTCCACCGAAGCGCTCGGCGTGAATCTGTTCGCGGTTCAGCCCAGTGCGGGTACGCCCGAACAGATCCGGGCCTACGCCGTCGAATTGGCCGGTGAAGCCCAGCGCTACGGCGTGGCGCTCGGTGAGCCGCGCTACGACGACGACGCGTGGGACGCCAAGCTGGAAGTGGTGCTCGACCTGCATCCGGAGGTGGTGTCGTTCACCTTCGGATTGCCGAGCGAACAGGAGATCGCCCGGCTGCGCGGTGCGGGTATCACGACCGTCGGGACGGTGACGACGCTGCACGAGGCACGGCTGGCGGTGGCCCGCGGTGTCGATGCGCTTGCTGTTCAGGGGCCCGGAGCGGGCGGGCACCGGGGCACGTTCGACCCGGGCGCCGCGCCGGCATCCCAACCGCTGGACCAGTTGCTGGCCGAGGTGCTCGACACGGTTGACGTCCCGGTCGCCGCGGCGGGCGGGCTGGTCAACGCCGACGACGTGGCCGGTGTGCTGGCCTCCGGCGCGGTGGCGGCCCAACTGGGTACGGCGTTCCTGCTGGCCGGCGAAGCCGGCAGCAGTCCGGTGCACCGCGCCGCACTGCAGAGTCCCGAGTTCACCGAAACCGTTGTCACCCGGGCATTTTCCGGCCGCTATGCCCGCGGGCTGCGCAACCGCTTCATCGTCGAGCACGATGCGCAGGCTCCACTGGGATATCCCGAGATCCATTACCTGACCAGCCCGGTGCGCAAGGCCTCGGTGGCCGCAGGCGATCCCCAGGCCACCAACGTGTGGGCCGGTACCGGATGGCGTCAGGCCGGCGCGGGTTCGGTGGCCGAGATCATCGACCGCGTCGCCCCGGCCTAACGGCGCCCGAGGCCCGCGCCTTCGACGACACGGTCCACCACGACATCACCGTCGTCAGAGCGGACGGTGATCTGCGCGACCGCGATATCAGGCACTGCCGTCTCGGGCACCCGCACATCGGTCGACGATCCGGACTGGGCATGGACCAGATACGGCCCCCGCCCGGGCAATCCGATCACCACATCGCCGTTGCGGCTCACCGCTTCGACCCGGCGCGGCGCGGCGTCGCGGAAGTCGACGGTGATGTCGCCGTCCGACGTGGTGGCGTTGAACTCTTCGCTGACCGCGACCGGGTCGCGCGAGACGATCTCGCCGTCGACGGTGTGGGCCTCGACGCGGCGGGCAGCGCCGCGCAAGATGATCGAGCCGTCGTCGACCCGCGCGATCAATTGATCCACGTCGGCCTGTGCGATCACCGTGCCGATCTCCTGCTCGGTACGCACCGTGAGGCGCCGGGCCTGCTCCGGCGGGACCGCGATGGTGATCTCACCGCCGCGCGCCCATTCCAGCACCGGCGAGGGATTGCCGGCGATGGCGATCCGGGTCTCGCTGCCTTCAGTGGTGACCTGCAGCCGGTGCGCGCCGCTGTGAGAGGTGTTCACCAGACGCAGATCCGCTACGGCATCCCGAGTTTCGCGGTCCGCGGTGATGCGGATCTCGACGGGTATGCGTGCCGTGTCGATCACCAGCGATCGCATGGTCGCCGGTAGCCCCTGGCGATCGGTGACGACTCGGACGTTGCTCACCGCCCAGGCCGCCGCACCGAGGGCGGCCACGGTGCCGGCCACCAGCAGTGTCGCCGCGGCGATCAGGACGAGGCGGAATGTGGTGCGGCCGCCGGGGTTCAACTGGGGCGGGGGGTTGACCGGCGGTGGAGCGGCGACGGTGGTCATGATGAAAGTCCTTCCCGGTAGGGATGTTCGGTCTAGGTCTCGAGGTACCGCAACACCGCCAGCACGCGGCGGTTCTCGCTCTCGTCGGGAGCGAGGTCGAATTTCGTGAAGATCGAGGCGATGTGCTTCTCGGCCGAGCCGACCGAGATGTGAAGTGCGGCAGCGATGGCCGAGTTGGTCCTGCCCTCCGCCATCAACTGCAGCACGTCGCGTTCACGCGGGGTCAGCTGGTCCAGGGCACTGTGGCGGGCGGTGCGCAGCAGGATCTGTGACACCACCTCGGGATCGAGCACCGTGCCCCCGCCGCCCACCACCTCGACAGCGTCGAGAAATGCGGGCACGTCGGCCACTCTGTCTTTCAGAAGGTAACCGAATCCTCTTGTGTCCGAGGCGATCAGATCGGCCGCATAACGCTCTTCGACGTAGTGGGACAGCACCAGCACCGGCGACTCGGGGTTCTGACTGCGCAGCAGTGCCGCCGCTCGGATGCCCTCGTCGGTGAAGGTCGGGGGCATCCGGACGTCGAGGATGGCCAGATCGGGATGATGCTCGTTGACCAGGCGCAGCAGGTTGGTGGCATCGGGGACCCCGGCGACGACCTGGTGCCCGGCGTCGGCCAGGATCCGTTCGATGCCTGCCCGCAGCAGCGCCGAGTCCTCGGCGATCACGATCCGCATGGCAGCACCGCCGTGACGATCGTCGGGCCGGTGGCGGGGCTGGACACCCCGAAAGTTCCGCCTGCGGCGCGAACCCGCTCGTCCAGCCCACGTAGGCCCGTGGCATTTTCGCCGGCATCGATCACCGCGCCACCCTGACCGTCGTCGAAGACCGAGACGTAAAGCACGTTGGCGGTTTCATCCAACCGAACGGTCACGACTGCCTGCGAGGCGTTGGCGTGCTTGGCAATGTTGGTCAACGCCTCGGCGACCACGAAGTACGCCACCGACTCCACTTCGTCGGGCAGTCTGCGCGGAAGCTCGATGTGCAACGTAGTCGGTACGCCGGAATTCTCGGCGCGTTGCACCACTGACGACAACGCAGCGTCAAGACCGCGATCCGACAAGATGGTCGGGGCGATACCGCGCACCACGTTGCGCAGCTCCACCAGTGCGCTCTTGGCGTCATCGTGCGCCTCGGCGATCAGCGCCTTGGCGGCGGGCGGATCCGAATCCAGCTTGGTCTGGGCCAGGCCGATCGTCATCGCGAGCGACACCAGCCGGGGCTGCACGCTGTCGTGCAGATCGCGTTCGATGCGGTGACGTTCGGTCTGCGCGGAGGACACCGCACCCTGCCGGGCATCGGCGAGCGCACTGACCTGATACTCCAGGGCGGCGGTGGGCGAGGGGGACAAGAGCCATCGGTCGATCGAGGCATCCATGGCCGGGGCCAGGATCAGGATGGCTGCCGCGGCGATGACCGCGACGATCGCCAGCAGCCAGGCGATCGGCGGCGAGAGGAAGATCAGACCGGCGTCGTTGTCGCTCTGCCGGATGGCGACGGCTGCGGCCGGACCCAGGAACGCGAAGGCCAGCAACCCGAACGCGAGGCCGGTGGCAACCATGTCGTAGGTCATCCGCAGGTAGTGATGGCAGAAGCCTTTCCAGAACCGGGTGCTGCTGATGTCCAGCCACAGCTGGTGCGCCCAACCCTGGAACCCCGTGTGAGGCGACAGCCGCCGTGGCGGGACACCGATGCCGAGGCCGAAGACCGCCTCACTGCGCGCCCGCTCCACCCATTCGACACCGCGCATCAGGTAGATGAACACCACCCCGGCGAGCAGGAATCCGATCACCGAAGGTATAGAGGAGAACCCGATGACCATGATGGACAACGGAATCCAGAACCAGACCAAGGCCAGCGCGGCGCCGGTGATCATCGACGCGGTCGGCACCAGGCCGATGCTGGGTGATCTCGACGTGGATTCAGAAGCCGGCTCGGCGGGTGCGGGCAGGGCGGTTTCGCTCATTGCGACCATGCCTTCAACCTACGAAGTCGCGCGGCCCGGCGACACAGCGTTTTCCTCCGAACCGCGGTGGGGGATATCCCCCGGGTCGGGAACCTACTTCGGCGCGGTGAGCTCCAACGCGATGTTGTCGGGGTCGCGGAACTCCAGGATGTAGGAGGGGCCGATGTCCTTGACCGATTCGTGTGCGATACCCAGAGCGTCGAGATGCAGCGCGGCGTCGTTCAACTCCGCGAGGCTCCGCAGGCGGAAGGCCAAGTGGTCCAGCCCCGTTCGGTCCTCGTCGAACGCGTCCTGCCCGACGGGGCGCAGGCCGATCAACGTGCCCCCGGCGTCGTAGATGACCCCGCCGAACAGAAAACCCAAACGGGCGCGAATCTCCGGAGCGGCGTCCTGCGGCATCTCGATCAGAACCGGCCAGCCGAAAACGCTCTCGTAGAACTGCCGGGACCGTTCGATGTCGGTCACCGTGAGCCGAACATGGGCGACCGAGGACGTGGTGATGGCCATGGGTTCATGCTGCCACTCCGACGTGACAGAATCCGTCCGTGCGTGTGGGGATGACGATGCCGGTCATGGAACCTCAGTTGGATGCGACGACGCTGCGGTCCTGGGCGCACGTCATCGACGGAGGTCCGTTCTCATCACTGTGTTGGGGCGAGCGCATCGCCTTCGACAACCCCGACAGCCTCACCCTGCTGGGCGCATTGGCGGCGTGGACGGACCGGGTGCGGTTGGTGACCACGGTGGTGGTGCCACAGCTGCATGACCCGGTGATGCTGGCGAAAGGCCTGGCCACCGGCGATCTGCTCAGCGGTGGCCGGTTGACCGTGGGCATCGGCGTCGGAGGCCGCCACGAGGACTACCACGCGGTCGGCGCCGATCCGGCGTCCCAGACCCGCCGCGGACTGGCCGAGCGCGTCGCGGTGATGAAGCGGGTGTGGGCGGGGGAAAAGGTGACCGACTCCGTGCTCCCGGTGGGGCCGCCACCGGTCCAGGCCGGCGGGCCGCCCCTGCAGATCGGCACCATCGGCCCCAAGACGGTGCGTGACGCCGCCGCCTGGGCCGACGGCGTGGCCGGTACGACGCTCGACCTGAATCTGACCGCCCAGGCCGAATTGTTCGACATCGCCCGGACCGCCTGGGCCGAGGCCGGTAAACCCCAGCCGCATCTGGCCACCTCGTTCTGGTTCGCGCTCGGTGAACCCGATGAAGCCCGCGCCCAGGTGCACCGGCACCTGCGCCGGTACATGAACTGGATCCCGGCCGAATATGTCGACGCCATGGCGCCGATGACCGGGTGGGCCGGCAACGAAGAGCAACTGGCCGAGGTGCTCGGCAAGTTCGCGGACATCGGGACCGACGAGGTCCACCTGATCCCGACCAGCTCCGACATCGACCAACTGCGCCGGGTCGCCGACGTGGCAGCGCATTTCGCCTGACGCCTTTCCGGTGATCCCAGCAAAACGTGAGCAAGATCATGCAGAGCCCGGCACGTAGCCTGGATCTCTGGAGCGCGAGGTGTCCGGCGGTGCCGCCACCCTCGGACAGCGCTGGCGTCAGCGCACTGGAACATTGGGAAAGTGCACGGTAATTGGTAGTACTGCGGGGCCGTTCACCTATCGGTTACCTGCCGTTCGGTTTCGGTGGGCCATGCGGCCGCATGCAGTGCTCCGCATGCGAGGGCCACCCCCGGCCCGCACAGCTACAGCAAACTATCTCAGCCGTCAGTCGAACCCGGCAGGCGCGCGATTTTGGGGCTAGCGTGCAAGCGGGCGTCGTCGTCGGACGCCGTCAGATACGACAGTTGGGGACCCATGATGCAGAAGAGTTTGATCGCCACGACACTGGCCGCTGGGGCCATCGGCGCCGCGGTGGCGCTGTCCGCGCCGGCGTCCGCCGATTCCAAGGACAACAGCAGCACCGTCGGGTGCTCGCCGTGTGACCGCGTGTCGTCGTCGGTCACCGATGCCGCCACCGATGCCGCCAAGAGCGCGCTCACCGGTGGGGTCGACCTGCCGGAGAGCCCCATCGTCGACAAGTGGACAAAGTTCCCCGGCGAGACCGCTGAGAAGTGGACGTCGTTCCCGGGCAAGACCGCTGAGAAATGGACGTCGTTCCCCGGCAAGACCGCCGAGAAATGGGGCGGCTTCCCGGGCAAGGTTCTGAAGAAGTGGACCGGCCTGGGTTAAACCCCGCGACCGACTGCACCAAACCTCCACGAGCGTGCGCGCTCCTGCCATACACCCGCGGGCGACGGCAGGCATGCCGCACGCTCGTGTGGTGTCTGCGGGTTAGCTGGAATTTCGCTGATCTTAACTGTTCTCGCAAACACTGCCTGCCCCTCAAATAGACGCAGCCCGTTCCCCGTCCGAAGGAGCTCGTCGCAATGGCTGCGCCCGCAAGGCAGTTGCACCTCAACGCATTCCTGCGCAACATCGGCCAGCACGAAGCGGCGTGGCGCCTTCCGGAGACGGACCTGTTGGGCATCACCGACATCGGCCACTACATCGACCTCGCCCGGATTGCCGAGCGCGGCAAGCTCGATGCGGTTTTCTTCGCCGACCATCCGGTGCTCAAGGACCAGACCGAGTTCCGTCCGTTCGATGCGCTGGACCCGCTCACCCTGATTGCCGCGCTCGCCGGGGCGACCACCAACGTCGGGCTGATCGCGACGGCGTCCACCACCTACAACGACCCGTACGGGCTGGCCCGTCGGTTTGCCACCCTCGACCATGTGAGCCGCGGCCGGGCCGGCTGGAACGTCGTGACGACGGCCAATGCATCGGCCGCGGCCAACTTCGGTGTGCCCAACCATCCCGATCCGGAGGCCCGGTACCGGCGCGCCGATGAGTTCCTGCAGGTCGCGTTGAAGTTGTGGGACAGCTGGGAAGACGACGCCATCGTCGGCGACAAGGACGCGCCGCGCTTCGTGGATCCCGCAAAGATCCATGCGGTCAACCACTCCGGCCCGCACTTCGAGGTGGCCGGGCCACTGGAGGTCCCGCGTTCGCCACAGGGACATCCGGTGCTGTTCCAGGCCGGATCGTCCGAGCCCGGTAAGGATCTCGCGGCCCGATACGCCGAGGCGATCTTCACCGCGCAACCGACACTCGACGAGGCCCGCGACTTCTACCGCGACGTCAAGGCGCGTATCCGCCGTTTCGGGCGCAACCCGGACCAGGTGCACATCCTGCCCGGCCTGTCGACGATCATCGGCGGCACCGAAGCCGAGGCGCGGCAGCGTCAACGCGAACTCGAAGAACTCACCGTGCCCGATTACGGGCTCGATCAACTGAGCGCCATCGTCGGATTCGCGGTCACCAAGGACGATCTCGACCGGAAGCTGACGTTCCCGTCGGAGGACCCGGGCGACACGTTCATCAAGAGCCGGCTCGCCCTGGTGAAGCGGCTCGTGGAGACCGACAACCTGACCGTCCGGGAGTTGTTGCTGCGGCTCAGCAGCGGTCGGGGACACCGTTTGTTCGCCGGCACGCCCGAGCAAGTGGCCGACACCATCGAGGAATGGTTCACCGCCGGCGCCGCCGACGGCTTCAATCTCATCCCGCCGGCATTGCCGTCCTCACTGACCGACTTCGTCGACCACGTCGTCCCAGAGTTGCAGCGCCGCGGCATCTTCCGCGAGGAGTACACCGGCACCACCCTCCGTGACCACCTCGGCCTTGACCGGCCGGCCAACCGATTCGACACCGGCACCGCTCCCGTGTCGGCTGCGAGCTGACAGGGGATCCCGAATGCGTAATCCGTTGACCCGCACTGCCCGGCTGCTCATCGCCGCCGGCCTCGTGGCCGGCATGGTCGCCGGTTGCCAGTCGTCCGGTTCCGGTGCATCGAGCTCCGGCGGCCTGTCCGCCGACGCACCGATTCCGGAGGCGGTTCCGAAGGGGACCAGCCTTGTCGTGGCCGACGACGCGAACCGGCTCAAGACACTGTTCAAACTCTCCGGAGAGCAGGACCGGCTCAGCGCCGACGTGACGTACGCCAACTTCAGCAGCGGGCCGCTGCGTCTGGAGGCGATCCGGTCGGGCAACGCGCAGCTGGGCCGGGTCGGCGATGTCCCGCCGATCCTCGCCCAGTATTCCGACGCCGGGGTGCCCATCGTCGGTGCGGTGAAGTACGACGGCAACGGGCTGGTACTGGCCACCTCGCCGGGTTCGGGCATCAAAACGCTGAAAGACCTGGCCGGCAAGAAGATCGCCATCAACGAAGGCACAGCGCAACAGGCCGTCGTGCTGCGCAACCTCAAGGCCGTCGGATTGAGCATCAAGGACGTGCAGCCGATCAATCTCGGTCTGGCCGAGTTCGCCGACGGTCTGCGCGCCGAGCAGGTCAACGCGGCGGTGCTCAAGCAACCGGACCGCGTTCGCTACCTCGCGTCCACCAACGGGGAGGGCAGCATCGAAATCCCCAATGCCCCAGGCGCCTATCCCGGGCTGTACTACGTCTACGCCAGTCAGGAAGCGCTGTCCGACCCGGCCCGCGCGGCCGCCATCCGTGAGTTCGTGATCGCCTGGTACCGCGCCGAACAGTGGCTCAACGACAACAAGCAGACCTGGATCGACGAGTATCTGATCAAGGATCAGAAAGTCAGCCCGGAGGATGCCAAGGCCATAGCGGCAGCCGACGGAAAGTCCTCGGTGCCGGGATTCACCGATGAGTTGATCAACACCCAGCAGGAGACTATCGACCTGCTTCAGGAGGCCGGTGCGTTCCCCGGAAAACAGCTGCACGCCAAGGACGAATTCGATTCCCGGTTCGCCGATCTCAACGCGACGTCGGCAGGCGCCCAGTGACGGCCGTCCAGACGCAGCCGGCTCGTGCGGTGACCTCGGAAGCGGGTACCGCCGGGCGCGAGGATTATCCGCATCTGGAACACCGGACGGGAACGCAGCGTCGCCGGCGGCTGGGACCGGGACGTGCCATACCGGCATCGCTGGCGATCGGACCGCTTCTGCTGGTGGTCATCTGGATCGTCACCTCGCAACTGGGCATCCTCGACCCTCGTACCCTGCCGCCCCCGCTGGACATCGTGCGCACCATCGGCGGGATGTGGTCGGACGGCCGGTTGCCCACGAACATCGTGGCCTCACTCAAGCTGGCCTCGATCTCGCTGGCCATCGGTGTCGCTTTGGGTCTGGCACTCGCGTTGATCTCGGGGCTGAGCCGGATCGGGGAGGCCATCGTCGACGGGCCGATCCAGGTCAAGCGCGCGGTGCCGACGTTGGCCATCATTCCGCTGGCGATCATCTGGTTCGGCATCGGCGACACCATGAAGATCATCATCATCGCCACCAGTGTGCTGATTCCCGTGTACATCAACACCACCGCTCAGCTCAAGGGTGTCGACCTGCGGCATGTCGAATTGGCTGAAACCGTTGGGCTTTCGCGCAGTCAGTTCATTCGTAAGGTGGCGATCCCTGGTGCGTTGCCCGGCTTCTTCACCGGACTGCGGCTCGCGGTCACCATTTCGTGGACCGCGCTGGTTGTCGTCGAACAGGTCAATGCGACCAGCGGCATCGGCTATCTGATGACCCAGGCCCGGCTGTACGGACAACTGGACGTCGTGGTGGTCGGCCTGCTGGTCTACGCGGTGTTCGGGCTCACCGGGGATTACATCGTCCGTGCGGTCGAGAGGAGAGCCTTGTCGTGGCGGCGCGCACTGGGAACCTGACCGAGGAAGTGGCCGTCGTCCGGGATCTGAGCCGATCATTCGGCGGCACAACGATTCTCGATGCCGTAGACCTCACCATCCGCAAGGGCGAGTTCGTGGCCCTGTTGGGACGCAGCGGCTCCGGCAAGAGCACGTTGCTGCGCGCGTTGGCCGGGCTGGACCACGGCGTGGCCGGATCGGGCGATCTTTTCATCGCCCGCGATGTGTCGGTGGTGTTCCAGGATTCGCGCCTGCTGCCGTGGGCGCGGGTACTCGACAACGTCGCGCTCGGGCTGTCTGGCCGCGAGGTCAGACAACGGGCGAGCACGGTGCTTGCCGACGTCGGCCTGGCCGGACGCGAGCAGGCCTGGCCCTACGAGCTGTCGGGTGGCGAACAGCAGCGGGTGGCGCTTGCGCGGTCACTGGTACGCAACCCCGCGCTGTTGCTTGCCGATGAGCCCTTCGGAGCGCTCGACGCCCTCACCCGGGTCCGGATGCACCACCTGCTCAAGGAGTTGTGCGCGAAGTACGAGCCCGGGGTGCTGCTGGTGACCCACGATGTCGACGAGGCCGTCACATTGGCCGACCGGGTACTCGTTCTCGACGGCGGGAGTTTCGTCGTCGACCGCCACCTGGATTTCCGGACGCCGGATGCCCGCAACTACCGCAACCCGGAGTTCATCGCACACCGGGAAGCCCTGCTCGCCGCGCTCGGGGTAGGGGAGCCGGCCGGCCCGAAACAGATCAGTGGTGACCCGCTGTAGACGGATCACCACTGATGTGAGGCGGTGCTTGGAGGCTTACTCCTCCGCGTCACCACCGCCGGTCCACTTGTCTTGAAGGTTCTTGGGGAAGTCGTTCCACTTCTTGGCTACCTCGCCGGGGCCATTGGCCCACTTGTCGGCGGTGTTGGTGGGGAAGCTGCCCCACTTGTCGGTGATGGCGCCCGGGAAGGTGGCCCACTTGTTCGCCTGAATCTCGGTGGCGCAGGACCACTTCTCACCGCTGGTCGGCGAGTAGCCGTCCTCGCTGTTGATCTTGTCGACGATGTCGGAGCAGTTCGGTGCTGCGGCGGCCGGCGCAGCGAGTGCGAGTCCGGCGCTCAAGGCTCCGGCGGCCACCGCCGCCGCGACGAGCTTGTGCATGCTGTTGTCCCCCCGATGGAATGCTGAAACGTTGGGGCAACTGTATACCGTTGGCCCAGTTTGCCAAAGGCTTTTCTTCTGCCGGTCTGGCGACCGGCTCGACGGTCCGTTCACAGCTGGCAGGCCGCGGAAACTGGCTGCGTCGATGGATTCAAACTTCCGTTTGCCAAAATGGAGCGGTGCGGTGCAGTTGTGATCACCCGGAGCCGTCCTTCTGCGCCAGGTGGTCGGCCAGCAGCGCGCCGGCATTGCGGATGTGCCGGGCCATGGCGGCGCGGGCCTGCTCGGGGTCGTTGGCCCGCAGGTGCTCGATGATCGAGCGGTGATCCTGGGCCGAGGCCTCGGGCCACCCCTCCACCGCGGCGAAGAACTTGCGGGGTGCATACGCCAGCGTCGTCTTGATCAACCAGCGCATCTTGCGCGATCCGCTCAGCCGGTAGATCAGGGCGTGGAACTCATGGTTGAGCCGTTCTTCTTCGTCGAAATCTCCGGCGGCAGCGGCACGTTCGAGTGCGTCCTGGATCCGTTCGAGCTCACCGACCGTTGCCGGTGTGATCGTCGCTGCGGTGCGGGCCGCGAGTTCACCGCCCAAAAGCGCCTGGGCGTCATAGATGTCGCGGATGTCGTCACTCGACAGCGCGGTCACCATGAAGCCGCGCCGAGGCTCGACGGACAGAAAACCCTCGGTCTGGAGCTGGAGCAGACCCTCGCGCGCCGGAGTGGCACTGACCCCGAGTTCTTCGGCGACCACCTCCGGACGGATGAACTGTCCCGAATGAAGTTGTCCCGAAACGATGAGCTCACGCACGTGTTCCGACACGACGTCGGACAACCGCATCGGTGTGCGTCTCCGTTTCATCTCCGACTTCATCTCCGGTATGCCTCAGATGTCGATTCCGCCGCGCTTGACCAACTGCTTGGCGATCACGCCGCGCTGGATCTCGTTGGTTCCCTCGCCGACGATCATCAGCGGTGCGTCGCGGAAATAGCGTTCGACGTCGTACTCGGTGGAGTAGCCGTAGCCCCCGTGAATGCGCACCGCGTTCAGCGCTATCTCCATCGCGGTCTCGGAGGCGAACAGCTTGGCCATCCCGGCCTCCATGTCGCAGCGGCCGCCGGCGTCGATGCGCTCGGCCGCGTCGAGCAGAAGGCTGCGCGCGGCATAGAGCTTGGTGCCCATGTCGGCCAGCATGTTGCCGACCGACTGGTGCTTCCAGATCGGCACACCGAAGCTCTCGCGATCTTGCGCATACTGCAGCGCGTCATCGAAGGCGGCCCGTGCCACACCGGTTGCCCTGGCGGCGACCTGGATTCGGCCGACCTCGAGCCCCTTCATCATCTGGGCGAAGCCACGTCCCTCGACGCCACCCAGCAGCGCCTCCGTATCGACGTGGCAGTCGACGAAATTGATCTCGCAACTCTCGACACCCTTGTAGCCGAGCTTCGGCAGGTCCTTCGAGACGGTGAAGCCGGGGACCTTCTCCACCAACAGGATTGACACACCCTTGTGGGCGGGGGAGGCGGCTGGATCGGTCTTGCACAGCAGCGCGACCAGGCCGGCCTTGCGAGCATTGCTGATCCAGGTCTTCGACCCGTTGATCAGATAGCCGGATGCGTCCTTCGTCGCGACCGTGCGCATGGCCTGCAGGTCCGAGCCGCCACCGGGCTCGGTCAGCGCCATCGTGGCGCGGAGCTCACCGGTGGCCATGCGGGGCAGGTAACGCTGCTTCTGCTCGTCGGTGCCGAACTGCAACAGCAGCTTGGCCACCACGGTGTGCCCGCCCATCGCGCCGGCCAGGCTCATCCAGCCGCGCGCGAGTTCCTCGGTGACCTGGGCGTAGCACGGCATCGAAACAGCGGCGAAGCCATAGGGTTCCGGGATCGCCAGGCCGAAGATGCCCATCTCCTTCATCGCCTCGATGAGCTCTTCGGGGTAAGTGTTGGCGTGCTCGAGTTCGCGCACCACGGGCCGGACCTGCTTGTCGACGAAGTCGCGGACGGTGCTGACAATGGCCTGCTCTTCGGCGGACAACGTGATCACTGCGGCATCCTTTCGCCTAACTCTATAGAAAATATTCTATAGAGTCTGCGTTGGTCGTCACTCCGGGTCATTCGAGCGTTGGCTTGCTGCCGCACGAGCGGCGCTGCGGTCACTTGTGCCGCGGTGCCGGTTCGCCTCGGTCCGACCTTCGTTGCGGCCGCAGAGTGCCAGACTGGAATGACGAGTTACGTCCATGACATCAAGTCGCTTGCCGACGCCTATGAACTAGTTATGCCGGGCATCGTGCTTGCGGTCATGGCCAATGGGGAGACGTAACTGCGCAGGTCGACGCGCCGAACGGACAAATCGGAAGGTATGGGCGGTATGTCCGACCCGACCGCTACAGTGGCGAATGTGGGATGCGGAGGACGCAGGAAAGGCGGCGGTGGCAATGTCTGCATACGTGACTGATCCCGCAGGGCTAACTAATCGCGCAATTTCGGAATACGCCGAAAGAGTCGGTCAAGGTCATAACATCTACGACGCTGATGGCTGCGCCGACATAGATATGCTGCTCAAGCGACTCGGCGGCGAAGTGCAGCTCGCAACGGACGAGGAATCGCTCTATGTGCGCAGTCGGGGCAACTTCACCGTGTTTATTCCGCACTTCACTTCTTCTCGGCGAGACCGGTTCACAATTGCCCACGAGCTAGGTCACTACTTCCTCCATTACCTATACCCGAAAGAGTTGGAAAGCAAGAAGTTCGGACGTGGAGGACGTGACCGGGCGGAAACAGAAGCGAATGTCTTCGCATCAGCGCTGCTGATGCCGACCGAACAATTTACTGAGGCATATCGGGAACTCGAAAGCGACCAGTGGTTGCTCGCAAGCAGATTTGATGTATCACCCCGTGCGGCAGCGGTGCGTGCCGAGGTACTTGGTCTCAAGTGACAATGAATGATGGCGAGAGCGTCTCGCTGCTATTTCTGTCATGCGATCTGACTGGATCGACCAGCTTTAAGCAGACAAACCCGGATGACCTTCCCGAGCCATGGCAGAAGGTTTTTCTGCAGTTCTACCGAGAATTTCCCCAACGTATTGCTACAACCCAAAGTGAGCTTGGCACAGTTGATCTCAACTTCAATCTGTGGAAGCCAATCGGTGACGAGCTGATATTCTCGTGTGAGGTGCGTTCGGAAGACGACGTCTTTAACGCGGTGCGTACCTGGCTGAAGTCGATGAAAGATTATGAGAAGCATTCGCTGGATGACATACCTATGGGCACAAAGGGCGGTGCGTTTATCGCTACGTTTCCGGGCCCTGACAGTCGGTCGAGTGTTCCGCGCAAGCCTTTCGCTGAAGAGTCCGACGATGACGTTGTCGATCTGAACCGAATCGCGTTAGAAACTATAGATCACGAGAAATTCGTGTACGATTACTTTGGTCCGAGTATCGACACGGGCTTCCGCGTTATTGGTGAGTGCGATTCTCGGTATTTCACCCTGTCTGTCGAAGTTGCACTAGCGATTCTTGGTAGGTCGCGCGCGCCTGGCATCGTAAGAAAAGAAGAAGACACTCGAGATCTCATGTTGCTCAAATTCGTTGAGCTGAAGGGTGTTTGGAAGAATCAACGGTATCCGATTGTTGCAATCGACACCGAGTTCGATGATCCTGTGAATGCTGCATATCGAAAATTTGAGATGCGCGGAACACCCGACGAATTGCACGAACTTTGTTCCGCGTGTTATCACAGCGGCAAAGAATGGCCATCTAAAATATACTTACCCGGTTCGTGGGCCACTACCTACCAGGAGAGGCCCAAGCACGCGCTCGCGGACTATGTGCCCGCGACTACGTCTGAGGGTGCTGAGGAGATGGCAAAAGACGAGCCGGAGGATGCGCTTCCGTTGGAGGGCGAGCTCGATCTGGGGCTGGTGCCCAAAACGGATATCGCAAGGGCGTACCTCACTGCTCTCCCTGCCGATCGTGAGATTCATGGCTACATGCCGAATGGTGAACTGCTATGCGGGCTGATCGGCGACGATGGCAACGAGCCGTATGTGCCAAATATGCCAGAGCCTGACCTGTTCGATCCGTACGAGTCCGACGTTTGCAATACGTGCAAAGCGCTGTGGAATCTGCTGCCGGACGATTACCCCCATCCCGATCCTGACAGTTACGGAGATGAAGGCCGCCCGTAGTCCATCTGGCGGTGCAGTTCTGCTGCCGATGGTCCTGTTCCGTCGCCGAGGATTGATCCAGGACGCTTTCCTGGCACCTCCAGCGGGCTGAAGCTCAGCAGCAGGACGGTCCGAACGCTTAGGCGCGACACCTCGAAAACCATTCGGCGATCTCACTTTTTGGTTGGCACGCTTCGCGACGGTTCATCTGTCACCAACCCCCCCCCGGGGCTGTTCAACCCGGTGCGCGTTGAGGCGCAGCACCAACAGAACTTCGACCTGCGTCTGAGTGCGACCGCATCCGCTGGTCATCACCTATTCGCAGCCGCAGAAGGTGGTGTGATCGGTCAGTTTCTCGGCCGCCCGGTGCTCAAGTCGCCGCCTGTGGGTGACAGTGCGTCGAACATCATCGGCGTCGCCGGCCACTGGCCCTCGGCCTGGTGGGGGGGGCTACTCGCAGGGCATCGCGGTCAGTGTCTCTGATCAATCCACACTGACCGATGAAGAAGGGACGCAGTTGAATCTGTGGCAGCGCAACATGTTTGCGATACGCGTCGAATGGAAATCGGGTTCGCTGTGCATGATCATGCCCGGTTCGTGAAGTTGCAGAACGGCTCACCAGCTGGTGGCGGCGAAACGGAGTGACCTCTTGCCGGCCTGCTGCGGAGCGGCTTCTCCGCAGGTGTTTCCCGCTCTGCAGCGGGCTGGTCAGATGAGCCACCACGAGCGTAACGGTCGCCCGATTACCGAGACGGGAAAGGCCCACGCTACCTGTCGATCCGGCCTATCGGCAGGGTAGCAGCGTGGGTGTCCCGCAACGGGCGCGTCGAACTGATCACCTGGTGGCTCGGCGGTGTCCGTCGCTGCTGTTCTCGACGTCTCTCATCGGTGGCCCCAACGACGCAACTGTGTTCTACCAAAGTGGACTCGACGCGCGCTTCGGCAACCAGCGTGCCGTCGGAGACTTGCTGGCGCGGCGAGATGGGTGGATCTGGCGCGCTCCGTTCAGGAAACCCGGCCCGCTGGTGATCATGCCGTCGGCGGTCAATCTGGCCGCTGATCGTTGCGGACGGCACAGCTACCTCGTCCCGAGGAACTGCATGCTGCCGGTGTGACCGTGCCTGAGAACGTCAGGCGGGTTCGTCAGCGAGTGAGTGGTGAACAGTTTCAGAGGCTATGTCTGCCGCCCACTCAGGAGGCTCGCCCTTAGCCGAAAGGAGACGTGCGGCTATGACTCCGTCCCGCGTCAGACGCATGCGTTCAAAAACCTTTCTGTCTCGATTGGTTGACGTTGAGACGACCTCAATTAGACCGCTGTCTATGAGCCGCTGATACGCCGCCGGGCGACCATCTGCTTCAGGCCAGTGAACATAAGCAGTCGGTTCCTTATCGACGGAGAGTGTTTGGATGCGTGTGCGCACGTTGGCGATGAAGCCGCCGAGCACTTGGATCGAACGGATCGGCAGGCCGCGCAGTATTTCAGCGACGCGTTCGCCTTCGTCTTGCGTCGGCCATGTCTCTAACAGGTTGCTCCAATCGGCTGTTCGTTGCACGCGGCGAACGCGATCGTTGTGTACTACCTCAGTACCTGTGGAAACGGCTCCTGCAGAACGTAGCCAGTTGTTCTTGATCGCCTCCTTGAGCCGCGACTCCAGTGCACTTTCCAGGGCGGACGCATCTTCAGCTTGATCACCAGTCGGCTCCTGACTAGTGACATCTTCGATCGCGGCCGGAACTGCCTGACGCACAAGGGCTTTGAGTACAGTATCGAATTGCCCGCGCTGATTCGTCAGCAGCGATGCTGTCGTAGCCCGCATGTCGGCGAGGGCCGACTTTGTCTCCCCACTCACCTGTGTGGCTTGCTGCGCTTGCGCCATCGTGACGATCAGCTGTGCCGCGAACGACAACACTGCCAGCGCCAGCGCGACCGTGGACAGCGTATCGACATCTTTGATGGTGAGGATGACGATCACTGTCACGAACAGCGCGAGGCTGAGCGTGCCGAGGATGGTGGTCACGACGGGCCACGCGACAGTCATCCCACTCGAGGGCTGAGGATCGCTCGCGCCAGCCTGATCACCGATGTTGTCCTGCATGTGAGCAGGTTGTCATCAGTTCGGGGCACCAGCCAGCATGTCTCCGGCGTGCCGTACCGCCCAATTCTGCGAGCACCACGGTGACGCGCTCCAGCTCGGCGATCACGGCAGGGTTCTCAGGGTCGGATCCCTCGGCGGCGATGGCCGCCCGTTCGATGTCATCCACGGCCGGTTAGACGCGGTCGGGGGTCCGGGGGTGACCAGTTCCCTGTAATCACGTATCGGGGCGCATTAATGTCCCGCACATGGCTGGCGGGGGCCCAGGGTCCAAGCATGAGGTTGGCATCCGGTCGTTGTGGAAGCAGGGCGGATGCAGGATCGTCGCGCTACTGGCGATCGGTGTCATCGCAGGGGCGTGGTGGAACACTGCGCCGGCATCATCCGTCATATCCCATTCGATTCGAACGGCCCGAGTTGGGGCCGACGCTGCCATGGTCCTGCTTACCGCCGCGCTGGGAAAACCTGTTTCTGCAGGTCGGAAGAGTGCCCGGCGGGATTCGAATGTGCGGACGACCCGAGGCCAGTCATAAGCGTTGACGCACAAGGGATTTCGGCGCTTGGAATTTCGTGCACTTCGCGCAGCCTGCTCAGGTAAGTTGGGTCTGCCCCGTGTTCGCAATTCAGTAATCGGTTCCGGGATATTCAAAACGCCCATTTGCCTAGAACAGGCATCCTTTCGACCTCCTAGTTAATTGGTTCCAGGGTTCAAAGCCTAATCGGCTGATGGCAATCGAATAGGTCGCCGGTGACCGATTAGCGCGGAAAAGAGCACCGACCATACGTAGAAAGCGGCTGTGCGCGGTCACAGCGCCATTACGGGGCATCACCAGAGATCGCGCTCCGCAGGAAACCGGCTACTGGTGGCCCGTGGGGTAGCCCAAGCTCGGCTCCCAGCGCGGCTAGCTCGGCGCGCACCCGCTCAAGTGCCGCGACCACGGTAGGGAGGCCAACGGAGCATAGTGTGATTGAAGGCGCAATGTCAGAATGGCGGTCTATATCCTCGCTCAATGTTCCACAGGCTATTTGCAATTTTCTTCTCGTGGCGCAAGCTTTCCTGCAACGATCTTTGAACGTCCGCATGGTGAAGGCTGTTTATATTTGCCTGATGCGCTATTGCTCCAGAAACCTCACGCGACTGCGCGTTAATTGCTTTCGAAACTCCGTCGAGAGTTGAGTGTAGCGACGAGATTTCGGCTGAAATCTGCTGAGACATTAATTGTACAGCGGACCGCAGATTAGCAAAACCAGATTCCATGATCGCGTTTCCTCGCCACAGCTCAAAAATGTTCGCAAAGTCCCGATCGGCTTGCGCCCGTCGCGTGAATTTGGCCATTGTCTCGTTTATTCCTTTGTAGGAGTTCATGGCCTCGACAGATATCGATGTTACCGCGAATGGTGGAACTACATCGTCGTATTCGGACGCTGCATTCCTATATTGCTGAGCGCATCGGATAATGCCCTCAATCGCATGCTTGAACTCCGCGAGGCAGCATGCGCATGCCTCGATTGAGGTCCAAAATGGATTGTATACGTGTTCGTTCCAGTCGATTTCGACCTGGTGTAAATGCATCGTTGCCCGATACAGATGGTCTGGCAGGCTATCAAGGAGGTTGGCGGCGGTAGAGTTCGCGTTATCTATTTGATTCTTTAGCTCAGTCTGTCGTCGCGCGTAATTGGCCGCAGCCGTTGCTCTATCTCGGGCAGCTTGCTCCCCCGCGCGGACTGCAGCGGCCTGATTTGCCTCGGTCTTTTGAGACTGAGCTCTCATCACTCCTAAGACGAGGACTGCGACAAGGAAGAGAGCAGCGACGAACGTCCACCCGTACCAAGGAAAAACAAGCCAATCGCCAACTCCGTGAGTCAAGTTATTACTGGGAGTGGGAGCTTTAAAGGTCATCATATAGTGAACTGAACTGATCACAACCATGAACGCAGACGCAATCGCTGCGAGAACTGCAAGCGACCTTAACCGTCCGAAAACCTCCGATGGCTTCATTTCCGCCTCCTGGGCCGTGCCACTTACCGGCGACGCTGATTCTCCCACTGCCCACGAGAGTGTTGTCGAGGTTTCGCAGACTGGACAGTCGCCTTGACACGACTGATGCGAAACGGCACATCCGCCCCTTCGGGGCAGTGCTTGGCGTACTCGGTTCGGGCAGTGGCTTGACGCGCCGACAACTGCGAGAGCCGCGCTGCGCGCCAAAGCCAGCAATCTGCACCGGTCATCCACTCAGTTCCGCGGAGCCCGAATCGAACCCGCGTTCGATGGCGGCACGGTCATGACGGTCCGGGTGCCAATCGCAGGTGTCGGGTGGGCCGTATTCCGGCACTGATGTTGAACCCGTTCGGCATCCTCGTGCGCGAGTTGGCGGCGCTTGAAACCAGCGGCGACTTCTGACGGCACCGGGATCGCGGAGCGTTCGATTTCCATTCCGGAGGGTTATCCGCAGGTATCCAGAGCAGATACGCGCCAAGTGGTCGGGCCCCGGCGGGGTTCGTCCTGTAGCGAAAGTGCGTGAAGTTCGCGACCCAACGAGGGACGGTACCAGCAAACTGATTCGACTAGGGCAAACCAGAATCGGATAGATGGGCGGCTGGGTATGACACTTGTAGCAACCTCGGAAAGTGCTGCCTAGCAGGTCTTTCGATTCTGCTAGTTACAGTGCCCCCGGCAGGATTCGAACCTGCGGCCTTCTGCTCCGGAGGCAGACGCTCTATCCCCTGAGCTACGGGGGCGCGGGCTGGATGCCAGCTGCGCCGATTGGGCTTGGATAGCGTAGCGCATAGGCGAGCGAATACGGATTCGGGGCGCGGGGACCCCAGACCATAGGATGGACCCTCGTGACCCCCGCCGACCTTGCAGAGCTGCTCAAGGCTACTGCCGCCGCAGTGCTCACCGAACACGACCTGGACACCGCCGCGTTGCCCGACACCGTCACGGTCGAGCGTCCCCGCAACCTCGAGCACGGCGACTACGCGACCAACCTCGCGCTGCAGCTCGGTAAGAAGGTCGGCGTCAATCCGCGCGAGCTGGCCGGCTGGCTGGCCACCGCGCTGACCGCGGCCGACGGTATCGCCGCCGCCGAGGTCGCCGGCCCGGGCTTCGTGAACCTGCGCATCGAGGCCTCCGCGCAGGGCGTCATCGTCACCAACGTGCTGGCCGCGGCGGACAAGTACGGCAACTCCACCGAGCTGAACGAGAAGGTCAACCTGGAGTTCGTCTCGGCCAACCCGACCGGACCGATCCACATCGGCGGGACTCGCTGGGCTGCGGTGGGCGACGCGCTGGGCCGGCTGCTGACCACTCAGGGCGCCGATGTCACCCGCGAGTACTACTTCAACGACCACGGCGCCCAGATCGACCGGTTCGCCCGCTCATTGGTTGCCGCGGCCAAGGGAGAGCCGGCCCCAGAGGACGGCTACGCCGGTACCTACATCAACGACATCGCCGCGTCCGTGCTGGCCAAGCGTCCCGACGCGATGAGCCTGCCCGCCGACGAGCAGCAGGAGACCTTCCGCGCGATCGGTGTGGACCTGATGTTCACCCACATCAAGGAATCGCTGCACGAGTTCGGCACCGACTTCGACGTGTACACCCACGAAGATTCCATGCACACCTCCGGCCGTGTCGATCAGGCCATCGCGAAGCTGCGCGAGACCGGCAACATCTACGAGAAGGACGGCGCAACCTGGTTGCGCACCACCGAGTTCGGTGATGACAAGGACCGTGTCGTCATCAAGAGCGACGGCAACGCGGCCTACATCGCCGGCGACCTGGCGTACTACCTGGACAAGCGTCAGCGCGGATTCGACCTGTGCATCTACATGCTCGGCGCCGACCACCACGGCTACATCGCGCGACTGAAGGCCGCTGCCGCGGCGCTGGGCGACAACCCGGACACCGTCGAGGTGCTCATCGGCCAGATGGTCAATCTGGTCCGCGACGGCCAGCCGGTGCGCATGAGCAAGCGCGCCGGCACCGTCATCACCCTCGACGATCTGGTCGAGGCCATCGGCGTCGACGCCTCCCGGTATTCACTGATTCGCTCGTCGGTGGACACCCCGATCGACATCGATCTGGCGCTGTGGTCCAGTGCGTCCAGCGAAAACCCGGTCTACTACGTGCAATACGCGCACGCGCGACTGTCGGCGCTGGCCCGTAATGCCGCCGATCTGGGGGTCACCGCGGATACCGCTCACTTGGATCTGCTGACCCACGACAAAGAGGGCATCCTGATCCGCAACCTCGGCGAGTTCCCCCGGGTGCTCAAGACTGCTGCCGAACTGCGTGAACCACACCGGGTGTGCCGGTACCTGGAAGACCTGGCCGGCGACTACCACCGGTTCTACGACGCCTGCCGGGTGCTGCCGCAGGGCGATGAAGACCCAGGGGAGCTCAATTCCGCACGCCTGGCGCTGTGTGAAGCCACCCGGCAGGTGATTGCCAACGGCTTGGCCATCCTCGGTGTCACCGCCCCGGAGCGCATGTGAACGCGCACCCCGCCGGCCCGCGACACGCCGAAGAGGTCCACCATCCCGGCGCGCCCGCCAAGCCGCAGAGCCCCGGCGAGATCATGCTGCTGGCGCCGAATGTATGGCCGCGCAACCTGATTCGTGGCGACGACGGTGTGGTCTCGATCGCCGGAGTGCCGGTCACGCAGTTGGCGGCCGAATACGGCACCCCGTTGTTCGTGATCGACGAGGACGATTTCCGGTCCCGCTGCCGTGACATCGCCGCGGCATTCGGTGGCGGTGAGCACGTGCATTACGCCTCCAAGGCGTTCCTGTGCACGGAGATCGCCCGCTGGGTCAACGCCGAAGGCCTCTCGTTGGACGTGGCGACCGGCGGCGAGCTGGCGGTGGCACTGCGCGCCGATTTCCCGCCGGAGCGAATCACCGTGCACGGCAACAACAAATCGGTCGACGAGCTGACGACGGCGGTCAAGGCCGGGGTCGGGCACATCGTGCTCGACTCCGAGATCGAGATCGAGCGTCTGGATGCCATCGCCGGAGCGGCCGGCATCGTCCAGGACGTGCTGGTGCGGGTCACGCCCGGCGTGGAGGCCCACACCCACGAGTTCATCTCCACCGCCCACGAGGACCAGAAGTTCGGGCTGTCACTGGCCAGCGGCGCGGCGATGGATGCGGTGCGCAAGGTTTTCGCGACCGACAATCTGCGGCTGGTCGGATTGCACAGCCACATCGGCAGCCAGATCTTCGACGTCGCCGGGTTCGAGGTCGCCGCTCACCGGGTGATCGGCCTGCTGCGCGACGTGGTCTCCGAGTTCGGTGTCGAGAAGACGTCGCAGATGTCCGTGATCGATCTCGGCGGTGGTCTGGGCATTTCCTATGTGCCCGAGGATGATCCGCCGCCGATGAAGGAGCTTGCCGACAAGCTGCTGGCCATCGTGCGCAGCGAGTCCGAGGCCGTCGGGCTTCCCGCTCCCAAACTGGTGGTGGAACCGGGTCGCGCCATCGCCGGGCCCGGCACCATCACGCTCTACGAGGTGGGGACCGTCAAAGATGTGGCGATCAGCGCCACCGCGCAGCGCCGCTATGTGAGTGTTGACGGTGGAATGAGCGACAACATCCGCCCCGCACTGTACGACGCCGAATACGACGCCCGCCTGGTCTCGCGCACCAGCGAGGCGCCCGCCGTGCTGGCCCGCATTGTCGGAAAGCATTGCGAGACCGGCGATATCGTGGTCCGTGACACCTGGGTGTCCGATGACATCGCTCCCGGTGACCTGCTGGCAGTCGCCGCCACCGGCGCGTACTGCTACTCGATGTCGAGCCGGTACAACCTGCTGTGCCGACCTGCCGTGGTGGCCGTCAAGGGCGGCAAGGCGCGGTTGGTGCTCCGTCGGGAGACTGTCGACGATCTGTTGAGCCTGGAGGTGAGTGGTCAATGAGTGAAAAGCCCATCGGTGTCGCGGTGCTGGGGCTGGGCAACGTCGGCAGCGAAGTGGTGCGCATCATCAACGAGAGCGCTGCCGATCTCGCGGCGCGCATCGGTGCCCCCCTCGAGGTGCGTGGCATCGGCGTACGCAACGTCTCCGGCGACCGCGGCGTGCCCAAGGATCTGCTGACCGACGACATCGTCGAGCTGGTGTCGCGGGACGACGTCGACATCGTGGTGGAGCTGATGGGCCCGGTGAAGCCGGCCCGCAAGGCCATCCTGGCCGCCCTCGAGCAGGGCAAGTCGGTGGTCACCGCCAACAAGGCCCTGATGGCGCAGTCCACCGGGGAGCTGGCGCAGGCCGCCGAAAAAGCGCGCGTCGACCTGTATTTCGAGGCTGCGGTGGCCGGCGCCATCCCGGTGATCCGGCCGCTGACCCAGTCGCTGGCCGGTGACACCGTGCTGCGGGTGGCCGGCATCGTCAACGGCACCACCAACTACATCCTGTCCGAGATGGACAGCACCGGAGCCGATTACAACTCCGCGCTGGCCGACGCCAGCGCGCTGGGTTATGCCGAGGCTGATCCCACCGCCGATGTCGAGGGTTACGACGCCGCGGCCAAGGCGGCCATCCTCGCCTCCATCGCGTTTCACACGAGGGTCACTGCCGACGACGTCTACCGCGAAGGCATCACCAAGGTGAGTGCCGCCGACTTCGAGTCCGCCCGCGCCCTTGGCTGCACCATCAAACTGCTGGCCATCTGTGAGCGGCTGACCAGTGATGAAGGCAAGCAACGTGTTTCGGCGCGCGTCTACCCGGCGCTGGTGCCCCTGACGCACCCGCTGGCGTCGGTGAACGGTGCCTTCAACGCCGTGGTGGTCGAGGCCGAGGCGGCCGGCCGGCTGATGTTCTACGGCCAGGGTGCCGGGGGAGCGCCGACCGCGTCGGCGGTGATGGGTGATGTCGTGATGGCCGCGCGCAACCGGGTCCAGGGTGGCCGTGGTCCGCGCGAGTCCAAGTACGCCAAGCTGCCGATCGCCCCGATCGGATTCATCCCGACCCGCTACTACGTCAACATGAACGTCTCGGACCGGCCCGGTGTGTTGTCCGCCGTGGCGGCCGAATTCGCCAAGCGCGAGGTCAGCATCGCCGAGGTGCGCCAGGAGGGCATGGTCGACGAGGGCGGGCAGCCGTGTGGCGCACGCATCGTCGTGGTGACCCACCAGGCCACCGATGCCGCGCTCTCGGAGACCGTCGAGGCGCTGGCCGATCTCGACGTGGTGCAGACCATCAACAGCGTGCTGCGCATGGAAGGAACGAACGCATGAATCCCGGGACTCACCCAAAGACCAGCGCAGGGCCGGTGCACCGGCCCTGGCCGGGATTGATCGAGGCCTACCGCGATCGACTGCCGGTCGGTGACAACTGGACGCCGATCACCCTGCTTGAGGGTGGCACGCCGCTGATCCATGCCAAGCGCCTGAGCGAACTCACCGGTTGCACAGTGCATCTCAAGGTCGAGGGGCTCAACCCGACCGGCTCGTTCAAGGACCGCGGCATGACTGTGGCGGTCACCGAGTCGCTGGCACGCGGCCAGGAAGCCGTGCTGTGCGCGTCCACCGGCAACACCTCGGCGTCGGCGGCGGCCTACGCCGCGCAGGCCGGCATCACCTGTGCGGTGCTGATCCCGCAGGGCAAGATCGCGATGGGCAAGCTGGCGCAGGCGGTCATGTACGGCGCCAAGATCATTCAGGTCGACGGCAACTTCGACGACTGCCTGGAGCTGGCCCGCAAGATCACCGCGGACTTCCCGACCATCGCCCTGGTGAACTCGGTCAACCCGTACCGCATCGAGGGGCAGAAGACCGCCGCGTTCGAGATCGTCGACGCCCTGGGCAGTGCCCCGGACGTGCACGCGCTGCCGGTGGGCAACGCGGGCAACATCACCGCGTACTGGAAGGGCTACACCGAGTACCACCGCGACGGTCTGACGAACCGGCTGCCGCGCATGCTCGGTACTCAGGCGGCCGGAGCCGCGCCGCTGGTGCTCGGTGAGCCTGTCAAGGAGCCCGAGACCATCGCCACTGCGATCCGGATCGGTTCGCCGGCGTCGTGGTCGGGAGCGGTCGAGGCCCAGCAGCAGTCCAAGGGCCGGTTCCTGGCGGCCACCGATGATGAGATCCTTGCGGCGTATCACCTGATCGCCCGCAGCGAGGGCGTGTTCGTCGAGCCGGCGTCGGCGGCCAGCGTGGCCGGTCTGCTCAAGTCGATCGAGGACGGCTGGGTCAAGCGCGGTTCGACGGTGGTCTGCACCGTCACCGGCAACGGCCTCAAGGACCCCGACACCGCGCTCAAGGACATGCCCACCGTCACCGCGGTTCCGGTCGATCCGGTTGCCGTCGTCGCCAAACTCGGACTGGTCTGAGCCTGGTGAATCAGACCCTGCCCGCCGGGATCACGGCCTCTGCTGTCGTCGCCGCGTCCAGTGCCAACCTCGGTCCAGGCTTCGACAGCCTGGGGCTCGCGTTGAGCCTTTACGACGAAATCATCGTCGAGACAACCGAATCCGGCCTTCGGCTGGAGGTCGAGGGTGAGGGTGCAGGCCAGGTTCCGCTTGATGCGACGCATCTGGTGGTACGGGCCATCGAGGCGGGTCTGGCGGCCACCGGTCATCGCGCCGCCGGGCTGATTGTTCGGTGCCGCAACGAGATTCCGCATTCGCGCGGGCTCGGGTCATCGGCCGCCGCAGTTGTGGGTGGTCTCGCTGTTGTCAATGGCCTTGTGGCGCAAGCAGGTTCGGATCCGATGAGCACGGACCAGCTGATCCAGCTGTCCAGTGAGTTCGAAGGGCATCCGGACAATGCCGCCGCGGCTGTTCTGGGCGGGGCGGTGGTCTCGTGGACCGAGGCCGACGACGATGGGCGGCCGCGCTACCGTGCGGCGCCGATCCGGGTTCACCCGGACATCCGGCTGTTCCCCGCTGTTCCGCAGCAGCGGTCGTCCACCGCCGAGACCCGCGCAGTGCTGCCGGAGCAGGTGAGCCACGTCGACGCGCGGTTCAATCTCAGCCGCGCGGCCCTGCTGGTCGTGGCGTTGAGTGAGCGCCCGGATCTGTTGATGGCCGCCACGCAAGACGTGTTGCATCAGCCACAACGCGCGGCGGCGATGCCCGCCTCGGCGGAATACCTGCAATTGCTGCGGCGTTATGGGGTGGCAGCGGTGTTGTCCGGAGCCGGACCTACGGTTCTCGGGCTCAGTTCTCAGGTGGGATTGCCTGATGAGGCCATGGATTACGGCACCGCCAACGGGTTCACCGTCAGAGAAATGTCGGTCGGAGCAGGCGTCCGCTGGACGTCGGGTGTGGCCGCCAGGAACTGACGATTGAGCGGCACAAGGAGAAGCGCACGCCACACGCCCAGCGTCGACGTTGCTTGATTACTTCACCAAAGCGAGATATTCTCGCTCTCGTCCAGCACTCGCAGGGTCTCTGCCTGCGTCGACACCAGGACGACCACCCAATCTTCTTGTGTTCTACTCGTGGACTGACGGTTCGCCGTGTATCGGCGAATCCTGGCGATCGCCGTTGCGCAGGCGACGGTGTGAGCTACGCGGTCAGCGGTTCAGCTGAACGCGCATCGACCTTTGGGGAACCCTCGCACCACTTGATGAGCGAGGGAAAGAAAGGAAATCCGTGACAGATACGGACCTCTTCACGGCTGACAGCGCAAATGGCGCTGGGGATCTACCGCACGCCGTGACATCTGAAAGCACTGCGACCGCTGACGCCACAGCGCCGGCTGCTGCCTCTGCGCCCGGAACGGACACCGCGCGGCGCGCTTCGAGCGCCCGGCCCGCGTCGCTGTCGACCATGGTGCTGCCTGAGCTGCGAGCCCTGGCCAAGGAAATCGGTGTTGAAGGCGCGTCCGGTTTGCGCAAGAGTGAATTGATCGCAGCTATTCGTGCCCATCGGGGCGAATCCAACGGTGCCACCGCGGCGCCTCAACAAGCCGCCGACGTCCAGCCGGACGCCGGTGCCGCTGAGCAGCCCGCGGCCCGTCGCCGTGAGCGTCGGGGTTCCTCGCGTCAGGCCGGCGCCCCGGTCGCCGACGCCGCGCCGGTCGACGCCGCCAAGGACGAGGCCGCCAAGGGCGGGGCCGTCAAGGACGAGGCCGCCAAGAGCGACGCATCCAACGAGCCCGCCAAGGTCGAGCCGAAGTCGGACTCCGCCGCCGAGGCCGACACCAAGGAAGCCAAGGCCGAGCCGCAGGAAAGGCCCGCCAAGCAGGACCGGCAGGACAAGCGCGACCGCCAGGAACGCCGCGAGAAGCGCGAGCAGTCCGAGGGTGAGAACAAGCAGGGCGAGAACAAGCAGGACGACAGGCGCGACCAGAAGCAGGACAAGGGTCAGGCTCGCGACCAGTCCGATCAGCAGGACAACCAGCAGAACCGGGGCGGTAACTCCTCGGGCAACAACGATGATGACGGCGATGGCGATGGCCGTCAGGGTCGCCGCGGTCGCCGGTTCCGCGACCGCGACCGTCGCCGCCGGGGAGAGCGTGGCGGCGAGGGCGGTAACGAGACCGAGCTGCGCGAGGACGACGTCGTCCAACCCGTCGCCGGCATCCTCGATGTCCTGGACAACTACGCATTCGTCCGCACGTCGGGTTACCTGGCCGGGCCGAACGATGTCTACGTGTCCATGAACATGGTGCGCAAGAACGGTCTGCGCCGTGGTGACGCGGTCACCGGTGCGGTCCGGGTGGCGCGCGAAGGCGACAGCGGTGGCAACAACCCGCGGCAGAAGTTCAACCCGCTGGTGCGCCTGGACAGCGTCAACGGCGGTCCGGTCGAGGCAGCCAAGAACCGGCCTGATTTCACCAAGCTGACGCCGCTCTACCCGAATCAGCGGCTGCGTCTTGAGACCACTCCCGAGCGGCTGACCACCCGTGTCATCGACCTGATCATGCCGATCGGTAAGGGACAGCGTGCCCTGATCGTGTCGCCGCCCAAGGCCGGCAAGACCACGATCATGCAGGACATCGCCAACGCGATCACCCGCAACAACCCGGAATGCCACCTCATGGTGGTGCTCGTCGACGAGCGTCCGGAAGAGGTCACCGACATGCAGCGTTCGGTGAAGGGCGAGGTCATCGCCTCGACCTTCGACCGTCCGCCGTCAGACCACACCCAGGCCGCCGAGCTGGCGATCGAGCGGGCCAAGCGCCTGGTCGAGCAGGGCAAAGACGTGGTCGTTCTGCTCGACTCGATCACCCGTCTGGGACGCGCGTACAACAACGCGTCGCCTGCTTCGGGCCGCATCCTGTCCGGTGGTGTGGACTCGACCGCGCTGTACCCGCCGAAGCGTTTCCTCGGCGCCGCCCGCAACATCGAGCACGGCGGCTCGCTGACCATCATCGCCACGGCCATGGTGGAGACCGGCTCGACCGGTGACACCGTGATCTTCGAGGAGTTCAAGGGCACCGGTAACGCCGAGCTCAAGCTGGACCGCAAGATCGCCGAGCGCCGGGTGTTCCCCGCGGTCGACGTCAACCCGTCCGGCACCCGCAAGGACGAGCTGCTGCTCAGCCCGGACGAGTTCGCCATCGTGCACAAGCTGCGCCGCGTGCTCTCGGGCCTCGACAGTCACCAGGCCATCGATCTCCTGATGAGCCAGCTGCGCAAGACCAAGACCAACTACGAGTTCCTGGTGCAGGTCTCCAAAACTGCCCCGGGCTCGATGGACGTCGACTGACCGACATCGATCGCGCACAAGGCCCTCGCCATCCGGCGGGGGCCTTTTGCGTACACAGCGCGAATACTCAATGTTGACTAATCTGGCGGCATGGTTCCCACGACGATCCCGCTGCTGCCCTGCACCGCCCCGGGACCGACCATCGAGTTCTATCGAGCCCTGGGTTTCGATACTTCCGACCAGCAGACAAAGCCCTACCTGCATCTGGCGTTCGCGCTGTCCGGCATCGAGCTGCACTTCAAAGAGCCCGCACCGGGACTGAACGCCGCCGACGAACTGTCCGGCGGGTGTCTGGTCATGCTCGACGAAGTCGCCGGTCATCACGCCGCCTTCACGGCCGGCCTGCGCGCACACTACGGCCGCCTGCCGGTGACCGGGCTCCCGAGGATCAGGCGGTTGCGGCCCAGGCAGAGCCGGTTCTGCCTGTACGACCCGTCGGGCAACTGTGTGGTGTTCATCCGGCGCGACGAAGCGGAGATCACCTACGGCGGCTCACGCGCACTGTCCGGTCTGGCGAAAGCGCTCGACAACGTCGCGATCTTTCGGGACTTCAAGGAAGACGACGTGCTCGCGGCCCGGGCACTCGATACGGCACTGGGCAGGTACCGCGACAGCGCGCCGCGGATCGATCTGGCCAGGGCGCTGGCCGACCGGATCGAGCTCGCCGTTGCTCTCGGCGACGACGAGACCGCCGATTCCGTTCGCGCCGAGCTGGATTCGATGATGTTGACGCCGGCCGAGGGTGACGCGGTGGCACTTGAACTGCAAGCGATCACGGATCTTCAGCGGTGGCTGGCGTAGCCGCGCCGACGGTCCGGTTGTTGGTCCTCGGCGTGGTGCGCATGCTCGGCGAGGCGCACGGTTACGCGGTGCACCGGGAGCTGATGTCGTGGCGCGTGGACACCTGGACGGCGGTCAAGCCGCCGTCGATCTACCACGCGGTCAAACAGCTTGAGCGCGAGGACAAGCTACGGGCGGTGCGGTCCGAGGCCGGTTCTCGCGGGCCCGCGCGCACGGTCTATGCCCTCACCGACTCGGGCGACACCGAGTTCTTCGGACTTTTGCAGGCCGCCCTGGTGAGCCCCGAGATCGAAGTGCTCGGAGCCGGTGTCGCCTTCATGTGCAGCTTGCCGCGAGACCGGGCGGCCGAGTTACTGGCCCGACAACTGACCGTGAGCCGCGAGATCGCCGAGGAACTGCAGGGCATGAAACCGCAGTGGCCCGATCCCGAACAGCCCCCACACGCGCACCATCTGCTCGACCTGTGGAGTGGTGTGTTCGGGGCCAACGCGCGATGGACCGAGGCGATGCTGGGCCGAGTGCGGGCCGGCGAATTCAGGTTCGCCGGCGACGCTCAAGGAGCGGGATCGGCTTTCAAGCCCGGTATGACATAGCGCCGAACATGGGCCAGCACGGCGTCGCCGTCGTTGGGGTCCAGCGTGTTACCGGGCACCGTCGCCAGCGAGATCACCACTCGGGCAATCCATTCCGAGGCCTCTGCGATATCGATGTCGGTGCGGATCTCGCCGCGATCGCGGGCGGCCACGATGTAGCGCGACCAGAATTCGGCGAGGTCGGGGACCAAACCCTGTACACCGGCTCCTGCACATGCGGCGAACTCTTCGGGTTCGTCGTTGCGAAGCTTCATCAACACCGCACCCGGATCGTCATAGGCCCGCAAGCCGTTCGCGATGCCCGCGACGAGTTGGTGGTCGAGCCCCTCGATCTGCTCGAGCATGGCATGCGCCTCGGACCAGAAGGTGTCGTTGAGGCGCACGATCACCGCGCCGAGCAGCGTCACCTTGTCCGGGAAGTGTCGATACAGCCATCCGCGGGAAACGCCTGCGGCCTCGGCCACCTCCGAGACTGTGGTGGCACGAATACCCTTGGTGCGCAGACACTCTTCTGCGGCGTCGAGCAGTCGATCGCGCACGCTGCGGGGGGCCTTGCCAGTCAACTCGGTGCTGGTCAACTGTCGTGTCTCCTGAACGTAGGGGTGGGCCGCGAGCGGATCAGGTACATGATTCTGCCAAGGACGTAACGTGTCGCGCCACATCATGGTAGACAGTTTTGTCGATCTGTTCACTAACCTTGGGGATCATCGGATGGCCGAAACGCTGCAGCAGTTGCTCCGGGAGCGCGAAGGGAGCGACGCGATCGCCGTCAAGTATGGCGATCGGACCTGGACCTGGCGTGAACACATCGCCGAGGCGCAGGCCCAGGCCGCCACGCTGATCGGAATGGCCGACCCGCAACGTCCGCTGCACGTCGGCACGCTGCTGGGCAACACCCCCGACATGCTGACCGCGCTGGCTGCCGCAGCGCTCGGCGGCTATGTGCTGTGCGGCATCAACAACACCCGTCGAGGCCCTGCGCTGGCCCGCGACATCGCCCGGGTGGAATGCCAGGTGGTCCTGGTCGATGAGCAGCATCGTGGCCTGCTCGACGGCGTCGAGCTGCCCGGCGTCACCGTCATCGACGTCTCGGAGGCCGTCTGGTCACCGCGGGAACTCGTGGCGCACCGCGAGGTCGGGCCCGACGACACCTTCATGATGATCTTCACCTCCGGCACCAGCGGCGAACCCAAGGCTGTCGAGGTGGCGCATTCGATCGTGCTGTTCTCGGCCGCCGCGCTGGTGCAGCGCTATGAGTTGACCGAGGCGGACACCTGTTACCTGGCCATGCCGCTGTTCCACTCGAACGGCGTGTACGCCGGGTGGGGCGTTGCCCTCAGTTCGGGCGCGGCCATGGCGCCGGCGCAGTTCTCCGCATCGCGGTTCCTGTCGGACATCCGCCGCTACCGCGCGACGTACATGAACTACGTCGGCAAGCCCCTGGCCTACATCTTGGCGACCGCCGAGCAACCCGACGACCATGACAACCCGCTGCGGGTGGCGTTCGGCAACGAGGCCGCAGACCGCGACATCGACGAATTCAGCCGCCGGTTCGGCTGCAGTGTGTGGGACGGCTTCGGCTCGACCGAACTGGCGATCATCATCACCCGCTCCGAGGGGACCCCGGCCGGCAGCGTCGGCAAGGGTTTCCCTGGCGTCGCCATCTACGACCCGGAGACCGTTGAAGAATGCGCTGTCGCACAATTCGACGACACCGGTGCCCTGGTCAACGCGGACGCCGCCATCGGAGAGCTGGTCAACACCGATGGCAGCGGGATGTTCCGCGGCTATCACAACGATCAGGGTGCGACCGATGAACGGCTTCGGCACGGCATGTACTGGTCGGGTGACCTGGCCTACCGCGACGCCGACGGTTGGATCTACCTGGCCGGCCGCACCGCGGACTGGATGCGGGTGGACGGCGAGAACATCACCGCCGCCCCCATCGAGCGCATCCTGTTACGCCAGCCGGTGATCAGCCGCGTGGCCGTCTACCCGGTGCCCGACGAGTTCGTCGGCGACCAGGTGATGGCGGCCATCGTCCTGCGCGACGGTCAGCGGCTCACGCCGGACGGTCTCAGCCGATTCCTCGCCGCTCAACCGGACCTTTCACCCAAGGCCTGGCCACGCTACGTCTGGATCGCCGACGATCTGCCCAGTACCGCGACCAACAAGATCCTCAAGCGCGAGCTGGTGGCCCTCGGCGCCGATCCGGCAGGCCGGGTGCTGTGGAAGCGGGACGGCACGGTCTACACGCAAATCTGACCGGGCTGCCCCTGTGACCGGCCGGGGAATAGGCCCCGGTCATCCCGCGTTTAGGAAGTTGGCGGTTGACCTGGCATAATGGACCGCCGACCCTCGGTCCCGGTTCACGTCCGCGTACGTGAGGAGCGCATGCGCTCGAAATGATCTGCGGGCGACCCGGGCCAACGATTGAAGAGGAACCCATGAAAACAGGCATTCATCCTGAGTATGTCGAGACCACGGTCCACTGTGGTTGCGGCAATACCTTCAGCACCCGTAGCACCAAGCAGACCGGCCAGATCGTGGTCGAGGTCTGCTCGCAGTGCCACCCGTTCTACACCGGCAAGCAGAAGATCCTCGACAGCGGCGGCCGCGTGGCCCGCTTCGAGAAGCGGTACGGCAAGCGCAAGCCTGCTGGTGATCAGGCTGCCGCAGCCGACAAGTAGCTACGTCAACAGCGCCCGATCTGTCGCATTCGCGTCAGATCCGGGCGCTGTTCTCGTTTCACGGCGGATTTCGGGAAGGAGCGAACAGTGACCGGCACTGATACAGCACCGGCGATCGAGGCATTACTGGCCGAGCATGCCGACCTGGAGCGCCAGCTCGCCGACCCGAACCTGCACGCCGATGCCGGAGCCGCCCGCAAGGTAGGCCGGCGCTTCGCCCAGATCTCACCCGTCGTCGGCACCTACCGCAAGCTGGAGGCCGCCCGCGGCGACCTGGAAGCGGCCCGCGAGCTCGCGGCCGACGATTCCAGCTTCGCCGACGAGGTGGAGGAGCTGACCGCCAAGGTCGCCGAACTCGACGCCCAGCTGACCGATCAGCTCGCCCCCCGCGACCCGCACGATGCCGACGACATCGTGCTGGAGGTCAAGTCCGGGGAAGGCGGGGAGGAGTCGGCACTGTTCGCCGCCGACCTGGCCCGCATGTACATCCGGTACGCCGAGCGCCACGGCTGGACCGTCACCGTGCTCGACGAGACATGGTCTGACCTCGGCGGTTACAAGGACGCCACCATCACCATCGCCAGCAAGGGCGATTCCGCCGACGGGGTGTGGGCGCGGATGAAGTTCGAGGGCGGTGTCCACCGCGTCCAGCGGGTGCCCGTCACCGAGTCGCAGGGCCGCGTGCACACGTCGGCCGCAGGCGTACTCGTCTATCCCGAGCCGGAAGACGTCGAGCAGGTCCAGATCGACGAGTCCGATCTGCGCATCGACGTCTACCGCTCCTCGGGCAAGGGCGGACAGGGCGTGAACACCACCGACTCCGCGGTCCGCATCACCCACCTGCCCACCGGCATCGTCGTCACCTGCCAGAACGAGCGGTCCCAGCTGCAGAACAAGGCCCGGGCCATGGTGGTGCTCGCGGCTCGGTTGCAGGCGCTGGCCGAAGAGCAGGCATCGGCCGACGCGTCGGCCGACCGCGCCAGCCAGATTCGCACGGTGGACCGCAGCGAACGGATCCGCACCTACAACTTCCCCGAGAACCGGATCGCGGATCACCGCATCAACTTCAAGGCGCACAACCTCGACCAGGTGCTCGACGGCGATATGGACGCGCTGCTCGACGCGTTGGCCGCCGCCGACAAGCAGGCCCGGCTGCAGCAGGAGTCGTGACCCAGCCCGCCGGCCGAGGCACGACACAGCCCGCCGGCCGAGGCATTACACCGCTGCGGCAGGCGATCGCGGCCGCAACGGCCCGCCTGGCCGCCGCCGGCGTCGCCTCCCCTCGGATCGACGCCGAACTACTGGCCGCGCATGCCGCCGGAGTCGAGCGCGGCCGGTTGATGTTTCTCGACGATCCAGGTGAGCGGTTCGAGCAGGCCTTCGACGATCTCGTCGCCGCCCGTTCCCGCCGGATTCCCCTGCAACACCTTCTCGGCACCGCACCATTCGGCCCGTTGACGCTCGAGGTCGGCCCCGGCGTGTTCATTCCGCGGCCGGAGACCGAGGCGCTGCTCGAATGGGCCTGTGCGCGAGAACTTCCGGACAATCCGGTGATCGTCGACCTGTGCACGGGGTCGGGCGCGCTGGCGTTGGGGCTGGCCGCCAACTGGCCCGATGCCCGGGTACTCGCCGTCGAGAATTCGCCCACCGCCCTGGACTTTGCCCGGCGCAACGCGGCGGGGACCCGTGTCGAAGTACTGGACGCCGACGTCACCGCGCCCGGCCTGCTGCCCGAACTCGATGCCGGGGTGGACCTACTGGTTTCCAACCCGCCCTACATCCCCGAGGCCGCGGAACTGGAACCCGAAGTGGCCCAACATGATCCCGCAGCCGCGTTGTTCGGGGGCGCCGACGGGATGTCGGTGATCCGGCCGATCGTCGCGTTGGCCGCCCGCTGGTTGCGCGATGGTGCGACGTGCGCCGTCGAGCACGACGACACCACGTCCGGGCTGTCGGTCGAGGCCTTCACCAGCGACGGGCATTTCACCGAGGTCACCGCGCGCCGTGACCTCGCAGGGCGACCCCGCTTTGTGGCGGCGACCCGGATTGGGAGAAGCTGAGTTGATGCGCGCACCGACCGGGGAGCCGACATGACCATCTTCGATTGCACCGACGCCGATCAGCGTGCGACCGGTATCGCGTCAGCGATCAGCGCTGTCAAGGGTGGCCGCCTCGTGGTGATGCCGACCGACACCGTCTATGGCATCGGTGCCGACGCGTTCGACTCCGAGGCGGTAGGTGCGCTGCTGGCCGCCAAGGGCCGGGGCCGCAACATGCCGGTCGGGGTGTTCGTCGGTTCGTGGAACACCATCGACGGACTGGTCTATTCGGTGCCTGCGGCCGCCCGCGAACTGATCCGCGCATTCTGGCCCGGTGCGCTGAGTCTCGTGGTTACGCAGGCGCCGTCACTGCAGTGGGATCTCGGGGACGCCAACGGCAGCGTCATGCTCCGGATGCCGCTGCATCCCGTGGCCATCGAGTTGCTGCGGGAGGTGGGTCCCATGGCACAGTCCAGCGCCAACGTCTCGGGCAGCCCCGCCGCGGTGACCGCAGCGCAGGCACACGAGCAACTCGGCGACAAGGTCGAGGTCTATCTCGATGGTGGACCCGCCGCACAACAGGCCGCGTCCACCATCGTCGACCTCACCGGCGACCAGCCACGCATCCTGCGGACCGGCCCGATCAGCGCCGCGGACATCGCTAGGGTCGTCGGCGTGGAAACATCCACGCTCACAACAACACCTACGGAGTGATCTCAGCTTGCTGCAGTACGGTTCATCGGTGATGTCGGCCGGTGACGCAGTGATCCCCGCAGTCAATACCGGCCTGCTTGCGCTGTCCGACCGGGGCGCCGGTGTACCGCTGCGAGAGCTGGCTCTCGTCGGACTGACCGCCGCCATCATCACCTACTTCGCCACCGGCTGGGTGCGCGTCGTGGCGATCCGGCTCGGCGCCGTCGCCTACCCGCGCGAACGGGATGTCCACGTGCACCCCATTCCCCGGATGGGCGGACTGGCCATGTACATCGGGGTGGCCGCCGCGGTGCTGCTGGCCTCCCAGCTGCCGGCACTGACTCGGGGATTCGTCTACTCCACCGGTATGCCTGCGGTGGTGGTGGCCGGTGGCCTGATCATGGCCATCGGGCTGATCGACGACCGCTGGGGCCTTGATGCGCTGACGAAGTTCGCCGGGCAGATCACCGCGGCCAGCGTGCTGGTGACGATGGGTGTGGCGTGGAGCGTGCTCTACATCCCGTTCGGGGGAGTGGGCACCATCGTGCTCGACCAGGTGTCCTCGATCCTGCTGACACTGGCACTGACGGTGTCGATCATCAACGCGATGAACTTCGTCGACGGCCTCGACGGCCTGGCCGCAGGGCTCGGACTCATCACCGCACTGGCCATCTGTGTGTTCTCGGTGGGGCTGCTGCGCGATCACGGCGGCGACGTCTTGTTCTACCCGCCGGCGGTGATCTCGGTGGTGCTGGCGGGCGCGTGCCTGGGTTTCCTGCCGCACAACTTCCACAAGGCCAAGATCTTCATGGGTGATTCCGGCTCCATGCTGATCGGCCTGATGCTGGGCGCGGCGTCGACGACGGCCGCCGGGCCGATCTCGCAGAACGCGTACGGCGCCCGCGACGTTTTCGCGCTGATGTCGCCGTTCCTCCTGGTGATCGCCGTGATGCTGGTGCCCGCACTGGATACGTTGCTGGCCATCGTGCGGCGCACCCGCGCCGGCCGCAGTCCGCTGAGCCCCGACAAGATGCATCTGCATCACAGGTTGCTGCAGATCGGGCACTCGCACCGCCGTGCCGTGCTGCTGATCTACCTGTGGGTGGGCATCATCGCGTTCGGCGCGGCAGCGACGATTTTCTTCGATCCCCGCTACACCGGAGCGGTCGTCGCGGCGGCCATTCTGGTGGCGATCGTGGTGACGCTCATTCCGTTGTTGCAACGCGGGAACGAAGGGACCGAGGACTAGCGCGGGACCAACGCGGAGCGAAGTACGACGAAAAGTAGTAGGCCACGTTTAGGGGTGCCTACCATGTGTTAGGGTGCTGCCAGAACCCGAAAAACCTCGCGGGTTGCCGGCCCGGCCCTACGGTTCGACGAACCGTCAGGTGCCGATCCACGACCGACAAAGGGAGCTACCCCGTGGGTGATTCGAGCCCGCCCGCAGCCCTCCGATATTCTCGGCGGGAATGCACAGGCTTTTGCCAGGGGATAGCAACCGATGGCATCTCCGTGGGTGCAGTTTTTCGTGACAGCGGGATTGGGGTGAAGCAGTGACGACGCCAGCGCAAGACGCGCCGTTGGTGTTCCCGTCGGTGGCCTTCCGGCCGCTGCGTCTGCTGATCGTCTGCGTTGTACTGACCGCGCTGGCCGTGGTGGCCGCCGGTTTCACCGGACACATTTTCTTCGGCGTCTTCTTCGGTGTGGGGCTGGGCCTCGGCTGGCTCAACGCCTTGCTGGTGCGCCGGGCCATCGAATCGATCACGGCCGAAGATCACCCGCTCAAGAAGAAGATGGCCGTGAACTCCGCGTCGCGGTTGCTGATCATCACCGCGATCGCACTCGGCATCGCATTTGTCTTCAAAACCTCGGGCGGCATCGCGGTGCTGTTCGGGCTGGCGATTTTCCAGGCTCTGCTGGTGATGAGCACCAGCATCCCCGTGCTGCGGAAAATCCGCTCGAACGGCCTGGATGTCTTGGATACGGAATCGAAGGGTTGAGCTGACCTATATGACTCAGACGACGACCGTGCTCGCTGCCGAAGAGGGTGGCGCCGCCATCCACGTCGGCCACCACACGATGGTGTTCGAGCTGTTCGGGATGACGTTCAACGGTGACACCATCCTGGCCACCGCGGTCACCGCGGTGATCGTGATCGCGCTGGCATTCGTCCTGCGGGCCAAGGTCACCTCGACCGGCGTCCCGGGCGGTGTCCAGCTGTTCTGGGAGGCACTGACCATCCAGATGCGCGGCCAGATCGAGAGTTCGATCGGTATGAAGGTCGCGCCGTTCGTGCTGCCCCTGGCGGTCGCGCTGTTCTCGTTCATCCTGATCTCCAACTGGCTTGCGGTTCTTCCGCTGCAGTACGGCGGGGCCGACGGGGCGGCCGCGGAGTGGTACAAGCCGCCGGCCTCCGACATCAACTTCGTGCTGGCTCTGGCCCTGTTCGTGTTCATCTGCTACCACGCGGCCGGCATCTGGCGCCGCGGCATCCTCGGCCACCCGAAGCAGGTGCTCAAGGGGCACGTCACCGCGCTGATGCCGATCAACATCGTCGAGGAACTCGCCAAGCCGATCTCGCTGGCCCTCCGTCTTTTCGGCAACATCTTCGCCGGCGGCATCCTCGTCGCTCTGATCGCGATGTTCCCCTGGTACATCCAGTGGGCGCCCAACGCGATCTGGAAGACCTTCGACCTGTTCGTCGGCCTCATCCAGGCCTTCATCTTCTCGCTGCTGACGATCCTGTACTTCAGCCAGTCGATGGAGCTGGAGCACGAAGGTGAAAACGCACACTGATCCGCACTAGTCCCTACAACTGCAGCACACGAACCTCTGGCGGCACAGCCACCAGTTATCAAGGAGGATAAAAGGAATGGAACTCGACGCTAACGCCCTCATCACGGCCGGCGCGCTGATCGGTGGCGGTCTGATCATGGGTGGCGGCGCCATCGGCGCCGGTATCGGTGACGGTATCGCGGGTAACGCGCTGATCTCGGGCATCGCCCGGCAGCCCGAGGCCCAGGGCCGGCTGTTCACCCCGTTCTTCATCACCGTCGGTCTGGTGGAGGCCGCGTACTTCATCAACCTGGCCTTCATGGCGCTGTTCGTCTTCGCCACCCCGGGCCTGCAGTAGTCCATCAGCATGGGTGAACTGAGCGCAACGATCCTGGCTGCGAGCCAGGCAGCGGCGGAGGAAGGCGGTGGGGGCCAGAGCAACTTCCTGGTCCCCAACGGCACCTTCTTCGCCGTGCTGATCATTTTCCTGATCACGCTTGCCGTGATCGCGAAATGGGTTGTGCCACCGGTCGGCAAGGTGCTGGCAGAGCGCGAAGCGATGCTGGCGAAGACCGCCGCTGACAATCGGAAGTCTGCCGAGCAGGTGGCCGCGGCACAGGCCGACTACAACGAGGCGATGGCCGGGGCGCGTACCCAGGCGTCGGCCATCCGTGACGAGGCCCGCGCAGCGGGTCGCGAGGTGGTCGATGCCAAGCGCGCCGAAGCCGGCACCGAGGTGGCCGACAATGTGCGCCAGGCCGATGAGCAGCTTGCTGCCCAGGGTGCCGAGGTGCGGTCGGGTCTGGAGTCGTCGGTGGACGGACTTTCGCAGACCCTGGCCAACCGAATTTTGGGCGTCGACGTGAAATCAGGTGGGACGCAGTAGATGTCGATATTTATCGGGCAGCTGATCGGCTTTGCCGTCATCGCCTACATCATCATCAAGTGGGTGGTGCCGCCGGTACGGAGCCTGATGCAGAAGCAGCAGGAAGCCGTGCGGGTCGCCCTCGCCGAGAGCGCCGATGCGGCGAAGAAGCTCGCCAAGGCCGATGAGATGCACGCCAAGGCACTCGCTGACGCCAAGGCCGAAGCGGCCAAGGTGACCCAGGAGGCCTCGCAGGACTCCGAGCGGATCACCGCTCAGCTGGCCGAGCAGGCCGGTACGGAGGCCGAGCGGATCAAGGCGCAGGGCGCTCAGCAGATTCAGCTGATGCGCCAGCAGCTCATCCGCCAGCTGCGGACCGGCCTCGGATCGGAGTCGGTGGCCAAGGCCGACGCTCTGGTACGGGCACATGTCGCCGACCCGGCCGCGCAGGCGGCCACCGTCGACCGGTTCCTCGCCGAGCTCGAGCAGATGGCCCCCTCGTCCGTGGTCATCGACACCGCCGCGACGGCGAAGCTGCGAGCAGCGAGCCGCGAGTCGCTGGCGGTCATGGTCGACAAGTTCGATTCCGTCGCAAGCGGTCTGGACGCCGACGGCCTGACCACCCTGGCCGACGAGCTGACCTCGGTGGCCAAGCTGCTGCTGTCCGAGTCGGTACTGGTGAGGCATCTGGCGCAGCCGAGCGACGATGCGTCCGCCAAGGTGGCACTCCTCGACCGTCTGCTGTCCGGCAAGGTCGGCGATACCGCACTGGACTTGCTGCGGACCGCCGTTTCGCAGCGTTGGTCGACCGAGTCGAACCTGGTCGACGCGATTGAACACACCGCACGTCTGGCGCTGCTCAAGCGCGCCGAGACCGCCGGTGAGGTCGACGAGGTGGAGGACCAGCTGTTCCGGTTCGGCCGCCTGCTCGACGCCGAGCCCAGGCTCTCGGCCCTTCTCAGTGACTACACCGCTCCGATCGACGGCCGGGTTGCCTTGCTGAACAAGGTTCTTGCCGGCAGCGCGGCGGCGAACGGGACGGCAGCTGCGCTGCTGACCCAGACCGTGGGACTGCTGCGCGGCGAGCGCGCCGATGAGGCAGTCATCGACCTCGCCGAGCTCGCGGTGTCCCGCCGTGGCGAGGTGGTCGCTCACGTGACCGCCGCGGCTGACCTGACCGATGCCCAGCGCAGCCGGTTGTCGGAGGTGCTCACCAGCATCTACGGCCACCCGGTGTCGGTGCAGTTGCACGTCGACCCGGAACTGCTCGGTGGTCTGTCGATCACCGTCGGTGACGAAGTGATCGACGGCTCGATCTCGTCCCGACTGGCCGCCGCGGCCACCCAGCTGCCGGACTAAACCGAACCAAGAACCACCCAAGAACAAGGTAGGAAGACGAAAAACCATGGCAGAGTTGACAATCTCGGCTGCTGATATCGAAGGTGCCATCGAGGACTACGTATCCTCGTTTTCCGCCGACACCGAGCGTGAAGAGATCGGCACCGTCATCGACGCCGGTGACGGCATCGCTCACGTCGAGGGCCTGCCCTCGGTCATGACCCAGGAGCTCCTTGAGTTCCCGGGCGGTGTGTTGGGCGTGGCACTCAACCTCGACGAGCACAGCGTCGGCGCCGTGATCCTGGGTGAGTTCGAGAAGATCGAAGAGGGCCAGCAGGTCAAGCGCACCGGCGAGGTGCTCTCGGTGCCGGTCGGCGACGCCTTCCTCGGTCGCGTGGTCAACCCGCTCGGGCAGCCGATCGACGGCCAGGGCGACATCGCCGCCGAGGAGCGGCGCGCACTCGAGCTGCAGGCCCCCTCGGTGGTTCAGCGCCAGGGCGTCGGCGAGCCCCTGCAGACCGGTATCAAGGCGATCGACGCCATGACCCCGATCGGCCGTGGCCAGCGTCAGCTGATCATCGGTGACCGCAAGACCGGCAAGACCGCGGTCTGCGTCGACACCATCCTCAACCAGCGTGAGGCCTGGGAGACCGGCGACCCGAAGCAGCAGGTGCGCTGCGTGTACGTCGCCATCGGCCAGAAGGGCACCACCATCGCCAGCGTGAAGCGCGCGCTGGAAGAGGGCGGCGCGATGGAGTACACCACCATCGTCGCGGCCCCCGCCTCCGATCCGGCCGGCTTCAAGTGGCTGGCTCCGTACACCGGCTCGGCCATCGGCCAGCACTGGATGTACGACGGCAAGCACGTGCTGATCGTCTTCGACGACCTGACCAAGCAGGCCGAGGCCTACCGCGCCATCTCGCTGCTGCTGCGTCGTCCGCCGGGCCGCGAGGCGTACCCCGGTGACGTCTTCTACCTGCACTCGCGTCTGCTGGAGCGTTGCGCCAAGCTGTCCGACGAGCTGGGCGGTGGTTCGATGACCGGCCTGCCGATCATCGAGACCAAGGCCAACGACATCTCGGCCTACATCCCGACCAACGTCATCTCGATCACCGACGGGCAGTGCTTCCTGGAGTCCGATCTGTTCAACCAGGGCGTGCGCCCGGCCGTGAACGTCGGTGTGTCGGTGTCCCGTGTCGGTGGCGCCGCGCAGATCAAGGCCATGAAAGAGGTCGCGGGTTCGCTGCGTCTGGACCTGTCGCAGTACCGCGAGCTGGAGGCCTTCGCGGCCTTCGCCTCCGATCTGGACGCGGCCTCCAAGGCCCAGCTGGACCGCGGTGTGCGCCTGGTCGAGCTGCTCAAGCAGCCCCAGTACAGCCCGCTGTCGGTCGAGGACCAGGTCATCGAGATCTTCCTCGGCACCCAGGGTCACCTGGATTCCGTTCCCGCCGAGGATGTTTCGCGCTTCTCCGCCGAGCTGCTGGAGCACGTGAAGGCCAGCCACTCCGACATCCTGACCGGGATCAAGGAGACCAAGAAGCTCTCTGAGGAGGCCGAGGAGAAGCTGGTCTCGGTCATCAACGAGTTCAAGAAGGGCTTTGCCGCCACCGACGGCAGCTCCGTGGTTGTCAAGGAGGCCGGCACTGACGCGTTGGACCCCGAGGACCTGGAGAAGGAATCGGTCAAGGTCCGCAAGCCTGCTCCCAAGAAGGCCTAGGTAACCAATGGCAGCCACACTTCGCGAACTACGCGGACGCATCAAATCCGCCTCGTCGATCAAGAAGATCACGAAGGCACAGGAGCTGATCGCCACGTCGCGGATCGCCAAGGCGCAGGCCCGGGTCGACGCGGCCCGGCCCTACTCCACCGAGATCACCAACATGCTCACCGAGCTTGCGGGTGCCAGTGCGCTGGACCACCCGCTGCTCGTCGCACGGCAGAACCCGAAGCGGGCCGCCGTGCTGGTGGTGTCGTCGGACCGCGGTCTCTGCGGCGGTTACAACGCCAACGTGCTGCGTCGGGCCGAGGAACTGTTCTCGCTGCTGCGGGATGAGGGCAAGGACCCGGTGCTCTATGTGGTCGGCCGGAAAGCTCTGGGCTACTACAGCTTCCGGCAGCGCCCGGTGACCGAGTCGTGGACCGGGTTCTCCGAGCGGCCCACCTACGAGAATGCCAAGGAGATCGCCGACACCCTGGTGGAGGCGTTCATGTCCGGCGCTGACGACGAAGGCGACGACGCCGGCGCCGACGGCATCCTGGGCGTCGACGAACTCCACATCGTGTCCACCGAGTTCCGGTCGATGCTGTCGCAGACCGCGGTGGCGCTGCGGGTCGCGCCGATGGTCGTCGAATACGTCGGCGAGGCCGAAACCGGCCCGCACACGCTGTATTCGTTCGAACCGAACGCCGAGAACCTGTTCGATGCGTTGTTGCCGCGCTATATCGCCACCCGCGTGTACGCGGCGCTGCTGGAGGCCGCGGCCTCGGAGTCGGCTTCGCGCCGGCGCGCCATGAAGTCGGCCACCGACAACGCCGACGATCTGATCAAGGCACTGACGCTCGCGGCCAACCGCGAACGTCAGGCGCAGATCACCCAGGAAATCAGCGAGATCGTGGGCGGCGCGAACGCGCTGGCCGACGCGCGCTAGCCGGACCAAAGACGAAAGCCTCGTAGGAAAGCGAAGAGAGAATGACTGCTACTGCAGAAAAGACCGCGGGCCGCGTAGTCCGCATCACCGGCCCGGTGGTGGATATCGAGTTCCCGCGCGGTGCCGTGCCCGAGCTGTTCAACGCGCTGCACGCCGACATCACCTATGGCGCGCTCGCCAAGACCCTGACGCTCGAGGTTGCCCAGCACCTCGGCGACAACCTGGTGCGCTGCATCTCCATGCAGCCCACCGACGGCCTGGTGCGTGGCACCGACGTCCGCGACACCGGCGCCTCGATCTCGGTTCCGGTCGGTGACGGCGTCAAGGGCCACGTGTTCAACGCCCTGGGCGACTGCCTCGACGATCCCGGCTACGGCAAGGACTTCGATCACTGGTCGATCCACCGCAAGCCGCCGGCCTTCGCCGACCTGGAGCCCCGCACCGAGATGCTGGAGACCGGTCTGAAGGTCGTCGACCTGCTCACGCCGTACGTGCGTGGTGGCAAGATCGCCCTGTTCGGTGGTGCCGGTGTGGGTAAGACGGTTCTGATCCAGGAGATGATCAACCGTATCGCCCGTAACTTCGGTGGTACCTCCGTGTTCGCCGGCGTGGGTGAGCGCACCCGTGAAGGCAACGACCTCTGGGTCGAGCTCGCCGATGCCAACGTGCTCAAGGACACCGCATTGGTGTTCGGCCAGATGGACGAGCCGCCAGGCACCCGTATGCGCGTCGCCCTGTCGGCCCTGACCATGGCCGAGTACTTCCGCGACGAGCAGAACCAGGACGTGCTGCTCTTCATCGACAACATCTTCCGGTTCACCCAGGCCGGTTCCGAGGTCTCGACCCTGCTGGGTCGTATGCCTTCGGCCGTGGGTTACCAGCCGACGCTGGCCGACGAGATGGGTGAGCTGCAGGAGCGCATCACCTCGACCCGTGGTCGCTCGATCACCTCGATGCAGGCCGTGTACGTGCCCGCCGACGACTACACCGACCCGGCACCGGCCACCACGTTCGCTCACCTGGATGCCACCACCGAGCTTTCGCGTGCGGTGTTCTCCAAGGGCATCTTCCCCGCGGTGGACCCGCTGGCTTCGTCCTCGACGATCCTGCACCCCAGCGTGGTCGGCGACGAGCACTACCGCGTCGCCCAGGAAGTCATCCGGATCCTGCAGCGCTACAAGGATCTTCAGGACATCATCGCCATCCTCGGTATCGACGAGCTGTCGGAAGAGGACAAGGTTCTGGTGTACCGCGCCCGTAAGATCGAGCGCTTCCTGAGCCAGAACATGATGGCCGCCGAGCAGTTCACCGGCCAGCCGGGTTCGACCGTGCCGCTCAAGGAGACCATCGAGGCCTTCGACAAGCTGGCCAAGGGCGAATTCGATCACCTGCCCGAGCAGGCGTTCTTCCTCATTGGTGGTCTGGACGACCTGGCGAAGAAGGCCGAGAGCCTCGGCGCGAAGCTGTGACGGTAGTCCTTCGGCGAGAGGTGGTGTGACATGGCTGATTTGAACGTCGAGATCGTTGCCGTCGAGCGTGAGCTCTGGTCCGGCAACGCCACGTTCGTCTTCACCCGGACCACCGCTGGTGAGATCGGCATCCTGCCGCGGCACATTCCGTTGGTGGCGCAGCTCGTCGACGACGCGATGGTGCGGGTCGAGCGTGAGGGCGAGGACGACCTGCGTATCGCCATCGACGGCGGCTTCCTTTCGGTCACCGAGGAGACGGTCCGCATCTTGGTGGAGAACGCTCAGTTCGAATCCGAGATCGACGCAGACTCTGCCAAGCAGGACGCGGAGTCCGACGACGAGCAGACAGCCGCATGGGGTCGGGCGCGCCTGCGCGCTCTCGGCCAGATCGACTGACGACAGAGACGACAGATGAGCGCGCCCATGATCGGCATGGTCGCGCTCATCTGCGTTCTGCTACTGGTCGTCGCTGCCCTGAGCTACCGGCTGTGGAAGCTGCGTCAGGTGGGCGGAACAGCTGCCATCCTGCGTGACTTTCCCGCTTCAGGCGGCCAAGGCTGGCGCCACGGTGTCATGCGCTACAGGGGTGGGGAAGCGGGTTTCTACCGGCTGTCGAGCATGCGGTGGTGGCCTGACCGACGATTGAGCCGACGGGGGCTCGAAGTGGTATCGCGTCGCGCCCCACGCGGCGACGAATTCGACATCATGACCGATGCCACGGTCATCCTCGAACTGCGCGACCACGGCCCCGAACGCCGGCAAGGCTATGAGATCGCCCTGGACCGCGGCGCCCTGACGGCGTTCACGTCCTGGCTCGAATCGCGGCCATCCCCACGGGCTCGGCGGCGCAACTACTAGAGGCCGGGCTCATCCGCCGGGCTTCCAGAGGACATCGCCCTCCGGATTCGCCACCCGCGACAGGATGAACAACAGATCCGACAGCCGGTTGAGGTACTTCGCCGGCAGGACGCTCACCGAGTCACCGTGTTCCTGCACCGCAATCCAGGCTGAGCGTTCTGCGCGGCGGGCCACGGTCCGCGCGACATGCAACAGCGCGGACAAGGGGCTGCCACCGGGCAGGATGAACGAACTCAGTGCGGGCAGCGCGTCGTTGAACTCATCGCACCACTTTTCGAGCCGGTCGATGTAGGCCTGCGAGATGCGTAGCGGGGGATGCTCAGGGTTCTCCACTACCGGCGTCGACAGATCCGCGCCGGCGTCGAACAAATCGTTCTGAATCTGTCGTAGCACCGCCAGGATTTGCTGATCGGGTGCACCGAGGGCGACCGCGACGCCGATGGCGGCGTTGGCTTCGTCACAGTCGGCGTAGGCCGCCAACCTCGAATCATTCTTTGAAACCCTGCTGAAATCACTCAGGCCGGTCGTGCCGTCGTCGCCGGTGCGGGTATAGATACGGGTGAGATGAACCGCCATAGCTGAACCGTACCGGGCTCCACGACACCGCCGGCGGGGCTCGCCGGATCTGTCCGAGCAGGCGGAATCTCGACGGCTGGCTGTTTACACTAACCGGCGTGAGCGAGCGTTTCTTGGTGACCGGAGGAAACCGGTTATCAGGCGAAGTTGCTGTCGGTGGCGCGAAGAACAGCGTGCTGAAACTGATGGCGGCCTCGTTGCTGGCCGAGGGCACCAGCACCATCACCAATTGCCCCGACATCCTCGATGTACCGCTGATGGCCGAGGTCCTGCGGGGGTTGGGCGCCACAGTCGAGCTGGACGGCGACACCGTGCGCATCACGTCGCCCGACGAGCCCAAGTACGACGCCGATTTCGCCGCGGTGCGTCAGTTCCGCGCGTCGGTCTGTGTGCTGGGTCCATTGGTGGGTCGCTGCAAGAAGGCCAAGGTGGCGCTGCCGGGTGGTGATGCGATCGGATCGCGGCCCCTGGACATGCACCAGGCTGGGCTACGGCAACTGGGTGCGACCTGCAATATCGAACACGGTTGCGTGGTGGCGGAGGCCGATCATCTGCGGGGGGCCGAGATTCAACTCGAGTTCCCGTCGGTGGGGGCGACCGAGAACATCCTCATGGCGGCGGTGCTGGCCGAGGGTGTCACCACCATCCACAACGCGGCCCGAGAGCCTGACATCGTCGACATCTGCGCGATGCTCAACCAGATGGGCGCCCAGGTCAGCGGCGCGGGCACGTCGACGCTGACCATCACCGGGGTCGAGCGGCTCTATCCCACGGAACACCGGGTGATCGGTGATCGGATCGTGGCGGCCACGTGGGGGATTGCCGCTGCGATGACGCGTGGCGACATCTCGGTGACGGGGGTGGACCCGCAGCACCTGCAGCTGGTGCTGCACAAGCTGCATGATGCCGGCGCCACCGTGACGCAGAACGACAACGGCTTCCGGGTGGTTCAGTACGAGCGTCCCAAAGCGGTGAACGTGGCAACGCTGCCGTTCCCGGGGTTCCCGACTGACCTGCAGCCGATGGCGATCGGCCTCGCAGCGGTGGCCGACGGCACCTCGATGATCACCGAGAACGTGTTCGAAGCCCGGTTCCGGTTCGTCGAGGAGATGATCCGGCTGGGCGCCGACGCACGTACGGACGGTCACCATGCCGTGGTGCGGGGGATCCCGCAGCTTTCGAGTGCCCCCGTGTGGTCCTCGGATATTCGGGCCGGTGCCGGTTTGGTACTCGCCGGCTTGGTCGCCGACGGAGAAACCGAGGTCCACGACGTTTTCCACATCGATCGCGGATACCCGTTGTTCGTGGAAAACCTGTTGAGCCTCGGAGCCGAGATCGAAAGAGTAGGCTCCTAGGTAGCTCGTTTGAGTCGGTCTATACGACAAAACCGCGCTGACCAGCCGATTTGACCTTGTAGGCTGGCCCGCGCTAATCTTTTGAAGTCGCCGCGGAGCGGGTGAAACACCCCGGACCAGAGCGACTTGACAAGCCAGCGGAGCACATACTAAGCTGGCGAGGTTGCCTCAGACCGGATGAAATAAGCCAAAATGAAGCAACTTGACTTGCCGGCAAGGATGTAATTAAGCTGGTGGGGTTGCCCCAAAACAGGGTGACAAAAGAAGTAAAGTCTGTTGTTTGAGAACTCAATAGTGTGTTTGGTGGTTTTTGTTTGTTGTTTTTTGGCCACATTCTTTTTCCCGTTTAGGGTGTGGTTGTTGTTTTTTGATGCCAGTTTGTTGGTGTCTTTTGTTTGTGATCGGATTTTTCTGATTCGAATTCTGCCTGGTTTTTGGACTGGGAAGTTTTTGTTTGGAGAGTT
>NZ_JTJW01000005.1 GCF_000805385.1 Mycolicibacterium setense | reverse complement strand
ATATATTAGTGTGAATTTAATTCATACTTTTGTTTTTTCGTTCTCCCCCACCCGATTTTCCTCCCTGCCCCGGACCCACCGGCGAACGCGCCGACTGGTGGTGGTACACACCCTTCCAACCCCAACCACCACCATCGACGAACTAGCCGCGGGAGCGGCACGCGTCACGGTTCGTCGGAGACTACTTCCCGGAGGAACTGACCGCCGTGGATAGCGGCCAGTAGTGAACTCTCTGAGGTGCGGTTGGCGGTGAAGAGCAATTCGTCTCCGGCCTCGAGCACATCGTCGGGTTTGGGCAACCGGACCTTGTCTCCGCGGACGACCGTCACCAACGCGGTGTCCGCCGGCAGGTCCAGCCGGTCTACCCGCTGCCCGACCACCGGGTTATCGTGCGGCAGCGTGAGTTTCGTCAGCTCTACCCGTCCCCCGCGCAGCATCATCAGCCGGACCAGGTGGCCGACATCGATGGCACCCTCGACACCGGCCACCAATGCCCCGGGTGTCGACACCGCGACATCGATACCCCAGTCCTGGCCGAACAACCATTGGTTGCGGACGTCATTGATGCGCGCCACCACTCGCGGCACCCCGAACTCCGACTTGGCCAGCAACCCGACCACCAGATTGGACTTGTCGTCACCGGTGGCCGCGATCAGGACATCGGCGGTTTCGATGCCGGCCTCCTCCATCGCGGAGAGTTCGCAGGCGTCGGCCAGTAACCAGTCGGCGCTCGGCACGGTGTGCGGCTCGTATCGCCGGTGCAGCCTTTCGATCAGCAAGACCTTGTGACCGTTGTCGAGCAATTCCCGCGCAACGGAACGGCCCACGTTGCCCGCTCCGGCAACCACCACTCGCATATTTCCGTCCGCCACTCAGTCATCTTCGCCTATTCGCATGGCCCACTCACGCCCCTTCGTCCTGATTAACTAACTCTCGATGAGCCTGAACCAGCTGTACCTGACCTTGCTCACCGGCGGCGTCGTGCTGCTGGCAAGCATCATCGGCACGCGGGTGGCGACCCGGATCGGGTTCCCCAGCCTGCTGTTCTTCCTGCTGGTCGGAATGGTGCTCGGGGTCGACGGGATCGGGCTGGACTTCGACAACGTTGAACTGGCCCGCAACGTGTGCACCACCGCACTGGCGATCGTGCTCGTCGAAGGCGGTCTGACCACACGGTTCTCCGATATCCGCGGAGTACTGGCACCCGCAGCCGTGCTGGCCACCGTCGGAGTGATGATCAGCACCGCCATCACCGCCGTCGGCGCGCACCTGCTGCTGGGCATGGACTGGCAACTCGCGCTGCTACTCGGCGCGATCGTCTCCTCCACCGACGCCGCCGCGGTGTTCTCGGTGCTGCGGATCCTGCCGCTGCCCCGTCGGCTGGCTGGTCTGCTGGAGGCCGAATCCGGTTTCAACGATGCGCCGGCCGTGATCCTCGTACTGATGTTCAGCGTGGTGCCATTCGTGTTGCACCCCGAAGGCGCCATCACCCACCTCGCCTACGAACTGATCACCGGTGCCCTGCTGGGTCTGGCCGTCGGGTTCGCCGGGGCATTCGCGTTACGCCGTATCGCGCTGCCCGCCTCCGGTCTCTACCCGATCGCCACTTTCGGGCTGGGTTTCATCGCGTTCGCTGCCGCCGGCAGTGCCCACGCGAGCGGTTTCATCGCCGCCTACCTGTCCGCCGTGGTGTTGGCCAACTCCGGTCTGCCACACCGGTCGGCGACCCGTTCCTTCGCCGAAGGGGTGGGCTGGCTAGCCCAGATCGGCCTGTTCGTGCTCCTCGGGTTGCTGGTGAACCCGCACGACCTGGCCGGCGACATCATCCCGGCGATCGTCATCGGGCTGGTGCTGCTCCTGATCGCCCGGCCGGTATCGGTGGTCCTGTCGCTGGCCGGGTTCCGGATCCCGTTCCGCGAACAACTCTTCCTGTCCTGGTCGGGGTTGCGCGGTGCGGTGCCGATCGTGCTGGCGACGTTCCCGATCGTCGCGGGTGTGCCCGACAGCTACCGGTTGCTGAACGTCGTGTTCGTCCTGGTGGTGATTTTCACCCTGATACAGGCGCCCAGTATCCGATTCGTGGCGAATGCGCTGGGGCTGATCACCCGCGACATCACCCGCGAGATTCAGGTCGAGGCCGCACCCCTGGATGTGCTCGACGCCGAGTTGCTGACCATGACGGTGCAACCCCATTCCCGGCTGCACAACGTGACCATCCTCGAACTGCGGCTACCCGACCCCGCGGTGATCACGCTGATCATCCGCAACGGGCGCACCTTCGTCCCGCTGCCGGACACCCGCATCGCCGTCGGCGACGAACTGCTCATCGTCACCACCAGCAGAACCCGGCACGCGGCCGAGGCGCGGATGCGGGCGGTGAGCCGGCGCGGCAAACTCGCGTACTGGTTCGACGAATACGGGCTCGAGGACTGAAGCGGGCACAAGTACCCGTCACGGAGTGGCGGTCAGAAACTCCCACGTTGGCCCAGCGTTGCGCCCGGTCGGCTGACCGTCTTTAACGACCTCCGTTTTGCACAGATCCTGGCCGGCGCGCTTGAGCGCGAACATCAGATCGAAGACGGAGTCGAACGCCGTCGGGTCCCCGGCGAAGGTCTTGTGCAGGGCCGTCAGCAGGTCGGTGAGGCAGCGAGCGAACTTCACAGCCTTCTGCCCCGCCTCAGATTGCGGGTCGAGGTCGGTCAGCCGCTGGTTCGCGGTGATCGGGAAGACGCCGGTAGGGTCGTATGGGATCTCGGGCCCGGTGAACGAGAAGCCCTGCGGAACAGTGGAATCAGCGACGAGTTCCCGGCCTTTGATGATCTGTTCGAACCGGTAGTAGTGCGCTACCTCACCGGCAGCGTCCTTCGGTGATGTCTGGGTTCCCTCACCCTCGCGGACGATCACGTCGATGGCGGCCGACGCCGAGGTCACATCGACGATGGGAATCAATCGCGGAAACTCGAAACCCGTGTCGCTGAGTAACTGTCCGGTGGTGTCGCCGCGGAACGCGGAGTCGCCTAGTTGCGTGAGTTTCTCCTCAAGGGCGGCATAGAACGCCCCGATGGTGGCGAAGGCCGGCGCTTCTGCAACGCCGGGGAAGTGCAGCGGATCCTCGGGATGCTCGATACCCATGAAGGTGCGCTCCACGACGTCCAACGAAAAGCGCTCGACGCCAACGACGAGGCCCGAGGAAACCGCCATCGGCAGTTTCGAGGGATACGCCGGGACGAAGCCAGCGCTCGCGATGTCCGGCGTCCCACCCAACGCGATGAGAAGGTTGCAGCACAGCAGCATGTGCAGCATCTCGTCCACCGCCACACTCGACAGAATCCGTCCGATCTTGGCGTTGCGCTGGGCATCCAGCGACATCATGGCGGTGAGATACGGCGGCATGGTGGCGAATTCCAGCTCGATCGCGTGCTGGACGCTCTCGTGGAGGTCGGCCGCTGAGCTGGCCTCGTTGACCGCGTCGAGATAACGGGTTTCGAGTTCGACCATCGCCGCCGCCTCCTCGTGTCACCGGTCTTCCTCGCTCAGTGTGCGCGGGCGCTGCGGCGAGCGCGTGAGTAGCCGACTACGTGTATCGCGGGTCTCGCGACTGCCCATACGGGCACGGATCGAGTAGCCGACTACTCGCGCCAACTACCCATCACGAGGTTGATAGTCAGGGCACGGCGCGCGACAGATATGGCCGAAAGGGGCGGCGCGATGGACTTTCAGGGTGTTGTGGCAATTCTGGACGAGTCGATCGGCGGGCCGGGGGTGGGCATCGGCGCTCACCAAGCCTTCTGGCGCGACATCAGCCGCGATGAGTTCGTCGCCAAGAAAGTGATCGGCAAGAAACTCATCGTCATAGGCGACGGCGCTAATTCGAACCTGGTGCGCGCACTCAAGGGCGAAATCCCGTTCGGTTCCGACCTTCCCGGCGCCCCGCCCGAGGCGACGACACGTCGCATGCCCTCCGGCCGGCAGCCCGTGCCCGCCGAATCCATCGCTGCGATCGAGCAGTGGATCAACGACGGATGCCCGGAGAAACCCGCTGTGCAACCGGCGATCTGGCGGGAAACGAACGCACCGGCAGCCACGTCACGCACCGATGACATTTGGTTCATCGACTCACAGCGCGGCTGGGCGGTCAACAGCGACGGTCAGATCCTGCACACCGAGGATGGGTTCGCGACGTTCCAGGAACAGTTTCATGACGAAGACTCGGGCCTGTATCTGCGGTCGGTCGGGTTCGCCTCGGCCACTCGCGGCTGGGTAGGTACGACCACACCCGGCAGACAGCTGTTACAGACCGCCGACGGCGGGGCCACGTGGACCGAGGTGGCCAACTTGCCCGATCTGGCACCGCCTTTCGTGTGCGGCCTGTCCGTCGTCAGTGAGTCCGTCGTCTACGCCTCAGGCACCAACGATCCCGGTATGCCCGTACGCGTCATGCGCACCATCGACGGCGGGGCGACGTGGCAGGCCAACGACATGTCCGACCACGCCACGATTTTGATCGATATCTACTTCACCGACACCGACACCGGGTGGGTCGTCGGCGGCAAGGCCGCGCGGCCAACCCCGCCGATCCCGCACGATCCGCGAAGCCACATCAAGCCAGTCGTTCTGCACACCACCGACGGTGGACTGACATGGACAAACACAGTCGAGGGCCTGACCGATCAATTCCCCCTCGGGGAATGGGGATGGAAGATCCATTTCATCGATGATCATGTCGGGTTCATCTCCCTGGAGAACTTCTCCCAGGCTGCCATCCTCAAAACCGTTGACGGCGGTCATACTTGGGCCCGTATCGAAGTCCAGGACCCCCAGGGCAACGTCAACCTCGAAGGCATCGGATTCCTCGACGAGAACACCGGCTGGGTCGGCGGCTGGGGCAGCACCGATTTCCGCAAAGGCTTTTCCAGCGCCACCACCGACAGTGGAATGACCTGGAAGGACGCCAACGAGATCGGTCGATTCATCAACCGGTTCAGGTTCTTCCGCGACATCCCGCTCGGATACGCATCCGGGAAATCGGTCTACAAATACTCGGCCGAACCCGTCCCGCCCGCCATCGCCGGAGTCGCCGAATTCGGACCGCACCTGCTCGCCGACAACGAGCCGATGGCCGGCGCACTGCCATTGCCGGTCACGGTCGACGTGCCTCCAGACGCCGGCAGGCTCATCGTCTGTATCTGGGACCACTTCGCCAAACACGTCACGCGTCTGATCGATGAAGCCAGGCCGGCCGCCGGCGCACGCACCCTCGAGTGGGACGGACATGACGACGACGGCCGCGCCCTGCCTGCCGGGGACTATCTGATCCGGGTGACCGTCGACGGAAGCTCCGAAAGCCGAATCGTGTATGTGACGGGGTAGCTTGCGTTTGTCGGCACTTGGCGATGCCATTGGCGGCCAACCTATTTCGTCGAAGTGCCATCGTCTCGGTGGTCACTCACACCCCCGACACGCGCGGCGACTTGACCGCAGGCGTCGAACGTGTGTTCTAATGTCTCCGACCGCCAGCCCGCCCAGCGTAAGCGATGTTCGAAAAGGAGTTCGCCGTGACGATGACTGTAGACGCCCTGGCCCCAGAAGCTTTGACCCCCGACACCGACACTCCCGCCGATTCGGTCGCACCGACCGAGAACGCCGCGCCCACCGCTCAAGCCCCGGTCGACGACAAGCCCAAGAAGGCGCCGGCCAAAAAGGCGGCAGGCAGGAAAGCCAAGACCATCGAGCTGACCCTCACCGTCACCGGTACCGCCGACGGTGAGTGGCATGCCGAGCTCAAGCAGGGCAGCACTTACCTGGCGCGCAACGTCGCGGTCGCGGCCGCTGCCGTCTCCCGTGCCGCCAAGGAACTTCACGAGGACCTCTCCACCCCGATCGACGAGGTGATCGAAGAGGCGCGTTCGCAGCAGGCCGCCAAGGTTGCCGCCCTCGAAGCCGAACTTGAGGCAGCGCGAAAGGCCTTGTCCGACTTGGAGTGAGGCTGGAGCCGGCTTTTCCGACGGGGAAATTGGGATTCGAACCCCGAGGGGCGTCCGCTACTTTTCTTGGCGGAAATAAGGTTCAACGGTGCCGCTGACCTTGACGACCATCGGATTTCCGCGACGATCCTTGGCGGTAGGAACTTCGACACGCACCCAACCCTCGGCCACGTCGTATTCGTGGACATTGGATTTCTCGACGCCATTGAAGCGAATACCCACATCGCGGAGGAGCACCTCTTCGTCATAGAAGGGGCTGCGGGGATCGACGGAGAGGTGATTCGGTGGAACGTCTGTGTTCTGATCCTCGGGCATGATGGCTTTCGTTGAAGGCTGCGTTAGGCGCTTGGATTTGATTCCCTAAGAACCTACGCGACCTGTAGTGGCGGGTTCCGGCTAGGTCCTGGCGAGCTACCCTCGGGGGGATTCGGCCACAACAATCCCCGCACAGCAAAGAACCCGAAGCCGTCTGACTTCGGGTTCTCAAACGTGGAGCTAAGGGGATTCGAACCCCTGACCCCCACACTGCCAGTGTGGTGCGCTACCAACTGCGCCATAGCCCCGTTTGTCGTGCCCCACGAAGTTACACCACGGCCACCCGCCATTCAAAATCGCTGGTCAGGGAACCTCTCCGCCGGCTTCCGGGCCCAGCGCGCGGGCCGGCGTGTGCTCCGCGGAGGGCCGTCCGCGGGTCTCGGGAGCGAAGATCCAGCCCACCGCGGCCACGAGCAGAATCACCCCGCTGATCACGAAGGCCCACGAGAACGACAGGTACTGCGCGATCAGCCCGACCAGCAGCGAGCCGCCGACCGAACCGACGTCGGCCATCATCTGGAACGTCGCCACCGCAGTGCCGCCGCGCGCTTTGTTGCCGATGATGTCGGCCACCGCGGCCTGTTGAGGCGCGGTGAAGATCCCGGTCGAGAATCCCGCGATGTAGGCGCTCACCAAGAACAGCGTCAGCCCGTCGGTGAACCCCACCATCACGGTGGAGATCCCGGCCGCCGTGAGCCCGACGATCATCAGCAGGCGGCGCCCCACCCGGTCGGAGAGGTAACCGCTGGGGATCACCGCGGACACGTTGCCGACGGCGAACGTGGCCAGCGCCAGTCCCGCCATCCCGGGACCGCGATGCAGCACATCGACGATGAACAACGGCACCAAGGCAATTCGGAGGCCGAACGCCGACCATCCGGTCGCGAAATTCGACAACAACGCCGCCCGGTAGGCAGGGTTGCCCAGCGCCGTGCGGACGGTCACTTTCGCACCGTCGTCCGGCGCGGGCGCGGCCAGCGACGAGTGCCGCAGGCTGACGAACACCACGGCGGCAGCAACCGTCAACGCGGCACCGTAGATGACGAACGGGGCATTCAGTCCGAGCCCGGCGGTCAGGCTGCCGAGCACCGGCCCACCGACCGAGCCGACCAAAAAGGCCGAGGAGAACATTCCGGCGACGCGGCCGCGGGCGTCCTCCGGGCTCACGCGGATCATCAGCCCCAACGCCGACACGAAGAACATCGTGGAACCGACACCGCCGAGCGACCGGAACAGCAGCAGCTGCCAATACGTCTGCGCGAACGCACACGCACCGGTGGTGACGGCGACGATCAGCAGGCCCCAGACGTAGATCCGGCGCTCCCCCAGCCGCTGGATCAGCGCCCCGGTGGCCGGGGCGAAACACAGCCTCATCAGCGCGAACGCGGTGATGACGAACGTCGCGGCGCTGATGCTGACCCCGAAGTGGCGGGCGTAGGCCGGCAGCACCGGCGCCACCACCCCGTAACCGAGCGCGATGACGGCGTTGGCGACGATCAGAACCCAGACTTCACCGGGCAACTTCGGCTTGGCGTCGCTCTGACAGTCGCCCTCCGTAACGCTCACCCAACGACTGTATTAACCACGTCCTTCGCGGCCTCCTGCACCTCCGCCAGATGCTCGGCTCCGAGGAAGGACTCGGCGTAGATCTTGTAGACGTCCTCGGTGCCCGACGGCCGTGCGGCGAACCAGGCGTTCTGCGTGGTGACCTTGAGTCCGCCCAGCGCCGCACCGTTGCCCGGCGCGGCGGTCAACTTGGCGGTGATGGGTTCACCGGCCAGTTCGGTGGCGCTGACCTGCTCGGGTGACAGTTTCGCCAGCCGTGCCTTCTGGTCCCGGTCGGCCGGCGCGTCGATGCGCGCATAGGTCGGCGAGCCGTAGCGTTCGGCCAGTTCGGCATAGCGCTGCGACGGCGTCGTCCCGGTGATCGCCAGGATCTCCGAGGCCAGCAGCGCCAAGATGATGCCGTCCTTGTCGGTGGTCCAGGTCGAACCGTCGGTGCGCAGGAACGAGGCCCCGGCGCTTTCCTCGCCGCCGAAGCCGATACCGCCGCCGATCAACCCGTCGACGAACCACTTGAACCCGACCGGCACCTCGACCAGCTTGCGATCCAGCCCGGCCACCACGCGATCGATGATCGAACTGCTCACGGCGGTCTTGCCCACCGCGGTGGCCGCCGGCCAGTTCGGGCGATGGGTGTAGAGGTAGTCGATGGCCACAGCGAGATAGTGGTTGGGATTCATCAGCCCGCCGTCGGGGGTGACGATGCCGTGCCGGTCCGAGTCGGCGTCGTTGCCGGTGGCGATCTGGTAGGAATCCCGATTCGCTATCAGCCCGGCCATGGCGTTGGGCGAGCTGCAATCCATCCGGATCTTGCCGTCGGTGTCCAGGGTCATGAACCGCCATGTCGCGTCCACCAGCGGGTTCACCACGGTCAGGTCCAGGTTGTACCGGTCGGCGATGGCCCCCCAGTAGTCCACGCTGGCCCCGCCCAGCGGGTCGGCACCGATGCGGATCCCCTCGGCCCGGATCGCGTGCAGGTCCACCACATTGGCCAGATCCGCGACATAGGCATCGAGATAGTCGTGACGCTGTGCCATCTGCAATGCCCGCGACAGCGGCATGCGTTTCACCGACTTGAACCCCTCACGCAGGATCTCGTTGGCGCGCTTGGCAATCCAACCGGTTGCGTCCGTGTCGGCGGGTCCGCCGTTGGGTGGGTTGTACTTGAAGCCGCCGTCGCGCGGCGGGTTGTGTGAGGGGGTGACGACGATACCGTCGGCCAAATCCGAATCGCGGCCACGGTTGAACGTCAGGATGGCGTGGCTTACCGCGGGCGTCGGGGTGTAGCGGTCGGCCGAATCGATCATGGCCACAACATCATTGGCGGCCAGCACCTCCAGAGCCGACGCCCATGCGGGCTCCGACAGGGCATGGGTGTCGCGGCCGATGAACAACGGTCCGGTGGTGCCCTGTGCGGCCCGGTACTCGACGATGGCCTGAGTGGTGGCCAGGATGTGACCTTCGTTGAACGCGGTGTCCAGACTGGAGCCGCGGTGCCCCGAGGTGCCGAACGCCACCTGCTGCGCGATGTCGTCAGGGTCGGGTCGCCGGGTGTAGTACGCGGTCACCACCGCCGCGATGTCGATCAGATCCTCGGGTTGAGCCGGTTGCCCGGCGCGGGGATTGGCAGCCATGGTTCCCGATTGTGCTCCCCAACGGATGTCGCTGCCCGCCAGTCGCGCACCAACAGCCATACTTTTGGCTTATGTTCGGCCACGATCCCCGAGAATTGGCCGCGGTGTTCGTCGGCGGCGCCCTGGGCACGCTGGCACGCGCCGGCCTGGCGGTGATCGCGGCCCACGATCCCCATCGATGGCCCTGGCCCACCTTCATCGTGAATATCGTCGGCGCGTTCCTGCTCGGCTACTTCACCACCCGCTTGCTGGAGCGGCTGCCGGTGTCCAGCTATCGCCGTCCGCTGCTGGGGACGGGGTTGTGTGGCGGGCTCACCACGTTCTCCACGATGCAGGTCGAGACCATCACGATGCTCGAACACGGCCAGTGGGTGTTGGCCGCCGGCTACACCGTGGCCAGCATCGCTGCAGGCCTGCTCGCCGTCGCGCTCGCGACCGCGCTCGTCCGGCGGTCCGCGGTGCGAGGTTGAGTGCCCCGATGACCGCCGTCGTCTGGGCCGGGGTGATGCTGCTCGGCGGCCTGGGCGCGGTGTGCCGGTTGCTTCTCGACCGCGCGGTGTCCGCACGACATTCCCGGGGATTCCCGTTCGGCACCCTGGCGGTCAACCTCAGCGGCGCCCTTCTGCTGGGCTTCCTCGGCGGCCTGGCGCTGAACCCACACGCCGCGTTGCTGGCCGGCACCGCATTCGTCGGCTCCTATACGACGTTCTCCACCTGGATGCTGGAAACCCAGCGGCTCGGCGAGGAGCGCCGGATCTGGCCGGCGATCGGCAACATCGTCGTCAGCGTCGCACTCGGTCTGGTCGCGGCGTGGCTGGGCATGTCACTGGGGAGCCGCCTGTGACCACCACCGATTACCTCAAGCTCACCGCATACTTCGCCGAGCGGCTGCGCCATGAGCACCGGTTCGTCGCCGATGCACTCCTGGATCTGTACGGAGGCAGCGACATCGCGATCAGCGTGATGATGCGCGGGATCGCGAGCTTCGGACCACACCATCACCTGCGCACCGACGAGACATTGACCGCCTCGGAGGATCCGCCGGTCGCCATCGCGGCCGTCGACACCGCCGACAAGATATCCGCACTGGCCGAGCAGACCGTGGCGGTCATTCCCCGCGGGCTGGTCACCCTCGAGCGCGCTCAACTGATCCGCCGCGAGTCGACAGCACCGACGGTGGCAGACATGTGCAAGTTGACGGTGTACGTCGGCCGCCATCACCGAGTCGGAAGGATTCCGGCCTACCGCGCCGTGTGCGAAGTGCTCCACGGGCACGGCTTCGCCGCGACCACAGTCTTTCTCGGCGTCGACGGGACAGTGCACGGCGACCGTCGGCGCGCCGAGTTCTTCGGCCGCAACACCGAGGTACCGCTCATGATCATCGGGCTGGGGGCCGGCGCCCAGGTGAACACTGCTCTCGGTGAGCTCACCGAACTGCTGGACAATCCCCTGCTCACCGTCGAGCGGGCGCAGCTGTGCAAGCAGGGCGGGCAACTGCTGGCCCGGCCGGCCGCACTGCCCGCAACAGACGCCGAAGGCCGGCCGCTGTGGCAGAAGCTGATGGTCCACACCTCCGAAACCGCACAACATCACGGTGTCCCGATCCACCGGGCCATCGTGCGCACACTGCTCGAATCCAAGGCGGCCGGCGGCGCGAGCGTGCTGCGTGGAGTCTGGGGTTACAGCGATGGCGGTAAGCCCCACGGGGACAAGCTGTTCCAGGTGGGCCGGCAGGTGCCGGTGACGACGATCGTCGTGGACACGCCCAAACGGATCGCCGCATCCTTCGACGTCATAGACGAGATCACTCGCGAACACGGCGTGGTCAGCGCGGAGGTGGTTCCGTCGGCCACCGTCGTCGACGACGGTCAGCGCTTCGGCGGGACCGATCTGGCGCGTTTCTGAGGGTTCCGAGCACCCGCCGGCGCCGAGCGAGGCAGACCAGCCGTTGCTACGGTGAACGGGATAGCGCCTAGGGTTCCGGTGCGCCAGTCATGGTGTGCGTCTGGTCCGAGCGGCGCCACCGTAGTCCTGGACGGGGTGCGGTCATCTGAACGGACAAAAGCCTGGAGGATCTCCGTCGGCGTGCCCCACGCCGACGAGAAGGTCCTGCGATGTTGACTCTCGTCCTGGTTTTCATTCTCGCGCTTGGCGCCGGAGCACTCGGCGGTCTGGTGGGCACCGGATCGTCGCTCGTACTGCTTCCGGTGCTGGTGCTGCTGTATGGACCGCGCGCGGCGGTGCCGATGATGGCGATAGCAGCCGTGATGGCCAACGTCGGCCGCGTGGCCGCCTGGTGGCGACAGATCAGCTGGCGCCCCGTGTTCGCCTACTCGGCAACAGGCGCCCCCGCCGCAGTCCTCGGCGCGCACACACTGCTGACGATCTCTCCGAAGATCGTCGATGGGCTCCTGGGTGGGTTCTTTCTGGTGATGATTCCGGTCCGCAGAGCAATGGCGAAGCGAGGGTGGCGGGTGCGGCTGTGGCAGCTCGGTGTCGCGGGCGCTGTTGTGGGCTTCTTGACCGGACTGGTCTTGTCGACCGGACCGTTGAGCGTCCCGATGTTCACCGGATATGGGCTCAGCGGAGGTGCCTTCCTGGGATCCGAAGCGGCCAGCGCCTTGCTGCTTTACACAGCCAAGCTCGCCACCTTTGGTCAAGGCGGCTCCCTGACAACGGGTGTCATCGCTGACGGGGTGGCGATCGGGACGGCGTTGATGATCGGCCCATTCTTGGTCCGGCGGATCGTGCAACGACTTCGACCGCAGACCTACGCTCGCCTGATCGACATGGTCCTGGTTGCCGCCGCCACCGGCATGTTCATCGCCATGGGCTCGGTCTGAGCGCACACCCGGTCGCAGACTTAGTTATCGACCTCACAACAGCCTTGGTAAGGCTAGCCTACCTTTCATCAGGCGTGTACCGTGCCACCCCATGCAGTCGACAACACCCGAAGCGGTCAGCGCCGCCCTCACCGAGATCCTTCGCGACGACATGAACGTCGATGTCCGCCGGGTGACCAGGGAATCCCGACTGATCGACGACGCCGGGCTGGACTCCGTGGCGTTCGCGGTCGGGATGGTGGCGATCGAGGACAAGCTCGGGGTTGTGTTGTCCGAAGAGGACCTGCTGAGCTGCGACACCGTGGGCGACCTCGAAGCGGCCATCCTGGCGAAAGTGCCTGCCGCGCAGAGCAGCCAGTGAGCGTGCTCGCCACGGCGCTCGCCGCGTCGCTGACCACCACCGACGCCGACCTCGTGGTGTACGACCAGGAGACGAGCACCTGGATCCGCCGGCCTTGGGGCGAGATGTACGCCCGCGCCGAGAATGTCGCCGAACAGATCGGCCAGGACGGTTCGACAGCTGTCGGCGTGGTCGGTGAGCCCACGGTCGAGGGAATCGCGACGGTCCTCGGCGCGCTTCTGGCCGGTGCGGCGCTATCGGTACTGCCCGGCCCGATCCGGGGCGCCGACGTGGATACCTGGGCGCAGTCCACCATCAACCGGTTCGCCGGTATCGGAGTGGGCACGGTGTTCAGCCACGGTGGCTATCTCGATCTGCTCCGGACAGCCGAGACCTCCCTGCCGATCCACGACCACGCCGTCGTCGCCCACGCCCAACGCTCCACCACGCTGCCGCTGGGAACCGGCCCGTTCGCGGTACTGCAGGGCACTGCGGGTTCCACCGGTACGCCCCGTACCGCGCAGCTGACGCCCTCGGCAGTGCTCGCCAATCTGCAGGGACTCAGCGAGCGGATCAGCTTGTCGCCCAACGACATCGGCTGCTCGTGGCTGCCGCTGTACCACGACATGGGCCTGACATTCCTGCTGGCCGGGGCGCTCGGCGGCATCGAAGTGTGGCAAGCACCGACCCTGGCGTTCGCCGCCTCGCCGTTCAGCTGGGTGCGCTGGCTGACCGAGAGCCACGCCACCCTGACCGCCGCGCCGAACATGGCTTACGGCCTGATCGGCAAATACTCCAAACGGCTGACCGATCTGGATCTGTCGGCTGTGCGGTTCGCACTCAACGGCGGTGAGCCCGTCGACTGCGAGGCCACCAGCCGCTTCGGCACCGAGTTGTCCCGCTTCGGCTTCAACCCCGGTGCCCTGTCACCGTCCTATGGGATGGCCGAATCATCCTGCGCGGTAACAGTTCCCGTTCCAGGTCTCGGCGTCGTCCTCGACGAGATCACGGTCGCCACGGACGCCGGCTCCAACCGCCAGCAGCTCGCGGTCCTCGGTGACGCCATCCCTGGAATGGAAGTGCGGCTACGCCCCAGCGAGGACAATGCGGGCATCGTCGACCGCGAGGTCGGCGAGGTGGAGATCCGCGGCACCTCGATGATGACGGGCTACCTCGGCCAGGCTCCCCTGAACCCCGACGAGTGGTTCGCCACAGGCGATTTGGGCTACTTCGTCGACGGTGGCCTGGTGGTCTGCGGACGCAGCAAGGAACTGATCACGGTGGCCGGACGCAACATCTTCCCCACCGAGATCGAACGGGTTGCCGCCCAGGTCAAGGGTGTTCGTGAAGGCGCGGTCGTGGCCGTGGGCGCCGGGGAGAAGTCGGTCCGGGCCGGGCTGGTGATCGCAGCGGAGTTCCGTGGCGACGATGAGGCCGGGGCCCGCAGCCAGGTCATCCAACAGGTGGCATCCGAGTGCGGCATCGTGCCCGCCGACGTGGTGTTCCTTGCGCCGGGGTCACTGCCCCGCACCTCCTCGGGCAAGCTGCGCCGCCTTGAGGTCAAACGACAATTGGAGACAGCGAAGTCATGACCACGCTCACACCAACGCCGACTCCGGCCACCACCACGCTCGACGAGTACCGCGACCTGCTGGATCGGGCATTCGACAGCCAGGTCAAGGAGTGGACCGCCGAAGCCGAAGAGACGGAGAGCTTTCCGCGTCAGCTCATCGAGCACCTGGGCCGCAGCGGGGTGTTCAGCGAGAAATGGGGCGACGGTCAACAACCCGACGTGGCCAAGCTGATCGAACTTGCCTTCGCACTGGGCCGCAACGGTTCGTCCGGCATCGGCGTGGGGGTCAGCCTGCACGATTCGGCAATCGCCCTGCTGCGCCGCTTCGGGAAATCCGACCACCTGCGAACGATCTGCGAACAGGCCGTCCACGGCGAGGCCGTGCTGTGCATCGCGGCCTCCGAGGAATCCGGAGGTTCGGACCTTCAGATCGTAGAGACCGAAGTACGCACCGCCCGCGATGGATTCGAGATCAAGGGCATCAAGAAGTTCGTCTCGCTGTCCACGATCGCCGATCACATCATGGTGGTGGCCCGCAACGTCGACCACGATCCGACCAGCAGGCACGGCAACGTCGTCGTCATCGCGGTGCCGACCTCTCAGGTCGAGATCCAGACGCCCTATCGCAAGGTCGGCAACGGACCCCTGGCCACCGCTGCGGTGCACATCGACACATGGGTGCCCGCCGATCACCTGGTGGCCCGGGCCGGCACCGGCCTGGCGGCGATCTCCTGGGGATTGGCCCACGAACGCATGTCGATCGCTGGGCAGGTCGCCTCCGGATCGCAGCGGATTCTCGGAATCACGTTGGCGCGCATGATGAAACGGCGGCAGTTCGGGCAAACACTATACGAGCACCAAGCGCTGCGGATGCGCATCGCCGATCTGCAGGCTCGCGTCGACCTGCTGCGTTACGCCCTGGCCGGGGCGGCCGCGCAGGGCAAGCTCGATCTCCGGGCCGCCGCAGCCTTCAAGGTGACCGCCGCACGCCTGGGCGAGGAGGTCGCATCGGAGTGCATGCACATCTTCGGCGGCTCCGGCTATCTCGTCGACGAGACGCCACTGGGCAAGTGGTGGCGTGACATGAAGCTCGCCCGCGTCGGTGGCGGCACCGACGAAGTGCTGTGGGAGCTGGTGGCCGCGGCCATGAAGCCCGATTACGAGGGCTACGCGGAGTTCGCCGGATCCTGAACCGGTTCTCCGATCACCCGGCGGCGCCCAGGGTGTCGTCGGGTGTACGCGGCAGTGCGTAGAGGGCCATCCGGCGGTTGGACATCTGGTGCTCGCCGAGGAACTCGCATCCGGCCCATTCGCACACCCGGCGGGCGCCGGTGTTGCGATGGTCCGGATCGAACATGATGCGCCGGCAGTTCGGTTCGAGTTCGAACACGTTTGCCACGATGCGCGGCAGCAAGATCGGACCCATACCGCGGTTGACGAATCTCAGATCGGCGATCGCGGCGTGCATGCCGATGTCATACGGGTCGGCGGCGTAGCGCGGCGCGATCGAATCCTTGGCCGCCCGGTACAACTCGACGTAGCCGACCGGCTTGCCGCGAAAGCTCGCGATGAACGGCCGTGAGTATTCACCGTCAAGCTGAGCCTGCAGGTACCGGCGCCAGCGCTGCGGCTCCCAGTCGTACTCCCAGGCTTCCACCAGGTGCGGGCGGTTCATCCACTCCGATACCAGCTCGGCGTCGACGGCCGCGTCGGCCACCCGGATGTCGTACGGCTCGGCGAGGACAGGGGTGGGCGGGGCGTCGACAGCACGCACCTCGTCGGTGATGTCGGTCAGCTCGCGTTTGAGGACGGGGGCTCCCGGCACGTCCGTCACGTCGGTATCGATATCGCTCATTTGAGCGCCGAGCCTACCGCAGCGAATGAGGGTAGGTTTACCTTCCTCCGCGCGGCGCGATTCAGGTCAACAGCCCGGCAAGCACACTCAGGTGGCTGAGTTCGAGGTCACGGGTGGCCGTCACCAACGTGACGGTCCCCTTGCCGACCAGCGCCCGCAACTCGTCGAGCGCGGTCGACTCCTCGCCGGACTGCAGCTCCTGGGTATAGCGCGCTGCGAACTCCTCGTAGCGCTCCGGCTTGTGGTCGTACCAGTGACGCAACTCTGTGGACGGGGCAACCTCGGGCAGCCAGTGCCCGACCCGCGGATCGGTTTTCTTCAGCCCCCTGGGCCACAGTCGATCGACCAGCACCCGCTGCCCCTCATCGGGTTCGGGATCGGTGTACACCCGAGCCAACCGCACACGGTTCTTTTCGGCCATCACATGCCATGGTAGGAGGCATGAGCGTCGACCGGTTGGCAGATTTGCAGCGCTGGGAGGATTCCGGCGCTCACTGGCGCGTCCTCACCCGCACCGCCGACAGCCTCACGATCGCCCTGCTGCGGTGCGACGGCGGTGAGGAGGTGGACCGGTTCACCTCCAGCGATCCGCGGCTGATCGAGTTCGTGGGTGTGCGGGCTTCCAGCGAGGATCCCGAGCCGACGTAGGTCTCACCGGGATAGGTCCTCACCGGGCCCGGCGGTAGCGCACCAGCCGGGCCAGATGCGATCGGTCCTCGACGCCGACCTTGGCGAACACGCGGTACAGATGCCCGTCGACGGTACGTACGGACAGGCACAACAGATCGGCGATCTGCCGATTGCTCAACCCCGAATCGACGAGGTCGGCGATCTCCCACTCACGCTCGGTGAGCGGCAGTGGCTCCCCGGTGCAGCGCAGTGCCGGGGACTCCGCTCCGCCCTGGGCGGACAGCCACCGCGCTCTGGCGGCGGATTCCAATTCGGCACCGCGGCAGCCGGCCCGGGCATACTCGCGGGCCGCGTGGGCGGCAGCGTCGGCGGCCAGCGCGAGCGCGCCGAGCGCCTCAAATGTGTCTGCCGCGGCGACCAGTTGGGCGGGATCGTGCCGAGCCAGGCCACGGCTGTGGGCGCCGATCGCCTCGGCCATCCGGCCACCGTGCAGGGGCACCAAATGCCGGATTCGCCCGTGGCCCGTTGTTGCCCCGAACCGCAGCGCGGTGTGTAGAGCGGTGAGTTCGACCGCATCCATCCCGGCATCCTTGGCACGGCGCGCGGCCTGCAGGGCGTGCTCCACCGAGACCGCGGTGTCACCTGCGGCGGCCGCCGCCCAGCCTCGGGCCAGCTCCCACTCCGGCCGGAACACCTCGAGTGACGGCCCCACCGCGGCAGAGCCGGCCCGCGCCAAGGTGGCCGCTGCGGCGATGCCGTTGCCGCGCATGCCCTCGGCCTGGGCCAGCCACGCGGCAACGATCATCAGCCAGCCGGGGGGAAGCCCGTGCGGGGTGGCCCACATCGCGGCCCGAAGTGCTTCACAGGCCGAAGGCAAACAGCCACGGGCCAACTCCACCCGCCCGGACAACGCGCTGACGATGGACTCGGCCTGCGGCGAACCGGCCGCCAGAACGGCATAGCGGTCACACACCCGGCGTGCCGCCGCCAGCTCGCCGTCCGCCACATGAGCCGACACCTGCGCGAAGGCCAGCCAGTACCGCTGCAGTCCCGACTCGCAGCTCGCGGCCGCTCGTTCACCGGCCCGCACCACCGCGGCGACGTCGTCGGATCGGCCCGAAAGGGCCAGTGCGCCCGAGGCTCCCAGCGCCGCCCACATACCGGCCGTCGGCGACACGTCATCGTCGAAGCCGGCGGTGCCCAGCCTGACCGCGTCGGCCATGTCACCGACAAAGAATGCGAAGACCGCTTCCATCGCCGCCACCAGGCACGATGTCTGCGAACGGTGTATCCGCTCACGAAGCATCGTGAGCACCGCGTGCGCGGCTTCCGGACGGGCACAGCCGAAGAACAGATTCGACGCTCGCAGGCAACCCCACCGGGCCAACCCGGGCACGTCGTCGGTAGCCGGTACATTCCGGGCCAACAGCTCCTCGGCTTGCTCGCCACGACCCTGCCGGCTCAACGCATCGGCCAGCACGATGGCCGCGGGCACTCCGGCGCCGTGATCCAGTGCGTAGCGCGCGAGTTCTTCTCCGAGAACCAGATTGGACATGGTGACCGCACTTGCCGCAGCGTCGGCGATGACCTTCGGATCGGCCGGGACATCACCTTCGACCATGAATCGTGCCAACTGGATGCGTCCCCGCACATCGGCAACGGCGCCGCCGCCAGACTGCACGTGGTCCTGCAGCAGCCCAGCCAGTTGTGTATTGATCTGCCGGGAACGGCTTTTCGAGCAGCGGCTGCGCGCGACCTCTCCGGCGATCGGATGGCCGGGCCGCACGAGCGTGCAGGCCGCATCGTTGAGCACCTGAATCGCTCCCCTGCGCTCGACCCGGGCGATCGCATCGGCGTCGCAGGCTCGGACGAGCACGTCCCAGTCGAGCACCTCGGCTGTCGAGACGACCTCCACCACATCACGTTCATCCGGTGTCAGGGTGTCGAGCCGGGAAGCGATGAGCGCGTAGAGGTCCGCGCTCGCCCGCAACTGCCCGTGTAATCGCCAGCGCCCCTGATCACAGGCCAACACCGCATCGGCCAGCGCTGCATTGAGCGCACCCCGAAGGTAGAGCGGGCTTCCGGCGGAGAACCGATGCAGCTCGCCGACCGCATGCTCGTCGATCTCACCGCCCAGCACCGCCGCGGCCAACTCACCGGTCTGCGCCCTGGTGAAGGGTTCGAGGTCCATCCGCAGCAGTAGCTGTTCCTTCCACAACGTTGTCACGGCGTCGGAGATGGTCGCGCCGTTCTGCATGGTGACGATCAGCTTCGGCGAGCCGGCCACCGCCAGTTGCTGGACCAGCAGCGCCGACAACGAATCCAGGTGCTGCACGTCATCGACCACGATGAGCAGATCGGGTTCGGACGCCAACGCCTCGTGGGCTGCCGCCAGCATCACCGTCGGATCACGTGCGTCGGGCAGGGTCAGTGCGTGACGAAAGGCCCCCAGTGACACCGCGCGCCCTGTCTCGGTGCCCAGCACGAACCGCACCGGGCAGCCGTCGGCCTCCAGTTCGTCGGCCAGAACGCGGGCCAAAGCCGATTTGCCGACTCCGGCACCGCCGGCCAGAACCACACCCCGGGAACCGCCGCGCAATGCCTGCGCGGCCTCGCGCTGTTCGGCATCCCGTGCCACAAATGGCCAGTCCGACAAAACACCCCCAGATGCATTCCCTGAGCCGGGTGGTACCCAGCTCCGACGCTACGCCGGTGCAAGAAACCGTAACGGCCAATCACCACCGCCGCAGCGCGGATCCTTGCCTCAGAAAACAATTTTCGGACCGTCGAGCAGTGCCTCAGGCGACCTATGCCGTGGGCTCCAACTCCCACACGCCGCGACGCAACACTGCCTCCACCTTCAGATCCCGACCCAGGACCACGAGATCGGCTGCAGCACCCGGCGTCAGGTCGCCGCCAGGCAGACCGAGGGCTCGCGCCGGGTTGAGCGCGGCCTGGCGAACAGCGAGCATCAGGGCCTCGTCGCCTGCCAAACCGCAATGGGCCACGGCGAATCGGACCACGTGGTCCATGGTCGCGGTGCTCCCGGCGATGGTGTCGGTGCCCCCGACGAACGCCACCCCGTCCGCCACGTCGACCTCGACCGGCCCCAGGTGATAACGGCCGTCGGCCATGCCGGTGGCGGCCATCGCGTCGGTGATCAGCGACACCCGGTCCGGTCCGACAGCACGCGTGACGTGCCGGTAGACGGCCGGTGCGAGGTGGACCCCGTCGGTGATGAGTTCGACTGTGACAGAGTCATCTTCGAGAAGAGCGATCACCGGGCCCGGCTCGCGCCGGTCGATCGGGCGCATGGCGTTGAACAGGTGAGTGCCGATGGTGGCACCGGCGGCGATCGCCGCGCGGGTCTGTTGGTATGTCGCCTCGGTATGACCGACGGCCACCACCACACCGGCGTCGACCAACCGCTCGATGGCCGCAAGCGCACCAGGACGTTCGGGGGCGATCGTCACCATCCGGACCGTGCCCGCGGCGGCCGCGAGTATCCGGTCGATCTCGTCCGGATCCGGATCACGCATGAGTGCCGGTTGATGGGCCCCGCACCGCACCGTCGACAGCCAAGGACCTTCGAGGTGGATCCCGTCGATCCGCCCGGCCCGGACGTCCTCGGCCAGCACACCGACCTGGCGCAGCAGATCGTCCGGACTCGTGGTGACCAGGGAGGCGATCAGGGTCGTGGTGCCGTGCCTGCGGTGCAGTGCCACCGCGGCTGACGTGTCGGCCCGCGATGCGATCGAGAAACTGCCCCCACCACCGCCGTGGTTGTGAGTGTCGACGAAACCCGGCACGACCGTCACCGGACCGAGGCCGCGATCGGCAGGACGAGGCGCAGCGCCTGCCCCCAGCGCCGTCACCCGGCCGCCGGACACCTCAATCCACCCCGGCCGCAACAGTTCTGCGCCCGTGATCACGGTGTCGGCGGTCAACAACACTCAGATACCCTGCCAATCCGGCTTCGAGCGGTAAGTCTCACGGTAGTAGTCGATGAGCTGAAGCCGTTGCGCCGCAGAGTCGTCGAGCAGAACCGTGACATGCGGGTGATGCTGCAGGATGGTCGCCGGCCACATGGCGCTCACCGCACCCTCGACGAGATGGTGCACCGCTTCGGCCTTGCTGCGCCCGTGGGCCACCAGGATCACATGCCGGGCCGCCATGATGGTGGCCAGCCCCTGGGTCAGGCAATGCGTCGGCACCGCGTCGAGGTCGTCTCCGAAGAACCGGGCATTGTCGAGGCGGGTCTGGCGGGTCAGTGTCTTGATGCGGGTGCGCGACGCCAGCGAGGATCCCGGCTCGTTGAAGGCGATGTGCCCATCGGTGCCGATACCGACTATCTGCAGATCGACACCGCCCGCATCGCGAATCGCGTCCTCGTACGCCGCGCACGCCGCAGGAATGTCGGCCGCCAGACCATCGGGCCCCTGCACCGCATCCGGGGCGAAGTCGACGCGGGATACGAATACGGTGTCGATCACATTGCGGTAGCGCTCAGGATGATCCGCTGGCAGGCCGACGTATTCGTCCAGGGTGAACCCCCTGGCCTGCCGGAATGAGATCAGCCCGGCGGCACACCGCGCGGCGAGTTCGTCATAGATCGCCAGCGGCGACGAGCCCGTGGCCAGACCGAGGACCGCGTCTGGTTTGCGGCTCAGCAGCGCCCCGATCGCGTCGGCAGCCACGCCACCGATCGCCGCGGCACCGGCCAGGATGACGACCTCCATCTACCGATCCTGCTTGCTCGCCGTGAAAAGCTCTGCGCCCGAGTCGATATCGTCTCCGGCCTGGACGGGGCCGGCCACGGTCACGTTACGGGCCTCCCGCTCGTCCATGACCACCACCGGGACGATCGGATTGAGGCCCTTCGCCTCGACGGCGGGCACGTCGTAGGTGATCACGACCTGACCGGCGACCACCTGATCGCCCTGGCTCACATGCGTGGTGAATCCTTCGCCGTTCAGCGCGACCGTGTCCAACCCGAGGTGGACCAGCACGCCCACGTTGTCGGCCGTCATGATCACGTACGCGTGCGGCATCAGCTTCAACAATCTGCCGCTGACCGGGGCAATCGCGTCGACCACGCCACGCGACGGGTCCACCGCCGCGCCGTAGCCCACCATGCCGGCCGAGAACACCGGATCCGGAACATCCTGGAGTGCCACTGCGCGCCCGGCGACCGGGGCGAGTACCTGCGTCCTGCTCACTGTGCGACTCCTTCGTGGCGCGGCGTGCTCGTGCCACAAACAATACGAGCGTGCCCGAAACCGGGCCGCGAGTTCGCGGGTTCTCGTCTAAGCTTCCGCACAGCTTCGCGGCGGGTCGCGCCGGTTGCCAGGAGGGCGGTAGGCGATGAGCAGTCCGACGAATTCCGTAGGTGCACAGTCGAAATCAGGCTTGCGCATACCCGCTTTCGCGCAACTACAGCGACTCGGCAAGAGCCTCATGTTGCCCATCGCCGTGTTGCCCGCGGCGGGCATCCTGCTGCGGCTGGGCCAACCCGACCTGCTGGGCCGGATCGATTCTCCCGTGATCGGCCCTTTCTTCAAGGCGATGAGCGCCGCGGGCGACGCATTGTTCAGCAACCTTCCCCTGCTCTTCGCCGTCGGTGTCGCAATCGGCTTCGCCCGCAAGGCCGACGGGTCGACGGCGCTGGCCGCGGTGGTCGGCTATCTGGTGATGTCGGCGGTCTTCAAGACGATGTCCCCCATCGTGCTGGCGGGCGAGGTGGACAAGGCCGGCGATCAGGCACAGATCAACTACAGCGTGTTCGCCGGCATCGTAGTGGGCTTGTTGACGGCATGGCTGTTCGACCGTTACCACACCATCCAATTGCCTTCCTATCTCGGCTTTTTCGGTGGACGCCGATTCGTGCCGATCGTGGTGTCCCTGGCGAGCCTGTTCATCGCCTTCTTGATGAGCTACTTCTATCCGATCTTCGACACGGGGCTGACCGGACTCGGCCGGTTCATCGGCGGCAGTGGCGCGCTGGGCGCCTTCGTCTACGGTTTCGCCAACCGCATGCTGATTCCCTTGGGCCTGCACCACATCCCGAACTCATACGTGTGGTTCATCTACGGCGACTATCAGACCGCGGACGGCAACGTGGTCACCGGTGAGCTCACGCGCTTCGCGGCCGGCGATCCGACGGCGGGCATCCTCACCTCTGGGTTCTACCCGGTGCTGATGTTCGGATTGCCCGCCGCGGCCCTGGCGATGATCCTGGCCGCGAACCGCAAGCAGCGCAAGGTTGCGGTCGGCATCCTCTCCGCCGCTGGTCTGACCGCCTTCCTGACGGGCGTGACCGAGCCGCTGGAGTTCGCATTCATGTTCGTGGCGTTTCCGCTCTACGTCATCCATGCGGTCCTGACCGGGCTGTCCCTGGCAGTCGCCTACCTGCTCGACATCCACTTGGGCTTCTCGTTCTCGGCCGGACTCCTCGACCTGCTGCTCTACGGTGGCGCGCCCGCCGCGAGGAACATCTGGCTGCTCATCGCGATGGGAGCGGTGGTCGCGGTCATCTACTTCGTGTTGTTCTACGTGGCGATCACGAAGTGGAACATGCGCACTCCGGGACGCGAGCCCGAGTCAGAGTTCGAGGCAGAGGAGCAGGCGAACCTGGGCGAGGGCGCCGATTCCACTGCTGCCGGCGGTGCCGGCGATCCCACAACGGCCGGCGGAACCGCCACCGAAACCCTCACCGCGCCCGCGCGGGCAAACACCCAGGCCGAACAGATCATCGCAGCGTTCGGTGGTCGCGAGAATCTCGTCAACGTCGATGCCTGCATCACCCGGCTGCGGATGGAAGTGGCGGACAAGTCCAAGGTCGACCAGGACCGGTTGAAGGCGCTCGGCGCCGCTGGCGTGATCGAAGTCGGCAACAGCGTTCAAGCGGTGTTCGGCACCAATTCCGAGGCGCTGAAGAACGCGATCATCGACAGCCTGTAGGCGCCGGGGTCAGCCCCGGCCCGTCACACCGACAGCAGCCGCTGGAAGAAATCGCGGTACCTCGTGAGAGCGACACGGAGATCTTCGGTGGACGCCTTCTCGCCACGGGACCATTGCGCCTCGAGCCGCGAACGGGTGTCGGCGAAACTCGCGGTGAGCTCTTCGACGACCTCCGCCACAAGGTTGTCCGCTCTCTGCACGCACTCCTTCGGATCGTCGACGAAGGCCGCCTGGATGTCATTCCACCGCGAGTGCAATCCCGACCGATGCTCGTCGGCGAACAACAACGTGTTGTCCTCGGTGAGCGCCCCGGCCGGCGCACCTGAAGCTGCGTCGCGCGCCGGTGTCGATATCTGCTCGTCATGGGTCGTCATGCTCGCGCCTCCTTCGGCGAATCCGTACCGGCGTCGTTCGAACGGGCATTGTTCGCACGGGCATCGTTCGGTCGGGCCTCGTTCGGTCGGGCCTCGTTCGTACGGGCCTCGTGTTTGCCGGCGTCGCGCTCGGCCCCGGCCTCAGGCTGGGCTTCGTGTTCCAGCCGGCCTCCACGTTCTTCTGGCACCCCGCGTTCTTCTGGCACCCCGCGTTCTTCGGGCGCCTCGTGCCCGGCCCCGACCAACTGCTCGAACAGCGCGCGATAGTGGACCAGCGCCTCACGTTGGGCCTCCGTGCCGATGTCGCCCTGCTCCTGAGCGGCGTGCAGGATGTGCGCGGCGCGGTAGTGCTCCACCACCTTGGGGTGATCGACAGAGATGTCAGCCGCGCGTTGCTCGAAATCGTCTACCGGATAACCGCGTTCGCGCATCACCTCGGTGACGAGACGATCAGCTTCACTGACGGACTTCGCCGGGTTGTCGACGAAGCCGGCCTGCGTCGCCGCCCACGCCTCGACGTATCGCACCCGGGATCCCGGCGTCAACTCGGCGATGTCCAGCTTGTCGTGCTTCCGTTTGCGCGCGATGAGCTCCCGCTCCGCCGCACGTTGACCACCGGCGGTTTCTACGGCGTGCTCATACTCCGGGCCGAACTCTTCTTTGAGCCGTTCACTGCGCTTCTGACGCATCATCGATGCGGCCACGACCACCGCGAGCAGCACGATGACCGCGACAACCACAGCGATGACGATCCAACTCCATGTAGGCATTTCCAGACCTCCTGCGGCCAGGAGTACCCGCAGTGGGTCTACAGAAACGTCAATACTGGAGCGCCGCCGCGGTCAGCGGCAGTAGGACCTGGTGGCGTAGTCCAGTGCCCGGCGGAACAGCGGATCCAGCTTTCGTGCCGTGGCCACCGCATCGACGGCGTCCGCCAGGTCGGCCCGGCAGGCCGGTGAGTGCAGGACGAGCCATCGGCCGGCGATCTCGTCCACCATCGTGTGGTTGAGCGTGTCGATCGTCGACCTGGATGCCGCGAGGTCGGGCGCGGTCACCGGAGCCGTCGCCGGATCCAGCTTCCATTGCGAGAACAGGCCGTACTCCACTGCGACGGTCGCGTCGATCTGATCACGAAACACGCCGCTGACGTAGGCCGGATCGATGTGGCGGCCGGCGGCTTCGGCCATGGTGGCGTCGATGACCTGTTGCTCGCGACGCGGGTCCTCGATCGGCCCACCGGTACGGAACTTGTTGGCGGCCACCGAGTCCGCCGTCTGCAGACGCTGCGCGGCCGCATCGACCAGTGGCAGTAACGGACTGGGAGGTTCGGCCCGCGCGACCGGCACGATAAACAGCGCCGCGAACGTGAGCGCACCGGCCGCTGCGGCTCGGCTCTTGGTCACAGCTTCGAGAAGCAGGCGTCGTCGGATTCGTCGTTCGGAATGGCCGCGTTCTGGCTCGAGAACTTGCCCACCACGCCGGTGTCGGTCACCGCGACGCTGTCCGCGTGGATGCCCAGCGGGTAGGCATCGTTCAGCTTCGAGGTGAGGCTGTCGAGGGCCGCCTGCACGGTGTCTTTCTCGAAGGGCCCGCTGACATCGATGACCTGCAGATCCAGATTCCCGTTGTCCACCACCGGCTTCGCCGTGACCTCGGTGTCCCCCACGGCCTGCAGGGTGATGGTGCCCGCGGCCGGGTCGGTGCTCACGTCGGAGACCAGCGCACCGACGCCGGGCAGGTTCTCGGCCACCGTGTCCTTGATACCGGCCGATGTCCAACTCAGGGTGGCGCTCAATGATCCGATGGTGCCCTTGGAATCCTCGGTGCCCTGCAACCGGATGTCGGAGAGCGCCACATCGGCCGTCATCCCCTTCGCTGCCTGCACCTGCTTGCCGCCGGTCTTGACCGAGATGTTGGTGTAGTGCCCGTTGACGTGCTGCCAAAGGAATGGCGGATTGACCCCGAACGAGACCGAGGCACTGTCCTCCACAACGCATTCGGCGACCGCCACGAGTACCGAGTCGGCCTTGTGCCGGGCGTACAGTTCCGCACCGGTCAGGCCGATCACCACAACCGCCACCGCGACGACCGCGATGAGGATGATCGCCTGCGGGCTGCGCCATCGTGAGGACGGCTTGCCCGGCTCGGGAGCGGTAGCCCTTGGGCCGGCGGGCGGATGCTGCGGCGGCGGTCCTGCCGGGCGAGGAGCCATGGGTGGAGGCGGCCGCATGATCTTCTGGGTTGCCGCATCGGGTGGCTGGTGGCGGGCGCGGATCTGTTCGGTGGGTGCCTCGGATCGTCCCGGGCGGGGCAGCCGCCGAGTGGCCGGGTCGGGAGGCGGCACGGGGCCGCGGCCTTGCCGGCCGGGGTCGCCGGGGCGTTGCGGCGGTGTCGGCACCTCCGCATTCTGCCTCATCACCCCGGCGCTCAGCTGTGTGCCGCGCCTGTGGATTCTCTCCTCATTCCTGGTCGCCCGCGGCACCCGAAGGCACCGATTCGGGCTGTTGTTGCAGGCCGGCGGGATTTACGGTGGCCGCCGCGGCGATCGACAGTCCCGCGATCACCAGGCAGATCACGGTGTAGACCAGGCTGCCGGTGGGATCGCCGTCCATGGTGACCCCGTCGACCGCCCCGAAGTAGGCCGGCAGTGCCGTCAGCCACAGGACGGTCATGACCGCCAGGTAGACCGTCGCGTAGCGCAGGATGAGCGGGTTCGTGTAGCGCACGGTCGTCGGGTCGCGATCCTTGCGCAGGGTCGACCATTGACCCACGAGCACCGGGATAGCCACAACGGTGAGCACGACGAGTTCGGCGGCGTAGACGACGCCTCCGACGGTTGTGCTGCCCGAGATCGTCGCGGCCAGCGTGGCGGGCAGGGGCAGGATCGCGGTTCCGATGGACGCCAACACACCGACGACGATGGTGCGGCCCACCAGCTGCAACCCGCTGAAGGTCTTGCCGTCCTGGACATGGCGCCCGACGAAGAGCTGCACACAGAAGGCCAGCGACATCGGCCACAGCGCGGCGAACACCACCACGCTGGGCAGCGGCACCGAATCGAAGAACGGCTGGTTCATCGGATGATCGAGCGTCCACTCCCACCACCGCAGCTGCGGCCCGAGGTGGTCGAAGATCTCGTAGAACGCGTGATGGACGAAGCCGACGCAGATCGCTCCGACCAGGACACCGCGCCGGCGGAACACCCCGAGGATCCGGACGATCTCGTAGGCCACGGTGGCCATCATCGGGTAGATCGCCACGATGTACAGCGGGAGCCTGCCCCACAGGAAGTCCACGGTGAACACGTTGTGCGCGAACATCGTGTCGACGTGTTCGCTGATCCCGAACGCGCCGGGGAAATACAACGGCGGCTCGATGATCAGCAGATAGGCGATGGCGCCGAACCACAGCACCAGGTTGGTCGGATCGTTGTGCCGCCGCAGCCGCACGATCGCGTACACCAGGGCCAGCACCGCACCGACGATCACGGTGATCTCGAGCACCGGCAACGTCCAGTTCTCCAGCCCGAACGGGTTACGGAACTCGACCAACCCGCCGGCGGTGTCGCACGAAAAGCCCAGGCGCTGAGCCAAACCCGAGAAGGTCGGGGTACACAGATCAGACATCGGCGGTATCCGCCCTCTGGGCCGGGGCCTTGTCGGCGGTGTACCACTGGGTGACTTCGTAGCCGTCCTCGTAACGCTGGAACCACTCGTCGGCCAGTGCCGGCAGCTTCTCATGGGCAGGATTGTGGCCCGGGACCTGGCTGCGCACCACACCGGAGAGGGCGGTCAGCATCTCGCGCACCGGCAGGTGGGCGAAGGCGTTCGCCACCGGCCCGTCGTACGGGGTCTTGGTGAACGGAAGCTTTTGCAGCAGAGCCTTTTTGCGCGCCTGCATGCCGAACATCGACATCGCGTCGATCTGGCGTTCCTCCAGCGGAACATGCTTGTTGAAGCCTTCGCAGGCCACCTTGAGCACGGCCCAGACGTGTTTGAAGATCGACGGCGCGACGCGCATGCGGTACCACGGATCGTCGGCCACCGCGTCGTAGATGATCAGGGCCGAGCTGCGGTGCTCGACCTCTTCGACGAAGTGCCACAGGAACAGTGACGCCACCCGGTCGTCCCCCGGTGCGAACAGCGTGTCGTCATGGTCGAGCATCAGCTTGAACACCGGCGTGAACGTCGCCTCCAGATCGGCGGTGTAGGCCAACCGGTACTTCAGCGGCGTCTCGGCCGTCAGGTCGTCGAACGCCTTGACCACCTCGTCGAGGGTCTCCTTGAGGCCCGGGTACGTCTTGATCAGTCCCTTGGCGTGCTGACGGTGGGCCATCGCGTGCTGGCCTTCCTGCCGGACGAAGGCCTGGGCCTCCTCGGCCACCGCCGGATCGGTGATGTAGGGCATGGCCTCGGTGATCATGTGGCCGATCATCTTCTCGAATGCGATGGCCAGGAACGACACCGCGTTGGCCATCGACGAGAACGCCGGGTTGGCCTCGTTCCACAGGAACGGGACGCGGTGGTCCGCGAACGCGAACCTCATCTTGCGCACGATCAGATCCGTCATCGCCTGCCACCTCGCTTGTCCGAGCAATCATACAAAGTACGTCTTAGTTGTATGATTACTACACGCGGATGCGGCCCGTCAACGGCGGGTGGCGATATCCTGCATGAATGTCGGTGGCCAGGAGTCCGGACCATGGCGCGTAGGCGCGGGTGGGACGGGCGGCCGCCCAGCAGCGACGAGGAAGCCTCCGAGCGCATCGTGGCCGCCGCGGTGCAGCTGATCGCCGATACCGGCACCAGCATCAGCATCGCCGACGTCGCGGCATCGCTCGGCGTCATCCGCCAGACCGTCTACCGCTACTTCCCCACCGCCGAATCCCTGATGCATGCGGCGGCCATCGCCACGGTCGACGGATTTCTCGATCGGCTCGCCGAGAGTGTGCGTGGCATCACCGATCCCGCCGAGGCGATGACCGAAGGCGTCATGTTCACCCTGGAGGAAGTCGCCCGCACACCGCACCTGCGCATCATGCTGTCCGGGCCGCAGGCCGCAGCCAGTTCGGTCAACGTCGCCTCCGATGAAGGCCAAGCTTTCGGTATGCGGATGATCACGCGATTCGACGTCGACTGGGAGAAGTACGGGTACGACGAATCATCCCTGCGAGACCTGGTCGAGTTCACGTTGCGCACGATGCTCTCGTTCTTCGTCGCTCCGAACGAGCCCTCCCGCAGCCCCGAGGAATTGCGGCGCTTCGTCAGACGCTGGCTGGGCGGGGCGATTCTGGCGCAGCCGACCGATGATTCGCGATGACGTCACCGAACACCGCGGGCAGCAGCCGGTTGAAGATGTCGGCACGCTCCCACTGCAGGAAGTGACCGGCGCCCGGAACCACGAGCGGCCCAATCCGATTGAGAAACGCCCGCTCGCAGCGTGGGACGAAATCCTCACCGACCACATGATCGTCGGGACCGTACAGCACCAACGTGGGTACCTCGACCGCATCCATCAGTGGGATGTCGGACATGGCGCGACCATAGGCGAGTTGGTAGGACGCCCAGCCGGCACGTAGTCGCGCCTCGTCGGTGAACGGCTCGGTCATGAAATCCACGTCGGACTGCGTGAACGCATACGCCGAGCCCCACAACCGATTGGTGTACATCGCCGCCACCCACTGCCTGCGCGCCTCGGGTGTAGGCAGCATCGCTGCGAGTTCATCGGGGAACGCGCCCTGCATCCACCGGTAATCGCCGGTGGGATCGGCCGCACCGCCCACCGACGCCGGGTGCTGCGAACCGATTCCCGAATAGTCGACGGCCATGGGCGGCACCGTGTTGAAAACACAGAACCGCGTGACGAATCCGGGAAACCGGTGGATCAGATCGGTGCTCACGACCGCACCGACATCACTCGCGGCGATCAGGCAGGACTCGTGCCCCAGCCGGTCATGCACCAACGCGTACAGGTCGCGCGAGTACGTGACGATGTCGTGCTGATCACCGGACGGAATCGCGCTGTCGCCCATACCGCGCAGGTCCGGGGCGATGACCTCGAAACCGGCTGCGGCCAGAGCCTCGATGTTGCGCCACCAGATCCGCTTGGTCTCGGGATAGCCGTGCACCAGCAGCAGCGGCACGCCGCCGATGCCTTCCCGGACGAACGCCAGCGAAACGCCTTCGGCGACAACGGCAGTGTGAACGGTGAACGCGTCAGCGCCCGGCGCCTGAGGTTGCGCCGGACGGTGACGCGGATCGTAACGGAAATCCGCCATGACGAAAGATTCTGCCGGTCAGCGGGTCCCGCGCACCAGCCGGCCCGGACGGGCCCCGGTGTCGGCGCCGTGGCGGCGGGTCACCGTGCCGCTGACGATCGTCGCATCGTAACCACTTGCCCCCTGCACCAACCGCTTCCCACCCGCGGGCAGGTCGTAGGCCATCCTCGGCGCGTGCAAGGTCAGCGCGTCGAGGTCGATGACGTTGAGATCGGCCTTCTTGCCCACGGAGATCACGCCACGGTCCGACATCCCGTACAGCTGGGCGGTGTCGTGCGACTGCTTGCGGATGACGTATTCCAAGGGCAGCTTCTCGCCGCGATGACGGTCGCGCGCCCAATGCGTCAGCAGGAACGTCGGATACGAGGCATCGCAGATCATGCTGCAGTGCGCGCCACCGTCGGACAGGCCCAGCACGCCGGCCGGATGGGTGAGCATCTCGCGGATGGCATCGTGATTGCCGTCGGAGTAGTTGAACATCGGGTACATCAGCATGGCACCGGCATCAGCCTCGAGCATCAGGTCGTACATCGCGGTCAGCGGGTCGACGCCGCGCCGCTCGGCGATCGCCGCGACGGTGCGCTCAACAGTCGGCTCGTAGTCCGGCGGTTCCCCGATGTGGTACAGCCGGTTTGCCGCGTGCTGCGCCAGCATGAACATGCCGTCGAACAGCTTGTTCGGGTCGATCGGCAGGTCTTCCTCGGCCAGGATCGCGGCGCGCACCTTGGGATCCGCGAGCCGCTCGGCCAGCTCCTCGCGGGTGCATTCCGCTTGCAGGCGCCGGTACGTCGGGCGGTGGGTAAAGGCGTGGTGGCCCGGGAAGCCCAGCAACATGCCGAACGGCCGCGCCGCCACCTGCGGGAACAACCGGCTGCCGGCCTGGTGCGCCGCAGCCGACAGATCGAGCTGCTCACGCCACAGATTGGGGTCGGCGTCGACCTGGATCAGGGCGAAGCTGAGCGCGCAGTCGATCTCCTCGCCCAGGCGACGCATCCAATCGAGTTCTTTCTTGGGTGCGACGATGTCCTCGCCCGCAGCACCCTGCGGAGCCAGCTCGAAAACCGCTGCTCCACCAGCTGCAGTGGCCCGACCCAGGGCAAACAACTCGTCCTCTGCGGCGTACGTGCCGGGTACCGGCTCGCCGTCCATGGCGGTGTGCGCGATGGTGCGTGACGACGAAAAGCCAAGCGCGCCTGCCTCGATGGCCTCCTGCACCAATTTCGCCATGGCCTTGATGTCATCAGGGTTGGCCGGTTCATTGCGGGCGCCGCGCTCCCCCATCGCGTAAGCCCGGACCGCGCCGTGGGCGATCTGAGTACCCATGTCGACGGCCAACTCGCGCTGTCCGATCACGTCCAGATACTCGCCGAAGGTCTCCCAACCCCAGGTGATGCCCTCGGTCAGCGCCGTGCCGGGAATGTCCTCGACGCCCTCCATCAAGGAGATCAGCCACTCCTCCTGACCGGGCCGCACGGGCGCGAATCCGACCCCGCAGTTACCCGCCACCACGGTCGTGACGCCGTGATTGCTGGACGGTTCGAGCACGGCGTCCCAGCTCACCTGTCCGTCGTAGTGAGTATGGATGTCGACGAATCCGGGTGCGACGATTCTGCCGGTGGCATCGATGGTTTCGCCCGCATCACCGGCCAGTGCGGGGTCGTTGGGACCGCGACGGTGGACCTCGACGATCTTCCCGTCCTTGATCGCGACGTCGGCGGTGAACCGGTCGGCGCCGGTCCCGTCGACAACCGTGCCGCCGGTGATTTTGAGATCGAACACGTTTCTGCTCCCTTGAGGCGTTCAGGCCGCTACGGTGGCAATGTAACACCGTTACAGAACCGCCGTGCCGAGTTTTCGATCTTCGCACCGGGAGGAATTTGATGTCCCTGAGCTCCACCCGTAACGACAGCCCGAGACGGACCGACGCGATCGGCGATCCACCACAGCGCCCCACCCTGGTGCCGGCCGATCGGTACTACTCACCGGCATTCGCCCGACTGGAAGTGGAACGCATGTGGCCACGCGTGTGGCAGGCGGCGTGCACGGTGGACCACGTGGCCGAGGCGGGCGACTACTTCGAATACCGTTGCGGCCCATACTCGGTGCTGATCGTCCGGGACGACGACGGCGCGTTGCGCGCCTTCCAGAACGCCTGCCGCCATCGCGGCAACGCCCTGTGCACCGGCGCCGGGTCGTCACTGCGGGAACTGAAATGCGGTTACCACGGCTGGACCTGGGACCTGGCCGGAGCACTCAAGCGGATCCCGAACCGCAAAGGATTCGGATCCGTGCACATGTCCGAATTCCCGCTGGCACCGGTGCGGGTCGACACCTGGGAGCGTCTGGTCTTCGTCAACCTCGACATGTCCGCCATGCCGCTGGCAGACTACCTGGAGGCCGTCCCCGGCGACATCGCCTGGTGTGGACTAGGCGACTTCCGTTGCTACGCAACGATGACCATCGACGTCGATGCCAACTGGAAGACCATCGCCGACGGGTACAGCGAGACCTATCACGTCCAGACCCTGCACCCCGAACTGCACCGGTGCATGGACGATGTGTACGCACCGCAGACGATCTGGGGCCACACAGGCAAATCCGAATCCCTATACGGAGTTCCGAGCCCCCGACTGGCCGACGCGCTGAGCGACGAAGAGGTGTGGGACGCCTACGTGTGCACGCAAGGTCCGCTGATGGGCGTCGCCGAAGGCACACCGTTCCCCCGTGACCGGCAGTCTCCCGGCCAGACCGTCGCCGACGTGATCGCCACGCAGATCAAGGAATTCGCGGCCGGACGCGGGGTGGACATCGGCTGGGCCGACACCGACCAGGTGATGTGCCTGCACCAGTACAACATCTTCCCCAACCTGACCCTGCTGGCCAGCGCCGACCATCTGACCGTGATGACGTCGTTGCCCGGGCCCGATCCCGACCGGGGACAGCTCGTGATGACACTGATGACCCGCATGCCGCCGCACGCCCCCCGCGTCAGGCCGACCGACGTTCGGTTGGCTGCCGACGAGGCCCACCCGGGCGTGGTGATGAGCCAGGACCTCGCCGTGCTGTCCGGACTGCAGCGTGGATTGCATCAGCCGGCGATCACCCACCTGACCCTGTCCGCCGAGGAGCGCAGAATCATCAACATGCACCGCAACCTTGAGCGCTATCTCGATCTCCCCGAATCCGAGCGAATGTCCGCAGCAGAAGTCGGCGGATGACGCCCAAACCCAAGACGGTCAACGCCGACGTCATCCTCGACGCGGCGGCCGACCTCATCGAATCCGATGGGGTGGAAGCGTTCTCGATGCGGATGCTCGCCGAGCGCATCGGCGTGGCCGTCACGTCGATCTACTGGCACATCGGCGGCCGCGACGCACTCTTCGACAGCTTGGTCGACCGCCTGCTGACCGAGATGGCCGGCCTGCCGATGGAGGGCGACACCCCCGTGGACCGGATTGCCTCGCTTGCGCGTAACCAGCGCAGTCTGCTGATCCGCCGCCAGCACCTCCTGGCGATCGCCCATGAGCGGGACCGCACGCCGATGTTGTTCCTGCCGGTCCAGCAGAAGCTGGCCGCCGAACTCGCCGGGGCGGGGATCACCGGCACGCACGCCGCACTGGTGTTACGAGCCGTACAGGTACACGTGACGGCCTCTGCGGTGATGCTGTTCTCGGCTGTGCGCGGTCCTCAACACCAGGAGGAGGACCCGTCGCTGTGGACCGCCGACTGGCCCGATCAGGCGCTCGTCGCGGCCCTGCAGTCACCCACCGACTACGACGCGGTGTTCGAGTACGGCCTCGACGCGATGCTGGCTCCGCTGGCACAGGTCAACGGTCGGGTCAGGGCAGCACGGTCTTCATCAACATGACGTTGTAGGCCGACCACAACGACAGGTTGTAATACAGCTCCTTGCCCGTCGACCACGGATGCAGATACGGCGCGTAGATGCCGCCGGGGATCTGCGACGAGGGCGCGATCAACTGCTCGGGCCCCCACGGCCCCTGTGGCGCCGGCGCGGTCCGCATCACCACATCGTTGGCACCGTTGCCGTACAGCACCAGATACTGCTTGAGATACGTGTTGTACTGCGCCGACATCTCGCTCACCGGACCCGGGATCACCGGGGTCGCGGCGGCCGGATTGGCCGGCACCCAGGCGTTGTTGTCGGCATTCCAGTATTCGTATTTCGTCAGGTCCGGGATGAGTCCCGGAGCCACCCGTGCCAGATACGCCGAGCCGCCGCGTCCGTTCGGCGTACCGAACGTGTAGATGTACGGATCACCCGGGCCGGGTTTGAGGAATGCGCCCATCTGGAAGTTCTCGTTGCCGCCGCCGGGCGGACGGATGGTGCCCGGGTAGACGCCCCAGTTCTCGCCGTTGTCCGGCGACATCGCGATCGCCGAGAAGTTGGTCGACCACGCCCCCGGACTGTCCCAGTTCCGGATCGACATGAAGTTCAGATACTGGTTGCGACCGACCGCGATTCCCGCTGTCGGGATGATCCCGGTCTCCTCCGGCGCCCGGCCGATGCTGTTGACGATCTGCTTGGAGATGCCCTGCCGCCACACCGGCGAACCCGAATACTTGTTGTTGACCACACCGTCGGGCACGGCGACCGTGTTCGAGAGCGCACCGTCCGTGCTGCGGAACAACGCGTTGTACCGCCACTGCTTGCCGGGAATACCGCAATATCCGTTGGTGTCGCCGAAGGCCATCAGCACCTGGCGGTTCACCGGGTCTCCGTTGTCCCACATGATCCCGAGGTCGGTCCCGGTGATGGCGAAGCGCTTGATGGTCTGGTTGGGGCTGTCCGGGCCGGTCACCCATCCCACGATCGACGTGCCCGGCGGTGCCCCCGGCGCCGGTTGCGCTGCGGGGGCCGGGGCGGCCGCTGCCGGCTCCGGAGCCGGCTGTGCCACATTCGGGACAGGTTGGGCACCACCGGGATTGGGTGCGGGTACCACTGCCGCTTTTTGCCTGACCTGCCCGGTGTTCGGGATCAGCGCCTTGAGGATGGCCAGCGGCAACTGGCCGAGTTTGGGCAGCGGCGCCCGGTCATTCGCGCCCACCGGCATGTGCCCGATGGGGCGGTTGAGGGGCGCCAGCCTCGAGGGTTTGGGGATCTGAAAGGCCTGATGCGCGAGAGGTTGCGCGGCCGCGGCAGCGCCTTCGCAGGGTTCAGCCGATGCCGACGGCGCCACGCCGACGGCGACGACGAGTCCGATTGCGGCCGCCGCTGCCATCGTCGAAGTAGGTCGAGGACGTCGCGACATGTCACACCTTCCCAATACAGGGACGTCGACATGACGTCACAGTTGGCTGATGTGACGTTAGTGATCAATGTTGCCGATGTGGCCACTGATGCACTGATAGGTATCGTCCCGTGACCGTGTCGCAACCAGACCGGCGTGTTGCTTTTCCCCCCGTCACGCGAGAACCTGACAGGCCCGGCAACGTTGCGCTCATCGGTTGCCCACCCGCGCTGAACTGCCGCGAAAGCCGTTGACACAAGCCTGGGGCGCGCGCTGTTTTGAAAGGTTGACCGCGGTTCGCGTGCCGGACCCAGCGAATCTGGTTACGGTGGGCAGTGGTGGAACTATCGAAACGAGCGAGAGGCATCACCATGGCAGGAACATTCGATCCGAAAAAGGGCGGCAAATTCGAGCCGACCACCAAGGCCAAGCCGCCGCCACCGCCGCGGCCTGGCGGCAACAAGAAGTAGTCAGACGAAACTGCCCACGTGCAAGCGTTGTTCGCGAGCACGTGGGCAGTTTCGTTCGGCGGTCAGCTACGCACGGCTTCCAGCCGCCGCTTGGACGCCGCCGACTGGATGGCCTGCGGCCACCAGAACCACCGCCCCAGCAGCGCCGCGATCGCAGGGGTCATGAAGGACCGCACGATGAGGGTGTCGAACAGCAGGCCGAGCGCGATGGTGGTGCCGACCTGTGCCATGACCTTGAGATCGCTGAACGCGAACGACGCCATGGTGAACGCGAACACCAGGCCCGCCGAGGTCACCACCGAACCCGTTCCCGCCATCGCCCGGATGATGCCGGTCTTCAGGCCACCGGCGAGTTCTTCCTTGAACCGCGACACCAACAACAGGTTGTAGTCGGAACCGACGGCCAACAGCAGGATCACCGACATCGCCAACACCATCCAGTGCAATTCCAGACCGAGCAGGTGTTGCCAGACGAGCACGGACAATCCGAACGACGCACCGAGGGACAGCAGCACCGTACCGACGATCACCGCTGCCGCCACCACACTGCGCGTGATGAGCAGCATGATGATGAAAATCAGTGACACCGCTGAGATTCCGGCAATCAGCAGGTCGTAGAAGGAACCGTCCCGCATGTCCTTGTAGGTGGCCGCGGTGCCCGCCAGGTAGATCTTGGAACCTTCCAGCGGCGTGCCCTTGAGCGCTTCCTTGGCCGCCAACTTGATGGGATCCACATGGTCGACGCCCTCGGGCGTCGCGGGATCGCCCTCATGACTGATGATGAACCGCACCGACTTTCCGTCGGGCGAGATGAAGTTCTTCATGCCGCGCTTGAAGTCCTTGTTGTCGAAGGCTTCCGGCGGTAGATAGAACGTATCGTCGTTGCGGGCCTCGTCGAAGGCCTTGCCCATCGCCGTCGAATTCTCCTGCATGGCGGCCATCTGATCCTGTTGGCCGGCCTGCGTGGAGCGCTGCGTCAGCATCATCGTCTTCATGGTCTTCATGGACTCGATCTGCTGGGGCATCAGCGCGACCAACTGCGGCATCAACGTGTCGAGCCGCTCCATGTCGGGCAGGAGCTTCTGAATGTCGTCGGTCATGGTGTCGACACCGTCAAGGGTGTCGAAGATCGACCGGATCGACCAGCACACCGGGATGTCGGCGCAGTGCGGCTCCCAGTAGAAGTAGTTGCGGATGGGGCGCAGCCAGTCGTCGAAATCCGATATGTTGTCCCGTAATTCGGCGATGTCGATCGTCATCGCCTTCATCTTGGTCACCATCGAGTGCGTGGTGTCGGCCATCTCCTGAGTCAGCCGCGCCGTCTCCTCCAGAGTGTCGATGGACTTCTGCATCTCGTCGGCCTGGACCAGCATGTCGGCCATCCGGTCCTGCTGGTACTTCCGGTTCATCGTGTTGGTGGTGCCCTGCCGACTGAGCAGGAACGGGATGCTGGTGTGCTCGATCGGGCGACCGTTCGGCCGGGTGATGGCCTGCACCCGGGAGACTCCGGGCACCCGGACCACACCCTTTGCGATCCGGTCGATGATCAGGAAGTCGGCGGGGTTCCGCAGATCGTGGTCGGCCTCGATCATCAGTAGTTCGGGGTTCATCCGGGCGGCGCTGAAATGCCGTTCGGCAGCGGCGTATCCGAGATTGGCCGGCAGATCGGACGGCAGGTATTTCCGGGCGTCGTAATTGGTCTTGTAGCCCGGCAACGTGAGCAGGCCGACGAGCGCCAGCCCCAACGTCGCGGCCAGGATCGGGCCGGGCCACCGCACCACCGTGATGCCGACGCGACGCCACCCCCGCGACCGGATGCTGCGCTTGGGCTCGAAACGGCCGAACCGGCTGCCGATCACGATGACCGCCGGGCCCATCGTCAACGCGGCGATCACCGCGACGAACGTGCCCACCGCGCACGGCACACCCATGGTCTGGAAATAGGGCAGGCGGGTGAAACTCAGACACAGCATCGCGCCGGCGATCGTCATACCCGAACCGAGCACCACATGCGAGGTGCCACGGAACATCGTGTAGTACGCGGTTTCCCGGTCTTCGCCTGCGCCGCGCGCTTCTTGATAGCGGCCGATCGCGAAGATCGCATAGTCGGTTCCCGCCGCGATGACCATCAACGTCAGGAGGTTGACCGCGAAGGTGGACAGGCCGATCACCCCGGTGTGGGCCAGGAACGCCACGATGCCGCGCGCCGCGCCGAGCTCCATGAACACCATGAGCAGCACCAGGATCATGGTGGCCACCGACCGGTAGACGATCAGCAGCATCACCGCGATCACCACGAGCGTGATGGCGGTGACCCGGGCGACGCTCTTGTCGCCGGCATGGTGCTGATCGGAAACGAGCGGAGCCCCGCCGGTCACGTACACCTTGATGCCGGCCGGAGGTGACGACTGCCCGACGATGTCACGTACCGCGGCCACCGAATCGTTGGCCAGCGTTTCGCCCTGATTGCCCCGCAGGTACACCTGGACATAGGCGGACTTGCCGTCGTTGCTCTGTGCGCCCGAGGCCGTCAGCGGATCGCCCCAGAAGTCGGCCACGTGCTGCACGTGGGCGGTGTCCGCTTCGAGCTGGTCGACGATGCCGTCGTAATAGTGGTGCGCGTCGTCGCCCAGTGGGGCTTCGCCCTCCAGCACCACCATCGCCGTGCTGTCGGAGTCGAACTCTTGGAAGTCGCTGCCGATCTTGCGCATGGCGATCATCGCCGGCGCGTCTTTCGCGCTCAGCCCGACGGTGTTCTCCTCGCCGACCTTCTCAAGCGGTGGGACGAGAGTGTTGGTCAGGATGGTCAGGGCCACCCAGCCGAGCACTATGGGCAGGGCCAGCCGGCGAATGAACCGGGCGATGCCCGATCCGTTCTGCGTGCCGGCGCCGTGACTGCTCATCGAACGCCCGCGCGTATAGGTGATGCCTTGGTCTGCACAACCCGCCCCTTCGATCAGGCCACTGTCGCCCGGTGGGACAGGTCGCAAGCGATACACATTCGCGAACGCGCGTAATATACCTAGCCCGTCAAAGTGTTCGTGTCAATAATCACTTCGCACGTCGACGGACAGCTATTTCACAGTTGCGGGGCGCCGGCCGTCAGTCGGTGCCGTGCCCGTTCCCACGGCCAGGTCATCAGTGCCCACACCATCAGCACGATCGCCACCTCCGCCGCCAGATACACCGGCCACGGGCCCAATAGATCCAGCAGGGACGCGGTGGGAGGCTTCCGGTTGAGATAGCCGTAATTGGTTCCGGTGACCACGTTGAAGGTGAACGTGGCTGCCGCCCAGACCAGGGTTGCGATCACCGCGAAGGCGTAGTCGCGCCACCGCGGTCGCATACCTCTACCCCACGTGAGATAGACGGCGGCCAGCACGACGAGCACGTGAAGCGTGAAGAACGTGACGAAGAGGTGGTGGGGAAAGTCCGGAGCCCCCTCCTTCGGCGTTCCGATATCCGGCGTGATCAATGCCTGCGAGCTGAGCACCAGGCCCCAGTAATAGGTGAGGACGAAGGCCCAATGCCGTTGCGACCACAAGGCATACGCGGCTGCCAGTTCAGCGAGATCACACAGTTGCAGCGGTACCGACGTGTCGATCGTGGGATCGACCAACTTGTAGACCAGCGCCACGATGAACGCCCCGATGAGCAGAACCGCCAGGACACGGCCCAAGGTGCGGGCCTGCGCCTCGGTCTGCCGACGGCCGATCACGACCAGCAGCGCGGCAGCCGTCACGAACACCGCCAACACGACCAAGTGCGACGGGCCGTATGCCGAAAACTCACGCTGCGCAGAGAACATGTCGATCAACTCCCCGTTTCGTCGCAGGGACCGCTATCCATGATGGCAGGCCACGTCGGGAAACTTCATCAACCCACCTCAGGACACGATCGAACCGCCCTATACTCCTGCCGAACCCTGCGTTTGGCGGGAGTCGAGAATGGTCGGGCACGCAGCGGCAACGGCTTTGGGGCGTTACTCCCAGGGCGCAGCTTTTCGCGGGCTGCTGCTGCAATTCGCCCTGCGGATCGTGTTGGTGGCGTTCATCTTCTTCGCGTTGTTCCTGCAACCGCCCGAAACCTACCGCTGGCCATACGGGCTCGTCTGGATCGGCTACATCGCGGCGATCGCAGGTTGGGGCTTCTGGGCGCTGCGGCCGTCGAATCCGGCCGGGATCGAGGCCCGGCGCTCGGTCGCGCTGCTCATGTTGTTCGCGGATGTCGCTGTGGTGTCGATACTTTCGGTCGAATCGGGCCTCAGCTCACCGAACACCTGGACCTCCGATGTGCTCCACTACGGCTTGTTTCTGGTCCCACTGATCGCGGCGGCTCAGCTCGATCCGTTCGTGAGTGCGGTGATCGCCGTCCCCACAGTGGCCGCATACGTCGTTGTGCTGTGGGTAAACCAGGCGGCCAACGGAGATGAGCCGTGGGGTTCGATCCTCACGACCACCGGACTCCTGTTCGGATTGGCAGCAGGGTCGGTCACGCTGTCGTGGATCCAGAAATCGAAAGAGCAGACGATCGCCGGGTTGGCCCAGGAACGCAGTCACCTGCTCGAAGAAATCGTCATCCTCGAAAAGCGCGAAAGACAAACCCTTTCCGAACGGCTACACGATGGAGCGCTGCAGTATGTCCTGGCCTCACGCCGGGAGATGGAAGAGGTGCGAGAGGGATCCGCCGAATCGATGGACCGGGTCGACATGGCGCTCGGCGAGTGCTCGCGGCTGCTTCGCGACGTGGTGCGTGAATTGCATCCCGAAGTGCTTGCCCGCGCCGGGCTCAGGGCTGCCATCACCTCGCTGGCCGACGGCATCGCGGCACGCACCGACCTTGCCGTCCACCTGGACTTCGACAATTGGCCCGACGACTTGCGAACCGACGCCGATCACCTGCTCTACAGCGCTGCGCGTGAGTTTTCGACGAACGCGATCAAGCATGCCAAAGCCGACAACCTGAGGTTCACCCTGCAACGGTCGAACGGACGCGCCACGCTGTGCGTCGCCGACGACGGCGTGGGCATTGAACCGGAGCGCCTCGCGCTGAGCGTCGAAACCGGTCACATCGGTTTCGCGTCGATTCGGGCCAAGGTGTTGGCCCTCGGTGGCGTGCTGGACGTTCACGATGCCCGCGGCACCGAGATCGCGATCTCGCTGCCGTCGCAGGCAGCGGTCTGAAAACCGCTCAGATCCATCCGATTTCGGAGGGCGATGACGTGGGGCCGGGTGTCGACGGGCCAGACCCGGGTGGCTGCTGCCCGTACCCGGGTGACTGTGGGCTGTACGCGGGTGACGGACCGTGCAGGGAAGTATCAGGCCCAGGCACGGGGCCGTACTGCGGCACTGGGCCGGAACCCGGCAGCGGGCCGAACTCAGGCAGCTGACCGTAATCGGGTAGCGCCGGCCCGTACCCGGGCAGCGTTTGACCGGACCCGGCCAGCAGCTTGGAGGCGACGAAAGCCGCTGCCTGGGTGGTGTACACGGGGACGTAGCCCTCGGTGTGCCCACTCCACTCATTGCCCTGACCCTCATGACAGATCGGGTCGCTCGGGTTACACAGGTCGATCGCCTTGGAACCGAACAGTGCGCTCTGGGTTGCAATCGTTTGCTTGGTGCGGGTGCCCACGTCGCCGAAGGTAGTGATCGCCGCGACGTTGTCCGCATACTCGGGCGGCAGCGAATCGCCCCACTTGATGCCACCCAGCGGGTTGCCGGCCACGATGTTGATCACGCTCGCACCCTGCGAATAGCCGCCGAGCACGATCTGCGTGTCGGGGCACGAGGACAGCGTGGACTTGATGTGGGAAATCGCGTCTTTGGCGCCGTCACCACCGTGCAGCTGCAGCTTGCTGGCCTTGTAGTTCACCGCATAGGTGGCGATGTTCATGCCCACGGCCTGCTTGCGCAGGGACTCGACCAGTGCGTCACCGACCCGGCCCATACCCGGCGGCTCATCGGTGCCGCGCGCGAAGACGACCTCGACGTCAGCACAGTCGGCGGCCGACGCCGACGGCGGCGCGATCAGGGCGACCACCGGGCCGCCGAAGGTGAGAAGTGCAGTAGCGCCAAGCCCGACCCAGCGACCACCTGACCGCACACTGCCCCTCCCCGGGGTGTGTTTGCGGCAAGAAAACATGTCTCAACCTAACCCGTATCCCCGACGGATCAACATCAATGCCTGGATGGCCGCCGGCGATGTCGCTGCGAGATGCTGAAGGCAAGCCGAAACGGGGCCTCTCAATTGCCTCGTCTCGATGTGCTCAGGCCCGTGAATGGCCAGCCGCGTAGAGCTCCAAATGTGAGGTAGTCGTCTACCCCATCCCTGCGTGGGCACCCGACCGAAGATGTGATGCGAGGGGCCGCGATGAGCAAAGGAGGCAACATGAACAGCACCAACGTCCTGAAACGGGCAGTCGTTGGGGTGACGACAGCTGTCGTGATGTCTGGTTTGAGCCTGGCGGGTGTGACGCTGGCGGGTACCGCGCAGGCCCGGCCGACCTGGTGCCCGGGGGATCCCAGGCCGGCCGCGGCGCCGTGGCCCGACTTCGACTGGTCGTCCTGTTACGAGTACAGCGGAGCAGGCGGTCGGTACGGCTGGATCGACTTGGGCACCGGCATCTTCCATCCCATGCCCCTGGATATTCCGCCCACCCCGCCGCCGCCGAATCCGCCGGAATGCATCGGCTTCTTCCCGCTTCCCGGGGCAGACCCGTCACATTGCGTGATATGAGGAGGCAACGATAAAGGCCCAGGTCTGAGGGTTACTCAGACCTGGGCTTTTGTCGTGGAGCTGCCGGGAATTGAACCCGGGTCCTACGGCATGTCCTCGAGGCTTCTCCGTGCGCAGTTCGCTGTGTCTCTACTCGGATCTCTCAGTCACGCGAACAAGCCGAGATGACGATCCCAGTCGCTGTTTGGTGTCCCCATGGGTTCCGCGACCGAACCCGTGGGTGGGTCCCTCTAGCTGATGCCAGGGTCCGGGCCGAGGGCGCTCCCGGTCTGACAGACACGCAGTCGCTTAGGCAGCGAGTGCGTAGTCGCGCTGATTGGAATCGGCGCTTAATTGGTTGCAACGACGCTTACGGTGGTCTCTTGCCTGCACCGGCACGCTTCCCTTGATTCGATGCGCGAAGTCGAAACCGATCAGCCCCTCGCATCCCTGCCGACTTTCGGCAGGACAGTCAATGGTACGCCAGACTCAACTGCCGATGCCAAGTCATTATTCCGCGGTATTTTCGAGTCGCTCGCGACCGCTGAACGTGCTCAGGACATGCCCTTGGCGCGGCGGCCCAACTCGCGCGTGATCTCGCGGTCGGCGTCCCGTTTGGCCAGGTCCTGACGTTTGTCGTGGGCCTGCTTGCCGCGGGCCAGCGCCAGCTCGACCTTGACCTTGCCGTCGGAGAAGTACATCGACAGCGGCACCAGCGTCAGGTTGCCGTCGCGGATCTTGCCGATCAGGTTGTCGATCTGGCTGCGGTGCAGTAGCAGCTTGCGGTTGCGCCGCGGCGCGTGGTTGGTCCAGGTGCCGTGGTGATACTCCGCGATGTGCACGTTGCGCAGCCAGATCTCGCCGTCGTCGACGGTGGCGAACGCGTCGGCCAGCGACGCCTGGCCTTCACGCAGACTCTTGACCTCGGTGCCCATCAGCGCGATGCCGGCCTCGTAGGTGTCGAGGATCATGTAGTTGTGCCGCGCCTTGCGATTGCTGGCCACAATCTGCTTATTGCCGGCGGGGCTGGATTTCTTGGTCGCCACTAGCTCACGATTACCTTCGGATGTAGAGCCGCAGTGTCACGTACGCGGTAACCCCGGACATCGCCAGACCGAGGAACAGCATCCATGGTGCGCTGAAGTAGAGGACGTCAGCGTAGTCGACCCTGGCAATCAAATTCGACTGATAAAACTGGTCGAGCGCTTTCTCCAGGAACACCGCTCTGACCACGATCAATCCCACGATCGCGATCACCACACCGATCAGGGCCGCGATCATCGCCTCCACCAGGAACGGCAGCTGCGTGTACCAGCGGGTGGCACCGACCAGGCGCATGATGCCGATCTCGGTGCGCCGCGTGTAGGCGGCCACCTGGACCATGTTGGCGATCAGCAGCACCGCACCGATCGCCTGCACCAGCGCCACCGCGAACGCGACGCTACTGAGCCCGTCGAGCACGGCGAACAAACGGTCGATGAGGTCCTTCTGGTTCAGCACGTTGAGGACACCGGGCTGGCCCTGCATCGCCTTGTCGAACGCCTCGTGCTGCTCGGGGTCGTTGAGCTTGACGATGAACGACGCCGGGAACGCATCCTTGCCCGCCACGTCCTTGTACTGCGGGAACTTCTTGATCGCGTCCTCGTAGGCCTGGTCGCGGTTGAGGAAGCTCAGCGAGCGCACGTCATCGCGGTCGTCGATCATGCGATACAGCGCCTTGCACGCTTCGGCGTCGCAGGTGGGGTCGTTGGCGGAGATGTCGTCGGTCAGGAACACCTGGCTCTCGACACGGTCCAGGTAGATGTCACGAGACTGGTCGGCCAGCCGCACCACCAACAGACCGCCACCGAACAACCCGATCGAGATCGCGGTGGTCAGGATCATCGCCACCGTCATCGTGACGTTGCGACGAAGCCCGGTCAGAACTTCATTGACGAGAAAGCCGAAGCGCACTTAGCGATCCATTCCGTAGACGCCGCGCTGCTCATCACGGATCAGCCGGCCGAGTTCGAGTTCGACGACCCGCTGACGCATGGAGTCGACGATGTGATGGTCGTGGGTGGCCATCAGCACCGTGGTTCCGGTGCGGTTGATCCGTTCCAGCAGATCCATGATGTCCTTGCTGGTCTCGGGATCCAAGTTGCCGGTTGGCTCGTCGGCGATCAGGACCAGCGGGCGGTTGACGAAGGCCCGCGCGATGGCGACGCGCTGCTGCTCGCCACCGGAAAGTTCGCTCGGCAGCCGGTTGGCCTTGCCGGACAGACCGACCATCTCCAGCACATCCGGGACAACGCGGTTGATCACCTCGCCGCGCTTGCCGATCACCTCGAGGGCGAACGCCACGTTCTCGAACACGGTCTTCTGCTGCAGCAGCCGGAAGTCCTGGAAGACGCAGCCGATGACCTGACGCAGGTTGGGGACGTGCCGGCCGGCGAGCTTGTTGACGTGGAACTTGGAAACCCGGATGTCACCCGAGGTGGGCGTCTCGGCTGCCAGGAGCAGCCGCATGAACGTCGACTTGCCCGAACCCGACGGTCCGATCAGGAAGACGAACTCACCCTTGTCGATTTTCAACGAGACGTCGTCGAGCGCGGGGCGCGCCGAAGACTTGTAGTGCTTCGTCACGTGGTCGAGGGTGATCATCACGGCACGCCAGTGTAGCGGGGCAAGCGCATCGAGCAGGTCAGGCTATCGCGGCAAGGTCGGTGCCACCGGCTCCTGGCCGGGTTGCTGCTGCTCGACCGGGGGGCCGGGGGCCGGCGCGGGGAACACCGGCAACGTGATCGGCGGAAGCAGGCCGGGACCATCCGGATCGACGACCGTCGTGCGCGGAGCCCCCGGCGGCGTCGTCGTGGTGGGACTGGTGGTGGTCTCGGTCGTCTCCGGCATCTCGGTCGTCGTCATGGTCGTCGGAGGCGTGGTCTCGGTCGTCTCCGGGGTCTCGGTCGGCGTCGTCGAGCGCGGAGTCTGCAGCTTGGTACGCGGCACCCAGGTGTATTCGGGATCGGGCACGAATCCGGGCGGCACCACCTGGGTGTCCGGCGACTGCGGGGCGGCCTCCTTGGGGCGGTACTCCTGTTGCACCCACGACAGCGCGACGAACGCGACAAGCAGCACCACGGTCGACGTGCGGAGCCTGCCCACCCGGCTGCGCCACAATTTTTCTCCCGCGTCGACCACCCGGCTGAAGTCGAGTTTCACTTCTTCGGCTCCTGAGTCGATGCCGGGGGCGTCGCGACCGTCTCGGCGACGGCAGCCGGATGCATGACGTCGCCGGCCGCGGCGATCGACCCGTCCGACGATGTCACCACCCCGGCCCGCCGGAGCGCCCGCACCACCCGCACCCGCAACCGCCTGCCCACATCGAACTGTTTGCCCGGCAGGGTGCGCGCCACCATCCGCAGGTTCACGGTGTCGACTCCGATGCTCTCCACGCCCATCAGCTGCGGCTTGTCGAGCAGCAGCTTGGACAGCTCCCCGTCTTCGGCGGCCTTCTCGGCAACATCGTTGAGCACATCGTTGACCACGTTGAGGTCGGCACTCACCGATACCGGAATGTCGACCACCGCGCGCGCCCAGTCCTTCGACAGATTCAGCGATTTGACGATCTGTCCGTTGGGCACGGTGAACATCTCGCCTTCGGAGGACCGCAGCTTGGTGACCCGGAGCGTGACGTCCTCGACCGTGCCCTCTGCCTCGTTGGCCGCGGCGATCGTCAGTCGGACGAGATCACCGAAGCCGTACTGCTTCTCGGTGATGATGAAGAAGCCGGCGAGCAGGTCCTGCACGATGCGCTGGGCGCCGAAACCGAGGGCGGCGCCGAGCACCGCGGCCGGGGCGACCAGGGATGCGATGGGCACCGCGAGCGCGTCGGTGACCTCGACCAGCACGATGATGAACAGCACCGCCACCGACACCCAGGAGATCACCGAGGCGACGGCTTGCCGGTGCTTGGCGCTCTCCGAACGCACCAACTGGTCGCTTTCCTGGTACTCGGCGTCGATGCGGCGCACCACCCGTTGGGCGGCCCAGTTGATGAAGCGCGCGGCGAGCAGGCCGCCGATGAGCAGCAGCGCGATTCGCAGACCGGTGGTCAGGATCCATACGCCGATCTCGCCGTGCCAGAAATCGTGCCAGCGGTCGGCGAGGGCAAGGGCGAGCACGGTTTCAGTCATCGTCAATCAGTCGTCGTCGTCTTTTCGGTTGCGCCACCTGATCCCCGCTTCCAGGAATCCGTCGATGTCTCCGTCCAGGACGGTGGCCGGATTGCCGACCTCGTACTCGGTACGCAGGTCTTTCACCATCTGATAGGGATGCAGGACATAGGACCGCATCTGGTTACCCCAGGAGCTGCCGCCGTCCCCCTTGAGCGCGTCCATCTCGGCGCGCTCCTCCAGCCGCTTGCGTTCCAGGAGGCGTGCCTGCAGGACCCGCATCGCCGCGACCTTGTTCTGCAGCTGCGACTTCTCGTTCTGACAGGTCACCACGATCCCGGTCGGGATGTGGGTGAGCCGGACGGCCGAGTCGGTGGTGTTCACCGACTGCCCGCCGGGACCGCTCGAGCGGTACACGTCGACGCGCAGGTCGCCTTCTGGAATCTCGATGTGGTCGGTCGTCTCCACCACCGGGAGCACCTCGACGTCGGCGAACGACGTCTGACGCCGGCTCTGGTTGTCGAAGGGACTGATGCGCACCAGCCGGTGCGTGCCCTGCTCGACCGAGAGAGTGCCGTAGGCGAACGGGGCGTGCACGGCGAAGGTCGCGCTCTTGATCCCGGCTTCCTCGGCGTAGGACGTGTCGAACACCTCGACGGGGTAGTCGTGCTTCTCGGCCCATCGGACATACATCCGCATCAGCATCTCGGCCCAGTCCGCGGCGTCGACGCCACCGGCGCCGGAGCGGATCGTGACGACGGCCTCACGCTCGTCGTACTCACCCGAGAGCAGGGTGCGGACCTCGAGGGTCTCGATCTCTTCGCGGAGCTTGGCGAGCTCGGCGTCGGCCTCGGCGAGGGCGTCGGAACCTTCTGCCCCCTCCTCCTCGGCGGCGAGTTCGAACAGCACCGGCAGGTCCTCGACACGCTGGCGTAGTTCCTGCACCCGGCGCAGTTCGCTCTGCGCATGCGAGAGCTCACTGGTGACTTTCTGCGCCCGCGACTGGTCGTCCCAGAGCTTCGGATCGGAGGCCTGCTGCTCGAGCATGTCGATCCGCTGGCGCAGGCCATCGATGTCGAGCACCCGCTCCACGGTTGTCAGGGTGGTGTCGAGTGCGGCTACGGCGGCTTGGCGGTCTGGATCCACGAATGTTCAGGGTACCCGGCGGCATTTCGGCGGCAGATCTCTCCGACTCGCGGCAGCGCGGACGTTCTGTGTTTAAAGTCGGTTGGTACCCGGCCCCGCAGCCCTGGGCGGGTACGTGACGGCTTTTCAAGCTCGTAGAAGGCAGGCGTATGCGCCCATATCATGTAGCGATCGTCGGCTCCGGCCCCTCGGGATTCTTTGCTGCCGCATCGTTACTGAAGTTTGCCGATTCGCCCGACTCCGATCGCGACGTGCGCGTCGACATGCTCGAGATGCTGCCGACCCCGTGGGGCCTGGTGCGTTCGGGAGTGGCGCCGGACCATCCGAAGATCAAGTCGATCAGCGCGCAGTTCGACAAGACCGCCGCCGATGCGCGGTTCCGGTTCTTCGGCAACATCAAGGTCGGCGAGCACGTCACGCCGGCTGAATTGGCGGACCACTACGACGCGGTGGTCTATGCCGTCGGCGCGCAATCCGACCGGGCGCTGCACATTCCCGGAGAAGAGTTGCCGGGCAGCGTGGCCGCGGTGGATTTCGTCGGCTGGTACAACGCCCATCCCCACTTCGACGGCATGGAGCCCAATTTGGCGGGCGGCCGGGCAGTGGTCGTCGGCAATGGCAACGTCGCCCTGGACGTGGCCCGCATCCTGGTCAGCGACCCAGAGGCGCTGGCCAACACCGATATCGCCGACCACGCGCTGGCCTCACTGGACACCCGAGGGGTGGAGGAGGTGGTCGTCATCGGCCGCCGCGGACCGCTGCAGGCGACGTTCACCACCCTGGAATTGCGTGAACTCGGCGATCTCGAGGCGTTGGGCGATGTCGACGTCATCCTCGACCCGGCCGATTTCGACGGAATCACCGACGCCGATCTGGAGGCGGCGAGCAAGACCGTCAAGCAGAACATCAAGGTGCTGCGAAAGTATGTCGAGCAGCAACCGCGAGAGGCCAAGCGGCGCATCGTGTTCCGCTTCTGCACCTCCCCCGTTGAATTGCGCGGTGAGGACCGGGTCGAGTCGATTGTGCTGGGCCGCAACCAACTTGTCCGCGACGCCGACGGGCGCGTGGTGGCGAAGGACACCGGGGACCGCGAGGAGTTGCCGGTCCAGCTGGTGGTGCGCGCGGTCGGGTACCGCGGGGTGCCGACACCGGGACTGCCGTTCGACGAACGCTCGGGAACGATTCCGCACACGAACGGACGCATCGACGGCAGCAGCAACGAGTACGTCGTCGGCTGGATCAAACGGGGGCCGTCGGGTGTGATCGGCAGCAACAAGAAGGATTCACAGGACACCATCGACACGTTGCTGGAAGATCTTCGCGCCAGCGGCGTCGACGAGCGAGGCCCCGAGTACGGTATCGAACTCGCCCAATGGCTGTTGGAACACCAGCCGAAGCTGGTCAGCGGCGAACACTGGCAGCTGATCGACGCTCATGAGCGCGCTGCCGGGGAGTCAGCCGGCAGGCCCCGCGTCAAGCTGGCCAGCGTGGCCGAATTGCTCCGGATCGCGCACGCCTGATCAGGCCGGCGGCCCTCAGGAGGTCCAGGGGCCCAGCGGTTCGTGTGGCTCCGGTCTCCCCGGCGGCCCGTCCGACGCGAAGGCCCATTTGTCCGGGTTGCCCGGCGAGTAGACCACGGGGAACAGCGCACCCATCGCCGGCCACTCGTTGACGTCGACAGCCATGCGCTGGTACACGACGTGCTCGTTGACGGTCGGCCCGGTGATGACGCCGGTGATGGTGACGTACTGCTCCCCCGTCGCGTCCGGGCGCGGGCTCACTCCCGTCACCAGCAACGTGCCGTGGGCCAGCTCACCGCGAATTCCGCGGCGCCGCATGATCCGTGGCGCCAGCAGCAGCGCGAGGGCTCCGACCAGCAGGAGGAGTATCCCGAATTCCAGCACCAGGCCATGGTAGGACTTCTCGCATGAGTTCCACCTCGGATGACCTCACTCTGGCCCTCGAATTGGCCGATCAAGCCGATGCCCTGACCATGGACCGCTTCGGCGCGCTGGACCTGCGCATCGAGACCAAGCCCGATCTGACGCCGGTCACCGATGCCGACCGCGGGGCCGAGGAGGCGTTGCGCGCCTCGCTGGCCGCAGCGCGCCCCGACGACACGGTGTTCGGCGAAGAATTCGGTGGCACAACGACATTGACCGGGCGCCAGTGGGTGATCGATCCGATCGACGGGACCAAGAACTTCGTCCGCGGCGTGCCGGTGTGGTGCACGTTGATCGCGTTGCTCGACGACGGCGTTCCGACCGTCGGCGTGGTGAGCGCACCGGCACTCGCGCGACGGTGGTGGGCCGGGCTGGGCCAGGGGGCGTTCGGCTCATTCGCCGGGGCGACCCGCAAACTGTCGGTGTCGGGTGTCACCGATCTCGCGTCGGCAAGCCTGTCGTACTCGGATCTGACAACCGGATGGGAAGACCGCCGGAACCGATTCGTCGAACTCACCGACGCGGTGTGGCGCGTGCGGGCCTACGGCGACTTCTGGTCGTACTGCATGGTCGCCGAGGGCGCGGTCGACATCGCCTGCGAGCCCGAGGTGAAGCTGTGGGACATCGCCCCGCTCGACATCCTCATTCGCGAGGCCGGCGGCACGTTCACCAGCATCGACGGCGCCCCGGGCCCGCACGGGGGCAGCGCGCTGGCCACCAACGGGCCGCTCCACGACGCCGTCCTGGCCAGGCTGGCCGGCAACTGAGTTCACGGCTGGATGACGAACCGGCCACGGACCCCGCCTTTGGCGAGCGCCCGGTGGGCATCGGCCACCTGATCCAACGGCAGCACGGCGTGCACCCGCGCCGGCAACTGCGCGGAGGCCGCACGGGCCAGGAGTTCGGCAAGCCGAGTGCCATCGGGGTGGGCCACCACGGCCGTCACGGCGATGCCGCGTTCGGTCGGCAGTTCAGAACTCGGCTGCACACCGACGAACCGCCCGCCGTCGCGGACCAGCGCGAGAGCCGCATGCTGCATCGCGCCGGCGTCCGCGACCGCGTCCCACCCTGGCTCGGCGTCGGCTGTGAAGTCGCCTCCGAGGCCACGGACGAACTCCTCGTCATGGTCGCGGGCCAGACCGGCCACCTGCCAGCCCCGCTCTCCGGCGAGCGCGATGAGGTAACCCCCGACCGCGCCGGCGGCGCCGGTGACCAAGAGGCGGCGACCGTCGGCGGGCGCGTCGCCGAGCAGATCGAGGATCTGCAGTGCAGTTAATCCGTTGAGCGGCACTGTCGATGCGGTGATCAAGTCCAGCGCGTCGGGCACGACGGCAACATCGGCGGCGGACACCACCAAGCGCTCGGCGTAGGTGCCGTAGTCCCGGTCGAACCCGGCCACCACCCCGGCGACCCGTGTGCCCGCGGCCAGATCCACACCCGGACCGGCGGCCTCGACGGTGCCCGCGAAATCCCAGCCGAGCCCGGTCCAGTTCGGCTGATGCACCAGCCCGAGATCGTGGAACACGCCGGCTGCCACACCGAGGTCGACGGGGTTGACCGCCGCCGCGACGACCCTCACCCGGACCTGGCCGGGACCCGGCTCGACCAGCGGAACGTCGACGATCTCGATCGAGTCCGGACCGCCGGGAGTACGGACGACCGCGGCGCGAAACGTCGGAACAGACATGAAAATTCACTCCTTCAGAACTTGCGACGAACTGCTCTCCCACTCCACGATGGAGGGGTAACTCTCCAATGGGAAGTACGCACTTCGAAGTGCGTAACTCACCCCGGATCAAACGGAGCGGACGTGCCGACGAAAATCGCAGCCCAGAAACGGGCCCGAGCAAAGCTCGAATACGACGCCTTCCTGGCGAACTGCCCTAGCCGCCAACTGCTCGACAGGATCAGCGACAAGTGGGTGGCGCTGATCCTGGCGGCGCTCGGTGGCGACGGTCCGCACGCCGGGACCGGCGACACCGGGCAACCGCGCGCGATGCGCTACTCCGAGCTCTCGCGACGCCTGGCCGGTGTCAGTCAGAAGATGCTCACCCAGACCCTGCGCTCCCTCGAGCGCGACGGTCTGCTCACCCGGACAGTGACGCCGAGCGTGCCCGTCACGGTCACCTACGAGCTCACTGAACTGGGCTTTTCCCTGCAACAGCTGATGATGGGCATCAAGTCGTGGGCCGAGACCCACATGGACGAGGTCCGCGCCAGCCGCGAGCGGCACGACCTGCTCTCACCGGCGGAATCCTGACGCCAAGGGATGTGAGGTTGGTAACAGATGGCGTACCTTACTCCGGAGTAAGATACGGTCAGAAGCGTCGCCACGACCAACAGAGGCAGCTGACATGACCAACACCCTGCCGTCCAAGAACGGCACCCCCACACGTCCCTCCAGCTCCGGCCGGCAAAGCGCGGTCGGACTGCAAAAGCACAAGCGGACAGCGACCGACATCGGTTTGGCGCTGATCACCCCGATCGTCGGTCAGGAATTCCTGGACCGCTACGGCTTGCGGGATCCGCTGAATCGCGGCCTGAAATATGGTGTGAAACAAGTATTTTCGGCCGCAGGTGCCGCCACCCGGCAATTCCAGCGCGTCCAGGGCCTGGGCAAGGCACCGACCCGGCTGAAGGCCAGCGGGGCCGACTACTTCGACCTCACGCCCGACGATGACCAGCAGATGATCGTCGAGACGGTCGGGGAATTCGCCGCGGAGATTCTGCGGCCCGCCGCCCACGACGCCGACGAGGCCGCCGCCTACCCCGCGGACCTGATCGCCAGGGCTGCCGAACTGGGCATCACCGCGGTCAACGTGCCCGAGGACTTCGACGGCATCGCCGAGCACCGCAGCACCGTGACCAACGCGCTGGTCGCCGAGGCACTGGCCTACGGCGACATGGGCCTGGCCCTGCCGATCCTGGCGCCCGGTGGCGTCGCCGCGGCACTGACGCACTGGGGCAGCGCGGACCAGCAGGCCACCTACCTCAAGGAGTTCGCCGGCGAGAACGTGCCGCAGGCCTGCGTCGCGATCGCCGAACCGCACGCCCTGTTCGACCCCACCGCGCTGAAGACCACCGCGGTGCGCACCCCCAGCGGCTATCGCCTGTCCGGCGTCAAGTCGCTGGTGCCGGCCGCCGCTGAAGCCGAATTGTTCATTGTGGCAGCGCAATTGAACGGCAAGCCGGCATTGTTCATCGTCGAGGCCTCGTCGAAGGGGCTCACGGTCAAGGCCGACCCGAGCATGGGCATCCGGGCCGCGGCGCTGGGCCAGATCGAACTCGACAACGTGGCAGTGCCGCTGGGCAATCTGCTCGGTGAAGACGGTGCGACAGATCAGGATTATTCCGACGCGATCGCGCTGTCCCGGCTGGGCTGGGCCGCACTGGCCGTCGGCACCTCGCATGCGGTGCTCGACTACGTGATTCCCTACATCAAGGAACGCCAGGCATTCGGTGAGCCCATCGCCCACCGCCAGTCAGTGGCCTTCATGACCGCCAACATCGCCATCGAACTCGACGGCCTGCGGCTGATCACCTGGCGGGGCGCCGCCCGCGCCGAGCAGGGGCTGCCGTTCGCCCGCGAGGCGGCGCTGGCGCGCAAGTTGGGTACCGACAAGGGCATGCAGATCGGCCTCGACGGCGTGCAGCTGCTGGGCGGTCACGGTTACACCAAGGAGCACCCGGTCGAGCGCTGGTACCGCGATCTGCGGGCCATCGGCGTCGCCGAAGGTGTCGTTGTCCTCTAACTGCAGCGTCCTTTAACGGTCCTCCCTACATCACGCGAAAGACTAATCATGGCAATCAATCTGGAAATGCCTCGCAAACTGCGGGCGGTCATCGAGAAGGGCCACCAGGGCGCCGCCGAGATGCTTCGCCCGATCTCGCGCAAGTACGACCTCGCCGAGCATGCCTACCCTGTCGAGCTCGACACCCTGGCCACCCTGTTCGAGGGAATCTCGGGCGCGAAGACGATCTCGTTCGCGGGCGCCGAGGCGTTCCGCGACGACGCGAACGGCGACGGCAGCAAGACCACCGTCAACGGCGCCAACATGTCCGCACTGCTCAACGCGCTCGAAATCAGTTGGGGCGATGTCGCCCTGCTGCTCTCGGTGCCACGTCAGGGCCTGGGTAACGCCGCCATTTCCTCGGTGGCCACCCCCGAGCAGCTCGAGCGCCTGGGCAAGGACGTGTGGGCCGCGATGGCCATCACCGAGCCCGGCTTCGGCTCCGACTCGGCCGCCGTCACCACCACCGCGGTGCTCGACGGCGACGAGTACGTGATCAACGGTGAGAAGATCTTCGTCACCGCGGGTTCGCGTGCCACCCACATCGTGGTGTGGGCGACACTCGACAAGTCGTTGGGCCGGGCGGCGATCAAGTCGTTCATCGTGCCGCGCGAGCATCCCGGAGTCACCGTCGAGCGCCTGGAGCACAAGCTGGGCATCAAGGCGTCGGACACCGCGGTGATCCGCTTCGAGAACGCCCGCATCCCCAAGGACAACCTGCTGGGCGACCCGGAGATCCACGTGGAGAAGGGTTTTGCCGGGGTCATGGAGACCTTCGACAACACCCGGCCCATCGTGGCGGCCATGGCGGTCGGCATCGCCCGCGCCGCTCTGGAGGACCTGCGCGCGATCCTGACCGACGCGGGCATCGAGATCTCCTATGACAAGCCGGCCCATGCGCAGAGCGCCCCCGCGGCGGAATTCCTGCGGATGGAGGCCGACTGGGAGGCCGGGTACCTGTTGACCGTCCGCTCCGCGTGGCAGGCCGACAACAGCATTCCCAACTCCAAAGAGGCGTCGATGGGTAAGGCCAAGGCCGCCCGGGTGGCCAGCGACATCACCCTCAAGGCCGTCGAAATGGCCGGTACCACCGGCTATTCCGAGCAGACCCTGCTGGAGAAGTGGGCCCGCGACTCGAAGATTCTCGACATCTTCGAAGGCACGCAACAGATCCAGCAGCTCGTGGTGGCCCGCCGGTTGCTGGGGCTGTCCTCTGCCGAACTGAAGTAGCCCTCCCCCGCGGCCAATAGGGTGGCCGCATGGACACCTTTCAAGCACTCGTGGCACGCACCGACGGCGACAGCATCGTCGCCGCGGTCGAGACACTGCAGGCATCCGAGCTGCCGCCCGGCGAGGTCACCATCCGGTGCTGTATTCCAGCGTCAACTTCAAGGATGCACTGGCGCCGACACCCAAAGGCGGTGTGGTGCGCGATTATCCGATCGTTCCCGGCATCGACCTGACCGGCGAGGTGGTGACATCGGATTCGCCGGATTTCTCGCCGGGTGACGCGGTGCTGGCCCACGGCTATCAGATCGGCACCGGCCATCACGGCGGCTACGCCGAATACGCGCGGCTGCCCGCCGACCAGGTGGTCGCACTGGGCCCGCTGAGTCCGCGCGAGGGCGCGGCGATCGGCACCGCCGGGTTCACCGCCGCGATGAGCGTGCAGGCCCTCACCCGTCACGGCATCGGCCCGCAGGATGGCCCGGTCGTGGTGACCGGCGCGACCGGTGGTGTCGGGTCGGTCAGCGTGGATCTGCTGGCGGCCGCCGGCTACCACGTGGTGGCATCGACCGGAAAGGCCGATCACGCCGATCAACTGAGAGCGCTGGGCGCAGCAGAGGTGATCGGCCGGCTCCCGGCCGACCCCGACGCCAAGCCTCGCCCCCTGGGACGAACCCGATGGGCCGCGGCGGTGGACTGCGTCGGCGGCGCCACGCTGGCCGATGTGCTGAGCACCCTGGAGTACGGCGGTGCGGTGGCGGCCAGCGGACTGACCGGTGGCGCGGCCCTCAACACCACGGTGATGCCGTTCATCCTGCGCGGTGTGTCGCTGTTGGGCATCGATTCGGTGCAGCTGCCCATCGAGCCGCGGCGCGACCTGTGGGCCCAGCTGGGCGGTCCACTCAAACCCCGCCATCTCGACGACGTCACTCACGAAGTCGACGTCAAGGACGTCGTCGCGGTGCTCGACGAGGTCCGTGCGGGCCGCTACTCCGGACGTGCTGTGGTCAAAGTGGCCGGCGGCTTCCGACCAACAGACGCAAAACCCCCCGAATCTCACCGGATTCGGGGGGTTTCACTGGGGTACCGCCCGCTTGCGGGGGACTGCTCGCGCCAAGAGGGCGAGCGGGATGGACTAGCCGAGCACCCGCTGCAGGTCCGGAACCATGGCCTGCAGTTCCCGTGCCCAGTAGGCCCAGTTGTGCGTGCCGTTGTCCGGGAAGTTGAACACACCGTTGCTGCCGCCGGCAGCGATGTAGTTGTCCTGGAAGGTGCGGTTGGTCTTGATGGTCAGGCCTTCGAGGAAGGTGGCAGGCAGATCGCCGCCGCCGAGCTCGTTGGGCTGGCCGTTACCGCAGTAGATCCACAGGCGCGTGTTGTTCGCGACGAGTGTCGGGATCTGCAGCATCGGATCGTTGCGCTTCCAGGCGCTGTTCGGATCTTCGGTCGGACCCCACATGTCGTTGGCCTTGAAGCCACCGGCGTCACCCATGGAGATGTTGATCAGGAACGGCCACCAGCCCTCGGAGGGGTTGAGGAAGCCGGACATCGACCCGGCGTAGATGAACCGGTCGGGGTGGTAGGCAGCCAGGATCAGCGAGGCGGAGCCTGCCATCGACAGACCGATCGCAGCGTTGCCGTTGGCCGCGACGTCGCGGTTGGCGGCCAGCCACGCCGGCAGCTCGTTGGTCAGGAAGGTCTCCCACTTGTAGGTGACGCAGCCGGCCTTACCGCACGCCGGCGAGTACCAGTCGGTGTAGAAGCTGGACTGGCCGCCGACGGGCATGACCACCGACAGTCCGCTGTCGAGGAACATCTCGAACGCGTTGGTGTTGATGTCCCAGCCGTTGAAGTCTTCCTGGGCGCGCAGGCCGTCGAGCAGGTACACCGCGTGCGAACCCGGTCCGCCACTCTGGAACTGAATCTTGATGTCGCGGCCCATCGACGGCGACGGGACCATCAGGTACTCCACCGGCAGGCCCGGCCGGGAGAATGCCCCAGCGGTCGCCGATCCGCCGATAACGCCGATCAAGCCAGGCAGCATCAGCGCCACCACAGCCGCCACCGTCATGCGGCGGGCCCAATGGCCACGAATCTTGTCAATGAAGGTCATACTGCGAATCCATCCGTCTTCCGGTCAATTACGCCATTTGCGCGATCAGCGATCAGCATCGCCAAGCGACACCGCAGCGATCCCCTCGCCGCACTGTCACGCCCGCTCGCCGTCGCCGGACGCCTTATCAGACGCAGCAGAGCGGACCGAAGAATTCAGTTGTTGCGCCATGAGTAAAGCACGGGCCCACGACGGGGGAAAAGCCACGCCGCGCCGCTGAACGGCATATCCGGGGATTCAAAAAAGCGAATTCGGCACCGTCGACCTCCCACTGGCGGCCCATCTACCTGGGAAAACAGCACGATTCCACCGATCGCACCGGTAGTACTCGATGAACGCCGATGCCTATCCGTTCACAACTGGTGTCCGGAGGGTTATCCGATCGTCGCCAACCGGTATTCGAAATGCCCGCCCGACGCCCCGAGAACCGCCCGAAACTCAGAACATACTAAAAAGTATGGTAGCTTTCGGGCCATGACCTCGCCCCCCGCCACGGACCGCGTCATCACGTCCGAATTCGTCTCACGACTGGCCGAACGGGCCGCTGAAGCCGAACAGCTGCGCCGCCTTCCCGACGCGACGGTGGCCGACCTCGTCGAGTCCGGGTTCACCGAACTCCTGGTACCCGCCCGCTACGGCGGCCAGCAGGCAGATTTCCCACGGATCCTCGACCCCGTGCGCCGGATGGCCCATGGCTGCACATCGAGCGCGTGGACCATCGGCTTCCTGGCTCTGCACAACTGGATGCTGTCGCTGTTCGGCGAGCAGGCCCAGGAGGAGGCCTTCGCGAGCCGGCCGTTCCTGGCCCCGGCACCGCTCGCACCGACCGGGCGCGGGTTGCCGGCCGACGGCGGCATCCGTCTGACCGGCAGGTGGTCCTGGGCCACCGGGGTCATGCACGGGAACTGGATCATCGTCGCCGCGCTCTGCGGACCTGACGATGCGCTGTATCCCGCACTGGCATTGCTGCCCATCTCTGACGTGACCGTGGCCGATGTGTGGCACACCGACGGCATGCGGGCCACCGGCTCCAACGACGCCATCGCCACCGATGTCTTCGTGCCCGAACACCGGCTGGTGAAAGTGCTCGACATCTACTCCGGTACCGCCCCGGGCGCCGGGCTACATGACAGCCCCGCCTACCGCTGGCCGATGGTGCCCGCGCTGGCCCTGCTGGCCGCGATGCCCGCCCTCGGAAGCGCCGAGCGGGTCGCCGAGATCTATGCGCAGCGCCTCGGCGAACGGGTGCTGCCGTACGAAGGCGTCATACAGAAGGACAAACCGATCGCTCAGGCGCACCTGGCCGGGGCTCAGGTCCGGGTTCGCGCCCTGCGCGCCCTGCTGGCCGACACCGTCGGCGAGATCGAGGCCATCGTGGCGGCCGGCGACTCGGTGGACAAGCCGGTGCGCGCGCAGGCCCGCCTGTCGGCCGCACACATCGTCAGCGAATCCAAGGCGGTGATCGCGGACCTGTTGGGCGCGGGCGGCGCGAGCATCCATTTCCTGTCCAGCCCGCTGCAACGGTTCAAGCGCGATGTCGATGTTCTCGCCGGGCATGTGGTGTTCGACTACGACACCAGCAGGGAGCTGGCCGGTGCGCTGGCGCTGGGCATGCGGATTCCCCGAACGTCGATGATCTGAGGCGCGACCCGCGCTCAAGTCTGGGCCGGGGTACTCGCCAATACTTCGGTGACGGCCTCACAGAACGCCGGTAGATCGTCCGGCGAGCGGCTGGTGATCAGGTTGCCGTCGACGCAGACCTGCCGGTCCACCACGGTGGCCCCGGCGTTGCCGAGATCGGTGCGAATACTGGGATAACTGGTCAGCGTGCGTCCGCGCACCACATCGGCTTCCACCAGCGTCCAGGGCCCGTGGCAGATCGCCGCGACGGGCTTGCCCGACCGGACGAAATCGCGGACGAACGCCACCGCGGTCTTGTCGAGCCTCAGTTTGTCGGGGTTCACGGTCCCACCGGGCAGGATCAGCGCATCGAACTGGTCGACCTTCGCCTCGGCGACCGTGCGGTCGACGGGGAAGGTGCCTGCGGGTTCCAGATCGTGGTCGCGGGCCTGGATCTCGCCGGCCTTGAGCGACAGCAACTCGACGTGACCGCCCTCGTTCTCGACGGCCGCGCGCGGTTGTTCGAGTTCGATGCGCTCCACACCGTCGGCGGCAAGGATTCCGACCCTGCGGCCTTCCAATTCCTTTCGCATGCGAGTCCTTTCGTTGACACCGACGGGCGACTACAGGCGCGTGCGCCCCGTCAGGGGCTACCCGGACAAGCAGCGCCCGAAACGGGGGCGAGCACGCGATCGACACCCTTGCCACCCACCGCAACAAAAAGTAAAGTCACTTTCAGTTTTCGCCCGCACCCTTCAGGAGTCGAGCATGGAATCCTTCGTTCACCTGCGTAAAGGCAAGACCCCGAAACGGGTGCATGCCGACCTCAGCGCCATTGGGGGCCTCAAGGACGATGAGCTGGGCCGCGGCGGGTTCGTCGGCCGCACCGCGAACATGTACCGGCGCAATGATCCGACCGCCTACCGCACCGTCGGACCCCTGCGCCCCACCGACGTGTTGTCCAGCGAGCTCAAGCCCAGCGACGCCACCGACGCCCACGGCGGCCCGCTGCTGATGTTCTCCAACGCCGATTGCCAGGTCCTGCTGAGCCGGCGCACCGAGGAGATGCCGTTCTTCGTCCGCTACGTCGACGGCGACCTGTTGCTGTTCGTGCACAAGGGTTCGGGCCTGCTGGAGACCGAGTTCGGTCCACTGCGCTACCGCGAGGGCGACTGGGTCTACATCCCGAAGGCCTGCACCTGGCGCCACGTGCCCGAGACCGAATGCACCTGGTTAATGATCCAGGCCACCGACGATTTCCGGGTCCCGCCGGCGGGCACCCTGGGCCGCCACTTCCCGTTCGATCCCGCGCAGGTCACCATTCCCGAGCCCCAGCCGATCGACGACGACGGCCGGGACGAGTACGAAGTGCGGCTGATCCATTCCCCGATCGATGGAGTTGGGACGACCTCTCTCATCTACCAACACAATCCCTTGGACGTGGAAGGCTGGCGGGGCGACAACTTCCCGTTCACCTTCAACATCGAGGACTACACCGTCATCACCTCCGAGAGCGTGCACCTACCGCCGACGGTGCACCTCTTCATGCAGGCCACCGGGGTGTACGTGATGAACTTCCTGCCCAAGCCGGCCGAGAGCGTGCCGGGCACCGAGCGCACCCCGTGGTATCACCGCAACGTCGACTACGACGAGATCGCCTTCTTCCACGGCGGCACGTTGTACGGCATCCCGATGCCGCCCGGCCTGATTTCCCATGCACCACAGGGTGTTCACCACGGGGCCCCGGAGAAGGCACGGGAACGCGCCCGCCGCAAGTTCGACGACTACGACCGGGTCGACTGGTCGGTGATCGCGATCGACACCCGTCGTCGTCTCGTTCCGTCCGCCGAAATCCTCGCCAACGATCTGGGGCAACACTAGCGATGACAACCACCGAAGCACCTGTGAAGCACGAGTACGACCGGATCCCGTATCTGGTTGCCTACCAGAACAACTCGTCGGTCCGCGACGTCTACGGCGGCGTCGCCGAGCTGGTCGTGCTGGAGAGCTACCTGTTGCGGCCCAAATCGAAGCCCTCAGATACCGTCCTGGTGTTCATGCACCCGATCGGTGGCGGCGCGTACCTACCGATGATCAATGCGCTGGCCCGGGCCGGGCACCATGTCATCTACTGCAACAGCAGGTTCCGCGGCACGGACTCGGCGCTGCTCATGGAAAAGGTGGTCGAGGACCTCGGCGAGTGCATCAAGGACGCCAAGAACCGCCTGGGCTACGACAAGGTGGTGTTGGCCGGATGGAGCGGCGGCGGATCCCTGTCGGTGTTCTACCAACAGCAGGCGCAGAAGCCGACGGTGACCGCCAGCCCGTCCGGTGACGGTCCCGACCTCACCAAGCTCGGCCTGATCCCGGCAGACGGAATCATGTTGCTGGCCGCGCACATCAGCAGGCACGGCACCATGACCGAGTGGATGGACGCCTCCATCCTGGACGAGAACGATCCATCGAAGCGGGACCCGGAGCTCGACCTCTACAACCCCGACAACCCGAACCAGCCGCCCTACACCCCCGAGTTCCTGGAGCGGTACCACCAGGCCCAGATCGCGCGGAATCGGCGAATCACCAAGTGGGTCAAAGAGAAACTGGCGGAACTCAAGGCAAGCGGACGTCCCGACGACGAGTACGCGTTCGTCGTGCACGGCACCATGGCCGACCCGCGCTGGCTCGACCCGAGCGTCGATTCCAACGAACGCACGCCCGGCACCTGCTATCTGGGCGACCCGCAGGTGGTCAACATGAGCCCGGTCGGCCTGGCCAGATTCTGCACCTTGCGCAGCTGGCTGTCGCAGTGGAGCTACGACGACGCCAACGGCGACGCGGTCAAGGCCGGGCCCGATATCGCGGTGCCCGCCCTGGTGATCGGCAACTTGGCCGACGACGCCTGCACGCCCAGCCACACCCGTCGGCTGTACGAGGCGATCGGCCATCCTGACAAAGAGATGCACGAGATCCCTGGCGCCAATCACTACTATTCGGGCCCCGACCAACGCGGCACACTGCGCCAAGCCGTCGGGATCTGCACGGATTGGCTGCACCGCCACGGATTTTCAGCGGAGGGCAGGAGCGCAGCGACCCGGGAATCGGCACAGTGACCTCGGGAGCTTTGGACGGTATCAGGGTGATCGAGCTCGGCACCCTGATCTCCGGACCGTTCGCGGGCCGGCTGCTGGGTGACATGGGCGCCGAAGTCATCAAGATCGAGTTGCCGGCCACCCCCGATCCATTGCGCACCTGGGGGCAGGCCGAACTCGACGGGCACCACTTCTTCTGGACCGTGCACGCCCGCAACAAAAAGGCCGTCACCCTGGACCTGCGGACCGCCAAGGGCCGCGAGATGTTCCTCGAGCTGGTGGAGCGGTCCGACATCATCGTGGAGAACTTCCGCCCGGGCACCCTGGAGAAGTGGGATCTGGGTTACGACGTTCTGCGCGAGCGCAACAAGGGCATCATCCTGGTGCGAGTGTCCGGGTACGGGCAGACCGGACCCGACGCAGGCAAGGCCGGCTACGCCTCGGTGGCCGAGGCCTCCAGCGGTCTGCGGCACATGAACGGGTTCCCCGGCGGTCCCCCGCCGCGGCTGGCCCTGTCCCTGGGCGACAGCCTGGCCGGCATGTTCGCCGTCCAGGGCGCCCTGGCGGCCCTGTACCGGCGCACGGTCACCGGTGAGGGCCAGATCGTCGACACCGCATTGACCGAAAGTTGTCTGGCCATACAGGAATCCACCATCCCCGACTACGACGTCGGCGGCGTGGTGCGCGGTCCGTCCGGCACGCGGCTGGAAGGCATCGCGCCGTCGAACATCTACCAGAGCGCCAACGGCAGCTGGGTGGTGATCGCGGCCAACCAGGACACCGTGTTCCGCAGGCTGTGTGCGGCGATGGGCAACCCGGACCTGGCGACCGACGATCGCTTCGCCAATCACGTTGCCCGCGGCCGTAATCAGGACGAACTGGACAAGATCATCGGTGATTGGGCCGCCGCGCGGCAGCCTGACGAGATCATCGAGACCCTGTCGCAGGCCGGGGTGATCAGCGGGCCGATCAACACCGTGGCCGAGGTGGTGCAGGACCCACAGTTGCAGGCTCGCGGCATGATCGCCGACCACTTCGACGAGCGGATCGGGCGGACGGTAAAGGGTCCAGGCGTCGTCCCGGTGCTCTCCGAGTCACCCGGCACCATCCGCAACGCCGGTTCGGCACGCCCCGGCCAGCACAACGACGAGGTGTACGGCGGCCTACTGGGGCGCAGTGCACAAGACCTGGAAACCCTACGTTCGGAGGGGGTGCTGTGAGATGAACCTGCCCACCAAGGTCGACATTCGCGAGGTGTGCCTGCGCGACGGCCTGCAGATCGAGGCACCGATTCCGTTGTCCGCCAAGGTCGCGATCCTGGAGGCGATCGTCGCCACCGGGGTGCGGGAGGTGGAGGCGACGGCGTTCGTCTCCCCCTCGAAAGTGCCGGCCCTGGCCGACGCGGCCGAACTCGCGGAGGAATTGCACCGGTTCCCGGAAGTCGAGTTCTCCGCATTGGTGGCCAGCCCGAACGGCGCCAAACGCGCCATCGCCGCCGGGCTGCGCTCGATCGAGTACGTGGTGTCCGCATCGGATGCCCATTCTGAAGCCAACGTCGGCCGCACCTCGGCTGAGGCGACCGCGCAGATCGCCGACATCGTGGCCATCGCGGCCGACAGCGACACTTCGGTGGAGGTCATCATCGCCACCGCGTGGGACTGCCCGTTCGACGGACCGACCGAGCCGCAGCGGGTGCTCGACATCGCTTCGGCTGCCGTCGGTTTCGGAGTGAGCCGGCTGGCGATCGCCGACACCATCGGCACTACCACCCCGCGCCGGGTCAGCACATTGGTCGCGAAGGTCCGGCCGCTGATCGGGGACCTGCCGCTGGGCGCCCACTTCCACAACACCCGCGGCGCGGGCCTGGCCAGTGCGTGGGCGGCCGTTCACGCCGGTGTGACCCGGCTGGACGCGTCGGTCGGCGGGTTGGGCGGCTGCCCGTTCGCCCCGGGAGCCAGCGGCAACATCGCCACCGAGGACCTCGTCTACATGTTGCGCGACAGCGACATCGCCGTCGATGTCGACCTGTCCGCCGCCATCGACGCCGCCCGAGTCGCACAAGACGCGGTGGGCCACGAACTTCCCAGCGCCCTGCTGCGCGCCGGGGACCGGATCCTGGGCTGAGGCGCCGATGACTGCCGCCGAGCTGGGCACCAAGGGCCGCCAAACCCGGTCGGCCATCGAGCTTGCCGCTCGGAAACTGTTCGCCGAGCGTGGCTTTCACGGCACCACGCTCGCCGACATCACGTCGGCCGCCGGCAAGAGCCCGGCCGTGTTCTACCGGTATTTCACCGACAAGGAAGACCTACTGGCGGCGCTGGCCGAATCGTTCCTGCACGACGTCGTCGAACCGTCCGGCCTGAACCTGCACCTGCCGGACTCCCCCGACGACACCGAGTTCTTCACCACGGTGGTCACCGGGTACTGGAACATCTTCAAACAGAACATCGGCATCATGATCGCCGTCGCCCAGTTGGCTGCCACCCAGCAGCGCTTCGCCGACGTGCAGAACAACTTCCGCCGGTTCGGCATCGACATCGTCGTCGCCTCGGTGCGTCACGCCCAGGACCAGGGCCACGCGCACGGACTGGAACCGGAACACATCGGCGCGGCCATCGCCTTGCTGTTCGAGAACTTCACCACGGTCTTCGTCGGCGACTCCGGGCTCGGCATCGAGATCAGCGATGCCGACGCCATCGCCACCCTGTCCACAATCTGGAAGCGCACCCTGTACGGCTTCTGACCTGAAGAAGAGAGATCAACGTGGATTTCGCTTTACCCGAACACCTTTCAGACGTGCTCGCCGAGATGGACGCCTTCATCGAGGCGGAGATCAAGCCGCTCGAGCGCGAGCACATGCAGTACTTCGACCAGCGCCGCGAATACGCCCGCACCGATTGGGAGAACGGTGGTGTGCCGGCCCGTGCCTGGGAGGATCTGCTCGACGAGATGCGTCGCCGCGCCGATGCCGCGGGCTGGCTCCGCTACGGCTTGCCTGCCCGCTTCGGCGGGCGCGACGGCAGCAATCTCGACATGGCGGTGATCCGGGAACATCTGGCGCACAAAGGCCTCGGGTTGCACAACGACCTGCAGGACGAGTCCTCGATCGTGGGCAACTTCCCCCAAGTGATCATGATGGACCGGTTCGGCACCGAGGCACAGAAGGCCGAATGGGTCGAGGCGATGCTCACCGGCAAGCGTTCTATGGCGTTCGGATTGACCGAGCCCGACCACGGTTCCGATGCCACCTGGCTGGAGACGACAGCGGTACCCGACGGGGATGGATGGATCATCAACGGCCGCAAGCGGTGGAACACCGGAGTGCACCGCGCCACCCACGATCTGATCTTCGCCAGGACATCGGGCGATCCCGGTCAGGCCAGAGGGATCTCGGCATTCCTGGTGCCCACCGACACACCGGGATTCAGCGTCCCCTTCTACTGGTGGACGTTCAACATGCCCACCGACCACGGCGAGGTCGAGTTGGACAACGTGCGGGTGCCGGCTGATGCGGTGCTCGGCGAAGTCGACCGCGGCCTGGAGGTCGGTCAGACGTTCCTGCACGAGAACCGGATTCGACAGGCCGCCAGCAGTCTCGGTGCCGCCCAGTTCTGTATCGACCGCGCAGTGGACTACGCCAACCGGCGAAAGGTGTTCGGCAAACCGCTCGCGGTGAATCAGGCCGTCCAGTGGCCGTTGGTGGAATTGCAGACCGAAGCCCAGATGGTCCGGTTGCTCGTCCGCTATGCCGCAACGCAGTTGGACCAGAACCACCACATGGAGGTGTCCGACAAGGTATCGATGGCCAACTACCGCGCCAATCGCCTGGTGTGCGAAGCGGCGGATCGGGCCATGCAGGTGCACGGCGGCATCGGCTACAGCCGTCACGAGCCGTTCGAGCACATCTACCGCCACCACCGCCGCTACCGCATCACCGAAGGTGCCGAGGAGATCCAGATGCGCCGAGTGGCCCAGCGGCTGTTCGGCTTCGGCAGGGCCAAGCAGTGACCAGCCCGTCCGCACCGGCCGGCCGACTCACCTCCCGGCTGGCCGGTGTCCTGGCCCCGGTGCTGGGCGACACGGTAGCGGTGGAGAACCTGCGCGAGCTCACCGGCGGAGCCAGCCGCACCACGTGGTCCTTCGACGCCGTGACGAACTCGGCCCGGCGCCCGCTGATCCTTCGCACCGGCGCACCCGATGAAGTACACGCCGGGATGGAACTGGAGGCCGGTGCACAACGTGCGGCGGCGCTGGCCGGGGCGCCGGTCCCCCACGTGCTGATCGCCGACGATTCCGCCGCCCCGCTGGGCGATCCCTTCCTGATCTGCGACTTCATCGGTGGTGAGACCATCGTGCGGCGCATTCAACGCACCCTCGACGAGGTCGGCCGGGCCCGGCTGCTCACCCAGTGCGCACAGGCCCTGGCCGCCATCCACCGGGCCGAGCCACCGGCCCTGCCCGGCCTCGTCGAGCAGGACCAGCTGGCCCAGTGGCGCGAACAACTCGACGAGATGGGCGACACCACAGCCACTTTCGAGTGGGTGTTCCGCTGGCTGGCCGCCAACCGGCCGCCGCCCTCGACGACGCGGTTGGTGCACGGCGACTTCCGAATGGGCAATCTGATCGTGGATGACTCGGGTCTGGCCGCGGTGCTGGACTGGGAGCTGGTGCACCTCGGCGAGGTGTACGAGGACCTGGCCTGGTTCTGCATCCGGGCCTGGAGGTTCGGGGCGCCGGCGAGCGTCGGGGCGGGCGGTCTGGGCAGTATCGAGAGCTTTCTGACTGCCTACGAAGAAGCCGGCGGCGCGAATCTGGACCGATCCGCGATCCGTTGGTGGCTCGTACTCGCCACCCTGCGCTGGGGCGTCATCTGCCGCTATCAGGCTGAGCGCCACTTGAGCGGGCAGACCCGCTCGGTGGAGCTGGCGACGATCGGCCGTCGGGTCTGCGAAACCGAATGGGACCTGTTGTGTCTGCTGGACGGGAGCAGCTGGTGAGCAACCTCTACGGGCGGCCGAGCGCAGCCGAACTCGTCGCCGCGGTCGCCGAGTTCCTGGACAGCGAGGTGCGGGACAGTGAGACGGTCGCAGCCCCGGTGAAGTTCCAGGCCCGCGTCGCCGCCAACGCCCTGCGCATGGTCGAACGCGAACTGTTGGCCTCCGACAGCCCTGCCGCGGCCACAGCCTCGTCTGCAGCCTTGGCCGGTGTCGGGTTCAGCGACGAGGGTGCGCTGGCGGCGGCGATCCGGGCCGGGAGACTCGATGACCGAGCTGACGAGGTCACCGCCTGCCTGCGCGTCCTGGTACGGCAACGGCTTGCCGCCGCGCATCCGGGGTACGACGGACCGTGACCACCTTCGCGCCGAGTTCTACACCACGGTCGCGGTTCGCGCCTCGGTCACAGCCCTCGTGTCGATCTCGGCGTAGGTCAGAGCCGTCGAATCCGGGCCAGCCACGCCGGCTCGTCCACCTGGGCTCCGATCTGCTCGCCGAGCGCCTCGGCATGTGCGGCAGTCACCACGCCGCGGTATGTCGTGGCCTCCAACGCCTCCAGCTCCCAGCCCTCGGCAAAGGCCCGGCGGATCACGTCGGCGCTGACCTGGGGTCCGAAGCCGCGGCCCGCGTCGGAAAGCGCCAGCACATGCACCGTCGCACCGGGGCGGGCCGCGCGGTGCAAGCTGGAAACGTAGCGGGGCCGGTCGGCATCGCCGAAGATGTGGAACAGCGCGCTGTCGACGATGGTGTCGTAGCGCGGGCCCTGCGACTCACCCAGGCGGGTCGCGTCGGCGACGGCGAAGTGCGCGTCGATACCCCGCTGCGCGGCGTTCTCACGGGCCTGGACGACGGCCTGTTCGGAGAAGTCGATGCCGAGCACGTCGTACCCGAGTCGAGTCAGCAGCATGGTGTGTTCACCGGCACCGCAGCCGACATCGAGCACCTTGCCGCCCAGACGGCCGGTGCGTTCCAACTCGACGATGGCCGGTTGAGGCTCGCCGATCACCCACGGCGCGGTGCGGGACTCGTAGGCTTCGTCGAACAGCGAATGTGCAGGCGTGGAGTTCATGATTCGAGTGTGAAACCTGAATGACGATTGAGGTCAAGCCCCACACCCCGAGGAGCCGATGATGTCCCTTGCCGAGGTCCAGCGCGCCGAGGACGTCGCGCACCGGCTGTTCGAGGCGATCGAGCGCGGCGACAGGGCCGCTGTCGCCCAACTGTGGGCGGATGACGTCGCGGTGTGGCACGCCGGCGATGCCCGGGACAACGATCGGACCCGCGCGTTGAAGGTGATCGACTGGTTCATCGGGGCGACCCCCGTGCGCCGCTACGAGGTGCTGGATCGGCAGTTCTTCGACGGTGGGTTCGTCCAGCAACACATCCTGCACGCCACCGGGCGGGACGGCGCGGTGATCGCGCTGCGCGTGTGCATCGTGATCAAAGTGGGTACCGACGGTCTTATCCACCGGATCGACGAGTATTTCGATCCGAAAGACATCGCGCCCTTGTTCACCTGAACCGAACCGACGAGACAGGAGGCGGCATGGCCACGATCAGCGACGTCCTGACCGCGAGCGCGGGAAACTGGACACTGGTTCCGGATCGGTCGCGGGTGACGTTCCGGAACAAGACGCTCTGGGGCCTGGCAACCGTCACCGGCCGGTTCACCGAATTCACCGGTGAGGGCTCGGCGGGCGCCGGGGTCACCGGCCGGGTGGTGATCCCGGCGGCGTCGGTGAACACCGGGATCGCCAAGCGCGACAACCATCTGCGGTCCGCGGATTTCTTCGATGTCGACGCACACCCCGACATCACCCTGGAGGTGACCGGTTTGGTTCCGTCCGAAGCCGGCGCCACGCGGTTGACGGCGGTGCTGACGGTGCGGGGCGTGTCGAAACCCGTCGAGATACCGGTCGATACGCAGGCCGTCGATGACAACACCCTGCGGCTGTCGGGCCAGTTCGAGGTCCAACGGGACGACTTCGGAGTGTCGGGCGACCTGCTCGGGATGGTGGGGCCGACGACGGTACTTTCCGGTGAACTCGTGTTCACCCGAGACTGATGCGGCCCAACAGAATTCGTTGAGTTGTCCGGCCGAGGGCTCCCTGCGCAGTAGCATCGGCAGCATGGCCGGCCCCGAGCCGCTGCACATCCTGGTGTACAGCGACAACCCGCGCACCCGCGAACAGGTCCGTCTCGCACTGGGCAAACGGGTCCACCCGGAACTCCCCGAGCTGGACTATGTGGAGGTCGCCACCGCGCCTGCGGTGATCTCGCGGATGGACGCCGGGGGTATCGACCTGGCCATCCTCGATGGGGAAGCAACCCCGGCCGGGGGCATGGGCGTGGCCAAACAGCTCAAGGACGAGATCGCTAATTGCCCACCGGTCCTGGTGCTCACCGGGCGGCCAGACGATGCCTGGCTGGCTAGCTGGTCACAGGCCGAGGCGGCGGTACCGCACCCGATCGATCCGATCCGGTTGGGTGACGCGGTGGTGTCGCTGCTGCGCACCCCGGCCCAGTAACTTTCTTCGAATTGCCATGCTGCCGTTGATTGTTCGTGGCATGGCTATGGCCGCAGCGACACGCTGCCCCGATATGAAACGATACTAACCAAAATGTGTGGCACAGGCCGCAAAGCTCGCTAGGCTGTGGGTTAGCTCACATCGACAGCCCAGCGAGGGAGCGATCAGTGGCATGAATTTATACACGCCCATCCTGGTTCTCGGAGTGATCGCGGCGGCGTTCGCCGTGGTCTCCGTGGGGATCGCGCTCGTCATCGGCCCGCGCCGCTACAACCGGTCCAAACTCGAGGCCTACGAGTGCGGTATCGAGCCGATGCAACCCGGCGCCGCGGGGCTGACCGGCCAGCGCATGCCCATCCGGTACTACCTCACGGCGATGTTGTTCATCGTGTTCGACATCGAAATCGTCTTTCTCTACCCGTGGGCGGTGGCATTCGACAGCCTCGGGTTGTTCGCGCTGGTGGAGATGTTGCTGTTCATGCTCACGGTGTTCGTGGCATACGCCTATGTATGGCGGCGAGGGGGCCTGAATTGGGACTAGAGGAGCGTCTGCCCGGGGGAATCCTGCTGTCGACGGTGGAAGCCGTCGCGGGCTACGTGCGCAAGGGGTCGTTGTGGCCCGCCACATTCGGCCTGGCCTGCTGCGCAATCGAGATGATGTCGACCGCAGGACCGCGTTTCGACATCGCCAGATTCGGGATGGAACGATTCTCCGCGACCCCGCGTCAGGCCGATCTGATGATCGTGGCGGGCCGGGTGAGCCAGAAGATGGCGCCGGTGCTTCGGCAGATCTACGACCAGATGGCCGAGCCGAAATGGGTGTTGGCCATGGGAGTTTGCGCCTCGTCGGGTGGCATGTTCAACAACTATGCGGTGGTCCAGGGTGTCGATCATGTGGTGCCCGTCGACATCTATCTGCCCGGCTGTCCGCCACGGCCGGAAATGCTGCTGCACGCAATCCTGAAGCTGCACGACAAGATTCAGCAGATGCCACTCGGGGTCAACCGCGAGGAGGCCGTCCGCGAAGCCGAAAAGGCAGCGCTGGCGGTCACACCCACCATTGAGCTCAAGGGGCTGCTGCGGTGAGCACCACGAACGGAGGCAGCGAGCACACCGAGGCGGGCACCGGACAGGGGCCGGAGGTGATCGCGACGCGGCGCGGCATGTTCGGCGCCTCCGGCACCGGCGACACGTCGGGGTACGGCCGGCTCGTGCGGTCGGTGGCGTTACCCGGCAGCTCCCCGCGGCCCTACGGCCAGTACTTCGACGCGGTCGTCGACCGGCTCGCCGAAATCCTCGGTGAGGAGCGCTATGCCGTGTCGATCGAACGCGTGGTGGTTCATCGGGATGAGCTGACGCTGGAGGTCAGCCGGGTGCAACTGCCCGCCGTGGCCAGCGTGCTGCGCGACGACCCCCAGTTGCGGTTCGAGCTGTGCCTCGGCGTGAGCGGAGTGCACTACCCCGACGACACCGACCGCGAATTGCACGCTGTCTACCCGTTGATGTCGATCACCCACAACCGCAGGGTCCAGTTGGAAGTCGCAACGCCCGATGCCGATCCGCACATCCCGTCCCTGTACGCGATCTATCCGACCACCGACTGGCACGAGCGTGAGACCTATGACTTCTTCGGCATCGTGTTCGACGGACACCCGGCACTGACCCGCATCGAGATGCCCGACGACTGGGTCGGGCATCCCCAGCGCAAGGACTATCCGCTGGGCGGTATTCCGGTCGAATACCACGGCGCGCAGATTCCGCCGCCCGATCAGCGGAGGTCGTACAACTGATGAGCACCGAATCCCCTGTCGTGGTGGTCGGCGGGCAGGACTGGGAAGACGTGGTATCCGCGGCCCGTGAGCATGCGGGTGAGCGCATCGTGGTCAACATGGGCCCCCAGCATCCGTCGACCCACGGTGTGCTGCGGCTCATCCTGGAGATCGAGGGCGAGATCATCACCGAAGCCCGTTGCGGCATCGGCTATCTGCACACCGGCATCGAGAAGAACCTCGAGTACCGGAACTGGACCCAGGGCGTCACCTTCGTCACCCGGATGGACTACCTGTCGCCGTTCTTCAACGAAACGGCGTACTGCCTGGGTGTCGAGAAGCTGCTGGGCATCACCGACGACATTCCGCCGCGCGTCAGCGTGATCCGGGTGATGCTCATGGAGCTCAACCGGATCTCCTCGCATCTGGTGGCGTTGGCCACCGGCGGGATGGAGCTGGGCGCGATGTCGGCCATGTTCTATGGCTTCCGGGAACGCGAAGAGATCTTGCGGGTCTTCGAGTCGATCACCGGCCTGCGGATGAACCATGCCTACATCCGGCCGGGTGGGCTGGCGGCCGACCTGCCCGACGATGCGGTGAGCCAGGTTCGCGCGCTGCTCGATCTGCTGCCGAAACGCTTGCAGGACTTGGAGGACCTGCTCAACGAGAACTACATCTGGAAGGCTCGCACCGTCGGTGTCGGGTATCTCGACCTCACCGGATGTATCGCGCTGGGGATCACCGGACCGGTGCTGCGCTCCACCGGGCTTCCTCACGATCTGCGTCGCGCACAACCGTACTGTGGTTACGAGGACTACGAATTCGACGTCATCACCGACGACGGCTGCGACTCCTACGGCCGGTACATCATCCGGGTCAAGGAGATGCGGGAGTCACTGAAGATCGTCGAGCAGTGTGTCGACCGACTTGAGAAGCTCGGGCCGGGTCCGGTGATGATCAGCGACAAGAAGCTGGCCTGGCCCGCCGATCTGACGCTCGGTCCGGACGGCTTGGGCAACTCCCCCGAACACATCGCCAAGATCATGGGCCACTCCATGGAGGGGCTGATCCACCACTTCAAACTCGTCACCGAAGGCATCCGGGTGCCGGCCGGGCAGGTGTACGTCGCAGTGGAGTCCCCGCGCGGAGAGCTCGGGGTGCACATGGTCTCCGACGGTGGCACCCGGCCCTACCGCGTGCATTACCGCGACCCCTCGTTCACGAATCTTCAAGCGGTGGCAGCGATGTGTGAGGGCGGCATGGTGGCCGATGCCATTGCCGCGGTGGCGTCGATCGATCCGGTGATGGGCGGGGTTGACAGATGAGCGCTTGCGCGAAGAGGAGACAGCACAGATGAGCGCTTGCGCGAAGAGGAGACGGCACGGATGAGCGCTTGCGCGAAGAGGAGACGGCACGGATGACGGAAGTATTCCTCGAGCTGGGGCAGCGCCCCGATGAAGCGGGCCCGCCGATCAACGGGCCCGTGGCGTATCCGGAGGAGGTGACGGCCCGGCTCCTCGCGGACGCCGAGCAGATCACCGCCCGCTATCCCGACGCCCGCTCGGCCCTGCTGCCGCTACTGCATCTCGTGCAGGCCGAGGACGGTTGCCTCACCCCCGCCGGAATCGGTTTCTGCGCTGCGTTGTTGGGCCTGACCGAAGCCGAGGTCACCGCGGTGGCCACGTTCTACTCGATGTACCGGCGCACCCCGACCGGCGACTACCTCGTCGGCGTGTGCACCAACACGTTGTGCGCGATCATGGGCGGCGACGCGATCTTGGAAGCACTGCAGGACCATCTGGGTATCCACGCCGGGCAGACCACTACCGACGGCCAGGTCACCCTGGAGCACATCGAGTGCAATGCGGCATGCGATTACGCGCCCGTGCTGATGGTCAACTGGGAGTTCTACGACAACCAGACTCCTTCGTCGGCCCGGGATCTGGTGGACGGACTTCGCAGCGGGACACCCCCGGCCCCGACCCGAGGGGCCCCACTGTGCACATTCCGCGACACGGCCCGCACGTTGGCCGGCCTGACCGATCCGCACACCCCCGGCGGCGCGCCAGGGCCAGCCACCCTCGCCGGGTTGCGCGAGGCCCGCAATCGCGGAATGTCCACCCCCGATACGGCAGGTCCGATCGCATGACGCCGCTCACCCCGGTATTGAGCCGGTTCTGGGACGAACCGGAACCGTGGACGTTGGACACCTACCGCCGCCACGACGGATACCGCGGGTTGCAACGCGCCTTGGCGATGGAGCCGGACGAGGTCATCGCGCTGGTCAAGGATTCGGGGCTGCGCGGACGCGGCGGAGCCGGTTTCCCCACCGGGACCAAATGGTCGTTCATCCCACAAGGTGACGACGGCGCCGGGGCAAAGCCGCACTATCTCGTGGTCAACGCCGACGAGTCGGAACCCGGTACCTGCAAGGACATTCCGCTGATGCTGACCACGCCGCATTTCCTGGTCGAGGGTGTGATCATCGCGGCCTACGCGATCCGGGCGCGCCACGCCTTCATCTATGTCCGCGGCGAAGTGGTGCCGGTGTTGCGGCGTCTGCAGGCCGCCGTCGCCGAAGCCTACGCGGCCGGATATCTGGGCACCGACATCCTCGGCTCGGGATTCGACCTGGAACTGATTGTGCACGCCGGGGCGGGTGCCTACATCTGCGGCGAGGAAACCGCACTGCTGGACTCCCTGGAGGGCCGGCGTGGCCAACCACGTTTGCGTCCACCGTTTCCCGCGGTCGCGGGCCTGTACGCCTGCCCGACTGTAGTCAACAACGTCGAATCCATCGCCAGTGTCCCGCCGATCCTGGTCAACGGAGTGGACTGGTTCCGGTCGATGGGGTCCGAGAAATCCCCTGGATTCACGCTGTATTCGCTGTCGGGCCACGTCGCAAGGCCGGGGCAGTACGAGGCGCCGCTGGGCATCACGCTGCGCGAGCTGCTCGGTTACGCCGGGGGGGTCCGCGACGGGCACACCCTGAAGTTCTGGACGCCGGGCGGTTCCTCGACTCCGCTGCTCACGTCCGAACACATCGACGTGCCACTGGATTACGAGGGCATGGCCTCCGTCGGGTCGATGCTCGGCACCAAGGCGCTGCAGATCTTCGACGAGACCACCTGTGTGGTGCGGGCGGTGCGGCGCTGGACCGAGTTCTACGCACATGAGTCCTGCGGCAAATGCACACCGTGCCGGGAGGGCACCTACTGGCTGGCCCAGATCTATGCCCGGCTGGAAACCGGTACCGGCACCCGGGCAGATATCGACAAGCTGCTCGACATCGCCGACAACATCTTCGGAAAATCGTTCTGCGCGTTGGGAGACGGTGCGGCCAGCCCGATCGTGTCCTCGATCAAGTATTTCCGTGACGAGTACGTGGCGCACCTCGATGGGGGCTGCCCGTTCGACCCCCATGCCTCGACGTTGATGGCGACCGAAGGGGCGGGTGCGTAGATGAGGTCCTTCGCCACGAGAAGGGGGCGTGCATGACGCTGGCCGAGCCGACCAAGGACACCCCAGCGGTGGAGATGGTGTCGCTGACCATCGACGGTGAGCAGATCAGTGTTCCCAAGGGCACGTTGGTGATCCGCGCCGCCGAGCTGATGGGTGTCCAGATCCCGCGCTTCTGCGACCACCCGCTGCTCGATCCGGTCGGGGCCTGCAGACAATGCCTCGTCGAAGTCGAGGGCCAGCGCAAGCCGATGGCCTCGTGCACCACCACGGTGAGCCCGGACATGGTGGTGCACACCCAGTACAGCTCCGAGGCGGCGGACAAGGCACAGCGCGGCGTCATGGAACTGCTGCTGATCAACCATCCGCTGGATTGCCCGATCTGCGACAAGGGCGGCGAATGTCCGCTGCAGAATCAGGCGATGTCCAACGGGCGCCCGGAAACCCGGTTCGAGGATGTCAAGCGGACCTTCCCGAAGCCGATCAGCATCTCGGCACAGGTGCTGCTGGACCGCGAGCGCTGCGTCCTGTGTGCACGCTGCACCCGCTTCTCCGCGCAGATCGCCGGCGATCCGTTCATCGACCTGTTGGAACGCGGTGCACTCCAACAGGTGGGTATCGCTCCGGGCGAGCCGTTCCAGTCCTACTTCTCCGGCAACACGGTGCAGATCTGCCCGGTGGGTGCCCTCACCGGAACGGCATACCGGTTCCGGGCCCGGCCCTTCGATCTCGTCTCCAGCCCCAGCGTCTGTGAGCACTGCGCGTCGGGCTGCGCCCAGCGCACCGACCACAGGCGCGGAAAAGTGCTGCGCCGCTTGGCCGGCGACGACCCAGAGGTCAACGAGGAGTGGAACTGCGACAAGGGCAGGTGGGCGTTCACCTATGCGACGGTCGGTGACCGGATCACCACGCCGCTGCTCCGTGAGGACGGTGCGTTGCGCCCTGCTTCGTGGTCGGAGGCGCTGACGGTCACCGGGGCGGAGCTGCTGTCCGCCGGCGCGAACACAGGTGTGCTGGTAGGTGGGCGCTGCACCGTGCAAGACGCTTATGCCTACTCGAAGTTCGCTCGAATGGTGCTGGGCACCAACGATATCGACTTCCGCGCCCGCGCCCACTCCGTCGAGGAAGCGGACTTCCTCGCGGCACGTATCGCAGGTCAACCCATGACATTGCGTTACGCCGAACTGGAAAAGGCCCCGACCGTGCTGCTGGCCGGGCTGGAACCGGAAGAGGAATCCCCCATCGTCTTCCTGCGGCTGCGCAAGGCCGCCCGCAAGAACGGCCTGCAGGTGCTCGCGGTGGCGCCGTTCGCCAGCCGTGGACTGACCAAGATGGCGGGCACATTGATCCCGACGGTGCCAGGTGCCGAGGCTGCCGCGCTGGACGCGCTTCAGACCGATGAACGGCTGCGGCGCCCGGGCGCCGCGATCCTGGTCGGTGAACGCCTGGCCACCTCGCCAGGTGCCCTGTCGGCCGCACTGCGGCTCGCCTCGGTCACCGGCGCCCGGCTGGCCTGGATTCCCCGCCGGGCCGGCGAACGCGGGGCCGTGGAGGCCGGCGCCCTGCCGAACCTGCTTCCCGGCGGACGTCCCGTGGAGGACGCCGACGCCCGAGCCCAGACCGCCGCGGTGTGGAACACCTCCGATCTGCCCGACACCCCGGGCCGCGACACGAGCGCCATCCTGGCCGCGGCCGCCGACGGAATGCTCTCCGCGCTGATCGTCGGCGGTGTCGAGGTCACCGACCTGCCCGACCCGGCTGCCGCAGTGGCTGCGCTGCGGGCCACCCCGTTCGTGGTGAGCCTCGAACTGCGCGAGAGGGAGGTCACCGAACTGGCCGACGTGGTCTTCCCTGTCGCGCCGGTGGTGGAGAAGGGCGGCGCATACCTCAACTGGGAAGGCCGGATTCGCCCGTTCAAACCAGCATTGCAAACCAACGCGATCCCGGATCTACGCGTCCTGCACTACATTGCCGACGAGATCGGCATCGACCTCGGTCTTTCCGGACCCGACGCCGCCGACAGCGAACTGGCGCGGCTCGGCGCCTGGACGGGGCCGCGCGCCGCTGCGCCATCGACGGCGCCCGCACCGCCGGCCGCACCGGCCGCCGGACAGGCCGTGCTGGCCAGCTGGCGCCTGCTGCTGGACGCCGGCCGTCTGCAGGACGGCGAACCACACCTGGCCGGCACCGCCGTCAGCCCCGTGGTACGCCTGTCTCCGGCTACCGCAACGGAAATCGGAGCCACAGCGGGAGAGCCGGTCACCGTGAGCACCGAGCGCGGATCGGTCACCTTGCCGCTGGCGGTCACCGAGATGGCCGATCGGGTGGTGTGGCTGCCCGCGAACTCCCCGGGCTCGTCGATCCATCGCCAACTCGGGGCGACGGCCGGTGCCCTGGTTTCGATCACGCCGGCCGCGATCGGGCGGGCCGACTCATGACCTATCCCGACCCCACCCTGTTCGGTCATGACCCGTGGTGGCTGATCTTGGCCAAAGCCCTCGGGGTGTTCGTCTTCCTGCTGTTGACGGTGCTGGCGGCGATCCTGATCGAACGTAAGGTGCTGGGCCGCATGCAGATGCGGCCCGGACCCAACCGGGTCGGCCCATGGGGTCTGCTGCAGTCGTTGGCCGACGGCGTGAAACTCGCCCTCAAGGAAGGCCTCACCCCGGCCGGCATAGACAGGCCCATTTACCTTCTGGCGCCCATCATCTCGGTGATCCCGGCGTTCATGGCCTTCGCGGTGATCCCGATGGGCGGCGAGGTCTCGGTGTTCGGTCACCGCACCGCACTGCAATTGACCGACCTGCCCGTGGCGGTGCTCTACATCCTGGCTGTCACCTCGATCGGGGTGTACGGCATCGTGTTGGCCGGCTGGGCATCCGGATCCACCTACCCGCTGCTGGGCGGCCTGCGCTCCAGCGCCCAGGTGATCTCGTACGAGATCGCGATGGCCTTGTCGTTCGCTGCGGTGTTCCTCTACGCCGGCACCATGTCCACCTCAGGCATCGTCGCGGCGCAGGATCGCACCTGGTATGTCTTCCTGCTGCTGCCCTCGTTCATCGTCTACGTGACCTCGATGGTCGGCGAAACCAACCGGGCGCCTTTCGATCTGCCCGAGGCCGAGGGTGAGCTGGTCGGCGGATTCCACACCGAGTACTCGTCACTGAAGTTCGCGATGTTCATGCTCGCCGAGTACGTCAACATGACCACCGTCTCCGCGCTGGCCACCACCATGTTCCTCGGCGGCTGGCATGCGCCGTTCCCGTTCAACCTCATCGACGGTGCCAACAGCGGCTGGTGGCCGCTGCTGTGGTTCACCGCCAAGGTGTGGACGTTCATGTTCATGTACTTCTGGCTGCGGGCCACCCTCCCCCGGCTCCGCTACGACCAGTTCATGGCATTGGGCTGGAAAGTGCTCATCCCGGTGTCGCTGGTGTGGATCATGGTCGTCGCGATCACCCACAGCCTGCGCGAGCAGGGCTACCACAACTGGGCCACCGGTTTGGTGACCGCCGCGGTCGCGGTCGTGGCGGTACTGGCCGCCGCGCTGTGGAAATCCATGCGAGGCAGAACCGTTCAGCCGATCCCGGAGCAGAGTGTCGGCGCCTATCCGGTGCCCCCACTGCCGAACGTCAGCAAGGAGGCTCTCGATGTCTAAGAAGCCCAAGTTTCTCGACGCCCTGGCCGGGTTCGGGGTCACCTTCAGCTCGATGTTCAAAAAGACACTCACCGAACAATATCCGGAGAAGCCCGGCCCCGTCGCACCGCGCTATCACGGCCGGCACCAACTCAATCGCTACCCCGACGGCCTCGAGAAGTGCATCGGGTGCGAACTGTGCGCCTGGGCCTGCCCCGCCGACGCCATCTTCGTCGAAGGCGCCGACAACACCGAGGCACAACGCTTCTCGCCGGGTGAGCGCTACGGCCGGGTGTACCAGATCAACTACCTGCGCTGCATCGGCTGCGGACTGTGCATCGAGGCCTGCCCGACTCGCGCCCTGACCATGACAAACGAATATGAGATGGCCGACGACAACCGGGCGGATCTGATCTGGGGCAAGGACAAATTGCTGGCCCCAATGCAACCCGGCATGCAGGCACCGCCGCACGACATGGCACCGGGCAGCACCGACGACGATTACTACCTGGGCCGGATCACACCGCTCACCGAGGACGTCCCGTGAGTCCGGAGGTCATGCTGCTCGCCGCTGAGCACACTTCGCGGCTCGCCGCGGGAAACACCGCCGCGCACACCTCGACATCCGAAGCCGTGTTGTTCTGGATCCTGGGGACCGTCGCGGTGCTCGGCGCCATCGGCGTGGTGGCCGCACCGAAGGCGGTGTACTCCGCGGTGTTCCTGGCCTGCACCATGATCTCGCTGGCGGTGCTCTACATCGCACAGGACGCCCTGTTCCTGGGCGTGGTACAGGTGGTGGTCTACACCGGAGCGGTGATGATGCTGTTCCTGTTCGTACTGATGCTGATCGGTGTCGACCTGTCCGAATCGTTCACCGAAACGCTACGCGGACAACGTCTTGCCGCGCTCGCCGCGGGCACCGGATTCGGCATCCTGCTGATCGCCGGGATCGGCAGCGTATCGGTGAACGGATTCACCGGGCTGGCACAGGCAAACAGCGGCGGCAACGTGGAAGGGCTCGCAGCGCTGATCTTCACCCGGTACCTGTGGGCGTTCGAACTTACCAGCACACTGCTGATCACTGCGGCGCTCGGTGCGATGGTGCTCGCACACCGGGAACGCTTCGAGCGCCGCAAAACTCAGCGTGAACTGGCCGTCGAACGGTTCCAGGCCGGTGGCCACCCCACCCCGATGCCGAACCCCGGCGTCTACGCCCGGCACAACGCCGTCGACGTCCCCGCACGGCTTCCCGATGGCTCCGATGCGGCGTCGTCGGTCAGCGCGATTCTTCCCCCACGCAGCATGAGTAACTCGGGCAGGGAGGTCGAGTGAATGAACCCCGATAACTACCTGTATCTGTCGGCGCTGTTGTTCACCATCGGCGCATCGGGAGTGCTGTTGCGCCGCAACGCGATCGTCATGTTCATGTGCGTCGAGCTCATGCTCAACGCCGCCAACTTGGCATTCGTGGCATTCTCCCGCATGCACGGTCAGCTCGATGGCCAGGTGGTGGCGTTCTTCACCATGGTGGTGGCCGCCTGCGAAGTGGTGATCGGCCTCGCCATCATCATGACGATCTTCCGTGCCCGCCATTCGGCCTCGGTCGACGACGCCAGCCTGCTGAAGCACTAAGGGCAACATGACGCTAACTGATTGGCTCCCGGTCTGGCTCGTGATCGCCCTCCCCGCCGCCGGCGCAGCGGTGCTGTTGTTGAGCGGCAGACGCTCCGACCGGTGGGGACACCTGCTGGGTTGCGCGACCGCTCTGGCCGCCTTCGTCGTCGGGGCCGTGCTGTTCGCCCAGATGCTGGGCCGCGACGGGGAGCACCGCGCAATCGGTGAATCCCTGTTCTCCTGGGTTCCGGTGGCCGGTCTACAGGTGGATTTCGGGCTGCAACTCGACCAGCTGTCGATGTGCTTCGTTCTGCTGATCACCGGCGTGGGCTCGCTGATCCACATCTACTCGATCGGGTACATGGCGCACGATCCTGATAGGCGACGGTTTTTCGCGTATCTGAACCTTTTCCTGGCTGCCATGCTGCTGCTCGTGCTCGCCGACAACTACCTGGGCTTGTACGCCGGGTGGGAAGGCGTGGGCCTGGCCTCGTATCTGCTGATCGGGTTCTGGTCGCACAAACCCTCGGCCGCCGCGGCTGCCAAGAAAGCGTTCGTCGTCAACCGGGTCGGTGACATGGGTCTGGCCATCGCGTTGATGATCATGTTCGCCGCCATCGGGTCGGTTTCGTTCGCCGGAGTCTTTTCCGCCGCACCGGCATTGAGCGAGGCCACGCTGACTGCGATGGGTCTGCTGCTCCTACTGGGCGCGTGCGGCAAATCAGCCCAGGTGCCGCTGCAGTCCTGGCTCGGGGACGCGATGGAGGGCCCGACCCCGGTGTCGGCGCTGATCCATGCCGCCACCATGGTCACCGCCGGTGTCTACCTGATCGTGCGGTCCGGGCCGATCTTCGATCTGGCCCCCGGCGCGCAGACGGGCGTGGTGATCGTCGGCGCCGTCACACTGCTGTTCGGTGCGATCATCGGCTGCGCCAAGGACGACATCAAGAAAGCGCTTGCCGCGTCGACCATGTCGCAGATCGGCTACATGGTGCTCGCGGCAGGCCTCGGCCCCGCCGGATATGCGTTCGCGATCATGCACCTGCTGACCCACGGCTTCTTCAAGGCCGGGCTGTTCCTCGGCGCCGGGTCGGTGATGCACGCGATGGACGACGAGGTGAACATGCGCCGCTACGGCGGCCTGCGCAAGGTCCTGCCGGTCACGTTCGCCACATTCGGGCTCGGATATCTCGCGATCATCGGAGTACCTCCACTGGCCGGCTTCTTCTCTAAAGACAGCATCATCGAGGCCGCACTGGGCGCCGGCGGAGTGCGCGGCGTGATCCTCGGCGGCGCGGCGATTCTCGGCGCCGGAATCACCGCGTTCTATATGACGCGCGTGATGCTGATGACGTTCTTCGGTGAGAAGCGTTGGGATGAAACGACACATCCGCACGAGGCTCCTGCCGTGATGACCTGGCCGATGATCCTGCTGGCGGTCGGTTCGGTGGTCTCCGGTGGGGCGCTGGCCATCGGCGGCACGCTGTCACACTGGCTCGAGCCGGTGGTCGGCGCCCACGAGGCGCACCACGCGATCCCGGCATGGGTGGTCACGGTGGTGGTCCTCACCGTCGTCGCCATCGGCATCGCGATCGCCTACCGCATGTATGCACAGCAAGCGGTGCCGGCCGAGGTGCCCGACGGGTCGGCACTGACGGTGGCCGCCCGCAGAGACCTCTACGGCGACGCGTTCAACGAGGCGGTGTTCATGCGAGGGGGACAGACGCTGACCGCGGCTCTGGTGGTCGTCGACGACAAGGTGGTCGACGGCACCGCCGGCGGGTTGGCCGCGCTGGTGAGCCGAACTTCGGATGGGTTGCGCCAGTTGCAGACCGGCTTCGCCCGGTCCTATGCGCTGTCCATGCTCGGCGGGGCGGCTCTGGTGGTGGCGACGATTCTGGCGGTGCGACTGTGGTGAGCTCATTTCCGTGGCTGACGGCGTTGTGGGCTGTCCCGACGGTGGGAGCCGCCGTGGTGATGCTGCTCCCGGCCGCGCAACGGACGCTGGCGAAATGGCTGGCACTGGCGATCTCGTTGGCTGCGCTTGGGCTGGCAGGGGCGATCGCCGTCGGCTTCGAGCCAGCCGGCGAGCAGTTTCAGTTCGTCGAATCGCACCGCTGGATCCCGTCATTCGGGACGGGCTACATCCTCGGGGTCGACGGAATCGCCTTGGCCCTGGTGGTTCTCACCGCGGTGCTGCTGCCGCTGCTGATCGTCGCGGGCTGGAACGACGCCACCCATCAGACCGGGCTCGGCGGCCGGGGCGTGCAGGCCTACCTGGCCTTGACCCTGGCCGTGGAGGGCATGGTGTTCATGTCCCTGGTGGCGCTGGACATCCTGCTGTTCTACGTGTTCTTCGAAGCCATGCTGATCCCGATGTACTTCTTGATCGGCGGGTATGGAAGAGACCGTGGTGAGTCCTCCAAGGCGGCGGTAAAGTTCCTGCTGTACAACCTGTTCGGCGGTCTGGTCATGCTCGCCGCGGTGATCGGCCTGTACGTGGTCACCGCCGGCAGCGACGCGTTCCCGTCCGGGACGTTCGATTTCCGCGCGATCGTCGCCGCGGCCTCCTCCGGCGAGTTCGTGATCAACCCAGCGGTGGCCAACCTGCTGTTCCTGGGCTTCATGTTCGCGTTCGCCGTCAAGGCCCCACTGTGGCCATTCCACCGTTGGCTGCCCGATGCGGCGGTGCAGGCCACGCCGGCCAGTGCGGTGCTGATGATGGCGATCATGGACAAGGTTGGCACGTTCGGCATGCTGCGCTACTGCCTGCCGCTGTTCCCAGACGCATCAACGTATTTCCGGCCGCTGGTGATCACCCTCGCGGTGATCGGCATCGCCTACGGTGCCGTGCTGGCGATCGGGCAGACCGACGTGATGCGATTGATCGCCTACACCTCGATATCGCACTTCGGTTTCATCATTCTGGGTATTTTCGTGATGACCAGCCAGGGCCAGGCCGGGTCGACGCTGTACATGGTCAATCACGGCATCTCCACGGCTGCCCTGTTCCTGATCGCCGGATTCCTGGTGACGCGACGCGGTTCCCGGTTGATCGACGCCTACGGCGGCGTGCAGAAGGTGGCTCCGGTTCTCGCCGGTACGTTCCTGGTGGCCGGCCTGGCGACGTTGTCGTTGCCGGGTCTGGCGCCCTTCATCAGCGAATTCCTGGTTCTCATCGGCACATTCACGCGCTACCCGGTGGTCGCGGTGTTCGCCGCCACCGCCTTGGTGCTGTCGGCGGTGTACATCTTGTGGATGTATCAGCGGATGATGACAGGTCCGGTCCGCGACGATCTGGTCGACGGCGAGCACAAGGTGCGTGACCTGGTGCCGCGAGAACTCGTGGTGGTGGCACCTCTGATCGCGCTGCTGCTGGTGTTGGGCATCTATCCCAAACCCGCACTGGACGTGATCAATCCGGCCGTGCAACACACCCTGACCACCATCGGACAGACCGATCCGGCACCGAGCGCACCACCGACCATCGCCGAGGGGGGCCGCTGATCATGGTGACGCCGAGCATCGAGTACGCCCTGCTCTCCCCCATGCTGATCGTGTTCGGGGTGGCGGTGGCCGGTGTGCTGGTCGAGGCCTTCCTGCCCCGGCCGGCGCGTTACGGGGTGCAGGTCACTCTCGCGCTGGGCGGGCTGGTGGCCTCCGTGGTGGCGGTCGTGCTGCTGGCCCGGGACCTGCACGGCACGCCCGGCCGACCCGCGGTGTTGGGCTCTGTGGTGCTCGATGCCCCCGCGCTGTTCCTGCAGGGCACCATCGCCCTCGTCGGCATTCTGGGCATCCTGCTCATCGCCGAACGCCAGTCCGCGACCGAAACTTCCGGTGGTCCACGCGGTCTGGACGGCTTCACACCTCAGGCGTCGGCGGTGCCGGGAAGTGTGGCCGAGCAGCTGGCCACGAAGACCGGTGTGATGCAGACCGAGGTCTTCCCGCTGACCATGTTCGCCATCGGCGGCATGCTGCTGTTCCCGGCCGCCGACGATCTGCTGACCATGTTCATCGCGCTGGAAGTGCTCTCGCTACCGCTGTATCTGCTCTGCGGGCTGGCCCGTCGCCGGCGGTTGCTGTCGCAGGAAGCATCCTTGAAGTACTTTCTGCTGGGCGCGTTCTCGTCGGCGTTCTTCCTGTACGGCGCAGCGATGCTGTACGGCTATGCCGGCACCCTGGACCTCAACGGGATCGCCAACGCCGTCGTCACCAAGGAGCCCAACATCCCGCTGGCACTGATCGGAATCGCCCTGTTGCTGGTCGGGGTGCTGTTCAAAGTCGGTGCCGTGCCGTTCCATTCGTGGATCCCGGATGTGTACCAGGGCGCGCCCACTGCGATCACCGCGTTCATGGCGGCGGCCACCAAGATCGCCGCGTTCGGCGCGATGCTGCGCATCTTCTACGTCGCGCTGCCGCAGTTGCGTGACGATTGGCGGCCGGTCCTGTGGGCCATCGCGATCCTGACCATGGTGGTCGGCACCATCACCGCCGTCACCCAGACCGACGTCAAACGCATGCTGGCCTACTCCGCGGTGGCACATTCGGGGTTCATCCTCACCGGTGTGATCGCCGCGAATCCGGCCGGGGTGTCCTCGACGCTGTTCTACCTGTTCGCGTACGGATTCAGCACGCTGGGCGCGTTCGCGGTCGTCGGCCTGGTGCGAAACGCTTCCGGTGAGGAGGCCACCGCGATGGCCCAGTGGGCCGGCCTGGGCAGACGGTATCCGATTGTCGGCGTGGTGTTTTCGCTGTTCCTGCTGGCGTTCGCCGGGATTCCGCTGACCAGCGGATTCGTCAGCAAGTTCGCGGTGTTCAAGGCTGCGGGTGAGGGCGGCGCGATCCCGCTGGTGGTCGTCGGCGTCGTCGCCAGTGCGGTCGCGGCCTACTTCTACGTGCGGGTGATCGTGCTGATGTTCTTCACCGACCCACCCGAGGACGCCCCCGAGGTCGTCGTCCCCAGCGGGTTGTCCACCGCCGTCATCACCGTCACCGCGGCCATCACCTTCGCGCTCGGCGCGCTGCCGCAGCCGTTGCTGGATCTGGCCAACAACGCCGAGACCTTCCTGCGCTGACGATTTCCCACGAGCAGACGGAGAATCGCATTACCAAGTGCAGTTTCATGCGATTCTGTGTCTGCTCGCGCAGGCTAGATTGATCCCATGACGACCGTCCTCATCGCCGACCACGGCGCGGTTCGCGTGCTCACCCTCAATCGCCCGCAGTCGCGCAATGCGCTGGGTCGTGAGCTGATCGAGGAACTCTACGGAGCGCTGGACGGCGCCGATGCCGACGAGGCGGTGCGCGCCATAGTCCTGACCGGCGCCGATCCGGCCTTCTGCGCGGGTGTCGACCTCAAAGAGGCGCAGTCGCTGGGAATGGGATATTTCGAGAAATTTCAGTCGCACAACTGCATCACCAAGACGGGCGAACTCCGCACGCCGATCATCGGGGCGATCAACGGTGCGACGTTCACCGGCGGGCTGGAGATGGCGCTGGGCTGCGACTTCCTGATCGCCTCCGAGCGCGCGGTGTTCGCCGACACCCACGCCCGCGTCGGCATCCTGCCCGGCGGCGGGATGACAGCACGGCTGCCCCACGTGGTCGGCGCCGCGATGGCACGCAGGCTGTCGATGACCGGCGAAGTCATCGACGCCGCCCACGCCGAACGCCTGGGCCTGGTCACCGAAGTGGTCGCACATGAACGCCTGTTGGGCCGGGCGCTGGAACTGGCCGGGCACATCGCCGAAGTGCCCGGCCCGATCATGTCCGGGCTCAAGGAGATCTACACCCGAGGAAGCGAGCCGGTCATCGGTCCGGCGCTGGCCGCCGAGCAGGCGATCGCCGGCGCGCAGACGCGCGACCTCGACGGACTCGGTGACCGTTATCGCGCTGTGGCTCAACGGAACCGAGGCCAGATCGACGGTTAGCCGTTCTGGCTGGGCTCGATGATCGTCATCCCAGATCCGGCGGGCACATCCATGGCGGCCAACGCCGCGCCGGCGTCGTCCAGCCCCACTCGCCGGGTGACCAACAGCTCCGGCTGCAGCGCACCGGAAGCGACGAGGCCGAGCATCGCCGGATAGTCGACGGCCGGCATGCCGTGCGACCCCAGGATCGAAAGTTCCTGTGCGATCACCCGGTCCATCGGGAAGGCGGTCTGCGCCGCGTCGCCGAGCAGAAGACCCGCTTGGATGTGCCGGCCGCGACGACGCAGCGAACAGATCGAAGCCACTGCCACGGACGGATGCCCGATGGCATCGACCCCGATGTGTACGCCGCCACTGGTGCGATCGATCACTTCGGTTGCGACATCGGCGCTCTCGGTACCGTTGATGATCTCATCGGCCCCAAGTCGAGCGGCCGCCGCCAACGCATCGGCGCTCACGTCGACCGCAACAACCTTGGCGCCGAACGCTTTTGCGGTCATCACCGCCGACAGTCCGACTCCGCCGCAACCATGGACCGCCACCCATTGCCCCGGCTGCACGGCGCCGTGGGTGACAACGGCGCGGAAGGACGTCGCGAACCGGCACCCCAAGGACGCCGCCGCGACGAACGAGACGTTATCGGGAAGCCGGACGAGGTTCGCCTCAGCTCGTGGCACCGCGACCCGTTGTGCGAACGATCCCGGCAAAGTGAAGCCAGGCTGCAACTGATCGGGACACACCTGGGCGTCACCGGCCAGGCAGAATTCGCAGCGCCCGCAGCCCAGCACGAAGGGGGCCGTCACGCGGTCGCCCACCTGCCAGCCCGATACTCCGGCACCGACGGCCACGATGGTGCCGGCGAACTCATGCCCGGGGATGATCGGCAACTCGACCGGATCGTGACCCCGCCAGGCGTGCCAGTCGGACCGGCACACACCGGTGGCCGCAACCTCGACCACCACTCCCTCGTCGGGACACGCGGGGTCGGGCACCTCGGCCACGGCGGGCAACACGCCGACCTCGGAATACATCACAGCACGCACAGTTGCGATGGTAGGCCGACGGCCCCCGGATCAGCGATGCCGCTTCAGGATGAAGCCGACGGTTCGCTCGCCGAAGTCCGGCAGTGCCGGGGTCGACATCTCCACCTGCTTGCGGGCCTGCTCGAGGACGGGCGTGTCCGGATCGAGCACCGTGAGATAAACCTCATGAGCGGCAAGGGAATTCACCGCGATCTCGGTGTAGCCGTCGACCACCTCGCAGTGCGTGGGCTCCGGTCCGTTCTCGAAGAGCCACGTCGGTGGGTCGTCGAGGCTGTCGTAAGCCGCGGCAACGGCGTGGGCGAACTCGATGTGATCGCGTTGGTTGGGCGCGCCGGGCGCCCAGCTCGGCCCGCTGTACAGCGTGATGACGACGTCAGGCCCCAGCGCCTCGATGGTCTCGGCGATCTTCGCCCGCAGCTCCGGGGTGTCGCGGATGTTGCTGTCCGGAAACTCCCAGAACTCCACGTCGTCGACTCCGACGATGGCGGCCGATCGTCGCTGCTCGCCTTCCCGCAGCGGCCCGGCCTCCTCCGGTGGCATACCGGCGATACCGACCTCGCCCCGCGACGCCAGCGCGTAGTGCACGGCCTTGCCCGCGGAGGTCCACTTCGCCACCGCCGCGCCGACCCCGTATTCGGGGTCATCCGGGTGAGCGACCAGAACGAGCGCGGTCTGCCAGTCGGTGGGAAACGGTTGCAGCGCCATGGCTGGATCCTGCGCGTTCATCACACCAGTGTCGAACCTGAACGGCAGTTCATGTCAACCGAAAGGCCGCACCCGGATGCTCAGGAGCCAGTAACGGCCCGGCGCCGCCGAGCCGCTCGCGGAGGGTGACCGGCTCGCTGTGGTCGGGCACCCGGCCACGTCGACGCAGCTCGGGCACGACGAGGCGGGCGAAATCGACAAAGGTGCCCGGCGTCGTGACGTAGGCCAGGTTGAATCCGTCGACACCGGCCTCATCGACCCACCGCTCGAGTTCGTCGGCAACCTCGGTCGGTGAGCCCACCACCACCGGACCACGGCCGCCCAGACCCACCTCGTGAGCCAGCTCGCCCGCCGTCCAGTTGCGGTCCGACGTGGTAAACGACGCCAGCGCAGAACGATTGGCTTCGGTCTGGACATACCTCAGGGGTTCGTCTGCCCCGAGCTCGGCCAGATCAACCCCGGTCCAGCCACCGAACAGTGCCAACGCACCCTCCGTACTGACAAACTGCCGATACTCGTGCAGCTTGGCGACAGCCAACTCATGAGTCTCGGCGACGATCGGCGTGAGCATCGTAAACACCTTGATGGCCTGAGGATCTCGTCCGTGGTCAGCCGCGGCGGCGCGCAGCGCCTTGACCGGCTTGGCCACGATCTCCGGCGTCGGGCCCGACACGAACACCGCCTCAGCATGAGCCGCGGCGAACCGGACTCCTCGCGGCGAAGCGCCTGCCTGAAACAGCATCGGGGTGCGTTGCGGGGACGGTTCACACAGGAACGGCCCTGGCACGCTGAAGTACTGGCCCTTGTGTTCGATGTCATGCACTTTCGCCGGATCGGTGAACACGCCTCGCTCCCGATCACGGACGACGGCGTCGGGCTCCCACGACGCCTCCCACAGCTTGTAACAGACCTCGAGGTATTCCTCGGCGATCTCGTAGCGCTCGTCGTGCGGGATCTGGCTGCCCAGCCCCAGGTTGCGGGCGGCACTGTCGAGGTAGGAGGTGACGATGTTCCACGCCACCCGGCCATCGGTCAGATGGTCCAGCGTCGAGAGCCGGCGGGCCAGCGCATAGGGCTGCTCATAGGTCAACGACACCGTGACACCGAATCCCAGGGTCTCGGTGACCGCCGCCATGGCCGACACTGCCAAGGTCGGATCATTGACCGGTACCTGTGCGGCATCGGCCACCGCCGCATCTCGTGAACCGCCGTACACGTCGTAGACACCGAGCACGTCGGCGAGGAACAACGCGTCGAAGCCACCGGCCTCCAGGGTGCGGGCCAATTCGGTCCAGTATTTGAGTTCGCGGTAGCGGTAGCCCTGATCGTCGGGATGGCGCCACAAGCCCGCGGATTGGTGTCCCACGCAAGCCATGTCGAAGGCGTTGAGATAGATCCTGCTCATCGCTCATCCCCCATCTCGTCGCGATGGGTTTCCCGCGCGAAGTACGCCGCGGTGAAGGTGATGGCCGTCAGCACCGCGAAGTATCCGACGATCAGCCAGGGGCTACCACCACCGGCGACCAGCAGTGCCGCGGCGATCAACGGAGCGAAACCTCCCGAGAGCACCGCACCGATCTGGTAGCCCAACGACGCCCCGCTGTAGCGCACCCGGGTGTCGAACAGCTCCCCGAACCACGCGGCCTGTGGTCCGTACATGGCGTCGTGAGCGATGTTGACGCCGAACACAATCGACAACACGATGGCGACGTGCGATCCGGTGCCCGCCGCGACGAAGAACAGGATCAGCGCCAGCACGCCGGCCACCGCGCCGAACAGGTACGGAGGCCGCCTGCCGTAGCGGTCTGACACCATTGCCCACACCGGCGTACTGACCAGGCCGATGGCCGACGCGATGAGAACCGCCGTCAGGCCGACCTGGCTGCCCGCATTCGTCGAATCCTGAAGATATGTCAGTGAATACGTGGTCAGCAGGACGAACAGGGCGATCTGCGAGAACCGCAATCCGGTGGTGATCAACACATTGCGCGGCTGGGTACGCAGCACCTCCAGCACCGGCAACCGCGCCACCTCGCCGCGGTCTCTGATCTCGGTGAACACCTCCGCATCGGTGAGCCTCAGCCGGATCACCAGGCCGACGACGACCAGAACAGCACTGAGCAGGAATGGGATTCGCCAGCCGTAGGCGAGGAACGCATCGGGGCCGGTGACTGTTCTGGTCACGTAGAAGATCGCCGTCGACAGCAACATGCCGGCCGGTGAACCCAGTTGGGTGAAGCTGCCGAACAAACCTCGACGCCCTGGTGGCGCGTGCTCCACCGAAAGTAAAGCCGCACCGCCCCATTCGGCACCCACCGCCAGGCCTTGCAGCAACCTCAGGGTCACCAGCAACGCGGGTGCGATCAGCCCGACGTGGGCGTACGTCGGCAGGAGTCCGATCGCGAACGTGCTCAGACCCATACCCACCAGCGCGGCCACCAGAACGGTCTTGCGGCCCAGCCGATCTCCGTAGTGACCCGATATCAGGGCACCCAACGGCCGGGCCCCGAACCCCGCGGCATAGGTCGCGAACGAGGCCAGCGTGCCCGCCGTCGACGAGATGTTGGGGAAGAACAGGGGTTTGAAGACCAGGGCCGCGGCCGTGGCATACAGGTAGAAGTCGTACCACTCGATCGTGGTGCCGACCGCGCTGCCCAACGCGACGGTGCGCGCGCTCGGCTTGGCGGTGACCACTGAACGTGGATCGGTAACAGTCACGTGGCCGCAGGTTATGCGGGGTCGGAATCACCCGGAAGATTTGTCCTCAGCCTGACGCAAAGACGCCCGCCCTCACTTGGCGACGGTGGCTCCGTGCACCAGGATCGCCGCCGTCTGTGCGACCCACTCGTCGTCGAGTTCACGTTCGGGCCACAGCAGCATGCGCAGCATGGTCGAGCCGCCGATGAGCTCCACCAGGCGGTCGGGGTCGACATCCGGTTGGACCTCACCGCGGACGATGCCGTCGACGATCCGGGCGCGCACCGTGACGAAGGTCCCGGCGAACCGCTGCATCACCCGCGCGTTCAAGTCGGTGTCGGCGACGACGTCGGCGACCAGTCCGGGAAGCGCCGCGCGCATCACCGGACTGGTGAACACGTCGCGGGCGGCACCGATCATCGCCCGGATATCTGCGGCGATGTCACCGGCCGGCGCCGTCAGTGCGGTCGCGGCGGCGGGGAACACCGCCTCGTGCACCAGCTCCGCTTTGCTCGACCACCGCCGGTACAGCGCGGTTTTCGTGGTCTGTGCCCGCTCTGCGACCGCCGCCATGGTCAGGTTCGCATAGCCGATTTCGACAAGCAGGTCCGTGGTCGCCTGCAATATGGCAGCGTCGATGCGCGGGTCGCGGGGACGTCCTGCTCCGGCGGTCTTGCCAAGTGGTGATGGCTCTGCTTTCATAACGCTACTAACAGTATCGTAATTGTGGCCGTAAGGAACAGTTGAATGGCAAACGAGGCCGTGGACGCTCCTGTGGAGAATGTCGACCACCTGCAACGCTCCAGCCGTGACGTCACCACCCTGCCATCGGTGCTGTCGAAATGGCTGTCCACCGTGATGCCGGGCGGCATCGCCCCGGAGATCACCGTGGAAAGCGGAGTCGACTCCAACGGAATGTCGTCCGAGACGATCATGCTGACCGGCCGCTGGGAAGAAGACGGCGAGCCCAAAGAGCAGAAGTGGGTGGCCCGCGTCGCCCCCACCCAGGACGACGTCCCGGTGTTCTCCTCCTACCGGCTCGATCACCAATTCGAGGTGATGCGGCAGGTCGGCGAACTCACCGATGTGCCGGTCCCCGACGTGCGCTGGATCGACGCCACCGGCGAGGTGCTGGGCACCCCCTTCTTCCTGATGGACCGCGTCGACGGCCAGGTGCCGCCGGACGTCATGCCATACACCTTCGGTGACAACTGGTTCGCCGATGCCCCCGCCGCACGCCGCCGCGAGTTGCAGGACAGCACCGTGGCCGTGCTGGCGAAACTGCACGCGATCCCCGATGCCGCAGAACGATTCGCGTTCCTGTCCGAGGTCGATCCGCCGGGCGATACACCGCTGAGCCGCCGCTTCGGCTGGCTCAAGGACTGGTACGAGTTCTCGGTACCCGACATCGGCCGCTCACCGCTGGTCGAGCAGGCGCTGCAATGGCTCGAGGACAACTTCCCCACGGATGTGGCCGCCTCGGAAAGCGTTCTGACCTGGGGCGATTCCCGCATCGGAAACGTGCTCTACGACGACTTCCGCCCGGCCGCCGTCCTCGACTGGGAAATGGCCACCATCGGCCCACGCGAACTGGACGTTTCCTGGATCATCTTTGCGCACATGGTGTTTCAGGAACTGTCCGGCATGGCCGGGCTGCCGGGCCTGCCCGATGTGATGCGCGAAGAGGATGTCCGGGCCACCTATCGCGAGTTGACCGGGGTCGAGCTCGGCGATCTGCGGTGGTTCTACATCTACTCAGGCGTCATCTGGTGCTGCGTGTTCATGCGCACCGGTGCTCGGCGCGTGCATTTCGGCGAGGCGGAGAAGCCCGACAACGTAGAGACCATGTTCTACCATGCGCCGTTGCTGCGGCGCCTCATTGAGATCCCGGAGGGCAGGAGCGAAGCGACCCGGGGAAAGGAAGGAGCGTAAATGCTCGGCCCGATGGACGAATTCCCGGTACATCAAACCCCACAACCGATCGCCTGGCCCGGATCGTCGGACCGGAACTTCTACGACCGTTCGTATTTCAACGCCCACGACCGCACCGGCGACGTCTTCGTCATCACCGGTCTCGGCTACTACCCCAATCTCGGGGTGAAGGACGCCTACTTCCTGGTGCGACGTGGAAATGAACAGACGGCCGTGCACCTGTCCGACGCGATCGATCAGGACCGGCTCAACCAGCACGTCGGCGGCTACCGCGTCGAAGTGCCCGAGCCACTGCACAAGGTGCGCATCGTGCTGGAGGAAACCGAGGGCATCGCCGCGGATCTCACCTGGAACGGCCTGTTCGATGTCGTCCAGGAACAGCCGCACCTGATGCGTCAGGGCAATCGGGTCACCCTCGACGCCCAGCGCTTCGCCCAATTGGGTTCCTGGAGCGGCCATCTGGAGATCGACGGCCAGCGTATCGACGTCGACCCAGAGACCTGGATCGGCTCGCGCGACCGGTCCTGGGGTATCCGGCCGATCGGCGAGGCCGAACCCGCCGGGCGTCCCGCCGACCCGCCGTTCGAAGGCATGTGGTGGCTGTACGTACCGATGGCCTTCGACGACTTCGCGCTGGTCCTCATCATCCAGGAGGAGCCCAACGGGTTCCGCTCGCTGAACGACTGCACGCGGGTCTGGAAAGACGGCCGCGTCGAGCAGCTCGGCTGGCCGCGGATCAAGATCCACTACCGCTCGGGCACCCGCATCCCGACGGGCGCCACCATCGAGGCCACCGCGCTCGACGGCACCCCGGTCCGGTTCGACGTGGAATCCAAACTGCCCGTGCCGATTCACGTCGGCGGCGGCTACGGCGGCGACGTCGACTGGATCCACGGCGTGTGGAAGGGCGAGAAGTTCACCGAACGGCGGACCTACGACATGACCGACCCGGCCGTCGTCGGCCGGACCGCATTCGGCGTGATCGACCACGTCGGGCGGGCGGTGTGCACCGAGGGCGATGGTGCGCCGGTGGAAGGCTGGGGCCTGTTCGAGCACGGTGCGCTAGGGCGTCACGATCCCTCGGGCTTCGCCGACTGGCTCACGGTCGCCCCCTAGGCACTCCCCTGCGCGAGCCGGGAAATCAGGCGGCCAAGAGCAGCGCTGCCGCGCCGATCGCTTCGACCAAGGAGTAGAACCAGTTGGGGTAGAACGACGTCCTTTCGTCGAACACCGCCGAGACGGCGCGACCGACGGCCATTCCGGCCAGTGCCGCGCCGACCGTGATCAATATCCCGGTGCGCACCTCGGCCGGGGCCATGGCCGCATAGGCCAGCACCGCCGCCATGGCCAGACCGAAACCGCCATACACACCACGGACTTCCGCGCGGGCCGCAGCCGTTCTGAGGTCATAGTCGAACGGCCGCAGAATCGCGGCGGGAGCCGCCAGGGCGTACAAACCCATGCCGGCGAAGAACACGCCGACGACGGCGATCACAGCAACAGCCACGGTATCCTCCTGTTCACGTTGTCCGCACAGCATGCCCCCGACACCGTCGAGCCGCTTCCACAAACCTGCTGCCCGACGGTGTGGTTGTGGCCCGGGCAGGCGCTCTACGCCGGGCCGGGCCTCGGTCTCGAACCGCACTCCGGGTCGGTGTGGTGCTCAGTGGTCGGGGTCGACGGGCCGTTGTCAGTGGCTGTGGAGGGCCACACCGTCGTCGCACGCAGTGTGTTGGTCCCACCACGGCTCACCCATCACCTGTCGATGCAGGGCGCGATGGTGTCGTGCTATCTCGATCCCAGCTCGCAACGAAGCGCATCGTGCCGGCAGCAGTTCACCGAATTCCGGCACGGCATCGGTGTCGGCCACGCCGCCGAAGCCGAACTGACGGTGACGCCGCGCGACGACGCGGCCGCCCGGCGCTGGCTCGACCTGGCCGCCCCCGACACGGTTCACCGCATTGATCCACGGATCGAACTGGTGGCCAAGCAGATTCGCCAAGACCCGGCGGCAGCGGCGTCGGCGCGCGAGCTCGCGGCCGCCGCAGGCCTGTCGGAGTCTCGGTTCCTTCATCTGTTCCGGCGCGAGGCCGGCACCAGCCTGCGGCGCTACCGGATGTGGAGCAGGCTCGTGGCGGCGGGCACCGCCGTGGCGGCCGGTGAGAATCTGACCACGGCCGCCGCCGATGCCGGGTTCGCCAGCCCGTCACACCTGGCCGACCGGTTCAAGACCACGTTCGGATTGTCCGCCACACAGCTGCTTTCGACGGGTTTGCGCATCCGCACGCCGTGACGCGTACCGGCCCGCACACTCGCGGCGTTCAGGAGGCCACGTTCTCGACGGCCGGGGCACGGCCGAAGACCATCGACTCCTCGATGCGGTCGAAGCGGTGGTCGATGGCATCGAGCACATAATTGTGCCGAACGTGCCATGGCCGCTTGGTGCCCGACCGCGGCAACGCATGCTCTGAACGCTGGATGTAGCCGGCCTCCAGATCCCACGTCCGCTTCTCCGGCATCGGCGCCGCACCCTTGTGCGGATAGGCATGGGTGTACCCGTGAGCGCCCATGTAGGCCAACAGGTTCGCGAATGCCCGCGCGGTCATGTCCGCCCGCAATGTCCACGATGCGTTGGTGTAACCGATGCACCAGGCCAGGTTCGGGACATCCTCCAGCAGAAATTCCTTGTAGACGAACCTCTCGGTGGGCTTGACCTCGTGACCGTCGACCGCCAGCCTGATCCCGCCGAGCGCCTGAAGTTGCAAGCCGGTCGCGGTGACGATCACGTCGGCATCCACCCGCGCACCGGATTTCAGCACGATGCCGGTCGCGTCGACGTGGTCGATGTGATCGGTGATGACGTCCACTTGGCCGTGGCTGATGTGCTGGAACAGGTCTCGGTCGAGCACCAGGCACAAACGCTGGTCCCACGGGTTGTACCGCGGCTTGAAGTGCACGTCGACGGGGTAGCCCTCGGGTAATGCGGCGATCGTCCGGTTGCGGATCAGCCACCGCCCGAACTTGGGCGCCTTCCGGAACACGAAGTACATCAGCACGTGGATCATCGCATTGCGGAACCGCACCACCTGATGAGAAACCCTGCGCGGCAGGATCTTCCGGATGGCTTGAACCATCGGATCGATGCGCGGCATCGACATCATGTAGGTGGGCGAGCGCTGCAGCATCGTCACATGGGAGGCCTGCTCGGCCAACGCGGGCACCAGGCTGATCGCCGTGGCACCGCTGCCGATCACCACGACGCGCTTGCCGGAGTAGTCCAGCGACTCGGGCCAGAACTGCGGGTGGACCACGTCGCCGCCGAAGCTCTCGATACCGGGGAATTCCGGGGTGTAGGGCTCGTCGTAGTTGTAGTACCCCGTGCCGCAGAACAGGTACCGGCACCGGTAGGTCCCGGGCCGGCCGTCCTGTTCGGTCTGCACGGTCCAGGTGTCGGTGCCCGAATCCCAATCCGCCGACAGCACATGGGTGTTGAACCGGATGTGGCGGTCAATGCCGTGTGCCCGAGCGGTCTCGGTCAGGTAGTCGCGGATGTCGTCGCCGTCAGCCACGTTCTCCGGCCTGGTCCACGGTTGGTACGGGAAGCTCAGCGTGAAGATGTCGCTGTCCGAGCGGATCCCGGGATAACGGAACAGGTCCCAGGTACCACCGATCCGCTCCCGGCGTTCCAGGACGGTGTAGGTCAGCCCGGGGCTCTTCTCATGTACGCGGTAGGCCGCCCCCAACCCTGAGATGCCGGCCCCGATGATCAGTACATCCGAATAGTCCGGATCCGCAGCCCGACGAGCGTCGTCCATGGCGAACCTCCTTTGGTCCCGCTCAGTACCACCCTATGTGCTCAGTCGCGCAGCGCGTCAACGATCTGGGCAAGCGAATCCACCTCGATCGGACCCGGCTGGTACAGGCAGATCCGGTCGGACACGCCGGCCACGCGGTCCCGGATGTGGGCGGCGATGTCGGCGGGGCTGCCGCAGGCCGCGATGGTGTGCAGCACATCGTCGTCGATCAGCGAACCCATCTCCTGCCAGCGGCCCTGTTTGGACAGCGCATTGAGCTCGGGCTGCAAATCGCCCCAGCCGTGCACATCCAGCACCGGCCGGTAGGCCGGGGTGGAACCGTAGAAGGCGAGCAGGCGTCGCGCCGCGTCGTGATTCGGGTCCTTCTCGGATGCGGCCGACACGATGATCTCCGGGACGATCGCCAACTCCGCCTCGTCGCGTCCCGCGGCGGTCAGCCCCTCGCGCACCGCGGGCAGCGTGGCCTCCTGCAGGAACCGTTTGGACCCGAACGGCATGACCAGCAGGCCGTCCGCGAACTGTGCGGTGGCCCGGGTGAGCCGCGGCCCCAGCGCGCCCACATAGATCGGCGGTGGACCGTACGGGTTGTCCCGCGGCGTGAACGTGGGCGTCATCAACGTGTGCCGGTAATACTCGCCCCTGAAATTCAAGGAGTTCAGTCCGTTGGGGTCATCCCACGCCGCGAAGATCGCCCGCAACGCGCCGAGCAACTCCGACATCCGTTCCACCGGGCGGTCGAACTCGGCGCCGAACCGCTTCTCGATCTGCGTACGGATCTGCGTGCCGAGCCCCAGGGTGAAGCGCCCACCGGACAGGATCTGGTGGTCGATGGCCTGGTGTGCGAGGTGAATCGGGTTGCGGGGAAAGGCGATTGCCACATTGGTCATCAGGTCGAGACCGCCGACCGTGGCGGCCAGCGTCAACGGGGTGAACACATCATGGGGACCCTCGAAGGTGAACACCCCACTGGCACCCGCCTCACGCAGGGCCCTGGCCCTCTCGATGGCATCTTGCGGGCCGAACAACGCTGTCATGACCTTCACGCGTGAGAGCCTAGACAGGTGAGCATCCCAACGAACACCGACGTCGTCGTGGTCGGCGCCGGTTTCGCCGGCCTGACCGCCGCCCGCGCGCTGGTCGGGCTCGGACATCAGGTGGTGGTGCTGGAGGGCCGCGACCGCGTCGGCGGCCGCTCGTCGACCGCCATGATCGCCGACGTGCCGGTGGACCTGGGGGGCACGTTCGTCGGCCCGACCCAGGATGCGGTGCTGGCGCTGGCCGACGAACTCGGGTGCCGCACGGTGCCCACCTACGACCGCGGCAAGAACCTGATCCGGTGGCACGGGCGGGTGCGCTCCTACCGGAGCACCATCCCGCGGCTGTCGATGATGGAACTGTTCGACGTGTCGCGCATCCAGTGGCGCTTCGAACGGCTCTGCCGGCTGATCCGGATCACCGAGCCGTGGACAAGTCCCAACGCCGAGAAACTCGACGAACTCACCCTCGAGCAGTGGTTGCGCTCGGCCGGTGCCAACGCGTCGACCCGCAACCTCATGGCGATCATGTCGCGGGTCACCTGGGGTGCCGAGCCCGACGAGGTGTCGATGCTGCACGCCGCCCGCTACGTCAAGGCCGCGGGCGGGCTGGATCGCATGCTCGACGTCCGCGACGGCGCGCAACAGGATCGTTTTCCCGACGGGAGCCAGCAGATCGCCGTGAAGATGGCCGACGAGCTCGGAGATCGGGTGCTGCTCAACGCCCCTGTCGGCGCCATCGAGCGCCGCCCCGACGGCACTGTCGCGGTGAGCTCCCCGGCCGGCGCAGTACACGCACGCGCGGTGATCGTCGCCATCCCGCCCCAACACCGGGTCGGCATCGAATTCAACCCGCCACTGCCCGAGCCCTACACCGAGCTGGCCGAGAACTGGCCGCAGGGCAATCTCAGCAAGGCCTACGCCGCCTACGAACGACCGTTCTGGCGCGCCAACGGCTGCTCGGGTGAGGCATTGTCCGACGAGGGGCCGGTGTTCATCACCTTCGACGTCAGCCCGGGAGACGGTTCATCCAACGGGCCCGGAATCCTGCTCGGGTTCACCGATGCCCGCACATTCGACCGGCTCCCACCGGACCAGCGGCGCGAGCAGGCACTGTCCGGGTTCGCCACGCTGTTCGGCGATGCGGCGCTGACACCGATCGACTACATCGACCAGTGTTGGAGCGCAGAACAATTCGCACCCGGCGGGCCGACGGCGGCGGTGCCACCGGGTTCGTGGACTCAGTACGGCCGGTGGCTGCGCGAACCGGTGGACAGCATCCACTGGGCGGGCACCGAGACCGCCGATGAGTGGACCGGATTTCTCGACGGGGCAGTCCGGTCCGGCAAGCGGGCGGCCGCCGAAGTCGCGGGCCGGCTCACCGGCTGACTGCTTGATCCACCGCCCGGGTCGAAGCCACCGATTCGGCCAGCGCGCGCAATTGGGCATTCACCTGTGACGGGCATTCCAGGATGGCGCAGTGCCCGCCGGGCATCTCGACGAACGCGCTCAGGTTCGGGGCGTCGGCGGCGATGCGGCGGGCGGCGTTGATGGGCAGCAACCGGTCCTTGGCACTACCGATCACGAGCGTCGGGACCGACAGATTTTTCAGTGAGATATGTTGCGGTCCAACACTGTTGACCAGCGCCCTGGCCCAGCCGCCGCGTCCGGCCGCCGACGTCTCGGCGAACAGGCGATAGACGAACTCGGCGACCCACGGCTCGGCCTCGTAGCCCACCGCCAGACGCGCGACCAACCGCTTGTTGGGACGCTCGGTGATCCGGGGCATCCGCGCTCCGCCCAAGGTCCTGATCGCGGTACCCGCGGCCCGGATGCGCGTCGACGCCAGCGGCGCGGGCACCCGCAGTAGTTGCACGTCCCGCACCAGGTCCCCGGTGGTGGTGTTGATCAGCGCGACAGCGTCGGCGCGGGCGGCCACCTGGGCCGGGTAGCGCTGCGACCACGAGGTGATCGCGATGCCGCCCATCGAGTGCCCGGCGATAATCGCCCGTTCACCGGGCTTGAGCGTGGCGTCGAGTACCGCGTCGAGGTCGGCTGCGAGGTGGTTGAGGCTGTAGCGATCGCGGCCGCGTGGAGCCTCGCTGCGGCCGTGCCCGCGGTGGTCGTAGGCGATGACGCGGTAATCGGTGGCCAGATCGGCGATCTGATGGGCCCAGACCCCGATGGCACAGGTGATGCCGTGGGCCAGCACGATCGGATAGCCGTCGGCGGGCCCGAACACCTCGGCGTGCAACCGCACGCCGTCGACAGCGCGCACCTGCACGGCGCGCCCCGGTGGTAGCTGGGGAAGGGTCATGATGCTCCGATCATTGGCGTCGTTGCCGGGTGAAACCGGGCTTTATGAGCCTACCGTTCCGGTGATCAACACCGGTTTGACGACGTCAGCGGCCTTGGCAGCGGCCCAGGCCCGGTCGAAGTCGTCGAACAGGAAGCGGCTCACGAATTTGTCGAGCGGAAGTTCGCCACGGCGATGCAGATCCACCAGGCGCGGGATGAAGGTGTGCGGTTCGCTGTCACCCTCCACCACGCCGCGCACGGTCAGACCCTTGCCCATGATGGCAGCGACGGGTAGCTCGGCGGTCAACGCACCCAGGCCCAGCAGCGCCAACGTGCCACGTTCGCGCAACACCCCGACGGCGGCGGCCAGGACGTCGGGCCGTGCGGTGGTGTCGACGGCGGCGGCCGCTCCCCCGGTCAGCTCGAGCACCACCGCAGCGGCGTCGGACGCGACCGGGTCGATGGCCGCGGTGGCTCCCAATTCGGTTGCCAGCGTGCGCCGCTGCACGATCGGATCGACGGCGATGACGGTGCGGCACCCGGCGATGCGGGCGCCCATCACCGCCGAGAGCCCGACGGCGCCGGCACCGAACACCACGAGCGCATCCGCGGGTTGTGGCGCAAGCACATTGAGCACCGCACCCACACCGGTCTGCACGCTGCAGCCCAGCGGGGCGGCCAGCGCGGGATCCATCGGCTCGGGCAGCACCACGGCATTGCGGCTACCGGCGATCGCGTAGGTGCAGAAGCTGGACTGGCCGAAGAACCCGCCGCCGATCGGGGCACCGTCGCGGTACATGGCGCTGGACGCGTCGGGACGGCTGCCGCGCATGTTCAGGTCGGTGGAACGCTCGCAGTAGGCCGGGGCGTCGGCCCGGCAGTTGAAGCACGTGCCGCAACTGGCGAAGGTGAGGACCACTTGGTCGCCGATCCGGGCGACGGCATCCGGCCCGGTCTGGACCACGGTTCCCGCGCCTTCATGGCCGAACACCATCGGGAGCCTGCGAAACCGCGCGGCCACGCTCACATCGGTGTGGCAGATGCCCACCGCGTCGATGCGGACCAGAACTTCGTCACCGACTGGCTCGCGCATCTGGACGTCAGTGAGCTGCGGATCGGCTCCGGCGTCGAGCACCACCGCGGCGCGGGCGTTGAGCATCCGGTGATGCTAACCACCAACTTGACACCTGTCACAATTGGCTGGCGACCCACCAGAAGGAGACACCGATGCGTGCAGCACAGATCACCGCCCTCGACGGTCCCGATGCGGTACGGGTGGCCGACGTCGCCGAACCCTCAGCTGACGAGGCGGTGGTGATCGACGTCCACGCCGCTGGGGTCGCGTTCCCGGACGCCCTGCTCACCCGCGGGCTCTACCAATACAAGCCTGATGTGCCGTTCACTCCCGGCGCCGAGGTCGCCGGGGTGGTCCGCAGCGCTCCGGCCGGGGCCCACGTCCGCGCCGGTGACCGGGTGCTTGGCCTGACCATGTTGTCCGGCGGCATGGCCGAAGTCGTGGCACTGCCCGCCGATCGGGTGTTCGCTCTGCCGCACGCGGTCTCGTTCGAGGCCGGCGCCGGCATCCTGTTCAACGACCTGACCGTGCATTTCGCGTTGCGCACGCGCGGCAGGCTGGCCAAGGGTGAGACCGTACTGGTGCACGGCGCGGCAGGAGGCATCGGCACCTCCGCGCTGCGATTGGCCCCTGCGCTGGGCGCGTCGCGCACCATCGCGGTGGTGTCCACCGAGGAGAAGGCCGAAATCGCCAGGGCCGCAGGCGCATCGGAGGTGGTGCTGGCCGACGGATTCCGGGATGCGGTAAAGGAACTCACCGACGGCCGCGGCGTGGACATCGTCCTCGACCCGGTCGGCGGCGACCGCTTCACCGACTCACTGCGGTCGCTGGCCGTGGGCGGACGCCTGCTGGTCGTCGGGTTCACCGGCGGTGACATTCCCACGGTCAAGGTCAACCGCCTGCTGCTCAACAACGTCGACGTGATCGGCGCGGGCTGGGGTGCCTGGACGTTCTCCCACCCCGGTTATCTGCAGGAGCAGTGGGCCGAACTGCAACCGTTGCTGGCCTCCGGTGCGGTGCCCGCACCGCAGCCGCAGGTGTACCCGCTGGAGCAGGCCGCGCAGGCCATAGCGTCACTGGAGAACCGCAGCGCGAAAGGCAAAGTGGTCCTGAAGCTGCGCTGACCCCGGAATATCTCCGCGGTCGCCGGTGTTGCGGGGTGCGTGAGCGAACATGCCGAACTGAGCCCGACCGACTGGGTACGTGACCAGACCCAACGCATCCTGGAGCAAGGCACCACCGACGGCGTCGAGGTGCTCGATCGCCCGATCGTGCTGTTCACGACGACAGGCGCCAAGTCAGGTAAGAAGCGGTACGTGCCGCTGATGCGCGTCGAAGAGAACGGTCGTTACGCGATGGTGGCGTCCAAGGGCGGCGACCCGGCGCACCCCTCGTGGTACTTCAACGTCAAGGCCAACCCGGCCGTGACGGTGCAGGACGGCGACAAGACCGCGTCGCTGACTGCCCGTGAACTGGCTGGCGAGGAGCGCGAGCATTGGTGGAAGCTGGCAGTCGAGGCCTACCCGCCTTATGCCGAGTACCAGACCAAGACCACTCGGCAGATTCCCGTCTTCATCGTCGAATAAGCGGCGTCGAATAAGCGCTACCACCATCCGAGGGCGTCGGACATCTGCCGCGCCAACTCGGTGGTGAGTGTGCGCACGTAGGCCGCCGACAGGTGATGGGCATCGTGGTACACCAGCACGTTGCCCTCCACGGCCCGACAGACGGTGGGCCGGCACACCGCATCGCTGAGGTCGAGCGCCTTCATCAGCGGATAGTCGGTTAGGTACTCGACGGTCGGATTGCGCTGGGCCAGCGCCAAGTCGCGCGGCAGCCCGCAGGAGTCGGCGTCGCCACCTTTCGACAGACAGTCGACGGGTGAGAAGAACCATCCGTCCCGGATCATCCACGGTGTATCGCGTATGCCAAGCATCGGGATCCCGTTGGCGGACAAGTCATCCCAGATCCCGAGGTAGTGGTCGGGCACATAGTCGCCCGGGCTGTTGAGCTTCGGGCGCGTCGAGGTGAAGAACACATAGTCCGGGCGGTCGGCGATGATCCGCGCCAGCGCATTGTCGGACCACGTCCGGCAGGACGGATAGGTGTCCGAGGATCCCGCGATGATCGGTACGCGTTTGGTGGTCAGCGGGCAACCGAACTTCAGGTAGGTGGTCACCTTGAAGCCGTGTTGACGCCCGAGCTGGTGCAGCGCGGTCAGCCAGTGCTCCGAATGCGATCCGCCGGCCAGCGCGATGGTGTGGTCACCCTTGGGGTCGCCGTACACGCACGTGAGGACGTCATCACCGGTGAACCCCGTGACGCAATGGTCGACCGATGAGGGCGGGATATCGTCGTCGGCCTCCAGCGCACTCGGCCGAGTCGGCAACTTCGCGACCCGACGATTCTCGATCAGCGCCTGCGCCCCCGGATAGTCGCGGATCGGGAGCATGCCGAGTTCCGCGCCGCTGGCCCGGGCCAATGCGACATGGCCCTGCCACATCAGCGACATCGCCACGAGCACCACCGCGACCAGCAGCACGACCGCACCCGACACCATCCGGATGCCGGGCCCGCGACGCCACGGCAGCTGCGCACACCGCGCGGTCAGCAGCGCCAGCAGCCCTGCGGCCAGCATGATCGCGATGCCGTCGACCAGGCCGACGGCATCGTCGTTGATGGTGGCCAGCCAGAAGATCAGCACGGGCCAATGCCACAGGTACAGCGGATAGGCCGCCGCCCCGATGGTGACCAACGGGCCGCTGCGCAGGAACTCCGTTGCCCTGTCCGACGTCCCCTGTGCCGCACTCACGATGATGAGCACCGTCGCGGCCACCGGAATCGCCGTCCAGAGGCCCGGGGACTGCACGGTCCGGTCGGTCACCACACCGCACACCAGGATCGCCGCCAGCCCGGCCACCGCCGCACCCGCGCGCAACCAGTCGGGCCACCGGATTCCGCCCACCGGGCCGGAGACGACAGCTGCCGCCAGCACTCCGGCCAACGGCTCCCACGCCCGGGCGGCGGTGCTGTAGTAGGCGAGCATCGGGTTGTCCGATTGTGTCGTGAGCGCGTAGTACAGCGATGCCGCCGCCCCGATCCCGGCCGAGGCCACCAGAACCCGGCGTCGCGCACCGCGACCGCGACGCAATGTCAGCACGATCGCCGCACCGGCGAGCAAGAAGAACGCGAGCGCGAACTGGCCCAGCACCGAGACGGCCCACAGGTGGTGCAGAGGCGTCACCGCCTCACCGGCCTGCACATAGTCGTCGGCCGACCGGAGCAACTGCCAATTCTGATAGAAGCCGAGGCCGGCCAGGGTCTGGTCGGCGAATGCCTCCCACCGGGTCTGCGGCTGGATCAGCACCGTGCCCACCGCACTCACCAACACCACGAGAACCAGGGGAGGCAGCAGCCTGCGCGCGACCCGTACCAGCTCCGCCACCAGAACCGTCGGGCTCGCCGTGCCGATGCTGCGGAGTACGCGGCCGCCGAGGAAGTACCCGGACAGGACCAGTAGGACGTCCAGGCCGCCGGGCGCCCGACCGAACCAGAGGTGGCAGACGACCACCATCAGGATGGCCACGCCGCTCAGTCCGACCAAGTCGTCGCGAACCGGACGGGTCGCGGCGGCAATGCGGACCCGATCGCCAACAATCGCCTGCACGCTGAAACTTCCCCTGGGCCGAGTTCGCCGGTCAATGACGATGAGAACACCCTGGGGCCACACCGATCGCCTCAGCGAGCATAGGCCACCCCAACAGGTGGTGATCCCCCGCGTCGACGCCTCTGGGACGCCACATCGGACAACCATGATGGCAGCGTTGTACGAACCGGCCATAGGCAGATTTGCCCGGCAAATCTAGCCTTGACCCATGACCGCCACCACCGCACCGGCTGCCAAGAAGTCCACCTACCGGCCGCTGGAGCTGTTCGACACCGACCGACTGCTCGATCAGGACGAGCGCGACATCGCCGCGAAGGTGCGGCAGTTTGTCGACAGCCGGCTACGGCCGAATGTCGGTGAGTGGTTCGAAGATGCCACGTTGCCGAGGGAGTTGGCCAAGGAGTTCGGCAAGCTCGGGGTGCTCGGCATGCATCTGCAGGGTTACGGCTGCGCCGGCACCAACGCCGTCAGCTACGGCCTGGCCTGCATGGAGCTGGAAGCCGGCGACAGTGGCTTCCGCAGTTTCGTATCCGTACAGGGCTCGCTGTCGATGTTCTCGATCTACCGGTACGGATCCGAGGAACAGAAGAATGAATGGCTGCCGCGACTGGCGACCGGTGATGCGATCGGCTGCTTCGGCCTCACCGAACCCGACTTCGGCTCGAACCCCGCCGGTATGCGCACCCGCGCCCGCCGCGACGGTGCGGACTGGGTGCTCAACGGCACCAAGATGTGGATCACCAACGGCAACCTGGCCGATGTGGCCACGGTGTGGGCCCAGACCGATGACGGCATTCGGGGATTCCTGGTGCCCACCGACACGCCGGGCTTCACCGCCAACGAGATTCATCGCAAGCTCTCGCTGCGGGCCTCGGTGACCTCCGAGCTCGTCTTGGACAACGTGCGGCTGCCGGCCTCGGCGCAACTGCCGCTGGCCGAGGGCCTGTCCGCGCCGCTGTCGTGTCTGAACGAGGCCCGGTTCGGCATCGTGTTCGGTTCACTCGGCGCCGCGCGCGACAGCCTGGAGACCGCGATCGACTACGCCGGCTCACGTGAGGTGTTCGACAAGCCGCTGACCAGCTACCAGCTCACCCAGGAAAAGCTGGCCAACATGACCGTCGAACTCGGCAAGGGAATGCTGCTGGCGATCCACCTGGGCCGCATCAAGGACGCCGAAGGAGCCAGGCCCGAACAGATCAGCCTGGGCAAGCTCAACAACGTCCGCGAGGCACTGGCCATCGCCCGGGACTGCCGGACCCTCTTGGGCGGCAGTGGAATCACCCTCGAATACTCACCGCTGCGGCACGCCAACAACCTCGAATCGGTTCTCACCTACGAGGGCACCTCCGAGATGCACCTGCTGTCGATCGGCAAGGCGCTGACCGGGCAGGCGGCGTTCCGCTGATGAGCGCTTGCGCGAAGAACAGAACGCACTGATGAGCGCTTGCGCGAAGAAGAGAACGCACCGATGAGCGCTTGCGCGAAGAGGAGAAGGCACTGATGGGCGCCCTCGACGGTGTGGTCGTCGTCGATTTCAGCCGGGTACTCGCCGGACCGTACGCGACCATGATGCTCGGCGACTTCGGGGCCGAGGTGATCAAGGTCGAACGACCGGGAACCGGCGACGACACCCGCGCCTGGGGACCGCCCTACGACTCATCTGGCGTGGCAACGTATTTCAATGCCGTCAATCGCAACAAGCGCTCGGTGGTGCTGGATCTGACCGACGCCGGCGACCGTGACCGGGCCAGATCCCTGGTGGCCGGCGCCGACATCGTGGTGGAGAACTTCCGGCCGGGCACCATGGAGAAACTGGGGCTCGGTTACGAGGATCTGCGAGCGATCCGTCCCGATCTGATCTACTGCTCGATCACCGGATTCGGTCGCGACGGCGGGGCCGAGTTGCCAGGATATGACCTGCTGGTCCAGGCGGTGGGCGGCCTGATGAGCGTCACCGGAACCGAACCGGGCGATCCGACCAAGGCCGGCGTGGCCCTGGTCGACGTGTTGGCCGGCCTGCACGCGCTGAGCGGAATCCTGGCGGCGCTGGCACACCGCGACCGCACCGGAGTCGGCCAGCGCGTCGACACCAACTTGTTCTCGGTTTTGTTGTCCTCCATGGTGAACCAGGCCTCGGGCTATCTGGGCGCCGGTGCGGTGCCGCAGATGATGGGCAACCGGCATCCGAGCATCGCCCCGTACCAGACATTCGATACCGCCGACCGCCCCATCGCGGTCGCCGTCGGCAACGACAAGCAATTCCGCGCCTTCGCCGCCGCCATCGGTGAACCACAGCTGGCCGACGACCCGCGGTTCGCTACCAATCCCCAACGGGTTGCTCATCGAGATGTGTTGTGCCCCGTCATCGAAACAGCGCTCAAGGTCCACGGTGCCGATCACTGGTATGCGGTGCTGACCGCCGCCAGTGTGCCCGCCGGGCCCATCAACGACCTCGCGGAGGCATTCGATTTCGCCCGCCGGCTCGGGATCGACGCGACGGTCCCGGTGCCCGGAACCACCACACCCCAAGTGGCCAACCCGATCACCTTGTCGGCGACACCGGTCACCTATCGCAGCGGGCCGCCACTACTGGGTGGCGATGACGCCGATCTCAGCCTGGCCGGCGAGACGCCAGCAGCTGCCAGGCCTTGAGGGCCAGCCACAGCTGCGCGCGGGTGTCGGCCGATTCCAGGTCGTCGCCCAACAGGCCAGAGATGCGCCGCATCCGGTTACGCATGGTGTGCCGATGGACCGCGAGCTCGGCGGCCGCCGCCTCCATCTGACCGTTGCGTCCGAGGAAGGCGGCCAGGGTGGGAATCAGTTCCTCCGCGCCGTCCAACGAATCCAATGGCGCTGCCAACAAGCGTAATTCGGCGGAACTGCGGCCGTCGAGCAGCACGCCCATCGGAGTGAGGTCCTCGAATTCGCTGAACCGCCCAGGGCTGGAATGCGCCGCAATGTGGGCCTGTTCCAGTGCCGTACGAACATCTGCCAGACGGGCAGGGCGGCTCATTCCGCCGCTGACCGTGATGCCCGCCTGCTGTTCGAGTTCGTCGATGACAGCGCGAATGCGGCTTCGGCCATCGCCGGCCGGAATCACGATCACGATCTCGCCGGCTCTCGGGGCCATCAGAAACGTGCTCAGCACACGGCCCAGTACGTGCTCGGCCGCCAACACCGGCCCCGTGCCGGTGAACGATGCCACCACCACGTCACCGTCGGGCTCAAAACCGAAGTAGCGCAATACCGCACGGTCGACAGCGCCGGAACCGGTGAACATCTCACGGGTGACGGCAATCCGCAGCAGTTGCTCCGCGTCGATCACCCGCGCCGGCTTCTCGATCGCAATCGAGATGAGCGACACCGCGTGCGCCACCAGTAGGCGGTCGGAATTGGACATCGGGGCGAGGGTCCGTACGGCGAGCCGACCGCGAACCGGATGGGCGGCCCGCAGATTCTGGATGGTCACAAAGGCATCCCCGTCGACGGTGACGTGAGCACCGTGGCGACGCGTCGCGCCGGCCTGCTCACCGAGCACAGCGATCAACCGCTCCTGCCCGCTGCCGGCGGCCGCCAACACCGTGCTGTCGGTGTCGACGACCACGACGGTCCCCGACAGACACTCGGCCAGCGCACCGACCACGCCGGGGATGCCGCCGCGCAGCGTGGCCCGGGCGAGGACTTCCTGCGCGTCGACGACCCGCTGCACCGATTGCAATTCGTCCGCCTTGAGCGCATCGACCACCACCCGGGCGATCGCGATGAACGGCGTCGATGCCGGCACCTCCAGCACCGGGAGACCGAATTCGTCTCCCGCGGCGCGCACGGCCGGTGGCACCTCGGCGATCGTGGTGCCGATATCGACGGCCAGCGCCGCCGTCCCGGCCGCGGCCAGGCGCGCTACGTAAGCGGATTGCGCGACGGCGTCCACACCGATGTTGATGCCCGTCGTCATGACCAACTCACCACCGGCCAGGTACGGGGTCGGATCCGGCAGCTCGATCGCATGCGCCCACGCGATCTCACGGTCGGCGCCTCGCCCTCCTGCCACCAACACCAGACCGAGGCTGTCGACCTCGGCCAGATCTCGTACGGTGAGCCCCACAGAAGCAGTCTTACTCCCCGAGACAGTCACGTGGCCACCCTCTGAGATTCGAGGTTTCCGCGGTCACCGGCATCACCCCAGAGCCCTGCTGTGACCGCCGGCACATCATCGCAGTCAATCACGTTGGGCTGTAGTGGAACTCACACTCTAAGAATTGGTTTTAATCTGCGCCGGCGGCGAGCATGGAGGGGTCCCATTTTCTTCGGGCGACCCCCGATGTGTGGATGTCAACAAACAAGCGAGGGCCCGCGATCCGGGCGCTCAGAGGAGTGAGAAGGATGTCGTTCGCACAATTTCGTGCAAATCAGAAGCGGGCCAGTATGCGGCGCCGCCTCTACGCGCGGATCAACCAGCTGCCCGACTCGTCGGTTCGCGAAGAGTTGATCGCAGTCGTCCAGCGGTACGAGCTTCAGGATTCAGTTCACTGAAATAGCGACTCCGCTGTCCAGAGCCGGTGGCCCCAAGGCCTCCGGCTCTGTTGTTTTACGGGTGGAACCGTCAGCCGCGGCCGAAGTACGGCATGGCCCGCGCCATCACGGTGAGCGACGGGACCGAAACCTCCAGCGGCAGATCGACCAGGTGCGCAACGGCACGCGCCACATGCTCGACGTCGAAAGTCGGCTCAGCCGCGAGACTTCCATCGGCCTGCAAGGTCTGGTGGCTGAAACCGGCGGTCATGTCGGTGGCGGCATTGCCGATGTCGATCTGGGTGACACAGATGTCGACATCGCGCAGATCCAACAACATTGACGCGGTCAAGCCACTCATCGCGTGCTTGGTGACGGTGTAGGCCAGGCTCTTGGGGCGCGGCCGGTGAGCGGAGATCGACCCGTTGTTGATGATGCGCCCGCCCCTCGGCAACTGGGCGGCCATGACGCGCGCGGCTTCTCGGGCGCAGAATACTGCGCCGTCGACATTGGTACGCCAGGTGGAATGCCACTGCTCATCCTCGATATCGGAAATCGAAGCCGACGGTCCGAACACACCTGCGTTGTTGAACAGCACATCGACCCGCCCAAAGGTGGAGACCGCATCGGCGAACAGAGCCTGCACCGAGGCTGAATCCGTGACATCAGTCGGGACGACACGGGCATTCGGGTTCCCGTCAGCGACAGCGCTCAGCGGTTCGGGGCGCCGGCCCGCCAGCACCACCCGATGGCCGGCATCCAACAGGACCCGGGCCGTCGCACGGCCGATGCCACTGCCCGCGCCGGTGATGATCACGACTTTCTGCACGGGTTCGATTGTGCCCCACCTCGCCTCAACGCATCCGGGATCGCCGGTTGCGCTGAGGCGAGGGAGTTCAGGTGAGCAGGTAAAGACCCACCGTGCCACCGTCGTTCACGGCGTAGACGGCCTCACCCGGGCCGGCGCCGACCGCGTTTGCGGCGGCCACCGCCGATGGGGCATCGGCATGATTTCCGGTCCAGTGCCACGCGCGTCCACCCGTGCCGGTGTGGTTGTCGAAGATGTAGAGGCCGACGGTCCCGCCGTCGTTGACCTCGAAGATCGCCTCGCCGGGGCCCGCACCCGATTCGGTGGCCGCGGCTGCCGCCGACGGTGCGTCCCCGTGATTGCCAGTCCATCTCCAGCTCATGTTGATCTCCTGTGTCGCGCGCCGATGCCCCCGGTTGATGGGCACATCCACTGTCGGCCGCAATCAGGGCATGACGCATGCGTAGTGCACTACTCGACTGCTGACGGACTTACGAGAAATTGCGCAGTTCCCTCCCGCGTCAATGCGTCGGCGTACCGCCCGCGGGACTCGGACGCGGCGCCGTGAAGAACGACGTGACCACCGCGATCACGCTGATCACCGCGGCGGCCATGAAAGCCGCATGCACGCCAGGCAGATCCGGCGCCCCACCCGAGCGGGACGCCTTGGTCATCACGGTCACGAACAGGGCTGTGCCCGCCGCGCCCGCCACCTGTTGCAGCGTCGTCAAGATGGCACTGCCATGTGAATAGAGCCGGTCGGGTAGGACGCCGAGCGCGTCAGTCATCAACGGGGTGAACATCATCGACAAGCCCACCATCATGATCGTCTGCAACACAACGAGTTCCCACACCGGCGACGCCGCCGACAACAACGTGAATCCCCACAACGACACACACAGCAGTACCGAACCGGGCACGACGAGCACCCGGGCACCGTGCCGGTCATACGCCCGCCCGACCAATGGACCGGCCAATCCCATCAGCAGACCGCCCGGCAACGTCGCCAACCCGGCGACCAACGCGCTCTGCTTCAACACGTCCTGGACATACAGCGGCACCATGATGATCGCGCCGAAGAGCCCCATGAAGCCCAGGACCACCAGGCCCAGCGACACCGAGAACCGCCGATAGGTGAACGGCCGCAGATCCAGGAATGCGCGGTCGCGTCGCTGCAGCTGTATCTGCCGCGCACCGAAGAGCACCATGGCCACCGCACCGATCGTCATCGGCACCCACGCGGGCAACGACTGCTGACCGTGTGCGGACTCCCCCATCAGCGACAGCCCGAACACCAAGCCCGCGAACGCAATCGCCGACAGCGGTACCGAAATGGGATCGATCGGGGTCGGTTCTTCACGCTCATCGCCGACCCGCAGCCATGCCATCCCGGCACTGAGCGCCGCCAGCGCGATGGGCAGCACGATCCAGAACATCCACCGCCAGTCGAGTGAGCCCAGGATGAATCCCGACAATGTGGGTCCGATCGCCGGTGCGACGGCGATGACGATCGAGATAGTGCCCATCATCTGGCCGCGCCGATCGGCCGGGATCAACGTCATGACCGTCGTCATCAACAACGGCATCATGACGGCGGTGCCGCAGGCCTGCACGATCCGTCCGATCAGCAGGACCGCGAATCCAGGCGCCAGCGCGGCGACCAGCGTGCCGGTACAGAACAACGCCATCGACCCCAGGTAGATGCTGCGCACCGGAAAGCGCTGCAACAGCGAGCCCGACATCGGGATGACGACGGCCATGGTCAACAGGAAGCCACTGGTCAGCCATTGCGCGGTGCTCGCGGAGATGTCCAGGTCGACGATCAGGGCGGGCAGCGCCACGCTCATGATCGTCTCGTTGAGGATCATCACGAACGCCGACCCCACCAACAGCGCGATGATGACATTTGCGCTCGCCAGGGCGCGCGGCTGCGTCGCGATCTCCCGGGTGCTCGGGCCCGTCGTCATTACCTCTCCCTGTCTCCCCCGAGACTTCGTCTTCGCAGCCACCCAGGGTAGGTGGGACACCCGACATGAGGGAAACCAGTTTTCGGGCTCCGCGGCAGCACACAAATTGACGCTGGCAGAAATTGAGTAGTGCACTACTGCATACGCCCGCGGCGCCGGGGCGAGAGCATCTCCCTGTGTGAGCATCTGCCCACGGCAGCTTCGGCGGCCCACTCTGAGGAGACGCAATGACAATTGCCGACGCGATCCCGCTCCAAGACGGCGCTATCCCCGCATCTCCCATGTCCGCCAACGGGATGCCGCATCCACTTGCGCTCACCGCGGCGAGTTTCAACGCAGCGATGACGGCTGCGGACAGGCTGATCATCGACGGTCACGCCACGAACGATGAAGTGCAAACACGAGTTGACTCCGCCTGCGATGCGCTTTCCGATCAGATTCACCTCCACCTGCGCTCCGGCACACCTGGCGCCGACGAGATGGGTACCTTCGTACGCCGGGAGACCTACCCGTACCTGGGGCTGAGCACCCTCATCGACCGGTCCTACACCAAGCCCCGCGGCTACGCAGGTGACTACCTGACGTTGCAGATGGTCTACGACGACCAACCGGACGGAGCCGGCAGACTCGGCCCCTACATCGACCGCTGGTTTCTCGGGATTCCGGCCTCCAGAGCGGTCAAGAATCGACGAAAACTATTGCGGGACATTATCGTCGATATCGCGCAGTCCTGCCACGGCAGGCCAACCGCGATCACCAGCCTGGCCTGTGGGCCGGCCCGTGAGATCTTCGACATCTTCGGCGAGCCGGACCACCCCGACATCATCGCCACCTGCTTGGACATCGACGACCAGGCTTTGGCCTACGCCACGAGCATCGCGCGCAGCATCGGCGTGACCGGACGAGTTGAGTTCGTGCAAGCCAATGTCGTCAAGATCGCTCTAGGACGCCAAGTACTCGAGTTGGGTGACCAGGATCTGGTGTATTCGATCGGCCTCATCGACTACCTGGCCGATCACCTCGTGGTGAGGCTGCTCGACTGGATGTACCACCGCCTGCGGCCCGGTGGCACCGCGATCGTCGGCAACTTCGACGTCGACAACCCCGACCGCGCCTTCATGGACCACCTGCTCGACTGGAGACTGATCCATCGGTCCCCGCAAGACTTGGCGGATCTGTTCGCGCAATCGGAGTTCGGGACCGCGCGGGTGCAGGTGCGGCGCGAAGCGGCCGGGATCAACCTGTTCGCGTCTGCCAATCGGCCGGGGTAACCGGGCGCGCAATCCATTCACATGCAATAGAGAATGGCCCCCGGAGATGATCTCCGAGGGCCATTCTCGCTAGTAGCGGGGACAGGATTCGAACCTGCGACCTCTGGGTTATGAGCCCAGCGAGCTACCGAGCTGCTCCACCCCGCGTTGGTAAATAGAAGGTTACCGGGGTGGTCGGCACAGTTCCAAATCGTCTGCTCAGAGCCGGTTTTTGGCCCGATAGGACATAGATCGCGACCCGAAATCCGGCTCACGATCAGTCCACGAAACGCACCACCTGGCCGCATCGGAACACACCGGCCGGGTCGTGCCGCTCGGCCAGGGCGGCCAGCCAGTGCCGGCTCTCCTCGTCGTAGACCCGTACAGCCCGCCCAGCGTCCTCAGAGGGCGCGAAATTGACCAACTGGCCGCCGCTGGACCATTGCGACAGCGCGACGATCAATGCGCCGGCCTGAGGCGCCACGGCTTCGGCCATCGGAGGCACCAGGACGCCGACGGTGCTCACCGCGAAAGCCGCGTCACGATGGCAGAACGCGCTGCGATGTCGCCCCTCGCGCGCCAACGCCCCGCCGAGCATCCGGACTTCGACGATGGTCTGCACCGAACCGGAATCCGGCCCGGCCGCGCCCAGAAGTACCTCGACGGCCTCCGCGGTCAATTCCCGCAGCAGCGTGTGATGTTCGTAGATCGGCATCGGGTCGACCGGATCGGCATGCACCGCACCGATTGCGGCGTACGGCATCACTGCCACGGTGTCGAGGACCGGGGTGGCGATCGCCCGCATCGGCGCCAGGAGCCGTTCGGCCTCGGCGAAATCGCCGAGGGCGGCGTAGCGCACCGCGACCGTGAAGCGGCCGGCCAGCGGCTCGGGAATCGCGGGCAGCGGCGGAAGCTGCTGCAGGGCAATGGATGTAGAGACCGATTCGGGTAGGTCAGCGCACCAACCGGCCCATTCGCGCAGCACCACCGCGGCATCCGCACCGTCGAAATACACCGCGCCGCCATAAAACTCGGAGATCGGGAGCAGATCGATCTCGACGGCCGTGACGATGCCCAACGTCGACTTGCCGCCGCGCAGACCCCAGAACAGCTCCGCGTTCTCCTCCGGCGACGCGCGCAGCAACTCCCCTGCGCCGGTGACCAACTCGAAGGACCGCACATAGTCCGACGACAGCCCCACCGAGCGCACCAACGGACCGATGCCCGCGCCGGTCAGGAATCCGACGACACCGACGCCGGGCGCGGAACCACCCAACCCCGCGAGCCCGTGCGGCGATGCCGCGTCGAGCACGTGCTGCCACGTAGCCCCGGCCGCCACCCGCGCGGTGCGGGTCACCGGGTCCACGGTCACGTCGGTCATGGCAGAGGTCACCACGAGGATCGTGTCGGAGGCGACAGACAAAGCACCGTGGCCGGTGGCCTGCACGCCCACCCGGTAACCCTTTGCGGCCGCGAAGCCGACGGTGTTGGCGATGTCGTAGGCCGTGGACGCCAACACCACCGCCGCGGGCGCCACGGTGGCCGCCACATTCCACGGGGTGGCCCGCTCATAGCCGGCTTCCCCCGGCAATGCGACAGGCGCGGCAACATGGGCTCGTAACCCTTCCAGGGCATCGTCCAGGCCCTCGTGCGGAAGGTCGGTCATGGTCATCGGGATCCTCCAGGAAATGGCGCTCGACAGCACGTGCGAATTCTCGGCGCACAGCATCGCCGCGGCCACTTGGCATCTACTTGGCGGCCAGCTCAGGCGGGACCAGCTGCGACAGAAGTGCCCACCTTCCAAGGAAAGTGGGCACTTCTGTCGCGCCAACCCGCTGCGCTACTTGGACGAATCGAACTTCTTCATCGCATCGTTCAAACGCTGCAGCGCCTGCCCGTACTTGCCGAAGTCACCGCTGCGCTGCGCATCCTGCGCCTCCGTCAGGGCCGATTCGACCTCCTTGAGGGCGGCGGCCTTGGCGGGCGACAACTGCACCGGCTCACCGGGCGGGATCGCCCCGGCCGGCGGCGCGACGACCTGCGGCGCCTGACCGTCCGGACCGGCCGGCGGCTGGGCGGCCGGCGGCGCTTCCGGATTGGCTATGGCCTGCGGCCTGCCGTCAGTGGGAGCCACATTGGTGGCGGTCGCTCCCGCCCCCGGGCCGAACAACTCGGTCAGCGCGTCACTGACGGTCGGGCCGTACCCGACCTTGTCGCCGTAGAGCATGGCCACCCGGATCAGGCGCGGATAGGTCGATGCCGCGTCGCTGGTACCGGGGGACGCGTAAACCGGTGCCACGTACAGCAATCCGCCGTCAGCGACCGGCAGGGTCAACAGGTTGCCCCACCGGATCCGGTTCAGGTTGTCGCGCCCGATCACACCGAGGTCCTGTGTCACGGCAGTGTCGGTACTGATCGCGTTGAACGCCTGCTTCGGGCCCTTGACCTCACCCGGGATGGTCAGCACCGTGATCTTGCCGTAGCTCGACGGATCCGAGCTGGCGCTGACATAGGCGGCGAGGAACTCACGCTGCAGCCAGTTCAGCGCGCTGGTCAGCTGGAACGACGACGAATTGTCGTTGTTGGCCAGGTCCCGGGCCACGATGTAGTACGGCGGCTGGTAGCTGCTCGCGTTGGGGTTGGGATCCAGCGGCACATTCCAGAAATCGGCGTTGGTGAAGAACTTCACCGGATCGTCGACGTGGTACTTGGTCAGCAGGGACCGCTGGACCTTGAACAGGTCTTCGGGATAACGCAGGTGCGACTGCAACTCCGGGGAGATGTCGGCCTTCGGTTTGACGGTGCCCGGGAACACGCTCATCCAGGCCTTGAGAACGGGATCCTGTTCGTCCTGGGCGTACAGCGTCACCGTGCCGTCGTAGGCGTCGACCGTGGCCTTGACGGAGTTGCGGATGTAGGACACCTGCTTGTCGGGAGCCAGCCGGTTGACCGCGACCTCGTTGGAATCAGCTGTCGCACTCGACAGCGTGGTCAGCTCCGAATACGGGTAGTTGTCCAGTGTTGTGTAGCCGTCGACGATCCAGACCATGCGCTTGTTGACGATCGCCGGGTACACGCTCGTGTCGGTGGTCAGCCACGGCGCCACCGCCTCCACCCGCTCGGCCGGATCCCGGTTGAACAGGATCTTGCTGTTCTCACCGATCACGTTGGACAGCAGGAAGTTTCGCTCGGCGAACTTGGCGGCGAACACCGACCGCGCCAGCCAGTTGCCGATCGGCACTCCGCCGGTGCCCGAGTATGTGTAGTTCTTGGTGTCGGTGTTGGTCTCGTAGTCGTACTCGCGGTCGGCATCACCGTTCTTGCCGACGATCGCGTAGTCAGCGGCGGTGTCGGAGATGACCGGCCCGAAGTAGACGCGCGGCTGATCGAGCGGTGCGGGGCCGGGTGAGACGACCTTGCCGTTGGCACCGACGACGCTGGCGAGGAACTCCGGGTAACCGCCGTTCTGGTTGGGGTCGTTGGCGATTCCGCGCACCGTGTTGGCCGGCGAGGCGATGAACCCGTTGCCGTGCGTGTACACGGTGTGCCGGTTGATCCAGTCGCGCTGGTTCTCGATCAGCCGATCCGGGTTGAGTTCACGTGCGGCGACGACGAAGTCGCGAGGATTCCCGTCGGGACCGGCATAGCGGTCGATGGCCAGCTGGTCCGGGAAGAAGTAGAAGTTCTTGCCCTGCTGGAACTGCGTGAACGCGGGGCTGACGATCGTCGGATCGAGCAGCCGGATATTCGACGTGGTGGCCCGGTCCGCCGCAACCTGCGCGGCGGTCGTCTGACCGTTGCTCTCGTAATTGCGGTACGTCACCGTGTCGTCGGTGAGCCCGTAGGCCTGCCGCGTCGCGGTGATACTGCGGCTGATGTACTCGCTCTCCTTCTGCGCGGCGTTGGGCTTGACGCTGAACTGCTCGACGATCAACGGCCACCCCGCCCCGACCACCAGAGAGCTCAGCAGCAACAGCACCACGCCGATGGCCGGAATCCGCAAGTCGCGCAGCACGATCGCCGAGAACACCGCCACCGCACAGATCACAGCGATGGCCAGCAGGATCAGCTTGGCCGGCAGCACGGCGTTGATGTCTGTGTAGCCGGCACCGGTGAACGGCTTGCCGGCGCGAGTGTTGCTCAGCAATTCGTAACGGTCCAGCCAGTACGCGAGTGCCTTAAGCACGATCAGGAAACCGACCAGGCTGATCAGTTGGATGCGGGCGGCCCGGCTCAGCGCTCCACTGCGGCCGGCCAGCCGAATCCCGCCGAACACATAGTGCCCCAGCAGATTCGCGATGAACGCCAGGAACGTCGCGACGAACAGGTAGGTCAGCACCAACCGGTAGAACGGCAGATCGAACGCGTAGAAGCCCAGATCGCGGCCGAACTGGGGATCGGTGATCCCGAAGTCACTCCCGTGCAGGAACAACTGCACCCGCACCCAATAGCTCTGAGCGATCACGCCGGCCAGCAGGCCGATGAAGACCGGCACCCCGATTCCGAACAGCCGCAACCGGGCGAGCACGGTGGTGCGGTAACGCGCCACCGGATCGTTCGGGCCGGTAGCCGGGACGAACACCGGGCGGTTGCGGTAGGCCAGGGCCAGCCCGGCGAACACCACCGCTCCGATGAGCAACCCCACCACGAGGAACACGATGAGCCGGGTGGCCAGCACGGTGGTGAACACCGAGCGATACCCCAATTCGCCGAACCACAACCAGTCGACATAGGTGTCGACCACCCGGGGTCCGATCAGCAACGCCAGCACCGCCACCAGTGCCAGCCCGATCAGGACCCGACTACGTCGCGTCAACTTCGGCATCCTCGCCGCGGGCCGCATCCCCACTCGTGAACTCCCGTTTCAGCCTCGGTGGACTCGTGACATGCCCGACGGGGCCGCCCGATTTTCTACAACTCTAGTCATCCACGGGCCGCGTGCGGTCTAGCAGCGAGGCGGTTCGCCACCGGCAGAAATCGAGTGCAGCGCATCGACCGCCTGCGTCAGCGTCTCCACCCTCACCAAGTCCATGCCGTCCTGGGGTGCCGACCGTGCTTCTGTGCAGTTGTCCGCGGGCACCAGGAACACCGAGGCGCCCGCTTCCTTGGCGGCGAGCATCTTGTGCGTGATGCCACCGATGGACCCGACCTTGCCCTCGCCGGTGATGGTTCCGGTGCCGGCGATGAACTTGCCGTCGTTGAGATCACCGGTGGTCAGCTTGTCGACGACGGCGAGGCTGAACATCAGCCCCGCCGAGGGGCCACCGATGTTGGCGAGGTTGAAGTCGATGTCGAACGGCGCCCATGGGGCGTCGAGCACACCGACGCCCAGGAATCCGTAGTCCCGGTCGGGGTTGTCGCCGAGGGTGATGGTCGCGACTCCGGGCGGCGCGTTCTTGCGGCGGTAGTCGATCACCAGCTGGTCACCCGGCTTGGTCTTCTTCAGAATGGCCTGGAACTCGTCGAGGTTGGCGACCGGCGTGCCGTTCACCCCGTCGATCGCGTCGCCGTCGTGCAGCTTGCCCGCCGACGGACCCGGATCGGTGACGCTCTGCACCGTCACCGCCACCGGGTACTTCAGGAAGGACAGAGCCGCGTACGCGGCGCTGTCCTCGGACTTCTTGAAATCGGAGTTGTTGGCCTCGTCGATGTCCTTCTTGGACTTGTCCGGCGGATACACCAGGTCGCGCGGAACCAGCTGCTCACGCCCCGACATCCACAACGCCATCGCCTGGCCCAGGGTCAGGCCGTCGCGCTGGGACACCGTGGTCATGTTCAGATGCCCCGAGGTGGGGTGGATGACCGAGTCGCCGGCCCCACCGGTGCTCTTTATATCGACGACCTGCTTGCCCTCGACCTCACCGAGCGTGTTGAAGGTCGGCCCCGGGCCCAGCGAGACGAAGGGCACCGTCACCACCGACAGCAGTACGCCGAACGCCACAATCGGCACCAGCGCAACCAGCAGCGTCAAAATCCGCCTGTTCACGCCGCCCACAGTAAAGCCTGCGCCATCGTGTTCACCCACAGCGTGACCCGCAGCCGCACCGAGGCACCCGGTCATGAGTACCGTTGTGGGTATGGCTGACCTGCCCTTCGGCTTCTCCGCCGGGGATGAACCCGACCGAGACAAAGACAAGAAGGACCCCGATCCGGGATCCGGCTCCGGCAACCCCGGACCAGGCCCGGGTTCGGATCCGTTCGGTTTCGGCATGGGCGGAGCCAACTTCGACATGGGCGATCTCGGCCAGATCTTCACGAAGCTCGGCGAGATGTTCAGCGGCGCAGGCAGCGCGATGGCCGGCGGCAAACAGTCCGGCCCGGTGAACTATGACCTGGCCCGGCAATTGGCATCCAACTCCATCGGGTTCGTCGCACCTGTTCCGGAAAAGACCACCGGCGCGGTCGCCGACGCGGTGCGGTTGGCCGAGACGTGGCTCGACGGGGTCACTCCGCTGCCGGCGGGCACCACCAGAACGGTGGCGTGGACTCCAAGCGACTGGCTGGACAACACCCTCGACACCTGGAAGCGGTTGTGCGACCCGGTGGCCGAACAGATTTCGTCGGTGTGGGCCTCGGCATTGCCCGAAGAGGCCAAGAGCATGGCCGGCCCGTTGCTGGCGATGATGTCGCAGATGGGCGGCATGGCATTCGGCTCCCAACTCGGCCAGGCGCTGGGCAAGCTGTCCCGCGAGGTGCTGACCTCCACCGACGTCGGCCTGCCGTTGGGCCCCAAGGGTGTCGCGGCGCTCATGCCCGAGGCCATCGAATCGCTGACCGAGGGGCTGGAACGTCCCCGCAGCGAGATCCTGACCTTCCTGGCCGCGCGCGAAGCTGCGCACCACCGGCTGTTCAGCCACGTGCCGTGGCTGTCGAGCCAGTTGCTCGGTGCCGTCGAGGCCTTCGCCAAGGGCATGAAGGTCGACATGACCGGGATCGAAGACTTCGCCCGCGGCTTCAACCCCGCCTCTCTCGGCGACCCCTCGGAGATGGAGCAGCTGCTCAACCAGGGCATCTTCGAACCGAAAGCCACCCCCGAGCAGGAAGCCGCGCTGGAGCGGTTGGAAACCCTGCTCGCGCTGATCGAGGGCTGGGTACAGACCGTCGTCACCGCGGCACTCGGTGATCGCATCCCAGGCGCCTCGGCACTGGCCGAGACCCTGCGCCGGCGTCGCGCCACCGGCGGGCCCGCCGAACAGACCTTCGCCACGCTCGTGGGCCTGGAACTTCGCCCCCGCAAGATGCGCGAAGCGGCGGCGCTGTGGGAACGGCTGACCCAGGCGGTCGGCACCGACGTCCGCGACAGTGTGTGGCAGCACCCCGACCTGCTGCCGAGCGCGGCCGATCTCGACGAGCCGGCCGGCTTCATCGACCGGATGGTCGGCGGCGACACCACCGGCCTCGACGATGCCTTCGAGCAGGCCATCGCAGATCTGGAAAAGGAACAGGGCGAGCGCGGCGACGACGACGGCAACGGCAACTGACCCCTGGACGACGGCCTGTGGATAACTGAAACGGCCGTACCCGCCGTCATGGCAGAGTCGTCGCATGACGCGCTACGTGCTCGCCTCGGGCCGGCCGATCCTGCTGCGTCCCGACGACGCGATTCAGCTGGGCTGGGACCCGAGGCGTGCGGTGCTGGTCCATCCGCCCGCAGGGATGACCCAGAAGCAACTGGCCGAACTACTGCGCGTGTTGCAGGCCGGCGCCACCCGCGACGAATTGATCACGGCAGCAGGATTATTCGACGATCCCGAACCGATCGATGAGTTGATCGACGGGCTCACCCAGATCGGGTTCCTCACGGCGCTGAACGTCCGGCCGTCACGACCGACCCGCTCGGCATCCATCCGTGTCCACGGCCGCGGCCCCCTGTCAGACCTGCTGGCCAACGGCCTGCGCTGCTCGGGCGCGAAGATCAGACACAGCACCAACCCGCACACCGGAAACGTGGCAGCATCTACCGACCTGGTGGTGCTGGCCGACGATCAGATCACCGACCCGCGGCTACTGCAGGACCTGCATCACGACGGCATCGCCCACCTGCCGGTGCGGGTCCGAGACGGTGCCGGGCTGGTAGGGCCGCTGGTGATCCCTGGTCTGACCAGCTGCCTGCATTGCGCTGATCTGCACCGCACCGATCGCGACGCGGCATGGCCGGCCGTGGCAACCCAACTGCGAGGCGCCGTCGGCAGTGCCAGCCGGGCGACCATCCTGGCCACCGCGGCGTTGGCGATGCATCAGGTAGACCTCGTGATCCGGGCCGTCCGCACCGGAGACGACCAGCCGGCGCCGGTCGCGCCGCCGACGCTGAACACCACCCTTGAACTCGACGCCGATGGATACTCGATCGTCGCGCGGCGCTGGTCCAGGCACCCCGACTGCCCATGTTGAAAACGATTGTTGCCAGTTGGTTGTGGGCGGTTCAGCCGAGTCGTGGATGATGGTCTGGTGACCGACATCAAACGGGGAAGCGTCGCACGCAATGCGAAGCTCGCCGGCCTGGCCGGCGGCATGGCGGGACGGGCCGCGCTGGGCTTCGGCAAGCGTCTGACCGGCAAGTCCAGGGACGAAGTCACTGCCGAATTGATGGACAAGGCCGCCCAACAACTGTTCACCGTCCTCGGTGAGCTCAAGGGCGGCGCGATGAAGGTGGGCCAGGCCCTGTCGGTGATGGAGGCAGCCATCCCCGAGCAGTACGGCAAGCCGTATCGCGAGGCACTCACCAAACTGCAACGGGAGGCGCCGCCGCTGCCCGCGCCCAAGGTGCACCGCATGCTCGACTCCCAGCTGGGCACCAAGTGGCGGGACCGGTTCAGCTCATTCGACGACACCCCGGTGGCCTCGGCCAGCATCGGCCAGGTCCACAAGGCAGTGTGGTCGGACGGACGTGAGGTGGCCGTCAAGATCCAGTACCCCGGCGCCGACGAGGCTCTGCGCGCCGACCTCAAGACCATCCAGCGCCTGGTCGGGGTGTTCAAGCAGCTGGCTCCCGGCGCAGACATCCAGGGTGTGGTCGACGAGCTGATCGAACGCACCGAGATGGAACTGGACTACCGGCTGGAAGCCGACAACCAGCGAGCGTTCGCCAAGGCCTACGAGAACGACCCGCATTTCGCGATTCCCCACATCGTGGCCAGCGCACCCAAGGTGGTGATCGCGGAATGGATGGAGGGCATCCCGATGTCGGCGATCATCCGCGACGGCACGCCCGAACAACGCGACCTGATGGGTACCCGGCTCACCGAGCTGACCTTCGGCGCGCCGAAACGCCTGGAGATGATGCACGGCGACGCGCATCCCGGAAACTTCATGCTGTTGCCCGACGGTCGGATGGGCGTCATCGACTTCGGCGCGGTCGCACCGTTGCCCGGCGGCCTGCCATACGCGCTGGGCGAGATGATCCGCTTGGCGCGCGACAAGAACTACGACGAGCTGCTCCCCGTGATGGAAGCTGCGGGCTTCATCCAGAAGGGTGAACAGGTCTCGATCGAGGAAGTCAACGACATGCTGCGCCAGTACGTCGAACCCATCGAGGTCGACGTCTTCCACTACACCCGACGGTGGTTGCAACGCATGGCCGCCGGGCAGATGGACAATTCGGTGGCGCAGATCAAGATGGCCCGCCAACTCGATCTGCCGGCGACCCTGGCGATCCCGGCCCGCGTGATCGCTTCGATAACCGCGATCTGCTGTCAGCTCGACGCCCATGTGCCCGTGAAAGACATTGCCACGCAATTTGTTCCGGGCTTCATCGAGGAAGCCGCCTGAGCGTCGACTCTGCGGTCAGGGTGTGAGAGTTCGAGAAGAACTCGCCCTGACCGCAGAGTCAACGCCGTTAAGCGGCGACCACGTTCTTACGCGGACGCCCACGCGGCCGCTTGCGGGCCACGATGCTTCCCCGGTCGAGGATCTCTCCGCCCCAAACGCCCCACGGCTCTTGCCGTTCCAGCGCGGCGGCCAGACACTCGCGGCGGATCGGGCAATCCGCGCACAGCGCCTTGGCCTGCTCCAGATCGACTGGACTCTCGGCGAACCACAGATCGGGATTCCCGATGTGGCACGGCACCGCCGGCAGCCGCTCCTCGCATGTCAACGGCGCGACGCTCACCTCCGGAGCGGTCATCGCAATGGACATGTGCTTATCCCCTACTTCCTGGTCGTAGTTGTCGGCGATCTGTCTTTTCGATGGATCTGCGACCAGGCTTCTTGGGGTGGAACAACTCCCAAAAAATTTGGCCACGGATCCGGTTGACTGCGGGTCCGTGGCCATTTGGCTGTGATGGGAGCTCTACCTAGTAGGGGCTCCGATCCACGGACGTGCCAGTCGCGGCGGCCGGACGGCGCTTGTGCTGCGGTGCAGCAGGAGCAGCGGCGGCGGCCAGCCATGCGGCGGCGGGGGCAGCGGGCGCGGCATGCCGACGTCCCTCCGGGGAGACGGGGGAAACGGCGACGGCGAGCACGGACGACGGCATGCCTGCAACCGCTACACCACTGAAATTAATGTTGCTATCCATTGCGGGCACCCTCCTTCCGTCTCGTCACCAGAGCTGTGTTACGAGGCTAAAGCCTAACAGCCAAATCGCACAACCTATTTTCTACCTGCGGTTTTGGCACAATCTTTACGAACTTTGGCGGCTCCGGACCAACTCGAGTACATCGGGGCCGTACTGCTCGAGCTTGCGGGCACCGATGCCGGGAAGGGCGACCAGTGCCGCCTCGTCGGCCGGAAGAGACTCGGCGATGGCGATCAGGGTGTTGTCGGTGAACACCACGTACGCAGGCACTTTCATCTCCTTGGAGACGCGCAGCCGCCACTCCTTGAGCTCGGCGAGCAGCTCCTCATCCAGGTCCGACGGACACGTTTCGCAGCGGCGCAACATGATCGCCGGAGGTGTCGTCAATGCGGCATTGCATACTCGGCACCGCGGTGCCGGACCACGTTGACGACGAGACCGATCCGGGCCGGGGCCGGACGAATTCTGCAGTTGCGGCGCGATGCCGTTGAGGAACCGCGACGGCCGGCGGCCCTGACGCCCGCCGGGAGTGCGGGCCAGCGCCCAACTGAGCCCAAGATGCACGCGGGCCCGGGTGACGCCGACATAGAGCAGCCGACGCTCCTCCTCCACCGGCTCGCTGTCGGGCCCGTGCGCAAGGGCATGGGAGATCGGCAACGTGTTGTCGGCCAGGCCGACCAGGAACACCGCATCCCACTCCAGGCCCTTGGCGGCGTGCAGCGATGCGAGTGTCACGCCCTGCACCACCGGTGGATGCCGGGAGTCGGCCCGTTGACGCAGCTCGGCGACCAGTGCCCGCAGATCCAGCTCCGGGCGCAGCGCAACCTCTTCGTCGACCAGTTCGGCCAACGCCGTCAGCGCTTCCCAACGTTCGCGGGCCTTGGCGCCGGCCGGGGGTTCGGCGGTCAGGCCGAGCGGTTCGATGAGCTCACGCACGAGGGCAGGCAGGTTGTCCTCGGGAACGTCACGTTCGGCGAAGCGCTGCATGGCCACCAGCGCCTGACGGATCTCCTGACGGCTGAAAAAGCCCTCACCGCCACGGACCTGGAATGCGACGCCGGCCTCGGTGAGCGCCTCCTCATACACCTCGGACTGCGCGTTGATCCGGTAGAGCACCGCGATTTCGGCCGGCTCCGTTCCGTTTTCGATCAGCTTCTTGATGGACCGGGCGACGGCGTTGGCCTCGGCCACCTCGTCGGGGTACTCCGAGAACGTCGGTTCGGGACCCGGATCGCGCTGCCCCACCAGATGCAGCTTGCTGCCGGCCATCCGCCCGCGTGCGGCCGCGATCACCCGGTTGGCCAGGGACACCACCTGCGGCGTGGAACGGTAGTCACGTTCCAGCCGGACCACCGAGGCGTCCGGGAAGCGCCGCGAGAAGTCCAACAGGAACCGCGGGGTGGCCCCGGTGAACGAATAGATCGTCTGGTTCGCGTCACCGACCACGGTGAGATCGTCGCGCTCCCCCAGCCAGGCGTCGAGCACCCGTTGCTGCAAGGGCGTGACGTCCTGGTATTCGTCGACGACGAAGCAGCGGTAGCGGTCGCGGAATTCCTGCGCGACAGCGGCGTCGTTCTCGATGGCCGCGGCGGTGTGCAACAGCAGATCGTCGAAATCCAGCAGCGCCGAGCCGTCCCGGCGAGCCTTGAGCGCCTCGTAACCGGAGTAGACGGCCGCGACCTTGGCCGCATCGAACGGAATGTCGCGGCCGACCTTGGCCACTGCGGTGCTGTAGCCCTCAGGGGTGATCAAAGATGCTTTGGCCCACTCGATTTCGCCGGCCAGGTCACGAACGTCGTCCGTGCTGGTCTGCATCCCGGCCCGGTTCGCGGCCTGCGCGACGACCGCAAACTTGCTGTCGAGCAGCTCCCAGCCGGTGTCACCGACCAGGCGCGGCCAGAAGTACTGCAGCTGCCGGCGCGCTGCCGCGTGAAACGTCACCGCCTGCACCGCCGCGGTGTTGACTCCCGACTCCTGACCCAATATCCGCAACCGGCTCCGCATCTCACCGGCGGCCCGCGCGGTGAACGTCACCGCGAGTACCTGGCTGGGCGCCACATGACCGCCGGCCACCAGATGGGCGATCCGGCGGGTGATGGTGCGGGTCTTGCCGGTACCCGCGCCGGCCAGTACGCAGACCGGGCCGCGGGCGGCCAACACGGCCTCCCGCTGCTCATCGTCCAGATCGCCCAGCGCGGGCGAGGGAGCCTCCAACGGCATGCGCTCCATGATGTCAGGGACCGGTGACTGTTCTGGGCCCGGCGTGGCCGTGGCCTACCGCTGCCGGCTCAGCCACTGGTCGAACGTGGTGGGCGCGACGCGGGCGTCGTCGCCGGGTAACAGCGCATTGCCCGACATCTCGACACCGAAGATCGATGACCACGTCGGCACCAGGGTCACGTCGCGGCCACGCACCGCCAAGGTTCGCCGGGCCATGTCCACGACATCCTCGGTCCGCGGGCCGGCCACGTCGCGGTAGCGGCCGTGCGGATCACCTACGACGATCTCGGCGAGCACGGCGGCGATGTCGTCGGGATCGATGGGCTGCACCAGAAGCGGGGCGATCGCCGCACGGCCGTCCTGTTCGGTCCAGCCCACCACCATCTCGGCGAAATCGTGGAACTGGGTGGCCGGCACGATCGTCCACGGCACCGGCCCGGCCTCGATCAGCCTCTCCTGCTCGCGTTTTCCGGCGTAGTGCGGATTTCCGTCGATGCCGTGGATGCCCACGATGGACAGCAGCACATGGTGAGCCACCCCGGCCCGCTTCTCTGCGGCGAGCAGGTTGGCCGTGGCAGTGCCCAGGTAGTCCACGGTGCGGTCCCGGTCGGCGGGTGGCGCGCTGATCGCGTCGACGACCGCATGGACGCCGGCCAGGGCAGCGTCGAGGCCCTCCCCGGTGGACAGGTCCACCCCGGCCGAGCGGCTGATCGCCACCACCTCATGTCCTGCCTCCTGCAGGGCCGCGACCACGCGCGCCCCGATGTTTCCCGTAGCTCCGGCAACTGCGATTCGCATGGTGTCTCCCGTCCTGGCCGATAGATTATCTCGGACTATATAGGTCCGTGATATCTGTAATACACTCCGGGCTGTGAAACTTCCCGTGGCCACCGAGTGGGCGCTGCACTGCGCGACGTCGCTGGCACAGCTCGAGCCCGGGACCAGCGCATCGGCCGCCGATCTCGCGGAGTATTTCGACCTGCCCGCGGCCTATCTGGCCAAGCAACTGCAGGCGTTGACGCGTGCAGGCGTGCTGACCGCGACAACCGGTCCGCGGGGCGGATTCCGACTGGGGCGCGCGCCGGCCGACATCACGCTGTTGCAGATCGTCGAGGCCGTCGACGGCGCCTCCCGTCCGTACGAATGCCGGGAGATCCGCCAGCAGGGCCGGGGCGCGCTGCCTGCCAGTTGGTGTCGCCACGAATGCATCCTGGCCGTGAAAATGGCGGAGGCACACCAGGCCTGGCAGGCCAGCCTCGACGGTGTCACGCTTGCCGACATCCTCGCCGACATCCCGGCCGCAGCGCCGGCCCGCACCCGAAAGTTGTTGGGACGGCGGGGCTGACACCCGGGTCAGGCCACGGCGAGCAGCCGGCGCAGCTCCTCGCGGCCGTCGTCATCGAGGGGTAGCAGCGGAAGCCGCGGCACTCCGACGCCCTGGCCCAACAGCTCGAGCCCGCCTTTGACCGTGGTGGGCAGACCGCCGGCCACGATGAACTCCAACAGCGGACGCAAATCCTCGTACAACTCCTCGGCCCGGCCCTTGTCGCCCGCGCGAATCGCCTCGTAGAGAGCCAGGCACGGCTCCGGGCGCAGGTTCGGCGCCGCGGTGCACCACCCTTTTGCTCCGGCGTTGAAAGCCTTGAGCGCCAACGGGTTGTTGCCGTTGTAGAAGGGCAGCTGCCCATCGCTCAACTCGGCAATCCGGTGCATCCGCGACAGGTCGCCGGTGGATTCCTTGACCATGGTGACATTGTCGATGTCCTCGAACATCTGAACCAACAGCTCCGGCTGCATGTCGATGCCACTGGTGGCCGGGTTGTTGTAGACCATGATCGGAATGCCGATCGCGGCGCCGACCGCGGCGTAATGCTGGGCGATCTCGCGTTCGGACAGCTTCCAGTACGAGATCGGCAGCACCATCACGGCATCCGCACCGGCCCGCTCGGCGTACTGGGCCCGGCGAATGGTGTTGGCGGTGGTGAGATCTGACGCGCCGATGATGACGGGCACCCGGCGGTCCACCACGCCGATGGTGGTGTCGATGACGGTATCGAACTCGGCCTCGGCGAGGTAGGCCGACTCACCGGTGCTGCCGAGTGGGACGATCCCGTGCGCGCCGCCGGTGACCAGGCGGTCGACCAGGGCGGCGAGCTTGGGGGTGTCGACCTGGTTGTCCTCGGTGAACGGCGTTACCGGATAGGCGAGAATTCCGTGGATCTCGGTGCTGGAGGGCATCGTGGTGTCCTTCTTTCGTGTCGTTGTGGGCCGGTCGGACGGATCAACTGGTCAGCGCGTCGGGATGGTTGCGCAGCGCACGTCGGGCGTAGTAAGCGAAATTGGCCTGGCTGCGCTTGGGCCGCAACGTCCAGTCGTGGGCCTCACGCGCCAACCGGGGCGGCAGGTCGGCGATCGTTCCGGCCGCCATGGCGGCCAGTTGCAGCTTGGCGCCGCGTTCGATCAGCATCGCCAGTGAGCACGATTCCTCGATGCTGGCCCCGGCGATCACATGGCCATGGTGAGCCAAGAGGATGGCCTTCTTGTCCCCCAGTGCGGCACTGATGATCTCGCCCTCTTCGTTACCCACCGGAACGCCGGGCCAATCGGCCAGGAAGGCGCAATCGTCGTACAGCGGGGCGATGTCCATCTGCGACACCTGCAACGGAACTTCCAGCATCGACAATGCGGCGACGTGGAACGGGTGAGTGTGCACGATGCACTGGACGTCGGGCCGCGCGCGGTAGATCCAGCTGTGGAAGCGGTTGGCGGGGTTCGCCATTCCGCCCCCCTCGAGGACGTTGAGATCTTCGTCGACGAGCAGCAGATTGTCTTCGGTGATCTCGTCGAAACCCAGTCCCAGGCGTTGGGTGTAGTACGTACCCGGTTCCTCGGCGCGCGCGGTGATCTGGCCGGCCAGGCCCGAGTCGTGGCCCGCGTCGAACAGGGCCCGGCAGGTCAAGGCCAGCTTCTGCCGTGTCGTCAGCGTGGACTCCTCGATATGGGTGGACAACCCGTCGAGCGCACGCTGCATCAGAACTTGTTTCGAATCACCAAGCGTGGTGGTCATCTCGGCGTTCCTTTCCGTATTGCGGGACCGAAGACACAACACGAACAGTAGGACACTTTGTGTCTTCAAGTCAACGGTCGCGGCCAGGCCGAAAAGTGTCCGTCGCATCAGACGGCACCGCCGCCCCCACCGGTCCATCGGCAACCGAAACAATCGCGCGCCTACAAGCCGACGGCACAAGGGTGATCATCAACAAGGTCGGCACGGTCGTGGTCCGCCCTCAGGCGAAGACGGTCACCATCCACGGCCTACCGGATTTCGAACCGATCCCCACAGTGCACGTCAACCTCAAGTGCTGACGGTCCACCGCTGGAGCCCGGAGCGCGAGCTGTCAGCGATTACGGCCGTACTCGGTGTGGGTGATCACCAGAACCTCACTGGGCGTGCCGCCTCGCTGCCGAAGTTGGTGCGGCAGCGAGGCGTCGAAATAGGCGCAATCACCGGGCTCCAAGACGACCGACTCGTCCTGGTACCGCAACTCCACAGTTCCGGCGTGGACGAACACCAACTCCTGCCCGGCATGCTCCGGATGAGGATGCTCGGCGAACTTGAGAGTGGGGCGCACGACGAACGGCGACATCGACTTCCCGAGCATCCCCGCGGCCACGGCGTGGTATCGGCTACTTGCTCGCTCGCCGGCCCGGTCAACCGATATTGTCGTGACGGCTGGATCCTCTGAAAACAGCTGTGCGACATCGACGTCGAGCGCACGCGCGACCTTCATCGCCACCGCAATCGACGGCGTGGAACGCTGTCGCTCGACCTTGGACAGGTAGCTCTTGGTCAATCCGGTTGCCTCGGCGAGCTCTTCGAGCGTCATACCCCGCTGTTGACGCACAGCCCGCAACAAGGCGCTCATGACACCTCCCGAGGCAAGCCAACGATCGACATGACCACATGGTCGCATATGACAGCCAGTGTCATATGGTCGACATTCCGATCGCTAGCCACCGGTGGCAGTGACCAACGCCCACAACCCATCTGCGCCCGTCCCGGTGGCGTGGTCGGTCAGGACCTCGTCCCAGTGGGCCACCGAACCGTACTCCGAACGCCAGGCCAGGGCAGGCATGGTGAACTCGTGCAAGCGGTGTTCTTTGGTGGTGCCGATCGCACCGTGCACCTGATGAGCATTGCGCACCACGACGGAAGCAGCATGCCCGGCACATGAACGCGCAACCGCGACAAGGAAATCCAGGTGTGGCGAGGACCAATCCGAGCGCAGCGCCTCGGCGAGTGCACCGTCGGTGGCAGCGCGGGCCAGTGCCGACTCGGCAGCGATGTCGGCCACGAGGTTCTGCACGGCCTGAAACTTGGCGAGCGGCCTGCCGAACTGAGTGCGTTCGCGGGAATGCGCAACCGACAGCGCCAGGATCCGGTCCAGTGCGGCGCAGACTTGAACGGCCCGCACCAGGGCCGCCCGTCGCATGAACTGTGCGACCGCCTCGTCGGGTACCGGGCTGCCGGTCAACGCCGCCAGGTCCACCCTGACGTCATCTCGCGGCTCTCCCGCGTTGTTGTGGCCCGCGGTAATCGACAACGACGATGCCGCCACGTCGGCCACTTGGTAGCCGGTTGCGCTCTGCCACAGCAGCACCACCGACTCGGAGTCGGCCGCCCATGGCACATCGCGCGCGGCACCGTCGTCGTCGAGCAGGCAGGCGGTGCGCCGGGCGTCATCGACCGGCAGGCCCACAGTGTCCAACAGCCAACAGGCCAGCAGATCATGCTCGGCCAGAGGGATTCTCACGCCGTTCCAGACAGCGGCACGCAGTAATTCGGCGGCCTCGGCCCAGCCCGCGCCACTGCCGCCGGACTCCTCGGATCCGGTGAGCCGGACCAGACCGAGTTCGTCGAGCCGGCTCCACAACTCCGCCACGCCCTCACCTGGTTCATGCTGCTCCCGGTGCGCGGCGAAGACCGCCGACATCATCTCCACCAGTTCAGCATCGACGGCACTCATGAGCGCAACCCCAGTCCCCTCGCAATGACCCCACGCAACACCTCATTGGTGCCGCCGCGCAGCGTGAACCCCGGGCGCTGCACCACGGCATCGGCCAGCATGGTGCGGTAACCCTCGTCGTCGGTCTCACCGAGAACATCGGCGAAGTCGGCGACATCACCCTCGGTGGATGTTCCGAGCACCTTGACCACGGCAGCCGCTGTATCGGCCGATTCATGGCGTTCCAGCGCACCGGCGACCGCCATCGACATCTGGTGCAGGCCGGCGATGCGGGCCAGGTAGCGCCCCAGATCGGTGTGCCGGGGCAGAGATCCGTCGCGCATGTGGGTGGCCATGTCCGCCAGGAGCGGGAACGTCGACAGGAAACGTTCGGGACCACTGCGTTCGAAGCTGAGCTCCGAGGTCACCTGCTGCCAACCGTTGCCGATGGTGCCGAACACCATGGCGTCGGGCACGAACACCTCATCGAGGATCACCTCGTTGAAATGGTGCTTTCCGTTCATCGAGATGATGGGTCGGATATCGACGCCGGGGGCGTGCAGATCGACGATGAACTGACTCAGACCGTCGTGGCGATGCGTCGGGTCCACCGGTGCATCACGCGCCAGGCAGATGAAAGCGTGGGCCAGATGCGCCCCGGAGGTCCACACCTTGGCGCCCGTGATCACCCAACCACCGTCAACCTGGACAGCCCTGGTGCGCACGCTGGCCAGATCCGACCCGGAATCCGGCTCGCTCATCCCGATTCCGAAGTAGCACTCACCTTTGGCTATGGCCGGCAAGAACTTTCGTCGCTGCACCTCGGTGCCGTACTTGAGCAACGACGGAACGATCTGGCGGTCGGCGATCCAGTGGGCCCCGACCGGAGCTCCGGCGGCCAGCAGTTCTTCGGTGACCACGAACCGTTCCTGATGACTGCGCCCGTGCCCGCCGTACTCGACCGGCACCGTCATGCCCAACCAACCGCGGGCGGCCAACGCCCGGCTGAAGTCCTCGTCCCAACCGGTCAGCCAGCTGTCGGCGTACCGGCCGATCTTGCCGGTCCGCTGCTGCTCGGTGACGAACTGGCGCACCTGCAACCGCAACTCATCGAGCACATGCGGGTCACCGGCCACCGGCGGCACCAATCGGGTCATGTTCAGCTCCGTCCCACTGCGGATTAGCAACTTACCGGTGAGTGCCGGAGACCTGCGTCACCGCGGGCATGAGACAGCGGTTCGGCTACGTTATGTGCACTATGACCGCTACACCGGCTTTGACCATGTACACCACCACCTGGTGCGGCTACTGCTCGCGACTCAAAATGGCACTGAAGTCTGAGGGCATCGCGTGGACCGAGGTCGACATCGAGCAGGATCCGACCGCCGCCGAGTTCGTCGGCTCGGTGAACGGGGGCAACCACGTGGTGCCCACGGTGAAGTTCGCCGACGGGTCGACGCTGACCAATCCCACGATCAAGCAGGTCAAGGCCAAACTCGCCTGATCCCGCGTGCGCGGATCGGGCAGCCCCTAGTCCAGGGCGGCCCAGGACTCGATGATCTCGCGCGCAATCGAGATAGATCCCGGCAGTAGCAGTCTCGAACGTGAATCGCCTTCGGCTGCGCTCCAGTCACCCTGATCCAGCGCCTCACGGATCTCGGCGCGAGTGAACCAGTCGGCCTCGGCGATCTCGCCGTCGTTGAACGAGAACGGCTGCTCCGGATCGGCGGTGGCATGGAACCCGACCATCAGCGACCTCGGGAACGGCCACGGCTGACTGCCGAGGTACTGCACGTCGGTGACCGTGAGGCCGACCTCCTCGGCGATCTCACGCACCACACAGGCCTCGAAGGATTCACCGGCCTCGACGAAACCGGCCAGGATCGAGAACAACCGCTCCGGCCACGCGGTCTGCCGGGCCAAGACCGCACGATCATGGCCGTCGTGGACCAGACAGATCACCGCAGGATCGATACGCGGGAACTCTTCATGGCCGCTGACCGGGTCGATCCGTGACCAGCCGCCCTTCGCCGACTTCGTCGCCGCACCGTCCACCGCACTGAACCTGGCCCGGTCATGCCAGTTCAGCAGTGCCGTCGCGGTCGCCACCAGCTGGGCGCTGGTGTCGTCGAACACCTCGCCGGCCCGACGCAGGTCGAGCACCTCGGCAGGTACATCGGGATCCTCGGGGCCCTCCAGCGCGCTGCGGATACCCCAGACGTGCCTGCCGTCGCCCAGCCGACCCAGGAACACCGCCTGCTCCGGCGGCTTGTCGGTGCCCAGGCTCGACGCCTTGCCGAGCACCACCTGGCCGTTCGAGATCAGCACTTGATTGCGTCGGTCGACACGCAGCAAAAGCGCGTCCTTCCAGCCCTCGGTCGCGGCGTCGACGTCGGTGCGCAGCGTGTCGGCCCGATCGGCGCCGACACGCGAGAGCAAGGGAACGTTGCGCAGGCCGAAGGTTCTGCGCTCCAGATCACCCGATGTCATCGCTCGGCATCCGCGCTGCGGATGTAGAGCAACCTGTCGCCGGCCTCCAACGCATCCACCTCCGGGGCATCGACGCGCACCAGCCGGCCGTCCCGCACCACACCCAGCACGATGTCGTGCAGATGCCGCGGCGAGCCCCCCTCCTCCTTGGGCGTCACCTCGCGCTCTGCGATGGCGAAGCCGGCATCGGGGGTCAGCAGATCCTCCATCATCTCCACCACGCTCGGGGTCTGCGTCGCGATACCGAGCAGCCGGCCGGCGGTCTCGGAGGACACCACGGTGGAGTCCGCACCGGACTGCTTGAGCAGATGCAGGTTGTCGGATTCCCGCACCGCCGCGATGATCTTGGCCTTGGGCGCCAACTCGCGGGCCGTCAACGTCACCAGCACCGCGCTGGCGTCGTTGTCCGCGGCGACGATGATCGACTTGGCGTGCTGGGCCCCGGCCAGCCGCAGCACACCGGAATTCGTGGCGTCGCCGTGCACGGTCACCAGCCCGGCGCCCTTGGCGCGTTCCAGCGCGGCGGCACTCTCGTCGACGACGACGATGTCGGCCGGCGAGACCTCGTCGCCGACCATCGCGGCGACCGCCGTCCGGCCCTTGGTGCCGTATCCGACGACGACGGTGTGGTTGCGCACTTTGTTCCTCCATCGCTGAATCTTCAGCGCCTGCCGCGATTGGGTGGTCAGGGTTTCCACGGTGGTACCGATGAGCACGATCAGGAAAGCCACCCGCAGCGGCGTGATGACGATGACGTTGACCAGACGCGCCGTATCCGAATACGGCGTGATGTCGCCGTAGCCGGTCGTCGACAGTGACACCGTCGCGTAGTACAGGCAGTCCAGGAACGAGAGCGGATTGTTCGCATCCGGGGCGCTGTCGTTGTCCCGGTACCCGTACCGGTCCGCGTAGACGATGAGCACCGCGGCGAACAGCGCGCCCAGCGCGTACAGCACCCGCATGATGATCTTGCGAGCCGGACTGACGAACGGCTCGGGGATACGCAACACGTCGACGAGCGCGGCGTCCGGACGCGAGGTCAGGTTCGAGTCGATCGCGGCGAGTCGGCGCCGCAGCCTGCCTTTAGCCACGCGAACCCGTCATCGAGCAAAGCGCCCCGGGACGCGCCGGGATCAATCTGATCAGACGCACGCCACAATGTAACCATGACTGCACCCGAGCCTCAGCGGATCTCCACCGCACCCGCCGCCCAACGGATGGCCGCCCTGCTCCTGGGCATGGGGGTTCTGCACTTCGTGGCACCCAAACCATTCGACTCGATCATTCCGGCCGAGTTGCCCGGCACCCCGCGCTTCTACACCTACGCCTCCGGCGTCGGCGAGCTCGCCACCGGCGCGCTGCTGGCCGCACCCCGCACTCGGCGGCTGGGCGCGCTGGCCGCGGTGGCCCTGTTCGTCGCGGTGTTCCCGGGCAACGTCAACATGGTGCGGTTGTGGTGGGACAAGCCATGGCCGATGCGCATCGGGGCGATCGCCCGGCTGCCACTGCAGATCCCGATGATCACCTCGGCCCTGCGGATCTACCGCAACTCCTAGCCGATCCGGCCAGAACACCTGGGCTCCAACTGGTTTCGCTACCAGCCCGGCCCCGGGAACGTCTGCAACCAAGTTTGGCAAGGCTATCGTTGCTGGTGGCGTCCAGTTTTCGCCGATACCGTCGGACCGTGACGAACCTCAGCCATCCGTCCGAACCGCACGTGGGTTCACTGTCGTCCAAGCTGAACTGGCTTCGCGCCGGAGTTCTGGGCTCCAACGACGGCATCGTCTCCACCGCGGGCATCGTCGTCGGCGTGGCTGCCGCCACGGTGGACAAAGCGCCCATCCTGACTGCCGGCATCGCCGGCCTGGCCGCAGGAGCGGTCTCGATGGCGCTGGGTGAATACGTCTCTGTGAGCACGCAACGCGACACCGAGCGCGCATTGCTGCGCAAGGAACGCCGCGAGTTGCGCGACGACCCGGCCGCCGAACTGGACGAGTTGGCGTCGCTGTACGAGGCGAAGGGCCTGTCAACGGCCACCGCGCGCACCGTGGCCGAGGAACTCACCGATCACGACGCCTTTGCCGCACACGCCGAGGTCGAATTGGGGCTCGATCCCAAAGACTTGACCAATCCGTGGCAGGCTGCCGCGTCCTCGGCGCTGTCGTTCACCATCGGCGCGCTGTTGCCGTTGATCGCGATCCTGGTTCCGCCGACCACATGGCGGATCCCTGTGACCGCCGCGGCCGTGCTGCTGGCGCTGATGCTCACCGGAGCGGTGTCGGCCGGGCTGGGTGGGGCGCCCAGAGGACGGGCGGTGCTGCGCAACGTGATCGGCGGCGGCTTGGCCCTGGCGATCACCTACCTGATCGGCCTGCTGGTCGGGACCACGCTCGCCTGACGGCCTACCCGTCCACGTTCGGCTCGCCGTGCCGCACCGGTGTATCCGGCACGTCCCGCGCATCGGGCACATCCGGCACGTCCCGCGCATCCGGCGAGGTGGTCGTGGTGTCGGTCAACAGGGCGACGAGCTCGTCCTCGCCGGGAAGCGACTCGGGGCTGACGGTGAGACCTGACCGCACGTAATGGAAGGCGGCGCGCACCGATTCCGGCGGACAGCCGCGCAATGATGCCCAGGCCAGGCGGTACACCGCGAGCTGAACCGCGGCCTGCGCCATGGCTTCCGGCGTGGCCGGTGGTTCCCCGGTTTTCCAGTCCACCACGGTGGTGGTGCCGTCTTCCTGCGCGAAAACCGCGTCGATCCGGCCCCGCACAACGGTGGTCCGGGTCCGCCCGATGGCCATGTCGAACGGCACCTCGACCTCGATCGGGGTACGCGCGGCCCACGGGGACATGACGAAGGCGTCCTGCAGCTCGGACAGTTCGGCAGCACTGACGCGCCCACTGTCGCTGTCCACCGCACCGGGCAGATCGTCCAGATCGAACAACCGCTCGGAATGGAAGAACCGCTGCACCCACTCGTGGAACGCGGTGCCCAACAACGCGTGCGGGTCCGGACGCTGCGGCAGCCTGCGGTGCAGACGCTGCAACGCAGCCTGTCGATCACGACTGAGCTCCACCAGCGTGCTGACCGACAGCTGGCCGGGCAGCTCCATCGGGGCGGGCCGCGGCGCGCGATCACGTTCGGCCAGTAGGGCATCGACGTCGGCGGCCCAGCCTTCGCCATCGACCGTTTCGGCGGGCTCGTCGCCGGGGTCGAGCGTCAGCGCCTGCGCCACCAGGGCCGCGCCCCGATCGACATCAGCGGCTTTGGCCGGCGCCGCCGGCCAGAGGGCCTCGACGGCCGTGTCCCGCAATGGGTTTACCTCCCCAGCCGGAGGATCGGGCGCCCATTGCTCGATCACGCCACAGGGATGGCCCTGGGCAGCTGCGTCTTCGATGATCGTCTTGATCTCGCACAGGAACTCCGATGGGCCACGCGGCTTGCTCTCGGTGGCCCCCCAGTGATGTCCCGAGATCAGCAAGGTGTCCTCGGACCGGGTGATCGCGACATAGAGCAGTCGGCGTTCCTCGTCGACGCGGCGCTGCTCGAGGCTGCGCTTGTGATCAGAGATTTTGTCCGACAAGATTTTCCGGTCGTAGATATCGGAGGTGTCCAGCACGGGGACACCCAGCTCCGATTCGGTCGCACGGTCGCCGCGCAGCAGCGGCGGCAGATCCGACGGATCCGTGAGCCAGGTGCGTGCCGAAGCCGTCGACGGGAACACCCGGGCACTCAGATGCGGAACCGCCACCACCTGCCATTCCAGCCCCTTGGCGGCGTGCACCGTGAGAATCTGCACCCGGTCGTGGGAGACCGTCAATTCCGCAGGGGCCAGGCCATTTTCCACGTCGGTGGCCACGTCCAGGTAGGCCAGCAGGGCGAGCACCGAGCTTCCCGGCCGGCCCGCGAAATCGGCCACCAGATCGCAGAACGCGTCAAGGTTCTCGGTCCCCGTCCAGCCCGCGGTCACCGGGCGGGCCGCGCGCGCCTCGGCGTCGAGTCCGGCGACGCGCCGCACCTCGGCCACCAACTCCGGCAGCGGGTGGCTCAAGTGCGCACGCAGCATGGTCAGCTCGCGCCCGAGGGTCTGGATCCGCTGATAGCCGGTCGGTGAATAGTGTTCGGCGGCACCGGGATCGCAGATCGCGTCGGCCAGACATGCCGAATCGGCATCCGGGGCGGCCTGAGCCACGATCTCGGCGGGGCCGAGCTCCCCCACCGGCCGATCGTCGAGTTCCCTGGCTCTCCGCCACAACGCCGCGATGTCCCGTGCGCCGAACCGCCAGCGCGGCCCCGTCAGCACCCGCATCACCGCCGACCCCGCGGCGGGATCAGCCACCAACCGCAACATGGCGACCAGGTCGGCGACCTCGGGCACCGCCAACAATCCCGCCACCCCGACCACCTCGACCGGCACCCCGCGGGCGCTCAGCGCCTCGGCCATCGGCGCGGCGTCGGCGTTGCGCCGTACCAGTACCGCCGCGGTCGGCGTGGCCGTGTCCCGGGCCACCGCGCCGTGGTAGATCCGGGCCAGATGGTCTGCCACCCAATCACGTTCGGTCTCGACATCGGACAACAGTGCGCACCGGATGGTGCCGGGCTCGGCGTCAGGCCGCGGCCGTAGCTCATGCACCGTGACCGAGCGGCTCCGCGCCTCGGCCGACACTGCGTTGGCCAGATGCAGGGCACTGGGCGGATTGCGCCAACTGGTCCGCAATTCCAGCGTCGGGGCCGGGGTGCCGTCGACGAGCGGAAAGTCGGTGGTGAACCGGGGCAAGTTCGTCGCCGACGCGCCGCGCCACCCGTAGATCGACTGGATCGGATCACCCACCGCGGTCAATGCGAGACCTTCGTCGACGCCGGCGCCGAACAGCGAGGACAACGCCACCCGCTGCGCATGCCCGGTGTCCTGGTACTCGTCGAGCAGCACCACACGGAAGCGTTGCCGCAACTGCTCACCGACTTGGGGAAAATTGGAGGCCAGCCGTGCCGCCGCGGACATCTGCATGCCGAAATCCATCACCTTGTCGGCACGCATCCGCTGGTGCAGCGCGTCGATCAACGGCACCAGTTCGGTGCGCTCGGTCTGGGTGGCCAGCATTTTCAGCAGCCACTGGCTGGGTCCGCGCTCGCGCTGGTAGGGGCCGGCCGGCAGGGTGTGCACCAGCCGCTCCAGCTCCACATGGGTGTCGCGCAGCTGGACTGTGTCCACCAGATGCTCGGCGAGCGCACCGGCCAGACGCAGCACCATGTCGGTGACGGTGGCCGGCGTCTTCTCGATGGCCAGCTCCCCCGGATGGGCGCAGACCACCTCGAAAGCCAACTGCCACAGCTCTGTCTGGCTGAGCAGCCGGGTGTCCGGCTCCACCGGGAGCAGCAAGCCGTGCTCACGCAACAGGGTGCCTGCGAACGCGTGATAGGTGCTGACGGTGACCGACTCGGCCGATCCGTCCATCGGCCCCTGCACGGGCGCGAGGCCGGCGCCGGCCAGCCGTGCCAGCCTGGTCCGCACCCGGCGCAGTAGCTGACCCGCGGCCTTACGGGTGAAGGTCAGACCCAGCACCTGCGATGGCGTGGCATATCCGTTGGCCACCAACCAGACCACCCGGGCCGCCATCGTCTCGGTCTTGCCCGCGCCCGCACCGGCGATCACCACCACGGGACCGGGCGGTGCGGCGATCACCGCGGCCTGCTCCTCGGTCGGCGGGAAAAGCCCGAGGGCCGTGGACAAATCGGCCGGGCTGTACCGAACACCGGCCGGCACGACACCTGTCATGATCGGTCCCCGAGTGCCTGGGCCGGGCATGACGAACGCACCGGGCAGTTCGCGCAGCCGTCGTTGACTCGAGCCACGAAGTGCGGCGCGGCCGTGGCGGCCGCAGCGGCGCTGACGGTGCCCAGCCAGTCGGCACGGGTGTCCGGTGACATCGGATCCTGTTCGCGTTCGGTGGCGCCGGCGGCCCCGGCCTTGCCCAGGTATACCAGCCGGCCACCGCCGGGCTCGTCGCCGTGCGGCAACAAGCCCGCGGCCACCGCGAGCTGGTAGGTCGCCAGCTGGGCATGCTTCTGCGCATCGTCCTTGGTGACCGGACTCTTACCGGTCTTGAGGTCGACCACGACAAGCCGGTCCTCCCGATCCCGCTCGAGCCGGTCCAACCGGCCCCGCACCCGAACGGCCGGCCCGCCGGAACCTGGTTCGACGATCACACCGTCGACATCGATCTCGGTGGCGACCTCGGTCAGCTGCGCCCGGGAGTCCGCGCGCCACCGGGTGAAGGTCTCCAGCATCGCCCGGTGCCGCGTCAACTCGTTGTCCGAGTACCACTTCGCCTCGAAAGGCAGGTCTTCCCAGACCTTTTCCAGATCGTTGATCAACTGGCTCTCGCTCTTACCGGAGTCGGAGACCAACGCGTGCAACAACGACCCGACCGTCGAGCGCACGTCGCGTCCGTCACTGCCACCGTGCCGCTCCAGCAGCCAACGCAACGGGCAGTCGGTCAGCATCTGCAACGTCGAGGGCGACAAGACAACCTCGGGCGCCACGCCATCGACCTCCGCCCACAGCGGCTCCTCGGTGGACAACGGTGTCATCGTGTGCCATTGCGAAGGGTCGGCACCCGGCACTCCCGCGGCGGCCAGCCTGGCCAATTGGTTTGCGGCACAGGCGCGTGACTCATCATCGACGGCGCCCTCCGGCGCGCACACGACGGCCCGGAGCCGACCGACCACCGCCGACGGCAGCAGCACCCGCGGGGCGGCCAGTGGGGGCAACGGCACGGATTCCCCTGCCACTTCAGCCAGCTCGGCACAGAACGGCGACGGCAGCAGCGATTCATCACCGTCGCTGTCCACCGCGGTCACCAGCAGCCGCGTCCTTGCCCGTCCCATGGCCGCCATCAACAGCCGCCGCTCCTCGGCAAGCAGCGGCGCTCGGGTCGAGACCGCCCGATCGTCCGGAGCGGCGACCCCGTCGAGCACATCCACCAGGTTCTGCGTACCCAGGATGCCGCCGCGTGGAACGATGTTGGGCCACAACCCTTCCTGCACACCGGCGATCACGACGAAATCCCACTCCCGCCCGAGTGCGGCGTGCGCGCTGAGCACCGCCACCGCGTCGGTCTGCGACGGCGAATCGGATGCCGACAGCGACGTTCCCAATGTCGCCACATGGTCGACCAGCCCGCGCAGCGACGCCCCCGCGGTACGGCCCACATACTGATCGGCCACATCGAACAAACCCGTCACCGCGTCCAGATCCCGGTCGGCCTGCGCCCCGATGGTGCCGCCCCGCTCGCTGGCGGCCAGCCAGCGCGGCTGCAACCGGCAGGCGTTCCAGGCCTGCCACAGCGTGTAGCGCGGATCGCCACCGTCACGCTGGCTGCGGCGGGCCGCGGCCAGCACCGACCGGAGCCGGCGCAGCGGCTTGACGTGTTCGGGCGACAATCCGGCCGGCTCCGCGGCGATCGCGGCGACCAGGAGGTCGGTGAAATCCCGTGGTGGCGTGGAGCCGTCGGCGCGGCGCAGTGCCCGGCGCAACTGCCGCAAGGTCACCGGGTCGACGCGGCCGATCGGACCGGTGAGCAGGCTGATCGCGCTGTCCCCGTCCAGCTGCCCGGACGCGGTCACCTCAAGCACCGTCAGCAGCGCCGCAACCGCGGGCTGCTGAGCCAGCCCCAGATCGGGGCCCGTGGCCTGCACGGGGACACCCGCACTACTCAGGGCCCGCGCCAGTGCCGCCCCCACCCGGGGTACCGAGCGGACCACGACGGCCATTTCGGACCACGGCACGCCGTCGACCAGATGGGCGCGGCGCAGGGCGTCGGCGATGAACGCGTTCTCGGCGTGCGGTGTGGCCGCCAGCCGCATGGTCACCTCTCCCTGCCCACGCTCCGGATTGCCCTCCAGCACACGGCAGGCCCCGACGCCGGGCAGCCGGCGCGCGATACCCGAGATCGCGGCGGCGACCGTGGGAGCACAGCGGTGCGACCGGGTGAGGGTGATGGCCGGGGTGTCGTCACCACCACGATCACGCAGCAATACCGGCTCCGCGCCGCGGTAACCGAACACCGCCTGGTCGGGATCGCCCGCGATGACGGTCAAACCTGGCCGGGCAGCCAGCACCCGGACCAAGAGGGCAGCCTGCGGGTCGAGGTGTTGCGCGTCGTCGACCAGCAACAGGCTGATCCGCGCGCGTTCGGCCGCCAGTAGATCGGCGTCGGTCCCGAGGGCTTCCAGGGCCGCCCCGACGAGTTCGGCGGCGCCCAGCGCCGGCACCGTGGCCTGCGGCGCGGCCATGCCGACCGCCGATCGCAACAGCATGATCTGCTCGTAGGCCTGCGCAAACCTGCCTGCCGCCAACCATTCCGGACGCCCGGCCGAGCGGCCGAGCCGTTGCAGGGCACGTGGGTCCACACCGCGCTCGGTGCAGCGGGCCAGCAGATCCCGCAACTCGGTGGCGAAGCCTGCGGTGCTCAGCGCCGGCCACAGCTGCTCGGGCCAACCCACGGGCGAATTGGCACCGTCCTCCAGGTCGCCTGCCAACAGTTCACGAATGATGCCGTCCTGTTCGGCGGTGGTGATCAGACGCGGCGGCGGATCACCGTTGCGCTGGGCGGCCAGCCGCAACAGTGCAAACGCATAGGAGTGCACCGTCCGAACCATCGGTTCACGTACCACGCCGTGGGTGCCCGCGCCCAGCAGTCGCGCGGTGATGGCGGCCCTGGCCTCCGAGCGCAACCGGGCCGAACCGGTCAGCAACAGCACCGATTCGGGATCGGCGCCCGCCGCGATGTGATCGACCGCCGTGCTGATCAGCAGTGAGCTCTTTCCGGTGCCCGGGCCGCCCAGCACCCGCACCACGCCGTCGCACCCCGGTGCCAGCCGCTCGGTGCCTTCCAGGGTGGGCTGGGCGTGTTGTGCGGTCATGGAATGCATGACACCAGAGGGGACCGACAAGTAGCGGAGCGGATTGGAGCGAATGGCCCGACAAGTTTGGCTCTGGCAGCATCTATGGAATGTCAGCCGAGAAGTTGCACGTCCACCACTACGGGCCCGACCAGCCGCCCCAGCTGTTGCTCATCCATGGGTTGACCGGGCACGGCCAACGCTGGAAGACCCTGGCCGAGCAGCACCTGCCCGAGACTGCGGTACTGGCCCCCGATCTGCTCGGCCATGGCCGCTCGTCGTGGGCTGCCCCGTGGACGCTGGATGCCAACGTCGAGGCCCTGGCCTCCCTGCTGGACGGTCCGACGTTGGTGGTCGGGCATTCCTTCGGTGGTGCGGTGGCGCTCAATCTTGCTGCCGCACATCCGGATCTGGTCAGCGGGTTGGTGTTGCTGGACCCCGCGGTGGAGCTCGACGGCGAATGGATGCGTGAGATCGCCGATGCCATGTTGGCCTCACCGGACTATCCCGACCGGGCCGAGGCACGCGCCGAGAAGGCCAACGGGTCGTGGGGCGAGGTGGCTGCGGCCGAGTTGGACCGTGACCTCGACGAACACCTCGTCGAACTGCCCGGCGGCCGCTACGGGTGGCGGATCAGCATTCCGGCCATGATGTCCTACTGGAGCGAGCTGGCCCGCCCGGTTGCCTTGCCGCGCAAGGGCACTCCCACGGTCCTGGTCCGCGCGACCCGCACCAGCCCGCCGTACGCGCGTGAGGGGCTCATCACCGCGCTCAGCGGGCATCTCGGTCCGGATTTCACCCTGCTGGATTGGGATTGCGACCACATGGTCCCCCAGGCCAAACCCGCCGAGACCGCGAAACTGATCCTCGAACAACTGGGCTGACATGCCGGCCGTGACCGAGGAGCAGGTGGAGCTGGTGCGGACACTGGTGGCTGCGATCCCATCGGGAAAGGTGTCGACGTATGGCGACATCGCCGACGCCGCAGAGCTTTCCAGCCCCCGGATCGTCGGCTGGATCATGCGGACCGATTCCTCGGACCTGCCCTGGCACCGGGTGATCCCGGCGTCCGGACGCCCGGCCCCGCATCTGGCCACCCGACAGCTGGAACGGTTGCGCGCCGAGGGCGTGCTCGCCACCGACGGGCGGGTGTCACTGCGCGAGTACCGGCACAGTTTCTAGCTAGGAGACCTCGCCGCCAAGCGCGCTCAAGCAGAAGCGTCACAGCCGTTCATTGACGAGTTCCAGCTCGCCTTCGGGGTGGGGAGCGAAGGCGTAGGTATGGAAGACCGAGCGCGCAAGTTCGGCCAGAAACCACGGATCCCATTCCGGATCGGGGGGGTTCAGCAGGCCTCGCCGTCAGCTTCTCCAACCGAAACGGCAGAACAATTTCCAGTTTGTCGTTCAGCCGGCAGCTGCGCCGGCGACATCTGCGACGACGGGCGTGGCGATGCCGAGTCTCATTCCAGCGGCTCTTCGCCCGCGAGGATCGTGCGATGCATGAGCCGGCCGCTGTCGACGGCATACGGCAGTGCCCGGTGCATGGTGCCGGTGTTGTCCCAGATCAGCAGGTCGCCGGCCTGCCACTGGTGGCGATAGACGTACTGCGGCTGAGTTGCCCAATCACGCAGGCGCGCAAGCAAAGCGCGGCTTTCCTCAATCGGGAGACCGATGACGTAATCCGCCGTGGCGCCGAGCAGCAGTGACTTGCGGCCAGACTGGTGCGTCCACACCATCGGGCAGGTCTTCGTCGCGGACTTCTGCCAGAACGCGATCTCGTCGTAGCTCATCTCCGGGGTGACGTAGTACTGCGATCGCTCAGCACTGTGCACGACGCGAAGATCCGCGATGAGGTCCTTGTCGGCCTGCGGCAAGTCGTCGTAGGAGGCGTAGGTGTTGCAGAACTCGGTGTCCCCACCGGTAGCGGAGAGCTTGACCGCACGAAGCAGGGTCGCGAGGTTCGGGTAGGGCTGCAACGAACCGTCGAAGTGCCAGAACAACGAGCCCTTCAGATATTTGGCGCGTTCGTTCACCGTGTCGTCGAGGGAGATCTTGTAGATGCCCTCCTCCCCCTCGTTCTGCACGAGATTGCCGAGGGTTTTGGCGATGGAGACCTGCTCGTCGTCACCGATCTGCAAGCCGCGGAAGTAGACCACGCCACGCTGTTCTAGCGTCGCGCGGATGTTCGCAGCCTCTCGGCCGCTCAACAGGGCCTCGAGGTCGATTCTGATTTCACTACCGATCCGCGGAGCGACATCGACGACGTCCAGCTGTGCCGAAGTAAGTGCCATGGTTCAGCTCACTCTCGTGAGAATGGTTTTGGCCGAATGCTTTACGCGAGGTTGCCGCCACAACTCGACCGCAAGCGAAACGGTGATCAGCGAGTACAGCAGGTTTCGGAGATTGGCGACGTCATCTGGTAGCGGTTCGGCATAGTCGAACTTGTCGATGTAGGCGACCGCTTCCTCGGCGCGGGGAAACACCTGGTCGTAAAACGCCTGAATCTCGTCCATGGAACTGTTCACGCGCTTCAAATAGCGCTCGTGCCCGTCCTCGATGGCCCACTCACCGACCAGGTGCTCGAGTTGTGAAAACTCAGGCGGCAGAGACTCACTCATCGCGATGCCTTCGCATTCTCGCCCGTCTCAACGTAATCGGCCACCACCTTGTGCAGATGACGCAGCAGGATCTCTTCGTCATTCATCGTGAAGTGCGTCAGCGCCCCGCTGTTGAGCATCGCCTGCAATCCTTCAGATGGGCTGGCGTCTTCCAGGATGATGTCGTTGAGAAACGTCACCGTCAACTCCTGCCCCAGCCGCTCCTTGTGCGTGGTCGGCGGCTGGTAATACATCTCAGTTTCGAAGATGTGAGAGTGCGGCCCGGTGGGCCAATGGGTGTGGATCGTGTAGCCCGACGCTCCGAAGATGAGGATGAAGTTGGGGAAGAACTGAAACGAATCGAAGCCGTATTTCTCGGAGCGGGTGGGATTGAGCCCAGGCGGCATCGGTCCACGGTCGGTGCGCTTGTTCCACGGCCCGGCAGCGCTGGCCTCCATCACACATTCGATCGGCTTGGAGTACGGAGTTTTCTGCGACGGTTCGCCGGCGAAGGAGTACATCCGGTGTGGACCGCTGAGCCGGTAGGACAAGGCATCGGTAAACGGGTTCGGCTGGTCAAACGCATCCCTGGCTTCCGCCGTGACCGCCCCGAACGACGAGGCATGGAGATATGGGCCGTGGTAGCTCTCAGCGAAGCCATCGAGAAAGATCTTCCAGTTGCACTGCAACTCGGCATTGAATCGGTAGACCTGGTGCGGCCCGGCAAAGGGATAGCCCTCGATGCCATGGGCCAGGTCACCGAGGTAGTCGCGCACCGACTCGGTGTTGTCGGGGTTGAGATTGACGAAGATGAAGCCTTCCCAGACTTCGCATTGAATCGCAGGCACCCGGCAGCTGTCGGCATCAAAATCCAGGAGGAGATCCTTCCTCGTGGCTGAGTGCAGCGAGCCGTCGAGCTTGTAGCGCCAGCCATGGAAGCGGCAGTACAGCAGTGGCGCGCGGCCCTGTACCTCCTGGAAAGGGTCGTCCTCCCACAACATTTTGTTGCCGCGGTGTGGGCAGACGTTGTGCAGGGCCCGAACCACGCCGTCCTTGCCCCGCACGACGATGATCGAAGTATTGAGGAATTTCAGTTCGCGCGTGAAGTAGCTGCCCGACTTGGGTATTCGCTCGACCCGCCCCATGTAGAGCCAAGTCTTCTTGAAGACGTGCTCACGTTCCTTCTCGTAGAACTCCTCGGAAACACAATCTTCAAGGGAAACCGGACCACGACCCAGTTCCGGATACGCGTCTGTCCAATGCCCGCTTGCCGGCTTTGTGACCAGGGCTTCAGTACTCACGAAAGCGCTCCCATCAGGCCTAGAGGCCGAACGTAGCACTTGACAAATGTGCCTAGAAAGGGCCGACAGCGCAACAGGCTGTTGCATATCTGGAACACTCACGGCCGTGGAGCAGAGCCTTCCTTTTGACGTCGACGCACTGCTGATATTCGGCAAGGTGGTCGAATGCCGCAGTTTGTCGAAAGCGTCCGCGCTGCTCGGCATGCCCAAATCCACGGTCAGCCGCAAGCTCAGCAAGTTGGAGGCCGATCTCGGCATCAAACTGCTGCGCATGAACACCCATCAGCTCACGGTCACCGACCTCGGCAAGAAGATCTACGACCACGGGGCGAAGATCCTCACCGAGGCCAACAGCGTTCGCGCGTTGGTCGAAAGCAGTAGGCAAGAGCCACAGGGTGAGCTGCGGGTTGCCATGCCGGTCTTTGTCGGCACTGACTATGCGTCCCGGGTGGGGGCCTCGTTTCTACAGCGGTATCCCCACTCTCGACTCGACATTCAGCTGGTCGATGACATGGTCCATCCGATCAATGACGGCTTCGACGTGGTGTTCGGAATCGGGCCACTGCAGGACTCGACGCTGATCTCGCGAAAGGTTTTCAGTCTTGAACTCTTTCTGTGCGCATCACCGGGTTTCGTCCGACGGTTGGCTGAGCCGCTTACCAACCCGGCGCAACTGAACTCACTGCCGTTCATCGACTTCGGCTTTCGCGACGCCCAACGCAAGCTCACGGTCGTCAGGCACAAGCGGCGTCACGAGCTCGCGCCCGCGGTCCGCGCTCGGGCCAACAGCTTTCAGGTTTGCAAGCAGTACATCCTTCATGGGCTGGGAGTCGGCGCGATGCCCAACCAGATCATCTGCACCAACGAGCTGCGCGATGGCAGCATCGTGCCTGTCCTGCCGGGGTGGGACCTCGAGCCCCTGGACGTGCACATGGTCTATCCCTTTCAGCTGTCCTTTTCCACCCTCATCAGCGCGTTCTATGACGCCGCCTGCGAGATCATCGTCGAGAACACGGCGCGGGAGTGAGGACAGCTCCGGATCGACCTCGCCATGATGCACGTCGGTCGAGTTGACTGCGGCGGCGCCTGGCGCTCAGTTCGCCCCCTCGATCGGCACCGTATTCGGAAATTCAGCACCGCCGGGCAGCACGAACTCGCCGTCGATGTTGATATAGCCAGAGTGTTTGGCGGGCAACGGAAGAGCGGGATCAGGGGACGGCCGATCGGTCCCGTCGCCGCACAGACCACCGTTGGCCCATCGACACCTGAAAGGTCAAGATGGCGCCGCCGAGGACAGCCCAGATGAGGACAGCAGCTCGGTGAAGAAGCTGTGAATCTCGGCGCAGAGGCGCAGACGAAGGTCAAGCCCGATCAACTACACGCTCACTTGACCGCGAGCCCAGAAGCTACAGGATCAGCCGGATGAGCGAGGCGGTGCGCGCCAGGCCCGGAAAGGCCGCCGCGGTGGACCGCGGGTGCAGCGCGTGCACGGCCAGCCGGAACATCAACGCGCGCAACAACATCTGCGGCCATTCCGGTAGCGACGCCCAACGCTCGACCAGTCCGTCGTCGGCGTCACCCCAGGATAACGCGTCGACCACCACCACCCCGGCAGCCCACGGCGCCGGGCGCCAGTACGGGGTGATGTCGGTGATTCCCGGTGCCGCCGTCCCGGCGAAAAGCACTGTGCCGTAGAGGTCACCGTGCACAAGTTGGCTGGCGCTCCTGGTCGGTCTGCGCAAGCCGGCCAACTGATTGATCAGTTCTACGGAGCGTTGACCATCTGACGAACCGGGCGAAACCCTTGCGCCGGGCGGCAGGGAGTGCAGCGGGCGTTCCTCCCAAGCGGCCCGGTCCGCCGCGATGAACACGTCGATGTCAGCCCACGGTGCGACGGGCGGTTGTGTGAGGAAGCGGGGCCGCTCCAGCTTCGCGGTGGCCTCGTGCAATCGAACCGCCGCGGACACCACCTCGTCGTGACGGGGTTCAGGCGTGCCGGCGACGTAGGTGTCGGCACGCCATCCGGCCACCACGTAACGGCCGTCTGTCGAGCGGACCGGGCGGGCGAGCCGCACGCCGTCGATGAACAACGATTCCCGAACCTTGGCCGACCACGCCGCACGGGCGTGCTCGGGCACCATCGACATCACCACTTCGCCGCAGCGCCAGCCACCCTCCCAGCTCGAGCCGAGCGGTACCGGGCGCACCCCGGACAGGCCGAACGCCGCCAGCACATGTTCCGGCGGCCGTTCCACACTCACAGCCTCAGCCTAAGCTGTTGACCGGCAAACCAGCGCTCAGTACATCACCATGTCGGGCTCGAGTTGCTTGGCCCAGGCCACAATTCCGCCCTGCAGGTGCACCGCATCGGAGAATCCTGCCTTCTTGACGATGGCGAGCACCTCGGCCGACCGGATCCCGGTCTTGCAGTACAGCACCGGTGTTCGGTCCACCGGGAGCTTGGCCAACGCGTCACCGGACTCGAACGACGGCTTCGGAATGAGCTCGGCGCCCTCGATGTGATTGATATCCCACTCGACGGGCTCACGGACATCGATCAGCGCCAACGGTTTCCCGGAGTCGATGAGATCCTTCAGCTCCAGCGGGGTGATCGTCGAGCCGGCCGCAGCATCCGCGGCGGCTTCGGAAACGACACCGCAGAAGGCCTCGTAGTCGATCAGCTCGGTGATCTTCGGCGTGGCCGGATCCTTGCGGATTCGGATGGTCCGATACGACATCTCCAGCGCGTCGTACACCATGAGACGGCCCAGCAGCGGTTCACCGATGCCGGTGATCAGCTTGATCGCCTCGGTACCCATCACCGACGCGATCGACGCGCACAGGATGCCCAGCACGCCACCTTCGGCACACGAGGGCACCATCCCCGGTGGCGGCGGCTCGGGATAGAGATCGCGGTAGTTGAGGCCGAGACCGTCGGGGGCGTCCTCCCAGAACACCGACACCTGGCCTTCGAACCGGTAGATCGAGCCCCACACGTAGGGCTTGCCTACCAACACCGCAGCATCGTTGACCAGATACCGGGTGGCGAAGTTGTCGGTGCCGTCCAGGATCAGGTCGTACTGGCTGAACAGGTCCACCGCGTTGTCCGGCTCCAACCGGAATTCGTGCAGATTCACCGTCACCAGCGGGTTGATCTCGAGAACCGAATCCTTGGCGCTCTGCGCCTTGGACCGGCCGATGTCCGACTGACCGTGGATGATCTGCCGCTGCAGGTTGGACTCGTCGACCACGTCGAATTCGACGATGCCGATGGTGCCCACCCCCGCCGCCGCCAGGTACAGCAAGGTCGGCGAACCCAGCCCGCCGGCACCGATCACCAGCACCTTCGCGTTCTTCAATCGCTTCTGCCCGATCACACCGACATCCGGAATGATCAGGTGCCGGCTGTAGCGCGTCACCTCTTCACGCGTCAGTTCTGCGGCCGGCTCAACCAACGGCGGTAACGACACGTCCAAATTCGCGGACACCGTATGTCTCCTCAGTTTTCCTGGTCAGTTCATCGTCCCAGCTGCTCGTACCCACAACGGTAATCCGGTGCCGATGCTTCCCACTCTCGGGCCACCACGACCGCGCGCGCCAGGACCCGGGTATGCGCGCCTCGACGCGCAGCAAGGCACGCGTCGCCGCGCCCGAAGTCAGGCGATGGGGTACGGCCAGGGATTGAACTTGCAGGTCAACCCATCGGCCTTGACCGTTTCCGGGTCGAACTTGGCTGCATCGTCGTTCGAGGTGGAGAACGTCTGCTGCATCATGATCGGCGCCAACTGTCCGTTGGCCTCGCACCCCTCGTGCCGCTGATATCCGATGGCGTGACCAACCTCATGGTTGATCAGGTACTGCCGGTAGGAGCCGATGTCGCCCTGGAACGGCACAGCGCCGCGAACCCATCGGGCCTCATTGACGAACACCCGCGGCTGATGCCCGTCGAACGACGGGTTGTAGCAGGACGCCTCCAACTGGATGTCGTAACCGCAGCCCTCGCGCACCGTCATCGGCGACGTCAGCGACACCCGGAAATCGGGTTCGATGCCACTGCTCTCATCCACCCGCGTGAAGGCGAACAGCCCGTTGTGCGTCCAGCTCTTCGGATTGGCCAGCGTCTCGGAGACCATCCGGGCGAAACCATCGTCACCACCGAAGGCGGTGGTGTCCACGCCGTCCTCGATCTCGACGGTGTAGTGGAACGCTTTCGTCGTGCCTTCACCGATCTTGGGTGTGGTACCCGGCACGATCCGCCAGGTCCGGGCGCCGGCCTCGGTGAACTGGCCGCCCGCGGGCAGGATGCCGGTGGGCAGGTTCGCGTCGAACTGGGTCAGGCCTTTGGGCGGCGCACCGATGATCGACGTGCTCGCCACGTCGATGGTGGGCGGCCCCTGCACGGGACCTTCGTCTCCCTGCGCCGCGTGCGGCGCGCTGGTGCCGGTGACGGTCTGGTACATCACGACCACGGTCAGCACGATCAGCACCGGCAACGCATACGCGCGCCACCCATAGGTGGACACGAAGCGGCCGATCCATGTCTGCTTGCGCCACTGTTGGTGGTCGTCCCGATTCGATCTGGCTCGGCCCGAATCGGCCGCGATCGGATCTCGCTGTGCGCGAAGCGGCTCCCGCCACTCGTTGCGCAGCGCCGGGACACGGCCACCCCCGCGACGTCCCGGGTCGTAGGTCACGGGAACCAGAATGGCACAGAGTCCTGTGGATCGGTTCTCAGCGCAGCTAGGCCGTGACCACGCTGGTGTCATTTCGAAACCCATGACCGTTTCGGGACGACCGAGCGGAGGAAAGAGCGCGCCACGGTAGTAGTGTCGGTGCGATCAGCGGCTCGGATGATCATGTCCAAGTGCGCCAGAGCAATACAGATTGAGGACCTGATGAGCGATCTCGCCAACACCGCCGAGAGGAGAGGTGACAAGCCTGCGTCCGCTGGTCGACGCGGCAATCGCCTGCCTCGTGATGAGCGGCGGGGACAGCTGTTGGCGGCCGCCAGCGAGGTATTCGTCGAGCGCGGTTACCACGCAGCAGGCATGGATGAGATCGCCGAACGCGCAGGCGTGAGCAAGCCTGTTCTGTATCAACACTTTTCGTCAAAGCTCGAGCTCTACCTGGCAGTGTTGCAGCGCCACGTCGACAATCTGGTGTCGGGTGTGCGCCAAGCCCTGCGCACCACGACCGACAACCGCCAGCGCTTGCGTGCGGCGGTCGAGGCGTTCTTCGATTTCATCGAGCACGACAGCCAGGGTTACCGGCTGATCTTCGAGAACGACTATGTCAGCGAGCCGCAGGTGGCCGCGCAGGTGAAGGTCGCCACCGAAGCATGCACCGATGCGGTGTTCGATCTGATCAGCCGCGACTCCGGACTCGAGGCGCACCGCGCCAGGATGATCGCGGTCGGATTGGTGGCCATCAGCGTCGACTCGGCGCGGTACTGGCTGACCAATGACCGCCCGATCGACCGGAACACCGCCGTGGATGGCACGGTGCAGTTCGCCTGGGGCGGACTGTCACACGTGCCACTCACCCGGTCCTGATCTCAGGCGGATTCCGCTCCCACCCCGAAGCCGACCCGGCGCACATCGGCGGCGCCGATCTCGACGTAGGCGATCCGGCTGTTCTGCACCAGGAATCGCCGTCCCTTCTCATCGGTCAACGCCAGCACACCCGAATCCTTGGCGAGTGCGTCGATGACCTGCTGCTCCACCTCGGTGGGTGTCTGCGCACTGTTGAAGGTCAGCTCGCGCGGGCTGTCCGTGACACCGATTTTGACCTCCACGCTGGGCCCTTCTTTCTTTCTCACTTCGTTTCTCGACTTCCCTGAGCAGGCTAGTAGACAGCCGGACCTCACCGCCGCCGCCGGGTCGGGACCGGAGCTACGCCGTGCGCGAAACACGGATACCGAACCGAGTCCGGACCGTGACCGACACGCACCAGCCTCAACCTCATCTGTCACTTTTGCCTCGATAGCATCAGGATCGATATTGGACGAGACGACTGGGGCAGCCGCATGACCAGGCACTATTCGCCGTATGACACCACCCCGACCGAGCGCTTCGGGGACCGCTCGTATGAGCCGAGCGGGTACTCCGGTTACGGCACCGACGCCGGCGCCGAGGCGGATTACCCGGCCGATTACGACAACTACGACGCCGACTACGACGACGAGGTCACGTTCTACGAGGACCCCATCGACCGGCGCTGGATCTGGGTCGCCGGCGTGGCAGGCGCGATCCTGCTCGTCGCGGTGATCTGCACCGTGGTGATCCTGGGCGGCGGGGACAGCGGGTCGGTGTCGGCCACCCTGACCTCACCCTCGGCACAGCCGACGCAGACCACCCAGCCCGCGCAGGACGCCACCTCCAAGCCGGCTCCGCCGCGCGCGGCACCCACGGCGCCGCTGTCGCCCGAGACCGTCACCACGCTGACCCCGGCACCTAGTGCGACCGCGACACCCGCGCCCGTCGCGCCCCCTGCGGCGGCCCCGCCTGCAGGAATCGCGACCCCGAACGCGGTCACCTACCGGGTGACCGGCAACCGGCAACTCATCGACCTGGTGACCATCGTCTACACCGATGAGCAGGGTGCACTACAGACCGACATCAACGTGGCGCTGCCGTGGGCCAAGACCGTCGTGCTGAACCCGGGTGTGACGCTCAAGTCCGTGACGGCGACCAGCGTCGCCGGCCAGCTCAACTGCTCGATCACCGACGCCTCGGGCGCCGTGCTCGTCGCGCAGGCCAACAACACGATGATCACCACCTGCACGCAGTGACCCGTGAGGGTGGCAGCGACCCTGCCGCTAGAGCGAGGCGATGGCGAAGGCCGACTTCGGGAGACGCGGTGACGGGCCCGCGGGCACGGGTGGCGCGCGGCGGGCTGCTGTTCTTCGCCGTCGTCTCCGCTGTCCTGGGAGTTGTCATCCTGGCCGTCCCCGAGTCGTTCTTTGCCCTGTCCTGGGTCAATCTCGGGATGCCGTACAACCCGCATCTCATGCTCGACTACGGGGCCATGAATCTGGCATTGGCGATTCCACTGGCGGCATCGGCCCTGACAGCAAATCCGTTGGCCGTGCGCAGCGGACTGGCCTCGTACGCGGTGTGGTCGATCGCGCACCTGGTGATCCACCTGCGCTACCGCGCGCATCTCGCGGCGCACACCTCCGATGAGAACGCGACGGTGCTGTTGGCGATACTCGCCGTCGCGGTAGTGGTGTCGCTGGCGCTGTTCCTGCTCTCGCTCACCGATCGGGACAGCGGCGGCCTACCGCCGGGCGGCCGCCATCAGTGATGTAGCCGGCCTCAGGCCAGGCCCAGTTCCTGCATCCGGGACTGATGGGTGTTCTGCAGCCGGTCGAAGAACTCGGCCAACTGGGTCAGACCCTCACCACTGGACATCACCAGGTCGACGAGTTCGTCATGATCGGCCAGCACGAACTGCGCCTGGGTGACGGCCTCGCCGAGCAGACGACGCGCCCACAACGCCAGCCGATGCCGCTGCCGATCGCTGGCCGTCACCGCCGCACGCACCTCGGCGACCACGAACTGCGAATGCCCCGTTTCGGACAGCACCGCGCGCACCACCGTCGACACCGCCTCGGGCAGTGCATCGGCGATCTCGAGATAGAAATCGGCGGCGAGCGCATCGCCGATGTAGGTCTTGACCAATGCCTCCAGCCACGTGCTGGGTGTGGTCATCCGGTGGTAGTTCTCCAACGCCGACGCGTACTTGGTCATGGCCGGAACGACGTCAACTCCCCTGTGTTCCAACGCATCCCGCAACAGCTCGTAATGGCCCATCTCGGCGGCCGCCATACTCGCCATGTTGATCCGGCCGCGCAGATTCGGCGCCATGCGGGCCTCTTCGGTGAGCCGGTAGAACGCGGCGACCTCGCCGTAGGCCAGGACGGCGAACAGTTCATTGACCCCGGGATGATCCGCCGTCACGCCCGAATCGACCGGTTTGACGATCTGTTCCGTGGCAGGCCGAGGCGAATTCATGAGCCCAACTCTAGACGCCGTCAGAACACCGTGATCGGCTGGCAAATCGGCCCAGATCCCACGACCAGCTACAATGGCATTTGGTAACGGCTTCGAGCCGACAATTGAGCGCCCGAACCGCTACCAGGAAATGTGCGTGCACGCAGTTGGCCCGCCCTCTGGGAGCTGGGCCCAACGGATCGGCAGCGCCGAGGATACGAACCTTATCCGGGCGAACCCGACCGTTTCACCGTCAAACTCCGTGTGCGCTGGATGCCCGTGAGGTTTGACAGTGAAAGGCCACCTCTACCAACCATGACGCATGTAAATAAAACGTTTGCCGAACTCGGTGTCCGCGACGAAATCGTCCGCGCCCTGAGCGAAAACGGCATCGAACATCCCTTTGCCATCCAAGAACTGACCCTCCCGCTGGCACTGGCCGGCGACGATCTGATCGGTCAGGCCCGCACCGGTATGGGCAAGACCTTCGCCTTCGGTGTCCCGCTGCTGCACCGCATCTCCACCGACCAGGCCCGCCCGCTCAACGGCACCCCTCGCGCCTTGATCGTGGTGCCCACCCGTGAGCTCTGCATTCAGGTCTATGGCGACCTCGCCGGAGCGGCCAAGTACCTGAGGGTCGACACCGAAGCGGGCAAGGACCGCAAGTTCTCCGTGACCTCGATTTACGGCGGCCGTCCCTACGAGTCCCAGATCGAGGCACTGCGCAACGGCGTCGACGTCGTCGTCGGCACCCCGGGCCGGCTGCTCGACCTGGCCCAGCAGGGCCACCTGCAGCTGGGCGGACTGTCCGTGCTGGTGCTCGACGAGGCCGACGAGATGCTCGACCTGGGCTTCCTGCCCGACATCGAACGCATCCTGCGGCTCACCCCTGACGACCGGCAGTCGATGCTGTTCTCGGCCACCATGCCCGACCCGATCATCACGCTGGCTCGCACCTTCATGAACCAGCCGACCCACATCCGGGCCGAGGCCCCGCACTCGGCGGCCACCCACGACACCACCGAACAGTTCGCCTACCGGGCTCACGCACTGGACAAATCCGAGCTCGTGAGCCGGATCCTGCAAGCCGAGGGCCGCGGCGCCACGATGATCTTCACCCGCACCAAGCGCACCGCGCAGAAGGTGTCCGACGAACTCGGCGAACGCGGGTTCAAGGTCGACGCCGTACACGGTGATCTCGGCCAGGGCGCCCGCGAAAAGGCCCTCAAGTCGTTCCGCTCCGGAACGGTGGACGTGCTGGTCGCCACGGATGTGGCGGCCCGGGGTATCGACATCGACGACGTCACGCACGTCATCAACTACCAGTGCCCCGAGGACGAGCAGGCCTACGTGCACCGCATCGGCCGCACCGGCCGCGCCGGCAAGACCGGTGTCGCGATCACCCTGGTCGACTGGGACGAACTGCCCCGCTGGGAGACGATCGACAAGGCGCTGAACCTGGGTTGTCCCGCTCCCGCCGAAACCTATTCCAGCTCGCCGCACATCTACGAAGAGCTCGGCATCCCGAGCGACGCCACCGGCCGGATCGGCGAAGCGCGCAAGCCCGCGCCCAAGCGCAGTGCCGACGAGAAGCGCATCTCCTCGGCGGATTCCGAGGACCGGCCCGCCAAGACCCGCAACCGCAGCCGTCGGCGCACCCGAGGCGGCCAGGCGGCCACCGGGCACCCCCAGGGCACCCCTGCGCCGGCAGCGAACGACGGCGATACCGCTCCGGCGACCGACGCGGACGCCGCGGACGAAACGTCCGCCAACGGACGTCGCCGCCGCCGGCGTCGTCCCCGGAAGACCGAGACCGCTACTGCCGGCTGACCGGCGAACGCCAGACAAGACCTGTCAGTGGTCAAACCCGAACGCCGCACCCGCGGCGACATGGCTGCCGCGGCGGCAATCGTCGCGGTCATCGCGGTGGTGGCCGGCCTGATCTGGTGGACCAGTGACGCCAGGGCCACCATCAGCAGGCCCGCCGCGTCACCGGTTCCCTACCTGACTCCGGCCCGCGAGGTTCCGGCAGGACTGCAACAGCTGTGGGTCGCCAACAGCCCGAAGACCACCGAACCCGTGCTCGCAGGTGGATCGGTGGTGACCGCCGACGGCTCCACCGTCGAGGGCCGCGACCCGGTCAGCGGAGCGGTGTTGTGGAGCTATGCCCGCGACCTCGAACTGTGCGGTGTGACGTCGGTGTATCAGAACGCGGTCGCCGTGTATCCAGACGTCCGCGGTTGCGGACAGGTCAGCACCGTCGACGGCAAGACCGGCAGACGCGGGCCGGCCCGCACCGCCTACGCCGACCCCGAGGTCCGGCTGTCCTCCGACGGGTCCACCGTGCTCTCGGCCGGGGACAGTCGCCTCGAACTGTGGCGTTCGGACATGGTCCGGATGCTCTCCTACGGCGCCCTCGACGCCCGCATCAAGCCGGACGTACCGGCTTCACCTGTGTGCCGGCAACTGTCGGCAGCAGCGAGTTCCTCGGCGGTCTCGGTGCTGGAATCCTGTCCGAAGAGCAAGTTCGTCCGGCTGACGCTGCTGCGCCCGGCCGACGAAGAGGACACGCCCGACGTGCGCTACGTCGAACTGCAGGACATCACCGAGGAGTCGGGGGCCCAGGTCGTCGCGGTGTCGGGCACCACGACCGCGGTGTACCTGCCCACGCCGAAGCCGATGGTCAACGTCATCGACGAGACCGGCAAGACTCTGGCCAGCCTGCCGCTGGCCAAGCCTGCCGCGCCGCAGTCGACGACCACCCGGAGCGGCGATCTGATCAGCTGGTGGACCGGTGACTCGGTGTTGGTCTTCAGTACCACCGGGACAGCGGGTCTGCAGTACAAGTACACCGTGACCCCAGCCGGACCGCATTTTCCCGTCGGGCCCGCCACGGTGATGGCGGGCCTGCTCGTGGTTCCGGTCAACGACGGTTACGACGTCTTCGATCAACAGACCGGCGCCGGACAGCGCCACATCGCGCTGCCGCGCACACCCAGTGTGTCGCCGGTAATTCCGGTGGCGGCCGGAGACACCCTGCTCGAGCAGCGGGGCACGCAACTGGTCGCGCTGGGCCCCGCATAGGACCCGGCCGCACGTCGGCTCAACCGATGTCGATCACGATCACGGTGGTGTTGTCGCTGCCGCCGGCATCGTTGGCCACCTGAACCAGCCGCTGCGCCGCGATCTCGGGTTCCTGATCCGTTGCGGCGACGGCGATCTCGGCCGTATCGGCTCCTGCGAACAAGCCGTCGCTGCTGATCAGCAGCCGGTCACCGGGACGGCAGTCGAGATCGAACAGATCCGGCCGGATGACGGGACCGATGCCCAGCGCCCGGGTGAGCAGATGCCGGTGCGGGTGAAAACGGGCCTCCTCCCGGGTGATCTCACCGGCGCGCACCAGCTCCCCCGAGACACTGTGATCGTCGGTGAGCTGATACATGACTCCTTCGCGAATCCGGTTCAGCGGCGAATCCCCGATGTTGATGGCCATGGGCCCGCCCTGCTCGTCACCGAACATCGCGACCACCGTCAGCGTCGCCCCAGAACTGGTGCCGGATGCGTTCACATGTGCGACGACCTGCTCGTTGGCCTGTTGGACCGCGCCGATCAAGCCGTCACGGTCGGGGGCGGCGGCGAATCCGGCGGCCAGCACCTCGAGCGCGATCCGGCTGGCTTGTTCACCGCCGGGTCCGAAACCGTCCGAGATCGCGTACAGAATGCCGTCGGCGAGCAGTGAATCCTGATTGCTCTCCCGTACCGGCCCCTGATCGGTTGCCGTCGCGGCCCGCAACACCGAAGCCATGCAGATCGTCCTCTCATCGGTCCGGCGGCCCCCTGCCGTCGGAGAAGCTTGAGCCAGCAGCGCGCCCCGAACCGCCCCGAGTGCCGCACGGCGGTGCGCATATTCGTCATCGAGTGCCGTCCGCCAGGCAGTCAGTTGCTGCTCGGTCGGATGCTCCAGGAATTCGGCGATTTCGGCGACCGGTATCTGAGCTCCGCGGAGCAACCCCACCGTGCGGGCCTGGGCAATCTGGTCGTGAGAGTAGTACCGGTAACCCGTCAACTCGTCGACCGCGGCCGGTGTCAATGCGCCCGAGGCCGCATACGAGCGCAACATCTTGGCCGACAACCCGGTCCGGGCCGCGAACTCTCCGATGCTCAGCAGGTCTTGGTTCATGTCGTCAGCATCGGGTCTGCCCGGCGGGCAAGGTCAAGGCCGGCCGCCCGCCTACACCACCTCGGGCGTGAAGGTGGGCAGCTTCTTGCCCGACTTCCAGTGTTTGAGCAGGGCCTGCGCCAGCTCGCGGTAAGCCAGCCCGCCCTTGCTCTTGCGGCCCGCCAGCACCGAAGAACCCGACGCGCTGGCCTCGGCGAACCGGACGGTGCGCGGAATGGGCGGAGCCAGCACCGGCAGCTGGTACCGATCGGCGACGTCCAGCAGCACGTCGCGGCTGTGGGTGGTGCGCGAATCGTAGAGCGTGGGCAACGCGCCCAGCAGCGCGAGATCGGGATTGGTGATCTGCTGCACGTCGGAGATCGTCCGCAGGAACTGCCCGACACCGCGGTGCGCCAGGGTTTCGCACTGCAACGGGACGATCACCTCGTCCGCGGCGGTCAGACCGTTGAGCGTCAAGACACCCAGCGATGGCGGACAGTCGAGGATCACCACATCAAAATCGGATTCGACCTTGGCCAGGGCCCGCTTGAGGGCATATTCCCGCCCGGCCCGCATCAACAGCATGGCCTCGGAGCCCGCCAGGTCGATGTTGGCCGGCAGCAGCGTCATCCCCTCGGCCGTCTCGACCAGGGCCGCCCCCGGCTCGACGTCGCCGAGCAGTACTTCGTGCACCGACACCGGCAGCTTGTCCGGATCATGGCCCAATGAAAACGTCAGACAGCCTTGCGGATCCAGATCGACCAGCAGTACGCGCTTCCCCTGCTCGGCCATCGCCGCGCCCAGCGACGCCACCGTCGTCGTCTTGGCTACCCCACCCTTTTGATTGGCGACCGCTAATACTCGCGTCACACCTTCATCCAAGCACGCTCTCGGCGGCATTGCCGGAACGTGGGGCAGAATCGCCGGTGTGAGCGACCGCCTACACCGCCTGATCCTGCTCCGCCACGGCGAGACCGAGTGGTCAGCGAGCGGCAGGCACACGGGCCGCACCGAGCTGGATCTCACCGAGACCGGACGTGAACAAGCCGAGCTGGCCCGCCCCGCACTTGCCGAACTGCAGCTGAGCAACCCGCTGGTGATCAGTAGCCCGCGGCGCCGCGCGCTGGTCACCGCCGAACTGGCCGGCCTGCACGTCGATGAGGTCAACGCCGTGCTGTCCGAGTGGGATTACGGCGACTACGAGGGACTGACCACACCGCAGATCCGCGAGACCGTGCCCGATTGGCTGGTGTGGACTCACGGTTGTCCGGGAGGTGAGACCGTGGCACAGGTGAGCACCCGTGCCGATCAGGCCGTCGCGCTGGCGCTGGAACATGTGCCCACCCGCGATGTGGTGTTCGTCGGGCATGGGCATTTCTCCCGCGCGATGCTGACCCGCTGGGCGGAACTGCCGGTGGCAGAAGGAATCCGGGTGTCGATGGTGCCCGCATCTCTGGCGGTATGCGGCTTCGAGCACGGCGTGCGCCAGATCACCGCGCTCGGCCTGACCGGGCACCCCAACCCGTGCCTGTCGCTGTGAACCCCTCGTTCGTGCTGGCCGGCCCGACCGGTGCCGTCCTGGCCGAGGGCATCAGCACCGGCTTCGCCGATATCGCCGACGCCCAGGCAGCACTGCGCGCGGGAACGCCAATTGTGCTGGGCGCCTTGCCATTCGATTTGACCGCACCGGCCGCCCTTTACGCGCCGCAGGCGGTTCAATTCGGCGAGGCACTGCCGGAATGGGACGCGAGCCCACCCCCAGCGGTGCTGGACCGCGAAACGCTGCCGCCCGGGCCGGTGCACCGCGCGAGGGTGGCCGAGGCGATCCGTCGGCTGCGGGACCCGGAGATCCCGCTCGACAAGGTGGTGCTGGCCCGCGCGTTGCGGCTTTCCGCGGATTCCGCATGGGACGTGTGCGGTGTGCTTCGCAGGCTGGCCGACGCCGACCCGGCCGCCACGGTCTATCTGGCGGACCTGTCCCCGGCGGGAGCAGCCCACGCCGGCACCGTGCTGGTGGGCGCGAGTCCGGAATTGCTGGTGGCGCGCGAGGGCGAGACGGTGATCTGCCAGCCGTTCGCCGGGTCGGCACCACGATCGCCCGATCCCGAGATCGACGCGGCCAATGCGGCCGCGCTGGCCGCCTCGGCGAAGAACCGGCACGAGCATCAATTGGTGGTCGACATGATGCGTCAGGCGCTGGACCCGTTGTGCGCGGAACTGGAGATCGCCGAGGAACCCCAGTTGCACGGCACCGACGCGCTGTGGCACCTGAGCACGCCGGTCGTTGGACGATTACGCGAAAGGCACACCACGGCAATCGATCTGGCGCTGGCATTGCATCCGACGCCGGCCGTCGGCGGCGTTCCGAACGACCGCGCAGCTGCGCTGATCTCCGAGTTGGAGGGCGATCGCGGGTTCTACGCGGGCGCCGTCGGCTGGTGTGACAGCAACGGTGACGGACGGTGGGTGGTCTCGATCCGCTGCGCGGTGTTGTCCGCGGACCGGCACACCGCCCTGGCCAGTGCCGGCGGCGGTATTGTCGCCGAATCCGATCCAGATGACGAAGTCGACGAGACCACCACCAAATTCAGGACCATCCTGACGGGACTAGGGGCGACATGAGCGACGCTTGCGAGCGAATCATCGGCCGGCCATGCGGCGACGGAGCCTGCGAGGGCGTCGCATGAGCGACGCTTGCGAGCGAATCATCAGCCGGCCATGCGGCGACGGAGCCTGCGAGGGGGCCGCATGAGCGAGTTGATCCGCCGGGCACGGCCCGGCGACGAAGTCGAGATCACCGCGATGGTTCGGGAGCTGGCCGAGTTCGAACGAGCCTCCGATGAGTGCACCGTGACCGAACAGCAGATGCACACAGCGCTTTTCGGTGACCATCCGGTGGCGTACGCCCACATGGTCGAGGTCGACGGGCACGTCGCCGCGACCGCGGTCTGGTTCCTCAACTTCTCCACCTGGGACGGCGTGGCCGGGCTCTACCTGGAGGACCTCTACGTGCGCCCGGCGTTCCGGCGCCGCGGCCTGGCCCGGAAACTGTTGTCCGCCTTGGCCGCCGAATGCGTCGAACACGGCTACACTCGCATGACCTGGGCGGTGCTGAACTGGAATGTCAACGCCATCGCGCTCTATGACGCCGTCGGCGGCAAGCCACAGACCGAGTGGACCACCTACCGGGTATCGGGCGCCGAACTTTCGGCGTTGGCCGGCGAGTCGGCCCACGGCAGCTGAGCAGTCGACTAGCGCTCATTCGAATCTGCGGTGAGGGCACAGAATGTCGAGAACGACGCGCCCTCAGCGCAGAGTCGATGCACAGTTACGGCCGGCGAGCCCCGTAGCTAACTGCGCCGGGTGATCCAGTCCACCGATGACGGGCTGAACAGCAGACCCAGCGTCACCAGCGCGAGTAATCCGACCAGCACGCCGTACACGACGTGGTGCGAGGTGATCACGTACCAGGCCACGGGCAGCAGCAGCAGGTTGGTCATCACCGCGATCCCCCGGCCCCAGCGCCGGGCGGTGATCAGCGCCCATCCTCCGGCGAGCACCCCGCCACCGATCAGCACGAACCAGATCGCGGTGCCGTAACCGCTGACGATGTGCTGGTCGGCACCGCCGACCGCGCGCACCAGCAGCACGACCGCCATGATCAGCGCGGCGACTCCTTCGGCGGCGGTCAGAAAACCTGCGTACCGGATGGACGGAGGCTGGATCACGACTGCCGCTCCGCGAGGTAGCGCACCGCGTACTCATATCCGGCCGGACCCGCTCCGGCGATCACCACCTGCGCGACGGCCGACACGTACGAGTGGTGCCGGAACGGTTCCCGGGTGTGGATGTTGCTCAGGTGCACTTCTACGACCGGCAGTTCGGCGGCACTCAGCGCGTCGCGGATCGCCACCGAAGTGTGGCTGTAGGCCGCGGGATTGATAATGATGCCCACGCAGTCACCACGCGCCGCCTGGATCGCGTCGACGAGCACGCCCTCATGGTTGCTCTGCACCGCGCGGACCTCGAAGCCGAACCCGGCGGCTACTTCGGCCACCCGCTGCTCGATCTGAGCCAGGGTGGTGGATCCGTAGATCTCGGGCTGACGGGTGCCGAGCATGTTGAGATTCGGCCCGTTGACGAGCAGTAAACAGGGCTTGTCCGAGCGTGCGGTCACCCGTAGTACGGTACCGACGCTCGCGCCGCTGACCGCAAGGCGCACCGGCACACCGGCCGTGCCGTTGGCGCCGGTTCACGACGTCGAGATCGACGCCAGGGTTGTGGTTGGGCAAAATCCACAGCCCTCACGTCGAATTCGGCGTACGGGACGGGTGCGGATGGCGCACGGGACGGCTGGAGATACTGAACGGCGTGTCGAGCGTCAACTCCTGCCCGTGCGGTACCGGCCGCGCCTACATCGAGTGCTGCGGACCGCTTCACACCGGCGCCCGCACCGCCCCGACGGCCGTCGCACTGATGCGGTCGCGGTTCAGCGCGTTCGCCGTCGGCGACATCGGCTACCTGCTGTCCTCCTGGCATCCCGACACCCGCCCCGCCGAGCTGGAACTCGACGAGGCGATCACCTGGCGCCGGCTGCAGATCGTCGACACCGACGCGGGCGGAGAAGGAGATGCCGTCGGCATCGTCGAATTCCGTGCCCAGTACGTCGACGGCGGCGGCAGGCACATCCTTCATGAACGAAGTCGTTTCGAGCGGGTGAAGGGCGAGTGGCGCTACCTCGACGGGGAGCTCTACAAATAACGCCCGTACACCTCGCCCGGTTAGGCTCATGCCCCGTGCGTGCCGTGCTGATCGTCAACCCGAACGCCACCTCGACCACCCCTGCGGGTCGTGACCTGCTCGCCCATGCGCTGGAAAGCCGGGTGACGCTGACCGTCGAACACACCAACCACCGTGGTCACGCCATCGAGATCGCCCGTGACGCCACCCGTGATGGTGTCGATGTGCTGATCGTCCACGGCGGCGACGGCACGGTCAACGAGGTGGTCAACGGCGTCCTCGGGGACTGTGGCGGCACCCGTCCCGATGCCGGCGTGGCCCCGGCGGTCGCCGTCGTCCCGGGAGGTTCGGCCAACGTCTTCGCCCGTGCGCTGGGCATCAGCCCCGATCCCATCGAGGCCACCAACCAACTCGTCGACCTGCTCGGCGGTTACCGGATGGGACGTCCGTGGCGCCGGATCGGCCTGATGGACTGCGGCGAGCGCTGGGGCGTGTTCACCGCGGGGATGGGTGTCGACGGCGACGTGGTGGCGGCCGTGGAGGCCCAGCGCGAAAAGGGACGCAAGGTCACCGCATCGCGCTATATCCGGGTGGCCGTGCGCGAGATGCTGGCCAGCGCGCGCAAGGAACCGATCCTGACGCTGCATCTGCCGGGCGCCGACCCCGTAGCCGGGGTGCACTTCGCCTTCGTGTCGAACTCGAGTCCGTGGACGTATGCGAACGCCCGCCCGGTGTGGACGAACCCCGAAACCACGTTCGATACCGGCCTTGGCGTGTTCGCCATCACGAGCATGAACATATGGGCGAATCTGCGGCTGGTCCGGCAGATGGTGGCACGCAAACCACGCCTTGCCGCCAAGCATCTGATCCGTGACGACGACGTGTCATCGGTGACCGTGACGAGCAACACGCCTGTGGCCTGCCAGATCGACGGAGATTACATCGGCACGCGCGAAACTATGACGTTCACGTCGGTTCCCGAGGCGCTGAGCGTCGTCGCACCCACGAAGAAAATTGATTGACCTGCGCAAACACACCGCTTAGGGTGGAATTAGGGCGCAGCTGAATCCAGAGTGTAGTACACAGGAGTGAGGCTTCCGGTCACCGCCCCACCCAGTGACTTTGCCCACGTGTTAACTCAATGCTATTGACATCTGTTCAGCCTGTGAAAGCATCGATGCAACAGTGCAGAAACATTCGTGTGCACGCGTTAACAGCCGAAGAAAATCTAGTGCGCTTCGCCGCGCACGCATGACATGTCTAACGAGGAGTTTGATCTTATGGATTGGCGCCACAAGGCCGTCTGTCGCGACGAAGATCCGGAGCTGTTCTTCCCCGTGGGAAACAGTGGCCCGGCGCTTGCTCAGATCGCCGACGCGAAGCTGGTGTGCAACCGGTGCCCCGTGACCACTGAGTGCCTCACCTGGGCCTTGGACTCCGGCCAGGATGCCGGCGTGTGGGGCGGGATGAGCGAGGACGAGCGTCGCGCGCTCAAGCGCCGCAACGCCCGCACCAAGGCCCGCACCGGAGTCTGAGCTTCCTCAGACCTCGACACAAGCTATGGCCCCGACGAATGTCGGGGCCATAGCTTATTTTTGCGGCATTTATCGATAGCAAATTGCGTAATGGTCGTCACATTTCGCATTGGCTGGTTGCGTAATTACTTCATTGGTACTGATGTCCCACTGTGGACATCCTGTGAACCACTCACTGGATCCCCCGGCCGCGGCGGCCGATCGGCACCCTCAGCACCACGTCGGTGCCGCCCGAGGCGACCTCGTGCATGCCCAGCGACCCGTCCAATTCGGCGGTCACGAGCGTCCGGACGATCTGTAGGCCCAACCGGTCGGACTTCTCCAGGCTGAACCCGTCCGGCATCCCACGCCCGTCGTCGTGCACCACGACGTCGAGCCAGCGTGCCGACCGCTCGGACCTGATGGTGACGCATCCCTGGGCCGTGTTCGCGTCGAAGGCGTGCTCGATGGCGTTCTGGACCAATTCGGTGATCACCATGATCAGCGCGGTCGCGCGATCGGCGTCGAGCACACCGAGGGCGCCCTCCCGGTTGATCCGGATCGGGGTGTCCACCGAGGCGACGTCGTTCATGATCGGCAGGATCCGGTCGATCACCTCGTCGAGGTTGACCTCCTCATCGACCGACATCGACAGCGCGTCGTGCACGAGCGCGATCGAGGACACCCGTCGGACCGATTCGATCAGGGCCTCGCGGGCCTCCACATTGTTGGTGCGGCGCGCCTGCAGCCGTAGCAGGGCTGCCACGGTCTGCAGATTGTTCTTCACCCGGTGGTGGATCTCCCGGATGGTCGCATCCTTGCTGAGCAACGCGCGGTCACGCCGTTTGACCTCGGTGACGTCACGGATCAGGACGGCTGCGCCCACCGCGGTGCCGTGCACCACCAGCGGGAGGGTCCGCAACAGCACCGCCGCACCGCCTGCGTCGACCTCCATACGCATGCTGGAGCCGCCGGCCAGCGAGTCGCGCACATGGTTGGCCAGTTCCTGGGCCTCGAACGGGTCGGAGATCAGCGGCCGGGTGACGGTGACCAAATTGTGCCCGTCGAGCTCGGAGGCCAGGCCCATGCGGTGATAGGCCGAGATGGCGTTGGGGCTGGCGAACACCACGTCGCCGACCTCGTCGAGGCGGATGAACCCGTCACCCACCCGCGGGCTGGAACGCGACATGGCCAGATCGCCGACATTGGGAAAGGTGCCCTCGGACAACATGTGCAGCAGGTCGCTCGCGCAGTCCAGGTAGGCACCCTCAAGCGGACTGGCCATGCGACGGGCGGCCAACGCGGTCTGGTGCGTCAGGACCGCGACGACGTGATCTTGGTGCCGCACCGGCACCGCTTCCACGTTCAGACCGGGCAGATCCGGCGAATGCCGTTGTGTACCACCATTTCCCCGCCCGATCGCACCGGACTCGAAGGCAGTTGTGACCACAGGAAGATCGGCGGCCGCCGCCAGCGAGCCGACCGAATCGGCGAGCAACACCGTCGGTGCGGTGTTCGGGCGCACCTGGGCGACACACACCAGGACGCCGTCGTCGCGGCGGACCCACATCAGGTAGTCGGCGAACGACAGGTCAGCCAGCAGCTGCCACTCCCCGACCACCGCGTGCAGGTGGTCCACCGCACTGCCCGGCAGCACGGTGTGCTCAGCGAGCAGGTCACCGAGGGTGGACATCAGCCAGCGCTTCGCAAGCGTCAGTCGATAACCGCGATCAGGTGGCCCGCCTGGATGACGTCGCCCTCGGCGACATTGACCTTGGTCACAGTGCCCGCGACCTCGGCCAGAACCGGGATCTCCATCTTCATCGACTCGAGCAGCACCAGGGTGTCCCCCGCACCGATCTGATCGCCCTCGTGAACCACGACCTCAAGCACACTGGCCACGATTTCGGCGCGAACGTCCTCGGCCATCTTCACCCCACTTCACTCCGGCTGCTACCCGACTACTTGTGCGGCCTATATCGAACCACAACACCGGGTGGTCAGCGGCGCCGCCGGGTCATGAGACACTAGGGGGCAAGCTCTTACACCATCTGGAGGATCATCATGGCCAAGCGTGGCCGCAAGAAGCGGGACCGCAAGCACTCGAAGGCGAACCACGGCAAGCGCCCCAACGCCGGTTCGAAGTCAGTGCGCTAGCCATTTCGGCTTGACTTGACCGCCCGACTCCCTTCGGAGATCGGGCGGTTTGTCGTCGAACCCACCTGGGGATACGCGGCGTGTCAGCCCTGGATGATCGTGGTCCGGCTGATCTGGATCCGCAGCCGCTCCCGCAGGCCTTCCGGGGCCTTTTCGCCGCTGCACTTGGCCGCGATCAGTCGCTTGACCCGCTCCTCGACCCCGTAGTGACGCAGGCAGGCCGGGCATTCTTCGAGGTGGTGCTTGAGCTTGTCACGGCTTTCGGGCGTGCATTCGCCATCGAGCAGCGTCCATACCTCCGCGATCACCGCAGCACAATCGGGATGCTCGGGATCGACGGGACCGATCGGCGGAGTCCAGCGCTCGCCCTCATCGTGCTTGTCACTCATGACGAGACCTCCTCCGGCTCACCAAGCTGCTGACCTCGGATGAAGCCACGATCCCTGGCCACATCCGCCAGCAGCTCGCGCAGCTGCTTACGACCGCGGTGCAGTCGGGACATCACCGTCCCGATGGGAGTATCCATGATCTCGGCGATCTCCTTGTAGGGAAAGCCCTCGACGTCGGCGTAATACACCGCCATCCGGAATTCCTCGGGCAGTGCTTGCAGCGCTGCCTTGATCTCGGTGTCGGGCAGCGCCTCCAGCGCCTCCACCTCCGCCGAACGCAGGCCGGTCGAGGAATGCTCGGCATTGGCGGCCAGCTGCCAATCGGTGATCTCGTCCGTCGGGTATTCAGCGGGCTGGCGCTGCTTCTTGCGGTAGCTGTTGATGTAGGTGTTGGTCAGGATGCGGTACAGCCACGCCTTGAGGTTGGTGCCCTCGCGGAATGACCGGAACCCGGCATACGCCTTGACCATGGTTTCCTGCAGCAGGTCCTCGGCGTCGGCGGGGTTGCGGGTCATCCGCAGCGCGCCGCCGTACAGCTGGTCCAGCAGCGGAATGGCATCACGTTCGAACCGCGCGGTCAGCTCGGCATCGGTTTCGGCAGGAGGCTGCGGCGCGTCAGGCTCGGCCTGCTCGACGTCAGTCATCGTGGGAAACACCTTCCCTTCTGTCGCGGCGCCACCAACAGGCGCGGAATACCACTGGGTATCCGCCGGCCGTTCCAGGCATACGGTTGGCACCAGAATCCTCCTTAGATCCTAGAGCGTGCTACCGACAAGTAGCGCTGAGCAGGTGTCGAGAGCAATAACAGCATGTAGGGGCCACTGTGTTCCCGGCGTGCCCGGCGTGCCCCCGGCTACCCTGTGCCGATGGCACGCGCAGCGACCCCGGCCATCGCCGCCCTGGTGGCAGCAGGTATCGACCATGAGGTGGTGCAGTACCACCACGATCCGCGCAACGAATCCTTCGGTGCTGAGGCGGTGGCCGAACTCGCCGCGGCCGGTTTCGCCGCCGAACAGGTTTTCAAGACACTGGTCATCGCCTTGCCCAAGGGCCTGGCAGTGGCGGTGCTACCGGTGCCGACCAAGCTTTCTCTCAAGGCCGCGGCCTCGGCGCTCGGAGTGCCGAGGGCCGAGATGGCCGACCCTGCCGCAGCGCAGCGCTCCAGCGGCTACGTGGTCGGCGGCATATCCCCGCTGGGACAACGCAAACCGTTACCGACCGTTGTCGACACCTCGGCGCTCGCCTTCGACAAGGTGCTCTGCAGCGCGGGAAAACGGGGCTGGGATGTCGCGCTGGCCCCAGAGGACCTGATCCGCGCGACAACGGCGGTGACAGCCGATATCGCCGTGACCGCCTGAACCCCTGCCTGCCATGCGGCACCGGCATGTCGCAAACGGAAATCTGTCGGTGTGCGAATGCGTGATTTACACCACGCCGCATGCCAGATTGCATGTACCCGACAAGGAAGGCGGGTGCACATGACGATCAGCGTGGCCGAACGAGCGGAACTGGCCGCCGCGGTCTCCGGGTTGCTGCACGACGAATGCACCGAGGGCGACGTGCGCCGGGTGATGGGCACCGACGAGGCCTTCGACCGCGAGTTGTGGCGCAAGCTCGCGGCCCAGGGCGTCACCGGTCTGTTGGTCGCCGGCGAGTTCGGGGGCGTCGGCCTCGGTGCTCTCGAGCTCGAGGCCGTCGCCGAAGCGACCGGGGCCGCGCTGCTGCCCGCTCCGTTCCTGTCCAGTGCGGTGCTGGCGTCGGCACTGATCGGTGAGGCCGGCACGGGAGACGACAAGCGGCGCCTGCTTCCGGGCCTGGTCGAGGGAACCTCGGTGGCGACCGTCGCGCTGACCGGCTCCCGGGGCACCTGGGCGCCGGAGGGCGTCGCGGTCCGCGCCTCCTGTGAAACAGGCCCGGATTACACCCTCAGCGGCAATGCCCACTATGTGCTCCACGGTCAGGTTGCCGACGTGATCCTGGTCGTCGCCCGCACCAACGGAGACTTCGGCGTTTTCCAGATCGAACCAGATGCCGACGGCTTCGAGCGCACGGCCGCAACGGTTTTCGACCCGACGGTGCCCCTGTCGACGTATACCTTCGACGCCACACCGGCCCGGCGGATCGGCACTGCCGGATGGGACGCGGTGCGGCACGCCCTCGACCTCGCATCGATCGCGCTGGCCGGCGAACAGGTCGGCGGGGCGCGGCGGATCTTCGACATCACCGTGGACTACCTCAAGACCCGGATCCAGTTCGGCCGCCCCATCGGCAGCTTCCAGGCCCTCAAGCACATGGCCGCCGACCTGCTGTTGCAGGTGGAATCAGCCACCTCGGCCGCCCAGCACGCGGCCGCAGAGTTGGCATCCGGTAGCGAAAAAGCCGGCGGGGCAATCGCTCTGGCCGGATTCGCCTGCGCCGAGGCCTACCACACGACCGCCATGTCGGCCATCCAGATGCACGGCGGCATCGCATTCACCTGGGAACACCCGGCTCACCTGTTCCTGCGCCGGGCCCGCACCGGCCTGCAACTGTTCGGTAGCTCGGAACTGCACCGCGAGCGCTACCTCACCTCGAAAGGTGCCTGAAGATGACCGCCGACCTGCCCAGCGCCGATGAACTGCGCACCGAGGTGCGCGACTGGCTCGCCCAAAACTGGTCCGGGCTACCGAAATCCACCGATCCGTGGGTCAGCTCCCCCGAGCGGGTGGCATGGCTGCAGAAGGTGCTCGACGCGGGCTACGCCGTGCCAACCTATCCGAGCCAATGGTTCGGACGGGAGTACCCGAACGCGCTCGCGGCGGTCGTCGAACAGGAGTTCCGGGCCGTCAAGGCCCCGGGTGCCCGCCAGGACAAATACAGCATCCCGGCGAACACCGCGCTCACATTCGGCACCGAGCGACTCAAGAACGATCTGCTGCGTGACTTCCTGACCGAGCGGGCCCGCACCTGTCTGCTCTACAGCGAGCCCGGAGCCGGATCCGATCTGGCCGCCGTGCGCACCACAGCGGTGCGCGATGGCGACGAGTGGGTGGTCAACGGCCAGAAGGTGTGGACGTCGGGGGCCACCACGGCCCAATACGCACTGCTGATCGCCCGCACCGACTGGGACGTGCCCAAGCACAAAGGCTTGAGCTTCTTCATGATTCCGATGCGCCAGCCCGGTATCGACGTCCGGCCGCTGGTCCAGATCACCGGGGAATCGCACTTCAACGAGGTGTTCATCACCGACGCACGGGTGTCCGACGCCTATCTGCTGGGTGGCGAGGGCAACGGGTGGCGGGTGCTGCAGACCGCACTGGCCTATGAGCGGTCGATCATGGGCGACGCCGGGCGCGGCTCACGCAACCGGACCCGGGCCGACGATCTCATCGGCCTGGCCCGCGACCACGGCCGGCTGGACGATCCGGCGGTGCGCAGGGAACTGGCCAACGTGCTGGCGTTGCGGGAGCTCAACGCACTCAACAACGCTCGCGCCAAAGCCGCTGCGACACAAGGAACATCAAGCTCGATCATGTCACTGGGCAAGCTCGCGATGTCGAACATCCTGCATTCGGAGGCGCGGCTCAAAACCGAGATCATCGGCGCGGAGGCGCTTTTGGCCGGGCCCGAGAACCCCGAGGCCGACGACATCAACTTCCTCACCCTCAACGCGTTCTTCACCTCGATCGGCGGCGGCACCGACCAGATCCAGCGCAACATCATCGGTGAGCGGGTCCTCGGTCTGGCCAAGGAGCCCGAGGTCGATCGCGACATCCCGTTCCGCCAGGCCCGTCGGAGCTGACCGCGATGGCCAACCCCGTCAACCCCCTCAACCCCGCCGCCTACGACCCACCCCTGGCCGGGGTTCGGATCCTCGACCTGTCACGCGGCCCGATGACCGCGGTGGGCCGGCTACTGGCCGACCTCGGTGCCGCGGTCACCCAGGTGCACCTGCACGGCGTCACCGAGAAACCCGCCGAGCCCCTTGGCATCGGGGTCGATGCCGACTCCGTGGCCATCGCGATCAACCGACACGGGATACCCACCGTCGTCCTCGATCCGGCGGCACCCGGCGACCAACGTCGATGGGTCCAACTGCTGGCCGGAGCCGATATCCTGATCGAGAACACCGCGCCCGGCTCCCTCGCTGAAAAGACCTTGGCAGCGCATAACATTCACGCTGAGCACCCGAGCCTGGTGATCTTGTCCATCAGCGATTTCGGCCGCGACACCAGCTACCGCGGCTGGCAAGCCACCACCCCGGTGCTGCATGCGCTGACCAGCGAGCTGTCCCGCTCGGGCATTCCGGGGCGCGAGCCCCTGGTACCGCCTGCCGCGCAACTCCCCTACCACGTGGCGGCGGCACAGGCCGCCGTGATGACCGTCAGCGTGTACCTCGACCGATTACGTACGGGCGAAGGCGATCTCATCGATTTCTCGATCCTGGACGGGGCCATGCAAACGCTCGATCCGCCGTACGGGACAGCAGGCACCGCCTCGGCCGGGGTCGCGCTCAGCGCGCAACGACGCGACTGGAAGGCCGAACAGCTGCGGTACCCGATCATCGCGTGCAAGGACGGTCACGTGCGGATCTGCCTGCTGGCAAAACGCCAGTGGCACAGCATGTTCGAATGGATGGGCCGGCCCGAACAGTTCGCCGATCCATCCTTCGACCGGCTGCGGGTACGGCTCAGCTCGCCGGAACTGATGGCCGCGATCGGGCGGTTCTGCGCCGGGCAGACCCGGGCCGAACTGGAAATTGCCGGCCAGCGTCACGGGGTCCCCACCGCGGCGGTGCTGACTCTGGCCGAAACCCTCGGCACCGAGCAGGTCGAGAGCCGTGGGTTCTTCCACGAAGTCGAACTGGCGCCCGGCATCCCGGCACCGGTGCCTGCGGGTGTCGTCGAGATCGATGGGCACCGCGCCGTCGCACCGCCGCGCTCCGAACGGGCGCGACGCATCGATGTCGCCCCGATCCTGGCCGCCCGCGGGCGTCGCAACGAAGGCCTTCCGCTGGAAGGCGTACGCGTGCTCGATCTCGGCGTCATCGTCGTCGGATCCGACACCGGGCGGCTGTTCGGCGATCTCGGCGCCGATGTCATCAAGATCGAGAACTCGGCATTCCCGGATGGACTGCGCGGCAACCTGACCGCGATGTCCCAGACCTACGGCGCGGGCCACCGCAACAAACGCTCGATCGGCATCGACCTGCGGACACCGCGGGGCCGCGCCCTGGCACACGAACTGGCCGCGGTGTCCGACGTCGTGCTCACCAACTTCAAACCGGGTGTGGCCGAGACGCTGGGAATGGACTTCCAGAGCTTGCGGGAGCTGAATCCGGGCATCGTGGTGGTGGACAGTTCGGCGTTCGGCCCCACCGGCCCGTGGGCGAAGCGGATGGGCTACGGCCCGCTGGTACGGGCGGCCGCCGGGTTCACCGACCTGTGGGTGTACCCCGACGAGCCGGAATCCTTCTGCGACACGGTCACCGTCTACCCCGACCACGTGGCTGCCCGGATCGGTGTACTCGGGGCTCTCGGCCTGTTGTTGCGCCGGGAACGCACGGGCACCGGCGGGTCGGTCAGCGTCGCGCAATCAGAGGTGATGCTGAGCCACCTGGCCGGCGAGATCGCTGCCGACGTCATGGTGCGGCGCGGGCACGAGCCTTCGGTTCAACCGGCCCACGGTGCAACGTGGGGCCTGTTCCCGGCCGCCGGCGAGGACCGGTGGCTTGCCGTCACCGTGCGCGACGACGCCGACTGGTGCGCGCTCTGTGCGGTGATCGACCGTCCGGATCTCGGTGCCGACGTGCGACTGCGCACCCGCACCGGACGCGACGCCCACCGCGGCCGCATCGATGAGGCCGTGCGTGCGTGGTCATCACAGCGCCCGGCGGCCGAAGCGATGGATCTGCTGCAGGCGGCCGGTGTGCCGGCCGGCGCCGTGCTGCGTGCCGTGGAAGTCGCGGAATGGGACTACTACGTGCAGCGACGCGCATTCCGCGAGGAACTCCATCCCTACGCGGACGAGCCGTTCACGATGGAGAACGTACAGATCCATTCGGATCGCATCGCTGACCCGCCGCTGCTGCAGGCGCCGCTGCTCGGCGAGCAGACCCGGGAGATCGCCGCCGAACTGCTCGACATGGATGAGGCAGGCATCGATGAGCTGATCGCCGCCGGCGTGTTCGAGGTTCCCCAACGCGCGCAACCGGCGGGGCGCTGATCACCCGTCTCGTACGATTCGTGGGCACACCCCTCGAACAGCCCTCGAATCGCCGGAAATGACCGCATGGACTTCACCAGACTCTCCTACTTCGTGGCGGTTGCCGAGGAACTGCACTTCAAGCGGGCCGCCGACCGGTTGATGATCACGCCGCCACCGTTGAGCAAGCAGATCAAGCTGTTGGAGAAGGAACTCGGCGGGCAGCTGTTCGAACGCAACTATCACGAGGTCCGCCTCACTCCGCTGGGCGCCAAGCTGCTCGGTCCCACTCGCGAGATCCTGCGGCAGATTGATGAGTTGAAGGCCACCGCGGTACGGCTCACCGAGGGAGCCACGACGGTCCGGGTGGGCGCAACCGCTTACGCGCCATCGGATTTCGTCGCAGAGGTCGAGGCCGCCGTCGCCGGCCTGCCTGTGCCGACCGAGTTCAGTGTTCCCGGATCGGCCGCGGAGGTCACGGCCAAGCTGGTGTCCGGCCACCTCGACCTCGGGCTGATCCACCTGCCCACGTCCGACAAACGGCTGCGATACCGCGTGGTGGCCACGTTCGGCGGTGCCGTGGCAGTGCGATTCGACGATCCGCTGGCGGCCGAGGACCTGGTGTCGATCGAGGATTTGCGCGATCGCGACGTCGTGATCGACTTCGCCCGCCCCAATCCCGTCATGCTGGCCGGCCTGACCCGTGCGCTCAACGCCCGCGGGGTGACTCGCATCGTGCGGACCACCAACCAGTTCGGCGGTGAACTGGAGATGGCTGCCCAGGTGTCCAACCGCCACCTCGTCGCGCTGGTGCCCTACGCACCCGAATCACTGATCGGCAAGATCTTCTCGCCGCCGGAGTTCACGCTGGTGCCCATCGACGAGAGCACCTGGGCACCGGCGCGGATCGCCTTGGCCTGGGTGCCCGATCGCCTGAAGGACCCGGCAGAGATGGAGGCGCTGGTGGCTCAGCTCGCGCCGGTATTGGTCCGCGGGCGGCCGCAGTAAGGTGTTCACGGTGATGCCGATGATGGTGGGCGCAACTGTGGCCTCGAGTGTCGCCGCACTGGCGGCACTCCTGGGAACGTCCGCGCCCGCACCGCAGATTCACCTGGTCGACGACTCCATCCCGATGACCCAGGGTGACGGCTCGCTCGCCGACGGGCAGGTCCTGACACCGTTCGACGTGCAGAACCCGGCCATCGGCCGGCTGGAACCGCGGCTACTGGCCGCCATCCAGAACGCCGCCACCGCCGCGGCCGCCGAGGGCGTGACCATGACGATCAACTCGGGCTGGCGGTCGGCGGAGTTCCAGCAGTCGCTGCTCGATCAGGCGGTGCAGACGTACGGCAGCCTTGCAGCCGCACGGCAGTACGTGCAGACCCCGGCCGCGTCCCGGCATGTCACCGGCGAGGCGGTCGATGTCGGTGGCCCGCAGGCTGATCACTGGTTGATCGCCAACGGCGCGCGATTCGGGCTGTGCCAGATCTACGCCAACGAGCTGTGGCACTTCGAACTGGTCGCCGACCCGGCGGGCGTGTGTCCCCCGCTGCAGCCCGACGCCGCGGGCTGACCTAGTCGGTGACCGGCACCATGTCGGCGCCGCAGGTGCACTTGTAGTTGCTTTCGGGGCCTTTGCAATGGCATTCGGACTCGACGCGGATCCGGCACCCACAGCCCTCGTGAGCACAGGTCAGCACGGTGCCTGCCGGGACAACGCTCATGTCTCCTCCAGTTTCGTCTGCACGGTGGACCAGTCCCATCGTCCCTCTTGCGGTAGCGCTGAACCGGCGAAATCAATACAAGTCGGTCGGCCTATCGTGTCCCTATGACTCTGTCCGGGAAGACCATGTTCATCTCCGGCGCCAGCCGCGGTATCGGTTTGGCGATCGCCAAGAAGGCCGCTGCTGACGGCGCCAACATCGCACTGGTCGCCAAGACCGCCGAGCCACATCCCAAGCTCGAAGGCACCGTCTACACCGCGGCCAAGGAGATCGAGGACGCCGGCGGCCAAGCCCTGCCGATCGTCGGTGACGTCCGCGACGGCGACTCCGTGGCCGCCGCAGTCGCCAAGGCCGTCGAGCAGTTCGGCGGCATCGACCTTTGCGTCAACAACGCCTCTGCCATCAACCTGGGCTCGATCGAGGAAGTGCCGCTCAAGCGCTTCGACCTGATGAACGGCATCCAGATCCGCGGCACCTACGCGGTGTCGCAGGCCTGCATCCCGCACATGAAGGGCCGCGAGAACCCGCACATCCTCACCCTGTCCCCGCCGCTCCGGCTCGAGTCCGAATGGCTCAAGCCGACTGCCTACATGATGGCCAAATTCGGAATGACGTTGTGCGCGTTGGGCATCGCCGAAGAAATGCGGGAGGCAGGCATCGCCTCCAACACGCTGTGGCCGCGCACCCTGGTGGCCACCGCCGCGGTGCAGAACCTGCTGGGCGGTGACGAGGCGATGGGCCGCGCCCGCAAACCCGACGTCTACGCCGACGCGGCGTACACGATCTTCAACAAGCCCGCGCGCGAGTACACCGGGCAGAGCCTGCTGTGCGAGGACGTCCTGCTGGAAAACGGCGTCACCGATCTGTCGGTCTACAACTGTGTGCCCGGCTCCGACCTCGGCGTCGACCTGTGGGTGGACACCCCCAACCCGCCCGGATACACCGGCCCGTAGGCCGGCCCCGGAAATCGCCAGGAGTTTGCCCGCCTGGCGAGCGACAAGTCAGCGACAACCTGAAAATGGTTGCTGGGCTGGCAACATGTAGATAGAATCGAACATGTGTTCGAATTGCTCGATCGGTCGGCGCTCGGTGAATTCACTGACGCCGCACTGATCGACGCCCTCGACCACCGCACCCGCACCGAGGCCCGCGCAGCGGCTCAACGCCTGGCCATCATCGCCGAAATCGTGGCCCGCCACTGCGACGAGGAAGACGACGAATCCGCCTACCGCGCCATCGACGGCTGGGAAATCGCCACCGCCGCGGTCAGCGCTGCCTGCAATCTGAGCCGTGGCGCCGCCGCCGCCCAGATGCGCATCGGTCAAGCCCTACGCGAACGCCTGCCCAAAATCGCCGCCGTCTTCGCCCGCGGACAGATATCGGCCAAAGTTGTCTCCACCATCACCTGGCGCACCCAACTCATCGTCGAGCAGGACGCCCTCGGGTTGATCGACACCGCCCTGGCCGGTGCCGCCACCACGTACGGAGCGCTCTCGTCGGCCAAGGCTGAACAAGCCATCGATGTGTGGGTGGAGAAATTCGACCCGGCCGCCGTCCGCAGAACCCGCACCGCTGCCCGTGAGCGCGACATCCACTTCGGCGACGCCGAGGATCCCAATGGCACCGTCTCCATCTGGGGACGCCTATTGGCCACCGACGCGGCGCTGATCAAAACCCTGCTCAACGCCATGGCCCGCGGAGTCTGCGATGACGATCCACGCACCATCGGCCAACGCCGCTCCGATGCCCTCGGCGCCGTCGGCGCCGGGGCCGACCACCTCACCTGCCAATGCGGCAACCCCGACTGCGACGCCACCGGCATCGATCCCCGCTCCCGTGCCGTGGTGATCCACCTCCTCGCTCAGGTGCTGCCCCAGTGGGCTGCCGACAGCGCCGAGGGTGAGGCCCGCGATGAGGGCCCGGGCGCAGACACCGACACCGACGAGGCGGGCAGCGAGCGTGGCGACGAAGCCTACTCGAATGCCGCGGTCGAGACCCCTGCCGAGCAGTCCACCCAGGCTCCAACGCCCCGGGACCCACGCATCCACGGCAAACCCGACCAGAGCGAGTTGGCCGCCGACCGCACACCGGCAGTCACCGGCGGCCCCGCGGTCATCCTCGGCGGCGGGATCGTGCCCGCACCCTTACTCGCCGAATTGATCGCGACGGGCGCCACAGTCAAGTACCTCAGCGGCGCCGACGCCCTCAGCGCCCAGCGCAGTTACCGGCCTTCAACGAAACTGGCGGCCTACGTACAGATGCGCGACCTGGTGTGCATGTTCCCCGGCTGTGGCGTTGCGGCCGATCGCTGCGACCTCGACCACAGCACGCCGTGGCCGGCCGGTGCCACCCATCCCGGCAACCTCGGGCCAAAATGCCGGACCCACCACCTCATCAAAACTTTTCAGACCGGCGCGGGTGGGTGGACCGATGTTCAACATCCCGACGGCAGCCATACGTGGACCGCACCCACCGGTCACACTTACCACACCACGCCGTTCAGCCGAATCCTGTTCCCCCAGTGGGCCACCCGCACCCCCGCCCCACCAACCGGACCGGCCCCCACAGCCGCCGCCGACCGAAGCATGAGGATGCCGGTCCGCCAACGCACGCGCCAACAATCCCGCACTCAACGCATCAACACCGAACGCCGGCTCAACACCGAACTGGACAAACCCCCGCCCTGCTGATCGAACCCGGTCACGTCGCGCATCTTGCTGCGCTCGCACAGGCATGCCGCGAACTAGTCTCGTCTGCATGCCTGACCCACAGCCCACGAACTGGGCCGCCGGCCGATACGAGGCCGTTGCCGAACAGATCGCCGTCATCGCCCGTGAGGTGGTCACAGCGGCCGACCGGCTTCAGCCCCTCCGTGGCACCGCGCTCGTCGACCTGGCCTGCGGCACGGGAAGCGCTGCGCTGGCTGCCGCTGATACCGGAGCCCGGGTCACCGGGGTGGATCTCACCGCAGAGCTGATCGCCATCGCCAAAACGCGCCCCGGAGCCGACACGGTGCAGTGGGTGGTCGCCGATGCCGCACACACCGGCCTGCCCACGAGCGGCTTCGACACCGTGGTGTCGAACATGGGCATCATCTTCGTCGAACCCACCAGCCTGATCGCCGAGGTCGTCCGACTGCTGGCGCCAGGCGGGTTGTTCGCGTTCTCGACCTGGGTGCGCGACGAGGCGGGCAGCCCGTTCTTCACGCCCATCGTGGAAACCCTGGGCCGGCCGCCCGCGTCGGTGTATTCGCCCGATCAGTGGGGCGACCGGGAGATCGTGCAGTCGCGGCTGGCTGCCCAGTTCGACCAGGTGCATATCGAAACTGACTCGCACACCTGGCGATTCGACTCCGTCGAGTCCGCGGTGCGGTTCATCGCGGACGAATCGCCGATGCACGTCGACCTGCTGAGCCGACTGGACGAGACGACACGCGCCCGATTACTCGATGCCTTCACCGCCGCCCTGCGGGCGCAGGCCGACGGCGAGGGTCGCGTCGCCTTCGGCGCGCCGTATGCAGTGGTGTCCGCACGCCGCAAAGCGTGAATCATTCGGCCTGGTAGAGGATCCCGCGACCGATCGCCTCACGTATCTCCGGCAGCGCCGCCTGGGCCAGTGCACCGGCGTCCACCCCGTGATGGGTGGCCAACAGTTCGATCAGGGTGCCCAGCGGGACCTCTCCGCGACAGCCGGCCAACAGAGCCCGTAGTACCTCGTCGACCCCGATGACCGCGGCCGGTCCGCCGGGGCGGCGGACGGCGGCCCCGATCTCCTGCCAGCCCTGCGGCCCGGGCAGCGACTGCGCCTCAAGGAAAACCGGGGCAGTGGAGAGCCGGGCCGCCAGCAGCGTGTCGTCGGAGGTGTCACGCAGGTAGGCCCGCCGGGCGAAGAACGCGTCCACTTCCGCTCCGGTCAGGGCCTCGTCGGCGCCGGTGATCTCCTCCAGAATCTGTTCCGGCTCTTCACCATTGCGCGGCACGCGCAACGAGATCATGCCCATGCCGATACCGGCGATACCTTCCTCGGTGAACCAGTCGAGCCATTGCCCACCGCGTTGCACCTGCCGTTCGAGGTCCTCCCCGGCATCGGCCAGCCACAGCGACACGTATCTCACCGGATCGGCCAGTTCGCGCTGTACCGCCCAGGCGTGCAGGCCGGTGCCGGCCAGCCAACCGCGCACGCGATCCCGCCAATCCTGACCGTCGCGGACGATCCAGTTGGCCATGATGTGAGCGGTACCGCCCGGCAGCAGGTGGTCAGCGATCTGCTCGATCAGGCTCTGGCACAACGTGTCTCCTGCCAGCCCGGAGTCGCGGTAGATGTAGTCGCGGGCACCCGAGCCCACCACGAACGGTGGATTCGAGACGATCAGGTCGAAGCGTTCACCGGCGACCGGCTCGAACAGGCTGCCGCACCGAAGATCCCACGACATGTCGTTCAGCCGCGCCGTCATCGCGGCCAGGGCCAGGGCACGCTCGTTGGTGTCGGTCGCGACGATCTCGTCGCAGTGGGCATTCAGGTGCAGTGCCTGGATCCCGCACCCGGTACCGAGGTCGAGCGCGCGCCCGACGCGGTTACGCGTGACCGCCCGGGCAAGTGACAGCGACGCCCCACCGATGCCGAGCACATGATCAGGGCGCAACGGCCCGCGGCGCACCGCAGCGTCCTGGTCGGAGACCACGTAAAAATCCCGTGCCCCGTCACCGTGCGGTCGGATGTCGAGGGCGGCCCGGACCGTGTCGCGACCCGATTCCAGGACGCCGCCGGCGATCAGCGCCGACAGCCCCACCGTCGGGAACGCCGCCTCGACGGACTCCGGCGTTTCCTCCGTGCCAAGCAACAACAGACGCACCAATACACCGAGGCGCCGGCAGTCGGCCGGTGCGGCCTGGGTCGCCCGCACCGCAGGCCACCACACCCCGCGACCGAGGGCGGCGTTGGCGTCGGCTCCCAGGAGATCAGCCACTCCGTCGGTGGTGAACCCGGCCGAACGCAGGTCGGCACCCATCGCATCGACCAGGCCCGGGTCGAGACCGGCATCGATCGCGCTCAAAACAGCCCCGGTTCTTCAGGCTCGGCTGGTTCCGCCGGTTCGATGAGCTCCGGACCGTTGTTGCGGACGCTGTTGACCAGTCGCGAGACCTCGCGGACCGCGATCCGGTCCAGGTCGCCGTGGCCGCGCAACAACCCCTCGTCGATCGGGGCATCCGGATCCATCCAGCGGTCCCAGTCCGGTGCGCTGATGGTCAGCGGCATCCGATCGTGGATCTCGGCGAGCGGACCGGCGGCATCGGTGGTGATGATCGTGCAACTGAGCAGTGGCGGCGCGTCCCTGGGCGCGCCCTGTGGGCGCCACGTCGTCCACAACCCCGCCATGAACAACAGCTCACCGTCGGCGCCGTACATGTAGTAGGGGGTTTTCTCGCCCTTCTGGCCCTTCCACTCGTACCAGCCGTCCATCGGGATCAGGCAACGCTTGTTCTTGGCGGAGTTGCGGAATGCCGGCGAGCTGGTCACCTTGTCGGCGCGTGCGTTGATCAACAGCGGGCCCTTGGTGTCCGGGCCGCCGCCCTCGGCGGTCTTCACCCACGGCGGGATCAGACCCCAGCGCATCGAGCGCACGCGGCGCGTCGACTCATCGTCGGGTTCGGTGTGCCGTTTGACGACGCTGCTGATGGTCGTCGTCGGAGCCACGTTGTAGTTGGTCGGCGGAGCATCCTTGGCCGCGCTTTCATCGAGCGCCTGGATCTTCTGCGCCAGCAGCGCCGGATCGGTGGTCACCGCAAAACGTCCACACATAGTGCCCATGGTTGCAGAGTCCGCGGACAAGGCAGGATATAGAGCGTGAGTGCACGTGAGGAGCAGATGACGCATTGGCCGGCTCCGTCGGCGACGGCCCCGGTCGACGCGACGGTGACAGTGCCGGGTTCGAAGTCTCTGACCAACCGCGCGCTCGTACTGGCCGCGCTGGCCACCGCACAGGGCCCCTCGACGGTCCGTGGCGCGCTGCGGAGCCGCGACACCGACCTGATGATCGAGGCCATCCGCACCCTGGGCGTCACCGTGCAGGCGGCGGAAGGCGACGACACCGAGTTGACGGTGAGCGGCGCTATCGCGCCGGCCTCCGGTGCCCGGGTCGACTGCGGACTGGCCGGCACGGTGTTGCGGTTCGTGCCGCCGGTCGCCGCACTGAGTACCACCTCGGTGACGTTCGACGGGGATGAGCAGGCCCGTTCCCGGCCCATCTCTCCGTTACTCGACGCGCTGCGCGGTCTGGGTGTGGACGTGGATGGCGACGGTTTGCCGTTCGCGGTGCGCGGGCGCGGCGGCGTGGCCGGCGGCACGGTCGAGATCGACGCGTCGGGGTCTTCTCAGTTCGTCTCCGGGTTGCTGCTGTCCGGTGCCACGTTCACCGACGGCCTCACCATCGTGCACACCGGCACCTCGGTGCCTTCGGCACCGCATGTGGCGATGACGGTGGCGATGCTGCGCGACGCCGGGGTGCGGGTCGACGATTCGGTCCCCAACCGCTGGCACGTCGCCCCTGGTCCCGTCGCCGCGCGGGAGTGGAACATCGAGCCGGACCTGTCCAACTCAACGCCGTTTCTGGCGGCTGCGATCGTCACGGGCGGAACGGTGCGGATCGCCGGCTGGCCAACGGTGAGCATCCAGCCCGCCGATACGATCCTCGATCTGCTCGCGAAGGTGAATGCGACTGTGCACCAGCGTGATTCGCACCTGGAAGTCAGTGGCGCCGAGGCCTACGACGGGTTTGACGCCGATCTGCACGATGTGGGCGAGCTGGCCCCCACCGTTGCCGCTCTGGCCGCACTGGCCCGCGACGGCGCGACGTCGCGGTTGCGGGGCATCGCGCATCTGCGCGGGCACGAGACCGACCGGCTGGCGGCGCTGACCACCGAGATCAACGGGCTCGGTGGCGAATGCGCCGAAACCGACGACGGCCTGCTCATCACGGCGCGGCCGCTGCACGGCGGGACCTGGCGGTCATATGCCGACCACCGGATGGCCACGGCGGGGGCGATCATCGGTCTGCGCGTACCGGGCGTCGAGGTGGAGAACATCGACACGACGGCCAAGACACTGCCCGATTTCCCCATGATGTGGGTGCAGATGCTGGCGGGCGACCCGCACACGAGGGGGAAGTAAGCCACCTTGGGAGCGCGGGAGTACGACGAGTCCGACGTCCGGATCAGACCGGGCAAGGGCTCGCGTCCGCGCACCAAGACCCGGCCGGACCACGCCGACGCCCAGTCCGCGATGGTGGTGACCGTCGACCGTGGCCGGTGGGGCTGTGCCCTCGACCGCGACCCGTATCACCGCGTGGTCGCGATGCGTGCCCGTGAGCTGGGCCGCACCCCGATCGTGGTCGGCGACGACGTCGACATCGTGGGCGACCTGTCCGGGCGGCCGGATACCCTGGCCCGCATCGTGCGCCGGGGCGAGCGCCGAACGGTGTTGCGCCGCACCGCCGATGACACCGATCCCACCGAGCGCGTCGTGGTGGCCAACGCCGATCAGCTGTTGATCGTGGTAGCCCTGGCCGACCCACCGCCGCGCACCGGCTTCGTCGAACGCACGTTGATCGCCGCATACGCCGGCGGGCTGAAACCCATTCTGTGCCTGACGAAGTCGGACCTGGCTCCGCCGGAACAATTCGCGGCACAGTTCGCCGACCTCGACCTGACCATCGTCAACGCCGGCCGGGAGGATCCGCTGGCGGCCGTCGCCCCGTTGCTGACCGGGCAGGTCACGGTGTTCCTCGGCCACTCCGGTGTCGGCAAGTCCACCCTGGTGAACCGTCTTGTGCCAGAAGCGGACCGGGCAACAGGCGAGGTTTCCGGCGTGGGCAAGGGCAAGCACACCTCCACCCAGTCGGTGGCACTGCCCCTCGACGGAACCGGGTGGGTGATCGACACTCCCGGCATCCGCTCGTTCGGCCTGGCCCATATCCAACCGGACGACGTGATCCTGGCGTTCTCGGATCTGGCGGAGACCATCGACGAATGTCCGCGCGGCTGCGGCCACATGGGCCCGCCCGCCGATCCCGAATGTGCGCTGGACACGTTGTCCGGCCCGGCGGCCGGCCGAGTTGCCGCTGCCCGGCGCCTGCTGGCGGTACTCAAGGAAGCTTGATCACCTGCTGTGTACCGCTGGGCGGCACACCCCGTCGATCAATCGACGTGCCGCACTAGGGTCGCTGATTGTGGCTACCTATGTTCTCACCGGCAGCGCCTCTGGACTCGGCGCCGCCACCAAGAAAAGACTTCAATCCGACGGTCATCGGGTGATCGGTGTCGACCTGCGCGATGCCGACGTGAACGTGGACCTGAGCACCCCCGACGGGCGCGCCGAGGCGATCGCGAGGGTCACCGAGCTCGCCGACGGCGGTATCGACGGTTTCGTCCCGTTCGCCGGGCTGGCCGCCGCGACCGGCCGTCCGGCGCATCTGCTCATTGCCGTCAACTACTTCGGCGCGATCGAGCTGCTGGAAGGCCTGCGCCCGTTGCTGGCCGGCCGCGAGAACGCGTCGGTGGTACTGATCAGTTCGAATTCGACCACCAGCCAACCCAATTGGCCAGTCGAGCTGGCCGAGGCCTGCCTGGCCGGCGACGAGGCGGGCGCCAACACGATCGCCTCCGCCTACGGCGATTTCGCGGCGATACAGGCCTATCCGGCGACCAAGGCCGCCCTGGCCTACTACGCGCGCACCAAGTCCGCGGAGTACATCGCCGACGGCATCCGGCTCAACGCGATCGCGCCGGGACTCATCGACACCCCGATGACCCAGGAAGGCCGCAAGGACCCGCTGATCGGTGCGGGAATGGAGCAGTTCCTCAAAACCATCCCCGCCGGGCGCGGCGGGCGCCCCGAAGAGGTGGCCGCACTGGTCGCGTTCCTGCTCGGCCCCGAGGCGAGCTACTTCGTCGGGTCGGTCATCTTCGTCGACGGCGGCATCGACGCCGTGGTGCGCGGCAAGGACTGGCCGAAGGTGTGGGAACTCAACATGTGAGGTCAGTGCTTGGCCTTGGCCTGATCCGCCTCGGCCTGCTGCTGTTCCTGTTCGGCCTGTTGCTTGGCCGCCGCGATGGCAGCGCGACCCTCTGGGCTGGCGGCCGAGTTGCCCGGCGTCTTGGCCGAGGCCACACCGGCGCTGCAGTTGAGGTTGAGCAGCACGGTGTCGGTGACCGGGGTGAAATTGTCGCCCTTGAGCCAAGATGCCTTCTCCGAGCTTGCGACCACACAGTCGTCGTCGGACAGCGAATCCCCGGAACGGGTCGCAACGACGCCCTTCATGCCGGCGTCGGCCAGCGCCGACTGGGCATCGGAGTACTTCTGGCCGGCGTAGTCGTCGGCCGCGGCGACACCGGTGGCCATTGCGGCCATCGGGACGATCGACGCGCCGAGCATCATGGCAGCCAAGCCGAGCTTCCTGTTCACGAGCGAAACGCTATGGGCGACGGCTGCCAGGACCCTGGGAGTGCGTCGAGCAAGTGCTTGGAATCCCGGCCCGTCTTTACCTTCGACAGGTCAGCGTCGGCGCCAGCCCCGCACCGTCTCGATGGCCGACTTCAGACCACGACGACGTCCGGTGTCGGGATCGGTGACGCCGTAACCTTCGAGCTCGGTGAACATCCGCTCGCTGCGGGTCTCCGGCGCGTTGTCGGCCGTGTCCTTCAGGAACCGGTCCGGCAGCGACAGTTTGGCGATCGTGCGCCAGGTCTTTCCGTACTGCACCAGGAACGGTCCCGTGGTGTAGGGCAGGTCGTATTTCTCGCACAGTGCCCGCACGCGGATCGCGATCTCGGCGTACCGATTGCTCGGCAGGTCCGGGAACAGGTGATGCTCGATCTGGTGGCACAGGTTGCCACTCATGAAGGCCAGGGCCGGGCCGTTGTCGAAGTTGGCGCTGCCCAGCATCTGGCGCAGGTACCACTGGCCGCGGCTCTCACCGACCATGTCGGTCTTGGTGAATTTCTCTGCGCCATCGGGGAAATGGCCGCAGAAGATCACCGCGTTGGCCCACACGTTGCGGATGACGTTGGCCACCGCATTCGCCTTCAGCGTGGACTTGAAGGTCGCACCGGGCGACAGCGAGGTCAGCGCGGGCCACACGACATAGTCCTTGGCCACCTGATGGCCGGCCTTGACGCCGAACTCGCGAACCCGCTCCAGCGTGGCGTTGCGGTTGTCGCGACCCTTGAAGATCTTGCCGAGCTCGAGGTGCTGCAGCCCCACGCCCCACTCGAAGCCGATCGCGAGAAGGGTGTTGAACAGCAGGTTGCCGTACAGGTTGAACGGCTTCCATTTGGCGTCTCGGGTGACCCGGATGACGCCGTAGCCCACGTCGTCGTCCATGCCGAGGATGTTCGTGTACTTGTGGTGCATGAAGTTGTGGGTGAACCGCCAGTGCTTGGACGCCCCGCTCATGTCCCACTCCCATGACGAGGAGTGAATCTCGGGATCGTTCATCCAGTCCCACTGGCCGTGCATGACGTTGTGGCCGATCTCCATGTTCTCGATGATCTTGGCCACGCCCAGGGTCAGAGTCCCCGCCCACCACGCGGAACGCTTGGAGCTCGCCGCGAGCATGACGCGGCCGGCGACGTCGAGCGCGCGTTGCGCCGCGATGGTGCGGCGGATGTAGCGCGCATCGCGCTCACCGCGGGAGTCTTCGATGTCTTGCCGGATCGCATCCAGTTCCAGGGCGAGATTCTCAACATCGGCATCGGTCAGATGCGCGAACGCGGGAACGTCGGTGATTGCCATCGCAGCCTCCTCTCAATTACCTACGGTAGCGTAACCTACGATGCCGTAGGTTACTAGCCAGTAAAGTTTAGACATCCAGCACACAATCGCCCGACGCTGCCGAAACACAGGTCTGGATCCGGGTGCCCGGCTCGTGCTCGACACCGGTGCGCAAGTCACGCACATGCCCGTCGACCAGGCTCACCACGCAGGACTGACAGATTCCCATCCGGCAGCCGAATGGCATCTGGATGCCCAGCTGCTCCCCCGCATCCATCAACGGCGTCGCGCCGTCGACAGTGAGCTCCTTGCCGCTGCGTTCGAATTTCACCGTGCCGCCGGCCCCGTGCGGAGCAGCGCGGGACACCGCGAACCGTTCCAGGTGCAGGCTGTCGGCGATACCGGCCGCTTCCCACACCTGCTCGGCGTCGTTGAGCATGCCTTCCGGCCCGCACGCCCACGCTTGGCGTTCCCGCCAATCGGGAACCACCTCACCGATCCGGGCCAGGTCGAGCCTGCCCTCGGTGCGGGTGCTGCGCAACAACAGCCGGTAGCCGGGATGCGCATCGTGCAGAGCTGCCAATTCCTGGCCGAACAGTACGTCGGATTCCGTTGGCGCGGAATGCACATGCACGATGTCGGTGATCTGGTCGCGGCGCACCAGGGTACGCAGCATCGACATGACCGGCGTGATTCCCGAGCCCGCGGTCACGAACAACACCGTTGCCGGCGCAGGCGCGGGCATGACGAAGTTGCCCTGCGGCGCGGCCAACCGCACGACGGTTCCCGGCCGCAACCCGTCGACCAGGTGAGTCGACAAGAACCCTTCGGGCATCGCCTTGACCGTGATCGAGATGGTCCGTGCGCCTGCCACTTTGCCTGCACCGCGCTCCGGCGTCGAGGTCAGCGAATACGATCGCCACCGCCACCGGCCGTCGATGAGCACACCGATACCCACGTACTGGCCGGGCTCGTAGTCGAACGAGAATCCCCAGCCCGGTTTGATCACCAAAGTCGCGGAATCAGCCGTTTCCCGCCGCACCTCGACCACCCGGCCGCGCAGCTCCCGGGCCGACCACAAGGGGTTGGCCAGTTTGAGGTAGTCGTCAGGCAGTAGCGGAGTGGTCACCTGACCGACGATGCGGCGGAGCGCGTTCCAGGCAGGACGCCGCGAGGCGTCCGCAATCGTGGGGCGGACCGTATCGGCCACATTGGCCGAGACCTTGATGGAGTTCTTGGCCATGAACCTACGGTACCGTAGGTTACTGCCACGTAGCCAGTCCGACGACCATCGTCACAGTCACGGCACCAGCGCGTTCTTGTATGTTTTCCCGTCCTTCATGATCACTTTGAAGTTGCGATCAGGGTCGGCAACCAGATCCAGGCGAGCCAACGGGTCGCCGTCGACCAGCAACAGGTCCGCCAGCGCTCCTTCCTCGACGACACCCAGCTTTCCGGCGTACGGATTGCGCTTGCCCGACATCGCCAGCAGTTCGGCGTTGGTGCCCGTAGCCATCGCCAACGTCTCGGCCGGCGAGAACCACTTGCCCAGCCCCGCCAACAGCGCACCCTGCTTCGGCGCCAACTGTGGGGAGAACAGGATGTCGGTGCCGAACGCCGTCTTGAGCTTGTACTTGCGGGCCAGTTGGTAGACGTTGCCGACTCCGTCGACGATCTCCTTGGCCTTGGCGGCCTCGTCGGAACCGGGCGGGAACGCGCCGATCATCTCGGCCGGGATGGGCTGCGTGCTCAGCCAGATGTTCTTGTCCGCCATCTCTTTTGCCGTCGCATCGTCCATCAGGTGAGCGTGCTCGATGCAGGTGACCCCGGCGCGGATCGATTGCTGGATGGTCTGCGGGGTGTAGGCATGCACGGTCACATAGGTGCCCCAGTTGCCCGCCGCTTCGGTGGCCGCGCGCAATTCGGGTTCGGTGAACGTGGTGACGTCGAGTGGGCTGTGCGGCGAGGACACCCCGCCGCCCGCGGTGAGCTTGATCTGCGAGGCGCCCTGGAACAACTGCTCACGGGTACGCATCCGCACCTCGTCGGGACTGTCGGCGACCATGCTCGCCCCGAGCGCTTCCTGCTGGGACAGCGGCCCGCCGGGGTTGCGCGGGAGATCGTGGCCGGTACGGAAGTCACCATGGCCACTGGTCACCGTGATGATCGCGCCCGACGGGTAGATACGCGGCCCGTCGATGACGCCTTCGTCGATGGCCTGCTTGAGGCCGAAGCTCGGGCCACCGAGATCGCGGACGGTGGTGAACCCGCGCATCAAGGTGTCGTTGGCCTCCGCGCCGGCCAACAGGTTGAGATATCCCGGGTCCAAGGTCGTCAACTGTGTCACCGGCGGCCGCACGAGCATTGTGTGCCAATGGTTGTCGATCAGCCCCGGCATCAACGTCCGGCCTCCGCCGTCGATGACCGTGGCCGCCGGATCGGCCGGCAGCGGCTCGGTGGAGATCCGGTCGATCCGGTTGCCCTTGACCCGGACATTCGACGGTGCCGACAGCCGATCACTATGGCCGTCAAAGATTTTGACGTTGCGGAAGTCCGTGATGGGCACGGCGTCCGACGGCGGTGCGGGTTGAGGCGATTCCGCCGGGCGGCCCGGCTCGGCGGAATCGGGCGAGGAGGCTGCCGGGGAGTTGTCACCCCCGCCTGCCGAACATGCCGTACCGGCCAGGATCACGGCCAGCACAGTCAACAGCCCGAATGCGCGCATCAGAATCCCTTGTCTCGTCGGTCAGAGCAGTTCGAGCAGGAACGGCAACTCCTGCGGGGCATACCAAGCGAGGTCGTGATCCTGGGCGTCTCCCACCGTGAGCTCGGCGTCCTCGTCCCCCAGATCGGCGTCGTCGATGACGTCGACCGCGGCCAGCACGGCCGGCTCCGCGTCGGCATTGTCGACGTACACCGCGACGACGGCGTCGATCGGCAACGGCCCGGACAACCGCACCACAGCGTCGTCGAGATCGGGGCGGGCGCTTACCTCGACATCCGGCCCAGGGTCGGCCACCACCACGGCCCGGCGCGGTGGCAGGCCGGAATCCGTACCGGCGGCGAGCAACCGCAGCGAGGCGAGCGCGGCCTCACGCAACGCCACCTCGGCGAGTTCGTCGTCGTCGCCCTCGGCGTAGGCCTCCCGCAGCGTCGGGGTGACCGCGAAGGCGGTTCCATTCACGACGAGCAGGTGACGGTCGGCGACAAGCTGCTGCAGGGCGACCAGAGTCGTCGGGATGTAGACGCGCACACCGCGACCCTAGCCGTCCACAGCGTCCTTTTTGTCCTCGGCCGTTTTGTCTTCGGCCGTTTTGTCTTCGGCGTGCGGGTCCTTCTCCACCGAAATCACGAAGTCGTCGCCGTGCTGGGTCACACCGGCGACCACAGCATCGTTGACCGCCTCCAGCGCGTACTCGCGGCGCACCACCATGGGGTCGCGCCGTAGGTCCCGCACCAGCGACACCGCGAGGCCGATCATCACCAGAACGAAAGGCACCGCGACGACGATGGTGATCGACTGCAGGCCGTTGAGGGCGTCCTCTCCCCCGACCAACAGCATCACCGCGGCCACCGCACCCGTGGCGACACCCCAGAAGATGACCGTCGGCCGGGTCGGTTTGATGGTGCCGCGCTCGGACAGCGACCCCATCACGATCGACGCGGCGTCGGCACCGGACACGAAGAAGATGGCCACCAGAATCATCACCACCACACTGGTGACCGTCGCGATCGGGTACTCGCCGAGCAAACTGAACAGCTGTCGCTCCTGGCTGCCCATTCCGGCCAGGTCCACACCGTTCTGCTGCTCGAAGATGGCCGCGCCGCCGAACACGCAGAACCAGATCACCGATACCACGCTGGGTACCAGCAGCACGCCCGTCACGAATTGCCGGATGGTGCGACCACGGGAGATCCGGGCGATGAACATCCCGACGAAGGGGGTCCAGGAAATCCACCACGCCCAATAGAAGATGGTCCAGCTCTGCAGCCAGGTACTGACGGCCTCGCCTTCGGCACCGGTGCGGGCCGCCATCTGGGCGAGATCACCGATGTAACTGCCGATGGACGTCGGAATCATGTTGAGCATGAACATCGTCGGGCCGACCACGAAGATGAACAGCGCCATCGCCAGCGCCAGCACCATGTTGATGTTGGACAACCACTGGATGCCGCGCGCCACGCCCGACACCGCCGACAACACGAACGCGACGGTGAGGATCGTGATGATGCCGATCAGGATGGCGTTGCCGGTCTCCCCGACGCCGGCGACGATGTGCAGACCGCTGCGGATCTGTAGTGCGCCGAGGCCGAGCGAGGCGGCCGATCCGAACAGCGTGGCGAAGATCGCCAGCATGTCGATCACCTTGCCCCACGGCCCGTTGGCCCGTTTGCCCAGCAGGGGCTCGAACGCGGCCGAGACGAGCTGCAGCCTGCCCTTGCGGTACACCCCGTAGGCGATGGTCAGGCCGACGACGGCGTAGATGGCCCACGGATGCAACGTCCAGTGGAACATCGTGGTGGCCATCGCGGTCTCGGCCGCCCGGGGATTGCCCGGCCCACCGGTCCCCGGCGGCGGGTCGGCGAAGTGCGACAGCGGCTCGGACACCCCGAAGAACATCAGGCCGATACCCATGCCGGCGCTGAACATCATGGCGACCCAGGACGTGGTGCGGAACTCCGGTTCGTCGTCGTCGCGTCCCAGCGGGATGTTGCCGTACCGGCTCATCGCCAGCCAGATCACGAACACCACGAAGCCGGACGCGGTCAGCACGAACAGCCAACCGACATCGGCCATCACCCAGCCGAGGGCGTTGGACGAGGCGGTGGCCAGAGAATCGGTGCTGAGGAATCCCCAGACCAGAAAGGCCACGGCGATCAGAGCGGTGACACCGAACACCACCCAGTCCACACCGGCGCGTCGGGTGTAGGCCTTCTGCTCGACCGGCACATCCAGGACAGGATGCGGCACGACGTCGCCGGTCGGCGATTTCAGCGCCTTCTGTGTTGCTTTCTTGACTTCCTGCGTGTGCTTGTCGGGTCTACTTTTTCGTATCTCAGCTGGCATGATCAATTCATCAGACCGCGAATTGCGGCTCAGGTCAAACACGTCGAGCCGTTTTGCCAGAGTTACTTGGCGGCCTCGAGCAGTTCGTCGAGAGATTCCCGGAGCAGGCTCGGAAGCACCTCGACATCGCTCATCGCGTCCCGGTCGGCGTTGATTCCGAAGTACAACATGCCGTCGTACGAGGTGACCCCGATGGCCAACACCTGGTTCTGCAGCAGCGGCGGCACCGCATAGGTCTCCAGCAACTTGGTGCCCGCGATGTACATCTGCTTCTGCGCGCCCGGCACGTTGGTGATCAGCAGGTTGAAGAGCCGCGCCGAGAAACCCGTCGCCACGCGAATACCCATGGCGTGCAACGTCGGCGGGGCGAACCCGGACAGGGTCACGATGGTGCGGGCGTCGACCAGACTGGCCGCGGTGGAATGCGATTCGGTGGCATGGGCGATCTGCGAGAGCCGCACCACCGGGTTGCCCTCCCCGACCGGCAGATCCACCAGGAACGGTGACACCTCGCTGATGGCCTGCCCCGGCCCCGAGGAGTCCAGTTCGGCGTCCGGGTACACCGACATCGGCGCCATCGCCCGCACCGTCGTGGTCGGCGTCACCGGCTCACCGCGCGACAGCAGCCAGTTGCGCAGCGTTCCGGCCACCACCGCCAGGACGACGTCGTTGATGTCGCAGTTGTAGCGGGCCCGCACCAGCCGGTAGTCCTCCAACCGATGCTGGGCCACCGAGAACCGGCGGTTGCGCGAGACCCTCGTGTTCAGCGGACTGCTGGGGGCGGTGCCACGCGCCACCGTGCGGGCCACGTCGGCCACGCGCCGACCCACCGCAGCCAGTTCGCTGGCACTGGTGGCCACCTCGGTCACCGTGTCCCGCAAGGCGGCCAGCTGGCTGGTGGGCCGGGTGATCCACTCGCCGATGGCGCCGAGCACCAACTGCCGATCGCTGGGTTCGCGCGCCGGAATCCAGATGTCCTCGCCGAACTCGGGCGGCTTCTGCGAACGGTCGGCGATGACATGCCCGATCTCGAGGGCGGTCATTCCGTTGACCAGGGCCTGGTGCGTCTTGGTGTAGATCGCGATGCGGTTTTTGGTCAACCCCTCGACCAGGTACATCTCCCACAGTGGGCGGGTCCGGTCCAACGGCCTCGAGCCCAGCCTCGCGATCAGGTCATGCAGCTGCGCGTCGCTGCCCGGAGACGGCAGCGCCGAGCGGCGGATGTGGTAGGTGATGTCGAAATCCCGGTCGTCCACCCACACCGGACGGGCCAGGCCCAGCGTCACTTCCCGCACCTTCTGCCGGTAACGCGGAATCTGCGGCAGACGGTGTTCGACCGTCTCCAGCAGGGTCTCGTAACTCAAGCCCGCACGCGGCTTCCGCAGGATCGACAAGGACCCGACGTACATGGGCGTAGCGCTGTTCTCCAAGTGATAGAACGCTGCGTCGGACGCCGACAGCCTGCTCACCATGCGGCGCCAACCTCCCCTTCTCGCTCCGCTCGAACCCCGTCACGTTAACCGGCCATTCGGGACGCGCGCATCACGGGTGCTACCGCGCGTCAATTTCATGCCCCGCATTCGGGTAACCGTTCCCGCACCAACCCATACCTGGCCCCGAAGATCCGTGCGTCCGGCACGCCGAACCCATGCGATCATGGGTAGGTCTGCACCTCTCCAGCAGATGTCGCCCCTGACGCCGACCGCTGGAGACTGCCTGTGCAAATCCCAAGACTCACCGCTCAATCCGCCCCTGCGCGGGATCGGCGGCCGCTGACCGCCCCGATCATCGACTGCGAGCCGCCGGCGCTTCCGCTGAGAGGTGCGCCAGGGCCGGTGCTCATGCCGGCCCGGCCGGCGACGTGCCCGGCACCGACCGTTCTGCACGGGCATGGTCAGCGCCGGCTACGGCTGGTCAGCCCCGACCCGGAACCCCAATTGCAGCCCGGCGCCGCACAGTTCGCCGACATGGCACTGCGCCGGGTCCTCGAGGTCGTCGACCGACGCAGGCCTCCGGCCCAGCTGAGGTCACTGATGAGCCAACTGTTGCTCGACGCCGTCGTCGCCGCCGCCAAGCCCCGGCACCCGACCACGGCAAGCCTGCGCCGCGTGGGCCTGCGCCCGGCAGCCCCGTCCGGGGCCGCCGAGCTGTTCGCCACCTACACCCGTGGCGCGCGCGTCCGCGCCATCGCCGGGCGCATCGAATTACGCAGTGGCCGTTGGCAACTCACCGCGTTGCAGCTGGGCTAGTTCTTGCGGTGCGACTTCGACGGCCGACCGGTCTTGGCCTGCTTGCGGGCCGCTTCGCGACGCTCGCGCCGGGTGCCGCCGGAGGACGCGGAGTGGCGACCGGCACCGCCGGAACGCTGGACCTCCGCGGAGCCGTCCTCGGCGGGTCCGGTGTAGGTCAGCGGCGGCGCCTCATTGTCGATCCCCTTGGCCCGCAATGCAGGTGCCGGTCGCTCCTTGGTGGCCACCGCGCCCGACTCCGCACCGGCGGCTGTAGCCTCGCCGGCCTTCGCTGCGGCAGCCGCAGCGAACTCGGCCAGCCCACTGGGTGCGGCCACCGGCGCGACCTGAGCGCTGGGCGGAGCCGGGGCCGCCTCGACCTGGACGTTGAACAGGAAGCCGACCGACTCCTCTTTCAACCCGTCGAGCATCGCGACGAACATGTCGTAGCCCTCGCGCTGGTACTCCACCAGCGGGTCGCGCTGCGCCATCGCCCGCAGGCCGATGCCTTCCTTGAGGTAGTCCATCTCGTAGAGGTGCTCGCGCCACTTGCGGTCGATCACGTTGAGCAGCACGTTGCGTTCCAGCTGACGCATGGCGCCTTCGCCGGCGATCTCCTCGAGCTGCTTCTCCCGCTCGGCGTAGGCGCGTTCGGCATCCTTGACAAGCGCGTCGAGCAGTTCCTCACGGGTCAGCTCACCGGGTTCGCCGACCGCGTCGGAGTCCAGCAGATCGTTGTGATCGATACCCACCGGGTAGAGCGTCTTGAGCGCCTCCCACAGCTTGGCCAGGTCCCAATCCTCGGCGTAGCCCTCGGCCGTGGCGCCGTCAACGTAGGCGGTGATCACGTCGACGAGCATGTCGTGGGCCTGCTCCTGGAGGTTCTCGCCCTCCAGGATCATCCGCCGCTCCTTGTAGATGACCTTGCGCTGCTGGTTCATCACCTCGTCGTACTTGAGGACGTTCTTGCGGACCTCGAAGTTCTGCTGCTCGACCTGCGTCTGGGCGCTCTTGATGGCGCGGGTCACCATCTTGGCCTCGATGGGCACATCGTCGGGCAGGTTGAGCCTGGTGAGCAGCGATTCGAGCGTCGCGCCGTTGAACCGCCTCATCAACTCGTCACCCAACGACAGGTAGAAGCGGGACTCACCCGGGTCGCCCTGGCGACCCGAGCGGCCGCGCAGCTGGTTGTCGATGCGGCGAGACTCGTGACGTTCGGTGCCGAGTACGTAGAGACCGCCGGCCTCGACGACCTTCTCCGCTTCCTCACTGGCCTCGGCCTTGATGGCGGTGAGGGTGTCGTCCCAGGCGGCTTCGTACTCTTCGGGCGTCTCGACCGGATCCAGCCCCTTGGCCCGCAGCCGCTTGTCGGCCAGGAAGTCGGCGTTGCCGCCGAGCACGATGTCGGTGCCGCGACCGGCCATGTTGGTGGCGACCGTGATGGCGCCGAGCCGGCCGGCCTCGGCGATGATGTTCGCCTCTTGCTCGTGGTACTTCGCGTTGAGGACGTTGTGCGGAATCTTGCGCTTGGTGAACTGACGCGACAGGTACTCGGAACGCTCGACGCTGGTGGTACCGATCAGCACCGGCTGACCCTTTTCGTAGCGCTCGGCCACGTCGTCGACGACGGCGATGTACTTGGCTTCCTCGGTCTTGTAGATCAGGTCGCCCTGGTCAGCACGGACCATCGGCTTGTTGGTCGGGATCGGCACCACACCCAGCTTGTAGATCTCGTGCAGCTCGGCGGCCTCGGTCTCGGCCGTACCTGTCATGCCGGACAGCTTGTCGTAGAGGCGGAAGTAGTTCTGCAGCGTGATGGTGGCCAGGGTCTGGTTCTCGGCCTTGATCTCGACGTGTTCCTTGGCCTCGATGGCCTGGTGCATGCCCTCGTTGTAGCGGCGGCCCAACAGCACACGACCCGTGAACTCGTCGACGATGAGCACCTCGCCGTCGCGGACGATGTAGTCCTTGTCGCGCTGGAACAGCTCCTTGGCCTTGATGGCGTTGTTCAGGTAGCTGACCAACGGCGAGTTGGCGGCCTCGTAGAGGTTCTCGATGCCCAGCTGATCCTCGACGAACTCGACACCCAGCTCGTGCACACCGATGGTGCGCTTGCGGATGTCGACCTCGTAGTGGACGTCCTTCTCCATCAGCGGGGCCAGCCGGGCGAACTCGCTGTACCAGTTGGAGGCGCCGTCTGCAGGGCCCGAGATGATCAGCGGGGTACGGGCCTCGTCGATCAGGATCGAGTCGACCTCGTCCACGATCGCGAAGTTGTGGCCGCGCTGAACCATGTCCTCGACCGAGTGCGCCATGTTGTCGCGCAGATAATCGAAGCCGAACTCGTTGTTGGTGCCGTAGGTGATGTCGGCGCCGTACGCGGCGCGGCGCTCCTCGGGGGTGAGCCCCGACAGGATGACACCCACCTCCAGACCCAGGAACCGGTGCACGCGGCCCATCCACTCGCTGTCGCGTTTCGCCAGGTAGTCGTTGACCGTGACGACGTGCACGCCCTTGCCGCTCAGCGCGTTGAGATAGGCGGGCAACACGGCGGTCAGGGTCTTGCCCTCACCGGTCTTCATCTCCGCGACGTTGCCGAAGTGCAGGGCCGCACCGCCCATGACCTGGACTTCGAAGTGCTTCTGGGACAGCACCCGCCACGCGGCCTCACGGGCTACCGCGAACGCCTCGGGCATCAGGTCATCGAGGTCTTCGGGGTTCTTGTCGTCGGCCAGGCGCCGCCGGAACTCGTCGGTCTTGGCACGCAGCTCAGCGTCCGAGAGCTTCTCCATGTCGTCGGACAAGGTGTCGACATAGTCGGCCACCTTCTTGAGGCGCTTGACCATGCGGCCTTCACCGAGACGGAGCAACTTCGACAGCACGCTATTTCCCCTGTGGGTTCGATGGATCCTGTGGGTGGGATCGCTCGGGCTTGGTTGACGTCCATCGTAGGTGACCGGCCGAACTCGCTGGTTCTGCTGGGGCGAAGAGACGAAAACGCACCCCGGAACGCTCCGGGGTGCGGTTTCGTTGCGTCGTGTCTGTTCGGAAGGGCTACGCCAGGCGGATCAGGCCGTAGTCATAGGCGTGGCGGCGGTAGACGACGGACGGCCGGTCGCTCTCCTTGTCGTGGAACAGGAAGAAATCGTGGCCCACCAGCTCCATCTCGTAGAGCGCGTCGTCGACGGTCATCGGCTTGGCCGGGTGCTCCTTGATACGCACGATCCGGCCGGGCTCATGGTCATCGAGGCCGTCCGGCATCTGGGTATCGGCCGCCGCCTGCGGCCGGTCGTCGAACAGCGTCTCGTGCGCCGTGGCCTCGGCCAGTGAGACCGGCGTCTTGTCGCCGTAGTGGATCTTGCGGCGGTCCTTGCTCTTGCGCAGCCTGCTCTCGAGTTTGCCGGCCGCTGCCTCCAGGGCGGCGTAGAAACTGTCGGCGCAGGCCTCGCCGCGCACCACCGGTCCACGGCCGCGGGCCGTGATCTCGACATGTTGGCAGTTTTTACGTTGACGGCGGTTGCGTTCGTGGTCGAGTTCGACGTCGAACAGGTAGATGGTGCGGTCGAACCGCTCCAGGCGCGACAACTTCTCCGAGACGTAGATACGGAAATGGTCTGGAACTTCTACGTTTCGACCCTTGACCACGACCTCTGCATTCGGCTCCGGGGTGGTTTCGCCGACCTGTTCGTCGGGGTCGACCACCATGGTGGCGCTTGTATCCGGGGTATGGGTTGACATACTCGGCAACTCGTTTCTCTCAGTTGTCACACGCTTCATGCGTGCCCTGCTTCTCAACGAATCGTGGCGATGGGCCGGAAGTTTGCTCCACCCATCGGCGCAAGGTGTCGGGTAACTCACCTCCTGCCCGGCTACAGCCATGTGCGGCGAAGTGGCGCCGGTGTCCTGTCAGCGCCGCCGTGAGTAATTCACGGGTGGTTGCTGCCGACGGTAGTCCGTGTTCACCCACTCGTGCCACCAATTTCAAATACGTGTTTTCAGTTCTTCACGCGGGTTTGATCCCGGCGAAACCCGCCGCACGTCAGGCATGCGAAATCGCCAGCACAGCGGACACTTCAGCCCCCGCACGCCTGAGCATCCGCACCGATTCGGCCGCCGTTGCCCCGGTCGTGACGATGTCGTCGACGAGGACCACTTCGCCGGTGACGGGCCTGACGAGACGCACTCGGCCGGCGATATTGCGCTGACGTGCGGCACCGGACAGGCCCACCGAATCTCGCACCCAGGGCCGCAGGCGCAGCGCAGGCACGACGCACGCCCCGGGCAGATCGGCCACCGCCGACGTCGCCATCCGGCTGACCGGATCGCCGCCACGGCGACGCGCTGCGGCACGCCGGGTGGGCGCCGGCACCACCGTCACCGGAGTGCCGATGATGCCCCAGGTCAGCAGGTGCTGCAGGCCGGCGCTCAGCGCTGTGGCCAGGGGGCCGATCAGGTCCGTGCGCCCCTTTTCTTTGGCGGCGACGATGACGCGTCTGCGGACGCCGGCATGGCGGCCCAGCGCGAAGACCGGGACTCCCGGATCGGTCCGCGCAGTGAACAGGTGCGGCTCGTCGTCCCCAACCCCGAGTTGTGCGGCGCACGAGGCACACCACCTGGTCGACGGCGCACCGCAGCCACCACATTCCAACGGCAGGATGAGGTCGAGCATGTCCGGCAGTCTGCGCGTCCGGGCCGACATAGCCGGACTCTCATTCGCCTGACTTCGCAGATTTCTACCGCTGGGTCGCGAAACCCGGCGGTGCACAGCCCAGAAGTGGAAACCGGCGCGCCGAGCGGCCTCAGCCGGGCAGTACCGGCACCGAGCCGGCAATCATCAACGGGCGCACCTCGACCCACCCCGGGTTGTCCTCACTGGCCGACGCCGAGAGCTGCAGCACGCCGCGTTGGTCGGCGACATATACCGTCGACGGATTGGCGGCCACGGTGCCCACCGGGGCCACCAGATTGCGGCTCGGCCCGTCGGAGTTGACCCCGTCGAGATTCACGTACGACACCGGGTGGGCCGGGTCGGTCCGGCTGACCACGATGTCGTCGCCGGTGCGCCAGGACAGCGACACCACGCTGTTGCCCAGGCCGAAGCCGAGGCGCCGCGGGTAGGTCAGCAGGAACTGTCCCTCGGGGGTGCGCTCGATTCCCGCCAGGATCACCTGCCCGCCGATCACCATCGCCGCACGCGTGCCGTCGCGTGAGAGTTGCAGTTCGGTGATCGGGCCCGGATAGCGGGTGGACACCGCCGCGACGTCGACCGGAATGCGGGCCGGCACGCCTGACGCGTCGCGGATGGCCCGCACCACGTTGACATCGTCGACCACCACCCACACCGCCTGATCCAGCGACCAACTGGGCCGGGTCAGGCTGCGGCCCTCGATGGCCTTGGCCGTGGGCCCGCCCAGCGGCCCCATCCATAGCGAGGCAGCCGTGGCTTCCGGCGCGTCCGGCAGCACGACGACCGAGGCCGCGTCCTGCCCGTTGCGCGACACCGCGGCCGACTTCTGATTGGGCGCAGAGCCGAATGCGCCGGGCACCCTGGCCGTCTGCTGGCCGTCGAGCGCCACGAGCGAGCCACCCACCAGCGCGTGCAGCCCGGCCGCCGCGCCGGGTACCGCCCCCGGATCGGCCGCCGCGACATCGGAGGTCTCCCAGCCGTCGGCGAACCGGTCGTCCAATGGCGCACCGTCGGCGTTGATCACGTACGGGCCGCTGACCCCGGCGCGCGACAGGGTCCAAATGATTTGGGCGGCAAGCAGTTGACGACTGTGCGGATCGGTGGTCGACAGGTTCTCGAGGTCGATGCGGGCGCCGCCGTAGCCACGGCCCACGCCGGTCTTGCCGCCGTCGGCCCGGGTGACCGGGCCGCGCATCCGCAGCGGTGCGTCGAGCAGGTTCCGCACGGATCTGGCCATCTCCGGGCGTGGCCCGGCAACGAGTTTGGAGATCAACTCGGTGGCCAACTGGTCGGGATCGGAGACCGCGACGTAGCGCGGATCGGGCACGACGGTGGTTCCGGTCGGGTCGACGAAGTAAAGGGTGTTGCGTTTGTAGGTCGACTGGAACTGTTGCCAGTCGAGGAACACGCCGTTGGGCAACCGGTCGATACGCCATCCGCCCGGGGTCTGGACGAGTTCGATGGGACCGGGATCGGGCAGCGCGCCCTCCCCCGTCTCGAACACTCCCATGTCGGACAGTGACCCCAGGATGTCAGCCCGCATGCTCACCGAAACCCGGTCCGAGCCACGGGTTTCGACGAACACCACGCGGTCGAGCAGCAGCGCGCTACCGGCGTCGTCCCATGCGCTGGAGGCCGACTCGGTGAGGAACTGCCGCGCGGCCAGGTGCCGGTTCGCGGGATCGGCAGTGGCCTTGAGGAATTCGCGTAGCAACACGTCGGGGTCCATGCCGGGCGCCGGTTTGGGAAGGTTCGGTGGTGCCGGTTTGTCGACCGTGCCGATCGCCTGCGGGGACGACGAATTCGGAATTCCCGCGCATCCGGACACCAGGACTACCAGACCGACGATCACCACCGTCAGCAGGCGCTTCACACGTTCTCCTCCGCTTGCTCCCGGTCCCGGGTGGGACGCTGCCGCTGCTTCTGCTGCGGCGCAACGGGTTTGAGCGGCAACGGGCTCGTGGTCACCTTGTGGCCGCGCACCAGGGGCAGCGTCAGGCGGAAGCAGGCTCCCTTGCCCGGTTCGCCCCAGGCCTCCAACCGGCCCTGGTGCAGGCGCGCGTCCTCGATGCTGATCGCCAGCCCCAATCCGGTGCCGCCGGAGCGACGCACCCGTGACGGGTCCGACCGCCAGAATCGGCTGAACACCAGCTTCTCCTCGCCGGGGCGCAGACCGACGCCGAAGTCGCGGACGGTGACGGCCACGGTGTCCTCGTCGGCGGCCATCCGGATGCGCACCGGTTTGCGTTCGGCGTGGTCGATGGCATTGGCGATGAGGTTGCGCAGGATCCGTTCCACCCGGCGCGGATCCACCTCCGCGATCACCTCATCGGCGGGCATGTTGACGTCGAGGTCCACCTCCGCGTCGGCGGCCAGGTGCCCGACGTTGTCCAGCGCGCTCTGCACCGTGGAGCGCAGATCGACCGACTCCACCGACAGCTCCGCAACGCCGGCGTCGTGGCGGGAGATTTCCAGCAGGTCGGCCAGCAGGGTCTCGAAGCGGTCCAGTTCGTTGACCATCAGTTCGGTGGACCGCCGCAATGCGGGGTCCAGATCCTCACTATGGTCATGGATCAGATCCGCGGCCATGCGCACGGTGGTCAGGGGCGTGCGCAGCTCGTGGCTGACGTCAGAAGTGAAGCGGCGCTGCAGGTTTCCGAACTCTTCGAGTTGTTGGATCTGGCGGGACAGGCTCTCGGCCATGTCGTTGAACGACACCGCCAACCGCGCCATGTCGTCCTCGCCGCGCACCGGCATGCGCTCGGTCAGGTGTCCTTCGGCGAACCGCTCGGCGATACGCGAGGCCGAACGCACCGGCTGCACGATCTGGCGGGCCACCACCAGGGCGATCGCGGCCAGCAGGCCCAACAACACCACGCCGCCGGTCGCCATCGTGCCGCGCACCAGCGAGATGGTGCTCTCCTCGTTGTTCAGCGGAAAGATCAGGTACAGCTCAAGATTGGGCACCGACGAGGACGCCGGGCTGCCGACGATCAGCGCCGGCCCGGAGAACCCATCGGTATGCACCGTGGCGTACTGATAGCTGACCTGCCCGGCTTTGACGAAGTCGCGCAACGCCTTCGGCACCTGTTGCACCGGCCCGGCCGCCGCGGCCTCGCGTGGACCGTCGCCGGGAACGATGAGCGCGGCGTCGAACGCACCGGCCACGTCAGCGCGGGCATCGGCCTTGCGATCGATCAAGGTGTTGCGCGCCAGCTGCAGGCTGCTGTCCAGCGAGCGGCTCTCCTCACCGCCGACGATGCCGCCGACCGTGACGCGGGCACGCTCGACTTCCTCGGTGGCGGCCTTGACCTTGACCTCGAGAATCCGGTCGGTGATCTGACTGGTCAGCACGAAACCGAGTACCAGGATGACGGCGAGCGAAAGCCCCAATGTCAGCGTGACCACACGCAGTTGCAGCGAACGACGCCACACCAGGCTCAGCGCCCTGCCGAGCGTCCCGAGTCCACGCAACAGTGGGCCGGAACCTCCCCAGCGCCCACGGATGCGCCGTCGTGAGCCGAAGATCACGGCCACCGCCAGGCGGTGAACGTCACGGCGGTCCGGCCTTGTATCCCACTCCTCGAACGGTCAACACCACCTGCGGGTTCTCCGGGTCCTTCTCGACCTTGGCCCGCAACCGCTGGACATGCACGTTCACCAAACGGGTGTCGGCGGGGTGGCGATATCCCCACACCTGTTCGAGCAGCACATCACGAGTAAACACCTGGCGTGGTTTGCGTGCCAGCGCCACGAGCAGGTCGAACTCCAGCGGTGTCAGCGAAATCTGCTCGCCCTGCCGGGTCACCTTGTGGGCGGGCACATCGATCTCGACATCGTTGATCGACAGCAGCTCGGCAGGCTCGTCCTCGTTACGGCGCAGACGCGCGCGCACGCGGGCGACGAGCTCCTTCGGCTTGAACGGCTTCATCACATAGTCGTCGGCACCGGATTCCAGGCCCAACACCACGTCGACGGTGTCGGTCTTGGCGGTCAGCATGACGATCGGCACGCCGGAGTCGGCACGCAGCACCCGGCACACGTCGATCCCGTTCATGCCGGGCAACATGAGGTCCAGGAGGACCAGATCGGGCCGCAACTCACGGACCGCGGTCAGCGCTTGGCTGCCGTCGCCGATGACCGCGGTGTCGAATCCCTCACCACGCAAGACGATGGTGAGCATCTCGGCCAGCGATGGGTCGTCATCGACGACAAGGATCCTTTGCCTCATGGTGTCCATGGTGTCACCCGTTCGCGATAAAACCGGGGTACCACACGCGGGTTTCTCCGCTTTATCTGCTGCTTAGCCGTCCCGCCAAGGCGGCCGGGTCCACATCCGGGCCCGCCACGGCCCAGCCGCCGCACCAGTCGGCGGCGGCCAGCGCGGCATAGACCGCACCGGTGCGCTGTTGCAGCCCGCCGTCCCGCTCGTAGGCGTCCTTGGCGCGGTCGGCCTCGGTGTTGGCGCGATGCTCGGCGCGCTGGGCGGCCAACTCGGCCGGAACGTCGAGCAACAGCTGCCAGTCCGGTGCGGGCAGTTTGAGCCGGTCGAACTCGAGCTCGCGCACCCAGGCGACCACATCCCCGTCAGCGCCCTGATGCAGCCGGGCGGCGCTGTAGGCGGCATTGGACGCGACGTAACGGTCCAGGATCACGACGTCATAGGCCGCCTGCAGATGTTCGATCTCCTCGCGGGCGCCGGCGCGGTCGAGCGCGAACAGGACTGCCATGGCGTAGACCGAGTCGGCCAGGTCTCCGTGCTTTCCATGGAGCGCTTCTGCCGCGAGATCGGCGGGCACCGAGTGGTGATAGCGCGGGAACGCCAGTGTGCCGACGGACTTGCGATCGGCCTCGAACGCCGCCCGCAGGCCGCCCGTCAACGTACGTTTGCCTGCGCCGTCGACGCCCTCGATCGCTATGAGCACAGTGGCAGCGTAATGGTGCGCCCGCCTAGAACTCGCCGCAGTTGGGTGTGGTCGGCAATCCGTTGAAGCGATCGGCAATCCACTGCATACCCCGCTCGCCGTCGACGAGCATCGGTAGTGCGTGGTTGATCACCAGCTTGTTCAGGAACGGCGGCTCCTCGTTCGTCCAGAACTGGATGTCCGCACCTTTCTCACACCAGTCTTTGCCCAGCTGGTTGGCTGCCGTCCACGGCACCAGCGGGTCATATCGGTTGCTCAGGACCATCACCGGCGCGTTCGGCTTGTAGCGGCCGATCTTCTGCATGTCGAACAGGGTGCTGAACGGCTCCTCGTTCACCGCCCGATAGATGTCGACGTTGAAGTAGGGCTGCAGGTGACGGAACATGAACTTGGTGGCCGTCTCGGCCACGCACTGGTCCTGAACCTTCTGCAACAGGTCCACCCCGCGCGGTGTGAGCTTCGAGCGGATCACGTCCTCGAATTCCGGGTAGGTGGCGATGACGGAGTTCAGCGCGTACCCCACCACGCCGACCAGCGCGCTGCCGTCGGCGTAGGGAAAGAGTTCCTTCAGGTCGGCGGGCGGCGCGCCCGCATAGGTGCCCACCACGTGTAGGTCAGGTGCGTAGGACGACGCCAACTCAGCCGCCGACGCGGCGGCGCCACCACCCTGCGAGTACCCCCAAAAAGCCACTGGCCCATGCGGATCCAGGGATGTGCCGGGCAGTTTCATCGCGGCGCGACCGGCGTCGAGCATGGCATTGCCTTCGGCGACCCGGTTCACGTACGTGTGCAGACCCGGCGTGCCGAGCCCCTGATAATCGGTCATCACGATGGCGAATCCGCGCGCCACCATGGTCGCGACGAACAGTTCCTCGTAGTTGAACGCCACGTCGAGCCACGGAGACCAGTGGATGCCCTGATTGAACTGCCGCGATGGTGCGCACTGGTCGCCCTGGCCCTGGGTGCCCGGGCCGTAGACGATCAGCGGCCGCGGCCCCTTGCCCGACCACGCGTTGTGGGGCTCGAAGTAGGTGCCGGTCACCGCCATCGGATTGCCGCGAGCATCGGTGCTGCGGTACATGATTCGCGTTCCGTCGGCGACGATGGCGCCGAGCTCACCGGACGGTTCCAGCACCAGCCGTGACGGCTCGGACTTGATCAGGTCCCCCGGCACCCCGGGCAACGGGTCGGGCGGCGTGTAGAACTCGGCGTACTCGTCCTCGTTGAAGATCGGGTCGTGCCCGTCATTCGACGGATCGGCGTGCGCCGGCACGATGCCGACAGTTCCGAGCAGCAATACGACACACAGAATCCCCCAGGCCCGACCCACGAGGCGGAACAATAACAGTCAGAGCCTGCCAATTGTCGGGTACAGACATAAGCGACCTGGTCAAGTCGCTGAGCAGCCACGCCGAGCAGACGCAAAAACCCCCAAATCCACAGGGAAATGGGGGTTTTCGCTGGGGGCACCTCCCGCTTGCGGGGGGACTGCTCGCGCAGAAGGTAAATCAGTACCGGTAGTGCTCCGGCTTGTACGGTCCCTCGACGTCGACGCCGATGTACTCGGCCTGCTCCTTGGTGAGCTTGGTCAGCGTGCCGCCGAGTGCCTCGACGTGGATGCGCGCGACCTTCTCGTCGAGGTGCTTGGCCAGACGGTAGACCTCGTTGTCGTACTCGTCGTTCTTGGTCCACAGCTCGATCTGGGCGATCACCTGGTTGGAGAAGCTGTTGCTCATCACGAATGACGGGTGGCCCGTGGCGTTTCCGAGGTTGAGCAGACGGCCCTCGCTCAGCACGATGATCGACTTGCCCGAGTCGCCGAACGTCCACTCGTCGACCTGCGGCTTGATGTTGATCCGGGTGGCGCCCGAGCGCTCGAGAGCCGCCATGTCGATCTCGTTGTCGAAGTGACCGATGTTGCCCAAGATGGCCTGGTCCTTCATCGCCTTCATGTGCTCGATCTTGATGATGTCCAGGTTGCCGGTCGCGGTGACGACGATGTCGGCATTACCGATCGCATCCTCGACCTTGACCACGTCGAACCCGTCCATCAAGGCCTGCAGCGCATTGATCGGGTCGATCTCGGTGACCTGCACACGGGCGCCCTGGCCGGCCAGCGACTCCGCGCAACCCTTACCCACGTCGCCGTAGCCACAGATCAGCACCTTCTTGCCGCCGATCAGCACGTCGGTGCCACGGTTGATGCCGTCGATCAGCGAGTGCCGGGTGCCGTACTTGTTGTCGAACTTGCTCTTGGTGACCGAGTCGTTGACATTGATGGCCGGGAACGCCAGTTCACCGGCAGCGGCGAACTGGTAGAGCCGCAAGACACCGGTGGTGGTCTCCTCGGTGACGCCCTGGACCGAATCGGCGATCTTGGTCCACTTGTCCTTCTCCGTCTCGAAGCGCTTGCGCACCAGGGAGAGGAAGACCTTCCACTCGGCGGGATCGTCATCCTCGGCGGGCGGCACCACACCGGCCTTCTCATACTGCGCGCCGCGCAGCACCAGCATGGTGGCGTCACCGCCGTCGTCGAGAATCATGTTGGCGGGCTCATTCGGCCAGGTGAGCATCTGCTCGGCGGCCCACCAGTACTCCTCCAGGCTCTCGCCCTTCCACGCGAACACCGGGACACCCTTGGGCTCCTCGGGCGTTCCGTGCGGTCCGACGACGGTGGCCGCCGCGGCATGGTCCTGGGTGGAGAAGATGTTGCAGGACGCCCACCGAACTTCGGCGCCCAGTGCCACGAGGGTCTCGATCAGCACCGCGGTCTGCACGGTCATGTGCAGCGAGCCGGAGATGCGGGCACCCTTGAGCGGCTGGACGTCGTGGTACTCACGGCGCAGCGACATCAAGCCGGGCATTTCGTGCTCGGCGAGCCGGATTTCCTTGCGGCCGAACTCGGCCAGCGACAGGTCGGCAACCTTGAAGTCGATGCCGTTGCGGCTGTCGGCCTTCAACTCGGTCATTTAGAGCCCTCTTTTCAGTCGTGATTGCTTGCAAGCGCACAGGCGCGCACTACGGCGACGCCAGATGCTGATACCTCTAGCCTGCGGGCTCGCGGGACAGGCGCTCATGCGTTTTTCAACAGCGGCGGCGCACTGACAGCTACGGGGTATCTATGACACCGTAGCGCTCGGCGAACGGCGTCATGAGTCGGGCCAGGTCACCGGCCACATCGTGGTCCGCCTCCGGCGGCATCGAGACATAGCTCATCGCCAGCCGCACGATCGCCCGGGCCAGCACCCCGGCGTCCTGGTCGCTCGCCTTCATCCAGCTGTTCTGGAACGTTCCGGTCAGCCGCGCCGAGCATCGGCTGATGATGGGCCCGCTGCCGGTCGTGATGATCTGCAGCAGGTCGGGCTTGGACGCGCCGGTGAGCAGCGAGATCACCAGCGGGTCGGCGGCGGACTCGAGGAAGAAGGCCCGGAAGCCCTCAAGGAATGCCGCGTGGACCTCGCCGACGTTGTTGTTGATCGCGTCGTCGACCGCGTCGACGAGCCGGTCGGCCAGGCGCATCGCGTACCCCTCGGCCAGGCCCTGCCGTGAACCGAATTCGTTGTAGATCGTCTGCCGGCTGATCCCCGCGACCTGGGCCACATGCGACAGCGTGATGGCCGACCAGTCGCGGGTCAGCAACAGCTCCCGCATGCCGTCGAGGATCGAATCGCGCAGCAGCACCCTGGATGCCTCCGCATACGGGATGCGCTGTTTGTCTCGCGGCCGACTCACACGGGCGACAATATCGCTTTCCGGCGAGGTTTCGAGCCCGTCGCTGCAAGCCGTCAAGGCCGCGCGACCTCGACCATCTCGAAATCAGACTTCGCCGCGCCGCAGTCCGGGCAGCTCCAGTCGTCGGGAATCTCATCCCAGCGGGTGCCCGGGGCGATGCCGTCCTCGGGCCAGCCCTTGGCCTCGTCGTACTCGAATCCGCACTGCACGCAGATGAACAGCTTGTAGGGCTGGGTCATTTCACTGCTCCCATCGGTTCGAAATCGATCTTCTCCCGCACCGCACAGTCTGGGCAGCACCAGTCGTCGGGCACGTCGTCCCACGACGTCCCGGCCGGAAAGCCCTCGCGCGGTGCGCCTTTGGACTCGTCGTAGATGTAGCCGCAACCGGGGCACTGGAAGGCGTTCACTTCTGCACCCCCTCGCTGTCCGCGCCGTAACGAGCCAGCACCTTCTCCCGCAGCCGCGGCTGGATGTTGACCTTCGTGATGTCGCCGTCGTAGTGCTCCAGCACCCGGTGGTCCATCAGCTTGCGCCACAACGGCGGCAGGTAGGTGAGCCCGATCAGTGACGCGTAGCCGCTGGGGAGGTTCGGAGCGCTGTCGATGCTGCGCAGAGTTTGGTACCGGCGTGTCGGGTTGGCGTGGTGATCGCTGTGCCGCTGCAGGTGGTACAGGAACAGGTTGGTGACGATGTGATCGGAGTTCCAGCTGTGCACCGGCGCGCACCGCTCATAGCGACCGCTGGGCAGCTTCTGCCGCAGCAGCCCGTAATGCTCCAGGTAGTTCACCGATTCGAGCAGGCTGAATCCGTAGATGGCCTGGATGATCATGAACGGGATCACGCCGACGCCGAAGATCGCGATCAGCACGCCCCAGAACACCACCGACATCGCCCACGCGTTGAGCACGTCGTTGGACCAGTGCCACGGCGAGCGGTCCTGCCGGCGCAGCCGCTGGGCTTCCAATTCCCACGACGAGCGCAGGCTGCCGAACACGCTGCGCGGCAAGAACTCCCAGAACGTCTCACCAAACCGCGCCGAAGCGGGATCCTCGGGAGTGGCCACCCGTACGTGATGCCCACGGTTGTGCTCGATGTAGAAGTGGCCGTACCACGTCTGAGCCAGCGTGATCTTGGACAGCCAGCGCTCCAGCGAGTCCCGCTTGTGACCCATCTCGTGTGCGGTGTTGATGCCCACCCCTCCGAGCACACCCACCGACAGTGCGATGCCGATCTTGGCCGGCCAGGCCAACCCGCCGTCGAACCCGAGCCAGCCGAGGTCTGACGCGGTGAACAGATACGCACCCATCACGACACTCGCGTACTGGAAGGGGATGTAGAGGTAGGTGCAATACCGGTAGTACTTGTCGTTCTCCAGCTGCTCCATCACCTCGTCGGGCGGGTTCTGGCCGTCGGGTCCGAACCGCAGATCCAGCAGCGGGAGCAGAACATAGAGCAGGATCGGGCCGATCCAGAGCGGTACCTGCGCCACGGCATGCCAGCCCGCCTGGTTGAGCGCCCAGACCAGCGGCAGCATCAAGAAGATCGCCGTCGGGGCGATGAGCCCCATGAGCCACAGGTGCCGCTTCCTGTCCCGCCATTGCCCGACATCTGCCACGTCCTGGCCGTCGGAAAGTCCTGCCACCACCATGAACCTCCTTCTGTGAGCACTGTCACTGCAATGACTTGACTATAATCGTGCTTATGTCTCCTGTCTAGACATTCACCCGTCTTTTGTAAAGAATGGAAGGTGTGCGGGGTCACACAACCGAGCGGCATCGCTCCCGAGAATGCAGCCAGGGACAGAACCGTCGCCGATTCTGTCCCTGGCTTCAATGTCGATGGCGCGGGTGCATCTCGCGCTAGCTGGGCACCTCCGCGGTGGTCACGTCCCGGCGGCCCAGCAGGGAGTGGCGCCGGCCGTACGCGAAGTAGACCGCCACGCCGATCGCCATCCAGACCAGAAACCTGATCCAGGTCAATCCGGTCAGGTTGAGCATCAACCACAGGCACGCCAGGATGGCGGCGATCGGCAACACCGGTACCCAGGGCACGCGGAATCCGCGTGGTAGGTCAGGACGGCTGCGCCGCAGCACGATGACACCGGCCGAGACCAGTACGAAGGCGAACAACGTACCGATGTTCACCATCTCCTCGAGACGGCCCATCGGGAACACCGAGGCAGCGATCGCCACCAGCACACCGACGATGACCGTGATCCGGACCGGTGTCCCGTGGCTGCCGGTCACGGCCAATCGGCGCGGCAGGAGACCGTCGCGCGACATCGCGAACAGCACCCGGGTCTGCCCGAGCATCAGCACGATCACGACGGTGGTGAGGCCCGCGAGCGCTCCGATCGAGATGACCTTGGCCGCCCAGTGCACACCGTTGGCCTCGAATGCCGTGGCCAGGTTGGCGTGGCCGTCGGGCACATCGCGCAGCACCGTGTAGGACACCATGCCCGAGAGCACCACCGAAACCGCAACGTAGAGCACGGTGACGATGCCGAGCGAGGCGAGGATCCCGCGGGGCACATCGCGCTGCGGATCGCGGGTCTCCTCGGCGGTGGTCGCGACGACGTCGAATCCGATGAACGCGAAGAACACGATCGAGGCGCCGGCCAACACGCCGTACCAGCCGTAGTGACTGCCCGCGGCTCCGGTCAACAACGAGAACAACGACTGGTCGGCCCCGCCGGCGCCCGCACCGGCCTCATTGGGCGGGATGAACGGGGTGTAGTTGGCGGCCTTGATGTAGAACGCACCGACGATCACGACCAACAACACGACCGACACCTTGATGATGGTGATCGCCAGACTGAAGTGGGCGGACAACTTGGTGCCACCCGCCAGCAGGATCGTCACCAGCGCGATGATCACCAGCGCGCCCCAGTCGACATCGAGGCCGCCGAAGTCCGCGATGCCCCCACCGAACCCGAACACCGTGCCGAGATAGCTCGACCAACCCTTGGCCACCACGGCCGACGCCACGGCGAACTCCAGGATCAGATCCCAGCCGATGATCCAGGCCGCGAACTCACCGAACGTGGCATAGGAAAAGGTGTACGCGCTGCCGGCGACGGGCACGGTCGAGGCGAACTCCGCGTAACACAACGCGGCCAATCCACACGCGACGGCAGCGATCACGAAGGCGATGGAGATCGCGGGGCCGGTCAGATTGCCCGCCGTGGACGCGGTGATCGTGAAGATGCCCGCGCCGATCACGACGGACACCCCGAACACCGTCAGGTCCCACCAGGTGAGGTCCTTGCGCAGCCGGGTGGACGGTTCATCGGTGTCGGCGATCGACTGCTCGACAGATTTGGTTCGCCGAAGGGCAGACATATGTAGTAGTGCCTCTCATGCTGGCCGGGGTCTGGCAATGTTCCCACCACGCCGGCCGTGAAGCGGGTAGGACTCTCAAAGTTCCGCTCAACCGTGCCATCCGGCGCCAGTGGGGCCTACGTCACACTTGACATTGATCGTGATACGGTTCGCGCGTGGCTGAGCTCCCCTATTTCGACCTGCTGATCGACGAACGGCAGGACGGCGGCGAAACCGGCCAGCTGTGGGAGAACCAGGTGCACTGGGGCTATTGGGAGAACCCCAAGGCCGCCGACGGCACCCGAGCCGATTACATCGCTGCCATGGAGCAGATGGACCACGTGCTGTTCACGGCGGGCAAAGTCGCCGACGGACACAAGGTGCTCGACGCCGGTTGCGGTTTCGGTGGCACCATCCAGCAGATCAACGGCACGTACTCCAACATGGACCTCACGGGCCTGAACATCGACCCGCGCCAGCTCGCGGCGGCCGAAGCCCAGACCGAGCCCGTCAACGGCAACAAGATCGGCTGGGTGGAAGCCGACGCCTGTCAGTTGCCGTTCGAGGACGACTCGTTCGACCGCATTCTCGCGGTCGAGTGCATATTCCACTTCCCGTCCCGTGAGAAGTTCCTCGCGGAGGCAGCGCGGGTTCTCAAGCCCGGCGGCTACCTCGCGGTGTCCGATTTCGTGCCGACCCTGATGTTCTTCGGCAAGACGCCGATCTGGATGGCGATCCGTCCCCGGATCGCGAAGTCGTACGGAACGCTCGGCAACGTCCCCCTGCGGGGCTACCGGTCCATGGGCAAGCGTGCGGGCCTTCAACTCGCGGAGAAGCGCAACATCCGGAAGAACACGTTGCCGACGTACCCGTTCCTGCTCAAGTTCTTCCGCGAGCAGGGGTCGGCCGATGCGCAGAAGACGATGATCGTCGGCACCCGGTGGATGAAGTGGCTCTCCAAGCTCGGCCTGATCCAGTACCGGGTGTACACGTTCCACAAGCCTGCCTGACGGTAGCCGGGGTTCGGCCTCGGCACTCGGCCATGCGGCTGTCGGCGCGTCAGAGGCACTTCACATGGTGGGCATGAACTCGGCGAGCGCCAGGATCATGAACACCACCAGGGCAAGCCCGATCAGCCCTCCGGCGGGAATCATGGCGACGCACACCACAACCCACACGAACAGCCTCGGCCATTCGAACGGCTGGTTGCCCACCACACCGCCCCGACGGTCTCGGTAAACGTGGTAGGCCGCCCACACGCCGGCCCCGGCCGCTGCGGCCGCGATGATCCGCACACCGTCCGGCGTCGCCAGAAGCGCGACGCTCGCCATGATCGCCACGCCGGTGAGACGTGCCGCCAGCGCGATGGGAAGCTGGGCCACGCGTGCGACCAAGGGGGCGCGGTCCGGTTCACCGCGGTAACGCGGTAGCCGGCCCTCGATACCCAGCATTCGCCAGATCCACCGCGACCACGCCGTACGCAGTCCCAGATCCTCGGCCACCCGCCGGACGTCGGCCGCCGATTCCGCCATCATCTGGCGGGACTGAGCACTCCTCCAGAAGGCAGATTTGAAGACCCGCCGCGGCACCCCGAATTGCCGCGCGAAAGTGCGTGGCGGGCCGATCATCTCGCCGATCAACCACCGGAGGAAAAACGGGAAGAGAATTGCGTACCAGGCGCGCTTCATTCGCCCGACGCTTTGCATTCGCTCGGCCAGAAGATCGTCGGCAAACGATATGTGACGGGCTTCCTCGGCCAGATGGATGTAGGTGATCTTGTTGAGCAGCGGCGGCACATGGGCTGCGCCGCGATGCTGCAGCGTCTGCTGGAAGTGCAGTGGCTGTTCCCCGCACAACACCCCGATGAAGTGAATGATGTTGGCATAACCGCCGATAAAGCCCAGGATCGGCCCGATCACCCGAGAGCCTCGCCGCATGCCGGGCACATCCTCGCCTGCGCGATTGACGAACTCCTGGAACATGTGGATGTGATTACATTCGTCGATCAGCTCGTGCAGTAGATACTGGAATACCGGCGAACGGTTCGGCAATTTGCCGGCGTAATGCACAACACCGCGAACCAGCATCATTTCGAATTGCAGCGTCACCTTGAGGGTGTTGGCGGTAATCCAGCGGCCCATGTCGATGCGTCGCTGCAACGACTGCTCCGCGTACCAATCCGTCGCCGCCAGTGGAGCGCTTTCGGGATCCAACTGCCATCGCGGATCGTCGTCTTTCAACGCGTTCTCGGGTGCGTCCCAGTCGATGTCGACGTAGGGATCGAAGCGTCGACGGACCGTTGCACGAGAGAGGGCCTCCACCCTGTCGAAATAGAGGTCCCCCGATGCCGTGTCGTCCGCGTCGCTGACCGTTGTCATTGCCCCATCCGTTGATGTGTGAGTTTCCTTGCAGAGGGTAGCAACCTGAGAGCCATATCACGCCTCCAGGCACGGGATTGTGCCATGACTTGTTGCAAGTCCGTTAGCAAGTGCGTCAATTCGGCTGGAGCACCCGCGCCCACCTGGGCCGCAACCGGCCTCACGGGCGCCCGACACGCGGCGGTGCGCGGCCTCGACCGCCTTGGAGACGGTGCCTGAACGGTCGACAATTGACGTGCCCTCTTATTCTGACCCGACGACGATCCGCTCGAAGTACGGTGGCCACCAATGCGCAACTCTCACGAACTGTCACAGAACCATGCCGTCGTTGTCGGGGGAAGTATCGCAGGCCTGTGCGCCGCGCGGGTCCTCACCGACCATTTCGACCGCGTCACGGTCTATGAGCGTGACGAGCTACCGGACCAGCCGGTCAATCGCAGTGCAATACCGCAGGGTCAGCACGTGCATCTGCTGATGGCCCGCGGCGCCCAGGAGCTGGAAGGGCTGTTTCCCGGACTGCTCCATGACATGGCGGCCGCGGGCGTCCCGGTGGTACGCAACCGGCACGAGTCGATCCACTTCGCCGCGGCCGATCACGTGCTGGCAACCGGGCTGGACGACAAGTACACCGCCTACGTTCCCAGCCGGGGCCATCTCGAATGGCAGATCCGCAAGCGTGTCAGCGCGTCGGCCGGCGTCGACATCGTGCGTCAGGTGGTCACGCATCCGCGGTACGACCAGGCGGCCGAGCGGGTGACCGGCGTCGTTCTCGACGATGGTGACGTCGCGCCGGCCGATCTGGTGATCGACGCGTCCGGGCGCGGCAGCCGGCTGCCGGCGTGGTTGCAGCAGTGGGGATTTCAGCGCCCGCACGAGGATTCGGTACAAGTTGGCGTCACTTACGCCTCGCACCGCGTGAAGATTCCCGACGGAATGCTTCCCCAGAAGATGGTCATCGTCGGGGCCACCCGAGAGCGCCCGTTGGGAATGGGCATGTTGTTCCACGAGGACGGCATATGGATGGTGACGACGTTCGGGGTGGCCAAGGCGGAGCCACCGCGTGACTTCGCGGGCATCTGCGCGCTGGCCGAGGAACTGGTGCCGGCCGAGATCAGTACCGCGTTGCGCGCCGGTACGCCCATCGGCGACATGAACTTTCACCGGTACCCGACGAGCAAGTGGCGGCGCTACGAAGGGATGGCCAGATTTCCCGCGGGCATCTTGCCGTTCGGTGACGCCATCGCAAGCCTCAACCCGACATTCGGGCAGGGCGTGACCATGTCGGCACTGCAGGCCGACAATCTGCGACACGTGCTGTCCGGTGGAACTGACAACCTGATGCAGCGGTTCGCGTTCCGCACAGCCAAGACGATTTGGCCGGTGTGGCTGATGAACGCCGCCGCCGACCACAGCGAGCACGGGGCGCAGGGCGACCGTCCGTGGTGGTACCGGCCGGCGTACGACCTGTTCAAGCAGCTCGTCGCCGCCGCCGAAACCGATCCCGTTCTGGCCGAATGGTTTTTGAGCAGAACCAGCTTGCTCGACAGCCTTTATCTGGTGCCGACACCCCGGCTGATCGGCCGTGCGGTCCGCAACAACGTCAGGCAATGGCTGGCCGAGCGCAGGGGCGGCGAGGTCGACATCCTCACCAGGGTGTGACCGGTGCCCGTCAGATGCCGATGGTCACGCGGAAAAGTTTCGCCGGCTCTGCGGCGGTCAGCCGGATAGGGCCGTCCTCGGCAGCCACCCACGCTGCCGAGCCGCGCTCCATGGTCAGCTTGTCATCGTCGGCGTAGATCACCACGGCGCCCTGCGTGCACAACAGCAACTGCGGCCCGTGATGGTGGGAGTGCACGTCGATCTCGTCACCGATGCGGTCGGCATCGACGGTCAACACCGACACCGCGAACTCGTGCGCGGGGGTCTGGTAGATGGTTTCCGCACCGTCGGTGACGGTTTCGGGGCGCAACCGCTCTTCCGGTGTCGGGGTGAAGTCCAGCACCCGCAGGAGTTCGGGGACATCCACGTGCTTCGGGGTCAGCCCACCGCGCAGTACGTTGTCGGAGTTGGCCATCACCTCGACGCCGACACCGTGAAGGTATGCGTGCAGGTTTCCGGCCGGAAGGTAGATGCCTTCGCCGGCCTGCAGACTGATCCGGTTGAGCAGTAAGGACGCCAGCACGCCGGCATCACCGGGGTAGCGCTCACCGAGTTCGAGCACGGTTTTCACCTCGGCTGCGAATTTCTTTGCCCCGGAACGGATGTAATGGACAGCCCCGTCGAGAACGGCGGGCACCAGCACGTCGAGGTCCGGCTGCGGCGCGGTGATCCAGGTGGTGAACAGGGCCCGCAACCCGTCGGCATCGGATTGATCGGAAAGCAGGTTGATGAAGGGGTCCAGGTCGGAGACCGCCAGCGCCCGCATCAGCTCCACCGTGCGGTCGACGGTGCGGAATCCGGCGAGCGCATCGAATTGACCTAGCGCAACCAGCAATTCGGGCTTGTGACTCCGGTCGCGGTAGTTGCGGACGGGTGAGGACACCGGGATGTCGAGCCGGTCTTCACGGTCGAATCCCTCCCGGGCCTGAGCCGCGCTGGGATGTGCCTGCAACGACAACGGTTCATCGGCGGCCAGCACCTTGACCAGGAACGGCAGCGCGTCGCCGAATCTGCCGATCGCCACGCTGCCGAGTTGGCCCTCCGGGTCGTCCTGAACCGCCTGCAGCAGCGACTCTTCACCATGTTCGGTCTGCAGCCACGCCGGGTCACCCGGATGCGCTCCGAGCCACAGTTCGGCCTCCGGATGGATTGTCGGACTGGGCCTTCCGGTGAAATCAGCGATTGCCGTACGCGAACCCCAGGCATAGGTCCGCACCGCTCCCCGTAGCAGATGCACTTCTTATCCTCGAACCAATTTCATGTATACGGCCGCCATCTCCACACGGACAGCCAGAACCGCCAGTTGTTGTTCCGGGCGCCCGGCCGGCAGGGTCGGCCCAGTGGGTTCCGGCACATCTTCGGCACCGACCACCGCGATGTCGTCGAATCCATTGACCCGAGCACTCACCGCTTGGCGTTCGGTGTCGGTGATCAACACGAATGTGCGCATGCGGCGCGGCAGCGGGCCGTCGATCTCTTCGTCGTGGAACAGCGATGTGGCCGCGGGCGGCCCCACGGCCCCACTGGACTTCGCGGCAAGCACATCGCCCAGTCCGGCAGCGGCCACCACTTCTCCGGCCAGGCGCAGCATCGCCGTCGCCCCGTGCCGGGCCAGCGCCAGCGTGGCCGGATTGTCGCCGGCCAGCACCACGGCGCTGCCCGACATCCGCTCGGCCAGCGTCTTGGCCGGGTTGGTGAACAGCGCTCGTCCCGCACTGTTGCGCAACGCCTCGGCGTCCAGTTCGTCGGCCAGCGCGGCCAGATCCACGCGCATACCGGGATCCAGAACATGTAATGCCGCCAGTCCGGCGGCCAGGTACCGGGTCAGACCGAAATCGTCGGGCACCCACAGCCGTGGCGCCAGCACCACGGCGCGTCCGGCCGCGATGTCGCGCAACGGGCCTTCATGCGGAGCCACGATCAGCACCCGGGCGCCACGGCGCACCCCCGTGGCCGCCGCGTTCACCAGCGCCGGATCACCGGCATCGTCACCGGCCACGATCAGCACGTCGAGTGCGCCGAGCCACGGCGGCGTCTCGGTGGCCACCACGAGCGGCGCCGAGATGGACGCACCGAGCGCGGCGACGAGGATGGCGCCGGCATTCTCGGCGGTGCCGCGGCCGGCAACCCAAATCACTGTGCGCGGTGGGCGATCCGCACGCAGCGTGTCCAGCACGCCCTCGGCCAGTGCCGCGGCGGTGGCCCGAACCTGGGCGCCCGCCATTGCCGCGGCCCGCAGCAGACCGTTGCGGTCGGCGGCGAGAAGTCCGTCGCCGTCGTCCAGGTCGACCGTGGCGTCCACGGCGTTCACGGCACCGGCTCGCTCACCCCACGGATCTGTGCCGACACTCTGTCGACGAGCGCGGCGACATCCTCGGCGGTACGGGCTTCCACGTTGAGCCTCAACAGCGGCTCGGTGTTCGACGTACGGAGGTTGAACCAACTGCCGTCACCGAGATCGACGGTGACGCCGTCGAGGTGATCGATGGACTGGATCGAGCTCGCGAAGGATTTGAGTACGGCGTCGACGCATGCCGGGGCATCGGCGACGGTGAAGTTGATCTCGCCGGACGCCTCGTAGCGCTGGTAGTCCGCCATGAAATCCGAGAGCGGACGGTCCTGCTCACCCAGTGCGGCCAAGACGTGCAGTGCGGCGAGCATGCCGGAATCGGCGCCCCAGAAGTCGCGGAAGTAGTAGTGCGCCGAGTGTTCCCCGCCGAAGATGGCCCCGGTCTCGGCCATCAGACCCTTGATGTAGGAGTGCCCGACCCGAGACCGCACGGGAGTGCCGCCACGCTCGACGACCAATTCGGGCACGGCGCGTGAGGTGATCAGGTTGTGGATCACCGTTGCGCCGATCTCGCGCTTGAGCTCGCGGGCGGCCACCAGTGCGGTCACCGCCGACGGCGACACCGGGCGGCCGAGTTCGTCGACGACGAAACAGCGGTCGGCGTCCCCGTCGAACGCCAGACCGATATCGGCGCCGGTGGCCAGCACGTGGGCCTGCAGGTCGACGAGGTTGGCCGGATTCAGTGGGTTGGCCTCGTGATTGGGGAAGGTGCCGTCGAGTTCGAAGAACAGCGGCAACACGGTGGCGCCCGGGATGGGCCCGAGGACCGCCGGCGTGGTGTGACCGGCCATGCCGTTGCCCGCATCGACCGCGATGCGCAGCGGACGCAGCTCGCTGAGATCGACGAGTGACCGGAGGAAGCTGCCGTAGTCGGACAGCACGTCGCGGTCGGACACCGAACCGGTGCGGCCGTCGAACACAGGCACCCCGGCGATCACCTCGTCGGAGATGATCGAAAGGCCGGTGTCCTTGCCGACGGGTTTGGCCCCGGCGCGGCACAGTTTGATCCCGTTGTAGGCGGCGGGGTTGTGGCTAGCGGTGAACATGGCGCCGGGGCAGTCCAACAGACCCGACGCGAAATACAGCTGATCGGTGGAGGCGAGGCCGATGCGGACCACGTCCAGCCCCTGAGCGGTGACGCCGTCGGCGAAGGCAGAGGCCAGTGTCGGGGAACTGGCCCGCATGTCATAGCCGATCACCACTTGTTCGGCACCCTCGGCGCGGACCATACGAGCGAACGCGCCGCCTACCTCCGACACGAACGCCTCGTCGATCTGACTGCCGACCAATCCCCGGACGTCATAGGCCTTGATGACATCGTGAACAGCCGCCGCTGGCCTAGACATATAGCTCCTCGTGAAACGGAATCGTTGGCGCCAGCCTAACCGTCGGGCGGCGTCGACACGCTCACTACTCTTGGGCTGGTCGTCGTCCGGTCAGTGCCAGTCAGGGCTAGTCAGAGCTAGTCCGGGCTAGTTCTCGGGGTCCGGCAGCACCCGCAGGTGCCCGCGACGACGGCCGTTGGTCTCGGCCGGACGCGCTGTCGGTGCCATCACCGCGCTGGTGCTCACGCCGGTCGAGGGATCGGAGAATCCGGCCACCACGCCACCACGGGAAACGGCACCGGACTGGCCTTCGCGGACCGCGTCGGCCAGCGCCACCAGATCGTCCTCATCGGGGTGGGTCGGCAGCGGTCCGGCGTGGCGGACCAGCTCCCAGCCTCGCGGCGCCGTGATACGGCCGGCATGGCCGACACACAGATCCCAGGAATGGGGCTCAGACACCGTGGCGAGTGGTCCGACTACCGCTGTGGAGTCGGAGTAGACAAAAGTCAGCGTCGCCACGGCATAGTGCGGGCACCCGGGCCGGCAGCAGCGACGGGGAGCATTCACGCTCCAGAGATTACTTTGGACGATCGCTGTGTGCCGCCGGACACGCGCAGCCGTCGGGGCCCCGATCCCGAACCGTTACGATCATCGCCGTGGCCCAGCGCAACCCATGGCGATCGCGTCGCGGCCGCGATATGCGCGGACCGCTGCTTCCGCGCTCGGTTCCGGGCTGGCGCAGCCGGGCCGAGCGGTTCGACATGGCGGTGTTGGAGGCCTACGAACCGATCGAGCGGCGGTGGGCGTCGCGGCTGGGAGAGCTGGACGTCGCGGTCGATGAGATTCCGCGGATGTCTCCGAAAGATCCCGACAGTGTGCAATGGCCGCCTGAGGTCATCGCCGACGGGCCGATCGCGCTGGCGCGGCTGATACCTGCTGGGGTCGATGTCAGGGGAAATTCGACCCGGGCTCGAATTGTCTTGTTCCGCAAGCCCATCGAGCGCCGGGTCAAAGGATCCGATGAGCTAGCTGACTTGCTGCATGAAATCCTGGTGGCCCAGGTGGCCACCTATCTGGGAGTTGAGCCGTCGGTCATCGACCCGACGATCGACGACGACTGACCGCGAGCGCCGCACCGTGTGATGAAGCGCTCTACCGAGAAGAGCGTCAGATGATGCCGCGTTTGAGCCGGCGACGCTCCCGCTCGGACAGCCCTCCCCAAATACCAAAGCGTTCATCATGTGCGAGCGCATATTCCAGGCATGCGTCCTTTACTTCGCAGCCCTGGCAGATGCGCTTGGCCTCGCGGGTAGACCCGCCCTTCTCCGGGAAGAACGCCTCCGGGTCGGTCTGTGCGCACAGCGCACGTTCCTGCCATTGGTCGTCTTCGTTTTCCGGATCAACATCAATGAGTTCGGGAACCGAACCCACAGGAACCAAACTCAGTTGGGGACGTCCGGTCTCCCCCAGCGGTGTCGGTGCCGTGTTGATGTGCGGTGCGTTGTCTACCGAGCCGAGTAGCCGGTTGTCGAACCGGACCACACGATCGAAATCGCCGCTCTCATAAGACATTATCCCCCGCCTCCTCACTCGGTCTCGTAGATCCTAAGTGGAGCCCCACTATTGCGATGTGCGGTCACCCCATTCGAACATTTGATCGAATCTCGGTCTGCGACACCGGAATCAGTCACCAACCGGGAAATGACACATCTGTGATTACACACGTGTTAGCTGCCGGGGTCAAGCGCCAGGACGCGAATTCATACCATCTCGTAATGTCAAATCGGCGCGTCGCGACATCGGCGTGTCCTGCCCGTGACGACGTCGTTTCCATCCGCGCGCCCTCAGAGCTTAGGGTCGGACGTTGTGAAGATCACCGTTCTGGTCGGCGGCGTCGGAGGCGCCCGGTTTTTGCTGGGGGTACAGCATCTGCTGGGCCTCGGACAGTTCGCCGGGAGCGACAGCAAGCATGAACTCACAGCGATCGTGAACGTCGGTGACGACGCGTGGATGCACGGGGTACGGATCTGCCCGGACCTCGACACCTGCATGTACACCCTGGGCGGCGGCATCGATCCCGAGCGCGGCTGGGGTCATCGGAACGAGACCTGGCACGCCAAGGAAGAACTTGCCGCTTATGGCGTCCAGCCCGACTGGTTCGGCCTGGGCGACCGGGACCTGGCCACCCATCTGGTCCGCACCCAGATGCTGCGCGCCGGCTATCCGCTGTCGCAGGTCACCGAGGCACTGTGTAAACGCTGGTCACCCGGGGCGCGGTTGTTGCCGGTCACCGACGATCGCAGTGAGACGCACGTGGTGATCACCGACCCCGGCCCCGGCGATGAGGCCGGCACCCGGCACGCAATCCACTTCCAGGAGTGGTGGGTGCGCTACCGCGCGCAGGTGCCCTCACACAGCTTTGCCTTCGTCGGTGCGGAACAGGCAACCGCCGCGCCGGGTGTCACCGAGGCGATCGCCGATGCGGACGTGGTGTTGCTGGCACCGTCGAATCCCGTCGTGAGCATCGGGCCGATCCTGCAGATCCCCGGTATCCGCGGCGCGCTGCGTTCGACCAAGGCGCCCGTGATCGGGTACTCCCCCATCATCGACGGAAAACCGTTGCGCGGCATGGCAGATCAGTGCCTGTCCATCATCGGTGTCGAATCCACATCAGAGGCCGTCGGTCAACACTTCGGCGCCCGGTCGGGCACCGGCATCCTGGACGGATGGCTGGTACACGAAGGCGATCACGCCGAGATCGAGGGTGTGGAGGTACGGGCGGTACCGCTGCTGATGACAGACCCGGCGACCACCGCCGAGATGGTGCGGGCAGGTCTGGACGTGGCAGGCATCGCGCTGTGACCGCGGACGTGAACACCGAGCACGGGTCTGCCGACAGGGTAGAGATTCTTCCGGTGCCGGGGCTTCCCGAGTTCCGTCCGGGTGACGATCTCGCCGCGGCCCTCGCCGGTGCGGCACCGTGGCTGCGTGACGGGGACGTGCTGGTCATCACCAGCAAGATCGTGTCCAAGTGCGAGGGCCGCATCGTCACCGCACCTTCAGATCCGGACGAGCGGGACACCTTGCGGCGCAAGCTCATCGATGCCGAGGCGGTCCGCGTGCTGGCACGCAAGGGCCGGACTCTGATCACCGAGAACGCCATCGGGCTGGTCCAGGCCGCCGCCGGGGTCGACGGCTCCAACGTCGACTCGAACGAGCTGGCCCTGCTGCCGGTCGATCCCGACGGCAGCGCGGCGGCGCTGCGCGACGGCTTGCGTGAGCGACTCGGCGTCACCGTCGCGGTCGTGATCACCGACACCATGGGCCGCGCCTGGCGTAACGGCCAGGCCGATTTCGCCATCGGCGCCGCCGGGCTCACCGTGCTGCACGGTTACGCGGGCGCGCACGACCGGCACGGCAACGAACTGCTGGTCACCGAGGTGGCTGTGGCCGATGAGATCGCTGCCGCAGCCGATTTGGTGAAGGGCAAGCTCACCGCGATTCCGGTCGCGGTGGTACGCGGCCTCGATCCGATCGACGACGGATCGAACGCGCGGACGCTTTTGCGCTCCGGCGAGGACGATCTGTTCTGGCTCGGCACTGCCGAGGCAATCCAGCTGGGGCGCAGCCAGGCCCAGCTATTGCGTCGTTCAGTGCGCATATTCTCCGATGAACCGGTCGATCACGCACTCGTCGACGCCGCCGTGGGCGAGGCGCTCACCGCACCCGCGCCACATCACACCCGCCCGGTGCGCTTCGTCTGGGTGCAGGACGGCGCCACGCGCCTACGGCTGCTGGACCGGATGAAGGACAAGTGGCGTGCCGATCTGACCGGCGACGGGCGGGACCCGGAGGCCGTCGAACGTCGCCTGAACCGTGGCCAAATCCTTTATGATGCCCCGGAACTGGTGATTCCGTTCATGGTCCCCGACGGCGCCCACAGCTACCCCGACCCGGCCCGCACCCAGGCCGAGCACACCATGTTCACCGTCGCGGTGGGTGCGGCGGTGCAGGCCCTGCTGGTGGCGCTGGCGGTGCGCGAGGTGGGCAGTTGCTGGATCGGTTCGACGATCTTCGCCGGCGATCTGGTGCGGGCCGAGCTCGATCTCCCGGCAGAGTGGGAACCGTTGGGCGCCATCGCGATCGGCTACCCGGCCGATCCACAGCCGCCTCGCGAACCCGTCCCCACCGACGGCCTGTTGGTCGTGAAGTGAGCGCCGAGAGTCTTCACGCCTCGGCCGTCGAGGTACTGACGCAGTGGCAGACAAGTGATCCCGGTCAGGACACGCTGCGGCATGCGGTGTTGTCGTTCCTGGCCGCCCGTCCCGATGCCTGCCTGCGGTCATGCGTTCCCGGGCACATCACCGCCTCTGCTCTGGTCATCGACCACACCGGAACCCAGACACTGCTCACGCTGCATCCCCGCTTCGGGCGCTGGCTGCAGCTGGGCGGGCATTGTGAGGAAACGGATTCCGACATTCGCGCCGCCGCCCTGCGCGAGGCCACCGAGGAGTCCGGCATCACCGGACTGACCATCGATCCCCAGTTGGCCGCACTGCACGTGCATCCGGTGACGTGCTCACTGGGTGTACCGACCCGTCACCTCGATATGCAGTTCGTGGTGCGGGCCTCAGCGGGCGCCGAGATCGCCTGCAGCGACGAATCTTTGGACCTGCGCTGGTGGCCACTCGATGCCCTGCCCGAGGGCACCGACTTCGGGCTGACCCAATTGGCCGCCTCCGTACCGCGAAGCGTCTAACCGGGAGCCTGCGTGCAGTACGCGCGACGGGCCGCGCGCAACGCAACCGAGGTCTGCTCCGGGGTGGCGGCGTACTGGCCCGCCATCTGGTCGATCACCGCCTGCGCGGGCGTCCCGGTGTACAGCAGTCGACACATCTCCCGCCCGACCAGCAGCAACTGGTCGTCGTCGCCGGGGAACACCCCGCGCGTGGCCTTGAGATAGTTGGTGTCCTGCGCGGTCAACGGAATCGGCCACGCCGCGGCCCGCGGGGCCGTCGCTCCCAATAACGAGCCGAGCACCAACGTTGCCGCGATCGGCGCCACCGCCACGCGCCGTAGTCCAGTGAGCATGGTCCCCCTCTTTCGCCGATCACAGCCTAAGGCGTGACAGGGGCCGGCAAACACACTTTTGTCCACGCCCACACGGCGCGGCCGGACTCACACGTCGGTCGAGTACCGGATACCGCCGTCGGGAATGTTGACCCCGGGCCACACCCTGGCACCGCGCAACAGTTCGCAGCGGGCACCGATATCGGCCCCGTCGCCGATCACGCCGTCACGAATCAGTGCCCGGGGGCCGATCCTGGCGCCGAAGCCGATGATCGAACGTTCAATGACCGCACCGGCTTCCACCCGTACGCCGTCGAAGATCACCGCCCCGTCCAGGCGGGCGCCCGCACCGATCTCGGCTCCGCGACCCACCACGGTGCCGCCGATGAGCAAGGCGCCGGGGGCGACCGCCGCGCCTTCGTGCACCAGGGACTCGCCACGCTGGCCGTTGAGTGCCGGTGACGGTGCGATACCGCGGACCAGATCGGCAGAACCGCGGACGAAATCCTCGGGTGTGCCCATATCGCGCCAGTAGGAGGCGTCGACGTATCCGCACACCTTGAGCCCATCGGTGAGCAGGCCCGGGAACACCTCGCGCTCGACCGAAACCGGCCGCCCACTCGGAATCTGGTCGATGACATGCTTTTTGAACACGTAGCAGCCGGCGTTGATCTGGTCGGTCGGCGGGTCCTGGGTCTTCTCCAGGAATGCCGTCACGCGACCGTCGGCATCGGTGGGCACGCAGCCGAATGCACGCGGATCACTGACGCGCACCAGATGCAGCGTGAGGTCGGCCTGGTGGGTGTCATGGGACTCGAGCAACGCGCCGAGATCGGCCGCCGACAGCACGTCACCGTTGAACACCATGGCCGTGTCATAGCGCAGCTTGTCGGCCACGTTGGCGATGGCACCACCGGTGCCGAGTGCTTCGCTCTCGGTGACGTATTCGATCTCCAGCCCCAGATCGGAGCCGTTACCGAAAGCTTCCTCGAAAACCTCGGCCTTGTACGAGGTGCCCATCACGACATGTTTGATGCCGGCAGCCGCGATCCGGGCGAGCAGATGGGTCAGGAACGGGACTCCGGCCGTCGGCAACATCGGCTTGGGTGCCGAAAGTGTCAGCGGCCGCAGCCGGGTGCCACGGCCGCCGACGAGAACGACGGCATCCACTTCCGCGGGATTGATCACGTCAGCGCCCTTTCGCGTGCTTACGTCGAGAACTACCGACCACCAGGCCCGCGCGTGCTGCCAGCGCGCCCCGAATTGTCCACCGTAACGGCGCCTGCCAGGGCGCCGGATATCGATCGGCCAGAAAAGTGTAGGTACTGCGGTGATGGGCGGCCAAGTTGCGCGCCGGGTCACGGCCGGTGGAGTGGCCCTTGTGGTGCAGCACCTCGGCCGAGGGCACGTAGACGTTCTGCCAGCCGGCCCGGGCGATCCGGTCACCGAGGTCGACGTCCTCCATATACATGAAGTAGCGCTCGTCGAACCCGCCGACGGCGTCGAAGGCGGCGCGGCGCATCAGCAGGCATGAACCGGACAGCCAGCCGACCTCGCGCTCACTGGGCTCCTGGCGGTCCTGACGGTAGGCGGCGGTCCACGGATTCGACTTCCAGAACGGACCGATGACGGCGTGCATGCCGCCGCGGATCAGGCTCGGCTGGTGGCGCGCCGACGGATACACCGATCCGTCGGGATCGTGGACCAGCGGCCCGAACGCCCCGGCCCGAGGCCACCGCTGCGCGGCGTCGAGCAGCATGTCGATCGAACGGGGTCCCCACTGCACGTCGGGGTTGGCGATGATGAAAAATTCCGCGCAGTCCCCGTCGGAGATCTGGGCCGCGCCGCGATTGACCGCACTGCCGTAACCCAGATTGCCGCCGGTACGCAGCAGCTGGACGTTCGGATAGCGTTTTTCAGCCTGCTCGGGTGCACCGTCGGTCGAGCCGTTGTCGGCCATGATGACCTTCACCGGCCGATCGGTGGCCAACGCGAGTGAGGCCAGGAAACGGTCAAGGTGTGGACCCGGCGAGTACGTCACCGTCACCACAACGAGCGGGCGGGCCGCATCCTCAGTCACGGCGTAGAGGGTAACGGGCCGGACGACCGGTCTTTTCCAACCGCGGTGTTCCCGATCGCTGCGACGAGCGCCTCCCGCCAATCCCGCAGCGGGGTCAGGCCCGCCTCGGCGGACCGCCGCGCGGACAGGACGGTGTAGGCGGGGCGCAGTGCGGGGCGCGGATGGCGATCGCTGCCGACCGGGCGGACGCGCTCTGGATCGGCGCCGACGGCCGCGAAGGTCTCCCGCGCCAGGTCGAAGCGGCTGGCCGGTCCGGAGTTGACGGCGTGCAGTATGCCGGGCCGCACGCCGCCGTCGGCGATCCGCAGTAGGGCTGCCACCAGGTCACCGGTATAGGTCGGCGACCCGATCTGATCGGCCACCACGTCGACAGGACCGTCGCCGGCCGCCAGCCTGCGCATGGTCGCCACAAAGTCGGCTCCGTCGCCGCCTCGGTACACCCACGCGGTGCGAACGACATGCGCGTCGGGCTTGGCGGCCAGCACTGCCTGTTCCCCGGCCAGCTTGGTGCGGCCGTAGACGTTGACCGGTCCGGTCTCGTCGTCGGTCTCGTAGGGCGTGCGACGCTCGCGGGACGCGCCGAATACGTAGTCGGTGGAGATGTGCACCAGGCCGGCACCGGCCTGTGCACACACCGCGGCGAGGTTGCCAGGACCGGCCGCGTTGACGGCGTAGGCCCTCTCCTGATCGGTTTCAGCGGCGTCCACCTGCGTGTATGCCGCGCAATTGATCACCACGTCACCTGGCTGCACGAATTGCCGGACCGCGCCGGCGTTGGTGATATCACATTCGGCAGAGGTCAAGGCCAGCACGTCGCGGCCCTCACCACGCCCCTGATCAGCCAATACCCGGCCGACCATGCCGCCGGCCCCGGTGATCACAATCCGTTGCGCCATGCGCCGAGTCTGGCACGCCGGTCCGCGTTACCCGGCTCACGTCCTGGCCGCAAGTAGCCTGGGCACGTGCGTATCCCCCTCCTTCGCTCCCTTGCTGTCGCCACGGCGTCGGCCGTGGTGCTCGGAACAGGGGTGGCCTGGACCCAGATCCGCTCGTTCGAATCCGGTATCAACCACATCAGCTCGGCGGCGCTCGGCGGCGGCGGCGAGGACGGCGCCATCGACATCCTGCTGGTCGGTATGGACAGTCGCACCGACGCCCACGGCAATCCGCTGTCGGCCGAGGAGTTGGAGGCCCTGCGCGCCGGTGACGACGTCTCGACCAACACCGACACCATCATCCTGGTGCGCATCCCCAACAACGGGAAGTCGGCCACCGCCATCTCCATCCCCCGCGACTCGTACGTCGAAGCGCCGAACTGGGGAAAGATGAAGATCAACGGGGTGTTCGGAGACGTCAAGCTCGAGCGGATGAAGCAGCTCGTCGAGGTCGAGGGTGAAGATCCGGCCGTCGCCGAGCCCAAGGCCACCGAGGCTGCCCGCGAGGAACTGATCCAGACTGTCGCCGGGCTGACCGGTGTGACGGTGGACCACTACGCCGAGATCGGGCTGCTCGGCTTCGCGTTGATCACCGACGCCCTCGGCGGCGTCAACGTCTGCCTCAAAGATGCTGTCTACGAACCACTTTCGGGTGCAGATTTCCCGGCCGGCTGGCAGAAACTCAACGGCCCGCAGGCGCTGAGTTTCGTGCGCCAACGCCACGATCTGCCGCGCGGTGACCTCGACCGGGTGACCCGGCAGCAGTCCGTGATGGCGTCGCTGGCCCATGAGGTGATCTCCAGCAAGACGCTGTCCAGCCCGGGGACGCTGGGGCGGCTGCAGGAGGCCGTGCAGCGCTCGGTGGTGATCTCCGACGGCTGGGACATCATGAGTTTCGTCGAACAGCTGCAGAAGCTCGCGGCCGGCAACGTGGCGTTCGCGACCATCCCGATCCTGCGTGAGGACGGCTGGAGCGACGACGGCATGCAGAGCGTGGTCCGGGTGGATCCCGATGACGTCCACCAGTGGGTGTCGAGCCTGCTGCAGGACCAGGACGAGGGCAAGACCGAGCAACTCAGCTACTCGCCGGACAACACCACCGTCGAGGTGGTCAACGGCACCGACATCAACGGCCTGGCTGCCGCGGTGTCGCAGGTGTTGAGCAACAAGGGATTCGTGCCCGGCGCCACCGGTAATCACGAAGGCGTCCCGCCGGCATCCAGTCAGGTACTCGCCGCCAAGTCCGACGACCTCGGCGCACAGGCCGTGTCGAAGGACCTCGGTGGATTGCCGGTGAACGCGGATTCGTCGCTGCCGCCCGGCGCGGTGCGGGTGGTGCTGGCGGCGGACTACACCGGGCCCGGGTCCGGTCTGGACGGCAGTGATCCCTCAGCGGTGGATCCGGCCGCCGTCGGGGACACCTCCGGCGACACCGGCGAAGAGAGCCCGCCACCACCTCCGTCGCCGATCCTCAACGCGGGTTCGGACGATCCCAAGTGTGTGAACTGATCGTCCTCGAGTACAACCACAAGTTATGAGCACACTCAGCGCCGCCGTGCTGGATCCGCTGTTGGCAGCGGATCCGGCCGGGCCACGGATCACCTATTACGACGACGCCACCGGTGAGCGGATCGAGCTGTCGACGGTGACCATGGCCAACTGGGCCGCCAAGACCGCCAATCTGTTGCGCGACGAGATGGGTGCCGGCCCGGGAACGCGGGTGGCGGTGCTGCTGCCCGCGCACTGGCAGACCGCCGCGGTGTTGTTCGGGGTCTGGTGGATCGGCAGTGAGGTGGTTTTGGCCGGCGCACGCGAGGAGCAATCGGGCATGACGGAAGCCGACATCGCCCTGTGCACCCGCGAGCGGCTCGACGAGGCCGACGACGCGGTCTCCGGCGGCGAGGTCGCCGTGCTGTCGCTCGACCCGTTCGGCAAACCCGCCGCGGATCTGCCCATCGGGGTCACCGACTACGCCACCGCGGTCCGGGTGCACGGGGATCAGATCGTGCCAGAACGTGTGCCCGGGCCGGCCCTGGCCGGACGATCGGTCGCCGAGGTACTGGAGGCCGCCCGAAGTGCCGCGGCGGCACAGGGTTTCACCGATCGCGACCGCGTGCTGTCCACGGCGTCCTGGGACACCCCCGACGAGCTGATCGAGAACCTGGTCGCGGTGTTCGCCGTCGGGGCGTCGCTCGTGCAGGTGGCCAATCCCGATCCCGGCGCCCAGGAGCGACGCCGGGCGACGGAGAAGGTCACCCGCGGCTGACCGCCAAAATGCCCAAAGGCCAGTTATCGCACGTTCTTTCGGTGAAAGTGTGCGCTAACTGGCCACTGGGCGGTCGTTAGTTACTTCAGCAGGGCGCGGCTCATGACCACGCGCTGAATCTGGTTGGTGCCCTCGTAGATCTGGGTGATCTTGGCGTCGCGCATCATCCGCTCGACCGGGAAGTCCACCGTGTAGCCGGCGCCGCCGAACAGCTGCACCGCGTCGGTGGTGACCTCCATGGCCACATCGGAGGCGAAGCACTTGCTCGCCGCCGAGATGAACCCGAGGTTGTGCTCGCCACGCTCGGCGCGCGCCGCGGCGTGGTAGACCATCAACCGCGCGGCCTCCAGCTTCATCGCCATGTCGGCCAGCATGAATTGCACAGCCTGGAAATCAGCGATGGCCGTACCGAACTGCTTGCGGTCCTTGGTGTAGGCGATCGCCGCGTCCAGTGCGCCCTGGGCGACACCCACGGCCTGCGCACCGATGGTCGGGCGGGTGTGATCCAACGTCGCCAGCGCAGTCTTGAAACCGGTGCCCGGCTCGCCGATGATCCGGTCACCCGGAATGCGGCAGTTCTCGAAGTACAGCTCGGTGGTCGGGCTGCCCTTGATGCCGAGCTTGCGCTCCTTGGGGCCGACGCTGAAGCCCTCGTCGTCCTTGTGCACGATGAATGCCGAGATGCCGTTGGCGCCCTTGTCCGGATCGGTCACCGCCATCACGGTGTACCAGGTCGACTTGCCGCCGTTGGTGATCCAGCACTTGGTGCCGTTGAGGATCCAGTCATCGCCGTCGGCCTTCGCGCGGGTTCGCATGCCCGCCGCGTCCGAGCCGGCCTCGCGCTCGCTCAAAGCGTAGGAGGCCATCGCCTCACCGGAAGCCAGCGAGGGCAGCACCTGCTTCTTCAGCTCATCGGAGCCGCGCAGGATCAGGCCCATCGTGCCCAGTTTGTTGACCGCCGGGATCAGCGACGCCGAGCAATCCACCCGCGCCACTTCCTCGATCACGATGCACGCCGCGACCGAGTCGGCACCCTGGCCGCCGTATTCCTCGGGCACGTGAACCGCGTTGAAACCCGAAGCATTCAGGGCCTGCAGCGCTTCCTCCGGGAAGCGCGCGTTCTCGTCGACGTCGGCAGCGTGCGGGGCGATTTCCTTCTCCGCCAGTGCCCGAATCGCCGCCCGAAGCTCCTGGTGCTCCTCAGGCAACTGAAACAAATCGAAAGATGGGTTACCGCCCCAGCCAGCCATGATCGTCTCCCTAGCTCTCAGCTCGTGGCTCTCTTGGATCAATCGTTGCGCGGACCGCACATCGAGTGCATCGTCCTGCTACTTTTGGTACTCAGTACCATAGCATCGGCACTCAGTCCCACGAAAGGTGCACTCATGCCCGATTTGCCCAGCACTCGGGAGCGCCTGGTGAGCGCGGCATTCGAAATGTTCGAAGAACGTGGGTATGAGGCCACCAGCGTCGACGACATCGCCGCACGGGCGGGGGTGGGACGCACCACTGCGTTTCGCCAGTTCGGGTCGAAAGAGGCGTTGATCTTTCCCGATCACGAGACGCTGCTGCAGCGCGCCGACCAAAGGTTGTCAACGGCACCGGCCGAAGGGCTGCCCGCCGAGGTCATCGCGGTGGCGACAACCTCGGTGTTCGAGAACTATCTCGCCGAGGGCGAGCGGGCCCGGACGCGGTATCGACTCACCCGCTCGGTACCTGCCCTGCGCGACTTCGAAACGGCCGTCGTGTCGCGGTATGTCCGGCTGTTCACCAAACACCTGAGGGCAGCCCAGACCGGAGATTGGACGGCGGGCCTGCGCGCCGAATTATTCGCCAACGCCGTGGTCGCCGCGCACAACCACGTCCTGCGTCGATGGCTGCGCGGCGACGTGACCGACCCACGGTCGGACCTGGCCGAGGCGCTGGCCGCGACGTGGCCGATCTACCGGGGCGGCGGCGGTCGCACGGCGGTTGTGGTCATGTCGACCGATGAACCGATCGAGTCCCTCACACCCCGCATTCGCGACCTGATCGGAGATTGACTCAGTCTCGTCTCGTTCAGCCGTCGCCCAGCAGGCGATCGCGCAAGGCGGCGTCCTTCGCCAACACCATGTTCTCCAGGTCGGCCTGGAATTTCACCATCCGGGACCGCAGTGTGGTGTCCGAAGACCCCAGGATGCGCACGGCCAGCAGGCCCGCATTGCGTGCTCCCCCAATGGAAACCGTGGCCACCGGCACGCCGGCGGGCATCTGCACGATCGACAGCAGCGAGTCCATGCCGTCCAAGCGCGCCAACGGCACCGGAACGCCGATGACCGGAAGCGGCGTGGCAGACGCCACCATGCCGGGCAGGTGCGCGGCTCCCCCCGCTCCGGCGATGATCACCTCGACACCCCGGTCCGCGGCGGTCTTGGCGTAGTCGAGCATGCGCTGCGGAGTGCGGTGCGCGGAGACCACACCGACCTCGAACGGCACCTCGAACTCGGCGAGCGCGTCGGCCGCATCCGACATCACCGACCAGTCGCTGTCGCTGCCCATGATGAGGCCGACCCTGGGACCCGAACCCGAGCCCGTCGCTTCGCTAGTCGCCATGTTCATCCCATCCGTCGGTCCACTCGCCGTGCGACAACCAGTGCGCGGCCCGCACCGCACGCTCGCGAAGTTCGTCCATGTCAGTGCCAATGATGTTGACATGCCCGAGTTTGCGCCCGGACCGTTCACCCTTGCCGTACAGATGCACCTTCGCGTCGGGGATCCGGGCGAACAGGTGGTGCAGGCGCTCGTCCATCGACATCGTCGGCGTCTCCGGCGCCCCAAGGACGTTGGCCATCACCGCAGCGGGCGCAATGGCCGAGGTGTCGCCGAGCGGGTAGTCCAAGACCGCGCGCAGATGCTGTTCGAACTGGCTGGTGACCGCGCCGTCCATGGTCCAGTGCCCGGAGTTGTGCGGACGCATGGCCAGTTCGTTGACCAGCAGGGCGCCGTCGGTCGTCTCGAAGAGCTCGACGGCCAGCACACCGACCACGCCGAGCTCGTTCGCCAGTCGCAGCGCGAGTTCCTGTGCAGCCGAACCTAATTCATCCGACAGTCCCGGCGCGGGGGCATACACCTCGACGCAGATTCCGTTGCGTTGCACGGTTTCGACGACAGGCCAGGCCGCGCCTTGCCCGAACGGCGAGCGGGCCACCAGCGCGGCGAGCTCGCGGCGCATCGCAACGCGTTCTTCGGCGAGCACCGCGACCCCGTCGGCCAGGTAAGCGGCCACGGTCTCACGCGCGGAGGCCAGGTCGTCGGCCATCACCACGCCTTTGCCGTCGTAGCCGCCGCGCACGGTCTTGATCACCACCGGACCGTCGATCTTCCGTACGAAATCCTCGACGTCGGCGACCGAGGTGATCTCGGCGAAGCGCGGCACCGGGGCGCCGATGCTGTGCAGCTTGCGGCGCATGAGCAGTTTGTCCTGGGCGTGCACCAGCGCCGCCGGCGGCGGGTTGACCGTCACCCCTTCGGCGACGAGCTTCTCCAGGTGTTCGGTGGGCACGTGCTCGTGGTCGAACGTCAACGCCGACGCGCCTGCCGCTGCCCGCCGCAGCGCGTCCAGATCGGTGTGCGAGCCGATGACGACGTCGGGAGTGACCTGTGCGGCGGATTCGTCCGGCCCGGCGGCCAGCACCCGCAGAGTCTGCCCGAGTGCGATGGCCGCCTGGTGGGTCATCCTGGCGAGCTGGCCGCCACCGATCATCGCCACGACAGGTGGAGACGGCTTGTTGGGAGTTGTCGGCACGCGCTCTATGGTGTCATGCGCGGATTGGTGTCATCGTTGTGACCGGCTCATTGACCTGCGGTTAAGGTCGGGCTTCGCAACGATTCGGCATCGAACGACGCATTTCCGTACACTGCCTACCTGTGTCCTTCGCCGATGCGACAATCGCTCGATTGCCGCGATTCGTCCGTCCCTATGCCGAGCGGCATCACGAACTGATCAAGTTCGCGATCGTCGGCGCGACGACGTTTGTCATCGATTCGGCGATCTTCTTCACCCTCAAACTCACGGTGCTGGAGCCCAAGCCGGTCACCGCCAAGATCATCGCCGGCGTCGTTGCCGTCATCGCCTCCTACATCCTCAATCGGGAGTGGAGCTTCCAGAACCGCGGCGGCCGCGAGCGCCACCACGAGGCCCTGCTGTTCTTCGCGTTCAGCGCCGTGGGTGTGCTGCTTTCGATGCTGCCGCTGTACTTCTCCAGCTACGTGCTGGGTCTGCGGGTGCCCGAGGTGTCGTTGACGGTGGAGAACATCGCCGACTTCGTCTCTGCCTACATCCTGGGCAACCTGCTGCAGATGGCGTTCCGGTTCTGGGCGTTCCGCCGCTGGGTGTTCCCCGACGAGTTCGTGGCCAAGCCCGATCTGGCGCTGGAGTCCACACTCACCGGCGGCGGTATCGCCGAGGCCCTCGAGGATCACGCAGAGCACAGGTCCGCGACCGTGACGCCGCTGCGAACTCCGAGTCGCCGCGCGAAGGCGCGTCAGCTCGGCGATTCCTCAGAGCCCAGGGTGTCGAAGACTTCGTGATACAGCAGTGAGTGCACCTGCTCCACGCGCGGAATATCGTGGAACTCCAAGGGGTCCTGCGACGCCGATTCGATGATCAGGGTGCCGGTGCGCAACAGCCGGTCGGTCAGCCCGTGACGGAATTCGACGCTGTTGATCCGTGCGAGAGGGATGTCGATTCCCGAGCGGGTCAGTAGGCCGTGCCGGAACATGACCCGCCGGTCGGTGATCACGAAGTGGGTGGTCCACCAGTTCAGGAACGGCCAGACGGTCAACCAGCCGACGACGACGAGCCAGATCACGCCGATCACGATGAAGAGCACGTTCTTGGCGGTGCTCTGCCAGTCCATGGTGTTGACCACGGCGGCGACGAACGCCGCTGCCGCGCTGATCAGTACCAGGACGAGGACCGCACCGATCAGACGTTTCCAATGCGGATGCCGGTGGAGCACCACCTGCTCGTCGTTGGCCAGCACATTCTCCGGGTAACCCACGGCAGCACTCTACGGCTCATCAGGCCGCAGGTGGGTGATGTCGCCCGCGGAAACCCTGACCTGTTCAGAGCCGGTGTCCATGATCAGCCGCCCGAGGTCGTCGACGTCGACGGCGGTGCCCACCAACGTGTTGTCTCCCGGCAGGACCGCGCGCACGCGGGTGCCGATCGTGACGCTGCGTGCGCGGTAGTCGGCCGCCAGTTGCGGATCGGAATTGCGCCAGCCGGCGAAACGGGCGGCCAGATGCCGGAGCAGAACCTGGGCCAGCGGATTGCGGTCCACTGTGCCTGCGCCGAGCTGCGACAGTGAGGTGGCGCGCGGGTCCGGGGACTCGTCGGCCGTCATCGTCACGTTCAGGCCGAGCCCGACGACGACCACCGGTGCCGGCGACGCCACTTCGGCGAGGATGCCCGCCAGCTTTCCGCCGCCCGGGCCGACCAGGACGTCGTTGGGCCACTTCAGGCCGACGCGCACACCGGTGACCTCTGCGACGGCGTCGACGACGGCGACGCCGGTGGCCAACGGCAGCCATCCCCAGATATCGGTCAGCACCCCGGACGCGTCGACCCCCACCGACAACGCCAACTGCGACCGGGGCGGCGACGACCACTGCCGGCCATGGCGGCCACGTCCGGCAGTCTGGTATTCGGCCAGCAGCACCGTACCCGCGATGTCGGCACCGCCGGCTGCCCGCGCCAGCAGGTCGGCGTTGGTGGACCCGGTCTCCTCGACGACATCGAGTTGACGCCAGGGCGAGCTCAACCCGTTGCGCAGTGCCGTCACATCCAGCGGTGGCCTTGTGTTCATTGCCGTCAGCCTATTCGACCGACGGTCCGCTACCGATTGGCCAGGTTGGCCGCGACCTCCTCGTGCCAGAGCTCGTTGGCGTGGGTGGTGTCGACCTCCTGCTCGAAGCGATCGGTCATGTCGGGCGTGACATCGGCAAGGTCGACATAGAACTGCTCGTACCACCGGCGGTGGTGGTAGACCGGCCCGTCCTCCTCGGTCAGCAACGGGTTGTCGATGCGGGCCTTGTGTTTCCAGATCTCGACATCCTCCATGAAGCCGTCGCCGAAGCTCCGGCTCATCGCCGCCGCGAGCTTCGCCGCCTTGTCCGCGGGCATCCCCGGATTCTGCTGGACCGCGACACCCCACTGCAGCACGAACGAGTTGTGTGTCACCGGATAGTGGCAGTTGATCAGCGCGACCTCGACGGTGAATTCCGGGGCGAGATCGTTGTGGAGCCAGTTGATCATGTACGCGGGGCCGAAATACGTTGCCTCCGAACGCAGATAGGTGCCGTCCCAGAGTTCTCTGGTGGCGTAGTCCGGACGCGGTTTGGACTCCATGAACTGGCTGGCGGTGTGGCCTTCGATGACGTTCTTGAAGTAGGTCGGGTACGCGTGGTGGATGTAGAAGAAGTGCGCCATGTCGACGTTGTTGTCGACGATCTCCCGGCAGTGCGATCCCTCGATCAGGATCGAATTCCATTGCCACGGTGACCAGATGCCCTCGTCGTAGCCCTCGATCGTGGGCGGGGTCAGCTCAGCCGGCGGGGTCGAACCTTCGGGGTCGTGCCAGACGAGCAGCTGGCCGTTGACCTCACAGGTCTCCCATTTGCGGGTGCGCGCCAGCCGCGGCGTGCGTTTGGCGTAGGGCACCAGCTTGCACTTGCCGTCACCGCCCCAGCGCCAATCGTGGAACGGGCAGGCGAGGTTGTCGTCCTTGACCGAGCCCATGGACAGGTCGCCGCCCATGTGTCGGCAGTAGGAGTCGAGCACATGCAGGTCGCCGGCGGAGTCGGAGTAGACGACGAGTTTGGTACCGAACGCCTCGATACCGTGCGGCCGGCCGTCTCGGAACGTTTCAGCGAGCCCGACGCAGTGCCAGCCGCGCGCGAACCGCGTCATCGCCGTGCCGGCGTCGATTTCCCTTACGTCACTCATGCTTCTCCCCTTGGTTCTTCGCGCGAGCGCTCATTCTTCTCCCCTGCCTAGCATGTCTTTGACCGCCAGGTGGCTGAACAGCATGCTGGTTCCGATCGGATTTCCGCCGCCCGGATAGGCGGTGCCGCTGGGAGCGGCCATGGTGTTGCCCGCGGCGTACAGCCCGGCGATCACCTGCCCCTCGGCGTCGAGTACCCGGGCCGCGGTGTCGGTGCGCAAACCGCCCTTGGTTCCGAGGTCGGAGATGCCGAATGCGGCGGCGTGGAAAGGGCCCTTCTCGATCGCGACGAGTGGGGATGCACCACCGGAGAAGGCGCGGTCGTACGCCTCGTCGCCACGACCGAAATCCTCGTCCGACCCGGCGGCGACGAAGCCGTTGAACCGCGCGACGGTCGCAGTCAGGTTCTCGGCGGGGACGCCGATCTTGGCGGCGAGATCTTCCAGGGTGTCGGCGGTGTGCCACAACCCGGCGTCGACGTAGTCCTGTGTGTCGACCATCGAGACGTTGGTGGCCTTGACCGGCGGCACTATTCCTTCTTCGCCGTCCCGATCATTGTCGTAGATCATCCAGTACGGCAACGTCATCGAACCGTCGGCCAGCCGCGGCAGGATGGCCCGGCCGATCCGGTCGTAGGCCGCGGATTCGTTGACGAAACGCTGCCCGTTCTGGTCGACGAAGATGCCGCCGGTGAACCACAGCGCGAAGGCCGAGCGCCCGTCGGGGTGAGTCAGGCCCGGTGACCACCAAGCCTGGTCCATCAGGTCGACGTCGGCGCCCGCGGCGATCGCCGCCCGATGGGCGTGGCCGAGGTTGGCGGGCGGCCCCATGGTGTCGCGTGCGACACCGGGAACGCCGTATTCACGGCGCAATTCGTCGTTGCCCTCGAAACCGCCTGCGGCCAACAGCACACCGCGTCGCGCCCGGATCGCCTGCCGCGTCCCGTCGATTTCCACGACCGCACCTGTCACCGCCCCGTCCTCGACGACCAGCTCCACGAGCGGGGCATTTCGCCGAAGCGACGTATTCGGGTACTGCTCAATGGCTTTCAGAAAGCGGGCGATCAATGCCCGGCCGCCGATGAAATAGTCGTCGGGCTGCTCGGCACCGAGCCGGTCGGCGTCGAGTGGCCCGCGCACCAGCTCGCGCAGGTGCGGAGCCTTCTCCACCTTGAGTGGACGGGCCGCGATGTGGCGTTGGCCGTCGGCCCTGGCCTTGGGCGCCTTGCCGAAGTAGTCCGGCCACGGCATCGGCGCGAACTTCAGATTGTCATCGGCTTCGAGGTATTCGATCAGGTCGGCACCGCCGCGGACATAGGTGTCCTGCAGTTCCCGTGGGGTCCGGTCGCCGACGACGGCGTGGTAGTACTCCAGCGCATCCTCGATGGTGTCGTCGGTACCGGCCCGCTTGAGCACCGGGTTGCACGGGAACCACACCCCGCCGCCACCGGAATACGCGGTCGTGCCGCCGAATTTGTCGCTGGCCTCCACCAGGATCACCGACAGGCCTTCGCGCGCGGCGGTGTAGGCGCCGGTCACGCCGCCGCCCCCGGATCCGGCTATCAGGACGTCACACTGGTCATCCCACTTCATAGGTAACGCTGCCTCCCGTACTGCGCGAACTCGGCGTCCAGCGACAGCTTGTCATCGTCGCCCATGGCCTCATACGCGGGCGCCCCGCGTCCCGCCCACCGGTACACCGGCTCGCCGGTGTGCCACCGGTCCTGCTGCAGTTCGCGTTTGAGCACCTTGTTGGACCCGGTGACGGGCAGGTTCTTCGAGACCCGCAGGAATCTCGGAATCCCCTTGGCCCCCAAGTCTTCCTGGGCGGCCAAATAGGTCACGAACGCTCCTGCGTCGAACCGGTCGGGGTCGGTTACCTCGATCGCGGCCATCACCTGGTCACCCGAACGCGGATCCGGAACCGCGTACGCACCGGCGGCCACCACGTCGGGGTGACGGCGCAGCACCCGCTCGATGTTGAGCGCGGACGTGTTCTCCCCGTCGACCCGGATCCAGTCACCACGACGGCCGGCGAAGTAGATGAATCCCTGCTCGTCGAGATAACCCAGATCACCTGTCCAGTACCAGCCGTTGCGGATGCGCTCGGCGTTGGCCTCGTCGTTCTTGTAGTAACCCTCGAACGTGCGGGTGCCGAACTTGTCGACGATCTCGCCCACGGCGTCGTCGGGGTTGAGGACGCGGCCGTGCTCGTCGAAAACCGCTGGCGCACAGTCCTGCAGCGATTCGGGGTCGACTATCGCCACCCCGGCGTGTGCCGGGCGGCCCAGCGCTCCCGCCGGCATGTCGGGGGCCAGCACCACTGCCCCACCGCCTTCGCTGGAGCCGTAGCCCTCGAACAGCTCGGCATCGAACCGGCGCCGGAACTCGCGCTGGTCATCGGGCGACGCCTCGGTGCCGAAACCGCGGACCAGCGGGTTGTCGGCATCGTCGGGCTGTTCGGCGGTGGCCATCAGGTAGCCGAGCGCCTTGCCCACATAGGTGAAGAACGTCGCGCCGAAATACCGTACGTCAGGCAAGAATCCGGATGCCGAGAAAGCCGGCGTGAGGCACACCGTCGCCCCGACCGACAGCGCCGGTGCCCACAACGCCATGATCGCGTTGCCGTGGAACAGCGGCATGCAGCAGTACTCCACGTCTTCGCGCACATGGCCGAATTTCTCGGCGGCCGCATAGGCGATCCGGGCCAACCTGCCCTGGCTGCATTTGACTGCCTTCGACGCACCCGTCGTCCCCGAGGTGAACAGCAGCAGCATGAGCGAGTCCGCGCCGACGCCGGGCGCCTGCGCCGGTGACACCCGGACCGCGTTGACCGCCTCGATGTATCCGGGTTGGTCGATCACCAGGACCCGGTCATCCTGCAGGCCGGTATCCAGGCTGCGGAGCCGCGCCGCGCCCGGGGTGTCGGTGACGATCAATTGGCAATCGGCAAGCCGGATTTCGGCTGCCAACTCCGCCGCACCGCGGGTCGGGTTGATCCCCACCACGGTGGCACCGACAAGTGCGGCGCCACCCAGCCAGAACAGGAAGTCCGGCACGTTGTCCAGGAGCACGCCGATATGGAAAGGCCCATCGATTCGGATCGCTTGGGCCAGCGCCCCGCGCGCGGCCGATTCGGCGACCACCTCGTCCCAGGTCCAGTCCCGGTCACGGGTGCGCAGGCCCAGGTGTTGGTCGCCGGCCCGGTCGAGCAGCATCGCCGCGATCGAGTCGCGCACGGCCTCAGCCATGAGCCTCGGTGGCGGCGCGCTTCTGGTCGATGTAGGCCTGCGGCAGGTCTTCCCGGCTCAGCTTGGTCACGCTGACCGGACCGGTTTGGTAGGCATCCTCACCGATGATGAGGCCGTCGGCGTCGATGGGCCAGTTGATGAGCTGCCGGAACAACAGGAGGTAGTCGCCGTCCGGGTCGTCGACCTCGACGCCGATGCCCTGGGCGGCCGCGCCGGGGTAGATCATCTTCATCCAGCCTTCGGTCATCACCAGATCATCGTCGACGGCAAGGCGATCGATCTCGAAAACGAGGTGGTTGGCACCGCTGGCCACGAAGGCCTCGTAGTAGGCGCGCACACCTTCGGTGGTCTTGGGCCCCATATCGGTATTGGCGTACCAGAAGTGGTAGTCCGGGTTGGGGCTCAGCGTCGCCATCAGCCGGCCCATATCGGGCTCGGCCTCGGCCTTCATGTGCTCCAGAACGACGCTGAGTACCTGACGATGCCGCTCGTTGGTGGTGGCGGCCAGGCGCTCTTCCACGGGGACCCAGGTCTTGGTCGGGTCGATGATGGCCATGCGGCCTCCTTGTGTCGATCAGTGTGGGTGGGCTGCATCGCAATCCTGACCAACGGGGCGATCGCCGTCAGCCGACGCACGTCGGGCGATTTCGCGGATTAACCCGACACTTGTCGGAGTGGTAGGGCCTCGGCGGCGGCGCCCGGCGCCCTACAGCAGGTCCGCGTCGGCGAGTTCCGCCGACGACATCGCGATGCGCCGCACCATGAGCACCAGTGTGCCCAGGAAACGGTCGACCGGGTCATCGAAATCCCACCCCATCGCGGTCTGCACGCGCGCCAACCGGGCCGCCACCGTGCTGTGGTGCACGTGCAGTTCGGCGGCCGTCCGCCGCAACGAGCCGTAGACGAAGAATGCCTCGGTGGTCCGCACGTCGAGATCCCCCGCAGGCGATGACGCGATGTCGTTGATACGGGCCACATCGCGATTACGCCGCACCCGGTCGATCGGCAGGTCCGCCAGCAATTCCAGCGAGCTCAGCCGGTCATAGGCCACCACGCGTCGGCCGAACCCGGTCGACGATGCGAACCGCAGTGCCCGCACGGCCTCGTGCCATGAGGTCGACGCGCCGAACACGTTACCCAGCGATCCGATGCCGACCCACGGGCCGGACGCGGTGCCGACGTTCACCACCGCCGGAAACTGTTCGACGATGCGGCGCTCCAGACGATCCGAGAGTTCCCTCATGTCGAACGACCCCTGGCACACGATGGCAGTCGCGTTGCCGATCACCGCCGATCGCACTGTCGGCGTGGGCAATTCACCGGTGATGAGCCGCAGCGTCTCCCGTGGCGAATGGCCGGACGCCGCCAGCACGCACGTAGGCCTGGTCTCGTCGAGGCCCAGCAGCCGGATCGCACGTGCCCGGTCTTCGCGATGCTCCTTGCCCGACAGCACGACCTCGAGCAACGCGGGGTCACCGAGATGCGGAGTCCCGCTCACCCCGGTCCGGGCCGCGACGCGGCTGAGCAGTCGCCGCAACCGGTCGAGCAGGACATCGTCCAACGGATGCCCGGATCCGTCGCGCTCCACCCAGACGACGGTCTCGCCCCCCGACGTCGGCACAGCCGCGTCCTCGATCGGATCCAGACGTCCGGACGCGTCGTACCGGACGACGGTGCCGCCCGGCCAGCGGACACCGACGGGGCATTGCGCTGTCAGCGCGGCAAACCGCACAGCGGCGTCGGCGTTGACCTCCTGCTCCTCCAGCGCGTCGAACTGGGCGACGAGTCGAAGCACCGATCCGGGATCGCTGCCCAGTTCGGACAGCAGAAGCGGCCCGGTGGTCATGGTCGAGAGCGTAGGCCCGCAGGCCGCCGCGGCGTCGGGCCACAGCACACAACGCCTGCCGCAGTGACGCGCGCCACGTCCACCTCTCTTAGACCAGTCTTAGGGTTACCGATAGCATCGGGACCTATGACGAGCGTTACCGAGCCGTCCGCCGAGCACCAGGTGGACATCCACACCACTGCAGGCAAGCTGGCTGACCTCAAGAGGCGGGCCGAAGAGACGCTGCATCCCGTCGGCGAAGCCGCCGTGGACAAGGTGCATGCGAAGGGCAAGCTGACCGCCCGCGAGCGCATCCTCGCCCTCCTCGACGAGGGGTCGTTCGTCGAACTCGACGCGCTGGCCAAGCACCGCAGCACCAACTTCGGCCTAGAGAACAACCGGCCGCTGGGCGACGGCGTGATCACCGGCTACGGCACCATCGACGGCCGCGATGTCTGCATCTTCAGCCAGGACGCCACCGTGTTCGGCGGCAGCCTCGGCGAGGTGTACGGCGAGAAGATCGTCAAGGTCCAGGAGCTGGCCATCAAGACCGGCCGCCCGCTGATCGGCATCAACGACGGCGCCGGCGCCCGCATCCAGGAGGGCGTGGTCTCGCTCGGCCTGTACAGCCGGATCTTCCACAACAACATCAAGGCCTCGGGTGTCATCCCGCAGATCTCGTTGATCATGGGCGCCGCGGCCGGTGGCCACGTCTACTCCCCCGCGCTGACCGACTTCATCGTCATGGTCGACCAGACCAGCCAGATGTTCATCACCGGCCCGGACGTCATCAAGACCGTCACCGGCGAGGACGTCACCATGGAGGAGCTGGGCGGCGCCCACACCCACATGGCGAAGTCCGGCACCGCGCACTACGTCGCCTCGGGCGAGCAGGACGCCTTCGAGTACGTCCGCGACCTGCTGAGCTACCTGCCTCCGAACAACTACGCCGAGCCGCCGCACTACCCGGTGGCCACGGCGCAGGGTTCCATCGAGGAGACCCTGACCGACGAGGACATCGAGCTCGACACCCTGATCCCGGACTCCCCGAATCAGCCGTACGACATGCACGAGGTCATCACCCGGATCCTCGACGACGAGTTCCTCGAGGTTCAGGCCGGGTACGCCGGCAACATCGTGGTCGGCTTCGGCCGGGTCGACGGCCGCCCGGTCGGCATCGTGGCCAACCAGCCGACGCAGTTCGCCGGCTGCCTCGACATCAACGCCTCGGAGAAGGCCGCCCGGTTCATCCGGACCTGCGACTGCTTCAACATCCCGATCGTCCTTCTGGTCGACGTCCCCGGCTTCCTGCCCGGCACCGACCAGGAGTACAACGGCATCATCCGGCGCGGCGCCAAGCTGCTCTACGCCTACGGTGAGGCCACCGTCGCCAAGATCACCGTCATCACCCGCAAGTCCTACGGCGGCGCGTACTGCGTGATGGGTTCCAAGGACATGGGCGCCGACGTGGTGGTCGCCTGGCCGACGGCACAGATCGCCGTCATGGGCGCCTCCGGCGCGGTGGGCTTCGTGTACCGCAGCCAGCTCAAGGATGCCGCCGCCAAGGGCGAGGACGTCGACGCGTTGCGCCTGGAGCTGCAGCAGACCTACGAGGACACTCTGGTCAACCCCTACATCGCCGCTGAGCGTGGATATGTCGACGCGGTCATCCCGCCGTCGCACACCCGTGGCTATGTGGCCAACGCGCTGCGGCTGTTGGAGCGCAAGATTATTCAGATGCCGCCGAAGAAGCACGGGAACATTCCACTGTGAGCGGGGCGAACGAGGCCGACACTGTGAGCGGGGCGAACGATTCAGCTGCTGTGAGCGCCGAAGTACAGGCCGACGAAGTGCAGGCCGAGCAGAAGGCCGACCATGAAGCCCACATCAAGGTGCTGCGCGGTCAGCCCACCGACGAGGAGATGGCCGCGCTGATGGCTGTCCTCAGCACCGCCGGTGGTGGCAGCTCCGAGCCGGTGGTCCGCGATCGCAACCTGTGGGGGCATCCGGTGGACAAGCTGCGCTACTCGATCTTCAGCTGGCAGCGCATCACGCTGTGGGAGCGCACCCACATGCGCCGCTGATGAGCGCTGGCGCGAAGAAGAACCGGCCCTGAATGACCCGGGTCGTTCTGGGTTCGGCATCGACAGGCCGGCTTGGCGTTCTACGCCAGGCCGGCCTCGATCCGTTGGTGGTGGTCTCCGGTGTCGACGAGGACGCCGTCATGGCCTCGTTGGGCGATGCCCCACCTGAAAAGGTGGTGAGTGGACTGGCCGCGGCCAAGGCCGACGAGGTGGTCACCCACCTGCCCGCGGCGGCGGTGGACGACTGTGTAGTCATCGGCTGCGACTCGATGTTGTTTCTCGACGGCCGGCTGTGTGGCAAGCCCGGCGATGTCGACACCGCGCGGCGGCAATGGCAGGCGATGTCGGGTCGCACGGCGCAGTTGTATTCGGGCCACGCCGTACTAGTGGTGCGCGACGGGTCCGTGACCCAGCGTATTGCCGAAACCGGGGTCACCGCAGTGCATTTCGGTTCGCCGAGTGAGGGCGATCTGGAAGCCTATCTGCGCAGCGGTGAACCTCTCGGTGTCGCAGGCGGTTTCACTCTTGACGGGCTGGGCGGCTGGTTCATCGAAGGAATCGACGGAGATCCGTCCAACGTGATCGGACTGAGCCTGCCACTGCTGCGCCGGATGCTTTCTGCCGCGGGGATTTCCATCGCACAGCTCTGGAACGGTTCGACTCAGGTCTGAGCTGGGCCGGCACTCGTGCCGTGCGCACACCTTCCTGACCGTTCTGCCCGACGGATCAGCTCCATCTCGACGAGCTCGAAGTGCCGCGTTTCGGCGAGCCATCAAGGGGTACCCGCGCCAGAGCCGACGAAAGGAGCGCCGTCATGGGTTTTCCCGATCAACATCAGCCGGTGCCGGGTTTACAGGAGCGGATGGACCCGGTGCCCGATTGTGGTGAGAACAGCTATCGCGGGTCCGGCAAGCTGGCCGACCGGAGAGCTCTCATCACCGGCGGCGACAGCGGGATCGGTCGAGCCGTGGCCATCGCCTTCGCCCGGGAAGGCGCCGACGTGGCGATCGCGTATCTCAACGAGGACGAGGACGCCGAGTCGGTTGCCGAACTGGTGCGGCAGGCCGGACGCAAGTGTGTGTTGATCCCCGGTGACCTGTCGGATCCGGCCCGCTGCCGTTCGGCTGTGGAACGCACGGTGACCGAGCTGGGCGGGATCGACATCCTCGTCAGCAATGCGGCGTATCAGATGACGCACGAGACGTTGGACGAGATCGACGACGAGGAGTGGGATTACACCTTCAAGCTCAATGTCGGCGCGTACTTCCACCTCGTCAAGGCGGCCGTGCCGCATATGGCACCCGGTTCGTCGATCATCGGTAGTTCGTCGGTCAATTCCGACATGCCGTCGCCGACTCTGGCTCCCTACGCCGCCACCAAGGCGGCCATCGCGAACTTCTCCGCGAGCCTGGCGCAGTTGCTGGGCGAGAAGGGGATCCGGGTGAACAGCGTTGCGCCGGGCCCGATTTGGACCCCGCTGATCCCCTCGACCATGCCGTCGAAGAAGGTCACATCGTTCGGCGAGGACACACCGCTCGGCCGCGCCGGACAGCCCGCCGAGTTGGCGCCTGCCTATGTGCTGTTGGCGTCCGACGACGGAAGCTACATATCGGCGGCGAGGCTGGCGGTCACAGGCGGGCGCCCCATCCTCTGACGCCGGAGTGACCAAATTGCAACCTTTCGAGTCGCGGCACGCCGTGCCGATGTCCCGAATAGTCTCAACCACGGGTTGACACTGGGCCGATGCCAGTCGAAGAAACTATGTGGGATGTTCGCGTGGCGCGCGACTTCGAAACATGCGATCTGGAGCGGCTGCGCGCCGCATTCGCCGACATCATCACCAAGCGACTCTCCCCGGGCAAGCGACTGCTTCGCGTCGTGACCTGGTCGCAGAACGGCGGTTCGCTGTTCCGCGCGAACAATGGCGCCCGCCGGTACGCCGTGGCCTACGAGGTGGCCTTCACCGCATAGGCGCCGGTCGTGGGCACTGCCGCAGCGCGAATAATCGGCCCGACGGTACGCTCTTGGTGTGCCGTTGCCTGCTGATCCCAGCCCCACTCTTGCCGAGTACGCCCATCCGGAGCGCCTGGTCACCGCCGACTGGCTGGCCAGCAATCTGGGTCGGCCCGGTTTGGCCATCGTCGAGTCCGACGAGGATGTCTTGCTTTATGACACCGGCCATATCCCGGGCGCGGTCAAGGTCGACTGGCATCTCGACCTCAACGACCCCAATGTGCGTGACTACATCGACGGTGAGCAGTTCGCCGAGTTGATGGACCGCAAGGGCATCAGCCGCGACGACACGGTCGTCATCTACGGCGACAAGAGCAACTGGTGGGCGGCCTACGCGCTGTGGGTGTTCACCCTGTTCGGCCACCCCGATGTGCGCCTGCTCGACGGCGGGCGCGACCTGTGGGTGTCCCACGGCCGCGACACCACCCTTGAGGTGCCCACCCGGCAGTCCAGCGGTTACCCGGTTGTGGAACGCAACGACGCCCCGATCCGGGCTTACCGCAACGACGTGCTCGACATCCTCGGCAAGCAGCCGTTGATCGACGTCCGCTCGCCCCAGGAGTACACCGGCGAGCGCACCCACATGCCCGACTACCCGGAAGAAGGGGCTCTTCGCGGCGGGCACATCCCCACGGCGAAGTCGATCCCATGGGCCAAGGCGGCCAAGGACAGCGGCCAGTTCCGCAGCCGCGCAGAACTCGAGGAGCTCTACAGCTTCCTCACCCCCGAGGACAAGACCGTCGTGTACTGCCGGATCGGTGAGCGCTCGAGCCACACCTGGTTCGTGCTCACCCATCTGCTCGGGCTGCCCGGTGTGCGCAACTACGACGGCTCATGGACCGAATGGGGCAACGCCGTTCGGGTCCCCGTCGCGGTCGGCCCGGACCCAGGTGACGCCCCGGGCGCCTCGTGACTTCGATGCCGGACACCTTGGCGGAGGTCGTCTCCGACTTCCAGGAGGTCGCCGGCCAGGACAAGTTGCAGCTGCTGCTGGAGTTCGCCAACGAGTTGCCACCATTGCCGCCCCATCTGGAAGAGGCTGCGATGGAGCCGGTTCCGGAGTGCCAGTCCCCTTTGTTCCTGGACGTCGACGCGTCCGATCGGAGCAAGGTGCGGTTGTTCTTCAGCGCACCGCCAGAGGCCCCGACGACGCGGGGTTTCGCCGCGATCCTGGCGGCCGGCCTCGACGGCCAACCGGCTGACGACATCTTGGCGGTCCCCGACGACTTCTACACGGCGCTGGGCCTGGCCGCGTTGATCAGCCCGCTGCGACTGCGCGGAATGTCGGCGATGCTGAGCCGGATCAAGCGTCGGCTTCGTGCGGCCTGAGCCTCGACCCGCCCGACCCAACCGAGAATGATGATGAAAACCGCGGCCGCCACACGGCCACCAGTTGTCCCAGGCCAACACGGTGAAACCGCCGAGTTGCCGCCGCAGTCAAACGGATCCGAAAAAACCTACTGATCAGTAACCGATACCGGCTGGGCAGGCCTTGAGGTGCGCCGCATAAACTGCCCGCGATAGATTCTTAAAGACGTTTCTTAGAGAACTGCCGAGGAGGCACCGTGGCCAACCACGCCAGCTCAAAGATCTCCAAGGTGCTGGTCGCCAATCGCGGGGAGATCGCGGTCCGGGTGATTCGCGCCGCCAAAGACGCCGGACTGACCAGCGTGGCGGTGTACGCCGAGCCTGACGCCGATGCGCCGCACGTGCGGCTCGCTGATGAAGCCTTCGCCCTGGGCGGCCAGACCTCAGCCGAGTCCTACCTGGTCTTCGAGAAGATCCTGGACGCCGCCGCCAAGTCCGGCGCCAACGCCATCCACCCGGGTTACGGCTTCCTGTCGGAGAACGCCGACTTCGCCCAGGCCGTGCTCGACGCCGGGTTGATCTGGATCGGGCCGAGCCCGCAGTCCATCCGCGATCTGGGTGACAAGGTCACCGCGCGCCACATCGCCGCCAAGGCCAAGGCACCGCTGGTTCCGGGCACCCCGGACCCGGTCAAGAACGCCGACGAGGTCGTCGCGTTCGCCAAGGAGTTCGGTGTGCCCGTCGCGATCAAGGCCGCCTTCGGCGGTGGCGGTCGCGGCATGAAGGTGGCCCGGACCATCGAGGAGATCCCGGAGCTGTTCGACTCGGCGACCCGTGAGGCCGTCGCCGCGTTCGGCCGCGGCGAATGCTTCGTCGAGCGCTACCTGGACAAGCCGCGCCACGTCGAGGCCCAGGTCATCGCCGACACGCACGGCAACGTCGTCGTCGCCGGTACCCGTGACTGCTCGCTGCAGCGCCGCTTCCAGAAGCTGGTCGAGGAGGCTCCGGCTCCGTTCCTCACCGACGCGCAGCGCAAGGAGATCCACGAATCCGCCAAGCGCATCTGCAAGGAGGCCGGCTACTACGGTGCGGGCACCGTTGAGTACCTGGTCGGTCAGGACGGGCTGATCTCCTTCCTGGAGGTCAACACCCGTCTGCAGGTCGAACACCCGGTCACCGAGGAGACCTCGGGCATCGACCTGGTGCTACAGCAGTTCAAGATCGCCAACGGCGAGGCACTCGACATCACCGAGGATCCGACGCCGCGCGGCCACTCGTTCGAGTTCCGCATCAACGGTGAGGACGCCGGTCGCGGCTTCCTGCCCGCCCCCGGCCCCGTCACCAAGTTCGAGGCGCCGACGGGTCCGGGTGTCCGGATGGACTCCGGCGTGGAGTCCGGCTCGGTCATCGGTGGCCAGTTCGACTCGATGCTCGCCAAGCTGATCGTTTCCGGCGCCACTCGCGAGGAGGCCCTGGCCCGCTCGCGTCGCGCGCTGGCAGAGTTCAACGTGGAGGGCTTGGCCACCGTTATCCCGTTCCACCGGGCCGTGGTGTCCGACCCCGCCTTCATCGGCGACGGGGACGGCTTCAGCGTGCACACCCGGTGGATCGAGACCGAGTGGGACAACACCGTCGAGCCGTTCACCGGTGGCGATCCGATCGAGGAAGAGGACACCATTCCTCGCCAGACCGTGGTCGTCGAGGTCGGCGGACGCCGCCTCGAGGTGTCGCTGCCCGGTGACCTGGCGCTCGGCGGTGGCGGTGCAAGCGGTGGTGCGAGCGGTGTCCTCAGGAAGAAGCCGAAGGCCCGCAAGCGCGGTGGCGGCGGCGCGACCGCGGCATCGGGTGACTCGGTGACGGCGCCGATGCAGGGCACCGTGGTCAAGGTGGCTGTCGAGGAGGGCCAGGAAGTGGCCGCGGGCGACCTGGTCGTGGTCCTGGAGGCCATGAAGATGGAGAACCCGGTGACGGCGCACAAGGACGGCGTCATCACCGGCCTGGCCGTCGAGGCGGGTGCCGCCATCACCCAGGGCACCGTGATCGCCGAAATCAAGTAGATCTTTCGGACCGAGTGGCCACTTGTGGCACGGATTCTGCTGAATCCTGTGTCGTAAGTGGCCATTCGGCGTTCTTGGAGGGCTCATGGAACCTGTCGAGATCAACAACGGACAGTGGTACCTGCGCGGACTGCGCGCCGATGACCGCGTCGATGACCGGCCCGCGCTCGCGGACCTGGGAGAGGACGATCTGGACTACGTGCACGACGCCGCGGACGGCTGGGCCGACGACACCCGGTACACCTGGGCGGTGTGCGAACCGACTAGCGGCGAATTGCTCGCCGAGGTCATCCTCGACCCCGTCACCGGATTCCTGAGCAGCCGCGGCCGGCCCGGCTTCGAGGACGCCGCCGCCATCTCGGAGGACACCGTGCGGCGGTACGCCATGGAGGTGCTCGGTCTGGACGTGCACACGTGAGTGCGTCCGCCAGATAGCGGTCAGCGCTCGTCGATGTCCAGGCCCGTGGCCAGGTCGCCGCATTCCACCGCGACGACGTCGTCGCGGGCTCCGAGAAACGCCCGGGCCCCCTGGTCGCCGTGCAACGCGGCGGCCAGCTCCGCGAGGTGCCTGCGGGCCACCACGACGGGGTGGCCGGGGCGGCCGTCGTAGCCCGCGCGGGCCAGACCGGAACCGGCGCCGCGCGCCGCATCCAGAACCCGGGCCACGACGTCGGCGCCGACGTCGGGGGTGTCGACCGTCTGCAGCACGACCCATTCAGCGTCTCCGGCGGCCTTCAGCCCTTCGCGCACCGAAGCGCTCATTCCGTCGGCCCAGCGCGCGGCCACCACGGCGCGCGCAGGCGCAGGTACTTCGACCACGGCCGCACCGAGCACCACGATGATGTCGTCGCAGCCGCCGTGATCGAGCGCGGCCACCGCCCGTGCAAGCCACTCGCCCTGGTCGGCAAGAACTTTCGGCATTCCGAACCGGCGGCCCGCGCCGGCGGCCAGCACCACGCCGGCTACCGGGTCGGCCTTTGACATGGCAACAGTCTGACCCGGGAGTCTAAGAATCCACTCAAACAAATTGTCCGTTGACCTTGATGGCGGTAGGGTTCTGACAGGTTGAGTTCACAGCCGCAGCGAGCGTAGTCGACATGCGCGCGGAACTCGTGACGCTGTCGATTGATGCCGCACCAACAGTACGAATACATGTATTACGACTGATGGAGCTACCCATGACCGTCTTTTCGACGAACGCTCTCATCGACCAGACTGACGAATCGCCGGCCACCTTCGCCACCCGCTGGCTGCCTCCGTCCACGGCCGTGATCAGTGCCCACGGCGAAATCGACGCGGTCAACGCAGCCGAGTTCGCCGACTACACGTTGCGACACACCATCGAGGCCGAACGGGTCGCAGTCGACCTCACCGACGTCGATTTCTTCGGCACCGCAGGATTTTCCGCCCTCAAGGACATCGAAGGTCGCTGCTCGACCACCCATACCGACTGGGTGTTGGTGCCCAGCAAAGCGGTCAACCGGCTGCTGCGCATCTGCGACCCCGATTCGGCACTGCACACGTGCTACAGCGTGGCCGCGGCGTTGTCCACGCTGAACGGCAAGACCCCGCTACTGCAGTTGGTCACGAAGTCGCGCTAGCGATTTCGCGAGCAGCCGCGACACATGCATCTGCGATACTCCGACACGCTCGGCGATCTGAGTCTGCGTCATCGACTCGAAGAACCGCAGCAGCAGTACCGTGCGTTCCCGCTCAGGTAGTTGAGCAAGCAAGGGCCGCAGCGTTTCCCGATTCTCGATCTGGTCCAGGCCGTCATCCAGGTCGCCGAGCGTGTCGACTATCGCCGGCGCATCCTCGTCACCTCCGCCGCCGCTGTCGATCGACAACGTGTTGTACGAGCGCCCCGCGACCAGGCCTTCGATCACCTCTTCGCGATCCATGTCGAGTTCCTCGGCAAGTTCGGAAGCGGTCGGCGCACGGCCCAACCGCTGAGACAGCTCCGCGGTCGCCGCGCCCAGCCGCAGGTGCAGCTCCTTGAGCCGTCGCGGCACCTTCACCGACCAGCTGTTGTCGCGAAAGTGGCGCCGGACCTCCCCCATGATCGTCGGCACCGCGAACGACACGAAGTCCGATCCGGTCTCGACATCGAATCGGTTGATCGCATTGACCAGGCCGACCCGCGCCACCTGGACCAGATCTTCACGCGGCTCACCGCGGCCGTCGAAGCGCCGCGCGATGTGATCGGCGAGCGGCAGGCAGCGCTCGACGATTCGCTCACGTTGACGTTCGTAGGCCGGCGAGTCCTCGGACAGTCCGCCGAGTTCGCGGAACATTTCCCGAACGTCCGCATATTCCGACGTCACCGCAGCAGGCTCGCTCGCCTCGTCGTCAGGGTGATGCCGAATACCTGGCCGGTGTCGTCGGGCCCGTCACCGTTGGTGAAGGTGTTGACCTCGTCGGTCAAGGAGCTCAGCACGTGCCAGCTGAAGCTGCCGGGCTCGAGCACCGCAGCACCCGTGCAGGTGGTGGAAGCGGTGATCATCACCGACTCATCGTGGGGGTCGACGACCAGATGCAGACTCGAATCCGGTACCGCCGACCTGATCAATGCGGTGCAGGCCTCGTCCACGGCCAATCGCAGGTCGGCGACGACGTCGAAATCAAGGTCTTCGAAGGCAGCTACCGCAGCGACAAGTGTGCGCACCACGGCCAGGTTCTCCAGCCTGGCAGCGACCCGAATCTCCACCGACCGCTCCACGCGGCGCGGCTTGGGTTGGCCCTGTTCGTCGGCCATCTCACCTCCCGGCGTCTCGGATCGACAATGTCCCGGCTGGGACGGTTGTCTCACGAGACCGCTCTGCTGATCGTGCTCCCTCGACCCTGAACCATAACGCGCCGAGCAGTTTCCGTCAGAGGCAGTGCGGGTCCGCCCCGTCGGGGCGATGTCGGTCTCGACTTCGGCACTGTTGTTCCTTTCCTGCACCCTGACTGGACCGCCTGGGATCCCAGCCAGGGATGCCCATCGCGCCGCGACCCGAAACATGTGATCGACGTGGGATTATTGACGGCATGGATCCGGACCGCGACGAGACGGAAGCCGAGCGTCTGGACCGCAACTGGAACAACCTGCTGCAAGAGCTGCGAGTGGTGCAGACCGGCGTCCAGTTGCTCACCGGCCTGCTGGTCACTCTGCCGTTCCAGGAACGGTTCTCGATGCTCGACGAGTCGATGCGGCTCCTGTATCTCGTGACCGTCGCGTGTTCGGCCGGTGCCACCGCGTTCCTGGTCGCTCCGGTCGGGATGCATCGGATCCTGTTCCGCAGGCACCGCTTGAATCTGCTGGTGTCGGCCGCACACCGCTGCGCGTTCACCGGCCTGGTGTTGCTCGGCCTCGCGATGGCCGGGGTGACCGAGCTGATCTTCGACACTGTGGCCGGGCGCGAGGCCGGCGTGATCGCCGGGGCGGTCGCTCTCGTGACGTTCGTCGGTATCTGGGTGTTGCTGCCGTTGGCGATGCGTCTGGGGCATCCGATGTCGACCGGCGCCTCAGTCGAACTCGGCGCGCAGCGCAGCCAATAGCGGTCTCGCCGCTTCGTCGAGGAATCGCTGCTGGCCCTCGTCACCGATCTGGACAAGGGCGATATCGGTGAAGCCCGCATCCCGATAAGGCGCGACGGCCGCGACGATCGCGTCCAGGTCCGGTCCACACGGGATGGCGTCGGCGACATCCTCCGGCCGCACGTACTGGGTTGCCGCGGCGAAACCGGCGGGTGTCGGCAGATCCGCGTTGACCGCCCAGCCGCCACCGAACCAGCGGAACTGGTCGTGGGCCCGCTTCACCGCGGCATCGCGATCAGGATCCCAGCACACGGGGATCTGTCCGATCACCCGACCTTCGGGCAGTACGCCGGTGGCTTGCCGGCGCTGCTGCCAGCCCTCGACGATCGCCCGGTCGGGTGCGACGTTGATCAGGTGATCGGCTGCCACGGCAAGCTTCTCCACGGCCTTCTCACCGGTCATCGAGACGGCGATGGTCACCGGAACCTCCGGCAGATCCCAGATACGGCCAGAGTCCACTTCGTAGAACTCACCCCTGAAGTCGACGAGGTCGCCGCTAAGCAGTTCACGGATCACCTTGATCGCCTCGGCGAGCATGTCGAGGCGACGCTGCACGGTGGGCCAACCGTGACCCACGACGTGTTCGTTGAGGTTCTCACCGCTGCCGAGACCCAGGGTGAACCGGCCATCGGCCAGGATCTGCACGGTGGCGGCCTGCTGGGCCACGATCGCCGGGTGATACCTGATGGTCGGGCAGGTGACGTACGAGTAGAGCTGCACGGTGTCGGTGGCGTGGGCCACCGCGCCCAGCACGGGCCAGGCGTTGGGGGCGTGTCCCTGACTGGCCAGCCAGGGACTGTAGTGATCACTGCTCACCTCGAAGTCGAAGCCGGCCTGCTCCGCCGACACCGCATAGTCGACGAGCTGTCGGGGGCCGCTCTGCTCGGTCATCAATGTGTATCCGAATCTGGCCATGGCGCTGGAATACCCGTGCAGAAGACCGCGAAACTGGGTATGCGGACGCCATGACCGAATCACAGACTCTGCAGACACAGCACACCGGCGAGCGGCGGATGCGGATTTCGCTCACCTGGGTGCTGGCCGTGTTGACCGTTCCCGCGGCCATCGCGGTGTTCCTGTACGGCATGGGTGCGGTGATGGGTATGGCCGGATGTACCGGCGACGTGTGCGCGAGCAAGGGCCCCGGAGAATTCTGGTTCGGGATCCTGTTCTACGGCGCGCCCGTTGTGCCCGTGGTCACGATCGCCGTGTCCATCATCACCGCACGCTTGCGGTACGGCATTCTTGTTCCGCTGATCGGATTGGCGCTGTTGGCAATCGATTTCGCGGTACTGGCGCTCACGTTCTGAGCTTGCGCCGCGCCGCACGACACCCACCCGGCTGCTCAGCTGCCGGGTGGGTCGGCGCGGTTCTCAGCTGCTCGGCCGCTGCCGCATCACGCCGGGATGGTCTGTGTACCAGCGATCCTCGATGCGGCGCACTCGCATGTGCTCGAGCGCCAGCCACATCGATCCGATGCCGAGCCCGGCTGCGGACAACGTGCCCACGGTCAGGCCCACATCGGGGTGGCCGGTGGCGAACGCCGCCAGACACCCGACGAACAGCACCAATCCCAGGAGGATCAGTACGAGCGCGGGCATGATGACGTTGTCCTTCATCGACTCGCCGGCGTGTGGCCGGGTTGTCCGGGCGTGGTCAACTGGATCTTTTGGACCCTTCATGGCTGCTCCTTCCCGCCACTTCGCCCCACCTGCCGTGCATGGGCTGTCTCCACGGTAGATCTATTGGACCCCTCTGGCGAGAGAAACACCATCATCGATCAATGGTTGCGGAGCATCCCGATCAGTTCGCGCTTGTTCTTGTCGGAATAGCCCTTGATGCCAAGCTCTTTCGCCCGCTTGCGCAGGTCGTCGACCTTCCAGTCGTCATAGGAACCGGACTCGCCGCCCGAGCGGCCGACATTCGAACGCCCCCGGGCCGCGGCAGCGTTCGAGATCCGCGCCGCCTTCTCCTTCGAATTTCCTTCGTCGCGCAGCTCCTCGTAGAGCTTTTCGTCCTTGATCGACGAATTCGGCATCTCGCACCTCCCTTGTCGTTGCTGACGATGTTGAGACGGCCGTGTGGTCAATACCAGCTTCGACGCCCCGCGACCGGCCGCCCGATCGACCCGAGCAGCCAGAAGACGGCACCGATGACCAGCAGGATCACGCCGGCCACCCAGAGCAGATAGATGTTGAAGACCAATCCGAGAACGAGCAGGATCGCTCCGAGCACAATCATGACGACCTCAATTCAGTGCGGCGATGGGAGCCATCGCACTGGGTTGCGGCAAACGGCACTCGTCCACCTTGGGATTGACACCCGCGTAGTTCAGCGGGCCGGCCAGGACCGTGAGTGCTATTGCGCCCGCGGTCGCACAGTTCGTTGATCCACCGTGGAAATAATCGCGCTGCCAGGCCGCCACCACGCCGATGATCAGCCAGATGAGCACGACTGTTCCGAACAATCCACCAAGTCTCATGGGATGCGATGTACCCGGCTGACGCGTGGGTCAAACATTGAGGCAAACCGCACGCAAGCGTGGTCGCGGCGTTGATCGGTGGGCCGCACCGCTTCTACCCTTGACCGCTACACCGACGTGGTCCGGCAGGAGAGCTTCGATGGACACCGACGAACCGTCACTGATGGACCTGGCCCGTGACGAGCGGGCCGATCTTGCCGAATTCCTGGCCACCTTGACCTCCGATGAGTGGCAGACAGAGTCGCTGTGCACCGGCTGGACAGTGAAAGACGTTGTGGCCCACATCGTCAGCTACGAGGAGCTGGGCGTCGCTGGATTGTTCAAGCGGTTCGTGAAGGGGCGGGTGGTGCGGGCCAATGAAGTCGGTGTCGCCGAATACTCGACGATGTCCACGACCGGACTACTCGAGTTCCTCAACCGGCATCTGCGCCCGCAAGGTCTGACGGCGGGGTTCGGCGGCATGATCGGTCTGGTCGACGGGACCGTTCATCATCAGGACATTCGGCGTGCACTCGGCCACCCGCGCGACGTGCCCGCGCAGCGACTACAACGGATCCTGCCTCTGGTGCCCGGCAACCCGCGCCTCGGTGCGGGCCGGAGAATCAGAGGACTTCGATTGTGCGCCAACGATATCGAGTGGGAGCACGGCCACGGACCGGAAGTCTCCGGCTCCGGTGAGGCGCTACTTCTTGCGATGACCGGCCGCAGGCAAGCCGCCGAGGAACTCAGCGGCCCGGGTGTGGAGATCCTGCTCGGGCGGCTCTGACCGCACTACCGGCAGCAGTTCGGGTCGAGCACTACACACAAGGCCTGGAGAGCCTCGGGCAGCACGCGATGAAGGACATTCATTCCGCGGCGGTCCGATATCACCAGTCCGGCCTTGCGTAGCTGACCCATGTGGTGGCTGACGGTCGACTCGCTCAACCCGAGCGCGGCGGCGAGGTTGCCACTCGTCTCACCACCCGGCGTCGCGGTGAACAACAAGGACACGATCTTGACCCGTGCCGGGTCGGCGATCGCCTTGAGCCGCATCGCCACGGCCACCGCGTCGTCATCCGTGATCGGGCCTGCCGCCACCGGCGAACAACACACCGGCGTGGACATATCGATCACGGGCAGCGCTTTCGGCATGGCTCCATCATGCCATGAATATTGACATATATCGAAAAGGTGGCATCCTGGGCCCTGATGGTTAATTCGATATATGTCTCATCCCAGGTGGAGGTTCGCATCATGTCCCGTGTCCAGCTCGCGCTCAACGTCGATGATCTCGACGAGGCGGTCACGTTCTACACCAAGCTCTTTGGCGTTTCCCCGGCCAAGGTCAAGCCCGGCTACGCCAACTTCGCGGTCACCGAGCCGCCACTAAAGCTGGTGCTGCTGGAAAACCCCGGCAAGGGCGGCACCATCAACCACCTCGGGGTCGAGGTCGAATCCAGCGAGACGGTGCACGCCGAGATCGCCCGCCTGACCGGCGAGGGCCTGTTCACCGACGAGGAGATCGGCACGACCTGTTGCTTTGCCACCCAGGACAAGGTCTGGGTGACCGGCCCGGCCGGAGAGAAATGGGAGGTCTACACGGTGCTGGCCGATTCCGACACATTCGGCACCAGCCCCCGACTCCTCGCCGACGGCGAGGGTGGCGAGGGTGGAGTCTGCTGCGGCGGAAGTGCCGCCGCAGACGCCGAGTCTGAGACGGCCGAGACCACGTCCTGCTGCTGAGCACTCGGCTTGACGGCGGGTTCGATAAGCATCAATATTGAAGGATGTCGAAATCATCGGATCCGTCCGACGAGGCGTGCTGCCCGCCCGGCGCGTTACTGCGTGAACCGATCTCGCCTGCCGAGGCCGCGGATATGACGGTCAAGCTCAAGGCACTGGCCGATCCGGTCCGCTTGCAGTTGTTCTCGGCGATCGCCAGCCATGCCGGTGGCGAGGCCTGCGTCTGCGACATCTCAGCCGGGGTCGACGTCTCGCAGCCGACGATCAGCCACCACCTCAAGGTGCTGCGCGACGCCGGCCTGCTCACTTCGCAGCGCCGAGCGTCCTGGGTGTACTACGCGGTGGTGCCCGACGCGCTGGCCAGCCTCACCGTCCTGCTCGGCGCTCCGACCTCCGCCACGGCCTCCGCATGACCGCCACGACAGCCGCCGCGCCGCCGGTCGTCGGCAAGCTCTCCACCCTCGACCGGTTCCTACCGCTCTGGATCGGCGCGGCGATGGTCGCCGGGCTGCTCCTCGGCCGCTGGGTCCCCGGTCTCAACACCGCGCTGGAAAGCGTTCAGATCGACGGCATTTCACTGCCCATCGCCCTGGGCCTGTTGATCATGATGTATCCCGTGCTGGCCAAGGTCCGCTACGACCGCCTCGATACCGTCACCGGCGACCGCAAACTGCTGCTCTCTTCGCTGCTGTTGAACTGGGTGCTCGGCCCGGCGTTGATGTTCGCCCTGGCCTGGCTGCTACTGCCCGATCTGCCGGAATACCGCACCGGCCTCATCATCGTCGGCCTGGCCCGCTGCATCGCCATGGTCATCATCTGGAACGACCTCGCCTGCGGAGACCGCGAAGCCGCCGCCGTCCTGGTCGCACTCAACTCGATCTTCCAGGTCATCATGTTCGCCGTGCTGGGCTGGTTCTACCTCTCTGTGCTGCCCGGCTGGCTCGGCCTGGAGCAGACCACCATCAGCACCTCGCCGTGGCAGATCGCCAAATCCGTGCTCATCTTCCTCGGCATTCCGCTGCTGGCCGGCTACCTGTCCCGCCGCATCGGGGAGAAGACCAAGGGCCGCGACTGGTACGAATCCGAGTTCCTGCCCCGCATCGGGCCGTGGGCGCTCTACGGACTGCTGTTCACCATCGTGATTCTCTTTGCGCTGCAAGGTGATCAGATCACCCACCAGCCATGGGACGTGGCCCGGATCGCGCTGCCGCTGCTGGCCTACTTCGCGATCATGTGGGGCGGCGGCTACCTGCTCGGCACGGTGCTCGATCTCGGTTACGAGCGCACCACCACCCTGGCGTTCACCGCGGCCGGCAACAACTTCGAACTCGCCATCGCCGTGGCGATCGCCACCTACGGTGCCACCTCCGGCCAGGCACTGGCAGGGGTCGTCGGCCCGTTGATCGAAGTGCCGGTGTTGGTCGCTCTGGTCTACGTCTCCCTGGCGCTCCGAAACCGATTCTCCCACCACACTTCTGAGCACTTGCCGACCAGCCCGCCGACGGTGCTGTTTCTGTGCACCCACAACGCCGGGCGCTCGCAGATGGCCCTCGGATACTTCACCCACTACGCGGCTGGCGGGGCCATTGCACTATCCGGCGGGTCAGAACCGGCACATGAGATCAATCCGACCGCCGTCGCCGCGATGGCGGAGGTCGGCATCGACATCACAGGCGGATCCCCGAAACGTTGGACAGAGGAAATCGTCTCGGCAGCCGATGTGGTGGTCACCATGGGATGCGGCGACAGCTGCCCCATCTTCCCGGGGAAGCGCTACGTGAACTGGGAACTGCCGGATCCTGCCGGCAAGGACCTCGCGGCGGTCCGCCCCATCCGCGACGAGATCGACACCCGTGTCAGGCACTTGTTGACGGAGTTGGCCGTACGCAGCTGAATTCGATCAACGAAATTGGCTCCGCCAGTGTTGTTTTCATCTACCGAGGGGCCGCTCGGTAGCAGTGTTGCGGACGAGACAGACGTGGCGCGCCGCCGGGAACACTCGCGGATCGATTGTTCGAGCGCATGATGGGGCGTAAAGTCGGTCGCAGGTTGAGTTCACAGCCGCCCTGAAAATCGTCATCGGATGCAGGGTAGTGACCCTGTATCCAGGGGTTTTGAGCCCACAGAACCTGAAGTGTGACGTGACCGCAGTGTTTCTGCTGAGGAGTCACCGATGTCCACAATGAACGTCACGAGCTTGAATGTCGCGAGCCGGGTCACCACGTCTCCCCATGACCGCACCCGTGCGCAGTTCTGCGCGCAATGGCTGTGGCCGGCGACCGCGGTGATCAGCGTCAGCGGCGAGCTGGATGCGTCCAATGCCACCGAGCTGACCGACTGCGGGATTCGGCACACCAGGCCCAGCGGACAACTCGTTCTCGACCTCAGCGCGGTCGACTTCTTCAGCGCAGGCTGCTTCGCCTGCCTTCATACCCTCAACGTGCGATGCGCCGGCGAGAACATCGACTGGGTGTTGATTCCCAGCCGCGCCGTGTCCCGCGTGCTCGGCATCTGCGATCCTGCCCGCGCGTTGCCGGTCTCGACTTCGCTTCCTGCCGCCCTCTCGACGCTGCGCAATCAGCCGAGGCAGTTGCGGTTGGTCGACGTAACTCCCTAACGTCGCACCGACAACCCGTTCCGCCGGACGGTCAGCGAAATACCCAGCACCGGGCTGAGTTCATCGGCGTGCTCGGAGTCGAGCTCGTCGACGAAGGTGTCCACCTGCTCGGCGAGCGACTCCAGTACCCGGCGGCTGAAGCCGCTCAGGCCGGCACTGCCAGGCTCGCCATGGACGCTGTCACAGGCGGTTGACACGCGGACGCTCAGTACATCCACCCCAGGGTCTTCCACCAGCACGAGGTTGGCTCCGGGCGAAGACATGCCGATCAGCACCGTGCAGGCTTCATCCACCGCCAACGCCAGGTCACCAGCCGTATCGCCGTTCAATTCCTCATAGCCGGCCAGACAACCCGTCATGGCCCTCACCACAGCCAGCGACTCCACCCGGGCCGGTACCCGCAGCTCTACAGCTCGCGATCCGCGTGTGTGGCCCGATGCCGCCCGGGGTATCCGCCGACCGTGCAGCACAGTCAGTGGAGGCCCCGGTGCCCGGCCAGACAATGACATATGGGTCGCGTACCCACAGTCGCCTGGTCGCCAAACCAGGATGTGGGCCGCAATGAGGCTGCGGCGCAGCGTCGTCGGTGGGCCGGGGATTCACCGGGTGCGCCGTGGCCGGAGATTCAGTTACCGCGATGACGACGGGGCCGCCGTCACCGATGCGGCAACGCTGAAGCGCATCGAGGATCTGGTGATCCCGCCGGCCTGGAAGAAGGTATGGATATCCCCGCATCCGAACGGACACATCCAAGCCGTCGGCACCGATGTCGCGGGACGGCGCCAATACCTGTATCACTCCCAATGGCAGCAGGAGCGCGGCGAGGAGAAGTTCGACCGGGTGCTCGAACTGTCGGCCGGCCTTGCTGACTGGCGTAGCGCCATCGCGAGGGATCTGAGACGACGTGGGTTGACCCGCGACCGCGTGCTGGCACTGGGACTACGACTTCTCGACCTCGGGTACTTCCGCGCCGGTGGAGACCACTACGCCGAGGAGAACAACTCGTTCGGTGTCGCGACGTTGCTCCGTGAACACATCACGTTGCACCCGGATGCGGTCGAGTTCGATTATCCGGCCAAGAGCGGCGTGCGGCGCATGCTGCTGGTCGAAGATCCGGCGGTGGTGCGTGCAGTCCGGTCCTTGCAGCGGAGTCGGGGCAACGGCGATCGCCTGCTGGCTTTTCGCAACTCGTCCGAGTGGACGGAGGTCCATGCCGAGGATCTCAATGTCCGATTCAAAGAAATGGTCGGCGACGGCTACACCGTGAAAGATCTGCGCACCTGGCACGGCACGGTGCTGGCGGCCGAGTCGTTCGTCGACGCGGACCCTCCCATCGACGGCAAGGTGATCAAACGCGTCGAGTCCGCGGTGATGCGCGAGGTCGCCGAGGCTCTCGGAAACACCCCGGCCGTCGCCCGCAGCGCCTACGTCGATCCCCGAGTGGTCGATGCGTACCGGGACGGACTGACCATCGGCCCCGCCGTACGGCGAGCCGCACGCGTCCGCGACTCTGACAAGCGCCAGACGATCCTCGAGCGTGGCACAGCCCGGTTGATCCGAAAGGTGGACAGGCAGACATGACCCCCTACGACGCCGAGGTCGCCTGCGGCGGCAGGTACACGGCAGGTTCCACGCGGTCGTAGACCCGCAGCGTGTCGGACGCGATCCGGTCCCACGAATAGCGGGACCGGGCCCGATCGCGGCCGGCGGCACCGAGACTCTGCCGGTGGAAGTCATCGCGCAGCAGCGCGTTCAGAGCGTCGGCGAGCAGGTCAGGCCGTTTCGGCGGCACCAGCCGACCGGTGATGTCGTCCACCACGGTGTCCAACATGCAACCGACGGCCGAGGCGACCACCGGAATCCCACAGGCCATCGCCTCCAGTGGGACGATGCACAACGACTCGTACCACGGCGTGCACGCAACCACGTCCGCCGATCGCAGGATCGCCGGCATGTCCGCGCGGTCGACGGCGCCACAGAGGTGCACCCGGTCTGCGACGCCGAGTTCCCCGGCCAGTCGCCGCAGCCGGTGCGCCTCGGCATCGCGTGCCAGCTCGGCTCGCGGTGGTCCGCCCACGATCACCAACTCGGTGTCAGGAACGGTGATCAGTGCCCGGATGGCGAGGTCGAAACCCTTGCGCGGCAGGAATCTTCCGACACTGACGATGCGGTGGGGCGCGCCGCGCCGGCTGCGGGGCCCGTCGGGTGTGAAGAGGTCGACATCTACACCGCAGGGCACCACGGAGATTCTCGAGCGGGACCGGCCCAACCGCATCAGCTCGAACACTTCGTCGGTGCAGGTGGCCGCAACCCATGTCGCGCCACGCGCCACCATCGTTTCCAGCTTGAGGCGCTCGGGAGGGCTCATGCCATCGCCTCCCCGATGGCGGCGCTCGACCACGCCCAACTCGTAGAAGGTCTGCACGACCGGCAGATTGAGATGACGTGCCGCCAGTTGGCCGGCCACGCCCGACATCCAGAAGTGCGCGTGCACGATGTCCGGGCGGTCTTCTGCCCATGTCGTGTCGAGGAATCTGGCGAACTCGCCCATGTGCTGCAGCAGTTCGTCTTTCGGAATGCGTTCGGCACGTCCTGCCGGGACATGCACCACGGTGTATCCGTCGGCCGTCCTGACCCTGGCAGGCAACTCCGGGTCGTCGCGGCGGGTGTAGACGGTGACGTGGTGCCCCTCCCGGGCCAGCGCGGCCGACAGCGCGGCCACATGCACGTTCTGCCCACCCGTGTCGATTCCGCGGAGTGCAGCCAGCGGACTGGCATGCTCTGACACCATCGCGATCTTCATGCAAGCCTCCTCGACGAGCTCACGGCCGGATCGACATCGTGTTCCCGCAACGCTCCAACCGGAACCTCTTGCACCGCATGCCTGCCCGACATACATGCCACGCGAGAATTGATCGCGAGGGTTCTGAGTTCATGCGGCCGGAAGTACCCGGGCAACGGTCACTTAAACACCCGAAGAGTTTGATCAAGGGGGCATCGGGTATCCGGGGCCCTATGAGCCGCGAAGATGTGCCCGACGAGGTGCCGATCGCCGATGCGCTCGAGCAGGACCGTGAGCCCAGCGAACCGGTTCCCGACGCCGAAGTGCCTGTGACAGACGCGGACGGCCCGCCGCTGGAGGCTGCCGATCCGGACTGGCAGGAACAGCGGGAGGCGGTCGCCGACGACCTCGGACTCGACGAGTTCGACCGTGACGACCGCGACGATGGCGGCGAAACCCTGCCCGGATGACGGTGACCGCCATGGCGGAGCAGGCAGAAAAAGAAGACCGTGCCCGGCGAGTTCGGGCTGTATTGATCACTGTCGTCCTGATCGCCGTGCTCGGGCTGCTGCTCACTCGCTGCCCGGCCAACCGCGATGGCATGCCCGGCAAGCTCGCCCAGGGCATGGAAGAGACGGTGGCTGCCGCCCGCAGCGGCGCATACGCGCTGGACCTGCGAATGCGTGACCGATCCACACCGCAACTGGTCAGCGTGCAAATCTCTGATGCCCGGGACGAGATCGTCAAGGCCTACCAAGGAGTCGCCGATCTCAAGGCCGACGATCCGGTCGACGTCGAGCGCCAGCGGATGCTCACCGAGGCCATGACCAGGTTGATCGGCCAGCTCAACACCGCCTCAGCTCGGGTCCGCGAAGTGGCTGTCGAGCCCGAGCTGTCCGCGCTGCGCGGCCACTTGCTGGCATCGGCCGACGCCCTCGAGACCGGCTACCGTTGATGAAAAAGTTCTTCGCGGTAGCGCTGGGGATCCTGACGGCGATCGGCGGGTTCCTCGACATCGGCGATCTGGTGACCAATGCCGTGGTCGGTTCCCGGTTCGGCCTGGCACTGGTCTGGGTGGTGCTCGTCGGCGTTGTCGGGATCTGCCTGTTCGCCCAGATGGCGGGACGGGTCGCGGCGGTGAGCGGTCGCGCCACCTTCGAGATCATCCGGGAACGCTTGGGTCCACGCACGGCGGCGGCGAACCTGACGGCCTCGTTTCTGATCAATCTGATGACGCTGACCGCCGAGATCGGCGGCGTCGCCCTGGCACTGCAACTGGCGACCGACGTCGGACGGATGATGTGGATACCGGTCGCCGCTTTCGCGGTATGGCTGGTGATCTGGCGGGTCAAGTTCACGGTGATGGAGAACACCGCCGGGCTGGCTGGGCTCTGCCTGATCGTGTTCGCCGTGGCTGTCTTTGCCCTGCAACCGAATTGGGGTGATCTGGCCCAGCAGGTGGCGCAACCGGTGATTCCCGAAACCGAATCCTCGGCGACCTACTGGTATTACGCGATCGCCCTGTTCGGCGCCGCGATGACTCCGTACGAGGTGTTCTTCTTCTCCTCCGGTGCCGTTGAAGAGCATTGGAAGACAAAAGATCTCGGTGTGTCACGGCTCAACGTCCTGGTCGGTTTCCCGCTCGGCGGCATCCTCTCGGTCGCCATCGCCGCCTGCGCGACCCTGGTTCTGTTACCGAAACAGATCGAGGTGACGTCACTGTCACAGATCGTGATGCCTGTCGTGGAGGCCGGCGGCAAGCTGGCGCTGGCGTTCGCCATCATCGGCATCGTGGCTGCGACATTCGGTGCCGCCCTTGAGACCACGCTGTCCAGTGGCTACACCCTGGCGCAGTTCTTCGGCTGGCCGTGGGGCAAGTTCCGCCGTCCCGCCGAGGCGTCCCGGTTCCACGTCGCGATGTTCGTGAGCATCGTCGTCGGCACTGCCGTCCTGTTCACCGGCATCGACCCCGTCATGGTCACCGAGTATTCGGTGGTGTTCTCGGCCATCGCTCTGCCCCTGACCTACCTGCCCATCCTCATCGTGGCCAACGATCCGGAGTACATGGGCGACAAGACGAACGGAAGGCTGCTCAACATGTTCGGTTCCGTATATCTGGTGATCATCGTGGCCGCCTCGCTGGCCGCCATACCGCTGATGATCGTGACGGGGGCGGGTCAATGAGAATCGTCGACGCGCGCCTGCACCTCCTGGACCGGCAACTGCTCGACGATGAGGGCGCCCCGGCCGGCATCGTCGACGACCTGGAAGTCGATGGCGTCGAGACCGACGTGGACATCGATCCGGGCAGCCCGCCGCCGCGCGTCACCGCGATACTTTCCGGGCAGGTGATGATGACGCGCATCCTCGGCGGCGCACCGCCGCGATCGATGCTGCACGAGATTCCGTGGAGACAAGTCGCTTCGGTGGGTGTCACCGTGCAACTGAGCGCTTCCGAACCGCCGGCGGACACCGACTGGGTCGAGCGTTGGCTGCGTGACCACATCGTCGCCCGTATCCCGGGAGGGCGTCATGCAGCTGAGTAATCTGCTCGGGCTCCGCGTGCTGGACGCCGGCCACCATCCGGTCGGAAACGTCATCGACGTCCGACTCAGGCTCGACGGCGACAGCGCTGACCACCCGCGCAGCCCGGAACTGACCGGCCTGGTGATCAGTCCGCGCACCCGCTCGTCGTATCTGGGCTACGAGCGCACCGACCTCGACGCGCCCTGGCTCATCGCCACGATCGCGAGATGGCGACACCGCGGCACGTTCCTGGCCGCATGGGACGATGTGGCCAAAGTCGCGTCCGACCACATCACGCTGCGTGCCGGATACGGCCGGCATTCGCCTGGTCTGCGGAGTCAGTGACCGCATCACCATGGCAATGCCACCGCAATTCGGTCAAGGCGTACTCCGTGAGAGCCTGCTGTCGCTGGGACTCGATGACGTCGGCGATCCGCTCGAAAAGCACTTCTGGCCCGGCCATGTTCCTCACCTCGACTTCGACAGATCGGCGTATACCCCGGCGGGTAACGAGGCAAACCGGCCGAAACGGTTTGAACGGACACCGCTGGGTTACCCACAGCGACAGCGCCGCGCGTCCGCGCGACTTTCACAGAAAGGGCTGTCCCGTGGGAACTGCGAATCCAAGTCCCGACCGCTCCGTACGGTGGACCCCGCTGCAGGCCGGCGCGATGATCGTCGGGATCCTCTTCCTCATCGTCGGGGTGCTGGGGTTCATACCGGGCATCACCACCGACTACGGCGATCTGCACTGGGCGGGACATCACTCCGAAGCCATGCTGCTCGGACTGTTCAGCGTCTCGGTTCTGCACAATCTGGTGCACCTCGCATTCGGTGCAGTCGGAGTGCTGATGGCCCGCCGAGCCGATGCCGCACGCGCCTATCTGATCGGCGGCGGCGTGGTCTACGCCATCCTCTGGCTCTACGGTCTGGTGATCGACCCGGACAGTGCGGCCAATTTCATCCCGGTGAACAGCGCTGACAATTGGCTGCACCTCGGCCTGGCGGTCGTCATGATCGCATTGGGGTTGGTGTTCGGCCGGGCGGCGACAGCGACCAGCGGGATCGGCACGGGCGCGCCCGGAACCATCGAGTGACCCGCGGTAACGGTAAACACGCTGCGACAGACGGGTTTACCGCCTGCCGCCGACGGGCATACCTCAACCGCCATGACGACGCCTTCAACCCTCACGCAGCCAGGGCTTCCTCCCGCGAAGGGGCCCATCTCCGGTGCGCTGATCGAGCGGCTCGGCGATCGGGCACCGCACAACCACCTCGAGCCCGTCTGGATCCCGCTGCGCGATGCCGATCCACTCGGCCTGGATGTGCAACTGGCGCTCTACATCTGCTACGAGCTGCACTATCGCGGCTTTGCCGGCGTCGATCTGGACTGGGAATGGAACGCCGGGCTGTTGCATTTGCGTTCGCAGTTCGAGCGAATGTTTCTCGCGGCGGTCCGGCGCGAGGTCGGCCCAATCGATCCTGACGACACCGCAGAGCGCGAGATGGCGGGTCTGTCGGTGGAGCGCGTCGACGGGACGGGCCCGTCGTTTCACCTTCGCGACGAGGGCACGTGGGATCAGATGCGCGAGTATTTCGTGCACCGGTCGCTGTACCACCTCAAAGAGGGCGACCCGCACGCCTGGCTGATCCCGCGCCTGAGCGGCCAGGCGAAAGCCGCCTTCGTCGCCGTCGAATACGACGAGTACGGGGCAGGCTCGGCCGACCGCCTGCACCAGAACCTGTTCGCCGACCTCATGCGCGAGGCCGAACTGGACGACCGCTACCTGGGCTATCTGGACGCGGTACCGGCCGAAAGCCTCGCGTTGGTCAACCTCATGTCCATGTTCGGCTTGCACCGACGACTGCGTGGCGCCGCCGCGGGCCACTTCGCGGCCACCGAGATCACGTCCTCACCGGGGTCGCAGCGCATGCAGGCCGCCTTGGAACGCCTGAATGCGCCCGAGGCGTGTATTCGGTTCTACCGTGAGCACGTCGAGGCCGACGCCGTCCACGAACAGGTAGTCCGCCACGATGTGGTGGGTGACCTGGTGCTGCGTGAGCCTGACCTCGACACCGACGTCGTGTTCGGCATCCGCGCCTTCGCCGCGATGGAGGACAGGTTGGCCGACCACCTGATGAAATGCTGGGTGGCCGAACGTAGTTCGCTATGCCGGCCGCTTGCCTGACTTTTGGCTGCTCCGCTCGACCCTGCGGTGGCTGGTATCGCACAACGGATAGGTCTTGGAGCGGCGGCACGTGCACAGCGCCACCATGAACCGATCCGATTCCACGATGCTCCCGTCGGGCAGTTCGATCCGTACCGGCCCCTCGACCAGGATCGGCCCGCCCTGGACCACCCGCACCGCCCGACGCTCGGTCATGGCTTGTCCGCCCGGATCACGACCAATTCCTCTTCTGTCCTGGCGTCCGTCAAACGCCCGGTGTCCCGCAGCCAACCCGCCTGCAGGTGCAGCACCGGCCCGAACGGAATCCGCTGGGTCGCATAGACGTCCGCATCGAGGCCGCCGGCACGCAACAGCTTCACCGACCGCTCGACATCGGCGAACTCCGACTGGACCAGGAACAGCGACCCGCCTTCGGCCAGAAGCGCCGCGGCCGAGCGGCACAGCGGATCGAGCACCAGCCTGCCGTCCGGACCGCCATTCCACGAGACCATCGGCCCCGTCGACACGACCACATCCGCGGAGGTTTCCGGCGCCACCGGAACATAGGGCGGATTGCAGACCACGACGTCGAACGGTTCGTGTTCCAGCGCCTGGGTCCACGAGCCGAGCCTGGCATCGACATCGACCTGCGCGGCCAGCGCGTTGACCTGGGTACAGCGCACCGCGCTGGGCGAAATATCCAGCGCGGTGACTTCGCCTGCACCCAGCTCGGCCGCGGCGATGGCGATGGCTCCGCTACCCGCACACAGGTCGACCACCCGGCGGCCCGCCACGACGTCGTCGCGCACGAGTACGTCGATCAGCAGCCGCGAGTCGTGCTGCGGCCGGTAAACGCTCTCGGCGCCAACGGCAATGGTCTCTGTGGCCATTTCGCCGGTCATGTCTCCGGCCATTTCGCTCATTCCTGAAAGCACGACTATTCGGTACCCAACCGGGCCATCCGCAAACTTCGGATCCGGTGATCCCGATGTGCCACGACACGTTTAGCTCCGTCGCATCCGGGAATCCCCAGGGGTGCGTGGAGAAGCCGCGTGGAACGAACCAATCCACTCCAGTAGCGGAAAGGTAAAGCATGACCGAGAAGAACTCAGGACCCGAAGAAGGCATCAAGGGCGTCGTCGAGGACGTCAAGGGTAAGGCGAAGGAAGCCGTCGGTACGGTAACCGGGCGCGAGGACCTGGTCCGGGAGGGTAAGGCCCAGCAGGACAAGGCCGATGCCCAGCAGGACGCGGCCAAGAAGGAAGCCGAGGCCGAGTCGGCCCGGGCGGGTGCCAAGGCTGCCGAAAAACGCGAGCAGGCGAGCCAGCGGCCCTAGCCCGACCTGAATGAAAGAGATGGCCCAGCCAAAGGCGGCTGGGCCATCTCGTCATCTCGGGTCAACTGTTGGGCGCCTGCCTGGTCACATCGGGATGCTCTGCGTACCAACGTTCTTCGATACGCCGCACGCGCAGGTGCGCGACCGCGAGCCACAGCCCGCCGGCCAGCAGGCCGATGGCCGCCAGCACGGCGAGCACCACACCCACCCCGGTGTTGCCGGTCGCGAAGCCGAACAGACAGGCGACGAACATCACCACACCCAACCCGACCAAAACCAGCGCCGGCATGTTGCGGTTGTCCTTCATCGCCTCGCCGGCATGCGGCCGGGTCGTCCTGGTGTGGTCAACAGGATCGTCGGGACCTTTCATCATTTCTCCCTCTTACTCGTAGCGTGGGTATTGCCCCACCTTGAGCAGTCCGGCCAGATGCGCCGCATTCCGCGCCGCAGCGGCGGTGGCATCGGCGACGGGACCGGGCACCTCGTCGAGATCCTGGTAATCGGTGCCGTGCATGGCCTCGCCGTTCCAGTACGTACAGCCCTGAGCCGGGATGGTGTAGCCGATGTCGTTGAGCGCCTGGAAAAGATCGGCGACCGTCTTGTGGGCGCCGTCCTCGTTGCCGACGACCGACACCAGCGCCACCTTGCCCGCCAGCACCGGACGCCCCTCGTCGTCGGTGTTGGACAGTTCGGCGTCCAGCCGCTCCAGAACGCGTTGCGCGATGCTCGATGGATGACCCAGCCACACCGGCGTCGACAGCAGCAGGATGTCGGCGTCGAGAATCTTGCGGCGAATCTCCGGCCACTGATCGTCGCCGCCCATATCCGCCTCTACCCCGGGCTCGATGACGAAGTCGGCGCAGCGCAACGACTCCGAGCCGACTCCGAGCACACCGAGATCCTCCCGGACCTGATCGGCGATGAGCTCGCTGCTGGACTCAGCCGGGCGGCGCTTGAGACTGCAGACCAGGGCCAAAGCGGTCAGAGTCGGGGCCGTCATGAGTCACTACTTCCCTCGACGGGCCCGGGCTAAACCTCGGGGCCGACTCGCAGGTGGGCGGTGAGCAGCAACCGGTCCAAGATGGCGCGGCTGGGAAGGGTCTCGGAGTAGTCGAGGTCCAGGAAATCTCGGGCCAGCTGCTCGGCCAGCGCCCGCAACTTGGTGTTGGTTTCCTGCGACCGCCACTTGAGCAGGTCGAATGCCGCATCCCCGTTGATCCGGTAGATCAACATCAACATGCCCTTGGCCTGCTCGATGGCAGCTCGAGCCTCGGCGATCCCGGCCACGGCCTCGGTGACAGCCTCCGCCTGTGCATGCGCGATCGAGGGTGAGACGTCGACGTAGAAGCCGTGTGTCCCGATGACCGCACCGTCGTCGTCGAAGAGCTGATCCCCGACCACCACCACGTGGTGGACGTCGCCGGCTGTGTCGATGATGCGGTGCCGGGTGCTGAACGCACCGGAAGTTCGCCGGATCTCGAGCAGCGTCGCGGCCACCTGCCCGTAGTCCTCGGGGTGCTTGTGGGCGAGCACCAGCTCGGTGGTCGGGTTCGCGGTACCCGGGTCGTACCCGTGCATCCGCTCCACCTGCGGCGACCATTCCCAGCGCTCGTCGGCGAAGTAGAACCGGAACCAACCGACTCGCTGCGGCTGACCGCCGGCAAGCGCGTGTTCGATCGGCGACTCGGTGTTCCCCGCGTCCGAGTCACTTGTCACGCATTGAGCCTAGCCCGGCGGACCGGTGGTGGCTCGGCCGATTCGGCACAAAACTTGTCACCGGCAGCATCTACATTCGGCACCGTGAGACGGGCCCGGATCAAGATTCTCGTCGCGGCCGGTGCGGCGGCGGCGTTGGCGAGTCACCTGGCCGGAGCCGACGCAACTCGCAGCGTGGCGATCGGTGTCGTGGTGCTGCTGTTGCTGGCGGCCACTCCGACGTTCCTGCTGGGTGCCCTACGTGGGGCCGGCACCCCCACCGCGCGTGAGCAGGCGGCCCCCGAGATGACCGGGCTGGAATTCGAAGACCATGTGGCCCGTGCGGCCCGCAAGTGTGGACTGCCGGTGATCATGACTCCCCTCAGCGGGGACTGGGGGGTGGACCTGATCGTCGGACACCGGCCCAACCGGATTGCCGTGCAATGCAAACGCCTGTCACGGCCGGTAGGCGCCGGCGCCGTCCAGGAGGTCGTCGCAGGCGCGCCGATGCAGGATTGCACCAGGACCATGGTGGTCACCAACAACCAATTCACCCCGGCCGCACGTAAACTCGCCGAACTCCACGGCTGCGAGCTGGTGAGCGGAACCGACCTGCCCAGGCTCAAGTCCATCCTGCGCCGCGCCGCGTCGTCAGAGCCCGCCCCCGACTCCTGACCTCAACGCATCCCGCACCGCGTCGAGGCATTGATCGATCTCCCTGCGGGTCACGCTCAGCGCCGGCCGGAACCGCACCGAGTCGGGCCCACTCGGCAGCATGATGACGTGGCGGTCCCACAACCGCCGCACCAGCTCGTCGCGCGCGGTGGCTGTCGGCAGACTGAACGCACACATCAGGCCGCGGCCCCGCGGATCGAGCACGATGTCAGGGAAATCCGCTGCGAGCGCGCATAACTGACCGAGCAGGTAGTCCCCCGTCAGCGCTGCATTGCCGAACATGTCCTCGGACTCGATGACCTCGAGGATGCGCCGGGAGCGCACCATGTCCACCAGGTTGCCGCCCCAGGTGGAGTTGATTCGCGAGCTCACCGTGAAGACGTTGTCGGCAATGTCGTCCACCTTGCGGCCCGCCATCACCCCACACACCTGGGTCTTCTTGCCGAAGGCCACCACATCCGGGGTGACGCCCAATTGCTGGTATGCCCAGGCTGTTCCGGTGATCCCACAACCCGTCTGCACCTCGTCGAAGATCAGCAGGGCATCGAACTCGTCGCACAGCTCCCGCATGGCGGCGAAGAACTGGGGCCGCATGTGCCGGTCACCCCCCTCACCCTGGATCGGCTCGGCGATGAAGCAGGCGATGTCGTGGGGGTTCGCCTCGAACGCGGCCCTGGCCGCACGCAGCGAATCAGCTTCGAGTGCACCGATATCCGCGCCGGGTCGCAGATAGGGCGCGTCGATGCGGGGCCAATCGAACTTCGGGAATCGGGCCACCTTGATCGGGTCCGTGTTGGTCAGTGACATGGTGTATCCGCTGCGGCCGTGGAACGCACCGCGCAGATGCAGCACCTTGGCGCCCAGTGCCGGATCCCGCCCGTGCGCCTCGTTGTGCCGGCTCTTCCAGTCGAAGGCCACTTTGAGCGCGTTCTCGACCGCCAGCGCACCGCCGTCGACGAAGAACAGGTGCGGCAGGTCGGGGTCGCCGAGGACGCGCCGGAAGGTATCGACGAACCGGGCCATCGGCACGCTGTAGATGTCGGAATTGCTCGGCTTGTTGACCGCGACCCGGGCCAGCTCAGCGCGGAAGTCTTCAGCGCCGGGCAGGTCGCCGGCCAGCGCCGGGTGGTTCATGCCGAGTGCCGACGAGGCGAAGAACGTGAACATGTCCAGGAAGCGTTCGCCCGTGCGCGCGTCCACCAAATAGGAACCTTGAGAGCGGTCCAGGTCGAGGACGAAGTCGAAGCCGTCGGTCAGGACGCTGCGGGCCAGGACCGCTCGCACCCGGTCAGGCGTTACCTGCGACGTGGTCGTCAACACTGCGGTCATGGCGCCATACTAACGGAATCTTTACGGCTGCCGCCCATCGAAACCGGAACCGTTACGGAACGTAGTCTCGTCCACTGTAAAATGTCTGCAAGATGATGGTGCTGCGCGTCCGGACATTGGCGGCGGTCCTGATGCGCTGGAGCAGATCCTCCAAAGCCCGGGCCGAGGAGACCCGGACCAGCAGGACGTAGCTCTCCTCACCCGCGACGGAGTGGCACGATTCGATTTCGGGGATGTGCTGCAACCGCGCGGGTGCATCATCGGGTTGAGACGGATCGAGAGGAGTGATGGCGACGAACGCCGAGAGCATGTTGCCCAGCGCCTCGGGATTGAGCCGCGCGGAGTATCCCGTCACCACACCCCGCGACTCCAACCGGCGCACCCGAGCCTGCACCGCCGACACCGACAAACCGGCCGCCGCCGCCAGCTGCGCCAGCGTGGCCCTGCCATCGGCGACGAGCTCCCGCACCAGAATCCGGTCGGTGTCGTCCAGCACATGTTCGTCGGCTTCACCCATGGCCCGCACTGTAACTCCTCGGCGACCCCAGAAAGGCACATGATGACCACCACCGAACGGACCGATCTCCCCACGGCCGAGGAGCTGCGCCGGCGCGTACGGCAGTCGCTTGAAGCTGTCGGCGCCGCACCGGAACTCGGCGAGCCGGCCGCCCAGGACAAGGGCCTGCACGCCAGCACCCCGATCAGCGGCGACATGCTGTTCAGCCTCCCCGAAGACAGCCTCGAGCAGGTGGATGCCGCCATCGCAGCTGCCGCACAAGCCTTCTCGACCTGGCGTACCACTCCGGCGCCCGTCCGCGGAGCCCTGGTGGCCCGCCTCGGCGAGTTACTCGTCGAGCACAAAGCCGATCTGGCGGCCCTGGTGACCGTGGAGGCGGGCAAGATCACCTCAGAGGCACTGGGCGAGGTGCAGGAGATGATCGACATCTGCCAGTTCGCCGTCGGGCTGTCGCGCCAGTTGTACGGCCGCACCATCGCCTCCGAGCGCCCCGGACACCGCCTGATGGAGACCTGGCATCCGCTGGGCGTCGTCGGCGTGATCACCGCGTTCAACTTCCCGGTCGCGGTGTGGGCATGGAACACCGCGGTGGCGCTGGTCTGTGGCGACACCGTGGTGTGGAAGCCGTCGGAGCTGACGCCGCTCACCGCGATCGCCTGTCAGGCACTGATCGAACGCGCCGCATCAGAAGTCGGGGCGCCCGCCGCGGTGAGCCGGCTCGTCCTGGGTGGACGCGAGCTGGGTGAGCGGCTGGTCGACGACCCACGGGTGGCGCTGCTCAGCGCCACCGGGTCGGTGCAGATGGGCCAGGAGGTGGGCCCGCGGGTCGCAGCCCGGTTCGGCAAGGCGCTTCTGGAACTGGGCGGCAACAACGCGGCGATCGTCACGCCCTCGGCCGATCTCGACCTGGCGGTGCGCGCGATCGTGTTCTCCGCGGCAGGCACCGCGGGCCAACGGTGCACGACGCTGCGCCGGCTGATCGTGCACTCGTCGGTGGCCGACGATCTGGTGTCGCGGATCGCCTCGGCCTATCGGAGCCTCCCGATCGGCGATCCGAGCCTGGACGGCACCCTGATCGGGCCGCTGATCCACACCCGGGCCTACCGGGACATGGTCGGTGCGCTGGAACAGGCCCGCGCCGATGGCGGCGAGGTGTTCGGCGGTGAGCGCCACGACGTCGGTGATGAGGGGGCGTTCTACGTCGCGCCTGCGGTGGTTCGGATGCCGGCGCAGACCGACGTCGTGCACACCGAGACCTTCGCCCCGATTCTCTACGTGATGACCTACGACGACATCGACGACGCGATCGCCCTGAACAATGCGGTACCACAAGGGCTTTCGTCGGCAATCTTCACCACCGACGTGCGCGAGGCAGAGCGGTTCATGGCAGCCGACGGATCCGACTGCGGCATCGCCAACGTCAACATCGGGACCTCGGGAGCCGAGATCGGCGGCGCGTTCGGCGGTGAGAAGCACACCGGCGGCGGCCGCGAGTCCGGGTCGGATGCGTGGAAGGCGTACATGCGCCGGGCCACCAACACCATCAACTACTCCTCAGAGCTGCCGCTGGCCCAGGGGGTCCATTTCGGGTAGGCAGTGCGAATGGACATTGAGAACTCGGTCGCGGTCATCACCGGCGCCGGATCAGGCATCGGCCGGGCACTGGCCGAAGCGTTGGCCGCGGAGGGTGCCCGGGTGGTGGCCGCCGATCTCGACCAGGAGTCGGCCGAACAGACCGCCGCGCAGATCCGCTCCGGTGGCGGGCAGGCGCTGGGAGTACGGGCCGACGCCGGTGTCACAGCCAACATCGAGGAGCTGACTGCCACCGAGTTCGGCCCGGTCGACATCTATGTGGCCAACGCCGGAATCATCGGTGCCCCCGGGCTGGGCACCGACGAGGACTGGGATGCCATCCTGGACGTCAATCTGCGCTCCCACGTGCGCGCGGCACAAGTGCTTGTCCCGCAGTGGTTGTCGCGCGGCGGCGGATACTTCGTGTCGGTCGCCTCGGCGGCCGGTCTGCTGTCCCAGATCGGGGCGGCCGGTTATGCCGTCACCAAGCACGCGGCTGTCGGGTTCGCAGAATGGCTGGCGATCACCTACGGAGACGACGGCATCGGGGTCAGCTGCGTGTGCCCGTTGGGCGTGGCCACCCCGCTGCTCGACGCGGTACGTGCTTCAGCGGATCCGGATTCCGCGGCCGGTGCGGCGTCGATCGTGCAGTCGGGCGACGTGATCAGCGCCGAGGATGTCGCGACGGCCACCGTGGCAGCCGTGCGGTCGGACCGGTTCCTCGTGCTTCCCCACCCCCAGGTGCTGGACATGTACCGCCACAAGGGCTCCGATTACGACCGCTGGATCGCCGGGATGCGGCGCTACCAGCGGTCACTGCGCACCGGCGGATGACCGTCCGGAGGGCAACCTCTGGGGCGGGACGTAGAGGCCCAGTGGGATGCGATGCCACCAGACGTGTTCGCGACGTAGCTCGCTCCAGGTGCTGAACTCGTAGCGGTACAGCCGGGCCCGCACGTACCGCGGTGGCTCATCGGGAAACGGGTTGCTGCGCAGCAATTTCAGCGTGGTTCGGTCATTCTCCAGAAGCCGGGTCAGCAGCGTACGCAACCAGCCGTGGGCATACGCCGGGGAGATGGCGGCGAACCACATCAGCCAGTCGAGCCGCAGATGATAGGGCGCGTACTGCCTCGGCCACCGATGGACATCGCCGGGCTTGCCCTTGAACTCGTACTCCTTCCACACCGTGTCGTCGGTCAGGTCCCGGTCCGAGGTGCCCTCCAGCACCACCTCGTCGCGGGTGCGGCCGACCGAGCCGAAGGCACCGTAGGAATTCACCAGGTGATACCGGTTGTAGGAGGCATTCATCCGCTGCCGTTTGGAGAGGAGGTTGCGTGCCGGCAAATAGCTCAGCGCCGCGACCGCCACGGCGAACACGATCACCACCACGGCGAACCATGTTGGGGTCTGGCCGAATTGGTGTTCGGGGAGCGGGAACACCACGCCCGCGGTTGAATCCGAGAGTGCGCTGAACGCCAAGACAATCGTGATCCAGTTGAGCCAGGCGAAGTTGCCCGATACGACCAGCCACAGTTGCGTGATGATCACGACCAGCGCCGCGCCACTGGCCACCGGCTGCGGAGCGAACAAGGCGAACGGCACGACGAGTTGCGCGAAGTGGTTGCCGGCCACCTCGATTCGGTGCAGGGGCTTGGGCAGGTGGTGGAAGAACCAGCTCAGCGGGCCCGGCATGGGCTGTGTCTCGTGGTGGTAGTAGAGGCAGGTCAGGTTGCGCCAGCACGGGTCGCCGCGCAGCTTGATCAGGCCCGCACCGAACTCGACGCGAAAGACGAGCCAGCGGGCCAGCAGCAGGACCAGAAGTGGTGGCCCGACTTCGTCATTACCGAGGAACATCACCAGGAACCCGGCTTCGAGCAGCAGCGATTCCCATCCGAACGAGTACCACGTCTGCCCCACGTTGACGATCGACAGGTACAGCATCCACAGCACCAGCCAGATCAACATCGCCGCCCACAACGGCACCAGATCTCCGAGGCCGGCCACCATCCCGGCAGACAGCACCGCGCCCAGAATGCAGACGCCGGCGAAGAAGCGGTCCGAGTAGTGGAGTTGGAACACGCTCGGGGCGTTCCGGAACGAGCTGGCGGCCAGGAATCGGGGTATCGGTAGCAGCCCTCGCTCACCGAGGAGCCCGCGGAACTGCCGGGCCGCCACGATGAACGCGATCAGGTAGATCGCGGCGGTCCCCCGCTGCAACACCTGTCGGGCCAGCCAATATTCGTCTGCGATGAACCATTCCATGCGCGGACCTGCCGACGTTGCGGATCTGTCTGTCCACGAAGACCGTACCCCGGATAGGGGCATTTCATGCCCGGTACGGCGGCCGGCGTCGCCCTACCGGCGGTGCAGGCCCAGCCGGAACCCGGCGGGCATCATGGTCAGGCGCTCCTGCACCTGCAGCGTGTAGCCCGGGTCCGCGGTCAGGTCGTAGCGCCGGATCAGCACCGCCAACATCAGCACCGCCTCGTGCAGCGCGAACTGCCTTCCGATGCATGATCTTTCACCGGTACCGAACGGCTTGTACAAACCGCCGGGACGGGCTCGCACCTTTTCCGGGGCGAATCGCTCCGGGTCGAAGGCGTCCGGGTCTGGACCCCAGCGCGGGTCGCGGTGCAATGTCGTCGTCAGGGCAAGCGCCCAGTCGCCCTTGCGCATCGGGTGGATCCCGGCGAGCACGGTGTCTTCACGAGCGGCGCGGTAGTAGGCCGGCACCGTCGGCTGCAGTCGCAGCGACTCGTCGAGAACCCGCCGCACATAGCGCAGTTTGGCGATCTTCTCGAAATCTGGCCGCGCCTCGTCGCCCCACACCTCGTCGACCTCGGCGCGGGCCCGGGCGAATACCTCCGGATGCCGCGACAGGAAGTACAGCGCGAACGATATTGCGCCGGAGGTGGTCTCATGTCCGGCGATCAAGAAGTTGATCAGCTGATAGCGGATGTTGGCGGCGTCGAGGTCGGACTCCAGCATGATCTGCAGCAGATCGTCATGACCACCCGATGGCTGCGCCCGCCGGCTCGCGACGATGTCGTCGGCCAGCCCGTGCAAGTAGTCCGCGTCGCGGTGCAACCGGCGCTCGTAGCGTCGGTAGACGAAGCCGGGCAGGAAGGTTTCACGCAACACCCCGAGGCGGTCGGCGCCGAGCAGCGCGGACACCATGTGTGCGATGAACGGATGCTCGGAATCTCTCTCGAAGGTTCCGAACGAGTACCCGGCTGTGCACCGGCCGATGATTTCCAGGGTGACCCTGGTGGTGTCGGCCGAGACATCGACGGTGTCGTCCCGGGCGGCCCGCTGATCCCAATGCTCGGTCAGCTCGTCGGCGACGTCGAACATCACCGCGTGGTAGCGACGCATCGCGGCCTGACTGAATGCGGGCATCAGCAGCTGATGGGCCGTGAGCCAGTTCGGCTCCTCGTTGTACGCCGTGAACAGCCCGTCGCCGGCGACGATCCGCAGGGCCTCGATATCGGGTCCCACATGCTTGCAGAACCGGGATTCGTCGTTGAGATCATTGACCGCGTCGGCGCCGGCGGCCACCACGTAGCGAGCACCCAGGAACCGGAACTCACAGATCGGCCCCAGCTCGGCCATCCCCATCGCGTTCTGCATCGATGAGTCGGGCTTCAGCCCGAACACATCGCCGAGCAACGGCACCCGCCGCGGTGGATGGGGCAGTTTTGGATACTTGGCGTTGTCGGGGTGTGAAGTCCGTGCGCCCGCGACGGTCATGACACCAGGATTCCGTTCTTGTTATACATGTGTCAAGTAAGGCCGGTCACGTTAAGCTGCAGGCGTGAGTGCCGAATCGAGACGGCGGCTCTCCCCTGCCGACAGACGCAACGAGCTGCTGGCGCTGGGAGCCGAGGTGTTCGGCCAACGACCGTACGACGAGGTCCGTATCGACGAGATCGCCGAACGCGCCGGAGTCTCACGGGCCCTGATGTATCACTACTTCCCCGACAAGCGCGCGTTCTTCGCCGCCGTGGTGCAGGCCGAGGGCGAGCGCTTGTTCGAGGCCACCAGCACCCCTGCGGAGCCTGGCCAGAGCCTGTTCGGCCAGCTCCGCGCAGGTGTGCTGGCCTACCTGCGCTACGACGAGGAACATCCGCACGGTGCGTGGGCGGCTTACATGGGACTGGGCCGCACCGACCCGGTGCTGCGCGGCGTCGACGACATCGACAACGACCGCCAGGCCGACCGGATCATGAGCCGTATCGGCGCGGCCGTATCCGAGCCGCTGGACGCCAAGGTCGAACGCGATCTGCGGGCCACCGTCTACGGCTGGCTGGCACTGACCTTCGAAATGTGCCGGCAACGGCTCAAGGACCCCTCGATCGATGCCGGTTTCGTCGCCGACAGCTGTGCGCATGCCCTGCTCGACGCCGTCGGCCGGGTGCCGGGGCTGCCTGCCGAGCTGGCCTGCGCGGCAGCTCCCGAACACCGCTGAAGCCCACTTGTCGGTGCTGCGCGGCAGTATGGCTAGATGACCACCACGCCGGCCGATCCGCTGGCCCGGTTCAGTGCGCTGACCCGGGAGTGGTTCACGGCTGCCTTCCCGGCGCCGACGGCCGCGCAGGCCCAGGCCTGGTCCGCCATCGCCGGGGGTGACAACACCCTGGTCATCGCGCCGACCGGCTCGGGCAAGACGCTCGCCGCGTTCCTGTGGGCCATCGATGAGCTGGCCCAGCTGCCGTCGGCCCCACGTCCAGGCACCCGGGTGCTGTACGTGTCACCGCTCAAGGCCCTGGCCGTCGACGTCGAGCGCAACCTTCGCACCCCGCTGACCGGTATCACCCGGGTCGCCGAGCGCCACGGCGTCCCGGCGCCGTCGATCAGCGTCGGCGTCCGCTCCGGGGACACCACACCCAGCCAACGGCGCGCGATGCTGAGCAAGCCGCCCGACATCCTGATCACCACGCCCGAATCGCTGTTCCTGATGCTGACCTCGGCGGCCCGCGAGACGCTGGCCTCGGTACAGACCGTGATCGTCGACGAGGTTCACGCCGTCGCCGCCACCAAACGTGGCGCACACCTGGCACTTTCACTCGAACGGCTCGACCAGCTCCTCGACAAGCCGGCCCAGCGGATCGGCCTGTCGGCCACCGTGCGCCCGCCCGAGGAAGTGGCGCGGTTCCTCTCCGGGCAGGCTCCCACCACGATTGTCGCCCCACCGTCGGGCAAGACCTTCGACCTGTCGGTACAGGTGCCCGTGCCGGACATGGCCAACCTCGACAACAACAGCATCTGGCCCGATGTCGAGGAACGCATCGTGGATCTGATCGAGGCACACCAGTCCTCGATCGTGTTCGCCAACTCCCGCCGGCTGGCCGAGCGGCTGACCTCGCGGCTCAACGAGATCCACGCCGAGCGGGTCGGCCTCGAGCTGTCGCTCGACCACAATCCGCAGGTCGGCGGTGGGGCCCCGGCCCAGCTCATGGCCAGCGGTCAGGCCAACGGCGCGCCGACCCTGCTGGCCCGGGCCCACCACGGCTCGGTCAGCAAGGAGCAGCGGGCCCAGGTCGAGGACGATCTGAAATCCGGCCGCCTACGCGCCGTCGTCGCCACCTCGAGCCTGGAGCTTGGCATCGACATGGGGGCGGTCGATCTCGTGATCCAGGTGGAATCGCCGCCGTCGGTGGCCAGTGGGCTGCAGCGCATCGGACGCGCCGGCCACCAGGTCGGGGAGATCTCCCAGGGCGTCCTGTTCCCCAAGCACCGCACCGACCTGATCGGTTGCGCGGTCGCGGTGCAGCGCATGCGCTCCGGCGACATCGAGAACATGCACGTCCCGGCCAATCCGCTCGACGTGCTGGCCCAGCACACCGTGGCCGCGGCTGCCCTGGAACCGGTCGATGCCGACGCCTGGTTCGACGCGGTGCGGCGCAGCGCACCCTTCGCCACGTTGCCGCGCAGTGCCTTCGAGGCAACCCTGGACCTGCTGTCCGGGAAGTATCCGTCCACCGAGTTCGCCGAACTGCGGCCGCGGCTCGTATATGACCGCGACACCGGAACGCTGACCGGGCGGCCGGGAGCGCAACGCCTGGCCGTCACCTCCGGCGGCGCGATCCCCGACCGCGGGCTGTTCACTGTTTATCTGGCCACCGATTCCGAAAAGCCGTCGCGGGTGGGTGAACTCGACGAAGAGATGGTGTACGAGTCGCGCCCGGGTGATGTCATTTCATTGGGCGCAACCAGTTGGCGGATCACCGAGATCACCCACGACCGGGTGCTGGTCATCCCGGCGCCCGGTCAACCCGCCCGCTTGCCGTTCTGGCGCGGCGACAGCGTGGGCCGGCCCGCCGAGCTGGGTGCAGCGGTCGGGGCGTTCACCGGCGAGCTCGCCGCACTCGGCCGCGCCGAGTTCGACGAGCGCTGCCAGACAATGGGTTTCGCCGGCTTCGCCACCGACAACCTGCACCAGCTGTTGCATGATCAGCGCGACGCCACCGGCGTCGTTCCCAGCGACAGCACGTTCGTGGTGGAACGCTTCCGCGACGAGCTCGGAGATTGGCGGGTGATCCTGCATTCCCCGTACGGGCTCAGGGTCCATGGACCCTTGGCGCTGGCGGTGGGCCGACGGCTGCGGGAACGGTACGGCATCGACGAGAAGCCGACCGCTTCCGACGACGGCATCATCGTGCGGCTACCCGACAGCGGCGAAAACCCGCCGGGTGCAGATCTGTTCGTGTTCGACGCCGACGAGATCGAACCCATCGTCACCGCGGAAGTGGGCGGTTCGGCGTTGTTCGCGTCCCGCTTCCGCGAATGCGCCGCACGTGCGCTGCTGCTGCCGCGCCGACACCCGGGCAAGCGTTCGCCGTTGTGGCATCAACGGCAGCGCGCCGCACAATTGCTCGACATCGCCCGCAAGTATCCGGACTTCCCGATCGTCCTGGAAACCGTCCGGGAATGTCTGCAGGACGTCTACGACGTGCCGGCCCTGACCGAGCTGATGCGGCGCGTCGCACAGCGCCGGCTGCGGCTGGTCGAGGTGGAAACCGCCGTCCCGTCGCCGTTCGCCGCCTCGCTGCTGTTCGGCTATGTGGGCGCGTTCATGTACGAAGGCGACAGTCCGCTGGCCGAGAGGCGCGCCGCGGCGCTCGCGCTGGACACCGTGCTGCTGTCCGAACTGCTGGGCCGCGTCGAGCTGCGCGAGCTGCTGGACCCGGCGGTGATCGCCTCGACATCGGCACAGCTACAACACCTGACCGAGGAGCGTGCAGCGCGGGACGCCGAGGCGGTGACCGACCTGCTGAGGATGCTCGGTCCGCTCACCGAGCCCGAGATCGCCGCACGCGCCACCACCGATGCCGTCGGAGGCTGGCTCGATGGGCTGCAGGCCGCCAAACGCGCACTGCCGGTGACCTATGCGGGCCAGACCTGGTGGGCGGCAGTCGAAGACATCGGCCTGCTGCGCGACGGGGTGGGCGCGCCGGTGCCCGTCGGCGTGCCCGCGGCATTCACCGAATCAGTCGACGACCCCCTCGGCGACCTGATCGGCCGCTACGCCCGCACTCACGGGCCCTTCACCACCGCGGAAGTGGCTTCCCGGTTCGGGTTGGGATTGCGGGTGACCGCAGATATGCTGGGCCGCATGGCTGTTGACGGCCGAATGGTGCGCGGTGAGTTCGTGGACGATCTGCCCGGCGATCAGTGGTGCGACACCGAGGTGTTGCGCATCCTGCGCCGTCGCTCCCTGGCCGCGTTGCGTGCCCAGGTCGAGCCGGTGAGCACCGCGGCCTACGGTCGCTTCCTGCCTTCCTGGCACCACGTGGGGTCCACTCACAGCACGGGCACCGACGGGTTGGCCTCGGTGATAGAGCAACTGGCGGGCGTCCTCATTCCAGCCTCGGCGCTGGAATCGCTGGTCTTCGGCCAGCGGGTGCGCGACTACCAGCCGGCCATGCTCGACGAATTGCTGGCCTCCGGCGAGGTCATGTGGTCGGGTGCCGGGCAGATCGGCGGCAGTGACGGCTGGGTGTCATTTCACCTCGCAGAGACCGCGCCACTGACCCTGCCCGCTCCCGCCGAGATCGAGTTCACCGACACCCACCGGGCGATCATGGAGACGCTGGGACACGGTGGGGCATACTTCTTCCGCCAACTCACCGATCAAGCCGGCGAATCCGAGCTGAAAAACGCTCTGTGGGAACTAATCTGGGCCGGCTGGGTCACCGGGGACACATTCGCCCCCGTGCGGGCGATGCTGTCCGGCCCGCGGCGGTCCGGTACCCCGGCGCATCGACAACGTCAGCGCCCGCCCCGGCTCAGCCGCTACAGCGTGGCACGCCCCCACAGCCGAGCGGCTGATCCGATGGTGTCCGGGCGGTGGTCGGCATTGCCCGGCGTAGAACCGGATTCGACCGTTCGTGCGCACTTCCAAGCCGAGCTGCTGCTCAACCGGCACGGCGTGCTCACCAAAGGGGCCGCGGCGGCCGAAGGGGTGCCGGGCGGCTTCGCCACCTTGTACAAGGTGCTGAGTGCGTTCGAAGATGCGGGCCGGTGCCAGCGCGGCTACTTCGTCGAATCGCTGGGCGGTGCACAGTTCGCGGCAGCCTCGACAGTCGACCGGTTGCGGTCCTACCTCGACGGGGTCGATCCTCAACGTCCCGAGTACCACGCCGTGATGCTCGCCGCGACCGATCCGGCCAACCCTTACGGTGCCGCACTCGCGTGGCCCGCGTCGGCCGAGGATTCTCATCGGCCCGGACGCAAGGCAGGCGCCCTCGTGGCACTGGTCGACGGGCAACTGGTGTGGTTCCTGGAACGCGGTGGACGCACCCTGCTCAGCTTCACCTCCGATCCGGACACGCAGCGAGCAGCCGCCGGCGCCCTGGCCGACCTGGTGTCCGCTGGGCGGATGCCGTCGCTACTGGTGGAGCGGATCAACGGGGTCGCAGTGCTCGATCCCGGGTTCGACGCGGACCGCGCCGCTGTGCAGGACGCATTGACCGGAGCCGGATTCTCCCGCACGCCACGCGGTTTGCGGTTGCGATGAGCTTGGTCCGCCATGCCCGAAGGTGACACCGTTTTCCACACCGCCACCGCACTGCGCGCGGCGCTGTCGGGTAAGGCATTGATCCGCTGTGATATTCGGGTTCCCCGCTACGCCACAGTCGATCTCAGCGGGCAGATGGTCGACGAAGTGCTCAGCCGCGGCAAGCACCTCTTCATCCGGGTGGGGCCCGCCAGCATTCATTCGCACCTCAAGATGGAGGGCAGCTGGCGCATCGGATGGAGCAAGGGTGCAGCACACCGTGTCCGGATCGTGTTGGAAACCGCCGACAGTCGGGCCACCGGGATCGACCTGGGCTTGTTGGAGGTGCTGGACCGCGAGACTGACATGGCTGCCGTCGAGCACCTCGGGCCCGACCTGCTCGGCCCCGACTGGGAGCCCCGCACCGCGGCAGCGAATCTGACTGCCGACCCCACGCGCCCGCTGGCACCCGCGCTCCTCGATCAGCGGGTGATGGCCGGTGTCGGCAATGTTTACTGCAATGAACTCTGTTTCGTCTTCGGCCGGCTACCGACCTCGCCCGTCAGCTCCCTGACCGACCCGTTGCGCGTCGTGCAACGGGCCCGGGACATGCTGTGGCTCAACCGGTCCCGGTGGAACCGCACGACCACCGGCGATACCAGACCCGGACGCCAGCTGTGGGTGTACGGCCGCGCCGGCGAGCCATGCCGCCGCTGCGGAACGCTGATCGAGACCGACAACGCCGGTGAGCGGGTGGCCTACTGGTGCCCGACCTGTCAAGCCTGAATTGCTTTGCACGGCAGAATCTGTGGATGAATCGTGCACTGTGGATAACGCTCAATCGTGTCGGTGGGTGGTGGCATAATCGAACGTATGTTCGACGCTGATGCTGATGCTGATGCTGACGCCGGTGCGGCGTTGATCGATGCGATCACTGCCGCGGCGCGGGCCGAGTCAGCAGCGATCGCGGCCCGGTTGGCCGCCATCGGAGAGTTGGATACCCGGCGGGAACACGAGTTGGCCGAGACCATCTTTTGGACCACCGATCCGTTCGAGGAGGTGGCCGCCGAAATCTCGGCGGCGATGCGGATCAGCCGCAGCCGCGCCGGCACCCAGATCCACCACGCCCGAGTCTTGCGCGACAAACTTCCGCTGGTGGCAGCCCGGTTCGCCGCAGGCGATATCGACTATCGGGTGGTGCGCATCATCATCGCCCGCACCGAAACCGTGCATGCGTCGGTGTGGGGCCAGCTCGATGAGGTGTTGGCGTCGCGGGCACGGACCTGGATGCGGCTTTCTGAACGCAAAATGCGCGAACGAGTCGATCAGCAGGTCGCCAAACTCGACCCGAACGGGGTGCGGGTCCCACCCGATCTGACCGAGGATGCGTTCGTTCAGATCGAGCCGGGCAGCCCGGGGCGGGCCACACTGTGGGCCAACATCGATGCAGTGGATGGGGCAGCACTGGATCAGCGCCTCGACGCGCTGGCCAACACCGTGTGTGACAACGATCCGCGTACTCATGCGCAGCGCCGCGCTGCGGCGGTCGGGCCGCTGGCTCGGCTGGAGGCCCAGTTGCGGTGCCTGTGCGGGCTACCGGAGTGCCCGGCAGTGCAGAAGCGGGCGGCCGCTAATGCGGCGGTGGTTCATGTGTTGGCTGAGCAGGCCACCGTGGAGGGCACCTCCAACAATCCGGGCTATCTGCCCGGTCATGGCATCCTGCCCGCCCACAGGGTGCGCGACCTGGTGGACTCGGCCAAACTCAAGCCGCTGCACGTGCCGGCCGCGCGGACTGACACGCCGCAGCGGACCCAACCCACCGAACCGGCCGAACCCAGCCATGCGTCTGAGGCATCCGAACCGGCCGAACCCAGCCATGCGTCTGAGGCATCCGAGCCATCCGAACCCAACGAGTCCACAGGCAACTCAGAGCCGGCCGGGCCGACCGAACCCACCGGGTCTACCGAGGCGGCTGAACCGGTCGACGTATCCGAGCCGACCGGGTCCACCGAGCCGAGCGGGCCCGCTGAGCCGAGCGGGCCAGCCGAGACGACAGCATCGACTGAACCCAGCGAAACCACCGGCGCCGACGAGCCCAGCCAACCTGCCGATGCGGGCGAGCCCGGGTATCGCCCGTCGGCGGCACTTTCCGAGTTCATCCGGTGGCGCGATCTGACCTGCCGGTTCCCCGGCTGCGACGCCCCCGCCCAACGCTGCGACATCGACCACACCGTGCCCTACCCGACCGGGCCCACCCACCCGTCCAACAACAAGCTCTACTGCCGCGCCCACCACCTGCTCAAAACTTTCAGCACCGGCTGGACCGATCGCCAATTGCCCGATGGCACCGTGATATTCACCGCACCCACCGGGCACACCTATGTCACCGAACCCCACGGCGCCGCCATGTTCCCGGCATTAGCCACCCCGACTGGGGACCTGGACCTGCCCGAACCCGACGCGCCCCACCCCAACCGCGGCGCGATGATGCCGACCCGCCGCCAAACCCGCGAACAGGACCGTCAAAACCGCATCTCAGAAGAACGCTGGCTACGCGCCGAACTCAACAATGACCTCGAACACGAACGCCAATTCCAAGCCTGGATCGCCGAACACTACGAACCACCCCCACCATTCTGAGTGGCACGGGGTACCAGGCCCCTAGCCCGCTTTCACGTTCAGTGCCATGGCGACCTCCACCCAGAGGCCGGATTCGAAAGCGCCTTCGATGCCCAATGGGTGGTGTCGCCGCGGAAACCCCGGCCCCGGTCTGGCCGATCAACACATCAATGCCACTTAGGGTGAGAACATGACCCACGCCGTCGTCCGCCCCACGTCACCGGATGACCTCGACGCGATCGGCACCATCTACGCCCACCATGTCGAGACCGGGGTGGCCACGTTCGAACTGATCCCGCCGCATCGCGACGAGTGGGAGCGCCGGTTGGCGACGGCACGCGAACGTGAATTGCCGTTCCTCACCGCGACACTCGATGGCGAGATCGTCGGCTACGCGTACTGCGCACCTTGGAAACTACGTCCGGCCTATCGGCACACCGTGGAGAACTCGATCTACCTCGCCCCGCAGTGCGCCGGGCGCGGCATCGGGACTCTGCTACTGAAGGGACTGCTCGACGGCTGCACTGCGGCGGGCATCCGTGAAGTCATCGCCGTGGTGGTCGATGCCGAAGAGGCGGCGGCATCGCTTGCCCTGCACCGCAAGCACGGCTTCGTAGAGGCCGGGCGGCTGCGTGCGGTGGGCTACAAGCACGGGCGGTGGCTGGACACGGTGCTGCTGCAGCGCAGCCTGCCGGTCAGCAGTTGACGAGTTCCGGCTCGCAGATCGACTGCGAATCCGGTTCCGGTGCAGTTTTTTTGGTGGCCGGCTCGGGATCCTTGGGCGTGCTCCCCCACGGGAATGCCAGGCGCACGATCTTGCGGACCACCGAGGCGAACTGCTTGTGGATCGGGCCGGTGTTGTAGGGCAGGCCGTAGCGCTGGCAGATCTCCTTGACCTCACCGGAGATCTCGGCGTAGCGGTGCGCCGGAATATCCGGGAACAGGTGGTGTTCGATCTGGAACGACAGGTTGCCGCTGAAGATGTGGAACCACTTGCCGCCGGACAGGTTTGCCGAACCCAGCAGTTGACGGAAGTACCACTGGCCGCGGGTCTCGTCCTGGGTCTCCTCGATGGTGAACTCGTGGGTGCCCTCCGGGAAGTGCCCGCAGAAGATGATCGTGTACGACCACACGTTGCGCATGAGGTTGGCAGTCATGTTGCCCGCGAACACGAATGGCGCGAACGGGCCCGCCAGCAGCGGGAAGGCCACATAGTCCTTGACGGTCTGCTTGCGGACCTTGGCCCACATCTCGCGCAGCATGTCCTTCTTGTCCCGCAGCTTGATCTCGCCGGTGCGGATCCGCTCGGTCTCCAGCTCGTGCAGAGCCACGCCGTACTGGAAGAACACCATCAACAGGAATGCGTAGAGCGGGTTGCCCAGGTAGTACGGGCTCCACTTCTGGTCCTCGCTCATCCGCAGGACGCCGTAGCCGATGTCGCGGTCCATGTCGACGATGTTGGTGTAGGTGTGGTGCATGTAGTTGTGGGAGTGCCGCCACTGGTTGGACGGGCAGGCCGAATCCCATTCGAAGTTCTGGCCCCGCAGCGCGGGATCGCCCATCCAGTCGTATTGGCCATGCATGACGTTGTGGCCGATCTCCATGTTGTCGAGAATCTTCGACAGGCCGAGCATCACGGTGCCGACAGGCCAAGCCGGCGGCAGGAACAGTAGGGCCCGGCCACCGACCTCGAGCTTGCGCTGGAGCTTGATGATGTCGCGGATGTAGGTGGCGTCGCGCTCGCCGAGATCGGCGACTGCCTTTTCACGGATGGCGTCGAGTTCGGCGCCGAAGGTTTCGAACTGCTCGGGGGTCAAGGTGTAGTGAGTCATGTCTGCGCCTTTCAGGGGTCTACAGGTCTCAAAGGTCGATGACGACGTCGCCGACGGGTGCGGTGACGCAAATTTCGATGTCTTCGCAATCGGCGGTGGAGATCGCGCCGGTGATCAGGTTGCGGACTGCGCCGCTGGTCTTGAAACGGGTGCAGGTGTGGCAGATGCCCATCCGGCAGCCGCTTTCCGGCGTGAGCCCGGCGGCCTCGGCCTGCGCCAGCAGTGGTTGACCGTCATCGGTCACCTCCACGTTGCTGTTGGCGAACCTGACGGTGCCTCCGGTGGATCCCGTCGGCATGGCGAACACGGGTGGGACGAAGCTCTCCGAAAGTGCATCGGGACGCACCTCCCGCACGGCCTCGACCAACGCCTGCGGGCCGCAGACGAACACCGCATCCGGCTGGGCGCCGGCGAAGGCAGCGGCCAGGTGCGCGGGACCGAAGTGCCCGTCGAGGTCACCCTCGGCGCCGTCGCGGGTGTAACCGTGCAGGACCCGCACGCCGGCCGAAGCCATGTCCGCGAGCTCCGCGCGATAGCAGGCCTCGTCGACGCCACGTGCGTAGTGCAGGAATGCGATTTCGCCGGTGAACGCCTGTGCACGCAGCGTGCGCAACATGGACAGCACCGGGGTGATCCCGCTGCCACCGGAGACGAACAGGATGCGCTGAGGCAGTGTCTCGGGCAGGAGGAAATCTCCGCCGACCGAGTCGAGTCCCAGCACCATGCCCGGATAGGCGTGGTCACACAGGTAGTTCGACACCAGCCCGCCTTCGTGGCGGCCGATGGTCAACTCGAGGCGGTGGGCGCCTTGGGCGCTGGCCGGCGAATAGCAGCGGGTGCGCCGCCGGCCGTTGATTTCGACGGACAGGTTGATGTGCTGGCCGGCCCGGAACCCGGCGAAAGCCGTATTGGGTTCCAGGGTCAGCGTGACGCTGCGCGACGTCTGCCGCCGCACGGCGACCACCTTGGCGCGGGCGTCGCCGCGGGTCCAGGTCGGTTCGACCAGCTCGGTATATCGGTCAACGCCGTGGGGACCGGTCAACAAATTCGCGAGCGCACTCATTCGCGGTCCGGCCAACAGCCTTCGGCCAACCCCTTGGGTCATGGTTTGAGTGAACATATGTACACAGTGCGCGTGCACGCACGGGTCTGTCAACGACAAAAATGCTGCAAGTGGTAGGGTTCACACCAGTGAACAAACGTACGCCCACTTCACGAACATCGAGCTCACGAACGTCGAGCTCTCGTTCGCGTTCCCGCGATACGCTGACCAGGGAAGAACGCAAAGAGGCCACCCGGCGCGCGATCATCGCCGCCGCACTTACCCTTCTCGAGGACCGCAGCTTCAGCGCGCTGTCCTTGCGGGAGGTCACCCGAGAGGCCGGCATCGTGCCTGCCGCGTTCTACCGGCACTTCGACTCGATGGATGCGTTGGGCCTGGTGCTCATCGATGAGTCCTTCCGGTCTCTGCGCGACATGCTCCGCGGTGCTCGGGCCGGCAAGCTCGACCCGCACCATGTCATCGAATCGTCAGCCGAGATTCTGATCGGCAGTTTCAACGACCGGCGCGAGCACTGGCGGTTCATCGCCCGTGAGCGCTCCAGCGGGGTATCGGTGTTGCGCTATGCGATTCGCACCGAGATCAGGTTGATCACCTCCGAACTCGCGATCGACCTGGCCCGCTTTCCCGCCCTCAAGGACTGGAGCAGCGAGGATCTCAACATCCTGGCCAGTCTGTTCGTCAACGCGATGATCTCGATCGCGGAGAACCTAGAGGACGCTGTAGATGCACAATCAGTCGCCGCGATCCACCGCACCGCCGTCAAACAACTACGCATGATCGCCGTTGGCGTCAACGGGTGGCACAGCAGCGGCTAGGGTCCGCTCATGCCTCTCGAACTCGCCTTCCCGCGGCCCGATATCGCCGTCCTCACGCTCAATCGGCCCGAGAAGCTCAATGCGTTGTCGTACGAACTGGTCGAGGCCCTGCATGACACCTTGGACTCGATCGCGGCGAACAACGAATGCCGCGTCGTGGTGCTCACCGGCGCCGGAAGAGGCTTCTGCTCGGGCCTGGATCTGAGCGATCCCAACCCGCCCGAGGCCGGGGGCGGCACCGAGTTTCCCCGCTCGGGCATGCGCTGGCAGGAACGCATCGCGAACCTGACGGTCAAACTGCACCGGTTACGTCAACCCGTCATCGCCGCGGTCAACGGCGCGGCCTACGGCGGCGGCTTCGCCTTGGCCGCAGCCAGCGACATCCGTATCGCCGGCCCGGCGGCGAAATTCTGCACGCAGTTCATCAAGCTGGGCATCGGCGGCTGCGACATCGGGGTCAGCTACACGCTGCCCAGGATCATCGGCGCCGGCCCCGCGTTCGACCTGATCCTCACCGCGCGTGCCGTCGACGCCGCCGAGGCGATGCGGCTCGGCCTGGTCACCCGCGTCGTCGACGACACCGCGAACTTGCTCGACGCAGCCCTCGAGATCGCCGAAACACTGTGCAGCTACGGGAAGTTCGGGCTGGAATCAACCAAACAGGTGCTCTGGGCCAACCTCGACGCAGGCTGCCTGGAGACGGCTCTGCATGTCGAGAACCGCAGCCAGATCCTGTCGGTCGGGACCGGCAGCCTGAGCGGGTCGGCTCAGTTCATCAAGCGTGAGTAAGCGTCACAACTTTTTCCCGTCGATCGGCACGAGCCACAGGAACCCGATCCCGAGCAGCCAAGCCAACATGACGGCAACGAAGATGTACCCTGCGATCCGAAAGCGCCGAGGCGAAGTGAACGGCAGCGTCATCAAGACCATGGCCGCCATGATGCCGAGTCCACCCACCAAAGATTTGGCCGCGAGAAACGAACCCACGAGCCCGGCCACCACAGCGAACGGGATGACCCACCGGTAGTACTCACGCGGTATGCCGAACGGCAACATCGCTCCGTCGGCCGGCAGCACCAGATCGGGCCGATAGTGCGCCAGCCAGCGCCCGATCTGCCCGGTGGGCCAATCCTTCTCGAACTCATGCGGGTAGATGGCACCTTCACCCTGCGCGCAGATGGCCCATGCATTGAAGACGACTCGAAAGGACCCGCTCATATTGACCATGGCGATCCCGGTGATGTCGCCCCACTCGAGCTGCAGTGTCTTGCCGCGGCGTTCGAACGTGATACCGGCCGGCGACATCGTCAAAGTCTGACGTGCCCGACTACGCCACACGCGGGTACTGTCCGCACCCTGCAGCACGACGGGCACGGTGAAGTCGTCGTACACCGGAACAGTCATCGCGGCGTCCCGCCTCCGTCGACGATGATCACCTGCCCGGTCATGTAGCTGCCCGCGTCCGAACACATCAGCAAGGCCGCACCGACCATCTCGTCGGGGCTGGCCAGGCGGTTCATCAAGGTCCCGCCCACCATGTGATCGATTGCCTCCTGTGGGTTTCCGCGCATCATGTCGGTGTCCACCGGTCCCGGCGCGAGTGCGTTCACCCGGATCCCGAACGAGACGAACTCGGCCGCCATCGACCGGGTCACCGACATCAGCGCGGCCTTGCCGGACGCGTAGATCGACAGGGCCGGCGCGAACATGAACGCCCCGACCGACACCATGTTGAGCACCGCCGCATTCGGGCTGGCCTTCAGATGCGGCAGCGCATGCTGCACCAGGAACACCGGTCCGCGCAGGTTCACCTCGTACGACTTGGCCCAGGCCTCCGGAGTGGTCTGCCCCAACGGCTGCGCCAGCGCGTTGGCGGCGTTGTTGACCACCACATCGACGCCGCCGAACTCGGCGACCGTGCGCTCAACCAGCACACCCAGGTCGTCGACGTTTCCGCTGTGCGTGGGCACCCCGATCGCCTGTCCCCCGAGCTCACGCAGGTGCTCGGCCGCGCGCTCGCAAGCCTCAGGCTTGCGGCTGGCGACCACCACCCGCGCACCGGCCAGCGTAAAGCCCTCGGCGAGAGCCAATCCGATGCCACGGGTGCCACCGGTGACGATCACGGTCCGGTCGGTCATGTCGAACAGATGGTCAAATTTCTGACGGTTCACCCCGTCAGTAGACCATCAGCTCACTCCCGCCATGTACGGAGTCAGCCCAATACCCGGGCACTGACGAATTCGCGGGCCTCGCCGGTGATCGGGTCGGTGAACTCAAGGCGGTGGGCCAACAGTTGCAGCGGATCGGCGAAATCGTCGGACGCGACGTCGATCACCTTGGGGTACAACGAATCACCGATGATGGGCAATCCGATCGAGGCCATGTGCACCCGCAGTTGATGTGTCCGCCCGGTGCGGGGTGACAATCGGTAGAGTCCCATCCCCATGTCCTCGACATAGGTCTCGGCGTTGGGTTCTCCAGGCTCCTCGAACGCCTGTAACTGCCCGCGGTGCTTGATGATCCGGCTGCACAGCGTCGTGGGCAACGACACGCCGGGCGTGCCCTCGGCACGAGCCAGGTACGTCTTGCGCGTCCCGCCCTCGGCGAACAGCCGCTGATAACGGCCGCGGACCTCGCGGCGCACGGTGAACAGCAGCACACCGGCGGTCAGCCGGTCGAGCCGATGGGCCGGGCTCAGTTCCGGCAGATCCAGTTCACGACGGAGCCGCACGAGCGCGGTCTGCGCGACGTGACCACCCCGGGGCATGGTGGCCAGGAAGTGAGGCTTGTCGACGACGAGGATGTCGTCGTCGCGATGGAGCACCGGGATGTCGAACGGCACCGGCACCTCGTCGGCCAGATCACGGTAGAAGTAGACGTGTGCTCCCGCGGGCAGCGTCGTCGTCGCATCCACCGCCGTACCGTCTGGCAGAACCACTTCTCCGGCAAGCACTTTCGCACCGATACCGAATCGGGCCTGCAACTCGTCGTGCACGTTGCCGCCCAGCAACCGCAACCGCGCGGGCCCGAGGCCGTCGCGCACCGGTAACGGTGGGCGCTGTCTCAATTGAGCGGAACGGGTTCGAGAATCTCCGCACGTGCCTCCGGCGCGGCCTGCCGCAGCGCGTCGGCGGACTGATCGTCGGGCTGGGTCTGCGAAAGCACCTCGGCCTCGACGCGGGCGATGTAGGTGGCGACCTCGCGGTCGACATCCTCGGCGGTCCACCCCAGTACCGGCGCCACCACTTCAGCGACCTCTCGAGCGCAATCCACCCCACGGTGCGGGTATTCGATCGCGATCCGCATCCGTCGGGCCAGGATGTCCTCGAGATGCAGGGCGCCTTCGGCGGCAGCCGCGTAGTAGGCCTCGACCTTGAGGTACACCGGTGCATCGGTGATGGGCGCCAACAGTTCCGGGTTTCCCTCCGCCATCTTGAGCACCTCGCCGATCAGCGAGCCATAGCGGTCCAGCAAGTGCCGCACCCGGTACGGATGCAGGCCGTAATGCTTCCCGACGAACTCGGTCTGATTGATCAGGGCGAAATACCCGTCGGCCCCCATCAACGGAACCTTCTCGGTGATCGACGGGGCCACCCGGGCCGGAATGAACTCCGCGGCAGCGTCGATCGCGTCGGCCGCCATCACCCGGTAGGTGGTGTATTTGCCACCCGCGATGGCCACCAGGCCCGGTGAAGGCACCGCGACGGCGTGCTCACGCGAGAGCTTCGAGGTTTCCTCGCTCTCACCCGCCAGCAGCGGCCGCAGCCCGGCGTAGACGCCGTCGATGTCGTCGTGGGTCAGCGGTGTGGCCAGCACGGTGTTGACGTGCCCCAGGATGTAGTCGATGTCGGCCTTGGTGGCCGCCGGATGCGCGAGGTCGAGGTTCCAATCCGTGTCGGTGGTGCCGATGATCCAGTGTGTGCCCCAGGGGATCACGAACAGCACCGACTTCTCGGTACGAAGGATGATCGCCACCTCGCTGACGATCCGATCCCGTGGGACCACGATGTGCACGCCCTTGGAGGCGCGCACCCGGAACCGGCCACGTTCCTTGGACAGTGCTTGGATCTCGTCGGTCCACACGCCGGTGGCGTTGACCACGACATGGCCGCGTACCTCAGTGGTGGCGCCGTCTTCGGAATCGCGCAGGGTCACCCCCACCACACGATCGCCCTCGCGCAACAACGACACCACCTGGCTCGATGAACGCACCACCGCGCCGTAGTGGGCGGCGGTGCGGGCCACGGTCATGGTGTGCCGCGCGTCGTCGACAACGGTGTCGTAGTAACGGATCCCGCCGATCAACGAGCTGCGCTTGAGGCCCGGCGCCAACCGAAGCGCGCCCGCCTTTGTCAAATGTTTTTGTGCCGGAACGGATTTCGCTCCGCCAAGCTGGTCGTAAAGGAAGATCCCGGCCGCCACATACGGCCGTTCCCACACTCGGTTGGTCAAGGGGAACAGGAACGGCAACGGCTTGACGAGATGCGGCGCCAGCGTGGTCAGACTCAGTTCACGTTCGTGCAGGGCCTCACGGACAAGCCCGAACTCCAACTGCTCGAGGTAGCGCAGCCCACCGTGGAACATCTTGGAGCTGCGGCTGGATGTGCCCGACGCGAAGTCGCGGGCCTCGACGAGGGCGACTTTCAGTCCGCGCGTCGCCGCATCGAGAGCTGCGCCGGCCCCGACGACACCGCCGCCGATCACCACTACGTCGAATTGTTCGCTGCCGAGTCGTTGCCAGGCTTGCGCCCTTTGCTGCGGTCCGAGGAAGGTTTGCCCGTCGCCCGGTGCTGAGATCGGGTCAGTCACGATCCCAGGCTACGTGGGCGACGTCGGATCCGCCCGATTCTCTAGTCCAGGTCGTCGTGTTTCATCAATTGGCGTGCCGCCTCGGTGATCGAGCCGGACAACGACGGGTACACCGAGAACGTCTGGGCCAGCTCGTCGACGGGGATGCCGTTCTGCACAGCCAGGGCGATGGGCAGGATCAGCTCGGAGGCGATGGGTGCCACCACCACACCGCCGATCACCACGCCGGTGGCCGGGCGGCAGAAGATCTTGACGAAGCCGCGGCGCAGGCTCGACATCTTGGCCCGGGCATTCGTGTTGAGCGGCAGCGTAAGGGTGCGGGCCGGCACCGACCCGTCGTCGATCGCGGCCTGCGGCACGCCGACGGCGGCGATCTCCGGGCGGGTGAACACCGCGGCGGCGACGGTCCGCAACCGGATCGGGGCCACCGCCTCTCCCAGCGCGTGATACATCGCGATGCGTCCCTGCATGGCCGCCACCGAGGCCAGCGGAAGCAACCCGGTGCAGTCCCCCGCCGCGTAGATGCCCGGCACCGTGGTCCGCGACACCCGGTCGACTTTGAGGTAGTTGCCGGGCCCGAGTTCGATGCCGACACGCTCAAGGCCGAGACCACTTGTATTGGGAACCGAACCGACCGTCATCAGGGCGTGACTGCCCTCGACGGTGCGACCGTCGGCCATGGTGACGAGCACGCCGCCGTCGGTGCGGGTGACCGACTCCGCCCGGGCGTTCTTGATCAGCGTGACGCCGCGTTCGGAGAACACCTCCTCCAGCACCGCGGCCGCGTCGGAGTCCTCGTGCGGCAGGATCTGGTCGCGGCTGGCCACCACCGTCACGGTGACCCCGAGCTCGGTGTAGGCGTTGACGAACTCCGCGCCGGTCACGCCCGACCCCACCACCACGAGATGTTCGGGCAGCGCGTCGAGGTCGTAGAGCTGGCGCCAGTTGAGGATGCGTTCCCCGTCGGGCGCGGCGTTGGGCAGCACCCGGGGGCTGGCACCGGTGGCGATCAACACCACATCGGCGGTCAGCTGGCTGATCTCACCGTCGGCGCCGGTGACCTTGACCCGGTGCTGGGCCATGCCGGGGACGTCGTCGATGAGCTCGCCACGGCCCGCGATCAACTCGATGCCGTCGCCGCGCAGCCGTCCGGCAATGTCGTCGGACTGGGCTGTGGCCAGTGTCTTCACCCGCTCGTTGATCTCGGGCAGTGAGATCTTGGACTGCTCGAAATCGAGCGAATATCCCAGGTTGGGGGCACGCCGCAGTTCGGTGCGCACACCCGTGGAGGCGATGAACGTCTTGGACGGCACGCAATCCCACAGCACGCACGCGCCGCCGATGCCGTCGCTGTCGACGATGGTGACGTGAGCGACCTCAGGGCCGCGGGCAGCGGCGACGAGCGCCGCCTCATAGCCGGCGGGTCCGCCGCCGATGATCACGATGCGGGTAGCCACGGGACCAACCTAACCAACTTCGCCGATTAAGCTGTCTTACCGTGCCGCTGTACGCCGCGTATGGATCGAATATGCACCCGGAGCAAATGCTCGAGCGGGCGCCGCACTCGCCGATGGCGGGTACCGGGTGGCTGCACGGCTGGCGGCTGACGTTCGGCGGTGAGGACATCGGCTGGGAAGGCGCGCTGGCGACCGTCGTCGAGGATCCGCTGTCGAAGGTTTTCGTCGTGCTCTACGACATGACGCCGGCCGACGAGCAGAGCCTCGACCACTGGGAGGGATCCGAACTCGGGTTCCACAAAAAGATCCGCTGCCGGGTGCACCGGCTGTCGTCGGACACCACCACCGACCCGGTGTTGGCCTGGCTCTACGTGGTCGACGCCTGGGAGGGCGGCCTGCCCTCGGCGCGCTATCTCGGGGTGATGGCCGACGCCGCGGAGATCGCCGGTGCACCGGCGGAGTATGTGCACGATCTGCGTACCCGTCCCGCCCGCAATATCGGGCCGTAGCCGGGCGGAAGAGCTAGGCGGACGCGGCGACGATGTTGACCATCGTGCGCACGCCGACCCCGAGCGCACGCTCGTCGATGTCGAACGTGGGCTGATGCAGATCGAGCTGCGGGCCCTGCCCGCTCCACACCCCGAGCCGCCCCATGGCACCGGGCACGTCTTCGAGGTACCAGGAGAAGTCCTCGCCGCCGCCCGACTGATGGGTGTCGGCGAGCACGTCGGGGCCGACGGCCTCGATCGCGTGGGTGAGGATGCGGGTGGACACCTCTTCGTTCACCACCGGAGGCACACCGCGCCGGTAGTTGAGGCTGTGGGAGATGTTCAGCGGGGCCAACAGCGTCGTAACCGTCTCTTCCACAATGGATTCCAGAGTCAACCAGGTATCGCGGCTCGCGGTGCGGATGGTCCCGGCCAGAGTTCCGATCTGCGGAATGGCATTGGCGGCCACGCCGGCATTGACCGCGCCCCACACCATCACGGTGTCGTGGCGCGGGTCGATCCGACGAGACAGCACGCCGGGCAACCCGGTGATCAGTGTGCCCAACCCGTAGACCAGGTCACCGGTCAGGTGCGGCCGGGAGGTGTGCCCGCCGGGCGAGTGCAGGGTGATCTCGATGGAATCAGCTGCCGAGGTGATGGGACCGGGCTTGGTGGCCACCCGACCGACGGCCAGTCGCGGATCGCAGTGCAGCGCGAAGATCCGGCTCACCCCGGTCAGCACACCCGCGTTGATGGCGTCGATCGCACCACCGGGCATGAGCTCTTCGGCGGCCTGGAACACCAGCCGCACCCCGACCGGCAACTCCGGCACCGACGTCAGTGCCATCGCCGTGCCGAGCAGCACCGCGGTGTGCGCATCGTGCCCGCAGGCGTGCGCGACGTTGGGGACCGTCGAGGCATAGGACGCGCCGGTGCGGTCGGCCATCGGCAGAGCATCCATATCGGCGCGCAGCGCGATCCGTGGGCCGTCCTCGGGACCGAAGTCGCAGGTCAGACCCGTGCCGCCCGGCAATACCTTGGGGTTCAGCCCCGCGTCGGCCAGGTGGCGCGCCACGAATTCGGTGGTGGCGAACTCTTGGCGACCCAGTTCCGGATGGGCATGCAGATGCCGCCGCCAGGACACCATCTCGTCGTAGTTGGCCGACAACCAGCGGGCAGCCGCGTGTTGCAGCACACTCATGACGACCGCCTCCTCTGCAGCGCCTCCAAGACCCGGTCCCGCTGCGCAGGCGTCTCGGCCAGCTGAACGACGCTGCGAGCCAACATGATTGCGCCTTCTAGCACAGCCTGGTCGGCACTCGGGCCCGCCGCGGCGGCGGTGAAAGCCGGCTGGTGGATCGCCGCCCCGCCCGAGTCGATACCGATTACCGGATGGATCCCGGGCATCACCTGACTGATGTTGCCCATATCGGTACTGCCCAACGGCACGCTTGCCTCCACGTTCTCCGGCAACGGACTACGGCCCAGGCGCCGCATCTCGGCGCGAATGGTCTCGGAAAGCCATGGGTCGGGCACCAATTCGGCGTAGGCAGGGCCGATCTCGGTGACCCGGTGCTCACAGCCGGTTGCCAGCGCTCCGGCCGAAAAGCACTGGCCCATACGGCCTTCCAGCTCTCGCAGCGCCGGCATGTCGGTGGCTCGCATGGTGTAACGCATCTCGGCCCGGCCAGGGATGACGTTGGTGGCCTGCCCTCCGTGGGTGACGATGCCGTGCACCATCTGCCCCGGCATGAGCTGTTGGCGCAGCAGACCGATGGCCACCTGCGCGACCGTGACCGCGTCGCCGGCATTGACCCCGAGGTAGGGGGCCACCGCCGCATGCGATTCCCGGCCGGTGTAATCGACCGTCACCTCCGACAGCGCCAGCGAGCGCGCCGCGGCGATGTCCACCGGCCCGGGATGCAGCATGACCGTGGCGGCGATGTCGTCGAACACTCCGGCGTTGAGCAGCAACACTTTTCCACCGCCGAGCTCCTCGGCCGGGGTCCCGACGAGCACCACGGTCAGGCCCAAGTCGTCGGCGACGTCGGCCAAGGCCAGGGCGGTGCCGACGGCGGAGGCCGCGATGATGTTGTGCCCGCACGCGTGACCGATTTCGGGCAATGCGTCGTACTCGGCGCAGATTCCGATGACCAGCGGGCCGCTGCCGTACGTCGCCCGGAACGCGGTGTCCAGCCCGCCGGCGGCGGCGGTGATCTCGAATCCGTACTCCGCGACCAGCTCCTGCGTCTTGGCGCAGCTGCGGTACTCGGCGAATGCCAGCTCGGGCTCGGCGTGTATCGAGTGCGAGAGCTCGATGAGGTCGCCACGACGCCGATTGATGGCGTCCTCGACGCTCAGCGAGGCGGTGGCAGACGGCATCCTCGCAGTATCTCACTGCCAGTTTCCGGCGGATAAGCTCGCCTATCGTGACCGATCGCCAGGCTGCCGCCGAAATCGCCGAACGCACCGGAGTCGAGCGCCACGACGTCGCGGTCGTGCTCGGCTCGGGGTGGGCGCCCGCGGTGGCCGAGTTCGGCGACCCGGTGGCCACGGTGCCGATGGCCGACCTGCCGGGCTTCACCCCGCCGAGCGCGGCCGGGCACGGTGGCCAGGTGCACTCGCTGCGCATCCGTGGCCATCGCGTACTGGTCCTGGCCGGGCGTATCCATGCCTACGAGGGCCATGACCTGCAGCATGTGGTTCATCCCGTGCGGGCGGCGGCGGCCACGGGCGTATCGACCGTGGTGCTCACCAACGCCGCAGGCGGCCTGCGGGCCGAGTATCAGGTCGGCCAGCCGGTCCTGATCAGCGACCACCTCAATCTCACCGCGAGATCCCCGCTGGTCGGCGCGCAGTTCGTCGATCTGGTCGACGCCTACTCCCCCCGGCTGCGCGCGCTGGCCCGCGACATCGACCCCACGCTGGCCGAGGGCGTGTACGCCGGGTTGCCCGGCCCGCACTACGAGACTCCGGCCGAGATCCGGATGCTGCGCACCCTGGGCGCCGACCTGGTCGGAATGTCGACGGTGCACGAGACGATCGCTGCCCGGGCCGCGGGCCTGCAGGTATTGGCGATCTCGATGGTGACCAACCTGGCCGCGGGTATGACCGGCGAACCGCTCAGTCACGCCGAGGTGCTCGAGGCCGGACGCCGGTCCGCGACCCGGATGGGTGCACTGCTGCGTTCGGTGATCGAGCGGATCTAGCCGACCAGGTACCGCTGCAGGGTGGGGCCGATCCAGTCGATGATCTGCTGCCGGTCCATTTCCACCAACGGCCCGAAGGCGAGCACGTACCGGCACAGCGCCATCCCGAGGACCTGCGAGGCGACCAGGCTCGCCCGCGTCGGGGTGTCAGGCGCATCCGCGGTCAGTTTGGCGATCGCCGGTGCGAGTTGGGCGGCGAAGATCGTCCGCATCCGCTCGGCGACGGCCTCGTTGGTCACGCCGGCCCGCAACAAGATCAGCAGTGCTTCGTCGCGCTCCCAGCGCTCGAGGAAATGCGCGGCCATCGCGGCGCCCAGTTGGTCGTGCGGCACCAAGGCGAGATCCGGCAATTCCAAATCGAATTCAGCGGCCGCGGCGAACAACCGCTCCTTGTTGCCGTAGTACCGCATCACCATCGACGGGTCGATGCCGGCATCGCCCGCGATGGCCCGGATGGTGGCCCGCTCGTACCCGTCGGCGGCGAAGCGCTCGCGGGCCGCGGCGAGGATGACGGACTTGGTCTCGGCTGCCGGTCGTCGCATGCCAACAATTGTAGGCCAACAACCGTTGACTTCGGCCGGGAACCGTCCTACCGTGATGCCAACAAGCGTTGACCAACAGTTGTTGACAAAGGAGTCGAAGATGCAGACCTTCACCACCGACGTCCTGATCGTCGGCGCCGGGCCCGTCGGCCTGACTGCCGCGATCGTGTTGACCCAACACGGCCACGACGTGGTCGTGGTGGACCGCCAGGCCGAGGGCACCAACACCTCACGGGCCGCCGTCGTCCACCCCCACACCCTGGAATTGCTGGAGCCCTACGACGTCGTCGACGACCTCGTCGCACGCGGCGTACACACCCCGACCTTCACCATCCGGGACCGCGACAACCTACTCATCGCCGTGCCCTTCAGCGAGCTGCCCACCGCCTATCCCTACACACTGATGATCTCGCAGGCCGACACCGAGGCGTTCCTGCTCAACCGCCTGGAGCAGCTGGGCGGCAAGGTTCTGCGCCCGGCCGACGTGACCGGGATCCGGCAGACCGTCGACCACGCGATCGCCACCCTGGCCGACGGTCAGCAGATCCGGGCCCGGTACCTGGTCGGCGCCGACGGCATGCACAGCACGGTTCGCGAACACGCCGGGATCGCGTTCAGCGGCGGCAGCTCCGGCTGGATTGCTCCTCACGTCCGCGACGGCAAGTCGTTCGCGCTGGCCGATGTCCGCCTGTCCGGCGGCGTCCCGGCCGATGAGGTGATTCTCTACTTCTCTCCGGCCGGACTCGTGGTGGTGGCACCGCTGCCCGACGGGATGTACCGCATCGTGGCGACGGTGGACGAAGCTCCGCAGCACCCCGACATCGCCTTTGTGCAATCACTGCTCGACGAACGCGGCCCGGTCGCCACGCCGGCGGTGGTCGACGAAGTGGTCTGGGGTTCCCGGTTCCGGGTCCATCACCGCATCGCGGACGCGTTCCGCGACAACCGCATCCTGCTCGCGGGCGACGCCGCACACGTGCACTCGCCGGCAGGCGGGCAGGGCATGAACCTCGGGATCGAGGACGCCGTCATCGTCGGCGAGAGCCTCTCGCAGGTGTTGGACGCCGGTGCCGACGAGACGCTGCTCGACGACTATGCCGCTGCACGTCACCACACCGCTCGCGGCGTCGTGGCGATGACCAGCCGCCTCACCGAGCTCGCCACCGCGTCGTCTCGACGGCGACCCATCCGCAACCGCGTCATGCGGCTGGCCGGGAAGGTGCCGGCCGTGCGCCGGGCGCTGGCGTGGCGCCTGTCCGGCCTGGATCGACGCTGACATCTGCGGCACCACCGCGGCGCCGGTCCCGCCGCCTGCCCAACCTCGCCATCGCCCTGGCCATCAGTGGTGCGACGAACAGCATCAGCAGGACCCGTAGAACCTGTGCGGCGACGATGAAGGTGACGTTGGAACCGGTTTCCACCGCAGTGGCCAGCACGGCGTACACCCCACCCGGACTGGTCGCGAGGTAGCCCTCGAGTTGCGTCATCCCGGTGACGTCGGCCAGCACGATGCCGAGACTCGCGGTGGCCACACCGAGCACCACGATCAGCCCGAGCGCCAGTGGAAGGATCCGGCCGATGGCACGCAGCGACTCCCGGGTGAAGGCGATACCGGCCTGCCAGCCGATCACCATGTAGGCCGCCTGCACCAGCAATACCGGGACCGCCAATCCGAAGGACAGGCCCGTGAGTTGCAGTGCCACCGTCAGGGCGAGCGGGCCGAGCAATCCGGCACCGGGCAGCTTGACCCAGCGCCCGCCGACGACGCCGACAGCGACGATGACGGCCAGCATTGCGAGGCTGAGATACCAAGGCGCGGTGACCGTTTCGCCCGCATTCACTGCCTGCCCTGCTGCCTGCCTGTCGGCGTGGAAGACGAGGGTCACCACGAGCGGAATGGTCGCGGTGACGAGCGCCACGCGCAGGTATTGGACGACGGAGACGACGCGGTCGTCGCCGCCGAGCTCACGGGCGATGGCCACCAGACCCGACGCGCCACCAGCCACCAGCGCCAGCGACCCGGTCAGCGGGCTCACGTCGCGGTGCAGTCCGAGCAGCCCGCCGGCAACGACACTCAGGAGCAACGTGGCCACCGTGATCGCCAGCACGATCAACCAGTCCGAGCCGATCGCGCCGACCGCATCGTGATGGACCATCGTGCCGATGTAGACGCCGAGCACACCCTGGGCGATCACCCCGGCCGGGCGCGGCATGTGTTTCGGGGCCAGGGCGGCCAGGGCCAGCGCGATCCCCACCGCCAGCCCGGCGAACAGCGCGGCCGAGGGAACGCCGACGAGGTCGAGCGGGATGGTGACGCCGGCAGTTGCGCTGACGAGCAGTGCCCATCGCAGCATCCGCGTCATCGCTGTCTCGCACCTCCTCACCAAAATAGTAAGTTATCCCTTCAAACTGTTGACGCCCTGTGCAGTTCAATAAGCGCCAGAACGGACAAATACCAAGGTATAACTTGTTCATGGCAGCTACATCGGCGACTGAACTACGCGAGTCGATGATGGCGGTGACCCGCCAGATGCGGCGGCACCGTCCAGACCACGGCCTGACCTTGAGCCAGCTGGAGCTGCTCGGGGAGGCCAGTCGTACCGGAACCACCACCCCGGCGGAGATGGGCGCCCGCCTGCACGTCCGGGCGCAGTCGCTGACAGACAGCATCAATGAACTCGTCCGCCGCGGCCTGATCGCGCGGCGTCCCGATGCCAACGACCGTCGCCGTCAACTCATCGAGATCACCGCAGAAGGGACGGCATTGCTGCAGGCCGACCGTGCCGAGCGCGACGCCTGGCTCAACGCCACCATGCGGGAGAACCTGACGGATCTGGAATTCGATCTGCTGATGCTGGTGGCACCGGTCCTGCGCAAGCTGGCTTACTCCGATGCGACTGCGGGCACACTTGGGTCATGACCTCCATCGCGACCGCCGCCGCCGAATGGATCGCACACGACCCCGACCCGGACACCGCGGCCGAATTGTCCACCTGCAGCCCGGATGAACTCGACCGCCGATTCGGCAATCCACTGACGTTCGGCACCGCGGGGTTACGGGGGCCGATACGGGGCGGGCCCGACGCGATGAATCTGGCCGTCGTCCTGCGCACCACATGGGCGGTGGCGCAGGTCCTCAAAGACAGGGGCCTGGGCGGATCCCATGTGGTGGTGGGCCGCGATGCCCGGCACCGCTCTGACGAGTTCGCCTTGGCTGCCGCTGAAGTCCTTGCCGCCCAGGGCTTCCCGGTACTTCTCATGATGGCCTCCGTCCCTACGCCGGTGGTCGCCTATACCGTCCGGCATCTGCCTGCCGAGGCCGGTATCCAGATCACCGCATCGCACAATCCGCCCACGGACAACGGCTACAAGGTGTTCCTCGACGGCGGCATGCAGCTCATCTCGCCCGCCGACCGTGAGATCGAGGACGCGATGGCCCGGGCCCCTCACGCCGACGAGATACCGAGGGCCGCAGTCGAAACCGGAGGGCTCCGGCAGGTCTACGGCTACCTGGAACGGGCCGCACGGGTACGACGCAGCACCGGTTCGGTGCGGGTGGCGCTGACTCCGCTGCACGGTGTCGGCGGCGAATACGCCCTTGACGCAATGGCCTTGGCCGGGTTGGACGACGTCCACGTGGTCGAGGAGCAGTTCAACCCCGACCCCGACTTTCCCACCGTCAGCTTCCCCAATCCCGAGGAGCCCGGTGCCGTCGACGCGCTCCTGGCACTGGCCGACGACGTCGACGCCGAAATCGCCATCGCACTGGACCCCGATGCCGACCGGTGCGCAGTAGGGGTGCCCGGACCTGACGGATGGCGCATGCTCACCGGCGACGAAACCGGTTGGCTGCTCGGCGATTACATTCTCTCCCAACTCGAACCGGGCCCGGTCAGCGAAGCCGCCCTGGTGGCCAGCACCGTGGTGTCCTCGCGGATGCTCGCCTCCATCGCCGCAGCGCACGGCGCGCAGCACGCCGAAACCCTCACCGGATTCAAGTGGTTGGCCCGCGCCCAGTCTCCGGGTAACACGTTGGTCTACGCCTACGAGGAGGCGATCGGGCATTGCGTCGACCCGGCCTCGGTGCGCGACAAGGACGGGATCAGCGCCGCCATCCTGGCTGCCGACCTGGTGGCCGCGCTACGCCAACAGGGACGCACCGTACTCGACGCGCTCGACGATCTGGCCAAGGTGCACGGCGTGCACGTGACGGGGGCGGTCACCCGCCACGTCGATGACGGCGCGGCCGCCATGAGCCGCTTGCGCGCGGCCCCGCCGGCCGAACTGGCCGGCATCGCCGTCACCGTCGAGGATCTGCTGGAACTGGCCGGACAACAGCGCACCGACGCGCTGATCTTCACCGGCAGCGACGCCGACACCTCGGTCCGGGTGGTGGTGCGCCCGTCGGGGACCGAGCCCAAACTCAAGTCCTACACCGAAGTCCGCTGCGCACCGACCGACGACCTGACCACCGCGCGGGCGCACGCGCAAAAACTGAGCCAAGACCTGGCCGACGCCGCGGCGCGCTGGTAGCAGCGAACCTTCATGCCGGACTGGACTTATCAACCGCTTCGTCCCATCGCGTCCGCGGCCATCGGGGAACGTCGTACCCAACGCTGGGCGCTGCGGTTTCTGGCGACCCTGGTCGAAGCGGGCGGATACCGCTGGATTCCGCGGGTATTCGATCACCCGCCGGTGCCGGCCGAGTGGGTAGGCCGGTTCGGGGCGGTCGTCCCGCCATCCGTGGCCCGAGACGCCGTGCTGGTGTTGCCGGTCCAGGGCGCCACCATCATCGAGATCACGCCGGTGACGGTGGCCGACATCGACACGGTGCGGCGGGCGGCCGCCGGTCGGCGCTGCCACGTCGTCGCCCGGGTGGATTCCGCCGAGGTCGCCGACCTTCTCGCCGACGCCGTCGACGAGGTCGTCACAGGCACCGCGGGCGATACTCACTACCTGACCGCCCCTGATGTCGATGCCGCCGTCGCGGTGCTGCAGGATCCGGCGAGTGTCGTGCTGGCCCGGCCCAGCGTGTTGTTGGCGAGCGGGCCGGGCTGGTTCAACCGTGTGATCGAGGCTGCGTCGCGGCCTGCTTCGCGCCCACCCGGCCTGGCCGAAGCCGGAGCCAACCCTTTTCGTTGGCCGGGCTGGTTGTGGGGCGTGCTCGCCGGGCTCGGCCTGATCGTGGCCGGTGTCGGTGCGGGCGCCATCACGCTGGGGCCGGTGTTGATGAGCTATGACCGGTCCTATCTCGGCCTGGGAGTAGATGATCTCCGCCGGATCAACGACAACCTGGTCCATTTCATCCAGCATGACCGGATCAGCATGGCGGGCAATATGATCGGCCTCGGAGTGCTGTATGCCGGATTGTGCTGGGGCGGGATCAGACGCGGCCTGGTGTGGGCCCGCAACGCCCTGCTGATCTCAGGTCTGGTCGCGTTTCTGACCCTGTTCTATTTCGTCGGAACAGGTTTCGTCGATCCCCTGCATACCCTGGTGGTGGTGATTCTGTTCCCGATGCTGCTGGCCGCTGTGTGGAACAGGCCCGCCCCGCCACGATGGCGATCGCTGCCAGACGGTCCGGAGTCGCTGCGCAGGCGGGCACTATGGGGCCAGCTCTTGTTCATCGGCCTGGGCGCCGGGCTCGCCGCCGCCGGGGCGACCATCTCGTTCGTCGGACTGACCGACGTATTCGTCTCCACTGACCTCGGATACATGCACACCCACGGTGCCGCGCTACGGACGGCTGATCCCCAACTGGTCAGCTTCATCGCGCACGACCGCGCGGGATTCGGTGGCGCCCTGATCGGTTCGGGGCTGGCGATCGCGTTGACGGCGTTGTGGGGGTTCCGTCGCGGCGAGCGCTGGGTGTGGTGGACGTTGTTGATCGGGTTCGTCACGGGCACGCTGCCGGCGTTGGCCGTGCACTACGCCATCGGCTACACCACCTTCATCCACCTGTTGCCGGTGTATGTGCTCGTGGTCGCCACCGCGGCGGCACTGGTGTTGTCCCGGCCGTACCTGACTGCTAGAGCGCCTCAGCGCGGGCCGAACTGACGGTCCCCGGCGTCACCGAGTCCGGGGACGATGTAGGCGATCTCGTTGAGCCCCTCGTCGATGGTCGCGGTGACGAGCCGCATTTCGGGGGCGATCTTCTCGATCGCGGCGATCCCCTGCGGAGCACACACCACACAGACTGCGGTGATGTCGTCGGCATTGCGTTCCTTCAGCAGGTTGATGGTGTAAGCCATCGAGCCGCCGGTCGCCAGCATCGGGTCGAGCACGAACACCGGCCGCGCGCTCAGGTCGTCGGGCAGCGACGCCAGGTATGGCGTCGGCTGGTGCGTCGTCTCGTCGCGCGCCATCCCGACGAAACCGACCTGCGCCTCGGGAATCAGGGCATGCGCCTGGTCGACCATCCCCAAACCGGCCCGCAACACGGGTACGAGCAACGGCGGATTGGCCAAGCGCGAACCGGTGGTGTCGGTCACCGGGGTGCGCACCGCGATCTGCTCCGATGCCGCATCCCTCGTGGCCTCGTACACCAGCATCAGCGTCAGGTCGCGCAGCGCCGAACGGAAGCCAGCGTTGTCGGTCCGCTCATCCCGAAGGGTGGTCAGCCGTGCGGCGGCCAGAGGGTGGTCGACGACGCGTACATCCATGCGCTGACCTTAACGGGAACCGATCGGCGTCGGCGGGCGTCCTAACCACATGCCCGCCGACACTCTCCGCGCCGACATGGCGGCCATCCGCGCCCTCGGCGACGCCCTCGGTGCCCATGCCGCGGACCTCAGGGCCGTGGCCGCCGCCCTTCGCTCCATGCCGTCGCCTGCGGCGGCTCTCGGCCCGATCGGCCAACGGTTTGCGACGGCGTTCACCGAGGCCGTCAACGCCCACAGCGACGCGGTCGCGTCTTTGGGCGCCCGGACCGGCGGGGGTGCCGTCAGCGCCGAGAACTCCGCTGCCGGCTACGACGCCGCCGGGCAGCGCGCGGCTGCACTGCTGCCTCCGGTGTAGCCGTGCCCGCCTCCGCCATCGCGCTGGCCGCGCCGCTGTACGAGCTTCGGGATCTACTGGGCACCGGCCGGCCGTCGCACAGTCCGGCCGTGACCGCCCTGGATGGGGCGCACACCGCCCTCTCGGATATCGCGGCTGCGCTCGGGCGCTCCTGGGAGAGCGCCGCCGAAGGTTGGGCGGGAGCCTCGGCGACGGCGGCGGCGGGGTTCGCCGCGGATACCGCGGCGAAAGTCGCGGGGCTGGCCGAGCAGGCACAGGCCCTGAGCACGGCGGCCCGTGATGCGGACTCGGCCGTGGACCGGGCCAGGTCACTCCTGCAGGCGATCATCGACCGCTTCGAGGAACGCGCCGCAGCGCTGGCTCCCCACCTCGATGAACCAGGAGTGGCCCAAGAACTGCAGGCCGAGGCACGCCGCGCGATCGCCGAGGCATCGGCCGTCGTCGACGAACTACGCGCCGAACTGGACCAGCAGGCCGAGGCAGTGGCCACCCCGACGGCCGGCTCGGCGGGCTTCCCGGCCGGCTCCGGTTACTCGGCCGGCTCCGGCGGTTTCGCACCGGCCGCTGCGGGGTTCTCCGGGAATCCACTGCCTGCCACCCCGGCGAGCGGTTGGAGCGGTGATCGTTCCGAAGCCGCCGTCGGTCTGCGCGACCCCGGCATGTTCGGCGACGGCGTGGCGGTGCGGTTGCCCGACGGCAGCACAGCCGTGGCGCCCAACGGCGTGGCAGCCAGCGCGGTGCGGCACGCGCTGACCCAACTGGGAGTGCCGTACCGGTGGGGAGGCACAACGCCGGGTGTCGGGTTGGACTGCAGTGGATTGACCCAGTGGGCCTATCGCGAAGCAGGACTGGACATTCCGCGGCTCGCCCAGGAGCAGGACATCGGCACGGCGGTGTCGGCGGCAACGTTGCGTCCGGGTGATCTGGCGGTATGGGACGGGCACGTCGCGATGATCGTCGGAGCGAACACCATGATCGAGGCCGGTGATCCGGTGAAACTGTCCCCCATCCGGACCACGAATGCCGGTCAGGGCTTTCAGGGATTCTGGCGGCCGACGGTGTGAGCGGTTGTCAGTAGAGCCCGAACCGGAGACAACCTGACTGGCGTCCAGGCCATCCCATTAGGCTGTGCCGCATGGCTGCTGACATCGTGCCGGTCCGGCTCGGACTGACCAAGGGCGACCTTTACACACTGTGGGCTCCGCGTTGGCGGGATGCCGGCGATGAGTGGGAGGCGTTCCTGGGCGAGGGTGATGCCCTGTATGCCTTCGAATCGGTCGCTGACCTGGTGGCTTTCGTGCGCACCAACACCGACAACGATCTCGCCGACCACCCGGCGTGGAACAAGCTCACCGCGGCCAACGCGCACAAGCTTCAGCCGTCGGAGGACCGCGAGTACGACATCGTCGGGGTACCCGACCTGGTCGCCGAAAAGCCGACCGAGGAATCCGTCGCCGCCCTGCACCGCACCCTTGTGGTGGTGTCCTCCATCGGTTCGGTGTGCGAACTGGCGGCCATCAGCAAGTTCTTCAACGGCAACCCTGTGCTGGGCACGGTCGGTGGCGGGTTGGAGGGCTTCACCGGCCGCTCCGGACGTAAGCGCTGGGCCGAGATCGAAGCCGTGATCGCGCGGGGCTGGGACGGCGTCGTCGACTCCATCGACGAGATCGTCACGAGCCCCGAGGACCTCAACGCCGACGCGATCAAGAAGGCCGAGGCCGAACTCGAGGCGGACGCTCCCGAAGAGGACGAGGACGACCTCACCGCCGATACCGACGACGAGGACCAGAGCGACGACGACGCCGAGGACGAGAGCGCGCCCGCGCGCAGCGTCGCCGACACGGCCGTCCTGGGCGACGACGAGGACTTCTGGCAGAAGGTCGGTATCGACCCGGTGCGCATCATGACCGGCTCGGGCACCGTCTACACGCTGCGCTGCTACCTCGACGACGAGCCGGTCTTCCTGGGACGGAACGGCCGCATCAGCGTGTTCAGCTCCGAACGTGCCCTGGCCCGCTACCTGGCCGACGAGCACGATCACGACCTGTCGGACCTGGCCACCTACGACGACATCAGGACCGCCGCCACCGACGGATCCCTGCGCGTCGAGGTCGCCGACGAGAACGTCTACGTCCTCAGCGGCATCTCCGACGACATCGCAGACGGCCCCGACGCGGTCGACCATGACCAGTTGGAGCTGGCCGTCGAGTTGCTCCGCGACGTCAGCGACTATTCCGAGGACAAGACCGTCGACGAGACGCTGGCGGACACCAAGGCGCTCGGCAAGTTCGTCGGTTATGTCCTGGGCAACGAGAACGCCCGCAAGCCCGAGGCTCCGTACGCGCAGGCCGTCGAGCAGTGGGATGCGTTGGAGCGTTTCGTGGAGTCGCGGCTGCGGCCGGAGTAGCCGCGATGAGTTCTGGCCGCGCATCCGGTCAGAACACCCATGACCACCTCCAGCAGCCTCTCCACCCATACCGTCACGGTTCCCGGCGCCCGCCTGCACTATGAGGTGCGCGGGACGGGACCGCTGCTGATCATCCTCGGCGCCCCGATGTCGGCCGCCGAGTTCGCGCCACTGGCACACGCGTTGGCCGGTGACCACACCGTGGTGACCGCCGATCCGCGCGGCATCGCGGGTAGCTCGGTCGATGATCCGGCTCAGGATTCGACGCCCGACCTGCGGGCCGATGACGTCGTCGCCATCCTCGATGATCTGGGCGCCGCCTCAGCCGACGTGTTCGGCTCCTCCGGCGGCGCGGTGACTGCGCTCGCGTTGGCGGCCCGGCACCCCGACCGGGTCCGCACGGTCGTCGCACACGAGCCTCCCCTACTCGAGTTGCTGCCCGACGCCGACGCCCAGCGCGCCGCCACCGAGGACATCATCGCCACCTTCGACCGGGACGGGATGTTCGCGGCGTGGGGCAAGTTCATGGCCAACGCCGGCTTCGACGTGCCCTCCGACGCACCCTCCGACGCACCGGGGATGCCCGACATGCCCCCGCTCAGCGATCAGGATCTGCGCGATGCGGCGCACTTCTTCACCCATGAACTGCGGGCCACCACCCGCTACCTGCCCGACGTCCAGGCGCTGAAGAACGCAGCGGTGGTGCTGGGTCTCGGCGAGGAGTCCGGGCACCTGCTGACGCAGCGGACGACGACCGCGCTGGCCGAACGCTTGGGGGTACGACCGGTGATGTTCCCCGGTGACCACGGTGGATTCATCGGCGCCCCAGGAGTTTTCGCCGATGCGCTACGTGCGGTGCTCAGCCGACCAGAACCGCATACCGGGGTTTGATCACCTCGTCGATCAGCGCCAGTCGTTCGTCGAACGGGATGAACGCCGACTTCATCGCATTGATGGTGAACCGCTCGAGGTCGCTCCACCCGTAGCCGAAAGCCTCGACCAGCCGCCGCATCTCCTGGCTCATCGTGGTGTCGCTCATCAACCGGTTGTCGGTGTTGACGGTGACACGGAACCGCAGCCGCGCCAGGCGGTCGAACGGATGCTCGGCAATGCTGGGCGCCGCACCGGTCTGCACATTGCTGCTCGGGCACATCTCCAGCGGAATGCGCTTGTCGCGCAGGATGGATGCCAACCGGCCCAGCCGCTGCGTACCGTCGTCGAACTCGGTGATGTCGTCGACGATGCGCACCCCGTGGCCCAGCCGGTCTGCCCCGCAGAACGCGATGGCCTCGTGGATGGACGGCAGGCCGAACGCCTCACCGGCGTGAATGGTGAAGCGCGCGTTGTTGCCTCGCATGTACTCGAAGGCGTCGAGGTGCCGGGTGGGAGGGTATCCCGCCTCGGCACCGGCGATGTCGAATCCCACGACTCCCTTGTCCCGGAACCGGATTGCCAGCTCGGCGATCTCGCGGGAGCGGGCGGCGTGGCGCATGGCGGTGACCAGACAGCGCACGGTGATGGTGCGGCCCTCCGCGGCGGTTGCCTTCTCGCCGTCGGCGAAGCCGGCCAGCACGGCGTCGACCACGTCGTCGAGGGACAGACCACGGTCGATGTGCAGCTCCGGCGCGAACCGGACTTCCGCGTAGACGACGTTGTCCGCAGCCAGGTCCTCCACGCATTCGAAGGCGACGCGATGCAGCGCCTCGGGCGTCTGCATCACCCCGACGGTATGGGCGAACGGCTCCAGGTAACGCACCAACGAGCCGCTGTGCGCGGCCGTGCGGAAGAACGTGGCCAGCTCGTCGAGCTCGGTGGCCGGCAGGTCGTCATAACCGAGCTGACCAGCCAGGTCGAGCACGGTGGCCGGTCGCAGTCCGCCGTCCAGGTGGTCGTGCAGCAAGGCCTTGGGAGCGTGCTGGATCTTGTCCAGACTCAGCGGCGTACTCATGTCCCCATCATGCGTGACAGCGGCCGGTCAGCGACGCTCATTCAGGCTGCGACCTGCTCAACAGTCGGTGACGAAACAGCTCCAGCACCTGATCGAGCGCGGCCCGGGTGGGCTGCCCCGGCTCATCGATCAGGTGCTCGGTGAGCACCGAGTGCGGTGCCATCGTCGCGGCCGGGTTGGCGTCGGCATCGTCGAGTTCGACCGCGACGAATGCATCGCCCAGCTGCTCGCTCAAGAAGTCGAAGCGTTCCCGCGGTACCAGTCGATCTCCGGTGAATCGCAGACCCATGACCGTCAGACCGCGGGCGCAGCGTTGCTTGACGACGGCCAGATCCTCCTCCGAGATGTCGATCGACCGGCGTTGGGCGGCGGTCAGCGCTATCGGCATCGAAGGTTGCGACAGGACCGGGGCGAGCAACGCATCATCGGTGGCCATCGCCAGGGCATAGCCACCGGTGAAACACATGCCGACGGCACCGACACCGGGCCCGCCGCAACGCTCGTGTTCGTGCCGGGCCAGCGCCCGCAGCCAGTCGATGACCGGAGAGGTCTTGCCGGTCGCCATCGTCACGAATTCCCGGCTGATGCAGGCCGGTACCAGCGAGCTGACCGCATTCGCCACGAAGCCAACCCGACCGCGTGCATCCGGGTTCGGATCGCGGCCCGGGACTCCGAAGAGGTGCGGAAGGACTGCGGTGCAACCGATCCCGCTGACCTGACGGGCAAAGTCGAGAACTCTGGGGGTGATGCCGGGCATTTCGGCGATGATGATGACCGCTGGGCCGTCGCCGAGCCGAAATATGGTGCGGGTCTTGGACTCGTAGGTGAACTCTGATCGTTGGAAATCCGCAAGGTTGTCGTCGGGCACCATCTGTGCCTAGCAGCTGTGCGCCCGATTGACCAGGCTGGGTTTTCGGTGGCGCCAGGAGAGAATGCTCTCGATGAGACCTTCTGACGGCGTCCGGTTCTACTTCGCGCTCGCGACACTGACCACATTCGCAGTGGTCTCAGTCCTGTTCGGATTGCTTGTGGCACAAGCCGGCAACTTTGTCGCCCTGAGATATTGCCTGCTCTTTGCTTTGGTGATCGCCCTCGTGATCGCGTACAGCGTCGTCGTTCGAATCCGGCGTGTCGATCCTTCGGCAGCGGTCCGCACGGTCGAGCTGGATGGCATTTCGGGGACGGAGATTCGTTACTCGGCATGGCCGTTCAATATCCTGGTCGCCTTGATGGTGTGCTGCGCAGTTTTCTGCGGTATGGCCGCCATCGAGATATTCATCCACCAGGACGAGGGATTTCCCGGGGGCGCCGTGCTCATAGGCGCGCTCGGCGTCGTGTGCGCGTCCTTCGTGGGCGCCGTCGGCGTTGGATGTGTTCGCCGGGGCGGCATCACACTGTCGCATCAGGGGATCGTGCACCGGGGACGGAGCTTCGAGTCGCGATTGGACTGGCCGGCCATTGCGGGCGTGACACCGGCTTCCAACGGCTATCCGGCAATCCTGGTGATCGGGTATACCAACGCCGATTGGGTCCGCCGGTACACGACGCGCTTCTGGCGCATCGATCGCCTTCCCCCGGTACCGATGATCGAATTCGACTACCGACTGTTCGATGTCGATCCCCGCGTCCTGTACTACTACGTGCGGGCCTACGTCGACGACCCAGAACTGCGGGCAGAACTCGGTACCGAAGCGGCCCTCACACGAGCACGGCGGCGCTAACCGATCCGGTCGATGATCAGCGGCCGCTGCGTGGGCTCCGTGTCACCGACAGTCCAGGCGCCGTCGAGTTCGGCCAGTGCACCGGGCAGCCGCTCGGCCGTCTCCGTGTAGAGCGTGAACAGCGCCTCCCCCGCGGCCACGGGCTCGCCCGGCTTGCGGTGGATCCGCAAGCCGGCACCTAACTGCACGGGTTCACCCGGCTGGGCCCGGCCGGCGCCCAACCGCCACGCCGCCAGCGCCACACCCATGGCGTCGAGGTCGCCCATGACGCCGCCGTGCGGGGCCGTCACGGTCTCGCTGACGGCCCCGATGGGCAGCGGGCGGCTCAGATCCCCGCCCTGGGCTGCCACCAGCGCACGGAAGCAATCCATCGCGCTGCCATCCCGCAGGGTCTCGGCCGGGTCGGCTCCGTCGATGCCGGCCGCGTCGAGCATTTCCGTGGCCAGCGCCAGCGTCAGGGCGACCACATCTGACGGCCCGCCGCCCGCCAGCACCTCCAGCGATTCGGTGACCTCCACAGAGTTGCCGACGGTCCGGCCCAGCGGGCAGTTCATGTCGGTGAGCAACGCCCGGGTCGGCACCCCGTCGGAATTGCCGAGATCGACCATGATGCGGGCCAGTTCGCGTGCGTCGTCCTCGGTCTTGAGGAATGCGCCCCGACCCACCTTGACGTCCAAGACCAAGGACTGTGCACCTTCCGCCAATTTCTTGCTCATCACCGAGCTCGCGATCAACGGCGTCGAGTCGACGGTGGCCGTGATGTCTCGCAGGGCGTAGATCTTGCGGTCGGCGGGAGCAAGTTCACCAGCGGCGAAGATCGCGCCACCCACTTCGGAAAGTTGCTGGCGGATACGGTCTTTGGACAATTCCGCGGTGAATCCGGGGATCGATTCCAGCTTGTCCAGGGTGCCGCCGGTATGCCCTAGCCCGCGGCCCGAGGCCTGCGGAACGGCGGCGCCACAGGCCATCACGACCGGCAGCAGCGGAATGGTGATCTTGTCCCCCACCCCGCCCGTGGAGTGCTTGTCCACCAAGGCCAACGACCGGCCGTCACGGCGCAGATCGGTGAAGTCGAACCGCTCTCCGGAAGCCACCATCGCGGTGGTCCAGCGGGTGGTCTCGGCCACCGTCATCCCGTTCAGGAAAATCGCCATCAGTAGCGCCGACATCTGCTCGTCGGCCACGCGTCCGTGGGTGTAGCCGTCGATCACCCAGTCGATCGCGGCGTCGGACAGCACTCCGCCGTCACGTTTGGTCCGGATGACGGTCGGCGCGTCGAGATGGGGCATGGCAGTAAACCTACTCGCCAGTAACCCGGAGTTGTTGGACCACTTGGCCTTACCCGCGCCGCAGATCCTCGGGCCCGAAGGCATCGGGCAGCAGGTCGCGTAGCGGTCGCGGGCCGTCCTGATGGTCGATGAGCAGCTCGGGACCGCCGTGCTCCAGCAAGACCTGACGACAGCGCCCACAGGGCATCAAAAGACCCCCGTCCGGGCCCACACACGACAGTGCGACAAGCCTTCCGCCGCCTCCCGAATGGAGGGCACAGGCCACAGCGCACTCGGCACAGAGACCTAGGCCATATGAGACATTCTCCACATTGCATCCGGCCACGACGCGGCCGTCGTCGACCAGAGCCGCGGCCCCCACCGAAAACCCCGAATAAGGCGCGTACGCGTGGAACGAGACGCCAATTGCCTTGTTGCGCAACATATTCCAGTCGACATCGATCGTCATGCGACAAACCCGAACGTAGGTTCTGAATGCATTCCGAAACCCCAATTCCCGGCCCGCACATTAAGATAGGTAAGCCTAACTTTTACCTCGTCAGCGGGTCGAACTGTTCAACCGTAGTTCGTTCGCCACTGCAAATGGGTTTAGAGTCGCCCCGAGGTTTGGGGCTAATTCAATCCGAGTCCCAGACGTCCCACCGATGGCGTTGGAGGGCCCGATGAGTACTCAGACGGAGGTACCGGCTCCGCAACCCAGGAAAGCACGACGGCGCACCCTTTATCGCGGTGATCCGGGAATGTGGTCCTGGGTGCTGCACCGTATTACCGGTGCCACGATCTTCTTCTTCCTGTTCGTACACGTCCTCGATACCGCGTTGGTCCGGGTGAGCCCGCAGGCCTACAACGAGGTCATCGAGACGTACAAGACGCCCATCGTCGGACTGATGGAGATGGGGTTGGTCGCCGCGGTGCTGTTTCACGCGCTGAACGGCATCCGCGTCATCCTCATCGACTTCTGGCAGCAGGGCCCCCGCTACCAGCGGCAGATGCTCGCGGTCGCCATCGGCATCTTTGCCGTGGTCCTCATCGCATCACTAGGAGTTATCGGTATGCACATGGCGGAGCGGTTCCTGTGAGCGCGCCAGGAGCGGGCGAGTCGCGGTTGGGCCGCCCGGCACCGGTGATGGAACGTGAGCACGACCGGCCGGCCGCGCTGGACCACCCGCGCGCGCCGCGCCGTCCCCGCGGCATTCCGTACTTCGAGAAGTACGCCTGGTTGTTCATGCGGTTCTCCGGGCTGGCGCTGGTGTTTCTCGCGCTCGGCCACCTGTTCATCATGCTGATGTGGCAGGACGGCGTGTACCGCATCGACTTCAACTACGTCGCGCAGCGCTGGGCCTCCCCGTTCTGGCAGATCTGGGACATGGCCCTGCTGTGGCTCGCGATGATCCACGGCGCCAACGGCCTGCGCACGATCATCGGCGACTACGCCCGTAAGAACACCACCAAGTTCTGGCTGAACGCGGTGCTGCTGCTGGCGACCGGATTCACGTTGGTGCTGGGCAGCTACGTGCTCGTCACCTTCGACGCGAACATCTCCTAAAGGGGACACAGATGATTCAGGAACATCGCTACGACGTCGTCATCGTCGGTGCCGGTGGCGCCGGCATGCGCGCGGCCGTCGAGGCCGGACCCCGGGTACGCACCGCCGTGCTGACCAAGCTGTACCCGACCCGCTCGCACACCGGCGCAGCCCAGGGCGGCATGTGCGCCGCGCTCGCCAACGTCGAGGAAGACAACTGGGAGTGGCACACCTTCGACACAGTCAAGGGCGGCGACTACCTCGCTGACCAGGACGCCGTCGAGATCATGGCCAAAGAGGCCATCGACGCGGTGCTCGACCTCGAGAAGATGGGCATGCCGTTCAACCGGACGCCCGAGGGCCGCATCGACCAGCGTCGCTTCGGCGGGCACACCCGCGATCACGGCAAGGCCCCGGTGCGCCGGGCCTGTTACGCCGCCGACCGCACCGGCCACATGATCCTGCAGACGCTGTACCAAAACTGCGTCAAGCACGACGTGGAGTTCTTCAACGAGTTCTATGCGCTGGACATCGCGCTGACCGAGACCCCGGCCGGCCCGGTGGCCACCGGCGTCATCGCCTATGAGCTGGCGACCGGCGACATCCACATCTTCCACGCCAAGGCGATCGTCTTCGCGACCGGCGGTTCGGGCCGGATGTACAAGACCACCTCCAACGCCCACACCTTGACCGGTGACGGCCTCGGCATCATCTTCCGCAAGGGACTTCCCTTGGAGGACATGGAGTTCCACCAGTTCCACCCGACAGGCCTGGCCGGCCTGGGCATTCTGATCTCCGAAGCCGTGCGCGGTGAGGGCGGCCGGTTGCTCAACGGCGAGGGCGAGCGGTTCATGGAGCGCTATGCGCCGACGATCGTCGACCTTGCGCCCCGCGACATCGTCGCCCGGTCGATGGTGCTCGAGGTGCTCGAAGGCCGCGGCGCCGGACCGAACAAGGACTACGTCTACATCGACGTGCGCCACCTCGGCGCGGATGTGCTGGAGGCCAAGCTTCCCGACATCACCGAGTTCGCCCGCACCTACCTGGGCGTCGACCCCGTCACCGAACTGGTGCCGGTGTACCCCACCTGCCACTACGTCATGGGCGGTATCCCGACCACGGTCCACGGCCAGGTGCTGCGCGACAACACCAACGTCATCCCCGGCCTGTACGCCGCGGGTGAGTGCGCGTGCGTGTCGGTGCACGGCGCCAACCGCCTTGGCACCAACTCGCTGCTGGACATCAACGTGTTCGGCCGTCGCGCCGGCATCGCCGCCGCCGAGTACGCCGCCAACCACAACCACGTCGACCTGCCGGAGAACCCGGCCGAGATGGTGGTCGGCTGGGTCGGCGACATCCTCTCCGAGCACGGCAACGAGCGCGTCGCCGACATCCGCACCGCGCTGCAGCAGTCGATGGACAACAACGCCGCGGTGTTCCGCACCGAGGAGACGCTCAAGCAGGCGCTGACCGACATCCACGCCCTCAAGGAGCGTTACGCACGAATCACCGTGCACGACAAGGGCAAGCGCTACAACAGCGACCTGCTGGAAGCCATCGAGTTGGGCTTCCTGCTCGAACTGGCCGAGGTGACCGTGGTCGGCGCGCTGAATCGCAAGGAATCCCGCGGCGGACACGCCCGCGAGGATTACCCCAACCGCGACGACACCAACTACCTGCGGCACACCATGGCGTACAAGGAAGGCGACGACCTGCTTTCCGACATCCGGCTGGACTACAAGCCCGTCGTCCAGACCCGGTACGAACCGATGGAGCGGAAGTACTGACGATGGCACCTGTCGCTGAAGTTGTAGACAAGCCCGAAGCCGGCGATCCGCCTCTGCCACCCGTGCCCGAGGGCGCGGTGATGGTCACCCTCAAGATCGCCCGGTTCAACCCCGAAGATCCCGACGCCGCGGGCTGGCAGAGCTTCCGGGTTCCCTGCCTGCCCACCGACCGGCTGCTCAACCTGCTGCTGTACGTGAAGGGCTACCTGGACGGCACCCTGACCTTCCGGCGCTCCTGCGCCCACGGGGTGTGCGGTTCGGACGCCATGCGCATCAACGGCGTGAACCGGCTGGCGTGCAAGGTGCTGATGCGCGACATGCTGCCGAAGAAGCCGGGCAAGCAGCTCACCATCACCATCGAGCCGATCCGCGGCCTGCCCGTGGAGAAGGACCTCGTGGTGGACATGGAGCCGTTCTTCGACGCCTACCGCGCTGTGAAGCCGTACCTGATCACCAGTGGCAACCCGCCCACCAAGGAGCGCATCCAGAGCGCCACCGACCGGGCCCGCTACGACGACACCACCAAGTGCATCCTGTGTGCCTGCTGCACCACTTCGTGCCCGGTGTACTGGAGTGAGGGGTCGTACTTCGGCCCGGCCGCGATCGTCAACGCGCACCGGTTCATCTTCGATTCGCGTGATGAGGCGGCCGCCGAGCGGTTGGACATCCTCAACGAGGTCGACGGCGTGTGGCGCTGCCGCACCACGTTCAACTGCACCGAGGCCTGCCCGCGTGGCATCCAGGTGACCCAGGCGATCCAGGAGGTCAAGCGCGCACTGATGTTCGCGCGCTAGGTCTTTCCCGGTTTCTTTGCCCAGTGTTGGCTTGTGTTCGAGATTCTTCGTGATTCTCGAACACAAGCCAACACTCGTTTGCAGGCTCTGTCACACATTGCCGGGCCATCTCGTCTAACCCATATGACCGAGACCAAGACACGAATCCCCGCTGTCACCCCGAAGCAAGCCGGCCTGCTGACCCGCGCGATGTACTGGTACGCCAAGCGCGAGTTCGGTGAGGTGCCCGAGCCGTTCGCCGTGGCCGCCCACCACCCGCGCCTGCTGGTCGCCAACGCCGTCCACGAGGGCCTGCTGCAGTCCGGCTCCAAGAAGCTGCCCGCGACGGTCCGCGAACTCGCGGTGTTCTGGACCGCCCGCACCGTCGGCTGCTCGTGGTGCGTGGACTTCGGCTCCATGCTGATGCGGCTGGAGAACCTCGACGTGGAGCGGCTCAAGTCGATCGACGACTACGCCACCTCGCCGCTGTTCACCGACGACGAGCGCGCCGCGATCTCCTACGCCGACGCCATGACCACAGACCCGCACACCGTCACCGACGAGCAGGTGGACGACCTGCGCCGGCGCTTCGGCGACGACGGCGTGATCGAGCTGACCTACCAGATCGGCGTGGAGAACATGCGGTCGCGGATGTACTCGGCGCTGGGCATCACCGAGCAGGGCTTCAACTCCGGAGACGCGTGCCGGGTTCCGTGGGCCGACACTGAGTGATCCCGCGGTGGGACCGGGTGGTAGAACACGTTACAGAAATCACCCGCTCACCTAGGGATCAACCATGCACTGGTACACCGGCAACACGCTCTATGACACGGTGCTGACCGCGGCCTTCGCGTTCGCGGCATTCGTGATCATCGGCGGGTTCTTCGCGCAGAGTTCCTACGGGCGCTTCTCGACGACGAAACTCGGCTTGAACCTCAACCCGAAGCTCGGCTGGTGGCTGATGGAGATCCCCGCAACCGTGGTGTTCTTGATCAGCTACCTGGCCGGGCCCAACCGATTCGAGCCGACGTCGCTGGTGCTCGCTGGGATCTGGCTGCTGCACTACGCCAACCGCGGCTGGTTCTTCCCGCTCGCGATCCGCCAGGCCCCCGGCAAGCGCGGCACCTTCAACATCTCGGTGATCGTGATGGGCATGCTCGTCACATCCATGCACGGCTACCTGAACGGAACCCTGTTCAGCCACGACTTCTTCGGGCAGTACACCACCCAGTGGCTGACCGACCCGCGATTCCTGGTCGGGTTGGTGATCTACCTGTGCGGATTCGCGCTGCTGGTGAACTCCGAATCCATCGTGCGGAACCTGCGGGAGAAGGGCAGCCCGGGCGGGGCCGAATACCGGATTCCGTTCGGCGGCGGCTTCCGGTTCGTCACCAGCCCGGCCTATCTGGGCGAGATCATCGCCTGGTCCGGCTTCGCGCTGCTGACCTGGGCGCTGCCCGGGGTCGCCATCCTGCTGATCACGGCAGGCAACCTGATCCCCCGGGCGCTGGGCACTCACCGCTGGTATCAGGACAAGTTTCCCGAGTACCCCACCGACCGTAAAGCGTTGATCCCGTACGTCTTGTGACGACGAGTCACGCCGAAGCAGGCGTGATCTCGATGAAAGCCATTGGCACGCCCAGGGTCTGACTACTGACGTCGAGGCTGCGCTCCAGCAGCTTCATGGGCGGGCTCCAGTTGGCGGCGATGACCGCGTCGGCGTGCGCGTGTTCTGCCTCGGGCAGGATGCGCGCCACGCCGGCCACCACCGGACCGCGAGGCTTGCCGCGCAGACTGCTCGCCACGACGAGAACCTGTGGATTGTTGCGAAGGCGTTTGACCTTTCCGGTCGACGCGTCGGTGCGCACGTAGAGCTTGCCGTCCGCGATTCCGTGGTTGATCGGGCTGGGGACCGCCTCACCCGAACGTTTGAACGTCACCAACACGATCTGGCGGTAGTTCTCGAACCCGGCGAAGCTGGATCCGGTGGCCGGGCCGATGTCGAAGGCGTCACGATGACGCATCTTGTCCATGCCGCGGAACATCATTCGGCTGAACGTCTGGGCCAGGGTTCCGGGTTCGTTGGGCATCACGACACACCTCTCAGCGGGGATCCGGTGAACTTGTCGGGGTTGGCGATGTCCCAGACGGCGCAGACCTTTCCGTCCCGAACGGTGAAGACCGTGACCCGGGGCGACATCTCGGGGTAGCCGTCACCGGCCGGCGCGCCGGTCGTGTATACGCCCAACTGCCCGTTGACGAGCGCAAATTGACTGCCTGACAACCAATTCGGTCCGTAGCGCTTGGACAGCCCGAGGATGAACCGGGCCACCTTGTCCGCACCATGGATGACGCGGGCAGCTGTGGGCGCTTTGCGGTTGGAATCGCCGGTGAACGTGACATCGGGATGCAGCAACCGAACGACCGCGTCGAGTTCGCCCGTGGCCAGGGCGGCCATCAGCTCGCCGGCAACCTGGTTGTGCGTATCGTCGGGTGCCGGGGCCGGCGTATCCGCAACGGCCTTGCGGGCCCGCGACGCCAGTTGCCTGGCCGAGGCATCGCTGACCCCGAGTACCTCGGCGATCTCGGTGAACGGCACACCGAACCCGTCGTGCAACACGAAGGCCACCCGCTGATCCGGGGTGAGCCGCTCCAACACCACCATCGCGGCGAACCGGGCGTCCTCCCCGGCCACCACCGCGTTGAGCGGGTCGTTGGCGTCGAGTCCGGTCACGACGGGCTCTGGCAGCCATTCCCCGTAATAGGACTCGCGACGATGTGCCGCGGAGCGCAAGCGGTCCAGGCCCAACCTGCTCACCACGGTGGTCAGCCACGCCCTCAGGTCAGCGATCTGCGTACGGTTGGCGTCCCACCGCAGCCATGCGTCCTGGACGATGTCCTCGGCGTCGGCGAAGGTCCCCGTCAACCGGTAGGCCACGGCCAGCAGATGCGGCCGCAACTCCTCGAACTCGCCGACCCGAGCGCTCGCGGTCATGGCCCCAGTTTAGGGCGGACCGGCCTACGACCGTGCGCGCCCTCAGGCACCCACCATGACGTAAGTCTTGCGGACCGTCTCCTTGATCAGCCAGGTCCCCCGCCATCCTCGGGGCAGGACCAGTAGAGAGCCGGGCCCGATGTCGGCGGCGGTTCCGTCCTCCCCGACCACCCGGCCGGAGCCCGAGATGATGTGGCACACCTCGGTCGCGCCCGATCGGTCCGCGGTGAACTCGCCAGGGCCGCACTCCCACACGCCGGTGTCGGTCACCGTATCGGCCCAGACCGAGACGGAGGACTCCAACTGGCCGCTGAGGCTCGTCGGTTTCGGTTGCGGCTCGGGCAGTTCGGCCGTGCCGGCGTCAATCTGAAGTAGCTTCACACTTGTCTCCATCGCGTCAGCGCCCTGTGATCTTGTTGGCCAGCCGGGCCAGTCCACTCGTGCCGGACAGGCCACGGGTGGACTCGCGCCGGTCAGCGGTGCGGTACAGCGCGTACATCGCCTGGACGCCGAGCCACCGCAGCGGCTCCGGTTCCCACTTGCGCACCCGGCGACCCACCCACGGCAATCGGGTGAGCGCGGTGTCACGCTTCAGCACGAGATCGGCGAGTGTGTGCCCGGCCAGGTTGGTGGTGGTCAAGCCACTGCCCACATAACCGCCCGCCGTGCCCAGCCCGCTGGCCCGGTCGAAATCGACGGTGGCGGTCCAGTCGCGCGGAACCCCGAGTACACCGCACCAGGCATGCTCGATCGGCACATCGCGGGTGGCCGGGAACATGTCGCGAACCAGGGCGCCGAGGGCGTCGATGGTCCACTGCTGGGTGGCCCCGCGATGATCGAGCGCCGAACCGTACCGGTACGGAATACCCCTGCCGCCCAGGGCGATTCGGTTGTCGGCAGTGCGCTGGGCGTACATGTAGCCGTGCGCATAGTCGCCGAGCAGTTCGGCGCCCTTCCAACCGACCTGTTCCAGCACCGAATCGGGAAGCGGTTCGGTCACCACCATGGAGGAGTTCATCGGCAGCCACGCCCGGCGTTGCCCCGGCATGGTCGCGGTGAAGCCCTCAAGGCATCGCAGGATCACGGGCGCCCGCACGTCGCCTCGGGCCGTGATCGCGCGGCCAGCCTTGATGTCGGTCACCTCGGTCTGTTCATAGATGGCCACGCCCATGCCCTCCACCACACGGGCCAGACCACCGACCAGCTTGGCCGGCTGCACCCGTGCGCAGTGTGGAGTGAACAGTGCACCCATGGCGTTATCGACCCGGATGCGGGCATTCGATTCGTCTCCGGTGAGCACCACGAAGTCGTCGTCCGTCGCGCCCCAATCCCGCTCGTAGTCCAGGGATTCGCGGAGCCTGCCCATCTGAGCCTGGTTGCGTGCCACATGCAGTACACCGTCCTTGACGATGTCAGCATCGATACCTTCGGAGTTCGCGACACCGATGACCTCGTCGACCGCGCCTCGCATGGCCCGCATGAGAGCGACGACGCCGTCGTGGCCGTGTGTCGAGGCGTAGGCGTCGCGCGATCCGGCGAGTTCGGCCGACAGCCACCCACCGTTGCGGCCCGATGCCCCGAAACCGGCGAACTCCTTCTCCAACATGACGATTCGAAGGTCGGGCTGTTCCTTCTTGAGGTAGTACGCGGCCCACAAGCCGGTCAGGCCCGCGCCGACGATGCATACGTCGGCTTCGCGGGAACCCGGCAGTGCCGGCCTCGATTCCGGCCAACCCGCCTGGCGGTACCAGAACGACACGCTGCCGTTCACGAAGTCATTGGCGAGACCGCTGGTGGTCCGACCGTCGGGGGACATCTTGGTTCTCCTGTGCTCGTAGCTGATGATCAGTTGGACGTGTCGGCGGGCAGGATGGTGGCGACATCGGGATCGAAGGTCAGCCAAACCTGCTGCCCCGCTTTGGCCGACGTGATGCTGTCCGCGCTTTCGCGGACCAGCGCGGTGGTGCCATCGGCAAGGCTGACCTCGACCTTGCGCGAGTTGCCGAGGTAGATCTCCTGAACCACGGTGCCCGGCACCGCGTTGACGACGTCGGGCTCGGCCTCACCGGTGAGGATGCGGAGGCGTTCCGGCCGCACGACGACGGCTACCGAGTCGCCGCGCGCCGCCTCGCCCCGACCCGCCACGATTCGGCGGCCATGGGCGTTCACGGCTCGCCCGTCTTCGAGCTTTCCGTAGAACAGCGACGACTCGCCGAGGAACCGCGCCACGAAGATGCTCTTGGGGTGCTCGTAAAGATCTGTGGGCGAACCGATCTGTTCGATGCGTGCCTTGTTGAACACCGCGATGCGGTCCGACAGCACCAGTGCTTCGTCCTGGTCGTGGGTGACGTAGACGAACGTGGTGCCGAGTTCGCCGTGAATACGCTTGATCTCAAGTTGCAGCGAGTCGCGCAGCTTCTTGTCCAGCGCGCCGAGCGGCTCGTCCATGAGCAGCACCCGCGGTTCGTAGACCATGGCCCTGGCGAAGGCGACACGCTGCTGCTGGCCTCCGGACAGTTCCTTGGGCATCCGCTTGCCGTAGCCGTCGAGACCGACCGTCCGCAGCGCAGCGGCCACCTTCTCGCGGCGTTGGTCCTTGGGCATCTTGCGTTGGCGCAGCGGGTATTCGACATTGTCGATCACCGTCATGTGCGGGAACAGCGCGTAGTGCTGGAACACCATGCCGATGTTGCGGCGGTGTGGCGGCAGGTCGGCAACCGGCCGGCCGTCGATCAGTAGTTCGCCCTCGGTGACGTCGGTGAATCCGGCGATCATGTTCAGCGTCGTCGTCTTACCCGAGCCGCTGGGGCCGAGCAGGGTGAGGAACTCACCCGGCCGCGCATCGAGGTCGATGGCGTCGACGGCCTTTTCCGACCCGTAGGTCTTGGTCAGGCCCCGCAAGGTGATCGACGCACCGTGCGGAGTGTTGTCAGTGGACACGGTTCCTCCTGCGCGAATAGATGCCCGCAACGACGGTCAAAAGCGTCGTGAGGGCGAGGATGAGAGTGGCGGCCGCAGCGATCGTGGGATCGGTGTCACGCGTGACCGAGGCGTACATCTTCACCGGAAGCGTCTGCAGATAAGGGTTTTGGATGAACAGCGACAGGACGACCTCGTCGAAACTCGTCGCGAATGCGAAGAGTGCACCCGAGAGCACCCCTGGTGCCACCAACGGGAGTGTCACGGTGCGGAACGTGGTCCAGCGGCCGGCACCGCAGATCGCGGCGGCATCCTCCAGGCGCCGGTCGAATCCTTGCAGGCTGGCCATCACGGGCACGATGACGAACGGCAGCGCCAGCATGGTGTGGGCGACGACGAACCCGAACAAGGTGCCGAGCAGGTTCAGCCTCAGAAACAACGCATAGAGGCCGACGGCGACAACGATCACCGGAACCACCATGGGAGCCATCAGGAATGCCCGGATCCCCTGCCGCCCGGCCAGTCCGGTACGGCTCAGCGCCACCGCGGCGGCAGTGCCGAACAAGGTGGCGAAGACGGCCACCAGAATGCCGACTTCCAGGCTTGCCTTGAGCGCCGAGATCCATGCGGGGTCTTCGAAGAACGTTTGGTACCACCGCGTCGACCATCCGCTCGGCGGGAACGCGAACGACGGTCGATCGGTGAAGCTCAACGGCACCACGATCAGCGACGGTGCGACCAGCCACAATCCGACCGCGGCGCAGAACAATCCGAGCAGAACGGTCCAGAACGTCTTTGCGTGCCGTGTCATGCCGTGCGCTCCTTCCGGTTTCGGCGCAGCAGGTACAACAGCGCAGCGAGCACCAAGAACGTGACGAGCAGCAGGACCACGCCCATCGCTCCTCCCTTACCCCAGGCCAGCAGGCTGGTGACCTGCACGTAGATCTGCTGACTGATCAGTGCGTCATCCGGAGCACCGAGCAGAGCGGGCGTGACGTAGAAACCGAGGCTGCTGATGAAGACCATCAGGCAACCGGCACCCACGCCTGGCAGTGACAACGGAACCCAGATCCTGGCGAACGAGATGACCGGCCGCGCACCGAGACTCGACGATGCGAGCACGAGCCTCCGGTCGATACCCGACATCACCGCATACAGGGGCAAAACCATGAACGGCAAAAGGATCTGGCTCATGCCGATGACCACGCCCAAGTTGGTCCGGAGCAACGGCACACCACCCAACCCGACGAACGACAGTAGGGTCTGTATCGGTCCGCCGTCCTCCAGCAGGATCACCCACGCGAACGTGCGCACCATCAGGCTGGTCCAGAACGGAACCAGAACGATCAGTGTCAGCGCGACCCGCACCGCCGGTCCGAACGCGACCATCGCGTAGGCGTACGGATAACCGAGGACCAGGCAGATGACGGTGACCTCGAGGCCGGTGGTGAACGTGCGCAACAGAACGCTGCGCTGAACGGAATCCCCCAGGTACCAGGCGAAATTGCCGAAGCCGAGTTCCGGATCGCTGAACGCCTGCCACAACATGATGGCCAGCGGCAGTCCGAAGACGCCGACCACGAGCAGGATCGACGGCAGCAACAAACCGATGTCGCCCAGTCTCCGGCGGGAGGTGGCGGGGGTTGCCTGCGTCTGCGGTGGCGCACCGCCCGCCAGAACATCGACCATCGACATGCGAAGAAACCTCCTAGCCCGCGAGCCAGGCCGTGTACTTGGAAGCGATCTCTTCCTGGTGTTCGGCCCAGTACTTCAGATCGAGGGGGAACTTGTCCTTTTCCCGCTCCGGCGTGGTGGTCAGGTATGACCCGGCGAGATCATCGAGTTGCGGCTTGGCGTCGACGTTGATGGGGCTGTACGACGTCAGTTCGGCAAGCTTGGCCTGCTGCTCCGCGCCCAGGTAGAAGTTGATGAATGCCATGGAGGCCTTGGGGTTCCTGGCACCGATGGGCACGGCGATCGTGTCGGCTTCCGGCATCCACTGGTTCCACATCGGAGCGAACGGCGCGCCGTTCTTGACCGCCGAGTACGCGCGACCGCTCCACACCAGGGCCATGTCGACCTGTCCGGACTCGATGAGTTGCTGAGACTGGGCACCGGTGGTCCAGAAGATCGTGTCCTTGCGGATGCTGTCCATCTTCTTGAGTGCGCGGTCGAGATCGATCGGGTAGATCGCCTCGGGCGCGACACCGTCGGCCAGGAGCGCACCTTCGGGGACACCGGGATCGAGCTCACCCGGAACACCTTCGATGGCCCGCTTGCCGGGGAACTTCGCCGTGTCGTAGAAATCGGCCCAGGTCTTCGGCGGGTTCGCCCCGTACTTCTCGGTGTTGTACACCACGATGAGGCCGTAACCCATTGCGGGAACCGAACAGTCGTCGGTCTTGGTGCCCGCCGGTAGCTTGCTGATATCGACGATGCTGGTATCGAGCGGCATGAAGAGCGTGCCGCAGTTCTTGGCCGTGAACACGTTGGTGCTGTCGACGACGTCCCACGTCACGTTCTTGGAGTCGACCTGCGCCTTGATCTTGGAATTCTCAGTAGGGCCGTCCTGCAACATCTTTGCCCCGGATTGCGCGGCGAACGGCTCGATCGCCGCCTTGGCCTGGCCATCCTGGAAGATGCCGCCGTACGAGACGAACGTCATGGTGGTGCCCTTGAGCGCCCCCTCCTTGACCGTGCCGGCCTGCGGCGGCCCGCTGCCGAGATCGACGTCGCCCGATTGACCGGGGCCGGCAGGCGTACATGCCGTGGCGAGCAGAACGCCGGCGGCGATCAAGGCGGGCACACTGCGGGCGACAGGTGACATGTTCATGGGGATCTCTCCTTGGGATCTGGAGCGGATGATCTGGGACAAAAGGGGTTTCGCGGCTCTTGGACCGTCAGGTCGGCCAGTCGGTCGGGGGGCTGACGATCCAGATGAGTTCAACTGGCGCGTCACTCAAGTTGTGGACGGTGTGCGGCATAGAAGTGCGGTATTCCGCGCTGTCTCCCGCTTCGAGCACGTAGCGCTCGCCGTCGAGTTCCAGCGTCGGGGTTCCGGCGATGACGATCAGGATCTCCTGGGCGTCCCCGTGCACATAGGCCTCGCCTGCGCTCGACCCTGGCGAGAGTTCACCCGCGTACACCTCGAGATTGCGCAGCGGCTTCTGCGACAGAAGGTATTTGGTGCTCAACTCGGACACCTCGATGGTCGGACGCGCGGCCTTGCGGAGGATGCGGACGTCGGACACCTCGTCGTCGGTGAACAGGTCGGGCAGCGAGATGCCCAGCGCCTGCGCCAGGCGGCGCAACGTCCCGACGCTCGCGTTGACCTGCCCGCGCTCCACCTGACTGAGAAAGCCCGCGGAAATTCCGGCCCGGTCGGCCAACTGCCGCAGCGACATCTTCCGGGCGCCCCGAAACTGCCGGATCCTGCCGCCGACCACGGTGTCTGCCGTCTCAGCGGGATCGGGCTCGACAGTCGCACTCATATCGAAATATCCGTTCGCCTTTAAAGAGCAAGAAGATTCTGATCAGCGAACACTTTGTTCGCTCACGCCGAACTCTATGTCTGCTCAGACGGGCTTCGCAAGGCTTCGATCACATTTTCAACATGTTGTGGGATGAGTCACATCGGTATGTTTTCGATGTCGATTGGCATCAAGTGCAACGTTTACCGTGGTCAAAACCGGCATCTACGACTGATTTCGTAGACAGGGTGCTTCAGTGCCTGCCGAGCACGTTCGGGCCGCTGCGCACCGGGATGCCCGCCGCGAAACGCGCCGGCGACCAGGCGGCCACGTCGGCGTCCGGTGTGTGCCCCTCCGCCAGATCGGCGAGCACTTCACCCATCAGCGCGGAGTACTTGAAGCCCTCCCCCGAGTCGCCGCACGCGACGACGATCCCGCCATCGAGGCGGTCGACGACGAAACTGCCATCGGGAGAGTCGGTCCAACTGCATACCTGGGCATGGAGCACGGTCGGAACCACCGAGGGCATGTCGGCCCGCACCCGGTCGCGGAGCACGCCGGTTCGGGTATCGTCGGGCGTCCGGTCGATATCGCCGGCCCGGTAATCCCGCAGCGGGGAATCCAAGCCGATCTTGTAACCGGCGCCCGGCGATGGCATCGCATAGATGCCGGGACGATCTGCACGCGGTCCGTCGAACAGACACGGAAATCCGTCGGCCGCACCGGGATCGGCCGGATCTCCGAAGTACACCACCTGCTCCAGGTAGGGGTGTAGCGGGACATCGAGACCGAGCGGCGCCAGCAGGGCGCGCGCACCCGGACCGGCCGCGATCACCGCGACGTCGACGTCGAGCGTGTCACCTTCGGCGAGTACCACCCGAACCCCGTGGGAGGCCCGCTCGACCTGAGCCACGTCCCGGACGAGAAGCGTTGCGCCGGGGTAACTCTGAAAGATCTTCAACTGAGCCCGCAGCGATGCGGCGGCAAGTACGACGCCTGCCTCCGGCTGCCAGAGCGCCTCACGTCCGTCGCTGCGAAGACCAGGAAAGAAGCGGTCCACGTCGCCCGCAGCGACGCCCGTGTACGCGATGTCGAGTGCGTCCAGGGTCGAAGCCACCGCCGGCAGTGAGACGTCGTCACGCCACAGCAGGCCACGGGTGAGGAAGACCGGCGACCCCGCCCGCTCGGTGAGGCGGCGCATCGCGTCGACACCGCGTTGCGCCAACCGCACCCGCAGCGGGTCCGGGTCGGCGAGCCGCCACAACCGGGTCGACCCGGCCGACGAGGACAGGGCGTTGAGAGGTCCGTAGCGGTCGATGAGCGTCACCCGGTGCCCGCGTCGCGCCAACTCGGCCGCGGCGGGCAGACCCCAGGCGCCCGCGCCGATCACCACACAGTTCATGGTCACGGTAGAAACTCCGGGCCGAGCTCAGCGCTTGGTGAAAATCGTTCGGTGCCAGTCTTTTTCGGCCACACCGGTGATATCGCTCATCACATGTTTGATGGTGAGGTATTCCTCGAACGAGTAATCGCTCATGTCCTTGCCGAAGCCCGAGGCGCCGACACCGCCGTGCGGCATCTCGCTGATGATCGGGATGTGGTCGTTGACCCACACACACCCGGCGTGGATCTCGCGGGAGGCCCGCTGCGCGCGGTACACGTCGCGGGTCCAGGCCGAGGCGGCCAGGCCGTAGTCGGTGTCGTTGGCCTGCCGGATCGCGTCGTCGTCGTCGGTGAACGCCCGCACTGTCAGCACCGGACCGAAGATCTCGTCGCGGTACACCTCGGAGGTTTCGGCGACATCGGCGATCAGGGTGGGCCGGTAGAACGCTCCGGGAAGATCGGGCGCGACGCCGCCGGTGACGATGCGGCCGCCTTGTCCGGGCGCGCGGGCCACCATGGCCGCCACCTTGTCGCGGTGCGCGAACGAGATCAGCGGACCGAGGTCGGTGTCGGGATCGTGCGGGTCGCCGACGACGATCTTGCTCATCACCTCGGCCACGCCGGCCACGAAGTCGTCGTACAGGTCCCGGGCGACGATCGCCCTGGTGGCCGCGGTGCAGTCCTGGCCGGTGTTGATCAGGGCGCCGGCCACCGCGCCCTGGATGGCGGCGTCCAGGTCAGCGTCGTCGAACACCACGAACGGCGCCTTACCACCCAGCTCGAGCTGGGTGCGGTGGCCGTGAACCGCGGCCGCGGCCATCACCTTGCGGCCGACCGGGGTGGATCCGGTGAAGGTGACGACATCGACGTCGCGGTGCCCTGCCAGGGCAGAACCGACATCGGCGCCACCGCCGGTGACGACGTTGAACACGCCGTCGGGTAGGCCTGCTTCGGTGGCCAGCCGGGCCAATGTCAGGGTGGTCAGCGGGGTGATCTCGGCGGGCTTGATGACGACGGAACAGCCGGCGGCCAACGCCGGGATTGCCTTCCACACCGCCATCTGCAGGGGGTAGTTCCACGGCGTGATGGTGGCGACCACGCCGACGGCTTCACGCCGGATGCTTGAGGTGTGGTCCCCGGAGTACTCGGCCGTCGCCTTGCCCTCCAGGTGGCGGGCCGCACCCGCGAAGAAGTCGATGTTGTCGACACTGCCGGGCACATCGAATTCGGTCGCCAGCCGTACCGGCTTGCCGGTCTGGCTCACCTCCTCGGCGATCAGCTGATCGGCATGCTCGTCGGCGAGTTTGGCCAGCTTGGCCAGTACGGCCGACCGCTCGGCCGGCGTTGCGGTCGACCATGCGGGGAACGCTTTGCGGGCAGCATCGACGGCATTGTCCACGTCGGCCGGAGTGGCCAGGGCGTAGTCGGCGACAGGTCGTCCGGTCGCGGGGTCGATGATCTGATGGGTGGGCCCGGTGGTCGCCACCGGTGCACCGTTGATCCAGCTGCTCGTCACATTCACTGCCACACTCATGGAGCCCCACGGTAACCGATGGGTCACCCGATCTCTACGCAATCCCGCGCTGAGACCCGGTTTGAACGAGGGATTTCATCGATTCGGTTGCCCTAAACGACGGATTCCGTGCACAATCGGTGCATGACCGACCCTGATGGTCCCGACCTTCAGGCCGTCTCGCTGCGTGTGAACAATTCTCGCACCGCCTTTCAACTCGACGACCTGTCGAAGGCGATCATCGAGAAACTGCAAGCCGACGGCCGCCGTTCGTATGCCGGAATCGGTAAGGCCGTCGGCCTGTCCGAGGCCGCGGTACGCCAGCGCGTGCAGCGCATGGTCGACGCGGGCGTCATGCAGATCGTCGCGGTGACCGATCCGCTGCAACTCGGGTTCGCCCGGCAGGCGATGATCGGCATCCGCTGCACCGGCGACACCCTGAAGTTGGCGGAGAAACTGTCCGCCATCGAGGCCGTGGACTACGTCGTACTGACGGCCGGGTCCTTCGACGCCATCTGCGAAGTGGTCTGCGAGGACGACGACAGCTTGCTGGAACTTCTCAACACCCAGATCCGCTCATTGCCGGGAGTGATAACCACCGAAACCCTCGTCTACCTGAAACTCGTCAAACAGCAATACAATTGGGGAACTCGATGAGCGTCACCGAAAAGTCCGATCTAGGAGCCAAAGCCAACCGCCACCTGTGGGGGCACTTCGCCCGCCACGGGGAGGGCATCACCCCGCCGATCATCACCCGCGGCGAGGGCGTCCACATCTTCGACGACAAGGGCAAGAGCTACATCGACGGCCTGTCCGGCCTCTTTGTCGTCCAGGTCGGCCACGGCCGCAAGGAACTGGCCGAGGCCGCGGCCAAGCAGGCCGAGAAGCTGTCCTTCTTCCCGCTGTGGTCCTACGCCACCCCGCCGGCCATCGAACTGGCCGAGCGCGTCGCCAACTACGCACCGGGTGACCTGAACCGGGTCTTCTTCACCACCGGCGGCGGCGAGGCCGTCGAGAGCGCATGGAAACTGGCCAAGCAGTATTTCAAGCTGACCGGAAAACCCGGTAAGCACAAGGTGGTTTCGCGTGCCATCGCCTACCACGGCACGCCGCAGGGCGCGTTGGCGATCACCGGAATCCCGGCGTTCAAGGCTCCGTTCGAGCCGCTGACCCCCGGCGGCTTCCGGGCACCGAACACCAACTTCTACCGGGCGCCTGCCGAATACGCGCACGACGAAAAGGTTTTCGGCCGCTACTGCGCCGACCGTATCGCCGAGGCCATCGAGTTCGAGGGTCCCGACACCGTGGCCGCCGTGTTCCTCGAGCCCGTGCAGAACGCCGGCGGCTGCTTCCCGCCGCCGCCCGGATACTTCGAACGAGTCCGCGAGATCTGCGACGAGTACGACGTACTTCTGGTGTCCGACGAGGTGATATGCGCGTACGGCCGCATCGGTTCGATGTTCGCCTGCGACGATTTCGGCTACGTGCCGGACATCATCACCAGCGCCAAGGGCCTGACGTCGGGCTACTCACCGCTGGGCGCGATGGTGGCCAGCGACCGGCTGTTCGAGCCGTTCAACGACGGCAAGACGGTGTTCGGGCACGGCTACACCTTTGGCGGACACCCGGTTTCGGCCGCGGTGGCGATGGCCAACCTCGACATCTTCGAGCGCGAGGGCATCAACGCCCACGTCAAGGAAGCCGCTCGGGCGTTCCGGGCCACCTTGGAGAAGCTGTACGACCTGCCGATCGTCGGCGATGTCCGCGGTGAGGGCTTCTTCTACGGAATCGAGCTGGTCAAGGACAAGGCCACCAAGGAGACGTTCAACGACGAAGAGTCCGAGCGGCTGCTGCGCGGGTTCCTGACCCCCGCCCTGTGGGAAGCCGGCTTGTACTGCCGCGCCGACGACCGTGGCGACCCAGTGATCCAGCTGGCCCCGCCGCTGATCAGCGGGCAGGCCGAGTTCGACGCGATCTACGAGGTCCTGCACGGCGTGCTCTCCGAAGCCGGAAAGCTGCTCTAACTCTCGCCTGAATTCGCTCGAGCCTGCGGTGAGATCGCGCTTCGTCGCGAAATGGCGGTCTCACCGCAGCCTCGGTACGAGAATGACCGGATGCCACGCAAGCCACCCATCGATCCGGTCCGTTGGACGCCACCTCCCATCGACCCGCTGCCCGACTTCGGGCCGGCCGAGCTGACCATCGTTCCGATGCCCGGGGATGGACCCGAGGACGTCGTCGCAGACGCGGCCGGACAGCTGTGGACCGGACTGGTGGACGGGCGAATCGTGCGCGTCTCCCCCGACGGCGCCGCCACGGTCGTCGCCGATACGGGTGGACGCCCGCTCGGCATGCACGTCGCTCGCGACGGAAGGGTCCTGATCTGCGACAGCCTCCGCGGGCTGCTGGCACTGGACCCGGCCACCGGCACGATAACGACGCTGGTCGAGTCGGTGAATGGCAGGAAGCTGAAGTTCTGCTCGAATGTCACCGAAACATCAGACGGCACAATCTATTTCACCGAGTCGACCAGCCACTTCCAGTTCGAGCATTTCTCCGGAGCCATCATGGAAGCCCGCGGGCGGGGCGGACTGTTCCGGCTGGGTGTCGATGGGTCCGTCACCACGCTGCGAGACGGCCTGTATTTCGCCAACGGCGTGACCGTCACCGCTGACGAATCAGCGTTGGTGTTCGCCGAGACCCAGGGCCGGCGGCTGTCGAAGTACTGGCTGAGCGGGCCGCAGGCCGGCACCGTGACGCCGCTGGCGGTCCACCTGCCGGGGTACCCGGACAACATCTCCACCGGTTCCGACGGCCGGATCTGGGTCGCGATGGTATCCCCGCCGAACGCCGCGGCCGAATGGCTCGCACCCCGGGCGCCGGTGATCCGAAAAGTCCTGTGGCATTTGCCCGACCGGCTCCAACCCCAGATCCGGCCGCAGGTATGGGTCCTGGCGTTCGACGCCGACTCCGGGGACGTGGTCGCGGGCGTGCAGATGACACGTCCCGACTTCGGCACCGTCACCGGGTTGGTCGAATCCGCGGGCAAGCTGTGGATGTCGACGATCGCCTTCCCGGCACTCGCCCACACCGAACTCGCCGCCCTGACTTAGTGCGTTGCGGCGCCGCCCTTCTTCAAGGCATGGCTGACACGTCGGGCGCTGTCTCCCAATGCGGTCATCTGGTCCCGATTCAGCGGTGCGAGGTAGAACTGTCGCACCAGCATGGCGTAGGTGCGCAACGCCGGCCGCAGGCGCTCCTGACCGTGCCGGGTAATCCCCACGACGACGCCTCGCCCGTCTTCGCGGCTGCGGAATCTGCGGACCAGACCTTGCTCCTCCAGCCGACGGACCTGCCACGTCAGCCGGCTCGGCGCGAGAACCAGCGCATCGGCCAGAGTGCCCATCCGCACACGTCGGCGCGCGTTCTCATTGAGGAGATTGAGTAGATGCACGTCGGGAACCGCGAGACTGTGTCTGGCGACGAGAGCGGCGTTGATCTCCCGGTAGAGCAACTCAGCGGACTGACCGAAGTTGCCCCAGTGCCGCCATTCTTCATCACTGGCATTCGGTACTCCTCGGGAGTTTGGGGATTCAACTGCCAGCATCGACTCGAACTGCTCCTTCGCCGCGGGGCCGCCGCCCCGGCGACCGCTGGGAAGATCACAGCCCAGCAAGAAATATCGGTCTATGCAGAATGGGACAGCCCGGTTGCGTCCTACACTGCCGATCCATGGACGTGCCGTTGGTCCGGACCCGGATCACCCAACTCGAGGACCTGCGCAATGCGGTCAACGATGCCGGGCTGAGCGCGTTCCAGATGTCGCGTGAACCGCCGCGCGGCAGTCTGATTCATGCCGCCGACGGCGGAATCGCGTTCAGTTCCGGCCGCTTCGACAGCCGGGTACAGATCCGTGGCCCGTTGTCTGCCGATGGCGTCTCCATCGCCGTCGGCCTGCGGATTCCACCCAGGAACCGGCTGCTGTTGCGGGAAATCGACTCGGGCATCGTCACGATGTTTCGCCCTGGCGATGAGCACGAGGCCTTTCACGACGTCGACTCGCTCTACGCCGTCGTCACCCTGCGCGAGGAAACCCTTGAAAGCGAAGCCGAACGCCATGGACTCAGCCTCTCCCCCAACGCTTTCCGGCGCACCGGTATCCATCCCCAACCTCTGGCGCAGGCACATCTCGCCGCCATCTCGGCGCACCTGGCTCGGGTGCACCGGGGTGGCGACCACGCGCAGCTAGGCTCAGCGGCACTGGCCGACATCGTCGCGGCATTCATCGGTCACTTCGCCCGGCAGCCGGCGCCGCTGCCCGCTTTCACGCTGCGGCAACGTCAGAGAATCGTCGAGGTGACCCGGGCATACATCGACCGGAACCTCGACAAACGTCTCGACATCGAAGGCCTCGCACGGCTCGCCGGGATCTCCCGCCGCACCCTCGCCCGATCGTTCCACGAGACACTCGGCGAGTCACCGCAGTCCTACATCGCGCGGATGCGCCTGCATCGCATCCGGGCGGACCTGCTCGCCGGCAGCGATCCAGGGTCCACGATCGCCGACGTATCCAACCGGTGGGGAATCAGCGAGCTCGGTCGCATGTCGTCCCGATACCGCAGTCTGTTCGGTGAACTGCCGTCGCAGACCCGGATGCGCGGCTCGCGTTGATCTAGCACGAATCCCGGACTGGAACGGGTTGCAGTTCTGGCTTATAGCAAGGCTCCCGTCGCGCCATATTTGAATCTTGAAAGTCTGTGCGCGTTGCTGAAGCGGCGCTAGCAGGACAATATCTCCAGTTCAGAAGGCATATGAGCACACAGACGTGCGTCGCGATTTGAATTGAAATTTCTCCGACATCGCGACCTAGAGCCTCTCGTTCCGCTACTTTTCTGGTCGTTAAATCCCCTTCCAGGAAGGATCCATCGATGCAATTGGCGTTACGGCCATTCACGACGGCCGGTGTAGCACTCGTGGGGGCTGGCGTCATCGCCGTGTCACCGCTTGCGCCACCACCCGCGACGACGTCTACCCATATGTACACCGCGCCGGTCACACTCTCGGCGTCCGCTTCCTTCGTCGACCCGATCACATACTGGGGCAACGTGTTCGCGACAACGCAAGGCAATGTAGCCAAGCTTGTCGATGTCGCGTCGGAAAACCCATTCCCTGTCTTGAACCAGGTAATCGAAAACCAGGCACGATACGCGAACGCGATCGGCACGGCACTGTCGTCCGCCGCCGATGGTCTTTACCAATGGGCCGAGGAGAGTATTGGGCGGCGACTCCCGGAAGCTTTGAACGCACTCGCCCAGGGCGATCTGCTGGCCGCGGCGCAAGTGATCAAGTTTGCGGTCACCGACTTAGGAATAGCCGCAGTTGGGATGCTTCCACTCCTGAGCCTTCCTTATGAAATCGCGCAGAACGTTGCGAATATGCTCGAGACGATGGCAGCACAGGGGGCTGACACCGGCATCATCGGGAAGCCGGCTTTTGGTTTGCTCAACCTCGCAAACACGATGGTTGGGGCCGCCGCAACGTTCGGGCAGGCACTTGTCGACGCCACAGAAGCCGGCGACCCCGTGACAGCGCTCAGCACAATCGTCAATGCCCCCGCGTTCTTCACCGACTGCCTACTTAACGGCCAGGCAGTGGTGCGGCCCAATGGTTCCGTTATCCGAACGGCCGGACTTCTCAGCCTCGACTCTGTCACGAAGACTTCCTGGAGCCTCGGCAGTGCGTTGCTTGTCCATATCCCCCGGGCGATCGCGGCAGCGATCACCCCTCCCGCGACGACAGCAACCGATTCTATGGCCATCGCGGCAGCACCTGCACGCGAGCTTCCCACCACGAACAGTCCAGTGACCACTCTCGAGACCGCGCCGGCGTCAGATCCAGCACCGGCTACGTTGGATTCTCCACTCGACAATTCACCTGAGCCAGGCATTCAGACCGAGCACGACGCCACGGCCTTGGTCAGCGCCAGTTCACCTGCAGCCAAGGATGTTCCGGCGGATACCGCGACCAAGTCCGACACGGCAGTATCCCTTCCAGCCAAGCGCGTCAGGGCATCCCTGCACGATGCCGCCGATCAGGCCGGCGACGGGGTCAAGAAGCTGACCAACGGCATTGAGAAGTCCGTCAAGAAGTTCACCGACAGCTTCTCGAAGGTCCGCAAGAAGGAAGGGGCTAACAACACCGGCACGCGCTCCGCCAAGAAGGCCAAGGCCGCCAACGGCGGTGCCACCTCGTCCGACAAGAAAGACAACACCGGCAGCGAGGACTGAGGTGCTCGGGGCATCGGTAACCCCATTCGATTGAACGGCGTCACCTAGGTCTAATCCGCGAGCAACTCAAGCGGTGGCGAACCACCACTGGGTCGGGGGACGCCGGGTAACCGGCAAGCATTCGGGCCCCATCCTCCGGTGGGGCCCGAATGTCTTCTCAAGCCACGTTCTGGCGCCGCTCAATCGTCACCGCTGTCTCACCAGGGCGAATCGGAGGATTCCCATTTGTCACACAAACCACACACGTCACAGCGTGGCAAACCGGAAATCGGGCGACAATCGCCTAACCTTCGGACACGATGGCGACCTTGCGGAGGACTACCCAGCGCGCCGTGTCAGCGTTCGCGGCACTGGCGATGGTGACGGCACCCCTGATGACGGCCGGTGTGGCCAATGCCGACCCGGCACCCGAGTGCCCCTACAAGGTGACAACCCCGCCGGCCGTCGACGCCTCCGAAGCACCCAAGCCCGGCGAGGTCGCCCCCGGCCCGCTACCTGTGCCCACCAAGACGATTGGTGGTGAGGCGCTTTCGGGTTGCGGCGTGATCACCGCGGCGAATACCCCGCCGCTGCCCAATGATGTCTCGGCCGAGGCCTGGTTGGTCGCCGACCTGGACACCGGTGACATCATCGCCGCCAAGGACCCGCACGGGCGCCACCGCCCTGCCAGCATCATCAAGGTGCTCGTGGCCACCGCCGCACTCAACGAACTGAACCTCAACAAGTTGGTCGCGGGCACCCAGGACGACGCCAACTCCGAGGGCACGCGCGTCGGAGTCGGCCCCGGTGGCCGCTACACGATCAACGACCTGCTGCACGGTCTGCTGATGCACTCCGGCAACGACGCCGCGCACGCACTCGCGGTCCAGCTGGGCGGGATGGACCCCGCACTGCAGAAGCTGAACATCTTGGCGGGCAAGCTCGGCGGCCGCGACACCCGCGCCGCCACCCCATCGGGCCTGGACGGCCCCGGTATGAGCACTTCGGCGTACGACATCGGGCTGTTCTACCGATACGCCTGGCAGAACCCGGCATTCGCCGACATCGTGGCCACCCAGACCTACGACTTCCCCGGGCGCGACGGCAATCCGTCCTATCCGGTGGAGAACGACAACAAGCTGCTCTACAACTATCCGGGCGCGATGGGCGGCAAGACCGGATACACCGATGACGCGGGCCAGACCTTCGTCGGTGCCGCCAACCGCGACGGCCGGCGCCTGGTCGCCATCCTGATGAAGGGCACGCGAGTGCCGATCGCTCCGTGGGAGCAGGCGGCGCACCTGCTCGACTACGGGTTCGCCACCCCACCGGGAACCAAAGTCGGAACCCTCGTCGACCCCGATCCGTCATTGATCACGCCCAAGGCCGACGAGCCGACCGCGGCCCAGGCGGCGTCGGTGCTGCCGCCGGCCGATTCACTGCCGGTGCGGGTCGGTGTGGCCGTCGTCGGTGCCGTGATCGTTTTCCTGTTGATCATGGGTGCGCGGTCGCTGAATCGCCGGCCCGCTCGCTGATCGACACCTCCCGATAGGCCTCCAACCAGCCGGTATGCGCCGGCTCAGGGCTACCGCCTTGCCGATTTCTGACCGATCGGTCTAATCTCAGACCATGCGGTCAGAGCGAACGAAGACGTTTACCGAACAGGCTCGCCGTCGGCAGATTGTTGAGGGCGCCCTGGAGGTGATCGCCGAACAGGGCTATCCACAGGCGTCGCTGGCGCGCATCGCCGAACACATCGGCATCGCGAAAAGCGCTGTGTTGTATCACTTCACCAACAAGTCAGAAGTGGTCGAGGCGGTCTTCACGGAAATCTTCACCCGTGGCGCCGCGGTGATCGTCCCGGCGGTCAACGCCGAAACCACCGCGGCGGCAAAGCTGTCCGCCTACATCCGAGCCAACATCGCGTTCGTCGCAGCCAACCGGTCGGCGGCCGTGGCGATGCTCGAGCTCATCTCCGGATACCGCGACGCGGACGGATTGCGGGTCGACCAGGCCGCGGCCAAGGCCGTCCAGGAGAATCCGCCGACCGGAGACCTGGCCGCTCTCGACCCGCAGAGCATCTTCGCCGCCGGGGTGGAAGGCGGTGAGTTCCGGGAACTCTCACCGCTGTTCATGAAGAACATCCTGCGTGGTGCGCTGGACAGCGCAGCACAGGAGTACGCCCGCGACCCCGGTTACGACGTCGTCGCCCACGGCGAAGTGCTCGTCGACATCTTCGAGAAGGCCACCGCACCGTGACCACCATCGTCATCGCGGCCTTCGGTACCCGCGGGGACGTCGCCCCGTACACGGGTCTGGCGCAGAAGCTCGCCCAGCAGGGTTATCGCGTCGCCGTCGCCGCCCAGGAGCCGTACCGGGAACTGGTGTCCGGCTGCGGAATTGAATTCCGCTCACTGCCCGGGGATACCGAACGCGCGACCAAAGCCTCACCGGTCGCGCAGGCGTTCGTCGACGGCGCCAGGATGCGGCCGTCCCGGGAGATGCTCGACGAGATGCGCGAGGATCTGCGCCGGCTGGGCCGTGGCCTGATCGAGGCAGCGAAAGACGCTGACCTGCTACTGCTCCCGTCCGTGGCGGCGCTCCTCGGATACCACGTCGCCGAAGGACTCGGCATCCCCAGCGCAGGGGTGTTGCTACAGCCGACCGCACCCACCGGCGACTTCCTGCCGTCGGTGCTCAGCGCGCGATCGCTCGGCCGCTGGGGCAACCGCGTCATCGGCCGGTTGGGCGCGCTCGGCGAGAAGCCGCACCTGGCGCTGATCAACGAGCTACGCACCGAACTCGGGCTGCGCCCGACCACGTTGGCGGGGTATCAAAGCAGACGCGCAGCCACCTGGCCCATCCTGCACGGGTTCAGTGAGCACGTGGTGCCGCGGCCCGCGGACTGGCCGGCGCACCTGCAGGTCACCGGCTATTGGTGGCCGTCGGAGCCCGACAACTGGTCGCCGCCTGCGCAACTGGTCGACTTTCTGCAGGCCGGTCCGCCACCGGTGTTCGTCGGTCTCGGCAGCACCGCAACGGCGCGGGGACCCGAGCTGTCCGACACCATCGGCTCAGCTCTGCGTGCCACCGGCGCGAGGGCGGTCGTGCAGACCGGCTGGGCCGGGCTGCACTGCGCCGGTGACGACATTCTGATGGTCGACGAGCTTCCGCACTCATGGCTGTTTCCCCGGGTCGCGGCCGTCGTGCACCACGGCGGTGCGGGCACCACCGCAGCGACGCTCCGGGCCGGTGTCCCGTCGATACCCGTCACCGGAATCATGGATCAACCGTTCTGGGCGAAGCGCCTGCGACTCCTGGGCGCCGCACCTGCCGCCCTTCCGCGCGCCAAAGTGACCGCCCCCGAACTCGCCACCGCCCTGCGCGAGGTGTGCGGCGATCCGTCGTATCGGGCGCGCGCTCAACAGCTCTCGACGCTGCTCGCCGGCGAGGACGGAGCGGGGTCGGCAACGCACCGCGTCACCGAACTGCTCGATCGATCACAGGAGGTACACCATGGCCAGTGACGCACTGATGGGTAACGCCCTGTTGGCCGGGGCAATCGTGCTGGCCGGCGGAGCGATCGGCGCCGGCATCGGCGACGGGCTCGCCGGCTCGCAGTTCATCGCCGGTGTGGCGCGCCAGCCGGAAGCCCAAGCGCGCTTGTACACACCGTTTTTCATCACGGTGAGCCTCGTGGAGGCGACGTTCTTCATCAACATCGCGTTCATGGCGTTGTTCGTCTTCGCCACCCCAGGCGGATAGATGGCGACCATCGCGATCATCGCCATCGGCAGCCACGGCGATGTGGCACCACTGACCGGGGTCGGTGCGCGATTGCAGCGAGCCGGGCATCGCGTGATCGTGGTGGCGTATCAGGCATTCGCCGAACTCGTCACCGGATGCGGGCTGGAGTTTCGCGGACTGGCCGACGAACTCGACGGCACCTCATCCGATCTGTCGGACGTATCGGCGCGCCAAGCCGCAAAGGCCATGGCGGCATTCCTCTCACCGCGTGGCATGCGGGTGCTGGGCGATCGCGTGCTGGCAGCCGTCCGTGACGAACCTCTCGATGCGCTGCTGCTGTCACCGTTCGCGGAGCTGGCCGGCCATCCGCTGGCCGACGCGCTCGCCGTTCCCAGCATCGGCGTTCGGTTGCAGCCCTTCTCGGCAACCGCCGACTATCCACCGGCCGTGCTGGGAGCCTGGTCCGCCGGGCGGTTCGGGAACAGGGCGGCCGCGAGGATCGGTGCGGCCACGATCGACGGGCTGTATGGCTGGGCAGTCAACCACTTTCGCGCGCAACTCGGTCTCCCCTCGGCGCCGGCCCGGGTGCTGCGACAGCGGCGCACCGATGCTGGGTGGCCGATCCTGTACGGCTACTCGGCCACGGTCCTGCCCCGGCCGGCCGACTGGCGGCCGGGTATCGATGTCGTCGGTTACTGGTGGCCGGAGCGTGCGACCGGATGGCAGCGGCCCACCGAGCTGGTGGACTTCCTCAACACCGGCCCGCCGCCGGTCGTCATCGGCTTCGGGAGCACGGTCAACAGCCGCGCCGAGGCCCAACGACTGTCCACGCTTGTCACACAGGCGGTTCGGGGCGCGGGCGCGCGTGCCGTGATCCAGGCCGGCTGGGCAGGGCTCGACTTCAGCGGGGACGACGTGATCGCGGTCGGCGAGGTGCCCCACGACTGGCTGTTCGCGCAGGCGGCGGCCGTTGTGCACCACTGCGGTGCGGGCACCGCCGCGGCCGGACTACGTGCCGGTGTGCCGGCGATCGCGGCACCAGGCCCCTACGGCGACCAACCGTTCTGGGCGCGAAGGCTGTTCGACCTCGGAGTCAGCCCGCGGCCGATCCCGCAACGTCGACTCAGCGCCGACAACCTCAGTGAAGCGATACGCGATGTGTTGTCAGATAACAGCTTCGGAGGCCAGGCGGCGAAGACGGCCGCAGCCATCGCTGCCGAGGACGGTGCGGGCGGGGTTCTCGCAGCCGTTGAGAAGCTGCTCAGCTGAGACTCAGCGAATTCGCGGGTTCGACTGACAAACAATTGCCGCTCAAGTTAAATACATCCCGGTCCTGCCAATCCGCCGCCGCTCTCGGCGGGTTGGCAGGCTCACCCATGCCAGCGCCCGAGTAGCTGCTCGGCCCCTTCCGACAGCGATCGGACGATTTCTGCCGCCCCGGCGGGCGTGCGCACCAGCCCCACACCCTGCCCCGCGTTGACCGGCGATCCGCGCAGCACGCGCTCGGGGATGGTCTCCGGCCACCGATATCCGGCGGCGACGTCGTATTCGGTGGTCAGCTCGGTCGCCTCCCCCTCGGCGGCCAGCAGGGCGTCGCGCGCGGGCACCGGCGTCAGCGCCTCGGCGCATGCGGCGAAGGCTGTGCCGACCCAGGCGGCGCCCGCCCCCGCGGCCAGCACTGCAGCGACCGACCGTGGCGAGGAGATTCCGCCGGCCGCGAGCACGGGAACGTCGACGGCGTCGAGCACCTCGGCCAGCAGCGGCAGCGTGCCCATCGTCGGCTCACCGTGACCGCCGCCCTCGGCCCCGCGTGCCACCAGCACATCGACGCCGGCATCGACCGCGCGTCGGGCCGCATCGACCGTGGCCACCTGGGTCGTCACCGTCAGGCCCGCATCGTGTGCCCGCCGCACCCAATCCCAGTCCTGCCCGAAACTCACGCTGAGCAACGCAGGCCTGGCGGCCAGCGCGACGTCGAACAGATCCGGCCGATCCTGGGCGACCCAGTGCACCAGGCCGATTCCAAATCGCCGCGCATCGAGTTGCGCCAGTTGGTCGGTCAACTGCTCGGCTGTCGCCGAACTGCCCATCCCGACCATGCCCAGGCCGCCGGCGGCCGAGACCGCGGATGCCAGCCGGCCTCCGGCCGCGCCGCCCATCGGCGCGTTGACGATGGGGACATCGATGCCGATCGACCGCGACCAGGTGGTTGCCAAGCTCACAGCCTGCAATGTTACGTCGTTGTTACAATAGGGATCGCCAACACATGGCACCGGACGAGGCGCACCCGTACCCGGCCAGCGAAAAGACGGGGTGTTTGGAGGTGTGCCATGGCCTGGTTGATTCTCGTCCTCTCAGGTGTCCTCGAAGCCGTATGGGCGACCGCCCTGAGCAAGACCGAGGGCTTCACCCGCCTGGTTCCGTCAGTCGTGTTCTTCGTGGCGCTTGCGTTCTCGATGGTCGGACTGGCCATCGCGATGCGCAGCCTGCCCCCTGGCACCAGCTACGCGATATGGGTGGGCATCGGCGCGGTGCTCACTGTCGGCTACGCGATGATCACCGGCGCCGAATCCGCTTCGGTGATCAAGGTGGTACTCATGCTCGGCGTCGTCGGCTGCATCGTCGGCCTGAAGGCCGTCAGCCACTAACGCCGCAGTAACCGCGAAAGCCCGAGAGCGCCAATGGCTCCCATGGCGGCCGCGGCCAAAGCGCCGGACACCCCGATCCCCTCGTGGACCTGCACCCTGGTGACGATCTGCGCGGGGTTCGGTGGTGGCACCGGCGCCTCGGCCAGGCTCTCTGTGGACGTCGCCGCCCAGGCAGTCGCGAACAAGATCAGCCGCGCGGTGACGTAGGCGAACACCATCAGGCCCAGCACCGGGCCGAACGTCGCACCGGCGGGGCCGCCCAGCACGGACTGCAGGTAGATCGACGCCACCTGCTTGAAGATCTCGAAGCCCACGGCGGCCAGGAGGCCGGCCCGTATCGACCGGCGGAAGGGCACCGGTTCGCGCGGCAACCGGGAGATGATCCAGCTGAACAACAGCCACGAGATCGAGACCGACACGACGATCGATATGACGCGCAGCCCGCTGCCGAGGATGACCCCATCGTGGAAGCCGATCCATCGCAGCACTTTCCGCATCAGCGCGGGGTCCCCCAGTGCCGTCAGCGCGATGGTGATCACCATCGCGAGGAACGCCGACACCAGGGCAAGAAGGTCCGACAGCTTGTTGCCGACGAAGTTGGACTCGGCGTGCTGCTCCCACATCTGACTCAGAGCCTCGCGCAGGTTCGCCATCCAGCCGAGGCCGGCCCAGGCCGCGGTCGCCAGTCCGATCACGCCGACGGTGCCGCGGGAGGCGATGGCCGAGTCCATCAGCGTGATCAGTTGCTGGCCGAGATCACCCGAGACCGCTTGACGGATCCGCTGCTCGATTTCCTCGAGCAGATCGGGTCGTCGTGACAGCAGGAAACCGCCGGCCGCAAAGCCGACCATCAGCAGCGGAAACAGCGCGAAGATCGTGAAATAGGTGATGCCGGCGGCGTAGAAGTTGCCGTTGCAGTCGGTATAGCGGTCCTGCGCCCGCATCACGTGGTCGAACCAGGGGAAGCGTGCGCGTGCCCGGGCCAGCAGTCCCGGCTTCTCCGGCTCGTCCACCGCCAACCCTCCCCGTTACCTATGGCGTTTGCTGGAGAAACCCTATCCTGTCGTAAACCCGCGCGAGGGTATTGCCCGCGACCTCGCGGGCGTGTTTGGCGCCGGCAGCCAGTACCGACTGGAGTTCTGCCGGGTCAGCGAGCAATTCGTCCACCCTCGTCTTGATCGGCGTGACGAATTCCACGACGGCCTCGGCGGTTTCCTTCTTGAGATCGCCGTAGCCACGGCCGGCATAGCCTTCGACCAGCTTGTCGATGTCGGCGCCGGTCACCGCGGACTGGATGGTCAGCAGGTTCGAGATGCCGGGCTTGGCCTCGGGATCGAACCGGATCTCCCGCTCGCTGTCGGTCACCGCGGAACGGATCTTCTTGGCCGTGGCCTTCGGATCGTCGAGCAGGCTGATCAGGCCGGCGTCACTGGCTGCCGATTTGCTCATCTTCGCCGACGGATCCTGCAGGTCGTAGATCTTGGCCGTGGCCTTGGGGATCATCGCCTCGGGCACCACGAAGGTCTCCGGGAACCGGGCGTTGAAGCGCTGCGCCAGGTCGCGGGCCAGCTCCAGGTGCTGACGCTGATCCTCCCCGACCGGAACCAGATCGGTGTCATAGAGCAACACGTCGGCGGCCATCAGCACCGGGTAGGTGAACAGGCCCACGGTGGTGGCGTCCGCGCCCTGCTTCTGCGACTTGTCCTTGAACTGCGTCATACGCGATGCCTGGCCGAAGCCGGTGAAACATCCCAGCACCCAAGCCAATTGGCTGTGCTCGGGCACATGGCTCTGGACGAACACGGTGCTGCGCGTCGGGTCGATGCCCAGCGCCAGGTACTGCGCGGCCGTCACCAGCGTGCGCCGGCGCAGCGTCTCCGGATCCTGCGGGACGGTGATGGCGTGCTGGTCGACGACGCAGAAGAACGCCTCGTAACCGTCCTGCAGCTGCGCCCAGTGCGTGACGGCACCCAGCGCGTTGCCGAGGTGCAGGGAGTCAGAGGTGGGCTGGGCGCCCGAGAATACGACCTGTTTGCTTCCGCTACTCATGATCTTCTGATTTTCGCACTGACGTCATCCGGATTCTTCGCGGGTCAGCTGCTGAAGCACCCGCAGGAACACTGCCCGGTCGTCAGCAGACAGCTCGCCCAGCCACCGCTCCTCGCCGCGCTGGATCTCGCGCTGGACCGCATCCTTGACCTCGCGCCCCGCATCGGTGATGGCCAGCAGCCGCACACGGCGATCGTCGGGGTCGGCCTCGCGCTCGATGAAACCCTGCTGCTGCAGGTCATCGAGGGTGCGGATGATGCGGGTCTTGTCGGCGCCGATCGCCTCCGCCAGCGCCGCTTGAGTGCGCACCGACGATCGGTCGAGGGTCAGCAGGACGACGTAGCCCCACATCGTCACGCCGTGGGCGTCCAGCACCGGCTGCTCGGCCGCGAGCAGCTCACGCAACAGCGGGGCCAGCATGGCCGCCAGATCTGGGCGTCGAGACACCTGATCAGCGTAAGCGTTGCATTATGATGTGCTTGCGCCTATCGTAAGCACATGCACACAATTGATTCAGACCTACGCCCCTTGCACCGCGTCGCCGTTCTCCGCTCCATCGCAGCCGTCGAAGCTGTCCGCACATCCGACCTGGACCGCCCAACCCCCTGCTCGGACTGGGAGCTGGGCGACCTACTGGCACACATGACCGTGCAACATCGCGGGTTCGCCGCCGCCGCCCGTGGACACGGCGCCGACGAGGCGGCATGGAAAGTCGAGACGGTGGCCGACGCCGTACGCGCCGACCCAGCCGGTGCGTATGCCGCGGCAGCCCACGACGTGCTCGACGCCTTCGCCGCCGACGGCGTCACCGAGGTGACGTTCGCATTACCCGAATTCGGCCCGGATGCGGCGTTCCCCGGCGCGCTGGCGATCGGATTCCACTTCGTCGATTACGTCGTGCACGGCTGGGATGTCGCCGCCAGCCTCGGAGTGGCCTACGAACTACCGTCCGACGTCGTCGCCGCGGTCCTGCCATTGGTGATGGCGATCCCCGACGGCGATTTCCGCGATGATTCGTCCTCACCGTTCGGCCGGGCCGTCAACGGTTCAGCGGCAACAGATCTCGATAAGGTCCTGCTCCACCTGGGCCGCCGCCCGGACTGGCATCAGCCGTAGGTAACCGTCACCGGTGAGTGGTCCGACCACCGCAGCGCATACAGCTCCGCCCGGTCCACCCGCGCGGACGTGGCCCGGACCGCCAGTGACGGGCTCGCGAGGTGGTAGTCGATGCGCCAGCCCGCGTCATTGTCGAAAGCCTTGCCGCGCCACGACCACCAGCTGTAGGGCCCGGCCACGTCGGGGTGCAAGCCCCGCACCACATCCACCCAGCCCGTGCCCAGCAATTCGGTGAGCCAGGCCCGTTCACTGGGCAGGAAGCCGGCCATCTTGATGTTGCCCTTCCAGTTCTTGATGTCGTTCTCGGTGTGCGCGATGTTCCAGTCACCACACAGCACCGCGTCGCGGGCATGCAGCTCGGCCATCCGCGCCGCGATGGCGGCCATGAACCGCTCTTTCTCCAGCTGACGGTCCGTTTCGGCCTCACCGGTCGGGACGTACACGCTGCCCACCGTGACGCCTGCGGTATCCACTTCGAGGTAACGCCCGTGCGCCTCGAACTCGTCGGAGACCAGCAACCGGGACGCCTCGATGGGATGTCGGGACAGCACCGCAACCCCATTGCGCCCCTTGACATGCGGGACGGCCGAGGCCAGGTTCCAGCCGTCGGCCAGGGCCGGCGCCAAAGCATCGTTGAGCTGCTCGTCGTCGGCGCGCGTCTCCTGCAGACACACCACGTCGGCCTCGGTTTCCTTGAGCCAGGGCAACAGGCCGAGGTTGTCGGTGGACCGCTGCTTGACCGCGGCCCGGATGCCGTTGACGTTGATGGTGCTGACAGTCATCGATGTTCCGGCGCTCACGTCCATAGACCGTACCGGTGGCTACCGTCACTCACGGGTGGCCTCTTGCGATACCGGAGGTATCACCTTAATGTCTGGCGGCATGGCCGAACGTGCTCCCATTCACCTCGGGTCGGGCGAACCGATCCTGCTGCTGCACCCGTTCCTCTTGTCGCAGAGCGTGTGGAAGTACGTTGCACCGCAACTCGCGCAGACCGGCCGCTACGAGGTGTTCGCCCCGACCATGGCCGGCCACCACGGCGGCGCCCACGCACCGCTCCTCCTCGACGTCGCGGCACTGGCCGATGACGTGGAACGCCGGCTCGACGAGATCGGCTGGTGCACCGCGCACATCGTCGGCAATTCCCTCGGCGGCTGGGTGGCCTTCGAACTGGAACGGCGTGGCCGGGCCCGCACGTTGACCGGCATCGCGCCCGCAGGTGGCTGGTCGATGCACACGCTGGCGAAGTACGAGATCATCGCCAAGTTCATGGCGGCCCTGCCGATAGTGCTGTCGACTGCGGTGTTGGGCGAGCAACTGCTGAAACTCCCACTGACCAAGCAGATCTCATATCTGGCCGTGAGCGCCACACCCGACGTGCTCAACGACAGCGATCGCCGCGACCTGATCGAGGACCTGGCCCACTGCCCGGCGTATTTCAAACTCATGGTCAAGGCTTTGACCACCGCGGGCCTGATGGAGATCAAAAACTCGCGAACCCCAACCCAACTGGTGATCTGCGAGAAGGACCGGGTGCTGCCTGCGCCGCGCTTCAGCCGGCATTTCACCAAGAGCCTGGCACCGGACGCGGTGGTGAAAACGCTCAAGGGCGTTGGTCACGTCCCGATGTTCGAGGCGCCCGACACCATCACCAAGGTGATCACCGAGTTCGTGGACCCGCACATCAGTCAAACGCGCGCCACGGGCTGACGCCCGCGTGGGTAACGCAGTGGCGGACGAATCGCTGACCGCCACCGCGTTACCGCGCCGAGGAGCCTAAGCGTTCTCGGCGGCTGCGAGATCCTCGTTGAGCGTCTTGCTCGGCCGCATCACCGCGGCGGTCTTCTCCGGGTCCGGGTAGTAGTAGCCACCGATGTCGGCCGGCTTGCCCTGTGCCGCATTGAGTTCGGACACGATGGTCTGCTCGTGCTCGGCGAGCGTCTTGGCCAGCGGCGCGAAGTGCGCGGCCAGCTCCTTGTCCTCGGTCTGCTCGGCCAGCGCCTGCGCCCAGTACAGCGCGAGGTAGAACTGGCTGCCGCGGTTGTCCAGCTCACCGGTCTTGCGCGACGGAGACTTGTTCTCGTTCAACAACTCTCCGGTCGCGGTGTCCAGCGCGGCCGCCAGCACCTTGGCCTTGGCGTTGTCGGTCTTGTTGCCCAGGTCCTCAAGGCTGGCGCCCAGCGCCAGGAACTCGCCGAGCGAATCCCAGCGCAGGTGGTTCTCCTCCACCAGTTGATGGACGTGCTTGGGCGCCGAACCACCGGCACCGGTCTCGTACAGGCCACCGCCGGCCATCAGCGGCACGATCGAGAGCATCTTGGCGCTGGTGCCCAACTCCAGAATCGGGAACAGGTCGGTCAGATAGTCGCGCAGGATGTTGCCGGTCACCGAGATGGTGTCCTTGCCGCGGATCAGACGCTCCAGCGTGTAGCGCATGGCCCACACCTGCGGCAGGATCGTGATCTCCAGGCCCTCGGTGTCCTCCTCCTTGAGGTATGCCTTGACCTTCTTCCGCAGCTCGTTCTCGTGCGGACGCTCGTCGTCGAGCCAGAACACCGCAGGCATACCGGACAACCGGGCGCGGTTGACGGCCAGCTTGACCCAGTCCCGGATCGGGGCGTCCTTGACGATCGGCATCCGCCAGATGTCGCCCTCTTCGACCTCCTGGCTCAGCAGCACCTCACCGGAATCGATGTCGACGATCTTGGCGACCCCGGCCTGCGGGATCTCGAACGTCTTGTCGTGGCTTCCGTACTCCTCGGCCTTCTGCGCCATCAAACCGACGTTGGGCACCGTGCCCATCGTGGTCGGATCGAACTGACCGTGGGTCTTACAGAAGTTGATCACTTCCTGGTACATCCGGGAGAACGTCGACTCCGGGTTGACGGCCTTGGTGTCCTTGGTACGGCCGTCGGCGCCATACATCTTGCCGCCGAGGCGGATCATCGCCGGCATGGAAGCGTCGACGATGACGTCGCTGGGCGAGTGGAAGTTCGAGATGCCCTTGGCCGAATCCACCATGGCCAGCTCGGGCCGGTGCTCGTGGCAGCGGTGCAGGTCCTCGATGATCTCCTCACGCTGCGAGGCAGGCAGCGCCTCGATCTTGCTGTAGAGATCCGACAGGCCGTTGTTGACGTTGACACCGAGCTCGTCGAAGAGCTTCTCGTGCTTGGCGAAGGCGTCCTTGTAGAAGACCTTGACCGCGTGGCCGAACACGATCGGATGGCTGACCTTCATCATGGTCGCCTTGACGTGCAGCGAGAACATGACGCCGGTCTTGTAGGCGTCTTCGATCTGCTCTTCGTAGAAGTCGATCAGCGCCTTCTTGCTCATGTACATGCTGTCGATGACGTCGCCCTCGTCGAGCTTGACCTCGGGCTTGAGCACTACAGTCTTGCCGGGCTCGCCTCCGATGGTCTCCAGCTCCATGCGGACGTTGCGAGCCCGGTCCAGCGTCATCGACTTCTCGCCGTGGTAGAAGTCGCCGGTCTTCATGGTGGCCACGTGGGTCCGTGAGGCTTGCGACCACTCACCCATGCTGTGCGGATGCTTGCGCGCGTACTCCTTGACCGCCTTGGGGGCGCGGCGGTCCGAGTTACCTTCGCGCAGAACGGGGTTCACCGCGCTGCCGAGGATCTTCGCGTACCGCTCCTTCAGAGCCTTCTCTTCGTCGGTCTTGGGGTCGCCCGGGTAGTCCGGGATCGCGTAGCCCTTCTCCTGCAACTCCTTGACCGCGGCGACGAGCTGCGGAACCGAGGCGCTGATGTTGGGCAGCTTGATGATGTTGGTCTCGGGCAGCTGGGTGAGGCGGCCCAGCTCACCGAGGTTGTCCGGGACTTTCTGGTCCTCGGTCAGGTAGTCGCCGAATTCGGCCAGGATGCGGGCCGCCACCGAGATGTCACTGGTCTGGACGTCGATACCGGCCGGCTCCGCGAAGGCGCGGATGATCGGCAGGAAGGAGTACGTCGCAAGCAGCGGCGCCTCGTCGGTCAGCGTGTAGATGATGGTCGGCTGCTGGGCAGTCATGGTTTGCTCTCCCGGCGTCAGTCGGGTTCGACGAGGATCACTCGCCCTCACCCGCGGTTATTCGCTGCTCTAGTTATCGCGGCCAGACTACAAGGACGGGCATCGCCCCGAAGGGGCAGCTTTCATTACTGACCAGTAACTTTGGCTGACGTTCAGGCGGCCGACACCTTCGCGCCGCGACCGAACTGAACGTGTTTCAGTCCGGCCCACGCAGAACCGGCAAACACCCCGGACAACCGACTGGCACGGCCTCAGCGCGTTGCGTTAAGCTGCAAGCCGGTCATGAGTGTCAGCATCAAGCCCCGGCTTGCTGGCCGGCAACCCTCCAACCGCGGTGGGGTGCCCCGGGTGATGACCAGGTTGAGCAGTCGTTCGCGGCTGTAAGGCAAGCGCGGGTCCGAAGGTACGGGCCCCCAGACAGACAGGGAAACCTGATGGAGGCCAGCCATGTGTATGTGTCAGTGAACCCACGGTGTCGGCCAGTCGTGATCGACGACAGGCCCGACGCCCGGTAGCCGACCGCACCCCCTGACCTTCCTCATCCCGTACGGAGGAGACACCGAGCCATGACAAACCCAGAAATCACCGCGAACTGGTCGTTCGAGACCAAGCAGGTCCACGCGGGCCAGACGCCGGACAGCGCCACCAACGCCCGCGCGCTGCCGATCTACCAGACCACCTCGTACACCTTCGACAGCACCGACCACGCCGCCGCGCTGTTCGGCCTGGCCGAGCCGGGCAACATCTACACCCGCATCGGCAACCCCACCACCGACGTCGTCGAGCAGCGCATCGCCGCACTCGAAGGCGGCGTCGCCGCGCTGCTGCTGTCCTCGGGCCAGGCCGCCGAGACCTTCGCGATCCTCAACCTGGCGGGCGCCGGGGACCACATCGTGTCCAGCCCGCGCCTGTACGGCGGCACGTACAACCTGTTCCACTACACGCTGCCCAAGCTCGGCATCGAGGTCAGCTTCGTCAAAGACCCTGATGCTCCTGACTCATGGCAGACCGCCGTCCGGCCGAACACCAAGGCGTTCTTCGCCGAGACCATCTCCAATCCCCAGATCGACGTGCTCGACATCCCCAGCGTGGCCGCCGTGGCACATGAGAACGGCGTGCCGCTGATCGTCGACAACACCATCGCAACCCCCTACCTGATCCAGCCGATCTCGCTCGGCGCCGACATCGTGGTGCACTCGGCGACGAAGTACCTGGGCGGGCACGGTTCGGCGATCGCCGGGGTGATCGTCGATGGCGGCAACTTCGACTGGACGGCCAGCGGACGCTTCCCCGGGTTTACGACACCGGACCCCAGCTACCACGGCGTGATCTTCGCCGAGCTCGGCGCACCGGCGTACGCGCTCAAGGCCCGGGTGCAGCTGCTGCGCGATCTGGGCAGCGCCGTCTCACCGTTCAACGCGTTTTTGATCGCGCAGGGATTGGAAACGCTGTCCCTGCGTGTTGAACGCCACGTGGAGAATGCGCAGAAGGTCGCCGAGTTCCTGGCCGGACATGACGGCGTCACCTCGGTGAACTACGCCGGACTCCCCACCTCCCCCTGGTACGAGCTGGGCCGGACCATCGCTCCGAAGGGCACGGGCGCCGTGCTCGCATTCGAATTGGAGGGTGGGATCGAGGCCGGCAAGGCATTCGTCAACGCTCTGACGCTGCACAGTCACGTCGCCAACATCGGTGACGTTCGTTCCCTGGTGATCCACCCCGCCTCGACCACCCACGCACAGCTTTCCCCCGAGGAGCAATTGACCACCGGCGTCACGCCCGGTCTCGTGCGGTTGGCCGTCGGCATCGAGGGCATCGACGACATCCTGGCCGACCTGGAGCAGGGATTCGCCGCCGCGCGTCCGTTCAGCGGCGTCCCGCAGACTGCGGCGACGGTGTAGGACGGCGAGAGAAGACCGGCATGACGATCACCGAAGAACCGGCCGTGTCCACCCTGCACTTGCCCGCCGAAGGCGAAATCAGCGTCGTGCACATCGGTGCGCTGACGCTCGAGAGCGGCACCGTCCTGCCTGACGTGTCGATCGCCGTCCAGCGCTGGGGCGAGTTGTCCCCCGCGCGCGACAACGTGGTGATGGTGCTGCACGCGCTGACCGGCGACTCCCACGTCACCGGACCCGCCGGCGACGGCCATCCGACCGCAGGCTGGTGGGACGGGGTGGCCGGGCCAGGCGCCCCGATCGACACCGACCAGTGGTGTGCGATTTCGACCAACGTCCTTGGCGGCTGCCGAGGGTCCACCGGTCCCGGCTCGCTCGCCCCCGACGGAAAGCCATGGGGCTCAAGGTTTCCCCAGATCACCATCCGTGACCAGGTCGAGGCGGACCGGGCCGCTCTGGCAGCCTTCGGCATCACCGAGGTGGCCGCGGTGGTCGGCGGCTCGATGGGCGGAGCCCGCGCGCTGGAATGGCTCATCGGGCATCCCGACGACGTGCGGTCCGGGCTGGTGCTGGCCGTCGGAGCCCGCGCCACGGCCGATCAGATCGGCACCCAGAGCACCCAGGTGGCCGCGATCAAGGCCGATCCGGATTGGCAGGGCGGGGACTACTACGACACCGGCCGGGCCCCGCTGGCCGGCATGGAGATCGCCCGGCGCTTCGCCCACCTGACCTATCGCGGCGAGGAAGAACTCGACGAGCGATTCGGCAACGAGGCTCAGGGCGAGGAAGATCCGGCCACCGGCGGGCGCTACGGAGTGCAGAGTTACCTGGAATACCAGGGCGGCAAACTGGCCCGCCGCTTCGACCCGGGCACCTATGTGGTGCTCTCCGATGCGCTGTCCACCCACGATGTGGGCCGCGGCCGCGGCGGGGTCGCCAGCGCCCTGCGCAGTTGTCCGGTGCCCGTCATCGTCGGCGGGATCACCTCCGACCGGCTGTACCCCATCAGGCTGCAGGAGGAACTGGCCGAATCACTGCCCGGCTGCAACGGACTCGACGTCGTCGACTCGGCCTACGGCCACGACGGCTTCCTGGTGGAGACCGAGGTGGTGGGCAAGCTGATCCGCCGCACACTGGAGCTGGCACAGCGGTGAGCTCGTCCAAGCAGCGTTCCCTGTCCTTCGGCTCGGAAGCCGCTGCATATGAGCGCGGCCGGCCGTCCTATCCGCCGGAGACCATCGACTGGCTGCTTCCCGAGGGCGCCAACGATGTACTCGACCTGGGCGCAGGCACGGGCAAGCTGACGACGCGGCTGGTGGAGCGCGGGCTGAATGTGATCGCCGTCGATCCCATCCCGGAAATGCTTGAGCTGCTGTCGAACTCACTGCCGGACACCCCGGCGCTGCTGGGCACGGCCGAGGAGATTCCGCTGGCCGACAACAGCGTCGACGCGGTGCTCGTCGCCCAGGCCTGGCACTGGTTCGACCCCGAGCGGGCGGTCAAAGAGGTCAGCCGGGTGCTCCGCCCCGGAGGCCGGCTGGGACTGGTGTGGAACACGCGCGACGAGCGGCTGGGCTGGGTCAAGGATCTGGGCCACATCATCGGCCCCGAACACGATCCGTTCAACAACGAAGTGAAACTGGCCGAGCCGTTCGGCGAGATCGAACGGCATCAGGTGGAGTGGACGAGTTATCTGACGCCCCAGGCCCTCATCGATCTGGTGGCCTCCCGCAGCTACTGCATCACCTCACCTGAGCGGGTGCGCACCCAGACCTTGGAGAAGGTCCGCGAACTGCTCGCCACCCACCCGGCGCTGGCCAACTCGTCGGGGCTGGCGCTGCCCTACGTCACGGTGGGGATCAGATCCAACTTGCGCCGAACGTGAGCTTGTTGCCCATTTTTCGACGAAATCTCGCACACAAGCTCACATTCGGCGGCGAGCACGTAGCGCGGCCCCCCGCTGTCCTGCGCCGCGCTCTCAGGCGCTGAGCGCGGCCACCTCGGCTTCCGGACCGAACCAGCGGTGCAGCGCCGCCCGCAGCCCAGCCTCGTCGAATTCGTCTGCGGCCCAGGCGACATAGCCGTCGGGCCGGATCAGCAACGCCGCGGCGGGCCGGTCGACGACGGTCGCCACGACAACATCGACCCGATCCTGCCAACCCGACACTGCATCGGCACAGTCGCCGCCGGACAGGTCGAGCAGCACGGGCCGTCCACTGTGCAACAGTTCGGCGATCCGGCGGCCGTCGGACAACGTCAATGCCGGGACCAGGTAACCGGACAACCTGTGCCCATCACCGACGTCGTAGCGGACGTCGGAACCGGCCAGCACGCCGGCGATGTGCGCCGAGCCGTCCGGCGTGGCCAGCAGTTCACCGAAAAGTGTTCGCAGCGCGGTGACTTCGGGACCAGCGGCCATCAGGGCGGCCTGGGCCTTCGAGTGCATCATCACCCGCTGCCCGGCCGGCCAGCGCTCGCTGTGATAACTGTCCAGCAGGCCATCAGGTGCCCGGCCCTGCACCGCAGCGGCCAGTTTCCAGCCCAGGTTCATGGCATCCTGCATGCCCAGGTTCAGCCCGGGCCCGCCCATGGCCGAATGCACATGGGCCGCATCGCCGACGAGGAAGACATTGCCGGCGCGGTACTGCGCGGCCTGACGGGTGTTCTGGCCGTTGATCCGCCGCAGAGCATGCGGTCCCGGCCAGTTCGGCGGGGCAAGCGGCACGTCGGCGCCGACAACGCGGTGCACGCTCGCCCGCAATTCGTCGATGGTCATCTCCGGGGCGTCGTCGGGCAGCAGCGAGGCATACTCGATGGTCCCGACCATCGACCGTCCCGGCTGGAACTCGGCATAGATCAGAACCCCACGGTCGAAACGATTGTGACCGAACGGGATTCGCCCGAGACCGGGAACATTCAATTCTCCGTACCCGCTGCGCAGTTCGTCCGGCAGGCTGACGTGGGCCACCCTGGCGACCACGTCTGTGGTCAGCCCGGGAAACTCGATACCCGCCTTCTTCCTGACCGGGCTGCGGCCACCGTCGGCTCCGACCAGGTAGGTGGCCGGCAACGTGTAGTCACCTGACGGCGAGGTGACCTCGATGAGGACGCCCGCAGCGCCCTGCTCGAACCCGACGAGCTCGTGACCCCACCGGATCTCGACCCCCAGGCTCTGCACCCAGTCCACCAGTTGCCGCACCACGCGCGGTTGCTGAATCATCATGCCGTACATCGGGTTGTCGACGACATCGGTGAACGGCACCTGCATGCCCGCGAAGATGTAGCCCGGCATCGGCTCCGGCGCCTGACCCGTCCCGCTGAGCTCCCGGTACAGGCCGCGCAGATCGAGCGCTCGGTTGGCCTGTCCGACAATGCCGTTGGCCTTGAGTTCCTCGCTGGGTTCGGGCAATTGCTCGAGCACCACCGGGCGTACCCCGGCCAGGGCCAGCTCCCCCGCCACCAGCAGGCCGTTGGGTCCGGCGCCCGAGATGACGACATCGGTTTCGGTCATGGTTTCTCCCCACATGTTTCGTGCCCCGTCCGCGTCGGTTTCGACGCCAGGGCAGTTGTCTGGCCGCCGCCGCAACCCTCAGGTAGAAATCGGCGGAGATGGTTCAGGCAGGCCCGCGGCCACCGCCGCGAACCCTTCGCGCAGCAGTGACGTGAAGGCCACCGGTGGATCAGACATTCCGTACTCGTCCATCGCGACGTCGCCGACCGCACGCACGACGGCAGCCACCAATCGCGGATACATGTCGCGCTGCGGATCGGTGCCGGTCCGTTCGGCGATCGCCGCGACCCACTCCTCGAACATCCCCCGAAAGGTGGCGTCGCGAATCTCCGGGACCATGAGTAATTTTCGGACCTCGGCCAGCTGCTGACGGGTCGGCAGCGAGTGCTCCACACCGTAGACGTCCGACATGTCGGCGTCCAGCGGTTTGATCACCGCCTCGGTGATGGCGGTCCAGAGCGGCTCATCTGCGGGACGTCGGCGCAACAGTTCGATGCTTTTGCGCATACGTTCCTGCTGCCGGTACGCCAGCGCGTCGTACTTGCCGGCGAAGTAGTTGGTGAACGTGCGCAGCGAGACCCCGGCCAGGTTGGCGATGTCCTCGCGGGTGACGTTCTCCAGCCCACGCTCGAACGCGAGGCTCAGCGCGGCGTCGCTGAGCGCCCTGCGGGTGTCGAGCTTCTTGCGTTCTCGCAGTCCGGGTGGCATGGCTTCACGGTAACCAAATGTTGCCCGACAGGCAAGATTGCCTCCTGGGCATCTCCTGTGAAAATTCGGTTGAAGCCAGACCGCCGCCTGCCTAGCGTGGCAGCCATGTCAGTGACCTACATCCGCTTGCGCATCACATAGCCGGCGGACCTCACTTTCTCGGAGCATCCGCCGCAGCAGCTTTGTCCCTGCGACTTGCGGAGTTTCCGTGCCTTCAACTCTTCACGGCCGGCACGAGTACGGCCAGAACTTCCTGTGCGACCGTCGAGTGGTCGCCGACATCGTCAAAATCGTCGCGCGCACAACAGGTCCCATCGTCGAAATCGGCGCCGGTGACGGTGCGCTGACCCTCCCGCTGCAACGGCTGGGCCGTCCGCTGACCGCCATCGAGATCGACCGCCGACGGGCCAGACGGCTCGCGAACCGGACCTCGGCCGAGGTGCTCAGCACCGACTTCCTGCAGTACCGGCTGCCGAGGGCACCGCACGTGGTGGTGGGCAACCTCCCCTTCCACCTGACCACCGCGATCCTGCGGCGGCTGCTGCACGGCCCGGGCTGGACCGACGCCGTACTGCTGACGCAGTGGGAGGTGGCCCGGCGGCGGGCCGCCGTCGGCGGTGCCACCATGATGACGGCGCAGTGGTGGCCGTGGTTCGAGTTCGATTTGGCGCGAAAGGTTTCCGCTGATGCGTTTCGGCCACGGCCCGGCGTGGACGGTGGGTTGCTGACCATCAGGCGCCGAGATGAACCTTTGATCCCATGGGCCGACCGCCGCGACTATCAGGCCCTGGCGCACGAGGTATTCACCGGGCGGGGGCGCGGCCTGGCGCAGATCCTGCGACCGCACGTGGACCGGCGATGGTTGCAGGCCAATGGAATCCATCCGTTGGCGCTGCCACGGGAGTTGTCCGCACAGCAGTGGGCGGCCTTGTTCGCCGCGGTCCGCTAGCTGGTGCCGAGTGGGTCGATGGTCCAGGCGATGTAGAGCACCGCAGCACTCGCCGTCGCCGTGGTGGCGAAGTCGATGGTCCGCGAGCGCACCACCAGAAGCCCGGCCCGATCATCGGTCAAGGCCAGGCGCAGCGCTGCCGCGGCGCCCACCCCGATGCCGATGAACAACGCGCCGCGCCGCCAGTAGCCGGCCACCACCAATGCGAAGGCCGCGACGAAAATGAGCCCGACCACCAGGATCGGCCACTGCCCGGCAACCACCTTGCGGACGAACTCCTTTGCCGTCACGCCAGTTTCGACTCTTCGAGCTCGACAACGTTGGTCAGCAGGAATGCGCGGGTCAGCGGGCCCACCCCGCCCGGGTTGGGCGACACGTGCCCGGCCACTTCCCAGACGTCGGGCGCGACATCGCCGGTCAGCTTGCCGTCCACCCGGCTCACACCGACATCGACGACGGCGGCACCCGGCTTGACCATATCCGCGGTGACCATGTGCGGCACACCGACCGCGGCGATGATGATGTCGGCCTGCCGGGTCAGCGCGGGCAGATCACGGGTGCCGGTGTGGCACAGCGTCACGGTGGCGTTCTCCGAACGGCGGGTCAGCAGCAGGCCCATCGGCCGGCCGACGGTGACGCCGCGTCCGATCACCACGACGTGCGCCCCCGCGATCGGCACGTCGAACCGGCGCAGCAGGTGCACGATGCCACGGGGAGTGCAGGGAAGAGGCGCGTCCTTACCGAGCACCAGCCGACCGAGATTCGTCGGATGCAGACCGTCGGCGTCCTTGGCGGGGTCGACGCGCTCCAGCGCCGCGTTCTCGTCGAGATGCTTGGGCAGCGGCAGCTGCACGATGTAGCCCGTGCACTCCGGGTTGGCGTTGAGCTCATCGATCGTCTCGTCGAGCTGGGCCTGGGTGATGTCGGCGGGCAGGTCGCGGCGGATCGAGTTGATACCGACCTTCGCGCAGTCGGCGTGCTTGCCGCGCACATAGGCCTGCGAGCCGGGGTCGTCACCGACCAGCACGGTCCCGAGGCCGGGCGTCCGGCCGGCTTCGGCCAACTTCGCTACGCGCTGCTTGAGGTCGACGAAGATCTCGTCGCGCGTCGCCTTACCGTCCAACACAATCGCACCCACGGCTGCCATTGTGTCAGGCACCGCGGCGGGCCGCGCAAAGTTGCACTGTGGCAGGCTTCCTACATGAACACTCAGCCCAATGTGTTCACTGATGTTTTCAGTGAGGCCAAGCTCGGCCCGGTGACGTTGCGCAACCGCGTCATCAAGGCCGCCACCTTCGAAGCGTCCACACCAAATGCCCTGGTCACAGAGGATTTGATCAACTACCACCGACTACCCGCAGCCGGCGGCGTCGGCATGACCACCGTCGCCTACTGCGCGGTCTCCCCCGGCGGCCGCACCGACGGCTGGCAGATCTGGATGCGCCCCGAGGCCGTCCCAGGACTGACCAAACTCACCGAGACCATCCACGCCGAGGGCGCGGCCATCAGCGCCCAGATCGGCCACGCCGGGCCCGTCGCCAACTCCCGGACCAACAAGGCCACGGCGCTCGCACCGGTGCGGTTCTTCAACCCGCTGTCGATGCGGTTTGCGAAGAAAGCTTCGATCGACGACATCCGCGCGGTGACCGAGGCCCACGCCAACGCCGCACGCCTGGCCATCGACTCCGGATTCGACGCAGTCGAGGTTCACCTCGGGCACAACTACCTCGCCAGCTCGTTTTTGTCCCCGCTCATCAACCGACGCACCGACGAGTTCGGCGGATCGCTGGAGAACCGCGCGAAGGTGGCCCGCGGTGCGGTGCGCGCGGTGCGCGACGCCGTCGACAAGCACGGTGACAAGAAGATCGCCGTCATCGCCAAGCTCAACATGAGCGACGGTGTCCGCGGCGGCATCCCGATCGACGAGTCGCTGCAGACGGCGAAGTGGCTCGAGGAAGACGGCGGGCTGGACGCCATCGAACTCACGGCGGGCAGCTCGCTGGTCAACCCGATGTATCTGTTCCGCGGCGGCGCCCCGGTCAAGGAGTTCGCCGCGAACTTCAAACCCCCGATCAGCTGGGGAATCCGGATGAGCGGCAACAAGTTCTTCCGCGAATACCCGTACCACGAGGCGTATCTGATGCGCGACGCCGAGAAGTTCCGCGCCGAGCTGACCATGCCCATCATCCTGTTGGGCGGCATCACCAACCGCGAGACCATGGACCGGGCGATGGCGGCGGGTTTCGAGTTCGTCGCGATGGGCCGCGCGCTGCTCGCCGAGCCGGACCTGCTCAACCGGATCAAGGCCGAAAAGGACATCGACGGTCAAGGCCGTGTCTTGTCCAAGTGCACGCACTGCAACATGTGCATGCCGACGATCTACAGCCACACCCATTGCGTGGTGACGGGAGCGCCGGACACACTCGTGAAGTGAGCTCCGACATCACCAGCGACACGATGGTGACCTACCGCTATGTGCGGGTCGGCCTGGTCGCGCTGGTGGTGTTTCTGTTGACCTCACTGGCTTTGACGTGGGCGCACAGTTGCCCGCAGGGGTCGATCAGCGCGTTCTTCTACACCCGCACCCACGCGGTGTTCGTGGCCGCACTGTGCGCCATCGGCATCTGCCTGATCGCGTACAAGGGCAGCCGGGTCGGCGAGGACGCGCTGCTGAACTACTCCGGCTTCATGGCATTCATCGTGGCCCTGGTGCCCACGGGTCCCGACGACCTGTGCCGCCCATGGCTTCCCACGGTGACCGACCCGTTCGGCGGCGTCGCCAACAACGTCGCCGCACTGTTCGTGGCCGTCGCCGTCGGCACCGGGATGTATCTGGCCCTGCAACGCTGGCGCCGCCCACAGGCGGCACCCGTGGCGTCGGTCCCCTCCTGCGAAGAGGCCGCATCACTGTGGAAGACGATTGCCACCGCGCTCCTCGGCGTCGAAAAATGGCTGCCGGCAGCGCTATTGGCCATCTCCATCGCCGGAGCACCGCTGATGCTGTGGGGCTGGTTCGCCGACCACGCACACGTGATCGCGGCGGTGGCGATGTTCCTGGCCATCACTCTCGTGGCGGTCTACCACGCGTGCTACGCCAGGGCCGCGGTGCGCCGGCGCCTGGCTCGGTTCTACGCGGCCATCTCCACGCTCATGCTCGTCACCATCGTGGCCGGAGTCGTGCTGCTGATCCTGGGATGGCACTTCTGGGTGATCGCCGTCGAGCTCACCCTCATCGTGCTGTTCGCCGTGTTCTGGGCCGTGCAGACCTGGGACGTCTGGGACGCCCAGGACCGCTACCCGGCCGAAGCCGTTCCCACACTGGCGAATACACCCGCCTAAGCGGTGTAGCCGTCGACCTGCAGCGTCTGCCCGTCGCGTCGCAGCACCAGCACCGCGCCCGGCACGGGGACGATTCCCTCGACCGCTTCCGCCGGCACCGCAGCGGTCTGAGTACACGTCTTCGAGTCGAATGTGCGCAACGATCCCGCGCCGCCCCGGGGGCCCCGGTCCGCGAGCAACAGGGTGTCGGGGAACGTGACAAAGGCAGGCTGATCGACTCGTAGGCTCTGCACGTTCATCCGTACCGGCTCGACACCGTCGGGTACCTGGCACCGCTGGTGCCCGTCAGGACCGAACAGGGTCAGCCGGGTCGCCCGGTCAGTCAGATACCACACCACGAAGTCCTCACTGGGACCGTATGTTTCGGCGGGACGCCCGTCTGCCGGCAGTGGGGTCACAATGCGATGAGCGATGTCGGCATACAGTGCACCGTTCGGCGCACCGGCTCCGACCAGTGACACGAAGACTCCGATGCCGTTGGCCGGCCTGGCCCCGAGTTGGAGATAGCGCTGCTCGATCGGCAATGACGGGTCGATCGGCTTGTCCGACAGCACTGTGTCCCAACCGGTTTCCCCGGTTTCGGGATCGAGCACGGTCAACCAGACCTTGCCGTCCTGGCATTGGACCGTCGACACCACACCCGAAGTCGTCACCACGGGTTCGACGATGCCGCAACCGGGATGCGGTGCGGGCACGCTCCACATCGCGCGGCCGGTGCGACCGTCATACCGGGTCCAGACGCGCTCGTCGTTCCAACCCACGATGAACGGACCGGTCGCAACGCTGAAGCGCCCGCGGGCGGCCTCCTGCAGTTCTGCGGCCGCACCGATCCACAACTGCTGCCCGGTGATGGCGTCCAGGCCGACAAGACCGCCATCGATGAAGGCCAAGACCGTAGCGCCACCGTCGAGGACCCGCATCCCGGTGACGCCCACATCGCCGGGCCCGGTACGCGCGTAATGCCAACGCTCTTTGCCGTCGGGACCGTAGGCCGTGATGCGGCCATCCCGGTACACCGCGAAACCTGCTCCAGCAGAACTGATGTCATACGTCGGCAGGCCTTGATCGGCGAACGCGTCGGGCACCGACACCGTGAATGTCCGCTTCCCCAACGCGCCGGGCAGCGCGGGCGCATCGGTAGCTGGCGCCGTCGTCGCGTCCAGGAAGCGGCCGTCGTCACCGGCACGCAACGCACCCACCGTCACCACCGCGGCAACCACGACAGCGATCGCTGCACCGACAGCCAGCAACTTCGCCGCGCCGCGTTCCGACCGCGGGATGGCCCGCGCCGCGAGGAACGTCGCCGCCGCACCGGCCAGACACAACCACCACGAGGCCATGCCGGCAGGCAATGCCGCGGTGACCGGCGAACTGTCCATCGCCGTCCGGTAGAAAGCCGGGATTCCCTGGCTGACGTAAGCGATGAACAGCAGCGCCGCGACCCCTGCCGCCCCGGCAGGGGTCGCCGCCAGGTCGCGGGCCGTGCGCCCACGCCAGACGCTGTAGGCCATCGCGGCGATCAGCACCACCGCGATCACGGCCACGGCCAGAGCCATCCGGTTCGGCAATGCGTCGCCCCAGCGGTGCAGGCCGACCACATACCAGGCGCTTTCGGCGGTGCTGCGCGGTGCGATCAACCGCGCCCACGCGCCCAGCGCCGCGGCCCACACCAACAACACCACTGCCGCTCCGGCCAGCATCGTGCCGACCGACCGCAGCACGCCCAGCACCCGGGCGGCCGTCTTCTGCGACCCTTCAGAAACCATGTGAGCCATCGTCACACGCCGCGACACCGCCGCAACGGCCCAGCCCCGGTGAAAAGTACCGATAGAGTTGAGCGCGATGAGCCCTGCGCTGACCGTTCGTTACGACGGATCGACCCGTACCTTTGCCCCGGGCAACGATGTCGTCATCGGCCGAGACCTCCGAGCCGACGTCCGTATTGCCCACCCGCTGATCTCGCGCGCGCACCTGGTGCTGCGCTTCGACCAAGGCCGATGGGTCGCGATCGACAACGGCAGCCTCAACGGCATGTACGCCAACGGCCGCCGGGTGCCCTCGATCGACATCCATGACGGCCAGGTCGTCAACATCGGCAACCCGGACGGCCCCCAGGTGACCTTCGAGGTCGGACGACACCAGGGCTCCGTCGGCCGGACCCCGACCGCGGCCGTGCCGATCGCCAACCGGCCCAGCGGCGCCTGGCCCACGCAGGCAGCCGCTCCCGGGCGTCAGCAATACGGTCAGCCACCTGCGGCCCAGCGCCCGGGCTACTCCTCCGGCCCGCAACCGCGCTACCCGACGCCGTCGACCGGATATCCGAGCGCGCCGCAGGGCGGCTACCCCAGCGGACCACAAGCCGGATATCCCAGCGGGCCGCAGGGCAGTCACCCCAGCGGACCCCAGGCGTATCAGTCGCAGCCTGTCCGCAACAACGCGAACCCGGCCCAGGCGCCGACCACGATGGGTCCCGCGGCCACACCTGACCGCGGCAGCAGCGAGCCCGGCGGCAACATCGCGACCAGCATGATGAAGATCCTGCGGCCCGGGCGTACCGCCCCGGCGCCCGCAGGCGCGGTGAAGATCGGCCGCAACACCGACAACGACATCGTCATCCCCGACGTGCTGGCCTCACGCCATCACGCCACCTTGATCCCCCTGCCCGGCGGCACCGAGATCCGTGACGAGCGCAGCATCAACGGCACGTTCGTCAACGGCGCGCGGGTGGACTCGGCGGTGCTGCACGACGGTGACGTGATCACCATCGGCAACGTCGACCTGGTGTTCTCCGGCGGCACCCTGGTGCGCCGCAGCGAGACCGAGGCCGACACCCGCACCGGCGGGCTCGAAGTTCGCGGCCTGACCTGGACCATCGAGGGCAACAAGACGTTGCTCGACAACATCTCCGTCGACGCCCGGCCCGGCACCCTCACGGCGGTCATCGGCCCGTCCGGTGCGGGCAAGTCGACGTTCGCCAAACAGGTCGCCGGCTACACACATCCGACCAGCGGCACCATCACCTTCGAGGGCCACGACGTCCACGCCGAGTACGCCTCGCTGCGCTCCCGGATCGGCATGGTCCCGCAGGACGACGTGGTGCACGGTCAGCTCACCGTGCGGCAGGCGCTGATGTTCGCCGCCGAGCTGCGGCTGCCGCCCGACACCACCAAGGAAGACCGCGAACAGGTCGTCATGCAGGTGCTCGAGGAACTCGAGATGACCAAGCACCTCGACACTCGCGTCGACAAGCTCTCCGGCGGACAGCGCAAGCGTGCCTCGGTCGCTCTCGAGCTGCTGACCGGCCCGTCACTGCTGATCCTCGACGAACCCACCTCGGGCCTGGACCCGGCGCTCGACCGCCAGGTGATGACGATGCTGCGCCAGCTCGCCGACGCCGGCCGCGTGGTGCTGGTCGTCACGCACTCGCTGACCTACCTCGACGTGTGCGATCAGGTGCTGCTGCTGGCCCCCGGCGGCAAGACGGCCTTCTGCGGCCCGCCCGACCAGATCGGCCCCGAACTCGGCACCACCAACTGGGCTGACATCTTCAGCACCGTCGCGGGCGATCCTGCCGAGGCCAACCGGCGCTACCTGGCCCGCACCGGCCCGGCACCCGCGGCCGAGGCATCCTCGAAACAGCCCACCGACCTGGGTGAACCTGCCAAGACGAGCCTGCTGCGCCAGTTCTCCACGATCGCCCGCAGACAGATGCGGCTGATCATCTCCGACCGCGGCTACTTCATCTTCCTGGCGCTGCTGCCGTTCATCATGGGTGTGCTGTCACTGTCGGTGCCCGGCACCGTCGGCTTCGGCGTACCCAACCCGATGGGCGACGCACCCAATGAGCCGGGCCAGATCCTGGTACTGCTCAACGTCGGCGCGATCTTCATGGGTACCGCACTGACCATCCGCGACCTGATCGGCGAGCGGGCGATCTTCCGACGCGAACAGGCCGTCGGCCTGTCCACCACCGCCTACCTGCTGGCCAAGGTCTGCGTGTACTCGGTGTTCGCCATCGTGCAGTCGGCGATCGTCACCGCCATCACCATCGCGGGCAAGGGCTTTGGCGAGGGCGCGGTCGAGACCGGGGTGGTCCTGCCCAACCGGTCCCTCGAGCTGTTCGCCAGCATGGCCGCCACCACCGTCACCGCCGCGATGGTGGGCCTGGCGCTGTCGGCCCTGGCGAAATCCAACGAACAGATCATGCCGCTGCTGGTCGTCGCGATCATGAGCCAGCTGGTGTTCTCCGGCGGCATGATTCCGGTGACCGGCCGTGTCGGGCTCGACCAGCTGTCCTGGATCACCCCGGCACGGTGGGGTTTTGCCGCGTCGGCCTCGACCGTCGATCTGATCCGCCTGGTGCCCGGGCCGCTGACGCCCAAGGACGCGCACTGGGAGCACACCACCAGCACGTGGCTGTTCGACATGGCGATGCTGGCCGCGCTGTCGGTGTTCTACGTCAGCTTCGTGCGCTGGAAGATCCGCCTGAAGGCCGGCTGAGTTCCGCCGTACCCGTCATCCGCCGTGGACGTCGAGGCCGTGGGCGGCCGAGTAGGCCAGTGCCTGGGCGATGTCGATCTTGGCGCCGCGCACCTTCGCGGTGGTCCAGAACGTGGGGTCGACGCGGGCGCCGCGTAGATCGGCCTCGTCGAGCTTGGCGTCCTGCACGCGCGCACCGGTGAGGTCCGCCTGCCGTAGCACCGCCTTGCGCAGGTCGACCCCGACCAGGCTGGCCTCACGCAACCGGCAGTCCGACAGGTCGACACTGCGCAGATCGCAGCCGCCGAGCACCGCCAGGGTCAGATCCGACTCCACGATCTTGATGGGCCGCAGCCGGCACTCGGTGAAAACCGAACCCAGCAGACTGCAGTTGGTGAACGTGCTGTGCCACAGAGTGGCGCGGCGGAACGTGCAGTTGCGGAACGCCGAGCCGAAATGCTGCGACTCGGACATGTCCACACCGCTGAAGTCGCACTCGGTGAACACCACACGCTCGGTACGCAGCCGGCTGAGATCTTCCTCGCGGAAATCGTGGCCGGTGAATTCCCTGTCCGCCCAGGCCGTTTCGTCTGCTGCCACGCCTCAGCCGGGCATTGCGCTGAGAGTGGTCAACGAGTACTCGGTGACCGCGATCAGCGCGGCCTTGGCCGAGTTGCGGTCGCGGGCATCCACGGCCACCACCGGGATGTGTTCCGGCAGGGCCAGCGCCTTGCGCACCGCCTGGGTGGGATGCTTTGGTGCGTCGTCGAACTCGTTCACCGCGACGATGAACGGCAACTTGCGGGCCTCGAAGAAATCGACCGCGGCGAAGCTGTCCTGCAGACGCCGCACGTCGACCAGGATGATGGCACCGATCGCGCCACGCACCAGGTCGTCCCACATGAACCAGAACCTGCGCTGCCCGGGTGTACCGAACAGGTACAGCACCAGATCCTCGTCGAGGGTGATCCGGCCGAAGTCCATCGCGACGGTGGTGGTGCGCTTGTCCGGAGTGCCGTCCAAGGCGTCGACACCCTCAGAGACGTTGGTTACCAACGCTTCTGTACGGAGAGGCATGATCTCGGACACCGCGCCCACGAATGTCGTCTTCCCTGCCCCGAACCCGCCGGATATGACGATCTTCGTCGACGCGGCCCCACGTCGGGGGGCGCCGGAGGCCGAGCGGGGTTCAGAGTGCTCGTAGGCCACGCAGGGTCCTTCCAATCAATTCGCGGCGTTCGTCGAAGCTAGCCGAATCATCAAGGGTGGCTTCCACCCGTAGATAACCCTGCGTCACCAGGTCCCCGATCAGCACGCGCGCCACGCCGAGGGGGAGGGATAAATGTGCGGCAATCTCGGCAACCGAAGGACTGCCGGTGCACAACTCTACGATCTGTGCGCGCACATCGTGCCCCGTCCAACGCGGTTCGCGCGTCGTGTCGGTTTTTCGCACCGGCGCTTCCAGCGGAAGATGCACGCGCGAGTCGGTACGGCCGGCCGTCAATGTGTACGGCCGCACCAAACTCGGTCGATCGGTGGCTTCTGGTTCGTCCACAGGCACCTCGCGAAGGGCAAGAAAGGGTCAGGGACTCAGGACGGTTGCGGTGTGCGGCGCGATGACTGCACCACCGCACCGACCCGCTCGACCAGGATGGCCATCTCATAGCCGACCTGGCCGATGTCGCACGAGGGGGCGGTCAGCGTGGCCAGGTTGGAGCCGTCACCCACCCGCATCAGCAGGAGGTAGCCGTTCTCCATCTCGACCACCGACTGCATCACATGGCCGCCGTTGAACAACTGGGATGCGCCGGTGGCCAAGCTGGCCAGGCCGGAGGCGACCGCGGCGAGCTGGTCGGCCCGCTCGATCGGCATGTGTTCGCTGGCTGCCATCAGGAGTCCGTCGGCCGAGACCAGCACCGCGTGGGACACCCCGGAAACCTCGCGGGCGAACTTGGACACGAGCCAGTCCAGGGAGTCGCGCTGCGTCGGACGGGTCATTCGTTATCGGTTCCTCTGGTCTCACGGGCATGCGATCGTCCGGCGTGCACGCCTCCGAAAAGGTTGCTGGTGCTCGTACGGACAGCCTCGGGGTCGCGTGGTTTGAATGCCGCGAACATGCCGCTGTCAGGTTCGTCTGCCGATGCTACCGCCTCGAAGCCGTCGTCGTTACGGTGCACTCCACCGTTGCGGTGACGGCCGTTGGACTCGCCCGAGGCGCCAACGGCGGCTGCGACGCCGCCCGGCACGAGACGCGCGCCCGGCGTACGCATGGGCAGGCCTTCCTCGGTGTGCTGTTCGACCGGCGCGTCCTGCGCGGCGGCAGCCACCGACCAGCCCTTCTCCCACACCGTCTGCCAGTCCAGGTCGGCGCTGCGCACATGGGTGGTCGGGTCGATCTCGAATTCCGAGACCATCGACTGATAGATCGAATCGCCCTCAGAGCTCTCGGCCTCGGCCGCGACGGCCTCGACGGATTCCTCGGGTACGGGCTCGGCTTGAGGAGCCGCACCGTTGACGCCTTCGGCGCCGTTCAGGCCGGCGCCGTTGAGGTCGCTCGCCCCGTTGAGACCGCTGTGGCCGTTGAGCCCGCTGTGGCCGTTGAGCCCGTTGAGTCCGTTGACCGCCTCAGCACCATTGACACCGTTGACGGCCGCCTGCCCGCGGGAGGCGAAGAACGACGATGTGTTGGTCGGAGACAGACGCCCGGCCTCCACGTCGTCATCGGCTTCCGTCTCGGGCCCCGCGCCGGCTTCGGCCTTGGCTTCACCCTTGGCCAGCGCTGCACTCTCTTCGGTGTGCACCGGCCACTGCTGTGGCCACTCCCCGACCGGCTCGTCCGCGGGCTGCTCGACAGGCTCCTCGACCGGCGCCTCGGCGTCCGGTTCCGGTTGCGGGGCGAGCGTGCCCGGCAGCTCCGAGATGCCGCTGGCACCGGGACTGCGCTGCGGCAGCAGGTCGAACGGCACCTCGGCGCCGTTGAGGTGGGGTTCGGCAGGGCCCGACCCGAACACCGACGCATCGGCAGGGTCGGCGTCCAACGAGAGGGCCGTCGTGATCCCGGCATGGGCGTCGACGGGCTGCCCGAAAGGAAGGTCGGCCGCGTCGCCACCGTCGCGGGCCAGAAGCGTGGCCGGGATGTACACCCCTGCCGTCGTGCCCGAACTGGGTTCTTCTGCGACGGTGCTGCGCAGCCGGACCACCAGACCGTGCTGGGTGGCCAGGCGACCGACCACGAACAGACCCATGTGACGGGCGGTGTAAGGGTTGACCTCACCGCCGGACTGCAGACGCGTGTTGGCGACCCGCAGGTCCGCCTCGGTCATGCCCAGGCCGACATCGCTCACCTCGATCACCAACGCACCCTTGGCCGCATGCACGGCCGACACCCGCACCTGCGAGATCGGCGGTGAGTAGCGCAGCGCGTTGTCGAGCAGCTCGGCCAGCAGGTGGATCAGATCGCCCGCCACCGCACCGGTGATCTCGACGTCGGCCACCGATGCGGTGACCACGCGGGCGTAGTCCTCCACTTCCGAGGCCGCGGCATTGATCACGGTCGCCAGTGGCACCGGACGGCTGTGCTCACGCGCCAGCTTGGAGCCGGACAGCACCAACAGGTTCGCGCCGTTGCGGCGCATGCGGGCGGCGAGATGGTCGAGCCGGAACAGGCTTTCCAGACGTTCCGGATCGTCCTCGTTGCGCTCCAGCTGATCGATGAGCGACAACTGCTGGTCGACGAGTGAGCGGCTGCGCCGCGACAACGTCTCGAACATGTCCGCGACCTGCAACTGCAGCTGAGCCTGTTCCCCGGCGAGGAACACCGCCTGCTCGTGCAGCTCGTCGACGGCGTGGGCCACCTGACCCACCTCTTCGGTGGTCTGCACCGGGATCGGGACGACCGGCACCAGCTCGCCGCCGGCGCGGACCCGTTCGATCTCCTTGGCCAGGTCCTGGTGGGCGACCTTGAGCGCGCTGTCGCGCAGCGTCCGCAGCGGGCGAACCAGCGAGCGGGCCACCAACAACACGATGACCATGGCACTGACGATCGCGGTCGCCACCAGGATGGCGTCCCGGATCGCGTCATTGCGGGCGTCGTTGGCCTGGGCCTCCACGGCAGCCGGAATGGCCGCGGTGGTGTCCTCGATGATGTGCCCGGCGATCTTGTTGGTCGCATCCAGCGAGGCCAGCATGTCCGGGTTACCGACGAGCGGGATGCCGGGATTCGACATCATCGCCATGCGCTTGACCATCTCGGCCCGAAGCGTCGCCGCTTCCTCGGAGCCACCGCCGAGCACCTTCGTCAGCGCGGCGACGGTGGACGGCTCGGTACCGGCCATCGTGATCATCGACGTGCGGAGCAATGGCTCCGGCTCGTCGCCACCCCGGTTGACCAGCATGCGCTGGATGGCCATCTGCCCGCGGGCACCGACCGCGCGGGCCAGCGCCTCCACCTGGGCGGCAACCGCCTGCTGATTGCTGTGCACCGAGCCGGTGATCGCGGCTTCGCCGGTCAGCAGCAGCGGGCCATAGTCGAGGATGCGCTGGCGCAGATCGATCGAATTCGACATCACCGCGTCGACGAGTTGCTGCCCCTTGCCGAGAAGACCGGACACGGCCTGATCGACGTCCTCGGGTACATCGGTGGCCTCCACCCGCTGCTGCAAGTCCGATTTGCGCTCCTCGAACGTCGACACCGCGGCCTGCCCGTCACCGCCCTCGGTCGCCGCGATGAGCACGCCCTCCATGGCGGCCATATACGCGTCGATATGGGGAATCAATTCGGCACGGTCAGCCGCGACCCGCAGATCGCCGGCAGCGCTTGCGCTGGCATAGATGCGCAAGCCACCGAACGTCGCGGCCAGGATCAACGGCACGAGGACGATGGCCAGAACTTTCCTGGTGACCGGCCAGTTGACCGGCGACCAGCGCGAAGGACGCTTGGCCGGAGCCGATGGTGCGGGCGAAAATTCGACGAGGGTGCCGTCAGCCTGTTTCAGCTGCGTAAAGGCAGTCATCGGCGCCCAACCGCGCTACCGGCTGTGTGGCCGCAATTTACTCGTGGGGCGTGATTCATAAGACTTCCTGCTGTTTCCGCCCACGCAGGGGCGGGCGTCAAACGCCTTGGCAATTGCACGAGTATGACAGCCGGGCGCGAGCGTTTCCACAATTCTTACTGAACAGACAGAGTTCGTGACCGAGCCGTAGCGCAGTTGTGTGGTAATCGAGCAAACAGTGCTGTCCTTGCCGAAACGTGTGCCGACTTTCCGTTCCCATTCCGGGTGCCGATTCACACCTCAATTCACAGCCGATTCGCTCATCCACGCGCCTTCGTACGATCATCGTCGGATGTTCCGGGTGTTGTTCTTTTCTCCTCGCATCGCACCGAACACCGGCAATGCGATCAGGATGGTGGCAGGTACCGGGTGTGAACTCCACCTGGTCGAGCCATTGGGTTTCGATCTGTCCGAACCCAAGCTGCGCCGGGCCGGCCTGGACTACCACGACCTGGCATCGGTGACGGTGCACACCGATCTGGAAGCCGCGTGGCGCGTGTTGATGCCTGCCCGCGTCTATGCGTTCACCGCGCATGCGTCGACCCCGTTCACCGAGGTCTCCTACCAACCGGGAGATGTGCTGATGTTCGGCCCGGAACCCACCGGACTGGATATGCAGACCCTCGCCGATCCGAATATCACCGCGCAGGTACGTATTCCGATGCTCGCCGGCAGGCGGTCACTGAATCTCTCCAATGCCGCGGCCGTCGCCGCCTATGAGGCATGGCGCCAACACGGTTTCGCCGGCGGCGTCTAGTTACGCCACGGGCGTGGGCCGGCAAGCGACCCACGCCCGAATCTCACAGAGAGTTCATACTCCCGCTTCACAGTTTCACCGGTGGCAACAGGCGCCCCAGGGGGCTCCGGTCTCACCAACTGCCGGCCTCACCACCTGTCCCAGTGCGAGAACTGCTCGGCCGGAAGGCGCTTGGCCTTCTTGAAGTCGGTGCCCTTGGTGTAGGCGATCGGGAACAGGCCCGCCTGGGCGTACCGATCGAACGGAATGCCGAGCACTTCGGCGGCCTGCTTCTCGCCGTCACCGAGCAGGTGCAGCGTGGTCCAGGCCGAGCCGAGGCCACGCGAGCGCAACGCCAGCATGAAACTCCACACCGCGGGCAGCAGCGACCCCCAGAACGACGCGGACATGCCGGCGGGTGCACCGTCCGGCCGGCCCTCGAGGCATGGGATCAGCAGTACCGGGGCCTTCTCGAAGTTCTCGTTCAGATACTTGGCCGAACTCATCACCGCATCGATCTGCTGATCGCGGATGTCGCCCCGCTCGGGCTTCGGCAGATCCAGGTACGGGTTGGCGTTCGACCGGTAGATGTCGGCCAACGCCTTCTTCTTTGCCGGGTCCTCGACGAAAACCCATTGCCAGCCTTGCGCATTCGAACCAGTGGGCGCCTGAAGGGCCAGGTCCAGACATTCTGTGATGACCTCACGTGGCACCGGCTTCTCGAAGTCGAGACGTTTGCGCACCGAGCGAGTGGTGGTCAGGAGCTCATCGACGGTCAAGTTCAGGGCTGGTTCGGCTGTCATGCCGCGAGACTACAACGTCCACCGAAACGTCCACCGAAACCGAACAGCTCCCCAGCAGTTTGCTGGGGAGCTGTCAATCATCGTGCGCCGCAGTGAATCTCAGCTAACCGATGAAGGTAGCGAATCGTCGCCGGATCGGCGACATCGCACGGGTCGATCAGCCGGCGTTTTCGGAGACCAGGACGGGTTCCCAGCCGTTGGCCTGCGACTCGTCGGACGAACCGTATTCAACCGGGTTCGGAACGGCATGGATGCCATGGTCGTCGCCGGGCAACCCGCCCAGCGCTGCGATGGTGTCGCGGATCTTGGCCGCCTCGGCGTCGGTCGGCGTTGCGCCGGCCTCGAGTTCGTCGAGCAGGCCGTCACGCAGGCCGGCGCCGTTGGCCACTTCCTGAGCCGACAACTTGGCGTGGATGCGGGTGACGTAGATCTGCTGTCCCAGAGAGGATCCCGGCGCCGCGGCGGCGTGGGCCATCAGCGAGTCATACCGCTGACGGACTCCGCTCAGCGCCACGATGACCGCGGGAGACGGCCGGCTACTGCTGGCCGCCTCGGCCAGTGAGGCACGCAGCTTGCGCAGGCCGGACAGGACAACGTCGGCGCGCTTGTGGAACTTCTTGTCCTCGGGGAAAGGCAGTGCATCGATCGCGGCGGAATACATGTGCATCGCCGCTTCCGACAGACTGACGATGACCGCCGAATCACCTTCCAGCGTCGCGTTTTGTCCCATGGGCCCTCAATTCTCAAGCGAAAAGATCAACAGAAAGTGAGCGGCCGGTTGCCGGACCCGTCGGACCCGTTCACCGCCGCTCGCGGTGAGCACGCCGATGACACTAGCGGTTTCGGAGCGGCACGTCATCGCTAGGGGCCCTTGAAGAATGACGAAAAACAGGCTATGCGGGCGCGGGTGCCACCAGCCGGTAACACCGGCCGGCGACCGTGGTCCTACTCTGAACGCGGCACGGTGGCAGGCTTGGCCGACGGGAGGTCGACATGGCCGGACTAACTGACTCGACAACGGTCGCTGAGTCTTCAGGGGGCGCCCCGTTGGATTACGGACAGAACGGCGACGCAACCGAACCCATGCGAGTAGTGGCTGCCCTGGATCCAGAGCCGGCGCCCAAGGCGTCGCCGGTCGACGCCAAGACCGGTATCTGGTGGCTGGTGTGCGGCGGCGTGGGAATTCTGGGCATCGTCGGGTTCCTGCTGTTCGGTCCGGGCCAGTCCGGGAGCAAGGCGGAGTGGTTCTTCGGCGCCGTCGTCTTCGTCGTGGCGATGGTGACGGTGTGGCTGACCCTCGCCATCCAGCGTCAGGCCAAATACGACATCGCCCAAGCCGGCGAACGTCTGCGCCGGGAGCTGGCGGCCGCCGATGAACGCTCGGCGCTGGAACTCGCCCTGACCCAGAAATGGCATCGGGCGCAGATGGAGTCCCAGCAGAAACTGCACCACGCCGAACTCGTGGCCCAGCGGGAGCTGGCCCGCATCGAACGCAACAACCTGCTCGATCAACTGCAGAAGCAGGCGATGATCGAGGTGTCACGCGCTGTGGGCGCCCACACCCGGATGCTCGCGGCGCTGTGGTCCGAAGGGGCGAGCCAACTGCGCAACCCCGATCGCGACGAGCGGGAAACCGCGATGAACGCGATCTTCGAGCAGATCAGCCAAGTGGTGAGCGACGTTTCGGTCGAACTCGACAACGCCCACCTGGTCAGCCAGGACGATCGGCTGCAGGATGCGCTCAACCGGATCAACGACGCGGTGCTGTTGGCCATCCAGGTCGCCGAGGATCTGCATGCCGACGTGGTCGAGGGCCGCACGCCCGAAACCAATCCCATCCCGGCCGTGCAACGCCTGCTGCACGAGCGGGCCACCGCCGCGCGGCGGATGGCGTGGTCGCTGTTGCGGACCGGGCTTGAGGACGGCACCGGCGCGGGTACGCCCAGTGGGCCCGGAGCAGAGTCGAGCTGACCCGCCTCAACGGAAATCCCGCGACCGGGAGCCGACTCGTAGCTTGACCGGGTCCATCCGGTCGGCGATCACGGTGACCGCTCCCGTCGCGTTCTGCACGATGCCACGGACCACCAGCGCCGGCGCGGTCTGGGCCAGCTTGCGGTAGCGCGCCCACACACCGGGGGCACACAGCACGTTGACCATCCCGGTCTCGTCCTCCAGGTTCATGAACGTCACGCCCTGCGCGGTCGCCGGACGCTGCCGGTGAGTTACCGCGCCGGCAACCAGGATCCGCGTTCCGTCGACGACGTCGAGCAACTTGTCCGCGGGAATCACACCGAGCGCGTCGAGGTCGGCGCGCAGGTACTGGGTGGGATAGCTGTCCGGTGAGATACCGGTGGCCCACACGTCGGCGGCCGACAGCTCCAGCGCGCTCATCCCGGGCAGCGGCGGGACATGCGAGGAAGAACCCACTCCCGGCAGCCGGTCCGGCCGCTCGGTGGCCGCCGCCCCCGCCGCCCACAACGCCTCGCGTCGGCTGATCCCGAAACAGCCCAGCGCACCGGCGGTGGCCAGCGCCTCGGTCTGGGGTACCGACAGCTGTACCCGGTTGGTCAGATCGATGAGGGAGGTAAACGGCCCGTTGGTATTTCGCTCGTCGACCAGGCGTTCCGCCAACTCGTCACCGATGTGGCGGACACTGCCCACCCCCAGCCGCACGTCCATCCCGTGATTTTCCAGCGTGGCGTAGGCCAGACTGGCGTTGACGTCAGGGCCGTGCACCACCACCCCGTGCCGGCGCGCGTCGGCGACCAGTGACTGTGGCGAGTAGAACCCCATCGGCTGAGCCCGTAGCAGCGCCGCGCAGAACGCTGCCGGGTGGTGCAGTTTGAACCACGACGAGTAGAACACCAGCGACGCGAAACTCAGCGAATGACTCTCCGGGAAACCGAAATTGGCGAAGGCCTCGAGCTTCTCGTAGATCCGCTCGGCCACCTCACCGGTGATGCCATGCAACTCTCGCATGCCGTCGTAGAACCGGCTGCGCAGCCGTCGCATCTTCTCGGTGGAGCGTTTGGAGCCCATCGCCCGGCGCAACTGATCAGCCTCGGCGGGGGTGAAACCCGCACAGTCGACTGCCAGTTGCATGAGTTGTTCCTGGAACAGCGGAACACCCAGCGTTTTCTTCAGCGCCGGTTCCATCGACGGGTGCTCGTAGGTGACCTTCTCCAACCCGTTGCGCCGCTTGATGTAGGGGTGTACAGAGCCGCCCTGGATCGGGCCGGGCCGGATCAGCGCCACCTCGACCACCAGGTCGTAGAACTTCCTCGGCTTGAGCCGGGGCAGGGTGGCCATCTGCGCGCGGGACTCCACCTGGAACACCCCGACCGAGTCGGCTTTCTGCAGCATTTCGTAGACCGCAGGCTCCGACAGGTCCAGCTTGGCCAGGTCGACGGTGATGCCCTTGTGTTCGGCCAGCAGATCGATGGCGTAGTGCAGCGCCGAGAGCATCCCGAGACCGAGCAGGTCGAACTTGACCAAACCGATTGCCGCACAGTCGTCTTTGTCCCACTGCAGCACGCTGCGGTTGGCCATGCGGGCCCACTCCACCGGGCACACGTCGGCGATCGGGCGGTCACAGATCACCATGCCACCCGAGTGGATACCGAGGTGCCGCGGCAGGTTGGCGATCTGGGTGGCCAACTCGATGACCGGCTGCGGGATGTCTTCGGCCTCCGGCGAGTCCGGGCGTCCGTTCCACCGGCTGAGCTGCTTGCTCCAGGCATCCTGCTGCCCCTGGGAGAAACCCAGCGCCCTGGCCATGTCGCGGACCGCACTGCGGCCGCGATAGGTGATGACATTGGCCACCTGCGCCGCGTAGTCACGGCCGTAGCGTTCGTAGACATACTGAATGACGTTCTCGCGCAAGTCAGATTCGATGTCGATGTCGATGTCGGGCGGGCCGTCGCGGGCCGGGGACAGGAATCGCTCGAAGAGCAGTTCGTTGGCGATCGGGTCGACGTTGGTGACCTTGAGTGCGTAGCAGACCGCCGAATTGGCTGCCGATCCCCTGCCCTGGCACAGGATGGCGTTGTCCCGGCAGAATCGGGTGATGTCGTGCACCACAAGGAAATAGCCGGGGAACTTCAGCTGCTCGATGATGCGCAGTTCGTGTTCGATCTGCGCATATGCCTTCACGGCTCGCTCCTGCGGTCCGTACCGCTCGGCCGCCCCGGTCATCACCAACTCGCGCAACCAACTGTCCTCGGTATGTCCGGCTGGAACGTCGAACGGTGGCAGCTGCGGGGCGATGAGCGCCAGCCCGAAGGCGCACTGCTCACCGAGATCCGCCGCGGCCGTGACGATCTCCGTACCGAACAGCCTGGCCATCTCCTCCCCCGACCGCAGGTGGGACCCGCCGAGCGGGGCCAGCCAGCCCGCAGCGGTGTCCATCGAGTTGCGCGCCCGGATCGCGGCCATCGCCATGGCCAGCCGGCCCCGGTCGGGAGCGGCGAAGTGCGCACCCGTGGTGGCGACCACGCTCAGCCCGAACCGCGGAGCCAGGCCGGCCAGGACGGCGTTACGTTCGTCGTCACACGGGTGGCCGTGATGGGCAAGCTCGATACTGACCCGGTCGGACCCGAACCGGTCCACCAGATCGGCCAGTGCGGCGGCGGCCGCTTCCGGACCTCCTTGGGAAAATGCTTGGCGGACATGGCCTTTACGGCACCCGGTGAGGATGTGCCAGTGGCCACCGGCGGCCTCGGTGAGCCCGTCGAAGTCGTAGCGCGGCTTACCCTTCTCGCCTCCGGCCAGATGCGCCTTGGCGATCTCCCGGGAGAGCCGTCGATACCCTTCCGGACCGCGGGCCAGCACCAGCAGATGCGGGCCTGGCGGGTCGGGATCCTCCGTACGGGGAATGTTCCCCAGTGACAACTCGGCACCGAACACCGTGGCCACGTCCAGCTCCCTGGCCGCCTCGGCGAACCGGACCACACCGTAGAGCCCGTCGTGATCGGTCAGCGCGAGCGCCCGCAGGTTCAGCCGGGCCGCCTCCTCGACCAACTCCTCCGGCGTACTCGCGCCATCGAGGAAGCTGTACGCCGAATGTGCGTGCAGTTCGGCATACCGGACCGACGTTCGCGGCCGGTCGAGTTCCGGGGGCTGATAGATGCCGCGCTTACGTGACCAGGCCGGGCTGTCCCCGCCGTCGCCTGCGGGCTCCAATGGCAGACCGGAACGGCGAGGCTTGCCATCCGTGGCGTGCCGCGGCAACCGGCCTGAGAGTACCCGCTCCATCTCCGACCAGCTCGGCGGCCCGTTGTGCCAACCCACCACGCCAGTGTATCGAACATTTGTTCGAGCTTCAGCCCGGGTATGTCCATCCGCTGTGCGCCCAGAACGGCGAGCAGCCGCATCGCCTCCTCGGCCTAGGTGTAGGTCACCTCGTGATGCCGATCACGACGCCGCACCCTACGATGCCGTTGGGCTGGGGATCGGCTGGAAAAGGACGGGCAATGGCATCGACATCAGTATCAACCAGGTACATCGGCTATGTCGGTGGTGTCGCGGTAGCCGCGGGAGTCGGGGCGGCGATCGCCGTGGCCGGCCAGGGCACTGCCCATGCCGATTCGACTGACGGTGCGTCCAAGGAATCGCCCAGCCGCACATCGCAACACGTCAACGCCGGCCCCAAGCGCGGCGAGACCAAGGCCGGCGACACCAAGCGGACCAAGCCCGTGTCAGGCGTCGCCAAGGTCAAGGACGCGGTCAAGGACAGCATCGACAAGCGGGCCGGCAGGATCGAGAAAGCCGCCGCACATGTCACCAAGGCCGTTGAGGACGCCAAACCCGCCAAGCCGGTGGCGGTCAAGCCGAAGCCCAGTGCCGAGGAGTTCGAGGCCGGCCAGGTCGCCAAGCTCAAGGAGCTGTTCAATCCCAAGCCGGCGCCCGTGGTGGAGGACAAGCCGGACACCGAATCCGTCGCGCAGCCGGTGAGCAGGACCTTGGCCACCCCGAAGGTCGGCGCGGTGCAGGCCCAGGCCGACACCGCCGCGGACGACCAGGCGTGGGACCCGAACCCGTTCCGTGCCGACGACCCGGAGCCGACCGACATTCCCGACGCGATCATGAATCTCCGGAACGCACTGATGGCCGCGTCACCCGATGAACTCGATCCACTCGTGCGCGAGGCGACCGAGCAGATCTACCGGGGCAGCCAGATGATCCCCTGGGTCAACGCCGTGATCCCGATCGCCAAGATCGTGGAGCATGCGGCTCCCGCGGTCGGAAGCGACGACGCGGCACGCGCCGCCCGGCAGACCATCATCAACGAGTTGATCAAGACCACCCCGCCGGGGTCGTTCATCTACTACGGCTACGACCTCGTCGCCGACGTGATCAATCTGGAGGGCCCCGGCGCCGAGCTCAAGGACACCGCGGTGACCACGGTGTGGGATCTGCTGGATCCGTTCGAGTTGGCGCACAACACGGGCGAATCGGGTATCGGCAACGCGGCCGGATAGCCCCGCGTCCACCGCGAAATCGACGCCATGGTCGTAAATCCCGTGCGATGACGACCATTTCGTCGGTTTCGCGGCGCCTCGGCGGACCTACTCCACGAGCGACGGCGTGTCGTACCGCAGCGTCGCACCCTGGAAGAAGGCAGGATTGACCGACCGCCACACCAACATCAGCACGGCGCCCAGGATCAGCACGCCGAAGCCGATGAAGAACACCAGCCCGATGCCGCCGATCGCCGCGCCGCTGGCGTTCTCCGGGTTCATGCTCTCGCCGATCGAGATCACGAACACCGCCGCCAGCACGATTCCGCCGACCAGCGGGAACAGGAACTTGAACACCATGTTGTGGACGCTGGTGAACAACTCCCGACGGAAGTACCAGACACACGCGAACGCCGTGATGCCGTAGTACCAGCAGATCATGATGCCAAGGGCGGCAATGGTATCCAGCAACGCACTCTCCGACAGCAGGCTCACCACGGTGTAGAACACACCGGTGACCACGCCTGCGGTGATGGTCGCGAAGCTGGGCACCAGGTAGCGGGGGCTCACCTCGGCGAAACGCGACGGGAACGCCTTGTAGGCACCCATCGCCAGCATCGCCCGCGCGGCGGGCAGGAACGTGGTCTGCAGACTGGCCACCGATGAGGCCAGGATCGCCAGGAACAGCAGTGGCCCCGCCCAGGTACCCAGCACCGGATCCGCCAACGCGGCGAACACGTTCTCGGCATTGTCCGGGTTGCCCAGCCCGAGGTCGGTTTCCCCGACGCCGGCGTACATCATCACCGCGACCGCGATCAACAGATACGTCGCCAGGATCGACAGCACGCACAACAGCCCGGCCCGACCCGGCACCTTCGTGGGATCCTTGGATTCCTCGCCCAGCGTCAGGCACGTGTCCCAGCCCCAGAAGGCGAAGATCGACCCCGTGACACCAACCACGAAGGCGCTCAACGCGAGTCCGCTGAACGGGTTGAACCAGTCCAGGTCGAAAGACAACCCGGCCGGCGCGTCGCCGCGCCCCACATGGACGAACGCCATCACCGCGAACGCCACGAGCACCACCATCTGGAAACCGACCAGCACGTACTGCACCCGTTCACTGGTGGTGATACCACGACTGGCGATGGCGGTGGCGATGACCAGGAACACCAGCGTGGTGACGATGTTGATGACCTTGTTGCCGGCGAGGTCGGCGATCGACGCGTGATTGGTGATCCGGGCGATGAACAGATAGAAGAACTCGACGGCGATCGCGGCGAGGTTGGACAGCACGATGATGGACGCGACCACCATGCCCCATCCGCACATCCACCCGACATAGGGGCCGAACGCCTTGGTGGACCATGTGAACGACGCACCGCAATCGGGCGCACGCGAGTTGAGTTCGCGGTAGGCGTAGGCGGTCAGGAACATCGGGATGAATCCGGCGATGAAGATCGCCGGCATCTTCAGGCCGACTGCGGCGACGATCAACCCGATACTGGCGGTCAGCGTGTATCCGGGCGCCACACAAGAGATCCCGAGGATCGCACCCGAGAACGTGCCGACCTTGCCCGCGGCCAGGCCCTTGGACACCAGTCCTGCGGAGTGCTCGGCCTCCTCGAGCTTCTGGTGGGACTCGTGTGCCGATGCGGACTCAGTCATGAGCGTCCTCGCCGTCTTTCAGTTCATCCCGGGGCACAACCACCATCGGCACGTCCAACACCCGCAGCATCTTGGCCGCCGTGGAACCGAGGAAGATCCGCCGCGGTGCACTGAGCCGGCTGGACCCCACCATGATGATGTCGCCGTCATCCCAGCCCAGCTGTTCGACGGCAGCCTCGACCGTGGGACCGTTCACGATCGTGGAGGTGACCGGAAAGTCCGCGGGTAGTTCGCTTCTGGCAGCATCCAGGGTCCGCTGGGCATGGGCGAGCGCATGTTCGCGCCGCGCGTCGTCGTCACCTCGCAGCGAGCCGAAGGCGGGGTCGAGCGCCACCAGCGACACCAGCCGCAGCGGCACTCCCGCCGCCCGGCTGGCCCGTACCGCGGTGTCCAGCAACAGATCCGAACCCTGGCGCTCACCGATCGCGCAGGTGATCTCGTGAACCCGCTCCACCCTGGAGAAGCGGGTTCCACGCGGCGCCACGGCGACCGGAACCGGTGAGGAGTGCAGCAGCTCGCTGACCACCGACCCCAGCGAGTAACTGCCGACCAGCCCACCTCCGGAACCGCCGACCACGATGGCACTCGCCTGCAATCGCAGCGCCTCGCGGATCAGCCCATCGGTGAACGATTCGTCGAAGCTCAGATGGGTGTGTGCCACAACGTCGTCGGGCACCGAGGCCAGCGCCTCGTCCAACCAGGTCTGAGCCTGGCCGGCCACCACCTCCTCGTAGCCGCCCTTGGGACCGATGCCCGCCGGAGCGGTGTCGGGCGGCAGGACGATGCAGATGTCGATCTCAGCGCCCAGCACGCGGGCGAACCGGACCGAAAGGGCCAACGCATCGGCGCCGCCGGGGGTGGCGAGATACCCAACGACCAGGTTTGCCTGCGCCATCTGCCACCGCCCATCCCGCACCGCGCCGGTGCGACGTCGTATTCGATCCTGTCAACCCACCATGCGGCGTGCAGGGCTTCTACGAAATTGCCGGATCACTCGGTGTACTCGGCGGCGCCGTCCTCGAGCACGAGCCGGGCCTCGGCACCGTCGGACCCGCCGGCCTCGGTGCGGAAGACCGCACGTCCCGGTTCGGTGCGCCAGATCGACGTCGTCAGCGTCTCGCCCGGGAACACCGGCGAACTGAATCGCGCCGCCACCGCATGAACCTTCGTCGCGTCGCCGCCACCGAGCGCGGCGACCAGGGCCCGACCGGCCACGCCATAGGTGCACAGCCCGTGCAGGATCGGCTTCGGGAACCCCGCGAGATTCTGCGCGAACCAGGGATCGCTGTGCAGCGGATTGCGGTCACCGGAGAGCCGATAGATCAGCGCCTGGTCCTCGCGCGTGGGCAGCACCACCTGCGCGTCGGGTGCCCGGTCCGGAATCTGCGGCGCGGCGGGGCGCTGCCCGGGCTGCCCGCCGAATCCGCCCTCACCCCGAATCACCACGGTGGTAAGGGTTTCCGCGACAACCTCGCCGCTGGCCGGGTCGGTGCCGATGCCCTTGAGCATGACCACCGCGTTCTTGCCCTCCCCCTTGTCCTGGATGTCGACCACCTCGGAGACGACGCTCAGCTTTCCGGCCGGGGGCAACGGCCGGTGCAGCCGGATCTCCTGGGACCCGTGCAGCAGCATGCTGAAGTTGAAGGTGCCGATCTTGAGCGCCGCCGGAAAGGCCGAGCAGGCGATCACCGCATAGGTGGGCAGCACCTGCTGTTCGATCTCGTGACTGTTCTCGGTGGTGAAGGCAAGGTCATCGGTTCCCGCACCGACGCCGATCGCGTACAGCAAGGTGTCGCGGTCGGTCCAGTCGAACGAAATCGGATCGGTCGTCTCGCCAATGGCATCAGGATTGAGTGGCATGCGTGCCGACGATAGTTGAGTCGACCGCCTGTGTTGACGTTTGCCCGATCTAAGGCCACGATGGCTCGCATGCGTTATGTCGTTACCGGCGGTACCGGGTTTATCGGCCGCCGAGTGATCACCCGGATTCTGTCCCGCGAACCCGGCGCCGAAGTATGGGTCCTGGTGCGCCGTGAATCGTTGACGCGGTTCGAGCGGCTGGCCCAAGAGTGGGACGAGCGGGTGAAACCGCTGGTCGGCGACCTGACCGCGGCCGATCTGGGCTTGACCGACACCGACATCGCCGAACTCGGCGACGTCGCGCACGTGGTGCACTGCGCTGCCATCTACGACATGACCGTCGGTGAATCCGAGCAACGGGCTGCCAATGTCGATGGCACCCGCGCGGTGATCGAGCTGGCCCGGCGCCTGGACGCCACGTTGCACCACGTGTCCTCGATCGCGGTCGCCGGAAACCATCGGGGCGTGTTCACCGAGGACGATTTCGACGTCGCTCAGGACCTGCCCACGCCGTATCACCAGACCAAGTTCGAAGCCGAGTTGCTGGTGCGTTCGACACCGGGCCTGCGCTACCGGGTGTACCGCCCGGCCGTCGTGGTCGGCGATTCGCAGACCGGCGAGATGGACAAGATCGACGGCCCGTACTACTTCTTCGGTGTGCTGGCACGCCTCTCGGCGCTTCCCAGGTTCACGCCCATGATGCTGCCCGATTCGGGCCGGACGAATGTCGTGCCGGTGGACTTTGTTGTTGAAGCCGCCGTTCATCTCATGCACGCCGAGGGCAAGGACGGCGAGACGTTCCACCTCACCGCGCCCGAGACCATCGGGCTGCGCGACATCTACCGCGGGGTGGCGGGCGAGGCCGGACTGCCCACGCTGCGCGGATCGCTCCCGCGCGCCACCGCGGCACCGGTGTTGCGGGCGCGGGGACGAGTCAAGGCGGTGCGCAACATCGTCGCCACCCAGCTGGGCATCCCCGGCGAGGTGCTCGACGTGGTCGAGTTGCGGCCGACGTTCACCGCCGACAACGCCACCGCCGCGCTGCGCGGTACCGGCATCGAGGTACCCGAATTCCGCACGTACGCACCGAAACTGTGGCGGTACTGGGCTGAGCACCTCGACCCCGATCGGGCGCGGCGCGACGACCCGGCCGGTCCGCTGGTCGGCAAGCACGTCATCATCACCGGCGCCTCCAGCGGCATCGGCCGCGCGTCGGCCATCGCGGTCGCCGAACGCGGTGCCTGCGTCTTCGCGCTGGCCCGCAATGGCGAGGCGCTCGATGATCTCATCACCGAGATCCGTTCGGCAGGCGGACAGGCTTACGCATTCACCTGCGACGTGACCGATTCGGCGTCGGTCGAGCACACCGTCAAGGACATCCTCGGCCGCTTCGGCCACGTCGACTACCTGGTGAACAACGCCGGGCGGTCCATCCGCCGCTCGGTGGTGAACTCGACGGATCGGCTGCACGATTACGAAAGAGTGATGGCGGTCAACTACTTCGGCGCCGTCCGCATGGTGCTGGCGCTGCTGCCACACTGGCGCGAACGCCGCTTCGGCCACGTGGTCAATGTGTCCAGCGCCGGGGTGCAGGCCAACAGCCCGAAGTACAGCGCCTACCTGCCGTCCAAGGCCGCACTCGACGCCTTCTCCGAGGTGGTCGGCACCGAAACCCTCTCGGATCACATCACTTTCACCAATATCCACATGCCCCTGGTGAAGACGCCGATGATCGCACCGTCACGCAGGCTCAACCCCGTGCCACCGATCTCCGCCGAGCATGCCGCGGCCATGGTGGTGCGTGGCCTGGTGGAGAAACCGGCCCGGATCGACACGCCACTGGGTACCGTCGCCGATTTCGGCAACTATCTGACCCCGAAACTGTCTCGCCGCGTTCTGCATCAGCTGTATCTCGGCTATCCGGACTCGGCCGCCGCCCGTGGGCTGGACGTCGAAGAGGGCACGGTGAGCGCGCCACGCCGGCCCAAGCGTCCGGCCCGCAGTACCCGCGCCCTGCGGGTGCCGCGGTCGGTGGCCCGCCCGGTCAAGCGGGCGGTGCGGCTGGTGCCCGGCGTGCACTGGTAGGCCGGTAGCTACGTCCGCGATCGGCCGTGGTCATCCAACGGCGTTGTCCCAGGCCATCATTGCCATATCCACCGTCGCATCCATATCGGCGCGGGAAGCGCCGTCCCTGGCCTGGATCGACAATCCGTACAGCACCGTGATCATGAACGAGGCCAGCCGCTGCGCGTCGAGGCCATCGGGCAGCTCGCCGTCGGCCATCCCCTCGCGGATCCGGCCGAGCAGACGCGCGCGGTCCTCTTCGCGGCAGGACTTGAGCAGGTCGCGCATCACCTCCGTTTCGCTCGAGTAGGCGATGCCGGCGAGCACGATGAGGCAGCCCGGCGGCGTTGCGGGATCGGCATAGTCGCGCACGTTGTCCCGCAGCATCGCCTCCACGGCCTCCCGGACCGGGCCCGGGCGCTGCAGCGCCATCGTGGTCGGTGAGCGGTCTGGCGCGTTGTAGTACGCGACCGCTTCGCGGAACAGATCCTCCTTGGAACCGAACGTGGCGTACAGGCTCGGGGCATTGAGGCCCATCGCCGCGGTGAGGTCACTGACCCGGGCCCCTTCGTAGCCGCGCTCCCAGAACACGTCCAGCGCCGCCTGCAGCGCGGTGTCCCGATCGAACGCACGGGGCCGGCCGCGGCGACCTACGGGTTGACGGGGCATGGGATCAGTCTATATTTGTAGTATTCATTACAAAATAGATTGGAGCTCGGCATGGCATTGACATCCAAAGCGGCGCTGGTCACCGGAGGCAGCCGCGGGATCGGCGCCGCGATCGCGCAACGACTGGCCGCCGAGGGTGCCGACGTGGCCTTCACCTACCGCTCGTCGCCCGAGCGGGCATCCGAAGTGGTCGACGCGATCACCGGATCCGGCGCGAAAGCCCTTGCCCTACAGCTCGACACCGCCGCACCCGACGCCGCGCAGCGAGCCGTCGATGCGGTAATCGAGGCGTTCGGCCGGCTGGACATCCTGGTGAACAACGCCGGAATCTTCCCCAACGGTCCGCTGGAGGAGGTGAGCACCACCGATATCGACCACGCCATCAATCTGCACATCCGCGCGCCGTTCCTGTTCAGTCAGGCCGCTGCGGCGGTCATGGGCGAGGGCGGCCGGATCATCACCATCGGCAGCAATCTGGCAGACCGCACCCCCTTCCCCGGCGTGACGCTGTATTCGACGACCAAGGCGGCCCTCGGTGCGCTCGCCCGAGGGCTGGCCCGCGATCTCGGGCCCCGGGGAATCACCGCCAACGTGGTGCAACCGGGCAACACCGACACCGAGATGAATCCGGCCGACAGCCCCGACGCCATCGCCGACCTCCCCAACATTCCGCTGGGACGCTTCGCACACGCCGACGAAATCGCCGCCGCCGTCGCCTATCTCGCCGGTCCGGACGCCCAGTACGTCAACGGCACCACCCTGACCGTCGACGGCGGATACAACGCCTGACCCGGAGGCAACGATGTCGTGGGTATTGCTGGTCTTCGCCGGCCTGCTGGAAATCGTCTGGGCGCTGGCGATCAAACAGTCCGAAGGCTTCACCCGGCTGTGGCCGAGCGTGGTGTGCGTGGTCGCTGCAGTGGTCAGTTTCGTAATCCTGGCGCTGGTGGTCAAACACCTGCCGGTGGGCACGGCCTACGCCGTGTGGGCCGGCATCGGGGCGGTCGGGGTGACCATTGCGGGCGTGGTGTTGTTCAGCGATGCGCTGACACCGTTGCGGGTGACGTTCATCGCGCTGATCGTGGTGGGCCTGGTCGGTCTGCGCTTTGTTGAGCAGTGAGCCCGCCCGCCTTAAGGTTGGCGACGTGACGCCACCGCCGCTGAACGGCGAATCGATGATGCCCGTGTTCGCCGATGTGGACACCGGTGTCGACGACGCCATGGCGCTGGCGTATCTGCTGGCCAGCCCGGAAGCCGACCTGGTCGGTATCGCTTCGACAGCGGGAAATATTGGAGTGCAACAGGTCTGCGCCAACAACCTGGGCCTGCTGGAGCTGTGCGCAGTGACCGGGATCCCGGTCTCCAAAGGGTCCGAACAGCCGTTGAGTGCACCACTGCGCACGGCCGAGGACACCCACGGGCCGCAGGGTCTGGGCTACGCGCAACTGCCGGATACCGACCGGCTGCTCACCGCACACGACGCAGCCGAGGCCTGGGTGCGGGCCGCGAGGGCCCACCCGGGTGAGTTGATCGGGCTGGCCACGGGCCCGCTGACCAATCTGGCGCTGGCCATGCGCGCCGAGCCCACCCTGCCCAAGCTGCTGCGTCGCCTGGTGATCATGGGCGGGGCATTCGACTACCGCGGCAACACCACTCCGGTCTCGGAGTGGAACATCAGCGTGGACCCCGAATCCGCAGCCGAGGTGTTCAGCGGCTGGAACGCCGCCTGGGGACTCGACAACGCGACACATGTGCCAATCGTGCTGGGCCTCAACCTCACCGAGAACATCGCGATGACGCCCGCGTTGCTGAACCGGCTGGCATCCGCGGCCGGAGCGCCATCGGCGCCGATGAGCGTGCTCGACGAGAGGGGCACGCGCTCGACTGCGGACAACCCTTTGATCCGCGTGCTCGAAGATGCCATGCGGTTCTATTTCGAGTTCCACTTCGACACCGGCGACGGATATCTGGCCCATTTGCACGATCCCCTGGCCGCCGCGGTCGCGCTGGACCCGGAGTTGGTGAGCTACCGGGAAACCACGATCGATGTCGAGCTGAACGGCACCCTGACCCGCGGTATGACGGTGGCCGACTGGCGCGGACACTGGGGCCGCCCGCCCAATGCGCTGATCGGCACGGAGGTCGACCCGACGGCGTTCTTCGACCGGTTCATCGATCGGGTGGGAGACTACGCGAAGCGGCTGATGTAGCGAGCGCCCCAACGTGGGACAGCGCTACCCAATGCCCCTGTTCGGCGCCTGCGGTACGGGTGTCGGCGCCGGGCGGCTGGGGGTGGGCATGGAAACATCTGGAGCATCGACGATCTGGGGCGTTTCCACGACATCTTCGCGTGTGCAACAGCCGGGATCGATATCTGGCGCGTCGCAGTAGGGAACGGTTCCTCCCATTCCCTTCGTGTCCCCGCCGGCCATGTAGCAACACTGCGCGACGAGATCGTCGTATTCGACACCCGGGTTCCCCGCGGCCACGCAGGCGTTGTAGGCATCCTCGTTCAGTGTTTCCGGTCTGGCGCCGGCGATTGCGGTTGACCATAAGGCGATCCCGGCAAGGAGCACGGATGCAGCCAAGCAGTGACTGGTGCGGGTGGTTGTCGAAGTGGTTGTCGAACGGGTTGTCGAGGTCATTTCCGGTCCTTGGTGGTCGAGTGATCTGGGCGTCCGACCGTCCTGACCGCTATGGGTGGCATGCAATCGGGTCCGTGGTTCGCTGCGTTGACCCGAACCCACAGCAAGATTAGTGATTTAGGGGGAGAATGTCTTTTGCTCGTTTCACTGACTGAAAAGAGCATCATCAGCCCCGGCGCGGGAGGGGGCAGCAATGGTCGGCACTATCGACGACGACCACACCATGGTCGGACGTGTCCTTGCCGTCATCGAGGCGGTGGCTGAGTCTGGGCCCAACACCAATCTCGGGCAGCTGGCCACGATCACCGGCCTCCCCAAGGCAACCGCGCTGCGCATCGCGAACACCCTCGTACGACGCGGGCTGCTGGGGCGCAGTGTGTACGGCTACATGCTCGGACCGGAACTGAGCCGTTTCGGCGAGACAGCTTCGCTGCACCAGGATTTCGACCGTTATCTGCCGGTGCTCGAGGAGCTGCACGCCGCTCACGGCGGTGTGGTGTGGCTGACCGCCGGACACGAGTTGGTCAATGTGCAACCCATTATCGTGGTGTGCGACAACGGGTTATCCGTAGCACAGGTAGGAGGCCCCGCGCCGGGAAGTGCAGCGATGCTGCTCAACACCGCTGGGGGCCATTTGGTGCTGGCACACCAACCGCATCTGCTGGAACGCATGGCCCGCAATGGGATGGCACCCTCTACATCCCATTCTCTACGCGACGTGACACAGCTCTACGCGAGCGTGCATCGAGCCCGGCAGGAGGGAGTCGCCGTGGAATCCGAGCAGAGCAGCCCCGGATGGAGTTGCGCGGCAGCGCTGCTACCGAGCACGACCGACAAATGCGCCCTCATCGGCATCACCATCCCAGCCGGACGAGCCAACACCCGCGAAAAGCTCCGCGCCGTGCTTCGCGCGTTCGACGCGATCGTCGCAGACGCCGGCCCCCTCAACCAATCCCGCACACTCGGCGGCAGACACTAGCTATTCATAGGCACCCTCCAGATACCACCGGCGTTGCCGGTAACACAACAGCAGAGCCATATCCCCTTCCCCGGCCTCCTCGTGACTGCCCAGCAGCACCTGGACCCGCGCGGTGCGTCCGGCCCCCCGGTTCTCCGGATCCCACCACCGCTCGTCGACCGGCCATGGCCCCGCCCACCACCGCAGCCTGCCGTCACGGCGCCCGGCGCCGGCAAGTTGTGCCGGATCGGACGAGAACAATCCGCGGCTGGTGACCCGGACCGGATTTCCTTGGACATCAAGAAGTTCCACCGGATCGTCGAGCAGGACGGTCGGTGAGGGCTCGGGCAGCTGACCGGGCCAGGGCTGCCGAGGGTCGGCTCGTGGCACCGGCTCATCCCCCAACGGCGTGAAGGTGATGCGCTCGGCAGGCCCGCGGCCGCCGCTGAGCACCGGCACCTGCACCGCCTCCGGGCCGAGCAGCCCCTGAACCCGCAGCAGCGCACGCCGCGCCCGCAGCCGGTCCTCCTCCCCGATTCCGCCCCACAGCGGCAATTGCAGCGCCGCGGCCGACACCACCTCCACCGGGCGCAGGCGCAGCACCGTGACGGGGGCGGTGGGCCGCTCGGAAGTGCGACGGTTCAACCAGCCGTCCAGCTGCCAGCGCACCCGGTCGGCGGTGGCATCCTCGGTCAACGGTTCAGCACACCGCCAGACCCGTTCCAACTCTTCACCATTGGCGGTGACGGCATGGATCGCCAGCCGGGTGCAGCCCACCCCGGCCGCCTCCAGATGACGATGCAGATCACTGGCCAGCGACCGGCCCGCGAATGCTGCGGCATCGACCCTTTCGATCGGCGGATCGCAGTTCATCACCGCATCGAGTTCGGTGGCCGGATCCCGCCCGGAGGGGCCCCGGTCCGGCTCCCCGCAGGCGAACCGGTGCGCCGCCACCGCATCGGCCCCGAACCGGGAGGCGACATCGGTGCGGGACAACTCGGCGAACTGCCCCAGAGTTCGGATGCCCATCCGCCACAAGAGGTCTGCCAGGTCCTCGCGACCAGGAGCGGCCAGGGCCGGTTCGGTGGCCAACTGCCGGATCGACAGCCCGGACAGGAACCGCGCGTCGTTCCCGGGTTCGACGATGCACCCCGCCCTGGCGGCGAAGACCGCGGTGGAAAGCTGATCGGCGATACCGACCTGACATTCCGCCCCCGCCGCGGCGACAGCATCGATCAATCGTTCGGCCGCAACCGGTTCGGACCCGAAGTACCGTGCCGCGCCGCGCACCGAGAGCACCAGCAGCCCCGGACGCAGCACCTCGGCACGCGGCACGAGATCGTCCACGGCAAGCGTCACGTTCTCGAAATGACGGGCGTCCCTGGCCGGATCGGCAGCGACGACATGCAATTGCGGGGACCGAGCCTGCGCCTCGCGACGGCGCAGGCCGCGCCGGACCCCGGTGGCACGCGCCGACGCCGAGCAGGCGATCACCCGGTTGGCCAAAGTGACCGCGACCGGCACCGTCGACGTCAAACCGGCCGCCGCCGCGGCGGCCACCGCCGGCCAGTCCATACACCAGAGGGCGAGCACCCTGGAATCCGCAGGCACGAGCTATCCGCCTGCCGCACAAACCGATCCGGTGCCCCGCCCCCTGGCCCGCATGGCCAGCCGGATCCGGCTGATCCGGCCACGCCCGGGCAGCGGGACGTCCTGGCCGGCACCGGCCACCTCATAACCGCACACCCGGGCCTCCAGCCGAGCCGATGCGCCCTGCCAGTCCCCGTCGGTGACCAGCAGGGTGCAGCCCTTCTGCCTGGCCCGTGCCACCATCACCCGGGCCCGACTCGGCGGCACCGAACGCCCGCCCAACCCGAGCACCACCAGATCCATCCCGTCCATCAGCACCGCAGCCACCTCGACCGGGTCGGCACCCGGATCGGGGATCACCGCGAGCCGGCTCAGGTCGGCACCCATCTCCACGGCCGCCAGCAGGCCGACATCGGGTTGCCCGATGATCACCGCATGCCCGCCCCCGGCCGTCACCGCCGCCACCAATCCCAGCGACAGCGACCGGGCGCCCGCAGCCACCGCGACGGACCCGCGTGGCAGCATCGTCGGCAGGCCCTCGGGCAACGTCTCAACCAGCGCCCCAGCCGGCTCCAGCAAAGTTTCCGGAGCCGGGACCACCGCTGGGGACCGGGGCGCGCCACGATGCGCCTGGCCGACCTTGCCCGACACCGAGGCAATCTTGTGCCGGAGGTGTTCTACCTGCTCGGAGCGGGTGAGAAGGCGCAAATCGCACTCTGTCGCAGCAGTCACAACAACACCTCCCGCATCATCTGTCCATCACCGTTTTCGAATATATGTTCGATAGCTCGAGTAAACACCCACCCCCCGACAGCGTCAAGCTGCGAGAGACAGCCGCCCACCCCGGGAGAGGGGGCCGGTCGGAATGGTTCTGCGACGGTCCGGACCTTAAGTTAGAGTTCGGTCCACCAGAACCCGCTTCGGGATGGGACTGGGCCACGATTTGCGTTGCAAGTAGTGGGAATCCACCGCGATTCGCCGAAGGCATTCTTGTAACAGCACGGGGGACAGTGAGGACACCATCATGAAGTCTGGGCAGTTGACTCGTCGGCTCACCGTCATCGCGGGCGGGGCGGCAGTCATCGGGATGATCTCGTTCACCGCGGCGTGCGGCACCGAGGAGAAGAGTCCCGAGACCACCACGCCGACCACCACCACGACGACGACCACCACGCCGGCCTCCCCCGCCCCGCCGCCTCCGCCATCGGTCGAGCCGACCGAGAAGTCGATCAACCCCACCGGCGGAAATCTGTTCACGCCCGGCGTGAAGGCACCGCCGGCGCCGACCGCCATCCCCGGCGACAACTAGGACGCGGAGCACAGAAAGTCGGTCGTTCACCGATGGCCGGGATGAACATGGCGCCCCGACGGGCGCTATTGGCGCTGGTGTTGTCCAGCGCCCTGCTGGTCTCCGACCTGCGGACCACTCCCGCCACGGGCGATTGGGCGTACGGGCCCTCTGAGATCAACGGCCCGTATGCTCAACTGCTTTCTGCCTCAACCGATCTCGGCGACGCCGAAGACGGCTCGGCACAGCTCACCATGACGCTGCTCAACGCCGCCCGACCGGCGACGCTGTTCGGGTGGGCCGAGAAGCACTCACTGTCGGTCCGGTGGCGGCCCGGCAACGCGTGGGCAATCGTAGAGGGCCGGTCCGCCGACATGGCAACCGCTTTCGGGGTGGACATCCACGACTACCGGGGCCGGCGCGGTCAGGAGTTCTACGCCTCACCGCAGCAGCCGTCGATCCCCGAGCCGCTGTCCGGTGAGGTCACCGAAGTCGGCCGCATCCTGGGCTACACGCCGTATCGAATGTCGCTGCCGGACCTGCGGAACCTGCCGACCGATGTTCCGGATCAGGGCCTGACCCCGAAGGGGGTGCTCAACACCTACAACCTCGCCGGCCTGTCGGCACAGGGGTTCACCGGCAAGGGCACCACCATCGTGTTCTTCGCGTTCGACGGATTCGATCAGACCGATCTGGACACCTTCGCCGGCACCTTCGACCTGCCCAGGTTCACGCCCACGGTGGTCGGTGGGCAGCCGAGTGCACCCCGCGGAGAGACCACGATGGACCTGCAGGTCGCCCACGCCATCGCCCCTGATGCGCACAAGGTCGTCATCAATGCCCGGCCGACAGTTCAGGGTGACGGCGCCTACGAGAAGATCGGCAAGATGCTGGAGTCTGCGGACCAGCAGTTCCCCGGCGCAGTGTGGAGCTTCTCGATCGGCTGGGGTTGCGACAAGTTGATCACCGCAGCCGATCTCGCCCCCGTCCGCTCGGCACTTGCCACCGCACACACCCACGGAACCACGGCATTCAACGCCAGTGGTGACCTTGCCGGGCTGGAATGCAAAGGCGGACAAGACTGGTCGTCCGCGCCCGGCAAGGATGACATCGGTCTGGACTCGGTGGCCTCGCTCCCGGAGATGACAGATGTCGGCGGTACAACACTGTCCACTGACGCCGACGGCGGCTGGCTGGCCGAACAGGCCTGGTTCGACGTCCCGCTGTCGCAGGGTACCGGCGGCGGGGTGTCCTCACTGTTCGACCGCCCGGACTGGCAGCGCGGACTTTCCGCACCGGGAAGCACCGAAGCCGGCGGCGACCAGAAGCGGCTGACCCCGGACATCTCGGCTGTCGCCGACCCGTTCACCGGGGTGAAAATCGTTCTGAACGGCCAGGTTCTGGTCGGTGGCGGCACCTCACAGTCCGCACCGCTGTGGGCCGCCATGGCCGCGGTGATGAATCAGTACCTGATCGCCAACGGTGGCCGCGCGCTCGGCGACCTCAACCCGCAGCTGTACCGCATCGCCACAGGGGCTCCGCTGCCGGCGTTCCGCGACGTCACCCTCGGCGGGAACGCGGTGGCCACCGCCGGGCCCGGGTACGACATGGTGACCGGGCTTGGCACACCAGACGTCGAGAACCTCGCAAAGAATCTTCTCGTCCTGCAGAAGGCACGCCGATGACCGACACGCCTGGCGACACCGACGTCCCCACCACCGAGTGCCGCGTCTGCAAGGTCGACGTGCCCGACGGCAAGTACTGCGGCCTGTGTGGGGTGCCGCTCGACAAAGAGCGGGGAGACGGGCCGGAATGGTTGCGGCTCAGCGCATCCTGCGTCGCTCCCGACGAGCATCTGCTGCGCCCGTCGATCGCGAGCTCACTGTTCCCGCACCTATCGGACCAATCCCGTACTCCCTTCCGGGTGGCCATGCTGGCACTGTTGGCCGGTCTGGTGGCCTGCGCACTCCTGAAGCTGCCCGCGGCCCTGATCGCAGTTGCCGCACTCGGTCTTCCCTTGCTCTTCCTGATCTATCTCTACGAGTCCGACGCCTTCCGCGACCTGCGCCGAGTCAATCTGGCACTGACCATGATCCTGGGAATCGCGCTGGGCGTGGGATGGGTGCTTCTCACGGGCCACATCATGGCCAAGTCCTACGGCGTCCCGCTCGGGGCCGGGCTGACCGGATCCCGGATCGTTCGCAACGGCTTGGGCATTCCGCTGGGCGGCGCAATCTTGATGCTGGTGCCTGCCGTGGTGATCCGGCTGTCACGGCCGTCGAGCCGGGAATCGTTGGACGGCTTCATGATCGGCGCACTCGGTGCGACCGCGTTCACCGCGGCGGCCACCCTGACCCGGCTGGCACCCCAGCTCACCACCGGAATGGTGGCGCACAATCGCCCGATGTCCGGGCTGCTCGTCGAAGCTGGAATCCGCGGTATCGCAGTCCCTTTGACCGCAGCGTCCATTGGTGGACTGATCGGCGCGGCGTTGTGGTTCACCCGCCCGGCCACGAAGGCCGGCAAACACGTCGGCTATGTCCGGCTGGTGATGTTCTCCTGCGCATTTGCCGTGTTGCTGATCTACGCAGCGCTGGGCCTGGTCGATGTAGCCCGTATTCCCCAGTGGTTCCAGCTGGGCGTGCACATCGCCGTAGCGCTCACGGCGGTATTGGCGCTACGCGTCGGTCTGCATCTTGCGCTGCTGCACGAGGCACAGGACGAGGTCGCATCTGACCAACCCATCTTCTGCCCACGCTGCGGCCACGTCGTGCCCGACATGTCGTTCTGCCCCCACTGCGGTGCGGCCACCCACGCGTCCTCACGCACATCCAGAGAAGAACGCCGCGAGCGCCGGCCGGTACGCGATTCGGGGTCCGACGGCGGATGAGCACGTTCTTTCCCGGATACGCGGTGCCGATCGCGACAGGCAGAACCCGAGGCATCCGCGGCACCTCCGCCCTGAAACTGCTGACCGTCCTGGGCACCGGAATCGCCCTGGTGGCCGGCGTGCTGGCCTGGGTCTCCCATACGACGAGCCGCCCGCCGGTCCGCTACATGTGTCCGCCGGACTGCGGGCGGCCACCGACCGGGCAGGCGGTGGCGATCAATCCGGTGTTCACCGCCCCCGACGGGAGTTTCTCGGTCTCGTACCCGGTGGCCTCCTCGGCGTACAAGGTCACCACCAACCCGACGGGCGTCACCGCGGAATTCCAGGCCGGAGACGGTGGCATGCTGCAGTTGTTCAGCGAGCCGGCCGGTGGCCGCAGCCCCGAGGACATCGCCAATTCCCTTGTCGAAAAGACGTTTCCGGACACCAAGACCGCCTACAACATCCCCAATGCGATGGTGGGTTACCACCCTGGGTTCGGCCTGGTGGCCGATTGCTGGCCGCAGGGCGCCGCGAGTAACTACATGCGGATGCGGGTCCTGGTTCTGGTCGCGGTGAAAGACGACCTGGCGCTCGTCGCGTCGGCGGTCGGACCCTACCGGGAATTCGGCCCGGGCTCTGGTGCCAGTAAACCCTCGGGCGCCAACCTGCAGCTGGCGCTGGACATGGGCAAATATGTCAACAGTTTCCGCTGGCGCGGAGATCCTGGCCGCTGAGCTGGCCGTTCGAGCAGGTACGGATACTGTCGCGGCCAGATTCCGCAATTGACGCCCGCGCCGGAGCGCACTGGGATAGAGTTTGCCAGCAACCCGATTGGGTGCTGTTTCAAGCCGCCCGCGGGGCACAGTTAGGACTAATCATGAGGTCACGCCGATCAGCTCGTCGCCTCGCAGCCGCCGCGGCCTCCGCCGCGGTCATCGGAATCGTCGGGCTCAGTGCTTGCGGTACCGGCGAGAAAGCACCCGAGACCACGAGCCCCACCCCGACCACCACGACAACGACCACCACGACGCCGCCGTCGATGCCCGTCGCGCCCACAGAGAAGCAGGTCACCCCCGGCGGTGCCAACAGCTTCACACCCACCCACGTCGAACCGGCGGCACCACCCACCGGGCGCCATGGGATCGGAAGCCCGCACAGGCAGTAGTGGCGTCAGACGTCGGCCGCTGATCCCGCGGCCGGTCACACCATGAGCACCGGTACCCACCCCGACGCCCCAGTGCCCGCAATCGAATGCCGGGTGTGTGAAACCGTCGTTCCGGCCGGCACGTTCTGCGGTCGGTGTGGTGCATATCTGGAGCGCTCGCGCGGTGGGCTCGGATGGTTGCGGATCACGGCGTATTGCGCCGGCCGGAACGAACACCTGCTCCGGCCGTCGGTGGTCAGTTCACTGTTCCCACAACTACCGCGGCATTCACGCACACCGTTCCGGCTGGCGGTGGGCCTGCTGCTGATCGCGGTGCTCGCCTGCGCACTGCTGCGGCTGCCCGCGGCGATGAACGCATTGGCCGCGTTCGGAGTACCGCTGCTGTTCCTCACATATCTACGCCGATCCGTTGTCCTACACGATGTTCCGGGACCCACGCTGCTGCTGACTGCTGCCATGGGGGCCGGGCTGGGCGCCGCCTGGACACTGACGACCGGTACCGCGGTGGCCCGCGAATACGACATGCCCATGGGCGCCGACATCCCGCAGTTCCGGATCCTGCGCGACGGCCTCGGCGTCCCGCTCGGCGCCATGCTGCTGATGCTCACCCCGGTGGTGGTGGTCCGCCTGCTCGGCCCGCGCACGCGAAAACCGTTGAACGGCTTTGTGATCGGAGCTCTCGGTGCACTGGCTTTCACCGGGGTCGCCACGCTGAGCCGGTTGGCTCCGCAGTTCGACGACGGAATGGTAGACCGCGACCGCCCGTTGAGTGGGCTGTTGGTCCAGGCCGGAATTCAGACGATGGCGGTGCCGTTGACGGCCGCGGCCGCCGGTGCTCTGGTCGGTATCGTTCTGTGGTTCAACCCGGCGTCGGACGACGTGCCCGAACGCCCGAAGCATGCGCGTGCAGTCGTGGCACTGACGGCCGCATCCGTCCCGGCCTGCTATGCGGCCCTCGGCCTGATCGGCGTCGCGCCGGTGTCGCAGTTCTGGATACTGGCAGCGCATTTCGTCGTACTGGCGGTGACACTGCTGGCCTTGCGCATCGGCCTGCAGCTCGCCTTGCTGCACCAGGCGCATGAGCCCGTAAATACTGACGAAACACTGCGGTGCCCACAGTGCGACAACACAGTTCCCGACATGGCGTTCTGCCCGGACTGTGGGGGCGCGATCCGGGCGCTGTCACGACCGGTACAGCGGGACCGCGACCGGCAGCTGTTGGCGGCATGGGGTGCCGCGGTCACGCTGCTGGCATTGGCCCTCGTCGGCGTGTCCGCCTTGATCAGCAGCCCGCCCGCACGCTACCGATGCCCGCCCGACTGTGGCAGACCACCGACCACGGAGCCGGTGGCGACCAATCCTCGCTTCACCGCCGCCGACGGTGCGTTCTCCGTCGCGTATCCGGCCACCGGTGCGGCCTATTCGGTCACGACCGCCGACGACGGTGTGACGGCGGATTTCCTGGCCGGCGACGGCGGCACCATGCAACTGATCGGCATGCCCGCGGCCGGGCGAACGCCGAAGGAGATCGCCACGGCCCTGCTCGAAGAGACCTATCCCGATACCGAGATTGATTACGAGATCCCGAATGCCATGGTCGGTTACCACCCCGGCTACGGGATGGTCCTCGACAGCTGGCCGCAGAACACCACCGGCGACTACATGCGGGTGCGCGTGGTCATTCTGGCGGCGGTCAAGAACGATCTGGCCCTGATCGCCGTCGCCAGCGGTCCCTATCACGCCTACGGCCCCGATTTCGGCCCGGGCATTCCGTCCGGTGCCAACCTGGACCTGGCACTGGACATGGGCAAGTACGTCAACAGTTTTCGGTGGCGCGGCGACCCGGCGCGCTGACCTGGCCGGAACGGAACGCGATACCTACATCGCCAATTGTTGACATTGACAAATGTCATCAATTGGGGGTGTACTCCTTGCACGCTTCAATGAGGAGGCCCCATGTCCGGAACCACCGGAATTCACCCGGCCGTGCCGCGCCGCGGATCCCTGCGAGCCCGTGGTGCATCCAGAGTCAGCAGCCTGACTCTGCGCCAGGTCAGCGCCGCCCTCCCGCCCGACACCGGCTGGGGACTGTGGACCTCACGCAGGCTGATCGCGCGGATCATGGCCACCTTCGGGCCGTCGCTGTCGGGCACCCGAGTCGAACGTGTCGACGTGCGCATGGCCGACGGTCGGCGCGTCGTGGGCGAATGGGTGCGCGGCCCTGGCGTGACCGAAGGTGAACGCGCTGTCTACTACCTGCACGGCAGCGGATTCGCGCTGTGCTCGCCGCTGACTCACCGGCGGCTCACCGCATGGTTGTCGCGCCTGACCGGACTGCCGGTCTTCTGCGTCGACTACCGATTGGCTCCCGAACACCGGTTCCCCGCCGCCGCCAACGACGTTCGCGCAGGATGGGATTGGCTGTGCACCGAACGCGGACTCCGCCCCGACCGCATCGTGATGGCCGGCGACTCCGCGGGCGGGCACCTGGCCGTGGATCTGCTCCTGCAGCCCGACGTGGCACACCCAGCCGGGCTGGTGTTGTTCTCCCCGCTGATCGACCTGACATTCACGCTTGCCCGCGCCCGCGAAAGCCTGCGCCCCGACCCCGCGATTCGCGTAGCCGACGCAGCGCGGCTGGTCGAGTTGTATTGCGGAAGAGTAGATGTCAGCCATCCCCGACTGAAACTGGACATCGCGGGCGGGCGGCCGTTGCCGCCCACGTTGATCCAGGCCGGTGGCGCCGAGATGCTGCTCGCCGACGCACGCTCACTCGACGCGGACATCCGCGCGGCGGGCGGCGATGCCGAGCTGCAGGTGTGGCCCGACCAGGTGCACGTTTTCCAGGCACTACCCCGGCTCAGCCCGGAAGCCGCCCCTGCCATGCGACAGGCCGCCGGCTTCATCTCGGAATCCCTGCGCTACTCCACGATCGAGGTCGCCAGGTGAACATCTTCGGATCGGGCCGCAAACGCAGCCGCCATGCCGACGCCGTCGTCACCGGTGCGGGCAGCGGCATCGGTGCCGCGTTCGCCCGCGAACTGGCCGCCCGCGGCGGCAGAGTGGTCTGCAGCGACATCGACGAGGCCGGCGCCCGGGCCACCGCCGACGCCATCGTCGCCGGCGGTGGTCAAGCCACCGCGGTGCGCTGCGACGTCTCGCAGATCGAGGAAGTCGGCCGTCTCGCCGACGCCGCACAAACCTGGTTCGACGGCCCGCCCTCACTGGTCGTCAACAACGCGGGTGTCGGAGCGGGCGGACAACCGGTCGGCGACACCAGCATCGAGGACTGGAACTGGGTGCTCGGCATCAACCTCTGGGGCCCGATTCACGGCTGCCACGTGTTCACACCCATTCTGCGGGCGGCACATTCGGATCAGCCGCGCGGCATCATCAACGTCGCCTCGGCCGCGGCATACGGCGCGGCGCCGGGAATGGCCGCCTACAACGTGAGCAAGGCCGGGACGCTGTCGCTGTCGGAGACGCTGGCCGCCGAGCTGTCCGGCACCGGCATCAACGTCACCGTGCTGTGCCCGACGTTCGTCAAGACCAACATCGTCACGTCCGGCCGGATCACCGAACAATCCACCCAGCTCGCCGACCGGCTGATGCGCTGGACCGGCTTCTCGCCGGACCGGGTCGCCCGGATGTGCCTGGACACCAACGACCGTGGCGGCCTGTACTGCATGCCACAGCCCGATGCCCGGATCGGTTGGGGCATCAAACGACTCACCCCGACGTTCTACACCCGCGCCGTGGGTTTGACGACCCGCGTCACTGATGACCTTTCTGCTCCTCGCGTCCGCACTCCCAAGGAGGTTTAGCCATGGCCATGGATATGGAACGAATGCTCGCGAAGATCAAGGACCGCCAGTGGGCGTTGGCCGACATCGACTGGGACGCACCGGGCGCCGAGACCATCACCGATGAGATGCGGCCCAAGCTCAAGGCTTTCATGGCCGATCTGTGCTGGATCGAGAACGTCGGTGCGCGCGGGTTCGCCGCGCTCGCCAAGAAGGCGCCGACGCCGACCATCGCCGAGATCTACCGCTACTTCCACGCCGAAGAACAACGGCACGCCAACGCCGAACTGGCCTTGATGAAGCGCTGGGGCATGCTCGAGGACGGCGAGATGCCCGAACCCAACGTCAACATCCGGCTGGCCATCGAATGGCTGGACACCTTCTCCGACAACATGTCGCTGTCGATCCTCGGTACCGTCATCCCGATGCTCGAGGTGGCCCTTGATGGAGCACTGTTGAAGTTCCTGCTCGAAGAGGTCGACGATCCTGTCTGTCATCAAGTCTTCGAGAAGATCAACAACGACGAATCTCGCCATATCGCAGTTGATTTCGAGGTGCTGAACATGATCGGCAACTCCACCGTGCGGCGACTGGCGGTCGAATTCGTCGGCAACGTGGCCTCACCGGGCGTGATCATCGGCACCTTGATGTACGTGCCGCTGCTCAACCGGATGCGCAACAACATCGTCGACATGGGCCTGCAGCCCGAGAAGCTGTACAAGGCCATGATGCGCTTCAAGGAGATCGGAGGCCGCGGTGAGCACACCTGGCGCGTACCGACCTATCAGCTGCTCAAGCTCCACGGCCGGATGGTCACCAACCCGCGTCACCCCTACCACTGGATCGCCAACCCCATGGTGTGGGCGTCCGACCGCTACCCGAAGACAATGCTCCGACCGATACCCAGCTGGTTCAAAGAGCTGACCCACGAGCCGGCGGCCTGATATGCGCACATACGACACGCTGATCGTCGGTGCCGGGTTCACCGGCATCGGCACCGCCATCAAGCTCATCGAGGCCGGCGTCGACGATTTCGTCATCCTGGACCGCTCGGACAACGTCGGCGGGACCTGGCGTGACAACACCTATCCCGGTGCGGCATGCGATATTCCGTCATTGCTGTACTCGTTCTCTTTCGTCAAGAATCCGGACTGGTCCCGGGCCTACTCCCCGGCCGGCGAGATCCGTGCGCACATCGAGGACATGGTCGACGCATTCGACCTGCGCCGGCGCATCCAGTTCGGTGTCGAGGTCAACGGTCTGTCCTTCGACGAGGCCGACGGGGTCTGGACGGTGAAGACCACGGGGCGGGAACAGTTTCAGGCGCGCGCCGTCGTACTGGCCTCCGGTCCCCTGCCTGACCACAAATGGCCCGATATCCGCGGATTGGACACATATGAGGGCCACAAGATCCACAGCGCCAACTGGGATCACGACTACGACTTCACCGACAAACGCGTCGCCGTCATCGGCACCGGAGCCAGCGCCGTGCAGATCATTCCCGAGCTGGTGAAGACCGCCGGATTCGTCAAGGTGTTCCAGCGCACCCCGGGCTGGGTGATCCCGCGGCTGGACATCGAAACGCCACCGGCGGCGCGCACGTTGTTCGCGAAAGTACCTGCCGCACAACAGCTCGCCAGGCAGATCCTGTTCTGGGGTCATGAAGCGAGCGCGACGGCCATGGTGTGGAACACCCCGCTGACCGGGCTGGTGGCCCGGCTCGGCAAGGCACATCTGCGCCGGCAGGTTTCCGACCCGTGGCTGCGCCGGCAACTGACCCCGGATTTCACCCCCGGCTGCAAGCGCATGCTGGTCTCCAGCGATTACTACCCGGCGCTGCAACGCGACAACTGCAAGCTCATCGACTGGCCCATCGCCACGATGAGCCCGGTGGGCATCCGCACCAGTGACGGCATCGAACACCACCTCGATGCGATCGTGTTCGCCACCGGCTTCGACGTCCACCTCACCGGCCCGCCCTATCCCGTCACTGGGCTCGGCGGCCGGTCCCTGGCCGACGAGTGGACCGGCGGCGCCCAGGCGTACAAGAGCATCAATGTCCACGGGTATCCGAACCTGTTCCTGATGACCGGCCCCAATTCGGGGCCGGGGCACAATTCGCTACTCGTCTATGTCGAGGGCCAGATCGACTACGCCGTCAACGGCATCAGAACCATCCTGCGCAAGAATCTCCGGTACCTCGACGTGCGGGCGGACGTGCAACAGCGGCACAACACCCGGCTGCAAGAGCGACTGACCAAAACCACCTGGATGTCGGGGTGCACCAGTTGGTACCTGACCGCAGACGGATTCAACGCGTCGATGTATCCCGGGACCGCCACCCAGTATCTTCGACAGATGCGGGATTTCCGGCTGGGCGACTATGACGTAGCGGTGCGCGACGCACGTGTCGCGATCAGCTCCTCGGCCTGATGGCGGCCAAGCAGCCCCGACAGCCTGCGGGGGCCATCTCCACCATCCTCACCGGCCTGCGCCGGGCTCCCCGGCAGATCCGGCGCGGCTCACGCGACGTCATCGAGACGGCGGTGTCCCAGCTCTTCGATGCCGCCGTACAGCCCCACGGTGCCGCGGCGTCCGGCGAATATCGGATCGACGAACTCGCCCGGCTGGCCGGCACCACCACACGCAACATCAGGGTGTACCGCGACCGGGGGCTGCTGCATCCGCCGCTGCGCGTCGGCCGGATCGCGTTGTTCAACGACACCCACCTCACCCGGTTGCGGCTGATCACCTCGATGCTGGACCGGGGCTACAACATCGCGCACGTCCACGAGATGCTCAGCGCCTGGGAGCAGGGCAAGGACATCGGCGATGTTCTCGGTCTCGAGGATGCCATCGCCGGGAACTGGGCGACCGAGAAACCCGAGCGGATGCCGCTCGTCGATGCCAAGAGGCTGGTCGACGACGACGCGGCGTTCGACCGGCTGGTCGGCAACGGCGTGATCAAGCTCGATACCGAACAGGCAATCATCGTGCGGCCCAAGCTGATCGAGGCGTTCAACGAGGTACGGCGCTACGGTGTGCCGATCGACACGCTGATCGACGTGCACGAGCAGGTGGTGCCGCTGCTCGACCAGATCAGCTCCATCCTGGTTCAGGCAGGCGTGGAGCAGGTGTCCGAGAAGATCAAACCCGGGGAGTCCCTACCCGCGGATACCGAAGTGGCCGAACTGATCACGATGCTGATCCAGTTCCGGACGCAGGCCGTCTCCGCGGTGAGCGCGACACTGGCCGCCTCGATCGAGTCGACCATCGAATCCGTGGTCAGTCAGATGTTGACCGAGTACGTCGAGAAGGCGGCCGAGTAACCGGTGTCTATTCCCACTCGATGGTGCCCGGCGGCTTGCTGGTGACATCCAGCACCACCCGGTTGACCTCGGGCACCTCGTTGGTGATCCTGGTCGAAATCCGTTCCAGCACTTCGTAAGGCACGCGCGTCCAGTCCGCGGTCATGGCGTCCTCACTGGAAACCGGCCGCAGCACGATCGGGTGGCCGTAGGTGCGTCCGTCGCCCTGCACACCGACCGAACGGACGTCGGCCAGCAGCACCACCGGGCACTGCCAGATCTGTTGATCCAAGCCGGCGGCGGTGAGCTCCTCGCGGGCGATCGCGTCGGCACGGCGCAGTGTGTCGAGCCGGTCGGCGGTCACCTCGCCCACGATGCGAATGCCCAGGCCTGGCCCCGGGAATGGTTGGCGGGCAACGATTTCCTCGGGCAGGCCCAGCTCACGGCCCACCGCACGCACCTCGTCCTTGAACAGCAGACGCAGCGGCTCAACGAGCTTGAACTTGAGGTCGTCGGGCAGCCCACCGACGTTGTGATGGCTCTTGATGTTGGCGGTGCCAGTACCACCGCCGGATTCGACGACGTCGGGATACAGCGTGCCCTGCACCAGGAAGTCGATGTCCGACTCGCTGAGAGTGTCACGCACCGCACCCTCGAAGGCGCGGATGAACTCGCGACCGATGATCTTGCGCTTACCCTCGGGGTTGGTCACCCCGGTCAATGCTTCGAGGAAACGGGCGGCGACATCGACGGTCACCAGCTTGGCGCCGGTGGCGGCGACGAAATCGCGTTGCACCTGTGCGCGCTCCCCGGCCCGCAGCAGACCGTGGTCGACGAACACACACGTGAGCCGGTCCCCGATCGCGCGTTGCACCAGAGCGGCGGCGACCGCTGAGTCGACACCACCGGACAGACCACAGATGGCCTGGCCGTCACCGATCTGGGCGCGGACCGCCTCGATCAACTGCTCGGCGATATTCGCCGGGGTCCACGTCGCGCCGATCCCGGCGAACTCGTGCAGGAACCGGCTCAGCACCTGCTGACCGTGGGGCGAATGCAGCACCTCGGGGTGATACTGCACGCCGGCCAGTCGCCGGGCCCGGTTCTCGAAACCCGCGACCGGTGCGCCGGCGCTGGAGGCGATCACCTCGAAGCCTTGGGGTGCCGCCGTGACCGCATCGCCGTGGCTCATCCAGACCGGCTGGGTGGCGGGCAGCTCGGAGTGCAGATCGCCGCCGGAAACGTTCAGCTCGGTCCGGCCGTATTCGCTGGTACCGGTGTGTTCGACGGTGCCGCCGAGGGCTTGGGCCATGGCCTGGAAGCCGTAGCAGATGCCGAACACCGGGACGTCGAGATCGAACAGCGCCGGATCCAGCCGTGGCGCACCTTCGGCATAGACACTGGCCGGGCCGCCCGAGAGCACGACGGCCTGCGGGTCCTTGGCCTTGATCTCCTCGACAGTGGTGGTGTGAGGGATGACCTCGGAGAACACCCGCGCCTCACGGACCCGGCGAGCGATCAGCTGTGCGTACTGAGCGCCGAAGTCGACGACGAGGACCGGACGGGGAGATGCAGATGTCACCGGAACAGTCTAGTGGGCTGCTCAGAGCCTGCTCGCGGCGCCGGAAATCTGAGTAATCCGCACTGAGGGGAAGTGCCCCGCGCACCGGCACCCGCGACAGAAGGCGTGTTTAAACCCACCCCTCGCGTGGCGATTACGCATGATGAAGGAGACGTCGGCGAAAGCGAGGACGCTGTGCTGGGCTTGCCCGAGCAGATCACGGCCTGCCTGTTCGATCTTGACGGCGTGCTCACCGATACCGCGAGCGTGCACAAGAAGGCCTGGAAGGCCATGTTCGACAACTATCTGCGCCGGCGGGCCGAACGCACGGGTGAACCGTTCGTCGAGTTCGACATCGCCGGCGACTACCTGAGCTATGTCGACGGCAAGCGCCGCGAGGATGGCGTCCGGTCCTTTCTGACCAGCCGCGGCATCGAACTGCCCGAGGGCACACCGGACGACGCCGCCGATGTCGACACCGTCGAAGGTCTGGGCAACCGCAAGAACGCCATGTTCCACCAGACCCTGCTATCCGACGGAGTCGAGGTTTTCGAAGGGTCCCGCCGCTACCTGCAGGCCGCGACCGACGCGGGCCTGCGCCGGGCCGTGGTGTCCTCCAGTGCCAATACCGAGGAGGTACTCAAGATCACCGGACTCGACGCATTCATCGAGCAGCGAGTGGATGGGGTGACGATGCGCGAGGAGAACTTGCCGGGCAAGCCGGCGCCGGACAGCTTCTTGCGCGCAGCCGAACTACTGGGCGTCTCTCCCGCGCAGGCCGCGGTGTTCGAGGACGCCTTGGCCGGGGTCGCTGCGGGCCGGGCGGGAAAGTTCGGTTTCGTGGTCGGCGTGGACCGCGTCGGGCAGGCCGAGCAGCTGCACCGCGACGGCGCCGACGTCGTGGTCACCGACCTGGCGGAGCTGATCTAGGGCCATGATGATCACCCACGACGCGTACCCGGTGGAACCGTGGCAGGTACGGGAAACCCGCCTGGACCTCAACCTTCTTGCGCAATCCGAATCGCTGTTCGCGCTGTCCAACGGCCACATCGGTCTGCGCGGCAACCTCGACGAGGGCGAGCCGTACGGCCTGCCGGGCACATACCTGGCCGGATTCTTCGAGGTGCGCCCACTGCCTTACGCCGAAGCCGGATTCGGCTACCCCGAGGCCGGGCAGACCGTCGTCAACGTCACCAACGGCAAGCTGCTGCGGCTGCTCGTCGATGACGAGCCGTTCGACGTCCGTTACGGCGATCTGATCGGTCATGAGCGCACCCTGGACATGCGCGCCGGCACTCTGACCCGCCACGCGCATTGGCGTTCCCCGGCGGGAAAGCAGGTCAAGGTGGTCACCACCCGCCTGGTGTCGTTCGCCCATCGAGGCGTCGCCGCCATCGAGTACTGCGTCGAGGCGATCGACGAATTCGTCCGGGTCACAGTGCAATCCGAGCTCGTCACCAACGAAGATCAACCCGAGACATCCGACGATCCACGTGTCTCGGCCGTACTGAAACACCCGCTGCGCGCTGTACATCACGAAAACACCGACAGCGGTGCGCTTCTGGTGCATCGCACGGTCGGGAGTGGACTGATGATGGCAGCCGCGATGGACCATGACGTCGAGGTGCCCGGACGCGTCGAGGTCAGCACGGACGCCAGCGAGGACCTGGCCCGGACCACGGTGATCTGCGGGCTGCGGCCGGGCCAGAAGCTTCGCATCGTCAAATATCTCGGCTACGGATGGTCCAGCCTGCGCTCCCGTCCGGCGTTGCGCGATCAGGCCGCCGCGGCGATCACCGGCGCCCGGTACAGCGGGTGGCAGGGACTGCTCGACTCTCAGCGCGCCTATCTCGACGAGTTCTGGGACTGCGCAGACGTCGAGGTGGAGGGCGACCCGGACTGTCAGCAGGCGGTGCGATTCGGGTTGTTCCACGTGCTGCAGGCCAGTGCCCGCGCCGAGCGCCGCGCCATCGCGGGCAAGGGGCTGACCGGCACCGGCTATGACGGCCATGCGTTCTGGGACACCGAGGGTTTCGTGCTCCCGGTGCTCACCTACACCAAACCGCAGGCCGCGGCGGACGCGCTGCGGTGGCGGGCCTCCACGCTGGACCTCGCCCGCGAGCGTGCCCAACAGCTCGATCTGTTGGGCGCCAGTTTCCCGTGGCGCACGATCCGGGGCGAGGAGTGCTCGGCGTATTGGCCGGCGGGCACGGCTGCGTGGCACATCAACGCCGACATCGCCGCCGCGTTCGAGCGCTATCGCGTTGTCACCGGCGATGATTCGCTTGAGCAGGAATGCGGGCTCGCGGTTCTGGTGGACACCGCCCGGCTGTGGATGTCGTTGGGCCACCACGACCGCCACGGGGTCTGGCATCTGGACGGGGTGACCGGGCCGGACGAATACACCGCGGTGGTGCGCGACAACGTCTTCACCAATCTGATGGCCGCGCACAACCTGCGGGTGGCCGTGGCCGCGTGCACGCGCCATCCCGATGCCTCCTACTCGATGGGTGTCACCACCGAGGAGACCGCCGCCTGGCGCGACGCGGCCGACGCCGCGCACATTCCCTACGACGACGAGTTGGGTGTGCACCAGCAGTGTCAGGGCTTCACCACCCTGGCCGAATGGGACTTCTCGGCCAATACCGCCTACCCGCTGCTGCTGCACGAGCCGTATGTGCGGCTCTATCCGGCCCAGGTGCTCAAGCAGGCCGATCTGGTGCTGGCGATGCAGTGGCAGAGCCACGCATTCACCCCGGAACAGCGGGCCCGCAACGTCGACTACTACGAGCGGCGCACCACCCGGGACTCGTCGCTGTCGGCCTGCACCCAGGCCGTGATGTGTGCCGATGTGGGTCATCTCGAGCTGGCCCACGACTACGCCTACGAGGCGGCCCTGATCGATCTGCGTGACCTGCACCAGAACACCCGTGACGGCCTGCACATGGCGTCGCTGGCCGGAGCATGGACTGCCCTGGTGGCCGGATTCGGCGGGCTGCGCGACGACGAGGGCGTTCTCTTCCTGGACCCCCACCTGCCCGACGGCATCTCCTGCCTGCGTTTCCGGTTGCGATGGAAGGGTTTTCGGGTGACGGTCGAGGCGACCCACGACAACGTCACCTACACGTTGCGCGACGGCCCCGACGGGTCGCTGACCATCCGTCACGCCGGCGATGACGTGGCACTCAGCACCAGTGGACCGACCACCGTCGCCGTCGTTCCACGCCTCGCGCTGCTGCCGCCACCACCTCAGCCGCCCGGGCGAGAGCCGATACGTCGTCGCGCCGGCCGCTCCGAGCGGTAGGGACGCCGTCGCGGGGTTTGAAGTACCGACGGCGCGGGGTACCCCGCTTCTCGTACGTCACGGCGGTGGCGTCGCTGCTTGGCGCCCGCCGCTGAACAGCGAAAGGAGCGCGCGGTGACCGGTACACAGCCCAAGCCGACAACCACCGACGCCGGAATCCCGGTTTACAGCGACGAACACTCGCTGACGATCGGTCCCGACGGGCCGATCCTGCTGCAAGACCACTATCTGATCGAGCAGATGGCGATGTTCAACCGGGAGCGGATCCCGGAGCGCCAGCCGCATGCCAAAGGCGGAGGCGCATTCGGCCATTTCGAGGTCACCAACGACGTCAGCGCGTACACCAAGGCCGCACTGTTCCAGCCGGGCGTCAAAACCGAGACCCTGACCCGGTTTTCGACCGTCGCCGGCGAGCGCGGCAGCCCAGACACCTGGCGCGACCCGCGCGGGTTCGCCACCAAGTTCTACACGTCCGACGGCAACTTCGACATGGTCGGCAACAACACGCCGGTGTTCTTCATGCGTGACCCGTTGAAGTTCCAGCACTTCATCCGCTCCCAGAAACGGCGGGCCGGTAACAACCTGCGTGATCACGACATGCAGTGGGATTTCTGGACGCTGTCCCCCGAGTCAGCACATCAGGTGACATGGCTGATGGGCGATCGTGGCATCCCCCGCGACTGGCGGCACATGAACGGCTACTCCAGCCACACCTACAGCTGGATCAACGCGGCCGGGGAGATCTTCTGGGTCAAGTACCACTTCAAGACCGACCAGGGCGTCGAGTTCCTCACCCAGGAGGAAGGCGATGAGATGGCCGGCATCGACGGCGATGCCCATCAGCGCGACCTGTACTCGGCGATCGAGCGCGGCGAGTTCCCGACCTGGTCGTTGAAGGTGCAGATCATGCCGTTCGAGGAGGCCAAGGACTATCGGTTCAATCCGTTCGACCTGACCAAGGTGTGGCCGCACGGCGACTATCCGCTGATCGACGTCGGCACGTTGCGCCTGGACCGCAACGTCACCGATTACCACACCGAGATGGAGCAGGCCGCCTTCGAACCGAACAACCGGGTGCCCGGCACCGGCCTGAGTCCCGACAAGATGCTGTTGGCGCGTGACTTCTCCTACGCCGATGCCCACCGCCACCGGCTCGGCAGCAACTACAAGCAGATTCCGGTCAACTCGCCGAAGGTGGAGGTGAACAGCTACTCGAAGGACGGCGCCATGCGGATCAAGAACGTGTCCGATCCGGTGTACGCCCCGAATTCGTACGGCGGCCCGCAGGCCGATCCGGCGCGTACCGGCGAATCACTGTGGCACGCCGACGGTGACATGGTGCGTGCGGCGTACAGCCTGCACGCCGAGGACGACGACTGGGGTCAGGCCGGAACGCTGGTGCGCGATGTGCTCGACGACGCGGCGCGGGCACGCCTGGTGTCCAACATCGCCGGGCACCTGTCGAAGGGCGTCTCCGAGCATGTCCTGGAACGGGCTTTCGAATATTGGAAGAACGTCGACAAGCAACTCGGCGAGAAGGTCGAATCAGCCGTCCGCAACGGCTGACCAACCCGCAGAGCCGCTGGGTCCGAGGATGTGCGCGATCTCGGCAACCACCGCGGCGCGCATTTCATCGTCGCTGAGTGAGTCCAGGCCGGTGGCCGATTTGAGGAACGGCTCGAACAACCGCCAACCCAGTTGCAGCGCAACGGCATTGGCGACGGCGAGCCGTCCACTGCGCTCATCCGCGAAATGCGGGAGCACCTGGCCGAGCAGCCTGGTCACCCCCGGGAACCGCGTCTGGAGACGCCCCACGGGATAGCCGTCGAGCACAGCCCTGGCCATCAGCCTCATGTGCTGGTCCAAGGTCCGGTCGATCTCGTCGGCCGGACCGCCGGCATCCAGCAAGTCAGTGAGCCGGCCGCCGAGGTGATCGAGTACGGCGCCCACCAGCTGATCTTTGGTGCCGAAGTGCCGGTAGATCAGCCCATGGTTGACCTTGGACCTGGCGGCGATGTCCCGGATCGACGTGGCGGCCGGTCCCTGCGCGGCGAACAGCTCCGCCGCGGCCGCCAGTGCGGCCGCCACCACCTCCTCCCGGCCGACCGGGCCCGCCGCATCCTTGGACGGTGGCGTCGGTGTAGTCATGTGGCTACACTAGCCCACATGCAGGTGTAGTCGCTTGACTACATTTGTTCCGACCAGCGCAAAGGACAATCCGATGACCGCATCCAGCACCACTGCCCTCACCGTCAAGAAGCTCGGCAGCCGAATCGGTGCCCGCATCGACGGGGTGCGGTTGTCCGGAGACCTCGACGAGAGCACGGTCACCGAGATCCGGCGCACCCTGCTGCAACACAAGGTGATCTTCTTCGGCGGTCAGCACGATCTCACCGACGAAGAGCAGAACGCGTTCGCCCGCCTGCTTGGCCGGCCCATCGGCCACCACGCGCTCAAGTCCGATGAGGCTCCACTGATCACCCCCATCGACTCCGAGTACGCCAAGGCCACCCGCTGGCACACCGACGTCACGTTCGTGCCGGACTACCCCGCCATCTCGATCCTGCGGGCGGTGACACTGCCGGAGTACGGCGGCTCGACCCTGTGGGCCTCCACCGCGGCGGCCTACGACGCACTGCCCGAACCGCTCAAGCGGCTGACCGAAAACCTGTGGGCTGTGCACAGCAACCGCTTCGACTACGCGGCGGTGGCGGCTGCCGCGCTCAGCGACGAACAGCAGCAGCTGCGGGCGGCCTTCGAGAAGCCCGACTTCCGCACCGAGCACCCCGTGGTGCGGGTGCATCCCGAGACCGGCGAACGCACCCTGGTGGCAGGCGATTTCACCCGCGGCTTCCTCGGCCTCGACAGCCACGAATCGGCCACCCTGCTGGAGTTGCTGCAGCGCCGAATCACCGTTCCGGAGAACACGGTTCGCTGGAACTGGTCACCCGGTGACGTCGCGATCTGGGACAACCGGGCCACCCAGCACCGCGCGGTCGACGACTACGACAACCAGCGCCGCGTGATGCACCGCGTGACGCTCGCCGGCGACGTACCCGTCGACATCCACGGGCAGCGCAGCCGCCCGCTCGCGGATGCCGCTCTGCTCCAGGCGGTCTGACTCACATCTTGATCGCGGGCATCAGCCGGGTCATGTTCCACAGTCTGTTACGTCGCGCCGACAACCCCGAGATGGTCAGCGCGCCGGCCCAGATCACCAGCAGCGTGATGATCGCCTGCCAGAGCCGGTGATCGATCCCGCCGAGGATGAGCTGACGTAAACCGTTGACGCCGTATGTCATCGGGTCATAGCTGTGGAACACCTGGAACGGCCGTGAGGTCGTCTCCACCGGATACATGCCGCCCGCGCTGACCAACTGGAGCATGAGCAGGGCCATCAGCAGCACCCGGCCCACCGCGGGCCCGACCAATGCGTTGATCGCCTGGGTCGCGGCGACGAAGGCGCATGACACCAGGATCATGAAGCCCAGCATCGCGACCGGGTGTGCCACCTGCATGCCGAGCGCGAATCGCACGACGCAATAAAGGATGATCGCCTGGAATATCCCGATCACCGCCGCGGGCAGGTAGCTGGCGAGCGCCACGCGGATCGCCAGTACCTCCGCGGCGATCGGCCGGTTCTGCAACGGCCGCAACACCATCCACAGCACGAGCGCACCGAAGAACAGGGCGAGCGTGATGAAGAACGGCGCCATTCCGGTGCCGAAGTTGGGCGCGGCGTTCTCCGACGAGTTCTGCAGGTGAACCGGGCCCCCGATGGTGTCGGCGATCGCCTCCTTCTGCGCGGGCGTCCAGTCCGGCACCTGGCCGGCACCGTCGGCGAGCTTGGTCGCCAGCTCGGCCGAACCGGACCGCAGTTGCGTGGTGCCCGATTTCAGCTGCCCGGCGCCGGTATCGAGTTTCGCGATGCCACTGGCCAATTCGGCGTTGCCAGAAGCCAGCTGCTGAGCGCCGCTGCGCAGCTGGTTCAGTTTGGCGTTGAGGTCGGAGTTCTTGCTGCCCACCTGATTCAGCGCGGAGTTGAGCGGGCTGCCCGGGTTGCGCAGTGATGACGTCATCGAGATCGCCGCGTTCTCGGCGTCGGTGAGCTGCTGACGGATCTGCGGGGTGAACTGGTGGGCCCGAAGGTCATCGGCCACCCCGCGCAGGGTTCCGGCGGCATTGTTGGCGATCGGATCCGGGCTGGTCGAGAGCTGATCGATCACCGTGTTCAATGCCGTCGCGGCGGAATCCTGCGCGCCGGTGACGGCGCCGATCTGGTCGTTGGCCTGCCGCAATGCCGCGGTGCCCTCCTCGAGCTGTCGAGTGTCGCCGCCGACCTTCGACAGTGCCGACGTGACCGCCACCAGCGGATCGGTGGCCTTCGTGATGCCGTCGGAGAGCTGCTTGGCGCCGGTGGCCAGCTGGGCCGAGCCGGATCGCGCCGTGTGCAATCCGGACGCCAGCTGGCCGGCGCCGTCGTCGACTTTGACTGCCCCATCGGCGAGTTGGCCGGCTCCGTCTGCCGCCTGCTTTATCCCCGCACCCGAGCTGACAACGACCGAGAGCACCTGGTTGACCGCCTGGCCCGAGATCCGGGTCGATACCGCATTGAGCACCTGGTCGATGGCCGTGCGGCCGATGTTGGACGAGATGTAGTTGTTGGCGTCGTTGTAGACCGCGTTCAGGTTGGCCTGCTTGGGATCTCCGGTCAGCGGTGAGGCGATGGCCTCGCTGAAATCGGGGGGCAACTCCAGCATGAAGTAGTACTGGCCATGGTCGACACCTTGGCGCGCCTCGTCGGCATCCACCACGTGCCAGTTCAGGCTGGCATCGTCGGTCAAGCTCTTGGCGATCTCGGAGCCGACGTTGATCTGCTGACCCGAAACCACCGCTCCCCGATCGGAATTGACGAGTGCCACCGGCATCTTGTCGACCTGCCCGAACGGGTCCCAGTATGCCCAGAGGTAGAGCGCGCCGTACACGAGCGGCAGCAGCATCAGCACCACGATCGCGGCGCGGGTCATTCGGCTGCGGCCGAAGCGTTTGATTTCCGAGCCGAAAGCGAGTCCAGCCAACATTTCAGTTCTTTCCGGTCAGGATGCGGTGATCATGCAGATCGTGGTCGGGGGCTTCCACACCGAGCGGGTTGGTCACGCCGACGACGACACTGCGCTGTGTGGCGATGGCGCCGAGCCGTTCGACCGCGGTCGCCCGTCGCGAGTTGTCCCTGACCTGTTCGAGGTCGCCGACGACCAGGATGGGGCGATTCGAGAACAGCGCCAGGGTGACCTTCAGCAGGAACAGGTCGAGATCGGACAGTTCACTGATGTAGGTCTCGGGCGCGGGCGGCGTCAACTCTCCGAAGACCTCGCGGAGTGCGGATTCGCCGGCCTCGATCGGCACCCTTCGGTACCACGGGGCCAGCCACCGGCGCTGCTCGGCGAGCACTGTCCGCACGGTGACCGAGTCCTCCAGTTCGTCGATGTCGGCGAACGCGGCGATCGCGCAGTGTCGCCGGATCGCGCGGGGCTCGGTATCCCCGCAGACGGTCACGGTGCCGTGGCTGGGCTTGAGCCGTCCGGCCAGCGTCAGCAGCAGTGCGGTCTGGCCCCAACCGCCGGGCATCTGGATGGCATGGAATCCGGGGGTGAGCGCGAGATCGATATCGGAGAACAGCGGTCCGTGCTCGCCGTCGACCCCCAGACCGGCGGTCACGATCTGCGGCGCGGCCTCGGGCACCTCAGCCGTGCCCGCGTCCTCGGAGGCCTGGGCATCCCCGGCCTCGTCCCTGTCTTCCATCTGCGACCTTTCGATACTCACTGGTATCCATACGATACTAGCGAGTATTGTGGTGGTCATGTCGGCTGTCAAACCCACCCGCACGCGTCCCACCCGCGACGAGGTACGCGATCGGATCCTCGATGCCGCGCTGACGGTTTTCGCGGCCGAAGGGTTCGCCGGCGCCACCATCGACGCCATCGGTCACGCCGCGGGATTCACCAAAGGGGCGGTGTACTCGAACTTCGAATCCAAGGACGAGCTGTTCCTGGCCCTGCTGGACCGGCAGTTCGAGAGTCGCGGCGCCCTCATCGCCACCGCGCTCGACAGTGGCGGCGGCGACACCGCCACGATCGCCGAAGCCCTGAGCCGGTCAACACTGGACTCGATTCACGATCAGACGGAGTACCAGATCGTGCTGATCGAGTACTGGCTCCGCGCGATACGCGATCCTCAGCTGCGCGAGCGTCTCGTGGCCCGCCGGCGCGCAGCCGCAGATCAGGCCCTGCACATCGTCGAACAAGCCGGCACCGCATTGCCCGGCCACCAGCTGTCGGCACTGGCCCAACTCGTGGTCACCATCACCTCCGGTATCGCCACCGAGGAGGTGCTGCAGCCGGGCACGATCGACATCGACACCCTCACCCGGCTTTTCACAGCACTGCTGGAATCCTCGCCCGCCGCCACGCGGTGAGGCGGCTCAGGCCAGCTTCTTGTGGGTAGGCCGGCCGCCGGTGGCCTCGAAGATGACCCGCTTGCCGATCTCGACGGCGTGATCGGCGTACCGCTCGTAGTAGCGGCCCAACAATGCGACATCGACAGCCGAGCACACCCCGTCCTCCCACTGACGATCCAGCAGCAGGGTGAACAGGTGGCGGTGCTCGGCGTCGACGGCGTCGTCCTCGTCACGCAGGCGCGCGGCGGCCTCGGGATCCCGCGACACCAGCACCTCCTGCGCGGTCTGGGCCAACCGCACCGCCTGCGATCCCATGTCGGTGAAGCTCGCACGCACCTCGTCCGGCACGGCGCACTGGGGATGGCGCAACCGGGAGATGTCCGCGACATGCATGGCGAGCGCGCCCATCCGGTCGATATCGGCGGCGATGTGCATCGACCCGACGACCGTGCGCAACTCGCTGGCGACGGGCTGCTGCAGAACCAGCAGCCGGAACGCCGACTCCTCGATTCGATGGCCGTATGCGGCGATGCGTTCGTGATCGGCGATGACCTGCTCGGCCAGCGACAGGTCCGAGTCGAGCAAGGCCTCGTTGGCCCGCTGCATCGCACTGACCGCCAGGGCACACATCTCGGCGAGTTGATTGCACAATGCCGCCAACTCGTCGTGGAACGCCTTGCGCATCTGCCACACCCTCCCCGCCGGACCTCGCCGCCCGGCGAGGACTAGGTACCCGGAAAGGGTCAGCCGCTAACCGGCCGAGTTGACCGGCTCGATCGGCAGCCGCCGCAGTCCGCCAGGAGCCTCGGCCGGCACCACGGGATGCTGCGGCGCGATCGGCGCCAGTTTCCGGTACGGCTCATTCTGCGCCGGACGCTGGTCATCCTGCCCTTTGTTCGGCCACAACGACGCCGCCCGCTCGGCTTGCGCCGTGATCGACAGCGACGGATTCACACCGAGGTTCGCCGAAATGGCCGCGCCGTCCATGACATACAGCGTCGGGTAGTTGTAGACGCGCTGATACGGGTCGATGACGCCGTGCTCCGCGCTGTCACCGATGGCCGCCCCGCCGAGGAAGTGCGCGGTGAGCGGGATGTTGAACAACTCGCCCCAGGTGCCGCCCGCGACCCCGTCGACCTTCTCCGCCATCCGCCTGGTGAACTCGTTGCCCACCGGAATCCACGTCGGATTCGGCTCACCGTGGCCCTGTTTGGACGTCATCACGCGCTTGCCCCCGGGCCCACGCTTGGTGAAGGTGGTGATCGAGTTGTCCAGATGCTGCATCACCAGGGCGATGACCGTCCGCTCACTCCAGTGGGCCGGGTTCAGCAGCCGGATCAGCAGCCCTGGCCGCTCACGACCCTGGTCCAGGAACTGCCGCCAGCGCGGCACATCGGTGCCCTTCGGCCCGGTGCCGTCGGTCATCAGCGTCTGCAGCAGCCCCATGGCGTTGGAGCCCTTGCCGTAGCGCACCGGCTCGACGTGGGTGTCGGCGGTCGGATGCACCGAGGAGGTGATGGCCACGCCGTGGGTGAGATCCAGATCCGGCGACACCGTCAGGGTCTGCGCACCCACGATGGACTCGGAGTTGGTCCGGGTCAGTACGCCGAGACGCGAGGACAATTTTCCGAGTTTTCCCGAGTCCCGCATCTTGAACAGCAGCTTCTGCGTGTTGTACGTCCCGGCCGCAAGGATCAGGTGCGTCGCGGTGAAGGTCTTGCGGCGACGACGCAGCTTGCTGCCGGTACGGACGGTGGTGACCTCCCACAGACCGTCGGCGCGCTGCTCGAAATTCGTCACCGTCGTCATCGGATGTACTTGCGCCCCAGCCGATTCCGCGAGCCCGAGGTAGTTCTTGACGAGCGTGTTCTTGGCGCCGTGCCGACAACCGGTCATGCACTCGCCGCACTCGATACACCCGGTGCGAGCCGGACCGACACCGCCGAAGTACGGGTCCGGCACGGTCTTGCCCGGTGCCATCTCACCGTCGGGGCCGAAGAACACCCCGACGGGCGTCGCGACGAACGTGTCACCGCAACCCATGTCGTCGGCGACCTCTTTGACAATGCGGTCCGCATCGGTGAAGGTCGGGTTCTTCACCACACCGAGCATCCGCTGAGCCTGGTCGTAGTGCGGCATCAGCTCGGCCCGCCAGTCGGTGATGTCCTTCCACTGCGGGTCGTTGAAGAACGGGTCCGGCGGCACGTAGAGGGTGTTGGCGTAGTTCAGCGATCCGCCGCCCACGCCGGCACCGGCCAGGATCATCACGTTGCGCAGCAGATGGATGCGCTGGATGCCGTACATGCCCAGCTGCGGGGCCCAGAGGAACTTGCGCAGATCCCACGAGGTCTTGGCGAAATCCGCGTCGGTGAACCGCTGGCCGGCTTCGAGTACACCGACCCGATAGCCCTTCTCTGTCAGCCGCAGCGCACTGACGCTGCCGCCGAACCCCGAACCGATCACCAAGACGTCATAGTCAGGCTTCATGTGATCAGTATGACGCTACCCACAGGTAACTTCTAGACAGGAAGCCCTAACTTGTAAAGAAGAAGCCTTGAGCCGCTCGTCGCTTTCCACATGAGGGTCGCGAACTCGGCATCGACACAACCCAGCGGTAGAAACCGGCGAAAGGCCCCGCACCGGCGAAGGTGACCCGCGCAGGGGCTAGGACCCGACCGTGAGGCCGACCTTCTGGAACTCCTTGAGATCGCAGTACCCGGCCTTGGCCATCGACCGGCGCAGGCCACCGACCAGGTTCAGCGAACCGAACGGATCGTCGGACGGCCCGGTCAGCACCTGTTCCAGACCGGGGCGCTCCCCGACCGCCACCTGCAGCATGGCGCCACGCGGCAAGGACGGATGCGCGGCCGCAGTGGGCCAGAACCAGCCACCGCCCTGCGCCTCGGCAGCGACCGCCAGCGGCGTGCCCAGCACCACCGCGTCGGCCCCGCAGGCAATCGCCTTGGCCAGGTCGCCGGACGAATGGATGTCGCCGTCGGCCAGCACGTGCACGTACCGGCCGCCGGTCTCGTCGAGGTACTCGCGGCGTGCGGCAGCCGCATCGGCGATCGCGGTGGCCATCGGCACGCTGATGCCGAGCACTTCGTCGCTCGTGGTGACACCGGCCGTCGAGCCGTAGCCGACGATCACGCCTGCCGCGCCGGTGCGCATCAGGTGCAGCGCGGTGCGGTGGTCGAGCACGCCGCCGGCCACCACCGGGACGTCGAGCTCGGAGATGAACGTCTTCAAATTGAGGGGTTCGCCGTCGGACGCGACGCGCTCGGCGGAGATGATGGTGCCCTGGACGACCAGCAGGTCGATCCCGGCGGCCACCAGCGTCGGGGTCAGCGCCTGGGCGTTCTGCGGGCTGACGCGGACCGCGGTGGTCACGCCGGCCTCACGGATGCGGGCCACGGCCGCACCGAGCAGCTCGGGGTCCAGCGGCGCGGCATGCAGCTGCTGCAGCAGCCGGATGGCCGCCGAGTCATCGTCAGCGCTCGCCGCAACGTCGCGGAGCTGGGCGATCTTGTCCTCGACATCGGCATGCCTGCCGATCAGGCCTTCGCCGTTGAGCACGCCCAACCCGCCGAGCCGACCCATCTCGATCGCGAACTCCACCGACACCAGGGAGTCGGTGGGGTGCGCGACGACCGGAACCTCGAAGCGGTAGGCATCGAGCTGCCACGCCGTCGACACGTCCTGGGACGAGCGGGTGCGCCGCGAGGGCACGATCGTGACGTCGTCGAGCTCATAGGTGCGCCGGGCGGTTCTGCCCATGCCGATTTCAACCATGTCGCGCATGACTGCTCTTAGTCTCCTGCCCCACCGAATCAGCGGGTGTAGTAGTTGGGGGCCTCGACAGTCATGGTGATGTCGTGCGGGTGGCTTTCCTTCAACCCGGCCGCCGTGATCTGAACGAACTGCGCCTGCTGCAGCTGCTCGATGGTGCCCGCGCCGGTGTAGCCCATGGCGGCGCGCAGCCCGCCGGTCAGCTGGTGGATCACTGTCCCCAGCGGACCACGGAACGGCACGCGACCCTCGATGCCCTCGGGCACCAGCTTGTCCTCGGAGAGCACGTCGTCCTGGAAGTAGCGGTCCTTCGAGTAGGACTTGCCACCGCCGCGTCCCTGCATGGCGCCCAGCGAGCCCATGCCGCGGTAACTCTTGAACTGCTTGCCGTTGACGAAGATCAGGTCCCCGGGCGACTCGGCGGTGCCGGCCAGCAGCGATCCCAGCATGGCTGTCGAGGCACCAGCGGCCAGCGCCTTGGCGATGTCACCGGAGTACTGCAGGCCGCCGTCGGCGATCACCGGCACGCCATATGGACGGCAGGCTGCCACCGCCTCAAGGATGGCGGTGATCTGCGGGGCGCCTACGCCGGCCACCACGCGGGTGGTGCAGATGGAGCCCGGGCCGACACCGACCTTGACCGCGTCGGCACCTGCCTGCACCAGTGCGGCGGCCGCCGCGCGGGTCGCGACGTTGCCGCCGACCACCTCGACGCGCTCGCCCACAGCGTTCTTCACGCGCGCCACCATGTCGAGCACACCCCGGTTGTGGGCGTGCGCGGTGTCGACGATCAGCACGTCGACACCCGCGTCGACCAGGGTCATGGCCCGGGCCCAGGCATCGTCGCCGACGCCGACTGCGGCGCCGACCAGCAGCCGACCGTCGCTGTCCTTGGTGGCCAACGGGAACTGCTCGGTCTTGACGAAGTCCTTGACCGTGATCAGGCCGGTCAGCTTGCCTTGTCCGTCCACGATCGGCAGCTTCTCGATCTTGTGACGGCGCAACAGCCCCAGCGCGGCCTCGGCCGAGACACCTTCCTGTGCGGTGATCAGCGGCGGCTTGGTCATCACCTCGGCGACAGACTTGTTCTCGTCCACTTCGAATCGCATGTCGCGGTTGGTGATGATCCCGACGAGTTCGCCCGAGCCGTCCACGACCGGCAGACCGGAGATCCGGAACCGGGCACACTTCGCGTCGACCTCGGCCAGCGTGTCGGTCGGCGAGCAGGTGACCGGGTCGGTGACCATGCCGGCCTCCGACCGCTTCACCGTTTCCACCTGGGCGGCCTGCTCGGCGGCCGGAAGGTTGCGGTGCAGCACACCCATGCCGCCCGCACGGGCCATCGCGATGGCCATGCGGGATTCGGTGACGGTGTCCATCGCGGAGCTGACCAACGGCACGCGCAGGCGGATGTTGCGGGTCAGCTGACTCGAGGTGTCAGCGGCGGCGGGAACCACATCGGAGGCAGCCGGCAGCAGTAGCACATCGTCAAAGGTGAGACCGAGCATCGCGATCTTGGTGGGATCGTCGCCGCCGGTCGGCACCGGTACGGCGATGGGAACGCTGCTTTCAGCGATCGACATGGGTGGGGCCTCCAGTGGCAGGCGTAAAGCGTGTAACCAGATTCTATCGGCTCGGATATTTACAGTGATGTTGCCGCTCCTTGCACCTCAGGCGCACATCCCTGCATGGATCCGGACGGCTGGCGCGATGGGAGCACGGCTGCGTAGTGTGGGACTCGTGCGTGACCACCTCCCCCCTGGTTTGCCGCCCGATCCGTTTGCCGACGATCCGTGCGATCCGTCGGCTGCGCTGGACGCCATCGAGCCGGGCCAGCCCCTGGACCCCCAGGAACGGACGGCTGTCGAGGCTGATCTAGCCGATCTCGCGGTGTACGAAGCGTTGTTGGCGCACAAGGGAATTCGCGGCCTCGTCGTGTGCTGTGACGAATGCCAGCAGGACCACTACCACGACTGGGACATGCTGCGGGCCAACCTGCTGCAGCTGCTTGTCGACGGCACCGTGCGCCCGCACGAGCCGGCCTACGACCCCGAACCCGACGCCTACGTGACATGGGATTACTGCCGCGGCTACGCCGACGCTTCCCTCAACGAGGCCACCTCGGACACCGACGGCTACCGCTGACCGCCGCCTAGCCCCGGCAACAGGGGCACCTCGATCGTCGGCAATGCCGGCCCCTCACCATTTCCCCCGCCCGCCGGGTTCTCGTGACCTGCGCCACTGCCGGTCTCGGCAGGGGCTGCCGTGGTGCGTGCCGGGGGTGCCGAGGGCACCGATGTGGGCTCGACCGCCGGAGCGACGGTCGTGCTGGTCACCGGCGGCTCGGCCGCCGGAGCGGCCGAGGTGACAGGTGCCGACGAGGTGTGTGTCGCCGAAGGCTGTGAAGCCGGCGCCGACGCGCTCGTCGTCGGCTCGGCACTGGTTGTCGGCGATGACGGCGCGGACGAGGACGGCTGGGTTGCCGGCGCAGACGTCTCGGACGGCCCGGTGGTCGCCGAAGGCGCGGTTGTCGCCGACGGGCTGGACGTCTCCGATCCGGGCGTGGTCTCGGTCGGCGAGGTCGACGGCCCAGTGGTCGGCGTCGACGTCGGCGTCTCCCCTGAGGTGCTCTCGGACGGCGAGGACGGTGTCGTCGTCACCGTCACCTCGGGCAAAACCACCGGCGGCGCATCAGGCGGGACGGTCGCGTTCGGGTCGCGGTTCTCCACCTTCACCGACAGCTGCTGCCACTGATCGACGAGCTCCTGCTTGCGCTGCTGGTCGTCGACGGTGGCGACGGTGGTGGTGAGGGTCTGCAGCTTCTGCTGCGCCTGTTCCCATTGCCCTTCGTCGATCAGCTGCTGAACCTGCTTGAGCTCACTGGACGCCAACTCGACACCCACGTCGCGCGTCACCGGCGCCGATCCGAAGACCAGCCCGCGCACGCCGTACAGTGCGTCGCCCGGGCCCGACCCGTACACCGCCGCACCGAACCCGCCGAGGCACAACAACGCGGCCGCCATAGACCCCACGAGCGCCATCGGCATGCGCACCCGCCCCTTCGAGGTGGCCTTGTCCAGCGCCGCCACTGCCTCACGGGGCGTGGCGATGCCCGACATCGGGGCGCGGCGGGCGTCGTCGCGCCATCCGGCCAGCAGCACAGCCAGTTCGGCCTCTTCGTGGTCGGTGGCGTAGACCTGCCGCTCGAGGGACAACGCCTCGATGAATTTCTCGGAACGGTTGATCTCGTTGAGAGACGGATCACCACCGTTCGATGTCCAGCGTCCGAAGTCAGGCATGGTCACGTCCCGTCGCCATGATCTCGGTCTTGAGCCGGGCCAGCGCACGGTGCTGAGCCACCCGCACCGCACCGGCCGTGCTGCCCACAGCCTCGGCTGTCTCCTCGGCACTCATGCCGACCACGACACGCAGGATCAGGATCTCGCGCTGCTTTTCGGGCAGCACGGACAACAACCTGGACATCCGCTCAGAGGACTCGGTGTCGAGCGCGGACTGCTCGGGCCCCGCGTCAAGGGAGAACCGCTCGGGCACCACGTCCGTGGGCTCGGCACGATTCCTGGCCGCCGCGCGATGCGCGTCAGCAACCTTGTGCGCAGCGATGCCATACACAAAGGCCAGGAACGGACGTCCCTGATCTTTGTAGCGCGGCAGCGCCGTTATGGCGGCCAAGCAAACCTCCTGCGCAACGTCATCAGCTGAGAGACCACTGCGCTCGGTCGCCCCCACCCTCGCCCGGACATACCGCACGACGATCGGCCGAATGATCTCCAGCACTTCCGAGAGCGCGTTCCGATCACCTGCCACTGCCTCAGCAACGACAAAGTCGAGACGGTCTCCCGAACTTGTCATCGTGGGCGATCTCTCCAGCGTTACGTTGCACCGACACTCGCGGCGGTTGGCTCAGCTAAACAATAACGATCGGGGCGGGGTAACCGTGATCAGTGCCGGTTCTGGGCGCCGGCCCAGACGCCGCCTCTGCGACGCACTGTATCGGCGCTGAGGTCCCGGATCCGACTGATTTGCGCGGCGTCGTGGGCCGCGCTGCCGATGTCGGCCAGCACGCAGGCCAACGCCCAGCGCAGCGGGATCAACCCGAACTTCTCGGTGGCCTGCAGGGCCGCGTCGGCGATCTCCCGCGCCTCGTCGACCGCGCCGGCGCTGCACAGTGCCGCAGCCAGCACGACGTCGGATTTGACCGCGTGGCGCGCGGAACGGTGACCGGCGGCAACCGCGACGCCGCGCCGGGCGTGGTCGACCGCGGCGGCACCGTCGCCCTGGACCATCGCGAGTTCGGCGCTCACCCACGACAGGCGGATCCGCCGGCGGGAGTCATCGGGCGTGTCGATCTCACGCGCGCGGTCCAGCAGCCGCGCCGATACGCCGAAGCGGCCGAGTCCGAGGGCATCGGCGGCCAGCCCGACGAGCGCGTCGGCGGCAGCCTCGTCGTCGTCGCCGCGGTGAGCCCATGCCTGGCCATCGGCAGTGCGCGCCCGCGCATGCCCGCCCAGTTGGCGAAGGAACGAGGCCCGCGTGCTGTGCGCCAACGACACCAGGGGGCCGGAGCCCGGGCATCGCAGGATGGAGGCGAGCTCACCGAAGGCAACGCCGTACCGCCCCTGCCCACCCGCGGCGACGGCCCGCAGCCAGCTCTCGTGCGGGGTGGTCGCGCTGGGCAACGGCCACCGGCCGGGGTCGTCCCCGAAGGCGACGTCAGCCAGGACCGGCGCGGCCGCCGCGATTGCAGTCATCGGTTGGCGACGCTATCAATGCCGTGGACATTGCAAGCCCCCGGGCAACCCTGAACCGGCGGACACGCGGAAATTCACTTTGCTCCCCGGTCAATAGTTAACAATTGATGGCTTGAATGTTAATGGCATGTCAACCAACTATCGCCCGCCCAAAATTGGCGACACCGCCCTCGCCTGCCCGAACAGGGAAAACACGGCCACCGTTGCCGTACCCCTAACACTCATGTCTCGGTCAAGGCATCACAACGATGAACGTGATGTAAATTCTCGACCTGCGGTTATGCCCTTTAGCACATGGGCAGCCTATTGACGCGCTTTATTCAGTCCCCCTAGTTTGTGTGCACGAGCGGTCATCGGCGACACGTGCTCAGTTCGGTTCCACCGACTCAAAACCGCCCACTTTTGGCGAAATGGGCGAGCAGAGAGGGGTTTTCCATATGCCGCAGCCGCAGCAGCTTCCCGGACCCAATGCGGATATCTGGGATTGGCAAATGCAAGGACTTTGCCGTGGCGTCGATTCGTCGATGTTCTTCCACCCCGACGGTGAACGCGGACGCGCACGGGCACAGCGAGAGGTGCGCGCCAAGGAGATGTGCCGCAGCTGCCCGGTGATCACCCAGTGCCGGTCGCACGCGCTGGCCGTCGGTGAGCCGTACGGCATCTGGGGTGGACTGAGCGAGTCGGAGCGCGAGCTCATGCTCAAGCGAGGCATCCGCCGTAGCGCCTGACCGATACAGCAAACTTCACCCGCCGAGCTGAAAAGGCCCCATCCTCACGACGGATGGGGCCTTTTCAGTTGGGCCGGCAGTTTGGGGTCAGGCGTTCTGCTGTGCCTCCTCCGCGTCATCCAGGTCGGGCAGGCTCTGCACGTCACCGTCGAGATCGGAGGTGATGTAACCCGTCAACGACTGCTCGAACGGGCTGATGGTGGCATCCGCCTTCAGATATCCGGAATGTGTTCCGGAGACGGTGATGTCGGCGACGTAGTGCACGTTGCCTTGGTTGGCGGTGTAGTCGGCCGACTCCGTGCCGTTGAGGATCATGCCGTCCTCGTTGACGTAGTCGGTGTAGGTGACGGTGCGGATCGTGCGGGTCGGATCCGTCGGGTCCGGTGCCTCGCTGACCACCGCGGTCCCGCCGCCTGCACCGGCGTACGATCCGGTCGCAGGCAACGGTGTGGTGGTGGGAACGTAGCTTCCGAGTTCCGGAGCCCAGTCCGGGTTCGGAGTAGACCGGTCGGCGGCCACCGGCCCGACGCTGGTCGTGTACTTCAGGTTCGCGATCACCAGTCGTGACTGCGTCGGATCGTCGACGCTGGACTCCCAGAACGTGACCGCGGTGCCGTCCGTATTCCAGCTCGGCATGCTGCGGGCGGCCCATCCGTCGCCGGTGTCGAACAACGGGATACCGTTCTCGCGCTTGAGCTCATCCTCTGCCGCGACCAACCATTCCTGATTCGAGACGTTGATCGGGATCGCGTACTGGTAGTACACGGGCGCGCTGACATAGGTCGGCAGGAAGTTGGGCCGCACGATCCTGGTCATCGGCGTCAGCGCGTCGAGGCCGCGGGTACTTCCGATGGCGATCCACTGCTGGTTGGGTGAGTAGTCCATGTCCTCGTCGTAGTCGAGGTTGGCAGTCACCCGCCGCACCTCACCGGTCTCCAGATCGACCACGATGTCGTCGACATTGCCGGCCTCGTAAGCCCCGCCGAGGATGACGACGCCCTTGCCATCGGGGGTCCACTGCTTGCCCTCACCGGTCGGATACACCACCCGTGCATCTTCGACCACATACCCGTCTTCGGTACGGGTCAACGTGCCCACGATGGGAAGCGCTTGGACAAGGTTGTCCGGCCCCAACACAATTCGGGTGAACAACACGTGAGTTCCGTCGGGCGAGACCCGCATCTCGCGTTGCTGGTCGATGGCGTATCCCCCGCCCGGCGGCGTGGTGATCGGAACCAGCTGCCGCCCGTCGACGCCGTCCTCGAAGACGGAATAGCGGGGCGACTGTCCGGGCACGTCGACCACCACCACGATGCGCCCCGAACCATCCTGGAAGGGAACCGGTTTGCCCAGGTTGCCGGTCTCTTCGATCGACACGCCACACGTCAGGCACTCGACCTGGCTGCCGTCGACACTGATCTGATAGATCTCCTGACGACCACCGGCGGTGGGCGTGCCGGCGAAGTAGATGGATTGTCCGTCTTCCGAATACCGCGGATTGACCGGATTCTTGACGCCGTCGGGCATCTCCAGGATGACCCGCTCAATCGCCGGGTTGAGCACCGACAGCGGAGTGTCCGATTCCGCAGTGTGCGGGCGGAACAGGCTCAGCACGTTGAACTTCCCGTCGCTCACCGACACCGTGAAGGAGTCGGTTTGGATCGAGTCGTAGTCGATGTCGTCGGGCGTGTAGGTGAAGTTGCCGGTCGCCTGGTCGATCGTGAGCGTGCCGTGCTCGGGCTGCTTCGTGACGGTGTAGGTCAGCTGATCGCCCTCGATATCGGCGGCGCCGATGTTGCCCGTGACGGTCTGCCCGGCCTGCACCGTGGTGGTCGGGTTGTACGTGACGGTCGGTGCCTGGTTGAACGCGTTACGTCGCACCCAGGCCAGTAGCGCCCACGCCATCGGTGTCAAGGGTTCCGGCGAATCGGGGGCCGGCGCCAGGAACGGGTTGAGAAGGTCGGTGACAATCCCGTTCACGAATCCAAAGACACCAGAACCTATTTCGGCAACGTCTGCCGTCGGGTTGAGCGGCGTGACGGCAGCGGTGGCCACCGGAGTACGCACCGCTCTGCTGACCGTGTCGGCCTTGAAAGCCTCTGCGGTGGATGTGGCGATCGACTCGGTGACCGTGTCGGAGAACCGCTTGACGACTGCACGGGCATCTTCGACACCAAGTGAGGTGCTCACCCTTGATGCCGCGCCACCCAGTGTGGACGCGGCGGTACTCAACGAGTCCTCCACGTCACCGATCGCCGTGAGATGCGTCGAGTTCGACTCGTTCTTCGTCGGAACGGGTGCCGTGGGCACGATGCCGGGCAGTGAGATCGACGGCAATGTGAGCGCCGCGCCGGCCTCGTTCCCCTCGCTCGGGATCACCGGCTCCGGTGAATCGCCTTGTGCCCCCTCAGCACTGGGAATTTCCGTCGACGGGCGGGCCGGTACCTTCACCGGCGGCCCGAGCTTGATGTCGCGTGACCCGATTTTGATGCTGTGGGCGCCACCGCTGCTGCTGATCGTCACGCCGGGCGCGATCTGGGTGCTCGACGAAGTCTTGCCCGAATTCTTCGCGCCGGCTTTCGGATTGGTAGACGGCGATCCGCCCGCCCCCGCCGCGCTCTCGCCTCCGGTCGCACCGGGTGCCGACGCCGTCGGGGCCTTGGCGCCGCCGGAGGATTCTCCGGTCGAGGCCGAGGTCTCCGAACTCGTCGACGGCGAGTCTGCCGACGCGCCGTCGGTCTCGGCCGCGGAAATTCCGTACCCTGTCGCGACCGCGGCGACCAACCACGCCGCGACGGCCATGCCGCCGTATCCGCCGACCCTCGCGGCAGTCTCCGCCGCTCTCCGCGATGGCCCGCGGGTGGCTGGCGCACTCCGGGCAAGCGGGGCGGGTACGTGGTTGACGGGCTGACGGTCGCTGCTCATGTTCGGCTCCGATACGACGTCGCAATAATTTGGTCGATCGATCAGGAACGGTGACACAGACCACAACGGGGTGTCAACGAAAGATTTCGGTAGACTGCTGCGCGCGGCGGTGCCACTACGAGATTCGCATCCCGGTCTGCGCTCGACAGGAAACCGCGTGGCACGGTTGAGGATCCGCCGTGGACAGCGTCTCCGGCCGCCACCAGCGGGACATCAGCAACCGCACCAGCTAATCAATTGAGAGCGGTCGCATGTCCCCGTTCGACGGGGTTTCGCACTCCGCCAAGTTGACCGCAATGTTGTTCTACAAGGTAATCATCACCACGATTCAGGCTCGACCACCGCTACCCGGTCGGGTCGCGAGCAAATGTGAACCTGTGGTCAGCCAGGCCGTCCGCCGCGGCCTGGCGCCAACCCGTCACGCGCGCCGACGATTACCGGCGCCACCGCCTCACGCCAGACGGCCACGCACCATCGTCATAGGCTCAACGGTGGCGCGCCGACCCCCTTCAACCGCAACTTCAACCGCAACCAGACGGCACCCAGAACCTGATCACTTGATCAACTCTTGGGATCGCGCCGCGCGCCGATCCGCAACCGCCCGTTACTGCGTGTTGACTCGTGCGACGATCCGAACCGACGCGATCGGTCGACCTGCTGAGGAGAGTGGCATGACATCTGAGGAAACTGGGGGCGCGGCGGCAGCACCCGACGGCGTGGTGACCGTGGCCGAGACAGGTGCGGGGACCTACACCCAGCAGATCACCGCGGGGCGCCACCAACTCGTCGCTGACGAACCGGTTCCGGTTGGTGACGATGCCGGGCCCAACCCCTATGACCTGGTGCTGGCCGGCCTCGGTGCGTGCACATCGATGACGGTGCGAATGTACGCCAACCGCAAGGGCTGGGCTCTCGATAAAGTCCGAGTGGCGTTGCGGCACTCCCGCATTCATGCCAAAGACTGTGCCGACTGCGAGACCACCAAAGGCATGATCGACCACATCGATCGCGACATCGAGTTGATCGGCGACCTGGACGATACCCAGCGGGAACGACTCATGGGCATCGCCGAACGATGCCCGGTCCATCAGACCCTGACCTCGTCGGTCCACATCACCACCACCGAAGTTTCCTGATCTGAGTGCACCATCGAGCCGCCCAGGCGTAGTAAGGAAGCCATGACCGACAACTGGAACGACCAGATCATCGCCGAGTTCCGCGCCAACGGAGGCAAGGTCGGCGGACCGTTCGAGGGCGCGACCCTGCTTCTGCTGCACACCACCGGAGCCAAGAGCGGGAAGGAGCGCGTCAGCCCGGTGATGGCGTTCGACCTTGACGGAAAGCTCGCGATCGTCGGGTCTTACGCGGGCGCTGACGTCGACCCGGCGTGGTTGCACAATCTGCGGGCACATCCGGACGCGCACATCGAGATCGGCACCGACGCCTACGACGTGCATGCGCGCGAGATGCCGCGGGACGAGCGCGACGCCGCCTACCCCCGGATTGTCGAGAAGGCACCCGGCTTCGGCGAATACCAGACCAAGACCGACCGCGTCATCCCGGTGATCGAGTTGCAGCGCCGCTGACCCTCCGATCGTCGGTCCCGGTGAGCGGAACTGCGCTCCGGGAGTGCGATTCTTCACCCCTACCGTCGGTCCATGACATCACAGCCGACCATGCGTGCGATGGTGCTGGACGAGTTCGGCGGACCGGAGGTCCTGTACGCGGCATCTATCGACCGGCCAACGGCCGCTCCGGACGGAGTGGTCATCCATGTCGCGTACGCCGGGGTGAACCCGGCCGACTGGAAGAACCGCGAAGGGTGGCTGGCGCAGTTCTTCGAATACCGGTTTCCGTTTGTGCTGGGTTTCGACGCGGCCGGCGTGATCGCCGAAGTCGGTGAGGCAGTTTCCGACCTCGCCGTCGGCGACCGGGTGCTCACCGCATCGAACATGGGCCGCGGGGAGCGCGGCACCTATGCCGAGTACGTCGCATCCGACCGGGAACGAGTCGTCAAGCTGCCCGACTCGGTCGGTTTCGCCGAGGCCGCAGCGATTCCGACCGCAGGGTGCACCTGCTGGGAGGCGCTGTTCGACGTGGGCGGTGTCACCGAGGGCTCATCCGTATTGATCAACGGCGGCGCCGGCGGCATGGGCAGCTACGCGATCCAACTTGCCGCGATGGCAGGAGCGAAGGTCGCTGCGACGTGCGGACCGTCAAATCTGGACTATGTCCGCGCCCTGGGTGCCGACCTGGCCATCGACTACCGGCGCGGAGGCATCCGAGAGCAGGTGCGCGAGTGGGCACCTGACGGTGTCGACCTCGTGGTCGACACCGTCGGGCAGGGCACTCTGATCGACTCGATCGAGATGGTGCGACGGGGTGGGATCGTCACCCCGATCGCGACTCTGATCGCCAACGAGCCGATGCCCGACCCGGTTCGGGCAGCCGAGCTCGGCGTCTCGGTGGTCCCGACCATGTCGAACCATGCCAATCAAGAGCGCCAACTCAATTCGCTGGTCGACGCGCTCGCCGCCGGCCGCATCCGCGCCCCACATATCGAGATTCTTCAGCTGGCGGATGCCGCCGAGGCGCAACGGCGCATCGCCGGGGGTCACGTGCGAGGCAAGATCCTCCTCGAGGTCAATGCCCGCCTGATGCCCGCCTGAGCCCGCCTGCTCGCTAAGCCCGCTCCCCCGGCCAGTCCGGCGGGCGTTTCTCGATGAACGCCTGCACTCCCTCAAGGGCGCTCGGCTCCATCATGTTGCAGGCCATCGTCGCGCCGGCGTCCGCGTAAGCAGACTCGATGTCGACGTCGATCTGCCGGTAGAACAACGCCTTTCCCATGGCGACGGCAACGCGGGGCTTCGCCACGATGCTCGCGATCATGGTCTCGACCTCGTCGTCGAGACCATCGGCCGGCACCACCCTGTTCACCAGACCCAACGCCAGGGCCTGTTCGGCAGACACGAATTCGCCTGTCACCAGCATCTCGAACGCGGCCTTGCGCGGGACGTTGCGCGAGAGCGCCACTCCCGGGGTCGCGCAGAACAACCCGACGTTGACGCCGCTGACCGCGAATCGCGCGTCGGCGCTTGCCACGGCGAGATCACACATCGCGACAAGCTGGCACCCGGCTGCGGTCGCAAGGCCCTGGACCCGCGCGACCACCGGCACCGGCAACCGTTGGATCGACAGCATCACCTCGGTGCACTGGGCGAACAAGCGCTCGTAGTACTCCAGTGACGGTTCGGCCCGCATCTCCTTGAGGTCATGCCCGGCGCAGAACGCCTTACCGGACGCCCCGAGCACCACGGCACGCACCGAATCATCTTCGGCCAGCGCATCAATGGCCTCACCGAGCGCCGTCAGCATCGCCTCCGACAACGCGTTGAAGGCCTGCGGGCGGTTGAGCGTCAGCGTGACGACGCCCCGGCCGTCGCGTTCCTGAAGGAGCAGTGTCATGGCTCGATCAGCACCTTGAGGGCCTCGCGGTCGGCCATGGCGCGGTAGCCGTCGGGGGTTTCGTCGAGACCGATGGTGCGGTCGAAGACCCGGCCGGGTTCGATGACACCCTCGAGAACGTCCGGCATGAGTTCCTCGATATAGGCCCGTGCGGGCGCCACTCCCCCGGTCAGCGTGACATTGCGGAAGAAGGTTCCGAAACCCATTGGTACCTCGGTGTATTGGGATACCCCCAGTCGACTGACCCGGCCACCGGCGCGGACTGCGTCAAGCGCGGTGGCCAGCGACGGCTCGGTGCCGACGCATTCGATGACCGCGTGGGAACCGTCCCCGCCGGTCAGTTCGCGAATCTTCTCGACCGCTTCGTCGCCACGTTCGGCGACGACATCGGTGGCGCCGAATTCGCGTCCCAGATCGGTCCGCACGGTGTGGCGGCCGTTCAGGATGATCTGCTCCGCACCCAGCCGTTTGGCCGCCAGCACCGCGCACAAACCCACCGCGCCGTCACCGATGACCGTCACCGACGATCCCGGCCCCACCCCGGCGGTCACCACACCGTGATGGCCGGTGCAGAACACGTCGGACAACGTCAGCAGGGAGGCCATGAGCGCCGAATCCTCGGCCACCGGAAGCTTCACCAACGTGCCCTGCGCCTGCGGGACGCGCACGGCCTCGCCCTGGCCGGCGTCGACGCCCGGCGCGCCCCACCCGCCGCCGTGGCGGCACGACGTCTGCAAGCCCTCCTGGCAGAAGTCACACGTGTTGTCCGCCCAGACGAACGGGGCCACGACCAGATCACCGCGCCGAAGTCCGGAGACGTCGGCGCCGACGTCCTCGACGATGCCGATGAACTCGTGGCCCATGCGCCGGCCGCCGTCCTTGTGCGGCATCGACTGGTACGGCCACAGGTCACTGCCGCAGATGCAGGCACGGGTGACCCGCACGATGGCATCGGTGGCTTCCTTCAATTCTGCGTCGGGCACGTTCTCGACGCGCACGTCGCCGGCCCCATACATCACGGTTGCTCGCATGCTCGGTTCCTTCGCTCGTCCACAGGCCAGGTGAGTCTCAACGACTCGAGGCTAAGCCGGATGGTGTGCGCCGTGTGAGCACACTGGCGCTACGGCATCAGAAGTTCAGTCCCGAAAACATGATCCGGCCGGGATCGTACTTCTGCCGAGTAGCGGCCAGCCGGGAGGTGTTGGCACCGAAAAAGCGCGACGCGGGCTGGTTCGCTTCGAGATAGTTCACGTATCCGCCCACCGAATACGCGGCCACCGCTTGATGCGCGGTGTTGAGCCAACTGGCCGCTGCCGCCGGTGATCCGGAGGTCTCCACGTACCACTGAACCAATGCCGACTGCCGTCGCCACGGAAACGCCGTGTCCCCCGGCCCCACGGTGGCGAGGGCCCCGTCGAGCGCGTGCATGATCACCAACGGGCGACCGGCCCCGGCCGGGAAGGCGTTGAACGCCGCGGCGATCCCCTGGGCAACCGCCGGGGTGATCGACTGGAAGACATCGGATCCGCCGACATAACCGAGCGGCGAAGGGTTGAGGTTGTTGACGGCCAGGAATTGCACCAGGTCCAGGTAGTTGAACGTGTGTTTCTCTACGCTCATCGGTTGCAGCCCAACCGCTTTGGCGACCGCGGTCGCCGTGGCGTCACCGGAGCCGACCGGACTGGTCGCGAGGATGCGGCAGTGCGCGCCTCCCGGGTCGGTGATGGTGTCGGCCAGTGCCCAACTGCTGCGGTCGGCCGAACGGAGCCAGTTCTGCCAGCCGACCAAAACCTGCGCGAAAGCCTGCAACGGATAGTGAACGTTCACCGCATCCACCTCGCTGGTGGGGAAGGTGGCGAAGGTCAGCGCAGTTGTCACTCCGAAGTTGCCGCCACCTCCGCCGCGCAACGCCCAGAACAGGTCTGGATTCTGGTTGGCCGATGCGGTGACCGCCTTGCCGCCGGGCAGCACCACCGTCGCCGACACCAACTGATCAGACATCAGGCCCGCGCGGCGAGATTGGGCGCCGAGCCCGCCGCCGAGAGCGTGCCCGGCCGCGCCGACAGAGGGGCAGGTTCCCGTCGGGATGCCCCGCCCGGCGCCGGCGAGCGTCTGGTGAATCGCGTACAGCTGGGTCGCAGGCGTCACCGTGACATAACCGGTCCCGGCGTCGTAGCCGATGTCACCGGGCAATTGCCGCAGGTCCAGGACCATGGTGCCGTTTGCCGTCGATGCGCCCACGTAGGAATGCCCACCACCGCGGGGCGCAACCTTGAGGTTGTGGGTGGCGGCGAAGGCCATCGCCTTCTGCACGTCCTCCGCCGAACTCGGGGTGACGACCGCCGCCGGTGCCAGGCCGTTGAAGTTGGTGTTGAAAACCGCCTTGGCCGAGGCGAATTGACCACCGTTGTCCGGCAGGATCACCTGGCCTCTGATGGCGGCAGAGAGATCACCCCAACCCGAGGGGTCGGCACTGGCGCGGCTCGATCCGAAAACCGCACCGGCCGCCAACGCCCCGACGGCGCCGCGCAGGAACGTCTGACGCGAGACCCCGCGCGGTGACTCCCGCGGTTCCGTCATGTCCGCATTGTGAGCCACCTGGCATCAAAAACCGGCCTGTCGCAGGGCGTGTCGCGCCGGCGGTCCGGCAAACGACGAGATCGTCACCCTCCGACGCTACGATCGCCACCGCCGGGTGATTCGCCCGGTTCCGACCGCAGACCTGGAGGCCGGCGCCATGAGCGCACCGTCGAACCCGAACGTCATACCCGCCCACGCCGTGCTCCCCGGCCTCCCGCTCGACGACGAGGATCGCGCGACGCTCACTACCGAGATCTGGCGCATGCTGGTCACCGGCAACGACGACGTCGACGAGTTCCTCGAGATCTACGCCGACGACTACGAACTCACCGACGAGCAACTGACGGCTGCCTTCTCCGCCCTGCGCGAGGCGCGACTACGCCAGCAGGCCGAACTCGGCGACTACCAGTCGCGCACCCAGGCGGCCTTCGAGGAGCTCAACGCCAATGGCGTCGTCGCCGGTGCCGACTTCTCGTGCTGCGGCACCTGCGCGTCGGCCGAGATCGGTGACGAGCGCGACGACAGCCGCCACTGGACGGGCTTCATCTACTTCCACAACCAGGACACCGAACGCCTCGTCGAGGACGGCTCCACCTATGTCGGCTACGGCGCGTTCGCGCCGGAGAACTTCGACGAGGAGGCGTACAACCGGCTCAGCGATGAGTCCAAGGAGGACCTGTACTTCCGCGACGTGACCCAGATGCTCGACGACATCGTGTTTCCCATCGTGCGGCGCCACGGCATCGAACCCGAGTGGAACCGCGATCTGGGGACGCGGGTGCTGCTCACCAACGCCGACTGGTACGCACCGATCGAGGCCTGAGCCTCGTGACGGCTACGCCCGATCCTGTGCCAGCTCGGCCAGGTGCTTGAGCGAGTTGTCCAGGTGCTGCCGGTCGAACGGGGGGAACTCGATGTGTTCTCGAAGCGCGGGCGGCACCGCCGACCAGTCGTACGTCAGCGTCACCGTCGTCCGGTCGTCACCGACGGGCTCGAGGTCGTAACGCCAGATCCAGCCGCCGAACTCGAGGTTGGCGTCGTCAGCCCCTTGGCCCGGCAACCATGCGATCGCGCGGGGAGGATCGAAAACCTCGACCCGGTTGGCCATCTCGTAGTGCATGCCGCCGTAATTGTCGTGGTACATCGCCATCCGGAAGACCTGGCCCGTTTCGGTCAGTTGCTTGCCGTCGAGGGACTCCCGCACCCAGCCGGTGCCGTCGATCGCCTGATGGGTGGTCGGGTCGGCCAGTACCCCGAACACGGTGTCGGCCGGCGCGTTGATGGTGCACGCGGTGCTCATGGTGTCGTCAGTCATACCCGTACCGACTGAGTGCGGCGCACAAACTCATCGCGCAGTCTCAGTGCTGGCCGCCGCGAGGCCGAAAACCTTTACCGCGGCCGCCTTGCCCTTCAGTTCGTAAAACCCCCGGTCGGTGAGTCCGGGCGGGCGCACGTTCAATGCGTCGACGGTCGGCTGGGTCAGCAGGATCGAGTCACCGGTCGTCTTGGTGAGCTGCTCGACGCGTGCGGCGACATTGACGGCATCGCCGATCAGCGTGAATTCCAGCTTGCCTCCGCCACCGATGGTCCCGGCGATCACCACACCGGTGTTGATGCCGATCCCGATCCGAAGCTCACCACCGAATCCCTCACCGACAAGCCGATCAATCACCACAGCGGCGCTCACCGCCGCATCGGCATGACGCGCAAGGACATTCGGGGCACCGAAGACCGCGAGGGCACCGTCGCCGAGAAACTTGTTCACGTGCCCACCGGCGTCGACCACCGCGGGCACCACGATCGCGAACAGCGCGTTGAGCCGGGCAACGGTGTCCTCAGCACTGTTGGTCTCGGCGAACGGCGTGAAATCGCGGATGTCGACGAACAACACCGTCACATCCCGACGCTCACCGGTGAATATGTCGTCACCTTGCTCAAGCAGCCGCGCCGCCAAAGCCGGATCGACATAGGTCCCGAACGCGGCCTGAAGTCGTTGCCGCTCAGCCAAACCCGCCTGCATGCGGTTGAACGAGGCCGACAGCGCACCCAGGTCGTCGTCCTGGACTACGGGCAGGCGTTGGCCGTAGTCGCCGGCGGCCACGCGTTCAGTCCCCTCGGCGAGATCCCGGATCGGTCGCAGGAAGGGAGCGATCGCCATGACCGCGACCGGCCCGGCAATCAGCGTCAACGCACACCCGATCGCCAGGGAGACGAGGGGGTCCTCACGGGCGCGGTCGATCACCGACGCCATGATGGCGGCACCGGTGGAGAATCCGAACGCCATCGCGAGCATGGTGAGGTGGGACCACGCGGCAAAAGTCGGGTGAGAGCGCGGCAGGGAATCGCCGATTCCCGTGTCACCGGCGACGGCTGTCCTGGCCGGCCTGAGCGACCCCTCAGTGAAGCTGTGCACACCGAACAGTCCCGTGGCCGCGCCGTACGCGGCACCGACAATCCCATACTGGACCAGCCGCCACCCCGTCGCGCCGGCGAGCGTTGCGACCACGACCGCGACGCACGGCGCCCAGGCCACATCGGTTGCCAGCACCCGGGCAGTCGTCCGCCGCGCGTAGGTGTAGGTGGCGCGCAGCGCGTCCATCGGATCGACCTCGCGGCCCGCCGCCCAGTTTTCGATCAGCCGCAACGACTTCGAGCCGGGAAGTACCAGCAGGTAGGCCCGCACCAGCATGGCGACACCGGTGATGACGGCCGCCTCCAGGTAAATATCGGATCCCTCGAAGGCGACGATGATCAACGGGAAGGCGAGGTGGACCGACAGCCCGGCCAGGTAGACCAGTACGCAGATCGCCCAGGAATACACCGGCCCATACCGATCCCACACCCACTGAAAGATCCGGTCCATGCCGAAACGAAACACCCCCGGCCTGGTGGCCGGGGGTGTTTCGTACTACTTCTCGTGAGCTGCTTCTAGTGGGCGTGGCCGTGATGGCCGTGCCCGTGGTCCTCGTCCTCGGCAGGCTTGTCCACGACGGCCGTCTCGGTCGTCAGGATCATGCGCGCCACGGATGCGGCGTTGAGCACCGCGGAGCGGGTCACCTTGGCCGGGTCCACGATGCCCTCGGCGACCAGGTCACCGTAGGACAGGGTGGCGGCGTTGAAGCCCTGGCCGTTGGCCAGCTCGCTGACCTTGTTCACCACGACCGAGCCGTCCAGGCCGGCGTTGGTGGCGATCCAGTACAGCGGGGCCGACAGCGCCGAGGAGAACACCTCGACACCGAGGGCCTCGTCACCGTTGACCTCGCCGCGCAGCTTGTCGAGGGCAGAGCGAGCCTGCACGAGTGCGGAGCCACCACCGGTGACGATGCCCTCCTCGACGGCAGCCTTGGCCGCCGCGACGGCGTCCTCGACGGCTTCCTTGCGCTTCTTCAGGTCGGTCTCGGTGGCCGCGCCGACCTTGATCACCGCGACGCCGCCGGACAGCTTGGCCAGCCGCTCCTGCAGCTTCTCCCGATCCCAGTCCGAATCGGTGGTCTCGATCTCGGCCTTGAGCTGCTTGACCCGATCGGCGACCGCGTCGGCAGAACCGCCGCCGTCGACGAGCACGGTGCTGTCCTTGGTGACCACCACGCGCCGGGCGGAGCCCAGGATGTCCAGGCCGGCCTCACGCAGCACCAGGCCCACGTCGGGGTTGACGACCTGGCCACCGGTGACGATCGCCAGATCGTCGAGGAACGCCTTGCGGCGATCGCCGAAGAACGGCGCCTTGACGGCGACGGCCTTGAGCGTCTTACGGATGGCGTTGACCACCAGCGTGGACAGGGCCTCGCCTTCGACGTCCTCGGCGATGATCAGCAGCGGCTTGCCTGCCTCGGCGACCTTCTCCAGCAGCGGCAGCAGGTCGGGCAGGGAGCTGACCTTGTCGCGGTGCAGCAGCACCAGCGCGTCTTCGAGGACCGCTTCCTGAGAATCGAAGTCGGTGACGAAGTAGGCCGAGATGAAGCCCTTGTCGAAGCCGACGCCCTCGGTGACCTCGAGCTCGGTGTTCAGCGTCGAGGACTCCTCGATGGTGACCACACCGTCGTGACCGACCTTGGTCATGGCCTCGCCGACCAGCTCGCCGATCTGCTCGTCGCGCGAGGACACGGTGGCGACCTGGGCGATGGCCTTTTTGTCGTTGACCGGGATGGCCGCGGCCAGCAGGGCCTCGGACACCGCGTCGGCGGCCTTGCCGATACCCAGACCCAGCGCGATCGGGTTGGCACCGGCGGCGACGTTGCGCAGGCCGGCCTTGACCAGCGCCTGTGCCAGCACGGTGGCGGTGGTGGTGCCGTCGCCTGCGACGTCGTTGGTCTTGGTGGCCACCGACTTCACCAGCTGGGCGCCGAGGTTCTCGAACGGGTCTTCCAAGTCGATCTCGCGCGCGATGGTCACACCGTCATTGGTGACCTGCGGTCCACCGAAAGCCTTGGCGAGCACCACGTTCCGACCGCGCGGACCCAGAGTCACCTTGACCGCGTCGGCGAGCTTGTCGACACCGGATTCCATCGCCCGGCGCGCAGTCTCGTTGAACTCAATCTGCTTGCTCATAGATGTCTTTCTGCTTGAGAACGCATACCGCCCCGGATATCGCCCGCAATGAACACGGGGATCTCCGGGGCGGTTACACGAGGTCCTTTACGGAACTACTTGGCGACGACAGCCAGCACGTCGCGCGCGGAGAGGATCAGGTACTCCTCGCCGTTGTACTTGATCTCGGTGCCGCCGTACTTGCTGTAGATGACGGTGTCGCCCTCGGCAACGTCCAGGGGGATCCGCTTCTCGCCATCCTCATCCCAGCGGCCGGGGCCAACTGCGACGACGGTGCCTTCTTGCGGCTTTTCCTTGGCGGTGTCGGGGATGACCAGACCGGAAGCGGTCGTGGTCTCGGCCGCATTGGCCTGAACGAGGATCTTGTCCTCGAGTGGCTTGATGTTGACTGCCACGATGGAAGCCCTCCACTTGTTCGGGTATCGAGTCCCGGTGTGCTCCGGGGCCCTCGGGGTTAACCAGGTGTTCGGCATGCGTCCGTGCCCTCGCTCCGTCGTCGCGGGTGCCGGCGCTGGGGTAGGCCGCGTGCCACCTAGCACTCTATACATGCGAGTGCTAGCACTCAAGGGTGGGTTGTGCGCCGCCCGCGAACTCATCCGTGGGCTGAAACCCTGTCAAAAAGATGGAGTCAGTGAACGGTGCTATACTCGAACACATGTTCGAAGTTAGTTGGAACATCGACCCCGACGCCACGGAGGCGGCGTTGATCGACCAGCTAGCTGCGATGACCCGCGCGACCGCCGGCATTGCCGCGGCACAGGCCAGAGTGACGACGATGCTGGAAGCCAAGCGCCTCGCCCGTAAGGCCGCTGAGGGTGTGCCTGCCGCCAGACGCGCTCAAGGGCTGGCATCCGAGGTGGGGCTGGCCCGCAAGTCCTCCCCTTGGCACGGGGCCAAGTATCTGAAGATGTCCAGGATCCTGGTCGACGACATGCCCTACACGCTCGCGGCTCTGCAGTCCGGCGTGCTTACCGAAGACCGGGCGATGATCATCGCGGACCAGGCCGCCTGCCTCTCACCAGCAGATCGACAGGCGATGGACGCCGAACTGTGCGCGGATCCTGCCGTGCTCGATGGTCTGGGGGACAAAAAGGTTGAGGCTGAGGCCGGGCGGGTGGCTTTTCGGCTCGACCACGACGCGGTGATGGCGCGCATCAGCCGCCATCAGTGCGATCGCGCTGTCACGCTGCGTCCGGCCCCGCACGGCATGGCGTACGTGACGGCGCTGCTGACCTCCGCAGAAGGCGTTACGGCCTATCAAGCGCTGCAGGCGGAGGCCGCCGCCGCCGGGGCCGCCTCGATCGCCGCCGGAGGTGGATGCCAGGGGCGAGGCCCGTTGATGGCCGATGCCTTCTACCGACGGGTCACCGGGCGTGAGGTCGAAGCCGCGGTCCCGGTCGCGCTCAACCTGGTGGTCTCCGACGAGAGCTTGTTGGCCCAGGGTTCCGAATCGGCGGTGCTGCAGGGATACGGCCCCATCCCGGCAGAGGTGGCCCGACAGATGGCCTTGGCGGCGCTGCTGGACCCCCAGGCCGAGGCCGCGGTGCGCAAGCTCTACGCCGATCCGGCCACCGGCAACCTGGTCGCCATGGAGTCCACCGCCCGGGCGTTCCCCAAGGGGCTGCGCTGGCTGATCGCCATGCGTGACCAAAAGTGCCGCACGCCGTATTGCGACGCCCCCATCCGGCACATCGACCACATCACCCGGCACGCCGACGGTGGCGCGACCACCTCCGTCAACGGGCAAGGGCTTTGCGAACGCTGCAATTACGCAAAGGAAAGCCCCGGGTGGCAGACCGCGACCACCTACGACGGTTACGGCCGGCACACCACAGAACTCACCACGCCGACCGGCCGGACCTATCGAAGTACCGCCCCGCCGCTACCCACCGGCGCCCGGGTGTTCGCCAGCGACATCCACGTCGTGCGCATTCACGCTGCCGCCTGACCGGTCGACCCGGTCCAGCTCTTCATCCCGCGGCCGACCGCCCGGCATCCGCGCCGCCATGGCCACCAGCCCGTAGGCCACCGCGAACCGGTGCCCCAGCTGACCTGCCACATTTCCGCGTCCCACACTCACGTGGTGGCCTAGCTGTTCGCTGACCGCACGGACCAGCTCGTCGTCACTGGCGCCGCCTCCGACGAGCAGCACCCCGGTCACTCCGGGTGCCGCCTGCTCGATGCCCCGCATCACGTTGCCGCCGATCACCTGCCGTTTGGCGGCCAGGCGCCAACTGCGCCACTCGGCCCCCGACAGCCGGGACGTGAAGGGCAGCCAACCACTGGGGGCCGCCGTCAGCAGCCATCCGCTGCACCGCCCACTGACCGGAGTGTCCAAGAACTGCCGCCGGCCGTGTTCGTCCTCGATGAGCTGAACGGTGACGGCCGTGACCGCCTCGGCGCGTTTGGCGTATTCGGCGGCGCTTCGGGAGATGTCCAGTGCGGTGGCCGTCGCCGCCGTCAGCAGCTGTCCTGCCCCCGGCAACACGATGCGGGACCCGTCGGACACGACGTCGACGGTGCCACCGCCGACGTCCACAACGACGACGTCAGGGGTGATCCCGGGAGTGGTGAGGGCGCCGACGCGGGCTGCCGCGGCCTCCGAGTCGACGCGCGTCACCGGTACGCCCAGCGCCCCGGCCAGCTCGTCGGCTCCCGCCGGCGGCTCCTGCGCCCCGGCCATGTTCGCCACCACCAGACTGTCCACGGCGACCGATCCTCGGCGTGAATTGGCCTGCGCCGCGATATCGGCAAGGCGGACCACGTGGGCACGCTCCCCCGCCGGCTGGGCCACCGGCGCGGAAACCGCAGGCTCGGCATCGCCGAGAGTGACCACCGCGCACGCACTGTCGAAGAGCTGATCGGCGATCACCCGCGCATCCACCCGCTCGGCATCGCTGAGGCCGAACACGTCGGCGAGCCAGAAGGGATCGGTGAGCCGTTGCAGAGGCGCGACGCCCTGGCGCACTTCGACCGCGACGCGGGCTGCCGAGAGCAGTGCCGTGACGTCGACATCATCGACGACAGGCAGTGCCGCGCTCAGCCGATTCGACACCAGCACGGCCTCATCGTTGGCCGTCAGCACCGCCGTGACGTTGCACCCTTGGGCCACCGCGTCATTCACCCGCAGCGCGACCTCGCGGTAACCCCACTGCGCCGCCGCGCAGGCGACGACCGGGCAACCGGGCTCGACGTCATCGAGGCACTCGACCGGAACCGGCTGCCCCACACCGACCGCATCGCCTGCGGTGGTGGCAGCCGACCGGGTGACGATCGTGAGCCTGCCTGTCCGCTGCGTCTCCAGTTGGACCTGTTCGACCGTCGACCGAACGGGCGGGGTCGGAGCGAACGCGGCCTGCTCGATCACCAGCCCGTGCGCCTCGGCCAGCCGCCTCACCAGTTGAGCAGCGCCCTGCACCGCCCGCGGCGAACCTTTGCCACCACGGGTCGGGGTGCGGGCACTGGCCAGCACCACGAGTTCGTCGACCATCCGGCAGAGCACCACTTCGGTGGTGGAGTTGCCGATGTCGACACCGGCCCAGACGGTCACCGCAGCAGGCCGCGCCGCTGATAGGCCGTGGCCGCCTCCCGGACGAGTGCCGCACACGTCGGCGCGTCGCGGTCCGCGAGGCGCTGCGCCAATTCCTCGAGCTCGGCGAAGCTCGACCGGTGAGGCCGCAACGCCTCGTAGGCGGACAGCATCTCCTCAGAGGTGAGTGCGGTCATCTCAGCGGCCCGCCGCAGGTTCATCGCCAATTGCGCAGAGCCCGAGCGCTGCGCGGTATCCGCTTGTGCCAGCAAGGTTTCCCGGCTCACCCGAATGTCGTCGAGCACCAGGTCGCCGTTGCGGGCAGCCTCGACCGTCACCTCGGCGAGGCTGCGGCCCGAGTGGGCGGTGATCGTCATCGCTTGAGCTCCAATTCCATGTTCACGCCGCGATCGTCGCGATCGCATTCGGATCGCTCGATGGCCACCATCGAGACCACCCTGGTGTGGTACCGGGCGGTGATCGCCTCGTCGGTGTACGCGTTGCGCATCGGGGCAGGTGTCGCGCCCTTGGCGTGCCTGCCGGCGTTGATACCGATCAGCCGGTACATCTCCGGCGTGATCAGCGGTGCGACACTGAGCAATTCGAGATTGGCCAGCGGCGGAAGATCGCGACGGTGGATCAGCGTGGTGCCCTTGGCCTGCAGCCCGACACCGATTCCGGATCCGGACAGCCGGGCCGCGGATTTGCCGATCACCCCGAGATCCACGGAATCGGCGATCCGGACCAGGCGCGGCACGCACTGCTCCTCCTCCAGCCCGGCCAGGATCTGCTCCAGCGCGTCGTAGACGACCATGCCCGACAGGGTGCGAAACAGCTTGACCCCGAACGCCGGAGACACCCCGATGACGACCTCACGGGGATCGTCGCCCACCCCCGCGGGGCCGCGCACGACCAGCCGATCAGGATCGGCGAAGGTCGCCTGCTCCTTGACAAGGTCGGTCACCGACCGCGCCTGCCGCACCGCGTCGATCTGGGCCTGGCGCTCCGCCGTCGGCCGGTATCCGGTGCCGGGGCCGCGGTAGTCGTTCGGATCCTGCAGGGCCGAGAGCACATTCATCTGCTCGTCGAAGATCGCCGCGGTCTGCAGATAGTCGCCGGTCACACGGGCCTTGGCCATCCCCAGGACCCGCTCGGCGATATCGGTGAACCCCGTCTCGGCGAGCGCGGCGACGATGTCGAGCACCGTCAGGCCCGACTGCTCGATCATCCGGGCGGCGCTGAGCACCTTCACCCCGTCGGTGTCGGGTAGATCCTTGGAACCTTCCGCCCCGACAACGGCTTCCACATGGTCATCGTCGAAATCGGCGAGCCCCAGATATTCGAACACCGCCCGGGTGGCCTCGGCGGCCTGACGGCGCATGGCTTCCAGGGTGGTCGGGTCCACCGACCGCAGCCCGCCGTCGACACCCCAGTCGCGCTGCATCACCAGATAGTCGTCGAGGTCGGCGGCATTGAAGTTGGACGGGCCGAACATGTTGTCGTAGGCCACCACCGAGCCGAATCCGGAGAAGATGAAATCCGACCCCGACAGCAGCACCGGCAAGGTCCGGCTGGTTCGGCGCATCGTCGACTCGGACACCAGCGAGTCGTTTCCGCTGCAGGATTCGAGCCCGCGCAGCATGACCATCAGGTTCTCGGCGATGAGTTCGCGGACACCGCCCGGCACCGACGCGGTGATCGAGGCGCCGTCGATGCCGCCGTTCTGAACGCCCTGTGCCCCAATGCCTTTGGCCAGTGCGACGCAGCGCGACTCCAGGTAGTTCATCGACTTGCGCTCGGCCTGCCCCATCAGCACCTCTGAGCCCGCCCCGCTGGACAGCCGCATCTTGATACCGCGAGAGGCGTAGGACGAGGTGAGAAACGCCTTCGACCACGGGGTGTCGTCACCGTCGGTGAACACCTGCTCGGTGCCGTACACCGACACCGTCTCGGCATAGGACACCAGCCCGCGCACCCCGAGTTCCAGCTCGCGGGCCTCCTCGACGGAGCACTGCGTCAGCGCCCCAGGAGCGGGCACCTGGGAACCGATCAGCAGACCCACCGCGACGGCCGGGGCGTCGTCGAGCACCGGGACCGTGGCTTCCAGTTCGCGGAACCCGTAGACGACGGCGGTGGCGGCGTCGGCCGCGATGAGCAGGGGGTCGTCGAGGCGGTTGGTGACATGCGCCTGGTTCGCGGGCGTGCGGCGGGCACGCATCTTCATCATCGCCATCTGGATCTCGACGGGCTGGAGGATGGCGACCACCCGGGCCATCTTGGCCGGGGTCAGTCCACCGCAGACGCGCAGCACCTCCTCGCGCGGCACAGCCGAGTCGACGATCATCCGGGCCAACTCGACCTCGCTCATCGCCATCGACCGCGGTGCCTCCGCCGGGTCGACGGCGTAGCGGACGATGAACTCGTCGATGGTGTCGAAGTCGGCGGCGGCCTTCGAATCCATCTCCAGCACGGTGCCGTCGTCGGCCACCTTCCAGGACGGTTCCGGGTCGTGGGGCGACAGGTGCGAGATCATGCCCAGCTCGGGGTCCGCCTGGGCGAATCCGTCCAAGTTGACGCGCTGCTCATCCAGCAGCCGGATGCGCCCCAGCCGGTGATCCTGCTCGGTGTCGCTGCTGTCCGGGTTCATGGCGGTCGTCGTACCTCTCTGTCGCGTGACCGGCCAAGCATCAACTGAATGCCGCGGCGGAAACAACGTCCGCTCGGCACCTTCCAACAATGTGTGTGACACCGGCGGGGCCGATGTGAACTGGCTTACAACAAGGTGTTGGAAAGTGATCGACTGCGCTGGCGGAGCGGCCCGTGGTTCTCGCAAACTTGCCCCGGACTTCACCCGGCCGCCACCTGCGACCGGCAGTTAGGAGGAATCAACCCATGACCGAGGTTGTCAACGCGGACCACCAGCCCGCACCTGATACGTCATCGGCCGGCCGTCCGGCCAAACTGCGTGGGCACCTCGGCGTGCCCGCCATCGTGTTGATGGTCGTGGCCGCGTCGGCGCCGCTGTCGACCATCGGCGGCAACGTGCCGATCGCGATGGCGTTGGGCAACACCACCGGCATCCCGGTCGCCTTCATCGTCGCGGGCGTCATCTTCGGACTGTTCGCGGCCAGCTTCGTCGCGATGTCGAAGTACGTCACCGACGCCGGCGCCTTCTACGCCTACATCCGTGAGTCGCTGGGCCGGGCGGCCGGTACCGGTGCGGCCGTCCTCGCGCTCCCCGCCTACATGGCGACCCTGATCGCCGTGTCCGCCTACGACGGCGTCATCCTCAACGAGCTGATCACGCGCTTCGGTGGCCCCGATGTCCCATGGTGGCTGCTGACCGGGCTGGTGCTGGCGGCCGTCGCCTGGCTCGGCTACCGCGACATCGATCTGAGCGCCAAGGTGCTCGGTGTCTTCCTGGTGTCCGAGGTCGCGATCCTCATGGTGGTGGATCTGGTCATCGTGGTGCGCGGCGGTGAGCACGGCCTCACCGGCGACTCGTTCACGCCGCAGGGCATCGCCGGCGGCTTCGGCATCGCGCTGCTGTACGCGCTGTGGGGGTTCGTCGGTGTCGAGGCGACCGCGGTCTTCCGGGACGAGGCAAGGGATCCCGATCGCACGGTGCCCCGGGCCACCTACTGGGCGGTGGGTATCGTCGCCGTCTTCTACGCCTTCACCAGCTGGGCCCTCGTCGAGGGCAACGGCGGGCACGACGCCATCAAGCTGGCCACCGACGACCCCGACAACTTCATGGTGAACACCGCGGGCAAGTACCTCGGCATGGTCGGACGCGATCTGAACACCATCCTGTGGTCGGTCAGCGTCTTCGCGTGTGCCCTGGCCTTCCACAACATCGCGTCGCGGTACGCGTTCGTGCTGGGGCAGAGCGGTGTCTTCCCGAAGAAGGTCGGCGAGGTGCACGAGCGTCACGGCTCCCCGTCGAACGCCTCGCTGGTCATCACCGTGGCCTCGTTTGTGGTGATGGGTGTCTGCGCCGCGCTGCAGCTGGACCCGGTGTTGCAGATCTTCGGGCCGGGCGGTGGCCTGGGCATCCTGGCGCTGGCACTGCTGTGGCTGCTGACCACGATCTCGGTGGTGATCTTCTTCGTCCGGCGCGGCAACTCGACCGGGAAGGTGGTGCTGGCCTCGTTCGCCACGCTGGCCCTGGCGGCGGCCCTGGTGCTGGTGGTGTCCAACCTGACCCTGGTGGTCGGTGGCACGCCCACCCTGGCGGCGATCTTCGGTGTGATGCCGCTGGTGTTCTTCGGAGTCGGCATGCTGCTGAGCCGACGGTCCACCGGGGAGTTGGCCTCGATATCGTCGGTCGGCTGAACAAACCCCGGCGTCGGTGGCCACCTGCCGAGCGGGTGGTCACCGGCGCGACTGGTCGCTGATACCGTCGGCTTCGACGCACCGCCGAGCAGTTGATCAGAAGGGAAGCGGCATGTCCGAGGACTCGTCGCTGAACGTGGCGGCGGTCTTGACGATTCCACCCCTGGATCAGGGTTCGGTGGTCGCCGGGCACCGCGGGCTGTCCCGCGAGGTCCACTGGGTGGACATCATCCACGCACCGGCCGAGGACTTCGTCCGTCCCGGTGACCTGGTGCTGACCACGGGCGCCGACATCCACCAGCCGGGTGTGCGCGACTTCCTCGTCTCCTTGGTGTCCTCCCCGGCCGCCGGCATCGTGCTCAGCCCTCCCCCGGACGTGGACGCGCACGATCTCCTCGAGCTGCTGATCCCCCTCGCCGACAAGCATGGCTGCCCATTTGTCCTGCTGCCCTGGGAGATTGCCTTCGCCGACGTCCAGAAGACCCTGCTGCCGCTGGTCAGTCCGTCCCCGCCGGACACCCGGGTGCAGATGGTCATCGGGCGCCGCGTGCGCGACAATTTCCTGTGGAGCGAGGCCGCCGACAGGTTCGCCAAAGCGCTGCACGAATTGGCGCTCGCCGCAGGCCTTACGGTCACGTCGTCGGTCACCGACGACCTCGTGATGAGCCATTTCTCTTCGGCCCCAACGGAATCCACGGTATCCGGATTGGTCGATTCCGCGCGGCGGCTCAGCCGGCTTCCCGACGATCTGGTGGCCTGGGCGCTGCTGGCACCCGCACATGGCCACGCGGTCGCCGTCGCCGCACCGGTATCGCAGGCACTGCCCGAGAGCCCGGCCGGTCCGATGCAATTCGCCGAGGTGCTGCGGCAGCACCCCCGCAGCATGGCGACCATCCTGCAAACGCTGCAGCCACTCGTCGATTACGACAAGACCCGGCGTGGCCAACTCGTGCACACCTTGGAGATCCTGCTCGACGAGGCCACGAACACCAGTGCGGCGGCGCGGGCGCTGTTCCTGAACCGGCACTCGCTGCTGTATCGGATCAAACTCATCGAGGAACTCACCGGGCTGTCACTCAAGAACCCCGCCGACCGTTTCCAGCTGGAGGTCAGCGTGCGGGTTCACCAGATCAACGAAGCGCGCTGACTAGCGCTCGTACTGTCGCGGGTCGACGGCCAGATGCGCCGAAACGTCCCCGACCATCTCCACGTCCACCTTGCGTTCGGTGAAGAACCAACCATCCTCGTCACGGGCGAACACGTCGGCGTAGCGCCCCACCACGATGGGCTGCAGCGGCACGGTGTCGGTCTGTTGGACGACGCAGAAGGTCGAGCGGGCCGTTGCCCGCTCGCCATCGATGTCGACGATCGGGTTGAGCACCAGATGGCGAGTCCGGGTGCGGTTGCCATGGTCGGGAAACCGCCGGGTGGTGTGCGCGAAGAGCTTCGCGATGGCCTGGTCTCCAGCCACGCTGCCCGATGCGGGGCCGCCGAACGTGGCCCGGCCCAGCAACTGGCCCACCCCGTCGAAGTCGCCGGCGTCGATCAGCTCGGCATAGCGGTACAGCAGTTCGGTGACCTCAAGCTTGTCGGCGACGGTTGATGCGCTCATGCCACCTGCCCCTTGACCACCGGCAGGCCCGGATCGCTGGCCGCATCGAGTGGAGAGGGCGCCGCACCGGCCGCGATCAGGTGCGCCGCGAACGAGGCGATCATGGCGCCGTTGTCGGTGCACAAGCGCGGTCGGGGCACCCGCAGGGTCAGACCCGCTGCCGCGCAGCGTTCTTCGGCGAGTTCACGCAGCCGGGAGTTGGCGGCCACCCCACCCGCGATCAGCAAGGTCGAGACCCCGAGGTCGGTGGCCGCGCGTACGGCCTTGGCGGTCAGCACATCGGCGACGGCCTCCTGGAACCCGGCGGCCACATCGGCCTGCGCTGCTTCCGGGTTCGCCTCCACATAGCGGGCCACCGCGGTCTTGAGCCCCGAGAAGCTGAACACGTACGGATCGTCGCGCGGCCCGGTCATTCCGCGCGGGAAGACGATTGCGTCGCGGTCTCCGGTGCGGGCCAGTTCGTCGAGCACCCGCCCGCCCGGATAGCCGAGCCCGAGCAGCCGGGCCACCTTGTCGTAGGCCTCACCGGCGGCGTCGTCGACGGTGCTGCCCAGCTCGATGATCGGCTCCCCCAGTGATCGGACATGCAGCAGGTGGGTGTGCCCGCCGGAGACCAGCAGACCCACGCTCTCGGGCAGTGGCCCGTGGTCGTACACGTCGGCGGCCAAATGCCCGCCCAGGTGGTTGACGCCGTAGAACGGGACGTTCCAGCCGGCCGCGTAGGCCTTGGCGGCGGCCACCCCGACCAGCAGCGCCCCCGCCAGGCCGGGCCCGATGGTCGCGGCGACGACATCGGGCCGCTCGATGCCAGCGGCGTCCAGTGCCCTGCGCATCGTCGGCCCCAGCGCCTCCAGGTGTGCGCGCGACGCGATCTCGGGGACGACGCCGCCGTAGCGGGCGTGCTCGTCGACGCTGGAGGCGACCTCATCGGCCAACAGAGAAACCGTCGGCCGTCCGCTGTCGTCGATCGCGAGGTCGGCGATACCGACTCCGGTTTCGTCACAAGAACTTTCGATTGCCAGGATGATCACGTCGGGTTCCCTTGGGGAAGGCGTTGCATGGTGTAGGCATCGGCCCCGCTGGCGCGGTAATACCGCTTGCGCAGGCCGATGTTGACGAATCCGACGCTCTCGTACAGCGCGATGGCTGGTTCGTTGTCGGTGCGGACCTCCAGGAAAACCGTTCCGCCGGAGGCGAAATCGAGCAGGTCGCTCAGCAGCCGGCGCCCGATCCCCTGCCCCTGGAATTCGGGGTCGACGCCGATGGTGTGGATTTCGTACTCGTAGGGGCGCATGCGGCCCAGCCGGGAGATACCGGCATAGCCGACCAGCACTCCGTCGCTGCGGGCCGCGATGTAGCGATTGTGCTTCGCGTCGAGCTCGGCCAGGAATGCCCGGGCCGGCCACGGATCGTCACCGACGAACAGCTTGGCCTCCAGCTCCGCGCACCGCGCGGCATCGGCCGGGGTCAGCGCATCGAAAACTGTCATTTCCGCACCGCCGCAGAGGGTTTCGCATCAGGGCGGCGCAGATACAACGGCACCAGGGGTTGCGGATCATCCCAATCGGTGACGGCGCGCACCAGGCCCGCAGGCGTCGGATACACGACGTCGAGCCTGGGAAGGTCGAACAGCGCGGCGTGCTCGGGCGAACCGGCCACCGCCGCAACCGACGTCTGCAGTACCGCTGCCACATCGGCGGGTGCGTTGACAGCGGGGCCGTCCACCCGGATCCCGCCGCGGTAGTGCGCCCAGTACACCTCGCGGCGCCGTGCATCCGTGACCACCAAGACGTCGCCGTCGGTGTGAACGCCGATGCCATCCAGGCTGCACACCCCGTGCACCGGAACGCCAAGGGCATGACCGAATGCCGCGGCACTGGCCATCCCGACCCGCAGTCCCGTGAACGGGCCCGGTCCGCAACCGACGACGACCGCGTCGATATCGGCAATAGAGATCCCGGCCTCGGACACGGCGCCCAGCACGTTCGGCGTGAGCTGTTCGGCGTGAGCCCGGGCGTCCACGGTCACCCGCTCGGCGAGATCCTGCACCGTGCCGTCCTCGGCACGGCGGACCACACCGGCACTGACCGCAGGCGTCGCGGTGTCGATGGTCAATACGTTCATGGGGCGCTCCACTGCCAGATCACCGTGCGCGTCTCGGTTTCGGTGTCCCGCTCGATGCGGATGTCCAGGTGATGATCGGACAGCCGTTCAGCCAGGCCCTCGCCCCACTCGACCACCACCACGGCGTCGTCCAGGTCGGTGTCCAGATCGAGCGCGTCGAGTTCGCCCAGCAGGTCGACGCCGGGGTGATCCAGCAGGCGGTACATGTCGACATGCACCATCGACGGACGGCCGGCCTGCCGCGCGCGATGGACCCGAGCCAGCACGAACGTCGGCGAAACCACCGGCCCGTCCACATCCATGGCCGCCGCGATGCCCTTGGCCATCACGGTCTTGCCCGCACCCAAGGGACCTGACAGCACAACCACGTCACCGGCCTTGAGCCCGGCGCCCAGCGAGGCGCCCAGGGCGATGGTGTCCTCGGCGGTGGCCAGCTGGGCCGTGCCTGCGCTGCGCTCAGCCACGGAACATGACCCGATCGCGGACCCGGCGGCCGAGGCTGACCAGTTTGGAGGGGGTGGCCCGCTCCACCAGACGGACCAGTGCGTCATCGATCACCACGGGCTCCTCAAGCTGGACCAGATGGCCCGCTCCCCCGACGATCACCAGCTCGGAGCGGGGTAGCTGTGCGGCCATGGCCTTTGAGTATTCCATTGGCGTGAGCAGATCCCGGTCACCGCAGGCGATCAGAGTCGGCACTTTGGCCAGCACCCGCAGGGCCGCGGCCTCGTCGTGGACCTCGAGCGCATGGAGAAACTCGACCAGCGTGGTGATCGAGGTGCCGTGCATCATGCGCTGGGAGAACTCGACCACGCTCGGGCTGACCGCCTCGTCGCCATAGGACGCCGCACGCAGGACCGGCCCGATCACCGACCGGGCCGCGCCGCGGGTGTGATGCGCGGCGCCCGGCGCATAACGGGCCACGAACCGCACCGCTTCCAGCGCCGGGTTGCGCAAGATCTCCCCCAACGGTGAACGGGCCACACCCTCGACAGCCGAGGAGATCACCGCCGCACCCACGATCTGCTTCGGATAGCGGTCAGGGAACTGCCGCGCATGGGACAGCACCGTCATGCCGCCCATCGAATGACCGACCAGCACCACGGGTCCACGCGGGACAGTCACGGCCAGAACGGATTCCAGATCACGTCCGAGCTGTTCCACGGTGTAGGTGTCCGGTGATGCGGCGCCGGACTGGCCGTGGCCACGCTGGTCGTAGAACACCATCCGCACCTGCGGACCCCACTGTTCTGCCAGCCGGGTGCGCTGAAAGTAGAAGGCGCCCATGCGCAGACAGAAACCGTGGGCGAACACCACCGTCAACGGCGCGTCGTTGGGGCCGACCTCCCGCACCGCCAGTGGTACCCCGTCGACAGTGGTCACCACCGAGCTGCGGTCGGCATCGAGGCGTTCGAAATCCTCACCCAGGTAAGGGTCCTCGCCGGCTCTGCGTCGGGTCAGCGCCCGCGCCACCGACCTGCCCGCCACCGTGCCGACAGCGGTCACCCCGGCCGCGCCGGCGAGCCACTGAGCATTGCGACTCAACGCCCGCGACCTGCCTGCAGATAAGTGCGGGTGATCCGGCCGCGCGGGCTGGTCACCACTTCGTAGTTGATGGTGTCGAGCAGTTCGGCCCAATCCTGGGCGGTCTGTTCACCGTGGGTGCCAGGGCCGAACAGGATGGCGTCATCGCCCGCGGTGACGTCGGTGGCGTCGGGTCCGAGATCGACGACGAACTGGTCCATGCAGATCCGCCCGACCGCCGGACGGCGCCTGCCGTTGATCAGCACCTCGATCTTGCCGCTCAACGACCGGAAGATGCCGTCGGCGTAGCCCACGGGCAGCAGCGCCAGCGTGGTGTCCCGGTCGGCGATCCAACGGTGACCGTAGGACACCCCGTCCCCGGCGTGCACCGAACGCACCAGCGCGACAGGGCATTTCAATGTCATGGCGGGTATCAGCCCCATGTCGCCGCGTTCCGGGATCGGGCTCAGGCCGTACACCGCGATCCCGGGCCGCACCATGTCGAACGCCAGATCCGGACGGGTCATGGCCGCAGGCGAATTGGACAGGTGCGCCAGCTCGAACACGACGCCCTGGGCCGCGGCCTGTTCCCGCATCGCGGTGAGACGCTTGCCCTGTAGATCGTTGAACGGATTCTCGGGCTCGTCACCGTGCACCAGGTGGCTCATGATGCCGCGCGGCTGGACCGCCCCGTCGGCCTGGGCGCGGCCCAGCGCCGCGATCACGTCGGGGAAATCAGCCGGGCTGACGCCGTTGCGACTCAGCCCGGTGTCGACCTTCACCGTGACCGTCGCGCTGCGGCCGGTCTGGTGCACGGCCGCCACCAGATCATCGAGCTGACGGACCGATGACACCGCAACCTGCACATCGGCTTCGAGTGCCGGGGCGAAATCGGTGCCCGGCGGGTGTAGCCAGCACAGCACCGGGGCGGTGATCCCACCCGCCCGCAGTGCCACCGCCTCGGCGATCGTCACGACGCCGAGTTCGGCCGCCCCGGCGGCCAGCGCGGCCCGGCCCACCTCAACGGCACCGTGCCCGTACCCGTCGGCCTTGACCACGACCATCACCCGGGCGCTGCCGGCATGTTCACGCAGCAGGCGGACGTTGTGATCGATCGCGCCGAGATCGACCACCGCCTGCGGCGAGGCGTGCGGGGTCAGCGAGGTCTCGAGTTCGGTCGTCTGCATGTCATATCACCGCCGACCATTGTCCCAGAGACGCGCATCCAGGCAGATCACAGCCGGATGTGACGCGCGGTGACTGCCAGCCGGCGCATTCGGGCCCGGATTTCGCCGTCGGTGTTCGGCGCCAATGTCAGCCCGGCGGTGGCGGCGATCCGGTCGGCCACCTGGGGTATTCCGACGGTGTCGGTCCAGATATGTTCGGCGAACTCCGGCCTCGACAGACTCTCGAGACCACGGTCGAGCCGTTCGACCGCGAATGTGTCGCCCCATTGCGGCAGCTCCTTCGGTCCGCCGTGGCGCAGCAGTCGCCCGAGGCCCAGCCCGCGGTCGGCCAACCGCTGCACGACCGTTTCCCGCTGCGCCAACAGGGTGAAGTGGAAGACGTCGTGGCCCGCGTCGCGCAGACGGCCGACCGTCTCGGCAAAATAGCTCGGCTCGAAGACGGTCATCGGTGCGATGACCGGCCCGTCGTACCGTCGCAAGGTGTGGTCCAGCACCTCGAAAACACCTTGCCGCCAGGCCGGAAAGTCCTGAAAGTCCCTGCGCAGCTCACGCGGCATGGTGCGGTGCAGGCCGTACCCGACGAATTCAGGGTCGCAGACCACGCTGCCGGTCAGGCGACGGTTGAGTTCGTATGCGGTCTGGGTCTTTCCGACCCCGAACGGTCCATTGATCCACAGCAGCATGCCGTCGACGCTAGTGCGCGAACGGCTGCAGGTCGTCGAACGCCCCGCGTGGTTTGAGCTTGTCGAGCCGGCCGAGCACGGTGATCGTGTCCTCCTTGAGCGCCCGGGCCAGATCCGCCGAGAAACCCTCACGCACGACGACCCGCAGCACCACGACGTCGGTGGCGCCCTCGGGCATCGTGTACGCCGGCACCTGCCAGCCGAAGGAACGCAACCCCTCGGAGACGTCGAACTCGGTGTACCCCGGTTTTCCCTTGAGCCGGAAGCTGACGACGGGGATGGCCGAACCGTCGGTGATCAGCTCGAAGTGCTCACTGTCGCGCAACTCGTCGCCCAACCAGCGCGCCGTCTGCGACAGGCACTGCATCACCTGGGTGTACCCGGCCCGGCCCAGCCGCAGGAAGTTGTAGTACTGGCCCACCACCTGGTTGCCGGGCCGGGAGAAGTTCAGCGTGAACGTCGGCATGTCACCGCCCAGGTAGTTGACCCGGAACACCAGATCCTCGGGCAGGTGCTCCTTGCTGCGCCAGACCACGAACCCGATGCCCGGGTAGGTCAGCCCGTACTTGTGACCGCTGACGTTGATCGACACCACGCGCGGCAGCCGGAAATCCCACTCCAGGTCGGGATGGATGAACGGGACGACGAATCCGCCGCTGGCGGCATCGACGTGCACGGGGATGTCGAGGCCCTTATCTTGGGCGAGCGTGTCGAGCGCCGCGCAGATCTCGGCGATCGGCTCCAGCTCGCCGGTGTAGGTGGTGCCCAGGATGGCCACCACGCCGATGGTGTCCTCGTCGACCGCGTCGAGCACCTGCTCGGGGGTGATGACGTAGCGGCCCTCTTCCATCGGCAGGTACCGCGGCTCGACGTCGAAGTACCGGCAGAACTTCTCCCACACCACCTGGACGTTGGCGCCCATCACCAGGTTGGGTGTGCGTCCCTTCCAGTCTTTCCCGACCCTTTCGCGCCACCGCCACTTGAGCGCGAGCCCGCCCAGCATCACCGCCTCACTGGACCCGATCGTGGAGACGCCCACAGCACTGGACGGATCGTCGTCACGCAGATCTTCGGCGTGGAACAGGTCGGCGACCATGCTCACGCAGCGCGCCTCGATCGCGGCGGTGGCCGGGTACTCGTCCTTGTCGATCATGTTCTTGTCGAACGTCTCGGCCATCAGCTTCTCGGCCTCGGGATCCATCCACGTGGTGACGAACGTCGCCAGGTTCAACCGGGAGCTGCCGTCGAGCATCAGCTCGTCGTGGATGAACCGGTAGGCCGCCTGCGGATCCATCGCCTCGTCGGGCAAGCGCAGCGATGGCACCGGCGCCATCGCCAACCGGCCGGTGTAGGCCGGTGAGATGTGCGGGGCGCGATGGTGCTTGTGCGACATGGCAAGTCCTTTTCGTTGCGGCGAATTGTTTACAGCGAGGCGATGGCGGCGCGGACGTGGGCGAGGATGCGCGACGCCGAAGTAGGCGCCGGGCTCGGGCCAGGGTCGGCCGCCGACAGGTTGGCGGCGCGGGCATGGACGAAGGCTGCCGCGGCGGCAGCTTCCCCGGCGGGCAGTCCGGCGGCCAGCAGTGCGCCGATGATCCCCGTCAGCACATCGCCCGATCCGGCTGTGGCAGCCCAGGACTGGCCGGCCGGGTTGAGGTAGGTCGTGGCAGTGCCTGATCCCCCGGTCGCTCCGCTCCTGCCCGCCGAACCGGGCTCGGCGATGACAGTGACGTTGCCCTTGAGCAGCACGGTGACTCCGAGTCGGTGCGCCAGGTCTCGGGTGGCCGCCACCCGGTCCGCGCCCGGCGGATTGCCGGCCAGCCGTTCGAATTCGCCGGCATGCGGGGTCAGCACGGTCGGCGCGCTGCGTCCGGTGAGCGGGCCGGGATCGGCGGCGAGCATCGTCAGCCCGTCGGCGTCCACGATCACCGGCAGGTCGGATTCGAGAGCGAAATGCAATGCAGACCTTGCGGTTTCATCGGTGCCGAGCCCCGGCCCCACTGCCCAGGCCTGCACCCGGCCCGCGTCCTGCGGACTGGGAGCGGCGACCACCTCGGGCCAGTGCGAAAGCACCTGCGGTGCAGCACTTCCCGCATATCGGACCATGCCCGACGTGGCGGCCACGGCAGCGCCGGTACTCAGCACCGCCGCCCCGGGATAGGTCGACGATCCGGACAGCACGCCCGTCACGCCCTGGGTGTACTTGTCGTCATGCGGGCCGGGGATCGGCCACCGCGCCCGCACGTCGGCGACCTCGAATCCGGCAAGGTCACTGGGCGCCAGGTCCAGTCCGATGTCGACGAGTTCGACGCGACCGCACTCCCCCAGTGCGTGAACAGGTTTGAGACCGCCGAACGTGACGGTCAGGGCGGCACGCACATGTGGGCCGTCGGCAGCGCCGGTCTGCACGTCGAGGCCACTGGGGATGTCGACCGCCACCACGGGCGCCGTGTTGGCCTCGAATACCGCCGCGGCGTTGGGGCGCAACGCACCGCGTCCGGAGATGCCGACGACGCCATCGATCACCAGATCGGTTCCGGCCGAAATGCCGGACACCACCCGGCCGCCGGCCCGCCGGAATGCGGCCAGGCCCTTGGCGTGCGCCCGGTCCGGATCGAGCAACACCGCATCCGCCGCCACACCGCGGCGGCGCAGGAACGTCGCCGCCCACAGGGCATCGCCGCCGTTGTCGCCGGACCCCACCACCGCGCAGATACGCCGGCCCGCGACACCGCCGGTGCGCAACTTCAGTTCGGTACCGATCGCCGTCGCCAGCCCATAGGCGGCACGGCCCATCAGCACGCCGTCGGGCAGCGATGCCAGCAGTGGGGCCTCTGCGGCACGGATCGCATCGGCCGAGTAGTAGTACTGCATCAGCTCCCGCTCCACTCGAGGTGTGTTCGACTTTGCCGCGCGCCAACAGGTTACGTGTGTTTGCTCGACACGGTCAGAGATTCGCTGCCGACACGGGTCTGTGGTCTCAGGTTTTGTCGAACGTGACGCCACGGCTGATGAGGAACCGCCGCAGCAACCATGACGTCACGTTCGCGCAGTCTGGTCAGCTTCGTCGTCCGGCGATGTGCGCGATCGTGGACGCGGCGTCGCGCAACCGGTCCGGTGGGTGAGATGCGTATCCGAGAACCAATCCGGGCGGTCCGGGCAGCCGCCGGTGCCAGGAGACCGGATGCACGAGAACACCCGCGTCACGCAGATCGTCGGCCAGTGCGACGTCGTCGACGTCCTCGGGCAAGGTGACGAGCAGGTGCAGGCCGGCGGCGACACCCGTCACCGTCGCGGCGGGCATCGCGGTGGCAAGCACGTCCAGCAGGGCGTCGCGCCGGGCCCGGTGGCGCGCCCGGACCAGCCGGACATGCCGGTCGTACTCGCCGGATTCCAGTAGCCGCGCGAGCACCAGCTGCGGCACGGTCGGGCTGCCGAGGTCGGTGGCGTGCTTGGCTGTCACCAGGTCCGGACGACGCTGCGGGGGCGCAGTCAACCAGCCCAGTCGCAGGGCCGGCGCAAGGCTCTTCGAGGTGCTGCCGGCATACGCGATGCGATCGGGTGCCGACGGGTGCAACGCCGGCACCGGCGCCCGGTCATAGCGATACTCGGCGTCGTAGTCGTCTTCGATGATCAGCTCGCCGTTCCATTCGAGCAGCTCGCGCCGCCGCTGCGGGCTGAGCACCACGCCCGTCGGAAACTGATGCGCCGGGGTCAGGAAGACGGTGGGTGCACCGGTGGCACTCAGCTCACTGACGACGATGCCGTCGCCGTCGACCGGAACCGGCACCGGGCGCAGGCCCCAGTACTCGAGTTCGTCGACGGCCCCGCGCGAACCTGGATCTTCGACGGCGATGGTGTCGAGTCCTTCGTCGCGCAGCTGCTGGGCCAGTAGCGCCACCGCCTGGGCGACACCTGCGACCACCAGGATCTCGTCGGCATCGATCCGCAGCCCACGGGTCCGGCCCAGCCACGGGGCCAGTGCCGCTCGCAACCGGGGATGACCGCGGGGATCGCCGTAGCCGAGGTCTTCGGGTGCGGCCTCGGCCAGCACCGCCCGTTCGGCGCGCAGCCACGTACTGCGCGGAAATGCCGACAGATCGGGCACTCCCGGCGACAGGTCGATCCCTTCACCGACCGGCAGGCGGGGGCGGGGCAGACGAGACACCGAAGGCGCCGGCGTGGGCTCGGGCTGTGGTGGCCGGACCGGCCGCGTGAGCACGTGGCTGCCGCCCCCGGCCCGCCCGCCGATCAGTCCCTCGTCGGCCAGCCGCCGGTAGGCCTCGACGACCACGCCACGGGACACCGCGAGTTCGCCGGCCAGTACCCGGGTCGCGGGACACCGGGTCCCGGGAGCCAGCCGCCCGTCGGCGATCGCACTACGCAGCGCGTCCGCGAGCCAGTCGGTCAAGCCGCGTGCCGGTGCGGTCGCCGGATCGAGTTGCAGAAAGTCCGCGCCCACCGCGTCCCGCGCCACTTGGTCCATTAGAAGTATCCAAACTTGGTTCTGTTTGTTGGACCATGTTGGCCGCAGGATGGGCGCATGTCCAGCTCCGCCCGCGCCGGCCTGTCCGGCGCCCTCGGTATGACGTTCGTCGGCGGCAGCGTCGCGGTCTCGGGTGTGCTTGCCCATGCGCCACTGCACACCGCGCAGGCGTTGCGTTACGCGGTCGCCTGCGTGCTGCTGCTCGTCTGGGTCCGGCTCACCGGCCGCCCGTTGCGCCGCCCCCGCGGCAACGAGTGGTTCTGGCTACTCGGCGTCACCGCGACCGGCCTGGTGTTGTTCAACGTGGCGCTGGTGTACGGATCGCGCCATGCCGAACCGGCGGTGCTGGCCGTCGCCGTGGCGTGCGTACCGTTGGCGCTGGCGACGGTGGGACCACTGCTGGAGGGCCACCGGCCGGGGAGCCGGGTGCTCGCCGCGGCTGCCGTGGTCAGCATCGGCGCGGTCATCGTCGAAGGGCTGGGCCGTGCCGACGCCATCGGATTGCTCTGGGCCATGGTCGTTTTCGGCTGCGAAGCCGGCTTCACGCTGCTGGCGGTGCCGGTTCTCGGCGCACACGGTGCTTCCGGAGTATCCGTGCACACCACCTGGATGGCGGCAGTGATGTTCGGTGCGCTGGCGCTGGCCACCGAAGGCCCCCGAGCGGCAAGCACTTTCGATGCCGGTGAGCTCCTGGCGATCGGCTATCTGGCCGTCTGCGTGACGGCGGTCGCCTTCATCCTCTGGTACACCTGTGTGCGCACGCTGGGCGCCGGCCGGGCCGGGTTGCTCACGGGGGTCGCGCCCATCGCGGCCGGCGTGATCGGCATACCGGTGGTCGGGGCGATGCCCAGCGCGGCGGCGTGGGCGGGCGTCGCGCTGATCTCCTGCGGGCTGGCATTGGGCTTGGGCGGCAACGGCGCAGCGGGGCAGGCTCAGCGTTCGCCGGAACACATGCCCGAGATGAGCAGGTTCAGCCCGAAGTCGAATCGCGCATCGAAGTCGAGCAACTGCTCGACGGGGCTGGACGCGAGGTGTGGGTAGTCCCCGGCGTGAACCACCCCTTCGAGTGTCTCGGTTTCGCCGCCGGCGGCGCCCTGCTGCTCCAGGGCTTCACCGAGGACGTAGCAGAACAATGAACTGGCGGCCCACAAGGCGCGTTCGTGGGCCAAGCCGCCGGCCTGGATGCTGCCGACGAGCGTGTCGACGAAGGTCAGGTTGGCGCGCTTGGCGGCGTAGTTGCCGCCCACGATGCGGGCTCCGTCGCGCTGCGCCAGCAGAGCCGAACGCAGCCCCGCGGCAAGACTTTTGACGCGATCGGTCCATCGTGGTTCGTCGGTGTCGGAGTTTTCGAGCGCCTTGGCCAGAATCGTCTCGGCCATCTCGTCGATGAGCGCGTCCTTGCCGTCGACGAGTCGGTAGATCGTGGGGAGGTGGGCCCGCAGCCGGTCGGCCAGCCGGCGCATCGTCAGCGATTCCAGTCCGCCCTCGTTGACCAGCGCCAAAGCTTCTCCGACCACGCGGTCCACCGGCAGGTTCGCCAGCGCCACCCGATCGCGGCCAGTCGGGGCGGTTGACACGTTAACAACGTTATCACTACGCTCTGACCTGCGATTAACATTGTTAATCCAAAAGGAGGTATGGCGTGACAAGCGAACTGGCAGCCGGTGGGATCGGCGTCTCCGTACGACAGCTGCGCTGGGAGGCCGATGGCGTGGTGTCCGTGCAATTGCAGCCGCGATCCGGCGAGCTACTGCCGACCTGGAAGCCGGGCGCACACATCGATCTGGTCCTGCCGACCGGCATCCAACGCCAGTACTCGTTGTGCGGGCCCGTCGGCGAGCGCTCGTACTACCGCATCGGGGTGCGGCGGGAACGCACCAGCCGCGGCGGGTCCGAGTACGTACACGCGTTCCTGCGGCCGGGACAGCACCTCACGGTCGCGGGCCTACGCAACACCTTCGGGCTGCACCGGGCCACCTCATACACGTTTGTGGCCGGCGGCATCGGGATCACCCCGATCCTCCCGATGATCCGTCAGGCCGAAACGTGGGGCGCGGACTGGAAACTGCTCTACGGCGGGCACACCGCGACCTCGATGCCGTTCTCGGACGAACTCCGCGGATACGGAGCGCGCGTGAGCTTCTATGCCTCTGACGCCGACGGCCGCATCCCGCTCAGCGAGCACTTCGCTCAAGTTCAGCCTGGAGCCGAGATCTATGCGTGCGGCCCCTCGGCGCTGTTGTCGGCGCTGCAGGACGCCACCGCACACTGGCCGGCGGGCAGCCTGCATCTCGAGCGCTTCAAGCCGCGCAAACGGGCGCCCGCTGCCGACGACAAGCCGATCGAGGTGGTGTGCGAGAGATCGGGCAGAACCGTCAAAGTCGAAGCGGGCCAGAGCATTCTCGCCGCCCTCGATGGCGCCGGGGTCAACGTGCCGTCGTCGTGCCGATCGGGTATCTGCGGTGCCTGCGAGACCAGCGTCGTCGACGGAGTGCCCGACCATCGCGACGACATTCTCTCCGAGTCTGAGCGCGCCGCCAACGACCGCATGTTCATCTGTGTTTCCCGGGCACAAACTCCCCGACTCATTCTCGACGTGTGATGGAGGCGATGGTGAAAACGACAGGCACAGCAGCGGATTCGTACTCCCCTATCTCAATGGGGCGCATCAGGGAGATCGTCGGGCATCCAGAGCGGTTCATCGCGGAGAAGAAGGAGCCGAAACTCGGTGAATTCTCGGCCCGGTTCATCGCGCACAGCCCGTTCTACTGCATGGCCACGGTGGGCGCCGACGGCCAGTTGGACACCAGCCCACGAGGCGATCCGCCGGGTTCGGTGCGAATCCTCGACCCGTGGACGCTCGCCATCCCGGACCGGCCGGGAAACAAACTGGCCGATACTCACGAGAACATCACCAAGCATCCGGCGGTGGGGCTGGTCTTCTTCGTGCCGGGCATCCGCGAGGTGATCCGGGTGAACGGGGACGCGTTCGTCACCGACGACCCCGAGCTGCTCGAGATGCTCAGCGCCGACGGCAAACCCGCGGTGTTGGCCACCATCGTGCGCATTCGCGAAGTGTTCGGGCAGTGCGGCAAGGCCGTGATCCGGGCCAAGCTCTGGGAAGGCGACAGCCGGGGGCTGGCCGAAGCCGTGACGTTGGGCGGGGACTTCTACACCCTCACGATCACCGAGAGCGCGGCGAAGATGGCTGAGAAACTCGGCGACCTGGCCGGCTCGCTTCACTCGGTGATCGACGATCACTACGAGAACGAGCTGTACTGAACTCAGACCGATGCGGTCGCAGCGGCAGGCTCGACCGTCACCTTGATGGCCTCACCGTTCTGCACGATCGAGAACGCGTCGAGCACGTCGTCGAGCGGGATGTGGCGGGTGATGAGGTCCTTCACCGGCACCTGGCCGGTCGAGATGTACTGCAGCGCACGCTTGTTGTGCTCCGGCGCGGAACCGTTGGCACCGTGGATGTGCAACTGGCGGTAGTGCACGATGTTCGAATCGCACGTGATGGTCGGGTTGGTCTTGGGCAATCCACCGAAGAACGAGATGCGCCCGTTTCGGGCGGCCATCGCGATGGCCTGCTCCTGGGTGACGTTGGCCGCGGTGGCGGTGATGACGACGTCGGCGCCGCGGCCGCCGGTCAGTTCCATCACCTTCTCGACCACGTCGACCTCCGCCGCGTTGATCACCTCGTCGGGATGCACGGCGTCGGCCGACATCTTGAGCCGGCTTTCGTTCACGTCGACGAGATAGACCGGGCCGCAATTGTGTACCCCGCGCGCGATGCGGATGTGCATACAGCCGATGGGTCCGGCGCCGAACACCACGACGGTGTCGCCCTCTTCGATGCCGAGCAGGTCCTGCGCGTTGATCGCGCACGCGAACGGTTCGGCCGCCGACGCTTCGTCGTAGCTGACGTTGTCCGGGATCCGGTTCAGCCCATCGACTTTGAGCACCTGACGCGGAACGATCATGTACTCGGCGAACCCGCCGTCGTACTGGTACCCCATCGACGTCTGGTTCTGGCAGACGGCCATCCAGCCCTTGCGGCACTCGTGACATTCTCCGCACGGGACCGCCGCGATCACCTGAACCCGGTCACCCTCGGCCCAATCGGTGCCGTAGGTGGAATTCACGTCGGCCCCCACCTCCACGATGTCACCGGCGATCTCATGGCCGATGGTGCGCGGTGGGGTCAGGTTCTGGTGCCCGTTGTGCAGGATCTTGACATCGGTGCCGCAGGTGGAGCAGTTGCGGACCCGGATCTTCACCTCGCCGGGGCCGCACTGTGGCTCCGGTACATCCTCCAGCCGGACGTCCTCGGGGGCGTAGTAACGCAGGGCTTTCATGACGGTCCTCTCGACTCGCAGGGTACGGCGCTAACCGGGTCGGTATGAGCACCCTAACGCCGATCCGGTCATAAAACCACAATTTTCTTCGCCCATTTGCGCCCGATTGCTTGCGCAGATGCCCACTTATGCGATCTACTGAGCATGCATGTGACCGGCGTCACCCAGCAGGCCGGCAAGATCGGAGGTCGTCAGATGTCCACTGTCGAAGCGCCACGCCCCGGGGTCCGGGTGCACGTGCAGAAGCTGGGCACTTCGCTGTCGAACATGGTGATGCCGAACATCGGCGCCTTCATCGCCTGGGGCCTGATCACCGCCCTTTTCATCGAGCAGGGTTGGCTACAGGCCATCTTCTCCGGGCTCAAAGACCCTGACGGGTGGGTGGCCAAGATCGGCGGCTGGGGCAGTTACGACGGCGCCGGGATCGTCGGCCCGATGATCACCTACCTGCTCCCCGTCCTGATCGGATACACCGGTGGCCGGATGATCCACGGCAACCGCGGCGCCGTCGTCGGCGCGATCGCGACCATGGGGGTGGTGGCCGGCGCCGATGTCCCGATGTTCATGGGCGCGATGATCATGGGGCCACTGGGCGGCTGGGCGATGAAGAAGGCCGACGCGCTCTGGGAAGGCAAGATCCGGCCCGGGTTCGAAATGCTGGTCGACAACTTCTCCGCGGGCATCATGGGCATGCTGCTGGCCATCCTCGGCTTCTTCGGCGTCGGACCGATCGTGTCATCGTTCACCCGGGCCGCCGGAAACGCGGTGGACTTCCTGGTCAACAACGACCTGCTGCCCGCGACCTCATTGCTCATCGAACCAGCGAAGGTGCTGTTCCTCAACAACGCCATCAACCACGGGGTGCTGACACCGCTGGGCACCACCCAGGCGCTGGAGACCGGCAAATCGATTCTGTTCCTGCTCGAGACCAACCCCGGGCCCGGCCTGGGAGTCCTGTTGGCGTTCATGGTGTTCGGCCGCGGCGTTGCCCGCGCCTCGGCTCCGGGCGCCGCGATCATCCAGTTCTTCGGCGGTATCCACGAGATCTATTTCCCGTACGTGCTGATGAAGCCGAAGCTGATCGCCGCCACGATCCTCGGCGGCATGACGGGCGTCTTCATCAACGTGCTGTTCGGTTCCGGGCTGCGCGCCCCGGCCGCGCCCGGTTCGATCATCGCGATCTACGCGCAGACCGCCGGCGGCAGCTTTCTCGGTGTGACGCTGTCGGTGCTCGGTGCCACCGCCGTCTCGTTCGCCGTCGCGTCACTGCTGCTCAAGACCGACCGTGCCGATGACGAACCCGATCTGGCCGCAGCCACCGCGGAGATGGAGGCGCTCAAAGGCAAGAAGTCCAGCGTTGCGTCCGCCCTGGTCGGTGCGCAACGGGGTCCGGTGACCAGCATCGTCTTCGCCTGCGACGCCGGCATGGGGTCCTCGGCGATGGGCGCCTCGGTGCTGCGCAAGAAGATCCGTTCCGCGGGGTTCGGTGATATCGCAGTCACCAACCAATCGATCGCGAACCTCACCGACACATACGACATGGTGGTAACCCACCGCGACCTCACCGATCGGGCCCGCCTGAAAACCGCATCGGCCGTTCATGTCTCGGTGGAGGACTTCATGAGTAGCCCCCGCTATGACGAGATCGTCGAGATGCTGGGGAACACGAACTCCTCCGCCAGTGGGGTTGCCGAGGAGCAGCCCGATGACATGGCGGATGAGCGCTTGCGCGAAGACCCGAAGGCTGGGGCCGACGTGCTGCCGCTCGATTCGATCGTGCTGGCCGGCACCGCCACCTCAGCAGACGCGGCCATCGACGAGGCCGGCGCCCTGTTGGTCGCAGCGGACGCCGTCGATCCGGCGTACGTGGATGCCATGCACGAGCGCGAGAAGTCGGTGTCGACCTACATGGGCAACGGTCTGGCCATCCCGCACGGCACCAACGAGGCCAAGACCGCGATCCGCCGTACCGGGATCTCGTTCGTCCGCTACCCCGAACCCATCGACTGGAACGGCAAACCTGCCGAGTTCGTGGTCGGCATCGCCGGACTGGGCAACGACCACATGGCGCTGCTGACCAAGATCGCCCACGTCTTCCTCGACAAGGACGAAGTGGCCCGGCTGCGGGCGGCGACCAGCGCAGACGACGTGCGCGCGGTGCTGTCCGACAGCAAATAACCGACACCGCACCGGGGCTGCCCCAGAATGGCAAGCGTGGATTCAGATACCCGCCAGAGCCGCATCGTCGAGTTCGCGCGCAGCCGCGGCCGCGTCGATGTCCTGACGTTGGCCGACGAACTCGACGTCGCTGCCGAGACCATCCGCCGCGACCTCAAGGCACTGGCCGGGAGACGATTGCTCAAACGTGTACACGGCGGCGCGATTCCACTGGAGACCGCCGCGTTCGAATCCACCGTCGAATACCGCAGTCAGGTGGACCTGGCCCAGAAGCACCGCATCGCGGCCGCGGCGGCGCATCTGCTGCACGGCGCCGAAACCGTATACCTCGACGAGGGTTTCACGCCGCGGCTGATCGCCGAACAGCTCGCCGATCAGGAACTGACCGTTGTGACATCGTCGCTGCTGGCCGCCGAAGCACTGGCCCACAGCGAGACCGTCACCGTCCTGATGCTCGGTGGGCGAATGCGAGGGCGCACCCTGGCTACCGTCGACCACTGGGCGGTCGAACGATTGAGCAGCCTGGTAATCGATATCGCCTTCCTGGGCACCAACGGAATCACCGCCGAGCACGGCCTCACCACACCGGATCCCGCCGTGGCAGCGGTGAAGCAGACAGCGGTGAAGGTCGCACAGCGGTGCGTACTGGTGGCCGCGCATTCCAAGTTCGGCGAGACAAGCTTCTGCCGGTTCGCGGACGTCTCCGATTTCGAGTCGATCGTCACCGGCACCGAGTTGCCCGTGGAGGAAGCTCAGCGTTTCGAAGCACTCGGGACATCGGTGATCCGCGCCTGAGCATCAATCGGGCTACACGTCGCCCCAGAAGCGGCCAGCCCGCTGCGCGATTTCTTCCGGGTATTCACCGTTGATGGCGTGAGAAGCGTCGGACCAGAGTTCAATCTGACCGTTTACCAGTAACTCTCGTGCCCGCGCGACGGCGCGCGGCGGGTCGAGCATGACGCTGCGCCCGGCGATCAATGCCAGCACCGGTACGTCGATGCTCCGCAGCTGCTCGTCGGTGAACAGTTTCGGCATCGGGGTATGCAGCGTGAAATCCGTTGAACCCGCGGAGATCAGCGCGGCTTCGGTCTCGGCGGCATCGATATCTGCTCCCCCGGCTATCCAGCTCTGTACCCTCCGGCGCCACCTCTCCGGCACGCCCGGAGCGAACAGTGCCACCGAGGCCAATATCGCCTTGACCGGAACACCGGTGAAGGTGAACACCGGATCCAACAAGGTGAGCGACGCAATCCGTCCCGGGCGGTGCACCGCAGCGTTGGCGGCGGTCCAGCCGCCCATCGACACGCCGAGTAGGTGCGCCTTCTCCAACCCGAGGCCGGCCAACGTCTCGTCGAGCCACTGCGCCTGATCGGGGGCATCGCGAACAGCCTTGTGCTGCACCGAAAGGCCCGCCTCGCCGAGCAGGTCGATGCCATAGACCGTGCGGTGCTTCAGCAGGGGTTCGAGATTTGTTCGGTACATCGGCGTCGACGCGTTGCGGCCGGGCAACAGGATCGCCGGTGCGCCGGTGTCCGGCCCGGTGAAGCGGTAGGCCCGCACTGTCCCGAATGTTGTTGGCACGTCGAACAACTCGCAGGGCGGCAGCGTCGCCATTCCGGCCTCGTAGGTGCCCAGAAAATGGGCGAACGCCGCCTCGGAGATGAACGCGCCGAGCCCGTCACGGGCCCACCGCCCGGCGATGTTGACCGTGGGAACCCGCAGATCCATCAGTTCAACCCCACCGAGGGCCAGGACTACTCGACGGTGACCGACTTGGCCAGGTTGCGCGGCTTGTCGACGTCGTAACCCCGAGCGCGGGCCACCCCGGCCGCGAACACCTGTAGTGGAATGGTCGACAGCAGCGGCTGGAAAAGTGTTGACACCGCCGGGATCTCGATCAGGTGATCGGCGTAGGGCTGCACCGTGTCGTCGCCTTCCTCGGCGATGACGATGGTGACCGCACCACGCGCCTGGATCTCACGGATGTTCGAGAGCAGCTTGGCATGCAACATCTGCGCGTTCTTGGGCGACGGCATCACCACGATGACCGGCAGGTCCTCGTCGATCAGCGCGATCGGACCGTGCTTGAGTTCGCCGGCCGCGAAGCCCTCGGCGTGCATGTACGCCAGCTCCTTGAGCTTGAGCGCGCCCTCCAGCGCCACCGGATAGCCGACGTGTCGCCCGAGGAACAGGATCGTGGGCGACTTCGCGAACCGCTGGGCCAAGTGGAACACCGGTTCGATGCCGGCCAGCACCCGGCTGACCTGATCCGGCATGGCTTCCAGCTCGTGGTACTCGCGCTCCACCTCGTCGGGATATTTGGTGCCGCGGGCCTGCGCCAGGGCCAGCCCCACCAGGTAGTTGGCGGCGATCTGAGCCAGGAACGTCTTGGTGGCGGCCACGCCGATCTCCGGCCCGGCCCGGGTGTAGAGCACCGCGTCGGCCTCGCGGGGAATCTGGCTGCCGTTGGTGTTGCAGATCGCCAACACTTTGGCCTTCTGCGTCTTGGCGTGCCGTACCGCTTCCAGAGTGTCGGCGGTCTCGCCGGACTGCGAAATCGCGATCACCAGCGTGCTGCGGTCCAGCACCGGGTCGCGGTACCGGAACTCGCTCGCCAGCTCGACCTCGACCGGCAGCCGGGTCCAGTGCTCGATGGCGTACTTGGCCAGCAGCCCGGAGTGGTACGCGGTACCGCAGGCGACGATGAAGACCTTGTCGATCTCGCGCAGTTCCTGGTCGGAGAGGCGTTGCTCGTCGAGCACGATCCGGCCGTCGACGAAATGCCCCAGCAGTGTGTCGGCGACCGCGGCGGGCTGCTCGGCGATCTCCTTGAGCATGAAGTAGTCGTAGCCACCCTTTTCGGCGGCATCGAGATCCCAGTCGATGTGGAATTCGCGGAAGTCGCGGCCGGCCTGCAGATCGTCCCTGCCGAAGAAGTCGGTGATCCGGTAACCGTCGGCGGTCAGCACCACAGCTTGGTCCTGGCCGAGTTCCACGGCGTTGCGGGTGTGCTCGATGAATGCCGCCACGTCCGAGCCGACGAACATCTCGCCGTCGCCGATCCCGACCACCAGCGGGGTGGACCGGCGAGCGGCCACGATGGTGCCCGGATCGTCGGCGTTGGCGAACACCAGGGTGAAGTGGCCTTCGAGGCGCTGCAGCACGGCGAGCACCGACGCCGGGAAATCACCGGCGGTCGCGCCGTCGCGGTACTGCCGGGCCACCAGGTGCACGGCCACCTCGGAGTCGGTGTCGCTGGCGAACTCCACCCCGTCGGCTTCCAACTCGGCGCGCAGGACGGCGAAGTTCTCGATGATGCCGTTGTGGACGACGGCGATCTTGCCCGCCGCGTCGCGGTGCGGGTGCGCGTTGCGGTCGGTGGGTCGGCCATGGGTGGCCCAGCGGGTGTGGCCCAGGCCGGTGCTACCGATCAGCACGCCATCGTCGGTCTCGGCCAGAGTGGTCTCGAGGTTGGCCAGCCGACCGGCGCGGCGACGCACCGTCAACCCGCCGTTGCCGTCGAGCAGGGCGATACCCGAAGAGTCGTAACCTCGGTATTCCATCCGGCGCAGCGCGTCGACGACGATGCCGCGGGCCGGGCGCGCCCCGACGTAGCCGACGATTCCACACATAGGGTCCCAGGGTAGTGCAGTCGGGCCGCTGACCCGATTCTGCGCGACGGCGGTTGACGCAAATCACCGTCGTTCGCGCTACCGTCAACGCGTGGCCAGCACAAAGAAGCTCTTCGCAGGGTTGTCCCGCCGGGGGCCGCATCGCGTTCTGCGCGGCGACCTGGCTTTCGCCGGCATGCCGGGCGTGGTGTACACCCCGGAGTCCGGCATGAACCTGCCCGGTGTGGTCTTCGGCCATGACTGGATGGCCCAGGCCGCCAACTACACGGGCACGCTCGAGCATCTCGCCTCGTGGGGAATCGTGGCCGCGGCCCCCGACACCGAGAAAGGGCTGGCGCCGTCGGTGCTCAATTTGGCCTTCGACCTGGGTGCGGCGCTGGAGATCATCACCGGGGTGCGGCTGGGGCCGGGCAAGATCAGCGTGCATCCGGGCAAGCGGGGCGTGGTGGGGCACGGCTTCGGCGGATCGGCCGCGGTCTTCGCCGCCGCCGGGATGGCCGGTGACCCGCACCGTCCGAAGGCAGTGGTCTCGCTGTTCCCGACAGTGACCAAGCCTCGGGCCGAGGAACCCGCGTCGGCGTTGCAGGTGCCCGGCCTGATCCTCACCGACCCCGGCGACCCGATGACACTGCGCTCCAACGCCGTGGAGTTGACCCGGGCGTGGAAGGGCGCCACGTTGCGGACGGTCAGCAAGGCCAAGGCCGGTGGCCTGGTCGAAGGCCGTCGGCTGGCTCGCTTCATCGGACTTCCCGGTGCCGACCGCGAGACGCAGAAGATGGTGCGAGCCCTGCTCAGCGGGTACCTGCTGGCCACGCTGGCCGGGGACAAGACCTACCGCGATTTCGCCGATCCCGACGTCGACCTGCCGCACACCGAAGCGGCCGATCCGAACGCCGACCCGGTGGCGCTGGAGGACAAGGTCGTCGCGCTGCTCAAGCCGTGACCGCGCGTCACACCAAGCCCGATCAGACCAGCGTCGTGCCGCCGTCGACGGTCAGCACCACCCCGGTACCGAACTCCTGTTCCATCAGATAGGCGTACGCCAGTGCGGTGTCGGCCGGCACGCCGATGCGCCCCGCGGGGACGTTGCTCGCGAACTGCTCGTACACGGCGTCGCGATCCGCTGCCCCGAGCGCTGACCACAGGGGCGTCTCGATGGGCCCCGGGGAGACGGTGTTGACGCGCAACGGTGCGAGTTCGATGGCCAATGCCCGGGTCATGGCGTTGATCGCACCGCTGACGGCGGTGGGCAGCACACCGAGGCCGGGCTTCTCGGCGGCCGTACCGCTGGTGAGCGTGATCGACCCGCCCGGCGTGATGCGAGGAGCGAACTCCCGCACCGCCTGCAATTGGCCGATGAAGCGGGTGCCGAGGAACTCTGTGATCGCCTCGGCAGTCAGATCAGCCAGGCCGAGCATCGTGAGTGGCTCGCCTGCGCTGAACACGAGGTGCTCGATCTCCCCCACCTCATCGACGAGCCGAGCCAGCGACGCGGGATCACCGAGATCGACGGTCAGCCCGCGGGCGTGCTCGCCGAGTCCGGTCAGGGCCCGATCGACGTTGGCCTGGTTGCGCGACACCACGATTGGTACGCCGCCTCGGTCGGCGACTGCTTGCGCCACCCCCAGACCGATGCCGGAGGTGCCGCCGATGATCAGTACGCGCGCGTTCTTGAGGTTCATGAGTCCACTGTGAATTCGCGTCGGCTTCGTCGTCCAAGACTCTTTTCGTCGTCCGGCGATACCCTCAGGGCATGAGCACGCCGGACCTCGATCTGCGCAAGCTGCGGTACTTCGTCGCAGTCGCCGAGGAGCTCAATTTCGGGCGTGCCGCGCAGCGCCTGCACATCGCACAGCCCGTGCTGTCGCGGCAGATCCGGGCGTTCGAAGACGAGCTCGGCGCGCAGTTGTTCATCCGCGGCAGCAGCGGGACTCAGTTGACCACCGCGGGTTCCCAGCTGCTGCAGGACGCGAAAGTCCTGCTCGACGACGCGCAGGCTCTGCGGCAGCGATTGGCCCAGGCCGCCGGGCGCACAGTGACCGTGACGGTCGGGGTGATGGCCGGATTGCGTGCCACGGCAGCGGCCGCGGCGTTCGAGGCAGGCGACCCGCGCCGCCGCGCGGTGATACGCCAAATCCCGTGGCCCCAGCAGGCCGAGTTGGTCCGGACGGGCGAAGTGGACGTGGTCTACGCGCGTGAACCCGTCGACCACCGCGGGTTGGGCAGCGTCCCACTCCTGGAAGAGCCCATGGATGCGGTCCTGCCTGCCGACGATCCACTGGCAACGCGTGCATCGTTGCGTCTGGCCGACCTCGCGACCCTGGTGTTGTTGCTGCCGGACCCGGCGATGGTCCCGGGTTGGCAGGCCGCGGCTGTGGCCGGTCAGCGTTGGGCACCGCCGCGCGAGGCGTTCCGTTCCGTCGAGGACAAACTCGAACATGTCGCCGCGCGTGAGGGTTTCGTCATTCTGCCGCGATCCACGACTGCGTACTACCGCCGACCGGACGTACGGGCGGTGCCGATCGAAGATCTGGGGCCCGCCAGGGTCACGTTGATCTGGAACGCGGCCACGGACAACCCGGTACGGGACGAGTTCGTGGCGGCGGCGCTGGCGTGCCGGGACCAGACGATCTGATGACCGATGAAATCAGGTGGGTGCCGCCCGCGGAGCCCATCGCGCCCCCGACCCTATTGATCCAGAAGACCTCCGGTGTCCCGGATTTCGAAGTCCACCAATTGATGACGATGAAGTGGGGAATGATCCCGAAGCGGGTGATGATCGAATGGACGCTGCGGGAATACGGGGTCTCGCTCGACGACGCGGAACGGATCCATCAGCAGGTCGCCGGGCTGCTTGAGGATGAATCCTCTCGCTTCGAGAACCTGAAACAGGTTGTCGGCGTTGCGAAGAACGATTCGACGTCATTGATTTTCAGCAGTGTGTTGTGGCCGGGGTTCGAGTTCACCGCGCGCCGCGGAACCGACGGAACGCTGGAGTCGGCGCGGTACCGCCGCGCCGGGGGGCATGTGCGGCCCGCCGATTCGCCCGGCGAACAGCCCCCGTGGAGCATGGACACCAGCGAGTTCGTCGAACATTTCGGACCTGCCACCTTGACCCAGAGCTACTCCTGCACCGACGACGTCCTCCCCGCGCACGAGGTGTACGACTTCGAGTGGAACGGCAGGCGGTACGGAGCCGGCTTCAGCTGGGGCCTGTTCCTGCTCGCGGGCCAGTACTGGGAATGACCGCCTACCGCCCGCCCGCGTACCCAACCAACCAGTTGATCGTGATATAACTCCTGCATGCGGACAGGCATCTTCCTCAGTTATGCCGGCGGCTTCAAAGAAGCCGCCGACCAAGTCGTCGAACTGGAGAAGGTGGGCGTCGACATCGCCCTGGTCGCAGAGGCGTACTCCTACGACGCGATCAGCCAGCTCGGCTATTTGGCCGCCAAGACCTCGACGATGGAACTCGGCACCGGAGTGGTCCCGATCTACACCCGGACACCGGCCCTGATGGCCATGAGCGCCGCCGGCGTCGACTACGTGTCCGACGGCCGCTTCCGCCTCGGTATCGGCACTTCCGGCCCGCAGGTGATGGAGGGCTTCCACGGCGTGCCGTTCGACGCGCCGCTCGGCCGCACTCGCGAGGTGGTCGAGATCTGCCGCAAGGTGTGGCGGCGCGAGAACCTCGATTACGACGGCAAGTACTACCAGCTGCCGCTGCCGGCCGACCGCGGCACGGGCCTCGGCAAATCGCTGCACCTGATCAATCATCCTGTCCGCGAGCGCATTCCGATCACCATCGCGGCGCTCGGCCCCAAGAACGTCGAGCTGACCGCCGAGATCGCCGAGGGCTGGCAACCGGTGTTCTACCTCCCGGAGAAGGCCGACGACGTGTGGGGCGATGCGCTGCGGGCCGGGGCGGCCAAGCGTGATCCCGCGCTCGGACCGCTGGACGTCATGGTCAGTGCCAGCCTGGCCATCGGCGATGACGTCGAGGAGCGGCTTGCCTGGGCGAAACCCCAACTGGCGCTGTACATCGGCGGCATGGGCGCACGCGGCAAGAACTTCTACCACAGCCTGGCCACCCGCTACGGCTACGGCGACGTCGCCGACCACATCCAGGACCTCTTCCTGGCAGGCAAGAAGGCCGAGGCCATCGCGGCCGTGCCCGATGACCTGGTCCGCAACATATCGCTGATCGGGCCGAAGGGATTCGTCAAGGAGCGGCTCGCCGCGTACGCCGAGGCTGGGGTGACCACGATGCTGGTGCACCCGATGGCCACGGACACCGCGGAGACAGTGAAGTTCTGCGAAGAACTGGTGTCGCTCACCCGATAGATCGTCTCGCCGGGCCAGTAGTTTTGGGTCTGTCAGGCTGGAGTCGTAGCAACTGGACGCTTGCCGAGTGCGGCGTTCAGCAGCAGCGATTCGAACAACCGGTTCACGCCGTCCATCTCGGCTGGTTCGGTGACAGCCGCGGCATGCGCGAAACCGTCGACAATAGCTCCGATCACCCGCGCCACCTGTACCGGGTCGTATTCCGCGGCAATGAGCCCACCCTGCTGGCCCGCTGTGACCGAACGGGCGAGAGCATCCGTCATCCGCGCACCCTGCCGCGCGTAACCCGCGCTCAACTCTTGGTGCCGGCGGGCGTCGATCGGCGCGGTTGCAACGAAACCGGCCAGCTCGGGATACTCGCGGTTGATCCGGATCGATTCGGACAGGGCCGCACGCAGCAGTTCGTGCATCGAGTGCGGGCCTGCCATGGCCGGTGCGGCACTGGCCAGGATCTTGCCGTAGACATCGTCGCAAACGGCTTCGAACAACCTGTTTTTCGTGCCGAAGTGGTAGTAGACCGAGCCCGCGGTCACGCCGGCCATCTCGGCGATCAGGCTGTTGGTCGCGGGCCCGTAGCCGAATTGGGCAAAGCATCGACAGGCCGCATCAATGACCCGTTGACGGGTATCGCCGCTGTCGATGCCCGGGGGCCGTCCCGGCCCGGTTTTGACGGTCTTGGTCGCGCTCATCGGACCATCTTTACGCAGCGTTGAGAGATCCGGGTGACCACGTCAGTTGTCAACGGCGCACCCGGCGAACCCCTACGACTCCCGCTCGATCCACTCCCGGGCACGCGCGATGGTGCCCACCCGATCGAACGTGTCGTCCTCCCACGTGGTCGACCGCACGTCGCCTCGGTCTCGGTAGCGTCGCATGATGTCGACGTGATGCGGAAGAATGATGAACTGCTGCAACGCTTCTTGACTCGTCCACACCGAAATCGACCCACTGAGGCCCGAAGCGGGCAGGCTCCAAAGCCACAGCCCGACCGCGCCCGGCATGGCGTACCAGCCTTCCCGCATCCGCATCCCGCTGTAGGCGACGCCCGGCAGATGCCGGAGCGAATGCGCGGCATATTCGGTCACGCTGACGACGACCGGCCCGTCGCCGGCGGAGGCGGGCCCAGACATCCACGAGGTGACCAACGGTCGGACGCGGGCTGAGGAGAGGTTGTTGATCGAAGACATACCATCACGATCGCCCCTAGTATTGGTATATGTCAGGGTCCAATTCTGTAGATACTACGCAGACCAATTCTGTCGATCCCGGCTTTCCCCCGGACCTCCTGCTGGACCTGGACCGGACATCCCGCGACGGGCTCGCGATGCAGTTGCAACAACAACTTCGCGTGGAGATACAGCAGGGCCGGCTCGCAGCAGGCTCACTTCTGCCGCCGTCCCGGGTGCTGGCGACACAGCTCGGCGTGGCCCGCAGCGTTGTCGTCACCGCCTACGAACATCTGGTGGCTGACGGCTACCTGACCGGACGCCAGGGTTCCGGCACCAGGGTCAAACCGGTTGTTCCACAAGCATCTCCGCCTATACGTCGGCTTCACAATCCATCCGTTCCGCTGGGCGGCGGCCTGCCGGACGCCGCACTGTTTCCGCGCACGGAGTGGCTGCGCCACTACCGCAACGCTCTCACCGAGGTGCCCAACTCCAATCTCGGCTACCCCGGCCCGCTCGGAACTCGCCCCCTGCGCGAGGCCCTCGCCGATTACCTGGCCCGGGTGCGCGGTGTCGCAACCACACCCGATCGCATGATCGTCACGTCGGGCCTCACCCAGGGCATCGTGCTGCTGGCCCGGGCGCTGCGGGCGCGCGGATGCCCCGCTCTCGCGGTCGAGGACCCCTGTTTCGGATTTCATCGCGACGCCATCGCACGCGCTGGGCTCCGCGTGGTGCCGGTGCCGGTCGACGACAACGGGGTCGACGTCGCCAGACTGGCCGAACTCGACGTCGGCGCTGTGTTGGTGACCCCCGCCCACGCCTATCCGACCGGGGTCGTCCTCGCCGCGGACCGACGGACAGCGCTCGTCAACTGGGCCCACGACCGCAACACACTCATCATCGAAGATGACTACGACGCCGAATTCCGTTACGACAGAAGCCCCGTCGGTGCCCTGCAGGGACTCGCCCCGGATCACGTGGCCTACGCAGGCTGCGTGAGCAAGACGCTGACTCCCGCCCTGCGACTCGGGTGGATCGCGCTGCCCTCCTGGCTGGTCGAGTCCGTCGCCGCCGAAAAACTGTACGACGACATGGGCAACTCGGCACTCGAGCAACTCGCCCTGGCCCGCTTCATCGCTACCGGCGCGCTTACCCGCCACCTGCGGCAGGTGCGCCCGGTGTACCGCAGGCGGCGCGACGCGATGCTCGCGGCGATCAGCACGTCGCTGCCTCACGCGCAGCCGACCGGTATCGACGCCGGCCTGCACGTCTGCCTTCGGCTGCCGCGCAACTCACACGAGGACACCGTCGTCGCGACCGCCCGAGAGCAGGGACTGCACCTGGATGGCTCCCGCTGGAACTGGGCCGACCCGGATTCCGCGCCACCTGCCCTGGTCATCGGTTACGGCGCGCTCGGCGAAACGGCGATCCGCGACAGCATCTCTCGGCTCGCCTCGATCCTCGCCTGATCGACTGGGCGTCACACCCTGCGGGCTGCGATGTTGTCCTCGATCTCCTGATTCCACGCCTGCTGCGCGCCCGTGGTGTCGACCTCGTACTCGAACCGGTCGACCATGTCGGCGGCCACATTGGCGGCATCGACGTAGAACTGCTCGTACCACCGGCTCAGCTGGTACACCGGTCCGTCTTCCTCGCACAGCAGCGGGTTGTCGATGCGCGCCTTGGTCTTCCAGATCGCCACATCTTGTTCGAAGCCGATCTTGACCCAGTCGCCCAGCGCCATGGCGCTCTGCAAGGCCAGCTCGTCGGACACCCCTTCGGGTTTCTTGACGATGACGCCGTATTGCAGGACAAACGAATTCGCGTCGATCGGATAGTGACAGTTGATCAGCACGCTGTGATGATCGGCCTCTGTGTAGTGGTACGTCAGATCATCGATCATGAACGCCGGTCCGTAGTACGACGCCACCGATGTGGTGCCGAGCATCGTCGGTCCGCCGACATCTTGGCGGTCGGCACGGGTGTCGGAGTTCATGTACTGGGTCGGTCTAACACCGAGATGGCTCACTCACGCGAGGAATCCCACTGGCAGGGATCGATCCCTACCACGTGACTGCGTCGCTGATTACCCGCCCACCTGCGGCAGCTCGTCGGCGGCGATCTCACACGGTGTCCCGCCGCCCGGTGCCTCCACTGGATCGGCCGGCAGAACGGGGGCGGCGGCCGGCGCGGCGGCGGGCTCCGGTTCGACGGCGGTGTCAGCGGTGTCGTCGGCGGCAGCCTCTGCGAGCAACGGTGCGTCGACCGAATCCTCGTCAGCCGTCGGGTCATCGACGGCCGCGTCGGTCACCTCACCATCCTCGGCCGCCGCATCGTCGTCAGGGTCGTCCGGGTCGTCCGCATCGTCGTCAGGGTCGTCCGGGTCCTCGGGGTCGGAGTCCTCCGGTTCGTCCGGGTCCTCCAGCTCATCGAACGCATCGGAGGCGTCCGGTGGGTCGAGTTGCCCTGGCAGCGCCGTGTCGGCCCTCGTTCCCGCAGAGCCGTCACCAGCTGATCCGATCAACCCGCCGAAAAGATCCGCAAGCTGCTGACCGAGGCCAGACACCCCCGACCCCATCCCCGACAACCCGGCCCCGGGCAATCCACCGCTCAGCGGTGAACCAAATCCGGCCGCCGGATCCGCTGCGACGGGATTGGTGGCCGCCGGCACAGAGGGCACAGCCGGGCCGGCCGGATCGACCGGTGACGCGAGAGTTGGTGCAGCAGAAGCTATCTGAGGTATAGGCGACATGAGGGACGAGCCCGCTGGTGCCGGGCCGGAAACGCCCGGCGCTGGGCCTGCGCCGACCGACGGTGTGAATCCGGCGGGAACCGTCGCGGCGCTGCTCGTCGGCGGGTCCGTGCGAACCGCCGCGCCGATGCGCGGAATCCACGTCGGCCCCAGGTCGCCAGGGATCTCGAACACCGGAGCCGGGCCGTCGGCGAGGGCGGCCAGCGCCGCGGCGTACGCATCGGCCACCGCGGCGCTCGCCGCGCGCATCGCCGGTACCCAGTCGGCGCCGATGTCGTTGTCGACGAACGGTTTCACCTGCGCGTCGATCAGTTCACTGGCTGCGGCGCGATCTCCGAGCCCCGTCCGCACGGTACGGGCCGCCGCCAGCCAGTCCGGGCGCTGCGTTGCACACCGCGCCTCGATCCGCTCAGTGGCGGCCACCTTGCTGTCGATGGCCCGCCACAGTTGGTCACGCAGCGGCGCCAGCGTGTCGGCCGCCCGGCGCACGGCCGCGACCGCCTGCCGGGCCGCGCCACCGTGGCGGTCCAGAAGTTCGCCTGCGGCCTGTGCGCCGTGCCCGTGCCACGCCTGCTCGAGTGCGCTCAGCTGATCGTTCTGCAGCCGTAGCGCCTGCTCGGCCGAGTCCGCCGTCGCTGCCAGCGCCGCACAGTCGGCGTCCAGCGCCCGCAGATCAAGGCCGTCCTCCGCGGCGTACCAGTCCTGCACCTGACCGATGTGCGCAGTGAGGTCCGGATGCTGGTAGCCCAGTTGGGCGCACGCCCACACGAACTCGGCGAAAGTCTCGACCGCAGGCTGGCCCTGATCCAAACGTCTTGCTACATCACCGGTTTGGTCCATGCCTCAGCCCACCCGAGCTGCCGCGCCGGCATCGGCGACCAGGTACCGGTCGGTGGTGCTCGTCAGGACCGCGGCCACTTCGCCGGCGGCCCGGGCCCATTGGCGTAGGGGCATGATGATCTCGTCGAGCGCGGTCCGCAGCGAGTCGCCACACGCCGTGTGCGCCCGGCCGGCCGTCGCGCCGTCAAACCGCAACCGCACCTGGGCACCGGACTCGATGATGCCGGCGGCGGCGCCGTACTGTCGTGCCACCTGCAGCAGAGCCTCGGCGTCGACACGGGCGGCAGTTACATCTCCCATGCCCGGTTTAGACGCAGCCGGGCACCGCTCGGTTCCGTCAGGCCGACTGGCCGCTGACCGACTCGGCCACCCGTACCGCGACCAGTCGGGCCGTGTTCTCGTCGGCGGCCTCGACCATCACCCGGACCACCTGCTCGGTACCCGAGGGCCGCAACAGGATTCGGCCGGTGTCGCCGAGCTCGGCCTCGGCTTGGGCCACCGCGGACTGCACGGACGGCGCCTTGGCCACCGCGGCCTTGTCGTCGACCCGAACGTTGATCAGAACCTGCGGCAGGGTGCGCATCGGCTCGGCAAGGTCAGCCAAGGTGGCGCGGGTCTGGGCCATCCGCGACATCAGCCGCAGGCCGGTGACGATGCCGTCGCCGGTAGTACCCAGGCCCGGCAACACGATGTGGCCGGACTGCTCACCACCGAGCGAGAACTCGCCGGCCCGCAGCTCCTCCAGCACGTAGCGATCCCCGACACCGGTGGTGCGGACCTCGATACCGGCCGCCCGCATGGCCAGGTGCAGGCCAAGGTTGCTCATCACCGTGGCCACCAGCGTGTCGGAGGCCAACTCCCCGGCCTGCTGCATGGCCAGCGCCAGCACGACCATGATGGCGTCGCCGTCGACGACCCGTCCCGCTGCGTCCACCGCCAGGCACCGGTCGGCATCGCCGTCGTGGGCCAGCCCCAGATCGGCGCCGTGCTCGACGACGGCGGCCTGCAGCACATCCATATGGGTGGATCCACAGCCGTCGTTGATGTTGAGGCCATTGGGCTCGGCGTTGATCGCGATCACGTTGGCGCCGGCGGCCCGGTAAGCGCGCGGGGCGGCCGACGACGCCGCACCGTGCGCGCAGTCGACAACCACGGTGAGGCCTTCCAGCCGGGTGGTGACGGCCTTGGAGGCGTGGCGCAGGTAGCGGTCCAGGGCATCCTCTGCGTCGAGCACCCGACCGATACCTGCTCCCGTCGGACGCAGACCCGGGCCGGAGCTGACCAAATCCTCGATGCGGTCCTCGGCGGCGTCGTCGAGCTTGTGCCCGCCCGGGCCGAAGATCTTGATGCCGTTGTCGGGCATCGGATTGTGCGACGCGGAGATCATCACCCCGAAATCGGCGTCATACGCACTGGTCAGATAGGCCACCGCAGGTGTCGGCAACACGCCGACCCGCAGGGCGTCGACACCCTCGCTGGTGATACCGGCGATCACGGCGGCTTCCAGCATTTCGCCGCTCGCCCGCGGATCACGACCCACCACGGCGACCCGACGGCCACGTCCCGCAGAGTTGCCGAGACGCCGTGCCGCCGCCGAACCGAGTGCAACCGCCAGTTCAGCGGTCAGATCGCGATTGGCGACTCCGCGCACCCCATCGGTGCCGAACAGTCGACCCATGCCGTCAAACTTCTCATAATTGGCTGCCCGAAACACAACCGACGAGGTCAACAACCATCCCGGGGCTGAATTGATGCGTCATCGTGATACTCGGGCTGGTGATCACCGCCCCGCCCGCGGGCCGATTCGCGGGCGGGGATCGGCGATCAATCCCTAGCTACCGTCGGTGTCAGGCGACGAGTGGGTTCCTCCCGGCACCGTCGTGGGTGCCGTCGTCGGCGCCAGGCTCTGCGGGCCGGCCCCCTGAGGCGCGTTACCAGGCCGCTCGGCGGTGCCGTTCTGGCTGAACGAGATGGTCCCGAGGTTGTTGGTGCAGACGACATGGTCGGTGCCGTTCGCGTCAACGCCCTGGACGGCGGTGGTCAGTGAGGCGGTGTCGGTGTTCTCGCACACGCCTGCGGCGATCTGGGCGGCAGCGGCGTCGTCCACATTCTGCAGAACCGAGACGTTGCCGAGGGTGAGATTCACCTTGCCGTCACCGGCGGTGTCCGGTGCCGCCTGGGCAATGCCCAAGCCGACGGTAAACAGCAGCGACCCACCGAGCATCGCGCCCGCGGTCGCGGTCTTCACGAGGTTCCCCACAATTACTCCTTCCGATGGGAAAGCGGCACCCGGTCCCCCGACGTCGACACGACGTCTACCGGTGGCAGGAACTTCCTGCGGGCCTGGCCCTGCTGACACAAAGCGACCCCCAGCTCTCCACCCCGTGGGCTTCCACTCGATGAACGACCTCAAACCACAATCCGCGAGAAAATTTGACGGCGCCTCATCTGCCGAGGTCAACGCCCCGAAATTCGTCGGCCGACAAAAACAAACCCGCCGGGCGTGTACGTGACACACCCGGCGGGTTCGTTCGGCCGTAAGGCGACAGATCAGCGCTTGCTGTACTGAGGCGCCTTGCGGGCCTTCTTGAGGCCGTACTTCTTGCGCTCGATGGCACGCGGGTCACGCGTCAGGAACCCGGCCTTCTTCAGTGCGGGCCGGTCCTCCGGCTGCACCAGAATCAGCGCACGGGCGATCGCCAGGCGCAGCGCGCCGGCCTGACCCGAGGGGCCGCCACCATCGAGGTGGGCGTAGATGTCGAAGTGCTCGAGGCGGTCGACAGTCACCAGCGGGGCCTTGATCAGCTGCTGGTGCACCTTGTTGGGGAAGTAGTTCTCCAGGCTGCGGCCGTCCAGATCGAACTTGCCGGTGCCGGGAACCAGGCGCACCCGCACCACGGCCTCCTTGCGGCGGCCGACGGTCTGGATCGGGCGGTCGATGATGACCGGCTCGCGGTGCTCCTGCTCCACCTCGACGCTCTCGGTCACGGTTTCGACGACGTCGGTGTTCTCACTGCCGTTCTCAATCGTTTCGGTCACTGGGCCACCTGCTTGATCTCGTACGGAATCGGCTGCTGCGCGGCATGCGGATGATCCGGGCCGGCGTAGACCTTGAGCTTCTTCTGGATCTGCCGACCAAGCTTGGTGTGGGGCAGCATGCCGAGGATCGCGTTCTCGACGACGCGGGTCGGGTGCTTCTCCAGCAGCTGACCGATGGTGCGCTTGCGCAGACCGCCCGGGTAACCCGAGTGGCTGTAAGCGAACTTCTTGGTGAGCTTGTCGCCGCTGACGGCGATCTTCTCGGCGTTGATGACGATGACGAAATCGCCACCATCGACATTCGGCGTGAATGTCGGCTTGTGCTTGCCGCGGAGCAACTTGGCTGCTTCGACGGCGAGCCGGCCGAGCACCACGTCCTGGGCGTCGATGACGTACCACTGGTGTGTGGTGTCACCCGCCTTCGGCGTGTACGTAGGCACAGCGCTTACCTCTTCTTCTCGGGTTTGGTCCCAGGATGACCCGGGTGCCGGTCTGGTGAGCGCTACGACGTCCCGGCGACCGACGTTGACCCGGAACCGCATGCCCAAAAGGGCAGCACACACCAACGGGGCAGCTTACCTGTGGGCGTCCATGCAGGTCAAAACGCGACTTCTGGGCCGAGCGTTGGCTTGTGTACGAGTTCTTCGAGAAATCTCGCACACAAGCCAACACTCGGCGTAATGGGAACCGCTAACCCATCCGTTGACGTCCTATTCGCATGCCATTCCTGGGCACTGAGGCGCTGACTACCGGCAGGCTCAACCGCTACCAACTGAGCACACGCTATGAGGCGGTGTTCCGCAATGTCTACGTACCGAGGGGCGCCGAGCTGACGCCCGTGGACAAAGCCGTCGCGGCGTGGCTGTGGTCAGGACGGCAAGCCACGGTGGTGGGGCTGTCCGCAGCAGCTCTGTACGGCACGTTGTGGATCGACGCCAAGCACCCGGCCGAGATCAACCAGCCGAGCCGCTCTCAGCCGACCGGCATTCTCATCCACAGCGACAGGCTTGCCGGTGACGAGACCTGCCTGGTTCGGGGCATCCGCACGACCACGCCCGCGCGAACCGCGTTCGATCTGGGCCGCCGACGCGGACTCACTAGGGCCGTCATCCGTGTCGATGCACTCATCCAGGCAACTCGCCTCAAGATCCCCGATGTGACGGCACTCGTCGATCGCCACCGCGGTGTTCGGGGGCTCGTGCAACTTCGACAGGTACTCGATCTCGCCGACGACGGCGCCGAGTCACCGCAGGAGACGCGCCTGCGACTGCTGTTCACCGACGCGGGCATGCGTCCGTCGCACACCCAGATCGAGGTGTTCGACCATGGCCGGCAGGTGGGTCGGATCGATATGGGATGGCCCGAGTGGAAGGTGGGCGTCCAATATGACGGCATTCAGCACTGGACCGATCCGAGGCAACGTACGCGGGATATCGACCAGACCGTCGAATACGAGGACCTCGGCTGGCGCATCGTCCGCGTGGGCGCCGACCTGCTCAGGTATCGCCAGGGCACGATCATCGGCCGCACTCGCGCGGCCTTGCGATCCGCGGGCGGTCCCTTCTGACGAGCGTGGGCTTGTGTGCGAGTTCTTCGAGAAATATCGCACACAAGCCAACGCTCGACCACTAGGAAACCCGGTCCTCCTGATCGGGCACGACGCTGCCGTCGGCCCGGTGCAGCGGCGCTTCCTTGCCGCTCGGCTCGATGTAGCCCTCGGTCGTGCATTCGTAGGGCTCGCCCTGCTTCTTCTTCGGCTCGATGAACATCGGATTCACCAGCCAGCGCCCGTCCGAGTTGTCGTAGGCCGAGCACATCAACTCGGTCTTGTTGCGGTTGAGCACCAGGCGCAGAGCGGTGGCATCGGTGAGGAACGTGACGTCGGTGTCGGAGTCCCCGGCGCCGAAGGCCGCGCGTTTGGGCTCCGCCTGCTGCTCGAACGCGGCGGGCCCCTTGACGCCGAAGACTTCGTCGTTCACCCGGCACCGCTTGCCCTCGATGTATGGAATGGCCGTCTCGCCCCCGCACGGCACCAGTTTGGAGGTGAGCACGTCACCGTCACGTTCGGTCCGCACGCCCATCACCTTGTCGGGGGTGAATCCGAGGTCGGCCGCCCACACCCGAACCACCGGCTCCGCCGAAGCGGAGATGACACGAACGTCGAAACCGTTGGCGCGCAAGGTTTCCACCAGATCCCGCATCTGCGGGTAGTAGCGCACCCAGCCGGTCTCCTCACCGCTGCCGACCTTCTGCTCGGTGCCCTCGGGTGCGTCGAGGTTCTCCTTGCGGGCGGCCTCGGCAAAACCGGTCAGCTCGGATTCGTGCCAGCCGGCCAGCATCTGTGCGGCCCAGGCGTACGACGGCTCGAACCGGCGGGCGTTGAACCCGGCGAATGCCGGCTCATCCGCGCGCGTCTCCCCGTCGGTGTAGACCGACAGCAGTTCGTCGGCGCAGCCGAGGTCGGTGTTGGTCGGCATCGGCTGGCCGGGAGTGGCAGCGGCGCACGCCTTGGACAGTGCCGCCGCGGCCTGCGGGGTGAGGTACGGGCTCGTGGACGACCAGTCACCGCCTGCGGGCGCCCGCAGCTTGCCGTTGCGCACCATCCAGAAGAACGTCGCATCACCGATGTCGTTCTTGACCACGGTGTTGTCCCAGTCGAACAGCGCCAGCGGTGCGCCGTCGCCCACCGATCCGTTGGCCCCGCAGGTTCCCAGCTCGGCGAGCATCGCGTCGATCCGGTCCCGGTTGTCGCCGTACCAACCGGGGTTCTCCGCCAGCGTGCGACAGTCGGCGGCGGGCTTCTCGGAGCTGCCCGACGACTGCGTCGACTCGGCGCTCGAGCCGCACCCGGCGATGGTCAGCACCGCGGTCACCGCGGCGACGAGTAGGGACAACGGTGCACGTGAGGTCATCAAGGTTCCTGTCTGGTGGGTTCAGGTCAGTTCGGCGAGGCCCGGGGTGCCGAGCGCCGAGGTCCGTGACGTGTCCTTCAGGTCGACGCCGGAGCGGCCCAGCGCCAGCGCACCGTCGACCAGTCCGGCCGCCACCCGGGCGGCTTCGGCATAGCCGAGGCCGTCGGGCGGGTGGATGTTGGAGATGCAGTTGCGGTCGGCGTCGGTGCGCCCGGGCATCGGCAGGTGGGTGAGGTAGATGCCGAGGCTGTCCGCGACGCTCAGGCCGGGCCGCTCCCCGATCACGACGAGCACCGTCCGCATGTGCGCCCGTGCTCCTATGTGATCACCGAGCGCGACGCGGGCCTGCGTCGCGATCACCGGCGGGGCCAAGGTGTAGCGGTCCTTCAGTTGTTCCACCAACGCCGCGAGCAGGGTCGCGCCGTGACGGTCCAGTGCGGTCGGCGACAACCCGTCGGCGAGTACGAAACCGATGTCGGCCGGGGTGTCGGGCACGGCCATGTCCTCGGCGGGCTCGCGGCCCAGATCGGGCCGGCGCAGATACTCGTCGCGTGAGGTAGCCCGGCTGGTCACCACGGTCGGTTCACCGATACCCACGTTGCGGACAGCCGTCACCAGTTGATCGGTGTCCAACGGCACGTGCACGGCATCGCGGGCTGCGGCATGCGCCGCCGCCAGCTCGAGCACCCGGCGGGTCGGCAGCGCGTTGCCGGCCCGGCCCAGCCCGATCCTGGCCTGGGTCGTCTTGCGCAACTCGTCCCAGAACTCTTGAACTGCAACCTCATTGGGGCTCATGACGGCTCCGCGGAAGTCAGCGACCGCAGCACCGAACGCTCGAGGTCGAACGGGGTCAGCTTGCCCGAGTCGTCCACCATGCCGACGCTGCGCAGCCACACCTCGAACTCGGCGGCGGGCCGCAGGCCCAGCGTGCGCCGCGTGGTCAGCACGTCGTGGAACGACAGGCTCTGGTAGCCGAGCATCACGTCGTCGGCGCCCGGCACGGTGATGACGAATGCCACTCCCGCCGCGGCCAACAACGTCAGCAAAGTGTCCATGTCGTTCTGGTCGGCCTCGGCGTGATTGGTGTAGCAGACATCGACGCCCATCGGCAGACCGAGCAACTTGCCGCAGAAGTGATCTTCGAGACCGGCCCGGATGATCTGCTTGCCGTCGTAGAGGTACTCGGGCCCGATGAACCCGACGACGGTGTTGACCAGCAGGGGCTCAAGATCGCGGGCCACCGCGTAGGCCCTGGTCTCCAGGGTCTGCTGATCCACGGGTTTGCCGCCGACACCCAGGTGCGTGCCGGAACTGAGCACCGAGCCCTGCCCGGTCTCCAGGTACATGACGTTGTTGCCGACGGTGCCGCGGCCCAGGCTGCGCGCCGCCTCGTTGCCCTCCCGCAGCAATTGCAGGTTCACCCCGAACGCGGAGTTGGCGCCCTCGGTGCCCGCCACGGACTGGAACATCAGGTCCACCGGCGCCCCGGCCTCCACCAGCCCGATCGTGGTGGTGACGTGGGACAACACGCAGGACTGGGCGGGGATGTCGTAGCGCGTGCGGATCGAATCGAGCAGATAGAGCAGGTCCGCGGTGGCCTGCGGCGAATCGGTGGCCGGATTGATCCCGATCACCGCGTCACCGCAGCCCAGCAGCAGCCCGTCGAGCACCGCCGCGGCGATGCCTCGCGGATCGTCGGTCGGGTGGTTGGGCTGCAGCCGGGTGGCCAAGGTGCCGCGGGCGCCCACGGTGGTTCGGAACGCCGCGGTCACCTCGGCGGCCGCCGACACCGCGATCAGATCTTGGTTGCGCATGATCTTGCTGACCGCCGCAACCATTTCCGGGGTCAGCCCCGGGGCGACGGCGGCCAGCCGCTCAGCACTGTGGTCATGGGCCGCGGTGTCCATCAGCCAGTCCCGCAGCCCGCCGACGGTCAAGTGCGAGATCTCCGAAAAGGCTTGGCGGTCATGGCTGTCCATGATCAGCCGGGTGACCTCGTCGGTGTCGTAGGGCACCAGTTCCTCGTTGAGGAAGGTGTCCAACGGCAGGTCCGCGAGCACCCAGGCGGCCGCGGCGCGTTCACCATCGTGCTCGGCCGCGCAGCCGGCGAGTTGATCGCCGGAGCGCAGCGGGGTGGCCTTGGCCATCACCTCGACCAGACCGTCGAAGCTGTAGGTCACCCCCGAAACCTGCTGGTGGTACTTCATTTCAGGGCATCCTCCGCTGCCGCGAGCACCGCGAACTCTTCATCGGGCGAGTTGGCGACCAGACGGTGACGGCTGTAGACCGCGAAGTAGAGCATGAACACGGCGAACACAGCCAGACACAGACCGGCGGCCACGGGGTTGACCAGGAAGGTCGCGATGACCGCGAAAACCGCTATCACGAGCGCGATTCCGGTGGTGATCGCGCCTCCAGGGGTCCGGTACGGCCGCGGCATCTCGGGCTCGCGGATGCGCAGCACGATGTGGCTCGTCATCATCAGCACGTAGCTCACCGCGGCACCGAAGACCGCCATGTTCAAGAGCAGATCGCCCTTGCCGGTGAGCGACAGCAGGAAGCCGATGATGCCGGGGATGATCAGCGCCAGCGTCGGCGCCTTGCGGGCGTTGGTCACCGACAGTGCCTTGGGCAGATATCCGGCCCTCGACAGGGCGAACAATTGGCGCGAGTACGCGTAGATGATCGAGAAGAAGCTCGCGATCAGGCCGGCCAGCCCGATGTAGTTGACCAGCTTGGCCGCGGTGCCCTGCCCGAGCGCCTCGACCAGCGGATTACCCGACGCCGACATCTCCTCGGCGCCCCCGGCGCCGGTGGTCAGGATCAGAACGGTCGCGCAGGTGACCAGCAGGACGCCCATCCCGGCGATGATGCCGCGGGGGACGTTGCGTTCCGGGTTGGCGGTTTCCTCAGCGGCCAACGGCACGCCCTCGATCGCGAGGAAGAACCAGATGGCGAACGGGATCGCGGCCCAGATCCCCAGGTAGCCGTGCGGCAGCAGAGCCGACGCACCGGCCGCGCCTCCGTCGACCGCGATGTTGGTCAGGTTGGACAGGTCGAAATGCCCGACGGCGGCGATCGCGAACACCAGCAGGCCCAGCAGTGCGATGGCGGTGATCACGAACATGACCTTGAGCGCCTCACCGACGCCGGACAGGTGGATGCCGATGAACAGTGCATAGGCGGCGAGATAGACCCACCAGCCGTTGGTGATCCCGAACAATCCCAGCGATTCCACGTAGGCCCCGATGAATGTGGCGATGGCCGCGGGAGCGATCGAGTATTCGATGAGAATCGCTGTGCCGGTGGCGAACCCACCCCACGGGCCGAGCGCGCGGCGGGCGAAGGTATACCCGCCACCGGCCGCCGGCAGCGCCGAGGACAGCTCGGCCATGCCCAGCACCAGGGCCAGGTACATGCCGGCGATGATCACCGCCGCGATCGCCAGGCCGCCGAAGCCACCTTGGGCCAGGCCGAAATTCCACCCGGAGTAGTCGCCGGACACCACATAGCTGACACCCAAACCGGCCAGGAGTAACCACCCGGCACTTCCGGATTTGAGCTGACGCTTCTGCAGATAGTCAGCGCTCTCCAGGTGCTCTTCCACACCCGCCATGTCAAACTCCTTTATCGGCAATGCATTTACATTCGGCAGTGGCACATCTGGCCGGCCACGGGTTGACCCGACATGCGGTGGCTATTTCAGCTAGCACACCTAAAGGTCTGTTTCCCAACCTTTGCAGAGAAGTATCTCCGGAGATGGCCGCCCTGTCTACCCCAAACGCGGTATTGGAGTACGCGGACTCCGTGATTCGACTCGTTTCAGCGGCAGTCCGACGACGATGCGCGCGGCGTTATGGCCCAACGCCCGTGCCGTTTCGCCCCCGGTGGCGCTTCCCGACGTCAGATCCGCCAAGGGTCCGGTGAGCCGGGCGTGGTGCACGCAGACATCCCCGGACACCCCCAGCCCAACACCGACCTGCAGCGTTGAACGCTGCGCGGCCTCGATCGCCAGATCGGTTGCACAGAGCGCGCTTTCGGTATCACCGCTGGGTGCGGCGTGCACCGCGTACGGTACGCCTTCCTCTTCGATGCCCGCGACCACCTCGCGCTCGAGCGGCCCACCGGCACTGAGCACCACGATCACCGGCGGTTCGGGTTGTCCACCGTCACGCCCCAACGGAAGCTCCCGCCGGCGGGGCGGCCGCATGAGACGCCACCAGACCGGTGGCCACCGCGTTACGGGGCCCGTCGGTGCCGCGTACGTTCCCTGTGCCGCAGACGATTCCGTACGGAGCCAGGGCGTCGGCGATCAGCTCGGGAATCTCGAAATCCAGGGCGCAGCCGCCGAGCAGCACCACGAAACCGATCTGACGCAGATCACCGCCGGGTGCGATCGCCCTCAGCGCCCGCAGGGCGTTGACGACGAAGACCCGCTCTTTCGCGGCCCGACGTACGATCCGGATCCGGTCCATCGAATGCCGGGTGGGGATGGGGTTCATGGCGCACTCCCCGAGCGTGACGACTCTGGCGAACGCCGTTGTCGGCAACGGCTTCTCGAAGAACTGCACGGTTCCGTTCTCGAGCCGTACGTGAAAGAAACTCTCGGCCTTGCCCAGCGGAAACCGTTTGATCTCCTCGGCCAGCTCCACATTGCCCAGCCCCAGCTCCGCGTCGATCAGCCTGGTGACCAGATCACCGGCACCGGCCAGGTGCACCGCCTCGATGGATCCGTCGGCCTCGATCGTGGCCGCATCGGTGGATCCGCCGCCGAGATCGAGTACCACCAGAGGCTTGTCGGTACCCGGCGTGGTGAGGGCCCCGAGCACAGCCATCTCGGCCTCGACTCCTCCGACGACCACGTCGACGTGGTCCGCCCCTGCAGCGCGCAGCCTGCTCCGCACCGCGTCGGCGACCGCCCGCATGCCGCTCTCCCTGGTGCGCACCATCGCCGCCAGGGCGACCGCGTTCTCCAGCGCCACCTCCCCGGCGACGCCGCCCCGAACCTCCTGGGGCACAAAGGTGTCGACGGCGAGCAGATCCTGGATCCGGACATCGGCCAGCGCGTGCCCGGACAGGTCGGCCATGCTCTGTCGTACGTTGGCGATCATCCCGCCGGTATTGGTGCCGGCCTCACCGGAGACGTCGGCCAACGGGCTGACCCTCTCGACGGCGGCCATGATCTCGACGGCACCGCGGGACACGTCGACCGCGACCCGTTTCCGGTCACCCGTCAGCGCAAGGGAACCGACAGGAATGGTGCGGTCGGCGACGTCCCCTGCCGGGGTACGCACGACGACCGCGGACCGGTTGCCGGTCAGCGCCCGGGCCACAGGCGAAACCACCTTGGTCGCGGCGGCGTCGAGATCGAAGATCGTCGCCAGACCGTAGGCATTGGACAGGGTACGGATCGACTGGCCGGGGCCGGCGACCTCGACGGCCGCGAGCATGCCCACCGGGACCGCGTCGATTCGCGACACCTCGTCGATGATCGGGATGACGGCGGCCAGCCGATTCACCACCAGCACGGCATCGTCGTTGCCCAGGATGGCGCCCGTCACCTTCAGCCCGCGCTCACAGGCGGCATTGATGGCATGCGCGGCCAACTCGAAATCCACGCCCTTCGGGACCACCACGATGACGTCTGCACCGGACGGGGTCCGGGGCAGCTCCTCGAATGCCACGGTCACCCCGACGCCGAGACCACGGCCTCCCGGGGTGCGCGGATCATGGCCGATCATGGTCGACTCGGTGATGATGGTTTCGGTGATCGTTTCCATCGCCAGGCCACTGATGACCGGCGTGGCCTCGTTGAGAAGCACGACATCCAACTGCGCGAGCCGCAGTCCGGCGGCATCGAACGCCCGGGCCACCGCCTCGGCGACGCCGTCGGCGTTGTCCGTGGTGCCCTTGATTCCGGTGGTCGAGGTCAGCGCCGCACCGAGGAACCGCACCGTTCCGTCCGGTTCGATCGTCGCGGCGCTGGCCTCGGTCGTCGAATTACCGATGTCGACACCGACAACGGTCTGTGCCATCAGGTTCCCAGTGCCCCGGGAACAGTGGCGATCTGTCCGAAGTCCGGTACCACCTCGATGGGACGGGCGTTCTTGCGGATCTGCTCGGTCTCCTTCAGATGCAGCAGCGCGGCCTTGGCCTGCCAGCGCGGCCGGGCCATCTGATCATTGAGCGTCGGAACCGGCTCGGGCGACTCGCCTTTCGCGTATTGCGCGGCATTGGAACCGATGCTGCGGTAGGTCTCCAACGTCATCAGCGGGCTCTGCGGGAACAGCTCCAGGCTGGACAGTCGGGGCAGATCGCGCTGGTGGATCATCGCGGTGCCTCGCGACAGGATCCCGATGCCGATCCCCGATCCGGAAAGTTTGGCGCCGGTGTGCGCCACCACCGCCAGGTCACTGCTGTGCCGAATCCGGATGCAGCGCGCCGCAACCTCCTGCTCCTCGATCCCGGCCAGGATCTCGCGGATCACGTCGGCATGCGACAGTCCGACGATGGTCTGGCTGAAGAAGTCGGCGAATGCCGGCGAGATCGCCAGCACCACCTCATCGGACCGCGTGCCCGGTTCTGCGGCCGAGTCGCCGGTGAAAGTCAATGTGCGCTGGGCCATGTCACTGGACCTCCAGTTCCGGGTTCTCGGCACTCGTGACGTGACGCAACCGTTTCATCTCCTCCCACCGGGCACCCGATGGCCGGTACCCGGTGCCCGGACCCGCGTAGTCGTTGCGGTCGTTGACCGCCGACAGCGGCTGCAGATCGCGGGTCATGATCGCCGACGTCTGCAGCAGATCACCCGAAACCCGCTGCCGCAGAACGGTCAGCAGATTCTCGGCGACATCGGTGAACCCCGTCGACTCGAGTGCCTTCACCAGGTCCAGACCGGTCACATTGCGGTCCATCACCTGCTGGGCGCCCTTGAGATCCTCCAGCACGTCGCGCGGGATGAGTTCGCGGCTACCGTGGGCATAGACGGCGGCCTCGATCTCGGCGTCCGAGATCGACGGCAGGTCCAGGTAACGGAAGACGGCCTGCAATGCCTTGCCCGCGCGGTGGCGCACTGCGAGGATCTCGGCCTCGTTGACATGGCGCAGACCACCGTCGACCTGCAGGTCACGCTGAATCGTGTTGAAGTCGTCGAAATCCTCCGCGTCCACGTTGGATCCGGCGAACATGTTGTCGTAGTTCGGCGTTGCCGAATAGCCCGACGTGATGAAGTCGGTGCCCGGCATCAGCTGCGGCAGCAGCCGGGCCGTGCGCCGCATCGGCGAGTGGGAGAACGACTGGTCGTTGCCCGACGCGCACTCGAGATCCACCGCCGAGGCGACGAGGTTCTCGGCGGCCACCGCACGGATGCCGGCCGGCACCGCTCCGGGCACGCCGATACACGAGATCGAGCCGTTCTGCAGTCCTTGCACGCCTGCGCCTTTGGCCACCAGGATGCAGCGAATCTCCAGGTACAGCATGGACCGGCCCTCGGCGTTGCCCATCTGCACCTCGGAACCGGTGCCGGAGGTGAACCGCATCTTGATGCCACGCGAGGCGTAGGCCGCCGCCAGGAACGCCTTGGACCACGGGGTGTCATCGCCGTCGACGAACACCGACTCGGTGCCGTAGACCGAAATCGTCTCGGCGTACGCGGTGATGCCACGCATACCCAACTCGAGCTCGGTGGCCTCCTCCAGCGCGCACTGGGTAAGCCGCCCGCCGGTACCGACCTGGCTGCCGATCTGCAGCGCCATCGCGACCAGCGGGGCGTACCGCACCACGCCCAAAGTCGTTTCCACTTCCGAGAATCCGCGCAGCGACGCCTCGGCGGCCTCACATGCGACCTGAAGCGGGTTGTCGCGTGCGCTGGTGCAATGAGCCTGGTTCGCCGGGGTGCGGCGGGCCCTCATCTTCTGCATGCCCATCATGATCTCGACGATGTTCATCGTCTTCATGACTTCCAGCAGCTTGGCCGGCGTCAGCCCGCCCGTCACCGCGATCACCTCGTCGCGGGTGACGCGGGGATCGACCAGCATGCCGGCGATCTCCGCCGCGGGGATCGCCATGGACTGCTCGGTGGTGGCGACGTCGATCGCGTGATCGGCGATGAACTGGTCGATGAAGTCGAAATCGGCGCGCTCCCGGCCGTCCATCTCGACGATCGTCCCGTCGACGACCCGCACGCTGGGTGCCGGGTCGAATTCGCTGTCCAGCGCCACCATTCCGACCTCGGGCCACTCCTGCACGAAGCCGTCGAGATTGACCGGGCGGTCCTCCAGTACCTTCGTCCGCTCGGACTGCCGTCCGCTGTGGGCGCCGAGGTTTCTGGCTGTCGTCACAGGTGTCTCCTAATCGCTGGTGGCCAGAATGTCGCGGCGCTCGTACACGTCGGCTGCCTCACGCACCAGCCCGGCCAGCAACGTCGCGCCGTACTGCGTGTCGAGTTCGTCGGCGATCGAGTCGAGCTCAGCCTTGGTCGAGGCGTTGGGCCGCAACGCGTTGTAGATCTGCAGCACCCGCTCGTCACTGATCGCGGTCATCTCCGCGGCCCGTCGTAGGTTGCCGCCGAGCTGCTTGCGCCCCACCTTCTCCGCGATCTGCGCCTGTAGCCGCAGAGTCTGCGGGGTGATGCGCAGATCCGAGGCCTCCACGTCACCGGCCATCACCGCCTCCATCGTGATGGCGTCGATCGGCCTGCCGTTGGGTGTGAAGAGCAGGTCCTTGCGATTGCTGCTCAGCGGATAGTCCACCGAGGGATCGAGGATCGGTTCTGTCATGCATTGCTCCCAACTGGTGTGACTCGGCCAGTGTGTCTGTTTGATTGTGCGCTGCATCACGTTGCATGAGGGTTGCGCCGCAGGTCAGTGGCTCGATCAGGGTCGTCGCCGTCGGCAGCGGCTACCCTGTGCCGACGATGGACGTTCCCGGATTCGGCTCTCTGGCACCGCTTGGCGAGTTCTTCGTCCTGCCGGCCGCCGACGGCGATACGTGGATGCCGATCACCTCACTGCTGAGCGACGCCGCGACGGTACGCGACTACGCGGACCTGACCCGGACGGCGATCGCAGCGTCGATGGGTGTGGGCACAGCGGACGTACCGATCAAGGCTGCGGCATCCTCGGCGCACCTGTCGATCACGGCTCGGCTGTTGTCCCCGGTGGTGGGCGCCGCGGTGTGCCTGCACACCGTCCCGCTATTGGGCCCGGATTCGATTCGTTGGCAACGGGATTCATCACACCGGCCGATCCTGGGTGTGACGCACCTCGACTGGGTGGCGGTGACCGGCTCAGAGCAGGCGGCCGCGGCCATCATCGATTCGATCGTCGAGGGCGTGCTGTGTCCGCTCAACGAGACCATGCGATCTGCGACGGCCCTTTCCCCGCAAGTGCTTTGGGGAAACATCGCGTCGGCGGCCAACGGTGCGGTGACGGTGCTGTCGATGTCCAGGCCGCAGGATGAACCACGTGGCCGCGCGTTGATCGCGGCACTGCTCGCGGCGCATCCGCTGTCCGGTGCGGCCGAGTTCGTGGGTGGCCGGTTCATGCGTCGGAATTGCTGTCTGTACTACCGGATTCCCGGTGGCGGCTACTGCGGCGACTGCATTTTCACAGACTCATAGCACCGCGCCACCGGCCCCGGTCAAATTGCCGCGACGCCGGCCCCGGTCAAATTGCCGCGACACCGGCCTCCGCCACCGACACGTCCTGCTCGACGCTGCCCGCGCTGACACCGATCGCACCGACCACGGCCCCGTCGACCTCCAGAAGCAGCCCGCCACCGAACACCACGAGTCCGCCCGAAGTCTGCTCCAGGCCATAGAGTTCCGCGCCCGGCTGCACCGCGGCGGTCAGGGCGCTGGTGGGCAGGTTCATCATCACCGAGGTACGCGCCTTGCGGATCGAGATGTCGATGCTTGCCTTGATGGCGCCGTCCATCCGCGCGAACGCGACCAGATGGCCGCCGTCGTCAACGACGGCGATGTTCATCGGCTGGCCGATCTCCACCGCTTTGGCGATGGCGGCATCGATCACCTTGTGCGCGGTATCCAGGGGTAGAGACGTCATCGAAAGTCCTTTCGGGCGGACGAAAGTGAGCTTGTGTGCGAGTTCTGCGGGATTTTTCGCACACAAGCTCACGTTCGAGGGTGGATTTAGAAGAAGCCCTGCGCCTTGTTGGCGTAACTCACCAGCAGGTTCTTGGTCTGCTGGTAGTGATCGAGCATCATCTTGTGGTTTTCCCGTCCGATACCGGACTGCTTGTAGCCACCGAACGCCGCATGCGCGGGGTATGCGTGGTAGCAGTTGGTCCACACCCGGCCGGCCTTGATGTCACGTCCGGCGCGGTAGGCGGTGTTGCCGTTGCGGCTCCACACTCCGGCGCCAAGGCCGTAGAGGGTGTCGTTGGCGATCGAGATGGCGTCGTCGTAATCGGTGAACGACGTGACCGCCACGACCGGCCCGAAGATCTCCTCCTGGAACAGCCGCATCTTGTTGTGCCCGGTGAAGATCGTCGGCGCCACGTAGAAGCCGCCGGCCAGGTCGCCACCGAGGTCGGCCCGCTCACCACCGGTGATCAGTTGGGCGCCTTCGGATTTGCCGATCTCGATGTAGGACAGGATCTTCTCCAGCTGGTCGTTGGAGGCCTGCGCACCGATCATCGTCTCGGTGTCCAGCGGGTCACCCTGGCGCACGGCCTTGGTGCGGATGGCGGCCAACTCCAGGAACTCGTCGTAGATGTCGGCCTGGATCAGCGACCGCGACGGGCAGGTGCACACCTCACCCTGGTTGAGGGCGAACATGGTGAACCCTTCCAGGGCCTTGTCCTGGAAATCGTCGGCGGCGGCCAGCACATCGGAGAAGAAGATGTTCGGGCTCTTGCCACCCAGCTCGAGCGTCACGGGGATCAGGTTCTGGCTGGCGTACTGCATGATCAGCCGGCCCGTAGTGGTCTCACCGGTGAACGCGATCTTGGCGATCCGGTTGCTCGAGGCCAAAGGCTTGCCGCACTCGACACCGAACCCGTTGACCACGTTGATCACACCGGCGGGCAGCAGGTCACCGATCAACGACATCAAATAGAGCACCGAAACCGGGGTCTGCTCAGCAGGTTTGAGCACCACCGCGTTGCCGGCGGCCAGTGCCGGCGCCAGCTTCCACACCGCCATCAGGATCGGGAAGTTCCAGGGGATGATCTGACCGACCACGCCGAGCGGCTCATGGAAGTGGTAGGCGACGGTGTCCTCGTCGATCTGCGACAGCGAGCCTTCCTGGGCGCGTAGCACACCGGCGAAGTACCGGAAGTGGTCGACCGCGAGCGGGATGTCGGCGTTCAGCGTCTCGCGGATCGGCTTGCCGTTGTCCCACGACTCGGCCAGCGCCACGGATTCGAGGTTCTCCTCGATGCGGTCGGCGATCTTGTTGAGGATGACGGCGCGCTCGGCCGGCGAGGTCTTGCCCCAGGCCGGTGCGGCGGCGTGGGCGGCGTCCAGCGCCTTCTCGACGTCGGCCTCGCTGGAGCGGGCCACCTCGCAGAACACCTGGCCGGTGACCGGTGTCGGGTTCTCGAAGTAGCGGCCCTCGGCCGGGGCGACCCACTCTCCACCGATGTAGTTGTCATAGCGGGCATCGAACGACATCAGGGCGCCTTCGGTACCCGGACGTGCATAAACAGTCATGGCAATCTCCTGCTTTCGGACACCAGGTGTGTCGGTCGTCACTAAAGGTACTCAGCAGCAGGTTGCAGCACAGTTGCACACGTTGGACCCACCGTTGCAATGCGTCGGCGAGCCGACAATCCAGCCCGTCGGCGAGCCGACGATCCAGCTCAGCGGCCGGCTGTCAGCCCAGTTCGGAATCGATCCCGGCCAGGTGACCGCGGGCCTGTGCGCGGGCGACGGGATCGGCCTCGGCATGGTCGTGCAGCACCCGCCAACCCTGGCGATCGTCACGGCCGTCGGGCAGCGACAACCACCGCCGCAGCAGGCGCAGGTCCCCCGCCGCCAGCACCGCTTCGCGCAGGCTGGCGCTCAGCTCGGTGCGCAGCCGCGCGATGGCCGGCGAGACCGATTGCGGCAACAACGCCCCCGAGTAGGCGTCGAGGGCAGCCGAGAGGTTCCCCGCCTGCAGCGCGTCGAAGACATCGCCCATATCGCTGGCCACCGGTGCCAACAGCCGATAGGGCCTGGACTCGATGTAGGTGCTGCCGATGACCCGGCGCAGCCGCGACACCTCGGCTCGCACGGTGACAACGTCGAGGTCCTTGTCGTCGAGCAGCATGGCCAGGTGATCGGCGCTCAGCCCCTCGGGGTGCCGGAGCAGCAGCACCAGGATGTCGGCGTGGCGGCCGGTCAGCCCGCTCGACTGGGACCGGCCCGCGCCATCGGTCGTCTGCCAGCGCGGGCGGTCGGCGCCCAGCACCGTCAACCGGGCCCCCTCAGGCGCCGCCGGCGTGGCGGGTCCGGTGAGGCGCAGCAGGGCCAGCTGGTTCTCGACAGCGACCGCGGTGGCTCTGACCAGCGCCAATGTCTGCGGCGTCGCGACGGCCGAGCCACCGGTCAGATCGATGGCACCCAGCAGCACCCCGGTGGCCGGGTCATGCACCGGAACCGCCGAACAACTCCACGAGTGCATGATGCGAGAGAAGTGCTCGGTCCCCTGGATCTGCAGCTCACGGTCGAGCGCCAGCGCGGTGCCGGGTGCGTTCGTCCCGGCCGATCGCTCGCTCCAGTCCGATCCGGGCACGAAGTTCATCGCCTCCGCCTTGCGGCGAACGCCGGCGTCGCCCTCGACCCACAGCAGCGTGCCGTCGGCCGCGGTGATCGCGACCACCACCCCGGCGTCGACGGCATCGTCGACCAGCAGGCGGCGGATCAACGGCAGGGTGGGTGCGAGCGGATGGGTGTTGCGCAATTCGGTCAACGCGGCCGCCGCAGCGGCGGCGCGAGCGCCCAGGTCGGGGTCCACCCCGGTGGCCAGGCTGCGCTGCCAGCTCTCGGCGATGACGCGGCGGACCGGGGTGGAATCCAGATAATCGGCGTCCACCTGGCCTTCGATGAACAGGTCGTGGACAGCGCGCACCTTCGCGGGCAGCGCTCGGGTAGACACCCGGCCTCCCGCGTTCCTCGATGCGGCCACGGCGATCATCTCTCCCGGCGTCGGGCCATTGACATGGCATTCACGCGTAACCGCCAGGATAGTTGACCAGCCCGGCCTGTGATGGATACCACCAGCAGGTCCACCACCAGGAAGCGGGGAATCCACCCCGGGACCCGTATAGTTGGACAACAGCGGCATGCCTGTTCTGCCTTTGCCGCCTTCTCGATCGTCACACCGAGCGCCGCGAGATGTCACTCGCGCCGGGCAGGACGACCGCCCTCTATTTTCGGAGCTTTCATTTTGTCTGTCCAAGAGACCCCTGGCACCGCTGTGCCCACTTTCGCCGAACTCGGCCTGCCCGCCGAGATCGTCGCCACCCTCGCCGCGAGCGGGGTCCAGTCCCCGTTCCCGATCCAGGCCGCGACCCTGCCTGATTCACTGAAGGGGCGCGACGTGCTGGGCCGCGGCCGCACGGGGTCAGGCAAGACCTACGCATTCCTGTTGCCCCTGGTGGCACGGTTGGCGACCAGCGGCACCCGTCGCGCAGCCAACCGGCCGCGTGCGCTGATCCTGGCGCCCACCCGCGAACTGGTCACCCAGATCGAGGCCTCGCTGGCCCCGCTGGCCAAGGCCACAGGCCTGCGGTCGGTCAACATCTTCGGTGGTGTGGGCGCCAACCCGCAGATCTCCGCGCTCCGCGGCGGCGTCGACATCGTGATCGCCTGCCCGGGCCGGCTCGAAGACCACATGCGGTCCGGCCACGCGGACCTGTCCGCGGTCGAGGTCACCGTGCTCGACGAGGCCGACCACATGGCCGACCTCGGCTTCCTGCCCGGCGTGAAGCGGCTGCTGGACCGCACGCCGAAAAACTGCCAGCGCCTGCTGTTCTCGGCCACTCTCGACGCCGGGGTCGATGTGCTGGTCAAGCGCTACCTGCACGACCCCGTGGTGCACAGCGTCGATTCGGCACAGTCACCGGTCAGCGCGATGGTGCACCACGTGCTGCACGTGGACAACGCCGCACGGATCAACGTCGTTGCCGATCTGGCCGCCGCACCGGGCCGCACCATCGTGTTCGCCCGCACCAAGCACGGCGCGAAAAACCTGACCCGTCAATTGAATTCACGCGGTGTCTCGGCCGTTGAACTGCACGGCAACCTGTCCCAGAATGCCCGCACCCGCAACCTGACCGCGTTCTCCGACGGATCGGCCGCAGTCCTGGTGGCCACCGACATCGCCGCCCGTGGCATCCACGTCGACGATGTCAGCCTCGTCGTGCATGCCGACCCGCCGGTCGAGCACAAGGCCTACCTGCACCGGTCCGGGCGGACCGCCCGCGCCGGGAACGAGGGCACCGTGGTGACCCTGATGCATGATGCGCAGGTTTCCGACGTCCGCACCCTGACCAAGAAGGCCGGGGTCAAGCCGACGATCACCCGGGTGAACGGCATCGATCATCCGGTGCTTCGCGAGATCGCCCCCGGGGACCGGGTTTTCGGTGACCCCATCCGTTCCGAGCCGGTCACGCAGCACGCGCAGGCGCCGCGCCGTCAGTCCGCGCAGCCGGGCAAGTCGGGTCAGCAGCAGCGCCGCAGTCGCCCGAATGGGTCCTCCCGCAACGGCGGTGCCCCGGTGGCGCGGTCCGGTGCCGGTGGCGGCGGACAACAGCGCGGTGGACACCGCCGTCCGCGCAGGGCAGGCGAAACCAACTCGAGCCGCTAGATCGGAAGTGTGCGGTCCCGCTCGGTCCTCTCCACCGAACGGGACCGCACCGGCTCCTCGAGGCCTACTGCCTCAAATTCCCCACGCATTGGCGGCGCTGCGATCGGTGGCGGCCACCTCGTCGGCACCGTCGCGCACCGCATTGCCGAGTGAGACCAGGATGTCGTTGAGTGCCGCCGCCGCGCGGTTCCACCGGGCCTGTTCGACGGCATAGGCCTGCGCCGCCTCACGGGTCCAGACCTGTTGCAGAGGCGCGATCTGCGAACGCAATTCATCCAGAGCCGCGTTGAATCGGCTCGAGGTGGTGTGGATCTCCTGGCGGACGGAGTACTCGATCTCGCCGAAGTCGTAGGACAGCACGTGATCCATGTTCGCAGCCGCTCAGATGCCGTCGCCGACGGTGCCGAGACGCTGTGCGTGGACCTCCGCCGCAGCGCGCAACGTGCGCTCGTTGGTCCGGATGGTCTCGGCGATACGGCTCAGCGTGGAGTACAGCGTCAGCGATTCACCGTTCCAGCGGTCGACCACATCGCGAAAGCGCGCGGCCGCCACGCCACCCCAAACCGACGGGGGCACGCTGCTCATCTTCCCGATGAACATCTGCAGCATGGCCCGGACGTCGTCGTTGAGGACGTCGATCCGGTTGGCCACGCTCGTCATTACCTCGAAGTCGGTGCCCAACGGCCCCGTCGATCCTGGTGACATGTCCTCTGACCCTCCGGTCTTGTCTTGCGGGATATAACAATTCGACGCAGCGCGGGCCGTTTCGGTTCCATCCGATCTCAGGAGGTCGCGTGTGCCGACCGGGTGGCCGCCTCGCACGCCGACCGCACCGCCGCCGCGTGCCCGGGTGCGCTCTGGCACCCGATCGCGATCCGGACCGCCCTGTCGACGAACACCGCCCACCGAATCTCCCGGCCGGGGCGGACCTCCCGGTAACTGACCACCGGGCGCGCCGCGATGACCGCGGCCGGATCGAAGTCGACGAACACCCCCGCGGACTGCTCCTCAAGCGCTCGTCGCAGGGTGTCGGCCACGGCGCCTTCGCCTACGCCGGACTGGGTCACGTGGATCCTCACCTGCGGATCGCTTGGTGAAACCACCTCGACCCGAGCGGATCCCGGCCCGTCGGTGACGCGCTGAACGGACCATCCGGCAGGAATCTGCATACCTACCCGGCCCTCGACGAGGACCGTCATCGCGCCGTCGTCGCCGGGCCCGCCGGTGGCGGTGAAAGCGACCGCACCCAGCACCGCGGCCAAAGTCGTTGCCGCACCGATCACCAGCCGGCCCGCCCGCCCTCGCCTGCCGGCGGGACCGGCGACGGCCGGGGTGCCCGGGCCCACGAGCGCCTCGCGCCACGTCTGGGCGTCGGCCAGGCGGACATTCACGCCGCGGCGGCGCAGTCCGGCCATCACCGCGCTGCCCAGGGCCGCCGCGCCGGCAACCTGTGCCGGGGCATCGACGGCAACCTCGGCCGATGCGCCGGCGATCGCGATCACGGCGCGTACCACTGCCTCCGGATCCGGATCACCCTCGGCGTGGCGGGCCAGTGTCACGCCTGCGGCAGCGGCGGCCGATACCACAACGACCTCGTCGGCGATCTCGACCACTACCCAGAGCTCACTCGTCAGCGTCGCGCTGACCGCCTGAACCCGCTGCATCACAACAACTTCAGCACCGCTGCTGGCCGCCGCGGCCCGCACCCGGTCACGCTGAACGGCGGTCCACCAGGTGGGGCACACCAAGGTGAGTCGACAAGCCCCGGCGGCCGCGGCGTCGAGCACCTGGACCCACAGGTCCGCCACCGCAACCGGCTCGTCGTCGACGAGGGTGATCTCGTCATCTATCCCGGCCACCGCAATGGCGGCGAGGTCTGAGTCCGGACCGGGGCCACGCACGGTCACCGGACCCACCTCGACGATGGTCGAGGTCATCACCCGTCCGGCCCGGCGGGCAGCGCGACCTGAACCAGTTGATCCGCCGCCGCACGGGTGATCAGGGTGCCGCGTCCAGGCGGAAGCCGAACCGGCCGTACCGATCCCAGCAGCACACCGTCGTCGGGGCCCGCGCTCATCATCAGGCCCATACAGCCGAGGTCTCTGACGGTGCCCAAGACCGGATCGAACATCGCCCGCGCCGCTCCGCCCGAACGGCGAGCCAGCATCAGGTGCAGCCCGAGGTCACGGGCATGCGGCAGGTAAGGCAACACCGCCGACAGCGGGTTCGCCGCGCCACCGGCCACCAGGTCGTAATCGTCGACCACGACATACAGTTCCGGCCCGCTCCACCACGAGCGGTCCCGGAGCTGCCGTTGGCTGACCTCAGGCGTCGGCATCCTATCCCTCAGTGTCTCAAGCACTCTCGGCAAGATGACATCCAGCGCACCCGCCGAGGGTGCATAACCGGCCAGATGCTCCGATTCGACCGTTCCCAGCAGGGCCCGCCGGAAGTCCACGATCACCAGCTGCACGCTCGCCGGGTCGTTGCCGGCCACCAGCTCGCAGCACAGGGTGCGCAGCGCCGTGGACTTGCCACAGCCGGCGTCGCCGAGGATCAACAAATTGGTCTGGGCTGCGAAGTCGACCGACACCGGTGCCAGCTCACGCTCACCGACGCCCAGTGGCACTTCGGTGGCGGGCCGGTTCCGCGGCACCGGGCTGAGCTCGCGGGCATACACGCGGGCAGGCAACAGCCGGATCGCCGGCGCCGCAGCGGCACCGTACTGCAGGCGCAGGGTGTCCCCTATCCGTGCCAGCGCGTCGCCGATCCCGGTGTCTCCCGGTGTGCCGTCCAACCGTGGCAGCGCGATCAGCAGTTCGCGGCCATCACAGGTGAGCCCGCGCCCCGGCGCGCTCTGGGGCAGTTGCCTGGCACGTTTGCGGTCCACCTCGGATTCGGCCGGATCGCCGAGCCGCAACTCGATGCGAGTTCCCAACTGATCCTTGAGCGCCGGACGGAACTCCGCCCACCGCGAGGCCGTCACGACCACGTGGACACCGAGCGAAAGCCCCTGTAGTGCAAGCGCAGTGATCGGCTGTTCGAGGGATTCGAATTGCCCGCGGAACGTCGACCAGCCGTCGACGATCAGGAACACATCTCCGTACGGATCATCGATCTCGCCGGTACGGCGTCGTGCCCGGTACTCGGCCATGGAGCCGATGCCGAGGGCGGTGAAACGGGCTTCGCGGATGCTGACCAGGGCATGGAACTCGGCTACGGTACGCCGGACCAGGTCGGCGTCGGCCCGGCCGGCCACCGCACCCACGTGCGGCAACGCGTGTAGCGCACTCAACGCTCCACCACCGAAGTCCAGACAGTAGATCGCCACATCGCGCGGATGATGCGTCGCCGCCAGTGCAACTGCCACAGTCTTGGCGGCCGTGGACTTTCCGGATTGCGGCCCGCCGACGATCGCCATGTTGCCCCGGGCGGTGCCCAGCGACAGCATCAGCCGATCCCGACGCTGGTCGAAGGGACAGTCGATGAGCCCGACCGCCACAGACAACGGCTCGGAATCGGACAACAACACGTCGCTGAGCGGGACGGCGGGCGGCAGCGGCGGCAGCCAGACCTGATGGGCCGGGGTGCCGTAAGTGGCGAGCCGGTCGACCACCTGTTGCAGGACGGTGGTGGTGGCCGGTGCCGCAGGGCGGCGCTGGTTCTGTGTCCAGGAGCCGGTGAATCTCCCCGGCCGCGCTACCGCCGGCGCTACGTGTGGCGGCGGCTCGGGCCCTGAACATGCTTCTGAGACGAACGCGGTCTGGAATCTGGTGATCTCGCCGGACGGCGACTTGAGGTAGGCCGCGCCCGGGCTGTTGGGCAGGTCGTAGGCATCGGCGACACCGAGCACCGACCGGGATTCGCTGGGCGAGAACGTCTTGAGGCATATGCGGTATGACAGGTGGCTTTCCAGTCCGCGCAGCCTGCCTTCGTCGAGGCGCTGACTGGCCAGCAGCAGGTGCATGCCCAGCGATCTCCCGAGCCGGCCGATCGCCACGAACAGTTCGGCGAAATCCGGGTGCTGCTGCAGCAGTTCAGAGAACTCGTCCACCACGATCAGCAGGGCCGGCAGCGCCGGGAGATCGGCCCGGCTTCGGTACTCGGCGATGTTGGCCAGGTTCCCGGCCGCACGGAGCAACTCCTGGCGGCGCGTCATCTCCCCGGCCAGCGCGTCGGCCATGCGCGCCACCAACGGCGCCTCCTGTGCCAGGTTGGTGATCAGCGCGCTGATGTGACGTGCCTTGTGCAGTCCGAGAAACGTTGCACCGCCCTTGAAATCGACAAGGATGAGGTTGAGCGCCTCGGGCGGGTGCGTGGCGATCAGGCCGAGCACCAACGTACGCAGAAACTCGGATTTCCCCGATCCGGTGGCCCCCACGCACAACCCGTGGGGCCCCATGCCGTCGTGTGCGGCTTCCTTGAGGTCGAGGTGTAGCGGCGTGCCGTCGGCACACCGGCCTACCGGAACTCGAAGGAACCGTCGCGGATCCGTTGGTGTCCAACCGTTGAGCGGATCGAACACGGCAGGGTCGCCGATACCGATCAGTGCCGGCCACCCGGAGTCAGCGGAAGCCGGCGTGCTGCGGTAGCGCGCCAGTCTCCGGGCACACGTGACGGCCTGCCCGTGTGTCATCTGGTCGGGCCGAATCACGGCACCACCGCATGGCATTTCATCCAGGCCGACATCCAGATTCAGATCAGCGCCGGTCGTCTCGGTGCCGCCGGGGCCCGCGATCACCAGCTGGGTGACACCGGCACCGGACGCGGGCGTCCCGGCCGAAGCCGAGTCCACGATGACGACGGTGTGCACTCCCGGCGCCGCGGGCGGCAGGGCATCGAGCGTGCGCGACCGTAACATCGCGATGTCCGTTCCAGCAGCGGAATACCGATGGTGAGCAAGCCATTTCAGCCACTCCCAGTGACACACTGTCGCCGCGTCGACAATGGCCGCGATGCGGAGGTGTCGCGGGCTGTGCGCAGTGGCCAGCTGACAGATCATCGCCCGCAGCAGAGCTCGGGCCCTCTGGTGCGGCCCGAACACACCGATACGGCCGAAACTGGCCAGGTCCACCGTCCATGGCGCATCGGTGACCGTTGACCGGCGCCGGATCAGCTGGGCCAGAGCCGATGCCGTCACGGGATCGGTATCGCTTCCCCGGTCCGTGCCACCGGCGACCAGACGCGTGGTCAGCGACCGCTCCCCCACCCCGATCCGCACCACGCAGAACTCGGCGTCACCAGGGCGACGTTTCCACATCTGGTCGCCCCCGGCGAGCGTCCACAGGCATGCGGGCGCGGGATGCTCGCCATGCAGGCCCAACCACTGCGAACGGCCGGTTTCAGCGGCCACGGCGTCGATGCCGTCGAGGTAACGCAGATACTCGCAGCGGTCACGGTGGAGTTGCCGCGCCCGACCGTCGCTCCTGAAACTGTAGGCGGCCGCGCCGATCGCCGACATCACCATCATGATGGGGAACATCGCAGACGCCGGGCCGCGACCGGCAGCCGCGCCCGAAGTGACGTACACCGCGATCATTCCGGCCATCGCGACCACGAGCATCAGCGGCAACAATCTGGTCAGCACACCACCCGGGGTGTGGCGAGGCAGCGCGGGCGGCGCGTCGATCACCAACTCCCCGCTCGGTGGTTCCGCCGCAGGAAGCCCGCCCGGGGACTGCGGTGTGCTGATGGTTTCCATCGACATTTGGACGCCCGCCGAGGCCATCTGGTTCCCGAGTTCGCGCCGGAATTTTGGTGCACAAGGGTGCATGCCGGGTCGGTTAGCGTGACGTGTATCGGCGTCTACCGGGGGTGATGCGATGCCGGATTCCTTGCGCCATGTATCGATTCACTGCGGAACACCGCTGGAGGCCACAGCCGACGCCGCCGTCGACGTGTCACTGCCCGCTGCCATGACCGTGGGCGAACTGCTGCCGTGGATCGTCGATGCGCTCGGCGCCGGGGACGGCACACCGCGCCGGTGGCAGCTGGCCTTCCTCTGCGGTCGCAGCCTCGATGAGTCAGCGACCTTGATGCAGAACGATATTCACGACGGCGACCTTCTGATCCTGACCGGACCAGCTGACCGTCCGGTGCCCGATCGGGCGCCGATGAGTGCGCTGACCGTCGACTCGGCCGACGACGGCCTGCCCACCGGACTGCGGGTCGCCGCCTGCTTATGGGCCTGCGCGCTCGGGCTGGGAGCCCTGGCGTGGGCCGGGCTCGGCAGCGTCGGATTCGATCGCATCGCCGCTGCGGCAGCGGTGGCCGTCAGCGTCACCGCCATCGCGGTGTCCGCACCGCGCCTTGGACTGAGTTCGACCGCGACGGCCACGCTCAACGTCGTTGCCGTGGCTGTCGTGGGGATCCTCGGATTCCTCGTGGTTCCGGCCGGTCCGGCGCCCGCGAACGTGTTCCTGGCCACGACGGCAGCGGGTTCGTTGGGCATTGCGCTGATCCGGGCATCGGCGTGCGGCAGGCAGATTCTGCTCGCGGTCGTGACGCTCACCGGGGTGCTGGCCGTGGCGACGGGTCTCGCAGCGCTGTGGCCCTTGCCCACACCGGCTTTGGGCGCGGTGGTGAGCGCACTCGGGGTGGGCGTGCTGCCACTGAGCCCGCGGCTGTCCATCGCGCTGGCCGGCCTGACACCACCGGTGCCCGGATATCCCGACGCCGCGGAAGACACACTGAGCGATGACACATTCGACGACGACGCACGTGCGCGCCGGGGGCATCAGAACCTGGTGAGTCTGGTCGCCGGATGCACTGCCGCGGCCGCACTGGGAACCGTGGTGCTCGCCCTCTCCGGTCTGCAACGGGTCACGGTCATCGAGGTCGCATTCGCCGCTGCTGTGGGAGTGGCACTCCTGCAGCGCTCACGCACCTACGCATCCGGGCACTGCCGCACCGTGTCAGGGGTCTGCGGATTTCTTTCACTCTCTGCGACTTTCGTTCTCGTGGTCGCCTGGTGTCCCACGTATGGCAGTTGGACCGGCATCCTCCCCGTGGCCGCCGGCGTCGTGGTGATCTGGCCGGTCAGTGTGCAGAGTCCCGTGGCGGCGAGGATCGCCGACGTCGTCGAGTACGGCACGCTGGCCGCGGTGGTGCCGCTGGCATGCTGGCTGGCCGGCGCCTTCGACCTCGTCGGGGACCTGGCACTGCGGTGAACAGGTCGAGCCTGGTGGCCGCGACACTGATCATCGGCCTGGCGCTGCCCGCGAGCGCTCCCGCGGCCGCCGTCGTGCCGCCCGCGGTAGATGCCGGCTTACTGCCTCGTCCCGCTCCGCCTGCGCCCGTCGAACCCACGGAACAGCGTCAGCCCTGCTACCAATCCCCAACCGGTGCAACGGGTACGGCGCACAACGCACTGAATCTGGATACGGTGTGGCCGCTCACCCGCGGTGATGGTCAGAAGATCGCGGTGATCGACACCGGGGTCGCCCGGCACCGCTTGCTGCCGCGCCTCATCGGCGGCGGCGACTATGTGTCCCACGGTGACGGCACCGCCGATTGCGATGGCCACGGCACCATCGTCGCCGGAATTGCCGCTGCCGCACCGAGTGGCGGTTTCAGCGGGGTTGCTCCCGATGCGGCTGTCCTGGCCATCCGGCAGTCGAGCAACAAGTTCGCCGCGGCCGGCGGTGTGAGCGGTGTCGGAAACGTCGACACCCTCGCCATGGCGGTGCGCACCGCGGCCGACCTCGGCGCGACCGTGATCAACATCTCGTCGGTGGCCTGCGTGCCTGCCGACGCCGCCCCCGATGACCGCACCCTGGGCGCGGCACTGAGCTACGCCGTCGACGTGCGCAACGTCGTGGTGGTCGTCGCGGCCGGCAATGTGGGCGCGGGCTGTACTCAGCAAGACCGTCCCGTCGGACCGCCAGGCGAACCCGACTGGAACGGGGTGCGCTCGGTGTCGAGCCCAGGCTGGTACGACGACCTCGTGTTGTGTGTCGGATCGGTCGGGTCTGACGGCGCCGCGTCGGATTTCAGCCTGGCCGGCCCCTGGGTGGATGTGGCCGCTCCCGGCGAGCACCTCGTATCCCTACATCCCGACGGCGGACAGTTGATCGACACGATCGGACGGGACGCTCCGATCTCGGGTACCAGCTACGCCGCGCCGGTGGTGGCCGGAGTCGCCGCGCTGGTGCGTTCCCGATTCCCGCAGCTGAGCGCGCGCGAGGTGATGCGCCGCATCGAGAACACCGCCCATACCCCGGCCGACGGCTGGAATCCGGACGTCGGCCACGGCGTGGTCGACGCCCTGGCCGCCGTCAGCGGCAGCACTCCGTCGCCCAGGTCCCCCTCGACCGCCCAGGTATCGGCGGGCCCGAGTGTCGCCAACTCGGCCGATCCGCTGCCCCGGCGCATCGCTTTCGGCGGCGCAGCCGTGTGCGTCGCGCTGACCATCGTGACCGCTGTGACGCTGGCGGCCAACCGGTTACGCCGGCGCGGCGCGGACGCCGGGGACCACGTCGCGCGCGACTGAGGCCGCATCGCCATTGAGTTCGGGGCCACGCGGCAGCATGGCCAGCATGGGCCACGGCGCGGGCACGGCGCTGGTCCCCAGACCGAGATGTTCGGCAGTCGCGCCGTCCCGGACTCCGAACAGCACACCGAGATCGTTCAACATATACAGCGGCCCACCGACGGCCGCTCCGCGGACGACACCGCAGGCCTGCAGCAACACGCTCCGGCTGACCGGGACCTGTACGCGATCGATGTTCGGTCCTTCGCCGTCGGCCTGAGCCAGTTGCACACTGCCGCCCGGCACGGAATCGGCGAGGGCGACAGTGGTATTCGTGTCGGGCCCAGGCTGTTTCGGGTCCCAGCGCGCGCACACCACCGCACGTCCACGCGGCAGCACCCGTTCCGGGAACCGGGCCACGGCCAGGCTGCCCGCGACCGGTACGTCGGCCACCACGTCAGCGGGAACAACGGGAGGCGCGTCGTGTGCCTGCGGCACGCTGAAACGGATGACGTCGGCCGCCACCTGACCGATGCGTTGTAGCCCGTCGGCAAGCACGACATAGAACTCGGCAGGGCCGGCGCGCGCCACTCGTATCACGGTGCCCACGGCCAACCTTTCCAGGCCCGGCGGTCCGGGTGTCCCCACGCCCGCGATCAAGGGCGCCTGCAGAGCAGGAGCCTCGGGCACCGAGTCGAGCAGCGCCTGGGAAACCTGTTGGGCTGTAATGCCTTCCAGATGTAGCGCCCGCACGACGGCGATGTCACGGAGATCGACCCGGGCCCGCCACCCGTCGGCGAGCAGATACGTCGGTGCTCCCAATGCGCGCGCGGACACCAACAGCGCCTGACCGCCGCGCAGGGGCGACAACTCGCGGTCAGCCCCACCCGCCAGCAGCACCGTCTCGGCGGGCTCGGCAACATCGCAAGCGGCCCAGCCGGACTCGTCGAGGCTCAGCGCCTTCCCGATGTGGGCGGGGGCACCCGGTATACCGACCAGCGGCCCGCGCCGAAACTTCGCGATCGCAGCATCATTGACCGTCACCGGGTTGGCCGGGCTCCCGACGATGAGCCGGGCCGAGGCGAGGTTGGCCACCGGGTGCACGGCGTCGTCGATGCGTACATACAAGGCGCCGGTGTCGCGCGCCATCAGGATGCGCGCATCGCCGGCCGTCGAGCCGGGCCGCACGAGCATGAGCACCCCGCACACCGCGATCACAACGGCCGCCAGCACACAGCCCGCCCCATAGGCCGTCACTTGGGCGCGCAATGGATCGTCGAGCATGCGGGCGTCACCGCGAACCAGTGCGTGTGCCATACGCCGCAACAGAAATCGATGCCCGCTGAGCTGTAACCGAGTGGCCGGTCGCCGTGCCATATCTCCCCCGTGGGCAACCCTAACCCGGCACGAGGGGACGCGATGACGCCGATTCTCCGCAGGGGTCAGTCGGCGCGCCGACGCTGCCGGTAGGCCGCGACGTGCTGGCGGTTACCGCAATTGCCGGTATCGCAGAAGATCCGGGAGCGGTTCCGGGACAGGTCGGTCAGCACCGCCTGACAATCCGGTGCCGCACAGATCTTGAGACGGCGCAGTTCGCCACCGCGGATCAAGTCAGCCAGCGCCATCGCCATCTCGGCGCCCATTCGCTGCGCCAGCGGATCATCGACCGAGGCCAGATGCAGGTGCCATTCCGGCATCTCTTTGTGCCGCGTCAGCCACGGCGCCGCCTTGGTGTCGCTCAGCAGGGCGTTGACCTGGCGGACCGTTTCCTCCTCGTCCTCGGCCACCGCCCAGATCTCCCCGAGACGTCCGCGGAGCCTGCGCACGGCCTCCAGTTCGGCGTCGTCCCGGTCGCGTCGTCCCGTCCAGCCGAAATCATCCAGATAAGCGTTCAGGTCCACCTGATCGGCCAGTTGTTCGCCCTCTACCCGATCGGTGTTCACCAACACCATGGCGGCGCGGAGCGTGAGCTCCGTGTCATAGGTAAAAAGCATTTGACTCATGACCCCCTGTCGCCGTAGCGTCTGCCCTACCGTCATTACCATAGTCGACTTTACTCATGACACGCCCCAGGGAGGTGTACCCGATGACTGCCGAAGCCCAGCTCGACCGCACGACCGCCGACAACCACTTCCGGATCGGCCTGCTGTTCGCCGTCAGCTCCGCGCTCGCGTTCGGCTCGTCGGGCCCCTTCGCCAAAGCCCTGATGGAAGCCGGCTGGAGTCCCACCGCGGCCGTCACGGCCCGGCTCGCCGGTGGCGCGCTCATGATGGCCGCCTTCGCCTCCGTCGTCCGCCCCGGCTGGATCCGTGAGGTGCGCGCCCACGCCCGGACCGTCGTCGCCTACGGGGTGTTCCCGATCGCAGGCGCGCAACTCTGCTACTACAACGCGGTCGCGCACCTTTCCGTCGGCGTGGCTCTGCTCCTGGAGTACACCGCGCCGATCCTCGTCGTCGGCTGGGTGTGGGCCACCACCCGGAACCGCCCCAGCGCCATGACATTCGGCGGCGTGGCCGTTGCCGTCGCCGGCATCGTCCTGGTGCTCGACGTGTTCAGCGGCGCCCACATCAACCTGACCGGCGTCAGCTGGGGACTGGCCGCCGCCGTGTGCGCCGCCTGCTACTTCATGATGTCCAACAAGGCCAGCACCGATGGCGACGGGCTCAGCCCCATCAGCCTGGCCGCCGGCGGCTTGATCGTCGGAACCGCGGCCGTGACGCTCCTCGGCGTCACCGGCGTCATGCCGCTGACGTTCACCACCAACTCCGTCAGCATCGCCGGGCACACCACCGCGTGGCTGGTGCCGGTGATCGCACTGGGCCTCATTCCCACCGCGCTGGCCTACACCTTGGGCATCGTCGGCATCGCCAGACTCAAACCGCGCTTCGCCTCTCTGGTCGGCCTGTCAGAAGTGCTGTTCGCGGTCCTGATCGCGTGGATCATGCTCGGCGAGGCCATGTCGGTGAGCCAGGCCGTCGGCGGCGCAGTGGTGCTGGCCGGTTTGGCCGTCGCCCGCCAGGGCGACCGTAGCGAGCAGCCCGATCCGGAGGCCGTCAGCCAAGTCGAGCTCGCGACCTGGCCCGATATGGCCCTGCAGGAGACATCCGAACGGGCAAACGATTAGCCGCGGCTAACCATTTTGTGTGACTATGTCCCCCGTGAGTCTCCTCCGGAAGTCGGCCCGGGTGGCCGCGATCGTCTCAACCCTGGTCAGTGCGGCTTTCCCGCTGGCGCTGGCCGCGCCCGCCGCGGCCGAACCGTGCTCCGACATCGAGGTCATCTTCGCCCGCGGCACCAATGACGCACCGGGCCTCGGCCGCCCCGGACAGGCCTTCGCCGACGGGCTGAGCTCACGGCTCGGCGGCCGCACCGTCAGCACCTATGCGGTGAACTACCCGGCCAGCTACGACTTCCTGGCCGCAGCCGACGGCGCCACCGACGCCGCCAACCGCATCGCCACACTCGCATCCACCTGCCCGTCCACCCGGGTTGTGCTCGGCGGCTACTCGCAGGGCGCCGCGGTGGTGGACATGCTGGCCGGCATCCCGCCGCTGGGCAACAGGGTCGGCGAAATCGGATCGGCGCCCCCGCTCGCAGGCGATCTCGTGCCCCAGATCGCCGCCGTGGCCGTGTTCGGCAACCCGTCGGCCAAGTTCGGCCTTCCGATCACCTCGTCGGTGTTCGGAGGCAAGGCGATCGACCTCTGCAAGGACGGGGACCCGATCTGCTCGCGCGGCCGGAACCCGTTCGCGCACAGCGATTATGTGACCTCCGGCATGGCGGATCAGGCCGCCAACTTCGTCGCGGGAATCGTCTGACAGCAAAAGACGTTAGGATTCGGTGTGGCCATTGATCTTGTTCGTCGCTGCACCGTGTTCGCGGCGGCGGCGCTGACCGCTGCCTTCGCCGTCACCGCACCCGTCGTGTTACCGACGTCCTCGTCGGTACTGCCGGTGGCCTCGGCCGCCTGCTCCGACATCGAGGTGGTCTTCGCGCGTGGCACCAACGACACGCCTGGCCTCGGCCGGATCGGCAATGCGTTCGTCAATTCGCTGCGCAACAAGGTCGGCGGTCGTTCCGTCAGCGCCTATGCCGTGAACTATCCCGCCAGCTACGACTTCCTCGCGGCTGCGGGTGGCGCCAACGACGCCTCCGGCCACATCCAGTGGATGGTGGACAACTGCCCCGATACCCGACTGGTGCTGGGCGGTTACTCCCAGGGCGCCGCGGTGATCGACGTGATTGCCGCCGTCCCGTTCCCGGCCATCGGATTCACCGCGCCGCTGCCGCCGAACGTCCCCGAGCACGTCGCCGCGGTCGCCGTCTTCGGCAACCCGTCGGCCAAGCTCGGCCTGCCGCTGACCTCCAGCCCGGTGTACGGAGGCCGTGCCATCGACCTGTGCAACCCCGGCGATCCGGTCTGCGGCGACGGCGACAGTGTCCCGGCACACCGGGCGTACGAAGGGCCGGCCAACGATGCCGCGAACTTCGTTGCCGGTCTGTTGTAGCCCGCGTCCGCTACGATCGCTTAGGTGGTCGAACTTCCCATCCAAAGCCACGTAACCGGACTGCTTCGGCGTTGGATCGGTGTGGCTGCCATCTTCGCGGCGGCTGCTGCCGTCCTACCGGTCACGTCTGCCCTCCTGCCCGGAACTGTGGCGGTCGCCAACGCCGCCCCGTGCCCATCAGTCGAGGTGGTGTTCGCCCGGGGTCGAACCGAACCCGCAGGCGTCGGCACCCTCGGAAACGCGTTCGTCAACGCGCTGCGCGCCAAGACCGACAAGAACATCGGCGTCTACGCCGTCCGGTACCCGGCTGACAACGAAGTCGACATCGGCGCCAACGACATGAGCCAGCACATCCAGTACATGATGAACAACTGCCCGGACACCCGGTTGGTGGTCGGCGGGTACTCGCTGGGTGCGGCGGTCGCCGATGTGGTGCTGGCCGTTCCGTTCACCGGCTTCGGTTTCAAGACCCCACTCGCCGCAGGCGCCGACGGCCACATCGCCGCGGTCGCCCTGTTCGGCAACGGCGCCGCATGGGTCGGTCCCATCACCCGCTTCAGCCCGGTCTATGCCGACCGGACCATCGAGTTGTGCCACGGCGCCGATCCGATCTGCAATCCGGCCGACCCCGATACCTGGAAGAACAACTGGCCCGATCACCTGGCGGGCGCCTACATCGACGGCGGGATGGTCAACCAGGCCGCAGATTTCGTCGCCACGCGGGTCTGATCCAGAAGTAGTTCGACGCCGGATCGTTGCCGGACCGGCACCCATTCTCTACGGGCTCGTCAATACCATCTAATGCGTGATTGGCCGTCGGATGTCGGCCGCACTGATCACTGCCCTCAGTGCCGTTGTGGTACCAATGGCGGTGGCGCCCAGCATGATCGGCGCCGCGAAGGCCGCCACGTGCCCGCCGGCGGAGGTGGTGTTCGCCCGCGGCCGCATGGAGCCCCCAGGTCCCGGGCAGGTCGGTGCTGCGTTCGTCAACGCACTGCGGGCCCTGCGCGGCCCGAACGTCGCCCTCTATTCGGTGAAGTACCCGGCCGACACCCAGGCCGACGTGGCCGCCAATGACATGAGCCGCCACGTGCAGTGGATGACGCGCAACTGCCCCCGAACCCGGCTCATACTCGGCGGCTATTCGCTCGGCGCTGTCGCAACCGATCTGATTCTGGCGATGCCCATCTCGGCGTTCACCTTCAACAGCCCGCTACCCAAGGGCACCGACCGGCACGTCGCGGCTGTCGCACTGTTCGGCAACGGGGCCAACTGGGCCGCACCGATCACGCTGCTGAACCCCGCATATCAGAACCGCACCATCGACTTGTGCCACTCCGATGATCCGATCTGCAATCCGAGCAGCCCGTACAACTGGCGGGCCGGGTGGCAGGATCACCTGGCGCCCGGCTATATCCGGTCTGGGATGGTGGCCCAGGCGGCCAGGTTCGTCTCCGCCCGGCTCTGAGGGCTGTGGGCAATCGCCCTCGGCCAACTTCACTATGGACGATGTTGCGCCCTGCGCCGAACTTGCAGCCTGTTGCGGCAGAACGGCGAAATCGGCACCGGAACCTACAGGTTCGCCACAGGGTCTCGGACGAACTATCGTTGGCCGAGCCCTAGAGCACCTGTGGATAACTTCCGGGTGAGATGCGCGGATTGTCGGTCGCCGCGTTGATGCTGGGGCCGTGAACGCACGATCGCTTGGCGCATTTCCCGGCATGCCGGCCAGTCCCTTCCTGGGAAGTGTGGCCACACATGCGGGGCTGGTCACGGCCCATGAACTGCGGACGAATTACCGCGCCATCTACCGCAATGTCTATCTGCCGAACGATATCGCCCTCACGCCGATCTTGCGTGCCCAGGCAGCGTGGTTGTTCGCGGGGCCCGAGGCCGTGTTGTGCGGGGTATCCGCAGCGGCGGTGCACGGCATCGAGTGGTTGGACGTCCAAGCCCCGGCCGAGATAGTTCGAACAAACTGCCACTCCCCGGACCGCCTCCGCGTGCGCTCGTATTGTCTTGCACCAGATGATGTTTGCCAGGTCGATGGGATGCGCGTCACCACAGTTGCGCGGACAATTCTTGACCTGGGCCGCTTGTTGCCCCGGGACGAAGCAGTTCCCATCTTGGATGCGTTGTTGAACAAGTCTGGAATCGACCCCGATGAGGTGTGGAAATTGGCCGAGGCGAATCGGGGGATTCGGGGTATTGACCGTCTTCGGGTGTCGCTCGCACAGGCCGATGGGGGTGCCGAATCACCGCTAGAGACCCGAACCCGACTGCAGCTGTGGAACATGGGCATACCAGGACTGCGAACTCAGATCCCGTTCCATGACCAGTGGGGCCAGGTGTGGACTCGAGCGGCGATGGGCTGGCCTCGATTGAAAGTGGCCGTCGAGTGCGACGAGGAGAAGGATTCTGTTGGCTACCGAACGTGGGTGCACTCGCACACGGCCGAACTCGAATCGTATGGCTGGACCGTGGTTTGGGTTACCGAATCGATGGTCTCAGGCCCGGGCAGCTTCGTCGAACGAGTGCGGCGAAAGCTGCTGACCGCGCAACGCACACTAGATGGATCCGCGACCCTGTGACGAATGTGGCGTCTCTTGCGCCAGATCCGCGAATCCAGCACAACAACATACACATTCGTCACAGTGTCTGGATCAGTCAGCCGTCCGCACGTCTCTGGTGATCAAGTTGCGGGCTTCGAGCTCGTCATCAGCCGGGTAGTCGACCTGCACCAGGGTGAGCCCGCGGGCAGGGGCAGCGGCGAAATCACTGGACCGGTTGGTCTCGTTCAACAGGCCGGCGGTCCACTCAGGTGACCGTCTGCCCTCCCCCACGGCCAGCATCGCGCCGACCAACGAGCGAACCATGTTCCAGCAGAAGGCATCCGCGGTGACATACGCCGTGACGTAGAAACCGTCCCGTATCCACTCCAGCCGCTGCAGCTCACGGATGGTCGTGGCACCGGGACGGTGACGGCAGAACGCCGCGAAATCGTTGAGCCCCAACAGTTCCCGCGACGCCGCAGCCATCGCGTCGAGGTCGAGCGGTTTGGTCCACGGTGTGACGAACCGCGCTTCGGCCGGCTCGACCCCGTAGGGCGCGAGACTGAGCCGGTAGGTGTAGTGCCGGCGCAGTGCCGAGAACCTGGCATCGAAGCCAGCCGGCGCCCGCACGATGTCGCGGATCCGGACGTCGGTCGGCAGCAGCCGCGCCAAACGCCGTACCAGCGGGGTGAATTCGGCATCGCCAGAGCGGGTGGTCCGTGGGTACGCGTGTGGAAGTGCGTCGGCTGGGACGTCGACGTGGGCGACCTGACCCGTGGCGTGCACCCCGGTGTCGGTCCGCCCCGCGGTGCGGGTCACCACCGGCGTCCGGAACACCGTCGAGAGCGCCTCGTCGATCACCCCGGCAACGGTGCGCTGACCGGCCTGCACTGCCCAGCCGGCGAAATCAGTGCCTTCATAGGCAATGTCGAGCCGCAGGCGGATAGATGCGACATGCCCGCCACCGGAATCGATGGCGGGCATGTCGTTCACTGCCTGGTCAGGACTTGGCTTCGTCAGCCTCATCCTTGGCCTCGACCTCTTCGGTCGCCTCGGCCTCAGGAGCCTCGGTCGCTTCGACCTCGGGGGTCTCCTCAGCCTCGTCAGCCTTGGGAGCCTCTTCAGCCTTGGGAGCCTCAGCGGCCTTGGCCTGCGCGGCGGCGGCGCGACGAGCGCGGTCCGCCTCGGAGGTCACGGTCTTCTCCCGCACCAGCTCGATCACGGCCATGGGGGCGTTGTCACCCTTGCGGTTCTCGACCTTGATGATGCGGGTATAGCCGCCCTCGCGATCGGCGAAGAAAGGACCGATCTCGGCGAACAGGACGTGCACGACGTCCTTGTCGCGGATCTTCTTCATCACCTCACGCCGGTTGTGCAGTTCACCCTTCTTGGCGTGGGTGATCAGCTTCTCGGCGTACGGACGCAAAGCCCGGGCCTTCGGCTCAGTCGTCTTGATGCGGCCATGCTCGAACAGCGCCGTGGCCAGGTTGGCCAGGAGCGCCTTCTGGTGCGAGGACGACCCGCCGAGGCGAGGACCCTTTGTGGGTTTGGGCATTGCGACTATCTCCTAATTGGGGCCGGTCCCCGTATCAGGTAGGACCGGGACGGAATTGTTTAGAGCTGTTCGGTTTCGGCGTAGTCCTGGGTGTCGTCCAGGTCGTAGCTGCCGGCGTCCGCAGTCCAGGTGCCGGTCGCGGCGTCGTAGCCGGCAACCTCGGACGGGTCGAACGTCGCCGGGCTGTCCTTGAGCGAGAGACCCAGCTGGTGCAGCTTGATCTTCACCTCGTCGATGGACTTCTGGCCGAAGTTACGGATGTCCAGCAGATCGGACTCCGTGCGGGCGACGAGCTCGCCCACCGTGTGCACACCCTCGCGCTTGAGGCAGTTGTACGAGCGGACGGTCAGATCCAGATCGTCGATGGGCAGCGCGAACGAGGCGATGTGATCTGCCTCGGCCGGCGACGGCCCGATCTCGATGCCCTCGGCCTCGACGTTGAGTTCCCGTGCCAGACCGAACAATTCGACCAGGGTCTTGCCGGCCGACGCCAGGGCGTCACGCGGGCTGATCGAGTTCTTGGTCTCGACGTCGAGAATCAGCTTGTCGAAGTCGGTGCGCTGCTCGACACGCGTGGCCTCAACCTTGTAGGTCACCTTCAGCACGGGCGAGTAGATGGAATCGACCGGGATACGGCCGATCTCGGCACCCGATGCCTTGTTCTGCACGGCGGGGACGTAGCCACGACCGCGCTCGACGACGAGCTCGACCTCCAGCTTGCCCTTGTCGTTCAGGGTGGCGATGTGCATGTCCGGGTTGTGCACCGTCACACCGGCAGGCGGAACGATGTCGCCGGCGGTGACCGCACCGGGACCCTGCTTGCGCAGGTACATGGTGACCGGCTCGTCCTCCTCGGAGGACACGACCAGGCCCTTGAGGTTCAGGATGATGTCGGTGACGTCTTCCTTGACCCCGGGGACAGTGGTGAACTCGTGCAGCACACCGTCGATGCGGATGCTCGTGACCGCCGCGCCCGGGATGGACGACAGCAGCGTGCGCCGCAGCGAGTTACCCAGCGTGTAACCGAAACCGGGCTCCAGCGGCTCGATGACGAACTTGGACCGGTTTTCGGCGAGGGATTCCTCGGCCAGTGTGGGTCGCTGAGAGATCAGCATTGTGTTCTTCTCCTTCTCGGCACCCGCTATTTGATGCCGTCTGGGTACCTACCGGCCTGGTGACCGATAAGTCATTTACTTCGAGTAGAACTCGACGATGAGCTGTTCGGTGAGCGGCACCTGGATCTGCGCGCGCTCGGGCAGCTGGTGCACCAGGATGCGCTGGCGTTCGCCGACGACCTGCAGCCACGACGGGATCGGACGCTCACCAGCGGTCTGCCGAGAAAGCTCGAACGGCAGGGTGTTGAGCGACTTTTCCTTGATGTCGATGATGTCGTACTGCGACACCCGGTAGCTCGGGATGTTCACCTTGACACCGTTGACGGTGAAGTGGCCGTGGCTGACCAGCTGGCGGGCCATCCGACGGGTGCGCGCCAGGCCGGCGCGGTACACCACGTTGTCCAGGCGGCTCTCCAGGATCTGGAGCAGGTTCTCGCCGGTCTTACCCGACTGGCGATTGGCCTCTTCGTAGTACTTGCGGAACTGCTTCTCCAGCACGCCGTAGGTGAAGCGAGCCTTCTGCTTCTCCTGCAGCTGAGTGCGGTACTCGCTCTCCTTGATCCGCGCGCGGCCGTGCTGGCCGGGCGGGTAGGGGCGCTTCTCGAACGACTGATCTCCGCCGATCAGGTCGACGCCGAGACGGCGCGACTTGCGGGTGGCGGGGCCGGTATAACGAGCCATGAGTCTGTTTTCTCCTTCTCGACCTAGACCCGGCGCCGCTTGGGCGGACGGCAACCGTTGTGCGGCTGCGGGGTGACGTCGGAAATCGCGCCCACCTCCAGGCCTGCGGCCTGCAGCGAACGGATGGCGGTCTCGCGGCCCGAACCCGGGCCCTTGACGAACACGTCGACCTTCTTCACGCCGTGCTCCTGTGCCTTGCGGGCGGCGTTCTCGGCAGCCAGCTGCGCGGCGAACGGGGTCGACTTACGCGAACCCTTGAAGCCGACATGGCCCGACGATGCCCAGGCGATGACGTTGCCCTGGGGGTCGGTGATCGAGACGATCGTGTTGTTGAACGTGCTCTTGATGTGTGCGGCGCCGTGCGGGACGTTCTTCTTTTCCCTGCGGCGGGTGGTCTTACCGCGCTTGGCGCCCGCGGCCTTCTTCGGTGGTGCCATCGGGGGTTACCTAGCCTTCTTCTTGCCGGCGATGGTGCGCTTCGGGCCCTTACGGGTACGCGCGTTGGTCTTGGTCCGCTGGCCGCGCACCGGCAGGCCACGGCGGTGCCGCAGGCCCTGGTAGCAGCCGATCTCGATCTTGCGGCGAATGTCGGCCTGCACCTCGCGGCGCAGGTCACCCTCAACCTTGAGGTTGCCTTCGATGTAATCGCGCAGAACAGTCACCTGATCGTCGGTCAGGTCCTTCGTACGCATGTTCTTGTCAATGCCCGTCGCCGAGAGAATCTCGTTCGAACGGGTACGGCCGATGCCGTAGATGTAGGTCAGCGCGATCTCCATGCGCTTGTCGCGCGGAAGATCAACGCCCACGAGCCGTGCCATGTGGCGGTTTCCTTTTTCTCTGCGGAGGTCTGGTCCCAGCCCGTTCCCATCAGCCCCTAAGGACTCTCCGGGGTCCGGCCTCCGTGCCGGACGTGGACGAAGGCACTTGGCCTTCATCGCGCATGAGCGGCCTATCCGCTCAGTGGTGCTGGGGGTTCATCATTCAGTTGTGTTGCGATCCGTCCGTGGACGGATGCTCAGCCCTGCCGCTGCTTGTGGCGGGGATCGCTGCAGATCACCATGACCCGCCCATGCCGGCGGATCACCCTGCACTTATCGCAGATGGGCTTGACGCTCGGGTTCACCTTCACGGCTTCTTCGATCCTTCTGGCTCTGTAGGTGGCGTGCGCACCGGCACGTCACCGTTCTCGTCGTTACTGGTCGGGCTTCTATCGGGTCACTTGTACCGGTACACGATGCGACCCCGGGACAGGTCGTAGGGAGAGAGCTCCACCACTACCCGGTCCTCGGGCAGGATGCGGATGTAGTGCTGCCGCATCTTCCCGCTGATGTGGGCCAGGACCTTGTGTCCGTTCTCCAGCTCAATGCGGAACATCGCATTGGGCAGAGGTTCGACCACGCGACCCTCGACCTCGATGGCACCGTCTTTCTTGGCCATACTTTTCGGCGATCCTTGCTTTCGTTTCGTAGCTTCATCAGTCGCAATGCAGCCCGTCGTGATGCTGCCGGCGACCAACTTCAGCACGTGAGCCGGATCGAGAGAATTTGCAGAAATTCAGCAGTTCCAAGACGGGGCACGCAAAAAGTCGGCACGATAGCCGCACCGTTGGTCCACAATACCCGCTCCACGGCCTGTACCAAAATCACGGCTGATCAGCTCGGGCTGCCCGAAATCCCCGCCGCAGATTGGTGCGCGGCGCAGCCTCTGCACAGGTGAGAATGGTACGGACTGATCCGCACCCGGGAACGGAGACCACGAGCACGTGATGGCTGTGTACCTGGCCGCGTTCGTTGTCGGCGCCATCGCCGTGCTGGCCGCCCTGCTGCTCGCCGATGTCGGGCACGGGGACGGGATGCCGTTCCTGAGCCTGACCGGACTTTCGGTCGGCCTGCTCGGGGCCGGGACCGGAGGCCTGATCGGCACCTGGCTGGGGTTGGGCACGGTATGGAGCGCGGCGCTGGCGGCGGCATGCGCCATCGTCCTGGTGTTCGCCCTCAACGGGCTGCTGCTGCCCTACATGCGTCGCCAGCAGGCCAACTCGCACCGGGGCCGGTCCTCCTACGTCGGCCTGCTCGGCACGGTCACCCTCGAGGTCCCGCCCGGCGGCTGGGGCGAGGTCTCCTTCGTCGACGCCGACGGCAACCGGGTCTTCTCGCGCGCCAAGAGCGACGAACCCGACGCGCTGCCCAAGGCCACCCGCGTCTACATCGCCGATATCGATCCCGACTTCGTCCACGTCGTCGCTGTTCCCGAGACCTGATCCTCCGAGAAAGGCACAACCGTGTCCCTGCTGCTCATCGTCATCCTCGCCGCCATCGCCGCGATCCTCATCCTGGTGGTGCTGCCGATGGTCTACGTCAAGAACTACATCAAGGTCCCACCCAACGAGGTGGCCGTGTTCACCGGCCGCGGCACACCCAAGGTGGTCCGCGGCGGGGCGCGATTCCGGATGCCCGGCATCGAACGCGTGGACATCATGAGCCTGGAGCCGTTCAACGTCAGCATCAACCTGCAGAACGCCCTGTCCAACAACGGTGTGCCCGTCAACGTCGAGGCGGTCGGCCTGGTCCGGATCGGCTCGGCCGATGAGGCCGTACAGACCGCGGTGCAACGCTTCCTGACCTCCGACCTCAACGAGTTGCAGCGGCAGATCAACGAGATCCTGTCGGGCAGCCTGCGCGGTATCACCGCGACCATGACCGTCGAGGATCTCAACTCCAACCGCGACACCCTGGCCCGCAGTGTGGTCGAGGAGGCCGGCGGCGACCTGGCGCGGATCGGCATGGAGGTCGACGTCCTCAAGATCGCCGGCATCTCGGATGCCAACGACTACCTGAAGTCGCTCGGCCAGCGCCGCATCGCAGAGGTCAAGCGTGACGCCACGGTCGGCACCGCCGAGGCCGAGCGCGACGCGCAGATCCAGTCGGCCAAGGCCCGCCAGGAGGGGTCGATCGCGCAGGCCGAGGCGGACACCGCGATCGCCACCGCCAACCAGAAGCGCGATGTCGAGCTGGCGCGGCTGCGTGCGCAGACCGAAGCCGAGAACGCCCAGGCCGATCAGGCCGGCCCGCTGGCCAACGCCCGCGCCCAGAAGGACGTCGGCATCGCCACCGAACAGGCAGAGGCGGCCCGGGTGCAGGCCCGCATCGAGGTGGAGCAGCGTCGCGCCGAGCAGGCCCAGGCCGCCCTGCAGGCCGATGTGATCGCGCCCGCCGAGGCGAAACGACAGGCCGACATCGCGCTCGCCGAAGGCCAGCGTCAGTCCACGATCCTGGCCGCCGAGGCTGCGGCCGAAGCCGAGCGGCGCAAGGGACAGGCCGACGCCGACGCCCGCAAGGCGGCCGCCGACGCGCTGCGGGTCGAGAAGCAGGCCGAGGCGGACAGCCTCCAGGCCAAGTTGGTCGCCGAGGCCGCCGGTAAGAAGGAACTGGCCGACGCGCTGCGCGTCGAGCAGCAGGCCGAAGCCGCCGGTATCGAGGCCAAACTGCTGGCCGAGGCCAACGGCAAGAAAGAGATCGCGGCCGCCCTCAACGGCTATACCGCTGAGGCTGCCCGCCTGCTGATGCTGCCCGACGTGCTGGCCTCGGTGGTCAAGGCGACCGAGGCGGCCGCCTCACCGCTGGCCGAGATCGAGCGGCTTTCGATCATCGGCGGGTCGCGGGACACCCAGGACGCCATCGGCGGTCTGCTCGGCGTCAGCCCGCTGGCCGTGGCCAACATCCTGGAGGCGCTCAAGGCCTCGGGCATCGATGTGGCGGCCATGCTGAATCGAGACGGGCAACCCGCCGACAACTGAACGGTCAAACGGCCTCGGCGCTGAGTTTGATCGCCGCGAGGGTTTCGGGGATCCCGGCCAGTGCCGCCTCGCTGCGCGTCGCGATTTCCTCATCGGCCCGCTCACCGAAGCGGTCGCGGAAGCCGGCAATGCCCTTCGGCAAGAAGGTCCATGCCTGGGTGACCCTGGTACCGCCCTCAGCGGGTTCGAGATGGAAGCCCCACCGGACCCAACCGTCGTTGACCTCCCAGGTGAACTGACGACCGGGATCGGCGACGACCACCTGACTGCGGGTGTCCCAGGTGCGCTCCGGCGTGACGTTGCGGCCGGTGAACCAGGCGCCGACGATCGCACCCGCGGCGGGGTCGTCCCACCAGCACGACTTACAGACCGGACTCCACTCCCCCATTCGGGACACGTCGGAGAGCAGCGCGTAGGTCGAATCCGGATCAAGTGCAACAACAACCGAATCGGAGAATTCGAGAACAGTCACGAACCGGATTCTAGGAGCCCGGTCGGGGCGCGCCACGCCGTCACAGCGTCGGCGATTGGTCTGGTTCACGCCCCGCGGATCGGTCAACGCCAGAAGGCCGGCCGCGCTCCCGACGACCACGGCTGGAGATTCGCCCCGTTGATCCGGTGAAGACGTGGCAGAGGGTAGCGACCTGACCCGATAACCGCTGGACTGGCGGCGCATACTTGTTAGCGATGACTGGCCCCGCCTCCCAGCCCCGTAAACCCGTAATCCTGACGGTGGACGACGATCCCGCGGTCTCGCGTGCCGTCGCCCGCGACCTACGCCGCCACTACGGCGAGCGCTACCGCATCGTGCGCGCCGAATCCGGCCCGGACGCCCTGGAAACCCTCAATGAGTTGAAGCTGCGCGGCGACACGGTCGCGGTGTTCGTCGCCGACTACCGGATGCCGCAGATGAGCGGCATCGAGTTCCTCGAATCTGCGATGGACCTCTACCCGATGGCGCGGCGGGTGCTGTTGACGGCCTACGCCGACACCACCGCGGCGATCGACGCCATCAACGTCGTCGACCTCGACCACTATCTGCTGAAACCGTGGGATCCACCCGAGGAGAAGCTGTACCCGGTGGTCGACGGCCTGTTGGAGGCCTGGCACGCCGTCGGCGATCGAGCCATCCCGCACACCAAGGTGATCGGGCACCAGTGGAGTTCGCGGTCCTGGGAGGTGCGTCAGTTCCTGGCCCGCAATCAGCACACGTTCCGCGCGTTCACCACCGACGAGCCCGTCGGCCGTCAGCTGCTGGAAGCCGCCGGACTGGACGGTCTGCAACTGCCGGTGGTGATCACCGAGGGCGGCGAGACCCTGGTCGAACCCAGTGACGGCGAGCTCGCCGACATGCTGGGCCTGTCGACCACCCCGTCGTTGACCATGTACGACCTCGCAGTGATCGGCGGCGGCCCGGCGGGTCTGGCGGCCGCGGTGTACGGGGCGTCCGAAGGTCTCAAGACCGTGCTGATCGAGGGCACCACCACCGGCGGGCAGGCCGGCCGCAGCTCGCGGATCGAGAACTATCTGGGCTTCCCGACCGGGGTGTCGGGGGCCGAGTTGGCCACTTCGGCCCGCAGGCAGGCCGAGCGGTTCGGCGCCGAGGTGATCACCACCCGTGAGGCCGTCGCCCTGGACATCGCGGGCGCGGCGCGCACCATCACCTTCGCCGACGGCGAGACCATCGGTGCCCGCGCGGTCATCCTGGCCACCGGTGTCGAGTACCGCCAGCTCCCGGTGCCGGGTTGTTTCGCCGATCCCGATAACCCGAACAACTATGTCGGCCGCGGCGTCTACTACGGCGCCTCGGTGTCGGACGCCTCCGAGTGCCGCGGTGAGGACGTCTACATCGTCGGCGGCGCGAACTCGGCCGGGCAGGCCGCGATGTTCATGTCGCGCGAGGCCAAGTCGGTGACACTGCTGGTGCGCGGCCCCTCCCTGGAAGCGTCGATGTCGTACTACCTCATTCAGCAGATCGAGCAGACGCCCAACATCTTCGTGCGTACCTGTACCGAGGTGGTCGGCGCCATGGGCGAGGACGATCACCTGGTGGGGTTGGAGCTGCTGAACCGGCAGTCCGGCGAGCATGAGGAGGTGCGGGCGACGCGCCTGTGCTGCTTCATCGGCGCCACGCCGCGCACCGAGTGGTTGGACGGTGTGGTGGCCCGCGACGACCACGGGTTCATCCTGGCCGGACCGGACCTGCGCGACGTGTGCGGCTGGTCCCTGGAGCGCCCGCCGCATCACTTGGAAACAAGTGTGCCCGGTGTCTTTGTTGCAGGAGACGTGCGCGCTGAATCCGCCAAGCGGGTGGCTGCCGCCGTCGGCGAAGGGTCGATGGCCGTGATGCTCGTGCACCGCTACCTGGCAGAAGCGTGACGGCCGCGAGGCCCGAGGAGTTGAGGACGGATATGGGCGAGACCTGCGTACGGGACGAGTTGCGGACGCTGTTCCTGTTCGAGGACCTGTCCGACGAACAGCTCGACACGTTGTGCCAGGCGGGCAGCATCGAGAAGTTCCCGGCCGGCCCGATCGTCACCGAGGGTGATCCGGCCACGTGCTTCTACGTGATGCTCGACGGCGAGCTGGTGATGTCGAAGCGCTCCGGCGGCGTCGACATCCAGACCAACCGCACCTCGATGCGCGGTGTGTACTTCGGCGCATGGTCGGCCTACATCCCCGGTGAGGAGCACATCTACGAGGCGTCGGTGCGTCTGACGAAACCGTCGCGGGTGTTCGTCCTGGACGCCAACGCGTTCGCCGGTTTCATGCAGTCGCAGTTCCCGATGGCGGTGCACCTGCTCGAGGGCCACAAGGTGGGCGGCCGGCGGCAGAGCCAGATCATCGGGCAGCGCGAGAAGCTGCTGGCGCTCGGCAACATCACGGCCGGGCTGACCCATCAGCTCAACAATCCGGCCGCGGCCACCGCCAGGGCCGTGGCCGATCTGCGCGAGGGTGTCGGCAAGATGCGGCACAAGCTGGCGATGCTGGCCGACGGCAAGTTCACCCCCCAGGCGCTGCGGATGCTGGTGACCATCCAGGACGAGGTCGCCGAGCAGGTCGCCAAGAACAAGGGCCTGGAGCTCACCGCGCTGGAGACCTCGGACCGCGAGGACGAGATGGGCGATTGGCTCGAGGACCACGACATCGTGGGGGCCTGGGACTACGCGCCGACGTTCGTCGAGGCGGGGCTCGACATCGACTGGCTGGAACGCATCTCGGCCTCGGTCGACGACGCGCTGCGCGACGGCGAGGCCTCGGCCACCTTGCAGGCGGCTCTGGGCTGGCTGAAGTACACCATCGACACCGAGCTGCGGATGAACGAGATCGCCGAGGCGAGCAAGCGGATCTCGGCGCTGCTGGCCGGCGCCAAGCAGTACTCGCAGATGGATCGCGGCTCCTATCAGAGCGCCGACGTCCACGAAGGGCTACGCAGCACGCTGATGATGTTCGGCGACAAGATCGGCAAGGACAAGCCGGTGAGCCTGTGCAAGGACCTGGACAAGTCGCTGCCCCAATTGCATTGCTACCCGGGCGATCTCAATCAGGTGTGGACCAACATCATCGACAATGCGATCCAGGCGATGGGCGGCCACGGCACATTGACGCTGCGCACCTCGCGGGAGACCGACGAGATGATCCGGGTGGAGATCTGCGACGACGGGCCGGGCATCCCCGCCGAAGACATCAGCCGGATCTTCACGCCGTTCTTCACCACCAAACCGTTCGGTGAGGGCACCGGCCTCGGCCTCGATCTGGCGTGGCGCATCGTGGTGGAAAAGCACCATGGGGATCTGCGGGTGCAGTCCAAGCCGGGCGACACCCGCTTCATCGTGCTGTTGCCGTTGCAGGCTCCCGCGCCCGAAGCGTCGGATCCGTCGGAGACGTCGGCATCGGAGTGACTCTTGTGGTCTCGGCCAGATCCAGAATCAGTGTGATCGGTTCGGAATACCCGCCCGCGAGCGCCGAGTTGAGAGGTTCATGACCCAGACCCCAGCTGGACCCAAGCCCGATTTCGGCACGTTCGGTGCATTCGGTCACTATTCGCAGTTCCAGCAGCTGTCGCCGCAGCAGTTGCGGGACATCGAAGGCCTCGGCTACGGCGCTATCTGGGCCGGTGGATCGCCGCCCGCCGAGCTGGAGTGGATCGATCCGATCCTGGCCGCCACCTCCACTTTGCAGCTGGCCACCGGCATCGTGAACATCTGGAGCGCGGCCGCGGGCCCGGTCGCCGAGTCGTTCCATCGCATCGAGGCGGCCTACCCGGGCCGATTCCTGCTGGGCATCGGTGTGGGCCACCGGGAGGCGATCGGCGAATACCGCAAGCCGCTCGACGCCCTCACCGACTACCTCGACAAGCTCGACGAGTACGGCGTGCCGCGACACCGCCGGGTCGTCGCCGGGCTCGGCCCGAAGGTATTGCAACTGTCGGCGGCACGTTCGGCCGGCGCGCACCCGTACCTGACCACACCGGAACACACCGCGCAGGCCCGCGAGCTGATCGGTCCCGACGCGTTCCTGGCCCCCGAACACAAGGCCGTACTCACCACCGACGCGGACAAGGCGCGGGCCGTTGGCCGCAAGGCTCTCGACATCTACCTCGGTCTGACCAACTACCTCAACAACTTCAAGCGGCTGGGTTTCACCGACGAGGACCTGGCCAAACCGGGCAGCGACCGGTTCATCGACGCCGTCGTCGCGCATGGCACGGTGGATGAGGTGGCCGCGCGGCTGCGCCAGCATGTGGACGCGGGCGCCGACCATGTTCCTGTACAAGTACTGACCTCACCGGACAAACTGGTACCCGCACTGGCCGAACTCGCCGGGCCGCTCGGCCTGGCCTAGAAGCGTCGACAGGCCGCGATAGAAAAGGACTCGCAGATGACCGAATCACTCTCGCTCAAGCCGGATCTGGGTCGCTACGGCGTGTGGACGTTCGGAGCCGTGGAGCCTGATCAGGCCGCTGAGATCGAGAATCTGGGTTACGGCGCCCTGTGGGTGGGTGGATCGCCTGCCGCCGATCTGTCGTTCGCCGAACCGATCCTGGAACGCACGCAGACGCTTCAACTGGCCACCGGCATCGTGAACATCTGGACGGCCGACGCCGCCGCGGTCGCGGAGTCTTTTCACCGCATCGAGGCGGCACACCCGGGCCGGTTCCTGCTCGGGGTCGGGGTCGGGCATCCCGAGCACACCGACGAATACCGCAAGCCCTATGACGCGTTGGTGGAGTACCTCGATGCGCTGGACGCGGCCAAGGTACCGACCAGCCGGCTGGTGATCGCCGCACTGGGCGACAAGGTGCTGAAACTGTCGGCAAGCCGCAGCGCCGGGGCGCACCCGTACCTCACCACACCCGAACACACCGCCCATGCCCGTGACGTGTTGGGCGAGACGGTGTTCCTGGCGCCCGAACACAAGGTGGTGCTGAGCACCGACGGCGCGGCGGCCCGCGCGATCGGGCGCGAGACGGTCGATTTCTACCTGAACCTGAGCAACTACCTGAACAACTGGCGGCGGCTCGGTTTCACCGAAGACGACATCGCCAAGCCGGGGAGCGACAAGCTGATCGACGCGGTCGTCGCACACGGCACCGCCGAGAACATCGCCGCCCGTCTGAAACAACACGTCGCCAACGGGGCCGACCATGTCGCGATCCAGGTGCTCGGCGGGCCGGACAAGCTGATCCCGACCCTGACGGAATTGGCGGGCCCGCTGGGTCTGAAGGGCTGACACGCCCCGCCGGTTAGGGTTGGCGCATGCGGCTACTGGTCACCGGCGGCGCCGGGTTCATCGGCGCGAACTTCGTGCGCCTGGCGGTGCGGGAGGCGCGGACGACGTCGGTGACGGTGCTCGACGCGATGACGTACGCGGGTAGTCACGAATCGCTGGCACCGGTGGCCGATCAGGTCCGTCTGGTCCAAGGTGACGTCGCCGACGCCGACCTGGTGAACCGACTGACCGGCGAGGCGGACGCCGTCGTGCACTTCGCCGCCGAGACGCACGTCGACAACGCCCTGGCGGATCCGGAACCGTTCCTGCACAGCAATGTGATCGGCACATTCACCGTGCTCGAAGCCGTACGCAGGCATGGCGTGCGGCTCCACCACATCTCCACCGACGAGGTGTACGGCGATCTCGATCTCGACGACCCGGCCCGGTTCACCGAAGGCACGCCGTACAACCCGTCGAGCCCGTACTCGTCGACCAAGGCCGCCGCCGATCTGCTGGTGCGCGCCTGGGTCCGGTCCTACGGCGTGCGCGCGACGATCTCGAACTGCTCCAACAACTACGGGCCGTATCAGCATGTGGAGAAGTTCATCCCGCGCCAGATCACCAACGTCCTCACCGGCAGGCGTCCCAAGCTCTACGGCACGGGCACCAATGTGCGCGACTGGATCCACGTCGACGACCACAACCGTGCGGTCTGGCAGATCCTCTCCGACGGCCAGATCGGGCAGACCTATCTGATCGGCGCGGAATGCGAACGCAGCAACCTCACCGTGATGCGCACCCTGCTGCGGTTGATGGACCGCGACCCCGACGACTTCGACCATGTCACCGATCGGGAGGGCCACGACCTGCGTTATGCCATCGACCCGTCGACCCTGCACGACGAGCTCGGCTGGGCTCCCAAACACACCGATTTCGACGAGGGGCTGGCGGCCACCATCGACTGGTACCGCGACAACGAATCCTGGTGGGGCCCTTTGAAGGACTCCGTGGAGTCCAACTATGGGAAGCGCGGCCAGTGACCGCGCGGGAGCTGGCCATCCCCGGCGCCTGGGAGATCACCCCACGGCTGCACGGTGACCCACGCGGGCTGTTTTTCGAGTGGTTCACCGACAGCGGGTTCGCCGAGATGACCGGGCACCAGTTCGACCTGCGGCAGGCCAACTGCTCGGTGTCGGCGGCCGGGGTGCTGCGCGGTGTGCATTTCGCTCAACTACCGCCCAGCCAGGCCAAGTACGTGACCTGCGTCCGCGGAGCCGTGCTCGATGTGGTGGTGGACATCCGGGTGGGTTCGCCCACGTTCGGGCAGTGGGACTCGGTGCTGCTCGACGAGCACAGTCGGCGCTCGATCTACCTGTCGGAGGGTCTTGGCCACGCATTCTTGTCGCTGGAGGACAACTCGACGGTGATGTACCTGTGTTCGGCGCCCTACAGTCCGGACCGCGAGCACACCATCCTGGCCACCAGCCTCGGGATCGACTGGCCGATCGACGGCGAGCCGGTGCTCTCGGAGCGCGACGCGGCCGCCCCGACGCTCGAGCAGGTGCGCGCGGCGGGACTGCTGCCGACGTGGGACGAGGCCCGCGCGTTCGTCGATGAGCTGCGCGGTCGGGTCCGGGGCTGAAGCTCTGGGGCTTTATCTCCGGGGCTGAATTGAGGTAGCCCGCTACTCCATACATGCCGGCCACGTCGGGCCACGATGGCGCTATCGCAGACCAGAGCCTGGTCCCCGACGAGATGAGGTCACCATGAACCGAGCTTCGCGGTTGGCGACAGCACTGCTTGTATCCGGCGGTATGGGTCTGGCCGGTCTGGCCCTCGGTGCGGGCCTGGCCGCCGCGGGCGGGCCCTACCAGTGGTGTCCGGGCGACGACCCGGGCGGTTACGGCGGCGGTTTCAACACTCCTGCGGATGGCAGGCCCAACTGGGACTGGAACATCTGCCACAGCTACCACTACGTCAATGCGGGACAGGGCAACGTCTCGTCCACAGTCTGGGAGGGCGACAATCCCCCGCCGCCGTACCCTTGGCAGCCGCCCAACATGTGCTGGTCGCTGTTTCTGCCCCGGCCGTGCGGACCGGCCGATCTGGGTCAGTGACCTTCGAGCACCAGCGCCGAGTGCAGCAGCTTGTGGTCGAGCGCATGGGCGGTCAACCCGCCGCGGCCCGTCATGGTCTCGGCCGCCACCAACGCGTTGACGATGGCTTCCTCAGTGGCCTCGATGACCAGGTCGAACAGCCGGGTCATCAGCTGGGGTGCCACCATGCGCACGGCGATCTCCGGGCGGTTGGCGTCGGGGTTCTCGTCCCATCCGTACGGCGGGATTCCGCGGTTGCCCGTGGAGAACGCCACCATCAGGTCACCGCTGTACTGCTCCCCCGTTCCGCCGACCCGGCCGACGGCCAGGGCGGAACGCTGCGCGAGCCGGGTGCATTGATGCGGCAACAACGGCGCGTCGGTGGCGATCACGACGATGATCGAGCCGGACCCCGCCGGATAGGGCATCGGAAGATCCGGCGTCGGTACCAGTTCGGGGCCGACCATCTCACCGACAGGCACTCCGTTGACCCGAAGTCGTTCCCGCCGACCATGATTCGCCTGTACGAGGACGCCGACGGTGTACGGCCCGGCCACCGTCTCGGTGACTCTCGACGCCGTTCCCACGCCACCTTTGAAGCCATGGCAGATCATGCCCGTGCCGCCACCGACGTTGCCTTCGGCAACCGGACCGCCCGTGGCATCGGCCAGCGCAGCCGCCACGTGTTCGGGATGAACGTGGTAGCCGTTGATGTCGTTGAGCAGCCCGTCGTAGGTCTCCCCCACAACCGGGAGGGACCAGTAGAGCCCGTCACCGCGGGCCCGGACCTGGGCTTGGACCAGTGTGTCGCGGACGACGCCGACGCTGTGGGTGTTGGTGAGGCCGATGGGCGTGGTGAGCTCGCCGGACTCGCGGATCCATTCGAGTCCCGTGAGTTCGCCACTGCCGTTGAGCCGGTGCGCGCCTGCGAACACCGGCTCGGTGAAGATCCCGGGGTGCGGCACCACTACGGTGACGCCGGTGTTCACCGGAGTGGGTCCCGGCCGCTGGATCGTGGCGTGCCCGACGCGCACGCCGGCGACGTCGGTGATGGCGTTGTTCGGGCCTGTCGGGTGTTCACCGATGACAACGCCGATGTCGCGGGCGCGCGGACGCCGCGAAGAGCAGTCCAGCATGCGTCCTCCGGAAAGTTGTGGCGAAATTCTTTTCAAGATTGGAAAATAATGGCGGCGGGTAACCACCGGCGTCAACCGAAGTGGCGAATTCGTGAAGGATGGGACCGGTGGGACGGCCGAATCGACAGGCTCAACGACGCGAGGAAATCCTCGACGCTGCGATCACACTGATCGAACGCAACGATCTGACCACGCTGCGGATCGCCGATGTGGCCGCTGAGCTCCAGTTGACTCCCAACGCGGTCCGCTACTACTTCCGGGAGATGGATCAGCTGCTCTCGGCGCTCGCGCAGCGCTCGGACAGCAGGTTCTATGACGATCGGCTCGCCGTGGTGGAACGCACCGCGGATGCTCGGGATCAGATCGCGTTCATGATCGCCGCGGGCCTGCCGTCGGGACCCGAGGACGCCGAGTGGCGAGCCATCTGGCGTGCCGTGCTGGCCGCCGGGTTCGTGCTCGACGAGCGGCGCGACATCCAGCACATCTTTCACCGGCAGGTGGGGCTGTACGTCGATATCCTCGAAACAGGTTCAGCAGCAGGCGCTTTCAAACTAGCGGCGCCCGCACGCGATATCGCCATGACACTGATGACCATGGAGGACTACCTCGGGTATCGCATCGTGGCGCGGGATCCGGACCTGGACCGCGCCACTGCGCTACGGCTGATGCGGAACTATGCCGAACTTGCGACAGGGGCCCCACTTCCGGTGACGGTGTGACGCCCACGCGCGCCCCGCTCGGGGCTGCGCTGCTGGTGGTGATCGCCGCAGTCAGCCAGGAGGTGGGCGCGGCGTTCGCCGTCGGACTGTTCGCGGCGGTCGGCACCATGGGGGCGCTGTTCGCCCGTTTCGCAGTGGCCGGCGTCATCCTGTGCGCGGCTGTGCGCCCATCGGTGCGGGGACTGACCCGTCAGGCCTGGGGCGCGGCGACCGCACTGGCCGCGACCCTCGGTGTGATGAACTTCTGCTTCTATCTGGCCATCGAGCGGATTCCGCTCGGCATCGCGGTGACGATCGAAGCCCTTGGCCCGCTGATCCTTTCGGTCGTCACGAGTACGCGCCGCGTCGCGTGGCTGTGGGCCTTGCTGGCCTTCGCCGGGGTCGCGCTACTGGGCCTGCCACACGGGGGCGGCGGACATTTCGAAGCCACGGGGTTCGCCTTCGCGGCCGCCGCGGGCGTGGCCTGGGCCGGGTACATCCTGGCGTCTGCGCGTACCGCTGCGGAGTTCCGCCGTGTCGACGGCCTGGCACTGGCCACCGCCATGGGTGCGCTCGTCGTCGCCCCGTTCGCGGTGAGGTCGGTAGATCTTGCGGCGCTGAACTGGCAGGTGCTCGGGGTGGGCGCTGCCGTCGGCGTGCTGTCGTCGGTCATCCCCTATTCGTTGGAGCTGATTTCCCTGCGCCGGCTGCCGCCTGCCACCTTCGCCGTGCTGACCTGTCTGTCCCCGGTCACCGCTGCACTGGCCGGGCTCGTGGTCCTCGACCAGCAGATCGGCCTGCTCGGCTACCTGGGCGTCGCCTTGGTCACCGGCGCCAGCATCGGTGCTGTTCGTTCCGCGCATGCGAGCCCGGCCGAACCGCTCGGCTAGCTGTGCTGACCTGAGAGTTTGAGTACGCGGTCAGCCGCCGAGTTCGGTCACCGCCGCGTCGATCAGATCCGCGATCGCGGTCGGCTGCGAAGCCAGCGATGCGTGACTGGCCTCCAGTTCGATGACCTTGCGGGGGTTCATCCGCTGCGCCATCCGGCGTTCGTTGTCCGGATGGATCATGTGGTCCTGGGTCGACACCTGATACCAGACAGGCTTGCTCTTCCACGCCGGGCTGGTCACACTGTCGCCGAAAGTCGAACCGAGGGGCGCCTTTTGGGTCACCGCCATCACCAGCGTCTCGTCCGCGGGCAAGTCCTGCGCGAAGCTCTCGGCGAACTTGTCCTGCTTGATCCACAGATAACCATCGGAGTCCGGTGCGATGTTGTCGAACGCCGCGGGTGGCATCTGCTCACTGATCTGACCGGGGCTCTCCCCCGCGTCGGGTGCGAACGCCGCCACGTAGACGAGCCCGACGACGTTGGGCAGATCCCCGGCCTCGGTGATGACCGCACCACCGTAGGAATGGCCGACCAGCAGCACCGGGCCGTCGATCTGCTTGACCATCTGCTGCGTACGGTGCGCGTCCTCCCGCAGTGACGTGAGCGGGTTCTCCACGGCGTACAACTCGCCGTAACCGCGCTTGCGCAGTTCCACGATCACCTTCGCCCAATGGGCCGCTCCGCCCCAAAACCCATGCACCAGAACGATTGCCGGCTTGTCGGTCATCTTCGGACCCTCCTCGGTCTCGGAGCCCGGGTGTTGACCACCCGTGGCAATTCCACGATATTTGGAGGATGAGGCAACAGCCATGACCGATTCCCCGGAAAAATTGGCCGATCCTCTGAACCCGACACCGACGGGCCCCGCCAGTACGGACGCCCTGTCCGAGATCCTGCGCACCGTGCGGCTACGCGGCGATGCCGTGACGCGGTGGTCACCCGCCCCGCCGTTCCACGTGACCGTCCCGGCCGCGATCAGGGTCCTGCACATCGCCGAGACCGCCGGACTCACGCTGCACATCGACGACCGGGCCCTGTCGATGAATCCCGGCGATATGGTGCTGCTGGCCCGCGGCGACGCGCACAGCATCTCTGACGGTCACCGCACCGGGCCCCGTGGCCTGGCCGGAAGCGACCGGAATCTTGGTGTCATGCAGGGTGTTCCGTCCTCACCCCGCTGGCTCAGTGGAACCTTCGCAGTCGACAGCACTGTCGCCGACCCGCTGTTGTCCGTGTTGCCGCCCGCCATAATCATCCGGGCCGGCGCACCGGGCCACGAGTGGCTGCCTCTGAGCCTGCAGCTGCTCCTGGCCGAGACCACCGAACCGCGCCCGGGCGCGAGAGTGATGATCTCGCGCATTCTCGATCTGCTGTTCATCCACGCTCTGCGTGAGTGGTCGAGGTCGGCAGACACCGCGCCGGGCTGGCTCACCGCGGCGATGGATCCCCAGCTGGGTCCCGTTCTCACGGCTGTACACAATGATCCGGCACATCCGTGGACCGTCACCGAACTCGCCGATCTCGCGCGACACTCGCGGTCGACGTTCGCCGAACGGTTCACCCGGCTGTTCGGACAACCACCGGTCGCTTACGTCACCGAGCGCCGGCTCGACCGTGCCGCGGACCTGCTCCTGTCGACCACCGTCTCGGTCAGCAAGATCGGGCAAGCCGTCGGCTACACGTCCGATTCGGCATTCAGCCGCGCATTCCAGCGTCGCTACGGCGCCCCACCGCTGCGGTGGCGCAACCGGCGGGCCCCTTGACCCTCAGCTGTTCTTCGCCAGGAACCGCCGGAACAACGGCCAGGCGATGGCCACGTTGTAGAGCACCCCGCCGACCAGATACGGCCACCACGTGCCGTGAGCGTCGGCGACCCAGAACGCCTTGGCCGCCCAATACGGCGGCAGCACCCCGAAGGCCAGATTCCACGGCGAGTCGATGAACCAAGGCAGGCACGGCAGGCCGGCGATGAGCATGCCCAGCGCGCGCAGCATCGCGATGCCCTGAATCTTGTTTCCCGCCATGGCCAGTATCAGCAACAGCGTCACCACGGCCGACAACCCGGCGACCAACCCGATCGGTATCAGCGCCGGAATCAGCCCAGGGCCGAGAATGCCGCTGAACGACAACGTGGCGATCACATAGACGGTGGTCACCACCATGACGGTTCCCGCGCGATACCCGAAGAACGTCGACATCGGCACCGGGGTCACCCGCAGCGCGGCCATGGTGCCGGCATCGACCTCGTCGAGCACCAGGAACGCGCCCAGACCACCGGCGATGATGATGCTCGTCAGCAGCAGGAACGCGGTGAGCACCAGCGGGTAATACGGGACGAGGTCGAATTCGTAACGGCGCGCGAGCATCTCGGTGACCATCGGTGTCAGGATCGCCACACCGCTGGTCCAGATCACCGGAGCGAGCACCAGCATGACCAGCAGCGGATCCCGGTACGTGCCACGAATGTCGTTGCGGCCAAAGGCGGTCAGCGCCCTCCGGGTGGCAGGCGTGAGGATGCCGTTCACAGCACACCCGACCTTTCGACGACGTAGCGGCCGAAGAGCGCATGGGCGGCCCGCCACAAGACGGCCAGACACACCACGGGATACAGCACTGAATACAGCAGTTGCCAGCCCGTCAAGCTCAATTGGTCGAATGCCGCACCCAACAGCAGCAGCGGCCCTTGCGTCGGAACGACGTAGAGCACAGCGTGTGGCCACAATCCCGAGTAATAGATCAGCGGCGGGACGAGCATGATCGCCAGCGGGATGGTGGCGGTGAGAAACCAGTCGGTGACCGACGCGAATGGTAGCGAGGTGATGAATCCGACCAGCAGCATCAGCAGTGTCCCGAGTACCACGCCACCGATCAGAGGCACCGGACGATAGGAGAACCCATCGGCGACGGTTGACACCACGATTGCCACGAACAGCGAGATGGCCACCAGTACGAGAAGTTTGGCGACGAGATACTCCCAGAACCGCAGTGGGGTGGAGATGATGGCGCCGAGCGTGCGTTCCTGCTTCTCGAAGAACACCGAGCCGCCGACGAAGAAGAAGCCGATGATCGCGATGTCGCCGGAGAGCACATACGGTTCGGCCACCGGGCGCAGCTCCTGCGGCATGGGCAACAGCACCGCCAGCCAGATCAGGCCGGAGAACACACCGGCGTGCAGAAACTTCTGCCTGGCCGCAATAGTCAGTTCCAACCGGATCGCGGTGAGCAACCGGCTCATGACAGCTGCCGTCCGGTGACTTCTACGAAGACGTCATCGAGGCTGGCTTCGCGACTGTGGATCGTCTCGACGTGGTGATTGCGCAGAATCGCATGGAAATCGGGATCATCGGCCAGGCCGTCCATCCCGAACGCGGCCGTGGCGAGCCCGCCCGGCGTGCGGTACTGCACCCGGACCTGGCGTTGGCTGCGAGCGATTTTCAGTTCGGCCGGGGTGTCGAGTGCGACGATGGTGCCATCGACGACGAATGCCACGCGGTCGCACAGTTCGTCCGCGGTGGACATGTCGTGGGTGGTGAGAAAGACCGTGCGCCCACGTGACTTCAGATCCAGAATGATGTCTTTGACCTTGCGCGCGGTCACGGGATCCAACCCCGACGTCGGCTCGTCGAGGAACAGCAGATCCGGGTTGTTGATCAGCGACCGCGCGAACGTCAGCCGCATCTGCATTCCCTTGGAGTACTTGGAAACCCGGGTCGTGGCAGCATCGGCCAGACCGACCGCGTCCAGCAGCTCCATCGGGTCGGCGGTCGGCCCGTCGTAGAGGGACCCGAAGAACCGGAGGTTCTCCAGGCCGGTGAGTTTGTGATAGTGGTTGGGCAGCTCGAAGGACACGCCGACCCGCTGGTAATAGTCCGGCCCCCAGTCCACCGGGTCGCGGCCCCACACCGTGGCGTGGCCGCCGTGCCCGCGCAGAAGGCCGATCAGCAGCTTCTGCGTGGTGGATTTCCCGGCGCCGCTGGGGCCCAGGAATCCGAAGATCTCCCCGTTCCCCACCGTGAAGTCCATTCCCCGGACTGCCGGCTGAGATGACCGGGGATAGGTGAATGTCAAGCCCCGAACGTCGATGACATCGGTTGCTGTACGCATCAGTGCCCTTCCGTGCAGACGGAAATTCCATCTCCGACCAGACTTCCCGGAACACCGCCCATGACTGTACTAAACTTTCAGAAATAATTGAAGAGTATTCGCGGTGAGGAGGATTCGCGGTGGTGAAGTCCGCAGATATGCAGCAGGAGGCCGAGCAATTCGCCCTGGTGCTCAGCAGCCACGGTATGCAGCGGATGACGGCCCGCGTGCTCGCCACGCTGCTGTTCACCGAACGGTCCCAGGTCACCATGGCCGAGCTGGCCGACACGCTGCAGGCGAGTGCCGGATCCATCTCGGGTTCCCTCAAGATGCTGACGTCGGTCGGCCTGGCCGAGCGCGTGCCGGTCCCGGCCAGCCGGCGCGATCACTTTCGCTTGCGTGACGACGCCTGGGCAATTCTGTTCACCAATCAGAACGAGACGCTCGCGGCCATGCAAGCCGCGGCCGAAACCGGCATCGCCGCCACCGACCCCGCCGGCCCCGCGCACCGGCGGCTGACTCAGATGCGGGACTTCTACGCCTTTCTGATGGCCGAGATCCCCGCGGTGCTGGAACGCTGGCAGCAGCAGAACCGCGACGGTGCGAACATGCAAGCATGACCACGATTCAGCGGCCGGCCCACACCGCCCGCTCGATCTCCGATACCGGTTCACTGCGACCAGTCGGCGCCAGATACCGCTCGCGATACTCGGCCGGCCCCATCTGCTCCAGTACCTGCCAACCATATTCGGCGAGAAGGCTGTTCACTTCCGTCGGGTTCACACCAAATTTCCACAGCCCTTCTCGGACCGCGAACTTCTGGTGAGCACGGTCGGCACCGTAGAGCACAGTGCCGTCGACGAAGTCTTTCCGAAAATGGGTGAATGCCAGGCCACTGCCCGCGGCCGAGCCGCCCATACTCCTCAGCGTCCGCCGCACAACAGCCTCCGGTAGATACATCGTCACCGATTCCCAGACGAAGAACGTGCGCATACCGACATCGAATCCGTTGTCGGTCAGTCGCTCTAACACGTCGTCGGTCGCGAGGTCGATCGGTACCAGCGTGACGTTGTCGGGGATCGCCCCGAAACACCGGCGCAGCGACTCGGACTTGATGACGATGTTCGCCGGAAGATCGGCCTCCCATATCCGTACACCGGCTATCTCCGACACGCGATACGCGCGGGTGTCATAGCCCGCCCCGAGAATCACCACGGCGTCAAGACCACGCGTCACCGCGTCCCTCAGCAGGTCATCGATATAACGCTTGCGGCACAGCAGGCTGGCCCAGCCTCCATGTACCGACTTCTCGGTCCCGGCGATCATGGATCGCCGCACGGCATTCAATCGGGCGAGAGTTGTCAACGCCCGCCATCGACGGGGAAGAATCTGAGTGGCCCACGGATCGGGGACCAGTGGCGGATGGTCGTACTGGTCTACCGCCACGATCAGTGTCGGCCCGAGTGCGGTCCGCTCAACTCCAACGCTCATGTGTGCACCTCACCGTCGCAGATCTACCGTCTGCCGACCAGGCTTCCCGGCGCACCACGGCTGACGTTAGCAGCAGAACCTTCACGGCAGAAGACCCACTTGTCGGTAGAGCTTCCGCAGATAGCGGCGCATCTCATCGGTATCGGGAGGGTGGGGTTGTAGCACGCGGTAGGTGATCGCACCGACCATCATGTCGATGGCCACGTCGAAATCGGCGTCGGCGGAGACGGTTCCATGCTCACGCGCGCGTTCCAGCAGACGTGCCGCGAGTTCGCGCCGCGGCATGATGTAGCGATCCCAATAGACCGCCATGAGTGCCGGATGGCTGACCGCGGATCCGAGAACCCGCGCCACCAGGGCGCGATAGTGCGGTGTGGTGGTGGTGACGGCCGCGCTCTCGATCGCGGCTTCGACCAATTCGTAGGGGGACTCGATGTCGATCGCCTCCGGCGAGGCCCAGCTGACCTCCTCGGCGATCAGTGTCTCCATCGCAACGGCGATGAGTTCTTCTTTTGTCGCCCACCGCCGGTAGATGCTCGGCTTGCCCACCCCGGCGCGCTTGGCGATCTGCTCGATGCTCGATCCTTCGACACCGCGCTCGATGAACAGGTCCAGCGCCGCCTGCAAGATCGCGCGATCGGTCGCCGCGTCCCGTGGCCGGCCACGGCCGGGCGTCGTCACCGCACCGCCCCTGAGCCCAAAGCGGCTGCCAGCCAACGGTCCAGGCTTCCCGCGTCGTCCGGTTTACCCCGCCACGCCAGATGCGCGTCCGGGCGGATCAGCATCATGTCCTTGCCGTGATGGTGCAGGGTTGTGACGAAGTCGCCGAGGCGCTGCCGCACAGATTGGATGCGGTCGGGCGCCCCGTCGGGCAGCAGGAGCGCCCACCGCCCGCCGAGTTCCTGATGCAATCGGGTGGCGGTGCCGTCCGGACGGGTGCAGGGCAGGTTCTCAATTCGGTCTCCGGGCCGGGGCTTCCGGCCGCGTCCACCGAGCGGACCTTTGCGGTAACTCACCCAGAGTTGCGATGCGGTGTACGTCGTCCACCGCTGGATGAACGCCAAGCCGAACAACCGCGTGGCCACATGGTCGCGCAGAAACCGGCCGATCGGGTTGCTCGCCACGTTGACCCGCGTTACCGCGCTGGTACCGCGCAGCACTTCGGTGGCCAAGGGCCTGCGTTCAGCCTCGTAGGTGTCGATGAGCTTGTCCGAAGCAAGATTCCGGATTACCAGGGCGAGTTTGAACGCCAGGTTCTCGGCGTCCCCGATGCCGGTCAACATGCCCTGACCCCCGAAGGGCGCATGAACGTGCGCGGCGTCGCCGGCAATGAGAATCCGACCCTGCCGGTACTTGTCGGCGAGCCGGCGGTGCACGGTGAACACCGACAGCCACTCGGCGTCACCGATGACAACCGCACGGCCGGTGCGCTGCGGCACAAGCTCTTTCACCCTCCCCAGAATCTCAGTATCGCTTGGCTTTTGACCGAGCGCCGGGTCGTAGATGAACAGACGCCACAGATCCCCACGCGCATCGGGCATGGGCATCGCGCCGACCACTCCGTCGGGGTGGATCCAGCCGCTGGTCCCGCCACGGTCGACATCCCAGTCCAGGTGAATATCGGCCAGCAGGAAACGTTCGGAGAGCTTCACCCCGGGAAACGCGATGCCGACTTGCTGGCGCGTCACACTGGCTGAGCCGTCGCAGCCCACCATCCATTGTGCGCGGATCTGGGCACCGTCCCCGAGTTCGGCCACGACGGCGCCATCCTCCCGTCGCACACCGGCAAGCGCCCGGCCCCACTCCGGCTGCACACCGAGTTGAGCCAGCCGGTCCCGCAGCGCCGCCTCGACCTTGGCTTGCGACACCACCATCGGCGGCGCGGCCGTGCCCTTGCCAGGATCGCCGAACTCCAAGGTCATCACCGGGCGGTCGCCCAGATAGTTCGTGATACGCATGGCACGCAACGACTGGTTCGGCAGGTCACCCAGAGCACCTATCCGGCCCAGCACCTCAGATCCGCGGGCGTGCAGGAAGTTGGCCCGCGACGTGGTGGCAGGCCGCGGCGCCCGGTCGATGACGCGCACCGAAAGTCCGTGCAGTCGCAGGGAACAGGCCAGCGTCAGGCCCGTCGGCCCGGCGCCCACCACGAGGACGTCTGTATCGGGACCAGTCATGCCGAATATATTAACGAAACGGTTCCGTAATGGAAAGGGCTGGATCGACGCTCTCCGCGAACCGATCGAGCCTGCAGTCGCCGCGGCATTCTCCGGGGAACGATCCATCGGCAACTACAGGCTCGACATGTGGGCAGCGGCCCAGCTGTTAGTCGGTGTCCCCCGACGCGCCGGCTGAACCGGCGCTGCCGCCATCAGACTCGGCCGCCGACGCCTTCTTTTCAGGCTTTGCGAACGCCTTCTTGACGTCCCGATCGATCTTGTCGACGGTGGCCGAGATCTTCTCGCTCACTTCGGAAACCAGCTTTGCGGTCGGTCCGCTCGCCCCGTTCTTCAGCCCGCCCTTGCCGGGAGTGGCCATGAGACTGTCGCGGACCAGGGGTTTATTCGTCCTGGGCGCAGTCGTCACCGACTCCGTTGTCGTCACCTCGGATTCCGACGCTCCCGCCACGGCCGGGGCCTCGCCGGCACTCTCCTGCGCAGGCGCGACCGGCAGTGACAGCGTCGTCGCACCCGCGACAGCCGCAGTGCCAACCGGCGCGTCAGTCGCGGGCGGAGGCGGGTTGAGAATGTCACGGATCCTGCCGCGGCTGCGGTCGAGGTGCACCCTTACCCCGCCGGCAATGTTGAGCACTGCGCTTGCCGTATTGGCGATGCCGTGCTGGACAGCGTTGACCGCCCGGCCGGGATCACCTGCCGGAATCGCGTCGGCGAGCTCGTCGAGGGCGCCCGCTACCGCGTTCACGACGGTGAACACTCTCAACGCCTGCCCCATCGTGATCGACCAAGATACCCCCATGACCTCGCTCACCAATTGCCCCACGACGACGAACTGTTGCCGCACATAGGCTGGGACGAGCGGCCACTGCCCGAGTATCTGGAACATCGGCCCCGTGAAGACGGGGGTGAACTCGCCGACCGCACCGGTGAAGTCACCCGTGGCAGCCCTTTGGGCCGCTTTGCCCATGGCGACCGGAAAATTGGCCGCCACGGTGAAGACCTGCTGGCCGACCACGGTCGCGATCGCACCCAGGTGTTGACCATCCGCCGAAACCTTCCCGATCAAACCGTTGACGACCGGGAAGGGGTTGTCGAGCTGCGACTGAATAGCCTGCTGGACAAGGGTGTCCACCTTTTCGACGACCGGGCCGAAGACATCAATGGGGTTGTCGATGGCGGTGGCGCTGAGTTGCACCGCCTGGGTGTGGATTTCGGGCGGAGGGGCAGTCACCGGGGTTACGGCGATGACGCCGGCGCCGACCAAGGCGATGCCAGCCGTCACATAGGGCCGCAGAGCGAGTCTCAACTCGTTCTCCTTCTGTTCTACGAGATGCCAGCGACCGCTGACCGCGTGAACGTATCTGAGAAGACGCTGAGGAACATTCGCATTCTGTAACGCGTTCCAATTCTTGACGTGGCGAACTCCTGACCTCCGCCGAACGGCCCGGCCCAGCCGTCTCCGTCGACCACAAAACCGACTCCCTCACACAGGTCGGCGTCCGGCGGCTAAGCGACTAGGCGTCGAGAAATTCGATCCCCCACCGGTCGCGAAGATGATCCATGAAGTGGAGTCAGGCACCGGCACCGACCGATATTCCGCGCGGTCTTGCCAAGCCCTGGAGCAATTACTAGGATATGCAAGTATCTCGGGTATGCCCCGAGCCACTATCTGCGCATCTTCTTGGGACGGAACGCCATGACCACTCAGATTCCCCACTTCATCAACGGCCGGCGCACCACCGCCGAATCGACCCGCACCGCCGATGTACTGAACCCCAGCACCGGTGAGGTGCAGGCACAGGTGGTCCTGGCCTCGGCCACCGACGTCGACACCGCCGTGGCCGGTGCCGTCGAGGCGCAGAAGGAATGGGCTGCCTACAACCCGCAGCGCCGCGCCCGGATCCTGATGAAGTTCATCGAACTGGTGAACCAGCACGCGAACGAGTTGGCCGAGTTGCTCAGTTTGGAGCACGGCAAGACCGTCGCCGACTCCCTGGGCGACATCCAGCGCGGCCTTGAGGTCATCGAGTTCTCGGTCGGCATTCCGCACCTGCTCAAGGGAGAGTTCACCGAGGGCGCAGGCACCGGCATCGACGTATATTCGATCCGCCAGCCCCTGGGCGTGGTCGCCGGCATCACCCCGTTCAACTTCCCGGCGATGATCCCGCTGTGGAAGGCCGGCCCCGCACTGGCATGTGGAAATGCGTTCGTGCTCAAGCCTTCCGAGCGCGATCCCTCGGTTCCGCTGCGGCTGGCCGAGCTGTTCATCGAGGCCGGTCTGCCCACCGGTGTGTTCCAGGTCGTGCAGGGCGACAAAGAAGCCGTCGACGCGATCCTCGAGCACCCCGAGATCAAGGCCGTGGGCTTCGTCGGCAGCTCCGACATCGCGCAGTACATCTACTCGGGCGCCGCGGCGCACGGTAAGCGCGCGCAGTGCTTCGGCGGGGCCAAGAACCACATGATCGTGATGCCCGACGCCGATCTGGACCAGGCCGTCGACGCGTTGATCGGCGCCGGATACGGCAGTGCGGGTGAGCGTTGCATGGCCATCAGCGTCGCGGTCCCGGTGGGTGAAGACACTGCAAACCGGCTGCGCGCCAGGCTCGTTGAGCGGGTCAACCAGCTGCGCGTCGGACACAGCCTCGATCCCAAGGCCGATTACGGGCCGCTGGTCACCGGCGCGGCCCTGGAGCGGGTACGCGACTACATCGGCCAGGGCGTCGAGGCCGGGGCCGAGCTGGTGGTCGACGGTCGCGAGCGCGCCACCGACGAGCTGACGTTCGACGAGGCCAGCCTGGAGAAGGGCTTCTTCATCGGGCCGACGCTGTTCGACCACGTCACCACCGACATGTCGATCTACACCGACGAGATCTTCGGCCCGGTGCTGTGCATCGTCCGGGCCCACGATTACGAAGAAGCGCTGAAGCTGCCTTCTGAGCACGAATACGGAAACGGCGTGGCGATCTTCACTCGCGATGGCGACGCGGCCCGCGACTTCGTCTCACGTGTTCAGGTCGGGATGGTCGGAGTCAACGTGCCGATCCCGGTTCCGGTGGCCTACCACACCTTCGGTGGCTGGAAGCGGTCCGGATTCGGCGACCTCAACCAGCACGGACCGCATTCGATCCTGTTCTACACCAAGACCAAGACCGTCACCGAGCGGTGGCCGTCGGGCATCAAGGATGGCGCCGAATTCGTCATCCCGACGATGAAGTAGCACGGCCGGTGAATCTGCACGACCTGGACGAGGACGAACGCGTTATCGCCGAGACAGCGGCCGCGTTCGCCGAAAAGCGCATCGCACCATACGCATTGGAATGGGACGAGACTCATCACTTCCCCACCGACGTGTTGCGCGAAGCGGCCGAACTCGGAATGGGCGCCATCTATTGCGGCGAGGATGCCGGTGGCAGCGGGCTGCGCCGCCTCGATGCCGTCCGCATCTTCGAGGTTCTCGCCGCAGCCGACCCCACCCTGGCGGCGTTCCTGTCCATTCACAACATGTGTGCGTGGATGGTGGACAGCTTCGGCACCGAGGAGCAGCGCAAAACCTGGGTACCCAGGCTGGCCTCGATGGAGGCCATCGCCAGCTACTGCCTGACCGAACCGGGTGCCGGTTCGGACGCGGCGGCGTTGCGCACCAGGGCCGTACGGGACGGCACCGATTACGTCCTCGACGGGGTCAAGCAGTTCATCTCAGGAGCCGGCAGCTCCGATGTGTATGTGGTGATGACACGTACCGGAGCCGATGGACCCAAGGGAATCTCCGCCTTCGTTGTCGAAAAGGACGCGCCCGGACTGAGTTTCGGGGCGCAGGAGCAGAAGATGGGCTGGAACGCCCAGCCCACCGCACAGGTGATCTTCGAAGGTGTGCGGGTGCCGGCAGAGGCCCTGCTCGGCGGCGCCGAGGGTACCGGGTTCGGGATCGCCATGAACGGTCTGAACGGTGGACGGATCAACATCGCCGCCTGCTCGCTCGGCGGCGCCCAGGCGGCCTACGACAAGACGTTGAGCTACCTCGCCGACCGCCAGGCGTTCGGCGGGGCCCTGCTCGACGAGCCGACCATCCGGTTCACCCTGGCCGACATGGCCACCGGCCTGGAGACGTCGCGAAACATGTTGTGGCGGGCTGCCTCGGCGTTGGACGGCAACCATCCCGACAAAGTGACACTGTGTGCGATGGCCAAACTGTATGTCACCGACACCTGCTACGAGGTCGCCGATCAGGCGCTGCAGTTGCACGGCGGCTACGGCTATCTACATGAATACGGTCTGGAGAAAATCGTCCGGGATCTGCGGGTGCACCGCATCCTTGAGGGAACCAACGAAATCATGCGCGTGGTCATCGGGCGCTCTTGCGCGGGCGGAGCCCGCAATTCAGCAGAAGCGTCCAGGGCTCGCACCACCGGATAGGGAGACTTGAGTGAGCACGATCGCGTTCCTCGGTTTGGGTCACATGGGCGGCCCGATGGCGGCCAACCTGGCCGCGGCAGGCCATACAGTGCACGGCTTCGATCCGGTGCCGGCATCGAAGGCGGCCGCTGAAGCCAACGGCGCCAAGGTCTTCGACACCGGCGCCGAGGCCGTGGCCGGAGCGGAAGTGGTGATCACGTCACTGCCCAACGGCAACATCGTCAAAGCGTGCTATGCCGAGGTGCTGCCGGTTGCGGCGGCAGGCACGTTGTTCATCGACACCTCCACCATCTCAGTCGACGATGCCCGCGAGATTCACGCGAAGGCAGGCGAACACGGCCACGCCCAGCTCGACGCCCCGGTGTCCGGTGGTGTGAAGGGCGCGACCGCGGGCACGCTGGCGTTCATGGTCGGCGGTACCGATGACGCGGTCGAGCGCGCCCGCCCGGTGCTGGATCCCATGGCGGGCAAGATCATCCACTGCGGCGGATCGGGCACTGGCCAGGCCGCCAAGCTGTGCAACAACATGGTGCTCGCGGTGCAGCAGATCGCCGTCGGCGAGGCGTTCGTCCTGGCCGAGAAGTTGGGCCTGTCCGCGCAGGCACTGTTCGATGTGATCACCGGCGCGACCGGAAACTGCTGGGCCGTCCACACGAATTGCCCGGTGCCAGGCCCCGTTCCGACGTCTCCGGCCAACAACGACTTCAAGCCGGGGTTCGCCACCGCGCTGATGAACAAGGACCTGGGTTTGGCGATGGCGGCGGTGATGTCGACCGGCTCGTCGGCTCCGCTGGGAACCCACGCGGCCCAGATCTATGCCGCCTTCGCCGACGAGCACGCCGACGAGGATTTCAGCGCGGTGATCGAGACGCTGCGCGGCTGAGCTACGCCGCGGTCGGGCTGCGCTGAGCCCACCACTGGCTGTGCAGGCGTCGGCACATCGCCAGTCGCAGCGGGTCGGCACCGGAGAAATCGGGCCGCACCGCAATCGCTGAGGCAGATGAGCCGGCGTCAGGGTCGATCAGCACACTGGCCATCCCTGCCCCGTTCGCGGCACGCAGACCCGCGGCCGAGCCGACCATGGCCAAGGCGTCGTGACCGCCCACTCCCAGTTCGATCAGCGCATGCCGGTACAGCTCCGTCCCGGTCGCGCTCACGTCATCGGTGGTGACGACGGTTTCCACCAGTCCGTCACCGACCAGCTGGCGCACCAGTGGTTCGGCCCAGCGCCGACGGCCCGCGGCGACCACGCCGACCGGCAGGCCGGCCAGGAACGCGTCGTTCATCAGATCCTCCAAACCGGCCCGCGGCGTCAGGCCGGCCTCGAGGATCATCTCGTCGAACATCATGTCCTTGGTCATGCAGATCTCGTCGGCGAGCACTTCGGTGAGCACATCGCATTCCGGGCCCACGCACCGCTTGCGCAATTCGGCGGTGACCCGCTGGCGTTCGTCATGCAGCGCGAGAAGCTGCTGGTAACGGGCTACCCCCCACTGGATGGGCAGACCGTGCGCGGCGAATGCGGCGTTGAAGACGACGCGATGGCCGTCGATGTCGAGGTCTGCCAACGCGTCGAGGTCCAGGATCACCGCACGCATCGGATGGGCGCTCGTTTCGGCCCGGGCACAGTCCCACCAGAACCGCCCGGCACGCCATGACTTCTCTTGTGGTGTGGACACCCCATGAGAGTGGCCCACGTCACATCGGTGCCGCGTCCCCCCTAAGGGGGATTCGGGGAGTTGAAGTTGAGCCGCTCCTGCCCTCGGAAGGCGGTCGCCACCTCTAGGGTGATGCCATGGCGCCCTCCAGTCCGGTGCGCCTTGTGCTGGTCGATGACCATGAAATGGTCATCGAGGGTCTCAAGGCCATGCTTGCTGCGTTCAACGACCGGGTCGAGGTGGTCGGCCAGGCCGTCGGCGCCGAGCGCGCAGTCAACGTGATCGAGACGCTCGATCCCGACATCGTGTTGTGTGACGTACGCATGGAGGGTTCCAGCGGGCTGGACCTGTGCCGGGTGCTGCGCGAGCGGGATCCGGACCGCAAGGTGGTCATGCTCTCGGTCTACGACGACGAGCAGTACCTGTTCCAGGCGCTGCGGGTGGGCGCGGCCGGATACCTGCTCAAGAGCATCAGCAGTGACGAGCTGGTGCGGCAGATCGAATTCGCCCACGGCGGGCAGACCGCGATCGATCCGGGTATGGCTGCCCGCGCGGCCGGCACCGCGGCCCGCCTGCAGCGCGACGAGTTCTGGCCGGGGGTTCGGCAGGGGCTCACCCAGCGGGAGAGCGAGATTCTGTCGTTCGTCGTCGCAGGCCTGTCCAATCGCGGGATCGCCAACAAGCTGGTGATCGGCGAGGAAACCGTGAAGACCCATCTGCGCTCCATCTACCGCAAGCTCGGGGTGAGCGACCGAGCCGGCGCGGTGGCCACGGCTTTGCGCGAGGGCATCTACCAATGACCGCGGAGAAGCCCGGACGCGAGCTCGGCCCGGTCGACCTCACCGCCGACCGTGAGCTGGCCCTGCTGCGCGAGCTCATCCGGGCCGCATCGAGCGGTCCGGGCGTGGAGCCGCTGGCCGCCGCGGCGGCCCGGATGATCACCGAGGCCACCGCCACCGACGTCTGTTTCGTGCACGTGCTCGACGATTCGGAACGAGCGCTGACGCTGGCGGGGGCCACGCCGCCGTTCGATGCCGAGATCGGCAAGATCCGGCTGCCGCTCGGGCAGGGCATTTCCGGCTGGGTGGCCAGCCACCGCCAACCGGTGGTGATCGGTCACGACAAGGAATCCGATCCCCGCTACATGCCCTTCGAGTCGCTGCGAGGCCGTGACTTCACGTCGATGGTGTCGGTCCCGATGGAGACCGGGCCCGGCGGTTTGGTGGGCGTGCTCAACGTGCACACCGTCGACCGCCGCGAGTTCACGCCGCGCGACGTGGAGTTGCTGCTGGTCATCGGCCGGCTCATCGCCGGGGCGTTGCACCAGGCCCGGCTGCACCGCCAGCTGGTGGCACGTGAGCGGGCGCACGAGAATTTCGTCGAGCAGGTGATCCAGGCGCAGGAGATCGAGCGGCGCCGGTTGGCCGGAGACATTCACGACGGCATCTCCCAGCGATTGGTGACGCTGTCCTACCGGCTCGACGCCGCGGCCCGCGCTGTCGAACCGCAGACGGTGGCCGAACAGTTGGCCGCCGCACGCGAACTGGTGACTCTGACATTGCAGGAGGCGCGGGCCGCGATCAGCGGGTTGCGCCCGCCGGTCCTCGACGACCTCGGTTTGTCCGGTGGGCTGGCCAGCTTGGCGCGCTCGATCCCGCGGATCCCCATCGACGTCGATCTCGCCGAGACCCGGGTGCCCGACCACATCGAGCTGGCGCTGTACCGGATCGCCCAGGAATGCCTGCAGAACGTGGTCAAACACGCCGAGGCCGAGCGGGCCCGGCTCACCTTCACCGTCGAAGACGGCGTTGCCAGGCTCGAAATCGTCGATGACGGAAAGGGTTTCGACACCTTCGAGCACCCGCTGGGCAGTGACGAGATGGGCGGCTACGGGTTGTTGTCCATGGCCGAGCGGGCCGAGATCGTCGGCGGCCGGCTCAACATCCGGTCCCGGCCGGGCGCAGGCACCACCGTGATCGCGACCATCCCGCTACCTCCGGCGATCGACTCGTGAGGCAGTCGTCACCGCTCCTGGAGGTGCGCGGCGCACGGCGGACATCGCGGTAAAGTCGCCGCCGATGACCTTGATTCGCACGCTCGCCGCCGCCATCACCGTCCTCGTCACCAGCGCCGCGGTCGCCGGATGCCAGTCCACGAACGACAGTCCCGCCTACGGCGCCGAATTGCAGGGTTTCGACTATCCGCACCCGGTCCACCAGTTCACGTTCGCGTCCCAACAGAAGACGCTCCAGATGAGCTACATGGATGTGCAGCCGGCGCAGCCCAATGGCCGCACGGCCGTGCTGATGCATGGCAAGAACTTCTGCGCGGCAACGTGGGAGCAGACGATCGACGAACTCACCGCCGCCGGCTATCGCGTGATCGCGCCGGATCAGATCGGGTTCTGCAAATCCAGCAAGCCCGCGTCCTACCAGTTCAGCTTCCACCAGCTCGCACACAACACGCACGCGCTGCTCGAGTCGCTCGGCATCGACCGTGCGACGGTGATCGGCCATTCGACCGGCGGCATGCTCGCGGTGCGTTACGGGTTGATGTACCCGCAGGAGACCCAGCAGCTGGTGCTGGTGAACCCGATCGGACTCGAGGATTGGAAGGCCAAAGGCGTGCCGGCGCTGTCCGTCGACGACTGGTACGCCCGGGAACTGAAGACGACGGCCGACGGCATTCGCCGCTACGAGCAGGCCACCTATTACGCGGGGCAGTGGAGCCCGTCATACGAACCGTGGGTGCAGATGCTGGCCGGCATGTACCGGGGTCCGGGCAAGGCCCAGGTGGCGTGGAACTCGGCACTGCTCTACGACATGATCTACACGCAGCCGGTGCTGTACGAATTCGACCAGCTTCAGGTACCGACACTGCTGCTCATCGGCCTCAAGGACACCACCGCGATCGGCAAGGACGCCGCGCCGCCGAAGGTGCAGGCCGAGATCGGCCACTACCCGGAATTGGCCAAGGCCACCGAGAAGGCCATCCCGCGGGCGACGCTCGTCGAATTTCCCGATCTCGGGCACGCGCCGCAGATGCAGGATCCGGCGGCGTTCCATGCGGCGCTCCTCAAGGGCCTCGCCGCGTCGAGCTAGCCGCCGAGCTTTCCTGCGAGTTCCGGGCATTCGTACTTGAGTGCCACGTTCACGATCGTCATGAGCGCATCGGGCGGGAGCTTGCTGCCCATCTGGATCAGCACGTCCACGACATCCTGCCTGGTCTTGTTGAAGCTGCCACCGGCCATGATGCAGGCCATCATCAGCTGATTCCCGATCGCACGGTCGGAACCTTCGATGCCGGCGGCGCGTACCTCGGCGAACGCTTCCGGCGGCAACTCCGTCGAACCACGCGGAGCTCCTGCCGTCGGCTTGGGACTTTTGGTGGCAGTCGTCCTGGGCGCCTTCGATGACGACGTGAACGGCGTGACGTCGTCGGGCGCGGTGGCGACCCCGGTGGTGGTGGTACTGCAGGCCGCCATCAACATGACAGCGGCGGAGCCCAGCGCCGCGGCTACCCGCTTGGCTTGCATGATCGCTCCCCTCAACTACGTTCGAGGGTAGTGGCGTTCGCGGCCGGAAAGGCGCCTCAGAAATCTCCGGAGTGTCGGCGCAGCGTCTCGATCGAGGCCACCAACGCCTGAGATTCCTCGTCCGACATCCCGACGTCGGCGAACACCTGGCGGTTCAGCGTCACCGTGGCGTCCTCGACCGTCGACCGGCCCAGCTTCGTGATCTGCACCAGCGTCGTGCGCCCGTCGGTGGGGTGCGGGATGCGCTCCACCAGACCGTTGGCTTCCAGGCGCCGGATGGCGTGGGTGACGCTGGTGACGTGCACCTGCAGGCGATCGGAGGCCTTGGTGATCGGCAGCGCACCGGCCCGGCTGAACGCCAGCAGGCGCAGCAGCTCGAACCGCGAGAAGCTCAGATCGTAGGGCCGCAGCGCGGACTCCACCCGGGCCAGCAGGATTTGGTGGGCCCGCATCACCGACGTCACCGCGACCATGCCGCCTGCCACGTCGCCCCACCCGGCGGCCTCCCAGTTCGCGCGGGCCTGCGCGATGGGGTCGCGTTTGTCCGGTGGTGAGGGCACGCCTCTTCTTACCGCATCGCCGGGCGGGCCCGCGCAGCGATGCGCGCATTCAGGTGCGTCAGGCAGCGGCCGCCGTCACCGCACCCAGCACCGCCCGGGTGGACTGCCGCGATCCGATGGTGATCCGCACTCCGCCGTCGGCGTAATGACGAAGCTGAAGTCCGGTGCCGTCGAACACCTCCGGCCACGGCAGGGAACCTCCGGGTAGATACAGGAAGTTCGCGTGCGCGTCCGTGCTGTACACGCCGAGGGCCCGCAACCGCCGCTGCATATAGTGCCGTTCCGCAGCGATCATCCGGATACGTTGACGCAGTTGACTTTCCGCATCGTACGACGCTGCGACCGCCACCTGGGCGCTCAGCCCGATCCCGAACGGCAGCTGCATCCGCCACAGTTCGCGGGCGAGATCGGGGGCGCAGAACCCGTAGCCGATCCGTAGCCCGGCCAGGCCGTAGGCCTTCGAAAAGGTGCGCACCACCACGACATTGCCGAAGCGGGCGACCAGGCTCGGGCCGTCGATGCGCTGTTCGGCCGCCAGGAACTCCACATACGCCTCGTCCAGCAGCACCACGGTGTCCGTCGAAATCCGCTTCAGGAAGCGCTCGATCTGGACGGCCGACTCGATGGTGCCCGTCGGGTTGTGCGGCCGGCAGACGACCACGACCCTCGCGTTGCGGCCGGCCTCGGCCATCGCATCCAGATCATGACGACCGTGCGCGTCGAGCGGAATAGTCACTGTCCGCAGCCGCGCCATCTGCGCGAAGATCGGATACCCGTCGAAGGTCGGGTCCGCCGTCACCATGGTGTCGCCGGGACTGGTCACCGCGTGCAGCACCTGCATGATGACGCCGGTGGCACCGCCGCCGACGATCACCTGCTCCTCGGCCACTCCGTCGTGATCGGCGATCAGCGAACGCAACCGCTGCGGCAGGAATTCCGGATACCGGTTGGCGGCCTCGTCGCATGCGCGCAGTGCCGTGCGCACCGCCGGCAGCGGCGGAAACGGGCATTCGTTGAGCGACAGCGCCAGCGGGTTGACCGCCTGCGGCAGCGCTCCGACCACGTCGGACAGTGCGGTACGGGGAGCCACCATCACTCGTTCCCCAGATCGGCGCCGTTGCCGGGCCGGCCACCCCACCGCACCGCGGCGGCGCCGGCGAAGTCACCGGCGTGGGCGAAGGCGGCCATCAGCACGGTATCGCCTGCCTTCACCCGCCCGCCGGTGACGGCCCGGTCCAGATTGACGGGAATGCCTGCGGCAAAGAGGTTTCCACATTCATCGAAGGTGTCGACGTGATGTTCGGGCGACAGTTCCAGCGCCTCCCGCCAGTTGCGCAGGAAAACCCGATTGGGCTGATTGGTCACGAACAGGTCGATGTCCTTGGGCTGTACACCGATCCGGTCGCAGACGGTGTAGGACACCTCGGGCACCTGCCGGTTGCCCCGGGCCAGCACCTTGGTGATCTTGCTCTCGGTGAAGCCGATGCACGCTTCGCCGGGGCCGGCCTGCCACCATTTGCGCGGCGGGTCCATCACGACGGTCATGTCTCCGGCGTACTCGCCGTAGGTACGGCATTCGATGTCGAGGATGGGTGACTCGTCGGACAGTGTCACCAGCCCCACCGCGGCGCCGTCACCGGGCACCGCCGCCTGGGCCTTGCGCCGGATGGTCTGCTGATCGAAGACCTGGCCGGCGGAGTTCTGGGCGATTGCGATCACAGCGGTCCGGCCCTCCCCCGCCCTCAACAAGGTGCGAGCCACCTTGAGCCCCAGGATGAATGCGGCGCATCCGCCGTTGTGCAGGTCGATCACCCAGTTGGGTTTCATGCCGAGCCGGTGCGCCATGCCGCCACCGCCGCCGTAGAACGGCATGTCGGGCAGCTGAGTGTGGGTGATCAGCACGTCGGCTCCGGTGATGACATCGGCACCATAACGCTCGATCAGCCCCGCGGCGGCCCGCTCGACCATGTCGATCGCGGTTTCCTCGGGAGCCACATGATGACGGAACCGCGGCGCCCGGAACATCACGTTCTCGGCCAGCTCGTCGGTTTCGGCGAACCCGGCGTAGTAGTCGGCGCTGATCGGGTCACCGGGCAGATAGGTGGACACGTCGATGAGGCTGACGGTGTTCTCGGCGGACACATGCTCGGTCATGGCGTGCCTCACTTCATCCAGGCCGGGGTGACCGAAAGGCCGTTGTGGTGCCGGTATTCGGCGATTGCCTTGAGGTTTCGCAACTCCAGCAGATGGCCGGGACCGAACATGTCCCAGAAATCCCCCACCCAGACCGGCCGCGCGGGGGGTGCGGTCTCCGGGTAGGGATTCTCGTCGTAGAACGGGTGATGGCAATTCGTCCACAGCACAACCGATCCCGGCTTGTCCAAGACCACCTGCGCATCCACGACGCGCATCAGATAGATCATCCACAGGTGCTTTCCCTGATCCCAGGCGCAGTGGTAGTCGACGGTCAGCGCGTCACGGTTGGCCACGGTGCGGGTGTAGATCGCGCTGCCCGGTCCCGACGGCCCGGCACCGAGGCGGTCGTGGGCCAGCCACAGGCCAGGTTCCTCGGTCGGCGTGAAACCACGCAGACTGTAGGTCCACTCCTCCAGGCAGCGGGTGTCGGACAGGTAGTCGAACAACTCGTCCGGTGGGCACTCGATGTAGTCGTTGACGGTGCAGTATTGGCCGAAGACCTGGTCGTGCGGATAGACCGACCGCATCATGTCCATGATGATCGGTGTGGCCTGCTCCTTCGGTGAGGTCTCGATCCGGATGAGCCCGTCCAGCGGGTCTCGGGAACCTCGATGGGTCGTGATGTCGTCAAGCGCGGGCAGTGACATGAGTCTTGTTCTCCTCTGAGCCGGAAGGGGTGCTGTCGGTGGCCAGAAATGCTGCGAACGGCGGGATTTCGTCGGCTGAACACTCGACGCTGAGCACCGATGGACCGTCTGTGTCCAGTGCCATACCCAGCGCTCGGGGCAGTTGGCCGATGTCGGCGACGTCGTATGCGGGCAGGCCGGGGAACATCGCGGCCAGCCCGGCGCCGAGCCGGCTCGGGCCGAACCTGTTGTAGGAGTAGCGATCGTCGTAGAACAACTGCTCGCGGGTAACACACATGGCGTGGGCGTGGTTGTCGAACAGCACGAAGGTGATCGGCAGCCGGTACTGCAGCGCCGTGTGAATCTCCATGCCGTGCATGAAGAATGAGCCGTCGCCCGCGATCACCACAGTGCGCCTTGGGTCGCCTGATGCGGTCACGGCGGCAGATGCCCGGTGAAACGTCATTCCGATGCCTGCACCGAAGCTGTAGCCCATCCCGCCCATGCCCAGCGCCACCATGAACCGGCCGTCGCGCCGGGCCGGCAGATAGTGGATGGCCGACGCCCCGATGTTGCCCGCGTCGATGACGAGGTCGGTGCCGTCGGGCAGGGTTTGGTCGAGCACGGCCATCGCGTCGCGGTAGCGGATGCCCGGGCCGTCATGGGCCGGCGGTCGCAGTTCGGTCCGCGGCGCGACGTCCGGCACCCGAACCTGGGTGGGCCGGCCGGGCCCCGACAGCGCCGCGGACAACTGCGTCAGCGATACCCGCAGGTCGTCCGAGTGGATGTGGGTGCACGGCACATGGGGCACGTGGGCGCCGATCGAGTAGGTCGGTACCGATTCGAGCGCGCCGTCGAGCCCGGCCCTGGCGGTGACCGTCATGCGGGTGCCGACCACCACGCACAGCGCGCTCTGCGCTGCGGCAACGGACACCCCGGGGTGGCCCATCACACCGGCTACGCCCAATGCGGAGGAGGATCCGAAACCCGGCGTGCCCGCCACATCCTTGGCCTCGGGCACCGTGGCCACCCGCGCACGCAGGGTGGCCCGAAGTCGTTCGAGTTCGCCACGGGCATCGTCGCGGGCCACCTGTTCACCGGCGATGATCGTGATGGGGCCGTCGGCGTGGCGCAGGGCCTGCTCGAGCGCGCCGAGATCGGAGTGGCGAGCCCCGGTCCCGGTGGCGACGGCACGACCGTTGCGCGTGCCTGGATCCCCGAGTTCGGCCTGTTGAATGTCCTTGGGCAGCAACAACACCGCGGGTCCACCGGTACGTGCGGTGGCCAGCGCCTCCGGCAGCGCGGTGAGGATGTCCGCCGGCGCCAGCACCCTGCGGCAGTACACCGAGACCGCCGAGAACAAGGCGTGCCCGTCCAGGCTTCCATTGGCCCCGCTGGTGTCCTGGAAGGCGCCGCGGCCGTCGAGCGTGGTCGGCGCCTGACCGATCAGGGCCAGCACGGGAACCCGGCTGGCCAGCGATTCCGCCAGCCCGGGCACGGTGTTGAGACAGCCTCCGCCGGAGGTCGCCGCCACCACACCGATCCCGGCGCCGCTGCGGCTGTAGCCGTCCGCCATTGTGGCAGCGGAAAATTCGTGTTTGGCCAGCACCGCGGTGATGTCATCCCGGAAGTACGCCGCGTCGTAGAGGTCCTCGATGTTGGCACCGTCCACGCCGAAGAGGTGCGAAACCCCGTTCGCGGCCAGATGGCCGACGATGTAATCCACCACCCTGTGCGAACTGACCATGTGTCACCTACTTCCGTGCTCTGCCAGTGACACGACGCGTGGGTGGCGTCGGTTCACCGTGAGGACGGATTGGTGCGAACTCCGAGCGAACTCGCCGGCTCGCCACGATCAAGATCAGCTGGATCTGGGCATAGTGGAGGACGTGGATCCAGTGATCGGAGGCATCAGATGACACAGCCGTACATGGATTGGGACGCAGCGTATCGGCAGGACACCCCGCCGCCGTGGAGCATCGGCGCGCCGCAGCCCGAGCTCGCCCGCGTCATCGACGAGGGCAACGTGCGAGGAGAGGTCCTCGACTCGGGGTGTGGCCACGCCGCTCTCTCGTTGGCGCTGGCCGAGCAGGGGTATACCGTGGTCGGGCTCGATGCCAGCGCCACGGCGGTGGCAGAGGCGGCCGCCACGGCAGCCGAACGCGGCCTGACCACAGCCACTTTCGCGCGGGCAGACATGACCGATTTCGGTGGTTACGACGGCCGGTTCGACACCGTGCTGGACAGCGGTCTGCTCCACGCCCTGCCGGTCGACGGGCGGCAAGCGTACGTCCGGGCCATCCACCGCGCGGCGGCGCCCGGTGCGCGCCTGTTCATCCTGGCCTTCGCGACGCGGCCGTTCGGTGGCAGCACCCCCGGGCCGAACGGCTTCACCGCCGACGAATTGCGCGAGACCGTGGCCACCTGCTGGACAGTCGACGAGGTACGCCCGGCCAAGCTGTATGGCAACGACACCCCGGCCGCCGGCGGGCCATCGTCACTGCCCGGTGTGGAGCGGGACGGAGCCGGGCACATCACCATGCCCGGCTTCCTGCTGAGCGCCCACAAAGACGGCTGAAACCGACGCCGCTCAGAGCTGCTTTTCCAGCAGCACCTTTCCTTCGGGGGACGTAACCAGTTGCACCGCAGCGATTTCCGGCATCGGCATCTGGGTGTTGGCGCTGGGCAACGCGGTCGCGCCGGACAGTCCCAGCCATGTCGCGATCTCCTCGCGACTGCCGTCGCGGCCGATCACCACCATGCCCAGGTTCTGCGGAGGAGCATCCTGCTTGCCCCAGCTCCCATAGCTGCAGGCCATGTCGATCCGGGTACCCCAGGAATAACTGGTCATCGCGATACTGGCGTTGATCGGGGTATCGGCCATCTTGGACATCGTGAGCATCTGCGCGCTCTGCTGCTCGGTGCCGCGCTGCATGCCGAAGATCTCGGGACGGAGTCCGACCACCACACCCACGGCCAGCAGGGCAGCGGCCACGCCGACGGCCGCCGTCGTCACCCATCGCGAACGGCGGCGCCCCCAGCTGACCTTGGCCAGCACGGACTGCAGCACCTCGGGCCGCAACGGCGGATCGGGCTGTTCGGATTCGAGTGCGGTCACGTCGTCGAGGTCGAGCATGGCCAGCAGCGCTGGGATGCCACTCAACTCGGCCACCGCGGAACGGCACTGCGCACAGCCCTGAAGATGGGTCTCGTACTCGCGTCGCTCGCTACTGTCCAGCGATCCCAGCACATAGGACGCATCCCAGGTCCGGTAGCGGTCGGATTCGACCGGATCAGGAAGGTGGGGTACACCGAACTGTGTCATCGTGTCACCCCCATCTCTTGCAAGTTCAGTCTCAAGGCACGTACCGCGTAGTGCAGCCGCGATTTCACGGTGCCCTCGGGTATCTGCAGGTCTTCGGCGATCTGGTTCGTTGTCCAGCCCTGGTAGTACGCCCGGCGGACAACGGCCCGGTGTTCATCGGAAAGTTGGCTCAGCGCCGTGCTCAGCAGGATGCGATCCAAGGCGTTGTCCACTTGGTCGGGGGTGCCAGCCGTCCTGGCATGGTCTGCCACCTGTTCTGGGTCGGGCACGCCGGTTTCGTTGCGAAATCGGGCACTCCGGCGTTCGTCGATGATCATATTGCGCGCCACGGTGAACAACCAGGCTCTTGCCGATCGTTCGTTGTCAGGAGCGGCGTCGGTCGGATGAACGCTTGCGTGAAGACCATCAGGCCTGTGGCGCCACGCACGCAGCAACGTTTCCTGCACCACGTCCTCGGCGCGGGCGCGGTCACCCGTGAGCCGCAAGGCGTAGCGCCACAGCGCTGCAGCATGCTCGTCGTAGAGCACCCGCATCATGGCGGCCTCCGGATCATCCATTCCATACCTCCGTCAGTGATACGACGTTGGTGGCGATCCGGTTCAATTAGTACCTTTGCGCGCGGGGTTGCACCAGCGCAGGCGCGCGATTCAGGTAATGATTGCTGACGTCAATTACAGGGTGAGGATTCTGGGACCGTCGTCGGTGACGGCAACGGTGTGCTCCCAGTGCGCCGCCCGGGTCCCGTCGGCGGTGACGACGGTCCATTCGTCGTCGAGGATGACGGTCTCGGTGGTGCCGAGGGTGAGCATGGGTTCGATCGCCAGTACCGAGCCCGGCTCCAGGTACGGCCCGCGTCCGGGTGCGCCCTCGTTGGGCAGGAACGGGTCCATGTGCATCTGCCTGCCGATGCCGTGGCCGCCGTAGCCGTCGACGATGCCGTACTTGCGGTCGTGGCGAGCCTCGGCGGCGTGGGTCTCGACCTCGATCGCGTGCGAGACATCTGTCAGCCGATTACCGGGCAGCATCGCGGCGATGCCGGCCTCCATAGCGGATTTCGTTGCGGCAGAAAGGGCTTCGTCGGCGGGGATGAGCGCGCCGATCCCGAACGTGACGGCCGAGTCGCCGTGCCAGCCGTCGACGATCGCACCGCAGTCGATCGACACCAGGTCACCGGCGGCCAGCAGCTCACCGGCTGACGGAATGCCATGCACCACACGGTCGTTCACCGAGGCGCAGATGCTGGCCGGGAATCCGTGGTAACCCAGGAACGACGGAGTGCCACCGCCGTCGCGGATGACGCCTTCGGCGATCTGGTCCAGCTCCAGCGTGGAAACTCCGGGTGCCGCCGCGGCCCGCACCGCCCGTAGTGCCGATGCGACCAGCGCCCCGGCCACGGCCATCGCGTCCAACTCTCCGGCGCTGCGCTGCGCAACGACTTTGCGCTTGCGCAACCCCGGCATTCTGATCACTTACCCAGTGCGTGCAATGCGCGGGCGAACACCTCGTCGAGGCCGCCCACCGCATCCACGGTCTTCAGTTCGTCGCGGTAGTACTCGAGCAGCGGCTCGGTCTCGTCGCGGTAGACCTTCATGCGGTTGCGGATGACCTCATCGGTGTCGTCGGCGCGACCACGACCCTTGAGACGGGTCAGCAGCTCGTCCTCGGACACCTGGAACTCCACGACCGCGTCGAGCTTGGTGTTGCGGGCGGCGAGCATGTCCTTGAGCGCGCCGGCCTGCTCGACCGAGCGCGGGTAGCCGTCGAGGATGAATCCGTCAGCCGCGTCGGGCTGGTCGATGCGGTCCTCGACCAGACGGTTCGTCAGCTCGGCGGGCACCAGGTCGCCGGCGTCCAGGTAGCGCTTGGCCTCCAGGCCGAGCGGGGTGCCGTCACCGATGTTCTTGCGGAACAGGTCGCCGGTGGAGATTTGCGGGATGCCGAGCTTCTCGGACAGCTTCTCTGCCTGCGTGCCTTTGCCCGCACCGGGCGGTCCGAGTAGGACGACTCTCACTTCAGGAACCCTTCGTAGTTACGTTGCATGAGCTGGCTCTCGATTTGTTTGACGGTATCCAAGCCGACACCGATCATGATGAGAACCGCGGTACCGCCGAACGGCAGGTTCTGTACCGAGCCGGTGTTTCCGATCTCCAGGAACAGGTTGGGCAGAACGGCGATCACACCCAGGTAGATCGAGCCAGGCAGGGTGATCCGGCTGAGCACGTACCGCAGGTAGTCCGCGGTCGGCTTGCCCGGCCGGATGCCCGGGATGAATCCGCCGAACTTCTTCATCTCGTCGGCACGCTCGTCGGGGTTGAAGGTGATCGACACGTAGAAGTACGTGAAGAACACGATCAGGCCGAAGTAGATGATGATGTAAACGGGGTCAGCCGGATTCGTCAGGTAATCGGCGACGAACTTGTCCCACCAGCTGCTGCCCGGGTTGGCGCTGCCGCTCTGGATCAGCTGGGTGATCAGGTGCGGAATGTAGATCAGCGACGACGCGAAGATCACCGGGATGACGCCCGCCTGGTTGACCTTCAGCGGCAGGTAGGTCGACGTGCCGCCGTACATCTTGCGGCCCACCATGCGCTTGGCGTACTGGACCGGGATGCGGCGCTGACCCTGCTCGACGAACACCACGCCGACGATGATCAGCAGCGTCGCGGCAACCACCGCGGTGAACACCAGGCCGCCGCGGCTCTCGAGGATGGTCTGGCCTTCGGACGGGATCCGGGCCGCGATGCCGGCGAAGATCAGCAGCGACATGCCGTTGCCGATGCCGCGTTCGGTGACGAGCTCGCCCATCCACATCACCAGCGCCGAACCCGCGGTCATCACCAGCACGATGACGATCAGGCCGAAGACGGAGCTGTCCTGGATGATGTCGAGACTGCAGCCCTGCAGCAGCCCACCGTTGGCGGCGAGCGCCACGATGCTGGTGGCCTGCAGGACGGCCAGCGCGATCGACAGATAACGCGTGTACTGCGTCATCTTTGCCTGACCGGCCTGGCCCTCCTTCTGCAGCTGTTCGAACCGCGGGATCACCACGACCAGCAGCTGCACGATGATGCTGGCGGTGATGTAGGGCATGACGCCCACGGCGAAGACGGTCAGCTGTAGCAGTGCGCCGCCTGAGAACAGGTTGATCAATGAATAGATCTGCGCCGAATCTCCGCCGCTGACCTGCTCGATGCACTTCTGGACGTTCGGGTAGTTAACCCCCGGAGACGGGATCGACGCGCCGGCTCGGTACAGAATCACCAAGCCCAACGTGAACAGGATCTTGCGTCTGAGGTCGGCCGTCCGCAGCGATGAGATGAAAGCCGAAAGCACTCTTCCTCCTGCGCAGCCGACCTCTCAGCGCGGCGTGCCAAACGGGGCTGGTGGAGCCAGCGTCAATGGTCAAATCGTGTACGGCCGCCCTGCAGGCGCGCAGCCTGCGAACTCAGCCGTCAAATCAGTCTACGAGAGTAACAGTTGCCCCGGCGCGGACCCTCCATGCACCCACGTCGATCGGCCTCGATCGGTCGATGTGCGCCCGAAGATCCGTCCCGAGAGCGAGCGGAGCTTCCCTTCAGAATCGGAGCGTACAGTCGGCGGCAGCTCATTACACCACCTAACTAACACGTTGATATTCACTGAACAAAAGGGGGAATTCATGGCCCGCACGGCTGACGACACCTGGGATCTCGCCTCCAGTGTTGGCGCCACGGCGACGATGGTCGCGGCGGCGCGCGCGATGGCCACAAACGCCGATGATCCGGTGATCGACGACCCGTTCGCCGCTCCCCTGGTTCGCGCCGTCGGCATGGACTTTTTCACCACGCTGGCAGACGAGAACTTCAGCACCGAAGGCCTCGACGAGGAGGCCGCCACCGGCCTGATCCGCTTCGCCAACGGCATGGCCGCCCGCACCCGCTTCTTCGACGACTTCTTCCTCGATGCCTGCCGCGCCGGCATCCGCCAGGCCGTGATCCTGGCGGCCGGCCTGGACTCACGGGCCTATCGGCTGCCGTGGCCGAATGGGACCGTCGTCTACGAGATCGACCAGCCACAGGTCATCGAGTTCAAGACCGAAACCCTGGCGAAGCTCGGGGCCGTCCCGACGACCGACCGGCGCACCGTCGCCATCGATCTACGGTTCGACTGGCCCACCGCGCTGGCCGAGGCCGGCTTCGACCCGTCGGCGCCGACGGCATGGATCGCCGAGGGATTGCTGGGTTACCTGCCGGGAGACGCCCAGGACCGTTTGCTCGACCAGGTCACTGAGCTGAGCGCACCCGGTAGCCGTTTCGGCGTGGAGGGCGTGCCCGCCACCGAGAGCAACGACGAGGAGACCATCCGCGCCCGGATGCAGGAATTCACCGATCGCTGGCGGGCCCACGGCCTCGACATGGACCTGAATGAACTGATCTTCCTCGGTGATCGTGCTGATGTGACGACATACCTGGAAGGTCATGCCTGGCAGACCGTCGGCATCTCATCGAACGATCTGCTGATCCGCACGGGCCTGCCACCGATCGAGGACGAGGCCCACGCGGCCTCGGTGCTCTACATCACTGCCGGGAAATAACAGCCGAGAAGTCAGGGGAACTCGATGGCACGGTCCGACACGGACAGTTGGGATCTGGCCTCCAGCGTGGGTGCGACGGCGACGATGGTCGCCGCGGCCCGCGCGATCGCCAGTGCTGAACCGGATCCGCTGATCAACGACCCCTACGCCGCGGACCTGGTCCGTGCGGTCGGCGTGGAGTTCTTCACCAAGCTCGTCGACGGCGACATTGCCCTCGACGGCGAGCTGGCCGAAGGCGCCGCGCTGATGACCGGCATCATGGCGGTACGGACGAAGTTCTTCGACGACTTCTTTACTTCCTCCGTAGACGCCGGAATCCGCCAGGCGGTGATCCTGGCTTCGGGGCTGGACTCACGTGCGTACCGGCTGCCGTGGCCGGACGGAACGGTGGTCTACGAGATCGACCAGCCCGAGGTGATCGGCGCCAAGACGGCCACCATGACACAGATCGGGGCCACCCCCACGGCCGAACGCCGGGCCGTGGCCGTCGATCTGCGTGACGACTGGCCGGCGGCGCTTCAGGCCGCCGGATTGGATCCGGCTGCCCCGAGCGCGTGGAGCGCCGAGGGGCTGCTGGCCTATCTGCCGCCCGAGGCGCAGGATCGGTTGTTCGACAACATCAGCGCGCTCAGCGCCCCCGGCAGCCGACTGGCCACCGAGTTCCACCCAGACATCGCGGCGAACCTGCGCGAGCGAGGCAACGCGATGAGCGAGCAGTGGCGGCAGCACGGCCTCGACCTCGACCTGGCCAATCTCTGGTACGACGGCGAGCGCAATTCGGTGGTCGACTACCTCACCGACAGCGGATGGAAGGTGACCGCGCGCCGACGACCTGAGCTGTTCGCCGAGTACGGCCGCGCGTTCCCCACCGGAGAAGCCGCTGCACCGCAACGTAACTCGCAGGCTGTCATCGCGATACGAGATTAGGAGCACCATGACACGCACAGATGGCGACAGTTGGGATCTGGCCACCAGCGTCGGGGCGACCGCGACGGGTGTCGCGGCCTCCCGCGCTTTGGCCACCAAGCAGCCCGAGCCGCTGATCAACGATCCGTACGCCGACGCCCTGGTCCATGCTGTGGGCCTCGAACACAGCATCCGGATCGCCGACGGTGAGGCATGCATCGAGGGCGATCTGATGCTTGACCGGCAGCGGATGTGTGAGCAGATCGCGGTTCGTACAAGGTTTTTCGATGACTTCTTCACCTCCGCGTCGGCGTCCGGTATCCGGCAGGCGGTGATCCTGGCCTCCGGTCTGGACACCCGCAGTTACCGGCTGGCCTGGCCGGCGGGCAGCGTGGTGTTCGAGGTGGACCAGCCCGCGGTCCTGGAGTTCAAGACGCGCACGCTGACCGATCTCGGGGCCGAGCCGGCCGCCGAGCTTCGCTCCGTGCCGGTCGACCTGCGTGACGACTGGCCGAAGGCCCTGCGTGACAACGGCTTCGATCCACAAGCCCCGACCGCATGGATTGCCGAGGGTCTGCTGATCTACCTGCCGCCCGAAGCCCAGGACCGGTTGTTCGACAACATCACCGCGCTCAGCGCACCCGGTAGCCGGCTGGCCACCGAGCACATGGACACCGTCGCCATGTCCAAGGACTGGTCGGCTCGGGTCAGCGAATGGTCCAAGAAGGTCGGGTCCGACGTGGACCTGCTGGACCTGTTCTATTCCGGCGACCGTGCCTCGGCCCGCGATTACCTCTCCGCACAAGGCTGGGACGCCACGGTGCTCTCCACCCGGGCCGCCTACGAATCGCACGGGTTCGCCTATCCCGAGGAACTTGGCGAAATCGCCGGCGATTCTGGTTATCTGTCGGCAACGCGCACGACTTCGAACTAGACGACCGGGAGACGCACCATGGCACGTACCGAGGGTGACAGCTGGGATCTGGCCTCCAGCGTCGGCGCCACTGCAACGATGGTGGCGGCCGGACGGGCGATCGCCAGCCTGGATTCGCACGGACTGATCGACGATCCGTTCGCCGCGCCGCTGGTCCGCGCGGTGGGCATCGACGTGTTCACCAAGATGGTCGACGGCGAGCTGAGCCTGGAGGCGCTGGGCCAGTTCGCGCCCGACGCCGCCGAGCGGGCCCGCGCCAACATCGACGAAATGGCTGTGCGCACGCGGTTTTTCGATGACTACTTCATCGCCTCGGGCAAGGCGGGTATCCGGCAGGCGGTGATCCTGGCCTCAGGGCTGGACTCGCGTGCGTACCGGCTGCCCTGGTCCGAGGGCACCGTGGTCTACGAGATCGACCAGCCGGAGGTGATCGAGTTCAAGAGCCGCACACTCGCGGATCTGGGAGCGACACCGACCGCCGAACGGCGCACCGTACCGATTGACCTGCGTGACGATTGGCCGGCCGCCCTGCAGGCAGCGGGATTCGATCCGGCCAAACCGACCGCGTGGTGTGCCGAGGGTCTGTTGATCTACCTGCCGCCCGAGGCCCAGGACCGGTTGTTCGACAACATCGCCGCGCTGAGCGCCCCCGGTAGCGCGGTTGCCACTGAGTTCGTGCCAGGGCTCAAGGACTTCGACCCGGAGAAGGCGCGGGCTGCTACCGCGGCGTTCAGCCAGATGGGTTTGAACATGGACATGCCGTCGCTGATCTACCACGGCGAAAGGCACTCGGCCGCTGACTATCTGAGCGCCAAGGGCTGGCAGATGACCGGGGTGGTCCGATCGGAGCTGTTCGTCCGCCACGGCCTGCCGGTGCCGGCCCTCGACGAGGACGATCCGATGGGCGAGATCGTGTACGTCAGCGGCACTTCGAGCTGACGTAGCGAGGCCGGCGACACCAGCGGGCCGGTCCGACGACCAACCTGAATCACGACAACCGGGCGAAGCGCAACGTCTCGCCTCTCGCTCCGCCCATCCACAGGTCCTGACAGGCCGCGGCCATGTCCTCCAGGCCCTCCACGATCTGGCCGAACACGTTGCCGGGCACCCAACCCTGGTCTCCGTTGATCAGCAGGTTGTTGCGGCCGTAGAACAGCGCCAGGTCGACGATCGCACCCGTGGTCCCGGTGCCCGCGCTGTTCTCGTAACCGTAGGCGGGGTTGCCCAGATCATCGGAGTCGAACGAGAACCAGCACAGGTCTCCGGGGATCGGGGTGACCGTGGTGTTCTCCTTGCCGGGGTCGGCACCGAATGCCGGGAGCAGCGTGTAGATCTCGTTGCGGGCGTACTTGCCGTGATACACCTGCGCGGCCAGCGGCAGGGCATCCCACACGGCGGCACATGTGCGGGGCGCCTGGCCGTCGAGCAGGCGGGCAACGCAACTGACGCCGCGCTTGTCCAGCGATACGGTGATCAACCTGCTCATCCATCCTCCTTCGTGAGCATCGCCGGCACGCGGCGCTGCCAGTCCGTGGCGCTTTCGTAGGCGTCCCCCACACGCAGCACCACGGCATCCGCATGTCGGGGCCCGACGATCTGCAACCCGATGGGCAGACCGGTCGAACTGAACCCACACGGCACCGAAAGTGCGGGCTGCTGAGTCAGATTGAACGGATAGGTGTAGGGCGTCCAGCTCGTCCAGTCGGGTGAGAGCGAACCGGCGGGGACGTCGCGGCCGGTGGCGAAGGCGGTCAGCGGCACGGTCGGGGTGACCAGGACGTCGTAGGTCTGGTGAAACCGGCCCATCAGTTCTCCGAGCTTCATCCGGACGGCAGTAGCGTCCAGATAGTCCGACGCGGTGAACGTCGCCCCGATTTCGGCCGTGCGTCGCAGGCCGGGATCGACCCGACCGGCATCGGGTCCGTTCAGCTTGCCCTCCAACACCTTTGCCTCACCGGAGAACCACAGCACGTGGAAGGCATGGACCGGATCGGCGAAGCCCGGATCCACCTCTTCGACGCATGCCCCGGCCGCGGCGAGCACCTCCACCGCTGCCCGCACCGCGGTGTCCACCTCGGGATCATTGGCCCCGAAACCGCAATTCGGCGAGTAGGCCACCCGCAATCCTCTGATCGGCTGGCCGATGGCTGCCCTGAATGACGAACTCGGAGAAGGCATTGCCGACCAGTCACGCGCGTCGAACCCGGTGATGACGTCCAGCAGCGCGGCGACGTCGGCGACCGTGCGGGCCATGGGTCCGGCATGCGAGAGCGTGCCGAACGGGCTCGGTGGATACAGCGGGATGACACCGTAGGTGGGTTTGAAGGCTACCGTGCCGGTGAAGGCGGCCGGGATACGCACCGAACCTCCGCCGTCGGTGCCCACCGACCACGTCCCCATGCCGAGTGCCACGGCCGCAGCGCTGCCCCCGCTGGACCCCCCTGCCGTCACCGCGGGGTTCCACGGGTTGCCGGTCGCTCCATAGCGCGGCGAGTCGGTCACGCCCTTCCACGAGTACTCCGGCGTGGTGGTCTTGCCCAGCAGCACCGCTCCCGATTCACGCAGCCGGGCCACGCTGGGCGCATCCTCCTGCCACGGCCCCGCCTCGTCGATGAGCCAGCTGCCACGCAGGGTCGGCCAGCCCCTGGTCCACAGCGCATCCTTGATCGACGTCGGGATACCGTCGGCGGGCCCGAGCGGACACCCGTCATACCAACGCTTTTCCGATTCACGCGCAGCGGCTATCGCGCCGTCGGAGTCGACGAGCACAAACGCGTTCACCGCATCGTTGTGGCGATCGATGGCGTGCAGCGCCGCCTCGGTCGCCTCCACCGGCGAGATCGTCTTGGCGCGATAAGCCGCGATCAGATCGACCGCCCGCGCAATCACGCAGTGCCCGTCGACACGTAACCGAGCTTCTTGTCCACCACGTTGAGTAGCGGCTGCCCCAGCAGCCAGCGTCGCGCATTGTCGGCGAACTGAGCGGCCAAAGTGTCGCGGAACCCGACGACGTCACCGGACATGTGCGCCGTGATGACGGCGCCCGGCGCGTCCCACAGGGGGTGCTCGGCGGGAAGCGGCTCGGTGTCGAACACGTCGAGGGTGGCCCCGCCGATACGGCGTTCGGTCAGCGCGATAAGCAGCGCATCCTCGTCGACGAGCGGTCCGCGCGCGATATTGACAAGGTGCGCATCGGGTTTCATCGCCTCCAGCACAGCCGCATCGACAAGTCCTCGCGTCGCCGGTGTGAGCGGAGCCGCCAGCACCAGGTGGTCACACCACCCGACGGCCGCGGCCAGCTCGGCGCTGGCCACCACCGAGCCGAAGTCCGGATCCTGCTCGGCAGCCGCGCGTCCGGCGCCGCGCACAACCAGCCCGGCCGCGCGCAGCAAGCGGGCGATCTCGCGGCCGATGCCGCCGGTGCCGACCACGAGTGCGTGCGCGCCGGTGAGGCTCCGAGTCTCACGGTGGCGCCATTCGTGACGACGCTGGAGATCGAAACTGGCCTGACTGTCCTTGGCATGCGCGATCACCGCGCCGAGCACGTATTCGGCTATGGGACGGTCGAATACGCCTCGGGCATTGGTGACCACGACGTCGGAATCGCGCAACCCGTCGAACAGCAGTGTGTCGACACCGGCTGCCGCGACGTGAACCCACTCCAGCGCCTGCGCATGCGTCCACACCTCACGCAGTGCGGTGGAGAAGTAATCCCACAGCAGCAGGGCGTGGGCACCCGCAACAGCCTGCGCCAGCCCGTCGGCGTCGCAGTAGCGGAACTCGGCGTTCACGCCGTCCAGGCCCGGTACCCGATCGGTCTCACGCTCGCACAACACCGCGATCACGGGGCGGGCTGCGTGGGGCGGCACCATTCGAGGCTAGGAACGCGTTCGTAGGATTGTCAACAATCTGTTGCCGGTTGGCCCCTTCGGCCTCACACTATGGACATGACACTCGAGGAAGTCGTTCCTCCCCCGCCATTGCAGCAGGTGGGGATAGGTGTCGTGACGCCTCACGACTTCGCCCTCGATCGCGAACTGTGGCGCTGGGTTCCCGATGACGTCAGCCTCTACGTCACCCGGTTGCGATATGCACCAATGCAGGTGACCATCGACATGGCGGTGCATGTCTCCGAACCCGAGCAGGTCGAGGCCGGCGCCGCGAATGTCCTCGCGGTGTCGCCACTGGTCACGGCCTATGCGTGTACGTCGGGAAGCTTCGTCAAGGGCATGGCCGGCGAGGCCGCGCTCGTCGCGGCCATGTGTGCGGCGGGCGCCCCGGCGGCAGTGACCACCAGTGGTTCGATGCTGGCCGCACTGCGGCATCTCGGGGTGAAGACCGTCGCCACCGTCACTCCCTACACCCCGGATCTGACCAGTGGGCTGACCAGTTATCTCATGGAGGCCGGCGTCGAGGTGGCCGCCACCGCGGGCCTGGGTATGACGTCGCGGATCTGGGCGGTGCCCTATGAGACGACGGCCGAGCTGGTGCGGTCCACCGACTGCCCGGACGCGGAGGCCATTGTCATCAGTTGCACGAATCTGCCTACCTACGATCTGATTTGCCGACTGGAACACGAACTCGGCAAGCCCGTGGTCACCGCCAATCAGGTGACCATGTGGGCGGCCCTTGCGGTCGCGGGCCGCAAGGCCGTCGGCGCCGGGCAGCGGCTGCTGGAACTCTGAGCGCATGCAAGTGACAAGGCGGCCATTGAAAGGAAGAAGCATGGCCACGGTGGGCATCCTCTATCCCGGCCACAGTGCTGAGGACGACTTCACCGCACTGGAAGCGCGCGTATCCACGGTCCGGCTGCCGGTCGCCATCACCTCTGTCGGCGAGGACGCGCATCGTGTCGATGCTCTCCTCGATCTCGGCCGGACCGACCGCCTCACCGAAGGTGCCGCGCGATTGGGCGCGGCGCGTCCCGACTCGATGATGTGGGCCTGCACCTCCGGCAGTTTCGTCTTCGGCCGTGACGGTGCGCTGCGGCAAGCCGCCGACGTGGCCGACGCGTCCGGTGTTCCGGCGTCATCGACGTCGATCGCCTTCGTCGATGCGTTGCAGTACTTGGGTATACACCGGGTTGCCGTGGCGGCGTCCTATCCCGGGGAGGTGGCGGCGCACTTCGTCTCGTTCCTGTCGGGCGGTGGCATGGACGTGGTGTCGATGGGGAGCCACGGCATCGTCACCGCGGCAGAGGTGGGCCGGCTCGAGCAGGCACAGGTCATCGAAATGGTGTGTGCGGCCGACCATCCCGATGCCGAGGCGGTGCTGGTGCCCGATACCGCCATGCACACACTGGGATTCATCGATCAGCTGGAATCCGCAGTGGGCAAACCTGTGCTCACCGCCAACCAGGTGACCGTATGGAAAGGGCTGCACCTGATCGGCCTGCTACCGCGCATACCCGGACTGGGCAGTCTGTTCGGAGCGGTGCGGTGACCGGCTTCATCGCACCCGTCGAGCAGGAGTCGACAGCGAGCATCCTGGCCGACAAGCTCCGGCAGGCCATCGCGTACGGCGAGCTCGTGCCCGGCACGCAACTCGGCGAGGCCGAGTTGGCCCGCAGGTTCGGGGTGAGCCGAGGCCCGGTCCGGGAAGGCATGCAGCGCCTCGCCCAGGAGGGGCTGCTCATCGCGATCCGCAACCGCGGAGTGTTCGTCAACACCATGGACGCCAACGAGATCCGCGACATGTACCTGGCCCGCGAGGCCATCGAACGGACCGCGAGCCGCCAGGTCCTGCAGGGCGACTACGCCGCCGCCGGCGATGCGTTGCTCGCCGTGGTCGATGAGATGGCCGTGGCGAGCGACCTTGACGACGTCAGCGAGGCCGACATGCGGTTCCACGAGCTACTCGTCGAACTCGCAGGCAGTCCACGGCTTTCCCGCCTGCAACAGACCTTCCTGGTGGAGACCAGGATGTGCGTTCACGCGCTGGCCGACACCTACGACGACCCGACTGACCGGGTGAACGAGCATCAGGCGCTTGCCAGTGCCATCCGATCCGGTGACGTCGCCCTCACGGACAAGCTGATGCTGGCACACATGGAGGACGCCGTCGAGCGGTTGATCGCTCGGCTACCGGCCGGCTGACGCGGTCGAGGTGCCGGTGTCGGTGTCGGTGCCGGGCTCAGGCTGGGCCTTGGTCTCGGCCTGGGTCTCGGGCTTGATCTCGGCCTGGGTCTCGGGCTCGGCCTCGGTGTCGTAATCGAGCTGCGCGGGAGCTTCTGGCGTTCCGGGTATCTCGGTGCCGCTGATCGGGCACCGCGCGGTTTCGGGCACCTTGATCAGCGCGATCATCCCGATCACGCAGGCGATCATCATGTAGTAGGCAGGCACCAGCTGGTCACCCGTCTGTGCCACCATCCAATCGTTGACCGCCGGAGCCGTACCGCCGAACAGCGACGTCGACACGTTGTACGCGATTGCGAAGCCGGCGTAACGCACCTGGGTGGGGAACATCGCCGGGAAAGTCGCGGAGATCGTCGACAGCTGGGGCACATAGAGCAGGCCCAGTACCGCGAACGCGATGACTGCACCGACCATGTTCGTCGACATCAGCAGGAACATCGGGATACCGGCGACGAAGAGGCCGATCAGCGAGAACCACCACATCGGTTTGCGGCCCACCCGGTCTGAGATGTGGCCGGCGAATGGCAGGAACACCATCATCGACAGCATGCCGATGATGGGTACCACCAAGGAGTGGCTGCTCGACAAACCGATCGTCTGTTCAAGATACGTCGGCATGTAGGTGAGCAGCGTGTAGTTGACCACGTTGAGCGCGACGACCAAACCGCCCAATCGCAGGATGGGGCCCCAGTACTCGACCACCAGATCCTTGAGCTCAGACGCGGGTCCGCCTTCCCGCTCCCCCTTCGCCTCGAGTTCGCGGAAGATCGGGGTGTCCTCCAGCTTCGAACGCAGGTAGACACCGACCAGGCCGAGCGGGGCGGCCACGAGGAATGGCAGCCGCCAACCCCATTGCCCCATCTGGTCCTCGGAGAGCACTGCCGAGAAGCCGAGCATCAACAGCGCACCCAACGAAAAGCCGGCGAGGGTACCGAATTCCAGAAAGCTGCCGAGGAAACCGCGCCGACGCGATGGCGCGTACTCGGCCATGAATGTCGCGGCTCCGCCGTACTCTCCTCCGGTCGAGAAGCCCTGGATCATTCGCAGCCCGACCATCAGCACCGGGGCCCACATCCCGATCGCGGCATAGGACGGAATCAGCCCGGCGCAGAACGTCGCGCCCGCCATCAGCACGATGGTGATCGCCAGCACGTGCTTGCGGCCCAGGCGGTCGCCGAGTGGCCCCCAGACGAATCCGCCGAGCGGGCGGACCAGGAACGACACCGCGAACGTCGCGAGGGCCAGCAGTGTCGCCTGTTGGGCGTCTCCGGGGAAGATGGCAGCGGATATGTAGCCCACGCCGTAGGCGTAAATGCCGTAGTCGAACCATTCGGTGGCGTTGCCGATCGCCGACGCGGCGATCGCCCGCTTCAGTACACCAGGGTCGGGGGGATTCTCGGCGGGTTCGCGATAGTCGATCTCGGGTTTGTCTCCAAAACCCCTGATCGGGTTCTTATGCGCGGGCACGAGTCCTCCATGTGTCTGACGACACCGTTCCCCGCCGCGCACTCTGTTACGGCTGCTCTGACTGGGTTCAACACCGCAGGGCCAGGCCGTCGTTTCGTCGACAATTCATCAGTTGCCAAGATCTGACGTTACATGTTGCCTGCGGGCTGTGTACCGCGGAGTTACCCTGTCGCAATTATCGTTTGCGTCAAAATCGGTATTCGCCCAGCCAGAGCGCATTCGCCCCGGTGATCGTTCGCCCGGCACTTTCGAGCGCTCCCGCGACCGATCGGCCCAGCAGGCTGCCGACCGCCTGCGGCAACGAGGCGGCCGCCGGCTGCGAGGAAGGCTTGGGCCGCAACATGTCCAGCCAGGATGAGCCCGGATAGCTCAACACCCGCACCTTGGTATCCGGATCCAGCCCGGCCAGGACCTTCGCGCGGGTGATCGCGGTACGCAACCCTCCGAGTTCGTCCACGAGGCCACGCTCCTTGGCGTCGGCACCGGTCCAGACCCGACCCCGGGCCACCGCGTCGACCTGCTCGACCGACAGCTTGCGCCCGTCTGCCACCCGCGCGATGAAATCGGTGTAGAGCAAGTCGGTCTCGGCTTCGATCTGGGTGTGCTGTTCATCGGTGAACGGCGCGTCCGAAGACCAGGCATCGGCATTGGGGTTGGTACGCAAGGAATCCGATCCGACCCCGAGCTTGTCCTTGAGTTCGCGCGATATCAGCTTGCCGGTGATCACGCCGATGGATCCGGTGATGGTGCCCGCGTTGGCCACGATCTCGTCGGCCGCCATCGACACGTAGTAACCGCCCGACGCCGCGACCGCACCCATTGAAGCGACGACCGGCTTGCCACGCTCACGGGCCCGAACCACCTCGCGCCAAATGGTTTCCGACCCGGAGACCGAACCGCCGGGGCTGTCCACGCGCAGCACGATCGCCGACACGTCGTCGTCGGCTGCCGCCTGCCGCAGGGCCGCGGCGATGGTGTCACCTCCGGCGTTCGAGCCACCGAAGGGCAGGATCTGCGGGCCGCCGCGGCCGCTCACGATGGGGCCGTGCAACGTCACCACGGCGACGGTGGGCTTGGCTTTACGGCCGGGTATCTGCGGTACCGGCACCTTCGGAGCGGTGCGCGCGTAACGCGAAAGGTAAAGCCGCGGAAGGGCATCGGGGTGACTGTCGGCATCCGCACCGGCCTCGACCGGGCCGCCGGACAGCTCACCGATCCGCGAATAGGCCTCGTCTCGGAAGCCGATTCGGTCAACCAGGCCGGCGGTGACCGCGTCGTCGCGCAGCACCGGCGCTCTGTCGGCCAGCGCGTTGATCGCGTCCACAGACAGTTGCCGCGATGCGGCGATGGCCTGCCACACCTGGGACTGCAGGCTCTCGATCATCCGGCCGTCGGCCTCGCGCTGCGCATCGGTATAGCGATCTTCGGTGAAAACGTTTGCCGCCGACTTGTATTCGCCGCGCGCGACGAACTGCGCCTCGATGCCCACCTTGTCGAGTGCATCGCGCAGGAACATCGCGTTGGTGGCGAAACCGACCAGACCGACCGAGCCCGACGGCTGCATCCACACCTCTCGGAACGCCGACGCCAGGTAGTAGGACAGCGTGCCCGGGTAGGTCTCCGCCCAGGCCACCGTGGGCTTGACGTCACTGAACGCCGCGATGGCATCGCGCAACTCCTGCACCGGGCCCGGCGCGGCGGCAGGCAGTTGTACGCGTGCGATCAGCCCAGCGACCCGATCATCCTCGGCGGCACGGTGGATCGCCGCGACGGCCTGCCGCAGTACCAGCGGCCTGCCCCCGCCCGCGATCACCGCCAACGGGTCGAAGCCGCTGGTCTCCGCCGGTATGGACTGAAGGTCCAACTCCAGTACGCACCCGTTGGGAACTCCGTTGTGCCTGGCCGTGTCAACGCGGCGGACCAACGTCTTGAGATCGTCCTGGCCGGGAATCTGTGGGAGAAAGGCGAACATGGACCGAGCCTACCGATCGGTGGATTCTGCGCGCGCCGACGAGAAGTCGGTCCCGCCCGGACGCACCGTCGTACCGTGATACGGGTGACGTTTTCCATCTCACTTCCGCAGTTCGACCACGACGGCTTCGATGACACGGGTTTCAAGGCGTATCTGGCTCGCGCCGAGGAACTCGGCTTCGAAGGCGGTTGGACGATCGAGCAGACCGTGGGCCCGGCACCGACGATCGCCCCGCTGGAGTTGCTGTCCTACGCCGCAGCGGTCACCACGACGCTGCGGTTGGGGGTGGCGGTCCTGGTCACGTCATTGCACGATCCGTTGCAGCTGGCTTCCGCGATCACTGCGGTGGACCGGCTCAGCCACGGCCGCCTCGAGGTCGGGGTGGCGCCCGGTGGGGGTTTTCGGCAGTTCCCCGCCTTCGGGGTGGATCCCTCGACATTCATCTCCAGCTTCACCGAGGGCCTCGAGTTGATGAAGGCCGCCTGGTCGGACGAGCCCCGGATCACCTTCCACGGCCGGTTCCGCGATGTCGACGACCTGGCCATCAGCCCCAAACCCGTTCAGCGCCCGCACCCGCCGATCTGGTTCGGGGCCAATGCCCCCGCCGCACTGGCCCGGGCCGTGCGGCATGGCGACGCATTTCTGGGCGCCGGCTCCTCCACCACCGCGGCCTTCGCCGAGGCTGTGCGCACGGTCCGCCGCGAGATCGACGAACAGGGCAAGGATCATGGTGCGTTCCGGATCGGCAAACGGGTGTACCTGATCGTCGACGACGACGGCGCCCGCGCCAGGGAGCGGGTGGCCGCGGGCCTGGCACGGATCTACGGCGACCGGCCGGGACTGGCAGATGTGGCCGTGGCAGGCACCGCGGACGATCTGGTGCGGGGCCTGCGCGACGTGCTCGACGCAGGTGCGCAGACCATCCTGCTCAATCCCACGGGCGCGACCATCACCGAGGACCGCGAGCAGATGGAGCGATTGGCCGCTGACGTGATCCCGCAGCTCACCTGAACTGGCGAGCAGACGCAAAAACCCCCGAAATCCGGTGATTTCGGGGGTTTTGACGTCTGCTCGCGCAGAGAAAATTAGAGCTCGGTGGCCGAACCGCCGGCAGCGGTGATGGCCTCACGGGCGCTACCGCTGAACTTGTTGGCGGTCACGTCGACCTTGACGGTCAGCTTGCCGTCGCCGAGAACCTTCACCAGGGAGTTCTTGCGAACCAGGCCCTTGGCCACCAGCTCGTCGACACCGATGGTGCCGCCCTGCGGGAAGGCCTTGGTGATGTCGCCGACGTTGACGACCTCGTACTCGGTACGGAAGCGGTTCTTGAAGCCCTTGAGCTTCGGCAACCGCATGTGGATCGGCATCTGGCCACCCTCGAACGTCGCGGGGACGTTCTTGCGGGCCTTGGTGCCCTTGGTACCACGACCGGCGGTCTTACCCTTGGAGCCCTCACCACGACCGACGCGGGTCTTGGCTTTCTTCTCCCCGGGGGCGGGCCTCAGGTCGTGAAGCTTGATAACAGACATCAGGACTTCACCTCCTCCACCTCGATGAGGTGATGAACGGCCTTGATCAGACCGCGGGTCTGCGCGTTGTCCTCACGAACCACGGACTGACGAATCTTCTTCAGCCCAAGGGTGCGCAGGCTTTCGCGCTGCTTCCAGCGTGCGCCGATGGTTCCGCGCACCTGGGTGATCTTGAGTTCTGCCATGGTTATGCCGATCCCTCACGCGCTGCTGCGGCAGCTAGCGCTTCGCTCTCACGCCGGGCCTTCAGCATGCCGGCCGGCGCAACGTCCTCGAGCGGCAGACCGCGACGGGCCGCCACCTCTTCCGGCCGCTGGATCATCTTCAGCGCGGCAACGGTGGCATGCACCACGTTGATCGCGTTGTCGCTGCCCAGCGACTTGGCCAGGATGTCGTGCACGCCGGCGCATTCCAGCACCGCGCGAGCCGCACCACCGGCGATCACACCGGTACCGGGGCTGGCCGGACGCAGCATCACCACGCCGGCAGCGGCTTCGCCCTGGACCGGATGGACAATGGTGCCGCCGATCAGCGGAACCCGGAAGAAGCTCTTGCGAGCCTCCTCGACGCCCTTGGCGATGGCGGCCGGAACTTCCTTGGCCTTGCCGTAGCCGACGCCGACCATGCCCTTGCCGTCACCGACGATGACCAGCGCGGTGAAGCTGAAGCGCCGACCACCCTTGACCACCTTGGAGACGCGGTTGATCGACACCACGCGCTCGATGTAGTTGCTCTTCTCACCGCTGTCGCGGCCACCACGGCCACCACGGTCGTCGCGGCGGCCGCGGCCACCACGGTTGTCGGAAGCGCCTGGGCCGCCGGCACCAGTTGCCTGCTCGGCCATCATGCAATCCTCTCGTTGACAGTCATCAGAATTTCAGCCCGCCCTCGCGCGCGGCATCCGCCAGCGCGGCGATCCGGCCGCCATAGGTGTAGCCACCACGGTCGAACACGACGGTGTCGACACCAGCGGCCTTGGCGCGCTCGGCGATCAGCTGACCGACCCGAACACTGTGCGCCTTCTTGTCGCCCTCGACGGCACGCACGTCGGCCTCGATCGACGAGGCAGCCGCCAGAGTGACGCCTTCCAGGTCGTCGACGAGCTGGACGTGGATGTGGCGTGCCGAGCGGTTCACCACCAGACGCGGGGTCTGGGCGGTGCCGGAGACCTTCTTGCGCAACCGGGCGTGCCGACGCAGCCGGGAGTTACGACGGGTCTCGGAGATGTTCTGCCCCACCGGCTTACGCTGCGCTGCCGTGGCTTCTGTTTTGCTAGCCATGGTTACTTACCTGTCTTTCCGACCTTGCGGCGGATCTGCTCACCCTCGTAACGCACGCCCTTGCCCTTGTACGGGTCGGGGCGGCGCAGGCGGCGGATGACCGCGGAGATCTGACCGACCTTCTGCTTGTCGATACCTGTGATCGAGAACTTGGTGGGCGTCTCGACGGCGAACGTGATGCCCTCGGGCGCCTCGATCACCACGGGGTGGCTGTAACCGAGTGCGAACTCCAGGTTGGAACCCTTGAGCTGAACGCGGTAGCCGACGCCGAAGATCTCCATCTTGCGGGTGTAGCCCTCGGTGACACCGGTGACCAGGTTGGCCACCAGGGTCCGGGACAGACCGTGCAGGGAGCGGCTGCGCCGCTCGTCATCGGGACGGCTGACCACGATGGCGCCGTCGTCGTTGCGCTCGACGGTGATCGGCTCGGCGATGTCCAGGACCAGGGTGCCCTTGGGGCCCTTGACCGAGACATTGCGGCCGTCGATCGTCACATCGACCCCGGCGGGAACCGGGACCGGCTGCTTTCCAATACGCGACATGTTGTTCTCCCCCTACCAGACGTAAGCGAGGACTTCGCCGCCCACGCCTTGTCGTGATGCCTGGCGGTCGGTGAGCAGGCCAGAGGACGTGGAGATGATCGCCACGCCCAGGCCGCCGAGCACCCGAGGCAGATTGGTGGATTTTGCGTAGACCCGCAGGCCGGGCTTGGACACCCGGCGCAGGCCGGCGATGCTGCGCTCACGGCTGGGGCCGTACTTGAGCGAGACCACCAGGGACTTGCCGACGCGAGCATCCTCGGTGCGGTAGTCGTTGATGTAGCCCTCTTTCTTGAGGATCTCGGCGATGTTCGCCTTGATCTTCGAGTGGGGCAGAGTCACCTCATCGTGATACGCCGAATTGGCGTTGCGCAGACGTGTCAAAAAGTCTGCGATCGGGTCAGTCATCGTCATGACAACCGGCTCACCTTCCTCGCGGCGGTTCCCTCTTCAGGGCCTTCCGCAACCTGTTTGGATTGGTCTGTGGTCTGCTGCGCTCGCGCGCTGGGTCTTCTGGAGCCCGGCGGGGGACCTACCAGCTGGACTTCTGCACGCCGGGCAGTTCACCCGCGTGCGCCATCTCGCGCAGGCAGATACGGCACAGCCCGAACTTGCGGTAAACCGAGTGCGGGCGACCGCACTTGTTGCACCGCGTGTAAGCGCGAACCGCGAACTTGGGCTTCTTGTTGGCCTTGTGGACCAGCGCCTTCTTTGCCATGTGCTCAGTTCTCCTTGAAGGGGAAGCCCAGCGCCTTCAGCAGCGCACGGCCTTCGTCGTCGTTGGTCGCCGAGGTGACCACAGTGATGTCCATGCCGCGGGGGCGGTCGATGGAGTCCACGTCGATCTCGTGGAACATCGACTGCTCGTTGAGGCCGAAGGTGTAGTTGCCGGTGCCGTCGAACTGCTTGGCGTTCAGGCCGCGGAAGTCGCGGATACGGGGCAGCGCGATGGAGATCAGCCGGTCGAGGAACTCCCACATCCGGTCGCCGCGCAGGGTCACGCGGGCACCGATGGGCATCCCCTCACGCAGCTTGAACTGTGCGATGGACTTGCGGGCCTTGCGGATCTCGGGCTTCTGACCGGTGATCAGCGCCAGGTCGGCAACCGCGCCGTTGATGAGCTTGGCGTCACGGGCCGCGTCGCCGACGCCCATGTTGACGACAACCTTGACCACGCCGGGGATCTGCATGACGTTGTCGAACTCGAACTGCTTCTGCAGCGACTCACGGATCTCTTCGCGGTAGCGCTGCTTCAGCCGGGGCTGAACCTTCTCTGGTGCAGTCATCAGATGTCCTTGCCATTGGTCTTGGCGATGCGGACCTTCTTGCCGGTCTCCTCATCGACGCGGTAACCCACGCGGGTCGGCTTGCCGTCGGAGTCGACGACCATCACGTTGGACACGTGGATCGCGGCCTCCTGGGTCACGATGCCGCCCGACGACGCGCCGCGCTCGTTCTGCGACTGCGCGGTGTGCTTCTTGATCCGGTTGACGCCCTCGACCAGGACCTTGTCGCGGGTCGGGTAGGCCTCGATGACCTTGCCCTTCGCACCCTTGTCCTTGCCTGACACCACCAGCACGGTGTCGCCCTTGTGGACCTTCATTTACAAAACCTCCGGGGCCAGCGAGACGATCTTCATGAACTTCTTCTCGCGCAGTTCGCGACCGACCGGCCCGAAGATGCGGGTCCCGCGGGGGTCGTTGTCGGCCTTGATGATGACGGCGGCGTTCTCGTCGAACTTGATGTAGCTGCCGTCGGCGCGGCGACGCTCCTTGACGGTGCGAACCACAACGGCCTTCACGACATCGCCGCGCTTGACGTTGCCGCCCGGGATGGCGTCCTTGACGGTCGCGACAATGATGTCGCCGATGCCGGCGTAGCGTCGCGATGAGCCGCCGAGCACGCGGATGCACAAGATCTCCTTGGCGCCCGTGTTGTCGGCGACCTTCAACCGCGATTCCTGCTGAATCACTCGATCTCCTGACCTGGTTTTGTATGCACGCCAGATACCGACCTGGACGTGCGCGGTCTTTGTTTCCGAAGGGCACGCGGGGTTGACTCAGAACAGCAGTCAACCGAGGTCTGCCCAAGGCAACCCCTACATACTAGGTGAGCACGGCGAATGCGCCAAATCGTCGCCCGTTTGTCCGCGAGCGTGCGATGAGATCGCGTCAGAGCCGTGGAATGCGGTCAGTGCGCACCCTCGGTGCGGCGGGTTCGGGGCCTCAGCCTAGAGCGCAGCGAAATCCGATGTGAGTGGTCGCGCTGTCCTGCGACTGTGGCGACCGTGCCGCCGGACGGTACCGGTGACAGTACTCGGGCGCACACAGGTGCGAACCACCCTTGAGCACCTGGTTCACGGTGGGGTCGGCGGCCGACTCCGATGTCGCCGGCCGCGCGGCCCCGGAAGGCGGGCAACATGCCGGCGCGTCGGCCTCCGGGCGGTGCTGCCCGCTGAACCGCGTGGTGGTCCACTCCCACACGTTGCCGATCATGTCCGACAGGCCGAACGCGTTCGCCGGGAAAGCTCCGACCGGAGACGTGCCGCGCCAGCCGAGCGCGCCGTCGTTGCGGTAGGGGAACCGGCCCTGCCAGGTGTTGGCCATGAGCGCTCCGCCCGGCGTGACCTCATCGCCCCAGGCGTAGATGCCCTCGACTCCCCCGGCGGCCGCGTACTCCCATTCGGCTTCGGTGGGCAACCGGCGACCAGCCCACGCCGCGTAGGCCGCGGCGTCGGGGTAGGCCACTTGTACGACGGGATGGTCGGCCGCGGCCGGATCCCGATCGGGTCCGAAGGGCCGACGCCAATTGGCGCCGGGCACCCAGTCCCACCACTGACGCCAGTCCCGCAGGTCCACAGGGCCGCTGGTGGGTGTGAACACCAGGGCACCGGGCACCAGATCAGCCTCGGCGACCCCGGGATACAGCGCCGGGTCCATCGGTCGCTCGGCAATCGTGACGTATCCGGTGTCCTCCACGAACGCGCCGAACTGGGCGGTGGTGACGGGGTGCTTCTCGATGCCGAACGCGGCGACGGTCGCGGTGTGCGCCGGCGCCTCTTCGGGATAGAACGCCGTCGAACCCATCCGGAAGGTCCCGCCGGGCAGCTCGATCAGTTCGGTGAACACGAAATCGAGACTAGTCGCGCGTCTGCGGTGTCGCTCCTGCCGCACTCCGGCACCATCACGTTCACCGAACGGCCCCCTTGCCAGTCAGTTCCTGGCGAACGCAACGGCAGCGTCCCGTTCGTCGAAACCTGTTCGCGAACCGCGCATTCCGTGCCGGCGACGCATCCACAGCTGCAACAGCAGGAGCGGGATGGTCCAGCCCAACCAGCCGCCGACGCCCGCGACCATCCAGACATACCGTTCCTCGTTCCCGCCGAAGACGCTGTCGCGCAACGGCTGCAAACTCAGGTACAGCACCGGGGTCCAGATTCTGTTGGTGATGATCGACAGCGCCAGCGTCGCACTGCGCAGCATCTGGCGCCGGTGTGCACCGAACCTGCGCTGTCGCGCCGCCAGGAAGCCATCGACCGTGAACCAGAGCCATAGCGCCCCGAGGACCAGGTTACTGACCCTCAGTATCGGGCCGAACGGGGTCGCCGCCCCGATCACCACGGCGCAGATGGCCGCCGGAATCGCCGTCGCGACGTAGCCGCGTCCGGTGCGCCGGTGCAGCACCGGATGTCGACGCCGCAGGCCTGGCCAGATCTGCACGACGGCGCACACCGTCGCCACGCTCGCGAAGAGCACATGCGCGACCAGCAGCGGATAGTGCGGCCCGAACGTGGAGGGCACCCGGGTACCGCCGGTCAGGTACGGCGGTAACGAATAGGCGAGAAACGCCGTCACGATGACCGCGAGCACCACGGCCAAGCGGTTGGAGCGCTTCGATGCGTATGCCATACGCAGAAGGGTATGGCATACGCTTTCGAATGTCACTGATTACCCTGAACACTGATGACCAGCCCCGATTCCCCGCTCCCCCGCGCGCTGCGCCTGCTCTGGCAACCGGATCCGGCGCCGGGCCGGTCGCGCGGGCTGACCAGGCAGGCGATCGTCGCGGCCGCCGTCGAGCTCGCCGACACCGACGGGCTCGCCGCCCTGTCGATGGCACGGTTGGCCGAGCGGCTCGGGTGCGGCACGATGTCGCTGTACCGGCACGTGGCCAACAAAGACGAGCTGGTGACGTTCATGCTCGCGACCGGACCGGGCTCACCTCCTCCACTGCCAGATGGCACGGATTGGCGTGGCGCACTGAAGAATTGGGCGCACGAGCTGTGGGGCGTCTACCACCGCCATCCGTGGATCCTGCAGGCCGCGTCAGCGGGCCTGCCCGCCGATCCCGGCCAGCTGGCCTGGCTCGACGCCGGCCTGGCCACCCTGTCCGCCACCGCCATGGCCGAGCGCGAGAAGCTCACCGCGGTCATCGCCGTGCTGATCTTCACGCGAGGCTCGGCGGCATTGGCCGTCGAGAACCGCGGCGCTGACGACAGTGAGTACCCGGCCCTGCTGCGCCGCTTGGTGACCCCGTCGCGGTTCCCCGCACTGGCGGCCGCGATCGACGCAGGCGCATTCGATCAACCCGAAGACGGCCCGGTGGCCGATTTCCATTCCGGCCTGGATCAACTGCTCGAGGGCATCGCGACCATCGCGACCAAGGCGGGCTGAACCTCAGGCCTCACATTGGAGCGCCGGCGCGGGCGCGTCATCGTTGATGTCGGCTGCCGGGTTCGGCGCGTCGGTCAGGCCCCGCAGCGGGCCGCCCACCCGGGCCGCGAGCGGACTGAATGCCGCGAGCGCCGCGAGCGCAGCCGATACGACAATGGCCCCGGAAGCGCCGTGCCCATCGGTGGCAACGCCGGCGAGGGCGGTACCAATCGCGCCTCCACCCAGGGCGGCACTGTTGAGCCAGCCGAACGCCTCGGTGGCCGAGTCATCAGCGATCTCCCTCGAGACCATGAGGTACAGGGCGGACATGGCGGGGGCGAAGCCCAGGCCCGACGCGAACAGTGCCGAGAACTGCAGTGCGAGGCTGTCGACGATCCCGAAGATGACCGTGCCGATCGCCACCATCGACAGCGAGCCCACGAGGCCGGCCAGGCCAAGGCGCCGATGTCCGAACGTCAGACCCCCGACGAGCGATCCGACACTCGCCACCGCGATTGCCACGCCGGCGGTTACACCGGTGCGGCCGAGCGCGGCGACGATCCCGACTTCGAGTGCCATGAACGAGGCGACCAGCGCGAGGCTGGCCACCATGGCCAGAATCACCGTGCGGTTCGCCACCACCCGACCGAACGCCGCTGGGCTCGCGGCCTGATGTGGCCGAAGATGCTTGGCGCTGAGGAGAAACCATCCGGTCCCGCAGACCGTGACGGCCGCCGATGCCAGCAGCGGGATGGCCGTCGACAGCGCTGCCGCCAGAAACGTGGTGGCGACCGGGCCGATCACCCAGATCAGTTCTTGCGCAGTGGTATCCAGTGCGAACAACACGCGGACCCCGTCGCGGGGCACCATCTGTGGGTACAGCGCCCGCACCACCGGCATCAGCGGCGGCACCGAGGCGCCGATCACGATGCCGAGCACCAAGAGCAGGACCGGAGAAGCGCCGGCGAAAGCAAGAGCGATCATGGCAGCCCCGTTCGCCAGGGCGGCGAGCACCAGTGTTGCGGACATCGCACGTCCGGCGAGCCTGGCGGTCACGGGCATCGCGAGGGCTTCACCGATGCTGACGCACGCCACCGCGGCGCCCGCAAGTGTGTAGGACCCGCTGTTGGACTGGACGTGCAGGAGGATCGCCAGGTTGAGCATCCCCAGTGGTAACCGGGCGAACAACTGGGAGGCAGTCACATTCAGCACGCCGGGAGTCCGGATCAGATCGCGATACGCCCGGATCATCGGCCCCCTCCTCCGCTTCAACGAGTGCCCGACAGCACTATACCGTCCAGACGGTACAGTAACTGGCCTGTGTCGTAAGCTCTGGTGATGGCATCGTCGCGGGACCGCATCCTCGACGCCTATGAGGCTCTGCTGGCAGTCGAAGGCGAGCGCTACGCCACCCTGGATGCCGTGGCGGCAAAGGCGGGAGTGTCGAAAGGCGGGCTCCTTTACCACTTTCCGTCAAAGGATCGCCTGGCCGACGCATTGTGCGAGCGCCTGCTGAACCTGGCGGCCGCAGATGTGGAGGCCATGCGCGCCGCACCTGAGGGGCCTGCCCGGTACTACATCCGGACATCGAACTACGCGGAGACCCCGCTCGATCGGGCCCTGGTGGCGGTTTCCCGGTTGCAGCAGGCGGGCGACACCCATGCGCGGACGGTCATCGAATCGGTATCAGCCGACTGGCTGACCGTTCTGCACGATGCACTCGGCGACCTCGACGTGGCCCGCGCTGTGAAGCTGATCGGGGACGGCCTCTACTACAGCGCTCTGCACCGCGCTCTGGGCGGTCACCTGGTGAAGACTGACGATGACGACGGGTTGTTGGCCGTGATCGATCGGATCACCGCCACCTCTGACGCATCGAGCGATTGAGCGCCTGGCCGTGTTGTCGTGCTGATTCAGCCACGCGACCCGGACGAACAGGCGTCCAGCCTCGCCGCCACGCCGTCGAGCAGGAGATCGAGCGCCGATTCACACGCACTTCGCCTCATCGACTCACCGAGTAGCCGACTGGTGGCGGCGATGTTCGGATGCGTGTCGGCGGGCAACCGGGCGTAGGTGTCGCGCCACGTGTCCTCGTCGCGCTTCTGATGTTCGGCAGGCAGGGCTTCGAAGGCTGCATCCAGCGCCGCGAACCCCAGCATCTGGTCGATGAATGCGTGATAGACCTCCACCGCCTCGCGCTCCGGAAAGCCGGCCGAATGAAGAAGTCCCAGAACCGTTTCGATGATGTGGATCTCGTTGGCACCACCGGTCACCCGGCTCGCGGCGAGCACGCCGGCCTGCGGGTGCGCGACGTAGACCCGATGCAGACGCAGCCCGAACTCGCGCATGTCGTCACGCCACCGGCCCGTTGGTTCCCAGCCCTCGACCACCCGCCGCAGCAGTTCGTCCGTCACGGCCAACACGACATCTTCGATGCCGTGGAAGTAGCGGTACAGGGCGGTCGGGTCAGCACCGAGCGCAGCGCCGAGGCGCCGCACGGTCAGGCCTGCCGCACCGTGGTACTGCAACACCCGCAGGGCCGTCTCCACGATGAGCTGCTCGGACAGGAGGACGCCCTGGTTCGTCTGCCGCCGGCGCCGCCGTGGCGACTGAGACTTCAAGGTTCGGCCCATCCGCACTGCCCTCGCTTACGTCAACACGTCGCCCCATTCTGCGGGTTGCCGCATCAGGGCGCACGACAATGCTCAGGCGATGAAGATTTTCCTCAGTGTGTCCCGCACGGTCCACGTGGTGCGTTGCCCGGCGGACAGCCGGACGAGGCTGCCCGGACGAAGTTCGATCGTCGGCGTACCGTCATCGAACGCCACGCTCGCATCCCCGCTGAGTACGACGAAAACCTCGTCGGTTTCAACGTCGCGGGATATGCCGGGCGTATGTTCCCAGACTCCGATCGTCAGATCTGACAATGAGGCCAGGTCCCGCTGGCCCGTCGTCGGAGCCCCGGCCGCCACCAACTCACCGGGAAGTGGTGCGTGGTCGAGTACCAGGCTCGCGGCGTCGACGCAGATGCTCATGAGTCGAACCCCAAGCCCACGGAGTCCAGCGTCTTCAACAGCAGATTGCGCCGGCCCCCACGATGATCGGCGCGGTCGAGTGACCACCGGGTCGCCTGAATCCCGGCCGAGGCCAACGGTTCTGGCGGGAACGGCGCCGGGATGGACTTGACCATGCCGAGTTCGGTGCGAACTGTCGGCGTACCGGCGAAACGGTCGAGCATGACCTCGGCCGCGAATCGCGTGGCAGCCACACCAAGGCCGGTGAACCCGGCGGCATATCCGACGCGATCGCCGTAGGCGGACCCGAAGAACGCGCAGAACCGCGTCGACGTGTCGATCACACCGGCCCAGCGGTGAGTGAACCTGACGTCCTCGAGCTGCGGGAACGTCGTGAAGAAGTGGCCGGCGAGCCGCCGGTAGGTGGCGTCGCGATCCTCGTACCGGGGCCGGATGCGGCCACCGAAGTGATAGATCGCGTCGTACCCGCCCCACAGGATCCGGTTGTCCTTCGACAACCGGTAGTAATGGAACTGGTTCGACATGTCGCTGATGCCTTGCCGGTTGGTCCACCCGATGTCGGCCAGCTGGGATTCGGTCAGCGGCTCGGTCATCAAGGCGTAGTCGTAGACCGGCACCGTGTGGTACCGGTAGCGCTTCAGCAGTGACGGAAAACCGTTGGTCGCCAGGATCACTCGGTCGGCCTGCACGGACACGCGCTCGGTGCGCACTGACAGCGGCCCACCCCGACGGTCCTGACCGACAGCGAGCACCTTGCTGTTCTCGTAGATCTCCACACCGAGTTCACCTGCGGCACGGGCCAGTTCACTCGCGAGTTTGGCGGGGTGGACCAGCGCCGCAGTGTCCTTCGACCACACCCCGGCCAGGAATGTGGGTGACCGTACCTCGGAGGCGATGGCGTGCTGGTCGAAGTAGACCTGATCCGGCCGCAGCGCGGCGCCGGCCAGCTCGGCAGCCTGGTAGGGCTCGACCGCCACCGCGATCGAGCCGGTTCGCTCGAAGTCACAATCGAGACCGAGCGATTCCACGGTCTTCTCGATGCCGTCGAGGTTCTCCAACCCCAGCCGGTCGAGGACCTCCATCTCATCGGGCCAACGGCTCAGACCGTTCTCGGCGCCGTGAGTGAGGGAAGCGTCGACGAACCCGCCGTTGCGTCCTGACGCCGCCCACCCGATCGTCTGCCCCTCGAGCAGGGCGACGCGGATACCCGGCTCCCGTTGCTTTGCCAGCAACGCAGACCACAGCCCGGCGTACCCGCCGCCGACCACGACGAGGTCGTAGTGCGCGAACGGCTGGGGCAGCGCCGGATAGGAGGATTGACCGGGAACGTCGTCGAGCCAGAAGGGCTGAAGCGCGGTGGCGGCCAACGCGTGGTCGATGAGGCTGGTTGCAGGGACGTTGCGTTCGAAAACGGTTTGCACGGTTATCTTCCTGGACGGTGATGTACCACCCAGTAAGAAGGATCGCCCGCACTACCTCAAGGGTGTTGACGTAAGCGCAGAAGCTGCGGAACCAGCACCCGGGTATCGGGCACGAACGGCCAGTCCGGGTCGGACAGGTGGGCAGCCAGTTCCTCGTCGGTCCACCACCAGCCGTCCACGATCTCTTCGGGTTGATGGCGGATCGGTCCGTCCCAGCGCACCTCGTACGCATACAAGTGGCAGCGCATGGGCTTTCCCGCCCACTGCCCGTCCCAGGCCACCGAGGCCAGCGCCGTCAACGGTGGGCCGCTGATGCCGAGTTCCTCGGCCAGTTCCCGGGTCGCGGCCTGCACCGGTGTCTCCCCCGGGTCGATCACCCCGCCGGCCAGGCAATCGTGCATGCCGGCGAACACCGCCTTGGTCATGGTGCGCCGGTGGACGTAGACGCGCGCCCCATCCACTGAACGCACCAGCACGCCCGCACTCGCATGCCACAGACCGTCCGCGTAAACACGTGAACGTGGCGCCGCGCCAACCACATTGCCGCCGGCGTCATACACCGCGACCAGCTCGTCGATCACCTCGTCACGCTACCGGCCCGCGTTCTTGATGGCCTCACGGCGGTTCGCCGCACCGACCTTCCGGTAGATCGACCGCTGGTGGGTCTTGAGCGTGTTCACCGAAATGGAGAGCTTGTCGGCGATCTCCTGCATTGTCTTCGCCGTCCGCAGGAAGGCCAGAATCTCGCGTTCCCGCCGCGTCAGGTCGGCGGCATGCGGAACGACTCGGCCGTGTTCGCCGGCCAACAACGCCTCCTCGACGAAGTCCGGGTACGACGTGCACGACAGATGCGCGGCCAACAACTCCCGGCAGACGGGATCGGGATTGTCGACGAACTGGTAGCGCACCCGCTCGGAGTGGGCGTGGGTCAACATCTCTTCCATCCGCTTGTGCGCCTGCTCAGGATGTCTGTGTTCCCACGCCAGCGCTGCCAGCGTGTACAGCGCATAGGCCGCGATGTACCCGGGCACCTGCGGCTCCAGCGCCTGGTTGGCCAGGCGGTCGGCCAACTCTGGCGCGCCCAGCCGGCGGCACATCCCAGCCAGGACCGCCGACACCATCGGAACATGCTGGGCCCCGACCACGCTCGCGGCCAGGTCCAGGGCGAGCTGACGATCCCCACGTGCCTCGGCCAGGCGGGCCCGACTCGCCGTCTTGTAGCTGACCCACGGCACTCCGTGGGTATCCGCGTCGGGCATACGGGATACGGTGGCTTCGGCGGTGGCGAGCACAGCATCGTCCCGCAGGGTTGCCGCACTGAAGGCCAGGAACATCCGTGCCGTATCAGGGTAGCCGACACCCACGGCAGCGCTCGCCGCAGTCAAATCGCCGACAGCCGAGGCAATCTCGCCATGCCAGAAGCGGATCCAGCCGGCCGTGAATCGCTCGATGCCGTCGCCGTCGTGGGAGAGCCACAGCTCGGGAGCGGATTCGTCGGACACCACCACGAGTTCCAGTGCCTGCTGCGCGCGGCCGATCTGACCCGCGTGAGCCAGCGCGAAAGCCAGGCTCTGCCTGGCCCGGTGAGCCACCTCGCCCAGCCCCAGGGCCGCGCACTCGTTCACCGCCGCCTCCAAGAACGCCGACCCTCGTGTCGAACTTCGGCGTAATCGCGAATCCGCCCAGCCGAGAATGAACAGCGCGCACGCGTAGACGCGCGGTGTCACCACGTCACGTTTGATCAGCGCGGCCTCGACGCGGTCGGCGGCGCGGTCCATCAACTCGCGGTCATCAGAGATCAGAAGTCGCGTGACATCGGCGATGAAGTCCAATCGCCCCGGCGCCGCCGCGGATGACGACATGGCCGCGGCCCGGTCGAAAAGCAGTGATGCCGTGACATCGTCGCCTGCCATGGCACGGCAACTGGACCGGATCATCAGGGTCTCCGGGTGCTCACCGAAGGCCTCGGTGAGCCGCAGGCACGCCAGATCGAGTGCGGCCGAACGTGATTGCAACAGCAACTCAAGCCAGCGGTCGGCGACGATGTCGTACCCGAAGCGGTCCTCTGCCCGGATCGAATGCTCGACGGCCTCCAGCGGGTACCGCTGCGCCAGTTCGACTCCAGCCAATCGGTTGAGCCGCTTCCACTCCTCGGGAGATCTGCGCCTCAGCAGAACTTGGCAGTTCTTCACGAACATCGAATGCCATTGGAAGACCGCGCTTTCCCCGGTACCGATACGTTCGAGGAACAGGCCAGCGGCAGCGCACTCGTTGAGTAGGTCACCACTGTCCGGACGGTTTGTGAGCAGGCGCGCCAATCGTTCGTCCAGTCGTGGACACACGGTGGCCTTGAGCGCGAATTCGGCCAGGTCGGGCCGCATCCGGGCCAATACCGCGGTGCCGATGTAATCGGTGAGGTCGACATCGGCGGAGAACGCCGGGACTCCGGCGCCGCCGACCAGCATCAGCCGAACCGCACCGGGCCACCCGCCGGTGGCCGTCATGATGCGGTCGATGTCCTCACCTTGAGGTGGGGTGCCGGTTGCGGCGACCAATGCCGTCACGTCGTCGCGGCTGAAGGCCAATTCGGCCGAACCGATGACGGCAACCTTGTCGTGAACCCGTAGCCGTGCCCAGGCAGGGCTCACGGGGTCGGTCGTGATCAGGACGAATCGCAACCACTGCGGTCCATTCTCGACCAACTCCACGACGTCGCCGTCGCCCCACACCGACCGGGCGAACTGAAAATCGTCGATCACGATGGTCAGGTTCCGCTGCCGATCGATGGCCATGAGCGCGGTCACTGCCGCGTCGTAGGACGCGGAGTCGAACGCCCCTGACAGTGCCCGGCCAAACCACCCGTCCGCAGCATCACCCGCGCTGTTGCGCAGTGCGGTCAACATGCCGCGCAGCACATCGCTGCGGTCGGTGACCCGTTCGGTCAGCGTCAGCCACGCCGTCGATCCGGGCTCGTCACGTTGGCGCTCGGCCACCCACTGCGCGACGGCGACGGTCTTACCGAAGCCCGAAGGAGCAGCGATGAGCACCGCGCGCCGCCCGGCGATGTGCCCATCGAGGCTGTGGCCGATGGCCCGGCGCGACAACATCCCGGGGCCCGACGCCGGCGTGGTGGCCAGAAACCACGGCACCGGCTGCATCGACGACGTTCGGGTGGGCTGCACGCTGGTTCCTGACGATCACTGTGCCGGGCATGATGTGCTGCCCGGTGGGTACCGGGCAGCACCTGATTGTCCCAGTTACGGCGTGACGATGTTGAACCAGAACGGGAAGTTGTCGAGCAGGCCCATGAACTCGTCGAACGACCCGCGGTTTCCGTCGATGGTCACCTTGTTCTGCGAGATCGCGTCCTGCAGCTTGACGTTGCCCAGCTGGATGTCGTCGAGCGTCGCCTTGTCCAGGGTGACGGTGACGTTGGCATTCGGCACCGGCGCCGGCGCATAGTTGAGCACCGCATTCTCGACGGTCAGCCCGTATTGCTTCTTCAGGTCGCCGAAGTTGACGTTCATGGTGATGTTCTTGCCGGCGGCCTTCGGACCGTTGAGCCGCACCGCCAGGTAGTCGAACAGCAGCTCCGGCGGCATCGCCTTGATGGTGTCCGGACTCGCCGAGTTGGTCGCCGCGACATCCGGAACGCCGTTGCGCAATTCGTAGGCACCCTGGAGGTAGACCGAGCGCCACGGTCCGGACTCAGCCTGATAGCCGAGTTGCTCGTAGCTGTCGGCGAGCAAGTTCTTGGCGTCGGTGTTGTCCGGGTTGGCGAACACCACCTGCTTGAGCACCATCGCGGTCCAGCGATAGTTACCGGCGTCGAAATCCTTCTTCGCCTTGTCCAGAACCGCGCCTTCGCCGCCCATGTACTCGACGTACTTCTTGGCCGCGTCTGCCGGCGGCAGATCGTCCAAGTCGGAAGGGTTGCCGTCGTACCAGCCCATGTAGCGCTGATAGACCGCACGCGAATTGTGTTTCAGCGTGCCGTAGTAGCCCCGATCGGGCCAGAAGTTGTTCAGTTCGGGCGGCAACGCGATCTCTTCCGCGATCTCCGAACCGACCAAGCCGGTGTTCATCATGCGCACGGACTGGTCATGGATGTACTTGTACATGTCACGCACGCGCTTGAAGTAGTCGATGACCTTCTCGTTGCCCCACATCGGCCAGTGGTGGCTCTGGAACTTGACCTCGGTATTCGGTCCGTACAGCCGGATCGTCTCGTCGAGGAACTGCGACCATTTCAGCGGATCACGGACCTGTGCACCTCGCAGGGTCAGCAGGTTGTGCATCGTGTTGACCGTGTTCTCAGCCATCCACAGGGCCTTGAACTGTGGGAAGAAGGTGTTCATCTCCGATGGCGCCTCGGTGCCCGGAGTCAACTGGAACTCCATATCCACGCCATCGACCGTCATCTTGGTGCCGGTGGTCCTGATCACGTCGGTCGGAATGATGAGGGTGGGCACGCCGTTCGAAATGGTCTGTCCCAGGCCGGCATTCACGCCACCTTGGGCGTTGCGCGGCAGTTGCGCACCGAACATGTAGACCGCACGGCGTGACATCGCGTTGCCGGCGATCACGTTCTCGCTCACCGCGTGGTCGACGAAACCCTCGGGGGTGATGACCTTGACCTTGCCGGAGTCGACATCCGCCTGGTTCACGATGCCGCGGATACCGCCGTAGTGGTCGGTGTGCGAATGGCTGATCACCACCGCGTGAATCGGCCGGGCGCCCAGTTTTCCGTTCGCCAGATCCAATGCGGCCTTGGCAGTTTGAGGCGAGACCATGGTGTCGACGATGATCCAGCCCGTGTCTCCCCTGACCAGGGTGAGGTTCGACAGGTCGTAGCCCCGCACCTGATAGATGCGGTCGGGCACCACCTCGAACAAGCCGTATTGCATGTTCAGCTGCGCATTGCGCCACAGGCTGGGATTGACGGTGTCCGGCGCGGCCTTGTCCTCGGCGATGTACTTCTTGTATTCCTCGAGGTCCCAGACGACGTTGCCGTTGTCATCCTTGATCGTCAGAGTCTCCGGACGCTCCAGAAGCCCACGTTTGGCATCCTCGAAGTCGGCCTTGTCATTGAACGGCAAGGTGTCGAGCAGCTTCTGGTTGGCGGCCTTGGTCGCCTCGGTGGCGCCCTTGACCGTGTTGTCCGTGCTGACATCTCCCCCGCCACCGGACGACGAACCACCGGTTTTGTCGTTGCACGCAGCGACAAGTGTCGTAGCGACGCCGGCTACCGCCAACCCGCCCAGCATCCTGCGCCGCGGCAGTTGGGCACGCAATTCGTGAGGCTTATCTGCTGGATACGACTTCGAATTGGAATCCATGCCATTGAATTATGCCGCCGCGTCAACGCATTCGCGGGCAAATCGCAGCTGGCGACCTGAATAGGCGCACAAACAGCATCGCTACCGGCCCGTTGCCGGGAAATCGAATCAACCAGCAAGCAAAGGGGTGTCACCTCCGCCACGGCCGCCGAGTATGCGAAAAGCTGGACAGCTCAATAGGAAATGGTGATCACGCCGTTTGCTTCACTGACCGGATAGACCGTGAGAGGGCGGATAGCGGGCCCGTTGAGCACAGCTCCGGTGGTGATGTCATAACGACATCCATGGCACTGGCACAGGATGGTGGTTCCGGTGAGTATTCCCGCTGACAACGGACACGCCTCATGAGTGCACAGATCGTCGAATGCGAAGAGCTTCCCACCGACACGCGCCACCGATACCCGCCACTTGCGGTCTTCCAGGTAATACGGGTTGACAGAACCGTCCGCCAACCGGTCCGCAGAGTCGAGGTGGTGCACCGTCGGCGTATCGGGTGTCGTCATAGCGGGCCTCACAGGTTCGCGGCGTTCAGTACGGGTAGTCGGGAATGACGTCCTGGTGCCGGGCGTCGAGGCGAAGTTCGCCGGGCGCACCCGCGGGAACCAGTGGGCGGTGCGGCAGGATCGCGGACATGCGTTCGTAGCCCGACCCCAGGGGTGGGCGCGAATCTTCGTCACCCTTGTTGGGCCAGAACGACATTGCTCGCTCTGCCATAGCGGTGATGGTCAGCGACGGGTTGACCCCCGGATTGGACGGCATCACGCTGCCGTCCAGGATGTGCAGGCCCGGCTGGCCGAACACACGCTGGTACGGATCGACAGCGCCGTGCTCAGGAGTACCGCCGATCGGCATGCCGCCGATGAAGTGCGCCGACGCTGTTCGATTCAGAGTTTCGAACATCAACGCGTACTGGTCACAGCCCATCTTCTCGGCGAGGCGATCGGCATATTCCTCGACCACTGGGATGTGTACAGGCGGTGACTTCACGCTGCCTTTGCGACTGCGCAACATACCGTTCTTCCAGTACAAGTCGATGGAGGTGTCGTCGGCCTGCATACAGAGCAGCACCGCCATCCGCTCAGACCAATGTCTCGGGTCGGCACCACCCAGGACGTTGCCGGGATTGGTGAAGAGTTCCTTCAGCGTGTTCAAAGTCGGATGTTTCTGATTTCCCCGTTGGTGATAGCCGAACAGCAATGCCATGAAGTTGCTACCGACGCCGTAGTACACCGGTTCGATGCTTGTCATCTCATCGGGCCAGACACCCGAGGTGATCGACACCGCGCCGGGGGTGATCTGCAATCTCTCTGGATCACGCTTCCAATCGCGGTATGGACGGTTGACGCTGAGAAGCTGCTCGGAGTTGGTGCGAGCACGCCGGCCGAGCTGATCCGACATGCCGGGCAGCTTGCCTTCGTGCTGCATGCGCAGCAGCAGCTTGGCCGTTCCGTACGCGTGCGCCGCCACGATCACCTGGTCTGCGGTGTACCTCCGATGGTCCATTCGAGCCGCCCGATGAGCCCACCCGGGATGGCGGGTGTGCACTTCGAAGCCGCCGCCAAAAAGCTTGTCGACCTCGTAGACCTCGTGCAGTTCGTGGACGACAGCACCGAGTTTCTCGGCCAGGTACAAGTAGTTGACCGTCAACTTGTTCTTCGCGTTGCGTCCGCAGCCGATCATGCAGTCGCCGCAGTTGACGCAGCCGCGGCGACGTGGCCCGACCCCGCCGAAGTAGGGGTCCTCGGCTTCCTCGTCGGGAGTACCGAAATACACTCCGACCGGCGCCCGGTTGAACGTGTGTCCGATTCCCATGTCGTCGGCCACCTGCCGCATGTGGCGGTCGACGTCGGTGGGCATGTACGGCACTCTGACCACGCCCAGCATGCGCCGGGCCTGGTCGATGTAGGGCGCCAGTTCGTCGGCCCAATCGGTGATCCCGGCCCACTCCGGGGAATCGAAGAATCGTCGTGGCGGCACATACAGCGTGTTGGCGTAGACGTGTGAGCCGCCGCCGACCCCCGCGCCGGACAGGATCAGCACGTCGTCGAGAAGCTCGATCCGTTGGACACCGAACATCTCGAACTCTGGCTGCCACAAGAACTTACGGACATTCCAGCTGGTCTTGGGAATCATGTCGTCGGGCCAGCGTTTGCCGGACTCCATCACCGCAACGCGGTAGCCCTTCTCGGCGGCGCGCATTGCGGCGACGCTGCCGCCGAATCCGGAGCCGATGACGATCACGTCGTAATGGGTGCCTGATTCGTTCATGTTCACCTTCGCCTGGCGGGCTGTGCTGGGAACCGTGCGCGAACGAATTCGACCGTAGTACGAAATTAACGCAGCAACCGGGAATTGAACACATCCATCGGGAGTGCCAATTGCGTTCACAACAGCAGTAATTCACCCAAAATGGGTGAGTCGCCCACCGCAATGCCGATGATCGTCAGCTGCTTTCTGTCGCGCGACTCGATGTGTTCTGCCGGGGGCTGAAAGCAAAAGTGCCCCAAACCCGAAGGTTTGGGGCACTTTGTCGTCTGCTCGCGCAGAGCGGAGAAGTGCAGCTTTCGCTACTTCGCCTTCTCCAGCACCTCGACCAGGCGCCAGCGCTTGGAGGCCGACAGCGGTCGGGTCTCCATCAGCGAGACGCGGTCGCCGATACCGGCATCACCGTTCTCGTCGTGCGCCTTGACCTTCTTGGTGGTCCGGATGATCTTGCCGTAGAGCGGGTGGCTCTTACGATCTTCCAGCTCGACCACGATGGTCTTCTGCATCTTGTCGCTGACCACGTAACCGATGGCGGTCTTGCGACGGCCGCGCTGCGTCTCGGTGGCCGGCGTGTGCCTGGGGCCCTTAGTTTCTGCCATTACGAATCCTCACCACCGGGCCCGGAAGCCAGACCCAACTCACGTTCACGCAGCACGGTGTACACCCGTGCAATCTCCTGGCGCACGACGCGCAGCCGACGGTTGTTGGCCAGCTGACCGGTCGCCATCTGGAAGCGCAGGTTGAACAGCTCTTCCTTCGACTCGCGGAGCTTGTCCTTCAACTCGGTGTCGGACAGTTCGCGCAGTTCACCAGGCGTAGTTCCCACTGCCATCAGAACTGCTCCTCTCGACTCACGATGCGTGCCTTGATCGGCAGCTTGTGGATTGCGCGAGTCAGCGCTTCCTTGGCGATCTTCTCGTCGGGGTAGCTGATCTCGAACAGAATGCGACCCGGCTTGACGTTGGCGACCCACCACTCCGGCGAACCCTTACCGGAACCCATGCGGGTCTCGGCGGGCTTCTTGGTCAGCGGGCGGTCCGGGAAGATGTTGATCCAGACCTTGCCGCCACGCTTGATGTGCCGGTTGATGGCGATACGAGCGGACTCGATCTGCCGGTTGGTGATGTAGGCGTGGCCGAGGGCCTGGATGCCGTAATCACCGAAGCTGACCTGCGTGCCACCACTGGCGATGCCGCGCTGCCGGGGGTGGTGCTGCTTGCGGTGCTTGACCTTGCGGGGAATCAGCATGATTAGCTCTCCGTGCTCTCAGCTGCGGGTGCGCTGGCAGCCGCGGCCTCGGTTGCGGACGAAGCATCGTCACCGGTCGCTGCGCGGCCGGCCTCGGTGCTCGTCGCCGTGGTGCCCGAAGCACCGCTACGACGCGGCCGGGTACCCGACGGACGCTCACGACGCGGCCGGTCACTGGCCGGCGCTGCGGCGGTGAGCTCACGCTTGCCACCGACGATGTCGCCCTTGTAGATCCACACCTTCACGCCGATCCGGCCGAAGGTGGTCTTGGCCTCGTAGAGGCCGTAGTCGATGTCCGCGCGCAGCGTGTGCAGCGGAACCCGACCTTCGCGGTAGAACTCCGAGCGGCTCATCTCAGCACCGCCGAGGCGACCCGAGCACTGCACCCGGATGCCCTTGACGTTGGGCTGACGCATGGCCGACTGGATCGCCTTGCGCATCGCGCGGCGGAACGCCACACGGTTGCTCAGCTGCTCGGCAACACCCTGGGCGACGAGCTGAGCCTGCGACTCAGGGTTCTTCACCTCGAGGATGTTGAGCTGAACCTGCTTGCCGGTCAGCTTCTCCAGGTCGGCGCGGATACGGTCGGCCTCGGTGCCGCGGCGGCCGATGACGATGCCGGGACGCGCGGTGTGGATGTCAACGCGAACCCGATCGCGGGTGCGCTCGATCTCCACGTCGGCGATACCGGCGCGCTCCAGACCAGTGGCCAGCAGACGCCGGATGGCGACGTCTTCCTTCACGTAGTCCTTGTACTGCTTGTCGGCGTACCACCGGGACTTCCACTCGGTGGTGATACCGAGCCGGAAGCCATGGGGATTGATCTTCTGGCCCACTACTCCGAGCCTCCCTTCGTCTCGGCAGACTTCTTCGTGGCGGCCTTACTGCCCTGAGCACGGCGCGACCGTGCCGATCCGGCGGACGCACCCTTCTGTTTGGGCGGCCGGCTCTCGACGATCACCGTGATGTGGCTGGTGCGCTTGCGAATCCGGAACGCACGCCCCTGGGCACGCGGACGGATGCGCTTGGCGGTCGGGCCTTCGTCGGCGTGGATCGTGGCCACCACGAGAGTGGTCGGGTCCAGGCCTTCGTTGTTCTGCGCATTGGCGGCAGCGCTGGCGATCACCTTGGCAACCGGCTCGCTTGCGCCCTGCGGCGCCCACCGCAAGATGTCGAGGGCTTCCTCGACGCTCTTGCCGCGGACCAGATCGATGACGCGGCGGGCCTTGCTGGCCGAGACGCGCACGAAGCGCGCCGACGCCGTCGCCGACGGGTATTCAGTGACTGTGGTACTCATCGCCGCTTGCTCTTCCGGTCGTCCTTGATGTGACCCTTGAAGGTGCGCGTCGGGGCGAATTCGCCGAGCTTGTGCCCGACCATCGCCTCGGTGACGAACACCGGGACGTGCTTGCGGCCGTCATGCACCGCAAACGTGTGCCCAATGAAGTCGGGGAGAATGGTGGACCGACGCGACCAGGTCTTGATGACCTGCTTGCTGTTCTTCTCGTTCTGAACGTCGACCTTCTTGAGAAGATGGTCGTCGACGAACGGACCCTTTTTGAGACTACGAGGCATCGCTGCTACTCCTTCCGCGGCCTAGCGCTTCTTGCCGGTGCGCCGGCGACGGACGATGAGCTTGTCGCTCGGCTTGTTGGGCTTGCGGGTGCGGCCCTCCGGCTTGCCCCACGGGCTGACCGGATGGCGACCACCGGAAGTCTTGCCTTCACCACCACCGTGCGGGTGGTCGACCGGGTTCATCACGACACCACGGACGGTCGGGCGCTTGCCCTTCCACCGCATACGGCCGGCTTTACCCCAGTTGATGTTGGCCTGCTCGGCGTTGCCCACCTCGCCGACGGTGGCGCGGCAGCGCACGTCGACGCGACGGATCTCACCGGACGGCATACGCAGGGAGGCGTAGGTGCCTTCCTTACCCAGCAGCTGGATGCTCACGCCGGCCGAGCGGGCCAGCTTGGCTCCACCACCGGGCCGCAGCTCCACAGCGTGGATCACGGTACCGGCGGGGATGTTGCGCAGCGGCAGGTTGTTGCCGGGCTTGATGTCGGCGTTCGGCCCCTGCTCGATGACGTCGCCCTGCTTCAGACCCTGGGGCGCGATGATGTAGCGCTTCTCGCCGTCCAGGAAATGCAGCAGCGCGATGTTCGCGGTGCGGTTGGGGTCGTACTCGATGTGCGCGACCTTGGCGTTCACGCCGTCCTTGTCATGGCGACGGAAGTCGATGACGCGGTAGGCACGCTTGTGGCCGCCACCCTTGTGCCGGGTGGTGATCCGGCCGTGGGCGTTACGACCACCCTTGCCGTGCAGCGGGCGAATCAGCGATTTCTCCGGAGTCGAACGAGTGATCTCGGCGAAATCGGAGACGCTGGCACCGCGACGACCCGGGGTCGTCGGCTTGTACTTGCGAATTCCCATATCAGTTAAATCCTCTTAGTTCCCGGCCGGTCAGGCCGGGGCTCCGAACAGTTCGATCGGCTTGCTGCCGGCGGCCAGGGTGACGATGGCGCGCTTGGTGTCCTTGCGCTTGCCGAAGCCCGCGCGAGTGCGCTTGCGCTTGCCCTGCCGGTTGGCGGTGTTCACCGAGCTCACCTTGACGTCGAAGATCTTCTCGATGGCGATCTTGATCTGCGTCTTGTTGGAGTCCGGGTGCACGATGAACGTGTACACGTTGTCCTCGATCAGCCCGTACGACTTCTCCGAGATGACCGGGGCCAGGATGATGTCGCGGGGGTCTGTAATCGTTGCCATCAGACCGACGCTCCTTCTTTTTGGTCCTTGGTGCTCGCGCTGATGTACGCGTTCAGGGCCTCAACCGAGAACACCAGATCGTCGGCGTTGAGCACGTCGTAGGTGTTGAGCTGGTCCGGGGAGACCACGTGCACACCGGGCAGGTTGCGGACGCTCTTGAGCCCGACCTCATCTGTGCGGCCGATGACGACGAGAACCTTTTTGTTCTCAGTCAGGCTCGCCAGGAACGCCTTGGCGCTCTTGGTCGACGGGGTCTGGCCCTCGACGAGTTCGGTGATCGCGTGGATCCGCTCGTTGCGGGCCCGGTCCGACAGCGCACCGCGCAGGGCGGCGGCGATCATCTTCTTCGGGGTCCGCTGGCTGTAGTCGCGCGGCTGCGGGCCGTGCACGACGCCACCGCCGGTGAACTGCGGTGCGCGGGTCGAGCCCTGACGCGCCCGGCCGGTGCCCTTCTGCCGGTACGGCTTCTTGCCGCCACCGGAGACCTCACCGCGGGTCTTCGTCGAGTGGGTGCCCTGGCGCTTGGCGGCCAACTGTGCGTTGACGACCTGGTGCATCAGAGCGATGTTGGGCTCGACGTCGAACAGCGCGGCAGGCAGCTCGACGGAACCGTCCGTCTTACCGGCCGGCGTCTTAACGTCAATTTTCAAAGTCATTACTTCTCGCCTCGCTTGATTGCGCTGCGGACAACCACCAGACCACCGTTGCGTCCGGGGATTGCTCCCTTGATCAACAGCACGCCGTTCTCGGCATCGACCTTGTGAACCTTGAGGTTCTGCGTGGTCACCCGGTCGTGGCCCATGCGGCCCGACATCCGGGTGCCCTTGAACACGCGGCCCGGGGTGGCACAGCCACCGATGGAGCCGGGACGACGGTGCACGGCCTGCGCACCGTGGGCGGCGCCCTGGCCCTTGAAGCCGTGACGCTTCATGGTGCCTGCGAAGCCCTTGCCCTTGCTGGTGCCGGTCACGTCGACGTAAGCACCGTCGGCGAAGATCTCGGCGGTCAGCTCCTGGCCGACCTCGTACTCGGCGGCCGCAGCCTCGTCGACCCGCAGCTCGGCCAGGTGGCGGCGCGGGTTGACACCCGCGGCGGCGTACTGCCCGGTGACGGGCTTGTTGACCTTGCGCGGGCTGATCTCGCCATAGGCGAGCTGCACGGCGCTGTAGCCGTCGCGCTCGGGGGTACGGATAAGGGTCACCACGTTGGGGCCGGCCTTCACGACCGTCACCGGGACGACTTTGTTGTTCTCATCGAACACCTGCGTCATGCCCAGCTTGGTGCCCAGGATGCCTTTTCTTGCCATCTGTTCTGGATCTCCTACTGGATGTTGACGTCGACACTGGCCGGCAGGTCGATACGCATGAGCGCGTCAACCGTCTTCGGCGTCGGGTCGAGGATGTCGATCAGTCGCTTGTGGGTGCGCATTTCGAAATGCTCCCGCGAGTCCTTGTACTTGTGCGGCGACCGAATGACGCAATACACGTTCTTCTCGGTCGGCAGCGGCACGGGGCCCACCACACTGGCACCGGTACGGGTGACCGTCTCGACGATCTTTCGCGCCGAGGCATCAATGGCCTCATGGTCGTAGGCCTTGAGCCTGATGCGGATCTTCTGTCCCGCCACGCTTCTCCTACCTCTACTTCGTACATCGGCCGGCCGTATCGGAGCCCCGATGGAAACCATCGAAACCCCGTCGGGCCTGGTGCCCCGGCGCGGATACGCCGAGAATTGCCGCCGCTGTTTACCTGTCTGTGGTTCACCGGCCCCCGCGGTCGGGTGTGTCGCCCTCACGCACACGTCCTCGCCGTGAAAAATCCGTCGAGATCGGTGTTGGGACCGGACGCGCCCGTGGGGGCGCCGGTCGTATGCCCGGCCAGAAAATACCCGGCTCAAGGCAACCCGAACAGTATGCCCTAGATCTGGGCGTCCTCCAAATCCACGATCGAGCAGGTCCGGGGGCGTGCACGCACGCCGCCTCAATCGTCGCCGAGATTGCACTCAGGGACAAATCCGAGCCCGGGTTTGCCCCTGGCTTCAATCTGGGTGCGCCAACGCTGCGCGGATGCGTATCTTACTTTCGAGTAAGGTAGGCCCGGTGACCGTCACCCCCACGTACCGCGCTTGGCAGCAGTTGTCCGGCAAGCCACTGGGCACCCGCCTGTTCTCGGCGGCGGCGATGGCCCGGGTGCCGTACTTCGCGTCGATACTCCCCCACGTGCGGCGCATGGAACCCGGACTGGCCGAGGTGACCGTGCCCAAGTGGTTCTACGTCTACAACCATCTGCACACGGTGCACGCCATCGCGTCGTGCAATGCCGCCGAGATGGCGATGGGGATGTTGATGGAGGCCACCGTGCCGACGACGCACCGCTGGATCCCCAAGGCCATGAATGTGCAGTACCTCGCGAAGGCCACCACGTCGCTGCGGGCCCGGGCCGAACTGACGCCGCCCGATTTCGGCACCATCACCGAGGGCACCGACATCGTGGTGCCGGTCAGCATCACCGACCGCCACGGTGTGGAAGTGGTGCACGCCGACATCACCACCTGGGTGACGCCGGCCTAGTAGTCACGAGCGTGCGCTGGGATCGCGATTTCGCTTGACACCGCGATCTGAGGGCACGCTCGGCACTAGTCCAGGTAGGTGCCGTGTCCTTCGCGCACGAGTGCACCGTCGAACAGCAGCACCTCGTTGACCAACCCGCCGAGCTGATTGCGATAGTGGATCACCAGAGCCGATTCGCCGCGGTAGGTCCCGACGACCTCGAAATGCAGATCGGGAAACCTTGCCAGCGCCGTCGTCCAGTAATGGCGCAAGGCGTCCTTGCCCCGCACCACACCCCCGGTCTCGGGCAGCACCCGCGCGGCGACAGGTGAACTGAACACCACGTCGTCGTGGAAATGAGCCAGCACCGCCTCCACGTCGTGCGCGTTCCACGCACTCACCCATTCCTCGGCGAACGACTGCGGGTCCGGTGTCGCCATCGAGTTCACTTCTCCTTCAGCGCAGCCCACAACGAACATTGATGTACGTGGGCGTAGTCATTGTCGACGCGACTGCCGTCGGCCTGCAACGACATTCTGGCGCCGTCGCCCGCCTGATCGAAGCTTGGCCACGCCGGTCCACCGTCGACCGTGGGCTCACCGGTGCGCACGAAGGCGCTCCAGTAGTCGATCATCTGATCCGAGAGCCGTTGCTGCGCCGGGTTCAGCGGTGGCGCCCCGCCGACATCGAACAGATAGCGGAGCTCCAGCGAGTGGCTGGCGCCGACCGGGAACGGCAGCGTGCGCAACACCTCCGGAGCCGGGGCGTTGCGGTCGTTGAACTCATAGGCGTAGACCGGCCCGGCGTGGGACAGGTCACCCGCGATCCGTTCCGAGACGCAGGCGAAGTCGCCGTCGGTGACGGCCGCCGAATATGCCTGTGCGACACCGCCGTATCGATCGATCGGATAGTGCGCAGCCACGGCCGCGGCATCGGCGCCGAAAGTCTCGGACAACAACCGCGGGTAGTCGCCCGGTGTGTAACGCTGCCCCGCCCGCAGATAGCGCAACGCTACGAAGAGAGTGAACTCGTCGCGAGTGGTACCGATCAGCAACGGCACCGGATCGCTCTCACCTGAGCCGAATGCCGCCAACGGCGCCTGGGGTATCAATGCCGAGCCCGTGATCGGACCTGTCAGCTCATCGCTGCCGATATTGAAGTACCACACCGGTTTTCGCAGTGCATCGACCGGCAGGGCGCGCAGGCAGGTGGCTGCGGTCGCGGGATCCGGACAGCCGGCAGCGGCCGCGTATTCGAGCGACCGGCCGGTGGCGGCGGTGAGGTCCGCCTGCGCCTGGCAGGGTGCGCTCATCAAGATCGCGGCACGGAACAAACCTGCAGATCCAGGCGAGACCAGGTGGTCGCACACCGACATGCCACCCGCGGATTCACCGGCGACAGTGACCTTTTGCGGATCGCCGCCGAAATCGGCGATGTTGTCTCGAACCCACCGCAGCGCCGCCTGCTGGTCCGCCAGGCCGTAGTTTCCGATATCGCCGCCAGCTCCCAGTGCCGGGTGGGCGAGGAAGCCCAGGGTCCCCAGCCGGTAGTTGATCGTCACCACAATGATGCCGCCGCGCGCGGCCAGCCGTCGCGCGTCGTAGATGCCACTGCTGCCACCCACGAACGCACCGCCGTGGATCCACACCATGACGGGCCGCTTCTCATCTGCGACCGGCGGCGTCCAGACGTTCAGCGACAGGCAGTCCTCTGCGGTGTTGGCTCCCTGTTCGGGATCGGCGCTCGGGTCCTGGATACAGCGCGGGCCGGCCCGCGTGGCGTCGCGCTCCCGCGGCCACCCCGCACCGGGGGTCGGCGCGGCGAACCGATTCGGGCCCACCGGCGCAGCGGCATACGGCACGCCGGCGAACAGTCGATGGTCGGATGCCACTGTGCCGCGCAGGATCCCGGACGCGGTCTGGACAAGCGCCGGGTCGGTGCCCTGGACATGCCCCTGGGGTGGCACCGGTGTCGGGGCCACGCCGCCACCACTCGCACAGCCCGCAACCAGCATCGCCATCACTGCCAGCAACGCCATGGCCCGCCGCCCCGACCGCATGGCTGCGAGCGTACGGGGCGGATCCACAAAATCGTCGTCCTTACGTGGCGCCGATCACATATGGTGGTAATTGACACCCGTCAAGTACCACGCCCAGGAGGAGTCTGTATGAGCGCGCCGACGATGGATGACGCCGCCAAGGTGCTCGCCGACCCGACTGCGTACGCCGACGACGTACGACTGCACACCGCACTGACCCATCTGCGCGCCAACAATCCGGTGGCCTGGGTGGACAACGCGCCCTACCGACCGTTCTGGGCCGTGACCAAGCACGCCGACATCATGTCGGTGGAGCGCGACAACGAGCTGTTCATCAGCGAGCCCAGACCCCTGCTGGCCACCGCGGCCGCCGACGACCTCGCCAAGCAACAGCTCGAGGCCGGCATGGGCCTGCGCACCCTGATCCACATGGACGACCCACATCACCGCAAGGTGCGGTCGATCGGTGCGGATTGGTTCCGCCCCAAGGCAATGCGGGACCTCAAGGTCCGGGTGGACGAGCTCGCCAAGCGTTACGTCGACAAGATGCGCGATATCGGGCCCGAGTGCGACTTCGTCACCGCGATCGCCGTCGACTTCCCGCTGTACGTGATCATGTCGCTGCTCGGGCTGCCCGAAGAGGACTTCGGCCGCATGCACATGCTGACTCAGGAGATGTTCGGCGGCGACGACGACGAGTACAAGCGCGACGGTGGCTCGCTGGAGGACCAGCTCGCGGTGCTGGTGGACTTCTTCACCTACTTCTCGGCACTGACCGCGTCCCGCCGCGCCAACCCGACCGAGGACCTGGCATCGGCCATCGCCAACGGCACCGTCGACGGGCAACCACTCTCCGACGTCGACACCGCCTCCTACTACGTCATCGTCGCCAGCGCGGGACACGACACCACCAAGGACGCGATCTCCGGCGGATTGCATGCACTCATCGAGAACCCGGACCAACTGTCCAGACTGCAGGCGAGCCCCGAGCTGATGGGCACCGCGGTCGAGGAGATGATCCGATGGTCCACCCCGGTCAAGGAATTCATGCGCACCGCCACGGCCGACACCGTCGTGCGCGGGACGCCGATCGCGAAGGGCGAATCCGTCTACCTGGCCTACGTTTCCGGTAATCGCGACGAGGAAGTGTTTCGCGATCCGCACCGCTTCGACGTCGGACGGGATCCCAACAAGCACCTGGCATTCGGCTACGGCGTGCACTTCTGCCTCGGTGCGGCCCTGGCCCGGATGGAGATGAACAGCCTGTTCACCGAGCTGTTGGGCCGGCTGGACTCCATCGAATTGGCCGGTACCCCAGAGCTTTCCGCGACGACTTTCGTCGGCGGGCTCAAGCATCTGCCGATTCGTTACTCGTTGCGCTGACGCTGCTCGGGCCGGCGGTGAGTGGCCAGGAAGCCGTCCACCGCAGCCCGCACGCACGTGGTGTAGTCGAACGCGGTCAGCGTGCTCAGCTTGCCCAACACGATCGGGCCGAGCAGCAGGGCGGCGGCCTGCGTGCGATCCACGTCGCCGAGTTCGGCGACGGCGTCCGGACTGTCGAAGATCGCATCGAACGGGGCCGCATAGTGCTCTGCCACCCGCTCGCGCAGGGTCCGCACCTCGGCACTGTCCCCCGTCCGCCAGGGCAACCGCTCCAGGTCGCCACCCAGCGCCAGCCACGACATCGCGGCGATGCTGATCGGCGCCTCGGCGATCGAGTCGGCCTGTGCCTGAACCAGCGTGATCAGCCGGTACCGCAGCGTGCCCTCCTCCGGCGGCATCGGCGCCGCCGGGATGAGAGCGCGAAATGCCGCTGCCAGCAGATCATTTCCACTCGGAAAGTGTCGGTACAACGTCGCCCTGGCCACGTTGGCCTCCCGCGTGACGGCATCGACGGTCACCGCGCTGGGCCCGCCAGAGCGCAACAGCGCCGTCGCCGCCTCCAGTAAACGGGCCCGGGACCGGGCCGGGCGCGGATCACCGCTTCCGGCAGTCATTCGCCGTCACACCTCCATGAAAGTCGCTCACCACGTCGTCCACCGGGTCAGGTGGCGACGAACTCCGCGGCCCGATGACCGATCATCGCAATCGTCGCGTGCGGGCCGCGACTGGTGATCGCGGGCATGATCGACCCGTCGACCACCCACAGGCCCTCGACCCCCAGCACCCGGCAGGTGGGATCCAGCACCGCGCCCGGCCCCGTCCCCATCGGCGCGGTGCCCGCCAGGTGCTGCGACGTCGACCACGACGCATCGCCGACTTCGGCTGTGTGACTGACCAGTTCGCGAGCCAGCTCCGAACCCCGGCGCAGTGCGTCGACATCCTCGGGCACGGTGTCGTAGCGGTGTTCGATGACCGGCGCGACCGCCGGATCGGCCGACGCCAACCGGACCCGGCCGCGCGAGTGCGGCCGCATCAGCGCCACACCCAGATGCGGAAGTTCGGCCGGATCGTGTCCGGGCCCGTGCACCATGGCCGCGAAGCCCGCCGTGTACGGACGCACCTCGATGCCGTCGACGGTGGTGAGCACTGCCTCCAACGGCGGCAGGTCGTGCGTGGGCACCCAGGAGACCGGAAGCACCCATTCCGGGTGGTCGACGGTGTGCATCCCGACGGGCAGTTCGGCCACCACCCGGATACCGAGCGCCTCCAGTTCCGGCGCCGGCCCGACGCCGGAAAGCAGCAACAGGTGCGCCGATCCAATTGCACCGGAGCACAGCACGATTCGACCTGCTTCGAGAACCGTGCCGTCGCCACAGGCCACCCCGACGGCTCGGTTCGAGCGGAACAGTACCTGATGCACCCGGGTATCGGTCCGCACCTCGAGATTCGGCCGCGCAAGCGCCGGTTTCAGGTAGGCACCGCCCGGCCCAACCCTGGTGCCGCCGTTGATGTTCAGCGGAACGGCTCCCACCCCGGCAGGCAACACCGCGCCGGTATCCGAGCTGTTCAGGTCATCGATCCAGCCGAACCCCGCGCCGGTGGCGGCGTCGACGAATGATGCTGTACAGCCATCGAATTCACGTACCCGACGAACGGTGATCGGGCCGCTGTCGCCATGGAGCGCAGTGTCGAAATCTAGGTCGGACTCGATCTCGCGGAAGTGCGGCAGCACATCCTCCCAGGCCCACCCGGGCACCGCCCAGGTGTCGAAGTCCGTCGGCAGGCCCCGGCAGAAGTAGCCGCCGTTGACGGCCCCGGAACCACCCACCACCGATCCCCGCATGATCTCGGTGTGCCGCGGCGGATTCTCGGTCAACACCGACGCGTAGTGGCGCACCACCGAGCTGGCCGCGCCGATCGGTAGCCGCAAGCCGTCGGTGATCTGCGCCTCTACCCGCGGGTCACTCGGCGCCGGACCTGCCTCGATGACCGTGACGTTACAGCCAGGATCGCTGGAAAGCCGTTCGGCCAGAATTGATCCGGCGCTTCCGGCGCCGACGATCAGGACATCTCTCAACTGGCTCTAGCTCCGCAGCTGCGGCTTGAGCGCGCCCAGCTGGCGTTCCCGTACCACCCCGGTCCACAAGCCGATTCCGTAGGCCATGTCGTCCAGACGCTTGAGCATGATGTGAGCCAGTAGGCCGACCGGTTTGGTGTCGTCGTCGGCGTTACCGCGACGACTGGCCCAGTCGACCACGCCGTCGAGCACCGCGGCCACCAGGACCGCGTGTCTGGCCCGCCGGAACAGCAGGGCGGCGATCAGCGCGACCGGCCAGTAGTGCCGACAGATCGCCGAACACAGCTGCAGCGCCGCCGACCACAACCCGCGCGCGGTCACCGCGGCGACCTCGGTGGGTTCGGTCTGCACCGTGCTGAGGGACCGTGCGATGCGCCGGCCCGTCAATATCGCGATCACCACGGAGCCCACGTACCCGACGTAGGAGCCCATGGCCAGGAACAGCCACACCATCAACGTCCACCCGGAGATCACCACGGGGGCGGTCTTGCCGGGGTGCCGGACGCTCAACGGTGCCGCCGACGTGCCGTAGAAAGCCTTGCGGTTGAACCACTCTCGCAGATCTGTCCGGTGGTCGTGGGCCACCAGCGCGATGGGCTCGTACCGCAGCCTGGCCCCCGACTCCACCAGGCGCCAGCACAGGTCGACGTCCTCACCGGACGGCATTGTCTCGTCGAACCCGCCGACGGCGGCCAGTGCCGACCGCCGGCAGATGATGGCCGCGCTGGGCACGTAGGACACCGGACCGTAGGGCACCACCGGCGCCTCGCGCACCCCGAGGTCGAGTGATGAACGCACCGCCTCGTACCGGGCGACCACATTGTCAGCGGTGTGCAACCCCACGATGCGAGGCGCGACCAGGGCCACCGCCGGGTCGCAGAAGTGTCCGAGCAACGCCTCCAGCCAGCCGCGCCGCGGCACCACGTCCGAGTCGAGGAACGCGACGAAATCGGTCTCGGATGCGGTCAGGCCGGTATTGCGGGCCGCCGCGGGGCCGTTGCTGCGGAGGTGCCGGAGCACCCGCACGTCGCAGTGCATGCCGGCGAACTCCGATTGCGCGACGGGAACCGCCGAACCGTCGTCGACCACGATCACTCGCAGGCCCCGCAGCGCGGCGATCAACCGGTGCAGGCCGGATACATTGTCGCGCACCGGAATAACAACCGTCACGTCGCGGTGCGACGGGCCACTGGGCGGACGGGGGTGGGCGACGGTGGCGTCGAGCAAAGTCCGCGCCAGTTGCGCGCTCTGCGCGTCGTGCACCTCCAGGCGGCCACCGTTGAGCATGGTCTGCGCCGTCGGCGCCAACCGCAGCAACCGAGTCGGCGACCCGCCGAGCAGGGCCGCGCCGGCCCCGAGCACCTTGACCCGGCGATCCACCTGCACGGCAAAACCGTCGGGCAGTCTCGGTCCGGTCATGTCAGCAATCCGTTCCGGTCCGGCTGCCACCGCTTGATCCTGCCGGCGCAGCCGTTGACCATTTCAGCAAAGATACGCTGCCCCTCGGCCGCCGTGGCGGTTGTCGGGTCACCGAGCACCCCGACTTCGCTGACGGCCGCGATTCCGCCGGTACGCATCGCCGGCATCAGCTCCGACAGCGGGGCGGTGTTCCCGGCACTCAGCTCATCGGTCCAGACGCTGCCGGGCGAAATATGTAGCAATACAGATGTTTCGGTATGGCCCGCGTGTGCATCGGCACCCTGGGCGAGGCACGGAACCCAGCCAACATCGCGGCTCTCCTGGCGCAGCAGGGCCGCCGCAGCGGCCAGTGCCTCCACATTCCCTCCGTGACCATTGACGAAGACGAGTCGCGATGCCCAGCTCGACGCCGAGCGTCCGTACTCCACCAGCAACGACCGCAAAGCGGCCGTGCCGATGGACACCGTGCCGGGGAACCCCTCGTGCTCGCCGCTGGCACCGTAGGAGACGGGCGGCGCCACCATCCACTCGCCTGTCAGCGCCTCGCCGAGGTGCTCGAGGACCTCGTGCGCAACGGCGGCGGCGATCCGGGTGTCGGTGTCCAGAGGCAGGTGCGGACCATGTTGCTCGGTAGAGCCCACGGGGATGATCAACATTGGCGACATGCTGCGTAGCTGTCTCGACGTTGAGTTCCCGAGCCCGCTGGGGAATGCCACGTGCCGATGGTAGGCCGAATTCACCTACTGTGCGCCAATTGTTGGAGCACGGGCAGCAATTGATTTGCCTTAGCTTTCCCGACACCGGCCGTGAGTACCACGTACGTCTCTCCTGCCACCCCTGTCACGCCACGCCGCGCGGCGCGCCGAAGCAGCCGTCAGGCGTCGGTACGTGGCACACCGAGGGTCCGGGTGAAGCCCTCGGGCACCAGGATGTCATCCGGCGTCAGATCGTGGATCGAGGACTTGCCCAGCCCGCGCAGCGCCGAGTCGATGCCACCGCTGAGGATGTCCAGTACGTTCTCGACGCCGGCCTGGCCGTTGGCGGCGAGGCCCCACAGGTAGGCCCGCCCGATCATCACGGCCCGGGCGCCGAGCGCAACGGCCTTGACGACGTCGCTGCCGCGGCGGATCCCGCCGTCCAGCAAAACCTCGACCTGATCCCCCACGGCATCGGCGATGGCAGGCAGGCAACGGATCGCCGCCGGGGTGCCGTCCAGGTTGTTGCCGCCGTGGTTGGACACCGTGATCGCCGAAACACCAGCGTCCACGGCACGTTTGGCGTCGTCCACCCGCACCATGCCCTTGAGCAGGAACGGCCCGCCCCACTGCTCACGCAGCCACGCGATGTCGTCCCACGTCGGGGGCGGAGTGCCCATCCACTGCCCGTAGGCCTCGAAGAACGTCGGTCCGGGCTCGCCACGCCGGCCCTGGTTGGGCACCCGCAGGTCCGGCGGACGCAGGTGCTTGCCGAAGCTCCACAGCCAGCGGGGCTTGGTCAGCACCTCCGGAGACATCCGCAGCATCGTGCGCAGGTCCATTCGCTCCGGGATCTTCGGGCTACCCCAATCCCGGCCGTGGCTGAAGCTCCAGTCGGTCGTGCAGATGAGGCCGACGGCTCCGGCGTCCTTGGCCCGCTGCACGCGCTCGGCGATCTCGTCGCGAGACCCGAGCCAGTAGATCTGGAAGAAGATCTTGTCGTTGACCGCGGTGACTTCCTCCATCGGTTTGCTCGCGAAGGACGACAGCCCCATGGCGGTTCCGCGGGCTGCGGCCGCGCGCGCCACGGCGACCTCACCGTCGGGGTCGACCGCCTGCACGCCGGTGGGCGAGATGATGACGGGCATCGAAATGTCTTGACCCATCACGGTTGTCGACATCTCCCGCTTCTCGGTGGCGCCCACCACGTGCGGCGCGAAACCGAGTTCGGCGAACGACTCCACGTTGTCGGAGACCGTCACGCCCTTCTCGCTGGCAGAGATCAGCGACGAGTAGGCGGACTTGGGCAGCCGCTTCTTCGCCCGCTGCTGGGCGATGGCGACGGTTTCGAACCAGGTATCACGGGCCATGGATTACACCGGACTTTCGTTACAGATGCGGGCGGGCGGCTTGGTCAGCAACTTCAGCGCCACCGGCCCTTGCTTTGAGCCGCGGGAGTGATCACCACTCGGCTTGGGTTTGATGCGGTCTTGGGCCAGCGCCGACTCGCCCCAGCCTTCGACGCATTCGGGATCCGGCCCGTCCATCGGCAGACCGGTGAAGAACTTGGCCGCCATGCAACCGCCACGGCAGGCGTCGTAATGACCGCAACCACTGCACGCGCCGGCCGACTGCGGCTCGCGCAGCTCGCGGAACAACGGGGAGTTCTGCCAGACGTTCTGGAACCCGGCCCCAAAGCCGGTGTCTTCCAGGATGTTTCCGGCCAGGAACTTGTCGTGGATGGCGAACGGGCAGGCGTAGACGTCGCCCACCGGGTCGATCAGGCACACCACCCGGCCGGCGCCGCACAGATTCAGCCCGGCCAGCGCACCGGGCTCACCCAGCCCCGACAGGTGGAAGAACGAGTCACCGGTCAGCACGCGCTCACCGCGGGCGACCAGCCAGTTGTACAGCTGGCGCTGCTGGTCCGGAGTCGGGTGCAGCTCGTCCCAGACGTCGGCGCCGCGGCCCGACGGACGCAGCCGCGTGATCCGCAGCGTGGCGCCGTACCGGTCGGCCAGCGCCTTGAACTCGTCGAGCTGGTCGACGTTGTGGCGGGTCACCACAACCGAAATCTTGGCATCCGAAAAGCCGGCGGCAGCAAGGTTTTCCAGCGCACGCACGGCCATGTCGAACGAGCCCTTGCCGCGCACGGCGTCGTTCACCTCGGCGTTGGCACCGTCAAGCGAGATCTGCACGTCGACGTAGTCGCTGGCGGCGAGTTTCGCGGCGACCTCCGGCGTGATGCGCACCCCGTTGGTGGAGAACTTGACGCCGACATGATGCTCGGTCGCATAGTCGACCAGTTCCCAAAAGTCTGGGCGCACAGTGGGTTCACCGCCACCGATGTTCACGTAGAACACCTGCATGCGTTCCAGCTCGTCGATGATGTCCTTGCACTGCTCGGTGGACAGCTCGCGCGGATCCCGCTTGCCCGACGAGGACAGGCAGTGCACGCACGCCAGGTTGCAGGCGTAGGTGAGCTCCCAGGTCAGGCAGATCGGGGCGTCGAGTCCGTGTTCGAACTGCTCGACGAGCCTTGGAACAGGCGTGCGTACTGGCGCAACAGAAGTCATTGTGAATTCCCGGGGATGAGCATCTTCGAGGACACCAGCACGCTCAGCGCGTGCAGGTATGGGCCTTGGTCGGAATCTGCGATGCCGGCCGCGCGGCACGCGGACCGGGCGTCGGGGTGATCAGCCAGGGAGTTGACCACCTCGACGACCGTCCGGTTCTTCAGAAACGACAGCTTGCGGGTTCCGAAGTGATACAGCAGGGCACCGAACGGCTCCGGCCGCACCGCCACCTGGTGGTGCAACCGCCAGCTGACATCGGGGTCGAATACGACGCCTGTGCGTCCAGCCATGTCGGCAACCTCTGTGGACACCGTCAGTAGACCCCGCACATACCGTCGATCGAGACCTCTTCTACGAGCGTCTCGGTGACGAGCTGGGTTTCGGTTTCAACCTGCGGGTTCTGATCCATGAATCGCACCTTTCCTGCAACTGTGGGTCTCGACAATTGTGACCTGAGTCGCAAGAATATGGCATCGAGTGCACAAATGGAAGGGCGGATTTCATGCGGCAGGCATCCGGGCCCCGTGTCGGTCGGCGCCCGTCCACCACGCAGGACCACATCGCCGACGTCGCGCTGACCCTGTTCGCCAGCCGGGGGTTCGACGAGGTCAGTGTCGACGACGTCGCCAAGGCCGCAGGCATCGCGCGACGCACCCTGTTCCGCTACTACGCCTCCAAGAACGCCATCCCGTGGGGCGACTTCGACGCATACCTGCAACACCTGCGCGACCTGCTCAGCTCACTGAGCGCAGGGATCCCTCTGGCCGAGGCCCTGCGCGAGGCCCTGCTGGCGTTCAATACCTTCGATGACCAGGAAATGCCCCAGCACCGCCTGCGCATGCGGGTGATCCTGGAAACCGCAGGCCTGCAGGCATATTCGATGACGATGTACGCCGGCTGGCGTGAGGTCATCGCCACCTACGTGGCGCAGCGGATCGGCGCGGCCCCCCATGACCTGATGCCACAGACCGCCGGCTGGCTGATGTTGGGCGTCGCGCTGTCGGCATATGAACACTGGCTCGCCGACGAGTCCGTCGCACTGGTCGACGCCATCTCCGAGGCGTTCGAGCTGGCGCGGCCCGGCCTGGAGGCCCTGGCCCCGCGGTAGGCGTGGGCCGGGAATGGGTGTGGCCCCTTCCGGGTAGCCAGGTGCCGGACCGGAGAGGAGACATCGTGCGGAAACCGGACAGGCAGCCGACCGCGATCGAACTGGCCGCATTCGCCGTGGCGCTGATCGTCGGGTTCGGCGTCGCCACCTACTTTGCCAACCTGATCGCCGGTATCGCGGTGGCTCTGGCCGTGGCGATCATCGGATCGGGCTTCTTCTACGCCAAGAACTGATCCGGCGCCGGCCCATCCCACACGCAGGCCAACGGTGCCGGCCCCTGCGGACCGAGCGCCTCGGCAAGCATGACCGGCCCCTGCGACATGAAACGTGGTGTGCGACCGCGATGTACGTCGGCGGCATGCGCCGTGAACGGATGGACCACATACATGTCACCGGGCCTGCCGGTGGCATGGGCGACCGGGCGCGTTTGGCTCACCTCGTCCACCAGAGAGCCGGCGTCGAGGAAGTCGATCGGATCCGGTCCCAGCACCCCGGCGACGTCATGATGGGAACCCACCCGGATCCGCGTCGGTGCATCGTCAGGGCCGACCTCCGACAGCAAGGTCAATACCAAGAGCGTGTGCGGGCGCCCACTGACCGCCCACCGATCTCCGGGCAGCGGAGTGTTGGCATCGATGTGCCAGCCCCGGTCCTCCGCGGGCGGATCGACCGGGAACCGCACCGGGATGTTGCCCAGCGAGCCCCGCGGCAGCCAGCCACCGGGTCCGCAGATCTGATCCAGGGCCTCGGCGAGCGATGCGCTGCGCACCAATTCCCGGAACGGCCCCGCCCCGCTCAGATCCGCCGCCCACACCACCGGCACGGTCCACGATGCCGGTTCATCCGCGGACAGCCCGATCTGCGACCAGAGCAGATCCCTGGCCGCATCGGCGATTTCGGCCGGCACGGCCTGCTCGATCTCGACGAAACCGTCCCGCTTGAATGCGTCGACGTTCACCACGCCGACCACCATGGCGCAACCGGCCGAGCGACGCCAATGATTATTCGGCGGAAAAATCTTCGCACTACCCCGTCGGAGTTCGGTGCCCGGCGGCGACGATAAGGGTGTGAGCGCCGAAACTGACGCTCCGCGGGTACTGCTGAGGTGCTACGACGAGGCTTTGCCAGTGGTGTACGGCTATTTCGTACGACGCTGCGGTGACCGCGGAACCGCCGAGGACCTGACGTCGGAGACGTTCCTGGCCGCGATGGATGCTGCCCGCAGGCCGTCCCCGCCGCCGATCTCGGTGCCCTGGTTGATCGGGGTGGCTCGGCACAAACTCGCCGACCACTACCGGCGGCGGCACGATCGGTTCACCGTGCCGGTGGCCGAGCTCCCCGAGCCGGTGAATCCGATAGACGACTGGGACGCCGAACTGGATCGCATTGTCGCCGAATCGGTTTTGGCCCGGCTACCCGAACACCACCGCGCAGTCCTCGTCTTGCGTTACCTCGACGACTGCTCGGTGGGTGAATGCGCCGAGCTGATCGGCCGTACGGTGCACGCCACCGAGGCCCTGCTGGTGCGGGCCCGCCGCGCCTTCAGAGCCCAGTACCCGACACCGGAGGGAGGGGCGTCGTGATCAACAGCCACGATCCGCTGACCGTGCTGAACGGCAACGACCACCCGGTCTCCCCCGACCCGTCGTTCGCGGCCCGGCTACGCGCCCGGCTGGAAGCGGCGCTCAACCTGCCCACCCACGCCCAAGGAGTTGTTGACATGAGCGGAACCGACACTGCCATCGCCGACCTGAATCAGCCCTCGTCCACGCCGGCTCCCCCGCGATCTGCTGTGGTGGCCTACCTGGCCGCGCCCGACGCCCGTGCCGCCATCGCCTGGTACCGCGACGCGCTCGGGGCCGTGCCGGTCGGCGAACCGATCGTGATGGACGACGGCCGCATCGGCCATGCCGAGCTCGAGCTCGCAGGCGGCATCTTCTACCTGGCCGACGAGTTCCCCGAGTTGGGCTTGAAAGCACCTGCACCACAGACCAATTCGGTGAGCCTGATGCTGAATGTGCCCGATACCGACGCCGCCCTGGACCGCGCCAGGACCCTGGGTGCGCAGGTACAGCGCGAACCCTACGAGAACTACGGCACCCGCAACGCCGTCATCATCGACCCCTCGGGTCACCGGTGGATGCTCACGGGGCCCGTTGCCGCCGCACGTCCAGCGCCCATCCAGCACGGCGACGTCGGCTACGTCTCCGTGTGGGCCCCGGACGCCGAGCGGGCCGCGACCTTCTACGGTCGGGTGCTGGGCTGGACCTATGACCGCGCTACCCGGCAGGTGACCAACACCAGGCAGCCTGTCGGCATCTTCGGCGTCCCCGGTCAGGCGACCCTGTTCTGCTGCTACGCGGTAACCGATCTGGACGCCGCCCGCCAGGCAATCGTGGCCGGTGGTGGCGAGCCCGGCCAAACCCAGGAGTTCGACTTCGGCACCGTGCTGGATGCCACCGATCCGGCCGGAACCCCGTTCGCGGTGTTCGTGCCCACGTCGGGCATCCCGCGGCCTGACCTGAATGGTGCTGGGCCCGGCGAACTTTCGTACATCACGTACGAGGTTCCCGATTCCGGGGCGTTCAAGGCGTTCTACAGCCGGTTGTTCTTCTGGACCTTCGAACCCGGCCGGGTCAACGACGGCTGGGGGGTGCAAGGCAGCCAGCCGATGTCAGGCATGGCCGGCGGCGCCGCGCGGGCCGTGACCGTGCCGATGTGGACGGTTGCCGATATCGACGCCGCGGTCACCCGCGTTGTCGAGGCCGGCGGCACCGTGCTGCAGCAGCCGTCACAACAGCCCTACGGACTGATGGCCGAGTGCACCGACGACCAGGGTGGCCGGTTCTACCTCGGCCAGTTCTAGTCCGATTTGTGTGCGTTCAGCGGCGCACACCGCCGCCAAACGCACACAAATCACAGAGAAAGTCAGCCCAGGACGTCAGCGATGGGGGCGCCTGCGGCGATCTTGCCGCGGGCCTTCATCACCTTGCCGGGCATGCCGCCGCCGACGACGCCGACCACGACACCGTCGCGCTCGTAGTAGGCCAGGAACTTGCGGCCGTCGTCCTCCACCACGTGCACGACATCGTCGGCCTCGGGCTCGCCAAGGCACTGGATCTTGACGTCGTACTGATCGCTCCAGAAGTACGGCACCGATACCACGGGTGAGGCGTCCTGGCCGAGCATCGCCGGCACCATGGCGCGCGCCTGATCGGCAACGTTGCTCCAATGCTCAACGCGCGCTTGGCCACCCACGTGATCGCGCCACGACGCGACATCGCCGATGGCCCACACGCCCGCAGCGCTGGAGCGGCCGACCTCGTCGCACACCACGCCGTTGTCGAGCTCGATGCCGCTGCCCTCGAGCCACTCGATCGCCGGGTGCGAGCCGATACCGACCACGACCAGATCGGCGTCGAGCTCGGTGCCGTCACCGAGCACCACCTGCTCGACCTTGTCGGCGCCGCGCACCTCGCTGACCCCGACACCGCAACGCACGTCGACACCTTCGGCCTGGTGCAGCCGGGTCACCAGGGCGCCGATCTTCTCCCCGAGAACCGAGGCCAGCGGGGTGGGCTGCGGCTCCACGAGTGTCACCTCGACGCCCAGCTTGCGCAGGCTCGCGGCCACCTCGCAGCCGATGAAGCCGGCACCGACGACCACGGCGCGCTGCGCCTGGCCGGCGTGCTCGCGCAGGGCCATGCTCTCGTCGTAGGACCGCAGCACGTGAATACCGGCCAGATCACCGAAAGACCGGATACGCCTCGGCACCAGCCCGGTGGCGATGACGAGCTCGTCGTAGGCCACCTCGCTGCCGTCGGCGAGCTTCAATGTCTTGGCGGAGGTGTCCACCGATCGCGCGGCAGAGCCGAGCCGCAGCGTGATGTCGTTCTCGGCGTAGAACTCGGCGGGCTTCAGCGTGACGTCGTCGGTCTCGGCGCGCAGCACTTCCTTGGACAGCGGCGGCCGGTCGTAGGGCAGATGATCCTCGTCGCTGACGATGGTGATGGGCCCGGCATACTCCGAACGGCGCAGCTGTTCGGCCGTCCGGGCTGCAGCCAAGCCGCCGCCGACGATGACGATTCCCGCCGCTGATCCCGTTGAAGTAGTCACGTGGGGTTTTTACACGATCGGGCTTGAGCGTTGTGCGCCACCCTACGTTTGCGCCAGGTCGATGATGCGCGTCACGACCGGCCCCGGTCGATGATGTTCGACAACACCACGATGCTCTCGCTGCGCTCGATACGAGCCGTTGAGCGGATGCGTTCCAGCGCTTCCTCAAGGTGGCGCATATCGCGGGCCAGCACGTGCAGGATGGCGTCGGCGGTGCCGGTGACCGTTGCCGCACTGACCACTTCGGGGATGTCGATCCAGGCCGCGCGCAACTGATCTGGCGCGATGGTGCCCTGACAGAACACCTGCACGTACGCCTCGGTGCTCCAGCCGAGCACATTGCGGTCGATCACCGTGGTGAATCCGCGGATCACTCCTTCGGCCACCATGCGGTCCACCCGGCGCTTGACCGCGGGTGCCGACAGATTCACCCGCTGCCCGATCTCGGCGAATGTCGCCCTGGCGTGCTCGGTGAGCTCGGCCAGAATCCGCTCGTCGGTCTCGTCCAGACGTTCCACATCAACCTCCGCGCAACAAACAATCGCCATCATACGATTGATGCAATATATCGCTGCATATCACGCAACAAGTAGCGATTGATTGCGCCACTGAACCTCAATATCGTCGATTCATGACGATTTCCGAGGAAGTCATGCCTGCCGCTGCGCCCGAAACCGCCGGATCACCCGCGCGGAGCGCGACCGCCCGCCGATACGCCATGACCGCCCCCGAGTACTTCACCGTCGAATACGCCATCAACCCGTGGATGGACACCTCGACCCGCGTGGACACCGCGCTCGCGCTGGACCAGTGGGACACGCTGCGCCGGGTGTACGCCGACCTCGGCCACACCGTCGAACTGGTGCCACCGCGCCACCGCCTGCCCGACATGGTCTACGCCGCCAACGGCGGCTTCCTGGTCGGGGACACCGCGGTGGTCGCCCGCTTCGCCTACCCGCAGCGCGCGGGCGAGGCCGACGCCTACGCCGAGTGGATGGCGGCAGCCGGCTACCGGCCGGTGCGCACAGAGCACGTCAACGAGGGGCAGGGCGATCTGCTGCTCGTCGGATCAATTGTGCTGGCGGGATACGGTTTTCGAACCGACCGACGCGCCCACGACGAGATCGCGGCGATCACCGGCCTCGACGTCACCAGCCTGGAACTCATCGACCCGCGCTTCTACCACCTCGACACCGCGCTGGCCGTGCTCGACGACGCGACGATCGCATACTATCCCCAGGCGTTCAGTGACGACGCCCGAAAACGCCTGACCGCACTGTTCAGCAGCGCCATCGAAGTCAGCTCGGCCGACGCCTACGTGCTCGGCCTCAACGTGGTCTCCGACGGCAGGAACGTCGTGATGCCCGCAGCCGCCACCGGATTCGCCTGCCAACTGCGCCGGGCCGGGTTCGAGCCGATCGGCGTCGACCTGTCCGAACTCCTCAAAGGCGGCGGATCCGTCAAATGCTGCACCCTGGAGCTGCATCCATGACCATGCTGGACAACGTGGACAGTCAGGCCACCTCGGATGCTGCGACCGCTTCGGCGATCGCACTCGACGATCGCCATGTCGCACACAACTACTCGCCGCTGCCTGTCGTCGCCGAAACCGCCGAGGGAGCCTGGATCACCGATGTGACCGGCCGTCGCTACCTCGACTGCCTGGCCGCCTATTCGGCAGTGAACTTCGGCCACCGCAATCCCGAGATCATCGCCGCCGCGCACGCCCAACTCGACCGGCTGACCCTGGTGAGCCGCGCCTTCCACTCCGACGCGCTCGGCCCGTTCGCCGAGGCATTGGCAGCATTGTGCGGCAAAGACATGGTGCTGCCGATGAACAGCGGCGCCGAGGCCGTCGAAAGCGGCATCAAGGTGGCCCGCAAATGGGCCACCGACGTCAAGGGCGTCCCTGCGGACAAGTCGAACATCATCGTGGCGCACAACAACTTCCACGGTCGCACCACCACCATCATCAGCTTTTCCGACGACGAAACCGCACGCCGCGGGTTCGGTCCCTACACGCCCGGATTCCGGGCGGTGCCCTTCGGCGACCATCGCGCGCTCGACGCAGCCATCGACGCGAACACGGCAGCGGTGCTGATCGAGCCCATCCAGGGTGAGGCCGGCATCATCGTCCCACCCGCTGACTACCTGCCCCGGGTCCGCGACATCTGCACCCGCTCCAACGTGCTGATGATCGCCGACGAGATCCAGTCCGGCCTGGCCCGCACCGGGCGCACCTTCGCGTGCGACCACTGGGATGTGGTTCCCGACATGTATCTGCTCGGCAAGGCCCTGGGTGGCGGCGTGGTACCGCTGTCCGCGGTGGTGGCAGACCGCGACGTGCTCGGTGTGCTGCACCCCGGCGAGCACGGCTCCACCTTCGGCGGTAACCCCCTGGCCGCAGCGATCGGCACCACCGTCGTCGGCATGCTGCGTCGTGGCGAATTCCAGCTCCGCTCAACTGAACTGGGAAACCATCTACACACGCGGCTGCGCGACTTGATCGGCCACGGGGTGACGGCCGTTCGGGGTATCGGCCTGTGGGCAGGTGTGGACATCGACCCTGCACTCGGCACCGGCAAGCAGTTCGGGCTGGCGCTGGCCGAACGCGGTGTGCTGGTGAAGGACACCCACGGCTCGACCCTGCGGTTCGCCCCGCCCCTGGTCGTAACCGCCGACGAGCTCGACTGGGCCGTCGACCAGTTCGCCGACGCCCTGCACGCAGCGCGCCGATAATCGGTTGACCGGCAGCCAAGGAGGCACGATGCCCGTCCCAGCCAACAACATGACCACCCAGATGTTGCGGCGAAGGCCGGTGCTCGGAGCCCCCGTGGCCCACGGCGCATCCGACCACCTCCGGCGAAGTATCGGCACATTCCAGCTGACCCTGTTCGGCGTCGGCGCCACGGTCGGCACCGGCATCTTCATCGTGTTGCAGCAGGCCGTCCCCAAGGCCGGCCCCGCAGTGCTGGTGTCGTTCGTGGTGGCGGGCATCGCCGCTGGGCTGTCGGCGATCTGCTACGCGGAAATGGCCGCAGCCGTGCCGGTTTCGGGCTCCACGTATTCCTACGCCTACACCACGATGGGCGAGTTCATCGCCATGGGCGTCGCGGCCTGCCTGCTCCTCGAATACGGCGTGTCCATGTCGGCGACCGCGGTCGGCTGGAGCGGGTACCTCAACCAACTGCTGGACAACCTGTTCGGCTGGCGCCTGCCACACGCGCTGTCCGCGGCGCCATGGGGTGCGGACCCCGGTCTGATCAACCTGCCCGCGACCGTGCTGATCGTCATGTGTGCGCTCCTGCTGATCCGCGGTGCCAGCGAGTCCGCGGCCGTCAACAGCGTGATGGTGATCCTCAAGCTGTGCGTGCTCGGCATGTTCGTGGCCATCGCGTTCACCGCATTCACCACCGATCACTTCGCCGGATTCTGGGACAAGGGATTCACCGGCATCACCGCGGCCGCCGGCACGATCTTCTTCACGTTCATCGGACTGGATGCGGTCTCCACCGCGGGCGACGAGGTGAAGAATCCGCAGAAGACCATGCCGCGGGCGATCCTCGGGGCACTCGTCGTCGTCACCAGCATCTACATCCTGGTCGCGTTCGCGGGTCTGGGCACCCAATCCGCCGACGAATTCGGTTCCGACGATCAGTCCGAGGCCGGACTGTCGGTGATGCTGACCAACATCCTGCACGGCCAGACATGGGCCAGCACCGTGCTCGCCGTGGGGGCGGTGATCTCGATCTTCTCCGTGACCCTGGTGGTGATGTACGGGCAGACCCGCATCCTGTTCGCGATGGGACGTGACGGCCTACTGCCATCGATGTTCGCAAAGGTCAACCCCCGCACCATGACCCCGGTGAAGAACACCATCGTCGTCGGAGCGGTCACCGGCACCCTGGCCGGGCTGGTTCCGCTGGACTACCTGTGGGATCTGGTGTCGATCGGCACCCTGGTGGCATTCATCGTGGTGTCCATCGGCGTCATCATCCTGCGGGTGCGGGAGCCGGACCTGCCGCGGGCCTTCAAGGTCCCCGGATATCCGGTGACACCGGTCCTTTCGGTGCTGGCCTGCCTGTTCGTGCTCTACGGTCTGCCGCCGATCACCTGGCTGTGGTTCAGCATCTGGGTCGCCCTCGCCCTGACGTTCTATCTGCTGTGGAGCCGGCATCACAGCGCACTCAACGACGGCGGCGACGGCTACATACCCGGTGCGGCAGCCGGTGAGGACGACGTGATGACCACCCACGGGACCGAGGAGACCCGATGACCGTCGTCGTCGGGTATCTGGCCGGCAAGGGCGGAGCATCGGCACTGCATCTCGCAGTCGGTGCGGCGCGCAGCCTGAACACTTCGCTGGCGGTGGCCACCGTCGTGCCGCGTCCGTGGCTGAACCCGTCCCCGGCCCGCGTCGACGCCGAATATGCCGAGTACGCCGCACAATTGGCGGCCTCCTCGGCCGAGCAGGCACGACAGCACATAGCCGCACTCGACGATCGTCTCGACGTCAGCTTCCACAAATTCGCGCACCGGTCGGTATCCGGCGGCCTGTTGGAAGCCGTCGTCGAACTCGACGCCGAGGTGCTCGTACTCGGCTCGGCCGCTGACGGCCAATTGGGCCAGGTGGTGGCCGGCTCGACCGCCGATCGGCTGCTGCACTCCTGTCCGGTCCCGCTGGCGATCAGCCCGCGCGGCTACCGTCGGCCCAAATCCGCCGGGCTGGCACGCATCACGTGCGCCTTCCCCGGATCCCCCGACACGGTTGCCGTAGTCCGGCAGGTGACCGACCTGAGCCGGCGACTGCACACACCCATGCGCGTGGTCACCTTTGCGGTTCGGGGACGCAACATGTATCCACCGACCGTCGGGTTGCACGCCGAGGACGCGATCCTGCAGGAGTGGGCGAAACAGGCTCAGCAGGCACTGATCCGGTTGAAAGACGACACCGTCGTCGGCGACGACGTGGACCTGCAGCTCGCCACCGGCAACGACTGGCGCGAGGCCCTCGATGGTATCGACTGGCTCGAGGGCGAGATCCTGGCGATCGGAACCACGCCCGGTGGCGCCGTCGCCCGGGTGTTCCTGGGCTCACACGGATCAAAGATCCTGCGGCACAGCCCGGTTCCGGTGCTCGTGCTCCCGGGCTAGTTCCGGGGAGAGATCAGTACTTGAGCACGCCGCGGTCGACGGCGATCTGGCTGCCCGACAGAGTCGCCGAACCGTCACCGGCCAGCCAGGCCACCACATCGGCAACTTCCTCGGGCGCCATGAACGCCGCGAGTCCCTCGTTTTTGCCGTCGGTCACCTTGTGATACGGCATCGGGGCGAAGCTGTGCAGGAAGCTCGGGAACTTGGAGAAGATCTCGGCCATCGCCTCCGGTTCGATCATCGGAGTGTCGATCGAGTACGGATGGATCGAGTTGACCCGTATGCCGTACTCGCCCACCTCAAGAGCCAGTGTGTTGGTCAGTGCCACCAGACCGTGTTTGGAGGCTGCGTAGTGACCGTTGCCGGGAGTGGCTTTCACACCGGCCGAGGAGCTGACGATGATGATCGACCCGCCGTTGCCCGCCTCGATCATCGCTGGCACCGCGGCCCGGATGGTCCGCCAGGTGCCGTTGAGGTTGACGTCGACGACGGTGTCGAACTGCTCGGGCGACAGCTCGAACAGGCGCCCCCAGCTGAGCACCCCGGCATTGGCCACCACGATGTCGAGGCGGCCGAACTGCTCGACGCCGTCGGCCACCACTTGCTGCTGGGCCGCCAGGTCACGGATGTCGACCTCGCGCGCGAGCACCTTGCGGCCCGCCGCCTCCACGGCGGCAACGGTCTCGGCGAGATCCTCCGCCGTCGCGGCCGGGTAGGTGATCGTGTCGCCGACCGGCCGGCACACATCGATCGCGATGATGTCGGCACCCTCGTTGGCCAACCGCACCGCGTGTGCGCGGCCCTGACCGCGTGCGGCGCCGGTGACGAATGCCACGCGGCCTTCCAGTGTTGCCTTACCTGCGGCCATGCCAGGGTCCTTTCAGTGAGCCTGGCCACAGGCTAACAGCAGAAGTAGAACGTGTTCCTGGACTCCTACCACTGAATGGGATCGCGGATGATCGGGCAGGTCATGCAGTGCCCGCCACCGCGTCCACGGCCCAGCTCGGCACCGACGATGGTGATCACCTCTACGCCGGCCTTGCGCAGCAGAGAGTTGGTGTGGGTGTTGCGGTCGTAGGCGAACACCACCCCCGGCTCGACCGCGACGAGATTGTTGCCGCTGTCCCACTGCTGGCGTTCCGAGTCGTAGGCAGTGCCGCCGGTCTCGACGACGCGAAGCTTGGGCAGACCCAACGCGGTCGCGACCACATCGATGAACGGTTCGGATTCCGGCACCACCTCGACCCCCGGCTCGGTATCGCTGGGCAGCAACGTGAACGCGACGATCCTGTTGACGATCTCCGGGTAGATGGTCACCACATCACGGTCGGCGAAGGTGAACACCGTGTCGAGGTGCATGGCCGACCGCAGCTTGGGCATGCCGGCGACGATCACCTTCTCCGCGGCACCGCCGGCGAACAATTCGGCGGCTGCCTGGGTGATGGCTTGGCGCGACGAGCGTTCGCTCATACCGATCAACACCACGCCGTTGCCGGGAATCAGCACATCGCCGCCCTCGAGAGTGGCTTGCCCCCAAGACTTTTCCGGGTCGCCCCACCACACCGTGGAACCCACGTAGTCCGGATGGAACTGATAGATCGCCTTCATCAGCAAGGTTTCGTCGTGCCGGGCCGGCCAGAACAACGGATTGAGCGTCAGCCCGCCGTAGATCCAGCAGGTGGTGTCGCGGGTGTAGAGCGTGTTGGGCAGCGGCGGCATCAGATACTCGTTGACGCCGGTGTCCTCGCGAGCCAGTGCCAGGTACCCGGAGCGGACCTCGGCAGGCAGATCCCGGGTGGACAGGCCGCCGATGAGAAATTCGGTGAGACGACGCTCCGGAAGAGAATCCAGGAATCCACGCGTGTCGTCGACCAGACCGATGCCCACCTCGTTGGCCACGATCTTGCGATCCAGCAGCCATGCCTTGGCTTCTGGGTTCTGGATCGTCTCGGTGAGCAGGTTGTGCAGTTCGACGACCTCGACCCCGCGGTCACGCATCTTGTCCATGAAGTCGAAGTGGTCGCGGCGCGCGTTCTGTACCCACAGCACATCGTCGAACAGCAGGTCGTCGCAGTTGGTCGGGGTGAGCCGCTCGTGAGCCAGCCCCGGTGAGCACACCAGAACCTTGCGCAGCGTTCCCACCTCGGAGTGCACGCCGTAGGTGCCGGACGGATTCGACATCAGCTTCCTTTCACCATGTGTGGCACTAGATCTGGATCTGACCGGTGACCAAACCGACGATTCCGGCCACCGCTCCGAGCAGGATGACCACGAACAACACCGCCTCCGGTGGCGAGAACACCCGCAGGCCGCGCTCGCGTCGGGCCATCACGTACAGCACGGCACCTGCGGCGTAGAGGATGCAGGACAGCAGGAGATGGTCGAATCCGGCTGCGTAGACCAGGAACAACGTGTAGAACGTGGCCAGCCCGGCCACGACACCGTCGCCGGTCAGCCGTTGGCCGTCGATGTACGTCTCCCGGGTCAGCACCAGCTTCAGTGCGTATCCGGCGGCCAGGAAGTAGGGAATCAGGGCCAGCGCCGCGGTGAGGTCCAGCATGAAATCCAGTGCCTCGGAGGTGAACAGCAGCAGGATGAGCAGCAGCTGCACCAGGCCACCGGCCATCACCAGAGCCGTCACCGGCGCGCCGTGGCTGTTGGTGCGGGCCAGAAAACGCGGCATGTCCTCGGATTTGGCCGGAATGTAGAGGATCTCGGCCGCCATCAGCGTCCAGGCCAGGTACGCCCCCAGTACCGAGAGCACCACACCGACCTTGATGAACACCGAACCCCATGGGCCGACGATCGATTCGAGCACCGCGGCCATCGACGGCTGGTTGACGTTGGCGAGTTCCGACTGCGGCAGCACACCGTAGGACACCAAGGTGACGAGAGCGAATACGGCGAGTACGGACAGGAATCCGATGACCGTCGCCCGGCCGACGTCTTCCCGCTTCTTCGCATAGCGCGAATACACGCTGGCGCCCTCGATGCCCATGAACACGAACACCGTGATGAGCATCGTGCCCTTGGCCTGTTCGAACACCGAGGCCGGCGCGCCGCCTTCGGCTTTCCAACCGCCCCAGAAGTTGTCGGCGAACACCCCGGCCTTGAATGCGACGAGCGCGATCACGATGAACGCCACGATGGGAACGACCTTGGCAACGGTGGCAATCCGATTGATCACCGCGGCTTCCTTGACGCCACGCAGGATCAAGAAGCAGAACAGCCACACCCCTACCGAGGAGATCAGCACCGCGAGCACGGTGCTGCCATCACCCAGTTGCGGGAACATCGCACTGGCCGTGGCCATGATGAGCACCCAGTACGACGTGTTGCCCGCACACGCCGATGCCCAGAAACCGAACGCCGAGTTGAATCCGACATAGTCACCGAATCCGGCCTTGGCGTAGGCGAAGATTCCGGCATCCAGGTCGGGTTTGCGAGTGGCCAAGCGCTGGAACACGAACGCCAGCATCAGCATTCCGGTTCCGGCGATGGTCCATGCGATGACCGCGCCCAGCACCCCGGACTCGGCGCCGAACCGACGCGGCAACAGGAAAACACCCGAGCCGATCATCGATCCGACCACCATCGCGGTCAGCGTCGGAAGGCTGACCTTCGCGCCTGCCGGTTCTGTCTTCGGTTCAGCCGTGGTCATATCACGTCTTTCGCGGTGCCGTTGACGGTGCAGTGACGATCGTGAATCCGCTGTAACCATAGATCACGCCGGTAGAAGGCTCATGAACTTGCACAAGGCAACTGGCAAACAATGCCAACCGGGTTGATCCGGAACGAGATCAGAGCTCGGCGATGATCTGCTGTCGTTTCGCCGTGTATTCGTCGTCGCTGATGGCGCCCGTCGCTCGCAGCGTTTCGAGTTCCTGAAGTCGTTGCGCGGTCGACGGCGCCGGAGGCGCTAGGAAGGACGCCGATGTAGCACCGGGCTCCGAAGTCACCGGTGACGGGGACGGCACCGCCTGCTGCGCGGCCGCACGCCGCACCACGGCCTGGACCTGTTCGCGGGCCGCGGGATTCGACCGCAGGTCGACCATGCTGTTGATGCCGATGCCGTGCGCCTTGAGGATCTGCAGGATCTCCATCAGCGGGCCGGATTGCCCTGTCAGGTCGTAGGTCTTGTTCTCCTCGGCGATGGTGAACGTCGCAGGCATCAGTCCGCTGACCAGACTGCTTCTCTCCCAATCGATCCGGTATTCGTTGGTGGCGGGGTCAACCACTGCGACCAACTTGCGGTTGGTGATCATCGGCAGCCGCGACACGGAGGCCAGCACGCGATCCTGACTGGCGAACGGCGCGATTCCAGGTCCCGAGATCTGCAGATCGAGCTTCACCAGCGGTTGCTCGTTGACGCGGGTGTTGGTCTCGTGAATACCGGTCACCTGGGCCAGGGCCAATACGCCGACCTGTTCCAGCTTCTCCTTGTGCGCCGCTGACTTCGCCCCGGCAGCGGTGAGCCCCAGCGCGATCATGACGTCGATGGCGGTGATCAACAGACCTACCCAGAACATCCACTTCATCATCGGATCGCCACCGCTGGCGAAGTAGATGACCAGGAAGATCGGACCGACGATGCCGCACAGCAGAACGAAGGCCTGTATGCGTACGTACCGCCAGAATGTGGACATCTCCGGGCTCCTGTCGTCGGTCGGGCGCCATCAGATTAGCGCCCGAGACCACCGGAGATCAGGAGTGAACGACGCCAACCGTGGAACCGTCCGTCGGCACCTGCTGCTGCATCGGCGACGGCCCCAGCATCCGGTACAGCGGCCAGGTCCACCGGTATCCACCGCTGCTCGACCGGGCGTAGCTGGTGTGCACGGCGATCGCGTTGGCGGTCACCTCTTCGGCGTCCTCGTCGTAGTCGCACACCGCGTCGCCGCGATCGCACACGCTGATCGTACGAGCGCCGACCGACACCGGCAGCACTGCCGGAGCGTGGGAGAGAATCGGCCAGTCCTGCGCGACGCCCTTGCCAGCTCCGGGCACGGCGGTCGCGGTGCCCAGATTGACGGTCGGGTCGGCGGGGAGCCGGTCTCCGTCGGCGACCAGCAGTGCGGCGGCCAGGTTCGGGCTGCCCGACAACGCGGCCAGGTTTCGGTGGACCACCATCGCGCCCTGCGAGTAGCCGGCCAGGACGACCTTGCTGGACGGGCACTGCTGGGTGAATGCCGCGTACTGGTTCCCGAGCGCGGCAACACCGGTGTCGACACTGCTCATGAAGCCGCCCCAGCCCAGCAGGTCACCGTCGGCGGGCACCGCCACGGCCGGATACGCAACGGCCTCGGCCGTCATCGTCCGGCCGTCCTGCTGCACCCACACGGACAGATCCCGCAGCGAGTTGTAGACCACCCGGCCCATGCCGGCGTCGACCGTCGGATCGTCCCGCTCACCCGAACCGGCGACGCCGATCCAGTGCAGGTCGGGGCACGCCGCGGCCTGTGCCGCGCCCGCCGCGAATCCGACCGCCGTGCCGGCCAAGACGGCTGCTGAAACCAGCGCCCATATCCGTCGTCTCATGTTCGTGCCCCCAACCCGTAACTGACCTATGCAAGAAAGATCGTCTCAGCTATCACAGGCGTTACACCCGACCTGCCACGACACGCCGACAAAACAAAAGCGGCGCTCACCCGAAGGTGAGCGCCGCTTCAGCAGTGCTAGATCAGACCAACAATTACTTGTTGATCACGTAGGCGAGCCTACTTGTTGATCTTGGTGACCCGGCCGGCGCCGACGGTACGGCCGCCCTCGCGGATCGCGAAGCGCAGGCCCTCGTCCATGGCGACGGGCTGGATCAGCTTGACGGAGATGTCGGTGTTGTCACCGGGCATCACCATCTCGGTGCCCTCGGGCAGGGTAACCACGCCGGTCACGTCCGTGGTACGGAAGTAGAACTGCGGGCGGTAGTTGTTGAAGAACGGCGTGTGGCGGCCGCCCTCGTCCTTGGACAGGATGTAGACGCTGCCCTCGAACTCGGTGTGCGGGGTGGTGGTGCCGGGCTTGACCACAACCTGGCCACGCTCGACGTCCTCGCGCTTGATGCCACGAACCAGCAGACCGACGTTGTCGCCGGCCTGGCCCTGGTCGAGCAGCTTGCGGAACATTTCCACACCGGTGACGGTGGTCTTGGTCGTGGTCGGGCGGATGCCGACGATCTCGACCTCTTCGTTGACGTTGATCACGCCACGCTCGACGCGACCGGTCACCACGGTGCCACGACCGGTGATGGTGAAGACGTCCTCGACGGGCATCAGGAACGGCTTGTCGGTCTCGCGAACCGGATCCGGGATCGACTCGTCGACCGCGTCCATCAGGTCCTCAACCGACTTGACCCACTTCGGGTCGCCCTCGAGCGCCTTCAGCGCGGAGACCCGGATAACCGGGGCGTCCTCGTCGAAGTCCTGAGCGGCCAGCAGTTCGCGGACCTCCATCTCGACGAGCTCGATGAGCTCCTCGTCGTCCACGGCGTCCGACTTGTTCAGCGCCACCAGGATGTAGGGCACACCCACCTGGCGGGCCAGCAGCACGTGCTCGCGGGTCTGCGGCATCGGGCCGTCGGTCGCGGCGACCACCAGGATCGCGCCGTCCATCTGGGCGGCACCGGTGATCATGTTCTTGATGTAGTCGGCGTGACCGGGGGCGTCCACGTGGGCGTAGTGGCGCTTCTCGGTCTGGTACTCCACATGGGAGATGTTGATCGTGATGCCGCGCTGACGCTCTTCAGGCGCATTGTCGATCTGGTCGAATGCGCGCGACTCGTTCAACTCGGGGTACTTGTCGTGCAGAACCTTGGTGATTGCTGCAGTAAGCGTGGTCTTGCCGTGGTCAACGTGACCGATGGTCCCGATGTTGACGTGCGGCTTCGTCCGCTCGAACTTCGCCTTCGCCACTGTGGTGTCCTCCTGGACTTGTTGGTGCTTTTCTTAAAGCAATTTCGATGTGTTCAGTTGTGTGCCGCGACAGTTGCCGCGACGAGCTTACTGACCCGTCGCCTTCGCGTGATCGATAGCTCGACTCCGGCTCAGCTCCGCGCCTCGGGCCTGGCGGCCCTCGATGCTCACTGACCCGTCGCCTTCGCGATGATCTCCTTCGCCACGTTCGCCGGTACTTCGGCGTACGAGTCGAACACCATGGAGTAGTTCGCCCGGCCCTGGGTCTTCGACCGAAGGTCGCCCACGTAGCCGAACATCTCCGACAGCGGCACCTGCGCCTTTACGACGCGCGCACCACTGCGCTCCTCCATGGCCTGGATCTGACCACGGCGGGAGTTCAAGTCGCCGATCACGTCACCCATGTAGTCCTCGGGAGTCGTGACCTCGACAGCCATGATGGGTTCGAGGATGACCGGCTGGGCCGCCTGGGCAGCCTTCTTCAGCACCTGCGAACCTGCCACCTTGAACGCCATTTCCGAGGAGTCGACCTCGTGGTAGGCGCCGTCGAGCAGCGTCACCTTCACGTTCACCAGCGGGTAGCCGGCGAGCACGCCGTACTGCATGGCATCCTGCGCACCGGCATCCACCGAAGGGATGTACTCGCGCGGGATGCGGCCACCGGTGACCTTGTTGTCGAACTCGTAGGTGGCACCGTCTTCGCCGACGAACGGCTCCAGATCGATGAGCACCTTCGCGAACTGGCCCGAGCCACCCGTCTGCTTCTTGTGGGTGAACTCGACCTTCTCCACCTTCCGGCGGATGGTCTCGCGGTAGGCCACCTGAGGCTTACCGACGTTGGCCTCGACCTTGAACTCGCGACGCATGCGGTCCACCAGGATGTCCAGGTGCAGCTCGCCCATACCGCCGATGACGGTCTGGCCGGTCTCCTGGTCCAGGTGCACCTTGAAGGTCGGGTCCTCTTCGGCGAGCTTCTGGATCGCGGTGCCCAGCTTCTCCTGGTCGCTCTTGGTCTTGGGCTCGATGGCCACCTCGATCACCGGATCGGGGAAGGTCATCGACTCAAGCACGACCTGGTTCTGCGGGTCGCACAGAGTATCGCCGGTGGTCGTATCCTTCAGACCGATCACGGCGTAGATGTGGCCGGCGGAAGCCGACTCGACCGGGTTCTCCTTGTTGGAGTGCATCTGGAACAGCTTGCCCAGCCGCTCCTTCTTGCCCTTGGTCGAGTTGATCACCTGCGCACCGGAGTCGACCTTGCCGGAGTACACCCGGACGTAGGTCAGCTTGCCGAAGAACGGGTGGGTGGCGACCTTGAAGGCCAGCCCGGCGAACGGCTCGTCGGCCGACGGCTTCCGGTAGACGATCTCGTCTTCCTTGCCCGGGACGTGGCCCTCTGCGGCCGCGACGTCCAGCGGGGTCGGCAGGTAATCGATGACGGCATCGAGCATGGGCTGAACGCCCTTGTTCTTGAACGCGGAACCGCACAACACCGGGTAGCCGGCGCTGGTCACGGTCAGCTTGCGCAGGCCGCCCTTGATCTCGTCGATCGTGAGCTCTTCGCCACCGAGGTACTTCTCCATGAGGTCGTCGTCGGTTTCGGCGATGGCCTCGATCATGGCGGTGCGGTATTCCTCGGCCTTCTCCTGAAGGTCGGCCGGGATGTCGACGATTTCGTACTTCTCGCCGAGCTTGGTCTCACCACGCCAGACCTTGGCCTTCATCTCGACCAGGTCGACGACGCCCTCGAAGTCACCTTCGGAGCCGATCGGCAACTGGATCGGAACGACGTTGGCGCCCAGACGGTCCTTCATGGTCTGCACCGAGAAGTAGAAGTCGGCGCCCAGCTTGTCCATCTTGTTGACGAAACAGATGCGCGGGACGTCGTACTTGTCGGCCTGCCGCCACACCTGCTCGGACTGCGGCTCGACACCCTCCTTGCCGTCGAAGACGGCAACAGCACCGTCGAGCACGCGCAGCGAGCGCTCGACCTCGACGGTGAAGTCGACGTGTCCCGGCGTGTCGATGATGTTGATCTGGTTGTCGTTCCAGAAGCAGGTGGTCGCAGCCGAGGTGATGGTGATACCCCGCTCCTGCTCCTGCTCCATCCAGTCCATCGTCGCGGCGCCGTCGTGCACCTCACCGATCTTGTACGAGATACCGGTGTAGAAAAGGATGCGCTCGGTAGTCGTCGTCTTACCGGCGTCGATGTGCGCCATGATGCCGATGTTGCGGACCTTGTTCAGGTCAGTCAGCACGTCCTGTGCCACGGAAGTCTTCCCAACTCTTTCGCTTGCTTGATTAGGTGTTCGATTGCGCGCCGGCCGGCACCCGTCGCTGGATGCCGGGGCGCAGGTATCACCAGCGGTAGTGCGCGAAAGCCCGGTTCGCTTCGGCCATCTTGTGAGTGTCCTCACGACGCTTCACAGCGGCACCCAGGCCGTTGCTGGCATCGAGGATCTCGTTGGCGAGGCGCTCGATCATGGTCTTCTCGCGACGAGCCTTGGAGAAGCTCACCAGCCAGCGCAGGGCCAGGGTGGTGGAGCGATCGGGGCGAACCTCGACCGGCACCTGGTAGGTGGCACCACCGACGCGGCGGCTGCGGACCTCGAGGGCGGGCTTGACGTTGTCGAGCGCGCGCTTGAGGGTGACGACCGGATCGGTGCCGGTCTTGTCGCGAGCCTGCTCCAGCGCACCGTAGACAATGCGCTCGGCCAGTGACTTCTTGCCGTCCAGCAGAACCTTGTTGACCAGCTGGGTAACCAGCTGCGACCCGTAGACCGGATCGTTGACCAACGGACGCTTCGGCGCGGGACCCTTGCGCGGCATCAGCTCTTCTCCTTCTTGGCGCCGTAGCGGCTACGGGCCTGCTTGCGGTTCTTGACACCCTGGGTGTCAAGCGACCCGCGGATGATCTTGTAACGAACGCCGGGGAGGTCCTTCACACGACCGCCGCGCACCAGCACCATCGAGTGCTCCTGCAGGTTGTGGCCCTCGCCGGGGATGTAGGCGGTGACCTCAACGCCGCTGGTCAGCTTCACGCGCGCGACCTTGCGAAGCGCCGAGTTCGGCTTCTTCGGAGTGGTGGTGTACACACGCGTGCACACACCGCGGCGCTGCGGGCTGCCCTTGAGAGCCGCCGTCTTCACCTTGGCGACCTTGTCGCGGCGACCCTTGCGGACCAGCTGGTTGATGGTTGGCATGTACCGGCTTTCTCTGTGTTGCTTTTGGTGCTCTTGCTGTTTCTAAGTCTCTGTACTGCAGTTATCCCCCGGACACTTACCCCGCGTCCGGGCGTGTCGCACGTGCTTACACCGATGAAATTTCGATGCGTGCTAGACATGCGAATTGGCCCGGCGTGCGGGCACGCTTGCGAATCACTCAGCAGCGTGCGCCTTCCGGCCAGGCACGATCTACCACGATACCAGGGCTGGCCGCGCCGAACCAAACCCGCTCACGACGACCTATTCCCAGGTCAGACGCTACGACTCCAGTTGCCCCATACCTGCGGCCAATCGTCGCAGCATATCGGTGAACACCGCATCGGTGTCGATGTCGTCCATCACACCCGTCATTTCGAGCAGGACGAAGCCGTGCAGAGCCGACCAGAACTGCAGTGCGGCGTAGAAGGCGTTCTCGCCTTCCAGCCCGTAGGAGGTGAGAACTTCGATGACGGGGCCGGCCGCCGCCTTGGTGGCCGCCGAGTACTCCGGATCGTCCCCGCCGAAGGGCATCCGGGTGAATGCCGAGTAGCGACCGGGATGGTGGTGGGCATAGCTGCGGTATGCGCTGGCCATGACCGCCACCGCGTCGTCACGGGTGCGCCCGGAACCCACCGTCTTGAGCATCTCGATGATGTCGTCGATCACGCGCATCCGCACCGTGCGCCGCAGATCGTCGAGGCTGTGTACGTGGTTGTAGAGGGACGGGCCCTTGGTGCCGAGCTGGCCGGCCAGCGCGTTGATGGTCAGGGCATCCCAGCCCTCGCGGTCCAGGAACGTCAGCGCTGCGTTCACGATGGCATCGCGGCTGAGCTTCGTGGTCCGCGCCGGCCGCGGCTGGGAACGTCTGGTTCCAGCCGCCTGTGCCTCCGGCCGAGCTGACATGTACGCACTGCCTTCGAGTCGATGTGATGACGCCGCCATCGGGGGTCGCCGTGAAACTGTAGCCCGTCAGACAGCGCAGATCAGTTCACCCGGCCTTGACTGAGCCTGGCGAGTTTCTCGGTGACCTGACACAGATCGGGCAGTGAGGCCGGGTTCATCGTCTGGATCGACCAGGTGATCACATCCTGGCCCTTGGCCACGTAGATACTGCAGACATTCGCGTCCGCTGCGCGGAAACCCTGATTGCCGTCGATGGACAGCTCGGTGAGGGTGCGTCCCGCCCGGGTCTCCAGCATCCTCTCGGTGTCCATGTCACTTCCCCGATACCACCACGTGGAGATGCCCATCCCGGCTCCGAAGGTCCCGAGGACGGTGTTCTCCTGCCAGAAGCAGCCGGTGTCGCTGACCACGGCCTTGGTGAACATCGACGATCCGACGGCATCCGCGATGTCAGCGTCGGTGATGCCGTTGCAGTCCGCGCCGTGAAAGCCGCCGCCCGGCCCGGCCGGCTCGGGGGCCGACGGTTCTTCCGCGGGCCCGCACGCCGTCAGCGCGACGCCGGCTGCGATGCCGGCCAGACACCTCATTGCGAGGTAGCGGTGCGCCACGGTCACAGTTCCGCTTGAAGCGTGGCCGACAGCAATTTCTTGGCGTCCTGGCACGGATCGCCCTTGCCGCCGGGCACGGCACTGCCCGCACCGCGCAGTTGCACCCACCAGCTGATCACGCCAGGGCCGGCGGCTGCGGTCGCCGAGCAGGCAGCGCCGGTCACGTCGCGGCGCGCGATGAATGCCTTGTGCCGCTCGACCACCACGTCGGTGATCTGTGCGCCCCTGCTGCCGGCCACCGCCCGCTCACGTTCCAACGAGCCCTTCTCGAACCAGGAGAAGATCACGTCGAGCATGGCGGGCGATCCGGCGGCGGGCTCCGGACCGGGCCGGGCGTTGCGCGACAGCACGTATTGGCAGACCGCGCCGCTGTACGGACGCACCACGTGGTCGGCCGCCATGATCTCCTGCACCGTGCTGTCGACGAGCAGTCCGCAACGGTCATCGACGTACCCGAAGCTGCGATCGGGGTCTGTGGTGTCGGCCGACGCACGTTCGGCAGCTCCGTCGATGGTGTGCGAACACCCCGCGACGGTCACCACTGCTGTGACTGCCACGGCAGCAGTCTGAACAACACACCGACGCATTGCTGAACACGGTACCCAGCAGTGACACCGCACGCGACCTGTCGGCGAACGCCCGTCAAACTGGTCAACACTTACCGCCGCGCGGAGAGCGCCACGTACTCTTCTCGCAGCAGATCGGAAGGGGAACTCACCGTGAATTGGACAGCTGTGGGCCGGAGGATGTTTGTCGGGCTCGCCGCCGGCACGCTCGCGTTGCCGCTGGCGCTCACCGTCGGTGCACCCGGCGCGGCAGCCAAGAACGGTGACACCCACATCACCGGGCAAGGCATCGAACAAACCTTGGATTGCAACAACTCCACCCTGATCGTCAACGGAACCGGAAACCGGGTCAACGCGTTGGGTACCTGCTGGGCCGTGACCGTGCAGGGGTCGTCCAACGTCATCATCGCCGACAACGTGATCAACGACGTCACCGTGTACGGCTACGACCAGACCGTGTTCTTCAAGAACGGCGAACCGGCACTCATCGACCGCGGCCGTGAACTGGGGATGACCAACCAGATCAGCCGCGTCCCCGCCTGATCAAGTCTGATCAAGCCCGAACCAGAAAGCAGAGACCCACCGTGCTCACGCGTTTCCCCCACATTCGACTGATCCTCGTCGCCGGTGCCGCCGCCGCTGCGCTGACCTTGGCGGCCTGCGGCTCCGAAAGCTCGGACACCAGTACGCCCAGCGCCACCGCGGGACAGTCCGGGGTCAACGTCGAGGTCGGCAACACCATCAATTACATGTCGGTCGGGACCACGACGGACATCGACTGCGCCGACGGCAAGTCCCTCACGGTCGGTGGCACCAACAACACGCTGACGGTCAAGGGCACCTGCGCCAATGTGAACATCGGCGGATCCGACAACAAGATCACGTTCGAGCGGATCGACAAGGGGCTCACCATCATCGGGCTGAACAACACCGTCACCTACGCCGCGGGCGACCCGAAGGTCACCAACACCGGCAGCAACAACAAGGTGAACAAGGGCTAGCTGGCGCTGGCTCCGTGCCTGCCCGCACCCGCCGCGAACCGTCCGGCACCGTGGGCGGCCTCGTGTTTGACCCGATCGATGCTGGCGAACTCGAATTCCATTGCGGCCTGCTCGGATTCGCCCCATTGGTGCAGCGCCGAAAGGCGGTCGGCCCGCATACATTCTTGAGGTAGCTTCGCCAGTTCGGCGGCGAGTTCCTCAGCATGCCGGCGCGCTTGGCCCTTGGGCACCACCCGGTTGGCCAGGCCGATCGCGTGCGCTTCGGTCGCCTCGACCGCACGTCCGGTCAGGATCAGGTCCATCGCCCGGCTCTGCCCGATCAGCCGGGGCAGTCGCACGGTGCCACCGTCGATCAGCGGCACTCCCCAGCGACGGCAGAACACGCCCATCACCGCGTCCTCCTCGACCACCCGCAGGTCACACCACAGCGCCAGTTCCAATCCGCCGGCCACCGCATGGCCACTGACCGCGGCGATCACCGGCTTGGACAACACCATTCGGCTCGGCCCCATCGGTCCGGGGCCCGCCGGATCCAGCCGGTTCATCTCCGGGGTGCCGAAGGCCTTCAGGTCGGCGCCCGCACAAAAGGTTCCGCCGTCGCCGGCCAGCACCGCGACCGCGGCGTCCTCATCGGCGTCGAATTGCTCGAACGCGGCATAGAGCGCCGCGGCAGTCGGGCCGTCGACGGCGTTGCGGGCGTGTGGCCGGTCGATGATGACCGTGGTCACCGGGCCGTTGCGCTCGACCCGTACAGCTTCGGTCATGTCGCCTCCATGAGTTGGGTATCGTCGCGCCGCACGACGAGTTCGGCGGCGAAATCGTTGTACGCCTTGCGCAATTCGTCACCCGGCCAGTTGTCCGGCAGCAGCTCGTCGGGCAGCACCGGGTCCGCCAGCAGATGACGCACGATACCGGCGGCCGCCACGAACCGTCCCGGGATGTCGTTCGCGGCGCCGATCTCTGCCAGAAGCTCCTCACCCGAGCGTCGCCAGCCGGGCAGGTCCCACAGCATGGCGGCCAGGCCGGCCGGGTCCTGGTCGCGGGAGCGCAGCACCCGCACCCGGTCGGTGATCTCCTGCGGCAACGCCTGATCGAGATTGTCCGGACGCATCCACACCCCCTCGCGCAGTTCACCGAACCGGTGCTGCTGCAATGTGTTCCGCAGCGAAGCCCGGGTGCGGGCATCGGTACCGACACTGGTGATGACGAGCGTCAACCACTGACCGTCGTACTCGCGCAGCCGCGGATCGATCGCATCGTCCTGCCGGCGCTGGCGGGTCAGCAGCCGGTCCGACAACCGGTACCCATCCTCGGAGCGGACCAGGTCACCGGCGCCAACCATGCGGGTCAAGGCCACCCGCAGAGTCGGCTCTTTGATGTCGAAATCGGCTGTCAGCCTGACCAGTTCGGCGGCACTCGCCCAGGCCGGATGGGCGCCGAGCAGCACGCTCAGCACCACCGACCTGGCCGTCATCCGCTTCAGCACGGGCATGTCACACCTCGGAAGACCTGCGCCCGTAGTCGCCCATCGGCTCGTCGCGGTGACGCACCGCCTCGCGGAAGCCGTGTTCAACCGCATCGGCCACGAAGGCGTGCCCTTCTGGAGTGTGCCGCGCGATGCCGTCGAACACGGTGCTCACCATCCGACTGGTCGCCACCCCCTGCTGCAGCAGCGCGGAGTTACAGGCCAGTTTGGCCATGATGAGTTGGTTGACGGGCATGGCGGCGATGCGCGCGACGAGTCGTTCGGTGCGCTCATCCAAATCCTGAGGCTCAGGAGCCTCGACGGCCAGCCCCCATTCGGCGGCCTGAGCGCCGGTGATGCAATCCCCGGTGAACAGAAGGCGTTTGGCGCGTTGGTCGCCCAGCCGGTGCGCCCACAGGCCGGCAGCCGGAACTCCCCACACCCGCATGGGCGGGTAACCGATCTTGGCGTCGGCAGCCGCGATCACCTGGTCGGCGTGCAGCGCGATGTCGGTGCCACCGGCCACACAGTAACCGTGGATCTTGACCACGGTCGGCTTGTCGGCATGCATGAGGCTGGAGAAGCCGCGCACGAACCGGCTCATCATCTGGTAGTCCACCATCGGATCCCACGGTTGGTCCGGGAGATGGTTCACCGCTTGGGTTTTCCCGGACAGCACCGTCCCGTCGTAGCGGCCTCCCCCGGCCTCGCCCGTGCCGTCGGCGTAGGCGGACAGGTCGAAACCCGCACAGAACCCCTGACCGCGGCCGGATACCAGGATCACGTGAACATTGGGATCCAGGTCCGCACGCTCGACCAGGGCCTGCAGCTCCAGCGGGGTGTCGGCGACGATCGAGTTGCCTTTTTCGGGACGATTGAAGGTGATTCGTGCGATCCGGTCGGTGACCTCATAGGTCATCGTCTTGAGCGTTTCAACGCTCATGCGCTCACCTCCCACCGCGAGCAGACACAAACTCGCACAAAATGACCCTGAAATGTGCGAGTTTGTGTCTGCTCGGCGAAAGAACTCATCCCTTGACCAGCGCCCGCTCGATGATCGGCGCCAGGTCCAGTCCGGTGGGCAGTGTTCCGAACGCCTGACCCCACTGGCCGCCGAGCCGACTGGCCAGGAAGGCCTCGGCCACCGCCGGGTGACCGTGACGCACCAGCAGCGCGCCCTGCAGGGCCAGCGAAATGTCCTCGGCGACCTTGCGACCGCGGTACTGGATGGTCTCCATGTCCTGCAGGTCGGTCTGCAGCCTGGCGACGTGGCGGTCCAATCGCGGGTCCTGTCCAGCGGTCTTGGAGAGTTCGTCGAAGAGCACCTCGACGCTTTCGGGCCGGGTTGCCATGGCGCGCAGGGTATCCAGCGCGCTGACATTGCCCGAGCCCTCCCAGATGCCCATCAGCGGAGCTTCCCGGTACAGGCGGGGCATGCCCGAATCCTCGACATAGCCGTTGCCGCCCAGGCATTCCATCGCCTCGGCGGCATGCGGCGTTGCCCGCTTGCACACCCAGTACTTGCCCGCAGCAAGGCCGATACGGCGCAGCAGCGCCTCACGCTCGTCACCGCGGACCGCCTTGTCGGTGGCACCGGCCATCCGCATCGCCAGCATGGTCGCCGCCTCGGCCTCCACGGCCAGGTCAGCAAGCACGTTGCGCATCAGCGGCTGATCGATCAGGTAGGCGCCGAACGCCTTCCGGTGCTGCGCGTGGTGCACGGCGCGGGCCAGGCCGCTGCGCATGCTCGTGGCGCTGCCCAGCGTGCAGTCGAGTCGAGTGAGGTTGACCATCTCGATGATGGTCGGCACGCCGCGCCCCTCCTCGCCCACCAGCCAGGCGGTGGCACCGTCGTACTCGACTTCGCTGGAGGCGTTGGCGTGGTTGCCGAGCTTGTCCTTGAGCCGCTGCAGGAACATCCGGTTGCGGCTGCCGTCGGGCAGGATGCGCGGCAGGAAGAAGCAGCTCAGACCACCGGGCGCCTGGGCGAGAACCAGGAAGATGTCACCCATCGGGGCCGAGGTGAACCACTTGTGGCCGCGCAGCGAGTAGGTGCCGTCGCCGTTGGGGGTGGCTTCGGTGGTGCCGGCCCGGACGTCGGAGCCGCCCTGCTTCTCGGTCATCGACATGCCCGCGGTGATACCGGCTTTCGTCGTCGCGAGCTTGAGTTCAGGGTCGTATACCCGGCTGGTCAGCAGCGGCTCGTAGATCGCGGCCAGCTCCGGGTTGAACCGCAGTGCGGGCACCACGGCGTACGTCATCGAGATCGGACAGACATGTCCGGGTTCGACGGTCCACACCGACATCTTGGCGGCGCGCACCACGTGCGAGCCCTCACGGTCGTCGGCCCACGGTGCGGCGTGCAGGCCGTGGGTGACGGCGACGTTCATCAGCTCGTGATAGGCCGGGTCGTATTCGACCTCGTCGATCCGGTAGCCGTAGCGATCGTGGGTATGCAGCACCGGCCGGTTGCGGTCGGCCAGCTCACCCCAGCGCTGGGCCCGCGCGCTCCCGTTGATGGCGCCGAGTTCGTGGACCTCGTCGACGCCCCACTGTCCGCCTTCGCGGATGAGGGCTTCGGCGAGTACCGGCGAGGTGGCGGGGTTGTAGTCCTGCAGCGTGGGGACCTGATTGGTGACGACGTGTGTATCGACCATGTCCACAGTGTTACAAATTTCCGACAACCGCACAATACTTGTAATGGGCGTCGGCACTCAGGCCGGATCGAGTTCGGCTACTGCGGCCGGCAGCGTGTCGCTGTCATCGGACCGCGCCGACGACCTGCGCGCTTCATAGCGATTGAGCGCAAACAGCACCACGGCCGCCAACATCCAGCCGAGCAGGATGTCCACCACATAGTGCTCGGCGGTGTAGACCAGCGTGAAGGCCATGATGAGTGGATAGGCCACCAACAACGGCCGCCACCCGCGGCTCACCCGGTGCCACAGGAACACCGCGACCGCCGCGGTGAGCCCCGCATGCAGCGACGGTATTGCCGCGACGAGGTTCACGCTGGCCTGCCCCTGATCGATCAACGCCGTCGCGGTATGCAGATTGAGATTGCCCCAGCCGCGGGTGACGATCCGTTCGATCCAGTCGTGGGCGCCGTCGCGACTGCCCTGCATGGCGCCGAGCAATCCTCCGTCGACCGCCTCGCGCGCCGACCGGAACATGCACCCGGGCCCGGACGGGCCACCGTCGACGTCATCGGCGGTGCACCGCGCCGCGGCCCACGGCGGAGCGGCAGGCAGCAGAGCGTAGATGACCAGGGCCGCGAACGAGAGTCCGACGAACAAGCGGACGAACCGCTTCCACTCCTCCCGGTCACGCAGCCACAGCACGCCTGCGACGACGTACGGAAGGATGAAGAACGACATGTACACCGTGCTGATCACGACTTCCCACCACGGCGGGTGCAGCTGCTTCAACCGCTCCTGCAACCACACCGTGGGCACCGTGCCGAAGAACATCCAGCGATCCGCGTCGACCTGCCAGTGCCACATCGTGGGCCGGCCGACCAGGGTTGCCGCGCCACGGCTGAGATCGTAGGCGGCAAGCACCACGGCGAACGGCAGCCAGTCGCGGATGACATAGAGCATCCGTCGGCCCTGACCGATGCTCGCGGCCAGCAGGCCGGTGGCGATGTAGAGCAGCAAAAGCTCACGGTTGAACGCGAAGCCGTCGGTCACGGTGCGGTAGATGACCACGGCGGCCCACACCAGGATCGCCGTATAGCGCAGCGTGCGCAGCCGTCGGGCGCGGCTGTCGCTACCCGACTGCGCTGGTGCTTCATCGGTTACCGAGTCGTCAACCGCGGTCACACAACCGACGTTAGTTCACCTACGCGTCACGGTGCCGTTGAAAACGGTTCAGGTTGCCGAACGTGTCAGCCGGCGTGTTCGCGCAGGAATGCGATGTCGTCCTTGCGGCCGGCCTCGGCGGTCTCGCAGATCACCGGAGCGTCGGCCGCCTTGACCACGGCCGCCAGCAACTGCGGATCGATCTGGCCGGCGCCGAAATTGGCGTGGCGGTCGGCGCCGGAGCCGGCCGCGTCGCGCGAGTCGTTGCAGTGCACCAGGTCGATGCGCCCGGTGATGGCCTTGATCCGGTCGACCGCGTCGATCAACGCCTCCCCCGCCGCCCAGGCATGGCAGGTATCGAGACAGAAGCCAATTCCCTTGTCCCCGATGCGATCCCACAACCTGGCGATGGTGTCGAAATGCCGAGCCATGGCGTGATCACCGCCCGCAGTGTTCTCCAGGTACACCGGTACATCGGTGTTGAGCGCATCCAGGGCCTTGACCCAACGCTCGAACCCGGCGTCCATGTCGTTGTCGTCGGCGTGGCCGCCGTGCACGATCACCGCGGTCGCGCCGATCTCGGCAGCAGCGTCGCACGTGTCCTGCAGGATCTTGCGGGACGGGATGCGCACCCGGTTGTTGGCCGAGGCCACGTTGATCAGGTACGGCGCATGCACGTACAGCGGCACAGTCGACGCCTTGAGCACCTCGGCGTCCTCGCGAGGCTTGGGCTTTTTCCAGCTCTGCGGGTTGCCGAGGAAGAACTGCACCACGTCGGCGCCGTCTGCGGCGGCTGCGGCCAATGGGTCGGTGTTGTCTACATGCGAACCGATGAGCACGCCGCCAAGTCTAGTGAGGCTCGGTGACAGCCCTCCGCCGAGCAGACGCGTACACCCCCTATTCGGACTGGAAATGGGGGTGTACGCGTCTGCTCAGCCGGCGAGTGGAGGCCGCTCCAGGTGGCCGAAGATCCGGCTGACCAACTCGCGTGGCTGCTTCCGCACGTCGTCGACAACAATCGGGATACTGGTCCAACCGCATTCCTGGAGCCGGGCGGTTTTGGTCCGGTCATGCTTGAGCGCCTCCGGACTCGCGTGCCAGTCCATGCTCTCGTATTCTGCGACGACCATTGCATCGAGCCAGGCGAAGTCGACCCGCCACAGCTTTCCCTGCCGATCAATGATCTCGTACTGCAGTTCAGGTAGCGGCAATCCACCGTCGATGAACACCAGCCGGGCTTCACTTTCCATCGGTGATTCGGCGCGCCCGTCGGCAACCTCGATCAATTCGCGGACCTTGACGATTCCGCGGCGCCCCTTCTGCTCGTCTACCGCTGCGGCAAGCTCGACAGGCGAACAGCACCCCGTACGAAGCGCAGCATCGAGTACCGCAAGAGCACGTGGGCGGCGGAGTGTCCTGGCGATCTCGACGGCTGTCCACGCCGGTGCTGTGACCAATCGACCGTCAATCTTCTTGAGCGGAGCGCCAATTCGCTGATGCACCATCAGGTCAACCGATGGCCGCACCCGCACCCCGGGATCAAGAATGTGCAGGCGTCCATCCGTCTCCGTGTCGAAGCCATACAGCTGGGCGGCGGTATGCATGCACGCCACGATGTGCTGTCCCAACGCGAGATCCAGCGCGGCAAGCCTCGCCGACACGTCGGGCGGATTCAACGCATACACACCGCGGCGAACGCGAATGAGTCTCCCGGCTCGAACGGCGACCTCTAATGCCTTGGGCGATAGAACTGCCAGCAGTTGTCGAGTCGTGGCCACACCGCCGTTTGCGATGAATAGGTCGTGTGCGGCGTCGAGTGCCATGCATTGCATGCTTACCGCTGAGCAGGCCCGGCGAAAGCCCCATGTCGCCAAGCTGTGGATAACCTTGGCGAAGAGACGCGAAAACCCCTAAAATCCGGAGATTTTGGGGGTTTTGGCGTCTGCTCGCGCAGAGAGACTGATTAGCGGTAGTCCGAGTATCCGTAATCGTCCAGCGGCACCGCAGCACCGGTGGCCGCACCGAAGTCCGGGCTGTAGTACTGATCCTCGTAGGACGGGATCGTGTACGCCGCAGCGCGGGCCTCTTCGGTCGGCTGCACCTGGATGTCGCGGTAACGGGCGATGCCGGTACCGGCCGGGATCAGCTTGCCGATGATCACGTTTTCCTTCAGACCCTGCAGCTTGTCGCTGCGGCAGTTGATCGCCGCATCGGTCAGCACGCGGGTGGTCTCCTGGAACGACGCCGCCGACAGCCACGAATCCGTGGCCAGCGATGCCTTGGTGATACCCATCAGCACCGGGCGTCCGGCCGCGGGCTCGCCACCCTCGGCCACGACGCGACGGTTCTCGGTCTCGAACTCGGCCCGCTCGGTGAGCGAACCGGGCAGGAACTCCGTCGCACCCGAATCGATGATCGTGACGCGACGCAGCATCTGCCGGACGATGACCTCGATGTGCTTGTCGTGGATCGACACGCCCTGGGCCCGGTAGACCTCCTGGACCTCCTTGACGAGGTGGATCTGCACCTCGCGGGGGCCCTGGACACGCAGAACCTCGTGTGGATCCGCGGAGCCTTCCATGAGCTGGTCGCCGACCTCGACGTGGTCACCGTCGGAGAGCACGCCTTCGGAGCCGTCCTCGTGGGTGATCACGCGCAGCCGCTGACGCTTGGAGAGCTTGTCGTAGACAACTTCCTCGCCGCCATCGTCGGGGACGATGGTGATCTTGAAGAACTTGTCGCTCTCCTCCAGCCGGACCCGGCCCGCGACGTCGGCGATGGGCGCCTTGTTGCGCGGGATACGAGCCTCGAACAGCTCCTGCACGCGAGGCAGACCACCGACGATGTCGGCGCCACCGGTAACACCACCCTGGTGGAAGGTACGCATGGTCAGCTGGGTACCAGGCTCACCGATGGACTGGGCGGCGACGATGCCGACGGCCTCGCCGATGTCGACCAGCTTGCCGGTGGCCATCGAGCGGCCGTAGCACTTGGCACACACACCGGACGCCGAGGCGCAGGTCAGCACGGAGCGGACCTTCACCTGGGAGATACCGGCAGCCAGCAGCGCGTCGATGGCCGGGTCACCCAGGTCATGGCCGCGCTCGATGACGACGTTGCCCTTGTCATCGACCGCATCGGTGGCCAGCGTCCGGGCGAACGCCGAGGTCTCGACGTGCGCATCGCGGATCAGCGAACCGTCCGCAGCGCGCTCGGCCAGCGTGACGATGATGCCGCGCTCGGTCTCGCAGTCGTTCTCGCGAACGATGACGTCCTGCGAGACGTCCACCAGACGACGGGTCAGGTAACCCGAGTCGGCGGTACGCAGAGCGGTGTCGGCCAGACCCTTACGAGCACCGTGGGTGTTGATGAAGTACTCCAACACCGTCAGGCCCTCACGGAACGAGGACTTGATCGGGCGCGGGATGAACTCACCCTTCGGGTTCGTCACCAGGCCCTTCATGCCTGCCAGGGTGCGGGTCTGGGTGAGGTTACCCGTGGCGCCCGACTTCACGATCGTGATGATCGGGTTGTCCGCGGGGTAGTACTCCTCCAGCGCCTTACCCACCTCTTCGGTGGCGTCCTGCCAGATCTTGACCAGGGACTCGTTGCGCTCGTTGTGGTTCAGCGCGCCGCGCTGGTACTTGCGCTCGATCGCCTCGGCCTCGGCCTCGTGCCGCTCCAGGATCTCCTGCTTCTGCGGCGGCACCAGAACGTCGGCCATCGAGACCGTGACACCCGAACGGGTGGCCCAGTGGAAGCCGGCGTCCTTGAGCTTGTCGACGGTCTGCGCCACCACGATCATCGGGAAGCGCTCGGCCAGATCGTTGATGATCCGGGCCTGGACCTTCTTGTGCATCTGCTCGTTGACGAACGGATAGCTCTTGGGCAGCAGCTCGTTGAAGAGCACCCGGCCCAGCGTGGTGTCCGCGGTCCAGGCATCGCCCGGCTTCCAGCCGTTCTCGAAAAGTGCAGCCTCGATGTCGGCCGGCGGACGCGCATCGGTCAGCCGCACCTTGATCTTGGCGCGCACTGACAGGGCACCACGGTCGAGCGCCATGATGGCCTCGGCCGGTGAGCTGTACACGCCCTGCTCCGGCTGGTCCTTGGCGGCCGGCACGTACTCGCCGGTGTCGCCGGGAACCTCGGTGGTCAGGAAGTACAGACCGGTCACCATGTCCAGACGCGGCATGGCCAACGGCTTGCCCGACGCCGGGGACAGGATGTTGTTCGAGGACAGCATCAGGATGCGAGCCTCGGCCTGCGCCTCCGCGGACAGCGGAAGGTGCACGGCCATCTGGTCACCGTCGAAGTCGGCGTTGAACGCCTCACACACCAGCGGGTGCAGCTGGATGGCCTTGCCTTCCACCAGCTGCGGCTCGAAGGCCTGGATACCCAGGCGGTGCAGCGTAGGTGCACGGTTCAGCAGCACCGGGTGCTCGGCGATGACCTCTTCGAGGACATCCCACACCTGGGGACGCTGACGCTCCACCATGCGCTTGGCGCTCTTGATGTTCTGCGCGTGGTTCAGGTCGACCAGACGCTTCATCACGAACGGCTTGAACAGTTCCAGAGCCATCAGCTTGGGCAGACCGCACTGGTGCAGCTTGAGCTGCGGACCGACCACGATGACCGAACGGCCCGAGTAGTCGACACGCTTACCCAACAGGTTCTGACGGAAGCGGCCCTGCTTGCCCTTGAGCAGATCGGACAGCGACTTGAGCGGACGGTTGCCCGGCCCGGTGACGGGCCGACCACGACGGCCGTTGTCGAACAGCGCGTCCACCGACTCCTGAAGCATGCGCTTCTCGTTGTTGACGATGATCTCGGGCGCACCCAGATCGATCAGTCGCTTGAGCCGGTTGTTGCGGTTGATCACGCGGCGGTACAGGTCGTTCAGGTCGGAGGTGGCGAAACGGCCACCGTCGAGCTGAACCATCGGACGCAGCTCCGGCGGGATCACCGGGACGGCGTCGAGCACCATGCCCAGCGGGGAGTTGCCCGACTGCTGGAAGGCCGCGACGACCTTGAGGCGCTTGAGGGCGCGCAGCTTCTTCTGGCCCTTGCCGCTGCGGATGGTCTCGCGCAGGTTCTCGGCCTCGGCCTCGATGTCGAAGTTCTCGATGAGCTTCTTGATCGACTCCGCGCCCATGGCGCCGGTGAAGTACTCGCCGTAGCGGTCCTGCAGCTCGCGGTAGAGCACCTCGTCGACGATCAGCTGCTTGGGAGCCAGCTTGGTGAAGGTGGTCCAGATCTCGTCGAGCCGGTCCAGCTCGCGCTGGGCCCGGTCGCGGAGCTGACGCATCTCACGCTCGCCGCCGTCGCGCACCTTGCGGCGCACGTCGGACTTGGCACCCTCGGCTTCGAGCTCCGCCAGATCGGCCTCGAGCTTCTGGGCCCGGGACTCCAGATCGGAGTCGCGCTGATCCTCGACGGCCTTCTTCTCGACGACCATCTCGGCTTCGAGCGTGGACAGCTCGTTGTGCCGCATCTCGGTGTCGACCGAGGTGATCACGTAGGCCGCGAAGTAGATGATCTTTTCCAGATCCTTCGGGGCCAGGTCGAGCAGGTAGCCCAACCGCGACGGAACACCCTTGAAGTACCAGATGTGCGTGACGGGTGCGGCCAGCTCGATGTGGCCCATGCGCTCACGACGCACCTTGGCGCGAGTCACCTCGACGCCGCAGCGCTCACAGATGATGCCCTTGAAGCGGACGCGCTTGTACTTGCCGCAGTAGCACTCCCAGTCGCGAGTCGGTCCGAAGATCTTCTCGCAGAACAGGCCGTCCTTCTCCGGCTTCAGCGTGCGGTAGTTGATGGTCTCCGGCTTCTTGACCTCGCCGAAGGACCAGTTGCGGATGTCGTCCGCGGTCGCGAGACCGATGCGGAGTTCATCGAAGAAGTTGACGTCTAGCACGTAACTCCCTTTCCCCTTGCGGGACTAGAAAAATTCGGACGAGATCTACGCAAGATCTTCCACAGAAGCGGACTCGTTGCGGGACAGGTTGATTCCGAGGTTGGCAGCAGCGCGCTCCAGGTCCTCGTCGTCGCCGTCACGCATTTCGATTGCCGCGCCGTCGCTGGAGAGCACCTCAACGTTGAGGCACAGCGACTGCAGCTCCTTGAGAAGCACCTTGAACGACTCCGGAATACCGGGTTCGGGGATGTTCTCGCCCTTCACGATCGCCTCGTACACCTTGACCCGGCCGACGGTGTCGTCGGACTTGATGGTCAGCAGTTCCTGCAGGGTGTAGGCGGCACCGTAGGCCTGCATGGCCCAACATTCCATCTCACCGAATCGCTGGCCACCGAACTGCGCCTTACCGCCCAGCGGCTGCTGGGTGATCATCGAGTACGGGCCGGTGGAACGAGCGTGGATCTTGTCGTCCACCAGGTGGTGCAGCTTCAGCATGTACATGTAGCCGACCGTCACCGGGTACGGGAACGGTTCGCCACTGCGGCCGTCGAACAGGGTCGCCTTGCCGTCCTCGTTGACCATGACGTCGCCGTCGCGGTTGGGCAACGTCGAGGCGAGCAGGCCGGCCAGCTCCTCTTCGCGGGCACCGTCGAAGACCGGGGTGCTCACGATGCTGTCGACCGGAGCCGAGTACAGCTGCTCGGGCAATTTGCTCGCCCACTCAGGCGTTCCCTCGGCCACGTTGATGTTCCAACCGGCCTTGGCCACCCACCCGAGGTGGGTTTCCAGGATCTGGCCGATGTTCATACGACGCGGCACACCGTGGGTGTTCAGGATGATGTCCACCGGGGTGCCATCGGGCAGGAACGGCATGTCCTCGATAGGCAGGATCTTGCCGATGACGCCCTTGTTGCCGTGGCGTCCGGCGAGCTTGTCGCCGTCGGAGATCTTGCGCTTCTGGGCCACGTACACGCGGACCAGCTCGTTGACGCCGGCCGGCAGCTCGTCGTCGTCCTCACGAGAGAACACGCGGATGCCGATGACCTTGCCGGACTCACCGTGGGGCACCTTGAGCGACGTGTCGCGAACCTCGCGGGCCTTCTCACCGAAGATGGCACGCAGCAGGCGCTCTTCCGGCGTCAGCTCGGTCTCGCCCTTCGGCGTGACCTTGCCGACCAGGATGTCGCCGTCGCGGACCTCGGCGCCGATGCGGACGATGCCGCGCTCGTCGAGATCGGCCAGCACCTCGTCGGAGACGTTCGGGATGTCCCGGGTGATCTCCTCGGCGCCCAGCTTGGTGTCGCGGGCATCGATCTCGTGCTCTTCGATGTGAATCGAGGTGAGCACGTCCTCCTCAACCAGGCGGTTGCTGAGGATGATCGCGTCCTCGTAGTTGTGGCCTTCCCACGGCATGATCGCCACGAGCAGGTTCTTGCCCAGGGCCATCTCACCGTTCTCGGTGCACGGACCGTCGGCGACGACCTGACCGGCCTCGACACGCTGCCCGGCATCCACGATCGGACGCTGGTTGGCACAGGTGCCGTGGTTGGAACGCGCGAACTTGCGCATCCGGTAGGTGTGCCGGGTGCCGTCGTCGGCCATCACGGTGATGTAGTCGGCCGAGACCTCCTCGACGACGCCCGCCTTGTCCGAGACCACGACATCGCCCGCGTCGATCGCGGCACGCAACTCCATGCCGGTACCGACCAGTGGTGCCTCGCTGCGTACCAGCGGAACCGCCTGGCGCTGCATGTTGGCACCCATCAGGGCGCGGTTGGCGTCGTCGTGCTCGAGGAACGGGATCATGGCGGTCGCGACCGACACCATCTGGCGCGGCGAGACGTCCATGTAATCCACGTCGGACGGAGCCACGTTCTCGACCTCGCCGCCCTTACGGCGGACCATCACGCGGTCTTCGGTGAAGCTGCCGTCGGCGGCGATCGGCGAGTTGGCCTGCGCCACGACGTGGCGGTCCTCCTCGTCGGCGGTCAGGTAGTCGACCTGATCGGTGACGACGCCATCGGTGACCTTGCGGTACGGCGTCTCGATGAAGCCGAACGGGTTGACCCGGGCGTACACCGACAGCGAGCCGATCAGACCGATGTTCGGACCCTCAGGGGTCTCGATCGGGCACATGCGGCCGTAGTGGCTGGAGTGCACGTCGCGGACCTCAAGGCCGGCACGCTCACGGGACAGACCACCGGGGCCCAGCGCCGACAGGCGACGCTTGTGGGTCAGACCCGACAGCGGGTTGTTCTGGTCCATGAACTGCGACAGCTGGCTGGTCCCGAAGAACTCCTTGATCGCCGCCACGACGGGACGGATGTTGATCAGGGTCTGCGGGGTGATCGCCTCGACGTCCTGGGTGGTCATGCGCTCACGCACGACCCGCTCCATGCGGGACAGGCCGACCCGGATCTGGTTCTGGATCAGCTCGCCCACGGTGCGCAGACGACGGTTGCCGAAGTGGTCGATGTCGTCGACCTCGACGGGAACCTCGACGCCGCCGGGAACCGTCATCGAGGTCTGGCCCTCGTGCAGACGCACCAGGTACTCGATGGTGGCGACGACGTCTTCCTCGGTCAGGGTCGAGGACGTGATCGGCTGGCCGGCGTTCAGGCCCAGCTTCTTGTTGACCTTGTAGCGGCCGACGCGGGCCAGGTCGTAGCGCTTCTCCTTGAAGAACAGGTTCTCCAGCAGGGTCTGCGCGGACTCCTTGGTCGGCGGCTCGCCCGGACGCAGCTTGCGGTAGATGTCCAGCAGCGCCTCGTCGGGACCAGCGGTGCTGTCCTTCTCGAGGGTGCCCATCATGATCTCGGAGAAGCCGAAGCGCTCCACGATCTGCTCGTTGGTCCAGCCCAGCGCCTTCAGCAGCACGGTGACCGGCTGGCGACGCTTGCGGTCGATACGGACGCCGACGGTGTCGCGCTTGTCGACGTCGAACTCCAGCCACGCACCGCGGCCGGGGATCACCTTGACGCTGTGCAGCGTCTTCTCGGTGGACTTGTCGATGCTCTCGTCGAAGTACACACCGGGTGAACGCACCAGCTGGCTCACCACGACACGCTCAGTGCCGTTGATGATGAAGGTGCCCTTCTCGGTCATCATCGGGAAATCACCCATGAAGACCGTCTGGCTCTTGATCTCGCCGGTGTTGTTGTTGATGAACTCGGCCGTGACGAACAGCGGGGCCGCGTACGTCATGTCCTTGTCTTTGCACTCGTCGACCGGCGCCTTGACCTCATCGAAGCGCGGGTCGGAGAAGCTCAGCGACATCGAGCCGGAGAAATCCTCGATCGGCGAGAGCTCTTCGAGCACCTCTTCGAGACCGCCCTTGGGGTCGGTTTCGCCGCGATCGACGGCCTTCTGGCGCCATCCGTCCGCTCCGACGAGCCAATCGAAGGAATCGGTCTGAACGTCGAGTAGCCCCGGAACCTCAAGTGGTTCACGGAGCTTGGCAAATGAAACTCGGTTCGGTGCTCCTGGGACGGAGTTATTGGTGTTAGCGTTCGCTGTGCTCTGGCTAGAGACTGCCAAGATGCATCCTTCCAGCACCTCATGCGACTTTTGAAAAGGCCAGCAAGAGCCGTCCTTCTTGGCCGCGATTCTGCGTCGGTTCGGCTGACTGTTTCCTACTTCAGCTCGTCCAGAACCCCATACGCACGGCACAAGGACTAGGTGCTGAGCAACGCTCAGGCTAGAACTACGATGTGCAGGTCAGGTGAGAATGGGCAGGATGCAGCCAGCGCAACGTCCAACGATAGCGCACGTCCGCCAGTTATTCAACGAGCAATCCTCGACCACCACATATCCGCTGCGTGAATTGAGTCACCTGGCGCTGGCTGGCGTCCCTGAACCCTTCACACATGCTGCCCAACAGATTGGCCTGTCCATGGCCTTCCGTCAAGAGGTGACGCGCGGTTTGGTGCGCCGAACCCTCCCCTGATCTGCAACTCCTGCAAACGCTCGGCCCAGCTATACCTGCGCTGAACCGAAACGAGCGAACAGCCCCGACGCGACCTGCGGCGGGACGAGCTGCTCCGGGATGATCAGCCCCGTTGCGGGACCCCGCGCCGAAATATGAAATACGTGGTCAGCGCACCAGATGCGGTCGACGGCGCCCCACTTCAAAATCTGCAAATGGCCGCCGAGGCGTACCCCGATCTGCTGAGGCCCGAACTCGGCAGCGATCGGGGCTCCGGGTGGAACCAACTGACGGAATTTCATCGGCGTCGCGACGCACGCCACGTACGCGACCGCACCAACAGCCGCGACAAGCACGCCAGCGGCGCTGAGCACCGAAGACGCGGTCAGTTCCCCGTCGTCCTCGACATAGGAATAGCAGATCATGACCAGCGGAATGAGAACCGCGAGCGCCAACGCAATCCGCGTCCCCGTGCTGCGCCGGACCGCTGCGCCCAGTTGGCCGGCCAAACCGGCGTCGGCAACGTCCGCGGTGCGGGTCACCCCATCCGGACCCGCGCTCTGCGTCGCACCGGGCGCCGCCCGCTGCGGAGACGACGGATTCACCCGGCGGCGCTGCTTGAAGGTGGACAGCAGGTCGGCCGCGATGTCAGGCGGTACCAACTCGGCAGGGATGAGTAACTCGATGCCACCGACCCCCTGAATCACAAGGACCGAGGCAACGCGCCGGACCCGAAGCACCTGGTCGAGGTAGAGCGCGGTGAAGTGCTCCAACCAGCCGATGCCGATGGCCTCCCGCCTGAACTCGGACCACATGGGAGTGCCGGCAGGCAGCTTGAGCGCCCAGCTCCGCGGCGCCGCGAGGTACATCAGGGCGAGGCCGAACAGCACCAAGCTCCCGACACCCATGACGACAACAAACGCCAGGCCGTAGAGGAAATACTGGAGATTCTCGCCAGGGAACGACTCACCTGCGGAGAGAACGACGACCACGGGAACGACCACGAGCACCAAGACCATCACCGCCCACATCCAGCGCTTGGAGAGGTATTCGGCGCGCGCCAACTGGCCGATCATGCGTGAATGCGCGATGCCGTGTGCCCGGATCACGCCACCGGGCAACTGCTCGAAGCGCACGGCCTGACCGGACTGCGGGTGCATGGCGACTCCTGCTGTCTGTGACCTGATCTACGACACAAATCAGGCCGGACCCGAAGGTCCGGCCTGATGTGGTGAAACTCAGCTCTGGTGAGGAACCTCGATGGCTCCGGTCGGGGCGTCGTCCTCGACCGGGCGCTGGTGGCGCGCGGTGGGCTCGTCGCCGAACTGGTGCACCGGCAGCTTGTGCGTGCCCTCGAGGTCGTCGAGGATCGCGGCCTGCGCGGCCGGCGGGAGCGTGTGCAGGATCTCGCGCACGCGGGCCTGACGCCGTCCGACAGCCTTGCGTTCCGGCATACCGGGAGTCGCCATCAGCTGCGGCGGCACGCCCTCGATCTCCTCGACACCGCCGTCGTGCTGGCCGGCCTCGATCATGGCCTGCTCGGCGGCCGCGGTCGCCTCGTCCTTCTCCTCGGACATACCGATGGGGCCGATGCGGCGACCGTTGAGGAACTGCTTGACAACGGGCTCTTCGCTGGTCAGCAGCACCTCGCGGGGGCCGAACATGACCAGCTGCTTGCGGAACAGCATGCCGATGTTGTCGGGCACGGTGCGGGCGATGTTGATGTTGTGCGTCACGATCAGCACCGTCGCGTCGATCTGCGCGTTGATGTCGATCAGCAGCTGGGACAGGTAGGCGGTACGCACCGGGTCCAGACCCGAGTCCGGCTCGTCGCACAGGATGATCTTCGGGTCGAGCACCAAAGCACGGGCCAGACCGGCACGCTTGCGCATACCGCCGGAGATCTCGCCGGGGAACTTGTGGCCGTCATTGGGCATACCGACCAGGTCGAGCTTCTCCATGACGATGTTGCGGATTTCGCTCTCGCTCTTCTTCGTGTGCTCGCGCAACGGGAAGGCGGTGTTGTCATAGATATTCATCGAGCCGAACAGCGCGCCGTCCTGGAACAGCACGCCGAACAGGGTGCGGATCTCGTAGAGCTCTTTGGCCGAGCACTCGAGGATGTTGGTGCCGTCGATGACGATCGAGCCGCGCTCGGGGCGCAGCAGGCCGATCAGGGACTTCAGGAACACCGATTTACCGGTACCCGACGGGCCCAGCAACACGCTGACCTCGCCCTCGGGAACCGTCAACGTGACGTCTTCCCAAATCTTTGACGATCCGAAAGATTTGCTCAGCCCCGTCACATCGATCTGGACGCCCATAAAGATCCTTCCGCCTACGGCTCACCCCGCCACCTGCTGCGGCCTGTGGCTTGAGTCACCATAGCGCACGCGGCACCGCCCACACATGCTTGTCTCCCAATAACTGGAAGTACCCGGGGCGTGGCCGAACCAATCCCGCTCATACAAGCAAAGAACCCCCGAATCCGTGGGGATTCGGGGGTTCTTGCGGTCCGGTTGGGACTACTTGACGGTGACGCTGGCGCCGGCGGCCTCGAGCTTGGCCTTGGCGTCCTCGGCGGCCTCCTTGGTGACCTTCTCCAGCAGCGGCTTGGGAGCGCCGTCGACCAGATCCTTGGCTTCCTTCAGGCCCAGGCCGGAGACGATCTCGCGGACGACCTTGATGACGCCGATCTTCTTGTCGCCGGCACCTTCGAGGATGACGTCGAATTCCGACTGCTCCTCGGCGGCCTCGGCGGCGGCCGGGGCGGCACCCGCGGCGGCAACGGCGACCGGAGCGGCAGCGGTGACCTCGAAGACCTCTTCGAACTGCTTCACGAACTCAGAGAGCTCCAGCAGGGTCATTTCCTTGAACGCGTCGAGCAGTTCGTCAGTGGACAGCTTGGCCATGTTTATGGTCCTTCCTGATTTTTCTTACAGATGTTGGGTGGTTTGTGCGATTGCGGTTGAGCAGCGGTTCAAGCGAAGCAGCTGCTACGCAGCTTCTTCTGCAGCCTTCTTCTCCTGCAGCGCCGCGGCGAGGCGGGCAACCTGAGAAGCGGGAGCGTTGAACAGACCGGCGGCCTTGGACAGGTTGCCCTTCATGGCACCTGCCAGCTTGGCGAGCAGAACCTCGCGCGACTCGAGGTCGGCGATCTTCTCGACGTCGGCGACGGACAGCGCTTTGCCGTCCATGTAGCCGCCCTTGATGACGAGCGCCTTGTTGTCCTTGGCGAACTTCTTGATCGCCTTGGCGGCGTCAACCGGCTCACCCTGGACGAACGCGATCGCCGTGGGACCGGCGAACAGCTCGTCGAGACCTTCAATGCCGGCTTCGGACGCAGCGCGCTTCACCAGAGTGTTCTTGGCGACGGTGTACGAGGCGGAGTCGCCGAGGGAACGACGCAGCTCAGCCAGGTTCGCCACAGTCAGCCCGCGGTACTCGGTGACGACGGTGGCCGTCGACGCCTTGAACTGCTCAGCAATGTCGGCAACCGCCGTGGCTTTGTCAGCCTTGGCCATGCATGCCTCCTTGTGGTGGGTATCGGGCGTCCCGCCTCGAACCGCCAATCGGACGAACAATCAGGTCCGGAAATGACGAACGCCCCGACGCAGACAGGTCGGGGCGCAGATATACCCAGCACGAAACTGGTCTAGCCTCGTCCTCCTGCGTGGGCCGCCCGGGTACTCCCGGGACCTTCAACCGATTGCCGAGCTACCTGCGCTTCGCGCAAGCGGCCCATCGGTGACCGACGGTCTTCGGTGGAACTCGACCAGAGTAGCCGAGCACCCACCGATCAGCCAAAACGTCTGCGTCCAGCTTTGCCCTTCTGCACCTTTTTCGCTGCGTCAGCGTGCGCCCGCAACGACCAGCAGCACGAATGCCGCCGCCAGTAATGCCACCCGCAGCCAGTGCAGCCGGTCCCAGCGTCGGGCCAGCTCATGGAACTGATCAGGGTTCTCATCACCGTCCTCAGCACGGTTCTCATCACCGCCGAATCCCGCCGCGACGCGGTTGTTGATCGGCACCAGCGTGGTGACGGACAGAAGCATGACCAGACCCATCAGCACCACCGCCGTGATGAGCAACGGCCCCGCACTCCACGCCGCGGCGCCGATCAACAGCGCGATCGCCCCCGCGTACCAGAACGGCATCACCGTGCCGAGGATCCCTGCGCCGGTGCCGCGGGCCTGCCGGTAGGCGGCGTCGGGCAGTCGCCTCAGGATCGGGTTGGTGAAAGCGGCGACGCCGAACTCGACGCCGAGAAGCGGTCCGGTGATGATCACGGCGAGAATTTGCACGATTTCGTTCACACCATCGACCCTGGTCAGTACGCTGCCAAAAAACAAGGTACTGACAAATTAGTCAGCATGCGGAAGGTCGGAACCATGGCGGTTTCCAAGAAAGAGGTCGGCGACTGCCCGATCGACGCGACCCTGTCGGTCATCGACGGGCGCTGGAAGGGCACCATCCTGTGGCGGTTGGCGGACGGGCCGATGCGCACCGCTGAACTCCGCCGCAGCATCCCCGACATCACCGAACGCATGCTCATCCGCCATCTGCATGATCTGGTCGACGCCGGGATCATCGACCGCCACGACGCGGGCACCGTGCCACCATGCGTGCATTACTCGATCTCCGAGTACGGCATGACGCTGGCGCCCGTGCTGGAGGCGCTGTGCGCATGGGGCCGCACCCACATGGCGATCCAGCAGCAGAAGCCGAGGCACCCGGCGCGGCGACAACCTCAGGCGCGCACCAGCGCCGCCGCGCCGACCAGACCGGCGTCCCCGCCGAGTTCGGCCGGCACCACCCGAAGCCCGCGCAGGAAGTCCAGCCCGGCGTAGTCGGCCAGCGCCGCGCGCAGCGGGTCGAACAGCAGTGCCCCGGACTTGGCGACTCCTCCGCCGATCACCACCAGGTCCAGGTCGCACACTGCGCCCACCGAGGCGATCATCGCGGCCACCGCGCGGGCGCCGCGATCAAATGTCTTGACGGCCAATTCATCTCCGTGATTCGCCGCATCGCCGAGCGCCTTGGCATCGGTTCCGTCCCATCCGTGCCGTCGGGCCCACCGAACCATGCTCGGGCCTGACGCGATGGTCTCGACACAGCCGTGTCCGCCGCAGGTACACAACTCACCGCCGTCGGGGTCGACGACCACATGGCCGACGTGGCCGGCGTTGCCGGTGCGGCCGTCATACGGTGCGCCGTCGAGCACCAGGCCGCCACCGACCCCGGTCGACACCACCATGCCGAGCAGGAACTGCGCATCCCGGCCGGCACCGCACCACTGCTCCCCCAGCGCCATACACAGCCCGTCGCCGCCGAGTCGCACCGGCAGACGGGTCGCGCCGGCGATCCGCTCGACAATCGGAAAGTCTTGCCACTCAACGATGTTGATGGGGCTCACGGTGCCGTTGGGCAGGTCGATCGGCCCGGCGGAAGCAACGCCGACGGCAGTCGCGCGCCCGTCCGCGATCCGCATGGCCTCAGCGAGCAACTTCTCGACGACGGCCCACACCGCCTCGCCGTCACCATCCGGGGTCGGCAGCTGGGCCCGATGGACCAGGCGTCCGGCATGATCGACCACGCCCGCGGCGATCTTGGTACCGCCGACGTCGACCGCGACTGTCAGGGTTTCCGGTGCCATGCGGGTCTCACCTCTAGTGCTTGTGCGTGTTGTCCGGCTGCCGGGGGTCGCCGGGATGTTCATAGCCGGGCGACAGTTCCACCAGGGCCGCGCAACGCTCGTCCAACCATTGCCGGAACGCTCGCCGTCGCGCCGCCGCTCGAAGGTGGCCGAGAATCCGGTCGTGAACCTCGTTGAGTGACGGCGCGACAGGAGGCGTGCGCCATCCGTGCGACCCGGCCGGGGACGCAGCGAAACGCAGTGGATTGCGCGCGTGGTAATCGGCCACATCGGCATCCGAAACATCAACGGCGGCAGTCACATCGGCGAACACCGCCCGGGCCGGGGACGAGCCCAGCGCGGCGGCGGCCACACTGCCGATCTCCAAACGCGCCGCGGTATCCGGCAGCACCTCAGCCAGCGTGGGAGCACCGACCCCGGACAGTCCGCGCGCCATCGCCTCGTCGTCGATCACCCGCTCGGCCACCACCAGTTGGGTGAGCCAGCGACGCAACTGACGGCCCTCGCTGGTTCCTGGCCGCGGTAGCGCGGAGGCCCGGTTACCCGCGCGCAGCGTGGCCTCACGCTCATCGATCTCCTTGATCGACACCGGTTTTCCGGCTACTCGCGCCGCGAAGTTCACCGGACCGTCACCTTCACCGCGGGTGAGTAGATCAGCCGTCCGGCACACCCCACCCGGATCAACGCCCACCATTCCCCCGGCTCAACCCACGACGGCGGTGCGACATCGAATTCGATCTCGGCGGTACCACCGGCGGGCACTTCGACACCCGCCGCGGCCGGCCCCATCCATTCCCAGGTTCCCCACGGGCTGATGAGGTGCGCCTCGGCGGCCAGGCTCGTCCGCGCGTCGGTGCCGATGATGATCGCCAGGCGCGCGGTCCCACCGGGCCTGACGTGGACCGCCTGCGGCTCGGACACCAGCTTGAGCACGTGGGATTCGGAGTCGGCACCGGCCCCACCGATCGTGACGATGCAGACGTCCTCGACCAGCTGCCGCCACGAGGGTGGCAGAGCCGAACCACCGCCGGTCACGGCGAGTTCGGCGCGCACCGGGTACAGCCCGGGCTCAGCACCGGCCGGAATGCTCAGCACCACATCGGTTTCCAGATGCTCCCCGGGCGGCAACACGTACGGCAGCTCCGCTGGCTGCACCTCCCACCCGGGTGGCCCGTACAACCTCACGCGCCCGTGCAGCGCGTCGTCGGTGCAATCACTGGCCGCGGTCAGGCGGACCACCACGTCTGCACCAGGTTGCCCGGTGATGCTCTCCGGATGCAGGTACGCGACGGCAGGAAGGCCACCCAGCGGCGCCGGGCCGCGATTGTGCAGCCAGTAGCGGGCGTACAGCGGCTGGGCCGCCTCGGCCTCCGGTGCCAGTTGCCGGTGTTCGGCGCGCAGCACCTTGGGCAGGTTGAGTCGGGTTGACACGGTGGCGATCTGGTAGCCGTGCAGCCTGAGATCTGACGGCTGCTCAGGCGTCGGTTCCTCCAGCAGGTTGACGTGGGCGGCGCCAGAGACCGCGCGCAGACCGGAACGGAGCGTGACTTCCGTGCTCGTACCCGTGATCTCAACCAGTCGCGCGGTGACACCGTCGGCCGGATCGGCACTACGCACACTGCCTGAGGCCAGCGGATTACCGGCGGCCTTGAGTGCGCCGAGTTGCACCGAGCCTGCCGGCTCGATTTCCAGCAGGGATCCCCACGGCGGTAATCCGCCGCCGCCGGCTGTCTCGGCGACAACCGGCTGCAGCGGCCGGTTGAATTCCGCGGCGCATGGCGCGATTCCGGCGGCCCGCCAGTCACCGGCGCCTGCGACCAGTGCGTAGTCGAATGTGTGCGTCCAGTGCTGCAATTGGAAGTTCGAGCCGTCGGGAGCGGTGCGCCTTGGCGGGTCGATCCAGGTGCCGGACGGCCATCCGGTGCAGGATCGCATGAGCGACGTGTGCAGGGTGCCGTCGGCATCGACGGCGAAACTCGGCACACCCCGGTTCAGCAGTGCGACGGTGCGGGCTTCGAACGGCTCGGTCCCCGCGGGAGCCTGCTGGCTGACGACGATCTCGGCGTTGCCCAGGTCATCGACGACTGCGTCGATGTCACCGGCCAGGATCAGCACCGGCAGGGTGCGCACTCCACGCAGATCTGCCCCGGGTACCCAGTGCTCGGTCAACGGCGCGGCGGCGGGCACCCATACCCGAGCTGATCCGGTCGCATCGATCTGACGTTTGAGCTCGTCGGCGTACGCGACGTCGGCTTCGGCCAGAACAGCTGCGGTGAAGGGGTTTTCGTCCGGACCGCCGAGTGCGAAGCGGGTGTCGGGCAGGTTGGAGTCCACGCTGAGATCGCCGTAGCGGGGCTTGTCCGCCGCACTGCACGTCGCGGTGACGCCCGCCCGCACCAGGGCCACCATCAGATCGCGCGGGTTCGCACCGTCGGGCGCGACCACCTCGGCCACCGATACGGCCCTTACCGCCGCGCCGATCCGCACCCGGACCGCCGAGGACAGGCCGAACCAACCGTAGGCCGGGTTGTCCAGTGTCCACGGGTGTTGCGCGGCGTCGACGGCGCGACCGGCACCGGGGGGGTGCATGAGCCCGAATCCGCGGCCGATCACGGCGTCGCCGACCTCACTCACCGGCAACGCCCCGGGCACCGGACAGGGCCACCGCAGCCGCACCAGGCGGTCGGCACCGACGAATTCATCGATGACCGTCCGGCAGTCGACACGTTCGACATCCGACCACAGTGTGATGACCTGCGTGTAGCGCAGCAGGTCTCCGATGCGGCCCCGCACGATCACGCGCTCTCCGAGCGCACTTCGGTAACACTGCACATCCTCGGCCGGGGCGGCCGAGGAACACACCACCGGCCCTGTGGGCAGCAGGTGCCACGGCCCTTCCCCGGCCTCCGGGTGGGCCGAATACTCCTCGTACACGGCCAGTTCATTGCCGACACCGCCGTCGGCGATGAGCTCGCGTCCGTCGTCCAGCAGCGAGCACACCCCGCCGCCGCGGGCCGCGTCGACGCGCAGCCGGTAGCGGCCGTTGCTGATCTCGGTGCCGGCCACCGGTTCCCAGCCGCGCGGTGTCCCGGATACGAACTGGTAAGACTGCCAGCCCAGCGACGGGACCTCGCGGGCCGGCCAGCTCACCGTGGCGCCGTCGTGCTCGACGAGCACGGGGACCTCATGGCCGTCGCTGTCGAGTACCGCCCCGGGGAACGGTGCGTCCAGGTGGACGGTGACAATGTCGGTTCGGCTGTGCGCCAAGGAGTTCCAGACGACGACGGTGCCCATCCCCCGGTCGCTCCGCTCCTGCCCGCCGGTGCCCATCCCCCGGTCGCTCCGCTCCTGCCCGCCGGTGCCCATCCCCCGGTCGCTCCGCTCCTGCCCGCCGGTGCCCATCCCCCGGTCGCTCCGCTCCTGCCCGCCCACCGCCTCCGACAACACCGCCAACGCGTTGTCGCGAGCGGTGACGCCCAACTCCCAGGCGTCGCGCCAGCCGGTCAACAGGTCGAGGTAGACCTGGTCGGATTCCGATCCGGTGATGGCGTCGTGATGCGCGCCGTAGGCCAGCTGCACCCACGCCTTGGTCATCGCGGCCTGCGGATAGTCCGCACCGCCGAGCAGTCCGGCGAACACCGAGAACCGCTCGGCGTCGAGCACCGCATCCTCGGCGGCCCGGTTGGCCTGTTTGGTGTCGATGTAGGACACGTCTTTGCCGGTGTAGATCGGATTCATGTCGCGGGTCTGCGGCGACGGCGTGATGCCACGCTCGTCGACTTCGGCGCGCACCGCGCTGAAGAACTCGGACGGCAACGCGCACACGAACTTCGGCCAGACGTAGCGTGAGTTCCAGTCGCGATGGATCTCGGTGACCCACTTGTTGGGCGGGGTGTAATCGGTGCCGACCGGCAGGAGCACGTTGCGGGTCAACGCAACTCGCTTGAGTTTGGTGAACAGCGTGTAGGTGGATTCCTCCGCCTCGGCCAGTGAAGCGGACGAGTCCATCCACCATCCGGCCGAATAGTGCGCTGGCATGTAATGGGTGAGAAGGCCTCGGCCCGACGGCGCGATCCACTCGAACTCGCTCGCGAACTGCATGCGCTCGGGGTCGCCGTCGTTTTGCATCGGACCCCATTGGTGATGAGGTCCGCGCGCCCACGAACTGGAGGTCAGACCGACGTCGGCCGCCATCCCGGGAAACTGGGGGTCGTGCCCGAACACGTCGAGCTGCCAGGCGGTGGCGGGCTCGGCGCCCAACACGTCACGCTGAAAACCCATGCCCGCCACGAAGTTCCGGATCGCGGTCTCCGGGCTGGTGAGGTTGGTGTTGGGCTCGTTGTAGGTGCCGCCCATGATCTCGACGCGCCCCTCGGCGATGAACCGGCGCAGATCGGCCCGGTCTTGCGGCCGGGCGTCCCAGTAGGGCTTGAGATAGTCCACCTCGGCCAGCACGAACTTGTATTCCGGTTCGCGCCGGGCCATTTCCAGGTGGGCGTGTACCAGGTCGAATCCGTTGGTCTGGCGGCATTGTCCGGGCGGGTCCTCGGTCCACACGCTGGTGTAGGCAGCCTGGGTGTTCCACCAGACGGGGTCGTAGTGGAAGTGGCTGATCATGTACATCGTCCAGCCCGGTTCGGCGACGGTGAACTCGAAATCGGTCGAGCCCACCCGGGCGCGCCGGATCTCGCCGGGCAGACCCCGCTCGACGTCCACCGGTATCTCGACGGTGCCGTCTCCTGCTGCGGCCATCGCCTCACCGGAGAGTCCATCCCCGCTGATCCGCACGGGCGTCGGCGAGGCGCAGGCCTCGTATCGCACCCGAACCAGCTGCCGAGGGGCATCCTGCGACCCGGCAAACAGCTCCGTCGTCTCCACTGACGTGACGTGCATCTGCAGAACCCTACGACCTCAAGGCGTCGAAATGTCGACGACCAGCGCCCGGTGATCCGAAATCGGTAGGTGCGGCGCGGTGCATGCGTCGGCGGACAACGTGGGGTCGTCGGTGAGGATGTGGTCGAGTTGGGTCGTCGGCGTGTCGGCGGGAAACGTCGGCGCGGCACCCAGTGGGCGCCAGTGCGCCGGTGCGCCCGAGTTCAGATCGCCCATGAGAATCCTCGGTCCCGGGAAACCGCCCAGATCGCGCACCAGATGCCGAAGTTGCACCCGATTCCACCCGGGCACGAAGGAAAGGTGGGTGTTGGCGACCGTGAGTGGGCCGAGCGGAGTGTCGATGCGGGCCACCATCGCGGCCCGGGGTTCTTCATGGACGATGCGGAAACGGCGGATCCCCGAGACGTACATCGGAAACCGGAACGGGATCCGCGGAACCCGCAGCACCTGCCAGTTCTCCACCGGATACCGGGTGAGAAGGGCGATGCCGTAGGCGGCGGTTCCGGGCTGCTCGCGGCCGGTCGCGGCCATCCAGGTGGCGCCGGGGGTCCCGGAGATCGCGGCGACGAAGCGGTGGTGCACGGCGTTCATCGCGCCGGCGGCGACGGCAGTCAGGTCGGCTTTGCCCGAGCGCGGCTGTTCCAGGTCCACCTCTTGCAGCGCGAGGATGTCGGCGTCGAGTTCGGCCACGGCTGCGGCCAGTCGGTCCAGGTCGACTTCGCCGTCGTGGACGCTGCGTCCGTGCAGGATGTTGAAAGTGGCCAACCGCATGGGTACTCAGTACCCACGACCGCGCCGGCTTCATCATCGACGCCTGACAGATCTGGATGGCACATGTTCGACCGCAACGACGACCTTCGTGACGCGCTCAAACGCGCCGCGTCGGCGTTCAAGGCGCACGGACCGCAGTTCGCGCTGGCCGGCAGTTACGCGCTGTGGGTCTACGGCGGTCCGGAACCCGTACACGACGTCGATTTTGTGGTCGCCGAGGCCGATGCCGAGGCGGCCGAGGTGGCATTGCGCAAAGCCGGGTTCCAGATCGTGCATGTCCCCGAGGACTGGTTGTTCAAGGCCTATACCGACGACGACGTTCTGGTCGACGTGCTCTACCAGCTCAACGGGGCGTCGGTGGACGCGTCCGTGCTCGGGTGCACCGAAGTGCTCGATGTGCTGGCGATCCGGATGCCGGTGTTGAAGCCGACGCTGGTGGTGGCGGAGAAGTTGCGCTCGCTCAACGAACACCACTGCGACTTCGCGGCGCTGCTGCCCGCGGCCCGCGCGGTGCGCGAGCAGGTCGACTGGGATGCCGTGCGGACTGCTACCGCCGACAACGATTTCGCCGCCGCCTTCCTGATGCTCGTCGACCGGCTCGGCATCACCTGACGTCTCCCGCGCGCCGGGATGCGGCCTGCAGACGGGCGGCGACAGCCCGGACCGCCGTCGCCACCTCCGGCGGTTCGAGCACCTCGAAGTCGTAGCCCACCGTGGCGAAATACAGCACCATGCGTTCGGGATCGTCAGCGCCGGCGGTGACGATGCAGGCATCGGGTCCGTCGGCCTCGACGGTGGCCGACGCCGGTGGAAACTTCTGCGCCACAACATTTTGCGGGGCGTGGTACCGAACGCGGGCGCTGTAGCGGTACGGCGAGGAGCTGATCGCGCGCCGCACGTAGTCGGCCGCGTCCGGGGCCTCACGCGGCGCGAAGGTGGAGCCGCGGGCAGCCACCACGGACATCCGGTCCAGCCGCAGGCTGCGCCAGTCTTCGCGGTCGCGGTCGTAGGCCATGAGGTACCAGCGCCGTCCGGTGGTCACCAGCTGATAAGGCTCCAACCGGCGCTGGGTGTGATTGCCCCGGATGTCGGTGTAGTCGGCGCTAACGTGTTCGTGGTCGCGGCAGGCTCGGGCCAGGGTCATCAGCACATCGGGCTCGACCGGTGCGTCCGACGAGTTGGGAGCCAGGGTGACCGTCGCGTCGTGCACCGCCGAGACCTGCGAACGCAACCGCGCGGGCATGACCTGGTCGAGTTTGGACAGCGCCCGAAGGGCGGATTCGCCGACGCCCGCGACGCTTCCACCGGCCGCCAGCCGCAGACAGACGGCCATCGCGACGGCCTCGTCCGGGTCGAGCAGCAGCGGCGGCAGTGCCGCGCCCGCTCCGAGCTGGTAGCCACCACCTTGTCCCTTGCTGGCGTGGACGGGGTACCCCAGTTCGCGCAGCCGCTCGACGTCACGGCGAACGCTGCGGGTGGTGACGTCGAGCCGTTCGGCCAGCTCCTCACCGGTCCAGACCCGGCGCGACTGCAACAGCCCGAGAAGTTGCAGCACCCGGCCGGTGGTTTCACTGCTCACGACCATGCAAGAAGTCTGCCGCACTTTTAGGACCGAATCTGTCCTATATGGATGAGAACGTATTTCCATGTGGACAAACTTCCTCGCCGAACAACTGGACTTCCACTGGACACATCAGCTGAGGCCGCGCCTCGACGGACTGACCGACGACGAATACTTCTGGCAGCCGGTACCGGACTGCTGGACGGTGCATCCCGACGGCGGCATCGACTTCAGTTATCCACCGCCCCAGCCAGAACCGTTCACCACCATCGCGTGGCGGCTGGCGCACGTGATCGTCGGCGTGTTCGGGATGCGCAACCACTCACACTTCGGCGGACCGCCGGCCGACTACGAGTCCTGGCCCTACGCCACCGATGCGGCCACCGCCCTGAAACAACTCGACGACGCGTACCGAAATTGGATCGACGGGGTTCGGGGCCTCGACGAGAATGATCTCGCGAAGCCGGTGGGTCCGGCCGAAGGCCCGTGGGCCGAGCACCCGATGGTCGAGCTGGTGCTGCACATCAACCGGGAGGCAATTCACCACGGCGCCGAAATCGCCTGCATCCGTGACCTTTACGCACATTCAACCCAAACCGAGGAGAACTGAACAATGCCAGGAATGCCCGCATCGGCCGGCGACGAACGCCAGACCCTCATCGGGTTCGTCGCGTTCCAACAGAACGCCTTCTTCGCCGTGGCCCACGGCCTGACCGATGAGCAGGCCCGCTCCACCCCGTCGGTGAGCGCGCTGTCGATCGGCGGGCTGATCAAACACGTCACCGGGATGCAGCAGGCATGGACCGCCCGCGCCGAGCACGCGCCGCAGTTTCCGCCACCGGATCCCCGGCCGATGGAGGAGCAGATGGCCGACTACGCCGACCAGTACGTGATGCACGACGACGAGTCGCTGGCCGACCTGCTCGAAGCGCTCAAGGCGCAGAACGCCGAGACGCTGCGGGTGCTCGCCGAACGGGACCTCGACACCCCGGTCCCGGTGCCCCACGAAGTGCCGTGGTTTCCCGACGACGTCGACGCCTGGTCGGTGCGCTGGGTGGCCATGCACCTGATCGAGGAGCTCAGCCGGCACGCCGGGCATGCCGACATCATTCGCGAATCCATCGACCGCGCAACGATGTACGAGTTGATGGCTGCCGAGGAGGAATGGCCCGAGACCGATTGGATCAAGCGCTGGCGGCCCGCTGAAGTCTGATCGGGGGCACTGGTGATTCAGCGCCCGAGCACCAGGCGCAGCGCATAATCCACCACCACCCCAAGGTCGTCGCCCAGGTTCCCGCCCAGCCACTGCTGGGCGAGCTCGGCCATCGCACCCGTGTACATGGCCGCGCCCACCTGGGCGGCGACCGGGTCCGAGCCAGGATTGAGCCGGCCGCCCTCGGACAGCACGGCCTCGCGCAGCAGGTCCTGGGTCGCCGCGCGCCGGGCGGCGAGCACCGGGTTGGCCCTGGCGTCGGTGAACAGCACGCGCCCCCGCCGCGGATCGGCCGAACTGAAACCCAGGACGGCGGCGATCCCGGCGCGGGTGCGGGCCCGCAGGGAGTCGTCGGCGCCGGCCATCGCGGCGTCGACGTCGACGGCCAGGGCCGCGCTCACCTGGTCGTACACCGCACCGAGCAGGTCGTCGGTGTCGGCGAAGCTCTCATAGAAGTAGCGGGTGTTGAGGCCGCATTCTCGGCAGACCGAGCGCACCGACAGCGCGGCTTCACCACCGTCGCCGAACAGTCGAAATGCCGCATCGACCAGGAGTGCGCGACGTTCGGCGCGGCGGTCGGTCAGCGGCACGCCGGCCCATCGTGTCGGACTGGACGCTTCGGGCATTCCTCCAGATTAGATCTGGTCACACCCGTACCCAAAATGTATTCTGGCTACAGACGTAACCAGAAGGGGGTTCACGGTGGACATGCCGCACCAGGTGCTTCAGCAGATGCTGCAGCGGAAGTTCGACAAGGACATTCGTCAGCACTACTTCCGCGGCATGGAGTTCGCCGGCCCCGCCGGCGATCCGGGATGGTTCGGCCCGGGCAGCGCCGTATGGCATGTGCACTCCCACACCGAGGCGTTGATCTTCGGCCTGCAGTGCGCTGCCTACATGGAGCGCCTCGATCCGTCGATCTACTGGATGGGCATGCACCATTCCCGCCTGGTCAAGCGGGACGAAAACGGTGATGCGGCCGGGGTTCCTCAGATCGATCCGGAGGGCGCGGCGGTGCGGCTGGGCCACTCGATCGCCTTCTTCATCGGCACCGCCTACGGCAACACCGAAACCGCCGAGCGGGTGGCCAAGACCGTCCGCGCGATGCATCACACCATCAAGGGCACCCGCCCCGACGGCGCGGTCTATGACGCCGACGATCCGGACTGGCTGCGCTGGAATTATGCGACCGTGGTGTGGGGGCTGGCCACCGCGCACGAGCTCTACCACCCAAACCCGTTGCGCGGCAAGAAACTTGACCGCTACTACGGAGAGTTCATCCGGGTCGGGCACGCGCTGGGCGGCACCGACCTGCCCACCACCAAGGCCGAAACCCTGGACTGCCTGCAGTCCTACCTGCCAAAGCTGGCGCTCACCCACGGCGCCGCGATGGCTACCGGCCCCAACCTGCCGATGCCGCAGAGCGCGGTGGACTGGGCCATCCGCGACACCATGCCCAAGTGGGCCAAACAGCTGATCGGGCACACCGACCCGAACCCGATCGAGCGGGCCGGCCGGCGGGCCCTGGTGTGGTCGATCATCAACGGATTGCACACCGCGGCGGGCACCACGCCCGAATTCCGGGAAGCACAGCACAGAGTGGCCGACGGCATCGATCCGTCATTGGCGCCGCACACCGAGCCCACCTACGTCCCCGGAAGTGACCCGGTTGTGAGCCGCGAAGAGCTCGAGGAGAGTTTCGCATCGGTGTGACGCACCGCACACATGTTTTTGGCCGGACCGTGGCCTTTGAGACACTGCAGCTATGAGCACTACGCCGCCGAAAACCAAGCACCGTGAGGTCGCCAGGTTGAGCCGGGTGCCCTTGCCCGTGGAAGCCGCCCGTATCGGCGCCACGGGATGGCAGATCACCCGCACCGGGGTCCGTGTCGCCGCCAACATGTTCGGCCGCGGATCCCTGCAGCAGAAGATCATCAAGCAGGTGCCTCAGACGTTCTCCGACCTGGGTCCCACCTACGTCAAATTCGGGCAGATCATCGCGTCGAGCCCGGGGGCCTTCGGCGAGCCGCTGAGCCGCGAGTTCCGCAGCCTGCTCGACCGGGTGCCACCGGCGAATGCCGAAGCCGTGCACCAGCTTTTCAAAGAAGAGCTCGGCGATGAGCCCACCAACTTGTTCAAGAGCTTCGACGACAAGCCGTTCGCCTCGGCCTCGATCGCCCAGGTGCACTACGCCACCCTGCACAGCGGCGAGGAGGTGGTGGTCAAGATCCAGCGCCCGGGCATCCGCCGCCGTGTCGCCGCGGACCTGCAGATCCTCAAGCGCGGCGCGCAGCTGGTCGAGCTAGCCAAGCTGGGCCGGCGGCTGTCGGCCCAGGACGTGGTCGCCGACTTCGCCGACAATCTCGCCGAGGAGCTCGACTTCCGACTGGAAGCCCAGTCGATGGACGCCTGGGTGTCGCACATGCACTCCTCGCCGCTTGGCGAGAACATCCGGGTGCCACAGGTGTACTGGGACCTGACCAGCCCGCGGGTGCTGACGATGGAGCGGGTCACCGGGGTGCGGATCGACGACGTGGCCGCGATCCGCAAGAAGGGCTTCGACGGCACCGAACTGGTCAAGGCCCTGCTGTTCAGCGTGTTCGAGGGCGGCCTCCGGCACGGCCTGTTCCACGGCGATCTGCACGCGGGCAACCTCTACGTCGATGACGACGGCAAGATCGTCTTCTTCGACTTCGGCATCATGGGTCGCATCGACCCGCGCACCCGGTGGTTGTTGCGCGAGCTGGTGTACGCCCTGCTGGTCAAGAAGGACCATGCGGCGGCAGGCAAGATCGTCGTGCTGATGGGAGCCGTGGGCACGGTGAAACCCGAAGCGCAGGCAGCCAAGGACCTGGAGAAGTTTGCCACCCCCCTCACCATGAAGTCGCTCGGCGATATGTCCTACGCCGAAATCGGCAAGCAGCTCTCAGCCCTGGCCGATGCCTATGACGTCAAGTTGCCCCGCGAACTGGTGCTGATCGGCAAGCAGTTCCTCTACGTCGAGCGCTACATGAAGTTGCTGGCACCCACGTGGCAGATGATGAACGATCCCCAGCTCACCGGGTACTTCGCCAACTTCATGGTGGACATCAGCCGTGAGCACAAAGAGACCGACGAGCGCTTGCGCGAGGAGAATCCAGCGGGAGCGGCCGAGTCCGATTCTGACGGAATCGAGTCCTGAGTGGCCGGCATGAAGGTCCGCAGCGGGTTCGCCAAGTCGTCCGCCCAGCCCGGCGACGTCGACATCTATTACGAAGACATGGGCGACCCGAACGATCCGGCCGTGCTCCTGATCATGGGCCTGGGCGCACAGATGCTGTTGTGGCCCATCGGGTTCTGCGAAAAGCTGGTGAATCAGGGCCTGCGCGTCATCCGCTACGACAACCGGGACGTCGGCCTGTCGACCAAGCTGTCCGGTAAGCGGGTGGACTCGCCTCTGACGCTGCGGATGGCTCGATCGTTCCTTGGCTTGCGCAGCCCGTCGGTCTACACGCTGGAAGACATCGCCGACGACGCTGCGGCCCTGCTCGATCACCTGGACATCGACACCGCGCACATCGTCGGCGGCTCGATGGGTGGGATGGTCGCGCAGGTGTTCGCGTCCCGGTACGGGCAGCACACCAGATCGCTGGCAGTGATCTTCTCCAGCAACAACCAGCCGCTGCTACCGCCGCCCGGTATCAAGCAGCTGCTGTCGGTGATCACCGGCCCGCCCGCCAATTCGTCGCGAGAAGCCATCATCGACAACGCGGTTCGGATCAGCAGGATCAACGGCAGCCCCGGGTATCCCACGCCCGAGGAGCAGATCAGGGCACAGGCCGCCGAACTGTACGACCGTGCCTATTACCCGGCCGGGATCGCCCGGCACTTCGATGCCATTCTCGGCAGCGGCAGCCTGCGCCACCACGACAAGCGGATCAGTGCCCCCACCGTGGTGATCCACGGCCGCTCCGATCGCCCGATGCGCCCCTCCGGGGGGCGCGCGGTGGCCCGGGCGATCGACGGCGCCCGCCTGGTGCTCATCGACGGCATGGGCCACGAGCTACCGGAACCCGTCTGGGACGAGATCGTCGGCGAGCTCAAGACGAACTTCGCCACGGCACGCTAGTTTCTGCATACGCAACGTTAATTGTGCGGACGAGCGTTTGCCGTCACCTGAATGCTCGGTAGCTGGCCGAATAGCCTCTACAGTCTGTGACAGCAGTCTGGGGGGGCGGCTAGGTCAAGACGCGGCATAGCCCAGCTCTACCCGGGTCAGTCTCTGCCAAAGAGGTGCCCCACGTGGCCAAGACTTCCGGAAAACTCAAACCTCATTTCGACGACGTACAAGCCCATTACGACTTGTCCGACGACTTCTTCGCGGTCTTCCTTGATCCGAGCCGGACCTACAGTTGCGCGTACTTCGAGCGCGACGACATGTCGCTGCAGGAAGCCCAGATGGCGAAGATCGACCTGGCGCTGGGCAAGCTCGGCCTCCAACCCGGAATGACGCTCCTCGATGTCGGATGCGGTTGGGGCGCAACGGTTATGCGCGCAATCGAGCATTACGACGTCCACGTCGTCGGCCTCACGCTCAGCCGCAACCAGGCCGCATACGTGCAAGGGTTGTTCGACGCATCCGACAGCCCACGCTCCAAGCGGGTGCTGCTGGCCGGCTGGGAGGAGTTCGACGAGCCGGTGGACCGGATCGTGTCCATCGGGGCGTTCGAACATTTCGGTCCCGACCGCTACGACGACTTCTTCCGATTCGCCCATCGCGTCCTACCGGACGACGGCGTGATGCTGCTGCACACCATCACCGGGATTCACCCCAGGTACGCGCACGAACGGGGTATCCCGCTCACGTTCGAGCTGGCCAAGTTCATCAAGTTCATCCTCACCGAGATCTTCCCCGGCGGACGCCTGCCCACGGTCGAGATGGTCGAGGAGCATGCGCAGCGCGCCGCGTTCACCCTGACGCGGCGACAATCGTTGCAGCCGCACTACGCACGCACCCTCGATCAGTGGGCGGCCAACCTGGAGGCCAACCACGATGACGCCGTGCGGGTCCAGTCGCAGGAGGTCTACGACCGCTACATGCGGTACCTGACCGGCTGCGCGAACCTCTTCCGGGTCGGCTACACCGACGTCAACCAGTTCACCCTGCATGTCGCCGGGTGATTTCCTTCGCCAATGATCCACTGCCGATGCATTTTCGCAGGCAACGGCCGACAAATGGCCATCCGACGAATTGATCTTGTTTGCCCACCAAATACGTTGACGCGAGCGGTAACACGACCACGGCAGGACCCTGCGGTACTCTGAGATTCGCGAAGAGAACACTACAGCCTGGAGCATGTCGGTTATGTCCAAATTGACACCGAAATACGAAGAACTGCAGTCGATCTACGACATTTCAAATGAGTTCTACGAACTGTTTCTCGGCCCGACAATGGGCTACACCTGCGGCTACTTCGAGCGCGCAGACATGACCGGCGACGAGGCCCAGATCGCCAAGTTCGATCTGGCACTGGGCAAATTGGGCCTCGAACCGGGCATGACGCTGCTGGACATCGGATGCGGCTGGGGCGCGTGCATGGCGCGGGCCATCGAGAAGTACGACGTCAATGTCATCGGCCTGACATTGAGCGGCGAACAGCGCGAATACGCCATCGAAAAGCTCTCCAAGATACCCACCCAACGCAATGTCGAGGTTCGGTTGCAGGGCTGGGAAGAATTCAACGACAAGGTCGACCGCATCGTGTCGATCGGCGCCTTCGAGCATTTCGGATTCGAGCGCTATCCGGCCTTTTTCGAGACGGCCTACAACGCGCTGCCCGACGACGGCACCATGCTGCTGCACAACATCACCGGGTTCGACCTTCGGCAAGGCCAGAAGCTCGGCCTGCACATGACCTTCGAAGACGCCCGGTTCGCCCGGTTCATCATGACCGAGATCTTCCCCGGTGGCCGGCTGCCCTCGGTGGAGATGGAACAGGAAAAGGCCACCGAAGCCGGATTCAAGGTCACGCAACTGCAGGAGATCGGCCCGCACTACGTCCGGACGCTCAAGATCTGGGCCGAAGCCCTCGAGGCGCACAAGGACGAGGCCATCGCGCTCCAGGGCCAAGAGGTTTACGACCGTTATGACAAGTACCTCAACGGGTGCCAGAAGTACTTCGCCTCGGGCCACATCAGCGTGCACCAGTTCACGTTGCAGAAGTAATCTCGCGCGGTCTGTCGGATCCCGGCACCGTCGTTCGTCGGACAGGTAGAGAGTGGAACAGACGGTTCTCACTCGCTGACACACCGGGAGGCGACGATGCATTACTTCGCACTACTGATCAGCCAGGACGTGGAACTCGCACCTGAGCAGCGGGCCGAGGGCATGGCAGCCTTCCAGGCGTTTCATGCCCAAGCGGCGGGAGCGATACGCGCCGGTGACGCACTGGACAGGGCCGCAGCCGCCACTCGCATAACCGGCGGCCCGGAGAATCCCGTGATCACCGACGGACCCTACGCCGAGGGCGCCGAGGTGGCCTGCGGCTACTACGTGTTCGAGGCCGACAACCTGGACGAGGCGCTGGCCCTTGCCCAGGGCATCCCGGTCGCCCAGTTCGGCGCGGTCGAGGTGTGGCCCATGGTCCATTGGCAGGCGCCTGAGCGGCCGCTGGGCACCGATTGGCTGGCGCTGCTGCTGGAGCCGCCGGAGGCGGTCAACACGCCGGGAACCGACGAATGGAATCGGCAGGCCGGCCGGCATGTCGAACTCGCCAAGACCATCGGCGACCAGACCCTTGCCGGTGCGCCGCTGCATCCGCCGTCCACCGCGACCACCGTGCGGGTGCGCGACGGCAAGGTGACGCTCACCGACGGCCCGTACGCCGAGGGCGCCGAGGTGGCCAACGGCTTCTACGTGCTGCAGGCCTCGGATCGCGATGAGGCGGTCAAGCTGGCGTCGATGATCCCGGCCTCGGCCATCGAGGTGCGCCAATTGTCGGGCGTCTCGGGCCTGTAGTCGCTCGGTGAGCCTGCTGGACGGCGTCTTTCGACGTGAGTGGGGCCCGGCCGTTGCGGCACTGGCGCGATGGTCGGGAGATCTCACGGTGGCCGAGGACGCCGTCCAGGAGGCCTGCGCGCAGGCGCTGCGGACATGGCCGGCCGAAGGTGTGCCCGCCAACCCCGGTGCGTGGCTGATCACCGTGGCACGCAATCGGGCCCTGGACCGCCTGCGTCGCGAATCCGCCCGGCCCGGAAAGGAACTCGCGGCCGTGTACGACGAGGTGAGCGCGCGCAGCGACAAAGCGCACGAGCTGCACCCGGTACGCGATGACGAGCTGCGGATGATGTTCACCTGCGCTCATCCCGCGCTGGACCGCGGCTCGCAGCTGGCGCTGACGCTGCGGCTGATCTCGGGCCTCACCGTCGCCGAGATCGCCCGCGCCCTACTCCAGTCCGAGGCTGCGGTCGCACAGCGAATCACCAGGGCCAAGAACAAGATTCGTAACGCCAACATCCCGTTACGGGTGCCGCCGCCCGAGCTTCTGGAAGAGCGAACCCCACACGTGCTCGCCTGCATCTATTCGGTGTTCACCGAGGGCTACTGGTCCACCGGCGGGCCGTCGGCGATCCGCGACGAGCTGTGTGACGAGGGAGTCCGGCTCGCGGGCGAACTCTGCTCGTTGATGCCCGGTAACCGTGACGCGCACGCTCTGTCCGCGCTTGTGCTGCTGCATGATTCGCGCCGCCGCACCCGGGTGGACGAGGGTGGCGCGCTGATCCCCCTGGACGAGCAGGACCGTAGTCACTGGGACCGCGGGCGCATCGCACGTGGCCTGGAACAGTTGCGCCTCGCCGAAGGCGCACCCGGCTCGTATCTACCTCAAGCCGTCATCGCGGCACTGCATGTGACGGCGCCTACCTGGCAGCACACCGACTGGGCCACCATCTGCCTGGCTTACGACCGGCTGGCCGCGATGACGGACTCTCCCGTGGTACGGGCCAATCGTGCACTCGCCGTTGGCTTTCGCGATGGCTTCGCGGCCGGGCTGGCCGCGCTCGACGAGGTGGCCGACGATCCGCGGCTGGCCCGGACGAACACGGTGGCGCCGATCCGGGCCGATCTGCTGCGCCGCGCCGGCCGACGCGATGAGGCCGTGCGCTGGTACCGCGTCGCACTCGAGGGTGACAGCGGGTCCGCACCGGCCGCGGCATTTCTGCGGCGTCGCCTCGCCGAGCTCACCCCAGAAACGCCGAATGGCCAGTTATGACACGCGATTCAGGGAATCTTGTGCCGTAACTGGCCACTGGACGAAACGGACTACGCCTCGGTGCCGATGGTCGGCTCCGCTGCGCTACGCCTCCGTGCCGATGGTCGGCTCCGCTGCGCTACGCCTCCGTGAAGTTCCGGGTGACCGACGGGTCAACCGGGATACCCGGGCCCGTGGTGGTCGACACGGTGACCTTCTTGAGGTAGCGCCCCTTCGAGGACGACGGCTTGGCACGCAGCACCTCATCGAGGGCGGCGCCGTAGTTCTCGGCCAGCTTGGACTCGTCGAAGGACGCCTTGCCGATCACGAAGTGCAGGTTGGCCTGCTTGTCGACGCGGAAGTTGATCTTGCCGCCCTTGATGTCGGCCACAGCCTTGGTGACATCGGGGGTGACGGTGCCGGTCTTGGGGTTCGGCATCAGACCGCGCGGGCCCAGCACGCGGGCGATCCGACCGACCTTGGCCATCTGGTCCGGGGTGGCGATCGCGGCGTCGAAGTCCAGGAAACCGCCCTGGATCTTCTCGATCAGGTCGTCGCTGCCGACGACGTCGGCGCCGGCGGCCAGCGCCTGCTCTGCCTTCTCACCGACGGCGAACACCGCGACGCGGGCGGTCTTGCCGGTGCCGTGCGGCAGGTTGACGGTGCCGCGCACCATCTGGTCAGCCTTGCGGGGGTCAACGCCGAGGCGGATGGCGACCTCGACAGTGGCGTCCTGCTTCTTGGAGGAGGTTTCCTTGGCCAGCTTCGCCGCCTCAAGGGGCGTGTAGAGCTTGTCCCGGTCGATCTTCTCCGCGGCTTCGCGGTATGCCTTGCTGTTCTTGCTCATTGAAAATCCAATCGTGTTCTTGGAGTCGTGGTGCGGGCCGATGCCAGCCCTGCCACAGGTGGTGACTCGATCGCTGCGCGCGACCTATTCGACCGTGATACCCATCGAGCGGGCGGTACCGGCGATGATCTTCGACGCGGCGTCGATGTCGTTCGCGTTGAGATCGGCCTTCTTGGTCTCGGCGATTTCTCGCACCTGGTCCCAGGTCACCTTGGCGACCTTGGTCTTGTGCGGCTCGCCCGAACCCTTCTGCACACCGGCTGCCTTGAGCAGCAGCTTGGCGGCGGGCGGGGTCTTCAGTGCGAATGTGAAGCTGCGGTCCTCGTAGACGGTGATCTCCACGGGGATGACGTTTCCGCGCTGCGACTCGGTCGCGGCGTTGTACGCCTTGCAGAACTCCATGATGTTGACGCCGTGCTGGCCAAGCGCAGGACCGACCGGCGGGGCGGGGTTGGCCTGCCCGGCCTGGATCTGCAGCTTGATGAGCCCGGCGACCTTTTTCTTCGGGGCCATGCTTCTGGTGTTCCTTTACTTGCTCATCCAAGGGCGCGAACGCCCGTTGTTTCTAGCCGCTGTGGCGACTAAATCTTGGAGACCTGGTTGAAGGTCAGTTCGACCGGTGTCTCGCGGCCGAAGATGGAGACCAGCACCTTGAGCTTCTGCTGCTCGGCGTTGACCTCGCTGATGGAGGCGGGCAGCGTCGCGAAGGGGCCGTCCATGACGGTGACCGACTCGCCGACCTCAAAATCGACGAGGATCTCGGGCCGTTCCAGAGTGGCCTCGGAGCTGGCACCGGCCGCAGCGGCGGCACTGGTCTTGGCGGGCTTCTTGGCGGCGCCCTGCGGCAGCAGGAACTTCACCACGTCGTTCAGCGACAGCGGCGACGGACGCGAGGTGGCGCCGACGAAACCGGTGACACCCGGGGTGTTGCGCACCGCGCCCCACGACTCGTCGTTGAGCTCCATGCGCACCAGGATGTAGCCCGGCAGCACCTTGCGGTTGACCTGCTTGCGCTGGCCGTTCTTGATCTCGGTGACCTCTTCGGTGGGCACCTCGACCTGGAAGATGTAGTCGCCGACGTCCAGGTTCTGCACGCGGGTCTCGAGGTTGGCTTTCACCTTGTTCTCGTAGCCGGCGTAGGAGTGGATGACGTACCAGTCGCCGGGCTTGAGCCGCAGCTCCTTCTTGAGGGCGACCGCCGGGTCTTCCTCTTCATCGGCAGCAGCGTCTTCGGCAGCAGGCGCCTCTTCGGCGGCCTCTTGGCCTTCGGCGGTTTCGGCTTCAGCGGCCTCGGTCTCGGCGGCCTCCTGGCCGTCAGCCGGATCGTCGGTCTGCGACTCAACTGCGTCGACGGCTCGTTGGTCCTCAACGGTCTCGTCGGCAACGCTCTCGTCGCCGTCGAACGTGGTCACGTTGTCAGTCCTCTCTCAAATTCCAGATCACGTGCCGAACACCAGCGACACCAGCTTCGCCAGTCCAAGGTCGGCGCCGGAGATCAGCGCGACCATGAACACCAGGAAGACCAGCACCACCGAGGTGTAGCTGACCATCTGCTTGCGGTTCGGCCAGATCACCTTGCGGAGCTCGGCAACGACCTGCCGCAGATAGTTGACGACGAACATGATCGGGTTGCGCGAAGGTCCGGTCTTCGTGGCCTTCGCGTTCTTCTTGGCCTTTTTCGACTTACCGGAGTCGGCCTCGGCGTCGTCGCTCGACGCGTCACCCTCAGCGGCTTCGTCACTGTCGGCCTCGGCAGCCGCTCCACGACGGGTCCGCTTGCCGGTCGGGCGCAGCGGACGGGTCACCACCGCGGTCTGACCGGTGTCGGTGCCTGCGTCGGTCCCAGTGTCGTCTGCGGAGCCGGCACCTTCGCGCTCGTCGCTCACCGCATGCTCCGTTCATATCTAGCGGACTTGTTTTGTTGCGGTCACCTTCCAGTGTCCACACGTTGTCGAGTATTCAGTTTGAGCAGGGGCGACAGGACTTGAACCTGCAACCTGCGGTTTTGGAGACCGCTGCTCTGCCAGTTGAGCTACGCCCCTCTGTTGGTGACGTGCTGGCGCTCTCGTCACCGTACTGCGCCGAGGCTTACACAATTCGCGCGCTCTCCGATCGCTCGATGGTCAAGCCGACGGATAGCGCGCTGAAATGGGAAAAACCCCGGGTTCCGAGTGTACCCGGCGGGGGCGCCAGAAACTAATCGCGCCCACCGAGGACCACTACTCTCCGGCGGCCCTCCGCACGACCTTGCCGGTTTCCGGATCCCACTTCACCTGGATGGAATCGTCTGCGTCGTGGCCCATCATGGTGGTGATGGCTTCGAGGACCACCTCGCCGTCGTCGTCGGTGCAGACGTTGTGCGTGACAACGATGTCGGCGCCGAAGCGCTCCTCGACCGAGGTGACCTCCATGACGGCGTGCAGCTGATCGCCGGCCTTGAGCGGCTTGCGGTAGAGGAACTTCTGGTCGACCTGGACGATCTGCTTGGTTTCCATGCCGACGTCGACGTTCTGGAAGAAGTGCTCTTGGACGAGCAGCGCCAGCGTGGAGGCGAAGGTGAGCGGCGCGACCAGGGTGTCATGACCGAGTTCCGCGGCGGCAGCCTCGTCGTGGCTCGCCGGATCCATGGCCTTGACGGCCTTGGCGTACTGGCGGATCTGCTCGCGGCCGATCAGGAAGGGATGCGGATACTTCCAGACCATTCCGCGGATGTCAGCCTTGAGTGCCATGGCCCAGATCTCCTTACGCGAGTTTTGCGGTCGCAGTGGCGCGCCCGAAGATCTTCTTTCCGCCCGCGGTCGCCGAGATGGCGACGGTGACCAGTTTCTGCTCGGGGTCGACGGACTTGACGCGTCCGTTGAAGACGATTTCGGCGCCAACACCGTCGTTGGGGACCGGCACCACCGCGGTGAAGCGGACGTTGTATTCGGTGACAGCTGCCGGGTCGCCGACCCAGCCGGTGACGTAGCCGCCGCCGAGGCCCATGGTCAGCATGCCGTGGGCGATTGCGGTGTCGAGACCGACCTGCTTGGCGATCTCGTCATCCCAGTGGATCGGGTTGAGGTCGCCGGACACGCCGGCGTAGTTGACCAGATCTCCGCGGGTCAGCGGAATCACACGCTCGGGGAGCGTGTCACCGACCTTGACCGAACTGAATTCGCGCAGCGCCATCAGTTAAAACCCTCTTCTCCGTCGCCCGCACGCCCGGCCAGGGTCGTGTAGCTCTCCTGGACCACATCACCCTTGTCGTCGGTGATGATGTTCTTGGTCACGATGATGTCGGTTCCGTGTGCCTTACGAACAGAATGCACGTAGACGTCGCAGTAAAGCTTGTCGCCGGCCTTGATCGGCTTGAGGAACTTGAGTTCCTGGTCGACCTGGACGATCTGCGCGTCCTGGATGCCGATGTTCGCCCACTCGAAGAAGGCCCACTGCGCCTGGTAACCGAAAATGCTGATAAAGGTCAGCGGCGCTGGCAGTGAGTCGTGACCCAGCTCAGCTGCGGCTGCCTCATCGTGGTAGAACGCGTCGTCGTTCTTGACCGCGATCGCATGTTCGCGGATCTTCTCGCGTCCGACCTCGTAGTGCTCAGGATGCCGGTAGTGCATCCCGACGATGTTCGTCGAAAGCCCCACAGCGAATGGCTACCGCGACTCTTTGTGCGGCTGGTGAGTGCCACAGTTCGGGCAGAACTTCTTGATCTCGAGCCGGTCGGGATCGTTGCGGCGGTTCTTCTTGGTGATGTAGTTGCGGTGCTTGCACACCTCGCACGCCAAAGTGATCTTCGGCCGTACGTCGGTACTCGACGCCACGTCAGTTCTCCCTGCTCAAAATCACGCTCTGCTTTTGATGTTCCTGTAGCGGTGGGGGGACTCGATCCCCCGACCTCACGATTATGAGTCGTGCGCTCTAACCAGCTGAGCTACACCGCCCCGATGATGCGAGTCGGCGCACGGCCTGCTCGTCCACCGAGCCCCCTAACGGAATCGAACCGTTGACCTTTTCCTTACCATGGAAACGCTCTGCCGACTGAGCTAAGGGGGCTTGTGCGCGTCCGTAGCCGCGCAGCCTTAAAGAGGGTACAGCTTCCCCGGCAGCCGCACCAAACCGCTGGTCAATGCGGCCGCCGGGGCACTGTTTCGCCTGGTCGGCTAGTCCAGGAGCCAATCGTTGGGTGCGAACAGCTCGCAGTGCACCCGCTCGCCGGCGACGCCGTGCGCGCTCAGTTGGGTGCGGACCGCCTCGACGAATCCGGCGCCGCCGCACAGGTAGTACGACGCGTCGGCGGGCAGCTCGATGCCGTCGAGCTTGAGCAGGCCGGCGTGGACGCCGGCGGCGCCGGCGGTGACGCCGTCCTCGTACCAGAGGTCGAGGCTCGCGTTGGGCAGCGCCTCGATCAGTTCGTGCTGGCGTTCCCGGAGCGGGTGGCCGCTGTCGCTGCGGTCGGCATGCAGGACGCGTACGTGGGCGTCGGGCGCCTCGGCGGCCAGGAATTCCAGGATGCCGACCATCGGGGTGATGCCGATCCCAGCCGACACCAGCACCAGGGGGCCGTCGGGCCGGCCTCCGTTGTACAGATCGCCGAACGGAAGCGTCACGTCGAGCAGATCGCCGACGCAGAGGTTGGCCCGGATCCAGGACGACACCTCACCCGCTGGCTGGCCGGTGACGGCGTCGACGGGTTTGACCGCAAACGTCAGGTCGGTGGATCCGGGTGCGCCGACGAGGCTGTACTGGCGTAGCTGGCGGGCGCCGTCGGGCAGCGTCACACCGACCGAGACATATTGTCCGGCAGCGAAATTCACGGGCTCGGCGGCGCGGACGGTGACCAGGACCGTACCGGACGGGTCGTCGACGCGGGAGATGACGCGCAGTCGCCGGAAAACGTCGCCGGGCTCGACACCGGCAGCCGCATACAGATCCCGCTCCAGGGCGATCAGCGTGTCGGCCATGATCCAGTAGACCCGGTCCCATGCCTCGGCCACCTCGGCGGTCACCGTCTCGGCGCCCAGCACGTCGACGATCGCGGCGAAGAGGTTGTCGTGCACGATCGGGTACTGCTCGGCGGTGATGCCCAGCGAGGCGTGCTTGTGGCCGATCCGGGCCAGCAGGGCCGACGGGTGCGGCAGGTCGGGGTTCACCAGATGGGTGGCGAACGTGGCGATCGAGGCGGCGAGCGCGCGCTGCTGGGCGCCCTGGGCCTGGTTGCCGCGGTTGAACAGGTTGCGCAGCAACTCGGGGTGGTTGGCAAACAGCCGCCGGTAGAACTCCGAGGTGATCTCGTCGATGTGCGCGCCGATGAGAGGCAGTGTCGCCGAGACGATTTCGGCGTGGCGCGGCTCGAGTTCGTCGCGTACCGCTGACGGCTCGGGGCTGGTGACGGTCATCGGAGATTCCCTTCGGTTGTGAGTTGTAAAACAATCGGCAGGCGGTTGTCTGCCGTCAGGTCTGTGACGGTGTAGCGGTCGAGTTCGCGATAGAACGCCTCCTTCGCGTCGGCCAGCACACGCCGCAGCCGGCACGCCGCGATGAGGGGACACGGCGAGTCCCCGCCGCATTCGATGACCTCGCGGTCGCCTTCGAGTTCGCGCACCAGCCAGCCGATCGAGGCGTTGCGCCCCGCCTCGGTGAGCACCAGTCCCCCGACCCGGCCCCGGCGGGCGTTCACCATGCCGAGCTCGGACAGCTTGGACACCGCCTTGGCGACGTGATGCTCGGACGCGTTGGCCCCCGAGGCGATGGTGCGGGTCGTGATGCGCCGGTCCTCGGATTCACCGGTGGACAGCAGCATCAGCGTGCGCAGTCCCAGGTCGGTGAATCGGGTGAGGTGCATACCGATGACGGTAGTAATTCGGCATTTTTGATGCGAGTTTTACCGGTGTGTGGTCAAACACGTCATGACGTGCGGTTTTTGGACCTGCGGGGATGCGCGCAGACGACGCCGCGGGGCCGCAATAGTCTGGACGTATGTCCGAGCCCAAGGCCCAAGACCGCTTGTACTTCCGGCAGTTGTTGTCCGGTCGCGACTACGCGGCCGGCGATGTGATCGCCCAGCAGATGCGCAACTTCTCCTATCTGATCGGCGACCGCGAGACGGGCGACGCCGTGGTGGTCGACCCGGCGTACGCGGCCAACGATCTCGTCGACGCACTCGAGAACGACGGCATGCACCTGTCGGGCGTGCTGGTCACCCATCACCATCCCGACCACGTCGGCGGCACCATGGCGGGCTTCTCCCTCAAGGGCCTCGCCGAGCTGCTGGAACGCCAGAGCGTGCCGGTCCACGTCAACACCCACGAGGCCAACTGGGTCTCCCAGGTTACCGGCATCGCGGAGAGCGAGCTGACCGAGCACGTGCACGGCGACAAGGTCTCGGTCGGTGCGGTGGACATCGAGCTGCTGCACACTCCCGGCCATACGCCGGGGAGCCAGTGCTTTCTGCTGGACGGGCGGCTGGTCGCCGGGGACACGTTGTTCCTCGACGGTTGCGGGCGCACCGACTTTCCCGGCGGCAACGTCGATGACATGTTCCGCAGCCTGCAGGCGCTGGCCCAGCTGCCCGGAGATCCGACCGTCTTCCCCGGGCACTGGTACTCGGAGGAACCGAGCGCGCCGCTCGATGAGGTCAGGCGCAGCAACTACGTGTATCGGGCGTCGAACCTCGAGCAGTGGCACATGCTGATGGGCGGTTGGTGAATCGTTTCAGTCAGCACAAATGCGGAATCCGCTGAATTGACGCCGCCGAAGCAGAGCAATTCCGCTTCAGGATGAGCCATCTGCCACGGATTTCGTTGGCCAAACCGTTGCAATAGGAACTACGGGCCCTTTTGCGCGATTCGAGTAGTGCAATACTCAGGACATCAGCATCCCGACCCGGCAAAGTAATGGTCAGCATCAGTTGGCAGTAGTTGACAGTCCCGCCGGGGGTCACCGTGAAGAACATCGTGCTGTGCTTCGACCACACAGAAGAACATCCCGGATTCCGTGACGCATCGAATACCGAGATGCTGTTTCGGTTGCTGGACGGCACCGATCAGTTGACCTGGTATCACAGCGGCGCCGCTATCCGACATGGCCGGCGAATCGCGCCGGGCCGCCGCGGCGACTCGGCGAGCGAGGCCCGGGCGGCCATCGTCGAGGCCTATCGATTCCTCGGCGAGGCCTGGGATCCCGGGGACCGCATCTTCGTGTTCGGTGGCGGCGAGGGCGGACACCGCGCCGGTGAGCTGGCCACCCTGCTCGGCACGGTCGGCTTGTTGCCGGCCCACTCCGACGTCGTACTCGACTACGCGCTGGCCACCTATGTGCTGCCCCGCACGCCCCGGACTCCACAGGATTGGCGGCAGATCCGGGTGCTGGCGGCGCAACTGGTCGGCGATCGCGACCCGGCCGTACCCGTGCGGTTCGTCGGACTCTGGAATGCGACGGCCACTCCGGGCACCAAGCAGCGGATGGGTCCGCTGCCGACCGTGGAATCGGGCCGCCATGCGGTGGCGGTGGACGGCGGGCGCCGGACGATGCGGTACTGCGAGCACCTCGACGAGGTCTGGTTCCGGGGTACCCGCCGCGATGTCGCCGGCGGCACCGGCGCGTGCTGGCCACTGGCCGATATCGCATTCGACTGGATGCTGGACGGTGCCATTGCCGCAGGGCTCGACGTTGTGGACAAGAGCACCTGCCCCACCGATCTCGACGCGCTGTCCGGGACGGCGCCCGCCATCGGTCGGTGCCGGCTGCCGCTGGGCGCCCAGGTGCATTCCAGCGTGGAGCTGTATCTGCGTTCGCATCCGCACTATTGGCGGCGGTTGCCCGCGCGTATCGAATGGGCCGATACCGAGTGGCTGGCCCGAGGCGAGCGGCTGGTGCACACGCCCGTCAACGTCACCGCGCAGCGTGACATCCTCACCGCCGTCGCGTCGTGAGATGGCAGGTTTTGCCTGAAGTTTGCTGAGCCGGACTGCTGCCCCCGTCGAAAGTCCGTGATATACCCACCTGGTGGGGATCATCGATTCAGTCACGGAGCGGGGGCGTGAGTTGGCTAGTTTCGACCCGGGTGCATGGACTGCGCTCGCGGCATGGGTGGCGATCGTCGTCGTCGTCATCGCGCTCATCTATGCGTGGCGGCAGTATCTGAAGGCCAAGGAACGCCAGGCCGAGCTCACCCAGCCCAATGTGTCGATGTTCATGGAACCCAGCAGCGCCGATTGGCACCTGATCGAACTGGTGGTCCGCAACTACGGGCAGCGGCCGGCGTACGGGTTGCGGTTCGAGTTCGCGAACCCGCCGACGGTCGGCAAGTACGAAAGCTCCTATGACGACAACTTCGTCGACATCGTGCCGTTGAACCTGCCCGCCGAGATTCCGTATCTGGCGCCGTCACAGGAGTGGCGCATCGTGTGGGATTCGGCGCTGGACCGCAAGCAGCTCGGCGAGGCCATCGCGTCGCGATTCGACGGAGCGATCACCTATTACGACGAGCCGGGCACGCCCGGCAAACCCAGTGGCCGCAAGTTGCGCAACACCGCGGTGCTGGATTGGGCGACGCTGCCGCCGGTGGACCGGATGGAGCTGCTGACCACCCATGACCAGGCCCGCCGGGAGAAGCAGAAGCTGGAGTTGTTGCGCGGGGTGCTGACCTATTTCCAGTACGCGGCCAAGGAGACCGACGAGCAGACGCTGCGCACGGAGATCAACCGCATCAACGCCCTGGGCGCTGAGGTGCGGGCCCGCTGGCGCGACCGCTACGAGGCCAGTCATGACGATGACGACGACGATTACGACGATGACGATCCCGAGACCGATCTGATCAAGCCGGCGGCAACCTCCGGCAGGCGTCATCGGGCCTGACGCCACTCGCTACCATCGTGCGATGAGCAGCCTGGTGAGCTACGAGCTCAACGATGCCGTGGCCACGATCACGATGGACGACGGCAAAGTCAACGCACTGTCGCCTGCGATGCAGGCCGAGATCGGCGCGGCGCTGGACCAGGCGGCCGCAGGCGCAGCTGCCGGCGAGGTGAAAGCCTTGGTGCTGGCGGGCAATTCGAAGGTGTTCAGCGGCGGGTTCGACCTCAGCGTGTTCTCGGCCGGCGATGTGGCCGCAACCCTGGCCATGCTCGCCGGCGGTTTCGAACTGTCGGTGCGGTGCCTGACTTTCCCGGTGCCGGTGATCATGGCCGCGACCGGGCACGCCATCGCGATGGGCTCGTTCCTGCTGCTGTCCGGAGACCATCGGGTCGGCTCGGTGACATCACGGTGCCAGGCCAACGAGGTGAAGATCGGCATGACCCTGCCCAACGCCGCCATCGAGATCATGCGAATGCGCTTGACCCGGGCCGCTTTTCAGCGCGGGATCGCCATGGCGGCGACGTTCACCGGTGACGCGGCCATTGCGGGCGGCTGGCTGGATGAGGTCGTCGAGCCCGACGCGGTGCTCGGGCGTGCGCAGCAGGTGGCCGCCGAGGCCGCCGCGACGTTGAACACCGGTGCGCATGTGGCCAGCAAGCTCAAGGCCCGGGCTGAGGCGTTGACTGCGATTCGTGCCGGAATCGACGGGCTGGCAAAGGAATTCGCGGGCTAGTTCTCTTGGCGGCCACCAACCGCCCTGCGCCTTCGCCAGTAACGCTGTGGCGGAATATTCGCGGTTTTTCCACCACCGCGTTACTGGCGTGATGCCCACGCCTTGGCGATGCGGCCGAGCACGTTGGCCTCGCCGTCACGGCAGGTAACTCGCACGACGATCCAGCGGTTTTCGATCATCTGGTCAACCCGCGCGATGTCCTTGCGGAGTATGTCGGGATCGGTGTGGTGCCGCCCTTCGTATTCGAGCGCGATCTTCAGATCCGGCCAGGCGAGATCGACCTCGCCGATCACCGCACCGTATTCGTTGCAGACGGGATACTGCGTTTCGGGACGCGGATAGCCGGCGCGAATGACCAAGAGCCGCAACCAGGTTTCCTGCGGCGACTCCGCGCCCGGATCCACCAACGCGATCGTGGCGCGGGCCTGCTTGATGCCTTTGCGGCCCGAGTGGCGTTCGGCCGCCGCCTCGATGTCAGAAACCTTCAGCCGGGCCGCCCTCGCCAGGGCGTCGATGGCCGCCACTGCGGTGTCTTCGGGGAACTTGCACGCCAAATCCACCGCGGTGCGGGCCGGATTGGTCAGTCGCATGTCGCCGATCTGACAGATTTCGTCCTCATCGATGGCGTCGCCCCACGCGATGATCCCGCGGGCGGGACGATGATTACAGTCGATGATGTAGGCGGGCAGCCTTGGGTCGATCCAGCGGGCGCCGTGCAATGCGGCGGCCGAGTACCCCGCCAGCACCCCGCGCCGACGCGACCGCAGCCAACAAGCCTTGGCCCGCAACACCGCAGTGGGCTTGGTGCCTCGTGCGACGTAGACATCGCGGTGCACCGCGGTGAATCGGCTACGCAGTTCGTGACGCGTCAGTGTGCCAGCTGCTATCGCCTCGCTGCCGATGAACGGTTCCCCCATACGCGGAGTGTGCCAACTGCCACAGACATCCCTCGCCAGTAACGCTGTGGCGAAATATTCGCGGTGTTTCCGCCACTGCGTTACTGGCGTGGGTTCGGCCACCCGCGTTCGACCGAAAAACATGTATGCGCTATGCATATATAGTGCCTCGCTACAACCAACTCGACGAGCTCCTGGTGCGCATCCACACCGTCCGGCAACGCCCGGGCTGGCGGCGGCGGCTGATCGACACCTCGGGCAGCGTCCCGACCCTGTCGACGCTGCGGGTGTTGCGGGCCGTTGAGCAGCGGGAGAAGGCCGGACAGGGCGCGTCGATCGGCGAGGTGGCCGAGTACATGGCCGTCGAGCACTCCACGGCCAGCCGCACCGTCGCCAATGTCGTCACCGCGGGGCTGCTGACCAAAACTCAGGACGCCGGGGATCAGCGCCGGTGCGTGCTCGCCCTCACCGACACGGGGCGCCAGGCGCTGGCCGATGTCACCGATCGGCGCCGCGAGATGGTCGCCGAGACCGTCGCACACTGGCGCGAGTCCGACGTCGACACACTCGTCGACCTGTTGGAGCAGCTGGTCACCGATTTCGAGCGGGGCGTCTGTTCGTGAACACCCAGACGACGGCCCGCCCGCAACCGCGCGGCGCCCTGAAGCTCATGTTCGACCCGGTCTTCGGCGCGCTGTTCTGGGGCAAGATGTTCTCCGTCGTCGCGGTGTGGACGCACGGCATCGTGGCGGCCATCGTCATCTTCGACGCCACCGGCTCGGCCGTGATGGTGGGGATGGTCGGCGTCGCGCAGTTCCTGCCCCAACTCATCCTGAGCCCGACCAGCGGCAAGTGGGCCGACGTCGGCAACCCGGCCCGCCAGATCCTGTGGGGCCGGGTGCTGTGCATCATCGGCTCCGGCTCGACCGCACTCTGGCTGACCCTGTCCCCCGACCTGCAGGGCACCGCCGCGGCGGTGCCGGTACTCGTCGGCTCCACCCTCGTGGGTTTCGGGTTCGTCATCGGCGGCCCGGCCATGCAGTCGGTCGTGCCCAGCCTGATCCGCGACGGCGAGCTGGCAACGGCCATGGCGCTCAACAGCATTCCGATGACCATCGGCCGCATCCTCGGCCCGGCCATCGGCGCCTATCTGGCGGCTCACCTCGGTGCGGCGCCGGGCTTCGCCATCAGCGCGGGCCTGCACATGGTCTTCGCGGTCTTCCTGCTCCTGGTCACGTTCCCGACCCGGCCCGAGCGCAGCCCCGACGGCGACTACCGGGTGCGGGCGGCGCTGACCTACGTCTGGCGGGACCGCCCGCTGCTGCTGGCCCTGCTCGCCGTGACGACGGTCGGGTTCGCCTCCGACCCGTCGATCACCCTCACCCCGTCGATGGCCGAGGATCTCGGTGGCGGCGCCCACCTGGTGGGTGCGCTGTCCGCGGCGTTCGGGATCGGGGCGGCGGTCGGCATGGTGGCGCTGGCGACGATGCGTGGCCGGCTGGCGTCCGCCATGGTCTCGAGTATCGGGCTGTGGTTGTTGGTGGCCGGCTGCGGGCTGTTGGCGCTGGGCACCGTGACGGCCTTGGCGCTGGCGGGTTTCGCGGTTGCGGGGCTGGGCTTCGGTTGGGCGATGACGGGTCTGAGCACCGTCGTGCAGGAGCGGGCACCGGAGCAATTGCGGGGCCGCATCATGGCGTTGTGGCTCGTCGGCTTCCTCGGGTCGCGACCGTTTGCCGCTGCACTACTGGGCGGAGCGGCCGACCTGTTCAACGTGCGGGTGGCGTTCGTCATCGCCGGTGCGGTCACTCTGCTCGTGGCTCTGGCCACCCGGCCCGCCACGCTGTCGGCGCCAAACCCCGCGACCGTCTGACCCTGTCTCTATCGTTGTCTCTCGATGGCACTGCACTTGCACCGGGCCGAGCGCACCGATCTGCTCGCCGACGGGCTGGCCGGTCTGCTGTCGCAGCCGCCGTCCGATCCGTTCGCCCAGGAGCTGGTACTGGTGCCCGCCAAGGGCGTGGAGCGTTGGCTGAGTCAGCGGCTGGCGAACCGGCTCGGGGTGTGCGCGGCGGTCGAGTTCCGTAACCCGCGATCGCTGATCGCCGAGCTGACCGGGACGGCCGAGCAGGATCCGTGGTCGGCCGACGCCATGGCGTGGCCGCTGCTGGCGGTGATCGACGACAACCTGGACCAGCCGTGGTGTGCGCCGGTGGCCACCCACCTCGGGCACTTCGAAACCGGTGACGAGTATGAGCTGCGTCAGGGCAGGCGCTATGCGGTGGCCAGGCGGTTGGCCGGACTGTTCGCCTCCTATGCGCGGCAGCGTCCGCAGCTGCTGGTCGATTGGGACGGCCTGCCCGAGGATCTGTCCTGGCAGGCCCCGCTGTGGCAGGCGCTGACCGAGCGGATCGATGCCGAGCCGCCGCACATCCGGCACGCGAAAACCCTTGCCCGGCTGACCAAATCACCGAGCGACCTGCCGGAGCGGCTGTCGTTGTTCGGGCACACCCGCCTGCCGGTCACCGAGCTCGAACTGCTCAGGGCCCTGGCCACCCATCACGATCTACATCTGTGGCTGCCGCACCCCAGTGACGATCTGTGGCGCTCCCTGGCCGCGCACACCGGCCCCCTCCCCCGCCGCGAGGACAGCAGCCACCGCGAGGTCGGCCACCCCTTGCTGGCCACGTTGGGCCGGGATCTGCGGGAACTTCAGCGGGCCCTTCCGGTTCCGGACACCGACGAATACCTCAGCAGCACAGGTTATCCCGACACCGTGCTGGGTTGGCTCCAGTCCGACATCGCCGCCAACGCGGTGCGCCCGGCGGGGCGGGTGCCGCGGCGTGAGGACCGCTCGGTGCAGGTGCACAGCTGCCACGGGCCGGCGCGGCAGATCGAGGTGCTGCGCGAGGTGTTGCTGGGTCTGCTCGCCGACGATCCGAGTTTGGAACCACGCGACATCCTGGTGATGTGCCCCGATATCGAGACCTACACGCCGCTGATCACGGCGGGGTTCGGGTTGGGCGATGCGGCGCCGCGCACGCCGGGCGCTCACATCACCATCGGCGCGCACCCGGCGCACAAGCTGCGGGTGCGGCTGGCCGATCGTGCTCTGGTACAGACGAATCCGCTGCTGTCAGTGGCGGCGTCGGTGCTGACCTTGGCCGGTGGCCGGGCCACCGCGAGCGAGGTGCTCAATCTTGCCGAGTCGGCACCCGTGCGGGCCCGGTTCGGGTTCACCGACGACGATCTGGAGGCGATCACCGCCTGGGTGCGCGAGGCCAACATCCGGTGGGGTTTCGACCAGGAGCACCGCAGGCCCTACGGCATCGAATTCCTGCACAACAGCTGGCGTTTCGGCATCGACCGGATACTGGCCGGGGTGGCGATGTCCGACGACTCGCACGCTTGGCTCGGCACCACACTTCCGCTCGACGATGTGAGCAGCAACCGGGTCGAGTTGGCGGGCCGCTTCGCCGATTTCGTCGAGAAGCTCCGGCAGGCCGTGGATCAGCTCAGCGGCGTCCGCCCACTCGGCGAGTGGTTGTCGGCCCTGGCCGCCGGGATCGAGGCGCTGGCCAGTTCCGATGAGGAGTGGCCCGCCGCCCAGGTGCAGCGCGAGTTCGCCGAGATCACCGAGGCCGCGGGTGCGGCGGCAACACCCATGCGGCTCAGTGATATTCGTGCGCTGCTGGATCGGCACCTGGCCGGGAGACCGACTCGGGCCAACTTCCGCACCGGAACCCTGACGGTGTGCACCATGGTGCCGATGCGGTCGGTTCCGCACCGGGTGGTGTGCCTGGTCGGATTGGACGACGGGGTGTTCCCCCGGCTGGGTGCGGTGGACGGCGACGACGTGCTGGCCCGCGACCCGCGCACCGGCGAGCGCGACATCCGCTCGGAGGACCGCCAGTTGTTGCTCGATGCGATCGGCGCGGCCACCCAGACCCTCGTCGTCACCTATACCGGCGCCAACGAGTACTCCGGCCAGGCCCGACCGCCGGCGGTGCCGTTGGCCGAGCTTCTGGACACGCTCAAGATCACCGCCGAGCACCCCGTGGACGTGCTCACCACACACCCGTTGCAGCCCTTCGATATTCGCAACGTCACCCCGGGCGCACTGTTGCCCGAAGGCCCGTTCACGTTCGATCCCACCGCACTCACGGCCGCGAAGGCCAGTGCAGGGCAGCGGGCCGAACGGCCGGCGTTCTTCGATCATCCGCTGCCGGCACCGGCCACCGGCGACGTCGCGCTGGAGGATCTCGCCGCATTCTTCAAAGATCCGGTGAAAGGCTTCTTCCGGGCGCTGGAGTACACGCTGCCCTGGGATGTCGAGGGCGTCTCGGACGCGATGCCCGTCGACATCGACGCGCTGGAAGAGTGGACCGTCGGTGATCGCATGCTCAGCGACATCCTGCGCGGCATGACCCCTGGCGACGCACAGCAGGCCGAGTGGCGTCGCGGCACCCTGCCGCCGGGCCAGTTGGGCTGGCGTCGGGCGACTGCCCTGCGCGATCGGTGCGCGCTGCTGGCCACCGAGGCGCTGCGCCACCGGAGCACCGACCCGCAGGCGTATGACGTCGACATCGAGCTGGGCGACGGGCGGCGGCTCACCGGCACGGTCTCCCCGGTGTTCGGCGACCGGCTGGTATCGGTGACGTACTCGAAGCTCGACGGCAAGCATCTGTTGCAATCGTGGATTCCGTTGTTGGCGCTGACCGCCGGGTATCCGGAGCGGGACTGGGCGGCGATGTGCATCGGGCGTCCCCGGCGTGGTGACACCCCGCGGGTCGCGGGGTTGGACCGCCCGCAAGATGCGGTCGCCCTGCTGGCCGATCTGGTGGCGATCTACGACGCGGGCCGCCGGGAGCCGTTGCCGCTGCCCATCAAGACGTCCTATGCCTGGGCGGCAGCGCGCCATGCCGGTGACGATCCCGAACGCGAAGCCGACTACCGTTGGCGCAGCGGCAGATTCCCGGGCGAGAACGAGGCGCCGGCACATGTGCGGGCGTGGGGCCGCGGCGTGCCGTTGAGTCGGCTGGCCGGGCTCGGCGCGTATGCGGAACGGTTGTGGCTACCCATGCTCCAGGCCGAGAGGTCCGTGTCGTGAAGGTCTTCGATCTGGTCGGCCCCTTGCCGCACGTCAACAGCACCACGGTGCTGGAGGCCAGCGCGGGCACGGGCAAGACGTTCGCGCTGGCCGGCCTGGTGACCAGGCTGGTGGCCGAGGGTGCGGCCACGCTCGATCAGATGCTGCTCATCACGTTCGGCCGGGCCGCCAGCCAGGAGTTGCGTGAGCGGGTGCGCGCCCAGATCGTCTCCGCCCTGGTGGCGTTGGAGGATCCGTCACGAGCCGACAATGATCTGCTGCAGTATCTGGTCTCCGAGGACCGGCAGGCCCGCGGTCAGCGACTGAGGGATGCGCTGGCCGGTTTCGATGCGGCGACCATCGCGACCACGCACCAGTTCTGCCAGATCGTCCTGAAATCGCTCGGTGTGGCCGGGGACAGCGATTCCGGTGTCACGCTGGTCGAGAGCCTTGACGAGCTGGTGTGCGAGATCGTGGACGATCTGTATCTCGCTCACTTCGGTGCGCAGCGGGATGTCCCGGAGCTGGGCTATGCCGAGGCGCTCAAGCTGGCCCATGTCGTGGTGGCCAACCCAGGGACCGAGCTGCGGCCGGTGGATCCCGAGCCGGAGTCACCGGCAGCGATACGGCTGGGTTTTGCGCGGGCGGTTCTGGCGGAGTTGGAGATTCGCAAGCGCCGCCGGGGTGTGCTGGGCTACGACGATCTGCTGACCCGGCTGGCCGCAGCCTTGGAGGCCGAAGGCTCGACGGCCCGCGTACGCATGGCGCAGCGGTGGCCGATAGTGATGGTCGACGAGTTCCAGGACACCGACCCGGTGCAGTGGCAGGTGATCGAGCGGGCCTTCTCCGGGCGCTCCACGCTGATCCTGATCGGCGACCCCAAGCAGGCGATCTACGCGTTCCGCGGTGGCGACATCGACACCTACCTGCGTGCCGCGGCCACCGCAGGCGACAAGCAGACCCTGGGTACCAACTGGCGCAGCGACAGCGTGCTGGTGGACCGCTTGCAGGCGGTACTGCGTGGTGCCGAACTGGGCGGCCCCGACATCGTGGTGCACGACGTGCAGGCCAACCACCAGGGCCACCGCTTGGCCGGGGCACCCCGCAACGAGCCGTTCCGGCTGCGCGTGGTGACGCGAAACCGCAGCGGCACCAGGGTGATTCCGATCGCCGATCTGCGGGATCACATCGGCAAGGATCTGGCCGCCGACATCGGTGCGTTGTTGAACAGCGGCGCCACGTTCGACGGTGACGCGCTGCAGGCCCGCGACATCGCGGTCATCGTCGAGACCCACAAGGATGCGAGGGCCTGTCACACCGCGCTGCTCGAGGCAGGCATTCCCGCGGTCTACACCGGCGATTCTGATGTGTTCAATTCCGAGGCGGCCGAGGACTGGCTGTATCTGCTGGAGGCGTTCGACCAGCCGCACCGACCTGGGTTGGTGCGGGCCGCCGCGGCGACCATGTTCTTAGGCGAGACCGCGGAAACCCTTGCCGCGGGCGGGGATGCGTTGACCGACCGGGTCGCCGACACGCTGCGCACCTGGGCCGGGCATGCCCGGGAGCGGGGCGTGGCAGCGATCTTCGAGGCCGCGCAACTGGCCGGGATGGGCAAGCGGGTGTTGTCCTGGCAGGGCGGTGAGCGGTTGATGACCGACATGGCCCACGTGACGCAACTGCTCGGCGACACCGCGCACCGCGAGGGTTTCGGACTGGCGGCGCTGCGGGACTGGCTGCGCACGCAACGCTCCGAAGGTGGCGGCACGTCGGAGCGCAACCGCCGCCTGGACAGCGACGCCGCAGCGGTGCAGATCATGACGGTGTGGGTGAGCAAGGGTCTGCAGTTTCCGATCGTCTATCTGCCGTTCGCGTTCAATCGGTATGTGCCGGAACCGGATCTGGTGTTGTTTCACGATGAAGGGCTGCGCTGTCTGCAGGTCGGAGGTCCGGACCCGGCGGTGACGCGGGCCGGCCGGGCCGAGGCCGCCGCCGATGACAGCCGGCTGACCTATGTGGCGATGACGCGGGCCCAATCGCAGGTGGTGGCGTGGTGGGCACCGTCGAACGACGAGCCGAACGGCGGCCTGTCGCGTCTGCTGCGCGGCCGCGTCCCCGGGCAGGCCGCCGTGCCCGACCGGTGCGTCCCGCCGAAGGTCTCCGACGAGGATGCGCTGGCCCGGTTGCGGGCCTGGGAAGCCGCGGGCGGTCCGGTGCTGGAGGAGTCGGTGATCGGGGCGGCCACGCCGGTCCCCCCGCGGGCGATACCAGATGATCTGGCGGCACGGCATTTTCACCGTTCCATCGACACCGCGTGGCGGCGCACGTCGTACTCGGGGCTGCTCCGTGCGGCGGAGGACGACGGAAGCTCCGGGGTGTCCAGTGAGCCCGAGGTGGTCGAGCTCGACGACGAGTCGACCGACATCGCCGTCATCGCCCCGGCCCAGGGTGCCGACGTGCCGTCCCCGATGGCATCGCTGCCCACCGGGGCGGCGTTCGGCTCGCTCGTGCACGCGGTGCTGGAGACCGCGAATCCGCAGGCCGCGGATCTCACCGCGGAGCTGGAGGTCGAGGTGTGCCGGCATGCGGCCCGCTGGCCGGTCGAGGTGTCCGCCGACGAGCTGGCCGCGGCGCTGGTGCCCATGCACGACACCCCGTTGGGGCCGTTGGCTCCCGGCGTGACGCTGCGCCAGGTCGGGATGCGAGACCGGCTGTGCGAACTGGACTTCGAATTCCCCATGGCCGGAGGCGATCTGCGCGGTGGCGAGTTCGCCCGGCTGGCCGATGTCGGGGCGCTGCTCGATGAGCACCTGCCTGCCGACGATCCGATGGCCGTGTACGTCGAGCGGTTGTCGACGGGGCTGCTGAGCCGTCAACCGCTGCGCGGCTATCTGTCCGGTTCGGTCGATGTCGTGCTGCGGATCGGGCAGCGTTTCGTCGTCGTCGACTACAAGACCAACTGGCTGGGCACCGGCGACGAGCCGCTGACCGCGGCCGATTACGGGCGGGACCGGATGGTCGAGGCGATGTTGCACTCCGACTATCCGCTGCAGGCGTTGTTGTACAGCGTTGTGCTGCACCGGTTCCTGAGTTGGCGGCTGGCGGCTTACGATCCGGCCACCCATCTTGGCGGGGTGATGTACCTGTTCGTCCGCGGGATGTGCGGGGCGCAGACACCCGTCGTCGACGGACACCCGGCCGGGGTGTTCAGCTGGGAGCCGCCTGCACCGCTGGTGATCGCGATGTCCGAGCTGCTGGATCAGGGAGCCACGTGATGCTGGATGCGTTCGCCGAGATCCTCGAACCCGCCGATGTGCATGTGGCCCAACGCTTGAGCGCGCTCGCCTACGCCGAGGCCGAGGCCGAGGCCGAGGCCGATCCGTCCGTCGAACTTGCCCTGGCTCTGGCGGTGCGGGCCCTGCGTGGCGGCTCGGTGTGCGTGGACCTGCGTTCGGTGGCCGAGCAGACGCACTTGCCGGAGTTGCCGTGGCCACCGGTCGACGAGTGGTTGGCGGCGGTGGCGGCCAGTCCGCTGCTGGGCACTCCCCCGGTGCTGCGGTTGTTCGGGGATCTGCTGTACCTCGACCGGTACTGGCTGGAGGAACAGCAGGTGTGTGACGACGTGCTGGCCTTGGTGAGCGCGCGGCCGGGTGACTCCGCGCCGGATGTCGCGCGACTGTTCCCGCCGGGTTTCGAGGAGCAGCGGGCCGCGGCGAAAGTGGCGTTGTCTCAGGGGCTGACCGTGCTGACCGGTGGCCCGGGCACCGGCAAGACCACCACGGTGGCCCGACTGCTGGCGCTGCTGGCCGAGCAGGCCGCGCTGTCCGCTCGCCCGTCGCTGCGGATCGCGCTGGCCGCGCCGACCGGTAAGGCCGCCGCGCGGCTGCAGGAGGCCGTGCAGCTCGAGGTGAACCGGCTCGATGCCGTGGACCGTGAGCGGATCTCGGGCTTGCAGGCCACCACCTTGCACCGGCTGCTGGGGCCGCGCCCGGACACGTCGTCGCGGTTCCGCCATCACCGGGGGAATCGGTTGCCGCACGATGTGATCGTCGTCGACGAGACCTCGATGGTGTCGCTGACCATGATGGCGCGGCTGTTGGAGGCGGTCCGTCCGCAAACCCGGCTACTGCTGGTCGGTGACCCCGATCAGCTGGCCTCGGTGGAAGCCGGCGCCGTGTTGGCCGATCTGGTCGACGGGCTGGGCTCGCGCGGGGTGGCAGCCCTGCAAACCTCGCATCGGTTCGGTGAGTCGATCGGCACGTTGGCATCAGCAATCCGCGCCGGGGACGCCTCGGCCGCGTTGGCGGTGTTGGCGGCGGGCGGCGAGCACGTCGAGTGGGTGCGGTCGGACCCTGCCGAGCGGTTGCGGGAAGTGCTTGTGCCGCATGCCCTGGCGCTGCGGCAGGCGGCGATGCTCGGGGATGCGCGCGCGGCGCTGGCCATCCTCGATGAGCACCGGCTGCTGTGCGCGCACCGGCACGGTCCGTTCGGTGTGGCGCGGTGGAACCGTCAAGTGCAGCGGTGGCTGGCCGAGGCGACCGGGGAACCCATGTGGGCGTCGTGGTACGTCGGGCGACCAATCCTGGTGACGGCCAACGATTACGGACTCAAGCTCTACAACGGCGATACCGGCGTCACCATCGCCACCCCGGACGGGCTGCGCGCCATCGTGGGTGGGACCGTGGGCGGGTCAGGGACGTTCGCGACCGGCCGGCTCACCGAGGTGGAGACCATGCACGCCATGACGATCCACAAGTCCCAGGGCAGCCAGGCCGACGAGGTAACCGTGCTGCTGCCGCCGGAAGACTCCCGGCTGTTGACGAGGGAGCTCTTCTATACCGCGGTCACCCGCGCCAAGACGCGGGTTCGCGTGGTGGGGTCAGAAGCGGAGATCCGCGCGGCTATCACCCGGCAGGCAGTCCGAGCGACGGGCCTGCGACAGCGGCTGCAGCTCTAAACAGCGCGCCCGGCGAAAAAGGCGCCGGAGACCAGGCCGATCACGATGGCCAGGGTGGGCAAGCCCATCATGACAGCCGTGACGACGCCGGCGACCGCGCCGATGCCGAGCACCAGCAGAAGTACACCGAAAAATGCACCGAGCATTGGACGCCCTTTCCTATGACAGCGATCACAATGTACATCGTCCGTGGGCTGAATCACATACGGATCGCGCACCAATTCGGTTAACAATTTCGCCGCAAAATGTATAGCTGAGCTTGGTATATGCCTTGTTCAGCGCATCCCAGCGAACTCGAGCTCCGCGCTAGGCCGCACCCGAGATGTTCAGCGCCCAGAACACCAGCGCGTTGATGGCTACGAGGCTCAGCAACGAGATCGCGAAGGCGCGTCCCCACCAGTGTCTGGGTGCGGCGAACGGCAAGATCACGGCACAGAAGAGGCTCAATGGCACGGAGATGAGAATGCCGAAGACGATCCCGTAGCCGTGCGGATCGGTGGCCGGGTTCGTGTCGAAGGCCGAGCTCAACATCGCGTAGACGATCAGCGCCCAGAACACCACTGCGCCGCCGCCGATGACTGCTACGAAGCACCGGATGGCCAGCATGGTTTGGTAGTGCCGCTTGGCTGCGGATGACTGCTGAACGTAGGCCGCTGGTGGTGCATACGTGTGGGGCCCGTAGTGGTCCACCCACTCGTGCGGGTATTCCTCTGGCGCTCGGTCCTCCACGGCAACCCCCCGGTTCGGTGTCTCACCAGGATATGAGCGGAACCGTGGGCCGATGAGCACCTATTTTCGATCCTCAGACAGCCACCAGGACAGCTTGCCCGGCCAACGGTTCGTACACCGCGTACTGGAACAGGGCGTCGAGGAGTGGCCCCACCAGGCCGTCCCACGGAGTCGCCTGCACCGGGTCGCCGGAGGCGAACGGCAGCACCACCGCGGTGGCCCTACCCGACGGGGTCGGGATCTCGATGCTCTGGTGCGGTTCACCGCCGACGCCGTTGTCGGTGCCGTGGTACATGTCGTTGATCCAGCCGGCTGCAATCGATTTCGCCGCTTCGGTGTTCTGCGGTTGCGAGAAGCCGGCGATGACATACTCGGCGAACTGCAAGATGACGTTGCCGCCCTGCATTCCGTCGATGTGCCGTCCGCCGACCAGCATGACGCCGTTGAACTCCCCGGGGCGGGCCGCCTGCAGTTCGTCGCCGACGGTGCCGTCGTTGTTCCACACGTAGCGTTCCGACGAAATGAGCAGTACCGGACGGTAATTGGTGCCGCTCAGGGCTTCCAGCACTTCGGGCATGTCGGCGTGGGTATCCACCGCATCGAGCAGGACCACTCCGGCAAGGTCATCGACCGCGCCGTTTTCGGCCATGCGTCCAGCGGCACCGGTCACCAGCATTCCGCCCAGGGAGTGGCCGACGAGGACGAACTTCGACGGCAGCGCGACGGGGTGGCCTGCCGCCGCACTGGCGCTCGCGGTCAGTTCGGCCCGGTCGCCGGCGAACAGGTCGGCGACCGACTGCTGCATCGGCTCTCCGCCGATCCATTCGCCGCCTGGGTCGAACAGGTTCGACGACAACGTCGGGACGACGACGATGCTGTTGGTCTCCTCGGCCAGGTACGCCGCGGTGTAGCTGTACATCGGGCCGGTGGCCATGAACCCGTGCTGCAGGTAGATGACGCCGGTGGCGGACTCCGCGTCTTCCGGGAAATACCAGTCGGCCCGCACGGTCTGGCTGGTTCCGGGCATGGTCAACGTCGAGGTCCGGACCGTGACGGTACTGCCGGGCGGGAGCGCCGGCGGGCCCGAGAACACCTGCAGCGCAGCGCCGACCACGTTGAACACCAATGAGCCGACGATGTTGACCAGCGGTACCGAACTCTGCTCGGTCGCGGGTGTCCTGACCGCTGCGGCCAAGTGTGCGATCGGTCGCGGGGCTTGGGCAACCGACACCCGGTCAGCGATATCGGCGAGCACGGTGTGACTCTGCGCGGCGATCCGGTCGGTGACCGTGTTCAGTTGCGCCAGCGGCGCCTTCGCCGCCACCGGCTGGGTGATGGCGTGGATCGCGTCGGCGACGACCGGTGCCGCCCCCTCGGTCGCGGTGGTGTCGGCGAGTGTGGGAACCTCGGGAGCGTCCCGTTTCGTCGCGGACTTGGGACGCGGAAGTGCTTGTGCAGCCCTGAGATTCGGCGTGCGATCGATGACGTCGGCGACCGCGGTGCGCGCCTTGTCGGCGATGCCCTCGACCAGGTCTCGGACACCGGCGGGCGTCGGCAATGACTCGAATCGGGACTCGGGCGAGGGCTCGGTTGACGGCTTGGGCGAGGACAGCCGCGGACGTGCACGCATCGGTGCGTCGTCAACCCGGCGCGGCTTCTCACTACGCGGGCCGACGCGGGCAGGCTTGTCGCGTCGCGCCGACGAACTGTCAGAGTCGTTGGCGGACTGCGTAGTTGCGTTCCCACTGCCGGGGTCGGCGTGCGCCGTCGTCGTCGTGATGGCGATCAACCCCATCCACAGCGCGACCACCAGCGCGCCCCACCCCGTCATCAGTACCGCATTGATCGCACGCCCCCGTTTGGTCACGCAGGCACGCTAACCGGCGCGGTCAGCGGAGCGCAGGGAAATAGAACAAATCTCCGGAAACGTTTCTTTAATGTCCAGGTCGCTGCGCCCGTCGGGCATACTGAAGCCCCATTACGCAGCCGAGCAGGACAGTCGATTGTCAGCACCAGAACGCCGACCCCGTGGGCGCCCGGTCGGCGGCGGCAACAGCGCCGAGCAGGCTCGCGAGGTGTTGATGGATGCCGCCGAGCACCTGTTCATCACCCGCGGGCACCGGGCCTCGACGATGGAGGTCATCGCCCACGAGGCGGGCTATTCGCGTACCGCGATCTACCGGCAGTTCGCCAACCGCAACGAGTTGATCGCGGCCATGGTGCAGCGCACCACCCAGCGGCACATGTCCTCGATCCTGACGCGCATGCCCGAGGGCGCCGGCGCGATCGACCTCCTGGTCGAGAGCATGGTCATCGTCGCCACCGAGCTGGTCGCCGATCCGCTGCTCAACACCATCGCCGACCAAACGCCCGACGGCACCATCGCCTCGTTGATCGCCAAGGACTCTGATCTGACGGCACTGGTGACCGCCACGGTCGAGGGCATCATCGCCGACGGCGCCACCCAGTTCCGGCCCGGTGTGCACCCGAACGATTTGGCGCAGTTCATCATTGCGACCGCGCTGAGCTTCCTGGTGACGGCCGTGCCGGTGGGCAACGACCCCGCGGTGGCGCGGGGCTACATCGAGACGTTCGTCCTGCCGGCCATCGTGGAGAAGCCGCCACCGCCGCGTCGGGTGTTCTGAGAAGACGCTCAGTCGAAGTAGTGCCCGCGGTCGAGGTCCTCGAGCAGACCGACTTCAGATGGCTGCCAACCGAATCGCCTGCGCGTCAGCGCACTGGACGTCGGGACGTCGAGCCCGAACATGCCGCCGATCCAGCCGAAGTGTTCGAAGGCCTGTTCAGCCGGGACCGAGGTCACCGGCAGTCCGAGATGGCGGCCGATCGACGTCGCGATGTCGCGGCCCGCGATGCCCTCTTCGGCCACCGCATGCAGGACCGTCCCCGTCGGCGCCTGCTCGGCTGCCAGCCGGAACAGCGGGGCGGCGTCGAGGCGATGCACGGCCGGCCACCGGTTGGTGCCGTCACCGATGTAGGCCGAGACCCCTTTCTCCCGGGCGACCTGAATCAGCCGGGGCACGAACCCGTGATCGCCCTCGCCGTGCGTCGTCGGCGAGAGTCGCACGATCGAGGCTCGCACCCCCTTGTCGGCGAAGGCCAACACCGCGGGCTCAGAGTGCCGCGGCAGGCCGGGTCGAAACGCATCGTCCTCGGTAAGTACGCGGCCGGCGCTGTGCCCGGCGACTCCGGAGGTGACCACCAGCGGGCGATCCGAGCCCGCGAGGGTCGTGCCGAGCACCTCGATGGCGCGGCGGTCCAGTTCCCCGGCGTCGGCGAAGTTGTCGAAGTCGTGATGGAAGGCCAGGTGGATGACGCCATCGCTGGCGTCGGCCGCGGCCCGCAGGCTGTCGTGGTCGTTCAGATCGCCGCGATGGACGCGGGCTCCGGCCGCGCTGAGCGCGTCCGCCGAGGCGTCGGAGCGCGCCAGGCCGACGACCTCGTGTCCGTGGACAATGAGATCCCGAACCACGGCAGAGCCGACAAATCCCGATGCACCGGTGACGAAAACCTTCATGAATCCTCCTGATGTCAGTAACTGTCATCACTCGGAACGCGATGACAGTCGCTGACATTCCCTAGGATCAGATCTCATGAGCCGCTGGCAGCCCAACGCGAGCGACCGCCTGCAGGAGTCGGCCCTGCAGCTTTACTCCGAGCAGGGGTTCGACCAGACCACGGTCGCCGAAATCGCCGAGCGGGCCGGGCTGACCGAACGCACCTACTTCCGGTACTTCGCCGACAAGCGCGAGGCCCTGTTCGGCGGGCAGGCCATGCTCACCGAGCTCCTGGTCACCGCCATCGCCGACGCCCCGGCCGACGCGTCACCACTTGATGTCGTCGGTGCCGCACTGAGGGCTCTCGGCCCGATGTTCGACGGCCGGCGCGACCACGCCCTGCGGCGGCAGTCGGTCATCGACGCCAATCCCGCGCTTCAGGAGCGCGAACTGATCAAGCTCGCCACGCTGTCCACCGAGATGGCCGAGGCGCTGCGCGGCCGCGGCATCGGTGAGGGGCCCGCACAGTTGGCGGCCGAAACTGGCATGGCGGTGTTCAAGGTCGCGTTCGGTCGATGGGTGCACGACAGCACCGACGCCGGGCTGGCCGTCATCGTCACGTCGACACTGGACGAAATGAAAGCCCTCACCGCCTAGCAGGCCACTCAGTGCAGTGCGCTGCCCTTGACCCATTCGGTCCAGGGCACGGACCAGTCGCCGTTGTTGGTCGGCTTGAGCGGGTCGCCGCCGGTGTTGCGGATTTCGACGATGTCGCCGGGCACCGAGAAGTTGTAGAACCATTCGGCGTTCTCGCCGCTGAGGTTCAGGCAGCCGTGGCTGACGTTCTCCTTGCCTTGCGCCCAGATCGTCGAATTCAACTGGTGAAGGTAGATGCCGTCGATGCTGATGCGGGTGGCCCACGGGATGGTCGTCTTGTAGCCGAGCCGCGAATTGACCGGCAGGCCGTAGGTCGAGGAGTCCATGATCACCGGGTTGGCCTTGTCCATCACGGTGTAGATGCCGCGCGGCGTCCAGAAGCTCATCGTGGTGCCGCCGACGGTTTCGGTGCCGCCCATGCCCATCGAGGTCGGCATGGTGCGCACGAGCTTGCCGTTGTCGTAGACCCTGACCTGCTTGTCGGTGTCGTCGGCGATGGTGACGTGCGAGGCGCCGATGGTGAACGAGACCTTCTCGTCCTGGGCGCCATATAGATCGTCGCCGAGTTTGGCGCCGTAGATGCCGGCGTCGACGGTGACCTTCGTGCCCGGGGCGTAGTACTTCGCGGGGCGCCAGTGCGCGGTCTGGTCGTCGATCCACCTCCAGGCCCCGACGGCCTTGGGCTCGGTGGTGACCTTCATCCGCTTCTCCGCGGTGGCCTTGTCGGTGATCGGCTCGTCGAAGCGCGCGACGATCACCATGCCGACGCCGTAGGTGGCACCGTCCTGCAGTGGGGAGTAGTTGGTGCCGTTGAGGTAGACGCGGGCCTGGTAGCCGGGGGTGACGGTGGAGAACGTGGTGGTCTTGCGGGTCGGCATGCCGCCGGGGCCGCGCGCGTCGACCTTCAGCGTGTAGGTGCGGCCGTAGCCGAGCGTGCTCGTCGGCTTCCAGGTCTTGGCGTCGGGAGTGAGGACGCCCGGAATCTCCTTACCCGCATCGTTGACCATCGTCACGCGCGCCACGGTGCCGGTGTCGGCGGTGACCATGACCCGGGCCAGCGGGTCGACCTCGGCGTCGGGCTTGGGCGTGATGGTCAGCTTGGCCGGCTCGGTGGGCGACGGCTGCGGGACACCTTGTGGCGGCGCGGCCAACGTCTGGCAGTGCTCGGCGCAGTTCGGCAGGGCCGAAACAACGACGCCACCTGACACGGCCAGCACAGCAAGTGCGACCGCCAGGTAGGCACGGCGAACAGACGTCAATTTCACTCCAATGTGGTTCGGCGAAGGCCAGTTTGATCGGGGTCTCGATCGGTGGCTCAATGGTAGCCGGGGCGCCTATCCTTCGGCGCAACGCCTCTCGGATGTGGGCGAGTCGTGATGGCCGCGTTGCCTCAGACGGCGAAGCTTTGCAGGTACGTCATCGCCGCATCAGGTTCCTCCGTGACGTACACCAGATCGTCCAACGGCATGGGCAGGAAACCGTCCTGCTCCATGCGCCGCAGCTGGATCACCAGGCCGTCGTAGAAGCCCGCGGTATTCAGCAGCACCACGGGCTTGTCATGGCGTCGGTGCTTGCGCAGTTCCAGGATGTCGGTGGCTTCGTCGAGGGTGCCCAGTCCGCCGGCCATCACCACCAGCGCGTCCGAGCGCGCCAGCAGTGTGGCCTTGCGCTCGGCGAGGTCCGCAGTGATCACCATCTCGTCGGCGCCCGGTCTGGCGTGCGAGCGCAGAAACTCCACCGAGATCCCCACCAGCCGGCCGCCACTGTTCTGCACTCCATCGGCGACGACTTTCATCAGCCCTTTGTCGGAGCCGCCCCAGACCAGGGTGTGGCCGCCCTTGCCGAGGAGTTCGGCGAAGGTGCGTGCCGGTTCGGTGTAGCGCTCGTCGAGGTCGGCGGCGGAGAGGAAGACGCAGATGTTCATCAGGAACGATCATGCCCCGCTGCCCCGGAGTTTCGGGCGGTGACCACATGGGCCACATCAGCACCTCGGGGCGGAGGCATAGGTGACGTGGAAATGCAGTACCACCGGTAGTACCACTGCCGCATCCGCCCGCTCGATTACGGATTTGCCCCCAGACGCCCATACCATCGCTAGTCGAGATGACCGACAAAGCCCTCGACGAGGCCCTCGACGCCCCCGCCACCAACACCGCCCAAGCCGCCAAGATCTCGGCCGAGGCGGCCCGTCGCCGCACCTTCGCCGTCATCAGCCACCCTGACGCCGGTAAGTCGACGCTGACGGAGGCGCTCGCGCTGCACGCCCGGGTGATCACCGAGGCCGGCGCGATCCACGGCAAGGCGGGCCGGCGCTCCACGGTGTCGGACTGGATGGAGATGGAGAAGGCCCGCGGCATCTCGATCACCTCGACGGCGCTGCAGTTCCCGTACCGCGACTGCGTCATCAACCTGCTCGACACCCCCGGGCACGCCGACTTCTCCGAGGACACCTACCGCGTGCTGACCGCGGTGGACTGCGCGGTCATGCTGATCGACGCCGCGAAAGGCCTTGAGCCGCAGACCCTCAAGCTGTTCCAGGTGTGTAAGCACCGCGGGATCCCGATCATCACCGTGATCAACAAGTGGGACCGTCCCGGCCGGCACGCCCTGGAGCTGATGGACGAGATCCACGAGCGGATCGGGCTGCGGACCACTCCCCTGACCTGGCCGGTGGGTATCGCCGGGGATTTCAAGGGCGTGATGGATCGCCGGGCCGAGAAGTTCATCCGGTTCACCCGCACCGCGGGCGGGGCCACCGCCGCACCCGAGGAACACATCGCCGCCGCCGACGCGCATGCGGCCGCCGGGGACGACTGGGACACCGCGGTCGAAGAGTCCGAACTGTTGTCGATGGACGGATCCGACTACGACCGTGAGACCTTCCTATCCGGCGAGTCCTCCCCGGTGCTGTTCACCTCGGCCGCGTTGAACTTCGGGGTGAACCAGCTGCTCGACGTCCTGGTCGAGTTGGCGCCGGCACCCAGCGGGTCGGTCGACGTCGACGGGAACCGCCGCGCGGTGCAGTCCCCGTTCAGCGCGTTCGTGTTCAAGGTGCAGGCCGGTATGGACTCGTCGCACCGCGATCGCATCGCCTACGCACGCGTGGTCTCTGGCACGTTCGAGCGCGGCGACGTGCTCACCCATGCCGCCACCGGCAAGCCGTTCGTCACCAAGTACGCGCAGTCGGTGTTCGGACAGCAGCGCTCGACGCTCGACGACGCGTGGCCCGGCGATGTGATCGGGCTGGCCAACGCCGCGGCGCTGCGCCCCGGTGACACGCTGTACCGCGACATCCCGGTGGTGTACCCGCCGATTCCGAGCTTCTCCCCCGAGCATTTCGCGGTGGCCCGTGGTACCGATCCCAGCAAGCACAAGCAGTTCCGCAAGGGGATCGAGCAGCTCGAGCAGGAGGGCGTCGTTCAGGTGCTGCGCTCGGACAAGCGCGGTGAGCAGGCGCCGGTGTTCGCCGCCGTCGGGCCGATGCAGTTCGAGGTGGCCGCCCACCGGATGGCCACCGAACTCAGCGCGCCGATCTCGCTGGAGAACCTGCCGTATCAGGTCGCGCGGGTGGTCCGCCCTGAGGACGCCGACTTCGTGAATCGTCAGGTGTCGGCCGAGGTGCTGACGCGCAGCGACGGCGTCATGCTCGTGCTGTTCTCGACGCCGTGGCGGCTGGAGGGATTCCAGCGTGACAACCCCGACATCAAGCTCGGGTCGCTGGTGGCCGCGGAAGGGTAAGCGCGGTCCCGTTGCGGTGAGCCTCCGTTGGAGCAGTGCGATCTAGATTGCCGTCCCCCGGTTTGTCGGCGGCGGCGGGATGAACAATAAATCGTCGTGCTCCTGCCGCCGACACTGATCGGCGAATGAGATCGCCGACCTCGGATCGTCGCTGAACGACCGGTAATACGCCTCGGAGATCTTGTAATACTCCGTGTAGTCGGCGATCCGCACGCTGACGGGGATCGAGAGAAAATGACATCCGGTGGTCGATTCGATGCCGAGCGAGAACCAATGCTCACGAAAGACATGTGTCGTCTCGAATTTCATCGCCGAAACCAACTCTCGCAGTCCGGATCAAACGTCGCGAATCGTCAGCACCGGGGCCCACATACGTAAACCCCTGGAGCACAACGGATTACATCACGGCGCGCCGCGTTCAGGCGGGAGCACCTGGAACCCATCCAGCAGAGTTTTGGCGTCGTGCTGATACGTCGGACTGTCCGGGTCGGTTGTCTGCACGGTCGCGGTGACCAAGTACTGGTGGCCGCGGACGATGGTGGGCACCGACAACACGGTCACCGCACGAGTGTGCGCCCCGGGGCCAGTCGGACCAGCCGTGAACGTGATGGTCTCGGCGGGCAGTCCGCAGACCGTCGCCGGCTCGGCTGCGAGGTCCTTCGCACCCGCCAACTTCACCAGGTTGGCGTGTTGTTGCGTGAAAATGGTCTGAACGTCGGCCTTGGGGGCATCCTCCAGCGTGACCACGATATTGGGCGCGAACTGATTAGCCGCGAGATCGGTGTTTACCAGGACGAACCGGATAACTTCGCTGTCGAGTTTGGTGCTGCGGTTCCATCCCGCCGCTTGCGGGACCCGCAGTTGCGGCTCCGCAGCGCTTCGTGCCGGTATGTCGAGCAACGGCCCGTCGAAGTGCGCGCAGGCGTTCGGATCTCCGATGGCATCACCCACGGGAGCGGTCGGTATCCCCGCGGCCGGCACCTTGTCTTTGAAGATGTCCTCGATCGACACGGGTTCCTCGCTGCTGCACGCCGACAGCGACACGACGGTAACGAGCAACGCTGCGGCGCGGCGCATCTCCATGACCAATTTCCCGTCTCCCTGCCGCCATCTGCCAGCACCCCTGGCTATGAGTCCACGGGCGGGATCAACCGTCTCGGTCGCAGTTTGGCGATCTCCCTGGAACTCTAACGGCCGGCCACCCATCGCCATGACGGGAAATTCCCTGACAGCCGCTCGACCTGTTCGATCTGCCCAGATTTGTGCAGGTTGCCCGGTGGCACGGCCAGTATCGTGAGTCGATGGCAGACCCAGCACCACCCGCCGGTGCCCGCAACAGCGGCAAGCAGTGGGCGTGGTTCGCCGGGTTGCTCAGCGTCATGGTCGTTCTGGGGTTCGTGGTGGCCGTCGTGATGATGTTGCCGCTGGCCATGGCAACCGACCCCTGTCACGAAGGCGTCACCGACAAGGTGTGCCAACTGTCCGCGGCAGGCCAGAACGTGCTCGTGTGGATTCCGTGGATGTGTCTGGTGGCCGGCACCGTCCTGGCCGTCGCGGGTGCCGCGGTGGCCGAACGGCGTAAGTGGACACCGCTGATCGGCATCCCCGTCGGAGTCCTCGGGTATGTCGCGATGATCCCGATCGGCTACTGGTTGGCGTTCGCCGTCTAGAACTGTCTAGCCCCACCAGAACGAGGCGGCGATGATGCAGTACAGCGCGATCAGCGACGCCCCCTCCAACCACGTCGATTCGCCGTCGAAGGCGATGATCGCCGCCAGGACAACCGCGACCAGCAGGGCGACGATCAACATCGGCCCGAACACCAGGGTCAGCGATGCCAACCCGAAGATCTGGCTCACCAATACGAGCACCGGGGCCAGCACCAGGGCGATCTGGATCGGGCTGTTCAGGATGATCGAAAAGGCGTACTCGGACTGGTTTTTGGCGGCCAGTTGCACACCGACGACGTTCTCCACCGCATTGCCCGCGATGGCCACGATCACCAGACCGGCGAAGGCCTGTGAAATTCCCAGCGAGTCCATCGCGGGTTCCAGTGCGTCGACAAACCAGTCCGATACGAACGCCGCCGCTGCGCCGGCGATGGCCAGCATGCCGATCGCCAAGCCCACGGGCCACCGAGGTGCCTCTTTATCCGGTTGCGGCACAGGCTCAGTGGTCTTGTCTTTGTCGCGGCTCAGCGAGTACGGCAGCGACAGGGCGAACAGCACCAGCAGCACGACCGACACGATCATCGAGAAGGTCACTTCGTGTTCGGAGGCGGGGGCGTGCACCTCGTGGGCGATCGATGGGATCGCCATCGCGGTGACCGACAAGACCATCAGTACCAGGATCGTCCGGACCTGCGCGGAGCCCAGCTTCTGCGGGCCATGCCGCAGCCCGCCGACCAGGAACGCCAGACCCAACACCAGCAGCAGATTCGCCAGGATGGAACCGATCAGCGCCGCTCGCACCACATCGACCAAGCCGGCCTTCAGCGCGAAGATGCAGATGAACAGTTCGGGCAGATTGCCGAGCGCGGACTGCAGCACCCCGGTGGCGCCGGGACCGAACCGGTCACCGAGCTGGTCGACGGCCAACCCGACAACCGAGGCCAACACGGTGACTGCCAGCGCACTGACGACGAAGCCGACGAGATGTGGCCAGCCGCCGTAATGAGATAGCCCCGCCACCACGCAGATGGCCAGGCCACCGAAGATCAACAGCTTGTCGGATCGGATGAGCGCCGTCCTCATGCGGGCCATCATGACACGTCAACGGCTACATGTTGACGTTGAAACCCAGATCGACGTCGGATTCGCTCCCGGGGGCAATGTCGCGTTAGAGACCCTGTGGCGAATGTGTAGCTTTTCCAGCCATTTTCGGCGATTTTTCACGAAAGGCTACACATTCGTCACAGTGCCCAGAAACGGACACGCCCCGGTCTAACCCCTCAGCGCTTCGGTAACCGGGCCGAGGTCGAGGAACACGGTTTCGCCGTTGGCGTCGTCGAGCCCGTCGTTGTCGGTAACCACGTACAGGCGCTGGTTGCCGGCGATCGCGACGCCCTCGACCTTCTCCTGCACGTAACCGTTGGTGGCCTGCAGATCTGGCACCAGGTTGCGGGCCGATGTCTTCGGCAGGATGCGCGGCTTGTCGGACGCCGCCGTCACCCCGCCGCGATCGGGGACCGCCACCCGGTACAGCGCCTTCACGCGCGCGTCAGGCCCGTTCAGCTTGTCGCGTTCGAGGACCAGCAATTCACCTTTGTGGACCGAGATTTCGGAGATGCCGATCCAGTCGTCCTTGGTGCCGGTCGAGTCTAACTGGTAGCCGAACCATTCCCACTTGTCTCCGTCCGGGGTGTAGCGCCCGATCCGGACGACGCCCTTCGGGTCGGATTTGAGTTCGCGCTGCAGCGCCACCCAGACCGAGTTGCCATCGACGGCAACGCCTTCGAAGCCTTGGCTGCCAAGTTGGGCCGCAACGTCGTTGGGTAGCGGGACGCGCTTTTCGATCTTGTCGGTTCTGTCGACGTAGACCAGCTCGTTGCCGGGCCCCTCTTCGCCTTCCACGGCCAGGACGAAGCCGCCCTCGGGGCGGGCAGAAATGCCCTCGATGTCGAGGGTGACAGGCTTGCCGTCTTCGGTGATCGGCAGCGCGGTGTCGATCAGCGCCGGTTTCTGTGCCACGTCTACGCCGAGGATGCGCGCCGGACCGTAGGCGCTGTCGGTGGCGGTGTAGAGCCGGTTGGGGTCCTTCGGGTCGGCAGAGAGCGCGCCGAGCGCGCCCCATCCGATCGGTGCACCGTCGATGTCGGCCGAGACGATGGACGGAAAGTCCGGTTTGCCTGAGCCGGCGAATGATTCGCCATAGCCGTAGAGATTGACCGAGGCCCGCACGCGGGCCTCGGCGTCGTCAGACTCGGACGAGACGGCCAGCAGATTGCGCGACGGGATGGGCAGGACGCCTTCCGGCCCGGGGGTGGTCGGCAGGATCTGCCGGAACGCGGGCGCCTTGGGGTCGCTGACGTCGTAGACGGCGACGAAATTGCTGCGCTCCGAGGCGATCAGCGCGGTGGGACGGCCGCCAATGTTGGTGATGGCCAGGCCTTCCGGCTCCGGCCCCTTGGATTCCGCGCGGTCCTCGATGTGCAGGCCGGTGCGTACCGCGAGTTGTTCGACGGAGTTGCCGGCGTCCCAGGTGACCTCGCCCGTGCCCGCGTCGAAGATCGTCCAGCCGCGGGTGCCGCCCTTCCAGTCGCCTTCGTTGGCGGTGGCGAAGTGATCATCACCGATCCAGCCGATGGCATCGGGTTCGCGCGGGGTATCCGTGATCGAGCCGGTCTGGTCGATCGCATCGTCCTCTTTGGTGTCGATGCCTTGCACGGATTGGCTTCCGGCGCTGAAGATTCTCTGCACCGTGCCCGTGCGGCCGTCGATGACGGCGATGCCGTTGTTCTCTTGCAGTGTCACCGCGACCTGGCCGCGGGAGTTGATGCTGACGTACTCGGGTTCGAGGTCCTCAGGGGTGTCGAGGCCGGCTTTTCGTGCCGCTTCTACGTCGAAGTCCACCTTGCGGGGCTTCCAGGTATTCGGTGCGCCGTTCAGATCGATGAGTTGCACGAACCCGGTCGGCGGCTGAGGGAGGTAACCTTCCTCCTTGCCGGGCGGCGTGAACTCCTCGTTGCGCTGGTTCTCCATGGCGATCGCGGCGAAGGTGCCGTCGGGGCTGATGGCGATCGAGTCGGGCTGGCCGCCCAGGTCGATGCTGTGCACACGGGTGCGATCGTTGACTCGGACGATGTCGACGCGCCCGGTGGGATGCGCGAAGTCACCACCGGTGGTGTCGACGACAACGAGGACGTGGTCTTTCACTGCGGCCACCGACGTGGGCTGGTCGTCTTTGTGGCCTAGTTCAGCCAGCGAAAGCGTGCCTGTGCCAATCGGTTTGGCGGGGTCCTTGATGTCGACGAAGCCGATGCGTTTGGCGGCGGCGTCTGTGTAGATCAAGGTGTTGCCGTCGGGGGTGACGGTGGAGATCTCGGCGACGGTCTCCTTGTCCACCGGGTCCTCGGCAGGTTTGTTGAGATACACCGGGTAGGTGGCCGTGCGGTGGTAGCGGTCCGCGTCGGGCAGGTTCCAGTCGATCGGCGAGTTTGCCTTCGGGGTCTCCCCTGGCTTCTTGTCCGCGGTGGAGCAGCCCGCCAGGATCAGCGTTGCCGCCGTGGTCACAGCCGCAGCCGCTCTCGCCCGTTTCATTCGCCACCCTCTTCAGTTGTGTCGGTGCGTCGAACGAGCTTGGCCTGCACAGGTGACGTGAAGGGATTTCACAGGTGAACGGACGGCGCCGCGACGGTTACAGCGGCGCTGAGAGCGGGCCCAGCGCCTGGCACTGCGGGGCGATCTCCGCGATGCCCATCCAGCCGCCGCATCCCCGGCCGGTGGCCACATAGGTCGCGCCGGGCCGGTAGGGCGTCAGCACCTGCGCCGGTTGGGTTCCCCTGCCCTGATTGCACTGCACCGCCGAGGCGTTGTCCTGACGTTGCACGCACGCCACGCTGAATCGGGGGTTTGCCGGTGCTCCGCATGCGTCCGGGGAGACGGTCACGCTGACCATATCGCCGCCGTCGACGTGAACGACGGCCGGCGACGACAGCGCGAAAGTACACGGCGGCGCCGGCTCGGCATGGGCGGGTGTCGCGATGACGCCCGCGATTACGATCCCTGAGAACAGCACCACAATGGCCCTGGTCATGTGGGAATGATAGTTCAGGGGCGGTGCTGTCGGGGCCCAAATGCACATGTCAGGGGCCAAATCAACCAGCAGCTACTCCGCGCTTTGACCCCCGACGACGGCGTGAATGCGGCCCTGCGGGTAGGGCAGGTTGATTCCATTTTCGTCGTAGGCCCGCAGGATTTCCCGGCGGAGCTTGCGCTGCACCGACCACTGCGCGTTCGGCCGGGTCTTCAGCGTCATCCGCAACGTGAGCTGGTCCGCCGCCAGCGACTGCACACCGAGCATCTCCGGTTCTCCGATGACCTTGCCGGCCATCTTCGGATCGGCGATGACTTCATGGGCCGCTTCGACGGCGACCTCCTCGGCGCGGTCCACATCCGCGGTCAACGCGACCGGGACCTCGACCCGGGCCACCGCGTAATCCTGGCTCATGTTCCCGACGCGGGCGATCTCGCCGTTGCGCACGTACCAGAGGGTGCCGTCGATGTCGCGAACGGTGGTGATCCGCAGTCCGACGCTCTGCACTTCGCCGGACACCTCCCCCAGGTCGACGTTGTCGCCGACGCCGTATTGGTCCTCCAGCAACATGAATACGCCGGTGACGAAATCGCGCACGAGGTTCTGCGCGCCGAAGCCGATGGCGAGGCCGACGACACCGGCGGAGGCGATGAACGGCGCGATGTTCACCCCGAGCACGCTGAGGATCGCCAGCACAACCCACACCAGCAGCACGATGGATGTGGTGGACTTCAGTACCGACCCGATGGTCTGGGCCCGCTGCTGGCGACGTTCGGCCGCCCGGATGCCGTTCGTCGCTGCCGAGGCCCGGTCTCGCAGATGGCGAAGTAACGGAGGTTTTTTCGCTTGCCCCTCAAGTTCTCCGCTAACGGATTTTTTACGCCTGCCAGTGGTCGCGCGGTCGATCATGCGGTGCAGCAAAAACCGAATGATTAGCGCCACAACGATGTACGCGACGACCCGAACGGGAACCTCGATCAGCCAGTGCCGATTGGTATCTGTCCATTCGAAAGCCAGGTTGTACACAGCCATATTTTCGACCGTACGGCAGAACTGACGTGGGCGTCGAATGAATGCAGGCTGCTCACGGTTGCCGGTGAGCAATTCGACTATGCAGAAGGAGAATTCACGCGCAGGGCATATTGCGATTCACATCACGCTCGGCGAAACAGCTCGGCGGGCCGCCCACGACCACCGGTGGCGAACTCGCCCGTCGGCTCGAGGTGCCGCTCCATCGCACGTCGGAAATTGTCGCGCTGCAACTCGCGCCCGGCGACCGCCTCATGGACCAGCCGTAGGTCCCGCAACGTGAATTCATCCCCCAGCAAACGGTCAGGGTCGGGGCTGGCACGGTAGTGCGCGCGCACGTCGGCGACGGCCAGCTCGATGATCTTGTCGTGGTCGTACACCAAGCGACCAGGCGGCTCCACCGACACCAGCCGGGTGGTTTCAGCGGACCGGGTGGCCACCCGGTCGGGCGGGACGACGGCGACGTGCGCGACGGACAACACCCACCCCCGGTCGTCACGATCGGGGGCATCGAACACATGGAGTTGCCGCGGGTCCAGACCGTGGACGTTGGCCTTGTCCGCCAGGGACCGCCTGACGGCGTCGGCGAGGATCTCGCCCTTCTGCAGGAACGTGCCGGGCAGCGCCCAATTGCGGCTACGGGGACGTCGGACCTGCAACACCGCCAGTCCGAGATCAGGATCGACCGTCAGCACCGCCGTATCGACCGCGACCGAGGGGCGCGGGTAGTCCTCCAGCCTCTTTTGGCTGGTGTCTCGATACGCGTTCTTGTCCATGTCAGAGCCTGAGCGTACAGTCAGTCATCAATTAGCGCGATATCGCGCAAAAGATCGGAGGGGCTCGATGGCATCACTAAATGACCGGGTTGAGGGCGTTCTGCTGGGCACCGCGGCCGGGGACGCGCTGGGTGCGCCGTACGAGTTTCAGCCGCCTCGCGGGCGCGAGTTGCCGGTGGAGATGGTCGGCGGCGGGGGTTGGGAGCCCGGCGAATGGACCGACGACACCGCCATGGCGATCGCGATCGCCGAAGTCGCGGCCACCGGTGCCGATGTGCGCGACGCTGCCGCACAGGACGCGATCGTCGCCCGCTGGTACGAATGGTCTTTGGGTGCCAAGGATGTGGGCATCCAGACCCGGCAGGTGCTGAATATGGCGGCGGACGGCGGCATTTCGGCGAGCCGCGCTCGTACAGCGGCCGAGGCCGTACATCGGCAGACCGGACGCAGCGGCGGAAATGGCTCGCTGATGCGGACGGCTCCGGTCGCGCTGGCCTACCTCGACGACGAGGAGGCCATGGTGGAGGCTGCGCGGGCGATCAGCGGGCTCACTCATTACGATCCCGACGCCGCCGATGCGGCCGTGCTGTGGTGCTGCGCGATCCGGCACGCGGTGCTGACGACCAAGCTCGATGTGCGAATCGGATTGGACCACATCGGTTCTGACCGTCGGAAGTTGTGGTCTGAGCGGATCGAGCACGCCGAGGCCAGCCGACCGGCGGATATCCCGAACAACGGCTGGGTGGTGGCGGCGTTCCAGGCGGCCTGGTCCGCCATCAGCAGCACCGCAGCGGATGGCTTTGGGCCCGAACATCTTCACCGCGGGCTCGATGCCGCGGTGCGGGCGGGCTTTGATACCGACACCGTGGCCGCGATCGCCGGCGGGCTGCTCGGTGCGGCATACGGTGCGTCTGCCGTGCCGTTGGACTGGCGCCACCTGCTGCACGGCTGGCCGGGCATCACTGCCCGAGATCTCGTGGGTCTGGCGACGGCGATCGAGCGCAAGGAGCCGGTTTCTGACCCTGACTATTCTTGGTCCCAGGCCAACGTCTTCACCCATCACCCACATGACCGGCAGGTTCTGCTCGGCAGCGTGAGCGCGTTGCGTCGGTTGCCTGCCGAGTTCGACGCCGTCGTCTCGCTGTGCCGTATCCCGGAACACCTTGTGCCCGAGGGTATGCCGCATGTGGAGGTGCGGCTGATCGACAAGGTCGATCCCGACGAGAACCCGCATCTGGATTTCGTGCTGTTAGAGGCGGCCCGTGCGGTCGAGCAGCTGCGCGCGCAGGGGCGCACGGTGTTGCTGCATTGCGTCGAGTCCTACAGCCGCACGCCGACGGTGGCAGCGCTCTATGGTGCGCACGTCGCAGGTATCGGCACTGAGCAGGCGTTAGACGAGGTGCTCAACGCGTTGCCGGAGGCGAACCCGAACCCGGTGTTTCGGGAGGCGTTGGCACGGTTGGCAAGTGGGCTTCCCTGATATCCGTCACGCCCATTCGTGATCACAGATCGTGCACCGCCACTTGTCGTCATCGGGGCAGCAACCGCCGATATGCAGCCACGGTCCCCACGACTCAGGAGCGGCCGGCATGCCGTACCGAATGGCCTGGGTACGCTGACCGCCGCAGTGCGGGCAGTCCGGGTTCTGGGCGAACTTGAAGTCGATGAAGGAGCGGAAGTTGTCGTCGCTCATCCGGTCTCGGCAGCGTCGGCAGATGACGGCCGGCCAGTCCTTGGCGGCGCTCCGCACCGCCGCGCCGAGGGGGCCGCGCACGCGTGGGCTGTCCGGAGTTCGGATCGGTGAGTGCGGGTGCCAGCGCGGCAGCTGGTCGACGGTATAGATGTGCACCAGGTCGCGGGCGTCGGCTTCCCTCAGGTCGATCGGCGCACCACACCCCTGACAGTCCCCGTCGAAGTTCAGGAGGTTGCGTGCCGCGGCAACTGAGGAATGCCCCCAGCGGTTCTCCGGTCCCCCGTACACCGGGCTCGCATGGATCGCCAGAATCACCCGCTCGGCGTCGTCATCATCGAGGCGCCAACTGACGAACGCATCACTGAGGTTGAGCACCATCGCCAGCGTGGCCAGGTCCACCAGATCAACGCCCCGCGGATCCAGCATCGCACCGCCGAGGCCGCCCTCGTGGTCGATGCGCGCCAACTGCGTCACCACCGAGACCGGATCGGTGCCCAACACGACGATCGCATAGTCGCCCGGTCGGGTCTCGCCGAACGCATAACGCCACGGCCGATACGACGAGCGCGGCTCCAACAGGGTGATGATGCCGTCCTTCCAATCTGCGGCTTCGACGATGTGGAGACGGTGGTGGATCGTTTGCGACATGTGTCAATTATCCCAGTTGGGTCTGACAATTCGCCCGTCACATAGTTAGCTGACATGTGCCGGTCAGACATGGTCTCGTCGTCAGGTCGCGCCGCTGTATCGATCGCCCCGCGCCACCACGACCCAGCGCCTACCGTTAGTCAGCAACTGCAAGCGAGAGGAAGCCCAGTTGGCCAGCGACACCGCAGAAACACCCACCAGACCGACGCTGCGCGAACTGACCATCCGCGGGATCCTGCTCGGCGGGGCAATCACGCTGGTGTTCACCGCCGCCAACGTCTACCTCGGCCTCAAGGTCGGCCTGACCTTCGCCACGGCGATCCCGGCCGCGGTGATCTCGATGGCGCTGCTGCGCAACTTCGCCAATCACTCCATCGTGGAGAACAACATCGTGCAGACCATCGCCTCGGCGGCGGGCACGCTCTCGGCGATCATCTTCGTGCTGCCCGGTCTGATCATGATCGGCTGGTGGACCGGGTTCCCGTACTGGATCACGGTGGCGGTGTGCGCCGTCGGCGGCATCCTCGGCGTGATGTACTCCATCCCGCTGCGCCGGGCCCTGGTGACCGGTTCGGATCTCCCCTACCCCGAAGGCGTGGCTGCCGCCGAGGTGCTCAAGGTCGGCGACAGCAGCGGCGGTGCCGCCGAGAACCGTGTCGGTATCCGGGTCATCGCGTTCGGCTCGCTGGTGTCGGCCGGGTTCGCGCTGCTGGCCAACCTCAAGGTGCTCGCCAATTACGTGGCGGCGTACTTCAAGGTCGGTGCCGGCGGCTCGATGTTCGGTGCCAGTCTGTCGTTGGCGTTGGTCGGCGTGGGGCATCTGATCGGGATGACGGTCGGGATCGCGATGCTCGTCGGACTCATCATCTCGTTCGGGGTGCTGCTGCCGATCCGCACCATCGGCGCGTTCGGGACAGACGAGTCGGTGGCCGACGTCATCGACGGGGTATTCGTGCATGAGGTGCGGTTCATCGGAGCCGGGGCAATCGCGGTGGCCGCGATCTGGACGCTGCTGAAGATCCTGCGCCCAATCGTCAAGGGCATCACCGAAGCGCTGGCCTCGGCCCGTGACCGCCGGCAGGGCCAGCTGGTCGACATCACCCAGCGCGACATCCCGTTCCCGATCGTGGTGGGCATCGTGGTGGCGATGCTGGTCCCAATTGCTGTGCTGCTGTGGGATTTCAGTCACGGCACGGTGCTGCACGGCAGCTCGAACGGGATCATCGTGGCGAGCGTGGTGTTCATCTTCGTCATCGGCCTGGTGATCGCCGCGGTGTGCGGCTACATGGCCGGGCTGATCGGCTCGTCGAACAGCCCCATCTCCGGCGTTGGCATCCTGACAGTGATCATCGCCGCGCTGCTGATCAAGCTGGTGTACGGCCCCACCTCCGACGACGGATCTCTCGCGCTGGTGGCTTTCACACTGTTCGTCGCGGCCATCACCTTCGGGGTGGCCACCATCTCCAACGACAACCTGCAGGACCTCAAGACGGGCCAGCTGGTCGGCGCGACGCCGTGGAAACAGCAGGTGGCGTTGGTGATTGGCGTGTTGTTCGGCTCCGCGATCATCCCGCCGGTGCTCGACCTGATGCAACGCGCGTTCGGGTTCCTTGGCGCACCAGGCGCCACCGACCACGCGCTCGCTGCCCCGCAGGCCGCGCTGATCTCTTCCCTGGCCAAGGGCGTGTTCGGCGGGTCATTGGACTGGTCACTGATCGGGCTGGGCGCGGCGATCGGCGTGGTGATCGTCATCATCGACGAGATCCTGTGTCGCACTTCCCGGTTCAGCCTGCCCCCGCTGGCCGTCGGGATGGGCATGTACCTGCCGATGAGCCTGACCTTGATCATCCCGCTCGGCTCACTGCTGGGCTGGTTCTACAACAAGTGGGCCGACCGCACCGGTGACAACGTCGAGCGCAAGAAGCGCCTCGGCGTCCTGCTGGCCACCGGCTTGATCGTCGGCGAAAGCCTTTACGGCGTGGTGTTCGCCGGGTTCGTTGCCGGCACGGGCAGTGACGAGCCGTTGGCGATCTTCACCGGCAATGACGGGACATTGGCTGAAGTTCTCGGGGTCATCGGGTTCGCGGCGGTGCTCACGTGGTTGTACAAGCGGACGCAGAAGATTTCTGGGCGTGAGCTGCCCACTGCGGATCTGAAAACCTGATACCGCCGGCGATACTGCTTTTCGCGCCTGAGCCAACGCCCGCGGCTTCCATGCCGGCGGCTTCTACGTCTCGGATTTCAGTCACTATCAAGCAGTAATCCGAGATTTAGTGCACTCCAGCGCTCATCGGGTACGACGGTGATGGTGCATCGAGGTCCGTTGGCGCCTGACCATCATTCAGCAGTGCCGATACCGCCGCCGACGCGTCGAGGACGATCACCAGCGTTCGGATTGCACCTGCTCGACGATCGCTTCTGTTGGAATGTCGACGTCGCGGAGGCTAATCAGAAGCTCCCACATGTCGGCCGGTCGTTCGGAGTCCCTTCGCGTCCAAGTCTGACGAGGTTTGTCGGTGCTCGTCTGCATACTGTCCGGCTCGCTGGAGATTCCACGCCGAGCGAGAGGACACTCCGATGACGCTGCGAATCGCCACGCTGAACATCCGCCACGGCGGCAACAAGTCTGCTGATGCCCTTGCCGCACGACTGTTGGGTTACGACGCCGACCTCCTGGTGGTGACCGAGTTCCGGGCCAACGACACCGGCGCTCGCCTGATCACCCAACTCGAACGCGCCGGGTATGAGACGACGCACCCTGGGGCCGATCCGAAGCAGAACACCGTGCTCATCGCGTCGCGCACCCCGATCGACCGCGCATCGCGCTTCACCAGGGATCTGCCCGCCCATAACCTGTGGTGCGCCGAGTTCGACGGGACCATCGTCTGCGGCGTGTACCTGCCACAAGCCCACGCAAAACTTCCGTACTGGGAGGCCTTGATCGACCGGGCCCGACGCAGCGAAGTCGACCTGCTCATCGGCGACTTCAACACGGGCAACAACAATCTCGACAAAGATCCCAAGGGCACCAAGTTCATCGGACCTGAGATGCCTGGTCGCCTGATCGCATCCGGATACGTCGACGTGTGGCGGTCTTTGCACCCGATGGGCCGCGAGTATTCGTGGTTCAGCCGCCCCGGCGACAACGGCTTCCGCCTCGACTACATCTTCGCCACACCTGAGTTCGCGCAACGCGTCCGCATCTGCGAGTTCGACCACGCACCGCGCCTTGCCGGCGAGACGGACCACTCGGCGCTTCTCGCGGCGTTTGACTGAAGCTCAGGAAGGAGACCATGAACAACCAGAGGTTTGGCACCGTGTACCCGGTGGCCGACGAGCATCCTCCGCAGATCGAAAATGCTTGAACCGCATCGAGTTCGCGTGACGGTGACGTTCTACATGCGCTCCGACATGGGGACGGTTGACCTCGCCGTGCACGGGTGCGAGCTCGGTGCGACAGCGCACGAAGCGGTCGACCGCACCAAGGAGTACGTCCTTGTGCAGCTGGATCGGGTGATTAGGCAGCGGGGTGGAACGTTTGAGCGGTGGTGGGCCGAAGACGAGTACGGCAATGTCCTCGCATCACACGACGACTACCAACGGCCGCGTCGGCCGGAGATGTGGCGTTAGGGTCAATCTCGAACCGACCACACCCCGAATGCCCGCTCGCCGTGGTAACAAGGGCGTGTGCCCGACGCCACCGATCCCCTGCTGCTCGGTCAGCGCGTGGTGGCGATCCTAGAGACGGGCGCCCGGGTGGCGACGTACAAACTGGCCACCCTGATGGCGCTCATTGATTGCTGCATCGAGAACCTGCCGCAGCATCCGTCGGATCCGTTGACGGTGCCCATCCCCGATCTCGCACACCGGGTGCTGGAGCTGTACTGGCGCCAGGTGCGCCCGTTCGAGGGCCACGACCTTCGGCAGTCCACCGGCGAACGCGAACGAATTCCTCGCGCCGTCAGGGAGTTACGTTCCGCTGCGGCCGGCTCGTCGCTGAGTGTCGCGATGATGACGGCACCGGAGGTCTATCAAGCGTCCATCGACGACATCGGCCTCTGCCTGGCGCAACAGCCGTTGTACCGGCTGCAGCGCCTGCCGGGCGCCGACACCAATGACCCGTTTCTCTATGACGACAGCTTTCTGCATCCCAACGTCTCCCGCCGGACGCTGCGCGCCCACGGTGACGCGATCGAGCTGATGCCCGGGGTGGCGACCGGCCTGGCCCGGCTCGCCGGACTGCTCAAACCCGCGCTGGAGATCATGTGGGTCGACGATGTGCGACGAATGAACAAGTTCCTCACCGCCGAGGTGCCGGATATCGCCGGCCATTTGTTCGGCCGGGACCGCACCGCGCTGGCTGCCGTGCGGGAGCCGTTCAAGGATGCGTTCACCCCGCACTGCTTCTACTGCAAGGCGCACCTGCCGGCTGACAACCCGATCGATCATGTGCTGCCGTGGTCGCTCGTCGGCATCGACGGCCTGGCCAACCTGGTGCTGGCCTGCGCGCGGTGCAACACAGACAAGCGGCACGCGCTGCCGGCGGTCGGGATCATCACCGAAGTGCTGGAGCGTGATCAGGCCATGTTGGAGCAGATCGCCAACGAAATCCGTTGGCCCACTGAATACAACCGGGTAGTGGCTGCGGCTCGCGGGGTCTATGCCAGCCAGCCGCCGGGGATTGCGACGTGGTCGGGGTACAAGTCGATTGCGCGGCTCGATATCGCGTTCGTACCGGAGTGGATCCGGGGAACGACGGCCCTGTGACTGTTACGTGTCCTCGACGTGCCGCAGCTACGCGGCGCCGCCGTCACGGGCTTGTTGAATCTGACTCTTGATCTCCCGGTAGGCCTGCACGCGTGCCATAACCGCATCCACCGCCGAATCCTGCTGCGTGGCTTCTGGGGTGGCCTCGATGCCGTAGAGCATGGCGCTCAGCTTCGCGTGCAGCTCGGCGCGCTGCTCGGCAACCCGCGCGTCCTCACGTTCGGTGCGTAGTGACTTGTCGATGAGCTGCGCCTCCTTGGCGCATTTGCCGATCAGCTCCACCCGTTCGATCGCAACGACTTCCAGCTTGGCAGCAGTGGTCTTGGCTTCCGCGAGAATTTTGCGATCGTCCGCGGTGGGCCTGTCCAGCGCCGACAACTTACCGATCACGCCACGCAGCGCGTGCGCCTTCTCGAAGTTGTCGGTGATCGCCTTGATGTCGGCGCTGAAGTCGACGTTGCCCAACCATCCGGCGCGAGCGGCTTCGGACGCAGCCACCTGCTTCACCGCCGTCAGCGCGGACTCGACCAGCGCGGCATTCTGCTTGCCGAGCGTGTCGATGCGCCGTTGCTTTTCCTTACGGATCTGTTCTTCGCGTTGGCGTTTGGCGTCCGCCGCTTGCTTCGCCTTCTCGATACGTGCCCGTTCCTGAGCCTCATAGCTGCGTTGTTCCAGAGCGACGACGACCTTGTAGCCGGCCCAACCCACAACGACTAGCGCGGTAATGACACCGACGGCGATCCAGACCGGCTTCGGAACAAGCGCGATGAGCACGAAGACGAAGAAGATCACGCCGCCCGAGCCGGATGAGCTCTTATTGCTCATGAAACACCTCCTGGGATGGGTCCATGGATGCCAATACGTCGTTGATTCCGTTGGGCCAGAACGACCCCCGCGGACGGCCAGCCAGTGCTCGCGGGAGCCGCTCAGTATCACCCTGGCCACCGACAAGTGTTGGGATCGTCGGCAGCCGGTATCGCGTGATGGTCGGTGAGGCTGCAGCCATCGCGACTACAGCCCTGCGGCCGTGGCCCCGTAGACCGCCTGCGCCGGGGTGAATCCCTCGTACTCGAGCTGCTCGATGAGTCCGCCACGGGAGAACGCTGAATAGTCCAGGTAGGCCTTCGCAGCTTTCGCGGCTTGCTCATTCCAGTCAACGGTGATGCTGTCGACGGCGAAAGTCGCGTCTGTGGTTGAGAAGTCCTCGTATTCCAATTGCTCGATGAGGCCCTGTCGGGAGAAGGCGCTGTAATCGAGGTAATCCTTGGCGGCCCGCACCGCGTTGCGCTGACTTACTGTCGGGGCGGGTTCCAACGGGACCATAGGCCCCGAGAGAGCTCGCACGTGCGGTTCACGGTGCTCCTCGATGCTGGTGACGGCGCCGGCCAACTGCACTGCCGGCGCGGCCACGTCGAGTCCCCCACTGGTGGCCTGGGCTGACCACAAGGTGGTGCCACCGAATGGCAACAGCGTGCCCACGGCGAGGGCGCCGAGAAGGCTCTTTCTCGTCATCGTGCGACTCGTCATGTGATGCAGGGTCGCGGCCGTCTTGACCTGGTAGGTAGTCATCGTATGTGCTCCATCCGTTGTTCATGGTTGCTCGCACATGCGAGCCGAACAGAATGGCAGAGCCCACCGACAAACTTGCGAATCCGCAGCGCAGGAGGGAAGTTGGCGGAGCCAGCCCGCTGCCGGACCGCGAGTCACTTCTGCCGCATCCGCACCAGATCCGAAGTGCCGCAAGAGTTCGACGATACCTAGCGAGGCCCGCGCACAGGGTGCTGAGCGGGTGTGCGCGCGGCCGCGCAGACGCTATCCGTCAGGGTTCGAGCGAAAACCGTCCAGACCACACCAGTCCGCACGATTGAAATCAGACGGACGCTCAGCGACGTGACAAGCGCGCCGACCCCACGTTGCGATCCACCCATCCGGTGCTACCCGAGCAGTCTCGGCGGCTCGCAAGAGGCGTGGGTCGGTGCGATCCGAATGGCCGAACATGCAATACAAACTGTCAAGAAGGTACTTCCGGGCCGGGCACGATTGATCGCCGATCAGCTCCAGGAGCAGTTCCACAGTGTCGACGTCGGCGATGATGAGGTCCCAGTCCTGCATCGGCTCGAAAGCTCCGCTGTATGCCCAGGCGCGGATCTCCTCCGGCGTCGGGTTGACCACATCGACGAAGCTCGGCTCGTCCGACATCGCACTATCGTCGCAAGTGAACTGGACTGGTGGAGAACGTATTTGGCCCAGAAGGATGTGGTTGTAGCCGCAAGTCCCGGATCTTCATGAGCTGCTTGGCATCACGGCGTCGATTCGACAGCATCGATCTCGCCGGACAACGACCATTTGGTATCGGGCACTGGGCGACATTCAACCTGCGCGGCCGCCACCAAGTGGTCCGCCGGATTCCATTGCACCCCTGCTCCCCTCAGATAAACGAGCCGATCGGCGGCGCCCAGGACGGCATGCCTGCCGTCGAGCAGCAGTTGCTTGATCAGATCTGCCGGCCTGCCCGTGGTGCGGGCCAGTCGCGCGCCGATCTCGTCGACCGATGTCCTGTCAAGGTGGCACTGGAACGCGGCGACGGTGCCGTCGATGAGCGCTTTGACAAGTTCGGGGCTGGCCCCTGTTGTTCGCGAGCACGGGTAACTGACGGTAAGGCGGATCGCGATCCGGTCCGACGCGGCGATGGGCGTCTCGGCGACATCCAGGTCGTTGGTGTGGTGAATGGCGAGCCAGACCTGTTCCAATCGCTTGGCGGAGGGGAACTCTCCAAGATCGGCTTCAGTGAAGCGAGCCAGTGGCCGTATGGGCCCCCAATGGGTGAATCGGCTGTCCGGGCTCGTCAGTCCATATTCGTATGAGCACGCATGTGATAGGCCAGACGGCGCATTGCCATGCAGAGCATGCGCCGTTTCGATGCGGACTCCGTGCCGGGTGCCTGGCTGGAAGCACCCTCCCGCGGTGCCGTCGATGTTGTAGAGCACCACGTTCTCGACGTCCATCCCATCGGGTGTCACGCCGGCAAAACTTGCGTGCAGGATTTCGCCGGGCTCCGCTGTTAGGGATCGCACCCTTGCCCGGAGCGCCGCGCGAGCGGCCCGCTGATCATCGGTGAGCCGTTCATACGGAATGTAGCGGTCGATCCACAACCGGACCCACGGCTTACCGGGCCCGGGTCCGTCGATTTCCCATTCATCCGCTGCCGTCGCGTTCGGCTCATCCTCTGTGGCCTTCGGTGCTGACGAAACCTGTTGGGATGACACCGAATCCGGGCTTGAAGCGATGTACGCGGGTGGCTGGCACGTCCCGCACGGCGACAGGTCGATGCTTGGGTAGCCCACAACCCATTCGTCGAAGTCACGGAGCGTAGTCGAGCAGATCTTGATGTAAGACTCAGTAAATGGTGGCCTGTCGATGATCGTGCGGCATGCGGAGTGGTGCAGCTTGGCGACACCACGCAGACTTCGTTCGACGTTGATCACGTAACCGGCGCTGTGCCCGTGCACCCACCTCAGGTAGTCATCGTCGCGATCCTGAAACACCTCGACGCTCACGATGCCGTTCACCGACGCCTTGTCTGGAACGACATCGCGGACCGACTGCTCGGATTGGTCGCCGACAACTTCTCCGGAATTCCCGGTTTCCGCCATACCCAGATCTAACTATGTGGGTGTGACATGACAAACCGCATTCGCAATAGCTGCGGGTCAGTCCCGACGCAAGAGCCGAGCAATCCGAGTGCCGAGGATCTTGTCGGCCGGATACCGGTCAAGTTGATCGAGAGTGAGGCAGCGCTCCGGACGCAGAATCCGGGCCAACTCCTCTGGAGGCACCCGCGGTACCTCCAGAGCGATCGCCCGGGCCTCATCGATGTCGATGTTCTCGTGGATCCAGGTGCCCGGTTCATGCTGCCGGTGATGATCCTCAGTAACAACCCAATTCGCGAGAAATATCTGCCGGTCCGGGATCAACGTCCACACCTTGGATCGGTCGATGACCGCCCGCGCCTCCGGTCGGCTGATCGCCAGCCACTGGAGACTGTCATCGTCGACGCTGTTGAGCCGCCAATGCTCCCAGCCGTAGTTCACTGCCCGACTCGTGTACTTCACGGGTTAGCGATCCTTTCCAGGACAGCCGGGCGATCTTGCACCACCACGACATCAGGGAACTGTGCGAGTAATGCGCAGACGAACGCCGACCGCATGACCTTGAGGTCGTTGAGAAGCTCGATGTGGCTGAGAGTTCCGTTCTTACGCAACTGTTCCCAGGCCACGACGATCATCCACGCCGGCACCCGCTGAGGTCCGGATGCACGTGCCCTGGACCGCTCCGTTTCCACCCACACGCCTGTGCGGTCGAACGACGTTATCCAGTTGGTGCGCTTGTTACTCAGCGTCTCGACGACATCGCTGCCGGCGATCACCTCCGTGATGCGCTCCAACAGGTCGTCGTCGAATTCGACCGCCTTGGTGCGGCGGCCTCCGGTATCACGAGTCATGTCTCCTGCCTCCCATCGTTCAATCCGCCCACCGTGACGGAGCAGGCGCGTGCTCAGGCGAGCCGGACAGAATGACAGAGGCCACCGACAACCTTGCGAAACCGCCCGCAGGGCGGTGATTTGATGTGCGCGTGGAGCGCTATTCGCCCGAGTTCGCGCCAAAACCGTGCCGGCCACACCAGTCCGCCCGATTGAAATCGGACGGATGCTCAGGGACCAGACAAACGTGCCGACCCCACGTCGCGATCCACGCATCCGTGGCTTTCCGCGCCGTCTCGGCGGCTCTCAACAGCCGCGGGTCGGTGTGGTCCGAATGGCGACCAGGCAATACAAACTGTCAAGAAGGTATTTGCGAGCATGGCACGCTTGATCGCCGACGAGCTCCAGGAGCAATTCCAAGTTGTCCACGTCAGCGACGATGAGGTCCCAGTCCTGCATCTGCTCGCACGCTCCGCTGTATGCCCAGGCGCGGATCTCCCCTGGCTTCGGGTTGACCACATCGACAAAGCTCGGCTCGCCGGACACCGCCCTGTCTTTGCAGGAGTGCTCCGGCGTCTGCCCGATCGCGCTGGCCAGATCGGCTATTGTGACATCCGTCGATGCAGCAAACCAGTAGGAGCTCAACGACATGGATCAAACCGGGCCCGAGCGTGCAGAATCCCGCCACGTGAGCCTGCTGAATGAACACCGCGAGGACGGCAGCTGGCTCAATCTTGATGCCTATCTCGACTCCAACGGAACGCTTCGGATCGTCGGGCAAGATCTTGGCGCGGTCACCGAATTCATCAGCCCGGACGGTGAATACGAGTGCTACTACACGATCGCCGCCGAGGATGTGCCCGCCCTGACGAACGCGCTTGGTGGGCAACCCGAAGCTGACATCCTCGATGTGCTCGCCCGCAACTCGTCGGGCGACGCGTCGTACGGACTCGATCGGACAATCGAGTCCAGCGGCGTCAAGTACCAGTTCGCAAACTACTTCTGACTACTCCACTCGCGCCATTGTCCGGTCCGCTGCGCCTGCAGCTCAGGCCGCAGCCGCACCTACGTGTGCACAGTAGGACCGGCTAGCCCCGCAATCTGCTCGACGGTGTACCTGAGCTCATCCACCAGCCAACTGTCAGTCCGCTCCTCGAACACCTCCAGCAGGCTGCGGTAGTACCACAGATGCTGTTGCGGATCCTTGACGTTGAAGCGCTGCCAGAGGTGGTCACCGTGCAACCGCAGGTCGCGCAGAATCGCCCGGGCGTTGTCAACCTTGTCGGCCAACGAGACCAGGACAGCATCATCGGAGGCTCCCCGCAAATGCGCGATATAGCGTTCCTTGCGATCACGCCACGGCGGTTTGGGTACCTCGTCCGTATCGCTGCACTCGGACACGATCTTGGCGACGGCCGAACCGAACCGGGATTCGATCTCGTCCAAAGTCGGCTTTCCGCCCTGGTCTTCGACGGCGTCGTGGAGAAGGCCCGCGATCGCCTGCGTCTGGCTGCCACCGGCTTCGATCACCAGTGCCGACACCGACATCAGATGTCCGAAGTACGGGATGTCCCCGCCCTTCCGGGTCTGTGTCGCATGTAGTTTTGCCGCGTAACACATAGCCTCTGCGAACTCGTCGCCAAGCTTCGGTGTGGTTGTCGACTCCATCTGTGCTCTTTCCCGATCGTCGACTTCAGTGTCCCAGACGGGTATGACATGCGATGACGAACTGGAACCGTCCCTGATTGGTCCGGTCCAACCAGAGCGGTCTACTCAACCTTCAGGCCGGGTCCTCGAATCAAGTCCTTTTCGGCTCGTGCCCGCGCGCTCTTCCACGTGTCTCGCTCGAGCCTCACTTTGGTCCGCGCGAGCCAATTTCCGGATTGGGCGCTGCCGTTGAACGGTTCCATAGTTCGCAGCACTTCTGCTCGAGGTTGCTCGACCCCGCTGTGCATCTCCAAGGCGAGGGCGATGATGCGACAGTCCCGCCGCAGGCGAGCCATGATTCGGCATGCCTCGGATATGCGCCCCGCGACGAGTGCGGCCTGAACTTTCAGCAACTCGTTGCGCAATTTTCCCAAATCGACAAGCACCGCCTGCCCATTGCGGGATCTGCCCAGGACAGGCGCCCAGTCTCGCAAAGCAGCGATCACACGCCGAACGCATTGGTCGAGTAGGTCCGTGCGCCACGACTCCGCTCCATCGGCAATTTGGCTGGGAGGCTCGTGGCGACGCGGATCGGTTGGCGAGGGACCACCTGCCTCGGCGCGATTGAGCAATTCGCGCCGTTTTCGTAGCCACCTCAAGGGGCGGCGGTTGGCCGACCAGTCGCCCCACCGCACGTGATCTGGCGGTTTCGGCGCTGACGCCAAAGCAAGTGTGACCTCGATGTCAACGACGTGATCGACGATGCCACCCATCCCGGCGGCGGTGACATTGTCGTCGAGCTCGGACTGCACACGAGTGTCATGCACCTCGAACGCGAGAAACCCGACGCCTACAAGAAGCAACGAGCTCAACACTGCGCTCAAGACCGAGTGATCTGCCCAAAACTTGGACAGCACGTCCAAGGGCCAATCGGTAAGCAACATGGCCAACAGCCCGCACCCACAAGCAAACGCGAGGATGACGAGCCAGCGCCTGTTCACCCGACCGAAACGGATAGCCGCTACCAGCAAGAAGACAGCACACGCAGCGGTGAGCACGGCGACCAACGCGATCATGTTCACGGCCGAGCATCCAACCGCACATCAGCAACACACATCAGTTACCCCTTGCCCGATAGTTTGGACGGTAACAGGGGTCTGCCCCGGAAGCATTGCCCCTTGTGGCAGCAGACCAGACGACTGAAGGGAACGCTATGGGTCTGCGGGTAAGGGCTATCGGGCGGTGTGGGGTCGAAAGTGACCGAGCCGCGACGGATAAGAGTGTCCACGGGATTACCGCTCCGGGATTGTGCTGGGCCGTGGACGCCAAGGTCGAGATGAGCCACAGTCATCACCTGCGTGAGGGCTCCATAGTCAGATACTGGCGGTCAGCATCCGAGGCCGAGGCAGATGCCGCACTGATCGACCAGGGCAGCCAGTTCTACAAAGGCACCAACCGACGCTACTTCGATCCCGTTGTTACGCAGGCGGAAGCCTACTGGCGATGACTCCCACAGAACGATTCAGTCGCACTCATCGCACACACCCGTCACAGGTAGCGCGATTGAGTGCACAGGGCAGAGTTTCGGAGGCTCTGCCAACTTGGTCTGCGTGCGTCTCCATTCTCGCGCCGCCTTCGCTTTCGGCGTGAGGACCGGCTCGCCCCCTCCCGGTGGCACCTCTGCCCCGAAGTATCGGTAGCACTCAAGTCGCGTCCTGGCCGCGTGGTCATCGAGTTGCTCAAGGCTCATCGACTCGACGTCTCCGAGAAGGAGCGGAACGTTACTGTATCCACTTCCGACTGTGCCGTCCGCCGTGACGCACAGCGCGCTGAGATGCGGGATCTCGTTGTCGCGACAGTGGTAGATGACGCGTTGCAGCAGTCCGCCAATCCAGTTCGTCAACAACCCCTTATGTCCGATCCCCGAACGGGTTTGGACTGCATTGGACAGCTCGGTGTACGTGACGAAGCCGTTGTACTTCTTCGCCGTTTCCACCAGGACTGCAATTGCGATCGGCTCCCACGCGTCGAGCGCGTTCTGCATGGACACAAATCCGCCGGCTCTGTCGTAGGGCATATTTCCTCCTCGGTGACACTCACTGTCCCACATCTGGATTAGGTGTCGAGCCGGACGGCACTGCAGCGCCCGGCCGCGGTGGGCCCGGTTAGTCGTCGGACAACTCGGAGCGTTGAACCTGAGTGAACTCGGGCATTGCGGCGTCCGCGTCCAGGAGCTTCGCGCCACGGTACCGGCGGACGTTGCCGGATGCCGCAGGTAGACCCCGAACGAAAAGGAATCCACGTACGCATCGCGCCGCGATTGTCTAGCCTGCTGCGAATGAGCGGACACCTCTTCATCATCAACGGCGACCTCACCAAGGTTGCGTGCGATGCAGTCCTCTTGCCAACGGACGGTGGATCCAAAATCGAGCCCGCATGGCAGTCCCTCGTCAAAGACCGGCAAAACGAAATCCCGAAGTCATGGGGTGATGAGCGCGTTCGTCAGTTGACCGCGCGGGACGGCGAGCCGCAGGTTTGGCTGGGGAACGTTGGCCACGCCGGCGACACATCAGACTTCTCGACATTTGAACCGACGGTGCGGGAGTTCGTGCTACGCGCATCCGAGGCACTCCAATCTGACAACAAGACCAAACGCATATACGAGTGGCCCAAGAAGCGACTGGCCGTCAATGTGGTGGGATCGGGTCGCGGCGGTGGGTCGCGAAAGAAGGGCCACCTCATCGTCGGTCTTGTCGGGACATTGTCAACGCTCGCAAAGCAACAGAATGTCGACATCATCCTGGTCACCTTCGGCACGCGGCCATACGCGGCCGCGCAACGGGCCCGGCGCGAGCTGATAGGCGGAAAGGACCTCGCCAAGACATGGCGATTCGCCAAGAAGGCAAACCCCGATCTCATTCAGAAGGCGCGTGACCTCGCAAATGAAGCCATCGAACACCAGCTCGTGCTGTTCATCGGCGCAGGAGTCAGCGCCGGCGCGGGTCTGCCTGACTGGAAAGGGCTCCTTGCCGTGATCGCAAAGGAGGCCGGTATCGATCACGATGTTCGAGAGCGGTTGACTGCCAGGGATCTACGCGATCAGGCGACGCTGCTCGATCGTGCACTGGAGAGGACGGACGCTCGCCTCAAAGACCGAGTCGCAAGGAATCTGAAAGAGTTCGAACGCTATTCACTCGCACATGGGCTGCTGGCGTCGCTGCCCAGCAAGGAGGCCGTGACCACCAACTTTGACAACCTCTTCGAACTTGCATCCAGATTGAGGGATCGGGACATCGCAGTCCTGCCGGACAATCCCCGCAGCACCGGCGGCCGTTGGCTGTTGAAGCTCCACGGCGGCGTCGACGCTCCTGCGAAGATGATCCTTACGCGGGCCGACTACTTGAGCATGCCCCGCCAGTACGGCGCACTCATGGGACTCGTTCAGGGGCTGTTATTGATGCGTCGGATGGTCTTCATTGGATATTCCCTGGGGGACGAAGACTTTCACGAACTTATTGATGAGGTACGGGCGGCACGTGGCGACAGTGCTGGAATCGGTAAAGGGATTGCACTGACACTCCGGGACGACAAGCTGGACCGACAACTTTGGGAGAACGATCTCGACATCGTACCGATGACGACGGATTCGAGCATCGCCATCCCGAAGGCGGCTCGACAGCTCGAGTTGTTCCTCGACCTTGTCGGCTATCTTTCCACCACATCAGCGGCGTTCTTTCTCGACGAGGACTACAGCGATCTTTCTGTCACCGAAGTGGCGTTGCGAGACACGTTGAGAGAACTGGCGACTCTCACCGCCGGCAGCGGTCTCGACAGCGTGGGCCACCTCGTCGAGGAGTTCCTCGACGGTCTCGGCGCGTAGAAGCAACTTGCCTCGGCATCGAGTTACGAGGAGCCCAAAGCTGGGAGGGCTACACCCGGCAGTGGCGCGATGCAGGGTGTCGACGCCTGCCCATTTCGGGATCCTGCCCGACGACACGATTTCCTCGACGAGTGGACGCAGCACCGTGTTCAGTTCGGTCGGGCCGGCACCGAGCCGCCTGTAGCCGTTGTAATTGCGCCCAATCGAGCAGGGTTACCGGGTCAAAGATCCGTCCCGCAACGCTTCGCTGAAGCTACTGGTATCCAACGGGGTGTATCCGTTTTGGTCGGCCCACGATGCCTCCTCTTGTCTAATGCTTGACCGTTGCTGCGGCTGGTGGTCGGGCTCAGGCCTGACGGCCGAGTGCACAGGCCGCGCGCGCTCCGAGGAGCTTGTCCGCGGGATGTCGATCCAGTTATCCAGCGTGAGACAACGTCCCGGCCGCAGAATCCGGGCCAGGTCCTCAGCCGATACGGACGGCACCTCGAGTGCGACGTCGCGCGCCTCGTCGATATCGATGTTCTCGTGGACCCAGACCCCGGGATCACCTTCCTGACGGTGATGGTCCTCGGTGACGATCCAGTTGACCAGATATATCCGGCGGTCCGGGATCAACGTCCAGACTTTCTTTCTGTCGATCGGTACCCTCGCCCCAGGGCCGGTTATCGCGAGCCATTGCAGGCTGTCATCGTCAATCCGGTTGAGCCGCCAGTGCCCCCAGCCCCGGTTCAACGTCCTGGCCGTCTACTTCATGAGTGCGCAATCCGTTCGAGCACAGTCGGACGGTTCTGCAAAACCACCACATCAGGAAACTTGGCGAGCAGCGCGCAGACAATGGCCGAACGCTTAACGTTCAAGTCGTTCAGCAATTCGATCTGGCTCAGACTTCCGTTCTTGCACAGTTGATCCCACGCCACGACCAACATCCACGCCGGCACCCGTTGCGGACCTGATCGGCGCGCCCTCGACCGTTCCGTCTCCACCCACACGCCGGTACGGTCGAACGACGAAATCCAGTTGGGACGCTTGATACTGAGCGTCTCGATCACGTCAATGCCCACGACCACGAGGGCAATGCGCTCCAACAGCTTGTTGTCGAGCTCGGACGCATAGGTGCGCCCGTCCCGAGATTCATGGGTCATTCTTTCCTTACCTTCCACCCTCGTTCCACCGCCTGGGCTCAGGCAGCCGATCAAAATGACAGAGGCCACCGACAATCTTCCGATTCGGCGGTGCGCGGGTCGGGGCGGTCGCGCAATGGCGCGCGGCGCACACTGCGGTTCAAAGGCAACGCACGCCGTCCACTTGGGGAACCTCCGAGCACATGTCAGGAGCAAATGGCATCATCCGACTATCCGCTCCGTTGACGGATGCCTCGCACGCACTTCGATCACATCTGCGACCTGGCGAGCTTGCGTTTGCGGTTTAGTGTTTACTAAAGTGAAGAAGAGGTACATGGACAGGCGGGCAATCGTGAGGGGACAGATGCAGCAGGTCGACTGCGCAGTCCGCTCGGACGGACGTTCACCTGCCGGGCAGTTCTTGGACGCCCTACAGAAAGGAGCCTGGGACCGTCCCGAGACGTCCGAGCCCGCGGACGAGCAGATCGACGATTACCACTGGTTTCTCAATGCGATTAGGCACTGGGCGAATACGGGTGAGCCGGTCTATCGCCACGCGGCCAAAGCGCTCCAGGACGGCGTGTGGGAGTTCCGCCACAGCGACAAGCGCCTCACGTTTTTCGACACCGACGGCAGCGGCGGTTACACCCCGAAGCTACCGATCCAGCACCACGCCGACGCCGAGGCACCCGACAGCGACTTCTGGCAGATCCCCTACTTCGACCGCTTGATCCGATTGGGACACGCATTCACGAAGGTCAGCCAGAAGACCCCACCGCACGACCTTGCGGAAGCCCAGAAAGTCAGAGAGGAGGACCTCAACCATGACCGATCAACCCGATCCGACGTTGATCGATGAGGAACAGGCCACGGACGCCGGAGCTCAGGGGTTGGCCGCTGCTGATCTGGCGGGCCAAACCATGCGACTTCTACAGCAGGCCCTCGATGCCTCCGCACTGGACCAGAAGGCACTCGCCGAGAAGCTTGGCGTCACGCAAGGCCGCGTGTCGCAGGTTCTCAATGGTGACGGCAACATGAAGATCGCGGCGGTCGCTCGCTACCTCTGCGCGCTCGGCTACGAAGTGCGACTCTCGGCGAAACCATTGACCCCTGGCCTACCCGCTCTGCCCCGCGAGTCAAGCCGCCGCCCGGCGCGCCCGCCGCAACCGGCGGCCACCGAGAAGCGTTACGTTGCCCGCCTGCAGAAGCGTTCGCGAGTAAGGGCCAGCAATGGCTGACGAAATCGAAACGACAGCACAACTTGTCGAGTTCGCGGAACTTCGGCAGGTCGTCATTCATGAACTCACCGGCAACCGCGATACATCGGCCGGCATTCCCGCCCCGGGCCTGCCGCCAGAAGAGCTACACGCGCCCGACTCCACCGACGACGATGCTGCTGTGAGTTTCTGCACACGCCTGGAGGGCGACGAACTTGGTGTGCGATGCCGAATCGAAACATGCAATGTCTATGGGCATTTCGTGGTCGATGGTGAGGCCATCTTCTTCCTGCCGGCGCCGGTTTCGCGCGTCAAGCCGGAGATCGTCCTGGAGTTCACCGAGCAAGTCGGTGCACTGGCTGTGTTTCCGTACGTCAGATCCGCGGTAGCGTCGCTCGCAGCCCAGATGTCGGTACCGGCCTCGCCGCTGCCGTTGCTTCACGCCGGCGACGTGACGCTCACACAGGACGCCGAACTCGTCACCGAGCAGGAACCCCCAGAGCTCTTCATGCACGGCACCGTGACGAGGACCACCGACGATGGACAGGAGGAGCTCGCTGAGTTCTTCGTCGACGGCGAAACGGGTGCGATCACGCGATTCGGCGCAGAGGGACAAACGCCCGACCTCGATGAATTTCTCAACGCCATTGCCGAACTTCCGCCGCCCGAGGAAATCACAGCGGCATGGATGGTGCGCCAGCACGGAGAGGCGGCGATCCGCCAATCCATAGAGGCCTTGCGGGCAGCAGACGGGGACGCCGCCACCGACGCCGCCCTGGCCGAAATCGACGAAGCAGTAGCACATATCGCGGCGGAAGATGCCTTCACGGCGCTGAACGAGGCGGTCGACATTCTCAGTGTTTCGATCGAAACGTCACGAAAGACGGTGGACGACAGTGATGACACCGGGCGCGACGGCAGCGAGGCTCCGATAACACTGCTGGAGGCCGCCGATTACGTACGCGACAGCTGGGAGCGCGTGCGGGTCGCAACAACGTCTGTGGAGAACTAGGGAACCCATGAACACATCAGATCAGTCGTCAGCCTCTCTCATCGCGGCATTGTCGGAGGCACGGATACCGGCAGAGAATCACGCGTTCATCCGCGCGATCACCACTGCCGCCCGCATCACCGGGTATCGCGTCGTTCACCACGTTGGCAAGTCGTATGTCGTGGCCACAAGATGCGACGGCGGTCGCGATCTACACATCGAGTACGGGGCTACGAACGGATTCAGTTCCGAAGACGAGGCCATCCGAATCGCACCCGATGCGGTGGGCCAGGGACCCAGTTCTACTCGGAAGGGAACGTGGTACGTCTTGCATCCGGTCAACCAGGCTCGTGTAGGCGGTGAGCGTTCCCGGGACGTCCGACGTAAGGCAGCCTTGTGCGACTGCGGGATGGAGCTTTCGCTGACCGGAGTATGCGGCAGTTGCGATTAGCGCGACCTAATCAGCCGAAGAGAGTTGCACGTCTATGATCGCCATGTCGGTCGGTCGTGCCGTAAAACACGGCCAAACCTCTTCACGCAGTCATGGGCATAGTTCCTTCATACGCGACAGCGGGTGACATGTCGTCAGAGCGCGTCGCCAGAACCACCGCATAATTTGAGGTCCGAGGCACGCCGGTGACGGGACTGCCGAAATCAATCCAGACGGCGGCAGCAAATCTTATAGTCGCGACATGGAACCACCGTTCTATTTTGTCCGAGACGGTACGTCTCGTGTCGCGCACCACTGGGACTACCTGCGTAATCGAAGTGCGACGGCACTGTGTGGCCATGATTACGGCGGCAGAATCCAGTGGGAAGGCGATGCCCGGCCGGCGAAAGTCTGTCGCAGCTGCCAAGATGTCCTGCCTCAGTTCGAGGCGAAGTGGTGGCGGAATGCAGCACGGCGCATGGAGATTGACCGAGACAGGCTGCAGGAACGCAGCGCGCAAATAGAAAGCGAGCTCGTACAGCTCAGGCGCCAGATCAATCAGCTCACTTATCAACTGGAACTTTCCAAAGAAACCATCGACTTGCACAAGCAGAAGATCGAGAACCAGCGAAAGACGTTGCACCACCTCCAGACGGCACGAGCAGCGCAGAGGACCAACACACATAGCTCCGCACCGAACAAGCCTCAAAAGCCCAAGTAGCTCGCCAATCCGCAGCTGATTGCGCCAACAGCGAAGGAGACTATGAACGAAATCATGTACCCGGGCGACGTGGGTCGCAGTGATCAGATCCGCATGATCAGATTCTTGGAGCGCACACTGACCCCCGCCCAAACTCGAGCTGCAATCGCGCGATTCTCCAGCGACAGCCGAGGACGGTCCATCGAATGGATCGTTGCCGCAGCCGAGCAGGAGTCCGCTCCGCGAAAGACCCTCAAGTTGCCGGACGCCAGCCTGGCCAAGCTGCTGGTCGAACTCGCCGGTTCCGACTTACTTGCCGATCGCGAGCTACGTCGAATCATCGCAAGCCGCTGCGACGCGCGCACATTGACAAGGCTGCATGACTACCAATCGAGTACTCGCGGCCGTGGCGGCGATCGATCAAAGGCCAATGCCATCGCACAACGCAAGTGGCACCCTGGGAAATCGTGGGCAACGCACTTCGTACGCACAATTCGAATGCCGTTGCCATTTGCGGGCTGGAAAGGTGAGGCATCGCTGCCCGATACGCTCGACGTAGAGCCGTGTGTCAAGTTGCCGCCATTGGCTGATTTTCAGCACGAGCTCTTCGAACAGCTCCAGATGGTGCTGGACGGCCGAGAGGACGAAAACCGAGCGATACTGACACTCCCCACAGGTGCCGGTAAAACACGTACTGCGGTAGAAGCTCTGCTGACGTGGAGACAATCACGACCAGACCGACCCATTATCCTCTGGATCGCGCAGAGCGAAGAGCTCTGCGAGCAGGCGGTACAGGCCATCCGAGAGGTCTGGTTCGATCTGGGGCACGGCAAGCCGTCATTTCGCGAAACGCTGACGGTCGGCCGCCTGTGGGGAGCAAGGAACGCAGTGCCGTGGGAGTGTGGCGCCGTTGTTGCAAGTATCCAGAAGTTGCAGGCCGCGGCGCGCGGCGATGGAAGTGATCTGACGTCAGAGGGCCTCCAAGTCCTTGGCGAGAAGGCGGGCGTGGTGGTGATCGATGAGGCTCACCGCGCGCTCGCGCCGAGCTACACAGCTGTGCTCACGGCGCTCGGCTTCAATTTCCGCGAAAAGAGCGCTGCCACCGCGTTGGTCGGGCTGACCGCGACCCCACGCCGAACCAGCGAAGAGGAAACACGCCGGCTTCGCCGCCGCTTCCATAACCGCATCCTCAACGCAGCAAGTTTGGGCGAGGATCCCATACAAAGTTTGAGGAGCCAAAGCGTGTTGGCGAGGATCAAGGTCGAAAGCCTCGACTACGATGCAGATCGAATTGAACTGGGCTCCAACAGAACTCATGCCCAATTCTACGAGGATTTCGAGGACATCCATCCCGACGTTCTTCGCCGGCTAGGCGAAGAACACATCAGAAACAGGCGGCTCATCGAGCGATTACTCGCCCTCGATCCGAAATGGCCCGTGCTGGTGTTTGCCTGCTCGGTGCAGCATGCCCAGGCAATGACCAGTCTTCTGCAAAGATCCGGCCGGTCAGCGGCATGTGTGCTCGGTACCACCAGACCTGCAACACGACGCGCGACGATCGAACGATTCCGCGACGGTTCCCTCTCCGTTCTCTGCAACTACGGAGTCCTGACCACAGGATTTGATGCGCCCAGCGTGCGATGCGTCATCGTGGCGCGTCCCACCGCGAGCCCGATCCTGTACGAGCAGATGATCGGCCGGGGAATGCGAGGACCGGCCTTCGGCGGAACGAAGGAATGTCTCATCATCGATGTCGACGACAACATCCAATGGCGGAATCAACCCGCCACCATCCAGTACGAGGCACTCGAACTCGAGATGCGCCACGCTCATTGACAGCCCGCTGACAACTCGACGCACCCAGTTGGATCCGAAGGAGCGCATGTGCCGCTTGTGCTAACCCAGAATGAGAAGAGCGCCGCTGCAATCACATATGACGACAGACTGGGCACGAGCTACGAATTCCCGAGGCGGTATCAGAAGTTCGTCCAGCCCGGCGAGTCCTTCGTCTATTACCGAGGCAAACGGTCTGCGACTGGCAGTATTCAGGTCCCTCACTACTTCGGAACAGGAGTGGTCGGCGCAGTGACACCGACGGACGACGGTAGGCTGCGATGCGCGATCACCAACTACCGGCCATTTGCTGCCACAGTGCCTCTCAAGCAAGACGACCGCTACATGGAGCCGGGCGCCGACGGACGATTGCCGAAGGAAGTCGGACTCCATTTTCGGACGGGTGTACGCACGATCGACCAGAAGGCATTCGACGCCATCGTCGCAGTCGGACTTGGCCGAAAAGCGACCAAGAAGGCGGCGTCCAAGCGAATGGTGAAGAAGACGGTCTCCCAGTCGGCAAAGACCGCCAAAGACGAGGTCCACGACTTGGCGGTCAAGCTCGCAACATCAGAGGCCAAGGCGCAGTGGCCCTCGGCGAAGATCTTCCTTGCGCCCACCGGCCAGTACTTCTCACTTATCGTCCGGCATCCGAATGGTGAAACCCATCATGTTGCAGTCAAATCCACTGTGGACGACGAGCCTCGCATACGCCTGTCAGACGGAGAAATCGCATACGCCGAGGCCCGCGCGGCCGCATATTCTCTTTGGGTCTTCTACGGAGTCGACTTGGAGGCCCGCACGAGCAAGTTGATCAAGCGAAAGGGTCGGATCACAGACGACGACATCGATCTCCGTGCAGCCGTCCAAGGCGGCAGACTGAAGAATGTAAAGTCCGCCAAGACGGTTGGTCCTATTCCCGGTTGAGTAGCGGGGACAACTCCCCCGTCCAGAACAGCGCCAGCCTCTCCCGCGCCCGTGTACCGGCGACGTACAACACCCGAAGCAGCTTCTTCTTCTCCTGCTCGCGTTCATCGCCTTGCTTCTGCTGAACGTAATAGGGCGGGAACGATTTCGAGCCAAGGCTTGCAATCGCGACCGCGCGGTACTCAAGACCTTTCGCTCGGTGCATCGTCATGACACGAACGACGTCACCGAGCTTCTCCTCCTTGGTGCTCTCGTTCACGACCTCCGCTCCGACGCCGGCGGCTTCGAGCGACTCGCTGATCTCGCGGACCTCGTTCCTTTCGTAGACGAAGACTGCGATGTCCGACTTCGCATAGCCGTCTGCCACCCACTGCTCGATCTTTGCAACCAGACCCTTGTCCTCTTCGGGCTTACTCATGAAGCCGAGCGACTCGGGCTCTGGACCGGTGAACACCGACCGCGCACCGGCGAGGGTGTCCGAAGACGTGTCGAGATCGTCGGCGTCAGCGTCGGCCATCTGCAAGGACCATCGGAGGATTTCGCGGCTGGTCCGATAGTTGACTGTCAGCCGGCGCGCGCGCCCGCGTGTCTCGATACCGAATCTCGACAATGGTGCCGGCTTACCGTAGATCCTCTGGTGTGCGTCGCCGACGATGAAGAGGTCGTCAGTCCCAGCTGGGACCAACGCACGCAACAACTTCCAGTGCGCCGGATGCAGGTCTTGGGCTTCATCGATCACGGCATGGCGGTAGCCGAACTGGTCTCGCAGTGAGGAATCTGCCTCCAATGACGTCGCTGCACGCGAGGCCAGCTCTTTGAAAGTTGTCAATCCTTGTGCACGCATGAGCAGCTGGAACTGTTGGATTGCGAGCCACACGTCACCGCGTTGCGGACGGGTCAACCGTTGCGATCGACCGCTGCGTGCGACACGGAGATACTCGGCCTCGTCGACGATCCCGTTACCGAGAATCACTTCCGACCATTCGTCATTGAGGAAGCCCGGATCCCAGTTGCCTTTCGACGACTGTGCCGCTGTGCGCCAGAGCTGTTCCAGCTGATACTCGGGAGTGACCTTTGACGAGTTCACGAACTTCCGCCCGTTGTCGGTCGCCGCGACGACCGTACGAGCCAATGCATCCAGATTGACGACGTGAACTCGGTCGGTGATCGACGGACCGGCCAATTGGATCAGCTGGCTTTCTATCGTCTGGGCGAGATTGCGAGTGAAGGTGGTGAACAGCACCTTCATCTTCGGATCGGCTCCGCTCGAATCCAACTGCCTGGCGAGGAAGCGTGCCCGGTGGATCGCCGTGACAGTCTTGCCGGTGCCCGCGCCGCCCGTCACCCGGAACGGGCCATTCCATCCACTGTGGGTTGCGAGCTTGCGCTGCAGCGGATGCAACCATACCCGCCACTTCGCGAAGTCTCCTTCCAGGACAGCCCGCAACTCCTCCTCGTTGTCACCGTCGACGGCAGTAAAGCTCAAGCGGGACAGCGGCCTCTTGAGCGCGGTCTCGATATCATTCGGATCGATCGGACCAGGTTCGTCGATGACGAGGTCGTTCCAAACATCTTGTGGGTCCTTTCCGAACGCCAGGTCGAGCACGGCGTTGCCCTGCGAAGCCGGAAGCGCTTCGATGACCTTCTGCAGCGCATCCTCGGTCGAGACCTGCTTGAGCTCTACGGCTACCTCAGGCGCCACACCGAACCGTTCGAGATCAGCCTGGCTGACAGTGGACGGCATGACGGGCTCGGAACCAGCACTTGCCGGCGGTTCGGCACGTGCGTGGTCCAGCGCTTCGCCGAGTGCGATCGGGTCGAAAAGCTCAGCAGCACCGGTCTTCTGGTTGACTTGGAGCGTCAACGTCTCGGCGAACTTGTACGCGGCGTCGTGCTTCTTCACCGCGACCAGCCAAAGTGTGCTGTTGTCGTCGTCGGCGCCCGCGTTGACCAGGACGGCGCGGTAATGGTCGTTCACCCGCGCCGTTCGCACATGCTTGCTGGCGGCGCCCTTCGGGTGCTTGAAGTCCAGGCCGGTCCCATTCGGGTCCTGCTGCAACTTCACCATGAACGACAGGACGCGACCCTTCACGCTCCCATCGAGGTCGTTGTACGAGTTCTCGAACAGATCGTGCATGAGGACGGTGGTCTTCATCAGTTACCTCCAACGTGCTCGGACAACAGGTCCGCCAACGATCCGGGTTCGCCCGCAAGGCCCGCATTGACCACTTTCCAATTCGCGGCAGCCAACCACGCTTCACGATCGGGATGGTCGTCGACCACGACTGCGACTTTCGCGGCAGGCCATGCCAATTCCACCTGCCACACCGACTCGTCGGGGCCGACCTCGGCGCCCGGCTCCGGAACCACCACGTCACGTTGCGCCAATTCGGCCACGAGGTCCGCGAGGCTCGCATCTGTGTACTGGAGAACTTCCTGCCACTCACCCGTCGGAGCGAAACCTACGTCGATACTGCCGGCGCCCACGACACTGAGCGGAACGTGAACGCCGGCGAAGGCGTCGGCGGACTTCCGAGTCCAGACCTCGGCCATCCGGAGCGGCATCGACTCGCCGTGTCGTGGGACGGTCAGGAATTGCAAGAGGTTCGACCATCGAAGCCAATCGTGCCATCGGGCGGAGTGCTTCGGGCTGCCAACTTCGGCGTCGCTGTCGTCCAGGACGGCCAGGACGCCCGTAGTCGGTTCGAAGTTCGCGGGGTCAGCGCAGATGTACAGCGGTAGACCCTCTCGCCCGGTTCTCGGGACGACAAGGATCGTGCCCTTCGGATCCGACGCAGGCAGTGCGCCGGCCAGACAAGTTCGCAGTGCATCGGCGAGGCCTGCTGCGTGTGTCTGGACCGCCGGCTCGGCGCCGTGCTTACCCGGCGGATTGACCAGACCCATGACAGTCGCGAACGCTCCTCGCGGCCACACGTCTGCCTGCGGGTCGGACAGGTACTCGATCAGCATGTCGATCGGGTTCTGCCACAGCGTTTTCAATCGGACGTCCTGAACGGCAGCGCTCGCAGTGTTCTGAACCTGCTGGTGAACCAAGTCAGGGACCGCGGCTTTCATCTTGTTGGATTCGAAGGCCTGAACGTCGTCCCAGGTGATGGACCACACCCGCTTACCGTCCCTTCGCAGCGCATCGCGCTTCACCGCATCGTCCGCGGTGCGATTGTTCTCTGGACTGGCGTGGAACTTGCGCCCATCCAGGTAGATGGCAACGTCGAGGTCCTGTGCATCACTGCGGGTCAGCAAGAAGTCGGGTTCGGTCCATACCGACGCCTTCACCTGCACCAGCGGTCTCATCCGCCAACGCCGAACGTCGCCCTCGGACCCCACCAGCCGCAGATCCAGCTCTTCACCCGTGGACCCATTCGCTGTCTCGACGGAGCATCCCGGCCTGCTGGCGACGTGGGTCTTCAGCACCTCTCGAAACTGCATCTCGAGTTCACTGAGTTGAACCGGGGCGATGTCGATGCCGGTGACCGTCGCGATCTCCTCGACGTCCCACTCATCCAGGAAGTCGTCGAGCAGCTTCAACGCCGATTCGCGAGACGCATGCGGCATCTCCCGTGCGGACAAGACACCATAGAGGCAGCGGTGACACGCGGCGGTTTCCTCAGTGCGGCAAGGGCATTCGCGCAATGCAGTACGGGCCAGCTCGAGGATCGCCTTCATGCGGCCTGGTTCTCCGAACCGGTCGAGATAACCGGTGCCTCCGGGCACCGTGTCGTGTAGCACCAGGAATCGTCGAACGGATGAGCCGTCACCCATGCTCGACGCGAGAACATTGAGATGTTGCGGGTCTCCACCGAAGTCCCGCCGCAGCCCCAACAGCAAAGCGCCTTTAAACGACGCCTGCGTCGTCTCGTAATGGAGCATCGATACCGGCAACAACAGTCGAACGGCTTGCGTGCGGAGTTCGTGGGACAGCAGGAGGTTCTCCCACTGCTCGGGTGTACCTCGTCGGGTGGAACAAAAGCCGCGGTGTCGGACCTCTTCGGTCTCGGTGACCCGCCGCGCGACGACGCCACAGTGTGCACAGGTATTGAACCCGGCGGCCCCGAGGGTCTCCCCTGCGATGTCGACCTGGTTGCCGAGCGCGTCACCGAGGCCGAGGTTGAGTGTTCGGATGTTGGCAGATCGGGCGTACTCGGCGCCGAAGACCCGATCCTTGAGCCGCCAAGCTTTGGTGATATCGCTCGGAGCGATGTCGACTCCGCTGACGGTGCCGAAGAAGGTGCGGGTGCGGTCTTCAGCCTCGTCGTCGATCAACGCGTCATCCAGGCGGTGGACTGCAGACACCTTTTGTAGCGCAAGCACTTTGTGGATTGCGCCGGAATCGGCGACCGCCGGGTTGTGGCATCTGGGGCAGGAAGGCAGGTTCGCCTCCACGTCGGTGCTACCCCAGCCGCATGACGGGCACAACCTGGTCCGCCGCCACAGCGGTTGCGTGGCAGGCCCGACGTCGACCGCGTCGATCTCGACGCGCTTCCCGCCCGCATAGAAGAAGGCGCCGGGCGCGAGTTCGGTGAGCGCGATGCTGCTGCTGCGTTGGTAGGACAGATCGAGTGCCTGCGGTTCCGATGACTTGCCTTCGTTGGCGATCCACCAGAGGTGGACGTCGAGAGTGGTCGAGTCGTCGAGCAGGTTGTAGTTGGGCAACAACCCGACACCGCTGAGCCCCGTCAGCGTCTCTTGCTTTCCGCGTTCATACAGCTGGTCGGCCAGGGCCTTGGATTCGCCGGCACACCGTTTGCGATCCTCGACCTGCTTGTCATCCAGGTGGCCGTGCCTGTCCAGGTCGGCGATGACCTTTGCGAGTTGACCGAGCCGGCTGCGTATTTCGTCGCCTTCGGTCTGCCATTTGAGCGCAGCACGCGCGGCATCGTCGCGCAGGCCCGCGCGGGCGTAGGTGCGCAAGTTCTCCCGCGCATCCGTGCCGAGTTGTATGCCGAACAGGTCGAGGAATTTCGCTGCCAAGTTGTCAGCATCCCCGGTCACCGCATCGACGAACGAACGCAACCAATTGCCGCCATCCATTCCGCGGTCGAGCGCCGCGTCAAGCTTGGCGGGCATCGGCTGCGCGATAGCGATCTCTCCGGCGGCCAGCCGGTCAAGGCAGAACGCAAAGTATTGGCGGTGCAGCAGTTCGGTCGCGTTCAAGTAGGCGCCCGGAGGCAAGACTTCGCCTGCGATCAAATGTGTTGGTTGCGCGAAGTAGTAGAGGTCTCGTGGGCTGCTCGACACCGCGGCGAGGATGAACGCGTTGCCCGTGCTTCGGCCCGCGCGGCCGATCCGTTGCAGGTAGTTGGCGGTGGAGCGAGGGAGCGACGCGAGCGCCACCGTGCTCAGATCGCCAATGTCGATGCCCAACTCCAGCGTGGGCGTACAAGCAAGAATGTTCGGATCGACGGGTGAGCGACTCGACTTGAAGCGGGCCTCCAACTCTTCACGCTCTTCCCGGTCGAGCAGCCCAGTGTGCTCCTGGCTCACGATGCGACGGATGCGGTGGCTTTGGTACATCGTCCGGTAAAAGTTGACGGGTTCGATGTCGACGCGTTCGAGGTGCCCGGTGCAACGCATCCTCGGACAGACCCCGCCCTGCCACAGCTGCGCACGGGAGGCGGCGGCTGGCTGGAGGTGATGGCATGTCGGACACTGCAGTCGGACGATGCTCACCGGGTCGAGGATGATCTTGTCGGCGGTCAAACCGTAGATCTTGGAGCCCTTTTCGCCGGTCCGTTGCTCAAGGGGGCCATCTTCGCCGGCCAATAGATTGACGACGTCGGACAGCAATGCTCTCGCCTCGGCGTTGTCCACCTTGAGGCATCGCTTGGTCCAGTCGGTCAGCCATGATTCGCCGCGCGGATTCAACGATTGGAAGTCCGACTTGCCTGCGGCTCCCGTCGTGTAGAACGACGGCGCCGGGCGTCCCCAGGGAAACTTGGGCATGCCTTCAGCGCTGCCACCCCAGATCGACCAGCGTTTGCCTTCTGCGTGGACGTAGCTCGTCAACCACGGATGATGAACTCCGCCGTTGACGCGGAGATGATCCACGAGGCCGTAAATCCATGTGGGATAGGCGATCACGTCGAGTGCCGAGTCCAGGCTCAGCTGCGGCATGATTTGGTGGGCTTCACGAGTTCTCTGCGCGACGACGTCCAGGTTGACATCGACGTCGACGGCCAAAGCGCCGGTCAGTTCGAGTGTGCGGCCGATTCGAGAGTTCAGGCCGACTTCGAGTTGGGCTTGAAACGCGATACGACTGTTGAGAACATCCTGCAAGTGACCGTCGTAGTCATGGGCCAGCCACTCGCCGTCGAGGCCCAGCCGTCGGATGAAGTCGGGTGGCGTGATCGGGTAGATGTCGTCGATGGGCGTGTCTGCGAGCAGCCGTCGTGCGGTATCCGATAACGACGTGCGTTCTGCCCCAGTGGCACCGAGCAGCTTGGAGCGGAAGTTGAACTGAAACGCCCTTCCTTCGATGAAGGAAGCTCGGTGGGCGGCGTCCTGGACGGAATCGGTGAAGACAAGAGTCTTCTTCTCGGAGTCGGCCAGGAGCGTCGACCCGAATTCGCTTGTCAGACCGACGCTTACCAACGTGGCGAGGCTAGAACCCATGAAGCGGATCGCATTTCGGGCACCGCACGATGGACAGACCTGGTCGGCCGCCTGCTCGTCATCGGGCGTGACGTGGACGGGAAGAGCGGCATCGTCGCCGGCCGGAACCAACTCGAGAGTCTCGGTGTTCAAGTACTTGACGTTCGCCTCGTCAGAGCTGGCAAGCAGGAGCACTCTGGACTTCGACCGTGCCGCAGACCGGGCACTGTTGCGCCACACGGCGACTGCTTCGCCGGCCAGTGACTCCCCAAGCTCGGTCGTATTCGCCACCCAGCCAGAACGTCCACACACTCTGCAATGCGCGGCAGGTAGGTAACTACTGAGGTCAGCGGGGCCGTCGTGCCACCACGCGAACTCCGGGGCCGACCCAACCTTTCGGATCATGCGTGTCAGTTCTCGCACCCACAACTGAACCTGGACGCTGATCAGCGGACGCAAATTACCTTGGCCGTCATCAACTCTCGCGACGGAGAGGAGCGCAAGGAACTTCAGAAGCGCCAACTGAACTTCTTCTGGCCGAGTCGAATTGTGCACACCCCACGGAAGAACTCCGTCTTGAGCGATCCGGACGACGGCCTCTGTCGGCGTGAGCGGTCGATCCTTCAGGGCGTCGATGACCACGCGGGTGAGGAAGTGTGTTCGAAGGATCTCGCCGATCGCTACCGGGTCTCGATAGTCGATGACGACGTCCGAGTCGGAGTCTGCGTGCGGTTCGAGGACAGCTCGCGCCAGTGGCTCCCATGACCCCGCCACGGAGGCGTCGGGGATTGCCGAAGCGAGAATGCTGTCGACCGAGGGAATCTCCAGTTCGTAGTCAACCTCGGGCACGACCTCACTGGCCGACAGCGCCGTCTCCACAACCAACGAGTGACGATCGAACACGCACCCAAAAATCGTCTCGGCGAACTGGCGAAGCTCTTCGGACCGAGTCCCTCCGCCGAGCGTTGCCGAAGTCGCGACTGGAGTGATGCGGCCGAGCGGGCGGCCGGCTTCGGCTACCCGCAGGCGAGCACCAAGCCGGCGGATGAGCATTGCGACATCGGTGCCCTGCGCACCGTCATAGGTGTGGAACTCGTCGAGCACGAGATACTGCATCGTGGCAGTCGCGTTGTCCCACAATGGGTTATCGCCTTGTCGAAGAAGCAGGAGGTCGAGCATTTTGTAGTTCGTGAGCAAGATGTCTGGCGGGTTCTGGCGCAGCGTCTCCCTATGATCTACCAGCTGGTGTCTGTTGGCGATCTTGCGCCTGCCCTCGCCGCCGATGTACACACCCGCGGTGACACCGCTCAGCGTGGGGTCGTCGTGCAGGTACGCGGCGAGCCGGCGCGCCTGGTCCGTCACGAGCGCGTTCATCGGATAGAGAATGATCGCCTTGATGCCGCGCTCGCCGCGTGTCGATGCTCGCCGGGCGTGGTCAAGGAGCGGGACGAGGAAGGACTCCGTCTTACCGGACCCGGTCCCGGTTGTGACAATCGTCGGTTGTGCGGCCTTTCCGAATGTCGACAGCCTGCCAAATGCTTCCGCTTGATGCTGAAATGGCCTGAATCCGTGGGGCATCCACTCCAAAGACGAATTCCAGTTCGCGTCAACAGGCTTGTAAGGTGTCCGCACCATCAAGTACGGCCCGCGAAACACTCCGGATTCGGGGTCACGAAGAAACTCCCCGAGTGCACCGCGTGCCACTTCGTCCGCCAGCGCGAAGGTCGTCGATAGGTACTCAACGATCGAGTCACGAGTCTCCCCTTCGAGTAGAGACGGGAAAGTTGGATCGCTCACTTCACCGCAAGCCTCTGCTCGAACTCGGCGTAGGCAGCACGCATCTCTGATTCTCGGTCCGGTTTGTAAAACCAAGGCTCATCGTGAAATTCGTCGGCAGGGAAGGGCGTATATCGGTCGAGTAGGTCTGCGCAAGCTGCGCCACTAAAATACGCTTGTAGCAGCTTGAAATCGTCCTTCTCCTGACGAACTCCGTATACCTGATGATCTTTGGCGATCCTCCGGCCTTTCGAATCAAAGTACATTTCGTACTCGTACTTTCGAAGAACGGGAAACTGTCCGCCAAATATCAAAGCTAAGTGGTCAGCTTTGAGCCCAAGCATGATCGCCGCCAATGCGTCCATTTCCACCAAAGCAGCCCGCCGCTCAAAGTCGGTTCTAAGGGGAGTAAATTTGTTCCATTCTTTCGTAGTTACGCCCAGGGGACCGGCCAGGGAAGCAAACGACGAAGTCCATCCATCCGACTCGAAATCGACATCAAAAAAACATTCCCACAGCGCACTGTAATCGCGCGTAAGACAATTCAATCGTAGCGTACGAAGCATTAGATACCGTCGGGCAGGATGGTCGACGGGCGAGGGAAAACGCCCGATCAACTCAGATGAGAGATTTGCCTTCCCACTGACTTTTACCAAGTAGTCAAATGGGAGGGAACTCCATAAACCAGCACTGATGATGGTGGCCTGCAGACCGTCGGACGCATCGCCCATTACGATCTGCTGGCGTTGATCACGGTCCGAACGAACGGCCGCCGAAAGAACACCGTGGATGTGAGCTGCGCCCGGCGGCACAAGGGCCGCATGAAGCGAACGCTCCAAGCCAGGCTGAGTCATGCCGCGCCACGCAACCCGCCAATAATCTGTAGCGCGGTTATCGCCCCAGAGTGGAATGGCAGCTTCGTAGGTTTCGAGATCACACGCGCGTTGATAGTTAGTCCGCGGTGTCACAAACTCGGGCAGCTGTTCGAGATCCCAAGTCGTATAGTCGAACTTGCTCTTGCATCCCTCATTCGGTTGCCGTGCGTACGGTGTCGCAACGGTGAAGTGGGGACCCTGCAATATTACGTCATCCCATGAAGCAGGCAGGCTGGTCGACCATTCTATATATCCGTCCTGCCTAGCACCCTTTTCATGCCAAAGCGACGACCAGTCGAACCCCAGATCGTCAAGGCGAACCGTTTGACCAGAGAGCAGCGACAGCCCATCAATCTGCTCGCTTGTGAGCGGCCGGAGCAGACGGGCACTCAGCGCGGGAGTGCCCGGTGGGTCAAATAGCGTGCACCAACCAGCTAAAACGTTCGCGTCGATAACGGTAATACGAGACTTATGGGGCCGAATATCGCGACCACCCCAAGGGTACTGAATTCCAGGAGTTTCACCGGTCCCATTGTGATCGAACGATCCATCAATAGTAGCGGGGTCACAAAGTGAAACCATTTGTAGAAATTGAGGAGTACGGGCGCTTGCATAGATGTGTATTCCGAATGTTGCCATTCCGCCAACACCTTCGAACAAACCTAGTTCATTGAAGAACTGGAAATGCCGCCGAAGGCGTGAATAAGTCTCCGCGCGGAGAGCGCCCGCACTGGGGTCGGAGAAATGGCTCTCGGGGTGAAGCAAGCCGATCACGCCACCACTTCGAGAACTGACCCAGACGCGCTCCATGAAATTTGTGTACAGGTTCGTTTGAATTCCGGCTAGAATTGCGTGCTCTTCTGCGGAACCCAGATGCGCAGCTGTACCAGCCCATGCGACGAGGTCACCTAGGTAACGTTCCCGTCGAATACCCTCAGCTAGCACCGCACGCCGCCGCAGATTGAAGGTCTTCTCGGAGATCTTGTCCTCGAGCAAGAAGTACGGATCATATTCGGCGAGAGCGATGTCATCCTTCCAGGTAGGTCTCACCCAGGGGGGATTGCCCACCTGCAAATCGAACCCACCCCGCGCAAAAACGTGCGCAAAGTCCAGATCCCAGTGAAAGAAGCCCTGGCTGTCTGCGATCGTCCTCGCAGCACCAAGCCACGGATGCTCGGAGACCAATCGCCACACGGCTCGCATTCCTGAGAACTGGCGTTCGAGGTCGTCCAACTTTGACAGCTGATCGAAGCTCTCGATGGTTTCGTGAAACATCGCCTGATCCCCCGTGGCTCTTTTGACCCCGGCAGCTCCAAGAAGGTGCTCCAGCGTCGAGATCCATTCATCGAGCCCTGGAGGCGCGGGGAAACTATCGCCGTTCGTTCTCGGACCGTCCAGCGGCCAAAACCAAAACGCGCACCATGCATCCATCGCGAGCCGTAGTCTCATGTACGGCCCCTCCGGGTCGAGTAGCTCAGACTCAACAGCCTCGCGCGTGACTGCCGCAGTATCGCGAGGGACATCCGCGTCGCCCCAAATGGCGATCTGTCGAGAAACTTCTCGTTCGCTGATATCCAACCGACGAAGAGTGAGTTCCCACAGTCTCTCAACCCGACTCGAGAGTGCCCTCAGCCGTTCGAGTTGCTTCATACTGGGCTTCCTGAGAATCTCCGACCGCCACTTTTTCAAGGCTGCGGCCTGTTCGGGGGCCAAATCCTTCGCCTGTTTCGCATTAACAACGGCGCCCCAACCCTCCGCTGGTAGCAGGAAGTGGTGGATTTCCCCGTCGCGGATGGCGCCCCCAGATAGGTGCCGCGCGGTCGGGGGAGTTTTTAGCCAGCTCTTCTTCGCGCGGCCCAGCGACGTGAAGTCGTACGTCGCCCGCCGCGCCCCGATGAGAGAATTCCCTCGCCGAAGGTGCAGACCGAACCACGGCGCTTGCAGGCCGCGGTGCATCACATTGAGCCAGAGGCTGACCTCTGCAAGCTCGACGGCGGTTGAGTTGAGATCAACCCCATACGCACGATGCAAAGCGATGTAAGCCTTGACCTTCTGCAGTTCAGTCGCGTACGCCTCGGGGTCGATCCGTTGACCCACCTCGTCCTGTCGGCGATTGAGGTATTCCACCGCGAGTTGGTTGATCGCTTCGTTGAGGAACGCTCCACTGCCGAGTGCCGGCTCACAGATGCGATATTCGAGAATATCCTTGGCCTTGGTGTCATCGGTGATCAGTTCTGCCAACGCGTGTTTCACTACAGTCTTGGTGAGAACTTCAGGCGTGTAGTAAGACGCGCTGCGTTGACGATCTCTCCCGCTGAGCCGGAAGACGAAGCTGCCCTTGGCATGCCGGACAATATCCTTGCGTCCGGTCAGTCGATCCTCGCGCCACACAAGGTCTTTCTCGTCGTAGTCACCGGACTTGATGGACGGCACCAACCAGGATCCCTTGTCGGCGTTGCCGTCCTTTGCGACTTCGACCATGTCATCCTCGGCGATGAGACCCGAGTACGACATCAATCCTTCGTAGACGGCGCCGAGTTGGTTGATGCCGAGCTGTGCGTACGAAATATAGCCGCGTTGCTTGTTCTTGTTCTTCGACGGCTTCGACAGCAGCAGGAGTGTCAGGACCTCTTGCAGCACCCTGTTACTCAGCCGCGCCTCATCAATCAGCGGTGTGCGCTTCTTGTCGAACAGGTCGGATCGCATAGCTTCGAACACGAGCCCATCGCCATCCGCGGAATCGGCGTTGTGCCCGTCGTTCACAAGCCTGAAGAGCAGGTTCAGTGAATCGTGCAGGTGGTATCCGTCCGCGGACGAGCCGGTGAGTGGAACTTGGATGATCTCGCGAAGCCGATCGAGGCCGTAGCCCGAGCCGTACTCCGGTGCTCCAACCGGAAGGATGCCGAGTTCAGGTCTGGCTTCGGCGAAGAGCAAGAAGAGGATTCGGTAGAGGAACCGCAACGATTGTGTGGTCAAGTCGCGAGGTAGTTCTGGGATGCCTTCTACGGGCAGGCCGCTCAATCGTCGCTGAGCGAGGACCTCGTTCGCAATTTTCTCGATGGAGATGCGCAGGCCCTCGCGGAGATCCTCACTGACGCCGACCGCGTGTTTCTCGGAGTCCTCGGTGAAGGTGTCGAGCGTCGTCTTGCCATCATCGTTGGGCAGCAGGACGTCCGCGGACCAAAGGCCGGCATGGAACGCCAGCTCTCCGGTGGCCTTTTCGTCTCTCCGGTCAAGTGCGGTTGCGACGTCGAAGGCGAGGTACCGCCCTTCTGACCATCGTGCAGCGTCGGTGACCAGGACGGCCGCGCCTGCAACGACAAGCAGGTATCGCGGCGGGTCGTCGCTGACGAACAGCTGAGTGATCGCCTTGGGCACGGACGCCAATGTCTCCGTCTTCTCGCTCGTGATGGCGAGGGTGACCGGCGTCAGTAGTTTCGCATCGTCACCGAGCATTGCATCGACGGAATCGACTGGCACTGCCTGTAGAACGTGAAGCGCGTCCGTGGACGTCGGGCTGGAAAATCGTCCCAATAACGGGACGTTGATCGGCGTCTCGGCCTGGCTGGTTTCGAGGACGGTTGGTTGCGTATCGAAACCGACTGCGCGCAGCAGTGTCTGGTGTGCTTGAGTGACGAAAGCGTGGAAGTCCTGGTGTGTCGACTCGGGCAGCGACGCGAGCTCTGTCAGGTACGCACCGTTGAGCGCCGCCAGTCCGCGAACCGGCGTCTTTTTGCCCTTCGCCGCAAGGTCCTTCCACGTCGCCGCCAGTTCCTTCAGCTTCGACGGGAATACCTCAGCCAGCCAATGCTCGGAGAGATAGTCGTTGACGTTTGCGATCGAATCGAACATGCTCACGCACCCACTCTTGGAACGATGACGGCCACAACGCGTACAAAGGGGTCGCCTGCTGCGGCCTGGGAGTCGATCAGCGCCAGCGACTGGTCTGATGTCTCCGCGATGATCAGCTTCGATCCCGATCGTCGCTTGGGATCCTCGACGATGCTCAGTGCTGCTTGCTCCCATGTCTTGAGGCTCTGGCGGTAACTGTCGATTCGCCGTAGCAGGTCAGCCTCGATGTCATCGCGCTTGTCGCGAAGGTGCTCCGTGGCGGAATCGACAGCTTCGGCAACGTGGTACTGCGCGTCGGCAAAGTCGCCAGGGTTCAGGCCCGGGTTCGTGGCGCCCTCGGTGATTCCTGCCGCGTCGAGCGCCTCGTCGAAGTCACCGACCTCAGGGTTGTCCGGTAGTCCGCGGATCGCGCCCCAGTGGGCGATCGCCGGCCTTCCCAGTTCATTCGCCCAGACGGCCTGGGTCAGATACACGGGCGAGTCGACATCGCCGCTGAGGACTGGAATCGCGTTGCGCCCGAAGCGTGCCACGGCTCGTTCGGCAGCCCAGTCGAGTACGGGGTGGATGGGTGCCAGGTAGTGAACGTCAGGCCAGGCGGTGTCGTCGAGCGCCTGTGCCCGCTCGAGTCGGGACTGTGCGTACTTCGTGCTACCCGTCAGCCTCAGGCGCTTGTCGATGCCTTGCTCCGCGATGTAATCGGATGGGAGGTCTCTGAAGCGTGTGATCAGGTCGACCGGCGGCGCGAAGGCGATCAGGTCCGTGTCGGCGTCGCGATGAACGTCGAGTTTCTGCTCACCGATCTCGTTCGCGACGTCCGCCAGTTCGTCGATGAGGAAGTTGTCATCGTCGTCGAACAGCGAGTGTTCGTCGACGGTTTCCGGCGTGCTGTCCGTTTCGTGCTGACCGCCCACCGCCATCAGCGCGGCGAACGGGTTGATGGCCTCTGGACTCGGGGCGGGCACGACATCATCCAGGTCCCGGCCTTCGCGGATGGCCTTCATCACCTCGCGCTCTTCGATCTCCGCGTCATGAAGGTCGAGCAGGACGCCTGCGTCGCCGAGGGCACGATTGGCCTCGTATTCCTTCTTGAGCAGTTTCGTGACGACCTTCAGGTCACTGGTGACGTCATCACCACCCGCAAGTGCGAGCGCGCTGATCTCCGGTGCGTGCAGTTGTCCGTACCGGTCGATGCGGCCATTGCGTTGCTGAATCCGGATGAACGACCACGGGAGGTCGTAATGGACGAGTTGATGGCACTCGTGATGAAGGTTGAGACCCTCGGAGGCCATGTCGGATGCAAGGAGGACTCGGATGTCCGAGGACGCTTGGCCGAAGCCATTGACGACGTCTTGGACAGTGTCGTCTGGCAGCGTCGCGTAGAGCGTGCGAACAGCGGCTGCCGGCAAGTTCAACCTTTTGGGGAGCTCTTGCTGGAGCCACGTCAGGGTGTCGATGCGCTCGGAGAAGACCACCACTCGCGTCTTCGATCTCTTGGCGATGCCGATGTCCTTGAGATGCTCGACCAGGCGAGTGAGCTTCGATGGTGTGCTGGTGTCCGCTTTCTCAGCGAGTTCGTCGAGCCGTTGGAGAGCCTTGACCTCGGGTGCCGATGACTCACCGACCGTGTTGATTCGCCGCTCAATACTGGAACGCAGCGCTTTTGGTGATGAGAGAAACGCCTTGAACAGCGTCCACGGGAATAGCTGCCTGCCCTGCCCTGTCACCACCGACGCACCTTCCGGATGCAACCAGGTGGTCTCGAGCTCACGGAGGACATCAGCCTCTGCCGGCGTCGGGACGACTTCGATGACCCGCGGTTGAAGGCGCTCCTTCCACTTGTGGGCGACGTCGATCTTCACGTCCGGTGAGTTGCGGTGACGACGGACATAGAGGTGCTCGATGTCTTTCGCCGAATAGTCCTTTCGGTCGACGATGGCCGTCGGGTCGAGGAGGTGCACCAATTCTGCGAAAGACTCGGGCTCGCCGTTGTGCGGTGTGGCGCTGGCGAGGATGAGTGCGTCCGTCTGTGCGGCAAGGAGTTTGGCGAGTTCGTTGTTCTGGGTGCCGCGGTTGATCAGGTTGTGACACTCATCGATGACGACGGCGTCCCACTTCTGACTCTTCAGATGGTGCTTGTACCGAGCAGGGTTCTTCAAGGTGTCGATCGACACGATGACCCGTTTGTAGTAGCTGAACGGATTTCGTGAACTCGGCAGCGTCTGGCGGACCTTCTGGATACCGCTGGAGTCCAGGCGGATCAGCGGGATTGCGAACCGTGTCCACAGTTCGCGCTGAAACTGCTCTAGTACGGCGCGGGGCGTGACGACGAGGATGCGCTCACCGCGGCCGCGGCGGATCAGCTCAGATAGAAGGATCCCGATCTCGAGCGTCTTGCCGAGGCCGACCGCATCGCCGATCAGGATACGCGGCCTGAGATTCCGCAGAGCCTGGGCTGCCGGCCGCAACTGGTAGTCCATGCGGTCGAGCAAGCCACGGTGACCGACGGTGATCCGTGTTTCGCACGCGGATATCGGGCTGCCGCGCCGGACCGATTCCAGCCAAAGGCGCGAACTGCGGAATCCTGCCGAGTCGTCGGCGACGAGCTTGCCCTCTCGTGGGTCCAGCCGGTCGATCTTGTCGAGCGAGCCGAAGAACACAGCATCCTGGTCACGGACGAGAGAGCTGACGCCTGTCACCTCGACGCGTACGCCGTCAAGCTCCGTGTTGCGGACCGTGCGGACGAGCCACTCCTCATCGCGGACGACGATGCGCTCGCCTGCGGCTACTTCAGACATTCTTCAACGCTCCCGATCGCACGACTCATGTGCCAACAGCATTGGCGACGAACTTGCTGAAAATACCTTCAGATTCGTTACCACCCTCGCGCGTGCCGAATAGAAGGGCCCGATCGAGGAACGAGTTGTTCTTCTCGCATGAAGTTTCTGGAACGAGCACGCATGCGTGGCACGCGGCTAGGTTCATCGCGTCGCTCCCTGCCCCTCTCGATTCGATGCAAACCGGGTCAGACGAACACCACGAAAGGCGCACCAGACCCTCGGATAGAGCCCTTCCAAGCTGATCCGTCTCGGCTAACGCCGCGACGCCGCCCAGACTGCCGGCGGAGTCCGAGCTGGCGGTATAGATCAACAAGCCAGCCATGTCGTCGTCGATATACAACCGCTCTCGTAACGCTGATGCCGGATAGCCGGCGTCCAGTGACAACTGGTCGATGATGACGTGTGCAAGGGTGTGTAGAGCCACCTCGACAATGTTGACGTGAGTCGGCGCGTGACCGTACTCCTCTGCGTTCCGGTCAGCGGCGATCTTCAGCATGCGCGCCCGCTCCTTGGTAAAAGGCTGGTCGGCCCACTCCGCCAGTACATCTCGGTTGAACGCGATGAAGATGCCTTCACCGATCACCTGGATAGCGGGAAGCCAGTTCATTCGCGTAGGCGCGAGCTGGCACAGGTTCTCCGAACTTCCGCCTCCTCCATCAAGCCTGGAAAATCCATACAGCGCACGCACTTCACGCAGCCTTGTCACCTTGCGAACATCGGAGATCAGATCCTCGAACTTGTCTGGAACGTCCCGGTGCAAGGCAACGAAATCAGCGTTCGGGTCATCCTCATCGCGCCCCTCGATGAGGGCGCCGTACTCGCCTGAACGCAGCCTCGCTTCGGAGAGGTCCTCGTCTCCTTGTTCTTCCCCTCGGCGCCGTTCGGTTTCCGCCACGATCTGATCGACGGTGTACTTGCCATTCGACAGGTCTGCAATCTTGCCCAGCAGCGCCGGAGTTACGACGTCCGGATCCGCGAGAAGTGGCCAATACTTGTCGACATGCTTCGAAAGTGCTTCTGAATACGGCGGAATCGAGATGGATGACCGAACGGCCGGGTACCAGACGTTGGACGCACCGCGCTGGAGTACGCGTGGGACTTCATCACAAGGCTCCATCTCGCTTCCGAGCCACGGACGTGCGCCCCTGCACGATCCGAAGTCATTGAGCGGACCGATCGCACCATCGAGATTCCGGTTCTCAACCCCGCATGTACAGGTCAGCACCAAGTCCGCAAGCGACGATGTCCTGCCTCGCGCTTCGAGTTTCATCAGGTGGTCGGAACCGGACTTCCCTTGCCCTCGGTGAAGCCATTGGAAGTAGGGGAATTCATCGATGTGCCCCCGCCGACAGGCGACTATCAACCGGAAGGGGTTGAGTGGTTGCTTGTCCTTGCTGCATTCGGCAACGTTCCAGTCTTTCGAAAGCTCGTGGAGCCGACCGATGCGACGGCATGTCGGGCACACCTGAGTGTAGGGAAACCGTATGACGGGGACGTCTCTTCGTCCCCCCGCCGGCGGCTGCTTCAGCGCACTGACCTTCAGCGAACGCGCCAACCTGGGTTCGCTCACCGGCTCGGCACGGTCTTCCTTCCACTCGTGCAGACCGGCGATCATGAAGCTGGTCGTCGATGCCGGGAACAGCCCTCCGATCCCGTAAGTGCTGATCAATTGGCTCCGGCGTGCCTTGGGATTGTTCACTTTGACTTCCTCAAGAAAGCAATCGGGTAGAGGCTGCTCTCTGCGTCCACATCTCTCATGCTTCGCAAGGTGGGCCACGGCGCGGCTTCCTGGGAGTACTCCTCCACTAGGGCAGCGCCAGCTTCCACCAATAGCGCAGCTTCTACGTTCCGCGGATTGTTGTAACGCATGTTGGGCTTTGCAGCAGCTTCGCTACTCCATACATCGATCAGCGCGTCGATCTGATCGAGTGTCGCGTCGGCCTCTTCTGGCGCTGTACTTCGCACACGTCTGTCGATGATCTTCACGAGTTCGGTGAGTGAGTCGTAGTTTGCATCTGCCAGATGGGCTGCGGTGTCAGGAGCCAGCTCATCGACGAGTAGTCGCGCCAGGGCGACCAGGATGCCCTGCAGACCTCGATCCCGAGCCCGAGCGGCGAAAGGCGTTGCGCTCGTTGCCTCCACGGCGCGATAGAGCGCCTGATGGAAGGGAAGGAAGCTTTCGTAGTGAGAACGGTCGCGCGACCGGGCTGAGTTGAAGATCGTGACGACGAGTCCTGGGTGTTTACGCCCGACCCGGCTGGTCGCTTGAATGTACTCGGCACTCGACTGTGGCTGTCCCATGACGGCCATGAGGCCCAATCTGTCGATGTCCAACCCCACCGAGATCATGTTGGTCGCGAGAACGACATCGTCAACTTCGTCATCCGGCAGAGCGGTTTCCAAACCCTTCAGGGCTTCCGGGATCTCGGAGGACGGAACGCGGCTGGTCAGCTCGGTCACCCGGGAGATCTTTCGAGGCGTCGTCTCGTTTCGTCCGGCCACCACCTTTAATCGGTCACGGACGTCCGCATCCACTTGAAGCGTCGCACTACCCAAGACGCGGAGACTGTTGAAGTACCCCATCAGAGTCCAGTACGGATCTCGACTGTCTTCGTCCCCCTTCAGGTCCTGGGCGGCTTGCAGCAGCGCGCCGTACGTGCGAACCAAAAGTGTTGCGTGACTGGCTCCGGCGGTCATCACGCCGACATAGGCACGTGTGCCGAGTGCGTCGCGTGGCGCGGGTTCGGCGAAGAACGAGACATCGGGATCTATGCCAGGCGGCGGGAACTGACGCGCATCTCTGTCGAACACCGCCTTGATCTGCCGATCTGCACGACGGATTGTCGCCGTGGACGCGATGACCTTCGGGCGGGTCGTGGCGGGCCCGGCATCGCTCAATCGAACGCCGCAAGCTGCATCGACCGCTATTTCGTAGAGTCCGACGATCGACCCGAGTGGCCCTGAGATCAGATGCAATTCGTCCTGGATGATCAAGTCCGGCGCTTCGCCCAGCCCGTCGCGGGAGAACAAGTCACGGACCCTTTCGTTCCAGGCCATCATCGCGAACTTGTCGACCGTGCCCAGTACGAGTTCAGGCCGTTCACGGTAAATGTCCTCGTCCACCACATGGACGGGCAGACCGTCCCGGAAGTCGCAAGACGGAGTTCTGCAGGCGATCACGAGATGCCGTTCGGGCAGCTTTTCCACCACATAGTTCGAATAGTCCAAATCCTCACCGCACCAGGGACATTGCGTGAGTTGAACCGGATTATTCTCGGCAAGTTCCTGGCCTGCACGCAGGTTGTTCAAAGCTCGCCGGGCGTCGTCGAGATTGTTCGGTGTTGCTTTGGATCCAACCCACAATCCGATCGAGAAGGACTTGGTACCGAGGTCCTGGCGGTCGAGGCGGAGTCTCTCCAATGCACACATTAAAGTTGTCGCACGTTCGAACTGCTGAATGGTCAACAGCCTCAACGTATAGCGCATGATCACAGCGACACCCGTAGCCGCGCTGTTCCGCAGCCGGCGAAGAATGATGGTGAACGCGATCAGACCGAGGTACGCCTCGGTCTTGCCACCGCCGGTAGGAAACCACAACAAGTCCGCGATGTCACGGTCTTGGTGCTTACGATCAGCCAGGCCGCGAAGATTCAACAGGATGTACGCGATCTGGAAGGGATACCAGGACTGATCCGTCCCTGGATCCACGGCACCTTGATGGCCCTTGCGAACCCAATCTTGCCGTGCTCGCTGGATTTGCATCGCGCGGTTGGCTAGACGGAATGCCTTGAACACCTGCGGGTCACCGGATAGAAGTTCAATGCCGGCCTCAATTCTCATAGCCGCCGATCGAGCGTCCTCCATGTGGCCGGCTGCAACTCCCCGCAGTCTCGGCGGCACGTCGGTGTCGCCGTCGACGACCGACTGATCGAGTCCATCGATCCACTCTCGGTACGCGGCCACCATCGCTCTCAGGTTCTCCAGCACCACGGCGTCCGCACCGTCTGCGAGTGTCGACATCCTGATGTCGATATCGGACAGCTGCGCCGGTCGTGCACGATGCACTTCCACCTGCGGAAGGAATGTGCTCTCGACGGCGGACACGTATGGATCTGTCGTCGGCTCCCACGTCGCAGCGCATCCGTGGCCGATGGCAAACACCCTGGCATTGCGGTACAACAGCGCCGCCGAACTCAAATCTGGATCGGTACTGGATAGTTGGGGCTGCGTTCGGTCCATGATTGCCGGCTTGTCGGTCGAAACCGCTATTCCGACTTGAAACCAGGCAAAAGCATCCCGCAACTCGCCTTTCCGATTCGCTACCTTGGTGTTCCTGAGCGCGAGAGACACTGTGACAGCGCCATCTTTGGGTTGCCGCACGTAGACGTAGAGCTGGAGGTCTGGCGCCACGGAGAGATACTCAGTCCGGCTCCTGCCAACATCCAGAGCTACGGGATCGATGACCGTCGGCACCCGAAGCCACTCAGCGGGGCGCGACTTTTGCCGTCGTTTGGCCGACCGACCGGACTCTTCCGGCTCAGCGTCTGCATCCGACGGAATATATTGCGCCACATGCAAGTCGACCTTGACCTCGGTGGTCCGACTCAGGTCGATCGTGAAGGTGATACCCATCGAGCTCGGATATCGCATCAAAGCCTGCGAAACGGGCGTGTCCTCAAATCCCTCAGAGTCTCCCGAATCATCGCTGTCGGGGTCCGGCGCTTCTTGCACATCGTCATTCGAAGGCCACAGCACACCGACCACGTAACGGTCGAGCGGCAATTCCTTGATCACTTCGTACGCGTCGTCACCGTCGTTGCTCGGGCCGATCAGGTCACGACCGAGCTCACGAATCATCCCGTCCCGGAAGTCGTATTTGAGACTCAGCGGATCACTTTCGGTGATCATTCAACTTCCTCCATCGTCTTCCAATCGGGCTCCACAAGTCCCGTTATTCGAGGCGCAAGCCACAATCCGGACCGCCCGACGTCCAGACGCTCGGTCTTTCGAGGCTCCCCTGCGACCGTCTCGACAGACACGAGCGTCAGTCCGAACAAACGTCCCGGAAAGGCACCCCCTCCCCGGCGGCCGAACGCGGTGTTGAACGCCGTATTGAAGGTCTCACTGGTGCGGCCCAGCAGATAGCCCTCTTCCGTTGTCAGCAGGTAGGACGGCAGGTCCGCGCTGCTCATTTCGACGTCGAGCATGGCCTCGACATTTGCGCCTATGAGGTCATTGTCTCGAAGGTTTTCCTGGGCATCGGCGGCGTCGAGTCCACCACCGGAAGTGGGTTCACTGACGTCCACGTCGTCGTACAGAAACTCGAAAGCCTTTACGCGCTTTTTTCCGGTCTTCCAGTTATAGACCCTTTCGACTCGCCGTCCAGGCAGCCATCGCATCTTCTCGAATGACGATCGCGCCTGCGGCAACCAGCAGATAAAGATGTCGTCCCTCGCACGACTCAACGCGACGTACTCACGCCGAATGGTCGCCCACTCGTCCTCGTCCTCGTGTTCGTAGTTAGGAGCGACCAGAAACACACGGTCAAACTCGAGGCCCTTGGCGCGATGGACCGTCGACACTATGACGTTCGAGGAGTCCGGCTCGGTCAACGTGAGCGGCAGCATGTTGGTCCGAATCGAGTTGCGAAGCCGCCCCAAATTCAGGGCATCCCGACCGCGCTTATCCGCGGCTACAGACTTGAGCAAGTACCACGCCTGCTCGATTTGAGCCTGATCGAGCGACCGAGCCAGCGCCTCCTCGACCTCTGACCGATCGACTGTCTGACCCGACACCGATGTCAGTGTCCTGCCGATCCAGTTGGCTGCGCCGAAATCTTGAGCCTGCCGGCGCACGGCATGCCGTATGTCCTTGCCACTGAGATGTCGTGAGACCCGCAATACATCAGAGTTGGTGGCACACAGCACGGCCGTCCGCACATCGTCTTCCGAGACCAGGCCGTCCCATTCATCGATCTCACCGAGGTCCAACAGAGTGGATTGCAGATCAGTGATCAAGCTGTCGGCGTCTTCGGGATCATCAGTGGCTCTGAGTCGCTCCCCCAGCTTGACGACTTTCTTCGGACCGTTGCCCCTCGCGCGGTAGTTCTGACCGAGCTCCACCTCCGTGCAACCAAACTCTTGTTTAAGGGCCTCAATCACAGCGGTTGATGCCGTCTTGCTGCGCGACTCAGCCAGTTGGAAGTTGAAGATGCCCTGCAACGGATCTCCAAGCGCTGTGATCCCGACATCGTCACCTGCTGCGCGCAGGATCTCGATCACGAAGTCCGCTCGGTCACCCACCAAATCCTGGACCTCATCAATCACGATGTGGCGAAGATCAGCGATCAGATCAGGGGTATCTGCAGCGTCGCGTATCAGTTGCGTGGCCTGGCGGATACGAGCTTCGAAACTCCCAGTCGGCTCTTTATCGGCTTCGAGAATGATCTGGCCGGCGAACGAATCGAAGGTCCGCACATTCGCTGCCGGCACCTCTCGCGCGCCGAGGCGCGTCTTGACCGCCGTGACCGCCGCACGAGAGAAGCTCAATACGAGAACCTGGGCTGACGCCGAAAGATCTTCTTCCTTCACCAGGTGGTCGATACGCAGCGCAACAACCTCGGTCTTGCCCTGTCCAGCACCCGCAATCACCAGCAATCGTTCGTCTATCGGTGCCTCGGCTACATCCCGCTGGGCGTCATTGAGCACAATCTCGGAGGCGGTCACGCTACCGTCTCCCCGTCGGAAGGCCGTCGATACGAGCGAGTACAAGTTGCGCCTTGCCCCCGCCAATACAGTCTCGGACATCTACGAACGACACCTCCCTGTAGCGGCTGCCGTTAAGCCCCGGCACCCCGCAGTCGATCGACTGATGCTTGCGATCCGGACCGGCAGTGAGCGCGGAGCTGTTGACGAAGTAGCCCGTCCGCGCACCGACATCGATCCCTGCCCCGGACAAGGTCCAGCCCGGCGAACCTCTGCGACTATCGCGCCGCTGTCCATCGAGTAACAGCATGGACGACCTCTCTCCCCTGGTCGATTAACCCGAACCGACTAACCACTTGAAGTGCCGGAACCCAGTGCACAAACTGACGCGCACGTCACCAGCAAAGTAGGATCTCAGATAGCCCCGACAAAATGCCCAATGTTGGCAAGATGTCGGTCAGTCTCGCTGCACCTGGCATGCAACCCTCCATTGGTCGGCCCGGGGCATTGGTCGTCAACCCCGCTCCATTTGCCATATGACCAGGACACCGACCAAGGCGCAACCACTTCTGAACTTTCAAGCTCGACACAAGCCAATCGAGACACAGAAATGACGACTCTCGGGGGTGAAGCAACGCCGCACGCTGATGAACCCGAAACGGCCGCCGTCATTCCTGGCGACACATCGTCTGCGAGAAGTCGACATGGCTATCGGACGGCAGTTCCGTTCGGACGGTCACATTCCGGTCTGCCTCTGACTCCACAATGTCTTTGACACCCTGGTACACGATGCTGTCACCGAACTCGACGATGTTGTCAAGCATGTTGACGATCAGAACCTCGTCGGTACCACCGTTTTTCGGACCACGAAGGCCACGCCCGACCATCTGTTGATAACGGACCTCACTGCTGGTCGGACGGGTGATGTACACGGCGTCGGTTTTGGGCGCATCGAAGCCCTGCGACAACACCGCGTAGTTCGTCAGCACCTTCAACTCGCCTGATTTGAACCGTTCGATCGCCATCCGTCGGTCTTCGGGGCTGGTGTCCTGGTCGATGGAAGCCGCAGGGCGTCCGTGGAGCGTAAGCAGCGTGGCCAGCGTCTGAGCGTTCTCGACCGAGGCAGCAAAAACCACGATCTGCCAATTCTCCGGTTTGCTCATGATCGAATCTACGATCGTGCGCGTGCGGTCCTCATCTCGACCCAACCGGATCTCGGCACTCTTGGACAGCCAGCCCATCGATCTGAACTCATCGAGCTCCTTCATCGACAGATCGATGGACACACCATCGAGAATCTCCAGGCGGGCTCGGGCAAGGACTCTGTCCCGCTGCAGCCTGACCTGTGGATGCTCGTCCCCGAAGACACCCTCGTCCACCCGGTTGTCGTCGAACCGCGCCAGCAAGCGTTCCGTTTCCGCACTGTCGCGGCGCCCGCGAAAGGGGGTAGCAGTCAACCCGATCAGGGGTTTGTCCCGTTGCCGCGTGCCACGCCCCAACCACTCAAGGATCGCGGTGTAGGACGGGGTATATGCGCCGTGGGCTTCGTCGATGATGACGACCGGAGCCTCCGCCAACCAGGCGTAGGACTCGTTGCCGACCGCCCGAAGGAGAATCTTCTGCCACGTCGCCACCACGACCTGAACGCCGGCTGATTCCTCCTCCATTTCGTAGTTCGACCAGAACCGGCTGAGGATCAGCTGGGTGTCCTGCCGGCCGAGGGCACGCCACAGATATGACCATGCATCGATCGCCTGCTCACAGAGTTCTTCTCCATCGGCCAACCACAGGACGGGCCCAGAGAACGAAGTTCCGTGCGCCAGCCCGTCTAGGCTGCCGTCGCGGATCGACTGGATGACGGTCTGTACGGCGACTCTGGTCTTACCTGCGCCGGTGGGCAACGAGACGATTCCTCGCCTCGGGCCGACGCCACGCAGCAGGTTGGCGAGGCGTTGCGAAACCACCTGCTGGTAGTCGTGGAGCTCATCGAGCTGGGTGGGACCGTCGATGTACTCCGTCGGCTTATTTCGTCGCCGCGCCTTCTGACCCGCCCATTCGTCACCGAACCCGAGCCGCTTCACCCAGTCTCGCGTGTTGAACGACCCCGACCACGTCGACGGAGGGGGAACAGGCAGTCCGAGCGGATCGACCTTGCATGCGCGTTCCAGTGCGCGGACACCCAGCATGGTCACGCACAGATTGGCGAGATCAAGCCCATGGGGTTCGACCAAGCCGTCGTTGACCAGATAGTTGAGCGCATCCTTCGGGATCAACGTCCTGAGACGCTCCTCACCGGCGAACATGAGGAGGCGTTCGGCATCGCTTGATGCCTTCCTGATCACCCGGATACGTTCCGAATTACGGCGCCGCTCCATGTTCTTGAGAAGCAGGTCGACGTGTCGATCCGAGCTGTCGTAGAGCAAACATTCGAGCGCTTGCTTCAGAATCTCCCGGTTGGTCGTGCCCGTCACCAGGATTCTGTCCGATTCACGGCCCGCCTCGCAGACCACCTGCACTGCGGGCTGGCCGGGCACCGCGGCCACCTTGCTGATCGACAGACACTTCTGGATGACGAGACCATCGAGCTCGTCAGCGCCGGGGAGCGCGTCCAGCACCGGGAACACGTCGGTGAGAAGTTCTGGCTCCGCGCTCGTCTCGTACGAATACGTGACCGGGAGGTCGCGGCCCTCCAAGCAACCCCACAGTTCACTCAAGGTATGGACGTCCTCGACGCTGTCGACGAGCACGCAGGGAATACCGAACTCGCCGAGTTCGGTGTATGCCCCTTTGCGGTGGACCACCGCTACGGCCTTCCGATCCTCCTCTGCCCATTGATCACCCCGACATACCCACAGGCGATCGGGTGGCTCGGCCTCCTTGTGCGTCCAACACCACCAGGCGTAGGCCTGACCCACTCGCAGCATGTCATCGCGTTTGACATGAGTCTGCACAAGCGAATTGAATCCGGACGGGTCGAGGTCTGCCATCTCGCGCTTGAGTCCCAACACAAATTCGGCATCGGAACTGAGCACCATTTGACTCACACATGGGATCAGCCCCTCTGGGACACCCGGTACTTCTGCGACGAACGCTTCGGCCACGGGCACTGCTCCCAACGTGGTTTGCAGCAGTCCATGCTGCCTAACCCACCAAAGTTCGGGCGCTGTGTAGCGGCCCGTCCTTGGCGCATTGGGATGACTCACCCGGACACGCGACACATCGACGTCGTTGATGACTGCAGCACTGAGGGCCACCTTGTTCGTGACGCTCAGGTCTGGCAAGCACTCCAGAGGGCCGAGGACCGAATCGATGCCGTCGACCTCGATTCCCTGTCGCGCCTGGAGGCCCAACCCCAGTTCGTCACCGAGGCGATCGCGCACCACGTTCAGATACCGCGCCACCCATTTCTCATTCGAGCCCACGGCCGATCGCGATGGTCGAGACCTGACACCCAGTAGGTACAGGATCTGGTGGTCGGCTACGTGATAATCGCCATCGACCAGGTATGCACCATCTTCCTTCAACGGCTTGAGGCACTCACCCGCAAAGTACAGACCCTCCGGCAACACCCACCGGCCGTGGCCGTCTCGTACCCGCACCACCTTCGTCGCGCGGCCGTCGAGCACGCCGTCGAATGCCTCGTGCACCAGCTGCACACCCGAGCCGCGCATCGCGATCCACAGCGCGTCCCAATCGACCTTCCCGGTATGCCTGAGTTGAGTGAGCAGTTGCAGCATCTCACCACCGTCTTCGAACACGGTGATGCCCAGGTACTTCAGTGCATCCGTAGTCGACAGACTGCCGGCCACGACTTGATCGACAAAGGAAGTCCCGTTCTGTTCCGGGTTGGAGCGCAGAAAGCACCGACCGCGCACCGGCTGTGCGAGGGATCCGTTCTCCAACAACACGATTCGGGCGTCGCGCACGTCCAATTCTGTGTTGCCACCTTTGCGCACCAGCTCCGCGGCCAGCTCGATCGCGGCCGCGGACTGCACGGGCCGCGGATCTGCCACAACCGACTGCAGCCAGTGCAAGACTCGGCCCGGCGGTTTGATCCGATCATCGTCCTGCAACAAACGATCGACCTTGGACCGGCGCTCAGTGGTGGTGGTGCAGTCGGGATGCACCCACGCACCCCGGTTCCCCGTCACCGTCGACCACCTGCCCGCGAGTTCGGCCACGTCGTCCGGAATGCGTTGAAGTGCACTGGGTGCTCGGAGCTCACCATCGAGGTCCGGCAGGCATCGAGAATCTCGGAGTGCCTGGAACACTGGCTCGTTCACGACCTTGTCGGCCCAGCTGCGGGACTCTTTGCCGCGGGCAGGAAGGACATCGATGTACCGGCCGAACGCACGGCCTGCGATGAGGTCCTTGCGTGCGGCAACCACCAGATGTGGCACCACCTGAGTCAGGATCTCGTAGTTGAACTCGCACTCGATCACGTTGATGCGATCATCGGACAGTTTCCACGGAGCATTGACCCGGCCGCTCAAGGTCAGATCAGACTTGACCGGGAAGAATGCCGACAGTTGCCCCACTTCGACCCGGCCCGTCAACGGCAGTGCCCAGCTCACCGTCACCGATTCGCGTCGAGCTGCATGGCCGGCCGATTCCAATGCCTTGAGCGACGGCTTGTGCTCGGTCGAAACGACCAACCATTCTCGATCACCGTCCTCGGTCGTGAGGGTGACGCGGTTCGCCTTCTTTGCAGCCTTGAAGTGCCGCTCGCGGCCGGCGAAAACGTCAACGAGGTCGAGGATTCGCACGTGCGGGGCAAAAAGATTGAACGACTCGTCGAACTCGGCGATCTCCGCCGACAGCTGCTCTGCCGCTCCGTGTTTCAACGGCACCTTCACGATGGTCGTAGCCCAGTCGGCGAGGTCCGCAAGGACAGCATCGGCGCGGAACTCTGAGGTGGCGTTGAGCGACCATGCCAGACGCAATGCCGGGACATCGGCGGTCCCGTACTGGTACCCGAGTTCGTCGGACAGCTTCTCCGCCGACTGCTCCCGGCTGAACTCGAACGACACCGAGCGGCTGAAGATCTGAGGGCTGTCGGAGATGCCGCTGATCGACTTGAAGCCGAGCCCGAAGCGGCCGATCTCGGTGCCCGTCTTGTTGGACAGGTGGGTGTAGAGCAACGCCCGAACACCCGAATCCTCGAAGGGTCTGCCTTCGTTCGCCACGTACAACGCGCTATCAGTCAGACTGACCTGGATACGGCCGGGCGTTCCTTGCATTGCGTCGGCGGCGTTCTGTACCAGCTCCTGGATCTGCTTCCGGCCATAGCCACCCTCGGCAATTCCACGCTCTTTGCCCGCATCTTCCTCGACCCGGTTCGGATCCTCCTTGTAAACCCGGATGCACTTGTCGCGGAACTCGTCGACCAACCCTTCCAACGCGCGGTCCGGGTCCGTCCACCCCCTATGCGCCACTGCCGACCTCCATGACTATTTCCGCAGGCGAACCCAAACGTTTGCGGAGAAACCATTGCTCGAACGAAGTTGTACCATCCACCACCGTCAATATCTGGCGGATCATTACACAAGATGGTTCCATCGTCACGCGGTAGCCGTTCCGTACTTGCGAGATGCTCGCCCGACGGCGGGTACGCCGGCTACGATCATCGGCATGCCGCCGGAACCAGCTCCGAATGAAGTACCCGGACGGATAATCGACCTTTTTGCGGGACCCGGCGGTCTCGATGTGGGCGCGACATGGCTCGGCATGCCTGTCAAAGGGATCGAGTTGGATGAGGGTGCGTGCGCGACACGGGCAGCGGCAGGACTTGAAACAGATCAGGGCGACGTTCGCTTGCATGGGCCGGCAGAGTTTCCGGACGCCACTGTCCTCACAGGAGGACCGCCATGCCAGACGTTCACCGTGGCCGGCACCGGCACCGGCCGACAGGCCCTGGAAAAAGTTGTGGCGTGTATCCCGGGCATGATCGAGCACCCCGAAGCCGATCCGATTCGCGGCTGGTCCGCTGACGAACGCACCGAACTGATTCTCGAGCCGTTGCGTTGGGCGCTATTGGCGATCAGAACCGGCGCCCCGTTCAAGGCGATCGTGCTGGAACAAGTCCCCGCAGTCTTACCCGTGTGGGGAGAATTCGCAAAGGTACTCGAAGGCCAAGGTTACAAATGTGCGGTCGGGATTCTCCGCTCTGAGGAATTCGGCGTACCCCAGACCCGTCGTCGAGCGATCTTGATCGCACGATTGGGGCACACGCCCGTGACGCTTCCGACGCCGACGCACGAGCCTTTCAGAAAGGGCACGTCAAACCAGGGAGCACTGGGACGTGAACCGTGGGTGTCGATGGGCCAGGCACTCGCGCGCGAAACAGGCTTCACCGTCATCTCCAACTACGGGAGCGGCGGCGACCCTCGAAACCGCGGACGACGAACCTCCGACGAACCGGCAGCCACCGTCACCGGAAAGATAATGCGCAACCGGTTGCAGTTGGCCAGCGGTGACGTCGGCCGATTTTCGCATCAAGAAGCCGGCGTCCTACAAACATTCCCGCACGATTTCCCTTGGTCTGGTAGCGACATCGGGCAACAGATCGGGAACGCGATTCCACCACGCCTGGCCGTACACGTACTGGCGCAAGCTCTGGACATTCAGGTTGACGGCGCCGAGCTCGATCGTGTGGTCAAGGCGCCATGGAAAGAATCCTCGAAGAATCCCATCAAGCAGCGCATCAGGACTCCCGATTACGAATTGGCAACTGCCACAGACTGATCCAGCTCATGTCCGCGCGTTGCGCAGGTCGTCCAGCGCCGAGCAGATCGCGTCGGCGACCGATCGGGGCTCCTCGTGTTCCCAGAACCGCAGCACTGTCCACCCACGTGCAGCCAATTCCGAGTCCATCCGCCTATCACGCTGCACATTGCCGTCGAGCTTTTGCGCCCACCAATCCGCGTTTGCTTGCGGCCTGGTCGCATGAACAGGACACCCGTGCCAAAAACACCCGTCGATGAACACCACCAAACGCCACGTTTTCCAGATGATGTCAGCCTTACACCTGAGGTCAGGTTCCGGCCTGGAGTCCACTCGGTATCGGACGCCTCGTGCGTGAAGTATCTGCCTGACCAGCAGCTCAGGTTCCGTATCACGACGACGTTGTTTGACCATCCGCGCACGTACGGAAGCCGAAGATGCGGGGGGCCTCCTTCCAGGCGGCGGCCCCCCTCCGGCTGATCGTGCGGTCATGGGTTCAGGTTGGCACACCGGGGGCCATCTGAGCAGACCGGAGGCCATCCCAGGCACGACATCGAAGTCCATGTGCGCAAACACGCCCTCGTGGCACTGGTTGCGGGAACGCAGATAGCGCGGATTCCACAGTCCCGGAACGGGGAGCCGGCGGACCTCGGCACGCTGGTCTAGATGCTGACGTAGTTCTCCACGCGCAATTCCTGTTCACCTGACCACTGATACGCAGTCAGCCGACCTCCAGGGCGCACCGCACTGAAGTCCACACAGGCCGTGCGTGCCGTCCAATCAATCCCGTGTCTCGGCGGGCCCTTCCGCCAGTAGTGGCCGTAGAACACCGGCGCATCTCCCGCATACACGTACGACCGTTCATCGGCGGGCACCACGATCTCGGGTAACTCTGGATACCGCTGCCCGTCGACTCCAGGCGTTCCCTCACCGATCTCGGCGAGATCACGCAACGTGGTGGCGCTCATTCCACCAACGCAACGGGCACTGCTCCGGTTGTGGCCATCTTGTCCAGATAGGAGGGTTGACGGTGCTTGCTCAAACTGATCTCCGGAGCCTTCAACAGCACCTCGATCGCCTCGTACAGCCGAGCGCCTTTACGTGAGGCCTCCACAAACTGATCGATCGAGTTGAATCGATTCGAAACCAGTTCACGCTCAACGGCTTTCATCGAACCCTCGTGCCAGCAGGCGTGTACGACGCGGATGCCGCCGAGGTCGAGCCACAACGGGAAGGTCTTGAACCAATCGAGGTATTGCGTTCGCTGTTTCACCGGTGACCTGCTCGAGGAAGGCCTGATGCTGGTCGCGGTTCTTCTCGCTGTGGGGGCGTAGGAACTCTGCATCGTCGCGCGGATCGGGCGTAGCGATGCAGATTGCGTTGAACTCGTGATTACCCATCACAATCTGTGCACTGCCGTTGTCCACCATGGGCTTAACAATTCGCAGAACTTCCAGCTGCTGCCGCCCGCGGTCGATCAAGTCACCGACGAATACGGCCTGCCGTGAGGACTGCCAGCATAGACCATCCCCACATTTATATCCGAGCTTGGTCAGCAGACCCTTCAGCTTGTCGGCGCATCCGTGTACGCCGCCGAAGATGTCGAAGCCGTCCATAACCCCATAGTTACATCCGGCTCCGACGCCCCACCGTCAGTTTGATCCTTACGGACAGTCCTCTGAAACCCGCACCACCCCAAAATCGATCTTGGTGCTTACGCTGAACTTCATGCCAGGCGGCGGCGTCGAACTGCACACCTGCCAGTTGCGGTCGCTGATCTGGGCCCGGCTCTTGCCGGTGAGATCAGTCGAGCTGCTGAACCACACCTCGCCATCGGTCAACGATTGGATCGCATCCTGCGCACCCTGCAGGTCCAACCCGATCAAGTTCGGCATAGTCCATGACGGTTCAGCCGACACCACCGGGCTCAGCACTAGGGCTATACCAACCGTTGCCGCGGCCACCAATACACGCTTCATATCAACCTCCTGGTTTTGAAGTGAACCGCGCATCGTCGCACGAGGCGCCGACAAACCAACTAGCCGCAGCCCGGTGGACACAAAGGCGGACGGGCATCGTCAAGAGTTTTGACGATCTTCTAACGCAGTTGCTGCCCGGACAGACCCAGTCCCGCCAGCGCCGCCACCTCGACCCCGAACCGACACGGGCACAGGCATGTGCAGTGCCAGTTGGCCTTCCGTGACGACATCGAGCTGGATGGTCTTGATCGGTTTGAGCGCCCGCAAGTCGTCCGCCATCCGTCCCTGCCCGATCTCCAGATCTGCACCTCGCGGGAACCGTGCCGTCCCAGCCGACAACACATTCGTCTGACTCAGCGTGGAATGCCACGCACCGTCGAGCGACGTGTACGACGTGAGCGTCGAAACCCGGTCCCCCGTCACATACTTCGACTGCGCAGGGGTCACAGCCGACAACGTCAGATCTACCCCGCCGGAGTCATTCCCGACGCGCGCGACAGTCCGACCCGAGTCGATCGAGACATCCAACTCCGTCACCCACTTCGGGAAGCCATACCCGTCATGCCCGCGCACCTGGGCGATCTGGGTGCTTACCGGCAGCGACAGCACATACGAGTGCAGGTGATCGTTGGCCAACCCACTCATCAAATCGGCGAAGCCCAGCTTGCCGTGCCGCGCCGGCCGGACGGCGACGCCGACGGCGGCCTCGGTGTAGAAGTCGATGTCGCACACGTCGTACCGGAAGAACATCACCGACACCAGCCCGAGGCCCGGCGCAACCTCCAGGGGCGCGAGCGCTTTGGGCAGCCGAGTACGGATGTCGCGGGACCGGGCCAGTATGACCAGCCGTGCCGTGGAAATGCGGTAGTAGAAGTTCGGCGTCAGCGTCGGGCCGATCGCCGAGTTCACCTCGGTCTTGGGCAACCGCCAGAAGAAGTCGACGCTGGACACCCGGGGATCACGCGCGACGTCATCGAGATCGGTGTGCATCCGAAACCGGTCATACAGACCGCCTTTGGGCACGGTGACCAGGTGCCCACCGAGATCGACCTCGACCACATCTTGAACAGACATCAGTCCCTCCCGACGTCGGCTACCAGGCGCTCGGCCAACTTCTCCGAGGACTGCGGGTTCTGCCCGGTGTAGAGATTGCCGTCGACCACCACATGGGGACGCAGCGGCAGCAGCGCTTTCGAATAGTCGACGCCGGCCTCTTTCAGCTTGTCCTCCAACAGCCATGGCGCCTTGCGTCCGAAGCTATTCAACAATTCCTCGCGGTTGGACAGGCCTGTCATGCGCCGCCCGGCGAACGGGGAGACTCCGTCCGGCCCAGAAGCAGCCAGGATCGCCGCCGGTGCGTGGCACAGCAGCGCGAGTGGCCGACCGGACGCCAACCGCTCAGCCAGCAGTGCGCCGGAGACCGGGTCGTAGGCGAGGTCCTCCATCGGGCCGTGCCCGCCGGGGTAGAACACCACGTCGTAGTCGTCGGCATTGACAGTGTCGAGCGCGACCGGATGGGCCAGCACGTTCGCGATGCTGTCGAGATAGGTCTTGACCTCCCGACGCTTCCACGGCATGCCCCCGGAGATGCCGAGGCTGAGCTGGTCGAGCGTCGGTGCCTTACCGCCCGGCGTCGCCACCGTGATCTCCCACCCGGCCTCGGTGAAAATCTGGTGCGGCCGAGCCACCTCTTCGGCCCAATAGCCCGACGGATGCACTGTCCCGTCGTTGAGTGTCCAGCGGTCGGCCGCCGAGATCACCATCAGAACTTTCGTCATGGTCCGCCTCCTCTTAAACGTGTTGCGTACCAACAACGCGGGCCGGCCGTGGCCGGGACTTCAACCAACGTGAGTACCCACGGAGGGCACGTCGCGACACCAGTTGATCTGCGACCAGCGCGAAAGCCGGTCCGACACCCAGCACGGGTTTCTTCCCCGCCCCGAGCCGGCGCATCTGGTAGCGGACCATCGCCATGCTGGCGCTGGAGGCCAGCGGCTTGTCCGACCAGGTCACGGGCTTCAGGTGTCCGGTCGCCTCCGTGCCCCGGCGCCAGCGCGCGGGCAGGTCGGGGGTTTCGGCCAGCGCGGTGGCCATGCCGACCACGGAGACGCCACTGGCCAGCACCCGCTCGGCAGTCGTGCGCCGGGTGATCCCACCGGTCAGCATCAGCGGAATGGGGCTGCTCACGGCGAGCTCGGCCGCCAATTCCAGGAAGTACGCCTCACGAGAAGCGGTGCGATCATCGGCCGGGCGGCCGGTCATGGCGGGGCTTTCGTAGCTGCCACCGGACAGTTCGACCAAGTCGACGCCCAGCGGGGCGAGCATGTCGATCACCTTGCGAGCGTCGTCGGCGTCGAAGCCGCCGCGCTGGAAGTCGGCTGAATTCAGTTTCACCGCAACGGAAAAGCTCGGCGCTACCCCGGCGCGGACGGCTCGCACGATCTCCAGGAGCAGTCGCGCCCGGTTCTCCAGCGAGCCACCCCACTCGTCGGTGCGGGTGTTGACGAGCGGAGACAGGAACTGCGACAACAGGTATCCGTGCGCGGCATGGACCTCGACGCCGTCGAATCCGGCCATTTCGGCGCGGCGCGCGGTGGTCGCGAAGCGGGTGATGGTGTCGGCGATGTGCTCAGCCGTCATCGCGTCGGGCTGGCCGAATCGCTTCGAGTGCCGGCCTAGCTCGACCGCGACGTCTGACGGTCCCCAGACCACGCCCGGCATGTTGGCCTGAACCTGACGACCGGGATGGCTGATCTGCATCCACATACCCGCACCGTCGCCCTTGCCTGCCCGCGCCCACGCCGCGAACGGTTCCAGCGGGGAGTCGGCGTCGAGCACTACGCCACCCGGACCGGTCATCGCCTCGGCATGGACCATGACGTTGCCGGTGATGAGCAGGCCGGCTTCGCCGGCGCCCCACCGCCGGTACAGCGCGATCAGGCGCCCGTCCGGCAGCTGCGCCCGCCCGGCCATGCCCTCTTCCATGGCCGCCTTGGCGATCCGGTTGCGCAGGACCTGGCCGGACCTCAGCTGCAGGGGCGCGAACAATTCCTCCGACGTGCTCGACATGCGAACTCCCTAACGATGTTGACAGTGCTTACTTCTACTGGGTGCTAACATACGACCAAGATGTAAGCGGTGTCAACACTTGTGAGGTAGGTCCCGAATGCCCACGTCAACGAGGTCGTATCACCACGGCGACCTGCCCAGCGCGCTCGTGCAGGCCGCCCTGGAGCTGCTCGAGGAGGGCGGCGCGACCGAGCTCTCGTTGCGCGCGGCGGCCCGGCGCGCGGGCGTGTCCACCGCCGCGCCCTATCGGCATTTCGCCGACCGTGACGCGTTGTTGTCCGCGGTCGCCGCGGTGGGCTATCGGGATCTGGCCGGCCAATTGGCAGCGGCGAGCCCCGCTCCGAAAACGCCGAACGATCTCGCCGACATCGCCATCGCCTACGTGAACTTTGCGCTGAAACGCCCTGGCCTGTTCCGGGCCATGTTCGCCGAACCCTGCGACCCCACCAGCCCCGAACGGGTCGCCGCCGTGGAGGCCATCAGCGAGTACCTCAGATCGATTGTGCAGCAGGCGATTCCCACATCAGATCCGGATGCGATGGCGAATGCCGTGTGGGCGCTCGTGCACGGCCTCGCCTTCCTGCACCTCGACGGCAAGTTCGACGCGTCGTCCCCGGAAGCCGTTTCCACCACGGTCCGCGCCGCGGTCGCAGCGGCGCTCGGCCAGCTCGCCTGAGGTCGCTAACCTCTGCAACATGGAGTGGCCGCACGACGATGTCCTTCACGCGTGGTGGGTCCAGCCGAACCGGCTGCTCGCCGGCGAATACCCGGGTGCCACCACACCCGAGAACGCACAAGCCAAGATCCGCGCCCTACTCGACGCCGGAATCGACACCGTCATCGACCTCACCACAGACGGTGACCGTCTGACGCCCTACCGAGAACTTCTCCGAGCGGCAGCCGAGAACTCCGGGCGCACAGCGCGGTACTTCGCGCATCCGATTCCCGACTACGGCGTCATCGATGATGCAGGCTACGACGCAATCCTTGCGCGTATCCACTCCGAGTTGGATGCCGGCCGAAACGTATACGTGCACTGCTGGGGTGGGAAGGGCAGGACAGGCACAGTGATCGGGTCCCTGCTCGCCGAATCCGGATTGTGCTACGACGACGTGATCGCCCGCATCGCTGAATTACGCGCTGGCACAAGGAAAGCCGCAGATGCCTGCCCAGAGTCCGCTGCGCAGCACGACGTTCTGCGAGCGCGCTGCACCCGATAGATGCCGAAGCCGGGCGCGAAGTCTCTACCAACTCGCCGGCGAGTAATCCTTCAAGAAACACCCATACAGGTCCTCGCCCAACTCCCCGCGCACAATCGGGTCATACACGCGCGCAGCGCCATCCACCAGATCCAGCGGGGCATGGAAGCCTTCCTCGGCCAGCCGCAGCTTGGTCGGGTGGGGACGCTCGTCGGTGATCCAGCCGGTGTCGACGGCGGTCATCAAGATGCCGTCCTGCTCGAGCATCTCCCCCGCGCTCGTGCGGGTCAGCATGTTCAGCGCGGCCTTGGCCATGTTGGTGTGCGGATGCCCGGGCCCCTTGTAGCCCCGGCCGAACTGGCCTTCCATCGCCGACACGTTCACCACGTACTTGCGCCGGGCCGAGGAGGCGGCCAACGACGGGCGCAGCCGGCTCACCAAAATGAACGGCGCGGTCTGATTGCACAGCTGCACCTCGAGGAGCTCCATCGCGTCGACCTCGTGCACGCGCTGGGTCCAGCTGTTGACCGATGCGGTATCGGGCAGCAGCCCACCGGCGTCGATGGCAGTCCCGGCGGCGATCCGCTCCGGTGACGCACTGCGGGCTTCCAGTGCAAGCGACGTCACAGCATGCGCCGAGGGGTGCTCGCCGAGGCTGCCGGCCAGGGCATGCGGGTGCGCGTCACTGACGTGATCGAAGGTGATCACGTCCACCAGCGCCGGCGGCGGGGTGCGCTCAGCCTCGACCAGTGCGGCATACGAGCCGGCCGGGCGGCGCACCGTCTGTGCGGCGTTGTTGATCAGGATGTCCAGCGGCCCCTGCGCGGCAACCTCGTCGGCCAGGGCGACCACCTGCGCCGGGTCGCGCAGGTCGATTCCGACCACCCGCAGGCGGTGCAACCAGTCGGCACTGTCCTCCATCGCGGCGAAGCGGCGTACCGCATCGTTGGGAAAGCGGGTGGTGATCGTGGTGTGCGCGCCGTCGCGCAGCAGCCGCAGCGCGATGTACATGCCGATCTTGGCGCGCCCGCCGGTGAGCAGGGCCCGGCGCCCCGTCAGGTCGGTGCGGGCATCGCGCTTGGCCCGGTTGACCGCGGCGCATTCCGGACAAAGCTGGTGGTAGAACGCGTCGACCACGGTGTGGTGGGTCTTGCAGATGTAGCAGGCCCGCGAGCGCAGCAGCGTGCCCGCACTGGCCCCGACCGCGGTGGACACCAACGGCAGACCCTGAGTTTCGTCGTCGATGCGTCCGGGCGCACCGGTGGCGGTCGCGGCGATGACGGCCCGGTCAGCGGCCGCGACCGCTTCCCGTCTGGCGTCCCGACGGGCCTTCTTGACCGCCTTGAACATCTTCGCGGTGGCCCGGCGCACAGCAACGGCGTCGGGGTGCTCGGGCGGCAGTTCATGCACCTCGGAAAGCACCCGCAGGCACGTGCTGAGCTGGTCGGGATCGATCGCGGTCACCATGGAAGGGTACGGGGGCTGGGGCCAAATCCCCGTATCGAGCGAACGGACCGACGCGCACAATGCCGCCACCGACGGTGTCGTTCAGGTTTTCAGTCCAGACCTTGAGCACGATGCAGATCACCGCTCATCCCGACACCAGCGGGCCGTGAGGTCGCCGAACGAGCGGCCCATCTTGTCGCGGCGGCGTCCGGCCGCCGGAGAGAACTTGTCGGCACCGGGTTGTACGTTCGCCTGTTCGCCTGGCACTGGTGCTCAGGCGCCAGACAGAAGGAACACGCTCATGAGCCACCCGTATCCGCAACCCGGTGATCCGAATCAGCCTGCCGCGCAGGGGTTTCCCAACCAGTACGCGCCGCTGCCGGCCCGCGCCAAGAAGCGCAAATGGCCCGCACTGGTCATCGGCGCCGTCGCGTTCATGGCCCTGGCATCCGTCTTCTCCGACAACGACAAGAAGGAGGACGCCGATCGCACGGCCGGCGCCGCGCTTGCCGCACAGGCACCTACCGAGGAGGAGACCCCGGCCGCGAAGCTCAACACGCCCGTGCGCGACGGCAAGTTCCAGTTCGTCGTCAAGACGGTGCGGCCCGGGCTGGCCGAGGTCGGCGACAATCCGTACCTGCGGGAACAGGCGCAGGGCCAGTTCGTGATCGTGACGGTCAGCGTGGAGAACATCGGTGACCGCGCGCAGGGATTCAGCCCGTCGAACCAGAAGTTGTTCGACACCCAGGGCCGCAGTTTCGAAAGCGATTCATCAGCTCAGATCGCGTTGGGCGATTCAGACATCCCGGTGTGGGATGACATCAACCCCGGCAATGCCGTCGACGTGTCTCTGGTCTACGACATGCCGGCGGCCGCGGTGCCGGCACGCATCGAACTGCACGACTCGATGTTCTCCGGAGGCGTCACCGTGGAGCTGACGCCGTAGCCGGTGCGGTCCGGGGCCGCCCTGCGTGGGCGGCCCCGGACCACTTGCCACGGCGGATCAGTCGTAGATGACGTCGAGCCCTTGCCGGCGAAGATCAGCCAAGGTGTCCCGCATACCTTGCAGCTGCTCGGGCGAATGCCCTACCCAGTCGGTGATCTCACCGACGATCTTCACCGGCTCACGGGTCCGGTAGGAGTGGGTCGGGTTGCCGGGCAGCTTCTTGTCGGTCACGTTCGGGTCGTCCTCCAGCGCACCCTCGGGTTCGACGATGTAGATGCGGCCCCGCCCCTCACCGACCGCCATCTCGGCTCCCCACACCGCGGCATCCAATGTTCGGGTGACGTACACGTGGTTCATGATTCGCCCGGCTTGGTAATTCGATTCGCGTCCGGGCACCAGGCGATCACCGACCGCCAGATCGGCCTTGGTGCCGTGCAGCAGCGGACCCGACTCGTGCACTTCAAACGGTTTCGGCGTACTCGTCACAAACTCCCCCATCTCGTCACGGATCGACAGATTGTGCAGCACGTCAGGGGCCTTGCCACAAGCCCCACCCCCACCCGTATATTGAGAACGGGAGCGACGCCGGCCGATCAGAGTTGGTCGAGGACTCCATCGACGAGACTGGTCAATCTTTCGAAATGCGCTCCGGGCCAATAGATTTGCCCGCAGTTCGTGCAGCGACCGAATTCGTCGTAATAGCGGCGGGTCAGTGGCTCAAGGCGATCGATCACCTGCTCCTTCGTCACCGGGACCAATGTGCCGTTGCACCGCACGCACCGGGTGAACGGCGCAACCCGCCGTCGCAGATCCAGCCGCCGCAGCACCTCCAGCGTCTGCTCCTCCGGCTGCTGGGAATGGACGAACAAGCCGTGCGTGATCGCGCGACGCTTCAACAGGCCACGGTCGCGCGTCAGCAGGATCCGCTGCTGCTCCAGGCTGATGTCGGCCAGCGTTTGATCGTCGGCGTCGTTGGACCACCACACGTCGAAACCGAGCACCCGCAGCAGCCGCGCCAGGCGACCGAGGTTGACGTCGATCACGAACCGCGGATCACGTAGCGGCTCCGGGCGCAGCCGGGCCGTCGACCCGATGTCGAGCGCCTCGAACATCGGATACACCGCGATGCGATCCCCGGCTGCCGGCCGGTGCTCGAAGCCCACCGGAGCCCCGTTCACCAGGATCAGGTCGATCTCGGTGTGCGGAATGCCCATCGCCTCAAGAACATCCTTGACGGTCTGATGGCTCTGGCAGGGACGGCGCACGGCCCGGCCCCGCGACTCGGGGCCGAGAAAGTCGTTGAGCTCGGCGTAGGCCCGGATTTCTACGAAGCCGGCCATACCGCCATGGTGGCGCGCAGCGCCGCCGGCCGCAATCGACTAGGAATCGACGTCCATCTCGACCAGCACCCGGCGCAGCAGCTTACCGGTGGCATTGCGCGGCAGCTCCTCGATGAACACCACATCGCGGGGCACCTTGTGCCGAGCCAGATTGTCCTTCACGTACTGCTTGATCTCGGCCCCGTCGGGACTGGCGCCAGGTTCCGGAACAACGAAGGCCCGCAACCGTTTTCCGAACTCGACATCATCCACACCGACCACCGCCACCTCGGCGATGTCGTCGCGTTCCTCGAGCAGGTTCTCCACCTCCTGCGGGAAGACGTTCTCGCCGCCGGAGACGATCATGTCGTCGTCGCGACCGTCGACGAACAACAGTCCGTCGGCGTCGAAATGACCCATGTCGCCGCTGGACATGTAGCCGTCGATGATCTGCTTGGTGCGGCCATCGGTATAGCCCTGAAACGGCGCGCCATTGCGGATGAAGATCCGGCCGCGACGGTTGGCCCCCTCGACGCGCTGATCGTTCTCGTCGTAGAGCACCACCTCGCAGGTCACCGGGGCACGCCCCGCGGTTCCCGGCGCGGCCCGCAATTCGGCCGGAGTCGCGATGGTGGCGATGGCGCACTCGGTGGAGCCGTACATGTTGTACAAGACATCGCCGAAGACGTCCTGCACCCGGGTGGACAGGTCCGGGCTCAGCGCCGACCCGGCGATCAGGATCACCTTCAGCGCCGACGTGTCGTACTTGGCGATCACCTCGGGGCCCAGTTCGACCATCCGGTGCAGCATCGTCGGCACTGCCACCAACATGTCGGCCTTGTGCTCGGCCATCAGCTTCAGCGTGCCCTCGGCGTTGAACCGCCGCGCGGTCACCACCTTGTTACCCAGCGCCGCCCCGACCAGGTAGGTGGCCCAGCCGGTGCTGTGGAAGATCGGCGAGACGATCACCATGGTTCCCTTGCGGGGGAACGGAACTCGGTCGACGATCTGCGCGGTCGCAAACGGGGACACGGTGTCCCGCGGAGCGCCCTTGGGCAGACCGGTGGTGCCGCTGGTGAGGATGACCGACCCGCCGGGCTTGCTCGGCGGGGGCAGCGGTTCGGCAGGATTCGCCGCCACGATGTCCTCGATGGTCTGCGCGCCCTCGGGTAATTGGGCACCGTCGTCGACCCAGGTCAGGATCCGCGGAAGCTCAGCGGGCAGCGCGTCGAGCAGGCCGAGGAACTCGCTGTCGTGCATCACCACGCTGACACCCTCGCGGGCGCAGACCTCCGCGAACTGCGGCTTGGCGAAGCCGGTGTTCATCAGCACCAGTCGCACACCGAGTTTGCCGCAGCCGGCCATCGCGATGATCAGGCCGCGATGATCCCGGCACAGCAGCCCGACAACGGAGCCCTCCTTGAGCCCCAGGCGCTGCAGGCCGTGCGCCAACGCCCACGACTGGTCGTCGACCTGCTTATAGGTCAACGCGCCGCGTTCGTCGACGATCGCCGGCAGGTCCGCATACCGGCGCCCGCCCTGGATCGCCATGGTGGCCTGCGGCCCGAACTGGCGGGCAAGTTTGGCGCTGCGCACAACGGCGCCGATATCCAGGGGCTCGATGATGCCCCGGTCGACGAGGCGTACGACCGCATGCCCCGACTCGAAGATCTGACCCATCATCTGCCGAATTCCGGCTATTGCGTTCATGACCCTGCCCCTCGCCGATTGCGCTGGACAGTAGCAGGGTCGGGGCCCATCACGGGCGGGGTCGCCGCGGGCAATCTGAATCCTGGGCAACGCCCGGCAATCGGCCTAGCGTGAGGGCATGACAGAGCTGCCACCCGCGATCACCCTGGCACATCCGCCGGCGGTCATGATGCGTGTCGTCAACCCGACTTTGCGGTTCCTGCTGCGCACACCGCTCGCCGGGCCCACACGCAAGCAGTTCATGGTGGTGACGGTCCGCGGCCGAAAGACCGGACGGCGGTATGCGATTCCGTTGAGCGCGCACCTCATCGACAACACGCTCTACGCCATCACCGACGCGCCGTGGAAACACAACTTCCGCGACGGCGCCCCTGCCGAAGTCCTATACGACGGCCAGACCACGACCATGCGGGGCGAACTCATCACGGACCCTGCGACCGTCGCAGCCTTGTGCCGGCGCAGCGCCGAGTTCTACGGCGTAAAACGCGCGCAGCGGATGATGGGGTTGACGTTCCGCGATCACCGCATCCCTACGCTGCAGGAGTTCACCGAGGCAGTCGATCGTGAGCACCTGGCCGCCATCCGGTTGACGCCAGCCGGCGCCCCGTGACCGGACGTGGGATCCACTGCTATTTGAGGCAGGTGTCGAACTCGTCGCGGATGCGCTGTTGCAGCGCCAATGCGTCGGGGAGGAGCGGTTCGGACTTGGTGCGGTCGCCGTTGACGTAGTCGCACTTGCCGATCATGGCGCTGCCTGCCCAGCGCGGCTCGTTGAAGCGGGACGGATCGTCGGCCCAGTGCCAGAGGAGGCTGACCGGATGTGCCGGGCCCGCCTCGATCCCGTGAATGGTCCGCACCACGTCCTCATAAGCGGTCGCCGGGGCCGGCACGCTGAAGGTCAGGCGTTCGATCCTCCCGTCCCGGACCCCGATCCAGCCTGGATCAGCAGGCGCCGCCGCGGCCAATTGCCCGTCGATGCGCTGCTTATCGGCGAGACTCAACCGGTTGACGATCATCCAGTGCGGGTCGGCGACCCGGTCAGCCGCGGAGACTTCGATGTCACTGGGCGTCCGGTCGGCGAAGATGCGCAGGACGGCGTCGACCGCGGCACCCGGTTTCTCGGCCTCCATGATCCGTATCTTCGATGTGCCCGACGCGGCGCCACCGGACCATCTGATTTCACCAGCCGGAGCGTCTGAACGAAGGCGACGCAGCAGTCCGGTCAGCTGGTCGATACCGTCGGGCAGACCGCCGCTTCCCGAGACCGAGGTCCCTTCGGCCACACCGATTTCCATCCGCTGGCTGAACTTTGCGAAGTCATCGCCGCGTAGCTCGTCGAGTTGCGCGGCGACCGCGCCGACCTGCTCATCACTGGCCCGCGCCATGTCGACCTTGAGTTCGAACCGTGTGCCCTCGAGGATGCCGTTGTCATAGATCAGGTCGACATCTTCCACTCCCGGCATCGCCGCGATGCGGTCTCGAATGCCGAGCGCTTCCTCTTCACGGTCGGGCGCACCGGTGCAGCCACCACTCACGCCAACCGACAGCGCGACGAACAGCGCGGCGGCAACGGCGATGAGTCGCATGCGCTGAGCCTACGGCGATTGCTGGGGTTGGCTGCGCGCCAATTGTCACTGGGCATCGGCACGATCTCGGGCAGCTGCCTCCGCCGAATGGCCCTCACCCGTGGGCCCGTCACGACGACACCGAACCGCGTTGTGATCACTCAGTACCCCAGTGGCTTGTTCAAAAACTCGTCGAGCGCTCCGCCGAACGATGTGACTTCGAAATCGGGTTCGAAGTATGTAACCGCAGTCCCGGCCGGCAAATCCGGTGAAATGAACAAGTACGGGTGACCTCCGTACTCGGAGATGAGTAGTAGGCGCTGAGTGCCGGGAAACGGATAGGTCGACGCATCCCAGCACTCGGCAACATCACCGTCGCCGGGGTGGCTCCAGCTGTCGGCAAGCGTCTGCATGTCGGAAGGAGGCATCAGCCCACACGACTTGCCGTTGAGAGTGGTAAATCCAGCGTGAACCTGCCGTAGGAATGTGCGAGCCGGACCAGGTAGCGAGTCAAACATCGGCGGCTCTGAAGGTCCGAATGTCCGCGCGTCCTCGCCCATCCATACCTTGGGCCGGCCGTCCCTGGCTCGAACCACGTAGTCCAAGGTGGGCGTACCTCGCCATGAATGCTGAGCGACACGAACGTCGAGAAGCGCGGAGCGTAACGCCTCGTCGAATCGTGGTACCAGGTCCAGGAATTCGCTGTTCCACAGCGCCAACGCAACGCCTTTGCGTTCCTCGGGATCTAGCGATTCAGCGACCGGCCACCATGTCTGGGGAACCACGGCGCGTGTCTGTAGTGAGGGAGCGAGAATTTCGACCGTCGCATCCCCCCATTCCGCCACTGCAGCCGCCAGCGCTGCTTGATCAATACCAGCCATCAGACACCGCCCTTCCTCGTTCTGCGCAGAACTCAAGTCTCGGCTGGGCGTCCGTCGATGTCATCACGCATGAGCTTTCGCCAGGAATCGGTACCGCAGCCGCGCACGAGGGCTAATGTCCAGAATTGTCGACGGATGCGCGGGACGGGTGGGCCGGAATGCGTCGACCTGGCTTGTCGGCACCCCGCGCTACGTTCGCCTGTTCGCCAGTCGAGGAGGCACAGGATGATCAAGAACAACACGCGTGTGGGCAGCAGGTTCGGTAGGTACGAGCTGACCGCCCTCCTCGGCAGCGGCGGCATGGGCGAGGTCTACGAGGCTCATGATCTCGACAAGGACCGGACCGTCGCTCTGAAGATCCTCCGTGAGCAGTACGCGCAGGACCAACGCTTCCGGGTCCGGTTCCTGCGCGAGTGCCACGCAGTGGCGAACGTGCAGGATCCCCACGTCGTGCCGATTCACGACTGGGGCGAGATCGACGGGAACCTCTACATCGACATGCGGCTGGTCCGTGGTCAGACGCTGCACGACCGCATCCGTACCGGACCGTTGGCTCCGCAACGCGTGGTGTCGATTATCGAGCAGATCGCCGCCGCGCTTGATGCCGCTCACGCCCAAGGTGTGGTCCATCGCGACGTCAAGCCCCAGAACATCATCATCACGCCCTCCGACTTCGCGTACCTCTTGGACTTTGGTATCGCACAGGCTCGAGGCGATTCGGGGCTGACGCAGACGGGCATGCACATCGGCTCGTTCGGTTACATGGCCCCAGAACGGTTCGGTGACGCGCCGTGTTCGCCGGCCGCAGACGTCTACTCCCTCGCATGCGTGCTGCATGAGACGCTGACCGGCAATGCACCGTTTCCGACCAACAGCTACGAGCAGCTGATCGCCGCTCATCTCTCTGCCCCGCCGCCGCGGCCCAGTGCAGTCTGCCCGGACATCCCTACGTCTGTGGATGCGGTCGTCGCACGGGGCATGGCCAAGGAACCCGACGACCGATACGGAAGCGCCGGCGCTTTGGCGCGTGCCGCGCAGCGCGCGCTGCAGTGCACTCCGGAACAAGCGAGGGCCGCCAGCGCCGAAACGATGGCGGCATCGCACTTTTCACCGCCGTTGCCCATCGCAGCCCTGGCACCTCACGCTGCCGGGCCCGGGTCTCGCCAAACGTGGGCACCCCTCGCCGTCATCGGAGTGGTCGGCGCGCTTCTGCTCGGTGCGGTCGGCCTCGTCATCGGCCTACTCATTCCGAAAAGCACTGCGCCGGACGTCAACTCCGCGTCGACTCCGACAATCGTGCCACCCCTGCCGAGCGTGACGGTCACGGCCGAGACGGTCTACAAGACGGTGCCGGCAGCGCCCCCTCCACCTCCGCCGACACCGTCGTATATCCCCACCGCGGCCCGTGACCCCGAGTCCACGAGCTTCCAGCAGCTCCGCCAGATTGCCGAGGAAGACCACGCCGTGGTGAGTACCGAAGGTGCCGATCGCTGGGTGCCGCAACTGAGCTCGAAGCGACCGGGGGTTGTCGATGAGGGAGTCACCTGGGACAACGTCCTGACCTTGCAAGAGCATCTGCAGCTGCGCGAGCGCTACGGAGCCAAACTGCTGTGGTCGGGCGACTGGTCGACATTCGACGCCCCCAATTTCTGGGTCACCATCGCACCGATCAGCTTCCCCAACTCAGCGGGGGCACTGTACTGGTGCAGTTCCAACGGCTTCGACGCCGACCACTGCTACGCCAAGCTCATCAGCAAAACGCACGCCGTCCCCGGCAGCACCGCGTTCAACTGACCGAGCGCTGGGCCGGCGTGGGTCGCCTCGGGCGTGTCGCAGGCGGGAAGCATGTGTCGAGTTGCCCGCCTGTCAGCGACTTTTCAGCGACAATCGCCTCAGGAGGCTCGCAAGTATCTGTGGCCACAGAGCCGATCTGTACTTGCGTCACTCTGGGTATCTTGAGCCTCGTGCGCACCAGAATTTGAGGTGCCGGCTGTCAGCGACAGTGTCGCTGACAGGCGGGCATTGGACAGATGAGGCCGATGGGGCCAGCGGTGCTGGACAGACGAAAGTGCTCAGCGACAAAGGGACTGGCGTGACTCAGTTGCCTGTGTGGCGATTGTCGCTGAAAAGTCGCTCACAGCCGGGCACTCGGCCCTCCCCAAGAAATCCGTGACAGATGTGGCTGCCGTGATCAACAGACCCGCAAGGCCGTCGCCGAACAAACATCGGACACATTCACACCCCGAGCCGCCCCGACAACCGGTTCAGCCGGTCCAGGCTCGCCCCGTCAAGCCCGATGAACGAGACAGTCTTCCCGCGCGACGAGTACTTGAGCCTGATCGCATCGAGACTCGCGACCGACGACGCGTCCCAGACCGAGACGCCCGACATGTCGATGATGACGTTGGACGGGTCGCCCACGTAGTCGAACTGGTGCACAAGATCATTGCTGGACACGAAGAACAGGTCGCCGCGCACCCGGTAGGTCCGCGTGCCGTCCAACCCCGTCACCGCCGACACCGAGGTGAAGTGTGCGACGCGACGCGCGAACGCCACCGTCGCCGTGAGCACCCCGAGCGAGACCCCGATGGCCAGGTTCCCGGTGGCGACCGTCGCGATGACGGTGACCACCATGATCAGAGTTTCGCTGCGCGGCAACACCTTCAGGGTCCGGGGCGCCACACTGTGCCAGTCGAACGTCGCGAACGACACCACGATCATCACCGCGACGAGCGCGGCCATCGGGATGCGCCCGACAAGATCACCGAGCGAGACCACCAGGATCAGCACGAACACTCCGGTCAGCAGCGTCGACAGCCTGGTCCGCGCCCCGGCGACCTTGACATTCATCATCGTCTGCCCGATCACCGCGCAGCCACCCATGCCGCCGAACAACGCGGTGACCACATTGGCCACGCCCTGCCCGCACGCTTCGCGGGTCTTGTTCGACGGGGTATCGGTGATGTCGTCGACCAGCTTGGCGGTCATCAACGACTCCAACAACCCGACCAGCGCCGCACCCAGCGCGTAGGGCGCGATCACCTGCAACGTATGCAGTGTCAGTGGTACATGCGGTAGCCCGGGAATCGGCAGCGAATCCGGCAGTGCCCCTTGATCACCCACATCGGGCACATCCCAGCCGCACACCACGACCGCAAGGGTCAACGCCAGCACCACCACCAGCGGCGCGGGCACCGCGGTGGTCACCTTGGGCAGCAGCACCATGAGCACGACGCCAATGATGGTCAGCGGATACACCAGCCACGGCACGTCGATCAGATGCGGCAGTTGCGACACGAGCACCAGAATCGCCAGCGCGTTGACGAAGCCCACCATCACGCTGCGCGGGATGAACCGCATCAACTTGGCCACCCCGAAGAACGCGAGCAGCATCTGGAACACCCCGGCCAGCAGAATCGTGGCGACCAGGTAGCCCACCCCGAATTCCCGCGCCACCGGGGCGACGACGAGCGCCACCGCCGCGGTGGCGGCCGTGATCATCGCCGGCCGCCCGCCGGTGAAGGCGATGGTGATCGCCATGGTCACCGTCGAGAACAGGCCCACCCGCGGATCGACCCCCGCGATCACCGAGAACGCGATCGCCTCGGGAATCAGGGCCAGCGCCACGACCAGGCCAGCCAGCACCTCGGTGCGCAGCACAGCCGGCGAACGCAACGACGGGCGCTCGACGCTGACTGAAGGCGCGCGGAATCCAGGGATGGTGATGCTCATCGAATCTCCTTGGTGGAAAGCCAGTTACGCTGCCGGACGATGCCCGAGGAAGTCCAGGATGGCGCGCCGGCGCCGCTGGTAGGACTCCTCGAACTGCGCCTCGGACGTGCGGGGCTTCTCGATCGTGATGACGTCGGCGACGGTGGCGGGCCGGTGGCTCAGCAGGACGATCCGATCGGCCAGCAGCAGCGCCTCGTCGACGTCGTGGGTGACGAACAGCAGCGTCATCTTCTGCGTCTCCCACACCGACATCAGCAGCTGCTGCATCTCCAGCCGCGTCTGCGCATCCAGCGCGCCGAACGGCTCGTCCATCAGCATCACCCGCGGCTCACACGCCAGGGTCCGGGCGAGCTGCACCCGCTGCCGCATGCCGCCGGACAGCTGGCTGGGCAGGTGATCCAAGTAGGCGCCGAGGCCGACCTGCTCCAGCCGGGCGGTGGCGGTCTCCTTGAGTTCCTTACCGCGCATGCCTCGGAGCTTGAGCGGGAACTGGACGTTCTTGAGCGCGGAGCGCCACGGGAACAGCGCGTCCTCCTGGAACACCATGGCGCACTGGGCGACGTTGCCGGTGACGGGTGCACCGTCGACGGTCGCGGTGCCGCCCATCGGTTTGAGCAGCCCGGCCAGGGCCCGCAGGATGGTCGACTTGCCGCATCCGGACGGGCCGAGGAACACGACGACTTCGCCAGGTTCGATGGCCAGAGTGACGTTGGCGGCGACGACTCCGTTGAAGCCGAGTTGCAGCTGCTGGAGGTTGACGGCGCCGGCGCTCATCGGGAGGCCCTCGGCAGCCAGCGGTTGACGCGGCGTCCGACCCGCTCGACCAGCCAGGCAGTCCCCAGCCCGAGCGCTCCGATCGAGATCATGCCGACGACGACGCCGGCGTAGTCGAGCAATCCGTAGGCCTGCCAGGTGTAGTAGCCGATGCCGAACTGGCCCGAGATCATCTCCGCGCTCACCACACAGATCCACGCGACACCCATCGCCACCGACAGGCCGGCGAAGATGCCGGGCAGCGCGCCCGGAATGATGACGTGAAACAGCAAGGACATTCGGCCGGCTCCCATGGTCTGCGCGGCCTCCTCCCAGACCCTCGGCATGGAATCCATGGCGTGGATGGTGCTGACCACCACCGGGAAGAACGCGGCGAAGAACGTGATGAACACGATTCCCTGCTCGCTGGACGGGAACAGCAGGATGGTCAGCGGCACCAGCGCGATCGCCGGGATGGGCCGGATCAGTTCGATGAACGGCCGCAACGCCATTCGGGCGATCTCGGAACGCCCGACCAGCACGCCCAAACCGATGCCGACGATTGCCGCCAAACCGAAGCCCAGCAGGATCCGCTGCAGGCTGGCCAGCAGATCGTCGTAGTAACTGCCCGAGCTGACCCGCGACAGCAAGGTCTGCATCACCGCTTCCGGTGTCGGCATCCGGTTGAACCGCAGCCAGGCGACCACGTTGTTGGCCGTCAGCAGATGCCAGGCCACCAGGAACACCGCGATCGGGATCAGCGGCAGCACCAGGGCCGGCACCCGCCGGGTGACGGATGCGGGCAGCAGGTCAGCGAGGCTGCGCCGCAGGGACTTTCCGGTCTGGCTGGCCGGTGACCACAACCGCGGGGGAACGATCGTGGGCCGTGTCATGAGCTCGGTCATGCAGTTTCCTCTCTTTTTGGCCTAGCTGGGGTGTTGCACTAGCCGGCGGTGCGGGACTGCCCGACCGCGGCGGCGTAGCCGACGGTCTGAGCCTGCGGATGGTTGGTCCGGTAGGTGTCGGCACCTGCGGAGGTGGCGAACGGCTTGTAGCGCTGGGTGGATGGTGCGTTCGGATCTTCCAGCCAGACAGCGTGATCGGCGAAGATCCGCAACCCGGTCAAGGTGTCGGGCACGTAGGCCGCCCGCACCTCGGGCGTCGCGGCCACCCGGCGCAGCAGGCATGTCGGGGTCGCGGCGACATCGGTGGTCTCCGATCCGGACGCCCACAGTTCGGAGGCCTGCGCCGCGTCGTTCACCGGCAGATCGCATACGTCGTCGTAGCCGGTGAGCGTCATCGGATTGGCCACGCCGGCGCGGCGCTGCGCATACTCGTCACCGAACAGCTCCCGCAGGTACCCGTCGTTGACGAATCCGGCAACATCGAAATCCTTTGTCACCGAGCCACGTCCGACCAGATAGTCCTTGACCGTCGCGAATGCGGTGAGGAATTGCTCCTTGAGCGTCATGTCGAAGCTGACCAACCCGTTGGGCCCGTTGTAGAGGTAGATCACCTCGGGTTCGATGCCGGTCAGTTCCCCGACTCGCTTCGCGGCTTGCAGGGGATCAGCGACGATGCTGTCGGTGGTGGCCTTCATGGCCCGCAGGAATGCCGCCATCACCTCGGGTCGGCCGGCGGCGAACTGCTTGCGCACCACCACCCCGTGAAACGTGGGCACGTTGTTGTCGCCGCCGTCATACAGCAGCCGCCCCTGATTGCGATAGATCACCAGCTGCGGCCACGGCACGAACTGCGCCAGGCCGTCGACCTGTCCCCCGTCGATGGCCGACGCGCCCACCGACGGATCCTGATTGACGATGTGCACGGCGGTCTTGTCGATCCCGGCGTTGCGTACCGCCGAGGAGAACATTCCGTCGCCGGCCGACCCGAGGCTGGTCGACACCTTCTTGCCCGTCAGGTCGGCAAGGGATTGCGCCGGCGAATCCGACGGCACCACCACCTGATTCAACGAGCCGCGCAGGTTGTAGCCGGTGGTCGCGATCAGTTCGGTTGCCGCGTCGTCATACTTGCGGGTCTTGGATCCGTTGGTGAGCAACGGGTAGTCGCCCATCGAGCCGATGTCGACGTGGGTGGCGATCATCTGCGCCGTCAGCGGGGCACCGGAGGCGAAGTCCTGCCACACCACCCGGTACTTGGTGCCGGTGGTCGCGCCCAGTTCCTTCAGCGCGTTCTCGAAGTCGCCGCGGTCGCGCAGCAGGGTGCCGGCGTTGACGGTGTTGATGGTCTTGGATTGGTAACCGACGTTGACGACGACGGTCGGCTCGGTGAGCAGACCGCACCCGGTGAGCAGCTGCGCGCCGCCGACCGTGAATGCGGCCAGCAGAGCAGCCGACCGGGCCCGCCACCGGCTCCGAGGGAGATGTTGCACGTCGTCCATACCGACAAGGGTCGACGCCTTCTGTTACCTCGCTGTCATGTGAGGTTGCGCAGCAGTTACGCCATCCGCACACAAAGAACGCCGAGGTTACGCCACCGGCACTGTCCTGGCAACCTTTGCGTGTTTCGGAAAAGCTTGCAGCCGTGGATATTCCGGACTCGACCATGGTGGACACCCCGATCGAACCCGACTATCGGTTCACCCTGGCCAATGAGCGGACGTTTCTGGCCTGGCAGCGCACCTCACTCGGGCTGCTGGCGGCCGCCGTTGCCGTGGTGCAGTTCATGCCCGAGCTGACAGTTCCGGGTCTCCGGCACATACTGGGGGTGGCGGTCGGCATCATGGCGATCCTCACCGCGGTCGCGGGACTGCACAGGTGGGCCCAGGTGGATCGCGCGATGCGCCGTGACGAGCGCCTGCCCCGCGCGACCATGCCCGCATATCTGACCGGCGGCCTGGCGGTGATGGGCTTGGTCACCGTGGGTTTGGCGATCGTGGCGACCGTTCGATGACGCGCCAGGCGCTGGAGCAAGACCGCGGACTGCAGGCCGAGCGGACTGCCCTGGCGTGGACCCGCACCGCGCTGGCGATCGCCGCGTCCGGGGCGTTGGTGTTGGTCCGCGACGGCCATCTGATCGGCAGCCCGGCGCGCATCGCGGTCGTCGCTGGGGCAACGGTACTCGCCGCCGCCGTCTACGTGCTGGGTGCTCACCGCCGTCGGCAACTGCTGGCGCACCCGCGGCACTGCGCAGCGGCCGGCCGCCGGTATCTGCCGGTGATCGGGACCGCCGTCATCATCGAGGGTGCGCTGGTGGTGACCTACCTGGCGCTGCCCGCCGGGCACTGACGGTTGGCAGGCCCTGTGACGAAAGTGCAGGATCTCGAGGCGATCTCGCGTTTCTGGCGCAAAAGGCTACACATTCGTCACAGTGTCCCGAAGGGCACATCAGGCCCGGACCCCGTCAAACGTCCAGGAAGCGAATGTCCTTGGCGTTACGGGTGATGAAGCTGCGCCGGGCTTCGACGTCTTCGCCCATGAGGATGGAGAAGAGCTCGTCGGCCGCAGCCGCGTCATCAAGCGTCACCTGACGCAGCACCCGCACCGTCGGGTCCATCGTGGTCTCCCACAGTTCCTTGGCGTCCATCTCGCCGAGACCCTTGTAGCGCTGGATGCCGTCGTCCTTGTTGATCTTCCGGCCGGCTTCGAGCCCCGCCGCCAACAAAGTGTCGCGCTCCCGATCGGAGTACGCGAACTCCGGCTGACCGCGTTGCCACTTGAGCTTGTACAGCGGCGGCTGCGCCAGGAACACATGACCGTGCTCGACGAGCGGTTTCATGAAGCGGAACAGCAGGGTCAGCAGCAGGGTCGAGATGTGCTGGCCGTCCACATCGGCGTCGGCCATCAGCACGATCTTGTGATACCGCAGCTTGCTGAGGTCGAACTCGTCGTGAATACCGGTGCCCAGCGCGGTGATGATGGCCTGGACTTCGGTGTTCTTCAAAACCCGGTCGATGCGGGCCTTTTCGACGTTGATGATCTTGCCGCGCAGCGGCAGGATGGCCTGGAACATCGAGTCCCGGCCGCTCTTGGCTGAGCCGCCGGCCGAATCGCCCTCCACCACATACAGTTCGGACCTGCGCGGGTCGGTGGCGCGGCAGTCGGCCAGCTTGCCCGGCAGCCCACCGATCTCGGTGGCACTCTTGCGCCGCACCAACTCGCGGGCCCGCCGTGCCGCGACCCGGGCCTGCGCCGAGGATGCCACCTTGGTGATGATGACCTTGGCCTCGGCGGGGTTCGCCTCGAACCAGTGGATCAGCTGCTCGTGACAGACCTTCTGCACGAACGACCGGATCGCCGCGTTGCCGAGTTTGGTCTTGGTCTGCCCTTCGAACTGCGGCTCGGCCACCTTCACCGAGATCACCGCAGCCAGGCCCTCGCGGATGTCGTCGCCGGTCAGGTTCGGATCTTTCTCCTTTAGCAGCTTCTTGTCTTTCGCGTACTTGTTCACCACGCTCGTCAACGCCGCACGGAAACCCTCCTCGTGCGTGCCGCCCTCATGGGTGTTGATCGTGTTGGCGAAGGTGTGCACCGACTCGGAGTAGCCGGCATTCCACTGCATCGCCACCTCGACCTCATGCCCGGGGCCCTTGCCGTCGAACGCGATGATGCTCTGCTGGATCGGGTCTTTCACGCGGTTGATGTGGGTGACGTAGTCGATCAAGCCGCCGGGGTGATGGTAGGTGCGGGTCTCATCGTCGGGGTTGCGCAGGTCGGTGAGGGTGAGGAGCAGGCCCCTGTTGAGAAACGCCATCTCCTGCAGACGGCGGGCGATGGTCTCGGCGTTGTACTCGGTGGTCTCGAAAATGTCTGGGTCCGACCAGAATCGGACGGTGGTGCCGGTGCGGAGCGATGGGGCGCCGCGGGTCAGGGTGGCGGGCATCGAATGGTCGTATTGCTGGGACCATTCGTACCCGTCGCGGTGGATGACCACCTCGAGGCGAGTCGAGAGCGCGTTGACGACGGATACGCCGACGCCGTGTAGCCCGCCCGAGACCTGGTAGGACTCCCCGTCGAACTTGCCGCCGGCGTGCAGTTGGGTCATCACCACGTCGACGGTGGGAATCCCCGTCGCGTGCATGGCGACCGGGATACCGCGGCCGTCGTCGCTCACCTCGACACCACCATCGGGAAGCAGCGTGATATCCACGCGGGTGGCGTGCCCGGCCATGGCCTCGTCGACGCCGTTGTCGACGACTTCCCAGACCATATGGTGCAATCCGCGCTCGCTCGTCGACCCGATGTACATGCCGGGGCGTTTACGGACGACGTCGAGTCCTTCGAGGATCGTGATCGATTCGGCACCATAGGTGGTGGACATGGCCGGGCTCCTCCGAGAGTGTTACTGACTGCGAGCGGGGACGAAATCGATTGGTGCGCCGGCCGGGATGAGCGCCTCGGTCTCGACGCTGGCGTCGAACTCCTGAATGAAGCGGTAGGCGTGCTGCATCACCCACCACCGCACCCAGGTCTGGTTGACCGCCTCGCGTTCCTTCGGGTCTTCCAACAGGTTGGTGATGCGGGCGAAGCCCAGTGGGATCTCCGGATCGTGGAAGTGCTGCTGCCGCTTGAAGTTGATCTTGAACTGCGACCACTTCACCGCATGCAGCTCCTCGTTGAGCCACACCATGCAGCCCTCACGATTGGATTCCTCTGCCCCACCGAAGAATTCCCGCTGATCGATGCCGTCGATGATCCGATCGTCGGGAATCTCGCAGCCGGCCCACCGCAGCAGCGTCGGGAACATGTCGGTGACGTGAACCATCTCGTTGCTCTCGCGCGGAGCGACCTGGCCCGGCCAGCGGATCAGGCACGGGGTACGGATGCCGCCCTCAGCGGAGCTGAAGTAGGACCCGTCGAAGAATCCCGCGGTGCCGCGACCGGCCAGGTGGTCCTCGGCGCCGTTGTCCCCGGCCATGATGACGATGGTGTTGTCGTCGACGCCCAGTTCGGTCAGATAGTCCAGGATGCTCCCGAAGTCGTGGTCCAGCATCAGCAGCGAGTCACCCCATGCCCCATTGGTGCTCTTGCCCTTGAACTCCTCGCGGACCTCCATCGGGAAATGCATGAGCGAATGGTTGTGGTACAGATAGAAGGGCTTGTCCTCTTCGACGCTGCGCTTCATGAACGACTTTGCACGGCGGTCGTATTCACCGTCGACCTCGCCCTTGAGCTTGACCGTCAGCTGCTGATCGGTGGTCCGGACGCCGTCGGCCTTGGTGCCCTCGTACATGTAGGAGTAGCCGTCACGTTCGGCCTTGTACCAGGGATCGTCGGGCCACAGGCATTCGTCGTAGGTGCGGGCCGGGCCGTACCACTCGTCGAATCCGTGATCGGTCGGCCACCGGCCGTCCTCGGCACCGATGTGCCACTTGCCGAAACACGCTGTGGCGTAGCCGGCTTCGGACAGAATGTCACCCATGGTCCGCTCCCAGGCCACGATGCCGCCGCCGTTTCCGCCCAGCGCGATGGTGTGGTTACCGGACCGGATCGGGTATCGCCCGGTCATCAGGGCCGAGCGGGTGGGGGTGCACTGCGGTTCGACGACGAAGTGCGACAGCTTGAGCGACTCGGCGGCGAACGCGTCCATCCGGGCAGTATCGGCGCCGCGCAGGATGCCGCCGCCGTAACAGCCGAGCTCGCCCATCCCCAGGTTGTCGACGTGGAAATACACGATGTTGGGTTTTTTGGGCATGGTTGAACTACCTCTCTGTTGATACAGGTGAAAACAGGTGAAGCGAAAGGGAAAGTGCCGGCTACTGTGGCGGCTCAGGTGACCGGTCGGGTTCGCGTGCGGCGGTGGTGATCAGCGAGCACCGGTCACCGCGGTAGCGCACCGTTTCGAAGTCGAACGGGGTGCCGTCTTCGAGGTAGGTCAACCGGTGCAGCAGCAACAGTGGTGCACCGGAACGTATCTGAAGGAGTTCGGCGGTATTGGCGTCAGCGGAAACAGATTCCACGGTCAACTCCGCCCAGCCCAGCCGCATCCCGAGTTCCCGCTCGATCAGCGCGAACACGTCCTGCCGGTCGAGATTGGCGTCGACGGGAATCGCCCCGATCCGCAGCGACGTGGTGTCGAGCGAGAGCGGCACCCCACTGACCGAGCGCAACCGCTCGATGAACAGGATCGGCGCATTCTCGGGCAGCTGAAGCTTGGCCGCCACGAATGGCGAAGCCACCGATTCCCGCACCGACAACACCGAATTCTCCACCGGCAGTTGATGACCGGCCAAAGACTCGGCCAGACCTTCCAGGCGGTCGATGCGCTGACTGAGCTTGGCGCCGGTGACGAACGTGCCCGCCCCCTGCACCCTGCTGATCAATCCTTCGCCGCGCAGCAGCTCCAACGCCTCACGGATGGCGTTGCGACTGACCCCGAACTCGGCGGCGAGCTCGTTCTCCGGTGGCAGCATCGGCCGCGCCGCCGCCAGCCCGCCGTACACGCCGTCGAGGATTTGGCCGCGCAGAACATCGCGTGCCCACCGTGCCGCGTCCGCCCGGGTGCCGGCGTACTCCCTGGGCGCAGGACGTGGAAAGTCCTTCGGCGGGATGTGCGGGCGGCGGGTCATGACCACACTGTGCCACCGATGTCAGGTGGTGGCGATACAGCGCGTGTTACGCCACCTGTTACATCTCAAAGCCCTAGGCCAGGGCCTATAGCGCGGCGTTTGGAGGCGGCTTCCGCCACCTCAGCCGATCGAGACCAACTGGTCGACCGAATCCCGCGGCAGGTCGCCATCCACGACGGCGGTCACCATCATGGAGTTCAGAACGATGGATCCGTTGTGGTTGTCGAGAAATGCGGTGTCAGCGGCGTCGCGGCCGGTGGCGATCCGGACCAGGCTCTGCCGTGGCGCCAACAACGTGCCGTCGACCACCCGCCAATGCCCGTCGACGAATGCCTCGGCGACCGCATGAAAATCCATCGGCTGCAGACCGGGCGCATACACCGACACCATGCGCGCGGGTACATTCACCGCCCGCAGCAGCGCCACCACCAGGTGCGCATAGTCGCGACACACCCCGGCACCGGCCAGCAGGGTATCGACCGCTCCGTCGATCGGATCGCTGGAGCCCGGGACATAGTTCAGCCGGTTGGCCACCCACAGCGACACCTTCTCCAGCAACGTCGCTGAATCCGCGTAGCTTCCGAATTCCGTTGCGGCAAAACCGAAAAACTTGTCCGCTTCCGCATAGCGGCTCGGCCGTAGGTACACCGAGAGGTCGTAGTCGGTCACCGGCGCGGGGTCATTCCGGCCGACGATCGAGGCGACGTAATCGACCCTGAGATTGCCCACCGCCGCATCGAACTTGTGGATGCGACTGCCGTGCGCGCCCTGGATCTCCTTGGCCTGCAATGGCTTTCCATCCAGCACGAACGACAGCGACTCGTGCACCTGAGCCTTCGGATGCGGGGCCACTGCGATCTGGAACTCCAATGTTGTCGGCGCGACGATCTCTATGTCGAGCTGAGCGCCCATATCCCGCTTCACTCGCTGCCCACCTATCCGCCCGTCAGATCAGGCTGTTGATGGACGACTTTAGTGAACGCCGCAGATCAGTGCCTGCCAATGCTGTAGGCGCACATCATTGCAGGTCAGAGGATCGGCGCGTACGGTCGAGGAACCGGGACCAACACAGGCCCCCTCTACCCAAGGGGCCGTCCATGGCCGACAAGTCGCCGCGACAGCACATGGCCAAGAAATCCGGGAAGTCACTGAAGGAGAAACGCGCGGTCAAGCGCGCCAAAGAAACTCCGGCACATACCACCGACTCTGTACTGCACCCCGTAAAGCGCTGAGCGTTCCGGGGCGGGGGCTGGGTCGCCAGCCGAGACGTGAACCGAGCCGTGTAGTCCCGGCTATCGCTCTCTGGCCGGCCTGCGCGCTGGAAGGCCTCGGCGAGCCGGTGTCGGCGTGTCGCGGGTCGGAAGCAAGTGCTGACGTGCCCGGCTGCGAGCGACTTTTCAGCGACAAACGCCTCAGAAGTACCGTGCGCATCGTTGGCCACTCCGACCATCAATACATGCGTCACGTCGACATCATCAGTCTCGTATGCATCAGATTTCGAGCTGTCCGGCTATGAGCGACAGTGTCGCTGACAGCCGGGCACTGGACTGGTGAGACTGATGAGGCCAGCGGTGCTGGACGGGCAAAAATTCCGCCGAGCCATGGGGCTGGCACGATAGGTGTTGTGGGTGTGGCGATTGTCGCTGAAAAGTCGCTCTCAGGCGGGCACGTCGGACATCCCTCAGAAATCCGTGACGGATAGGGCCTGGGTGAAGGATGAGGGCCATTGCCTAGACACCAAATGCCCCAATAAGCGCCAACTGCCACACCCATCTCGGTAACGTCGAAAGTGATGGGCGGGGCACCGACGTGTTGATCGCGGCGTTACGCGATCTGCAGTGGCGCGGGCGGCGATTCATGATCGCCGCCGTCGGCACCGCGTTGGTTTTTGCCATGACGCTGGTGCTGACAGGCCTGGCGAATGGCTTCCGGGTCGAGGCCGAACGCAGTGTCGACGCCCTGGGCCTCGACGCATTCATGATCAAAGAGGGCGCGGCCGGGCCGTTCCTCGGGTCGGCGCCGTTGCCGATCACCGACGTACAACGAGCGGCCCGCCTTCCCGGCGTCACCACCGCCGTTCCACTCGTGTACGGCTCGTCAACCATCCCAGCCGGCGGCACTCCGCGGAACGTCAATGTTTTCGGAGTGCCGGAGCAGGGGCCGGGCACCCCGGCGGTGAAGGAGGGCCGCGCGCCCCACACCCCCGATGAGGTAGCGGTGTCCACGACGATGGGCCGCCCGGTCGGCGCCGACATCGACGTCGGCGCCTCCAAGCTGCGTGTCGTCGGCCTGGTCGACGACCTCACCGCGCTGGCCGCCCAGGACAACATCTACCTGACGGTCCCCGGCGCGCAACAACTGCTGTTCTCCGGACAGAAGCTGATCTCGTCGGTCGGCATCGTCGGCAAGCCCGGGCCGCCGCCACCAGAATTCCGCATCGTCGACCGGGCCGGCGCCATCGACGACATGGTGCGCCCGCTGCGTGGCGCCAACCAGGCGATGAGCCTGATGGCAGGCCTGCTGTGGGCGGTCGCCGCGCTGATCGTCGGATCGGTGATCTACCTGTCCGCCCTGGAACGCACCCGTGACTTCGCGGTTTTCAAAGCAGTCGGCGTGGCTACCCGGTCCATCATGGGCGGGTTGGCGATGCAGGCAGTCGCCGTCGCATTGCTGGCGGCTCTATTGGGCGCAGGACTCTCACTCGTGCTCGGCCCGCCGTTCCCCATGCGCTGCGACGTCCCCACCCTGGCGTTCGTCGCGCTACCGATCGTCGCCGTCGTGATCGGCCTGTTGGCCAGCGTCGCCGGGTTGCGCCGCGCCGTCACCATCGACCCCGCCCTGGCATTCCGAGGACCGTGACATGGCCGACCTTCTCGTCAAAGACCTCGTCGTCGAGTACTCCAGCGGTGGATACGCGGTGCGTCCGATCGACGGCCTCGACCTCGAAGTCTCCGCCGGATCGCTCGCAATCCTGCTGGGGCCCAGCGGTTGTGGGAAGACCACGCTGCTCTCGTGCCTGGGCGGGATCCTCAAACCGACCGCGGGCCGCATCGAGTTCGGCGACGTCGACGTGACCACCCTGAACAAGAAGGCGCTGTCGGACTACCGGCGCGACACCGTCGGGATCGTGTTCCAGGCGTTCAACCTGGTGCCCAGCCTGACCGCCATGGAAAACGTGATGGTGCCGCTGCGCGCTGCAGGCATGAGCCGCTACGGCGCCCGCGAGCGCGCCATGGAACTGCTCACCCGCGTCGGGCTGGAGCACCGATTGCACCACCGCCCAGGCAATCTCAGCGGCGGACAACAACAACGCGTCGCGGTGGCCCGCGCGATCGCGCTCGACCCGCCCCTGATCCTGGCCGACGAACCCACCGCACACCTGGACTTCATCCAGGTCGAGGAGGTGCTCAGGCTCATCCGCGAGCTCGCCAGCGACGAGCGCGTGGTCGTCGTCGCCACGCACGACACCCGCATCCTGCCGCTCGCCGATCAGGTGGTGGAGCTCGTGCCGCACGTCGCCGTCGAGCATCAAGGCCCCGAAACCGTGACCATCGAAGCCGGCGAGGTGCTGTTCGCCCAGGGCGAGATGGGTGACCTGATCTACATCATCACCGACGGTGAGATCGAGCTCGCCCGCGAATTGGCCAGCGGTGGTGAGGAAGTCATCAAGACAGCCGGACCGGGCGACTACTTCGGGGAGATGGGGCCGCTGTTCAGCCTGCCTCGCTCGGCGACCGCGCGCGCGAAATCCGATGCGACCGTGGTCGGCTACACCGTGCAGGCGTTCCGGGAACTGCTCGGCCCCACCGGCGCCCGCAACCTCATCGGGCGATCCGACGCCGAGGATTGATCAGCCTTTTGAAAAGGTAAGCACCGTCCGGATTTTGATACTGCCGAAATCTGCTTTCGCAAGGGGTACCCGAGCGCAACGTAGAGGAGTAACGTCCGAATACGGCGCATGAAGAAAGCGGTGCGCCGCGTCATTTGCCGAATCCGATAGCTGTGCGGGGCGGATAGTGACAGATACCAAGCAGCAGGAAAAAGCCACAAAAACGTTTATCGGCGCGCCGCCCGGCGAGCGCCACGGATCGACGGCAGACGAAGTCCGATCCCATTACGACCTGTCCAATGAGTTCTTCCGGCTCTGGCAGGACCCCACCCAGACCTACAGCTGCGCCTACTTCGAGCGCGACGACATGACGCTGGAGCAGGCCCAGATGGCGAAAGTCGATCTGGCACTGGGCAAACTCGGCCTGCAACCGGGCATGACGCTGCTCGACATCGGCTGCGGCTGGGGGTCGACCATCATGCGCGCGGTCGACAAGTACGACGTCAACGTCATCGGTCTGACCCTGTCGCACAATCAACTGGCCCACATCGAACAACGCTTCGCCGAGTCCGACAGCCCGCGCAGCAAAGAAGTGCGGCTGCAGCCCTGGGAGGATTTCGACGAGCCGGTGGACCGGATCGTGTCGATCGGCGCCTTCGAGCATTTCGGCTTCGAGAAGTACGCCGACTACTTCAAGAAGACCTATGAGCTGATGCCCGACGACGGCGTGATGCTGCTGCACACGATCGTCTCGACCAGCAAAGAAGAAGTGGCCGAGATGGGTCTGCCCACCACGATGTCGCTGATGCGCTTCTTCCGGTTCATCGTCACCGAGATCTACCCGGGCGGCCGCATCCCGTTGATCGCGATGGTCGAGGACCGCGCGACCGAGGCCGGCTTCCACGTCACCCGCAAACAACGCCTGCGGCCCCACTACGCCCGCACCCTGGACACCTGGGCGGCAAACCTGCAGGCCAAGAAGGACGAGGCGATCGCCATCACGTCCGAAGAGGTCTACGAGCGCTACCTGAAGTACTTGACCGGCTGCGCGGATCTGTTCCTCGTCGGCTACACCGACGTGTGCCAATTCACCTGCGAAAAGATGTAACTACCGGGGAGGTTACTGCGCATGGCCGACGGGATGGCGGGGACGGCGCAGATGCGCCCGTACTTCGAAGACGTTCAAGCCCACTACGACCTGTCCGACGACTTCTTCGGGCTCTTCCAGGACCCATCCCGCACCTACAGTTGCGCGTTCTACGCGCGCGACGACATGACGCTGGAAGAAGCCCAGATGGCCAAGATCGACCTGGCTCTGGACAAACTGGGCCTGCAACCGGGAATGACGCTGCTGGACATCGGGTGCGGTTGGGGCGCACTGATGAAACGCGGGCTGGAGAAGTACGACGTCAACGTCGTCGGTCTGACGCTGAGCCGAAACCAGTACGCCTACTGCCAAAGCCTTTTGGACCAGGCCGACACCCGCCGCTCGCACCAGGTGTGCCTGCAGGGCTGGGAGCAGTTCGACCAGCCGGTGGACCGCATCGTCAGCATCGAGGCGTTCGAAGCCTTCGGAAAGTCACGCTACGCCGCCTTTTTCGACACCGTGCACCGCGTACTGCCACCCGACGGTCGCATGGTGATCGAGACGATCTTCACCCACCCGATCAAGTACTGGCGTGAGCACAACATCCCGATCACCTTGTCCGACATGAAGTTCACCCGGTTCATCGGCAAGGAGATCTTTCCCGGCGGTCAGCTGCCCTCGGATCAGGACATGCTCGAATTCTCCTCCGACGCCGGCTTTTCCACCGACGACCTGCAGCTGATGAACACCCACTACGTGCGGACGCTGGACACCTGGGCGGCCAACCTGGTCGCCCACCGCGACGAGGCGATCGCCACCACGTCCGAAGAGGTCTACGACCGCTACATGCACTACATCACCGGCTGCGCCGACTTCTTCCGCCGCGGCATCTCCGAAGTCGCGCAGTTCACCTTCACCAAACAGCCCTAGTACGCACCGAACGTCAACGCGACGTTGTGCCCGCCGAACCCGAACGAGTCGCTGATCGCGTAGTGGTAATTGCCCAGGCGGGGCTGATCGACCACCACGTCGAGGTCGATCTCGGGATCGGGGTTCTTCAGGTTGAGCGTGGCCGGGATGATCCCGTCGCGCAGGGCCTGCACGGTCAACACCGCATCCACCGCGCCCGCCGAACCCAGAGAGTGCCCCAGCGCCGCCTTCGGCGCGTACACCGCGGGGACCGCGCGGCCCAGCGCCCTGTGGAGAGCCCTGGCCTCGGCCGCATCCCCGCAGCTGGTTCCGGTGGCATGGGCGTTGACGTGGTCGATATCCGCCGCGGTGAGACCGGCCAGCTCGATGGCCCGGGTGATGGCATCCCCGGCGCGCTCCCCCGTCGGATCGGGCCGGACCGCGTCGTAGCAGTCGCTGGTCATGCCGCAGCCCATCAGCCGGGCCAGGATGGGGGCGCCGCGCGCCTTGGCGTGCTGCTCCGTTTCGATCAGCATCAGGGCACCGGCCTCGCCGAACACCATGCCGTCGCGATGCTTGTCGAACGGTCGGCACGCGGCCGCCGGATCGTCGTTGTCCGTCGCCATCATGCCGCCCTGGGCGAATGCGGCGATGGGCACGGCCTCGATGCAGGTCTCGACACCGCCGCAGATCGCGACATCGGCATCACCGAGGATGATTTGCCGCCAGGCCTGCGCGATGGCCGCCGCACCCGACGCGTCGGCCATCACCGGAGACATCACCCCGGCCTTCGCCTGCCGCTGCAGCCCGACCGCCACGGCAGGCGCATTCGGCATGTACTTCTGAATCGACGTCGGCGCCACGGCGCGCAGCCCTTTTTCCTTCCAGGTGTCGTACTGCAGGATCATTTCCTCGGTGGTGCCCAAGGCCAGCCCGATCGACACCAGCAGGCGCCGGGTGTCGATCTCGGGGGAACCGGCGCTCTCCCAGAGCCGCCGCCCCAGCACCGTGGACATCTGGCCCATATACGAAAGCCTGCGCCGCTCAACACGAGTCAGGATGTCATCGAAGTTCTCGGTGAGCTGCCCGGCGATCCGGACCGGAAAGTTGAACTCCTCGACAAACGGCTTGTCCAAGGGCCGGATACCGCTGCGGCCCTCCAACAACAGCGCCCACGTCTCCTCGGCATCGGACGCAAGGGAAGTGGTCGATGCGATCGCGGTGACGACGACATCGGCGAATCGACCTGCGGCCTTCGCGAGCATGCGCTGAGTTTCCCGATTCTCCTTTGCGAGCCGAATATTTGCTACAAAGTAGTTCCCACTTTAGAACTGCATATACCCACATACGCCCGAATTGTCAGACTGGAAAAATGACCGAACCCGACACCCGCGTCGCGGTCTACCTGGACTTCGACAACATCGTCATCTCCCGCTACGACCAGGTCAACGGCCGCAACTCGTTTCAGAAGGACAAAGCCAAGGGCCTGGAACCCGACAAGCTCACCAAAGCCACCGTCGACGTCGCCGCCATTCTCGACTTCGCCTCATCGTTCGGCACGTTGGTGCTCACCCGCGCCTACGCGGACTGGTCGGCCGACGTCAACGCCGGCTACCGCGAGCAACTCGTCGGCCGCGCCGTCGATCTGGTGCAGCTTTTCCCCGCCGCCGCGTACGGCAAGAACGGCGCCGATATCCGGCTGGCCGTCGACACGGTCGAGGACATGTTCCGGCTCCCCGACCTCACCCATGTGGTGATCGTGGCGGGCGACTCCGACTACATCCCGCTGGCCCAACGCTGCAAACGGCTGGGCCGTTACGTCGTCGGCATCGGGGTGGCCGGCTCGTCGAGTCGGGTACTGGCTGCCGCATGCGACGAGTTCGTCGTCTACGACTCACTGCCCGGCATCCCGACGCTGAGTCCCGAGCCGGAACGGCAGCCGCAGAAGCGCACCCGCAAGAACGAGGAACCTGACCCGCAGGCGCAGGCCACCGCGCTGCTCAACCGCGCGCTGCAGATCGGCCTGGAGAAAGACGACGTCGAATGGCTGCACAACTCCGCGGTCAAGGCGCAGATGAAGCGGATGGACCCGTCGTTCAGCGAAAAGTCGTTGGGATTCAAGTCGTTCAGCGATTTCCTGCGGTCGCGATCCGATGTCGTCGAGTTGGATGAGAGTTCGACGACGCGGATGGTCAAGCTCCGGTAGCCGGCCCCGCTCCAGCGCCTGCGTGCGTCCTGGTAATCGTCGGCTCCGGGCACCCGGCCGCACTCACCGCCCGGGCTACCGCCTCACCGACCGCCGTCACCCGCTCATCCGGCACCAGTGCGATGACGCAGCCACCGAACCCGCCGCCGGTCATCCGCGCCCCGAAAGCACCGGCCTTCTCCGCAGTTTCGGCGATCAGATCGAGGTGGCCTGTGGTGATCTCGAAGTCATCGCGCATCGAGGCATGCGATGCCGTCCACAGCGCACCGACGGTCGTGAAATCCGCGGATTCCAGTGCCGCAACGCAATCGAGGACGCGCCGATTTTCGGTCAGCACATGGCGCGCCCGTCGGGCATCGACCGGATCTCTGACCGCCTGCAGCGCCGACACGTCAGGAGCCTCGCGAAGCGAGGGCACCCCGAGATCGGCGGCCGCCCGCTCACACGATGCCCGCCGGGCCGCGTACTGGCCACCGGCGTGCGCGTGCCGGGCCCGTGAGTCGATCAACAACAGCGCCGCGCCGGCGGCCTCCGGATCGAAGGGCACCGGCTGCACGGTGACATCGCGGAAGTCGATCAGCAGCGCCTGCCCCGGAGCACCGAACAACGACGCCAGCTGATCGAGTAGTCCCGTTGGCGCACCGACATACTCGTTCTCGGCCTGACGGGCGATGTACGCCTGTTCGACGGGATCGAGATCGTCACCGACCGCGGTGAGCAGCGCGCCGAGCACCGCGCATTCCAGCGCCGCCGACGATGACAGCCCCGACCCGATCTCGACCTCACTGGTGATCGTCATCCGCCCGCCCGGTACCGCAATCCCGGCATTCGACAGCGCCCACACCACCCCGGCGACGTACGCCGCCCAGCCCGTCACCTCTCCCGGCACGGTATCCACACCGATGCGCGCGGGCCCGTCGCCCAACGAACTCGACACCGAAAGCACACCCGACGAGTCCGGATCGAAGCTCACAACGGTCTTCTGCGGCAACGCGATCGGCAGGGCGAACCCCGCGTTGTAGTCGGTGTGCTCGCCGATCAGATTGACCCGGCCCGGGGCGTGGTAACGGATCGTCAACGTCCACCCACCCGATGCGCCTGGCGGAAGCGCTCCAGATAGGCCGGCCAGTCCCAGGTCGACAGGAACTCCGTCGCCCCCGCATATCCCTTCTCGTACAGCGCCTGGGCCTCGTTGCGCGAGATGTCGAAGTCCAGCACCCCGACGTCGGTCGAATCCACCTGGATCGCGCGGACCTTCACCCACGGCTGGCTGAGGTGGGCCTGGTCGTGACCGACCAGCATCGTGGAGATCAAGCTCTCCAGGAACGTCGGACGGCCGAAGCTCAGCATCCCCAAACCGGGAATGAGCTGCTGCGCCGACGGTGCGGGCAGATACGGCACCACCGTCACCCCGAAGGTCGGCCACCGCGGCTCCGCGCCATCGGGGCGGTCGAAGGAGTCGATCGGAAAGTTCGACAACACCCCGCCGTCCACCAACGTGCACGGTTTCCCGTCGGCGGTCTTCAACGTCACCGGGTGGAACAGGTACGGAATCGCCATCGAGGCCCGCACGGCATCGGCGACGAGCTGCTCATCGGGGTCCAACCCGTAGACGCGCCGGTAATCCCATGGCAGACGTACCAATTGACCGGTCGTCAGGTCGGTCACCGTGACCGTCAGCCGATAGCGCCGCTCGGGCAGCAGATTGTCGTCGTCGACGGCCAGATCACCAAAGGTCTTGACGCCCAGGTTCTTCAGCTCCCCGCGAATCCAGTCATAAGCGAAGTCACCGCGATAGATGCCGGTCTCACGCAGCAGACCCCACGCCGTGCCCAGCACGGGGATGCTCTCGATCGGCCCGCTGTCGCGGAACTTGCGGTACGGCACGCTCAGCGCCAATTCCCGCAACTGGTCGCTCGTCACGTCTCCGCGTTGCACCGCGGCGGCCACCACCGCACCGACGAGTGAGCCGGCCGAGGTGCCCGAGATCCGTTCGATCGCGTACCCCGCGTCCTGAAGCGCGGCGACGGCACCGACCAGGCCGATGCCCTTGACTCCGCCCCCGGAAAGCACGAGGTCCGCACGGTGCGGAGATTTCGCAGCCATGGCCCCAGCTTGGCATGGCTGCCTGACAATCGGCCGTGTTCTCGTCGTTGACCGCTGTCTCAGGGGTGTCCGCGGCGCAGACCGTCAAGATTCTTGACGATGTTCCTCCGCACCGTGGCCGCCAGTTGTCGATCGACCGGGACCGGGGTCACCGACTCCGCGGTGCCGCGGTTACTGAAGTGACCGCCAGGTCGTGCGTGTCCCGCACCGCTCGCACACAGATCCGTGCCCCGCGGTGCGGCACCAGCGTCACATGCTTGACGCGTTGGCCCTCGTCGGCAGCCGTCGTGGCGAAAAGGTCTACCCGGCGCAGGATCTCGCGCAGCACCACCCGTAACTCGACCATCGCGAACGTTGCACCCAGGCAGCGGCGGTTGCCGCCGCCGAACGGAAACCAGGTGGTGGGGCCGAGAGTCACGCCGAGCATCCGGTCGGGATCGAACCGGTCGGCGTCGGGATACACATCGTCGCGGTCGTGCACCAGCCCGATGCCCGGCGCGACCATCACGCCGGCCGGTAGCCGGTAGCCGGCCAAATCGATCGGCTGCTTGAGCACCCGGCCCACGTCGAACACCACCGGCCGGATCCGCAACGTCTCCTTGGCGACCGCGTCCAGGTATTCGTCGTCGCCTTCGCGCGCGGCCTTGACCGCCTTGTCCAGCACCGCGGGATGACGGGTCAACCGTTCCAGCGCCCACGACAGGGCGGTCGCGGTCGTCTCATGCCCGGCCACGATCAAGGTCATCAACTGGTCGCGCAGTACGCGATCGGTCATGGTGTGCTCGCCCGCATCCGCGGACCGCACCAGCATCGCCAGCACATCGGTGCGGCCCGCCAAGTCGGGGTCGGCACGTCGATCCGCGATCTCGGCGAACAGCAGCCGGTCCGCCTCGGCGATATCGCGCTGCAGGCGCCGCCACGGGCGCCGCCGCTGCAGGCCGGGGCTGGCCAGCGCCAGCGTCTCCCACGGACCCACACTGAGCAGCCTCGGCATCACCGACCGCAGCGCGGACAGCCGGGCGGGATCTGACGCCCCGATCACCGTCCGCAGGATCACCTCAAGGGTTATCTCCGCCATCTTCGGTGCCACCGGGAAGGTGGTACCCACGGGCCAGCCGGAGATGTTCGCGGCGGCGATCTCGGTCATGATCTCGGTCTGGCGGGCCACGGCGTCGCGGTGAAACGGCGGCAGCATCTGGCGCCGGCGTTCGTGGTGTTCGTCCTCGTCGATCACCAGCACGGAGCTGTCGCCGAGCAGCGAACTCAGCACCGAATTCGCTTCTCCGGCATGGAAGATGGTCGGATCCCCGGCGAACACCACCTTGATGTCAGCGGGATCTGCCAGGTACACCATGGTGCCCATCGCCGCGACCCGCAGCGTGAACACGTCGCCGTAGCGGCGTCGACAGGCCGAGACGAATCGCGGCCAGTAACGCAGCATCAAGAAGCCCTGCACCGACGGGGGCAACGGAGGCCCCGGAGGTAACCCCACCATTCCCCCACCCTACGAGCCGTGGTCACGCTGCGGAACCGAACACAGCCAGAGGCCCGGACACCGGCTGCGTCCGGGCCCTGGCCTCCCCCCGGCCTACTTGGCGTGGTTGCGCTGGTGGTGGTGATGGGTCGCCGACCCGGGCTGCGGCATGTTGTGCTGGTTCGGGAAGGCCTGGTGCGAGCTGACCGACGGGCCGTTGTTGGCGACGGAAGCGTCGGCGTGGGCGGTGGCGGCACCCAGGGCGATCAACGCGGGGGCAGCGGCGAGGGTGAAACCGGCTGCGATGCGGCGGGCGATGGTGGTCATGTCGACTCCTTTGTCGGATAAGGCTTTTGGTGTTGGTTCCGGTGTGTTCCGGTGTTGAGATAAGAATGCGCCGCCGCGGGCCCCGGCTGTATCGACCGAACGGCCCATCGACCGGACGAAAGTCGTGTCCCCCGATCGGGGGAACGCGCCGAGTTCTCAGCGGAGACGGCGGCGCTTCATCGGAGCGCCCTGCTCCGATCACCAAATTGCCGTCAGCCGCGGCCCGCGATCGTGCTTAGGATCAGCAAACAGAAACTGAGGGGGATCCCATGGGCATCCATCCGAGAGCCGCCGGCATGGCAGTGTGCGCTGCCCTGCTGACCGCCTGCGCCCCCGCGATCCCCGACTCCGACGGCCCGCAGGTCGACGTCCTGGGCAGCATGATGGCCAGCGAATCCGAGATCAACATCGTGATGAACGCCGAGGTCAGGCCCAAGACCGCGCTCCGCGCCCCGATGACCAACGCCAACTACCAGCCGCTGTCCCGCCCGGAGTGCATCGTGGTCATCGGCAACGGGATGGAATGGGTCTACGGCAGCAGCGGCTACCGGGCGTTCCGTGAAACCCAGCTCGCCGATGACGCCGACGACGTCGAGGTCGACCAGGCCATCGCCCGGTTCGACAACCCCAAGGCCGCCGAAGCCATGGTGGCCCGCACCGTCGACATCTGGCGTCGCTGCGGCAACGACACCCTGACCTTCAGTTACGACGGCGGCAAGACCACCGATGCCCGCCGGATGGCGGCCCCCACCGTGCTCGACGGCGTCGACATCACCCACGACGAGCCACTGGATGTCACCGACCGCATCACCCACCGCGCGATCCTGGCCGTCGACGCCTTCGTCGTCGACCTGCGGATCAGCGGCTACGACATCACCGACCGTCAGACTGTTCAGCTGGCCAAGATCATCGCGGGCCGCAACGCGCTCTAATATGCTGTGCTACAACGTATTACAACTGGTTCGCGCGCAACGTTGACACGACCACCGCATCGGCGTGTACTGAAGGTTCAGGGCGCGCCACCCGCTGATCGACAGCTTCTCCCTGTTCGACTGAGCATGGCACAGGGACTGCAGAAGTTACGTTCCTTTTCGGGATCCCGGTCAGGTGGGTGGCGCCGCTCGGAACACAGCTCGCCATCCCGCATCCGGCAGTGCGAGTTTGAATATCGTCCGCAGAGTCTGCAGGTATTGACGGGCGAGAGAGCCGCTGGTGTAGGGCAGATTGTATTTCTCGCACACGCCCCGCACCTGCACGCTGATCTCTGCCATGCGATTGCTGGGCAGATCCGGGAACAGGTGGTGCTCGATCTGGTAGCACAGGTTTCCGCTCGAAAACGCCAACACCGGACCGGCTTTGAAATTCGCCGCACCCAGCATCTGCCGCAGATACCACTCGCCGCGACTCTCGTCTTGCAGGGTTTCCGGGCCGAACCTTTCCGCCCCGTCGGGGAAATGCCCGCAGAAGATGACCATGTGCGCCCACAGGTTGCGCAGCACATTGGCACCAAGATTCGCCACCAGGGTTCGCTTCCAGCGCCGCCCGCTCAATGCCGGCACAACGATGAAGTCCTTGGCGATCTGGCGGCCGATCTTGGCGCGCAACGCCTGTCCCGCCGCGTTGCGCCCGGCCTCGGTGTCTGCCCGATCGCGGGCAGAGTAGAAGTCGTGTAGAGCGATACCCCACTCGAAGATCATGGCCAACAGCACATTCCGCAGCGGCTGCACCAGATGTTGACGTTCCCATTGCTGGTCACGGCTCATCCGCAGGATGCCGAAGCCGAGATCGTCGTCCACGCCCAGAACGTTGCTGAACACGTGGTGGTGGTAGTTGTGCGAATAGCGCCACTGCGACGACGGGCCCACCTGGTCCCACTCCCAGGTGGTGGAGTGGATCTCAGGATCGTTCATCCAGTCCCACTGACCGTGGCCCACATTGTGCGCGATTTCCATGTTCTCAACGGATTTCGCATAGGCCAGCGCGACCGTTCCGGCCAGCACGCCGGCCTTCGACGGTGCGCCTGCGATCAGCAGCCGGGCCGCGACGTCGAGGGCGCGCTGAAACACGATGGTGCGCCGGATGTAGGCAGCATCCCGTGCGCCGAGCGATTCTTCGACATCGCGGCGGATGGTGTCGAGTTCGGTTCCGATCGCGTCGATGTCTGCGCGACTCAACTTCGCGTAGGCGGCGATATCTCTGATTGTCAGCTTTCCCGGTCCGTCTGTGTACGGCGGCATGGTCCGGGCCACCTGGGTGAATGCCCTCAGCCTAGGCGTCGCCGCGAATCCCTGCCACAACCCGACGTCGGGGCGGGCTGAGAACCCCGACGGCGAGTCGCGACCTGGCAGCGTTTCTTCCCGTAGGGTCGGGGAACCGGGACCGATACAGGCCCCCACATCAAAGGGGCCGACATGGCCGACAAATCACCGCGACAGAGCCTGGCGAAGAAGTCAGGCAAATCCCTCAAAGAGAAACGCGCGGTCAAACGCGCCAAAGCCGGTGATGCGTCATCCACGGATGACGTGCTGAACATCAAGAAGCGCTAACCCTTCCGGATCCGTTTCGGCACCGCGTTCCCCGGCCATCACGGTGCTGCTGTGACCGGTGTGGCCGCAGATGCTCACAGCATGCTCGAACACTGCGCGCGACCCCTCTGACCGTTTACGATCAGCAAACACGGTCAAGGGGGTCTCATGTACGTGCGACGTGCGGTCATCCCAGCCATCGCGGCTATCGCATTGGCGGGTGTTGTCCTCAGCGGGTGCAGCCCTGGGCAAACCGAGATCGATGCGGGCCCACAGGTCGACGTCCTCGGCAGCATGCTCGCCAGCGAATCCGAACTCAACACCATCCTGGCCACCACGGGGCTGCGCTCCAAGACCGCGCTGCGTCAGCCGGCCAGGCTCGACGCCGACGAGCACGCGTCGCGCCCGGTGTGTCTGGCCGTCATCGGCAACGCCATGGACGAGATCTACCGCGACAGCGGATTCCGCCAGTTCCGCGAGTCCCTGTTCGCCGACGATGGCGACGACCTCGAGGTCGACCAGGCCGTCACGGCGTACGACACCCCCACGGCCGCACGCGAGGTGGTCACCCGCACGGTCGACACCTGGCGACAATGCGCGGGTGAGAGCCTGGTGATCAGCTACGACAGCAACCGTCAGCCCAGTACCTTCGCGCTCGGCAACCCGAGTGTCGTCGACGACATCGATGTCACCAATGAGCAGTCCCCGACCAGCCCCCAGCAGGGCAGCCGCCGCGCGATCCTGGCGGTGGACACCTTTGTCATCGATGTGCGGATCACCGGAACCAACCTGACCGATGACCAGGTGGTGCGACTGGCCAAGGCCATCGCAGGCCGCAACTCGGTGTGAGACGCGAAAACCCTCAGCGGGTGGCGCCGTTGATCACCGGCTCGGTGATCATGCCCTTCTCCACACCCCACATCGTCGCGATCGTGCGGTACTCCCCGGTGTCGATCACATGCTGCAGCGCCAACCGCAACGACTCCGCCAAACCCGACCCTTTGGCCACGGGCCAGCCGTAAGGCGCGGAGTCGAACACCTCACCCGCCGGCTCCAACGCACCGCCGCTGAGCTTGATCGCGAACCCCGCGACGGGTGAGTCGGCGGTCATCGCGTCGACCTCCCCGGCGATCAGCGCCGCGGTCACCTCGTCCTGATGGGTGCGCACCACTTTCTCGATGGGCGGCAGCCCGGCTGCGACGCACGCATCCGATTTGGCCGGGACCTCCTGGGTCTCCTGAATCGTGCTGTACTTCACGCCGACTCGTAGCCCACAGGCCGATCCCGGGTCGGCCATCGACCCGGCCCGCCGCGCCCACAGCGTGCCCGCCTCGAAGTAGGTGACGAAATCGGCCTGCTGCTCGCGCTCGGCAGTGTCGGTGATCGAGGACATGCCGACGTTGAAGTTTCCGTCGGCCACCGAAGGCAGGATCCCTTCGAAACCGGTCTCGCGGAAGTCGGGCACCAATCCCATGGTGCGCGCCACCGCCTTCATCAGATCGACGTCGAACCCGACGATCTCGCCGCTGGAATTCTTGAACTCGTTGGGCGCGTAGGGCACGTTCACCCCGATCACCAAACGGCCGGAATCGCGGATCTCCGCCGGCACCGTCTTGGCGATCTTGTCCACCGCACCGGACGGCGCCTCCACCGGACCCGTGGTCGAGGCCGAATCCGCCAAGCTCGGGTTGCGCCCCGGGCCGCCGTCGCGCAGCTGCCACACCCCCACCGCGCACAGCGCCGCCACCACCACCGTCGCGCCGGCGATCGCGGCCGCCTTCTTGGACACCCGAACGCGCGTCGGAACGCGTTGCGCCGAATGCCGCCCCGACCGTCCGGTGGTGCGCACCGGAACCATGAGCGCGGCCCGCGCCGCGGCCGCCAGGTCACCCGCACTTTGATAGCGCTTGGACGGCTTCTTGGCCATGCCCTTGGCGATGACGTCGTCGAAGGCCGCCAGCCGCGGGTCCTTCTCGGAGGCCCGCGGGGGCGCGGACACCATGTGCCCGGCGATCTGCTGTTCGAGGCTGTCGGACGGATACGGCCGTTCCCCGGTCAGGCATTCGTAGAGCACGCAGGCCAGCGCGTAGACGTCCGACCGCGGATCGATCTTGCCTGCGTCGAACCGCTCCGGCGCCATATAGGCCAGCGTGCCCAGGGTGCTGCCGGCGGTCGTCATGCCCGAATCCCCCGCGGTGCGGGCCAGGCCGAAATCGATCAGGTACACGAAATCGTTGTGGGCGATCAGGATGTTCGACGGCTTGACGTCGCGATGGGTCAACCCGGCCTGATGCGCGCTGTCGAGCGCCTCGGCGACCTGCTCGATGATGCCCACCACGAAAGCCGGGTCCAACGGCTTGCCGGTCTTGGTGAGCATCACGCCGAGGTTGCGTCCCTCGATCAGCCGCATGTCCAGATAGAGCCGGCCATCGATCTCGCCGTAGCCGTGGATCGGCACCACGTGCGGATTGCTCACCCCCGCCGCGGCGTGCGACTCCCTGCGGAACCGTTCCTGGAAGGTGGCGTCCTGCGCCAGGTGCGGCGGCAGGACCTTGAGCGCGACGATGCGGTCGGTGTCGGAATCGTAGGCCTGGTAAACCTCGCCCATCCCGCCCCGACCGATCAGCTTCTGCAGCTGATAGTGCCCGAATGGGGTTGCGTCCACCGGCATGCCGCGAAGTTACATCACGTTGATCGCCCGTGTTGGTCCAGATCACACCGCACCGGCGAAAATTGTCGCGCGCGGTGACCAATGGGACCGATGTGAAATCGATACGGTCCAGATCACCACCAAATGCCGATATCGATATGCGATCCGGCTACCTTGGTCGCGGGCCGACGACAAGCAGCGAAGGGGGAACATGCGCGTTGACGGACGGGACATCACCGTCACCGGCAGCCTCCTGCAACCGCCGACCCGACGCACCAACGACATCCTGCGTCTGACGCTGGCCGCGATCTTCCTGGCCATCGTCATCACGAGTTCGCTCATCACGCGCTACGAGTGGGAGACGCTGGAGCGGTCCATCTCCGAGATCGTCGGCGTGCTGACCCCCACGCAGTCCAACCTGGTCTACCTGCTCTACGGCATCGCGATCGTGGCGCTGCCGTTCGTGATCCTGGTCAGCCTGATCCTGTCCCGGCAGTGGAAACTGCTGGGCGCCTACGCGGCCGCGGCACTGATCACCATGCTGTCGCTGTCGATCACCGCCAACGGCATCGCCGCGCCTCGATGGCATTTTGACCTCGGCGACCGTCTCGACACCACGCTGTCGCAGTTCCTCGACGATCCGCGTTGGATCGGCATGCTGGCCGCGGTGCTGACCGTGTCCGGGCCCTGGCTGTCGCGTCGGCTGCGGCGCTGGTGGTGGACGCTGCTGCTGGCGTTCGTGCCGATCCACCTCGTGGTCAGCGCCGTGGTGCCGGCCCGGTCCCTGCTCGGCCTGTCGGTGGGCTGGTTCGTCGGCGCCCTGATCGTGTGGGTCGTCGGCACCCCTGCACTGGAGGTCCCGCTCGACGGTGCGGTGCGATCGCTGGGCCGGCGCGGATTCGTGGTCTCGGCTTTCACCGTGGTGCGACCGGCAGGCGCCGGGCCACTGATGCTCGATGCGGCGTCGCAGGATCCCGACGCGACCGCGGTGGTCGAACTGTACGGGCCGAACCAGCGCAGCGGCGGCGCGGTCCGCCAGCTGTGGCGCAAGTTCCGGCTGCGCGCCAACGAGACCGCGCCCCTGCAGACGTCGATGCGCCGCGCCGTCGAGCATCGCGCCCTGATGGCCATCGCAATCGGCGACCTCGGCCTGGCCAGCACGTCGACCATGTCGGTGGCCGCGCTGGACCGCGGCTGGACGCTGTACGCGCACAACCGCAAACGCGGTTTGACCCTGGACCAGTGCACCGACGAGATCACCGTCGGGCGGGTGTGGAATGCGTTGCGCACGCTGCACGACCACCAGATCTCCCACGGCGACCTGCGCAGCAAAGAGATCACCGTCGATGACGGTGCGGTGCTCTTCGGTGGATTCGGCAGCGCCGAATACGGGGCCACCGACGCGCAGTTGCAGTCCGACATCGCCCAACTGCTGGTCACCACGACTGAGCTGTACGACCCCGAGTCGGCGGTGAGTGCGGCGATCGAGGCGTTCGGCCGGGACACGGTGCTCACCGCGTCACGCCGGCTGACCAAGTCCGCGGTACCGGCCCGGGTGCGGGCCGACGTTCCCGACGCCAAGGCGGTCATGACGGCCGCGCGCGACGAGGTCAAACGGCAGACCGGTGCCGACCAGATCCAGGCCGAAACCATCACCCGCTTCACCCGGACCCAGGTGATCCAACTGGTGCTGCTGGTGGCTCTGGTCTATGTCGCCTACCCGTTCATCAGCACGGTGCCGACGTTCTTCTCCGAGTTGCGCACGGTGGACTGGTCGTGGGCGCTGCTCGGGCTGACCGTCTCGGCGCTGCGGTATGTCGGCGCGGCGGGCGCGCTGTGGGCCTGTGCCGACAGGCTGGTGAGTTTCCGCAACCTCTCGATCATGCAGGTGGCCAACACCTTTGCCGCCACCACCACGCCCGCCGGGGTCGGCGGCCTGGCCCTGAGCACCCGGTTCCTGCAGAAGGGCGGGCTTTCCACGACCCGCGCAACGGCGGCGGTGGCACTGCAGCAGTCGGTCCAGGTGATCGTGCACGTGATCCTGCTGATCCTGTTCAGCACCGTGGCCGGGGCCTCGGCCGATCTGTCGCACTTCGTGCCGAGCGCAACGATCCTGTACCTGATCGCGGGCGTGGCGCTCGGCCTCATCGGCGCGTTCCTGGCCGTGCCCAAATTGCGGCGCTGGCTGGCCTCCTCGTTGCGGCCCAAGCTCAAAGAGGTCACCGACGACCTGGTCAAACTGGCCCGCGAACCGCAACGCCTGGCCCTGATCGTGTTGGGCGCGGCGGGCACCACCCTCGGTGCGGCCCTGGCACTGTGGGCCAGCGTCGAGGCGTTCGGCGGAACCACCTCATTCGTCACCGTCACGGTGGTGACCATGATCGGCGGCACCCTGGCGTCGGCGGCTCCCACCCCCGGCGGTGTTGGCGCCGTCGAGGCGGCTCTGATCGGTGGCTTGGCCGCGTTCGGCGTGCCCGCCGCGATCGCGGTGCCCGCGGTGCTGCTCTACCGCGTGCTGACCTGCTGGCTACCGGTGTTCATCGGCTGGCCGGTGATGCGCTGGCTCACCGAGCACGACATGATCTAGACCCACGTTCGCGGACTGGTTTGGCGTCGCGGCAGAGTTCGGCGTGTCGCGGCCGGTGGGCGGCTGTCGAGTTGCCCGGCTGTCAGCGACAATTCAGCGACAATCGCCACCTGGGCACCTCGAGCATCACGTGTCACGCGAACGATCTGAACTCGCGTCACTCGAGTGCGCGTCAGCCTCGTGCGTCACAGAAATCGGGCTGCCCGCCTGCGAGCGACAGTGTCGCTGAGAGCCGGACACTGGACGGGTGAGGCTGATGGGGCCGATGGCGCTGGATTGGTGAAAGCGCTCAGCGACAATGGGTTTGGCGAGGTCCGTGTTACCGGTGTGGCGATTGTCGCTGAGAAGTCGCTGACAGGCGGGCACATCGACAACGCCGGAGAAATTCGCCGGAGAAATTCCCGAATACGCCCGCGCCGAGGACCAAATTGACGTGGACGGCAATGGCAATCCCGGATGATCCGTGCAGTCGGCGACCCCGGTCAGGTGCCATGATGATGTGTCATGGACAGCGCAGATCCCACCGAGCTGATCCGCCATGCCGATGCCGCACTCGCAGGTGTCGGCAAACTTCGTGCCGAGGTCGCCGACCAGATTCGCGCCGGCACCGACGAGGTGGTGACGCAAACGCTGCAATCGGCGTCGCTGCAACACCTGCGCCCCTATCTGGCGCGCGGCGCCCGCCTGGGCGGGCTGGCCAACTCCGACTACCGCACCGTGCACGACATCCACACCGTGCCGGCGCGGCTGTTGACGCAGGTACCCGGTGTGGACATCGAGGCCGCACAGGCGGTGCAGGCAGCGGCCCAGGCGATGGCCGACCACATCCGCACCACCACGCGGCCCCGGCTGCGCGCCGGGCAGGACACGGAGCTGCTGACCTCACTGCTGACGCTGGTTCAGGCCGATGTGCCGGTCAAGCAACTGCGCCGGCTGATGCCGCGGCTACGCAGCCACACGGCGTCGGATCAGCTGCGCGAATCGGTGCGCGTGCTACTGGACCGCATCGACGACGCCCGCCACTTCGAGGGCGACGTGTGGGCGCACTATCGCACCGACCCCCGTCCCATCGACCAGCTGCTGAGCGAATTCGCGTCCGGGACAACCGATGTGGATGCCGCCCAGGGATTCGTCGGAGCGGAGGTGGCCGCACTCGTCGAGCAGACCGTACTGAACCGCTCCCTGCTGCGCACCGAACTGCGCGGATACCAGGAGTTCGGCGCCCGGTACGCACTGGCACGTGAGCGGGTGCTGCTCTGCGACGACCTGGGGCTGGGCAAAACCCTGCAGGCGCTGGCCGTCGCCGCGCACCTTTCCGCGGCCGCACAGCTTCGCCACGCCCTGGTGGTGTGCCAGCCCAACACCGGAATCCATTGGGCCGCAGAGACAGCCAAGCACACCGCGCTGCGGGCGATCGAGATCCGCGGCAGCGAACGCGATGCGCGCCTTGAGAGTTGGAAGACCGCAGGCGGTGTCGCCATCGTCTCCTACGACACCCTGCAACGCATCAAACTGCCCGAACGCCCAGGGCTGGTCATCGTCGACGAGGCGCACCTGCTGCGCGACCCGAAATCCGACCGGGCTCGCGCCGTCCGCAACGTGCTGACCTCCGACAACCGCGTGTTGTTTCTGTCCGGCGTCTCGATGCACCAGCGGATCGGCGGATTTCGCCACCTGGCCGATTTCCTGCAGCCCGATGTGGCGGGCAAGGTGGCGCCCAACGCGGGCGAACGCGGATCGATCGCCTTCCGCCGCGCGGTAGACCGGGTGTACCTGCGACGCGACTACCGCGATGTGGTCGACGAACTGCCGGCGCGGATCGCCACCGAAGAATGGGTGCGGCCCAGCCGCGCCGACCGCGAGCGGTACCGGCAGGCCGTCTCCAGCGGCAACTTCAGCGCGATCCGGCAAGCAGCCTGGCCGTCCGGCTCACCGGCACCTGCGGCCAAGCTGGACCGGCTCATCGAACTCACCAACGAGGCCCACATCGACGGGGCCAAGGTGGTGGTGTTCTCACATTTTCCGGCGGTGCTGGATGTGATTCGAAAAGCATTGCCCGCCAATATCTTCGGACCGGTCGACGCCTCGGTACCCGACCAGCAGGCCGTCGTCGACGCATTCGGGACCGAACGCGGCCCCGCCACGTTGCTGGCCCACATCGGTGCCGGCGCACTGGATCTGCGCCAGCTGAACGCCCCGGCGGTGTTCGTCATCGCCGAACCACAGTGGCAGCCCCGCACCGAACGGAAGATCGTCGGACGCACCCAACGGCTCAGCGAACTGCACACCGTGCGGGTCTACCGGCTGCTGGCCAGGGGCACCGTCGACGAGCCGATCCGCCGCCTGGCGCATCATCCCGACCAGGCCCCACCGCATCAAGACGAGGTGGTGCGGGCCGAACAGGCCCGGCTGGCCCGGGCCGGGCTGACCGCCAAGTTCAGTGGAACCGGTTGATGATCGGGATGCGCTCGATGATCCGGTCCCGCAGCCGCGGCTGCGGATAGGTCACCGGCGGCGGAACATACGGTGGCGGCGCGTAGACCGGCGCCGGTGGTGGTGCGGGCGCGGGCGGGACGTACACCGGCTCGGGCGCGGGGGCAGCAGGGGCCGGCGGGGCCTGGGCGGGACGCTGGTGGGCCGGCGGGTCGGCGGCCTCGACCGCCTGCGCGGGCGGCGGGGCAGCCGGAGTGTGCGGCGGAGCAGCGGGTGCCGGTTTGCCTGCGGGCTTTACGGCCGGCTTCTGCACCGGCTTCGGGGCCGGGCCCGCCTCGGGAGCAGATTCCTCGATGCTCGCGGTGTGCGCGGTTTCGGATACCGCGCCGGGATGCAGGTGCAGCCCGATGGCGGCCGACGTCGCGACGACGAGCGCCACCAGGGCACCGCCGACGATCGACGACAATGCGCCGACCTTGGTCAGGTGCACCGTCTTGACCGGTTCCGCAGCGGTGTTCACGGCGAGTGCCGCGGCCAGTCCGGCGCCTCGCGCGAACGCCAGATCGGATTCGGCCGAGGTGATCACGGTCGTCGGCAGGGCCTGGGCCAGCTCGGCCACGATCGGATCCTGGGCATCGGAGCCCAGGATGAACATCGCGGTGACGGGCCTCCCGGTGAGCGCCAAGAGTCCGGTGATGTCGGCGACAAACGAGTCGGACCGCTCGATGCGGTCGGCGCTGACGTCGTCGGGCGTCACGATCGCCACCACGGCGGCGTCAGGCTCGACGATGCACACCGCGATGTCGTCGTGCTCGGTGATCTCGGCGATTCCACTGGCCAGCATGCCGGCCGCCTCGATCTCCGAGACCGCGAAGACATTTCCGTAGCCGCGGTTGTCCAACGACTGCATGATGTGACCGGCGAGCGGCGCCGCGTCATTGGTCCACGTCACGCCGATGGCATGGATGCGATGTCCGCCTTCGAGCTCGGTGTCGTCCACCAAGCCGCGCAGGAGGCCGTCGGGGTCATAGCCGGCGACGTCCTCGAGCGAGATCGCGCCGCGATCGAGCGGATGCCCCTCGCCCGTCGTGCCCTCGACGAGCACCCACCGAACGGCTCTCGAAGTCATCGCGAGGCCGAGCACGAGATCCATACCGATCCCCCGATCTGCCTAGTCCTTCGTTGATCAGGCTACCGGTGTGACGGCGCTTACACGTGGGTGCGCCGATCTACGCGCAAACCCTTGCCTGTGGCATCGGCCTCCATTCATGCGGCGCCACACCATAAGCTCGCTGCATATGAGGTACGTCGCCGCCGTCTTGGCCACCACGTCATTGCTCGCCGGCTGCGCTGTCACGGGCAAGCCCACCATGGGCCCGGTGACCGATGAATGGCGGCAGGCCGTCGTCAAGGCGGTCGCAGGCCTCGGCACGCAGATGGGTCCGATCGCCAACGCGATGGTGACCGCGGACCACCGGACCGACTACGGCGCACTGCACAATGCCTGCAACGACATGCGCCACTACGTCGATTCGGTCCAGAACAAGGTGCTGCCCGGCCCCGACCTCAAAGTCAACGCCGCCCTGCGAGAAGGCCTCGACGGCTACCGCAGCATGGCCGACCAATGCGTGGCGATGACGCCGGCAAACAGTCCCGGTCGGCTGGCCAAGCTCGGCGCCACCATGGACGAGGCCCACCTCCACATCATCGACGCACTCAAGCTTCTCGGCGTCAGCGTCCCGAAGCGCTGAGACCAAGAGCACTGAGCCCGTATACGCGGAGCCGGATCCGGCTGCCACGCGGCCACCGTTCCGGGTCTACACCGCAAGGGCTCCGACGTGATGGAGACCTCAGCCAGTTAATTAGGTTTCCGTAGCGATTGTGTTCCACAATTATTCACCGTGTCGTTACAGTTCCTCCTGTTGTGCATTGTCGTTTTCACCGCCTTGATGTTCGACTTCACCAACGGATTTCACGACACCGGCAACGCGATGGCGACCTCGATCGCCAGCGGAGCACTCAAACCACGTACCGCGGTGGCACTGTCGGCGCTGCTGAATCTCGTCGGCGCGTTTCTGTCCACCGCCGTGGCCGCGACGATCGCCAAAGGCCTCGTCGACGCCGATCTGGTGACCCTGGAGCTGGTGTTCGCCGGGCTCGTCGGCAGCATCCTGTGGAACCTGCTCACCTGGCTGATGGGCATCCCGTCCAGCTCGTCGCACGCACTCATCGGCGGCATCGTCGGAGCGATGATCGCCGCCGTCGGAGGCCACGGCGTCATCTGGCACGGCGTCGTCTCGACCGTCATCGTGCCGGCGGTGTTGTCACCGCTGATCGCCGGCGTGGTGGCCTGTATCGCCAGCTGGCTGGTCTACCGGCTGATCCGCGGCCTGCCCAAGGACCGCACGATCGCGGCCTTCCGGTACGGACAGATCGGCTCGGCCTCCCTGATCTCGCTGGCGCACGGCACCAATGACGCGCAGAAGACGATGGGCATCATCTTCCTCGCCCTGATCTCCTACGGCGCGGTCGACGATTCGGCGACCATGCCGCCGTTCTGGGTGATCGCTGCCTGTGCCGTGGCCATTGCCCTCGGCACGCTCTCCGGTGGCTGGCGGGTGATCCGCACGCTGGGCAAGGGACTCGTCGATACCGAGGCTCCCCAGGGCATGGCCGCCGAAGTGTCGTCCGCGGCAACCATCCTGCTGTCCAGCCACTTCGGCTACTCACTGTCCACCACGCACGTCGCGACCGGATCGATCCTCGGCAGCGGACTGGGCCGTCGCACCGAGGTGCGCTGGGGCGTCGCGCGCAACATGGCCACCGCGTGGCTGATCACCCTGCCCGCTGCGGGCCTCGTCGGCGCACTGACCTACGTCCTGGTGCACGGCATCGGCGGCTTTGCCGGACCGCTGATCGGGTTCCTGGCGCTGATCGCCTCGACGGTGCCGATCTGGCTCAAGTCACGGAAGCCGCCGATCGACCACAAGAACGTCAACGACGCGTGGCAGGGCAGCCTCACCGCGGTCGAGGGCAAGTAGGGACGAGGACTTCACATGCACAACTGGATCAATCTCGTGGCGGTCGGCAAGATCCTGCTCTTCGGCCTCGCGGTCGGCGCATCGGTGCCGACCCTGTTCGCGATCGGCGTGCGCCTGCACATCGCAGGTGACGTTGCGGACGGTCCCTCAAACCCCCGAAACCGCTTGCTGGTGGGGCTGAGTTGGGTGATGTTCGCGCTGGTGCTGATCGTGGTGGTCGCCGGCGTGCTGTTCATCGCCAATGACTTCATCGGCCATCACACCGGTGTCTACGTGTGGGGCAACAAAGCTCACCGGTAGGCCCGGCGCTGCCGGCTCAGGCCAGCGGTGCGACAGGCGCCGGTACGGCCGGGGCCGGTGGCGCGGACCCGGGTGCGGGTGTGCTGGGTGCGGCCGGAGCTGCGGGACTCTGCGCCGGGGCCGGGCCGGGGAGGTTCTGCGGCGCCGGGCCCATGTGCTGCGCGGGCTGAGCTGCCTGCGCGGGCTGGGCAGGCTGCACACGCGACGGCTGCGACGGGCCGTGGCCCGCCAGGATCGCCGGCGGGGCGGGCTGGGGCGGCGCCTGCTGCGCCCAGGCGTCCTGCAGCTTGGCGGCCGCGAACGCGGCGCCCTGGTTCACGAGGCCGGCCTCCGCGTACTGCGTGTGGATGCCGAAACTTCTGCCCTGCGGGTCGCACACCAGGTCGTTGTCGACACACAGGTCGATTGCCTTGGCGGTGTAATTGGGCCCGACGACGACGGAAGGATTGTTGAGCACCTTCATGAATCGCGGCGACGGCTTTCCGAACAACGCGACGGCCGACACATGCTCAGCTATGTCCGGCGGCATGGGCGCAGGCACGTTGTCCGGTGAAATCCCATCGGGCACAACGCTGGCAGTTACGAAGCCGATGACCGCCGCGCCCTGCGAGAACCCGCCGAGCACCATCTTGGTGTCAGGGCAATTGGCGGCGGTGGCCAGAATGTGCGCTCGCGCATCGGCGATGCCCTGGACGGCGGTCGGGAAGTCGGTCGTGGCGGGATAGTCCACGGGATACACCTCAACGGACTTCGCACCGACGTTGGCGCGCAACGAGTTAACGAACGCCTCTCCGGTATCCCCCACGCCGGGCGCTTCCATGGTGCCGCGGGCGAATATCACCTCGGCATCCGGACACGGTGCCGCATTGGCGGACGGCATCGCCATGTTGCTCATCACGGAAGCCGCCCCCGCCATGACGGCAACCAAACCGGCACTTCCGAATTTCCCCACTAATTCACTGTGACATAGCGGAGCATAAAGCGCGCCCCGAGCAAGTGGAGGCATAGAGGTCCCTCAAGAACCAAAGAGAACTCTCAGGAAAGGGATATTCATGAATAGTCGGGGGAATTCGTCGTGCCGTGCGCACCGGCAGCGCAGATCTCGGCGCTGGTGTTCGATGCTGCTGGCGGGCGGCGTCGTCGTTGCGGTGTCAGCGGGGGTCACCGTCAGTACCCCGACGGCGACCTACAGTGCCGCAATCCGACTGGCCGGCACGACGATCGGAGTGGGGCCATCCTATGACGCGTTCGGGCTGACCATTCCGATGATGTTCTACGGCAGCATCGTCCCCGAGGGCGACTCGTTCCACACCGTCCCCTATCCCGCGCAGATCAGCATCAGCATCCCGATCATCTCGGATCTGCCTGGGCTGTCCGATCTTCCGTACTGGACGCAGTCTCTGAAACGGTCCGAAGCGATCGGCGCCGGCTACCTGCTGCAAGACATCGCCGCGACATCGGCCGGTGACAAGGTGAAGATCATCGGTGTATCGCAGGGCACGCAAGTTGCCGAGATCGCACGCAACGAGATGGCCAAGATTCCGGAATACGTTGCCAACGCGGACAATTACGAGTTCATCTTCGTCGGTAACCCGTATCAGCCCAACGGCGGCATCCTGACCCGGTTGGCCGCTTTGAGCGATCTGCCGGTACTGGGCGACATCTTCCCGCTCGGCCGTCCCGGACCCTCCGACAGCCCTTTCGAAACCACGTACTACCAAAATCAATACGACGGCCTCGCCGACTTCCCGGCATATTTCAACGTGCTGGCCCTGGTGAATTCCCTTGCCGGACAAGCATTCGGGCACGCCTTTCCCGGCTACGTACTGGAGTACCCGGACGCACCCAACGCCGTGACCACCAAGGTCGGCAACACCACCTATGTGATGCTGCCCCAATATCTTCCGCTGCTGGCGCCCCTGCGCATACCGGCATCGTTGATCGGCGCCGAGCGATTCGTCGATGCCCTGGACCCGGTGCTGCGCGTCTTCGTCGAGATGGGCTACGACCGCACCGCGGATCCGAGCAGAGTCAAGGAGTTCAGCTGGTTCGCCCCTGACGACAAGGTGGCCGAAGCACTCAACGAATTGCCGGCTGCGTTCAGGAAATCGGTGGATATCCTGCGCGGCGAGCGCTACATCCCCACCCTGCCTCAGCCGGTCGTCACCGACACGGAACCGGAGACACCACTGCCCGAGCATCCGGCTGAACCGGTGGGAACCTCGCCATTCGAGCAGGGACTGCGCCAGATTACGGAGGACATCGGTGCGGCGTTGTCGAACGCCACCCGGCCGCTGGCCGCGGTGTTCCAGGCCATCGGTGAGGCGACAGCGCCGCACAGGACCGTCGGCCCAGTCAGCCCGGTGGGCCCAGTGAACCCGGTCAGTCCCATTGCGGCGGATGTCAAGGCTGACAGCAAGGTCACCGCCGAGATCGACGCCAAGGTTGGCGCCGAGGCGGAGGCGGACGCCAAGGCCCAGGACGAGGCCGAGACCGAGGCCGAGGCCGGCAAGAAGCTGAAGTCCACACCGTTCGGCCGTCGCGCACTGACACGGCCCGACTCTCCCCGCACTGATTCGGCGCCCCGGTTGAGAGTTGTTCGGGACGCGGACGATTCGCAGGCGCGGGACAGCAAGACTCCGACCGCCGGGGAGTCAACGCGTGAGTCTGCACCGACTGCGGCCTCGGGCAGTGAGCAGCGCGACCGGAAGTCAGTTCGCGCCGCGACACCTTCGCCGAAACACGCCGCGAAGTCCGCGGACACTCAGCGCCACGGGGCTGCCAAGCGGCAGAGCGCGCAGGCCGGTTAGCGGTGACGTCCACGGGTGGGTCGGCCGGGCGACCTGGCCGGCTAGCTGTACTGACCACGGACGTTAGGTACGGCGTGGCGTGGTGACATAACGAAGACCTCCGAGTGAAGTGCGAGCTGTCTAGGAACGCACCAACTCACTTCGGAGGTCTTCGTGTCCCACCGTAATGCCCCTTTGTCAGAAACCGGGCGTCTGCGCCTGGCCCAGTGCATCGTTGATGACGGCTGGTCGCTACGGCGAGCCGCTGAACGATTCCAGGTCGCCGTGACCACGGCGGCCCGCTGGGCCGGTCGCAGCGGCATCAAGGGCACGTTGCTCGGCCTCCGCGCGCTTCCCCGATTCCCACAGCAAGACAATCTGCTCGCGCGGGGACAAAGTTCGCCCCTCGGACAAGGCACGGACCAGCAATTCAGTGCCACCGGCCGGGTCAGCGACTATCGCGTTGACGAGTTCGTCCAGGCGATGAGCGGGCAATGCGGGAAAGCCGGCTTCGGCACGAAACCTCTCGATGTAGGCCCTGACTCCGGCTGATCATCTTCGGGCACACCCGATGCTATCCAACCGATCCGGACCCCACGACTTTCCGCCGACGGCAGCACTTCCCGGTTGGATCGGCGTCAGCCCTCCGACGGCGGGCGCTGCGGACGACGCTGAATCCGCAGCGCCTGCGTCGGCACCTGAAGGTCGGTGGTCGGCGGGGCCGCCAGCACCGTCGTCGAATCCTCTTTGAGCCGAACAATTTTCGGGACAGCCGCCGCTCGCGGTTGCCGCACGATGGTCGGCGGCGCGAAGTCTTCGACGGCCGGCTTCGACGGCACGATCTCCGTGGGCGGTTCAGCCACCGGCTTGGCAGCACGGGTTTCGCGTCGCACCAGGTAACCGGCGAACGGCCCGGTGAACACCATGACCGCCAGTACGAGCAGGCTCAGCACACACACCGTGACGTCGAAGGTGCTGGTGATCTGCTGGGCCAGGTTGTTGCCGTAGATCGCTGCGGGCGTCGGCCCGGCGTACCGGGGCGCCAGGGCCACCCCGATGGCCACATTCGCGACGGTGAAGACAAACAACACCGCGCTGAAGGCCGCAGGCACGGTGGTCGACGTCAGGCCCTGTTCGAGCTGGCGGTGCAGCCACCGGGCGACCAGTGCGGTGACCAGATTGAACACCGTCATCGCGACGGTGTCGTATAACGCGCGCGGAAGGTCGAGGGACAGCGCGATCAGGAAATCGACCACCCGTAGCGCGGCGGCCGCGAACGCCCAGAACGCGATCAGCGTCAGGCACTTCTGTGCGGCGCCGCGGTAGGCACCGATGGTCGGCGGCTTGATCAGGAAGACGGCGTACAGCGTCGTCGGCGCCACGATGGCAGCGGCGGCCGCCCAGGCCAGATAGCCCTCGTAGCCGACGGCCGCCGTCGAGGTGTTCTGGGCGATGCCGTGGAACGCGTCGATATCGCGGCCGATGCCTGCCAGCCACACCAGCGTGGCGGCGATCGCGCCCGAGACACCGATGGCCGTGGTCGCCAGCCGCGCGGCCCCGGTGCGCTCGGTCAGCCAACGTGAGGCGAGGACCAGCGCGATCATCGCCTCCGCGCCGTAGAGCAACGTGGTGACGATGACGGCGATGTCATGCCCGCCGAACTCGACCTGGGTGACGAACAGATACCGCAACCGCCAGTAGAGGTTGAACGCGACCGACAACGTCGCCAGCGCAATCGACAGGAACCCGATCACCCGCGCTATGGCATACCAGCGGCGAAACTTGTTGTCCTCGACCGTGGTCGACGTGATGGGCGGCTGCCCCGCCAGCACCGCGCCTGCGACGCCCAGCAACATGCCCGGACCCACCCCCGGCGGCACCACGCCCGTGCCGCCGCCACTCACGGTCTGAACCAGGTGATAGCCGACGAAGCAGAGGACCACGACGACGTACCCGGCGCTCAGCGCGAGCCGCACGCGACTGGTGCGACGGACGTCGGGCTCGGGAGCGGCGAGGCGGAACGGCCCCACGTGGGGTGCCAACGCGGCGCCGATGGCCAGCACCGTCACGATGGCCAGCACCACGAATGTCGACCCGGCACTGCCCGGAACACCGAGGCCGAACTCCAGGTTCCAGGGCAGCAGCATCGCGAAGACGAGCAGCGCCACCGCGAGGCCGTCACGCACCCGGTTGGCCCGGGTCGGGACGTAGCCGACCCGCGCCGGACGCTCGGCGGCCGGCGCGGCCACCGTCGCCACCTGGACTGTGGCGGACGCGTCGTAACGCTCGTCGCTCACGTACCGATTCCTCTCTAGGAGTGACAACGCAACGGGACTCAACCAGCGTGCTCACTTTTGCTCCGGCGCACAAGCAGCGCTGGCAGCCGCACCGTTTGACCACCGAAGTCCGTTGCAGCTGTCCGGTAGCTTGGAAATGTCGGTCGGGGCTCGACGTACATCTGTGAAGGCAAGGAGTGCAGCCGTGGACGTAGTCCTCGGGGTGGCGGTCACCGGGCGTGTGGCGCGCTTGGCGATGATCGGTTCGCCCGCGAGTGGCGGCCAAGTTCTGGATCAGTACGCGCTCGACCTGCCCGACGACCTGGTGGCCGAGATGTCAGAGCTCGCCGAGACCATCATCGGTACCTACCGCGCGGTGACCGAATCGGGTAACCAGGTTGCCGCGACCCGACTGTGCGTGCCCGACGATTCGGCCGCCGACACGTTGCGCCAGACCGTGCTCGACGCCGGAGTACCGAACGTCGAGGTGGTGACCGAAGCCGAGGCCGCCGCGGCCCTGGCGCGCAGCGTCGGTGCCGACGCCGCACTGCTGCTCGCCGACGACGACACCGTGTCGCTGACGACGGTCGGAGACCACACCGCGGCACCCGCGCCGACATTGACGACGTTGGCCACCATGCCGATCGGCAACGCCGGGCCCGCCGCCGCGTGCGCGGCGGTGTTACAGCGAGTGCCCGCCGAGCAGGCCCCCGGACGTGTGCTGTTGGTCGGACAACGCCTCGACCTTGATTCCGTTGCGGCAGAGCTTCGTTCGACCGCACCGGTCGAGGTGGCGCCGGACGCCGGCTACGCGATCGCCCGCGGTGCGGCGCAACTGATCGGTGATCTCGCGCCGGCCAGTGCCTCCACTCAGATGGCCCCCGTCGTCGGTGTGCCACAGGATCCAACCCAGATGGCACCCGCATCGGCGGAGGCCACTCAAATGGCGCCCGCCGCAGCCGATGCCACGCAGCTGGCGCCGGCCGCCGCTGAGGCCACACAGATGGCACCCGCCCGCGCGGACGGCGCGGTGGGCCCGGATCTGGCGTATTCGCAGGAGCCCGGGGATGAGCCATGGGCCGACGAGATGCCGATGGACGCGGTCAACGAGTTCGTCCCCGAACAGGACGACGACCCCGACTACACGACCGTGATCGCCCCGCCACCGCCCCGGATGCTGCTGATGGGCAGCGCCCTGGCCTTCGTGGTGGTGAGCTTCGCCACGCTGGCCACCGCGGTCGCGATCAATGTCCGGCCCGCCGCCGACGTGCGTGCACAGCCTGCGCCCACGCAGCAGGCCCAAACCATCCCGGGCAACTACCTTCCGCCGGTCCCCCACGAACCGGATCCGGTGGCGCTGCCCGTCGCGGTGCTGACCCCGCCGCCCGCCGCTCCCGCCGCGCCCAAGGTGCGCTCTGGCACCGGCAACCAACAGGTCAACCAGGCCCCTCAGGTGGTGCCCCCGGCGGCACCGCCGGCCGTGCCGGCGTCCCCACCCGTCCAGGTCCCACCGGCGCCGGTCCCGGTGCCCGTCCCGATCCCGTTGCCCGTTCCGATCCCGCTGCCGCCGGTCGTGTGGCCGACGGTGCCGACATGGGTGCCGACAACCCCGCCGACCACCACGGTGCCGCCGACCACCACGAAACCGCCCACGACAACGACAGCCCCACCGACCACGACAACGGCACCACCCACCACAACCACCGCACCACCGACCACGACAACGGCACCACCCACCACAACCACCGCACCGCCGACCACGACCGCACCACCCACGACCACCGCACCGCCCACCACAACGGCGCCACCCACGACCGCACCACCCACCACCACGGCGCCGCCGACCACCACCGTGGCACCGACATACACGTCCACCGAAGCGTCCGCGCCGACCATCGAGGCACCGGCCCACACCGCGCCGGCCTACACGCCGCCGGTCGAACAGCCCGCGACGCAGGCTCCGGTGACAACGCAGTACCCGTCGGGCGGTGGTTCTCCGTTCGGTGGCGGATCGTCGTCGAGTGAGGGTGGATCGTCCAGCGGCGGACTCTTCGGTCGCGGTGGCGGTTCGAGCAGCGACAGCGGCGGAAGCTATGGCGGCTCACCGGTGACCACGGTGCCCGGCAGCCCGTAGCCGGTTGGCCCGCCGCCGCTCAGTAGTCGTGATTCGGGCAGGTGACGTCGACGTAGACCGTGACGAACGTCGTCGGGCCGGGCTCCTGATCGGCGGGATTGTTGATGCCGGTGACCCAGCATTCCGACAGCGGCTTGGTGTCGAACCCGGTGGTCCAGTTGATGTGAACGGTGTAGCCCTGCGATTCCAGGTCCCTGATCACGTCGTCGGCACCGGCGGACGCCACGGGTGCTGCCACGACCGACACGACGACCTCCACCAGCAGTGCGCCGCACAGAATCGAAGTCCGAGTCATGTGTCCATCATCCGCTCGCGAGCGGGAAAGCCTGGTGCACTTGAACGACAACTACCGTGGAACGTGAACTCCGATGACCCGAAAGGAACGCCGTAGTGGCCAAGAAACGCTGGAACGACCTGTCCCCCAAGTCCAAGACGGTCGTGATCGCGGCGGCTGCGGTGGACGCCGGGCTGCGTGCCTGGGCTCTGCGTGATCTCGCCGGCCGCGAACCAGGCCGGATCAACGGGCCGAAATGGTTGTGGGGTGGCGCACTTGGGCTGCTGACCACCTCGGGCGTGCTGCCCGTGGTGTATCTGGTGGCCGGGCGCAGGTCCTGAATCGGCCCGTTGCCTGCCATATCCGGGCCAGGCAACGGCCGATCCGCGTCCCTGGGGACTACCTGGTGCCCACCACGGTCTGGCCGAGCTGAGCCGCGGGACCGGTGGCTCCGCCCTCATCGAGCAGATTATCGAGGTTGCGCTTCGACGTTTCCGGCGCGAAGTAGGCGGCGATCAGCGTCAGCACCGACGACGCCGAGATGTAGATCGCGACCGAGGTCACCGAACCGGTGGTGTCGAGCAGCGAGGACGCGATCAGCGGTGCGAAACCGCCACCGACGACGCCGATGAGCATGTACCCCAGCGAGACGCCGGTGTAGCGGTAGCTGGTGTCGAACAGCTCAGCGATGAAAGCCGCGAGAACGCCGTACATCGCGCCTTGAAACACCATCGCGACCGACACCGACAGCACCATGAGCCCGAAGTTGCCGGTACCCATCAGCGGGTACACCGCGAAGGCCCACACCGCCATCCCGATGGCTCCGATGAAGAACGGAATGCGGCGTCCGATCCGGTCGCTGAGGCGGCCGAAGTACAGGATGGACAAGAGTTGCACGACGGCGCCGACCGCGACGGCGTTGAGGACGGTTGCCTTCGAGATGTCGGTGTGCTGTGTCACGTAGGACAACGAGAACACGTTGATGACGAAGTAGGCGACCTGCTGGCCGAGCCCGAGCAGCACGACGAGCAGGATCATCTTCGGTGCGTGGCGCAGAACCTGCAGGATCGGAGCCTTGACCTCTTCGTCCTTGATTTGCTGCTGATTTCGGAGGAACACCGTCGATTCGATGATCTTCACCCGAATCAGCAGGCCCACCAACACCAGTGGCGCACTGAGCAAGAACGGAATGCGCCAGCCCCACGTCATGAACTGTTCTTCGGTCATCAGCGCGCTCACGGCTGCCAGAGTGGCCGTGGCCAGGAGGAAGCCCATCGGTGAGGCGGACTGCATCCAGCTGCCGGCTCTGCCGCGGCTGTCCACGGATTCGTCCTGCTCCACCACCATCAGCACGGCACCGCCCCATTCTCCACCGAGGCCGATGCCTTGAATCAGGCGACACAGCACCAGCAGGATGGGCGCCCAGATACCGATCGAGTCGTAGGTGGGCAGCAACCCGATGGCCACTGTTGCCACACCCATCATCATGATGGTCGCGATCAGGGCCGCCTTGCGTCCGACCCGATCGCCGATGTGCCCGAACAAGATTCCACCGACGGGGCGGGCCGCGAACCCGACGCCGAAAGTGGCGAGCGCCAACAGGGTGCCTGCAGCGGGATCCACGTCGGGGAAGAAGATCTTGCCGAAGGCCAGGGCGGCGACGGCTCCGTAGATGTTGAAGTCGTACCACTCGATCGTGGTGCCGACCATACTCGCGACGATCGTGCGCCGACGACGCGATTTCGCGGCAGTGTCAGTGGCTGCAGCAGGAACTGAAGGATTCATATGGACCTCTGGTAGGTGCTGGTGATAGCGAAAATGCTAGGGCGGCAATATGGCTGCACCCATAGTCGCGGTGCAACGTGATCCAGCTCATGCAATGTGCGTCTGCACAATTGCGGATTCGAGCGCCGAATCATGACCGCAGCAGGCACAACTGCACCATGGCTTGCGCCCGAGGCGTCCGAAGGCTGATCCCGGTGACTTCCTCGAACCGTCGGATTCGGTTGAGGACGGTGTTGCGGTGACAGTAGAGCGTGGCCGCCGTGGTGGAGACCGACCCGCTCTCGGCGAACACCAGCACCGTTTCCACGAGGAGATCGCGATCGTTCATGGCGGCCAACGGCACTTCCACATAGCTGCGAAGATCCTCGATCACGGCACACAATTGCGAGAGGGACAACTGCGCCCAGGAACGACGCAGAGTCGTGGCTTCCAAGCCCAACCGCGTGAGCATCCGCACCGTCGTCGCCGCACGAAAGGCGTTCGGCAACTGAATGGTTCGCGGCGCCACCGCTCCTGTCACTCCAGCCAGCAGATCGGCCGCCAGCGCCTCGTCATCGGGCCAACGACTGTGCGCGGAGAGCAGGATCAGCGTGACGCCCTTGCTGGCGTGGTCCAACGCGACAACGTCGAGACCCGCCAGTCGCCGGGTCACCGTCGAGGTCGCCGCTTCGGCGTTGAGGCCAACGACCCAGTAGCACGCGGTCTCGTCGAGACCGAGTACCTCGGCGGCACGGTGCACCAGGCCGGGACTCGGTTCATCGGAGAGCAGGTCGGAAAGACTCTGCTGTTGTTCGATGATGTCGGCGCGCGCCATCTGCAACCGCTGATCCAGGTAGCCCCGCTGGATCGCGCCGGCGAAATCGTCGACCACGGTCCAGAGTTGACCGACATGCATTGCCAGCACCTCCATGTCGGTGTCATCGGCCAGACGCAACAACGCCGACCACGCCACGAGGAAATCGTTTCGGACCGCCGCGCTCAGATTTTCCAGCGCGATACCCTGCCGGGCCCGCAACGCCCCGACTTGCGCCGGGAATGCCATCAGCTCGGCGGACAGCGGCCTGGCCAACAGACACCCGAGAAGGTAGCGAAACGCGTTGCGGGCACTGTCTTTCAGATCGCGCTCGTCGGGAACCCCGTCGTAATACCGCGCGCCTCCGTCGATACGTTCCAGATACTCGGCCGCGAGCTGGTCATCGATACCGGCAAGCTTCTCGAGCAGGATCTGCCACCGCCCGTCAGCTTCACGGTTCGGCAAGGGAGCCACTGGTCAACCCGAGAGCTCCGGCCAGGTCGGGTCCCCACCGTGGGTCCACCGGCTCTGCTCCCACCATCGCCAGGCACGCAGCGAGCGTGACCGCCACCGAATCCAGTACCGGCACACCGAGTTCCGCCGCGACAGCCTCGACGACATCGGCGCCTTGCAGATTGGTGCACACGTAGGCGATCGCATCCGGCGCACTGCGCGCCACCTGCCGGCTGGGACCCAGCAACTCCTCGGGCCGGATCCGGGCGATGTCGGTGGTCTCGGACAGCCCGAAGCCGTAGGAAGCGGTCACCGTGATGCCCTCCTCCCGGTAGCACTCGCCGATCCTGGCGTTCATGTCGTCGGGGTACGGGGTGACCAGACCGACGTTGCGAGCGCCCAACGCACCCAACGCCGTCAGGCACGCCTGGGTGCTCGTGAGTGCCCGCACGCCCGTCATGGTGGTGATGGCTTCGGTGATCGCGTGGTCGTGGGCGGCGCCCAGCCACGAACCCGCGGTCCCGTTCCAGGCGATCACGTCGACGTTCGCGGTGGCCAGCAAGACAGCCGCCGCTTCCATTCCGGCCGTGTCGAACTGGGCGTCAGAAGTGCCGTCGAGCCCGACCCGGGAGACCGGGATACGGGTGAAGTGCACACTGACATCGGCCCGCTCACCCAGCATCCGGTACGTGGTGGGCTCCAGGCAGGTGTTGGACGACGGCACGATCATCCCGATGCGTGCGAACCGTGTCGCCGGGGCGCGCGAATGATCAGACGGCACGGGTGATTCCACCGTCATTCGTGATGGTGGTCCCGTTCAGATACGCCGCCCGCGGCGAGGCCAGGAACACGATCGAATAGGCGATATCGCGGGCACTGGGGATGTAGGACAGCGGCAGGTTCTCCAGGTAGCGCTCCTCGGCCTCTTCGGGTGTGCAGCCCCAGTCCTTGGCGTTGGCTGCGAACTGCTTGACCAGCCGCGCAGTCCGGACCGGGCCCGGACACACCGTGTTGATCATCACGCCTTGCGCGCCGACCTGCAGCGACAACGACTTGCTGAAGTTCAGGATCGCTGCGTTGGCGGCCGCTCCGGGCATGTGGTACTCCAGCGCCTGCTTGCCGGAATTACCCGCGACATTGACGATGCGCCCGTTGCCGTTCTTGAGCAGGTGCGGCAATGCAGCCCGGGTCATGCGGATGAATCCGAACAACTTCAGGTTGATGTCGGCGACCCACTGTTCGTCGGTGAGATCGCCGAAACCACCGAAAGACGATGCGCCGGCATTGTTGATCAAGATGTCCAGGCCGCCGAGTTCATCGACGGCGTTGGCGACCACCGAATCGAACACCGTCTTGTCGCTCAGATCGGCCGCCACGGACACGGCTTTGACGCCGGTGTTTGCCGAGATCGAGGTGCAGGCTTCGTTGAGCGCGTCGGCGCGACGGGCCACCAGCGCCACGTCGGCACCTTCCTCGGCCAGCAACTCCGCCGTGGCCAGTCCGATGCCGTCGCTGGCACCGGAGATCAATGCCCGCATGCCTTGCAGTCCCAGGTCCATGTTGGTCTCCTATTCGTGGTTGCGGTTCCGGGTCACCGGACACCGTTGGCGGTGGCTGAGTCCAAAGCGCCGTCGAGCATGCGCGCCAGCGTCTCGGTGAGGAGATCCACGCCGGTGCAAAGATCTTCGTCCGAGGTGAATTCGGCCTCGGCGTGCGAGATGCCTTCCACACTCGGGACGAACAACATCACCGACGGGACGATCTCCTTCATGTTGGTCGAGTCGTGGCCGGCGCGAGTCTGCACCAGCATGCTCGACATTCCGAGGTCGTCGGCGACCGTGCGGGCCAGCTCCACCCCTTCCGGCTGGTAGTGGTGGCCGGGCCAGACGTGAGCCTTGCGGTGCTCGACCTTCACCTTGGCTCGGATCTCGGCCTCGGCGATGCGCTTTCGCAGCGCGGCGTCGGCGGCGGCGAGCAACTCGTCGTTGTCAGAACGCAGATCCAAATGCATGTGGACCTCGCGCGGTACGACCACCGGAGAGTTGGGCAGCACGGTCAACTGTCCACAGCTGGTGTGCAGTTCCTCGCCGAACTCATCGGCGATGTCACGTAGCGCCACCACGATCAGCGCCGCACCCAGCAACGCATCCTGGCGGTCGTCGATGGCGGTCGCGCCGGTGTGCCCCTGGGCGCCAATGACATTCAACTCATACTTGTTGGCGGCCCAGGTACGGTCCACCAACCCGATGGAGACGTTGTGCTTCTCCAGTTCGCGGCCCTGCTCGATATGGATCTCGGCGTAGGCGGCCAGGCGCCGGGTGACATCCCCGTCGGGGAACACATCAGTCTTGCCGATGCTGTTGATGGCGGTCAGGGCATCCCGGACGGTGACGCCGTCCTGGTCGGTGATGTTGAGCGTGTCCTCCAGACCTGCGGCGCCGGTGAACACCGCACTGCCCATCAGGGACGGCTTGAACCGCGAGCCTTCCTCGTTGAACCAGTCCACGACGGCGACGTTGTACATCGGCGTCACACCGGACTCAGCGGCCTGACGGCGGATCCGGTCGGCGGCGGTCGCACCGGCGAACACGCCGTAGGCGCCGTCGAACTTGCCTCCGCGAGGCTGGCTGTCCAGATGCGATCCGACCAGGACATAGGGTGCGCCCGGCTGAAACTCCAGCAGCCCGAACAGGTTTCCGACGCGGTCCACTTCCACGGTGAAGCCACGTTGCGTCAGCCACCGCGAGAACCACTCCCGCATCTGCCCGTCCTCGGCGGTGGCCGCCTGACGTTCCACACCGCCGGCCGGAGTCGCGCCGATGGCTGCCAGTTCGGCCCAGGAGTCCAGGAATTCGCGGTCGCGGCCGGCGTCGAGACGGATGCGCAGGCCGGTGTTGCTCTGTTGTGCGGTCAAGATTGTCCTCCAGGCACGTTGAGTGAACGTCGCGACTGCGGCGACGCTTGAGCTGATGTCGGGGTCGATCGGGTCAGATCAGGTATTGGGACAGACCGCGTTTGAGATAGCTGCCGTGCCCTTTTCGCCCCAGGTACCGTCCACGGTCGACGACGACCGTTCCGCGGGACATCACGGTCTGCACACCGCCGTCGATCTCGAAGCCCTCCCAGGTGGAGTGGTCGAGATTCGAGTGGTGGGTCTTGTCGAAGCCGATCGAGGTGTGCGCCATGGGGTCATAGATCACGACGTCGGCGTCGGCGCCCGGGGAGATGATGCCCTTGCGCGGGTACAGCCCGAACATCCGCGCCGGGGTGGTCGCACACACGTCGACCCAGCGCTCCAGGCTGAGGTTGCCGTTGACCACACCCTGGTACATCAGGTCGATGCGATGTTCGACCCCGGCCATCCCGTTGGGAATCTTGGAGAAGTCGTCGACGCCCATCTCCTTCTGTCCCTTGAAACAGAACGGGCAGTGGTCGGTGGACACCGTGGCCACGTCACCGGTGCGGATGTAGCGCCACAGTTCGTCCTGATGACGCTCCTCGCGGGACCGCAACGGCGTCGAACACACCCACTTCGCGCCCTCGAAACCGGCGGCGCCCAGCTGCTCCTCCAACGACAGGTAGAGGTACTGCGGGCAGGTCTCGGCGAAGACATTGGCACCGCGGCCGCGAGCGGTGGCGATCTGCTCCATGGCCTGCTTGGCCGAAACGTGGACCACATACAGCGGCGCGCCGGTGACCTTCGCCAGCATGATCGCGCGGTGGGTGGCCTCCTCTTCCAGCTCCCATGGCCTCGACACCCCGTGGTAGTAGGGCGAGGTTTCGCCGCGTTCGATGTGCTGGGCCACCAGCTGGTCGATCGCGATGCCGTTCTCGGCGTGCATCATCGTCAACGCGCCGTTGCTCGCGCACTGCTGCATGGCCCGCAAGATCTGCCCGTCGTCGGAGTAGTACACCCCCGGGTAGGCCATGAACAGCTTGAAGCTCGTCACGCCCTCGGCGACCAGCTCGTCCATCGCCTTGAGGGCATCGGAGTCCACACCGCCGAGGATCTGGTGGAAGCCGTAGTCGATCGCGCAGTTGCCCGCGGCCTTCGTGTGCCAGGCCGCCAGGGTGTCCTGGACCCTCTCACCCTGCCGCTGGATCGCGAAGTCGATGATCGTGGTGGTGCCGCCGTGGGCGGCCGCGCGGGTGCCGGTCTCGAAAGTGTCGGAGGCGACGGTGCCGCCGAACGGCATCTCCATGTGCGTGTGGGCGTCCACGCCGCCCGGGATCACGTACTTACCCGACGCATCCAGCACGCGGTCGAAAGCCTGGTCCGGATCGCCGAAGGGCGCCAGCTCCGGATCGACCAGCGCAGCGATGCGCTCGCCGTCGATGAGCACGTCGAGCGCCTGACGACCGGTGGGGGATACGACGGTGCCGCCGCGGATGTACGTCGTGGTCATGGCAAGAGATCGTATGGCCGCCAACGTGATCCAGCCCATAGCCGCCGTGCAACGCATTGGCCCGCGCAAATTGTGCACACGCACATTCACGGGCGGTATCAACCCGGGCTTCCTGCCTCGAATTGGGCACAGCGTCTGAAGTCCTGCCGGAAACAGATCAGATCGCTCACCCTACAAACCGCCCTGGACTGCAGTAGCCTGCCCGATCATGCGCAATCTGTCCGGCCGCCGCGAAGACACCCGGCTGCGCTGGCGCTGGCTGCTTCAGCAGCTCGACAACCTGGATGACGACCTCGCCGCCGAATACCTGACGCAGATCGACCGGGGTGCGCGGTTCTACGACAGCGTCCCCGAAGAAGACGACCTGCTCGGCGCTGCGCGCCTCGCGTTTCGCTACCTGCTGTCGGCTCTGCTGGAACGACCGATGAGTGCCGAGCTGGCCGAGTTTCCCGCAGCGGTCGGGGCCTTGCGAGCCACCCAGGGCATCGCGCTGGAGAACCTCACCGCGGCGGTACGCACCGACTTCCTCGTCGCGTGGTCGGCGTTGCTGAAACTGGCCGGTGACGACGACATGGACGTACTGGCGCTGCACGTCGACGTGCTCTGGCAGGCCGTCGACGACTTCGCGATCAGAGTGCAGCGCGGCTATCTGGACCAGCGGCTGTCGATGGCGAGGACCAGCACCCTTGAGCAACAACACAGCTTGTCCGAACTGTTCTCCGGAGAGCCCGCCCCGACCACCGTCCGGCGCGCCGCCCAGATCCTGGGCCTCGACGATTCAGCCACCTACTGGGTGATCGGGACCCCCGGCGAGGAGGCCGGACGTGCGGTCACCCGGCGACTTCTCGCTCGACACCTGCCGTCGCAGGACTACGTCGACCACGGGGTGGCCCTGATCCTGGTGGCAGCCGATGGCCGCTGGACCGACGACGAGTCGGTGGTCGCCGACCTGCTGCCCGGCCTCGAAGGAGCCGTCGCACCCAGGTCGGTACCACTGTCAGACGTACACCGGGCCGCCACGATCGTCCGGATGCTGGTCGATCTGGACCTCAAGGCCACCACCCTGCGCCGGTCCTGGGCCCAGCTGTCGATAACCCAGCTGTCACAGGTGATCGAGGACCTGCGTGGATACGTTCTCGGCCCGCTCCACGACGTTCACGACTGCGAGCTGATCGTCGAGACGATCCAGGTGTTCGCCGGGAGCGGTTCCGTTTCCGACACCGCCTCGACGCTCTACTGCCACCGCAACACCGTGATGAACCGGATCCGCCGGTTCGAGGAGGCCACCGGCATCAGCTTGCGCAGCCCACGCTCATTGGCGATGGTCCAGTTGTGCCTGCTGCCGGCCTAGCTACGTCCCCTTGACGTTGAGCACCTGACGCAACTCGTGCTCGATGTCGACGAGGTCGGCCGCGTCAGCCATCACGACATCGATGTCCTTGTAGGCATCGGGGATCTCGTCGATCCACTCTTCGCCGTGGCGGTACTCGATGCCCTGCATCCGCTGCGCGAGATCATCGGCGGTGAAACGACGACGGGCCTCGTTACGCGAGAACCTCCGCCCGGCTCCGTGCGGAGCTGAGCACAGGCCGGCCGGGTTGCCCTTGCCACGCACCACATAGGAACGGGTTCCCATGCTGCCGGGGATCAATCCCATGACCCCTGTGTGAGCGTCGATCGCGCCCTTACGGGTCAGCCACACGTCACGGCCGCCGTGGCGTTCCTTGCGGGTGTAGTTGTGGTGGCAGTTCAGCCGCTCGACCTCGAAATCGCCCGCGGTCTTCGGCTGGTCCAACCGGCCGTAGCCCATCCACGCGGCGAACACCCACATGTAGCGGTCCATCATCTCGGCGCGGTTCTCGAAAGCGAACCGCTGCGCCCAGTTGAGTTCCCGCAGATAGTCGGTGAACTCCGGGGTGCTCTGAGGCAGGTAGGCCAGGTCCGGGTTGGGCAGCTCGATCCACCACCGCTTCATGAGCTTCTGGGCGACCTTGATGTGCTTCTGCGCGATCTTGTTTCCCACACCGCGGGAACCGGAATGCAGGAACAGCCACACCCGATCGGCCTGGTCCAGGCACAGTTCGATGAAGTGGTTGCCGCCGCCGAGGGAACCGAGCTGCTCACGCCACTTGGGTGAGTGCGCAAGGTCGACCCCGCCGTCGCGGGCCAAATGTTCGAGGTCGGCGATGCGGCCCGCCGTGAACGGGAACCGGGCGAGTGTGTCGTTGTAATTGCCCGGCGACAGCGGAATCGCCGTCTCGATCGCGGTACGCAGGGCGGCCAGGTCGCGTCCCCGAAGATCGGTGGCGGTGAATTCCGTGCGGGCGGCGATCATCCCGCACCCGATGTCGACGCCGACGGCGGCCGGAATCACGGCGTCGATGGTCGGGATCACCGTGCCGACGGCTGACCCCTTGCCGCTGTGGGCGTCCGGCATCAGTGCGATATGGGGATGCACAAACGGCATCGAGGCGGTCTGCTTCGCCTGCTCGATGGTGTTGTCGTCGATGTGGCTGGCGAAGTTCACCAGCCTGAGGTCGGCGACGCGCTGCGCGGTCATGCCATCGATTCTCCCGGCGCTGTCGAGAGGTTTGTTTACGCCGCCGAGCCGCCGGGCATTCACCTGGCCGGTGGGTTGGCAGATTCGCCCTGCGTAGAGACGGATTCACCGGCTTGCCGGGGAGTGCTGCGTGACGCAACACGTGCGCCAGATTTGACGGAAAGCGGTACTGCCGCGCCAGAATAGAGAGCGAATCGCGTAGGCATAGTCGGCACCGGGGGTCCGATGAAACTTGGGTGGTATGTGTTCATGCACCGCCCCGACGGTGGTGTGATGCCGATAGCCGGGTTTTGGCGCAAACGCACTGCGCTGCGGTGGGCCGAGGCGCATGCGAAACCCGACGAGCACCTTGAGGTCCATCGTTTCAGCTGGTGGTCACCCGAGGCGGCGGGCCGGCGAACGTCAGTCGACCCGGCCGGCGAATCCCACGGCCGCGACGACGGTCGATAAGCGCCAACCTCGGCGGTGAGCCCACAAAACCAAACAGGCCCCCTCGAAAGGGGGCCTGACTTGGGTGGCAGATGCAGGATTCGAACCTGCGTAGGCGTAAGCCGACGGATTTACAGTCCGCTCCCATTGGCCGCTCGGGCAATCTGCCTTGGTGGTGCGCCGCCCCGTTTCCGGTTTGGTGCGACTAGCAGGGTACAACGAGGATGTACCCAAGTTACAAACCGGCAGCATTTACCGAGGGAAGAGGAGGGGCGTCCAATGGCGGATTCCAGCTTCGACGTCGTCAGCAAGGTCGACCGCCAGGAGGTCGATAACGCGCTCAACCAGGCCGCCAAGGAACTGTCCACTCGGTTCGACTTCCGTGGCACCGACACGAGCATCGCCTGGAAGGGCGAAGAGGTGATCGAACTCACCTCCAGCACCGAGGAGCGCGTCAAGGCCGCGATCGACGTGTTCAAGGAGAAATTGGTCCGCCGCGACATCTCGATGAAGGCCTTCGACGTCGGCGAACCTCAGGCCAGCGGCAAGACCTACAAGGTGTCCGGCGACATCAAGCAGGGCATCAGCAGCGAGCAGGCCAAGAAGATCACCAAGCTCATCCGCGACGAAGGACCCAAGGGCGTCAAGGCGCAGATCCAGGGTGACGAGATCCGGGTCAGCTCGAAGAAGCGCGACGACCTGCAGGCCGTCCAGGCACTGCTGCGGGGCGCCGACCTGGACGTGGCGCTGCAGTTCGTCAACTACCGCTGACGCAGCCTTGAGTCTGCGATGAGGGCGGTGTCTTCTCGACATTTCGCGCCCTCACCGCAGACTCGATTCGGTGCTAGTCGACCGCTCAGCTAGCGGCTGCCGCTGCGGTGAACCGGCTGGGCCGGTGCGCCAGCCCGTAGTGCCCTCGCAGCGTCGTCGCGGTGTAGTCGGTGCGGAACAGCCCGCGCCGCTGCAACAGCGGCACCACCTGCTCGACGAAGTCCTCGAGACCGCCCGGCAGATACGGCGGCATGATGTTGAAACCGTCGGCCGCACCCTCGGTGAACCACAGCTCCAAGTTGTCAGCCACCTGCTCGGCCGTGCCGGCGAAGGTCCGGTGCCCGCGCCCGCCACCGAGTTTGGCGATCAGCTGCCGCACGGTCAGCGATTCGCTGCCGGCCAGATCCTTGACCAGTTGATAGCGACTCTTGTTGCCGTTGATCTGCTCGATGGGCGGCAGGGTGGGCAACGGCGCGTCGAGCGGGTGGGCGGTCAGATCCACGCCGAGCATCTGCGACAGTTGCCGCAGCGAGTACTCCGGTGAGATCAGGTCGGTGAACTGCTGCTCCAGTTCGTGCGCGGCTTCCTCGGTGGGGCCGATGAACGGCACGATGCCGGGCAGGATCTTCACCTCGTCGGCGCTGCGGCCGAACTTCACCGCGCGTGCTTTCACGTCGCGATAGAACGCCTTGCCGTCGGACACCGAACGCTGCGCGGTGAAGATCGCCTCGGCATACCGCGCGGCGAAATCCCTACCGGACTCCGAGGACCCGGCCTGCACCAGCAGCGGACGCCCCTGCACCGAACGCGGTGTGTTCAACGGGCCGCGCACCGTGAAGTGCTCGCCGTGGTGGTCGATGCGGTGCACCCGGTCCGGATCGGCGAAGATGCCGGTGGGCTCGTCGAGGACGAGCGCATCGTCTTCCCAGCTGTCCCACAATGCCGTTGCCACATCGACGAATTCAGCGGCCCGCCGATAGCGGCCGGCATGGTCGGGGATGCCCTCGACGCCGAAGTTGGCCGCCTCGTCCTCACCGGCCGAGGTGACGATGTTCCACCCGGCGCGGCCGCCGCTGATGTGATCCAGCGAGGCGAAGCTGCGCGCCATCGTGTAGGGCTCGATGTAACCGGTGGTCGCGGTGGCGATCAGGCCGACATGCTCGGTGACCAACGCCATCGCGGTCAGCAGCGTGATCGGCTCGAAGATCGCCTGCGTGTTGTGTTTCACCCGCGGCCCCACCGCCAGCCCGTCGGCGAAGAACACCGAATCGAGCTTGCCGCGCTCGGCCAACTGGGCCAGACGCTGGAAGTGCTTGACGTCGGTGAGGTTTCGCACGTCGGTGCGCCCGTGCCGCCACGCTGCCTCGTGGTGGCCGACCCCCATCAGAAATGCGTTCAGATGCAGTTGGCGTGGCAATGGTTCCCTTTCCTAAGTGGTGGCGCGCCAGCTCGACAACCGACCCTCGATCGCCACCACGACACCGTTGAAGATGACGCCCACCAGGGCGATGGTGGCGATGCCGGCGTACATGTTGGGGATCTGGAAGTTGAGCTGGGAGGCGGTGATCAGGTATCCCAAACCGGCCTTGGCGCCGACCATCTCGGCGGCGATGAGGACCAGGATCGACGACGCGGCCGCCATGCGCAATCCGGTGAAAATCGTGGGCACCGCCGCGGGCAGGATCACCTTCTGAAACAGCCGCAGCGGCGAAAGACCGAGGGAGCGCGCAGATTTGATCAGCAGCGGGTCCACCGTGCGCACCCCGGAGATGGTGTTGAGCAGGATGGGGAACGACGCGGCGTAGATCACGAGGGCGACCTTGGAGGTCTCCCCGATGCCCAGGATCAGGATGAACACCGGCAGCAGGGCGAGAGCGGCGGTGTTGCGGAACAGCTCCAGGATCGGGTTGAGGAATTCCGCGACCGGCCGGTACCAGGCGATCGCCACCCCCAGCGGAATGCTGACGGCGATGGCGATGGCCAAACCGGCCAGGGCACGTGACAGGCTTGCCGAAACATGCTCCCACAGTTGCCCGTTGCCCAGCAGGGTGAACCACGCGCTGACCACCTCGGAGAACGGCGGCAGAAAGACCTTGTCCACCAGCCCGATCCGCGGGGCCACCTCCCACAGCGACAGGAACGCGGCGATGATCACCGTCGGGCGCAGCAGACGCCACGCGAGGGCCCGCGCACGTCTACCGCGATGCTCGAGCTCCACGGTCGGCGCCTCGGCCGGAATGTCGAGGCGCGTCTCGACCGGCGCCACCGCCACAGCGCTAGACATGCTGAACCTCCTCGGACCGGGCGCGTTCCACCTCGTGGTGCAGAAGCGACCAAATGCGGTGCCGCTGGGCACGGAACCCCTCGCTGGAGCGAATGTCCTCACCGCTGCGGTCGATGTCCACATCGACGATCTTCTTGACCCGGCCGGGCCGTGACGTCAGCACCGCGACGCGCTGACCGAGATACAGCGCCTCGTCGATGCCGTGGGTGATGAACAGGATGGTCTTGCCCGTCGCCTGCCAGATCCTGAGCAGTTCATCCTGCAGGGATTCACGGGTCTGGGCATCCAGAGCGGCGAACGGCTCGTCCATCAGCAGCACTTCGGGGTCGAACGCCAGGCTGCGGGCGATCGCGACGCGTTGCTTCATACCGCCCGACAGTTCGTGGGGGTAGCGGTCGGCGAAGCTCTGCAGGCCGACCAGCTCCAGGTACTCCTCAGCGCGCCGGCGCCGCTCGGCCGTCGGCAACCCCTTTGCCTCCAGGCCGAATTCGATGTTCTTGCGGGCCGTGCGCCACGGCAACAACGCGTACTGCTGGAAGACGATGCCACGATCCAGGCCCGGAACGGTGATCGGTGCGCCGTCGAGCAGGATCTCCCCCGACGTCGGCTGGGTCAGCCCGCCGAGCAGATCCAGCAAGGTCGACTTGCCGCAACCGCTCGGCCCGACCAGCACCAGGAATTCCCCCGCCGCCACATCGATGCTGATGTCCTGGATCGCCGTGAAACTGGTCTTCTCGCCGCGGATCGGGAACTGCTTGGTCACACTGCGCAGGCGCAGCTTGGGTTCGGCGTTCTCGGCTTGGGTGCTCACTTGTTCGCCAGCGCCTTCCCGTCAGGCCCACTGCCGTCGGGATAGGTCCCGTTGGCATACGGGTTGAGGTCGTTGGTGTAGAGGTCCTTCGCCTTCAGCTGCCCTTCCTTGAGCTCGCCGTTGCGCACCAGCCAGTCGATCCAGGTCTGCAGTTCTCGTTCGGCGATCACCGCGCCTGCCACCGGAATGCCTGAGCTGCGCCAGTATTCGATGGACTGGGTGTCCTCGTTGCGTTTGCGCTTGTTGATGATCTCGCGGAACTTGGCCACCACCTCGTCGCGCGGGGTCACCTGAGTCCAGCGGATGGCCCGCGCGGTTCCCTGGACGAAATCGGCCACCGCATCCCGGTTCTTGGCCAGGAAATCATCACGTACCACAAAGGTGCCGTAGCTGAACGCACCGAACAGCGATTTGTCGGTGAACAGCGGACGGATCCCGCCGCGTTGCTCCGCGGTCTCCCGCCAGATCCCGTTGAGTGCCGCGACGTCGATCTGGTGCTCGCGCAACGCCTGCTCGGTGTTGACCGGCGGCACCACGGTCAGCGTCACCGTCTTGATCTCGTCGTTGGTCAGTCCCTCCTTGGCCAGCCATTCCCGGGTCAGGAATTCGTGGTGGGCGCCAAGGGTGTTCATCCCGACCTTCTTGCCGATCAGGTCGCGAGCCGAGTGGACGGGGCTGTTGTCCAGCACGAAGTAGCCGGTGTACTCGCCCTCATCGGCACCGTAGGAACTGAGCACGGACGTGATCGGCGCACCGGCGGCGTTGAGCTTGACCACGGCGCCGTTGAACGCCTCGCCCACCTCGATATCGCCGGTGGCCACCGACTGGATGTCCTGCGGCCCGCTGGTGGTGTTGCCCACCCAGTCCAGCTTGATCTTCTGGTAGTAGCCGAGGTCCTCGGCCAGTTCCTGGAATCGGACCTCGCCGGCCCAGCCCTGGTAGCGCACCACGGTCTTGCCGTCTTCCGTATGCGCCGCGTTCTCCGAAGAACCACACGCGGTCAGTACCAGCACGAGTGCACTGAGCATCGCGAGCACTGAACTGAATAGGCGCATGGCCGTTGTCCCCCATGAAGTCGCACTGATCGGTGCGGCTCATGGTGGCAACAAACGGCAGCCCGGTAACCCTTTAGCCTCGTGAAGAATCGAAAGGATCGCTGCCGGGCTCAGGCACCGCCGAACTGCGGCTGCAGCACAGGGGCCAGCGCCGAGAGCGGAATGCGCGCCTGCACAGTGCCGCCGTCCATCGCCCACTGCATTCTGGCCGGGGTGAAATCGATCGGGCTGTCGCGACCTACCGGGTAGTCCGGCATGTAGAGGATCAGCTCATCCGGAGTCAGCGCCCAGGCCTTGTACCCGCCCGAGTACACGTTGTCCGGGGTCCAGCGGTCCGGGGTGAACGGATAGGTGCCAGGCTGGTGTGGCGGCGGCGCGGCATCGAGCGCGGCGACGATGAACGGCTCACCCAGACGCGGGATCTCGGTCCGGTGATCGACACCCGGTTTGAACAGGTCGGCCAGCTGCAACTGCCGCCCACCGGCGAACGTGAAGGTGCGGTAGGCGTCGCTGACGATAGGCGCGTTCGGGTGTGACAGGGCGTCGGTACCGACCGTCCCTGAGTACATCTCATGGAAGACGGCCGTCATCGCGTCGCCATGCTGAAAAATCTCGAACTGCTCCTCCCCGAAGCTGTCGGCGGCCATCTTCTGCGCGGCGTTGCGCCAGTTGTTCATCAGATTGGTCAGGTACTGCCGGATGACGGGGTTTTCCACCAGATCGCCGGGCAGCGCCATCTTGATGTCACGAACCGCCTTTCGGTCCGAGGTCACCGACGTATGGCAGGAGTGTCCATCCCATTGGGCGCCCAGTTCGTCACAGAACGATGCCGCCGACGCCGCGGCGGGCGAAGCAGTCGTGATGGCCGCCGCCACAGAACCAGCCGCCAGGGCGGCCGCGCCGATCAGCTTGCCGATGCGCGTCATGGCCGGGCTCAGGCCAGTTCCACTTTGCTTGCGCGCCATTGCCCGTCGACCTTCTCCATCGTCATCTTGATGCGGCTGCGGTCGATCCGCGGATCGGGAACGGTGGTGTTGGACACCGACTGGTCGACGAACAACAACACCACGACCTTGTCCTTGCTCGCCGACTGCACGGCGGACTCCACCACCACGCCGTGCGCCGAGGCCTTGTTGTCGATGAGCAGCTGGCGCAGCTGCATGCTGGACTGCGAGTACATGTCCTTGAACTCGCCGGTGGCACCGGCCAGCACCTGATTGAAGTTCTCGTCGACCTTGGCGGAATCGATGCTCGTCAAGATCTGGGCGTAGGCCACGGCGGTGTCCTGGGCCTGCTTTCCGGCCTGCGCCACCTGCTTCGCCTGCCACGTCTGCCACCCAAGGAAGCCCGAAGCGCCCAGAGCGGCAAGGAATACCGCGATCACGGCGCCGACGAGCACGCGGCGCCGCCAGCCCGGCTTCTCGGTCTCCGCTTCGGGATCAGCGGCCGGCTCTTTGACGTCGGACTCGGATTCGGCCTCGGCGTCGTTCGCCTCATCGTTGGCGTCGGGCGCTTCGGACTTTGACGCGACTGCGTCGTCGGCGTCGGGCTCGGCGACCTCGTCGGCCGTCTCTTCGATACCGATCGCGTCATCGACGGTCGCGGTCACGTCGTCGGTCTTCTTCTCGGTCGTCACAGTCACCGTCATCTCCTTCGGGTGAGGTTGGGTGGGTCAGCGGGGCGGTTCGATCGGCAGGGTCGGACCGCCGTAGGGCGTGGGAATCGTGTAGCGCCCCCGGGGTGTCGGGTCGGTGGTGCGCCCGAGATCGGCCCCGGGCGGCGGGCCCGCGGTATCGTCACCTGCCGGCCGCGGCGCGTTCTTGGCGCCACGGACCAGGACGCCCGGGTGGTCGTCCCGACAATAGGTGTACATGTAGGGCTCGGGATAGTCGGCGGCTGCCGGTGGCCGGCGCGGTGTCCCGTAGTCGCAGGTGTAGCGCGGGTAGATGTCCGCGGTTGCCCACAACCCGTTGTCGTGCATGACACTGCCCAGCGCGTCGAGCACCGAGGTGCGGTAGTTCGGGAACAGCGCATTCAGTGCCGGCACCCGCAGATAGAGCAATTGCGAAGTGCTGGCCAGACTTCCGAGCAGCTGCACCATGGTGTCAGAGTTGTCGGCGAACAGGTTGTCGACCGAGTTCAGCGCTCCCGGCGTCTGATTCGTGAGGCGACGGAACCCCTCACGCATCTGGTTCACGCCGTCGAAGGTCGAGCTCAGATTGTCCGACGCCACGGCGACACCGGCGTTCTTCTCCGACAGCAGGTTGAACACCACGCGGCTGTTGCGCAGCACGCTCACCGTCTCGGGCAGCACCGAATCCAGTGTCGACAGCAGGAATGTACCGCCGTCGATGACGTCGGCCAGCTTGCGCGGACCCGCCTGCGACATGCTCAGTTCCCTGCGGATCACCTCGAGCTTGTCGACGTCGACCTGGGCCAGCGCACCGTCGGCATCGGCGAGCAATTGGGCCAGGCTGACCGGCACCGTCGCCTTGCCCAGGCCGATCACGCTGCCGTCGGTGAGAAACGGCCCCTCGGCCGAGTTCGCGGCGAAATCGATGTACTGCTCGCCTGCCGGGGACAGCCCAGACACCCGCACATCGCTCGACTTCGGGATGGAGACCGCCGAATTCACGTTGACGACAGCGCGGACGCCGGTGGATGTGATGTCGAGCCGCTCCACTCGACCCACCCGCACGCCGCGCAACGTGACGTCCTGATTCGGCAGCAGGCCTGCCGATTCCGGCAGTTCGATGGTGATCCGGTAGCTGGAATCGAACGGCGTGACCCGCAGTGCCCCAATCATCAAGTAGGCGCCGGCCACCACCAGGGTCATCACCAGCGCGCCGGCCGAAAGCCAGGCCCGGCGCCGGTAACCGGCCCGGATCACGCCGACGACGAAGTCTGCGAGTGCGTTGATCATCGCGGCACCTCCGCCGGTGCTGCCGGTGGCGGCACCTCGGCGGCACCGGCCGGTGGCGGTACCTCGGCGGGACCGGCCGGCGGGGGCTCCGGAGGAGCCTCGGGAGCCGGAATGATCTCACCGGGCTCGGTCGGACTGGGGATCACCGGCATCTGCGGCACCGACGGGCCGCGGCCGACAACCCGCTCCTGCAACCGCAACAACGTGTATTGCAACGAGCCGACCAGTTGGTGCCAGTTGTAGCGCTTGGGGCCATGCAAGCCCGGGTCACCGGCGAACCCGATATCGGGGATCGATCCGAGAATCAGCCGGTCGATGCTGGCGCGCACCGAAAGACCGCTGCCGGAAGTCGCTTTCACCAATGGCGGCATCAGCCGGTTGAGCGCGTAGAGCGAGGCATCCGGAGCCAGCGCCACGTCGTTCCAGGCTCCCGCCACCCTGTTGGCATCGGCGATCACGCTACGTCCGCTGGAGTCGGTGCCCGCGACCGACGGGAACTTGCGCAACTGTGCGGAGGTGTCGCCGATCTGGGTGATCAGATCCGCGATCTGGGTGGTGTGCTCGGCCAGGGTGTCGGTGGCCGGCCCGGCCGCGTCCATCAACTCGCTGACGGTCTGGTTCTTGTCTTCGATCTGCTGCAACAGCCGCGATGTCTCGGTCATCGCCGTCGAAAGCTGGTCGGAGCGCGCGTTCAGGGTGCCCAGCGTGTGGTTGGTCTTGGCGATCAGATTGCCGAAAGCCTGACCCTGGTCACCGGTGGCCTTGCCCAAACCGTTGATGATGTTGGTGAAGTTGCGCACCGCGCCACCGTTCACGAGGATCGCCGCTGAGCCCAGAAGCGATTCCACGGTCGCGGCGGCGCGCGTCGAATCCAGCCCGATGGTGTCGCCGTCCTTGAGCAGCGGGGCATTCGGGTCGACCGGGCTCGGCGGCCTGACCGAGACGAACACATCGCCGAGCGGTGTGGCCGAACGCAATTCGGCGGTGGTGCCGCGAGGCAACCGGACACCGTCCATGATGCGCAGGGTGGTCACGGCGGTGTAGTTACTGGCCACCATCGAATCCAGTTCACCCACGTCAGCGCCCGCCAACTTCACCTTGGCGTTGGCAGGCAGGTTCAACGCGTTGGAGAACACCGCGGTCAGTTTGTAGCCTCCCGAGCCGACCCCGGGAGCCGGCAACGGCAGGCTGGCCAGGCCTTCGGAGGCACACCCAGAAATGGTCAGGCATGCCGTCATCACCAGGGGCAGCACGCATTTCCGCAGTTGCTTGTTCATCGGCGACCCGGTCATCGCTGTCCCATCTGCGCCATGCCGTCGAGCATGTAGGAGAGCCCGAAGTCGGGACCGAAGTCCTGCACCGTGCCGGTGCTGCACCCCAACTGCCGAAGCCCCATCATGTTGCACACCTCTTTGACGGTCTGGGAATCGAACAGCACCTTGTCCACCAGGACATGGGCCCGCGCCGCGCCGTTCTTCTGGTCGATGATGTTGTAGATGTTGTCCAGCGTCATCGGGGCCAGATCGAGAAACTCGGCCAGCTCCCGCCGTTGGTCCACCGTCGTGGTCAGCGCCGTATTGCCGTTGAGGACAATCTGTTTCACCTCTTCGCGATGCGTCTGCAACACCTCGCCGACTTGGGTGATCACCTGGTTGATCTTCTTGCCGGTGGTTCCGCTGCCGAAGTTCTCGTCGGCCAGGATCTGGCTGAGCTGACGCACTGCCGAACCGAACTCCCGCAGCGTGGCGTCGTTGCGCGACGCGGCCTCGAACAGTGAGCTCAGGTTGCGCACGATCGTGGTCAGCTGATCGCGGGTGAGGGCTCCGCGATCGGAACTGAGCCGCAACGCGTCCGACAATTCGCCGAGGGCGTCCTTCATCTGCTGACCGTTGCCGTCGGCGATCGCCGCACTGGCGTTCACCACGTCGGCGAGCGGTCCGTTGCCCTTGCCGTCGCCCTTCAACGAAGAGGACAACTTGTCCAAAACGTCGAGCACCCGGGCGAACTCGACCGGGGTCTTGGTGCGGTTCAGCCCGATGGTGTCGTGATTCTGCAGCGTCGGACCACCGCGATACGCCGGCGTGAGCTCGATCTGGCGGTCGGTGAGGATCGAGTTGGAGATGGTGACCGCCTGCGCGTCGGCGGGCACCGAGACATCCTTGTCCACCGTGAACTCAACCTCGACGTAGTTGCCCCTTGGCGTGATCTTGGTGACGCTGCCCACCTGCATACCCAGGACGGCGACCGTGTTGCCCTCGTAAAGCCCTGCCGCATTGTCGAATTGGGCTGTCACCGTGATGGAGTTGGTCCGGTCCTTCAGAAACCACCAGCCGGCCCCGGCCACCGCGGCGACCAGTACCGCACCGGCGACGCACAGGGCCAGCAGCTTGCTACGGATGATGCTCATTGGCAGTCCTTGTAGTACTGGATCATGCTGAACTGCTTGGCTCGGCCGCTGATCGCACACATCCACGAATCGATCAGCAGCCCATTGCCGACGTGCATCTCCCCTGCGTTGCCGTTGCCGGTGGCGTTGGCGAGCCCCCGCAGGGCCACCGGACCCGACTGCAGCGTGCTGCGGAGCAGATCGTCATGCTGGCCCAGCATGTTGGACAGGTCGCGGAGGTTGACGAGCAGCTGTTCGAGCTGAGGCCGGTCGTCGACCACGATGCCGGTGAGGGTCTGGACCAGATTGGTCAGAGCCGCCAGCATGGCCTGAAATGACGCCCGGCGCATGATGAATTCACCGACCAGGTCGTTGCCCTGGTTGACCAGGTTGCCGATCGTGGCCTGCTGGCGACGCAGCGTGTTGCCGACCACATCGGTGGTTTCGAGCAGGGTGCCCAGCTGGTCGCGCCGGTCGGCGATGATGGTCGCCAATGTGTGGGTGTTCTGCAGGGCCCTCGGTACCACTGCAGGCAGGCCCTCCAACTGCTTGCCGAGGATGCTCAGCGTCTGGGCGAACTTGTCGGAGTCGACCTGCTCGAACGTGGTGGTGACGTCACCGAGCGCCTCCTGCAGGTCGTAGGGCACCTCGGTGTTGGTGAGTGCAAAGGTGTTGTCCGGCAAGGAACCCGAGCCCGCGGGCTGCAGGGCCAGGTAGCGCGATCCCAAGATCGTGGTGATCTTGATGATGGCCCGGGAGTCCTTTCCGAGCGGAACATCGTTGCGTACCTTGAGTTTGGCCTCGACATGGTCACCGGCCAGCTTCATGCTCTTGACCTCGCCGACGGGCATACCGGCAACCGTGATCGGGTTACCCGCCTTGAGCGCGGCGGCCTGCTGGAACAGCGCCGTGTACTGCCGGTAGCCGACATCGGCCACCCTGACGATCAGCATCGCCCCGATGAGCACGCTCACCACGGCGATCGCCATGATCCCGAGCCAGGTCCGGTTGTAGCTCTCCAGCGGACGCCGACGCCTCTTCGGCTTCTTCGGCGCCATCGGTGCGCCGGATTCCTTCGCTTGCTCAACCATTGGCCATATTCCTGCACTTGGGGGTGTACTGCGCCTTGTTCCCCGGGGTGGCCGCGTCGACGATGATCGGCGCGACGTCGTTGAGGCCGGGGAAGAACCCCGTCGCATTCAGGTCGCACGCATACGTGGTGGCGTAGGCGCCCTCGTTGGTCATCCGCGCGAAGCCCTTGAGCAGCAAAGGCAGGTTGGCGCCGGTGAACGCCAGCTGCGGTTCGATGCCCACCATGTGCGAGACGAAGCCGGGCTCGCGCGTCACGAGCTCGTTCAGCGGCGGGTACACCTCATCGCTGATGGTCGACAGCTGTTGAACCACCTTGGAGATCGAGCCCAGTGAGTCCACCATCTCGGGCCGCCGGGCATCGAATGTGGAGACCATGCCCCGGGTTTGGGTGATCACCTGGTCGAGACTGTCATTGTGCTGGGCCAGATTCTTGGCCACCGCGTTCAGATTGTTGATCACCTCACCGAGTTCCTGATCCCGGCCTGCGAAGGAATCGGTCAGCTGCGCGGTCTGGTCGACGAGCGCGACGATCGAGGCGTCGTCGCCCTGCAGCGAGGCGATCACACCTTTGGTGAGGTTGTCGGCATCACGGGGATTGAGCACGCTGAACAGTGGTTCGTAGCCGTTGAGCAGGGTGCCGACATCGAACGACGGATCGGTCTGCTCGACCGGGATGACGCTGCCGGCCGGAAGTCGGCCCGGGTCACCGATCTTGCCCAGCGACAGCCCGAGATACCGCTGCCCGACGATGTTCTGGTAGGTCACCGAGGCGGAAGTCCGGCCGTACATGGGCTGGTTGTCCTGCACCACGAACGACACCTTGGCCAGCGCACCCTGCAGCTCGATCTTCTCGACGCGCCCGACCCGGACCCCGGCCATCCGGACATCGTCGCCCTCACGCAAGCCGAACACGTCGGAGAACAAGGCGGCGTACGGCACGGTCTTGCCGGCCACGTCACGGCGCAGCGTGACGTAGACCAGCCAGGTCAGCCCCAGCGCGACCACCATGAACAGCGAAAGGCCGATCATTGCACCGCGGTACTTCATCGGCCTCCCTCTCCTGGAACAGGTTGCGCGGCAGCGGGTGCGGCTTCGGCGGGCAGCAGCGGGCCATCCGGTGCCGGGGCGGCGCCCGGCGCGGGAGCCGACCCGGGGACCGACGCCGCCGGAGGGGCGCCGGCAGGCCGCGGCGCCACCGGAGCGACCGGTGAGAGCGGCACGGGCGGAGGCGGCGTCGGCATCAGCGCGGGATTCGCCGTTCCCGGCACCGGGCCGGACGGTGGCATCCACGGCGGAAGTGGGGGATTCGGGTCAGCCAGGTTCGGGTTCGGATTGACCAGCGGCGGCCCGTCGGCGATCAGGTTGCCGTTGGCTCCCAGCGTCGTTCCCGGTGGCGGCGCCAGATCTGCCGGCGGCTGATAGTTCTGTGGCAGCAGCACATCCGGCAGTGAGGGTCGGGTCGGAACCAGCGGGGCGGTGAAACAGCTCGGTCCCTTGAGGCCGGAGTACTGCGGGCAGTCGGCGCGGGTGTAGGCGTAGCTCGGCGTCAACGACAGGTTCACCCGCATGTTGCCGAAGTCGTGCTCAGGTATCCAGACGTGCTCGAAGAACTTGCCCGACAACTGATTGAGCTTCACGAAGGCCGGCACCCAGTTGTCGGAGGTGTCGGCCAGCACACCCAACACCGGCGTCAGGTTGGCAGTGGTCTTGACCAGTTGATCGGTGTGGTTGTCGAGCGCCGTGTGCGTGGTACCCACGGTGTTGATGCCGCCGTTGATCATGGTGTTGAGCTGTGAGCGTTGCTCGACGAGGGTCTGCATCGGCTGCACCGCCTTGTGCAGAGCGTCGAGCAGATCGGGCGCGGTCTGCTGCAGCCCCGCAGTGGCCTCGATCAGGGCCGAGACCGTGGTCTGGTCCGGTTCGGTGGCCACCACCGCATCGAGCTGATCGATCAGTCGATTCAATTGCGCACCGCTGGTGAGCAATTCGTTGCGCCGATTCTCGGTCGCGGCGTTCACCGCGGCCAGGATGCCCACCGTCTTGTCCTCACGACCGCGACCGGTTGCGGCCAGTACGTCGCGCAGCTTGCTGATCGTGGTCTGGAACAGCACGGTGGGAAGTTCGGTGTCCTCTGGGATCTGGGCGCCGGCGGCGATGGGTGCGCCCGGCCCGCCGGAGTCGACGAGTTGCACCGACGACACCGCGAAGACGTTGCTGGGCACCACGCGTGCGGTCACTGTGTTGGGGATGGACGCCGCGTATTCGGGTTTGAGGTCGATGTGCACGAAGTTGGGGTCGCCGTTGGCGGCCGGGACGACTTCGTCGACCATCCCGACGAGCACGCCGTGATACTTCACGTCGGACCGCTGGGGAAGTCCGTCGCCGACGTTCACCAGCGCGGCCACCACCGGGACGCGCGCGTCGAGCCGCCCGGTCGCCTTCACCAGCAAGAGTGTCGAAATCAACGCTCCCACAACGAGTACCGCGGCACCACAGCCGAGCAATTGACGGTCGGTCGGGCCACGCCCGTCCATCTCCAGCGAGTTACCCATCTAGCCGCCGAACCTCGCTCCTGAATCGACCGTCCACAGCGCCATGGTGAGCAGCATGTTGACGATGACCACCACGGTGATGCTGGCCCGCATGGCATGGCCTGCCGCCACACCCACGCCCACCGGCCCGCCCGATGCGTAGAAGCCGTAATAGCACTGCACGGTCGATGCGATCCAGACGAAGATGACCGCCTTGAGCACCGAGTAGAGGATGTCCTGCCCGGACAGCATGAGGCTGAAGTAATGCAGGTAGGAGCCGGTCGAGCCGCCGCTGATCACGAAGACCACCACCTGGGTGGTCAGATAACTCACCGCCAGGCACAGCGCGTAGAGCGGGATCACCGCGATCACCGCGGCCATCAGCCGCGTGGTGACCAGATACGGAATCGGACGGATCGCGATGGAATCGAGTGCGTCGATCTCCTCGGCGATCCGCATCGACCCCAGCTGCGCGGTGAACCGGCAGCCGGCCTGCGTTGCGAAGGCCAACGAAGCGGCGATCGGCGCCAGCTCACGGGTGTTCACCAACGACGAGATGATGCCGGTGGCCGGACCGAGCCCGAGCAGGTCCAGAAAGTTGTAGCCCTCGATGCCGACGAGGGCTCCCATGGTGATGCCCAGCACCACCGCGACCCCGATGGTGCCGCCGCCGACCACGAGTGAGCCGTTGCCCCAGGCGATGTCGGAGAGCAGCCGAACGAACTCGCTGCGGTAATGGCGCAGCACGATCGGTACCGCTGTCAGGGCCCTGACGAAGAACACCATCATGTGTCCCAGTCGCATCACGGGCACAGAAGCCCGCTTGTACAGCCGCACGAACGGTCGGAGCGGCGATGGGACGAAAGTCGAGGCCGTCATGTCACAGCCCGACCCGGGGGAACAACATGATGTAGAGCTGGCTGATCGCGACGTTGACGACCATCAGCAACAGGATCGATTCCACCACCGCCGCGTTCACGGAGTTCGCCACCCCGGTCGGACCGCCCTTCGTGGACAACCCCTTCTGGCACGACACCACGGCCACGATGGCGCCGAAGATCACCGCCTTCAACAGAGCCACCACCATGTCGCCGGTGGTAGCGAACGAGGCGAAGGTTGCCACGAAGCTGCCGGGGGCGCCGTTCTGGAAGTAGACGTTGAACAGGAAGCTGGCCAGGAAGCCGACGAAGCACACCACCCCGGTGAGCGCGACGCCGATCATGATCGCGGCGACGAAGCGCGGTACGACCAGCCGCTGAATCACCGAGACGCCCATGACCTCCATGGCATCGGTTTCCTCGCGCATGGTCCGCGATCCCAGGTCTGCGGTGATCGCGGACCCGACCGCTGCGGCCATGAGAACGGCCGCGACCAACGACGCGGCCTGCCGGATTACGGCCAGCCCACTCGCCGCACCGGCCAGTGACGTCGCGCCGACCTGTCCGGCCAGCAGGGCGAACTGAATCGAGAGGGTGACGCCGATCGGCAGCGCCACCAATACGGTGGGAAGCACGGCCGTACCAGCCATGAAGGCACCCTGGCGGACGAACTCCTGCCATTGGAAGCGGCCCGTGACAAGGTCGAGGAAGAGGATCTGGACGGTCCGGACTCCGAGCACGAACTGGTCCCCCACCGTGGTGAGCGACGCCAGCGGATGACGCCTGGCATAGCCGGTGGCCCAGTTCTCGATGGCGTCGATTCCCCGCTCCGGCTCGACCCCATCTGACACGCTCTCAGGCGGCGCCGTCATCCTCTCTCATTAAGCAGCAGACCAAACAAGATCAATCCCTCCCGAAGCCGAGGTACGGCCACCTTCGGCCGGATAACTCGCAGTGGTTGGCACGGTAGCGTCGGAGCTGATCCCCCGTCAATGTTTTGCCGAATAATCATTCACTTAGCGAGGTTGGCTCATCAATTTCCGGCAAATCCGTCGTCGCCCCAGGCGCACCGCCGGGGCCACTCCCACCGCGCCGGTGAAGACGTTGCACTTCTCGTAACACGTGTAAATGCAGGGCATTCAGGCCGCGGCGAGGATCCCTCGCATTGACGCTGACGTAAGGGCAGCGCGCCGGCGGGTCAGGGATTCGCGCCACACGGATGAACTCACGACGGAATCAGTGCCCGGCATGGGCATTAACTTTGCCGATCGTGTCGATATAGGTGAAATGGTGGCCGAATTTTTGCCGGCAGGCCCTTCGCGCGCCGTTGCGCCGAAGTCTACTGACTACAGGCGATGTCAGTCGGGGTTTCGGAGCATCTCATATGCGCACAGGCCGACCCAGTTCGGCAACTTCGGCTCAGCAACGGCATCGCGGCAATACTCTGATCGCCATGGCACCAGCGCAACGCGAACCCAACGTCGTCGTCCTCGGCGGAGGATCCTGGGGCACCACCGTCGCCTCCATCTGCGCTCGGCGCGGCCCCACCCTGCAGTGGGTGCGCTCGGAGGAGACCGCCAAGGACATCAACGCCAACCACCGCAACTCGCGCTACCTGGGAAACGAAGTCGCACTTCCCGAAAGTCTCAAGGCCACAAACGATTTCAGTGAAGCGGCCAATTGCGCCGATGTGATCGTGATGGGCGTGCCTTCGCACGGCTTCCGCGGGGTGTTGACCGAACTGGCCCGCGAGCTGCGGCCGTGGGTCCCGGTGGTCTCACTGGTCAAGGGCCTCGAGCAGGGCACCAACCGGCGGATGAGCGAGATCGTCGACGAGGTCCTGCCCGGGCATCCGGCAGGCATCCTGGCCGGGCCGAACATCGCCCGCGAGGTCGCCGAAGGCTATGCCGCCGCCGCCGTGCTGGCCATGCCCGATCAGCATCTGGCCGCCAACCTGGCACAGTTGTTCCGCACCAAGCGCTTTCGCACCTACACCACCGACGACGTGATCGGTGTCGAGATGGCCGGGGCGCTCAAGAACGTCTACGCAATCGCCGTCGGCATGGGTTATTCACTGGGTATCGGCGAGAACACCCGCGCGATGGTGATGGCCCGGGCGGTGCGGGAGATGTCCAAACTCGGCGAGGCGATGGGCGGGCACCGCGACACCTTCGCCGGCCTGGCCGGCATGGGAGACCTCATCGTCACCTGCACCAGCCAGCGCAGCCGCAACCGCCATGTCGGCGAGCAACTGGGCTTGGGCAAGACGGTCGACGAGATCATCACGTCGATGAATCAGGTGGCCGAGGGCGTCAAGGCCGCCAGCGTCATCATGGAATTCGCCGACAAGTACGGGCTGAACATGCCCATCGCCCGCGAGGTGGACAGCGTGATCAACCACGGCGCGAAGGTGGAGGACGCCTACTACGGTCTGATGGTCGAAAAGCCCGGCCACGAGGTGCACGGCTCGGGGTTCTGACGCCCAGCCTGTGCGCCGAAAGTGACGCCATGGTCGTCACGCAGCGGTGACAACGACCATTACGTCACTTTCGCGGATCCAGGCTCCAGGTCACCGCGCACCGCGGCGCGGAAGTCCTCGGCCCCGACCGGCGGCGCGATGGTCCAGAGCACCTCGGCCTCCCCGTCGGTCGGGTTGTGCCAGTCATGCAGCTGGGTCGCGCCGAAGGTCATGCTGTCGCCGGTGTCCAGCGATGTGGTCTGCCCCTCGACGGTGATGCTGAGCTCGCCCTTGAGCACGTAGACGAAAACTGTTGCGGCGTCGAGCCGGTAGGCCCCGCCGGAACCACCGCCGGGCCGCATCACGGTGTGCATCACCTGCACATGGTGTTCGGACTTCGGGGTCAACAACTCTTCTCGGACCCCGTGCCCGCCCATCTCCAGCGGCGCCCCGGCCCCGCTGCGCACCACCGGAGCCGAGGGGTACTCGAACAGGTCGCCGATGCCGATCTCCAGGGCCTCGCAGATCCGCATCAGCACCGGGACCGACACATTGGTCATCCCTCGCTCGGCCAGGCTCAGGAAACCCTTGGTCACCTCGGCGCGGGCGGCCACCTCGGTCAGGCTCAATCCGCGCTGACCGCGAAACTCGCGCAGCCGCGCCCCGGCTCGCCCCATGCCGGTTTCCGTGCCGGTCTGCTGGCCGTCCGCCACTGAAGCTTCCCCCTCCTGTTGACGCCCGTTCGTTTAGTGGTGTAAAACACGTTCAGCGTTTTATGGCATTGAACCCTACACGTGGCGGTGCCTCCCCAAAGCACAGAAAGGCACACGGTGTCTGCACCTGCAACCGCACCCGGCGGCGAATCGACGCGGATTCAGGCCGCCGTCCTCGACGGCAACGGAACCATCAGCATCGAGCACGTCGAGCTCGCCGCCCCGGGCCCCGGCGAGGTACAGGTGGAGATCGCCGCCGCCGGCGTGTGCCACTCCGACCTGCACGTCACCACCGGGGCCTGGGATGTCCCGGTGCCGGTGGTGCTGGGACACGAAGGATCCGGCGTGGTCACCGCGGTCGGCCCCGGCGTCGACGACCTCGAGCCCGGCGATCATGTGGTGCTCAGCTGGGTGCCCGGCTGCGGCGAATGCCGCGCCTGTCAGGCCGGCCGGCCCGCCCAGTGCGCACTGGTGGCATCGGTCGTGGCCACCGGCGGCACCCTGTACGACGGAACCACCCGGCTGTCCAACGAACGCGGCCGGATCCACCACTACCTCGGGGTGTCCTCCTACGCCGATCAGGTCGTGGTTCCCCGCAGCGGCGCGGTCAAGGTCCGCAAGGACGCCCCGCTGCAAGACATCGCCATCGTCGGCTGCGCCATCGCGACGGGCGTCGGCGCCGTCCGCAACACCGCCCGGGTGCAGCCCGGTTCGACCGTCGCGGTGATCGGATGCGGCGGCGTCGGTCTGGCCTGTGTGCAGGGCGCCCGGCTGGCCGGTGCCGCACGCATCGTGGCCATCGACGTGGTGGCCGAAAAACTCGACCTGGCCCGCACCCTCGGGGCCACCGACACCGTCGACGCCTCGGCGGTCGAGGACGTCGTGGCCGCCCTGCGTGAGGTGCTGCCCGACGGATACGACTACGTCTTCGACGCCATCGGCAAGATCGCCACCACCGAGCAGGCCATCGCCGCGCTGGGCCTCGGCGGTGCCGCCGTCATCGTCGGCCTGCCGCCGGCCGGCGAACGCGCCACCTTCGACCCGCTCGCGCTGGCCGAAGCCGATCAACGGATCCTCGGCTCCAATTACGGCTCGGCGGTGCCGGAGCGAGACATCCCCCAGCTGGTCGACGAGGTGATGGCAGGCAATCTCGACCTCGGCTCGATGATCTCCGCGCGGCGGCCACTGGCCGAGGCCGCGGCAGCCCTCGACGACCTGGCCGCCGGCCACGCACTGCGCCAACTGCTCGTCCCGAACGCCTGAGAAGAATCGAGATCCCAAGTGACTGAAGATCTTCAGACCCGGGCCGGGGCACCGAGCGGAGATGCCGGGCTGCGCCGCGGGGTGATGGGCGGCGGCGAACTCGCCGCGCAGGCGATCGCCAACATCGCGCCCAGCGCCGTCATCGCGTTCACCGCGGCCGCCATCTACACGACTGCCAGTAACGGCACCTGGCTCTCGTTCGCGCTGGCCACCGTCGTCATCCTCTCGGTCGGTTACTGCATCTCGCAGTTCGCCAAGCGCCGCTCGAGCGCGGGTTCGCTGTACAGCTACGCCGCGACCGCACTCGGACCTTTCGGCGCCTACTTGACCGGCGTCAGCCTGATCATCGGATGCTTCGGTATCGCCGCGGGCTCACTGAGCGGCTCGGTGGCCTACACCGCCACCCTGCTCAACCAACTCGGCATCCCGGTCCACGGGGTGGCCGCACAGATCGTGCTGGCCGCCGCCCTCGGCGCACTGGCCACCTTGTTCACCATCCGCGGAATCCGACTGTCGGCACGGGTTTCCCTTGTGCTGGAACTTATTTCGGTGTCCATCATCATCCTGTTGCTGATCTTCACCCTCGTGCACCTCGGGGCAGACGCGTTCGACGCCGACCAATTCGACCTGAGCGGCGCCAAGCCGTCCGGAATCGCGGTGGGCATGGTGCTGGCGATCCTTGGCTTCGTCGGATTCTCCAGCGCCGACGCCCTGGCCCGGGAAGCCAAAGACCCCTACCGAGCGGTGCCACGCGCCATCATGTGGAGCGCCGCCGGCGTGGGTGTGCTCTACGTCTTCGCCGCCTACACCCAGGTGGCCGCGTTGGGATCCGGCCTCGGCGAATCCGCCCAGCCGCTCAACGATCTCGCGTCACTGGTGGGCATGCCGGGCTGGTTCAACCCGATCCTCAACTTCGGTATCGCCGCATCGTTTTTCGCCGTGGTGGTCGCCCCGATGAACGTCATCGGCCGCATCCTGTATGTGATGGGCAAAGAGGGTGTGGTCCCGTCGGCGATCGGCCGGACGCACCCCACACACCTGACCCCGCACCGCGCGCTGATCTCGGTCAGCCCGATGGTGATCGCGGTGCCCGTGGTGCTCTACCTGCTCGGCGTCGACGCGATGGACGTCGTGACCTGGGTCGACACCTACGGAACATACGGTTACATGGTGGCCTACGCCGCCGCCGCGATCGCGGCCGTCGTTTTCCTGCGCAGTATCGAGGTCCGCGTGCCGCTGGTCTGGCCCGCCGCCGCGCTGGCCATCGGATCGATGGCATACGTGTTCTACGCCAACGTATATCCCGTGCCGGCCTACCCGCTCAACGTGATCCCGTGGCTGTTCCTGGCCACTGTTGCCGCCGCGCTGGCCTGGTACTGGATTCTGCGCCGCCGGTCACCGGAGGTGATCGCGAAGATCGGTACCAGCGACATGGAGACGCTCGAGGGGATCGGCTGAGGCCCCCCGAGTGTGGATCAGCCGATCTGGAAGGTCGGCTTGAAGTCCGACTCCTGCTCGCCGATGACGAAGCTGCCGGCCGGGCTGATCACGAAGCCCGACTGGTTGCGCCCGTCGATGCACGACGTCGACACACCGTCGGTGCCGCAGCTGATCGTCTGATAGCTGATCCGCGAATTCGGCGGCAGCGGTTTGGGGTTCTCGACGACGCCGAACACGGGTGCCGGCGAGCTGGCGAACCCGGGCACCCCGGGCCCGCCGCTGACCAGGTTGGCGCCGTTGGGCGCTGCCGGGATCGGCCCGCTGCAGCCGTAACTACCGCTGCGCTGCAGGACGCAGGTGATGCCCTCGGGGATGCTGAAGGCGTACCAGTTGTTGTCCATCACCGCGTACTCGGAGGTCTTCACCGGTGGGTACGCGTTGACGTTGGGGAGGACGGGCGCCGGCTCCGGCTCCGCGACCGCCACCGGCGGCACGCTCATCACTGCCGCCCCCGCGACGCTCACCAGGCCAATCACCACTCTGCTCAGCACGCCGTCACCCTAACCCGGGGCGATAGTGCGGTCCACCGCACCGGGATCGCGTCAGCCGCAGTGCAGGTCCACGTAGACCGTGGTGTAGCGGACCCGCTCCTCGGTGTTGCCGCGCGGTGCGGCCTTGAGCTCGGTGATATCGCGCCCCGGCCGCACCGCACTGACCCGGCAGTCCTCGATCGAGCCGGTACCGACCCTGCTCTGGATGACGCGGTAGCCCTCGTCCTGGAGCTGCTTGATCGTCTGCTGGGCCGACCCCGCCCCACTGGGTGCCGCGGCGGCCGGAGCGGCCAGCGCGAGCGCACCGACGGCCAGGCCGGTCGCGGCGGTGGCGGCAATGACATTTTTGACGGTGTTCCTCATTGAACTACCTGCCTTCCTTGCTGAATTGATTTCAGCCTATGCAGGTAATTCGGCCAGGTCCATCAACTCATATTGAACACATACGAATGCGTGCATGCGATTGACGGCGCGGCAAAAGGCGAGCAAAAAGCCAAAGAAAAGACAGAGAATATTCAGGCCGAATTCACATTGTTCGCATGGCTGCGCACATTGTCAGCAGGCTCGTCGGCGAGTGGTATCCGCACGGTAAACACTGTTTCACCAGGCTTTGAAGCGACCGCCACGGTGCCCTGATGCGCCTCGACGATCGATGCCACGATGGCCAGCCCCAAGCCGGTGCTGTCCAATTCCCGCGACCGCGATTTGTCGGCCCTGACAAATCGTCCGAAAAGATTCGGCAACAATTCGGCATCTATCCCCGGCCCGTCGTCGGTCACCGTCAATTCCGCGAATTCAGCGGACTCGGTCAATGCGATTGTGACGGTCACCCCGGGCGGGGTGTGCACCCTGGCATTGTTCAACAGATTGCTCAGCACCTGATGCAGCCGAGCCAGATCGCCGCGCACCCACAACGGATCATCGGGCAGCTCGGCCACCCAGTGATGTTCGGGCGCGGCGACCGCTACGTCGTTGACCGCGTCGACCACCAGATCGCTCAAGTCGATGTCGTCGGTCTCCAGGTCCTGGCCCTCGCTCAACCGCGACAGCAACAGCAGGTCGCTGACCAGCCCCGTCATCCGCCGGGCCTCGGCCTCGATGCGGGCCAGCGCGTATTCGGTGGTCGGCGGCAGGGTCGCGCTGTCCTGTCGTGTGAGTTCGGCATATCCCTGGATCGCGGCCAGCGGCGTGCGCAGCTCGTGACTGGCGTCGGTGAGGAACTGCCGGGTGCGCCGGTCGGAGGCGGCCAGCTCGGCCAGCGCGCTGTCGACATTGGCCAGCAACCGATTGAGCGTCTCCCCCACGATGCCGACTTCGTTGTCCGGATCGGTGTCCTTGTCGCGCACCCTGGCCGTGATGCGGTGATCGTCACCGTCCAACCTCAACGTCGCGACCTTGGCCGCGGTGGCCGCGACGCGGCGCAGTGGACGCAGGGCGATCCTGACCACCGCGACAGTGCTCAATGCGGTGGCGATGAGCGCGATGACGATCATCACCGCGACCGTCACCGTCTTGCGGGCGATCACCAGGTTCGCGCTGTCCAGCGACACCCCGGATACCAGCACATCGCCGTTGCCCACCGGCTGACTGGCCAGCCGGTAGGCGCCGAGCACCGGGAGCTTGACCGAGCGCGGATGCCCGTCGGTCCAGTTGTACTGGTCGAGCGCACGTGTCACCGCGACCGGCGCGGTACGCGGCTCACCGTCGGAGAACACCGCCGACTGGACCACCTCGCCGTCGTGCAGGACCGCGATCAGATTGCCGGGAGCCTGACCGACGAACGCGGTGAGCCCGTCGGCATCGCCGGTGAGCTCGTGGTCGGCCTGGGCTTCGCGCCATTTGTCGAAGGAGTGGCTGAAGGCGGCCAACGACCGCGACACCTCGTTGTCGCTCATCGTCGACACATAGGTGTGCAAGCTGTACACCGACAGCGCACCGACCGCGGCCAGCGCCACGGTGACGATCGCGCTGACGCCGAGCACCAATTGCCTGCGCAGCGACCGTGGCCACCACCACTTGGATCTCGGTGGCATCAGCGCGTCACGGCGCAGGCCGCAGCATGTACCCCACGCCCCGAACGGTATGAATCATCGGCTCGCGATCGGCGTCGACCTTTTTGCGCAGATAGGAGATGTAGAGGTCGACAATGCTGGACTTGCCACCGAATCCGTAGTTCCACACACGATCGAGTATCTCTGCCCGGCTCAGGGCACGGCGCGGATTGCGCATCAGGTAGCGCAACAGCTCGAACTCGGTCACGGTGAGGTTGATCGGCTCGCCCCCGCGGGTGACCTCACGGCTGGCCCCGTCGAGCACCATGTCCCCGACCTTGAGGATCTCGTCCGAGGGCGGCGTGGTGTGACTCGACCGGCGCAGCAACCCGCGCAGCCGGGCCACCAGCTCCTCGAGGCTGAACGGTTTGGTCATGTAGTCATCGGCGCCGGCGGTCAGCCCGGACACGCGGTCCAGCACGGAATCCCTGGCCGTCAGGAACAGCGTGGGCGTGTAGCCGTCGGCCTCACGCACCCGCTGAAGAATCTGCAGGCCATCGATATCGGGCAGCATGATGTCGAGCACGACGACATCGGGCTCGATCTCGTCGAACTTGGCGACCGCGTCGTGGCCGTTGTGCGCCACGTCGACCTCCCAGCCCTCGTAGTGCAGGGCCATCTTCACCAAGTTGGTCAGCGCCGGCTCGTCATCGACCAGCAACACGCGAATCGCAGACCCATCGGCCCGATGGATCTTCGGCAACTGTCCGAGGATGGCCTGACGCGGCTGTTGAGCACGGGGAGAAACCGACATCGTCGTCATATTTCCATTGTGCGGAGTACACAGATCGTTGTCACGGAGTTCATATGGAGTTCTAAGGGAATGCCTTCATATGAACTGGCTATGACGCCCGTCACCTTCATGAACGAAGGTGATCCAGGCCAGAATTGTTGCAATACATACCGTTTCAAACGAGCCGGTGAACAGTTGGTGACACCAGAACCGGCCCGACAGCGATTTACCCTGTCCACCAGGCACATTCGCCTCATGACATCTATATGAAACATTTGGGTTCTCTATGTGTGCTGCAAACCTCCTTGCGCCTGCTCACAGCGATAAATACTCTCGCCCACAGTAATTGGGTGTAACCGAGCCACAAATGAGCCATAAGTCGACTTGTGTCGCACTGAGCTCCAACACCTTTCGAAGTTGTCCACCGGCAACGGCGTCAATAACTCTGTGCGGACCTGCAACGAGGCGGGTCCGCACGTCACCAACTCCAGACGGAGGCGCACGATGCAGCAAACCACTGATTTCGCAGAACGGGCCCGCGCCGTTCTGCGCTACGACCTACCCGCCTCCCTGGTGGTGTTTCTGGTCGCCCTGCCGTTGTCACTCGGTATCGCGGTGGCATCCGGTGCCCCGGTGCTGGCCGGCATCATCGCCGCCATCGCCGGAGGCATCATCGTCGGCGCCATGGGCGGATCGCCGCTCCAGGTCAGCGGGCCCGCGGCCGGATTGACCGTGGTGGTCGCCACCCTGATCTCACAATTCGGCTGGGCGGTCACCTGCGCGATCACGGTATGCGCGGGCCTGCTGCAGGTGCTGTTCGGGCTCAGCCGGGTGGCGCGCGCCGCACTGGCCATCTCCCCTGTCGTCGTACACGCCATGCTGGCCGGTATCGGCATCACCATCGCGCTTCAGCAGATCCACGTGCTGCTCGGCGGCAGCTCCAACAGCTCCGCCTGGGCCAACGTCACCGAACTGCCCGGTCAGCTGATCAATGCACACGGCCACGGGGTCGTCCTCGGCGCGCTCGTGATCGCCATCCTGGTGTCGTGGCGCTGGGTGCCCGCTGCTGTCAAGAAGGTGCCGGGGCCCCTGGTGGCCATCGTCGGCGTCACCGCACTGTCGCTGCTGGCGCCGTTCAGCGACGTCACCCGTATCCAGATCAACGGTTCCCTGCTCGACGCCCTGTCGCTGCCCAGCCTGCCCCAGGGCAACTGGGGTGCGTTCGCGGCCGGAGTGCTGACCGTCGCCCTGATCGCCAGCGTCGAGAGCCTGCTCTCGGCGGTGTCGGTGGACCGCATGCACAACGGCCCCCGTACCAACTTCGACCGCGAGATGATCGGTCAGGGCACAGCCAACATGGTCTCCGGCGCCATCGGCGGCCTGCCCGTCACCGGCGTCATCGTGCGCAGCTCCACCAACGTCGCCGCCGGCGCCCGCACCCGGGCATCGGCCATCATGCACGGTGTCTGGATCCTGGCGTTCGCCGTGCCGTTCGCCGGCCTGGCCCAGATGATCCCGACCGCCGCCCTGGCCGGCCTGCTGATCGTCATCGGCTGCCAGCTGGTCAAGCGTGCTCACATCGAAACTGCCAGGCGCACCGGCGATCTCGCGGTCTATGCGGTGACGGTTACCGGCGTGGTCTTCCTCAACCTGCTCGAAGGCGTGCTGATCGGACTGGCCTTGGCCGTGGCCCTGACGGTCTGGCGGGTGGTGCGTACCAACATCGTCTCCGAACCGACCGGTGAGGACACCTGGCGCGTCGCCATCGAGGGCTCGTGCACCTTCCTGTCCCTGCCGACGCTGACCAGCGCCCTGGCAAAGGTGCCCGCGGGATCCACGGCGACCGTCGAGCTGTCGGTCGACTTCATCGACCACGCCGCTCACGAGACCATCGAAGAGTGGCAGCGCCAGCACGTGGCCACCGGCGGCACCGTCGACATCCACGATGTCGGTGCGGTCGAGATGGGCAGCGCCGTCACCGGTCCGCCGATGCGCGGCTTCACCCCGTTCGACAAGCGCTCCGGCGTGGTGCCGTGGAGCTCGTGGCAACGTGAGGAGTCGGCTTCCGTGCTGCACGGCCTGGCCGCCTACCACCGTCGCACCGCCCCGGTGCTGCGCCCGCACATGCAGGAGCTGGTGCATGCGCAACGACCCGAGACGCTGTTCCTCACCTGCGCGGACTCGCGGGTGGTGCCCAACGTCATCACCAGCAGCGGCCCGGGCGATCTGTTCACCGTGCGCAACGTCGGCAACATGGTCCCCGCGGAGCAGGCCGACTCCTCGATCGAAGCGGCCATCGCGTTCGCGGTCGACAAGCTCGACGTCTCCTCGATCGTGGTGTGCGGGCATTCCAGCTGCGGCGCGATGACCGCGATGCTGGGCAAGACCGATGTCGGCGACAAGCACCTGGAATCCTGGCTGGCCCATGGTAATCCGTCGGTCGAGGCGTTCGACGAGGGCCGCCACCCGGTCGCCCTGTCCGCCGCCGAGGCTGGCTTCGGCGTGGTCGATCAGCTCTCGATGGTCAACATCGCCGTGCAGGTGCAGACCCTTCAGGCGCATCCATTGGCGCGGCGGGTCAACGTGATCGGCCTGTTCTACGACATCGCCAGCGCGGCCGTGCTGCGGGTGACGCCAACACATGTCGAGACCCTGGCCGACGCCGCCTGAGCGTCACGGATTACATCGCGAGCGTGCGTGTCGGCTGCCCGACACGCACGCTCGCGGTGTTGCTCGACGCACCGTGGTACTCGTGGGAGAAATCGAAGCCCACGGCCTCGTCCTTCGCGACCACCGGCCACCCAGATAGAGCTCCGGCCGGCCTCTGTACGGGGTGTTCTGAACGTTGTGGCGAGCGTGCAGCCTTTCACGCCGATGCCACGCGCATCTGACCGAAAGGCTGCACGTTCGTCACAGCGTCCGAATCAGGGGCTACACCAGACGAGGCCACCGGACATCCGAAAGGCCAGCTATGACACGCAAATCACGAAGAAGGGTGCAATAACTGGCCAGTCGCCCTTGCTGGAGATCAGTAGTGACCAGGGCCGTGGCCGGCCATGTCCTCCAGCCGGCGGATCCGCTCATCGATCGGCGGGTGCGTCGAGAACAGCTTGCCGATGCGCTCGCCGGCCCGGAACGGGCTGGCGATCATCAAATGCGCTTGATCGGCCAGCTGAGGTTGCGGGGGCAGCGGCGCCGCCTCGACACCGCCGGAGATCTTGCGCAGCGCAGAGGCCAATGCCAGTGGGTCACCGGTCAATTCGGCGCCGGACTGATCGGCCTGGTATTCACGCGAGCGCGACACCGCCATCCGCACCACAGTCGCAGCGATCGGGCCGAGCAGCGAAACAAGGAGCATGGCAAGCGGATTCGAGCCCTCACGGTTGCCACCGAACATTCCCGCGAACATGGCCATGTTGGCCAGGGCGGTGATCACCGACGCCATCGCGCCTGCCACACATGAGATCAGGATGTCGCGGTTGTAGACGTGTGAGAGCTCATGGCCCAGAACCGCACGCAGTTCACGCTCGTTGAGGAGTTGCAGAATGCCGGTGGTACAGCACACCGCGGCATTGCGAGGATTACGTCCCGTGGCGAATGCGTTCGGGTTGGCGGTGTCGGAGATGTACAGACGCGGCATCGGCTGATGCGCCGTGGTGGCCAACTCCCGCACAATCCGGTAGATCTCGGGCGCTTGTACCTCGGTGATGGGCTGGGCGTGCATCGCGCGCAGCGCCATCTTGTCGCTGTTGAAGTACACGTAGGCATTCATGCCGACGGCGAACAGCACCGCCAGGTACATCACGTTGCGGCCGAACAATGAACCGACGAACACGATCAACGCCGACATTCCGACCAGCAATAAGAATGTCTTGATCCGGTTCGCGTGCGGGTTCCACGTCATCGCAGTTTCCTCCTAGGCAACTACTCGGCAACCATCGCTGATTAAACGCTCAGTTACCGTCCGTGGTTCCGGAATCAGCCGTGACGGTTCACCGTGTAGTCGACGAGGGTGGCCAGTGCGTCGCGCCCGGGGCCGGCGGGAAGGCCCGCCAACTCGTCGCGGGCCTGCGCCGCGTACTGGGCCACCGTTTCCTTGGCGCGGGCCATACCGGCCGAGCGCCGTAGCAGTGTGAGCGCCTCGGCGACGTCCTCATCACGCTCGACCGGGCCCGCCAGCAACACGCGCAACCGATCGGAATCCGGGCCGGTCTCACGCAGCGCGTAGAGCACCGGCAGGGTGTGCACGCCCTCACGCAGGTCAGTGCCCGGAACCTTGCCCGATTCGTCGGGATCGCTGTCGATGTCGATGATGTCGTCCGAGATCTGAAACGCGGTGCCGACGATGCCCCCGAGCCGATGAAGCCGGTCGATCTGCTCGGCATCGGCACCCGAGAACGTCGCGCCGAATCGCCCCGAGGCGGCGATCAGGCACGCGGTCTTCTCGTAGACCACCTTGAGGTAATGATCGACGGAGTCGACATGTTCGGCCGCACCGCGCGTCTCGCGCATCTGGCCGGTGACGAGTTGGGCGAACGTGTCGGCAATCACACGCACCGCGTCCGGTCCGAGCAGCGAAACCAGCCGCGAGGCCGTGGCGAACAGGTAGTCACCGGCCAGGATCGCGATGTTGTTGCCCCAGCGGGCATTGGCGCTGGGCGCCCCGCGGCGCATCTGCGCCTCGTCCATCACGTCGTCGTGATACAGCGTGGCCAGGTGCACCAGCTCGATGACCGCACCGGCGATGTGCACCTCAGGATCGTCGGGCCGGGGGCCCAGCGACGCCGAGAGCACGGTGAACAGCGGGCGGAACCGTTTGCCGCCCGCCTGGAACAGATGCTGGACGGCCTCGGCCATGAGCTCGTCGGCTTTGCCCAGCTCGTCAGACATCAGTTGTTCGATCCTGGCGACGTTGTCCCGGACGTCGGCGGCGAACGCCGCGTCCCCGAAATCAACGCCTGCCACCACAGTCGCTGGTGTCCTCATTCGTCCAACATACTGGGAGCAATGGATATCAAGGCAGACGTGGTCGTCGTGGGCGCCGGACCGGCAGGGTCGGCGGCCGCCGCCTGGGCTGCCCGGGCCGGTCGCGACGTGCTGGTGATCGACGCGGCACAGTTTCCCCGGGACAAGTCCTGCGGCGACGGACTGACGCCGCGGGCGGTTGCCGAGCTGGAACGCCTCGGCATGGGCCCATGGCTCGACACCCGGATCCGGCACCATGGCCTGCGGATGTCAGGCTTCGGCGCCGACGTCGAAGTGCCGTGGCCCGGACCGTCGTTCCCGTCCACCGGAAGCGCGGTCCCGCGCACCGAACTCGACGACCGGATCCGCTCGGTCGCCGCCGACGACGGAGCCAAGATGCGCCTTGGCGTCAAAGCCGTTGGGGTCAACTATGATTCGCGTGGCCGGGTCGAATCGGTGATGCTCGACGATGGCGCGACGGTGGGCTGCAACCACCTGATCGTGGCCGACGGGGCCCGTTCGACGCTGGGCCGTGTGCTGGGCCGCACGTGGCACAAGGAAACGGTCTACGGCACCGCGATCCGGGGCTACATCGCCACACCGCGCTCCGACGAGCCGTGGATCACCTCGCATCTTGAGCTGCGCTCCCCCGAGGGCCAGGTGCTGCCCGGTTACGGCTGGATCTTCCCGCTGGGCAACGGTGAGGTGAACATCGGTGTGGGCGCCCTGGCGACCGCCAAACGCCCCGCCCACGCCGCGCTGCGACCGCTGCTGTCGTACTACACCCAGCTGCGCCGCGAGGAATGGGGATTCTCCGGGGAGCCGAGGGGCGCGCTCTCGGCGCTGCTGCCGATGGGTGGCGCGGTATCCGGGGTCGCCGGGCCGAACTGGATGCTGGTCGGGGATGCGGCGGCGTGCATCAACCCGCTCAACGGTGAGGGCATCGACTACGGGCTGGAAACGGGCCGGCTGGCGGCCGAGCTGGTGGGGTCCGGCGACTATTCGCTGGCCTGGCCGGAGCTGTTGCAAGACCACTACGCGCAGGGCTTCTCGATCGCCCGCCGGCTGGCGCTGCTGCTCACCGTGCCCCGGTTCCTGCCCGCATCCGGGCCGGTGGCGATCCGCTCGTCGTTCCTGATGAACATCGCCGTGCGGGTGATGGGCAATCTGGTCACCGACGAAGACGACGACTGGATCGCACGGGTGTGGCGGGGTGCGGGCCTGGCCTCGCGCCGGCTGGATCAGCGCAAGCCGTTCAGCTGATCGCGCTCACGTCCGGTTGAGCATCCAGATGCGGGTCGACAGCACCGTGGCGAACGCACACCACAGCGGATAGGGCGCCAGCACCGCACCCGGGGCACCCTGAGCCTGTACCGAGCGACGGGTCAGGTCGGCACTGCTGGCGGTCAGCGCGGCGGCGGTGATGGCCGCGGCTCCGAGCTGACGCTGGGAGAAGAACACCCATGACCACGCGGCGTTGACCGCCAGGTTGCCGGCCAGCGCCACGGTGTAGCTGCGGGCGCGGTCGTCCTGGCCCTCGGCGCGCAGCCGGTCGATGGTGCGGGCCGATACCACCGCGATGCCGGCGTAGAGGATCGGCCAGACGATCGGAAAAGCTTGTCGCGGAGGCTGAAACGACGGCTTACGCAACAACTCGTACCACGTCGATTGCGCGGGCCGGCTGGCCAGTCCGCCGAGCAGAGCAGTGCCCAGTGCCGCGGTGGCCGTCTTGGCCAGGGTGATCGGTCGCATGCGTGACTACATACCCGGATTGCCCGGCCGTCAAAAATATTGACGAAGTTCTGTCGGACATGTCGTGCGGAGACAGGGCCGACCGGGCCGGAGTTTCCGGCCGTATGGTGTGCCGACGGATCGTCAAGATTTTTGACGACGCTCCCGGGCAGACATGTCCCCGGCTCTCGGCATACTCCGGCCATGGGGAGCGACAAGAGTGAGCCGTGGTGGGCTACAGACCCTGAACTGAAGGAGTTCCTCAAGCGTTTTCAGGAACAATTGGAACGCGAGATCGCGGCCAACGAGCCGATTACTTCCGAGGACCCGACGGAAATCATCGCGGACCTCTCGGTCGGGGCACGAGTACACGCGCTGGGGCTTGCCCGCGACGATCTCGCCCGAGCTCAGGCCCGTTATGAGCGGGCCATCCTCGCCGGCCGCCAGGCCGGCTTGTCGTGGGCTCAGATCGGCAGAGTCCTGGGCGTGTCAAAGCAGAGGCTGCACAGCAGGTTCCGCGGACGCGCGGTCTGACCTCAGCGGTACTCGCACAGGTAGGCCGTCTCGGTCTCAGTGCGCACCTGGAACTTGCTGTCCGCGGGCACGGTGAATTGCGTTCCGGCCGAGAAGGTTTCCCACTCCTGACGGTCCGGCAGCTTGACGGTCAGCGCACCGGAGACCACCCGCATGATCTCGAGCTGGGTGGTGCCGAACTCGTACTCGCCGACAGCCATGACACCCACGGTCGCAGGCCCCTCCGGCGTCGTGAAGCCGATCGATGCGACGTCGCCATCGAAGTACTCGTTGACCTTGAACAATGCGGCTCCTCGAACTTGGGTGAGCGGTCAGGATACCGGGGCGAAAAGCCGTCGCGGGCGGCTACACCACGTACTTGAGCACCCCGAGCATCGCATTCTCGTCGGCCGGTTCGGTGGTGCACCGCTGGAGTGCGGCCTCTACCGCCGAGGGGTCCATCCCGGTGCCGATCAGCACCAGCTCGGTGGGGCCCGACCGCCGCCTCTCGAAGCGCAGCGAACCACCGACCAGCTGGAGCAGGAAGCGCTCGGCGCCGAAGTCGACGAATCCCTTGGCGCGGTAGAGCCCGACGGGGCGGTCCCGCAGAAACTCCATGAACAGGCGCGGGTTCACCGCGGCGTCGGTACGGAACACGACGCTCTGATATTCGGGGTGGGCGTGGTCATGCTGCTCGTAGAGCAGCTCGTCGAAGGACAGTTGGGCTTGGGGCGCCCGCTCCGGCGGGTCGATCAGCAGCTGCGGGTCGATGCGGGCAAAGTCGGTGGGCAGCACCGGAACCCGGGGATTGAACTCGCGGATCCGTGCCAGTAGGCCCTCGACGTCGGTGCACGAGGACGCCTTGTTGAGCACCACCAGATCGGCGATCGGCAGCCCGTGGCTCAGGTCGGGCTGCAAGCCGTCGAGCACCAGCACGAGGCCGGCGTAGTGAAAACGCGGATCGTCGGCCACGACGAGCGTGCGGGCCAGCGAAGCTGGTTCGGCCACACCACTGGCCTCCACCACGATCAGATCCAGCCGGGGTTTGACGGCCGCGAGCTTGCCCAACATCTCGCCGACTTCGTCGTTGTCGACCGCACAGCAGATACATCCGTTGGACAGCGACGCCATCGCATCGACCTGACCGGCCACCAGCATGGCGTCGATGTTGACCGCGCCGAAATCGTTGACCAGTGCGCCTATACGGACACCGCGACCGTTGCGCAGCAGGTGATTGAGCAGCGTGGTCTTGCCGGCGCCGAGATGTCCGGCGACCGCCAGCACGGGTACCGATCCGGTCGTCACCCGGCCATCGTAGGGTTATTGGTAACGGTTTTCATCTGAGCAGGTCAGGTCGGCCAGCGGGTATCGGCGATGTCGAGCGCATGCGGCAGCCTGGCCCGGTACCTCGCCTTGTCGGCGGCCTTGAACGGACCCCACCACGGCGCCTGGAACAGCTCGACGATCTTGACCTTCGGGCCCCCATAACCCGACGCCATCAACACCCCGTTGGCGGCGTAGCGGCCACCCTCGTTGGCGCCCTCCATGGTGGTGACGTTCTGGTCGGTCTTGATCCACTCACCGGCCAAGAACAGGTTGTCGATCCCGGTCGTCGCCTCCGGCCTGCGTGCCCACGAGCCCGGGTCCTGGATGAACAGCGGCTCGTCGTTGCGCACATTGGGCGTGCCCGAGTCGATGATCGACGGATCGAGAAACCACGAGTGCAGCATCGCGTCGGTGACCACGACGCCCGTGTCATTGAGGTGCGCCTTGATCTGACTCCAGGCCTCGGCCGCGATCTGCGGCGGGGTGCACTGCCTGGCGCTGAGGCCGTTGAAATTTCCCGGAGTGCTCCAGTCGGAGATGATCGCCGACAGGCAGTCCCTGACGGTTCCGTCGCCGTAGGAGGTCAACGGCCGCTTCCAGAACTGCGCCTCGCTGATCGACGTGAGCCCCCAGCCCGAGTCGACGTAATTGACGTGGCCCTTGGTGACGTCGACGCGCTCACGCAGGAAGAACATCAGACCGTTCATCCACTCGGTGCGCAGCGCGGCCACCGAGGCCAGCTTGGGATCGGCGGCGATCACGTCAGGGGTGAGCACCGCCGCCAACTTCTCACACGGCACCGCCGAGATGTACCAGTCGGCGACCACCGGTTGGGCCACCCCGTTGCCGTCCACGACTGTGGCGGAGGCGATGTGGCGTCCGTTGGGCGTGAGCCGCGACAGCGCCTGCCCGACCCGGAACGTCACGCCCAGCGATTGCAGGTGCGCCACCCAGGGATCGAGCCATTGCAGACTGGTGGGGCCGTTGAGCACCCGGTCGAATCCCTTGTTGTCGATGTCGTTGCCCAACAGCAGGATCGACCACACCGACGCCTCTCCGACCAGCCCGATCGAATGTGCGCTGGCGTCTCGAGATTTCGAGGCGGCCAGGTTACGGATGATGCCGTCGGCCAGGTACCGGTTGTACTCCTTGCTCTTGCGATCGGCCCCGATGTATCGCTCCCAGGTCATGTTGTCCCACTGGCCGAGCTTGCGCTCGTCGCAACTGGTGACGTAGACCGCGAGCTTCTGCGCGGCGTACACCGCCTCCAGTGGAGGCAGCCGCAACAGCGTCTGGAACACCGCGGCCACCGACTCGATGAAGGCCTTCGGGGTGATCGGATTGGGCAGTGTGGGGATCGGAAACGGCAGCGGGATGGTCAGATCCGCCCGCCCCAACCCCGAATGCAGATACGACGTGGCCCGGGTCAGGTTCTGCCAGACTCCGAAGGTGTTGCCGGCGAACGGTATACGGCGCATGGTGTCGGTGACGTTGCGATAGAAGCCCGGGAAGAACCGGAAGCCGTGCTCGGCCGGCAGTGGACTTCCCGATGCCGACGGAGCCGGGATCGATCGGGCCTTGCCGCCCAGGGCTTTTCGCTCGAACACCGTGACGCGGTAGCCGCGCTCGGCCAGTTCGTGCGCGGCGGTCAGGCCGGCCACCCCGGCACCGAATATCGCGACCGTCGACCCCGGAGCCGCCCGCCCGGTTGCCGGCCTGCCCAGCGCCACGGTGGCCATCCCCGCCGTGCCCGCCAGAAACGACCGACGTGAAATGTGACGTTCCCCGACCCCACCCGACATACCGACACCCCTCAGCTCGGCAACCCCTGGGTCAATAAGTTAATCGCGATTCTTTCCGGGGCCGGGCCGACACGCCGAGCGCAATAGAGTTGACAGCTGTCGAGTGAGTGGTCACAAACTCCCCACCAGAAGTGCTCCGGACCTCTGCATACACGTTTGAGTTACTCGAGAATAACCATTCACTTAATTCTTGCGGAGAGGTCACGGAATGTGACATGCTCCACACACGGCCGGGGGGTCGAAACGGTGCTCGGCACATCCGGTGTCTCGGGCGGCCCCGCGCATGCCACGAGAGCGCGGAAGGAACTCGATGACCTACGAGCTACCAGCATCCAAGGGCCCGGTACGGGACGTCCTGGTCCAGGGCGGCTACGTGCTGGGGTTCTCGGTGCAGGCGCTCGTCAGCGTCGTCACGGCGTTGGTGCGCCGGCGTCTGGTGCTCGACGAGGTCGTCGCACAGACCCTGTTCATCGGCCGGGTGTGCACCGGGCCTGCCCTGCTGCTGATGATGCCGATCGGGGTGTTCATCGCGGTGTCGGTCGGCGAGTTGGCGGGGCGCATCGGCGCCGGCGGCTACTCGGGCGCGGTCGTGGCGTTCATCATCGTCGGTCAGGCCGCGGCCCTGGTGTGCGCCTTGATGATGGCGGGCGTCGCCGGCTCGGCGATCTGCACCGACCTGGGGTCGCGCACCATCCGCGAGGAGATCGACGCCATGGAGGTCATGGGACTCGACGTGATCGAGCGGCTCGTCGCGCCACGGGTGGTCGCCGCCGTCATCGTGGCCCTGGCCCTGTGCTCGATCGTCACCTTCGGCGGCGTGATGGCCTGCTACCTGTACCACATCAGCGTGCAGCATCTGCCCGCGGGAACATTTCTGGCCACCTTCAGCCAGTACGGCCAGGTGTCGGATTTCGTTATGGCACTGATCAAGTCGGCGGTATTCGGGCTCACCGCCACCCTGGTCGCCACGTTCAAGGGCCTGCACGCCAAGGGCGGTGCGGGCGGCGTGGCCAACGCGGTCAACGAGGCCGTGGTCCTGGCCTTCGCGCTGGTCTTCATCCTCAACACCACCATGTCGGCGCTCTACACCGTGGTGGTTCCGGCCGTGGGCAGTTACCGGTGACCGCGATTTCGAGCAGCGCTGCCCTGCACCGGGTTTCGCGCCCCGCCGTCGCAGGATTCGACGCACTCGCGGTTGCCGGCCAGCACGTCACCTTCTACGCCAAGGTCCTCGGATCGCTGCCGTACGCCCTGGTCCGTTACCGCAAGCACACCTTGAGCCAGATCGGCGAGGTCACCTTCGGCACCAGTTCGCTGCTGTCCGGCGGCGGAACCATCGGCATCGTGTTCGCCATGTCATTGGCCGCGGCCATGATGCTGGGCGTCGAGACTCAGCGCGGCCTGGACCTGGTGGGGATGAACACCCTCTCGGGCATGCTCGCCGCGATCGCCAACACGCGGGAACTCGCGCCTGTCGTCGTGGCGATCGCGTTGGCCGCCAAGGTCGGAACGGGCTTCACCGCCCAGATCGGTGCCATGCGGATCTCCGACGAGATCGACGCCATCGACGCCATGGCGCTGCGCTCCATCCCCTACCTGGTCGGTACCCGGGTGGTGGCCTCCGTCGTCTGCGTCATCCCGATCTACATGATCGGACTACTGGCAAGCTACCTGTCCACCCGCACCGTGGTGGTGATCTTCAACGGTGCCTCGCCCGGCACCTACGACTACTTCTTCCATCTGGCCCTTGGCCCGAGCGACCTGCTCTATTCGGGGATCAAGGCGATTGTCTTCGCGATCGTGGTGGCGCTGGTGCACTGCACCTACGGCTACTTCGCCTCGGGCGGGCCCGCGGGAGTGGGGCAGGCCGCCGGCCGGGCGCTGCGCACCGCGATCCTCGCGGTCGGCATCCTCGACGTGCTGCTGACCTTCGCGCTGTGGGGCCTGGTCCCCGAGATCCCCGGGATGGGAATGTGAAGCGGCTCAGGAGATCACACAGACGCGCCGAACCCGGTCGGACCCGGCTGGCAGTGCGCGGGCTGGCGGCGGCGACCGTGGCCGTGGCGGTGGGCGCCGCCCTGGTGGCCCGCGCCTCCGGACATCTGGAACGCAGCGCCGATGTGTTCGTGGGGGTTCCGGTGTCGGCCGGGCTGATCACCGGCGGATCGCCGGTCCGCTACCACGGTGTCAACGTCGGGCGCATCGCCGACATCGAATCGGGCACCCACACGTCGCGGGTCCGGCTGGCAATCGAACCCGACAGCCTGGGCATCATCCCGTCCTCGGCCGTCGCACGGATCGTGCCCCGCACCTTCTTCGGCGACATCTACCTGCAACTCGTCGACCCGCAAGGCGACCGGTCGGCAACGGGGCTGAAGCCGGGCGACACCGTGGCGATCGACGACAGCCCCGACGCGATGGCCCTCTACGACGTATTCACCAAAATCGTCGAACTGTTCTCACAGATCAAACCCGAGCGCATGCAGACCGCGCTCACCGCGATCAGCCAGTCGCTGCGCAACCGGGGCACCCAACTGGGCACCACGATCGACGACCTGAGCGCCAGCGCCCAGGTGCTCACCCCGTCGCTGGTCCGATTCCTGGACACCACACCGCAATTCCGGGACGTGATGGCCTCGCTGAACACCGCCACCCCCGACATCCTGTCCACGCTGTCGGCCGCCACATCCGTGTCCGACCGGATGGTCGACGACCAGCAGAAGTTCGCCTCAGCTCTGGACGGTTTCGCCCGCTTCTCGTCGGTTCTCACCTCGTTTATGTCCGATCACCGCGAGCAGTTGATCACCGTGGTCGACTCGGCCGGCAAGATCATGGCCACCACCGCCGCCCAGCCCCTGGGCCTGGTCGACACCCTGGCCGGCGCGCAGTCGTTCGGTGAGGCCGGTGCCAAGGTGTTCGCGACGGGCAAGTTCAACATCACCGCGGTGGCGACGTTTTCCGGTCCGATGCCGTACTCGCTGCAGGACTGTCCGGCGTACGGCAGCACCCCGGGTGCCCGCTGCGCCGAGTCCGCACCGTCCGGCGAGGTGCCGGCACAACCGCAGGACATATTGGCCCGGCCGGCCGCCGATCTGCCGGTCACGCCGTTCACCGCGCCGGCACCGCACATGCCGACGCACTCGTTCCTCCCGCCCGGGCCCGGGCTGCCGCAATCGGCGCCGCTGCCCACGGAAGCTGTTCCGGCCGAATCGATCCCGGCGCCGGATGTTGCGGGCCCAGAGGCGGCGCCCGCATCGGCGGTCGTCGACGCCGACGGCCAGGCCCACGCCCTGGCCGTCCTGCAGGATGAGCTGGTGCCGCCGGCCGACGGCCCGTCCGCCCAGCCGAACATCGCCACGGTGCTCATGCTCGGCCCGCTGGTGCGCGGCACGGAAGTGCAGGTCTCATGAACCGCAACGGTCGGTGGCAGTCGTGGGCCAAGCTGGGCGCCTTCGGCACCGCCGGATTGCTCAGCGCGGTGTTGGTGATGAACACGCTGTCGGTGCCGGTGCGCGGCAGCACCGTCACCTACCAGGCACAGTTCACCAGCGTCGAAGGCCTCAACGCCGGAAACCCGGTGACCATGAACGGCATTCGGATCGGCCGCGTGGATTCGATCCGGTTCGCAGCCAACGCCGACGGCACCAGCCGGGCCGACGTCGACATCGAGGTCAACTCCGATTTCACCCTGACGAGCAATGTCACCGCGGCAGTGCGCTACGGCGACATGCTCGGCGCCCGCTATGTGGCCCTGTCCGATCCGGGTGGCGCCATCATGGATGTCTCCACCGATGAGCCGCCGACCAGACTGGCCGCCGGCGGCGTCATCCCGCTGGCCCAGACCTCGCCCGCGGTGGATTTGACCGCGCTGCTCAACGGGTTCAAGCCACTGTTCGACGCGCTGGCCCCCGAGCAGATCAACACCCTCACCCGGGGATTCGTCGAGACGTTCAGCGGCCAGGCGCAAACCTTGACCACGCTGCTCACCCAGATCGCCGCCATGACATCGAGTTTGAGCAACAATGCGGGGATATTCACCCAGCTCATCGATAACATGTCGGCGCTCATGCAGACGATGAACACCCGTCAGCCGCAACTGGAGCAGATGCTGCATGGGCTCAATCGGCTCAGTGCCGCGGTGACCTCCGGCGACCGGCAGTTCGAGACGCTGATAGACCAGGGCAATGCCGTGCTGGCCACCCTGGCCAACACGGTCGACAACTCCAGTGCCGCCTACGCACACACCATCACCGATCTCAACGCCATGCTGCAGACCTGGCAGCCCAACACCGAGCAGTTCACCACCCTGCTGGCCCGGCTGCCGGAGTTCGGCGATGCGATCAACCGGACATCGAGCTACGGCGGGTTCGTCAGCCTGTACCTGTGCAACTTCACCCTCAAGATCCGTAGCCACGAAGCGAACATCTTCGGTAGCAGACATTCCGAGGTGTGTTTGTAGATGATGTTCCTCGTCAAACTGATCGACCTCTTCGTCGGCGCGGTGATCTTCCTCTTCGTCAAAGATCAGCGCAAGCACAACCCGTCAATCCCCTTGGCGCTCGGTATGATCGGCACCGTCACCCTGGTGGCCATCATGGCCGTCTCGATCGGGATTCCCCGTGCGGTGTATCACGTGCGGACCAACGCGTATGTCGCCGAACTCGCCAACGCCAGCGGACTGTCCGGCGGCGACCCGGTATACGTCGCCGGGGTTCCGGCCGGTCGCGTGGAAGACGTGGCGCTGGCCGGTGACCGCGTACGGGTCGGCTTCCGGCTGGACAAGGCCCAGGCGCTGGGCAACCGCACCACGGTCACGGTGCGGCTGCGGACCGTGCTGGGCAAGCGATTCCTCGACGTCATGCCGGCCGGGACCATCAACGGGCTGGACTCCAACGTGATCCCGTTGTCGCGCACCACCGTTCCCTACAGCCTCGACGAGGTGGGACGCAAGGCCGCCGACACCGCCGAGCACGTCGACCAGCAGCCGTTGACCGCGATGATGAACACCCTGGCCGAGACCATGCCGGGCAACAGCACCGAACTCGGCCAGGCACTGGCCGGGATCAGCGCCGCCAGCTCGGCGTTCGCCGACAACGGCGACAAGATCGACGAGATCCTGCGGATCAGCCGGTCGATGGCGGAAATGCTGACCCACCAGACCGATTCACTGGCCGACACCGCGGCCAACGCACAGTACATCGTGTCCTCGCTGGCCGCGCGCCGCCAGGCCCTGACCGACATCGTCACGAATCTGACCGCGATCATGCGGCATCTGGCCGCGATCTATACCGAGAAGCAGTCCGATTTCGGCAGCTTGATCGCCGGCCTCACCGCAGTCACCGGAACCCTGAAAGCCAACGTGGACAAGATCGAGCAGAGCTTGCAGAAGATGCCGCCGGCAATCCGCGCGGTCACCAACGCCACCGGCAACGGCAATTGGGCCGACGTCAATTCGCCGTCCGTGGTGATGCCCGACAACCTGTTGTGCTTCCTCAACGTTCAGCGGGAGTGCCGATGACACGACAGATCGCCATGGCGCTCATGGTCGTCCTCTGTGTGGCCGCCGGCGGCTGGTACGTGTTCGGCCGCACCGACCGGGCCCGCACTGTGCACGCCGATTTCGGCTACATCAACGGCATCTATCCGGGCAGCAAGGTCACCGTGCTCGGCGTGCCGGTGGGGCGAGTCACCGCGGTGACACCGCAGGGCACCACGGTGCGGGTCACCATGACCCTGCCCGACGACATCGCACTGCCTGCCGAACCCGATGCCTACGTGGTGAGCCCGGCGCTGATCAGTGACCGCAGTGTCGAACTCGGCCCCGCCTACACCGGGTCGGGGCCGACGCTGGCCGACGGGCACGTCATCGGAGCCGATCACAGCCACTCCCCGATCACCTTCGACAGCATGCTCGGCAGCCTGAGCACACTGACCTCGGCGATCGGCCCGCAGCAGGGCGACATCGGCGCGGTGCTGACCCGCGGCGCCGACCAATGGCGCGACCAGGGCAGGCTTTTCAACTCGGCAATGCGTGATCTCAGTGCGGCCAGCGGCGTGCTCGGAGCCCGGTCCGAGGACATCGGTGCGGTGGTCGACAACCTCAGCACCCTGATGGCGGCGTTCAACCAGCGGCAGGTATCGCTGGACCAGATGGTCGACGAACTCGGCCAGGTCGGTGGCAGCTGGGCCGACGCCAACGTCGACATCGCCCAGCCCATGGCCGATCTCAAGGTGGTGCTCGACCAGGTCGACACCTTCGTCGCCCAGCACGGCGACGATCTCGGCACCATCGCGGCCAACCTCAACGCCGTCGGCGATGTCCTGACCGCCAAGCAACCCCAGCTCGCCGAGTTCATGGACCTGGTACCGCTGATGATGCAGAACCTGTCCAACACCATCGGTCCCGACCGGCGAGGCCGGATCCGGCTGAACGTGTCCACGGTGCTGACGCAGTTCGCCGCCGCGCAGAACTTCTGCGACCGCAACATGCTTCCGATGTGTGTGGGCGCCGGGATCACCAACCCGATCTCGTACCCGATCAGCCGCTCGGACCCCCTGGGCATCGTGTCCGCTGTCACCGGCAACACCCCGCCGTCCAACCCGAAGTACCCGAGGTGACCGGCCATGCGTAGATCCCTTCCTCGCCGCACGTTCACCGGCTGCGTGGTGGTTGTCGCCGCTGTGAGCGGATGGGCGTTGAGCGACACCCTCTTTGATGTGGGCATCCAGGATCTCCCGCTGGGCCGCAGCTCCCCCACCGACACCATGGCCGTCACCGTGGTGCTGCCGACCGCCGACGGCATCACCATCGGCGCCGACGTCCGCAACGGGCAGAAGGTGGTGGGCCGGGTCAGCGGGATGAGCCTGGCCGCCTCGGGAGCCTCGGTCCAGCTGAGCCTGGCCGACGCCGACGGTCTGGACTCCGCAACCGTGGCCAGTGTGGAATTGCCGTCAGCCCTGGGCAACCCATTCGTCCGGCTCAGCAGCCCGCGGCCGGCTCCTCAGCAGGCGCTGCGCGACGGCGACGTGATCCCGCCCAGCCACACCGAGCTCGGGCCGCAGATCGAGAGTGCGCTGGCCACATTCGGGGCGTTGTTGTCCCGCAGCGGCGTCGACCAGCTGGCCACCATCGTCACCGAACTGGACAAGGCATTCGCCGGACGGGGCGACAAGGTACGCGGGCTGATCGACTCGATGTCGCTGCTGGCCGCCAAGGCTTCCGAACACCAGGGCGAATTCGATCAGGCGATGAGCCTGGCCGCCAACATCTCCGGACAGTTCAGCCGGCAGCAGACGACCGTGGCCGGTTACCTGGATGCGGTGCCCAAGGTGGTGGCGATGCTCGATGTGCAGCGCGCGAAGCTGCAGACGCTGTTCTCCTCGACCACCGCGCTGGCGGCCACCGCCAACAGCGTGCTGTCCTCGACCGATCTGGGCGCCATGGTGACCGATGCCGGCACCGTCGTCGGGATGATGGGCACGTTCAACGACCGGCTCGGCGGGATGCTCACCGCGATGAACACCTTCCTGGAGAAGTTCGGCGACTCGGTCCACGGCGATTACCTGATGTTCGATGGCGCCCTGGACATTCCGGGCACCATCGACAAACTCCTCACCGGAGGGTTGATCGTCAACGGCACCCCGATCACCGGGGACGTGGCCCTGGAGGGGTTCTTGTCGGGAGGTCTGAATTGAGCCGCCTGGTAGTGGTTCAGCTGGCGATCTTCGCGGTGATCGCCGCGATCGTCATCCCGTTCGGGATTCGTTATGTGGCCGGGCCGCAAGGGTTCCGGGCACCGATGACCGTGACCGCGACGATGGCCGACGCCTTCGGGCTGACCGCCGGAACCAGCGTCACCGTGCGCGGAGTACAGGTCGGCACCGTCGACGACGTGTGGCTGGCTCCCGACGGTACCGCCATGGTGCGGCTGGCGATCGATCCCGACACGCGCATCCCGCGCGACGCGATCCTGACGGTCGGGATGGGCACGGCCGCGGGAATCCAGAGCGTCGACATCATGCCGCAGTCCGACGCCGGACCCTACCTGGCATCAGGGGATACCATCGCCGCACCGGCCGACCGCCAGCCGATCCAGATGGACCGGATCATGGGCGACACCGCGCAACTGGTGAAAGGCATTGACACCAAGGCGGTTCAGGATGTCGGCACCGAATTGTCGAACGCCTTCGAGGGGCTGGGCCCTGACCTGGCCATGCTGATCGACAACGCGTCGGACATGTCAACCCGCATCCGCAACCAGGCCGGCCAGCTGCAGCCGCTGATCGAGGGCACCGCGGCGCTGGTCACCGCCATGGCCGGACAGGGCGACGCGTTCGTGCGCGGCATGGGCGCCGGCGCGCGGCTGGCCAACCAGCTCGACGGAAGCGGCCCGGCGTTCCTGTACCTGACCGACCGCTCGCCCGCGGCGCTGAAATCCCTTCAGCGTGTCCTCGACACCTATCAAGGCACGTTCGGCGCCACGCTGGCCAACCTGGCCACCGTCACCCCGATCATCGGGGACCGCACCGAGTCACTGCAGACCGGTTTGTCGACGATCCCCACGGGGCTGCAGGATTTGACGTCGATCGTGAAAGTCGACGCCACCGGCCAGACCCGGGCTGATTTCTCGTTGATCGCCACCCAGGGACCGGTGTGCAACTACGACGTGGACCGGCGGGCCATCGGCGATGTCAGCCCGGTCGAACCCAACCTGGTGATGTACTGCCCGCCGGCACCGGACATGCTCATGCGGGGCGCGGTCAACGCACCGCGCCCCAATGATCTCGGCCTGCAGAACTCACAGACGCCGGGGTATCCGATCGGGCCCGAGGTGGTCACCGATCCGTTCAAGATCCCCACCCTGGCCCAGTTGGCCTACAAATGGCGCAGCATCCTGAAAGGCGGCCCGCAGTGAGCAAATCCGACGATGACGGACAGTCAGGCGAAACCGTACTGACGTTGGAGAATCCCGCTGACGATGAAGCCGACGAACTCGAGGTCGAGGTAGACGCCGAGCCCGAGGCCACACGGGCGGGTCACCTCAAACGTCGACTGGTGGCGGGCCTGCTCGCCCTGATGGCCGTCGCTGCCACCGCGGTGCTGGTGCTGTTGTCGATCAGCGAGTACCACCACCGCCAGAACGAGGCACGGCGCACCGAAGCCGTGCAGATGGCACGCGATTACCTGGTGGCGATGGCCGCGTTCGACTACCAGAAGATGGACGCCAACCGTGAGCACATCGTCGCCAACTCCACCCCCGGGTTCGCGGCCAAGTACGACGAGATGGTCAAGGCGCTGCGCGACATCGTGGTGACCAGCAAGGGCGTCGCGACCGCCACGGCAGAGCATGTGGTCGTCGATGCCCTCGACGACGACACCGCCACCGTCGTCTCGTTCGTCGACCAACATGTCACCAATGTGACTGCACCCCAAGGTAGTAACCAGAAGTACCGGATGGTGGTCAAGCTCGTGCGCAGCGACGACCGCTGGATCGTCGACGACGTACAGACCGTGTAAGCCCACTTTTCGCGCCCAAAGGAGGAGTGCCATGCCCGCCACATACCTGGATCTGACCGCCGAGGCGAAGCTGACCACCGCTGAGACCCGCATCACCGTGACTCAGCAGGTGCCGCGGTGGATCAGGAAGAAGGACGTCGACCTCTCCGATGCGCTGGACTTCTGGTCGGCGGCCGGGGCGGCGGCCAACGTCATCATGCAGATGAGCTGGCCAGAGGTCGGCTACGGCGTAGCCGAAAGCCGCGTCGAATCAGGAAGTTTGGTGCACCATCCGTGGAAGCGGCTACGCACCACCGCTCAGTATCTGACTGTTGCGATCCTCGGCACCGACGAGGAGCGGGCCGCCTACCGCGAGGCCGTCAACGTGGCTCACCGTCAGGTCCGGTCGACCGAGGACAGCCCCGTCAAGTACAACGCGTTCAACCGTGAGCTGCAGTTGTGGGTGGCGGCCTGTCTGTTCATCTTCTACGAGGACACGCACCAATTGCTGTACGGCAAGATGACCGAGGAGCAGGCCGAGGGTTTCTATCAGAGCGCCATGACGATCGGCACCACGTTGCAAGTACTCGAGGAGATGTGGCCGGCCACCCGGGCCGACTTCGACGCCTACTGGAACACCGCGTGCGAACGCGTCGAGATGACCCCGTTCGTACGGGATTACCTCATGGTTCTGGTGGAGCTGCGGATGATCAACTGGCCGATGCGGATGGTCCTGGCGCCGCTGCTGCGGTTCTTGACCATCGGCTTCCTGGCACCGGTGTTCCGCGACGCCATGGAACTGGAGTGGACCGACACGGATCGGCGGCGCTTCGAACATCTCTTCCTGTTCGTCGCGTTCGTCAACCGCTTCCTGCCCAAGTCCCTGCGCACCGGGAACTACGCCGTACTGATGAAGGATGTGCGACGGCGGATCCGCCGCAAGAAGGCGCTGATCTGAGCAACCACCATCGTGGACAAGCTGGTCGCCAACGCTCGCCGCTGAGCGGGGTGTTCGCGGCAGAGTGCCGCCCGGGAATCCCGTCAAATGATTTGACGACCGTGCCCAGATGCCGGCGGCCGGCCTATCGACCCACGGCCACCAAGTGATACGCGAGTTTGATGATCGAATAGTCTGCGCCACCGCACATTCGGACATCGACCTTGAGGCGGATGCGTTCCATGTTGCTCTGATCGCCGGTCAGCCCGACCGTGTCCCAGGTGCAGCTGCGGATTTCGGTTCCGGACGCATCCGCAGAATCATTGTCCCGGAACGAGAACCCCGCCACGGCGACGATCGGCGAAACGTCCCGCACGCTGCGCCAGGTGGGCCCCACCTCCATGTGCACCTCGTACGCTCTCCAGGTCTTGTCGTCGTCCTCTGGATAGAAGTCGCCGCTGAGCGGGAGTGGTTGCAGTACATCGTCTCCGGGCAGCGGTTCGAGCCCGATCGGTGCCCCATAGGTATTGGTGATGTCCTTGTCCATGAAGTTCGCGTAGCCTGAGACCACCCGGCACAAGGTGCCGGTGCCGGCCACCGGAATGTTCATCATCTCTTCGGTCTCAAGCGATTCCGGCGTAACGATTCCAGTCATTTTTCCTCCCCATCGCAGACGCGCTGTGCGCCGTGCTGGAACGCTAAAGCGCGGGGATTCGGGTGGCTGGGGTAATCCGGTACCCCAATTACCGGGATGTGGGGTCGGCGACGATGAGGTACGTGACCGGCCCTGCACGAGCGACCGCGGCGGTGCGGGATGTGCGGCGTGTCGGTGTACAGACACGGTCGGTCGCGGTGTTCAGGCGCTCAGACCCGCCATTGGTTTCCGTGGCCAGGTGGTTGCGGATACCGACGAAAATACCTGCGGCGCATGACGATTGCCACACTTACCAGAACTATCATGAGTATCGCGTAACCGACCAGGAAAATCGTCGGGCCGGTGGACGAGTCAGGCTTGCCGAGCACGAGGTCGAGCCTGCTATCGATGGCCCCGCCCTTTGTGCATGTCACCGTCAATGGGCCTCGGTCGGTGGGAAGTTCGGCCACCGATTTATAACTTTTCGCCGGGCGGGCACCACGGCTGGTGCTCAACACCTCGCTTGGCACCGACAGAGACAGTTTCTCACCGCTATCGGTAGTGGCGGAGCAGCGCACCGAACTCGCCGGTTTTCCATCGAGGTGCTGCTTCTTGACAAACACGATGTGGGCATCGGCGGTAGGGGTGACCGTGTCTCCGTTGCTGAAGTACCCGCCGGTGTCACCCATGAGCAGGAAGAAGCAACCCATCGCCAGCAGCGCAGCAAGGAATCCGCCGATGGCGACCGGCAGGTACTTGGCGGAGCTGTTGGCGCGGGGCGGCTGCGGCTGCGGCCCGGCACCCGGATGCTGCCACGGCGGTGTCGGCAGCGGCGGCGGGAAGGCCGGAGGGTACGACTGAGGTTGGGGCGGGTAAGGGCCCTGCGCGGGGCCGGGTTGGTACGGCGGCTGGTTGCGCTGCGGCCCCGGGTAGGGGAAGCCGGCGGGTGGGTACACGCAGAGCCCTTTCATCATCACCTGATCACAGCGATCCTAAAGCCGAGTCGCGGCCGGCCGGCGCAGCAGAATCGTCCGGCACCGGATCGGTGTTCGGCCGGGGCAACGTGCGCAAATAACATGTGTCGTAGCGAACCGAGCTTTACCGGGAGGATAACGACCATCGAACCAATTGCCGTTCAGCCGGCCCCGTCCGCCCCACATGCCCGCTCCGCGGCCGGCTTTCCGCTGGGCGAACCGCTGCTGTATCTGCGCGCCGTCCCCGACCGCACCGATCGCAACGTGTTCTGCTCGATCGACAATGTCTACGACCAGCAGGTCGCCGTCATCCGGCCGACAACCGAGATGCCGAGTTGGACGCTGACCCGCCTGAGCGCCGATGTGCAGTTTGTCGTATTGCGTCCCGATGGTGCGGTGTTGCTGCACCTCACCCGGTTCGGCGGCACAAGCAGCAGCGACTGGCAAGGTCAGATGATCCAGGTCCACGATGGCGCCGGTCGTGACATCGGCAGGCTCAGGACGACCGCTCCGGTGGCACAGTTCACCCGATCCAGCGGTTACACCTTGGGTTTGGAGAGCAACGGCCGCTGGCTGGGCGCGACCGAAGTTCATCAGGGCTTTTCCTGGCGCGAGCACCCGGTGCCGATCTTCGACGGCAATGGCACCTCGATCGGACGCATCGAACGCCAGACATTGAAATCGGGCGAAATCAGGCAGCGGGTCTGGTTCTCGGATTTCCTTCTCGACTGCCCGAGCCCACTGCCGCAACCCATGCCCGAGCTGTTACTGGCAGCGCTTTTCGCCCAGTACCTATATGAGCGGCTGGCCCAGGGCCCGGTCAACACCATGTTCGGATTGTTCAGATGATGTCGCGTCCGGGAGGCAAGCACCGCTCCTATCCGACAGCGGATGCCCTTGTCGCGCTGCGTAACTCCCGACTGTGGGAGACACAGGCACAACGGTCCACCGGGGCCGAACGCGACCACGCGCTGTGGGCCGCGTCGCAATGGTCGGGTACCTATCAGATGATCATGACGACCGCGACCGGCACGCGGCGGGTACCGCTGCGACGCGGTGCGGTGGAGAAGACCTCGGTCGCGAGTTACGTATATCTGGTGGTGGTCGGCGGCATGATGCTGTTCTTCTTGGGCTCGTCCGTTTGGCGCCTGTTGACCTGACCAGGCTAATCCTGCGGCTTGGTCGCCGCGTGCAGCGCCACGATGCCGCCAGTCAGGTTGCGCCACTTGACCTGTGACCAGCCGGCCGCACCGATGCGCCTGGCCAGCTCATCCTGATCCGGCCAGGCCCGGATCGACTCCGCCAGGTACACATAGGCATCCGGGTTGCTCGACACCGCAGTCGCCATCCGCGGCAGCGCCTGCATCAGGTACTCCTTGTACAACGTGGCGAACGCACGGTTGGTCGGCGTGGAGAACTCGCACACCACCAACCGGCCGCCGGGCCGCGTCACCCGGGCCATCTCCCGCAGGCCCGCCACATGGTCGACCACGTTCCGCAACCCGAAGCTGATCGTCACCGCGTCGAACACCCCGTCGGCGAACGGCAGCCGCGTGGCGTCGGCGCCCACCTTGGGCACCGGCCGGGACGCCCCGGCGGCGAGCATGCCGACCGAGAAGTCGGCGGCCACACACCAGGCACCGGACGCGGCCAACTCGACCGTCGACACCGCAGTGCCCGCGGCCAGGTCCAGCACCTTGTCCCCGGGGCCGATACCCAGTGCGGCACGGGTCTGCCGACGCCAGAAGCGGTCCTGACCGAGCGACAGCACCGTGTTGGTCAGGTCGTAGCGCCGCGCCACGGCATCGAACATGGATGCCACTTCGTGGGGATTCTTCTCCAGGCTCGCTCGGCTCACGCCGCCGACGCTACCCGTAGTGATCCCTGTGAACTTTCCGCGACCGGGAATTGGCGCTCGCCACCATGACTTGTTCCAGATCATGAGCGAAAAAGTGTGGTTCATCACCGGTGCATCGCGAGGCTTCGGCCGGGAGTGGGCGCTCGCCGCCTTGGAGCGGGGCGACAAGGTGGCCGCCACCGCGCGTGACACCGCGACCTTGGCCGATCTGGCCGACAAGTACGGCGACGCGCTGCTACCGATCAAGCTGGATGTCACCGACCGCGAAGCGGACTTCGCCGCCGTCAGGCAAGCCCACGATCGTTTCGGCCGGCTGGACGTCGTCGTCAACAATGCGGGCTACGGCCAGTTCGGGTTCATCGAGGAGTTGTCGGAGGCCGACGCGCGCGATCAGATCGAGACGAATGTCTTCGGCGCGCTGTGGGTCACCCAGGCCGCCCTGCCCTACCTGCGGACCCAGCGCAGCGGACACATCATCCAGGTGTCCTCCATCGGCGGCATCACCGCGTTCCCGTTGGTCGGCATGTACCACGCGTCCAAGTGGGCGCTGGAAGGGTTCTCGCAGTCACTGGCTCAGGAGGTGGCACCCTTCGGGGTGCATGTGACGTTGATCGAGCCGGGCGGGTTCTCCACCGACTGGGCCGGGTCCTCGGCCAGACACGCTGCCCCGCTTGCGGATTACGACGAGGCCCGAGCGGCCGCACAGCGCGCCCGGGCACAGCGCAGCGCCGCACCCGGTGACCCCAAGGCCTCGGCGCAGGCGGTGCTCAGGATCGTCGACGCCGAAAATCCGCCGCTGCGAGTGTTTTTCGGCGAGCTGCCGTTGCAGTTGGCCAAGGCCGACTACGAAAGCCGGCTGGCGACGTGGGAACAGTGGCAGCCCGTATCGGTCCTGGCACAGGGCTGAGTCCTTCCGCCGGATCCGGGTTTGCCCGGAGACCGATCCGCGTACCGTTGGACTCATGCCTACGATCACGACCTCCGACAACGTCGAGATCTTCTTCAAGGACTGGGGCGCCGGCCAGCCGATCGTGTTCAGTCACGGCTGGCCGCTGTCCGCCGACGACTGGGACACCCAGATGCTGTATTTCCTGCAGCACGGCTACCGGGTCATCGCCCATGACAGACGCGGCCACGGCCGTTCGGAACAGGTGGCCGACGGCCACGACATGGACCACTACGCCGACGACCTCGCCGCGGTGATCGACCATCTCGATCTGCACGACGTCATCCACATCGGGCACTCGACCGGCGGCGGTGAGCTGACCCGCTACCTGGCACGGCACGGCCTGGACCGGGCCGCCAAAGCCGTCCTGATCAGCTCGGTCCCTCCGTTGATGGTCCAGACCCAGGCCAACCCGGGCGGTCTGCCGAAATCTGTGTTCGACGATCTGCAGGCCCAGTTGGCGGCCAACCGCTCGGTGTTCTATCGCGCCCTGCCGTCCGGCCCGTTCTACGGCTTCAACCGGGACAAGGACGACACTCCGCAGCCCTACCGCGAGGCGATCATCGCCAACTGGTGGCGCCAGGGCATGATGGGCGGCGCCAAGGCCCATTACGACGGCATCGTGGCGTTCTCGCAGACCGACTTCACCGAAGACCTCAAGAAGATCACCGTGCCGTCGCTGGTGATGCACGGTGACGACGATCAGATCGTGCCGTACGAGGACGCGGGCGTGCTGTCGGCCAAGCTGCTGCCGAACTCGTCGCTCAAGATCTACCCGGGCTTCCCGCACGGTATGCCGACCACCCAGTCGCACATCATCAACCCGGACCTGCTGGAGTTCATCCGCTCCTGAAACCTCTTGAGGTTCAAGGATCTCAGGCGGCCCGCAATTGCCGCAGCCCTTGCACGGCCTCGTAGTGCCCGATCAGCTCGTCGCAGATGGCCGGCCAGGTACGGCCCAGCACGCTGCGGCGCGCGGCCAGCGAGTAGCGCGGCCGCTCGGCGATCAGATGCTCGACGGATGCGGGCAGCGCCGACTCGAATTCGTCGACCGGAAGCAACAACCCACTGCGGTACGGCGCCACCAGATCCCTTGGCCCGCCCGCGTCGGGAGCGATCACCGGCAGGCCGGAAGCCATCGCCTCTTGCACGGCCTGACAGAACGTCTCATGTTCACCAGGGTGGACGAACACGTCCATGCTGGCATAGGCCGCAGCCAGCGCCTCACCGTGCAGTTCACCGGTGAAAACGGCTGTGGGCAAAATGTTTTCGAGCTTGTCGCGGTCCACTCCGTCGCCCACCACCACCAGCTGCACGTCGTCGCGGCCGGCAAGTGCCCCCAGCCGCTCCACGTGCTTCTCCGGCGCCAGCCGCCCCACGAATCCGACGATCGGCTTACCGTCGGGCGACCAGGAGGCCCGCAGCTGTTCATCACGGGCCGACGGTGCGAACCCGGTGATGTCGACGCCGCGCCCCCATTTGAAGACGCGGGGAATCCGATGTGCTTCAAGGTTTTCCATCGCCGACGTGGAGGGAGCCAAGGTGCGGTCGGCCTTGCTGTGCAGGCGCCGCGTCCAGGCCCACGAGGCTCGCGACAGCACGCCCACCCCGTAGCTCTCGGCAAAACCGGCGACATCGGTCTGGAACACCGCCACCGTCGGTACACCCAGGTGACGGGCGGCGTGCACGCCACCCCAGCCGAGCAGGGCCGGCGACGCGAGGTGCACGACATCGGGGTCGAAACCACGCAGCACGTTCACCATCCGGGGCCGCGGTACGCCGAGCGGCAACGAGGTGACTTTGGGAAACATCCGCGAGGGCACCCGGTGCACACGCACACCGTCGTGCACCCGATCGGCCGGCGGCTGGCCCCGCGGGGTATCGGGGGCGATGACGAGTACCTCGTGACCGGTGCGGCGGAGATGCTCGATCACCCGAAGCACCGAGTTGGTGACGCCGTTGACATTCGGGAGGAAGGACTCTGCAACGATCGCAACGCGCACACGTGAATGGTCTCAGCGGGACCTGTCGCCGAGGTAGCGTCCGGGGATACGACACGCTAAAAGCTGATGCGCGGGGATAGGGTTGCCGCATGCGATTGTCCCGCGTTGCTGCAGCGATGCTGGCCGTGCTGGCCCTGTCCGTTGCCGGTTCCACCGCGGGCTGCACCCGACTGGTCGACGGCGCCGCCCAGGCCAACGGCAACAAGCCCGGCAGCGAGATCACCGAGGACGGCTGGGGTGTCCAGATCGGTTACCCGGATGCGCCAGCGCAGATCGAGTTGTTCACCGAGCCGCAGTGCCCTGCGTGTGCGCGCCTGCAACACGACTCCGGCGCGGAAATCGCCGCCGCCGTCGGCCAGGGCCGCCTCGCGGTGACCTACCGGCCGCTGACCTTCCTGGACATGTCCGTCACCGAATATTCGGCAAACGTGGCCAATGCCCTGTTCCTGGCGGCGGGCGCGGGTACCACCGGGATGGCGTTCCAGGCCTTCGTCGAGGAGCTGTGGAGCCATCAGCAACCCGAGGGCTCGCCGGGTCCGACCGACGAGGAAATCGCCGCCATGGCCGCCGACAGCGGCGTCGGCGCCGAGCAGACCGACAAGATCGCGGCAGGCGAATCGATCATCGACTCCGAGCAGCTCAACGAGGCCAACGCCGAACTGCTCAGCGAAACCCAGTACGAGGTCTCCACCCCGGCGGTCTACGACCTCGTCGGCGAGCAGGTGGTCGACACCAGCGACCCTGACTGGCTCGCCAAACTGCTGGCTACGCCGCTGGGCTGACCAACCGGGCGCTGATCCGGCTCAGCCGGCGCTGCAGGAACGCCAGCAGGGCCAGCGCCGCGGCTGCGACCAGCCAGCCCACCACGGCGATCGACCCGGCCGGGATGATCGCCAGCGACGCATCGCGGTCGCGCACTCGCACCAGATCCGGGTTGTTCTTGTCGTACTCGACGTAGATCCGCATCCCGGTGTCCAGTTCGGACGGATACAGCACACCCAGCTCCGGCCGGTAGGTCACGCGATCGGGCGTGACGAATTCGATCGTCGAACGCCGGGGGCCGGCACTGAGCACCTCAGCGGCCGCCACGCCCATGTTGCGTTCGATCTGCTGGTCGTTGCGCCAGGCACCCACCACCAGCAACACCGACTGCAGTGTGACCAGGCAGGCGGCGATCACCACACCGATCCGCACCCGGCGGATGATCCGCTGGGACCGCGTCTCACCCGGTTCGCCGTACAGGTGCGGAATCAGCGGCTGCACCAGCGCCCGCGCCCGCACCGCGATCTGAGCGAACCTCACAGGGCCGCCTTGATCGACGCGTGCAGGGCACGCAGCGACGACCGGTCGGCCTTCACCTCCAGCACCCGCATGCCCTCGAAGGGTTCGGCGAGCGCCGCGGCAAGCTCGGCGACTTCCAGCTGCCTGCTGTCCACGTGGTAGGCCCGGCACAACGCCGCGACATCGACATCGTGCGGGGTGCCGAAGATCCGCGACGAGACGTCGGAGAATCTCGGATCGCCCTGCTCGAGGAGTTCGAAGATGCCGCCACCGTTGTCGTTGGAGACCACGATCGTCAGGTTCCGCGGCGTCGGCTCGGTGGGCCCGATCAACAGCCCCGAGCTGTCGTGCACGAAGGTCAGATCCCCGATCAACGCGATGGTCCGACGCGGCCCGTCCCCGTCGCCCGCCCGGTCATGCGCCAGCGCAGCGCCGATCGCCGTCGAGACCGTGCCGTCGATGCCGGCCACACCGCGGTTGGACCGCACCTTGATGCCCTCGGCACGCAGACCCACCAGGGCCGCGTCGCGCACCGGGTTGGAGGCCCCGAGCACCAGCTGATCCCCTGCGCGAAGCGCATCGTTGACCACCGCGGCCACGTGCAGACCGGTGGTCATCGGGTGCGAGGCGAGTTGATCGCGAACTGCCGTCACCGCGTGCTCGTTGAGGCCGGCGCAGCGGCGCAGCCACGCCGGATCCGGGGTCCCGGTCGTCACCGCGCGGGTGCCGGTGGCCATCGAGTTGCCCGAGACGTCGGGCCAGCGCGGACCGGTGGTCAGGGCGTATACCGGCACTGCCGGATCGGCCAGCAGCGCCGAGACCGGCCGGTGCAGGGTGGGCCTGCCCAGCATGATCACCTGCTTGGGATGCACGAGGCGCAACGCCAGCGGGTGCAGCGGGTTCTGCGGAAGCGGCGCGGTGGGCTCGGCCACCGTCGGCAACGCCGCCAGATTGGGATGAACGCCGGCGCCGTGCCCGGCGATCACCACGGTGTCCGGCGTGAGATCGATCTCCAGCGGCTGGTCGAAACTCACCGGCGGGGTGTAGGTCCAGGGCTTGCCGTCGGGGCGGCCTTCCGACGCGCGCTCACGCGAGGAGCCGGGGAACGACGAATCCCCGTGCGCGCTGTCAGGCACCAGCGGCTCGCGCAGCGGGATGTCGAACTGCACCGGGCCGGCATTCGCCGTGCGTGATCCGGTGGCCGCCGCCAGCACCCGGCAGGTCGCCGAGCGCCACTGCGCGTTGACGGTGTCGAGTTCACCCGGATGGCTCCCTGTCAGATCCGGGGCAAGGCCCAGACTGATGTTGGCCCGCACCTGGGTGCCGAAATACCCCAACTGCTCGAAGGTCTGGTTGGCGCCGGTGCCCAACATCTCATAGGGCCGGTTGGCGCTCAGCACGATCAGCGGCACCCGAGCGTAGTTGGCCTCGACGACCGCGGGGCCGAGGTTGGCCACCGCTGTGCCCGAGGTCATCGCGATACACACGGGAGACCGCTCGTCGGTGCTTCCTCCGACGGCCAGCCCGATGGCCAGATAACCGGCCGTGCGCTCGTCGATACGGACATGCAGACGAATCCGGCCGGCCCGGTCGGCGTCGGACAACGCGAACGCCAGCGGGGCGTTGCGCGAGCCCGGGCACAGCACGACATCGCGGACACCGCCGCGGATCAGTTCGTCGACGACTACGCGCGCCTGTGCCGTCGAGGGATTCACCACTCCACCTTATTCGTCTTGTTCGTCAGGTCTGAGCCGCCAAGAACTCGAGCAGCGCGGCGTTGACTTCCTCGGGCTTCTCGATGAAGCCCAGGTGGCCGGTGTCGGGGATTTCCAGATAGCGCGCCTTGGGGATCGCGTCGGCCACCTCACGCCCCAGGTGGGCGGGCAGCACCACGTCGTCGGCGAAGCCGATCACCAACACCGGCGCGGTGATGGACTGGTAGGCCGGCAACCGGTTGCCGGCCGGGCCCGCGTCGAGCTGGCACAGCAGACCCGGCGTCTGCTTGGTGGGCCACATGGTGAACATCTCGCTCCAGTCACGCACCAGACGGTCATCGTTGAGCGTCTTGGGCGAGAAACTCTCCAACATTCGCAGCTTGGCGTCGAACTTCGGCGGCAACTGGACACCCGAGACCGCGAAGTCGCGCTCGGCGTCGCGGAAGAAGTCGCGGGCCCGGTCGTGACGGCCGCGAGTGGCCATCAACACCGCCGACCGCACCAGATCGGGGCGGGCCAGCATCAGTTCCTGGGCGATGTACGAACCCATCGACACACCAACGAGGTGTGCCGGCGCAGCGCCGAGCTTCTCGATCAACTCCGCGGTGTCGGCCACCATCTGATCGATGCCGAACCCACTGGCGTTCTCGGTCGCGCCGACCCCCCGGTTGTCGAAGGTGATGACGCGGTAACCCGCCCGCTGCACCGCAGGCACCTGATGCAGGTGCCAGGTGCGGCCTGCACCGCCGCGCCCGGCGATGAACACCACCGGGGCACCCTTGCCTCGCTCTTCGTATGCCAGATTCACGTGGCCGACGCTACTTGATCGGCGTCAGTGCAATAGATCACGCGGTACGGCGCCCACGCACCTTCCGAATCGCCTGATCCCACGCCAGCAACACCCCGGCCTTGAGCGGTTCGGGCTTGATCATGTCCTTGCCCAGCAGCGCGGTGGCACTGGCCTTGGTGGCAGCGCTCGCCTTCGACATGTGACCCGAATCGAAGGGTGGCTGCGGGTCGTACTCGATCATCAGCTGAATGGCCTTGGCCTTCGCCTCGCCGCCGATCTGCCCGGCCAACCACATCGCCAGGTCGATCCCCGCCGAGACACCCGCAGCCGTGATCACCTTGCCGTCAGGGTCGGCGCGCACGATGCGCTGATCCCCCACCGGTGTCGCGCCCATCAGCTTCAACGCACTCAACACCGACCAATGCGAGGTGGCGGGCTTCCCGTCGAGCAGGCCCGCCGCGGCCAACACCACCGAACCGGAGCACACCGATGCCGTCCAGGTGGTCCCCGGATACACCTGACGCAGCCACTCCAGCACCTTTTCGTCGCGGGCCACCATGGTGGTGCCCGGGCCGCCGGGCACCAGCACCACATCAGGCGAAGGGGTTTCGTCGAAACTGTGAGTGGCTCCGACCAGCAGCACGCCGGAGTCGGCGGTGACGGGGCCCGGCTCGTGCCAGACGAACCGCACGTCCGTGTCGGGCAGGTTGCGCAGCACCTCGTAGGGCCCGATGAAGTCGAGCGCGGTGAAGCTGGGGTACAAAACGATTGCGATCTGCATGGTTGTTCCTCTCAGGCGGATAAATCTCTGTTGCTCGCGCGCGCTGGTATGTCTCTGCTCCTCGCGTGCGCTGGTTTGTCTCTGCTCCTCGCGTGCGCTGGTATGTCTCTGCTCCTCGCGTGCGCGGTCGTCTTGCGGTACTGATCCGGTGAAATACCCAGGCGCCGCATGAAATTGCGCCGCATGGTCTCGGCGGTGCCGAACCCGCAGCGGGCCGCGATCGCGGTGACGGTGTCATCGGATTCCTCGAGCTGGCGTCGCGCGGCGTCGGTGCGGATGCGTTCGACGTAGGCGCCCGGCGCCTCGCCGACCTCTTCGGTGAACACCCGGGTGAAATGCCGCGGGCTCATCGCCGCGCGTCCCGCCAGATCTGGAATCGTGTGTGCCCCACCCGGTTCGGCCTCGATGGACTCCTGCACCGCACGGATCGGGGCGCGTTTGGCCCGTGGCATCCAGACCGGCGCGGCGAACTGGGTCTGCCCGCCGGGACGGCGCAGGTAGAGCACCAGGTACCGGGCGACGGTCTGGGCAATATCCGTGCCGTAGTCATCTTCGACCAGTGACAACGCCAGATCGATGCCCGCGGTCACCCCGGCCGCCGTCCACACCCGCTCGGAACTTCTGACGAAGATCGGATCGGGATCGACTGCGACCGAAGGGAATTCATCAGCCATCCGGCGGGCCGAGGACCAATGGGTGGTGGCCGGGCAACCGTCGAGCAGTCCGGCCTGGGCAGCGAGGAACGCCCCCGTGCAGACGCTGACGACGCGGCGAGCCCCACGTGACGCGGTGCTGATCCAATCGATCACTGCCGGGTCGGCCCGGGCGGCGTCGGTACCGATCCCGCCGGGGATGACGATCGTGTCGATCGGAGCATCGGGGTCGGGCAAGGGCGCGGCGACGAATTCCAGCCCGGTGAGCGTGGTGACGGGCCGGCCGTCCACGGATGTCACGGTGACGGCGTAGCCGTCGTCGGGCCGACCCAGACCGGCCAGGGCCAGCGTTGCGGTGGAGAACACGTCGAAGGGCCCCACCAAGTCCAGGCCCTGCACCCCGGCGTAGCCGAGGATCACCACCGATCGCGTCACGTCTACAGTGTTCGCGACCTCGCCGATGGCGTCTATGCCATGCACCCCACAGTTCAGGACATGGGCTGGCACAGCCGGTCTCGAAACCTGGTACTACGGGCGGTACTACATTTCCAGACCGCATACGCCCGCGACTTCCTGGTGCCGGTGTGACAGTTGTGGCACCGCGGCAGCTCGCAGCCGAGACCGCCCTACTCCGATACCAGCGGATAGCACTCCCGCACCCGATCGATCCACCATTGCCGCCGCTGCGGGGCCGCCGCCAGCGCGGAAAGCCGGGCGGAATCGGGCACGACCGCCCCGACCGGCAGGTACCCGTCCACCGGCGCGGGCACCTCGGCGACGTCGTCGACGAAGAATCCGCCAGTGCCCAGACCGCACGCATGCTCCAACTCGGGCAGTGCCGCGGCGGCCAGCAGTCCGCGCGCGATGCCGACCGCGGAATCCAGCGCACTGGACACCACGATGGGGATGTCGATCTGGGCGGCAATATCGAGCATCCGTGCCACCCCGCCCAGCGGCGCCACCTTGAGCACCGCGACGTCAGCCGCACGGGCCCGCACCACCCGCAGAGGATCGTCGGCCTTGCGAATCGACTCGTCCGCGGCGATCGGCACTGCCACCTTCCGCCGCAACGCGGCCAACTCCTCGACCGTCGCGCATGGCTGCTCCAGATACTCCAGCGGCCCGTCAGCGGTCAGCGCGGCCGCGGCGTCGACCGCCTGTTGCAGCGTCCAGCCGCCATTGGCATCGACGCGCACCACCGGAACCTGCGCACGCACCGCGTTGACCCGTGCCACGTCGTCGGCCAAGGTCTGCCCCGGCTCGGCGACCTTGACCTTGGCCGTCCGCGCACCGGGGAAACGCGACAGCACCTCGGGCACCTGAGCGGCAGGCACCGCGGGCACGGTGGCATTGATCGGGACACGGTCGCGGTACACCGGCGGCGGCGGCCGATAGGCCGCCTCGATCCCGGCGGCCAACCAAGCCGCGGCCTCCGGCGGTTCGTATTCGAGGAACGCGCCGAACTCGCCCCAGCCGGCCGGGCCGTCGATCAGCGCCACCTCACGAACCGTGATGCCGCGGAAGCGGACCCGCATCGGCAGGGCGACGACATGCAGGCGGTCCAGGATGTCGTCGAGGGCGGGCACAAGCTCAATGATGCCTAACCGGCACCGAGCACCCTTTGCATGTCGGGTTTCATCTGGTTCAGCTGCGCACCCCAATAGCCCCAGGTGTGGGTGCCACTCGGCGGGAAGTTGAACACCGCGTTGTTCCCGCCGGCCGCGACGTACTGGTCACGGAAGTTCAGGTTGCTCTGCAGCGCGGTGTTTTCGAGGAAGGTGGAGGCGACGTCGTTGCCGCCCAACTCCCCCGGGGTACCCGAGCCGCAGTACACCCAGATGCGGGTGTTGTTCGACACCAACCGCCCGACCTGCAGCGTCGGGTCGTTGCGGGCCCAGGCCGGATCACCCGGCGGGCCCCACATGGCGTTGGGCGAGAAACCACCGGCATCGCCCATCGCCAGCCCGATCAGCCCGGGCCACGGGCCGGCCGACGGGTTGAGGAACGCCGACAACGAGCCCGCGTAGATGAACTGCCCAGGATGGTAGGCAGCAAGGATGAGCGCCGAGTTGCCCGACATGGACAGTCCGACCACGGCGTTACCCGATGTGGACACGTCCTTGTTGGCGGCCAGCCATTGCGGTAACTCGCTGGTCAGGAATGTCTCCCACTTGTAGGTCTGCACCGTGCCGTTGCCTGCCGCCGGCTGGTACCAGTCGGCGTAGAAACTCGACATGCCACCGACCGGCATGACCACCGACAACCCGGATTGATAGAACCACTCGAACGCCGGGGTCTCGATGTCCCAGCCGCTGAAGTCCTCCCGGGCACGCAGTCCGTCCAGCAGATAGACCGCATGGGATCCCCCGCCTTGGAACTGCACCTTGATATCGCGGCCCATGGACGCTGACGGCACCGACAGCATTTCGACCGGTAGACCGGCCCGTGACCATGCACTTGCTGTCGGCGGCGGTCCGAGCAGACCGACCGTCAGGGCTACCGCCAGTACTGCCGCGACGGCAGTCACGCGACGGTATGCACTTGTTTTCGGCGTAGAACGTTTGTGCACCATGTCGGCACCCCACATCTCGCGCACACGTATGGAGCCGAAAATACTCCGCTCTGAACGGGAAATACAGAGATGCCGGGCGCCAATTCCTACACCGTGGCGCGGTCGCGGCCCTCCCAGTACGGCTTGCGCAGATCCTTTTTGAGGATCTTGCCGGTGGGGTTGCGGGGTAACTCGTCGACGATGTCGATCGACTTGGGACACTTGTAGGCCGCCAGGCGCTCCCGGGCGAACGTGATCAGCTCGCGTTCGGAAGCGTCCCCATCCAGTGTCACAACGGCTTTCACCGATTCGCCCCATTTTTCGTCGGGCACGCCGATCACCGCGACGTCGGTGATCGAAGGGTGTTCGGCCAGCACCCGCTCGACCTCGATCGAGTAGATGTTCTCGCCGCCGGAGATGATCATGTCCTTGAGCCGGTCCTCGACGAAGATGTACCCGCCGTCGTCGACGCGTCCGATGTCGCCGGTGCGGAACCAGCCCTCTGGCGTGATCGACTCCGCCGTGGCTTCCGGCCGGTTGTGATAGCCCTTCATCAATTGCGGTGTGCGGAACCACAATTCGCCCTGCTCGCCGACCGGGACGTCGGCACCGGTGTCGGGGTCGACCACCCTGACCTCGCCGCCGGAAACAACGGTGCCCGCACTCCTGAGCCGTGCTTCACTCGCCGCTCGGTGATCGTCGGGCCCCAGTCGACTGATCGCGCCGGCCACCTCCGTCAACCCGTAGACCTGGATGAATTCCGTTTCCGGCCAAGCCTCAAGCGCAGAACGCAACAGCGGCAACGGCATTGGCGACGCGCCATAGGCGAAGGTCTTGAGCGCACCGAACAACTTCACGGCATCCTCGCCGGTCTCGAACACCTTGGCCAGCACGGCCGGCACCAGGAAGGTTCGGTTGGCCCCGGCCAGAATTCCGCCGGCCAAAGCCATGCCGTCGACATCACGCGTCATGTAGGTCGGCGCCCCGTGGTGCAGCCCCCACTGCATGTAGGACGACCCGCCGACATGGAACAGCGGCATCGCGACCAGGCTCTTGTCCCCTTCGCTGAGGGTCCAGCCGTCGAACGCGTTGAGGGTGTGGGCGATGACGTTGGCGTGGGTGAGCGCAATGCCTTTCGGCCGCCCGGTGGTGCCCGAGGAGTACATGATGATGCACGTGTCGTCAGGCTGCACCTCCGGCGAACGGCCGACCGCCGACGCATCGGCGAGGAGCGCTTCATATTCGTCCCCGTCGACGCCCTCCGGGGTCACCGTGACGATGTGCTCGACGGAGCCGAGCCGGTCGGCGATGGCGTCGATGCCCGGCCGGAGCTCCTCGCCGACCACCAACACCTTGGCCCCGCTGTCGTTGAGCACGTAATCCAATTCGTCGGCGGCAAGCCGGAAGTTGATGATGGCGGTGGCGGCACCGAGCGAGGCGGCCGCCAGCGTCATCTCGACACACGCCGGGTGGTTCTTGTCGAGGAATGCGACCACATCACCGCGTCCGACGCCCCAGGCGCTCAACGCCCCGGCCAACCGCTGGATCCGGTCGTAGAACTGCGACCAGGTCCACGTGCGGCTCAGATACGTGACCGCTTCGGCGTCAGGTTCGGTCGCCGCCCAGTGGGCGACGCGTTCGTCGAGAAACTTCGGAGCCGGCAAATCTGACATGCCCCAGAGCGTGCCACGGGACGCGAGCCGTCAACCGGCTTTCGGATAAACCTGCCTGCCCGCTAGGAACGTGGCCTGTACCTCCAGGTCGGCGATGCCTTCCGGGGCGGTCTCGCGCGGGTCCGCCGACAGGATGACCAGGTCGGCGTACTTGCCGATCTCGAGCGAACCGATCACGTTGTCGGCGAACAACTGCCATGCCGCATCGATGGTCTGCGCCCGGATCCCCTGCTCAACGGTCAGCCGCTCCTCGGGCGCCAGGACACGCCCGCTCGGCGCGGTCCTCGTGACAGCCACGCTGATGTTGCGCAGCGGCTCCTCCGGCGTGACCGGCGGATCGTTGTGCAGCGAGATCCGCATACCGGTGGCAACGGCCGATCCGGCCGGCATCCACCGTTCGCCGTGCTCGGGGCCGAACAACCCGTCGACGAGCACGTCACCCCAGTAATGCAGATGATCGACGAACAGACTGCACGTGACGCCGAGGGCGTGCGCACGCCGCAACTGCTCGGGTGTGATGGCGCCGACGTGTTCGAGGCGCAGGCGGTGATCATCGCGGGGATGCGCGCGCAGGGCGTCTTCGTACACGTCGAGGATGGTGTCGACCCCGGCGTCGCCGTGCACGTGGCAGGCCAGCTGCCAGCCCTGCGGAAAGAACGTGCCGACGATCTCGGCCAGCTGATCTTTCGTGTAATTGGCGTGCCCGCAGGAGCCGGGCACCACGCCGATGGTCCGGGTGGCGTCGGTATCCAGGTACGGGAACGTCAGGTCGATGTTGCCGATCCAGGGTGACCCGTCGACCCAGATCTTGATGCCGACCTGACGCACGATGTCGTCGCCCTCGAAGGGGCCGGCATCGGTGTGCAGGGCTGCGGTGGACATCTCGTAGGTGCGCAACCGCACCGTCAACTGATCGTGCAACTGCGCCAGCAGCGGCCGGAACATCGGGTCGAACGCCATCTCAGAGCACGTGGTCAGCCCGGCGCGGTTCAGCCGTGCACATTCGGCGGCCAGCATGGCCGGATAGTCGCTCACCGAGATGGCATCGCCCAGCAGCCGGAACACCGCTCCGGTCTCCTCGGCCGTGCCGTCGAGATTGCCTTCCGCGTCGCGGCCGTACTTGGCGCCCTTGGGATCCGGAGTGTCCTTCGTCAGTCCGGAGCGGCGGGCCGCCGCGGAGTTGAAGTACGCCTTGTGGCCGGAGTTGTGCACGATCACCAGCGGGGTATCCGGCGCGACGGTGTCCAGCCAGGCCAAGGTGGGCTGGGGCAACCCGTGCTGCAGCAGCGGATCCCAGCCGTTCAAGAAGGCACCGTCGGCCCCGCGTTCGGCCACCTCGCCCCGAATCGCATCGAGCACCGCCTCCGCGTCGGGCAGGGTGACCGGACGGATGTCGACGATGCGCCCGGACAACGCCACCGCCTCCATCAACGGATGACCATGCGCCTCAACGAATCCCGGCATGACGCAGCCGCCTACCGCGCGGACGTCGGTGTCCGGGCCGACCCACGGTGCCACATCCGACCTGGACCCGACCGCGACGATGCGGCCGCGGGACACCGCGAGCGCCTCCGCGGTGGGCTGCGCGGCGTCGACGGTGAGGATGGTTCCGTAGAGGACGAGATCAGCTGACTCGATCGGGCTCGTCATGCTCGGATGCTAAGGCGTGGCGACGTGCGCCCGGGTGCGTCCCCAGAAATCCGTGACGCCGATCTGAGTCATCGTGGTCCGACCGTCCGGGTGCACGACGATCAGGCGGTCGTTGTCCAGACCATGGCCGTCGCCGGCGCCGATCACCAGGATCGGCCCGACCGGGGTCGCGGTGGCACGCACGTAGCCGTCGAGGTTGTCGACCACCGCGAGGGTGTCACCGGTCTCGATGTCGAACAGCCGCAACTCCTCGATGCCGGGACGGTCGACCGGTTCCCCTTTCACCAGCACGACACCGTGGGCGATGCCGAGCGGGACCGCCGACGAATGATGGTGGTCGAACATGCCGATGCCCTCCTTGAGTTGCTCGGGCGTGGCCAACGCGGCCGGGGTGCGCACCACCTCGTAAACGAGTTCCCGATTCGTGAGGCCGTCGAGCCGGGCCAGCTCCCGGCCCCCGCGCATCAACGCCGGATCCGGTGACAGATAGGGCTTGGGCACCGACAGGAGCTCGCCGTCGGGCAGCACCATGCCGCCCGGCATCGCGGCCGGATCGACGTGGATGATGCCGAACTCCGCGTCGCGCGTCGGCGCGGAATCCCCGATCAGAGTGGTGCGCCACGCGTCGGCGACGTCGTCGGTCACCGCGGCGACGTCCGTGGTACCCAACGGCACTGCCTCGACCTCACCGGAATCGGTCAGCGCGACAACGGCGTTGATCCGGGGGTCGACGTTGTAGCCGTTGAAAGCCTCGACGTAGTCGTCACCCAGGTCGCCCAGGACCACGCTGCCGTCCTCAGCCCTGACGACCGAAAGCCCCTCATCGCTTGCGACGTACGCCAACCCGCCGGACACGGCGAGCACGCCCCGCTCCCATCCCTCTTTGGCGTGCAACTGGATGTCCCACAGCAGTTCGCCGGTGTCCAACGAGACCGCGGCCACCCGTTGCTGCCAGTGGTCGCCGGACCCGAACGGCGGGCCGACTGTCCCACCGGACCGTCCGTAAGCCACCACGACGGCGTCCTGGTCCTGCACCGTCGCGTACCCGACCACCGGCCCCACGCTGACCATGGGGCGGTCCGTCCAGCGGGTCATCGCGAACATCGCGCCCGTCGACACGAACACCACCACCAGCGCACCGGTCACCTGCCACAGCGGAGCCTTCCTGTTGATCATGGATCCACATCTATCGGCGGTGTTTAAGAACCAGTTGGCCAGCGGATTCGAAAAATTTCAAAAAGTTTGTCGGCCCGTGTCGATTTCGTGGGGGTGCCGTTCGACGTAGTAACGAGGGCACGATAAGCGGGCCCCTTCCCGACACCAGAAGGAGACACACAATGTCGCGCTACATGCTGATCATGCGTTCCACCCCCGAGGCCGAGGTCGCGATGGCCGAGCAGAACATCGACTTCGACGAGATCATCGCGTCCATGGGCCGGTACAACGAGGAGCTCATCAAGGCCGGCGTGCTGCTGGCCGGCGAGGGCCTGACCGACCCCGGCGAAGGCTTCGTCGTCGATTTCAATGCTGATCCCCCGGTGGTCACCGACGGCCCGTACACCGAGGCCAAGGAGCTGTTCAACGGGTTCTGGATTCTCGACGTGTCCTCCAAGGAGGAGGCCAAGCAGTGGGCGCAGAAATGCCCACTGGGTAGCGGCGTGAAGCTGGAGGTGCGCCGGGTCAGCGAAACCGATGAGTTTCCGCAGGACAACGAGTGGGTTCAGAAAGAGATCCAGTGGAAGGCCGAGCTGGCCGAGAAGCTCGCCAAGCAGGCGCGTGAGGCCGCCAACCGCTGATCGGGGCACAGGCCCCGGCGGTCCCTAACCCACCGGGGTCTGGCTCCCACCCCCCACATCAGTGACATTAAGCAGCGCCGAGCAGTCCGGCGCGAGTAGCGAACTACCTGTATTTCGGTCCGCGGTGACCTGGTGTTACACCGACATCGGGGGATCGGCTCAACAATTTCTGGAACACGTTCTAATCTGGACCCCATGAGTGATGATCTTCTGCACCATCCGCTCCATTCCGGCCACCTCACCGTCGGCGCACTCAAGCGCAACAAAGACAAGCCCGTGCTGTTCCTCGGCGACACCACACTGACCGGTGGCGAGCTCGCGGAACGCATCAGCCAGTACATTCAGGCCTTCGAAGCGCTCGGAGCGGGGAGCGGAGAAGGCGTCGGCCTACTGTCGCTGAACCGGCCCGAGGTGCTGATGATCATCGGCGCCGGTCAGACCCAGGGGTACCGCCGCACCGCACTACACCCTCTCGGGTCATTGGACGATCACGCTTACGTGCTGTCCGACGCCGAGGTGACGACCCTGATCATCGATCCCACGCCGGCATTCGTCGAGCGCGCCGTCGGGCTGCTGGAGAAGGTGCCGTCGCTGCGACAGATCCTGACCATCGGCCCGGTTCCGCCCGCTCTGGACGGTGCGGCGACCGATCTGGTCGCCGAGGCCGCCAAATTCTCCCCTGCTCCGCTGGTCGCCGCCGAGCTGCCGCCGGACCACATCGGTGGGCTCACCTACACCGGCGGCACCACCGGTAAGCCCAAGGGCGTGATGGGCACCGTGCGGTCGATCACCACGATGACCACCGTCCAACTCGCCGAGTGGGAGTGGCCGGAGAACCCGCGCTTCCTGATGTGCACGCCGCTCTCGCACGCGGGTGCCGCGTTCTTCGTCCCGACGATCGTCAAGGGCGGCGAGATGATCGTGCTGCCCAAGTTCGACCCGGCCGAGGTGCTGCGGGTGATCGAAGAGCGGCGTATCACCGCGACCATGCTGGTGCCGTCGATGATCTACGCACTGATGGACCACCCGGATTCGCACACCCGCGATCTGTCGTCGCTGGAGACGGTGTACTACGGCGCATCCGCGATGAATCCGGTGCGGCTGGCCGAGGCACTCAAGCGGTTCGGGCCGATCTTCGCGCAGTACTACGGCCAGTCCGAGGCCCCGATGGTGATCTCGTACCTGGGCAAGAAGGACCACGACGAGAAGCGGCTGACGTCGTGCGGCCGGCCGACCCTGTTCGCGCGGACCGCACTGCTCGACGCCGAGGGCAACCCGGTGCCCCGTGGCGAGGTCGGCGAGATCTGCGTGTCCGGACCGCTGCTCGCCGGGGGCTACTGGAAACTGCCCGAGGCCACCGCCGAGACCTTCAAGGACGGTTGGCTGCACACCGGTGACATGGCCCGCGAGGACGAGGACGGCTACTGGTTCATCGTCGACCGGGTCAAGGACATGATCGTCACCGGCGGGTTCAACGTGTTCCCGCGTGAGGTGGAAGACGTTGTGGCCGAACATCCCTCGGTGGCCCAGGTATGCGTGATCGGCACCCCCGACGAGAAGTGGGGTGAGGCCGTGACTGCGGTGATCGTGCTGCGCCCCGATGTTCCCGCCGACGAGGATGCGGTCGCCAAGGTGACCTCCGAGATCCAGGCCGCCGTCAAGGAGCGCAAGGGCTCGGTGCAATCACCCAAACAGGTGGTCGTCGTCGACTCGGTGCCGGTGACCGCACTCGGCAAGCCCGACAAGAAGGCCGTCCGCGCCCAGTTCTGGGAGGGCGCTGCCCGCGCTATCGGCTGAGTTTTCTCTCGCGAGCAGTCCCCCGCAAGCGGGAGGGGCCCCCAGCAGAATTGCACGTTCGCCGGCGTGTCGGTGCGACTCTGCGTCTGCTCGGCACAATGGCGGGGTGGCCACGGACCTCCGGCAGACACTCGACGCGGTGTGGCGGATGGAGGCGGCCAAGATCCTGGCCACACTGACGCGCACCGTCGGCGATGTCGCCCTGGCCGAGGATCTGGCCTCCGAAGGCTTGCTCGACGCGCTCACGCAATGGCCGCAGACCGGCGTCCCGCGCAATCCCGGCGCCTGGCTGACCACGGTGGCCAAACGCAAGGCCATCGATCACTGGCGGCGCGCGGAGAACCTCGACGCCAAGTACGCCGTGCTGGCCCGCGATCTGGCCGAACACGTCGAGGAAGCCTGGGATCCCGACCGGATCGACGACGACGTGCTGCGGCTGATCTTCATCGCCGCCCACCCGGTGCTGTCCCGCGAGGCTCAGATCGCGCTGACGCTACGCATGGTCGGCGGGTTGAGCACCGACGAGATTGCCCGGGCCTTCCTGATCTCGACCGCCACCGCAGCCGCCCGCATCACCCGCGCCAAAAAGGCTCTGGCCCAGGCCAATCCGCCATTCGAGGTGCCGCCCCGCGACGAATACCCACAGCGACTGTCGGCGGTGCTGTCGGTCGTCTATCTGATCTACAACGAGGGCTACTCGGCATCCTTCGGGCAGCGCTGGATCCGCGACGAATTGTGCACCGAAGCACTGCGATTGGGCCGCGTGCTGGCCGCCCTGGTGCCCGATGAACCCGAGGTCCACGGCCTGGTGGCGCTCATGGAGTTCCAGTCCTCGCGCTTTGCGGCCCGCACCGACACCGAGGGCCGGCCCATCCTGTTGGAAGACCAGAACCGGGCCCGCTGGGACCGTGCGCAGATCCAACGCGGCGTCGCCGCACTTGAGCGCTCCAATGCCGCACGGCAGCAACGGGGTTGGGGCCCCTATGCGCTACAGGCCGCACTCGCCGAATGCCACGCGGTGGCCCCGACGGCAGCCGACACCGACTGGGCTCGCATCGTCGCCCTCTATGACGCTCTGCTGCAGATCACACCCTCCCCCGTGGTGCAGCTCAACCGCGCCGTGGCCGTCGCGATGCGATCGGGACCCCAGGAGGCACTGACCATCGTCGACGGCATCGAGGGCCTGGACGACTCATATCTGCTGCCCAGTGTCCGCGGCGAGCTGTTGTCCCGACTGGGCCGACACCGCGAGGCTGCCGAACAGTTCGACCGGGCCGCGGCCCTGGCCGACAACGAACGGGAACGACAGGTGCTGGTGGGCAAGGCAACCCGCGAACGCGGCTGATACCCGTCCGGCATCATGGCACTATGGCGGACATGGTGTCGGCCGTGTTGTTCGACTTCTCCGGGACCCTGTTCCGCCTCGAGGAACAGGACAGCTGGTTCGCCGGGATGGCCGTCGACGAGCGAGAGGTCGACGGCCACGTGCAGACAGAGTTGATGCGCCGGCTCACCGCGCCGACCGGGCGGTCCGTGGCGATGACCGACGAGCAGTACCGGGCCTGGGTCAACCGCGACCTGGCACCCCATCTGCACCGTGAGGCCTATCTGCACGTGCTGCGGGAGTCCGGGCTACCCGAACACCACGCCGAATCGCTCTACAACCGGGTGATCGACCCAGCCAGCTGGACGGCCTACCCGGACACCGCGCAGGTGTTCAAAAGCCTGAGCGCACAAGGAATCCGGACGGCCGTCGTCTCCAACATCGCCTTCGACGTGCGGCCGGCCTTCGCTGCGATCGGCGCGGCCGCGCACGTCGACGAGTTCGTGCTGTCCTTCGAAGTCGGTGCGGTCAAACCCGACCCGGCCATTTTCACCGCGGCACTGGACCGTCTGGCTGTGGCGGCCGCCGACACGCTGATGGTCGGCGACAGCGAGGAAGCCGACGGCGGCGCCCGCGCGCTGGGTTGCCAATTCGCGCTCGTCGACCCACTGCCCACCGCCGAGCGGCCCGACGGGCTTGTCGCGGCCCTGCGCGGTGTCGGTATCCGCACCTAGGGTGGGAGCCATGGCTGACGAGCGCATCCGGCCACCGTGGTGGCTGAAGTACGTCAACAAGGTGATGATCGGGCTGAACAAGCTCGGCATCGGTGGCGACAAGGGTCCGGTGGTGCTGACCGTGCGGGGCCGCAAGAGCGGGAAACCCCGCTCGACTCCGGTCACCCCGATGACCGTCGACGGCCACCGCTACATCGTGGGCGGGCTGCCCGGAGGCGACTGGGCGGCCAACGCCCGCGCCGCCGGCGAGGCCACCGTGCACCAGGGCCGCAAAGACCAGCAGGTGCGCGTCGTCGAGATCCCGGCCGAGCAGGCCCGGCCGCTGTTGCGTCAGTTCCCGGTCCTGGTTCCGACCGGCGTCGGTTTCATGCGCAACGCCGGCCTGGTGACCGGGCCCAACCCGGACGAGTTCGAAGCGCTGGCCGGGCGCTGCCCCGTGTTCCGGTTGGACCCGATCTAACTGTACTGACCACGGACGTTAGGTACGGCGTGGCGTGGTGACATAACGAAGACCTCCGAGTGAAGTGCGAGCTGTCTAGGAACGCACCAACTCACTTCGGAGGTCTTCGTGTCCCACCGTAATGCCCCTTTGTCAGAAACCGCA
>NZ_JTJW01000008.1 GCF_000805385.1 Mycolicibacterium setense | reverse complement strand
AGTTACGGCGGTCCATAGCGGCAGGGAAACGCCCGGTCCCATCCCGAACCCGGAAGCTAAGCCTGCCAGCGCCGATGATACTACCCAGTCGGGTGGAAAAGTAGGACACCGCCGAACACAAATTAAGTCCCGAGCCCTCCAATTTCGATTGGAGGGCTCGGGCATTTTGTTATATGGCTGCGTTTCAATATCCGAATTGGAATTGAAACGCAGCCTATTTCAATTGAAGAGCGCCGGCATCGTGCGGCTTCTCTCCAATTCCAACAATGCGCGCTTGCGGTCCAGGCCGCCCCCGTAACCGGTGAGGCTGCCATTGGCTCCGATCACCCGATGGCACGGCACGATGATGCCGATCGGATTGTGTCCGTTGGCCAGGCCCACCGCTCGTGATGCGCCAGGTGAGCCGATCTGACGGGCGATCTCGCCGTATGAGCACGTCTGGCCGTACGGAATGGTCTGCAGGGCCTCCCAGACCCGACGTTGAAACTGGGTCCCAACCATGTCGAGTTCCAGGTTGAAGTCGGTACGGTCGCCCGCGAAATACGCGGAAAGTTGATCGACAGCCTCGGGGAAGGCGGTGTCGTCGTTCTCCCAGCCGTCACGGTTCGGTTCATAGGTCTGATCGACCATTCGTAGGTGCATGAGCCGACCGTCGCGGCCGGCCAGCGTGAGCAGGCCGACGGGACTTTCCATGGTCCGGTAGTGCAGTGTCGTCATGACTTCTCCTGTCGATCATGCGGGGGCCATTCGTTCACCGCGTGGTCCAGTGTGGTCCAGAGGTGTTGTGTCGCATACGCGCGCCACGGTCGCCATCTGATGCTGTGGTCCACCAACTCTTCCGGCGGCAGGCCCAGAAGCCCGGCAGCCGCACGTACACCGAGATCGGTGGCGGGGAAGGCATCTGGATCACCGAGGCCGCGCATGGCGATCACCTCCGTCGTCCATGGCCCGACCCCGGGGAGCGCGAGCAGCCGTTCGCGGGCGCGGCCCCAGTCACAACCGGGATCAAGGATGAGGTCCTCGTCGGCGATGGCCTCCACGAGTGCTTTCACCGTCCGCTTCCTCGATGCCGGCATCGCCAGATCGTCGGGATCCAAGCCGGCGAGATCTGTGACGCTCGGAAACACATGGGTCAGGCCGCCGGCCTCGTCGCGGACAGCGGTCCCATAGCGGGTAACGAGGCGACCGACATGTGTGCACGCCGCCTTGATCGACACCTGCTGGCCGATCACCACGCGCAGCGCCAGTTCGGATTCGTCGACGGTGCGCGGTATGCGTTGCCCCGGCGCCTTGGCCACCACTGCGGCGAGGTCTGGATCGGCCTGGAGCGCTTCCACCACGGCCTCCGGGTCGGCATCGAGGTCCAACAGGCGCCGGCATCGGGCGATGGCGGCTGCCAGGTCGCGGAAATCCTCGAGTACCAACTGGCACAGGACGTGATCGGGTCGCGGCGACAGGCCGACCACTCCGTGGCCGTGCGGCAGTCGCAAGGTCCGCCGGTACTGCCCGTCACGCACTTCCTCGACACCCGGCACCGCGCTGGCCGCCAAATGGCCGAACAACCCTTCGTAGGCAAACGGGGTTCGTACCGGCAGCCGCAGTGAGAGGACCCCCGGCGCGGCCGCGACGTCGGCGGAAAATCGGGTGCGAGCCCGCAATCGCAGCTGGGTTGGCGTCAGATCGGACACCGCGCGCACGGTGTCGTTGAACTGGCGGATGCTGGCGAAGCCCGCGGCGAACGCCACATCTGCGAACGGCAACTCGGTGGTTTCGATCAGCACCCGGGCGGTCTGGGTGCGCTGCGCCCGGGCCAGCGCAAGGGGATTGGCCCCCAGCTCCGCCTGCATGATGCGCTGCAACTGCCGGGTCGTGTAGCCGACACGGGCAGCCAGCCCGGTCACTCCTTCGCGATCCACGGTGCCGTCGGCTATCAGCCGCATGCACCTGGCCACCACGTCGCCGCGCACGTTCCATTCGGGGGAACCCGGTGAGGCGTCAGGGCGGCAGCGTTTGCACGCCCGGAACCCCGCCGCCTGGGCGGCAGCCGCGGTCGGATAGAACCGCATGTTGCGCGCGAAGGGCGGGCGCACCGGGCAACTGGGGCGGCAATAGATGCCTGTGGTCAGCACGGCGGTGACGAACCAGCCGTCGAATCGGGCGTCCTTCGACTGGACGGCCCGATAACAGCGGTCGAAATCCTCGTGCATGAGTCCACGATGGCACGGCAGCCGGTGATCCACTAGCGGAAAAACGACATGGTCGTGGGAGTGCGCTCGCGGCTAGACTGCGACCCGTGGCCGAGCTGGTACAGCACTACCTGGACCGGATCCGTGCCGAGCAGATCGGACTGCGCGACGGCGCCCTGGCGAGCTACATCCCCGAACTCGCCAAAGTCGACCCAGAGGGGTTCGGGCTGAGTCTGTCCTCGTCGGACGGCTATGTCTACGAATCCGGTGACACTGCAGTGGAATTCACGATTCAGTCCATCTCCAAGCCGTTCACGTACGCGCTGGCGCTGAACCATATCGGCCAGGATGCCGTCGACGCCAGGATCGGTGTCGAACCCTCAGGCGAGGCGTTCAACGAGATCAGCGTGGACGATGTGACCAAGACACCGAAGAATCCGATGATCAATGCGGGTGCCATTGCCGCGGTTTCGCTGATTCCCGGGGCCGGCGCCGATGAGAGGTTCGACCGTATCCACGACTTCTACTCCGCATGCGCGGGCCGAAGACTCGAGGTCGACATGGATGTGTACGCCTCCGAGAAGGCGACGGGCAACCGAAACCGGGCTATCGCGTACATGTTGACGAGTTTCGGTGTGCTGGAAGGGGATCCGGACGAGGTCCTCGACGTGTACTTCCGCCAGTGTTCTGTGAAGGTGACCAGCGCCGACCTGGCCCGGATGGCCGCCACGCTGGCCCGCGGCGGGTTCAATCCCTTGACCGGCCGCCGCGTCATCGATGCGAAGGTGGTTCGGCGCACCCTCAGCGTGATGGTGACCTGCGGGATGTACGACGCGACAGGCGACTGGGTCAGTGGTGTCGGCATGCCCGCCAAGAGCGGCGTCGGCGGCGGCATCGTGGCGGTGCTGCCCGGTCAACTCGGCATCGGCGTCTACTCACCACGTCTGGATTCGCGTGGCAACAGCGTGCGAGGAGTGCAGGTGTGCCGCGACTTGTCATCGCAGCTGGGGCTTCACTTCCTCACCGTCGGCCGGGAATCGTCCTCGACGCTGCGGGCGGTGTTCGAGGTCAGCCCGGGCATTCGCGTCTACGAGGTTCAGGGCGATCTGTTGTTCGCCGGGGCCGAGCAGGTGCTGCGGACCGCCGAGCTGGATCGTGGCGAGTACGACGTGGCCGTGCTGGACGTCACCAGGGTGGACGACATCAACGATGCCGCGCGCGGCATGCTCACCGGGATGCGGGCCAGTCTGACCGCAGCGGGCAAGGAGGCTTATCTCGTCGACCCCGACGGCCGCGTGGTGCCGGCCGACCGGCGCGACGATTACGACGCGATCGTGTTCCTCACCCTCGACGAGGCGATCGAAGCGGCACGGCAGTGGGCCGCCGGCTAGGCGGGGACGGCCACGCGGGTCGGCTCGGCCAGGCCCCGCAAGGTGACCGATTCGCCCAGTGACCATCGGGCCCTTTCGGTTTCGGAGGCGTTGGCGATGGTGTCAGACGAGGCCACCAGGTGCCCGGGCACCTGCTTGGAAAATTCGCAGAGTCGCGCGGCTTCGTTCACCGGTTCACCGATCACCGTGTATTCGAAACGCTGTTTGGCGCCGACGTTGCCCGCCACCACCTGGCCGGCTGCGACCCCGATTCCTGCGTCGAGCTCCGGTACCTCGGTACGCAGCCGCCGGGCGATGGCCCGCGCGGCGCCGAGGGCTTCGTCCTCGGCGTTGGGCAGCGAAACGGGCGCACCGAACACCGCCAGTATCGCGTCACCCTCGAACTTGTTGACCAGGCCGCGGTGATTGTCGACCTCATCGACTATGACGGCGAAGAAGCGGTTGAGCAGATCGACCACCTCGACTGCCGGTCGTGTGGTGACCAACTGCGTCGAGCCGATGACGTCCACGAAAATCACTGCAGCGTGGCGTTCCTCGCCGCCCAGGACGGGCTTTTCCTGCTCGGCCAGTAAGGCGACCTCGCGGCCGACATGACGGCCGAACAGATCGCGGACGCGTTCGCGCTCGCGTAAGCCGTGCACCATCGAGTTGAAACCCCGCTGCAGCTGGCCCAGTTCGGTGCCGTCGAACACCACCAGGTTGGTGTCCAGATCACCCTGCTCGACGCGATTGAGGGCCGCGCGCACCACCCGGATCGGGGTGGCGGTGAGAAAGGACAGGATCCACATCAGCAGGAATCCGAATACCAATGCGAAGGAGCCGAGACCGATGACGGCGTAGGCGAATTGGGTCGGGGTCAGGTTGTTGAGCGTCACGGCGAACACCGCGGCCAGCATGATCCCCAGGATCGGCACGCCCGAACTGAGCGCCCACACCACCATGGTGCGGCCCATGATGCCGGGAGCCAGTCGGCTCGGCGGAGGACCGGCTTCCAGCGCCTGAGCGGCGACCGGCCGCAGGGCGAACTCTGTGAACAGATGGCAGCTGACCGACAACACAATGCCGGGAAAGCTGATTCCCAGCAGGAACTTCGGAATGTAATCGGTATCGACCAGGCCATAGAGCGTAGTCAGCAGTGCGGTGCCCAGGCCCCACAGAACCAGCAGCACGCGGGTGAGCCGGAACGGCGCGAAGAAGGTGTTCCGCTGGTCGGCGACGGTGGGTGGGCGTTCCTCGATCGCCCACCGCACGTTGTCGATCACCCTGGTCGTTGCCCAGAACACCCCGACGATCAACGCCGAGGCCATGTAGATGGGCGCCACGATGAAGGTGATCCAGCGGACCGACGGATCGAACACGCTCGGAGAGGGGAACAACAGCGTGACGATGATCATCGAGATGCCGATGCCGAGCAGATTCACGAGAATCACGAACGTCGTGAGAATGACCTGGATGCGCACCCTGCGCCGGCGTTGGCTCTCCGATACCCGGCCAAGGACCCACGACCCGTATTCCGGTGTGGCCGGGAGCCTGCTGTTCTGGCGGGTGACACCCTCGAGTACCCGGCCCAGCCGTCGTGCCAGCGATTTATCGGAGTTCATTGTGGCGCCAGCCTAGTTCGTCGGACATGCCCTTAAGGTGGATCGGGTGCGCCTCGTGATTGCCCAGTGCACCGTCGACTATGTCGGGCGGCTGACCGCCCACCTCCCATCGGCCCGACGGCTGTTGTTGTTCAAGTCCGACGGTTCGGTCAGTGTCCATGCCGATGATCGCGCCTACAAGCCGCTGAACTGGATGAGCCCGCCGTGCTGGCTCACCGAGGATGCCAACGATGGTGTGCCGGTCTGGGTGGTCGAGAACAAGGCCGGTGAGCAGTTGCGCATCACGGTCGAGGACGTCGAGCACGACTCGACCCACGAGCTCGGAGTCGATCCCGGCTTGGTGAAAGACGGTGTGGAGGCACATCTGCAGGTGCTGCTGGCCGAGCATGTCGAGCTGCTGGGCGCCGGCTACACCTTGGTGCGCCGTGAGTATCCGACCGCGATCGGCCCGGTGGACCTGATGTGCCGTGACGAACTGGGCCGGTCGGTGGCCGTGGAGATCAAACGTCGCGGGGAGATCGACGGTGTCGAACAGCTGACGCGTTACCTCGAACTGCTCAACCGCGACACCGTGCTGGCTCCGGTGGCAGGCGTGTTCGCCGCCCAGCAGATCAAGCCGCAGGCCCGGACCTTGGCCACTGACCGTGGAATACGCTGTGTCACTTTGGATTATGACCAGATGCGGGGCATGGTCAGCGACGAGTATCGGCTGTTCTGACTCAAACTGACATCACCTGGATCGCGCCGGTCGGACAGCGTGAGATGGCTTCGGCCAACTTCGGACCGGGTTCGACGACCGGTTTCGAAGGGTAGGCGGCTCCGTCGTCGCCCATGTCGAACAAGGCGGGTGTGACGGCCAGACAGGTGCCCGACCCCATGCAGAGCAGACGGTCGACGGTGATTCGGACACCGCTCATGATGTGGCCGCCGGGGTGCGCCTACGCAATGTGACGGTGGCGCGCCGGTCCGGCAACAGCAGCACGGTGTGCGCTTGCTGGTCTTCGGCCGCGGACGTATCCGGAACGAACGTCATCTCCTGCAGGATCGTGCGTAGCAGTACCCGCGCCTCGAACATCGCCATGTTCCCGCCCAGGCACCGGTTGATGCCGCCGCCGAACGGCAGCCAATGGTAGGGGTCGGGGGTTGTTTCGAGGAACCGCTCCGGCCGGAACTCGTCGGGTGCGTCATACAGGTCGCCGCGCCGGTGAATGCCGTTGATGTAGAGGAACACCATCGAACCCCGGGGCAGGAACACGTCGTTGAGGACGACGTCGCGTTTGACGGCGCGTGCCGTGAACGGGATGGTCGGCCGCAACCGGAGGGTCTCGGTGATCACCGCGTCGAGGTAGGTGTCGTCGCCGGCGTCCAGGGTCTCCTCGAGCCTGTGCAGTACCGCGGGGTGCCGGACCAATCGCTCGGCGACCCAGGACAATGTTGCGGCGGTGGTGTCGTTGCCGGCGATCAGCAGCAGGCGCTGAAAACCGGCGAGCATCTCGTCGTCCATCAGGCCTTCCTCGTCGGCCTGCTGAAGCCTGAGGAAAACCGCCAGGCAATCGCTCCGAACGGTGTCCTCTGGCGAGGAGCGCCGCGCGGCGATCTCGTCGTAGGTGACCTCGTCCATCCCGGTCAGTACCTTCTGGAGCGCAGGGAAGGGCAGCCAGCGTCCTCGCGAGACCATGGATGTGGCGTACCGCAAGGCCATGCCGCGCGATCCGGCGATGCGGTCGAGGTCGTCCATGTGGTCGGACAGCCGCGCACGCCGTTCCGGTTCGGTGACGCCGAATACGACCGACATGATCACCTCGCGAGCCAAATTGAGCATGTGTGAATGGAACCGGATCGGCGTGCCGGTCGGCAGATCGCGGATGAGACGGCGAGCGGCGTCCTCCATTGCCGGTTCGTAACCTTGCAGCGCCTTGCCCATGAACGCCGGCGCGACCTTGCGCCGCATCGTGGTGTGGTCATCGCTGGCCCACCACTCCATGATCCTGTTGTCGAAGATGACCTCGTGTGGTGCCAGCCGTCGCAGCGCGGTACCGAACGACAATGCCCGAGTCTTGTCCTGGAAGACGGCCCGAACGTCGTCGGGTGACGAGGTCCAGAACATCGTCGGCAATAGCGGCACGTCCAATACGAACCGCTCGCCGAGTGTTGTGAAGTGCCGGCGGGCCGCTTCGGGGGCGAGGAACAACCTGGTCCAGGCCGCGGCCGAGATCTTTGGACTCGGCAGGCTGTCAAGAGTGGTGACCGGCTGTGTTGCCGGCGTGATCGTGCTCATCGCGACTCCTTGGAAACCATCGTTGTTTCGACGTACTTTCACCTAAGGTACGCCACAGTACTTTTGAAATACAAGGCATTGCCGATCCCGGCGTAAGGTCCCGGGAGTGAGCACGCTTTCAGGGTCTGTTCCGAAGTCGGCGCGTGGCCTACCGCGCGGCCGCACCAGCCTCGATCCGCTCGACGCGATCGCGGACCAGCGGGCGCGGGTGCTGCGGGCCGTCATCTCCGCGGTTGCGGACAAGGGCTACCAGGCGACCACGATCACCGACATCGTCGAGCGGGCACGGGTGTCCCGCAGCGTCATGTACCGAGAGTTCGACGGGAAACTGGACTGCTTCCTGGCTGCCATCGAAGCGGGTCGGGAGTTGGTCACCGCGCGCATCGCGGAAGCCATCGCGGCGGTACCGGGCGGTTCGCTGGAGACGGTGCTCCGGGCGATCAGCCGGGCATATCTGGAAACCTGTGCGCGGGAACCGGATCACACTCGTGCGTGGGTGCTGGAACTGGCCGCGGCCGGGCCGAAGGGTGTTGAGGCGCGCGACAGGTATCTGGACGGCTTCGCCACGCTGCTGCGAAAGATCGACTGCGAGTACGGAAGTGGGCAAGCGCGGCCCGCAGAGCACTATGTCGCGCTGGTCGGCGGCATCACCGAACTCGTTGGCCGCAAGGTCCGCGCGGGAGCTCCCGAGGCGTTACCGCAACTCGAGGACGCGCTGACCATGGCGGCGATTGCCATGTTGCGATGACCAAGCGCCGAACACCGCCACGCCGGCTGAGGCCGCCGCCGACTGGTCACAGCGTCGAAACGGGCGCCGACGGTTATGAATACGAGGTGCGGCGGATCGCTGCGGCACGTGCGCTGAAGACCTATCGCTGCCCTGGGTGTGACCACGAAATTCGTGCGGGCACAGCGCATACAGTGGTCTGGCGCGTGGAATCAATCGATGGTGAAGACCGCAGGCACTGGCATACGCCGTGCTGGGCGAACCGAGCTACTCGCGGCCCGACGAGAAAGTGGTCCTGAGCGCTCAGTGCTCGTCGGTGGAGGGCTCCACCAGCTCGATCAGAACGCCGCCGGCGTCTTTGGGGTGGATGAAATTGATCCGCGAGTTCGCCGTGCCCTTGCGGGGGGCGTCGTAGAGCAGCCGCACGCCGCCGCTGCGCAACCGCTCCGACAGCGCGTCGATATCGCTGGTCCGGTAGGCCAGCTGTTGCAGGCCGGGGCCGCTTCGATCGAGGAACTTGGCGATCGTCGACTTGTCGTTCAGCGGCGCCAGAAGCTGGATCTGAGCGCTGCCTTTGGGCGCTCCGCGCACCGAGAGCATCGCCTCGCGGACGCCCTGCTCCTCGTTGATCTCCTCGTGCAGGACGATCATGCCGAGGTTGTCGTGGTACCACTTGGCGGTGGCATCCAGATCGGCGACCGCGATACCGACGTGATCAATGGCCGTCACCAGCGCGCTGGCGAGCAGTGGACGGGCGTCAACCTGATCGGCGGTCATAACGTAACGGTAACCTTTACCCGAACGTTTGCGCATGTGTGATCGCCCACACAGCTCTTGGACCCTGGCTTTGGAGGTAGGAAATGACTGCGGATACTCGCACGTCGGTGATCGTTGCTGGAGCGCGTACTCCGGTTGGCAAGTTGATGGGTTCGCTGAAGGACTTTTCTGGCAGTGACCTGGGCGCGATCGCCATCCGAGGTGCCCTGGAGAAGGCCAAGGTCAGCCCTTCGCTGGTGGACTACGTGATCATGGGCCAGGTGCTGACCGCGGGTGCCGGGCAGATGCCCGCGCGCCAGTCCGCGGTGGCTGCCGGCATCGGCTGGGATGTGCCCGCGCTGACCATCAACAAGATGTGCCTGTCGGGCATCGACGCGATCGCGCTGGCCGATCAGCTCATCCGGGCCGGTGAGTTCGAGGTCGTCGTGGCCGGTGGCCAGGAGTCGATGAGCCAGGCCCCGCATCTGCTGCCCAAGAGCCGCGAGGGTTACAAGTACGGCGACGCGACGCTGGTCGACCACCTGGCCTATGACGGTCTGCACGACGTGTTCACCGATCAGCCGATGGGCGCGCTGACCGAACAGCGCAACGACGTCGACAAGTTCACCCGCGCCGAGCAGGACGAGTTCGCTGCCCAGTCGCACCAGAAGGCCGCCGCAGCGTGGAAAGACGGCGTGTACGCCGACGAGGTGGTGCCGGTCTCGATCCCGCAGCGCAAGGGCGACCCGATCGAGTTCGCCGAGGACGAGGGCATCCGGGCCAACACCACGGCCGAATCGCTGGGCGGGCTGCGTCCGGCCTTCCGCAAGGACGGCACCATCACCGCCGGATCGTCGTCGCAGATCTCCGACGGCGCTGCCGCCGTCGTGGTCATGAGCAAGGCCAAGGCGCAGGAGCTGGGCCTGGAGTGGCTGTGTGAGATCGGTGCGCACGGTGTCGTGGCCGGACCGGACTCCACCCTGCAGAGCCAGCCGGCCAACGCGATCAAGAAGGCCGTCGAACGTGAGGGCATCAGCGTCGATCAGCTCGACATCCTGGAGATCAACGAGGCGTTCGCTGCGGTGTCGCTGGCTTCGACCAAGGAGCTCGGGGTCGACGCGGCCAAGGTGAACGTCAACGGCGGCGCCATCGCGATCGGTCACCCGATCGGGATGTCGGGGGCGCGCATCACGCTTCATGCGGCTTTGGAACTTGCACGCAAGGGGTCTGGCTACGCCGTGGCCGCGCTCTGCGGTGCCGGTGGCCAGGGCGATGCCCTGATCCTGCGTCGCTGACAGCTACTCGAAGATCCTCAAAACGACGGTGTGTAGTAGCTGGCGGTTCACTCAGGCACAATGGCGGCCATGACGAGCTCCTTCGACCTGCGCACGGTTGCCGGCTGGTTCCGGCTCATTGCTCTCGCTGAGGCGGTGAGCTGGGCCGGCCTGCTGGTCGGGATGTACTTCAAGTACCTGGGCAGCCCGCGCACCGAGATCGGTGTCAAGGTGTTCGGCCCGGTCCACGGCGGCATCTTCATCGCCTTCGTGGTGGCCGCGATCCTGGTGGGGTTGGCACGCAAGTGGGGCGCCGGCACCTGGATTCTGGCTTTGCTGGCCAGCATCGTGCCATTGGGCAGTGTGATCTTCGTCATGTGGGCTGATCGCAGTGCTCGGCTGGGCTCGGGCCGGGAGTCGGGTGCGGCTGCGGCCCTGGTGGCGCAACCGGGCGGCGCCCTGCCCGAAACAACGTGACAGACTTGATGGCGTGACTCGTCCACGACCTTCTGTCGGGCCGGCGCTGGCCGGCGCGGTTGACCTCTCGGCACTCAAGCAGCGGCCCACAACGGGCGGTGGCGGTAGCCCCAGTACAGCGGGCGGCCCCCATGCCACTGAGGTGACCGAAACCAACTTCGAAGCCGAGGTGCTGGTCCGCTCGGGCCAGGTGCCGGTGGTGGTGCTGCTGTGGTCGCCACGTAGTGATTCCAGTGCCGCGCTGGGCGACGCCTTGTCGGACTTGGCTGCCGCCGACAACGGCAAATGGTCACTGGCGCTGGTCAACGTCGACACCACCCCGAGGGTGGCGCAGATGTTCGGAATCCAGGGCGTGCCCACGGTGGTCGCCCTCGCCGGAGGCCAGCCGATCGCCAGCTTCCAGGGCGCGCAACCGGCCGACGAACTGCGGCGCTGGGTCGATTCGCTGCTCGAGGCAACCGCGGGCAAGCTGACCGGATCGGGCGCCGGTGACGACGACTCAGAGCAGGTCGATCCGGAGCTCGCTGCGGCCAGGGCACACCTGGACGAAGGGGACCTCGACGCCGCGGCGGCTGCCTATCAGGCGATTCTCGACGCGCAGCCCAGCCATGCCGAGGCCAAGGGAGCGGTTCGGCAGATCGCATTCCTGCAGCGTGCGACCGCGCAGAATCCCGATGCGGTGGCCACGGCCGATGCGGCTCCCGACGACATCGAGGCGGCATTCGCCGCTGCCGACGCCGAGATCCTGGCGCAGAACGTGTCGGCGGCCTTCGACCGGCTGATCGCCCTGATCAAGCGCACCGCAGGTGATGACCGCACCGCCGTGCGGACCCGGCTCGTCGAGCTGTTCGACCTGTTCGACCCGGCCGATCCCGAGGTGGTCGCCGGCCGGCGCAACCTGGCCAACGCGCTGTATTGACCTTCCCCTCCCGCTTGCGGGGGACTGCTCGCAGGAGGAACTAGGCGGGCTCGAACCAGAGCATCGCCAGCGGCGGTAACACCATCACAGCCGAGGCCGGCCTGCCGTGCCACGGCTCCTCCGTAGCCTGCACCGCGCCGAGATTGCCGATGCCCGACCCGTTGTAGATGGTCGCGTCGGTGTTCAGGACCTCCTGCCAGGCCCCGGTGTGCGGCAGGCCCAGCCGGTACTCGCTGTGCTCACTGCCGGCGAAGTTGACCACACAGGCCAGGACAGAGCCGTCGGCGCCGAAGCGCAGGAAGCTCAGCACGTTGTTGGCCGAGTCGTTCGCGTCGATCCAGGAGTAGCCCTCTGGGCTGCTGTCGCGGCTCCAGAGCGCCGGGTGGCTGCGATAGATCCCGTTGAGATCGCGCACCAACCGCTGAACACCGCCCGAGAACCCTTGCTCGCCGAGTTGGAACCAGTCCAGCCCGCGCTCCTCCGACCATTCGGCCCGCTGTCCGAATTCCTGGCCCATGAACAACAGTTGCTTACCCGGGTGGGCCCACTGATACGCGAGCAGGCTGCGTAGCCCCGCGGCCTTGGCATGATCGTCACCGGGCATGCGGCCCCACAGTGTGCCCTTGCCGTGCACGACCTCGTCGTGGCTGATCGGCAGCACATAGTTTTCACTGAACGCGTACAGCATCGAGAACGTCATCTCGTGATGGTGATAGCTGCGGTGCACCGGGTCATGGCTGACGTAGTCGAGCGTGTCATTCATCCAGCCCATGTTCCACTTCATCGAGAAGCCAAGGCCGCCAAGGTTTGTAGGGCGGGTGACACCGGGCCAGGACGTCGACTCCTCGGCGATGGTGACGATTCCCGGGGCCACCTTGTGCACGGTGGCGTTCATCTCCTGCAGGAACTGCACCGCCTCCAGATTTTCCCGGCCACCGTGGATGTTGGGCGTCCAGCCGCCCTCCGGGCGGGAGTAGTCGAGGTAGAGCATCGAGGCGACGGCGTCCACCCGCAGGCCGTCGACGTGATACTCCTGCAGCCAGTACAGCGCGTTGGCGACCAGGAAGTTGCGCACCTCGGGCCGGCCGAAGTCGAAAACGTAGGTCCCCCAGTCGAGCTGCTCTCCGCGGCGCGGGTCGGAGTGCTCGTACAGGGGGGTGCCGTCGAAACGGCCCAGCGCCCAGGCGTCCTTCGGGAAGTGGGCCGGAACCCAGTCCACGATCACCCCGATCCCGGCCTGATGCAGTGTGTCGACAAGGTGCCGGAAATCGTCGGGAGACCCCAACCGGGAGGTGGGGGCGTAATAGGAGGTGACCTGATATCCCCACGACCCGCCGAACGGGTGCTCGGCCACCGGCAGCAGTTCGACGTGGGTGAAGCCCTGTTCCACAACGTATTCGGTGAGCTCAGTGGCCAGCTGCCGGTAGCTGAGGCCGGGCCGCCACGACATGAGGTGCACCTCGTAGGTGCTCATCGGTTCGAACACCGGATTCTGCGCCGCGCGCCGGGTCATCCAGTCGTCGTCGTTCCAGGTGTAGGAACTGCTGGTGACACGGGAGGCGGTCTGCGGCGGTATCTCGGTGGCGAACGCCATCGGGTCGGCACGGTCGGACGTCACCCCGCCCGCGCCGTGGACCCGGAACTTGTACAGACCGTCGGCGGGAAAGCCCGGCCAGAACAGCTCCCAGACGCCCGACGAGCCCAGGACCCGCATCTGCGCCTCGTTGCCGTCCCAGTGGTTGAAGTCGCCGATGATGCTGACGCCCTTGGCATTCGGCGCCCATACCGCGAACGAGACCCCCTCCACGACCCCGTCGGGCGTGGTGAATCTGCGCCTGTGCGCACCCAGGATCTCCCAGAGGCGTTCGTGGCGTCCCTCCGCGAACAGGTGCAGATCGAGTTCGCCGAGCGTGGGCAGGAACCGGTAGGCGTCGGCCGTGGTGTAGGTGAAGATGGTGTCGTCGGCGCCCGGATAGCCGATTTCCAGACGGTAATCGGCCAGGTTGGTAAATGGTACGGCCACCGCGAACAGGCCGGAATCGATGTGTTGCAGCGGGAATCGGTCACCGCCGATCAACGCGACGACCTTGGAGGCGTGCGGTCGGTACGCCCGGATCACGGTTTCGCCGCCGTACTCGTGGGCTCCGAGCACCGAGTGTGGGTCGTGATGCTCACCTGTGCGGAGTCGCTGGATGTCGGCGGGGTCCGGGCGCAGATGCCGATCGGTCAGGTGGTTACTTCGTGTCATCTCGTTCTCATTCCCTGCGTAGCAAGCCCAGTCGTTGCTCATAGGGTACGAGCGGCATGTTCAACACGTGCGCCACCGCCTTGGCGGGATCGATGCGCACGTAATTCGACTGCCCCCACTGGTATTCCTCGCCGGTGATCTCGTCGCGTACCCAGAACCGGTCATGTGTTTCCATACCCAGTGCCTCCATGTTCAACCACAACGTGGCTTCTTCGGGGCTGAACGGGTTCAGGGTCACCACCACGAGGACGGTGTCGCCGGTGATCGGGTCGAACTTGCTGTAGGCGAGAAGAGCGTCGTTGTCCACGTGGTGGAAGGTCAGCGTCCGCAGCTGGCGCAGGGCGGGGTGCAGGCGCCGGATCTCGTTGAGGCGTGCCACGAATGGCTCTAGGGAGCGTCCCTCGGCGAGCGCGGCCGCGAAGTCGCGGGGGCGTAGTTCGTATTTCTCCGAGTCCAGATACTCCTCGCTGCCCTCCCGGACGGCCCTATGCTCGAACAGCTCGAAACCGGAGTACATGCCCCACGACGGGCTCATGGTGGAGGCCAGCACCGCGCGAATCGCGAACATGCCCGGGCCACCGTGCTGTAGCGACTCGTGCAGGATGTCCGGGGTGTTGACCCAAAGGCTGGGCCGTGCGCTGTCGGCGTTGTGGGTGATCTCGTTGCCGAATTCGGTGAGCTCCCACTTGTTGGTGCGCCACGTGAAGTACGTGTAGGACTGGGTGAATCCGCGTTTGGCCAGGCCGTAGAGCCGGGCCGGCCGAGTGAACGCCTCGGACAGGAACAGGACGTCCGGATCCTCGTTCTTGATCTCGGCGATCAGCCAGACCCAGAAGTTCGGCGGTTTGGTGTGTGGGTTGTCGACGCGAAAGACCTTGACACCGTGCGATATCCAGAACCGCACCACGCGTAGCACCTCGTGGTACAGCCCGGCGGGATCGTTGTCGAAGTTGAGCGGATAGATGTCCTGGTACTTCTTGGGTGGGTTCTCCGCGTAGGCGATGGTGCCGTCCGGAAGCACCGTGAACCACTCCGGATGCGCTGTGGCCCAAGGATGATCGGGCGCACACTGCAGTGCCAGATCCAGCGCCACCTCGACACCCTGCTTGCGGGCCGCCGCGACGAAGGCATCGAAGTCGTCGATCGTGCCCAGCGCGGGGTGCACGGCGTCGTGGCCGCCCTCGTCGCTGCCGATGGCCCATGGCGACCCGACGTCATCAGGCCCGGCGGTCACTGCGTTGTTGCGGCCCTTGCGGTGAACCTTGCCGATGGGGTGGATGGGCGGCAGGTAGACGATGTTGAAACCCATGCGGGCGATGCGCGGCAGTTGGTCGGCAGCGGTGGCGAACGTCCCGTGCACCGGATGTCCGGCTTTGTCGCGGCCGCCCGTGGAGCGCGGGAACAACTCGTACCACGAGGAGAACCGGGCCAGCGGCCGGTCCACCCAGACCCCGTATTGCTCACCGCGGGTGACCAACTCGCGCAGCGGGTACTGGTCGAGCAGTTCGGTGACCTCGTCGGACAGGGCGGCCCCGGCGCGCAGGAAGGGATCGCCGGGTGTGCGCAGCACCGTGGCGGCCTCCAGCAGGGGATCGCGCAGTTTGCGGGGCACCCCGGTGGCGGCGCGCTCGAGCAGGCGCGCTCCGATCAGCAGGTCGTTGGACAGCTCGGCCTCGCTCTGACCGGCGCCGAGCTTGGCCTCGACCGCGTGCCGCCAGGTCGCCAGGGGATCACCCCAGCCGTCTACGCGGTACGTCCACAGTCCGACGCTGTCCGGCGTGAAGTGGCCGTGGAACACATCGGGGGTGTGCCCGGGGGACATGGGCAAGGCCTGCGGCTTGATGCGCTGGGTGGGGCGCACCACCTCGCCGATCGGCACCGGCACCGTCGCGGTACCCGGCCCGGTGGCCAGCCGCGGGTATTCGGTGCCGAGATAACGCACCACCAGGGTGGCGGCGACCGCGTCGTGGCCTTCCCGCCACACCGTGGCCCGCACCGGGACGACCTCGCCGACGACGGCTTTTGCCGGGAACTGCCCGCAGAAGACCACGGGCGCGACATCGTCGATTCCGATACGACCGGCCACCCATCCACTCCTCACGTCGCCACGGTCAAGCGGCTGTCTTTCGTTCACTTGCCTTGTCGCGTCTGATACCCACCGTAGTGGGCTGTCCAATCTCGCGGGCGTTAAGCGCGTGCCGGCCGCCGCATCTACGGATACGCCGGTCGTACGGACAACGTTGCCTGAACGGATAACTCTCACCGCTGCGCGAGCCGGAATTGTCAGTAAGGTTGGGACGCGTGAAAGCCCTGAGACGGTTCACTGTCCGCACGCACCTTCCCGAGCGGTTGGCGGCGCTGGAACGACTGTCGATCAACCTGCGGTGGTCGTGGCACAAGCCGACCCAGGACTTGTTTGCTGTCATCGATGCCGAGCTGTGGCAGCAGGCCAACGGTGACCCGGTGGCACTGCTGGGGGCGGTGAGCCCGCAGCGGCTCGACGAACTGGCCGGGGACGAATCGTTTCTGGGCCGGCTCGACGAGTTGGCCGCGGACCTGGACAACTACCTCACCCGGCCGCTGTGGTACCAGCAGCAGATCGCCGACGGCGTCGAGATGCCGAAGGGCATCGCCTACTTCTCGATGGAGTTCGGTGTCGCCGAGGTGCTGCCGAATTATTCGGGTGGACTGGGCATCCTGGCCGGCGACCATCTGAAATCCGCCTCGGATCTGGGGCTGCCGTTGATCGCGGTCGGGCTGTACTACCGCTCCGGTTACTTCCGTCAGTCCCTGACCGCCGACGGCTGGCAGCACGAGAATTATCCGTCGCTGGACCCGCAGGGCCTGCCGCTGCGGCTGCTCACCGACGCGTCAGGGGAGCCGGTGCTGGTCACGCTGGCGCAGCCGGATGCCCGTGAGCTGAGGGCCCGGGTGTGGATCGCGCAAGTGGGCCGGGTCCCGCTGCTGCTGCTCGATTCCGACGTCCCGGAGAACGAGCATGAACTGCGCGGTGTCACCGACCGGCTGTACGGCGGCGATCAGGAGCACCGCATCAAACAGGAGATCCTGGCGGGTATCGGAGGTGTGCGCGCGATCCGTGCGTTCACCGAGATCGAGAACCTGCCCGCGCCCGAGGTGTTCCACATGAACGAGGGCCACGCCGGTTTCCTCGGGGTGGAACGGATCCGCGAACTGGTCGCGGCAGGGCTGGACTTCGACACGGCGCTGACCGTGGTGCGGTCCTCGACCGTGTTCACCACGCACACCCCGGTACCCGCCGGGATCGACCGGTTCCCGGTCGAGATGGTGAGGCGTTACTTCGGCGGTCCGGCTGATGAGCGCTCGCGCGACGAGAATCAATCGCGCGGTCCCGCCGATTCACGGCTGCTGCCCGGTGTGCCGTTGGATCGGGTGGTCGCCTTCGGCGTCGAGGACGATCCGTCGAAGTTCAACATGGCGCACATGGGTCTCCGGCTCGCCCAGCGGGCCAACGGGGTGTCGCTGCTGCACGGCCGGGTCAGCCGCGCGATGTTCAACGACCTGTGGCCGGGATTCGACCAGGCCGAGGTGCCGATCGGATCGATCACCAACGGTGTGCATGCCCCGACGTGGGCGGCTCCGCAATGGTTGGCACTGGGCCGCGAGCTGATCGGTTCCGAGGCGGCCGAACCCGCGGTGTGGGAGCGGTTGCAGGAGGTCGAACCGGGACACATGTGGTGGATCCGCTCGCAGTTGCGCGAGACGCTGATCGGCGACGTGCGTGACAGGTTGCGCCGCTCCTGGCTGGAGCGCGGCGCATCTGAGGCTGAATTGGGCTGGATCGCAACGGCTTTCGATCCGTCGGTGCTGACCGTCGGATTCGCCCGAAGGGTGCCCACCTATAAGCGGCTGACGCTGATGTTGCGTGATCCGGAGCGGCTGGAGCGGTTGTTGCTCGACGACGAGCGGCCGGTGCAGTTGATCGTGGCAGGCAAGTCGCATCCGGCCGACGACGGTGGCAAGGCGCTCATCCAGCAGATCGTGCGGTTCGCCGACCGGCCTGAGGTGCGGCATCGCATCGCGTTCCTGCCCGACTACGACATGTCGATGGCCCGGTTGCTGTACTGGGGGTGCGACGTCTGGCTCAACAATCCACTGCGGCCGCTGGAGGCCTGCGGCACATCGGGTATGAAGAGTGCGCTCAATGGCGGGCTGAACCTCTCGATCAGGGACGGCTGGTGGGACGAGTGGTACGACGGCGAGAACGGATGGGAGATCCCGACCGCCGACGGAGTGGACGACGAGGCCCGTCGCGACGACCTTGAGGCCGCTGCCCTCTACGACCTGCTCGAGCACGCGGTCACGCCGAAGTTCTACGACCGCGACGAGCAGGGGGTGCCGACCCGCTGGGTCGAGATGGTCCGCCACACGCTGCAGGTGCTCGGACCGAAGGTGCTGGCCTCCCGGATGGTGCGGGACTACACCGAGAAGTACTACCTGCCGGCCGCGCGGTCGTTGCGTGAGACAGTCCAGGCCGCTTCGGGGGAGCCGTTCGGCGCGGCCAGGGACTTGGCTGCATACCGGCGCCGGGCGCAGGAGGCCTGGCCCAAGATCGAGATCACCGATGTGGACAGCTACGGCTTGCCCGACACACCGCTGCTGGGCTCAGAGCTGACGCTGACCGCCAAGGTGCAGCTGGCCGGCCTGCAGCCCGATGAAGTCACGGTGCAGGCGGTACTCGGCCGGGTGGATGCCGGTGACGTGATCCTGAACCCGGTCACCGTGCCGATGACGCACACGGGATCGGCGGACGGCGGTACCGAGGTCTTCTCGACCAGTACTCCGCTGCCGGTCGCCGGACCGGTGGGGTACACCGTGAGGGTGTTGCCGCATCATCGGTTGCTGACCGCTGACAACGAGCTCGGCCTGGTGGCGCTGGCTTGAGTAAGGCGCTCAAAGTTCAGCTCGACGGCGGACCGTACGCGCTGGCGGCCGGAAGTGACGGCGCCATGTGGGTGACCCTGGTGCACGGTGGCGCCGTCGCCCGCGTGTCGGCCGACGGCGAGGTCTGCACGTATCCGGTCGGAGAAGGCTCACGTCCGTCGATCATCGCGGCCGGACCGGACGGGGCACTGTGGTTCACCCGGTCCGGCGATGACCGGATCGGCCGGATCACCACTGCGGGCGGGTTGACGTCCTTCGAATTGCCCGACGGCAGTGCGCCGTTCGGGATCACCCCGGGCCCGGACGAGGCCATGTGGTTCACCACGATGTCGGCGGGCGAGATCGGCAGAATCGGCACTGACGGTGAGATCACCACGGCAGCCACCGTCGGCGGGATGCCGTCGATGATCACCGAAGGTCCTGACGGCGCAATGTGGTTCACGCTCAACGAGTCCGGGGCGGTGGGTCGGTTGACCATCGACGGAGCGCTCACGATTCGCGAATTACCCACGGCCGCAGCCGGTCCCGTAGGTATTGCGGCAACCCATGACGACGCGGTGTGGTTCACCGAGATCCGCGCGGACAAGATCGGCCGGATCCCGGTAAACGACGCCATCCAGGAACTGGATCTGCCGGGCAAACCGCATGCGGTGGTGGCCGACCCCACCGACGGAGTGTGGGTCAGCCTGTGGGGCGCGGATCAGATCGCCCGCATCAGCGGGGACGGGGAGGTGGTGACCATCGACCTGCCGTCCGGCAGCGAACCGCACGGGTTGGCCATCGGGCCCGACGGCGCCTGCTGGGTGGCGTTGGAGTGTGGGTTCGTCCTGAAAATGCCCACCTGAGTGCGAGTCGGCACTGACGGTCGGGTAAGCACATAGGCAGCCGTGTCCCACCGGGAACGTGGCGATACGTTCCCGCGGGGAACCGTAACGGGAGGCCGCCTGTGTTGACTCGCTCGTTCGGACTGCTCACCGCCGTGTCCCTGGCCTTCGCGGCAACGGCGACTCCGGCCTGGGCCGACCCCGTCGTGGCACCCGAAGTCGAGGTCGTAGCCGATGTGGAGCCCGCGGCCGGCGAACCGCCCGCCGCCGATCTGGTCGAGTCGACCCCGCCCGCCCACCTCAAGACCCCGGACGGTTGGACGCTGACGGTGTCGGCCGCCGACGAAACCCAGGCCGTGGTGCCGCCATTGACCACCGCGGTGTCGTCGCGCGAATACGTGGTCGGCGGCACGTACCGCGGCGCGATGGCCGGCCCGGACAGCGGGGACCCGCGCGGCACCCTGGAGGCCGGCTACCAGATCGGCTGCGGCATCGACATGAGCACCTCCAACGGCGTCTCCCTGACCGGTACCGCCGGAATCAACTCGTCCATAGGGCTTCTCGGCACCGATGTGGTCTCGCCCTGGCCGGAGGGGATCTTGCCGGGAGTCGGCGCGAATATCGGCGGTGGCATCACGATCGGTCTCAAACCCGGCATCATCAACCTCATCCGGGTGGTCGAGAAGGAGTTCAAGGGCACCGAGCCGTGGGTGATGATCAGCAACTTCCGGGTGAAGATCGACGGCTGCGTGGGGCAGTCGTTCATCCGGTCCTATGCCGTGCTGACCCGTTCGACCGACGAGTCCGAGGCGGTGCTGGCCTGGTACGGGACCACGAAGGTGGTCTGATCGGACAGGCGTCAGCCGAACCGCTTGAGGCAGCGATCCTCGTCACCGAGGATGCCGACCCGGAACGCGTCGATGCGTGCGAAGCCCGAGGGCACCGACTCGCCGTTGACATCGCTGGCCGCCAATCCATTGGTCAGCATGCCCGATACCGCCTCGTCGACGTCACCGGCGGTCAGCAGAATGGTGTCGCCATTGGGCAGGTTGACGGGTTTGATCATCCTTGCCGTGGCCACTCCGGTCAGGCAGGCCGTGCGCAGTGCTGCCTCGGCGTTGTCCAGCACCAGGCCGCGTGCGTGCTGCAGGGCCAGCGTGTAGCGCGAGATCAGCACGGAGAAGGCGGTGTTGTCGCCGCCGGCGAGCCCACCGACGTCGACCTCGTCGGGTGGTGTTGCGAGCGCCTGCAATTCGGCCAGATCGATCACGATCGTGTTGGTGTCCGGGCAGTAGGAGGTCGGCGGGCTGGGCCGGGCGTCCGGACAGTCGACCGCAGCGTCGGGCCGGAAATCGAGCTGAGGGGGAGCGTCGGGCTCGAAGATGACGTTGAGGGCGTCGACCAGCGAGCGGACCCAGCGTTCGGTGATGTCCAGGTCGCCGCTCTGGTCCTCGGGCAGCAGGACCGGAAGGTCGCCCCGCCGCTGGTTGATCTCCTTGACGTCGATCGCGGCACACGCCGCAGGCCCGTCGGTGAACCCGAACTGGAAGGCCGAGATCCGTTCGAACGCCGACCCGTGCTCGTCGATCCCGACCTGAGCCTCAGCCTCGGTGAGCAGCGGATCCCGGAACGCCACCACTGCCGCCAGCAGGTTGTTGAGCCCGTCGGCGGTGCTGAGCGCGAAGCGCGCGGAATCACCCTGGGCGACCCATCGCATGTAGGTGCCGGCGAGACAGTCGGCCTGCTGCTCGGCGACCAATGTGGGCGTCTTGTGGTTGATCAGCCCGGCCTGTTGCTGGATCGCGTGACCGTACTCGTGCGCGAGCACCATGACGGCGCCCATGTCGCCGTTGTTCTGGCGTAGACCTGGCATCAGCACACCGCGGTCCCAGCCGATGGTCCGGTCGGGTTTGCAGAACGCGGCGTTGACCAGCGAGTAGGTCTCCATCCCGCAGAACTGTCCGTCGAAACTCTCGGCGTCCCAGGAGATCAGAGCGCGCACCGGTTGGAACTCACCATTGAACGCTTCCGAGTACGCAGCCGACCAGAACTCCTCAAGGTCACTGACGGCGCTGGCGGCGAGATTGTCGATCTTGCCGCCGTCGGTGTCGGTCACCTTCCGCGTGGGCGCCGCGGCATCGGGGCGCAGCCCGCTGGAACCGTCGGTGGCCGGCATACCCGCCACCGAGAAGGGGTCGCTGAACACCGATACTGCCGTGCCGCCGACGAGGGACGAACATGCCGCCGATGACAACAGCGTGCACACGGCAACCGCGATGCCGAACAGGGTGCGTCGGCTCATTTCGCTGCCTTCCGGTGCACTCTGGCGGCCAACTGCCCGCGCGGTTATGCCGCACACACTAGTTAACTCGGCGTGTGCAGGGTGCGTTATCAGCCCGCGCCGCGAAGCCGTTTCAGCGACCGGCGCACCCGCTCGGAGTCGGTGGTTGACCAGAACGGTGGCAACGACGACCGCAGATAGCCGCCGTAGCGGGCGGTCGCCAACCGGGAGTCCAGCACCGCGATCACGCCGCGGTCGTCGGTATGCCGGAGCAACCGGCCGGTGCCCTGGGCCAGCAGCAGCGCCGCGTGGTTGGCCGCGATCGTCATGAACCCGTTGCCGCCGCGGGCGCTGATCGCCCGTTGCCGTGCGGTCAACAGCGGATCGTCGGGGCGGGGGAACGGAATCCGGTCGATGAGCACCAGCGACAACGACGGCCCCGGCACGTCCACGCCCTGCCACAGTGAGAGGGTGCCGAACAGTGAGGTCTCGGGATCGTCGGAAAACTGTTGCACCAAAGCCGAAGTGGTGTCTTCGCCTTGACACAGCACTGGGGTGGACAAGCGCCCGCGCATGACCTCGGCCGCGGCCTTGGCCGCGCGCATCGACGAGAAGAGGCCCAGGGTGCGGCCGCCGGCCGCGGTGATCAGGCCCTCGATCTCGTCCAGCGTGCGGGCATCGGTGCCGTCGCGGCCGGGTGGCGGTAAATGCTTGGCCACGTACAGGATTGCCGATTTTGCGTGGTCGAATGGTGACCCCACATCAAGGCCGCGCCACCCTGGCTTGGCCGGCCCGCCGGCGTCACCCGGTTTGGCCGGCCCGCCGGCGTCCCCTGGTTTCGCCGGCCCGCCGGCGTCACCCGGTTTGGCCGGCCCGCCGGCGTCGGCGAAACCGCCCAGACCCCAGTTGCGCGCCATCGCATCGAAGTTGCCGCCGAGGGTGAGGGTGGCCGAGGTCAGCACCGCTGTGGTGTTGGCGAACAGCCTGGTGCGCAACAGACCCGACACCGACATCGGGGCCACCCGCAGGATCACCCGGGTCGCGTTCGCGCTTTCTTCCCGCGCCACCCAGACCACGTCGACGCGGTCGGGGATGGGCGGAACGAAGGAGGTCAGGATGCGGGTCGCGGTGTCACTCACATCGGAGAGTGCGGTGACGGCCTCGGTGCGGGCCGAGGCGGCCTGCGGGTCGCTGGGGGTGGTGTCGATCGCTGTGCGGGCCGCGTTGGCCGCGTCGCGCAGTGCGGTCAGGTAGGTGCCCAACTCCTCGTCGAGAATGTCGATGCGGCCGGCGTCGAGCTCGTGCAGCAGCGAGGACAACGTTGCGGTAGCGGCCTCGAAGCGTTGTGCGAGTTCGTCATCCACCAACCGCGACATCCTGCGGTGCGCCACAGCCATGGACGTCGCCGAGAGTTCGGCGGTGGCGACCCCGGTGACCCTGTCGGCCAGCTCGTGGGCCTCGTCGACCACCAGCAGCTCGTACTCCGGCAACACCGAGAAGTCGGAGAGGGCGTCGATGGCGAGCAGTGCGTGATTGGTGACGACCACATCTGCCGCGGCGGCCTTCTCGCGCGCCCGCTCCGCGAAGCAGTCGGTGCCGAACTGGCAGCGCGACACCCCGATGCATTCGCGCGCCGACACGCTGACCTGGGACCAGGACCGGTCCGGCACACCGGGGGCCAGCTCGTCGCGATCACCGGTCTCGGTGTCCGACGACCACTCGGTCAGCCGCTGTACATCGCGGCCCATGGCGCTGACCGCCATCGGAGAGAACAGCTGGTCCTGGGGAAGTGCGGTGGGATCCTCCGTCGCCCCGTTGTGAATCTTGTTCAGGCACAGATAGTTTCCCCGGCCCTTCAGCAGCGCGAAGGTGGGTTTGCGGGGCAGTGCGTCGGCCAGTGAGTTCACCAGCCGGGGCAGATCGCGGTCGACGAGCTGGCGCTGCAGGGCAATGGTGGCCGTCGACACGACCACGGGCTGTTCGGTCTGCAACGCGCGCGCGATCGACGGCACCAGATAGGCCAGCGATTTGCCGGTGCCGGTGCCTGCCTGCACGGCCAGGTGTTCGCCGGACTCGAAGGCGGCGGCCACTGCCTCGGCCATCTCGACCTGGCCCGGGCGGCCGGTACCGCCGAGCCCCTTGACGGCGATGCTGAGGAGGTTGGTCACCACGTTGGCCACCTCACGGGATGGCTTCGATTTGGTCGTCATGGTTGGGGTGGGACGACCCGGGTGGGGATGGCCGGCTCGCCACGGGACAGCTTCAGGCCGTCCCACGGCAGACTGTGCAGCCCTGCGGCGACCCGCTCACGCGCGGCGGCCAGATCGGTGCCGGGGTGGTGTCCTTCGACGGGGACACCGCCCTTCACGAGCGGTACCGTGAGCCGCCGCGCCGTGAGCCCCGACGTCTCCGGAGGCTGCTGACCGTACGGGTGGACCACCTCTTCGACGATCGTGCCGGAGGCCTTGGCGAGCCGTACTGCCTCCTTGCGTCCGCCGTGGGATTCCTTGTGGCTACTGCGCTTGGCCACCGGCATCCCGTCGACCTCGACCAGTTTGTAAACCATGCCCGCGGTGGGTGCCCCGGATCCGGTGACCACGGAGGTACCCACCCCGTAGCTGTCGACGGGTTCGGCACGAAGAGCGGCGATCGCGAACTCGTCGAGATCCCCGGAGACGACGATCTGGGTACCGGTTGCGCCGAGCTCGTCGAGCTGCTGGCGCACTTGACGGGCCAGTACACCAAGATCGCCCGAGTCGATGCGCACCGCGCCCAGCTGCGGGCCGGCTGCCGCGATCGCGTTGACCACGCCGGCGGTGATGTCATAGGTGTCCACCAGCAGGGTGGTGCCGACGCCCAGGGTGGCCACCTGGCCGCGAAACGCCGCCTGCTCGTCGGGCCCCGACTCTGTGGTGTGCAGCAGCGTGTAGGCGTGCGCCGCGGTGCCCAGCGCGGGCACCCCGTAACGCTGCTGGGCGGCCAGGTTCGACGACCCAGCGAAGCCCGCGAGGTAGGCGGCACGGGCTGCGGCCACTGCGGCCCGCTCATGGGTACGGCGTGAGCCCATCTCGATCATCGGCCGGCCATGTGCCGCGCTGGCCATGCGGGCCGCGGCCGAAGCGATCGCCGTGTCGTGGTTGAGGATTGACAGCACGAGCGTTTCCAGCACCACGCATTCGGCGAAGCTGCCGTGGACGGACATCACCGGTGAACCGGGGAAGTAGAGATCGCCCTCGGCGTAGCCGTCGACGTCGCCGCCGAACCGGTAGTTCGACAGGAAATCCAGGGTCTCGGAATCGAGGAACTCCGAGAGCACGGCGAGTTCACGGTCGGCGAAGGTGAACTCTGCCAACGCTTCCACGAACCGCCCGGTGCCGGCGACGACGCCGTAGCGGCGTCCTTCGGGCAGCCGACGGGCAAAGACTTCGAACGTGGTCCGGCGGTGCGCCGTGCCATCGCGCAGCGCGGCGGCGAGCATCGTCAGCTCGTACTTGTCGGTGAGCAACGCGACGGTCACACCAGCAACCGTAGCCGTTCACAGCTGCCTCAATAGCGCGGCACCCCGGCCGGTATTGTGGGCCCATGGTTACACCGGCGAAGGCCCGACCGGGGACCCGCGAGGAGCGCAGCGTCACGGCGGCGCCACGGGAAGATGCGGCCACCGAAAGCCCGTGGGTGACCATCGTCTGGGACGATCCGGTCAACCTGATGACCTATGTCACCTACGTGTTCCAGAAATTGTTCGGATACAGCGAGCCGCACGCCACCAAACTCATGCTGCAGGTGCACAACGAGGGGAAGGCCGTGGTGTCGGCAGGCAGCCGCGAGTCGATGGAAGCCGACGTGTCGAAACTGCACGCCGCAGGCCTGTGGGCGACCCTGCAACAGGACCGCTGATCGACTGTGCGCAAATGGAAACGGGTCGAGACCGTGAACGGTCTGCGGTTGCGCTCGGCGTTGGAGGCCCACGAGGCCGCGTTGTTGTCGAGCCTGGGCGCCTCGATGCTCGGCATGCTCGACGAACGCGGATCATCCGGGCCCACAGACGAACTCGAGATGATCACCGGTATGAAGACCGGCAATCCGCAGCCGCCCGAGGATGCGACCATGAAGCGTCTGCTCCCCGATTTCTATCGGCCGCAGACCGAGCATCCGGCCGGCTCGGGCACCGCCGAGAGCCTCAACAGTGCGCTGCGGGGTCTGCATGAGCCGGCCATCATCGATGCCAAACGCGAAGCAGCCCAACGTTTGTTGGACACCATTCCGGATGGCGGCGGCAGGTTCGAGCTGACCGAGGGCGATGCGGAAGCGTGGGCGGCTGCCGTCAACGACATCCGGCTGGCGTTGGGCACCATGCTCGACATCGGCGCGCAGCCGCCCGATCAGTTGCCTGCCGAGCATCCGATGGCCGGGCACCTCGACGTCTACCAGTGGCTGACGGTGCTGCAGGAGTACCTCGTCCTGGGCCTTATGGGGAGGTAGCGATGAGCCTGACGGGTTCGATCACCGACGTCGACGGCATCCTCGTCGGCCACCATCACCGCATCGACCCGGATGCGTCGCTCGGGTCGGGATGGGCCTCGGGATCGACCGTCGTGCTCGCACCGCCGGGCACTGTCGGCGCGGTCGACGGGCGCGGTGGCGCCCCCGGTACCCGCGAGACCGACCTGCTCGACCCGATCAACACCGTGCGCCACGTCGACGCCGTGGTGCTCACCGGCGGGAGTGCCTACGGGCTGGCCGCCGCAGACGGCGTGATGACCTGGCTGGAGGAGCAGGGCCGAGGGGTTGCGATGGACGGTGGCGTCGTGCCGATCGTGCCGGCTGCGGTGATCTTCGACCTGCCTGTGGGCGGCTGGGCCAACCGGCCGACGGCGGAGTTCGGCTATACAGCCGCCGCTGTGGCCTCAACCGAGTTCGCCCTGGGCACCGTCGGCGGCGGAGTGGGTGCGCGGGCCGGTGTGCTCAAAGGCGGTGTCGGCACCGCCTCGGTCACGCTGGACTGCGGGGTGACAGTGGGCGCCCTGGTCGTGCTCAACGCCGCCGGTGACGTGGTGGATCCGGCCACCGGCCTTCCTTGGATGACTCAGTTGGCGGCGCAATTCGGGCTGACCGCCCCGCCGGCCGACCAGCTCGCCGGCTACGCCGATCTGCACCGGGAAGTCGGTCCGCTCAACACCACCATCGCGGTGGTCGCCACCGATGCGGCCCTGAGTCCGGCCGGCTGCCGGCGGATGGCCGTCGCCGCGCATGACGGATTGGCCCGGACCATCTCGCCGTGTCACACCCCGCTGGATGGCGATACGGTGTTTGCGCTGGCGACCGGCGCGGTGCAGGTCGAACCGGACGAGAAGACGCCCGTGGCGATGTCGCCGGAGACCGCGCTGCTCACCCGGGTCGGGGCGGCTGCTGCCGACGTGCTGGCCCGCGCCGTCATGGTCGGGTTGCTGGCCGCCGAGCCGGTGGCCGGAATACCGACCTACCGTGACATGTTGCCGGGAGCGTTCGGTTGAGTCGGCTCTCCGCCGAAACTGTATTCCAGCAGGGGTCGACTCGACATTTTCCGGCCGGAATACAGTTTCGCGGTGGGGACAGCGAATGAAGGAGTGATGACGTGCTGGTGATCCGCCGGGATCTCGTCGAGTCGATGGTGGCGCATGCCCGCGCCGACCACCCCGACGAGGCGTGTGGAGTGATCGCCGGGCCGGAGGGCTCCGATCGGCCGGAGCGGTTCATCGCGATGGTCAACGCCGAGCGTTCCCCGACGTTCTACCGCTTCGATTCGGGTGAGCAGCTCAAGGTGTGGCGCGCGATGGACGACTCCGACGAGGTGCCCGTGGTCATCTATCACTCACACACCGCGACCGAGGCCTACCCGAGCCGCACCGACATCTCCTACGCCTCCGAGCCTGATGCGCATTATGTGTTGGTTTCCACCCGAGACCCTGACGAGCACGAGCTACGCAGCTACCGGATCATCGACGGCGTCGTCACCGAGGAACCCGTCACCATCGTCGAGCAGTACAACTAAGGAGCCCTCATGGCAGTCACCGTTTCGATCCCGACCATCCTGCGTCCGCACACCGACGGGCAGAAGCGCGTCAGCGCCTCCGGCGACACCCTGCAGGCGGTGATCGCCGACCTCGAGGCCAGCTACTCCGGCATCTCCGACCGGCTGGTGGATAACGGCAAGCTGCACCGCTTCGTCAACATCTACGTCAACGACGAGGACGTGCGGTTCTCCGGCGGGCTGGACACCACGATCGCCGACGGCGACTCGGTGACCATCCTGCCCGCTGTCGCAGGCGGCTAGTCGATGACCAGATACGACTCGCTGCTGCAGGCCCTCGGCAACACCCCGTTGGTCGGACTGCAGCACCTGTCACCCCGGTGGGAGGACGGTCCGGACGGCCCGCACGTGAGGCTGTGGGCCAAGCTCGAGGACCGCAACCCGACAGGCTCGATCAAGGACCGGCCCGCCCTGCGCATGATCGAGCAGGCCGAGCGCGACGGGTTGCTGAGCCCGGGCGCCACGATCCTGGAGCCCACCAGCGGCAACACGGGGATCTCGCTGGCGATGGCCGCAATGCTCAAGGGCTACAACATGATCTGTGTGATGCCCGAGAACACCTCGATCGAGCGGCGCCAGCTCCTCGAATTGTACGGCGCGAGAATCATTTTCAGCCCGGCCGAGGGCGGTTCCAATACTGCGGTGGCGACCGCGAAAGAGCTTGCGGCAGAGAATCCTTCGTGGGTGATGCTGTATCAGTACGGCAACCCGGCCAACAGCGATGCGCATTACTACGGCACCGGCCCGGAGTTGCTCGCCGACCTCCCGGAGATCACCCACTTCGTCGCCGGGCTCGGCACCACCGGCACCCTGATGGGTACCGGCCGCTTCCTGCGTGAGCAGGTACCCGGCGCGCAGATAGTTGCCGCCGAACCGCGCTACGGCGAGGGCGTGTACGCACTGCGCAACATCGACGAAGGGTTCATCCCCGAGTTATACGACCCCGAGGTGCTGACCACCCGGTTCTCGGTGGGCTCCTACGACGCCGTCAAACGCACTCGCGACCTGGTGACCCGCGAAGGCATCTTCGCCGGCATCTCCACCGGCGCGGTGCTGCACGCGGCGCTGGGCATGGCCACCAAGGCGATCAAGGCGGGCGAGCGCGCCGACATCGCGTTCGTGGTCGCCGACGCCGGGTGGAAGTATCTGTCCACCGGTGCCTACGCCGGTAGCCTTGACGACGCAGAGGATGCGTTGGAAGGGCAGCTATGGGCGTGAGTGGGCAGGCATGACCAACCTCCCGTCGACCGCGCCGAAGAAACGACCCGCATGGCTGGTCGGCGGTCTGACGATCGTCAGCTTCGTCGCGCTGCTGTACGGCATCGAGATCGTCGACACCGCCATGGGCCATCGGCTGGACCAGGACGGCATCCGGCCTCTGCAGACCGATGGGCTGTGGGGCATCCTGTGGGCGCCCCTGCTGCACGGCGGCTGGCCGCACCTGATCGCCAACACCGTGCCGGCGCTGGTGCTCGGCTTTCTGATGACGCTGGCCGGCATGGGCCGCTTCATCGCGGCGACCGCCATCATCTGGATACTCGGCGGCTTCGGCACCTGGCTGATCGGCAACATCGGCCTGCACTGTCCCTACGTGACGGTGCAGTGCACGAGCACCCACATCGGCGCGTCCGGCCTGATATTCGGTTGGCTCGCATTCCTGATCGTGTTCGGATTCTTCACCCGCAACGTGTGGGAGATCGTCGTCGGCGTCGTCGTGCTGTTCGTCTACGGCGGTGTTCTGTTCGGTGTGCTCCCCGGTAATGCGGGGGTGTCCTGGCAGGGCCACCTGAGTGGCGCCATCGCCGGGATCATCGCCGCCTACGTGCTGTCGGGTCCGGAACGCAAGTCACGGGATTCGAAGAAGCGTTCCGCCCAGCCGCGTCTGAGCGCATGAACCCATGACTGACGCCCTGGCACCCGTCGGCATCTTCGACTCCGGCGTCGGCGGATTGACCGTGGCGCGCGCGATCATCGACCAGCTGCCCGACGAGGACATCATCTACGTGGGCGACACCGGCAACGGTCCGTACGGCCCCCTGAGTATTCCGGAGATCCGGGCGCATTCGTTGAGCATCGGCGACGACCTGGTGTCCCGGGGTGTCAAGGCTCTGGTGATCGCGTGCAACACGGCATCGTCGGCCTGCCTGCGCGATGCTCGCGAGCGCTACTCGCCGGTGCCGGTGGTCGAGGTGATCCTGCCCGCCGTGCGGCGTGCGGTGGCCGCCACCCGCAACGGTCGCATCGGGGTGATCGGTACGGCCGCGACGATCGCCTCCGGCGCCTATCAGGACGCCTTCGCCGCCGCCCGCGACACCGAGGTGTTCGGGGTGGCGTGCCCGCGGTTCGTCGACTTCGTGGAGCGCGGGGTCACCAGCGGCCGTCAGGTGCTCGGACTGGCCGAGGGATATCTGGAGCCCCTGCAGCGCGCCGAGGTGGACACCCTGGTGCTGGGTTGCACGCACTACCCGATGCTGTCCGGGCTCATCCAGTTGGCCATGGGCGACAACGTCACCCTGGTGTCGTCGGCCGAGGAGACGGCCAAGGACCTGCTCAGGGTGCTCACCGAGCTCGATTTGCTGAAACCTCACGACTCCGGCCCGACACAACGGGTGTTCGAGGCCACCGGAGATCCGGAGGCCTTCACCACGCTGGCCGCCCGCTTCCTGGGACCGGGTCTGGACGGTGCGCGGCAGGTCCGGCGTCACGCGGGCGCCGGAAAATGATCTCTGTCGCCCAAACCGGCCATGTCTTGGCAATGCCCGTACCGAGCATGGCAAGCTGGACACTGTGCGATTGACCATCCTGGGATGTTCCGGCAGCGTTGTCGGCCCGGATTCGGCAGCCTCTGGCTATCTCGTCACCGCACCTGACACGATTCCGATGGTCGTCGACTTCGGCGGTGGCGTTCTGGGTGCGTTGCAGCGCTATGCCGACCCGAATTCGGTCAACGTGTTGCTGTCGCATCTGCATGCCGATCACTGCCTGGATCTGCCCGGGCTGTTCGTCTGGCGCCGGTACCACCCGATCCCGGCCACCGAACGCGGGCTGATGTACGGGCCGGCCAACACCTGGTCCCGCTTGGGTGCGGCGTCGTCGCCGGAGGGCGGCGAGATCGACGATTTCACCGACATCTTCGAGGTGCGCAACTGGGAGGACGGCTCCCCGGTGCAGTTGGGCACTCTCAACGTCATGCCCCGGCTGGTGTGCCACCCCACCGAGTCCTACGGCATGCGTTTCACCGATCCGTCCGGGGCCACACTGGTCTACAGCGGTGACACCGGGTATTGCGACGCGCTGGTCGAGCTGGCCCGCGGGGCCGACGTCTTCCTGTGCGAGGCGTCGTGGACGCACGATCCGTCCCGCCCGCCCAAGCTGCATCTGTCGGGTACCGAAGCGGGGCGCGCGGCCGCGGCTGCCGGGGTCGGCGAGCTGCTGCTGACCCACATTCCGCCGTGGACATCTCGTGAGGACGTGATCAGCGAAGCCAAGGCCGAGTTCGACGGTCCGGTGCACGCCGTGGTGTGCGGCGAGACCTTCGACGTCACCCGGGGCTGACCCGCTAGGGTTGGCGGGTGTCCAAGCGAGAAGACGGTCGTCTCGACGACGAGCTGCGCCCGGTAACCATCACCCGCGGTTTCACTTCCCATCCCGCCGGCTCGGTTCTGGTGGAGTTCGGCCAGACCCGGGTCATGTGCACGGCCTCGGTCACCGAAGGTGTGCCGCGCTGGCGTAAGGGATCCGGGCAGGGCTGGCTGACCGCCGAGTACGCGATGTTGCCGGCCGCTACCCATGACCGCTCGGACCGGGAGTCGGTCAAGGGCCGCGTCGGCGGGCGGACGCAGGAGATCAGCCGACTGGTCGGCCGCTCACTGCGCGCATGCATCGATCTCGGCGCGCTGGGGGAGAACACCATCGCCATCGACTGCGACGTGCTGCAGGCCGACGGTGGCACCCGCACGGCGGCGATCACCGGCGCCTACGTCGCGCTGTCCGACGCGGTCACGTATCTGGCTGCGGCCGGGCGCCTTTCGGACCCGCGCCCGTTGTCGTGCGCAATCGCGGCGGTGTCGGTCGGCGTGGTGGACGGTCGAGTCCGCGTCGACCTGCCCTATGTCGAAGACTCCCGCGCCGAGGTGGACATGAACGTCGTCGCCACCGACACCGGCACCCTGGTGGAGATCCAGGGCACCGGCGAGGGCGCGACGTTCCCGCGCTCCACGCTCGACAAAATGCTCGACGCGGCGCTCGGGGCCTGCGAGCAGCTTTTCGTGATTCAGCAGGAGGCACTGGAGCTGCCTTATCCGGGTGTCTTGCCGGAGGGGCCCGCGCCCAAGAAAGCGTTTGGCAGCTGAGTGCCTTCCCTGCTCGTAGCCAGCCGTAACCCGAAGAAACTCGCCGAGCTGCGGCGAGTGCTGGACGCGGCCGGAATAGTCGGCTTGGAGTTGTTGTCGCTGGCTGATGTGGCCGCCTATGACGAGGCGCCCGAGACCGGTGCGACGTTTGAAGAGAATGCCCTGGCCAAGGCTGAGGACGGCTTTCGCGCCACCGGATTGGCCTGTGTCGCAGACGATTCCGGAATCTCGGTAGACGCCCTCAACGGGATGCCGGGCGTCTTGTCGGCCCGGTGGTGCGGGAGGCACGGGGACGACGCGGCCAACACCGCGCTGCTGCTCGGGCAACTGGCTGATGTGCCCGACTCACGGCGCGGGGCGGCGTTCGTGTCGGCGTGTGCGCTGGTCTCTCCGGCCGGTTCCACCGTTGTGCGGGGGGAGTGGCCCGGCACGGTCATCCGCGAACCCCGCGGCGACGGTGGATTCGGGTACGACCCGGTGTTCCTGCCTGAGGGGTCTGGTTTGACCGCCGCCGAACTGTCACCCGCGGAGAAAGATGCGGCATCGCACCGCGGCCGGGCATTGGCGTTGTTGGTGCCGGCACTCCGGGAGTTGGCCGGCTCGTAGGGTTTGCGCTGCCCGCGCCGTCAAGCAACGGCCACGGTTTGACGCTCGCGGGTCAGCAGCAGTGCCGCCGCACCGATGCCCGCGCTGACCACCATGGCCACCGCCATCGGCAGGGCGGTGTGGTCCCCGCCGATCCCCACGATCGGTGATACCACCGCGGCCAGGCCGAACTGCAATGCACCCAACACCGCAGAGCCGGTACCGGCCGCATGCCGAACCTTGTCGAGGGCCAACGACGTCGCATTGGCAGCTATCAGGCCGATGCTCGCGACCGCGCCCCACAGCAGCACCAAGGATGCCCACAACACCGGACCGAGCAGTGCGTCCACCAACAGCAGGACCGAGAACAAGAGGAGCAGGCCGGTGCCCAGGTGCAGTAGCCGGCGTTGGCCGAAGCGGCCCACGATCCTGGCGTTGACGGCGTTGACGATCACGATGCCGGCGGCGTTGGCCGCGAACGCGAACGAATAGTGCAGTGGGGAGAGCCCGAGCACATTCTGGAGCACGAACGGCGAGGCCGAGATGTAGGCGAACATGACGGTGAAGCCGAACGCGAATGCCAGCGTGTAACCGAGATAACCGCGGTTGGTCAGCACGGATCGGGCGTCACGCAGCATGGCGGTCACGCCGCCGGTATGACGGCTGTCGGTCGGGTGGGTCTCGGGGAGCACGGCCACGACGCCGATGAACATCGCGACTGCGAGCCCGGACAGGATCCAGAAGATGCCGCGCCAGCCGATGACGCCCATCAGCGACCCACCGATGAGCGGCGCCAGCACCGGGGCCGCCCCGTTGATGATCATCATCAGGCTGAAGGCGCGGGCAGCCACGGCACCATGCGCGCGATCGGCCACGACGGCCCGGCTGAGCACGACGCCGGCGGCGCCGCTGAAGCCCTGCACGAAGCGGAAAGCGGTCAGCACCGCGATGTTCGGGGCCATTGCGCACGCGACGCCGGCCAGAATGCAGACAAGGGTGCCCGCGAGCATCAGCGGACGCCGGCCGAAGCGGTCCGACAGCGGACCGATGATCAACTGGCCGCTGGCCAGCCCGACCATGAACGAGGTCAGCGTGAATTGCACGGCCGAGGCGGACGTGCCGAACTCCTCGGCCATCGCGGGGAAGGCGGGCAGGTACATGTCGATCGACAGCGGTGCCACAGCGGTCAACAGGGCAAGCACACCGAGCCAGCTCAGCGGCAGTGCCGGTGTCTGGGGCGTGTTCTCTGTGGTGTTGGTTTGGGTGCTCATCAGGGCCTTAGATCAATGATTTATATATAAAGTTATAGGTAATATAGCCGATATGACGGCTCCACTGACACCCGCAGCCCCACGTGATGTGCGCGACATCGCCGCCGCGGTGCGGACACTGGTCTGGTCGCTACGGCGGTTCGGCGAGAAGCAGGTCGGCCTGGAACCGTTGCCGCACTCGGAGTTCGAACTCATCCGCACGGTCGGCGATCATCCTGGGATCAGCGTGTCCGAGGCAGCCCAGGTCCTGGCGCTGCAACCCAGCAATGTGAGCACCACTGTGCGAAAACTGGTTGAGCGCGGCTTGATCGACCGTATGCCCGACGAACACGATCGTCGCTGCATCCGGCTGCGGCTGACGCCAAGGGCCGCCGAGCACAAGAAGTTGATCGATGCCGCGTGGACGGCCGGAGTCCGCGAGCAATTGGCGCAGATGACCGAAGAGGAAGCGGCGACATTGATCGCCGCCGGGCCGCTGCTTCAGCGACTGGCGTCGATGGGGTAACCGGGTTGGCGGCCCGTCGTTACAGCTCGAAGCGCTTCTTGAGTTCCAGCGTGTTGAAGTGCTCGACGATGATGCCCAGGAGCGGGATCGTGCCTGCGAGCAGCACTCCGATCGTCTTGCCGATGGGCCAGCGGACCTTGACCGCCAGGTTCGCCGTGAACAGCAGGTAGACGAAGTACACCCAGCCGTGCACGATGCCGATCCAGCTCGGCGGGTTGTCCACCTGGACGATGTACTTGAGCACCATCTCGTAGCACAGCGCGATCAGCCAGATACCGGTTGCCCAAGCCATCACGCGGTAGCCCAGCAAGGCTTTACGGATGGTGTCCTTCGGCGTCGAAACATGCGGCGAGACCTCGGCGCCCGGTTCTGGTGCGGTCATCTGTCGGTCCTGTCTTTCTTGTCGGCCTGTGAGTCGGACTTGGCCAGCTCGGCAAGGTAGGCGTTGTACTCCGAGAGTTCTTGGTCGCCGGCGTCGGGGGATGGGGACTTGGGGCGCTCCGGAAGCAGGCCGGCGGGGATCTCGGTGACCTCGTCGGCGGGGCGCTCCGGTGGGGCATCTTCGTAGCGGACGAACTTGTAGTACGCGTAGAAACAGAACCCGGCGAACATCGGCCACTGCAGGGCATAGCCCAGATTCTGGAAGGTGCCCGATGCCGATTCGTAGCGCGTCCACTGCCACCACGCCAGTGCCAGGCAGCCGGCGGCGCCAAGGAAGACCAGCGCGATGAGCGCTGGTCTCCTACGCCGTGTAGTGGACATTCGTCCATGGTACGGCGCGGGCCTTGGGGCCGACGAATGTGTCGAGGTAGGCGGTGGCTGCTTTGCGGTAGATGGAGACGATGTACTTCGTGGACCGCGTCCACGGGATTTCGAGACTGTCCAAAGCTGCTGTGAACAGGTTGATGATGTCCTCGGATCTGTTCGAGAAGTGGTAACGGATGCTCGTGACACCGCGATCGTTGGCAATGACGCGGCAGCCGTCGCTGTGGATGAGGCCGATGATGAACTCATCGGTTGCGCGGTCGACGAGATCCTGCTGCCACGGTTCGAGGGCGATGCGGCGATTGTGCTTTCTACCTGGCCCGTGCTGAGGGAACAGGCACGGCCAATGTTGCGAATACATCGAGACTTCGACGCAGCCCTTCTTCGTGACAGATCCCGCATACTGGCCATCCATCAAGAACTCCATGGCCTCGCGACAGCGGTTGATGATCGCCGGGTATTTGATGTCCAACACGATCCGTAGGCGCGTGGCACGTGGATGCTGAGAGATGCAGCCGTCGCCGAGGTAAAGCCCCAGCAGATACGAGTAGGCGGCCGGTGGCAGCGCGCTGAAGTCATGGTCTACGCCGCACGCTGACGCCGCCTGCGGTTGCCGCAACTGCTTGGGCGGGCGGGTTCGCCAGTCTCGGATCGTCGGACGCGGTATGCCGGTCTGTCGTGAGATTTCGCAGTCATTCACTCCGGCCGCGATGAGGGACCGGACGTGGTGGAACTCGTCTGCCGACCGCACATCGCGCCCCTCCCGGCTACCGATGTCTTCAACGTATCGCCGACCTCCGACAGATTTGGTCGCGATACGGGCGGGTATCATCGCTATGCCGCGCGGGCGTGGCGCAACTGGCTGACGCGCCGGCTTTAGGTGCCGGTGTTCGAAAGAACGTGTGGGTTCGAGTCCCACCGCCCGCACTCAAGTTTCAGGGTCGGTGGTCGGCTGCCGAGCCTTCGCCTGCCGGCGTCCTCAATTCCTCACGCAGCGATGCGATCTCGGCACGGAGCTCATTGATATGGGCCGCCGTCGCGGCTGCGGTGGCAGCATCGTCAACCGCCACGGTCTGCACGATCCACGACGCGATGGTCGCGGTGATCGAACCGACCAGGCTGATCCCGCCGATCATCAACAGCGCGGCGATGATTCGTCCGGTGGTGGTGACCGGGAACATGTCGCCATAGCCGACGGTGGTGATGGTGGTGATCGCCCACCAGATCGCATCGCCGAAATCGGTGATGTGGGCGTCGGGTTGGCCACGCTCGGCTTGCAGCACCGCCAGCGAGGCGACGTACACCAGCAGGACCGCACCCGAGATCGTGTAGAGGATGACCTTGCCGCGGATGGCATGGCCGATGGCTTTCTGGAATACGCCGATCAACACGACCAGCCGCAACAAGCGCAACGGTCGCAGCAGCGGCAGCAGCACGATCGCCAGGTCGGCGAGATGGCGCACAAACCACTGCCTGCGGTCGGGAGCGAGATACAGCCGTGCCGCGTAGTCAGCGCTGAACACCGCCCAGGACAGCCAGGTGGCCAGCGCGATCGCGTGGGCACCGAGGCCGCGGGGTTGCACGAGGACTTCGACGGAGTAGGCGGCCAGGAAGACCGCCGCGACCGCAGCCAGCGGCCACTCGGCGCGGTGTTCCCAGCTGTCGAGGCGATCCTGCATCGTCACGGCAGTGATTATGCAACCACTGCCAACCAGCAGCGTCCGACATCGCACCGGTCGATGCCGAGTGTTCGTCCGAGACGGCCCCGAGCGTTGCCGGCCGTGTTGAACTTGAGGCCATGACGCAACACGAAGCCCTGTCCATGCCACTCGAAGAGGCGATGCGCACGCAACGGGCGATCCGTCGGCTCAAGAGCGATCCCGTTGATGATGAGCTTCTGCTCCACATCCTGGAACTTGCGATGAAGGCGCCGACGGGTTCGAACGCACAGAACTGGGAGTTCATCGTCGTCAGGGACCGCGAGGTCGTCGCCAAACTCGGTGGCTTGAATCGCCGAGCCTTGAAGGTCGGCGGCCCGCTCTACAAGCGGCTGCTCGTGCGCCGCATGGATGCCAAGATGCTCCGGAACGTGAAGGCGGTCGAATGGCAGGCCGATCATTTCGACGAGATCCCCGTCGTGGTCGTCGCCTGCCTCAAGGGCGTCATTCCGCCCTGGCCGTCGGTGGCGGCGAGCGGTGCCTACGGTTCCATTTTTCCCGCGGTGCAAAACCTCCTGCTGGCGGCGCGTGCCGCTGGATTGGGCGCGGCACTGATCACCATGCCGTTGTGGAGCAAGTTCTTGGCCAGGCGCGCCCTGGGCTTGCCGTGGAACGTCACTCCGTGCGCGGTCATCCCGCTGGGCTGGCCGAAGGGCAAGTACGGTCCCACAACCCGTCGCCCGGTAGGAGAATTCGTCTCCCTCGATCGCTACGGCAATCGGCCGTTTCTGTAGGCGGCAGCGGCGGCCCCTGGTTCGAGGCGCGAGTATCTACGCTGGCGGAGGTGAGTGGTCACGATCTCGACAGCGACGCCGCCGCGTCACCGGCGCGGCGAGGACGCCCGGCGCGGATCAACCGCGAGCAGATCGTTACTGCGGCGCTCGGCATCGCGCCCGAGCCTTTGACGATGCAGGCGGTGGCTGACGCCCTGGGCGTGGACCGCAAGTCGGTCAAGTACCACATCGGCGATCGTGAAACGTTGTTGGCGCTCATGGCATCTGCGGTATTCGAGGTGGAATTCGAGCGTGTCCCACCGCCGCTCGACGGAGACTGGCGCGACGTGCTGCGTTGGTATGCGCGCCGGGCGCGTAATGCGATAACCGAACTCGGGGTCCACGACGCATTCCCCATGGAGGGCGCCATCGGGCTGGCGGCCTTGGGCCAGGCCGAGTTCGTCCTCGAAACTCTTGTCGACGCCGGCTTTGCGGTCGAGCAGGCCGGCCGGGCGGCCAACACCGTCGCCGAGTTGGCGTTGTCTGCAGCACGCGACGCCCTGCTGCGTGCCGACCGTGGAATCCATCCTCAACACGAAGAGGCCATGGCGGCCATAGACATTGGTGACCAAAACGCCTATACGGTGCTGCGTCAAGTACTGACGGCGATGGCAGCAGAGGCCGACGAACACGCACAGCTGGAGTTCAATCTCGACGTGGTCATTGCCGGACTCACGACGATGCTGCAGCAGCGCGCCGGCTGACTTTCTGATCATCCTGCCGGGGCACTGACCGGTCCGGCCGGGCAGACCGTATCGTTCCATCTCGTCAACGCGGAAGGATGTCGATACAGGTGAACAAACGGATAGTCGTGTTGATCGTGGCAGTGATGGCGATAGTCGCCGGCTGCGGCGGCGGGAGCGACGTCGCCGCGAAAATCGTCACCCCCGAGCACTCCCAGGTGTCTCCGTCGGGCACCTACACCGCCGTCGCCCAGGAGGGCTCGGAAGTGAACGGGGAGAAACCCTGGACGGTGGTGGTTCGCGACAAGGCGGGCAACGAGGTTTTTCACGACCATGCCTCCTACGGCACCGGCGTGATGATCACTTGGCTACCGTCCGAACCCGAACAGCTCTGGGTGTATTCGGGTGATGACGGGATCTACCGGATCACGCCCGGCAAGCAAGGCGGGTGGACAAGAGCGGGCGTCAAAACCGAGAACGTGCCGTCGGAGATATCCACGCTCTGGGAGTCTCGGCGTTCCTGAGCCGGTCGGGTGCAGACTCGAGGTGTGAGACGGGAGGAGTACCGATGATCGACGTCCTTCCCGACATGCCCGAGGGTGTGTTCGGCATTCGAGTTTCGGGCCGTGTGCGTGGTGATGATCTGCGCGAATTCCGGCCGACGATGGACGAGTTGCTGCAGTCCGGTGAGATCCGGATCGTCGAGGTGATTTCACCGGACTACGAGGGCTTCGGAAGCGGTGGCCTGGTCGAGGATTTGAAACTCGGCTTGGGCGCGTTGTTCCGCCATCACTCGGCGTTCAAACGCATCGCTGTCGTATCCGACATGGAGTGGGTGGCCCACGCCATGCACGCGTTCGCGTGGATGATTCCGGGCGAGCTCAAGGTCTTTGGGCTCGGTGAACTCGATGCCGCCAAGGAGTGGGCCGCGGGCTGACAGCCCAACGGTTCTTTGTGTTCCCGGTCGCGTCGGCGGGAGTTCCCGCATCCTCAGCCCTCTCCTGCTATTTTGCTGACGGAGGGGGTAGCAATCGTGGCATGGCGAGTTGCAGGAGTACTGGGCGTATTGGCGCTGGCGACGGCGTGTGGTGGTGGCGAATCTGCGGAGCAGGGTTCTGGGAAGCAAACCTCTGCATCCCCGGAAGCAGCTCCGTCGGTGATCGTCGACCAACCCGCGCCCGCGCAAGGAGCGGTAGCCGACACTGATCCGCTGAAGTCGCTGACAGATGGCGTGTTCATGGTTACGCGTGAGGCCAAGGCCACGCCGGCGCAGATCGGCGGCTACCAATCGCTGATCGCGACGGGTGACTCGCTCAAGTCGAGCACGTTCATTTTCACCGACGGTTCGTGGCAGCCGAAAGAGGTGACACAGCTGATCTTTTCGCCGAGCAAGGGCGAATGGGTGGAGTCGGATCGCAGCTTCACCGTGACCGCCGGACCGCAGGGAAGCGGTGGGTGGCCAACCGTCGAGTCTGTCGGCCCATCGGGCACGGGGTTCTACACCCTGTACCGCACCGATCTGAGTGGTGCACCACTGCCCGAGGGTCTGAAGCGGGCGATGAATGAAGGTGCGGTGCTGCCGGAACCCGTCACCACCGCGACCTTCAGTGCCGGCGCGGTCGCATTCGACATGGCGCAGACGGCCGTCGACCCGGAGTTCACGCTCGACCGCATTCCGCAACGCAGTGGCCCGCCGAAGGTGCGTCCCGTGCAGGCATGTGGCACACCCTCGTCCGAATGCGCCACGGTGGCAACGACGCTCGCCGAAGCTACCGGGAACGGTGGCCAGTTCACCAACGCCGCCGGTACCGCGCGCATCCAGTTGGAGCCGAACGGCAAGGGCATCTTCATCACGAATCTTGGCGCCACCGAATTGCACAATCCGTTGACGTACACCGTCATCGACAGTGACGGTCCGGCCCGGATCACGTTCAAGGCGGTGGATCCGGCGGCCGAACCCAGTTTCCGGAAGGCGTTCGGCGCCAACATCGGGGAGTTTGCTTTCTACGAGTACAACGGGCAGGTCGTCACCGGTGACTGGCAGCCGGCCGGGAAAGCCACCCATGACTTCTTCGGGTTCAACCGTGTGGCGGTCAATGACATCCTGACCAAGTGGGCGCCTCCGCGTCCAACGGTCGTCAACTAGGTCGCCGAATTCGCCGAGATCGACGCTATGGCTGCTGCGTGCGCGTGAGCACAACCCTGGCGTCGATTTCGGCGAACAGCCGCAGCGAACAGGCCGCGCTGAACAGACCCCAAAACCTACTTGTTGAACTTCCCGCTCAAATACTCAGTGCGACAGGCGTTCCGGGCGAGTTTGCCGCTCGTCGTCCGGGGGATCACCCCGGCGGCGACCATGCGCACGTCGGCGACCCGGAGCTGGTGGTGGCGTGAGATCGCCGCGCGAATGGCGTCGACGATCGGCCCCGGCTCGGCGCGTCCGGCGCCGGCTGCGCGTTCGGCGACGATGACCAGTTCCTCGCCGCGGTCGCCGACCACCGAGAAGGCCGCGACATAACCGGAGCGCACGGCCGGGGAGGCCGCGCTGACGGTGGTCTCGATGTCGTGCGGGTAGTGGTTGCGTCCGTCGATCAGGATCATGTCCTTGATGCGGCCGGTGAGGTACAGCTCGCCGTCGATGTAGACGCCGAGGTCGCCGGTGGCCAGCCAGTAGCCGTTCTCCGGTGCCCCCTCGGCGTGGCTGCCGTCGGTGAGCCGGGTCTGCAGCTTGTTGCCGAACACCCGCTCACTCTCTTCGGTTCGGCCGAAGTAGCCGCGGCCGACGTTGTTGCCGTGCAGCCAGATTTCTCCGACAGTGCAGTCGGGCTCCTCGTTGCCGTCGGGGCTGGCGATCACGGCCCACTGGTTCGGGATCGGCTGCCCGCATGACACGTGCGCCACGGCGCCTTCGTCGGTAGGTGCCACGCTGACTGCCCGTCCGGCGCTGAGCTCCTCGCGGTCCAGATAGACCGCGCTCGCCGCGGCACTCGGTGCGATGCTGGCCACCGACAACGTGGCCTCGGCCATCCCGTAGGAGGGCTTGATCGCGGTGGCGGGCAGCCCGTACGGGGCGAATGCGGAGGTGAACTTTTCGACGGCGGCCATGGTCACCGGCTCGGACCCGTTGAGCAGCGTCACCACGTTGGTCAGGTCCAGCGTCTCGCCGGCCGGCGGCAGGCCGCGCTCGGCGGCCAGCTCGAAGGCGAAATTCGGTGCGGCGGCGAGAGTTCGACCGTAGGCGGCCTCGGCGGACAGCTGCTTGATCCAGCGGTAAGGCCGCCGGACGAAGGCCATCGGGTCCATCAGGGTGATGTGGCTGCCGCACAACGCCGGGAACATGATCATGATCAGGCCCATGTCGTGGTAGAGCGGCAGCCAGCTGACGCTGCGGACTCCCATGCTGAGATCTCCGGCGAGGATCATCTGCAGAACGTTGGTGCAGACGTTGCGGTGGGTGATCTCCACGCCGGCCGGGATGCGGGTCGATCCCGATGTGTACTGCAGGTAGGCGATGTCATCGGTGTCGACGGTCGGAGCCTGGAACATCGAGGCCAGTGAATCCGGTACGGCGTCGACCGCGATCAGGCGGGGACGCTCGGCGGCGGGCAGGGTGCGCAGGAAGTTCCGCACCGACTCCGAAGCTGCGGCTGTCGTCAGCACCACGGTGGGCTTGGCGTCGGCCAGCACTGCGGCCAGCCGCTCGGCGTGCCCGGCGAGGCTGGGCGCGAACAGTGGCACCGCGATGTTGCCTGCATGGATGGCGGCGAAGAACGCGGCGACGTATTCGACGCCCTGGGGAGCCAGGATGGCCACCCGATCGCGCGGCTGGGTGACCTGCTGCAGTCGAGCGCCGACTGCGGACACCTGCGACCACAGTGCGTTCCAGCTGAGCTCGACGACGCGGCCGTCGGAGTCGGTCGAGTAGTCGAGGAAGCGGTACGACGGCTCGTCCCCGAATGTGAACCGGTTCCGATCCAGGAAGGACGTAAGCGTGACACCGTCGGGTACGACGATCGTGCCGTCGTCGCGAACGTAGTTCTCGATGTTCGACGTCGACGAATCAACAGCACTGGTTGCAGCGGGATCCCGACCCATAACCGGTAAGACTAATAGCGGTTCTAATAAAGCCTGGCAGCGTGGTCGGGTGTGGGTTGTCACCAGACCCCGAAAATGTGACGTGCGTCTCTCTATCGGGGCCCGTCAACTGCATAAGTCCCGTTATTGTCCGTGAATTCCACGATCACCCGGCGCAGCGTGTCGTTGATCTCAACCGCACACGTGAACGTCGCGCCCGTCCGCACGACCGGATTCTCGCCGTTGTTGCATGCCACTGCCACGACGCGGTTGGCCCCGTAGCCGTTGATCGGATCGGACAGGATCTGGGCCACGCCGGCCTCGGCCTGGCGGACGTCGAGCCGGGTGCTGTTGGCGTCTGCGCGGTGCCACACCCAGAACCCGCTGCCGATCACCGCGACCGCCACGACGGCGACCGCCGCACCAATGAGCAGACGACGGTCGGGGCGCCCGGGCTTGGGCCGTGGCGGTGGCTGCGGCGTGCTCTGCGGCGGTGCGGCGGGGCGGGCATGGTGGTGCGGCGGGGGAGGGGACGGATGCCGCGCAGGCGGTCTCTCGGCGGGGCGAGCGGGGCGAGCGCCCGGCGGCGTGCCCCCCGGTACGGGCGCGCCACCGGGCCGTGCCCACCACGGTTGCTCGGGTCCGCTCATCGGGTCTCCTCGAGTGGGCTCATCGCTTACGCGAACCTTTGGTAGCACTGCGGATCATCGCCTTGCAGGCCAGATCGGTAGGCCAGGATGCGGGTGAATCCGGCAGGCAGCACCCTGCCGTTGACATCGCTGGCGGCCAGCCCGTTGGTGAGAAGGCTGCTGATCGCCTCGTCGGTGTCACCGGCGGACAGTGTGATGGGCAGGCCGTCTTCGGCCATCCTGGCTTGCCCCACACCGGTCAGGCAGCCGGTGCGCATGGCGGCCACGGGAGTGTCGAGCACCAAGCCCTTCTCGTGCTGTACGGCCAGCGCGTAGCGCGACGTCAGCACCGAGATGGCTGAGTTGTCGCCTTGCAGGAGTTCCCGCTCGTCGTTCTCGTTCCTGGCTTCCCCCAAGGCTTTCAGGCCCTCCAGGTCCACCACGATGGTGTTGGTGGCCGGGCAGTACGACGCGGGCGGTGACGGGCCGGCGTCGGGGCATGCGCTGGGCTCGGTGCTCAATGTGGGTGGCTTGGCGGGTGTGTAGACCTGCTGCAGCGACTGCATGGTCTTGTCCAGGAGATCGGTGGTGATGGTGCTGTTTGCGCTCTGCGCCCCGCCGAAGAGGTCGAGGAACTTGGGCAGGTCGCCGCGGCGCTTCTTGATCTCGTCGGAATCTATGGCCGCGCACTGGTCGACGTTTCCGCTGAAGCCGATCTGGAACGCACTGACCCGATCGAGGGCCGAGCCGTGTTCGTTGCCCGTGAGCACCGCGTCGACCCGCGTCATCAGGGGATCGCGGATGTAGATCAGGCCGCCCAGAACGTGGTTGAGGCCGTCGCCGGTGCTCAATTCGAAACGCGGCGATTTGCCTGCGGCGACCCAGCGCAGGTAGACCCCGGCGAGGCAGTCGGCCTGTTGCTCGGCCACCAGTACGGGTGTGCTCTCGTTGATCAGCCGGGCTTGTTGCTGGACCGCGTGGCCGTACTCGTGGGCCATCACCCCGACCACGCCCATCTGGCCGAAATACTGTGCCGCAACAGGGATCGCCACGCCGCGGTCCCAGGCCATCACGTCGTTCTTGAGGCAGTAGAAGGCGTTGGTCAGCCCGGCGGTGTTCTCCCCGCACAGCTCGAGCCCGGGGGAGGCGTCGGAGTTGTAGGACACCAGGCGGGAGACGGGCGTGAAGGTTCCGGGCAATGAACCGCCGCTGTAGTTCTGGGACCAGAAATCTTCGATGTCGTCGATGGCGAGCAGCGCCAGGTCGTCGATCTGGCCGCCGTCGGTGTTCTCGGCGCGGCGAGTGGGCCCTGGGGCGTCGGGGCGGATGCCGCTGTGGCCGTCGGTCACCGGCAGGCCACCGACCCGGTCGGGCAGGAACAACATCGAGGTCGCCCGGCCGCCGATCAGCGCGGCGTTGCCGCCGCATCCGGCCAGCAATACGGCGCAACAGGCCAGACCGAGCCACCAGCGAAGCCTCGCCACTTCGAGCCGCCTTTCACGCGATTCACCCCAGCCAGTTCTACCTGGTCGGGCTGACGTTCGGCATCGGCTGTCGATGACCTGGGCGACAATGGCACCGCCATGTGTACGTTCGACGCTCTGCTCACCCGGGTTTTGGTGCGCGCCGCGGAGCCGGGGACTTCGGTCATCGGCATCACCGGGGCGCCGGGAGCGGGCAAGTCCACGTTGACCGAGGCGTTGGTCGCCGCTGCGCGTGCCCGGCTCGGCGGCGACGCCGTGGCCCACGTTCCGATGGACGGTTTCCACCTCGCCGATGTGGAACTGCGCCGGCTCGGCCGGCTCGAGCGCAAGGGCGCGCCGGACACTTTCGACGTTGCCGGCTACGCGGCACTGTTGCGCCGGATCCGTAGGCGCACCGAGACGGTCTATGCCCCGGGTTTCGAGCGGGACGTGGAGCAGCCGATCGCCGGCGCGATTCCGGTGTTCCCGCACGCGGCCGTGGTGCTCACTGAGGGCAACTACCTGTTGCTCGACAACCCGGGCTGGTCCGCAGTGGCCGCCGAGATCGACGAAATCTGGTATTGCGCAATACAAGACGATGTGCGAGTCGAGCGTCTGGTGGCCCGTCACATCGCGTTCGGCAAGCCGGCGGACGAGGCGCGGGTTTGGGTTGCCGAGGTGGACGAGCCCAACGCCCGGTTGGTGGCGGCCACCGCGGCGCGCGCCGATCTGGCGGTATCGATCGACGCCGTGATGCCCAACTCACACTGATGTCGTCTGTGCGCATTATCACGTCTGATCGAGTTGCTATAACTATCAGCCGGTAGCCAGAATCGAACTGTAAATCTGGAATCATTCCAGAAAAACTTTGCGAGATTGGATAGGTTGCGATGGCGCTTTTGACGATTGGCTCTCAGTTCCCGGAATACGACCTGACGGCCGTGGTTGGCGGAGATCTGTCCAAGGTCGATGCCAAGCAGCCCGATGACTATTTCACCCAGGTCACCAGCAAGGACGACGAGGGCAAGTGGCGGATCATCTTCTTCTGGCCCAAGGACTTCACGTTCGTGTGCCCGACTGAGATCGCTGCGTTCGGAAAACTGAACGAGGACTTCGAGGATCGCGACGCGAAGGTCATCGGCGTGTCGGTGGACAACGAGTTCGTTCATTTCCAGTGGCGCGCGCAGCACGAGGACCTGAAGAAGCTGCCGTTCCCGATGGCCTCGGACCTCAAGCGCGAGCTGTCGCAGGCCGCCGGTGTCCTCAATGCCGACGGCGTCGCCGACCGCGCCACCTTCATCGTCGATCCCAACAACGAGATTCAGTTCGTCTCGGTGACCGCGGGTTCGGTGGGACGCAACGTCGATGAGGTTCTGCGTGTGCTCGATGCGCTGCAGTCCGACGAGCTGTGCGCCTGCAACTGGAAGAAGGGCGACCCGACGCTGAACGCCGGTGAGCTGTTGGCCGAGGCGGTCTGACCGTGAGCATCGACAACATCAAGGAAGCGCTGCCGGAGTACGCGAAGGATCTCAAGCTCAATTTCGGCAGCATCGTGAAGTCGACGGAGCTCACCGAGCAGCAGCTGTGGGGCGCTCTGGTGGCGACCGCGGCGGCGACCAAGTCGCAGCGGCTGCTGAAGGAGATCTCCGAGGACGCCCTCGACGTGCTGAGCGAGGAGGCCTACAACGGCGCTCTCGGCGCGGCCGCGATCATGGGCATGAACAACGTGTTCTACCGCACCAAGGGACAGCTCGACGGTCGCTATGACGACCTGCGGGCCGGCCTGCGGATGAACATCATCGCCAACCCCGGTGTGCCCAAGGCGGATTTCGAGCTCTGGTCGCTCGCGGTGTCGGCGATCAACGGCTGCTCGCACTGCCTGTCGGCACACGAGACGGTGCTGCGCGACGCTGACGTGTCCCGCACGACGATCTTCGAAGCCATCCGTTTGGCTTCGATCGTCTCCGGAGTGGCCCAGGCGCTCCTGACCGCGGACGCCCTCGCGGCGGTGTAGACGCGTAAGACCCAGGCTCAAGCCACGGAAACGGGCTTACGCGCATAACCCAACAGATAAACTCGCCTCTCGCGATCCGAGAGGCGAGTTTTCTGTTGACGGCACCAGAAAGAAGTACCGACACCTCCCACATCGACGCCACCGTGCGCAAGGCGATCACCGGTGCGTCGATCGGCAACGCGGTCGAGTGGTTCGACTTCGCCATCTATGGATTCCTGGCAACCTACATCGCGGCCAACTTCTTCCCGTCCGGCAACGAAACAGCCGCGCTACTCAACACTTTCGCCATCTTCGCCGCGGCGTTCTTCATGCGCCCCCTCGGCGGGTTCGTGTTCGGTCCGCTCGGGGACCGGCTGGGCCGCCAACGCGTGCTGGCCGTGGTGATCCTGCTGATGTCAGCCGCCACCCTCGGCATCGGTCTGCTGCCCACCTACTCCACCATCGGTGTGGCGGCGCCACTGCTGCTGCTCCTGCTGCGGTGCCTGCAGGGATTCTCGGCGGGAGGCGAATACGGGGGCGGCGCAGTCTATCTCGCCGAATATGCGCCCGCCCGGCGACGCGGGCTCACCGTCACGTTCATCGCGTGGTCGGGCGTGCTGGGCTTCCTGCTGGGTTCGATCACCGTCACCGTTCTGCAGGCGTATCTCCCGCCCGACGCGATGGCGAGCTACGGCTGGCGCATCCCGTTCCTGGTCGCAGCACCGCTCGGCCTCGTCGGCCTCTACATCCGGCTGCGGCTCGACGACACGCCTGAATTCGCCAAGCTCGACGAGGCCGATCGGGTGGCCACCTCGCCCCTGCGCGAAGCGGTGAGCACGGCCCGGCGGGCGATCCTGCAAGTCGTCGGACTGTTCATCGTTTTCAACGTCGGCTACTACGTCGTCTTCACCTTCCTGCCGACGTATTTCATAAAGTCACTGCACTTCAGCAAGACGCAGGCCTTCGTCTCGATCACCCTGGCAAGTCTGGTGGCGCTGATACTGATCCTGCCGTTGGCCGCGCTGTCGGACCGGATCGGGCGCAAACCCTTGCTGATCGCCGGCTCGGTCGGGTTCGTGGTGTGCGCTTATCCGCTGTTCCTGCTGATGAATTCGGGATCGGTCGCAGCCGCGATCGCGGGTCACTGTCTGTTGGCCGCCATCGAATCGGTGTACGTGGCGACCGCGGTGACGGCGGGTGTGGAACTGTTCGCCACCCGAGTGCGGTACAGCGGTTTCTCGATCGGTTACAACGTCGCGGTCGCTCTGTTCGGCGGAACCACACCGTATGTGGTCACTTGGCTCACCGCGACCACTGGCAACAACCTGGCTCCCGCCTTGTATCTGGTTGCCGCGGGCATGGTCTCGGTCCTGACTGTCCTGACCTTGCGTGAGAGCGCAGGACGTCAATTGTCGGGCGTGGACGACCCAACCGGTCAGCAACGTGTCACGATGACACCGTGAGTGCGACAAGAGGACGCCCGCCGAGGTCGAATGTCGGGCTGCGCCCGACGAAAGCCGATGTTGCCAGGCTGGCCAACGTCTCCACGGCGACCGTCAGCTATGTGCTCAACAATGTTCAAGGGCAACGTATCTCGGAGCAGACCCAGGCCGCGGTGCGCAAGGCCGCAGCCGATCTGGGTTACCGGCCCAACCTGGCGGCCCGCAACCTCGCGGTCGGCGGCAGTGGTGTGGTGCTCTATATCGTGCCGCGGACCGATCTCGGCGAACTGCCTCTTGAGGTCGGCAGTCGCCTCACCACCGCGCTCGGCCGGCACGGCATCGTGCTGTCGATGCAGCTGGAGACGGACGATGGCCAGAACCTCGTCGACGCGGTTGCAAACCTCAACCCGTTGGCCGTTGCCGGCGTGTTCCCCCTCACCGGCGCCGCTTCAGCGGCTGTCGAGGCGGCGAAGATTCCGCAGATCTATTTGGGCAGCGAGAAGTTGCGCGCGCTCGGGTCGTTGCATCTGACCGTCGGAGCGATGCGGGTGGAGCATCTGATGTCGCGCGGACACACGCGTCTGGGCTTCGCCTACTCCGGCAATGAGGTGCTGCGGCCGCTCGGGGACTACTGGTTGTCGGGTCTGCGGGTTGCCGCCGACGGGCACGGCTTGCGGGCGATCGAGGTCGACACCGTGGCCACCGACGGGTCCGACGCGGCCACCGTCGTGTCCAGATGGGTGTCAGCGGGCGTGACGGCTGTGTGCGCGCAAAGCGATGAGACGGCGTTTGTGGTGCTACACGGGATACGCCGGGCCGGTCTGCGGTGCCCTGATGATCTCGCGGTCATGGGGGTCGACGCGATACCACTGGGGGCGGTGAGTTCCCCACCGCTGACCTCCGTCGCATTCGATGCCAAGGCCATCGTCGACGCTGCGGTCCCGGCCATGATGGCCGAACTCGGATACCCCACGGTCGCTGACGTCGACGGCAGCGACCCTGCCGCGCTCATCGTGCGCGAAACCACCTGAGCATTACATGTGAACGGCAAATCGTAAGCCTGGCGGCCTTGTCCGGTGGGCGTTCCGACGTGTAACTTACGCGTGTAAGTAACTCTCCGCAGCCCTTCAGAGAGGCGGGACCGCCGTGAGTGTGAGCACCACGAGTGACGTGTATTTCGACCCCTACGACGTCGAGATCAACGCCAACCCGTATCCGACGTTCGCCCGGCTCCGCGAGGAATCGCCGCTGTACTACAACGAGCAGCACGACTTCTATGCGCTGAGTCGTTTCGCCGATGTCAACAAGGGCCTCGTCGACCACGAAACCTTCAGCTCGGCCCGTGGCGCGATCATCGAGCTGATCAAGGCCAACATCGACATCCCCTCCGGTGCACTGATTTTCGAGGACCCGCCGATCCACACCATGCACCGCAAGCTGCTGGCCCGGATGTTCACGCCGCGCAAGATCAATGCCCTTGAGCCGAAGATCCGGGAATTCTGCGCCCAGTCGCTGGATCCGCTGGTGGGGGTCGGGAAGATCGACTTCATCAAGGATTTCGGCGCCATCATGCCGATGCGGGTGATCAGCGCCCTGTTGGGGATTCCCGAGGACGACCAGGAGATGATCCGCGACCACGGCAACGATCAACTTCGCACCGAGGCCGGCAAGCCGATGAAGGCCGCCCAGGAGGGCCTGGTCGACGGTTCGATCTTCGAGACCTACATCGACTGGCGCAAGGACAACCCGTCCGACGACATCATGACCGACCTGCTCAACGTCGAGTTCACCGACGAGCACGGAGTCACCCGGAAGCTCACCCGCGAGGAACTGCTCATCTACATCAACGTGGTGGCGGGGGCGGGTAACGAGACGACCACGCGGCTCATCGGTTGGGCGGCAAAGGTGCTCGCCGAACATCCGGACCAGCGGCGCCAGCTGGTCGAGAACCCGGCGCTCATCCCGCAGGCCATCGAGGAGCTGCTGCGTTTCGAGCCGCCCGCTCCGCACGTGGCCCGCTATGTCACCCGCGACGTCGAGTTCTACGGGCAGACCGTGCCCCAGGGCAGCGTCATGATGATGCTGATCGGTGCGGCCGTCCGCGACAGCCGTCAATTCCCGCCCGACGGTGAGGTTTTCGACATCCACCGTGAGCAGCGTCAGCATCTGGCATTCAGCGTCGGCACCCACTACTGCCTGGGCTCTGCGCTCGCGCGCCTTGAGGGCCGCATCGCCCTGGAAGAGATGCTCAAGCGGTTCCCGGAGTGGGACGTGGATCTCGACAACGCCGAACTGTCGCCGACTTCGACTGTCCGCGGCTGGGATTCGATGCCGGCGTTCGTCCGATGAGCGACGCATGCGGAGAGAACCGTAGGTGGACACGCGAGAGTCGAGCCTGCGAGGCAACCGCGTGACGGCCGCGCTGACCGTCCCCAAGGACTGGGGCCAGGTCACACCAGAATGGATGACGGCGGCCCTGGCCAACCACCACCCAGATGCGGTGGTGGACGGGGTGACCGTCGACATGCGCGACGACGGCACCAACCGCCGGGCGCGCCTGTCGATCACCTACAAGCCGGGGCCTGCCGGCCCGGCCACGGTGTTCGCCAAGGCTGTCGACCCGGGCCACAAGGAAATGATCAAGTACACCAGCGGGCTGCTGCATGAGCCCAGGCTGTTCAACTCGGAAGTTGATCTGCCGCTGGAACATCCGACGGTCTACGCCGCACCTATCGACGAGGGCGACGAAGATTTCGTGCTGATCATGGAGGATCTGAACTCGCGCGCCGCCGACCCGCGCGATGCCACCCGGCCCTTGACCGTGGAGCAGGCCGCGCATGGCGTGCGCGGTCTGGCGAGATTGCACAGCGCGTTCTGGGGCGAGCGCGTGCACCGTCCCGGTCTGGAGTGGCTGGAGCCGTTCGAACCGTGGGACGGCATGCAGTGGGCGCCGCTACCCGCGGCGTTGGAGCGTCTCGGTGACGACGCACCGCCGTCGGTACAGGCCCTGACCATCGACCATCTGGTGGAAGGCATTTGGAAGCCCTTCATCCGTACGTTGACCGCGCCCGGGACGTCGCAGACGCTGCTGCACGGCGACCCGCACATCGGCAACACCTACGTGGTGCGCGACGGCGACGTCGGTTTTCTGGATTGGCAGGTGGCCCGGCGGGGCAACTTCTCGTTGGACCTCGGCTACTTCCTGCAGGGCGCACTCACCACTGAGGATCGCCGCACGGCCGAGAAGCAGTTGCTCGAGGAATACCGCGACGCAATGGAGCTTCCGGCCGATGAACTGCCGTCTGCGGAGGAGATCTGGCTGCGCTACCGGGCGTCGGTCGCGCACGGGCTGACCACCTGGCTGGCGACCGCGAGTGCGGGCGAACTGTGGCAGCGTCCGGATATCGCCCTGGCGCTCGCCCAGCGGTATTCGGCCGCGTACGAAGACCTGCAGACCGCTCAGGCGTTGGCTGATCTCATCAATTAGTCGGCATAACCAAAATGGCCCCTGGCGGGACATCGAGCCTTTAACCTGTCCGGCATGACAGGTGTGGTGGTGACAGGGGCAGCGTCGGGGATCGGCCGGGCCAGCGCGGAGGCACTGATCGCAGACGGTCGGCGGGTTTCGTTGTGGGACATGGCTCCTGAGGTCCGGGATGTGGCCGACGGCTTGGGCATGCACTCGGCGGTGATCGACGTGTGTGACACGGGCGCCCTGTCGGCGGCGGTGGAGGACGCGGCGCAGGCGCTCGACGGTATCGACGGCCTGGTCCATGCCGCGGGCCGGGTGCTCCCCGAACCGGTGGGTGCCTACACCGAGGAGTCGTGGGACGCGGTACTCGATGTGAACCTGCGGGCACAGGCGCTGCTGATGCAACTGCTGTTGCCGCACCTGGAGAAGTCCGCGGCCGACGGTGGGTCGCCCGCGGTGGTCGGCATCTCGAGCATCGAGGGCCTGGCCGCCAATCCGTTCATCCCGGCCTATTGCGCGTCCAAAGCCGGGCTGCTCGGCATGACCCGCTCGATGGCTGCGCAGTTGGGCCCGTTGGGTATTCGGGTCAACGCGGTGTGCCCTGGCTTCATCCACACGCCGATGCTGCAAATCGCGTTGGACGTCGAGGAGATTCGCGTCGGCTTCGAACAAGCCGCACCGTTGGGCCGACTCGGCCGGCCTGATGAGGTCGCGGCGGCGGTGGCCTTCCTGATGTCGCCGAAGGCCTCGTTCGTCACCGGCACGCAGCTGGTGGTCGACGGGGGAGTGACCAGCCGTCACGCCTGAATCGGGGTACCAGGCAACGAATGGCCAGTTATGACACGTGATCTCGCAGATTTCGTGTCACAACTGGCCACTCGAGGTCTTGGTGTCAGTCGCTGGCGGGCAGCGGCTTGGCTTCCTTGAGGCTGAGCGCGGTGGTTCCGACCGACAGGGTGCCGGCGCCGGCCTTGGTGACCAGCACCTCTGCGCCGGCGTCGTCGACGTAGCGCTTGCCCATGAGGTTGCCATCGGAGAACGCAGCGTCAATTGTTGCGGCTGAGTCCTTCTGGGCGTCGAGCGGGACCATCGGCACGCCACCGGCGCGCAGATCGTCGAGGCTGTCGGCGCTGCGCACGACGATGACCTGGGTGTCGCACACCTGGCTCTGCAGGCGGGTGCCGTTCTTGATCACAATGCTGACTCCTTCGAGATGGGTGCGAGTTCATCGACGAGCTGGCGGCGCAGGACCTTGCCGGTCGGGTTGGTGGGCAGTTCATCGCGGAACACCACCCGGTCGGGCGTGCGTGAGCCGCGCAGCTGTTTGCGCACATGATCGCGCAGCGCGTCCGGGTCAGGCGAGGCGCCCTCCACGGGCACCACGACGGCAACGATGATCTGTCCCCATTGCGGGTCCTCGGGGCCGACGACGGCCACGTCGCGTACCTCGGGATGTTCGACGAGCACGTCCTCGATCTCGGCCGGTGCGATGTTCTCCCCGCCGCGGATGATGGTGTCGTCCGACCGTCCGCCGATGAACAGGTAGCCGCCCTCGTCGAGCATGGCGACATCTTTGGTGGGGAACCAGCCTTCGGCGTCGAGCACCGATCCGATGTCGGTGTAGCGGCCCGACACCTGCTCACCGCGCACGAACAGTTCACCGGTCTCTCCGGGGCCGAGCACGGTGCCGTCATCGGCGCGGATCTGCACCTCGATACCGGGCACCACCTGTCCCACCGAGCCGAGGCGCCGGGAAGCGGCGGGGTCCTCGGCGGCCAGCGCCTCGCGGTGATCGTCAGGCCCGAGAACAGCGATGGTGGAACTGGTTTCGGTCAATCCGTAGGCGTTGACGAAGCCGACGTTCGGCAGCAGCTGCAACGCCTTGCGCACCAGGGGCAGCGCGACCTTCGAGCCCCCATAGGCGAGGTTGCGCAAAGTGGGTAGCTCGTGGCCCGCCCTCTCCAGTGCGGTGACGATGCGGTCCAACATGGTCGGCACGACGGTGGCGGAGGTGACGCCCTCGGCGCGGACCAGCTCGACCCATTTGTCGGCGTCGAAGTGGCGCAGGTACACCATCTTCCGGCCGGCGTACAGGTTCGACATGGCGGCGCTGACCCCGGCGATGTGATACGGCGGGACGCAGATCAGCGCTGCGTCTTCCTCTGCGGCGGAGGCGAATTCGACCGTTCCGGTGATGTAGCTGGTGAGGTTGTTGTGGGTGAGCTCGACGGCCTTGGGGCGCGACGTGGTGCCCGAGGTGAAAAGCACGACGGCGACTGCGTCGGGATCGGCGAACTCAGCGGCAGGTACCGAAAGGCGGGCCGCGGCCAGGAACTCCTCGGAGGTGATGACCTGCTTGCCCGCTCCGGCCACCACGTCGGCGTACTCGGTGTCGGCCACCACCAGTGCCTCCGGCAGGCGCTCGATCAACTCTTGCAAGCCGTCCCTGCTGAGCCGGTAATTCAGCGGGGTGAACGGCACGGCTGCCCGGGCCGAGGCGAACAACAGCAGCGGCAGCAGCGCGCCACCCGTGCCGACGTAGGCGACGTGCGCCGCCCCGGAGGCCGCGATGACGCCCGCGCCGCCGTCGGCCAGGGCGCTGAGTTCCTCGGTGGTCAGCCGGAGATCGTCGGACACCACCGCGGTGCGGTCGGGTCCGCCAGAGACCGCCATCTCCAGCAGTAGCGAGATGCTCATAGGCCCTGTCCCGGCGCGTCGATGAAGATGTCGATGATCGGATTATCCCCGCCGCCGTAGGGGGAGAGATCGGTGACGCCGGAAGCGGTGAGCACCTCGGAGTCGACGAAGGTCTGGCCGTTCACCTCGGCGGCCGGGCGCGACAGGATCTCGACCGCCGCGTCCGCCATGATCTCGGGGTTGCGGGACCGTGAGGCCATCGTGTCGCCGTCGGCCAGGTTGGTCACCGCGGCGGTGGCGATATAGGTCTCGGGCCACAGACAGCTGAAACCGATACCGGCGTCCGCGTATTCGGCCGCCCAGCCCAACGACAGCAGAGTCATCCCGTACTTGGACAGGGTGTAGGTCGGGTGCGCGCCGAGCCAGTAGGGGTTCATGTTCATCGGCGGGGCCAGCGTGAGCACCTGCGGGTTGACGGACTTACGCAGGTGCGGCAGCGCGGCCTTGGTGAGCAGGAAGGTGCCGCGGATGTTGATGTCCATCATCAGGTCGAACTTCTTGGCCGACAGCGACTCGGTGGGGTCGGTGGAGATGGCGCTGGCGTTGTTGATCACGATGTCGACGCCACCGAAGTGCTCGACCGCCGCTTCCACCGCGCGGGCCACGTCCTCTTCCTTGCGCACATCACCGACGACCGCGACACCCTTGCCGCCTGCGGCCTCGACCTCGGCGACCGCGGTGTGCACGGTGCCGGGGAGCTTGGGGTGGGGTTCTGCGGTCTTGGCCAGCAGCACAACGTTCGCCCCGCGGCGGGCAGCACCGAGCGCGATCGCCAGCCCGATACCGCGGCTGCCGCCGGACACGACCAGCGTGCGATCGGTGAATGATTCTTGCTGGCTGGACATGGTCCTCCTCGTCGAGCGCAGCAATCCGCTGTTGCGCCGTCGTCAACGGTACTGTCGACCGTACTCAAATGGTATTGGCATTCTCATTTTTAGCAAGTGGCGTAATCGGCGAGTGGGGCGCCCGGAGAATCGGCGTCGACCAGACCTGTTCCTCAGTGTTGACGGAACGTCTCGGTGCGCAGGTAGGAGGCCTCCTTGCCAGTACAGGGGCCACATTTCCGCGCTGCGGTATTGGCATTCTCATTTTTAGCAAGTACGTTATCCACTGATGAGCGAGCAAGATGTCTCTCCTGTAGAGACCCCATCTGGCATCCCGCTGGCGCCCGTCTACGGACCGGACGACCGCGCGGTCGAGCCGCCTGCCCCCGGGACCTACCCATTCACGCGCGGCAACTTCGCCTCCGGCTACCGCGGGAAGACCTGGACCTTCCGGCAGTATTCGGGCTTCGGCACCGCCGAGGAATCCAACCGCCGCTACCGCTACCTGCTCGATCAGGGTGGGACGGGACTGTCGGTGGCACTGGACCTGCCCACCCAGTGTGGCTACGACTCCGACGACGAAGAGTACGGCGAGGAGGTCGGGCGCGTCGGTGTTGCCGTCGACACCCTGGCCGACGCCGAGATCCTGTTCGACAGCATCCCGCTGGACAAGATCAGCACCAGCTTCACCATCAACGGCACCGCGGCCATCCTGCTGGCCTTCTATGTCGCCGCCGCCGAGAAGAAGGGCGTGCCGCGCGAGAAGCTCACCGGCACCATCCAGAACGACATCCTCAAGGAGTACGCGTCGCGCGGCACCTGGATCTGGCCGCCCGAGCCGTCCCTGCGGCTGATCGCCGACACCATCGAGTTCTGTGCGGCCGAGGTGCCGCGGTTCAACGCGATCTCGGTGGCCGGTGCGCACTTCCGCGACGCCGGCGCCAACGCCGTGCAGGAGATGTCGTTCACGCTGGCCGACGGTGTCACCTATTGCGACACGGTGGTCGAACGCGGGCGGATGACCATCGACAAATTCGCACCCCAGATCTCCTTCTTCTTCTACACCCACGGTGACTTCTTCGAGGAGATCGCCAAATACCGTGCCGGCCGGCGCCGTTGGGCCACTATCGTGCGGGAACGCTACGGCGCGACCACGGACAAGGCCTCGATGTTCCGGTTCGGCTGCGTGGCGGGCGGGGCGTCGCTGTACGCGCCGCAGGCACAGAACAACCTGGTGCGGGTGGCCTACGAATCGTTGGCGGCGGTGCTGGGCGGCGTGCAGTCGATGTTCACCGCCGCGTGGGACGAGCCGTTTGCCCTGCCCAGTGAGGAATCGGCGACGCTGGCTCTGCGGACCCAGCAGATCCTGGCGTATGAGACCGGTGTGACCAAGGTGGCCGATCCGCTGGGCGGGTCGTACTTCGTCGAGGCCCTCACCGATGCCACCGAGGCCAAGATCATCGAGATCATGGATGACCTCGAAAAGCACGGCGGCATGGTGCGGTGCATCGAGGACGGCTACCTGCAGGGCCTGATCGCCGACGAGGCGTTCAAGATCCACAACGAGATCGAGTCCGGTGAGCGGCCGGTGGTCGGGGTCAATCGGTTTGTCACCGACGAGCCCGCGCCTGACATCGACACTTACGAGCTCGACGCCGAGGGGCGCGATCTGCAGCTCAAGCGACTGGCGAAGGTCAAGGCCGAGCGCGACGGCGTCGCGGTCAAAGAAGCTCTGGCCGCGCTGGCCAGGGGAGCCGAGGGCAGTGGACCGGGGGCAGACAACCTGATGCACCGGTTGATCGACTGCGCCAATGCGTACTGCACAGTGGGAGAAATGGTGTCGACTTTGAAGTCGGTGTGGGGCGAGTTCCAGCAGCCGGTGGTGTTCTGATGGCTACCCGCGTACTCGTCGCCAAGCCCGGGCTCGACGGTCACGACCGGGGTGCCAAGATCGTCGCACGCACATTGCGTGACGCCGGATTCGAGGTCATCTACACCGGCATCCGGCAGCGCATCGAGGACATCGTGTCGATCGCGCTTCAGGAAGACGTTGCACTGGTGGGACTTTCGATCCTCTCGGGCGCGCACGTGGCGCTGACCACCCGCACCGTCGAGGCGCTGCGCGCAGCCGATGCTGGTGACATCGCCGTTGTCGTCGGCGGCACCATCCCGCAGTCCGACGTGCAGAAGCTGCTGGAGGCCGGTGCGGCGGCGGTGTTCCCGACCGGAACGTCGCTCGAGACTCTGGTGACCGACGTGCGTGCGCTGACAGAGAAGGTTTCGGAGTCATGAGGCTGGGTGTGATGATCGGGGCCGAGCGCGGCGATATGGCGCGCAAGGTCTCCAAGCTGGTCTCGGACATCCAGTGGGCCGAATCGGCGGGTCTGGACAGTGCGTGGATGCCGCAGGTGCCCAACGATTTCGATTGTCTGACCATGGTGGCGCTGATGGCGGCCAACACCACGCGGATCGAACTCGGTACTGCCGTGGTGCCATTGCAGGCGCAGCATCCGATCGCGCTGGCCCGTCAGGCGCTGTCCGTGCACGCGATGTCCGGTGGCCGGTTGGCCCTGGGCGTCGGGCCGTCGCACCACTGGATCGTGCGCGACATGCTCGGCCTGCCCTACGAGAAGCCCGCCGCATACACGCGGGACTACCTGCAGGTGTTGAACACCGCGATCGCCGGACCCGGACCGGTTGACGTGGAGAACGATTCCTTCACCGTGCACAACCCGACCGTGCTCAGTGCCGACACCCCGATGCCCGTGCTGGTGTCCGCGCTGGGCCCGGTGATGCTCCAGATCGCGGGCGAGCATGCCGACGGCACGTCGCTGTGGATGGCCGACGAGAAGGCGATCGGCGAGCACATCGCACCCAAGATCAACAAGGCCGCCGCTGAGGCGGGCAAGCCCGCGCCTCGCATCGTGGCAGGCATCCCCGTCACGCTGTGCGCCAACTCCGAGATCGAGGTCGCCAAGGAGCGGGCCAACCGCATCCTGGCCGAGGCGGAGACCTCGCCGAACTACCAGCGGCTGCTCGACCGGGGCGAGGCGCGCAATGTCGGTGATCTGTGCGCCGCCGGTGACGAGGAATCAATCCTCAAGCGGTTCAAGCAGTTCGCCGATGCAGGGGTCACGGACCTGTCGGTGCGGTTGTTGCCGATCGGGGACAACCGTGACGAGCTGATCGCGTCGAAGTACCGGACGCGTGAGGTGATTGCCGAACTCGCCAAGCAGGTCCGATGAGCGCTTGCGCGAAGAGCCAAGCAGGTCCGATGAGCGCTTGCGCGAAGAGCCGAGGGAACCGATGAGCGCTTGCGCGAAGAGCCGAGGGAACCGATGAGCGGTTCAGGCCCTCTTGCCGGCATCCGCATCATCGAGGTCGGCGTCATGCTGGCCGGCCCGTACGCCACCATGATGCTGGCGGACCTGGGTGCCGAGGTGATCAAGGTCGAACCACCCGGCGGGGAGATCTCGCGTCAAGTCAGCGACAGCTATTTCGCCAGCCTCAACCGGGGCAAGCGCAGCATCTGCCTCGACCTCGCCTCGGAGTCGGGCCGGGCGAAACTCGGTGAGCTGGTGGCCGATTCCCACGCGCTGCTGGTGAACATGAAGCCGTCGGTGATCCGCAGGCTCGGCCTGACGTATGAGAATCTGCGGCAGTTCAACGAGAAGATCGTCTGTGTCGCGATGACGGGGTTCGGGCTCGACGGGGGAGACGACCCGGCGTTCGACTACGTCATCCAGGCCGCCACCGGGGTGGCTGCGATGACCGGAGATCCCGACGGCCCACCCACGCTTCCCGGTTACTCCTCGGCCGACAACTCGACCGGGCTGACGGCCGCGCTGGGTCTTCTGGCGATGATCGTCTCGGGCGACGGTGGTCAGGTGGACGTTTCGCTGCGTGATGTCATGTTGTCGCAGTTGAACTACCGTGCCTCGGCGTACCTCAACGACGGTGTCGAGCCGCGCCGCCATCCCTTCGGTGCTCATTCGTATTACGTACCGGCGCAATTGTTCCCGACCGCCGATGGCTATCTGGCGCTTTTCATCACCCATGACGGGTTCTGGAAGTCGTTCGCCGGTGAGGCAGGGGTTGCGGGTTTCGAGACCATGGCTGAGCGGGCCGCCCGGCGAGACGAAGTGCTCGATGTGGTGACTGCCGCGCTGGCGACCGACACCGCTGCGGGGTGGGAAGCGAGGCTCAAGCCGCTGGGGATCCCGGCGGCCGCTGTGCGTAGCCTGCCCCAGGCGCTGGACGCGACGCCCGAGGTGCTGGTCACCGCAGGCGATTTCCGGTTGGTGGGTAGTCCGGTACACGTCGCCGGGTACACGCCGGACTACCGGCCTGCCCCGGCCTTCGACGAGTACGGACGGCGTGCACCGGTTTCTGCACCAGGGTTGTGACCGCTCGAAATCTGCGGCCCTGCGGTAGAAACCGGAGGCACTCTCGGCCGCTGTGCGGCTCAGTCTTCGTCGTAGGAGACCGTCACGGAATCGCAGTCCGGCACAGCCTGGCAGGTCAGCACGTAGCCCTCGGCCACCTCGTCGTCATCGAGTGCGTCGTTGACCCGCATGGTGGCGGTGCCCTCCAAGAGCTTGGCCATGCAGGTGCCGCAATTGCCGGCCTCGCATGAGAACGGCGGCGTCATTCCGGCCCGGCGCGCGCTTTCCAACAGCGTCTCACCCTGCCTGCGTGGCACGGACAACTGCTCGCGGTCGAACACGATCGTGACCTTGCCGTCCGCTCCGCTGCTGGCCATCGGTTCTGCCGTCATCTCACTCCCCTGTGCACGCACGTTCTGATATGAAGAGAATACCATTCTCGCAAAGTGATAGTATCTTCTCGGCGTGTTGAGCGCGCAACAGAGGCCTGTTGAGAGGGGTTGGAATTTTGGCTACGGCCACGACTGCTCCTTGTGCGGATACTCGCGCGGTGCTCGCGTTCGACGACCGCGAGTACACCCTGGCTGAACTCGACGCGCTCACCAGCGGGATGGCCACAGAGTTGGAGCGCCGCGGTGTACGCCAGGGTGACCGGGTGGCGATCATGTCGTCCAACCGCCCCGAGTTCGTGGTGGCATTACGGGCGATCTGGGGTCTGGGAGCTGCGGCGGTGCTGATCAGCCCGGCCTGGAAAGAACGCGAGGCCGCCCACGCGCTGGCCCTGACCGCGCCCGCTCATGCGGTGGGCGATCATGAGGTGCTGGCCGCACAGATGCCGATGCTGCATCTGGACGAACCGATCATCCCCGGCCTGCGGCAGTTCGACCCGCCCGCCCCGGACAGCGACGCGTTGTTCGTCTTCAGCTCGGGAACCACCGGCCTGCCCAAGGCGGTCCGGCACACCCATGGCGGGTTCGCCGCGGCCATCGACCATTGGCGCACGGCACTGGGTTTCACTGCCGTCGACCGCATGCAGATCATGACGCCGCCGTCACACATCCTGGGGTTGCTCAACATCGCCATGGTGCTCGACACGGGTGCCTGGATGCGCCTGCACCGTCGTTTCGACATCGACACCATGTTGCGGCACATCGAATCCGATCGGATCACGATCGAAATGGCGGTCGCGCCAATCGCTTTGGCGTTGGCTGCGCATCCCGATCTGGGACGTTACGACCTGTCGTCGCTGCGCTACGTGATGTGGTGCGCCACCCCGGTGACCCTCAGCGTCGCCGATACCGTCAGCGAGCGCGCCGGCATCCGGTGGCTGACCGCCTATGGCACCACTGAACTTCCGGTGATCGCCTGTAACCCGATGGACGCCACCCGCATCGACACCGTCGGCACTCCCGTGCGCGGGGTCGACGTCCGCATCGGTGAGGGCGGCGAGATCCAGGTGCGGTCGGATTCCGTGATGGCCGGCTACCTGCCGAACGACGTCACCGCCGGCGCATTCTGCGACGGCTGGTACCGCACCGGTGACATCGGCTACCTCGACGACGACGGATACCTGCACATCACCGACCGATCCAAGGAGATGGTCAAGGTTCGCGGCTTTCAGGTCGCGCCGGCCGAGGTCGAGGCGGTGTTGCACGGCCATCCGGCCGTCGCCGACTGCGCGGTGTTCGGCGTACCCGATGCCGTCGACGGCGAGGCCATCGTGGCCGCCGTGACGACAAGTTCTGAGGTGTCGGCCATGGAACTGATCGCGCTCATCGGCGATCAGTTGGCCTCGTACAAGCGGCCCAGCCGCGTGGAGTTCGTAACCGAGATACCCCGGTTACCTTCCGGAAAGGTATTGCGACGAGTGCTGAAGGAGCGGCATGGACGTTCGTCTGACGTCTGAACAGCAGCAGCTGCGAGAGGCCGCAGCAAAACTGGCCGACGACCTCGGACCCGATGCGGTCGGAGAGTTGTCGGATGAGGGCCGGCGCGCCCGGTTGGAAAGCACGGTCGCCGCAACCGAGTGGCGCACCCTGCGGTCCGACGGTGCCTCCGGGGTGGAGGTGGCGATCGTCGCCGAGGAGTTCGGACGCGGGCTGGTCGACGTGCCGTTCCTCGGGCCTGTGCTCGCCGACGATCTGGCCCGTCGGCTGGATCGGGAGGTGGCCGTCGAGAGCGATGAGGCTGCCACCGCCGGTGTGGATCTGACCCGCAGCACGGTGGGTGTGGTCGAGGCGCCCGACGAGCTCGCTGAGCTGTCGAGCGAGGACGCCTTGCGCTGGCACGCCTTGGCGCTCGCGGCGTCCAGCGCGGATCTGGTGGGTGCTGCCCGCGGTGCGCATGCGCTGGCCGTCGATTACGCGAAAGTCCGTGAGCAGTACGGCTCGACGATCGGCTCATACCAGGCCGTCGCGCACCTGCTGGCCGAGGGACTTGCCCTGATCGAGGGCTCGATCAGTGTGCTGCGCCACGCGGCATGGGCGGTCGACGAACTTCCTGCCGAGGACGCGGTCCGGGCCGGGAAGATCGCCAAGGTGTACTGCGCCCGCGCCGCGCGCACGGTGTGCGAGACCGCGATCCAGGTGCACGGCGGTATCGGAAACACCTGGGAGTGCCTGGCGCATGTGTATCTGCGCCGGGTTCTGGTGGCCACCGAGTTGTGGCCCGTCAAGCTAGAGGACTTGGAGGTCACTGATCTTGGACTTTCGTGATTCAACCGAGGAAGCTGCTTTCCGGGACCGCCTTCGGGCCTGGTTGGCGGACAACGCCGCATCGTTCAAGGCGTCAGGCGACGATTACTGGGCCCGGATGGGGGAGTGGCATCAAGCCCTCTATGCCGCAGGGTTTTTCGGCACCTCGTGGCCCAAGGAGTTCGGTGGCCAGGACCTGCCGCCCGTCTACGATGTGATCGTCGACGAGGAGCTGGCCCGGGCCGGAGCCCCGCCGCGGCCCAGCCTCGGCTACTTGGTTGTCGGTCTCGGGCACCACGGCAGCAAGGAACTGCAGCAGCGATTCCTGCCGGGGATGATCAACGGCACCGAGCGCTGGTGCCAAGGCTTCTCGGAGCCCGGTGCCGGTTCGGACCTGGCCTCGCTGACCACGACGGCGACGCGCGACGGCGACAACTACATCATCAACGGGCACAAGATCTGGACCAGCTACTCGGACGTGGCCGACTGGTGTCTGGTACTGGCCCGCACGGACAAGGATGTGGCAAGACATAAAGGCATCTCGGCGTTCATCGTGTCGATGCACCAGGACAGCATCGAGCAGCGGCCGCTGCAGATGATCAACGGTGTCACCACGGAGTTCGGCCAGGTGGCATTCGACGGCGCGGTGGTGCCGGCCTCACAGATGGTCGGTGAGCCCGGTGACGGTTGGCGCCTGGCCATGACGGTGGTCAGCCACGAGCGTGAACCCTCGACCCTCGGCTACTCGGCGCGCTACGGAAAACTGGTGCGCGAGATGGCGTCTCGGGTGGACGGAAAGGTCCCAGAGGATCTCGCCTGGGCCGGTGTGCAGGCCGAGATGTTGCGGCTGCATGTGCGCAGGCGGCTGTCCGAACAGCTCGATGGACTCAAGCACGGTCCGGAGGGCTCGCTGGACAAGCTGCTCATGACGTGGGTCGAGCAGTCCGTCGGGCATGCCGCGCTCGCGGTGACCGGCACCAAGGATCCCGAACTGCTGAGCGCCTATCTCTACAGTCGCGCGCAGAGTGTCATGGGTGGTACGTCGCAGATCCAGAAGAACATCATCGCCTCACGAATCCTCGGACTGGGAGTTTAGTCAGATGTACGGAATGCCAGACGAAATCGATGTGCGGGCAGACGGTGCGCTGCGCATCATCACGCTGAACCGTCCCGACGCCCTGAACGCGGTCAACGACAACCTGCACGTCGGACTGGCCCGGCTGTGGGAGGCGCTCAACGAGGATGCCGATGCGCGCGCGGCGGTGATCACCGGTGCGGGGCGGGCGTTCTCGGCCGGTGGTGACTTCAACTACCTGGATGAGTTGCGGCGCGATGAAGCCTTGCGCCAGAAGACGATCAAGCACGGCCGCGACCTGGTCATCGGCATGGTGCGCTGCCGCATCCCGTTGATCGCCGCGGTGAACGGGCCTGCCGTTGGGCTGGGCTGCAGCCTGGCCGCGCTGTCCGACGTGGTCTACATGGCCGAGAACGCACACTTCGCCGATCCGCACGTGCAGATCGGCCTGGTGGCCGCCGACGGTGGTCCGCTGGTGTGGGGCTCGCAGATTTCGCTGTTGCAGGCCAAGGAGTTTGCCCTCACCGGTGTGCGGATCAAGGCGCAGCGGGCGGTCGAACTGGGCCTGGCCAATCATGTGGTCGAGGATCCGCTGGCGGAGGCGATCGCGTGTGCCAAAAAGCTCATGGATCTGCCCAAGCAGGCGGTCGAGGCCACCAAACGGTTGATGAACATCCAGCTCGAGCAGCAGGTGATGGCGTCGCTGGATTACGCCAACCTCGCCGAGTACGTATCGTTCGGCACCGCTGATTTCAATCGCATCGTTGACGGGCTGATCGCGAAGAGCTGAACTCGCTGATTCTCTGGCCCGAGTGGCCACCTATGGCACACGGATCTGTGAAGAACGTGCCATAGGTGGCCGCTGGGCGTGATTCCTAGAAGGTGAGCGCCTCCGAACGCTGCACCGTACCGGTGACGCCGCCGGCATCTTGACCGGCCAGGCGCACCGCTGCGCGGCCCATCGCCTCCGGCGGCTCGACCATCTCGGGCGGGATCCGCAGTCCGCTGCCGCCGGCCTGCCAACCCTCGGTGAGCACCACGCGTGACGGGCTCAGGCAGTTGACCGCGATATTGTCAGCACGCAGGTCGGCGGCCAGTCCGAGATACAGGCGTTCGGCGGCAGCCTTGGACACCCAGTAGGCGTTGGCGCCGTGCTCGATCATGTCGACTCCGGTGGTGGTGATCGCGACAAGGGACCCTCCGCCACGTTTGCGGACCTCGGGGATGACGGCCTTGGTCACCAGAAACACCCCGGTGAGGTTGACGTCGAGGCAGAGCTGCCAGCGTTTGAGCGGCGTGGTCTCGATGGGCCCGAGCCAAAGGACGCCGGCATTGGCGACCAGGATGTCGATGCCGCCGAATTCCGAAACCGCCGTTGCGACAGCCTTGTTCACCGAGTCCTCGTCGGTGACGTCACAGGCGACCGGCAGCGCCCTCCCGCCCGCATCGTTGATGGATGCGGCTACCGAGCCGATGGTGCCGGGCAGCTTGCCCGGTTGTTCGGAACGGGCCGCCACGGCCACTGCGGCACCCTCGGCGGCCAGCGCGGCAGCGATGGTGGCACCGATGCCGCGGCTGGCGCCGGCAACGAAGGCGACCTTTCCGGTCAGGTTCATCGCGACAGACTATTACTTGGGCGGGAAGCGCAATGCCCCATCGAGACGGATGATTTCGCCGTTGAGGTAGTCGTTTTCGATGATGCTCTGAGCCAGCTGGGCGTACTCGGTGGAGCGACCCATGCGCTTGGGGAACGGCACCTGCGGACCCCAGTACTGCTCGAGCTGGTCGGCGGCCTTGCCGTAGGCCGGGGTGTTGATGGTGCCGGGAGCGATGGTGCAGACCCGGATGCCCAACGGAGACAGGTCACGTGCGGCCACGAGCGTCATGCCCAACACGCCGCCCTTGGCGGCAGAGTAGGGCAGTTGGCCGATCTGGCCCTCGTACCCGGCGATCGAGGCGGTGTTGACGATGACGCCGCGGCCGCCTTCCTCCAAAGGTTCGGCCTTGGCGATGGCCGCGGCCGACAGCCGCATCACGTTGAACACCGCGGTCAGATAAAACTCGATGGTCTTCTTGAAGCCGTCGAGGTCCAGCGGCGACCCGTCCTTGCCGACCAGCCGGCCTCCTGCGGCGGGACCGCCGTGGGTGTCCACCGAGATCCGCAACGGGCCGAGGGCTTCCGCCTCGGCGATGGCGGCCAGCACGGATTCCTCGGAGGTGGCGTCGGTGGGCACGTAGCGCACACCCAACTCCTTCTCCAGCGCGGTGCCCTTCTCGTCGGCGAGGTCTGCGACGACCACCTTGGCGCCTGCGGCCTGCAGGCGGCGGACGGTCGCCTCGCCCAGGCCGCCTGCGCCGCCGACGACGATCGCGGAACTACCGGCGATTTGCATACGGTTCCCCTTCTTGCAACTGTGACTCTCTGGCTGCGAGAATAGCATTCTCTTACCGGGTGAACCAGGGAGCAGATCAATGCCTGAAGCCGTCATCGTGTCCGCATTGCGTACCCCTATCGGCACCGCCAAGAAGGGCACGCTGCGAGATACCGACGCGTATGCGCTGGCCGACCATGTGGTGCGAGCTGCATTGGAGGACGTTCCCGCTGACCTCACCGGTTCGATCGACGACCTGATCCTGGGTGAGGGGTTGTACGGCGGCGGCGTCATCGCCCGTCATGCCGCGATCACCGCCGGGTTGACGGCGGTGCCCGGCCTGTCCAACAACCGGCACTGTGCGGCGGGGCAGGCCGCGGTGCAGAGTGCGGCCGCCGGAATCCGTGCGGGCATGGACCAGTTGATTCTGGCCGGCGGGGTGAACTCGGCCTCCACCTCACCTCGGTTCATCCGGGCCGCCGGCAGCGCCAAGGACGCCGAGTGGGTGAACTGGTTCCCGCCCACTCATCCGGATCGGCCGGACGCCCCGAACATGGACATGTCCATCACGGTCGGCTGGAACGCCGCGGTCAAGGCCGGGGTGAGTCGCGAGGAGATGGACCGGTGGGCATTGGGCTCGCATCGCAAGGCGATCGCGGCCATCGACGAGGGCCGGTTCGCCGACGAGATCGTCGCCATCGACACTCCGCACGGCTTGTTCGACACCGACGAACACCCGCGCCGTGACACCACCCTGGAGAAGCTGGCCGCGCTCAAGCCGCTGCACCCGGAGATCGACGGGTTCTCCATCACCGCGGGCAATGCTTGCGGCGCCAACGATGCGGCGGCGCTGCTGACCATCGCCAGCGACGGCCTCGGGCTACCTGCCCTGGCCACCATCAAGTCCTGGGCTTCAGTCGGCGTCGACCCGGCTTTCACCGGCCTGGCGCCGGTGGAGGCGATCACCAAAGCTCTTGGCAGGGCGGGGCTTTCATTGACAGATGTGGACCTGTTTGAGATCAACGAGGCTTTCGCGGCGATGTGTGTGGCCACCATCAAGCTTCTCGACATCGATCCGGAGATCGTCAATGTCAGCGGCAGCGGGTGCTCGCTGGGGCATCCGGTGGCGGCCACCGGGGCACGGATGCTGGTCACCATGGTCCATGAACTGCGCCGGCGCGGCGGTGGCATCGGGGTGGCCGCGATGTGCGCGGGAGGCGGGATGGGCTCGGCGACCGTCATCGAGGTGGACGGAGCCGCCCCGGCGGCGACATGAAATACAGCGCCGTAGGCTTTTTCCCAATGACGAAGCACAACATCGAAGAGCTCATCACCGCGGCGCGCGATGGATCTCAGCGCGCCGTCGGTCGGTTGCTGAGCTTGGTCGAAAGCGAGCACCGGGATGAGGTTCTCGCGGTGCTCGGCCCCGCGTCGCCGCGCGTCATCGGGGTCACCGGGCCGCCGGGGGCAGGAAAGTCGACGACGGTCGGCGCTCTGGTCGGTGCGTACCGCGAGCGCGGGATGCGGGTCGCGGTGCTTGCGGTGGACCCGTCATCCCCCTACAGCGGTGGCGCGCTGCTCGGTGACCGGATCCGGATGGCCGCCCACATCAACGACCCCGACGTGCTCATCCGGTCGGTGGCCACCCGTGGGCACCTCGGCGGGCTTGCCGCCGCGGTGCCTGCCGCGATCCGGCTACTGGCCGCGCTTTCCTACGATCTGATCGTCCTGGAGACCGTGGGTGTGGGGCAGTCAGAGATCGAGATCGCCGCGATCGCCGATCCGACCGTGGTGATCCTGAATCCCGGTGCGGGAGATGCCGTGCAGGCCGCCAAGGCCGGTCTGCTGGAAGTCGCCGATCTGGTGGTGGTGAACAAGGCCGACCGCGAAGGCGCCGACCAGACGGCCCGCGATCTGAGGGCTGAGGCCACCGTTCCGGTGCTCAAACTTGTTGCGGCACAGGGGGAGGGTTTGGCCGAGCTGGTGGAGGCCATCGACGCCCACCACCGGTCCGACACCCCCGCGCGGCGCACGGCACGGGCCCGCACCCAGATTCTCTCGCTGGCGCAGACATTGCTGCGCAACCACGCCGAGCTGGATCGGTTGGCCGCCGCCGTCGCCGACGGCACCACCGATCCGTACAGCGCCGCGGCGAATCTGGTCGCCGATTCAGCCGGGTAGGACCAGAATCCGCCGCATCGTCTGCAGCAACTCGGCGCGCAGCGTGTCGTCGTCGATATCGGCCACCAGGGGATGCATCACCGCGGCGCTGATCAGGCCGGACAGCACTGCCGCATGAACGCGGGCCGCGTTGCCCGACTGATCACCCAACATCGCCGCGTAGAGCCGATCGATGAACTGTTGGAAAGGTTCGTGTTCGGCCAGCAACCGCACCACGACCGGGTCGAACTGCAGTGTGCTGGTGGCGCGTCGACGCGATACGGCCATCTCGACCACCCGGGTGAGTAGGAGCTCGCGGGCGCGGGTGGGCGACCCTTCGGCCTCGGCGGCCTCGAGCGCGTCCTCCAACTGGCCGAGTTCACGCTCGGTGAGTGCGATGACGATGGCTTCTTTGGTCTTGAACTGGTGGTAGACAGCGGCTTTCGTGACCCCGATCGCGTCCGCGATCATCTGCAGCGAGGTTCCGCTGACACCATGATCGGCGATCAGCTCCAGTGCCGCATCGAGGATGCGGGTCTGCGTGGGGCTGCGCGGGGTCCAGAGCACGGTTCGACGGTAACCGGGAAGGCCGGGCGGATCAGGCTTCTGCGGCGGTTTGCTCGGTTGAGAGCATCGAGTTGGCATGGGCCAGGATGTCGGTGCGCGCGCGTGGCCGGGCGATGGCCAGTAGGCAGATGTCGAAAGCGTGCAGTGCGCCGGCGCGCAGTTGCTCGGCGGTGATGTCGCCGGCGGTCCATCGGCGTTGGAGGTGGAACAGCACCATCGCGGCATGGTCGGCGAGGACGTCGGGATCGATGTCGTCGCGCAGTGCGCCGCGTCGGGTGGCGGCTCTGATCTCGGTGACGATGAGGTCCCAGCCGCTCCAGCGCAGATTCACCTGGTCGAGGAGCCGGTCGTCCATGAGGACGGCACGCACGACAGCTTTCGGAATGTCGGCGACGACTTTGTGGATCGACAAGGTGATGGCTTCCCAGATTCGTTCGATCGGGTCGGTCGCCGAGAGTTGGTGTACGGCAACGTCCATGGAGTCGAGCGAGCGTTGGATGAGGGCGGCCAGTAGGCCTTCTTTGTCGCCGAAGTGGTTGTAGAGCGTGCGGACGCTGACGCCGGCTTCGTCGGCGAGGCGGCGCATGGACAGCTGTTCGACACCGTGTTGTTCGACGAAGTCGCGGGCAGCATCGAGTACGTGCGCGCGGGTTCGCTGCAGGGCGCGTGAGGCCATGGGTGTCACTGTACTCAGTTATGCCACAGTGAGCGATATTTGCCACGGTGATTCAAATGTATAACACCGTTGCACATTGGGCTCGAGTGTGGTTAGCATCACAGCGCCCACATCAGACGATCTCGAAACCTGCGAGGGACAAGCATGGTGCAGCAACCGCCCCACTCCGGTACCGATGGCGTATCGGAGGAGCCCTACATCGTGGTCTCGACGGACAGCCACGTCGGACCGTCGCTCAAGAACCAGCTGCGGCAGTACTGCGAACCGAAATACCTCGACGAATTCGATGAGTTCGTCGCAGAGATGGAAAAGCACGGCATGTTCTCGTTGCGATCGTCCAAAGCCGGCGACAAGGGCTATGACGAGAACTGGTCACTGGATCAGTCCCAGGCCGAGGACTTCGCCAAGACCGCGGGCATTCGCAATCCGGACCAGATGGATCTGGGTTTTCTGAACCGCAGCTACGAGCACAGTTTCGTTCCCGGTCTTCAGGACCCGGAGGCACGGCTTGCCGACATGGACGAACAGGGTGTCGCCGCATCCGTGATCTATCACGGCGGGCTCAACGGGGAGTCGATTCCTTTCTCGACGACGGGCCTCATCAGTTGGGGTGACTCGAAATACGACCGCCTGGAGGACCTCGGGGTTCGTATCTACAACCGGTGGCTCGCCGATTTCGTGTCGACGGCCCCCGAGCGCAGCGCCGGCATCGCCCACATCCCGATCTCCGACCCGGCTGCCTGTGTCCGTGAGGTCAAGTGGGCGGCCGAGGCGGGCCTGCGAGGTATCAACCTGCCCGCTCCCCGCAATGACATCCCGATGTTGAACGATCCGATCTGGGAGCCGCTTTGGTCGATATGCGAAGAAACCGGAATGTCGCTCAACACGCACGGCGGTGGGGGTGAGCACTACCCCTACGAGGGGGAGGGCGCCCAGGCGATGTACATGATGGAGACGCTGTTCCGGACCCGTCGCGGGGTCTGGGTGATGATCCTCGGCGGCGTGTTCGAGCGCCATTCCAAACTGAAGCTGGTGCTCACCGAACAGTGGATGGATTGGGCGCCGGAGGTCATGGACGACATGGACGGCCTCTACCACTCGCGAACCGGTGAATGGGTTCGTGCGGCACTGTCCATGCCGCCATCGGAGTACTTCAAACGCAACTGCTTCATCGGCGCCAGTTTCATGTCCAATTGGGAGGCGAAGCTGGGAGTCGAGAAGGGCCTCACCGACAAGGTCATGTGGGGCGACGACTATCCGCACGCGGAGGGAACCTGGCCCGACACCAGGGAAGCTATCCGGTTCACGTTCAACGACATTGACCCCCAGGATGTGCGCAAGTACATCGGCGGAAACGCAATCGACGTTTACGGTCTCGATCGCACGAAATTGGCCGAGGTGGCGGCCAAGATCGGCCCCACCATCGACGAGGTGGCCACGCCGTACGAGGTTCCCGAGGACGCCGTCATGGGGCTCTACGCGTTCCGTACCGGCCCTGGCCGCTTCATCTAGCCGATCTGTCGACAGCGACGAGGAGACATCGAAATCGTGGGAGAGCCAACGGCTGTGACGTCACCGTGCCGGTCGGTGACCGATGAGGAAGTCGACCATTTGCATGAATTCGGTTGGGTGCAGCTGAAAGGCTTCGTGGATCCTGACGTGGTCCGCGGGATGCTCGCGATCGCGCGCGACAAGATGGGCGACGATGCGGACAGCAACCCACTGCAGGCCGAGGCGCCGACCGACACCGACGGTGAGGAGCAAGGCGCGCTGGCCTACTTCAACGTCGGACAGAGCGCCGGCCTGACGAACCCGGTGATGCGACCGTTGATCGATGAAGTCGGCAAGAGCGCAAGCCTGCTGCAACGGCGGCGCGCTCCCGACGGCACGGTTGTGGGCACGCGGTACTACGCGGACTTCTTCGCGCCAAAACTGCCCAGCACCAAGGCTGCTCGCCACGGTGGGAACGGTCCGACCGCCTTTCACCAGGATTTCATCACCTTCTCCGTCGACCGGTCCGGGGGCATGACGTTCTGGTTCCCGTTGGAGGCATACGGGCCTGAAGCCGGGACGATGTCGTTCGTGAACGGATCGCACCGTGCCGGGGTGATGGGCGATTACACCACCTACGGTGCCGGAGACGCTCTGGATGCGTTTCCCGAGCTTCGCGATCTGGAGATGAGCCAACAGCTGACCTACGAGCTCGGTGACATCTCGGTCCATACGCACCTCACGATCCACGGTGCGGGCGTGAACGCGATGGATCGGCCACGTTGGGCTTACCTGCTGGTCGCTCAACCCGCCGACGTGTGCTGGAACGGATCCGCCACACCCAACTTCGATTCCAGCCAGATGACGCAATGGCAGCCGCTCGATGACGAGCGCTTTCCGCTGATCGGCTGAGGCACAGAGTCAAGGAGAGAGCAGCCCATGGCGGCAACACCCTTCCCCGCGCCGTTCCCCAACCGAAACTTCATGCAGATGTGCTGGACTGTCCCCGATCTTCAGAGCGCCATCGATTCCTGGGTGCGCAACGCCGGTGTGGGACCGTTCTTCTGGTTCGACGGGGTCGACTTCACCGATGGGAGACACCGGGGTACGCCGGCCGACTTCCCGAAGGTTCAGGCGGCCATCGCCTACGCCGGTGACCTGCAGATCGAACTGGTCTGCCAGGACAACGACGAGCCCGGCGTCTTCCGGGATCTCTTCGGCGACGGCGACTTCGGGTTACACCATATGGCCCTGTACTGCAATGACTACGAAGCCGAGCGCGACACCTACATCGAGGCGGGCGCGCAACTGGCATTCGAGGGCAAGCTCGATGGCATCCGCACGTGCTGGGTCGACACCTCTTCCACGCTCGGCTTCATGGTCGAACTGCTCGAGCCGAGTGCGGAGCGCGACGCGGGTTTCGCCGCCATGCGGGCCGCGGCGCAGATGTGGGACGGCAGTGAACCGGTCGTCACGTTCTGACGCGGCCGAAACATCTACGGAGGGACGATAAATGCCGGTACTCGCCAACGCCAGAGTGTTCGATGGCCGGACCATGCTGCCCGGCCGCCACACGGTTGCCGTCGAAGGGAATCAGGTTTCCGCCATCCATCCGCATTCCGGACCGGTTCCCGATGGGGCGATAGATGTCGCCGGAATGACGTTGCTGCCCGGCCTGATCACCTCACATCTGCATCCTGACTTCTACAAGTTCAGCATCGCGATCGCCGCCACCGAACGGCCCGGAAAGGAATTGCCGCCCGGAGTCATGATGGCGATCGGCGTGCGCACCTGCCGCGTGCTGCTGGAGAGCGGGTTCACCGGCTACTCCGGGGCCTCGTGCGCGCACGACATCGACGCGCAGCTCAAGATGGCGATCGCTGAGGACATCATCCCCGGACCGCGGATTCGTGCCTGCGGGCACCATCTCGGCACCACCGGCGACATGAACAACAGTGGGCGCTGGTGGAAGCGGTACGAGACACCGGGAACCGACGTCTGCGCCGACGGTCCCGACGCCATGCGTTCGCTGGTGCGCGAAGAGATCAATCGTGGTGTCGAGACGATCAAGATCTTCGCCAGTGCCGGCCACGGCCAGCTGCACCGCACGACACGCAACATGTCCCGCGACGAGATCGCCACCATCATCAACACCGCTCATGAGCGGGGCGCGAAGGTACGTGCCCACGTTTCCGACAAGGCGATGATGTTGGAGTGCATCGAGCTCGGACTTGATCTGATCGACCACGGCGACGAGGTCGATGAGGAAGTCATCGCGGCGATGGTCGAGGCGGGAACCTTCTGGGTGCCCAGCCTCATCTACCCGTGGAGCCTGCTCGAACTCGGTTACGCCGCCGAATTCGGGGTGACGCCAGAGCAATACGAGCACACCCGAGCAATGCTGCCGATCGCGCAGGCAGCCGGGGTCCGGATCCTGATCGGCGACGACTACAGCGGCATCTTCCGCGATCTGCTCGACGACGATCCACTCGACCACCAGGTCGGAAACTACGGTCGCGAATTCGCCTACTACGGAGCGATCGATGGGCTATCGCCGGCCGACGTGCTGAGCTGGGGTACTCGCAACGCCGGCCAGTTCCTGGCCGACGAACCGGAGCGGGTGGGTGTGATCGAGCCGGGTGCCCTGGCCGACCTCATCATCGTCGATGGCGACCCGCTCGCCGATCTTTCGTTGTTGTCCCGCCCGGCGGAGGCACTCAAAGCGGTCATCCGCGACGGTGTCTTCGTCATCGACCGGACGGGTGCGGTCGCGGCCGACGGATCGTCGGAACCCCGTGTCCTGCACCGGGAGCTGGCGCTGCAATAACGACCACAGGCGGTCCGACGAACAACCGATGAGGAGCCATGACAAGAAACGCGCAACGTGGTGTCGTCCTGGTGACCGGACCAGCCATCAAACATGTCGAAGCTGCGAACGCCGCTGGCAAAGCCACGAACAGGCGCACCGACTGGGCCCGCGGAATCGTTGCCGCAAGTGCCTGTCTCGGAATGATGTGTACTGGAATTGGGTTGGCGCCAAACGCGTTCGCTGACGAAGTGCCCTACCACATCCGGAGCGCTCAAGATCTGTGCAACTCGATCTGGCCGACGTCACAGGCAATGCCTCGTCCAGATGAGTTCGGAACTGTGTGCGCCAGGAAGGGCGGCGTCCTGGAACGGTTGTCAAAATCCATGCCGGCGTTCATCTCCGACACCTTCAAGCTGGAGCCGGGCAGCGCAGTCGAACTCCCGGTCGGCTCCGTACGCGTCAATCCGGAGGACCCGATGAGCGATTGGATCATTCCTGACTGCCACGTTTCCGGCGGGCCCGAATGCGGCACCTGAGCCGAGTAGAAGACCTGCGGCAACAAAATTTTCCAGACCGGCACGAATCGTTCTGAGAGGCGGAATCAGTGACAGTTGGAGCTGTGAGCGATGTCTGTTATGACCCCTACGACGTCGCGCTGAATGTCAGTCCGTACGAGACGTATGCGCGTCTCCGGGAAGAAGCGCCGCTGTACTACAACAGCGAGTACGACTTCTACGCACTGAGCCGATTCGCTGACGTCGACAGTGCATCCGTCGACGTCGAGACGTTCAGCTCGGCCCGGGGTGACGTGTTGGAAACGGTCAAGGCGAACATCGACATCCCGCCGGGCTTCATCATTTTCGAGGATCCACCGATCCACGACATCCACCGCAAGCTACTGGCCAGGATGTTCACCCCGCGCAAGATCAGCGCCCTCGAACCCAAGATCCGGGAATTCTGTGCTGAGTGTCTGGATCCCTTCGTCGGCAGCGAGCGGTTCGACTTCGTGGCTGATCTGGGCGCTCGGATGCCCATGCGGGTGATCGGAATGCTGCTGGGCATGCCCGACGAGCACCTCGAGGAAGTCCGCAAACGGTGGGACGACAACCTGCGCACCGAGGCGGGTAAACCGATGGAGGTCGCCCCCGAGGCGATTGACGCGGGCGAACTGTTCGCCGAGTACGTCGAGTGGCGTGTCGAGCATCCATCGGACGACATCATCTCTGAGTTGGCCAACGTCGAGTTTGTCGACGAGACGGGTACCACCCGGCGACTGCGACGCGACGAACTCCGTGCCTACGCCAGCCTGGTCGTCGGCGCAGGAAACGAAACGACCAATCGGCTGATCGGATGGGCGGGCAAGGTGCTGGCCGAATATCCCGACCAGCGGCGTCAGCTCGCCGAAGATCATTCACTGATACCCAAGGCCATTGAAGAACTCGTGCGCTTCGAGCCGTCGGGTCCGAACATGGCCAGATATGTCACGCGGGATGTCAGCTATTACGGACAGACGGTGCCGGCGGGCAGTGTGATGCTGTTGATGCTCGCCGCGGCCAATCGCGATCGTCGCCACTTCCCGCCCGACGGAGATGTTTTCGACATCCATCGCCGTTCCCCGCAGCACCTGGGTTTCGGCCGCGGTGTGCACTATTGCCTGGGCTCGGCGTTGGCCCGCCTGGAAGGACGGATCGCCCTGGAGGAGATCCTGAAACGTTTCCCCGAGTGGGACGTCGATCTCGCGAAAGCGACGTTGACGTCAACCTCGGCCGTGCGTGGCTGGGAATCCATGCCTGTCGTTCTGCGGTAGTGCCGAATCGTTGCCGTGCGGGTCCGGAAGAAACAGCAAGGAAAGGCGGAGTTGTCGATGAGCCCTGAGGATGTCGTACGCACGGAGATTGCCGCGTGGGCGACCAACGATGTCGACGAAGTGATGAGCCATTTCGCTGACGACGCCACCTTCGACATCGGCCCTGACTGGCCGAAACTAGCTGGGCGCGAGGCGATCTACGACTTGATGAAGGTGTTCTTCGGCCGCGGCAAGGTCGTAGATCTCGAGATCCGTCACCTGGCCGTCGATGGCGATGTTGTGTTGATGGAGCGCTTTGATCACTGGGTGATGGAAGGCACTCCGTTGAGCTGGCCGGTGATGGGTTCCTATCAGGTCCGGGACGGCAAGATCGTGGCTTGGCGGGAGTACTTCTGGCCGGCGGACGGCGATCCCGGATATGGTTCGGCCGGGGTTTCCTGAGCCTGATGTGCTGGAATGGTCGCTCGGCTCACCGAGCGCGAGACCCCGTGATTCGTGAGGCGGTTCGCCAATGTCGCTGCCGCGCTGTCCAGATCGCCGGCTGACGCGTGCGACGCCAAGGACCTTTCCGTGCGGAAGGTGTAGGAGCAGAGGAAGATCGGGAGCGCTATCGACTGATGGTTGTCGCGTCCGACATCGCCGAGCTCGTGACCGTTGTCGGCGGCTGGCTCTTCGATCGGGCAATGGCGGGATGGGACGTCACCGCGCTTGTCGACGAAGGTTCCGATGTGCGCCCGTTACGCATTCTCGGTGTTGGTGCGGCGGAGCTGGACTCCGTGTTGTCGACGAGTGCTCCCGCGTTTCAACCCTGCGCCATCGCTGTCGCCGGTCACTACTATTCGAGCGATCCTCGGACCCGCGAACTCATCAGACGCGTCATGGACAACGGCGCGGCCGAGTTGATCGTGTGGGGAGATGCGTGTCCGGCGGAGTTCAGGACACGCCTGCTTCAGGTGAGCTATGAACCCACCATTGCTGCGCAGGTGTTCAAGAAGCACGCACTTGTCGCGGTCGGCCGCCCCGATCGCGCCGTCGAAGCAAGAGAGTCATTCCGGTGTGGCGTTCGTCCCCGGCCTGCAATTGCGCAAGCCGGCTTCCTTGCCTGAAACCGACTGAGGTAACGCGAATTAGTGGGAGGTCCAGTTGTTCAGTGTTGAGGAGAGCATCGACATCGCATCGGCACCGGAAATCGTCTGGTCGCTGGTAGGTGATCCGGCGGCGATCTGCGGATGGCACCCAGGCATTGAGTCCTCATCGATCGTGCACGGCGTGCGTCATTGCACGCTGATGGGTGGGGGAGAGGTCGCTGAGCAGATTGTCGAGCACTGTGATCGCCGGCGCTATTACGTCTATGCGGTAGTGGGCAGCCAGTTCGGCATGGTCGACTATCGATCACGTATCCAAGTGCTGGGTATAGACGGCGGTGGTGCGCGGATGGAGTGGAGCGGGCAGTTCGACGCCATCGAGCCGGCGCACGGGAGTCTTATCGCGGAGTCGGTCGCCACCACCTATCGCGATGGTCTGACCGCGGTCCGGAACCGCTTGGCGTGACGTCCTTCTAGCTGTGTACGACCTTGCGGACCTACATCTTGACCACACCGACCAAAGGAGAAGCTCGTGCTGACATTGGCAGGCAAGGTCGCGATCATCACCGGAGGTGCCCAGGGCATGGGTGCCGAGCACGTCCGGACGTTTGTCGAACTCGGCGCGAAAGTCGCAATCGTCGATGTGTTGAGAGAAGAGGGGCGGACTGTAGCCAAAGAGGTTGGCGCAGAGGGAGAGTTTTTCGATCTGGATGTGACCGAGCCGGAGCAATGGACTGATGTGGTCGACCGCGTCACGAACAAGTGGGGCCCGGTGACAGTCCTCGTGAACAACGCTGGAGTCCCCGGTCCATTCGTCCACACCGCTGACCTGACCGTAGACGACTATCTGAGGACCATCGCCGTCGACCAACACGGGGTGTTCTACGGTATGCGGGCGGTGATTCCGGGCATGATCGACGCCGGCGGCGGTGCGATTGTCAACATCGCCTCGGTGGCGGGATTCGCACACGTCCGGCATGTTCCGAATGCCGCCTACACCGCAGCCAAATTCGCGGTGCGCGGCCTCACCCGGGCGGCCGCAGTCGAGTACGCGAAAAAGGGAGTCCGGGTCAACTGCGTGATGCCGGGACCGGTGGCCACTCCGATGATGCTCAACTCCGGCATGGAGGATGTGCGCAAACTGGCGGGCAGCGGTGCGGCGATGGATCGCTGCGCCGAGCCGCGAGAGGTCTCGAACATGGTGGCGTTTCTTGCCTCTGACGCAGCCTCTTTCATCACCGGCGGCGACCATTTCGTCGACGGCGGTCAAGCCGCCGGGTGGTGACCGTAGTGCAGCTGGACGATCTTCGTGCCGTCACTTACTCAATGCGCCTGAATTTTCACAGGAACAGAACGCGATTCAGTCGGACACCGTAATCGCTGTCGGGGTTTGTCATCGAGTCACCAACTCGTTCCGCGATGGCAGCGACTGCGATGTCGCGGCGTCGCGGTGACCTGGCGGCGTCGGCTGTCGCTAACGCAGCCGGCATCTCGTCGCTGGTCAGATCGGTGCAATAGCACGGAGTGCCGGGCTGCTGACGCCACGACTCCGCCAGTGTTCCGGCATCGAATCCGTCGAAGCCGGTGTCGTCGACCAGCGATTTGCCCACGGCGCGTTCCCTGTCGCTATCGGCGGCGACCGGGATGGCGATGCGACCCGCCGATCCGGCCGGAGTGCCCTTCTCTGCGAGCGAATGGGAACCGATCGCGTTCCACGCCTTGACGATCGGCCGTCCGAGCTGCTCAGCAACCCACAGGCTTTCGACCTGGCCTGCTTCTACGGACTCGATCCGGGAATCCCGCATCGGATAGTAGTTCGACGTGTCGATGACGACCGTCTCGGCGGGCACCCCGGCAAGCGTCGGCGCGAATGCGGGAAGACGGTTGAACGGGATGGAGAGGATCACGACGTCGACGTCTTTTACCGCGTCGGCCGCAGCGACCGGACGGGCCCCCGACTTCAACACGTCGGGCTCGATCGTTTCCGGGCCACGCGAGTTGGCGACCTTCACGTCGTGTCCGGCGGCGGCCAACCTCTGAGTCAGCGTCTTGCCGATGTGCCCGGTACCTACGATTCCTATTTTCATTGCGACGTTGCCTTTCTCGATGTCTAGATGCGCGAGTCACTACTCGGCGGGATGGGCGAGCCCTTCGAGCGTGCGCCGAAGGTCGTCCAAGCCGGTCTCGGTGAGCTGGCATGCTGACTTGATCTGGTCGGTGATTCCGCGGATGTCGGGCTCGAGCGCACGCCCGCGCGGCGTCAGGTCGACCAGCACTCGCCGCTCGTCGGCGCGGTCTCGGGTGCGCGTGACCAATCCGGTGGCCTCGAGTCGCTTTACCAGTGGTGTGATCGTGCCCGTATCCATATCCAGACGAGTACCCAATGCGCCGACGGAAAGCGGCGCGCCGTCGAGCAGCGCCAATATGACGAGATACTGGGGGAACGTCAGGCCCAGTGGCTCCAGAAACGGTTTGTGCTGGCGGACCATGCGGTTCGCAGCGCCGTAGAGGGCAAATGACAGCTGCTGGCCCAGTTTCAGGCGCTCGGGCGGTGCCGCTGCTGATTTTCTGGCGGACGATTTCATCGCGGACTAGAGTCCCAGCGCCGGTGCCAGAGCCGTCAGTACGGGTAGCAGTTTGTCCGCTTCGATGACTTGGATGGCGACGTGGTCAGCCCCGGCGGTGAGGTGCTGGTGCAGGCGTCGGGCGATTTGGGGTGCGGTGCCGTGCGCGATGACGGCATCGATCAGGTCGTCACTACCGGGCTTGGTGATGTCCTTGTCAGAGAATCCGATTCGTTTCCAGCTGTTGAGGTAGTTGTTGAGCCCGAGATAGAGGTTGACGGCTTCGCGTCCGAGAGCTCGGGCCGATCCGGCATCTGATGACAGCACCACCTTGTGCTCCGGAGCAAGAAAGGCTGCAGGCCCCATCACTTCGCGTGCCCGGGCGGTGTGTTCCGGCGTGGTGAGATACGGGTGCGCCCCCGCACCGCGTGCCGCGGACAGCTGCAGCACTCGGTCGCCGAGCGCCGCGAGGATGCGGCGGTCCGCGGGTACGCCGTAGCGGTCGAGTTCGTCGAGGTACTTGTTGAGCGCGTCGTACGGCTTCTCCCACTGCGAAACATGCTCGCGGTGGCCCGCACCGATTCCGAGCAGGAACCGTCCCGGATATTTTTGGTCGACACGGTGAAATGCCTCAGCGACCGGGCCGGCGGGCGAGGCCCAGATGTTGACGATGCCAGTGGCGGCTTTCAGGGTGGTGGTCTGCTCGAAGATGGGATCCACCCAGGACAAGTCGCTGGGTGCGGTGCTGTTGACCCATACAGCGCCGTAACCCAGTTTCTCGATTTCTCGAGCCACCGGTGGGGAGACCGGATTGCCCGTCCAGGCGCCAAACCGTCCCAGATCGGGCTTGGCGTCGTGGGCCGAAGTGTTATGGCGGGTTTCGACTTGATGCATGGGTGACCTTCTGGCGTCGGCGGCTACGGGTGACAACTATTCCGTAGCGTACAACTGTCTAGCGCGCTAGACATATTCCGACGGTGACGCTCACCACTCTGGCGACAACGGAGTCAGCTGGTGTGCATGGCTTCAACCCGAACGGTATCCACTGTGCAGCTGCCGATGCTCAGCTGAGCTTGTACAGGTTGATCGCGTTCTCGCTGAGGATCTTTCGCGCGTTCTCCGGTGAGGTTGCCGCGACGACCTCGTTGATCGCGCTAGCGGAGTATCCGAATGTGCCTTCACTGTGCGGGTAGTCCTGCGCCCACATCACGCGGTCGGCGCCCAGGTAGTCCAGCAGCTTCAGACCGATCGTGTCGGTCTGGAACGTCGCGAACATGTTGTTCTGCCAGTAGTGGCTCGGGCGGTGCTTCATCGGCCAGTCGAAGAGTTCGCGATGGGCGCCGTAGGTGAGCTCGGCGTCCTGGAGCGCACCGGCGATCCAGTTGATGCCGCCCTCGGCGAAAACGACCTGCAGGTTGGGATGGCGGTCGAAGATGCCGCCGAAGATCAGCGCGCCGAAGGCGCGACGGAAGGGTGCGGCCTGCATCAGGAAGAACGTCCCGAACCCGCCCCGGCCCCCCGAGGACGGCACCTCTCCGATGTGAAAGTTGACCGGCAGGTTCGCCTCGGCCACACACGCCCAGAAGCGGTCCATTTCCGGGCTGTCGTAGTCGATGGGTTCGCCGTGCGCATTCTTTCCGGGGCTGAAGGGAAGCATGAAGCTCTTGAGTCCGAGGTCGACGATCTGCTGAATCGCTTTCTCCGCATGATCGGGGTCCCACCAATTGCTGCAGATGCCGACGCCGTAGAAGCGGCCGGGATTCTTCTTGTCGAGCTCGGCGATGTACTCGTTGTAGGTCCGGTACATGAGCTCTTGCATCTCTTGGTCCGGATAGCGGATGAAGGCCAGCAGGCTTTGCGGATAGACGATTTCCTTGTCGATGCCCTCGGCGTCGAGATGGCGGTTCCGAACACCGAATTCGAAACCGTCGTTGAGGACGGAGCGAGCCAGCGCGGTATCGACGTCAGCACTCTCCGGATATGCCTGCATCGAGTCAGGGAAACCGACGCGCCAATAGCGGTCGAACCACACTCGGGGCGCGGCTTCGTGGCGATCCGCCGGAAAGCGCTCGTAGAAAATATCCTCGGTGAGTTCGATGTGGTTGTCGGCCGAGACCAGGACGAGGTCTTGAGGCAGTTTTGCGGCCTCCCGAGGCTGGCTGGTCCGGTCAACGATCATGCCGGCTTCGGCGGTCAGCGGATTCTCAAATGTCAGGCGTTCGTCGAGCATGTCGGCCTCTCTGTCGATTTCTTTTGCAGGGCACCGATTTCCGGAGCCGTGAAGCGCTCAGTGGCCAAGGTCGGGCTGTTGACCTTGAAGCTGCGACATTGTGATGCTAACCACATCTTGCCTAACATGCAACACTGTTGTACTTATAGCTCAAGGTGTTAAATATGTGCTGCCGTGCCGTGATCGCGGCACTGGAACACCATGGAGCGCAATACGTTTCGCTTCAACCGCGTTCGGCGGCGACATACTCTTTGACGTTCCAATCGCGGGGATCGTGTGCCGCGATCGGCACAGCGCGCTCGGGCGTCCCCTCGACCACTTCGGCCCAGCGCTCGGCGACGGTTTCGATCGTCAACGGTCTCTGGGTGAAGCCGGCGGTTTCGGCCAGGTAGACCCGATTCACCAGTCCACCGGCCCCGTTGATGGTGTCGCCGTTCACCGGGCAACTCTCATGCGACAGAAGCGCGGCGACGGGGGCCACCAATTCCGGCGGCAGCGCGGTCTTCGCCATCTGGTACATCGGCGAGCTCTCATCCTGTTGGGCGGCGACCATGCGGGTGAACGCACCGGGATTGAGATTGTTGACCTTTATGCCGTATGCGGCGCCCTCGCCGGCGAGCGCGCGGGTGAACGAGAATATTCCGCCTTTGCTCGTGCTGTATGCCACGAGGAGTGGTGCGCCGGCGAACGCCCCCGAGCCGGTATTGACGACGCGTCCGTAGCCGTTGGCTTTCATGTGCGGCCACGCCGCGCGGCAGGTCCAGATGGTGCCCATCAGATTGATGTCGATGTGCTGGCGGATATCGTGCGAGGTCATTTCATCGAATGCTGCGGCGATCGAGATGCCGGCGTTGTTGACCAGGACATCGACCCGGCCGAACGCATCGATCGCTGTGTGGATCAGCGCGGCCGCACCCTCCTCTGTTGCGATCGAATTGTGGTCTGCGACGGCGTTTCCGCCGGCGCGACGGATCTCCTCGACCACCGCGTCGGCTGACGCGGTTCCCTCATAGCCGGGTGCGACGCTACGGCCGATGTCGTTGACGACGACGTTCGCGCCGCGCTGGGCCAGCAGCAATGCGTGGGAGCGGCCGATGCTGGGATTACCGCCTGCGCCGGTGACGATCGCGGTGCGGCCGTCGAACCGAAGTTCAGTCACGGAGTGCCTTTCTCGATTGCTGTGGGTGGGTGCGCCGTCGCGACTGCGACCTGAGATCGGCGGCCAATGGGCGATGTGATGCTAACCACAACCCGATCAAATGTGCAACGGTGTTGTAATTTTACTCCGCCGTGGCAAACCCGGACGCAGCGAGTTCGGGCGATCGGTGTCAGCCGACGGCTGCTTCCATCGATGTCCTCGAGTTTTTGGCGGCGGTTTGTCCTGCGCGGTAACCGAACACCATGGCCGGACCGAGGGTGCCGCCCGCGCCGCCGTATGCCTTGCCGGTCACCCCGCCCATCGCATTGCCCGCGGCGAACAGGCCGGGGATCGGCGACCCGTTGACATGCAGCACACGACCGTCTCGGTCGGTGCGTGGCCCGCCCTTGGTGCCCATCGCGCCGACCTTGACCGGCACCGCGTAGTACGGCGCGGTGTCGAGTGGGCCGAGGGTCTGGCCGGCCGCGGTGGCAGCCGAATTGTCGCCCCAATACCCGTCGTAGGCGCTGGATCCGCGGCCGAAGTCGGGGTCGAGTTCGTTGGCGACGTTGCCATTCCACCGGGCCAGCGTCTCGGCCAGACCTTCGGGATCGATCCCGGTCTTGGCGGCGAGTTCGGCGATGGTGGCCGATTCGCAGAACCAGTCCGGCGCCGCGCCGCCTGGCTCGACACCGAGGAATCCGTAACGCTGCAGGTGCCCGGAGTCGAACACGATCCAGGCGGGGTCGTTGGCGTAGCCGATCTTGGGATCGAGGTACTGGAAGGCCCCCGCCATCGAATTGTATTCGCCTGCTTCGTTGAGGAAGCGCTTGCCGGCCCGGTTGACGATGACACTGCGCGGGCGGGTGCGTTCCAGGCGCACGCTGCGGCTGCGCGGGTGGCCGTCGATCGTGTCACCGGGGATCTGCACGATCGGAACCCACCACGCCTCACCCATGTTGGCCAGGTCGGCGCCGTGTGCCATGGCCATCCGCAGTCCGTCACCGGTGTTGTTCGGCGGCGACACCGCTCCGCGCATCGGCCCGCGCAGATAGGCCTCGACCAGCTTGGCGTCCCATTCGAATCCGCCGGTGGCCAGCACCACGCCGCTGCGGGCGCGGACCCGAACGTCGCTGCCGCCGGTGCAGCGCAGGCGCACTCCGGTGATGCCGGTGGCGTCACCGGTCAGTTCGACCGCGCGGGCCTCGGTGACCGGCTCGATGCCGCGATCGAGCAGGCCGTGCAGCAGACCGGCGATCAGCGCGGTACCGGCGACACAGAGATCGGCGTCGGGATCGTCGTAGACGGCGTGGATCCGTGCCCGGGTTTCGGCGTCGATGCCGACATTGCTGAAATCCGCTGGGAAGGAGGTGATCCGGTCCTTCCAGGCGCCGAGCTTGCTCCGGTCTACCGGCCCAGCGCTCAAGGACCGGCCGCCGCCGGGCCGCCCGCCGGGCAGTTCGGGTTTGTAATCGGGGAACCCCTCGGCGACCGCGAAGCGCAGCTCACTGTGTTCCTCGACGAAATCGAGCATCGCCGGGCCGGTGCGCACGAACGTGTCCACCAGATCGGCATCCATGTAACCGAGCGACTGCGCCTGCAGATAGTCGATGGCGTCGGAGACGGGCAATGGTCCGTCGGCGCTGCGGTCGTGGGCCGGTATCCACACGATGCCGCCGGAGACCGCGGTGGTCCCGCCCACGGTGGGTGCCTTCTCGTAGATCGCGACCGACGCGCCGTTGACCGAGGCGGTCAAAGCGGAGGTGAGCCCGGCGCCACCGCTGCCCAGTACGACGACGTCGACCTCGTCATCCCAGGCGAGTCCCTCGTTTCGCTGAGCCCCGTCGTGTTGCTGAGCCCCGTCGTTGTGGTGAGATTCGGTACGGGCCACTGTCATTCCTTTCAGTACAGGATCGCCGATAGTTCGTTTGCCGCTCGGACCACAGCGTCCTTGCCGCCCAGGACGACGTCTTCGCGGTGCGAGATGAGATTGATGCAGGTTGGCGGCGACGGCAGCCGCCGACGCACGGGTACTGCCAGGCCGTAGGTGTCCGGCTCGATTTCGCCGTGTGTGATCACCCAGCCCTGTTCGCGGGTCTGGCGGACCAGTTCGCGCTCGCCGGGACGCGGCGGCATGCTCGCCAGCAACGCCACTCCGGCCGCTCCGCGATCGAGCGGATGGCGGCTGCCCTCGTGGAAGGACAGTTGGTAGAACACCTGCGTCGGAACGATCACCGCGACGGCCACCTGCTGATCGCCCTCGGCCACCAGGAGGGACACCGTGCTGCCGAGTTCGTCGGCCAGTGCGCGCAACGTCGGGACGCTGAGCTGGCGCATGTTGTTGTCGAAGGACGAACCGAGCGCGGCCAGGCCGGCGCCGGGCCGGTAACGGCCGTCCTCACCCTTTGTCACATAACGGAACTGGCTCAAGGTGGCCAGCAGCCGGTAGGCGATCGTGCGGTGCGCCCCGACGTGGTCGGCGACCTGCTGCACCGTCAGCCCCGTCGGCGCCGCGGCAATGGCGGCGAGCGCGCTCAAACCGCGCGCCAGCGTCTGTGAGCCGGGCGCTCCCGTTCGAGTGCCTTCGGTCTTCGATTGTGGCTGCGGCTGGGTTGCTTTGGCCGGCATCGCGCCCCTCCTTGACAGATAGAACCGCGAGAGTGATGCTCTGATAATAATGCACGCGGATGTGCGCTATATGAGCAAAGTGCTTACAAATTCGGAGAACGACATTCTCCCTACCTCCGGAGAGGGGATCATGACAAGCACTGCGGCCGGGCCGGCATCCGGTTCCGTTTCGGCTACCGAACATGAGAGCGTCTGGGCTGATCTGCAGGGCGTCGCGTTCTCGCAGGGCTACCTCGATGTAGGCGGCGTACGTACCCGGTACCTGCATGCCGGTGATCCGAGCCTGCCCGTGCTGGTTCTGCTGCACGGGTCGGGCGGGCACGCCGAGGCCTATGTACGCAATCTGGAATCGCATGCCGAGCACTTCTCGACGTGGTCGATCGACATGCTCGGGCACGGCTACACCGACAAGCCCGGGCACCCGCTGGAGGTCGCCCACTACGTCGATCACCTGATCGGCTTCCTCGACGCGATCGGCGCGCAGCGGGCACACATCTCGGGGGAGTCGCTGGGTGGCTGGGTGGCCGCGCGGGCGGCTGCTGATCATCCGGACCGCGTAGACCGCCTGGTCCTCAACACCGCCGGTGGATCACAGGCTGACCCCGAAGTGATGAAGCGGATCATCACGCTCTCGATGGCGGCTGCGGAGAACCCGACGTGGGAGACGGTGCAGGCTCGGATCAAATGGTTGATGGCCGACAAGACAAAGGATTACGACGACATCGTGGCGAGCCGTCAGGCGGTGTACCGCCAGCCCGGTTTCGTCGCCGCGATGAGCGACATCATGGCACTGCAGGATCCGCAGATCCGCGCGCGGAACTTGCTGGGGGAGAAGGAGTACGGGTCGGTCACCGCACCCACGCTGGTGTTGTGGACCAGTGACGACCCGACCGCTGACGTCAGCGAGGGCCGGCGTATCGCGTCGATGATCCCCGGCGCCCGTTTCGAGGTCATGCCGGACTGTGGGCATTGGCCGCAGTACGAAGATCCTGAGACCTTCAACAAGCTGCATCTGGACTTCCTCTTGGATCGCGCGTGAGCGAGCAAGCGGCCGACGTCGTCATCGTCGGGGCCGGGCCGGTCGGCCTGACCTTGGCGAATATCCTTGGTATCTACGGTGTCCGCACCCTCGTGGTCGACGAACGCGACAGCCTCATCGACTACCCGCGGGGCGTCGGGCTCGACGACGAATCCCTGCGCACCTTCCAATCCATCGGGCTGGTCGAGGAGATCCTTCCGCACACCGTGCCCAACCAGATCCTCCGGTTCTACGACGGTCACCGCCGGCTGCTGGCCGAAATGGCTCCTCCCGACGCGCGATTCGGCTGGCCCAAGCGAAACGGGTTCGTGCAGCCTCTGGTCGACGCGCAACTGCTGGCCGGGCTCGACCGGTTCGAACATGTCCAGGTGGCCTGGGGCCGCCGGATGGAGACGGCGGCCGAAACCGCCGAGGGCGTGACGGTCGAGTTCGGTCCCGATGTTCCCGCGGTGCAGGCCCGCTACGTGGTGGGGTGCGACGGCGGACGCAGCGCAACTCGACGACTGATGGGTGTGTCGTTCGACGGCACCACCTCGTCGACCCGGTGGGTCGTGGTCGATCTGGCCAATGACCCGCTGGGGCATCCGAACAGCGAGGTCGGCGCCGACCCGGACCGCCCGTATGCCTCGATCTCGATCGCCCACGGCATCCGCCGGTTCGAGTTCATGATCCACGCCGACGAAACCGACGAGCAGGCCGAGGATCCCGAGTTCGTGGCTCGGCTGCTCGCCCCGTTCGTGCCGTATCCGGACAAGGTCGATGTGATCCGTCGCCGGGTCTACACCCATCATTCACGTATCGCCGCGAACTTCCGCAAGGGCCGCTTCCTGCTGGCCGGCGACGCCGCGCATCTGATGCCGGTCTGGCAGGGGCAGGGCTACAACAGCGGCATCCGGGATGCGGCCAACCTCGGCTGGAAGCTTGCTGCGGTGGTCAATGGCCAGGCCGACGACGCACTGCTGGACAGCTACGACACCGAGCGCCGCAAGCACGCGCGGGCCATGATCGACCTGTCCACATTGGTCGGGCGCGTCATCTCGCCGACCAACCGCAAGGTTGCGGCATTGCGGGACAAGCTGATTCGCGGTGCGTCGGTGGTTCCGGCACTCAAGCGCTATGTGCTGGAGATGCGGTTCAAGCCGATGCCCCGTTACGACCAGGGTGCGGTCTACCATCCGAAGCCTCCGACTCCGGACGCGCCGGCGGGCACGTTGTTCATCCAGCCCCGGGTGGATACCCGGGAGCAGACGAACGTGCTGCTCGACGACCTGATCGGGCTGAACTTCGCGGTGCTGTGCTGGAACAACAATCCGCGCGCGTTGCTCGGCGAGCAGACTTATCAGCGTTGGAAAGCCTTGGGCGCGAAGTTCATTGCCGCTCGGCCGCTTACCCAGCTGTTCTGGACCGGGCACGATGCCGACGGTGACGACGGCGCTGTCGTGATCGTCGGTGACCGTACGGGCGCGCTCAAATCCTGGTTCGACGTGCACGCCGAGTCTGTGCTCGTGCTGCGCCCGGACCGGTGCATCGCCGGTGCGGACATCGCCCAACGTGCGCCGGAACTGAGCGATGCCCTGTTCGACGTGCTTCATGTGCTGGAGGGAGGAGTGAACGGTGCCAGTAGCCCTGTGCTGTATGTCCCACAGCCCACTGCTGAATCTTCCGGGACCGTCGGCTGAACTCCTCGACGAGATAAGGGCAGCGGTCGGGAGTGCTCGCAAGTTTGTTGCCGACTACGACCCCGAGTTGGTCGTCACCTTCTCACCCGATCATTACAACGGGTTCTTCTACCGGCTGATGCCTCCGTTCTGCATCGGCACCGCCGCTGCCGGCGTGGGCGATTACGGCACATACGAGGGTGCGTTGAACGTTGCCGGTGACATCGCCCAGCAGTGCGCAGAAGCGGTGTGGCAGTCCGGTGTGGACATCGCGATCTCCACCAACATGGACGTCGACCACGGCACCGTGCAGCCGCTGCAGGAGTTGTTCGGCGAGGCGACCGCGCGTCCCATCGTGCCGATCTTCATCAACTCGGTCGCCACGCCGTTGGGCCCGCTGTCGCGGTCCCGCGCGCTGGGCGCGGCCGTGGGTGCCTACCTGGCAACACTCGACAAGCGCGTGCTGGTGCTGGGTTCCGGCGGGCTGTCACATGATCCGCCGGTGCCGACGCTGGACACCGCACCACCGGCGGCTCTGGACCGGATCGTGCACGGGGCCCCGATGACCGCGGAACAGCGCATGGCCCGCCAGAGCGCGGTGAGCCAGGCTGCTCACGACTTCGCCCACGGAGACAGTGCTCTGCGGCCGCTGAACCCCGAATGGGACCACGGCCTGCTGGAGATCTTCGACGAGGGCCGCCTGACCGATCTGGACAGCTGGTCCAACAGCTTCATCGCCGCCGAAGGGGGTAATTCGGCACACGAGATCCGTACCTGGGTGGCCGCCTTCGCGGCGCTGACAGCCAGCGGGCCGTACCGGACGGGAGACCACTTTTACCGGGCGGCACCGGAATTGATCGCAGGATTCGCAATCAGGACGGCGGTAGGAATCGCAGCATGACTTCAGATACTGACGCACAGACTGCCGAGCAGACGTTTGACGAAACGGTCGACGTGCTCATCGTCGGCTCAGGGGGTGGCGGCATGACGGCCGCGCTGGCCGCCGAGGCGGCCGGCCTCGACACGCTGATAGTCGAGAAGTCCTCCCATTTCGGCGGTTCCACGGCTCTGTCCGGCGGCGGCATCTGGGTGCCGGGGGCGCCGTCACAGCGCCGGGCCGGCTATGTACCCTCGCCGGACGGGGTGTTCGACTATCTGAAGCAGATCACCGACGGCACCGTCAGTGATGCGCGGTTGCGCAAGTACGTCGAGGCCGCACCGGAGATGATGGACTTCCTCGAGCACAACAGCGATTGGTTCGAGTTCGTCTGGAAGCCGGGCTACGCCGATTACTATCCCGAACTGCCCGGCGGTTCCGCGCAGGGCAGCACGATCAATGTTCCGGCCATCGATCTCCGCAAGCTCGGCGAGCATGAGCAGGAACTGCTCGCTCCGCTCGCGCTGGCGCCCAAGGGAATCTGGTTCGCGCCCAAGGACCTTCGCCTCTTCTATCAGATTCGGCAGAACTGGCGCGGCAAAGCCGTGCTGCTCAAGCTGATCTGGCGGATGGTGCGGGCCCGGGTGTTCGGCGACCGGATGGCGGCCATCGGCCAGTCTCTGGCCGCCCGGATGCGGTTGGCGCTCAAACAGCACGATGTCCCGCTGTGGCTGGACGCGCCGATGACCTCGCTGATCTCCGGTCCGGACGGCACGGTGCTGGGCGCCGTCGTCGAACGTGACGGCAAGCCGCTGCGGATCCGGGCCACCGGTGGCGTGATACTGGCATCAGGCGGCTTCGACCACGACATCGCGTGGCGCAAGGAGCATCTCCCGGTGCTGGAGAAGGACTGGAGCTTCGGCAATCCGGCGGCCACCGGCGACGGTATCCGGGCCGGCGAAAAGGTCGGCGGTGCCACCGACTTGCTCGACGAGGCGTGGTGGTTCCCGGCCATCTGCTGGCCCGACGGACGGCTGCAGTTCATGCTCAACGAGCGGATGATGCCGTCGCAGTTCGTGGTCAACGGCGAGGGCAAGCGGTTCATCAACGAAGCCGCCCCCTATATGGATTTCGCCCACGCGATGATCGAGGGACAGCAGTCGGGTATCGAACACATCCCGTGCTGGCTGGTCACCGACATCGATTCGTTCCACCGGTATGTGGTGGCCGGGCATCTGCCCATCCCGAAGATCCCGTTCGCCCCGGTTCCCACCGGGCGCAAGGTTCCTCAGGCGTGGCTGGATTCCGGCGTCGTGGTCGAGGGACACAGCTGGGAGGAGCTGGCCGGCAAGATCGGGGTGCCCGCGCCAAACCTCCGAGCCACCGCCGAACGGTTCAACCAGTTGGCCCAAGGTGGCCACGACGACGACTTCAACCGTGGCGACAGCGCATACGACAACTACTACGGAGATCCGACGCTGCCGAACCCCAATCTGCGTCCGCTCGGCAGGCCGCCGTACTACGCGTTCCAGATCATCCTCGGGGATCTGGGTACCTCAGGCGGCCTGCGCACCGATGAGCACGCTCGGGTCCTGCGGGCCGACGACTCTGTCGTGGCGGGCCTCTACGCGGTCGGCAACGTCTCGGCGGCGGTCATGGGACGCAGCTACGCCGGTGCCGGCGCGACCATCGGGCCTGCGATGACTTTCGGGTATGTGGCGGCCAGACACATCGCACAGGCTCAAAGTCCTGTCGTGCAACCAGTTTCACCAGCCGCCATTTCGAAGATCCAGGACACCGTCAGCAACCCATCAGGAGGAAACCGATGAAGATTTCGCTGTTCTACGAGTTCCCGCTGCCCCGGCCGTGGTCGGAGGATGACGAACATCAACTGTTCCAGCACGGCCTCACCGAGGTGGAGGCCGCCGACAAGGCCGGCTTCTCCACCGTCTGGCTGACCGAGCACCACTTCCTCGAGGAGTACTGCCACTCCACCGCTCCGGAGATGTTCCTGGCCGCCGCCAGCCAGCGCACCAAGGACATCCGATTGGGATTCGGTGTCATGCACCTGCCCCCGCCGATCAATCACCCGGCTCGTATCGCCGAGCGCGTCGCCACCCTGGATCACTTGTCCAACGGCCGGGTCGAATTCGGCACCGGTGAGGGCTCCTCGGTCGCCGAGTTGGGTGGTTTCGACATCGACCCAGCTGACAAGCGCACGATGTGGGAGGAGGCCCTTGAGGTCTCGATCCGCTGTATGACGGAGGCGCCGTTCACCGGGTTCAAGGGCGAGCACGTCGAGATGCCTGCACGCAACGTCATTCCCAAACCGCTGCAGAAGCCGCATCCCCCCGTCTGGGTGGCGTGCACGCGGCCGTCCTCGGTGCAGATGGCCGCCCAGAAGGCGATCGGTGCGCTGAGCTTCGCCTACACCGGTCCCGAGGCGCTCAAAGAGCGGGTTGACGGGTACTACAAGGAATTCGAAGAGCAGGGTGCACCCATCACCCCCGCGATCAATCCCAATGTTCTTGCCATCGGCGGTGACCTGTCGATGATGGTGGCCAAATCCGACGACGAGGCACTCAAGCGGCTCGGCATCGGGGGTGGCTTCTTCTCGTTCGGCATCATGCACTACTACCTGACCGGGATGCACACGCCCGGCCGTACCAAGGTGTGGGAGCGGTACGAGGAAGCGGTCAAGGAAGATCCCACGCTGGCCTACGGACCGGGCCGCGGCGCCATCGGTTCTCCCGACACCGTGCGTGAATTCCTGCGCAGCTACGAGGCGAGCGGTGTCGACGAGATCATCCTGCTGCTCAACCCACGCAGCCATGAGGGCACCATGGAATCCATCGAGATCATGGGCAAGGAGGTCCTGCCCGAGTTCATCGAACGGGATGCAAAGGCGGTGGCGGACAAGGCCAAGCGCCTGGAGCCGGTGATCGAGAAGGTCGAGTCGCGTCGCCGTCCGTCGGAGGCCCCGCTGTTCGACGAGACCTACGCATTCGGCGGGCTGCCCACCGGCCGCGACAAGTTCACCGCCGGTGAGATCCCCGAGGCGATGGCCGAGATCAACGAGGGCCGAGTCAAGGCGGCCCAGGCGGAGAAGGAAGCCCGCGGGAAGTCGGATTGAGAACAAGCCGACCAAGAGGAACCGCACACGTGACCCCGATCAGCGAGTTGGTGCGCTACGACGGCAAACATGTGGTGGTCACCGGCTGCGGGTCGGGCATCGGCGCCGAGGTCAGCCGTACGTTGGCTGAGCTCGGCGCCCGGGTGACGGGCCTCGACGTCCGGCCGCCCGATCACTTGCCCGAACAGTTCATCGAAATGGACCTGGCGGACCCTGAATCCGTCGACCACGCTGCCGCGGCTGTCGATGGACCGGTGGACGCGCTGTTCAACGTGGCCGGCGTGTCTTCCGGAATCGGCGATCCGCTGTTGGTGGTGCGAATCAACTTCTTGGGTACGCGCCAGTTCACCGAGGCGGTTGAGGACCGCATCGAAGTGGGCGGATCGATCACCTCGGTGTCCTCGCTCGCGGCATCGGGATACCGCGAAAATATCGCCACGACAGCGGGATTGCTGAAGACCCGATCGGTCGGCGAGGGGTTGCAGTGGTGCGCCGACCATCCCGGGGCCCTGTCTGACGGTGGCTACCGGTTGTCGAAGGAGGCGATGATTCTCTACGGGATGTGGCGGGTCACCGAACTCGGCGCCCGCGGGATCCGGATCAACTGCACCGGGCCGGGGGTCACCGAGACGCCGATACTGGACCAATTGCGCTCGGCCTACGGGCAGCAGTACCTCGATTCGTTCACCACGCCTTTGGGCCGCAATTCCGAGGCCGCCGAGCAGGCCTCGCTCCTGGCATACCTGGGCAGTCCGGCCGCAAGTTATGTGACCGGGCAGGTGATCTGGGCCGACGGCGGCATTCTCGCCCAGCGGGAGGCATCGCTGGTCGATGCTGTAGTCGACCCTGAGCAGAGGAGCTGAGCGTGGCCGGGACGATGAGCGACTTTCGCAATGTCGCTGACGATGTGCGCAACTGGGGACGCTGGGGCGATGCCGACGAACTCGGGACGCTCAACCTGATCACGTCGGAGAAGGTTGCCGAGGGTGCATCACTGGTCAAGCACGGCAAGGTTTTCGCGCTCGGCGGCGACTTCTCCTCAGCGGGGCCGCAGGGCGCGTTCCAGTTCCGGCAAAACCCGACGCACGTGATGACGGTGGACGGCGGGGATGCCAACACGCTGGCGCAGTACGGCCCGCAGTGGCTGCGCAACTCGGTGGCCCATCAGGTCAGCGAGTTCTTCGTTGACAACCCGTTCCGCTTCAACGACGACATGATCGTGATGCCCCTCCAGGCGGCCACCCAGTGGGACGCGCTGTCGCACGTGTACTACGAGGACAAGCTCTACAACGGCTTCCCGGCCGATTCGGTCACCAGCTTCGGCGCCTTCCACTGCGGTATCGACAAGGTGGACGCGAAGGGCATCACCTCGCGCGGTGTGCTGCTGGACGTGGTCCGCCACCGCGGCGCCGGGCAGTTCCTGCAACCGGGCAATCCGATCACCCCGGCCGAACTCGACGACGTCGCGAGGGCGCAAGGCGTCACCGTCACGTCCGGGGACATCGTGGTGGTGCACACCGGTTGGTGGACCAGGTTTCTGGCAACAGGCGACGGCGCCGAACCGGGATCGGGACTGGATTGGCGGTGTGCCTCGTGGCTGCACGACCACCAGGTGGCCGCCGTGGCCGCCGACAACCTGATGGTCGAAGATCCGGATCCGGCCAATGGAGTCGAGGGCACTTTCCTGCCGATGCACATGCTGTGCCTGCGCGATATGGGCCTGATGCTCGGCGAGTACTGGGACCTGGGAGCGCTGGCGGATGACTGCGCGGACGACGGGGTATACGAGTTCCAGCTCATCGCCCCGCCGCTGCGGGTGACCGGGGCCGTCGGTTCGCCGGTGAATCCCATTGCGATCAAGTGAGGAACTATGACGCCAACTGAGAAGGTCCCGTTCGTCGTCGGGCTCGGTGGCACCCTGCGCGCCGACTCCTCGACCGAGCGGGCCGTGCGCTACTGCCTGGAATCGGTGGAGCGGCAGGGGGGTAGGACCCGGATGTTCGCCGGGCCCGACCTGGAACTGCCGATGTACGCACCGCATTCCCTGGAGCGCACACCCGCGGCCCTGGAGTTCGTCTCCGCGCTTCGTGACGCCGACGCGGTGGTGGTGGGTTCGCCCGGCTACCACGGCGCGATCTCCGGTCTGGTCAAGAACGCGCTGGACTACATCGAGGATCTGCGGGAGGATCCCCGGGTCTACCTGGACAACACCCCGTGGGGCTGCATCAGCTGCGCCTACGGGTGGCAGGCCGCGGTGGGCACGCTGAGCCAGTTGCGCTCGATCGGCCACGCCCTGCGGGCCTGGCCGACTCCGCTGGGGGTGGCGATCAATTCGGCCGACAAAATCTGGTCTGAGACAGGCGAATTGGCCGAAGGCCCGGTTCGCGATCAACTCGACATGCTGGCCAATCAGGTGCTGACGTTCGCCCGGTCCAACGGAGCCGCGCAGTGACGACTCAGCGCACATTCGAGCGCCGCAACGTCGAGATCGACGGGCTGGCCACCAGCTACCTCGAGGCGGGGCAAGGTGACGCCGTCGTGCTCTTGCACGGCGGAGAGTTCGGTGTCGGGGCCGAATTGGGTTGGGAGCGTGTCATCGACACACTCGCCGAGCGCTATCGGGTGCTTGCCCCGGACATGCTGGGTTTCGGTGAGAGCGCCAAGGTCATCGACTTCAACGACGGCCGGGGCATGCGGATTCGTCACATCGCCCGATTCTGTGCCGAACTCGGCGTCGTGCAAGCACATTTCGTGGGTAACTCGATGGGGGCGATCAACCTGCTGGTCGATGCCACCTCGGACGCCCCGCGGCTCCCGGCGCGATCGCTCACCGCGATCTGTGGGGGAGGCGAGATCCAGCGCAACGAACATTCGGCGGCGTTGTACGACTACGACGCCACGCCTGCCGGGATGCGACGCATCGTCACCGCGCTGTTCGCCGACCCGGCCTATCCGGCCGACGAGGCGTACGTGCAACGGAGATATGAGTCGAGCATCGCGCCGGGTGCCTGGGAATCCTTGGCCGCGGCCCGGTTTCGGAGGCCCGGCCTCCAACCGCCGGCGATGCCGTCGTCGCATCGGGCCTACGACCGCATCGGTGTGCCGGCCATGATCATCGAGGGGGATCGTGACAAGCTGCTGCCGTCCGGTTGGGCCGCCGAGATCGCCGGCCAGATCGGCGGTGCCCGTAGTGCGGTGATACCCGATGCCGGGCACTGCCCGCAGATCGAACAGCCGGCCGCGCTCACCGCGGTGCTGCTGGATTTCCTGTCGTCAGTGTGAGGCTTTCGGAGTCGCATCCGTTCGGCGCAGCAGTGCCGCGGCCGTGCCGCCGCCGCACAGTGCGACGAGTCCCGAGACGACCAGCGCTGCGACCAATCCGTGGGTCGGACGGGTGGATTGACTCAACGCGCCGCACACCGCGATGCCGATGGTGAGTCCGAGCTGACGTGCTGAGTTGGCAGCGGCGGCGGCGGTCCCGGCTCGCTCGGCCGGTACCGACGTCGCCGCCACTGCGGGCAGCACAGGCGATACGACGCCGGCACCGACACCGCTGAGGATGAGCGCGACGATCAACGCGGTCCAGTGCGGCCAATGCAATAGCGCGACCCCGGACAGGCAGGCCAGCCCGGTCAACACCGTTCCGCCGCCCAGAACCCGGGCACGGGACGCGTCATGCAATTGGGCGCTCAGTCCCAACGATATGACGATGAACGCCACCAACTGGATGGAGAGAATCAACGCAGCCTGAAACGGGCCCATGTGCTGCGAGTCCTGAAGCCAACGCGAGAGCACGGGCAGTGCGGCGAACGCGGCGAAGTAGTAGGCGAAGCCGACGAGCAGTACGGCGACGAAGCCGTGGGTGGCGAAGAGTGTGGCGGGCAGAACCGGCTGGGCGGCACGGCGCTGGGCCGGGATGAGGAACAACAACGACGCAGCGGCCACGGCAATACCGCCGAGGGTGCCCGCGGTGGTCCAACCGTGCTCCCCGCCGTTGATCACGGCGAAAGTCGTTCCTGTCATCGCTGTCGTGAGAAGGGCGGTTCCCGCAACGTCGACGCGCGTGCGCGCCGGGCGTTCGCGGGGTAGTGAGATCGCGCCGATCGTCACCGCGACCGCGCATATCGGGACGGCTGCCACGAATAGCCAACGCCAGGTGACGAATTCGGTCACAGCACCGCCGGCAACGGTGCCCACGGTGCTGCCGGCACCGGCGACAGCGCCCCACACGGCGAACGCGATCCCGCGGGCGCGGCCGTCGTAGCACTGCGTCAGCAGCGGAACAACCGTGGCGAAGACGGCGGCGCCGCCGATGCCCTGGGCTCCGCGGGCGGCGATGAGCATGCCGCCGGTGGTCGCCGCTGCACAGGCGACAGACGCCGTGCCGAGACCGGCCAAGCCGATCAGAAACAGCTGCCGGTGTCCGATCCGATCGCCGAGGGAACCCATGGCCAGCACGAGTGCGGCCAGCGCCAGGGTGTAGACGTCGATGATCCATTGCGACACGGCAAATCCGGAGCCAACCGATTCCGCGATGACGGGCGCGCTGACCGTCACGACCGTGGTGTAGGCCAGCAGAAGGAATGTCCCCAGGCAGCACGTCGCAAGGGGGCGCCAGTCGGTACACGGGTCGGTCGTGGACTGTTGGGTCACCGCATTTTCGGAACGCATGTGGGTCAACCTGGTGTAATTGTCTTGTGCGTGTAAACCCTTACATCGGGCCGCTGCTGGACAACGTGACCACGCTGCTCAATCAGCCGGTTTCGACGCCAGCGGAGTTGGAGGACCGCTGGACTGCCCGAGGAATGCCTGCTCAACGTCGCGCCACCACCGAAGATCTGCGCGATGTTCGCGAATTTCTCCGCGCCTGGGAGGGCGTCGTCGACGCGGCGACCGAACATGAACGCGTCGACGTACTCAACGACCTGTTGGCACGGTTCACCGCCAGCCCGTCGATCACCGACCATGACGGCAGCGGTTGGCACCTGCATTACCGCGACCCTGACGCCGGCTTCGCCGCAACGCTGGCCGGTGCGACCACCGCTGCGGCCGCCCAGTACCTCACCGACCGCGGAATGCACCGCATCCGTCGGTGCGCGGCGATGCAATGTACCCGCGCGTTCGTGGATTTCAGCCGACCCGGCAGTCAGCGATATTGCTGCCATCGCTGCGCGAATCGCGATGCGGTACGGCGGCATCGGATGCGAGTTCGCTGAGGTATCACACTCGTCAGTGGCGTCGCGATCAGGTGTCGGCCTGCTCAATTTAAATCAGTCGCTTGACTGACTGTGTTTGACCGGGTTGAGTGCGAAGCGCCGCGAGGATGCGGCTGACGAGGAAGGGGCTTGCGGCTTAAATGAGCGATGAACTGGCGGGAAAAGTCACCGTTGTCACCGGCGGGGCGTCCGGTCTTGGTGAAGGGCTGGTGCGCCGGTTCGCCGCCGAGGGCGCCAAGGTGATGATCGGCGACGTCGACGAGGACCGTGGTAAGGCACTGGCCGATGAGCTGGGGGAGCGTGCCCGGTTCCTGGTTACCGACGTCGGCGATGTCGAGCAGGTGGGGCGCTTGGTATCGACGGCCGTGGACACCTTCGGCGGCCTGGACGTCATGGTCAACAACGCCGGGGTGTCGGGCAGGATGCACCGTCGCTTCCTCGACGACGATCTCGCCGACTTCCACAAGGTGATGGGCGTCAACGTGCTCGGCGTCATGGCCGGGACGCGTGATGCCGCGCGGTACATGGCCGAGCACGGTGGGGGTTCGATCCTCAACCTCACGTCGATCGGTGGGATCCAGGCCGGCGGCGGGGTGATGACCTATCGCGCGTCCAAGGCCGCGGTCATCCAGTTCACCAAGTCGGCGGCGATCGAGCTGGCCCACTACGAGATCCGGGTGAATGCCATCGCGCCGGGCAATATCCGCACGGCGATCGTGGCCAAATCGGCCGCGCCCGAGGAGCGTGAGCGCATCGAAGAGTTCGAGGCAGGCATCCGGGCCCAGATGCGTAACGACCGTCCGCTCAAGCGGGAAGGCACGGTCGAGGACGTGGCCGAGGCGGCGGTGTACTTCGCCACCGACCGTTCCCGCTACGTGACCGGGACCGTCCTGCCGATCGACGGCGGCACCGTCGCGGGCAAGGTCATCGTCCGGAAGGCCAAATAGCCGGCGCGGGCCTCTGACCCGGGTGTCCGGGACGTCTGGTCCATTTAAATCAACTGCTTGACTTAATTACAGGAGGCGCGTTGACTGTAACGGTGACAGCAGCAGCCAACCGGACCGCGCGGGCCGACCGGGCCAGCAGCACCCAGGAGGCGATCCTCAAGGCGGCCGAACGGCTCTACGCCGAACACGGCGTGTTCGCAGTGTCCAACCGTCAGGTGAGCGAGGCCGCGGGGCAGGGCAACAATGCCGCGGTCGGCTACCACTTCGGCACCAAGACCGATCTGGTCCGCGCCATCGAACACAAACACCGCGGACCGATCGAGTGTCTGCGCGAGCAGATGGTGGCCGATACCGGCGACTCGGCCGGCCTGCGCGAGTGGGTCGCGTGCCTGGTGCAGCCGCTCACCGATCACCTTGCCGCCCTCGGCAATCCGACCTGGTATGCCCGGTTCGCCGCTCAGGTGATGACCGACCCGGCCTACCACAACATCGTTGTCCGCGACGCGTTGAGTTCGGAGTCACTGGTGCAGGTCATCGAGGGGATGAACAACTGCCTGCCCGAACTGCCCGACGAGGTCCGTGCCGAACGCAACATCATGGCGCGCAACCTGTTGATGCACAGCTGCGCCGATCGGGAACGGGCGATGGCCCAGGGCGGCAACGTGCCCCGGGCCTCCTGGCAGGGCGCGGCATCGGGTCTGATCGACGCGATCGTCGGCCTGTGGATGGCGCCGGTTACCCACGAAAGCGACCTCACATGAAAGTCACTGTCGATCAGGACAAGTGCGTCTCGTCGGGGCAGTGCGTACTGAACGCCAGTGAGGTGTTCGACCAGCGCGACGAAGACGGCGTCGTCGTCCTGCTCGAGCCGACACCCGCTCCGGACCAGACCGACAACGCTCGCCGCGCCGCGGCGGCCTGCCCAGCCCTAGCCATTGAGATCCAAGACTGACCTGAGGAATGACGTGTCCGAAACCGTGACCGAAGTTGCCATCCCCGAGTACCCCATGGAGCGCGATGCGCGGTGCCCGTTCGCGCCGCCGCCGCCCATGCTGGGTAACCCCAAAGGCCTGTTCCGCGTGAAGATCTGGAACGGCAGCACCCCGTGGCTGATCACCGGCCACGAGGAAGCCCGCGCGCTTTTCTCCGACTCGCGGATCAGTGTGGACGACCGGATCGCGGGCTTCCCGCACTGGAACGAGCACATGCTCTCCACAGTCGACAAGCGGCCGCGCTCAGTTTTCACCTCGGATGCCGAGGAGCACACCCGGTTTCGCCGCATGCTGTCCAAGCCGTTCACCTTCCGTCGCGTCGAGGGATTGCGCTCGGCCATCCAGAAGATCACCGACGAGTGCATCGACGGAGTCCTTGCCGGCCCGCAGCCCGCCGACCTCGTCGCCAAGCTGGCTCTGCCGGTGCCCACCGTGGTGATCAGCGAGATGCTCGGTGTCCCATACGAAGATCACGAGTTCTTCCAGGAGCACGCCAACGCCGGCCTGGCTCGCTACGCCGCGGCGGACGCCATGCAGAAGGGCGCGATGAGCCTGCACCAGTACCTGATCAATCTCGTGGAGGAGAAGCAGGCCAATCCGTCCGAGGACGCGGTGTCCGATCTGGCCGAGCGGGTGACCGCCGGCGAGATCAGCGTCAAGGAGGCCGCCCAGCTGGGCACCGGCCTGCTGATCGCCGGGCACGAGACGACCGCGAACATGATCGGCATCGGCATCCTGGCGCTCCTGGAGAACCCCGAGCAGGCCGACTTCCTGCGCAACGCCGAGGATCCGAAGGTGATCGCCAACGCGGTCGAGGAGCTGATGCGGTATCTGTCGATCATCCAGACCGGCCAGCGCCGGGTGGCACTGGAGGATATCGAGATCAGCGGCGAGACGATCCGCGCGGGTGACGGCGTGATCATCGACCTGGCCCCGGCCAACTGGGACGCCAAGGCCTACCCGGAGCCCGACAAGCTCGACCTCAGCCGCGACGCCTCCCAGCAACTGGGCTTCGGCTACGGCCGCCACCAGTGTGTCGGTCAGCAGCTGGCGCGGGCCGAACTGCAGATCGTGTTCCACACCCTGCTGCGCCGGATTCCGACCCTGCGCCTGGCCATTCCGCTCGACGAGGTGCCCTTCAAGCACGACCGCCTCGCCTACGGCGTCTACGAACTTCCCGTTGCCTGGTAGTTGCCGATCAGCCGGCCCTCAGCCCCTACAGCCCGATTGGAGTACGACAAATGACTGCTTCGACGACCCTCTATCCACCGGAAGGCTTTGGCGCACCGAAGAATCGGCGCGGCCACGCGGCAGAGGGCGGTCTGCCCGGGCTTCCTGAAGGGACCACCGTCTTCTCGGCCGACAACCACATCTCGGTGGCCGACGACATCTTCTACGAGCGCTTCCCCGATGACCTCAAGGGTGCCGCTCCGCGCATCTGGTACGAGGACGGCGCCTACATGGTGGGGATGAAGGGCAAAGCCTGGACCGGAGGCGATTTCGGCCGCGTGTTGATGCAGTACGACGATCTCGCCGGTGCCGCATCGAACAACATCGCTGCCCGGATCCGCGAGCTCAAAGAGGACGGCATCGACAAGGAGCTCGCGTTCCCCAACGCGGTTCTGGCTCTGTTCCACTACCCCGACAAGGCGATCCGTGAGCGGGTCTTCCGGATCTACAACGAGGTGATGGCCGAACTGCAGGAGAACAGCGACGGCCACTTCTACGGGGTGGGGCTGATCAACTGGTGGGACCCAGCCGGCACCCGCAGCAGCCTTGAGCAGCTGAAGTCGCTGGGCCTCAAGACGTTCCTGCTGCCGCTGAACCCCGGTAAGGACGACGAGGGCAATATCTACGACTACGGCAGCACGGCCATGGATGCGGTCTGGGACGAGATCGAGGCGTCGGGAATTCCGGTCAGCCACCACATCGGCGAGACGCCGCCAAAGACGCCGTGCGAGAACAACAGCGTCGTGGTCGGCATGATGGTCAACGTCGATTCATTCCGCGAGCAGTTCGCCAAGTACGTCTTCTCCGGGATCCTCGATCGGCATCCGAAGCTCAAGATCGGTTGGTTCGAGGGCGGAATCGCCTGGGTGCCCACCGCGTTGCAGGATGCCGAGCACATGCTGGCCTCCTACCGGCACATGTTCAACCACGAGCTGCAGCACGATGTGCGGCATTACTGGGACAAGCACATGGCTGCCTCGTTCATGGTGGATCCGCTCGGGCTGCGGCTGATCGACGAGATCGGTGTCGACAACGTGATGTGGTCCAGCGATTATCCGCACAACGAGAGCACCTTCGGATACTCGGAGAAGTCGCTGGCCACCGTCGTCGAGGCGGTCGGCCCGGAGAACGCGACCAAGATCGTGTCGACCAACATCCAGAAGTTCCTGGGGTTGGCATGAGCGCAGCTTGCAAGCGCATCGTGGATCTGAGCGCAGCGTGCAAGCGAATCGTGGATCTGACTTGCGAGGCAACCGCATGAGCACTGCGACGCGAACGGGCGTGACACAGATCGCCCGAACCGGATACACCCCGCTGGAGATTCCCGACGAACCCGACCTCGCCCGGATGCGTCGTGAGGTCGGTGCGCGTCTGCGTGCCGCGATGGTCGAGCAGGGAGTGGACGCGCTGGTGCTGCTCGGCAACGGCAGCGTCATGTACGCCACCGGCATCGCCTGGCCGCTGGCCGACGCGGGTTTGTCGCATGTCGAGCGGCCGATCGCGGTGGTGCTGGCCGATGACGAACATCCGCACCTGTTCCTGCCGTTCCGTGAGGGCGTGGCCATGGAGTCGGGCCTGCCCGCCGACCATCTGCACGGCCCGGTCTATCTCGAATTCGACGAAGGTGTCGCACAATTCGCCAAGACCCTGTCCGGCTTGGTACCCGCGGGTGCGACGATCGCCACCGACGAGTTGACCGGAGCGATGCGCCGGGCGGGCAGTGCACTGTTCCCCAGCGCCCCGGTGGACGCCGCGCCGGTGGTCGGTGCGGCGAAACTCGTCAAGACTCCCGACCAGATCGCGTGTGTCCGGCGGGCCTGCCAGATCACCGAGCAGGCCATTGCCGAGATCCACAAATCGGTCGTGCCCGGTGTGCGGCAGATCGATCTGTCCGCCGAATTCGTGCGCCGTACTTTCGAACTCGGTGCCACGACCAACATGTTCGACTCGATCTGGCAGGCCATGCCCGCCTCGAGAGCCGAAGGCGCCTGGACCACCACCGGCGATCTCGCGCTTCCCCTGCTGACCACCGAGCGCGAGTTGCAGCGGGGCGATGTGCTGTGGACCGACGTGTCGATCGCCTATCACGGCTACTGCTCTGACCATGGACGCACGTGGATCGTCGGTGAGGATCCGACCGCCGCCCAGCAGGAGCAGTTCGACAAGTGGAGCGCGATCGTCGACGCGGTGCTGTCGGTGACCAAGGCCGGTGCCACCTGTGGTGACCTCGGCCGTGCGGCGACGGCCGCCGCGGGCGGGCAGAAGCCGTGGCTGCCGCACTTTTACCTGGGACACGGGATCGGTACGAGCGCAGCTGAAATGCCGATGATCGGAACAGATCTCGGACAAGAGTGGGATGACAACTTCGTCTTCCCGGACGGCATGCTGCTGGTCTTCGAACCGGTGGTGTGGCAGGACGGCACCGGAGGCTACCGCGGTGAGGAGATCGTTGTGGTGACCGAGGGCGGCTGGATGCCGCTGACCGAATATCCGTACGACCCCTACGAGGTGTCCAGTGGGAACTGAAATCGAGGCCGATGGCCGCGCCCTGCGCACCAGCCGTCGGGAGCGCGCCCTCGCACAGATGGAGGTCCACGACCTCGATGTGCTGGTGCTCGGTCGGCAGGCCAACGTCCGCTACATCTCCGGCGCCCCGCAGTTGTGGGTGGTGGGTACCCGACCGTTCGGGCCGATCTGCACCTTTGTCCGGGCCACCGGTGAGATACACCTGAACAGCACCTGGGACGAGGGGATACCGGAGGAGATTCCGCACGAGAATCTCTACGGTCTGGCGTGGAACCCGATGACCCTGATGAGTGTGTTACAGGACATCAAGGGTGCCGAAACCGCACGCCGCGTCGGAACCGATGCCCTGACACCGACGTTCGCCAAGCTGCTGCCGATGGCATTCCCGAACGCGGAGCTGGTCGACGGCGAGCAGGCAATGCGTGCGGCCCGCCGGGTCAAGACGCCCGAGGAGATCCTGGCACTGCGGCGCGCGCTGGCCGTCGCCGAGGAAGGCCTGGCCAAGGGCATGGCCGAGCTGGTCGCCGGGACCACCGAGAAGCGCCTTGCCGGTGCGGTGTTGGAGGCCGAGGCGGCTGGTGGGGTGAGCACCCCGGCCACGCAGGACGCCGCATGGGTGACATCGAAGGACCATCCGTGGCGGCGTGCCGAAGGCGACGGCCGGGTGCGCGAGGGCGACCTGGTGGCGCTGTCGGCGGGAGTGCTCGCCGATGGTTACGTCGCCGAGGTTGCGCGCACCGCGTGCGTCGGCGAAGCGTCGGATGCGGTTCGATCGTTGTACCGGCGCCGGGATGACCTGTGGGACAGGCTGGTTGACACCTGCCGACCGGGCACGCCGACCAGTGCTCTGCTGGACGCGTACGAGCAGGCAGGCGAAGCGTTGCCGGCGATGCCGGTGGCGCACGGCCTCGGTCTGGGATTCGACCCGCCGGTGGTGACGCCAAGCCTGCGGGAGACCACCGAGGCGGACCTCCTCGAAGAGGGCATGGTGCTCGCAATCACCAGCTACGTATGGGAGCCGGGCGTCGGTGCGGTGTTCACCCGCGATGCCGTTGTCGTCGGTGCCAACGGCCCAGAGGTACTGACCCAGGCCCCGTCAGACAGCGAGGCGGCACATGCCTGAGCAGCCCGCCGCCGCAGAGCGGCCCACACCTGAAGAGATCATCCTCTACGAGAAGGATCCCAAGACCAAGATCGCGACCATCACGTTCAATCGGCCGGAGTTTCTCAATGCCCCGACGTCGATGGCCCGGCTGCGCTACGCCGACGTACTGCGCGCGGCCAACGCGGACAACGACGTGAAGGTCGTCATCATCCGCGGTGTCGGCGACAACCTCGGCAGCGGGGCCGATCTGCCGGAGTTCATGGAGGGCAACGACAATCCGGCGGTGCGATTGGCCGAACTGCGACTGGAGGACGACGGTGTGGGTGAGGTCACCTACCCGCCGAAGGGCACATTCCGCAACGGCGCCACCATCAGCTCCTGGTACGCCAACTCCCAGGCCGGCAACCGTGCGTTGCAGGATTTCAAGAAGATCAGCATCGTCGAGGCGAAGGGGTATTGCTACGGCTGGCACTTCTATCAGTGCGCGGATGCCGATCTGGTGATCTCGTCGGACGATGCCCTGTTCGGTCACCCGTCCTTCCGGTACCACGGATGGGGCCCGCGCATGTGGACGTGGGTACAGATGATGGGACTGCGCAAGTTCCAGGAGATGGTGTTCACCGGCCGGCCGTTCACCGCCGCCGAGATGTACGACTGCAATTTCCTGAACAAGGTGGTGCCACGCGACCAGCTTGAGGCCGAGGTGGCCAAGTACGCCATGGCGTGTACGCGAAACCGCCCGGTGGACACGGTCTTTCAGCAGAAGATGTTCTTCGAGATCTTCAAACAGCAGCAGGGTGAGTACATGGGCAGCCTGCTGAGCGCATTCTTCGAATCGATGGGCAACGGCGTGGCCAACGACAGCGATGCCGACCTGGACATGTTCGAATCGATCGATTCCGGGCTGTCGGCCGCCGTCAACGACAACGACAGCAGATTCCCGCCAGACTTCCGGCTGTCCAAGAAGAACCGGGCCAAACCCGAATAGCGGGAAGATTTCGAGTGATGGCCTGCCGGAACGCCATTTCGGCGAGAGAGCGGATATGACTGCACCACTTGACGGGTACACCGTGGTCGACCTGTCGTCGGGCATCGCCGGCGCATACGCCACGAAGATTCTCGCCGACGGCGGCGCCGACGTGATCAAAGTCGAAGCACCCGAGGGCGATCCGCTGCGCCGCTGGTCGGCGTCGGGCGCCCAGATCGGTCCGCAGGAGGACGGTGCACTGTTTGCCTTCCTGGCCGGCGGCAAACGCAGTGTGGTCGCCCAACCTGGTGACGCGCAGCTGATCGAGCGATTGCTGGCCGCAGCTGATGCGGTGATCTGGTCTCCGGAATCGGCCGTGGCCCAATCGATTGCGCCGGAGGACCTGTTCCGCCGGTATCCGCATCTGATCGTCACGACCATCACCCCTTTCGGGCTGGACGGCCCGTGGAGTGATCGGGCGGCCACCGAGTTCACCCTGCAGGCGTGGTCGGGTGGTGCCATCGGAATTGGCCGGGGCGTGCAGGACCGGGCGCCGGTATCCATCGGCGGCCAGGTCGGTGAGTGGCTGGCCGGCGCGTTCGCCGCGGCGATGACACTGGCGTTCCGGGTGAGGGCGCTGCGCGACGGGCATGGCGAGTTGATCGACCTTTCCCAGCTCGAGTCCCAGATCCTGGGCCTGACGTATTACCCGGTGACGTACTTCGAAATGCTTGAACGGCCATGGCGCACCGAGCGCAAGCCGACCGTGCCCGGCGTCGCTCAGGCCGCCGACGGTCTGGTGGCACTCGGATGCGGTACGGCTCAACAGTGGTGGGATTTGTGCGCGATGTCCGGGCATGACGACTGGATCGACGAGACCTCGGAGCTCACCATCACCGAGCAGGCAAATCTGCACGCCGAGGAGTTGTACGCGTGGCTGCGCGAGCAGAAAGTGGACGACGTTCGCGAGTTGGCGTCGGCGTTCCGGATCCCGAATTCGCCCGTCGGCAACGGCGAGAATGTCACCGCCATGGATCATTTCCTGCAGCGTCAGGCATTCGTGCGCAATCCTCGGGACGGATTCACCCAGCCGGCCCTGCCGTACCGGTTGTCCGGTGTCGGCCTGCGCGAGCCATCGCCGGCTCCGCGCCTCGGGGAGCACACCGAGGAGATCCGTGCGACCCGGTTGACCCCCCGCGACGCCCCATCCGGCCGACCGAAGGGGGACCGGCTGCCGTTCAGCGGTCTGCGGGTGCTCGACATGACGACGTTCTGGGCGGGGCCGTCATGCACGCACCCACTCGGGATGCTCGGCGCCGAGGTGATCCACCTGGAGTCGACTCCCCGGCCGGACGGCACCCGGTTGATCGCCGGGATTCCGGCCACCGTCGAACAGTGGTGGGAGCGCTCGCCGATCTTCAGCGCGCTCAACACCAACAAGAAGAGCCTGACGCTGGACTTCCAGACCGAACAGGGCCGGGATCTGCTGCGCCGCCTCATCGCCACCTGTGACGTGGTGGTCGAGAACTTCACTCCCAGGGTGATCGAACAGATCGGACTCGACTTCGACTCACTGCGCGCGCTCCGCGAGGACATCATCATGGTCCGCATGCCGGGCTTCGGACTGGACGGGCCGTGGCGAGACAACCCGGCATTCGCCTACATCATCGAAGACGCCTCCGGGCTCAGCTGGCTCACCGGATATCCGGATCGCGCCCCCTTCGAACCGTATTCGATCGGTGACCCCAACGCGGGCGTGCATGCGTTGTCCGGATTGCTGTTGGCGCTGGAACACCGACGCCGGACCGGGCGGGGTGTGCTGGTCGAGGCGGCGATGGTCGACGCGGCGCTCAACATCGCCGCCGAGCAGGTCATCGAGTTCTCGGCATACGGTGCCCTGCTGCAGCGCGACGGCAATCGGGGCCCGGCGGCAGCACCGCAGAACATCTACCAGAGCGCCGAGATCGACGAATTCGGCCGTGCCGACAGTTGGGTGGCGATCGCGGTCAGCACCGATGCCCAATGGGTCGCACTACGAGGGGCGATCGGACAGCCTGAATGGGCCATGGACCCGCGCCTGGACACCGCCGAGGGGCGGAGGGCACACCACGACCTGATCGACGCGCAGCTGGCGGCCTGGTGCCGTTCGCGCGGTGGCGACGAGATCGTCGAAACACTTTGGCCTGCTGGTATTCCGGTGGCCAAGGTGATGCAACCGCACCGGCAGTTGGAACTGCCACAGGTGCGGTTCCGCCGGTTCTTCGAACATGTCGGTCACCCGGTGAACATGGCCGCAGCCCACAGCACCCTGCCCGTATCGCTGGCCAACGGCCCGAGGGAATTGCACCGGCGGGCGGCACCGCTGCTCGGGGAGCACAATCACGAACTGCTCGCCGAGCTGGGTCTGTCCGACGATGAGATCGACGAACTGGTCGAGGACGGCGTGATCGGCAACCAACCCGGCGTGGGTGGTCGCCGGAAGGCGGCTCGCTGAACTCTCGGGTCGGTATCGTCTCCGGTCAGCGAGCGTTGCATCTAGCCTCAACAACCATGGCTATCAATCCTTCTGACGTTCTGCTCACCGGACAGGTGGCTGTTGTCACCGGCGGCGGCACCGGCATCGGCCGGGGTATCGCCGCCGGCCTAGCGGCTTTCGGTGCCTCGGTGGCGATCTGGGAGCGCAACGCCGACAACTGTGCGGAAGCCGCCGAATCCATCGGTGGCCTCGGCATCGTCACCGATGTGCGCGACAGCGAGCAGGTGGATGCGGCGTTGGCGCAGACCGCCGCCGAGTTGGGGCCCGTGCGCATCCTGGTCAACAACGCAGGTGGCGTGTTCTCCTCGCCGCTGCTGGAGACAAGCGAGAACGGTTGGGACGCGCTGTACAAGAGCAATCTGCGCCACGTGCTGCTGTGCACGCAGCGGGTGGCGCGTCGGCTCGTTGCCGATGAATTGCCCGGCAGCATCATCAATCTCACGTCGATCGAGGGAGTGCGCGCCGCACCCGGCTACGCCGCATATGCGGCTGCGAAAGCGGGCGTCATCAACTACACCCAGACCGCGTCGTTCGAACTCGCGCAGCACAACATCAGGGTCAACGCGATCGCGCCCGACCTGACCGTCACCGAGGGCCTCTTGGCCCTCTCGCCGGACGGCCTGCCACCGGGGATCGCGAATGGTATCCCGATGGGGCGCGCCGGCCACGTCGACGAGATCGCAGGGACAGCAGTCTTTCTGGCCTCCGGCCTGTCCGGCTACATCACTGGACAGACCATTCACGTCGATGGTGGCACCCGGGCTGCGGGCGGCTGGTACCGCCACCCGCAGACCGGAGCCGCGACGCTCGGTCCGGGTCAGTGATCCGGATCTACTTGAGGCAGCTTCCCGCGTCGACCGGCAGCGTCACGCCGGTGATGTAGCGGGCCTCGTCGGAGGCCAGGAACAGCACGGCGTTGCTGATGTCCACGGCCTCGACCCAGGGGATGGGCAGGGTGTGGAAGAGCTGACAGATCGGCGCCATGTCGTCGGGACCCGGGTTCTCCAGGTCAGGTCGGAACATCTTGAACGTGCCGTCGTTGTGCAGCATCGGGGTCGCGACGTGCGTGGGATGCACGGTGTTGCACCGGATGTTGTGCTGTCCCAGCTCGACTGCGAATCCACGCATGAGGCCGACGACGCCGTGCTTGGCGGCGACGTAATTACCGCAATGCGGATAGGCCTTGAGACCGCCGACGGAGCTGGTCAGGATGATCGAGCCGCCGTTGCCGCCCTTGATCAAATGCGGCACACCGGCTTTGACCGACTTCCAGACGCCTGACAAGTTGATGTCGATCATCTCGTCCCAGTCCAGCTGACTGGTCTCGTGCAGGACATCACCGCCGTTGCCGATGCCGGCGTTGGCCACGATGATGTCGAGGCGACCGAGCTGCTCGACGCCGCTGTCCACAGCGGCCCTGATGGCATCGGCATCGCGCACGTCGACCTCGGCCGTCACGACGCGACGGTTGAGCCCCTTGATCAAGTTCGCGGTCTCGGCGAGGTCATCAGAGGTGGACGCGGGGATGGCGGTCTCCACGCCGGGTCGGATCGGTCCGCAGATGTCGATCGCGATGATGTCGGCGCCCTCTTGTGCCAGCCGTACTGCGTGGCTACGTCCCTGGCCGCGGGCCGCGCCGGTGACGAACGCGACCTTGCCTTCCACCCGTCCAGTCATTGATTGTCCCCAGTTCTTTGTTCGTGTGTGCTGCGTATTCGGCGAAATTCTGTGCAGCTGCTCAGCACTCTGTCACCGGGCCGCCCATCGTGTCAACGACAGATACGTTTCAGACAGTTTGTACTCTCTGCTTAGAAGAATGCAGTTCTCCAACGCCCATTGCCGTGCTGCTCTGTGGTAGAGCCGGCGCCGAGCGGAATCGAACAAAGTTCTCTGGTCCAGTGGCGAGCGTGTCGGCGTCGAAGACATGAACAGCGCTCAGGCGCAGGGGCGGATACCCGATGATCGAGCGCAATGCGTCGGTTAGACGGTGACCGTCGCTCTGCCGCGACGGGGCGGCGCCGAATCCGGAGATCGGTCACACACTTGACCGTGAGGAGAATTCTTTCGTTAGGAGAACGAAATTCTCAGCTAGCTGACGGCGAATCCGTTGGCGACGAAATCCCACACTTCATCCGCGGTGATCGGATGAACCGATGCTTCGTCGGCGCCACCGCTCGACTGGGCCACGAACATCACCGTCTGCATGGTCATTGCGGCCATCCGCTTCGGGTTGATCCCGGAGCGCAGCTGGCCGGCCTCGGAGGCTTCTTCCATCAGCTCTGTGAGCAGGGCCAGCAGCGGAGCGTGGGCGACCTTGACCTCCGACGGGTGCGAAACCAGCAAACGGGGCGCGAAGTCGGTGAAAAGGGGCCGTTTGGCGGCCGGATCGGGCCGGGACGATTCGAACAGGAGTTGAATGGCGACCTTCAGTCGCTCGATCGGCTCCCCCTGCGTCGAGGTGGCCGCCCGGATCTGATCGGCCGAGCGGCTCAACGCGTCCTCGAACAAGGCGAGCAGGAGCTCGTGCTTACCGTCGAACTGCAGGTAGAAGCTGCGGAGCGACTGCCGGGAGCGGTCGACGACCTCTTGCACGGTGAAGTCGGTGCTGCCCTTTTCGATGATGATCGCCTGGGCTGCATCGAGGAACCGCTGTACGCGCTGCGCGGCGCGCAACTTCGCGGTTTTGATGGACCGCTCGACAGCTCGCTGCTTCCAGGCCGGTTCTTCGCCAGCCGTGGTCACTGGCTGCTCCGACGCTTGTCGAGTGGGGAGAACATGAACTGACTGTACCGGAGAACGCCTTGCCATTGTGGTGCCAGACCCCCTCGCGGCCAACGTGTCGGAGATTGTAACTTTCGTACTATGAGAATAGTATTCTCATGATGGGAATTATAGAAGTCCTTTGAGAAGAAGGGTTTCGCATCAGATTTGGCGCCGCCCGGGGGGCTGTTTGTGGGTGGCTGCCGCGGTCGCGAAGGCGGCTGTCGGGTGGCAGCTGTGAACAGAAGGAACAACGTGTACATCGACTACGACGTCGCCGATTCGATCGCCACGATCACGCTGAACCGGCCCGAAGCGGCCAATGCCCAGAACCCAGAGCTGCTCGACGAGCTTGACGCCGCCTGGACCAGGGCCGCCGATGACCGCGAAGTGAAGGTGATCGTGCTCCGGGCCAACGGCAAGCACTTCTCCGCGGGCCACGACCTGCGTGGTGGCGGGCCGGTGCCCGACAAGATCACGCTGGAATTCCTCATCGAACACGAGTCGCGGCGCTACCTCGAATACACGCTGCGGTGGCGCAACGTGCCCAAGCCGTCGATCGCGGCCGTGCAGGGTCGCTGCATATCCGGCGGTCTCCTGCTCTGCTGGCCTTGCGACCTGATTCTGGCCGCCGACGATGCGCTGTTCTCCGACCCGGTGGCACTGATGGGCATCGGCGGTGTCGAGTACCACGGTCACACCTGGGAACTGGGCGCCCGCAAGGCCAAGGAGATCCTGTTCACCGGCCGTGCGCTGACCGCCGAGGAAGCCGAGCGCACCGGCATGGTCAACCGCGTGGTGCCGCGCGATGAACTCGACGCCCAGGCGGCTGAATTGGCCGCGCAGATCGCTCAGATGCCGGCGTTCGCGCTCCGTCAGGCCAAGCGCGCGGTCAATCAGACCCTCGATGTACAGGGCTTCTATGCCGCGATCCAATCGGTGTTCGATATCCACCAGACCGGTCACGGCAACGCGCTCAGCGTCAGTGGCTGGCCGGTGTTGATGGGCATCGATGGAATGAAACAGAACATCAAGTAGGCCTGGGCCTCTCGGCATGGGGGCGATCCGGCTCAGCGTGAGTTACGCGGCCAGACAGATCTACGCGCAGACCACCGCCGCGGTCGCGGTGATCTTCGTGGTGCTGGCGCTGAGCCGCAACACGGTGGGCGACGCGCGCCAATTGATGACCGAGGCCAACCTGATCGCCCTGATCGCGTTGATGGTCGCGGCGGCGATCGTCGATACCGTCGTGGGCTGGGTCAACGTCCATCCGACCTTCAAATGGTTTGCGGCGGGTGACAATCCGACAGCACAACAGCAGCGGGCCGCCATGCGGATCGCACCCCGGCAGACCATCATCCAGTTCACCACCTGGGCGGTGAGCGCGCTCGTGTACACGCTGCTGAACCTCGACGCCGGGGGAGGCGTCGCCTACGTGATGGGCGGCGCGATCTTGTTCGGCGGAGTGGCAGCGGCGTGCATGGGATATCTGGTCACCCAACGGATGTTGCGGCCGATCGTCGCCGCGTCGCTGACCGCCTCGTCCGCCGTTCTGGTCAGGATGCCCGGTGTGCTGGCCCGGTTGATCACCATCTGGATCCTGTTCAGCGGGCTGCCCATCATGGGTATCGCCTTGATCGTGTTGGCCCGCGCAAACGGCTGGTTCGTGCAGAAGACGGCGCCCGTCGAGGCCGCGGTGCTGGTGCTCGCCCTCGTCTCGCTGGTATTCGGGCTTCGGTCCATGTTTCTGGTGGCGCGGTCGGTGTCCGATCCGGTCGGGGAAGTCGTGCTCGCCATGAAGGCTGTCGAACAGGGCTGGTCCGGAGTGTCGGTGAAGGTGTACGAATCATCGGAGATCGGCCGGCTTCAGTACGGGTTCAACCGAATGCTGGCGGGGCTGGCCGAGCGGAACCGATTGCGCGACCTCTTCGGTCGCTACGTCGGGGTCGACGTGGCCCGCCACGCGTTACAGCAGGGGAGCGCGGTCACCGGCGATGTCCGCGAGGCCGCTGTGCTGTACGTCGACCTGGTCGGCTCGACGGCCTTGGCCGCCTCGCGCCCGCCGCAGGAAGTGGCCCAGCTGCTCAACGGGTTCTTCAAGATCGTGGTGGATACCGTCGAGCGGCATCACGGCCTGATCAACAAGTTCGAGGGCGACGCCGTACTCGCCGTGTTCGGTGCGCCTCTGCGACTGGACAACCCGGCCTCGTCGGCGCTGGCCACCGCGCGGGCGCTGGTGCCGCGGCTGCACCAACTGCCGGATATCGAGTTCGGCGTGGGCATTTCGTGCGGCTCGGTGTTCGCAGGCAACATCGGTGCCGAAAACCGCTACGAGTACACGGTGATCGGTGATGCGGTGAACGAGGCGGCGCGACTTGCCGACCATGCCAAGGACCGCGAGTCGACAGTGCTGTGCTCGGGCAGTGCGCTGGCCCATGCCGATGCCGACGAAGGCGAGCACTGGGTTGTGCGCGGTTCGACGGTACTGCGCGGCCGTTCGACCGCGACAGTCTTCGCCGAACCGGTCACCCCTTAGCCCGCGAGAGGAAAATTGCGAAAAGTTACAGCTGGACCAGGCGCGGCACAGTTCCGCGAGCACGCAGTCCCGCTCCGGCCTTTCGGGTGAGTTCTCTTGAACTGCCCAGTAATCCGTCGAGCACCAGCACGCGCTTCACATGATGGTGCAGTTCGTGCTCAGCGGTGAACCCGATGCCGCCGAGCACCTGTTGGCAGTGCTTGGCGGCGGTCAACGCGGCCTTACCCGCGGCGGCTTTGGCCAACAGAGAGTTCAGGTCGACGTTGTCCGCACTGGGCAGGCTCAGCGTGGCCTCTGCGCCCTCGATCGCCACCAGCGTCTCAGCCAGGCGGTGCCGCACGGCCTGGAAGGACGAGATCGGTTTGCCGAACTGAACGCGGTCCAGGGCGTGCTGTCGCGCCAGGGCCAGCATTGCGCGAGCTGAGCCGACCAGCCACCAACCCAGCGCACGGCGCGCCTCCGATATCCGGAGCAGTTGGCCGTCGGGTACCTCCCGAAGTGGCAGTCCACCCATGGTCTGGTCGGCGCTTGCTGGGTTCTCGCCGCGTTCCCATACCACCCAGGTGCCTCCGGCATAGGGCATCGGTGGGGTGCCACCGGGCAGTCCACCGATGGTCTCCAGCAGCACATCGTTGAGAACCGAGGCGTGCGAGCCTGTTTCGCCCAGTAGCCGGAACACCAGTGGCAAGGCGACCTCAGACATGTCGGTCAGCATCTCGGCCCAGCCGAGTTCGGCCAGCGCGGCGTCGAGCTTGGCGCCCGAGGCCGACAGCATGGTCTTGCGCAGGGTGTCTTCGAGCAGGCCGAGCGAATCGGCATCGATTCCGGTATCAGGTGTGGAATCCACGCCTCACTCCTTCCCGAGGGTCAGCAGTCGCCGCGCGATGATGTTGCGCTGCACTTCGGCGGTGCCGCCGTAGATGGTCGAAGCGCGCGAATACAGGTACTCGGTACGCCATTCGGAATCTTCGAGTTCGATCACGCCGGGCATGAGATTGCGCGCGGTGTCGTAGAGCAATTGCTCGGCACTGGCCAGCAGGACCTTGTCGATCGAGGTGTCCGGTCCCAGCTTGTGGCCGTCGGCCAACCGGTGCTGTGTCGCCGCTGAGCGGCAGCGCAGAGTATGCAGGGCGAGGTAGACATCACCCAGATCCGAATCCACGCTTTGCCCTTGCCTTTTTACTGCTTCGACCAGTGCGTCGAATCGTGAGTAGAGGTAGGCGATGCGCTGCCAGAAGCAGGTTGAGCGCTCATACGGCAACAGGTCCATCGCCAGCTGCCAGCCGTCGCCGGGCTTGCCGAGCATCCGGCCGGCGTCGACCTCGACATCATCGAAGTACACCTCGCAGAACTCATCGACATCGTGCATGGTGCGCAACGGGCGCACCGTGATGCCCGGCGAATCGGTGTCGACGAAGAACGCCGTGATCGCCTGGTGGTTGGGGGCGTCCGCATCGCCGGTACGGGTGAGCAGAATGCACCGGTGTGAGAACTGCGCGAAGCTGGTCCAGACCTTCTGGCCGTTGATCACCCATTTGTCACCACGCTGCACGGCGCGGGTGGTCAACGAGGCCAGATCACTGCCCGAGCCCGGCTCGGAGAAGCCCTGGCACCACTGCTCTTCGCCGGACAGCAGCTTCGGCACCATCTCTGCGGCCAGCTCTTCGGGCGCGTAGTCGATCATCGTCGGCGTCAGGACTTCGAGCATCGAATACGGGCCCGGTTCGACCAGTCTGCGGCCCACCACTTCCTCACCGACGATGGCCCGCAGCATCGCCGGACCGCCGAGCCCGCCGGCATGCTCGGGCCAGCCGTAGCGACTCCAGCCGCCGTCGTACAGCGCCTTCTGCACCCGCGCGAACTGGCGCATGTGGCTTTCCAGTGAATGGTCATCCGGCGGCGTCAGGTCATTCTCGGCGAGCCAATTCCGTAGCGCGGTACGGAACGTCGCGGGCTCGAACAGGTCGGTCATGCGGTTGCCTCGCATGCTCGGCTCCTGCATTTCAGATCTGCGGTTCGCTCGCTCATCCGGCTTCCGGCCTGCCGATCGCGTGCGGGCGGCCGTGGTCGTGATCGCCACTGCGCCGGATGAAGGTCATCGCGCGGGTCTTGATTCGCCAGCCCTCGGAGGTCCGGACATAGGTGTCGCGGTAGTAGCCGATCCGCATGTCGTGCTTGGAGTGCTCGATGAAGCACAGCGGCTGGGTCCCCGACGCTGTATCAGCACCTTCCACCAGGTCGATCAGGGCGGTGCCGGTCATGAACAGGCCCTTGGGTGCGGCGTCGACCAATACCGGAAAGCGATTGAGCGTGTAGGTCTCGCCGAATGCGCTGTAGGTGCCGTCGGGGGTGAAAACACTGATCAGACCGTCGATGTCGCCCTGGGTGATGGTCACCGCGTATTTGGCGAGCACCTGCTGGATCTCGATCAGATCCTCGGTCCGCGTCTGGGAATCAGTTGATGTGCTCATTGCGGAAGACCTTACCGCCTTTCATTACAAAATCCACATGTTGTGTAACGGTGATGTCTTCGAGGGGATTGCCGGGCACCGCGATGATGTCGGCCAGCAGGCCCGCGGCCAGTCGGCCGCGGTCGGTGACATTGATCAGATCGGCGGCCACCACCGTCGCAGCGCGCAGCACCGCGGCCGGAGGCATGCCCCACTCGACAAGGGTGACAAGCTCATCGGCGTTCTTGCCGTGCGGGATGGCCGGGGCGTCGGTGCCGACGGCGATCTTGACGCCGGCCTCATATGCCGCCTTGATCGACGTCTCGGCCTTCGGGAACATCTCGGCAGCCTTGTCCTGCAACACTTTCGGTGCCTTTGAGACGTCCATGGCCTGGGCCAGGCGTCGGGTGGTGACCAGGAACCGGTCGTTGTCCACCAGCATCTGGATGGCCTCGTCGTCCATCAAGAATCCGTGTTCGATGCAGTCGATCCCGCAGGCCACCGCGTGTTTGACCGCTTCGGCACCGTGCGTGTGGGCCGCAACCCGCAACCCGCGCCGATGCGCCTCATCGACGATGACGCGAAGTTCCTCGTCCGAATAGTGTTGTGCCCCAGCTTCACCCGTGAGGGACATGACGCCGCCCGAACAGCACACCTTGATCAGCTGGGCCCCGTGCTTGATCTGGTAGCGCACCGCCTTGCGGATCTCATCGACACCGTTGGCGATGCCCTCCTCGATGGTCAGTTCCAGCACACCCGGCATGAACGCGGCGAACATGGTCGGATCCAGGTGCCCGCCGGTGGGGGTGATGGCGTGGCCGGCAGGGACGATGCGGGGACCGTCGATCAGACCCGCGTCGATGGCCCTGCCCAGTGCGACGTCGAGCAGGTATCCGCCGGTCTTGACGAACAACCCGAGGTTGCGCACCGTGGTGAACCCCGCGCGCAGGGTGCGGCGGGCATTACCGACTGCGCGCAGCACCCGCGTCGGCGGATCGTCCTGCACCTGGGACAAGCCCGGGTTCTCACCCCGGCCACCCATCAACAGGTTGACCTCCATGTCCATCAGGCCGGGCAGGAGGTAGGAGTCGCCTAAATCAATCACAGTCGATGACTCCGATTGATCCGGTTCACCTCCGACCGAAACAATGCGGTCGCCGTCGACACGGACAATGCCGGGACGAATGATCGTCCCGGCATCGACGTCGACCAGACCCGCGGCTTTGAGGGTCAGTACGTCCGACACGACTAGACCACCGGCTCCTTGATGAGGTTGATGTAAGCCGCACCGCTGTCGAGCACCCGCGGTTGCTTCCACACCTCGATCGGGAAGCTGACCATGACGATCGACTGCCCGAGGTGTACCAGCGCCTTGGCATCGTCGGGCATGCTCGCCAGCGGGAAGCGGGCATCGACGTAGACCATGATGTCCTCGAGGCGCGCCAAGCCGGCGTCGTAGAGTTCCTGCATCTCGTCCATCGTCGAGTTCAGACGCTTCTGGTAGCGCTCCTCCTCGGTGGGCAGGCACCAGTCGCTGAACCGCTCAAGGTCGGCGAATTCTTCAGGCAGCTTAGACATTTGCGGCATCCTTCTCTGCGGACTTGGCACTCGCGGGGGCGTGCTTGCCGTTCGTTGAACCATTCCCGTTCGCCAAGGACTCTTTGTACCGGTCGACGTAGTTGTGCGCGGTGTGGTGCAGGTGGCGCAGCAGGATTTCCTGGTCGCACAGCGGGAAGTCCAGCACGGCGCGGGTGCCGATCTGCGTCTGCGTGGCTTCCAGCGTGTTGGCGTCCTGGAAGGCGTACTCCTTGAACGTCACCGCGGCCAGTTCCTGGGACAGGCGTTCGCGCAGGTTCTTCGGCGGCACGAAGTACAGGTCGGCCTCGAAAATGTGGCTGTCCACACCGGTCGGCCAGTAGTTGTAGGTCAGATACCAGCCCGGTGCCCAGAAGAGCAGGGTGAAGTTCGGGAAGAACTCGAACGAGTCCTGGCCCCAGGTCGCATGCCGGCCGGGGTTGATGGCCGGCGGCAGCTCGTCGGGCAGGATGCCCTTGATGTCGGGGCGATCCCATGGCCCGAACAAACCACTGTGCAGGATGCGCTCGATGGGCTTGACCATCTTCAGGTCCTTCGGCGGGCTCATGCCACCCCAGGACGAGATCATCGAGTGATCGCCCTTGATGTCGTAGTGCAGTGCCTCGAAGCCGAACTTGGCCAGCTTCTCGGCTTCCTCCTTCTCCGCCTGCTTCATGTGCAGGATCGGCGCGTGGTAGAACTCGACGAACGCGTCGATGAACAGCTTCCAGTTGGCCTTGATCTCCGAGCGATAGCTGTAGTGCTCGGTCATCTCGTGGAAGGGATAACCCTTGAGGCCCTCGGCGAACTCGCCCAGGTACTCCTCCAGCGACACCGCGTCGTCGTCGAAGTTGACGAAGATGAAGCCCTCCCACACTTCGCAGCGCACGGGCTTGAGCGGGTAGTCGGCCTTGTCGACGTCGAAGAACTCCTGCTCCTGCTGGATGAACGTCAGGTCACCCTTCAGGTCGTAACGCCAGGCGTGGTACTTGCAGACGAACTGCCGGCAGCTGCCGGAGACCTCTTCGCCCGGGTAGTCATTCCACACCAGCTTGTTGCCGCGGTGGCGGCACAGGTTGTAGAAGGCGCGGATCTGCTCGCCGTCGTTGACGATGATGATCGAGGTGCCGGGACCGACCGACGGCAGCTCACGGGTGATGTACCTGCCCTTCTTGGGAATCAACTCCACCCGGCCCATCTGCAGCCAGGTCTTGCGGAAGATGGCCTGCTGCTCCAGCTTCCAGTGCTCGGGATCGATCGAATCCTCGTAATTGACCGGGCCGGTGCCCAGTTCAGGCCAGTTCTCGGTCCAGCTGCCGGCATCTGGCTTCGGGAAGAACGCCATCATCTACCTCTACTTTCTTCTTGAGTCAGTGGCCGGATTCCGGCGCGATTCCAAAGGTGTTGTAAGCCACGGCCATCAAGCCGTAACCGCCGATCGTGAAAACCAGGTCCATGCGCTGGCGCTCGGAGAGGTGCTCGCACAGCGCGGCCCACGTGACGTCCGAGATCTTCGCCTGCCCGTCGAGTTCGTCGACGGCGTCGAGCACGAGCTGATCGAGGGGAGTAGTGCCTTCGCCGCTCGCGCTGCCGGCGATCTGCTTATCGGTGAGTCCCTCGGCCTTGCCGATGAGTGCGTGGTGCGCCCACTCGTATTCGCACTGCTTGCGGTGGGCGATCCGCAGGATGGCAAGCTCTCGCATCTGCGGGTCGAGCGTCGAGCGGAACAGCAGGTGATTGCTGAACCGCAGGAAGGCCTTGGTCAGCGCGGGGTGGCGGGCCAGGGTCGACAGCGCGGTGCCCGCTCCCTCGGGATTGAGCCGCTCCGCCGGAAGCATGACCGACAGTGCTCGGCGCACATCGTCGTCCCACTCTTCGGCGGGCAGGGGGGCCATGCGCACGGGGCGGTTCTCCTCTCGGTGATCCGGCTGACTCTCGATGAGGAGAATCAGGTTCTCATTTCCGACTAACAGGTTTCCATCTTTTGTGGCGATGGTCAACAAGAAGGCGCGAGGTTGCGCGGTGACCTGGCCAAATCTCCTCGTCAGCGGCATCACACATTGATTCTCTTCAGACGAGAAGCTAGTTTTCTCTCATAGAGAACCAATGTGACAGCGGATCGAACGGAGTGAGGCAGTGAACAAAGACGACATGATCTTGATCAGCGTCGATGACCACATCATCGAGCCGCCCAACATGTTCCGGAATCACCTGCCGGCGAAGTACCGCGACGAGGCGCCGCGGCTGGTGCACAACCCTGACGGCAGCGACACCTGGCAGTTCCGCGACACGGTGATCCCGAACGTGGCGCTCAACGCCGTGGCGGGCCGGCCCAAGGAGGAGTACGGCCTGGAACCCCAGGGCCTCGACGAGATCCGGAAGGGCTGCTACGACCCCGATGAGCGTGTCAAGGACATGAATGCCGGTGGCGTGCTGGCCACGATGAACTTCCCGTCGTTCCCGGGTTTCGCCGCCCGACTGTTCGCCACCGACGACGACGAATTCTCCTTGGCACTCGTCCAGGCGTACAACGACTGGCACATCGACGAATGGTGCGGGTCCAACCCGGGCCGCTTCATCCCGATGGCCATCCCGGCGATCTGGAACCCGCAATTATGCGCTGACGAGGTGCGACGTGTGTCGAAGAAAGGCGTGCACTCGCTGACCTTCACCGAGAACCCGTCGACGCTGGGCTACCCGTCCTTTCACGACTTGGAGTACTGGAAGCCGTTGTGGGAGGCCCTGGTCGACACCGACACCGTGATGAACGTGCACATCGGGTCGTCGGGCAAGCTGGCGATCACCGCCCCGGATGCGCCGATGGACGTGATGATCACGTTGCAACCGATGAACATCGTGCAGGCCGCCGCGGACTTGTTGTGGTCGGCGCCGATCAAGGCCTACCCCGACCTCAAGATCGCGTTGTCCGAGGGCGGCACCGGTTGGATTCCGTACTTCCTCGACCGGGTTGACCGCACCTATGAGATGCACTCGACGTGGACGCATCAGGACTTCGGCGACAAGTTGCCCAGCGAGGTGTTCCGCGAGCACTTCATGACCTGCTTCATCTCCGACCCGGTCGGGGTGAAGAACCGTCACATGATCGGCATCGACAACATCTGCTGGGAGATGGACTACCCGCACAGTGACTCGATGTGGCCGGGAGCTCCCGAGGAGCTGGCCGCGGTGTTCGACACCTACGACGTACCCGACGACGAGATCAACAAGATCACCCATGAGAACGCCATGCGGCTCTACCACTTCGACCCGTTCGTCCACGTCCCCAAGGATCAGGCGACCGTGGCCGCGCTGCGCAAGCAGGCGGAAGGACACGATGTGGAGATCCGGGCGCTGAGCCACAAGGAGAAGACCGGCACCAGCTTCGCCGACTTCCAGGCCAACGCCAAAGCCGTTGCCGGCGCGCAAGACTGATCCACCAGAACAGCTAGGAGAACACAAGTGTCGGGCGGTATGAATTTCGAGCTGACCGAGGACCAGCAGCTGATCCGTAAGTCTGTCGCGGAGCTGGCAGGCAAGTTCGACGACCACTACTGGATGGAGAAGGACCAGGCGCACGAATTCCCGCAGGAGTTCTACGACGCCATCGCCGGTGGAGGCTGGCTCGGCATGACCATCCCCGAGGAGTACGGCGGCCATGGCCTCGGCATCACCGAGGCGACCATCCTGGCTGAGGAGGTGGCCCGCTCGGGTGGGGCCATGAACGCCGCCAGCGCGATCCATATGTCGATCTTCGGCATGCAGCCGGTGGTGGTGTTCGGCTCCGAGGAGATGAAGAAGGAGACGCTGCCGCGCATCGTCAACGGTGATCTGCACGTGTGCTTCGGAGTCACCGAACCCGGTGCGGGCCTGGATACTTCGCGCATCACCACGTTCGCCAAGAGGGACGGCGATCAATATGTGGTCAACGGCCGCAAGGTGTGGATCTCCAAAGCCCTTGAGTCCGAGAAGATTCTGCTGCTCACGCGCACCGAGTCCCGCGAGGATGTCGAGAAGCGGGGAGGAAAGCCGACCGACGGGCTCTCGCTGTTCCTGACCGATCTCGACCGCGATCACGTCGAGATCCGGCCCATCAACAAGATGGGTCGAAATGCGGTGAGCTCCAACGAGTTGTTCATCGACGACCTGCGGGTGCCCGCCGAGCACCTGATCGGCGAGGAAGGCAAGGGGTTCAAGTACATCCTGCACGGGCTCAACCCGGAGCGCATGCTGATCGCCGCCGAGGCCCTCGGTATCGGTCGCGTGGCTCTGGACCGTGCGGTCAAGTACGCCAACGAGCGGGTGGTGTTCGACCGGCCGATCGGCATGAACCAGGGCATCCAGTTCCCACTCGCGGACTCGCTGGCCCGCCTCGATGCCGCCGAGTTGATCCTGCGCAAGGCCACCTGGCTGTACGACAACGGCAAGCCCTGTGGGCGCGAAGCCAACATGGCCAAATATTTGTGTGCTGACGCCGGTTTCGGTGCTGCCGATCGTGCACTGCAGACCCACGGCGGGATGGGTTACTCGGAGGAATACAACATCTCCCGGTTCTTCCGGGAGTCCCGACTGATGAAGATCGCACCGGTGAGCCAGGAGATGATCCTGAACTTCCTTGCCGCCAACGTTCTCGGCCTGCCCAAGAGTTACTGAGGAGATCCGTTCGATGAGGACCTATTTCGACCTGACCGGCCGCTCGGCGTTGGTGACCGGGGCCGGTGCCGGGATCGGCGCCGCCGTCTCGGAGGCACTGGCCGCTGCCGGTGCGTCCGTACTGGTGACCGACATCAGCGGTGAGGCGGCGGCGAAGGTCGCCGACCGGATCAACGCTGCCGGAGGCGGCAAATCCAGCACCGCCGCGGCAGGCAAGGCCGATAGTGCCGCGCTGGACGTCAGTGACCGTGGCGCCGCGGAAGCCGCCGCCGCGCAGGCCGCCGCACTCACCGAGGGCAACCTGCACATCGTCGTCAACAATGCCGGCGTGACCGCACCGGCCATGTTCCCCAAACTGACCGACGAGACGTTTCGGCTCACATTCGACATCCACGTGATGGGCACGTTCCATGTCACGCAGGCCGCGCTGCCGCACATCCCGACCGACGGAACCGGACGCATCATCAACGTCACCTCGGCCGCCGGGATCACCGGCACCTTAGGCCAGGTGAACTACTCGGCAGCCAAGGCCGGACTGATCGGCATCACCAAATCCCTGGCACGTGAACTGGCGACCAAGAACATCATGGTCAACGCCTTGGCGCCGCTGGCTGCGACACCGATGACGGAAACCATCCGTACCAACGAGAAGTTCGCGGCCAACATGATGAACCGCATCCCGCTGAAACGGTGGGCCGAGGCCGACGAGGTCGCCGGTGCGTTCGTCTTCATGGCCTCCGACGCCGCGTCGTACATCACCGGGCAGGTATTGCCCGTCGATGGCGGCATGGTTATGTGACGTTGTGAGCGAGTCAACGAGCGGACCACCGACCACGGACGGGTCCGGCCTTCCGCTGGCCGGTATCACCGTCATCGCGATGGAACAGGCGGTCTCCGCGCCCATGTGCACCCGGGTGCTCGCCGATTTCGGCGCCCGGGTGATCAAGATCGAGAACCCCAAGGGCGGTGACTTCGCCCGCGATTACGACGATGTCGTGCTGGGCCAGGCGGCTCATTTCGTCTGGGCGAACCGGGGCAAGGAATCTGTCACCCTCAATCTGAAGTCCCCGGAGGGGATGGAGGTGCTGCACCGGTTGCTCGACGGCGCCGACGCCTTCGTGTCCAACCTCGCGCCCGGTGCGACCGCGCGGCTCGGACTGGGGCCCGAAGACCTCAAAGTGCGGCACCCGCAGGTGATCCCGGTCGAGATCGACGGCTACGGTCCCGGTGGCCCGCTGTCACACAAGCGGGCCTATGACCTGCTGGTGCAGGCAGAATCCGGTTCGTGTGCGTCCACTGGCTACGCTGGGATGCCGGCCAAACCCGGTGCAGCGGTTGCCGATATCACCACCGGGCTGTATTCGGCGCTGTCCATCATGGCGCTGTTGCTCGGCCGGGCCCGCAAGGGGGACACCGGTGCCGCACCGGCCGTCGCGGTCAGCCTGTTCGACACGATGACCGACATCATGGGGTACCAGCTGACCTACACGCAGCACTCCGGTATCGATCAAATCCCACTGGGGATGAGCTCACCCGCGGTGGCGCCTTACGGTGCGTTCGATACTCGCGACGGGCAGACGGTGGTGCTGGGAACCACCAACGACCGGGAATGGCAGCGGCTGGCCCGCGAGATCGTCGAACGCCCCGATCTCGCCGACGATCCGCGTTTCGCCACCAACTCCGACCGCTGTGCGCATCGCGACGAGCTGAACAAAGCCATCGAATCATGGTGTGCCGAGCATGATCTCGACGAGATCCAGCGGATCGCCGACGCCGCCGGGATCGGCAACTCCCGCTACAACCTGCCCAGCGAGGTCATCGCCCATCCGCATCTGAAGGCGCGGGACCGGTGGCGTCAGGTCGGCACCCCCGAAGGTGAGATCGCCGCTCTGCTGCCGCCACCGGTGATCAGTGGCCTGGAGTTGGGCATGGGTGCCGTGCCAGGGCTCGGCGAGCACACTGATGCCATCCTCAGTGGGCTCGGCCTGAGTGCCGAGCAGATCGCCGGCCTCCGTGAGCAGGGCGCCATCGGCCCGGCCTACACGTCCTAGTTCCAGAGGAGAATCCCATGCGCGAAACCGTCATCGTCGAGGCCGTCCGCACCCCGGTCGGCAAGCGCAACGGCGGCCTGTCCGGATTCCACGCGGCCGACCTGTCGGCGCTGGTGCTCAACGCACTGGTGGAGCGGGCAGGTATCAGTCCCGACATCATCGACGATGTGGTCTGGGGGTGCGTCTCCCAGGTCGGCGATCAATCCAGCAACATCGGCCGGTATTCGGTGCTGGCCGCGGGCTGGCCCGAACACATCCCGGGCACCACCGTGAACCGGGCGTGCGGGTCCAGTCAGCAGGCACTGGATTTTGCGGTACAGGCCGTGATGTCCGGACAGCAGGACGTGGTGGTCGCAGGTGGCGTGGAGGTGATGAGCCGGGTCCCGCTGGGGGCAGCCCGGGCCACCGGCACTCCGTACGGACCGAAAGTGTTTCAGCGGTACCAGGATTTCGCGTTCAATCAGGGCATCTCGGCCGAGATGATCGCGCAGAAGTGGGGCTTCGGCCGGACCCAGCTCGACGAATACTCCGTCGCCTCGCACGAGCGGGCCGCGGCCGCTCAGGATCGCGGTGCCTTCGAGAACCAGATGATCACCGTGTTTCCCGATCCGGCCGATCACCTCGACCCGGTGGTCGCCGACGAAGGGGTGCGTCGCGGCACCACGGTGGAGAAGCTCGCCGGCCTGAAGCCTGCCTTCGCCGAGGACGGTGTCATCCACGCCGGCAACTCCTCACAGATCTCCGACGGGGCCGCGGCGCTGCTCGTGATGACAGCTGAAAGCGCTGTGACGATGGGTCTTTCGCCGATCGCGCGGTACCGCGCGGGGGCGGTGACGGGTGCCGATCCGGTGCTGATGCTGACCGGGCCGATCCCGGCCACCGAGAAGGTGCTGCACAAGGCCGGCGTGCGTCTGGACGAAGTGGGTGTGTTCGAGGTGAACGAGGCCTTCGCCCCGGTGCCGCTGGCCTGGTTGGCCGACACGGGAGCCGATGCGGCCAAGCTGAACCCCCTCGGCGGCGCCATCGCACTGGGGCACCCACTCGGGGCATCAGGTGCGGTGCTGATGACCCGGATGATCAATCACATGCGCGACAACGGAATTCGGTACGGCCTGCAGACCATGTGTGAGGGCGGCGGCACCGCCAACGCCACGCTGGTCGAGCTCATCGACTGACGCTAGGGAGAAGTAGTGCAACGCAATCTGTTCACCGAAGACCACGAGGCATTCCGCGCGCTCGCCCGGGATTTCATCGAAAAGGAAGTCGTGCCCGCCTATCCCGAATGGGAGAAGGGCGGCCGGATGCCCCGTGACGTCTTCAAGCACATGGGTGAACTCGGCATGCTCGGTATGGCGATCCCCGAGGAGTACGGTGGCGCGGGCGTCGACGACTACCGCTACAACGTGGTGCTGCAAGAGGAGGCGGCCAGGGCGCTGGTGACTCTGTCGACCGTGCGCACGCAGCTCGAGGTGATCCTGCCGTACTTTCTGCACTACGCGAACGAGGAACAGCGGCAGCGGTGGTTTCCCGGTCTGGCTGCGGGCACGCTGCTGACCGCGGTCGCCATGACCGAGCCCGGGACCGGTTCGGATCTGGCCGGGATGCGCACGACCGCGGTCCGTGACGGCGACGAGTACGTGCTCAACGGCGCCAAGACGTTCATCACCGGCGGCATCCAGGCCGATCTGGTCGTCGTGGTGGCGCGAACCTCCACCGATCCGGAGAACCGGCGCAAGGGTTTGACGCTGCTGGTCGTCGAGGACGGGATGGCCGGCTTCGAACGGGGCCGCGAGCTGGAGAAGATGGGCTGCAAGGTCCAGGACACCGCGGAGCTGTCGTTCACCGACGTGCGGGTGCCCGTGGCCAACGTGCTGGGGGCCGACGGCGAGGCGTTCAGTTACCTCGGCCACAACCTGGCCCAGGAGCGGCTCACGGTGGCGGTCGGTTCGGTGGCCCAGGCCCGTTCGGCGATCGCGGCGGCCATCGACTACACCAAGGACCGGAAGGCGTTCGGTCAACCGGTGGCGTCATTCCAGAACACCAAGTTCGAGCTCGCGGCGTGTTCGACAGAGGTCGAGGCGGCCCAGGCGATGCTCGACCGGGCGGTCGCACTACATGTCGACGGCGAGCTGTCGGGTGCCGATGCGGCCCGGGTGAAATTGTTCTGCACGGAGATGCAGGCGCGAGTCATCGATCGTTGCCTGCAACTCTTCGGTGGGTACGGCTACATGATGGAGTACCCCATCGCCCGGCTGTATACGGACGCCCGGGTGGCGCGCATCTACGCCGGCACCAGCGAGGTCATGAAGGTGATCATCGCCAAGTCACTCGGGCTCTGACGGGGTGAATCAAGCGGCTGTGACAGCCGCCGGAAAATTCTTCACCTGAGACCCTTGTCACAACGATCGAACCAACCTACTGTGTGTTCACTAGGTTGGTTCGAACGAAGGAGTCCGGTGACTTCAGTGGCAGGGGCAGAGGCGTCTTCTGGGGGCGCACGGCCCTATGAGACGCTCCTGGCCAAGGGGGAAGACCGCAGGCAGCGGATACTTTCCGTGGCCGAGAAGCTGCTCGCCCGCAATGGCTGGCGCAACACGTCGCTGGCTCAGATCGCCAGGGAAGTCGGCGTCACGCCGGCCGGTCTACTGCATCATTTCGAGTCCAAGGAGCAACTGCTCAACGCAGTGCTCGATGCGCGCGATCTCGATGACGACACCCACGCCGACCGCTCCGGTGATCTCGCCGTGGAGATCAAGCGGGTAGCCGAACGGTTCGTCCGGGCGCCTGAGCTGGTCGGCACCTTCACCGTGCTCCTGGTCGAGAACATCCAACCCGATGCGCCACTGCACGATCGTTTGCTGAAACGACAACAGGCGGCGCGCGACATCGTCACCGGCATCATCACCCGCGGCCAGCTCAGCGGCCGCTACCGCTCCGACTTCGACGCGGCCACCAAGGCCGTGGAGATCCTGGCATTCATCAATGGAATGGAGACCTCATGGCTGCTCGATCCCTCGCTCCCGTTGACGGACGTGTTCAAGGGCTACGCGGAGACGCTGGCGAGGGACTTGGCGCGGGGCACAGAGCAGCCGGACGGCCGCAACGGGGCGGCCGGCCAGTGAGATTGGAGGACGACATGCGGTATCGGCTCGATGTGGTCGCCCCCTGCGTCGTTGACGCGGTCCGGTTCGCCGGTGGCTGGCTGGTCGACCGGGTGATGGCGGGGTGGGATGTCACGGTGCTGATCGGCGCCGACGAAGACATCCGGCCGCTGACGATCCTCGGGGTGGAGACCATGGCCCTGGAGTCGGTGCTGGAGTCGTGGGAGGACCGCCCACATCCGCAAACCGTCGCGGTGGCCGCGGACCTGTTCAACAGTGACGAGCGGGTGCGACGCGGTGTCCTGGGCGCCCTCGAGCAGGGGTATACCGAGGTGACGCTGTGGGGTGACGAGTGTCCGGCCGATCTCAGCGTGGATCCGGTGCGTCACGAACTGTCCGCTGCGGCACGTGCTTTCAAGGCCCAGGCCCTCGCAGCCGTCAACGATCCAGAGGCCGCGCTTGTCGGCAATACCGAGGCATTCCGCTGCGGCACGATGGTAAGCCGCTCGGTGCCTGCCGATCTGATTCCAGCCAGCTGACAGCGGTCCATACCGACCACCCCGTTTACTGGTGACTCGGGGCTACGGACGGACCCCGAGTCCAGGGACGGAATCGATTACGCGCGAGCGTTACGCGACACCGAATCTGCGGTCTGGCAGACCAATTCCGCCAAGCGGGGGTGACTCGTGGGCGGCATGCGCTCGGCCGGCCCGCTGATTGCAATCGCACCGGCCGGACGGCCGCCAACGTCGAACACCGGTGCCGCGATGGTCATGGATGGCCCGTTCACTTCGTTGCTGGCGGCGTAGCCCTGGTCCCGGCACGCGTCGAGCAGGGCCAGAAACTCGGCGTCGGGTGGTTCGCCGAGTAGTTCGACTTGTCGTTCAAAGGTGAGGAATGGCAAAAGAATACGGCCGGTGGCGCTGTCGCGGGTCGGGACATTGGCACCGATGCGCGGCGCCATCCGCAGTGGCTGCCGACTCTCCGCCACCTGAGACACCACCAGCCGCGGGCCGTCCGGCTCGTTGAACATCGCAGTTTCGCCGGTTTGCGCAGCCAACTGTTCAAGCGCCAGCTGAATCGTCTGGCGCAGGTCGGCCTTCGCGCGTGAGCTGTGGGCGATGCTGAGAATCCGCGGGGTGGTTTCCCATCGGGTGAGGTGCTCTCCGTGCGCCTGGATCCAGCCCTGCTCCGCCAGCGTCACCAGCGCACGCTGCACCGCACTCTTGTCGATCTGCAGCATTCGGGAGAGGTCGGCGACGCCGACCGGTTCATGGGTTGCCACCGCCTCGAACACGGTCAGCACACGCGCAGCGGTCGAACTGCCCTTGACGGCCATTGGCACACCTCACTAATGTTGAATAGTGATCCACTATATCAAATAATGATACGCAGTAATTCGGTCGAGCGCCGATGCGGGAGGAATGAGTCATGTCATCCATTCAGGTCCAACCACTTCGGGATGATCTGTCGTTCGGTGCCAGGGTCGCCGGCGTCACGCTCGCGGTCCTCGAAGACTTCCAGGTGCGCGAGCGGCTGCGACAGGTCTTCCAGGAGCGGGGGATGATCCTGTTCGAGGAGGTCGAACCCGACGCACGGTTGCAGGTGGAGATCAGCAAGGTGTTCGGCCCGTTGAAGGACCATCCGGTTCCGACGGTGCCGCGAGCCGGGGGGGCCTTGTACCCGGGTGTCATCGAAATCGGCCAGAAGCCGCGTGAGGGCAATATCGTCGAGATCGACGGCAAGGAGGTGACCTCTTGGCTGCCTTGGCATTTCGATCACTGCTACAACAATGAACTGAACCTGGCCGGGGTGCTGCGCTGCGTGACCGGTGTCAGTGAGGGTGGCGAGACCGGATTCGCCGACGGTATCGGCCTCTACAAGAGGCTGTCGCCGGCGCTGCGTCGCCAGATTGAAGAACGCAATATCGTGTACACGCTGAATCTGCGATTCGCAGAGATGCGGTTCGGCCTGGCCGACGGATTCCGTGAGATCCAGCCGCACGCCGCCCTGCAGCGGACGATCGACTACGGCAAGCAGCTTCCCCGTGCCGTCCATCCCGCGGTGTGGACGCGCGCTACCGGAGAAAAGGTGCTGCACATCTCGCCGTGGATGGCCGAGGGCATCGAAGGCGACGAGACGCCCGAGGGCGACGCGCTGCTCGAATCGGTATGCAAGGAGATGCTCGCCGACATCGCCCCGTACTTCCACAAATGGCGTGCCACCGACATGGTGATCTGGGACAACCTGCGGATGCTGCACGCCGTCAGTGGCCACGACCCAGACGAGCCGCGCATCATGCACCGCACCACGATCCGCGGCGACTACGGTCTGGGCTACTTCGAGGGCAACGCCCAGGGGGACAAGATCCTCGAGATGACCGTCTGACCCCAGCGAGAGCATTTCGGCGGTGTGAGGCCGTTGCCGGGGCGGGCCGATACCAGCCTGTGTGTCGGTGGGATCAGGCTTGGTCGAACTGGTAGTTGTCCCGCCCAGGGTCCGACACCGCCGTGACCTCCCGCAGCCAGGCCGGGCTTGTCAGCACCGCCAGAACGGACGCCGCTGCCTGCTCGACCGTCATCGCTCCGCCGGGTCCGTTCGACGGTAAGTACCCGCCGGTGGTCCACTCCTGCGCCAGCTCGGCGAGCAGTTCGTGGCTCCAGCTGTCGGTGACGCCGGTGCCCAACACCGACCCGATCCGCACCGTCGTGAAGGCCAGATCCGGGTGTTCGTGCTGCCAGGCGGTGACCATCGTCTCCAGTGCGGCCTTGCTGGCGGCGTACACGCCCATGCCCGGCAGCGGGCGCGGCACCGAAGAGGCGCTGAGGTAGATCGCCCGCCCTTTGGATGCCAACAGATGCGGCAGCGCCGCACGGGTCATCGCCGCTGCGCCATACACGTTGGTGCCGAAAGTGTTGGTCCAGGCGTCATTCGAAGCATCGACGAGCCTCGTGAGGACATCGATCGCGGTGGCGTACACGAGGTGGTCCAGCCCGCCCCACGCCGTGACGACCGCGTCGACGGCGCGGACGCATTGGGCTTCGTCCCTCACGTCGCATTCGATGGCGAGGTGACCATCCCCCGGTGCGTTGGCCACCGCCTGCGTCAGCTGTTCGACCCGGCGGGCCGCGAATGCCACGGTGGCACCGGCGGTGGCCGCCTGCAAACCGACCTGGCGTCCGATGCCGGAGGATGCGCCGACCACCAGGATCCGAGACCCGGACAGTGGTTTCACAGTCGTCCTTCCCTCGTGTCGAGACAACACCTGTCGGGTCATCAAACCTGATGTGCAGATCATCTGTAGACACATTGCAAAATTTGTATACCCTGGCGTTGCGTGTCACTGGAGACAGGTCGGCGCCGGGTTGTTCTCGGCCGCCTTGCCGGACGGGATGGCAGATGAACGACGAGCAACTGGTGCTTCGACTGGAAGCCTGGCTGGAGTCACGGCTCGGCGGCCCGCTCACGGTGACCGTGCACGACCGGCCCGGTAGCGGATTCTCCGCCGACAATGTCGTCTTCTCCGCCACCGTCGGAGGCCGCACCAGCAAGCATGTCCTGCGGCGCGAAAGTGCCGAGGACTCACCGTATCCCGAGCAGGCACCTGGCATCGGCACCGGCGTCGCCCTGCAGTCGACGGTCATGCGGGCGCTTGCGGATGTGCTGCCGGTGGCCACCGGGGTTGAATTCGAGCCCGACCCAAGCATTTTGGGTGTGCCATTTCTGGTGATGGACTTCATCGACGGCGCCGTGCCGGTCGAGGTTCCACCGTGCACAACGGAGGGTTTCTATGCCGTGGCCGCACCGGAGTTTCGCCGCACCGTGATCCAGTCCGGCCTCGACGCACTGGCCCGGTTGCACACCGCGCCATGGCGGGAGTCGGGGCTGTCGATGCTCGATGACGGATCCAGCCCGCCGGGGGCGCAGCGGCAGCTGCACCTGTGGGAGGCGCAGTTGCGGCAGGGCCTGCGAGGGCGGCGCGCCGACGTCTTCGACCGGACGTCCGAGGTGTTGCATTCGACTATGCCGTCGGCCTCCGACGACGTCGTACTGCTCTGGGGTGACGCCAGACCCGGCAACATCATCTGGGACCGCACTGCGGGTACACCGTTGTGCCTCACCGACTTCGAAGGTGTCGCGGTGGGGGAGCGCGAGCTGGACCTGGGCTGGTGGTTGATGGCCGACCGGTGGATGCACGAAGGCTCCGATGTGGCGCGCCTGGACGGAGAGCCGACCCGCGCCGAGCAGGTGGCTCACTACGAGCGCAGCGCCGGTACTTCGGTGCGAGAGTTGCACTGGTACGAGCTGTTCGCGGCCTATCGTTTCGCATCGACGGTGGTTTCTGTGATGAACCGCTGGGAGCAATCCGGTGCTGTGCCGTCCGACCACACGATCTGGCGGGACAACCCGGCGACAGAACTCATCGCAGCAATACTCGACGAACACTCACAGGCACCGGCATGACAACTGGACCGTACGCGGCGACCGACGACGAGTTCCATCCGCCGACGGACCCCGCCGACCCTGAGTGGAGCGAAACCTGCTGGTTTACCTTCACCGTGCCGGAGCGCAGACTGTCCGGGCAGCTCTACCCGTTCTTCAAGCCCACGCTCGGCGTGATGTCGGCCGGGGCATACTTCTGGGACGATACCGGCGACCAGATCTGGAACTGCCTGTACGCGAAGAACTTCTGGCACCTTCCGATGCCGTCAGAACCGCTGTCCAACCTGAACGTGGCCAACGGATCGTGCTACGCGGTGCTGGAGCCGGGCTCCCGCTACCACATCGGCTACGACGATCCCGACGGTGGAGACGAGATCCACGTCGACCTCACCTTCACCGGCACGAGTCGGCCGCATCTGCTCGGTGAGAGCCACCTGGACCAGCCGGGCCGCTTCCAGGGAGAGATCGTGCTGCGGGGCGAGCGAATCCCCGTGGACGCGTATGGATTCCGCGACCGGTCGTGGGGACCTCGCAGCCAGCACGGCGTGGGTATACACGCCACGCCGAGCAAGCGCGGCGGCTACAGCTATGCCACGGCTTCGGAGGACGCCGGTTTCCACGCCATCACCATGGACTTCGGCGACGGCACCGCGCAGGTCATCCACGGCTACCTGCTGCGCGATGGTGCTTGGGGCAAACTGATCAGCGGCCGGCGCGAGGTGGTCGACCGCGACCACGTCTCGGGTGCGCCCACCAGCGTCGTCATCACCGCGGTCGATGAGCACGGGCGCAACGTCGAGGCGTCGGGAAAGGCTCTCAACCGTCTGGGTTTTGCCATCAATCCGAACCTGTGGACATGGAACTGTCTCACCGAATGGACGTGGGACGGGATCACCGCGTTCGGCGAAGACCATGACAACTGGAGCGTTACGGGCCAACGAGAATTCAGCCGTGAGTTCTTCGCCGGCCGACGATCCAGTGGGCTTGCGGTGCCCCAGAGTCGAAATTCTGCGCCCTGAGCCGGGTGCGTCAACCGACCGGTTTTGCCCTTCGCTCGAACGCGTCGCGGTCTGCCTGCGGTCGCAGCGGATTCAGCGCGTACACCACGCAGAATTCCTTGCCTGCGGGATCGGCCATGACCACCCACTTCCCGGGATGGTCGACGAACGAATCGTCGATCACCTCGGCGCCCAGACCTTTGAGGCGTTGCACCTCGGCATCCAGATCATCGGTGTGGATGTCGAGATGCACTCCCGCTTGGCCGGAGTGCACATTCTGGACCACGACGCGGAAATCCTCCGACGCACCCTGGAGGATGCAGTAGTCGGGGGCCTGCCGTGGACGGTATTGCTCAGCGTCGAGAGCTCCGGCCCAGAATTCGGCGGTTGCGTCTTGGGCTTCTGACGGAGCGTCGATGATGAGTGTGTTCAGAAGGATGCGATGCATCTGGGCTTCCCTACCCGGAAATGAGGGTCGGCATCGCGGCCCAGCCTCGGACCGCTGCGGTTTCCGACGGCACCGCGTTGTCCCAGTCGACCTCCCACTCGGGGAAGCGCTTGAGGATCTCCTCCAACGCGATGCGGCCTTCGAGCCGGGCCAGCGCATTGCCCATGCAGAAGTGCGTTCCCGCGCCAAAGGTCATGTGCGCGTGCTGTTCCCGGTGGATGTCGAACACATCGCCGTCGGGCGCGAACCGGCGATGGTCGCGGTTGGCCGCGCCGACGAGCATCAGCATCGCCGAACCCTCGGGCACGGTACGGCCGTAGTACTCCACGTCGCGGGTGACATAGCGGGCGATCTGCAGAGCCGGTGGCTCCCACCGCAGGATCTCCTCGATCGCCTGGGGGATCAGCCCCGGATTCTCCACCAGGTCGCGCCGCTGATCCGGGTATTCGGCCAGTGTCTTGCCGGCCCAGCCGATCAGTCGGGTGGTGGTCTCGGAACCGGCGGTGGCGATGACGGTCAGGTAGAGCAGCAACTCGTCGCGGCGCAGCTTGCGCACCGTGCCGGTCTCGTCTTCGAACTCGGCGTTGAGTAGGTCGGTCATGATGTCGTCGGAGGGATGTTCAGCGCGCCAGTCGATGAACTCGGCGAACACCTCACCGGTCGCCAGCGCGTCGACCGTCTGGCCCTGCAGGATCTCCTCACCGTGGTCGGTGATCTGTCGCTGCCGTTCCTCGGGGATGCCCAACAACATGCCGATGACTCGCATGGGCATCTGCTCGCCGAGATCGTTGACGAAGTCGAAGCGGTTCCCCCCGACGAGCGGATCAAGGCAGCGTGCGGTGAACTCGCGGATCTGCGGTTCCAGCGCCAGTACCTTGCGCGGCGTGAACATCCGCGACAGCAGGTTGCGGTGGATGTTGTGGATCGGCGGATCCTCGAAAATCAATGTCCCCGGGGGAATCTCCATCCCGGATTTGATGATCTCCAGCACGGCTCCGCGGCCGGAGATGAACGTCTCGTGGTCGATCACCGCCTTGTTGACGTCGTCGTAGCGGCTCAGCGCGTAGAAGTCGTGCTGCTCGTTGTAGTACAGCGGGGCTTCTTCCCTCATCCGGGCGAACACCGAGTAGGGGTTCATGTTGAGGTCGACGCTGTACGGGTCGTAGTACAGATCGGCCGCGGCCGGTGCGGTCATGACTGCTTCGCCGCGACGAGAGTTTGCTGATGTTGGCGTGATGTGGGCACGGGTGATCTCCTGAACGGATTGAAAGTGCTGAGCACCTGCCTAGCAGACGAGCGGTCGCGGGGTCAAGGAATCGGGCGGATTGACGCCCAGATCAGTCTGGTGCGCAACGCATTCCACTGCACGATGGCGCAACGCGAGCTGAACGCCCTGGTCAATACTCGGACGTGCCGGTTTGTTCATTACCTTGCCACGCTGGTGCAAAAACACAACACCGTTGCAAATTCCGCACGATGGTGCTTAACATCTCCCCAACGAACCGCCCGAAGCGCGGGGCACTCTGGCTCCGCGACGGCTCACATCTGCCCACCTGTGCGATGACCAAGGGGAAGACATGTCGCAAGATCAGCCCGGTTTCGTCGACACCAGTTCCGACGACCGGCCCTACGTCACGGTGTCGATCGACAGCCATGTCGGCCCGTCGGTCAAAGACCAGCTGCGCCCGTACTGCGACGCGAAGCACCTCGATGACTTCGACCGCTTCGTGGCCGAGATGGAGAGCCAGGGCCTCTTGTCGTGGCGGTCGTCGGAGGCGAATTCCGGTGGGAAGCAGAGCTGGTCGCTGGGGAAGTCCCAGGCTGAACGGGGTAAGGCGCAAGCCGAGAAGGCGCCGACCGCCCAGGGTAAGGCTGGTGCGGAGAAGCTCGACGAGGCCCAGGCTGAGCGGTTCGGGAAGCAGGCCGGTATCCGCAATGCCGACCAGGTCGGCGCGCGATTCCTGCAACGCAGCTATGAGCACAGCCTGGCGCCCGGGCTGCAGGACCATGACGCGCGGATCGCCGACATGGATGAACAAGGTGTGGCCGCGGATGTCATCTTCCACGGTGGCCTCAACGGCCAATCGATCCCGTTCTCGACCACCGGGCTCATCAGCTGGGGGGACTCCGCCTACAACGATCTCGAGCGCGTCGGGGTGCGCATCTACAACCGGTGGTTGGCGGACTTCGTGTCATTGGCCCCGGAACGGCACGCCGGCATCGCGCATATACCGATCTCCGATCTGAGCGCGTGCCCGGAGGAAATCGAGTGGGCGGCCGGGGCGGGCCTGAAGGGCATCAATCTGCCCGCACCCCGTGGCGATTTCCCGATGCTCAATGATCCTGCGTGGGAACCCATCTGGGCTGCCTGCAACGAGACCGGAATGTCGGTGAACACGCACGGCGGCGGCGGTGAGCACTACCCGTACGAGGGTCAGGGCGCGCAGATGATGTACATGATGGAGACGCCGTTCCGGACCCGCCGGGGGCTGTGGGTGATGATCTTCAGTGGCGTGTTCGAGCGCTACCCGAATCTCAAACTGGTGCTCACCGAGCAGTGGGTGGATTGGGCGCCGGAGGCCATGGCGAACATGGATGGGCTCTACCACGGCCCGACCGGCGCCGCGATCCGGGCCAAGCTGCCCAAGCCGCCGTCGGAGTACTTCCGCCGGAACTGTTACATCGGTGCGAGTTTCATGTCCAATGGCGAAGCCAAACTGGCCGTGGAGCATGATCTCGTCGACAACGTCATGTGGGGCGACGATTATCCGCATGCCGAGGGGACCTTCCCGGACACCCGGGAGGCCATGCGCTTCACCTTCTCCGATGTAGATCCCGCTCACACGCGAAAGTTCCTGGGCGAGACGGCCATCGATCTGTACGGATTGGATCGCGAGAAGTTGACGAAGGTCGCCGACCGGATCGGTCCCACGGTCGACCAGGTTGCGACGCCGTACACGCTCCCCGAAGACGCCGTGGTCGGCCTCTACGCATTCCGGACCGGGCCGGGAATCTTCGTCTGATCGATACCGGTCCGGACCCAACGCCAATTCCCCTGTCGGAGGAGGATTCCCAAACATGGACGACACCACTGGCCTCAAGGCGCCGTGCCGCCTGGTCACGCCCGAGGAGGTCGCGCATCTCAATGAGCACGGCTGGGTGAAGCTCAAGCGCTTCGTGGATCCCGATGTGCTTGCCAGGATGCTCGAGCTCGCCCGCGAGAAAATGGGGGAGGATGCGGACAGCAACCCGTTGAAAGCGGGTATGGCGCCGGCCACGGACGGGGAGGCCCAAGGTGTGCTGGCCTACTTCAACGCCGAGCGCAGCGGTGGTCTGGGCAACCCGGTGCTGCGACCCCTGATCGAAGAGATCGGCAAGAGCGCAACTCTGCTGTTGGGCCGGCGCACCAACACCGGCTCGGCTGTCGGAGTCAGGTACTACAACGACTTCTTCGTGCCGAAGCTGCCTTCCACGAAGTCTTCCCGGCATGGCGGTAACGGAGCGACGGCGTTCCATCAGGACTACATTACCTTTGCGGTGGACCGGACCGGCGGTATGACGTTCTGGATTCCGTTGGAACCTTATGGGCCCGAAGCCGGAACCATGTCGTTCGTCAGTGGTTCACACCGCCTCGGTGTGCTCGGCGACTACACCACCTATGGCGGCGCGGACGCCCTTGAGGTGTTCCCGGAGCTACGCGAACTCGACATGAGTGAGCAGATGAACTACGAGCTGGGCGACATCACCGTGCACACCCACCTGACCATCCACGGCGCCGGCGCGAACGCGATGGACCGTCCGCGATGGGGATATCTGTTGATCGTCCAGCCCGAAGATGTCTGCTGGAACGGGTCGCCGTGCCCCAACTTCGACACCACGGACATGGCGCAGTGGACCGCGTTGAACGACGAGCGATTCCCGCTGATCGGCTGAAGGGCACGTTGTTGAGCACCGTTTCCCCCTTTCCCAACCGGAACTTCATGCAGGTGTGCTGGGTGGTTCCGGACCTTCGCCTCGCCATCGAATCCTGGTCCCGTAGTGCGGGAGTGGGCCCGTTCTTCTGGTTCGACGGCGTGGGGTGCGTCGGGGGACGCCACCGTGGCGTGCCCGCCGAGTTTCCCGCGGTGACCGCCGCCATCGCCTACGCGGGAGACCTTCAGATCGAGCTCGTCTGCCAGGACAACGACGAACCGGGCGTGTTCCGCGACGTTTTCGAGGCCGGACAGTCCGGGCTGCACCACATGGCATTGGTCTGCACCGACTATGAATCCGAACGTGACACGTACATCGAGGCGGGAGCAGAGCTCGCGTTCGAGGGTCAGATCGGCAACAGCCGCACGTGTTGGGTCGACACCACACCCACGCTCGGTTTCATGGTCGAACTACTCGAGCCGAGCCCGGCCCGCGAGGCCGGATTCGCCGCGATGCGTGCCGCCGCGCAGTCCTGGGACGGCGCCGATCCCATCACCAGGTTCTGAAGCGGACGCGGCTCATGGACGACACAGACGACGTTGACGGCAAGCAACCGGCTTCGACGTTCCCGCAACTGTTCGCCGAGGTGGTCGCCGCTCGCGCGGACCAAGACGCGCTGATCTTCGCCGGCCAGACGCTCACCTACCGGGAACTCGAACAGCGTTCGGCGCGAATGGCACGCGCTCTGTTGGCGATCGGCGCCGCGAAAGGCACCCGGATCGCGCTGCTGGCGCCCGACAGTGCACTGCTGATCACTGCGTTCTACGCGGCGTTGCGCATCGGTGCACTCGTCACCCCGATCAGCACGTTGACCACACCCAACGAGCTTGCCCACATCATTCGGAACAGCGATGCGCAGATCCTGATCGGCGTGCGCCGGTTCCTGACCCGTGACTACGGACGCAACCTCGAAGCAGCCCTGCCCGGGCTCGGAGACGCGAGGCCGGAGGTCCTTCGCCTGCCCGCCGCGCCGTATCTGAGGTCGGTGTGGCTCGACGATGCTGCCGGACTGCCCTGGGCCCGTTCGATTGACGATCTGCAGGCGCGCGCCGACACGCCCGACGCGCCGGACGCCGCACTGCTGGCAGCCGTCGAGTCCGAGGTGGCCCCAGGCGACGAGGCATTCGTCGTCTATACGTCGGGCAGCACTGCCACACCCAAGGCCGTGGTCCACGGCCAGTGGGCAGTCGCCCGCCAGCCCCCGGTCCTGGCCACGTATTTCGACGTCCAACCCACCGATCGGACCTTGTGCCTACTGCCTGCCTTCTGGATGGGTGGCATCTCGGCGGCACTGCAAGTGCTCAGTACCGGAAGCACATTGGTGTATTCCACCAGTCCGGACATCGATGTCGTGCTCGATACCATCGAACGCCATCAGGTCACCAACATCGTGGTCTGGCACATGCTGGCCAAACTCCAGGCGGCCGCACGAGTTCGTGGTATCGATCTCGACGCCGTCAAGATCACCACCGGGCCGACGTGGGACGAGAACGGCGACCCCATCCCGCGCCACCTGCAGACCCGGATGCTCGGGATGTCGGAGAGCTTCGCGCCGCACAGCGCGGAGCCGGTGAACAGGCGCCTGCCCGAGTCGAAGGCCGGTGCCGCCGGCCGTGCGGTCAACGGCATCGAACGGCGGGTGGTCGACCCGCACACCGGCGTCGAGGTGGCGCCCGGCGAGGTCGGCGAACTGCAACTGCGCGGTGGCGCACTGATGACGGGTTTCTACAAGGTGCCGCGGCACGAGGTGTTCACCGCAGACGGTTTCTTCCCGACCAGAGACCTCGTCCGGATCGATGTCGACGGTTACGCCTTCTTCGTCGGCCGGATCAGCGACATGATCAAGACCAACTCCGCCAACGTGTCTCGCCTCGAGGTCGAGGCGGCGCTGAACTCACTGTCCGAGGTGGAGTTGTCTCTCGTCGCCGGTCTGCCCGATCCGGAACTCGGCGAAATCGTGGCCGCTGCAGTCGTTCCCGCCGCCGGCAGCGAACCCGATGAGGCGAGCCTGCGTGCCGCATTGCGCGAAACACTGTCCAGCTTCAAGATCCCGCGCCGGATCGTCTTCATCACCCACGACGACGTCCCCAGAACGCCGACCGGAAAAGTGCGGCTCTCCGAACTGACCGAACTCATCACAGCCCACCTCGCGGCGCAGGCACGTACCCATCACGTGACTGCGGCCGGCGGGTGAACACCGACAAGGAGACGCGGCACATGTCAGAGCAGGTAGAGCAAGCACAGCCCAAGCAGCGGCCTCCGGCGGAAGAGATTGTGCTGTACGAGAAGAACCCGGAAACCAAGATCGCCACGATCACCCTCGACCGTGCCGACGAACTCAACGCGATGACGATCGATGCCCAGCACCGCTACGCGGACCTCGTCCACAACGCCAGCATCGATGACGAGGTGAAGGTGCTGGTGATCCGAGCGAACGGACCCAACCTGGGTAGCGGCGCCGATCTCACCGAACTGTTGGACACCATGGCCGGCCGTGGTGACGGCAGCATGAACCATGCGGTTCGGGTTCCCGAGGATGCGGACGTGGTCTATCCGCCGGTGGGGACCTACCGCCGCCGGGCGTCGACGGTGCAGTTCTACACCGATCCGAGCGCCGGCATGCGCAGCCTTCAGGACTTCAAGAAGATCAGCATCCTGGAGGTGCGTGGGTACTGCTACGGCTGGCACTTCTACCAGGCTGCCGACGCCGACATCGTGGTCGCGTCCGAAGATTCACTGTTCGGTCATGCCGCCTGGCGCTACGCGGGATTCGCTGCGCGGCAATGGCAGTGGTGCAACACGATGGGCGCGCGCAAGTTCATGGAGATGGTGTTCACCGGCCGGCCGTTCACCGCCAAGGAGATGTACGAGTGCAACTTCATCAACGCCGTGGTGCCCTTCGACGAGCTCGAGGCGATGACCGACAAGTACGCGCTGGCCTGTTCTCGCAGTCGTCCCACCGACACGGTGTTCGCCCAGAAGACCTTCTTCGAGATCTACAAGCAGCATCAGGGTGAATACATGGGCAGTATCGTCGCCGGCCTGTTGGAGTCCACCCTCGATCAGCTCCGGCCCGACCCCGACACCCGGGGCATGGAACTGGATTCGGAGACGCTGGAGAACCTGACCGACACGGTCAAGGACAACGACAGTCAGTTTCCCCCGGACTGGCGCCTGAGCCGGCGGGGCCGGGCCGCGCGCTAGGAGATCCAGACATGTTGGTGATCACCAATGCCAAGGTCTTCGACGGCCGCACAATGCTTTCCGGCCTGCGTAGTGTCACGCTCGACGGCAACACCATCGCCGCGATCGACGCCCCGCCCGCCACGGCCGACGATGTGATCGACGCTGCGGGCATGACCCTGATGCCGGGCCTGATCAGCAGCCATCTGCACCCGGACTTCTACAAGTTCGACATCGCCGACAGCGACCGGCTCGGCAAGGAACGCCCGCCGGGGGTTCTGATGGCGATCGGGATCCGCACCTGCCGGGTGCTGTTGGAGAGCGGGTTCACCGGATACTCGGGCGCCTCCTGCTCCAACGACATCGACGCGCAACTCAAGATGGCCATCGACGAGGACATCATCCCGGGGCCACGGATCCGCGCGTGCGGACACCATCTCGGTACCACGGGTGACATGAACAACGGCGGCCGATGGTGGAAGGCCTACCAGACACCGGGAACCGATGTCTGCGCCGACGGTCCCGATGCCCTGCGCAGGCTGGTGCGCCAAGAGATCAACCGCGGTGCCGAAACCATCAAGATCTTCGCCAGTGCCGGCCACGGCCAGCCGAATCGGACCACCCGCAACATGTCGCGTGACGAGATCGCCGCGATCATCGACACCGCCCACGAACGCGGCGCCAAGGTCCGTGCGCACGTCGCCGACAAGGCGATGATCATGGAGTGCATCGAACTCGGCCTCGATGTCGTCGATCACGGCGACGAGGTCGATGCGGAAGTCATCGCTGCCATGGTGGAGGCAGGAACCTTCTGGGTGCCGAGCCTCATCTTTCTCCGCAGTGTGCTCGAGCTCGGCCTCGGCGAGAACCTCGGTGTGCGCCGGGAGCAGTACGACCACGTCCGCGCCATGCTGCCGGCGGCCCAGGAGGCCGGCGTGCGCATCCTGATCGGTGACGATTACAGCGGGGTCTTCCGCGACATGATGGACGACGATCCGCTGGACCATCAGGTCGGAAACTACGGTCGCGAGTTCGCGTACTACGGCCAGATCGACGGCCTTTCGCCGGAAGTTGTGCTCAGCTGGGGCACCCTCAACGCCGGTCAGCTGCTGGTGGATTCGCCGGCGCGGGTGGGAGTGATCGAGTCCGGCGCCCTGGCGGACCTGATCATCGTCGACGGCGATCCCGTCGCCGACCTCTCGTTGCTCGCCCGTCCCGCCGAAGCCCTGCGCGCCGTCATCCGCGACGGCGCGGTGGTGATCGACCGGATGAGCGAACGCGTGCACTCCAGAAACGAGGAACTGTGTCCACAGTGAGAGATCAGAAGGTCGCTTTCGTAACCGGTGCGGGTTCCGGGATCGGACGGGCCGCGGCGGAGGCGTTCGCCCGCCGTGGCTACGCGGTGGCTCTCGGAGATGTCGACGAAGAGGCCGGCGCCAAGGTTGAGGCGGAGCTGAACCATTGGGGTACAGCGACGTTCATCCCATGTGATGTGACCGACGACGCGGTCGTCGCCGACGCGGTGGCCCGAACCGTCGCGACGTACGGTCGCCTCGATGCGGCGTTCAACTCCGCGGGCATCGACGGCGAACACGGGAAGCCGACCGCCGAAGCCACCATGGAGAACTGGAACCGGGTGATCGCCGTCGACCTGACCGGAACGTGGTCGTGCATGCGCTATCAGATTCCCGCGATCATCGAGACGGGCGGCGGTGCCATCGTCAACTGTGCCTCGGTGGCCGGGCTGCGGGCCGCGCCGACCGTATCGGCCTACACCGCGGCCAAACACGGTGTCGTCGGGTTGACCAAGGTGGCCGCGCGGGAGTACGCGAGCCAGGGCCTGCGCATCAACGCCATCTGCCCCGGCACGGTCGACACCCCGATGTTCCGGGCGTCGATGTCGCCCGAAGTGATCGAAAACCTGCTCACCGCAACCCCTGTCGGCCGCCTGGCCGAGGCCGGGGAGATCGCCGACATCGCCGTGTGGCTGTGTGATGACGCCCCGGGCTACCTCACCGGTCAGGCGATCGCGGTCGACGGCGGTATGGGGGCGTGAACCGCGTCAAATCCTGCAGACCCACCGAAGGGAACGGCCAAGTGTCCAGCCAAGTGTCCACTGAGCAGTCAGTGCCCGCCGGAGACGTGTATTACGACCCGTATGACCTGGAGATCAACCGGGACCCGTACCCGACGTTCCGCAGGCTGCGGGACGAGGCGCCGCTGTACCACAACGAGCGGCACGACTTCTACGCGGTGAGCCGCCACGCGGATGTGGCGAAGGGGCTGTCGGACCGCAACACGTTCAAGTCGGGCCGCGGCAACATTCTCGAGTTGATCAAGTCGGGGATCGAGATGCCACCCGGTCTGGTCATCTACGAGGACGCGCCCACGCATACCATCCACCGCAAGTTGGTCTCGAAGATGTTCACGCCGAAGACCGTGGCATCCCTTGAGCCGAAGATCCGGGCTTTCTCAGCGGCCTGTCTCGACCCGCTGGTGGGGTCGAATCGGTTCGACCTCATCGCCGAGTTCGCCGCCAAGATGCCGATGCGGGTCATCGGCATGCTGCTCGGCATCCCCGAGCAGGATCAAGAGCAGATCCGTGACCGCAGCGACGCGAATTTACGGGTCGCGCCCGGCAAGGCCATGAAGTTCAAGCAGGACACTCTCGTTCGCGGCGGGGTGTTCGCCGAATACCTCGATTGGCGGGTGGACAATCCGTCCGACGACATCATGAGCGAACTGCTGCACCTTGAGTTCGTGGACGAGACCGGTACCCAGCGGCGCCTGACCCGAGACGAGATTCTCGCCTATGTCCAGGTTGTCGCCGGTGCGGGCAACGAAACCACCACGCGATTGATCGGCTGGACGGCCAAGGTGCTTGCCGCACATCCCGATCAGCGCCGGGAGCTGGTCGAGGACCATTCGTTGATCCCCAACGCCATCGAAGAGATCCTGCGCTACGAGACGCCCGCGCCGCACATCGGCCGATATGTCGCGAGCGACGCAGAATTTCACGGCCGGACCGTTCCAGCAGGCAGCGCAATCCTTTTCGTGGCCGGGGCGGCGAATCGTGATGACCGCGTCTATGCCGACCCTGACCGCTTCGACATCCACCGCAAGGTTTCCTCGCCGCTCACCTTCGGGATGGGTGCGCATTTCTGCCTGGGTGCGGCACTGACCCGGCTCGAGGGGCGTATCGCGCTCGAGGAGATGCTGACCCGGTTCCCGGAATGGGACGTCGATCTCGAGGCCGCGAACCTGTCGCCCACCTCCACCGTGCGCGGCTGGGAACAACTGCCCATGGTGGTGTCGTGAACCAGAACCTCGTTACAATTTCGAAGAAAGGTGTCAATATGCTGTCACAACATGCCGACGGGAAGACGATGACCGCTGAGGAGATCGTGCGTGCCGAGATCGCCGCATGGGGGAACAACGACGTCGACGAAATCATGAGCCACTTCGCCGAAGACGCCACCTTCGACATCGGCCCCGAGTGGCCGAAACTGGCCGGACGCGAGGCGATCCACGAGATGATGAAGGTGTTCTTCGCCGGGGGCACGTGCGTCGATCTCGAAATCCGGTATCTCGCAGTCGACGGGGACGTCGTGCTGATGGAGCGCAGCGATCATTGGCTCGTGGACGGAAAGCAGATGAGCTGGCCGGTGATGGGCGCCTACGAGGTGAAAGACGGCAAGATCACGGCCTGGCGGGAGTACTTCTACCCGCCCAAGGATCTTGCGTCGGATTCCGCGTAACCAACCGCGATGACCACCTTGCCGACCGCCCGTCCGTCGGCCACCGTCCGAAGTGCGGCGGGCGCGTCGGCCAGCGGGTAGACCGCGCCGATGTGGGGCCGCACGGCGCCGGTGGCCAACAGGTCCCGCAGTTCGGCCTCGTTACGCGTGAACTCGTCCGGGGCGATGTCCTGGAACTGAAATCCGAGCACTTGAATCCCCTTGACCAGGACCAGGTTCAGCGGGATGCGGGGGATGACGCCCGAGGCATAGCCGATGGTCACGAACCGGCCGCCACGGCGCAGCGACCGCAAGGCCGGCTCGGACAGGTCCCCACCAACCGGGTCGAGGACCGAATGCGCCCCGTTGGGCAGCGCTTCTCGCAGGGCGGCCCGCAGATCGCCCTGGGCGTGGTTGACGAGGGCGACAGCACCGTATTGTGCTGCGGTGGAGAGCTTTTCCTCTGAGGACGCCACCGCGGTCACCCGCGCGCCCAACGCCGTCGCGAGCTGCACCGCCGCCAGACCCACGCCGCCGCCGGCGCCCAGTACGATCACGTCGTCGCCGGGTTGGATCCGGGCCACCGATCGCAGCGTGTGATACGCGGTGCGGTGGGCGACGCCGAAGGCGGCCGCGGTCTGATCGTCGACACCGGTGGGGATCCGGGCCAGTCCGGCCGTCGGGACGCATACCTGCTCGGCGAACGCCCCGAACAAACCGGTGCCGGTCACCCGGTCACCAACGGCGAAATCGTCGGTGTTCTCCGCGACTTCGGTGATGACGCCGGCGAACTCGCTTCCCGGTACGAATGGCACCGGTACGTGAATCTGGTATCGATCGGCAACCAGCAGCACGTCTGGGAAGTTAACCGCGGCCGCGCCGACCTGCACCCGCACCTGGCCGCCGGTGATCGGGGGAGTGGGAAGTTCCTCGATGACGACCACTTCCGGTGGCCCGTACTCCGGGCATACCGCGGCCTTCACCGGTAGTCGCTGGACTCGGCGAGTTCGGCGGCCGAGGCCATCAGGTCGGTCACCACCGGCCCGAAGGCCAACAGCTTCTCGTCGTCTCCGGCCCGCTGGAAACCCTGCTCCAGCACGATCGCCAGTTTCCACTTGGCAAGCACCAGGTAGTAATCCAAGTCATCAACCTGGCGTCCCGATACCTCCGCATAGTGGGCCACCACGTCGTCGCGCGACGGCATTCCACGCATGTCGACATAGCCCATCTCGGACGGCTCCGGGTTGTTCACGTCGGCCGGCCACGACTGCACCATCCAGCCCAGGTCGAGCTTCGGATCGCCGACGGTGCCCATTTCCCAGTCCACGATCGCGGCCATCGTGGCCGGGGCGCCGTGGCGGTACATGACATTGGCGAACTGATAGTCGCCGTGCATCAGCCCGGGGACGAAATCGAGCGGCTTGTGGGCCCGCAGCCAGGCGGTGGCCACCTCAAGCCCCGCCAGCTCACGGTTCTTGATTCGGTCGAGAAAGCCGATCCAGCGGTCGACCTGACGTTCGTGGAAGCCGTCGGGCCGGCCGAGATCACTCAGGCCCTTGGCCTGCCAATCCACCTTTGACAACAGCGCAATGCCTTCGGCGAGTTGATAACTGAGTCCGGGGCGGAGGCTGAGGTCGGAGTTGAAGGGTTCGGGCCAACGGCCATGGGTATCCATCGGGGACCAGCCGTCGACGAAGCCCATCAGATAGAACGGGCGGCCGAGCACGTCAGGATCGCCGCACACCCCGACCGCGGCGGTGTGCGGGACCTCTGTCCCGTCGAGCGCCTCGATGATGCGCCACTCCCGCAGGATGCCTTTGTCGCGGTCCGGTGGGGCCCCGGGTGGCGGCATGCGCAGCACGCAGGTGTGCTCACCACGGCGGATCTCGTAGATGACGTTCTGAGTGCCGCCCGAGAGGAACCGAGCCTCCAGCGGCTCGGCTTTGCCGGGCAGCCCCGCGTTGTCCATCCAATCGGCAAGGCGCGCAACGTCTATCTCACTCACAGATTGCCCACCTCAGCCTCCAGATATTCCGCGTACTTCGCTTTCGCGGCTTCGCGCTTGCGGGGTATCCACTCGGAGGGCCAGGTGTCGGTGGTCGGCTGGTAATCGCGCAGCACCTGCCGGGCGACGGTGGTCTTGTGCACTTCGGTCGGGCCGTCGGCCAGGCCCATCACCGCGGCACCGGTGACCATGCCAAGGAAGGGCATCTCGTTGGTGACGCCGAGCGCACCGTGGATCTGCATTGCCCGCCAGGCGATGTCGTGCAACACGGTGGGCATGGCCACCTTGACTGCGGCGATGTCCTTGCGAACCTTCTTGTAGTCGTTGTACTTGTCGATCTCCCACGCTGTGTAGAGGACCATCAGCCGGAATTGCAGCAACTGGGCGTAGGAGTCCGCGATGTAGCCCTGCACGAACTGCTTGTCGGACAGGCGACTGCCCTGGGTTTCGCGGCTGAGCGCGCGTTCGCACATCATGTCCAGCGCCTTCTGCGCCAGGCCGATGGTGCGCATCGCGTGGTGAATCCGGCCGCCGCCCAACCGGGTCTGGGCGATGACGAAGGCTTGGCCCTCGCCGCCCAGCAGTGCCTGGGCAGGAACCCGGACGTTGTCGTAGTGGATGAGAGCATGAGAACCCGCGTTGTCCGGTTCGCCGTAGAGGCCGACATTGCGCACGATCTTGACGCCCGGTGTGTCGGTCGGCACCAAGAACATCGACATGCCCTGGTAGGCGCTGACCTCAGGATTGGTGACCACCATGACGATCAGAAACGACGCGGTTGCGGCGTTGGAGGAGAAGAACTTCCAGCCATTGATGACCCAGTCGTCCCCGTCCCGGACCGCGCTGGTGGTGAACAGGGTCGGGTCGGCGCCTGCGTGCGGTTCGGTCATCGAATAGCAGGAGAACAGCTCGCCCTCGAGCAGCGGATGCAGGTACTGCTGCTTCTGCTCCTCGGTGCCGTAGTGCGCGATGATCTCGGCATTTCCGGTGTCGGGGGCCTGGCAGCCGAACACGATCGGCGCCCACTGTGAGCGGCCGAGGATCTCGTTGAGCAATGCCAGCTTGAGCTGGCCGTAGCCTTGCCCACCGAGATCTGGACCGAGATGCGTGGCCCACAAGCCCTTTTCGCGCACCTGGGCCTTCAGTGGGTCGATCGCTTCCCGGCGCTTGCCCTCCAGCTGGGTGAATTGCAGGTGCGGCCAGGCCAGGTCGAGTGGCTCGACCTGCTCGGTCACGAAGTTGTCGGCCCAGTCGAGCAGTTCCTGGTATTCGGGGTCGGTCTCGAAATCCCACGCCATCGTGGGCCCTCCGATCTAGTTGGTGGTGGTGTTGAAGCCGGTGATCAGCGCACCGATGTCGCGTGCGACGACGTCGGTGAACGAGCGGTCGCCAAAACTGCCGCCGGCCCAGTGCCGGACGCCTTCGCTGACCAGGATCTGGGCCAGCCGAGACAGGTGGGTCACGTCGACGTGGGCGCCGAGCTTGCCGTTGGCCTGGGCACGGGCGAACAACTCGCCGAACATGTCGGCGTCCCGGGCCTCCGGGTCGACATCGCCGGCCAGGATCCGGTGTTCGTGCCGGTAGCCCTCCAGGATCGTCTCGACGATCAACTCGGGTGGGTTGCGCGCCATCGACCGTTCGAGGCTGCGAAGTGCCTCGGTGATGACGGCGATCATGTCGTAATCGCCGACGAGCAGCGATTTCACCCGCTTCTGTGCCAGACGGGTGGAGGTCAGGCCCACCTCGAACAGGATGTCCTCTTTGGCGGGGAAATAGAAGTAGAACAGCGCCCGGGACACCCCCGCGGCGCGGCAGATGTCGGCGACCGTGGTCTTGGCGTAGCCGTTGGTACGCCAGAGCGCCATCGCGGCCTGCACCAGATCGCGCTTGGTCTGGTGCGACCGGGCCCGTTGGAACGAGGCGCGGCGCTGACTGTTGTCAGCAGTAGCGGCCACTGCTGTTCTGGGCATATTCGCACTGTAACAGTGGGCCGGACTGTTGAGAATAGTTGACGTCTGTCTAACTAGCTTTCATGATGCGGAAAAGCCGGGTGACGACGGCTTCCTGGTCGGCCGACGCACGGCGAAACGTACGAGAATCCAATTCTTGTCACTTGCCGCAGTTCGGTACGGGCCGGCGTTGACGGTTAACCGGGGCTATGGAAATCTGCTATTCATAGATGAGAGCCGCATTCTCATATGTGCGGCTGGAACGGGAGCAGCAGATGGCGATCGACCCAACCGGTATCGATTTTTTCCGCGATGAACGATTGGTCGATGATCCGTATCCGTTCTTCGAGGCCCTGCGGAACAAGTGCCCGGTCACTCGTGAGGATCACTACAACGTCACCATGGTGACCGGCTGGGACGAGGCCGTCCAGGTCTACAACGACGAGGAGACCTTCTCGTCCTGCCTCTCGGTCACGGGACCCTTCCCGGGTTTCCCGGTCCCGCTGGAGGGGCGTAGCGCCGAAGAGGTCACCGAGCTCATCGACAAGCATCGCGACGAGCTGCCGTTCAGCGATCAGCTGCCGACGCTGGATCCGCCCACTCACACCGACCATCGCTCGCTGTTGATGCGGCTGATCACCCCCAAGCGCCTCAAGGAGAACGAGGACGCCATGTGGCAGTTGGCCGACGAGGTGCTCGACAGCTACCTCGCGCCCGGTGGGGGAGAGTTCATCAAGGGCTTCGCCGGACCGTTCACGTTGCTGGTGATCGCCGACCTGCTCGGTATCCCGGCCGATGACCGCGAAGCCTTCGTCGACGGCATCAAACAGAATTCCGGCGGCGGTGTCGGAAGCACCGGCAAGGAATCGCTGTCCCACAGCCCGCTGGAGTTCCTGTACGGCCAGTTCTCCGACTACGTGTCCGATCGTCGCGCCAATCCGCGCGACGACGTCCTCACCGGGCTGGCCGAGGCCACCTTCCCCGACGGCAGCATTCCCGACGTCGGCGATGTCGCACGAGTGGCGACCAACGTCTTCTCGGCCGGGCAGGAGACCACGGTGCGCCTGCTCAGCACCGCATTGAAGATCATGTGTGAACAGCCGGAGATTCAGCAGCGCCTGCGTGCCGACCGCAGCCTGATTCCGAACTTCATCGAAGAGGCGTTGCGGATCGAAAGCCCGGTAAAGGGCGACTTCCGGCTGTCGCGCTGCCCCGTGACCATCGGTGACACCGAGCTGAATGCCGGAACCACGGTGATGGTGCTCAACGGTGCGGCCAACCGCGATCCGCGGCGCTTCGAGGATCCCGACACCTTCGACCCGGCGCGCAAGAATGCCCGCCAGCACCTGGCTTTCGGACGCGGCATCCACAGCTGCCCCGGCGCGCCGTTGGCGCGTGCCGAAACCCGGGTCGGTATCGAGCGGCTGCTGGACCGGACCACCGATATCCGGATCTCCGAGGCCCAACACGGTTCGGACGGCGACCGGCGCTACAACTACATCCCGACCTTCATCCTGCGCGGCCTGACCGAGCTGCACCTGGAATTCGACAGCTGATGCGGGTCAAGGTCGACGAGGACCGTTGTGCCGGCCACGGCATGTGCCTGACGCTGTGCCCCGAGGTCTTCGAGATGTCAGACGATGGTTGGGCTGTCGCCGATCCGGAGGATGTCCCGGCCGGACTCGAAGGCGCGGCGCGCGAGGCGATAGAGAATTGCCCCGAACGGGCGATCAGCGAAATCGGCAACTAGAGAAAGAGATTCGTAATGGCAGCTGGAACTTCTAAGGGCTACGTCGTCATCACCGAGGACATCAAGGATCCGGCCGGCATGGGCGAGTACGCCAAGCTGGCCTCGAAGGCGATGGGCGGCGCCAAGATCGTGGCCGTGGACCAGAAGCCCGAGGTGATCGAGGGTTCCTGGCACGGCACCCAGACCGTCGTGCTGGAGTTCGAGTCCGTCGACGCCGCGCGCGAGTGGTACTACTCCGATGCCTACCAGGCGGCCGCCAAGGTCCGTCAAGGCGCCGCGGAGTGCAACGGCGTCATCCTCTCCGGCTTCCCCTCCTGACCCGGGGCGGCCGCAGTGCGCTACAGCATCACGCATCCGATGCACACTCACCCGTATCATCCGGATCTGGTGAGCGGCAGCGGGATTGCCGCAGTGGCGGCTGCGGCCGAGAAGGCGGGCTTCGACGGATTCGGGTTCACCGACCATCCCGCGCCGTCACAACGTTGGCTTGATGCCGGCGGTCACGACGCGGTGGATCCGTTCGTGGCCATGTCATTCGCCGCGGCACACACCACGACGCTGCGCCTGGTGCCCAACATCGTGGTGCTGCCGTACCGAAACCCTTTCGTGGTGGCCAAATCCGGGGCCACCCTGGACATGCTGTCGGGCGGGCGGTTCACGCTCGCCGTCGGAGTCGGCTATCTCAAGCGGGAATTCGCCGCGCTCGGGGTGTCCTACGACGAGCGTGCCGAGCTGTTCGACGAGGCACTCGAGGTGATCCGCGGTATCTGGACCACCGACGACTACAGCTTCGAAGGCAAGCACTTCAATGCTCGCGGAATCACCGCGCACCCGCGGCCGGCGGCGAGCCCCCATCCGCCGATCTGGGTCGGTGGCAACACCTCTGCCGCTCGGGCGCGGGTGGCCGCACACGGCGACGGGTGGTGCCCGTTCGCCGCGCCGCCGGGCCTGGCGAAGACCGCGGGCACCGCGGCGATCGATTCACTGGACGCCTTGGCTGCCGGCATCGAGGATTTGCGGACCCGGATGTCTGCAGCCGGCCGCGATCCTGACGGAATCGACATCGTGTTCAACAACTTCGAGGGCGGCAACCCGGGAGACGACGACTTCGCCGCCGACGCATACCTGGCCGGCGTGGACAAGCTCGAGGCGCTGGGCGTGACCTGGCTGCACGTGACGCTGCCCGGCGACAGCCTGGCCCATGCGCTGGAGGCCACCGAAAAATTCGGCAAGACGGTCATCGCCGCGGCTTAGTCCCGTTGACACTGCGGTGAGGGCGTTGTGCACACGCACTTTCGCGCCCTCAGCGCAGAGTCAACGGTCTCAGGCCGGGATGAGGGCCGACACCGGCGTGGTCGTGGTGGCGTGCACCAGCAGCTCGGCGAGCTCGCGCGGGCGGCTCAGAAACGGTGAATGCGATGCGTCGATGGTCAATTGATCGACTCCCAGGCGTTGCGTGACCGTGTCGGCCAACCAGCGCGGCATCGAGCGGTCCTGCAGGCAACGGATGAAACTGCGGGGCAGGTCTGCCGCCCAGAACTGCTTGACCGAAACCGGGGTGACCGTGGTATCGCCGAACCGCTCGGGGCCCAGCTGATCGAAAGCCCAACGGGCCGTTGCCTCGTCGCAGTCATGGTAGAAGTAGCGGCACGCCCCTTCGAAGTCGGCGAAATGCATCGCGCCTTCCTCGTCGAAATGCAGATAGCTCAACATCTCCCCGACGTCTCCGTCGAACTCGGTGCCCAAGTCGTCGTCGGCCGAACGCATGGCCATCGCCTCGGGATACGTCCTGCCCTCCCTGGGCAACGCCGCGGCCAGATAGACGATGTGGCTCACCAGTTCCGGGGCCGCATCGGCAGCGAGAGTGGCGTCGAATCCACCACCCGAATGCCCCACCAGCACATCGCCCGGCTGCATCATCTCGAGAATCGCGGCGCGCCGGTTGGCCAGCGTGGACTCCTCGGCCCGCCGCGCACCATGTCCGGGCAGGTCTACGGCGACGCCGTCATGTCCCAGAGTTCGCAGTTCGGCAATCGTGCGCTCCCAGCACCAGGCAGCATGAAAACCGCCGTGTACGAAGACGAAACGCACGGGCTACTCGTCGGTGATCGAAATGGCTTGCCGGGGGCATTGACGCACCGCTTCGCGGATCAGCGCCTCGTTCTCGGGTGTCACATCCTCTTGCAGGATGTGCAGATAGTCCTGATCGTCGAGGTCGAACACGTCGGGAGCCAGCCCCATGCAGACGGCGTTGCTCTCGCAGATCTCGAAGTCGACGTGCACTTTCTTGCTCATCGCGACAACACCCGCACCGGCACATTGGAATAGCCCGCGACATTCTGCATCTGAACGCGTTTCAGCCCATCCCATTTCACCTCGTAACGAGGCATGAAGTCGAGCAGCTTCTCAAGGGCGACGACGCTCTCCATGCGGGCGAGCGCCGCCCCGAGACAACTGTGGATGCCGTAACCCAGGCCCAGGTTCTGCGCTTCGGTGCGATCACGGTCGATGTCGAACGAGTCGGCGTCGGTGAACGCATCGGGATCGCGGTTGGCCGCCGCGCTGATCAGGAACACCGGCTTGCCCGCCGGAATGGTGCCGCTGGGTACGTGGGCTTCCTTGAGGGTGTAACGGACGTTGTACTGCACCGGCCCCTCGTAGCGGAGCAGCTCCTCGACAGCGGCGTGGACCTTCTCGCGGTCATCGAGCAGTTTCTGCCACTGCTCGGGGAACTTGGCGAACAACACCATCGCGGTGCCGACGAGCTTGGTGACCGTCTCGGCGCCCGCGCCGCCGAGCAGCGTGGCGAACCCCGTGATCTCGATGTCGTCCAGGCGGCGCATCTGGCCGTCCTCACCGGGAATCTCCGCCGCGATGAGCCGGCTGATCATGTCGTCCTGCGGATTTTCGCGACGCTTCTGCACCAGCCCGTAGTAGTAGATCCCGGTATCGATGTTGGCCTGCATGCCGGCCTCAGAGGTGGTCATCTGTCCGGGCTCGCGGGACAGGCTGGTATCGATCCAGTGCCGGACCTGCTGGCGGTACTCGGGCTCGACGCCGGCCATGCGGGTGATCACCTCGACCGGGAACGGACCGGAAAAGTCTTGCACCACATCGAATTCGTCGGAGTCGATCAATCCGAGGTGGTGCTCGATCTGCTCGACGACGGTGTCCCGCTGAGATTGGATCATGCGCGGGGTGAACGCCTTGTTCAGCAGGCTGCGCATGTGCCGGTGATCGGGCGGGTCCATGAAGATGATGGACTTCTGCGGCGGCTCGTCGCTCTGCACCATGGCCAGATCACAGCCGCGCGACGAGGAAAACGCCTCGTGGTCCTTCAACGCTGCCGCGACGTCCTCATGACGGGTGAGGGCGTAGAAGTCCTGCTCCTCGCTGTAGAACAGCGGGGCCTCCTCACGCATCTGCCGGTACATGTCGAACGGGTTGTTGAAGAACTCCTCGGAGAACGGATCGAAAACCACCTGGGCCTTGGTCATTGGCGGGCTCCTCCTTCGCGGCGGGCTGGGCCGGAAGTGTTGTGACACGTTACGGGAAAGTGTGGAACTGTAACGCTAACAGTAGTCCGTTTGAGATCGTTTGAAAAGCGCGAAATGCGTGCTGATCAGGTCGGGATGTCGAGCTGAATCAGCTGAGTGCGGCGTCGAGCAGACCCTCGAGTCGACCGAGGTCACTGTCCAGTTCAGAGGCTGTTCTGCGGACGACGGCCACGTCCTTGCCGATGAACTCGCCGACCCGGGCGATGAAGGCGTCGGCCGACCCGGTGGCGGCGATGCCGCCGAGGGCCCGGCTTGCGGCGCTGCCGTGGGTGAGTGCGGTCAGTAGCGTCGCCTCGTCGATACCGAGTCGGCCGCCCAACCGCACGCCTTCGGCCACCGCACCGATCTGCGCGGCGAACAAGGCGTTGTTCACCAGTTTCACCCGCTGGCCCGACCCGACGGGACCGACGTGCAGCATCGGATCGGCGTAGGACGTGAGCACCTCGCGAGCGCGGGCGACCGCATCGTCGTCGCCGCCGGCGAACACCGTGACGGTGCCGGCCGCGATGTCATGCGGCCCGCCGCTGACCGGAGCGTCGACGACCGCGATGCGGCGTGCCGCGCCGCGTTCGGCCAGAGCCTCAGCCGTGCGGGGGCTGCCCGTGGTGTGCACCACCAGCACCGAACCGTCGGGCATCTCGTCGATCAGACTGGGGCAGAGAGCGCGCACCTGCTCGTCGGTGAACACGCAGACGATCGTCACGTCGGCTCCGGCGACGGCCGCGCTCGCCGAATCCACCGGCTGTGCACCGAGTTCGGCCACCGCAGCACGCTTGTCGTCGTCGCGCCCCAGAGCCTGCACCTGGTGGCCCGCCTCGGCCAGGCGACGGATCATCGGCGCGCCCATCCGGCCGGCCCCGATGAAACCTACGCGCATCAGCGCGGGTGCTTCATGATGGCGAGCGCATTGTCGGCGGCGTCAAACACTGCACCTTGGGGGGCCGACGCGTCGTCGGCGAGGCTGGCCGCGTGCCGGCAGTCCTTCTGCAGCAGCGCACCGGCGATCGGCGCCAGGTTGTCCAGGGTCCCGCCGAACATGGCGATGCTGTTGAGCGCCTTGCTGGTAGCCGAACCGCGGGTGATCACCTCGCACAGTGCCTGACGTGGAACCCCGAGTGCCTCACCGAGTTCCAGCGCACTCATGGCGGCGCCCAGGTTTGCGCTGAACAGCAGATTGTTCAGAATCTTGGCGACCTGACCGGCGCCGACACCGCCAAGGTGCACGATCGGGTCGGCGTAGGTGGCGAACACGGGACGAACCCGCTCGACGACTTCCTCGTCGCCGCCGACCATCACCAGCAGGGTGCCGGCCGAAGCGGCGGGCTCGCCGCCGCTCACCGGGGCGTCGATGAGCGAAATACCCTGCGCGGCAGCCTTCTCTGCGAGCTCACGGCAGGTGTCCGGGTGCACGGTCGAGTGGATGGCGATGACGCCGCCCGGGGCCAGCCCGGCCAGAACACCGGTCTCACCGTCGAGCACCTGGCGGACGTCGTCGTCACCGACGACACACAGGCAGACCAGATCGCTGGCGGCGGCCAGCTCGGCGGGCGAGCCCGCCGTCTTCGCGCCGGTGTCGGCGAAGGGTTCCAAGGAGGCTGGTCGCCGTGCCCACAAGGTGGTCTCGAAGCCGCCCTCCACGATCCGCCGGGCCATCGGTGCCCCCTGGCTACCCAGCCCGATAAATCCGACTCGCATCAACCTGCCTCCACTTCCACTTCGGTATTCACAGTGCGTTTGACCGGCTCGCGGTCGCGGTCGTCCATGCATTGTTCGGCGAACGCCAGCACCTTGCGGTGATAGCTCGCGGCGGTCAGCCCCAGACTGAGGTTGTGTCCGCTGTCGGCGAGTTCGTCGGTTTGCACCCGCGGCGAGGCGGTGAACATCGCACCAATTGCGGCCAGTGCGTCGGGATCGGATTCCCAGACGTTCTCGTACTCGCCGGCCACGAACTGCACCGGAACTGTCGTCTGCCCGGCTAGTGCCGGAAAGTCCTGTCGCGCCCAGGTTTTGATGACGTCGCCCTCGTATGCCGTGCCGCCTGCGGACAGCCCCGCGCCGATCACATCGGGCGGGTACAGCCGGGCCGGTTCCCACAGCAGCTCGCGTAGACCACGTGGCCGGTTCACGGGTGACGCGTCCTTCAGCAGTTGCTGCGCCGCCGGGTGATACCGGCGGCCGGTTCCTGCCAGTGACACGCCGACCACCTCCGGTCGCGCCACGGCCAGGTGTAGGGCCAGCTCGCAGCCCATCGAATGGCCCATGAGGAACAGGGCCGCCGCACCGGCGATGCGCTGGACCGCGCCGACCGCGAGGGCAACCCGCTGGTCGGGACGCATCATGGCGTCGGGGTAGGCCGCCGACGCGCCGTATCCGGGACGATCCAGAGCGATCACGGTGAACCCGTGGTCAACTCCGCTGCGCAGCAGGGACAGTTCCGGGTGACCTGGGCAGTCGAAGTATGCCGATGTGGTGGCCCCGCCGTGCAGCGCAACCACAACCGCGCGGGGGTCGGGTGCCTCTGCGACCAACGCCGACATCGGGACGCCGTCGACCATCACCACCCTGGGGTGCGGATCGGCCGTACTCATCGGGTGCGCATGGTTCAGTCGTCCCTGCGCATCAGCAGCACGCCGCTCGGGGTCAGGCCTCCACTGCTGGCCACCGCCACGCGCGCGTCCTTGACCTGGCGTTCGCCGGCCTCGCCGCGCAACTGGGTGACGGCCTCGTGGATCAGGCCCATCCCGTGAGTCCGGCCATGCGAGAGCTGTCCACCGTGAGTGTTGAGCGGGATGACACCGTCACGGGCGATGTTGTGACCGCCCTCGAGGAAGTCCTTGGCTTCGCCGATACCGCAGAAGCCCAGCCCCTCCAGCCAGGACAGGCAGTTGAAGCTGAACCCGTCATACAGCTCTGCGACATCGACATCGCCGGGGCGCAACGAAGTCCGGGACCACATGTGTGCGCTCTGGCCCAGCACCTGCGGTTCGTGGGTGAGCGTGGTCTGGTCCCAGTCGAGCCGCTCGATGATCTGGGTGCCGACGGCCTCGAACAGGATCGGCGGTTTGGGCAGATCGCGCGCAACGTCGACGGCCGAGACGATGACGGCCACCGCACCGTCACACGGCACGTCGCAGTCATAGAGGCCGAACGGTGTCGTGATCATGCGCGCCGACAGGTAGTCGTCCATGGTCATCGGATCGCGATAGATCGCGGTCGGGTTCAGCGCGGCATTCGCCCGCTGGTTCAGTGCGATCCATCCGAGTGTCTCCCGGGTGGTGCCGTACCTGTCGAAGTGCCGGCCGGCGTTCTGGGCCAATGTATGTGCCGCAGAGGTGGATCCGAACGGCTGTTGCCAACTGTTGGTGCGGCCGCCCATCGGAGGGGACATCTTGCCCTCCTTGACCAGCTGGCCGAATGTCGCCTCCCACAGCGTGCGGAAACACAGCACATGGCGGGCCATTCCGGTGGCGACTGCCATCATGGCCGCGATCACCGAGCCGCCGGGACCGAACGTGTCCATGCCGCCGTTGATCCACGTCGGACGAAGCCCGAGCGCACCCTCCAGCGCACTCACGCCGCCTTCGCCCATACCGGCGATGTCCAGGCCCGGATAGGTGGACAGACCGTCGATGTCGTCGAACGTCAAACCGGCATCGGCAACGGCCTTTTCGGCCGCCTCGATGGTCAGCGACAGCGGCGGCACCATCAGCCGCCGGCCGATGGTGGACATCCCGATGCCGGTGATGGCCGAGTGGTCCTCGAACTTCTCCTTGGTCAACATCGGCCGGACGTACTTGCCGACATCCTGGGGTGCCACAGGTTCGGCGACCGGCGGGGTAGCGGTGGTATCGGCCGACGGCTTGAACACCGGCAGCCAGACGTCTTCGATGTGCTGGAACTGGACCTCCACCGGCATTCCGAGTTTGAGGTCCTCGGATTCGCAGTCGACGATGTTGGTCGTCAGCCGGACCCGGGGATCCTCGGCGATGGCCACCTCGGCCACCACGTATGGAGGCGGCAGATCGGGAAATCCGAACCGGTGGTTGACCGTGAACCCGGCCAGTGATGCGCGCCCGGATACCTCGCGCACGCCCATGTTGTGGCTGCGGCAGTAGCGGCAGACCGGCTGGGGCGGATGGATGAGTGCGCTGCAGTCCTGACACTCCTGGATTCGCAGCACCCCATCGGCGCCCGCGGTCCAGAAGTACTCGTTGAGCGTGGTGACCGTCGGGAGCGGACGTCCCGGTATCTGTGACAACTCGACTCCGGTGGTAAGCGAATTATTCTATGCGGAGAATCACGTTACCAGTTTTCGGGATGAGTGATCCAGCACTTTCATGTCCGATCCGGACTAACCGGCCTCGCGTTGCGTCCGGGTCTGCTTCAACTCGATGATGGCGTGCACCGGGCAGTCCAGTAGGGCACGCCGCACGGCCTCCTCGTCGGCCTCGGGAATGTTGCCGTCACCGTGAAGTGAGGCGTACCCCCAGTCGTCCAGTGGGAAGTACTCGGGCGCGTGCTTGGCGCACAACCCGAAGCCATCGCACAACGTGCGGTCCAGCTTGACCTTCATACCGCCACCACCGCCTCCCCAGACTCGACTTCGTACGGCCGGGCGGCTGTGAACGCGCCGGAACGGCAGATCTGACAACCGTTTTCGAGGTGGCGCTGGACCAGGTCCGGGAACTGGGTCAACAGGCTGGCCGCCACATTGGCCGCGCCGTCGAGCGTGGCGCAGGCGCCGCGGCCGCGCAGCACCACCGACCACCGCTTGAGCCGGTCCAGATCCTCCTGGGTGGCCAGACCGTCGCGCAGCCCGGTCGTCGCCGCCGCCATCGCGGCGGTGCCGTTGAAGCACGAACCGCACTGGCCGGCGTTCTCCCGGTCGAAGTACGCCAGTACTGACGCGGCGACCGCCACCGGGCACTCATCGGTGAGGATGCCGATCGCGCCGCAGCCCAACCCGCTGCCCAAGGCCCGCACGGACTCGTGATCCAGTGTGGTGCCGAGGATGTCGCGGTTGATCAGTCCGGCGAAGTAACCGCCCATCAGCGCACCGCGGACGTTGTCGGCCGATACCCCGTGCAGGGTCAGCAGATCGGCGAACGCGATGCCGTGCGGAAGCTCGTACAGTGCCGGTGGACGCCCGGCTCCGGTAATCGTGGCCAGGAAGGTGCCGGGTGAGCCCGCGGTGCCGAGTTCGCGAAACGCCTGGGCACCGTGCTGATGCAGGTACGCCAGGTGTGCGAGGGTCTCGACATTGCTGATCAGCGTTGGCTTCCCGTCCACCCCCTCCTCGAACGGACGCGGTGGCTTGTCGGTGGGTTTGGCCGGTCCGCCGTTGACCACATGCACGGCGGCGGTCTCCTCACCCGCGACGTAACCCGGTGCAACGGTGAGCAATTCGACCGCCACCGCGTCGAAGCCCCCGGGGAGTTCTGCAATTGCCCGCTCGACGCTCTCGGCGGCCCGGGCGTCGGATACGTACACCACGGCACGGTCGGCGCCGACGATCCCGGCCGCCAGCCGTAGGCCGTCCAGGACCGCATGGGGGCGGTTGCGTAGCAACCACCGGTCCTTGATGGAGGCCGGCTCGCCCTCTTCGCCGTTGGCGATCACCACTGAGCCGACCTTGGCTGCGCCGCCCTGCTGTCCGTTGTCGCGCACGGTGCGCAGCTTCACCGCCATCGGGAAGGCCGCCCCGCCGCGCCCCAGCAAGCCGGCGGCCTGGACCTCTGACAGCAGCTGGTCCGGATCGGCAAGGGCGCCATAGCCCCCGGCCCGCTGATAGTCGGAAACGTCTTCCGGCCCGTCGAGCAGCAGGCGCGGGGTGATCCCCGGCCATGCCGCGACCGTCAGTTCGGCTGTCATGGTCACATCCCGTCCCCGGTTAGGCTTACCGGCATGAGAACTGCGGTGGTGCGCATCGGAGTGGACCCGGCTGGTGAGCTCGGAGCCCAGGAGCTATCCGACGGCATGGCAACGCTTCGTGAGTTGCTGGATGAACGTGGCGCCGAGGTGCTGGACAACCAACTCGCCGGACTGCCCGCGCATCGTCGCGAGGTCGAGGTGCTCATCGCCGGAAACGACGCACCAGAGCTGCAGACCATCGCAATGCAATTGTGCGCCAAGGCGTTCGGCACCTCGCCCACCCCCGGAGTGGTCACCTTCGTCAGCCGCGGGACCGACGAGGACGCCCGCGGCGTGCTGGCCGGGTTCGGACTGACGGGCGACATCGAGCGGTCCGTCGACGTCGAGACCGACGCGTTGGGTTACGACGTTGTGACGGTGACCCTGGACAAGGCCGACCTGGCACGTATTCCGGAAAGTCGCATCCACACCGCCTTGGAGGCTTCGCTGAACTGCGAGGTGCACATCCGGACGGTGTGAGGGCTCGCCGGCCGACCCGGATGTCACGTCGACCTCAGGAAGTCGACGATCGCCGGGGCAGCCTGCACCCAGGTGTCGAACAGGCAGAATGTCTTACCACCACTTTGGGCGAACTTCTCGCCGGCGCGTTCCCAGGCATCCTCGGGCCACGGCGGGTCGATCAGCTTGGAGCCCTTGATCAGACAACTGACCTCGAGCGAGGTGCGTTTGGGGTGGTCCCAGTCGTTCTCTCCACCGCGGATGATCAGGGTGGGCACCGTGATGTTGTCGAACATCTCGTCAGGGACACCGGGAATGGTCTGACCGGGTTTCGACACGAAAGCATTGAGCCAGCGCAACATGACCTTGAGGAACTGGTCGGCATCGAGATCGAGCAGGCGCTGCCGGTTCGCCGGGTTCTCCGCGATCCGCTCACGCCACTCCGGCACGTTCAGCAGTCCCTCGATACCGAGCCCGCGTACCGCAAGGATGCTGGGCGTCACGTAGTGGCCGCCGAGCACGAACGAGCCGTATACGCCGCCGACGATGTTCCACACCACCAGTTTTCGCACGATCTCCGGATACAGCATGGTGGTCAGCATCGAGTCCCGCGCGCCGCCCGAGCCACCGAGGATGTAACACGGTCCGATCTCAAGGTCGGTGATCAGCCGGTAGAGCGTCTCGGCACGCATGTGCGATTCGCTCTGCCCGTAGAACTGCACGTCGGACTTCCCGCAGTTGGGCCTGTCCCACAACAACACCCGGTAGCCGCCCTCGACGAGGGCCTCCGCCAACGGCCGCAGCCCAGGGATGTCCTTGCTGAACCGGCCGCCGGGCGTCAGTGCGATGAAATCGCCCGTGTCGCCGAGGATTTCGTAGACGACATTGCCACCGTTGATCTCGATGGTCTCCTCGCCCGGCTTGAGCTGCGGAACCGCCGCCAGAACCGTTGATTCGCTCGCAAGCTCGCCCATTACGCCATCACCAGCACTTCGTTGTCCACGACCCGCACCGGATAGGTACGGATACTCCATTCCGGCTTCACCGCGGTGGTGCCGGTTGCCAACTCGAAACCCCATTGGTGCCAGGGGCAGTAGATGTACTCCATGTCACGAACCATCACCGCATCGCCGGGCACGCTCTCGTCGACCACGGTGCGGCCGCGCGCGCGGCCTGAACACAGCGGACCGCCCTCGTGCGGGCAATAGTTCGCGATCGCGTAGAACGTGCCGTTGACGTTGTACACACCAACGCCGTGCCGGCCGATCGGCACCAGCTTGTGTGTGCCGGGCGGGATTTCGTCCACGGTGGCGACGACGTGCTCGCGCCCCTGCGCGAGCCGGGGGCGCTTGTCCGGCTCGCTCATCAGAAGACCCGCGCCTGTCCCTCGAGGACCGGAACGGTCTCGGGCAGCTTGTAGGTCTCGATGCCGTTGCGGAACATGATCGCCTCACGCGCGTGCTCGGGCAGGTGCTTGACCAGCCAGCGCGGATCGTCGAATGTCCAGTGCGGGTAGTCGCTGGAGTACAGCAGGATCTTGTCGCATTCCATCCATTCGAAGGCCCGGGACAGTTCGGTCTTGTCCTCGGGGTAGTCCAGCGGCTGGGTGGTGAACTTGATGTGGTCCTTGACGTACTCGCTCGGCTTGCGCTTGATGTCCATCCAGCTCTTGCGCTTCTCATAGATGGCATCCATCCGCCACATCAACGGCAGGATCCAGGTGAACGCATGCTCGACGAACACGACGCGCAGCGTCGGAAACCGGTCGAAGACCCCGTCGAAGATCAGGCTCATCACCTGGTTGGCCGCCAGCAACGAGTAGCTGACCATGAAGTCGTGGTTGTAGCTGGGTAGCCCGACCGGGGGAGTGGGAAGCGTCTCGTACTCGCCACGGGACAGGTGGCAGCTGACGGTGATGTCGTGCTTGGTGGCCGCGGCCCAGATCGGATCGTACTTCGGGTCACCCCATGCCGGGCGCGGCTCGGCCTTCATCAGAACCTGTGCCATGTAAGGGTGTTCAGCCCACTGCTCGATTTCGGCGACCGCGGTCTGCGGCTCCTCGATGGCCACACAGATGGATCCCCGCCACCGTTCATGCCAGTTGTTGTGGGAGTCCAACCAGTTGTCGGCCAGCCAATGGTTGACCGCGGTGCAGTAGGCGGCAGTGGCTTCGCCGAGGCGGCTCTCGGTGTGGGTCGGTTCCAGGATGGCGATATCGGAGCCGGCTTCCATGACGAGCTGACGCAGCGCCATGTCGGGGTCACTGCAGGCGAATTCGCCATCCGGCGGGAACGCGTCCACGCGCATGGCGTAGGCATGTGCGTAATCCGGTGCATCGTAGTAGATCTGCTCGCCGACCTTGTGGCTCAGAAAGTACTTGCTGCGCCACGGTTCAGGGATGTACTCGATCAGTTCGCCGCGCCGCGGCATGGGGTGGACGTCGGAGTCGACGCACCGAACCGCGATCCGCTCGGCCGCAGGCACCCGTGGGTTGGTCGTGATGGTCATGACGGTTTCCCTCCGATACCTACTGTGCCGCAACCGCGGACGATGATCCGGCATTGGCGAACTCGTCTTCCAGGCCGTACAACTTGGCAGCGTTCCGCCACAACAACTTCTCGCGTTGTTCTGCGCTGAACGCGCTCGGGATCTCCGGTTCGTTGAGCTGCCAGTGCGGGTAGCTGGAGCCGAACATCACCATGTCTTCCTTGCCGGTGAAGCTCAGCCACTCACCGGCGAATTCGGTGTCGCCAGGGCCGTCGAGGGCGCCCTGGACGAAGTAGACGTGTCCGGGGAGGTAGTCGCTGGGCATCTTGGGCGCCCACGGCGTCTGCTCGAGGTGGGGGCGGCCGAAGCAATCCATCCGCCACATGAACGGGGTCAACATGTCCGCGGCGCCGTCCGCCCAGACGAATTTCAGTGTGGGCGTTCGCTCGAACACGCCCTCGGCGATCATGTTCATCAGGTGATAGATGTAGTTGAGCGCCATGAAGCCCAGGTACTGCTCATAGGTCCGGGTCTTGCCTGACGGGGTCGGCGCGAACTGGATGCCCGCCCCGCCCTCGATGTGTACGGCCACCGGCAGGCCTGCTGCGGCGGCTGCCTCCCACAACGGCCAGAACTGCGGCTTGCCATACAGTTCGCGCGACTGCATCGGAATGCCGATCTGGACCACGCGCGGGTGGTCCTTGTACTTGTCGATTTCGCGGAGAGCGCCGACGATGTCGTCCGGGTTGACCCGGATGGTGCCGCGGAACCGCTCACCGTATTCGTCGTGCTCGAGCCAGCGGGTCACCATCATTTCGTTGTGTGCGGCGGCCAGTGCGGTGCCGAGGTGACGATCGGGCATGATGCCGCGGGTCATCGGGTGCAGGATCGCGAGGTCGACGCCGCGGTCGGTGAACAGATGCCGCGCGGCGATAGCGGGATCGGAGCCGGGGTACTGGCGATCGGGCCCCTTGGTGCCCTTGGCGTACTCGCCGCCGGGTGCGCCGTACCAGTTCATCTCGTAATCGGGGAAGCCGCGGCTGGCGAAGGGCTCCTTCAGGAAATTCTGCCGCAGGTCTTTGTTCGAACCGACGAAGACGTGCACGCTGGCATCGATGAGGGGCGTTCTCGCACTGCCGGGTCGCGCGGGGTCGTTGATGGCCAAGACTTGTCCTCCGATGTCCGTCCGGAAACGAGCTGTGCACGCGCTGACGACGGCGTGCTTGTTACGCCGGACCTTACAGTCAGTCTAGATCCATATTCTTCTATGGCAAGAACATAGTTCTCAGAACGCCGCAGCCCTTTCTCGCAGGTAAGCGCCGGTGCTGATCAGTCGCACAGCGCACTGCAGCGGAGAACAGGTACTTCCTGGAGGAGAAGGGCGAACCATAGAAAGAGAATGCTATTCTCCTGACGACGCGACAGTGCAGCAGGAGGCGGCGGGTGCTACTCGAATTCGATGCCGATCAGCGGCTATGGCAGGAAACCGTGCGCGACGCGGTGACCAAGCAGTGCCCGGCCACGCTGGTCCGTGAAGTGGCCGAACAGGGTGTCGATGCGACACCGCTGTGGCAGAGCTATATCGACCAGGGCTGGACGGAGCTCACCGACTCCGAGAATGCAGTGGAACTGGCCATCGTGCTCGAGGAACTCGGCCGGGCGACCGATCTGACGCCCTACCTGGCGACCATGACGCAGTACGCACCGCTGGCCGGCGACCGCTTCGATGCGGCCAAGGCAGGCACCGCCGTCTACAGCGGTGTGTCGGCCAACAGGGATGCCGGAGGTTGGGTGCTTTCAGGCACCGCGCATCACGTCCTCGACGGGGACCGGGCCCAGAATCTGGCCGTCGTGACCGACGGCGGTGTGTTCCTGGTCGACGCGGCCAAGGTTTCCGTCACGCGCAGCGCCGTCTTCGATCCGGTGCTGCACGTGGCCGAGGTGTCATTCGACGACGTGCATGTCGATGACACGGACCGCCGGCATGTGGACACCGAGAAGGCTCATCACCTGGCCCTGACCGGTATGGCCGTCACGATGGTCGGCGCCTGCCAGCGGGCGCTGGACCTCGTCCTCGAACATGTGAAGCAGCGGCAGCAGTTCGGCGTGGCGATCGGGTCGTTCCAGGCTGTGCAGCACAAGGCTGTCGACATGCACGTGGCGATCGAACGCGCCCGTGCGCTGGCGTACTTCGCCGCATTGACCATCGCCGCCGACGATCCGCGGCGCCGCCTGGCGGCGAGGATGGCCAAGGCGGCGGCGGGGGAGTGCCAGACCGTGGTGTTCCGCCACGGCGTGCAGTTGTTCGGTGGGATGGGCTTCACGTGGGAGAACGACGTGCAGTTCGCGCTGAAGCGGGCCAAGGCAGGCGAACTGCTCCTGGGCGGCGCTGCCGAGCACCGAGCCGTGATTGCCGCCGAGTACCGCACGACCTACAGGGGACTGTGACATGCAGCTGACCTACGATGCCGACGTCGAGGAGTTCCGCGCAGAGTTCTCCGCATTCCTCGACGCCAATCTGCCTTCTGAGGCCGACACGCTGGAGCGGCCCCGTTCGGTGTCGCACATGCCGCAGTGGGCCCGCGACTGGCAGCGGTTGCTCTTCGACAACGGCTGGCTGCTGCCGGCCCAGCCCCCGGAGTTCGGCGGCCGCAATGCCACCGTGGTGCAAACCTTCGTGCACCTCGATGAGCTGTGCCGGCGCCGGATCTATCACAGCTTCAATCCCCAGGGCGTCAACATCATTGCGGCATCGCTGCTCACCTTCGGTTCGGAGGAGCAGAAGCGCCGCTGGGCCGTGCCCGTGTTACGCGGTGAAAAGACGGCCTCGCTGGGCATGAGCGAGCCGAGTGCGGGTTCGGATCTGGCCTCGCTGCGGACCCGCGCTGAGTTTGTTTCGGACTCGGACGAGCCTCACTTCGTCGTCAACGGCCAGAAGGTCTGGACGTCGGGCGCCCACGACGCCGACTTCCTGCTGACGTTCGTGCGGACCGACTCGGATGCGCCCAAGCACAAGGGAATCAGCGTGCTGATCATCCCGACCGACACCCCGGGTGTGGTGTGCCGACCGTTCGCCGACATGACCGGTGAGGAGAACCTCGACTTCAACGAGGTGTTCTTCACCGACGCGCGCGTACCGGCCGAGAACCTGGTCGGCCCGCTCAACGGCGGCTGGGGTGTGGCCAACGGTTCGCTGGGTCACGAGCGGACCATGATGTGGCTGGGCTTCGCCGATCGAATCGACAACATGCTGGCCGACTTTCAGCCGAAGACCGAGCTGGAGCGTGACCAGTACGCCACCACGATCATGGATTACCAGGCCCTGCGGGCCATGGGGTCGGCGGCGCTTGCCAGGGCCTCACGCGGCGAAGCCGACACCGCGTCGGTGTCGGTGCTCAAGCTGTTCGGATCCGAGGCCGAGCGCAATGCCTTCGAGAACGCGCTGACCGCGGCCGGGCCCGACGGGTTGATCCACCCGACCACTTCGGGACCGTACGAGCACATGAACCTCGACCACTACTTCGCGAGTTGGTTCGAGCGCTACGCCAGAAGCTTCGGCGGCACCATTGCCGGCGGAACCTCCGAGATTCAGCGCAACATCATCGCCACCCAGGTGCTGGGGCTGCCGCGCCGCTAGCGGGGGACTGCTCGCGGGACGTCAGGAGCCCCGGACGGCAATGCCCCGCAGCACGGTGTCACGAGCCAGGATCAGCGCGTTGCGGGTGCCGATCTGCTGGAGGATGTTCTCGGGTATCCACTGCTCACCGATGATGCAGCGGGTCAACATGTCTGCGGTAGGGCTGTCGATACGTATCTCGCCTGCGCGAATCCCATCGGACAGAAGCGCTTTCATCTGGCGAATACGGGTGGTGAAAGACCATGCGGGATTTGCCGAATCCGGTGGGGATTGGCGCAGCCACGCCAGCTGGATGCGAAACTCGTCGGGAAACTGGTCGAGTGCGTTGATGTTCAACCAGCTCAACGCATCGAGCTTTTCCACGGTGGTGGAGTCCGTGCGCACGATTTCGCCCCAGGCGCCGCCGACCTTGCGGCCAAACTCAAGCATGATCGACATCAGCAGTTCGTCTTTCGAGCCGATGATGCGGTACACGGTCCCGGTACCCAATCCCGCGGCGGACGCGATGTCCCGGATCGTCGTCATCTCATAGCCGCGGCGACCGAATTCCGTGCGGGCCACCGCACGCAGATGCGCGGCCTTGAGGTCGGTGTCGTCCCCGGGTTCGTCCCAACTGTTGATGACGGCTTGCGCCGCGGCGAAGGCGTCCGACCGATCGAGATCCATGTCCGAAGGGGGAGCGGCGGCGAGACCTTGCAGAGCCAGCCGGCACTTCAGTGTGGCCACTTGGTCGGTCGAGGCGTTGTGCCGGATGACGTCGAGGCCGACATGCAGCATGCTCTGGCACAGCCGGTCTGCCAGTGTGGGAAGGTCGAGATCGGACCGGACGTCACCGCTCCAGCGCCCGGCACGCAGCGCTTGCAACATTGCGGTCTGGATCTTCGACGGTTGGCGGGCAGTCAATTCGATGAGTTCGGGATCGCTGCTCGGGCCCTCGAAGAACGACATCTGTAGGGCGGCGCGATGCTCGACCGCGCACCGAGCGATTGCACATCCGAGAGCGGTGATCTGTTCGGCTGCGGGGCCGGCGTCAGGCTCGTCGAGGAGTTCCAAAGCGACCTCGCCGATGCGATCCAGGTCAGCGTGGTACAGCCGGATCAGCTCGACAAGGATGGCTTCCTTCGATTCGAAGTGGTGATAGAGGCTGCCCGCGAGAATGCCTGCCGCGTCGGCGATCTGTTGCAGCGAGCTGCGTAGCCCGGTGGTAGCGATGACGGAGTTTGCGGTCCTGAGAATCTCGGTGCGCCGCGTGGCATCGACCGGAGTTGCGTCAGGTGCGCCGGTGAGCTTGGTCGCGCTCTGACTCTTCTTGGCCGCCGGACGGTCGCGTTTGCCGTTTCTCTCTGCAGTGTCGGCGGCCATCTCTAACGCACGCTTCGCTGAGGGAGCAGACGGGGCGAGCCGGGCAGGCGCGATGATCGGTGCACGGTACTCCTCCTCCGTCTGCATCGGTATGGGACCGAAGACCGATCCTACCGATCGGCAACCGAACTGCGGGGCTGCGGGAACGTGACGTCGGCGTTGTCTGGCATGGCGCTGATCCCGCGTCGATCACACACCTGCAGTACCTCGTCGACGATGGAGTCCGGCACGATGAACCTGTCAGTGGAGGACAGTTCATCCAGATGACTCTCGATGTCTTCGGCCGCGGGTTCGCTGTCCGCGTCGGCCAACCAGCCGTCGCTCAGCCCGACGAAGACGCGGGCGTAGCGCCCGGCGCACGCCGAGTAGTTGCGGTGAGTGAACGTGCAACTGCTGCTTGCCAGGAACGTCACCAGCGGTACGACCAGCTCGGGGCGTATGGCGCGCATGAAGCCGGACTCGGCCAGGAAATTCTCGTCTCCGACGGTCTCGGTAACCATCCGCGAAAAGCCGGTGGGCAATACGGTATTGGAGCTGATGCCATGTGCGGCGCCTTCGATGGCGATGACATTGGAGAGGCCGACGAGCCCGGTTTTCGCGGCGGCGTAGTGGGCTTCCATCGGCTGGCCGAAATTACCCGCCGACGAGGAGATGAAAACGAACCGCCCGTAAGACTGTTCCTGCATCACTTTGTATGCGGGCTGGCTCAGATAGTAGCCGCCGTCGAGATGGACTCGCAGCATGTGTCGCCAGTCGTCGGCGCTGAGTTGCTCGAACGGAATGCTGTTGAAGATGCCTGCGTTGCTGACCACGGCGTCGAGTCGGCCGAAGTTCTCGATTGCCGAGTCGACGATTGCCTGGCCGCCTGCCGCGCTGTCCACCGAGTCGTACGATGCGACCGCCCGGCCGCCGGCTTTCGTTATCTCCTCGACCACCCGGTCGGCGACGCCGGTGTCCGACCCCACGCCGTGCATGGTGCCGCCGATATCGTTGACGACCACCGACGCGCCACGGCGAGCCAGATCAATGGCGTAGAGCCGGCCCAGTCCGCGTCCGGCTCCCGTCACCACGGCAACCCGGCCGGTGAAGTCGATCATGTTGCACTCCTCGTTGATTCGTATCGCGTTGATTGACTCCGGTCGCGCCGAACTCTACGGTGGAACAGATATTTGGTCAAAGGGTCATCTGGCGGGTCCGGAGGTGGTCGGGTGTCGGATAGCGGCAATGGTGACCTGTTCTCCGGTCTGGGCATGCTGGCGTCCGCGCTCGCAGGCCGCCCAGTTGCGGTGGCTACGGCCGAGACGGGAGCCCCGCCGTGGACCGATGGCGAAACCATCTTCCTCGACACTTCCGTGCCGGCGCGCAGGCAACTCGAATCAGTGGCCGTCCAGGCGTCGTTGATCGCTGTGGGCAGCCTGGCCCCGGCGGTGGTCGGCGCCATGGTTCGCCGTCCCCGGTTGGCGAAGCGCTATCTGGCCGTCGAGGGGCACCGGGCACTCGTGGCGAACGACGCGCTGCTGCCGGGTAGCCTCGGCGCGCTGGCCGACCACGCCATCGGCGGTCGAAGTGATTCGGCCACAAGCTCGTTGGCGACCGCCTCGGGCAAGGAAGCGCTCGACGCTCCACCCGCGGTGTTCGGCGTGATCCGGCCGAAGAAAGTGCTGGCTGCCAGCAGTCGTGCCGTCCGCCAGGCAGACCACGAGACGCCCGGCCATGTCCCGCGACGACGCGACAGCAAGCAGGCACTCGAGGAGCTTGACGACGGCGAGGTCGACGACACCGACGAACCCGACCTGTTCACCAGCCCTGTCGGCGGGGGCGGCGCCATCGGAAAATGGCTGAAGAAGATGTTGTCCTCGGTGCGAAAGGCCGCCAGCGGTGGTGGACCACCCGGCGCCGACGCGCCGACGCATCGCGTCAACTCGGCCAAGCGCGGCGCAAACGCGGTGTCGTCGTTGGCTTCCGCTGAGACCGAGGACGGAAAGTACGGAGCCGACGTCGAATCCGATGGCGTCACCTATCCCGAGTGGGACGTCGATCGCAAGAGTTACCGGCCGGACTGGTGCACGGTGCGGGAGGTCGCGCCGCGCGTGAAAGCGTCGACCTCGCAGGCCGTCGACACCGTCATCGGGGTACGACGGCCGCTCGCGCGCCTCGGCATGGGCCTGCAGCGCCGTCATCGCCAGTCCCAAGGCGACGACATCGACATCGATGCCGCCGTCGAGGCTCGGGTGGAAGCGAGGGCGCGGTCGGCGCCGGACGAGGCCGTCTACCTCGACAGCCTGCGACGCCGCCGCGACCTGTCGGTGCTGGTGTTGCTCGACGTCTCTGGTTCCGCCGCCGAGCCGGGTACCGTCGGTCGCACCGTGCATCAGCAGCAGCGGGATGCGGTGGCCAACCTGACCGTGGCGTTACACGACCTCGGTGACCGGGTCGGGCTGTACGCCTACTTCTCGCAGGGGCGTAAAGACGTGAGCATGGTGCCCGTCAAGCGATTTGACGACCGCCTGGATGCCCGGGTGATCATGAAGCTCAACAGCCTGGAGCCCGGGGCGTACTCGCGGCTGGGCGCAGCGATTCGTCACGGTTCGGTAGTGCTGGAATCCCACGGCGGCACCTCCCGCCGGCTCCTCGTGGTGGTGTCCGACGGGCTGGCCTACGACCACGGTTACGAGCGGTCCTACGGCGCCGCGGACGCCCGCCGGGCACTGACCGAGGCGCGGCGGCGGGGAATCGGGTGCGTGTGCCTGACCGTGGGTGCCAGCACCGATGCCACCTCACTGCGAAGAGTGTTCGGCAGCGCGGCACACGCGATGATCGGCCGCCCCGATCAACTTGCGGGTGTGATCGGCCCGCTGTTTCGTTCGGCTCTGCGCGCAGCCGAGGTGCGGCGGAGGGTGGCCTGACGGTAGCTAAAGATGCGTTGTCCCAGAAGTCAATTGATGAATTGTGTAGGTAGCGAACTATCAAGCTGCCCGAAATCCGCAGCGGAGCGGGGTGAGGAAGGGAAGCGATGGTCGGCGAAACAGGGTTTGGAATCGGGCTCCCACACCAGAACGGCGCGCAGTCCCAGGCCGATACGGACCGGCCGTACTACGTGGCGGTCGGCAAGGAGGAGGCTGTATTCAAGGCGGCCTATCGCCAAGGGCTTTCACTGCTTCTGAAGGGCCCGACCGGGTGCGGCAAGACGCGCTTCGTCGAGGCGATGGCTCATGACCTCGGCCGTCCGCTGATCACCGTCGCTTGCCACGACGACCTCACCACCGCCGACCTTGTCGGGCGGTACCTGTTGCGGGGCGACGAGACGGTCTGGGTGGACGGGCCGCTGACCCGCGCGGTGCGCGAGGGCGCGATCTGTTACCTCGACGAGGTGGTCGAAGCCCGCCAGGACACCACTGTGGTGTTGCATCCCCTCGCCGACCATCGTCGCCAGCTCCCGATCGAGCGCCTCGGCATCACGCTGGACGCGGCACCGGGATTCGGTCTGGTCATGTCTTACAACCCGGGCTACCAAAGCGTACTCAAGGACCTCAAAGACTCGACGCGCCAGCGGATGGTGGCCATCGAGTTCGGTTTTCCCGCGCCCGAGGTCGAAGAGGGCATCCTCGCCCACGAGGCGGGGGTGGATCCGTCCATCGCCGCCGACTTGGTGCGCTTCGGACAGGCTATCCGGCGGTTGGAGACCGGAGGCCTGCGCGAAGTCGCCTCGACTCGTGTGCTGATCGCGGCTGGGCGCCTGGTCACCGAGGGCCTGTCCGTAACGCTGGCAGCCAGGGTGGCGGTGGCGGGACCGCTGACCGATGACGTTGCGGTGAGCCGCGGCTTGCACGAGCTGATCGACGTCTACCTGGGTGGATCGGCATCCGGTGATTGACGCGCGGCAGTACCCCGGTTAGGTTCAGAACAAATATTAGGTTCCTCCGATATTCCAGCGACGGACGCCAGCGCCATGGAGGTCAGATGTCATACGAGAGCACTGCGGAGCCCATCAAGGTCGGTTACCTGATGGACTTCACCTTGCCTGCAGGCTTTCCGGAGGAGCTGCGTGCTTCGTTCACCCAGACCTTTGACCTGGTGTTCGAAGAGGCTGTCGAGCAAGGTCTGATGGATCGGCCGGTGCAGATCATCTACCGCGAGGTGGAAGGGCTGCCGAAGGGGTCGGTGAAGGCGGTGATCGACGCCTACGGCGAACTCGTGGACGAGGGCGCCCTGGTGGTATTCGGGCCGAATATCACCGACAACTGTGTGCCGCTACGGGAAGCGATCGAGGAGCGCTTCAAAGTGCCCGCCATCAGTGTCACGGGTACCGACGACTGGCTCGGCGAGTGGACGTTCGCCTTTCCTCAAGGCTCGATGACGGACGAACCCATCTTTCTGGCGGATCTGGTGGCGAAACGGGGCCTGACCGAGATCGGCGTGCTGGTCGAACAGAACCTCATCGGTGACAGCTACCTGAAAAACCTGCGAACTGCCTGTGCCCGCAAGGGTATTCGTATCGTCGCCGAGGCCGCGATCGCGCAGACCGCGCAGGATATCAATGCGGCGGTCAGCACGCTGCACGAGGCGAAGGCCGAGGCCATCGTCCATCTCGGGTTCGGTTTCGGCATAGTCTTCATCAACCCGGCGCTTGAGGCCGTCAACTGGGATCCTCCACGTTTCACCACCACCGCATTCCAGAACGCCTGGGTCAACCCGATCATGTGGAACGCGTTTCTGGGCTGGATCGGGGTCGATCAGTACGACGAGGGCAACCCCGTCGGGCAGGCCTGGCTGGACCGGTATGCGAAGCGGTACAACGGCAGTCGCCCCGAATACTGCGTGTCGGTCGTCAACCACGACGTCGCCGCCACGCTGGTCCGCGCCTTCACCGACGCCCATCCGCTGAGCCCACGCGGCGTCAAAGAAGCGCTCGAACGCGTGAAGATGATGCCTGCGGCCTCCGGCGCGCCCGGAACCCGGGTTTCCCTGGGGAAGTGGACCCGGCGAGCGTGGATGGGGTCGGGGTATCTGGTCGCACGCACTCTCGATGCGGATGGCGCCAATTCGCACCTGGTCGACCGCTTCGGAGATGCGTGACATGACGACACAGGAATCGCTACCGCCCGACACCCGGGACGAGCGGCCGGCACGCAAGGGTCCTAACTGGGGCCGAGTGATCTCCCTGGTCGCCTGGCTGGGCTTCTTGGGGTTGTTCGCCGCAGTCGGGCGTACGGACGTCGACCCGCGGGTGGCCAATCCGGACATCGAGGGCCGGCCCCGCCCGGTGGGTTTCCTGACAGGATTCGACCACTGGCAGGTCATTCCACAAGTCGGTGCCGGGATCATGGTCCTGGCCCTGACCATCGTCTTCATCCGTGGCTGGCGGAAGAACCCGGGCAGCCCGGTGCTGCTGATGGTCCTGGTGACGACACTGATCGTCTGGCAAGACCCGATCATGAACTGGTCGCCATACGCGGTGTACAACCCGATCTTGTTGCACTGGCCGGAATCCTGGCCATTGATCATGATGTCGCCGACGGTCGAACCTTTCATCGTGTTCGGTTATGTGACCTTCTACTTCGGCCCGTACTTCCCGGCCATCTGGATCCTGCGCAAGTTACAGGCCAAACACGGTCCGGAGGCGTTCGTCACGCGGCACCCGCTCATCAGCCTGGGTGGCCTGGTGTTGGTGATCGGTTTCGTCTTCGATGCCGTCCTGGAGGTCAGCCTGGTGCGCACTGGGCTGTACATCTACTCGCAGGCCATCCCCTTCGGAACCTTGTTCCCGGGCAGCACTTTCCAATTCCCACTCATCTGGGAGTCGCTCGCGGTGACGTTCGTGATGATTCCGGCGGCAATTCTGGTATACCGGGACGACACCGGGAGATCAGTCGCGGAGAAGCTCGCCGCGAAGGCGAGGATTTTTCCGACCAGACCCGTGCTCGGCACGTTCCTGGTGATGTTCGCGATCATCAATGTGTCGTACTTCGCCTACGGCGGCTGGTTCTGGGCGATCAAGGCCAGCGGGTTGGCCACCTCCGTCGCCTGCCCGTGGCCGTATCCGGAGGCCAAGGTCTATGACCCGCAAGGGTTTTACCGGGCGAACGGAGCCGAGGGGCCTTACTCGGTGGGCAAGTGGTCCACCTGGCAGCAGGGCCCGTCGCGCAACACCGACGTCGAGTTGGGGTCGACGAGCGATCGGTGCGCAGCGGAGAACCATGGCTGAGCCCCGGAGCACCGAACAGCGCAGCGTCGTCATCACCGGGGCGTCTCGGGGGCTCGGGTTCGCATCGGCCACGCGCCTTTATCGCGAGGGGTGGCGCGTGGTGGCTGCGATGCGCTCACCGGAGAAGGGGACGCCTGTGCTGCGCGAGGCGGTCGGAGCCGGCGAGAACGACACCAGGCTGATCGGTGTCCAGCTCGACCTCACCGACGGAGCGTCGATCGCGGCCGCAGCCAAGAGCATCACCGAAGCGGTAGGTGCACCGCATGCGTTGGTGCACAATGCCGGGATCTCGGCGGCGGGAATGGTCGAGGAGACCTCGCCCGACCTCTGGGAGCGCATGTTCGCCACGAGCATCTTCGGCCCGGTGGCGCTGACCAAGGCTGTTCTGCCGTCCATGCGACAGGCCGGTCGTGGCCGCATCGTGCTGATCTCCAGCGCAGCCGGCGTGCGCGGAATGCCCGCCACCGCACCGTATTCGGCAGTCAAGGGTGCGCTGGAGCGGTGGGGTGAATCGATGGCCAGTGAGGTAGCACCTTTCGGAATCGGTGTGACGATCCTGGTCACCGGGACCTACGACACCGAGATCATCACTGACGCGGGCACGACTGACGACCGTGATCTGGACGGGCCCTACGCTGCCCACCACCGCACGATGGACAAGCGCGGGCGGGCCATGATGAAGCGGGCGGCCAGACCGCCCGAGAAGTTCGCCGAAGGCCTGGCGAAAGCGCTCGCCAGCTCGAAACCGTTCGTTAGGACGGCTGTCGGACCTGATGCCCGAATGCTGTTGACCGCCAACCGGTTACTTCCCACGTCGGGTCTGCACCAGATGACCCGGCTGCTGATGGGCATTCCGCGGTTCGGCGCACTGCGAAAAGAGAACGCACATCATGGCTGACGCGGCGACATTCGAATCGAGAATGCTGATCGACGGCAAGCTCGTCGACGGCGAGGCCGGCACGTTCGTCAACATCAACCCGGCGAACGAAGAAACCCTGGGGCAGGTCGCGGACGCGTCCAAAGCGGACATGAACCGGGCCATCGACGCGGCGCGCCGGTCTTTCGACGAGACCGACTGGTCGACCAACCACCAACTCCGCAAGCGGTGCCTCGAACAGCTGCACGAGGCGATCGAGAGCGAACTGGAGGAGTTGCGCGAGGAACTGATCTCCGAGGTCGGCGCCCCGCGTGCGGTGACACACGGCCCGCAACTCGACGCCCCCCTCGCCGACGGCCTCAGATACCCGGCCCGACTCATCGAAACATTCGAGTGGGAAACCGATCTCGGCGACAGCGTGGTTTCCGTCACCGGGGTGAACACCACGCGCAAGGTGTGGCGCGAGCCGGTCGGTGTGGTCGGCGCCATCGTGCCGTGGAACTTTCCGTTCGAGGTCGCCATCAACAAGCTCGGACAGGCGTTGGCGACCGGCAACACCGTGGTGCTCAAGCCGGCGCCCGACACGCCGTTCAACGCCACCCGGCTCGGCCGGCTCATCGCCGAGAACACCGACATCCCTGCGGGTGTGGTGAACGTCGTGACTGCATCGAACCACCTCGTCGGCGAACAACTGACCCTGTCACCCAAGGTCGACATGATCTCGTTCACCGGCTCCACTGCGGTGGGCAAGCGGATCATGGAGAAGGGCGCGGCGACGATGAAGCGCCTTTTCCTCGAACTCGGTGGGAAGTCGGCGACCATCGTGTTGGAGGATGCCGATTTCAACACCGCCTGCCTGATCGGTATCGGTCCGTTGCTGCATGCCGGGCAGGGCTGCGCCGCTCCCACGCGAATGCTGTTGCCGCGGTCCCGCTACGACGAGGGCGTCGCGATTCTGAAGGTCATCTACGAGAACATCGCGCCGGGTGACCCGCAGGATCCCGGGACCCTTTGTGGTCCCGTCATCTCGGCCAAACAGCAGTCCCGGATCCTCGGCTACATCAGGAAAGGCCTCGACGAGGGCGCCACGATGATTGTCGGCAGCACCGAGGCTCCCACTCAGTTCGAGCAAGGATTCTGGGTCAGCCCAACACTTTTCATCGACGTGGACAACTCCATGAGGATCGCCCAGGAGGAGATTTTCGGACCGGTTCTGGTCGTCATCCCCTACGAGGACGAAGAGGACGCCGTCCGCATCGCCAACGACAGCGCATACGGGCTCGCCGGCAACGTCATGTCGGGATCGCTGGAGCGGTCGCTCGCCGTCGCGCGTCGGCTTCGCGCCGGGTTCATCGGGCTCAACGGCACCGCGGGTTATGGCGCCGACACCCCGTTCGGCGGCTACAAGAACAGCGGCGTCGGGCGCCAGAACGGTATCGCGGGATTCGAGCAGTACACGGAGATCAAGTCCGTCGCCTACCCGGCACGGTAGAGGAGAACGAGAGAAGGAGGAAGCTATGCCCCAGTTATTTGAAGACCTCGAGGACTTCGGCTCCTTCGACGATGCCGTGTCCGGCGATGTTCGCGACCCGTACCCTGAGCTCGCCAGGCTTCGGCGCGAGGAGCCGATCCAGCGGATCGACACGTCGGCGATGCCGGGGGAGCAGGGCAAGCCCGTCTTCATCGTGTACCGCTACGAGGACGCCCAGCAGATGCTCCGCGACAACGTGACGTTCTCGTCGTCGGGTGTCATCGCGGCGTTCGGCCCGGTGCTCGGCGAGCGCGTGATGCTGGGGATGGACGAACCGGTGCACGGCAGGCTGCGTTCGCTCGTGTCGAAGGCGTTTTCGCAGAAAGCCTTGGCGCGTTGGGAAGATGAGTTGGTCGGGCGGATCGCCAACGAGCTCATCGACCAGTTCGCCGCCAAAGGCAGGGTCGACTTGGTCAAGGAATTCACGTTCGATTATCCGAGTCGCATCATCGCCGGCTTGTTGGGGCTGCCGGAGGAGGACTACCCGCAATTCCAGCGCTGGTCCATCTCGCTGCTGAGCTGGATCATGAACCCGGAGCGCGGACTGGCGGCGTCGGCCGCGTTATGCGAGTACTTCGCACCGATCCTGCAGGCCCGTCGCGCGGAGCCGAAGGAAGACATGATCAGCCTTCTCGCCGAGGTCGAGATCGAAGGCGAGAAGCTCACCGACGACGAGATCTTCTCGTTCCTGCGGCTGCTGTTGCCCGCGGGTGTGGAGACCACGTACCGGTCACTGGGCAACCTGCTGTTCGGGTTGCTTTCGGACACAACGCAGCTGGACGCGATCAGGGCCGACCGATCACTGCTGCCGCAGGCCATCGAGGAGGCGGTGCGCTGGAACCCGCCACTGCTGACCATCACCCGCACCACGACCTGCGACACCGAGCTCGGCGGGGTGCACATTCCCGCGGGATGTTCGGTGATGCCGATGCTCGGTTCGGCCAATCGGCAGGAAGATCGGTGGGCGGACCCGGACGAATTCGACATCTTCCGGACCGCCAAGGGAAACCTGGGCTGGGGTCACGGGGTGCACGTGTGCCTGGGCATGCACCTTGCGCGCCTCGAAATGCGCACCGCCATCAACCTTCTGCTGGATCGGCTGCCGAACCTGCGCCTCGACCCGGACGGCGACGATCCCCACATCCGCGGACAGGTCTTCCGGTCACCGACCTCGCTACCGGTGTTGTTCGGATGACAACTCTGGCGAGCAGACACAGAGTCGCTCTGAATTGCATGGATTCATGCGATTCCGCGTCTGCTCGCGCAAGAAAAAGGAGCCTAATGTGACCGACTTCGAGGCAGTGGATTTCTTCACCGACCCGGCGCTGGTGCCCGACCCGTATCCCTACTTCGACCATCTGCGGTCGAAATGTCCTGTCGCCCAGGCTACCCCGTTCAACGTGCTGGCGGTCACCGGCTATGACGAGGCGCTGGCCGTCTACAGGGACCCCGCCTTCTCGTCGTGTGTGTCGGTGGCCGGGCCGTTCTCCGGACTGCCGTTCGGGCCGGGAGACAGTGACGACGTCTCGGAGCTGATCGAGGAGCACCGGCTCGCGGTACCGATGGGTGAACACATCACCTCCCAGGATCCCCCGCTGCACACTCGGACTCGCGGTCTGATGAACAAGCTGATCACTCCCAAGCGCCTCAAGGAGAACGAGGACTTCATGTGGCGACTGGCCGACCAGCAGGTCGGCACGTTTGTAGAGCGCGGTTCGGCTGAGTTCCTGGCGGATTACGCCAAGCCGTTCTCGCTCTTGGTCATTGCCGACCTGCTGGGCGTACCGGGTGAGGACCACGAGGACTTCAAGGCGGCGTTCGCGCTGGAGACGGTGGGGGAGCTCGGCAAGGAGGCGCCGACCACACACAACCCGCTGCAGTGGCTCAACGACAAGTTCTATGGCTACATCGAGGATCGCAGACGCACACCGCGTGAGGACGTGCTGACCGGACTGGCCCAGGCCAAGTACGAGGATGGATCGACTCCCGACATCGAGGATGTGATGAACCTGTCGACGTTTCTGTTCGCGGCGGGTACCGAGACCACGACGAAGCTGGTCAGTTCGGCGGTCCGGTTCATCGCGGACAATCCGGGATTCGAGACGATGCTGCGCGACGACCGGAGCCGCATCCCGTCCTTCCTCGAAGAGACGCTGAGGATGGAAAGCCCGGTCAAATCACACTTCAGGATGGCCAGCAGGACGACCAGCATCGGCGACGTCGAGGTGCCCGCCGGGACGACCGTCATGGTGCTGCCCGGCGCGTGCAACCGTGACGAACGGAAGTTCCCAGATCCCAACACGTTCCATCCCGATCGTGCCAACGTGCGCGAACAGATCGCGTTCATCCGTGGCGTGCATTCCTGTCCCGGGGCCCCGCTGGCCCGTGCGGAAGGCCGGATCTCACTGAACCGGATCCTGGACCGGATGTCCGATATCACGATCTCCACCGCGCACCACGGCCCCGCAGAGGACCGTCATTACGTCTACGAGCCGACGTTCATCATGCGAGGGCTCAGTGAGCTTCACCTCGAATTCAAACCAGCCGCCTGAGCGGCCCAGCACGACGAGGAGCACAGATGACCGGAAAGCTCGATGGCAAGGTCGCTTTCATCACCGGCGCCGCCCGCGGACAGGGCCGGGCGCATGCGATCGCGATGGCCGCCGAAGGCGCAGACATCATCGCGGTCGACATCTGCCGCGACATCCCGACCAACCCTTACCCGTTGGCCACGCCTGACGACCTGGCCGAAACCGAACGGGCCGTCAAGGAACTCGGACGCCGCATCGTCGCGCGCGTCGCCGACGTGCGTGAGCGGCACGAATTGCGCGACGCCGTGGAGGCGGGAATCGCCGATCTGGGCAAGATCGACATCGTGGTCGCCAACGCCGGCATCTTGCCGATGGCGATGGGCAGGCCGGACCCGATACAGTTCGTCGATGCCTCCGACGTCGACCTCGTCGGCGTGATGAACACGGTCGCGGTCACCATCCCACACCTGCCCAACGGGTCGTCGATCATCGTCACCGGCTCGACTGCCGGCATGATCCGGGGCACCACCGACAACCCCAACATGGGCCCGGGCGGCGCCGGTTACGGGTGGAGCAAGCGCGTGATCATCGAATACGTCGAGGAGATGAGCTTGCACCTGGCTCCGAAGATGATCCGCGTCAACGCAATTCACCCCACCAACTGCAACACCCACCTGCTGCAGAACGACGGCATGTACTCCATGTTCCGGCCCGATCTCACCGAGCAGGGCAAGAAGGCCACCCGTGAGGACGCCGAGCCGCTGTTCGCCGTCTTCCAAGCCATGCCGATCCCGTACATCGAGCCCGAGGACATGGCCAACCTCGGCGTGTTCCTCGCCAGCGATGACAGTCGCTACATCACCGGGCAACAGATCCGCGTAGATGCCGGCTCACTGCTCAAGTGGCCCAACGGACCTGGCCGTTAGCGGCGGACACGACATCACTAGGAGGTGGTAGTGGGCGGCATCATCATGTTGGGCAGCCTGTTCGTCCTGATCGCCCTGATCGTCGGACTGGTGCTGTATTTCGACCCTGAAGCGCGGGGCGCTCCGGAGCGGGAGGCAGATCAGTGAGCGTCGATTTCCTGATCAACGCCGGGGTGGCTTTCGCGTACATCACCGGTCCAGGTTTCCTGGCCGTCGGTATCTACCTGAGTTACCGGCGCGGGCGTCTGCATCCGCTGTTGTTGCTCTGCGTTTCGGCGCTCTCGTTTTCCTGGATCGAGGCGCCCTACGACTGGGCGATGTACGCACAGTTTCCGCCCGCGCTACCGCGGATGCCGTCGTGGTGGCCGCTCAACATGACCTGGGGCGGGCTCCCTTCCGCGGTACCCGTCGGCTACATGGGGTACTTCGTGTTGCCGGCCATCATCGGTGCGGCACTGGGACGTTGGGCGGCGCGGAAGTGGAATTGGCGGAGGCCGCAGACGCTGTTGGCGGTGGGTTTCGCCGTCGGGTTCTGCTGGGCCCTGTTCTTCAATGCCATCATCGGCGCACGGCTGGGCCTGTTCTACTACGGCTACGTGATCGAGGGACTGGGCCTGTGGGAGGGGACCAAACACCAGTACCCGATTTACGACGCCATCGCCATGGGTGTGCAGATGATGGTCTTCACCTATCTGTTGGGCCGCACCGATTCCGAGGGCCGCAACGTGATCGAGATATGGGCCGACAAGATTTCGAAGACCCGGTTGCAGTCGGGTGTGTTGTCGGTGATCGCCGTGATCGTGATCGGACACGTGGTCTACGCCTCGGTTTTCGCGCCGCACCTGGTCACCAAGCTCGGCGGTTGGGTGACCTCAGGGCCCTCCGAGCAGTACTTCCCCGGGGTGCCGAATCAGCCCAAGTAGCGCCCGTGGTGAATCGCCGGGCACGCAGCATGATTGGAAGGCGACAAGACAGTGACCGTCGACCCGGTGGTGGGGTTGTATTACGACCCCTTCGACTTCGCGATTGACGACAACCCGTACCCCATCTGGCGGCGTATGCGCCAAGAAGCTCCGCTGTACTTCAATGACAAGTACAACTTCTACGCGCTCAGCCGCTATGACGATGTCGCGGCGGCCCTGCCCGATTGGCAGACCTATCGGTCGGGGCGCGGCACGACCGCGGACATTCTGTTCAGCGGTATCGAGGTGCCGCCAGGAATCTTGCTGTTCGAGGACCCGCCATTGCATGACCTACACCGCCGCCTGTTGTCGCGCGTGTTCACGCCTCGCCGCATGATGGCCGTTGAAGATCTGGTCCGTGATTTCTGTGCTCGCGCATTGGACCCGCTCATGGACGGGGACGGATTCGACTTCGTCGCCGACCTCGGGGCGGTCATGCCGATGCGGACCATCGGGTACCTGCTCGGGATTCCCGAGGAGGGGCAGGCCGCGATCCGGGACCGCACCGACAAGAACATCTCGGTTGGGGATGTGGCCGGGGACGTCAGCGCGACGGTTTTCGCCGAGTCGCTTGCACTGTTCGCCGAATACATCGAATGGCGCGCCGATCACCCATCCGATGACCTCATGACGGATCTACTCAATGCCGAGGTCGAGGAACCCGACGGAACACTCCGGCGGCTGGAGCGCACCGAAGTATTGGCCTATACGGCGATGATCGCCGGAGCGGGCGGAGAAACGACTGCCCGGCTCATCGGCTTCATGGGGCAATTGCTCGCTGAGCACGCCGACCAGCGCCATGAACTCGCCGCCGATCCGTCATTGATCTCCTCAGCTGTGGAAGAGACACTGCGCTTCGAGCCGCCCTCACCGGTGCAGGCGCGTTACGTGGCGCGCGATGTCGAACTGTACGGCCGCACCGTGGCCGAGGGGTCCTACATGCTTCTGCTCAACGGCTCGGCCAACCGGGACGGCACCCGGTACACCGATCCGGATCGCTTTGACATCCATCGGAAGGGCAGTCATTTGAGTTTCGGCCAAGGACTGCACTTCTGCCTCGGGTCGGCGCTGGCCAGGCTCGAGGCGCGGGTGGCCTTCGAAGAGGTCCTCAAACGCTGGACCGACTGGGAGGTCGACTACGACCGGGCGAGCCGGGCCCACACCTCAAGCGTGCGTGGCTGGGCACGGATGCCGGTCAAGACCGGCTGAACATGCCAGGGGACTGGGCAGACGCGAAAGTCCCCCGAAAACGCGTTTCGGGGGACTTCCGTGTCTGCTCGCGCAGAGAAAAGCTCAGTAGTTGTTGCAGCTGCCCGCGATCGCGTTGATCGGCCCGAAGTACTCCTGTGCGGCCGGGCTGGCCTGCAGCTGTGCCACCGTCTGCTGACGCTCGGCAGGTCCCGAAGCCAGGAAATTGCGCAACGCACCCTGGGCGAACGGGGAAGCGTTGAACTGCTGGGCCAGGTCAGGACGCTGCGCGTTGAGCGCCGCCATCACCTGCTCGTAGCTACATGTCGTGTTGACGACCCCGCTGAAGTCGGGTTGGGCGGATGCCAGCCCGGCCGACAGCGGCACGGCGAGCGCCAGCCCGCCGATAGCGGCCGCGATGTACTTGAAAGAAGACTTGATCACCTGTTGGAACCCCCATGTTGTCCGCCCAAAGGGCGACGCCTTGCACGTTTGTCGGATCCGACCTCATTCGAGGTTAACAGGCAACAGACGCGCAAGGCGTTCTCGCAAAACGGCGACGAGTGCGTCAGTCGATGACGGCGGCTTCCTTGCGCTCGGTGATCGGCCGGGCCAACTCCTGCTCGTTGCAGATGCGCTGCAGCTTGTCCAGGGTTTCATCCAGACCGGGGCCCAGTTTCTTGCCCGGGGTGAACCGCGCCGGAAGGTTCCGCATGCCCTGGATGACCCCGATGGTGTCGTAGTGCACGGTGCCCTCGGGATCGCACACGTAATCCGGCATCCGGTCCAGCACGGCGGTCAGCATCGACTTGAACACGGTGCGGGCCACGTTCGAACCTACGCAGCGGTGTACACCGATACCGAAGCTGAAGTGCCGATTGCCCTTCCGATCCATGATGAGCTCATTGGGCTGCTCGAACACCGACGGGTCGCGGTTGGCCATCGCCCACGACAGCCACAGGCGTTCGTACTGCTTGAACTGCTGACCCTCCACCTCGACGTCCTCGGAGAACGTCCGGCCGTCGCCGGGTGCCGGGGTGAAGAAGCGCAGGAACTCCTCGGTGGCCGGGTCGAGCAACGTCGCGCGCTCATTACTCAGCCGGGTGCGATCTTCGGGGTGCTGCCCCAGCCACTCCAGGGCATGAGCGGTCAGTGCGGTAGTGGTGTCGAATCCACCGCCGATGACCAGGCCGAGATTGCCGAGAATCTCCATGTCGGGTGCGGGCTCACCGTCGATGCGCAACTGCAGCATCGCGTTGACCAGCCCGGGCCGCGGGGTCTCCCGGATCTCCATCATGTTGTTGATGATGTCGATGCCCATTTCGCGGTGCTGCTCGTTGATCTTCTCGCGATCGGGGGAGTGCTCCGGGGTGTATACCGATGCGTGGGTGGGCTCGCTGTAGACGTTCCACTTCTTGAGCTCGATCCCCATCATGGCCAGGGTGAACACCGCGGGCACCACGTTGGCCAGATGCTCGACGAAGTCGATCTCACCGGACTCGATGTGCTCATCGAGTGCCGCGCGGGTGATCTCGTCGACGAACGGCACCCATCGCTTGATCGCGGCAGGTGACAGATACGGGTTCAGCGCGCCGCGGTAGGCACTGTGCTCAGGTTCATCCATCTCCAGGATGCCGCCGCGGACCACCGTCGCACGACTGGCCTTCGGGATGGTGATTCCCTGATACGGCGTCTCTCCGGTGATGTCGTGATGGTTCGAGACGACGGGGCAGCGGGCCAGTTCGAAAACGTGCTTGCTGTCGGCGGCCACCCAGTGACCGTTGTAGGTCTCGGTCCAGGCCATCGGGCACCGGGACTGCATCTCTTCGGTGATCTTCTCGAACTGCAGCCGGTATTCCGGTGTGTGCCGGTCGAAGTGGTACTTGTTCTTTTTCCGGTCGTCGTCGTCGGTCGTGACATCCACAGTGCTTTTTTCTCTTCGCGCAAGCGGCTCATCGGTGCTTTTCGCTCTTCGCGCAAGCGGCTCATCGGTGCTCAACGGCGTTGTCTCCCTTAGGTATTCGGGTCGGCATCAGTCTTCGATGACGATGGCCTGCTCGGGGCAGGAGTGCGCAGCCTCGCGAACCGCGTCCTCCTGGTCGGAGGGCACCACATCGCAAACCGGTGACGCGTGACCGTCGACGTCATCGAGGACGAACGAGTCCGGCGCGATCATCGAGCACAGGGTGTGCCCCTGGCAACGACTGCCGTCAACCGAAACCTTCACTACGCCAACTCCTTTCGAATCACTGGTGGCCGGATCAGACGTGGTAGTCGTACCACTTGAGGTAGCCGCCGGCGTCGACCCGCAGTTGCATGCCGGTGACGTACCGCGACTCTTCCGAAGCCAGCCACAGCACGGCATTGCTGATGTCCACCGGCTCGATGAAGTTGACCTTCATGGCCTGCTGCACCCCGAACACCGGCTCGGCGTCGGCGCGGGTGGGGTTCTCCAGATCCGGCCGGAACGAGCGGTACATCGGCTCGCTCTGCAGCATGTTCGTGTTGCAGTTGGTGGGGTGGATGACGTTGGCGCGAATGCCGCGCACCGCCAGTTCGGTGGCCAGCGAATGGACGTACTCGGAGATCAGCCGCTTGGAGACCATGTAGCCCATGCCGCCCGGATCGGCGCCCGGGTTGGGCTTGTTGTGCGCATCCATCAGCGCCGCGGCCGACGCGGTCGCAATGATCGAGGCGCCCTCCTTCAGATGCGGCAGCGCCACCTGGATGGCGTTGATGGTGCCCACGAAGTTGGTGTTGATGCCGTCGGTCCAGGCTTGCATCGCGGGCTCGCCCTTCATGGCTGCGATGCCGGCCTGCGCCACGACGATGTCGAGCTTGCCGAACTCGGCGAGCCCTGCCTCCAGCGCTCCCCGCAACTCGGCCTCGTTGCGGACGTCGGCCTGGGCGGTGACGATGCGCCGGCCGGTCTTCTCGACGTAGTTCCTGGTCTCTTCGAGGTCTTCTGCCGTGGCCATCGCATAGCCGACGGTGTCGTAGTCCTTACAGATGTCGACGGCGATGATGTCGGCGCCCTCTTCGGCGAGCCGGATCGCGTGGCTGCGGCCCTGACCCCGTGCCGCGCCGGTGATGAATGCGACTTTCCCGGCCACCCGGCCTTCTACGCTTCCCACAATTGTCCTTTCGCTGATGATGTTTGGTGCGAGTCCGTGCGTGTCAGGTGTTACGGCCACCGTTGACGCCGAGGATCTGGCCGGTGATGTAACCGGCTTCCTCGGATGCGAAGAAGGCGCAGGCCGCGGCGATGTCCTCGGGCTTGCCCATCCGGCGCACTGGGGTCTGGGCGATCTGCTTTTCGGTGTCGCCGAGGAAGCCCTTGCCTTCTGCCTTGCGCAGCATGGGGGTGTCGATGAAGCCCGGAGGCACGGCATTGACGGTGATGCCGCTGGGACCGAGTTCGAGCGCCAGGCTCTTGGTCAGTCCGTTCACCGCGGACTTCGCCGCGACATAGGGGGACATGAACGGTTGGCCCGAATGCGTGCTCGACGACGAGATGTTGACGATGCGGCCCCAGCCGGCTTCGAGCATGTCGGGCAGTACCGCCTGAATGCAGTGGAATACGCCGTTGAGGTTGACGTCGATGATCTGCTGCCACTTCTCGAAGGACACATCGGTGAAGCGTTTGAAGCAGTCCACACCGGCGGCGTTCACCAGCACCGAGATCGGGCCGAGTTGGGCGCGAACGGCATTGAGCGCGGTGTCGACGGCGGCGCGATCGGTCACGTCAGCGACATGGGCGAACTCGTCGTCCGACGGGTGCAGGTCGAGTACCGCGACATTGAGGCCGTCCGCACGCAAACGTGCGGCGATGGCCGCTCCGATGCCTGAACCTCCTCCGGTGACGACGGCATTCTTCATGACAGTTCTCCGGTCGCCGGCCGGTGCCGGACTTTGTCAGCGGTCAAGAATCATCCTTCCGATTATGAGAACCGTACTCTCGGACCGGCGCACACCGCAAGATCCGCGCGCAACCTGCATGCCGCTCGCGTAGCTACCGGATACGCAGCGAATAGGGCATGACTAGCTGATCTATCTTTCACTTGAGTTCTCATCGAGCGAATGTATGATTCGCCGGTGATGAGAATGCAGTTTCCATCACAGTAGGGAATCGCCTGAGGAGGATGATGCAGGAAGCGCCCACCATCGCGGAAGAACAGCGGGCTGACCGGAAGTTGTTGATCGGCGGAGAGCTGCGCGAGACGCCGCGGACGTTTCCTTCCGTCAACCCGGCGACCGGAGAGGTGTTCGGATACGCGCCGGACGCCACGGTCGCCGACGCCGAGGCTGCGGTCACCGCGGCCAGGCAGGCGTTCGACAACACCGACTGGTCCACCAACACCGAACTGCGGATCCGTTGCCTCGAACAGCTGCACCAGGCATTGACCGAGCACCGGGACGAACTCGCCGCACTCACGACCACCGAGGTCGGGGCGACCGCCGCGCTGTGCGCCGGTGCCCAGCTGGACGGGCCCATCGACATCGTGCGGTACTACGCCGAGTTGCTCAAGACCTACCCCCTGACCGAGGACCTCGGAAACATCGAGAGCCGCGGCATGCAGCATCACCGGTGGGTGGAGAAGGAAGCCGCCGGTGTCGTCGCCGCGATCATCGCCTACAACTATCCGAATCAGCTGGCCCTGGCCAAGCTCGCTCCGGCCCTGGCCGCAGGCTGCACCGTGGTGTTGAAGTCCGCTCCGGACACGCCGTTGGTCACGCTGGCCCTCGGCGAGCTGATCGCCAACCACACCGACATCCCGGCCGGCGTCGTCAACGTGCTCTCGGGTGCGGACCCAGAGGTTGGTGCGGTGCTCACCACGAGTCCCGACGTCGACATGGTCACCTTCACCGGCTCCACGCCGACCGGCCGACGCATCATGGCCGCGGCCAGCGAGACCCTGAAGAAGGTGTTCCTGGAGCTCGGTGGCAAGTCGGCGGCGATCGTCCTCGACGATGCAGACTTCAACACCGCCGCCATGTTCTCGGCCTTCAGCATGGTCACCCACGCCGGTCAGGGCTGCGCGCTGACCTCACGGCTGCTGGTGCCGGCCAAGCACAAGGACGAGATCGTCGAGTTGATCAAGAACAACTTCGGCCTGGTTCGGTACGGCGATCCGACCGACCCCAAGACCTACATGGGTCCACTGATCAGTGAGAAGCAGCGCGACAAGGTCGACGGCATGGTCAAGCGCGCGGTCGAGGCCGGGGCGACCCTCGTCACCGGTGGCCAGAAGGTCGACCCCGGCTACTTCTATACCCCGACGCTGCTGGCCGATGTCGATCCGGACAGTGAGATCGCCCAGGAAGAGGTCTTCGGACCGGTGCTCGCGGTGATCGCCTACGAAGACGACGACGAGGCCGTGCGGATCGCGAACAACTCGATCTACGGGCTGTCCGGTGCCGTGTTCGGCAGCGAGGACCGGGCGTTGGCGGTGGCTCGACGGATCCGTACCGGCACGTTCTCCATCAACGGCGGCAACTACTTCAGTCCCGACAGTCCGTTCGGCGGATACAAGCAGTCCGGTATCGGCCGGGAGATGGGCACGGCAGGACTCGAGGAGTTCATGGAAGCCAAGACGTTCGCCCGGGTGCTGTCGTGACCGCCGCTGGACCCCTTGAGGGCATCCGCGTCCTCGAGGTCGCGATGTACGGCTTCGTCCCGTCGGCCGGCGCGGTGCTGGGGGAGTGGGGTGCCGACGTCATCAAGGTCGAGCACGCCGTCACCGGCGACCCGCAGCGCGGCCTGCGCCAGACCGGGCCGCTGCGCGTCGAGGGCGACCCGAACCCGAACATCGAGCACGCCAACCGCGGCAAGCGCAGCATCGGGCTCGACATGTCGGTCCCGGAGGGCAAAGAGGTGTTGCTCGAACTGGCGAAGAAGGCCGATGTGTTCCTCACGAGCTTCCTGCCGGGGCACCGGCAGAAGTTCGGCATCGACGTCGACGACATCCGCGCGGTGAACCCCGACATCATCTATGCCCGCGGCAGTGCTCTTGGTCCGCGCGGCGAAGAAGCGGTCAAAGGTGGTTACGACATGACCGCCTTCTGGTGCCGCGCCGGTACGGCCGCGACGATCACCCCGGCCGGGATGGCGGGAATGATCGCGCCGCCGGGGCCGGCCTACGGTGACACCATCTCGGGTACCAACCTGGCAGGCGGGATCGCCGCGGCACTGCTCAAGCGAGAGCGCACCGGTGAGCCGTCGATCGTCGACGTGTCACTGCTGGGCAGCGGGCTGTGGTCGATGGGCCACACCGTGGCGCTGACCCAGCATCTGAACCAACTGATGGTGACTCCACCGCCCGGGGTACACGGCTCGCCGATCAACCCACTGGTCGGGCTGTACGAGACAGCGGACGACCGCTACATCTCCTTCGTCATGATGCAGCCGACCAAGTTCTGGGCCGACGTCTGCCGGCACATGGACCTGGAGCAGTACATCGACGATCCGAGGTTCGCCACCGCCGAATCGTTCGCGGAGAACACGCCCGACGCGGTCGAGATCCTCACCGAGGCGATGAAGAAGCGGACTTTGCCAGAGTGGAGCGAGCGATTCGCCACGCTGGCAGGCCCGTGGGCTCCCGTCCAGGACACCCTGCAGGCCGCCAAGGACTCCCAGATCCGGGCCAACGAGTACATCGTGCAGGCGGGTGAACTCGAGTTGGTGGCCAACCCAGTGCAATTCGACGTCGCGGCGCCGAGCACCGGACCAGCACCGGGTTTCGCCGAACAAACCGACGACATTCTGCAGGAACTGGGTCTGGACTGGGATCGCATCATCGAGCTCAAGACCGCCGGCGCAGTCACCTAGGCCACCGTCACCATGCCCTTCGACGCCTCCACCGGAACCCGTCTGTCGTGCGCTGCCCCTCCGGCGGCTCACGGCAAGCACGGGAATGCGGTGTCGGCCGGTGAAGGTAGCCGCCCCAATTGTCAACCAGCCGAGCAAGTTCTGAGTTATTTGCCCTCGCGACAGATCTCGAGTCGGATAGCATCAGGCCCTCGGGGGGCGGTCATGGGGACGAGTCTGTTCGGCTTCGCCGGTGGAGCCGGTGAAGTCAAGAAACCCAACGGAAGTAGGAGGTGCGTCAGATGCCAGAGCGCACCCCGCATTTGCCGGTCATTGTCGAGCCAGCTGGTTCACGAATGGATGTACAGATGAAAGGCATTGCACCTCAGTCGGTCTCGGATAACACCGGGCACCCGACCGGCCGGTTGGCATGTTCTGGGACGGAGGTTGCGGCATGACCCGGATCGGGCCGAAGCCCGCACAGTCCGTCGCTGCCCGGTCCGTGCAACTGCGTCGGCAAGCACTTAACATCGGCGCACCGACTGCGGGGGCGGCAGTCATCGGCCTGGAGGGACCACTGACGCATGGCGGATAAATGGTCAACCGGAGTATCGCTACGCAGCCTGTCGGGCCCGATGCAGGCGGTCGGGGCATTGTTCGCGATGTCGCTGGACGCGATCCGGTTCGTATTCAAGCGGCCCTTCCAGGGGCGGGAGTTTCTGGAGCAGTGCTGGTTCGTGGCGCGGGTGTCGATGGCGCCGACGTTGCTGGTCGCGATCCCGTTCACCGTGCTGGTGAGCTTCACCCTCAACATCCTCTTGCGCGAGCTGGGCGCCGCGGACCTTTCGGGGGCCGGCGCGGCCTTCGGCGCGGTGACCCAGCTGGGGCCGATGGTCACGGTGCTCATCGTGGCCGGTGCCGGGGCGACGGCGATGTGTGCGGATCTGGGCTCACGCACGATCCGTGAGGAGATCGACGCCATGGAGGTGCTCGGGATCAACCCGATCCAGCGTCTGGTGACCCCCAGGATGCTGGCGTCAGGGCTGGTTGCCTTATTGCTCAACAGCCTGGTGGTGATCATCGGCATCCTCGGCGGCTACGTGTTCTCGGTTTTCATCCAGGACGTGAACCCCGGTGCGTTCGCGGCCGGGATCACGCTGCTGACGGGTGTGCCGGAGGTGATCATCTCCTGCGTCAAGGCCGCACTGTTCGGGCTGATCGCGGGCCTGGTGGCCTGCTACCGCGGGCTGACGATCAGCGGCGGCGGCGCCAAGGCCGTCGGCAACGCGGTGAACGAGACAGTGGTGTACGCCTTCATGGCGTTGTTCGTGATCAACGTGGTTGTCACGGCCATCGGTATCCGCATGACGGCGAACTGAGGCAGGGGACGCAATGGGAACCATGACGATCCTGCGGTCGACGTATCCGCGGGTCACCCGGCAGTTCAACAAGCCGGTATCGACCTTGAGCCGGATCGGCGATCACACGCTGTTCTACCTCAAGGCGCTGGCCGGAACCCCGCACGCGGCCATGCACTACCGCAAGGAACTTGTCCGGCTGATCGCCGAGATCTCAATGGGTGCAGGCACATTGGCGATGATCGGCGGCACGGTGGTGATCGTCGGGTTCCTGACCCTGGCCACCGGTGGCGTGCTCGCGATCCAGGGCTACTCGTCGCTGGGCAACATCGGTATCGAGGCCCTCACCGGCTTCTTGTCCGCGTTCATCAACGTGCGCATCGCTGCGCCGGTGGTGGCGGGCATCGGTCTGGCCGCCACCTTCGGCGCCGGCGTGACCGCCCAGCTCGGAGCCATGCGCATCAACGAGGAAATCGATGCGTTGGAGGCCATGGCGATCCGGCCGGTCGAATACCTGGTGTCCACGCGCATCGTGGCCGGGATGATCGCCATCACGCCGCTGTACGCGATCGCGGTGATCCTGTCCTTCCTGGCCTCACAGTTCACGACCGTGGTGCTGCTGGGACAGTCCGGCGGCCTCTACGACCACTACTTCAACACCTTCCTGAATCCGATCGACCTGCTGTGGTCGTTCCTGCAGGCGATCCTGATGGCCATCACCATCCTGCTGATCCACACCTACTTCGGCTACTTCGCCTCCGGCGGACCATCCGGAGTCGGGGTGGCGGTCGGCAACGCCGTACGAACCTCGCTGATCGTCGTGGTCTCGGTGACGCTCCTGGTGTCACTGTCCGTCTACGGCTCCAACGGCAACTTCAACCTGTCGGGTTAGGGAGAAGACTTGACACGCAATGTTGGTCCGGGCCCAGCGCACCGGTCCGAAACCACAAGTAGTGCCACGCCGGTGGCAGCACGCCCCGGACGCAGCTTCGGCGCGGGGGGCTCCGCGAGGCCGCTCGCCGGCCTGGCGACCGTGGTCGCGGTGGGCCTGATCGTGGCCCTGGCGATCCTGCTGTTCCGCGGCAGCTTCATCAAGACCGAGCCGGTCACTCTGATCTCGGACCGGGCCGGCCTGGTGATGAACCCGGACGCCAAGGTCAAGATGCGCGGCGTGCAGGTCGGCACCGTCAGCTCGATCGAGACCCGCCCCGACGGCAGGGCCGTGCTGCACCTGGCGATGAATCCGTCGCAGCTGCGCCTGATTCCCGGCAACGTCCAGGCCGACATCGCCTCGACCACCGTGTTCGGCGCCAAGTACGTCCAACTCGTCGCGCCGGACGACCCATCGGCTGAGCGGCTCCGCCCCGGCCAGGTTCTTCAGGGCGACCATGTCACGGTCGAGATGAACACGGTCTTCCAACAACTCACCAACGTGCTCAACAAGATCGACCCGGCAAAACTCAACGAGACGCTCGGCGCATTGTCGTCGGCGTTCTCGGGTCGCGGCGAGGCGATGGGGCAGTCGCTGTCCGACTTCGAGGCAGTGTTGGAGAAAATCGAGCCCAGCCTGCCCAATTTGACCGGGGACATCGAGGCCATGGCGGCGGTGTCGAAGGCCTACGGCGACGCGGCACCGGACCTGCTCAGGACTGTCGACAACACCAACCGGATCAGCGACAGCCTCGTGGCCGAGCAGCAGAACCTCGACAACTTCCTCGTCAGCTCGATCGGGCTGGCCGACGCCGGCAACGAGGTCATCGGTGGCAACCGGCAGGCGCTCAGCACCACGCTGAACCTGTTGGCGCCCACCACCGATCTGCTCAACGAGTACGCACCCGGAATTGAATGCGGACTGAAGGGCATGCTGTACCTCTACAACCAGCCGCCGCAGATGGAACCCGGTGTCGTGGTCAACGTGGCATTCACGCTGGGCATCGAGCGCTACCGTTACCCGCAAAACCTGCCGAAGGTGGCGGCCAAGGGCGGTCCACACTGCATGGGCCTGCCGTACATCGGATTCGGCAACAAGGCCAAGTACCTCGTCACCGACACCAATGCCAATCCTTTCAAGTACGGCAACCAGGGCATCCTGTTGAACTCCGACGGTCTCAAGCAGATTCTGTTCGGCCCGCTGGACGGACCGCCACGTAACACCGCACAGATCGGACAACCGGGATGAAACGCGGCAGAACCACATTCATCAAGTTCGCGTCCTTCGCCGTGGTCATGGCCGTCCTCACGGCCTTCCTTTTCATGACGTTCTCGGAGTACCGCGGCGGTTCCTACTCGGGTTACTCGGCGGTCTTCGGTGACGCCTCGCGTCTGGAGGCCGGAGACTCGGTGCGCGTCGCCGGGGTCCGGGTGGGAACGGTGAAAAGTGTTTCGCTGCAACCGGACAAGTCGGTGAAGGTTGACTTCGACACCGATCGCAGCGTCGCATTGACGACCAGCACCAAGGTTGCGGTGCGCTATCTGAACCTGGTCGGGGACCGCTATCTGGAACTGATCGACAGCCCCGGCTCGACCAAGCTCCTGCCCGCTGGATCACAGATTCCCAAGGACCGCACCGCAAGTGCCCTCGATCTCGATCTGTTGCTCGGTGGCCTGCGCCCGGTGATCCAGGGGCTCAACCCCCAGGACGTCAATGCGTTGACGTCCTCGCTGATTCAGATCTTCCAAGGGCAGGGCGACACCCTGGATTCGCTGTTGAGCAAGACCTCATCGTTCTCGAATACGTTGGCCAACAACGACCAGGTCATTCAGCAGCTGATCGACAACCTGAACTCGGTGGTCGGAACCCTGGCCAAGGACGGCAAGAAGTTCGACGGAACGGTGGACCGCCTCGAACAGTTGATCAGCGGCCTGTCGCAGGATCGTGACCCACTGGGCACGGCCGTCACCCAGTTGGACAACGGGACTGCCTCGCTGGCAAGCCTGCTCACCGAGGCGCGGCCGCCACTCAAGGGCACCGTCGATCAGATGAACCGGTTGGCGCCGTTGCTCGACGATCATCAGATCGTCCTGGACCGGGGTCTGCAGAAGGCCCCGGACAACTTCCGCAAGCTGGCCCGGCTGGGCTCATACGGCAGCTGGATCATGTACTACATCTGCGGACTTTCCATCCGTGTCACCGATCTGCAGGGGCGCACTGCGCACTTCCCGATGATCAAACAAGAAGGCGGGAGGTGTGCGGAGCCCTGATGCTTAAGTACCGCGAATCAAATCTGATCAAGGCAGGTTTCATCGGCGTCGTGCTGATGATGCTCATCATCGCCGTCGGGCTACAGCCCGAACGGCTGCAGCAGTGGGCCTCCTCGGTCCGTCACCAGGCACTGTTCACCGAGGCCGGCGGCATCGCCACGGGCAACGACGTGACCTTGTCGGGAATCAAGATCGGTGCGGTCACCGATGTCTCGCTGCAGAACGGCGATGCGTTGATCACCTTCACCACCGAGGGCAAGTACCCACTGGGGTCGCTGACCACTGCGCACATCCGCACCGGCTCACTTCTGGGTGAGCGGGTGCTGACGCTGGAATCCGATGGTGCAGGCACACTGCGCACCACCGACGTGATCCCGACCTCCCGCACGTCGTCCCCGTATTCGCTGACCGACGCGGTCAGCGACTTGACCACCAACTCGGCGGGCACCGACACAGCGTCGCTGAATCAGTCCCTCGACACGCTGTCGGCGACCATCGACCAGGTCGCACCGAAGCTCGGGCCGACATTCGACGGGCTGAGCCGGCTGTCGAAATCCATCAATGGCCGTAACGAGAGTCTGGCCAGCCTGCTCAAGAGCGCCAGCGATGTGACGGTGGTGCTCTCGCAGCGCAGCAATCAGCTGAACACGTTGATCCTCAACGCGAATGACCTGCTCGGGGTGCTCAACGACCGGCGTCAGGCCATCGTCGACCTGCTGGCCAACACCGCGGCGGTCTCGCAACAGCTGAGTGGACTCGTCGCCGACAACGAGGCGCAATTGGCGCCGACGCTCAAGCGGCTCAACTCCGTGACTGCGATGCTGGAACGCAACCGCGACAACATCAGCAAGGCCTTGCCGAACTTGAACAAGTTCCAGTTGTCTCAGGCGGAAACTCTGGCCAACGGGGCGTACTACAACGCCTATGTTCCCAACTTGCAGCCCGCGCAGTTGCTGCAGCCGTTCTTCGACTACGCGTTCGGGTTCCGGCGCGGGACGAATGCCGGTCAGCCGCCGGACAACGCCGGTCCGCGAGCCGAATTGCCCTTGCCCTACAACGGAATTCCCGGAGGTTCACGCTGATGAACCGCAGTCGTCTCGGAAAGTGGCTTGCGGTGGCGTTGGTGGCGCTGCTGGTGGTCGGCGCGGCAGTGCTGCTGCGTCAGACCTTCTTCGGGCAGAAGACCATCTCCGCGTTGTTCACCTCAGCCACCGGCGTGTACCCGGGCGACGATGTCCGGGTGTCCGGGGTCAAGGTCGGCACGATCGAGTCGATCAAGCCGGAGGGCACCCAGACCCGCGTGACCCTCAAGGTCGACCACGATGTACCGATCCCGGCGGACGCCAAAGCGGTGATCGTGGCACAGAACCTGATTGCCGCGCGCTATGTTCAACTCGCTCCGGCGTACCGGTCCAGTGGCCCTACCCTGCCCGACGACTCGGTGATCGGCCTGGACCGCACCGCCGTCCCGGTGGAGTGGGATCAGGTCAAGGAGCAGCTGATGCGGCTCTCCACCGACCTGGGACCGCAGAGCGGTGTCGACGGGACGTCGGTGTCCAGGTTCATCAACAGCACGGCCGACGCCATGGCCGGCAACGGCGACAAACTGCGCCAGACGATTTCGCAGTTGTCCGGCGTCGCCCGCGTGCTGGCCGAGGGCAGCGGCAACATCGTCGACATCATCAAGAACCTGCAGACGTTCGTCACCGCGTTGCGGGACAGCAACGAGCAGGTGGTGCAGTTCCAGAACCGGTTGGCGACCCTGACCAGTGTCGTCGACGGCAGCCGGTCGGACCTCGATGCGGCGCTGACGAACCTGTCAGTGGCGGTCGTGGAGGTTCAGCGGTTCGTCGCGGGATCGCGCGATCAGACCTCCGAGCAGGTGCAGCGGCTGGCCAACGTCACCCAGAACCTGGTCGACAACAAGATGAACATCGAGAACCTCCTTCACGTCGCGCCCAACGCGTTCATGAACGGCTACAACATCTACAACCCCGATTCGGGTAGCGCGGTCGGCCAGTTCGTGATGAACAACTTCTCCAACCCGGTCGAGTTCATCTGCGGGGCCATCGGTGCGGTCGAGAACACCACCGCACCGGAGACTGCGAAACTCTGCTCGCAGTACCTCGGGCCCGCGCTGCGGCTGCTGAACTTCAACTACCTGCCGTTCCCGATTTCGCCGTACCTGATGCCATCGGCCAGCCCCGAGCAGCTCGAGTACTCGGAACCGAGCCTGATGCCAGGGGCGGAGGGTGGGTCGCCGACTCCGCCCGAGACCCCACCGTCGATCTCGGCCTACAACCCCGGCCCCGAGCCCCCTCCGCCGTTCACCGGCCGGGAACCCGGCGTGCCACCGCCAGGGGCTCAGCAGCTCTTGCCGGGTGGCGAGTTCTACCCGCCCAATATGCCGAACACGGTGTCGGACATGCTCAATCCGACTGGCGGACAGCCGGGGCCCGCTCCGGGACCTGCGCCAGGTCCACTGGCCGCCGAAGCGCCCGCGCCCGCGGCACCGGTACCAGCAGAAGGGACTCCACCAGCATGATCAGGGGTAAGCAGCTGCGGCTGACTATCGCCGCCGGATCCTGCGTCGCGCTGACTGCCAGCGGGTGCGCCTTCCAGGGCGTCAACTCGTTGCCGCTGCCCGGGGCGGTCGGCCGAGGTGCCGACTCCAGCGTGTATCACGTCGAGATCGCGAATGTGGCGACGCTGGAACCGAACTCGCCGGTGATGATGAATGACGTCGTGGTCGGTAGCGTGCGCAGCCTTTCGGTGAAGGACTGGCACGCTGACGTCGAATTCTCAGTGAAGCCGGATGTGGTGGTACCGGCAAACGTGGTGGCCAGCGTCGGGCAGACCAGCCTTCTGGGTTCGATGCATCTGGCGCTCAACCCGCCCGCCGGCCAGGCTCCCGACGGAAAACTCCCGCAGGGAGCGACGATTGCCCTGAACAACTCGTCGACATATCCGACGACCGAGCAGACACTGTCCTCGCTGGCCGCGGTGGTCAACGGCGGCGGTCTGGGGCAAATGGGCGACATCATCCACAATTTCAGCGCCGCGATCAACGGCCGGGAAACCGATTTCCGTGACCTGCTCACCCGGCTGGACACGTTCGTCGGGGCGCTGGATGCCCAGCGCGACAACATCATTGCCTCCATCGAGGGCTTGAACCAGTTGGCCTCCACCTTCGCTGGGCAGCGCGATGTCATCACCCGCGCGCTGGAGAAGATTCCGCCGGCACTCGACGTGTTGATCAAGGAACGGCCGAGATTCACCACCGCACTGCAGAAGCTCGGTACTTTCAGCGCTACCGCCAACCAGTTCGTCAACGAGTCGCAGGCTGATCTGGTCAGGAATCTGAAGAACCTGGAGCCCGCTCTGAAGGCGCTGGCCAACGTCGGGCCGGACCTGACCAAGGTGCTCGAATACGCCCCGCACTTCCCGTTCACGCAGAGCTTCATGGACCGGGTCATACGCGGCGACTACTACAACCTTTTCGCGTACTTCGACATGACCATCCCGCACCTGAAGCGCAGCCTGCTGATGGGGACTCGCTGGGAGCAGGGAGATGCGCAGAACGTTCCGGTGCCTGGGGATCCGAATTACCTGAACTACACCTATGACCCGCTCAAGACCGGGGTCAACCCGCCCCCGCCGGATGCGTTCCCGGAGGAGCCGGCAGCGCCGCCCCCACCGGATCTCCCGGCGCCGACCTATTCCGGTCCGGTGCTCCCGGTGGTGCCTCCGGCGCCGATGACCATGCCCGGTGGCATGCCTCAGCCGGTGGCCCCATCCAGCGGGTCGACGTCGGTGTTCGCGGGACCTTATGCGCAGCAAGGCGGTTCGGCTCCAGCTGACCAGCCTGCCCCACCGGCGCCACCTACTCCACCGACGACAGGGGGTGGCGGGTAATGCTCACACGCTTCATCCGAACTCAGCTGATTCTGTTCACTGTCGCCTCTGTCGTCGGTGTGGCCGTCATGCTGTTCGCGTACATGCAGGTGCCGACGCTGCTCGGTGTCGGGCGCATCACGGTGAAGATGGAACTGCCGGCGACCGGCGGTCTGTACCAGTTCGGCAACGTGACCTATCGCGGGTCCCAGATCGGCAAGGTCACTTCGGTGGAGCTGACCGAGAAGGGCGCTGAGGCGACGCTGTCCCTCGACCGCTCTCCGAAGGTGCCTGCCGACCTGGCCGCCGAGGTCCGGAGCATGTCGGCGGTCGGCGAGCAGTACGTCGAGTTGTTGCCGCGCACCAACTCTGGGCCCTACCTGGACAACGGCTCGGTGATCGTGATGTCGGACACCAAGGTCCCGCAGCAGGTCGGTCCCATGCTGGACCAGCTCAGTGCACTGGTGGACACCATCCCGAAGGACAAGCTGAGCCAGCTTCTGGATGAGTCGTACAACGCATTCAACGGCACTGGCTATGACTTCGGTTCGCTGCTGGACTCGGCGTCGACGATCACCCGGGATTCCAACGCGGTCGTGGATCAGACGCGGGCATTGATCGACGACTCCAAGCCCTTCCTCGATGCACAGGCTCAGACCACGGATTCGATCAGGACCTGGGCCGCGGCCATGGCCGGCATCACCGGACAGGTCGCCGAGAACGACCCTGAGATCAGGTCGCTGCTGCGCAACGGTCCCGGATTCGCCCAGGAGACCACCAAGCTGCTCAACCAGATCAAGCCGACGTTGCCGATCCTCCTGGCGAATCTGACCACGTTCGGCCAGATCGCGGTCACCTACAACCCGTCTATCGAGCAGCTGCTGGTGTTGTTGCCGCCGTACGTCGCACAGTTGCAGACGTATGCACCGACCAACAACACGAGCGGTTTGCCGATGGCCGACTTCTCTCTGGGCCTGGGTGATCCGCCGACCTGCACGGTGGGCTTCCTGCCGCCGTCGGCGTGGCGCTCTCCGGCGGACACGACCGTGATCGACACACCGGACGACATCTACTGCAAGCTGCCGCAGGATTCGCCGATCGGCGTCCGGGGTGCGCGCAACTACCCGTGCATGGGGCATCCGGGCAAGCGGGCGCCCACGGTCGAATTGTGCAACGATCCCAAGGGTTTCCAGCCGATTGCACAGCGTCAGCACGCGCTCGGTCCCTACCCGCTCGATCCGAACCTGATCGCTCAAGGTGTGCCCCCGGACACCAGGGTGCTGCCGGACGAGAAGATCTTCGGGCCGCTCGGGGGTACTCCGCTGCCGCCGGGCGTGACCGCTCCGCCACCGGGGGCAGCACCCGAACCGCAACCGGCGCCGAACTTCGCCGGGACGGGTCCGGGCCCGCTGCTACCGGGGCAGCCGATGTACGTGGAGCCTCCGGTGCCAGGTGTGCCACCGCCGCCGCCAGGCGATCCCAACGCGGTGCCCGTGCCCGCGGCGGACCAGCCTCAGGCGACCGAGGTTCCGCCGGTCCCGCACGGACAAGGGGTATTTCCGGATGCGCCAGAACTCCCCATGCCCGCAGAGCCTGGTGTGGCGCCCAGCGCGTTCAACGGCGGCGGCCAGGGGCCCTCGGTGGCGATCGCCAAGTACAACCCGCGCACCGGGGAGTACATGGGCAGCGACGGCAACCTCTACAAGCAGACGGATCTGGTGTCTACCCCCAAGTCGTGGCAGGACCTGATGCCGACGTAGCGGATAGTGCCAATAGAACTGGCCCCGGGCAATAGCCCGGGGCCAGTTCTTTTTTCTGCCTTCAGCTTTGGGTCTGAGAGCTGTCTGCAGCTATGCAGGGCGCATGTAGAACGGCATCCGGACAGCGGGCCACTGATTGCGCCCACACGAACCGCTGGGCCCGGTCGTCACGTCCTCGCCGGTGTATTCGGTTGAGGCCATGTCCACATGGCCGTCGAAGCCCACCGGGTAGATCTTGTAGACCTGCATGCCCTCGACGGGTGTGCCGTCGGCACAGAAGCGCCAGTTGGGCACGACCCGCTTGATGTACCAGAGGCCGTTCGTGGTGTAGATCGGTGCGGTCCAGCCCGCGTCGCTGTTCACCGTGCCGCTGCATTCGGTGGGCGAGATGCACTGGGTAGAGATGGTCCAGTTGCTCCGCGTTGAGGGCTGGTTCTCGTAGCGGTCGTTGATCTTGGCCCATTCGCCGTTGGACGACGTGGCAAAGGTGCCATTGATACCCCACTGCTCGCCGGCCGCGGCGGGGGCGGCGCCGCTCAGGCCGACAACTGCCGCAGCGGCGATTGCCACCGCACCAGCGCTTACCCGGGAGACTGACATGAACGCTCCTTCTGGCCGACCTGACAGTCGGTAGCCAAGTTCTCAGTTTCGGAGAATATCACTATCAATGCCTGCGCCACGATGGATTTCACCAGGCCAACCCATCGCGACACTGGCCTGGAGACCTGCGGCGGATCGGTCGTAGTAATATTCTCCAAAACTGAGAGTTTAATTTCCAGCTATGCGAAAGTAGCAACGTGCGTGTGACGGTGATGGCGACCGCTTCAATGATTGTCGCCGGGATGCTGGCTGCTCCGCAGGCAAACGCGGGACCGCAGACATGTAATGACGCGTTTTGTACGCCGGGCATCAACCCGAACGCGGTGCTCGGCGCTCCGTGCGACAACACCTCGTACTTCGTGTTCGGTGTCGACGCCCGCAACGGGTGGGGAAGGCTGTTGTTCTGCGGGTCGCCGCGGCGCTATGAGCCGCGGTGGTTCCGGTCGCCGCCCATGGTGGGCATTCGCGACGAGAACAGCCTGTGCATCAACGAACAGAACTCCGTGGCGCAGGCGCCGGACGGGCTCTTCCTGAGCTGCGTGCCGATGAACGGTGAGACGCGTTGGCTCCGCGGCGACGCCTGATCTGAACACTCGAGAAATGCCTGAGGGCGACGCGGACCGCGTCGCCCTCAGGCATTTTGACGTCCAGTGGTGAACCGCGAGGGCTACCAGTTCCGAATCGAGCACAGCGCGCCCTTGGGGCCGCTATTGGTCTTGACCACCACGCCGTCGACCGCCAGTTTGCAGTTGAACCCGGGGGTCGGAAGGTTCGGTGACTCGCCGCTCTGCACCAGGACCATGGCCCACAGGTCCGGATCGGCGAGCATGGCATCGAATACCCACGGCTTGTCCGGTGCGATGTCCACATCCGCTCTCGGACTGAACTGGTACGGATTGTGGCTGTAGTCCGAGAAGATATCGGGCTCGCTGTCGCGGTAGTAGATGTGGGCCCAGTACGGAGCGTCGGCGGTCACGGTGTACTGCACATGGTGCAGCGGCGGACCGGGCGGCGCCGGATCGTCGGCGAATGCCGGTGCGGCGGTGGCGATTGCGCCGGCCGCCAGCGCAGTGCTTGTCGCGATGGTCAGGGCTCGGGTAGTTGGGTAGCGCATCGATCACATCCTCGTCAGGGTGAACGGGTAGGTGAAGGAGCCACCGGGAGCGCCGTCGCAGCCGGCATCGAACGTGGAGACCATCTCGCCCGCAAGGGTGTTCGCGTCCCACGTGTAGACGTCGTGGGTCGGGATGGTGGGCCCGTAATAGATGTCCCCGCACCGCAGGCCGTAGAATTCATCGATCGTCAAGGTGTAGCGACCGTCGACCAGCCTTGCGTCGCCACGGTTGGAGACCGCCTTGGCAACTGGCTGCGGGATGGTCACGATGGTGATGCAGTCCTTCTGCCTGACGTCGGACCCAGGCTCGCGACACGGCGTAATCGCCGACCACAACCAGGTGTGGAAATCCCTGCGGTCGGGCATGTTGAGGCTGTAGTTGCCGAAAAACATGGCCTGCGACGGGGGTGCCAAGGCGATTGCCGTCCCCAACCCGAGCACGGCGCTCATCGCCATGCGGATCAAGCTGGACTTCACAGGCACACCTCCACGGATCGGCACTGGTCGGCTGACTATAGAACGAGATCGCGCCCCACCGTGCCGAAACCGGAATCTCGTCTTCGCCAGCGAGATTGTTATTCTCGCAATCGGAGAATAACAAATACGGCGGAGACGAGATCCGCGGATTCGTCTGTCCGAACGATCGGGTCAGCGCACCGGCTTGAACGTGATGTTCAAGTCGGTCAGGCCGCGCAGGATGAAGGTCGGCTCGTAGTTGTAGCGACGGTCGTCGGCCGGGCCGTGGAACGTCTCGTCGATCCCGATATCGGCCATCCGGTCGAGGATCCGCTCCAACGACACCCGGCCCTCGACACGGGCCAGCGGGCCACCGGGGCAGCTGTGCACACCACGACCGAACGCGATGTGTTCGCGAACATTCTTGCGGTCGAGGCTGAAGGTGTGTGGATCCTCGAATCGGACCGGGTCGCGGTTCACCGCACCGGGGCACACCATGAGTGTGGTGCCGGCCGGTACGTCGATGTCGCCGAGCTTGGTGTCCTTCTTGGCCAGCCGGAACTGACTCTTGACGGGGGCATCCATCCGCAGGGCTTCCTCGACGAAGGTCGGGATGCGGCTGCGGTCGTCGCGCAGGGCCTGCTGGATGTCCGGACGATCGCCGAGCACGCGCAGTGATGCGGAGAGCAGTTTGGTGGTGGTCTCCTGGCCGGCTGCGAAGAGGAACGTCGCTGACCGGACGACCTCGATGATGGGCGGCACGGAGCCGTCCGGGTAGTTCGCCGTGGCGAGTGCCGTCAGCACATCGTCGCGCGGTTCCTTTCGACGGTCTTCGAGGTAACGGCTGAACTTGTCGTCGAGCCATTCCAGCGGATTGCTCGCAACGAGGTCGCCATCGAGGGAGCCGACCTGAGCCCCCGGCCGGGGCGCGCCCAGCACCGTGCGGAACTCCTCGTGGTCCTCTTCCGGTACGCCCAGCATGTCGGCGATCACCAGTAGGGAGAAGGGCTTGGCGTAAGCGCTGAGGAACTCGCACTTGCCGTCGGCGATGAAGTCATCGAGGCACTGGTCGGCCAGCCGCCACATGAAGTCCTCGTTCTCCTTCAACCGCCGCGGCGTCAGCAGCCGGTTGAGCAGGGAACGGGCGTTGGTGTGGTCCGGTGGGTCCATGGTGACCATGTGCTCGAACATCGGCATCTGTGCGCGGTGCGCGGCGATCTGCTCGGTGATGTCCGAACCTTCGGGGGTGAACGGCAGCGGCGGGAACGGGCCCGCAACCGCGATGCAGGACGAGAAGAGGTCGGTGTCCTTGAGGACCGTGGTGGCCTCCTCGAACCCGGTGATCGCCATGACGCCGTAGTTCGGTTCCTTCACAACGGGGCACTTGCTGCGCAGGTGATCGAAGTACGGGTGCGGGTCGGGCACCAGCGACGGGTCGGTGAAGTAGTCGACAGTGTCGTAGTCGGTCGTGCTGGAATCGGTCATCGTGTGCACTGCCTCTCGAAATCGATATGCGCTGCGGTGGTTTCGCGACGGGCTGCACCGTGCGAAGGATTTTCGAAAATTGCTGAGCACCTGCTTAGCATGGCGGTAGAGTCGTGGTCAAGATCACTTGACTGGATGAAAGTTACGATCAGCCGGACGTTGTGGTGGACAGGCCGTGAGGAGGACCGGGTATGGCATCCGCGCGCAGGATCGGAGCGCCCGACGCGAAGAACCGGATCGTGCTGCTCGACGCTGCCGAGTCGCTGATGATCGAGGAGGGATACGTCGCGGTCACATCCCGCCGGGTGGCCGAGCGGGCCGGTCTCAAGCCCCAGCTGGTGCACTACTACTTCCGCACCATGGACGACCTGTTCCTGGCGGTGTTCGCGCGGCGTGCGGAGGAGGGGTTGGCCGCGCAGGCCGAAGCCCTGAACTCCCCGCAGCCGCTGTGGGCGTTGTGGCGGTTCGGCACCGACCAGAGCGCAACGCGCCTGACGATGGAGATGACGGGGCTCGCCAACCACCGACCGGTGCTCCGGGCCGAGATCGGCCGCTATGCCGAGATGTTCCGTGAGGCGGAAACCAAGGCGATCGATGGGGCACTGCGGCGCTACGGCGTGGATGCGTCCGAGGTGCCGCCGATCGTCTGGACGTTCATCGCGGCCAGTGTGTCGCGGGTGATGGTGATGGAGCAGGCGCTCGGAATGACCGCGGGCCACGCCGAGGTGATGGAGTTCTGCGAGGGCTGGCTGCGCCGCCTGGAAGGCGAGCCGCAGCCGCTGGAACTGCCGGCCTGACGTCATTGCCGGGCCGGCATCCCGGGAATGTCAGACCGGGATGGAAACCGCATTTCCATATCGTAGAACCAAATTCTCGCTGGAGCGAGGGCGCGGTGAGTTCCGGTGCGCGACCAGACACAGAATCGCAAGAAAGGGGCTGAAATCCTGCGAATCTGCGTCTGGTCGCCGGGGAGCTAGAGCGACAGGATGGTGGCCGAGGCCGTTCCCGGCGCGCCGTACACCTGAGCCAGGCCGACGCGGGGGTTGCCCGGCACCTGGCGGTCGCCTGCCTCGCCACGGAGCTGACGCACCAACTCGTGCATCTGGCGAAGACCCGAGGCGCCGATCGGTTCGCCGTTGGCGATCAGGCCGCCGTCGGTGTTGACCGGAATCGATCCGCCGATCTCGGTGGCCCCGTCGGCCAGCAGCTTCTCCTGCTCGCCATCGGCACACAATCCGGTCTCGGCCATGTGGATCACCTCCGCACCGGCATCGGTGTCCTGCAACTGGGCGAGGTCCACGTCCTCGGGGCCGATGCCCGCGGCCTCATAGGCGGCCCTGGCGGCGAAGACCGTCGGTGACGGGTCCTCGTCGAGGGGCGCCGACGTGCCGTGCACCTCGTACGCGCCGAACGTGCGGGTCCGGATCTCGCTGGCCCGCACATACACCGGCTTGTCGGTGTACTTGTGGGCGATGTCGGCACGGCACATGATCACTGCGGCCGCCCCTTCATCGGGAGCGCAGAACATGTACTGGCGCAGCGGATAATTCAGGACCGGCGAGGCCATGATCTCCTCGACCGAGATCTCCTTGCGCCGGAAGGCATTCGGGTTCTTCTCGCCATTGCGGAAGTTCTTGTTGGCCACCCGCGCCAGCGTCTCCTCGGAGATGTTGTGCTTGTGGATGTAGTGATTGGCCTTCATCCCGAAGAATTTGGTGGTGACGAACTGGCCGTTTTCGGCATACCACTGCGGCAGTGCGAGTTTGGCGGGATCGTCGGTGAACGCGCCGCGCGGGTGCTTGTCCAGACCGATCGCGATGCCGATGTCGTACTTGCCCAACCGGATGGTGTCGGCGGTCTGCTGGATCGCGCTCGCGGCGGTGGCGCAGGCGTTGAACACGTTGGTGAACGTGATGCCGGTGAGCCCGACGAGACGGGTGACCGCATCGGGATTCGACACCTCATAGCTGCCGCCGAAGCCGAACTGGATGTCTTTCCATTGCAGGCTGGCGTCGTCGAGCGCGAATTGGATTGCCTCGGCACCCATCTGCATCGCGGTCTTGTCGAACCGGCCGAAGGGGTGCAGGCCGACGCCGATGATGGCTACATCATTCGCGGAATTGCTCATGTTGCGCGGCCTTTCTAGACGGGCTGGAAGGCGAAGGTGACAACTTCGTTGCCGTCTTCGTCGGTGGTGAAGGGGATCATGGTGAGTTCGACGTCCATGCCGAATTGCAGTTTGGCTGGGTCGTTTTCGGTGAGGCGGCCTTCGACGCGTAGCACGGGTCCGTTGTCGTCGGCGAGTTCGACGAGACCGACGCCGAAGGGTGCGAAGTCTTTTCCGGTGGGTCCCTTGTAGGGGGCTCCGGGCGGGAAGCCCTGGGTGGTCCAGGCGATGACGGTGCCGCGGCGGGGGAGGCGGACCTCTTCGGTGTTGCCGCCGGAGCACTTGGGGCAGCGGGCCTGGGCGGGAAACGCGGTGGCCGTGCAGTCAGTGCAACGGCTGCCGATCAGCTGGGGTTCGGCGTCGGGCCACGTCGAGATCTCGGGCGCCAGAGCAATCTGTGTTGACACGTCGCTGACGATAACCGGAAATGCAATTCTCGTCTAGTGAGAACCGACTGGCGATAGGCTCATCGCGGCAGTTGAGACCGTGTGACAGATGGAGGCGGCGTGAGCGAGCTCTTACCAGGAGAGGTCCGCCAGATCGGGTATGTGGTGACCGATCTGGACGACGCGATGGCGGGCTGGCTCAAGATGGGTGTCGGGCCCTGGTTCGTGATCCGAAATCTGTCGCAGCGGGTGACCTATCGCGGTGCTCCTTGTGAGGTGAAACTGTCCCTCGCGCTCTCCAACAGCGGCGATCTCCAGGTCGAGCTCATCCAACAACTCGATGACACGCCCAGCATCTTCACCGAGTTTCTCGGCGACACCGCCGGCCACGGAGGAGGCTTTCACCAACTTGCGTACTGGACAGACGATTTCGATGCCGCGATGGAGAATCTCGGCGAGGCCGGCTGGCCCCAGGTGTGGACGGGAGGGGAAGGCGACGGCGTTCGGTTCGCCTACTTCGAGCCGCCGACGGGTGCCTCGATCGTCGAGATCATGGAGTTGACCGAGGCCTCAGCGGGCATGGCCACCTATGTGCGTTCCCAGGCGGCCGGCTGGGACGGCAGCGATCCGATCCGAGAGTTGGGTGGTTGACTCGGCCGAGCGATCCCCCCGCGCCGAAACAGCATTCCAGCAGGCCAGTACTCGAACTTTTCCTGACGGAATACCGTTTCGGCGCCGTGGTGGGCAGACGTGGCCGACCTACTTGCTCTTGTTCATCACCTTCTCGGCCGCGGCCCAGTGCTCGTCTGAGCACCAGAGCCGGGCGAATGCGGAAACCGCCTCGGTGGTCGACACCCCGTTGATCACCCGCTTGACCTCACCGGCCTGACGCCGGGCCAGCAGCTGCGCCGTCGACCGCCAGGTCTCGGCGAACTCGGCGCGGGGGACCACCTGGTCGATCAGGCCGACCTGCTCGGCCTCACGGGCGCCGAGAATCCGACCGGTTCCGGCCAGCAGCAGCGCCCGGCTGCGGCCGACCAGGGTGGCGAGCCGCTCGGCCCCGCCCCAGGCCGGCATGATCGCCAGCGCGACCTGGTTGAAGCCGATCCTGATGTCGTCAGCGGCAATTCGGATGTCCGCGGCCACCGCGACCTCGGCTCCGCCACCCAGGGCGTGGCCGTTCAACGCTGCGATCACCGGTCCGTCGAAACCGGCGATGCGGTCGCAGATCGTGCGCATCCGCCAGGCCATCTCGGACGCCTCGAGTTCGGTGCGCAGGGCCGCCAGTTCCTTGAGGTCGCCCCCGGAGACGAAGGCACGGTCGCCGCCGCCGGTGATCGCCAGGGCACGCGCGCCGGCCGCGCCGTCGAGCGCCTTGTTCAGCGCATCCATCGTGTCCAGCGAGATGGCATTGCGTGCCTGAGGCCGGTCGATCGTGATGACCGCCAGTTCGCCGTCGATTTCGAGGTCGACCATCAAACGTTCTCCAGTTCCGGGATTGGCATTCTCGTCTGATGAGAATAACATCACCGATGTGCGCGACATCCCCGTTGAGCTGACCAAACGGTACGTCGAAGAAGGCTGGTGGCGACCCGAAACCCTGGGCCAGATGCTGGCCGACGGCCTGGCTGCCAGTCCCGATGCCAGCTTCCATGTGCACTCCGCGACGCGTCCGTACCAGGGCACGTTCGGCGACGTCGAGCACACCGCACGGCGCCTGGCCGCCGGCCTCCGGGACCGCGGCGTCGGACCCGGCGACGTCGTGGCCATGCAGCTGCCGAACTGGATGGAAGCCGCCGTCGCGTTCTGGGCGTCGGCGTTCCTGGGCGCGGTGACGGTGCCGATCGTGCACTTCTACGGGCGCAAGGAACTCGGCCACATCATGGCCACCGCGAAACCGAAGGTGTTCATCACCACCGAGCAATTCGGTCGGATGAAGTTCCAGCCGGACCTGTGCGCCGATGTGCCGATCGTCGGCCTCGTGGGGCAGGACTCGTACACCGACCTCCTCGCCGACGAACCGATGACTGGCACCCTGACCACGGATCCGGCGGCGCCGGCCCTGATCGCCTTCACTTCTGGCACCACCCGCGATCCCAAAGGCGTCATCCACAGTCACCAGACACTGGGCTTCGAAACCCGCCAATTACTCGAGAACTATCCGCCGGACCGGGGGCGTCAACTCACCGCCACGCCCGTCGGGCATTTCATCGGCATGGTCGGTGCCTTCCTGATTCCGGTGCTTGAGGGCGCCCCGATCGACCTGTGCGACGTATGGGACCCGGGCAAGGTCCTGGAGCTGATCGAGCGGGACGAATTGTCGATCGGTGGCGGTCCGCCGTACTTCGTCACCAGCCTGATGGATCACCCGAAGTTCAACGAACGTCATCTGGCCCGGTTCACCACCGTCGGCCTGGGCGGCTCGACGGTGCCCGCGGCCGTCACCCGGCGCCTGGCCGATCTGGGTCTGTTCGTCTTCCGCTCCTATGGCAGCACCGAGCATCCGTCGATCACCGGATCCGGTGCGTCGGCTCCAGAGGCCAAGCGGTTGTACACCGATGGCAATGCGCGCCCCGGCGTTGAGATCCGACTCGGGCCGGACGGCGAAATCTTCAGCCGCGGACCCGATCTGTGTCTGGGCTACACCGACGATGCGCTGACCGCAAAGCATTTCGACGACGATGGCTGGTATCGCACCGGTGACATCGGCGTACTCGACGAGGACGGGTACCTGACGATCACCGACCGCACCACCGACCTCATCATCCGCGGCGGCGAGAACATCAGCGCGCTGGAGGTGGAGGAGGTGCTGCTCGGACTGCCGGACGTGATCGAGGCGATCGTGGTGGCCGCTCCGGACGCACGACTGGGAGAGCGGGTGGCCGCCGTTCTCCGGGTCCGCGACGGCGGCACGATGCCCACCCTGGATCAGGTGCGGGCCCATTTCGAGTCCACCGGCGTGGCCCGGCAGAAGTGGCCGGAAGAGCTTCATCAGGCCGACGACTTTCCCCGCACGGCCAGCGGGAAGGTGCAGAAGTACGTCATCCGTCAGGAGATTGCTGCGATCACCCGCTGAGCAGCCCTTCGGGCAGGCGGGGCATTGCGGCCATCATCAAGTGAGAATATGATTCTCTCGAATTGCAAAGGAGTTTTCCATGGGACAACTGTCGCATAGGGTCGACATTCCGTTTCCGCTGTTCGATGCGGACAATCACCTCTACGAGCCACCCGAGGCGCTGACGACGTACCTCCCCAGGGAGTACAAGGACATCGTCCAGTACGTCGAGATCAACGGCCGGACCAAGATCGCGATCAAGGGCCAGATCAGCAACTACATCCCGAACCCCACGTTCTCGGTGGTCGCCAAGCCGGGCGCGTGGGAGGAGTACTTCAAGTTCGGCAACCCCGACGGAAAGAGCAAGCGTGAGCTCTTCGGTGAGCCGATGAAGTCCATCCCGGCGTTCTTCGAGCCGGCTCCGCGTCTGGAATTGATGGATGAGCTGGGCCTCGACCGCAGCCTGATGTTCCCGACGCTGGCCAGCCTGATCGAGGAGCGGCTCCGCGACGATCCGGTCGCCATCCACGTCATCATCCACTCGCTGAACCAGTGGCTGGACGAGGTCTGGGGCTTCAACTACAAGAACCGCATCTTCACCACCCCGGTGATCACCCTGCCGCTCGTCGACAAGGCCATCGAGGAACTGGAATGGGCAGTCAAGCGCGGTGCCCGGGCCATCCTGGTCCGTCCGGCACCGGTGCCCGGATTCCGCGGCCCGCGCTCGTTCGCCCTGCCGGAGTTCGATCCGTTCTGGCAGAAGTGTGTCGAGTACGACGTCTTCGTCGGAATGCACTCCTCGGACAGCGGCTACTCCCGTTACACCTCGGAGTGGGACGGCGCGGCGCAGGAGATGCTGCCGTTCCAGACCAACGCGATGTCGATCCTCAACGAGTGGCGCCCGATCCAGGATGCCGTGGCCTCCTGGGTGATTCACGGTGCGCTGTTCCGCTTCCCGACTCTCAAGGTCGGCATCGTCGAGGCCGGGTCGAAGTGGATGTTCCCGCTGCTCGACTCGATGGCCGAGGTCTACAAGAAGGCCCCCGAGGCGTTCCTGGGCAATCCGATGGAAGAGATCAAGAACCGCATCTACGTCAGCCCGTTCTACGAAGAGGGCATCGACGAGCTGATCAACCTGATCGGCGTGGACCAGGTGCTCTACGGTTCCGACTGGCCGCACCCGGAAGGCCTGGCCGAGCCGACCCACTACGTGACCGCGCTTGAGCACCTCGCCGTCGAGGACCAGGCGAAGATCATGGGCGGCAACCTGAGCCGACTGGTCACCGTCTAAAGGGGCCGGACGCATCGAACAGTGGCAGACCATCCCCGGGATGGTCTTGAGTGCAGCGGACCGATTCGGCGATGCCGAGGCTCTCGTCGACTATGGCGACAATCCGGCTGGGGCCGACGGTCCGCTGCGCCTGTCCTTCACCGAACTCGTCGGGCGTATCCGGAAAGCATCGGGTGCGTTCGCCGAGTTCGGCGTCGCCAAGGGGGACCGGGTTGCGGTCTGGGCGCCTAATTCGGCCGAGTGGATCATCGCGGCGTTCGGGATCATGGCCGCCGGCGCCGTCCTGGTCCCCGTCAACACCCGGTTCAAGGCCGAGGAGGCCGCCGATGTGGTGGCGTGCAGCGGCGCCAAGGCCGTGATGGTCCAAAAGGGTTTCCTCGGACAGGAATTCGATTTCGCCGGGAACGGTCTCGAGGTCCCGGTCATCGATCTGAAGTCCGACTTCTTGAGTAGTGGGTCGCCGTTCGTCAGGGACGTGCAACCCACCGACGTCGCGGACGTCATCTTCACCTCGGGCACCACCGGTAGGCCCAAGGGCGCCATGATGAACCACAGTCAGACGCTGCGGGCGTACGAGGAGTGGGCCACTCTGGCGGATCTGCGCGAGCGCGATCGCTACCTGATGATCAATCCCTACTTTCACACCTTCGGGTTGAAGGCCGGGTTGGTGGCCTCCTTCCTGCGCGGCGCCACGATGCTGCCGGTCGCAGTGTTCAACATCGACAATGTCGTGGAACTGATTGAGCGCGAACGCATCACGATGTTGCCGGGCCCCCCAACGCTGTACCACTCACTGTTGGCGGTGGCGGACCGCGACCGGCTGGCGACACTGCGGGCCGGGGTGACGGGTGCCGCCGACATCCCGGTGGAACTGGTGCGACGCATCCGCGAGGAACTGCCGTTCCAGACCTTGATGACCGGATACGGTCTCACCGAGGCGGGCAACGTCACGCTGTCGCGGCCAGGTGACTCGGCCGAGGACGTGGCCACCACCGCCGGGCTGCCGTGCGAGGGCATCGACGTACGCATCGCCGACGACGGCGAGGTGCTGGTGCGCGGGTACAACGTGATGCAGGGCTACCTGGATGACCCGACGGCCACCGCCGAGGCGATCGACGACGACGGCTGGCTGCACACCGGAGATCTCGGCGAGTTCACCGAGTCCGGGCGGTTGCGGATCGTGGGCCGTAAGAAAGACATGTTCATCGTCGGTGGCTTCAACGCCTACCCGGCCGAGATCGAAGGATTCCTGCTCAAGCACCCGGCGATCGCGCAGGTTGCTGTGATCGGCGCACCCGACGAGCGGATGGGGCAGGTGGGCAAGGCGTTCGTGGTGCTGCGGGACGAGCCGGGCACCGCGACTGTGGCGGCCGAGGAGCTGATCGCCTGGAGCCGCGAGCGGATGGCCGGCTACAAGGTGCCCCGTTATGTCGAGTTTCTCGACGAACTTCCACTCAACGCCACCGGCAAGGTGATGAAGAATCAGCTTGAGGCGCGGGTAACGGCCACTCCGCGCTAATTGAACGCACAGCCCGTAAACATCATTTCCGCAGCTAAATGGCCATTTAAGTGCCTGCTGCCGATGATGTACTCTCGGGTCACTACCGCAAACTGATAACGTAATTCTCGTTAAGCAGGCTGCTGAACGGACAGGAGGTCGGCATGCCGTCCCGCAAGCCTTCGTCGCCGGTACTCGATACTAGCGAAGATGACGCGTCGCCGAGCGACGCACTCAAATTGGCCGAACAGGCCGAAGCCGAGGCCGCAGAGGCCGAAGCCGTCGCGGCCGCCGCGCGCGCCCGGGCCCGCGCCATCCGGTTGCGCAACGAAGTTGCCGCGGACAAGGGCGCCGCTGACGCGACCGAGGCCGACGACGACACCGCTGACGAGGTGGCCACGTCGGAGCCTGCCGTCGCCCCCGAGACCGACCCCGACCCCGAAGACACCGACGACGCCGACACGCCTGAGATCACCGAGACCGCCGGCGCCGACGCAGAGACGGACGCCGTCGAGGCAGAGCCGATCGAGAAAACCGAGACACCTGAGCCCGCAGCAGACGCAGAGGCCGTCAAGGGCAAGTTGTCGCGGCTGCCGCGCGTACGGGTATCGCGTCTGTTCTGGAAGGTGCTGGCGAGCTGCCTGACACTGATCGTCATCGCAGGACTGCTCAGCTTCAGCGGCTGGATGATCTGGCATCACCGCCAGGCTGAGCACCGCCAGCAGCTGGCGGCCGAGTACACCGCTGCCGCTCGCCAAACCGTCGTCACGCTCATGTCACTGGACTTCAACCACGCCCAAGATGCCGTCAAGAACATCCTCGACAACTCGACGGGCGAGTTCCGGGAAGATTTCGAGGCTCAGTCCAAGGACTTCGTGAAGCTGGCTCAGGACGCGAAAGTGGTGACCGAGGCGAACGTGACCGGCGCCGCGGTGGACACCATGGACGACAAGAACGCCGTCGTGCTGGTGGCGGTGAACACCCAGGTCACCAACACGAGCGGGGCCAACAAACAGGCGCGGCCGTGGCGGGTGGCAGTCAATATGGTCCGCGAAGGTGACCAGATCAAGCTGTCGAAAGTCGAGTTCGTGCCGTGACCCTGGATCAGGACATCAAAGAGACCGAGAAGGCCGACAGCGAGACGGCCGACACCGAGACGGCCGTAGACACGGAGGAAACCGTCGAAGCCGGTGAGGAGCAGGCAGAGCTCGACACGGCCGGCGACAGCGACGCGGCTGCCTCTGAGCCGCCGGGAGGCTGGGCGCAGAAGCTCAAGAGGCTGTGGTTCCCGCTGGCACTCGTAGTGGCGCTGATCGCGTCGGCCGCGCTGGCCGGATGGCTGTACTTCGCGCAGTTCCGCGCCGACCAGCAGACCGGGCCGGCAGCGTCGGCGACGGTTCTCAAGGCCGCCGGCGACGGCACGGTCGCCCTGCTGAGCTATGCACCGGACAGTCTCGATCGGGATTTCTCCGCCGCCAAATCGCACCTGACCGGCGACTTCCTGTCGTACTACACCCAGTTCACGCAGGAGATCGTCGCCCCCGCCGCCAAGCAGAAGTCGGTCAAGACCACCGCGGCAATCGTGCGTTCGGCCGTCTCGGAGATTCACCCCGATTCGGCGACCGTGCTGGTGTTCGTCAATCAGGCCACGACGAGCGCGGAGAACCCCAACGGGAGTTTCGCGGCCAGCGCCGTCAAAGTCGGGATGAGCAAGATCGACGGCAACTGGTTGATCTCATCGTTCGATCCGGTGTAACTCGCTGACCCAACCCGTGGGAGCGTCAGTCCTGAGCGTGACGTTCGTAGGCCCAGCGCGCCAGCCACGTCTGTGTTTCGTGCACCGCCAGCGCGGTGACCGCTGCACTGGCTGCGAAGAGGACGAGCAGTAGCGCGCTCATGGCAGGCACCCGGCGTTCTCGTTGTAGTAGGAGCCGCCGTGTGAACCGGCTCGGCGAGGCGCGCCCGCCAACGCGTAGCGCGTTACCTGCCTCTGTGTGGTGCCGCCGGCCGTGTCGAGAACCGCGCGCTTGATGGACCGGTAGCGATCGCGCTCGGCGGCACACCAGGCGTCGGGCCAGCCTTCGAGCAGGTCACTGCTTCGCAGCAGCCGATGCAGGACGGGGGCGGCGACCGCGGGTATGGGCCGTCCGTCGAGCCGCTCTATCGACTCGTGCATCGCGAGCGCCTCGTGCCAGTCGACCTTCACCTCGGGCGCCAGGCTGACGTACTGATGCTGTACGACGAGCAACGCGTCGGCGCCCAGCGGTCGCAATCGCCACAGCGCCGACCGCAGGGAGGACACGGCCTTGTGCGGCGGGCTGCCCGGCCACAGCAGGTCACACACCCAGCTGCGGTGCAGCTCACGGCGCTTCACAGCGGCCAGCGCCACCAACCGGCGACATGACGGCGGCAATACCACCGGCTCCATGTCGCGGTATACGGCGAATTCGCCGAGGACGTTCAGCGTGAATTGCTTGGACACACGCTCATCCTCGAATCTGGCAGCGGCGGTGACATCAGTAGTGCACTACCTGTATTTGGAGTACGTTTCCGCCACCACGCCGTCGACAATCCGTGGCTCGGCGCGCCGATGCGGTGGAATTGCGGTGCAATCTGGCGAGAGAAGGACATACAAGTGTGAACGAAATCAGACCGGGCCCGGTTCAAACCCATCGGCTGAGCCGGATGAGCGGACGTGATCCGCACGAAGAGCACCGGGTCGCGACCCCGCTGGAATTGTTGTTCGACCTGACCTTTGTGATCGCATTCGGGGTGGCGGCCTCGCAGTTCGCGCATCTGATGGCCGAGAGCCACGTGTCGGCCGGGCTGGCGGGTTTCGGGTTCTCCGCATTCGCGATCTGGTGGGCGTGGATGAACTTCACCTGGTTCGCCTCCGCCTATGACACCGACGACTGGATCTACCGGGTGATGACCATGCTGCAGATGGTCGGCGTCATCATCCTCGCGATGGGCATACCTCCGGTCTTCGCCTCGATCGAACACGGCGGCCACGTCGACAACGTGGTGATGGTGGCCGGGTATGTGGTGATGCGAATTGCGTTGGTGGGGCAGTGGTTACGGGCCGCGATGCAGGACCCGCCCCGCCGTTCGGCGTGCCTGACCTACGCATGCGCGGTCGTCGTCGCGCAGATCGGGTGGGTGGTGCAGATATTCGTGCAGACCTCTCTGACGGTCTTCTTCGTCACCGCGTTGGTACTGATGGTCGTCGAGATCAGTGGGCCGATGCTGGCCGAGCGGCTGATGGGCGGCACGCCGTGGCACGCCCATCACGTCGCCGAGCGCTACGGGCTGCTCGCGATCATCGCGTTGGGCGAAGGCGTGGTCGGCACGGTGGCATCGCTGACCGCGGCGGTGGGGGAGCACGGCTGGTCGACCGATGCGATCCTGCTCGTGGCCGCCGGAATCGGGCTGACCTTCGGGATGTGGTGGGTGTATTTCCTGGTTCCGGCCGGCGCCCTGCTGCATGCCCAGCGCACGTTGTCGTTCTGGTACGGATATCTGCACCTTGCGGTGTTCGCGGCGATCGTGGCCACCGGCGCGGGATTACACGTGGCCGCCTACTACGTCGACGGTGAATCGAAGCTCGGTTCCGTCGGCACGGTGCTGGCCGTGGCGATCCCGGTGGGGATTTACCTGGTGGCGATGTTCGTCATCTATTCAGTCCTGGTGCGGGAGTTCGATCTGGTGCACGCTGTGCTGCTGGTGCTCGCCGCGGTGGTCCTGGTGGTGGCGGTGGTGCTGGCCGCGCACGGGACGCCGATGGCGGTGTGTCTGTTGGTCGTCACCGCGGCACCGGTGGTGGTGGTCGTCGGGTTCGAGGCGGTCGGGCATCGGCACGCCGCCGAGATCGTCGGCCGGCGCGTGGAGCGTCACTTGCCGGGGCGAGCCTCGGGGTGAGGCTCGAAGCCTTCCAACAGCATTCGTTCCTGCTCGGCCGCCAGCAGCCGTCGGGTCTTGGTACGGGTGATCAGGATCCCGATCGTGGCCAGGATCCACACCGCGTACTGCACCGACCAGGCCAGGCGGAACGAGGCGAAGGAGTAGCTGTCGGTGCCGGACAGGATCAGGCCCATGGCCTGCATCACCAGCAGCGCGGCCAGGAAACCGCCCATGTTCACCATGCCCTGGGCGGTGCCGAGCGTATGGCTCGGATTGAAGGTGCGGGCGAAGTCGAAGCCGACCATCGAACCGGGGCCGCCCACCGAGATGACGACGATGAGCAGCACCAGCAACCAGACCGGCGCCGGTCCCGGCAGGGCCAGCACCACGGTCCACACCAGGGCGTTGCTGGCGATGATCCAGAGCACCAGACGTGACCGGCGGTGCGGATGGCGGCCTGTGAATACGCCGATCATGATGCCGGCCGAGATGGCGGCCACCACCGAGATGGTCAGCAGCGTGCCCGCCGCGGTTTCCGAAAGTCCCTGAGCCACCGTGAGATACGGCACGCCCCACATCAGTGCGAATACCGTGACCGAGAACTGGGTGCCCATATGGGTGAAGAATCCCAGCCTGGTACCGGGCCGCAACCAGACGGTTTTGATCCGGGAGAGGGTGGTGTGCACGGAGATCGGCTCGGATGTCAGTGCCGAACCGTGCGGGGTGTTGCGGATCAGGGCGAGCGCCAACACGATCACCACCAGCCCGAACGCGGCGACCGACAGGTACGCCGGTGTCCACCCTGAGCCGGTGAGGATGGCAAGGAAGGGTACGGCGGAAAGCACCTGACCGAGCTGCCCGCAGATGCCCGTCAGTTGGGCCACCAGCGGGACCCGCGCGGGCTCGAACCAGTACGGCACCAGCCGGAGAACCGAGATGAAGGTCAATGCGTCGCCAAGGCCGACGATGGCCCTGGCACCGATCGCCGCGGGCAGCGACTCGCTCAGCGCGAGTACGAGCTGGCCGGCCGTCATCAGCGCGGCCCCGCAGACGATGAGCACCCGGGATCCGAAGCGGTCCAACAGCAAGCCGGCGGGTACCTGGGCGGCGGCGTAGACGATCACCTGCAACACGACGAATGTGGAGAGCACGCTCGGGCTCGCGGCAAATCTGTCTGCGGCCTGCAGGCCCGAGACACCGAGGGTGGTGCGGTCGAGGACGGCGATGATATACGCGAGTAGCCCGGTGGCCCACACGATCCAGGGACGCACGCGGGCACCTTTCGTCAAATGTTTTCTCCGGGGCAGACGTACATGCTCTCGCACTGACGCACGGCGAAGCGAGCGGAGTGCATTGCCGCGGTTGTGAATTTGGTCTCGAGGCCGGCTTTATCGTCGTTCATCGAGTTGGCTGAAAATGCACGCTCGTGTGCGATATGAGACGCATGGTGCGGCATATGTCCTGATAGTCGGGCTGCGCGTGGAGTAGTTCGCCATCGGAGGGGTAGACTCGCGAATTCGCTCGTAGCTTTAATCGGGGAGTAGGGTGTCGGCATGAATCGCTGTTCAAACCGGCGCGGAGGACGTCGGCTTGGTTGAGTATCGTCTCGAAGACCTGGCGCGTATTTCCGGCGTCAGCGCTCGCAATATCCGCGCATACCGCGAGCGCGGATTGTTGGACTCACCGCGGCGCGTCGGACGCTCGGCGTATTACGGCGAACGGCATCTGGCCCAGTTGACGGCCATCAGCCAGCTACTGGCCAAAGGTTTCAACTCGGCACACATCGCGGAGTTCTTCGCGGGCTTGCGCAGCGGCAAGGACCTGCCCGAAACCCTGGGAATCGAAGGCTCGGGCTGGTCCCGGCCGAAAACGCTGGCAGCGGACGTGGATCCGCTCGACGACGATGTCCGCGCTCTTGTCGAATTCGGGTTGGTCCGCATCGTCGATGGCTCGGTGGAGGTGCCCGACCCCGCATTGGCCGCGCAGGTCACCGGTGCCGAGGATCAGCGGCGCAGTATCAGGATCGTGGCCCAGCTGGCCCGGTCGACGGATGCGGCGATCGACACGGTCACCGAGTCGGTTGTCGCGGCGCTCACCGCAAGCCGAGGCGCCGTGTCCGATGCCCGCTTGCGTGAGCTGGCCCGGGCCGTGGTGTCGGCCGAGGTGGACCGGGCCCTGCAGAGCGCCTTCGCCACCGCTGAGTGATCCGCGTCGGGGCGTCTTCGTGACTGGGGCCTCCCCCGCCGCATCCTCAAGCCGCGATCGGGGCAGCGGAACTGAAATAGTTACCGGTGAGTAAGATAATCCAGCAAACTTTCTGCTCGGATGCGCGAGATTCGCTAGACAGAATCGGCCGGATTGTCTGCTGGTTCGAGGTCACTTCGAAGGCCGGCATGTGGCGGAAAATTTAGATAACGATTCGATAACAATACTGCCTTGATCTGCGCAGTTATCCCTACTCGACCGTAACCACCTGCCAACAGGACGTTTGTCCCGAATGGCTTTGACGGCCAGTCGGCGCCGCGTAACGTTACCGGCGGTTACCCATGCGTAGAACTCGCCAGTAACCAATCTGAGCGGAAAACGCCCACTGCCTCTTATGACACTCTTAGTACGGCGGGAATGCGAGCGACACCGTCCGGAGAGTTCCGGCGGCCCGCGTTCCAGCCTGATTCGACGCTGAATCGCCGTTGGCCTGTCGCCCGGGCAGCCACACCGCCCCAGACATGCAGACAGACACCTGACACCGCACGCGACAGCCACCCGCGACAACATCACCGCAGAACCACAGCAGCACCGAGGAGATAGCGCCAGTGACGATCTATGAACACGACCGGGTGTCCGCCGGTCGCAACGACGACTCAGGATCCGACGGTCGGCAGGCTGACTCCACCCATGCCCTGGTCGACCGGCTGAGCGCCGGTGAGCCCTATGCGGTCGCGTTCGGTGGCCAGGGCAGCGCCTGGCTGGAGACTCTTGAGGAGTTGGTGTCCTCGGCCGGTATCGAGGCAGAGCTCGCGACGCTGGCCGGCGAGGCCGAGTTGCTCCTCGAGCCGGTTGCCGCCGAACTCCTCGTGGTGCGGCCCATCGGGTTCGAGCCGCTGCAGTGGGTTCGGGCACTGGCTGCCGAAGAGCCGGTGCCGTCCGACAAGCAGCTGACCTCTGCCGCCGTCTCGGTGCCCGGCGTGCTGCTCACCCAGATCGCCGCTGTGCGGGCACTGGCCCGTCAGGGCATGGACCTGGCCGCGACCCCTCCGGTCGCCGTCGCCGGACATTCGCAGGGTGTGCTGGCCGTCGAGGCGCTCGCCGCCAACGGAGCCAAGGATGTGCACCTGCTGGCGCTGGCGCAGCTGATCGGGGCCGCAGGCACCCTCGTGGCCCGTCGCCGCGGGATCACCGTGCTGGGCGACCGGCCGCCGATGGTGTCGGTCACCAATGCCGAGCCCGAGCGCATCTACGAGCTGCTCGAAGAGTTCAGCCAGGACGTGCGCACCGTGCTGCCCCCGGTGCTGTCGATCCGCAATGGCCGGCGCTCCGTTGTGATCACCGGCACACCCGAGCAGTTGTCGCGCTTCGAGCTGTACTGCAACCAGATCGCTGAGAAGGAAGAAGCCGAGCGGAAGAGCAAAGTCCGCGGTGGCGCGGTCTTCGCTCCGGTCTTCGACCCGGTGCAGGTCGAGGTCGGTTTCCACACGCCGCGCCTGGCCGACGGTGTCGAGATCGTCGCTCGTTGGGCCGAGGCCGTCGGCATCGACGTCGAGCTCGCGAGTGAGATGACCGAGGCCATCCTGGTCAGGCAGGTCGACTGGGTCGACGAGATCACCGACATCAGCGATGCCGGCGCCCGGTGGATCCTCGACTTGGGCCCCGGCGACATCCTGACCCGCCTGACCGCGCCGGTGGTGCGCGGTCTGGGTATCGGGATCGTGCCGGCCGCGACCCGCGGCGGTCAGCGCAATCTGTTCACCATCGGTGCGGTGCCCGAGGTGGCCCGACCGTGGTCGAGCTATGCCCCGACCGTGGTGAGCCTGCCCGACGGATCGGTCAAGCTCTCGACCAAGTTCACCCGGCTCACCGGGCGTTCGCCGATCCTGCTGGCCGGTATGACGCCCACCACAGTCGACGCCAAGATCGTCGCCGCCGCAGCAAACGCCGGCCACTGGGCCGAACTGGCCGGTGGCGGCCAGGTCACCGAGCCGATCTTCAACGATCGCATCGCCGAATTGGGCGAGCTGCTGGAGCCTGGCCGGGCGATCCAGTTCAACACGTTGTTCCTCGATCCGTACCTGTGGAAGCTGCAGGTCGGCGGCAAGCGGCTGGTGCAGCGTGCCCGTCAGTCCGGTGCGCCTATCGACGGCGTCGTCGTCAGCGCCGGCATCCCGGATCTGGAAGAGGCCGTCGAGCTGATCGGCGAACTCAACGACCTCGGCATCAGTCATGTCGTGTTCAAGCCGGGCACCGTCGAGCAGATCCGTTCGGTCATCCGGATCGCGGCCGAGGTGCCCACCAAGCCGGTGATCGTGCACATCGAGGGCGGCCGCGCCGGTGGTCACCACTCGTGGGAGGACCTCGACGATCTGCTGTTGGCCACCTATTCGGAGCTGCGCAGCCGGTCCAACATCACCATCTGCGTCGGTGGCGGCATCGGTACCCCCGAGCGGTCCGCCGACTACCTTTCCGGTCGCTGGTCGGCCACGCACGGCTACCCGCTGATGCCGATCGACGGCATCCTGGTCGGCACCGCCGCCATGGCGGCCCTGGAGGCCACCACCTCGCCCGCGGTCAAGCAGCTGCTGGTGGACACCAAGGGCACCGAATCATGGGTTGGTGCGGGCAAGGCCGCCAACGGCATGGCCTCCGGACGCAGCCAGCTGGGCGCCGACATCCACGAGATCGACAACACCGCATCGCGCTGCGGGCGTCTGCTCGACGAGGTGGCCGGTGACGCCGACGCCGTCGCGTCGCGTCGCGACGAGATCATCGCCGCGATGGCCAACACCGCCAAGCCGTACTTCGGTGATGTCGCCGACATGACCTACCTGCAGTGGCTGCGCCGCTACATCGAACTGGCCATCGGCGAGGGCAACAGCACCGCCGACACCAAGCGTGGCGATACACCGTGGCTCGACATCACCTGGCGCGACCGCTTCGAGCAGATGCTCAAGCGCGCCGAAGCACGTTTGCACGCACAGGATTTCGGTCCGATCGAGACACTGTTCGATGCGGCCGGCGAGGGCGAGGCACTGCTGGAGGACCCGAAGGCCGCGCTGGCCGCGCTGGTCTCGGCCTACCCGGACGCTGCGTCCGTGCAGCTGCATCCGGCCGATGTGCCGTTCTTCGTCGAGCTGTGCAAGACGCTGGGCAAGCCCGTCAACTTCGTGCCGGTGATCGACAAGGACGTGCGCCGTTGGTGGCGCAGCGACTCGCTGTGGCAGGCTCACGATGCGCGCTACGACGCCGATCAGGTGTGTGTCATCCCCGGCACCGCCGCGGTGGCCGGCATCACCCGGGTCGACGAACCTGTCGGTGAGCTGCTGGACCGCTTCGAGCAGGCCGCCGTCGACGAGGTGTTGGCCGCCGGCGCCCAGCCGCAGGCCGTGCTGTCGCGCCGCCAGGGCCGCGGCGATGTGACCGGCCCGCTGGCCGTCCTGCTCGACGCCCCCGACGTGCTGTGGGCCGGGCGGACCTCGGTCAACCCGGTGCACCGGATCGCCGCTCCTTCCGAGTGGCAGATCCGCGAGGGATCGCAAAACCGTTCTGCCACACACCCGTCCACCGGTGCCCGGCTTGAGGTCGCCGACGATCGCCATGTGGTGCTCTCGGTGCCGCTGTCGGGAACCTGGATCGACATCCGATTCACCTTGACCGAGGCCATCCGCAGCGGTGGAGCTCCGGTGGTCGAGGTGGCCGACGCCGCCACCGCGATGCGTTCGGTGCTCGCCATCGCCGCGGGCGTCGACGGACCCGACGCGTTGCCTCCCGTCGTCGACGGGACGGCCACCGTCACCGTCGGCTGGAACCCCGAGCAGGTCGCCGATCACACCGGCGTCACCGCCACCTTCGGGGCACCGCTGGCGCCGACGCTGACCGTCGTTCCCGACGCCCTGGTCGGCCGTTGCTGGCCGGCGGTGTTCGCCGCGATCGGCAGCGCCGCAACGGATTCCGGATTCCCGGTCGTCGAAGGTCTGCTGAGCCTGGTCCACTTGGATCACGCCGCTCACCTGTTGGCCCCGCTGCCCACCGATCCGGCCGAATTGACCGTCACCGCAACGGCTTCGGCAGCGCACGACACCGAGGTCGGCCGGGTGGTCCCCGTCGAGGTGACCGTACGCAGTGCGGATGGGACCGAGCTGGCCAGGCTCGAGGAGCGGTTCGCGATCCGCGGCCGCACCGGAGAGGCCGAGCTGACCGACCCGATCAAGGCCGGCGGAGCGATCTCGGACAACGCCACCGACACCCCGCGCCGCCGCCGGCGCGACGTCACCGTCGGTGCGCCCGTGGACATGCGGCCGTTCGCCGTGGTGTCCGGCGACCACAACCCGATCCACACCGATCGGGCAGCGGCCCTGCTGGCCGGTCTGGAATCGCCGATCGTGCACGGCATGTGGTTGTCGGCCGCGGCGCAGCACGTCGTCACCGCCACCGATGGCAAGCCGATTCCGCCGGCGAAGCTGGTCGGCTGGACCGCCCGTTTCCTGGGCATGGTGAAGCCGGGCGATGAGGTCGACTTCCGGGTCGACCGGGTCGGAATCGACGTCGGCGCAGAGGTTGTCGAGGTTCAGGCCCGCATCGGCTCCGACCTCGTGATGGCCGCGACCGCGCGGCTCGCGGCGCCCAAGACCGTCTACGCGTTCCCCGGCCAGGGCATCCAGTCCAAGGGCATGGGCATGGAGGTCCGGGCCCGGTCCAAGGCGGCCCGCAAGGTGTGGGACAAGGCCGACAAGTTCACCCGCGACACGCTGGGCTTCTCGGTGCTGCACGTGGTCCGCGACAACCCCACGTCGCTGATCGCCTCCGGTGTGCACTACGAGCACCCCGAGGGTGTGCTGTACCTGACCCAGTTCACCCAGGTCGCGATGGCCACGACGGCCGCCGCGCAGGTTGCCGAGATGCGCGAGCAGGGCGCGTTCGTCGAAGGTGCGATCGCCTGTGGTCACTCCGTCGGTGAGTACACCGCGCTGGCGTGTGTGTCCGGAGTCATCGAGCTCGAAGGTCTGTTGGAGGCCGTGTTCCACCGCGGCTCCAAGATGCACGACATCGTGCCGCGCGACGAGCGGGGCCGGTCCAACTACCGGCTGGCCGCGATCCGGCCGTCGCAGATCGACCTGGCCGACGAGGATGTCGAGAGCTTCGTCGCCCAAATCGCGGCGGATACCGGTGAATTTCTACAGATCGTGAACTTCAACCTGCGCGGCTCGCAGTACGCGATCGCCGGTACCGTGCGCGGGCTGGAAGCGCTCGAGGAAGAGGTCGAGCGTCGTCGCGAGATCAGCGGCGGCAAGCGGTCGTTCATCCTGGTGCCGGGCATCGACGTGCCGTTCCACTCCAGCGTGCTGCGGGTGGGCGTGGACGACTTCCGGCGCAGCCTGGAACGCGTCCTGCCGCGCGACCGCGATCCCGAGCTGGTGGTCGGGCGCTACATCCCGAACCTGGTGCCCCGGCCGTTCACCCTGGACCGCGATTTCATCCAGGAGATCCGCGATCTGGTGCCCGCCGAGCCGCTCGACGAGATTCTCGCCGACTACGACACCTGGCGTAACGAGCGGCCGATCGAGTTGTGCCGCAAGGTCGTCATCGAGTTGCTGGCCTGGCAGTTCGCCAGCCCGGTCCGCTGGATCGAGACCCAGGATCTGCTGTTCATCGAGGAAGCCGCGGGCGGCCTCGGCGTCGAGCGGTTCGTCGAGATCGGCGTGAAGAACGCGCCGACCGTCGCCGGACTGGCCACCAACACGCTCAAGCTGCCGGAGTACGCGCACAGCACCGTCGAGGTGCTCAACGCCGAGCGCGATGCCGCGGTGCTGTTCGCCAGCGACACCGATCCCGAGCCGGAGCCGGACGTCGACGAAAGCCCGGCAGAGGCGTCCGCCGAGGCCGCTCCGGCAGCCGAAGCGGCACCCGCGCCCGCGGCACCCGCCGCCGCGCCGGGTGCACCGCGCCCGGACGATCTCGGGTTCGACGCGGCCGATGCCACTGTCGGTCTCATCGCGCTGAGCGCCAAGATGCGCCTCGATCAGATCGAGGCGCTGGATTCGATCGAGTCCATCACTGATGGTGCGTCCTCGCGGCGTAACCAGCTGCTGGTCGACCTGGGTTCGGAGCTGAATCTGGGTGCCATCGACGGCGCCGCCGAGGCGGATCTGGGCGCACTCAAGGGACAGGTCAGCAAGCTGGCCCGTACCTACAAGCCGTTCGGCCCGGTGCTGTCGGATGCCATCAACGATCAGCTGCGCACGGTGTTCGGACCGTCGGGCAAGCGTCCGGCCTACATCACCGAGCGCGTCACCAAGACCTGGGAGCTGGGTCCGGGCTGGGCCAAGCACGTCACCGTCGAGGTGGCGCTGGGCACCCGTGAGGGCAGCAGCGTTCGCGGCGGCGACCTGGGCTCCCTGCACCCCGGCGCATTGGCCGATGCCGCAGGCGTGGACAAGGTCATCGACGCCGCCGTCGCGGCCGTCGCGGCCCGCCAGGGTGTGGCAGTGTCGCTTCCGTCGGCAGGCGGTGCCGGTGGGGGCGTGGTGGATTCGGCGGCCCTCGGCGAGTTCGCCGAGAAGGTCACCGGGCCCGATGGCGTGCTGGCTTCGGCCGCCCGCCTGGTGCTGGGCCAGCTCGGTCTGGATGCTCCGGTCGGTGCGCCCGAGGCTGCGACCGACGCCGAGCTGATCGATCTGGTCACCACCGAACTCGGTTCGGACTGGCCGCGATTGGTGTCTCCGGCGTTCGACGCCAAGAAGGCCGTCGTGTTCGACGACCGCTGGGCCAGCGCCCGTGAGGATCTGGTCAAGCTGTGGCTCGCCGACGAGGACGAGATCGACGCCGAATGGCCGCGCCTGTCGGAGCGGTTCGAGGGCGCCGGCCATGTCGTTGCCACGCAGGCGAATTGGTGGCAGGGGCGTGCGCTGGCCGCCGGCCGCACCATCCACGCTTCGCTGTTCGGTCGCATCGCGGCCGGCGCTGAAAACCCGGGGACCGGTCGGTATTCCAACGAGGTCGCCGTGGTGACCGGCGCGTCGAAGGGCTCGATCGCCTCGTCGGTCGTCGGGCAGCTGCTCGACGGCGGCGCGACCGTCATCGCCACGACCTCGCGTCTGGACGACGATCGGTTGGCGTTCTACAAGGAGCTCTACCGCGAGAATGCTCGCTTCGGCGCCACTCTCTGGGTGGTCCCGGCCAACATGGCGTCCTACTCCGACATCGACAAACTGGTCGAGTGGGTGGGTAGCGAGCAGATCGAAAGCCTTGGGCCGCAATCGATCCACCTCAAGGATGCGCAGACCCCGACGCTGCTGTTCCCGTTCGCCGCGCCGCGCGTGGCCGGGGATCTGTCGGAGGCCGGTTCACGCTCCGAGATGGAGATGAAGGTGCTGCTGTGGGCCGTGCAGCGGCTCATCGGCGGGCTGTCGACGATCGGCGCCGAGCGTGACATCGCGTCGCGGCTGCACGTGGTGCTGCCGGGCTCGCCCAACCGCGGCATGTTCGGTGGCGACGGTGCCTACGGCGAAGCCAAGTCCGCGCTCGACGCGTTGGTGACCCGCTGGAGTGCGGAGTCCTCGTGGGCCGAGCGGGTCAGCCTGGCGCACGCGCTCATCGGTTGGACCAAGGGCACCGGGCTGATGGGGCACAACGATGCCATCGTCAGCGCGGTCGAAGAGGCTGGTGTGACCACCTACAGCACCGCGGAGATGGCAGCGATGCTGCTGAACCTGTGCACGGTGGAGTCCAAGGTGGCCGCAGCCAACTCGCCGATCAAGGTGGATCTGACCGGCGGTCTGGGTGACGTCAAGATCGACATGGCCGAGCTGGCTGCCAAGGCCCGTGAGGACATGTCAAGTGCGGCAGCCGAGTCCACTGACGAAAACGTCGACGAGGGCAGCATCGCCGCGCTGCCGTCCCCGCCGCGCGGACACAACCCGGCGCCCGCGCCGGAGTGGGCCGACCTCGACGTCGACCCCGCGGATCTGGTGGTCATCGTCGGCGGTGCCGAGCTCGGGCCCTACGGCTCGTCGCGGACCCGCTTCGAGATGGAGGTCTCCGGCGAGTTGTCGGCGGCCGGCGTGCTGGAGCTGGCCTGGACCACCGGTCTGGTCAAGTGGGAAGACGATCCGAAGGCCGGCTGGTACGACACCGAAACCGGTGAGCTGGTGCCCGAATCGGAGATCGTGGAGCGCTACCACGACGCCGTCGTAGAGCGTTGCGGCATCCGCGAATTCGTCGACGACGGCGCGATCGATCCCGATCACGCCTCGCCGCTGCTGGTCAGCGTGTTCCTGGACAAGGACTTCTCCTTCGTGGTCTCCAGCGAGGCCGACGCACGGGCGTTCGTGTCCTTCGATCCGGAGCACACCGTGGCCCGGCCGCTGCCGGACTCGTCCGACTGGCAGGTGATCCGCAAGGCGGGCACCGAGATTCGGGTGCCGCGCAAGACCAAGCTGTCGCGCACGGTCGGTGCCCAGATCCCGACGGGCTTCGACCCGACGGTGTGGGGCATCACCCCGGACATGGCCAATTCGATCGACCGGGTGGCGTTGTGGAACATCGTCGCCACCGTCGACGCGTTCCTGTCCTCGGGCTTCACCCCGACCGAGCTGATGCGCTGGGTGCACCCGAGCCTGGTGGCCTCCACGCAGGGCACCGGCATGGGTGGCATGACGTCGATGCAGACCATGTACCACGGCAACCTGCTGGGCCGCGCCAAGCCGAACGACATCCTGCAGGAGGTGCTGCCCAACGTTGTTGCGGCACACGTCATGCAGAGCTACGTCGGTGGCTACGGCGCCATGGTCCACCCGGTGGGCGCCTGCGCCACCGCGGCGGTCTCGGTCGAGGAGGGTGTCGACAAGATCCGCCTCGGCAAGGCCGACCTGGTGATCGCCGGTGGCTTCGACGATCTGACCCTGGAAGCGATCATCGGCTTCGGTGACATGGCGGCCACCGCCGACACCGAGATGATGCGCGCCAAGGGCATCAGTGACTCGAAGTTCTCCCGCGCCAACGACCGTCGTCGCCTCGGTTTCCTGGAAGCCCAGGGTGGTGGCACGATCCTGCTGGCCCGCGGTGATCTGGCCGCCAAGATGGGTCTGCCGGTGCTGGCCGTCGTCGGTTACGCGCAGAGCTTCGCCGATGGTGTGCACACCTCGATTCCGGCTCCGGGCCTTGGCGCCCTGGGTGCCGGGCGTGGCGGCAAGGACTCGCAGCTGGCCCGTTCGCTGGCCAAGCTGGGTGTGGGTGCCGACGACATCGCGGTGATCTCCAAGCACGACACCTCGACGCTGGCCAACGATCCGAACGAGACCGAGCTGCACGAGCGGCTGGCCGACTCGATGGGACGTTCGCCGGGTGCACCCATGTTCATCGTCAGCCAGAAGACGCTGACCGGGCACGCCAAGGGCGGCGCGGCGGTGTTCCAGATGATGGGTCTGTGCCAGATCCTGCGCGACGGCGTCATCCCGCCGAACCGCAGCCTGGACTGCGTCGACGACGAGCTGGCCACCTCCGGTCACTTCGTCTGGGTGCGTGAGGCTCTCGACCTTCGCGGGAAGTTCCCGCTCAAGGCAGGTCTGGTCACCAGCCTCGGGTTCGGGCACGTGTCGGGTCTGGTCGCTCTGGTGCATCCGGAGGCGTTCATCGCGGCCTTGGATCCGGCCGAGCGCGACGACTACCGCAAGCGGGCCGAGCAGCGAACGCTGGCCGGTCAGCGTCGTCTGGCCGGCGCCATCGCCGGTGGGCGGCCGATGTACGAGAAGCCGGCCGATCGCCGGTTCGACCACGATTCGCCGGAGAAGCGTCAGGAGGCGGCGATGTTGCTGAACGCCGACGCCCGACTCGGTGAGGACGATCTGTATGTGCGGTGAGTGCGTGCAGGCAGAGGTGAGCTAGGTTCGCTTCCATGGCGATTGTGGGAGTAGGCATCGATCTGGTTTCCATACCTGAATTCGCCGAACAGGTAGACCGGCCAGGGACGGTATTCGCCGAGACGTTCACGCCAGGTGAGCGCCGGGACGCCGCGGACAAGAGTTCGTCGGCGGCCCGGCACCTGGCGGCCCGGTGGGCGGCCAAGGAAGCTGTGATCAAAGCCTGGTCGAGTTCACGGTTTTCGAAGCGGCCGGCCCTGCCGGAGGGAATCCACCGCGACATCGAGGTGGTCACCGACATGTGGGGTCGGCCCAAGGTGCGGTTGTCCGGCGAGATCGCCAAGCACCTCGAGACCGTGACCATTCACGTCTCGCTCACTCACGAGGCCGATACCGCTGCTGCGGTGGCGATCATCGAGGAGCTCTGACCGTTCGGTCAGCCGGCTGACCCGTTAGGTCGGGGGTTGGAAGCCGCCGATCCGTTGTTCGAGCAGCTCGGCCAGCCGCAGCGGGGTGCGGTCCTCGAACATCGGACCGATGAGCTGCACTCCTACCGGCAATCCCTCGGCGGATTGCCCCGCAGGTATGGCGGTGGCGGGCAGGCCGGGCATCGTCGCCAGACCGGCCCAGACGAGCTGGTCGAAGTACGGGTACTCCACGCCGTCGATGTCGAGTCGGCGTTCCAGCAGGTCTGGGTTGTGGTCGTGGCCGAACGCGGGAGTCGGCGTGATCGGACACACCACAGCATCGAACTGGCCGAACAGTTGCCGCCAGCCGTGGCGGTGGAGCTCGCGACGGTTGTTCAGCTCGATCCAGTCGCGGTGGCTCAGCGCCATCCCGCGCAGCCGCGCGGCGTCGAGACTCTGATCGTCTGGGCTCAGACCGGCGGCGCGGATCCGCAGTTGTTCGTATGCGTCGACCGGGAATCGCGCCACCGAGCCGGAAAACAGCAACTGGGTGTAGAGCGTCGCGGCTTCGGCCAGATCGGGCAGCAGCGGACTGTGTCGTTCGACGTGGCTGCCACGGGACACCAGGGCGTCAGCCACCCGGTTCACGCCCGCTCTGACCGCGGCGCTGGTGGCGATGAAGGGATGGTCTTCGAGGACCAGGACCCGGAAGCCGCCGAGTGCCTGGTGGCGCGGTGGCGGCAGCGTCACCGTGTGCGCAACGCCCAGCGTCAGCGGGTCGGGTCCGGCCATCACGTCGAGCAGGAGTGCGAGGTCGCCGGCGGTGCGCGCCATCGGACCGACGACAGCGAGGTCGGCCTCGGTCGGCAAGGCCGGCGCGGGCGGCGGGGCCATACCGCGCATCGCGGCGAGCCCGAGAGTTGGCTTGTGCGCGTAGATGCCGCAGAAATGCGCGGGGGTGCGTAGCGAGCCGGCGAGGTCGGAGCCGATGGAGAGGGCACCGAACCCGGACGCCAGGGCGGCCGCGGATCCACCGGAGGATCCGCCCGACGTCCGACCGTGTTCCCACGGATTGTTGGTGGTGCCGTAGATCGCGTTGAAGGTCTGCACGTCTTGCAGTCCGAACGGCACGTTCGTCTTCCCCAACACCACAGCGCCAGCCGCTTTCAGCCGCGACACCTGCACCGCGTCTTCGGCCGGCATGAACTCTCGGTGCTGCGGTATGCCCCAGGTCGTCGGCAACCCGGCCATGTTGTAGGACTCCTTGATCGTCACCGGAATACCGAGCAGCGCCTGATCCTCACCCCGTGCCCGCGCCTGGTCGGCGCGCCGCGCAGCCTCCCGCGCACGATCGAAATCCGGCACACAGATCGCGTTGATCGCCGCGTCGTCCCGCTCGATACCGGCGATCGCCGCCTCGGTCAGTTCCACCGAGGACACGTCACCGGCGCGCAACGCGACCGCCAACTGGCCGGCCGATTGAAAATTCCACTGCATGAATCCGACGCTAACCACCCGCCACGGCGGCCATAAAATTCCGCTTCCCGCAACGGGCACGCGTTGTGATCGACGAGCGGAAGCGCAAGGCACAGGAGCGAAGCGGTCACCAACGTCGCAATCCCGCAACAGCTAGTCTCGACACCATGAGTGACGTAGTGGCGCGGGTGCAGCAGGTGTTGCCGTCGGTGCGGTCCGATCTGGAGGATCTGGTGCGCATCCAGTCGGTGTGGGCCGACCCGTCCCGGCGCGATGAAGTGCACCGCAGCGCCGAAGCCGTCGCAAAGCTGCTGTCGGAAACCGGTTTTCCCGAAGTCCGCATCGTCAGCGAAGGCGGCGCCCCAGCCGTCATCGCGCACTACCCGGCGCCGGCAGGCGCGCCAACCGTGCTGCTGTACGCCCATCACGACGTGCAGCCCGAAGGCGATCCTTCCCAGTGGGACTCGGCGCCGTTCGAACCCACCGAACGGGACGGCAGGCTGTACGGCCGCGGTACCGCCGACGACAAGGCTGGTATCGCAACGCATCTGGCCGCAGTGCGGGCGTTCGACGGTAAACCCCCGGTGGGCGTGACGGTGTTCGTCGAAGGCGAGGAGGAATCCGGGTCGCCATCATTAGCGGCACTGCTGGGTGCTCATCATGATGCGCTGGCCGCCGATGTCATCGTCATCGCCGACTCCGACAACTGGAGCACCGACATCCCGGCCCTGACCGTGACCCTGCGCGGCCTGGCCGACTGCGTAGTCGAGGTGGCCACTCTGGATCACGGGCTGCACTCGGGGCTGTGGGGAGGGGTGGTCCCGGATGCGTTGAGTGTGTTGGTGCGGCTACTGGCCAGCCTGCACGACGACGAGGGCAACGTCGCAGTCGCCGGTCTGCACGAGGCCACCGCCGCCGATGTGGACCGCGGTGCCGGCTGGGTTCGGCAAGAGTCCGGCCTGTTGGATGGCGTGTCCGAAATCGGTTCCGGCTCAGTGGTTCAACGCATGTGGGCCAAACCCGCGATCACCGTCATCGGCATCGACACCACGCCCATCGACAAGTCGTCCAACACGCTGATCCCACGGGCCCGCGCCAAGATCAGCATGCGCGTGGCGCCCGGCGGTGACGCCCACGCTCATCTGGCGGCACTGACCCGCCATCTCGAAGACCATGTTCCCTGGGGTGCCCGGGTCACCGTAACGCCGGGCGACGTCGGCCAGCCCTACGCCATCGACGCCTCCGGCGCGGTGTACGACGCGGCGCGTTCGGCATTCCGGACCGCCTGGGGGACCGATCCGGTGGACATGGGCATGGGTGGATCGATCCCGTTCATCGCCGAGTTCGCCGAAGCCTTTCCGGCAGCCACGATCCTGGTGACCGGAGTCGAGGATCCCGGCACTCAGGCACACAGCGTGAACGAGAGTCTGCACCTGGGAGTGCTTGAGCGCGCGGCCAAGTCGGAGGCGCTGCTGCTGGAGAAGCTGGGGCAGTTGGCCCGGTAGTCAGACCGAGAGGTCGCGACGCAATTTGGCGACGTGACCGGTGGCCCGCACGTTGTACTGCGCGACGGCGATCTTGCCCTTTTCGTCGACCACGAACGTCGAGCGGATCACGCCCTGAACGGTCTTGCCGTACATGGTCTTCTCACCGAACGCGCCCCAGGCCGTCAGCACTTCACGATCGGGATCCGACAGCAACGGGAAGGTCAGCTCTTCCTTGTCACGGAACTTGGCCAGCTTCTCCGGCTTGTCAGGGGAGATACCGACGACATCGAGCCCGGCGCCGTTGAGTTCGGTGAGGCTGTCGCGGAAATCGCACGCCTGCTTGGTGCATCCGGGCGTCGACGCGGCCGGGTAGAAGTAGACGATGACCTTGCGGCCCTTGTAGTCGGAAAGCTTGACGGTGTTGCCGTCTGCATCAGACAGGTTGAAAGCCGGGGCGGTGTCTCCCACCTCAAGGCGCGGGGTTGGCGGCATGCGTGGATATCCCTTCTTGTCGACCGGTTCCGTCGTCGTGGCGCCGGCTGATCTAGGGTAGTGCGGCAGGGCAGCACGACGTGGAGCGGCTTGGAGGAGCAAACAGTGGCGAACCGGGACCCGGAGAGCATCAAGCGGGACATCGATCAGGCTCGCGACCAGCTGGCGGTGACGGTCGACTCCCTGGCCGAGCGGGCCAACCCCCAGCGTTTGGCCGACGATTTCAGGTCGGCGGTGATCGGCTTCATCAAGAAGCCGGCCGTGACCGCGTCATTGGCCGGCGCGGGTGTGCTGGTGGTGGTCGTGGTCATTCGGCGGATCAAGCGGCGCTGAAGGCTGACCGCCGCTCCAGCGCGGTCGGATACGCCGCTCAGCGCGCAGGCCGATACGCCGCTCAGCGCGCAGGCCGATACGCCGCTCAGCGGCGGCGGAACAGGAGCCAGTCCGCCAACGAGAAACTCGGGGGATTGGCGATGCGGCCGAGCCGGCTGCAGCTATACACCATGACGGGCTGATTCGCAGCAACAAATGCAGAGGTCGAATCAGCTGTGGGGTCGACGCCACCTATGGCAGCCATCAGCTAACACCTCTCATCTCGGCGTCACCGCCACGGGGTATGGAATCTCAACTAATCAGCTAACTTGACAATAACATGGTTTCTTGGGCCTGACCAGCGAGAGCGCTGATACTGGATTGTAGACAGTAACTTACGAGCACGTCAACGACTGGTTCTTGGCGGAGTTGCTCACGTTACGACGAAGTGATCAGCACATTATCGACCGGCATCGACGGGGCTGATCTGAGCGACGCCCAGGTCGTTCACCGCAAAGTCAATGGCCGGCTTCGGCAAGCGCGGCGAGGCCCGTCGCGAAAGCCTCCTCGGTAAGCGGCGCGGTTTGCTTGATGTTTGCTGGTGCAGATGCGGCGTGAGGCGCTGCGTAGGGCCCTTCACCGCGATTTGGTGGGAAAAACGATTGGCAAACGTGGGTTCGTCTGGTAGCCCGAGCTGGCGCGTGCAACTCGGCGCCCCGGTATGGCTGTAGCTGAAATCCCCTGCATTGCAGGGCGGGAACGGCTCTTTCTCGCCGAAGCGGTTGCTAGTGCATAGGTGTCCAGCTAAGGTCGACTTCGGGTCAGGGCAGGGGAGTCGGCCCCGGGGCTTGATCTCGGCCGCAACACGGGACGAACGTGTGACAGGGGGGTATTGCGTTGCAGCTAACTTATTTTCCGTTTGCCAGGATCGCTGCATGCGCTTTCCCCGGTAAAGCCGACCTCGACGGGCGCATCGTCGAGGTTCGCTGACAACACCCGACGGCTCATGTCGAACCTCTAGACGGGGATGTGGGCCGTGGTCACACCGACTGGAGGTAGCCATATGGCGCATGTGAGCGATGAAACCCTTGGGGATCTACGCAGGGAACTCGACCGCTTCAAAACTGAGCAGTACCGGGACAACGGCTATGCGGCCGCCCATCTGGCGGGTGCGGTGGAGATGTTGTTGGAAGAGGCTGAACCCAGTGTGGGCGACAGACTCGCCGAAAGGTACCGAGCCAGATAGATGCACCGCCGCAGTAATACTCAAACGATGAAACGCAAAAACCCTGCCGAGGCAGGGTTTTTGGTTGGTGCGCCGTCAGGGTTTCGAACCCCGGACCCGCTGATTAAGAGTCAGCTGCTCTACCAACTGAGCTAACGGCGCGCGTGAGAGACAATAACAGGAGTTTCGCTCAACCGTGAAATCCGCTGGTGGCGGGCGCGGAGCGTGATTCTGGCGAGCCGGAGTCGCGCAGAACCCTTAGACTATTGCCAGAAATTTGCTGTCGACCTGCGAGGGGTAGGACGAACATGGGGCAGGCCCATACGGTGACCCGTCCGTATCGGGATGTCATGCGGCGAGCCATGGTTGCCATGGTGCCCGCGATGATGTTGGGCCTGACGGCGTGCACAGGCCAGGAGACGCAGGGGCCGCCGCCGGTGATCACCGACAAGGGCACCCCTTACGGCGACCTGCTGGTGCCCAGGGTCAACGCATCGGTGACCGACGGCGCGGTGGGGGTGACCGTCGACGCACCAGTCACGGTGAGCTCAGAGAACGGTGTGCTCGGCGGTGTCACCATGACCAACGAAGACGGCGTCAGCGTCGCAGGAAAGTTCAGTGCCGACGGGCTGACCTGGTCGAGCACCGACCCACTCGACTACAACGAGCAGTACACGCTCAACGCGCAGTCGCTGGGGCTCGGTGGTGTGGCCAACCGCCGCCTGCGGTTCGAGACGCACTCGCCGGCAAACCTGACCATGCCCTACGTCCTGCCCAACGACGGGGAAGTGGTCGGGGTCGGTCAGCCCATCGCCGTCCGCTTCGACGAGAACATCACCGATCGTGTGGCGGCTCAACGGGCCATCACGGTCAAGACCACTCCATCCGTCGAAGGCGCCTTCTACTGGCTCAACAATCGCGAGGTGCGTTGGCGCCCAGCCAAATACTGGAAGCCCGGCACCTCGGTGGACGTGACCGTCAACACCTACGGTGTCGAGTTGGGTGACGGCTTGTTCGGCCAGGGCAACGTCACAACCCACTTCACAATCGGCGATGAGGTGATCGCGTCCGCCGACGACACCACCAAGACGCTGACCGTCCGGCGCAATGGCGAGGTCGTCAAGGCGATGCCGATCTCGATGGGCAAGAACAGTTCTCCGACCAACAACGGCGTGTACATCATCGGTGAACGGTTCGACCATCTGGTGATGGATTCGTCGACCTACGGCGTACCTGTCAACTCGCCCAACGGTTATCGCACCGAAGTCGACTTCGCGACCCAGATGTCCTACAGCGGCATCTATGTACACGGGGCCCCGTGGTCGGTCGGTAGCCAGGGCTACAGCAACGTCAGCCACGGTTGCCTCAACGTCAGCACGGCCAATGCCCGCTGGTTCTACGAGAACACCAAGCGCGGCGACATCGTCGAGGTGGTCAACACCGTGGGGGCGGTGCTGCCGGGCACCGAAGGCCTGGGGGACTGGAACATCCCCTGGGAGCAGTGGCGCACCGGCAACGCCAGCACCTGATATCCGTTACTTCACCGAGCGATCCAGTGCCGCAAGCGATTCAGCGATGTAATCAGTGCCGAACGGAGGCATCCCGCCGACCTGGTCGCGGAAGCTCTGCGGGGTATCGGTCCAGTCATAGGTGATCGTCACGTCGGTCTGCTCGCCGTTGGGGGTCAGGTCGTAGCGCCAGCTCCATCCGCCCGGTGCATGGTGTCCGGCCTCATCGAGCTGACCGGGCACCCAGGCGATGGTCCGGTCTTTGTCGAACTCGGTGACCAGGTTGTGCATGACATAGTGGCCGCCGGCCGCCGGCAGGAACATGTTGATTGCGAAGATCTGGCCGGCACCGGTGATCGGTGTGGGATCGATCGCGTCGCGCACCCAGTCGCTGGGTTCGGTGTCGCAGTGCCGGGCCGGGTCGGCCAGGACGGCGAACACCTCGGCCGGAGACGCAGAGATGGTGCGGGTGACGACGTAGCGTTCCTGGTCGGTTGATGTGGTCATCGGGGGTCCTTTCCGTATAGGCGGGCAATGTCCGGGCTGTCCAGCCAGCCGGAGTATGTGGGGTGCGACGGCCAGCCTTCAGGCGAATCGAGCCATTCCTCCTGGCGTCCGTACGGCAGCAGGTCGATCAGCGCGAAGGAGTGGCTGAGTTGTTCGGTGCCACGGCCGTCGGTATGCCAGGTGCGGTAGACGGAATCGCCGTCACGGAAGAACACGTTGACCGCGAAGCCGTCGCCGGGCGCGGCGCCGACGTCGGTGCCGAACGAGCTGTCCGACGACGAGTACCAGTCCATCTTGTTGCCCACCTTGTCGCGGTAGGCCAGCGCTTCCTCGATCGGTCCGTTGGTGACGATGACGAAGCGGGCGTCGTAGTTGTCGAGGAAGTCGAGCCGCGTGAACTGCGACGTGAAACCCGTGCAGCCACCGCACTGCCATTCGGCCCCGTCGGTCCACATGTGGTGGTAGGTGATCAGCTGGGTTTTTCCGCCGAAAACGTCGGCCAGGCGCACCGGGCCATCGCCACTCATGAGCGTGTACTCCGGCAGCTCGACCATCGGCAGTCGCCGCCGTTCTGCGGCGATCGCGTCCAGCTCGCGGGTGGCGGCCTTCTCGCGCCGCCGTAGGTCGTCGAGCTTGCTGCGCCAGGTCTGCTGGTCGACTATCGGAGGTTTTCCTGTTGTCATGAAGTGCTCCTGACTGCTGTGCGGAGAATCTCGTTCTCTTAAGTGGACCCACCGCGCGGCCGGAACTCATCGCACGCGGTAATGTCCGACGAGCGAAGGGTGACCTAACACCTTGAGATGAGCCATGGAGGTTGATCGAGAATGAGCGGTCAGCGAGCCGATGCAGCCGGACTGCGTCTCCTCGTCGTCGGTGCCTCGTCGGGTATCGGCCACGCTGTTGCGGTCGGTGCCACTGAGCGCGGCGCCAAGGTCGCCGTGGCCGCCCGCCGCATCGATCTGCTGAATTCCCTGGCCGAGGCCACCGGCGGATACGCCTTTGAACTCGACGTCGAGGACTTCGCCGTCATCAACCAAGTCGTCAACGACGCGGCCGATGCGCTGGGCGGTCTGGATGCGGTCGTGTTCACCAGCACAGTGATTCCCTTCGCCCATATCGAGGACACCGATGTGGCCACCTGGCTGCACGCATTCAGCGTCAACACGGTCGGTGCCAACAACGTGCTGCGGGCGGCGGTTCCGCGGCTGTCCGAGAACGGCGTGATCCTGGTCGCGTCCAGCCATGACGTGGGCCGTCCGCGGGCCGGGGTGGCGGCCTACAGCGCGAGCAAGGCCGCCCTCGATGAGATCCTGCATTCCTGGCGCAGCGAGCATCCGGAGCTGTCGCTGATCCGGGTGGGCATCGGCCCGACCGACGACACCGAGATCTTGCGCGGCGCCGACCGCGACCTGCTGGACCAGCTGCTCAAGACGTGGGTGGCCCAGGGGGCGTTGCCGGCCCGGATGTCGGCCTTGCGCGACGTCGCCAACACCCTGGTGTCGCTGGTGACCACGGCTTACGAGAATCCGACCGTGGTGCCCGAGATCGTGCAACTGGCACCGCGGATCAAGCGGCGGGCCAACTCCGCGGAATAGTCCGCGAGTCAATTCCGCGGCCGGTGAATCCCGCCGCCGCGACACCTCCCAGGCCGTGAGGACTGTTCGGCCACAAGACATTTAGCGACCCATGGCGTACCTCGCTGCTCTCGGTACGGTGCTGTGGCGATGCCGCGGAACCTGGAGCTGCTTCCGGACGGCCTTTCTATGAGTTGCCAATGATTCATTGATAATGACAATCATATTCAATAGCTTGGACCCTTCAGGTAGACGGTCTACAGGGAGGGTTTCGCATGGTCGCGGTATGGATGGCCTCGCCGCCTGAGGTGCATTCCGCGTTGTTGACCGGCGGCCCCGGTCCGGGCCCGCTGCTGACCGCTGCCGGAGCGTGGTCATCGTTGAGCATCGAATATGCCGCGGTGGCAGGAGAACTCGCCATGGTGCTCGGTGGGGTCCAGGCGGGCGCGTGGCAGGGCCCGAGTGCCGAAAGGTACGTCGCCGCCCATCTTTCGTACCTGGCATGGCTGTATCGGGCCAGCGCCGACAGCGCGGAGATCGCTGCCCGGCATGAAACCGCGGCGGCCGCGTACGCCACGGCCCTGGCGGCGATGCCCACCCTGGCAGAGCTGGCCGCCAACCATGCCAGGAACGCAATCTTGTTGTCTACCAATTTCTTTGGCATCAACACCATTCCGATCGCGCTGAACGAGGCTGATTATGTGCGGATGTGGATCCTGGCCGCCGTCACGATGGAGGGCTATCAAGGCGTGTCAGACGTTGCGGTAGCGTCCGCCCCGTCCACTCCGGCGGCACCGAGGATTCTGCACAGCGAGCACGATCACGACCATGAGGATCACGACCACGGCGATCACGACCATGGCGATCACGACCATGGCCATGACGACGACCATGGACACGGAGACCTGAGCCCACTCGACCCCCGGTGGTGGTTGGAGGTCGGCCACGAGCAGATCGAGAACATTCATCTCCTGATCGACAACCTGCTGAATGACCCGGCTGCGTTGTTGACCAACCTGCCGATGGTATTGGCAGACATGGCTTTTCACGCGGCGCAGTTGCTGCAGGTCGTTGTCCAGTTATCCCCGGCCCTGATTCAGCCGGCCCTGGGCATCGTGACGGCCAACCTGGGGTGGGCGATCGCGGGCCTGGCCGCGATCCAACCGGCCGTACCCGGTATCGCCGAGATCCCGGCCGGCGCCGAACCCGAGTCCTGGCCGGCGGCCGGGGGTACATCGACGGCGTCCGCTGGCCCACCGGCTCCGACTGCCCCGTCGGCCCCAACGGTCCCGTCGACCGGGGCGTCAGCGACCGCAACCGTCGCTTCGGGTCCAGGGCCATCGGCCGCCCCCGGTGGCGGTCCGGGATTCTTCCCGCCGTATCTGATCGGCGCTCCTGGCGTCGTTGTTCCCGCCGCGGCACGGACCAACGCGACTGCCACCGCCAAGAAGAATGCCTCGGCGCCCGATCTCGCGGTAGCCGGAGCCGGAGAACAAGTCCGCGAGGCACGGGCCCGCCGACGTCGCCGCGCCGGGATGCGAGACAGAGGCCATGGCAACGAGTACATGGACCTCGAAGCTGATCCGCAATCAGGCTCCGCACCGGATTCGGTGCCGACAGCGTCGGACCGGGGCGCGGGACCGCTGGGCTTTTCCGGTGTGCGCGACAAGGCGGACGCGGCAACGGGGGGACTGACGACGTTGCGCGGCGCCGGTTTCGGTGATGGCCCGACGGTGCCGATGTTGCCGTCAACCTGGGAGCCGGACTCGAAGACCTGAGCGGAGTAGATCCTCACCTGAGGGCTTGGATGGAGCTGAAATCCTCACGGCCGATGGATGGGGATGGCGTTGTCGATGAGGACGGCTGCGATGGCGGCGGCAGTGGCGAAAGTTTCGGTGTTGAGGACTCTGTTGCGGGCCGAGGCGCCATCGAGGAGCAGCGCCAGTTGTTCGCCGAGTTGTTCGGGGTCGGTGGCGCCGGCCTCCCGCGCGGTCTCGGTGAGCCGCGCGGCAAAGGCTTGCTTGTAGTCGCGGGCGTGTACGCGCGCCGGGTGGTCCGCGTCGTGCAGTTCGACGGCCGCCGCGATGAACGGGCACAGCGGCCCGTGAATGTCGAAGACGGTGAGGAGCCGCTCGCGGGGCGTGAGGTCGGTGCGGTCGAAGACTTCGGGCAGGACGTCGGGATCGAATCGGCGTAGGTGTTCGGCGATCAGCTCGTCCTTGCTGGAGAAGTGTTGGTAGAACGTGCGTTTGGACACCTGCGCCTCGGCGCAGAGCTGATCCAGGCCGGTGCTGTTGATGCCCTGATCGCGGAACAGTCGTCGTGAAGCGCCGAGGATGCGCTCGCGCGCGCCCCTGCCGCGGCGCAAGCCGCGCGGCCCCTTCTCCAACTCCGTCATGCATCCAGAGTAGCCCAGTTTGGTACAGATCGGTGTACATAGCTTGCGATGCGCCCAGCCGTCCGATACGTTAAGTAATCAGATCGGTGTACATAACATCGACAAGTCGACGAGGAGTGACCATGGGAAAGCTCGATGGCAAGGTCGCGGTGATCACCGGCGCGACCAGTGGTCTGGCGCTGGCCGGTGCCAAGTTGTTCGTTGAGGAGGGAGCTCACGTTTTCATTTCGGGCCGACGAAAGGACGCGCTGGACCAAGCCGTCGAACTGATCGGGCGGAACGTGACGGGCGTACAGGGCGATTCCGCCGATCTCGACGATCTGGATCGCTTGTTCGACACCGTCAAGCGGGAAAAAGGCGCGATCGACGTGTTGTGGGCCAGCTCCGGGATGGGCAAGCAGGGCAGGCTCGGCGAGATCACCGAGGACGACTTCGATGCCACCTTCTCGCTGAACGCGCGCGGCACGCTGTTCACGGTGCAGAAGGCGTTGCCGTTGTTCAACGACGGCGGCTCGATCTTCATGACGGGGTCGAACGCGTCGCTCAAGGGCTACCCCGAGTGGAGCGTGTACGCGGCGAGCAAGGCCGTCCTTCCCGCCTACGCACGGGTGTGGGTATCCGAGTTGAAGGACCGGAACATCCGGGTCAACGTGCTGACCCCCGGCCAGGTTGCCACTCCCATCCAGGAGGAGCTGTTCGACGAGGCGACGAAGGCGCAGTTCGAATCCCTGATCCCACGGGGAAAGATGGGCCGCCCCGAGGAGATCGCGTCGGTCGCGTTGTTCCTCGCTTCGGACGACTCGAGCTATGTCAACGGCATGGAGTTGGTGGTCGACGGCGGCACCGCAGCGATCTGATGAACGACGACCACGTGACTACATTCGCCCCGCACCGCAACACCGTGGAGTCCTTTGTCGACTGCATGCACGGCGGCGCAGACAAAGCCGCTCTTGCCGGAATCCTCGCCAAGGACGTGGTGCTGTACGGCCCGCTCGGCGATGAGCCACTCACCGGCCGCGAGGCAGTCCTCCAAGCCATCCGGACGGTCGGCACGGTGGCGGCCGACCTCACCTACAAAGAAGTCCTCAGCGGCGACACGCACCACGCCGCGTACTTCCGGCTGCAGATCGAAGACGCCGTGGTCAACGGGATGGACTACATCCTGCTCGACGCTGACGGAAAGATCGCCGAGGTGACCATCTGGTGGCGTCCGCTGCCGTCCGGCGTCCAGATGCAGGGCCACCTTGCCGGTCTCCTCGGTATGCAGCCCTGGAAGCTCCTCACGAACGGGGAGTACCGGCCAAGGTCGTGCCCGCCGGGCGCACGGCCCGGTTTCATCAGCACACCACCAGATTGATTGGCGCACAGAAAAATCCGCGCATGGTAGAAGCGTCAAACCTTTATTCAAACGAGAACAGGGACCCTTATGGGCAACATCAGCATCATCGGCACCGGGAACATGGCCCGCGCGATCGGCGCGCTGGCGGTAGCGGGCGGCAACAGCGTTGAGATTATCGGCCGCGACGCGTCCAAGGCTGCCGACCTGGCCAAAGCGCTCGGCAGCAGCGTCACGACAGGAGAGTTCGGCGCCGTCCCGGCCGGGGACATCGTCATCGTGGCACTGAGATACGCCGATGTCGTTCCGGTCGTCATTGGGTACGGAAACGCCTTGGCGGACAAAGTCATCGTCGATATCAGCAACCCCTTCAACGCCGCGGCCGACGGGCTCGCCATCCCCGATGACACCTCGATCGCACAGGAAGTCGCCAAGGCAGCCCCGGCCGGCGCCCGCGTGGTGAAGGCATTCAACACCGTCTTCGGTCATGTCTTGGAGAAGGGCCGGACGCCAGATGTGTTCTTCGCCGGCGACGATGCGCAGGCCAAGGCGCGCGTAGCGGAGTTCGTCGCGAGTCTCGATCTGCGCCCGTTGGACGTCGGCGGGTTGAACGTGGCGCACTGGCTGGAGGGAACGGGCCTGGTTCTCATGGGTCTCGCCCGTCATGGGTTGGGGAACTTCGACGTCGCCCTCGGCGCCACCGAGTATCCCGGCTGAGCCGCACCCAGCGGGTCCGAACAGTGAATGAAACAGGACGTCGCGCGCGTATGACGGCCTGAAACGAGGAACGCCGTCTGCTTGCGCAGACGGCGTTCCCGCTATCGGGGTGGCTGACGGGACTCGAACCCGCGACAGCCAGGATCACAACCTGGTGCTCTACCAACTGAACTACAGCCACCATCGCCGCGCGCCTTTCGGCATATGCGGCTCGTAGATACTAACTGCTCGGGTGCTGTACCGCCGAATCGGTTTCGGTCGCGTCGCCGTTCGGCGGGCCGAGCTCGGCCGCGATGGCGGCAATATCGCTGGTAGACGGCCCGGGCTGGGGGACGAACGCAGTCGAGCGGTAGTACTTCAACTCACGGATCGACTCGTGGATGTCCGCCAGGGCGCGGTGCGCGAGCCCCTTCTCGGGCTGGCCGAAGTAGATGCGGGGGTACCAGCGCCGGCACAGCTCCTTGATCGAGCTGACGTCGATCATCCGATAGTGCAGGTAATCGTCGAGTTTGGCCATGTCGCGGGCGATGAAGCCGCGATCGGTGGCGATCGAGTTGCCTGCCAGGGGAGCGGCCTTGGCTGTTTTGACGTGCCCGCGGATGTAGTCGAGCACCATCTCTTCGGCGGTGGCCACATCGACCGTCGATGCTCGGACTTCTTCGATCAGCCCGGACCGGGTGTGCATCTGTTTGACCACGTCGACCATGGAGGACAGCGCCTCGTCGTCGGTGTGTATGACCACGTCCAGGCCGTCACCGAGGATGTTCAGGTCCGCGTCGGTAACCAGAACCGCAATCTCGATCAGGCGATCGGACTTGAGGTCCAGGCCGGTCATCTCGCAGTCGATCCATACCAGTTCGTCTCGCACGAAGCTCCACATTATTCCCATGCCGGACGACGAGCTGTCACACCCACCGTGCGCGCCGTCCGGCAAGTAGTGTCAGACCCCGATTGGCTCGTTCGCGAAAACTGGGAGGACCGCGGCATGACCACCGAATCGACAGCCACCCCCGCGCAGCAGATCGCTGCCGGTTACGCAGTCGAAGGCCAGGCACTGGAACTGGGGTCGGTTTTCGTCCCCGGCGACACCGGCGGCACCGTCGACCCGACAGCACGGGTCCGCATTCCGTTGGCCACAGTCAACCGGCACGGGTTGATCGCCGGTGCCACAGGCACCGGCAAGACCAAGACGCTGCAGGTGATCGCCGAGCAGCTGTCGGCTGCGGGCGTCCCGGTCGTGATGGCCGACGTGAAGGGGGACCTTTCGGGGTTGTCCAAGCCCGGAGAGACCAACGAGAAGGTCGATCAACGGGCCAAGGACACCGGCGACACTTGGACGCCGACCGCCTTCCCGGTGGAGTTCCTCTCGCTGGGCACCGACGGCATCGGGGTGCCGGTGCGCGCCACGATCACCAGCTTCGGGCCTATCCTGTTGTCGAAGGTGTTGGGGCTCAACAACACCCAGGAATCCACCCTGGGTCTGATCTTCCATTGGGCCGATCAGAAGGGCCTGCCTCTGCTGGACATCAAGGACCTGCGTTCGGTGATCCAGTTCCTCACCAGTGACGAGGGCAAGCCCGAGCTCAAGGCGCTGGGCGCGGTGTCGACCACGACGGCAGGCGTCATCCTGCGGGCCCTGGTCAACCTGGAGGCCGAGGGCGCCGACTTGTTCTTCGGCGAACCCGAGCTCGAACCCAAGGATCTGCTCCGCACCGATCCCGAGGGACGGGGCATCATCAGCCTGCTGGAGCTGGGGGCACAGGCCGCGCGGCCGGTGATGTTCTCCACGTTCCTGATGTGGGTGCTGGCCGACCTGTTCACGACGCTGCCCGAGGTCGGCGACATCGACAAGCCCAAATTGGTCTTCATCTTCGACGAGGCGCACCTGCTGTTCACCGACGCGTCCAAGGCCTTCCTGGAACAGGTCGAGCAGACCGTCAAGCTCATCCGCTCCAAGGGCGTCGGCGTGTTCTTCTGCACGCAGTTGCCCACCGATGTGCCCAACGAGGTGCTGTCGCAGCTGGGTGCGCGCGTGCAGCATGCGTTGCGCGCCTTCACTCCTGACGACCAGAAGGCGCTGTCGAAGACGGTGCGCACCTACCCGAAGACCGATGTCTACGACCTGGAGAAGGCGTTGACGTCGCTGGGTATCGGCGAGGCGGTTGTCACCGTGCTCTCGGAGAAGGGCGCGCCGACGCCGGTGGCCTGGACCCGGATGCGCGCGCCGCGGTCGTTGATGGACACGATCGGTAATGACGCGATCACCGCGGCTGCCAAGGCCAGCCCACTGCAGGCCACGTATGGCCAGACCGTGGACCGTGATTCGGCCTATGAGCGGTTGGCGGCCAAGCTGGCCCCGCCTCCTGCGGCGGCCCCCGATGATCCGGGTGGTTTCGGCGGCGTCGAGGCCTCGGGTGACATCGAGCCGATGCCCGCGCCCGCGCAGCCCGAAGAGCCCGGCCTCCTGCAGCAGGTGATCAAGAGTTCAGCGTTCAAGAGCGCCATGCGCTCGGCGGGCACCGTGATCGGCCGGGAGATCACCCGCAGCATCTTCGGCACGGGCCGCCGCCGCTAGGAATCTGGGCGCGACTGGCCACTTATTGCACGGATTTCACACTGAGGCGTGCGATAAGTGGCCACTCGGCGCCGAGAAAACTAACCGCCGCCGAGCTTCTTGTAGACCGCCCCGACGATCGGGGTGACGATGGAGCGCGGCGCGTAGCCGCTGGCCATGGACATGGCCTTCGACGTGACCCCGGGAACCACGCGCATCTTGTTCTTCTCCAGGCCGTCCAGTGACAGCTTGGCGGTGTATTCGGTTGAGATCCAGAGGAAGTCGGGAATCAGCCGTTCGACCAGTGACTGCTCCGTCGCGTCGGGCAGCTCGGTGCGCACGGGGCCCGGCGCCAGCACGGTGACGTGTACGCCCGCGCCTTTGAGCTCACCGCGCAGTGACTCGCTGAACGTGTTGGCGAAGGCCTTGGACGCCGCATAGGTGGAGTTGTTGGGGATCGGTGAGTTGCCCGCCGCCGATCCGGAGGTCAGGATTCCGCCGGAACCGCGTTTGACCATTCCGGGCAGCACCGCCAACACCAGATCGTGCACGCCGAGCACGTTCAGCTGCACCTGCGCCTTCTCGCCGGCCGGGTCGAGGTCGATGACCGGGCCGAAGGTGGCGGTGCCCGCGTTGGCGCACAGGATCGAGATCTCGCGCTGGGCGAGTTCGGCGCACAGCGTATCCCTGGCGGTGGGGTCGGTGAGGTCGACGGCCCGCACCTCGACGATCACCCCGTAGCGCTCGGTGAGGCGCTGCGCCAGCGAGGTCAGCACGTCCTCCCGTCGCGCGGTGATGATGAGGTTGTGGCCGCGGGCAGCGAGTTCGGTGGCCAACGCTTCACCGATGTTCTGTGAGGCGCCGGTGACGACGGCGCGGGCATCCGGACTGGGTGCGGGTACTGGCATGGCGCCAATCCTAGAAGGAGCCGGAACCCATAAGGTGTCGGTCATGACTAACCCCGGGCGAGCGAGGGTGCTGGCGTGGGCATTGTGGGACTGCGGCGCGACAGGCTTGAACGCAGTCGTCATCACTTTCGTGTTCTCGGTCTACCTGACCGGGAGCGTCGGGGCGGACCTCCCGGGCGACACCACGCCGGCCAGTTGGCTGGGCCGGGCCATGGCCGTCGCCGGTCTCGCGGTGGCGCTGCTGGCGCCGGTCACCGGCATCTGGGTCGACGCGCCCCAGCGCCGCCGCAAGGTGCTGGGCGTGATGACCGGTGCGGCCGTGCTGTTCACGGCGGCGATGAGCCTGATTCGTGACGATCACCGCTACCTGATGCCCGGCCTCGTGCTGCTGGCGTGCACCGCCGCGTGCAACGAGCTGGCCACCGTGCCCTACAACGCCATGTTGCGACAGTTGTCCACTCCCGAGACGTCCGGCCGTACCTCCGGCCTCGGCCTGGCGCTGGGCTATGCGGGCAGCGTTGTGCTGTTGCTGCTGGCCTACGTCGGCTTCATCGCCGGCGATGGGGAGACCCGTGGGCTGCTGGGCATCCCGGCCGACGACGGGCAGAACGTGCGCGCGGTGATGCTGCTCACCGCAGTGTGGTTCGTGCTGTTCGCACTACCGATGTTCATCGTGGTGCCGCGGGTGACCGACGCCGTCCCCGCCGAGCGCATCGGGATCCTGGGGGCCTACCGCAAATTGTGGGCCGAGATCCGCGGGGAATGGCAACGTGACCACAACGTCGTCTACTACCTGGTGGCCAGCGCGGTGTTCCGGGACGGGTTGGCGGGGGTCTTCGCATTCGGCGCGGTGCTGGGTGTGAATGTGTACGGGATCTCGCAGGCCGACGTGTTGTTGTTCGGGATGAGTGCCTGTGTGGTGGCGGCGGTCGGGGCCGTGTCCGGTGGCCTGCTCGATGACCGGGTGGGTTCCAAGCCCGTGATCGTCGGATCGCTGATCTGCCTGATCGCGGTGGGGTTGTCCCTGCTGGTGCTGTCAGGGCCGGTGGCGTTCTGGGTGTGCGGCCTGCTGCTGTGCCTGTTCATCGGGCCGACCCTGTCCGCGGCACGCAACTTGATGCTGCAGATCACCGCGGACGGCAAGGAGGGTGTCGCGTTCGGCCTCTACACCACCGTCGGACGTGCGGCGTCGTTCCTGGCGCCGTGGCTGTTCTTCATGTTCATCGATCTGTTCGGCACCGACCGGGCCGGAATGGGCGGTCTGGTGCTCGTGCTCGTCCTCGGGCTGGCCGGGATGGTGGCAGTGCGGGTACCCGCCCGGCAGCACGGGAAGGCCGTGACGACGCCGTGAGCTGACCGGGCCGGGCTAGGGGGTGCCGACGCAGATCGTGATGCCCGACCCGGTGCGATGCTGGGTCTGCAAACCGTTCACCGTCACGGTGCAGGCGACGTCGGGCCCGAAGTTCACGACGCTCACGCTGGCGGTTTCGGTCGCGGGCGCGGCGAGTTCGACCTGCTTGCTCCACGGCAGCGGGACGTTGAACTCGGTCTGCAGCATGTTGCCGGTGTCCAGGTAGGTGATGTTGATGGCCCTGCCCTCACCGGTGACCTCGTAGGTGACGGTCTCGGTGGGCCCAGGCGTGATCTCCGTCGGCGAGGTGGCGTTGGGCGGCGGGATGGGGCGCGGTGCGCGCGAGGTCGTGGTGGGCGCCGTCGGCGACGTGGTGAAGCCAGGCTGCGGGGTGACCGGGGGCGGTGCGACCACGGTCTCCTGGCTCGAACCGTTGGCGATCACCAGCGCGATGACCAGGCCCAGGACCACCAGGATCGCGACCGCGGCCAGCACCCACAGCCACAGGCGCGGTTCGCCTTTGTCGGGCTCAGGCGGGGTCGGTGCACCCGGGGGTACGGCGCCCGGCGGCGGCCCGCTTGCATTCGGGTCGTATGCGTAGGGAGGGTAGGGCGGCAGCTGTTGGGTGGGATTCGGGGTCGCCTGTGGCACCGCACCCGGGACAGCCGGGTACGAACCCTGATACGGCGGCTGGTTCGAGTACGCCGGATCCGGATAGTCCACGGGGTAGCCGCTACCGAACGATTGGGTCGGCTCGGACCCGTCGCGGCGTGGTGAATCGGTCATTCCCACCTCATGGCTGCGAGGGTACCTGTGCGGATGCTCAGTCCGCTGCGACCGAGGTCGCGGCGACCGGGCAGCGCGACCATCCTGGAGAGGACGACGGAAGTGACGGAGGGCGTGACGTGGCCGTAGATCGGCATGTGCGGGTGAACTACGGCGCATCCCTCTCGCCGGATGCGACGGCATTTGCCCACTTGGTCGACGACGGCGGCTACCCCCGCGCGGTGCAGCGGTTCCTGCGCGGGTGGCGGGCCAGCTCTTCGCGTGACGTCGAGCTGCCCGTGGCCGGCCCCGTGACGAAGGTCATCCATTCCGCAGACGGGCACTGGCTGGCCTGCCAGGTGGCGCCGGAAGGCGGTACCCGCACTCAGATCTGGGTGGTGACCACCGATCCCGACGACCGTGATGCGCGCCGGATCGACCGTTGGCCGGCCGACACCGCTGAGGGCACTGCGGAACTGATCAGTTGGGACGGCACTCAAGTCGCGGCGATCCTCACCGGAGAGGACGGTGTCGGCAGCTCGTGTCTGATCGATCCCGCCACCGGCGACACCCTGGTGCTCGACCGTCGCTCGGGCGGTCGGCTGGTCGACGCATGGGCAGGTGCCGCACTGGTGCGGGTCGGCCCGCGCGGGTACCAGGACCTCATCATGCTGTGGGGGCGCACCGAAATCGCTCTGTTACCAGCCGATCCCGGTTCGGTCACCGATGCCGGGGTGATCCTCGACGATCACGCCCCACGCCGGTTGCGTAGCGGCCTGTCCGGGGAGACCACGCTGTATCACCCGGCCAGTAATTACGGGCCCGGCAGCACCGAAGGCTATGTGCGGGCGTTGATCCGCAGCGACAACGGCGCCGCGTACGCCCGCCTGCTGGAGGTGACCGTCACCGCCGACGGCGTCTCCTATCACGTGGTCGCCGAGCGGCCGGGGTATGACCTCGACGAGTTCGTGGTCAGCGACGACCTGTCGACGGTCGCGCTGTTGTGGAACATCGACGGCTGCAGCGAATTGCAGATTCTGCAGCACGTCGACGAGACGTTGTCGGTGCCAATCCCGCTGCCCGGTCCGATGGCCAGTGAACTGAGTATCAGTGCGGGCGGATCCATGGTCGCGTTGACCGTGCAGGGCCCGTCGCTGCCGCGCACCGTCGAACTCGTCGATCCGCGGTCGCTGGAGTGGGAGCGGGTCGACAGGGAACCCAGCCGCGGGCCGCTCACCGCCGCGCCGACGCTGGAGCGGATCACCGCGCGTGACGGCCTGGAGCTCACCGCCTGGTTGTACCGCCCGCAGCGCGAGACGGTGGGGGCGGTGATGTTCCTGCACGGTGGTCCGGAGGGGCAGGCCCGTCCCGAATACAACGAGATCTTCCCGGCTCTGGTGGATGCGGGTTTCGCGGTGTTGATGCCGAATGTGCGCGGGTCGGGCGGGTTCGGCCGGTCCTTCGTGCACGCCGATGACAAGGAGTTGCGGTTCGCCGCCATCGACGACGTCGCCGATTGCGCGCAGTATCTGGTGGACCGCGGTATCGCGGCTCCTGACCGGTTGGCGTGTAGCGGGTGGTCGTACGGCGGTTACCTGACCCAGGCGGCGTTGGCCTTTCATCCGGAGCTGTTCGTGGCGGGCATCAGCATCTGCGGGATGAGTGACCTGAACACCTTCTACCGCACCACGGAGCCGTGGATCGCGGCGGCATCGTATCCCGAGTACGGCCATCCGGTCGCGGATCATGACCTGCTGGAACGTCTTTCGCCGTTGCCGCGGGCGGAGGCGGTGATCGCCCCGCTGCTTCTGGTGCACGGCGGCAACGACACCAATGTGCCGCCCGATGAGTCGCGTCAGATGTTCGAAGCGCTGGAGGCGCTGGGGCGCACCGTGGAGCTGTTGATCTTCGACGACGACGGGCACGAGATCGCCAAGCGGGAGAACCGTGCGGTATTGGTCGATGCTGCGGCCCGGTGGTTGTCCAAGGCGTTCGGCGTCTAGCCGGCAGTGAGCGCCGCGAGCGTCATCTTGCGCAACACGGTCCGTGAATGTGCCTTGGGCACTGCGGGTCTCACGATGTGCGGGGTGGAGTTCAGCAGGCCGAACGCGGCATGGGCCATCACGCGGGCATCGTCCTCGGCCAGGTCCGGATTGAGCCGGGTCAGGACCGTCACCCAGATCTCCACGTACTGACGCTGGGCACGGCGTACCTGCCGCCTGGCGGCGTCTGGCAGGTGGGCCAGGTCCCGGTCCTGGATGCGGATCAGATCGGATTCGCCGAAGACGAAGTCGAGGTGGAAGTCCACCAGACCGTTGAGAGATTCGGCGGCGTCGTCGGTCCGGGAGACGACGTCCTGTGCCCCGGCGAGCAGGCGGGTACTGATGCCGACGAGCAGTTCGACCAGAAGGGCTTCCTTGTTGGGGAAGTGCCGGTAGATGGCAGGGCCACTGATCCCGACTGCCGAGCCGATGTCCTCCAGCCGCACCGCGAGGTAACCGCGCTCGGCCACAAGCCGTTCGGCGGCAGCGATCAGCTGGCCGCGTCGATCGGACTTGGCCTGACTGCGGCGCGTGACGGCGCTGTCGGACATTGCGTCTCCGGAGGGTAGACAACTCAGTTAATGAAAACTAACCTATCACGAGTTAGTTGTCATTAACTCAAATGGGAGCCGCCTTGTCATCGCACCGCGACGAACATCTGGCGCTGGTTGGGCAGTTGCGCGCCAAGCTCGCCACCGCCGCCCTCGGCGGCCCCGAACGGGCCCGCCAACGTCACGTCGACCGGGGCAAGTTGCTGCCGCGCGACCGCGTCAACGGCCTGCTGGACCCGGGCAGCCCGTTCCTCGAGATCGCCGCGCTGGCCGCCGACGGGATGTACGACGACGAATGTCCCGGGGCAGGAATGATCGCGGGCATCGGTCGGGTGTCGGGCCGGGAGTGCCTGATCGTCGCCAACGACGCCACCGTCAAGGGCGGCACCTACTACCCGGTGACGGTCAAGAAGCACCTGCGCGCACAGGAAATCGCGCTGCAAAACAAGCTGCCGTGCATCTACCTGGTCGACTCCGGCGGTGCTTTCCTGCCGCGTCAGGATGAGGTGTTCCCCGATCGCGAGCACTTCGGTCGCATCTTCTACAACCAGGCCACCATGAGTGCGCAGGGCATCGCGCAGATCGCCGCGGTGCTCGGCTCGTGCACCGCGGGCGGCGCCTATGTGCCCGCGATGAGCGACGAGGCCGTCATCGTGCGCAACCAGGGCACGATCTTCCTCGGCGGGCCGCCGCTGGTGAAGGCCGCCACCGGTGAGGTCGTCACCGCCGAAGACCTCGGCGGAGGCGACCTGCATTCCAAGACCTCCGGCGTCACCGACCACCTGGCCCACGACGACCGCGATGCACTGCGGATCGTGCGCAACATCGTCGCCACCCTGGGGCCGCCCGAGGCCCCGCCGTGGGCCGTGGCGCCCACCGTGGATGCCGTCGCCGACCAGATCGAGCTCTACGACGTGGTACCGGTGGACGCCCGGGTGCCGTACGACGTGCACGAGGTGATCACCCGCATCGTCGATGGCGGCGAGTTCAGCGAATTCAAGGCCGAGTACGGCACCACCCTGGTCACCGGCTTCGCCCGCATCCACGGCCACCCGGTCGGCATCGTCGCCAACAACGGTGTGCTGTTCGGTGAATCAGCGCTCAAGGGAGCGCATTTCATCGAGCTGTGCGACAAGCGCAAAACCCCGCTGCTGTTCCTGCAGAACATCGCCGGATTCATGGTCGGCCGCGACTACGAGGCATCGGGCATCGCCAAGCACGGCGCCAAGATGGTCACCGCGGTGGCCTGCGCCCGGGTGCCGAAGCTGACGGTGGTGATCGGCGGCTCGTACGGCGCGGGCAACTACTCCATGTGCGGACGCGCCTATTCGCCCCGGTTCCTGTGGATGTGGCCCAATGCGCGGATCTCGGTGATGGGTGGCGAACAAGCCGCGTCTGTTCTGGCCACCGTGCGCGGCGACATGAGCGCCGAGGAGGAAGAACAGTTCAAGGCGCCGATCCGCGCCCAGTACGAGCACCAGGGCAACCCCTACTATTCGACGGCACGGCTCTGGGACGACGGGGTGATCGACCCGGCGGACACCAGGACCGTTCTCGGACTGGCCCTTTCGGTTGTCGGCCAGGCTCCGCTGGAGCCGGTCTCCTACGGCGTATTCCGGATGTGATGATGAGCGCAACGATGTTCCATACAGTCCTCGTCGCGAACCGCGGCGAGATCGCGGTCCGCGTCATCCGCACCCTGCGTGCCATGGGGATCCGTTCGGTGGCCGTGTTCAGCGACGCCGACGCCGGCGCGCGGCACGTCTCAGAGGCGGATGTGGCTGTCCGGCTGGGGCCGGCCCCGGCCCGGCAGAGCTACCTCGACATCGACGCTGTGGTGGCTGCCGCGCGGCGTACCGGGGCGCAGGCTGTCCATCCGGGTTACGGATTCCTGTCAGAGAACGCCGAATTCGCCTCCGCACTGCAGGCCGCGGGCATCGTGTTCATCGGACCGCCTGCGACGGCGATCGCCACCATGGGCGACAAGATCGCGGCCAAGGCCGCGGTGTCCGCGTTCGGGGTTCCCGTGGTCCCCGGAATATCGCGTCCAGGACTGACCGACGATGACCTGATCGCGGGTGCGCCCGAGGTCGGCTTCCCGGTTCTGGTCAAACCGTCGGCAGGCGGCGGCGGCAAGGGCATGCGGGTGGTGGAGCAGGCTGGTGACCTTCCTGCCGCGTTGACCAGCGCGCGCCGCGAGGCGGCCGCCGCATTCGGCGACGACACGCTTTTCTTGGAACGATTTGTGTTGCGGCCCCGCCATATCGAGGTGCAGGTGCTGGCCGATGGTCACGGCAACGTCATCCATCTGGGCGAGCGGGAATGCAGCCTGCAGCGCAGGCATCAGAAGGTCATCGAAGAGGCGCCGTCGCCTCTGCTGGATCCGGTCACGCGGGCCCGCATCGGTGCGGCCGCATGCGATACCGCGCGTAGTGTCGACTACACGGGTGCCGGCACGGTGGAGTTCATCGTGTCCGCCGATGCGCCCGACGAGTTCTTCTTCATGGAGATGAACACCCGGCTGCAGGTCGAGCACCCGGTCACCGAGATGATGACCGGTGTCGACCTGGTGGAGCAGCAGGTCCGCATCGCTGCCGGCGACAAACTCGCGGTCGGCCAGGACGACATCGTCATGACCGGACACGCCATCGAAGCACGGGTGTACGCCGAGGACCCGGCCAACGGCTTCCTGCCCACGGGCGGACCGGTGCTCGGGTTGCGTGAGCCGAGTGGGCCGGGCGTGCGGGTGGATTCCGGCCTCGCCGCGGGCACCGTTGTCGGCAGCGACTACGACCCGATGCTGTCGAAGGTCATCGCCTACGGCGCCGATCGCACTGCGGCCCTGCACAAGCTGGATCGTGCGTTGGCCGATACCGCGGTACTGGGCCTGACCACCAATACCGAATTCCTGCGCTTCCTGCTGGCCGATCCGGATGTGGCCGCGGGCCGGCTGGATACCGGCCTGCTGGACCGTCGGGCCCCGGATTTCACGCCCGAGGAGGTCGGGGACGCCGAGCTGATCGCCGCGGCAGCCTATCTGTGGGCAAGCGACTGGACCGAAGCAGGCGACAACCTGTGGGCCCGGCCAACCGGCTGGCGGGTAGGGGAGCGTGCTGCGGCCGCATTCCGGCTGCGCGCCGCCGACCGCACCGATCACGTGTACCTCACCGGCATCCCGAGTCAGGCCACCGCGATCGTCGAGAACGGCGACACCCACACTGTGAGTGCGGCTTTCACCGGCGATCAGTTCACCGTCACGCTCGACGGCATGCGTACCGAATATCTGGTCGCCGCGCAGTTGAGCGGGGGGACCGGCCAACTCTGGCTCTCGGGTGGCGGACGCAGCTATGCCGTCGAGGAGGTCCGCGAGGCGCCCGTGCGACCGGACGACGAGCACAGCGGTGATGCCGAACTCGTCAGCCCCATGCCGGGATCGGTTGTCGCCGTGGGAGTCGCGACCGGCACCGAGGTGACGACCGGCGCCATGGTGGTCACCGTCGAGGCGATGAAGATGGAGCATGCCCTGACCGCACCGACCGACGGTGTGGCCGAACTACTCGTCGCCGTCGGCGACCAGGTCAAGGTGGGTCAGCCGCTGGCCCGAATCACCGCTCACACACAGGAGAACGAGCAATGACGGACTTTCTGTCGACCGGCAACCTGCCGGATCACTATGCACAGCTGGCCAAGACCGTCCGCGACTTCGCCCAGAGCGTCGTCGCCCCGGTGGCCGCCAAACACGACGAGGAACATTCCTTCCCCTACGAGGTCGTGGACGGCATGGCCGACATGGGGCTGTTCGGTCTGCCCTTCCCCGAGGAGTACGGCGGCATGGGTGGCGACTACTTCGCGCTGTGCCTGGCCCTCGAAGAGCTCGGCAAGGTCGACCAGAGCGTGGCCATCACGTTGGAGGCCGGGGTGTCGCTGGGCGCCATGCCGATCTACCGCTTCGGAAACGACGCCCAGAAGCAGGAGTGGCTGCCGCTGCTCGCCAGTGGCAAGGCCCTCGGTGCGTTCGGGCTGACAGAAGCGGGCGGTGGCAGCGACGCCGGCGCCACCAAGACCACCGCGAAGATGGATGGATCAACGTGGATTATTAATGGCTCCAAGCAGTTCATCACCAACTCCGGCACTGACATCACCAAGCTGGTGACGGTCACGGCGGTCACCGGGGAGGCGGGCGGCAAGAAGGAGATCTCGTCGATCCTGGTGCCGGTGCCCACCGACGGATTCACCGCCGAACCGGCCTACAACAAGGTCGGCTGGAACGCCTCGGACACCCACCCGCTGAGCTTCGACGATGTGCGCGTACCCGCCGAGAACCTGCTCGGTGAACGAGGCCGCGGCTACGCCAACTTCCTGCGCATCCTCGACGAGGGCCGCATTGCCATCGCGGCATTGTCGGTCGGCGTCGCGCAGGGCTGTGTGGACGAATGTGTGAAGTACGCCAAGGAACGTCAGGCCTTCGGCGCGGCCATCGGCACCTATCAGGCCATCGCCTTCAAGATCGCCCGAATGGAGGCCCGTGCCCACACGGCCCGCGCCACCTACTACGACGCGGCCGCGCTGATGCTCTCCGGCAAGCCTTTCAAAAAGGCGGCCTCGGTGGCCAAGCTGGTCTCCAGTGAGGCCGCGATGGACAACGCCCGCGATGCCACCCAGATCTTCGGCGGCTACGGATTCATGAACGAATACCCGGTGGCGCGGCATTACCGGGACAGCAAGATTCTCGAAATCGGCGAGGGGACAACGGAAGTGCAGCTGATGCTGATCGCGCGGGAGGCGGGTCTGTGACCGCTGAGCAGAAGGTAATCGAGCAGCGGGGCCTCTGGTTCGAGGAGTTCGAGATCGGCGTGCGCTACCTGCACCGTCCCGGGCGCACCATCACCGAGGCCGACAACGTGCTGTTCACCACGTTGACCATGAACACCCAGGCGCTGCACCTGGATGCGGCGTTCGCCGATGCTCTGCCACCGTTCAACGCGCGGTTGGTCAATTCGATGTTCACGCTGTCGACACTCGTCGGCCTGTCGGTGGCACAGCTGACGCAGGGCACCATCGTCGGCAATCTCGGATTCTCCGAGATCGCCTTCCCGAAACCGCTTTTCCACGGCGACACGCTGTATGCCGAAACCGAGATCACCGAGAAGCGGGCATCCAAGAGCCGGCCGGGCGAGGGCATCGTGACCTTCGCCCACACCGGCCGCAACCAGCACGGCGACATCGTGGCGACCGCGTCGCGCAAGACGATGGTGCGGATGCGTCCGGAAGGGGAAGCGTAATGGCCCTGCAGACAACCGGACCAGGCTGGCTGTTCTGCCCGGCCGACCGGCCCGAGCGCTTCGAAAAGGCCGCGGCAGCAGCCGATGTGGTGATTCTCGATTTGGAGGACGGGTGCGCGGCCAAGGACCGTCCGGCCGCCCGCCAGGCCCTGATCGAGACCCGGCTCGATCCGGCCCGCACGGTGGTGAGGATCAATCCGACCGGTACGGCCGACCACGATCTTGACCTGAAGGCGGTCACGGCCACCGATTACACCACCGTGATGCTGGCCAAGACCGAACATGCTGAGCAGGTACAGGCGTTGGCGCCACTGGATGTCGTGGTGCTGATCGAGACCCCGCTGGCTGCGCTGAACGTCGTGGAGCTGGTGCAGCCGGACAACGCCTTCGCGGTGATGTGGGGAGCCGAGGATCTGTTCGCGGTCACCGGTGGTACCGCCAACCGCCGGCCTGACGGCACCTATCGTGACGTTGCCCAGCACGTGCGGTCGCAGACCCTGCTGGCGGCCAAGGCCTACGGGAAGCTGGCGCTGGATTCGGTGTATCTCGACATCAAGGATCTCGACGGCTTGCGGGCGGAGTCCGACGATGCGGTCGCGGTCGGTTTCGACGCCAAAGTGGCGATCCACCCCACGCAGGTCGCCGTCATCCGGTCTGCCTACGCGCCGACCGATGAGCAGATCGCCTGGGCGCGCGCCGTGCTCGACCGGGTCGCAGATGAACGTGGTGTCTTTCAGCACGACGGCCTGATGGTCGACGCCCCGGTTCTGCGGCGCGCCGAGCGAATCGTCGCGCTGGCGCCGCGCAGCTGACCTGGTCCGCGGTCCGGTCGGATCCGACACGCCTCCAATCCGTTACCTGCAGTGACGGTAGCTACGTCCGGTTCTGGCGCATAATGGCGATATGCCCCAGTGCTGCGACGGGCCGAGCGGATCGTCCGGCTAGCGCCATACCCAGGTACCTAGCCGGAGGCCTCTCACCAGGGGTTTTGCACGTACCGCCGCTGCCCTGAGCACCTCATGGAGCGGCGGCGCAACATGCCGCCACCAGAGAAGGAGGCGGTATGGCTGAGTCGTTTGCAGGGCCGGCCCCGGCACATCCCAGTGTCGATCTCGATCCGGTGTGTTTGGTGGCCGCCGACGGGTCACCCACCACAGAGACTCGCTACAGCCGCGACCTTCCCCACGAAACTCTGGCCTGGCTCTACGAGTCCATGGTCGTCACGCGCGACCTGGACACCGAGTTCATCAACCTGCAACGCCAGGGCGAGCTGGCGCTGTACGCCTCCTGCCGCGGTCAGGAGGCGGCCCAGATCGGGGCGACCGCCTGCCTCCGGAAGACCGACTGGCTGTTCCCGCAGTACCGGGAGATCGGCGCGTACCTGTTGCGCGGGATCACCCCGGGCCAGATGGGTGCGGTGTGGCGGGGTCAATGGCACGGTGGCCGTGAGTTCACCAGCCGTTGCGTCGCTCCGATCGCGATTCCGATCGCCACCCAGGCACTGCATGCCGTCGGCGCGGCGATGGCCGCGCAACGTCTCGACGACGGTTCCGTGACGGTGGCCTTCCTGGGTGACGGCGCCACCAGCGAGGGTGATGCGCACGAGGCGCTCAACCTGGCATCGGTGTTCGGGGCGCCCTGCGTGTTCTTCGTGCAGAACAACCAATGGGCGATCTCGGTGCCGGTGAGCAAGCAGCACGCCGGTCCGTCGATCGCGCACCGGGCGATCGGCTACGGCATGCCGGGTATCCGAGTCGACGGCAACGATGTCCTCGCCTGCTATGGCGTGATGGCAGAGGCCGCCGACCGGGCCCGCGCGGGCGCCGGCCCCACGTTGATCGAGGCCGTCACCTACCGGATGGGCCCCCACACCACCTCCGACGATCCCAATCGCTACCGGTCGGTCGATGAGGTCGACGAGTGGCTGGCCCGCGACCCGATCGAGCGGTACCGCACGTACCTGCAGAACGCCGGCGTGCTCGATGAGCGACTGGAGCACCGCGTCACCACGCGGTCGCGGCGGTTGTGCACCGAGCTACGTGACTCGCTCGTCGGGGCGACAGACCCCGATCCGGTCGAGCTGTTCGACACCGTGTACGCCGAGATCACCCCGGATCTGGCGCGTCAGCGCGATGAGTTGTCGGCGGAACTGGCCAAGGAGGCGTGATGACCCAGATCATCGACCGGCCCGCAGCCCAAGGTGATTCCCCGGAGCCGTGGGAACCGATACTGACTCCGGTTGGATTGCCGGCACCGCCGGCGCAGGCTGGATTGCCGGCACCGCCGGCGGCCACCGAGCTGACCATGGTGGCCGCAATCAACCAGGCGCTGCACGATGCGATGGCCGCCGACGATCACGTGCTGGTGTTCGGTGAAGATGTCGCCACTCTCGGCGGGGTCTTCCGGGTGACCGAGGGCCTGGCCGAGACCTTCGGTGCCGAAAGGTGTTTCGACACGCCGCTGGCCGAATCGGCGATCATCGGTGTGGCGATCGGTCTGGCGATTCGCGGGTTCTCGCCGGTGCCGGAGATCCAGTTCGACGGGTTCAGCTACCCGGCCTTCGACCAGATCGTCAGTCACCTGGCCAAGTACCGTATGCGGACCCACGGCGACATCAACATGCCTGTGACGGTGCGGATTCCGTCGTTCGGTGGCATCGGTGCGGTTGAACACCATTCAGAGTCCACCGAGTCGTACTGGTTGCACACGGCGGGCCTCAAGGTGGTCGTACCGGCCACGCCGTCCGACGCCTACTGGCTGCTGCGGTATGCGATCAGCAGCGCCGACCCGGTCATATTCCTGGAGCCCAAGCGGCGCTACTGGGCGCGCGAACTGGTCGACACCAGCGCTCCGGCTCCGCCGATCGGACGGGCGATGGTGCGCCGCAACGGGACCGATGTCACCGTCATCACCTACGGCGGGCTGGTGCCCACTGCGCTCAACGCTGCCGACCTGGCCGCCGAGCGGGGGTGGAGCCTCGAGGTTGTCGATCTGCGCTCACTCAACCCGCTCGATTTCGATACGGTCGCCGCGTCCGTGCAGCGCACCGGACGAGCCGTCGTCATGCACGAGGGGCCTCGGACCCTGGGCTTCGGGGCCGAGTTGGCCGCTCGGATCTCCGAGGAGTGCTTCTACGATCTTGAGGCGCCGGTGTTGCGTGCCACCGGTTTTGACACTCCCTACCCGCCGGCTCGGCTGGAGAAGGTGTGGCTGCCCGGTGTCGATCGCCTGCTCGACTGTGTCGAGCGCGCGATGGTGCAGCCATGAACCGGGAGTTCCTGGTCCCCGATCTCGGTGAGGGGCTGCAGGACGCCACGGTCACCAGCTGGAGTGTTGCCGTGGGCGACACCGTCGAGCTCAATCAGACCCTGTGTACGGTCGAGACCAACAAGGCGGAGGTGGAAATACCCAGCCCGTTCGCCGGCCAGGTGCTCGAGCTCGGGGGCAAGGCGGGGGACACCTTGTCCGTCGGGTCGCTGCTGGTCAGATTCGACATCAGCGAACCGGCTGCGCCGTCGACCGGGAACGCGAAAAATGGTGCGACGCCCCGCAAGTCGGTGTTGGTAGGGTACGGCGCCGACGACACCATGGATGTCAGCAGGCGGGCACCGGCTTCGGAGGGGTCACGGGCGCGGGCCAAACCGCCGGTACGCAAACTGGCGGCCGACCTGCACGTCGACCTTCAGAAGTTGGCGCCCGGATCCGGGCCCGAGGGCATCGTCACGCGCGCCGATGTCATGGCGGCAGCCGGCACTTCGGACATCATTGATGTCGGCGGCGTGCAGGCCGCGATGGCACGACGAATGTCATTGTCACGCAGGGAAATACCGGACGCGCATGCTCGGGTAGACGTGGACTGCTCTGCGTTGTTGCGGCTGCGTGACCACATCAAGGCCACGGATGCCGAGCTTCCCGCCACGCCGTTCGTCCTGACACTGCGGCTACTCGTCCTGGCGCTCGGGCGGCATCAGCTGGTGAATTCCACCTGGATCGAAACCGCCGAAGGTCCACAGATTCACCGGCATCCGGCCGTGCACCTGGGTTTCGGGGTGGCCGCGCCGCGCGGACTGCTGGTCCCCGTGGTCCGTGACGCGCAATCGATGACGACCCGCGCCCTGGCCGCAGAGGTGGCCCGGCTGATCGAGCAGGCGCGAGCCGGGACGCTCAGCCCGGCCGAGCTGAGTGGATCGACCTTCACGGTGTCGAACTTCGGTGCGCTGGGTCTGGACGACGGCGTCCCGGTGATCAACTATCCGGAGGCCGCCATTCTCGGGATGGGGTCGATCAAGCAGCGACCGGTCGTGGTCGACGGCGCGGTGGTGGCCCGTCCCACGATGTCGTTGACCTGTGTCTTCGATCATCGTGTCGTCGACGGTGCCCAGGCCGGAGCGTTCCTGGGTGACCTGCGTTCATTGATCGAGACGCCCGAGTCGGCCCTGGTCGACTTGTAAAGCCGACGGCGGCTACTTGCGCTTCGCGGCGGCCAAACGTGCTGCGAATTCCGGGGATTCGATGGAGCGGGCCTGTGGGCCGAGCTCGATGTCGACGGCGACCGCGTGCTGTTCGTTGTCGATCGCGCCGGGGTTGGCGGTGGCCCGCATCGATGCCTTCGTGGCGATGACCACGTCACGGGGAGCGGCGGCGGGGCCTGCGGCGAGCATGCGCGCGGCACCCACCGGATCCTCGGCGACCGACAGCGCCAACCCGTGGTGCACTGCGGATTCGGCGTCGAATCGCATGCCGAACAACAGGGCGGCCCGGGCCACCTGCGGGCCGACGGCGCGCTGCAGCATCCAGGTGGCGCCGCCGCCGGGATGGATGCCGAGCTTCTGGAACCGCGGATCGAACAGCGCGGCCGGGCCGGCGATACGCACGTCGGCGGCCAACGCCAGGTTCAGGCCCGCGCCGACGGCAGCGCCGTTGACCGCGGCGATGGTCGGGAGTGTGCAATGCGCGACTGCGAGGAACCCGTCGTAGATCTTGCGCAGCCCGTCCTCGGTGGCTTCGCCCAGCGCGGTCAGGTCGGCACCGGCGCAGAACGCCTTGCCCGCACCGGTGACGATCACGGCGTGCACATCGGGGTCGGCCTCGGCAGCCTCGACGGCTGCGCGTAGCGCCGCCGACATCTCGAACGTCACCGCGTTGCGGCGATCGGGATCGTTGACGGTGATGACTGCGATGTGATCGTCGACGCTGACCAACACGGAATCCGGCACGAGGCCACCCTAACGCCCGGTGCGGCCACCACAAATGTTCATCGAATCGTCGGCCCCACCGCCCGGCGGTCCGGACCGCCCGAGCGGACAATGGTCCGGTGACGGCCGACATTGCCGATATCGCCGATGGCCTCGCCGGAGGCTCGGAGCCGCATGCCGGTAGTTGATTCGGACCGGCGGCTCGGCTCGGAGGACAGCCCGCCTGCTACTCCATGGCACGAGACCCCGGCGGCGATGCTCGCGGCGGGCATCGGTGCGGTTGTGGCCATCGGTGCCTTGGTGTTCGCGATCCTCGCGACGTCGCACCACTCGGTGCTACCTGCTCAACGTGAGCGGCTCACCCCGGTGACCTCGACAAAGCCACCGTCGCGGTCGACGACGCCCATCACCTCCAGCACGGCGCCGAGGACGCCGGTCAGCACCACCGAAGACATCGGAATGTCCACGGCGCCACCGCCGTCGGCACCGCCAGAGCAGGCGGACACGACCACCGCGCCACCGACCACGACCATGTCGAATCCCTACGCGACGACGTCGGCCCCCAACGCAGGTGCGTTCTGAAGCGGAGCTGACCCGATCACACAGTCAGGAATTCGCGGACTCGTCCGGGCACTGGACATCCACATACACCGTCACCGACGACTTCGGCAGCGGCGGGACCCCACGGTTGGGGTTGTGGATCGCGTTGACCCGGCATCTGTCCAGCGGCAGGGTGCTGGTGCCGCCAATCCAGTTGATCGCCACGGTGTAACCCTCGGCGCTCAGGGCTGAGATGGTCTCGTCGGCCCGTTGACTGCCGGGGGTCGGCTCGGCCGTGGCCAACGGCGTGCCCCCGATCGCGATGGCCGGCACGATCACGGCCATCCCGATCGATCTCGATATGTGTCTCCACGCCAGCATCCCCGACCTCCTGGCGGTCGGATCTCATGCTGTCGCTCTCACCGGTAGCCCCGGCCGTCAGCCGTCAGTGTATTCCAGATGCACAGGAAGTTAACGGAAAGTTGCCAGAATTCGTCCGAATGGGGCACGGCCGCCCGGGTGGAGAACAAAATCGGGCAGCGTCCAGGGTTACCGGACGCTGCCCGAATGTGTCATGGAGCCGGCGGTGCGGGAGGGGTAGGCGCCGGAACTTCCGGTGCCGGCGGAGCTCCCGGGGCCGGCGGCGGCGCTGCCGGGTCCGGAAGGTTCTCAGCGAGGCCCTGCGGAATATTCGTCCCGGGCGGGGGTGCGGTGCCCGGAAGTGGTTCCCCGAGTTGCTCTTTAGGTAGCTGGCCCAGCGCCGCGCCACGCAGGTTCCCATTGCGGTACAGCGTGTGCATCTGTCGCATCCAGTCGAGGCCGGAGATATCCGCGTTCTCCTGACCCGGAGCGACGCCGACCATGGTGCCTTGACCAGGCGCCGCCGGTTTCTCGTTCTGCGGGAAGAAGTTTCCGTTGTTGAACGCTCTGAGGTTGGGTGCCTCGGTCGGTGGCGGCCCACCTGGGGCCGACGGAGCCGTGTACTGGCCCAGTAAAGCGCCCGGGCTCATATCGACCCCGTTCGGGACGCCCAGTCTGCCAGGTGCCGTGTCGGTTCCGGTCTGTCCCAGAACCGACAGCCCGCCCGGCCCCAGAGGTGCTCCTCCCATCAGAGGCACTTCCGGTCCGGGTGGCGGAGGTGGTTCCGGTGCCGGTGCCGGAGCGGCGACCGCGGGCGCACCCGGAACCTCCGGAGGTGCCGGATCGGCGGCGGCGGTTGCCGAGCAGGCAACCGCCGCGCCGACCACGAACAGCCCGGCTGCGGCGAGAGTGGCCATCGCGTTCTTGATCGCGAATGTGCCGTCCGGGTTCTCGCTCATGCCTTCGTGTTTCGCTCTCACGTCCAGCCCGTCAGACTGCCTTGGTGACGCCGTAGTAGGCCACCACGTCGTCGGTGTCCGTGGTGGAGCTGGTCAGCGTGGCGTACGACCTCAGGAAGGATTGGCCGACGCAGCCGTCGATCTTGATGTGGACATCCTTCAATGTGACGCGCACGGGGGCGGCCTTGAACGACTTCTTGTTCACCGAGACATTGGTGACGGTGCCGGGCTTGGCGTGGATCTCGATGGTGCCCGACATCGGCATGCTCACACCGGTCGGAATGATGCCGGCGAGCGTCGAGCCCGATGTGCTCAGACCGATCGATCCGATGAGGCGGACCTGGCCGAGTTCGATACCGCAGCCGATCTGGTAGCCGGTGTCCATCGTGCCACCGTTCAGCGAGGTGGAGCCGCCACCGGTGACGGTGCCGGTGAACGTGGCCGCGACGAGGTATTCGCGAGACGACGCGGCGGTGGTCAGCGGCGCCACGGGCAGCTGACTCTCATTGGACGCCGAAACCGTGAGTTTCCAGCCGTCCGGGGTGGTGACGACGCCCGGCTCCGCCGAGGCGACGAGTCCGTTGTCCGGCGGGGGCCCGGCATCGGCGGGTTGCGCGGCCGGGTCGGCGGGCGGCGGTGGCGGAGGGTCGGCCGACGCGAGGGGCGCCAAAGCTACCGGGGCCAGCAGGCAAACAGCAGCCAGGGTGGCGAAACGATTCAACATGCGGGAACTTGTGCCTCTCGTGGGGTTCGAATCCGAGGGATCAGCGTGGTGATCGGGGCGGTTCATGGTCGGTGTCGTGTCCGGGCCGAGGTCAGACGGCCTTGGTGACGCCGAGGTAGGTGATGACGTCGTCGGTGTTGTCGGTGGAGCTGGTCAGAGTCGAGTAGGTGCGAATGAACGACTGACCGGCGCACTGATCGAACTTGATGCGCACGCCCGTGATGGTCACGCGGGCACTCGAGCCCTTGAACGACTTCTTGTCGATCGGGACGATGGTGACCGTGCCCGGCTTCAGATACACCTTGCCCTGCAAGCTGATACCGGTACCGGCGCCGACATCACTCCCGGCCCCGGTGAACGGGATCCGGAGGCTCGGGCTGAAGCTGAGACCGGGGTTGATCTCGGCCTCGTCGCTGATGATGCCGCAACCGATCTGAGCGCCGGCCTCCAGCGTGCCGCCGGTGAGCTTGGTCTTGCCGCCGCCCGAGACCTTGCCGGTGAATGTGCCACCGACGAGGTACTCACGTGACGAAATCGCGGTGGTCAATGGGGCGACCGGCAGTAGGGTCTCATTGGAGCCGACCACGGTGACGTGCCAGCCGTCCGGAGTGTCCAGGACTCCGGGGGGTGAGGACGGCACTGCGCCGGTGTCCGGGGGCGGCGGGGCGGGTGCGGCGGCCGCTGCGGGCACTGCGGGGTCCGGCGGTGGCGGTGGATCCGCCGATGCAAGGGGCGCAATCGCTACAGGGGCCAACATGCAGACTGCAGCCAGGGTGGCAAAACGACTCAACATGCGTGAACTTGCGCCTCTCATGGTTCTGGATCCGCATGGCCGGCGACGCGTCATGGTCACCAGAAGCCAACGGATCCAAGGAATCTGTCGCGACGAATCATGAACCGGTCGCGTTTCGATTCGGTGAACAACCGCCCAACAGTTGCCGCCGCATTCCCGTCCAGCTGAAGTCTTCGAACCTGTGAGCTCGCTGGGAAATAGCGTGCGGCGCAGTGCATTACATATATGAGGTATCGGATGCGGCGGCCGGCGCGCAATGGACGACCTGTGGAGGGGGTGGGTTGGCCGGCTGTTCACCTTTTGGACATGTGAACCATCGACCGTGTGGTGATCCGGGGGGGATGGCGGACGTGTCGATCAGGCGCGCACGTCAACTGCGGCGCCTGGCGCCTCACTGCTACGGACTGACGGAGGAATCGTTGAGGTCGTCTCACGTATATGGGCGAGGGCTCGTTTCGCTACTCATCGCCTTCAGCATCGGGTTCGCCGCCATGCCGACCGCGGTCGCCGAACCGGGCGATGAGGCCGGATCTCCCGGTCCGGCGGCCCCGGCCGTGCCGGAGTTGCCCCCGGTCCTGCCGGGCGCGCCGGCTGCGGGTCCTGTGCCCGTGCCGGTCGCCAGCACGGATGATCCTGGGGTGCCGGCGGTCACGGCCTGCTCGACGTTCGCCACGGCGCTCGATTCGGCATCGACCTACTACGGCGATTTCGCAGATTCCATCGAAGGGGTGGAGCGGCCCGATTACGGGGATCCGACCATCAGCACGACGAACACGAGTGGCCGGACAGCGCTGCGCGAGGCGGCAGCCTCGGCGATGAATGCCGCAGGGACACCTGGGCTTTCACCCGATATCGCAAATCCCATGCGGTCATGGTCTTTCGGCGCCACCAAGTTGCTTCTGAAGATGGGGCTGCGCACCGGCGGTCAATCGCTCAATGACACCGCCACCCAGCTCAACACCGATGCCACCAATGCGCAGATGGCATGCGCGGCAGCAGGAACCCACGCCTGACGGCGAGCTCGATCGCTCGGGCCGATCAGCACCACAGCCACGCGAGCTGAAATTGCTGCCGGTGATACTCAACCACCATGTGCGCGTCAATCGTGCCTTCAGTAAAGGGATTACCGTGATCCGCCTCGCGATTTCGTTGCTCATGCTCGTGCTGTTGACGACCAGTTGTTCCGACGACGGAGACCGTGCGCAGGGCCCGCCGAAGGATGTGCCCAAATCCGCGCTCGAGGGGCTGCTGCTCAGCCCTGACGAGATCAACGCCGTGATGGGGACGAACGACATGGTGGCCCATCCGCCGGTCACCGAGATGAGCGACCACCGCAACCTGCTGCCCAATCTCAATTGCCTCGGCGCCTGGCAGGTGAACGAGTCCGCCATCTACGGGGACCGCTGGACCGCCATGCGCCAGGTGCTGCTGCGCGCTCCGGACAACGATGATTGGAACAACCTGGTGGTGCAGTCGGTGGTGATCTTCCCGACCCCGCAGGACGCCAAGGATTTTCTCGGCCAGTCGGCGGAACGCTGGTCGAAGTGCACCGACCACAAGGTGAACATCACGCTCAACGGTGAACCTTTACCGAGATGGAAGAGCGGTCAGCTCACCAAGACCGACGACGAGCTCACGCTGCCGTTCACCCGCGTCAACGGGGACCAGACCCGGGATTGCCAGCGTGCGCTGGCCGTGGCCGCCAATCTCGTCATGGACAATCAGGCGTGCAAGCCGGCGGGTTCATCGGTGACCCAGGCGGCCGACGTGGTGGACAAGATCAAGGGTGCGATGCCGCGCTGATCGCTGCCGGCCACCACGCAAAAGGTAGTCTGAGCCACGCAGCTGGTTTGCCGGTACCGGGATGTTCGCGGTGCCGACATCGAGCGCCGCATGCTGGTTGAGGTGCGGCGTGAGAGGGAACCCGGTGAGAATCCGGGACTGTCCCGCAGCGGTATGCAGGAACGACCGCCGTCATCAGCACTGGCACGCAGGGATCTGCGGCTGGGAAGCGACGGCCAGTAGGTGCACGGATTCCCGTGCGTGCCTGTGAGTCCGAAGACCTGCCAGCCGTACCGGGCGCGCCGCGTCCGGTGGCTCATCGCCTCGCGGAATAGGCAGTGGCCGAATGTGGTTGACCCGTGGCGGGTGGCTGCGTTTGGTTCGATGTCTCTTGGCGGTGGCCATCCCCGCATGTTGAAGGACGTCCTCATGAGCACAACCGCAGCACCCTTCACCGCCACCATCCTCGGTTCGCCGCGAATCGGGCCGAACCGCGAACTCAAACGCGCCGTCGAAAAGTACTGGTCGGGCCGTATCGACCGAGCAGAACTCGAATCCGTGGCGGCCACCTTGCGACGCGACACCTGGGCGTCGCTTGTAGCGGCCGGCCTGGATTCGGTCCCGGTCAACACGTTCTCCTACTACGACCAGATGCTTGACACTGCCGTTCTGGTCGGAGCGCCGCCGACGCGCGTCAGTGGGATCGCCGATGATCTCGACCGTTATTTCGCCGCGGCCCGCGGCGGTATCTATGACGGCGAAGAGATCGTCCCCTTGGAGATGACCAAGTGGTTCGACACCAACTACCACTATCTCGTGCCGGAGTTTCGTCCCGACACCTCGTTCTCGCTCAACCCGACCAAGCTGTTGGGTGAGCTGGAAGAGGCACGCGCACAGGGTATTCCGGCCCGGCCGGTGATCATCGGGCCCGTGACGTTCCTGGCATTGTCGAAGGCCGTCGACGGCGCCGGCGCGCCGATCGCCCGGCTGGACGAACTCGTCGAGATCTATGCCGAGCTGCTGGGTGTGCTGGCCGACCGCGGTGTCGAGTGGGTTCAGTTCGACGAACCGGTGTTGGTCACGGACATGGTCGACGATGCCGCCGGCCTGGCCGCGCGGGCCTATACCAGGCTGGGACGCCTGGCCGAGCGGCCGGCGATCTTCGTCGCGACCTACTTCGGAGAACTGACGGATGCGCTTCCTGGCCTGGCCAAGACGCCGGTCGAGGCCATCGGTATCGATCTGGTGGCCGGCACCGCTGCGTCTCTGGCGTCGGTTCCGGAGCTGAGAAACAAACTCCTGGTGGCTGGTGTGGTCGACGGCCGCAACATCTGGCGCACAGATCTGGAACGGGCGCTGGGCTCGCTGGAAACGCTGCTGGAGTCCTCAGCAGCGGTGGCGGTGTCCACGTCGTGCTCGACGCTGCACGTGCCGTACACGCTCGATGCCGAACCGGATATCGATGCGGCACTGCGTAGTTGGCTGGCCTTCGGGTCTGAAAAGGTCGGCGAGGTGGCGGCCTTGGCGCGAGGTCTCAGGGCTGGCCATGCCGCGATCTCGGCCGAGATCGGGGCATCCAACGCCGCGAGCGCCGCCCGCACATCCGATCCACGGCTGAACAACGGCCAGGTCCGGGAACGGATCTCGGCGATCGTAGCCTCCGGTGCCAAGCGTGGCCCGGCCGACCAGCGCCGCACCGCTCAGCAGGAGCGGTTGAAGCTGCCCGCCTTGCCCACCACCACCATCGGGTCCTACCCGCAGACCTCGGCCATTCGTATTGCCCGCGCCGACCTCCGGTCCGGCAAGATCGACGCCGCGGAGTACCAGCGCCGGATGAAGGCCGAGATCGCCGACGTCATCAAACTGCAAGAACAATTGGGGCTGGATGTGCTGGTGCACGGTGAGCCCGAGCGCAATGACATGGTGCAGTACTTCGCCGAACAACTCGACGGATTCTTCGCCACACAGAACGGCTGGGTGCAGTCCTACGGCAGCAGGTGCGTGCGCCCTCCGATCCTTTACGGGGACGTGGTCCGGCCCGAGCCGATGACCGTCGAGTGGATCACCTACGCCCAGTCGCTGACCGACAAGCCGGTCAAGGGCATGCTCACCGGACCCGTCACCATCCTGGCGTGGTCGTTCGTCCGTGACGACCAACCGTTGGCGGACACCGCGTTTCAGGTCGCCCTCGCCATCCGTGATGAGACGGTGGACCTGCAGTCGGCCGGCATCGCCATCATCCAGGTCGATGAACCCGCGCTGCGCGAGCTGCTGCCGTTGCGTGCGAAGGACAAGGAGGACTACCTGCGCTGGGCAGTCGATGCGTTCCGGCTCTCCACCTCCGGCGTCGATGATTCCACTCAGATACACACGCACTTGTGCTACTCGGAGTTCGGTGAGGTGATCGGGGCGATCGCCGACCTGGATGCCGATGTGACCTCGATCGAGGCGGCCCGTTCGCACATGGAGGTGCTCGGCGATCTCAATGCCGCCGGATTCTCCAACAGCATCGGCCCGGGTGTGTACGACATCCACTCGCCGCGGGTGCCCGGCGTCGAGGAGATCGCTACGTCGCTGCGTGAAGCACTGAAAGCCGTTCCCGCTGACCGGCTCTGGGTCAATCCTGACTGCGGTTTGAAGACCCGTACCACCGATGAGGTGACCGAGGCGCTCAAGCATCTGGTCAGCGCGACCGCGAAAGTACGTGCCGGATAGGGTCATTCGGATCGTCGGGCGTGGGTCTCTGATGTGGGATCCACGCCCGCTGCGGCCTGTCTACTCTGGTGCTCAGCCGAATCCGACGACGTTGGTCGGTGCCCGGAACCGCTCGAGCGAACGGGACCGGTAGACAAAGCCCGCGACGCGCGAAAGAACCTTGCCGCGCCCGGTCGGCATCTCGAGCTCTCGAACCGAGAGAACACCAGGTACGGAACGTAATGTGTCGTACTGATCGGCGGTGAACCAGAACGGCATCGGCGGTGCGGTGTACTGATCGCTCAGTCTGATGCCGCGTCGCTGGGAGTACCAGCTGAGAAATCGCGGCACGCTGTCGAAGACGAGCTGCCCGCCGGGGAATCTGGCAGCGCAGGCGGCGATGAGATCGAATACCGCGTCGCGCTCCAGGTACTGGAACAATCCTTCCGCGGTGATCAGCACCCCGTTGGTGGTGTCCACCCGGTCCATCCACGAGTGGTCGAGCGCGGATTGCGCCAGGTGTCGAAGCCTGTCGGAGGACGGGAGCAACTGCTGACGCAGCGCCACGATCGGTTCGAGATCAACTGACAGCCAAGTTATTTCACCGTTGTCGATCCGCCAGAAGCTGGTCTGCAGTCCTTCCGCCAGGGCAACCACAGTCGCTCTGCGGTGCGTCTGCAGGTACCGGCGCGTGGCGATGTCGAACACCAGCGCCCGCAGGGCGGTGGCTTGGTGAGTGCGGCCGAAATGGTGGTAGTCGTAGCCGAGACTGTCACGCAGGGTGATCGCCAGCGGGTCCTCGATGATGCCGTCGGGCCGGGCGGCCTCAGTGGCTCTCTGCTGCAGAGTCAGGAGCGCGGTCTCCGAGATCGCGGTCAGATGTCGGGCGTCGATGACGGGCATGGGCACGACCGTACTCGTCGGCCGATTCCTGGGACAGCGGCGACGTGGTGACGAGAGTCATTGCCCCGGTTGACAGATCAATGGCGACCAGGCGGGAACTTTCTGGTGACCGGGCGCGACCAACTGTGAGACACGTCGACGCGTGCTGACCCGTGCGGTGCCGATCGACACTGGCCAAAGGAGGTGATCCGTGACTGTCCCGTTCTGGCCGGCGGTGCCTCCAGAGGTGCATTCGGCCTTGTTGAGTATGGGGCCCGGCCCCGGATCGCTTCTTGCGGCAGCTGCCGAGTGGGAGGCGCTCAGCGCTCAATACGGCGCTGCGGCAGCAGAGCTCACCCAGATCTTGGCCGAGGTGCAAGGCGGTAGCTGGGAAGGGCCCAGCGCTGCGCAGTATGTGGCTGCCCATGGTCCCTACCTGGCGTGGCTGGACCAGGCGTCAGTCGACAGCGCGCTCACCGCAGCGCAGCATCAGACGGTCGCAGCGGCATACAGCAGTGCCCTGGCGGCCATGCCCACGCTGGCCGAACTCGCTGCCAACCACGTCACGCACGGGATACTGCTGGCCACCAACCTGTTCGGCATCAACACCATACCGATCGCCGTCAACGAGGCCGATTACGTGCGCATGTGGTTGCAGGCCGCCGAGGTGATGACCACGTACGAAGCAGTGGCGGCGAGCGCATCCGCGGCGGTCCCGTCGCCTGTGCCGGCCCCGCCGATCCTCGCGCCGGGAGCTGAAGCACGCAGTCAGCAGCAGAATGCGTCAGCCTCAGCGTCGGACAACCAGCCGCTGAGCGGCATCTGGAAGCTGATCTCCGACCTCATCTCGGGTGCGGGCAATCCCGAAAAGCTGCTGGAGACGTTTCAGCAGCTCTTTCAGCAACTGGGGTTCAATCCGGCCGAGGCGGCGATCCTCGCGATCATCGCCCTGGTGCTCTACGACATGCTCTGGTATCCGTACTACGCCTCGTATTCGCTACTGCTGCTGCCGTTCTTCGCGCCGGCGCTCAGTGCGCTGAGCGCACTGAGCGTGCTGGCGCTCCTGCAGAACAACCCGCTCCCAACCGGTGTGGCAGCGGCGCCCGCCGAGGTCAACGGCGGCCACCGGACCGCGCCGGCGGCGAACATCGGCGTGGCATTGAGCCCGTCGGGTTCGTCGACCCCGGCGACGCAGGCCGGCGGCTCCGGCTCCAGTGCGGCCGGCGCGAACAGCGTGGGGAGCTCTGCACCATCGGCGTTCACCGCTTATGCCGTTCCCGGATTGGATCCGCCCGCAGTGCCGTCGGGACCGAGATCCGGCGCGAAAACCCCTGAGGGCATGCCAGATATCCTCGCCGCGGTTGCCGCGGCGCGAGCGGCTGCTCAGGCCCGCAGCCGGCGAAGGCAGAGCGGCCGGACACGGGATCGGGCCCGCAGCCACCGCTACGAGTTCATGGCCGCCACCGGTACCGCTGACGCCACGATCGATGAACCGGACCTGAGCCGATCCGCTCCGCAGGCAGCCGGCGGCCAGGGAGTGACCACCCTCGGTTTCTCCGGGGCCGCCTCGGCCGCCACGGCTACGTCTGCGGCGGGGATGGTCCAGCATGCACGCGGCGGCGCGGGCGAGTCGATCCCGATGCTGCCCGCGTCGTGGCGAGGCAATCCAGATCACACCCGCGAATAGCCGGAACTTTCAACCGGTTTGACGCGACTTATCCGATAGCCGCACCGCCGGCGCAGTGCAGAGCCGCACGAGGAGCAGAGATGACGCTGAATGTGAAAGGGGAGGGTCTCGGGGCGCAAGTCACGGGAATCGACCCGAAGAATCTCGACGACGTCACCCGGGACGAGATCCGCGAGATCGTCTATCAGAACAAGCTGGTCGTTCTGAAAGACGTTTATCCGGCTCCGGATGAGTTCCTTCGGCTGGGTCGCATCATCGGCGACGTGGTCACCTACTACGAGCCGATCTATCACCACAAGGACCACTCGGAGATCTTCGTCTCCTCGACGGAGGAGGGGCACGGCGTCCCGAAGACCGGCGCGTTCTGGCACATCGACTACATGTTCATGCCCGAGCCGTTCGCCTTCTCGATGGTGGTGCCGCTGGCAGTGCCTGGTAGTGACCGCGGAACCTACTTCATCGACCTCAACAAGGTATGGGAGTCGCTTCCCGACACCGCGCGCGACCCCGTCCGCGGTACGTTCGCCACCCATGATCCGCGGCGCCACATCAAGATTCGCCCGCACGATGTGTACAAGCCGATCGGTGAGGTCTGGGACGAGATCTCCGAGACCACACCGCCGATCAAGTGGCCGACGGTCATCAGGCATCCGAAGACCGGCCAGGAGATCCTCTACATCTGCGCGTCGGGCACCACGAAAATCGAGGACGGGTACGGGCGGGTCTTGGATCCCACAGTGCTGCAGGAACTCATGACCGCCACCGGGCAACTCGACCCGGACTTCGCATCGCCGTTCATCCATACCCAGCACTATGAGGTCGGCGATGTCGTGTTGTGGGACAACCGGGTTCTGATGCATAGGGCGAAACACGGCACGGCTTCAGGCACTTTGACAACACATCGGCTGACCATGCTGGACGGCCTTCAGACACCGGGATATGGGGTATGAGTATGAGCATCGCTGAGACGTTGTCGCCGGAGACAAGTGGGCACGGCATCGCGCACATGGCACCGATCCCGGAAGACCTGCTCGTCAGAGTCCTGGAACCCTACTCCTACAAGGGATGCCGCTATCTCCTGGACGCAGAGTACGAAGCCACCGAGACCTCGGTCTTCGCGATCGGGAACTTCAGCATCAAGGAGCCCGCCTACATCCGCGACACCGGCCACTTCAACGCGGCCGAATGGGTGCTGTGTTTCAACCAACTCGCATACAGCGCGTTCGCGCCCGCGATCCTCGGCGAGCAGATCCCTGAATTCCGGGGCTGGTCGATCGAGGACTACTTCAACTACCAACTCCCCAGCATGTTGATCAAGACGACGGTGTCGCGCTTCAAGCGTCCGATCAAATCCCAGAAGTTCTCGGCGCGGCTGCTGTGCAAGGACTTCGAGGTCGTCGATCGCACGATCCGCTATCTCAAAATTCCCTGCACGGTCGAGTTCTGGGACGAGGACGGCGGGTCCGCCTCCGGCCAAGTCGAACTGGCCGCTCTCAACATCCCCTGACACAAAGTTACGGAGCAGCTGCTACAGCCATGGCCTACGCATCAACCACGGTGTTGGAACGTATCAGTGCGAGGGCACGCGAGCGCCCCGACGCGATCGCCCTCCGTCGCTGCGACGGGACCAGCGTGCTTCGGTATCGAGAACTCATGGCCGAAGTTGACAGGCTGGCAGCCGATCTCGGTGGGCGATCTGTCTGCCGCGGCAGTCGTGTGTTCGTCATCTCGGACAACGGCCCCGAGACGTACCTGTCGGTGCTCGCGTGCGCGAGAGTCGGGGCCATCGCAGTCATGGTCGACGGTGCGCTGCCCGCGGCGGCCATCGACCGGTTCGCTGAGATTGCCACGCCCGATGCGATGTTGATGACACCGGGCTGCCGGCTGCAGCCCGCCGATCTCTCCGACTCACTCCGGTCGATCCCTGCCGCCACCGTCACGATCACCCACAGCGCGGCCGACCACGGCGACGAGCCTGTCGCCGAACCAGCGGCTGGACTGCCGGACGGGGGAGCAGAGCAGCCGCTGGCGATGATCTTCACCAGTGGCACCACCGGCACGCCGAAAGCGGTGCTGCTGCCCAACCGGACGTTCTACTCCGTTGCCGACATCCTGCAGCGCGAGCGTTTGACGTGGGTCGACTGGATCGTCGGCGAAACCACGTACTCACCGCTTCCCGCCACACACATCGGTGGACTGTGGTGGATCCTCAACTGCCTGATGCAGGGTGGGCAGTGCATCACCGGTGGCGAGGATACGGCGTCCATCGCCGAGATCCTCACCGCGAACGAGGTTGCGACAACGTGTCTGGTTCCCACGCTGCTGGCCCGGTTGGTGTCCGAACTGCTGGCAACCGGTGCGCCGGTACCCCCGTCGCTTCGCATGGTGGGCTATGGCGGATCCCGCGCGGTTGCCTCCGATGTCGCCTTCGTCGAAGCTGCGGGTGCCCGTACCGCCCAAGTCTACGGTCTCAGCGAAACTGGTTGCACCGCACTGTGTCTCCCAACAGATGAGGAGTCGATCGAGCGCATCGAAGCCGGCGCGGTCGGGCGGCCCTATCCCGGCGTGGAAGTCCACCTGGATGGTGACGGCAGTGGGCCGCCCACACGGTCCGGCTCCGCGTCGGCGTCCTCGGGCACACTCTGGGTCAAGTCGCCGGCGAACATGCTGGAATATTGGGGCAACCCCGACCGGACTGCTGAGATTCTCGTTGACGGATGGGTGAACACCGGAGATCTCCTCGATCGCCGTGCCGACGGCTTCTTCTACATCAGGGGCAGGTCGTCGGAGATGATCATCTCCGGTGGCGTGAACATCGCTCCGGACGAGGTCGATCGGATCGCCGAGGCGGTTGCCGGCGTCAGCGAGGCGGCCTGCTACGAGATCCCCGACGAGGAGTTCGGTGCACTGGTGGGCCTGGCTGTGGTCGCGTCCACGACGCTGGATGCATCAGCGGCCAAGAAGCTCAAACACGCCATAGCGGCGCGCTTCCGCGAGGAGTCGGAGCCGATGGCCAGGCCGTCGACCATCACGTTCGTTCAGGAGGTTCCACGTACCCAGTCCGGCAAGATCATTCGGACGTCGCTGGGCGTGGCGGTCGGTGCGGTGACGGCCGGTGGCTGAGTGTCTGAGGGGCAGGCTGCTCGATGCGCTCTCGGAGGTGCTCTATGTCGATGAGTCAGATTTCGTCGACGGGGATGCGACCGACCTGAGGGATCTGGGGCTGGACTCGGTCCGGTTCGTGCTGCTGATGAAGCATCTCGGCATCGATCGGCAATCCGACGTCCCGCGGCGGCTGGCCGAGAACCTTTCGGTGGCAGGTTGGCTCCAGGAGTTGGAGAAGCTGAATGAGCCGGTCTGAAGTTCCTCATGTGCAACGGGTCCCGCTGAGCCGGTCACAGCAGAACATCTACAACGGAGTGCTGCAGGACGCGGATCCTCAGCTGTATCTGATCGCCAGGCGCTACCGGTTCCACTCGATACCGCAGGCAGTGTTCCTGACCGCGCTGCGTAAGACCATCCGTGCCAGCCCCGTTCAGTTGTGCGTTCTGGTGGCTCCAGACGGCGATGGCTATCCGGCCCTCGTACCTCGGTTGAACATCGAGGACCTCGTGCGGGTGTGCGGCAGCGACGGCAGTGCGGCGCTGGCCGACGAGTGGCGATCGGGCATTCGCGAAAAGCCGTTGGCGCGCTACACCGTGCGCCTCGACGGCAACGGAAGCGTGTGCGGTCTCGATGCTCAAGCGCACCACATCCTGCTCGACGGTGGTGCGATCGGCATCATCGAGGCTCATCTGGGGCGCTTCCTCGCGGACGAGGGCTTGGTCGAATCCGCCTGTATCCACGATGGTCTGACCGGTGTCGCCACCGCGCACCGCCGAGAGGCGATCCGGATCGACGAATCGCTGGAGCGTCTCACCAGTGTTGTGCGACAGGAGCTCGCCGCGTCCACCATCACGGGCGGCGAGGGAATCGCCGCTGACGTCCCCGCAACCGCGGCGAAGGGAGTGCTCGTTGGGTCCGCGGTGCTTCGCGGATCCGACTACGACGCGATCCTCGACCTTGCCGGGCGTGAGAACGTGCCGCTCAACGTGCTGGTCGCGACGGCGGCGGCGGCCGTGGACGCCAGTATTCGTCGCACCACCGAGTGCCTTCTGGTGCACGCGGTCGACAACCGTTTCGGTGACCGCGAACTCGATGTCGCGACGTGTCTGGTCAACTCGATGGCGCAGCCGGTCCGGTTCGCACCGCATGCCTCGGTGGCCGAGGTGGTCGGCGCGGTGGATCGGGGCTACGTCAAGGCCGGCCGTCGCCGATGGTTGCGTGAAGAGCGCTACCGCCGAATGTATCTCGCGATCAACCGGACAACCTCCGTCGAGACGCTGGCGCTCAATTTTCTGCGGGAGCCCTGCGCGCCCGAACTGGCGCCGTTTCTGGCCGACGCACCCGTGACGTCGGACATCGGTCCGGTCGAGGGGATGACCGTGGCGGCCGTGCTCGACGAGCAGCGACGCGTGCTCGCCCTCAACGTCTGGGACAGATCCGATCGGCCTCAGCTGCATGCGTCGGACGTGGCACGCCGAGTCGCGGGTGCCGTGCAGACGATGCCGACACTGTGGGATTCCCCGATCGCGATGACCGTCGACGATTGGCGCGTGCTCGCCGGTGACGGGATGCTGAGTACGGGTTCGCGAGAAGGCGAACCGGCGCTGCGGGTGGCGCCCGCGTGGTTTCTCAATCGACCCGCCTCTGTCGCCGAATGCCGTCGACATCGGCCCCGTGTCGATTCCTGGATCGCCTGGCTGCTCGAAACCAAGGTGACGCCAGGGGATGTGGTGGTGTTCACCGACGACAACACCGACAAGACAATTGACCTCCTGATCGCGTGTCACCTCGCGGGCTGCGGCTACAGCGTCTGTGACCGCGATGACGAGGTGTCATCGCGGGCCCTGAGCATCAACCAGTACGGCAATGGCATCTCGGCGCACATCGTCGATGTCGCATCGGCGAATATCCCGCCGAGATCGGATGCGGAGCAACGGTGGCTGGTGGAGGACCGCGTCGAGCAGACCGCAAGAGACTCAGGACTTGCCGCCAGGACCGCGTATGTGATGCCGACCTCCGGGTCGACCGGGGAACCCAAACTCGTCCACGTCAGCCATGGTTCGCTCGCGACCTTCTGTGTCGGGGTGAGCCGGGCGTACGGCTGGGGACCGGACGACACCGTCCTTCAATGCGCGCCGCTGACCTCGGACATCAGTGTCGAAGAAGTCTTCGGTGCCGCTCTCGGCGGGGCGACACTCATCCGTTCCGCCGCGGTGAAGGCCGGTGACCTGCAGGCGTTCACCGCAGAGGTGATGGACTGCGCGGCCACCATCGTGGATATGCCCACCGCGTTGTGGCATCTGTGGTGTGACGACGTCGATGCGATTGCCCGCGTGGCCCGATCTCAGCTGAGACAGATTGTGATCGGCGGTGAGCCCGTCCGCCCGGCGGCCATAGACAAATGGATCAATGTCGCCGGCACCGAGGACATCTCGCTGATATCGAGCTATGGCCCGACAGAGACCACGGTCGTGGTGACCTACTTGCCGATCATTGCCGGCGGTCAGGTGCTCGAGCACGGAGCGCGTCGGCGATTGGGATCACCGGTGGTTCCCAGCACGGTCGTGATCGCCTTCGGCGAAGTCGTGGTGGTGGGGGAGATGGTGGCTGACGGCTACCTCGGCGTGGACGACGCCGGTTTCGGGTGGGTCACCATGCCCGACGGCCGACGGCAGCGCGCCTACGCGACCGCCGACCGGATAACGCTCGACGCCCAGGGCCACCCGATGTTCGCCGGACGGAAAGACGCGCTCGTCAAGATTTCGGGAAAGCGGGTCGACACCGCCGAGATCACCAGGCGCATCGTGGCCGACCCAGCGGTGAGCGACGTCGCCGTGGAACTTCACAACGGTCGCCTGGGGGTCTGGTTCGAGACTCAGCAGACCCGTGACGGTGAGCAAGACCACGCTGCGACCGTGCGAATCAGCACCATTCTGGTGGACTCGCGGGTCCCGTCGTTCATCGTTTCGGGTGTCGCGCGCATACCCAGAAAACCCAATGGAAAGACCGACACCGCAAGGCTGCCGACATCGAGCGTTTCCGGACAACGGGAGCACGCCGACACCGAATCCGACGCGCGGGCCGCTGGTCTCGCCGAAATCTGGAGTGCCCATCTCGGCAGGCTGATCTTGCCCGCGACGTCGCTGCTGGGCGAAGGCATCGGGTCGCTGGACCTCGTGCGGATTCTGCCCGATACCCGTGGATATCTCGGCCGGCAGGTTTCGATGCTCGACCTGATAAGCGCGGATACCGCGGTGAACCTGGTGGCCGACGTGTCGATGGGCGCCGGTTGGATGGACCGCGCGACAGCCGTCCACATCGAGCGTGACTTCGATGCGGTGGCGACGCGGCACGTTGACGCGGCGCCGAAACCCCGGCGATCCACGGCTCGCCCAGACGCAGGGCCGATCCTGGTGGTCGGGGCGTCAGGAATTCTGGGTACCGGGTTCGCCGAGGCGATTCTGGACTTGAGCCAGTCAGGGGGACCGGGCCCCGACGTGGTGCTGGCCGCCAGGTCGGTCCCCCCCGATGATCCGACATGGGCGAAGCTCCAGGCGGCACCCGGTGTGCGCATCGAGCACCTCGGCCCCGATTTCGGGCCCGCGGAACTGGCGGCGCTGATCCACCGCACCGGGGCTCGGACCCTCGTCAACTGCATCGGGAACACGAACGTGGTGGTCCCGTACCGGGAACTCCGTTCAGCCAATGTGGAATTGGTGGCAGCCATGGCGCAGACATGCGCCGCTTCGGGTACCAGGCTCGTGCACCTGTCGACATACGTCGTCAACGGGAACGTCGCCACGCCGCAGGTGGTCGACCCTCGGCAGGCGCCGTACCCGTATGCGGCCTCCAAGGCGCTCGCCGAACTGGCGGTCAGCCGGGCAGACCGGGAGCTCGACTTCACGATCGTGCGCTTGCCGCGGGTCCTGGGTACACCGGACCAGACGCGCGGATCGGCCGACATCCTGGTGTCGGTCGTCGATGCCTGCCGTGCGCTACAGGCCTATCCGGCAATCGAATTGACCGAAGAAGTGACGACCGGCCGAGCGGCGGCGGCCGGCATTCTGCGCAGAATGCCGGAGTTCGGTGGACCCGGCCGGCTGCTGGGCCGCGGGATCGATGTGGTGCGCGGCGAGGCGGTGACATACCAGGAATTGCTCGGCACGGTGGCCCGAGATCTGCTCGACAGTCACGAGTGGAAGCGGCGGCTCGATGACAGCGAGTGGGCGAAGTCCAATCCGCGGCGCTGGTCCGTGATCGACGCCTGGATCGGCCTGGGTCTCACCCTCGGCGGACGTTCCTACGCGGACTACCTGAGCGACTACCCGGCCATCCCGTTGGACATCCGGTCCGTCGGCGAAATCACGGCGGAACCGCCGCCGGTGCAGACACTGCTCGCCCAAGACGGGCGGGAACTCACCGCAGTCGTCCAACGACCAATCAACCAGACACCGCGACACAGTGAGGAATGGCAGTGATAGACGTAGCCGCACGAAGTGACGAGGCATCACGTGCCAGACGGATCCGACTCGACGTGACCGGCATGTCGTGCGGCGCATGTTCGCGCCGGGTCGAGACCACACTGAACAAGCTCGACGGAGTGCAGGCCACGGTCGACATCTCCACCAAGATCGCCACCGTCGACGCCCGTCACGACATCAGTGTCGCCGACCTCTGCGCGGCTGTTGAGCAGGCCGGTTACCGCGCCGAAGAGCGTGCCGCCGTCAGCGATGACGGATCCCAGGTGGACGGGCCGCCGAAGAAAAGCTCCTCGGTGATAGCGAGGGCGATCCGCTGGGTGACCGTCGGGCACATGGGCGGCTGAATTTCTGCCGGGAACTGCCGACGTGGCGCGAACGACCACTTCTATCGAGGACCGTTCGACCACTGAGGAGCCATGGGCGAGAACCCGTCGAAAGCCACCGATGCGAGCCCGACGCCGGAATCGGTGGCCGCCCCACCGGCGAGGACCGCGCAGCATCGTGCGTTCCTGCTGCGCCTGCACTTCTACGCGGGAATCTTCGTCGGTCCGTTCCTGCTGGTCGCGGCCGTCACCGGCGGGCTCTACGCCATCTCGCCGACCATCGAGCAGGTCGTCTATCGCGATCAACTTTCAACCCACAGCAGCGGCGACATGCTCCCGGTGGCCGAACAAGTCCGGGCCGCACAGGCCGTGCGGCCCGATCTGCCGGTTACCGCGGTCCGTCCGGCGGTCGGCCCGGGCGAGACCACCCGGGTGATGTTCGACGATCCGGCGCTGGGTGAATCCGAGCGGCACGCCGTATTCGTCGACCCGGTGACAGCGGCCTCGCACGGGGAACTGACGGTCTACGGCAGCAGCGGCGCGCTGCCGCTGAGGACCTGGATCGACCAGTTGCACCGCAGTTTGCACCTCGGCGAACCGGGCCGGCTGTACAGCGAACTCGCCGCGTCGTGGCTGTGGCTGGTCGCGTTGGCCGGGGTGTTCCTGTGGTGGGGAAGATACCGGCGCAAAACGCAGCGTGGGGATGCGGATGCCAGATTGCTCACGGTCGACCGCTCACGTCGCGGCCGGGCGCGCACGCTGAACTGGCATGGGGCGGTGGGGATCTGGATCGCAGCCGGGTTGCTGTTCCTGTCGGCGACGGGACTCACATGGTCACGGTTCGCCGGTGACAACATCACCGATCTGAGGGCGGCGTTGTCGTGGGCCACCCCGTCGGTGTCCACAGCGGTCAACGGCCGGCCGGAAGCCGAGATGACCGGCCATGAAGGGCATCACGGTGCCCCGGCCGCGGATGCGGGCGGCCCGAACGACCCATCGTTGGTGGACGATATCGACCGGGTGCTGATGGCTGCTCGCGACGCCGGTGTCGGAGGCAATGTCGAGGTCGGCGTTCCCGCCCACGCCGGTATCGCCTTCACGGTCGCGCAGACTCGTCAGCCCTGGGTGATGTCGAACAACGCGGTGGCCGTCGATCCGCAGTCCGCCACCGTGACGGATACCTCGTGGTTCGCCGACTGGCCTTTGGCGGCAAAGCTTTCCGCGTGGGGCATTCAGCTGCACATGGGCTTGCTGTTCGGAATTGCCAATCAGCTACTGCTGCTGGGTCTCGCCACGGCTTTGGTGACCGTGATCGTGCGCGGCTATCTGCTGTGGTGGCACCGTCGCCCCACCGGCGGCCGTGCCCCGGTGGGCCCTGCGCCACGTCGTGGTGTCCTCACCGGGCTGTCACCGGGCCTCGCGGTGGGGGTGGTGTTCGCGGCGGCCGTCATCGGCTGGTTCGTCCCGCTGCTCGGCGCGAGCCTGGTCGCCTTCATCGCCGTCGATGTTGCGGTGGCGTGGCGCCGGCGACGCCGAGTGCCCTAACCGGTCAGATCGTCGCGCTCGGACGCCGCGATCAGATCCTCGCGGGCCCGTGCCACCCGTGACCGGATGGTGCCGACCGGGCAGCCACACACCTCGGCTGCTTCCGCGTAGGACAAGCCGAGGACCTGTGTGAGCAACAGGGCGTGCCGGCGGTCCGGATCCAGGTCGTCCAACAACAGCCGGATCTCGACCATCTTCTCGAACCCGCCCGCGGGGCGGTAGCTTTCGAGAACCTGCTCGACGTCCACGCCGTGCTGCGTGCGCGGCCGGCTCTGCTTGTGCCGGATCTGGTCGACGACCACCCGCCGCGCGATCGACAGCAGCCAGGTGCGTGCCGATGACCGGCCACTGAACCGGGGGAGCGCACTGATGGCGCGCAGGAACGTCTCCTGGGTCAGGTCGTCGGCCGACCCGGAATCGCCCAGATACGCCACCGTTCGCCAGACGTCGGTCTGGGTGGCCCGGATGAATTGCTCGAGCGCTGCCGAATCACCGCGGCCGGCGGCGAAGGCCAGCCGCGTAACGTGGTCCTGGCCGCGTTCGGTAGTCACAGCCCCCGACATTATTCGATCCCGCCCGGGAACTCGGCAGCGGCCCGGAGCGACTACATATTCGGTGGCATATGCCGGTGATGTGGGCCACTGAGTTGGTGGGTGAGTAAATGGGAGTGATCGTGACGACGGCAACTGTCCCCGACCAGGACGTGACCCAGCGCATCGCGCTGGATGTCACCGGAATGTCGTGCGGGGCCTGCGCTGCCCGCGTGGAGAACAAGCTCAACAAGGTCGACGGCGTGCGGGCGTCAGTGAACTTCGCCACACGTGTCGCCACTGTGGAGGCCGCACCACAGGTCGGTGTCGAGCAACTGTGCGCCGTCATCGAGCGCGCCGGTTACCAGGCGGCCCCCCGCACCGAGCGCTCCACCACCGACGTCGACCCCGATGCCGAGCATGCGCGCAGCCTGCTCCGGCGACTCGCCATCGCTGCCGTGTTGTTCATCCCTCTCGCCGATCTTTCGGTGATGTTTGCCGTGGTGCCCGACACCCGCTTCGCCGGATGGCAATGGGTGCTCACCGCATTGGCGGCACCGATCGTCACCTGGGCCGCGTGGCCCTTCCACCGCAGTGCGTTGCGCAACGCCCGGCACGGAACCTCCACCATGGAGACCCTGATCTCCATCGGCGTCACCGCCGCCACCGTGTGGTCGATGTACACGATCTTCTTTCATCACCAGGCCTATCACGCTGCGGGCATCTGGCAGGCGTTGCTCGGTAGCGACGCCATCTACCTCGAAGTCGCCGCCGGGGTAACCGTTTTCGTGCTCGCGGGCCGCTACTTCGAGGCCCGGGCGCGCTCACGTGCCGGGGGAGCGCTGCGAGCACTGGCCGCGCTCGGGGCCAAGTCGGTGACGGTGTTGCTCGCCGACGGCGGCGAACTGGTGATGCCCGCCGACGAGCTCAAGGAGGGCCAGCGGTTCGTCGTCCGTCCCGGTGAGGCCATCGCGGCCGACGGTCTCGTGGTGTCCGGCGCGGCCGCCGTCGACGTCAGTGCCATGACCGGCGAGTCCAAACCGGTACAGACACAGGAAGGTTCGAGTGTCGTGGGTGGCACCGTCGTGCTCGACGGTCGTCTGATCGTCGAGGCCGCCGCGGTGGGCCCGGATACCAAGTTCGCCGGGATGGTCCGGCTGGTGGAGCAGGCACAGGCGCAGAAGGCGGATGCGCAGCGACTGGCCGACCGGATCGCCGCGGTGTTCGTGCCGTGTGTGCTCGTGATCGCGGCAGCCACCGCGATCGGTTGGCTGTTGGCCGACGGCGATGTCAACCGAGCGGTGTCGGCGGCACTGGCCGTCCTGGTGATCGCGTGCCCGTGCGCTTTGGGGCTGGCCACCCCGACCGCGATGATGGTGGCCTCGGGGCGGGGTGCTCAGCTGGGCATCTTCCTCAAGGGGCATCGCGCACTGGAGGCGATCCGTGCGGTCGACACCGTCGTGTTCGACAAGACCGGCACCCTGACCACCGGACAACCTCAGGTCATCACGGTCGCCGTTGCCGAGGGCTGGACCGAGGACGAGGTGCTGGGGCATGCGGCGGCGGTCGAGTCGGCGTCCGAACATCCCGTGGCGCATGCGATCGTCACCGCTCGCGCCGGGCGGGACGTCGCCGCGGTCGAGGACTTCCAGGCATTCGCCGGCCAAGGTGTGGCCGGCGCGGTGGGCGGTGCGGCCGTCGTCGTCGGACGGCCCGGTTGGGTGACGCGCGACCGGGTGGTGCCTGCCAATCTGGCGGCCGCCCGCAAGGTGGGCGAGTCACAGGGCCAGACAGTCGTATTCGTCGCGTATGGCGACACCGTCTGCGGTGCCATCTGCATCGCCGACGCGGTCAAGGAGTCGGCGGCCGGTGCGATCGCGCTCCTCCATGCCGAGGGCATGAAAACCATGCTGCTGACCGGCGACAACGCCGCGACGGCCGCTGCGATCGGCGCGGCCGTGGGCATCGATGATGTGGTGGCCGAGGTACTTCCGGAGGACAAGGTCGGCGCGATCGAGAAACTGCGCGAACAGGGCCGGGTGGTGGCCATGGTCGGCGACGGAATCAACGACGGTCCCGCCTTGGCCTGTGCCGATCTCGGCCTTGCCATCGGCCGGGGCACCGATGTGGCCATCGGCGCCGCCGACATCATCCTGGTCCGGGACAACCTCGATTCGGTCCCGCAGGCGCTGGGCCTGGCCCGGGCGACGATGCGGACCATCCGGGTCAACATGCTCTGGGCGTTCGGATACAACATCGCGGCGATTCCGATCGCCGCGGCCGGGCTGCTCAACCCGTTGATCGCGGGCGCGGCCATGGCAGTGTCGTCTTTCCTGGTGGTGTCGAACAGCCTGCGGTTGCGCAATTACGGCACGGTCCAACCGAACCCGTACGACGAATCGAATGGGACCCGGCGCCAAACGGCACAGCTCTGAGAGAGCCTGAGCCGGAGCACGACTTGCGGTTCAGGACTCATCCGCGTCGGCGAGTCTGTCCGGGGCTGCCTGTCTCCAGGAGTCGAGGAGAATGTCCCGCAACTCCAGCGAGTCTTCGAGTGCGCTCAACCGGACCCGTACCCACGCGGACGAAGCCTCGTGTCGCGCCACCCAGAACTTGTGTGGTTCGGCGGCGACCAATTCGTCGCGGTCAAACCTGGGGCAGCGCACCGCGATAGAGGCCTGATCGTCCGGCACGGTGACGAACATCTTGCCCGCCACGTCGAACGTCGGATGGTTCCAGCGCTCCTTCTCCACGGTTTCGGGAAACGACAGCGCGATGCGCCGCACGTCGTCGCTATCGAGCACAGTGTCAGACCTCCGTTGAACGTGCCGTGCATGCTATCTGAGAGTCCGGAGCACCTCGAACGTCGCCGGTCGCCCGCAAAATCACGGTCAGCACCGCTCGGGCGGCGTAGCGTCACATGCATGACCAGCAATGAAACAGTCGAATCGGCGAAGTGCGACAACCCGAACTGTACGTGCGAAAACTGCACCTGCGGGAGCAACTGCACGTGCGGATCTGACGGCGGATAACCCCCTGGCCGCTCAGCGCCGGGTGCGGGAAAGTTCTTGCAGCATCGCGTTGTACGCGTCGAGATCGTCGTCGTATCCGCGATCGCTGTGTCGGTCATCCCGCGCTCCGGCCCGGCGATCCTGACGTGCCCACTGGGCCACCAGGGCGACCACCACGATGATCACCGGCAACTCGCTCGAACCCCACGCGATGGCGCCGCCCATATGTTGGTCGTCTGAGATGCTCTGCAACCAAGGCAGATTGACGGACCGGTAGAAGGTCTCACCCAAAGAAGAGGTCATCGTCATGGTGGCGATACCGAAGAAGGCGTGGAACGGCATCACGGCGAACAGCAGCCCGAGCCGCCCCAGGAAGGGGAGTCGTCGCGGCCCCGGATCGATGCCGATGATTCCCCAGTAATACAGGTAGCCGGTCAGCAGGAAGTGCACACTCATGAACTCATGGCCCCAGTGATACCGGATCAGGGTGTCGAACAGGGGAGTGAAGTAGACGAGATACAGCGACCCGACGAACAGCACGAATGCGGTCACCGGGTGCGACAGGAATCGCGTCACCGGTGCGTGCACGAACCACACCAGCCATTCGCGGGGGCCCGGCGCGTCGCCTTTCGGCGCGGCCGGCAGTACCCGTAGGGCGAGTGTGACGGGTGCGCCGAGGACCAGAAGCACGGGCACGAACATGTTGAGCGCCATGTGCTCACCCATGTGCACGCTGAACATCGCCGATCCGTAGGCCCGTACGCCCGAACTCGTGGCGATGAGCAAGGCCGCGCAACCCAGGGTCCAAGCGATCGTGCGGCCCACCGGCCAATGGTCGCCGCGTCGCCGCAGCAGCGCCGTGGCGACGAGATAGCCGAGTGCGAGAACGATGGCCGCCGTACCGATCAGGGGGTCGAACCGCCACTCGGTGATCAGGCTGAGCGGACTCGGAGGTGCATCCAGTTGGTAGCCCAAAAAGATGTCCCACGTGGAGAACTCATGAACCGTGAACCGGGGCGGCACACTGCTGTCGGCAAGTGCCACGGCGGCGGTGGCGACGATCATCGCGGCTGCGGACACGGTGTTGACCAGTTGTGAAGGGGTGCGGCGTTTCAGCAGAAATGCGCCGTCGCCGACCCACACCAGGACCATCAGCACCCCGGCGACGAGCACGGCCCGCCCATAGGTCGAACCCAGAATCGGCAGCCCGCCCAACATCAGAGTCGCCAGCACGGCGCCGTAAACGATGGTGACCGATCCGCACAGCACGTGCAGCACCTGGATCCGGCGTCGAAGCACGGCGTCTGGCAATCCGGCGGCGGCGATCTTCGTCCCGGCCCACACCGCGACCGTCACGGAGAAGACGATCGCCGCGCTGGTGGCGATGTCATGGTCTGGGCCCTGCCCGGCATTACCCGTCACGGCCACGGCGACCACCCCGACGAGGGCAGGCAGCAGTGCGACGCAGTGCCCGATCCAGCGGAGGGTGAAACGCACGCCGACCGCCAGCGCCAGTGCGCAGAGCGCCGTGGCACACCACCCGCGTGCGACCTCTGATGCCGCGATGGTGCTGCCGAGGCCGGGACCGGCGATCAGCCGGCCGATGGGAATTCCGGCGTCGGCGGACGCCGAGACGACGACCATCGCTGTGGCAAAACAAGTCCAGGCGACAGCGACGCGTTCGACGAGCAGATGCGCCGAAAAGGACGTCGGGTCGATCCGGCCGTCATCGCGAGGTGTTGCGGTCGTCACAATCCAGGCGAGCGCTCCGACGCACACCGCACCGGCCAAGGTGGCGGCCCAGTGTCCGAGGAGTCGTGCTGCGCTGGTGGCCGTACCCGGGTCGGCGATCCCTGCCGAGGCGAGCCGCTGCGCGCCCAGCTGCAAGGCGCACGCGAACAGCACCACAGCGCAACCTGCGACGACGCCGAGCAGTGTCAGGCGTCCCCGCCACCCGCCGGCGGCAGTGGACATGCGCGCACGCGCCATAGTCGAACCGGCCTTCCGCCGCGGAAACGAACAGAACATCGCGGCCATGCGAGTCTACGACAACGTGTCGTAGTACTGATCGGGTGCGGGAACTTTCGCACCGGCGCCTGCGACCAAAGGACGATGGCCGACACTGACAGACAGGACCCGGAATGATCGCCGATCTTGCGCTCCGCTGGATAGTGACGGTGTTGTTCGCCCTGAGTGCCGCTGAGTGTGCTTTTGCCTTGGTGGGCTCCCGGGGTCGTCCGGGCGCTGCTGTGAGCCAGGTGCTCCACTTGGTGATGGCCATCGCGATGATGGTGATGGCCTGGCCGCGCGGCGCTGAGTTGCCGACACTGCCGCCGCTCTTCTTCTTCCTCGCCGCCGCGGGATGGTTCCTGGCCGTCGCGCTGCGATCCCGCACGACCTATGGCCGTGTGGTCGACGGCTATCACGCCGCGATGATGTCGGCCATGGCCTGGATGTATGCCGTCATGAACGGCAATCTGCTTGTGCGGCATACAGAAACGGCCGCCACAGCGGGTTCCGGCGACGTGCATGCGATCCACATGGCCGGACATTCTGGCGGCGGGACGGCGATGGCCATGGAACACGCCTCGGTGCAGCCACTCTGGATTCCCGCCATCAACTGGTTGCTGACACTCGGTTTCGTGATCGCCACGGCGGCGTGGCTGTACCGCTACTTCGCCGCACGACAGAAGTCAGAAGCTTCGCCGTTCTCGCACTTCGGCACGCTGTGCCGGGCAATGATGGCCGGCGGCATGGCGATCATGTTCGGCGTGATGCTGTAGCGGCTCACGCGGCGGGGTCGTCGGCTGCGCGCAGGTGGCGACGGCCCGGCGCAGCACCTGATTCGTCATCCTCGCCACGGGTCCTCGGTGCCGGGTCGTGCGGGCGCTTGTGGCGTGATGCCCACATCGACACGACCGCAGCCAACACCACCGGGACGTGGCTCAGGACACGGACTGGGGTCACCTGGCCCGCAAGCGCATCCGCCACCACGTAATAGCCGAGGAATCCGCAGTAGATCACCAACACGCAGGCAAGACCGCTCGCGATTCGCCGGCGGAACGCCATGGCAATCGTCGCGAGTCCCAGCGCTGCCGACCAGGCCGTGGACTCGTTGAGCAAGTGGGCTCCATTGGCCGATCCGTGATGCGCGGCAACCATTCCGAAATTGATGCCGGCTGCCTGCGCGACCGCCAAACCGACCTGGGCCGCCCCGATGGCGACGATCGCGATGGTCAAAAGGTGCCGGCGCAGCCAATGTCCGAGTCCGGCCAGCGCGGTGGCGCTGCGGGTGGGGCGTCCGTTCACCGAGCCGATCAATGCGGTGTTCGCCAGATCTCGCAGGTACAGGGCTTGAACTTCGGCCCTCTCGTACCAGCTGGCACAGTCCGGGCAACCACGCAGATGCTCGTCGACACGCGCAGAGGGGACCGGCTCACGCTCCCCATCGAGGCGCGCCGAAAGCGCCTCCCGTGCCACCACGCAGTCCACCGGGCCATTCTCCCGCATCGGCCTCGGGGATTGCACATCTGCTCGGCGTTGCCGCCCCACCATCAGCAACGCTGCTCAAACGGTGGAGGAGTAGGGAAGATTGCTGCTGGTTCGCGGGTCGACGTGGACGTGTCTGCCCACATACGGGAAGGCGCGTTGCGGGCAGACCGGACGGTCGCAGATCCGGCAACCCGCCCCGATGGGCACGGTGGCTTCCGGGTCGCTCAGATCGATGCCGACCGAATACACCAGCTTGTCGGCGTGGCTGAGATCGCAGCCGAGTCCGATGGCGAAACTCTTGGGGGTCCCGAGGTACCGGCTGGGCGTCGACGCAGACGTCTTGGCGATCCAGAAGTAGCTGCGGCCGTCGGGCATCTGCGCCACCTGAGTCAGGAATTCGCCAGGCCGGGCGAATGCGTGGTGCACCACCCACAGCGGGCAGTTGCCGCCGATCCGGGAGAAGTGAAAAGCCGTGGCGGACTGACGCTTCGATATGTTGCCCGCACTGTCGGTCCGGACGAAGATGAACGGCACTCCGCGGGCGTCCGGCCGTTGCAGCGTGGACAGCCGATGACAGATGGTCTCGAATCCCACCTCGAAGCGGCGCGCCAGCTGATCGATGTCGTACCGCAGTTCTTCGGCAGCGGACAAGAACATCCGGTAGGGCAGCAGCAGCGCGCCGGCGAAGTAATTGGCCAGCCCGATGCGCGCCACATCCCTTGCCTCTGCGCTCAATTGGTCGTCGGTGGCGACGATGGTGCCGATCAACTCGGAGTGCATCAGCAACGCGATCTGGGTGGCGAGCTGAAACGCGCGCTGCCCAGGCAACAGCCACCGCGCGACATAGAGTGTCCCGGCCTCGGGCAGATACCGGCGTTTCACGCTGGGCTCCAGCATGTCTCCGTTGTCCACGATCACCGAGATGCCGAACTCAGCAGACAGCAGGTCGGCCAGTTGCCGGTCGAGCCCGCCGACTTGTAACCGGTGACGGGCGAAGAGGTCCTCGGCGGCGCGGTCGAGCGCGTCGACGTAATTGCGGCGGTCGTAGAAGAAGTCGCGTACCTCTTCGAACGGCATGGGCTGCTGCGCACCCGCCTGCGCGTCCAGGTTGGCCCGACCGTGCACGGCCTCGAGTTCGGCGGTGGCATCGTGCAGGCGGCGATGCATATTCACCATGGTCTGGCCGACCTCTGGCATGCGGGCGACAAGCTCTTCGATCTGGGCCGTGGTGGCACCGTCTGCCAGTATTTCGCGCAGGTCCGATACCAGCCGCGCGTCGGCATCGGGGGCGAAGTACTGGGTCGGCAGGTCGAAGCGATCGGAGAGGGCCAACAACACCGGGACCGTGATCGGCCGCTGGTCGTTCTCGAGCTGGTTGACGTAGCTCGTCGACAGTCCCAGCGCACGCGCCAGCGCGACCTGTGTGAGGCCTCTCTCGTCGCGTAGCCGTCGCAGACGGGCGCCGGCGAATGTCTTCGTCACCGCTGACGAGGCTACCCCGATCGGGTTTCACAACATTCGCAAAAGGGGGCGGCAAAGGACACAAGAGTACGCATTTACAGGTGGTTTCCCTGGTGATCGAGGCTGCGTACCGTGCGGAACATGCTTGAACATGACGTCAGAACCCGGCGCAGCGCCGAGAACTTCCCGCGTAGCGAGCACTTGGCATGGAAGATCGCCGAGATCGCCGCCGACCCGGTAGCCGTGCCGCCCGAGACCGAGGCGATGGTGATCAACCGCATCATCGACAACGCCGCGGTGTCGGCCGCGTCGGTGATCCGCCGGCCGGTGACGGTGGCCCGTGCCCAGGCGCTCGCGCACAAGACACCCCGAGGTGCGGCCGTGTTCGGTGTCGACGGCACGGTGTCGCCCGAATGGGCGGCCTGGGCCAACGGTGTCGCGGTTCGAGAACTGGACTTTCATGACACCTTCCTGGCTGCCGAATACTCCCACCCGGGCGACAACATCCCCGCACTCGTCGCCGTTGCTCAGCAACTCGGCGTGAACGGCGCCGACCTGATCCGCGGCATCGCCACCGCCTACGAGGTGCAGGTGGACCTGGTCAAAGGAATCTGCCTGCACCGGCACAAGATCGACCATGTCGCCCACCTGGGACCGTCGGTCGCCGCCGGTTTGGGCACCATGCTGCGGCTCGATCCCGAAACCATTTACGCCGCAATCGGTCAGGCCCTTCACTTGACCACCGCCACCCGCCAGTCGCGCAAGGGCCTGATCTCCAGCTGGAAGGCTTACGCGCCGGCGTGGGCCGGAAAGGTGGCCATAGAAGCCGTCGACCGCGCGATGCGCGGTGAGGAATCGCCGGCCCCGATCTGGGAAGGCGAGGACGGGGTGATCGCCTGGTTGTTGTCCGGGCCGGACCACACCTACCAGGTGCCGCTGCCCGGGCCGGGCGAACCCAAGCGCGCCATCCTGGACACCTACACCAAGGAGCATTCGGCGGAGTACCAGAGTCAGGCGCCGATCGACCTGGCTCGCCGGATGCGCGAGCGTATCGGTGATCTGGATCAGATCGCCACGATCGTGCTGCACACCAGCAACCACACCCACGTCGTGATCGGTACCGGATCCAATGACCCGCAGAAGTTCGACGCCGACGCGTCCCGCGAAACCCTCGATCACTCGGTGATGTACATCTTCGCCGTCGCGTTGCAGGACGGCACCTGGCATCACGAGCGGTCCTATGCGCCGGAGCGGGCGCACCGGCCCGACACCATCGAGCTGTGGCGCAAGATCTCCACAGTCGAGGATCCTGAGTGGACCCGGCGTTACCACTCGAACGACCCGGCCGAGAAGGCGTTCGGCGCCAGGGCCGTCGTCACCCTCAAGAGCGGTGAGACGATCGTCGACGAACTCGCCGTCGCTGACGCTCACCCGTTGGGGGCGCGGCCGTTCGAACGTGAACAGTACGTCGCCAAGTTCGCCGAATTGGCCGATGGTGTTGTCGAAGCCGAAGAGCAGCAACGGTTCCTGAGTGCGGTCGAGAACGTTTCGGCTACCAGATCGGGCGCGCTGGGTGCACTTAACGTACGGGTCGATCCGAGGGTGTTGGAGAAGGCGCCCACGGTTCCCTCGGGGATATTCAGGTGACCGGGTTGCTCGGCTCCGCCACTTCCGCAGCTGAGAAGCGCCGGAGGTTCCGCCGCGGTCTGGAGTCCGGCCGGCTCCTGCGCCTCCCCGGTGCGTTCTCGCCGCTGGTGGCCAAGCTCGTTGCCGAGATCGGCTTCGACGGCGTCTACGTCTCTGGCGCGGTCCTGTCCGCGGACCTGGGTCTGCCGGATATCGGGTTGACCACGCTGACCGAGGTGGCGGGGCGTGGCGCGCAGATCGCCTCGGCCACAGATCTTCCCACGTTGATCGATGCCGACACCGGGTTCGGCGAGCCGATGAGCGCGGGCCGGACCGTGACGCTCCTCGAAGACGCCGGCCTGGCCGGATTGCACCTGGAGGATCAGGTGAATCCCAAGCGGTGTGGGCATCTCGACGGCAAGGCGGTCGTGGAGACCGCCGAGATGGTCAAGCGGCTGCGGGCGGCCGTCACCGCGCGCCGAGATCCGAACTTCATCATCTGCGCCCGTACCGATGCTGCGGGGATCGAAGGGATCTCCGCGGCGATCGACCGGGCCAAGGCCTACGCCGACGCCGGTGCCGACGTGATCTTCACCGAGGCGCTGCACACCCCTGCGGAGTTCGAGCAGTTCCGCGAGGCGGTCGATGTGCCTCTGTTGGCGAACATGACCGAGTTCGGAAAGTCCGAGCTGCTCACTGCGGAACAGCTGTCCGCGATTGGCTACAACATCGTCATCTACCCGGTCACCACGCTGCGGTTGGCCATGCACGCGGTCGAGGTCGGTCTGCGTGAGATGTCCTCGGCAGGAACACAATCCGGACTGCTCGATCAGATGCAACACCGGAGCCGACTCTACGAGCTCCTGCGTTACAACGACTACAACCAGTTCGACTCGGATATCTACAATTTCTCGCTGCAGGGGGCGACACGATGACCGTTACCTCGAACGGCACCTTTGATCCGCCCAAGATCCACAAAGGTCTGGCCGGCGTGGTGGTCGACACCACCGCCATCTCCAAGGTGGTGCCCGAGACCAACACTCTGACCTACCGCGGCTACCCGGTCCAGGATCTGGCCGCGCACTGCAGTTTCGAGCAGGTCGCGTACCTGTTGTGGCACAGCGAATTACCCACCGACCAGGAGCTGGCCCTTTTCACCCAGCGCGAGCGGGCCTCCCGCCGGATCGACCGCTCGATGCAGTCGCTGCTGGCCAAGCTGCCGGACAACTGCCATCCGATGGATGTGGTCCGCACAGCGATCAGCTATCTGGGCGCCGAGGACCCGGAGGAGGACGACAGCAGTCCCGCAGCCAACTTCGCCAAGTCACTGCGGATGTTCGCGGTTCTCCCGACCATTGTCGCTGCCGACATGCGCAGACGGCGCGGACTGGAACCGATCGCCCCGCACAGCCACATGGGCTACTCGGAGAACTTCCTCAACATGTGCTTCGGTGAGGTGCCGGACCCGGTGATCGTCAACGCTTTCGAGCAGTCGATGGTGCTCTACGCCGAGCACAGCTTCAACGCGTCCACTTTCGCCGCGCGGGTGGTCACCTCGACGCAGTCCGACATCTACAGCGCGGTCACGGCCGCCATCGGTGCGTTGAAGGGGGCGCTGCACGGCGGTGCCAATGAGGCGGTGATGCACGACATGCTCGAGATCGGCTCGGCCGACCGAGCTGCGGAATGGCTGCACGGCAAGCTGTCCCGCAAGGACAAGGTGATGGGTTTCGGCCACCGGGTCTACAAGGACGGTGACTCCCGCGTGCCCACCATGAAGGCCGCTCTGCAACAGATTGCGGCAGTGCGCGATGGACAGCAGTGGCTGGACATCTACGACGTGCTGGAGAGCGCGATGTTCGCGGCCACCAAGATCAAGCCGAACCTGGACTTCCCGACCGGGCCGGCCTACTACCTGATGGGGTTCGACATTCCATATTTCACACCCCTCTTCGTGATGAGCCGGATCACCGGATGGACCGCACACATCATGGAGCAGGCGGCGTCCAACGCGCTCATCCGGCCGCTCAGTGACTACAGCGGACAGCCGCAAAGGGCCCTCACCTAGCACGCGGAAGCTCTGGAAGGGCACAGCCGTCGACAAGGTTCGGGTTGCCAACGGGGAGAGACCGAGATCCGTGGCTTTCGCGCGGCCAACGTGACCGGACCGCGTGAAACATTGGCCACCATCGCTGTGATGGGACAGCGGTGGAGAAAGACGACCACAATCATCCCGCGCAGATCATCGAGGTATTAGCCGACGACGCCGAGAAAGGATGACCGGCCGAAACCCGCCGTTATATTGTCGGAGGTGTGAAAAGTACTGTTGTACTGGAGTTTCGAGGATCGCGCGGAATATTGACGGGCGCTGTGGGCTCCGGATGACGGGCCGCGGGTGCCGAAAGGAAGGCCCCATCATCGAAATAGTTTTGGTTAGGCTCCCCTCGCTGGTCTAAGGAGGCGGCGGGTCTGAGCGTGGCGCACACACGTAGGTGGCGCCCCCGACCTGCGCCGGAGACAGGGGGATGGGCATTTGACGTGTGATGAACTGCTGCGGCACAGCACAACTGGTGACGTGCTTGCTCGATTGCGGCAGGAGACGTGACCAACGCACCAACGGGGGTGGACGGCTCCATGGCCGAAACTGTGTCGCGGCAGGACAACTATTCGACGGTGTACCCGGTGCTCCCACGGGAACTCAAGAATGTATCCGAGGCTGTGCGGCGTACCCCGGGACCTCCAGTTCCACAACTGATGCGGCCGAGCAAGATTCGGGTGGCCACCGACCAGGACGCTCCGCTGATAGCCGAGTGGATGAATCGACCGCACCTCGCTGAGACCTGGGAATACGACTGGCCGGTCGAGCGCTGGCGGAAGCACCTGAAAGCCCAGGTTGAAGGTGACTATTCACTGCCGCTCGTGCTCAGCATCGCCGGCGTGGATCGCGGATACCTCGAAATATACCGAGCGGCCAAAGATTCCATCGCCGATCGGTACGACAGTGAGCCGCACGATCTTGGCCTGCACGGGGCGATCGCCGACGAGGAGTTGGTCAACCGCGGACTCGGCCCGATGCTTCTGCCCAAGATCGTCGCCAGTGTGCTGACCGCCGATCCCGACTGTCAGCGGATCATGTTCGACCCCGACCATCGCAACACCACGGTGCGTGGGTTGTGTGAGTTCGCCGGCTGCCGCTTCCTCGGCGAGCACGAGATGTCCAACCGCCGGATGGCGCTCTACCAACTCGACCGGGATACCGCCCGGAAATGGATGAACTGAGTTCAGTCAGCCAAACCGGCTGTCCGGCAGCCGGTTCCAATGCAATCAATCGATCCTGTACCGGAAACGAAAGGTGAGGCTGGGTCTCATCGACCAGCCGGGTATTCACATATGACCGCTACCGATTCATCCACATCGCCCGCTGTGAGCGACGGGCTGGTCTCCATCCTGCGTGACGATCTCGAACTTCCATGTCAGTCACTCAGTACCAGTACACGTCTCGTCGACGACCTCGGGATGGATTCGGTGTCGTTCGCCGTGGGACTGGTGACGATCGAGGAGAAGTTCGGTGTCCAGCTCAGCGAGGAAGATCTGATCAGCTGCCGCACCGTGGGAGACCTACAGTCGGTGATCGACCACAGGAGCGCATCATGAATCCCCTCGCAGGCGCCCTGCGGGAGGCGATGGTCGGTTCACCGCACGACCTGGTGGTGTTGGATCGCGACACCGATACTTGGCAGCATCGCCCCTGGCCCGAGGTACACGGCATCGCCGAGAGCATCGCGGCCTACCTGCTGAGCCGGGACCAGCCTGGCGCTGTCGGCCTGGTGGGCGAGCCGACACTGGAAATGATTGCCGCCATCCAGGGTTCGTGGCTGGCCGGCGCCGGGGTGTCGATCCTTCCGCGTCCCCAGCGCGGCGCCGAACCGTCGGAGTGGGCGCACGCGACGTTGTCGCGGTTCAGCAGCATCGGCGTGACCACGGTGTTCAGCTACGGCGCCACCCTGCAGCTGCTTCGGGACGCCGGCTCCTCGCTGGCGGTGTGCGACATCGCTGATGCCGCACGCACTTCCACGTCCACGCAGCTGCGTTATCCCGACAGCGCCGACGTGGCCATCCTGCAGGGCACAGCCGGATCCACCGGCTCGCCGCGTACGGCAATGTTGGCGCCGGAGGCTGTGCTGAACAACCTTCTGGCCGTCACCCAGCGATTGTCCCTGAGCCGCAACGATGTCGGCTGCACATGGTTGCCGATCTATCACGACATGGGTCTGGCGATGGTGTTGGCGTCGACAATGTCCGGTATGCCGCTGTGGCTGGCGCCCACGGGTGCCTTCTCGGCAGCGCCGCTGCGCTGGGCCGAGTGGCTCTCCGAATCTTCGGCGACCTTCACCGCCGGACCCAATTTCGGTTACTCGGTGCTCGGCCGATTCGCCAACCGCGTCTCCGATGTCGACCTCGGCGCGGTGCGGATCGCGATCAACGGAGGTGAACCCGTCGACTGTGCCGGTGTCGACCGCTTCGCCACCGGCATGAGCAGGTTCGGCTTCGACGCAGCGGCGATGGCGCCCTCGTACGGGATGGCCGAGTCGACGTGCGCGGTGACCATCCCCGCGCCCGGGGAAGGCCTCCGCATCGACATTCCGGACGCGGCGGACACGGGCCGGCGCTATGCGCTGCTCGGTCGTCCTGTGCCGGGCATGGAGATTCGCATCGTCCCGTCCCCGCACGACGAGACCGGCGAAACCGGCGAAGTCGAGATCCGTGGTTCGTCGATGATGACGTCCTACCTGGGACATGCCCCCGTCGACGCGGGCAGCATCGGGCAGTGGTTCCCGACCGGCGACATCGGCTACCTCATCGACGGTGCACTGGTGATCTGCGGGCGGTCCAAAGAGATGATCACGATCGCCGGACGCAATATTTTCCCCACCGAGATCGAGCAGGTCGTCGGCGAGGTGGAAGGCGTCCGTGAAGGAGCGGTGGTGGCGGTGGGCACGGAATCCGGCGCCGCACAATCGCGGTTGCTGGTGGCCGCGGAGTTCGTCGGCACCGAGCAGGACACCACCCGCAGCGCCGTGATCCGGCGGATCGTGTCGGTCTGCGGTGTCACCCCTGCCGACGTCGTACTGATGTCGCCCGGATCGTTGCCACGCACGTCGTCGGGAAAGCTCAGGAGACTCGAGGTCCGGCGACAGCTGGAGGCCGCACGGTAACCACATGCCGCGCGATGAGTTTCGCGTCCAGCCCTGGTCTAATCAGCATCCAATGTTGACTGAACGGGAGAGAACGCGTGGCTCAGCTGCTCAAGGTCCAGAACTTCAACGTCTCCAGCGACGGCTACGGCGCCGGGGAGGGCCAGAGCTTTGAGCGTCCGTTCGGTCACGCCGACCCGGGCGAAATGTTCGCCTGGGCCGGCGCCACGGCAAGCTGGCCCAACCGGACGGAGCCCGGTGGCAGCCGTGGCCTCGACGACTATCTCACCCGCGATTTCCACCACAACATCGGTGCCGAGATCATGGGCCGCAACAAGTTCAGTCCCTACCGTGGCGCCTGGGAGGACCACGAATGGCAGGGCTGGTGGGGCGACGAGCCGCCCTTCCACACCCCGGTGTTCGTCATGACCCATCATGAGCGGCCGTCGTTCACCCTGTCCGACACCACATTCCACTTCATCGATGCCGATCCGGCCGCAGTGCTCGAACAGGCCCGCGCCGCGGCGCAGGGCAAGGATGTGCGTCTGGGCGGGGGAGCGAGCACCATCCGGGAGTTCCTGGAGGCCGACCTGGTCGACACCCTGCATGTGGCGGTGTCCCCGGTTGCATTGGGCAGCGGGTCTCGGCTGTGGGAGTCACCCGATGAGTTGGACGACCGGTTTCACCACGACGTCGTCCCGAGCCCCGGCGGCGCGGTCACTCATCATCTGTTCTGGCGGCGATGAGCCTGGCTCAGCTCGGCGGGCACCCAAATCAATCGCGGCAGCGCACCCCGCGCTCAAAGGTGCGGATGACGGCGGGTGCGGCCGCATGCTGCGGCATGAGCCCGTCCTTGGAGTCCTGGCAGGCCCACATGACCAGACCGTAGAGCGCGTGTTCGAGCCATTGTGTGCTCGACTCCGGGTCGAACACCCCTTCGGCCTGGCCGCGTTCGATCAGGCTCGTGAGGTAGGTGCTGTCGGGCACCAACTCGGGTGGCAGGCCACGAAGAACGGTGGGGTCGTCGAAGAGGAATAGGAGCCGGTTACCGACCGAGATCATCGCGTTGATCACGCGCCGCATCGCCTCGATCGGGCAGCCGTCCTCGGGCGCGGCAGCGGCCACCGCGTTGGTCAACACCTGCACTGAGTCGACAATCGTCGCGTTGATCAGGCTTTCCCGGTCGGAGAAGTAGCGGTGCACGGTGGTGCGCCCGACGCCGGCCGCCTTGGCGATATCGGGCAACGTGGCGGTCCGATCGTCGGCCAGGACGGCGGCGGCGGCCTCGATGATGGCCCCGCGGGTTCGCGCCTGGGTGCCCGAGAGCTCGCCTGTGGTCATCCGTCGATGGTATCGACGTATGTCAGGAGGGTCTTGCGACCGGTATCGGCGTCGTCCGGTCCGACAGGAAACGGGCGGGACGTTGCCGGACGGGCAGTGGCCACCAGAACCACCGGCCGAGGATCGCGGCGATCGTCGGCGTCATCAGCGACCGCACGACGAGGGTGTCGAACAACAGACCCAGGCCGATGGTCGTGCCGCCCTGGCCGATGGCGATCAGATCGCTGGTGGCCATCGACGCCATGGTGAATGCGAACACCAAGCCGGCCGCGGTGACCACACCACCGGTGGCGCCCATGGCCCTGATGATGCCGGTGTTGATACCCGCGCTGACCTCTTCCTTCATCCGCGAGACCACCAGCAGGTTGTAGTCCGACCCGACCGCCAGCAGGATGATGACCGAGAACGCCAGCGTCATCCAGTGCAGGTCCATTCCGAGCATGTACTGCCACACCAGGACCGACAGGCCGAACGATGCGGCCAGTGACAGGATCACGGTGCCGACGATGACGAATGACGCGATCAGCGCACGGGTGATCAACAGCATCACGATGAAGATCAACGTGATCGCGCCGCAGGCCGAGATCAACAGATCCCACTGGGCCCCGACCTGGATGTCCTTGTAGGTGGCGGCGGTACCGCCGAGGTAGATCTTGGCGTCGGCCAGCGGGGTTGTCTTGATCGCCTCGCGGGCCGTCTTGAGGAGCGGATCGACGTGCGAAATACCTTCGGAGGTAGCCGGATCCACGTCGTGGGTGATGATGAACTGCGCGGCCTGGCCGTCGGGCGAGACCATCAGGTCAAGCCCTCGTTTGAAGTCCGGATTGTCGAACGCCTCGGGCGGCAGGTAGAACGAATCATCGTTGCGGGCGTCATCGAACGCCTGGCCCATCACCGATGCCGTGTCGGTCATCTTGCCGATCTGGTCGACCAGCCCGTTGAACGTGCTGAACATCGTTTTCATCGTGCCCTGCATGGACTTCGAGATGGCGATCATCGGGGGCAGTTGCGCCACCAACTGCGGCATCAGCTGGTCCATGTCGTTCATGTTCTTCACCGATTCCGAAAGCGTTTCGGTGAGGGTGTCGATGCCGTCGAGCCCGTCGAACATCGAGCGCATCGAATGACACATCGGGATGTCGTAGCAGTGCGGTTCCCAGTACAGGTAGTTGCGCAGCGGACGCATGAAATCGTCGAAATCAGCCATGTGATCTCGCATTTCGTTGGTGCTGGCCTGCATGTCGTTCATGCTGGCCGTGAGTTCGTGGGTGATGTCGGTCATCCGATTCATCAGGCCCAGCATGTTCTCCATGATCGCGATCATCCTGCCGAGATCGTCGGTGAGCGTATTCATGTCGCCCATGCGCTCCCGCAGGAACTGCAGGTTCTCGGTCATCGACACCGATTGCATGCTCACCTGGAACGGCACCGAGCTGTGCGCGATGGGCCGACCCAGCGGGCGGGTGATGCTCTGCACGCGCGCGACTCCGGGCACGCGGATCAGCTCCCTGGCGATCTTGTCCAGCACGATCATGTCGGCCGGGTTGCGCAGATCCCGTCCCGCATCGACGAGCAGCAGATCGGGATTCATCCGGGCGGCCGTGAAATGCCGCTCGGCGGCGGCGTATCCGACGTTGGACGGCAGGTCCTTGGGAATGTAGAGGCGCTCGTTGTAGGAGGTCTTGTAGCCGGGAAGCGCGAGCAGGCCGACGAGAGCCACCGCGATGGCCGCCGCCAGGATCGGAACCGGCCAGCGCACCACGGAGGTGCCGAGCCTGCGCCACCCCCGCGAGCGGATCTCGCGTTTGGCGTCGAGTAGGCCGAACCGGCTGCCGACCACCAACATCGCCGGCGCAAGGGTGAGCGAGGCCAGGACCACCACGGACATACCGATGGCACTCGGGACGCCCATGGAGCTGAAGTAGTTCAACCGGGTGAAGTGCAGGCAGAGCATGGCGCCGGCAACCGTGAGACCCGAGCCGAGAATGACGTGTCCGACACCGTGAAATGCGGTGTAGTAAGCGTCTTCTCGTTCCTGCCCCTTTTGCCGAGCCTCCTGGTATCGGCCGACGAGGAAAATCGCGTAGTCGGTTCCGGCCGCGATGGCCAACGAGGTCAGCAGGCTCACGGAGAACGTCGACAACCCGAGCAGTCCGGCGTGGCCGATGGCCGCGACCACACCGCGCGCGGCCGACATCTCCAGCAGCACCACGATGAGCATCAGCAACATGGTGGCCAACGACCGGTAGACGACGATCAGCATCACCGCGATCACGGCGATCGTGACGAAAGTGATCTTGACCATGCTCTTGTCGCCGGCTTCGTTCATGTCGGTGGTGAGCGGACCTTGGCCCGTCACAAAGGCTTTCACGCCGGCAGGCGGATGGGATTCGTCGATGATCTTGCGGACGGCGGCCACCGATTCGTTGGCCAGCGTCTCGCCCTGGTTGCCGGCGAGGTTGACCTGGACGTAGGCAGCCTTGCCGTCGGTGCTCTGGGACCCCGCCGCGGTGATCAGGTCGCCCCAGTAGTTCTGCACGTGCTGAACGTGTTCGGTGTCGGCCTGCAGTGTGCGGACCAGCTCGTCGTAATAGTGATGGGCTTCGGTGCCGAGCGGCTGTTCGCCCTCCAGCACGACCATCGCGATCGTGTCGGAGTCGAATTGATCGAAGCGCTCACCGATCTTCTTCATCGCCACCAGCGCCGGCGCGTCCTGCGGTGACAGCGAGACGGCGTGCTCGTGGCCGACGACCTCGAGCTGGGGGACGAGGGCGTTCAGGACGACGACGAGGACGACCCACGCCAGGACGATCGGGATCGCGGCGACCCGGATGACGCGGGCAATGCCCTTGTGTTGGGGCGTGGCACCGTGGTTACCGGCACTGTGGTTATTGGCACTGTGGTTGCTCATCAGGCGGCCTTGTCCAAGCAGAAGGCCTGGGCGTCCTGCTGATTCACGGTTTGTTCGTCACGGGTCTCGCCGTTGACGACGATCCGGCAGGTGATCACGTCGCTGTCTCCTTGTGCAACCACGTTCGCGAACACCGTCGGCAAGGTGGTGACCACCTCGTGCCGCCACGGTAGCGAGCTGAAACTCTCGGTGTGGGGTTGGGCGTCGGCATCCAGGAAGCTGACGTGCCCGCTGGTGCCGCTCGGGCCCTCGATCTCGTAGACCACCCGCTTCGGGTTGAACTCGACGATGTCGTCGCCGGCGGACTGGCCCGGTTCCGTGTTGATATGGGTGCCGAAGATCCCGTGCATCCGGTTCATCGCGAATCCGCTGATCGCCAGGGCCGCCACCAATACCAGTGGTATCCAGAAGCGCTTCGCAAGCCGAGAAACCGCCGCCACGGCACATCCACCTTTCCGGATCTGCGCACGGCGACGAAACCCTCCGACCGCGCATTAGTTGGCTGAACGTAACAGCCCCTTAGTGGAACTTCAACGTTCCATTAAGGAATGTTGATCTTCCTCACAGTTACTTCCCAAACGGAATTTTTAGCTCCCCGCGATGCAGTACGCAGCGCACATGGTCTCCGGGATCTGGCCCCAGCGAACAAGATTGGACCTCGAAGCCTGGTGTCCCAAACCGCTTCGGTGCTGCGCTCGGTTTGCTGCCGCCCGTGAGCCCTGCCTCGGACCGGCTGCGAACCTATGCGGTGAGCAGGCGGACCGGCGATCCCGCGCAGTAGGCGGCAATGTCCTCGACGATGTCGCGGTAGAAGATGGTCATCACGCCTTCGGTGACGTAGCCGAGGTGCGGGGTCAGCAACGTGTTGGACAGGGCTGCCAGGGGGTGCCCCGGAGGCAGTGGTTCGTGTTGGTAGACATCGAGCGCCGCGCCGCGAATCGTCTTGCTGTGCAGCGCTTCCACCAGTGCGTCCTCGTTGATCAGGCCGCCGCGTGAGGTATTGACCAGGATCGCCGACGGCTTCATCGCGGCCAGCTCGGCGTCACCGACCAGGCCGCGGGTCGTCTCGGCCAGCACCATGTGCAGCGATACGACGTCGGATTGGGCGAACAGCGCGTCCCGATCCACCCGCGTGACACCGGCCCCGGCGGCCCGCTCGTCGGTCAGGTTGGGACTCCACGCGATGACGTTCATGCCGAACGCCTTGCCGATGGCCGCCACCCGGCTGCCGATGCGGCCCAACCCGATCAGACCCAGGGTGGCTCCGGAGAGATCGGTGCCAACTGTGCTCTGCCACAGTCCGCTTCGGATGCGTTGGTCCTCGGCGACCAGGTGGCGCTGCAGTCCGAGGATCAGTGCCCAGGTGTGTTCGACCGTCGGGGTGACGGCTCCGCCGGTGCCCGACACGGTGATGCCGAGGGCCTGCGCGGCGGCGACGTCGATGGCCGCGTTGAACGGCCCCGTCGTGACGAGAAGTTTGAGAGCAGGCAGCTGGCTGAGCAGCGTGGCGTCGATCGGGGTGCGTTCCCGCATCGCGACGACGACCTCGTAGCCGGCCAGGGTCTCGACCAGGGCCGGGCCGGGCGCGATGTGTTCTCGCAGTGAGGTGATCTCGGTGGCGCGGGGTATCGGTGACCAGTCGACGGTGTCGGCGATTCCCTGGTAGTCATCGAGGACGGCGATACGCAGCGGCTCGGTCATGGATCAGTAGGCATTCGGATCGTTCTGCACGGCCGGCGGCACTGGATGCTGGTAGAGCTGGGATGCGTTCTCCCAGGTGATCTTCCGGATCACCTCGGCAGGCAGGCCCTGGATCTGTTCGTGGATGACGCGCTGGGTGTGCGGCCAGGTCGAGTCGCAGTGCGGATAGTCGGCCTCGAGCAGGATGTTGCCGGTGCCGATCCGCTCGTGCTGGATGAACGACGACTGGTCCTCGACCGCGCAGAACCAGAAGTTCCTGGTGAACACCTCGGCAGGGGAGAGCTTCTCGCCCAACGCCTTCCATGTTCCGTACATCTCGTGGTAGCTCAGCATGTGGTCCAGACGATCGAGTAGTCCTGCCACCCAACCGATTCCGCCTTCGGACAGACATATCTTGAGGTTCGGGTACCGGCTGGGCAGCCCGGAGTACAGCCAATCGACCGCGGCGGTGATGGCGTAGGCGAAGAACAGCACGCCCTGAACGTCCGGTGGGGCATCGTCGGTGGTGGACGGCGCCGAACCGCTGGAGCCGATGTGCAGGTTGACCACGGTGCCCGTCTCCGCGCACGCCGCCATCATCGGTTCCCAATACCCCGAGTGGATGGTGGGCAGTCCCAGCATCGCGGGGTTCTCGCTGAACGTCACCGCGTGGAAGCCGCGTTCGGCGTTCTCGTAGATCATCTGAGCCCCGACCTCGGGGTCGAGGAGCCACGGCAGCTGGCAGGGGATAATCCGGTCGGGATAGGAACCGGCCCACGCTTCGAAGTGCCAGTCGTTCCACGCCCGCACCGACGCCATCGCGAGCTCCCGGTCGCTGGTCACCTGCTGCAACCGCTGGCCGGCGAAGCCCGGAAGGAAGGACGGGAAGTTGAGTGACGCGTATACGCCGTTGAGGTCCATGTCCTTGACGCGTTCGTGGATGTCCCAGGCCCCACGGCGCATCTCGTCGAACCGCGCCGGCTCGAAACCGTATTCGGAAACCGGGCGGCCGACCACCGCATTGAAACCCACGTTGGGCAGCGACTCCCCGTCGTACATCCAGGTCTGCCCGCCGTTGTCGGTGTCGACGACCCTCGGGGCACGGTCGGCGAATTTGCGCGGCACCCGGCCGGTGAACGTATCCGGTGGTTCGACGATGTGGTCGTCGACGGAGATCACCGTGTAGAGACGTTCTGCCCGCTGCGGTTCGGGCAGAAACGTCACCGTGCGGTCGGCGCCCTTGTTCGCGGTGGTGAAGTCGAGATTGCCGGCAAGCTCGTCGATGGACTTCATGGGCTGAATCTCCTTGCGGGGTCCGCGGATCAGGTCAGGACTTCTGGGTCGGCCTTGATGGTCGTGCGGGCGGCCCCGGCCCAGTACACGTCGGCCGCCCGCTCGATGAGCGAGGCCTTCATGCCGTACATATCCGAACGGCTCATCGCCGTCGGCTCCCGACCGGTCAGCATGACCTGATAGGCCAGTTTGCAGACCCGGTCGATCGACGCGGCCCGGTACACGGCCTCGGCCACCGTGCCTCCGGTGGTGATGACCCCGTGGTTGGCCAGGATGGTCAGATTGGCGGTGCCGATCTGCTCGGCGAGCTCGCGGGCGCGCGGTGCTGAATCGACTTCGCCGTCATAGGTTTCGACGAAGCACATGTCATCGAGGAACAGCGACCCGGTCTGGTGCACCAGGTCCGGCAGTTTCCCCAGCGCGGCGATCAGACTCACGTAGTAGGGATGGTTGTGGATCACGACGCGGGCATCGTCACGCACACGGTGCAATTCGGTGTGGATGTGGATGGCCGGGGTGACATCCCAGCGGCCGCGAACCACGTGCGCGTTCTCGTCGACCACGCAGATGTCGGACGCCGTGAGCTCCTGCCACCACAAACCCCAGGGGTTGACCAGCATCTCGGCACGCCCCTCGGGTTGCCAGGTGATGTGGCCGGCCATGTTCTCGGCGAATCCGATGGCGGCCAGGTGCCGGAATGCCACGGCCAGCGCCTGTTCTTCGGACAGGTCGACGCCGATCGGCGGGGTGACCGACGGCGACCACACTTTCAACCCTCCCTGGCGCATCTCACCGACGTTCATAGCCGTCTCCCAACCGTGTCCGGATGTCTTCGCGGAGTTGCCCCTTGGCGATCTTCCCGCCCGAGGACCGGGGCAACTCGTCGAGCACGATGAGCCGCTCGGGCAGCAGCTCTTTCGACATGCCCTGGGCCAGAAGGTGCTCGATGAGCCCGGGAAGGTCGACCGTTTGGCTGTGGGCGGGCGCTACAAGCTCGACGTAGACACACACCTTCTCGCCGAAGACCGGGTCGGGCATGGCCACCGCGGCCGCCACGGCCACGGCGGGATGCGTCGTCACCGCATCCTCGACCTCACCCGCACTGATGTTCTTGCCGCCGCGCACGATGAAGTCCGAGGTGCGGCCCGTGACGGACAGGTAACCCTCGGCGTCGATCTCGCAGACATCGCCCATCCGCATCCAGCCGTCGCGGGTATAGAGCTTGTCGTGATCCACCCCGCCCAGATAGCCCAGGCTGGTGGCCGGCCCCCGGCAGGCCGGTTGCCCACGGCCCGTCGAGGTCACGTCGTCATCCCCGTCGAACAGGCGGACCGCCATCTCGGGTACCAGGCGGCCGGCCGTGCGCAGCCTGCGCTCGCGGGAATCGTGCAGCGTCGTCCCGCTCAACAGGCCGGTCTCGTTGGAGCCGTAGAACTGCAGGATCGTGGCGCCGGTGAGATCCTCGAAGTCGGCCGCCCGCCGATACGGCAGCGCCTCACCCCCGGTGAACACCACGCGGAGCGAGCTCAGGTCATATTCACGCGATGCGCGGTCGGCCATGATCATCATCAATTGGGTGCTGACACAGCACAACACGCTGACCCGGTGGCGGTCGATCGCCTCGCACGCGGCCGCCGCGTCGAAACGCTCGAGCAGGATCGTGCTGGCACCGAGGTAGATCGGCGTGGTGTGCGCGGTCCAGATGCCGAACCCGAACGGCGCTGGGATGACGGGCAGGAAGACGTCGTCGGAACTCAACGCGCCGTTGGCGACTGCCTGCTGATGGAAGTAGTGCCACCGGTTCTGGGTGTGCACCACACATTTGGGTAACCCCGTGGTGCCCGAGGTGGAGTTGATCAGGAACACGTCGTCGGGGCCCACGGCCGCGGCGCCGTCGGGTGGGCGAGGGCTTGTGGTGGTGTCGAGGGACATGCCACCCGGTCCGGCGTGCAGGACGACGGCCGCGATGTCGAGTTGTGCACCGAGCCCGGCGACGGTGGCTTGCGCCGACGCCTGGCGGGCGGCGTCGCTGATCAGCAGGCGGGGTGCGGTGGTCCGCAGAATCTGGGCGGCTTCACGTGTCCCGGCGCGGGCTCCGACGCCGACCACGACCGCTCCGCAGCGTTCGATGGCCACGAACAGCGCATGGATGGCGGCGGTGTCGCCGTGCCACACCGCGACCCGATCACCCGGGGTGACTCCGTCGCCGGACAGCTGGGCGGCGAGTGACGTTGCGGCACTGTCGAATTCACGCCAACTCAAGGTGGCGTCGGGGTGGTCGGTGTAGGCGGGTTTGTCGGGGTGGGCGAGGGCGTGCTCACGCACCGTCTGCGAGATGGTGCGGTCCGACCACCACCCGGCCGAGCGATAGCGGGCCACGTCTGCGGCATCAATCGCGGCCTCGCCGACCTTCATGACCAAATCATATGAAAATCAGAACCTGTGTCAACGGTCACATTATCCGCCGGCGTCCGCTCCGCGATCATGGCCGGCGCGGGACGGAGCGCGCCCACGTCCGGACCATCGTCGGATCGACCACTCCATCGACACCCGGGTACTGCTGGGCGTTGACCAGATGAGCCGCGGCCAGATCGCGGGCACGCTGCGCGTCGCCCATGTCGATCGCGTCGATCACCTGCCGATGGTCCTCCAGGACCGCCCGGCGCTCCTCGACCGGCACTGTCGAGTGATCGGTCACCTGCGCCGACCAATTTTGCTCATGGGCGGACCACAGTGCTTCCAGCGCGCCCGCCAGAATGATCATCGTCTCGTTCCCGCAGTGGCGCACCAGCGCTTCGTGATACCGGCGGCTCGCCGACGTCGCCTGCTGCAGGTCCGACACAGATCTGACCGATTCTTCATGTAATTCGCGGAGAATGGGCACGACCGTGCGCTTGCGGTCGGGGCGCTGGGCGCAGAGCGCGGCACATGACGGCTCGACTTGCAGCAGTGCGACACCCACATCGGCGAGACCGACCTGCCCGGCGCCCAGGACCAAACCCATCGTGTACGCGAGGTTTGCCGAGTCGGGCCGGTGGACCACCGCGCCGCCGAGCTTTCCGCGCCGGACCGTCAACAGGCCCTCGGCCTCGAGGATGCGCATGGCCTCGCGCAGGGACGGTTTGCTGATCGGGTATTCGACGAGGAGCTCGTCCTCTTTGGGCAGGATGCTGCCGTCGGTCAATTCCCCGGTCAGGATCCGGCGGCGCAATTGCTCGGCGACCTGTTCGGCAAGTCGCTGGAACCCGACATTCGGCTGCGCCACGCATCGAGTGTGCCAGATGGGCTGCCTTTGAGGGCTGAGCTCGGAGCCTTGTATCCAAATGATTTGTCTCATACGGTGAGCCATGCAGAAGTGGACCATCGGCACGCTGACGATTCACTCCGTTGTAGAGACGGTGGTGCCCACCCGCCCCGACCGCCTGTTTCGCGGACTGCCGTCTGAACTGCCGCGCTGGCTGTACCCGCACTACGTCGATGACGCCGGCAATCTGCTGGTCGCCATCCAGTCGTTCGTCATCGAAGCCAACGACGAACTCGTAGTGGTGGACTGCTGCTTCGGAGAAGGCCACGACCTGCCGTATCAAATACCCATGGACCCGGACCAGTACCGGCTGTCGTTGACCGCCGCCGGATTCAGCCCCGATGACGTGACCACCGTCGTCTGCACTCACCTTCACCTCGACCACGCCGGGCGCAACACCTCCCAGCGTGACGGCGCCTGGGTCCCCACCTATCCCAACGCGACGTATCTGCTCACGGCCGACGAGTACACATCATGGCGGCAATCGTCGGCGCCCAATCGCGCCGCTGCCGAGACCGTCGAACCGCTTGCGGCACATGACGTCCTGCGCCTCACCGAGACGGATCACGCGATCACGGACGAGATCCGGCTGATCGCCACACCCGGTCATACACCCGGGCATGCGGCGGTGCGCATCGAATCGGACGGGGAAGTCGCCGTCATCAGTGGGGACGTGATCCATCACCCGATCCAGATCACCCACCCCGGGGTACAGGCCCTGCCCGACGAGGATCCGGCCGTGGCCGCCGCGACGCGTGACCGCCTACTGCAACAAGTTGTCGACGAGCAGGCCATCTTGTTCGGCACCCACTTCGCCACCCCGACCGCGGGCACGGTCATATCCGACGACGGCAGGCTGATGTGGGTGTCGATGTAGAGCGGCGGACGACTCAGTCCGCGGTGTGAACGATGAGAATGTCGATCTTGACGCGGCGGGCGATCGTGGCGGGCACCGAGCCCAACAGGCGTCCGGCGACGGAGTCCAGTCCGATGTCGCCGACGACGATCAGATCCGCCTTGACCTCGGTGGCCAACTTCACGAGTGCATCGACCGGCGCGCCCTCGACCGCGTGTTCAGCGATGTCCTTTGCCCCGACCGCCTTCGCGCGGTCGCGTGCCACCTGAAGGATCTCGTAGACAGGGGCAGCCCCGTGCACCTTGTAGCTCTCGCCCTTGAGGGTGTCGGCGGCGCGCGTGTCGACCACATGATCGTGCGACGGTGGCCGCGACCAGCTGCCCTTCTCGACATGGGGCTGGAACGCGCTCGCGAGAATCAGCTTCGCGCTCTCCTGCGCGGCGATCGTGGCGGCACGATCGACCGCACGTAACGACGAGTCCGAGCCGTCGGTCCCGACCACGATGGTCCGATAGATACTCATGTCATCTCCGAACTCTCGGCTACCAGGACAAACAGACCTTAATGCACGTCAATCTTCAGCTGGTGGAGATTGGGCTTCGCGCCGCGTCAAGGATCAACCGAGACAAGTGTCAACCATCAGCCGACGTCACACAGACGGAAAGTGGTTCTCGGTCATATCCGCCGAGTAGGCGGCAACGTTGAAGGCCCCTGGCAATTGAGAAGTTGGCCAAATACGCTTGATGCTCTCGCCGAACGGGCACGCCGGCGAGGCTAACGCCCAAACGAGCATGCTGCCGAGCGCGTCCGCCGATCAGACGAGCTGCGTGAGATTCAGGCTCACCTTTTGTATTGAGTGAGTTGTAGTGAGCAAGCACTTGACCGACGTGGAGTTGTCGGATGTGCGGGGTACCGTGCGCTCAAGAATGAGAAGCACACGTCAAACGAACGAGACATGGCACCCCCGACAGGATTCGAACCTGCAACCGACCGGGTAGAAACCGGATGCGCTATCCGTTGCGCCACGGGGGCAAGTCGGACCACCACAATTTACACCGCGTGGGTGACGTTACCGAAACGGATATGCACGTGGGCTGCTCGAACCACACCCGATGAAGCGAGCGAGTCAGTGGGTCGACATCACACCAAAGACAAAGGCGATCTCGGCGTCGCCAAAGCGCATGCCGACCTGGTTGGCAAGGGTTTTTACGTGCTGTTCCCCGCGACCGAGCATGCGCCGTTCGACCTTGTGGCGTACGCGGCGGGCACCTTCCATCGCATTCAGGTGAAGTACCGGTCGGCACGAGCTGGAACGGTCAGACTCAACTTCCGGTCCACGTGGGCTGATCGCCGTGGCACGCACAGCACGCCCATCGACAAGGACGCGATCGACGTCATCTGCATCTACTGCCCGGACACCGACGAGTGCTACTACATCCGGCCCGCCGATCACGGTGTCTCCGTCAATCTCCGGATCACGCCGACCAAGAACGGTCAGCAGAAACGGATTTTGACGGCCGCCTCGTTTCGCGACCTACCGGACAAACACCTCCCGCCGATCGGCGAAACCCGTACTTCGGCGTGAAGGCGTGGTGACGCGCGAGGGACGCCCGGCAAAGCGGACCCTCGGGGCCGGTGGCGGACTAGCGTGGACGCTGGACTTGGTGGCCATGGGGAGGGGAGAGGGACCACGTTATGAGCGACGTGCCGGAGTTGGACGCGGCCGGACTGCCTGAAGAGCTGAGCGCAGTCGATCAGCTGTTGCATCGGGGAGAGGCAAACCCGCGCACCCGGTCCGGGATCATGGGCGTCGAGATTCTCGACACCACACCGGATTGGGACCGTTTCCGGACCCGGCTCGAGTACGCGTCGCGCAGGGTGCTGCGGCTGCGTCAGAAGGTGGTCATGCCCACGCTGCCCACGGCGGCGCCACGGTGGGTCGTCGACCCGGACTTCAATCTGGACTATCACGTACGGCGGATGCGGGTGCCCGAGCCGGGGACCCTGCGCCAGGTGTTCGATCTGGCCGAGGTGGCATTGCAATCACCGATGGACATCTCGCGCCCGTTGTGGAGCGCGACCCTGGTTGAGGGACTGGCCGGCGGCAAAGCCGCGACGATCCTGCACCTCAGCCATGCGGTGACCGACGGTGTCGGGTTGGTCGAGATGTTCGCCAGCCTCTATGACCTGGAACGCGATCCGGAGCCCACCGCGACGCCTCCGGTGCCGATCCCACAGGACCTGTCCCCGAACGACCTGATGCGCCAGGGCATCAACCGGCTGCCCGGATCGATCGCTGGTGGCATCATCGGTGCGCTCGGATCCGCGGCGCGTGCGGCGACGAAGGTCGTGCGGGATCCGGTCTCGGCGGTCAGCGGAGCGGTCGACTACGCGATGTCCGGCGCCCGGGTGATGGGCCCGGCCGCCCATCCGTCGCCGTTGCTGCGCCGCCGCAGCCTGTCCACCCGCACCGAAGCGATCGACATACCGTTCGCCGATCTGCACCGGGCGGCCAAGGCCGCCGGCGGTTCGATCAACGACGCATACCTGGCCGGCCTGTGCGGTGCGCTGCGGCGGTACCACGAGGCCTTGGGCATCTCATTGGAGACGCTGCCGATGGCAGTGCCGGTCAACCTGCGCTCGGAGGACGACCCGGCCGGGGGCAATCGCTTCGCCGGGGTCAATCTCGCTGCGCCGGTCGGCATCGTCGACCCGGAGACGCGGATCAAGGCAGTCCGATCACAGATGACCAGCAAGCGTGAAGAGCGTGCCATCGACGTGGTCGGCCTGATCGCACCGGTGCTCAGCCTGCTGCCCGACTCCTTCCTCGAATCGATGGCGGGGTCGGTGGTGAACTCCGATGTGCAGGCCAGCAATGTGCCGGTCTTCCCCGGTGACACCTACATCGCCGGGGCGAAGATCCTGCGGCACTACGGCATCGGCCCGCTTCCGGGGGTGGCGATGATGGTGGTGCTCATCTCCCGCGGCGGTTACGTCAGCATCACCGCCCGCTATGACCGGGCGGCCATCACCGACGGACCGCTGTTCGCCCGATGCCTGGTGGAGGGCTTCGACGAGGTACTGGCACTCGGCGGCGAGGGCCGTGCCGCGCCGGCCTCGTTCAGTCTCGACGAACCGTCGGCGACGAACGGGAGTGCTGCACAGTGACTTCGAAAGATTCGGTCCCCCGCGGAACCAAGCAGATGCGGCTGCCCGGCACGCTGGCCGAGATCGAGGGAAGCCCGGAGGGGCCGCAGATCGGCGCCTTCTTCGACCTGGACGGGACACTGGTGGCCGGTTTCACCGGGGTGATCATGACCCGCGACCGGCTGCGCCGTGGCCAGATGGGCGTCGGCGAGTTCATCGGGATGGTGCAGGCCGGGCTCAACCACCAGCTGGGACGCTCCGAGTTCGAGGACCTCATCGGCAAAGGCGCCCGGATGCTGCGCGGTAACTCGCTGAGCGACCTCGATGAGTTGGGGGAGCGGCTGTTCGTCCAACACGTGCAGGGCCGCATGTATCCGGAAATGCGCGCCATGGTGCGCGCCCACATGGCCCGCGGGCACACCGTGGTGCTGAGCTCGTCGGCGCTCACGGTCCAAGTCGAGCCGGTGGCACGCTTTCTCGGCATCGACAACGTGCTGTGCAACGAGTTCGAGACTGACGAGGACGGTTTGATCACCGGCGAAGTCAAGACGCCCGTCATCTGGGGTCCCGGCAAAGCCCGTGCGGTGCAGAACTTCTCGGTGGCCAACGGGGTGGACCTGGCCAAGAGTTACTTCTACGCCGACGGTGACGAGGACGTCGCCCTGATGTATCTGGTGGGCAATCCGCGGCCGACGAATCCGGCAGGCAAGCTGGCCGCCGTCGCCGCCAAACGCGGTTGGCCCGTGCTGAAGTTCAGCAGCCGCAGTGGCAGCAGCCCCATCGCGCAACTACGCACGCTGGCCAGCCTCGCCACCATCCCGACCGTCGCCGCCGGGGCGATCGGACTCGGACTGCTGACCCGCAACAAGCGCACCGGGGTCAACTTCTTCACGTCGAACTGGAGCAAGCTGCTCATGCTCACCACGGGCATCGAGCTCAACGTTCTCGGTGAGGAAAACCTGACCGCGCAACGCCCCGCGGTATTCATCTTCAATCACCGCAACCAGGCCGACCCGATGATCGCGGGCCGGCTGGTCGGCGTCGACTTCACCGGGGTCGGGAAGAAAGAACTGGAACGCAACCCCCTCATGGGGCCGCTGGGCAAGGTCATGGATGCGGCGTTCATCGACCGAGACGACCCGGAGAAGGCCGTGGAAGGCCTGCACAAGGTCGAAGAGCTTGCCCGCAAAGGCTTGTCGATCCTGATCGCGCCCGAGGGCACCCGGCTCGACACCACCGAGGTCGGCCCGTTCAAGAAGGGGCCGTTCCGCATCGCCATGGCGGCCGGTATCCCGATCGTGCCGATCGTGATCCGCAATGCCGAGGTCATCGCGCACCGCGATTCCAGCACATTCAACCCCGGCACGGTCGACATCGCGGTCTACCCGCCGATCCCGGTCGACGACTGGACGGTCGAGAACCTGACCGAGCGGATCGCCGAGGTTCGCCAGATCTACCTCGACACCCTGAAATCCTGGCCGCAGGGCGAATTGCCGACGTTCGACGTCTATGACCGTGCCGCGACCGCCAAGAAAGCCGCACCGCGCCGGCCCGCGAAGAAAGCAGCGCCGAAGAAAGCAGCGGCCAACAAGGCGCCCGCGAAGAAGGTGCCGGCGAAAAAGGCTGGGTCCAAACCCGATGGGGCCAAACCGGATACCACGCCCTCGCAGGCGACTCGCAAGGGCCGACCGTGACCGCGGGGCTCGACGATTTCCCCACCTTCAGCACCACCGTCGACGCTCTCGTGCTCGCGTCGGTGTCGTCGGCTGCCGAGCTCGAACTGCTCAACGACTGGCTCAAGACGCAGCGCCGGGAACACCCTGACTCGTCGGTCGAGGTACTTCAGTTGCCCGCCACCGACGAACCCGCGCCCGGCGTCGTGGCCCGGTTGGTCGAGGAACTGGAATCCGACGACGACCGGCTGGTGGTTCCGGTGCGGGTGTTCTGGGTGCCCGCCGGATTGCCCACCAGACTGAAAGTGGTCGGGTTGATCTCAGGCCGTGACACCTACCGGCCGCCGGACATCCTGCAGCGGCGCATCTTGCGCAAGGACCCCACGCGCGCACGGATCGTCGCCGGTGAACCGGCCAAGGTGTCGGAGCTCCGCAAGCAGTGGAGTGAGACCACAGTCGCGGAAAACCCCAGGGAATTCGCACGATTCGTCCTTCGCCGGGCCGCTTTGGCGATCGAACGGGTGGAGCTTCGCCTGCTCGGGCCCGAATACAAGTCGCCGCGGTTGGTCAAGCCCGAGATGCTCGACTCGGCGCGCTTCCGTCAAGGCCTGGAGCAGATTCCGGGAGCGACGCTGGAGAAGGCCGGCGAGATGCTCGACGAGCTCTCCACGGGGTGGAGCCGGTTCTCGGTGGATCTGATCCCGACCTTGGGCCGGGCCATCTTCAGCCGTGGATTCGATCCGCGCATCGACTACGACCGCTCCGAGATCGAGTCGATGCGCCACGCCCTGGAACAACATCCGGCGGTCCTGCTGTTCTCCCACCGCTCGTATCTCGACGGCGTCATCGTCCCCGTCGCCATGCAGGAGAACCGGCTTCCGCCGGTGTACACGTTCGCCGGGATCAACCTGTCGTTCGGCCTGATGGGCCCGCTGTTCCGGCATTCCGGTGTCATCTTCCTGCGTCGCAAACTCGACGACCCGGTCTACAAGTACGTGCTGCGGCAGTACGTCGGGTACATCGTGGAGAAGCGGTTCAACCTGAACTGGTCCATCGAGGGGACCCGGTCGCGGACCGGAAAGATGTTGCCGCCCAAGCTCGGACTGCTCGCCTATGTGGCCGACGCCTACCTCGACGGTCGCAGTGACGACATCTTGTTGCAGCCCGTGTCGATCAGTTTCGATCAGCTGCACGAGACGGCCGAGTACGCCGCGTACGCCCGCGGTGGCGAGAAGACGCCCGAAGGCCTGAGCTGGCTGTACAACTTCATCAAGGCCCAAGGTGAACGCAACTACGGCAAGATCTATGTCCGCTTCCCCGAAGCGGTTTCGATGCGTGAGCATCTCGGTGAGCCGGGCGGCGCGATGGCCCACGACGAGGCCGCCAAGCGCCTGGCGATGCAGAAGATGGCATTCGAGGTGGCGTGGCGGATACTTCGGGTCACCCCGGTCAACGCCACCAACCTCGTGTCGGCCCTGCTGCTGGGCGCCCGCGGGGTTGCCCTGACCCTGGATCAGCTGCACCACACGCTGCAGGACTCACTGGATTACCTGGAGCGCAAGAACACCCCGATGACCAACAGTGCGCTGCGGTTGCGCACCGCCGAGGGAGTGCGCTCGGCCGTCGACGCCCTCTCCGGCGGTCATCCGGTGACGATGGTGGACAGCGGACGCGAGCCGGTGTGGCTGATCGCCCCGGAGGACGAACTGGAGGCGGCGTTCTACCGCAACTCCCTGATCCACGCCTTCCAGGAGACCTCGATCGTCGAGCTGGCCCTGGCACATGCGGCCCGCGTCGGCGACGATCCGCTGCAGGCATTCTGGGACCAGGTGATGCGGCTGCGTGACCTGCTCAAGTTCGACTTCTATTTCGCCGATTCGGCGGCCTTCCGCGACAACGTCGCCGAGGAGATGTCGTGGTTCGACCGCTCGCCGGAGGGACAGGCGGCGGGAGGATGGGAAACGACGGTCGCCGCCGGCGGCGAGGGCATCTATCAGATGCTGCGGGACAAGCAACCGCTGTTGGTGGGCGCCATGCTGCGCCCGTTCTTCGAGGCCTACGGGATCGTCGCCGACGTGTTGCGTGACGCTCCGCCCGAGATCGGTGAACGGGACCTGACCAAGCGGGCCTTGGGCGTCGGACGTCAGTACGTCGCCCAGGGCAGGGTGTCCAGCAACGAATCGGTGTCGGCGTTGTTGTTCGCCACCGCGCGGCAGGTGGCGGCCGATCAGAACTTGTTGGCCAACGGCCCGGATCTGCAGGCGCGCCGCAACGCCTTCCGCGACGAACTGCGGGGGATCGTCGCCGACATGGACAAGGTCGACGAGATCGCCCGCGAACAGTTCTACATCCGCGAACAGCAGCGGCGCGCCCAGCGAGGCCTCTCCCGCTAGCCGGCAAGCGCATTTCGTCCGGTGGCCGGGGTGTGGTGAGGCCCACGCCATACCCTTGGACCATGACTTCTGCCGGCCAGGTCGCCGCATCGACCGTGCGTAACAGCGTGGTGTGGCCGGTGCTGGTCGGCGTGGGCCTGCTGGCCGGGGCCGTGGCCGCGGGCATCGGCGCGCTGTCACTGGCCGACGCGTTGACCGCCACGGGCCTGCCCGATCCCGGCCCGGTCACCACCTACGGCCTGCCGTTCGTGCGTGCCGCCGGCGAGATCGCCGCCGTCATCGCGGTGGGCGCCTTCCTGTTCGCGGCGTTCCTGGTGGCCCCCCAGACCAATGGCGTACTCGACGTCGCCGGTTACCGCGCGCTGCGCCTCGGCTCGGCCGCCTCTGGCGTGTGGACCGTGTGTGCGGCTCTGCTGGTGCCGCTGACGATCTCCGATGTGTCCGGGCAGCCGCTGCTCGATCACCTCGGACCCGTCGACGTGTGGTCGGCGGCCGGCCTGGTGGATGTCTCGGCCGCCTGGCGCTGGACGGCGATCCTCGCCGCGGCGGTCACCATCGCCAGCCTGCCGGTGCTGCGATGGGGATGGACGCCGGCGCTGCTGGCCGGGGCACTGCTGACCTTGATGCCGCTCGTTCTGACCGGGCATTCCTCGTCCGGCGGTGCCCACGATCTGGCCACCAACAGCCTGTTCATCCACCTGGTGGCCGCCGCGCTGTGGGCCGGCGGGCTGCTCGCGTTGCTGGCGCATGCGCTCCGGGCCGGTACCGCGGCCGGGGCTGACGGCCCGAACACCGCCTTGGCGGCACGCCGCTTCTCGGCGCTGGCACTGTGGTGTTTCGTCGCGATGGCCATCAGCGGCGTGCTCAACGCACTGGTCCGGGTTCAGCTGCCCGATCTGTTGCGGACCAGCTACGGCTGGTTGCTGGTGGCCAAGGTCGTCGCGCTCACCGTGCTCGGCGTGCTGGGCTGGCGCCAGCGCCGGATCAGCCTGACCGCGCTGTCCGCCGATCCCGGTGCCCGCAGACCGCTGATCCGGCTGGCGCTGACCGAGGCCGCACTGTTCGGCGTGACGTTCGGCATCGCGGTCGGGTTGGGGCGCACCCCACCGCCCCCCGAGCCGCGGGTTCCCTCCGCCACCGAGGTCGCGATCGGATACGACTTCGGCGGGCCTCCGACGGTTGCCCGGGTGTTGTTCGACTGGCGATTCGACCTGCTGTTCGGGACCGTGGCGATCGTCGGCGCGGCGGTGTATCTGGCCGGGATGTACCGGCTGCGTCGTCGTGGCGACACGTGGCCGATCGGCCGCACGTTCGCCTGGCTGCTCGGTTGTGCGGTCCTGCTGTTCACCACCTCATCGGGGCTCGGTCGCTACATGCCGGCGATGTTCAGCATGCACATGATCGCCCACATGCTGCTGTCCATGCTGGTGCCGGTGTTCCTGGTGCTGGGCGCTCCGGTGACCATGGCGCTGCGGGCCCTGCCCGCCGCGGGCCGCGGATCGCCACCGGGCCCCAGAGAATGGTTGCTGGCCGCGTTGCACTCGAGGGTGTCGCAGTTCCTGACCCATCCCATCGTCGCGACCGTGCTGTTCGTCGCCGGGTTCTACGGCCTGTATTTCGGAGGCCTCTTCGACGCCGCGGTGAGCAATCACGCCGCCCACATCCTGATGAACGTCCACTTCCTGCTGTCGGGCTACCTGTTCTACTGGGTCGTCATCGGGATCGATCCCACCCCGAGGCCCATCCCGCATCTGGTCAAGATCGGGATGGTGTTCGCCTCGTTGCCGCTGCACGCGTTCTTCGGTGTGGTGATGATGGGCATGGACACCGTGCTCGGCGAAAGCTTCTACCGATCACTGCAATTGCCGTGGCACACCGACCTGCTCGGAGATCAGCACCTCGGTGGGGCCATCGCCTGGGCGGCGGGAGAAGTTCCGCTGGTCATCGTGATGTTGGCGCTGCTCATCCAGTGGCGACGCAGCGATCAGCGCACCGCGAAGCGGCTGGACCGGGCGGCCGACCGCGATGACGACGCAGACCTCGCGGCCTACAACGCGATGCTCGCCGAGATGGCGCGGCGCGATCATCCTTCCGGCTGATACCGGAGTTATCCCCAGTCCGGGTTTCATCCACAGCAGGTGCTCCAGGCAGCGCCGGCGCTGCCGCGCGTGTCGGTTCCTGCGCGGTAAATGGCCGCATGGCGTTCGAGAAGCATTCGATCGCCGGAGCCAGATGAAGCGAAAGGAACCAGAAAATGTTCGAGACACCGTTCAGCATCGTGGGAAACATCGTCACTGACCCGGTCCGGCGACGGTTCGGCGATCAGGAGCTGTACAAGTTCCGGGTGGCCAGCAACTCGCGCCGCCGCACCTCAGACGGCACATGGGAGCACGGCAACTCGCTCTACGTCACGGTCAACTGCTGGGGCAATCTGGCCACGGGCGCCAGTGCGTCGCTGACGAAGGGGGACGCAGTGGTGGTGGTCGGGCACGTCCACACCGACGAGTACGACGACAAGGACGGCGTGCGCCGGTCATCGGTCGAGGTGCGGGCCACCGCCGTCGGCCCCGATCTGTCGCGGTGCACGGCCAAGATCGCGCCGTTGCCGAAGCCCACGGCCGTCCCGGCGCCGGATTCCGAGCCGGACGCCGTGGACCACGGCGACGCCGACGGTATGGAAACCGAGCTCGACGACGGCGACCTACCACTGTCGGCCTAGCCACATTCGGCCACGCCTAGGATGGGCGCGAGTGAGTTGGGCTTGCTGCGTCCCTTCGCGCAAGCGCCCATCCGACATACCTGAAGAGCTTCAGAAAGGCACATCACGGCATGGCCGAATTCATCTACACGATGCGCAAGGTCCGCAAGGCGCACGGCGACAAGGTCATCCTTGACGACGTCAGCTTGAACTTCCTGCCCGGCGCGAAGATCGGTGTCGTCGGTCCGAACGGCGCCGGCAAGTCGAGTGTCCTGAAGATCATGGCCGGCATCGACCATGCCAACAACGGCGACGCGCTGTTGGCGCCCGGCGCCTCCGTCGGCATCCTGATGCAGGAGCCGCAGCTCGACGAGACCAAGACGGTGCGCGAGAACGTCGAGGCCGGCGTGGCGATCAAGGGCAAGCTCAACCGGTACAACGAGGTCGCCGAGCTGATGGCCACCGACTACACCGATGAGCTCATGGAAGAGATGGGCCATCTGCAGGAGGAACTGGACGCGGCCGACGCCTGGGACATCGACTCTCAGCTGGAGCAGGCGATGGACGCACTGCGCTGCCCGCCGCCGGACGAGCCGGTCACCCACCTCTCCGGTGGTGAGCGCCGCCGCGTCGCGCTGTGCAAGCTGCTGCTGAGCAAGCCGGACCTGCTGCTGCTCGACGAACCCACCAACCACCTCGACGCCGAGAGCGTGCTGTGGCTGGAGCAGCACCTGGCCAATTACAAGGGCGCCATCCTGGCGGTCACCCACGACCGCTACTTCCTCGACAACGTCGCCGAGTGGATCCTCGAGCTCGACCGCGGGCGGGCCTACCCGTACGAGGGCAACTACTCGACCTACCTGGAGAAGAAGGCCGAGCGTCTCGAGGTCCAGGGCAAGAAGGACCAGAAACTGCAGAAGCGGCTCAAGGACGAGCTGGCCTGGGTTCGTTCGGGCGCCAAGGCCCGTCAGGCCAAGAACAAGGCCCGTCTCGGCCGGTACGAGGAGATGGTCGCCGAGGCCGAGAAGTCGCGGAAGCTCGACTTCGAGGAGATCCAGATCCCCACCCCGCCGCGGCTGGGCAATGTGGTGGTCGAGGTGGAACACCTGGACAAGGGCTTCGAAGGCCGCCAGCTCATCAAGGACCTGACCTTCACCCTGCCGCGCAACGGCATCGTCGGCGTCATCGGCCCCAACGGCGTCGGCAAGACCACGCTGTTCAAGACCATCGTCGGGTTGGAACAGCCCGACAGCGGCACGGTCAGGGTCGGCGACACGGTCAAGCTGTCCTACGTCGACCAGAGCCGCGCCGGCATCGACCCGAAGAAGACGGTCTGGGAAGTCGTCTCCGACAAGCTCGACTACATCGAGGTCGGCCAGAACGAGATCCCGTCACGCGCCTACGTGTCGGCGTTCGGGTTCAAGGGACCGGATCAGCAAAAGCCCGCGGGGGTGCTGTCCGGCGGTGAACGCAACCGGCTGAACCTGGCGCTGACCCTCAAAGAGGGCGGCAACCTGATCCTGCTCGACGAGCCGACCAACGACCTTGACGTCGAGACCCTGTCGTCACTGGAGAACGCGCTGGAGCAGTTCCCCGGCTGCGCCGTGGTGATCAGCCACGACCGGTGGTTCCTGGATCGCACCTGCACACACATCCTGGCGTGGGAGGGCGACGACGACAACGAGGCCAAGTGGTTCTGGTTCGAGGGCAACTTCGGCGCGTACGAGGAGAACAAGATCTCCCGGATGGGAGCCGAGGCAGCGCGTCCGCACCGCGTCACCCACCGGAGACTGACGCGCGACTGACCGTGAGGGGCCAAACGGCTCAGCGGGCTGGTTGACGCTACTAATGTCGCAACTGTGCACCGAAGCCGGTGTGGGGGCGTGAGTAGGGAGTGATCCGTATGGCGGCCGAACCGGGAGCCCTTCGGGGACAGGGAATTAGCGAACAGGATGGCGCTCAGGCGCCGCCTGAGGTGGTCCACCGGCTCGCTGTGGCTTTCCTGTCCACCTACCGGGCTCCGCAGGCCGATGCGCCCGGAATCTCGGCCACCGGCCCACAAGGCGCGGTGGCCGAGCGACTGGTCTCCGACTCCACGTTGGCTGCCCACTACGCGTTGGGCGGTCGACGTGCACCGGGGGAGACCAAGGTCGCGGTGTATCCCGGCGATACCGACTCCGGCCCGGCGCTGCAGATCGTCACCGAGCAGGCGGCGATGCTGGTGGATTCGGTCACGGTGCTGCTGCACCGGCACGGCGTGGCCTACCCGGCCATCATGAACCCGGTGTTTCGCGTGCGCCGCGACGCCGACGGCGATCTGTTGGATTTCAAGCCTGCGGCCGAGGCCACGGGCGGCGACGGTGTCGACGAGTGCTGGATCCTGGTCCCCGTGAGCGGGGCGGCCGACGGCCCGGCGCTGACCGAGGTGGTCCGGCTACTGCCCGGGGTGCTCGCCGAGGCCCGCCAGATCGGGCTGGATTCCGCGGCCATGGGCGCCGCACTGCACGCCCTGGCCAACGATGTGGCCACCGATGTGGAGGGCCGGTTTCCCAACGCCGACCGCAGGGACGTGGCAGCACTCTTGCGCTGGCTGTCCGACGGCCACTTCGTGCTGCTCGGTTACCAGCAGTGCGCGATCAGCGACGGGCAGGTCTCGGTGGATCCGGCGAGCCGGCTCGGTGTGCTCAAGCTGCGCGAGGATGTGCTCCCGCCGCTGACCGGAGCCGACGATTTGATGGTGCTGGCGCAGGCCACGATGCCGAGCTACGTGCGTTACGGCGCAAACCCGTACATCGTCGTGGTGCGCGAGAGCGGTAATCGCCGTGACGGCACCGCTACGGAGCATCGTTTCGTCGGCCTGTTCACCGTGGCCGCGATGAACGCCAACGTGCTGGAGATTCCCCTGATCTCGCGGCGCGTCGAGGAGGCGCTGGCCATGGCCCGCCGCGATCCCAGCCATCCCGGCCAGCTGCTGCGTGACATCGTTCAGACCATCCCGCGCCCCGAACTGTTCGCGCTGAGCTCCAAGCAGTTGCTGGACCTGGCGTTGACCGTGGTCGACCTGGGATCGCGTCGTCGTACCCTGCTGTTCCTGCGCGCGGATCAACTGGCGCACTTCGTGTCCTGCCTGGTGTATCTGCCGCGAGATCGCTACACCACCGCGGTGCGACTGGAAATGCAGGACATCCTGGTGCGCGAGCTCGGTGGCGAGAGCATCGACTACTCGGCCAGGGTCAGCGAATCACCCTGGGCAGTAGTTCATTTCACGGTCCGTCTACCCGATGCCACCGCCTCGCAGAGTGTCGACACCTCGTCCGAGAACGAGAGCCGCATCCAGAATCTGCTGACCGAGGCCACCCGCAACTGGGGGGACCGCATGACGAGCGCAGCCGGCCGCGGCGCGGTCAGCCCAGCCGCTGTAGAGCACTACGCGTCGGCGTTCCCGGAGGACTACAAACAAGCCGTCGCCCCGGCGGATGCCATCGCCGATATCGCGATCATCGAAGGGCTCCAGGATAATTCGGTGAAATTGGTGTTCACCGAGGGCGGCGATGACGGGCTGGGCCAGCTCACCTGGTACCTCGGCGGACAGTCGGCGTCACTGAGCGAACTGCTGCCGATGCTGCAGTCGATGGGCGTCGTGGTGCTCGAGGAGCGTCCCTACACCGTGCGCCGGGCCGACGGCCTGCCGGTCTGGATCTACCAGTTCAAGGTCGCCCGGCAACGCAGCATCCCCGACGCGGCCGACGCCGCTTCGAGGGAAGCCACCGCCCAGCGGTTCGCCGACGCGGTGACTGCGATCTGGCACGGCTGGGTCGAGGTGGACCGGTTCAACGAATTGGTGCTGCGCGCGGATCTGACCTGGCAGCAGGTGGTGATCCTGCGCGCCTACGCGAAGTACCTGCGCCAGGCCGGTTTTCCGTACAGCCAGTCACACATCGAGTCGGTGGTCAACGAGAACCCTCACACCACGAGGTCGTTGGTGCAACTGTTCGAGGCGTTGTTCGACCCGTCCGAGGACACCGCGGGCACCCGCGACGCACAAGGGGCGGCCGCCGCTGTCGCCGCCGACATCGATGCCCTGGTGAGCTTGGACACCGACCGGGTGCTGCGGGCCTTCGCCACCCTGATCCAGGCCACGCTCCGTACCAATTATTTTGTGCAGCAGCCTAATTCGGCACGCCAACGCGGCGTGGTGTCGATGAAGGTGAACCCCGGCCTGATCAACGAGCTGCCGTTGCCGCGGCCCAAGTTCGAGATCTTCGTGTACTCGCCCCGGGTGGAAGGCGTGCACCTGCGGTTCGGGTTCGTGGCCCGCGGCGGGCTGCGCTGGTCGGACCGCCGCGAGGACTTCCGCACCGAGATCCTGGGCCTGGTCAAGGCCCAGGCGGTCAAGAACGCCGTCATCGTGCCGGTCGGGGCCAAGGGCGGGTTCGTGGTCAAAAGGCCGCCCGAGCCGACCGGTGACGCAGCCGTCGACCGTGAGGCGACCCGCGCCGAAGGCGTTGCGTGCTACCAACTCTTCATCTCCGGACTGCTCGACGTGACCGACAACGTCGACAAGACGACCGGCACCGTCGTCACACCGCCGGACGTGGTGCGTCGCGACGGGGAGGACGCCTATCTGGTGGTCGCGGCCGACAAGGGCACGGCCACGTTCTCCGACATCGCCAACGAAGTCGCGAAGTCCTACGGCTTCTGGCTCGGCGACGCGTTCGCCTCGGGCGGTTCGATCGGCTACGACCACAAGGCCATGGGCATCACCGCCAAGGGCGCGTGGGAGTCGGTGAAACGGCACTTCCGCGAGATGGGTGTGGACACCCAGAGCCAGGACTTCACCGTCGTCGGCGTAGGCGACATGAGCGGTGACGTCTTCGGCAACGGCATGCTGCTGTCGAAGCACATCAGGCTGATCGCCGCCTTCGACCACCGGCACATCTTCGTCGACCCCAATCCGGATGCCGCCCGGTCGTGGGTGGAACGGCAACGACTGTTCGAGCTGCCCCGGTCCAGCTGGGAGGACTACGACACCTCGCTGATCAGCGAGGGCGGCGGCGTCTTCAGCCGTCAGCAGAAGTCCATTCCGATCAGCCCGCAGGCGCGGGCCGCTCTCGGGATCGACGGCGACACCGAGGAACTCACCCCGCCTGCCCTGATGAAGGCCATCCTCAAGGCTCCGGTCGACCTGCTGTGGAACGGCGGCATCGGCACCTACGTCAAGGCCGAGACCGAGGCCGATGTCGGCGATCGCGCCAACGACCAGATCCGGGTGTGCGGAAACGAGGTGCGGGCCAAGGTCATCGGCGAAGGCGGCAATCTCGGTGTGACCTCACTGGGGCGCATCGAATTCGACCTGGCCGGCGGCCGGATCAACACCGATGCGCTGGACAATTCCGCGGGCGTCGACTGTTCCGACCACGAAGTGAACATCAAGATCCTGATCGACTCACTGGTCACCGCGGGCAAGGTCAGTCCGTCCGAACGAACCGACTTGTTGTTGTCGATGACCGACGAGGTCGGCGCCCTGGTGCTGACCGACAACAAGGATCAGAACGACCTGATGGGGACCAGCCGGGCCAACGCCGCGAGCATGCTCTCGGTGCACGCCCGGATGATCAAGGAGTTCGCGGCCAACCGCGGGCTGAACCGCCAGCTGGAAGCGTTGCCCTCCGAGAAAGAGATCCGGCGCCGCGCCGATGCCGGAATCGGCTTGACCTCACCGGAATTGGCGACTCTGATGGCCCACGTCAAGCTCAACCTCAAAGACGACGTCCTGGCCAGCGACCTACCCGATCAGGAAGTGTTCGCGTCCCGGCTGCCGCGATACTTCCCGGAGAAGCTGAGGGAGCAGTTCACCGGCGAGATCCGGTCGCACCAACTGCGCCGGGAGATCGTCACCACCATGCTGATCAACGATCTCGTCGACACCAGCGGGATCAGCTACGCCTACCGCATCACCGAGGATGTCGGGGTCGGCCCCGTCGATGCCGTGCGCAGCTACGTCGCCACCGACGCCATCTTCGGGATCGGGAAGGTATGGCGCGAGATTCGGGCCGCCGGCGATGACGGGGTGCCGGTGTTCGTGACCGACCGGATGACGCTGGATCTGCGCCGGCTGGTCGACCGGGCCGGGCGCTGGCTGCTGAACTACCGGCCGCAACCGCTGGCCGTCGGCGCCGAGATCAACCGGTTCGCCGCGAAGGTTTCGGCCCTGCGCCCACACATGCCGCAGTGGCTGCGTGGTGACGACAAGGCGATCGTCGAGAAGGAAGCGGGGGAGTTCCGCGCGCACGGAGTGTCCGATGACTTGGCGTATGCCGTGGCCACCGGGCTGTACCAGTACAGCCTGCTCGACGTGATCGACATTTCCGACATCATCGACCGCGAGCCCGCCGAGGTGGCCGACACCTACTTTGCGTTGATGGACCGCCTCGGTGCGGACGGGCTGCTCACCGCGGTGTCGCGGCTGGGTCGCGACGACCGTTGGCATTCCTTGGCGCGGTTGGCGATTCGTGACGATATCTACGGTTCGCTTCGTGCCCTGTGCTTCGACGTGCTCGCCGTCGGCGAACCCGATGAGACCGGTGAGGAGAAGATCGCCGAGTGGGAGCTGACCAACAGCTCGCGGGTGACCCGCGCCCGGCGCACGCTCACCGAGATACACCAAGATGGTGAACAGGACCTGGCAACGCTGTCTGTGGCGGCGCGGCAGATCCGCAGCATGACACGAACGAGTGGAACGGGAACAACTGCGTGAGTTTTACAACGCCGGTGCACGTGCGCTGGTCCGACATCGACATGTACCAGCACATCAATCACGCCACCATGGTGACTCTTCTGGAAGAGGCCCGGATACCTTTTCTGCGTGAGCCTTTCGGCGCGACGATCGAGACCGTCGGCCTGCTGATCGCCGATGTCAACATCGCCTACAAGGGACAGCTGCGGCTCGTGGACTCACCGCTTCAGGTGACCATGTGGTCCAAGCGGGTGCGCGCCGTCGACTTCACCATCGGTTACGAGGTGCGCTCGGTCAACGCCGCCGCCGATTCCAAGCCGTCGGTGATCGGTGAGACTCAACTGGCCGCGGTACACATCGCCGAGCAACGACTGGAACGTCTGACGGCCGAGCAGCGCGGCTATCTGGAGAGCCATCTGCGATGACCGCCCCGGAGCGCGGCCTGTGGATCGACGATCCACGCGACCGTGCGGATCTCGCGACGTTCGTCGAACGTGCACTGCGGCTGGACGATGCCGCGGTGGTGCGGCTGCGGGACCGGACCGGCGGGCAGGAGCGCAGCGACCGGGGGATGGGTGCCTTTGTGGCCTGGGTGGCGACCGGGTTGGAGGTGCTGGCCGGCCGGGTGGTGACCGGACGGATCCGACCCTCCGACCTGTGTGCGGGAGCAGATGCACTGGTCACCGGATTGTCCACTGCCACAGACGGATACGTCGACCCTGGCTTTCCGATGGACTCGGCCTGGCGCGGTGGCCTGCCGCCGGAGGACGGATTCGTCCACCTCGATGACATCCCTGCGCGGGTGATGCTCGACCTGGCCCAGCAGGGCGGTGCCCTGGCCCGCGAGCACAGCAGTGCGCACGGGCCGCCGGCCTCGCTGCTGGACCAGGAGGTGATCGCGGTCAGCGCAGGTGATGACAGCGTCGGCGTCCCGATGCGGTGCGTCTTCGCGTTGACAGCCATGGGATTTCTGCCGCCGACCGGCAACGAGGTCAGCGAGCAGGAGATCGTCCGGGTCCGCGCCCACCCGTCGTGGTTGCGCATCGACGCCCGCTTCGGCTCGGTGTACCGCCGCCGCGACAGTGCCGCGCTGATCGTCGCCTGAGAATCGGCCGCACAGCGTGACATCGGGCGACTTCGAGCTGACCACGGACGAGTTGCGAGCCGTCGCTCGATATGTGACGCAGACGGCTGACGAGGTGCTCGGCGTATTCGAGGATGTGCATCCCGATGACCCTCGACCGCGAGCAGCCATCACCGCCGCTTGGCTGTTCGTCGACGGCGGGCCCAGGACCCAGGCACAACGGGTCGCCTCGCTGGACGCCCACCGGGCAGCGAAAGACGCCGATACCGAAGCCGCGCGTCTGGCTGCGCAGGCAGCCGGGGACGCCGCCTCGGCGGCGTATCTGCATCCGATCGCGAAAGCTCATCAGGTCGGCCACATCCTTCGGGCCGCGGCGAACGCGGCCCGTATTGCCGAGATCAACAGCGGCGATCCCGAGGCCGGGAACATGACGCTGCATCGCGCCCGGCAACGTGCCACACCGGCCTTGATCGATGTGCTCTGCCGCTACCCGCCCGCACCGACCGGTACCAGCCGGGTAGCCCGGCTGATGACAACCTTGGACGACGCTTTGCGGGCCGCGCGGACGCCCCAGAACTAGACCAGCCAGGCAGCGCCGTCGGCCGGCAGTCGGCCCCCGATCAGCTCGCCGCTGGTCAGCAGGATCTCGCCGGGCGGTAACGGCGCCGGACCGGTGCCAGTGTTGAGCACACACGTCAGGCCACCGTCGCACCGCATCGTCAGGATGTCGTCGGATGTCGTCAGCTCGACCCGGCTGCCGGCGAATTCAGCACGGCCAGAGCGTAATTGGATGGCCCGCCGGTAGAACTCCAAGGTCGAGGACGGGTCGCTCTGCTGGCGCTGCACTGTCAGCGATGCCCACTGCGCGGGCATCGGCAGCCACGTATCGGAGTTCGACGAGAACCCGAACGGCGGCGTATCGCCTGACCACGGCATCGGCACGCGGCAACCGTCACGCCCGCGTTCGGTGTGACCGGAACGCTCCCAGACCGGATCCTGGAGCACCGCATCGGGCAGATCGACGTTGGGCAGGCCGAGCTCCTCGCCGTTGTAGACGAATACCGCGCCCGGCAGAGCCAGCATCACCAGGGCCATCGCGCGTGCTCGCGCCAGCCCCCGAACACCGTCGCCGTAGCGGGTGACCTCTCGCTCCACGTCGTGGTTGGACAGCGTCCACGTCGGAGTCGCCCCGGCGAGATTGGCCGCGACGATCGCGTTGTCGATCGCATCGTGGATGTCGCGGGCATCGAAATCGGCTTGTACCAAACGGAAATTGAAGCCCAGGTGCAGCTCGTCGGGACGGAGGTACTTCGCGAAGCGCTCATTGCCGTGCACCCACACCTCTCCGACGGCCACCGCGTCGGGATAGTCGTCGAACACCCTGCGGATGAAGCGGTGGATGTCGTGCACGCTGTCGTTGTCGAACCGCGGGTCGTCTTCGCTGTTGCGCAGCAGCGCGGTATCGGTGACCGCCATGTCGGGGAGTTCGGAGGGCTTGGCCATGCCGTGCGCCACGTCGATGCGGAAGCCGTCGATCCCTCGGTCGAGCCAGAACCGCAGCGTCTTCTCCAGATCCTCGAACACCGCGGGGTGGGTCCAGTTCAGGTCGGGTTGCGCGGGGTCGAACAGGTGCAGATACCACTGGCCCGGGGAGCCGTCGCGTTCGATGACACGGGTCCATGCCGGGCCGCCGAACACCGACACCCAGTTGTTGGGCGGTGTGTCGCCCGCTGCGCCGCGGCCGTCACGGAAGATGTAGCGGTCGCGCCGGCCGGGGTCGGCCAGCGCCTCGACGAACCACGGGTGCGCCGAGCTCGTGTGGTTGGGCACCAGGTCCATGGTGACCCGGATCCCGCGGGCGTGCGCGGCGTCGAGCAGACGGTCCAGGGCGGCGATGCCGCCGAACAGCGGGTCGACATCGCGCGGGTCGGCGACGTCGTAGCCATGGTCGGCCATCGGCGACACCATCACCGGGTTGAGCCACAGGGCGTCGACGCCGAGCGCCGCCAGATAATCCAGCCTCGCGCTCACGCCGTCGAGATCGCCGACCCCATCGCCGTTGCTGTCGGCGAATGAGCGGGGATAGACCTGGTAGAAAACCGCGTCTGCCCACCACCGGCGCATGTCAGAACGCCGAGTTGACCATCGAATCCGCGGCCATGTTCAGATAATCCAGCAACGCCTGCCGGTGCGGCTCGTCCAGCGTCGCGGAGTCGATCGAAGCCACCGCGGTGTGCATGCAGCGCAACCAGGCGTCACGTTCGAGGTACCCGATGCGGAACGGCGCATGCCGCATCCGCAACCGGGGGTGGCCACGCTGGTCGGAGTACGTCCGCGGTCCACCCCAGTACTGCTCGAGGAACATCCGCAGCCGCTCCTCGGCGCCGTCGATGTCGTCCTCGGGATACAACGGCAGCAGGATCTCGTCCTCGCGCACCAGCTGGTAGAACCGAGACACGATCGCTGCGAACGTCTCGTGCCCGCCGACTTCGTCGTAGAAAGATCGCTGCACCTGCGTCACGTGGTTCATTGTGGTCCATTGTGGCCTGAGGGCGCGTCCGAGCCGGTCACGGCACCGTGGTCACCTGGTGTTCATTGGACTGACCTGCGAACACACAAAGAATTTTCGTGCGTATCTCCTGGATCCGTGGTGGACTGTCTCCTCGGAGGCTCCATGGCGCACAGCAAAAAAAGCCATATGCGACGGACCGGCCACATACCCGGCCCCTCGGGACCCCATGTGCCAAATCGCCCCCTGCACAGCGTCGAGGCACTGCCGACGACGGCCCCCGACGCGTCACTGTGGGGCCGTCGCCGGGTTCTGCTGCTCAACTCCACCTACGAACCGCTGACGGCGCTACCGCTGCGGCGCGCGGTGATCATGGTGATGTGCGGCAAGGCCGACGTCGTGCACGACGACCCGTCGGGACCGGTCATCCACTCGGCCACCCGCACCATCGTGGTGCCCTCGGTGATCCGGCTGCGCACCTTCGTGCGGGTGCCCTACCGGGCCCGCGTCCCGATGACCCGGGCCGCGCTCATGCACCGGGACCGCTTCCGCTGCGCGTACTGCGGCGGGCGGGCCGACACCGTCGATCACGTCATCCCGCGGAGTCGCGGCGGCGAGCATTCGTGGGAGAACTGTGTGGCGGCATGCGCGCCGTGCAATCACCGCAAGGCCGACCGTCTGCTCGCCGAACTGGGCTGGTCACTGCGGTGCGTTCCGATGCCGCCGAAGGGTCAGCACTGGAGGCTGTTGTCGACCATCAAGGAACTCGACCCGGCCTGGGTGCGCTATCTCGGAGAGGGTGCGGCGTGACGCCTCGTTGCCGGGCACTCTCGGCGCGTCGTCGTGTTGCGGCTGATACGGTTTGCGCGTGAGCACAGCACTTACCCATTCCCTCCTCGGAGGGGTTCCGCTGTTGTTGTTCGTGGTCCTGGCGTTGATCTACCTGACCCGCAAGGGACCGCACCCGGCCACCTACAAGATGTCCGATCCGTGGACCCACGAGCCCATCCTCTGGGCTGCCGAGGAGCCGCAGGATCACGGGCACGGCGGGCATTCACACGGTGTGACGATCGGAGGCGGCGCAAGTGGCAAGTGGTAGCCAAACATCCGAGCTCGCGACCGCGACCCGGGAACTCGACCTGCCCTACGGCTATGCCCTGACCTACAGCGGTCGGATCTCCGGGGTCACCGAGCCCGGTGAGCTGTCGGCGCACTACCCGTTCCCGACGATGGACCTCGTCGTGCTCGACGACGCCCTGAAGTACGGCTCGCGGGCGGCCAAGGCCCGGTTCGCGATCTACATCGGCGATCTGGGCGCGGACACCGCCGCCACGGCCCGGGACATCCTGGCCAAGGTGCCCACTCCGGACAATGCGGTGCTGCTCGCGGTCTCACCCGACCAGCACGCCATCGAGGTGGTCTACGGCGCCGACGTCAAGGGCCGTGGCATCGAAGAGGCCGCCCCGCTGGGTGTCTCGGCGGCTGCCGCCTCCTTCAAGGAAGGCAACTTGATCGACGGTCTGATCAGCGCCGTGCGCGTGCTGTCGGCCGGCGTTTCTCCCGCCTGATCGTTTCTACTTACGCACCGCGAGCGTGTGTGATCGTCAGCTGACGATCACACACGCTCGCTGCATTTGACGCCGGTTCAACCGGTCAGGCTGTTGCGGATCTCCACATAGCGCGTCAAGAACGCGCGCTCATCGAGCCGTTTGCGCCGCATCCAGGTGCTGACCTCGAAGTTGCACTTGCTGGCGTTGCACGACGCGCAGGCAGGCACGACGTTGTCGACTGTGTAACGACCGCCGCGCGAGATCGCCATGACGCAGTCCTTCTGGAACGGGCCTGCGGCGGTGCCGCAGTACGCGCACCCGCCCCACGCGGACTTGATGGCGTCCCACTGATCGTCGGTGAGGTCGTGGACGACGAGGTCCATCCGGCGCTTGCGTTTGCGGGCAGCCCGTGCCGCGCGGGTTCGACTGACCGCCATCGGCACAGCGTATGAGCCGGGCGAGCGACCGCGTAGACACGGCGATCACGGCGTGTCGCCATACCTCCGCGGTCGCTCGCGTTGACCGATCAGCTCACGTCGAAGGCGCGGGCGCGCAGGGAGCGCTCCACGCCGGCGCGGCCCTCGACCACCAGGCGGCGCAACGCCGGCGGCACCTCGGGATCGGACAGGAACGCGTCCGCCGCGTCGAGCCCGTTCTGGCTGACATCCCACGACGGATACAGCCCGATCACCACGGTCTGCGCGACCTCGCTGGACCGGCGCTGCCACACCCCCGAGATCGCCGCGAAGTAGCGGGTGGTGAACGGTGCCAGCAACTCAGACTGGCCGGGTTGCACGAATCCGCCGACGATCGCGCGGGTGGTGATGTTGGCGAGCGTGTCGTCCTCGATGACCTGCTCCCACGCCGCGGACTTGACCTCATCCTGCGGACGGGCGGCCGAGGCCGCCGCGGCGTGACGCTTGCCCGCGGCGGTCGGATCGTTCTCGGCCTCGGCGTCGATGAGCGGCGTCTCGGGACCATCGGCATCGATGTCGCCGTTGCGGGCCAGCGCCGTGACGATCCGCCAGCGCAGGTCGGTGTCGACCACCAGGCCGGGCAGGTTCGCCGCGGCGGGTTCGTTGTCGAGCAGCGTCGACAGCACGGCGACGTGATTCGGCGCCAGCACCGAATTGCACAGCGCGTTGACGAAGGCGAGTTGGTGATCGGAACCGGGCGCGGACTTCCCGGCCAGATCGAGCAGTGCGTCGCCGAACGCCGGCCAGCCGATCTCGGAGGCCCAGGCGGGGTCGGCGTAGGAGCTCAGCGCGGTCTGCGCCTGCATCAGCAGCCGCTGTGCGACACCGACCTCGGTCTCGGCGTGCACTCCGCTCATCACCAGGGCAACGAAGTCACGAGCCTTCATCTCGGCCTCGCGGGTCATCTCCCAGGCCGCCGACCAGGCCAGTGTGCGGGGGAGCGGGTCGGCGATATCGGCGATCCGGGACAGCACGGTCGACAGCGAGGCCGGGTCAAGGCGCAGCGAGCAGTAGGTCAGGTCGTCGTCGTTGACCAGGATCAGCTTGCCGCGCGGGATTCCCACCAGCGCAGGGACTTCCGTGATCGGTCCCTCGACGTCGAGCTCCTCGCGGTGCACCCTGACCAGCTTGCCCGAGCCGGCAGGGTCGTCGTCGTAGATGCCCACGGCAAGCCGGTGCACGCGGGTTTCCCCGGCGCCGGGTGCCGCACCCGACTGGGCGATGGCGAATCGGGCGAACGCACCTGAGCCGTCGACGTCGAAGTCGGCCCGTAATGTGTTCAAACCCGTTGTCTTGAGCCATTGTTGGCCCCAACCGGACAGGTCACGTCCCGAGGACTTCTCCAGGGCGCCCAGCAGATCGCCGAATGTAGCGTTCGCGAAGGCGTGGTCGCGGAAGTAGTCGCGCAGGCCGGACAGGAACTCCTCGAGTCCGACGTAGGCCACCAGTTGCTTGAGCACCGAGGCGCCCTTGGCGTAGGTGATGCCGTCGAAGTTGACCTCGACAGCGGCCAGGTCCGGGATGTCGGCGGCGACCGGATGCGTCGAGGGCAGCTGATCCTGCCGGTAGGCCCAGGACTTCTCCACGTTGGCGAAAGTGGTCCACGCCGTGTCGTATTCGGTGGCCTCGGCCTGGCACAGCACCGATGCGAACGTCGCGAAGGACTCGTTCAGCCACAGGTCGTCCCACCAGGCCATGGTCACCAGATCGCCGAACCACATGTGCGCCATCTCGTGCAGCACGGTCTCGGCGCGGCGTTCGTAGGAGGCGCGGGTCACCTTGGACCGGAACACGTAGTCCTCCAGGAACGTGACCGCGCCCGCGTTCTCCATGGCGCCCGCGTTGAACTCGGGCACGAACAGCTGGTCGTACTTGCCGAAGGCGTAGGGCACGCCGAAGTTGTTGTGGTAGAAGCCGAAACCCTGCTTGGTCTCGGTGAACAGCCGCTCGGCATCCATGAACTCGGCCAGCGAGGCACGGCAGAAGATTCCCAGGGGGATCTCGCCGTGGGAGTCGGAGTAGGTGTCGCGCCACACCGCGTACGGTCCGGCGATCAGCGCCGCCAGGTAGGTGCTCATCTTCGGGGTGGTGGCGAAGGTGTGCACCGTCGCGGTGGCGCCGGGTTCGGTGGCGGTGGTGGCCCCGTTGGAGATCACCTGCCAATGCGAGGGCGCGGTGACCTGCACGTCGAACGTGGCCTTCAGGTCGGGCTGGTCGAAGCAGGCGAACATGCGCTTGGCGTCGGCGGTCTCGAACTGTGAGTACAGGTAGACCTCGTTGTCGACGGGGTCGACGAAGCGGTGCAGGCCCTCACCGGTGTTCGAGTACAGGCAGTCCGCATCGACCACCAGGACGTTGTGCTCGGCCAGGCCGTTCAGGGCGATGCCGGTGGATTCGTCGTAACCGGACACATCCAGGGCGTTGCCGTTGAGCGTCGCGCTGTGGACGGTGTCGGCCGCCAGATCGATGAAGGTATCGGCTCCGGCGAGTGCGTCGAACGTCACAGTGGTGGTCGACCGGAACGTGCGGTCGCCCGGCTTGCCGTTGCCGTCGGTGAGGTCGAGGATGACGCGGTAGTTGTCGACGGTGACCAGAGCAGCGCGCTCGACGGCCTGGTCGCGAGTGAGGTTGGGAAGTGCCACCCGTCCAACTTAGTGGCTGGACGTCAGCAGGACCCGGGCTACTGGGGGAAGCCGGCGATCCCGGCGAGTCCGTTCAGCGCACCCAGGTTGTTCAGGATCGAACCGTCGCTGATCGACGACATCATCTGCGGGCAGTACATCTGGATCGCGATGCCGGTGAAGAACGACGCCATCTGTGGGGACATGCCCCCGTCGCCGCGCATCTGGGAGGCCACCGACGCGAAGTCCTTACCGGGCTCGACGAGCATCGGACAGACGTCCTGGCCCATCTGGACCGCGGTGTTGGGGTCGCCGTAGCCCACACCGGCATCGTTCAGCGCGTTCAGGAACGAGCTGTCGGTCGGATCGGCCGGGTTGGGCACCGGGTCGGCTTGGGCAGGGACTGCGAACATCAGGGCGGCGGCGACGGCACCAGCCGTCGCCAGGAAGGCACGAGCGGCCATATTGAGCTCCTCAGCTATCACGCAGAACCCTTTAGATCGCTCTGCTCACTTTGGCAACAGTGGTTTACCAGGGTCACAGGGGCAACACGTTTCGATAAAGATTCGCCCACTATGCGTTTCCTGTGCTGCTGTCGTGACTTCAGCATGCATGTCGACATGCCGGCCACCATCAAGGTTGTCGCAATTGCCGCCGGGATAGTTACTCGAGTCGGGAACATCTCAACGCGGGTGCAGAGTTGTGTTGGATGCAGTTGTGCCCTGAACCACATCGAGAGGACGCGTAGATGGCCCCCGTAGATCAGAAGGCCACAGATCGAAAAGACACGGCCGGATTCTGGTTCGACCCGCTGTGCCCGTGGTGCTGGATCACCTCCCGATGGATCCTCGAAGTCGAGAAGGTGCGCGACATCGACGTGCAGTTCCACGTCATGAGCCTCGCGGTGCTCAACGAAGGCCGCGACCTGCCCGAGAACTACCAGGAACTGATGACGAAGGCGTGGGGCCCGGTCCGCGTCGCGATCGCCGCCGAACAGCTCAAGGGCCCGGAGATCCTCGGCCCGCTGTACACCGCGATGGGCTTCCGGATCCACAACCAGGACAACAAGGACCTCGACCAGGTCATCGCGCAGTCGCTCGACGAGGTCGGGCTGCCCGCCGAGCTCGCCGAGGCGGCCACCACCGACAAGTACGACGAAGAACTGCGCAAGAGTCACCACGCCGGTATGGACGCCGTCGGCGACGACGTCGGCACCCCGACCATTCACGTCAACGGTGTCGCCTTCTTCGGTCCGGTGCTCTCGAAGATCCCGCGCGGCGAAGAGGCCGGCAAGCTCTGGGACGCCTCGGTGACGTTCGCGTCGTACCCGCACTTCTGGGAGCTCAAGCGGTCCCGCAGCGAGCCGCCGCAGTTCGACTAGCGCGAAACCGGATCAGCCGCGCCGTGACGTAGCCACCGCAGGTCGTCGCGGCTCGGAGCCGACTCCCAGTCTCCGTCGCCGGTGCACGCGAACGCCCCGCACGCCAGCGCAGTGTCCAGGCACTGGCGCAACGTCGCGCCGCGGGCGAGATCGGCCAGCCAGCCCGCGACGAAGGCGTCCCCGGCGCCGACGGTGTCGATCACCGGGACCGCGACGGCCGGACCCGCACACCGGTCCTCCGCAGTGGCAGCCATTGCCCCCTCGGCGCCGCGTTTGACCACCGCACAATCGATGCCAAGGCTCAGCAGAGCGTCGAGTTGCCGTCCGGGTGTCTCGGCTCCGGTGAGCAGCTGAGCCTCCGCTTCTCCGGCGAATACGATGTCAGCCCGCTGGGCGAGCTCGAGATAGGCCGCCGCTGCCGCCCTCTGGTCACTCCACAGGGCGGTGCGGTGGTTGACGTCGAACGACACCGATGCGCCCGCCGATGTAGCGGCGTCGATCGCCGCGTGGGCCGCGGATCGGGCGGAGTCGCCCAATGCCGCCGAAATGCCGGTGACATGAAGGATTTTCGTGTCAGTGACGACAGCGATCGGGACATCGGCCGGTCGCAGCCGGCTGCCGGCGTGTCCGCGGCGGTAATAGCTCACGCGGGCCGCGCCGGGGTGCGGACGTTCTTTGATCATGAGCGCCGTCGCGGTGTCGAGGTCGTGCGCCGGGTAGGGGTGCACACCTTCGGCCCGCAGTTCACGCAGGATCAACTCGCCGAGACTGTCGGCGCCGAGTCGGCCGATCCAGGCCGCCGTGCCGCCGAGCCGGGCCACCCCGATGGCCACATTGCTCTCGGCACCGCCGAATCCCAGCCGCAGCGTCGGGTTGTGGTGCAGGCGCCCCGCCTGCGGCGCCGTGAGCAGGCCGAGGCTTTCCCCGAGGGTGACGACGTCAAAGGTCGGGCTCATAGCGGCACCTGCGCGGCGACGGCGATGGCTTCGCGGGCCGCATCGGCCACCGCGGCTGCGCCGGCGTCGGCCCGGGCGGTGATCCAGCTGCCGCTGACGGCGAAAACCGCCTGCTGAGTGAGGAACTCAGCCATGCTCGCGGCGGTGACGCCGGCCGACGGCATGAAAAGCATCTCCGGAAACACCGCCGTGTACGCCGACAACAGGCAAGACGTGTCGACTGCGGCGGCCGGAAACAACTTGACCCGGTGAAGTCCGAGCCGGGCCGCGGTGTCTACCTCGGTCGGCGTCAGGACGCCTGGAATGACCGCCAGCCCGGCCTGCCCGACGCATCGCACCACCTCTGGATCCAGCCCGGGTGACACCACGAACTGTGCGCCCGCGTCGATCGCGGCGCGCGCTTGCTCCACCGAGCGGACCGTGCCGGCGCCAACCAGGAGATCACCCCGCGCGACGAGCCGGCGAATCGCGGCCAGACCGTGCTCACCGCGCAATGCCACCTCGACCACAGGCAGGCCACCGTCGACGAGTCCGTCGCCGATCGCATCGATGTGAATCGGATCGCGCACGGTCGCCAGCGGGATCACGCGGTGCTCGAACACGTCGCTCATCGGGCGTCGGCGAACGTCGGGCGGGTGCCGTAGCGCTCCAGCGCCGTTCGGTCCAGGGTGACGCCGAGCCCCGGCCCGTCCGGCACCGCGAGCATGCCGTCGCTGTCGAGATCCCATCCGCCGCTGACGAGTTCGTCGATGTAGGCAGATCCGGTCTTGTACTCGACGAAATCGGTTGCCGCTAACGCCGATGCCAGATGCAGATCGGCGGCCAACCCGATCGCGGTGTTCCAGCCGTGCGGGATCAGTCGCACCCCACGATCCTGCGCAACCCAGCCGATGCGGCGTGACTCGCTCAGGCCGCCTCCCTTGGTGGTGTCGGGCTGCACGATGTCGAAGGCCCCCGCATCGAGAAAAGGCAAGAATGTCTGCCTACGGGTCAGGACCTCACCGCCACTGATGGGCACCTTGGAATGCCGCCTCAACTCGACGAAACCGTGGACGTCGTCGGGTGCCAACGCCTCCTCGAACCATGCAACGCCGTAATCGGCCAGCATGTCGGCCGTGCGCTTGGCCCACGACAGCCCGCCAGGGAAGAACGCCTCAGAACCACCGGCGTCGACGGCCAGCACGTGGTCGCCGACGGCTTCGCGGGCCGCGGCGACGGTCCGCTCGTCGGTCTCGCTGTCCACGCGGCCGAACTTCCACCAGCCGATCTTGAACGCCGTGAAGCCCTGATTCGCCAGCTGCGCCAGGTTTTCGGTCATCACCGGTGCCTCGTCCATGAGCACCGAGGCATAGGGCCGCACCCGCTCCCGGTAACGGCCCCCGAGCAGCCGACCTACCGGTTGACCGAGCGCCTGGCCGGCCAGGTCCCACAGCGCGATGTCGATGGCACTGGTGGCATGGGTGAGGGAGCCGCCGCGGCCCATCCAGAACGCGCTCTGGTGCAGCGTCTCGGTCAGCCGTTCGGCCTCCAATGCACTTTGTCCGATAAGTTGCGGCGCAAGCAGATCCACGGCGGCGGCGACCAAACCTTCGGTCGTGAAGGCGCTGCCGATGCCGACCTGGCCGCTGTCGGTGTGGACGGCGACCAGGGTGTGCACGACGTCGTCGGGGTGCAGTTCGTTGGACCAGCCCCCTTCCGGGGTGGCGCCGCGCAGCCCGCACGTCTGAATGCCGGTGATTTTCATGTGTTTTGGAGCTCCTCGGGATGATGTGGCCGTGTGGTCACGGCCGGTGGGTGAGCATGCGTCCGGGCCTGTGGCCCGTGTGGGCGGCGTCGGTGACGACGGGCACGCCGTTCACCCAGACATGGCGGGCCGCGTCGGCGTACCGGCGTGGCAGCGTCCAGGTGTCGGTGCGGTCGATGATCGCGGGGTCGAACACGACGACATCGGCGAACGCGCCGGCGCGCAGTTCACCCCGGTCGCGCATGCCGAAGTGTCCGGCGACCATGCCGGTCATCTTGTGGATGGCGGTCTCCAGCGACAGGGTGCCCGCCGGAACGTGGTGAGCCAGGTAGTGCGTATGCCCGTGGTAGAACAACGGATTGCGGGTGCTGCCGTCCAGAGCGCCGTGCCGGCACGTGCTGAAGGCGTCGACCCCGAGCAGGAAATGGTCGTGCGCGATCGCCTCGGCGAGGTGGCCCGCGGTGAACAATTCGCCGATCAGCTGCACGCTGCCCATGTCGGCGCCTGCCGCAGTGAGGATGTCGAACAGGCACTCCCACTCGTCGGCGCCGTGTCTCTCGGCGATCTCGGTGAAGGACAGTCCTTCCCAGTCGGGGTGGGTCGGGCTGACACCGAGTCGCACGCGGTGCCACTGGCCGCGGTGGACGAACCGCCAGTACCTGTCGCTGTCCCGGCGCACTTGCTGTCGAACTTCCCGATCCTTGAGCAGTTCGGCGGCCTCGGCGCCGGGACGCCCCGCCAACCATGCGGGCAGCAACCCGGTGGCCATGCCGATACCGTGCGGGTAGGGGGTCATATCGGCCAGCACATCGGTTCCGCGCTGCCGTTCGGTGACAACGCGCTCGGCCGCGCGCTCCCAGGCGCCGGACTCGGCGCCGGTGCCATGACGCACGTTCAGGTGCGACAGCTGTGCCCGCACCTCCCCTTCGTCGACGACGGCGAAGAACTCGTCGACGGCGGAGTCGAGATCGGCGTCGCGATTTCGGATGTGGCTGGCGTACATGCCGTCACGCCGGCCTGCGGCCTTGGCGAGTGCCACGAGTTCCTCGGTGGCGGCGAAACGCCCTGAGCCGTACTCCAGTCCGCTCGAGAAACCGATCGCGCCGGCCTCCATCGCCTCCTCGAGCAGACGGATCTGCGTGCGCGGTTGGTCGGGGGCTGCCCGCGCGGCGCTGCGAATCGCGGTGTGCCCGACGAACCACATGAGGTTCTGCGCTGTCGGACCGGAGTGGACCCGCTGCACGAGATCGCCGAAGCTGCGCCAGTCGACCGGACCGTCGTAGCCCATGGCGCGCAGCGCGCCCGCGGTCGTGTCGGCATCCTCGTCGCCGATCGGGGCATAGGTGAGGCCACAGTTGCCGACCACCTCGGTCGTGACGCCTTGGTGGATCGTGCTGAAGGCGTCGGGATTGCCCAGCACCGACCAGTCGCTGTGGCTGTGCGGATCGATCAGCCCGGGGGTGATGATCATGCCGGTGCAGTCGAGCGTGGTGACTGCTCGGACGTCGGTCGACAACCCGACGAATGCGATGCGGTTCCCGCGTAGACCGACATCGGCTCGTCGTGCAGGTGTCCCGGTGCCGTCGACGATATCTGCGCCCGTCAGCAAGTAGTCCAGCGCCGGCATCTCAGAGCACCTTGCTCAGGAACTCCCGCGTGCGGGTCTCCTGCGGTGAGGTGAACATCGATGTCGGGCTGGACGTTTCGACGATGGTGCCCTTGTCCATGTAGATCACCCGGTCGGACACCTCGCGGGCGAAGCCCATCTCGTGGGTTACCACTACCATCGTCATGCCCTCGGCGGCGAGGTCTTTCATCACGGCCAGCACCTCGCCGACGATCTCGGGGTCCAGCGCCGAGGTGGGCTCGTCGAACAGCATGATCGTCGGATCCATCGCCAGTGCACGCGCGATGGCCACGCGTTGTTTCTGGCCACCCGACAGCGAATCGGGATAGACGCCGGCCTTGTCTGCCAGCCCCACTCGACCCAGCAGGGTGCGGGCCCGTTCCTCGGCCTCGCTCTTGGTGCGCCCCAGTACCCGTCGCGGCGCCAGCGCGATGTTCTCGGTGACGGTCATGTGCGGGAACAGGTTGAAATGCTGGAACACCATGCCGACGTCGCGGCGCACCACGGCCAGATCGGCGGTCTTCTCCTGGGGTCCCAGCGTGTGTCCGTTGATCACGATCGTGCCGTGCGACGGCCGTTCCAAGCCGTTCATGCAGCGCAGCAGCGTGCTCTTGCCCGAGCCCGAGGCGCCGATGATGCACACCACTTCGCGCGCGGCCACCCGGCACGAAACGCCGTGCAGCACTTCGGTGTCGCCGAAGCTCAGTCGCAGTCCGTCGACCTCGATCATTTCTTCTTCGCTCCTGTGGTGAGGGTGAGGGTGTCTCCGACTTCGGGCGCCTTGATGTGGACGTCGAGCCGTTGTTCGTAGCGGCGGCCCAGCGACGAGAGCGTGTAGCAGATGACGAAATAGCCGGCGCCGACGATGAGGTAGGTGGTGATCGGATCGGCGGTGAGCGAGCTGACCACGTTGCCCGCGCGGGTGAGGTCGATGAGACCGATGACTGCGACCAGCGAGCTGTCTTTGATCAGGACCACCAGGAACCCCACACCGGGCGGCACGATCACCCGGGCGGCCTGCGGAAGGATGACCCAGCGCATGCGTTGCGCGTAGGACAGCCCGAGTGCGTCGGCGGCCTCGAACTGTCCGCCGGGGACCGCTTGGATGCTGCCACGCACGAGCTCGCCGATGTAGGCCGACGCGAACACCGACAGCGCGATCACCGCGGCCCAATACTCCGAGAGGCTGCTGCCCGGGGCCATCAGCGGTATGCCGAAGTAGACGAAGAAGATGATCAGCAACACCGGGATGCCGCGGATCACCGCGACGTAGAGCGCGGCCACCCACCGCAGGGCGCGGATCGTTCCAGTGGACATCAGGCCGATCACAATTCCGAGTAAGCCGCCGAAAAGCACTGACAGCGCGCATATCTGGAGAGTGACGAGGGCTCCCTCCCAGATCAGCGAGAGATGTTGGGTGCCGAGTCTTTCGAACATCACGCCACCTTCCATTTGATGAACCGGGTTTCGACGATTCGCGACAGGCTCGCGATGAGGAACGCGACCGCGAAGTAGAGCAGGCCGCCGACGGTGAACGCCTCGATGGTGCGGAACGTGGTCGAGGTGATTCCCATCATCACGTGCATCAGATCGGGCAGCGATACGACCGACGTGATCGACGAGGCCAGGAACAGCAGGATGGCCTGATTGGTGATGGCCGGCAGGACATTTCGCATTGCCGGTGGCAGCAGCACTCGCCAGAAGGTGTCGCGCGGGCTGAGCCCGAGGGCCGCGCCTGCTTCGCGCAGGCCGGCCGGCACGGACTGAAAGCCCGCGCGATAGATCTCGGCCATGTACGCCGCATTGTTGATGCTGAGCGCGAGGATGCCCGCGGCCACCGGGTCGAGGTTCACACCGGCCTGCGGCAATGCGAAGTAGACGAGGTAGAGCTGCAAGAGCAGCGGGGTGTTGCGGATGACCTCGATGTAGGCCGACGACGCGACGCGGAAGATACTCACTCGGGAGGTGCGCCCGGTGTAGAGCAGGATTCCGAACGCGCCGCCGGCGATCGCTGCCACCAGGCTCACCCCGATGCTGACCGCGAGGCCTTTGAGCAGTGGAATGAGATAGGGGATCAGGTCCCCGTAATAGAGCTGCATGTGTCGTCCTGAGAAATGTTGGGATGCAGCGGTTTACTTGATGAGCGCGGGGACGTCCATGCCGAGCCACTTGTTGTAGGACTCCGAGGCGGCCTTGCTGATGTTGTAGTTCATGACGAAGTTGTTCAGGTAGTTGAGCCAGAGCTGGTCGCCCATCTTGATGCCGAAGGACACGAACGACGGCGCCAGTGGGGGAGCATCGAGCACCCGTACGGCATCACCCTGGCTCGCGCGGACGCCGGCGACCACCGCCGTGCTCTCCATCAGCGCGTCGACCTTTCCGCTGCGCAGGGCTTGGATGGAGTCGGCAACGGCTTCGAACAGGCTGGGCTTGGCCTGCGGAAACTCGGCTTCCAAGATGGTGGCGGGCACGCTGCCGCGGGTCGAGGCAACGGTGCGGCCCGTGAGGTCGTCGTAGCTTCGGATCGGGCTGTCGGCGGGTACCACGACGAGCTGCCCTTCGGACGCGTATGGCCTCGTCAGTGCCACCACCTGGGCGCGTTCGTCGAGGTTTGTCAGCGCGGCGATGACGACGTCGGCCTTGCCCGTCTCCAGCATCGGAATTCGGCTGGCATTGGTGGCACTGACGAATTCCACTCTGGCACCGAGTGAGTCGGCGAGCGCTCTGGCCTTGTCGATGTCGAAGCCCTCGTACTCGCCCGAGCTGTTCATCACGCCATACGGAGGGGCATCCGCGAAGACCCCGACAGTGATCTTCTTGGAGGTCAGCACCTTGTTCAGGACGCTGCTCTGGGAGGTGCCGGTCTGACCCGACGACGTACACCCGGCCAGCACCAGCGCGGTGATTGCGGCAAGGGCGGCGAACACGACGCGGAGGGCTCTACGCATGAATGTCCTTTGTTCAGGAGATCTTTCAGGTTGAGGCCGGATGACCGCCGCGCCTCGCTTGGATAAATCAGAGATTATCTATAATCTGTAATCTACGCAACAGTCGAAGATGGCAGTGTCTGCGCCGGAACGCGCGCAGACGGCTGCCTAGGATTGACGCCACTGGGCAACCCTGGCGACCGCTTGTAAAGGAGAACGACCGTTGACGGAGGCGCTGGAACCACTGGCGGTCGTCCCGTTGCCCGCGTCGCGACGGCATCAGATCGCGGACTGGCTGCGTGAGCAGATAGTCAAAGGCGGCCTGGCTCCCGGAGCGCAGCTCAAGCAGGATGTGCTGGCCGCGCACCTGAGCACCAGCCCCGGTCCCGTGCGCGAAGCCCTGCGGCAGCTCGAAAGTGAAGGCCTGGTGCATCACATCCCCAACCGCGGGGCATTCGTGGCGACGGTGAGCGCCGACGAACTGCTGGGGGTCTTGCTTCCGGTGCGGTTGTCGATCGAGCAGTTCGCAGTGGAGAAGGCAAGCGCCGATCCCGCCGTGCTGGCCGAGCTGCAGCGGTTCGTGGCCCTCATGGACGATGCGGCAGCGGCTGACGACCTGGATCTGCTCAACGAACTCGACGTGCTGTTTCACGAAACGATCGTCAAAAGCGCTCAGTCTGACCACGCGATGCAGCTGTGGGCCAGTGTGCAACCGCGCATCCGGATGCAGATCCACCGGCTCGCCAGGCGCCACGAGAGCCCGTTGGCGATTCCCGAAGAGCATCGGGCGCTGCTGCATGCCATCAAGACGGGCGGGCCCGAGGCGCGCCGCTCCGCGCTCGATGACCACATCGTCACCAGTGCCCGCGAGTTGCTTTCCGTCGCCGAGCGCGATTGACCGCCAACGAATCTCCGCGTTCCGGTTGCGCAACACCGCGGCTCACGCCACGGTGTACGGATGACAGCGGCTGAGCCCAGCACCGACGGTTCCTATCGCGACCGGATCGCAGCGGTCGAGCCGGGCGGCAACGAGCACATCGCCGAGGCCGACCGGCACGGCAAGCCCAGCCAGTTGTTCTGGACCTGGACGTCGCCGAACCTCGAGTTCGCCACGATCTTCCTTGGCGTGCTGGCGGTCTCCGTCTATGGCATGACGTTCTGGCAGGCGGTGGCCGGCCTGGCGTTGGGCACCGGGCTCGGGGCGCTCGCACACTACTTCCTGTCCAAGCGCGGGCCGCTGCACGGCGTTCCGCAGATGGTGCTGGGCCGGCTGGCGTTCGGATTCAAGGGAAATGCCGTGCCGTCGCTGTTGATGACGGTGACCGCCGGCATCGGATGGTTCGCCACCAACAGCGTCAGCGGTGCCTTCGCGCTGTCCACCCTGTTCGGCATCGCGCCGGTATTGGCACTGGTATTGGTCGTGGTGGTGCAGACCGCGCTGGCGGTGTTCGGGCACAACCTGGTTCAGGCCTTCGAGCGGTGGGCGTTCCCGGTGCTCGCGGTCATCTTCGCCATCACCTCGGTGGTGATCCTGACGAAAGCTGATCTCGGCGCCCCCGCTGTGACCGGCGGTGTCGGCGGCACGGGTGGGTTCCTGCTGACGGTGGGTACCGCATTCGGCTATGTCGCGGGGTGGGCGCCTTATGCCGCCGATTACACGCGGTACCTTCCGCGCTCGGCGGCCGGACCGCGCACGGGGTTCTTCGCTGCCGCAGGACTGTTCGTGTCATGCATGCTGCTACAGACGGTCGGGGCGGCCTCGGTGACCATCGGCCCGGCGGTCTCCGACAATCCCACCACGGCGTTCACCTCAGAGCTGGCCCCGTGGCTGGCAAGCCTGACCCTGTTGGCCATCGCGATCGGGGCCGTCGCCGCCAATGCGATCAACATCTACTCGGGCGCAATGGCTTTCGTGACCATCGGCATCAAGCTGCCGCATCACATCGCGCGGGCGCTGGCCACCGCCTTCTTCGGGATCGTCGGATTCCTCATCGCGTGGTGGGCACTGGCCGATGCCGCGGCAAGCTACGAGGCCTTCCTGCTGATCATCGCGTACTGGATCGGGCCGTGGCTCGGCGTCGTGTTCGCCGACGAGTACCTGCGCGGGGATCAACCCGTCGCACACTTCCTCTACGACCGCTCCTACACCAACTGGCCCGGCCTGGTGTCGTTCCTGATCGGCCTGGTCGTGTCGGTGACGTTGTTCTGCAATCAGGCGAAGTTCGTCGGCTACATCGCGCGGGAGCTCCCGCAGTTGGGTGACGTCACGTTCTTCGTCGGATTCCTCATCGCGGGTGCGTGCTACCTCGTGTTGTGCCGCACTCGGATCCAGGCCGAAAGGGTGTCGGCGTGAACCCGGAACAGATGCTCGACGTCGCCGTCGAGGAGGCGCGAAAAGGATTGGCGGAGGGCGGTATTCCCATCGGTGCCGCATTGTTCAGCTCGGACGGGACGCTGCTCGGAGCCGGGCGCAATCGTCGCGTGCAGAACGACGACCCGTCGATCCACGCCGAGACCGACGCGTTCCGGGCGGCCGGCCGTCAGCGAGGTTACCGGTCCACGATCATGGTGACGACGCTCTCGCCGTGTTGGTACTGCAGCGGCCTGGTCCGTCAGTTCAACATCGGCGCCCTGGTGATCGGGGAGAGCCGGACTTTCACCGGTGGCCATGACTGGCTGGCCGAGCACGGGGTCGCGGTTACTCTGCTCGACGATGAGCGCTGCGTGGCGATGATGGAGGAATTCATCGCCGAGCGGCCCGATCTGTGGGCGGAGGACATCGGCGAATGAGTGCCATAGCCACGGTTGACATGTCCCGGTGGTACGCCGGCGGGGCCGAGGCCGACGCGGTTGCCGCCGAGGTCGACGCCGGGCTTCAGCGCGCCGGGTTCGTCGTCGTCACCGGCCACGGTGTCGACGTCGGGCTGGCGGCGAAGGTTCGCGCGGCCAGCCGGGAGTTCTTCGCGCTTCCCGACGAGGTCAAGCGGCGCTACTCGGTGCCGGTCGGCGGGCACGGCTGGATCGGGCCGGGCGCCGAAGCCAACGGCTACGCCGAGGGCACCGAGACCCCGCCGGACCTCAAGGAGAGCTACAGCCTGGGCGCCGAGACCGCGACCGGCGACCCTGACGTGGATCGGATCTGGTTCGCGCCCAACGTGTGGCCGGCCGAGGTGCCCGCACTGCAAGCGCTGGTCGAGGCGTACACCGCTGCCATGCGGAAGGTCTCCGACGACCTGCTGGCGCTGTTCGCCCACGCGCTCGGGCTGCCGGTCAATCCCTTTGTGGCCCTGGCGGACCGGCCGACGTGGACCATGAACATCAACCACTATCCGCCGGTGAGCGTGGTGGGGGAGCCGGAGCCGGGGCAGTTCCGCATCGGCCCGCACACCGACTTCGGCACCGTGACGGTCCTGGACCGCGAGCCCGGCGCCGGGGGACTACAGGTGTACTCCGAGCAGGAGGGCTGGGAAGACGCGCCGTGGGAGCCCGGATCGCTCACCGTCAACATCGGTGACCTGTTGGAGTACTGGAGTGGCCGGCGCTGGCCCTCGGGCCGGCACCGTGTGCTGCCGCCGCAGCCGCACGCCCCGGAAGAAGACCTGGTCTCGTTGATCTACTTCTACGAGGCCAACCACGATGCACTGGTCACGCCGCTGGAGCCGCCCATCGGCAAGGTCGCGGGCCTGGAGCCGGTGACGTCATCGGCCTTCATCAAGGAACGCCTGGACGCCATCACCATCGGGTAGCTCGGGGCCTGCAGGGTCGTCTGCGAGAATGACCGGCATGCGCGTCTACATCGGTGCCGACCACGCCGGATTCGAGTTCAAGCAGACCATCATCGAGCACCTCAAGAAGACCGGCCACGAGCCGATCGACTGCGGTGCGTACGCCTACGACGCCGACGACGACTACCCGGCGTTCTGCATCGACGCGGCGGTCAAGACCGTCGCCGATCCGGGCAGCCTGGGCATCGTGCTCGGCGGCTCCGGCAACGGTGAGCAGATCGCCGCGAACAAAGTGCCCGGCGCCCGCTGCGCTTTGGCTTGGAGTGTCGAGACCGCCAAGCTGGCCCGCGAGCACAACAACGCGCAGCTCATGGGCCTGGGCGGACGCATGCACACCGAGGAGGAGGCGCTGGCCATCGTCGACGCGTTCCTGGCCACGCCGTGGTCGGAGGCCGAGCGCCACCAGCGCCGCATCGACATCCTGGCCGAATACGAGAAGGACCACGTGGCTCCGCCGGTTCCCGGCGCGCCTGCCTGATCCATGCCCGAAGGGCACACCCTGCACCGGCTGGCCCGGCTGCACCAGAAGCGGTTCGGCCGGGCACCGGTGGTGGTGTCCAGCCCCCAGGGCCGATTCGCCGACGGTGCGGCCGCGGTCAACGGCCAGGTGTTCAAACAGGCCGATGCCTGGGGCAAGCACCTGTTCCACCACTACCACGGTGGCCACGTCGTGCACATCCACCTGGGCCTGTACGGGACATTCACGGAAGCGCCTGTGCCGCTGGCGTTGCCGGTCGGCCAGGTGCGGATGCGGATCGTGGGCACCGATTACGGCACCGATCTCCGCGGTCCCACCGTCTGTGAGGTGATCGCCGAGCCCGAGATCGCCGACGTGGTGGCCCGCCTCGGCCCCGACCCGTTGCGCAAGGATGCCGATCCGGCCCTGGCGTGGAAGCGAATCAGCAAGTCCCGCAGGTCAATCGGGGCGTTACTGATGGACCAGTCGGTGATCGCCGGGGTGGGCAATGTGTACCGCAGTGAATTGCTGTTCCGCCACCACATCGACCCCTACCGGCCGGGCACCCACATGGGGCAGGCCGAATTCAGTGACCTGTGGACCGATCTCGTCGAGTTGATGAAGGTCGGCGTGCGGCGGGGCAAGATCGTCGTCGTCCGCCCCGAGCACGATCACGGTGCCCCGTCCTACGGTCCCGGTCGGCCCCGCACCTACGTCTACCGCCGCGCGGGGGACGCGTGCCGCGTATGCGGAGCCACGGTGCGCACCGCGCAACTGGAGGCGCGCAACCTGTTCTGGTGTCCCGACTGCCAGGTGTGAGTGGGCTCGGCGCGCCCGACACACGAGCGCGTCAGAAGCCGCCGAAGTCTCCGAAATCACCACCGAAGTCGCCGCCGCCGTCCCAGCCGCTGGCATCGGTACCGCCCCAGTCGCCACCGCCTGCGTCGCCGCCGTCGAAGCCGCCGCCATCGCCACCGCCGTCCTGGCCCGCGGCCAAACCGTCGGAATAGCCGTCACCGTAACCGTTTTCGAAACCCTGTGCGCCGTAGTCGACACCGTGCATACCGGAGAACATCGCGTCGAACAGCAGCACCGAGCCCAGACCCCAGGCCCCGGCGACCAGGGCAGGCTTCCACCACGGTTCGGAGTACCAGCCGGCGGGCACCGGACGTCCGGCGACCCGGCCACCGGGGTAGTAGTTGGGGGTGCGTTCCGAGGGGGATGGGGAGGCCTCGATCTCGCGGCCCTCGAAGTTGATCCTGCGGTCCTCGGTCACGGCGCCGGCCGCACGCTGCCCGGTCAGCGACTCCAGCTCGGGGCCGGGATCCATCCCCATGGCGGTACGCGCCGCGCGCACGTAGTAGAGCCCCTCGATGGCGCTCTCCTTGGCCAGCGCCGCCTGCTTGGCGGTGGTGGCCTGATCGATCTGTGAGGACGCCGCGGTGTAGCGCTCGGAGGCGTCGGCCAGCGCCTGCTTGGACGCATCGTCGGAGCCGGTGAGGTTGAGGACCTGCCCGCCGAGCCGCTCGATCAGGCGGCGGGCGTCAGCCTTGGCGTCGGCCAGCGACTCTGCGGCGCGGCGACCGTTCGCCTTCGACGAGTTGTAGACGACGAAGGCGATCGCGGCGATGACCAGGATGATGAGTACCAGCAAAACGCTGTTCATGGCGTCCAGCGTACCGACGGGAAACGATGTTTCCCGGCCCTCGTGGAGAACTCAAATTACGCCGAGAGCGGAGTACACCTCGTTGGACAACGCGACCGTACGCGGGTCGGCATTGCACTTGGTGGCATCGAAACGGTTCATCACATACGCGTAGCCGATCCGGTGTTCCAGGTCGACGAACGCGAACGAGCCGCCCGAGCCGCCGTGGCCGAAGATCCCGGTGTTCGGCCCGGCCACACCACGCTGGTTGAGCATGTAGCCCAGACCCCAGCCGTGATCGGCGACCCGGGGGCCCAGCACCACGTCGGAGTCGAATCCGCCCTGGGAGATTCGGCACCGCTCCATGTGTTCGCGGGTCAGCAGCTTCTCCTGGGCCAGCGCGTTGTAGAACGTCGCCATGCCGAGGGCAGACACGTGCGCGTTGGTGCTCGGGAACTCCGCGGACCGCCAGGTGTCCAGCGCCTGCACGCCCAATTCGTCGTCGGGCACGAAGTCCATCGACACCGCCCAGCCGGCCATCGGATGGTCACCGAGTGAGTCCGGCGCCTGGCTCACCCCGTGGTCGACCAGCAGGCTGCGCACCGACGGCTTGTTCACCATCTCGGCGCATCGGTGATGCTGCCAGGCGGGAAGCCCGATGTGAATGTCGGCGCCCAGGGGCTCGGCGATCTCGGTGCGCAAATACTGACCAATGGTGCGGCCGGTGACACGGCGAACGACCTCGCCGAGGATGAACCCGAACGTCACGACGTGATAGCCCTGCGCGGTGCCCGGCGCCCACCACGGCGTCGCGGCCGCGATCCGCGTGCACACCTCGCCCCAGTCCGTGACGTCGCGCCAGTCCATCGGTTCGCGCGGGCCGATCACACCCGAGCGGTGCCCCAACACCATCGCGATGGTGATGTCCTGCTTTCCGGCTTGGCCGAACTCGGGCCAATAGCGGGCCACCGGCGCATCCAGGTCGATCTCGCCGCGATCGGCCAACAGATGGATGCAGGTGCTCAAAAGCCCTTTGGATCCCGAATAGACGCTGGCCAGGGTGTCCTGCCGCCACGGAGTAGTTCCAGCGGCGTCGGCGGACCCGCCCCACAGGTTGACCACCAGATCGCCCTCGACCCAGACCGCGACAGCGGCCCCGACCTCGCCGCGCTCGGCGAAGTTGGTTTCGAAGGCACGTCGCACGTTGTCGAATTCCGGCGCGCATGTGCCTGCGATGGCGGTCATTACGGGCATGCGACTCCTGCGTAGGTGGGGCTTTACGGCGGCGGCGCGAGAGCACTGTCTCAAGGCGGCCATGTCATCTTCAAGATCGGTCGGTCGAACCCACCCGTTACTCACGGTAGGTGGACCGCAACCACGAAGCACCCCCGAAGTACGGATCGAAAACCATTCGAGACGGCGCCGTGATGATGGGAGAGGCGCCTCCGCTCGCCGGTGTGGTGCCGATTTCTACGCCAGGGTCGTGGATGTGGTGGGGCGCTCGTCGCTTTCTACCGCAGGGTCGTGCCGCCGGCCCGGCAACGACCTCTCGGTGGAAATCGGCGGGCAAGTGGGCTTGGTCAGGCCTCATCCAGGTGTCATCGACTGCGGAGGTCGGCCACGCCGGGGCCGTGCAGCTCGTCTGCGACCGCGTCGACGCGTCCGGTCATTGCCAGCAACAGTGCCTCGCCCGGCCCGTGGATCTCGGCGCCGCGGCCGGCTGTCCAGTCGAGGTCGGTGGCGATCAGTCGCAATCCGCGGGTGCGCCAGGCTCCACCGATCACCGGGCTGACCCGCGCATACGTCAACGACGTGAGCAGGGCGTGACGGTCCATCGTGCGCGGGAGACCGAGCGGACGCCGGATGTCCTGCTGGTGGATCAGGCATTCGATGAGCGCCACCCGACAGCCGTACAGCGCACCCGCACCCGAGGGATCGATGCCGGCCCGCATCAAAACCCGCAGCTTGTCAGGTCCCAGCCCGGCGTGGCTGCGGCGCACGTTCTCATTGATCCGGTCCACCTGTCCATGGGCGGCGAGCATCGCGGCGGTCAGCCCCAGCCGCGTCTGCTCGAGATAGGAGACCGTGTGGGCCACGACGTCGCGGACCGTCCAGCCCGCGCACAAGGTCGGTGCCTGCCACTGTTGCGGGCTCAGCGTGTCCAGCAGATCGGCGAATTCCTGGCGTTCTCGGCGAGCCAGCGCGCGGTAGTTCATTCGCGTCCCCGTCGCTCGTACATCCGACTCAGTCAATGAGACTAAACAGGGGCCGGGGTGGACTTGTCCCGCGCCAGGTGACCGTGACGCAAAGGTGGCTCCGCCGACCGAGGGACACGATCGGCGGAGCTCAGGTTCCCTGCCTAGTGACCGACGGGCGTGCCGCGTCGGCCCGAAAGGCCGGTGTAGACCGCGATCAGCACGATCGCCACCACGACGCCAACGACGAACGGGATGATCTGGAACCCGCCGTTCGCGTTGCTGTATCCGAATGCGGAAGTGATCCAGGAGCCGAGCAGGGCACCGGCGATCCCGAGCAAGACAGTCATGAGTGTGCTCAAGTTCTGCCTACCGGGCATGATGAGTCGCGCAAGAACGCCGATAATCGCGCCGACGACGATTGCGCTGATAATTGCTCCGATCATCTCGCTGCCTTTCGTTCATGCCGACTTCCTTTTCGTCGGTGTGATGTACACCACTCTCCTCCGAATTTGGCCTGTCCGCCCGTGCCGAGATGCAGTCGATACCGAGCAGCCGCCTACTCGTCAGTAAATCGCTCTCCGGCCCGGCCGCATGAGCGAGCAGCGCCGACATGTCCGCCGATGGCCGACTGTCGGGCTCGAAACCGCACGTAGACCGCTATGACCGCGCGATAATCGGCCTCGTGTCCGTTGCGCTCTGGGTGCTTGTCGCGGTGTTCGCCATCGGGGCCGTTGCCGGTGGGTTGTTGCGGATTCGTGCCTGGCTCGCCAAGCCCGTGCCACCCGAAGTGATCGAGGCTGCGCACCGTGATGACGACAAAGATGACTAGTGCCGTGAGAAGCGCCCTCGTCGGTGCGTTCGCTGCGGGGACCGTATCGATCGGGTTTCCTGTCGCTCAAGCGGATCGTGTCGAACCCCCGCCGCTGTACGGGCACTACGACTTGCTCATCGACTTCTCGAAGCAGACATTCAACGGAATGCCGACACCGATGAATCCGATGACGGTGCCCGTCGAATTCAGCACTCAATGCGACGTGAACGGCTGTGTCGCGCAGATGGACAACACCGACGACCATGCCCGCAACCCTGGCGCGCCTGCGGCCTATGAGTACAGATGGACCAACGACCGTTGGGAAACCAGCGGCGAGTATCCCTACTTCTGTGATCGCAACGATCCCGGCAGTGCGGTGATGGCCCGGCGTTCGGACTACTGGATCCCGAATCCTGACGGCAGCTTCTTCGGAGAGCGCACGCTGGTCACCGGGGGAGCCGGATGCCCGGACGAGGGACCGGGCACACATTGGCTGCCGATATCGATCACGCCCGTCGATCCGCCACCTGGGCCGGCGCGGTGATCGGCCCGTCGCGCTTGTTTGGCCACGACCTGCGATGACGGCCGCACAAACAAGAAGACAGCCCCATCAGGGCGGTCTCTGTGGAGCGGGCGACGGGAATCGAACCCGCGTAGCTAGTTTGGAAGACTAGGGCTCTACCATTGAGCTACGCCCGCATGTGCAGCATCAGCACTGTACCGGTGTGCCCCCGATCAAAGCCAATTGAATGCTCCGTGCCGTGAGCACGTAGTATCTCGCGTGGTCCGTTCGTGGGTTTTGCCGCAGCGGATCAATCACCACCACGGGGTGTAGCGCAGCTTGGTAGCGCATCCGCTTTGGGAGCGGAAGGCCGCAGGTTCAAATCCTGTCACCCCGACTCACCACCAGTATGGAAGAACTATCTAGGAGCAGGAAGAGTGAAGAGCACAGTCGAGCAGTTGAGCCCCACCCGGGTGCGCATCAATGTGGAGGTGCCCTTCACCGAGCTTGAGCCCGATTTCGATCGTGCCTTCAAGGCGCTCGCTCAGCAGGTCCGTCTGCCCGGTTTCCGCCCGGGCAAGGCCCCGCGCAAGTTGCTGGAGGCCCGGGTCGGTCGCGGCGCCGTGCTGGAGCAGGTCGTCAACGACGCGCTGCCGGCCCGCTACAGCGAGGCTGTCACGGCCTCCGACGTCAAGCCGCTGGGTCAGCCCGAGATCGAGGTGACCAAGCTGGAGGACGGCCAGGAGTTGGCGTTCACCGCCGAGGTCGATGTGCGCCCCGAGATCACCCTGCCTGAGTTCGACGCACTCAAGATCACCGTCGACCCGATCCAGGTGGACGATGACGAGGTCGATGCCGAACTGCAGTCGCTGCGGGCCCGTTTCGGCACCCTGACCGGCGTCGAGCGTGGCGCGCAGGAAGGCGACTTCGTCTCGATCGACCTGTCGGCCACCGTCGACGGCACCGAGGTGCCCGAGGCCGCCACCGAGGGCCTGTCGCACGAGGTCGGTTCCGGACAGCTGATCGAAGGCCTCGACGAGGCGATCACCGGTCTGAAGGCCGGCGAGTCCAAGGTTTTCACCACCAAGCTGGCCGCGGGCGAGCACGCCGAGGTGACGGTGACCGTGAAGTCGGTCAAGGAGCGCGAGCTGCCCGAGGCTGATGACGACTTCGCCCAGCTGGCAAGCGAATTCGACACCATCGATGAGCTCAAGGAGAGCCTCACCGACCAGGTGCGCCGGGTCAAGAGCGTGCAGCAGGCCGAGCAGATCCGCGACAAGGCCATCGAGGCGCTGCTGGAGCAGACCGAGGTTCCGTTGCCGGAGAAGATCGTTCAGGCTCAGATCGACGACACCCTGCACAACGCGATCCACGGCCTCGACCACGACGAGGACAAGTTCGCCGAGCAGCTGGCCGAACAGGGAAGCAGCCGTGAGGAATTCGACGCCGACAACAAGTCGAACGCCGAAAAGGCCGTCAAGACCCAGCTTTTGATGGATGCCGTTGCCGACAAGCTCGACATCCAGGTCGGCCAGAACGACCTCACCGAGCGCCTCGTGCTGATGTCGCGGCAGTACGGCATCGAGCCCCAGCAGCTGATCCAGATCCTGCAGCAGAACAACCAGCTGCCGGCCATGTTCGCCGATGTGCGGCGCGGCCTGACGATCGCCGCTGTGGTGCACGCCGCCACCGTGACCGACACCGACGGCACCGTGATCGACACCACGGAGTTCTTCGGTCCGGCCGAGGGTGAGCAGGCCGACGAGGCGGCTGCCGACGAGTCCGCCGAAAAGGACGCCGACGCCGCCGAATGACGCTCTGAGCGAACGCGCCCCCGTACGGGAGTGCGTGCCGCCCCAGTTTCGTTAGTGTCGTCGTAGTGCCAACGCGTTTACCGAAGACGTAGAAGAAAGCAGGTATCCAGTCGTGACTGACATGCGTTCGAACGGGAGCGGGTTCAGCCTCGTCGACTCCGTCTATGAGCGCTTGCTTGCCGAGCGGATCATCTTCCTGGGTTCCCAAGTGGACGACGACATCGCCAACAAGCTGTGCGCGCAGATCCTGTTGCTGTCGGCGGAGGATCCGACCAAGGACATCCACCTCTACATCAACTCGCCGGGCGGCTCGATCAGCGCCGGTATGGCCATCTACGACACGATGGTCCTGGCTCCGTGCGACATCGCCACCTACGCGATGGGCATGGCGGCCTCGATGGGTGAGTTCCTCTTGGCGGCGGGCACCAAGGGCAAGCGTTTCGCGCTGCCGCACGCCCGGATCCTGATGCACCAGCCACTGGGTGGTGTCACCGGTAGCGCCGCGGACATCGCCATCCAGGCCGAGCAGTTTGCGGTCATCAAGAAGGAAATGTTCCGGCTCAACGCCGAATTCACGGGGCAGACGATCGAGCGCATCGAGGCCGACTCCGATCGCGACCGCTGGTTCACCGCGCCGGAAGCCTTGGAATACGGGTTTGTCGACCACATCATCACCAGCGCCAACGTCAACGGCACCGGACCGGGAGCAGGACTAGACAAATGACCGACCACACTCATCCGTCATTGGACGCCCGCCTCCAGCCGCAGGCCCGCTACATCCTGCCGTCGTTCATCGAGCATTCGAGCTTCGGCGTCAAGGAATCCAACCCGTACAATAAGCTGTTCGAGGAACGCATCATCTTCCTCGGCGTGCAGGTTGACGACGCGTCGGCCAACGACATCATGGCCCAGCTGCTCGTGCTGGAGTCACTGGATCCCGACCGTGACATCACCATGTACATCAACTCGCCCGGTGGCTCGTTCACCTCGCTGATGGCGATCTACGACACCATGCAGTACGTGCGCGCCGACATCCAGACGGTGTGCCTGGGGCAGGCCGCCTCGGCCGCCGCGGTGCTGCTGGCCGCCGGCACCCCCGGTAAGCGCCTGGCCCTGCCGAACGCCCGGGTGCTGATCCACCAGCCGTCGCTGTCCGGGGTGATCCAGGGCCAGTTCTCGGACCTGGAGATCCAGGCCGCCGAGATCGAGCGGATGCGCACCCTGATGGAAACCACGCTGGCCCGCCACACCGGCAAGGACCCCGAGGTCATCCGCAAGGACACCGACCGCGACAAGATCCTGACCGCTGCCGAGGCCAAGGACTACGGGATCATCGACACGGTCCTGGAGTACCGCAAGCTGTCCGCACAGAGCAGCTAGCCACGGCCCGCACTCCGATTGGCAAGCCCAGCCCGATGACACACGCCCTGCCCGGTCACCTCCGGCGCGGGGCGTGCGTCGTCAGGTGGAGTACGGAAATTGCGCTGACCTGCGTGGGCATCGGCCGTCGCGCGATCTCGGTATCGTCGGTCGCGGTCCATGCCAGGTACGGAGCAGGTCGCTCGGCCATTCGTACTCGATCCGTAACGACACGCCAGGGTCACAGTCAGCGTGCCGACGGGTGGCGGGCCGCAAGGAGAGATATGTTCTCCTGCACACGAACAAATACCACCGGGGCGATTCGGCCTTATCGGTCGCACCGCAACGGAACGAACGGGTAGCGTCGGGTTTACGCCCGAGGTTTACCCAGCAACTGGCGAATCGACAGACTGCTAACAGGAAGTAGGACCCCCCCACATGGCGCGCATTGGAGACGGCGGTGACCTGCTGAAGTGCTCGTTCTGCGGCAAGAGTCAAAAGCAGGTCAAAAAGCTCATTGCCGGTCCGGGCGTGTACATCTGCGACGAGTGCATAGATCTGTGCAACGAGATCATCGAGGAGGAACTCGCCGACGCTGACGACGTCAAGCTCGACGAGCTGCCCAAGCCTGCGGAGATCCGGGACTTCCTCGAGGGCTACGTCATCGGTCAGGACACCGCGAAGCGGACGCTGGCCGTGGCCGTCTACAACCATTACAAGCGGATTCAGGCGGGGGAGAAGTCCCGCGATTCGCGTACCGAGCCGGTCGAGCTCACGAAGTCCAACATTCTGATGCTCGGCCCCACCGGCTGCGGTAAGACCTACCTGGCCCAGACGCTGGCCAAGATGCTCAACGTGCCGTTCGCCATTGCCGATGCCACCGCCCTGACCGAGGCCGGCTACGTGGGCGAGGACGTCGAGAACATCCTGCTCAAGCTGATCCAGGCCGCCGACTACGACGTCAAGCGCGCCGAGACCGGCATCATCTACATCGACGAGGTCGACAAGATCGCCCGCAAGAGCGAGAACCCGTCGATCACCCGGGATGTCTCCGGCGAGGGCGTGCAGCAGGCGCTGCTGAAGATCCTGGAAGGTACCCAGGCCTCGGTGCCCCCGCAGGGCGGCCGCAAGCATCCCCACCAGGAATTCATCCAGATCGACACGACCAACGTGCTGTTCATTGTGGCTGGTGCGTTCGCAGGCCTGGAGAAGATCGTCTCCGACCGGGTCGGCAAGCGCGGTCTGGGCTTCGGCGCCGAGGTGCGGTCCAAGGCCGAGATCGACACCCAGGACCACTTCGCCGAGGTCATGCCCGAAGACCTGATCAAGTTCGGTCTGATCCCCGAGTTCATCGGCCGTCTGCCGGTCGTGGCCTCGGTGACCAACCTGGACAAGGAGTCCTTGGTCAAGATCCTCTCCGAGCCCAAGAACGCTCTGGTGAAGCAGTACGTCCGCCTGTTCGAGATGGACGGCGTGGAGCTGGAGTTCACGGAGGAGGCACTGGAGGCGATCGCCGATCAGGCCATCCACCGCGGTACCGGCGCCCGTGGCCTGCGCGCCATCATGGAGGAAGTCCTGCTGCCGGTGATGTACGACATCCCCAGCCGCGACGACGTCGCCAAGGTGGTCGTCACCAAGGAGACCGTGCAGGACAACGTGCTGCCGACCATCGTGCCGCGTAAGCCGCCGCGCTCGGAGCGCCGCGACAAGACCGCCTGACGACGATCAAGCGGCGAGGAACGCGCCGCCAGACGCCGAAATAGCACTCAGGGTCGTGATCCCAACCGGGTCACGACCCTGAGTGCTATTTCGATGGAGTTCTCAACGGGTGATGCGGTCGGGGCGGGTGTAGACGTTCATCGAATCGCCACGCAGGAACGCCACCAGGGTCAGGCCGGACTGACTGGCCAGGTCCACGGCCAGCGAGGACGGCGCCGACACCGCGGCCAGGATCGGGATGCCTGCCATCACGGCCTTCTGCGTGAGCTCGAACGAGGCCCTGCCGCTGACCAGAAGCACCGTGGCGGTCGAGGGAATCCGGTTGTGCTCCAGCGCCCACCCGATCACCTTGTCGACGGCGTTGTGTCGGCCGATGTCCTCGCGGACGACAAGCATGTCGCCGTCGACGGTGAAGAGCGCTGCGGCGTGTAGACCGCCGGTGCTGGCGAAGACTTTCTGCGCATCCCGCAGTTGGCCGGGCATCGTCGAGAGCACCGCGGCCGGAACCGTCGACGGGTCATCGCCGGGACCGTGCTTGCTGCTCAACCGCACTGCCTCCAGTGAGGCCTTGCCGCACACCCCGCACGACGAGGTCGTGTAGAAGTTACGGGTCACGTCGACGTCGGGCTTCGGCACATCAGGGGCCAGGGTCGCGTCGAGCACGTTGTAGGTGTTGACTCCCTGCTCGTCGGCTCCCCGGCAGTAGCGCACGGATACCAGATCCTCGCGTTGTCCGATCAAACCCTCGGTCAGGAGAAACCCTTGGGCCAGCTCGATATCGGCACCGGGGGTGCGCATCGTGACGGTGATCGGTGTCCCGTCGACGCGGATCTCCAGCGGCTCCTCGACCACCAGGGTTTCCGGGCGGGCCTCAGCCGTGGCGCCGGTCAGGTGGTGGGCGCGCCGACGGGCGGTCACCCGGCCCACTAGGCCCTCTCCAGACGGATGACGACGGCCTTGGACACCGGGGTGTTCGATCTCTTGGCGGTGTGATCAAGCGGTACGAGGGGATTGGTCTCCGGGTAGTACGCGGCGGCGTTGCCGGCCGGCGTGGAGTACGGAACGATCAGGAAGTCCTTGGCGCGCCGTTCCTGTCCTTCGAATTCGGACACCAGGTCCACGCGCTCGCCCTCGGTGAAACCCAATGCCGCGATGTCGGCCGGGTTGACGAACACGACGCGGCGCCCGCCCTTGACGCCGCGGTAACGGTCGTCCAGCCCGTAGATCGTGGTGTTGTACTGGTCGTGGCTGCGCAGTGTCTGCAAAACCAGCCGGCCCTCGGGCACCGGCACCCACTCCAGAGCGTTCACGGCGAAGTTGGCTTTCCCTGTCATGGTGGGGAATTCGCGAGAATCACGCGGCGGATGAGGCAGCTGGAAACCGTCCGGTTGGCGCACCCGCGTGTTGTAGTTCTCGCAGCCGGGCACCACCGCGGCGATCCCGTCTCGGATGCGGTCGTAATCGGCCGCGAAGCTCTCCCACGGCACCGGGTGGTCGGGGCCGAGCAGGGTGCGGGCCAGCTCGCAGACGATGGCGACCTCGCTGCGCAGCTGATCGCTGGGCGGGTGCAGGCTGCCGCGCGACAGGTGGACCATCGACATCGAATCCTCAACCGACACTTGCTGTTTGTGTCCGTTCACGATGTCGCGGTCGGTGCGGCCCAGAGTCGGCAGGATCAGCGCCATCCGGCCGTGCACCAAGTGACTGCGGTTGAGCTTCGTCGAAATCTGCACCGTCAGAGCGCAACTGCGCAGCGCGGCCTCGGTGACCTCGGTGTCGGGGGTGGCCGAGACGAAATTGCCGCCCATGCCGATGAACACACTGGCCCGGCCGTCGCGCATGGCGCGGATGGCATCGACGGTGTCGTAGCCGTGCTTGCGCGGGCTGACGATGCCGAACTTGGCGTCGAGCGCATCGAGGAACCTCTCGGGCATCTTCTCCCAGATGCCCATGGTCCGGTCGCCCTGGACGTTGGAGTGGCCGCGCACCGGACACACGCCGGCACCGGGCTTGCCGATCATGCCGCGCAGAAGCAGCAGGTTGGTGGCCTCGCCGATGGTGGCCACCGCGTGGTGATGCTGGGTCAGGCCCATCGCCCAGCACACCACGGTGCGCTCGGAGGCGGCCAGCAGGTCGGCCACCCGCTGCAATTGAGCCCGGTCGACGCCGCTGGCCTCGGTCACGGTGTCGAGATCGACCGCGCGGGTCTGGGCGGCGTACTCGTCGTAGCCTGCGCAGTGGGCGGCGATGAACTCGTGGTCCACGACGGTGCCGGGGGCACGGTCTTCGGCCTCCAGCAGCAGCCGACCCAGTCCGGCGAACAACGCCATGTCGCCGCCGATGCGGATCTGCACGAACTCGTCGGCGATCGCGACGCCGTGTCCGACCACGCCGCGCACCTTCTGCGGGTCCTTGAACCGGATGAGTCCGGCCTCCGGCAGCGGGTTGATCGCAACGATCTTGGCGCCGTTGGCTTTTGCCTTTTCCAGCACCGAGAGCATGCGGGGATGGTTGGTGCCCGGATTCTGTCCGGCGATCACGATGAGATCGGCCTCGGTGACATCCTCGACGGTGACCGAGCCCTTGCCGATGCCGATCGACTCGGTCAGTGCGGTGCCCGAGGATTCGTGGCACATGTTCGAGCAGTCCGGCAGATTGTTGGTGCCGAAGCTGCGGACCAGCAGCTGATAGAGGAATGCGGCCTCGTTGCTGGTGCGCCCGGACGTGTAGAACAGCGCTTCGTCGGGCGAGGCCAGCGCGTTGAGGTGTTCGGCGATCAGGCGGTAGGCGTCGGCCCACTCGATGGGCCGGTAATGCGCCTCGCCGGGTGCGAGCACCATCGGATGGGTCAGCCGGCCCTGCTGGGACAACCAGTACTCGGGTTTTGCCTCGAGCTCGCTGATGGTGTGGCGGGCGAAGAACTCCGGCGTGACCACGCGCTTGGTGGCTTCCTCGGCCACCGCCTTCGCGCCGTTCTCGCAGAACTCGGCCAGCTTGCGTCCGCCGTGCTCCTCGGGCCAGGCGCACCCCGGACAGTCGAAGCCGTGCCGCTGGTTCAGCCGGGTGAGCGCCGCCGCCGTACGCAGCGGCCCCATCTGTTCGAAGCCGCGCTGCATGCTGACCAACACGGCCTTGACCCCGGCCGCTTCGTCCTCAGCGCCGGTGGTGACGACGTCGTGCTCGTTGTAATCGGCGTCGATGTCCTTGGCGCTGGTCATGAACCCAATCTAGTCTCCGCGAAACCGAGGGACGCGCCGCTTGGCGGGCGTGCCTAGCCAGGCTCGGCGGTCGGCGCTGGTTGAGCCTTGACCGGCGGCGTGGCAGCAGGTGTGTCGGGTTGTGAGGGCGGTGCCGACTGGGTCACGGTCTCGCCGAATTGCATGGTCGTTTGGGCCGCGGGGACAGAGATCGAGGGTGCGTCGTTTGGCTGAATCGCCTGGACACCCAGGAGCGCCATGACGGCGGCAGCTGCCAGGCCGGTGGTACAGAGGAGGAGTTTGGCTCTCGGATCCATGCGCATTTCGCAACACCCTTCATCACAACATTGGCTACCTATGTGGTTTGAATGCGGAAGGGACGCCAGACATTCCATGATCGAGGACCGATGTGGCATGGGTCACAATTCGATGCTGGATCGGGGAATATCCGGGGCCGGGAAGCGCGGTGACCGCCCTGGCCGGGACACTTCTTCCATGCCACGAGAGTTAGCTCCCGGCGTGACCGTGCTCGGCAACCTCGCGATCGACATCATCAATGGGGCGCCACCGAGTCCGGGGGGATGCGCGTCGTTCGCGGGGGTGGCACTGCAGGCCGCAGGCGGACCGGGCCGGATCATCGCGATGGGTGCCGAACGTGATCACGCCCTGTTCGACGAGTTGCGCGCGCGCTTCGGATCGCTGGTGCACGTCTTGGCGGCGGACTCGACCAGTTCGTTCAGTCTCGACTATGACGACACCGATCACCGCCACATGGGCGTCCAGGCGATCGGCCCGGTATGGACAGCCGCCGACATAGAAGTTGCCGATCCGACGACGACATGGGTGCACCTGGCTCCGCTGTTGCGCACCGATTTCCCACCCGAGACGCTGGCGGCGCTCAAGGCCCGTGGACATCGCATCGCCTATGACGGCCAGGGGCTGGTGCGGGCCGACCGATTGGGGCCTCTGGTCGAGGACCGCCACTTTCCGCCGGCCCTGCTGGCCAACGTCGACATACTCAAACTTGCCGAGGACGAGGCGGTGATCGTCGCCGACGGCGCGTTCGACGCATCGACGGCGGAGCGACTCGGCGTCACCGAGATTCTTGTGACCTACGGCTCGGAGGGCTGCGACATCTATACCGAGGGCGCGGTGGAACGGGTGCCGGCTGCCTGGCGGGTTCTTGATGTGCAGACCACGGGGGCGGGGGACATGTTCACCGCTTGCTATGTCGCGCACCGCGCGGCAGGCCACGACCCGCGTGGCGCCGCGGAGTCGGCCAGTGCGCTCGTGGCTCGTGAGCTGGACAAGCGGGTACGTGTCGGTTGATCGCCGGCCGGGTCTACACTCGACAGGTGTCAAGTTTGTGCTTGCCAGTGCTAGCAGGCAGCTACCGGCCAGTAGCTTTTTCCTTAGAGAATGACATTCTCCTAAACGTGACGAAAACCACAGTTCTGTCTCAAACCGGGCTCCTTCACGCCCGCGAACAGCACCTTCGCCGGGTTCCCACCCGCGTGTCGGGGGGCGGCGCGGTGAAGTGCAGCCTAAGAGCAGTGCAATAATCGGTACTGGTAGTGACATAAAAATTCGGTGGACGTTCGATCCGGCGCCGCGTCACGCGACAGCGGCCAGGAAAGACGTGGTCAAAGAACGTGTGAAAGGCGGTAGCCGTGGGTGAGAACGGCAACGGCAATGGCGCCGCGCCGCGGCAGAAGCTCGAAAAGGTCGTCATCCGCTTCGCCGGCGATTCCGGCGACGGTATGCAGCTGACCGGTGACCGCTTCACTTCTGAAGCCGCGCTGTTCGGCAACGACTTGGCGACCCAGCCGAATTACCCGGCGGAGATCCGCGCGCCACAGGGCACCCTGCCCGGTGTGTCGTCGTTCCAGATCCAGATCGCCGACTACGACATCCTCACCGCCGGTGACCGTCCCGACGTGCTCGTGGCGATGAACCCGGCGGCGCTGAAGGCCAACGTCTCGGACCTGCCCCGCGGCGGTCTGATCATCGCCAACTCCGATGAGTTCACCAAGCGCAACCTCGCCAAGGTCGGATACGACAACAATCCGCTAGAGGATGACACGTTGTCCGACTACGTGGTGACGTCCGTCGCGATGACGACGCTGACCCTGGGCGCCGTCGAGGCGATCGGCGCCACCAAGAAGGACGGCCAGCGCGCCAAGAACATGTTCGCGCTCGGCCTGCTGTCCTGGATGTACGGCCGCGAGCTCGAGCACAGCGAGGCCTTCATCCGGGAGAAGTTCTCGCGTAAGCCCGACGTGGCGGAGGCCAATGTACTGGCGCTCAAGGCCGGCTGGAACTACGGCGAAACCACCGAGGCATTCGCGACCACTTACGAGGTGTCGCCGGCCAAGCTGAAATCGGGTGAGTACCGCCAGATCTCGGGCAACACCGCGCTCGCCTACGGCATCGTGGCCGCCGGACACCTGGCCCAGATCCAGGTGGTGCTGGGCACCTACCCGATCACCCCGGCGTCGGACATCCTCCACGAACTGTCCAAGCACAAGAACTTCAACATCCTCACCTTCCAGGCCGAGGACGAGATCGCCGGCATCGGCGCGGCCATCGGCGCTTCCTACGGCGGTGCGCTCGGCGTCACCAGCACCTCGGGCCCGGGCGTGTCCCTGAAGTCCGAGGCGATCGGCCTTGCCGTGATGACGGAGCTGCCGCTGGTCGTCATCGATGTGCAGCGTGGTGGGCCCTCGACGGGTCTGCCGACCAAGACCGAGCAGGCCGACCTGTTGCAGGCGCTGTTCGGGCGCAACGGCGAGTCACCGGTGGCGATCCTGGCTCCGAAGTCGCCGTCGGACTGCTTCGACATCGCGGTGGAAGCCTCGCGCATCGCCGTCCATTACCACACCCCGGTCATCATCCTGTCCGACGGTGCGGTCGCCAACGGCTCTGAGCCCTGGCAGATTCCGGACATCAGCACCTACCCGCCGATCGAGCACAAGTTCGCCAAGTCCGGCGAGCCGTTCGCTCCTTACGCGCGCGACCCCGAGACCCTGGCCCGCCAGTTCGCGGTGCCGGGCACCCCGGGTCTGGAGCACCGGATCGGTGGCCTCGAAGCCGCCAACGGTTCGGGCAACATCTCGTACGAGCCCAAGAACCACGACCTCATGGTGCGGCTGCGCCAGGAGAAGATCGCCGGCATCACGGTGCCGGACCTGGAGGTCGACGACCCCACCGGCGATGCCGAACTGTTGATGCTGGGCTGGGGCAGCAGCTACGGACCGATCGGCGAGGCATGCCGACGGGCGCGGCGCAAGGGCATCAAGGTGGCCCAGGCTCATCTGCGTCACCTCAACCCCTTCCCGGCCAACCTCGGGGAGGTGCTGCGCCGCTACCCGAAGGTGGTGGTGCCGGAGATGAACCTCGGCCAGCTGGCACTGCTGCTGCGCGGCAGGTACCTGGTCGACATCCAGTCGGTGACCAAGGTGGAAGGCATGGCCTTCCTCGCCGACGAGGTCGAGGGCATCATCGACGCGGCCCTGGACGGCACGCTCGGTGAGAAGGAAAACGACAAGGCCAAGTTCGCCCGGTTGGCGGCGGCCACCATTGAGGTTGAGGCGAGCGGTGTGGGAGCGAACGCATGACTGACCTGATCGGAACAGAGCATCAAGACCTGGGCCTGACTCCGCTGAACAAGAACGCCCTGGTGCCCACGACCGATCAACCGCAGAAGGGCAAGGACTTCACCAGTGACCAGGAGGTCCGCTGGTGCCCGGGTTGCGGTGATTACGTCATCCTCAACACCATCCGCAACTTCCTGCCGGAATTGGGCCTCAAGCGCGAGAACATCGCGTTCGTGAGCGGCATCGGCTGCTCCAGCCGGTTCCCGTACTACCTGGAGACCTACGGTTTCCACTCGATCCACGGTCGCGCCCCGACCATCGCCACCGGCTTGGCGCTGGCACGTCCGGACCTGTCGGTGTGGGTCGTCACCGGTGACGGTGACGCGCTGTCGATCGGTGGTAACCACCTGATCCACGCGCTGCGCCGCAACATCAACATCACGATCCTGCTGTTCAACAACCGGATCTACGGCCTGACCAAGGGCCAGTACTCGCCGACCTCCGAGGTCGGCAAGGTCACGAAGTCGACTCCGATGGGCTCGCTCGATTACCCGTTCAACCCGGTGTCACTGGCGCTGGGTGCCGAGGCCACGTTCGTCGGCCGGGCACTGGACTCTGACCGCAAGGGCCTGTCCGAGGTGTTGCGTGGTGCCGCCGAGCACCGTGGCGCAGCACTGGTGGAGATCATGCAGGACTGCCCGATCTTCAACGACGGATCGTTCGACGCGCTGCGCAAGGAGGGCGCCGAGGAGCGGCTGATCAACGTCAGCCACGGTGAGCCGATCAAGTTCGGCACGGACGGCGAGTACTGCGTGGTCAAGTCCGGGTACGGCCTCGAGGTCGCCAAGACCGCCGACGTCGCGGCTGCCGACATCGTGGTGCACAACGCCGAAATCGATGATCCGGCATACGCTTTCGCCCTGTCGCGGTTGAGCGAGCAGAACCTCGATCACATGGTGATGGGCATCTTCCGCAAGGTCAGCCGCCCCACCTACGACGACGCCGCGCGCCAGCAGGTCAACACGGCCATCGAATCAAAGCCCCATGACACCGCAGCTCTGCAATCCTTGCTGCGTGGCAAAGACACCTGGACCGTGGAGTAATCGCGCTGAACCTGCCGCTCAACAGGATCTGAGCACAGCCCCGCTCGCCGCCGTAGTTCTGGCGGGCGGGGCTTCGCGCCGTATGGGGCGCGACAAGGCGACGCTGCCAATTGACGGCACGACGATGGTCGAGCGCGTGGTCGCGGCGGTGAGCGAGCGCTGCTCACCGGTTTTCGTCATCGCCGCACCCGGCCAGCCGCTGCCCGCACTGAACGCCCAGATCCTGCGCGACGAGGTGCGTGGTGTCGGTCCGCTGGTGGCAACCGGTCGCGGGCTGCGTGCCGTTGCGGAGGCGGGCGTGGACCGCGCTTTCGTCTGCGCGGTGGACATGCCGTACCTGTCGTCCGACCTGATCGACGCGCTGGCGGCCCCCGCCCAGCGGCTGCCTGCCGATATCGTGCTGCCGTGGGACGGCAGGGACCACTATCTGGCCGGGATCTATCGCAGCGCGCTCACGGAGAAGATCGCCGCCCTGGTGCGCGACGGCCGGCGCAGCATGCGTGCACTCGCCGAGTCCGTCGACACGCAACGGATCGTGATGGCCCCGCAGCGCGCGCTGACCAACGTCAACACCGCAGCCGATCTGTTGTGAGCGGATATATGTCGTGGAAACGACAGCAAATTGTGAATTAGTGCCGAAGTGGGACCCAATTTATCGTTTCGAAATAATTGGCCGATTATTTCACCATTTTCAGGCTGGGGTTCACCGTGCTAATTCGGGAACCGTCAGCGGTAGGCGTGACGTAGTTGTTCATGAAAATCACTGCTACTCAAGATCATTGGGTGACCCACGGATTGGTCGAAGGGTCGGCACTATTCGCTGGGGGCCGTGTCGACTTCGTGCGATTTCCGGCAAAAGTACTTTGACCGCGCGCTTTGGCCCGCTCGCCGCATTCGGCGGCGTGGAGACGGAGTTGGCCAGGGTGTCTGACGATTCGATTCATGCGCCTGGAAGAGATTGGCGCCCAACGTATTTGCGTGTGCGTGGGCGGTCGCCGGTGTCGGCAACCTCCGGCCGGCCGGCTCGCCGGAGAATGGCTCGATCCACGACAACTGTTGTGTAACAGCATGTTTGATACGCGGGCATGAAACCTGGCCGCCGGAGGGTGTAGCGAACCGATTCGCGCCCCGGCACGCGTGATGACACTCGCCGATGGCATCTACCAGCGTTTTTGTCCCTGCCGAGGGCCGCTGCCGCGTCCGCCGACTCCGAATCAAGTGGGCCAGCTCACAAAAAAGGCGTGATCTCGATCACGAATTGTTTGTGCTGATCACGAAACGGTAACGGCGCCGGTCCAGCGCTGACCTGCACAAACGTTTCGTTCAACGCCTCGTTATCTGTCCGTGATCTTTCCGCTATCGCTTCTACATCGAGATGACTTCTCTGCGAGACCTTTGTACGGTCCAAAGCGTCTCCACAGGAGCAAACAATTTCAACACCAAGAACCTGCGTGTGAGTGGGGCCGCGGTTGGCGATTACGCCCGCGGGGGCCCGGGTCTGAAACCCGGGCCGGGCACTGTGGCCCTCCCTTTCGTGCCTGACCGAGACGGCACGAACCAACCCTTCCGGCCTGGATTCAGGCTGCAGCACCCGCCTGGGCGGGTGCCGATGGCGCGCGCTTGGCGAGAGGAACGAAGTGAAGAACATCCGCAAGACGTTTGGGCTGGGCATCATTGCTGGAGCGCTCGCTGTGGCTCCCGTGGCACTCGGTGCCGGTACCGCCAATGCGGACAGCGTGAACTGGGACGCCGTCGCCGCCTGCGAGTCGGGTGGCAACTGGGCGATCAACACCGGTAACGGGTACTACGGTGGCCTGCAGTTCAACCTGGGCACCTGGCGCGCCAACGGCGGCTCGGGTTCGCCTCACCAGGCCTCGCGTGCCGAGCAGATCCGGGTCGCGGAGAACGTGCTGCGCTCCCAGGGCATCGGCGCCTGGCCGGTGTGCGGCAAGCGCGGCTAGCACTGCCGACAACTTGATACGGAGCGGTGCCGGGCGATGCCCGGCACCGCTTCTGTTTCATCAGCAGGCCCTCCGGTTACTCCAGCCTCGGCAACCTCCGAAAGAACTTCGGCCTCTTCTGTAACGGGTGACGTTGGTCACACGAACTCATTAGTGACCGCACAGTTGCACGAACGTGATCGGCATCTGCAGCGGTCCTGGTGTCACAGGTCGGGGAAGGGCCGCGAGATGACCATACGAAGGGCGTTGAACAGGGCTTTCTGGCTCACTGCCATATCGGCGGGTGTCGTGCTGGCACCGCTGTTTGCCGCGCCGCCAACAGCCGGTGCGGACACGGTGAACTGGGACGCGATCGCCGATTGCGAATCGGGCGGGAACTGGTCGATAGACACCGGCAACGGCCACTACGGCGGTCTGCAGTTCAAACCCGCCACCTGGGCCTCGCATGGTGGCGTCGGATCACCTGCGACCGCATCCCGCGAGGAACAGATCAGGGTGGCCGAGAACGTCCTGGCCACCCAGGGCATCGGAGCCTGGCCCAAGTGCGGGGTTCAAGGCGGGATGCCGGCGGGCTGGGCGGCGCCCAGCGCTCCGACCGGCTGCCAGGCCGTGCGTGCCGGCGCGGTGCTCGGAATCTTCGACCTACGCCGGATTTGCACGACGTTCCTCGATCCGCTTACCGCACTCGGCGTGCCGCGCTGAGCTCAGCGCACGGGGGCGAATGCGCCGCGGGCAGCGATCGAGGCCAGGTGGCGGGTCAACACGTACTCGGGAACGACGACGGTCGCCCGCGCGGCGGCAGCGCTGAGCACCGCCGGCCGCAGATTCACGACCCGGCCGATCAACTGTGATTCCCGAACGATGGTCATGACTCGCTTGCGGCGCATGGCGGAGAATCGGGCGAAAGCGGCGGACAGATCCGGCTCTCGGACGGCGAGGCCGGCCAGGGTGGCGGCGTCCTCCAGCCCCTGACAGCCGCCCTGGCCCAGATGCGGGCGCATCGGGTGCGCGGCGTCCCCGGCGATCACCACAGGTCCCCGCGCCCAGCAGCGAGCCGGTGCCCGGTCGTAAAGATCGTTTCGCAGTATCTGATCGGGTTCGGTCGTGGCCAGCAGCGTCGGGATCGGTTCCGCCCAGGTGCCGAAGGTTCGCTGCAGGTGACTCAGCTCCCCCTCGCGGTTGGTGTGGCCCTGCGGTGCGCGCTGAGTGGCGAACCAGTAGGTGTGATCGGCACCGAGCGGCACATGCCCGGCTTCCATCCCGGCGCCCATGGTCTCGCCCGAGAGTTCGGGGTCGATGGTGCATTCGGCCACTCCGCGCCAGGCCGTGTACCCGGCGTACCGGCGGGGCAGGGGTCCATTCAGGTGACGGGCCACCACGGAGTCGACACCGTCGGCGCCGATGACGGCCGAGGGCTCTCGCACGGTTCCGTCCGACAACCGCACACGCACCCCACCGTCGTGGACGTCGAGCGCCTGGACCGCGACGCCGTACTCGACTGTGTTCGGTCGTAGCCCTGCGGTGAGAATGTCGGTCAACGCGGCTCGGCGGATCACCACCAGTGGTTCGCCGAGCGCGCGAACCATCCGGTCGGGCGCCGGGCGACGCAGCCAAGTGCCGTCGCGCCAGCGCATGGCTCCCGCGGTGACCCGCCCGCCGGAACCGCGCACCGCGTCGCCGAGCCCGATCTCGTCGAGCGCGGCCAGGGCATTGGGCCAGATGCTGATGCCGGCGCCCGTGGTGGAGTCCGGACGGGTTTCGACGACGGCGACGTCAAACCCCTGGCGCTGCAATGCGACTGCGGTGGCCAGGCCGGTGATGCCCGCGCCGACGACCAGGACGTTCTGTGCCATCGCTCGAATCTAACCGGCCACGAGCGAGGTGACTCACATGATCGGAGTTGGGATCGGTAGCCTTCCAGCGCCTGCACAGTGTCTGCACAGGTTCCCGTGCCGAATCGCCGGGATGCAACGATGGAGAGGACCCCGATGAAACTCACCCGCTTGGGTGTTGCGCTCGGCGCAGCAGCCTTGGCCGTATCCGCACTGAGCGGTTGCTCGAAGGCCACCGAGCTCAGGGATGCCGCCGCCGGCGCGGCCGAGAAAGTGGTGAGTTCGGGCACGGAGAAGATCACCGAAGCGGTATCGGGCAACCTGTTCACCGCGGAGGGCCTCGACAACGCCTATGCGGCAATCGCGGACAAAGTCGGGGCCAACCCGATGCAGGTGGTCGACGTCGTCATCGCGCCCGGCGTGCTCAAGGTCGAGGCCGTCGACCCGAAGGCCCCGACCGAGCTCAACGAATGGAGCTACACGTCGGGGGCGGTCGCGCCATCCCGTCCGATCGACTACGGCGAGGACACCGAGGCGCTGCAGCAGAACCTGTTCGCCACCTCCGACGTGCCCACCAGTGCGATCGCCGCGGCCATCGAGGGTGCCGTCGCGGCAAGCGAAATACCTGACGGCAAGGTTGGGACGGTGAGCATCAAGCGCAACATCCCCTTCGACGAGAACATCATCATGTTCATCAACGTCCAGGGCGAGCGCAGTAGCAAGCAGGTGCGGGCCGACGCCACCGGAAAGGTCACCGAGGTGGTCTGAACCGGCAGGTTCAGGCCACCCGCCCGCGGCCCCGCACCGGAGTTCGGTGCGGGGCCGCGCCGTTACGGTGGGGAGCATGACGGTGTTCGACGATCTCGACGACTATCTCGCGGTGCCTCGGGTGTCAGGTCTGGCGGTGTCGCCCGACGGGTCCCGGGTGGTGACGACGCTGAGCACACTGGACGACAAGCGCACCGAATTCCTCAGCGCCATATGGGAATTGGACCCCGCCGGAATTATGCCCGCGCGCAGGCTGACCCGTGGTGTGAAAGGGGAGTCCGCACCCGTGTTCACCGCCGGCGGTGACGTGTTGTTCCTCGCGGTGCGCCCGAGTGCCGACGAGGACAAACCGCCCGCGGCGCTGTGGCGGCTACCCGCCACCGGCGGCGAGGCATCTGAGGTGATGGCGATGCCCGGCGGGGTGGCCGGTGCGGCAAGCGCCCGGGCCGCCGATGCCGTCGTGGTGACGGCGCCGCTACTGCCCTCGTCGGCCGGAGTCGATGACGACAAAGCGCGACGTGAGGCCCGCAAGGACGGCAAAGTGTCGGCGATCCTGCATACCGGCTACCCGGTGCGTTACTGGGATCACGACGTCGGCCCGGACCAGCCGCACCTCTTCGATGCCGATGGGCGACGGGATCTGACCGCCGACCCGGGTGCGGCCTTGCGTGAGACGACATTCGATCTCAGCGCCGACGGCAGGTTCGTTGTGACGTCGTGGCGGGTGCCCGGCCCGGGCGCGGGGGTCCGGTTGGCCCTCGTGCGCATCGATCTGGCCAACGGTGAGCGCATCACCATCGCCCAAGAGCCTGGAGTGGATCTCGATCACCCCGCGATCGCGCCGGACTGCAGCGCCGTGGCCTTCACCCGGGAAACCCACTCGTCACCGACCGCCCCGCCGCGGATCACGCTGTGCTGCATGCGGTTCGGTGACGATCCGGTGGAGTTGACCGCGGACTGGGATCGTTGGCCGTCGTCGGTGGCCTGGACGACGGATTCGACGGCGCTGATCGTCACGGCCGATGACGGAGGTCGTGGACCGATCTTCTCCGTCGATCCGGTATCCGGTGCGGTAACCCGGTTGACCGAGGACGACTTCACCTATGGCGATGTCCGGCCGGCGCCCGGCGGGATCATCTATGCGCTGCGCAGCTCGTACGCCGTGCCGCCTCATCCCGTCCGGATCGATCCGGACGGCACTGTCACGGAGTTGCCCTGCGTCGAGAAACCCGAACTGCCCGGAACGCTGACCGAGATGACCGCGCCCGCAGCCGACGGCACGCCGATCCGTTCCTGGCTCACCCTGCCCGCCGGCGATGGGCAGGCCCCTTTGGTGTTGTGGATTCACGGCGGGCCGTTGGGCAGCTGGAACAGCTGGCACTGGCGGTGGAACCCGTGGCTGCTCACCGCGCAGGGCTATGCCGTGCTGATGCCGGATCCGGGACTGTCGACCGGTTACGGTCAGGACTTCATCGCACGCGGTTGGGGTTCCTGGGGCGGCGATCCCTACACCGACCTGATGGCCGCGACCGACGCCGCCTGTGCGCATCCGCGCATCGATGCCTCACGAACCGCTGCGATGGGCGGATCGTTCGGCGGTTACATGGCCAACTGGATCGCCGGACACACCGACCGGTTCGACGCGATCGTCACGCATGCCAGTCTGTGGGCGCTCGACCAGTTCGGACCCACCACCGACGGCGCGTACTGGTGGGCTCGCGAGATGACACCTGAGATGGCCCAGCGCAATTCCCCGCACCGGTTCGTCGCTGACATCGCCACCCCCATGCTGGTGATCCACGGCGACAAGGACTATCGCGTGCCGATCGGCGAGGCGCTTCGGCTGTGGTACGAGCTGCTCAGCGACTCGGGGCTACCGGCCGACGAGCACGGCGAAAGCCCGCACCGGTTCCTGTATTACCCGACGGAGAACCACTGGGTGTTGTCTCCCCAGCACGCCAAGATCTGGTATCAGGTGGTCACGGCGTTCCTGGGGGATCACCTGCGCGGCGAACCCGTACAGCTGCCCGAACTGCTCGGGTAGCGTCGAGATCGTGACGCAGCGTGAGTTTGATCTGGTGCTGTACGGCGCCACGGGTTTCGCCGGAAAGCTGACCGCCGAGTACCTGGCCAGGGCCGGGGGACAGGCCCGGATAGCTCTGGCCGGCCGCTCCGAGGAACGATTGCGGGCGATCCGCGACGGATTGGGGCCCGCCGCACAGTCGTGGCCGCTGGTGACAGCTGACGCCACGGCCCAGGACTCTCTCGATGCGATGGCCGCGCGCACGCAGGTGGTGGTCACCACGGTGGGTCCCTACGCCCGCTACGGCATGCCGCTGGTGGCCGCCTGCGCCGCCGCCGGCACCGACTACGCCGACCTGACCGGTGAGACGACGTTCATCCGCGACAGCATCGACCTGCACCACAAGCAGGCGGTCGACACTGGCGCGCGCATCGTGCATTCGTGTGGATTCGATTCCGTGCCATCCGATCTCACGGTCTACGCGCTGTACAAGCGGGCCCTCGCCGACGGTACGGGCGAGTTGGGCGACACCAACCTGGTGGTACGCAGTTTCGCCGGTGGCGTGTCGGGCGGCACCGTGGCCTCGATGCTGGAATTGCTCGACACGCTGTCGTCGGATCCGGAAGCGCGGGCTCTGATGAACGACCCGTACACCCTGAGCCCCGACCGCGGGGCCGAGCCCGAACTGGGTGCTCAGCCCGACGTGCGGTGGCGCCGCGGCGGTGAGATCGCACCCGAGCTCGCCGGCTACTGGACAGGTGCGTTTGCGATGGCGGCACCGAACACTCGAATCGTGCGGCGCAGCAATGCATTACTGGGCTATGCCTATGGGCGCCGCTTCGAGTACGCCGAGCAGATGAGTCTGGGGCGCTCGCCTGTCGCGCCTTTGGCCGCAGCAGCGGTGACCGGAGCCAACGCGTTCACACTCGGTATCGGTGGGCGCTACTTCAACCGGCTGCCGGGCGGCCTGGTCGCCAAGTTGGCGCCCAAACCGGGGACCGGCCCCAGCGAGCGGGCCCGCGAGCGGGGCCACTACCGCGTGGAGACCTATACCACCACGACATCGGGTGCCCGCTACGTGACAAGCATGGCCCAGCAAGGCGATCCGGGATACAAGTCGACGGCGGTGTTGCTCGGCGAGTGCGGGCTCGCCCTGGCAACCGACCGTGATGCGTTGTCGGAACGGCGTGGAGTGCTGACACCGGTGGCCGCCATGGGCGACGTGCTCCTGACCCGGCTACCGGCTGCCGGGGTGTCGCTGGGGACGACCGCCCTGAGGTGAGCCGGCGCAACATGAATGGATCCGCCTGCGTCGAACACCTGTGGGACAAGATCACATTCGACTAGTGTCGTTGCCGAGGACTTTCAGTACGCCAGCAACGAAGGTGGGATGAACAATGGCCGGTCTCGACGAACTTTTCGCGCAGATCCCGGTGGCGGATATCGCCAGCAAGCTCGGCGCAGACGAAGGCGAGGTGAACGCCGCCATCAAGACCCTGGTGCCTGCACTGGTCGGCGGTGTGGCGGAGAACGTACAGGCTGACACCATCGACTCGAGCGATCTTGAGTCGACCGTCACCGCGCAGGGCGCCAGCGGCCTGCTGGACGGTGGGGTGAGCGTCGATCAGGTCGATGCCAACGAGGGCAACCAGATGGTGTCCAAGATCTTCGGCGGCAACGACAGCAACCAGGTCGCGTCGGCGTTGGCGGGTACCGGCGCCGGTGGCAGCAACCTGATCAAGCAGCTGCTGCCGATCCTGGCGCCGATCGTGCTCGCCTACATCGGCAAGCAGTTTGCCCAGAAGAACGCCGCGCCCGCGGGCGAGGCCCAGGCGCAGGCTTCCGGGGGCGGCGGGCTCGGGGACATCCTCGGCAGCATCCTGGGCGGCGCATCCGGTGGCGGTGCGGCCGCCAACAACCCGCTGGGCAGCATCCTCGGCAGCGTGCTCGGCGGCGGCGGTGGCCAGGGCAACGCCATCGGGGAGATCCTGGGCGGCTTGCTCGGCGGCAAGAAGTAGCGGTATCCCAGGCCGTGCGCGACGGCCTCCGGCAGCCTCCGACGCCCAGCGAACGCACCGGGCATCGGGGGCTTTCGCGTATTCGTCCACGTCCTTCTTAGAATGGCTCGGTGACCCCCAGCCCAGACAATCGTGCCGATGCCCTCCCCAAATCCTGGGATCCCGCTGCGGTAGAGGCCGACCTGTACCAGGGCTGGGTGGATGCCGGCTACTTCACCGCCGATCCGGCCAGCGAAAAGCCGCCCTATTCGATCGTGCTGCCGCCGCCCAATGTGACCGGCAGCCTGCACATGGGCCACGCGCTCGACCACACACTCATGGACGCCCTCACCCGGCGCAACCGTATGCAGGGCTTCGAGGTGCTGTGGCTGCCCGGCATGGACCACGCCGGCATCGCCACCCAGACCGTGGTGGAAAAGCAGCTGGCCGTCGACGGCAAGACCAAGGAAGACTTCGGCCGCGAGCTGTTCGTCGAGAAGGTCTGGGACTGGAAGCGCGAATCCGGCGGCACCATCGGCGGGCAGATGCGCCGCCTCGGTGACGGCGTGGACTGGAGCCGCGACCGCTTCACCATGGACGAGGGCCTGTCGCGCGCGGTCCGCACCATCTTCAAGCGCCTGTTCGACGCCGGGCTGATCTATCAGGCCGAGCGGCTGGTCAACTGGTCGCCCGTGCTGGAGACCGCGATCAGCGATCTCGAGGTCAAATACGAAGACGTCGAGGGGGAGCTGGTCTCGTTCCGCTACGGCTCGATGAACGATGACGAGCCCCACATCATCGTGGCCACCACCCGGGTCGAGACCATGCTCGGTGACACCGCGATCGCGGTCCACCCCGACGACGAGCGTTACCGCCACCTGGTCGGGACGACCCTGCCGCACCCGTTCGTCGAACACGGGATGATCATTGTGGCCGACACGCACGTCGACCCCGAATTCGGTACCGGCGCAGTCAAAGTCACCCCCGCCCACGACCCGAACGACTTCGAGATCGGGCTGCGTCACCAGCTGCCGATGCCCACGATCATGGATGCCAAGGGCAGGATCGCCGACACCGGAACCCAATTCGACGGCATGGACCGGTTCGAGGCCCGGGTCAAGGTGCGCGAAGCACTGGCCGAACAAGGCCGGATCGTCGAGGAGAAGCGTCCCTACCTGCACAGCGTCGGACACTCCGAGCGCAGCGGCGAGCCCATCGAGCCGCGGCTGTCGCTGCAGTGGTGGGTCAAGGTGGACGGCCTGGCCAAGGCGGCCGGTGATGCGGTGCGCAACGGCGACACCGTGATTCACCCGCCGAGCCTGGAGCCGCGCTGGTTCGCCTGGGTGGACAACATGCACGACTGGTGCATTTCGCGGCAGCTGTGGTGGGGCCACCGCATCCCGATCTGGCACGGGCCCAACGGCGAGACGGTGTGCGTCGGCCCCGACGAGACCCCGCCGGCGGGCTGGGAGCAGGACCCCGACGTGCTCGATACCTGGTTCTCCTCGGCGTTGTGGCCGTTCTCCACCATGGGCTGGCCCGACCACACGCCCGATCTGGCCAAGTTCTATCCGACCTCGGTGCTCGTCACCGGCTACGACATCCTGTTCTTCTGGGTGGCGCGGATGATGATGTTCGGCACCTTCGTGGGCGATGACCCGGCCATCACGTTCGATGGCGCACGGGGCCCGCAGGTTCCTTTCAAAAACGTTTTCCTGCACGGTCTGATCCGTGACGAGTTCGGCCGCAAGATGAGCAAGTCGCGGGGCAACGGCATCGACCCGCTGGACTGGGTGGAGAAGTTCGGGGCGGACGCCCTGCGGTTCACCCTGGCCCGCGGAGCGAGCCCCGGCGGTGACCTGTCCATCGGCGAGGACCACGCCAGGGCCTCGCGAAACTTCGCGACCAAGCTGTTCAACGCGACCCGCTTCGCGCTGATGAACGGTGCGGCTCCGGCTCCGCTGCCCGAGGTCGCCGAGCTGACCGACGCCGATCGCTGGATTCTGGGTCGGCTCGAAGAGGTCCGCGCAGAGGTGGATGCCGCGCTCGACAGCTACGAGTTCAGCCGGGCCTGCGAATCGCTGTACCACTTCGCGTGGGACGAGTTCTGCGACTGGTACGTCGAGTTGGCCAAGGTCCAGCTGAATGACGGCGTCGCCCATACGACTGCGGTGCTGGCGGCCGTACTCGACGCGCTGCTCAAGCTGCTGCATCCCGTGATGCCCTTCGTCACCGAGACGTTGTGGAAGACGCTCACCGACGGTGAGTCGATCGTCATCGCGCAGTGGCCGCAGGCTACGGGTTTGGCGCTGGATCCCGTTGCCGCACAACATGTTGCCGACATGCAGAAGCTGATCACCGAGGTGCGCCGCTTCCGCAGCGACCAGGGTCTGGCCGACCGGCAGCGGGTCCCGGCGCGGCTGTCGGCCATTGCCGAAGCGGGCCTGACCGAGCAACTGCCCGCCGTCACCGCGCTGGCCTGGCTGACCGATACCGCTGACGGGTTCACCCCGTCGGCCTCGGTCGAGGTGCGCCTGACGCAGGCCACGGTGCTCGTCGAGGTGGACACCTCGGGCACCGTCGACGTCGCGGCTGAGCGCCGGCGGCTGGAGAAAGATCTGGCCGCCGCGCAGAAGGAACTGGCGACCACCACGGCCAAGCTCGGTAACGAGGCGTTCCTGTCCAAGGCGCCGGAGAACGTCGTCGACAAGATCCGGGGCCGTCAGCAGCTGGCCGGCGAAGAGGTCGAGCGGATCACCGCGCGCCTGGCAGGGCTGGCCGAATGAGGATCCGGTGACCGACCCGATTCCTTCCCCGGACGAGATCGCCGCCCTCCTGCAGGTCGAGCATCTGCTCGATCAGCGATGGCCCGAGACCAAGCTGGATCCCAGCACGGCGCGTATCGCCGCCCTGCTGGAGCTGCTGGGATCACCGCAGCGGGCCTACCCGTCGATCCATGTCGCCGGAACCAATGGCAAGACGTCGGTGGCGCGCATCATCGACGCGCTGCTGATCGCGCTGCACCGGCGCACCGGGCGCACCACCAGCCCCCATCTGCAGTCCGCGGTCGAACGCATATCGATCGACGGAAAGCCCATCACCCCAGCGCAATACGTGAACACCTACACCGAGGTCGAACCGTTCGTGCAACTGGTGGACCAGCAGTCCGAAGCTGCCGGTGGCCCCAAGATGAGCAAGTTCGAGGTCCTCACCGCGATGGCGTTCGCGGCCTTCGCCGACGCGCCCATCGACGTCGCGGTCGTCGAGGTCGGGATGGGCGGGCGCTGGGATGCCACCAACGTCGTCAACGCCCCGGTCGCGGTGATCACCCCGATCGGCATCGACCACACCGACTACCTGGGGGACACCATCTCCGCGATCGCGGGGGAGAAGGCCGGCATCATCACCCGCCAACCCGAAGACCCGGTGCCTCTGGAAGTGGACACCTCCACCGTTGCCGTCATCGGCAAGCAGGTTCCCGAGGCCATGGAGGTGCTGCTGGAAGAGGCGGTGCGCGCCGATGCGGCCGTGGCCCGTGAGGATTCCGAGTTCGCGGTGCTCAGCAGGCAGGTCGCGATCGGCGGGCAGTTGCTGGAGTTGCAGGGCCTTGGCGGTGTGTATTCGGACATCTTCCTGCCGCTGCACGGCGAGCATCAGGCCCACAACGCAGTGCTCGCGTTGGCGGCGGTCGAGGCGTTCTTCGGTGCGGGTGCGGACCGCCAGCTGGACGTAGATGCGGTTCGGGCCGGCTTCGCGTCGGTGCAGAGCCCCGGCCGTATGGAACGGATGCGTAGCGCACCAACGGTTTTCATCGACGCGGCGCACAATCCCGCCGGTGCCGCGGCATTGGCGCAGACTCTGCAGCAGGAGTTCGACTTCCGCTTTTTGGTCGGGGTGGTGTCGGTGATGGGGGACAAGGACGTCGGAGGCATCCTCAACGCGCTGGAGCCTGTGTTCGACCAGATCGTGGTGACCCACAACGGTTCACCCCGTGCGATGGAGGTCGAAACGCTGGCCTCGCTCGCCGAGGAGCGCTTCGGACAGGATCGGGTGATCACCGCCATGACGCTGCCTGATGCCATCGAAACCGCCACCGCCCTGGTCGAAGAATCCGGGGAAGACGAAGGACTGTCCGGGGCAGGCATGGTGATCACCGGTTCGGTGGTGACCGCCGGCGCGGCCCGGACCCTGTTCGGACGGGACCCGCAGTGAGCGATCAGACCTCTGGTGACCAGACGCCGAACGACAAGCCGGCACCGCCGGACCCGTGGAAGAGCTTCCGCGGGGTGATGGCCGGGACACTGATCCTGGAAGCGATCGTCGTGCTGCTGGCCCTTCCGGTGGTGGCCACCAGCGCTGCCGGCCTGACCTGGACGTCGGGCGGGTTCGTCGTCGGACTGGCCATCGTGTTGATCCTGATGTCGGGGCTGCAGGGCCGGCCCTGGGCCATCTGGGCGAACCTGGGCATCCAATTGGTCGTGATCGCCGGTGCGGTCATCCATGGGGCGATCGGTTTCATCGGCGTCATCTTCGCCGTGGTCTGGCTACTGATCGTGTACCTGCGCCGCGAGGTCAAACGCCGGCAGGATCGTGGCCTGCTGCCGGGGCAGCAAGCGGCAGGCGAATAGCTGGGCGGTAGCCCGCTCACGTCGCAGGCGCTGTGGGGGGACCGCCATCGCGCGGTGCTGTTACCGACCGGTACGCTCTCAGCCGTGACTGAGCAGACCCTTGTGTTGATCAAGCCCGACGGCGTGCAGCGCCACCTGGTCGGGGAGATCCTCGGCCGGATCGAGCGCAAGGGCCTGACCCTGGCGGCGCTCGAACTCAAGAACGTCAGCGAAGAGCTGGCCCGGCAGCACTACGCCGAGCATGACGGCAAGCCGTTCTTCGATTCGCTGCTGGAGTTCATCACCTCCGGACCCGTGGTCGCCGCCATCGTGGAAGGCCCGCGCGCCATCGCGGCGTTCCGGCAGATCGCCGGAGGCACCGACCCGGTGGAGAAGGCTGTGCCCGGCACCATCCGTGGTGACCTGGCGCTTGTCACACAGGACAACCTCGTGCACGGATCCGACTCGCCCGAGTCGGCGGCTCGCGAGATCGCCCTGTGGTTCCCTGGCGAAGCCTCTTCTCGATAAACCTTCTCGCAGTCTGGTCAGTACCGCGTCAGTGATGTGGGATACTGGGTGCGGGTAGCCGGCCTCAACCGAGGCTGAACACCCGAATGAAGACTTCGACGAGCGCGACCACCGCAATCCGGTGCGGCGCGGGCCGTCCAGCCATCATTCAGCCAGGCACCGGGTGGGTTCCGTAGCGAACCGCCCGGAGCGAGACCACAACAAGTCCGGGGAAAGTGCCCGGGCCAATAGCGGAAGCCCTCGCGTGGCCGCGTCGTTTAGACGCGCCCGGGGGCTTGAGGAGAATTCGTGGCCGAAGATGCCCAGAATGACGACCTATCAACCCAGACTCCGCAACAGGAGGGACTGCCCGAGCGGCTGAGAGTCCACTCCCTGGCGCGGGTACTCGGCACCACCAGCAGGCGCGTGCTCGATGCCCTTGCCGAGTTCGACGGGCGTCAGCGCAGTGCGCACTCCACCATCGACAAGGTCGACGCCGAGCGGGTCCGTGAGGCGCTCGCCGTCGGTTCGACCGAAGCGGCGGCCACTGAAGCAGCTGTTGAAGTGGCCACCGAAGCGGCCACCGCGGCGGCCGCCGAGCAGGCAGAGGCAGCGCAGGCAGAACCGGTACAGGTCGAGGCGGTCGCCGTGACCGTCACCGAATCCGTCCGGCCCGATGCCGAGCCCACCGCCGAGCCCACTGCGCAGGCGCAGGCGGAGGCCGACGCCGTCCTGGTCGGCGATGAGCCCGAGTCGCGGTTGATCCTCGAGACGGCGAACATCCCCCCGGCCCGTGAGCCCCACGCCGAACGCGCCGATTACCTGCCGCTGTTCGTCGCGCCCCAGCCCGTCAGCTTCGTGCAAGTGCACGTCGACGAGGATGACGACGACGAAGACGAAGAAGACGGCGACACCGGCGATGCCGACTCCGAGACGGACGACGAGCAGGCGGATCGTCCCGCCGCGCGCCGGCGCCGCCGGGGCCGTCGGGGCCGTGGTCGTGGCCGCGGTGAGCAGGCGGACGACAACGGGTTCGAATCCGGCGCGGCTTCGGGCCCGGATTCCGACACCCCCGACGACCAGAACGAGTCGGACCAGGATTCCGATGAGGACTCCGACGAGTCGGACGAGGGCAACGACGAGGACTCCACAGGCAGCGACGGCAGCACCCGCCGTCGGCGTCGTCGCCGCAGGCGTAAGTCCGGCTCCGGCGACAACGACGACGCGGCTTCTCCCGACGACCCGCCCAACACCGTCGTTCACGAGCGCGCGCCGCGCGCCGAGCGATCGGGCAAGAGCAGCGATGATTCGGAGATCCAGGGGATCAGCGGATCGACCCGTCTGGAGGCCAAGCGTCAGCGCCGCCGCGACGGCCGCGACGCCGGCCGTCGCCGCCCCCCGATCCTGAGCGAGGCGGAGTTCCTGGCCCGCCGCGAGGCCGTCGAACGCACGATGATCGTGCGCGACAAGGTACGCACCGAGCCCCCGCACGAAGGCGCCCGCTACACCCAGATCGCGGTGCTGGAAGACGGCGTGGTCGTGGAGCACTTCGTGACCTCTGCCGCTTCGGCGTCTTTGGTCGGCAACATCTACCTGGGCATCGTGCAGAACGTGCTGCCTTCCATGGAGGCCGCGTTCGTCGACATCGGCCGTGGCCGCAACGGCGTGCTCTACGCAGGCGAGGTGAACTGGGAGGCCGCCGGTCTCGGCGGGTCCAACCGCAAGATCGAGCAGGCCCTCAAGCCGGGCGACTATGTGTTGGTCCAGGTCAGCAAGGATCCGGTGGGGCACAAGGGTGCTCGACTCACCACGCAGGTGTCGCTGGCCGGCCGCTACCTGGTCTACGTCCCCGGCGCGTCGTCGACCGGGATCAGCCGCAAGCTGCCCGACACCGAACGCCAGCGGCTCAAGGAGATTCTCAAAGAGGTCGTACCTGCCGATGCGGGCGTGATCATCCGCACCGCCTCCGAGGGCGTCAAAGAAGAGGACATCCGCTCCGACGTCGAGCGGCTGCAGCAGCGCTGGACCGAGATCGAGGCCAAGTCCGCCGAGGTCACCGCCAAGAAGGCCGGCGCCGCCGTCGCGCTCTACGAAGAGCCCGATGTGCTGGTCAAGGTCATCCGCGACCTGTTCAACGAGGACTTCTCGGGCCTGATCGTCTCCGGCGACGATGCCTGGGAGACGATCAACTCCTACGTCCACACCGTTGCTCCGGACCTGGTGGGGCGGCTCACCAAGTACGAACCCGCCGGTGGCGCCGACGCTCCCGACGTTTTCGCCGTGCACCGCATCGAAGAGCAGCTGGCCAAGGCGATGGATCGCAAGGTGTGGCTGCCCTCGGGCGGAACCCTGGTCATCGACCGCACCGAGGCGATGACCGTCGTCGACGTCAACACCGGCAAGTTCACCGGCGCCGGCGGCAACCTCGAGCAGACCGTGACCCGCAACAACCTGGAAGCCGCCGAGGAGATCGTCCGGCAGCTCCGGTTGCGCGACATCGGCGGCATCGTGGTCATCGACTTCATCGACATGGTGCTCGAATCGAACCGTGATCTGGTGCTGCGCAGGTTGACCGAGGCGCTGGGCCGTGACCGTACCCGCCACCAGGTTTCCGAGGTGACGTCGCTGGGCCTCGTGCAGCTGACCCGGAAGAAGTTGGGAACCGGTCTGGTCGAGGCGTTCTCGACGACGTGCACCCACTGCGCGGGCCGCGGCATCGTGCTGCACGGCGACCCGGTCGACACCGCGTCGTCGAGCGGGGGCGGACGCAAGGCCGATTCGAACGGCGGCAGCGGCAGCGGTCGCCGCAGCAAGCGGGGCAAGAAGGGCAATGCCCGTCCCGAGCCCGAAGAGGTTCAGATTCCCAAGGTGCCGGCACATGCCGCCGCCGAGCATCCGATGTTCAAGGCGATGGCCGCGGCGAACGGTCGCGACCACGAGGATCACGAAGGCGACGAGGACTTCGACGAACACGAGCATTCTGTCGGTCGTGCGCACGAAGCCGAAGACGACGAGCAGGGCGCGCCGGAGCGTGCCGCGGTGTCCGATGAGGCACCCGAAGGCGAGTTCGACGAGCAGGATGTCGAGGAGTCCGAAGACGACACCGAGCCGGAAGACGAATCCGACGAGGATGAGATCGACCTCGACGACGATGATCTCGATGCGGACGACGAAGACGACGACCTGGACGACATCGATGACTCCGATGCCGATGATGACTCCGACGACGATGACTCTGATGACGACGACGAATCGGATGACGATTCGGACGAGGACAGCTACGAGCCTCCGGTGACCGTCGTGGTGACGCCGCCCAGCCGTGGCCGGGTCCGTCGGCGGGCCGCAGCCAGGCCCGCGGGACCGCCCGTCCATGAGTAGAAGATGGGCGGCTTCCGGGCGGTTTGACCCTCTACCCGCTGGTCAAGTACCCTTGACCAGTTGTCTCCAGAGCCTGTAGTTCAGGCCGGTGACGGCGGGGCATCCCGCCACCCAAGACCCGCGCACGCACCGACCGGTAGCGCGCGCCCGCAGAGAGCAGCAGAGCAGAGGACACGATGGCGACATACGCAATCGTCAAGACCGGCGGCAAGCAGTACAAGGTTGCCGTCGGTGACGTGGTGAAGGTTGAGAAGCTCGAATCCGAGCCGGGCGCGTCGGTGTCGCTGCCCGTCGCCCTGGTGGTCGACGGTGCCAAGGTCACCAGCAAGGCCGATGACCTGGCCAAGGTCGCCGTGACCGGCGAGGTGCTGGAGCACACCAAGGGTCCCAAGATCCGCATCCACAAGTTCAAGAACAAGACCGGTTACCACAAGCGCCAGGGGCACCGTCAGCAGCTGACCGTGCTCAAGGTCACTGGCATCAAGTAGCGAGGGAGCGAACTAATGGCACACAAGAAGGGCGCTTCCAGCTCGCGCAACGGTCGTGAGTCCGCAGCACAGCGGCTCGGCGTCAAGCGTTTCGGTGGTCAGGTCGTCAAGGCCGGCGAGATCCTCGTCCGTCAGCGCGGCACGCACTTCCACCCCGGCGTCAACGTCGGCCGTGGCGGCGACGACACGCTGTTCGCGCTGGCCCCCGGCTCGGTGGAGTTCGGTTCCAAGCGTGGCCGCAAGCACGTGAACATTGTTCCCGTGCCGCGCCCGGAGGCCTGAGACTTTCGCTGACGAGCGCTTGCGCGAGGAGCCGAAGTTCAACCGAGCGCTTGCGCGAGGAGCCGAAGTTCAACCGAGCGCTTGCGCGAGGATTCTCCGCGAATGTGAAGCAGCTGCGAGGTCTCGAAGGAACTTTCGCGATAGCTTCACATTCGACGGAGAGGATGTCCGATGCCCCGGTTTGTAGACCGCGTCGTCATCCATGCGAGTGCAGGTAGCGGCGGCCACGGCTGCGCGTCGGTGCACCGCGAGAAATTCAAACCCCTCGGCGGGCCTGACGGCGGCAACGGCGGTCGTGGCGGCAGCATCGTGCTCGTCGTTGATCCGCAGGTTCACACCCTGCTGGACTTCCACTTCCATCCCCATGTCGTCGCACCCTCGGGTAAGCAGGGCGCGGGCAGCAACCGTGACGGCGCCGCAGGCGATGACCTGATCGTGCGCGTGCCGGATGGCACGGTGGTGCTCGACGAGAACGGCCGCATGCTGGCCGACATGGTCGGTGCCGGCACCCGCTTCGAAGCCGCACAAGGTGGTCGCGGCGGTCTCGGTAACGCGGCCCTGGCTTCGCGGGCCCGTAAGGCCCCGGGCTTCGCCCTGCTGGGCGAGAAGGGCCAGTCGCGTGACCTCACGCTGGAACTCAAGACCGTCGCCGATGTGGGCCTGATCGGCTTCCCCTCGGCGGGCAAATCTTCCCTGGTGTCGACCATCTCGGCGGCCAAGCCCAAGATCGCCGACTATCCGTTCACCACTCTGGTGCCCAACCTGGGCGTGGTGTCGGCGGGAGACAACACCTTCACGGTCGCCGACGTCCCCGGTCTGATCCCCGGAGCGTCCGAGGGCCGGGGTCTCGGCCTGGAATTCCTGCGGCACCTTGAGCGCTGCGCGGTGCTGGTGCATGTCGTGGACTGCGCCACCATGGAGCCGGGGCGTGACCCGATCTCCGATATCGAGGCGCTGGAGGCCGAGCTGGCCGCCTACACGCCGACTCTGCAGGGCGATTCCACGCTGGGCGACCTGGCGTCACGGCCGCGTGCGGTGGTGCTCAACAAGATCGACGTTCCCGATGCCCGCGAGTTGGCCGACTTCGTGCGGGAAGAGGTGGCCTCGCAGTTCGGTTGGCCGGTGTACGAGATCTCGACGGTGAGCCGTGATGGCCTGCGCCCCTTGATCTTTGCGTTGTGGGAGATGGTGAAGGCCTACCGCGACGCACAGCCTGCGGTGGTGCCGAGGCGTCCGGTGATCCGGCCGATCGCCGTCGACGAGAGCGGCTTCACCGTGGAGTCGGACGGATACGGTGGATTTTTGGTGCGTGGTACCCGTCCCGAGCGCTGGATCGCCCAGACCAACTTCGACAACGACGAGGCCGTCGGTTATCTCGGTGACCGGTTGGCGCGGTTGGGTGTCGAGGACGCGCTGTGGAAGAAGGGCGCCAAGCCCGGCTGTGCGGTGACCATCGGCGACATGACCTTCGATTGGGAGCCGCAGACTCCCGCCGGTGTGGACATGCCGTTGACCGGGCGAGGCACTGACATCCGGCTCGAGCAGATCGACCGTATCGGGGCCGCCGAACGCAAGGCTGCGCGGAAGGAGCGCCGCCACCCGGGGAGTGAAGACGAGTGACGAGCGTGGAGTCTGCGCACTCGGCACATCGCGACGCGATTCGCACGGCACGCAGGGTCGTCGTCAAGATCGGCACCACTGCGCTCACCACTCCGTCCGGTGTGTTCGACGCCGGCCGGCTCGCCGTGCTGGTGGAGGCCATCGAAGGTCGCATGAAAGCCGGCTCCGATCTGGTGATCGTCTCGTCCGGTGCCATCGCCGCCGGTATCGAACCCCTCGGACTGACCAAGCGCCCAACGGATCTGGCCACCAAGCAGGCGGCGGCCAGCGTCGGACAGGTGGCCCTGGTCAACGCCTGGAGTTCGGCGTTCGCGGTGTACAGCCGCACCGTCGGGCAGGTGCTGTTGACGGCCCAGGACATCGCGATGCGGGTGCAGCACAACAACGCCCAGCGCACGCTGGACCGGTTGCGTGCCCTGCACGCGGTCGCGATCGTCAACGAGAACGACACCGTGGCCACCAACGAGATCAGATTCGGTGACAACGACCGGCTCTCGGCGCTGGTGGCCCAGTTGGTGGGCGCCGACGCCCTGATCCTGCTGTCCGACATCGATGGCCTCTACGACGGTGACCCGCGGAAAGCGCCCTCGGACAACCCGGCCCGCTTCATCCCTGAGGTCGCCGCGCGCGGGGATCTCGACGGCGTGGTGGCCGGCGGAGGTAGCAACTTGGGCACCGGTGGCATGGCCTCGAAGCTGTCCTCTGCGCTTCTGGCCGCCGACGCCGGGGTGCCCGTGCTGTTGGCGGCCGCGGCCGATGCGGCTGCCGCACTCAGCGATGCCTCGGTGGGCACGGTGTTCGCGCCGCGGCCGGAGCGGATGTCAGCGCGGCGGTTCTGGGTGCGCCACGCCGCGGAGTCGCACGGGGCGTTGACGCTCGACGACGGCGCGGTACGTGCGGTCGTCAAGCAACGGCGCTCGCTGCTGCCCGCCGGGATCACTGCAGTCACCGGTCAATTCCACGGTGGGGACGTGGTGGATCTGCGGGCGCTCGACGGGCGGACGGTCGCGCGGGGCGTGGTGGCCTACGAGGCGTCGGAGTTGGCTGCGATCATCGGCCGCTCGACGCCCGACCTGCCGGCAGAGCTGCGCCGCCCCGCGGTGCACGCCGACGATCTGGTCGCCACCTAGCGATTTGAGGAGTTTCAGCCGTCCCGAGCACGGTCATAACTCCACAAATCACCGGGGTGAGGACTCCAGATAGAGTGCGCCCCAGATTATTTCAGTGAGCGTCTCGGCCAGCTCGGCGTCATAGGACGGCGGCTGGGACGGCAGATTCTGGTGACAGGTCCGCTCCACCATCCAGGTCAGAGTGCTCGCGGTGACAGCCGCAGGCAATCGTGACCGGATCGACCCATTGGCGTGGCCGTCCTCGATCACCCGGGTGAGTCGGTCGGAGATTCCGGCGAGCAGCTCGCGATAGGTCTGTCCGACAAGTGGGTCGTAGGCTGACATCTCGTTCAGCGCGATCAACACCGGCTGATGTCGCCGGTAGCTGGCGATGATGCCTGACATGGCGGTGTGGACGTCGGCGGGGTCGCGCCGGGATGCGACGCCCCACCACTGCTGGGCGGCGTCGCTGAGATCGCCGAATACCTGCGTGGCCAGTCGGCGCAGCAGATGGCCCTTGTCCTCGAAATATATGTAGAAACTGGCCCGGGAGATTCCGGCCTCGGTGGCCAGCTTGTCGACGCTGAGTTCGGTGAAGCTGGTGCCATCTGCCATCAACCGGTCAGTGGCGTCGAGCAGTTGCCGTTCGATCCGCTCGCGGCGTTCCGTCCGGTTGGCCTGCGGCTTTCGCGTTACCGATGCCATGAACGCAGCCTATCTGCATTCGTCACACCTTGACTAGACATAGTGTCTAGACCTATCGTCACCGTCATGACTGTGTTGCCCATCACACCGGCCTCGAATCTCGACGCGCGTGCCTACGACCCGATCGACCTGTCGTCGCGGGCGTTCTGGGCCGCCACGGCCGCTGATCGCGAAGCCTCCTTCGCGCAGTTGCGGGCCTCCCGCCCGGTCAGTTGGCACCCACCGGTCGAGGACTCGCTGATGCACGATCCCGCCGATCGTGGGTTCTGGGCGGTCACCCGGCACGCCGACATCGTCACCGTCAGCCGCGACAGTGAGACGTACCTGTCCGGCAGCGGCGTGCTGTTCGAGAACATCCCGGCCGAACTGCTGGAAGCGTCGCAGTCGTTCCTCGCCATGGATGCGCCGCGGCACACGTTGATCCGCAAGCTGGTGCACGCTGCGTTCACACCCCGGCAGGTAGCCCGCATCGAAACCTCGATCAAGGCGAACGCACGGCAGATCGTGGCCGAGCTCAAGGCCGCCGGCGCCGGGGTGGACTTCGTCGACCAATGCGCCAAGGAATTGCCCATCCGCACGCTGTCCGACATGGTCGGCATCCCCGAGTCAGAACGTCAGCAGGTGGCACATGCCGCCGACGCCCTGGTGTCGTGGTCCGACCCGGTGTATCTGGCCGGGCGCAACCCGCTGGAAGTGCTGCTGGAGAATCAGATGTATCTCCATCAGGTGGCGAACAGCCTGGCGGCGCAGCGCCGAGAGCGACCCGGCAATGACCTGATCAGCGCTCTGGTGCTGGCCGAGGTCGACGGGGACCGGCTGACCGACGCCGAGATAGCGGCATTCTTCGTCCTTCTCGCGGTGGCCGGTAACGACACCACACGACAGACGACCAGCCACGCACTCAAGGCACTGACCGACCACCCCGACCAACGTGCCTGGCTCATGGCGGACTTCGACGACCGGATCGGCGGCGCCGTGGAGGAGTTCGTCCGGTGGGCGACTCCGGTGATGACCTTTCGCCGCACCGCCGCAGTCGACGTCGACCTCGGCGGGCGACGGATCGAGGCGGGGGACAAGGTGGTGATGTTCTATGCCTCGGGCAACTGGGACACCCAGGTGTTCAACCGGCCCGACGTTTTCGACCTGAACCGAAAGCCCAACCCACACTTGGGGTTCGGTGGCGGTGGGCGCCACTTCTGCCTGGGCGCGCACCTCGCCCGGACACAGCTGCGGGCGATCTTCGGTGAACTGTTGCACCAACTGCCAGACATCGCCGCGGCCGAACCGGCCTACCTGCAGGGCAATTTCGTGCACGCCGTCCGGTCGATGCCGTGCACGTTCTCCTGAGCCCAGGCCATCTGAGGCGGCGCCGGTCAGGCCCGGGCCTGCACCCGCTCCCGGGATGCGGTGGCTTCGCTGTCTGATTCCCAGCGTTCTTGAGCGGTGGATACCTGGTTGCGCCATGCCCGGTCGCGCTCTGTGGTCATGAGCAATCCGTCGACGCTGACTGCGTTGTCGGGTTCGGCCGCGGTCATCATGGTGGCGTGGGCGTCGTCGGCGTCGGTGTGTGGTGGGATCACCAGCAAGGCGAGCCGGTCGCCGTCGAGGCCGAGAATCTCGACGGTGTTCATCGGTTGAAGCCGGTACCCGTCCAGGCGTACCGTCCGCCCACCGGTGACGAATTTGCGTGGCGTACCGGGCCACGCCTGGGCGTGGTACAGGACCCGCTCGATGCGGCCCAGGCGAACTGAGAGCACCGCCAGCAGATCCGGCAGTTCTGCGGTGAGGTCGTCGGAATGGGGCCACCATGCCCCGTCCACATATCCGGTTTGGGGGGCTTTGGGTTTCAACCGCAGCCGTGGTGTGTGCGCCGGCACGGTGGAGTTCTGGTCGTTCTTGCGTGTCTGCTGTGGCGTCATGGCGACGCTCCCGTCTTGGCCGGATTCGGCCCTATCCTGCAAATCAGCGATGACACGTCGATAGGCCGCGTGTTCGAAGTACCGCCGACAGGTCTGAGCTTACGCCGTCAGACCCGGTGCCTTCTCAGGTTTGCAGTCTCGTGCGCTATCGCAGGGTGTCGGGCTCATCGCATCGTTGTTGGTGTGCCAGCCGGTTGTCCCGGCAGCAATCGGCGAATCGCTTTCTCCGGCGAATTCTGTCGATGGTTCGCCGGCTGTCGGCGGCTCTGCTGGCCGCCGGCTCCCCGGCTGTGAGACTGTGCAACAGTGCCGAAACCAGCATGATCATGGGTGCCACGGCCTCAGGCATGCAGAAGCTGAGATGGATATCGCGTCACGTGCTTTGTGGACATGCATGGTCCGACCTCATCTGTACCGCTGCCTCCAGTAGACGCCGCCCATCCGGCGCTGTCAACGTCCGGTCCGGTCTGACCGGACGGGTAGCCGGCGCGGAACCCCTTTACTCGGCAAGGGTTTTGGGCGTCGCTATGCCGATACCGGGGCAGTTGACGTTGTGGTTGTCGTGAGTTCACCGGCCAGCAGCGCCAACATCTCCGAACATCCCGCCTCGACCTTGACGGTGGCCAGTTCGTCACCGCGGGTCGGGCCGCGATTGATGATTCCCACCGGGATGTTGTGCGCGGCGGCATGCCGGACGAATCGGTAGCCCGAATAGACCGTGAGCGAGGACCCCGCCACCAACAGCGCCTCGGCGTCGTCGACCATCGAATACGCTTGTTCGACACGGGCTTTGGGAACACTCTCGCCGAAGTAGACGATGTCGGGTTTGAGCATGCCTCCACAGACCGGGCAGTCCACGACGGCGAAAGAATCCGTCTCGCGCACCACGGCGTCAGCGTCGGGGGCCACCGCGATGCCGCCGGCCGACCCTGCCCGTTCGGCGAACCCCGGATTGGCCGCTTCCAGTAACACCGCCAGCTCGTCGCGACGCATGGTCGCGCCGCAATCCAGGCAGATCACCTGCGCGTAGGTGCCGTGCAGATCGACCACCGACCGGCTGCCGGCCTTGCTGTGCAGCAGGTCCACGTTCTGGGTTACCAGGCCGCTCACCACCCCCGCGGATTCCAGCGCGGCCAGCGCCCGGTGCCCGGCATTGGGCAAAGTCGCGTCCATGTGGCGCCAGCCGATGTGATTGCGGGCCCAGTACCGCTGTCGGAACACCGGGTCGGAGGTGAACTGCCGGATCGTCATCGGATTGCTGGGCGGGGAATCAGGACCGCGGTAGTCGGGGATCCCAGAATCGGTCGACATCCCGGCACCGGTCAGCACCGCCACGCGGCGGCCCTGCAACAGGGAGACGAGTTCGGGGGCATCCACCCATTCGAGGGTAGATGTGCCGTCAATTCGGACACCACCGAACGTCGAGGCTGTGATCGAACGTGAGGAATCATCGGGTGGGTGACCCCCGATGAACTGGCTGACCGTACACACACGGCTGCTCGCGCCGCGCTCGATGCGGGCCGTGCGCTAGGGCTGGAAGTCGACCGGGCGACGGTGCTGCACGACGCGTTCTCGGTCGTCGTCCACCTGGAACCGGCGTCGGTCGTGGCGCGCGTCCAGGTGGTATTGCCGCCGGCAATGTCGGTGGAGGCCCAGGCAGAGCGGCAGCGGCGCGAACTGGACGCGGCGGACTGGCTGGATGATCACGGCGTCGCAGTGGTGCCGCCATCGGCGTTGGTGCCCCGATCGCCGGTGCGCCGCGACGGGTTCGGAATGACGTTCTGGGAATTGGCCGATGTCGCTGAGGATCACGTGCCGTATGCCCCGGTCCCGATGACCCATTGCGCCGAACTGCACGCGGCCCTCGCCGAGTATCCAGCCGAATTGCCGTTCCTCACGCCGTTCAACCGGTCCCTGGCGGCCATGTTGGACAACCTCGATGGCTGCGCGCTGTTGTCCCCGGCCGATATTGCCCGGGCCCGCGCGGAGTACGCGGTGCTGCGGTCGGTGTTGTCCGACCGTGCGGCGTTCGAGGCCAGGTTTCCCGACGTGGGCGTGCAGACGATTCACGGAGATGGGCCGTCCTACAACGTCATCAGGACCACCGCCGGCTTGCGGTTCTCCGACTTCGAAGAAGTCACGTGTGGCCCGGTCGAGTGGGATCTCGCGCTGGCCGACCCGGCAGCCGTGGCCGAGTATGACGAGGCGGCGCGAACGCACGGGCTCCGGACGACGAATCCCGACGTCCAGCACCTGGTGAACGCCGCGGCGATGCTGAACATGGTCAGCGTCCTGGCCCTGGTTCCGCAGCTGCCGCTGCTCGCCGACGGAATGGGTCCTACGGTCGAATCCTGGCGGGCCACACCGTCATTGGCGTGACTCCAGACACTCGGCGGCGGGCAGAATTTCGGCGCTCATGTTGCGCTCCATCATCTGCAACGCCGCCTTGCCGAGTTCGGCGTCGATGTGGGCGACCGCGTCGGCTGGGACCACCACGTCGAAGTGCCGGACGTAGGCGTCCAACGCGGTGTAGAGGATGCACTGCTCGGTGACCTGGCCGGTCAGCACCAGCCGCTCGGTGCCCAGCCGTCCGAGCAGATAGTCCAGGGCGGTGGCGTAGAACGCGCTGTGGCGCACTTTCGTCAGGAGTAGGCAGCCGTCGCGCGGCACGATCGGGCTGACCAGATCCGGCCGCTCACCGTCGAGCGCGGCGTGGACGATGTCGCTGAACTCGGCAGTGAAATCACCGTAGTTGTCGTTGACATAGATGAGATCGACGTCATCGCGCTGGTGCGCGGAACCGACCAGGTTGGCCAGCGGATCGATGATCTCGGCCACGTTCGGCGCCAGCTTCTCGGCATCCTCGTGCCGGTAGGCGTTGAGCATGTCGATGACCAAGACAGCGGTTCTGCTCATGATCTGTTGATACCCCGTCACCCAAACTTGACGCTTTCCAGGCAACAATAGGGAGCGATGGACTTCTACAGCGCTTACCGCCATGGTTTCGCCCGGGTTGCCGCCTGCACCCATCACACCGCGCTGGCGGACCCGCCGGCCAACGCCGAATCGGTGCTGCGCCTCGCGCACGCCTGCCACGACGACGGGGTCGCGGTCGCGGTCTTTCCCGAGCTGACGCTGTCGGGCTATTCGATCGACGACATTCTTCTGCAGGACACCCTGCTGGAGTCGGTCGAAGAGGCGCTCGTCGAGATCGTCGCGGCCTCGGCCGTGTTGACCCCGGTGCTGGTGGTCGGTGCGCCGCTGCGCCATCGGCACCGGATCTACAACACCGCCGTGGTCATCCATCGCGGCGCGGTGCTCGGCGTCGCACCGAAGTCCTATCTGCCGACCTACCGGGAGTTCTACGAGCGCAGGCAGATGGCGCCCGGCGACGACATGCATGACACGATCCGGGTCGCCGGTGCCGAGGTGCCGTTCGGTCCGGACCTGCTGTTCGTTGCGTCCGATCTGCCCGGGCTGGTGCTACATGTCGAGATCTGCGAGGACATGTTCGTGCCCGTGCCGCCGAGCGCACAGGCCGCGCTTGCCGGTGCGACGGTGCTGGCCAACCTGTCGGGCAGTCCGATCACCGTCGGCCGTGCCGAGGACCGGTGCCTGCTCGCCCGGTCGGCCTCCGCACGCTGCCTGGCTGCGTACGTGTACGCCGCCGCCGGCGAGGGGGAGTCGACGACGGATCTGGCCTGGGACGGCCAGACGATGATCTGGGAGAACGGCCTGCTGCTGGCCCAGAGTGAGCGTTTCCCGCGTGGCGAACGCCGCTCGGTCGCCGACGTGGACCTGGAGCTGCTGCGCGCGGAGCGGTTGCGCATGGGCACGTTCGACGACAACGCCCGCCACCACCGGGCCACTGTCGGGGAATTCCGCCGCGTGGAGTTCCAGCTCGACCCGCCGACCGGCGATATCGGGTTGTTGCGTGAGGTCGAGCGATTCCCGTTCGTGCCGGCGAACCCCGCACGGCTGCAACAGGACTGCTACGAGGCCTACAACATTCAGGTCGCCGGCCTGGAACAGCGGCTGCGTGCCCTGAACTACCCCAAGGTCGTCATCGGGGTGTCCGGCGGGTTGGATTCCACCCACGCCCTCATCGTCGCGGCACGCGCGATGGACCGCGAAAACCGGCCGCGCAGCGACATTCTCGCGTTCACGCTGCCCGGCTTCGCCACCGGCGACCGAACCAAAGGCAATGCGATCCGGTTGAGCCAGGCCCTCGGTGTGACGTTCGAAGAGATCGACATCAAAGAGACCGCAAAACTGATGCTGACCGAGATGGACCATCCGTTCGGCCGCGGGGAGAAGGTCTATGACGTCACGTTCGAGAACGTGCAGGCCGGTCTGCGTACCGATTACCTGTTCCGGCTGGCCAATCAGCGCGGGGGCATCGTGCTCGGCACCGGTGACCTTTCCGAGCTGGCGCTGGGCTGGTCGACCTACGGGGTCGGCGACCAGATGTCGCACTACAACGTCAACGGCGGAGTGCCGAAAACCCTTATCCAGCACCTGATCCGGTGGGTGATCTCCTCGGGCGAGTTCGGGCCCGATGTTAACGAGGTGCTGCAGTCGGTGCTCGACACCGAGATCACCCCCGAGCTGGTCCCGACCGGGGAGGACGAGGAGATCCAGAGCAGCGAGGCCAAGGTCGGACCGTATGTGCTGCAAGACTTCTCGTTGTTCCAGGTGCTGCGGTACGGTTTCCGCCCGTCGAAGGTGGCCTTCCTGGCCTGGCACGCCTGGCACGATCCGGCCCTCGGTGACTGGCCCGCCGGGTTCCCCGACGACAAGCGCCCGGCGTACTCGCTCAAGGAGATCCGGCACTGGTTGCAGGTGTTCGCCCAGCGGTTCTACTCGTTCTCCCAGTTCAAGCGTTCGGCGCTGCCGAATGGTCCCAAGGTGTCGCACGGCGGCGCGTTGTCCCCGCGTGGTGACTGGCGGGCACCGTCGGACATGTCGGCGCGGATCTGGCTTGACGAGATCGAGCGGAACATCCCCGAGCAGTGATTCGGCCCGGCCAAAACGCCGGCCCACCCAATTGACGTCGCAAAAAATTGACAAGCTAACCTTCTGCCTCACGTCGCCACGCTAATGTGCGGCAGGTCACAGTTCGGCGTTGCCGGATGTCGGTCTAGGAGGTTGCGTTGGGTGCTGCGAAGTATGTCGGTCGGGTTGGGGGATTGGCGGTCGCGCTCGGAGTCGGGTCGGCCGTCGTTCTCGGTGGTCAGGTGCTGGGCACTCCGGTGGCCTCGGCATCGCCCGCGTCTGGCGACACGTCGTCGGAATCCGCGTCCACACCGGCTGACAAGGGTCCCGCCAAGGACCGGCACTACGCTCGCTCGTCGCGGCAGGCGGCAGTGCGCGCGGCGATCAAGGAGCGGGTGGCCAAAGCCGGTGAATCCGGTCGCCATCGCGTGAGTTCGACCCCGAAATCCGACGCCGTCGAGACGTTCGCCGACCGCATCTCGGACGCTCAGGCCAAGATCGAGGCCCGCCTGACCCGTCAGGGCGCAGGCTCGGCCCCCGTGATTGTCGAGGACACCGAGATCGCCGGTCCGGCCAAGGCAACGCCCGCGGTCGCCGTGACACCGCGGGTCCTGTCGCTCGTGACGCCGAAACTGCCGCGGCCGCTGCGCGACCACGCCAAAGACCCCGAGCCTGCGGCCGCCGAAGAGTCCACACCCGCGGGCGCCGAAACCGGCGCGGTCGACGCACCCGCCGCGCCACCCGCCGTCATCGCGACGGCGAAGACCGAACCGACACCGGCTCCCGCTCTGGCCCCCGTACAGAGCCTGATCGCGAACGTCGTCAACGACATCGCCACGACGCTGGCCGGAAATTCCCCGACCGCGCCGACGCCCGATTCGCCCGCCGAGTGGGTCCTCTTGGCGGCCGCGCGCCGGGAGTTCCCCACGGCGGCCGTCGCACCCTCGGTCACCGCCACCGGTGGCATCACCGCGGCCCCGTCGGTCGGCATCACCGACGGCATCATCCACGGGGTGACGGGAGCGACGAGCACGAGTGGGTTGCCGCTCACCTACACCGTGATCGGTGATCCGAGCGCGGGTGGCAAGGTCCGGCTCAACTCGGCCAACGGCTCGTTCACGTTCCTGCCCTACGCCACCGTCGTCGACAGCGGCGGCACGGAGAAGTTCACCGTGCTGGTCGCCGAGACCACGGCGTTCGACGCTGCGCTGCAACAGATCCCGATCGTGGGCATGTTCGTGCCGCAGGTGCTGGTGATCGTTCACCAGATGCCCGTGGTGAACGACCTGCTGGCCCCGCTGATCGGCGAGGCCGAGCTGGTGGACGTCAACGTTGACGTCGGTGCGCTGGCACCGGCGGGCACCCCGGTGGCCTACACCTACAAGGTCACCTCGTTCGACGGTGCCGAGATCAGCATGAACTGGTTCCCGGCCTCGGGCCTGCAAGCAGGCGGGGAAGCCCCGACCATCTTCAGCGGTGCCGGCCTGTCCAGCGCGGGTGACACCAACCCGTATTCCGGTGGCGCCACCGGCGTCGGTACGTTCCGCGATGCCGGCTACAACGTCATCACCTGGGATTCGCGCGGCGAGCACGCCTCGGGCGGGATATTGCAGCTCGACAGCCCGTTCTATGAGGGCCGCGATGTCTCGGCCATGATCGACTACGTCGCCAAACGGCCCGGAACCCAGCTGGACGGGGCCAACGATCCACGGATGGGCATGGTGGGCCCGTCATACGGCGGCGGTATCCAGTGGGTGGCCGCGGGCACCGACAACCGGATCGACGCCATCGTCCCGACGATCTCGTGGAACTCGCTGAACAGTGCGCTCTACCCGAACGAGGCGTTCAAGACGTCCTATGCTGCGCTGCTGCTGCTTTCGCTCGTGACCTCGGGCGCCAACATCAACAACCAGCTGTACGCAGGCATCTTCACCGGTGCCCTTCTCGGCGTCCTCACCCCCGAGCAGCAAGCCGTGCTGGCCAGTAGCGGACCGACGGCCCTGGTCAACAAGATCACCGCTCCGACGCTGATCATCCAGGGCACCGTCGACGTGTTGTTCCCGCTGCAGCAGGCGATCGACAACGCGCAGATCCTGGATGCCAACGGTGTGCCGGTGAAGATGGTGTGGTTCTGCGGCGGGCACGGCAACTGCGAGACACCGGCCGGCGACAGCACCGAGATGGTCGAGACCGCGACGCTGAGCTGGCTGGACACCTACGTCAAACACAAGGGCGAAAATGTCGATGGCGGCTTAGCGGAAACTCTTCCTAAGTTCCAGTGGATCGACCAGAACGGCGAGCACTACACCTCCGATCTGCTGCCGTCGGATCCCGATTTCGCCGGGGCTCCGGTCACCGCGTCGGGCGGCGGCGGTCTGCTCGGAATCGTCCCGGTCCTGGGTGGCTCGGGACCGGGCTCGGCCGGGATTCCGTTCGGGCTCGGCGATGGCACCAAGGCCACCAACGCGGTGAACGTCACGGTGACGGCGCCGTCGGACACCGCCACCCAGATCGTCGGTGCGCCCGAGCTGACGATGACGTACTCGGGCGTCGGCACCAGCCGCCACGTCTACGCCCAGATCGTCGACGATCAGACCGGGAAGGTGATCGGCAATGTGGTCACCCCGATCCCGGTCACTCTCGACGGCAAGGAGCACACCGTCACCATCCCGATGGAGGCGGTGCCCTACACGCTGGAACCGGGGCACACCGCCACCGTGCAGATCACCAGTTCGGCCACGCCGTTCCTCAACTTCACCCAGTTCGGCGCCATCAACATCTCCGGCATCGAGGTGGCGCTGCCGACCGCGGGACCAGGCGCCAACGTGCAGCCGGCAGCCGACGCCGCTCAGGAGGTGGTCAGCGTCTAAAGGCGCCCGTCGCCCCGGAGGTCCGGATGGACCCACTCGGGTGAGCGGCGCGCCTTGAAGGCCCGGAAACCCTCCATGGCCTCCTCGCCGCTGTAACTGGCTTTCATGCCGATGCGGTCATAGAGGCCCATGTAGTTGTCCAGGCTGGACTTGACCACGCCGCGCGCACGGGGAGCGGTCCGGCAACACTGGGCCAGCACTTCTGTTGCCGCATCGAACAATTCGTCGTGCGGCGCGACGCGGGCGACCATGCCCCAGTCGACCGCCTCCTGGGCGCTGAGCGTGCGGCCGGTGAACATCAGGTCGCGGGTGCGGACCGGGCCGATCAGGCGGGCCAGCATCTGGCTGTAATAGGTGTCGGCGATGCCGCGGTACAGCTCTGGCACCCGGAACGTGGCGCGGTCACTGACCACGGCCATGTCGCTGCAGATCGCGATCTGCAGACCACCGCCCTGGCACAACCCGTTGACCGCACTCACCACCGGCTTGACCGATTGGCGCAGGGTTTCGAACGGCGTGACATCCATCGACAGTGCGGCACCGAAACTCATCCAGTCGTCGACGCCGTTGCCGCCGCCGAGGTCACCGCCTGGCGCGAAGACGTCCCCGGTGCCGGTGATCAGCAGGCCGGCCAGATCCGGGTCCGCCTCGACGTGGGTCACCGCGTAGCGGATGCCGAAGTACATCGCCGGTGTCATCGCGTTGCGCGCCTCGGGCCGATCCAGGGTGACCACGCCGAACGGCCCCTGCCTGTCGAACCTGAGGTACGGCGTGCCGAGCCAGTCGCCATCGGGGGGTCGCGGAGCCTCTACCTGGGTCATGCCGGCGACTATAACCGCAACGGTATCGGCCTCAGTTGGCGTCTCGGTGAGTCAGGAGAGCGTCGATGTCCGCGGCCGACGGCGCACAGTTGCCCGCCCCGCGCACCAAGGTGGCCAACGCTCCGGCCGCACACGCGCGGCGCAGGGCCTGCTCGTGGCCGGCGGTCCACCCGGCGGCCAGCACCCCGGCGAACACGTCACCGGCTCCGGCGGTGTCCAGCGCCCGTACCGCGGGTGCCGGTACGTCGAAACGCTCGTCCTGGCCCAGATAACTGGCCCCGCGCGAGCCTCGGGTGATCACCAGATGCCGTACCGGCCAGTGCCATCCGGCGGCCTCGGTTTCGTTCACCACCACCACGTCGACCAGATCCGACAACGCCAGGAGTTGGTGTGCGGCGGTGCCGGACGGTGACGCGTTCAGCATCACCACCGCACCGGCCGCGCGCGCCAGCTTGGCCGCCGCGATCGCCGTCGTCACCGGGATCTCCAACTGGATCAAGACCACCTCACTCCAGACGATGGCCGTACGCGCCGCCGCGGAATCCACCTCGAGCCGGGCGTTGGCGCCCGGCGCCACCACGATGCAGTTCTCACCGACGGTGTCGACCAGGATCGCGGCCGATCCGCTGGCGCCGGGCACACACGACACGGCGTCGCTCCCGACGCCGTTGGCCCGGAGGTGCTCCCGCAGAATCGTGGCCGCGGCATCGTCGCCGACCGCCGCCACCAGTGCGACCTCGGCACCGGCCCGCGCGGCTGCCACCGCCTGATTGCCGCCCTTGCCGCCCGGTGACGACGTGAGTGACGAGGCCAGGATGGTCTGACCCGGCCGGGGCAGAGTGTTGACGACGAACGTCTGGTCAGCGTTGATACTCCCAACCACGCACACCCGCGAAGCCGCCATACTTCACAACGCTAATCCTGCTGCGTGCTGACACGTGTCGAACCGCGTCAACACCTCCGATACCCTGGGGCGATGAGCGTGCAGACACCGCCCGTCAGCGCCCCGACAGAAGACCTGCGCGAGCAGGTGCACGCGGCCGCGCGCCGGGCCCGCATCGCCGCCCGCGCCTTGGGCACTCTCAGCGCCGAAACCAAGAACCGCGCGCTGCATGCCGCCGCCGACAGCGTCCTGGCCCACGTCCACGAGGTGCTGGCTGCCAACGCGGCCGATCTCGATGCTGCGCGTGCGGCGGGCACCCCCGAGGCGATGCTCGACCGCCTCGCGCTCAACCCGCAGCGGGTCGACGGCATCGCTGCCGGGCTGCGCCAGGTCGCCGGGCTCCCCGACCCGGTCGGTGAGGTGCTGCGGGGCCGCACCCTGCCGAACGGACTGCAGCTGCGCCAGCAGCGGGTGCCGCTCGGCGTGGTCGGCATGGTGTACGAGGGGCGCCCCAACGTCACGGTGGACGCGTTCGGTCTCACTCTCAAATCCGGCAACGCCGCCCTGCTGCGCGGCAGCTCGTCCGCGGCCCGGTCCAATCAGGCCCTGGTGACGGCGCTGCGCGCTGCGCTGGCGTCCGTGGGCCTGCCGACGGACGCCGTCCAGTTGCTGCCGAGTCACGACCGGGCCAGCGTCACCCATCTGATCCAGGCCCGCGGCCTGGTGGACGTGGTGATCCCGCGCGGGGGTGCCGGCCTGATCGAGGCCGTGGTGCGCGATGCGCAGGTGCCCACGATCGAGACGGGTGTCGGCAATTGCCATGTCTACGTTGATGAGTCGGCCGACATCGACCTGGCCGAGAAGATTCTGCTGAACTCCAAGACCCGGCGTCCCAGCGTCTGCAACGCCGCCGAGACGCTGCTGGTGGACCGTGCGCTCGAGGCCACCGCGCTGCCCAGGCTCACCGCCGCACTGCGCGCGGCCGGGGTCACGGTGCACGCCGATCCCACGGACGAGGAATTGCACACCGAGTTCCTGTCGATGGACATCGCCGTTGCCCTGGTCGATGGCGTCGACGGGGCGATCAACCACATCAACGAGTACGGCACGGGGCACACCGAGGCCATCGTGACGACGAATCTTGCTGCGGCCCAACGCTTCACCGAACAGGTGGACGCGGCCGCGGTGATGGTCAACGCGTCCACCGCGTTCACCGACGGAGAGCAGTTCGGTTTCGGCGCAGAGATCGGAATCTCCACCCAGAAGCTGCATGCCCGCGGACCGATGGGCCTGCCGGAACTCACCTCGACCAAGTGGATCGTGTGGGGAGACGGTCAGACCCGCCCGGCCTAGGTGCCGACCAGATAGAGACCAGGAGACCACATGAGCGTGCCCGCTCGCCCCGCTCCGATGTTCGCCGACATCGACGATGTCGCGCGACGACTGGCCGAGACCGGCTACCTGCCCGATACCGCCACCGCGACAGCGGTTTTCCTCGCCGACCGGCTCGGTAAGCCGCTGCTGGTCGAGGGCCCGGCGGGCGTCGGCAAGACAGAGCTGGCCCGCGCGGTGGCGGCCACCACCGGCTCCGAGCTCGTGCGGTTGCAGTGCTACGAGGGTGTGGACGAGGCCCGCGCGCTGTACGAGTGGAATCACGCCAAGCAGATCCTGCGGATCCAAGCCGGGCAGAACGCGAACGGCGGCGACTGGGACCAGACCAAGATGGATGTCTTCAGCGAGGAGTTCCTGCTGACCCGTCCGCTGCTGACCGCGATCAAGCGCACCGATCCGACCGTGCTGCTGATCGACGAGACCGACAAGGCCGACATCGAGATCGAGGGCCTTCTGCTGGAGGTGCTCTCCGACTTCGCTGTGACCGTCCCCGAGCTGGGCACCATCAAGGCCGAGCGGCCACCGTTCGTACTGCTGACGTCGAACGCCACCCGTGAGCTCTCCGAGGCGCTCAAGCGGCGCTGCCTGTTCCTGCACATCGACTTCCCTGATCCGGATCTGGAGCGCCGCATCCTGCTGTCGCGGGTGCCGGAACTGCCCGAACACATTGCCACCGAGCTGGTTCGGATCATCGGGGTGCTGCGGGGGATGCAGCTCAAGAAGGTGCCGTCGGTCGCCGAGACCATCGACTGGGGACGCACCGTGCTGGCCCTGGGCCTGGACACCATCGACGACGAGATGATCGCCGCCACCCTCGGTGTGGTGCTCAAACACCAGTCGGACCAGGTCAAGGCGGCCGGCGAGCTCAGGCTGAACTGATGGGGCATGAACTGATGAGGCTCAACTGATGGTGCCCCGCCGGGTTCGACCGTCCCAGCCACTGGCCCCGCACGGGCTGCCGGGGCACCTCGTCGAGTTCGTCGAAGCCCTTCGCGCCCAGGGAATCTCGGTCGGCCCGTCAGAAACCGTGGACGCCGGCCGGGTGATCACCGTGCTGGGTCTGGGCGACCGTGAAACACTGCGTGAGGGCATCGCCTGCGCGGTGTTGCGGCGCCCCGACCATCGTGAGACCTACGACGCGATGTTCGACCTGTTCTTCCCGGCGGCCCTCGGAGCGCGCACCGTGCTGGAGGAGGACGGCGCGGACGACAGCGCGGGTGGGGACCAGCCACAGCTGCCGCCCGAGGACATCGAGGCGATGCGCGACGCGCTGGTGCAGATGCTGGCCGACAACGAGGACCTGGCCAACCTCGATGACCGCATGGCGGCGATGATCGCCCGGATAGTCGAGGCGTACGGTCGCTACAACTCCAGCCGTGGCCCGTCGTACTCGTCCTATCAGGCTCTCAAGGCCATGAGCCTGGATGATCTGGAGGGCCGGCTGCTGGCCGGGCTGCTCGCCCCGTACGGCGACGAACCCACGCCCACCCAGGAAGAGATCGCCAAGGCCCTGGCCGCCCAGCGCATCACCCAGCTGCGCAAGATGGTGGAGTCGGAGACCAAGCGGCGCACCGCCGAGCAGCTGGGCCGTGACCACGTGCAGATGTACGGGGTGCCGCAACTGGCCGAGAACGTCGAGTTCCTGCGCGCCTCCGGTGAGCAGCTGCGCCAGATGCGCAAGACCGTGCAGCCGCTGGCACGGACCTTGGCGACACGGCTCGCGGCCCGCCGCCGCCGGTCCCGCTCCGGGGAGATCGACCTGCGCAAGACGCTGCGCAAGTCGATGTCCACCGGCGGTGTGCCGATCGACGTCGTGCTCAAGAAGCCGCATCCGGCCCGCCCCGAACTCGTGGTGCTCTGCGATGTGTCGGGCTCGGTGGCCGGTTTCAGCCACTTCACCCTGATGCTCGTGTCGGCGCTGCGTCAGCAGTTCTCCCGGGTGCGCGTCTTTGCCTTCATCGACACCACCGACGAGGTCACCGACATGTTCGGCCCAGAGGCCGATCTGGCGGTTGCGGTGCAGCGCATCACCCGCGAAGCGGGCGTTTACACCCGCGACGGGCATTCCGACTACGGGCACGCCTTCGTCTCGTTCCTGGACAAGTACCCCAACGTGCTGTCGCCGCGCAGCTCGCTGCTGGTGCTGGGGGACGGCCGGAACAACTACCGCAACCCCGAGACGGCGCTGCTGGCCCACATGGTGTCGGCCAGCCGCCACGCGCACTGGCTCAATCCCGAGCCCAAGCACCTGTGGGGCAGCGGGGATTCTGCGGTGCCGCGCTACCTCGAAACCATCCCGATGCACGAGTGCCGCTCGGCCAAGCAGCTGGCCGCGGTGATCGACGGGTTGCTGCCGGTCTGAGCATCCGCTCGTTCCGGGCAGCCTTCGCGCGGGTGCCGACGCCCGTCAACGCTCCCGTAAGCTGCCTCTTTGTGGCAACACGGCGCAGATTGGGTGTGATGGGTGGGACGTTCGATCCCATCCACAACGGGCACCTGGTCGCCGCCAGCGAGGTGGCTGACCTGTTCGAGCTCGACGAGGTGGTTTTCGTCCCGACGGGGCAGCCCTGGCAGAAACACGACCGGCGGGTCAGCGCGCCCGAGGACCGGTATCTGATGACGGTGATAGCGACCGCGTCCAACCCGCGGTTCTCGGTCAGCCGGGTGGACATCGATCGGGGCGGGGCGACCTACACCAAGGACACCCTGCGTGATCTGCGTGAGCTCAATGCCGATACCGACCTGTACTTCATCACCGGAGCCGACGCGCTGGCGTCGATCCTGTCCTGGCAGAACTGGGAGGACCTGTTCTCCATGGCCAGGTTCGTCGGCGTGAGCCGACCCGGCTACGAGCTGGACGGTGAACATATCGAGGCGGCGCTGCGTGAGCTGCCGCCGGACGCATTGACATTGGTCGAGGTGCCCGCGCTGGCGATCTCGTCCAGCGACTGCCGCGAGCGTGCCTTGAAAGGCCGGCCGATCTGGTACCTGGTGCCCGACGGTGTGGTGCAGTACGTAGCCAAACGCGGGTTGTATTCCGCCGACGGGAAGGGTGAACACACCATGGAGCCGGTTCGATGAGCGCCACGGAAGAGGCTGTCGCGATGGCGACGGTGGCGGCCCGCGCCGCCGCGGCCAAGCTGGCCGACGATGTCGTGGTCATCGACGTGTCGGGCCAGTTGGTGATCACCGACTGCTTCGTGATCGCGTCGGCCTCCAACGAGCGTCAGGTGAACGCGATCGTCGACGAGGTCGAGGACAAGATGCGCCTGGCGGGGTACAAGCCGGCGCGCCGTGAGGGCACCCGGGAGGGTCGCTGGACGCTGCTCGACTACGTCGACATCGTGGTGCACATCCAGCACCAGGATGAGCGGGAGTTCTATGCCCTGGAGCGGCTGTGGCGAGACTGCCCGACGGTTCCGGTCGAGCTCGATGGGCCGGCAGACCCGGAGTCGGCAGAGTGAGGGCGCGATGAGGGTCCGTCGCTTGGTGCTGCTGCGCCATGGCCAGACCGAATACAACGCGGGCAGTCGGATGCAGGGTCAGCTCGACACCGAACTGTCCGATCTCGGCCGCGACCAGGCCGCCGCCGCTGCCGAGGTGCTGGCCAAGCGTCAGCCGCTGTTGATCGTGTCCTCGGATCTCAAGCGCGCCCTGGACACCGCGGTGACCCTCGGTGACCGTGCCGGGGTCCCGGTACAGGTGGACAAGCGGTTGCGCGAGACGCATCTGGGGGACTGGCAGGGCCTGACCCATCTGGAGGTGGACGCGATGGCCCCGGGCGCTCGCGCGGCCTGGCGGGAGGACGCCCGCTGGGCCCCGCACGGCGGCGAGAGCCGCGTCGACGTGGCCGACCGTAGCGTGCCGGTGGTGGCCGAACTTGTTGCGGGGCAACCGGAATGGGGTGTGGATCGCGCCGGGGGCAGCTCTGAACGCCCGGTCGTGCTGGTCGCTCACGGTGGGCTGATCGCGGCGCTGACCGCCGGGCTGCTCGGTCTGCCGGTGGACAACTGGCCGGTGCTCGGCGGCATGGGCAACGCCAGTTGGGTTCAGCTGTCCGGACATTCGGCCGACACGGGGGCCGATGGTGACGCGTTCGACGCCATCAAATGGCGGCTGGATGTATGGAACGCCTCGGCGCAGGTGGCCAACGATGTCCTCTGATCGCTCGCCGTCGGAGGCCCCGCGCCGCGGCCGCCCGACTCTGCTGGTGTTCTGCGATTCCCTGTCCTATTTCGGCCCCACCGGCGGTCTGCCGTCCGACGATCCACGGATCTGGCCCAATATCGTGGCCGAACAGCTGGGCTGGGACGTCGAGCTCATCGGCCGAATCGGCTGGACGTGCCGCGACGTGTGGTGGGCCGCGACCCAGGATCCACGGTCCTGGGCGGCGTTGCCGCGGGCGGGTGCGGTCATTTTCGCCACCAGCGGGATGGACTCGTTGCCCTCACCGCTGCCGACGGCGCTGCGAGAGTTGATCCGGTATGTGCGTCCCGCCTGGCTGCGACGGTGGACGCGCGACGGCTACGGCTGGCTTCAGCCGAAATTGTCGCCGATTGCGCGCTCGGCACTGCCGCCCAGCCTGACGGTCGAATACTTGGAGATGACGCGCAACGCCATCGATTTCAACCGGCCGGGTATTCCGGTGGTGGCTTCGTTGCCGTCGGTGCACATCGCGGACACGTACGGCAGGGCGCATCACGGTCGTGAGCCCACCGTCAAGGCGATCACGACGTGGGCCCAGGAGCACGACGTGACGCTGGTGGACCTCAAGGCCGCAGTGGCCGACGAGGTGCTCAACGGGCGCGGCAATCCCGATGGCATCCACTGGAATTTCGAGGCTCACCGGGCGGTCGCCGAGTTGATGCTCAAGGGGTTGGCCGCTGCTGGTGTGCCACAACAGGATCCCACCGACTGACGATGGCGGTCATGGTGGTGACCGACTCGACGTCGCGGTTGCGTCCCGAGTTGTGTGAACAGTGGGGAATCCGGCAGGTGCCGTTGCACATCCTCGACGACGGCAATGACTGGCGCGACGGCGTCGATCCGATGCCGCCGGCAGTCTATGACTTGCCGCGGGTCACGACCTCGGCGGCCTCGCCCGCCGACCTCGCCGACACGTATCGGCAGGCGCTGGAGGACAGCGATGGCGACGGCGTTGTCGCAGTGCATATTTCGGCCGCACTTTCGAGCACTTACAGCACCGCGGCGGCAACGGCCCGTGAGATCGGTCCGGCCGTGCGGGTGGTGAACTCGCGCGCGGCGGCCATGGGGGTGGGCTTCGTCGCCCTGGCCGCCGCCGAGGCGGCGCATCGTGGCGAGCCGCTCGATGTGGTCGAGGCCGCGGCGCGGGCGGCGATACCGCGCGGGCGGGCGTTCATCGTCGTGCACCGGCTCGACAACTTGCGGCGCAGCGGCCGGATCGGTACGGCGGCATCGTGGCTGGGCACCGCACTGGCGCTCAAACCGCTGTTGCGTCTTGATGTCGACGGCCGGCTGGTGCTCTCGCAACGCATCCGCACGATATCGAAAGCGCATGCCGCCCTTGTCGATCAGATCGCCGTCGCGGCGGGCGACGGTGCTGTGGACGTGGTCGTGCACCACGTCGACAACCCGGACGGAGCCGAGGAGATCGCTGCCGCGCTCACCGACCGGCTGCCGAACCTGAAATCGCTCTCGGTGACGGACATGGGTTCGGTGCTCGCGGTGCACGTCGGTGGCGGCGCGGTGGGCGCCTGCCTCACCGTGGAGGACGCTTCGAGCTAGCCGTCTTTTGGCCGACGCCGCTTTCTACCTCAGGGCTGTGCACCAACAGCGGGCACAGCCGCCAGGTAGAAAACGACGCGGCGATCGCGGCAGCAGCCCTGAGCTAGCCGGCGAACCGGCCCGTGATCGGAGGCAGGTCCTTGAGAGTGACGATTCCGGGCGGTGCGGCCACCACGGCGGGCACCGCGTTGGTGACCGGCAGCGCGGTGTAGATCATGCCCAGCCCGTTGAGGCTGACCTCGCTCCAGTCCTTCGACGGCAGACAGTAAACGACGGTGCGCATGTTGGGGACGCCGAACACCTGGATCACGTGACCATGCGCCACCGGCTTCGGCGGGGTGACGTGATTGCCCATGATCCAGTTGAATCCGACGCTCACCACGTTCTTGTCGCCGACCCAGCCGCGGTGGTAGCCGTACACGCTGGCCACCGTGCCTTTGGGGATCGTCATGAAGCCCAGATCGGAATCATCGGTGGCCGCGGTGAACTGGACGTCGAAGGTGATCCGGTCCAACTCGGCGCCGATGGCGTCGGCCATCATCGCGGCCGACTCGGCGAACACCTCGCTTTCCAGTCGCACACTCTCGGCCAGCCCCGGCGTCTCCGGGTCTTTGCCGAAGCCCATCGCGGCCATGGTCCCCGCCGATTCGTAAACGCCGCAGTCGACCGACTCGGTGATCCGGATTTCGTCGACGCTCTCGCACGCGCTGGACAGCACCATGCCCATCATGTTCGTCAGGCCGGGGTGTGCGCCGCTGCCGAAGATCGTGGAATTGCCGGTCTGGCAAGCCTTCTGGATTCGGTCCAGGTCCTCCGGCGATTGCTTGCCACCGGTGATCCAGGCCGCGGTGGAGCACACGTTGACCCCAGCCTCCAACAGCGCGACGAGTTCGTCGACGCTGGGCCAGATGGGGTTGTAACAGCAGGCGTCGGGTTTGAGCGCGATCAACTCCTCGATGCTGTTGGTGGCTCGAATCCCGGTGGGCTCGGGCCGGCCGGCCAGCTCGGCCGCGTCGACACCGACCTTTTCCGCGCCGTAGGCGTACACGCCGACCAGTTCCATGTCGTCGCGGCCGATGATCGCGTGCAGCGAGCGCCGTCCGATGTTGCCCGTGGTCCATTGGATGACCCGGATCGGCCTGGTCGCTGCGGTCATGTTTCGCCTCCGTCACTGAGCCCTGCGCTGGACTCTAGACACTATCGGGGAGTTGTTCACTCGCGGTAGGGCACCGGCCCGTCCTGGCGGCGGCCACCCCGGCGTCGCACAATCGAATTGCGGGGCGGGTACGTCCCGCGGACGCCATGAATCGAGGTCGGATCATGGACATGCTCTACGCGCTCGCATCGGTTGGGGTCGCCGCCATCGCCGTGCTCTGGCTCGGTATGAACAACCTCCGCGTGGTCAGGCAGTACGAGCGGGGTGTGGTCTTCCGGTTCGGCCGGGTCAGGGACAACGTCCGGCCGCCGGGTCTGACGATGCTCATACCAGTGGCCGATCGCCTCCAGAAGGTCAACATGCAGATCATCACGCTGCCGGTCCCCGCGCAGGACGGCATCACCCGCGACAACGTCACCGTGCGGGTCGATGCGGTCATCTACTTCAACGTGATCGACCCCGTACGGGCAGTGGTCGACGTGCAGGACTACATGTCGGCCATCGGCCAGGTGGCGCAGACCTCGCTGCGGTCGATCATCGGCAAGAGCAACCTGGACGATCTGCTGTCCAACCGGGAACGGCTCAATCAAGGCCTGGAACTGCTCATCGACAACCCTGCTGTGGGCTGGGGTATCCACATCGACCGGGTCGAGATCAAGGATGTCGTGTTGCCCGATTCGATGAAGCGGTCCATCGCGCGCCAGGCCGAGGCCGAGCGGGAACGACGGGCCCGCGTGATCACCGCCGACGGCGAACTGCAGGCGTCCGAAAAGCTCGCCGCGGCCGCCGAAGTGATGGCGGCCGACCCGGCGGCGCTGCAGCTGCGCCTGCTGGAGACCGTCGTCGAAGTCGCGGCCGAGAAGAACTCCACCGTGGTGCTTCCGTTCCCGGTGGAATTGCTGCGCTACCTCGAACGGGCCACGCCCCAGCAGCCCTCCGCGAACGCGGCGGGATAGGTACTCCACAGCCCGAGATTCATCCACAGCCGGCCGTTACCGAACGCCCGCGAACCGGGAATCGTCGTGCCCCGCACCTACCGTCGCGGGCATGGGTACCGAATTGTCGGTGGAGCGGCTTCGTCGCCTGGGTGGCGGGGGTGGCGACGGCGGAGAGCATCCCGACGCCGAGGGTGATGGCAGCCCGGACCGCGACACCGCCTCCGAGAGTGCACTGTCGCGATGGCTGCCCGATACGGCTCCGGGGGACGGACGGGGTTGGTTGGCTGCGGTACGTGCCGATCCCGGTCGCGCCGGGGCGCTGGCGTTGGCCGGTGTCGGAGTACTCGCGATTCTGGTCACCGTATTCGCCCTCATCCGCCAGCAACCGCCGCCGGTCGCATCGGCGAATCTTCCACCGGTACAGATGGTTTCGTCGGCCGCGCCAACTCCGCCCGGCGCCGCGCCCGCGGGTCCGGTGGTGGTCAGCGTGGTGGGCTTGGTACACAAACCGGGGTTGGTGACCCTGCAGCCCGGGGCGCGAATCGCCGATGCGCTGGAAGGCGCCGGCGGGCCGCTCGACGGAGCCGACCTGATCGGGTTGAACATGGCCCGCCGGGTCGGTGACGGTGAACAGATCGTGGTTGGCATCGAGGCGCCGCCGGGGCAACCGGCGACCATGGGCAGCTCGGTCGCCGGCCAGGCTCCGGCCGCCGGGGAACGCGACGGCCCGACTGGGCCTGCTGCCGGAGCGCCGACAGCGCCCGCCGCCGGAGCGCCGGCGGGGCCGGTGGACCTCAACACCGCGACTGCCGAAGACCTCGACACCCTGCCCGGCGTCGGCCCGGTGACTGCTGAGGCGATCCTGGCCTGGCGGGCCGCGCACGGCCGGTTCGACAGCGTCGATCAGCTCGGTGACGTCGACGGGATCGGCCCGGCGCGGCTGGAGAAACTGCGTGCGCTGGTCCGGGCGTGACGGTCCCGGCACAGACGGCTCGGACGGGTGTGGGCCGGGCAGCGACCGCCCGGATGGCGATGAGTGGACCGAGGGGCAGCCCCTGGATCTGCGTATCGTCCCAGCGGCTCTGACCGCGTGGTCGGTGTCGGCGGCCGGAATCGTGTGGAGTCCGTGGGCCTCGGTCGTGGTCGGCCTCGCCGCGCTGGGAATGGCCTGGCTGGCCGCGCGGTGGGGAAGCAGGCACCGCACGGATCATCGGCCCACCGCGGCCGCGGTTGTGGCGGTGGCAGCGGTGGCGCTCGGTTTCTCCGTCGCGGTCGGGCTGCGGGTACACCAGGTTGAGCATCACCCGATGGTTCGGCTCTACGGTTCCACTGCCAGCGTCGAGGTGGTTCCGGGCGAAACCCCGCGCGCCGTCACCGGCGGCCGGGTGATGTTTCGCGCCTCTCTGCGACGGGTCGATCAGGTGCCGATGTCGGGGCGGGTCCTGGTGTTCGGCCCGTCGTCGTTCGGTGAGGCCGGTCCTGGTCGCGCGGTGCAGTTTCGCGCGACCGTGCGACGTCCGGACCGCAAGGATCTCAGCGTGGCCGTGCTGGGCGCGTCGGGGCAGCCGTCACTGGGGGAGTCGTCGCCGGTGCAGCGGGTCGCCGCGCGGATACGTTCGGACTTCGCTCAGGCCGCGCGGACGGTACTGCCCGTCGATCAGGCGGCCATGCTGCCCGCGTTGGTGCTCGGTGAGACCTCGGCGGTCACCAGTACCACTACGGCGCAGTTCCGCACAGCGGGCCTGACACACCTGACCGCGGTGTCGGGGGCGAACGTGACGATCGTCTGTGGCGCGCTGCTGCTCAGCGCCGCGTTGGTCGGTCCGACGGTGGCCGTGGTGCTGGCCGGCGCGGGGCTGGTCGGCTTCGTCATCGTCGTGCAGCCCTCGGCCAGTGTCTTGCGCGCCGCGCTGATGGGCGCGGTGACGCTGCTGGCGGTGCTGACCCATCGGCGGCGGCAAGCGGTGCCTGCGCTGTCGGCCAGTGTGATCGCGCTGATGATCGCGGCCCCCGAACTCGCGGTCGATGTCGGGTTTGCGTTGTCGGTGTGCGCGACGGCAGGCATCGTCGTCCTGGCTCCGGTGTGGTCGGCGCGGCTGCGGAGTCGAGGTTGGCCGCGCCCGGTCGCCGCGGCGGTGAGCGTCGCGGTGGTGGCCCAATTGGTCACGGCCCCACTGGTGGCCGGGATCTCGGGAACCGTCAGCCTGGTGGCGATAGCCGCCAACCTTGCGGTGGCCGGGGTGATTCCGCCGATCACTGTTCTCGGTACGGCGGCTGCCGTGTGTTCGGTCATCTGGCCGGGCGGGGCGCAGCTGCTGATCCGGTTTACCGGGCCCGAGCTGTGGTGGCTGCTCTCCGTGGCGCGGTGGGCTTCGGCGTTGCCCGCGGCCGCGCTGCCGTCGCCCTCGGGGCTGGCCGGTGTGGTGTCCGTGGCCCTGGCAGGCATCGCGTTGACCGTGCTGTGGCGGCTGCGCTGGCTGCGTCGTGGGCTGGCCGTGCTGGTGTTCGGCCTGTTGGCTTGGGCGCTGGCGGGCCAGGTGGTCGGAGCTGTCGGGTCGGCGTGACACGATCATCGGCGTGAGTCAACAGATCGACGGTCTGCACCTGGTCCTTGGCGATGAGGAACTGCTGGTCGAACGAGCCGTGGGCTCGGTGCTGCGGGCGCTGCGTCAACAGGCGGGATCCGACGACGTCCCGGTGGACCGGATGCGCGCCGGGGAGGTCAGTACCAGCGAGCTGGCCGAGCTGCTGAGCCCGTCGTTGTTCGCCGAGGAACGCATGGTGGTGCTGGAGGCCGCTGCCGAGGCGGGTAAGGATGCCGTGGCCCTGATCGCCTCGACCGCAGCCGATCTGCCGCCCGGCACGGTGCTGGTTGTCATCCACTCCGGTGGTGGGCGCGCCAAGGCCTTGGCTGATCAGTTGAAAAAGCTTGGTGCACAGGTGCATCCGTGTGCGCGAATCACCAAGCCGGCCGAGCGCGCGGATTTCGTGCGGGGTGAGTTCCGAACACTGCGGGTGAAGGTCTCCGACGACACGGTCACCGCGGTGCTCGACGCGGTCGGATCGAACATCCGCGAGCTCGCCGCGGTGTGCTCACAGCTGGTGGCCGACACCGCCGGCGAGGTGGACGCCATCGCGGTGCGTCGCTATCACAGCGGCAAGGCGGAGGTGAAGGGCTTCGACATCGCGGACAAGGCCGTCACCGGAGATGTCGCGGGTGCCGCCGAAGCGCTGCGGTGGGCGATGCTGGCGGGCGAACCACAGGTGGTGTTGGCCGACGCGCTGGCCGAGGCCGTGCACACGATCGCACGAGTCGGTCCGCTGTCGGGGGACCCGTACCGGCTGGCCGGTGAGCTCGGGATGCCGCCCTGGCGGGTGCAGAAGGCGCAGAAGCAGGCGCGCAGATGGTCACGCGACTCGGTGGCCGAGGCCATGCGGGTGGTCGCCACCCTCAATGCAGACGTAAAGGGCGCAGCGGCAGATGCCGACTACGCCCTCGAAACAGCGGTACGCCGGGTGGCGGAACTCGCCACCCGGTGAACCGGATGAATTACTGAAGGATCAGAGCTTGTTCAGGGCCAGGGCCAGGGCCGACTTCTTGTTGGCGGCCTGGTTGGCGTGGATGACGCCCTTGCTGGCGGCCTTGTCGAGCTTGCGGCTGGTCGACACCAGCAACTCGGCGGCCTTGTCCTTCTCGCCCGCGTCGATGGCCTCGCGGAAGCTACGCACAGCCGTACGCAGCGACGACTTCACCGACTGGTTCCGCAGCCGACGACGCTCGTTGGTGAGGATGCGCTTTTCCTGCGACTTGATGTTGGCCACGTAAAAATTCCTTCGTAGTTCTCTAGCTGGGGTTACCGAAGTCTGGGTGCGCACACCCGCACTGCGGGCAGCGACTGTTCAGGGTACCAGCGAGACATCTGAACTCCCAAAATGGCGCTGCCGAAGCGGTGGCCGCCCACGCGTTGTTTTTCCGGCCTCATACCACCCCAACCGCCCTTTGGCCTGCCGAAACGGGCTACTCGGTTGACCCGGCGAAACACGGCCCGGTGCGGCACCATGAGGAGAGTGACCCCGAGATCCGTCCGTACCCCAGCAGCCGAGCCGAACGGGTCGAGGTCGGCCGGGCAGCGCGCCGCTTCGACGCGACGTGCCAAACATCAGGGCATCTTCGACGGTTACAACCGGCTGGGCCGGTACTCGCAGGCCTTCGACGAGATGTTCGACACCTCTGGCAACGTGCGCGGCCCGTACAAGGGCATCTTCGCCGAGCTTGCTCCGTCCGACGCCGGGGAACTGCAATCGCGGTCCGATGCGCTGGGCCGGGCGTTCATCGACCAGGGAATCACGTTCTCGTTGTCCGGTCAGGAGCGACCGTTCCCACTCGACCTGGTGCCGCGGGTGATCTCTGCGGCCGAATGGTCGCGGCTGGAACGCGGCATCACGCAACGGGTCAAGGCACTGGAGTGCTACCTCGACGACATCTACGGCGAGCAGGAGATCCTGCGCGACGGCGTGATCCCGCGCCGCCTCGTCACGTCGTGTGAACACTTCCACCGTGAAGCCGCCGGCATCGTCCCGCCCAACGGGGTGCGCATCCACGTCGCCGGCATCGACCTCATCCGCGACGACAAGGGCGACTTCCGGGTGCTGGAGGACAACCTGCGGTCGCCGTCGGGGGTGTCCTATGTGATGGAGAACCGGCGCACCATGGCGCGCGTCTTCCCGAACCTGTTCGCCACCCATCGGGTGCGCGCGGTCGGCGACTACGCGTCGCACCTGCTGCGGGCGCTGCGTAACGCCGCACCCACCAACGTCGCCGACCCCACCGTCGTGGTGCTCACCCCCGGCGTCTACAACTCGGCCTACTTCGAGCACTCGCTGCTGGCCCGGCAGATGGGTGTGGAGTTGGTCGAGGGCCGCGATCTGTTCTGCCGCGACAACGCCGTCTACATGCGCACCACCGAGGGCGAGCGCCAGGTCGACGTGATCTACCGCCGTATCGATGACACCTTCCTCGACCCGATGCAGTTCCGTCCCGACTCGGTGCTCGGGGTGGCCGGGCTGCTCAATGCGGCCCGCGCCGGAAACGTCGTGATCTCCAGTGCGGTGGGCAATGGGGTCGGGGACGACAAGCTCGTCTACACCTACGTGCCGACCATCATTCAGTACTACCTGGGCGAGAAGCCGATCCTGGCGAACGTCGACACCTACCGCTGTTGGTTGGACGCCGAACGGGAGGAAGTGCTCGACCGGATCGACGAACTGGTCATCAAACCGGTGGAGGGCTCGGGCGGCTACGGCATCGTTTTCGGTCCGGACGCCTCGGCCAAGGAATTGACCACGATCAGCAAGAAGATCCGCAATGACCCGCGCGGTTGGATCGCCCAGCCGGTGATGCAGTTGTCCACGGTGCCCACCCAGATCGGGAACACGCTGGCGCCTCGGCACGTGGACCTGCGCCCGTTCGCGGTCAACGACGGCAACGACGTCTGGGTCCTGCCCGGCGGCCTGACCCGGGTGGCGTTGCCCGACGGGTCGCTGGTGGTGAACTCCAGCCAGGGCGGCGGTTCCAAGGACACGTGGGTGCTCGCGTCTCGGACGTCGGCGGCCGATCGCGAGCTGGCCGCCGCAGAGGTGGTGCGGTCGCTGCCCGAGTCTGTGAAAGGCCCCAAAGGTGATGGGGCACCTGATGGTTCGTCCGAACAACAACAACAGTAGGAGGGGGTGCGCGTAGATGCTGGCACGCAATGCCGAGTCGCTGTACTGGATCGGACGTTATGTGGAACGGGCCGACGACACCGCGCGCATCCTCGATGTCACGGTGCATCAGCTGTTGGAGGATTCGAGCGTCGATCCGGATATCGCCTCACGCACGCTGTTGCGGGTGCTCGGCATCGAGCCGCCCGCGCAGCGTCTGGATGTGTGGTCGTTGACCGATATTGTGGCGTTCAGCCGGGACAGCAGCGGCATTTCGATCGTCGATTCGATATCGGCGGCACGCGAAAACGCCCGAGGTGCACGCGAAGTCACCTCGACCGAGATCTGGGAGTGCCTCAACACCACCTACAACGCGCTCGCCGAGCGTGAACGCGCGGCCAAACGCCTAGGGCCCCACGAGTTCCTGTCCTATGTCGAGGGGCGCGCGGCGATGTTCGCCGGGCTCGCCGATTCGACCTTGAGCCGCGACGATGGCTACCGGTTCATGTTGTTGGGTCGCGCCATCGAGCGGGTGGACATGATGGTCCGGTTGCTGCTGTCGCGGGTGGGTGACAGCGCGTCGTCGCCGGCCTGGGTCACGTTGTTGCGTTCGGCCGGCGCGCATGACACGTACCTGCGCACGTACCGTGGCGTGCTCGACGCCGGTCGGGTGGTCGAGTTCATGTTGCTGGACCGGTTGTTTCCGCGTTCGATCTTCTTTTCGTTGCGGTTGGCCGAACACAGTCTCGACGAGGTGCTCAACCGTCCGCACGACCGTCTGGGCGCCACTGCCGAGGCTCAGCGGTTGTTGGGCCGGGCCCGCAGTGAACTCGAGTTCTTGCCGCCGGGCGCCCTGCTGGAATCCCTGGACACCCGGCTGGCCGGTTTGCAGAAGACCTGCCGGGATGTCGGAGAAGCATTGGCGCTGCAGTACTTCCACTCCGCACCCTGGGTCGCCTGGACCGACGCCGGCCGTAGCGACATGGTTGTGATCGAGGAGGGTGAGGTCTAGATGTGGCGGCTACGTGTGGTGCACTCCACCGGATATGCGTACAAGTCGGCGGTGACGGCGTCCTTCAACGAAGCCCGGCTGACCCCTCGGTCGGATTCGCGCCAGAACGTGATCCTCAACCGGGTCGAGACCATCCCCGCCACGCGGTCCTATCGCTATGTCGACTATTGGGGAACGGCGGTGACGGCGTTCGACTTGCACGCCCCGCACACCGAATTGGAGGTCTCCGGATCCTCGGTGGTCGAGACGGACGTGGCCGAGAAACCCGACGAGTTGGCGAGCTGGGAGGACCTGCGCTCGGAGGCCGTGTTCGACCGGTTCGACGAGGTGCTGGGGCCCACTCACTACACCCCGCGCAGCAAGCGGATCGCGCGGGTGGGGCAGCGGATCGCCAAGGACCACGACCCGTTCGACGCGGTGATGGCAGTGGCGCAGTGGGTGCGCAGCGAGCTCGACTATGTGTCGGGAACCACCGGCGTGCACTCCTCGGGGCTGGATGCCCTGCGTGAAGGTAAGGGCGTGTGTCAGGATTTCGCACATCTTTCGCTGATCATGTTGCGGTCCATGGGGATTCCGGCCCGGTACGTTTCGGGCTACCTGCATCCGACGCATGAGGCGGCGGTGGGGGACACGATCGACGGGCAGAGCCACGCCTGGATTCAGGCGTGGACCGGCGGCTGGTGGCACTACGATCCGACCAACGACAGCGAGATCACCGAGCAGTACGTCAGCGTCGGGGTGGGCCGGGACTATTCGGATGTGGCCCCGCTCAAGGGAATCTATTCGGGCGAGGGCTCGACCGATCTCGATGTGGTCGTGGAGATCACCCGTTTGGCTTGACGCGCCCGCCTGAGCGGCCCAGATTGCGGAAGCCGGGGTGCACGTGCGGGGTGAGGCCCTGTTCCTCGGCGAGTATCTGCAGCAGGGCATGGAGGTCGCCGCGTTGTTGGGCGTTGAGCCCGGCGGTGATCCCGTCGTCGTGCCGACGCGCCAGTTCGCCGATGCGGCGTAGCGCCTTCTTGCCTGCGGCGCTGAGGAACAACGCGTGCAGGCGCCGGTCGTCGGGGTTGCGCCGCCGTTCGACGTAGCCGCGCTCCTCCAGATCGTCGACGTAGCTGACGACTCGACTGGGCAGCAGGCCCAGTTGGGTGCTCAGAGACTGCTGACTCAGCCCGGGCTGAGATCCGATGGCGCGCAGGATGCCGGCGTGGGGAGGGGTGAGGTCCATGGTCGCCATCTGTTCGGCGAACTGCGTCGCGGCGCGGTGGCCCAGTTGTGCCAACAAAAATGCCACAGTGTCGGGTCGCCCGTTTTCCACGCTCAGACCGTATCACGGAGAAATCGTTCAAAAGCTAAAACGTTCAGGCCGTTGAGTTCGCCGCCGGACGGGCATATCGTTCAACTCATGAACGATTCAACAGTCGATCGAATGCATTCCGTGCGGCCGACCGGGCGGCAGGGTGGACCTCCTCTGGCCCCGGTGGCCGCCGTATCCCTCGCACTACTGCTGGCCGCCCTGGCCGTCGGTGTCGCGCTCGGTGGCGTGATGCCGCTGCCATACGGCGACGCGGCCGAGGTGTTGCGGTACATCCACGGCAACCACGCCGCGGTGCAGGCCAGCGCGGTGGGCACGTTCGCGGCATCGGTGCCGCTGGCGATCTATGCCGCGACCGTGAGTACTCGTCTACGGCAACTGGGTGTGACGGCACCCGGCGCCACGATCGCCCTGGCCGGTGGCATCCTGGCGGCCGGCTCGCTCGCCCTGTCCGGGCTGATCTGCTGGACCATGTCGCGGCCCGAGGTGGTCGTCGCCGACGGGCTCATCCGCGCGCTGTACTACCTGGTGTTCCTCACCGGAGGCGTCGGGCACATCGTGGCGCTGGGTCTGCTGCTCGCCGGCATCGCCGTTCCCAGCCTCGTGCTCGGCTTGCTGCCGCGGCCACTGGCCTGGACCGGCCTGGCGATCGCCGTACTCGCGGAACTGGCCACGCTGGTGTTGATCTGGCCCGAATCGGCTGTGATCCTGCCGATCGCGCGGTTCACCGGCCTCATCTGGCTGATCGTCGCGGGCGCAGTCCTGCCCGCGCGCAGGGCCGCCAGGAGCCGGTCGTGACGCTCAGCGTCAGTGTCACCAACGTCCGTGGGCCGCTGCGGATCTCGACGTGGCTGCCGGGGTGGCCGGTCAGCTGCGCGTTCGAGCGCACACCCCGGGATGAACTTCCACCCGGTGCAGGTCGTCGCCGAGTTCGATCTGGCGGTCGAACACCGATGCGGCCAACGCGCGCCAATTATCCTCGGTGCCCGCGGCGATCGCGGGCACATAGTGGGTGAGGATCAGGATCCCGACGCCGGCACGGGTGGCGGTGGCCGCCGCCTCCTGCACCGAGGAGTGGTAACCGCAGATGTCGCGGATCCGTTGCTGCGGAAGCATTTCGATCAGATCCTTGCGGATCGCCGTGTGTATCAGGGCGCCAGCGCCGCCGGCCAGCGCGTCGAGGCCGGGGCACGGCACGGTGTCGCCGGCCGCCACCACAGACGCCCCGCCGTGTTCGATCCGGAAGGCGATCGTCGGCGTCACCGGACGGTGATCGGTGGGGCCCACCCGGATCTGCACACCGCCTCGGTCCCACACCACCGCATCGGTGTACTCGTGAACTTCCACTCTCGGTGGGCCGGGGAGATCGGCGTGGTGGGCGATGCGGTAGCCGATGTCGTGCCCGAATGCGCGCAGCATCGCATCGACCACGTCGGCGGTTCCCGGCGGGCCGATGATCGGCAGGGGCGCGGGCTCCGGGGCGAAGCTGCTCACCCAGCGGGTGATGATCACATCGCCGAGGTCGGCGATGTGATCGCTGTGCAGATGGGTGAGCAGCAGGGCGCTGAGCTGGTTGGCGCCGCTGCCGACGGCGGCCAGCCGCTGCAGCACGCCGCGGCCGCAATCGATGAGAAACGTATGGTCGCCCGCGCGCGCCAGAGTTGAGGGCCCGGCCCGATCCGGATCGGGGATCGGGCTACCGGTGCCGAGCAGCGTGACCTCGATCATGGCCCCATTCCTACTCCGTCCCGGACCAAACAGGCGTGGCTTCTTTCGTACTGACCGACACGGCTCTAGCCTGGTGTGAGGTGGATCACGATCGGAGGCTGTCGATGCGAATCGCGGACGTGCTGAAGAACAAGGGCACGGCGGTGGTGACGATTTCGCCCGAGACCACGGTGACCGAGCTGTTGGCCGGGCTGACCGAGCTGAACATCGGTGCCATGGTCGTGATGGGCCCAGGCGGCCTGGCCGGCATCGTGTCGGAACGTGATGTGGTGCGCAAGCTGCACGAGCGGGGCAGCAGCCTGCTGGCGCAGCCGGTGTCGGAGATCATGACCACGGTCGTGGCGACCTGTACTCCCCGCGACACCGTGGACCACCTCAGCGCGCTGATGACCGAGAACCGGGTGCGCCACATCCCGGTGGTAGACGGTGGGCGGCTCGCCGGCATCGTCAGCATCGGCGACATCGTCAAAACCCGGATGGAAGAACTGGAGGCCGAGCAGGAACAGCTGCAGGCCTACATCACGCAGAGCCGCTGAGTCGGATACTGCGGTTGGTCCCGCGAATTCCGCTGAAGGCGCGAAAAACCGTCGTTTCGCGGCGGGACATGTGTGCAAAGGTGGGCGGATGACCGCCGTCGATGTGCGTCCGCCCACCAAATCTGACGTCAAGCAGTTGGCCGCGGTGCTGGGCCGGGCCTTCCAGAACGATCCGGTGATGTCCTGGATCCTGGCCGACGACGCCCGCCGGGCCAAGGGTCTGCCTCGATTGTTCGCGGCGATCACCCGGCATCATTTCCTGGCCGGGGGCGGCGCCGAGGTGGCGGGCCGAGGCGGCGAGATCGGCGCGGCGGCACTGTGGGACGGGCCGGGCCGCTGGAAGCAGACGCCACGTGAAGAGCTGCGCATGCTGCCCACGCTGCTGTTGGTGTTCGGGCGCAGCCTGGGGCAAGGGCAGCGAGTCGTCGACCTGATGAAGGAGCACCATCCCGAGGAGCCGCACTGGTATCTGGCGGTGATCGGCAGCGATCCGACGGTGCGCGGCGGCGGTTTCGGGCATGCCCTGATGCAATCGAGGCTCGACCGGGTGGACGCCGAACATGCGCCGGCGTACCTGGAATCGAGCAATCCGGACAACATTCCGTATTACATGCGCTTCGGCTTCGAGGTCACCGGGGAGATCCCGCTGCCCGATGGCGGGCCGGTGCTCACGCCGATGTGGCGCGCGCCGCGCTAGGGCAAAGCGGCCGGCAGCCACGCTAATCGAAAATGCCGGACATCTTCATGATCAGCAGCAGGCCGACCGCGACGAACACCGCGACCAGCAGCACCAGCGCAATAATCGCGGTCACCGACGTCGGGGTGTACTTGTGCCTGGGCCGCGGTTCGGGTTCTCCCAGCCCCGAGGTTTGCCCGGAGTCCGGCGGGGTGGCGCCGGGAGCGACTCCGCCGCCGGGCTCCAGATCGGGTGTCTCGGCCGGGTCGGGGTCGGGTGGTAGCGCGGTCATGGTCTAGGAGTGCCCACTGACGTCGATTTGACGCATCGGCTTGGCCGCCTCACGCGGGCAAGCCGATCAGCTCCAGGAGTATTCGGCGCGCAGCCGCAGGGCGACCGCCTCGAACCGGTGGCGGTCCAGGATCGCCCCTTCGCGACGGATGCCTTCCTCGGGGACGTCGAGCACGCGGTCCAGCCGGACCCAGCTCGGCCTGCCGTCGTAGTCCCAGGTTCCGGTGCCGATGGCGATCCAGTCCGGATCGTCGCGGTGGTAATCCTGGCTGGACAGCATCAACCCCAGCAGGGTGCGCTGATCGCGGCCGACCACCAGAACCGGGCGGTCTTTGCCCTGGGTCGGATCGTCCTCGTAGACCACCCAGGTCCAGACGATCTCGCCGGGATCGGCCTGACCGTCGAGGTCGGGGGAATAGATGATCTTGCGGGCCCGATGTGCGGTGGGCACGCTGTGCCGCGACACCGGCCGGCCGGCGGTGATCGCCTGTGGCGACGGGGCGGCCGCGCCGGCGAGCACGCCGAGGCCCAGCCTGATGCCCTGCTGAAGGCCCTGTTGGATGCCTTGCTGCACGGTCCGCGGGACGCTGTCCGTGGTCTGGAGTTGGCGCACGAACTTCGGGCCCTCGTTGAACACCAGATTCTCGGCGCCATCCACTACGCCCTTGAGAACCTGTTGGAACGCCTTCCACTGCGACGCCATGTTGTCGAGCATATGCGAGTGGAGCCCTGGCGATTGTGTCGCGACGGCGGTTGCTCGATACCCTTAGGGAGCACAGCACGTGCTGCACACCCACGCTCACCAGGAGATTCCCATCAGCAGCTTCGCCGACAAGACGTTCACTGCGCCGGCGCAGATCAGGAACTTCTGCATCATCGCCCATATCGACCACGGCAAATCGACGCTGGCCGACCGGATGCTCGGTATCACGGGCGTGGTCGCCGACCGGGACATGCGGGCCCAATACCTCGACCGCATGGACATCGAGCGCGAACGCGGCATCACCATCAAGGCCCAGAACGTCCGCCTTCCTTGGCACGTCGGCGGCGAAGACTACGTTCTGCATCTGATCGATACGCCGGGCCACGTCGACTTCACCTACGAGGTGTCCCGCGCGCTGGAGGCCTGCGAGGGTGCGGTGCTGCTGGTCGACGCCGCCCAGGGCATCGAGGCGCAGACGCTGGCCAACCTGTACCTGGCGCTCGACCGTGACCTCACGATCATCCCGGTGCTCAACAAGATCGATCTGCCTGCCGCCGATCCGGACCGCTACGCCGGTGAGATCGCGCACATCATCGGGTGTGAGCCGTCGGACGTGCTGCGGGTGTCCGGCAAGACCGGCGAGGGCGTCCGGGAATTGCTCGACGAGGTCGTGCGGCTGATCCCGCCGCCGGTCGGTGACGCCGATGCGCCTGCCCGCGCGATGATCTTCGATTCGGTGTACGACATCTACCGCGGCGTCGTGACGTACGTCCGGGTCGTCGACGGCAAGCTCAACCCGCGCGAGAAGATCGCGATGATGTCGACCGGTGCCACGCACGAGTTGCTCGAGGTCGGCATCGTCTCACCCGAGCCCAAGGCGACCGAAGGCCTCGGGGTGGGGGAGGTCGGCTATCTGATCACCGGTGTGAAGGACGTCCGGCAGTCCAAGGTCGGTGACACCGTGACGACGGCGCGCAAGGGTGCGACCGAAGCGTTGACCGGCTACCGCGAGCCACGGCCGATGGTCTACTCGGGCCTCTACCCGGTGGACGGATCGGACTACCCCGTGCTGCGCGACGCGCTGGACAAACTGCAGCTCAACGACGCTGCCCTGACGTACGAGCCGGAGACGTCGGTGGCGCTTGGCTTCGGGTTCCGCTGCGGCTTCCTCGGACTGCTGCACATGGAGATCACCCGCGAACGCCTGGAGCGCGAGTTCAATCTCGACCTGATCTCCACGTCGCCCAACGTCGTGTACCGGGTCGTCAAAGACGACGGGTCGGAAATCGTGGTGACCAACCCGTCGGACTGGCCTGAAGGCAAGGTCCGCGAAGTCTACGAGCCGGTGGTCAAGACCACTGTGATCGCGCCCAGCGAGTTCATCGGCACGATCATGGAGCTCTGCCAGTCCCGGCGCGGCGAGCTCGGCGGCATGGACTACCTCTCGCCCGAACGCGTCGAGCTGCGTTACACGATGCCGTTGGGCGAGATCATCTTCGACTTCTTCGATTCGCTGAAGTCGCGCACCCGCGGTTACGCCAGCCTGGACTACGAGGAGGCCGGCGAGCAGCAGGCCGATCTGGTCAAGGTCGACATCCTGCTGCAGGGCGAGGCCGTGGACGCGTTCAGTGCCATCGTGCACAAGGATTCGGCGGCTGCCTACGGCAACAAGATGACCACCAAGCTCAAGGAGCTCATCCCGCGCCAGCAGTTCGAGGTGCCGGTGCAGGCCGCGATCGGCGCGAAAATCATTGCCCGCGAGAATATCCGGGCGATCCGCAAAGACGTGCTGTCCAAGTGCTACGGCGGTGACATCACCCGTAAGCGCAAGCTGCTGGAGAAGCAAAAAGAGGGCAAGAAGCGCATGAAGACCATCGGTCGCGTGGAAGTCCCTCAGGAGGCGTTCGTGGCGGCGCTGTCCACCGAGGCGGCCGCGGACAAGCCCAAGAAGTAGTTTTTGCGCGAGTGGCCAGTTGTGACACGCAGATCGCGAAGAAGCGTGTCACAACTGGCCATTCAGCTCCGCACTGGTTGGTTTCAGACGACCTGAAGCACGGCCTTGCCGGCGACCTTACGTCCCAACAAGGCCTGTGCGGCGGCGGCGGTGTTCTCCCATGAGTCCCGCAGGCCGATCTGCGGATCGAGTTCGCCGTCGGCCAGCAGGGTCAGCAGATAACGCAGATCGTCCTGGAACGGTGCCCGGACGGTGAAGGGCTCCAACCGTTTCCGGTTACCTGTGCGTCGCTCCTGCTCGAAGTTGATCGTGGTCGGCTCGTTGGAGGCCATCCCGATCGACTGCACCGAGCCACCGTCGGACACCAGGCTGAAGGCCTGTGCCAAGAGGCGCCCACCGACGTTGTCGAGCACACCGAACACCGGCTCGGTGACGGTGTCGAGTCCGACCACCACTTCTGCCGCGCCGAGTTCCTCGAGGCCCTCTCCGCGCGCCGGGCTGCCGACTGCGGCCACCACATGGGCGCCGGCCCGCGCGGCCAGCTGCACCGCGAACCGGCCGACACCTCCGGAGGCGCCGGTAATCAACACCCGGCGACCCACCACCGGGCCGAGGGCCCGCAACGCCTGCAGCGCCGTCACACCGGCCACCGGCAACGCGGCAGCCTCCTCGAATTCGACGAACTCGGGCAGCTCGGCCAGATTGTCGGTGGCGACGACACGTCGTTGGGCCCATCCGGCCTCACCGCTGAATCCGACCACCCGGGTGCCGACCGGCGGTCCCGAGCCGTCGGCCGCGGCCTGAGCCACCACCCCGGCACTGTCCCAACCGGGAACTTCACCCGGCCGGCGCATCTGATCGATGAAATGCAGCTCACCGAAGTTCAGTGCGATCGCACGCACCTCGATGAGGGCCTGCGATTCGGTGACCGAAGGTTCGGCCACCTCGTCGAATCGGAGATTGGCAGGAGCGTGCGGGTCGTAGACGAGGGCTCGCATGAACGGGCTAACCCCGAACGGTGTGCGGCTATTCCCTCCCATAGGGTGGCGCACGTGAGCGAGAAGGACCGCATCCGCTGGGACGCGGCCCATGCCGGCCGGGATCCGGGCGATGAGGTACCGGCCCTGCCGCAGGTGTTCAGCGGACGGGCTGACCTGTTTCCCGTGGCAGGTTCGGCGCTCGACATCGCGTGCGGCACCGGCCGGGGCGCGGTGTGGTTGGCGCAGCGCGGACTACGCGTATGGGGCCTCGACGTGTCTGGGGTGGCGATCGACCGAGCCAACGCTCTCGCTGAACGGTGCGGGATCTCCGACGGCTGCCGTTTCGATGTCGCCGACCTCGACGAGGGGCTTCCGCCCGGACCCCCGGTCGACGTGGTGCTGTGCCATCGGTTCCGCGATCCCGGGCTGTACCCGGCCCTTGCTGCGCGTCTGCGACCGGGCGGTCTGTTGGCGATCTGTGTGCTGAGCGAAGTCGGCGCGGAGGCGGGCCGATTCCGCGCTGTTGCAGGCGAACTGGTTGCGGCGTTCGTGGAGTTGGAACTCATCGCGTCGGGGGAGGGTGACGGCGAAGCCTGGCTGCTGGCCCGGGCCCGCTGACCCAACGGTCGGCTAGTCGGTTCGGCAGGAGGTCGGCGAAGAAGCGGCAGACAGCATTTCGTCCCGGACGCTGGAAATGTTCAGAAAACAGCCCGTATCGCGTCCGGCATTCCGCCATCCACGCGCAACATTCGGTGGGACGAGAATGGCGTCCCCAGCTTCGAGTAGCACCTTGTGCTCTTCTGCTTCGTCGAAGAACACGACCCACGAGCCTGAGGCCACGAACATCAGTTCCTCTGTGGTGTGATCGTGGAGCGGGGCGCCCTCGCCAGGACCGCCCACCCCTGTCGTCAGCCGTAGCTCCCCACTTGAGACGGCCGCCGGGACCCCTTTTACGAAATCGGACTGCGCCTTGTCGGTGTACTTGTACAGCGATATCGGGCGGGTGTTTTCACCCGAGCTGGGGGCCGAGGTGGGCTGCATGTCGTGAAACCTCACGACGTTCTCGATGGCCTTCGCCACTGCTGGCGGCAAGGTGGCTGCATCGCCTGTCACGTTCCGTTCAGCGCTCATCGTTCTACATTCCTTTCAGCATGTTGCACCTTGCTTGCCATACCGTGCCAGGGTCGCGCGGGTGGCAAGCGTATCCGATACGCCCCGGGGGTATAGTGGTGCATGACCACACATACCCCTACTGGGTATCCAGGGTCAAGTTCGGAAGCGCTCGATCGAGGAGAAAGGCATGCAGATGCATTCGCATGACGAGGACGTGCAGTTCATGACCGACCTGCGGGAGTCGGCTCCCGAGATGGTCTCGGCCTTCTTCGGTTTCGACAAGGCGGTGTTCAGCAAGAACTCTGGCAACCTCGACCTCGCCACCCGCGAGCTCATCGCGGTGGGGGTGGCTGTGACCACCCAATGCCCTTACTGCATCGCCGATCATGCGAAGCGAGCCAGGCAGGCCGGCGCATCCAAGTCCGATGTTGCCGAGGCTGTGATGGTCGCGGCCGCACTACGTGCGGGAGGCGGGGTCACCCATGGCTGGAAGGCCATGAAGGCCATAGCCGACGCCGAGTGATCGGCATCGGCGCGCTCGCCCGTTACCGGGCGGCGTTGACCGGTACCCGACGGGCTTGCGCCAGCAGTTCACCCCAGGCATTGAACGCTTCGGCGTATTCGGCCGAGGTGCCAGAGCTGCCACCAGCGAGGTCGACCAACGCCCTTGCGATGCTGCCGATTCCGATGCCGGTGCGCTGCACCACCCGCACCAGCTCGGCGAAAGCCTGATCGGGCGCGCAACCGCGCAGGGCGACCAGAACACCGATCGCAACGTCGATCTTGATGCGTGAAGTGTCGTCTGCACGGTTGTAGCTCATGAACCGATGGTGCCGGGCGCGCATCGGAGGATCCAGACATCGGCGCACCCTGATTTCTCCTGGCGCCTGCTCCGGCCTACATCGGCGCGTTGGCGGGTTGGAAGACCCCGGAACTGTCGGACTCCTCCTCGGCCCGGATGACGTGCACCACGGCGTTGATCAGGGCCAGGTGGGTGAACGCCTGCGGGAAGTTGCCCAGATGCCGGCCCGTGCGTGGCTCGATCTCCTCGGCGTAGAGGTGCAGCGGGCTGGCGAAGGACAGCAGCCGCTCCAGCAGATGCTTGGCCCGGCTCACCTCACCGATCTCGACGAGCGCGGACACCAGCCAGAACGAACAGATGGTGAAGGTGCCCTCCTCGCCGGACAAGCCGTCGTCGGTCTCCTCGACCCGGTACCGCAGGACCAGGCCGTCCTCGGTGAGTTCGTCGGCGATCGCGAGCACGGTGGCCCGCACCCGCGGATCGTCCGAGGGCAGGAACCGGGTCAGCACGGCCAGCAGCAGCGAGGCGTCCAGCGCGTCGTCGTTGTAGCGCTGGGTCAGTACGCCACGGGAATCGACCCCGCGAGCCAGGATGTCGGCCTTGATCTCCTCGGCGGTCGCCCGCCACTGTTGCGCATAGCTCTTCTCGCCCTGCAATTCGGCCAGCTTCGAACCACGGTCCAGCGCCACCCAGCACATGATCTTGCTCGAGGTGAAGTGCTGCGGTTCGCCGCGCACCTCCCAGATGCCCCGGTCGGGTTCCTTCCAGTGCTTGATGGCCTCCTCGACCTGGTGCTTCAGCACGGGCCACAGCGCCTCGGGAATCTGCTCACGGGACTTGGCGTGCAGGTACACCGAATCGAGCATGGTGCCCCAGATGTCGTGCTGCATCTGGTTGTAGGCGCCGTTGCCGATGCGCACGGGCCGGGCGTTGTCATAGCCCGAGAGGTGATGCAACTCTTCCTCGACCAGGCTGCGCTCACCGCCGACGCCGTACATCACCTGGAGCGGGTGCCGTTCGCCGTTGTTGGCGCCGGACACGTCGGCGATGAACGAGAAGAAGTCGTCGGCCTCGCGGTCCAGGCCGAGGGTGTACAACCCCCACAGCGCGAACGTCGAATCCCGGATCCACGAATAGCGGTAGTCCCAGTTCCGTTCGCCGTGCGGTGTTTCCGGCAGCGACGTGGTGGGTGCGGCCAGCAGGGCACCGGTCGGCGAGTAGGTCAACCCCTTCAGCGTCAGCGCGCTGCGCTGCAGGTACGACCGCCACGGGTGATCGGGGAAGTCGCCGATGTTGATCCACTGCCGCCACGACTCGCTGGTCTTCCACATCTTCTCGGCGGCCTCGTCGTACGTCTGCGGCGCCGGGTGCTTGGACCAGCTGAGTGCGACGAACACGTTGTCGCCCTCGGTGAGCCGGGTGCGGGCGCGCGCCTCGCGGCCCTCGATGCCGATCCGCAGATTGGTGGTCAGTCGCAGCGTCGGGTGCGAATCCGGGTTGCGGCTGGCGCGGGCGATGGCCTCGCCATAGGCCGGGCCGGAGTACTCCCACGACGCGGCCACCCGGTGGTAGTCGAAGGACGGTTCGCAGTTCATCACCAGTTCGACGGTGCCGCTGACGCACCGCACGGTCCGCAGCAGGATGTGCTCGGCATCCCAGTCCATCGGGGTGCGCCGGTGCGTGCGCGAGCGGGTCTCGATGTCGTGCCAGGGGCCCATCACCAGCGCGTCGCGCACGATCAGCCAGCCGGTGTGGGTCTGCCAGGTGGTCTCCAGGATCAGGCTGCCCGGCAGGTAGCGGCGCGCCGACGGCACGGTCACGCCGTAGGGGCCCAGCCGGAAGTGGCCGGCGTTGCGGTCCAGGATCGCGCCGAACACGCTGGGCGAATCGGGCCTGGGGACACACAGCCACTCCACCGAACCGGCCGAGGAGATCAGGCAGGTGTTCTCGCAGTCGGACAGGAAGCCGTAGTCGGCGATCGGCGGGAAGGGGTTCCGCAGGGCCCCGCCCGACGTGTAGGGCACCGGGGCGGTAACCGTCAGCGGTGCCTCGGGCGCCTTGGGAGCATCGGCTGTCTTGTCGAGTGCCGCGACGACATCCGTGGGCTCGGTGTGTTGCAGAACCATCCGCACATCATCATCTGCGAATACGCGCGCCGTCTACCCGGGACACACGTGTCGAACGTTACGGGCGAAACGGGATGGACAAGGGGCTCACCTCCCGATCGCATACGCTTGCCCCATGGCGGCAATCCTGAACTGGTGGGACGGTGTCGAACTGTGGCTGACCGGGTTGCCATTCGTCGTGCAGACCGCTGTGGTGATGCCGGTGGTGCTGGCGCTGGCCTATGGCACCGCAGTGCTGCTCGACGGCGCGCTGGGCTGGGGAAGCGCCGGGTTGCACTGGCTGCGTCACGCCCCGGCTGACGAGGTGGAATCCGAGTGAACGGTATGCCGCGCTCACGTGTCACGTTGGTCTTGGTGATCTTGGTTGTCCTGGTCATCGTGATGTGGTTGCTGACCCGCTAGCCGGGCCACAAATCGCTCGACGGGCGCGACGCGGGAATTCTGTTATTCTTCGCGCCATGCATTCAGTGTCCGGCAAGACAGAGAGCCATGTGTTGGCGCTCATTGCCGTGGGTTCATGCGCTGTTGCTGACGTCGCCTGTTGTCGCTGACTCCAACCCGTCCGCGGTTTGGTGTCGGTGGCGGTTCTGTGCCCGGATGCTCTCCTCTTGCCTCCCTCGCCTCCCAGCCTTTCCGCACGACGGACCTCGCATTGTCCGCTGTCCGTAAGAAAGGTCCTCAGTGCCCATTTACAAGTCCAACGTCAGACGGTCCCCATGGTCCTCCTCGCGTGCGGGGCTCTGGCGAACTGCCATCGTCCTGGCCGCGACCGGCGCGCTCGTCGTGGGCTGCGGTGGCGGCGCCAGCGACGTTGCCGGTGGTGACCACGGTGCCGCGGGAGCCGACACCACGCTGACGCTGGTCGCCTATGCCGTGCCCGAGCCGGGCTGGAGCAAGATCATCCCGGCCTTCGCCGCCACCGAAGAGGGCAAGGGCGTCGCGGTCACGACCTCCTATGGAGCATCGGGCGACCAGTCTCGTGCTGTGGCCGACGGTAAGCCGGCCGACATCGTGAACTTCTCCGTGGAACCCGACGTCACCCGCTTGGTGAAGGCCGACAAGGTGGCCGATGACTGGAGCGCCGGCAATACGAAGGGCGTTCCGTTCGGCTCTGTGGTGTCATTGGTGGTGCGCAAGGGTAACCCCAAGGGCATCAAAGACTGGGATGACCTGCTGCAGCCCGGCCTCGAGGTGGTCACCCCGAGCCCGCTGAGTTCGGGCTCGGCCAAGTGGAACCTGTTGGCCCCGTACGCGGCAAAGAGCAACGGCGGCAAGGATTCTGCGGCCGGCCTCGACTTCGTCAACAAGCTGGTCACCGAGCACGTCAAGACCCGACCGGGTTCGGGGCGTGAGGCCACCGACGTCTTCCTGCAGGGCACCGGCGACGTGCTGATCAGCTATGAGAACGAGGCGATCAACGTCGAGCGGCAGGGCAAGCCCGTCGAGCACGTCAATCCGCCGCAGACCTTCAAGATCGAGAACCCGGTGGCCGTCGTCAAAACCAGTGCCCACGCCGACAAGGCCAAGGCCCTGCAGAACTTCCTGTTCACCGCCGAAGGCCAGAAGCTGTGGGGCGAGGCCGGCTTCCGTCCGGTCGACCCGGCCGTGGCGGCCGATTTCGCGAAGGACTTCCCGACACCGGAGAAGCTCTGGACGATCGCTGATCTCGGCGGATGGAACTCGGCCGACCCGGCGTTGTTCGACAAGGAGAACGGGTCGATCACCAAGATCTACAAGCAGGCGACTGGATGACTTCAGTAACGCAGACCGATGCAGCCGAGCCTGATTCGGCTGCGCCCGCGCCGGGGGATTCCGCCCCCGGCGCGCGGCCCGGCCGCTACGGCAGCACCTCGCTGCGCGTGGGGGCGGCGTCGATCTGGTTGAGCGTGATCGTGCTGCTGCCGTTGGCGGCGATCCTGTGGCAGGCGGCCGGCGGCGGGTGGAACGCCTTCTGGCTGGCGGTCACCTCGAATGCGGCGCTGGAATCGTTTCGCGTGACGCTGACGATCTCCGCAGGCGTGACAGTGGTGAACCTCTTCTTCGGCCTGGTGGTTGCCTGGGTGCTGACCCGTGACGACTTTCCCGGCAAGCGACTGGTCGACTCGGTGATCGACCTGCCGTTCGCCCTGCCGACCATCGTGGCGAGCCTGGTGATGCTGGCGCTGTACGGCCCGGCGAGTCCGGTCGACCTGCATCTGCAGCACACCAAGTGGGGTGTCGGGGTCGCATTGCTGTTCGTCACATTGCCGTTCGTGGTGCGTTCGGTGCAGCCGGTGCTGTTGGAACTGGACCGTGAAGTGGAGGAGGCCGCGGCATCGTTGGGCGCCAACACCTTCACCATCCTGACCAATATCATCCTGCCGGCGCTGCTGCCCTCCTTGCTGTCCGGCGCCGGGCTGGCATTTTCCCGTGCCATCGGCGAGTTCGGCTCGGTGGTGCTGATCGGTGGTGCGGTTCCCGGTGAGACGGAGGTGTCTTCACAGTGGATCCGGACGCTGATCGAGAACGACGACCGGACCGGTGCCGCTGCGATTTCCATTGTGCTGCTGGTGATTTCGTTCGTGGTGCTGTTTGTGCTGCGGGCGGTGGGTTCGCGGGCGGCCAAACGTGAGGAGCTTTCGGCATGACGCTCTCACCGTCGGTGCGTTACCTGCTGCGCTTTCTGGCGCTGGCCTATGTGGCGGTGCTGGTGGTGGTGCCGGTCGGGCTCATCCTGTGGCGCACCTTCAGCCCGGGCGTCGGTGCGTTCTTCGCGTCGGTGGGCACGCCAGCGGCCATCTCCGCGCTGCAGCTGTCGCTCCTGGTGGTGGCGATCGTGGTGCCGCTGAACGTGTTGTTCGGTGTTCCCACCGCCCTGGTGCTGGCGCGCAACCGGTTCCGCGGTAAGAGCGCCCTGCAGGCCATCATCGACCTGCCGTTCGCGGTGTCGCCGGTGGTCGTCGGTGTCGCGCTGATCCTGCTGTGGGGTTCGGCCGGGCTGCTCGGATTCGTCGAGAACAATCTCGGATTGAAGATCATCTTCGGATTCCCCGGAATCGTGCTGGCCAGCATCTTCGTCACGGTCCCGTTCGTGATCCGTGAGGTCGAGCCGGTGCTGCACGAGATCGGCACCGATCAGGAAGAAGCCGCCGCGACGCTGGGGTCGACCTGGTGGCAGACGTTCTGGCGAATCACCCTGCCGTCCATCCGGTGGGGCCTGACGTACGGCATCGTGCTGACCGTCGCCCGCACGCTGGGGGAGTTCGGTGCGGTGATCATGGTGTCCTCGAACTTGCCGGGCACCTCCCAGACGCTGACCCTGCTGGTGGCCGACCGCTACAACCGCGGTACCGCCGATTCGGTGTACGGGGCGTACGCCATCTCGACATTGCTCATGGCGGTGGCCGTGATCGTCCTGGTGATCCAGGTGATTCTCGACCGACGCCGTACCAAGGCCGCGCAGTAGGCCCGAGAAGGAGACAAGAGCTATGACTGACGCGATCGTGGTTCGGGGCGCCAACAAGCGTTACGGAGATTTCGCGGCGCTCGACAACATCGACTTCGAGGTGCCGTCCGGTTCGTTGACCGCGCTGTTGGGGCCGAGCGGCTCGGGCAAGTCCACGCTGTTGCGCGCCATCGCAGGCCTGGACCAGCCCGACACCGGCACCATCACCATCAATGGGCGCGATGTCACGGGGATCCCGCCCCAGCGCCGCGGAATCGGTTTCGTGTTCCAGCACTATGCGGCGTTCAAGCATCTGACGGTCCGCGACAACGTGGCATTCGGCCTCAAGATCCGTAAGCGGCCCAAGGCCGAGGTCAAGGAGAAGGTCGACAATCTGCTGGAAGTGGTGGGGCTGGCCGGTTTCCAGACCCGCTATCCCAACCAGCTCTCCGGCGGTCAGCGTCAGCGCATGGCGCTGGCCCGTGCCTTGGCGGTGGACCCGCAGGTGTTGTTGCTCGACGAGCCGTTCGGGGCGCTGGACGCCAAGGTGCGGGAAGATCTGCGGACCTGGCTGCGCCGCCTTCACGACGAGGTGCATGTCACCACGGTGCTGGTGACCCACGACCAGGCCGAAGCGCTGGATGTGGCGGACCGGATCGCGGTGCTCAACAAGGGTCGCATCGAGCAGGTCGGCTCGCCGACCGAGGTGTACGACGAGCCGGCCAATGCATTCGTGATGTCGTTTCTGGGTGCGGTGTCGGAACTGAACGGCATCTTGGTGCGCCCGCACGATATTCGGGTGGGCCGCAACCCGGAGCTGGCCGTCGCCGCCGGTGATGGCACCGCGGAGGCCACCGGCGTGCTGAGGGCCACCATCGACCGGATCGTGATGCTGGGCTTCGAGGTGCGGGTCGAATTGATCAGTGCCGCAACCCATGTGCCCTTCACAGCGCAGATCACCCGCGGTGACGCCGAGGCGTTGGGGCTTCGTGAGGGAGACACGGTTTACGTGCGGGCGACGCGGGTTCCGCAGATCGCCGGGGGAGTGCAGATTGCGGCGAGTGGCGAAGACGCTCCGAGGGATACCGAGAAGAGCAGTGACGAGGATGAGGCCCTGACCGTCAGCTGAGACGGTCGGGGCCACCCGGTCAGGCCAGGGTCAGGAACAGCTTCTCCAACTCGGCTACGTCCATGGTCTCGTCACTGTTGCCGGTGATGCACTCGCGCAGACTGGTCGCGACGATTTTGAATCCGGCGCGGTCCAGCGCGCGGGACACCGCGGCGAGCTGCGTGACGACGTCCTTGCAGTCACGACCCTGCTCGATCATGGCGATGACGCCCGAGAGCTGTCCCTGCGCGCGGCGGAGCCGGTTGAGGATGGCGGCGATCGATTCCTCGTCGCAGATCATGTTGTCCCCCTTCTATGTTGGGTCCGTTGATTCTCATCATACCCGCGGGGGTATATCTGTATGGTCATGTTGTCGTAGCGGGTGGACCGAAAATCCATCGCAGCGGACACCATCCCAGCCTGGCGCAGCTGAGGTTGCCGAGGCCGGCCACCACGGTCAGGCCGGCCGTGGTGAGCCCGACGGCGGGGTGGACCTCCTGGCCGAGGATCAGCGATGCCATCAGCAACACGAACCAGCCGAACGCCCGGCGCACCGCGTCGGGGTCGACGTGGGCGGTCAGGCGGGTGCCCAGAAGGCTGCCCAGCACTGCCGCGGCGGTGACCGCACCGGCGATCGTCCAGTCGATCGGCACGGTGCTCAGGTGCCCGGCCAGGCCCGCGGCCGAGTTCATCGCGATCACCAGCAACGAGGTTCCCACCGCGACGGGCATGGGCAGCCCGCCCAGCAGTGCCAAGGCAGGCACCACCAGGAAACCGCCGCCGGCTCCGACGGCGCCGGTCACCACCCCGACTCCCAGCCCCATCAGCAGTACCCTGGCGACCGGCATCGTCCGCGTCGTCGGCTCGCATGCCTTGCGGCCCTTGATCATTGCGATCCCCGTGGCGATCATCACCACCGTGAACGCGGTCAGCAGTACCGATCCGGGCACGACGTAGCTCAGCAGTCCGCCCAGGTACGCACCGGCCATGCCGGCTGCCCCGAACATCAGGCCGCTGCGCCATCGCACTCGGCCGGCGCGCGCATGTGACAACATGCTGACCACGCTGGTGACCCCGACGACCAGCAGCGAGGTGGCGATCGCCTCCTTGGCCTCCATGCCCGCCACGTAGGCCAGCAGGGGAACGGTCAGGATCGAGCCGCCGCCGCCGAGAAGCCCGAGGGACACCCCGACCAGGACGGCCAGCGCGACGGCGACTGCGATCATGCCAACGCGCCGGAAGCTGTTTGTTCGGAACCGATCAGCTGCTCCACGATGCTGCGGGCATCACAGGACCCACCCCGGTTGTATGGCAACTTCGACAGCATCATGCCCATCGCGCAGGTGTTCGTCAGAGCCGCGGTGGTCAACCCGGCCCCGATCGCCGCGGCGACCCACTTCAGCTTCGGGGCGGCGATGCTGCCCAGGACGCTGCTCAGCACGACCGACCCCGCCACCAGTCGGACCTGGCGCTCCAGTTCCCAGCGCTGTGCGCCACGGCGAATCTCGAAACCCTTGTTCTGCCAGGCGGTCATGCCGCCGTCGAGGATCGCGACATTCGGCAGACCCGCATCGCGCAAGGTCTGGCCGGCGGTGCTCGCCCGCTGCCCGGAGCGGCAGATCAGCACCACGTCCTCGTCGAGGTGCTGGGCGATCTCGTCCCGGTGCTCCTGCAGCAGATCCAATGGCACGTTGTAAGCGCCCGGGATATGGGCGGTTTCGAACTCGCCGGGTGTGCGTACGTCGATCAGCCGTGGGCCGGCACCGGCCTGCTTGAGTTCGTTGAGTTCGGCAGCGCCGATGATCGACGAGGTGGACATCAGGCCAGGCCTTTCAACATGAGGTTCCAGTACATGGCGGGCAGCCCGTACTTCTTCAGCAGCCAGTACGGCCGGTGGGGCTTGACCGGATCGAGCAGGGGGAAGGACGGTTTGAGTGCGAAGTCGTAATCGAACTCGGCGAGCAGCATGTCGCGTGAGGACGTGACGATCGGGCACGAGGCATAGCCGTCGTAGGTCCCGGGCAGCGGACGCCCGCTGCGCACCGCGCCGATGTTGTCCACCACGGCGAGTGCCTGCTTGCGAATGGCCGCACCGGTTTTCGAGTTCGGCGACGATCCCGCATCGCCGAGGGCGAAAACATTCGGGTAACGCACGTGCTGCATCGTGTGCTTGTCGATGTCCACATAACCGTTGGCGTCCCCGCCGACATGGCTCGTGGACAGCGGGCTGGCCTTGATCCAGTCGGGCGCCGATTGATGGGGGACCGCGTGCAGCACGTCGTAGGGCAGAGTGGTCTCGGTGCCGGCCGCGAGGTTGATCATGGTCACCTTGCGAGCCGCCGAATCGATGGACCGCACCTCACTTCCGGTGTGCAGCTGGATGCCGTAGTCGGCGATGACCTTGTCCAGGTTGTCGGCGATCGCGGGGATGCCGAAGATCCGCGGGGTCGGGACCACCAGGTGCACGTCGATGTCGTCGAGCACACCCTGGCGCCGCCAGTGGTCGCACGCCAGGTACGCGATCTTCTGGGGCGCGCCGGCGCACTTGATCGGCCCCGACGGCATGGTGAACACCGCCGTCCCGGATCGAGTGTTGCGGATGAATTCCCATGTGCGCGGGGCGAGGTCGAAGCGGTAGTTCGACGAGACGCCGTCTTTGCCGAGCGTGTCGGTCAGGCCCTCGGTGCGTTCCCAGTCGAGCTGGATGCCCGGAGCCACCACCAGCACGTCGTAGGAGTAGGTTGCACCATCGGCACACGTGACCTGGTTTGCGTCCGGATCGACGGATGTGGCGGCACTTTTGATCCAGGTGGCACCCCGCGGCATCACCGATGCTTCGGCACGCTCGGTTTCGGCGGCCGTCGCCTGTCCGCCGCCGACCAGCGTCCACAACGGCTGGTAATAGTGCTTGTCGGACGGTTCGATGATCGCCACATCGGTGTAGTGCTTGCGCAGCAACCGGGCCGCCACGGTGATTCCGGCCGTGCCGCCGCCGATGATCAGCACCTCGTGCTTGTGTGGGGTGGGCATGGTTGTTCTGTGCTCCTGTCTCTCAGACGGTTTGCGCTGTGTTGATCGGTGCGGCTCGGCCGCAGTGCTGGTTTGTGCGGCTCAGGCGGTCTGAGTGCTGTCCGCCCAGGCGCCGTAGCCACCCAGGATGTCGCTGACATCGGTGAAGCCGCGCCGGCGCAGCAGGCTGGCCGCCACCGATGAGCGGTAGCCGCCGGCGCAGTAGACCACGGTGGGGCGCGTGGGATCCAATTCGCCGGTCCGCTCGGGCAGCTGACCCACCGGGATGTTGACCGCGCCCGGGACCATGCCCGCCGGGGTCTCGCCGGGATTGCGCACGTCGACGATCTGCAGGCCTTCAACAGTGGCGGCGCGCTCGGCGAAGGCGGTGGCCGTCAACCGTGAGGCCACCGTCACATCGTCGGAGTGTTCGAACATCATCCGCTCGGGATCCTGGACGTAACCCAGCACCCGGTCGAATCCGATGCGGGCCAGGCGGTTCTTGCCTTCCCGTTCCTCGCCCGGGTCGGTGATCAGCACGATGTCGGCGTCGGGCTTGACCACCGACCCGGCGAATTCGGCGTAGCGCCCGGCCAGCCCGATGTTGATCGCGTTGCGCAGGTGGCCCAGAGCGAAATCCTCGGGGCTGCGGCCATCGATCAACATGGCTCCGCCTGCCACGGCGCCGGTGAGCTGACGGTAGTCGAGCGCCTCGGGTGTCGCCTCCTCGTCGAGCAACGCGCGGTCCTTGCGGTTCAGGATCGCGTCGTACACGAAATAGCCTGGGGCCGGCGGCTGGCCGGCGGTGACCAGCTCGATGAATGACTGCTTGTCGGGTGCCCGCAGGGCGTAGTTGGTCTGCTTCTGCTCACCGATGGTGGACGACAGTTCGGTGGACAGGTTCTTGCCGCAGGCCGAGCCCGCACCATGCGCTGGGAAGACGCGGGTGGCATCGGGTAGCGGCAACAGCTTCTCGTGCAGCGAGTGGTAGAGCTTGTCGGCCAGCTCGTCACGGGTGAAACCGATCGAAGCCAGCAGGTCGGGCCGGCCGACGTCGCCGATGAACAGCGTGTCTCCGGTCAGGACGCCGTACGGCACTGCGTCATCGGCACGTTCGTAGACCACGATGCTCATCGATTCCGGGGTGTGTCCCGGCGTGTGGCGGAATTCCAGTACCACCTCGCCCAGTGAAATGCGTTGGCCGTCTTCGACTCCCAGGTGATCGAACTCCGGCTTGGCGACCGACGAGTACACGATCTCGGCACCGGCGGCCTCGGCCAGCTCGAGGTGGCCGGACAGGAAATCGGCGTGGAAGTGAGTCTCGATCACGTGGGTGATCCGCATGCCGAACTTCTCGGCGTCGGCGACGTACTCGGAGACGTCGCGCTGCGGGTCGACGACGACAGCGCGACCGGTGGACTCATCGCCGATGAGGTACGACGCGTGGGACAGACAGTCCAGGTAGTACTGGATGAACTTCATTGTTCAACTCCTCAGTGGGCGGTTCTGTATACCTAGGGGGGTATGCCAATAGATCCGAATATACCCCTTGGGGTATAGGAGTCAAGCCGATGAAGACGCCCCCGGGCGGTGCCCGGGGGCGTGATTGCTCGGTGAGCGGAAGCGTCAGGCGGCGAAGCCGGCGCTGCGCGCCGCCAGCGCCTCTTCGTAGCGATCCAGCACGGTGGCCGCCACCAGGCGGTGCGCGCCCAGCGGATCGGCCATAGGAATGCCTGCGGCACAAGCGAATTCGTAAACCCGGTCGGTGATGCGACCATGGGCCAGGAACCATGGGGCGATCACCAGGCGGCGGGCGCCGCGTTGGTGCAACCGATCGACGGCCTCGGGCAGGGACGGACTCTGTCCTGTGGCGAACGCCACCTGGGTACCGGCCCAGCGGGTGCCGTCGGCCAATGCACCGGCCAGGACAGCGGTCCGCGCATTGGCGGCCGGATGCGACGAGCCGACACCGGCCAGGATCACCCCGAGATCGGCGTCGAATCGGGACACTCCCACCGCGGTCAGCCGTTCGCGCACCACCTGCAGCAGGCGGGGATCATCGCCGAGCACATCGGCCTGGGTCACCTCTGCGCCGGAGTTGGCGATCAGCTCGGGAATGTCGATCCGGGCGTGATAGGCGCTGCCCAGGAGCAGCGGCACGACCACGGCGCCGGGCTCGACATCGGGCAGCACCTCGGTGAGGTTGGGTGCGTTCTGCTCACAGAACGCGACCCTTACCTCGGTGTCGGGCAGCAGACGACGCAGATGCCCGCCGATGGCGTGCGCGTTCGCCGACGAACGCGGGTCCGCGCTGCCGTGTGCTGTGAGAACGAGCGTCACAGATGCCTCACGAGGCGTGCAGCCCGCACTCCGTCTTGGCCTGGCCGGCCCACCGACCGCTGCGGGGATCGGCGCCCTCGGCCGGCTTGGTCGTGCACGGTGCACACCCGATGGACGGATAGCCGTCGTAGACAAGGGGATTGACCAGGATGTCGTTGGCCTCGATGTAGGCCTGCATGTCCTCATCGGACCAGGCCGCGATCGGGTTGATCTTCACCAGTCCGAACGCGGCGTCCCAGCTGATCAGCGGGGCGTTGGCGCGCGTCGGTGCTTCGACGCGGCGGATACCGGTGACCCAGGCGGTGTAGCCGGCCAGAGCCTTTCCCAGCGGCTCGACCTTGCGCATCCGGCAGCAGGCCGCGGCGTCGCGGGCGAACAGGTCCTTGCCGTGCAGCTCGTCCTGCTGAGCCACGGTGTTCTCGGGGCGGACGTTCACCACGTTCACGCCGTACACCTGCTCCACGGCGTCGCGGGTGCCGATGGTCTCGGCGAAGTGGTAGCCGGTGTCGAGGAAGAGTACGTCGACACCGGGGCGCACCTTGGCCGCCATCTCGACCAGGACCGCATCCTGCATGTTCGAGGCCACCACGTAATTGCCACCGAAGTGCTTGTCGGTCCAGCGCAGGAGTTCCTCGGCGCTCGCGTCGGCCAGCTCGGCCGCGCCCCGCTCGGCCAACGCTTGAAGGTCGATATCCGTCAAGTCAGTCACCTCGTCATCACCTCGTCTGTCCGCTCTTCGCGCAAGCGGCTCATCGCAAGTCACCTTCATCGGCCCGGATGGCCCACTGGGCGAAACGCTCGCCGCTCTCGCGTTGTTTCACGAAGTTGCGGACAACCCGCTCGATGTAGTCGCCGAGTTCGGTGGCCAGCACCTTGTGCTGGCGCAGTTTGCGCCCGAAACCGCTGTCCAGCCCGAGGCTGCCGCCGAGGTGCACCTGGAAGCCCTCCTCGGGGCCGTTGCCGTCGTCCACCATCTGGCCCTTGAAACCGATGTCGGCGACCTGGATGCGGGCGCACGAGTTGGGGCAGCCGTTGATGTTGACGGTGACCGGCACATCGAGCTCCGCGTTGAGGTCGCCCAGTCGTGCCTCGAGTTCGGGAACGAGGTGCTGAGCGCGGCCGCGGGTGTCGGCGAAGCTGAGCTTGCAGTACTCGATACCGGTGCAGGCCATCAGGTTCTGACGCCAGTGCGATGGCTGCGACTGCAGGCCCAGGGCATCCAGACCGGTGCGCAGGGCATCCAACTTGTCGTCGGGCACGTCCAGGATGATCAGCTTCTGGTAGGCGGTCAGGCGCGCGCGATCCGAGCCGGCGGCCTCCATCAGATCGGCCACCTTGGTCAGGATGGTGCCCGAAACACGTCCGGCGATCGCCGAGACGCCGACCGCGTTGAGGCCGTTGCGGATCTTTTGCACACCCACGTGGTCGACGGTGTGCGGCACCTGCTCGGGAGCCGGGCCGTCGTGCAGCTTGCGGTGCAGGTATTCCGTCTCGAGAATTTCCCGAAACTTTTCTACGCCCCAGTCTTTGACCAGGAACTTCAGCCTCGCCTTCGACCGCAGGCGGCGGTAACCGTAATCGCGGAAGATACCGACCACGCCCGCCCACACTTCGGCGACCTCTTCGAGCGGCACCCACACGCCGACGCGCTGCGCCAGCATCGGGTTGGTGGACAACCCGCCGCCGACCCACAGATCCAGGCCGGGCCCGTGCTCGGGGTGGTTGACCCCGATGAACGACACGTCGTTGATCTCGTGGGCGACGTCCTGCAAGCCCGAGACGGCCGTCTTGAACTTGCGGGGCAGGTTGGAGAATTCCGGGCTGCCGATGTAGCGCTGCTCGATCTCGCGCAGCGCCGGTGTCGGGTCCAGCACCTCGACCAGCGAGTCGCCGGCCAGGGGAGAGCCCAGCATGCCGCGCGGGCAGTCGCCGCAGGCTTCCATGGTCTGCAGGCCGACCTCGTCCAAGCGGCGCCAGACCTCGGGGATGTCCTCGATGCGCAGCCAGTGGTACTGCAGGTTCTCCCGGTCGGTGATGTCGGCGCTGTCGCGCGCGAAGTCGACCGAGATCTGTCCGAGGGTGCGGACGGCTTGGACCGAGAGAGCCTTGCCGTCGGTGCGCACCCGCATCATGAAGTACTCGGCCTCGAGCAGGTCGGCGTTGTCGTCACCGGTGAAGGTGCCGTCGTAGCCCTCAGTGCGCTGGGTGTAGAGACCCATCCATCGGAACCGGCCGCGCAGGTCGTCCTTGGCGATGCTGGCGAAGCCGTCCCGCGAGTAGACGTCGATGATGCGGGCCCGCACGTTGAGTGCGTCGTCTTCCTGCTTGAACTGCTCGTTGTGATTGAGCGGCTCGCGGTTGCCCAGCGCCCACTGGCCTTCGTCGCGTGGGCGCTTGGCGGGCCGGTCGGCCTTGGCAGGTGCCTCGGGGGTGGTCACTGTTGTGCTCCTCGGATAAAGGAGCTGGCATGCAGACCGCGCAGATCACCGGTGGCTGTCCGGCGGCGCAGATCCGGTGCCAGCTGAAACTATGGGGCGGGCGGGGTCCGAAATCAACGCATGATGCAAGGCAGACAGCAACAGCTACAGACGCGCTTGTAATCGACATGCCGACGAGCCACCAGCTGTACGCGGGTGGTGCTGTTGTGGGCGGCAGTCACGCCCGCCATTGTGCCACGATTGTCGTCACCTGCCCTAACCGGGCCATATTTGCGCTCAGGGTGAGCAAAAGTCGTCGCTGGACAGTCTGGGAAAATCAGATCATGACCATGCGCACCGAGCTCGCCGGCCAACCCCAGTTGGCATACGTGCCGGGACGCGCGTTCGGCATCTACATCCATGTCCCGTTCTGTGCCACCCGATGCGGATACTGCGACTTCAACACCTACACGGCGTCCGAGCTGGGGGGAGCCAGCCCTGACGGCTGGCTGGCCGCGCTGCGCGTCGAACTGCGACTGGCGGCGGCCACCGTCGGCTCCGTGCCGGTGCAGACGGTGTTCGTGGGCGGCGGCACGCCCTCGCTGCTCGGCGGTGCCGGCCTGGCCGCGGTGCTCGGAGCGGTCCGCGACAACTTCGACCTGGCGGTCGATGCCGAGGTGACCACCGAGGCCAATCCGGAATCCACCTCTCCGGAGATGTTCGCGACTCTGCGTGAGGCCGGATACACCCGAATTTCTCTCGGTATGCAGTCGGCCGCGCCGCAGGTGCTGGCGGTGCTGGACCGCACGCACTCCCCGGGGCGCGCACCGGCAGCGGCCGTGGAAGCCAGGGCCGCGGGATTCGAGCACGTCAGCATCGACCTGATCTACGGCACACCGGGGGAGAGCGACGATGATCTGCGGCGGTCGATCGACGTCGCCGTGGGCGCCGGCGTCGACCACGTGTCGGCGTACTCGCTGATCGTGGAGGACGGCACCGCGCTGGCCCGTCGGGTGCGCCGCGGTGAGATCGCCCGGCCCGACGACGACGTCCTGGCGCAGCGTTACGAGTTGCTCGATGCCGCGCTGTCCGCGGCCGGCCTGCACTGGTACGAGGTGTCGAACTGGAGTCGCGAGGGCGGGGAGTGCCGGCACAACCTCGGCTACTGGGACGGTGGCCAGTGGTGGGGGGCCGGACCGGGAGCACACGGCTTCCTGGGCGCCACCCGCTGGTGGAATGTCAAGCATCCCAATACCTATGCGCAGTCGCTCGCCGAAAATCGGCTGCCGATAGCCGATTTCGAACAGCTCGACGATCTTGACCGGCACGTTGAGGACGTGATGCTGCGAGTCAGGGTCCGTGATGGCCTCCCGGTGGCGCTGCTCGACACTGTCGAATTGGCTCGCGCCGAAACGCTGTGTAGTGAAGGGCTTCTCCTCCGGCAACGCGATGCCCTGGTGCTGACCGACCGTGGTCGCCTGCTCGCTGACGCGGTCGTCCGGGACTTGCTGGGGTAGGAGACACAACCAGCGGGCGTCTGTGCGAAGCCTGTGAGACGCCTGTGTTAGCGCTGGAGCCAGGTGTGCAAATCCTATGCGGGAGATATTGATTCCGTAGTAGATACGTGGCAAGTACGTAGGTCTGTGCGATGAGTAAGGCAAGGCTACGCTTTGCGGAATGCTCACACGGAACGACCAAGCTGACTGCAATGCTTCGGCCGCGCTCGCCTCGTTCGAGCTGCCTGCAGGTGACAACGCGACCGGCCCAGCCGATTTGGTCGCCGAGATCGCTCGCGCGCTGTCCGAGGATGGCAGCGATTACGTGGTGTACGAGCGGGGAAACCGGTGGATTCTGGCTTGCGGAGCGCAGTGTGGTGTCGAGTTGGACAGCGATGAACTGCGACTCACCCGGGATGGCGCGGTAGCGGCCCGTCGGTCATGGACCGGTAAGCCGGGCGGTGTGCTCGGCGAAGCGGTGGATCTCATGCTTGCCGACTCGGAAACCTATGCCGACACCGCATTCGGCTGGGTCGCATTCGAATTCGGCGCGTTCAAGTTCGGTCTCGAGGACCGGTTGGCGCCGAAGACACCGTTGGCCCGGGTCTTCAGCCCGCGGGTGCAGATCGAGGTCACCGCGGAACGGGTCACCGTGCTCGGTGGCGGCGAGATCCACCACGATGTCGTGCGGCGCCTGATCGCCGAGGGAGTCGCGCCCACCGCCGCCCCCCGAGGCGTTGACATCCGGCAGGACGGCAGCGCCTACCGCGACCGGGTGGCGTCCGCGATCGACGAGATCGGACGGGGTCGGTATCAGAAGGTGATCCTGTCGCGGAGCTTCGACGTACCCTTCCGCCTCGACTTCCCGTCGACCTACCGGCTGGGCCGCCGGCACAACAATCCGGCCCGGTCATTTCTGTTGCGGCTCGGTCCGCTGCGTGCGCTCGGCTACAGTCCCGAACTCGTTGCCGCCGTGCACCAGGACGGGCTCGTGGTGACCGAACCACTGGCCGGAACCCGGGCTTTCGGCCGCGGCGCCGCCAACGATCAGGCGGCCCGCGACGACCTGGAGTCCAACTCCAAGGAAATCGTCGAACACGCGATATCGGTACGCAGTTCGCTCAAGGAGATTGCCGAAGTCGCCGAACCCGGCACGGCGACCGTCACCGACTTCATGACCATTCGTGAGCGCGGAAGTGTCCAGCACCTGGGATCCACGGTGGGGGCCCGTCTCGACCCGTCGATGGACCGCATGGACGCACTGGAAGCGCTGTTCCCGGCGGTGACGGCATCGGGAATTCCCAAGGCGGAGGGCGTCGAGGCGATTCTTCGCCACGACGAACTGCCCCGTGGACTGTATTCGGGCGCCGTGGCGATGTTCTCGGCCGACGGTTCGCTCGATGCAGCGCTCGCGCTACGGGCTGCCTATGAAGCCGACGGCCACACCTGGCTGCGGGCCGGAGCCGGGATCATCGCCGAGTCCACGCCCGACCGCGAGTTCGAGGAGACCTGCGAGAAGCTGAGCACGTTGTCGCCGTACCTCGTCGAGGGAGCCGAACCGACATGTGAGTGAGCTAACACGCCGACGGCGGCCACCCGCGATCGCGAACAGGTAGCCACGACCGCCGCCTCGATCGATAAACACGCACGTCATCGCCACCTGGGGGCGTCCCAGAAGATTCACAGCTGGTTCTGAGGTAGAACTCCTGCTCTCTCGGATCGTGTGCCACTATTGTCCGCATGTCGGCAGCGTATTTAGGCAAGCCTATCCAGACTTACCTTCGGACGGGGTCCTGCTGACATGGGACCCGACCACTCGACCCCGGAACCCATAGCCGTCATCGGGTTGGGCTGCCGCGTCGCGGGCAATGTCGCGACGCCGGCGGATTTCTGGAACTTCCTCGTCGAGGGCCGTAGCCACGTCACCGAGGTGCCCGAGGAGCGCTGGGAGCCCTACCTGCGGCGTGATCCGCGTAATGCGGCTGTCCTGCGTGAAGTCACCCGGCTCGGCACCTTCCTCGACGATCTCGCCGGCTTCGACGCCGAGTTCTTCGGCGTCTCGCCACGCGAGGCCGAGGTGATGGACCCTCAGCAGCGGCTCGCGCTAGAGGTCAGCTGGGAGGCTCTCGAACACGCCGGGGTTTCGCCGAGGGCGCTGGCCGGCAGCGACACCGCGGTGCTGATGGGCGTCAACTCCGACGACTACGGCAAGTTGATCATGGAGGACCTGCCGGGCATCGACGCGTGGACCGGTATCGGTACTTCGCTGTGCGGCATCGCCAACCGGGTCTCGCATCTGCTCGATCTCCGCGGGCCGAGTGTCGCGCTGGACGCCGCGTGCGCGGCCTCGTTGGTCGCGGTGCATCAGGCGTGCCAGATGCTGCGGGCAGGCGAGACCTCCCTTGCCCTGGCCGGCGGCGTCAGCGCCTTGATCGGCCCCGGCTTGACGCGCGTGCTCGATGAGGCCGGAGCCACGGCCCCCGACGGCCGCTGCAAGACCTTCGATGCCGCAGCCGACGGCTACGGCCGCGGTGAGGGAGCCGGCGTCGTGGTCCTCAAACGACTCGCCGACGCCGAACGCGACGGCGACCGCATCCTGGCGGTCGTACGGGGCGGTGCCACCGCCCAGGACGGGCGAACGGTGGGCATCATGTCGCCCAACGGCGCCGCGCAGGCCGACATGTTCCGGCGCGCATGCGCGATGTCGGGAGTCGAACCAGCCGGCGTCGGCTACATCGAGGCGCACGGAACCGGAACTCCCACAGGCGATCCCACCGAGGTCGGGGCGCTGGCCGAGGTGTACGGCGTCGGACGCGCTGATCAGGACCGCTGCCGTATCGGTTCGGTCAAACCCAACATCGGCCACCTCGAGGGCGGTGCCGGGGTGATGGGCCTGATCAAGACCGTCCTGGCTCTGCACCACGAGGCGATCCCGCCCACCGCCGGCCTGCGGCAACTGACCGCCGCCGTCGACTGGGACAGCAGCGGACTTCGGGTGCCCACCGAGGTCGAACCCTGGCCGCGCACAGACACCCCTCGTCAGGCCGCGGTGTGCAGCTACGGCTACGGCGGCACCATCGCGCATATCTTGCTCGAAGAGGCTCCGGCACAACAGGACTCCCCACTGGAGGTGTCCGGCCCGGTCATCGTCCCGCTCTCGGCGCGTTCCGTGCAGCGACTGACCCGCCAGGCCGAAGCGCTTGCCGATCATCTGCGCGCGGGCCATCAGGAAGTGGCGCCGGTGGCCACCACATTGTGGGCCCGGCGTTCGCACGAACCGGTCCGGGCCGCTGTCATCGCCGAGCATCGGCATGAACTGATCGCCGGCCTGGATGCACTGTCGCAAGGTGAGGCCGGTGGCGGTGTGGTCACCGGAGAACTTCCCGGCGGGCAGGCGCGGGACGCCGTGTGGGTGTTCTCGGGACATGGCTCGCACTGGACCGGTATGGGCCGTGAGTTGCTCACGGCCGAGCCAACTTTCGCGCGCGTCATCGACGAGGTGGACGAGGTCTTCGGGCGCGAGCTCGGCTTCTCCGCCCGCGAGGCGCTGAGCAGCGGCGAGTTGGGTGGCACCGACCGGATCCAGGCGCTGACCTTCGCGATGCAGGTCGGTCTGGCCGCGGTACTGCGCGAGCGCGGCGTGCGTCCTGCCGCGGTGATCGGTCACTCGGTCGGTGAGGTCGCGGCGTGCGTGGTCTCCGGGGTGTTCGAACTGCGCCAGGGTGCCGCCGTGGCGTGCTACCGGGCCCGCGGGTTCCGCGCCGTGATGGGTTGCGGCGCCATGGCTTTGGTCCGGCTGCCGTTCGCGGAGGCGCAACGGCGGCTCGGCGAACGCACCGACGTGGTGGCGGCCATCAGCGCCTCGGCGGAATCCTGTGTGATCTCGGGCCAGACCGAAGCGGTGGAGCGGGTCTGCGAATCCTGGGCAGCCGACGGCATCGTGGTGCGCCGGGTGAACACCGACGTGGCATTCCACAGCCCCGCGATGGACGATCTGACCGGTGCCCTGGCCGACAGCGTCGCGGGGCTCGAGCCGCCGCGGGACGCGGTGATCCCGCTGTACACCACGGCATTGGCCGACGCGCGCTCCGGCGCACCGAGGGACGCCGACTATTGGGTGCAAAACCTGCGCGGGCAGGTCCGGTTCGCCGAGGCCGTCACAGCGGCAGCCGAAGATGGACACCGGCTGTTCCTCGAAGTGTCCGCACATCCCGTGGTTTCACACTCGATCGTCGAGACCCTGCTGCACCTGGGCATGGACGACCACGCGGTGGTACCGCTCCTGCGTCGCGACACGAGCGAGTCGCCGGCGGTCATGACCGCGATCGCCACGCTGTACTGCCACGGCGCCGAGATCGATCATGGTGTCGGCCAGGCTGATCCGTGGGCCGCCGACCTGCCCGTCACCCAATGGCAGCATCGGCACTTCTGGCGGGTGCCCACCGCCGCCCCCGGTGGGCGGGCGGTGCACGACCCCACCGGCCACACGCTGCTGGGCGGGCGTACCGACGTGGCTGGGACCGTCACCACCCGCATGTGGCAGACCCGGCTGGACTTCGACACCCGGCCCTATCCCGGTGACCATCCGGTGCAGGGCACCGAAATCGTGCCTGCCGCGGTGCTGCTGAATACCTTCCTGGCAGCCGGCGCGGCGTCGACGACCGGCGCCGCATTGACAGATGTGCGGCTGCGAACGCCGGTGGCTCCGGCCCGCGCCCGGGATCTCCAGGTGGTGCTCACCGACCGCGAGTTGACCCTGGCCTCGCGGCTGGCCGACGCCGGCGAAGAGTTGGACGGCGGATGGTTGACGCACAGCAGCGCGGTGGTGGATCCGGTCCGCGCGGAGGTCGCCGATGTCGACCTCGATGCGGCCCGCGCCCGCTGCACCGAGTTGCTGCCGCCCCGTCACGTCATCGACACCCTGGCCGAGCTGGGAGTCGCTGCCATGGGATTCGGTTGGGACATCGAGGATCTGCGCCGCGGCGAAGGTGAGCTGCTGGCCCGGGTGACATCCGAGCCCGACGGCACACAACCGAGCACGTGGGCCTCACTGGTGGACGCGGCCACCTCGGCTGCCTCGACGACGTTCGACGGTCCGCCCCGGTTGCGGATGCCTGCCGCCATCGAAAGGGTGCAGGTACAGGCCGCGCCGCCGGCGACCGCGATGCTGTCGGTGCGTCGCAGGCCGGGCACCACCACCACCGATGTGGCGATCACCGACGAGTCCGGAACGGTGCTGCTCTCCATCGACGGAATGACCTTCGAGGAGCTGGAGAATCCCGGCCGCGAGTCCTCGGCGACCGATGTCCGCCGGATCGTGCACCGGGTGTCGTGGCATCCGGTGCCGGCTCGCGGCGAGCGCCCGCCCAGTGGGGTGGTGCTGGTGGGCGGTGACGTCGACAGGCTGGAAGCCGCCGTGGACGATCTGACCGAGGCCGGCGTGCCGTACGTGGCGGTGGAAGACCCGACGGAGTTGGAATCGATCGTCGATTTCGGCTCCCTGCCAAGCGAACTGGGCGATCACGCCGTCGTGCTGGTGTTGCCGCGCGACGATGACGCACCCGAGGCCGCCGTGGACCTGGTGGTCCGGACATTGGCCTTGCAGCAGCGCGTGGGCTTGTCGGCGCGGCTGTGGGCGCTCACCGTTGGTGTCCACGAGGGAGCCAACGTGATCCACGCACCGCTGTGGGGCCTCGGCCGGGTCGCCGCAGCCGAGCATCCGCAGTTGTGGGGCGGTGTCGTCGACGTGGCCGACGGGCGCCTTCCGCTGACGGCGCTGGGATCAACGGCTGGGCACGGAGTCCTGGTGGTCCGCGACGGGGTGGCCCTGGCCGCCCGCCTGTCCGCATCGGGATCGGGAGTCGCGGTGCAGGCGAGCCCGATGCAGTGCACTCCGGGCGGGACGTATCTGATCACCGGCGGCACCGGTGTGCTCGGCCTGCGGATGGCCCAGCGCCTGGCCGATCTCGGCGCCCGCCGTCTGGTGCTGCTATCACGCTCGGGCCTGGGGGACCGGTCGGCCTGGGCCGAGGGCACCGAGTCTTCGGCAGTGCGTGCGGTCACCGCACTCGAGGAACGCGGAGTGTCGGTCACCGTCGCAGCGGTGGACATCGCAGCACCCGGATCGGCCGATGCGCTGCGGGAGGTGTTGCGCCCGCTGCCGCCGGTGCGCGGTGTCATCCACGCTGCCGGGGTGGAAGCCGGTGCGCTGCTGATGAATACGACCGCCGACGAGTTCGCCGCCGCGATGCATCCGAAGGTGCAGGGAACTCTTGCGCTGCACGAGGTGTTCCCGCCTGCCCAGCTCGACTGGATGGTGCTGTTCTCCTCATGCGGTTACCTGGCCGGTTTCCCGGGGCAGGGTGCCTATGGCTGTGCCAATTCGTTCCTGGACGGCATGGCCCGGCACCGGCGCAGCCTCGGGGACCGCACCACCGCCGTCGCCTGGACCGCGTGGCGCGGTCTGGGGATGGGCTCGACCTCGGAGTTCGTCGCGGCCCAACTCGACGCGCTCGGCATGGGCACGGTCGGAGCCGACGATGCGATGCGCGCGCTCGACCTGGCGATGCGTGAGGACACGGCCAATGTCGTGGTCCTGCCGGTCCTGCCCGCGGCCGCGGCCGTGCCGATCCTGGCGGATGTGGCACCCGAGGAGGAGCCTGACATCGCGGAGCCGGCCGCGGGGGAGTTCGACCCCGAAAAGCTCGCGGCACACGTATTAACCGCGGTGGCAAGCCAATTGGGGCTCGCCGAGTCGGACGTGAACGTGGACCTTCCGCTGGTGGAGCTGGGGGTCGATTCGATCATGACGGTGCGGCTGCGTCGCCAGCTCGAGAAGCAAACCGGGCTGTCACTGCCGCCGACGCTGCTGTGGGAGCACCCCACCGCGGCGGCAGTGACAGCCAGGATCGTCGAGCTGCTGGACCCCGAGGCGGGACGTTCGCTCAGCCGGTGATCGCGGCGATCAACTTCTTCTTGTCGACCTTGCCCACCGCGGTGGCGGGCAGGGTCGACATCGGGACCAACATGTCGGGCCTGGCGTGGGCCGACGCGCCACGTTGGTCGAGGAACTCGTTGAGCTGCACCAGGGTGATCGGCGCGCCCTTGAAAACCACCGCTGCACAGATCTTTTCGCCGAGGTAGTCGTCGGGCAGCGCCACCGCGGCGGCCGCGTAGACCGCCGGGTGGGTCAGCAGGTGGTCCTCCAGGTCGGTGGCCGACACCGTCTCGCCGCCGCGGTGGATGACATCTTTGATCCGCCCCGTCACCTCGACGTAGCCGGCCCTCGGCCCGTCGGTGAAGATTCGGACCCGGTCCCCGGTGCGGTAGAAACCGTCGGGGCTGAAGGACCGGGCATTGGCCTCCTCGGCGCGGTAGTAGCCGTTGAGCGTGTACGGCCCGCGCACCAGCAGCTCACCCTCCTGTCCGGGCGTGACCTCGCTGCCGTCCTCATCGACCACCCGCATCTCGTCGTGCGGGGACATCGGCCGGCCCTGGGTGTGCTCCACCACGTCCACCGGATCGCCGGGCCGAGTGAAATTCAGCATGCCCTCGGCCATTCCGAAGATCTGTTGCAGTCCCGGGCTCAGGCCCTCCCGGATGAAGCGGGCCTCTTCAGGGGACATCCTTGATCCGCCGACCTGGACGACGCGCAGAGAGGTGGGCAGCACCGGCTCCCAGTCGCAGGCCTGGGCCCACAGCTTGGCCAGGGCGTTGACGAGTCCGGTCACGGTGACACCGTGGGTGTTGATCAGTGCGAAGGCCGATTCGGGGCTAGGGTCATCGGTGTAGACGGTGGTCGCACCGACGGTCATCGACCCGAGCAGGCCGGGGCAGGCGAGGGGAAAGTTGTGCCCGGCGGGTAGCACCGCCAAATACACGTCGTCGTGCACCATTTCGCAGGCCTGTGCGCACGCGGCGGCGTTGTAGAGGTAGTCGTCGTGGGTGCGGGGAATGAGCTTCGGTAGCCCGGTGGTGCCGCCGGATACCAGCAGGACGGCCGGACCGCTGGTGTCGACGGTGATGTCCGGCGGGCCGGCTGCTTCGAAGTCTTTGAGGGCTGACCAGGATTGGAAGGGCCCCGGGTCGCCGTCGACGAGCACGTGGCGCAACCGCGGGTGTTCGGCGACGATCTGGGCGGCCAGGTCGCGGTGGTCGAATCCGGCGATGACGTCGGGGATCACGAGTCCGACGGCGCCGCTGACCGCGGCGAAGTGGCCGAGCTCGGCCGATCGGTGACCGGGCAGGCACAACACCGGGACAGCGCCCGCGCGCAGTAAACCGAAAGTGGCAACGGCGAATTCGCGGGTATTCGGCAGCTGAACCAGGATGCGGTCGCCGGGCGCGATCCCGCGGGCGGCGAGTGCCGCGCCGATGCGGTCGGCCAGCGCGTCCAGTTCGGCGAAGGTGTGGACACCGGTGGCGTCGACCACGGCGGGCTTGTCGGGCCAGCGCTGCGCCGCCTCGCGCAGGATGCTGTCCAGCGGTTTGCCCTGCCAGTAGCCGAGCTCGCGGTACACCTCGGCACGGTCCTCGGGGAACGGGGTGAATCCGTTTGCCAGTTCGTCCAGTTCGCGGTCAAAACCGGTGGTCATCGGTGTTCTGGCTCCCCTCGGGTAAGTGTGTCGGCAGATCGAATATAGGATAACCTCCACTAAGTTAGGGCAGCCTTTACTAATTGTTCGGAGGATGGTGAGCGTGGTGGCGACGAATTCCCAGACGGTCCGCGACGAGGTCGCCGAACTCCTGGGTGTCAGCCCTGATGATGTCGACCCCGACGCTGATCTGATCGCCTCCGGGCTCGACTCGATCCGGATGATGTCGCTGTCGGGCCGGTGGCGTAAGCAGGGCATCAACGTCGGATTCGCGGCTCTGGCAGCCAATCCCACTGTTTCGGCATGGATCGACCTGGTCGCCGAACACACCCCGGATGCCCCGGCCGAGGACCCCGTGACCGAAACCGGTGGTGCGGGTGAGGACGGTGAACCGTTCCCGCTGGCCCCGATCCAGCACGCCTTCTGGGTGGGCCGTAACCAGGATCAGCAGCTCGGCGGCGTCGGCGCGCACCTGTACGTCGAGTTCGACGGAACCGGTGTCGACCCGCAGCGGCTGCAGGCGGCCGCGGCGAAACTGGCTGCGCGCCACCCCATGCTGCGGGTCGAGATCCTGCCCGACGGGACCCAGCGGATCGGTGACCGCCCGTTGCCGGTCACTGTCTACGACCTGCGCGATCTGGATGAGGCTGCGGCACAAGCACAGTTGGAGCTCACCAGGGAGACCAAATCCCATCAGATGCTGCACGACGAAGTTCTGCAGCTGAGCTTGTCACTGCTGCCCGGTGGGCGCACGCGTCTCCATGTCGACATGGACATGCAGTGCGCGGATGCCGTCAGCTACCGCAATTTCATGGCCGATCTGGCTGCGTTCTACCGCGGCGTCGAACTGCCCGCTCTGGGCTACACGTACCGCGAATACCGGGCCCGGCTGACCGCGTCGGCGCCGCCGCCGTCGGAACGGGATCGGCAGTGGTGGTCCGATCGCGTGCCCGATCTGCCGGATCCGCCTGCGCTGCCACTGGTTCCGCTGTCGGATCAGCGCAACCCGCATCGCAGCATCCGGCTGTGGCAGGTGCTCGACGTGCCGACCCGCGACGCATTGTTCGCGGCGGCACACCGGCGCGGGATCACCCCGGCCATGGCGGTCGGGGCGTCATACGCCAATGCACTGGCGCACTGGTCGACACAGTCCCGGTTCCTGCTCAACCTGCCGATGTTCGGCCGGGAGCCCTACCACCCCGATGTCGATAAGCTCGTCGGTGACTTCACCTCGTCGCTGTTGCTCGACATCGATCTGACGGGTGCCGATACCCCCGCCGCCCGGGCCAGGGTGGTGCAGGAGACGCTGCACGCGACCGCCGCGCATTCCTCGGTGTCGGGGCTCGATGTGCTGCGGGACATGAGCCGCCACCGCGGCAGCCAGACGCTGGCCACCATCGTCTACACCAGCGCACTGGGACTGGGTGACCTGTTCGCAGGCGACGTCACCGACCAGTTCGGGGCGCCGGTATGGACCATTTCGCAGGGCCCACAGGTACTGATCGACGCGCAGGCCACGCCGATCGCCGACGGTCTGATGATCAACTGGGACGTTCGGATCGAGGCGTTCCGGCCTGGCGTGGCCGAGGCCATGTTCGCCTATCACCTGGACGAACTGCGGCGCCTGGCCACCGATGACGCGGCCTGGGATGCCCCGGATCCGCCCGCTGCCTCCGCGCAGCAACGCCAGGTGCGCGCCGAACTGAACGCGTCGGCCTCGACACCCAGTGGCGATGTCCTGCACACCGGATTTCTCGCCAACGCGGACGCGGCCCCGGATGCGCCAGCGGTGTTCTGCAGCGCAGGCAATCTCACCTACGGCGAGTTGCGGGACAAGGTGCTGGCCGTGGCGGCCGCGCTGCAGTCCCGCGGAGTGTGCCGGGGTGAAGTGGTCGCGGTGCTGGGTCCCAAGAGTGTCGAGCAGGTCATCGCGCTGCTGGCCATCTCGATGGCGGGCGCGGCATATCTGCCGGTCGGTGTCGACCAGCCCGCCGATCGGGCTGCGCGGATCCTGCACACCGGTGGCGTCGACTTCGCCCTGATCTGTGGATCGGGGTCAGAGCATCCCGCGTTGCCGCACCTGACCGTCGCCGACGCCGAGATCATCGGTGATCCGGCGCATTTCGAGCCGGTCAGCCTGACCCCGGATGACCTGGCCTACGTGTTGTTCACCTCGGGCTCCACCGGGGAGCCCAAGGGCGTCGAGATCACCCACGACGCGGCGATGAACACGATCGAGTTCATCAACGACCACTTCGACATCGGCCCGGCCGATCGTTGCCTGGCGTTGTCTCACCTGGAATGCGACCTGTCGGTGATCGACGTCTACGGGACCCTGCGGTCCGGCGGCTCCATGGTCGTCGTCGACGAGGAACACCGCCGCGATCCGGATGTGTGGATCAGGCTGATCGACGAGCACCAGGTGACGGTGCTGCATTTCCTGACGGGCTGGCTCGAGATGCTGGTGACCGCCGGCGGAGCCGGCACATCTGGCACCGCCGGCGGAGCCGCCACATCTGGCACCGCCGGTCCTCTCTCATCCCTGCGGGTGGTGCCCACCGGAGGTGACTGGGTGCGTCCCGACCTGGTGCGGGCGCTGCGCGCCGCGGCGCCGGGGGTTCGTTTCGCCGGCCTCGGCGGGGCGACCGAGACCGCGACACACAACACGATCTTCGAAGTCGGATTCGGTGACGACGCCCTGCCGGCGCACTGGACGTCGGTGCCGTTCGGCGTGCCGCTGACGAACAATTGCTGCCGCGTCGTCGACGCCAGAGGCCAGGACTGCCCTGACTGGGTCCCAGGAGAGCTCTGGGTCGGTGGACGCGGCATCGCCCGCGGGTACCGCGGACGCCCCGACCTGACCGCGGAACGCTTCGTCGAGTACGACGGGCGCCGCTGGTACCGCACCGGGGACCTGGTGCGTTCCTGGCCCGACGGCACCCTGGAATTCGTCGGCCGGGCCGATCATCGGATCAAGGTGAGCGGCTTCCGCATCGAGCTGGGCGAGGTCGAAGGCGCATTGTGCCGCGTTCCCGGTGTGGACGCGGCGGTCGCGGTGCTCGTTCCCGTCGAGGGCGGCCACGATCTGCTGGGTGCGGTGGTACGCGCAGATCAGGCCGGCCACGACCAGGGCCTGGATCCGGAATCGGTGACCACCGCACTGGCCGAGATGGTGCCGGCGCACATGATCCCGCAGGTCCTTCTGGTGGCCGACGAGATTCCCTACGCCCGTGGCAAGGCTGACCGCATCGCGGTGGTGCGGATGCTCACCGCGGTCGGGGCTCCGGAGGCCAGGGGTTACCGGGCGCCGTCGGGTCCGCTGGAAACCGCCCTGTGCGCGATCTTCGGCGAGGTTCTCGGGCAGTCCGGCGTCGGCGTCGACGACGATTTCTTCGCCCTCGGCGGCGACTCGGTGCTGGGGACGCAGCTGGTGGCGCGGATCCGGGACTGGCTCGACACCTCGACCGTCATGGTCGCCGACGTCTTCGCGGCCCGGACGGTGGCCGAGATGGCCGTGTTGCTGTCCGGCCGGGAGGCGGGTTCGGACCGTCTTGAGCTCGTTTCCGAGCTGTATCTCGAGGTCGCAGGCATGGACAGCGCCGATGTGGCCTCCGAGTTGGCACGCACGTCCCCAGAACCCGCGTTGGGCAACTAAGGTTAGAGTTACTTCAGTTAGGGCAGGCTTTGCTTATCGTCAGGAGGTCGTTGTGGACGCCGTAAGTCGCACGACTACACAGACCACGCACACCGTCGCGGCCGAGCCGCTGCACCAGGGCTTCTTCACACACGCGCACGGTGCGCCCGACGACATCGCCGTGATGGGGCCGACAACGTGCTGGACCTACTCGCAGTTGCGGGAGCAAACGCTCGCGGTGTCCGGGGCCCTCGCGGTGGCCGGGGTCCGCAGAGGTGATCGGGTCGCGATCGTGGGCCCCACCGGTCTGGACACGGTGATCGCCACGTTGGGCATCCTCGCGGCCGGTGGCGTCTGCGTCCCGATCGACACCGCCGACCCGGCCGAACCGGTTTTGGAGCGCACCGGCGTGCGCATGGCACTGTTCACCGGCGACGGACCGCCCAACTGGTTACCCGCACTCACCGTCTCCGAAGCGCTGCGCATCGGGGCTCGCACGGGCGACGTCACCCCGGTGCCCTCGGGGCCGTCGGATCCCGCCTTCCTCCTGGGCTCGCTCGACGAGGACGGATTCTCGGTGGTGACCCACGCCGCCGCTCACGATGCGGTCGTGGAACTGAGCGCGCGCCTCGGCGTCAGCGGCGATGACCGCATCGGAGCGTTCTCGGCTGCCGGTGCCGCGGCGCCGATCCTGATGGTGCTGGTGGCGCTGACCGCGGGCGCAGGCATCGTCGTCGCCGACGATGCCCCGCGCCGCAACCCCGAGCGGCGGATGAACAGCTTCGCGCTGGCCGCACGGCGTCGGGATGCGGTGGCCGCTCTCGACACCGCTGTGCCGTCGTGACGCCGCCGGATACCCAGATCACGGTCAAGCCCTGGGTGAAGCGCTATCCAGGGTCCGAGAGCTCAACAGCCACGTTGGTGTTCCCGCATGCCGGTGGCGCGGCGCTGGCCTACCGCGGGTTCGGGATGGCGCTGGCCGCAGCAGGGTCCGACGCCTACGTCATGCAATACCCGCAACGCGGCGATCGGTTGTCCCATCCGGCCGCGCCCACAGTGGGCGCACTCGCCGAGGATCTCTTCGACGCGGCCGACTGGGGCGCCGTCGGATCGATCCGGCTGTTCGGTCACTGCATGGGCGCGGTGGTGGCCTTCGAGTTCGCCCGCATCGCCGAGCGCAACGGTGTGGCGGTCGAGGCCCTGTGGGTGTCGGCCAGCGAGGCGCCGTCGGCCGTGGCGGCCGCGCCCGCACTGCCGATGGCCGAGTCCGAGATCCTGGCCGAGATGGTCGATCTCGGCGGCACCGATGAAGCGCTGCTCGCCGACGAGGATTTCGTCGAACTGCTCCTGATGGCGGTGCGCGCCGACTACGCGGCATTCAACCGCTACTCGTGTGACGCCGACGTGACGATCGGGGCCGACATCTATGCGCTGGGTGGCGACCGCGACCACCGGATCAGTGAAGACATGTTGCGGCGCTGGGAATCCCACACCACCGGGGCCTACACCTGCTCGATGTTCGACGGCGGGCACTTCTACCTCAACGAGCAGCTCGAGGATGTGGCGGAGCTGGTCAATGAGCTCTAGCGGGCAGCAGATCGAGCCCGACACCGCGGATCCGGTGGTGATCGTGGGGATGGCGTTGGAGGCTCCCGGCGGGATCGAGACGGCCGACGACTATTGGTCGCTGCTGGCCGAGCAGCGCGAAGCGCTCGGCCGCTTTCCCACCGACCGCGGCTGGTCCGTACGTGAGCTGTTCGACGGCTCCCGCCGCGACGGCTTCAAACGGATCCACGATCTCGGCGGGTTCCTGTCCAGCGCAGCAACATTCGATCCCGCGTTCTTCGGGATCTCACCGCGTGAGGCAGTTGCCATGGATCCGCAGCAACGCATCGGGCTGCGCATCGCGTGGCGCGCGCTGGAGAACAGCGGCATCAACCCAGACGATCTGGCCGGCCATGACGTGGGCTGTTACGTCGGAGCGTCGGGTCTGGAATATGGGCCGGCACTGTCGGAGTTCTCGCATCACAGCGGGCATCTGATCACCGGCACGTCGCTGGGCGTCATCTCCGGCCGGATCGCCTACACCCTGGATCTGTGCGGCCCGGCGCTGACCGTCGACACGTCGTGTTCGTCGGCGTTGACCGCGTTTCACACCGCCGTGGGCGCGGTGCGGGTGGGGGACTGCGACATGGCATTGGCCGGCGGCGTGTGCGTGATGGGTACTCCCGGCTACTTCGTCGAGTTCTCCAAACAACATGCCTTGTCCGATGACGGTCACTGCCGCCCCTACAGCGCGCACGCGAGCGGGACGGTGTGGGCCGAGGGCGCGGCGATGTTCGTGTTGCAACGCAGATCGGCGGCCCTGCGCAACGGACGGCGCATCATGGCCGAGGTCCGCGCGACCGCGGTGAACCAGGACGGCCGCACCACTGGTTTGACCGCACCCAGCGGCGGTGCTCAGCAGCGGTTGTTCAGCAAGGCGATCGAGCAGGCCGGTGTGCGGCCCGAGGACGTCGGCATGATCGAGGGGCACGGTACCGGCACCCGGTTGGGCGATCGGACCGAATTGCGTTCCCTGGCAGGGACCTACGGGGCCACGGCCCCAGGGGCCGGGGCCCTGCTCGGGTCGGTGAAGTCCAACGTCGGGCATTCACAGGCCGCTGCGGGCGGGCTCGGCCTGGCCAAGGTGATCCTGGCCGCCGAGCGTGCGGCCATCCCGGCCACCCTGCATGTCGATGAGGCCAGCCGCGAGATCGACTGGGATGCCCAGGGTTTGCGCTTGGCCACCAAACTCACCCAGTGGCCCGCGGTCGACGGCCGGCGCATCGGTGCCGTCTCGGCCTTCGGTATGAGCGGCACGAATGCGCATGTCGTCATCTCGGTCCCTGAGGTTCCAGAGGCTCCCGGAGTCGCCGCATGAGCGAGGGTTGCGAGCGAATCGTGCTGCCTGAGGGCGATGCCGGCGAGCGGCGGCCTGAGAGCAGCGCCGACACCTTGCCGGACGGGCGCACCGCCGTCCTGCTGAGCGCGCATGCCGAGGAATTGATCGGCGCCGACGCCGCGGCCATCCTGCGCTATCTGGATTCGCGTCCCGAGGTGAGTCCCGGTGACATCGCCGCCACGCTCCTGTCCACGCGGCGCCTTCGCCGCCATCGGGCCGTGGTGCGGGCCGCCGATCGTGACGATCTCGCCGCGGGCCTGCACGCACTGGCCGCAGGCACCGACCATCCGTTGGTCACCAGGGCTCAGGGCGGGCCGCAGGCATCGGGTGCTCGTGCACGCATCGCCTTTGTGTTCCCGGGCCAGGGCAGCCAATGGCCGTCGATGGGCCGCGAGGCCTATGACCGGTTGCCGGTCTACCGGGCCGAAGTCGACAGGTGCGCGGCGGAATTTCACGCGGCCGGCGCGGCGTCCCCACTGGATTATCTACTGGCCGAACCGGATTCGGGCGCAGTCACCAACGATTACTCCCAGGTGCAGATTCAGGGCGCACAGTTCGTCCACGGCGTTGCGCTCGCCCAGGTCTGGAGTTCCTGCGGCGTGCTGGCCGATATCACCGTGGGCCACAGTCTCGGCGAGATCGGCGCCGCCTACGTGGCAGGCAGCATCACGCTGCCGGAGGCTGTCGCTGTGGTGATCGCCCGCGCCACCATCCTGGACCGGTTGACCGGGCCCTACCGCGTCGCGGTACTCGGGATCACCCCCGACGAGGCGTCGAAAGTGGTCGCCGAGACACCGGGTTGGCTGGAGTTGTCGGTGGTCAACTCTCCGTCATCGGTCGCGGTGTCGGGTGAGACCGACGCGGTCGCCGCGGCAGTAGCGGCCGTGGCCGGACGCGGATTGTTCGCCAAGGAAATCGAGATGTGGTTCCCGGCGCACACCACCGCACTGGACTCGGCTTACTCCGAGCTCGAATCACTCTTGCCTGCAGCGCAATTCAGCGAATCCGCGGTACAGTTCATCGGCTCGTCCACCGCCGACGTGGTCGAGGCGGGTACCGGATTCACCGATTACTGGTACACCAATCTGCGCAGCACCGTGCGGTTCGACCGGGCCATCGAGACGGCCGCCCGTCGCGGCGCGCGCATCTTCGTGGAGCTGTCGGCGCACCCGGCGCTGCTGTTCGCGATGGGCGATCTGCTCGACGACGCGGCCGAGCTCACCGGAGGTCCGGTGGTGATGGTGGGGTCGGGACGACGCGACGAGCCGATCGCCGAGCGCCTCAGCGCCAACATCGTCTCGGTCGCCATGGCCGACCCGGGCTACCGCTGGCAAGACCTGCCCAAGCACGCGCCCGCCCCGCTGCGCGACTTCCCGTTCGCGCCCATGCGGGCCGAACATCTCTGGGCCACACCGCAACCGCTACCGCCGGTAGCAGGCCTGACCGTGGGTGTCGAGCATTGGGTCGAATCAGCCCCAAAGCCGGAACCGGCCGGGCAACGCCGCGTGGCACTGCTCGACCTGTCGGGTGGGCATGGAGCGTCCGATGCGCTGCGCGATGCCGTCGCTGCGGTTTCCGGAGCCACACCCGCCGAGCCTGACGATGCGGATCTGCTGGTCGTGCTGTCACCGATCTCCGACGCCGCCGATACGGTGGCTGCCGCCGAAGAGTTGAGCGGGCGCATCGACGAGGGACTGCTCGACTATGTCGGCGCGATCACGTCCGCGACCCGTGACGTGTGGCTGGTCACCACCGGCGGCGAACAGGTCGGCAGCGAGCGTCTGCGCCCGCAAGCCGCGGCACTGGCCGCGATGCACCGCAGCCTTGGCTACGAGTATCCCGACCAGAGCTTCCGGCACCTGGACCTGCCCACGGCCCCGCTCGACCATGCAGCCGCGGTGGTGGCGATCACCGCCATGCTGACGGACGCGGACCATATCGCCGTGCGGGACAGCGGATCCGGGCCCACGGTGTGGAGCCGTCAGATGCGCGACGACACCTCCGACGCACGAGCGTGGACCGCGGAGTCGGGGATCTTCGATGAGGTGGTCATCACCGGCGGAGCCGGAGCGGTGGGCCTGCATTATGCCCATCACCTCGCCGCCCACGGCGCGCGACGCATCGTGTTGCTCAGCCGCAGCGGACTCGACGATGAACGGTTGTCGAACCTGGCCGACGTGGCTGTTGCAGGGACCGAGATCCTGGCCCCCCGCTGCGATCTCACCGACCCGGCGCAGATCGGCGCGGTGATCGCCGAGTTGTCGATCAGCCCGGCGTCACTGGTGATCCACACCGCCGCATCTGCCACCCTCGCGCCGGGCCGCGACCTGACCGGCGCGGCCGTGCGGGATACGTTCGCGGCCAAGGTGAGCGGCCTGGCCAACCTCGCGGCGGCCTGGCCGCTGCGGCCGGAGGCCCGGATCGTGTTGTGTTCCTCGGTATCCGGCCGGTGGGGCGGATACGGGCACGCCGCCTATTCGGCGGCCAACCGATTACTGGATGCGCTCGCCGAGCAACTGCGGTCCGAGGGGCGGCACGCCACCGCGGTGCGGTGGGGGTTGTGGCCGGGGGACGGCATCATCGATTCGGCCGAGGTGAGCCGAGTAGAGCGGTCCGGACTGCGGGCAATGGCGCCCGACCTCGCGGTGGAGGCCGGTCTGCGGGATTACCCCTCAGATCCACTTGTGTTCACCGCCGATGCCGAGCGACTGCGGACGTTCCTCGGCCCCGATCAGCCCGCCGTTGCCGTCAGCGACGCCCCCGAGGTGCCGGACGGCGATGCAGCTGACGCGGCAGCAGCGATGCGGATCGCGCTGGGGGCCGTGTTGAAGCTCACCGACACCTCCGCACTGGATATCGACACGTCGTTACTGGATCTGGGCGTCGACTCCCTGTTGGCAATCGATCTGCGCAAGAAGCTCAAGAAGGCCACCGGCCGATCGGTGCCGCTGGCCACCATCCTCGGGGGCGCCACCGCCGCCGAAGTGATCGAGCATTTGGAAAGACCTGAAAAGGAAGCATTTTCGCGTGACTGACATGGTTAGTGCCGATCAGGCCGCCCCCCGCACCTCCGACGCGCGTCTGGAGCTGATGCGGCGCAAGCTTGCCGAGCGAGGCCTGGCGGCGTCGAATGCGGAATCCGGGCCGGCGGGCGCGGGCACCGAAAGCGCACCGGTCGATCCGACGGTGCTGTCGGACGGGCAACGCCGGATGTGGTTCGTGCAGGGATTCGACCCGAGCGGGGTACTGCTCAACATCTGCCTGTCCTACCGACTCTCCGGGGTGATCGACGCCGAACGGCTCCACGACGCCCTGAACGCCGTGGCGCAGCGGCACCCGATTCTGCGCACCACCTACCGGGCCGACGACAACGGCGAGCCCACCGCGACGGTCCACGACGACCTCACCCCGGGGTGGGCGGTGCACGACCTGTCCGACAAATCCGAGCGGGCCCGCAAGTTGCGCCTGGAGGTGCTGGCCCAACGCGAGTTCGGCACCGCCTTCGACCTGAGCACCGACTCCCCGCTGCGCATCTCGTTGATCAAGACCGGGCCGGCCGAACACGTGATGCTGCTCGTGGCGCACCACATCGCCTGGGACGACGGATCCTGGCGGGTGTTCTTCACAGACCTGACCCGGGCCTACTCCGGAGAGCAGCTGGCCGAGACGCCGCGTGTGACGGTGTCGGTAGCCGCGGACGGCGGCGAGGACCTGGCGTACTGGCGTGAGGTGCTGGCGAACCCGCCCGAGCCGCTGGAGTTGCCCGGCCCGGCGGGATCGGTGGTCCCCAACGGTTTTCGGTCGCAACGGAGCACAGTGCGGTTGTCCGCCGACACGGTCGCGCGCGTATCTGCCCTGGCGCGCGAAACCGGCGCCACGCCGTACATGGTGCTGCTGGCCGCCTTCGGCGCACTCATCTACCGCTACACCCACACCGATGATTTCCTGATCGCCACCCCGGTCCTGAACCGTGATACCGACGAAACCATCGGCTACTACGGCAACACGGTGGCGATGCGGTTGCGGCCGCAGGGCACCGACGGTTTCCGTGAACTGGTCGCGGCCACGCGGGACACCGCCATCGGCGCGTTCGCGCATCAGCGGGTCAATCTCGACCGGGTGGTGGCCGAGCTGAACCCGGACCGGCGTCACGGCGCCGAACGAATGACGCGGGTGAGCTTCGGATTCCGCGAGCCCGATGGTGGCGGGTTCGCCCCCGAAGGCGTCACGAGTGAGCGGGCCGATCTGCGCGGCCAGCACACGCAGCTGCCGCTGGGTTTCATGGTCGAGGTCGATGCCGGTGGTGCGGTGGTGGAGGCCGAGCATCTCACCGAGGTGTTGGACGCCGAGCTCGCCGCACAGATGCTGCGCCACTTCGCCGTGCTGCTGGAGGGTGCCCTCGCCGAACCCGACCGACCGCTGTCGCGGCTGGAATTGTTCACGGCCGAGGACGTCGAGTGGTTGCGCGCCGTGTCCACCGGCGAGTCTTTCGAGACGCCGGCGACCACGCTGGCAGCGCTGGTCACCGAGCAGGCGGCGCGTACCCCCGACGCGACCGCGGTGGTCTACGAGGGCCGCCACTACAGCTACCGCGAGCTCAATGAGTCGGCAAACCGGTTGGCGCACTGGCTGATCGAGCAGGGCATCGGTACCGAGGACCGGGTGGCGGTGCTGCTCGAGAAGTCGCCCGAGCTGGTCATCACGGCACTGGGCATCGTCAAGGCAGGTGCGGTGTACCTGCCGGTCGATCCGACCTATCCCGAGGACCGACTCACCTACATCCTGTCCGATTCCGACCCGAAGATCGTGCTGCGCGAGCCGGTCGACGGCTTGGAGGACTATCCGGTCACCGATCCCACCGACGCCGAACGGGTCCGGCCGCTGCGTGCGGACAACACCGCCTATCTGATCTACACGTCCGGATCCACCGGTCTGCCCAAGGGTGTGCCGGTGCCGCACCGGCCGATCGCGGAGTACTTCGTCTGGTTCGGCGGTGACTACCAGGTCACCGAGGACGAACGCCTGCTGCAGGTCGCGTCGCAGAGCTTCGACGTGTCGATCGGCGAGATCTTCGGCATGCTCTCCGCCGGTGCGCGCCTGGTGATCCCGAAGCCGGGCGGGCTGGGTGACATCGGTTACCTCACCGACCTCCTGCGCAACGAGGGCATCACCTCGATGCACTTCGTGCCGTCCCTGCTCGGTCTGTTCCTGTCGCTGCCGGGTGTGAACGAGTGGCGCACTTTGCAACGCGTGCCGATCGGCGGCGAGGCGTTGCCGGGGGAGATCGCCGACAAGTTCCTGGCCACCTTCGACTCCCTCCTGCACAACTTCTACGGACCCACCGAAACGGTGCTCAACTGCACTCGCTACAAGGTCGAGGGCAAGCAGGGTGCCCGGATCGTGCCGATCGGTACGCCGAAGATCAACACCACGATCCACCTGCTCGACGATGCTCTGCAGCCCGTGCCGGTCGGGGTGATCGGGGAGATCTACATCGGCGGAACACATGTCGCGCACGGGTATCACGACCGTCCGCGCCTGACCGCCGAACGGTTCGTCGCCGACCCGTTCAATCCCGGTGGACGGATGTACCGGTCGGGTGACCTGGCCCGGCGTAACGCCGACGGGGACATCGAGTTCGTCGGCCGCGCCGACGAGCAGGTCAAGATCCGTGGCTTCCGGATCGAACTCGGCGAGGTCTCCGCGGCCATCTCCGTCGATCCGTCGGTCGGGCAGGCCGTGGTGGTGGTCAGCGACCTGCCGTCGCTCGGCAAGAGCCTGGTCGCCTACATCACCCCTGCCGCCGACGCGGACCAGGTCGAGATCGATCGCATCCGGGCCAGGGTGACCGCTGCGCTACCGGAGTACATGGTTCCGGCGGCATTCGTCGAGCTGGCCGAGATCCCGATCACCGCGCACGGCAAGATCGACCGCCGGGCCCTGCCCGAGCCCGAGATCCGCTCGGCCACCGAATTCCGGGCCCCGGAAACCGAAACCGAGCACGAGATCGTCGCTCTGTTCGGTGAGCTGCTCGAGCGTGACGGCGTCGGCGCCGACGATTCGTTCTTCGATCTGGGCGGCCACTCGCTGTTGGCCACCAAACTGGTTGCCGCCGTTCGGGCCCGCTGCGGTGTCGAACTCGGCGTGGCCGACGTGTTCGAGAACGCCACGGTGGCAGGCCTTGCCGCCAAGGTCGACGAGTTGCGTGAATCCGGCCTCGGTGCCGGCCTCCCGGCGATCGTGGCGACCGCGCACGACGGGCCGGCCCAGATGTCTGCGGCCCAGCACCGACAGTGGTTCCAGTTCCGCATCGACGGGCCCAACCCCGTCAACAACGTGCCCTTCGCCGCACGCCTGACCGGGCCCTGCGACGTCGAGGCACTGGCCGCGGCGGTCAGCGATGTGGTCGCGCGCCACGAGATCCTGCGCACCACCTACCGCGAAATCGACGGTGTGCCATATCAGGTGGTCCATCCCGTCGCCCCGGTGACGGTGCGTCGCGCCGACGGCGCCGGTGAGGATTGGGTCCAGGCCGAACTGGACACCGAGCGGCGGTACTGCTTCGACCTGGAGAACGAGTGGCCGGTCCGGGCGGCCATGCTGTCCACGCCGAGTTCGCACGTGCTCTCGCTGGTGGTGCACCACATCGCCGCCGACCACTGGTCGGGCACCGTGCTGTTCACCGATCTGCTGACCGCGTACCACGCGCGCCGGGCCGGGAAGGCGCCCGAATGGGCACCCTTGCCCGTGCAGTACGCGGACTTCGCGGCGTGGCAGGCCGAGGTTCTCTCGGGCGACGTCGAGCGGGTCGAGGAGCAACGCACCTACTGGACAACGCAACTCGCCGGGTTGTCGGGCGAGGCTGACGTCGAGAACGGCCTGCAGCCGGACTTCCCGAGGCCGCCGGTGCCGACGGGCGAGGGCAAGGCGCTCGACTTCACCATCGATCCGGAACTGCGGGGCAAGCTCGTCGAGCTCAGCCGCGAACTCGGGGTCACCGAATTCATGGTGTTGCAGGCGGCCGTCGCGATCGCTCTGCACAAGGCCGGGCAGGGCACCGATATCGCACTGGGCACACCGGTGGCCGGACGTACCGCACCTGAACTCGATGCGTTGATCGGGTTCTTCATCAATATCGTGGTGCTGCGCAACGACCTGTCGGGCAATCCGACACTGCGTGAGGTGCTGAGGCGTTCGCGCGATATGGCGCTGGCCGCCTACAAGCATCAGGATCTGCCGTTCGACCGCGTCGTCGACGCGGTGAGCCCGGTGCGTTCGCTGGCACGCAACCCACTGTTCGGTGTGGTGGTGCACGTGCGTGAGGACATGCCTGGCGAGCAGGTCATCGATACCGGCGCCGACGGTGAAACCCGTTTCACCGCATTGGAACCCACCTTCGACGTGGCCCATGCCGATCTGTCGCTCAACTTCTTCGCCGAACCCGGCGCCGGATACCGGGGAACCGTCATCTACCGCACCGAGCTCTATGAGGCGGCCACAGCACTTCGTCTCGTCGGCTGGCTGCATCGCATCGTCGAGGCGTTCGCGGGCGATGCCGATCAGACCCTGCGCGACATCACGGTTGTCGATGCGGCCGAGCGCGCTCTCCTGGTGGACGACTGGAGTCGCAAAGCAGTACCGCCGGCCGGACTGCCGCAGACCGAGGGTGCAGACCGGGTGTACCTGCTCGACGAATGGCGTGAGCCGGTGGCCATCGGGGTCACCGGGGATGTGTACTACGCCGGCGGCGCGGTGGACGAGGCCGCCCACGCCGCGCGTGGTATCGCCGCGAACCGCTTCGCGCCCAATCCTTTCGGAGACGGCCAGCTGTATCGCACCGGAGAACGGGCACGCTGGACCACCGACGGCCGGCTTGAGCCGATCACCGGCGGTGAGCCGCGTCTGCAGGCCGCGCTGGAAGCGATCGAGGGAGTCGCCGCCGCGGCGACGCGGCACTGGGAATCGCGCGGCGTCACAACCGTGGCGGGATACCTGGCGGTCGAGCCGGAAACCGTTGACACCGAGGCGTTTCTGGACGCCGTTCGGTCCGCTCTGCCCACCGAGTTCGCCGGTGCCGCGCTCACCGTTGTCGATGATCTGGAACCTGCCACGCTGACCCGCCCGCGGGTCACCACGGCGGCACCGTCGGAACCGCCGGCCACACCGACCGAGCACACCTTGGCGGCCATGCTGGTGGACCTGCTCGGCGCCACCGATGTGGGCCGGTACGACGACTTCTTCACCCTCGGCGGCGACAGCATCCTGGCGGTGCAACTGGCGGCCCGGGCGCGCGACGCCGGAATGGCTCTGACAGCACGCATGGTGTTCGAGCATCCCGGATTGGCCGACCTGGCCGCCGCGATCGACGCGGCGGGCGACGGTGACGGGGCCGAAGCGGCCGATGTGCACCATGAGCCGATGTCCGCATCCGGCCTCTCGCCCGACGAATTGGCCGCGCTGACCGCGGGATGGGGTCAGGGCCAGGGGATGTCGACATGACCACGACCGGAACGCCGCCCGGCGTCGAGGACGTGCTGGCGCTCAGCCCGCTGCAACAGGGCCTGTACTCCCTGGCCGGCCTCACCGAGGGTGACGCCGGGGCAGATCCGTATGTCATCGCGATGGCCGCCGACGTCGACGGAGCATTGGACCCCGAGCTGCTGAGGACGTGCGCCGAGGCGATGCTGGTGCGTCATCCGAACCTGCGGGCCAGCTTCTTCCAGGGAAACCTGAGCCGCCCGGTCGCGGTGGTTCCGTCCGCGATCGAATTGCCCTGGCGCCATGTGCAGGCCGCTGACGAGCAGGCGGTCGTCCTGGAGGCCGAGGAACGCGCCCGGCGGTTCGACCTCGGCCGTGGGCCGTTGATCCGCTTCCTGCTCATCGAAAAGCCGGGATCGCGTTGGCGTCTGGTGATCGTCGCCCATCACATCGCGATCGACGGCTGGTCGCTGCCAGTTTTCGTCGGTGAACTCCTGGCGCTCTACGGCGCCAAGGGCGATGTCACCGCGCTGCCGTCGGCGGTGCGCCCGTACCGCGACTACATCGGCTGGTTGGCCGGGCGCGATCAGCAGGCAGGCCGGGCACGGTGGCAGGCCCATCTGTACGGCATGGACGCGCCCACGCTGCTTTCTCCGGTGCTGTCCGGGCGGGAGACGCAGCCGGGCCTGCCGGCGCGCACCGAGGTGAATCTCGACGAGCAGCAGTCCGCTGCGATCTTCGAGGCTGCCAGGAGCCGCGGCGTCACCGTTAACACGTTGTTCCAGATGGCGTGGGCGACAATCCTTTCGGTCTTCACCGATCGCACCGACGTGGTGTACGGGGTCACGGTGTCGGGGCGCCCGGACGAGTTGACCGGGGTCGAGTCGATGGTCGGCTTGTTCATCAACACGGTGCCGCTTCGGGTCCGGGTCGACCCCAGCCTGCCGGTCGGCAGCCAGTGCCTGGCCCTGCAGCGCGAAGCCGCCGACCTGCGTGAGCACAGCTATCTCAGCCATACCGAGCTCCGGTCGCTCGGCGGCATCGGCGAGCTGTACGACACCCTGCTCGTCTACGAGAACTTCCCGCCCGGTGGACTGGTCGGCAGTGACGAGTTCGATCTCGGCGGGGCGGTACTGCGACCGTCGGCACTGGAGAGCCTGTCGCATTTCCCGGTCACCATCGCCGCACATCCGACCCACGGCCGGCTCACGGTGCTCGTCGAAACCCTCGACGGGGCACTGGGACTGCTCGATCCGCATGCCCTGGGACTGCGAGTGCTGACCGTCGTCCAGCGGCTGCTGCAGTGCTGGGAGCGTCCGCTGCGCGATGTAACCCTCACTCTCGACGACGAACCGCAGCCGGCCGGCGCGCCGACCGCTGCCGCCGATGACCACACCGGCTTCCACCTTGCCTTCAGCGAGACCGCGGAGGAGCGGCTCGGTTCGGTGGCATTGAGCTGGGACGGGGGAGAACTCAGCTATCGCGAGCTCGACGACGCCGCCGATGGCCTGGCCGCCGAGCTGATCCGCCGTGGAGTGTGCGCCGAGACGCCGGTGCCGATCCGGTTGCGCCGAGGGCCCGACTATGTGGTGGCGATGCTCGCGGTGCTCAAGGCCGGCGGGTTGATCGTGCCGCTGGACCCCGCGATGCCCGACGAGCGGGTGGCCGAGATTCTGCGTCAGATCGGTGCAGGTGGGTCTGCGCCGGTCATGGTCGACGATGCTCTGCTGTCCTGCGTCGCGGCTGAGCCGGACCCCGACTTCCGGCCCGTGCCGGTGCACCCCGGGCATGGCGCCTACATCGTGTTCACCTCCGGAACCACCGGAAAACCCAAGGGCGTCATAGGAACTCATCGGGCGCTGCTGGCCTATGCCGCCGATCACGCCCATCAAGTGCTCCGGCCGGCGGCCAAACGGCTCGGCCGCCCGTTGCGGGTGGCGCACGCCTGGTCGTTCACGTTCGACGCGGCCTGGCAGCCGTTGGCGGCCCTGCTCGACGGACATACCGTGCACATCGTCGGCGACGACGTGCAGCGGGACGCCGAGGCGCTGGTGGACACCATCGGACGCTTCGGCATCGACATGATCGACACCACCCCGTCGATGTTCGCCTCACTCCGGGCCGCGGGCCTGCTCAGCCGAGTGCCGTTGGCGGTGCTCGCCCTTGGCGGTGAGGCTATCGACACCGCCACCTGGCAGGGGATCCAGGCCGAGTGCGAGCGCACCTGGATGTCGGCGCACAACTGCTACGGGCCGACCGAGACCACGGTGGAAGCCGTCGTCGCGAGGATCGCCGAACACCCGCAACCGTGCATCGGACATCCGACAGAGTCGACAGCCGCCTATGTGCTCGACGGCTGGCTGCGCCCCGTTCCCGACGGTGTGTACGGCGAACTGTATTTGGCCGGTGGGCAATTGACCCGCGGATACCTGGGCAGGCCGGGGGAGACAGCGGGTCGCTTCGTCGCCGATCCCTTCACGCCGGGTGCCCGCATGTACCGCACCGGTGACGTGGTGCGCCGGCGAGTGGACTCGAATGCTCTTGAGTTTCTCGGCCGTAGCGACGATCAGGTCAAGATCCGGGGATTCCGGGTCGAACCCGGTGAGGTGGCCGCGACACTGCACAGCCATCCCGGGGTTCGGCACGCCCACGTGGCGGTCCGACATCACCGCAGCGGGCCACGCCTTGTCGCATATGTGGTCAGCGACGCCCCGGTCAGCGAGCTTCGCCGGATGCTGACCGACACGCTGCCACGGCACCTTGTTCCGCACCACATCGTCGCCGTCGACGAGATCCCGCTGACCACCAACGGCAAGGTCGACGATGCCGCGCTGGCGGCCGTCGCCACCGGCGGTGCTGCCGAGGGAGTCCAGCACCCCGCGACCGAGACCGAGAAGGTACTCGCCGATGTGCTGGCCGAAGTCCTGGGCACGCCAGAGGGAGCGGGTGTCGATGTCACGGCGGACTTCCTCGATCTCGGGCTGGACAGCATCGTGGCCCTGTCGGTGGTGCAGGCGGTGCGGCGCAGAGGAATCGCGCTGCGCGCCCGGTTGATGCTGGACTGCGCGACCGTCCGCGAACTCGCGGCCGCGATCGATTCCGACGCCGTCGCCGTCGAGCGCACCGAAGACGCCGCACCGGAGACGGGTCCCATCCCGCTGCTGCCCAACGGCCGGTGGCTCTACCAGTACGGCGACCCCCGGCGGCTCGCACAGACCGAGGTTTTCCGGCTGCCCCCGGGCATCACCCGCGCGCAGCTGGAAGCGCTGTTGCGCAATGTGATCGACGGACACGAGGTGCTGCGCACCCGACTGGACCGGAATACCCTGGCCCTGGTCGCGGACGCCCCGCGCGACGTGCTCTCGGAAGCGACAGGCTCCGGTGATCTCAACTCCGCTGTGGCCGAGCATGCCGAGCTCTCGGTGCAGCGCATGGATCCGCAGAGCGGGTCGATGCTGGATGCGGTCTGGTTGCATCACCCGCTGGCCGAGGCCGGTCTGCTGATTCTGACCGCCCACGTGCTGGCCCTGGACCCGGCATCGTGGCGCATCCTGGTCGGCGAACTCGAAAATGCTTGGCATGCATTGGCTTCCGGTCGCGAACCGATGCCGGTGCGCGAACACACCTCGCTGCGGCAGTGGTCACGTCTGCTGACCGAGCGGGCGGCCCGGCTCGATACCTGCGGCTTCTGGGAGCAGCAGTTCGACGGTGACGACCCCGACCTCGGTGCCCGCAGGGTCGATCCCGCCACCGACCGCATGGCCGATGTGACCATCGTGATGGCCTTCGCCGAGCCCGAACTGACGGCCCGGCTGCTGAGCGGCGCAGTCCCGGTGACCGAAGTGCTGGCCGCGGCAACCGCTCGCGCCCTCACCGACTGGCGTCGGCATCGCGGCCAGGCCACTCCGGCGCCGCTGCTGGCGCTGGAGACCCATGGCCGGTCGGACGCGCTGCTGTCCGACCACCACGAGGTGGACACCGGCGACACCGCGGGACTGCTCAGCATGATCTACCCGTTGCGGCTTGGCGCCGATGACGCGCGTGGGGTGGCGGCGCAGGTGGCCGCGATCCCCGGCGATGCCATCGATTACGGGCTGCTGCGTTACCTGCGCGAGGACACCGCCGAACGCCTGGGCAATCATCGCGATCCGCAGGTGCTGCTCAACTATCTGGGCCGGATCGAGCTGGACGCGTCGGACCACGCCCTGCTGCAGGACCGGTCGTTGCAGACCGGGGTGACCCCGATTCCCGAACCGAATGTGGCTGTGCGCCATGAACTGACGATCATGGCCGCGGTGATCGATCGCGACGGGGAAGCCGTGCTCGGCACCCAGTGGCGAACCCTGCCAGACGTTCTGTCCGCCGACGACATCGCCACGCTGCAGGCGATGTGGCTGGCCGCGTTGCGAGAGGTGACCCTATGAGTGCCCCATCGGCTCCCACGCTGGCCGTGATCGGGGCCGGCCCCAAGGCCATCGCGGTGGCCGCCAAGGCGGCCGAGTTGCGCGCGATGGGTGTGCCGGCTCCCGACATCGTCGTCGTCGAACGTTCCGGGGTGGCCGCCAACTGGCAGGCTGTCGGCGGCTGGACCGACGGCAACCATCGCCTCGGTACCGGACCCGAGAAGGACGTCGGCTTCCCGTACAGGTCGTCTCTCGTATCGCGGCGCAACGCCGAGCTCGACGAGCGCATGACCCGGCACAGCTGGCAGGCCTACCTGATCGCGACGGGCGGATTCGCCGAATGGGTGGACCGGGGCAGGCCGGCGCCGACCCACAAGCGCTGGAGCCAGTACCTGAGCTGGGTGGCTGAAGACGTCGGAATGAACGTGGTTTCCGGTGAGGTGGAACAGATCTCGATCGCCGGCAGTTCAGCGGTCGCCGACGGTGCCGGCAGTTCAGCGGTCGACGCTGAGGCGCACCGGTGGGTCCTGCACACCGCCGACGACACGGTCAGCGCCGACGGCCTGATGGTCACCGGGCCCGGCCAGGCCGAACGTTCGGTGTTGCCCGGAAACCCGCGCGTGATGTCGATCGCGCAGTTCTGGCATCAGGCCGGCAAGCATGAGGTGATCACCGCAGAGCGGGTCGCGGTGATCGGCGGCGGCGAGACCGCCGCGTCGATGCTCAACGAGCTGTTCCGCCATCGCGTTTCGACCATCACGGTGATCTCGCCGACGGTCACCCTGTTCACCCGTGGAGAGGGGTTCTTCGAGAACACTCTGTTCTCCGATCCGACCGGGTGGACCGGGCTCACCCTGGCCGAGCGCCGGGATGCCCTGGCCCGCACCGATCGTGGCGTGTTCTCGGCGCGCGTGCAGGATGCCCTGCTGGCCGACGACCGGATCCGCCACCTGCGCGGCCGGGTCGCCCATGCGGTGGCCCGTGACGAGCGGATCCGATTGACGCTGTCGACCAACACCGGGGGTGAAGCGGTCGAGACCGTGCACGGCTTCGATCTGGTGATCGACGGATCCGGCGCCGACGCCCTGTGGTTCGCGCCGTTGTTCAGCCAGGACGCGCTGGACCTGCTCGAGCTGGGCCTCGGCGGCCCGCTGACCAGTGACGCGCTGCAGGAGCACATCGGTCACGACCTGGCCCTGACCGACGTCTTCCCCAAGCTCTTCCTTCCGGGGCTGGCCGGGCTCACCCAGGGCCCGGGATTCCCGAACCTGAGCTGCCTTGGCCTGTTGTCCGACCGGGTGCTGGGTGCAGACCTGGCCCACCCCTCGATGAGGAGACTCGATGAGTTCCAATCCGTTCGATGACGAGAACGGCACGTTCTACGTACTGGTCAACGATGAGGAGCAGCACAGCCTGTGGCCGGCATTCGCCGATGTTCCCGCCGGCTGGCGGGTGGTCTTCGGTGCGGCCGGCCGCGCCGAGTGCCTGAGCTACGTGGAGACGAACTGGACGGATCTGCGGCCCAACAGCCTGCGTGAGGCGATGGCCGGCCAGCCGGGGCGCTGACCGGCGGCGGTCACGCCGGGCTCGGCGCGAGCGCGTCCATGTCGAACACCCGGGCATGCAGGATGGTGCGATTGCGCAGCGCCGCGCGCACGGCCCGGTGCAGACCGTCTTCGAGATAGATGTCGCCGCGCCACTTCACCGCGTGCGGGAACAGGTCGCCGTAGAACGTCGAATCCTCCGACAACAGGCGGTCCAGAGCCAGCACGGTGGTGGTGGTGACCAGCTCATCGAGGCGCAACTGGCGCGGGGGGATCCGGGACCAATCCCGGTACGACAGGCCGTGCTCCGGGTAGGGCTTGCCCTCCTGGACACCTTTGAAGATCATCGCCGGCCCGCGTCCGTCGCAGTGTTGCGCGGTGTTGCCATCGGCATGGTTACCTAGGCTAATACCCTCGCAGGTCGTTGCCTGCGCCGGTGTCGTCCGGCGCAATGCCGCCCGCCGCAGGCGGCGCAATCGGTAAACCCGCTGCTGATCAGTAAAATGGACCGAGCAATATGGACATCGCTGCTGCGAAGGGTAGGTGAACAGGTGGGGAGTGCCGACGAACGTCGTTTCGAGGTGCTGCGAGCCATCGTCGCCGACTTCGTGGCCACCAAGGAGCCCATCGGCTCCAAGACGTTGGTGGAGCGCCACAACCTCGGCGTGTCGAGCGCCACCGTGCGCAACGACATGGCCGTGCTGGAAGCCGAGGGTTACATCGCCCAGCCGCATACGAGTTCGGGCCGGGTGCCCACCGAGAAGGGCTACCGCGAGTTCGTCGACCGGATCGACAACGTCAAGCCGTTGTCGTCATCCGAACGCCGCGCAATCCTGTCTTTCCTGGAATCCGGGGTCGACCTGGACGACGTGCTGCGGCGCGCGGTTCGGCTGCTCGCACAGCTGACCCGGCAGGTCGCGATCGTGCAGTACCCGACGCTGTCCACCTCGTCGGTCCGCCATCTTGAGGTGGTGGCGCTCACCCCGGCGCGGTTGCTGCTGGTGGTCATCACCGATTCGGGCCGGGTGGATCAGCGGATTGTGGAGCTCGGCGACGCGATCGACGAGCATGACCTGTCGAAACTGCGCGAGATGTTGGCGCAGGCGCTGGAGGGCAAGCCGATCTCCGCCGCGTCCATCGCGGTCAGCGATCTGGCCACACACCTCAACGGCCAGGGCACGCTGGCCGATGCGGTCGGCCGGTCGGCGACCGTCCTGGTCGAGACGCTCGTCGAGCACACCGAGGAACGGCTGCTACTCGGCGGCACCGCGAATCTGACCCGCAACACCGCCGATTTCGGCGGATCGCTGCGGCCGGTGCTGGAGGCACTGGAGGAGCAGGTGGTGGTCCTGCGGTTGTTGGCAGCCCAGCAGGAAGCGGGCAAGGTGACCGTGCGCATCGGTCATGAGACCGAGGCCGAACAGATGCTCGGAACATCGGTGGTGAGCACCACCTACGGCAGTTCGGGCAAGGTGTACGGCGGAATGGGTGTGGTTGGTCCCACCCGAATGGATTACCCGGGAACCATCGCCAATGTCGCGGCGGTTGCGTTGTACATCGGCGAAGTCTTAGGTACTCGGTAATACAGCCGGATACATCCGGCACGGAAAGGTCAGGCAAGGTCAGCGTGGCACGCGATTATTACGGCTTGCTCGGAGTGAGCAAAGGCGCGAGCGATTCGGAGATCAAACGCGCCTATCGACGGTTGGCACGTGAGCTGCATCCCGACGTCAATCCCGACGCGGAGGCCCAGGCTCGGTTCACCGAGATCCAGGTCGCCTATGAGGTGCTCTCCGATCCGGAGAAACGCCGCATCGTGGACATGGGCGGCGATCCCATGGAATCGGTCGGCGGAGCACCCGGTGGGTTCAGCGGCTTCGGCGGTCTCGGCGACGTGTTCGAGGCGTTCTTCGGTGGCGGCACCGCATCGCGCGGGCCGGTCGGCAGGGTGCGGCCCGGCGCCGACTCGTTGCTGCGGATGCGGCTGGACCTGGAGGAGTGCGCCACCGGCGTGACCAAACAGGTCACCGTCGACACGGCGGTGCTGTGCGACCTGTGCCACGGCAAGGGCACCAACGGCAATTCCACGCCGGTCACCTGTGACACCTGCGGTGGCCGCGGCGAGATCCAGACCGTGCAGCGCTCGCTGCTGGGCCAGGTGATGACCACCCGGCCATGCCCGGTGTGCGGCGGGATCGGCGAGGTCATCCCGGATCCGTGCGGGCGGTGCGGCGGCGACGGACGGGTGCGTGCCCGCCGTGAGATCAGCGTGAAGATCCCGGCTGGTGTCGGCGACGGCATGCGGGTCCGGCTGGCCGCACAGGGCGAGGTCGGGCCGGGCGGCGGTCCCGCAGGCGACCTCTACGTCGAGGTCCACGAGAAGCAGCACGAGATCTTCGTCCGCGACGGCGACGACCTGCACTGCACCGTCTCCGTCCCCATGGTCGACGCTGCCCTGGGCACGACTGTCACCGTCGACGCGATCCTCGACGGGCCCACCGAGCTGACCATTGCCCCGGGCACCCAGCCCGGTTCGGTGACCACGTTGCGTGGCCACGGCATGCCGCATCTGCGTTCCGGGGTGCGTGGTGACCTACACGCCCACATCGACGTCGTGGTGCCGTCGCGGCTCGACAGCACCGACACCGACCTGCTGCGCAAGCTGAAGGAGAACCGCAGCCGCGACGCGGCGGAGGTGCGCACGACACAGGCGTCGGCGGCGTCCGGCGGTCTGTTCAGCCGGCTGCGCGAGACGTTCTCCGGCCGCTGACGCGGAGCTGACGGGCGTGAGTGCAGCGCTGTTCTACGTCGACGCACTGCCGGGCGCCGGCGAGTTGGCCGTCCTCGACGGCGACGAGGGCTTCCACGCGTCCAACGTGCGTCGCATCCGCGTCGGCGAACAGATCGACCTGAGCGACGGCGCAGGCACACTGGCGCACTGCGTCGTCGAAGAGACGGCCAAGGGCCGGTTGTCGGCGCGGGTTACCGAGCGCGTCGCCGTCGCGGCGCCGCGCCCGGCAGTGACCGTGGTGCAGGCGCTGCCCAAATCCGATCGTTCAGAACTGGCCGTCGAGCTGGCGACCGAGGCCGGCGCGGACCGCTTTGTCGCCTGGCAGGCGACTCGGTGCGTGGCCCGCTGGGACGGCCCGAAGGTGGACAAGGGCCTGCGGCGCTGGGAGGCGGTGGCTCGCTCGGCGGCCCGCCAGTCGCGGCGCGCCTACGTCCCCGCCGTCGACGGTGTCGTCTCGACGCCTGCGCTTACCCGGCGCGTCGCCGACGCCGTGGCCGGGGGAGCGGTGGTGCTGGCCCTGCACGAGTCGGCCACCGAGCCCTTCGCCGAACTGCCTCTGGCCCAAGCCGATTCGCTGATGCTTATCGTCGGGCCGGAAGGCGGCATCGCCGATGAGGAGATCGCTGCGTTGACCGAGTCCGGCGCCAAGGCCGTCCGGCTGGGCCCGACTGTGCTGCGGACATCAACTGCCGCGGCCGTCGCGCTCGGGGCCATAGGTGCGTTGACCGCGCGCTGGCAGATTTAGCGCCAGCTGAGGGCTTGGCCAGGCATTACGCTCCATTCGTGAGTGTTCCGCCGCAAGGCCCGCCGCCACCGCCGTACGGCCAGCCTCCTTACGGGCAGCAGCCGCCGCATTGGCCACCGCCGCAACCGCAACAGTGGCCAGGGGCGCCCGCTGGGCCTCCACCGCCGTATGGGCAGCCGCCTTACGGTGCGCAGCCTCCCCAGTGGTCTCCGGCCGGTCCGCCGATACGGCCGAAGAAATCGCGGCTCGGCATCGCGATCGTCGCCGTCGTGGCGGTTTTCGGCATTTCGATAATCGGATTGATGGGCTACGGGTTTTTCAAGGTGGCCGGCGAGACGCAGGAAATCACCGCCGATTCCGTGAGCGATTTCTCGAAGGTATGTGAGAACGGCGCGGTGACCAACGCCGCTGCCTACGGCCCGCCATACAAGATCGCTGCCTATTACTACAACTTCGGCTTCGCGGGACCCACCTGGTCGTCGGCCCCGGTGAGCAATTGGACCTCCGGTTCGGAGGAGTTCACCGAGATCAACGTCGTTGCCTGCCTCGACCGGAAGGACGGGACCGAGGTGAAAACCGCGACGTGCGAGGACGACGAGGCCGGCGCGCACATCACCGTCGACTTCTACTCCGTCGACTACGAGATCACGTACCGCCAGGCCAAGACGGGCGAGGTGATCCGACGCGACACCGTCGGCAGCTCTGGCGACCGCTGTCCCATCATGGCCACCTACAACAAGAAAACCCGCAAGATCTACGCGGATCCGGACATGGACGCGCTGGAGGCCAAGTTGCAGGCGTTCGCGGGCTGACCTGGGGCCGAGTCCCGGAACCGGCAGGTCGACGGGTGTTTTCGTCGTTGAACGGAATGGATGGCCCTCGGCCCGCTTAACCATTGGGGCGTGTCGTTGACCAGCGGTAAACTGGCACCAGTACGACGGCAGCCAGCCGTCATGAAAACACGGAAAGCAGGCAAAAACTCCACGTGACGCCCCGCGACACGACCGCTGACTCGTCGGCCACCGCATCGGAATCTGTCCGCAGCAGCATCACCGTTCCGCCCGACATCATCGTGGGCCTGCTTGGCTCCGCCGATGAAAATCTGCGGGCACTCGAAAGACTTCTGACCGCCGACATTCACGCCCGCGGCAACGAGGTCACCTTCACCGGCGAGCCCGCCGATGTCGCGCTGGCCGAACGCGTGGTCGCCGAGCTGATCGCCGTCGCCTCCAGCGGCCAGGCGGTGACTCCTGAGGCGGTCCGCCACAGCGTCGCCATCCTGACCGGCACCGAGGACGAGTCCCCGGCCGAGGTACTGACGCTCGACATCTTGAGCCGCCGCGGCAAAACTATCCGGCCCAAGACGCTCAACCAGAAGCGCTATGTCGACGCCATCGATGCGCACACCGTCGTCTTCGGCATCGGTCCGGCCGGTACCGGTAAGACGTACTTGGCGATGGCCAAGGCGGTCAGTGCGCTGCAGACCAAGCAGGTCAGCCGGATCATCCTGACCCGCCCCGCGGTGGAGGCCGGTGAACGCCTCGGCTTCCTGCCCGGCACGTTGAGCGAGAAGATCGATCCCTACCTTCGCCCGCTCTATGACGCCCTGCACGACATGATGGACCCCGAGCTCATTCCAAAGCTGATGAGTGCCGGGGTAATCGAGGTCGCGCCGCTGGCATACATGCGTGGTCGGGCCCAACCATTGTTCACCAACGTGCTGACACCTACCGGTTTCCGACCGATTGGTGAGCTCGAGGTCGGCGATTTCGTGATCGGCTCGGATGGGGCACCGACTGAGGTGACGGGTGTATACCCGCAGGGCTTCAAGGAGATCTACCGCGTCTTCACGCAAGAGGGCGCATCGACGCTCGCCTCCGGTGACCATCTTTGGGCCGTGTACACGGCTTCCGATCGGCGGCGGAACAAGCCGCCTCGGATACTCGAGACCAAGGAGATGATCGGGAACCTCCGTGCTGCTCATGCTCACCGCTATGAGCTACCGCTACTGAGTGCGCCGGTGGCATTCGAGCCTCGATCAGTGCCGATGGACCCGTATGCACTCGGGTTGCTGTTGGGCGACGGATGCTTCTCCTCGCGTGCGACTCCGAGTTTCACGACGAAGGATCCGGAGCTGGCAGAGGCGTTGGAACGTCTCATCCCGGGTATCGAGGTTCGACGCAAGACCGACATCGATTATGTGTTGAACCGGATCACCCCACCCGGTGAGGTCATCACGATCGAGAATCCGGTGACCGGGGTGATGCGTCGACTCGGCCTGTCCGGCAAGAAATCCGAAGCGAAGTTTGTACCCGAGGACTATCTGTTCAATTCGGCGGATGTGCGTTTGGCGGTGCTGCAGGGACTTCTCGATTCCGATGGCGGGCCCGTAACCCAGGATGGCCGCACCTGCCGGATCCAGTACACGACTGTGTCTGATCGGTTGTGCGACAACGTGATCTTCCTCGTCGAGTCGTTGGGCGGTGTCATTTATCTGCGGACGCGGGACGCTGCCGGCCGAAAACCGGGCCTAGCTCGTGGCCGAGAGGTCCACCATCGGTACGACGCGAACATTCTCGACATCCGGTTGCCCGAGGGCGTTATCCCATTCCGGCTCGCGCGCAAGGCGGAGAAGTACGCCGCGACAGGTGGGGGCCGTCCGATGCGATACGTGGACCGCATCGAACCCGTGGGCACCACGGAGGCCGTGTGCATCAGTGTCGCCGCAGAGGACTCCTTGTATGTCACCGAGGATTTCCTCCTGACGCACAACACTCTCAATGACGCATTCATCATCCTCGACGAGGCGCAGAACACTACTGCCGAGCAGATGAAGATGTTCTTGACCCGTCTGGGGTTCGGGTCCAAAGTCGTTGTCACCGGTGATATTACGCAGGTGGACCTGCCCGGCGGGAACACCTCGGGCCTTCGGGCGGCGATGAACATCCTCGACGGTATCGACGACATCCACTTCGCGGAACTCACCAGTGCCGACGTGGTGCGTCACCGCCTGGTGTCCGAGATCGTCGACGCCTATGCCCGACATGAGGAGCCGGCATTGCTCAACCGTTCCCAACGCCGGTCGTCGAACGGGCGGCCCCGTCGATGAGCGACGCTTGCGGAGTGAATCAACGGATGGCATGCGGGACCCGAGCCTGCGAGGGAACCGCATGAGCGTCGAGGTATCCAACGAGTCGGGCATCGATGTCTCCGAGGATGAGCTGATCAGCGTCGCGCGTTTCGTCATCGCCAAGATGGACGTGAACCCGGCAGCTGAACTGTCGATGGTGCTGGTCGACAGCGCCGCCATGGCCGATCTGCACATGCGGTGGATGGACCTGCCCGGGCCCACTGACGTGATGAGTTTCCCGATGGACGAACTGGAACCCGGGGGACGGCCGGACTCACCTGAGCCGGGCCCGTCCATGCTCGGCGACATCGTCTTGTGCCCCGAGTTCGCCGAACAGCAGGCGGCCAAGGCCGGCCACTCGCTCGGTCAGGAGCTGGCCCTGCTGACCGTGCACGGCGTGCTGCATCTGCTCGGCTACGACCACGCCGAGCCGGACGAGGAAAAAGAGATGTTCGCCCTGCAGCGTCAACTCCTCGAGGAATGGGTGGCTGATCAGGTCGAGTCGTATCACGCCGACCGGCAGAGCGAGAAGGATCAGCGGCTGCTGGACAAGTCCCGATACTTCGATCAACCGTGACCGGCTTGCTCCCGCTGCTCGGCGCCGTGGTGCTGGTCGGGTTCGGTGGTCTGTTCGCAGCCATTGACGCCGCGCTGTCCACCGTCTCGATCGCACGGATCGAGGAACTCGTCCGCGACGAGCGCCCGGGCGCCGCCCGGCTGGGCCGGGTAGTCGAAGAACGCCCGCGCTACATCAATCTTGTTGTGCTGCTGCGCATCACGTGCGAGATCAGCGCCACCGTGTTGCTCGTGTCGTTCTTGGACGGGCATCTCGGTGTCAGCTGGGGCCTGGTGGCCTCGGCCGCGATCATGGTGGTGACGAGCTTCGTGGCCATCGGCGTCGGCCCGCGCACGGTCGGCAGGCAGAACGCCTACTCCATCGCGCTGATCTGCGCACTGCCGCTGCAAGCCATTTCAGTGCTGCTCACGCCGATCAGCCGGCTACTGGTGCTGATCGGTAACGCACTGACTCCAGGACGCGGCTTCCGCAACGGTCCCTTCTCCTCCGAGATCGAGCTGCGTGAGGTCGTCGACCTGGCCCAGCAGCGCGGTGTGGTGGCTGACGAGGAACGCCGGATGATCCAGTCCGTTTTCGAGCTCGGCGACACCCCGGCCCGTGAAGTCATGGTGCCGCGCACCGAGATGGTGTGGATCGAAAGTGACAAGTCAGCAGGTCAAGCGACATCACTTGCGGTGCGCAGCGGGCATTCCCGCATCCCGGTGATCGGCGAGAACGTCGATGACGTCGTCGGCGTGGTCTACCTGAAAGATCTTGTCCAGCAGACCTATTACTCGACCAACGGTGGCCGCGACACCAACGTGGCGCAGGTGATGCGTCCGGCCGTGTTCGTGCCCGACTCCAAGCCGCTCGATGAACTGCTCAACGAGATGCAGCGCGACCGCAACCACATGGCACTGCTCGTCGACGAATACGGTGCGATCGCCGGCCTGGTCACCATCGAGGACGTTCTTGAGGAGATCGTCGGCGAGATCGCCGACGAGTACGACACCGATGAGGTGGCCCCGGTCGAAGATCTCGGTGATCGGGAGTACCGCGTGTCGGCACGGCTGCCCATCGAAGATCTCTGCGAACTCTACGAAATGGAGTTCGACGAGGATCTCGACGTTGACACCGTCGGCGGTCTGGTGGCATTCGAATTGGGCCGGGTGCCGTTGCCCGGCGCCGAGGTGATGTGGGACGGCCTGAGGCTGCGCGCCGAGGGCGGGTCGGACCACCGTGGACGGGTGCGGATCGGCACAGTTCTGGTCAGCCCTGCTGAATCCGAGAAACAGGAGAGCCGAGAAACCGATGACTGAACTCGACGCGGAAGACAACAAGCTCGTGGTGCTGGCGCGCGGCGCGATGGGCCGGGCCGAGGCGTCCTCGGGTGCGGCGGTGCGAGACCAGGACGGACGCACCTACGCCGGCGCTCCGGTGAAGCTGGCGGCGCTGCAGCTGACCGCGCTGCAGGCGGCGGTGGCCGCCGCGGTGTCCAGTGGTGCCACCGGGCTCGAGGCCGCAGTGCTGGTCGGCGGTGCCGCCGACGACGCAGGCGTCGCGGCGGTGCGCGAATTGTCTGCCGATGCCGCGGTGATCGTCACAGACCGCGCAGGAAATCCGTCATGACCGTCGAGTGTGCGCTGAGATCGTCGATTCAGCGGATTTCGCGATCTGTATGCACGCTCGAGGAGAACCGATGAGTGAGTTCCGTTCCGGCTTCGTGTGTTTCGTCGGCAGGCCCAACACCGGCAAGTCGACGCTGACCAACGCTCTGGTGGGCCAGAAGGTGGCGATCACCTCGAACCGCCCGCAGACCACGCGGCACACCATCCGCGGCATCGTGCACCGCGAGGACTTCCAGATCATCCTGGTCGACACACCCGGTCTGCACCGCCCCCGCACCCTGCTGGGGCAGCGGCTCAACGACCTGGTCAAGGACACCTATTCCGAGGTGGACGTGATCGGGCTGTGCATCCCCGCCGATGAGCGCATCGGTCCCGGTGATCGCTGGATCTATCAGCAGATCCGTGCGGTGGCGCCCAGAACCACGCTGATCGCCGTCGTCACCAAGATCGACAAGGTGCCCAAGGACAGGGTCGCCGAGCAACTGATGGCCGTCAGCGAACTGCTCGGACCCGATGCCGAGATCGTGCCGGTCTCGGCCACGGCCAACGAACAACTCGACGTGCTCACCGATGTCCTGGTCTCGAAACTGCCTGAGGGGCCGGCGTATTACCCCGACGGTGAGCTGACCGACGAGCCCGAGGAAGTGCTGATGGCCGAGCTCATCCGCGAGGCCGCCCTGGAAGGTGTGCGCGACGAGCTGCCGCACTCACTGGCGGTGGTCATCGAAGAGGTCGAGGAACGGCCGGGGCGCGACGCCGACAACCCCCTCATCGACGTGCACGCCATCCTCTACGTCGAGCGCGACAGCCAGAAGGGCATCGTGATCGGCAAGGGCGGCGCGCGGCTGCGCGAGGTGGGCACCGCCGCCCGCACCCAGATCGAAAAGCTGCTCGGCACAAAGGTTTATCTCGAGCTGCGGGTCAAGATCGCCAAGAACTGGCAGCGTGATCCCAAGCAGCTGGGCCGCCTCGGGTTCTGACGGACGCCGAGAGTTAGCGCTACTTGCTCATCAACACAGCAACCGTGACCAGCAGTGCGATTCCGGCAATCGCTATGCCGAATATCACCAGGACTGTCTTGACGCGGTCCCGTGAGCTGTTGCCCAGGCCGTGTGACGATGAGCCGCTGGCGAGATCCAACAGGGCCTCCGTAATCTGCCAACCCCACGAGTTGCCGTCGTTCCGCTCGCCGGCCGGTTGCGGCGGGGTGGGTGGAGCGTAGTGCAGAGGTTGCCGCGGTGCGGCGTAAGGCTGCGCGGGCGGGTAGCCACCGATCGGTGGATAACCGCGTCCTGGCGGAGGCGGCGCTACGGACGGGTGTGGGGGAGGTTGCTGCCGACCATACGGATCCTGATAGCTCATGTGCGGCATCCCCTTTGCGCAGATTCGATCGCCCGCAAAATCTTAACGGGCCGACAACTGGAGTCGGATCGGCAATTTCCTTGGGCCGCCTCGGCTTCTAGCCTGCCTTCCGGTCCAGCGCGTTGATCGCGGCTGCCGCCTGGGATGCGTCGGTCTGCGACGGGGCGGTCCACCAGACCTCGGGCTGCTTGGCGGCCCAACCGGTGATCGCCTCCAACTCGGCGGCCAGCGAGATCAGCAGCGGCTCACTGTCGGCGGGGCCCATCAGCTGAACGCCGATCGGCAGCCCGTCGGAGGTGAAGCCTGCCGGCACATTGATCGCCGGCCACCCCAGCAGGTTCCACGGCCACGTCACCGGGCACGCGGCGATCGAGCTGCGTTCGGTGGCCGACCACCCGCGCCGATCGAATTCGTGTGTGAGCGGCGGAGGTTGGGCTGTGGTGGGGGCGACGATGACGTCGACGAGATTGAAAATCCAGGACATGCGGCGCTGTACGGCGGCCTCGTGCGCACGGGCCTTGCGAAGCACGTCCTGTGACAGCAGCCGGCCGATTCTCATGTTGGCCATGGTGCGTTCGTCGAAGGGCACATCGCCGAGCCGGTCGGCCCAGTCCAGCAGGCCCGCGGTGGAGCGGGCCAGAAAGTCCCACGACATCCGCAGGCTGTAGTTGGGATCCTTGGCCACCACCGTGTGGCCCAGATGCCCGAGCTGATCGGCGATGGTCTGCAGCGCGTCACGGATCTCGGGGTGCAGTTTGGCCGGGAAACCGGTGAACGGGAACTTCGTCGACATGGCCACCCGCAACGGTCCCGGGGCGCGGCCGACGTACTCGGCGGCTTGGATCGGTGCCGGGCGGTGCAGGTCGCCTTCGGTGTTGCCGGATGCGGCGTCGAGTACCAGGGCCGCGTCGGTGACGGTGCGGGCCAGCACACCGTTGACGGTGATGCCGTTGAACGCCTCGGGCAGCGGCCAGGTGGAGATGCGTCCGCGCTGCGGCTTGATGCCGACCAGATGCGTCCACGCCGCGGGGATGCGGACACTGCCCGCGCCGTCGGATCCGATGGCCGCGGTCACCAGGCCCGCGGCCACGGCGGCGGCGCTGCCGCCGGAGGATCCGCCCGGGCTGTGCTTGCGCGACCACGGGTTGCGGGTGTGTCCGAAGCCCGGCCCTCCGGTGAACGGCCACTGTCCGAGTTCGCAGGTGTTGGTTTTGCCGACGATCACCGCGCCGGCGGCCCGTAGTCGACGCACCACCTCCGCGTCGGCGGTGGCGACGCGTACGTCGCCGTCGATTCCGAATCGGGTGGGTACCCCGGCGATGTCGACGTCGTCCTTGACCGCGATCGGAATTCCCAACAGTGGGAGCTGTTTGCCGGCTGCGCGAGCCGTGTCGGCCTTCGCGGCGTCGGCCAGTGCCTGCTCGGTGAGTACGACGCGGAAGGCGTTGAGGGTGGACTGGCTCGCGGTGATGGCGTGCAGGGACCGGCGTACCAGTTCGTCAGAAGTGACTGCGCCGCTGGCAAGTTGGTAAAGCTGGTTGGTCAGGGTGGGGAACGGGGGCGATGTCGAGTCGGAAGTCGCGGATTTGGCCATCACTTTCGAGGATATCGGCGGTGCATAACGGAACCTGTCACGCCATGGTGCGACACTGTCACGATGCGGCTGTACCGGGACCGGGCGGTGGTGCTGCGCCAGCACAAGCTCGGCGAGGCCGACCGGATTGTCACCCTGCTCACCCGCGACCATGGTTTGGTGCGCGCGGTGGCCAAGGGGGTTCGGCGTACCCGCAGCAAGTTCGGTGCACGGCTGGAACCGTTTGCCCACATCGACGTGCAGCTGCATCCGGGGCGCAACCTCGACATCGTCACCCAGGTTCAGGCCATCGACGCGTTCGCCGCCGACATCGTCAGTGACTACGGCCGCTACACCAGCGCGTGCGCGATGTTGGAGACGGCCGAGCGCCTGGCCGGCGAGGAGCACGCACCGATGCCCGACCTGCACAGGCTCACGGTGGCCGCTTTGCGGGCTGTCGCCGACGGCCGCCGGGCCCGAGAACTGGTGCTGGATTCCTATCTGTTGCGGGCGATGACGATCGCCGGGTGGGCGCCGGCGCTGACCGAGTGCGCCCGCTGCGCCTCGCCGGGTCCGCACCGGGCATTCCACGTCGCCGCAGGCGGCAGTGTGTGCGTGCACTGTCGGCCCAGCGGATCCAGCACCCCGCCGCAGCCTGTTCTGGAGCTGATGTCGGCGCTGCACGAGGGTGACTGGGAGTACGCCGAGGCATCCTCATCGGGGCATCGCAGCCAGGCCAGTGGGCTGATCGCGGCACATCTGCAATGGCACCTGGAGCGTCAGCTGCGGACATTGCCTCTGGTCGAGCGGGTGTACCGGATCGATCGGACAGTCGCCGAACAGCGCGCGACGCTGGTCAGGCAGGATATGGACCATGGCATTGACGAAGGACGGGAAGCGGGGCAAGTCGACCTACCCACAGCTGCCCCCGGCGCCTGAGGACTACCCGGTCTTCCCGGACACCTCGACCTGGCCCGTCGTCTTCCCGGAGATCCCGGCCGGTACCAACGGCCGCTTCGCCCGCCCGCCGCAGCACACTTCCAAGGCCGTCGCGCCGCGGATCCCGGCCGATCAGGTCCCCAATCACGTCGCCGTGGTGATGGACGGCAACGGCCGCTGGGCCACCCAGCGCGGCCTGGGCCGCACCGAGGGACACAAGATGGGCGAGGCGGTGTTGATCGACATCACCTGCGGTGCCATCGAACTGGGAATCAAGCACCTGAGCGTCTACGCGTTCTCCACCGAGAACTGGAAGCGCAGCACCGAGGAAGTCCGGTTCCTGATGGGGTTCAACCGCGAGGTGGTGCGCCGCCGGCGGGAGAATCTGAACGCCATGGGCGTGAACATGCGATGGGTCGGGTCACGGCCCAAGATGTGGCGCAGCGTCATCAAGGAGTTCGACATCGCCGAGCAGATGACCGTCGGCAACGACGTCATCACCGTCAACTACTGCGTCAACTACGGCGGCCGTACCGAACTCGTCGAGGCGGCGCAGGCACTGGCCGCCGAAGCGGTCGAGGGCAAGATCAAGCCGAACCGCATCAGTGAGGCGTCCTTCGCCAAGCATCTGCACCGCCCCGACATCCCCGACGTGGACCTGTTCATCCGAACATCGGGGGAGCAGCGGGCCAGCAACTTCCTGCTGTGGCAGTCGGCTTACGCCGAGTTCGTGTTCCAGGACAAACTCTGGCCGGATTACGACCGGCGCGATCTGTGGGCGGCCTGCGAGGAATACGTGAACCGCAACCGTCGCTTCGGTAGGGCCTGACATGCCCAACCTTCTACAGCGGTTGTCCTCGGTGCTCGGCGAGGTGATGTCCGTCGTCGAAGAGGAGGACGACGCGCTGACCGTGACGGTCGACGGTTCCGTGGCCTCGGTGCGGGTGGTGGCCATCGCCGAGGACCTGGAGATGGTGTCGCTGACGCAGCCGCTGGCCTGGGATCTGCCGCTGAACAACAAGATTCGCGACCGGGTTTCCGACCATGCGAGCAAGACCATGCTGGGCACGGTGGTGCTGGTGGAAAAGTTGGTCGAGGTACCCACCAACGGCGCGACACCCAAAGGCGCCGCGCGTAAACGCCCGGCCAAGAAGGTCGCCGACGTGATGCTGCGCTACAACTTTCCCGCCGCCGGGCTGACCGACGACGCCCTGCGCACGCTGATCCTCATGGTGCTGGCCACCGGTGCCGATGTGCGCCGGGACCTGATGTCGTGACCACACGTGTCATCCGGATCGTCGCCGCCGTTGTGCTCGATGAGCACGATCGCTTGCTCCTGGTCCGCAAGCGCGGCACGACGGCGTTCATGCAACCGGGCGGAAAGATCGAGCCGGGGGAGCAGCCCATCGAGGCGCTGGCCCGCGAGGTTCGTGAGGAACTCGGGGTCGGGTTCGCGCTGTCCGAAGCCGAGGTGCTCGGCCGCCACAGTGCGCCGGCGGCCAATGAACCCGGCCACTCCGTCGATGCCTGGCTCTATCTGGTGAGGGTGGACGGTGAGCCGCAGCCGCAGGCCGAGATCGCCGAGATGATGTGGATCGACCTCGCTGCGCCCGGCGACGTCGAACTCGCGCCACTGACCCGCGACACCGTGCTCGCGTTGGCGCGCGATCGGGTCAGTTGACCCCGTCGTTGCACTCGCCGCACGTCCCGAAGATCTCGATGGTGTGGCTGACGTCGGAGAAGCCGTGTTCGCGCGCCACGTCGGAGGCCCAGGTCTCGACCTGGCCGCCGGTGATCTCGACGGTCGCACCACAGGCCCGGCACACCAGATGGTGGTGATGGTCCTCCGAGCACCGTCGGTAGACCGATTCACCCGTGTCGGTGCGCAATGTGTCGACGCTGCCGCTGGTGGCCATGGCCTGCAGGGTGCGGTACACCGTGGTCAGGCCGATGCCCTGGCCGCGGCGGCGCAGCTCGTCGTGCAGTTCCTGAGCTGAGCGGAATCCTTCGGTCTCATTCAGCAGGTCGGCGATGGCCGCACGTTGGCGGGTGGATCGGACCGCGCCCGTCACCGGTCTTCCTCGCTGGCGTGGGCGACCGCGTCGGCGACGATGTGGGCCAGGTGATGATCGACGAGGCGGTAGAGCACCTCGCGTCCCGCGCGTTCGCTGGCGACCACCCCGGCCTGTTTGAGAATTCGCAGGTGTTGGCTCACCAGCGGCTGCGGCACGGCGAGTGCGTCGACCAGCTCGTGCACGCAGCGTTGGGACTGTTGCAGCTGCAGGACGATGGCAATCCGCAGTGGGGCGGCCAGCGCACGCAGCAGTTCGCCCGCGGTGTCCAGCACCTCACGCGACGGCATTTCCGACGCCGGGGCAGCGCTGTGCTCGCGTGCGTCGTCGTGTTGACTTACCGTGATATTGGAAATCGTTTCCATTACGGGTCAGAATACATGCGCGATATTGCATGTCAACCGTTCCCGCGGTCGCGCCGGATTATCGCCCGCGGCGAGCTGGTCGCTACTCTGATGCACCGTGGCATCCATCATCGACACCGTTGCGAACCTGGCGAAACGCCGCGGCCTGGTCTATCAGTCCGGAGAAATCTACGGCGGCACCAAATCCGCATGGGACTACGGGCCCCTCGGCGTCGAGCTCAAGGAGAACATCAAGCGCCAGTGGTGGAAGTCCATGGTCACCGGTCGCGACGACGTCGTCGGCCTGGACAGCGCGATCATCCTGCCGCGCCAGGTGTGGGTCGCCTCCGGCCACGTCGAGGTCTTCAACGATCCGCTGGTGGAGTGCCTGAACTGCCACAAGCGGCATCGTCAGGACCACATGCAGGAAGGCTATGCGGCCAAGAAAGCGGCCAAGGATGGGGTTGAAGTCGATCCCGACTCTGTCCCCATGGACGAGATCGTCTGCCCCGACTGCGGCACCAAGGGGCAATGGACCGAGCCGCGTGACTTCAACATGATGCTCAAGACCTACCTCGGCCCGATCGAGTCGGAGGAAGGTCTGCACTACCTGCGCCCGGAGACCGCCCAGGGCATCTTCGTCAACTTCGCCAACGTGGTCACCACCGCGCGCAAGAAGCCGCCGTTCGGCATCGGCCAGATCGGCAAGAGCTTCCGCAACGAGATCACGCCGGGCAACTTCATCTTCCGCACCCGCGAGTTCGAGCAGATGGAGATGGAGTTCTTCGTCGAGCCCTCGACCGCGGGCGAGTGGCACAAGTACTGGATCGAGACGCGGCTGCAGTGGTACGTCGACCTCGGCATCAACCGGGACAACCTGCGGCTGTACGACCACCCGAAGGAGAAGTTGTCGCACTACTCCGACGGCACCGTCGACATCGAGTACAAGTTCGGCTTCGCCGGCAACCCGTGGGGTGAGCTCGAAGGCGTCGCCAACCGCACCAACTTCGACTTGTCCACGCACGCAAAGCATTCCGGTGTCGACCTGTCCTTCTACGATCAGGGTGCCGACACCCGCTACGTGCCGTACGTGATCGAGCCCGCAGCCGGTCTGACCCGCTCGCTGATGGCGTTTTTGGTCGACTCCTACACCGAGGACGAAGCCCCCAACGCCAAGGGCGGCGTGGACAAGCGCACCGTGCTCAAGCTCGACCCGCGCCTGGCCCCGGTCAAGGCCGCGGTGCTGCCGTTGTCGCGCAATGCCGATCTGTCACCCAAGGCCCGCGACCTGGCGGCCGAGCTGCGCAAGAACTGGAACGTCGAGTTCGACGACGCCGGCGCGATCGGCCGGCGTTACCGCCGCCAGGACGAGATCGGCACACCGTATTGCGTGACAGTCGATTTCGACACCCTGGAGGACAACGCGGTCACCATCCGCGAGCGTGACGCCATGACCCAGGAGCGCATCGCCCTGGACAAGGTGTCGGACTACCTGGCGGTGCGGCTCAAGGGCGCCTAGTTCCCTTCGCGAGCAGACACAAATGTGTCCGAAAAGTGGCTTCGGAGGGAACATTTGCGTCTGCTCGCGCGACTAATGCAACGGTGGGTCGGGAGTTGCGGCGCCTGTGCATGTCGCGGAATAAGTCATCGTACGGATACCTGATCGCACTGCACCTGGGCCAACATCTTCGGCATGGAACCGAGTTCAGCACAGAAACGTATCGATGCCGACCTTCTGGTCATCGGCTTCGGCAAGGGCGGCAAAACCCTGGCCGCCGATATGGGCAAACACGGCCAGCACGTGGTCCTGGTCGAGGAGTCGGCCGCGATGTACGGCGGCACCTGCATCAACACGGGGTGCATCCCGACCAAGTCGATGGTGTATCACGGCGAGCAGCGTGTGCCCGGCGTATCCGGCGCCTCAGCCTATGCCGACGGGGTCGCGTCGGTGGAGCGCCTGACCGCGGGGTTGCGCGCGGTAAACCTGGCCTCCCTCGTGCGTACAGTGACGGTGCTGACCGGCAGGGCGCGCTTCGTCGACGCCCACAGCGTCGTTGTCACCACCGACACCGGACCCGTGGTGGTTACCGCCCAGAAGATCGTCATTGGTACCGGGTCGACGCCAGTGATTCCAGACCTACCGGGGCTGAACGACTGTCCGGTGGCGGTCACCAGCGCGCAACTGCTGCGGCTAGCCGCGCGACCGGACCGGTTGGTGGTGCTGGGCGGCGGCTACATCGGCCTGGAGTTCGCATCGATGTACGCCGGGTTCGGTAGCGCTGTCACTGTGCTGGAGAAACGTCCAGCGGTGCTTACGAACGAGGACTCCGATGTCGCCGGCTCAGCCCGTGCAGTGCTGGGCGAGCGCGGGGTTGACATCGTTGCGGGCGCGAGTGTGGTTGGGATACAGACGATCATGCGCCCTGGTGGTCCGCCGGCGGCACGAGTGGAGTATGTGATCGACGGCCGCTCCACCACGGTCGACGCGGACAACGTCCTCGTTGCGCTCGGCCGCAAACCCAACACCGCCGAATTGGGGCTCGACCGGGCCGGGGTCGAGGTTGCCGACACCGGAGCTGTCGTGGTCGACGAACACCGTCGCACCAGTGCGCCGCACATTTTCGCTGTCGGTGACGTCAACGGTGGGCCGCAGTTCACCTACATTTCCCTCGACGACTATCGCATCGTTCTCGATCAGCTCACCGGTGCCGCCGCGCCCCGGAACGCCTCACAGCGGGTGGCGGTACCCAACTGCCTCTTTCTCACGCCACCGCTGGGCCGGGTCGGTCTGACCGAATCCCAGGCCCGGGCAGCGGGTTACGACATCCGGGTCGCCGCGAGCCCTGTGGTCGACCTGGCCACCGTGGCCCGGGCCCGGATCGTCGGCCAGACGGCCGGAATGATGAAGGTGGTGGTCGATGCCGCCACCGACCAGATCCTGGGTGCCGCGCTGCTGTGCCACGATGCCCAGGAGATCATCAATCTGGTCGCGCTGGCGATGCGGCATGGCATCACGGCCGGCGCGCTGCGTGACGAGATCTACACGCACCCTTCGATGGCGGAGTGCTTCAATCAACTTCTGGGGATGCTCGCCTAGCATTCGCAGAGTCCGCCATCGTGAGCACGACCCGGAACCGTGCCTGGTTGCGCATCATCCGGTCATATCCGGCGGCGGCGTCCTGCAACGGAGTCGGCTCGACCCAGGGCCGGATCCCGTGCAGGGCAGCGAATTCGAGGGTGTCTTCGGTGTCGGCCGCGACACCTGCGGGGTGTCCGTGCACGGTCCCTGAACTGTTGATCAGTTGCAGCGGTGTGACATCGAGCGCCTCGTCCAGCACGGCCAGCGTCAGCAGCTCCCCATGCGGGGCCAGACCATCGACCGTGGCGTTGATCGCCGCCCGATTGGTGGCGGTGGCGGCGACGACCCGGGCGCCGCCGAGCTTGCGCAGCTCTGCTGCTACATCGGCTTCGGTGGCGTCGATGTAGTGATGTGCACCGAGTTGGTGTGCCATGGATGCCTTTTCGGCACCGCGGGCGATGGCGACAGTTTCGAATCCCATCCGGGCCGCGAACTGCACACCGAGGTGCCCCAGCCCGCCGATGCCCAGGACCGCCACCAGGTCGCCGGGCTTCGCACCCGTGTGCCGCAGTGAGTTGAACATCGTCACCCCGGCGCACGCCAACGGTGCGGCTTCAACAGCGGTGAGAACATCGGGAATTCGCGCCAGGCCCGACTCGTGTACGACGAGCATCTCGGCGTAACCGCCGGGGAATGCCGCCCCGGTGACCTTGGACCGTGAGCAGTGCACGAAATCGCCGCGCCGGCAGCGATAGCAGGATCCGCAGTAGAATCCGAACCATCCGATGGCGACGCGGTCACCCAGCTGCCAGTCGTCGACTCCCGGTCCGACAGCGTCGATGTGACCGGCGACCTCGTGACCGGGTGTCACCGGGAAGACCGTGCCGGGCAGGTGTCCCGCACTGATCTGCGAATCCGAATGGCATACTCCGCATGCCTCCACCCGCACCCGTACCTCGCCACGTCCTGGCTCCAGCACCGGCCGATCGACGAGATGGAGAGCGCCGCTGGGTTCGGTGACCTCAACAGAACGGTATGTAGCAGACATCGTTTCAGTGCCTCTCGGTTGATTGAAGGTCCACGCCACCACGTCACCAGATGTCTGACGGACGCGGTATGGGCACATTGACGGTTGTTCGGCGGACGTCGACTTCGGCGCCGCCGTCACCGATCCCAGCAGGAAGAGGCATGCTTCGGCCTGCGCGTTGCAGTCATGTGACCTATACCTGGAAGGACCCGGAGGTACGAGAATTCCTTGACGTGGACGAACTATCGAGCGCCGAGGTGGCGTTGGCGGCACTGGTTCCGGTACTTGGCACCATCACAGGTGACATGCTGCACCTGCCGACTCCGTGTGCGGGTTTCGATGTGGCCGGCCTCGCCGATCATCTGGTCGGAACCGTGACGATGTTGGGTGATTCGGCGGGCGCCGACTTCCCAGCGCCGCATGCTCGGCCGATCGGCGTTCGGGTCGCACACGCGGCCGAAACCGCGATCGAGGCCTGGCGGCGTCGGGGTACCGACGGTGACGTGGTCTTCGCCGGCCATGTCACGGCGGGCCGCCTGGCGCTGGGTGTGCTTTCGATCGAGCTCGTAGTGCACGGATGGGACTTCGCTCAGGCGTTGCACCACCCACTGCCCATCACCGCCGCGCATGCCGATTTCGTGCTGGGCCTGGCCCGTCAGATCATCACCCCCGACAGTCGCCGCACCGCCGGGTTCGACGAACCTGTGCCCGTCACCACCGATGCGGCAGCACTGGACAGACTTGTCGCGTACACGGGGCGGCATCCACAGCGCGGGGCCTCCTAGCGCAACGCCGCGGGCACCTCTGCGCCGAGCAATTCCACCAGCACTGCCAGCAGACCGTCGAGTTCCACACCGACGGCCGTGATCTCGGGTCTGCCGTAGCTGGCGAACAACAGGCTGGGCTGGTCGACGGCCAGTACCGTGCCCTGCCCCGCGTCGTAGATCAGCGTGCGCAGCGGCGCGTGCAGCATGACACCCGGGTCGTGCCGGTACATCCGCTCGGCAATCGTGTGATTGCCCACCAGATACTCGCTGCACGGCCAGACCGAAGCCGATCCGCGCATGGCCGGCGCGACGTCGCTGCTGAAGTACCGCAGAAAGCCGTGTGGCGCTTGCCTTTTTATCTCGGCCACCACGTCCTCCCACTTGGAAGCCGTGGCGAAGGCCGCGAAATCGACTGCGGGAACCAGTGTCTCGTACCGGATGCGGGCATCGTCGTAGCCCCCGGGCAGGCTGATCAGCAGCCTCCGATTCGGGTGCTCGACGACGGTGCTCACCGCGCGATCTCCAGGACCACCCGGAACCGGGCCTTGCCGGACATCATGCGCTCGTACGCTTTCGGCGCGTCCTCGAACGGGACCGGCTCGATCATCGGTGCAATACCGTTGGCTACGCTGAACGCCAGGTTGTCCTCGTTCTCTGCGGCGGACCCGGTGAGGCTGCCCACGATGCTGCGGCCGCCGAAGATCAGCTCCGATGTGCTGACCTCGATGGGATCCGGTGCGGCGCCGACGACGACGAGTTGCCCGCGCGGAGCCAGCCCGGCCACCAGTGGGCTCATCGAGGAACCGCTGGCCGCGGTGGCCACGATCGCGGCGGCCCCGCCGAGTGCGGTCAGCGTGGCGCCGGGATCCTCAGCGGCACTGTCGATGTAGATATCCGCCCCGAGTTTCCGTGCCAGTTCGGCCTTTTCGGGTCCACGGGCGATCGCGGCGACCCGGAATCCCAGTGCGCGGGCGTACTGCACACCGAGATGCCCCAACCCGCCGAGGCCCTGGATCCCGACCAGCGCGCCCGGAGCGGCCGGTGCATTGCGCAGGGCGTTGAACGTGGTGATTCCCGCACACAGCAGGGGTGCGGCCACCGACGCGTCGAAAGCATCGGGTACCCGGACCAACCCGGTGGAACGGGCATACACGACCTCGGCATACCCGCCGTCCTCGCTGGTGCCCGGTGTCGGCTGATCGGTGCAGTTGACGAAATCCCCGCGGCGGCAGAACACGCACTCATTGCATTGCCCGCCGAGGAATCCCAGACCCACCCGGTCGCCGGGCGCCCAGGTGTGTACGCCGTCGCCGACGGCATCGATGACGCCGACGATCTCGTGACCGGGCACCACCGGTTGCTGCGGGTCGGTGCGCTGGCCTTCGACGGCCAGCACATCACTGTGGCAGACACCGCAGCTGTGCACCCGGATCCGGACGTGACCCGGTGCGGGTGGGACGACCTCGCGGTCGACGAGTGCGAACTGCCGTTGGCCGGTTACCTGATAGGCGCGGTAGGTGGACATTCAGGCCACCGGGAACAGGGGTGCGTGTACCTGGCGGGTGAGGTCATCGGCCAGGACTTCCGGTGCGCCGGAGATGATTCCGTCGACGATCTGGCGGGCCACGTCGGCCGGGGAGTTCTTGGGGACATCGAGATCGGCGATCATGTCGGTGTCGGTGTAGCCGAGGTAGGCGCCGATGACATTGGTGCCCTGCTCCTTCAGTTCCTGGCGCAGCGAGTTGGTCGCCGACCAGAGTGCGGCTTTGGAGACACCGTAGGAGCCGTAACCCGGCAGCCAGGACAGCACCGAGGCGATGTTGACGATGGTGCCGCCCTTGCCGGCGAGCAGCGGTGCAAAGGCCTGGGTCACCCGGATCGCGCCGAAGAAGTTGGTTTCCAGAACCGCGCGGATGTCGTCGAGATCGTCGCGCACCAGGGATTGGCCGCCGAGCGTGCCGGCGTTGTTGACCACGATGGTGGCGTCGGCAGCGATCTGAGCCAGCTTCGTCACCGACCCGGTGTCGGTGACGTCGGCTGACGCCACGACCACCCGTGGGTCGTCGCTGGTTCCGCCGCGGCGGCTGGTCGAATAGACCTTGGCTGCACCGGCTTCCAGCAGTGCAGCGACGATGGCCTTGCCCAGGCCTTGCTGCCCGCCGGTCACCAGGGCGGTCGCGCCCGACACCGGGGTCCCTGCTGCTGTCATGTCGATCTCCTTCGAGTTGGACTCAGCACACGCCGTTGGTGTGCGCCACAGGTATCCGTCAATTGACTACCGTCCGTTCAGCACGGTGTGGAGTTGACTGCGGTTGGTGATCCCGAGCTTGGGGAACATCTTGTAGAGGTGGGCCGCGACGGTGCGGTGTGAAACGTACATGCGGTCGGCGATCTCCCGGTTGGTCAGGCCGGCAGCGGCCAGTTGGGCGATCTGAAGTTCCTGGGAGGTCAGGGTGGAAACCGGTCCCTGGCGGGGTGTCCCGACAGCGGTGTTGACGCCCGCGGCGCGCAGTTCGGCGGCGGCCCGTTCGGCGAACGGCGCCGCGCCGGCGGCGTCGAATGCGGCCAGGGCCGATGACAGATGAGTACGTGCCTCGGTGATCCGGCGCTGCCTGCGCAGCCATTGCCCGTACACCAGATGCGTTCGGGCCAACTCTAATTCGGCATCGGCATCCGCACCGGCGGTCAGGGCTGCCAGGAATTGCTCCTGCGCTTCGGTGTCGGTGGATGCCAGGAGTGCCTGCGCGCGATGTATCAGCATCGACTCCAGGCCGGATGCCAGCTGCGTGGCCTGCCCGGCGATGTCGGCGAGTAACGGACGTACCCGCGCGCCGCTGCCGCAACCTGCCGCCGCCTCGGCGAGGTCGGCGATGGCCCATCGTCGCGACGTCCGGTGCAGGGTCATCTTCATCAGGTGCTCGAGTGCCTCGGCGGCGTCGGCGGTGTACAGCGCCAACAGGCCGGCCGCCCACTGTGCGTCGTCGTGCCACAGGATCGCCGGGTCCGGTGCCAGCAGCCCGCGGGCCGCGCCGAGAGTCGCGTGGGCCTGTTCGAAGCGGCCCTGCCAGACCTGCACTCGGGCGAGAGTGGCTGCGGCCGAGGCGGCGGTCATCGGCAGATTGATGTCCTGGGCCAGCCGCAGTGCGTTCTCGGCGGCGATACCCGCGGCCTGGATCTTGCCCTGCTGCAACAACAATTGCGCCGTGCCGCGTTGGCCCTCGCATTCATCGGCGGCCGATCCCGAGGTCCTGGACCTCGTCTGCACGCGGGTCCAGCACTGCAGCGCATGTGTGCGGTCAGAGGCGGCCTCGGCCGCGAATCCCAGCGCCATCAACAGCAGGGGGTCGTCGGCAACCTCATCGATCATCTGAGGCAGGCGTGCGCGCAGGCCATGACCTGAGCCGGTGTCGTCGACCAGGGCCAGTGCCGTGCACACCATCGGATCGTCACCGCCGTCATCGAGATGTCGAAGCGCCGCAACGATATCGCGGTGCGGTTCCTCGGCGAGGCCGTGCATGCGGCACTCGATCGCGGCGGCCCACAGCAGTTGGCGTCGCGCAGCGGAGTCGTCGTTGAACTTCCCGGCCAGAGCGAGGAGTTCGGCGGCTGACTGACCGGCTATCGCGGCAGTGGCGTTGAGCACGAACCGGATAATGGCCAATTGTGCTGCACTACAATGTTCGTCGCCCAGGTTCTCGGCCTCGCCGAGAATGCTGATGGCCTCGGCGGTCAGCCCGAAGCTACGGGCGATCTCGGCGGCCTGGGTGAGACGCCGCGCCCGGGCCGCGGTATCGGGGGACAGCACGGCCGCCCGGCGCAGGGCGGCTGCGGATTCGGCGCCGGCGCCGCGGGCCAGGGCCTGGCGGGCGGCGCCTTCCAGCTCGGTGGCCACCCGCTCGTCGGTGCCGAAGGTGGCCTCGGCACGGTGCCATGCGGCGCGGACCGGGTCGACCGTCGCATCAGCCAGCGCACCATGCACGACGGTCCTCATGGACAGTGGCGCGGCGCCGTAGACCGTGGACCGAATCAACGGATGACGTACGTGGATCCGGCCGGCGCTCGCCGTGATCAGGGCGGCCCGTTCCAGCGGGGCCAACTCGTCGGTGAGTGCCAGGCCGAGAAGATCGGCTGCGGCGTCGATGTCGGGCACCTGCCCATCACTGGCAGAGATCAGGAGCAGCAGTAGTCGACTGTTGTCGGTCAGCCCGCTGAGCTGCGACAGGAATGCTCGCTCGACTCGCCGGGTGGTGGGTAGCGGCTCGCCGGAGAAGACGGCACTGTTGCCGCGCTCGCCGAGGGCACTGGAAAGCTCGATCACCGCCAGCGGGTTGCCGTCTGCCTGCTCGAGCACCCGCTGCCGGAGGAGGGCATCCGCGTGCTGTGTGGTGGTGTTCAACAGTTCTCGGGCATGTTCAGGAGCCAGCGGGCCCAAGGACATTCGTGGCAGGCCGTCCAGATACGGCGCGGCGCCGTCGAGACCGGTGCGTTCGGCGCACAACATCATCACTGGTGCGTTACTGAGCCGGCGTGCCACGAACGCCAGGACTTCCAGTGAAGACTGGTCCAGCCACTGGACGTCATCGATGATCAGGGCGAGTCGGCGACGGCTGGCGGCCTCCTCCAGCAGTCCGAGCACCGCGAGACTGACCAGCAGCCGGTCCGGGGTCGGGCCGTCGGCCAGTCCGAAGGCGGTCAGCAGGGCCGTGCGCTGGCGGGGTGGCAGTGCTGCGGTGTGGGCGAGCACCGGGTGGATGAGTTCATGGATGCCGGCGAAGCCCACCTCGGTTTGGCTCTGCAGGCCCGAGCAGCCGAGTCGGCTGTAGCCGTTGGCCACGGCCCAGTCCGCGGCGGCTGATAGCAGGGTGGACTTGCCGATACCGGCTTCCCCGTCGACGACGAGCGCTGCGCCGCCTGTGGAGATGGCGGCGAGCGTTTCGGTGACGCTGGCCAGCTCGGCTGATCGACCGATTATCACCTTCGCCAAGCTAGCAGGCTGAATTGGTATTGCCAACCCAGGTAGGCTGTGAGGATGCGCACCGACCCGTGGTCCGACGACGCCTGCCCGATCGCCCGCACCATGGCGGTGCTGGGGCAGCGGTGGGCCATCCTGATCATCCGGGAGGCGTTGCTGGGCCGGTCCCGGTTCTCCGAGTTCCGGGAGCAGCTCGGCGTGGCCTCCGATGTGCTCAGCGCACGACTGGCCGAGCTGGTGGACGCCGGCATATTGGACGTCGAGGATTACCGGGAGCCCGGCGAACGTACCCGCAGCCGTTACGTGCTCACCGACGCCGGACACGATCTGATAACCGTGCTCGCCGCGATGGGGCAGTGGGGTAACAGGCATCGGGTCACCACCAAACGCAGTGGTTACCGGTTCATCGAGGAGGCCACTGGGGAACACGCGCTGGTTGTGTTCCGGCGTCGGGACGGCGTCGCTGTGCCCACCGGGGAGGTGACCCTGATCGACAGACTCAGCTCCGGATGAAGTCCAGCAGATCGCGACCCAGTTGCTGCTGATAGTCACCGTGAATACCGTGGGAGGCACCGGGATACACCCGCAATGTGCCGTAGCGCACCAGTTCGATCGCCTTCGATGCGGCGTCATGGATGGGGACGATCTGGTCGTCATCGCCGTGCGCGATTAGGATCGGCACCTCAAGGGCACGAAGGTCCCCGGTCAGGTCGGTCTCCGAGAACGCCTGCACGCAGTCGTATGCCGAGGCCAGCCCCGCCTGCATGCCCTGCAGCCAGAAATGGTCGATCAATCCCTGTGACGCGGTGGTACCGTCCCGGTTGAAACCGTAGAACGCCATCGCGAGTTCCCGCCAATACCGGGATCGGTCGGCCAGCACCTGTGCCCGGATATCGTCGAACACCGAGAGCGGTGTGCCTTCGGGGTTCTGCGGTGAGGCCAGCATCACCGGCGGCACCGCGCCGACGGTGATCACCTTGCGCACCCGGCCTGTGCCGTGACGCGCCGCGTACCTGACCACTTCGCCGCCGCCGGTGGAATGCCCGATCACGACGATGTCGGAGAGCCCCAGTGCGTGCACCACCGTCGCAAGATCCGCCGCATAGGTGTCCATATCGTTGCCCGACCAGGTCTGTTCGGAACGACCGTGCCCCCGCCGGTCGTGCGCGATGGCACGGAAACCATTGTCGGCGAGCAGTTTCAGCTCGACATCCCAGGCGTCTGCACTCAGTGGCCAGCCGTGACTGAAGACCACCGCCGGCCCGCTGCCCCAGTCTTTGTAGTACAGCTGCGCCCCGTCGGAGCCTTCGATATACGGCATGGGAGACAGTGTGTCCCGTCGGCTTCCGCCGGGCCATCCGTCAAACGACCATCGCCATGAGCCACCGCGTCGACGCGGGCGCGTAGTCAATTGACGGATACCCAGGCAGGCCATGGAACGCCACGCTTGATTCCAGCAAAGCGATAGGGAGACAGGACATGACGGACACCATCACCGAGGTGGAGGCAACGTACGCCCCCAACCTCACCGTCGACGTGGCGGGCGAACGGTTCGCCTACCGGCGCGTCGGTAACCCATCAGCCACGGTGCCCCCATTGGTACTGCTCCAGCATTTCCGCGGCAACCTCGACTACTGGGACCCGGCACTGCTCGATGTTCTGGCGGCCGACCGTGAGGTGATCACCGTCGACCTGCGCGGTGTCGGTGGCTCCACCGGGACCACCCCTGACAACGTCACGGATATGGCGCGCGACGCCCTGCAGTTCATCGATGCCCTGGGCATCGCCACGGTGGACCTGCTGGGCTTCTCGCTCGGTGGCCACATCGCCCAGGAGATCGCCCTGGTGCGTCCACGGTTGCCGCGCCGGCTGGTGCTTGCCGGCACTGCGCCGCAGGGTGCCCCCGATCTGCACCGTTGGTCCGAGGACGTCTACACATACGCCTGCGCCGGCGAGATCACCTCCGAGGGATTCATCGCACTGTTCTTCTCCGGCTCCGACCAGAGCGTCCAACGCGGCTGGGAGTACCTGGCCCGCACCCATGCGCGCACCGCCGACCGTGACGCCGAGACGACGCTGGTCTGTCGCGACGCCCAGTATCAGGCCTTGATGACCTGGGGCATCCCGGAATCATCAAAACTGGAACGACTTTCGGCGATCACTCAACCGACGCTGGTCGCCAATGGTGACAACGACACCATGATGTCCACCAAGAACAGCCACCTGCTGGCCGAGAAGATCCGGGGCGCCCAACTGCGCATCTACCCCGACGCCGGCCACGGATTTCTCGGCCAGTACCCGGTCGAGTTCGGTCAGCACATCCGCCAATTTCTCGGCCGCTAAGGAGAACCCATGACCGACCTGCTCACCACCGTCCTGAACACCTACGGCGGAGTAGACCGCTGGCGCGAACTGACCTCGGTCACCGCGCACAAACGGTTCGGCGGCGCCATCTGGGATATCAAGGCGGTCCCCGGCATCGTCGACGAAGGTGAGATCACTGTCTGGATCAAAGACCAGCGCACCTCGTTGTGGCCTTTCACCGCAACTGATCTGAAGACCGCCTACACTCCGCAGCGGGTGGGCATCGAGACGACCGAAGGTGACGTCGTCGAGGTGCTCGACGATGCCCGTGCTTCGTTCGCCGGCCACACTCTGGAAACACCCTGGACCACAATGCAGTTGGCGTACTTCACCGGATACGCCATGTGGACCTACACCGCAGAACCGTTCAACCTCACCTTCCCTGGAGTGCGTACCGAGGAGGGCGACCCCTGGACCGAGGACGGGCAGCGCTGGCGCACTCTGCACGTGGACTATCCCGACACGATCGCCACTCACAGCCCGCACCAGATTCTCTACGTCGATGCCGACGGGCTGATCCGGCGGCGCGACTACCAGGTCGACATTGCCGGGGGATCCCCAGGCGCGCACTACATCTCGGATTTCGATGAGATCGACGGACTGGTGATCCCACGCACCCGGATGATCTACGTCCGCGACGCCGACAACCACCCGGTCCCAGAACAACTCGTGGTGTCCATCGAACTCACCGACATCACCCTGGGCTGAGAGCTGACGACGGATACCGCAGCAGACCGCCCGATGTGAGCGTCGAATGAGATCCAATCAGAAGGGAACCACCATGCCATACCTGTCCGACCAGGCCGACGACCGTTTCGTCGATGGGCCTGAGGGGGAACGCTTCCACTACCGCCGCTTCGGTAAGCCCGGAACGGTTCCGCTCGTGCTGTGCATGAGGCTGCGCGGCACGATCGACCACTGGGATCCGCAGTTACTCGATGAGCTCGCCGCGGAACGCGAGGTCATCGTGTTCGACAACCGGGGGACCAGCGCATCCAGTGGACCCGCGCCCACCACCATCGAAGGCCTCGCCGACGGCGGGATCGCGTTCATCCGTGCGCTGGGCCTGCCCCAGGTCGACGTACTCGGCTGGTCGCTGGGTGGAATTGTCGCGCAGGGCATCGCATTGCGGGCCCCCGAGCTGGTGCGCCGCTTGATCGTTGCGGGCAGCACCCCGGCCGGGGTGCCCGAGCAGCCGGCGCCCGGGCCTCGGGTCGGCGAAATCCTCGGTCACGAGGTCAACGATGACGAGGACTACTTGTACCTCTTCTTCCCGGAGACCGACGAAGGCCGGTCGGCGGGTATGGCGTCGTTGCGGCGTTTGGACACTCGGCTCGGGCACTCGCATGCTGAGGTCCAGCCGGGCACCTACCGCGCGCAGCTCGGCGCCATCGCCGCATTTGGCGGATACTATGACCGGCTGGCCGAGCTGAAGCTGCCGGTGCTGGTGGCCAACGGTGCGCACGATGTGATGATCAATTCCTATGCCACCTACGCGATGTCGCAGCGGCTGCCCGATGCCAAGGTGTCGCTCTACAGTGATGCCGGACATGGATTTCTGTTCCAGCACATCACCGATTTCGCCCATGACGTCAACCGGTTCCTGGGCTGAGCGTCACGAAAGCCATCAGTCAAGACGCTTGACGCCGAGCAGACGCGCGGGTACCCGATTCCGCGCATTCCGAGGTACCGGCACGTCTGCTCGCGGGACTAGAACCGGCCGCCACCACCGCTGTAGCTGCGGCCCGACGAATGGGACGATCCGCCGTACGACGTCGGGCGGCCCATGCCGCGTCCACCGCCCCAGCTGCTGCCGTACCCGCCGCCGAAGCCGCCACCAAAACCGCCGCCCCCGCCGCGCAGGATGTTGCCGATGAGGATGCCGCCGAGCACCGCACCCATGTCGGACCCACCGCCCCCTCCGTACTGCGAGGTGTAGGACCGCTGCGCGGCGCGAACGTCGTCGTTGGCCAAGCCCTGTGCCTGCGCCGCAAGGGTCGACGCTCCGTTGGCGTGCGCCACCGCCTCATTCGGATTGTCGGACCGCTTGGATTCGGCGGCCTGAAGCTGCCGTTGTGCCTCGGCCAGCCGGGTGCGGGCCTCCGGACCGATGCTGCCGCGTCGAGTTTCGATGAAGTCCGACACCGCCTTGACCCGCGACTGCGCGGTGAACAGGGCTTGCTCCAGCGCCCGGGCCAGCCGTTCTGCGGCCTCCTGCTGTTCGTGAACGCCGGCGAGCAGCTGATCGAGTTCGGCGTCGGCCTTGGTCAACCGCGTGAACGTGCCCAGTGGGTCAGCCTTACCGTTGGCCGTCGCACTGTCGGCAGCTTTCTTGGCCGCATCGCGGGCCGCGCCGAGTCTGTCCGCCTGCGGCGTACCCGGTTGCGCCAGCAGTGAATTCGCCTGGTCGATTCCGGCCTGAATGTCGGTGATGGCCGCGGGCAGGCCGGCCAGGGCCCGGTTGATGTCGGAGGCGGCGCTGTCCACGGCGTCGAGCAGGGTGCGGGCCTGGTCGAGCGCGGACTCGGCCGAGCGTACGGCGTCCACCAACGCGGTCTGATCCGTCGCCGGCCGGGATACCAGGTCGCGGGCCGTGGTGATGTTGCGATCGGCGAATGCCAGCCGCTCCTTGGCGGTATCGACGTTGGTCGCCACCGAGGTCAGGGCGGTCGCGTCGAACTGCGTGTGCAGGTTGTCCAAGGTTTGTCGGGACGGGTCGATGCGGGCGGTCAGGTCGACCATCTGCTGGGTCATGGTGTCGAGGCGCGCCGGTGCGTTGATCACCAGATCGCGCAGCTGCTCGAATGCCTGGCTCTGGGCGTCCAGCTCCCGGTCGGCCCTGGCTGCCGACACCACCACCTGAGTCAACAGCTGACGTTGTTGCAGCGGTGTCTCGGGCGCATCGTCATCGAGGGTTTGGCGCACGTTGAACGCTTGGGCCAGGGCGGTTTTCGCGTTCGCGAGGGCGGCGCTGAAGGGTTCGGTGCGCTTGGCCCCGAACTCCTCGACGGCCAGTTCGAGCTCGGCCTCACTGGTGCGCACCGCGTTGTCGACATCGACCACGATCGAGCGGGACAGCTCGTCGAGCGCCTCCAGCGGCACAGCGGCCAGGGCGTTGGCGTCGGTCGGGTCGACCCGCTTGGCGGCCTCGAACTCGGCGCGACGTCGCTTGGCCCGGCGCCGGCGCGACCACCACCACAGCAACCCGAGCAGCACGAGCACCACGCCGACGGCGATCAGCAGTGCCGGCCACGAGATCCCGGGTGCGGCAGACGGATTGGCGGCCGGTTCGGCTTTCAGACCGTTGGCGGCGGCGATCGCGGCGCCGGCCCAGTCGTCACGGTGCAGTGCCGGCTCGATGCTGTTGACCCGGATGTCGTTGGCGCGCTCATTGCCGCCCCGGACCGTGTTCGGCACCTGGAACGAGTACGCACGGTCCTTGGTGGCCACGGCGAGCAGCGCGTCGTCATCGCCCAGATCGCTGAGCCGGATGGTGTTCCGTGCCCAGCCCGACTGGTTCTCCCCGGAGAAGTCCTCGACGAAGACCACCCAGAGCTGAATGCGTTTGGTGTCGTAGAGCTGGTCGAGGGCGCGTTGCACACTGGCCCGCTGCGGCGACGACAGTGCCCCGGCGTTGTCGGTGAGTTGTGTGGCCAGCCGCATCGGCGGTTCGGCCGCTGCGCCGGGGGCGACCAGGAGTGCGGTGGTCAGGATCGCGAGCAGCATGGACAGCACACGGGCGATACGCATGACCGTCAATCTAGTGCGCTGCGGGGTGGGTGGGCCGGTTCCTGGCAGACTGTGCGTCGGTGAACGCGGATACGCAGTCCTGGTATGACGACTTCGACCGGCAACGTCTGGTGGTCGAGGCGCCCAAGGGTGCTGCGCTGCCCGGGACCGACACCGAACACCGCACCGATTTCGCTCGCGATCGGGCCCGCGTGTTGCACAGCGCGGCGCTGCGGCGGCTGGCCGACAAGACCCAGGTGGTCGGTCCGCGGCATGGTGACACTCCGCGCACCCGGCTCACCCACTCGCTCGAGGTGGCTCAGATCGGGCGGGGTATGGCGATCGGTTTGGGTTGCGATGCCGACCTGGTGGATCTGGCCGGGCTGGCTCACGACATCGGGCACCCGCCCTACGGACACAACGGTGAGCGTGCGCTCGACGAGATCGCCAAAGCCTTCGGTGGATTCGAGGGCAATGCGCAGAACTTCCGGATCCTCACCAGGCTGGAGCCCAAAGTCCTTGACGCCGACGGGCGTTCGGCTGGGCTCAACTTGACGCGGGCCGCTCTGGACGCCGTGGCGAAGTATCCGTGGCCGAGCTTCGGTACCCGCCGCAAGTACGGCTTCTACGACGACGACGCGGAGGCCGCCGCCTGGATGCGGGCCGGCGCCCCCGACGAGCGGCCGTGCCTGGAAGCCCAGGTGATGGACTGGGCCGACGATGTCGCCTATTCGGTGCACGACGTCGAGGACGGCGTCATCTCCGGACGGATCGACCTGCGGGTGCTCGGCGATCCCGATGCCGCCGCCTCGCTCGCCGAGCTCGGCTCCAGGAACTTTCCGAGCGTCAGCTATGACGATCTGCTGGCCGCCGCCGAGCGGTTGTCCCACATCCCGGTGGTGGCCTCGGCCAAAAAATACGACGGCACCCTGGCGGCCTCGGTCGCGTTGAAGACGATGACCAGCGAGCTCGTCGGGCGGTTTGCCAATGCGGCCATCACCCAGACCCGGGCGGTGGCGGGGGAAGCGCCGCTACGGCGTTTCGCTGCCGACCTTCAGGTGCCACCACTGGTGCGCGCCGAGGTGGTGTTGCTCAAGATGCTGGCGCTGCAGTTCATCATGTCCGATCACCGGCACCTGCAGATCCAGGCCGATCAGCGCACGCTCATCCATGAAGTCGCCCTGGCGCTGTGGGCGCAGGCCCCGGGCAGCCTTGACCCGCAGTTCGCGCCCGAGTTCGACCTCGCGGCCGACGACGGAGCCAAGCTGCGAGTGGTGGTCGATCAGATCGCGTCCTACACCGAGAGTCGGTTGGAACGGGTGCACGAGGCCCGCTCGCCGCGGCCGCTGGGTTGAGCACGCGCCGAACGTTGGCTTGTGTGCGAGTTCCGGGCGAAAACTCGCACACAAGCCAACGTTCGGTGGTGTGGTCAAGGGGGGTTCCCAGGCCTTTAGACTGTGTCGGTGGCCGGCCGGATTTCAGATCGCGATATCGCGGCCATTCGTGAAAAGGTGCGCATCGAGGATGTCGTCGGTGACTATGTCCAGCTGAGACGGGCCGGGGCCGACTCGATGAAGGGCCTGTGCCCGTTTCACGACGAGAAGTCGCCGTCATTCCATGTGCGGCCCAATCACGGTCACTTCCATTGCTTCGGTTGTGGCGAGGGCGGTGACGTCTACGCCTTCATCCAGAAGATCGAGCACGTCACCTTCGTCGAGGCCGTCGAGCTGCTGGCCGACCGGGTCGGCTACACCGTCACCTACACCGGCTCGTCGACCACCAATGTGCAACGTGACCGGGGCAGCCGCAGCCGGTTGCTTGCCGCCAACGCCGCCGCCCAGGAGTTCTACGCCGAGGCGCTGGCCTCCGACGAGGCGGCGGAGGCGCGCAAGTACCTGACCGAGCGCAACTTCGACGCCGCCGCGGCCGCCCAGTTCGGGTGCGGTTTCGCGCCGTCGGGGTGGGACACGCTGACAAAGCACTTGCGACGCTTGGGTTTCGAGTTCAAGGAACTGGAGGCGGCCGGGCTGAGCCGGGAGGGCAAGCGTGGGCCGATGGACCGGTTCCATCGCCGCCTGCTGTGGCCGATCCGGGTGTCCTCGGGCGAGACCATCGGCTTCGGTGCGCGCCGGTTGTTCGACGACGACCAGAACCAGGCCAAGTACGTCAACACCCCCGAGACGGTGCTCTACAAGAAGTCGCAGGTGCTGTTCGGCCTGGACCGCGCCAAACGAGACATCGCCAAGGGGCATCAGGCCGTCGTCGTCGAGGGCTACACCGACGTGATGGCCATGCACATGGCCGGCGTCACCACGGCGGTGGCCTCGTGCGGCACCGCGTTCGGCGAGCAGCACCTTTCGATGCTGCGCCGGCTGATGATGGACGACAACTTCTTCCGCGGTGAGTTGATCTACGTGTTCGACGGCGACGCCGCCGGCCAGGCGGCGGCGGTCAAAGCGTTCGAGGGCGAGCAGAACCTGTCCGGTCAGTCGTTCGTGGCGGTGGCTCCCGACGGAATGGATCCGTGCGATCTTCGGCTGCGGTCCGGCGACGCTGCCGTGCGTGACCTGGTGGCCCGACGAACTCCGTTGTTCGAGTTCGTGATTCGCAGTGCGTTGGCCGAACACGATCTCGACAGCGCCGAGGGTCGCGTGGCCGCGCTGCGGCGCTGTGTGCCGATCGCGGCCCGGATCAAGGACCAGACCCTGCGCGACGAATACGCCAGGCAGCTGGCCGGCTGGGTCGGCTGGGACAACGTGGCACAGGTGATCGGCCGGGTGCGGGAGGAAGCCAGTGGTGGCCGCAAGGACACCCGTCGTCAGCCTGCGGCGCGACAGGCGGGCCCCGCGGCGGCCCCAGTGCAGCGCCCCAATCCGACCGATCCGACGCTGTGGCCCCAGCGCGAAGCGCTCAAGGCCGGCCTGCAATATCCGGCGATCGCCGGGCCGGTCTTCGACTCGCTGACCGTCGAGAGTTTCACCCATCCCGGGTATGCCGCGGTGCGGTCGGCGATCGAGGGTGCGGGTGGCATGGCGTCGGGCATATCCGGTGCGCAGTGGATCGAGGCGGTCCGCGAGCAGACCACGTCCCCGGCCGCGGCCAGTCTGGTCAACGAACTGGGCGTGGAGGCCATCAACGTCGAGGACGACGAGCACCTGCCGCGCTACATCAGCAGCGTGCTGGCCCGCCTGCAGGAAGTTTGGGTGGGCCGCCAGATCGCCGAGGTGAAGTCCAAGCTGCAACGCATGTCGCCGGTGGAGCAGGGAGACGAATATCACGCCCTGTTCGGCGACCTGGTGGCCATGGAGTCCTACCGGCGCAGCCTGCTCGAGCAGGCCAGCGGCGACGACCTGACTGCGTGATTGCGCACATCGCGATAGGGTGACCGGAGTCGGGCACCTACACGGGAAAGAGGCCAACCCGGTGACCAATCTGGTGACACTGTTCAGCACGCAGACGCGGCGTTACGTCGCTGTGGGCGCATTTGCCCTGGCCACGGGGGCTGCGGTGGCCGCCCCGGCATTCCTCGCGACGTCCGCGCCGGCGCCCACGTCCGGTATCGAGGTCACGGCCCAACCGGCCTGCCTGGCGTGGTTCGGCAACAAGGAGGACGGCAAGTGCCTGTCCTACTCCAACGGTATGCCCGCCAACGTGGGCACGCCGTGGGTCGGCGCCGGCGGCAATGGCGGATTCGTCACCGGGCCGCTGCTGCCCGGAACCTCGATCAATCGGGGGATCGGCTAGCCCCTACCAGGTACGTTTTGCCGAACCGTCGGTGCTCTCCTTCGTGGCGAGCACCGACGTTTCTGCGTCTATGGGGGTCAAGGTGAGGAACTGTGGATCCGGCGACACCTGCTTGGCGATCTTGCGCCGGCCGGCGTCGATCACCGCCTTGGTCGCCGGATTGGCGGTCACCGCGCGGTAGGTACTGGCGATCTGCTCGTAGCGGCGTCGCCCGGCCTTGGCGCCCAGCACGTAGCCGACGGCGATCACGGCGGCATAGCGGATCACAGTTTTCCTCCCAAGCGGCGTGGCTCCGAGACAGCAGGTGTGTGCGTTCCATCCTGCCTCACCGCCGCCCCGACGCGCCCGTCCGGGAGCGAGTTGGCGACAACGGCGGTGCGTACGCTAGAGTCAACGCTCGGCCGCGGAGCTTTCCGCGGAAGGTAGTCCCCTGTAGCTCAATTGGCAGAGCTCCCGACTGTTAATCGGGCGGTTATTGGTTCGAGTCCAATCGGGGGAGCAAATGTTCCAAAGACCCAGACCTATGACTGGGGCCGGGCCTGAGCCTGACGGGCCGCCTGGGTGAGTGCCTCCATCAGTGGATTGGACGCCGACGCGAGAGCCTTCCGCTCCTCCTCGGACAATTGATAGAACGTCCACACGCCCCAGGCCGCCGGCCGCACGTACACCGTCACCTGCTGCCTGTTGTTGGCCAGCACGGCCGGGACGGGAACGGCGCGATCGAGGGTGGCCGCGCTGGACATCTCTTCGGCGAGCTGTTGGACGTTGACTGATTCCTGCAGTTGGTACAGCACGGCCTTGTTGGCGGGGCCTTCCATGGCGAGGAACCAGGCCATCAGTGTCTCCTTGGGGTCGGTGAGCGAGCGGATCCGTCGTCGGACCGCACACAGTGTCACCTATCGACGCGCCGCCGTCAGCCCAGTCGCCGAACCGCAACAGTTCGCTACCCTCGAGGAGTGCACCCACGGCTGATCGCCATCGTCGCATTCGTCGGTCTCGTCGCAGTCGGCTGCGGCTGGAGTCCGCCCTCGGCACCCCCGCCGAAGCCGGATACCTGCGCTCCGTCGGACGGTCCCAGCGCCGAGACGATCGCCGATCAGATCGCCAAACTGCCCGCACCCGAAGAGGGCCGGAAATGGACTCAGGTCAACACCGGCCACACCACCAACTGCCGGTTGTACTGGGTGCAGGTGGGGCAGAGCAACCCCGAGCCCAACAGCGTCGGGCAGCTCCTGTTCTTCGACCGGCAGACCCCGATCGGCCCGGCCACCCCCGAGCCGCGGCCCTACATCAACGTCGTCACCAACGCCGATGACACCGTGGTGGTGAACTACCAGTGGCAGCAGGGTCAGGACTCGCCCAAGTCGCCGACCGGTATCGCCACGGTGCGGTTCCGGATCGGGGACGACGGCAAACTCGTTGCCGTCGACCCGCTTCCGAAGCCCTGAGGCGCCTCAGCCGTTGACCAACTCGGCGGGGTCGAGCATGGCCGCGTAGCGCAGTTGCTCGGGAATGCCGAACCCGTCGACGAGGGTTTCGACGTGCGGGCGCAGTGCGCGGCAGCGTTCGTTGATCCCGCGTGTGACGGCCTTGGCGCGTTCGGTCGACAAGAACCGGTGCTCGATGAACCAGGCCTTATCGCCCTCGATCACCGACAGCGCGTACAGATCGCAGACGTCGCCGAGGAGTTCGCGGGCCGTCTCGTCCTCGCAGGCGTCGATGCCGGCGACGAACGCTTCCAAGATGACTCGGTCGATGTGTGCCTGCGCGGCGTGCAGCACATGGTCCTGGACGGCGTTGAACGCGTCGAAGGCCGACATCTCCTTGGCCTTGCCCTGCAACCGCCGCGCCACCGAGGCCAGCATGTACTGCTCGCGGTCCTCGAACATCTTGACCTGCGTGCCGCGGTTGAACAGGCTGCCTTCCTCCTCGTTGTCCTGGCGGGCGTCCAGCACGGTCTGGATGATGGTCTCGGCGGCAGTGCGTTTCAGCACCCGTTCACCGGCGAAGTTGGCCGCGAACCGCACCCATTCGACCGGGCTCATGCCCTTGATGTCGTCGGCGTAGGCGGTGAGCAGCTCTTTGGCCACCAGTTGGGTGAGCACATGGTTGTCGCCCTCGAACGTGGTGAACACGTCGGTGTCGGCGCGCAGCGCGATCAGCCGGTTCTCGGCGAGATAGCCTGCGCCGCCACAAGCCTCACGAGCTTCCTGGATGGCACGGCTGGCATGCCAGGTGTTGGCGGCTTTCAGGCCGGCCGCGCGGGCCTCCAGCTCGCGCTGCTCCTCGGCATCCGGATCGTCGGACGTCTGTAGCTCATGGCATTTGGCCACCAGTTCGTTCTGGGCGAACTGCAGGGCATAGGACTTCGCGATCAGCGGCAGCAGCCGCCGTTGATGGACGAGGTAGTCCATGATGAGGACTTCCTCTTCGCTCTTGGGTGCTTCGAACTGCCTGCGCTCCAACGCATATCGGGTGGCGATGTCCAGAGCCACCCGGGCGGCGGCCGCGGCGCTGCCCGCCACGGTGACCCTGCCCCTGATCAGCGTTCCCAGCATGGTGAAGAACCGCCGGCCCGGGTTCTCGATCGGTGAGCTGTAGGTGCCATCGGGGGCGACGTCGGCGTAGCGGTTGAGCAGGTTCTCCCGCGGAACGCGCACGTGGTCGAACACGATGCGCCCGTTGTCGACGCCGGGCAGGCCGCCCTTGTAGTGGCAGTCCGACGTCGTCACGCCGGGCATGTCGTTACCCATGTCGTCGCGGATCGGCACCACCAGACAGTGCACCCCGTGCCCTTCTCCGTCCGGGGTGATCAGCTGGGCGAAAACCGCTGCGACCCTGGCAGTCTCGGCGGCGCCGCCGATGTAGTCCTTGCGCGCGGTGGGGGTGGGTGAGTGGATGACGAATTCCTGGGTTTCGGCATCGTAGGTCGCGGTGGTCTCCAGGGACTGCACGTCGCTGCCGTGGCCGGTCTCGGTCATCGCAAAACAGCCCAGCAGGTCAAGGTCGATCAGCCGGCGCACATAGGCCTTGTGATGGCGCTCGGTGCCCAGGTTCTCGATGGCGCCGCCGAACAGGCCCCATTGCACCCCGGCCTTGACCATCAGCGACAGATCGCTCATCGCCAGCATCTCGATCTGGGTGATCGCCGCGCCGACGTTGCCGTTGCCGCCGTGCTCTTTGCGGAAGCCGTCGTCGGCTGCCCCGGCAGCCGCCATGATCTTGAGCTGCTCGGTCACCTTCGCCCGGGCGATTGCGGTGTTGGGGGTGTAGTGCGGCCGGAAGATCTCGTCCGACAACGTGGTCCGCATGGCGTTCTTGACGTCGCGCCAACGGCCGTCCAGCGTGTTTCGCAAATGCTCGGCAGTGGAGGTCATATCCGACGGTAACGCGTGCGGCGGTTGTTATACGACGGTTGACCCTGTATCTCTTGGGAAGGCGAGCCTTCCTGGACAACCCCGCCCTCGCCGCGAAAGACTGGCGGCATGCCGGACTCGGTCGGTAAATCGCTGTCTCCCACCGGCTTGCCGCATGTGGGTTACCACCGGCACGCCGACGTCACCGGAGGCTGGCTGCGTGCGGCGACCTTCGGCGCGATGGATGGTCTGGTCAGCAACACCGCGCTGATCGCAGGCGTCGGTGCCAGCGCCTCGGCCCAGACGGTCGTGCTCAGCGGTGTCGCCGGTCTGTTGGCCGGCGCCTTCTCGATGGCGCTGGGGGAGTACACCTCGGTGACGACGGCCAACGAGCAGGTCGATTCCGAGGTCAACGTCGAGCGCCGGTCGTTTCGCAAGAACCCGACGGCCGAGCAGGCCGAACTCGTGGCCATGCTCCAGGAAATGGGGATGACGCCCGAGACGGCGGCCAAGGCCGGGGAGGAAATCCACCGGGACGAGAATCGGGCGGTGAACTTCCATCTGGTGCAGGAGTTGGGGGTGGATCCCCGGGAGAAGCCGTCGCCGTGGGTCGCCGGTGGCTCGTCGTTCGCGATGTTCGCCATCGGCGCGATCATCCCGCTCATTCCGTACCTGCTCGGCCTCCAGTCGCTGTGGGCCGGTCTGGCCTGCGGCGGGATCGGCCTGCTGATCGTCGGTGGGGTGGCGGCGAAGTTCACCCGTAAACCCGTGGCGATCGCCGGGCTGCGGCAGTTGCTGTTCGGGGCCGTCGCGATTGCGGCCACCTATGCCGTCGGCATCCTGGTCGGCGCCGCCATCACCTGATGCTGCGACGAATCCTGTTGGCGGGCGCCCTGGTGCTGTCGGCGTGTGGGCCGGCGCATGCCGCACCCCGCCTCGATTATCTCGGTCAGCGCCAGGTTGCGCCCGGCGCGACCCTGGACGGCACGGTGATCGGCGGGTTGTCGGGAATCAGCTACGACCCGGCCGCGGACCTGTACTACATCGTCAGCGACGACCGGTCGGCCAAGAATCCGGCACGTTTCTACACCGCACGGATCATGCTGTCGGACAACGGTATCGGTGAGGTCGAGTTCGTCGGCACCCATCCGTGGCTGGACCGCGACGCGCGGCCGTTCGGCCCGTTGAACATTGATGTGCAGCCACCCGCGGTGCCGCCCGACCCCGAGGCCATCGCCTTCGATACCCGCAGGCAGCGGCTGTACTGGACCAGCGAGGGGGAGCGGCGGGTCGACGGGCCGGCTCCGCCGGTTCTGCTCGATCCGTGGGTGCGGACCGCCGGCCTCGACGGCAGCTTTCTCGGAGAGTTCGAGTTGCCCCACGCGTTGCGGATGTCGGCCGGTGAACAGGGTCCGCGCCGCAACACTGCGCTGGAAGGGCTGACGCTGACGCCGGACGGCAGGTACCTGTGGGTGGCGATGGAGGGTCCCGGCTATGGCGACGGTCCGCCACCTGACGAGCAGCACGGCGCGGTGACGCGTGTCGTGCGCTTCGACGCCGAAACCGGAGCGATCGAGGGTCAGTACACCTACCCCTTGGACCAGGTCGCGGCCGGGCCCGGCGGCGACAACGGGTTGTCAGATCTGGTGGCCCTCGACGACAACAGCTTTCTGGTGGTCGAGCGCGGTTTCGGCACCCACGTGGCTGTGCGGATCTACCGGGCTTCCGTCGCCGAGGGTTCCACCGAGATGACCAAGACACTGCTGGCGGATCTGACCAGCACGCCCGGTCTGGCGCCGCTGGACAACGTCGAGGGAATCACATTGGGGCCCAAGCTCGCTGACGGTCGGCAGTCCGTGATCGCCGTCAGTGACGACAATTTCTCGCCCACCCAGGTCACGCAGTTCCTGTTGTTCGCGCTGTGAGAATTCGTGCTCTGGGGTGCCTCGGGTGTGCTCGATGATTGTTTCGTGAGCGACGAATGGTATGTCGTGTTTCCGACCGACCCGCGATGGATTCCCAATGCTGAACGCGAGGACTCGGCGCGTGCCGTGTTCGAGGTGCTCATGGGCGATAGCGACGAGGTCGAGGTGGACCGGCCCGGGCGGGTGGCGTTGGAGGATGCCGGCGCAGGCATTCAGACGATCAACTGCCCGGCGTGCGGAGATCTGGTCGGCGAGAACCCTGACAACATGGAGTGGTGGGTCGCGCAGCTTGACCGTGTGTGGACCGAGAGCGCGGGGTTCTGGCCGCTGGATGTGACGACGCCGTGTTGTGGCGCGCAGACGTCACTGAACGATCTGGTTTATGACTGGCCTCAAGGGTTCGCATCTTGGTCGGTCAGGGTGCGAAACCCTGTGTACAACATGACCGACGAGCAGTTGGAGTTGGTGGGCGCCGCTCTGGGGCACCCGGTCCGTTGGGCACATCGTCACATCTGACCGCGCGTGGGTTTCGCGCGGGACTTGCGTTCGTAGCCAGGCGGCGGTCGCGAGCGAGTTTCTCCTCCACCACGTTACGAACGTAAACGTCAATCTGGGCGAGCGGCCCGACGCACGAACCCGCTATTTCAACAACGCGTGGCGATCGAAGTAGAAGTACGTGTAGCCCGCGGTGATCGCGCAGACGATCGTGGCCACCAGCAGCATCTGAGATCCGCTGACCACCACGCTGACGAAGCCACCGATGACGGCGCCGCCGGCGAATCCGGCCCACAGCAGGAAATACCCCAGCCAATCGCTCAGCTGGCCTCCGCTGATGTGGCGTTCGATGCCTTGGCCCATCTTCACGAGCGTGCCGGTCACATAACTCAGCGGGATCGACACCTCGCCGTCCTTGACGAACGACGTGTTCAATGCCCCGATGCCGAAGGCCACGAACAGGATTGGGACGTAGGGAACATCGCGGGCAGTCCAGCCGCGCTCGATGATGTCGACCACGGTGGACACCACCAGCGCAAGCGTCGTCAGCACCGTCGCTCCGTGGGGATGATTGACCCAGAGGTGGCGGCGGCACAACGATGCGATGACCACTCCGGCGACAAACGCTGCTATCAGCAGTGCGGCCCCGATCGCCAGCCACTCCTCACCCTGGAAGAGCCCGAGGAAAGCCCGCTCGGTATTGCCGGTCATGAAGGTGACGAAGTACCCCGCGGAGTGGGTGAACGCCGCCGCGCCCAGTACGCCTGCCAGGCCTGCCAGAATCCATGACAGTCGGGCCTCGCTGTCGAACGATTGCGACATTCATCCATTGTGAGCAGCGTTGCTCACGCTCGGGCGGAATTCACCGGCCGCGTCAGGTGTCGCTGCCGACGGTGACGGCGGTCGCCTCGTCGGTCAGCTCATCGAGATCATCTTCCGCTGGGTCTTCCTCATCAATGCGCGCGAGGTGCGGACGGGTCAGCGTCAGCACGCCGGCACCGGCCAGCACCGCGGCCGCGCCGACCCAGTACGGCAGGTGCACGTTGACCTGCTCGCCGAGCACGCCGGCCAGCCACGGCGCGACGGCGGCGCCGCCGAAGCGCAGGAAGCTGTAGGCCGCCGAGGCCACGCCGCGCTCGACCGGGGCCGCCTTCATCACGGTTTCGGTGATCAGCGTGTTGTTGATGCCGATGAACAGGCCGGCGACCACGACACCCGATGCCAGCACGGTCTTGGAATCGGTCCACACCGCCATCACGGCCAGGACTGCGGTGAAGGCGAGCAGGTTGAGGATGAGCACCCGAACCGTGCCGAAGCGGTGTTGCAGGCGCGGGGCCACCACCACGGAGGTGAACGCCAAGGCCAGGCCCCAGCCGAAGAAGATCAGCCCGATCTGATGGGCGGTCATGTTCAGGGGGAAGGGGGTGAAGGCGAGCAGGGTGAAGAAGCCGAAGTTGTACAGCAGTGCGGTGATCGCGACACCCAGTAGTCCGCGGTGACGCAGCGCCCGGAACGGATCTGCCAGTGTGGTGGCGCGTTCGGCGCGCGGGGTGGCCGGCAGCAGGAATGTCGTGATCACCAGGGCGAAGGCCATCAGCGCAGAGACGCCGAAGAACGGGCCGCGCCAGGAGATCGAGCCCAGCACGCCGCCGACGAGTGGGCCGATCGCGATGCCGAGGCCCAGCGCTGCCTCGTACAGGATGATGGCTTGTGCCACAGACCCTTTCGCGGAGTTGACGATGGTGGCCAGCGCCGTGGCGATGAACAGCGCGTTGCCAAGGCCCCACAGGGCGCGCCAGCCCACGATCTGCGTCACGGTGTCGCTCATCCCGGCCAGGCCGGCCCCGGCGATGATGATCACCAGACCCAGCAGCAGCGTGCGCTTGGGGCCGATACGGCTGGACACCACACCGGTGATCAGCATCGCCACGCCCATCACCGCCATGTAGCTGGTGAACAGCAGCGACACCTGCGAAGGCGAGGCGTTGAGGTTGTCCGCGATCGGCTTGAGGATGGGATCGACCAGTCCGATGCCCATGAAGGCGACGACTGAGGCAAAAGCGACGGCCCAAACGGCCTTGGGTTGACGCCACATCAGGGCGGTGACTCCTAACTAGTTCTCGTGCGCGAGCGGGTGCTGATCGACGTCGGTGAGCAACCGCCGAATGATGTCGACGGAGGCTGTCAGCGTCTTGCGCTCCTCGGCGGTGAGGCGTTCGAGCCTGGGGTTGATGGCGGCGGCACGATCCGCTCTGGCTTGCTCCAGGGTCTGCCTGCCCTGCTCGGTGATGCGGATCAGCACCGCGCGGGCGTCGCCGGGATCGGTGGTGCGGGACACCAGGCCGGCGTCTTCCAGGCGGCGAACCTGGGTGGTCATGGTGGGCTGCGAGCAGTGATCGAGGTAGGCGAGGTCGGAAATCCGTGCCTCGCCTTGGTCTTCGATGGTGGACAGCAGCCGGGCCTGAGCCCAGGGCAGGGGTAGCCGGGCGCGCTGGGTGGCGAGCCGATTCAACCGGGCGACGACTGACAACAGGTCAGCGCCGAGTTCGGTGTTGTCGGATACCGTGGCATCCTCGGTCGGTGTCGACATGCCCCTATGTTACATAGATTTACTATGTAGTCTACCCGGCGGGCGTGGTCTCGCTCACACTGGATGAAACCAGCGCCGGACGGGCAACCGACGGCCACGCTCGCGGCTGGCAGAATCGAACGATGACCGCGAAACCCCCGGCGACCACGCCTCGGCGCGGCCTCACTCCCGGCGAGCTTGCGCAAGCGGCGGTGATGGCGGCTCTTTGTGCGGCCACTGCGATCATCGCCGTGGTGGTGCCATTCGCCGCCGGGCTTTCGGTGTTGGGAACGGTGCCGATGGGCCTGCTGGCCTACCGCTACCGGCTGCGCGTACTGCTCGCGGCCACCGTCGCCGCCGGCACGATCGCGTTCCTGATCGCCGGCATGGGCGGAATGATGACCGTCATCGACTGCGCCTACATCGGCGGGCTGACCGGGGTGGTCAAGCGCCGCGGCCGCGGCACCGCCACAGCGCTGGCTGCCTCCGTGGTGGCCGGAGCGTTGTTCGGATCGGCGATCGTCGTGGCGCTGACGGTGTTGACGCGGTTGCGCAGCTTGATCTTCGACTCGTTGAGCGCGGGCATCGAAGGTATCGCCAAGGTGCTCGACCGCCTCCCGGTCCTCGACGCGGCGGCCGAACCGCTCCGATCCGTCTTCGCCACGATGCTGGAGTACTGGCCACTGCTGATGCTGTTCCTCGGTATCACCAGCATCACCTCGGTCAGCATGATCGGCTGGTGGGCACTGTCACGCATCCTGGCGCGGCTGCTCGGGGTGCCGGACGTCCACAAGCTCGACGCCGAAGTCGAGGACGAAGGGGCGACGATCGCCCCGGTGCCGGCCCGGCTGACCGACGTGCGGTTCCGTTACCCCGGCGTCGAATCCGACGCGCTTGGCCCCATGTCGCTGGAACTGCAGCCAGGCGAACACGTCGCGGTGACCGGACCGAACGGCTCGGGCAAGACCACTCTCATGCTCATGCTGGCCGGGCGCCAACCCAGTTCCGGCAGCATCGAGCGCGCCGGTGCCGTCGGGCTCGGCCGCATCGGAGGCACCGCGGTGGTGATGCAGCATCCGGAGAGTCAGGTGCTCGGGACCCGGGTGGCCGACGACGTGGTGTGGGGACTGCCGGCCGGCACGACCGCCGATGTCGAGCGGCTCCTGGCCGAAGTGGGCCTTGACGGGCTGGCCGAACGTGACACCGGGGGATTGTCGGGCGGCGAACTGCAACGCCTGGCCGTTGCCGCGGCGCTGGCCCGCGAACCTTCGCTGCTCATCGCGGACGAGGTCACCAGCATGGTCGATCAACAGGGCCGCGACACCTTGATGAACGTCCTGTCCGGGCTCACCGATCACCACCAGATGTCGTTGGTGCACATCACCCATTACAACGACGAGGCCGATTCGGCCGACCGCACGGTGAAGCTCAGTGGCAACGGCGGCACGGCGGACAACACCGACATGGTGCAGACCTCTGCGGTGCCGGTGGCCGTTGCGCCCGCCGCCCACGGCGCCGCGCCGGTGCTCGAGTTGACCGGCGTCGGGCACGAATACGCCAGCGGAACCCCTTGGGCGAAAACGGCTTTGCGTGACATCACGTTCACCGTCAATGAAGGCGACGGCGTCCTGGTACACGGCCTGAACGGTTCCGGTAAATCGACCTTGGCCTGGATCATGGCCGGGCTGACCGTTCCCACCTACGGCGCCTGTCTGCTCGACGGGGCTCCGGTGGCACAGCAGGTGGGCTCGGTGGCCATCTCGTTCCAGGCCGCCCGGCTGCAATTGATGCGCAGCACCGTCGGACGTGAAATCGCCTCGGCGGCAGGCTTCTCCGCGCATGATCATGACCACGTCGCACGCGCACTGGAGATGGTCGGCCTGGATGCGGCATTGGCCCAGCGCCGCATCGACCAACTCTCGGGCGGTCAGATGCGCCGCGTCGTACTGGCCGGATTGCTGGCCCGCTCGCCGCGTGCGCTGATCCTCGACGAGCCGCTGGCGGGACTGGACGCCGCGAGCCAGCGGGGGCTGCTGCGGTTACTGGAAGACCTGCGGCACAACAGCGGGCTGACGGTCGTCGTCATCTCGCACGATTTCACCGGCCTGGAAGGTCTGTGCCCGCGCACGCTGCACCTGCAGCAGGGTGAGCTCGCCCTTGCCCCGACCGCTGCCGGAGGTGCTCGATGACCGCGCCGACAGGAGGGCAGCGTAAGCCCGTCGTGCTGTTGCGCCCCGTGCCCGGCGACACCGTCATCCACCGGTTGTGGGCCGGCACGAAGCTGCTCGCCGTCGCGGGCATCGGTGTGCTGCTGACGTTCTATCCCGGCTGGGTGCCGATCGCGGCCGTGGCGGTGCTGGTCCTGGTGACCGCGCGGCTGGCGCACATTCCCCGTGGCGTGCTGCCGTCGATCCCGTTCTTCATCTGGATCCTGCTGATGATCGGCGGGGCGCTGGCAGCCCTGGCCGGTGGGTCACCGTTCATCGACATCGGATCGGTCCAGGTGGGTCTGGGCGGCTTGCTGAACTTCTTGCGGATCACCGCATTGTCGATCGTGCTGTTGGGCCTGGGTGCGCTGGTGTCCTGGACCACGAACGTCGCCGACGTCGCCCCGGCGGTGGCGACGCTGGGCCGCCCGCTGCGGCTGGTCCGGATCCCGGTGCACGACTGGGCGGTGACAATTGCATTGGCACTGCGAGCCTTCCCGATGCTGATCGACGAGTTCCGCACGTTGTATGCGGCGCACCGGCTGCGCCCCGTCGAGCCCGCCGAGACGTTCCGCGCCCGGCGCAGGCAGCGGGTCGCCAATCTGGTCGATCTGCTGGCGGCCGCGGTCACTGTGGCGTTGCGCCGGGGAGACGAGATGGGCGATGCCATCACCGCCCGGGGCGGGGCGGGCCAGATTTCGGCGGCGCCGTCAGGTCCCCGGCGGCGGGATTGGATCGCCTTCGGCGTCCTCGTTCTGGTCTGCGGCAGTGCGCTGGCCCTGGAGCTGACCGTCCTGCCGACCAGCCTGCCCCGTCGGTGATCGCTGCCCCCGCCGCGACGACGTGGTCAACCGGACGACGGCCACGATGATCACCGCCGCGATGACGACGGCCGCCACCCACGGTAGGAGCAGGCCGAACAACATCACGGCCCCCGACGCCGCCGACACCAAGCCGTGCCACCCGCGCTCGACCTGTCCCCAGAACCCCTGATACTGCGGGGCAGGGCCGCCGATCTGTTCGGCGGTGATGTCGAGATTGACCGTGCTGTAACTGATTTGATCACCGAGCTGGGTGCGCTGAGCCCGCAGGCTGTCGAGGTCGGCCTGGCGCTGCGACAACGCGTTCTCGGCTTGGATCAGCGCCTCGGGATCCTTGGCCTCGCGCATGATCCCGAGCAGCCGGTCCACCGAGGTCTGCAATGCGGCGATGCGGGCGTCGAGATCGACGCGCTGTGACGTCACGTCTTCGGCGCGGACCTCGACGGTCTGGACCGTGCCGAGTTTCTTGAACTCGTCAAGGGTGCCTTCGAGTTTGGCGGCCGGGACCCGTAGCGCCAGTGAGATGTGTGCGCGGCCGGAGCTGGATCCGGCGTCCTCGGAGCGGCTGTCGACCCGGCCGCCCGCATCGGCGGCCAGCGCTACCGCCTTGTCGGCCACCGCCACGGGAGTGCCTGTCGTGATCGACATCGACGCGGTCTTGACGATGTCGCGCTTGACCTCCGTCGGTACCGGCGAGTTCTTCATGCCCGGGCCACTTTCAGGTGCCGGGGCCGCCGGGGCGAATCCGGCATCGCTCTGTGGTGCCTCCGGGGCGGAGGAGTTGGGGGAGGGCCCGGCCGCGCAGGCCGGGGCGGCGGCCAGTATGACTGCGGCGAACAGGGCCGGCGCCAGACGACGGCGACGGGATGCACTGCGGTGCTGGGGCATCAGCCCAATGTAGGCGATGTGCTGTGAGGTCAGGGGCTGATCTGTGTTCGCCCGCTAGCGGGCAGCCGCGGAATTGGCGGCCCACTGCGCGTCGGCCAGAGACTTCTCGACATCGCGGCGGCCCAGGAACATCTCATCGAAATACGGCTTGAGGGCCTGATATCCGGCCGGAAAGCCCGCGGCGCCGGGCGCAGCGATGCGCGGCCCGCGCAGCACCCGGAAGAACGGCGCCACATCGACGCCGCGCGCCTTCCAGTAGCCGTGGTAGACGGGCTGGGCGGCCAGGACAGCGGGGATGGCGGCGCCTTTGGCCCCGAGGTATTCGTTGCCCCGCTTGCTGCCCATCCAGGACAGCACCTCGCGCACCGCATCGGGGTGACGGGTCGAGGAGTTGGCCGCTGCCGCAATGCCATTGGTGACACTGACCCGGCCTTTGGGGCCGGCCGGCAGCATCGCCACACCCCAGCGGAAGCGGGCCTGGTTCGCGATGGCGGCCAAGTTGTAGGTGCCGGACTGGAACAGGGCCATGCGACCCTGCAGGAAGGTGTTGCGCGAGAAGTCGCCGTTGTTGTTGGTGGCAGATGCCGGTGGGGCGACGTGATCGTCGTTGATCAGCCGAACCAGATAGGTGAACGCCTCGACGGCCTGCGGGTTGTCGAAGGCAAAGCGGTCACCGATGTTGAAGATGCCGCCCGCCGAGCCGATGTAGTTGAGGTAGATGCCCTGGAGATCGTTGGCGGCGTTGTAGCCCCATTGCCGGATCCGGCCGGCGTCGAAACCGTCGGTGTCTGCCGCGCGGCCCTGCTCGTCGACGGTGAGCCTGGCCGCCAGCGACCGCAGTGTGTCGTCGGCGCCGTTCGACCACCGCAGCGTGGTCAGCTCGGCCAGGTCCACTCCCGCGGCGTCGAGCAGGTCGGCGTTGAAGTACACCGCGATGCCGGCGTCGGTCAGTTGGGGCACGGCCCACAGCGCGTCGTTGCGGGTGAACTGATCGACCACCGCGGGCTCCCACGCTCTGGCAGCGTTGGCGCCCAAGGTCTGTCCGATGTCGAGCAGGCGGCCGTTGTCGGCATATCCCGCCAGGTAGGCGTTGGACAGCCAGAAGATGTCATCGGCACTGCCGCCGGCCACATCGGTGCGCAGGCTGTCGAAGTACGCGGAGTAGGCGACGGTGTTGACCCGCACCTCGATGTCGGGATGTTCCTTACCGAACTCCGCGAAAGATTCCCGGTAGGCGGCCGCGACCTGCGGATCCCACAGGCGCACGGTGACGACCGTGCGCCCCTCGTGTTCGGTCGTCCGGCCGAGCAGCGCGGCGGCGACGAGCAGGACCGCCATGGTCAGCGCCAGACCTGCAGCCAGCAGAGTGGAGCGCCGGGGCCTCATACCCGCCCCGCGCGAGATCGACAATATGGTTGTGGCTGAGGAGTTTCCACAACCCTGGCGTTGATTTCGGTGATCATTTGATGCCCGTCACCACGATCGAGCGCACGATGTTGCGCGAGAAGGCGATGAACAACACGATCAGCGGGACGATCGCCACGGTGGTCGCCGCCATCACCAGCGTCCACTGCGCGTTGTACTGCGTCTGCAGCCCGGCCGTCGCGACGGTGAGCACCTGCCACCTGCTGCCGCTCGTGATCACCAACGGCCACAGGAAGTTGTTCCACTGGCTCACCACGGTGATCAACGCCAGGGTCACCAGGATCGGCCGGCTGGCGGGCACCACCACATGGGTGATCACGTCCAGGGTGTGGGCGCCGTCGAGGCGGGCCGCATTGATCAGGTCGCCGGGAATGGACCGAAAGTACTCGCGCAGCAGGAAGATCGCGTAGGGCGAGCCGAACATGAACGGCAGCACCAGCGCCCAGAATGTGTTGCGCAATCCGGCCTCGGCCATCATCAGATACAGCGGCACGATGGTCACCGTCGCGGGCACCATCAGCGTCGCGATATAGACCCAGAACAACGCATCGCGGCCGGGAAAGTGCAGCCGGGCAAACGCGTACGCGGCGAGCACCGAGAACACGAGTTGCCCGAGCAGGATGACGGCGGTCATCAGTGCTGTGACCACGAAAGCGCGACCGAATCCGGCGTCGGACAGCCCGGCGTAGTTCTCCAGGGTCGGTGGCGTGGGCAGCGACAGCGGGGGATCGGTGGCGAATTGCTCGGCGGAGGTGAACGACGTCAGCAAGCCGAGACCGAAGGGCAGCAGCGTGATCAGCGCGCCGAGCAGGAGCCCCACATAGATGAGGGCGTTACGTGAGGTCATAGCTGATCCTGCGACGGAAGTACAGGTGCTGCAGCAGCGTGATGCCGACGAGGATGACGAACAGCACGATGGCCATCACGGAGGCCCGGCCCACCGCGGCCGCGCCGAACGCCTCTGCATAGATGCGGTGGGCCACCAGATCCGTGCGACCTTGCGGCCCACCCGCAGTCAGCGCGTACACGGTGTCGAATACCTGTGCGGCGCTGACAATTCCGGTGACCAGGACGAAGAACATGGTCGGCCGCAGCATGGGCAGGGTGATGTGGCGGAATCGCTGCCAATCGGTGGCTCCGTCGGTGCGGGCCGCGTTGTGGACATCGGCCGGGATGTTGAGGATGCCGGCCAGGAAGAACAGCGTCACGTAGCCGACGTTGGTCCACACCACCACGGCCGACACCACCGGCAGCGCCAGGCCCGGATCGGTGAGCCAGTCCACCTGCCGGCCCAGCACAGTGCTCACCGCCCCGTCTGTCGGAGCCAGGATCCATTTCCACAACACCGCGATGGCCAGTGGGGCGCAGACCCACGGCAACACGTACACGGTGCGGAAGAACGCGGTGCCGGGCAGCCCGCGGGCCAGCAGTGAAGCCGCGATCAGCCCGAGGAGGGTTTGGGTGGGCACCACCAGCACGACGAACAGCAGTGTCACCGCAAGCGACATGGCGAACGAGGAATCGGTCAGAACCGACGCCCAATTGTCCAGTCCCACATACTCGATCGGGCCGAGGAGATCCCACCGCTGCAGGCTCAGCCAGATCACCACCAGCATGGGCAACAACAGGAACGTAGCGACGCCGAACAGGCTGGGGGCGACAAGTGCGTACCCCAGCGCGGTGGTGCGGACACGCGAGGTGGCCATCGAGCCATTAAAGCGGTTCATCACCTCCATACGCCACGTCGGCACCGCACGGGCCACCCTCAACGCCGAAAGGTCGTCGTTCAATCCCGGCCCGGGCAATTTGCTCAGATGACGTACATCACTTGACGGCTCCGGAATCGAATTCGCGGCCTCGCACTTGTAGCAGGTAATCACCGCTAACAGGGGGGAATGCCATGAGGCAACCGCAGCGAGCGCCGAGGGGCGCTTCGATCACCAAGGTGACGCAGTCCGTGCTGTTCACCGTTCTCGCCCTGGCCGCCATGGTCCTCGGCTCGCTGGCCGGCCCGCTCGCCTCGGCCAATGCCGCCGACGGATGTGCCGACGTCGAAGTCGTGTTCGCCCGCGGCACCAACGAGGCACCCGGTGTCGGCGCCACCGGGCAGGCATTCGTCGACGCACTCACCGCCGACCTGCCCGGCAAAACGATCGACGTGTACGGGGTGAACTATCCGGCCTCGCTGAACTTCGGCCAGGCGGCCGACGGTATCGCCGACGCGAGTAACCGGATCCAGTCGATCGCGGCGAACTGCCCGGCGACCAAGATCGTGCTCGGCGGTTACTCGCAGGGCGCCGCGGTGGCCGGATACACGACCTCGAGCGCCGTCCCGGCCGGATACGTCCTGCCCGCAGGTATCAGCGGACCCATGCCCGCATCGATCGCCTCGCATGTCGCGGCGGTGGCACTGTTCGGAACTCCCGACGAGTGGGTTCTGGGCTTGGCCGACCGCAGTGCGCCGCCCATCGCCATCGGCCAGCCCTACGTGGCCAAGACGATCCAACTGTGTGCGCCCGGCGACCCCATCTGCTCTCCCGGCGGACTCAGCCGCGCCGCCCACAGTTCCTACAAGGACAACGGGATGGCAATCCAGGCAGCTGATTTCGCGGCCCGCCAACTCGGTGGTGCGGCACCCTCGGCGCCGGTGGTGCAGACCGCGGGCGAGGTCAGCCAGAACTGACGCCGACTGAACACAGGCCGACGGCCGGAAGTGGATCCTGAAAGGGACCGCTTTCGGCCGTCAGCCGTTGAGGTCCCGAAACCCGGCGACCGTGTCGGCCAGGGTGATTCGCGGATCGCGGTAGGTGATGCCGAGGTCTCGCTCGCTCGGTGAGTCGTCGGACGCCGGCATCTGTGTGTAGTACTGCATCCCGGCTTCGGTGAACGGTGTCTGAAACGGCAGGAAGGGACCCATCCGGTCGAGCACCTGTCCCGCGACGCGCAACACGGTGTCGGGAACCGGGACGGCGAACATGGTCTTGTCGCCCACCTCGGTGAGCAGCTTGGCCAGCTGGTCCACCGGAATGCGGTGTCCGCCCGCCATGTAGCGGCGGGGCCCGCGGCCGGGTTCCAGAAGCGCGACGTGCAGGGCGGCCAGGTCACGCCCGTCGACGATCGTCCAGGCTGCGCTGCGACCCGGAATCGCGCCGAGTTGCAGTGCGGCGGCGACACCCTCGCCGGCCTCGCCGAACTGGTTGCCGACCGGCGGTCCCATGACCATGCCGGGATAGGTGATGTTCACCGGCGCGCCGGCGTCCTGCATGCCGCGGGCATAGATCTCGACCTGCGCCTTGGACCGCCCGTAGCCGTCGGTCCCGCCGAACACCGGCAGGTCCGCTTCCAGCGTGTCCACGTCCGGATTGAACAGCGCGGTGATGCTCGAGACATGGATGATCGGGTCCAGGCCGAGTTCCGCGGCGCCGCCGAGAACATTGCGCGCACCGTCCATATTGGTGCTCATCATCTGCGCGGTCTGACTCGGATCGGTGGCGACCAGCGCCGCACTGTGCAGGACGGCGTCGCAGCCCTCGAGCGCGTGCATGACCGAATCGCGGTCGGTGATGTCGCCGACGGCAAGATCGGACACGTCGACCCCGAGCTTGGCGACGCTGGTCTGCAGCCGGTCCGGATTGCGCACCAGGAATCGGACGGAATGACCGGCGTCGGCAATCGCTTTCGCGCTCCAACCACCCACAAAACCGGTACCGCCGGTGACCAACACGCGCATGACCGCCAAGCTAGTCCGTCGGGCGTCGCCGGGAAGCGGTTTGGATTTGTCGGCTCAGCCTCCGTTCTGGATTTGTCGGCTCAGCCTCCGCGCAAAGTCGCGAGCTCCCTCATATTCGCCAACCCCTGCTCCTGAGCCTCATCGAGGAACTCCGGCAGTGGGGCCCGCAATTCGGGCAGCACCTCGTGGTCGAGCAGCGCCTGCAGGTCGGCCTGCTTGGCGCTGCGGCCGGCCTGGTTGTCGAGCTCTTGAACGCCGGCATCGGTTGTGTAGTCGTACAACTCGTGATGGACGGGACGCGCGGTATCGATCTCCATGGAGCCGGGCTTCCAGTATGTGTACATGCCGAGCTTGGCCTGCGGGGTGCGCACCGCGACGATGTGGCTGGGCGCTGAGGTCGGGATCTCGGTGGGCGGGCCGGAAGTGCCGAAGAACTTCTTCGCCAGCGGGGATTTCATCAAGGCCGCCATCTCCTCCACGGACATGTCGTCGGTGGCGTGGGCGATCCACGGCCGGCCCGATGCCGCTGCGTCGGCGGCGATTCCGGCGATGTCGGCACGGCTGGACAGATAGGAATAGCGGGAGTCCGATCGCCAGTTCGGGCCGCCGTGGGCGATGGTCATCAACAGCGGCGCCAGGTCGGCACTCGACGTCAGCTGGGTGCGGGCGTCGCCGGGCTGAGGTGTCAGGTGGCCCGACGGGTCGCGGATGTAGAGCGGCACCCGGATGCTCTCCTCATAGACGGCGGCGCCCTTGCCGCGCAGGCCGTGCGACCCGGCGTATTCGCCGTGGTCGGAGGTGAACACGACGACGGTGTTGTCGTCGATGTCCGGACGGGTGGCCAGCGTGTCGAGCACCCGGCCGATCTGGGTGTCCACCTGCTGATGCAGCCACAGGTACATGTCCAGGCACCGGGCCCATTGCGCAGATGACTCTGGCCCGGTGTAGTCCATCGCGCCGGTCATCAGTGGCGACATGAAGTTCATGTAGTCGATCTGCAACTGTGGTTTGCCGCGGCGACGCAGATCGTCGGCGGTCTCGAAGTTCACCGGCTTCGCGCTGAACCGGCGCGGAACATCCTCCGGCAGAGGGTTTTTCGGCCACCAGCAGATGTCATGCGGGTTGACCAGCGACACCGTGGTGCACCATGGGCCCTCGTTCGCATGTGCGTCGAACCACCCGGCGAACTGATCGACGATCGAAGGGTCCTGCTGCAGGCCCTGGTTCGGCGCGCCGTTGGGTGACGGGTAGGTGCCGCCGGAGAAGCCGTGGACGTCCAGGCCGTCGGGGGTGTTGTCGGCCGCGCTGCCCAGGTGCCACTTGCCCCACCACCAGGTGCGGTAACCGGCGTCGCGCAGCATCGTCCCCCACGTCGGGAACCGGGCCGCCAGCGTCGACTCCGTGGGACCTTCGCCGGTGAACAGGCAACCGGTCTGGTGGGAGTACAGCCCGGTGGTCAGCACCCCGCGCGACGGTGTGCACATGTTCGACGCGCTGTAGTGCGAGCCGAACGAGGTGCTCCGGGCGCGCAGCCGGTCGAGGTTCGGCAGCAGCGCGCCGAGTTGCTGTGAATCGGGGAACCATTTCGGCGCCCGCATCTGGTCCACGATCACGACGAGAATGTTGGGCTGGCCGGCCACGTCCGGGCGGCGTCCGCCCAGCAATTCATAGCCGCCGAATCCGACTGCGGCCGCGCCGGCGGCGACTGCCGCACCACCCAGGACTGTCCGCCTGCTGAGCTCTGCCATTCAGCCAGGTTAGGCCTCGCTACGATCGGTGTGGTGTTGACGGCTCAAGATCCGGTGACCTGGAAGCCGCGGCGCATCGCCGTCGCCGGGACGACGGGGTCGGGCAAGACAACGCTTGCGACGCGGCTGTCGCACGAGTTCGACCTTCCATACGTCGAGATCGACAGTCTGTATCACGGACCGGGGTGGGAACCGCGGCCGACGTTCGTCAGCGACGTCGAACAATTCATCGCGGGAGATTCCTGGGTGATCGAATGGCAGTACCGCGACGTGCGTGGCCAGATCCTGGCCCGGGCGGACACGCTGCTGTGGCTCGACCTGCCGACCCCGGTGTCCATGCGTCAGTTGACGCATCGCACCCTTCGCCGGCGCTTCGCCCGCGTCGAGTTGTGGAACGGCAATATCGAACCGCCGCTGCGCACAATCTTCACTGACCCGGATCACATCTTGCGCTGGGGTTTTCGCACCCGGAACAAGCTTCGCGACGCCATCCCCGCGCTGGCACCGCATTTGCCTCACCTGCACATCGTCCGATTCGCGCGCCACCGTGACGTCGAGGCCTGGTTGGGCCGCGTCGGTCCCACCTGAACCAAGCCGGCCCGCGGCGCCGCTACCGTGGGGGCGTGACAGCTCAACGACGCGTGGACGCCGACTTCCTGGAGCTGCCCCGGTTCGAGTTGGCTGACGCGGCACTGTCCGCGGCTGCCGCGGCCGGCGCCAGCTATGCCGATCTGCGGATTCACCGCATCACCACCGAGATCATCCAATTGCGCGACGGCGAGTTGGAGATGTCTGTGGTCAATCGCGAGGTGGGCCTGGCGGTGCGGGTGATCGTCGACGGCGCGTGGGGATTCGCCTCCCATGCCGAACTGGCGCCAGAGGTGGCCGCCGAGACGGCGCGCCGCGCGGTGCAGGTGGCCACGACGCTCGGGTCGTTGAACGCCGAGCGCATCGAACTGGCCGGCGAACCGGTGTACACCGATGTGACCTGGGTGTCCGACTACGGCGTGGATCCGTTCGGTGTGCCCGCCTCGGACAAGATCGCCCTGCTCGGTGAATACTCGGGCCGGTTGCTGGCGGCCGACGGCGTCGACCATGTGTCGGCCGGGGCGCATGCGGTCAAGGAACAGACGTTCTACGCCGATACCTTCGGATCCTCGATCACCCAGCAGCGGGTGCGGGTGATGCCGACGCTGGAGGCCGTGGCCGTCGATTCTGCGGCCGGGTCCTTCGAGACCATGCGTACGCTCGCGCCGCCGACCGCGCGGGGCTGGGAGGCACTCGCCGGTGACGAGGTGTGGGACTGGACCTCTGAACTGGCCGAACTGCCGACATTGCTCGCCGAGAAGACCAAGGCGCCCTCGGTCGTCGCCGGCCCCACCGACCTGGTGATCGACCCGTCCAACTTGTGGCTGACGATTCACGAATCGATCGGCCATGCCACCGAGTACGACCGGGCTATCGGGTACGAGGCTGCCTACGCCGGAACATCGTTCGCCACCCCGGACAAGCTCGGCACCATGCGCTACGGCTCGCCCGTGATGAACGTGACGGCTGACCGCACCGTGGAATATGGCTTGGCCACAGTTGGTTTCGACGACGAGGGAGTGCGGGCGCAGAGTTGGGATCTGGTGCGCGACGGCGTCTTCGTCGGCTACCAGCTGGATCGGGTGTTCGCGCCGCGACTCGGACACGCCCGGTCCAACGGCTGCTCATATGCCGATTCGCCCCACCACGTTCCGATTCAGCGGATGGCAAATGTTTCACTGCAGCCCGGTCCGCAGGATCTCAGCACGCAGGACCTGATCTCGCGGGTGTCCGACGGCATCTACGTGGTTGGCGACAAATCCTGGTCGATTGACATGCAGCGGTACAACTTCCAGTTCACCGGACAGCGGTTCTACCGGATCCGCGACGGACGGCTGGACGGTCAGCTGCGCGATGTCGCCTACCAGGCCACCACCACCGACTTCTGGGGCGCGATGGAAGCCGTCGGCGGGCCGTCCACTTGGCGTCTCGGCGGGGCGTTCAACTGCGGTAAGGCTCAGCCCGGGCAGGTGGCGCCAGTCAGCCATGGCTGCCCCAGCGCACTCTTCCGTGGCATCAACGTACTGAACACCCGGACGGAGGGCGGCCGATGATCGGCGCACAGCAGGTCGTCGAGATCGCCTTGACCGCAGCAGATCCGGGCACAGAAACCACTGTTCTGGTAACCGACCGTACCGATGCGTCGCTGCGGTGGGCCGGAAACTCGATGACCACCAACGGCGAGACGGTCAGTCGCACCATCACGGTGATCTCGATCGTGCGCCGCGGCGACAAGGCGCATGTCGGATCGGTGCGCTCCACCGAAGTGGACCCGGCGGTGATCCCGGAACTGGTGGCCGCCGCCCAGCGTGCCGCGGTGGCGTCTCCCGAAGCGCGCGACGCCGCACCACCACTGCCGGGCGCCGGGATGCCGGCCGATTGGGATGAGCCGGTCGCGAGCACCGGAGCGCAGGTTTTCACCGGCATCGCCGGGGATCTGGCCAAAGGGTTCGCCGGTTCCGACCAGCTCTACGGCTATGCGCGCCACGTCTTGGAGACGACGTTCGTGGCGACCTCGACGGGGCTGCGCCGGCGTTACACCCAGCCGACGGGATCGGTGGAGATCAACGCGAAGCGGAACGGAGCCAGCGCCTGGGCCGGGGTGAGCACCCCGGATTTCGTTGACGTGCAGGTGGAGTCACTGCTCGACGAGCTGTCATTGAAGCTCGGTTGGGCGGAGCGGACGGTGGAACTGCCTGCCGGCCGCTACGAGACGCTCATGCCGCCGTCGACGGTGGCCGACATGATGATCTATCTGACCTGGGCGATGGACGGACGCGGAGCGCAGGAGGGGCGCACGGCGCTGTCGGCTCCCGGTGGGACCCGGGTCGGGGAGAGGCTCACCGATCTGGGACTGACGCTGTATTCGGATCCGTTCGCGGGGGCGCTGGCCTGCCAGCCGTTCGTCGCGGTACCGAGTTCATCGGAGCGGGTGTCGATCTTCGACAACGGCATGGACATCGGCCGGGTGGACTGGATCCGTGACGGGGTGATCAATGCGCTCGCCTACCCACGGGCCGTTGCGGCCGAATATGGCACGCCCGTCGCGGTGCCCGCCGACAATCTGCTGATGACCGGTGGCACAAGCGAATTGGCCGATATGATCGCGGGTACCGAACGCGGCCTGCTGCTGACCACGCTGTGGTACATCCGCGAGGTCGACCCGACGGTGCTGCTGCTCACCGGGCTGACCCGTGACGGCGTCTACCTGATCGAGGACGGCGAGGTGACCGCCGCCGTCAACAACTTCCGGTTCAACGAGAGCCCGCTGGATCTGTTGCGGCGCGCCACCGAGGCCGGCCTCACCGAGGTCACGCTGCCGCGCGAGTGGGGTGACTGGGCCACCCGTGCATCCATGCCGACCCTGCGGATCCCGGACTTCCACATGTCGTCGGTGAGCCAGGCGCAATGAGGTAAAGGTGTTGTCCGAACGGCAATTCGCGGTATACGGTCCGTCGCACTGGGCCGCCATCGCCGTGTTTGTCTCCGGCGCGCTGCTGGTGGTTTGGCTCGGCCGGCGGCAAAGCGACCGTCAATCAAGGACATTCGGCCGCATCCTCGGCGCACTGACGGCCGTGATCTACGTCGCGATGTTCGTCTACACGCTCATCCCGCCGTCCATCGAACGGTCTGTGCCGTTGCGGTTGACCGACCTGGCCTCCGTCGTCGGGGCTTACGCGCTCTGGTCGCAGCGGCGGTGGGCATTTGTGCTCACGTACTACTGGGGTCTGGTGTTGAGCACCCAGGCCTTGATCTCACCGGTGCTCAAGAGCCCCGATTTCCCGCACTACGAGTTTCTGGCGTTCTGGTCGATCCACCTGCTGGTGGTCTGGGCGGCAATCTATTTGACCTGGGGGCGCGGGATGCGTCCCGACTGGGGCAGTTATCGATTGGTGGTGCTGGTGACCGCGGTGTGGGCCGTGGTCACCATGGCGTTCAACAGTATGGCGGGCACCAACTACGGCTTCCTCAACGCCAAACCGGCCTCCGCGTCGTTGCTCGATCTGATGGGCCCGTGGCCGGTTTACGTACTGGTGGCCAGTGCCTTGGTGGCAGGCGTGTGGGCGCTCATGACGTGGCCATGGGAATCTCGGCGGTATCGCGGCCGCTGAGCCGGTCGTCCCACACCTGCAATACCTGTGCGGAGGTACGCGGAGTCAGCAGGCTCACCACGATGTAGGTGATCAGGCTGGACACCAGGCCGTAGTAGATGGGTTCGTTGGCCAGAACGTCGCCGACGACCGCCATGGTTCCCAGCGTGACGACGGTGCCGACTGCCATTGCCGCCAACGCGCCGGCGCCGGTGGCGCGCTTCCACAGGAACCCACCGATGATCGGCACCAGCAGGCCGCCGACGAGGATGTCGTAGGCGATGGTCAGGGCGCCGACCACATCGTTGAGCAACGCGGCGATGATGATCACCATGACGCCCAGCACAGCCACATAGCGGCGGTCGGAATGCACGTCGACTTCAGGGTTTTCGGCTTGCTCGGGCCTGCGGCCGAGCAAGCGCAGCAGCATGGGCTTGATGTCGGTCCGTGCCACCGTGGCGGTCGCGATCAGCGCGCCCGACGCGGTCGACATCATCGCGGCGACGGCCGCGGCGAGCACGATACCGCTGATGCCCACGGGCAGAATCGCTTCGGCGATCTGGGCGTACACGTCGTCCTTGGCCTCGATGTCAGGCATGAAGGTCGATGCGGCCAGGCCGATCAGTGCCCCCGCGATTCCGTAGAACACGCAGTAGACGGCGGCGGTCGTCCCACCCCATCGCGCCACCTGCGGTGAGCGTGCGGTGAAGACCCGCTGCCAGATGTCCTGACCGATCAGCATTCCGAAGCTGTAGACCACAAAGAACGTGATGATGGTGTCGGTTCCGATTGCGGTGAGGTCGAAGACCGCGTCACCGGCGCGGTCGCGAATGCCGTCGAATCCACCTGCCCGGTGCCAGGTGAATGGCAGCAACAGGAAGAACACGCCGATGGTCTTGAGGACGAACTGCACCATGTCGGTGAGAGTGATGGACCACATGCCGCCGATGGACGAGTACAGCATGACGACCACGCCGCCGATGATCACCGAAAGCGTTCGGCCCGTGCCGAACAACACGTTGAATACGGTCGCGTAGGCGATGGTCGACGTGACGGACAGCATCAGCGTGTAGGCCGCCATCACAACACCGGAGGCCGAGGTCGCGTCGACCCCGTAGCGCAGGCTCAGCATCTGCGCGACGGTGTAGACCCGAAGGCGCTGAATGGGTCCGGCGAACAGCAGGCTCAGCGCCAGCAGGCCGACGGCGATCGCCACCACCAGCCACATGCCCGAAATTCCCCATTTGTAGCCAAGGCCTACGCCGCCGACGGTGGAGGCACCGCCGAGCACGACGGCCGCCATGGTGCCGGTGTACAACGTGGGCCCGAGACGCCGGCCCGCGACCAGGAAGTCTGCGGAGTCCTTGGTCCGAGTCTTACCCCAGAACCCGAAGGCGAGCATCGCGACGAGATAGATGACGACGATCGCGATATCGACTGGTTTGCCCACGATGATTCCTTCGGTCAGAGGTGAGTGGGAGCGAACATCTTGAGTAGCGCAGGCAGCACGACAACAGCGGGTCCCCCGGTGTCGAAGGTGGCGGCCACGATCTCTCCGACGTTGTCGGGGGTGGCAGTATGCGCGGGAATTCCGAAACTGGCTGCGAGTTGGGCGAAGTCGGGCCGGGCCAGGTCGGTGGCGGTGGCGGTGCCGAACTCGGCGGTCATGTACTCGCGCAGGATGCCGTAGCCCCCGTCGTCCACGATCAACCAGGTGATGTTGGCGTCGTGCTGGCGGGCGGTGGCCAGTTCGGCGATCGAGTACATGGCACCCCCGTCGCCGGACACCGCGAAGGTGCGTTCGCCCGTCGAGATCGCGGCGGCCAGCGCGGCCGGAAAGGCGAACCCCAAACCACCTGCGCCCTGGGCGGAATGGAACCCACCGGTTTGCGGGTCCCACACCGACCAGGCCCAGTACCCGGCAATCGTCATGTCCCAGAAGGTGTGGGCGCCCGATGGCACCGAGGCCCGCAGGTCGGCCATCAGTCGCAGCTCGGTGGCCACGTCCTGGCCGGCAAGCCTGTCCTGCACAGCTTTCCGCAGATCCGAGGCTTGGGAGGCGCCCGCGGTGTTGTCGCGTGACTCGACCAGCTCGGTCAGCGCCCGCAGGGCCGGCGCGGCGTCGGCATGGATGGCCAGAGCGGGGTGGTTGGCCTCCAGTACGCGCGCCTCGGCGTCGATGTGGATGAGCCGGCCTTGCGGGACGAAGGTGAAGTAGTTGCTGGTGACCTCGCCCATCGCGGTGCCGACGGCCACCAGTACGTCGGCGTTCTCCAGCATCTCGGTGGTGTAGCGGTCCTCGATCCAGGAGGCGGCCGACAGGGGATGATCGAAGCCGATGGCGCCCTTGCCTCCGACGGTGGAAACCACGGGGGCACCCACTTTTTCGGCCAGTGCCACCAACGCTTGAGATCCTCCGGCCGACCTGCGCACGCCGCCGCCGGCCAGGATGACCGGTCGCTGCGCGGAATTCAGCAGCTTCGCGGCCTCCCGCACCAACTCCGACCGCGGGGCGCGTTGCGTCGGCGTCACGTCAAGGGCGGCCACCGGCGGTACCGTCGTCGGCTCCAGCAGGACGTCCTGCGGGACCTCCACCCACGTCGGCCCGGCCGGAGCCGAGCGCGCCAGCGCATAGGCGTCGGCGATCAGGCTGGGAATCTCGGCGGCCTGACGCACGGTGGCAACGCTTTTGGTGACGTTGACAGCGCTGGCCTTCTGATCGTCGAGCTGGTGCAGCATCCCGCGGCGCAAGCCCATGCCGGATCGCGGCACCTGGCTGGCGATCACCAGCACCGGCACCCCGGTGGCGTAGGCCTCCTGCAGCGCGCCCAGTGCGGTCAGCGCGCCGGGACCGGTGGAGAGGAACAGCACGCCGACCTCGCCGGTCACGCGGCTGTAGCCGTCGGCGCCGAACGCGGAGTTGTTCTCCACCCGGGAGCTGACGAATGTCAGGTCGCTGCGCCGGATCGCATCGAACAAGCCAAGCGCGTTCTGGCCGGGGATGCCGAACACATGTGAGACACCCAGCGCGGCAAGGGTTTCGACGACGAGGTCGCCGCCGTTACGCATCAGGGCCCAACGCCAGCAGAGACACCAGATCGTAGGCGACGTGCGAGGCGGCGACACCGGTCATCTCGGCATGGTCGTAGGCCGGGGCGACCTCCACGACGTCGGCGCCCACCAGGTTCAGCCCGCGGAACCCGCGCAGGATCTCCAACAGCTCGCGGCTGGTCATGCCGCCGGCCTCGGGAGTGCCGGTGCCCGGGGCATGGGCTGGGTCGAGCACGTCGATGTCGATCGACACGTAGACGGGCCGGTTCCCGAGCCGCTGCCGGAGTTTGTCGACAACTTCGCGCACGCCCTGGTAGTACACGTCGGACGAGGTGACGATGCCGAACCCGAAGCGGCGGTCGTCCTCAAGATCCTTCTTGCCGTACAGCGGCCCGCGGGTGCCGACGTGCGAGAGCGCCTCGGTGTCGAGGATGCCCTCTTCGACGGCACGGCGGAACGGTGTGCCGTGGGTGTACTCGGCGCCGAAGTAGGTGTCCCAGGTGTCCAGGTGGGCGTCGAAGTGAACCAGCGCGACGGGGCCGTGCTTGGCGGCGGCCGCGCGCAGCAAGGGCAGCGCGATGGTGTGGTCACCGCCGATGGTCACGAGCTTGGTGCCGTCGGAGGTGAGGTCGCGGGCCGCGCCCTCGATGGTCTCGATGGCCTCGTGAATGTTGAAGGGGTTCACCGCGATATCACCGGCGTCGGCGACCTGGATGAGCTCGAACGGCGACACGTCCATCGCCGGGTTGTACGGGCGCAGCAGCCGCGAGGACTCACGCACGTGGGTCGGGCCGAACCGGGCGCCGGGCCGGTAGGAGACACCGGAGTCGAAGGGGACCCCGGCCACGACCACGTCTGCTTTGGTCACCTGGTCAAGACGGGGCAGGCGGGCAAACGTGGCCGGGCCGGCGAAACGCGGGATCTTCGATGCGTCGACGGGGCCGATCGGGGCGGTCATGCGGTCACTTCCTCTGCGGTGAGCTGCATTCAGGTCTGGTGTGGTTCGACGTGAATGTGATGTGCGTTACGGTAAACCCACAGTTCAGCGCATGCAATCGATTCGATAGTGACCTAGGCGTCAGATGTTTTGATATGCCTGCAGTTCGTGTTATTCAGATCATAAAGCGCGGTATCTGCTGGCTGAGGCGATCTTTCTGCCGGTAGATTCGTGAGGAAAATTCTTTGACCGAATTTCAGGCGGTGCCGCGATGGACGAGGTAGACGAGGCGATCATCAGCCTGCTCGAAGGCGATGGGCGGCTGACGCATCGCGACATCGCCCAGCGCGTGGGCTTGTCACGCTCAGCGGCGGCAGCCCGGACACAGCGCCTCATCGACGGCGGGCAGGTCGTGATCCGCGGTGTCGTGCATCCCGCGGTGCTCGGCCGTGGCGCCCTTGCCCATGTGAGCGTGGTGGTCGCCGGACCGGTTGCCCGGATCGCGACGAGCCTGGCCGAGCGCGTCGACGTCGCATTCCTCTCGTTGACGAGCGGTGCGTACGGATTGATCGCCGAGGTGCGGGTCGCGTCGATCCGCGACATCGACGGCGTGATCGCCGAGTTGCGTGCGATGGAAGGCGTCGTGGGTGTCGACACGCTCACCTACGTCGAGGTGCTGCGCGACGTCGTCGGTCCGGTCGGCGATGTCAGCGTCGAGGTCGACGATCTCGACCTGGCGCTACTGCGCGCGCTGCAGGACGACGGACGTGCCTCCTATGTGGATCTCGCCGAGAGAGTGGGGCTTTCACCCGCGGGAGCCCGGCGGCGGGCGGTGCGGTTGGTGGAATCGCAAGTGGTGCGCATCGGTGCGGTGGTCCGGCATTCCGGGCAGGACCGGCAGAGTGCGCTCGGACTCGGCATCCGGCTGACCGGAGCCGGAGACGAAGTGGTGTCGGCCCTGGTCCGGATGCGGTCGGTGATCTTCGTGGCTCGCACGCTGGGCCGGTTCGATCTGTTGGCCACAGTGCGGGCCTTCTCGGCCGCGCAGTTGGTCGAGATCCTCGACGCCGTGCGTGCGCTGCCCGGAGTCGGTGTGATCGAGAGCTGGGTCCATCTGGACGTGGTCAAGGAGAGCTACGCCTCCGGTCTCGAAGTATTGGAATCGGAGCCCGGGTAACCACACGGTATCGGGTGCGTTGGTGGATACTGCCGATGTGTCTGCCGATGTGCTCAATCAGTTGACGGGCCTGGTCGCGCTGTCGCCACCGCGGCTGGCCGACATCAATGCCGATGTGCGTGAAGTATGTGCTTCGACGCTGGGGTTGCCGCCCCTGCCCGCCGAGACCAGCGGCGGTGCCGTCGACCCGATGGTGACCGAGTTCGCCGAGCAGTTCAGCATCGATGTGACCGGTATCAACACCGCACAGCGGGCCGCGTTCTCCGACCTTCTCGGACCTGACGTATTCACGGTGGCGACGTTGATCTACGTGGCCGACTTCGTGCCGCGGATGCGCGCGGGACTCTTGGCCCTCGGCGTGGACTGGCCTGCCGAACCGGTCGCGTGGGACCACGAGACCAACCCGGGGGACTATGTGCTGGACACCTTCGTGCCCGGCGTCGGGCGGATGCGTGCGTTGGACCCGGTGACCTCCGAGATCGTGCGGCTACGTGGGGCCCGCCAGCACAACTGCCGGCTGTGCAAGTCGCTGCGGGAGGCCACGGCGCTGGAGGCCGGTGCCACCGAGTCGGACTACGACGGCATCGACGACTTCGAGAACTCGAACCTGCCCGATCGGCACAAAGCCGCTTTGCGCTACGTCGACGCGCTGATCTGGACACCCGCTGCGGTGCCCGGTGACGAACTCCGCCAACACTTTTCGCTGGACGAGGCGGTCGAGCTGACCCTCGACGTGATGCGCAACGCGTGCAACAAGGTGGCGGTCGCGCTCGGCGCCGACGCCGCCCGTGTCGACGAGGGCACCGAGGAATACCGGCTGGGTGCCGACGGCCAGCCCATCTACAGCTGAGGCTTTCTGTTGCGCCGCTTTCTACATGGGGGCAGTACGCACGCCGGCCGAAACCACCGCCCTCAGGTAGAAATCGATGATACGAGCCGTAGAACGTCATCGATTTCGACCTCGGTGGTCGCCCACGAACAGACGAACCGCACCGTCGGCCGCAGCGGGTCGGGACGGTGGACCGAATAGCCTGCCGACACCGCGGCATAGGCGGCAGGCCCGAGGTCGACGAAGATCTCATTGGCCTCCGTGGGTACGGCCAGCTTCAGGCCGAGTGCCTCCAAGCCTGCGCTGAGCCGGCCGGCCATCAGGTTGGCGTGGGCGGCCGTCTGCAGCCACAGTCCATCGCGCAGTATCGCCTCGAACTGGGCCGCGATGAAACGCTGTTTGCTGGCAAGCTGACCGATCTGCTTCTGCACGAAGCGAATTCCGTCGAACAACTCGGGGCGACGCACCAGGATCGCGTCGCCCATCAGCATGCCGTTCTTGGTGCCGCCCACGGTGACGATGTCCGCGTCGGCGATGGCCTCCGATGCAGTGATGTCCAGGGCGGCAATCGCATTGGCGATGCGGGAACCGTCTACGTGGACGAGCAGGTCGAGGTCGTGGGCGTGGTCGATGAAATCCTTGATGGCTCTTGGACTCCAGACGCGGCCATTTTCGGTGGACTGGGTGATGGTGACGACCCGTGGCTGCGAATGGTGCACCGGGCCGCGACGGGCCACCGCCGTGTCGAGCACGGCCGGGTCGACCAGACCGTTGTCACTGGGCAGCTTTGTCACCGGAGCGCCCGACAACCGGACCGGCCCGCCGGCCTCGTCGACCAGTGAGTGCGCGATGTCGCTGCACAGGATCTCCTGCCACGGTCGCACGGCCGACGCCAGCGCGATGACGTTGGCCGCCGTGCCGGTCAGCGCGAACAGCACGTCGGCGTCGGGGGAGTCGAAGGCGGTCTTGACGGCTTCGGCCGCGCGCCGGGTGGCGGGATCGTTCCCGTAGGACGCGACGGCGCCGGAGTTGGCGGCGACGATCGCGTCGATCACCTTCGGGTGTGCGGGCGCGGCATTGTCAGAGGCGAACGCGTGAGAAGGCACGTGGGCCATGATCCCACCGACGAGCGCTACGTCGAGGCCACCTTCTTCTTGAGCAACAGCGCCGGCAACACCACCGTGGCCACGGCCGTGACCACCCAGACCACCACGGTCGCGGCGATCCAGGAGCCGACGCCACGGATGCTGAGGCCGTGGGTGAGTACCGAGGCCAGGACCAGCGCGACCAAGGTGGAGACCAGCCCGATGCCGCCCAGAAATGCCGAGGCGTAGCGGCTGGCCATCTTGAGGAAGAACGGCGACAGGATCGCTTGAGCGACGGAGAAGATCACCACTGCGGTGATGAAGCCCCACGCCGACACCGAGACGCCGGGCACCAGCCAGGCGGCGACCAACAAGCCGATGGCCGAGGAACCGAGGAAGATCGCTATGCGCAGCAGAAAGCGGATCATGCGGTGAGCGTAACCACGGCATGCCTGCCTGCGGCCCCTCATTGGCATCTGTGCACGCGGCGTGTGCGACCATATTGCCGCGCAGATGCGCCCGGGGGCGGTAGCTCAGTTGGTCAGAGCTGGGGACTCATAATCCCTAGGTCGCGGGTTCGAGCCCCGCCCGCCCCACTCAACACTCGCACGGCAGCGGCCGCGAACTACTGCTTGTCGGTAGAAATGGCTTGCTGCCAGGCCTCGCGGACGGCGTCAAGTGCTTCGATTGCGGAGATGCTGAGTTTCGTTTGGCCGGCCAACTGTGTGTGCCATTCCGCTGGCGATGGCGCACGTTGAAACAGGTAACTGCCGGGGGCCTTGTTGGTGGGGCCGTACCGCCGAAAGAGCACTGCCGCAGTGTTGTCGATAGCGCCGAGCTCACTGAGGGCCCATAGGTCCCAAAGGTCGCGCGCCGCATGTCGATCGGCCCATGTCGCTGTCTTGGACGCTGCGAACGCTGGCAGGGTTGGCACGTTGAGAGTGGCGGGCGGAGCGTCGGCATAGCGCTGAACGAGGTCTCGGCGTTCGGTCGGCCATACGACTCGGTCTCGGGGCGACAACAGCTGCAGCCGCACAGGATTTCCGTCCAGCGGGCGCAGCACAACCGGGAGAGTATCCGCCGTACTACTCAACGCAGGCTCGATTGTGATCCTGCCGTGCGTACGTGCGACCGCGCGCGGCAGTGCAACGTCAAGGTCGCGCGCCACTTCCTTACGGCTGCCGACAGCAATCAGATCGATGTCCTCGCTGAGCCGGCCCTCCGGAAGATGCGTGCGGGCAAGCGCGGTGCCGCCGATGAAATGGATCCGGTCACCGAACTTACGGCTGAGGAATGCCAGAAGATGTGAGATGAGGTGGTCCCGTTCGACCTGTTCTGTGGAGACGCCGAACTGTGTTGCCACCGAGTCGCGTTCGTCTCGATTCATGACAACTCGCGTACCCAGTTTTCGGCCCGGCGGAGCGAGGCCAATCTGCGCTGCTCGGTCGCCAGCTCCCGGAGACGGTCCTTGTCGCTGCGCGCGAAGAGGTCAGCGACAGCCGATGGGACGTCTGCTTGAGCGTCGCCGAGGGCGGGACGATGGGCCAGATCGAGCACTGTCTGCTCGGGCGTTGTTGTCAACGTCGGCCCCAACTCTGTACGAACGCGCTCGGCGTCGAGGCTGGTGGTGTCGCGTTTGACGAACCGGACTGTCGCGGGGCGGTCCGACAACACGATCGCTCGATGCTGTCGCGGCACCGCCACGACAGCAGTTGCCAGAGCACGCGGAATCACCCCGTGCAGCCGTGCGGCACTCACACCCATCACGACGACGTCCTCTATTGCGTAGATCGCCGATCCGATTCCGGCAGCGGCTGATTCAAGCCCGGGTATCCACTTGCGACCCACCATGTCCTGGGGGACGACGACGTAGTAGCCATCGGCGAGTCGGTGGAGTAGGCCACGTTCGGCAAGCCGAACCAGCTGGGCACGAGGATGGGCATAAATGCTCGCCGCGTCGCTGGGGCGAATTGTTCTCAGCGGTGCCTGGGTGAGGTCCACCGGAATGGGAGTACTTCGCGTCAGCGCCATCACTGGTCCTTGGGTATGCAAATCGTATTCCCCAACAGTACGAAATGCATACTTATGATGCAAGTGTCTGAGGTGAAAATCGATACAACCGCCCGCTGGGGCGACGTTGATGATGTTTCGGTAACGGTTCAGAAAAGTCTTCGAACGTAATCGGCAATGTCCTGCGTCCGCTACGCCTACGCTGTTTTCCTTGATTTGTCAGCCATGGTTCGAACACCACCGTGACCAAAGGGCGCCGGCGCAGGAATGGGGGACGACGAATGCGCTTTGCGACAACCGTGATCACCATCGCCGCTGTTTGTGCACTTGCCGCGGGCTGTGGTCAATCAACAGAACAGTCGGCCGAAAAAACATCGACCACACCGATGATCACGTCGTTTCCGCCGACACCCCTGAGACAGACAACCCTGCCCCGATTACTCCTCTCGCCTGAACAGATCAATGCGGCGATGGGGGCGGGGCAAATGGCCGTCACGGCTGCCGGCGCTCAAATGTCCGACGACAGCGCGACGATGGAGCCCCGTGAGTGCCTGGCGGTGGATGGTGCCGTGCAAGCGCCCGTATACGCCGACAGCGGATACACCGACGAGCAAGAGGTGTCGCTACGGGAGCCCGACGTCTTCGCTCACTACGCCAAGCAGGCCGTGGTTCGATTCGTAGACGCCGAACAAGCCAAGGCCTTCTATGACTCCTCGGCTCGACAGTGGCCGGCGTGCAAGCGCTACAGCCACACGCAAACCGGGACGCTGTGGGAAGTGGGGCCGATCTCGGACAAGGACGGCGTGCTGAGCACGATCGCGACGCAGACCAACGCCCAGGCCGGCGGGTGGGCGTGTGGCCGCGCCCTGACCGCCAACAACAACATCGTCGTCGACGTCAACACCTGCAGCGCCAACCCGGCGGATTCGGCGGTCAAGATCGTCAAGCAGATCTCCGCACGGATCGACGCGCCGCCCATCGGTTCGTAGGGCCGGTCCGCCGCTCACGCGCTGGGATGACCGGATGGCTGTGGCGAGTGTGCACGCACACTCGCCACAGGCGCCCACACGTTGTAGCGGGCAGGGAAATCAATTGGGTCCCAGCAGGTTTGCCGTGCTCCCGAACTCGCGTCGGGAACTGCGCGGCAGATCGGCCGCTAGAACCACACTTTTCGGCCGCCGACGGGGCGACCGACGGCACCGAGGATCCACAGGATGATCCCGATCACCAGCAAGATGCCGCCGATCGTGTAGAGGATCGAGATGCCGGCGAAGTAGCCGATCAGCAGAAGAATGATGCCAAGCACAATCATGGTCGGTTCGATCCTCTCGGGTGCAACTGAAGTGTTGTCGGCGAGGAGAATTGCCCGATCCGTCGATTTTCAAACCTGCCGGTGCGTCGACACCGGATTTGTCAACGCTGAACTGCGGTTATGCGGGCGGCGGCGCAGGAGGTGGTGGCGGTGGAGCCGGGGGCGGCAGGGTTATCGGCGGCAGCCCGGGAATCTCGATGACGTTGGGCGGCGGGGGTGGTCCCAGCTCGTTGAGCGTTGGCGGCGGCGGAATCTGGGGGGCCGGGATATAGACCGGCGGCGGCGGTGGCACATAGCCCGTGCTGGTGTTGATGGTGATGATGGAGCCGGGAATGGTCCTGCCGCTCGGGGTGGTTCCGACCACCGAGCCTTTGGTCGCGTTGCTGTTGACGGGCGTGGGTTTGTCGGCCACTCGGAAGCCCGAGTCCAACAGCCGTTTACGCGCCTCGTCGACCTTCATCCCGGACACGGTGGGAACCTCGCCGCCGGGGCCGCCGTCGACGTATCGGGGATCGGTGGGCGGCAGGGCCACCGGACCGAACGAGTCCGCGATGGGACTCATTGCGGCATACCACGTCAACGCCGGCTCGGTACCGCCGAAGAGCGTGCCGTTGCCGCACTTGCGCAACGGGTATGAGCACAGCCCCGACGGTGACGAGGAGTCATCGAAGATGTAGTTGGCGGCCGCGTACCGGTTGGTGAAGCCGAGGAAGCCCGATGACCGGTGGGCCTCTGTGGTGCCGGTCTTGCCGGACATCGGCAGCTTCCAGCCGACTGAACTCGCTGCGCCGGTGGCGGTTCCGTTCGAGTGATCCTTACCCAAAGCGTTGGCCAAGGTGTTGGCAAGGCCCTCGGGTACCGCCTGGTCGCAGGGAACGGTCTGCACACCCACCTCACGGCCGTGCCGGTCGAAGATCTTGTCGATCGGGTTCGGTGGGCACCAGGTGCCGCCCGAGGCCAGGGTCGCCCCGACATTGGCCAATTCGAGTGCGTTCAGCTCAAGCGGGCCGAGCGTGAACGATCCGATGTTCTGCCGCTTGACGTAGTCGGCGATGCTCTCGTCGGAATCGGGATTGTAATCACGGGCACTGCCGGGTTCGGCGTAGGACCGCAACCCCAACCGGACCGCCATGTCCACCGCGCGCGGTACACCGATCTGCGAGATGAGTTTGGCGAACGCGGTATTGGGCGACTGTGCCAGGGCGTCGGTGACATTCAGCGAGCCGGGGAACGCCCTGGCGTTGCGCACACACCAGGTTTCCCTCGGACAGCCCGGTGTGTCACTGCTGCCCAGTCCCTTGCCCATGAAGGTTCCGGGGACATCCAATTGAGTTTTGATGCCCATGCCCATCTCAAGGGCGGCGGCGGTGGTGAAGACCTTGAAGATCGACCCGGCGCCGTCACCGACCAACGAAAAGGGCTGCGGCTGCACGGTTTGGTTGGCATCCAGGTCGAGCCCGTAGGTACGGCTGTCGGCCATCGCGATCACGCGGTGGGTGTCCTTGCCCGGTGTGATCACGTTCATCACGCTCGCCACCCCGTTGGCGTCCGGGTCGGCGTACTTCTGTAGCGCTGCCTTGACACTGTCCTGAACCTTGGGATCCAGCGTGGTCCGGATCAGATACCCGTTGCGTGCGATGTCTTCCATGGTCAAGCCGGCCCGCGCCAGATACTGCAGGACGTACTCACAGAAGAAGGCGCGGTCGCCTGCCGCGATGCAGCCCTGCGGCAGCGGCTCGGCGTGAGGGAGAACCCCCAGCGGTGCGGCCTTCGCGGCGCGTAATTCCTCGGCCCGGTCCGGCAGATAGTCGATCAACGTGTCGAGCACCAGGTTGCGCCGTGCCAGGGCACCGTCCGGATTGGTGTACGGGTCCAGCGCGGTGGTGGACCGCACCACGCCGGCCAACAGGGCCGCCTGCGGCCAGGTGAGGTCGGCGGCGTCGACGCCGAAGTACGTGCGCGCCGCGTCCTGAACTCCGAAGGCGCCGTTGCCGAACGACACAAGGTTCAGATATCGGGCCAAGATCTCGCTTTTGGGAAGGGTCTTGTCCATCGCCAGCGCGATCCGGATCTCGCGCAGTTTGCGCGCGGGGCTGATCTCGACGGCGGCCCGGCGCTCGGCATCGGTTTTCGCCTTGACCAGCAGGTTGTAGTTCTTCACGTATTGCTGCTCGATGGTCGACCCGCCGCGTACGTCCTCGATGCCGCGCATGTAACCGAACAGTCCGTTCAGCGTTCCCTGGACGTCCACCCCGTTGTGTTCGACGAAGCGCTTGTCTTCCACCGAGACGATCGCCAGCTTGATGGTGTCGGCGATGCGATCGCTGGGCACCGCCCACCGTCGCTGCTCGTACAGCCAGGCGATCGGTTGACCGGAGGCGTCGACCATGGTGGTGACGATCGGCGCGTCACCTTCGAGGACTTGTGCCGAATCCTGTGCGACCGTGTCGGACAACCGCGCCGTGATGATGCCGATACCGCCGACGACGGGAAACATCAACACCGCCACGAGCAATCCGGCCAGCACACAGTGCATGGCCAACTTGGCAACCGTAGACCGCGAACCCGCGGGCGGGCCGGACATGCCCTCTAGCGTAAGGCCGTCAACGGCCGTCTATGGGTAGATCGCACGCAACACGTTGGCTACGTTGTGATTTCAGAACGCTGGAAGATCCACTCTGGCGGCCTACCGGTGAATGGGGTCCGGCGCTGTCGGTGTCGTGGCGATCTGCTGCGCAACTGGCGCGAAAGCGCGTCGCTAACGATCGCCGCGACTGCAGTTGGGATCGGCCGGCTTGGCCGGCCACGTGCAGATGTCGATGTAGGTGGTGTTGGCATATCCACCGCCGTCGAATACGCCGTAGGCGTCACCGTGGGTGCCGGTGTAGGTCGCCCCGCCGCCTCCGCCCCCGCTGGAGGAGATGATCGTGGTGAGCGCCCACCCCTTGCCCTGCAGCGCGTTCTTGTACGCGGTCATCACGTCAGTCGGTGACCCGTTCGCCTGGTAGTGCAGGTGGATCCCGCCGTCGGCGATGTCATCGGGCCCTTTGGTCTGCTGCACGTCCGCCGGCGTCGGCAACAGCGATGTCAGTGCCTCACCGGTTGGGGCCGCGGTGGTGGTCGTGGCCTCGGCTTTCTCGGTCACCGGGCTACACGCCGTGGCGGCCAGGCCGATCGCCAGAGTCCCGATAAAGCAGGTCGCGGTGCGGTTGATCATCGGCCTCCCCGTTCGTCTTGCCGCACCGTACCAAGGCTGGCAAAGGTGGTTGGGCAAGATCGACGCGGCAAAAGGCCAGGTAGTTCCTCCTGCAAGGACCGATTACTCGGCTTGTCGCAACCGCGAGGCCCTGTGACCCGGGCGGGTGCGGCAGCTTACACAGCGGATTGCGGGCAACGGCCAAGCCACGCCATAGGGTGCGATTTGTGATGGCGGCGTGCCCCAAATGTGACTGTTGCGTACCAGTGTTTCCCAAGTGACTCAAGTGCAACAAGCGCACTTCACGTCAGATCGGGGACGATCGATCAGCAGAACGGAGTGAACCGCCGTGTACATCAGTCGAACAGTTGACACCCGCACCGCGCGGATCGCGCTCTCGCTGATCCGCCGTCCCATCAAGAGCCGACGGTATCCCGCCAAGCAGGAGCGCTTGGTCACCCCGCAGGAAGCGGCTCTGCTCAGCCGGTGACTCAGGCGGCCCGGCCGGTGTTCTCGGCAACCTGCTCGGCGTCATAGGTGTTGATGGCGACGCTGTCGAGGATCGCGTGCAACTGCGCGGCCTGTGCATGTGGGCTGAGGTCGGTCGAGCGGTAGATGCGCCCGGCGGCACGTGCCTGCCGGCGCACGTGGCGGGTACGGTCCATGCGCAGCTCTTCGTACCGACGCAGTCGCGGCCCGAGTTCGTCAGAACCGGCTCCACGCAACACGACGGCCAATGTGATCGCGTCTTCGATGGCCTGATTGGCGCCCTGTCCGAGATGCGGCGTGACCGCGTGGGCGCTGTCGCCGAGCAGGGTGATCCGGTCGGTCGACCACCGGTCCAGCGGCTCACGATCGTAGATGCCCCAGCGGAAGGTGGAGTCCATCGCCGCGATGATGGCAGAGACCCTCGGGTCCCAGTCCTGGTAGGCGGCAGCGAGTTCGGCGACATCTCCGGGGGCGGTCCACGATTCGGTGACCGGGAGATTGGTGGGGACGAACGCGACGATGTTGAGCAGGTCGCCGGCCGACACGGGGTAGGCCAGGAAACTCTGCTGCGGCCCCAGCCACATGGAGCTGGCGTTCATGTCGACTGCGCCACGCAACCGCTCGGCGGGAATCAGCCCGCGGTAGGCCATGATCCCCTCGCTGACGGGTCCGGCCGCGCGCGTCACGAGGCCCTGCAGGCGGGAGTGGATTCCGTCGGCACCGACCAGTAGGTCCGCTTCGACCGTTGAGCCGTCGGCGAATTCGACCTGTACCCCGTCGGCGTGCTCGGTGGCTCCCACGCAGGAGCGGCCCAGGTGCAGGGCGTCGGCGGGTAGCGCGTCGGCAAGGACCTTCTGGAATTCGCCACGGTGCAGGCACCAGGTCCGGGCCGGATCTCCGAAGCCGAGGCTCGACGGCTCACCGGCGATCGGATCGGCCTGCCAGGTGCGGAACTGGTAGTGCGTGACCGGCCCGGCGATCGCGGCCACCGCATCGCCCAATCCGAGGCCAGACAGGATGCGCGATCCGTTCGTCGCTATCGAGACACCCGCGCCGAGCGCCTTGAGTTCGTGCGCCTGTTCGTACACGGTCGCGTCGATCCCGTTGGCACGCATGGCGATCGCGGCAGTCAACCCGCCGATGCCGGCACCCACGACGGCAACTCGAAGCCCGGTCATGAGGTCCTCCTTTGTCCACGATAAATGTACCGATCGATACGTCATTGACTATAAATGTACCGATCGGTACAGTCAAGGTGTGGCCAGGACAGCGGATCCCGTCAAGCGCGAAGAGCTGTTGAAGGGTGTCGTCGGTTACCTCGAGCAGCACGGCATCGGCGAGATGTCGCTGGCGCCCATGGCCCAGGCTCTCGGAACGAGCAAGCGAATGTTGCTGTACTACTTCGGGGATCGGGCCGAACTGCTGGCCCAGGCCCTCGAAGCGAGCCGTCCGCAGCTGGGGGAGATCTTCAGCGCCGTCACCAGTGCTGACGAATTCGTGGACGCGGCACGGACCTTGTGGCGGGAACTCACCCGGGGCGGTGAGCGTCGCAACGTGCGCCTGCTGTTGCAGGTCCTCAGCCTGGCGGTCACCGATCCCGAGACGTATGGCGAGGCGGCCAGGAGCGCGGTCGAGGTCATGATCGCCCCGATCGCCCAGGCGTTGTCGGCAATCGGCTACTCCACCGACAATGCGTGTGCGCGTGCGACTTTGGTGGTTTCCGGCTTGCGAGGATTGTGTCAGGACAGGTTGGTCACCGCGGACCGCGCGCGGGTCGACGCGGCCGCCGAGCTCTTGATCGCAGCGGTGGTCGGCGCACCCGTCGACTGACGAGCTAGCCGTCGACGGGATGCGGGTAGAGATCCTGACGGTGCTGAAACTTCAGGATCTCGGGGTTCACGACGATGCCGTCACGAACTTCGATGGCCCGCGAGACCGTGTTGTCCGCATCCCAGGCTGCCGGGCCGGCCAGCACCGTCTCGATGTGCGGCATCAGCGCCTCGCTGATCTCCCACGTCGCCGAGTTCCACAGGTAGGACGGGCTGTGGTCCACGGCGTAGTAGTAGACGCCGTCGCCCACCATGCAGACCGGCTCGGTGAAGGAACTCGGGCGCGCCCAGCTGAAGCCCATGCCGGCATCGCAGGAGACGTCGACGAGGAGGCTGCCCGGGGTGAACATGGCCAGATCGTCTTCCGTGACGAAGATCAGTGGAGCGTTGGGGTCTTGCAGCACGCAGTTGACGACGATGTCGTTCTCGGCGAGGAGACGCGCCACCGGCACCACACCGTCCTCCGGCGTATCGGCCCAGGTCAGCTCGGGAGTGTCCTTGTCGCGTCCCATTTGGACGATCTGCGTCGAGGGGATCGGCGACCCGACGGCTGCCACCTCACGGTTGGTCAGGACGCGGACATCATCGACACCGTGGGCGTTGAGGGCGGTGACCGCGCCGCGGGCCGTCGCACCGAATCCGATGACGGCGGCGCGGAGCCGACGACCGTAGCTGCCGGTGATTCCGGACAGCTGCATCGCGTGCAGCACCGAGCAGTAACCCGCGAGTTCGTTGTTCTTGTGGAAGACGTGCAGGCCGAATCCACCGTCGGCCTGCCAGTGGTTCATCGCCTCGAAGGCGATCAGGGTCAGCCGGCGGTCGATCGCGATCTGCGTGAGAGCGGCATCCTGCACGCAGTGCGGCCATCCCCAGACGACCTGGCCGACCCTCAGCTCGGCCAGATCCTCCGCCTGCACCTTGGGCAGCAGGACGACGTCACAGTCCGCGATGATCTCGTCGCGGGTCCTGATGCCGCCGACCAGCTCGGCCAGTGCGTCGTCGGTGGCGCCGAACTCTTCGCCATAGCCGCGCTCTAGGAAGACGCGTTGGCGCATCGGGGGATCGATCCTGCTGAAGTGCGCCGGGTGAATGGGCAGCCTACGTTCGTTAGGTTTCCTGGAGTGGGCCAGAACTCCCAACGAAAGCTGTTCCACCTCAGCGCTTCTGGGCGTGTAGTGGCACTACGGTGGCGTGCGCCTCGGTTTTTCGAGGAGATGTGTCAGACATCGCTGGGCCCCTTGATTGTGAGGGCCTGAGTGGTCCCGATGCCTTGACACTACGCGGCGGGCGGGCCGCCGCTGCGATCAGTTGCCGGTGCGCTCCATCGCCCGCGCCACCACGCCACGCGCCGGACGCTGGCGCACCAGCTGCGGCCACCAGAACCACCGGCCCATCAACGCCGCGATCGACGGAGTCATGAACGACCGGATCACCAGGGTGTCGAACAGCAGGCCCAGCCCGATCGTCGAACCGACCTGGGCCACCACGATCATCTCGCTGACCACCATCGACATCATCGTGAACGCGAACACGAGACCGGCCGCCGTCACCACCGACCCGCTGCCGCCCATGGCCCGGATGATGCCGGTGTTGATACCGGCGGGCAGTTCCTCTTTGAGGCGCGCCACCAGCAGCAGGTTGTAGTCCGCACCGACGGCCAGCAGCACGATCACCGCCATCGCCATCACCATGAAGTGCAGTTCGATGCCCAGCAGGTGCTGCCAGACGAGGACCGACAGGCCGAACGATGTGCCCAGCGAGACCAGCACGGTGCCGACGATCACCGCGGCCGCCACCAGACTGCGCGTGATGATCAGCATGATGATGAAGATCAGGCACAGGGCCGAGATTCCGGCGATGATCAGGTCGTAGTTGTTGCCTTCCTGCATGTCCTTGAACGCCGACGCGGTGCCGCCCATGTAGATCTTGGACCCCTCCCACGGGGTGTTCTTCATGGCTTCCTTGGCGGCCAGCTTGATGTTGTCGATGAGCCCGATGCCTTCCGGCGTCAGCGGGTCACCCTGGTGAGAGATGATGAAGCGCACCGCTTTTCCGTCGGGGGAGATGAAGCTGTCCATACCCCGCTTGAAGTCGGCGTTGTTGAAGATCTCCGGCGGCAGATAGAACGTGTCGTCGTTCTTGGAGTCGTTGAACGCCGTACCCATGGCGGTCTGGTTGTCCTGCATCTCCGCCATCTGATCCTGCAGACCCTTCTGGGTCTGATACATGGTCAGCATCATCGTCTTCATGTTCCGCATGGTCTCGATCTGCGGCTGCATCATGGTCGCCATCTGCGGCATCAGTGCATCGAGGCGGTGCATGTCGGGCATCAGTTGCTGGATGCTCTCGGTCATCGTGTCGACACCGTCGAGGCCGTCGAACACCGAGCGCATCGAAGAGCACATCGGGATGTTGTAGCAGTGCGGTTCCCAGTACAGGTAGTTGCGCAGTGGCCGCAGGAAATCGTCGAAATCTGAGATGTGGTCCCGCAATTCGGCGATGTCGACCACCATCTGGTCCATCTTGCCCACCATGCTGTGGGTGATGCCGCTCATCTCCTGCATCAGCACGATCATCTGATCCATCGTGTTGATGGTCTTCTGCATCTCATCGGCCTGCAGCAGCATGTCGTCGGCGCGGTCGGTGAGGTACTTGCGGTTCATGGTCTGCATGACCCCGCCCATGCTCATCTGGGCCGGAATGGTGCTGAACTCCATTGGCTCGCCCTGCGGGCGGGTGATGGCCTGCACGCTGCCGACTCCGGGCACCTCGAACATCCGCTTGGCGATCCTGTCGATCACCAGGAAATCCGCGGAGTTGCGGATGTCGTGATCGGTTTCGATGAGCACCAACTCGGGGTTCATCTTGGCCGCCGAGAAGTGTCGGTCGGCAGCGGCGTAGCCCTCCTGGGCCGGCAGATCGGTGGGCAGGTAGTTGCGGTCGTTGTAGTTGGTGCGGTAGCCGGGCAAGGTGAGCAGGCCGACCAGCGACAGCAGGATGGTGCCGAGCAGCACCGGACCCGGCCAGCGGACCACAAAGGCGCCCAGTCTCCGCCAGAAGCGGATGCGCATGGCGCGTTTGGGCTCGAGCACCTTGCCGAATCGGCTGGCCACCGTGATCACCGCGGGCCCCAGCGTCAGTGCCGCGAGCACCGTGACGGTCATGCCGACGGCCATCGGAATACCGAGGGTCTGGAAATACGGCAGCCGGGTGAAATGCAGACACAACGTGGCGCCGGCGATCGTCATACCGGAACCGAGCACCACGTGCGCGGTGCCGTGGAACATCGTGTAATACGCCTGTTCTCGGTCCTCGCCGATACTGCGGGCTTCCTGATATCGGCCGATCAGGAAGATCGCGTAGTCGGTGGCCGCGGCGATCGCCAGCGTGACCAGAAGCTGTGTCGCGAAGGTCGAGAGGCCGATCAGATTGTGATAGCCGAGGAACGCGACGAAGCCGCGGGCCACCGACAGCTCGATCACCACCATCGCCAGCACCAGGACCACCGTGATGATCGATCGGTACACCAGCAGCAGCATCGTGATGATGACGAGGAACGTGACGCCTTCGATGATCTTGACGCTGCGGTCGCCGGAGATCTGCTGATCGGCGGCAAGGGCGGTGGGCCCGGTGACGTACACCTTGAGCCCCGGCGGCGGGGACAGCTCGGCGATCAGCTTCTGGACGGCTTCCACCGATTCGTTGGCCAACAGCTCACCCATGTTGCCGGCCAGATACACCTGCACATAGGCGGCTTTACCGTCATTGCTCTGGGCCCCGGCCTCGGTCAGCGGGTCGCCCCAGAAATCCTGGACATGCTCGACGTGTTTCTTGTCGGCCTCGAGCCTGTCGACCATGTCGTTGTAGAACCGGTGCGCGTCGTCGCCGAGTTTGGCGCCGTCCCCTTGGGCCTCCAGCACGATCATCGCCGAGCTGTCGGAGTGGAACTCGTCGAAGACCTTGCCGACTCGCTTCATCGCGACCACCGACGGTGCGTCGTCCGGGCTCATCGACACCGAGCGCATCTGACCGACCACCTCGAGCGGCGGGACGGTGACACTAAGAAACGCGAGCAGTCCGATCCAGCCGACTATCACCAGAATGGCGAAGCGACGGATCCATCGAGCAACCCCCGTGTGGGGGGCTCTGGAATCGGCCATCAGGAACCCTTGGTGGTCGGCGGGGTGAGCACGATGCGGTGGTTGGGCATTGTGCGAAGGCTTACCTTACTACGCGGTGTCGCCGCCCCCTGTCTTACCAGACGCGTGAGAGTGGGGGCTCGTCTGCGGTCTCCAACAGGCATTACACGCCGACCGGTTCGATGTCGTCGACGCGGCCCAGCCGCCACTGTCCGTCGCCCAGCAGTTCCAGGTGAGTGTTGTGGTGGCGGTGGACCGTGGTGCGGTGGGTGACGCTCACCAACACGGTGTCGGGCAATTCGCGACGGATCAAGCTGTAGATCATGAATTCCAGCGGCTCGTCCAGCGCCGAGGTCGCCTCGTCGAGGAACACCACCTTGGGTTTGGTGAGCAGCACCCGGGCGAATGCCACGCGCTGCTGTTCGCCGGGGGAGAGCACCTTTGCCCAGTCGCCGTCCTCGTCGAGCCGGTCGACGTAGCGCGGCAGCGCGACCGCGAGCAGCGCGTCCTGGAGCGCCTTGTCGGGCAGGTCGCCGGGTTGGTGCGGATAGCAGACCACCGTCCGGAGATCGCCCAGCGGAACGTAGGGCACCTGCGACAGGTACAGCGTCTCGTTCTGCCCTTGCGGGCACCGCACCGTGCCTGAGGCATACGGCCACAGCTGGGCGATGCTGCGCAGCAGCGTGGTCTTGCCGGTGCCCGATTTGCCGGTGATGATCATCGCCTCGCCGGCGGCCAGGGTCAGGCTGAGGTCATCGATCAACTGCTCACCGGCCGGGTTGCGTACCTCGACGTCACCGAGCTCGACGAGGCTGGCCGTGCCCGGTGCGAGTTCTGCGACGTCCAACTCGGGCAGTGCGCGGCTCTGCTCGTCGGCGACCACCAGCCCGTGTAGACGGATGATCGAGGCCCGATAGCCCGCGAACGTGTCATAGGAGTTGCGGAAGAACGACAGCGCATCCTGGATGGCGCCGAAGGCCGCCACCGACTGATTGACGGTGCCCAGCTGGATCTGACCGGTGAACAGGCGCGGCGCCTGCAACATCCAGGGCAGCGGAATGATGATGTGGTTCATCGACAGGTTCCAGCCGGTGAAGGCCAACGTCCGGTTGACGAAGTGTTTGTAGTTGGTGACGACGGCGGCGAAGCGGTCCCGCAGCTGTGACCGCTCGACGTTCTCACCCCGGTACAGCGCGACCGACTCGGCGGCGTCGCGCAGCCGCACCAACGCGTAACGGAATGCGGCGTTGAACTTTTCGTTGTTGAACGACAGCCGGATCAGCGGGCGGCCGAGTGCGAAGGCGATCACCGTGGCGAATGCGACGTAGACGAACACCGACCAGAACATGGCCCGCGGTATCTGGAGCCCGAAGATGCTGAGGTCACCCGAGAGGTTCCACAGGATCGAGGTGAACGAGATGACCGAGACGATCGACGAGATGGCGCCGAAAGGCAGGGTGCCGTTGCTGGTCTGGTGCGGGGTGTTGGGCTGCGGGCCCGACAGTGCGGTGAACACGTCGATGTCGGACTGGATGCGCTGATCCGGATTGTCGATGGTCTGGTCGATGAACCGGGACCGGTAGTAGGCGCGGCCGTCGAGCCAGTCGCCGGTGAGCCGATCGGTCAGCCAGGCGCGCCAGGCCAGCATGAACCGCTGCGTCATGAACAGGTCGACCAGCACGCGGCCGACCAGGATGGCGGCCAGCACCATGAACGTCAGCAGCGCGATCCAGAAACCTTTGATCCCTGAAGTTCTCACCTCGTCGTTGCCGGTGGCCAAGCCCTCGACGGCGACCTGTGCCGAGGTGAACAGGTCGTTGCCCTGGTAGCTGAACAACACCGACAGCCGCACCCCGATGATCACCGACAGCAACATCGCGGCCAGGATCAACCAGGGCTTCACGCTGTGCCGACCGGTGAAGTACGCGCCGGTGACGGCCCAGAACTGACGGCCCCACGTGGTGAACCGGGCGATCAGGGTCAGCACCGCCAGGGTGCAGATCGCTGTGATGGTCCAGGCCTGCGCCAGCCACCACAGGGAATGCAGAAGCTCGTTGCTCCAGTCGATCGAGGGCGAGAACGGTTTCACTTCGTTCACGGGAATCGACTCCTGGTCTGTCGCGCGTCTGCGTGAAGCTACCGCAGTCGGGGGTCCCGGGCTCTGCGCAACACTCACTGCACGATGCGGCGGATTGCTGCTCAATAGTGACTGCAATCCTCGGCACTGAGTTCGATATATAGGTAATCTCGCATAGGTCCGCCCTCGGGTCGTTAGGAAATCTGTTGGTGCTCTATGTGTTTCGCTGTGCGTCCGGCTGTTCTCCCGTCGAACGGCGCTTTTCGATGAATGCCCGTCCCGATGCGATCGACTGCCCGGACTGTGGCGGGCCCGCCCGCCGAATGATCGCCTCGCCAAACCTGGGCCGTGCGGACAAGTCCGCCTTGGCCCTTCACGACGCGACCCGCTCTACAGCTGACCGTCCAGCGGTCACCACCGGCCCGCTGCCGACGACCAGGCGACAGAAAGTCAGCACGAACCCGCTTCATCAGAAGTTGCCCCGTCCCTGATGTCCTGAAGGAGAAGCAATGCCCGAGGTTGTGTTCCCGCTCGACTCGACCAAGAAGTTCACCGATCAGGAGAAGCTGGGCCACAACCGGTGGCACCCCGACATCCCGGCCGCGGTGACGGTCAAGCAGGGAGACTCGTTCCGGGTGCACTGTCGCGAGTGGTTCGACGGCGCCATCGTCAACGACGACTCCGCTGACGACATCCTCAACGCCCCGTTGACCACGGTGCACGTGCTTTCCGGTCCGATCGCCGTCGAGGGCGCCAAGCCGGGCGATCTGCTGATCGTCGACATCCTCGACGTCGGCCCGATCCCACAAGAGGATTCCGGCCCACTGGCAGGCCAGGGCTGGGGGTACACGGGCATCTTCCCGAAGCTCAACGGTGGCGGCTTCCTCACCGACCAGTTCCCCGACGCCTACAAGGCGATCTGGGACTTCTCGGGTCAGAAGGCCACCTCACGCCACGTGCCGCACGTGGAGTTCACCGGCATCGTGCACCCCGGGCTGATGGGCACCGCGCCCTCGACCGGGCTGCTGGCGAAGTGGAACACCCGCGAAGCCGCGCTGATCGCCACCGATCCCGACCGGGTGCCGCCGCTGGCCCTGCCGCCCGAGCCGCGCGACGCCATCCTCGGCGGGCTGACCGGGGATGCCTTCACGAAGGCGGCCGCGGAGGCGGCCCGCACCGCTCCGCCCCGCGAGAACGGCGGCAACCAGGACATCAAGAACCTCACCAAGGGCAGCCGGGTGTTCTATCCGGTGTTCGTCGACGGGGCCAACCTCTCGGTCGGTGACTTGCACTTCTCCCAGGGCGACGGCGAGATCACCTTCTGCGGCGCCATCGAGATGGGCGGGTTCATCGACCTGCGCGTCGACGTCATCCCCGGCGGCATGGATACCTACGGTGTGAGCGAGAACGCGATATTCATGCCCGGCAACACCGATCCGCAGTATTCCGAGTGGCTGGCCTTCTCCGGAACCTCGGTCACACTCGACGGTGAGCAGCGGTATCTGGACTCGCACCTGTCCTACCAGCGGGCCTGCCTGCACGCGATCGACTATCTGACGAAATTCGGATACAGCCCCGAGCAGGCCTACCTGTTGCTGGGCGCCGCACCCATCGAGGGCCGCCTGTCGGGCGTCGTCGATATTCCGAATGCCTGTGCGACAGTGTACATTCCGACGGCGATCTTCGATTTTCCGATCGCGCCTTCGGTCACAGGGCCGACGAAGATCGACCCGGGTATCGGAGCGCCGCACTCGTCGTTCGACTGAGCGCGCACGTATATCCTCGTCACCGGACCCCGATGCGCCGAGCCGGTGCCGGCACGGTCGGCGGACCGTTGACAGTCGGGGAGGGCTGAAAGGATCGTGCAATGACGCCGCCTCCCGGTGCTTCGCGGCTAGGCACCCGGTTCGGACCGTACGAGCTGAAATCGCTGATCGGTGTGGGCGGCATGGGGGAGGTGTACCGGGCCTACGACACAGTCAAGGAACGCATGGTTGCGGTCAAGCTGCTGCGCACCGAGATCGCGGCCGACACGAGCTTTCAGGAGCGGTTCCGGCGCGAGTCCAGGGTGGCGGCCCGGCTGCAGGAGCCGCACGTGATCCCGGTGCACGATTTCGGCGAGATCGACGGCGTGCTGTACATCGACATGAGGCTGGTCGAGGGCGCCAGCGTCAAGGAGCTGCTGCGGACCAACGGACCGCTCGCCCCGGCGCGGGCCACCGCGATCGTCGCCCAGGTGGCCGCGGCGTTGGACGCCGCGCACGCCGACGGCCTGGTACACCGCGACATCAAGCCGGAGAACGTGCTGCTCACCCCGGATGACTTCGCCTACCTCGTGGACTTCGGTATCGCGCATGTCGGCGGCGAGGCCAGCGTCACCATGACGGGCGTGCTGATCGGTTCCAGCGCGTACATGGCACCGGAGCGGTTTTCCGGCGGCCCGGTCGGACCGGCCGCCGACGTGTACGCGCTGACCTGCCTGCTCTACGAGATGCTGATCGGCCGGCCGCCTTATGAGACGGGTGATCTGCGCCAGCTGATGAGCGCCCACATGTTCTCCCCGGCGCCGCGGCCGAGCATCATGCGCCGCGGCATACCGCGTGCGTTCGATGACGTCGTGGCCAAGGGCATGGCCAAGGATGCCGTCGACCGCTATCCCAGCGCCGGCGAGCTGGCCAAGGCCGCCCGCGCCGCGGCAGGCACCGCCACGGCTCCCGCGCCGGCCCCGCCTTCGGTGCCGCCCACCCCGACGCCCGCGCCCGCGGCACCACCTGCTCCGCAGCCGCAGCAGTCGCAACCGACACCGCCGCCACCGAGCACCCGCGAGTTCTCGTCGATCTACCCCAACCCGGACCACACCGGCTTCACGCCATATCCACCGGCACCTCCGCCTCCGCCACAGCAGGCCGCCCCGAGGCGCAAGCCGCGGTTCACCCGGACTCAGCTCACCCTGATCCTGGTCACGGTGGGGCTGTTCGGGATCGCCGCCGTGCTCGCCGCGGTTCTGGCCGGCGGCGGCGACGGCACCGCCACTCGCGAGACGCTCACCGCCCCGACGCCGCCCAGCGCAACGTCGGAAGCACCGACGACGACCACCACCACGTCCGGGTCGGCGACGGCCAATGTGAGCGGCACCGACGAGCAGGGCTTCATCGACCACACCGCGCGGTGCCCGGCAGGCAGCACCCCGGCCGCGGTGATCCGGACCGCGTCCTCACTGGCGGTGATCTGTCAGACCGGCGCCGACAGCTTCTCCTATCGCGGCGAGCGGCTCAGCGACGGTGCCAACCTCCAGATCCCCACCGCCGAGCGGTCGGGCAACGGCTTTGTGGCCGTCAACCCCGCCGACGGCGCGCGCTATGAAGTCGGGCCCGACGGCCTGACCATCAGCAGCTACGGCAAGGTCGACTCATCCGAGCCGCCGCTGGAGTACGGCGAACGCTGAACGCCGAGGCCGCAGAATCAGGAGGCCCTCCTGGCCGCGTGAGCTCGTGCGGGAACCGGTGCGTACACCGCGACGGGATTGGTCTTGCCCTTGAGCGCCACGCCCGGCCGGGATTCGAAATCGCCCCGGTCCCCGCTGAGCTGATCCAACGTCGCGGCGGTGAGCAGCACCGTGTCGCCGGTCTGGCGGGTCGCTGTCTCGACACGGGCTGCGATGTTCACCGCGTCGCCGATCACCGAGAACTCCAAACGGCCTGCGCCACCGACATTTCCGGCCACCACAGGTCCGGAATTCAGGCCGACGCCCACTGTCAGGCTGCCGCTGAACTCTTCGTGCACCGCGTCGGCGATCTGCAGCGCAGCGCCGAAGGCGTCATCGGCATGGCGGTCCTGACGCCGGGGCGCCCCGAAAACCGCCATCAGTCCGTCGCCCGCGTATTTGTCGACGTGGCCACCGTGGTCGTGCACGATGGGGACGATCCGCTCGAACAGCCGGTTCAGCGTCGCGACCACCTCGGTGGGCCGTAGCCGCTCGGCGAGCGTGGTGAATCCACGGACGTCGACGAACATCAACGTGACATCGAGCTCCTGGGCTTCCAGCGATCCGGCGGCGCACAGGATGTGTTCGGCCACATCGCGATCCACGTAGGTTCCGAAGGTGTGACGGATGCGTTCCCGTTCGGCCAGGCCGGCCGTCATCGTGTTGAATCCGGCTTGCAACCGGCCGATCTCGCTGGCGTCGTCGACCTCCACCCGTGCACCGAAGTCACCCGCCTGGACCTGGGCCAGGGCCCGGTGCAGCGCGGTGATGCGTTCGGTGACCGACCGGATGGCGATCAGGATCGCGAACAGGCCCACCACGATCGCCAGGGCCACCAGGATCAGGATGGCCGCGAAGGTGCGCTGGGCCCGGAAGCCGATATCGGCCAGGTAGCCGACCGCGAGCACCGTGATGCCGAGCAGCGGAACGCCCGTCGCCAGCAGCCACGCCATCACCAGCCTGCGCCCGATCGTCGGCCCGATCCGCCGGTGCGGGGTCGTACCGTCGAGTGCCCGCGCCGATATCGGCCGCATCACCCGTTCGACGATCAGATACCAGACCGCACTCGTCGAAATACCGCCCAGCGCAACCACACTGAAGATGTACACCGCCGTGGACACCTGCTGAGTGAGGGCCAGCGATCCGAAGACCACCGCGCCGACACCCCACACTGCGGCAGACAACCGCACCGCCTCACCAGAGGCGCCCAGCGTCATCCGCTGTTCCTGGACGGTGGGCTGACGGCCCTCGGTGAGCCAGGTCGTGCTGGCGGCGAACCGGTGCCGGCGGACCCGCAGCATCACCGGAATCGCTACTGCCAGGAACACGATGAGCACGGTGCCGCCGCGCATCAGCAGGCGTTGCGTGTCCGCCGGGCTCAACACGATGGGCGCGGCAAGGGCCAGGAAAGCGCCGACGATCCCGCCGCCCCCGGCACCGACCACGGCCGCACCCCACACCCACCGCTTGAACGTCTGATCGCGAAGTTCGATCCCCATCTCGGCGCTACCGACATGGGGCGCGACCACGATCGGTGTCCCGAGGTGTGCCAAGCCGTTGACGGTGGCGTCCATGGATAAAGCGTGGGCGCATGGTGTCGGAGCTCGATAGGGTACTTCGCTACCTGTTTCGGCTTCGGCGCGCGAAGCCGGTGGGTACTGCCGGCGGCCCTTTAGTCTGGAATCGGATGCACGAACGGAATAAGGGGACGCACATGAGGGTAGTGCTCGGTTATGACGGGTCGCTCGCGGCCAATGCGGCGATCAGGAGTGGCGCCGCACTGTTCCCGGCCGCCGACGCCGTGGTCGTCTATTTGTGCACACCGCCGTTCGGCAGCAAGGGGTTGCGTGCCCGGTTGCGCCACTCGGCGCGAAACGTCGACGAGCTGATCGATCTCGTCGACCGCGAAAGCGACGGTGAGGCCGCCCGGTTGGTCGACACCGGGGTCACCCTGGCGCGGGCGGCCGGTTGGAATGCCGAGCCGTTGGTCAAGCGCACCTGGGCGGGTGAGGGCCTGGGGGTGGCGCAGGTGGCCGAACAGCTCGAACCCGACGTGTTGATCGTCGGCGCCCGCGGCATCGGCGCGAGCGACTCGAAACTGGGCAGTGTGTCGGATCTCGTGGTGCATCACGCACCCCGTCCGGTGCTCGTGGTGTCCCAGAACATGATCTCGGCCGAATACGACGCCGTGGCCGATGGTCCCGTCGTGGTCGGTGTCGACGGCTCCGCCGGTTCGCAGCGGGCGTCGGCCGCGGCCCGCGCACTGTTCCCGACGCGCGAGGTGGTCTCGGTCGCTGTCGAGGACGGAAACGCGGTCGAGGACGGCGAGGTGGAGGCGGCCCAGCGCGTGCCCCGCTTCCGTGGCTCCGGTGCCGGCGCCACTGCCGACGCGCTGGTGGCTTTCGCCGAGGAACGGCGGGCCGGGGTAGTCGTGGTGGGCTCACGCGGGCGCTCGGCGCTCAAGAAGGTGCTGCTGGGCAGCGTGGCTTCCGCGACGCTGCAGCGCACCTACCGGCCGGTCCTGGTGGTTCCGGGCGGTTAGCCGCGGCGGCCCTGACGTTCTGCGGCGCGTTCGGCCGCACGAGAGTGCTCGGCGGCCGTGACCACGACCGCGTCGGGGCCGGGATAGACCGTCGCCTCGTGGCCGGTGACCAGCCACCGCACCACAAACGGTGGCGATCCGTCCTCGGTGCGCACCTCGAGGATCTCGGCGTGCTGCTCGTGCTGGTCGGTGGTGGCGCCTTTGACGACCAGGAAATCGCCGACGTGGGCTTTCATCGTCCGCTCCCTTCGACGTACCCGTCGGACACCTCTATGGTGCGCGCGTCGGGCCGTGGAAGGAACCGGGTGAGGAGAAAGATTCACACGTGAACATTGCGCAGCCCGCGCGCGTTGCGCAGGCCCGAGCAGTTGTAACAGCCAACGCAGCCGACGCAGTCTCGGCACTGGGCGCAACCGACGCACCCCACGCACCGCAGACACGCGAAGCATCCGATGCAGGCCAGGCAGCCCAACATCGCGAAAGACAGTACGGTGAGCGCACTTCCGGCCACCGCCGCGCTGCCCGCCGTGGCCGCCGACCCGGCGATGCCGGCACTGGAGGCGGTGGCAGCGGAGCCCGCCACACCGGCGCTGGTGACCGTCGCGGCCGATCCCGCCACCGCGGCGCTGACCGCAGTGGCGGCCGACCCGGCGACCGCCGCGCTGCGGTGCGTCGCGCGGGACAGCGTTGTGGCGCTCATCCCGCCGTCTTTCCCACGTCGACCGTGTAGACCGCGCCGTGCACGGCTGCCGCGTCGTCACTGGCCAGAAATGCGATGGTCTTGGCGACATCGGCCACGTCCATCATTCCGCGGGGCGCGGCGATCCTCATGATCAGATTCCAGTCGGCGTTCTCCGGTGCGGCGAACTCGGTGGTCTGCGGGGTGAGCATGCCGCCCGGGCACACCGCGTTGACGCGCAGGCGCTCCGAGGTGAACTCGATGGCCAGGGCGCGGGTGAGCCCGACGAGGCCGTGCTTGGCCGCACAGTATCCCGCCGAATAGACCTCACCCTCGATGCCTGCGATGGAGGCGACGTTGACGATGTTCCCGCCGGCCTCAAGCAGGTGGGGCAGCGCGGCCCGGCACAGGAAGAACGGACCGTTGAGGTTGACCGCGAGATCCTTGTCCCAGTCCTCGTCGGTCACCGACACGGTGTGGCGCATCTGGTGAAATCCCGCGACGTTGATCAGTGCGTCGAGACGGCCGAACTTCTCGACGCACTGCGTCACCGCATCCCGGCAGGCTTGCGAGGAGGAGATGTCCACCGAGGCGTAGGCACCGCCCGGGACATCCTCGAACACCGTCGCCATGCGTTCGGTGTCGCGGGCGACGCCGAACACCGACGCGCCGCGCGCGGCGAACAATTGGGCAACCGCCGCGCCGAGACCCGATGAGGCACCGGTGACCAACGCGACCTTTCCGTCCAGAGCAGTCATGGCTCACACCTTCTCACGCGGCCTGGCCGGTGGAACCGCGGCCAGCAGTGTGCGGGTGTAGGAGTGCTGCGGAGAGTCGAACAACTCTCTGGCGGGGCCGTACTCGACCACCTCTCCGGCCCGCATCACCAACACGTCGTGACACATCCGGTGCACCACCGCCAGGTCGTGGGCGATGAACAGATAGGTCAACCCCAGCTCGCGTTGCAACTCGGACAGTAGGTCCAGCACCCTCGACTGCACCGACACGTCCAGGGACGCCGTCGACTCATCGAGAATGAGCACATCGGGTTCGGTGGCCAGTGCGCGGGCGATGCTCACCCGCTGTCGCTGACCACCGGACAGCTCGTGCGGATAGCGCGACGCGAAGTCTGTTGGCAGACCGACGAGTTCGAGCAGCTGAGCAACTCGCGCAACACGGGCGCGGCGTCCCGAGGTCAAGCGGTGCACCCGAAGCGGCTCCCCGATCGCGGCGCCGACGCGGGCTCTCGGGTCGAGTGAGGCGAACGGATCCTGGAACACCAGGCTGATCCGCCGGCGCAGCGCCCGCCCGCCGGAATAGACGTCTGCGCCATCCAAAGTGGCGGTCCCCGCAGACGGTTCGGCGAGCCCCGTCAGCGCTGCGGCCACCGTCGACTTGCCCGAGCCCGATTCGCCGACGATCCCCAGTGTTGTCCCGCGTCGTAGCTCGAAGGAGACGTCCTTGACGGCGTGCACCGAGCCGTACCGCACATCAAGCCCGTTGGCCTGCAACAAGACCGGTGCGTCAGCTGCGGCCGGGGCGGGTCCGGCCCCGTCGAGCAGCGGGCGTGCTGCCAGCAACTCGCGGGTATAGGCGTGCTGCGGGTGGTCGAACACCTCAAGGATCGGCGCCTGTTCGACCGCCTCGCCGCCGCGCAGCACGGTCACCTCATCGGCCACCTGGCCGATCACCCCGAGGTCGTGGCTGATCCACACCACCGCGGTGCCGAAATCCCGTTGCAGGTCGGCCACCAACTCGATGATCTGGGCCTGCGTGGTGACATCGAGTGCGGTCGTCGGCTCATCGGCGATGAGCAGTTCCGGATCGCAGGCCAGAGCGATGGCGATCATCACGCGCTGGCGCTGCCCGCCGGACAGTTGATGCGGGTACGAGTCGAGCCGATCAGGGGACAGTCCCACCGCATCCAGTAGCTCGCCGGCCCGGACGCGCGCCTGTCGGCGGGTCATGTTGCGATGTGTCTCAAGGGTTTCCGTGATCTGGCGGGCCAGGGTCAGCAGCGGGTTGAGCGACGTCCCGGGATCCTGGAAGACGAAACCGATCCGGCTGCCGTGCACCGCCCGCAGCGCGCGCGCCGACGCGCCGATCAACTGGGCGCTGCCGGCCAAGGTGCTGGTGCCGGTGACCACCGCCCCCGGTGCGTCCAACAGGCCGGTGGCGGCCAGCACCGTCATCGACTTGCCCGACCCGGATTCACCGACGATGCCGACAGTCTGCTCCCGGGCCACGTCGAACGACACACCGCGCACGATCTCGCGGCGACCGATCGCCACCCGTAGATCGCTGACACTGAGTACCGGATGGCTCATTCGCGTCCCGCCCTTCTCGCCTCGATCGACGTGCGTTGTTTCGGATCGAGCACATCGCGCAGCCCGTCGCCGAACAGGTTGAACGCCAACACCATCACGAAGATCGCCGCTCCCGGGAACACCGCCATCCACCAGGCCAGCGTGACGAAGCCCTGCGCGTCGAAGATCATCCGGCCCAGCGACGGCTGCGGGGGTTGGATACCCAGCCCCAGAAATGACAGCGCCGCTTCGGCCAGGATCGCGAAGGCCAACGACACCGACAGCTGAACGATCAACGGCCCGGCGATATTCGGCAGGATGTGCCGGACCAGGATGTAGCCGTCTCCGGTGCCCATACTGCGGGACACCGCGACGAACGGTTCCACCCGCACGCCCAACGCGGACGCCCGGGCGACCCGCGCGAAGATCGGGATGTAGACGATCCCGATCGCCAGCATGGTGGTGGTGATACCCGGGCCGAGGACCGCCACGATCGCCAGCGCGAGCAGCAGTACCGGGAAGGCGAACATGACATCGACGACGCGCATCACCACGGTGTCGACCCAGCCGCCCCGGTAACCGGCGAGCACCCCCACCAGCACGCCGATTCCGGCGGCCAGCGCGACGGAGATCAGCGCGACGCGCAGCGAGGCCGCGATCGCCACCAGCACGCGTGAGAACACGTCGCGGCCAAGCTCATCGGTGCCGAACCAGTGCGCGGTTCCCGGGCCCTGCAGGGCGCTGGGCACATCGATGTCGTTGATCCCGTACGGGGCGATCCAGGATGCGGCCAGCGCGACGACGAGCACCGCGATCAGCACGGCCGCGCTGATCGCGGTGACAGGATTCGACATCAGCAGCCGCCACGATGCGACGCGGGTATCTGGCGTGGTGGTCATGACAGCCGGATCCTCGGGTCGACGACCGCATACAGGACATCCACCAGCAGGTTGATCAGCAGGAACAGCACCGCGATCAACAACACCGCGCCCTGGATCACCGGATAGTCGCGGGCGGCAACGGAATTGAACACCAGCCGGCCCAACCCCGGCCAGGCGAACACGACCTCCACCACGATGACCCCGCCCAGGATCGTGGCCAGCTGGATCCCGGTGATGGTCAACACCGGCAGCAGCGCGTTACGCACGATGTGGCGGAAGGTCACCACCGGCGGTGCCAAACCCTTCGACCGCGCGGTGCGGACGTAACCCATGGCGGCGACCTCCAGCACCGCCGAGCGCACATAGCGCGTCATGATGGCGCCGGCCACCAGGCCGACGGTGAGCCCGGGAAGGATGATGTGGCGCAGCCAGCCGCCCGGATCGCTCAGCAGCGGGCGGTATCCGGACGTGGGCAGCCAGCCCAGCGTCGAGGCGAACACGCCGATCAGCAGGATGCCCAACCAGAAATCCGGTACCGACACCCCGAACTGACTGGCGACGCGCACGACCGCGTCGGCGGCCCGGCCCTCCCGCAGTGCGGCGAAGATCCCGGCGGGCAGCGCAATCGCCAGCGCGATGAGGATGCCGACCACCCCGAGGGACAAGGTGGCAGGCAATCTGTCGAGCAACGTCACCGTGACCGGGTCGCCGTTGCGGAAGCTGACGCCGAGATCGCCGGTCAATGCCGAACCCAGATAGGAGAAGAACTGCTCGACGATGGGCCGGTCCATGCCACTGGCTGCCCGCAGCGCGTCGTAGGCCTGCGGGGTGTAGCGCGTGCCGAGTGCGATGCGAACCGGATCGCCGGGCACCAGGTGCACCAGGGCGAACACCACGATCAGGACCCCGATGAGCACCACGGCTGAATACAGCAGGCGTCGGGCCAGGAACTCCACGACGGGATGATTCACTCGCATCGCGCGCAAAGCGTTTTGGGTCAAGGGGTTTCACCTCCGTCAAGGTCGGCGGTGCGGAACCGGACAGCACCGTCGCGGCGCACCTGATAGCCCGACAGGGTGTTGGTCCAGGCCTGGATCACCGACGGGTTGTACAGGTAGATATAGCTGGCCTGATCCGCGATGCGCGTTGCGGCCTTGGCATAGATGTCTTTTCGCTTATCCACATCGGTTTCGGTACGGCCGGCGTCCAGCAGCCGGTCGACCTCGGGGTCGGAGAACTTCTGCGCGTTGCTCGTGCCGTTCGTGTGGTGCTGGGCGTAGTAGAAGTCGTCCGGGTCGATGTTGCCCAGCCAGCCCATCATCAGCATGTCGAAGTGGCCGTTGTTCTGTTCGTCGAGCCAGGTGGCGAAGTCCACGGTGCGGATGTTCACCGTGATGCCAAGTGGCGCAAGGTTGTCGGCGATGATCTGGGCTGCCGTCACCGTCTCGGGGTACTCGCTGGTGACCAGCATGTCGAGATCGCGTGGTGCCGCGGCTGCCTCCTGGAGGAGGCCTCGCGCTGTGTCCACCGAGTAGTGGTAGCGCTGGTAATCGGTGAACCACGGGCTGCCGCGTGGGATCGCCAGCTGATTGACCTGCGCGGTGCGATAACTGGTGGCCGCCGCGATCGCATCACGGTCGATCCCATAGGCAATGGCCTCCCGCACCCGTGGGTCGTTCCACGGCGGCCGGGCCTCGTTGAGCGCGAGATACCAGTAATCGTTGCCGGGGATGAGCGCCAGCGTCAGCGAGTCGTCGTCGCGCAACTGGGCCACCCGCTGCGGCGGCACCGAATCCGTCCAGTCGATCTCGCCGGCCTGCAGTGCCGACAACGCCGTCGAGGGCTCCGAGATGAATCGGAACGTCACCCCGGAAATGGGGGGAGCGCCGCCCCAATACCGGGTGTTGGCCTTGAGGGTGATCGAGTCGCCGCTGCGGCGTCCGGCGAACGAGAACGGGCCGGTGCCGATCGGATGGGTGGCGATCTGCCCGCTCTCGACGTTGGCGCGCTGCACGATCGCCATGCCCTTGAACCCGCCGAGGTTGGTCAGCAGGTTCGGCGTGGGTTGGCGGACCGTGATCCGCACCGTCGCCGGATTCGGTGCGGTGACGCTGCTGACGGCACTGAACTTGTCGACGTTGGTCAGCTGCTCGTCGATGATGCGCCGGTACGAATAGACCACGTCATCGGCGGTCAGCGGGCTGCCGTCATGCCAGCGCACGCCGTCGCGCAGGTGAAACGTCCAGGTGAGTTGGTCGTCGCTGACCTCCCAGGACCGCGCCAGCGCGGGGCGCATCTGCAGGTTCTCGTCGGGCTCGACCAGGGTGTCGAACACGTTCTCCAACACCTCGAACGAGAAGTAGGCACTCGTCCGGTGCGGATCGAGTTGATCGGGTTCCCCCGCGATTGCTGCGATGAGATTGCCCGCCGCTTCGTCGCCGAGGTCTACCCGGCTGCCCGTCGAACAAGCCGCCGAACAGGCAGCCAGCACGAATACCAGGACTGCCGCCAACGCTTTCATCGCCGGTCGTGTGGTCACGATTACTCCAGGATCACCGCGGGCGATCCGCCGTACGCTCACCCGCTGGGGCCGTCACGGGAGCCGGTCAGAGGTATACCCGACCCATACCGGTGACGACGCTGATGAAGACTGCGATACTCACCCATTGTGACGTTCAAGCGCACGGCCACTGCAGCCGCCCTGTTCTCGTCGGTCGGAATCGGACTCAGCCTGGGGGTTGCCGCCCCCGCTCAGGCCGAGCCCCTCATGCTCGGCGTCTACACCTATTCCCAGGAGGGCGGCAAGACCGACACCTGGAGTGTCTGGCCGTCGTGTGTGCCGACCGTCGGCGATCTGCGTGAGCCGCTGGAGCTGGCGGTGGCCTGCCGGCTGCATGTGGAGACCCAACGCGTCAGCGTGGGTGGTGACGCCAGGCTGGTCGGCGGGCAGTGGACGTATTCGACGTCGATCAAGGAGGGGATCGAGTGCGCCGACGGCAGTTGGGCGCCGATCACCGAGACCTACAAGTTCGATGACATCGCGCTGAGAGGTACGCGCAACGTGGCCAACAACGAGGCGTGCGGCGGCACACTGGCTCCCGCGATCCACACCTTCCCGTTCACGCTGGCCTACAGGGAGCCGCTGAAGACGCACGTCGAGCCCTATCCGCTGGATTGCGAGCCCGGTGGTCTGCGGTGGTGCACCTAGGCCCGACGGAGTAGGCGCAGTGCTACCGCTGATCGACGGCAAGGTCGTCGACATCACCGGACCGGGCCGCACCGACCGGTTCGGGGTCACCGCCACCGATCTCGGCGCGTCGATCATCGCGCCCAACGGCAAGCTGGTGTCGGTCTTCGGTGACACCTTCTCGGGGAGCCGGGTCGGGCAGGGCGACTGGCGCTCACCCGTGGTGCTGATCGGCACCGGCGACGCCAACCACGAGATCGTCTACGAATCCGCAGGGGGAGCCGACCCCGACTATGCGCGGCAACTGTGGCACTACATCCACGACGACGAGGCATCCGGGTGGCGGCGCGGCGGTATCAGCACCGTGATCCCGTCGGATCTGCTGCGGGTCGGTGACTCGCTGTACCTGCACGCGATCGTCAATCACGGCTTCGGCACGGTCATCTGGACCGAGATCTGGCGCTCCGACGACAGCGGGGTGTCCTGGACCCATCTGGGTGAGGAGGCCAAGTTCCCGGCCGACCTGCACGACGGTCACGCGCAATGCTGGTCATGGGACTTCGATCCCCACGACGGCTGGGTGTACGTGGTGGCCACGGGATTTCAGCGCGACAAGGGCATCATCCTGATGCGGGTGCGACCCGATCAGATCGGCCGACGGTCGCAGTACTCGAGCTGGGGGTTCACCAGCGGGCGCTGGCAGTGGGGGCGGCGGGCCACGCCGATCACCCCGCCGGACGAGCATTGGGGTGAGCTGACCTTCCGCCGCACCGGCCCCGGCAGGTGGGTCCTCGGCGGATTCCTGGCATCGTCATACGCGTTGGGCTACCGGGTCGTGGCCTCCCCGGTTGCCAACATGTACACCACGCCGGTCCAGACACCGATCCTCGGATCGTCGTGGCAGGCCGAGGATCACGACGGCAGCAAGGTCGCCCAGCTGTACGGCGGCTATCTGCTGCCGGGCTCACGCTTCGGCATCACCGGCGGTGTCGGGCTGGTGGTTTCGCAATGGCGCACCGACACCGGATGGCCTTACCGGGCAATGCAATTCAAGGCCGGGCTGAAGGACACCAGCAAGACACCGCATCAGCCCGACCCCGTGAACCTGTGACGGTCAGGCGGTGAAACCGCCGTCGACGTTCCAGTTCGCCCCGGTGACGAATCCGGACTCCGGGCCGGCCAGGAAGCTGACCACGGCGGCGATGTCGCTGGTGTGACCGTAGCGGCCCAGCGCGGTGGTTTGCCTTACGAGATCGGCGAATTCACCTTCGTCAGGGTTCAGATCGGTGGCGATCGGACCCGGTTGCACATTGTTCACGGTGATGCCGCGGGGCCCGAGATCGCGGGCCAGCGCCCGTGTCAGGGACGACACCGCACCCTTGGTCATCGCGTACACCGCAGTCCCGCCGGTGGGCACCCGATCGGCATTGATGCTGCCGATGTTGATGATTCGCGATCCTTCACCGAGATGCGCTACCGCACTGCGGATCGCCGAGTAGACACCACCGATGTTGATCGCGACCAGCCGGTCGTACTGCTCCTGCGGAAACTCCTCGATCGGTGCCATGAAGGCGGTTCCGGCGTTGTTCACCAGAACGTCCAGACCGCCGAGATCAGCAACCGTCTGCTCGACAGCTGCGGCGACCTGAGCAGGCTCGGCGCTGTCGGCCTGGATCGCCACGACCTTCGCCCCGTCGGCGGTCAGCTCGGCCACGAGCTTGTCGGCCTCGACCGCAGACGCGCCGTAGGTGAACGCGACCGCGGCTCCGTCGGCCGCCAGCCGTCGCACGATGCCCGCGCCGATTCCGCGGGATCCTCCCGTCACCAGTGCGCGGCGTCCGGTCAAAGTTGGCGTGGTCATGGTGTCGGCCCTCCGCGGGTTGTTCGACGATTGCGAATGATGTTGGGGTCAAAGCTGATCGCGGCATGATGATTCCCGATGTGACCGGTATCACCTATGGTGTGGGCGTGAGGAAACGCGTAGTGGTCTGGGGTACCGGGTTCGTCGGACAGATGGTCATCGCCGAGATCCTCAAACACCCGTTGTTCGAACTTGTCGGCGTCGGTGTCAGCAATCCGGACAAGGTGGGCCGCGACGTCGGCGAGATCTGCGGCCTGGGGGATGTCATCGGTGTCCGGGCCACCGATGACATCGAGGCGCTCATCGCGCTGAGGCCGGACGCGCTGGTGCACTACGGGCCGACAGCCGCCCATGCCGACGTCAACATCGACGTGATCAGCCGCTTCCTGCGGGCCGGTATCGATGTCTGCTCCACTGCGATGACCCCGTGGGTCTGGCCTCAGATGCATCTCAACCCGCCGGCCTGGATCGAGCCGATCACCGAGGCCTGCGAGGCCGGCGGGTCGTCGTGTTTCACCACCGGGATCGACCCGGGCTTCGCCAACGACCTGTTCCCGATGACCCTGATGGGCCTGTGTTCCGAGGTGCGCCGCGTACGGGCCTCGGAACTGCTGGACTACACCAACTACACCGGCGACTACGAGTTCGAGATGGGCATCGGTAAACCGCCCGAGCACCGGGCTCTGCTGGAAACCCCGGACATTCTCATCTTCGCTTGGGGCGCAACGGTTCCGATGATCGCGCACGCGGCTGGCATCGAGCTCGACGAGATCACCACGACATGGGACAAGTGGATCACCCCGGACGAACGCAAGTCGGCCAAGGGCATCATCGGAGCCGGCAACGTCGCGGCGGTGCGCTTCACCATCAACGGTGTCTACCGCGGCGAGACCCGCATCCAGCTTGAGCACGTCAACCGCATCGGCCTGGACGCCGCGCCTGACTGGCCCTCCGGAAATGACAACGACGTGTACCGCGTCGACATCGAGGGCACCCCGAGCATTTCTCAGGAGACCGCGTTCCGATTCACCGACGGCTCCGGCCGCGATGCCGCCGCCGCGGGGTGCCTGGCCACCGGATTGCGCGCGCTCAACGCGGTGCCCGCGGTCAACGAACATTCGCCAGGATGGGTAACGCCCCTGGATCTACCACTGATTCCAGGGCTGGGAACCATTCGCTAGGTAACGCCTGCCCCGTCAAAAGAGATGGACTACCGGATAGGGTTCCTTCTCGAAACGGGGTGACATGTCTGACGGGATCGGGTTGTCGATTGGTTCGACCAACCTCGCAGCAGTGGTGGTGGGCCGCGCCGCGGTGACGCGTTCGCCGGTGTTGACGCTCTACCCGCATCGGGCCGCGGAAGTGGGTGTACCCAGCGAAAACCCCAACCTGAACGAACGCGGGCTGATCCTCACCGACTTCGTCGAACGGGCGGGTGACCCGGTCGGAATACTGGCCCCCGACGGGTCGACCCACCGAGGCGAAACCCTGCTCGCCGAGGCGCTGGGCGCGCTGCTGCGCACGCTGACCCGGGGCCGCCCGCCGGTTGACCCCATCGCCATCACGTATCCCGCGCACTGGCGGACCAACCAGGTCGAGGCGCTGCGCTCCGCGCTGGCCGCCGTCGGAGATTTCGACGATCCCGTGCTGGTGTCCGATGCGGTCGCTGCGTCGGTCGCCCTGCAGGACAACCCGGGTGTGCCGGCCCGCGGTGTGATCGCCGTGTGCGACTTCGGGGGGAGCGGCACCAGCATCACGCTCACCGACGCCGACAGCGGCTATCAGCCCATCGCGCCGACGATTCGGCATCCCGACCTCTCGGGTGACCTGATCGACCAGGGGCTGTTGACCCATGTGGTGAACGACTTGTCGGCCGCCGGAACGATCGATCTGGCCAGCACCTCGGCCATCGGCTCACTCGGTCGCCTGCGCGGTGAGTGCCGCCGCGCCAAGGAGCGCCTGTCCACCGAATCGGTCACCGCGTTGGTCGCCGAACTGCCCGGGCATCGCAGCGATGTGCGGTTGAACCGCAACGAACTCGATGAGGTCCTCGCCGAACCGCTGCGGGAGTTCGTGGCGGTCCTGCACGGCGCGGTAGAACGTGCGGGCCTACGCCCCGGCGATCTCGTGGCGGTTGCCTCCACGGGCGGCGGCGCCAGGATCCCGGCGATCACGACAACGCTGTCCGAGCACCTGCGCGTGCCGGTGATCACCGCGCCCCAGCCGGAACTGACCGCGGCCATCGGCGGCGGTCTGATCGCCGTGCGAGGCATTGCCGAAGAGGGAATGACGGCGATGGCCCCGGCCTCCGACGGCGCCTTCTCGGGGGACCCGCCGACTGCCGCTGCCGCCTTGGTCGCCCCCGAACCGCCGGCCGCGGCCCAGGCACTTGCCTGGTCCGATGCCGACGACGTTCCCGACGTCGCGCCGGTGGCGGACTACCAGGCGGAGCGTTACGGCGACGATTACGGGGCCGACTTCGACACCGGCTTGGAGCCCGCGGGCGGAGGCACGGCGGCGCGGCCGCGAATCGAGTTCGGCGAGCGTGAGCTGACCGAACGCGACGAGGTCGCCGCGCTGCCCTGGTACCGCCGGCCGCCGGTGATGCTCGGTGCCGGTGCCGCGGCGGTGCTGGTCGCCGTGGTCGCGGTGTTGATCACCATCACCGGCGGTGACGAGCCGACCCGTCCGGCGTCCACCTCCAAGGCGGTCCCGTCGACGACTGCCACCTCCGAGGAGCCCGCGCCTGCCGCGCCGGTGAACGAACCGGAGCCCGTCGACGCACCGCAGACCGTCACACGCGAGGCTCCAGCCCCGCAAACCGTGACGCAGACCGTCGAGCAACCTGCCCCGGAGGCGCCGCCGGTGACGGAGAACCCGCCGCCCGCCGAGACGCCGACACCGACGAGTGAGACCCCGCCCCCGACGACGACCCAAGCGCCGCCGACGACGACCCAAGCGCCAACGACCACCCAGGCGCCGTGGAGCCCCACTGCGCCGTACCCGACGATCCCCGGCCTGCCGTGGGTCCCGGCACCCGGTGGCGGGCACACCGGAGGCTGAGGTCGGCCGGTCGACACTGGCATCGCGGGTCGCCGCCGATCAATATGGACAGGTGCACAACGGCCGGCAGAAACGTGACCACAGCTTCGAAATCACCAGGCTCGCGATAGCGGGGCGTTCATGAGCACCGGTGCCGAAGTGGTGGTGAACCGTCTGCTCGCCGAAGGCGTCGACGTGTGCTTCGCCAACCCGGGTACCTCGGAAATGCACTTCGTCGCGGCGCTGGATGCCGCTCCGGCGATGCGCCCGGTGCTGTGCCTGTTCGAAGGCGTCGCCACCGGAGCCGCTGACGGGTACGCGCGCATCGCCGGTAGGCCCGCTGCGACGCTGCTGCACCTGGGTCCCGGAATGGCCAACGGCCTGGCCAATTTGCACAACGCCCGCCGTGCGTTCAGTCCCGTTGTCAATGTCGTCGGCGATCACGCGACCTACCACCAAGCTCTCGACGCCCCGCTGGAATCTGACATCGATGCGCTCGCGCGCTGGGCGCACGGTTCGGTTCACCGGCCGGAATCTGCCGCCGATCTGGACGCCGCCGTCCACGCTGCGGTTCAGAGCGCGACGAGCACGCCGGGGCGCGTCGCCACCCTGATCCTGCCCGCCGACTATTCCTGGGGCAGTGAACCGCAAAAACCCGTGCGGGACAATCTGGTTGGGCAACAGGGAAGCTCGCCTGACCACACCGACACCTTGGATCTCGCTGGTGCCGCCGAACTGCTCCGCGCGCAGGGCGAGCGTGCAGTGTTGTTGCTCGGCGGGGCGGCCACCGGTGTCGGCGGTCTGCAGGCGGCCGCCCGGATCCGCGCGGCCACCGGTGCCCGCGTTCTCGTCGAAACGTTCCCGGCAAGGCTGGCCCGCGGTCAAGGTGTGCCCGCCATCGAACGCCTCGGCTACCTGGCCGAACAGGCGACTCAGCAACTTGCCGGGTCAACGCATCTGGTGCTGGTCGGCGCCAGATCGCCGGTGTCGTTCTTCGCCTACCCGGGCAAGCCGAGCGTGCTGGTGCCTGACGGCACCGAGGTCCGCAACCTGGCCATCGACGAGTTGGCCCGTCTCGCAGGCGAATTGGGTGGGCAATTGCCCAACACGCCCCAACCCGATCCTGTTGAGCTGCCGACGGGCACACTCAACCCGCAGAATCTGGCGCAGGTGATCGCCGCGCTGCTGCCGGAGAACGCCATCATCTCCGACGAGGCCAACACCAGCGGGGTGTTCCTGCCGGCGGCCACCGCGTCGTCTCCGCGTCACGATGTGCTCACCCTCACCGGTGGTGCGATCGGACAGGGTCTGCCGGTGGCCGTGGGGGCCGCCATCGCCGCACCGGACCGCCCGGTGATCGCCCTGCAGTCCGACGGCAGTGCCGCATACACCATTTCGGCACTGTGGACCATGGCGCGCGAACACCTCGACGTCACTGTGGTGATCCTCAACAATCATGCCTACGCGATCCTGCAGCTCGAATTGCTGCGCGTGGGCACCCAGGCCGATGGTGAGCGGTCGCGCTCCCTGCTCGACCTGAGCCGGCCCGACATCGACTTCGCCTCGATCGCAGAAGGATTCGGCGTGCCGGCCACCAGGGCCGGCACGGCACAGGAGCTCGCCGACCAATTCCGCGCGGCGCTGGCCGAGCCGGGCCCCCACCTGATCGACGCCGCGCTGCCCACCTGGTCACCGGGATGACCACGGTGGTCGATCAGCGGCTCGGGCGACGCTTCTCCAGGACCACCGCGGCGATCGGAATGCGCATCTGTTCCGGGTCCGCAGACAGACGCGCCGCGATGCCCGCGTGCAGGCGGTCATAGAACACCGCCAGCCGATCAGGGGCGCCGCCCAGCGCCGCACCCAGATCGGCGAACACGGTGAACCGGCAGAAGTCGGCCCAGCGGGTGCCGAAAGCTGTTGAGTTGCGGTCACTGCGGTAGGCGTTGAAGATGCGGTCCTCAGCGTCGAACAGCTCCACGTGCTGGATCTCCAGCCGCTCGAACCGCCCCGACGGGGCGAACGGTGCGGCGAAGTCCGCGGCATTCCGCCCAGCGATCGGCAGCGACATCCGGGCCACTTCGTCGGCGCCGACAACGCCGTCGGTGACCAGTTCGGCGAGCGTGCCGACCACCGACCGGAACAGCGGTCGATAACCGAAGTCGCCGTCGTCGTCGAGTGCGGTGGTCAACACCACCAGGCGACCGCCCGGATACAGCTCGCGACCACGGAAAGCGATGAACTCGTGCCAATCGTGGGCCGCCTGCCGGGCATAGGCACCACGCACCCGATCGTCGTGGCTGTAGGCAGCGACGACGTGGTCGGTGACCGGCATAGGCACCCGGCCCAACCGCACGGTCGACCAGGCCGACCAGCCCAGGTGCACGCTGTTCGACGGCAATATCTGGCCGTAGAACGACCGCCCGATCGCCGAACTGAACGTGGCGGAGTCCTTGTGACGATAGGACTGAGGGTCCTCCTCCAAGATCCGGAACATCGTGGAGAAGTCGTTGTCGGCGGTGTCGGTGTGTGTCACCAGAATCGAATGTTCGGGCCGGGTGCGCGCACGGAGGGCCGCAATCGCGGCATTGATGGGCTGCATCGAATTCTGTGCGGTACCCGCCCCGTAATCGGCGACGACGATGGGCAGAGGCGGGTCGGGGATTGGCACAGTCCGCGCAGCGAGTTCGAGAAGCTTGATCGCCGAACTCATTCCGGCGTCGTGCGGGCGGGGTGTGGTCAGGCGCTGCCCGGGCATGACTAGCCGCGCCGCCGCCGGCGCAGCAGCAGTCCGATGAGAAGACCCATGAGGAAGATGATGACCAAGATGAACCACATCGGCGACTCGACGGTCACCCACAGCACGTGCACACCCACTCGGTCCCGGTTCTGCGCGACGAAGATCGCGGCCAGGGCGACCAGGATCAGAGCCACCCAGTAGCGCAGCGCGAACCGCCGGACCGGGCCGGTGGACACGGCGGTGTCGGTCTCGTCGCGAGGCATACTCCGACGGTAGCCCGTGACCGGCCGGCCGTGACAAACTTCGGCCATGAACAGCCGTCGGTCTGCTCCGCGCATCGTGATCGTCACATCGATCTGCGCACTCGTCATCGGCGCTGTCGGCCTGTTCGTGACGTTGTTTCTCAACGCGTTCGTCTTCGACGAGTACGACGCCTACGGTGAGATTCCCATCCCTGGCAGCGCGGGGTTGGAGTTGCCGGCGGGCGAGGTGACCGTCAGCCTCCACACCTTGGTCACCGGATCCAGCGGCGGCCTGCCGGTGCCACCGCTGCGCCTGCACGTGTCGAGCCCCGAAGGGGCCGCCGACCCGGTGCTGACCGAAAGCATCGGCGGGACAACGACGGTGAACAACGACGCCCGGGTGCGGGTATGGATCATGCAGGTATCCAGTCCCGGTTCCTACGAGATAAGTGTCGACGGACAGGTCCAGGGCTACATCAACCCGAGGCTGGCCTTCGGGCACGGCAGTGAATATGGCTGGCTGTACTGGTTGTTCGGCGGACTGGTCGCACTCGGCGGGCTGGCGCTGACGGCGGGAATGGTGTGGTCGGCGCGGGAGGGCAAGCGGGCCAGGCCCGTCGCGGTAACGGGCCCCACGTCGTGGCCGTCAGTGCATGCGGTGCCCATCGGAGACCAGCCCATCGGCAACCTGTCCACCAGCTATCTGCCCACCGACCAGGCGATCCGCATCGAACAAATCAAAACGATTGCTGCCCTGCGTGACAGCGGTGCTCTCACCGAGGCGGAGTTCGAGGCGGAGAAGCGCCGGATCCTGGACAGCTGAGGGCGACCACTACGCCGCCTGCGTTGCCAATTCCGATCGTCGAAACGATCCGACCGGAACGAACCGTTCCAGTAGCGCGTCGGCAGGCTCGCCCGCGAAGTCGGTGATCAGCGCTTTGGCAGCGGCCGGCGAGATGAGTGATTCCACCGGCCGTGGATCATCGAGCAAACCATACAGTTTCGAGGCGAACCTGGAGCTGCCCTGGGCAGCGGCGAAAAACAGGTCGCCGTATTCGGCCAACTCGGGATCGGACAGGAACAGCCGGGTGACCAGTTGCGCGGACCGTGCACGGTCCGCGTAGAAGTCGTCGAATGTGCCACGTAGCCAAGCCTCGTCGAAGCGGCCTTCATGAGTGGCCGCCTTACGGACCAGGGTGGCGGCATGGATCAACCCGCCCTGCGCGCCCTGGCCTGCGATCGGGTCGTACGACACCGCGGTATCGCCCAGGGCGGCCACCGGATGACCGCTCGCCGTACGGCCCACACCCGACCGAACCACTTGGGTGACTCCGCCTTTCAACCATGAGTGCGGGTCGTCGTCGAGGGGCCGCAGCGCGCTCACCTCGGGTAGGTCCCAATCGATGTAGTCGCGGTACAGCGCGGTGACGATGTCGAGTGCGGACTGCGCGCTGTCGGCAGCGGCGAAGCGGCGTTCCCACTCACTGCCGGGCCGGGCCCAGCCCAGAAACGTCCATGTTGGGCCGGCGTCCTTGTGCAGGTAGCCACCCAGCCACGACTCGCCCTGATCGGTGACGACGGTGAGCGCGTTATGGCGCCCGCCTGCGGCGCTGCGGTGGGCGAAAATGTCTGGACCGTACGGCAACCCGGACACCGTCACAGTCAGCAGGCTGCGTTGGGGACGATCGTAGGCCGAGCGTTCGGCATCGACCGGGAACAGTGAGGACAAGCCGCCACGGCCGGTGGCCACCAGCGTCAGATCGACCCCGGCGGCAATGGCATCCAGCCCTGCCGGATCGACAGCCTCGACCACGAACCGCCCACCTCGCTGACGGAACAGGGTCAGCCGGTCGTCGGCCTTGAGGCGGGTGTCGACGGCAACCCCGACAAACCCGTCGAAGTCGGCGTCGAATGCGATCGCCTCGGTGCGGTCCGGGCCGGAGCCGTCGAGTACCCGTACGCTCTCGCCGGTCGAGGTCGGGGCAGTGGCCAGGTACGTATTGAGCCCAAGGGACTCCTCGGCCCGCTGCGCCGCGCCGAAGATCAGGGCGGTGCCGGTGGCCGGAACGTCGTCACGCAGGCTGCGCTGATCCCGATCGCTGTAGACCGTGACGTCAAACCCGTTGTCCAGCAGCCCGAGAGCCGCGGTCACACCTGTCTGACCGGCGCCGATGACCGCCGCGGTGCGTCCACTCCAAGTCGTCATGGCAGTGACTATCGGCCCACTACGCCACCCGCGACAGGGACTGGCTCAACGTGATCGCAAAGTCCCGCAAAGCCCTAGGTGTGGTGTTCCATGAGGTTGGTGACACGCGCGTCGGCTCCGGGACCACATCGCCTGTCGATGCAAACGCTTCGGAATGCCATGCAGCCAGGATGACCGCAGCGGCAGCGGTCGGTTGTTGTTGGGGTTGCTCGGCGTGACCTGCGAGGAGGTCGTCATTGCTGCGACAAAGTATCGTGCACGGTCGGCGGGCGCTCTCATGAGCATCTAGGACTTTCCGAAGCCGCGCAGGATGCCTTGGATGCGGCTGTTGAGTTCGGTGGCGTCGGCGAACATGGGCAGGTTGCGGGCGAAGCCGTTGAAGACACCGTCGAGGAACGTCAGGGTGACGAACGTTTGGTGTTCAAGCGCCACCGGGTCCGACGCGGCGGCGGGATCGGCAGCGATGACCGCTTTGGCTCGGGTGTAGAACTCCCAGCCAATCGCCTTGACCCGCTCGTCCAAGTCGGGGTCTCTGACGGCATGGAATGTCAACTCGACTCGTGCCTTGTTCAGGAGTGCACCTGAGCCCTCGGCGTAGAGCATCACCAGGTGAGCCAGTCCCAGCGTGCCCGGGCGCCCGGACCCCGATCCAGTGCCCTCGGTCCAGGCGATCATGTCGCACAGGTAGCGATCTGCGACGCGGTCGAAGACCGCACGCAGTAAGGCATCACGGGTACGAAAATATCCCGACGTGGTGCCCTCGGCGAGGCCAATCTGCTTGTCGACGGCGCGGTGTGTCAGTGCGCGAATCCCGCCGCCGGCGATGAGTTCGATGGCGGCGTCACACAATTCGCGACGGCGCCGGACGGGATCATATTGACGTCGGGCAACGATGGGATGGAGTGTATACAACTCCTCGGTCGACGAACGCGTCGCGCACCAACCTTTTCTATTTTCGTAGTGAATCTACTACTTACGTAGTAAAGTCCGCTTTCGTGTTTGCCAGAGTCGGTCGGCGGTGGGGTAACCGCGACACAGTCGCCGGCCGCGCGCATGGGAGCAGAACGGCACCGACATCCGGCTGCCTGGATCCGCGGGACTACCGGCTGTTCGTGTGGGTGATGGTGACGGTGATGTTGCTGTCCGGTGCTGGGCCGGCGTCGGCCGACGTGCCCCCCGGTTTCAACATGGCCACCGATGTGTGGCCGACGGCCGTGGCTCCGGCGACATGCCGCCCGAACGATCGGATCGAAACCGGGCTGCAGGGCGAGGTCACCACGGAGGATCGGCGATCCGGGCGCAGCACACAGGGCTACAACTGCAACATCGACCTGGTGGGCCAATTACAGGGCCAGGGCGCAAGTTTCGTCAGCGCCTCCTACAAGAACTGTGCCTACATCGCCTCTACGAGGAACAACGGACTTGGGGTGCGGGTCATTGACGTCTCCGACCCGGCCCATCCGAAGCTGACGGCGATCCTCAACGATGCAGCGATGTTCGACGGCACCTGGGAGTCGTTGAAGGTTCACGCTGGGCGGGGCTTGCTCGCGGGAACCGGCGCCGGTTTCGGCCTCGGTGTCGGCTACATCGCGCTCTATGACATCGCCGGTGATTGCGCCCATCCCCGGTTGCTCAACACCGAACGGGGATCACTCCCCGGGATGCGGATTCCGATGCTCACCCACGAGGGCAATTTCTCCCCCGACGGCAACACGTACTGGGCCACCGGGCAATTGTGGGCCAGCGCCGTCGATGTGAGTGACCCAAGTAGTCCCAATGTGGTGTGGAGCGCGCCGGCCGGGTTTGCAGCCCATGGCGTGGATTTCACCCCGGACGGCGACACGTTGTTCATGTCGACCATCAACGGCATCAACGTGCTCGACTCCACCGCTGTGCAGGATCGGGCGGCTGCGGGAACGATGCACCAGCTGCTCCCCATGCGCAGTGACGTGCACTGGGCTGACGGGCTGGCCAACCAGCACAGCATCTATGTCACCTACCACGGTGTGCCGCACCTGTTCAACGTGCAGGAGGCGGGATCGGGTGGGGTGCGACTCTTCGACGCTTCCGACTTGTCCAACTTGACGTTGCGCAACAACATCAAACTGGAAATTGACCTGCCCACGCATCAGGATCGCGCATTCACCAGCGCCTCCAACAACGGATTCTTTTCCTACGATCCGCACTACTGCTCGGTCGACAGGCGCGATGACCCGCAGGCCCTGGCCTGTGGTTGGCAACAGTCCGGCGTCCGGGTCTTCGACGTGCGCAACCCCGACGATATTCCCGAGATTGCGTACTACAACCCACCCGCCGCAGTAGGGCGCGAGGCCGATCTCACCAACTCCACCCACATCGCATTCACCCGCCTGGCAGGGGCCCAGCCCATCCTCTCGGCACTCTTTCCCGTCGCGCGAGCGATCCTCGATGGGGACATCCAGGGTCCCGACGCCCAGATTGACGGTCGACGGTTCCGCGGCGGAGCCGACCTGACCGCAGACTGGTGCATGTCACCACCGGAATTCCGCGGCAACCTGCTCTACGTCACCTGCTCCGACAACGGATTTCAGGTGCTACGCCTGGACCCGTCGATCTATCCGCCCACATGAGCCGCACCCGCTGGCTCGTCACCAGGATCGGTGTGCTGCTGGTCATCCCCACCGTCGTCGCAATCGTCGTGATGCACCACAACAGCGCTCCCGCAACCAAACCCATGCTCTCGCCAGTCGATATCGGCTTCGCCCAAGACATGTCCGTGCATCACCAACAAGCGGTGACGCTGGCCGACATGCTCGACCCCGCCGTCGATCACGACGTACGAGCGCTCGCCGATCAGATCCGGACCAAACAGATCTACGAAATCGGCCAGTTGGCCGGTTGGTTGCAGGCCGCCGACGCCCCGCCAGTCGCCGCCCATTCGATGGCCTGGATGAGCGCGTCAGGCGGAGACAGCGACAGTGCCTCCCGCCACGGCGGGCACGCGCAGACGATGGCGATGCCGGGCATGCAGTCCGACGTGATGCTCATGCCCGGGATGGCCTCGCAGGCCGACCTCGTTCGATTGCAGCGTTTGAAGGGGCCAGACAACGAGATCCTGTTCCTTCAGTTGATGTTCCGCCACCACCAGGGCGGCATCGACATGGCGATGTACGCGTTCAATCACACGACGACACGGTTCGTCCGGCAAGCAGCGCTAGCGATGGCGCGCGACCAAGGCGAAGAGTGCGCTCTCATGACATCGATCATGTCGCGAATCAACGCATCACCACTGACCTATCCATGACTCAATCACGTCCAGCAGTGCCGATGATCATCACTAACCCGACGAACCGGCGCGGCGATGAACTGCACCACCGCGGAGGAAGGGGGACCTCGACATGGAGATCACCAACGCACCGCTGAGCTCGGGTCGCACCGGCACCGGTTGGGCAGGATGGGGCTCGTATCCACCTGCACTTGTCATCCGTCTGATGGCCGTGATGACCTTGACGATGCCGGCGGCGGCGATCGCTCCGGTCGCGTACGCCGACAACTTCCGCATGAACAACGGTGTGGTGGCCCATATCTATGCACTGCAGCAACTTTCGGGTTGTCCGACAGAGTTGCGGGTCAACCCACAGTTGCGCCAGGCCGCACAATGGCACACCCTCGACCTACTGAACAACCCGGCCCTCCACGGCGACGCCGGCTCAGACGGCAGCACCCCACAAGACCGTACGGTGGCGGCTGGGTACCAGGGGGAGGTCGCCGAGACGGTGTCCATCAACCCTGCCTCCATGGCAAATTCAGCCTTGGCAGCCAACGGCATCGACATCATCAGTCAATGGCAATCGAACCCGGCCTACCTCGCCATCATGACCAACTGCGCCAACACCCAGATCGGCGTGTGGTCAGAAAACAGTCTCGACCGCATGATCATCGTGGCCGTCTACGGGCCTGGCGGCCAGTGATCACCATAACGCTCACCCATGGCAGGTGGATACATCAAGGCAGTCCTTGGGCACTTCCGTTTCGCCGCTCTTTCCTCGCGGCTCATCGTCAGTGCCCGCGCGCCACCCACTCGTCGTAATGCACAATCTCGTCACCGATGGTGGTGGTGTCACCGTGGCCGGTATAGACCACCGTCTCACCGGGTAGCAGGCCCAGCCGCTTGGAGATCGAGTCCAGGATCGTCGGGAAGTCCGAGAATGACCGGCCGGTGGCTCCGGGGCCGCCCTGGAACAGGGTGTCGCCGGAGATGACGGCGTTGAGTTCGGGGACGGACCAGCAGACCGATCCGGGGGAGTGGCCGGGGGTGTGCAGCGCGTGCAACTCGATGCCACCGGCCCGCAGCACCTGGCCGTCTTCGACGGTGTGGAAGTCGTTGTCCGGGTGGACCACCCGCCACAGCATCTCGTCGGCCGGGTGCAGCAGCACCGGTGCGTCCAGGGCCTTGGCGAGTTCGGGGGCGACGGTGATGTGGTCGTTGTGGCCGTGGGTGCAGACCACCGCGACCACGTTGCGCCCGCCCACCGCCTCGATGATCGGGGCAGCGGTGTGGGCGGCGTCGAACACCACGACGTCCCCACTTTTCGGGTCATCCCCGACGATCCAGATGTTGTTGTCCACGTCCCAGCTGCCGCCGTCGAGTTCGAAGGTGCCGCTGGTAACTACACGGGTGATGCCGCGCTGTCCGCTCATTTCTTCAACACCACCACGGATCGCAGCACCTCACCGGCATGCATCTTGTGGAACGCGTCCTCGATCGCGTCCAGGCCGATGCGCTCGGAGACGAACTTCTCCAGCGGCAGCCGGCCCTGCAGGTACAGGGAGATCAGGGTGGGGAAGTCACGCTCGGGCAGGCAGTCGCCGTACCAGGAGGACTTCAAAGACCCACCGCGGGAGAAGAAGTCGACCAGCGGCATCTCCAGGGTCATGTCAGGCGTGGGCACACCGACGAGCACCACGGTGCCGGCCAGATCGCGCGCATAGAACGCCTGTTTCCAGGTCTCGGGGCGTCCGACCGCGTCGATCACCACGTCGGCGCCGAAGCCGTCGGTCAGGTCCTGGATGGTCTCGACGGGGTCGAGTTCGCGGGCGTTGATGGTGTGGGTCGCGCCGAAGTCGCGGGCCCAGTTCAGCTTCGTGTTGTCGGTGTCGACGGCGATGATCTTCTTGGCACCGACCAGCGCGGCACCGGCGATCGCGGCATCCCCGACGCCGCCGCAGCCGATCACCGCAACGGTGTCGTCGCGGGTGACCGCACCGGTGTTGATCGCCGCCCCGATGCCGGCCATCACCCCGCAGCCCAGCAGCCCGGCCACCGCCGGGTCGGCCGCGGAATCGACCTTGGTGCACTGACCTTCGTGGACCAGGGTCTTGTCGGCGAAGGCGCCGATGCCCAGGGCCGGGGTCAACTCGGTGCCGTCGGTCAGGGTCATCTTCTGGGCCGCGTTGTGGGTGTCGAAGCACAGATGCGGGCGCCCACGCTTGCAGGCGCGGCACTGTCCGCACACCGCGCGCCAGTTCAAGATGACGAAGTCGCCGGGCTCGACGTTGGTGACGCCGTTGCCGACGGCCTCCACGGTGCCCGCGGCCTCGTGGCCCAGCAGGAACGGGTATTCGTCGTTGATGCCGCCTTCGCGGTAGGTCAGGTCGGTGTGGCACACCCCGCAGGCGATGATGTCGACCACCACCTCACCGGGACCCGGATCGGGAATGACGATGTCGACCAACTCGACGGGCTGCTTCTTACTCCGGGAGATCACACCACGCACTGTCTGAGGCATGCCTATAACTTAATGCAAACCGGACAGGTGTCCAATTAGTGGCGCCATCTGGTCGTCCGAGAATCCGGCCCGGCTGCGCACTGTCGCGTTACCGTGGGTTGTGGCCGATGATCGAACTGAACTGCTGGTGGTAGCCCGTACGGCGTACCGGCGAAACGACTGGCACACCAGCTACGAATCCTTCAGCCGGGTCGATGGACTGCAGACCCTCGACACCGATGATCTCGCCGTATTCGCCTCGGCGGCCTGGCGTCAGGGGCACGGCCGCGAATCCGTACGGATCAACGAACGCGTGCACACCCGCCTGCTGCGCACGGACCCGGTGCAGGCGGCGATGAAGGCTGCCGAACTCGGCTTGGCCTGGCTGGCCCGAGGGCATCTGGCGCTGGCGCGCAGCTGGGCACAGCGAGCGCGGATACTGCTCGACGGCGTGCCGGAGACCGCCGCACACGGCTATTTGGCCTACCTGATCGCGGTGACGGCGGCCGACGCCGGCGAACGCGATCAATTCAGCGCCGCGACAACACAATTGGTCGCCATCGCGAAGAACCTGGATGATCCTGCCCTGGCCACACTGGCGCGGGCGCTCACCGGCATGGCCGATGCTGGCGCGGGCGAGGCCGCCGGCTACCAGGCCCTCGATCAGGTGCTGTTGCCGGTGCTCGGCGAGCCGGTGCCGATGGAATGGGCGGCTGACGTGTACCGACGGGCGTTGAGCCTGGCGCATCGACAGCACGCCGACAACCGTGTCGAGTCGTGGACGGAATCGATGCAACGGTGGTGTGACGCTACCGAACCGGAATCGACGCAGTCGGCGTACCGCGCTCTCTGCGACGTGCATCGGTTGTCAGTGGTCAATGCCGCCGATCCTCAGGATTTGGTCCGCCGGGTGGTCGGTTTGCGCCGCCTGGTCTCCGATGTGGATGCCGTGGCTGCGGGCATGGTCGAGGAATTGCTTTCCCGGGGTGTGGGGCGGACCGGATAGATTTTGCGGGTGATCAGAGCTGGCGCGAAGAACAGCGCGAAGAACAGACGGTCCTGATGGTTCTCGACGTTCTCGACACCTGGCCGGTCGACTCGGTCGCTGCTGCCGTCGTCGGCCCCTCCGGGGTGTTGGCCAGCCATGGCGATACGAGCAAACCGTTCACCCTGGCATCGGTGACCAAACCGCTCGTGGCGCGGGCCGCGCAGATCGCGATCGAGGAGGGCGCCGTCGAGCTGGACGCGCCGGCCGGACCGCCCGGTTCGACGATCCGCCATCTGCTGGCGCACGCGTCGGGTGTATCCATGCGGTCGGCCGAGGTGCTGGCCCGTCCTGGGCAGCGTCGCATCTATTCGAATTACGGGTTCGAACTGCTGGCCCGCGCGATCGAGGACGCGGCCGGCATCGAGTTCGGCGCCTACCTGACCGAGGCGGTGTTCGAGCCGCTGCAGATGTCCGCGTCGACGTTGTTGGGCGGAGCGGAGGCTGCCGGGTACGGCGGTGTGGCCACCGTTGCCGACCTGGGCTTCTTCGCCAGGGAGTTGTTGCGACCGGCGCTGGTGTCACAGCAACTGCACGACGACGCGGTCGCGGTGCAGTTTCCCGGGCTGGACGGGGTGCTGCCGGGGTTCGGTGTGCAACGGCCCAATGACTGGGGGCTGGGGTTCGAGATCCGCGACGGCAAAACTCCGCACTGGACCGGCTCGGCAAACTCGCCGCGGACGTTCGGTCATTTCGGCCAGTCGGGGACATTCGTGTGGGTCGATCCGGTCGCTGACCTGGCGTTGGTGGTGCTCACCGACCGCGACTTCGGGGACTGGACGTACCCGCTGTGGCCCGCGGTATCTGACGGAGTCCTGAGAGAAAACGGGACACACTAGCGCAACACACGCCTCACAAGGCACAATAGACACGCGCGGCACACACAACTGCATGCTCGATCGGAATCACCAGGCCGTTGGGGAAGACGTCCCTCGTGATCCGAAGGAGAAGCAAATGCGTGCGTCGAACCAGTTCGCCGACGCGGCGACGGGCGTGGTGTATGTCCATGCCTCACCCGCGGCGGTATGCCCGCATGTTGAGTGGGCGTTGTCGTCGACCCTGTCGGCGCGGGCGAACCTGAAGTGGACACCGCAACCGGCCATGCCCGGCCAGTTGCGCGCGGTGACCAACTGGGTTGGGCCCGTCGGCACCGGGGCGCAGTTGGCCAATGCCCTGCGCTCCTGGTCAGTGCTGCGCTTCGAGGTGACCGAGGACCCGAGCGCGGGTGTGGACGGACACCGCTGGTGCCACACCCCTCAGCTTGGTCTGTGGAGTGGTGCGATGAGTGCCAACGGCGATGTGATGGTCGGCGAGATGCGACTGCGCTCTCTGATGGCCGGCGGCGCCGACATGCTGGCAGCTGAACTCGACACCGTGCTGGGGACCGCATGGGACGAGTCTCTCGAGCCATACCGCAACGGCGGTGACGGCGCCGAGGTGTCGTGGCTGAACCGGGGCGTGGGATAACTCGTCAGCTACGCGCCCAGAGGCAGTAGCCGCTGAGCTTCGTCGTGAACATGTGGTCGCTGATCTCAAAGGTCAGCGACTGGCCCGGTTCGGCGCTGAACGTCTCGGGCTCCGACGTCTCGCCGGCGCCCAAGACGTCGACAACCTCGACAGTGCACCGCGCTTCGGCGGTCTGTGGGACCCCCAACCAGGTACCGGCCCTGGCTTCCGGGTTCCGTCGGCCCTGTCCGTGCAGGATCAGTGTGGGCCCGGTGGTCAGCCAGCGGTCCGACGAGGGATAGGGGCCACCGAATGCCTGCCAGATGGCGCCGTCGCACATCAATAGGCGCCGATTGTTGCCGAGTTGGCCTGGATCGGCGGAGGTAAACGTTCCGGCAAGGCTTTTGGCGCACGCGGCATCCGGTTGTGGTGCCGACGTTTCCGGAGGCCCGGGCGGCACCGGTTCAGGATCGGCGTGCGCGCAGGCACTTGTGCTGAGTGCGACCGCGATGGCCGCCGCACCCAACGCAAGTGATCGGCACATCGTCTATACCGAGACCGTCTTCATCGTGGCCAGGTCGGTCTGCATCAACCGGACGTTGTAGTCACCCCAGTAGGACAGGTTGTAGTACAGATAGTGCGAATTATCCTGCACGACGTTGCCGTTGGCATCGACGGTGTTGAAGTAGTCGGTGCCCGACATCGGGTGGACCATGGGCGCATACATGCCGGTGTTGGTGGTCAGGTTGTTGTTCACCAGGGTCGTGGTGTCCGACCATTCACCCTGCGGTGAATCCGACACCCGCATCACCACGTTGTTACCGCCATCGGTGTAGAGCACGACGTACTTGCCCAGATACTCGTTGTACTGCACCGACATTTCGCTGACATTGCCTCCGGTGGGCAGGCCGCCGACCCAGATGCCATTGGCGATCTTGGTGAACAAGCCGAATGTGAAGAAGTCCGCGACTCGGTACACCGTCGGCAGGAAATCGGTTCTGCTGGAACCGAACACCGGAACCGCCGCCGATGGGTCACCGCTCACCCACTGCCCCGCACCGCTCGAATCTTCACCGGCCCAGTACTCGTAGGCCTCCAGATTCATGATCTGGTCCTTCTCCACCCGGGCCACGTACGCCGAACCCTGCCTGCCCGACGGGGTTCCGTACACGTAGACGTAGGGATCGGTCGGATCATCCGACATCACCAGAGCGTTCTGCTGGAAGTGCTCGTCGCCCGGTACGTAGGGCTTACTCGAGCGGAACCAGCCCGATGAACGCACCGTCTCGGGGTCGACGGTCCAGGTCTTCCCGCCGTCGTCGGAGTAGGCGATACCGGAGTAGTTGGTGGTCCAGCTACCGGGGTTATCCCACGTACGGATCGACATCACGGTGGCGTACTGCGTGTAACCGCCGTCGATATCGGGGTTTTCGATCGCGATCGCCGAGGTCGGAATCATCGTGTATGTGGTGCCGAACAGTCCGTTGAGGCCGCCCGGATCGTAGATGATCTGTGCCGCACCCGCCGGATCGCCACCGGTGCCGTACCAGGTCGGAGTGCCGGGCACGCCCGGTTTGGCGCCAGCGTGGATCAGCGCATCGCTGAACTGGAGACCGTCGCTCAGGTCGGAATCGACGGTGCGGAACAACACGTTGTTGCGCCAGTCACCTGCCATGCCCGGCTCACTGTAGGTATCGCCGAACAGCGTGTAGATGATCGGCTTGCCGGTCTCGGGATCGGTGTAGCCGCTGTTCCACATGATGCCCAGGTCGGTGCCCGCCACGTACCAGTGGTCGGTGAAGCCAGGCCCGGTGACCCACCCCAGCTTCTCCGTGTAGTTGGCCAGCGACGCCGGGACTTGAGGCTTGGGCGTCAGATCATCGGTCTGCACAGCCGCAGTGGGGCTGACGGCGGCCATCGGCTGGATCTCGCCCTCGGCGACCACCGAGGCGGCATCCTTGGCCGAGGTGATGCGGGAACTCAGTGGACTGATCGACCGCTCGAATTCCTTTCGCGTCCAGGCCATCATGGCCCAGAGTGCGGGGGACTGGGCGGGCGCCACCGGGCTGGTGCCGGCGCCGAACGGTGCCAGACCGGCGACGCTCAGCAGTGCCGAAACCACCGGCGGTGCGGCGATCTTGGGCGCGGCGGGCTCAGGAATGGACGCCGGCACCGCAGGCGCCGTCGTCGTCCCCCGCGAGGCGGCCGGGGCGTCGGATGAGGTGGTACCACGCCGCGGTGTCGAGGCGACGTCGAGGCTGCGCTCGGTCACTTTCTCGGCGACCTCTCGCAGCCGTACCACCACCGCGCGGGGCTGTTGTGCGCCCTTCAGAGCGGGCGCAGTGGTCGCGGACTCCGGGATGATCTTGGTGGTATCGGCATTGTCTGCGGTGTCCGATTTTTCGCCGGTGCCGAGCACACCGGTGATCGTGCGCTGAGACTTGCTCCGTGCCTTGGTCGTCGGCTTGCTCGACGACGTGCGCGTGGAGTCCAGCCGGCCCTGCGCGCGCTTGATCGCATCGCCGACGTCGTCCAGGCTGGCGGAGACCTCCTGCCGTACCCGCTCGCCGATCTTCGACAAGGCGCCCGACGGCGCAGTGTCGGTGGGCTTCTTGACGTCCGAAGGTTTGCCAGGCTTCTTCTTCGGGCCCGAGCTCGAGGTGGCGCCCTCGGAGGTGCCGGCACTGGGTTTGCCGGAATCGCCGGATCCGCCTTCGGCCCACGCGATTCCGGTCCCCGAGGTCAATGCCGTTCCGATGCCGAGAGCAACGGCCAGTGCGCCGACGCGGCCGATGTATTTGGTCGATTCCATGAAGCTCCGTACCAGTCCACTCACTCAAAAACCCCGGCCCAAGCGCAACGTACCGTGTGCCGTTCGCGGCGTCGGGCAAACACGCCGATTCGCAGAGGTGCGGGCGTGAATCGCGCTGTCTCGCCTCACCTGGTCCGGTAGTGGGCCGGTTCGGGTTCGGCCAGCATCCGGGTGAGGGTGCCCCTGTCGAAGGGCCACAGATCGATGGTGCCGGCGTCGGTGAAGTACCAGGAATTGCAGCCGGTGTTCCACACCGTCGGGCCGAGGCCGTCGGCGACCGCGGCGTTGAACTCGTCGGTGGCCTGCTCGGTCACCTCGACCTCGGAGAGCTCTCCGTTCTCGAAGTGCTTGAGCCAGTTCACGATATAGCGGGCGGTGAGTTCGGCCGAATACTGCAGCGGGATCGACCCCGTGGGCGAGTTCGGTCCCAGCACGGTGAACAGGTTCGGGAACCCGGGGATCGCCGTCATGCGGTACGCGCGTGGCCCGTTGATCCACGCTTGGTCGATTGTGATGCCGTCGCGGCCCACCACCGTCATGGGGCGCATGTAGTTGTGCGCCTGAAATCCGGTGGCCAGTACCACCACATCGGCATCGTGGTGGTTACCGTCGGCAGTGCGGATTCCCGTGGCGGTGAACTCCCGGATGGGAGCGTCGACCAGGCTGGCGTTGGGCCGTTTGATGGCACGGTAATACGAGCCCGAGATCACCTGCCGTTTGCACAGCGGCTCGTAGTCCGGGGTGAGTTTCGCGCGGAGTGCGGGGTCGCGAACCTGGGCGGCAAGGCTGAACCTGGCATAGGACTGCACCAGCCGGCGCCGCCACGACGGCGTCGTCACGACATCGGCGAGGATCTGGGACGCCCACTGCAGGCGCCGGTAGAGGACGTCATGCCACTGCGGCCGCCGGCTCAGTGCCTTGGCGAGGAGCGAGGACTGGCGCAGGAACATCGGTGCCCACAGGATCCACTGGGGTGAACGCGCGAAGTGCACGAGCGTGCGGGCTTTCGGTTGGAGGGCCGAGACCACCTGGACACCAGTGGATCCCGTACCGATCACGGCGATGCGCCTGCCGTCGGTCACCAATTCCGGATCCCACCGCGCGGTGTGCACGATCTGCCCTGCGAAGTTGTCCATGCCGGGGATCTCGGGTATCGACGGGTGATGCAGCACACCGGTGGCACAGATGACGAAATCGGCCGTCAGCGTGTCGCCGTCGCCGGTGGTCAGCGTCCACGATGTCGTGGCGCTGTCGTAACGAGCCTCGGTCACCTCGGTGTTGCACCGCAGATGCGCGTCGAGACCGAACCGTTCGACGACGTCGCGATGGTAGCGCTGGATGTCGTCCCCGCCGGCCCAGATGTGGCTCCAGTCAGGTTTGGGTGCGAACGAGAACTGGTAGATCTGTGACGGAACGTCGCAGGTGAGCCCGGGATAGCGATTCCAGTGCCAGACGCCGCCGACGTCTGAACCCTTTTCCAGCATCGTGAAATTGGTGAATCCGGCTTGTTTGAGCGTATAGGCGGTGGCGATGCCGGCCATCCCGGCACCGATGACGACGATACGGACCTCGCGCATTACCGGGCCTGGCCGGAATCGGGCTGTGCGGCACGATCGTTCGACTGGCGGTCGAGGCGCTGCAGGTATGCCGACCGGGCCTGCTCGTCGAGGGCGCTCAGCGCGCGGCGGTCGTCGATCCTGTCTCGGACGGCGCGTTGCAGCGCTTCGGGGACGAGGGCGTCGACGAGTGCCCACCCGGGAGCGACCCAACCCGGGACGGACGTGCGGGCAGCGCGGGTGCGGACGGTCTTGAGGATTGCCCGCGCGACGTCATCGGGATCGACGGTGGGAAGGCCGTTTCCGAGCGGCACACCGGAGGTGAGCTCGGTGCGGACCGCCGATGGCAACACGGCCGACACCGTGACCCCTGTTGCCGCGTACTCACGACGCGCCGCGAGCGAGGCGCCCAGGGCGGCGTACTTGCTGGCGTTGTAGGTCACCATGCCCGGGATCGGGATCATCCCCGCCATCGACGCCACATTGACGATGTGACCGCGTCCGCGGGCCAGCATCGACGGGACAACGGCGCGCATACCGTTCAGGACCCCGCGCACGTTGACGTCGAGGGTCAGGTCAGTGGTGGCCTCCGGCTCGGCGTCGAACGCACCGAGAGGCATGACGCCGGCGTTGTTGACCAGGATGTCGATGCGGCCTGATTCAGCGATGGCGTCCGCGACGAAGCGGTCCCACGACGTCCGCTGCGTGACATCGAGGTATGCCGCCCTGCAGCGCGGGATAGCCGCTGCCGTCGTGGCAGCTACGTCGGCGTCGATGTCGCCGATCCGTACCGTGGCACCACGGGCGGAAAAGAGGTCAGCGGTCTTGGCGCCGATGCCCCGCGCACCGCCGGTGATGACCACCACCGCCCCGTCGACCGATCCTTGCGACCTTGAAAACCGCACGTCATGCCTCCCTGAAGTCGTGGCCCCACGCTTCGAATACTGACGGTATCTGAATACTTTGAGTTAATTCAATACCCGGGTTCCACTGCGATCTATCATCAGCGGATGCCGCGGCTGACCAGGGCTCAACGCCAGGAACAGACGCGGGCCGAACTCCTGGAGGCCGCCAAACAGCGGTTTCTGCGCCACGGGTACGCGGCTACCAGCCTCGAAGACATCGCCGACGACGCCGGCTTTTCAAAGGGCGCCGTGTACTCCAACTTCGGCAGTAAGCCCAATCTGTGCCGCGACGTCCTCGAGCTGATCCATCGCGAGAAGTTCGCCGAGATGGCCGCGCTCGCGATCTCCGATGCGGAACTGGAAAGCCGGGTGGCGGCATTGAGTGCGTGGCTCGAGCGTACAGCGGGCGACGTCGGCTGGACCATGCTCGAACTGGAATTCGCGGTGCTGTCACGGAACAATCCCGAGCTCGCCCAGATGATCACCGCATTGCGCAACGAGGCCGCGCAGATGGTCCTCGACGTGCTGCAGTCGATGTCGGCCGAACTCGGCCTCACCGAAGCGCAATTGGCGGACAAGGAAGTGACAGCGAGCTTGGAAGACCTCGGTAACCTGCTGCTCAGTGCCGGGATCGGCCTCGGCATCCAGCGGGCCATCGACCCCTCGGTGCCTGCGCGACCGTTCACCGACGCCTTCGGGCACCTCGTGAAACTGCTTGCCGCACTTGGCGAGACCGAGCGACCCGTCGGCTGAAACCGCCGGCGATACCTGAACAGATGCCCGAGCAACCGAAGGAGTAGTGATGGCATCACCGCCCACCGCACTGTCGACACGACGCCCCAGCCGCAGGTCCCGTGCGTGCTACGCCATCGCCCACCGAACCATCCTCGCCCAGGTGCGCAGATCGGTTGCCTACCAAGGAGATCGATCAGCCGAGGACCGCCTCACCGCGATCGGCCGCCGCATCAACGCGCTCGCGCGACTCCAGCGCCTGCGCCCGCGGCGGGGCCTGCAGGTCAGCCGGGTCACGCTCGGCCGGGTCACCCTCGAGACCATCCGCACCGCCGAATCGGCTCACCGCCCGCTGGCCGACGGTGCCATCCTCTACCTGCACGGTGGGGGATTCATCCTCGGTGGCTTCGACACCCACTCGCACGTCGTGGTCGCGCTTGCCCGCCGGACCAAACTTCCCGTGGTGCACGTCGAGTACCGACAGCATCCCGACGTGACGGTCGACGAGTCCGTCGCGGACTGCCTCCGCGCCTACCGATGGCTGCTGGATCAGGGTGCGGACGCGGCCAACACAGTCGTGGCGGGCGACTCTGCGGGTGGGTTCCTCGCCTTCGCAACCGTTCTCGCCGCTCAGGCGCAAGGAGTCGAGGCGCCTGCCGGCGTCATCGGCATCAGTCCGCTGCTCGAACTCGACGGCGATCGCCGGGCCGGACATCGCAACTTCGCCGCAGACCGGATGGGAATCGGACTTGCCCTGCCGATGATCGTCGAGTGTGTCGGCCCCAAGAACTCGGACCCCCACGCCTTGTCACCGGTCAACGGAGTACTCACCGATTTTCCGCCGAGCCTGATCATCGCGGCGGAATCCGAGGCGCTGTGCTGCGATGCCGAACGCATGCACGAGGTGCTGACCGATGCGGGCCGGTCATGCACACTCAAGGTCTGGCCCGGCCAGCTCCACGCGTTTCCGGCCTTCCTGCCCTTCCTCCCGGAGAGCCGTGAGGCCCAGGACTGCATTGTCGAATTCGCTCAGGGCTGCCTGGGCACGAGCAACCGCAGTGCCTCTGGCACCGCGGACACTGTCACCGGCAGCGGGAGCGCGAAGTCCCCGTCGGCGTAGGCATTGATGCCCGGACATTCGACGTGCACTGTCCTGGCGCGTTTGGTGGTCACCTCGTCGAGATCGACGTGGGTGCCCTTGAAAACGGTGGGGAACAGGCGAATCAGCCTGGTCCGAGATGCCGACGTGATCATCGTGACGTCGAGCAGGCCGTCCGAATGGTCGGCGCCGGGGCAGATCAGCATGCCGCCGCCGTAGCTGCGGGTGTTGCCGAATGCCGCCAGGGTGAGGTCGGTGCGGATCTCCGGACCGTCGTCGAACGTGAGCCGGAACGGCAGCAGCCGTAGCTTCGAGATCTCGGCGAGCATCGCGACGTTGTAGCGCATCCGGCCGTGTGGCCACCGCATCCGGTTGGTCCGATCGCTGACCAGCGAATCGAATCCGGCGGCCATCACGGTGCCGAACCACTTGACCGCGCCGGAGGTGTCCAGGATGCGGCCGAGGTCGACCGTCTCGGTGTGGCCATCGGCGACAATGTCCGCGGCGGCCTCGGGATCACCTGTGGGAAGCCGGTATTCGCGGGCATGGTCGTTGCCCGTCCCGGCGGGCACGATGCCCAACGGTACGTCGCCCGTGGCCAGGGCCTGCAGGGCCAGCGAGATGACGCCGTCGCCGCCGACCACCACGAGTGCGTCGGTGCCGCGGTCGAGTGCATCGTCGACCAGGCGGCGGGCATGCGCGGCATCGGTCCCGACGATCGCGCAGACGTCGATACCGCGTCGCTGGAGCTGAACGACAGCCCGCTCGGCCGCATGCGGTGCGTTGCCATGCCCCGACATGGGATTGGTCAGGACCGTGACCTGGTTCACGGAATCAGCTTGCCCGGGTTGAGGATTCCGGCCGGGTCCAGCGTGGCCTTGACGGCCCGCAGTACCGCGACACCGAGGTCACCGACCTCGTCACGCATCCACGGGCGGTGATCGGCGCCGACCGCATGGTGGTGGGTGATGGTGCCGCCGCCGCGCACCATCGCCGCGGAAGCGGCCTTCTTGGCAGCCTGCCACTGCTCGATCGGATTGCCGCGCTGGGCCGCCACGACCGTGAAGTACAACGAGGCGCCGGTGGGGTACACATGCGAAATGTGGCACATCACCAGGGCCGGCGTGCCGGATTCGGCCAGCGCGGTGGTCAGCGCCTCGGTGACGGCTGCCTTGAGCGCGGCCAGGTTGGACCATGTGGTGGCGGTCTCCAGTGTTTCGCACAGGGCACCGGCGGCCAACAGCGAATCGCGGAGGTACGGGGCATTGAACCGGCCGTGTTCCCAGGCCAGCGCGGGCGCATCGCCCAACGTGGTGCCGCCGTGAGCTTCGAGGACGGCCCGGGTTTCGGCGTGGCGGCTCTCAGTGTGCGCCGCGGTGCCCTCGAAGAGGGTGATGGCCAGGCAGCCGCCGGTGATGCTCTGCCCGCCAATGCTTTCCGTGGTGGCCAGATTCACTCCGGTCTCGGCTTCGTCGGACAGGCGGAGCACCGTCGGACCGGTTCCGGTCTGAGTGACGGCCCGCAGGGCCTCGGCGCCGGTGGCGAAGTCCGGGAAGGACCAGGCCTCGTAGCGTGTGGTCTCGGGTACCGGATGCACGCGTACCCGAACCCGGGTGATGATGCCGAACACCCCTTCCGAGCCGAGGAGCAGCTGACGCAGATCCGGGCCGGCCGCCGAGGCCGGCGCCCGCCCGAGGTCCAGCGGGCCGGCCGGAGTGACGGCCCGCAGGCCGCGGACCATGTCGTCGAAGCGACCATATCCGGCAGAATCCTGTCCTGAGGACCGGGTCGCGGCGAACCCGCCGATGGTGGCGAACTGGAAGCTCTGCGGAAAGTGCCCCAGCGAGAAGCCATGTGCGCCGAGCAATGCCTCGGCCTGTGGTCCGGTCACGCCCGCGCCGAGCTCGGCCTCACCGGCTGCCTCGTCGAGGCTGTGCAGTTCATCGAACCGGCGCAGATCCAGCGCGACGACGGCAGCGAAGTCCCCGCGCAGCGGATCCAGGCCACCCACGACACTCGTCCCGCCGCCGAACGGAACGACGGCGATTCGGTGCTCGCCGCAGTGGGCCAGGATTGCCGCCACCTCCTCTTCGGTGTGCGGAAGCAGCACCGCGTCGGGTGCGTCCTGAACCCCTGAAGCGTTGCGGCGCAGCAGGTCCGGTGTGGACTTCCCGCCGGCATGCAACAGCCGTGACATGGTGTCGGTACCGCAATACTGTGCGCCGATGATCGCGGCGAGGGCGTTCCGATCGTTCTCGGACAGTGCCGAGGGGCGCAACTGCACCTGTTCGGGCGTCACCTCTTCGGCTGTCGCGGCCTCGACGCCGAGGGCCTGCTGCAGCAGGGTGCGGATTCCGTCGGACAGTGGCTTGGCGGCCTGCGGATCACCCCACGCATTCCACTTCATCGGAGGCAGAAACTGTTCAGCCGGCTGAGTCATGCGTTACAGTATTACACATGATGTCAGTCAGTAACGAGCGATCGCTGAGCGACCAGATCTTGGACGCCGCCGCCAGCTGCGTGCTGGCGTTCGGTGTGGACCGGGTGACCCTGGCCGAGATCGCCCGGCGGGCCGGGGTCAGCCGACCGACCGTGTACCGCCGTTTCCCCGACACCCAGTCGATCCTGGCTGCGCTGCTCACCGCACGGGTCGTGGGTGTGCTGGACGAGACCGGCGGCCATGGGCAGGGGCGTGCGGCACTGGTCGCCCGCATGGTGACCGTGGCCGGACGGCTTCGCCGCGACGAGGTGATCATGGCGGTGCTGCATTCCGCCCCCGAACTGGCGATGGTCTACATCGCCGAGCGGCTGGGCACCAGCCAGCAGATCCTGATCGACGCATTGGCCGGCGAGCTCAAGCTCGCCCAGGAGGTGGGCAAGAAGAACGACCGCGTCCGCCCCGGAGACCCGCGCCAGCTCGCCACCATGTGCCTGCTGATCACGCAGTCGGCGATCCAATCCGCACAGATGGTCGAGCCCATCCTCGACGCTGACGCGCTGGCCACGGAACTGTCGCACGCACTGAACGGATACCTCGACGCGTGACCGGCCCGACAGCGCTCAACCGCCGAAGACGCGCAACCGAACTGGCCGCTCTGGCCGACGGGGAACAGATCGACGTGATCGTCATCGGCGGCGGGATCACCGGTGCGGGCATCGCGCTGGACGCCGCCGCCCGGGGCCTGCAAGTGGCGCTGGTGGAGAAACACGATCTGGCTTTCGGGACCAGCCGGTGGAGTTCGAAACTGGTACACGGTGGTCTGCGCTACCTGGCCACCGGCAACGTCGGGATCGCCCGCCGCAGTGCGATCGAACGCGGAATCCTCATGACCCGCAACGCACCCCATCTCGTCAAGGCCATGCCGCAGCTGGTACCGCTGCTGCCATCGATGGGCCGCGCGTCGCGAGCGTTGGTGCGCACCGGATTCGTCGCCGGCGACGGCCTGCGCCGGCTCGCGGGCACCAGCGCGTCGACCCTGCCGCGCTCGAGCCGGGTGGATGCGCGTCGTGCCGTCGAACTGGCCCCGACCGTATGCACCGAGGGCCTCGACGGGGCCTACCTGGCCTACGACGGCCAGCTCATCGATGACGCCCGGCTGGTGACCGCGGTCGCCCGCACCGCCGCGCAGCACGGGGCCCGCATCCTGACCCGGGTCTCCGCCGGCGCCGCCGGCGCCACCTCGGTGCGGCTGACCGACGAACTGACCGGGCACTCCTTCGACGCGAGGGCGCGCGTCGTCATCAACGCCGCCGGCGTGTGGGCCGGAGATCTGGACCCGGGGATCACGCTGCGGCCCAGCCGCGGCACGCATCTGGTGTTCGACGCCGCGGCGTTCGGCAATCCCACAGCGGCGCTGACCATTCCGATACCGGGGGAACTGAACCGATTTGTCTTCGCGATGCCCGAGCAGCTCGGCCGGGTCTACCTCGGGCTGACCGACGAGGACGCCCCGGGGCCGATTCCCGATGTGCCGCAACCGACTCCGGGTGAGACCGCGTTCCTGCTCGACACCGTCAACACCGCGCTCGCCACCGACCTGACCACTGCGGACGTACAGGGGGCATACGCCGGGTTGCGGCCCCTGATCGACACAGGGGAGGGCAGCACGGCAGATATCTCCCGCGAGCACGCGGTGGTCGAGTCTGCGAGCGGAGCGATCAGCGTCATCGGTGGAAAGCTCACCGAATACCGGTACATGGCCCAGGACGTGCTGGACCGGGCGCTGGCCCTGCGCGGGCTGTCCGCTACGAGCTGCCGCACCGCCAACCTGCCTCTCGTCGGCGCCCCGGCGAACCCGGTGTCCACGTTGCGATCTGAGCATGCCCTGCCTTCCTCGCTGGTGGCGCGGTACGGGGCCGAGGCGCCGAATGTGATTGCCCGGTCCCGGTGTGCGCGCCCCACCGACCCGGTGGCCGAGGGCGTCGACGTCATCCGCGCCGAGTTCGAGTACGCGGTCACTCACGAAGGCGCCCTGTCCGCAGAGGACATCCTCGATCGGCGTACCCGCATCGGGCTCGTGAGTGGCGACCGGGATCTCGCGAGTGCGGCGGCCGCCGAGATGCTCGCCGAATTCGGGGAAGTCGAGTAGTCCACTACGCATGGCGTCGCCCGTCGCCGCGAGCACACTTGACCCTTGAGGCGCAATCGTGTGCGGCGAGGGAGCTCGATCATGGCGAAGCGACTGGTGGTGTGCTGCGACGGCACGTGGAACACACCTGATCAGACAGCAAACGGTAAGCCCGCGCCGACCAACGTGGCGAAAGTGGCGATGGCGCTGGCTTCTCACGACGATGAAGGGCGAGAGCAGCGCCTGTTCTACCACCGGGGTGTGGGCACCACCAGATCGGACCGTCTGCTCGGAGGGGCCTTCGGTGCCGGTCTGTTCCGCGATGTGTGCGAGACCTATCGATTCGTCGTCCAGAATTACCAGCCCGGCGACGAGTTGTTCTTCTTCGGATTCAGCCGCGGGGCGTACACCGCCCGCAGCACCGCGGGCCTCATCCGCAACTCGGGAGTGCTGCATCGCGACAATTCTGATCAGATCCAGCAGGCGTACGCCCTGTACCGAGCCAGAAACATGGACACCAATCCGCGCAGCGTGGCGGCGGCGCTGTTCCGGAAGATGTACTCCTGTGAACCCGAGATTCGGTTCATCGGCGTCTGGGATACCGTTGGTGCCCTCGGGATTCCGTCAGTCGGGGGGTGGCTGGCCCGTCGGTTCAACAAGCGGTACGAGTTTCACGACACCACTCTGAGTTCCAGGGTCGGGGAGGCTTACCAGGCACTCGCGATCGACGAGCGGCGCGGTCCGTTCGTCCCGACCATCTGGTCCCAGTCGAACATGGCTCCGGCCACACAGCGTCTCGAACAGGTGTGGTTCGCCGGAGCGCACTCTGATGTGGGCGGCGGCAACGGGAACCATGGACTCAGCGACATCGCGCTGTGCTGGATGCTGGAGAAGGCCCGCGGCGCGGGCCTGGCGTTCGTCGACACAGCGTTCCAGCCCGGCGTGTTCCCCGGTGATGCGACAACAGTCGAGGACATTGTCGATGAATACACCCGCATCAACCCCAATCCCGCTCAGCAGCCGGAGAAATCGCGCAAGGGCATCTACCGCTTCCTGCCGCCGCACTCGCGCGAGGGTGGGAGAGGCGGCAACGAGTACATCGCCTCGACCGTCGACCGGCAGCAGCGCTCACGTGGCTGGTGGAAGGCGCCGGTACCCGACAACGATCCCGAGCGCAGGATCGTGCCGGTCAAACTGGCCGAGGATCTGACCCGGGTCGGTTAGACGTGCGCCAGAACCTGGTCCCGCACGGGCGAATTGGTGTGGCGTTGCCACATCGCCTGAGCGCCCACCAGCAGTGGTGGTTCCAGGTCGGTGACCATCACGCGGCCACCCATGGCCGGCCCGGGCGCACTGGTGACGAATGCGACGGCATCGGTGGTGAGCGGGGCGGCGACCGTAGCGGCACCCTGGACACGGCTGACCACGTAATCGGGTTCGAAACCGGCACGTCGGCACGCACCCATGAGAAAGTCGCTGTAGTAGGACGCGCCCGGAGGAGCCCACAGCGCGATGCGCTCCCCGGTGAGCTCGTGAATGTCGACAGTGGGACGGCCCGCCAGTCGGTGTTCGCGTGGCACCGCCAGCCGCACCCGGTCGTAACCCACGATGGCCGTTGCCAATTCGTTGGTGGGGACTATCCCGCGGCGTAGGCCGAGGTGCACCGAGCCGTCGAGCACCGCGCTGATGAGCTGATCGGGATAGAGCTGACGGAAGGTGAAGGACGTATCGGGAAATGCGGCGATGGCCGGTTCGATACGGGCATAGGCTTCGCTGCCGCTGAGGGCCGGAGTATGCCCGACGACAAAGACCTCAGCGGCGCCCCTGGCGGTGTGTTCCACCCGTTCGGCGACCGTATGTGCCGCTGCCAGCAGCGTTCGCCCCTCGGCCAGAAGCAGCTCGCCGGCCGAGGTGAGTGTCAGGCGACGCCCTTGGCGGCGGAACAGCGAGGCGTTGAGCTCCTTCTCGAGTTGCTGCATGGAGCTGCTGAGGGCCTGCTGGCTAACGTGCAGCTCGGTCGCCGCCGCCGTCACGCTGCCTGCCTCTCCGATCGCGATGAATTGGCGCAGACGGCGTAGATCGGGGATGTTCGAGGTCACGGGTCAACCCTATGCACAAGGACAGCTTGTGGAAACCTCGGGATTTTGCGTTATTCATATGTGGATCGCGAAACTACAGTGCCAGGTATGAGCAAACTGGAAGGAAAATCAGCCGTTGTTGCTGCCGGGGCCAAGAATCTCGGTGGTCTGATCAGCGCGACGTTGGCTTCGCGGGGTGTCAACGTCGCGGTTCACTACAACAGCGCCTCCTCTGAGGCCGATGCCGACAAGACCGTGGCCGCCGTCCAGGCCGCGGGCGTCAAGGCCGTCAAAGTGCACGGCGATCTCACCGTGCCCGCCAACGTCGAAAAGCTCTTCGACACGGCCATCGACGCCTTCGGCAGCGTCGACATCGCGATCAACACCGTCGGCAAGGTGTTACGAAAGCCGTTCGTGGACACCACTGAAGCCGAATACGATTCGATGTTCGACATCAACGCCAAGGCCGCCTACTTCTTCCTTCAGCAGGCGGGCAAGCGGCTGAACGACAACGGCTCGGTGGTCACCATCGTGACCGCTCTGCTGGCGGCCTACACCGACGGCTACTCGACCTATGCAGGGTCCAAGAGTCCCGTCGAGCACTTCACCCGGGCCGCATCCAAGGAGTTCGGCGTCCGCGGCATCAACGTCAACAACGTGGCCCCCGGCCCGATGGACACGCCGTTCTTCTATCCGCAGGAGACCCCGGAGCGCGTCGAGTTCCACAAGTCGCAGGCGATGGGGAACCGGCTGACCGAGATCACCGACATCGCCCCGCTGGTGGTGTTCCTGGCCGGCGAGGGGCACTGGATCAACGGGCAGACCATCTTCGCCAACGGCGGCTACACCACGCGTTAGATCCTGCCGAGCAGACACTAAAACCCCCAATTGCAGCTGAAATTGGGGGTTTTAGTGTCTGCTCGCGCAGAGAAAGGAGCGTTACAGCGGGATGTTCTTGTGGCGGCCGCGCCGGTGCGGGGCCTCGGCCAGCGCCTGCGTCAGCTTGCTGCGGGTGTGGGCCGGGTCGATCTTCTCGTCGACCACGCCGATCTCGATCGCGGAATCGACACCGCCGGCAATCCTCTCGTGCTCCAGCGCGAGTTCCTCATGCAGCGCGTCGCGTTCTGCAGCATCTTCCACAGCCGCCAGCTTGCGCTTGTGCAGGATGCCCACGGCGGCCTTCGCGCCCATCACCGCGACCTCGGCGTCCGGCCAGGCGAACACCTTGGTGGCGTTGAGCGAGCGCGAGTTCATCGCGATGTAGGCGCCGCCGTAGATCTTGCGGGTCACCAGGGTCACGCGGGGGACCGAGGACTCACCGAAGGCGTGCAGCAGCTTGGCGCCGCGGCGCACCACACCGCCCCACTCCTGGTCCACACCGGGCAGGTAACCCGGGACGTCGACGACGACCACCAGCGGAATGCCGAACGCGTCGCACAACCGCACGAAACGTGCTGACTTCTCAGCGCTTTCGGAGTTCAGGCAGCCACCGAGCCGCAGCGGGTTGTTCGCGATCACGCCCACCGAACGGCCGGCCAGCCGACCGAGACCGACGACGATCGAGGGGGCCCACTTGGCCTGGAACTCCTCGAACGGCACGCCTTCGTCGAGCAGCGCCTCGATGATCGGGTGCACGTCGTAGGCGCGGCGGGCGGACTCGGGCATCAGCGCCGCCAGGTCGGTGTCACCGGCCTCGGCCTTGCTGCGATCGAAATGGCCCTGCTGGCTGAACAATCCGACCAGGCGACGGCCACGCTCGTAGGCGTCGATCTCATCGTCGGCGACGATGTGGCACACACCGGACTTCTTGTGGTGAGCGTCGGGGCCGCCGAGCGACACCATGTCGACATCCTCACCGGTGACGCTGCGCACCACGTCCGGACCGGTGACGAACACCTTGCTGTCCGGAGCCATGATGATGACGTCGGTCAGGGCGGGTCCGTAAGCCGCACCACCGGCGGCGAATCCGACGACCACCGAAATCTGCGGGATGTAGCCCGATGCCCGGATCATCGCCTCGAAGACCAGACCGACCGCGTGCAGCGCCTTGACGCCCTCGGCCAGGCGCGCGCCGCCCGAGTGCCAGATGCCCACGATCGGGCTCTGCTCCTCGATCGCGGTGTCGTACGCATTGACGATGTGGGCACAGCCCTCGATACCCATGGCCCCGCCCATGACGGTGCCGTCGGTGCAGAACGCAACCGTCCGAACGCCGTTGACGGTACCGGCAGCGGCCAGCACGCCCGAGCGGTCCCGCTCATGGAGCAGTTCGACGCTGCCGTCGTCGAAGAACGTCTGCAGACGCAGCAGCGGATCGCGCGGGTCGAGTGATTCGGCGGCTGCCTCGGGGGCCATGATCGTCATATGGTTCTCCTTTAATGGAAAGCGCTGGGTCGCCGTAATTCGGAAGCTCAGTACTTTCCGAAGGCGAGCGCGACGTTGTGCCCACCGAATCCGAACGAATTGTTGATTGCGTACTTGTAATCGCCCTGCCGCGGCTCACCGGCCACCACATCCAGATCGATCTCCGGATCAAGGTTGTGCAGGTTGCGCGTTGCAGGGATGACGCCGTCGCGCAACGCCAGCACGGTCAGGATGGACTCCACCGCGCCGACCGCGCCGACGGAATGGCCCAGCGCAGCCTTGGGTGCGTAGACCGCGGGCTTGTGGCCCATCATCGCGTTGTTGATCGCCTTGCTCTCGGCCACGTCGCCGACATTGGTGCCGGTGGCATGCGCGTTGACGTGATCGATGTCGTGGGGCTGCAGACCCGCCAACTGGATGGCCCGGGTCATGGCATGACCGGCCTGCTCACCGTTGGGATCGGGCGCCACGATGTGATAGCCGTCCGAGGTCACACTCGCGCCCATGATGCGGCCCAGGATATCGGCGCCGCGGGCCTTGGCGTGCTCCTCGGTCTCGATCACCATCAGGGCCCCGGCCTCGCCGAAGACGAAACCGTTGCGATCCTTGTCGAAGGGCTTGCACGCGCCTTCAGGATCGTCGTTGGAGTTCGACAGCACGATGCGCATCTGCGCGAAGCCGGCGATCGGCACGGCCTCGATCTTGGTTTCCACACCACCGCAGATCGCCATGTCGGCCTCACCGAGGACGATCTGCCGCCACGCGTTGGCGATCGCTTCCGAACCCGACGCGCAGGCCGAGATCGAGGTACACACCCCGGCCTTGGCCTTGCGCTCGAGTCCGATCGCGGCTGCCGCGCCGTTGGGCATGTACATCTGCACCACCAGCGGCGACACCGCACGCAGCCCCTTGGTCCGCATGCCGTCGTAGGCGAACACAAGTTCTTCGGTAGAACCCAGACCGGTGCCGATGGACACCATGAGACGGCGGGCATCGACCTCGGGGGAGCCGGCGTTGGCCCACACCCGACGGCCGATGACCGTCGACATCTTCTGCAAATATGACAACCGGCGTAGTTCGACGCGGGTCAGCTCGGAATCGAACTCCTCGAGGAGATGGCCGCCGATGCGTACCGGCAGGTCGTACTCGTCGACGAACGAATCAGTGAGCTTGCGGATGCCGCTCTGACCGTCGAGCAGCTTCTTCCAGGTGCTTTCAGCATCGGTTGCCAGCGCCGTTGACATGGCTACGCCGGTGACAACCACATTGGGAAGACCATTCCCAGTGGACAATCCCGCCATATTTACGGAGTTCTTCCTTCCGTGCTTTCCCTCGGTTGTTTACCTACCAGGGCTACCTTTCCGGGGGCCGCTGACCAGGTTGTTGTGGGCCCGGCCTCAGTACCGCCCGAAGGCCAGAGCCACATTGTGGCCACCGAATCCGAACGAGTTGTTGATGGCGTACTTGTAGTCGCCATAACGAGGCTCGCCTGCAACCACATCGAGATCGATCTCGGGATCCGGTGTCTCGTAGTTCAGCGTCGGGGGGATCACCCCGTCCCGCAACGCGAGCACCGTCAGCACCGACTCCAGCGCACCGACCGCGCCGATCGAGTGACCCAGCGCCGACTTGGGCGCGTAGACCGCGGCGTTCTGGCATCCGGCAACACGGATGGCATTGGCCTCGGCGGTATCACCGATCGGGGTGGCCGTGCCGTGAGCGTTGATGTGGTCGATGTCCTTGGCGTCCAGGCCCGCGGTTTCCATCGCCCGCTTCATCGCGGCACCGGCACGCTGACCGTTGTCCGCCGGAGCGACCATATGGAAGGCGTCCGAGGTGATGCCTGCACCCAGCACCCGGGCCAGCGGCTTGGCGCCACGGGCCAGGGCGTGCTCCTCGGTCTCGATGATCATCATCGCGCCGGCCTCGCCGAACACGAATCCGTCACGGTCCTTGTCGAACGGCCGGGACGCCCCTGCGGGATCGTCGTTGCGCGTCGACATGGCGCGCATCATCGAGAACGCCGCGATCGGCAGTGCCTCGATACCGCCTTCCACGCCGCCGACGACGGCGAAGTCCGCATCACCCATCACGATCTGTCGCCAACCGTGGGCGATGGCCTCAGATCCCGACGAACACGCCGACACCGGCGTGATGACCCCGGCGCGGGCGCCGAGTTCAAGACCGGCGACCGCGGCCGCACCGTTGGGCATGATCATCTGAACGGCGAGCGGGCTGACCTTGCGGATGCCGCCCTCGTTCATCGCGTCGTAGGTCTCGACGATCTTCTCGCCACCGCCGAGGCCCGTGCCGATCACGACGGAGAACCGATCGGGATCGACCTCGGGCGCACCGGCGGTCTGCCACAGCCGTCGGGCCAGCACCAGTGACATGCGCTGCACGTAGGAATTGCGGCGCAGCTCGATGCGGGTCAGATGACTGTCGATGTCGTCGACAAGGTGACCACCGATACGCACCGGAAGGTCCCACTTGGTGACGAAGTCGTCGGTCAACTCACGGATGCCGCTTTCTCCGGCCAGGAGGCCCTTCCACGTGCTCTCGATGTCAGCAGCGAGCGCCGTGGTGGCCTCCACGGCGGTCACCACGACGTTCGGGAAGCCTCCGTTAGCAGTGGAAGGTTTGGTCATTCCGAGCCAAACTTCTCGCGCAGGGCGGCGGCGGCCTCGGGGTTCTCTTCCTCGAGCTTCTGGATGTAGGAGACGACATCACCGACGGTGCGCAGGCCGGCCAGATCCTCGTCGGGGATCTTCACGCCGTACTTGTCCTCGGTCTGCACGGCGATCTCCACCATCGACAGCGAGTCGATGTCCAGGTCGTCCACGAACGACTTCTCCGGGGTCACCTCAGACGGCTCGATGCCGGTGACCTCTTCGATGATCTCGGCGAGACCGGCGATGATTTCTTCTTGACTGGCGGCCACAATGGCTCCTTCTTGTTGTTGACAGCGCCCTCCGGGTACGGAGGACATTCCGGGACGTTCGCTTTTTCGATATTCAGTTGTCGCTGGACTCAGAGGTCGTCCAAGCCGTCCAGGTCTGCTGGGGCTTTCACCGGCCGGACCGGGGTGCCCTTCAGTTCACGTTTGGCGATGCCGGCCAGGGTTCCCGCCGGCGGGAACTCGACGATCCCGGCGCGCTCGGCGTTCTGGAACCGGTCTCGCATGGTGGCGGTGCACAGGTCCCACCGCACTGGCTTGGTCAGCTGGGACACCAGCTTCTCCATCGCATCGGCGGCTGACGTGACCGGCTGCCCGTCCGCATTCGACAGAAGTGTCGCCGTCGGCTCAGACGTTGTTACAGACTCGGCCGCGGCGGCGTAACCGTCCAGCGCGGAAGCCATGTAATGGGTGTGGAACGCGCCCGCAGTCGCCAGCTTACGGACCCGGGCCTTGGCCGGCGGATCCTCGGCGAGCTTCTCCAGTGCCGCGACCGCGCCTGCGGCCACGATCTGGCCCGCCGCGTTGCGGTTGGCCGGGATCAGGTCGAGTGACTCGAGGCGGGCTAACACCTCGGCCTCGTCGCCGCCCAGGACCGCCGCCATGCCGGTCGGCTCGACCGCGCAGGCCTTGGCCATCTCGGCGCCGCGGGTGGCGGCCAGCTTGACGGCGTCATCGGCGGAGATGACCCCGGCGATCGCATAAGCGGCGATCTCGCCGACGGAATGACCCGCCACGATGGACTCGGCGGTATCGGGCAGCCCGCGCTTGGCCAATTCCTCATAGGCCAGCAGCGTGGCGGCCACCACCAGCGGCTGAGTCACCGCGGTGTCGGTGATCTCCTCGGCGGTGGCGGTGGTTCCCAGACGCGCCAGATCCAGACCGCTGATCTGCGACCACGTGGCGAGGCGATCGGCGGCACCGGGCAGCTCCAGCCAAGGGGAGAGCATTCCGGGCGTCTGCGATCCCTGTCCGGGAGCAAGCAATGCGAGCACGGGTTGGGGCACGTCATTAAGAGAACACTGTGAAGATGGTTTTGTGGGGTGTAAGAGATTATGAACCTTGTCTTATGTTTTTGTAGGTTCTCCACAAAAGTGCATGTGATGCGACGTTCCCTTCACCGCAGCGAAATATGTCACAGCCGCTCGACCGCCCGGTGAGGCCAGTTCAGACCGGTTGCCTGGCGGAATGAGCCGGGCGAATCGCCGGTATCACAGCGGTTCCGCCATTTGGCGTGCTCGGCTGGTATGCCTGTTTGCTCAGCCTGCCGACTGTCGAGGCGACGCGCAACACGTAGGCGTCCCTGGGTACGGCCGGGTCGCGGCCGGTGAAGTCGCCGATCCGTTTGAGCCGGTAGCGCACCGTGTTTGGATGAACGAACAATTTGCGGGCGCAAGCTTCGATGGCGCCACCCGAGTCGAGGAATGCGTCGAGAGTCTCGGTGAGGGCGGGGCCTGCGTCGCCCAACGGGCGCATCACCTCGGTCTCCAAAGCCGCGATCGCCGTCGCATCGCCCAGCAGGGCCCGCTCGGGCAACAGGTCACGCGCGGACACCGGCCGGGGTGCGCCGGTCCACCCCGCCACCGCATTCATCCCGGAGATCGCCTCGGTGGCGCTGCGGTGCGCAGCCGTCAGCGTCGGGGAGGTCGGCCCGATCACCACAGGGCCGTCGGCGAAGACCGACAGCAGGTCGGCCAGGAAGCGGTCGGTTGGTGACAGGGGGCCCGACACGATCGCGACCAGCCAGGTTCCGTGCACATCCGACAGCGCTGCCCGGTCGTTGCGTTTCACGACATCGTGAATGTCATCGCGGGCCAGGTCCAACCGGTCCTTGCGGGGCAGGCCGACGATCACCGTGGCCGGCGCGGTCGCGTCCCAGTTCAGTGCAGCCGCCTGCGACTGCAGCTCAGGTCCGGTGTCGCCGCGCACCACCGCGTCGACGACGTTGGCCTCCATCCTCAGATCCCAGGCCCCGCGGGCCTCAGCCTGATCGGCGTACGCGCTGGCCGCCGCGAACGCCAGGTCGCGGCTGTACCGCAGGATGCCCGCGGTCAGCGCGTTGAGCTGCTCCTCGGACCGGGCCAGCAGCGGCACCACTTCCTCGAAGAACTCCATCGAGGTGCGCACCATCTCGACCGACTGGCGCAGGGCGATACGGCGACGCAGATCCTGGGGCACCACCTCGAAGGCCTGAGCTGTGTAGCTGACGTCGCTGGCCGGGTCGCGCATCCACTCGACGAAGTTGACCACGGCGGTCTGCACCACCAGCTGCACGCTGGCCCGCTGCGACGCGTCGAGATCGGAGAAGAAGTCCAGACGCTCGGCCATCGCGTGCACGGCTTCGGTGGCCAGCCGGCCCGAGTACTGCTTCAGCCTGCGCAACACCGAGTCGGGCACGCTCGCGAGGACCTCGACGGTCGACTTGGGCGGAACGAACCGGTTGTTGTCAGCCACCCCTAAAAGCTACGCCAATATTCTGGTGGATTCCTCCAACCGCCCTTCTCGGGCGGGCGGTCGTTCTCTTATGGAACGACCGCCGCCCGAGAACTCGTCTAGGCGCTGCCGGTGTCGACGTAGGACACCGCGGCGGCGAACACGTCGTCGATCTTGTACTGCTTGGCCGCCGCCACGGCCACCGATGGATCGATCTCGCCGTCGCGGGCCAGCCCCTCCAGTGCTGCGACCACGACCGACTCGGCGTCGGTGTTGAAGTAGCGCCGCGCGGCGGGCCGGGTGTCGGAGAACCCGAAGCCGTCTGTGCCCAGCGTGATGTAGGTACCGGGAACCCACGGCCGGATCTGCTCGGGCACGGCTCGCATCCAGTCCGACACCGCCACCATCGGGCCGGCCGCGTCGGCCAGCGCGCTGGTCACATGAGGCGTGCGGGCCGGCTGATCGGGATGCCGCAGCCGGTGCCGCTCGATCTCGACGCCCTCGCGGTTGAGCTCGCCCCAACTGGTCACCGACCACACGTCGGCCGCCACGTCCCAGTGCTCGGCCAGCATGTCGGCCGCGCGCAGCGCCTCGGGCATCGACACTCCCGACGCCAGGATCTGCGCGGTATTCGTGCGCTTCTCGGTGGCCCGCCGGTAGCGGTACATACCGCGCAGCAGGGCTTCGGTGTCCAGATCGGACGGCTCGGCGGGCTGAACGTAGGGCTCGTTGTAGATGGTGATGTAGAAGAACACGTTCTCGGCATGCTCGCCGTACATCCGCTGCAGACCGCTCTCGATGATGTGGGCGATCTCGTAGGCGAATGCCGGGTCGTAGGTCACCGCCGCCGGGTTGGTCGACGCCAGCAGCAGCGAATGGCCGTCGGCGTGCTGTAGACCTTCGCCCGTGAGTGTGGTGCGTCCGGCGGTGGCCCCGAGCACGAAGCCCTTGGCCATCTGATCGGCCGCCGCCCACAGCCCGTCGCCGGTGCGCTGGAACCCGAACATCGAATAGAAGATGTAGATCGGGATCATCGGCTCGTTGTGGGTCGAGTAGGAGGTGCCCACCGCGGTGAACGACGACGTCGACCCGGCCTCGTTGATGCCCTCGTGCAGGATCTGGCCGACCTCGGACTCCTTGTACGCCAGCATCAATGCCGAGTCGACCGAGGTGTACAGCTGCCCGTTGCGGTTGTAGATCTTCAGGCTCGGGAACCACGAGTCCATACCGAAGGTACGGGCCTCGTCAGGGATGATGGGCACCAGGCGCGGGCCGATGTTCTTGTCCCGCAACAGTTCCTTGAAGGTACGCACCGTCGCCATGGTGGTGGCCACGGCCTGGTTGCCCGAGCCCTTCTTCAACGCGGTGTACGCATCGGATGCGGGCAGAGCCAGGGGCGTGGACTTGTTGCGACGCGCCGGGACGAATCCGCCCAGAGCGCGGCGACGGTCCAGCAGGTACCGGATCTCGGGCGCCTCGGGCCCGGGGTGGTAGTACGGCGGCAGGTAGGGATCCTGCTCCAGCTGCTCATCGCTGATCGGCACCCGGGTGACGTCGCGGAAATCCTTGAGGTCTTGCAGCGCAAGCTTTTTCATCTGGTGCGTGGCGTTGCGGCCCTCGAAGTGGCTGCCCAGTGTGTAGCCCTTGATGGTCTTGGCCAGGATGATCGTCGGCTGGCCCTTGTGCTCCATCGCGGCGCGGTAGGCGGCATAGACCTTGCGGTAATCGTGACCACCGCGCTTGAGGTTCCAGATCTCCTGGTCGGTCATCGGCTCGACCAGAGCCTTGGTGCGCGGGTCCCGGCCGAAGAAGTGATCGCGCACGTAGGCGCCGTCGTTGGCCTTGTACGTCTGGTAATCACCGTCGGGCGTGGTGTTCATCAGGTTGACCAGCGCGCCGTCGCGATCGGCGTGCAGCAGGGCATCCCACTCGCGGCCCCAGACCACCTTGATGACGTTCCAGCCGGCGCCGCGGAAGAACGATTCCAGCTCCTGGATGATCTTGCCGTTGCCGCGCACCGGCCCGTCCAGGCGCTGCAGGTTGCAGTTGACGACGAAGGTCAGGTTGTCGAGCGCCTCGTTGGCGGCCACCTGGATCAGGCCGCGACTCTCCGGCTCGTCCATCTCGCCGTCACCGAGGAACGCCCACACGTGCTGATCGGAGGTGTCCTTGATGCCACGGTCGTGCAGGTAGTGGTTGAACCGGGCCTGGTAGATCGCGTTCATCGGACCCAGGCCCATCGACACCGTGGGGAATTCCCAGAAGTCGGGCATCAGCCGCGGGTGCGGGTAGGACGGCAGACCGCCACCCTTGTGGCTGTGCTCCTGCCGAAAACCATCCAGTTGGTCGGTCGTCAGCCGGCCCTCGAGGAACGCGCGCGCATAGATGCCGGGGGAGGCGTGGCCCTGGATGAAAACCTGGTCACCGCCGCCCGGGTGGGATTTGCCGCGGAAGAAGTGGTTGAACCCGACCTCATACAGCGACGCCGACGATGCGTACGTCGAAATATGGCCGCCCACACCGACTCCCGGACGCTGCGCGCGGTGCACCATGATGGCCGCGTTCCACCGGATCCAGGCGCGGAAACGTCGCTCGACATCCTCGTCGCCGGGGAACCAGGGCTCCAGTTCGGTGGGAATCGTGTTGACGTAATCGGTCGACGTCAGTGCCGGGATGGCGACCCGCTTCTCGCGTGAGCGCTCCAGCAGTCGCAACATCAGGTAGCGGGCCCGTGCCGGACCGGATCGCTCCAGCAACTCGTCGAACGACTCCAGCCATTCCGCGGTCTCGTCGGTGTCGATATCGGGAAGGTAGGAGGCAACTCCCTCGCGAATCACCCGAACCCGGTCGGGTTCGGCTGCGGTAGAGGAGTTTTGGGCCAGATCCTGGCGCACGAACTCGGTGGTCAACTTCCGCTCCTTGTTAGGCGGTTACTACTGACAGTGCTTGTGGCACCTTCTATCGTCCACCTATCTTGCCGCCTGTGTGCCGCTGGGGGTGGCGCTGCGCAAGTTACCCATCGGTTGCTTTCCGAACCGGTAACGTCTGCAGATCGTGCCGGTTGATGGGCAGTTTGGGGCAAAGGCGCGGATCGCCGCGCGTGCATGCGGTAGCGCTGCGGTGATCGCGATGGTCGTGGTGGGTTGTACCTCCGTTACCGGCGGTAACGCACAGGTTGATTCCGCGGTGGCTCCCGAGTATCGGGCGTCGGTGAAGGCATCGATCGAGGAATCCTCGGCGAGCTCGGTGACCCGCGAATCCGAACGCCAGGCTTCCTTGACCACGCGCGCGGTGCACACCGTGTGCGAGGACCTCAGCACCTCGGCTGTCGACGCCGTCAACGCGGTCAATGCCTACGTCGAAGCGGTGAACAACGGCGGTGACACCGCGGCCAAGGCCGGTCCTGCGATCGACGGGTTGAACCGCAGCGCCGATCTGGTCAGTTCGGGTCTGTCCGACGCGTTGTCACCGGATCTGCGCGACGCGCTGACCGAGTGGATCGACTCGGCGAGGGCCCTCGTCACCGCGATTTCCGACCACGTCGGCCCGGATCAGTTCAACGCGGCGTCCAACCGATCGAACACCGCCCGAGAGAACGCGTTGACGCGATGCGACAAGGCTTACTGACCGGCGGGGGACAAAAGTGGCCCGCCGGGCACCCGCAGTGGTGCGCCGCCGTGCGACGATAGGTCGCAACACGCATCACGCGCAGATGAATGAGCAACCGACAAGTCTTGAGAGAGGCTCGAAGAAAGGTAAGGAGGACCGACGGTGGTCGCGGCGGCGGGTACGGACTCAGGCCCGAACTACGCCCAAATACTGGGCATCCAGAAGGATCAGGTAGTCCAGGAACTGGGGTGGGACGAGGATAGCGACGACGACATCCGGGCCGACATCGAGGAAGCGTGCGGCTCCGAGCTGCTCGATGAGGATTCGGACGAAGTCGTCGACGTCGTATTGCTCTGGTGGAGGGACGACGACGGGGACCTCGTCGACCGGCTCATGGACGCCATCACTCCACTCGCCGAGGACGGCGTGATCTGGGTGGTGACTCCCAAGACCGGCAAGGCCGGGCATGTGCAGCCCGCCGAGATCGCCGAATCGGCACCGACGGCCGGTCTGATGCAGACCTCGTCGGCGAAATTGGGGGACTGGACGGCGAGCCGGCTGGTGCAGCCGAAATCGAAGGCTGCAGGCAAGCGGCAATAATGCTGGCTGTGGGAGCCCCGGCGCCCGATTTCACGCTCCGGGACCAGAACGGCAGGCCGGTCACACTGAGCACCTACCGCGGTGTGAAAGACGTGCTGTTGGTCTTCTTTCCGCTCGCGTTCACCGGCGTGTGTGAGGGTGAACTGGGGGAGATCCGCGACAAACTGCCGCAGTACGAGAACGACGACACGGCAACCCTGGCCATCTCTGTCGGCCCGCCCCCGACACACAAGATCTGGTCCATCGAAAGCGGATTCACGTTCCCGGTGCTGTCAGATTTCTGGCCGCACGGCGCGGTCACCCAGGCCTACGGCGTGTTCAACGCCGACGCCGGCTACCCCAACCGTGGCACGTTCGTGGTCGACCGGGCCGGCGCCATCCGCTTCGCCGAGATGATGGACCCGGGTCAGCCACGGGATCAGGCGGTTTGGCGGGAGGCATTGGCGGCATTGCAGGCTTGAATTTCCGGTCACGCCGTCTCGGCGTGTACCGTGCCTGCGACGGGGCGCGTAGCTCAGTGGTAGAGCTCTGGTTTTACACACCAGCGGTCGGCGGTTCGATACCGTCCGCGCCCACCATCAAAATCCCTGGTCTAAGACCACACCGGCTTCGCGCGTTTCAGCTCGAGTTCCTGGCCCCGCATGACGGTCTCGCCCCAGCACGACGGGCTCTCCTCGGAGAACTTCATGTTCACGAATCCCGTGAGATCGCGCCGGATCACGTATTTGAACGGGACGGGGCCGGTTTTCTCCGACATTCCGCCGGCCCGGCACTTCATACCGGGGTTGACGCGCTCACCGACCCAGGCGCCCTTGTGCCGATCGGCGCCGGAATCCCACGACAGGTCCAGTTGCCAGGAGCCCTCAGGGGCCGGCGACTGCACCCGCAAGCACTGGGGGCCGCAATTCGACAGCATCCAGTCGTAGGGCTTCGGTGCTGGGTGGCCCGAGGTTTCGGTGACGGTATAGACGCCCGGGCGGGGCGGCGGCGGAGCCGGTAGCTGCGGGGCCGCAGCAGGCGGGCCGGATGCCTGAAGACCGCCGAGGGCGAATCCGATCGCCAGCGAAACGGCAACCAGGACAATGGCGTCTTTCAAAGCGGGACCTCCGCGTCGGATCATATCCACGGAGTCGGGGGTGTCGGCCGCGCCACCCGAATTCAGTTCCCGGCGAAGAACTCCAGTGCGATACCGTCCGGATCGCGAAAACTGAGCCCTGAACCGTACGGGGCGTCGACGATGCCGCCGTGAGCGATGCCCAGGCCGTCGAGCCGGTCCACCCAGGTCTGCAACTCCGCACGCGACGCGCAGCCGAAACCGACGTGGTCCAGCCCCACCCGGAACTCGCTGAAACGTTCGTCGGGTGCCGGATTCCGGTGCTGATGGATACCGAAGAGGGTGCCGTTGTCCAACAGCCATACCAGGTGATGGAAGCCGGCGTCGGTATCCTCGTCCAGCACCGGATCGGCGCCGAACAACGTGCGGTACCACGGCCCGCTGACCGCCAGATCCCGGACCGTGACCGCCACATGAGCCAGTGCTGGGAATGTCATCTTCGCCTCCTGATCAGACCACTCGTTTGCCGAAGTGGTCACGCATCCGCATGTCCCACAGGTAGAGCTGGTAACCCAGCAACCACACCTCGTGCGGGACCACCCGATCGGCGAACCGCAGACCGCTCAACAGCCACTCGAACCGCCGCTGCTGATCGGCCGTCCAGCTCATCTGCATACGTCTGCGGAACTCCGCGGGCAGAAAACCCGTGGTGGCGAACAGATTGAACGGCCCGGCCACCAGGCGCAGCGGGGCGGGCAGAAACACCAACGCGGCCACCCCGTGCAGGTGCTCACGCACCGGAGGGTCGATCCGCAGCTCCTGCAGTGACTGCTTCCAGTACGCGTCGAAGGCGGCGCGGTCCGCGGGCCACATCTCGTCGCGAACCTGCAGTGTGGTGCCCAGCCTGCGCGCGTCGGCATAGACCGCGTCGGCGGATTCGTCGTCGAGCGGGCCGTAGAGGAACTCGTGCATGTCGACGTAATAGCGGTACAGGCAGGCCGCCACCCACAGCTGCAGCCGGGGGTCGAACGCGTTGTAGGACACCGGGCTTGATTCGCGTGAGCGGACCAGCGCATGCACCTTGTCGATCTGGGTGCGCAGAAGCGCGCGGTCGGCATCGGTGCCCATGGTGGCCGCGGCCAGATAGGTGCCGGTGGTGCGGGCCCGCTTGAACGGATGCTTGTAGACATTGCCGCTGTCCACGGGACTCTCCAGGACGCCATAACCGACCCCGGGGACGGACAGCTGCATGATCACGTTGGCCGCGGGCAGCAGTACCGCCGCCGGGTTGAGCAGATCGGTGACCCGACGCGGGCGCCGTGGTGCACGCAGCCTCATGACTGCGAGTAGATCACCTCATGAGACGCTGCCGAGGTGTTTGCGCGCAGAAGTCCGCGGGCCCGCCCGCCCATCTGGCACCGTCGGGCCGCCGGTATCGCCGTCGGCTACCTGGCCGACCTGCTGCTGGGTGATCCGCGCCGCGGGCACCCGGTGGCCGGGTTCGGCACGGGCGCAGCACGGTTGGAAAAGCTCACTTATGCCGACGATCGCGGCGCGGGCGTGCTGCACACCGGGCTGCTGCTGGGCGGGCTGGCCGGGCTGGGCTGGGCCACGGGACGCGGCGATCGCGTCTGGGTGACGGCGGCGGCCACCTACGTCGCGCTCGGCGGCACGTCCCTCAACCGGGTGGGGCACCGGATGGCGACGCTGCTCACCGACGGCGACGTCGCCGGAGCCCGGCTACTGTTGCCGTCGCTGTGCGGGCGGGATCCAGCCGCGCTGGACCCCTCCGGGCTGACCCGGGCCACGGTGGAATCGCTGGCCGAGAACACCTCTGACGCCCAGGTGGCGCCGCTGTTCTGGGCGGCGATCGGTGGGGTACCCGGCGTGCTGGTCTACCGGGGTGCCAACACGCTGGATGCCATGATCGGGCACCGATCCCCGCGGTACAACCACTTCGGTTGGGCCGCAGCCAGATTAGATGATGTGCTGAACTACCTGCCGGCCCGGCTGACCGGCGTGTTGGCAGTGCTGTGTGCCCCGGTGGTGGGCGGTTCACCGCGCGCGGCGTTGCGCGCCTGGCGATCCGACGCCGCACGCCATCCCAGTCCGAATGCGGGAGTCGCCGAGGCGTCCTTCGCCGGAGCGCTGGGCGTGCGTCTGGGCGGTCCGACACAGTACGCGCATCAACTTGAGATCCGGCCGACGCTGGGCGACGGGCGCATCCCCGAAGTGCCCGATGTGGCCAGGGCGGTGCGGCTCTCGCGCGCGGTGCAGGCCACGGCAGCGGTGGTGGCGGTACTGCTGGCGGTCAGCGGCGCTTGCCGTAGCGGTCGGCGATCTTCTCCTCGGTGGTGAGCTCGCGGGGCGGCTCGTCCGACTTGGCTTGGGCGGCGGCGCGTTCCCGCCTGCGCTGCTGCAACTCGGCGTAGATGAAGTAACCCAGCCCGAGCGGGGCGACGATCCCGAACGCGATCCACTGGATGCCGTAGGACAGGAAGGGCCCGGCGTCCAGGTGCGGGAGGGGGATCTCCCCGAGACCGCCGGGTTGACCGGCCACCAACTGCAGATACGACCCGGTCAGCGAAACGCCGGTGAGCGAGGCGATCTGGCCGGGGTTGATCGAATACACCTGCTGCGCACCGTCGTCGCCGCGGAACGGCTGCTTGTCCGGGATCAGCGCCTCCGCGTCACGCAGACGCGCGGTGATGGTCACCGGGGTGGTCGGGGCGGCGGCGAACTCGGGCACCTTGTTTCCGTCGACGGGCCGGATGTAGCCGCGATCGACGAGCACCACCGGTCCGCCATCGACGGCGAACGGGGTGAGCACCTCGAACGCCGGTTCGCCGTCGACAACCCGCAGGCGGACCAGCACCTCCGACTTCGGTAGGTAATGACCCGTCGCGGTGACGCGTTGCCACTGGGAGTCGGGCGCGGCTGAGTCCTGTTGCGGCAGAACGCTGGTGACCGGAACGGGGTCGGCCTGCAGGGAATGGCTGATCTGGTTGTTCTCCCGCGAGGTCTTGGTGTTCTTGCCCAACTGCCACGGCGCAAGCACCGTGAAACACAGGTACGCGAATGCGGCGACCACGATGAACAACGCCACCCACTGGGGCCGCAGCAGAAAGGTCAATCGCCGCATCGGATCAGGATTCCTCGAGGATTTTCCGGTCGGCCAGCGCGGTGTCGACCCAGGCGTGCAGCCCCGGCAGGGACGCCTCGATCACGGTGAACACGTCCTCGAAATCGGACTTGCCGCCGTAGTAGGGGTCCTCGACATCAAGGGCGTGCGCGCCCGAGCGGGGGTCGAACGAGCGCAGCATCCGCAGCCGGTCGTCCGTCACACCCAGATCGGTCAGGATGCGCAGGTGATTGCGGCCCAGCGCGACCACCATGTCGGCGCCGAGGTGGTCCTCGCACACCTGGGCGGCGACATGGTCGCTGGGATAGCCGCGCTCACGCAACACCAGGCAGGCACGAGTGTCGGCGCCGTCACCGGCATGCCAGCCGCCGGTGCCGCCGCTGCTCACCCGGACCACGTCGGCCAATCCGCGCTCGCTGATCTGATGGGCGAACATCTTCTCGGCCATCGGCGAGCGGCAGATGTTGCCGGAGCAGACGAAGGTCACGTGCAGGACCGGCTCAGGGGTGATGTCAGACACCGAGCACCTCCCGCAGCGCGGCGACGGTGTCGACGTGGGCGTGGGCGGCCACCGCGCCGGGCCCGCTGAAATCCGTGGCGCCGTAGCCCCAGCCGACCACCACGGTGTTGATGCCGTGCTCGGCCGCGCCCTCGACATCGTGCATGCGGTCGCCGACCATCAGGACGCGCTGCGGCAGGGGTTCCAGTTGGGCCAGCGCGTAGGCCACCACGTCGGCCTTGGCAGCCCGGACGCCGTCGGGGCTGGCCCCGGCGATGACCTCGAAATAGCCGTCCAAACCGAAATGCTCCAGGATGCGTCGTGCAGTGGGCTCGGCCTTCGACGTCGCGACGGCCAGCCGTACCCCGGCGGCTCGCAGATCGGCCAGCACGGCCTCGACGCCGTCGAACAGGCTGTTCATCGCCCAGCCGCGGCTCGTGTAATCGGCGCGGTAGGCCGCGATCGCGGCGTCTGCGTCGAAGCTGGTCTCGCCCAGACTCAACGCCTGCAATGTCTCGTGCATGGGTGGGCCGACGATGCGTCCGGCCAGATCACCGTCCGGTACGGCGGCACCCACCTGGGCCAGCGCATGGCGGAAACTCGATACGATCCCGGCCGCCGAATCGGTCAGGGTGCCGTCGAGGTCGAACAGCACCAGCTGCGGTCGGGTGAGTTCCAGCGTGTCAGTCACGTGCCCATTCTCCCGTATGCCGCGCGCGGTCCTCCCGATGCCCAGTTGAGCGCCCCGACCACTAGTGTCGTGGGGTGCTCTGCCCACCCAACGGCGGGACCCGCGACCGGGCCCGTGCCGGCGCCCGCTACCACGGCGACCAGGCCGCAACGCCGGGCATGCTGGACTTCGCGGTCAACGTGCGCCCCGGCGGTCCGCCGGTCTGGTTGACCGACCGCCTGGCGTCCCGGCTGCCCGACCTCGGCAGCTACCCCAGCCGGGCCGATCAGCGCCGGGCGGTCGACGCGGTCGCCGCACGTCATGGCCGCAGCGCTGACGAGGTGGCCCTGCTGGCCGGGGGAGCCGAAGGGTTCGCCCTGCTGGCCGGATTGCGGCCCACCTCGGCCGCCCTGGTGGCCCCGTCGTTCACCGAACCCGAAGCGGTGCTGGCCGCGGCCGGTATACCGATTCACCACGTGGTGCTGCCGTCCCCCTTCACCCTGGCCGGTGCGGCAGTGCCCGACGACGCGGACCTCGTCGTCATCGGCAACCCGACCAACCCCACCGGCGTACTGCACCGCCGTGCGGACATCCTGGCGTTGCGCCGCCCGGGCCGGCTGCTCGTGGTGGACGAGGCGTTCGCCGACGGTATCCCCGGAGAGGCCGAGACCCTGGCCGGCCAATCGCTGCCCGACGTGCTGATACTGCGCAGCCTGACCAAGACATGGGCGCTGGCCGGGCTGCGGGTCGGTTACGCCCTCGGCGCGCCCGACGTGTTGAGCCGGCTCACCGCGCCGCGACCGCACTGGCCGCTGGGCACGCTGCAATTGGAGGCCATCGCCGCGGCCAGCAGTCCCGAAGCGGTGGCCGAGGCCCACGCCGGTGCCGGGCGACTCGCCGAACTGCGGACCTCGATGGCCGCCGAGCTTGAGCGCCTCGGACTGGACGTGGTGGCCGGTGACGCGCCATTTGTGCTGTTCACGGTGCCCGACGCGGAGCTGATGCGAAAACATCTGGAAAGCAAGGGCATTGCGGTACGCCGTTGCGATACTTTCGTGGGCCTGCCGGATAATTACCTGCGCGCCGCAGTGCGGCCGGAATGGCCCGCACTGATCGACGCCATGACGGAGGTACTGCAATGAGCGCGCGACCGGCGGCGGTGCCGGGGGCCGGCGTCAGACTGGCCGATGTGATCGCCGCACTGGACGCGGCGTATCCGCCGCACCTGGCCCACGATTGGGACTCGGTGGGGTTGGTATGCGGTGACCCGGGCGAACCGGTCGAATCGGTGACCATCGCCGTCGACGCGACCGAGGCCGTCATCGACGAGGTGCCCGAACGGGGCATGCTGCTGGCCCATCACCCGCTGCTGCTGCGGGGCGTCGACACCGTCGCGGCCGACACCGCCAAGGGCGCCCTGATCCACCGGCTGATCCGCACCTGGCGCGCCCTGTTCACCGCGCACACCAACGCCGATGCGGCCTCACCCGGGGTATCCGACGCGCTGGCCCAGGCGCTGGGCCTCACCGTCGACGGGGTGCTGTCGCCTGCGGCTTCGGGGCCCGATCTGGACAAATGGGTGGTGTTCGTCCCGACCGCGGATGCTGCCGCGGTGCGCGAGGCACTGTTCGACGCCGGGGCCGGACGGATCGGCGACTATTCGCACTGCAGCTGGAGCGTGGCCGGGACCGGACAGTTCCTGCCGCACGACGGCGCCGTCCCGGCTGTCGGCGAGGTGGGCACCGTCGAGCAGGTGGCAGAGGATCGCGTGGAGGTGATCGCGCCTTCGCGGCTGCGCGCCACCATCTTGTCCGCGCTGCGCGCCGCGCATCCCTACGAGGAGCCGGCCTTCGACATCTTCGCCCTGGCACCGATCCCCGGTGATGTGGGAATCGGCCGGATCGGCGCGCTGGACCGACCGATTCCTTTGTCCGAGTTTGCATCTCGTGTGAGGGCCGCGTTACCGGCCACCTCATGGGGGGTGCGGACCTCGGGGGATCCGGATGCCATGGTGTCGCGGGTCGCCGTCTGCGGGGGAGCCGGCGATTCATTGCTGGGCACCGTGACCCGCGCCGATGTGCAGGCGTACGTCACGTCAGATCTACGCCACCATCCGGCCGACGAGCACCGCCGGGTCTCACCGGTCGCGCTTGTCGACGCGGCGCACTGGGCCACCGAATTCCCATGGTGCGCCCAGGCTGCCGAGGTGTTGCGCAGGCAATTCGGTGACGCGCTCCCGGTGCGGGTGTCATCGGTGCGTACCGACCCGTGGAATGTCGAGTGCTGATCGCTACCAACAACATGAAAGTCAGGGCATGAAAGCCGAAGTAAGACAACAACGTTCGCTTCTCGCGCTGACCGAGGTCGATGCCGAACTCGGGCGCCTCGCGCACCGTGCCAAGAACCTGGCAGAGCAGAAGAAGATGGACGAGGCGCAGGCCGAGCATGCCGCCGCCAGCGACGGCGTGGGTGTCCTCGGTATCGCGCTGGAGGACCTGGACGCCCAGGTGACCAAGCTCGAGAGCGAGATCGACTCGGTACGTCAGCGTGAGGACCGGGACCGGGCGCTGATCGACGGCGGCACGGTGGGCGCCAAGCAGGTCGCCGAGATCCAGCACGAGCTGGAGACGCTGCAGCGCAGGCAGGCCAGCCTGGAGGACTCCCTGCTGGAGCTCATGGAACGCCGCGAGGAACTGTCGGGCCGACAAGCCGAGGCGTTGCAGCGCATCGACGATCTGCAGGCCGCGCTGTCAGCGGCCCAGCAGGCCCGCGACGCCGCGCTCGTGGAGATCGACCAGGCCCGGCATCAGGCGACAACCCGTCGTGAAGGGCTGGTGAGTGTCATCGCGCCCGAACTCGTCGACCTCTACGAAAAACAGCGAGCCCGTGGTGGCGCGGGCGCCGGATTGCTGCAAGGCCGGCGCTGCGGTGCGTGCCGGATCGAGATCGACCGCGGCGAGAGCGCGCGGATTGCCGCGGCCGCCGAGGATGACGTGTTGCGCTGCCCCGAGTGCGGGGCGATCCTGTTGCGGATCAAGCAGTGAAGGTTCTCGTCGAGGCCGACGGCGGGTCCCGGGGCAACCCGGGACCGGCGGGTTACGGCGCCGTCGTGTTCGATGCCGAGCACGCCGTCGAGCTGGCAGAGCGCAAGGAAGCGATCGGCCGGGCCACCAACAACGTCGCCGAATACCGCGGTCTGATCGCCGGTTTGGAGGCAGCCGCCGAGGCGGGCGCCACCGAGGTGGCGGTGTCGATGGACTCCAAGCTCGTCATCGAACAGATGTCAGGGCGGTGGCGGGTGAAACATCCTGATCTGATCGCACTGCAGCGCCGGGCCGCCGAATTGGCGGAAGGGTTCGAGCGGGTCAGCTACGCGTGGATTCCGCGGGCCCGCAACAGCCATGCCGACCGGCTGGCCAACGAGGCCATGGACGCCGCTGCGGGCATCGTCAGTGCGACGCCTGTGGCTGAGCCCGCGGAGGAGCCCATCGCGGCCGAGAAGCCCACACTGTCCGCACCCGGGTGGACCGGCGCCACCGGAGAGCTCACCCGCTTGCTGCTGCTGCGCCACGGGCAGACCGAATTGTCCGTCGCCCGACGCTATTCGGGCCGCGGCAACCCCGCGCTGACCGAGGAGGGACGCAGGCAGGCCGACGCCGCCGCGCGGTACCTGGGGACACGCGGGGGCGTCGCTGCGGTGGTCACCTCGCCTCTGGAGCGGGCGTACGAGACGGCGACGGCGGCGGCCAAGGCGCTCGGCATCGACGTCCGCGTCGACGATGATCTGATCGAGACGGACTTCGGTGAATGGGAAGGGTTGACGTTCGCCGAAGCCGCGCAACGTGATCCGGAACTGCACCGGCGCTGGCTGCGCGACACCAGTGTCGAACCACCAGGTGGCGAGAGCTTCGACGCGGTGGCCCACCGGGTCCGTCGGGCGCGCAACCGGATCATCGCCGACCACGGTGCGGCAACGGTTCTCGTGGTCTCACACGTGACCCCGATCAAGACCATCCTGCGACTGGCGCTCGATGCCGGCGAGGGCATCCTGTACCGGCTGCATCTGGACCTGGCATCGCTGTCGATCGCCGAGTTCTACGGCGACGGAGGATCTTCGGTGCGGTTGGTGAACCAAACGGCCTACCTGTAGGTCACGCGTGCAGGTGTAACTGTTCGCCGTGCGGGCCGAGGATGGTGATCGCCTCGACCGGTTTGTCGACGACCCCGAACCAATGCGGTGTCCAGGTCGAGAACTCCACGGCCTCACCGGGATTGACGACAAAGTCCTGGTCGCCGAGGATCAGGCGCAGTTGTCCGGACAGTACGTACATCCAGTCGCGTCCCTCGTGCACGGGGAATTCGGAGGGAGGCTTCCGGCGCTTGGCGCTGATCCGGATCTTGAAGGCGTGCAAGCCCGCCGCCGGGCCCTGCCGAGTCAGCGGCCAATACGTGATGTCGTGGTGGGTATGTGAGCTGCCGGTCACCCGGGGGTCTTCGGCCTGCGGCGCACGCAGCAACTCGTCGGTGGTCACCGACAGCGCGCTGGCCAACCGGGGCAGGTGATCGAGGGCGAGCCGGCGCTTGCCCGATTCGAGTCGGCTCAGTGTCGAGACATCGATCTGTGCGCGGCGCGCCACGTCTTCGAGCGTGAGTCCGCGTTCGGCGCGCAACTCCCGCAGCCGGCTTCGCACCAGGGCGTCGATGTCCACGGACTCGGCAGCTTTTGCCTCCATGGCAAAACAGCTTGGCACTTTGCCATGTGATTGGGCAAGCTCGGAGACATGGAAAAAGTTTGGGATTGCGTCATCGTCGGCGGCGGGGCAGCCGGACTGAGCGCGGCGCTGGTACTGGGCCGGGCCCGTCGGCAGGTGCTGCTGGTCGACGCGGGGAATCAGAGCAACCTGGCCGCACATGGGATCGGTGGCCTGCTGGGCAGCGACGGCCGTGCGCCCGCTGACCTCTATGCGGCCGGCCGCGCCGAGTTGGCTGCCTATCCGACGGTGGAGGTGCGCACCGGCGAGGTGGTCCGGGGTGAGCCGGGATTCGTCCTCGAGCTGGCCGACGGCACCCGCGAGCGCGCCAGGACAGTGCTGCTGGCCACCGGCATGGAGTATCGGGCGCCGAAAATCGCCGGTATTGAAGAGCTTTGGGGCAGTTCGGTTTTCCATTGCCCGTTCTGTCATGGCTGGGAGATGCGCGATGCGCCCGTCGCCGTGATCGCGCAGGGTGACCGCGCCGTGCACTCGGCCTTGATGATGCGTGGGTGGACCGAGGACCTGGTGGTCCTCACCAACGGGGACAGCGGTCTGGACGAGGCACAAGTCAAGCAGCTGGACGTCGCAGGAATCGGTGTGGACGAACGCTCGATCGCCCAATTCGTCTCGCGCGACGGTGAACTGGTGGCGGTGGAGTTCGCCGACGGCACCCGGCTGGCCAGGCGGGGCGCGCTCGTCGCCAGCACGCTGCACCAACGCTCACCGCTGGCAGCGCAACTCGGCGCCGTCTCGGCGCCGGGACCGATCGCTGCCGATGCCCTCGTCGTCGACGCATTCGCCCGCACCTCGGTGCCGGGCCTGTTCGCCGCAGGCGATCTGAGTGCGCAGATGCCGCAGGTGGCGACGGCCGTCGCGTCGGGCAGCCAGTCCGGCGCCGCCGTCGTTCAGTACCTGCTCGGCGAGGACGTGGGTCTGCCGGTGCCGCCGTGGCCCGCCCAGACCGCCGTCACCGCCCAGTACTGGGAACGCCATTACGGGCAGCGGGGGCGTATCTGGAGTGGACGGGTCAACGCCCAGCTGGCCAAGATCGCCGCGGACCTGCCCGTCGGATCCGCGCTGGATCTCGGCTGCGGTGAGGGCGGCGACGCCGTCTGGCTGGCCGAACAGGGATGGCAGGTGACAGCGGTGGACGTTTCGGACACCGCGCTCGCCCGGGCTGCTGCCGAAGCGCAACAGCGCGGTGTGGCGGACCACATCGCGTTCGAACGCCACGACCTGTCCGAGAGCCTCCCGGACGGCCGCTTCGACCTGGTCTCGGCCCAGTTCCTGCAGTCACCGATCGCCATGGATCGTGCCGGCTTGCTGCGTCGCGCCGCCGGCGCGGTGGCCGAGGGAGGCCTGCTGGTCATCGTCGACCACGGGGCCGCGCCGCCGTGGGCCCCCGAGCACGTCCGGAAGTTCGAATTTCCGACCGCCGACGACGTCGTCGACTCGCTGAACCTCGATGACGCGCAATGGGAACGGGTACGGGTGGGGACCGACGAGCGGGAAGCGACGGGACCCGACGGGCAGCCCGGCACCCTGATCGACAACGTGATGGTGCTGCGCCGCCTGGGCTGAATCAGCTTGTCGTACCCCTGTGGCATAGTCGAAAGCATGTTCGATATGGCGGTATTGGCGCAGGTCGATCCGCATGCTGACGAGGCCGAGTTGCATCGGCGCATCGAGGAACTCGAGCGGGCCAAGTCGGCCGCGGCTGCCGGTCAGGCCCGGTGTGCGGCGTTGTTGGACGAGAAGCGACGGGCCGACGAGGCGGCGGCACGGATGCCCAAGGCCAAACGAGGTCGTGGGTTGGCCTCGGAGATCGCGCTAGCCCGTCACGATTCACCGACGTGCGGCAGTCGGCATCTCGGCTTCGCCAAGGCGTTGGTGTACGAGATGCCGCACACGTTGGTCGCGCTGGAGTCCGGTGTCTTGTCGGAATGGCGCGCGACGTTGATCGTGCGAGAGTCGGCGTGCCTGACGGTCGAGGATCGCCGGGCGCTGGATGCCGAGATGTGCGGCGATGTCACGAAGCTTGACGGTCTGGGGGACAAGCGGATTGAGGCGGAGGCCAAGAAGATTGCCTACCGGCTGGACCCGCAGGCCATCGTCGATCGGGCGGCCAAGGCGCCAGAGGATCGAAATGTATGGATCCGGCCGGCGCCCGACTGCATGGCGCGGCTGACGGTGTTGTTGCCGATGCAGAAGGGCGTCGGGGTCTATGCGGCGCTAAGGCGGACCGCTGATACGACGTTCGACGGCCGGACCCGCGGCCAGGTGATGGCCGACACGGTGGCGGAGCGGGTGACCGGCCGCCCCGCGGACGTACCCGAACCCGTGGCGGTCAACTTGCTGCTTTCCGACCAGACGCTGTTGGCGGACGACGAGAGTCCGGCCATTGTCGAAGGCTACGGACCGGTGCCGGCGGCGGTGGCCCGCACCCTGGTGAGCGATGCCATGGCCGACGAGCGTTCGAGGGCGACACTGCGGCGCCTCTACCGGCATCCCGTATCCGGGGCCCTGGCGGCGATGGAGTCGCGATCGTGGCTGTTCCCCAAGGCGCTGGCCAAGTTCATCGGATTGCGGGACCAGACCTGCAGAACCCCGTACTGCGATGCGCCGATCCGGCACCACGACCACGCGCAACCGCACGCCGGCGGCGGTCCGACCAGTGCGCTGAACGGCCTCGGGGAGTGCGAACGCTGCAATTACGCCAAAGAGTCACCCGGGTGGGTGGTGACGACGAGTGATGAGAACGGTGTCCACGCAGCCGAATTCGTCACCCCGACCGGGGCGGTCTACCGCTCGACCGCCCCGCCGCCACCCGGGAGCGCTGACATTTACGAGAGTGTGACCGAGCTACGGGTTGCGATCGAGTTCGCGCGATGCGCGCCCGCGGCTTAGTCGCGGCTCAGTCCGTGCGCTGGGTCAACCGGATGCTGTTGCCCGACGGGTCGCGGAAACCCGAGTCGATGCCGTAGGGCATTTGGTTGGGCGGCTCGGTGAACTCGACACCGCGCGCGGTCAGCTCCTCGTAGCACTTCTGGCAGTCATCCGTGGTCAGAAACACCGTGCCCGCGAAGCCTTTAGCGGTCAGATCGTGGACCTGCTTGCGCGTCTGCTCGTCCATCACCGGCTCGCCGGGCACGGCCATCAGCACGATGCCGACATCGTCCTGTCCGGGCGGGCCGACCGTGACCCACCGGAAGGCGCCCATCTCCTCGGGGAATGAAACATCTTCGCGCACTTCCATTCCCACCTTCTCGGTCCAGAATTTCAGCGCGACATCCTGATCGTGAACCCACAGGTGCGTGTATGCGATTTTCATCATGGTCCGACGCTACGTTCGCTCCGGCCCGGCCGTCTTCTCCGTTTGTGCTGTCTTGGCTCGGCCGGGATGGGGACGCCGGGTGTCCCGCGCCAAGATGCAGCTGGGCACCGGGGCGCGGAGCATGGCCGGCGGCAGACCCGCACGGTAGGCCGCCGGCGGCTTGCCGTAGGCGCGAGCGAAACTCGTGGTGAAGGAGCCGACGCTCTGCAGGCCGACCATCACACAGATGTCGGCGACCGAACGGTCCGTGTTGCGCAGCAGCGCCGCAGCACGCTCCAGGCGCCGGCTCTGGAGATAGGCCCGTGGGGACTCACCGAAGGTGCGGGTGAACATCCGGCTGAAATGCGCGCGGGACAACCCGGCTGCCACCGCGAGGTCGTCGACGGTGATCGGGTCCGCGTAGCGGGCGTCCGCGAGGTCCTTCGCGCGGAGCAAATATCGTGCCGGTGGCACCTGACTCATGCGATTGAGGGTACGGTGATCAGCGCGAACGAGTTGGCCGGGCGGCCGCGGCACCGGTGAAACCGGGGTCGAGGAAAGTCCGGACTTCACAGAGCAGGGTGATTGCTAACGGCAATCCGAGGTGACTCGCGGGAAAGTGCCACAGAAAACAGACCGCCACCTGAGTCCTTGGGACGCAGGGGTAAGGGTGAAACGGTGCGGTAAGAGCGCACCAGCACCCCGGGTGACCGGGGTGGCTAGGCAAACCCCACCCGAAGCAAGGCCAAGAAGGCCGCAACCTGGTTGCGGCCGCGCAGGCGTCCGAGGGTTGCTCGCCCGAGCCTGCGGGTAGGCCGCTTGAGGCACCCGGCGACGGTGTGTCCAGATGGATGGTCGCCGCCTTGCCCCTCCGGGGTGAGGGACAGAATCCGGCTTACAGGCCAACTCGTTCGCCCCAGCCCCGCTCACCGTTGGTGGCCTCTAGTGGGCTTTGCGAACCGCCTTGTCCAGCTTCTTGAGCGCATCCTGCAACGACGCTCGGCTGCGCTGGGCCAGGTCGTCCTCCTGTTGGAACAGCAGCCCGTAGGTGAAGGTGTCCTCACCGGCGGCATGCGCGGCATCGGCCTGGTTGCTCAGGTGAGCCTTGCTCACCACACTGTCCTGGTGATCGCCGAGCAAGCTCTGAATCGTCTTTGCCCGCTCGGACACCTTGTCGGCTCCGGTGGCCGCAGCGGTATACCGAAGGCGCTTGGCGCCCTTGCGGATTCGATGCAGCGCCTCGTCCTTCTCCTCGGCGCTGACCTCATCGGCCGCGACGGCCGCGGCGTTCTTGGCGGCCTTGCGAACCCGCTTGTATGCGGCGTCGATGTTCACCGAAGACGTTGAAGCGTCCGCGGATTCGGGCTGTTCGGCGTTGACCAACTCCTCGAGCGCGTCGAGCAGCCGAAAATAGCGCTGCGAGCGCATCGCCAACAAGGCGCGTCGCCAACCCGCCGTGTAGCGACGGTTGGCGCCCTCGACCAACCGCTGGCGCACCGGTCCGCGGACCAGCTCGGCAGGCATCTCGTCGAGTGCGCGCTGATAACGCTCGGCCAGTACCTCGGCGTCTCGTGCCACACCCAGTACGGCGGCCAGCGCACGCAGCTCGTCGAGCACCCAGCCGTCGTCGTCGAGCCCGAGGGATTCCTTCGACTCCTGCAGCAGGCTGCGGAGCTTGCGGGTGGTCACCCGCATCTGATGCACCGAGTCATAGGCGTCCGCGCGTACCGCCCGGTCCCACACCAGCAGCGCATCGACCTGCTCGGCGATCGCGCGGTGCACCGGATCGGCCAGGGGAGCAGGAGCCGGGGCTTGATCCGTGCCGAGCACCTTGGCCAGCTTCGAGCCGTGCCCGGCCGGTGAAGCCCCGGCGTCGGCCAGCCGGTTCGACAGCCGGTCCATCAGGTCGTCGGGCACATCGGCGGTGAGCAGTTCCAGCTCCCACTCCCGCCAACTCTGTTGCTCCGCGCCCTGTCCGGTGGCCGCAGCGGTCACCCGGTCGTCGCAGAACTCGGCGAGGGCGACGCCGTCGGCTCCGTGCAGCACCGCCACGTCGCGCTGTGTGCTGATCCGGGCGACCGGGGACAGCGGACGGTCCCGCACGATGGCGAGCACGACGTCGCGAAGATCCTCGGGCACGGTGTCGGTAGCTGTGCCCAGTGGCATGCGGACCTCGGTGCGCGTGTCGACACCGGCAGGCAGCTTCAGATGCCAGCCCGCATCGGGGCCGCCGGTCCGGCGCCGCAACGTGATGCGGTGCGCCGCGAGGTCACGATCAGGGGTGTCGAAATACACGGCGTCCAGGTGTTGGGTCTCCGTGCGTTCCACCTCGGCAACGGCCGACAGTCCCTCGAACGACGGTGAGACGGTGTCCTCGGTGACCGCGAACTTCCGCTCGATTTCGGTGTACCTCGCGGTTTTGGGCTTGCCGGGGGCCATAGTCACCTTCGCTGTGCACCAGAGATCGGATGGCACCAGCGTGCCACATCCGGGAGGACGTCACGACCCGTGCCGCGGTCACAGCAGCGTCAAGACTCGGCGCGCTGCTCATCGCCGCGCGAGCCGTCTCCTAGTGTTGCTGACATGGGCGCTGAGACAAATGCGGTGAACTCCGCTACGGGACGCGGACGCCCACGGCTGGAGCGGCCACGCCGCCCGGGCACGACCGCCCGTGAACAGATCCTCGATGCCGCCGCCGAGCTGTTCACCACCCACGGTTACGCCAGCACCTCGACGCGGCGCATCGCGGACGAGGTCGGGGTGCGGCAGGCCTCGCTGTATCACCATTTCGCCACCAAGGACGACATTCTCGACGCGTTGCTGGCCGGCACCGTCGACGATGCCCTGCGACTGGGCGCCGAGTTGCTCGACAGCCCGGGTCCGGCCGCGCAGCACCTGCACACCCTCGCGGTCGCCGATGCCCACCAGCTGTGCACGGGCCGGTGGAATCTGGGGGCCCTGTACCTGCTACCCGAGTTGCGCACCGACCGGTTCGAACCGTTCCGGCGCCGTCGCGCCGAGCTGCGCGAGGTCTACCGGCGGCTCTCGGAGGCGGTGATCGCCGAATGCGCCGGCCCGACGGACGCCGCGGACCTCCCGTTCCGGTTGGTCGAATCGGTGGTCAACAGCCGCTCCGACGACATCGAACACACGCCGGCACAACCGTGGGTGATCGCAGAGGGTGCGCTGAGGATCCTCGGATTCGACGGCGACTTCGGACCGCTGGTGAGTGCGACCGCTGCCTCGCTGGGCGTGCGGCCGCCACAAACCCCGGCCCGCTAGAGTTCGGGCCGTGACCGAGCCCACCTATGAAGCCCTCACGTTCGAGCAGTCCGGCGCCGTCGCGCAGATCACGCTGAACCGACCGGACGCCGCGAACGGCATGAACGACACCATGACTCACGAACTCGCCGACGCCGCCAGGCGCTGCGACACGCCAGGCATCAAGGCTGTGGTGCTGACCGGTGCGGGCCGGTTTTTCTGCGCAGGCGGCGATCTGAAGTCCTTCGCCACCGCGCCCGACCGCGGCCGCTTCATCAAAGGCGTCGCCGATGACCTGCACCAGGCCATCTCATCGTTCGCCCGAATGGACGCCGTGGTGATCACCGCGGTCAACGGCACCGCGGCCGGTGCCGGATTCAGCCTGGCGGTCACCGGCGACCTGGTGCTGGCCGCCGAATCGGCCAGCTTCACCATGGCCTACACCAAGGTCGGCCTGAGCCCGGACGGCAGCGCGTCCTACCACCTGCCGCGGCTGGTCGGGCTGCGCCGCGCACAAGAACTCATCCTGACCAACCGCACGCTCTCGGCGGCCGAGGCGCAAGATTGGGGACTGGTCACCGAGGTCGTCGCCGGCGATGAATTGCAGGCACGGGCCACCAAACTGGCCGAGCAGGTGGCCGCCGGTTCCGGCGGATCCAACGGCGCGGTCAAATCGCTGCTGGTGTCGTCGTTCAAGAACAGCCTGGAAGAGCAGATGGCGGCCGAAGCCCGCTTCATCGCACAGCGGGCCAACTCCGCCGACGGCCGCGAGGGTGTCGACGCGTTCCTGGCCAAGCGCCGAGCTGAATTCGCCTAGCGCCGGCCAGTAGCGCCGATCAGTAGCTGTGCTCCTCGGCCGGGAACACCCCGGCCGCCACGTCGTTGGCGTACTGCGCTGCCGCGCGGTGCAGTTCGCCGCCCACGTCACCGAAACGCTTGACGAACTTGGCCGTCTTGCCGCTGGTGAGCCCGGCCATGTCCTGCCAGACCAGCACCTGCGCGTCGCAGTTGGGCCCGGCACCGATGCCGACCGTCGGGATGGTCAGCTTGCCGGTGATCTGGGTGGCCAACTCGGCGGGCACCATCTCCAGCACCACCGCGATCGCTCCGGCCTCTTGCACGGCGATCGCATCGTGGATGGTCTGCTCGGCGGCGTCACCGCGGCCCTGCACACGGAAACCACCCAGCCCGTTGACACTCTGCGGGGTGAATCCGATGTGCGCGACCACCGGGATGCCGGCGGCCGACAGCGTCGCGATCTGCTCCGCCACCCGCTCACCGCCTTCGAGCTTGACCGCCTGGGCACCCGTCTCCTTCATGAAGCGGGTGGCGGTGGCGAGTGCCTGGGCCGGGCTGGATTCGTAGCTGCCGAACGGCAGATCGGCGACGACGAGCGCGTGCTGCGCACCCTTGACCACCGCGCGAGCCAACGGAATCAGCTCATCGATGGTGATCGGCACGGTCGTGTCATACCCGTAGACCACGTTTGCCGCCGAATCGCCGACGAGCAGCACCGGAATACCGGCGTCGTCGAAAACCCGCGCACTGGAGTAGTCATAACAGGTGAGCATCGCCCACTTGTGACCTTCGGACTTCCATTTCTGCAGCGTGAGCGTCCGGACCTTGGTGCGCGGCTTGGACGCCACGGAATCACCGGCCGAATCGGAAGCACCATAAACAGACTGTTCAGACATCATCGTCCTTTGTGATGGTCGGTTCGATCCTCGAGGCCGCCTCGCGGTCCCCGGGTTCGGCTGACACTGGCCAGTGTGCCACTGCGGGCGACGCGGGCAAAAGCAAGGTTTGAGTGGATTTCCTCACAGTTTCAGGTCGGCGCCCTACCATCAGCGGCATGCAAAGGCTCAGCGGACTCGACGCCAGCTTCCTCTACCTCGAAACCGCCGCGCAGCCCATGCACGTGTGCTCGGTGCTCGAGCTGGACACCTCGACCATGCCCGGCGGATACACCTTCGACCGGATGCGTGACGCACTCTCGTTGACGATCAAGGCGATGCCGCAATTCCGGGAGAAACTGGCCGACAGCCGGTTCAATCTCGACCATCCGGTGTGGGTGGAAGACAAGGACTTTGACGTCAACCGGCACCTGCACCGGATCGGCCTGCCCGGTCCAGGCGGGCGGGCCGAGCTGTCCGAGATCTGCGGCCACATCGCCTCACTGCCGCTGGACCGGACCCGGCCGCTGTGGGAGATGTGGGTCATCGAGAACGTGGCGGGTACCGATGCGCACGACGGTGGCCGGCTGGCGCTGATGACGAAGATTCACCACTGCGGGGTCGACGGGGTCACCGGGGCCAACCTCATGTCGCAGTTGTGCACCACCGAGGCCGACGCACCGCCACCCGATGCGGTCGACGGCGTCGGCGGGGCCACTGCCGCCGAGATCGCCATCAGCGGCGCACTGAGGTTCGCCGCCCGGCCACTCAAGCTGGCCAATGTGCTGCCCACCACCGCGAGCACGGTCATCGACACCGTGCGTCGGGCCGTGAGCGGACAGGCCATGGCGGCCCCGTTCAACGCGCCGAAAACCGCGTTCAACACCAACATCACCGGCCACCGCAGCGTCGCATTCGCCCAGCTGGATCTCGAGGACATCAAAACCGTCAAGAACCACTTCGGCGTCAAGGTCAACGATGTGGTGATGGCGCTGGTGTCCGGCGTACTGCGCACATTTCTCAACGACCGCGGTGAACTGCCCGAAAGTTCCCTGATCGCGATGGTGCCGGTGTCGGTGCACGATCGCTCCGACCGGCCCGGGCGCAATCAGGTGTCGGGGATGTTCTCCACGCTCGAAACCAATATCGACGATCCTGGCCAGCGGCTACTGGCCATCGCCGCATCGAATTCGGTTGCCAAGCAACACAGTTCCGCGATCGGTGCGACCCTGCTGCAGGACTGGACGCAGTTCGCCGCGCCAGCGGTGTTCGGTGCCGCGATGCGGGTGTACGCGGCCAGCCGGCTGTCCGGGGCCAAACCCGTCCACAATCTGGTCATCTCCAACGTGCCCGGGCCCCAGGAGCCGCTCTACATGCTGGGCTGCGAGGTCAAGGCCATGTATCCGCTGGGCCCGATCTTCCACGGATCAGGCCTCAACATCACCGTGATGTCGCTGACCGGCATGCTCGACGTCGGCATCATGTCCTGCCCGGAACTGCTGCCCGACCTGTGGGACATGGCCGACGATTTCCACGTCGCGCTCGACGAACTTCTCGCCGCTACCCGATAGTTTCCCTGCGCGTCGCGACCGGGCGCGGCCTGCGGCGATGTGGCGTCATGGCAGCATGGTCAGCCATGAAGTTCAGGATGAGGGTCGGCGCGCTGCTGGCGGTGACGGCGATAGCCGCAGCGGGCTGCACCCAGGTGGTCGACGGGCAAGCCAAGATTGCGGTCCCGCGGCCCGGCACGCCGGTGCAATGGCTGCCGTGCAACGCCGGTTCGGGTGATCAGGTGCAGATCCCCGACAACGCCGAATGCGGGATGCTGTCGGTGCCGGTCGACTACTCCAAGCCGGACGGCGAAGTCGCCCGCCTGGCGATGATCCGCTTCCCGGCAGCGGGCCAGAAGATCGGCTCGCTGGTGATCAACCCCGGCGGCCCCGGTGAATCCGGCGTCGAATCGGCTGTCTCCCTGTTGTCCGGCCTGCCGCAATCGGTCAAAGACCGCTTCGACATCGTCGGGTTCGATCCGCGCGGTGTCGGATCCTCGACGCCTGCGGTGTGGTGCAACTCCGACGACGACAACGACCGGCTACGCGCCGATCCGACGGTCGAATACACGCCCGAAGGTGTTGAGCACCTGGAGAAGGAAACCAAGGACTTCGTCCAGCGCTGCGTCGACAAGATGGGCACCGAATTCCTGGAGAACGTCGGCACCGAGAACGTCGCCAAGGATCTGGACGCGATCCGGACCGCACTCGGCGACGACAAGCTGACCTACCTCGGCTACTCCTACGGCACCCGGATCGGCGCGACCTACGCCGAGCAGTTCCCCGACAAGGTCCGCGCGATGATCCTCGACGGTGCCGTCGACCCCAATGCGGATCCGGTGGAAGAAGACATCCGTCAGGCCGCGGCGTTCCAGAAGGCGTTCGACGACTATGCCGCCGACTGCGCCAAGAATCCCGACTGCCCGCTGGGGACCGACCCGGCCAAGTCCGTCGAGGTGTACAAGAGCCTGGTCGACCCGCTGGTGGAGCACCCGGCCAAGACGCGGGATGCGCGCGGGCTGAGCTACAGCGACGCGACCGTGGGCACCATCCTGCCGCTGTACTCGCCGAACCTGTGGCGCCACCTGACAGACGGCCTGAAGGGTCTGAAAGAAGGCAACGGCGACGTGATGCTGGCACTCGCGGACCTCTATATGGGGCGAGATGCCAAGGGCCACTACAACAATTCGACCGATGTGCGCGTCGCCGTCAACTGTGTCGACAAGCCCGCCATCACCGACCGGGCCACCGTCGTCGAGGAGGACCGCCGCGCCCGCGAGGTGGCGCCGTTCATGAGCTACGGCGAATTCACCGGGCACGCGCCCCTGGGCACCTGCGCGTTCTGGCCGGTGCCGCCGACCAGCGAGCCGCACGAGATCTCGGTGAAGGGACTGCCCCCGACGCTGATCGTCTCCACCACCAACGACCCGGCCACCCCGTACCAGGCCGGTGTCGACCTGGCCCGCCAGCTCGGCGGCACGCTGGTGACCTTCGAGGGCACCCAGCACACCGTGGTGTTCCAGGGCAACAAGTGCGTCGACGACATCGCTGCCACCTACCTCGTCGACGTGACCGTGCCGCCGCCCGGCACCCGCTGCTGACCGATCGGGCCGGCAAGGTCACCGGATGGTCTCCGGCCGATCTCTGGTCGGCTTCAGGCACAGACCCGGTGCCGTGCGCCGTGCGACCATGACTGCCGTGTGGTGGGCGGGCGGGGCGATACGCGTTTTGGCGGCGGCGCTGCTCGGCGCGACCGCAGTGGTGTGCCCGATTTCCACGCCTGCCGCACGAGCCGCGCCGGAATCGGGGCCGGAATGGGGAAGTTGCGCCCCGTGGGTGCAAGATCCGGCCGCGATCCCGACCGCGCAATGCGGCACGGTCGGGGTACCCCTCCAATGGGATTCGCCGGATCCTCAAGGCGCACAAGCACAATTGGCGGTCATCAGGATCCCGGCCGGCGGTGACCGGATCGGCGCGTTGTTCATCAATCCCGGCGGCCCCGGAGCCTCGGCAGTGGACACCGTCGCCGGCATGGGCGCCGCGCTGGCCGGCTCCCCGCTCACCGAACATTTCGATCTGGTCGGGTTCGATCCGCGGGGCGTCGGGCATTCCACTCCGGAATTGCGTTGCCGCACCGACGCCGAGATCGACGCCTACCGCCGCGAACCGATGGCCGATTACAGCCCGGCCGGAGTCGCCCACATCGAAGACCTCTACCGCCGGTTCGCCCAGCAGTGCCTCGATCGCATGGGCGCACCGTTCCTGGCCAACGTCGGCACCGCCTCCGCGGTACGGGACATGGATGCCGTGCGGGCCGCGCTGGGGGAGGAGCAGATCAATTATCTGGGCTTCTCGTACGGCACCGAGCTCGGCGGCGCGTACGCCGAGAAGTTCGGCGACCGGGTGCGCACCATGGTGCTCGACGGGGCCGTCGACCCCAGCCAGGATCCGATCACCAAGAACATCCGCCAACTCGCCAGCTTTCAAAAGGCATTCGACACCTACGCCGCGGACTGCGCGAAATCGGCCGACTGCCCCCTCGGTACCGATCCCACGCAGTTCGTCAGCCGCTTCCACCGACTGATCGACCCGTTGGTGACCACACCGGCCGCCACCTCGGACCCACGCGGCCTCGGCTACGCCGACGCGATCACCGGGACCGGCAACGCCCTCTACTCAGCCCGGTACTGGCCCTATCTGACCAGTGGGCTGCTCGGGCTGACACGCGGCAGCGACGCCGGTGACCTGCTGTTGCTCGCCGACGACTACTGGCACCGCGATGCCTCAGGGAGCTACAAGAACCTGCAGGACGCGTTCACCGCGATCCGCTGCGTCGACACGCCGTTCCCCACCGACCCCGCGGTATGGGCCGACGCCGATCAGCGGCTCCGTGCCGCGGCACCGTTCATGTCCTACGGCGAGTTCACCGGATACGCGCCCCGCGACATCTGCGCGCTGTGGCCGGTCCCTGCGACGTCGTCGCCTCATGCCATCACCGGTCCCGGGCCGGGCAAGGTCGTGGTCGTGTCCACCACCGGAGACCCCGCTACGCCGTACCAGGCCGGGGTGGACCTGGCCCGTCAGATGGACGCGGCGCTGATCTCCTTCACCGGCAGCCAACACACCGTGGTCTTCAACGGCGACGCCTGCGTGGACACCGCGGTGCTGCGCTTCTTCGTCGACCAGACCTCGCCGGGCAACCTCTCGTGCTAACTCTTCCAGGCTCGTAACACAGATTTAACAGCCGGTGCATACGCTGCGCTCATGGACCGCCAGAAGGAATTCGTGCTGCGCACCCTGGAGGAACGCGATATCCGATTCGTTCGGTTGTGGTTCACCGACGTCCTCGGCTACCTCAAATCGGTAGCGATCGCGCCCGCCGAACTCGAAGGCGCCTTCGAGGAGGGCATCGGATTCGACGGATCCTCGATCGAAGGATTCGCCCGCGTCTCGGAATCCGACACCGTGGCCCGGCCCGACCCGTCCACGTTCCAGGTGCTGCCCTGGACCACCAGTGCAGGCAAGCACTACTCGGCGCGCATGTTCTGCGACATCACCATGCCCGACGGCTCGCCGTCGTGGGCCGACTCGCGCCATGTGCTGCGTCGCCAGCTGGCCAAGGCCAGCGACCTCGGCTTCACCTGCTACGTGCACCCGGAGATCGAGTTCTTCCTGCTGCAGCCCGGCCCCGACGACGGATCGGTGCCCGTGCCCGCGGACAACAGCGGCTACTTCGACCAGGCAGTGCACGATTCGGCGCCCAACTTCCGCCGCCACGCCATCGAGGCCCTCGAGCAGATGGGCATCTCGGTCGAGTTCAGCCATCACGAGGGCGCACCCGGCCAGCAGGAGATCGACCTGCGCTACGCCGACGCACTCTCGATGGCCGACAACGTGATGACCTTCCGCTACCTGGTCAAGGAAGTCGCGCTGGCCGACGGCGTGCGCGCGTCGTTCATGCCCAAGCCGTTCGCCGAACATCCCGGCTCGGCGATGCACACCCACATGAGCCTGTTCGAAGGCGACACCAACGCCTTCCACAGCCCCGACGACCCGCTGCAGCTGTCCGATGTGGCCAAGTCCTTCATCGCAGGCATCCTCGAACACGCCAGCGAGATCAGCGCTGTCACCAACCAGTGGGTGAACTCCTACAAGCGGCTGGTGCACGGCGGCGAGGCGCCCACAGCGGCCTCCTGGGGCGCGGCCAACCGCTCGGCGCTGGTGCGGGTTCCGATGTACACGCCGCGCAAGGCATCGTCGCGGCGCGTCGAGGTCCGCAGCCCTGACTCGGCATGCAACCCGTACCTGACCTTCGCGGTGCTGCTGGCCGCCGGACTTCGCGGCGTCGAGAAGGGCTACGTGCTGGGGCCGCAGGCCGAGGACAACGTCTGGAGCCTGACGACCGAGGAGCGGCGTGCCATGGGATACCGCGAACTGCCCACCAGCCTGGGCAATGCGCTGGAGTCCATGGAGAACTCCGAACTCGTCGCTGAAGCGTTGGGGGAGCACGTATTCGACTACTTCCTGCGCAACAAGCGCGCGGAGTGGGAGAACTACCGCAGCCACGTCACCCCCTATGAGCTGAAGACCTACCTGTCGCTCTAGAGTCGGCGCCGGTGCCGGCTGGTTGTGCGCTACCGTCGTGAACGTGCCAAAGCCTGTAACCGATCGCCCGAAACTGCCCAGCGTCGGTCGGCTCGGTCTGGTGCATCCCCAGGCGCCGGCCCATTTGGAACAGCTCGGCTGGAACACCGACGCGCATGTCGAACTGCTGTGGTCGCTGTCGCGGGCACCCGACGCCGACATCGCGCTGCTGGCCATGGTGCGGCTGGCCGACGCCCTCGGGCCGGATGCGGACGAGCTCAACCGCCAACTGCTGACCGACCGGGCCCTGCGTGGCCGGCTGTTCGGCATCCTCGGATCCTCCCTGGCCCTCGGCGACCACCTCATCGCCCACCCGCAGTCGTGGCGGTTGCTCGCCGGCAGCGTCGTACTCCCGGATGTCGGGGAGCTGCACAGTGTCTTCACCGCTGCCGCCCGCGACGCCGAGATCGACAGGGGCACAAGCAGTGCCGTGCCCGCGCTGCGGGACCTCTACCGGGACCGGCTGTTGGTCCTCGGCGCACTCGATGTGGCCTCCACCGTCGAGAACGAGCCGGTTCTGCCTTTCGTCGAGGTGGCCGCGCACCTGTCCGACCTGGCCGACGCCGCGTTGGGTGCAGCACTGACAGTCGCCACCCGCGTCGTGTGCGAGGACGGCATCGAACCTCGGCTTGCGGTCATCGCCATGGGCAAATGCGGTGCGCGCGAGCTCAATTACGTCAGCGACGTCGACGTCATCTTCGTCGGGGAGCCCGTCCTCGACGGCGACGGTGACGACAACCTGGCCACCGCCACCCGAGTCGCGGGCGAGATGATGCAGTTCGCCGGCGAGGCCTTCTTCGAGGTCGACGCCGCGCTGCGGCCGGAAGGCAAACGCGGCCAACTGGTCCGGACACTCGAATCGCACATCGCCTATTACCAGCGGTGGGCGAAAACCTGGGAGTTCCAAGCGCTGCTCAAGGCGCGCCCCGCCGCGGGCGATCCTGAACTCGGTAAGGCTTACATCGACGCCCTGATGCCCATGGTCTGGACAGCCTGCGAGCGCGAGGATTTCGTATCCGAAGTACAGGCCATGCGTCGGCGCGTCGAGGAACTCGTCCCGGCCGGAGTGCGGGCCCGCGAACTCAAACTGGGCACCGGAGGCTTGCGCGACGTCGAATTCGCGGTCCAGCTCTTGCAATTGGTGCACGGACGCAATGACGACCTGCTGCACGTGGCATCGACGGTCGACGCGTTGACGGCGCTCGGTGAGGGCGGATACATCGGGCGTGACGACACCGCCAACATGACCGCCTCCTACGAGTTCCTACGGCTGCTCGAGCACCGGCTGCAGCTGCAGCGGCTCAAGCGGACCCACATGCTGCCCGACGACAGCGACGACGAGGCCTACCGTTGGTTGGCGCGGGCCGCGCACGTCCGCCCCGACGGCCGCAACGACGCCCAGGGTGTGCTGCGTGAGGAACTCAAACGGCAGAGCATGCGGGTGTCACGATTGCACGCCAAGCTCTTCTACCAGCCGCTGCTGGAATCGGTGGGCCAGCCGGCCGTGGGTATCGGCGCCGGGATGAGCACCGAGGCCGCTGAACGTCAGCTTGCCGCACTGGGTTACGAGGGCCCGCAGAGCGCACTGACCCACCTGGCCGCACTGACCGGCCAGGGCGGACGCCGCGCGAGGGTGCAACAGGTGCTGTTGCCGACCCTGCTGGACTGGCTGTCGGACACGCCCGACCCGGACACCGGCCTGCTGGCCTACCGGCGGATCAGCGAGGAGCTCGCCGAGCAGCGTTGGTATCTGTCGACCCTGCGTGACGAGGGGGCGGTGGCCAAGCGACTGATGCGCGTGCTCGGCACCTCCGCCTACATCCCGGAACTGCTGATGCGGGCCCCCGAGGTGATCCAGCTGTATGCCGACGGCCCCAGCGGGCCGAAACTGCTCGACGGCGATCCAGACAGTGTGGCGCGGTCCCTGGTGGCCTCCGCCGGCCGGCACCCGGACCCGGTGCGCGGAATCGCCGCCGCACGCACGCTGCGCCGTCGGGAACTGGCCCGCATCGCGTCGGCCGACGTGCTGGGGCTGCTCGATGTGATCGACGTTTGCAAGGCACTGACCTCGGTGTGGGCCGCGGTGCTGCAGGCCGCGCTGAATGCGGTGATCCGGGCCAACACCCCCGAATCCGGTGTGCCCGCCCGCATCGCGGTCATCGGCATGGGCCGTCTCGGTGGCGGCGAGCTGGGCTACGGCTCTGACGCCGACGTGATGTTCGTGTGCGAACCGGCCGCCGGGGTGGAGGAATCGGTGGCGGTGCGCTGGTCGGTGAGCGTCGCCGAGCAGGTCCGGGCGCTGCTGGGTACACCGAGCGCGGATCCGCCGCTGGAGGTCGACACCGGACTGCGGCCGGAAGGGCGCAACGGCCCGCTGGTGCGCACCCTGGCCTCGTACGGGGCCTACTACGAACAATGGGCCCAGCCGTGGGAGATCCAGGCGCTGCTGCGGGCCCACCGGGTGGCCGGCGATCGGGAACTCGGCGAACGCTTTCTGCTCATGGCCGACAAGACCCGTTACCCCTCCGGCGGGGTATCGGCGGAGGCCGTCCAGGAGATCCGCCGCATCAAGGCCCGGGTGGACGCCGAACGTCTACCGCGCGGCGCGGATCCCAACACGCACACCAAACTGGGTCGCGGCGGGCTCGCCGACATCGAGTGGACCGTGCAGCTGCTGCAACTGCGCTACGCACACGATGTGCCTGCGCTGCACAACACCTCGACATTGCAGACCCTCGATGCGATCGGCGCGGCAGAGCTGGTGCCGGAGAGCGACGTCGAGCTGTTGCGCGATGCCTGGTTGACGGCCACACGGGCACGCAACGCCCTGGTGCTGGTGCGCGGCAAGCCGACCGATCAGTTGCCAGGCCCGGGCCGTCAGCTCAATGCGGTCGCTCTGGCGGCCGGCTGGGGCAGCGACGACGGCGGGGAGTTTCTCGACAACTACCTGAGGGTGACCCGGCGGGCCAAGGGCGTGGTCCGGAAGATTTTCGGCGGCTGAGCCGCCGCAGGTGCTGGAGCGGGGAGTAGCCAGGCGGATTGCGCGGTGAATAGTGGCCCCCGCGTGCGGGACGTCGCAGTAGGTGGTGTTAATAAGGGCGTATAACCAATTCACTGGGAGTCCGGATGCAGCACACGTTCGACGTCATCAGCGCGGCCGAGCACGATCGGCTCGAAGCCCTCTACGAGCCGTTCGCGCGGGCGATGCGCGAACTCGTGGACGCCGGCGTGCGCACCGAGGTGGACCCACAGACCATCTCCGAGGCCACCGCAGCGGTCGAGGCCATCACCGCCTCGCTGCGCCGCGAGCAGCGCGACGGGCCCCAGGCCATGCTGCACGCCGAGACCAACCGCCCGGTGGTGTGGGCCAACCCGGTCGTCGGACTGCGCAACGCACTGGCTCCGCCGCTGGTGATCGAACACTCCGACGACGGTGGCTGCTGGAGTGAATTCGTCTTGGGCGCGGCCTATGAAGGCCCGCTGGGCTGGGTGCACGGCGGAATCTGCGCGTTGGTGCTCGACCATATTCTCGGTGAAGTGGCCAGTGGCGGACTGAACGAGCCGCGCTACACCGGGACCATCACCTGCCGTTATCGCCGCGGCACGCCGCTGGGGCCGTTGCGCGCCGAGGCCTACATCGACCGGACCGAAGGTGTGAAAACCTTTGCGCGGGGCCATATCAGCGACGCCGACGGGATCACCGTCGAAGCCGAGGGCATCTTCATCACGCCGGCATGGGCTCGGGATGCCGGATGAAGTTCTACGTGAGCATGGCCTTCATGGATACCCGGGAGGCCGTCGAAGTGGCCAGGGCCGCAGACGATCTCGGCTATGACGGCATGGGCATCCCGGATCATGTGGTGAACCTTGAGACACTGCGCACGCCGTATCCGTACACCAAGGACGGCAAGCGGCGGTGGGAGGCGTTCACCGACTGGCCGGACCCGTGGGTGATGATCGGGGCGCTCGCGCTGGTCACCACCCGGCTGAAGTTCGTCACCACGGTGTACCTGCCCGCGATGCGCGACCCGTACTCGGCCGCGAAAGCCATTGGCACCGCGGCTTATCTGGCTGAAGGACGGCTCGAACTCGGCGTCGGGGTGGGTTGGTGCGAGGACGAGTTCGAGTTGCTGGGACAGCAGTTCGCGCGACGCGGCAAGCGTACCGACGAAATGCTGGAATTGATGAAGAAGCTGTGGGAACCCGGCTGGACCGAGTTCGACGGGGAGTTCTACTCCACCCCGCGCCTCGAGATGGAGCCAACGCCGCCACCGATCCCGATCTACGTCGGGGGACTTTCCGACGTCGCGCTGCGCCGCGCGGCGCGGCACGACGGCTGGATCGGGGATCTGATCTCCACCGAGGCCGCCCTGCAGCGGGTCGGCAGGTTACGCGAGCTGCGCGCCGAAAAAGGTTTGACGATGGATGATTTCACCGTCATCACACCGCTCGCCGACGCCTTCACCCCCGAGCACTACGCGCGTGCCGAGGCAGGCGGCATCCAGGGCATCATCACGATGCCCTGGATGTTCTACAGCGGCCCCGAGGCCACCCTGGCGCAGAAGATCGACGGACTGAAGCGGTTCCGCGAAGACCTCGCGCTGGACGGCTAACGGCGGCGCCAACGGCTGAGCAGGCCGCCGCGGTCGGCCGGTCCACTCGTCCTGACCGCGGTCGTCCGGGTGATTCCGGCGCGACGGCGGCCGTCCACCGACAGCGTTCCCGCGCCGGTGGTGGCCAGGAGCAGGAACGCGAAGCAGTACAGGATGGCCAGCTCGCCGCCGTTGCCGCCCATCTGCTGGTCGAAGGGCCAGAAGCTCCCCGATGGACCCTCCAGCGGTGGCCAGTGCATCCAGAAATATGCCACGGCCATATGACCCGAGGCGATGAATGCCGCGATGCGCGTGAACAATCCGAGCGCGATGAGCACACCGGTGACGAATTCGATCAAGCCTGCCCACCAGCCGGGCCAGGTACCCACCGGGATTGATGCGCCCAGTGGCCAGCCGAACAGTTTCATGCTGCCGTGCAGCGCAAACAACACGCCGAAAATGATGCGAAAAATGCTCAACACAGGCGAGGAGTAGCTCGCCAGCCGAGTGTCGAAGTTGGTCGTCATGGGCCGACGATACGCCGAATTTCCCAGCAATCTCACAGCTCGAGCAGCACCGTTACCGGTCCGTCATTGACTAGTTCCACGTGCATATGCGCACCGAAAACTCCCGTTTGCACGACCGCGCCCAACTCTTTCAGTGCGTCGGCGAATTCGGCCACCAGCGGTTCGGCGACCGGACCGGGGGCGGCCGCATTCCACGACGGCCGCCTGCCCTTGTCGGTATTGGCATACAACGTGAACTGACTGATCACCAGGATGGGGGCGGCAGTATCGGACGCGGATTTCTCGCCGTCGAGAATCCTCAACTGCCAGAGCTTTTCAGCCATCCGCCGGGCCTTGTCGGCGTCGTCGTCGTGGGTCACCCCGACCAAGGCGAGCAGCCCCTGGGGATTGGGCTCGATCGCGCCGACGACTTCGCCGCCGACCGTCACCCGCGCAGATGTCACCCGCTGCACCAGAACACGCATCGGTCCATTGTGCGACCGGTGCCGCGCGGGCGGCCGGTCGGGTGACTACCGGAGGGCGGATCTGCCGTAGTTGTCCGCGTAGGCGTTCGCCACTCCCGGGAGGATCTCGACGATGGTGAAATACCGGTCCCATAGTGGTGTTTCGCGCAGTTCCTCGACCGCAAGCTCATATTCGTGCGGGTCGGCGGTCTCCCACAACAGGAGGTCAGTGACCCTGGCGGTGTAGAACTCCGTGTCGTACCAACGGAAATCCACTGCGGGGTGGCGATCAAGTATCGGCTGCAGATGCCTGGCCAACTCGTCGAAGCGTTTGGCCACCGGGAATCCGAGCCATTCCGGATTGGTCTTGACCAACATGAAAACCGTGAACATTTGAACCTCGTTCTCTCATTTGCGAATCCGATTGGAGAGAAACGAAAAGGCCAACGAATCTCTCCGTTGACCTGTGAGGTTGTCAGCACCGCGAGCGGTTGCGCCCGCGTGAGTTAGGTTAACACTAAGAAAGTGGCCCCCGGCAAGAGCCGGGGGCCACAATCCGTGCCGACGTAAACGTCGCGTCGGCGGTGCCGACTAAACGTCGCGTCGGCGGTGCCGACTAAACGTCGTAGTAGAGCGAGAACTCGTACGGGTGAGGCCGGATCTGGATCGGCATGATCTCGTTCTCCCGCTTGTAGGAGATCCAGGTCTCGATCAGATCCTCGGTGAACACGCCACCCTCGGTGAGGTACTCGTGGTCCTCTTCGAGGCGGTCGATCACCGCGGCCAGCGAGGTGGGCGCCTGGGGGATGTTGGCGGCCTCGTCCGGCGGCAGCTCGTAGAGGTCCTTGTCGACCGGGGCCAGCGGCTCGATCTTCTTCTTGATGCCGTCGATGCCGGCCATCAGCATGGCCGCGAACGCCAGGTACGGGTTGCCCGAGCTGTCCGGGCAGCGGAACTCGAGGCGCTTGGCCTTCGGGTTGTTGCCGGTGATCGGGATACGGACACAGGCCGAGCGGTTGCGCTGGCTGTACACCAGGTTGATCGGGGCCTCGTAGCCCGGCACCAGACGCTTGTAGGAGTTCACCGTCGGGTTGGTGAACGCCAGCAGCGACGGGGCGTGGTGCAGGATGCCGCCGATGTAGTGGCGCGCGAGGTCGGACAGGCCGGCGTAACCGGACTCGTCGTGGAACAGCGGCTTGCCGTCCTTCCACAGCGACTGGTGGGCGTGCATGCCCGACCCGTTGTCACCGAACAGCGGCTTGGGCATGAAGGTGACGGTCTTGCCGTTCTGCCAGGCAGTGTTCTTGATGATGTATTTGAACAGCAGCACATCATCGGCGGCCGACAGCAGGGTGTTGAACTTGTAGTTGATCTCGGCCTGGCCGGCGGTGCCGACCTCGTGGTGGCCGCGCTCAAGGGTGAAGCCGGCGTTCTGCAGGTTGGTGGCCATCTCGTCGCGCAGGTCGACGTAGTGGTCGTACGGCGCGACGGGGAAGTAGCCACCCTTGGGGCGGACCTTGTATCCCAGGTTCGGGCTGCCGTCGGCCTCGAACGGCTCGCCGGTGTTCCACCAGCCCGACTCGGAGTCGACCTCGTAGGACGTGCCGTTGATCCGCGAGTCGAAGGTCACCGAGTCGAAGATGTAGAACTCGGCCTCGGCACCGAAGAAACAGGTATCGGCGATACCGGTGCTGGTCAGGTAGTTCTCCGCCTTGCGGGCCACGTTGCGCGGGTCGCGGGAGTAGGCCTCACGAGTGAACGGGTCGTGCACGAAGAAGTTCAAGTTCAGCGTCTTGGCGGCGCGGAACGGGTCGATGCGCGCGGTGTCGGGGTCCGGCAGCAGCATCATGTCGGATTCGTGGATCGACTGGAAGCCGCGCACCGACGAGCCGTCGAACGCGAGGCCGTCCTCGAAGACGCTCTGGTCGAACGCCGACGCCGGGATCGAGAAGTGCTGGACGACGCCGGGCAGATCGCAGAAGCGAATGTCGACGTACTCGACGTTCTCGTCCTTGATCAGCTTGAAGATGTCGTCGGACGTCTTTTCTGCCACTGAGTGTTCTCCTTTACTGGTAACCCGCGGGTTGACGCTAAGGACACGATGTTGCGCAGTCGTCAACCATATGTTGCGTGCAAGTTACGCGATGACCGTTCTTTGTGACGTGAGCTACCGGCCGTCACTTCACCGGCCCCGCCTATTCTGGCCCTATGGCGCGCACGATGGGAACTTGGCTGTCCGGACCCGGACCTTTCGACGCCGGTGATGGCGAAGATGGGCAGGACGGCCAGGGGAAATACCCCGGTGAGCGCCTCGGCCTCCCCGAATCCGGGCCCGGCTCACTGGCCCGGATGGGCCGGCGACTCGGTGCGCTGTGTATCGATTGGCTGGTGGCCTACGGGCTGGCCGGGCTGGCGATGGCCCTGGGGCTGGTAACACTGCCGTTGCTGTCGACGGCCGTGCTGGTGATCTGGATGGTGCTGGGCACCGTCGCCGTGCGGCTGTTCTCGTTCACACCCGGGCAACTCGCGGTGGGGCTGGTCGTGGTGCCGGCCGACGGGCGCGACCGGATCGGCATCGTGCGGGCGTTTCTGCGGGTGGTGCTGATCGCACTGGTGATCCCGCCGCTGGTTTCCGACACCGATCTGCGCGGCCTGCACGACCGGCTGACGTTCACCGCCGTCGTGCGTCGGTAAGAACCCGCGCGCGTTACGCGCGACGGCTCACTTGCGGCGAACGGTGCGCTGCACGCCGCGCATCTTGGCGCCGGCGGGCATCGGGCCCTTGGGCATCGCGGCCGGGCCGGCCTTGGTGCCCAGCGCGACCAGCTTGGACTCGATCGAATCCATCTGCTTGACAGTGATGTTCGCCGGCAGCTTGTTCAGGTGCCGCTCCAGCTTGGACAACGGCACTTCACCCTCGCCGGTACCGACCACGATGTCGTAGATCGGGACATCTCCGACCAGACGTGCCGTGCGCTTCTTCTCCTGCGCCAGCAGTGGCTTCACCCGGTTGGCCGCGCCCTCACCGACGAAGATCACGCCGGGCCGGCCGATCACCCGGTGCACCGCGTCGAAATGACCGGTCGCCGCGACCCCGGGTGTGACGCGCCACTTGCCACGAAGGTTGTCCAGCGCCCAAGCCGCAGCACCGGTCTGCCCTTCGGCCTTCTTGTAGACCGACTTCTGGGCCCGCCGGCCGAAGATGATGAAGGCGACCAGCGCGCCCAACACCACGCCGAGCGGAATGAGCGTGTACATGGTGAACCCGCCGATGAGCAGACCACCGACCACAGCGGCCGCCACGATCAGCACGAACGCGCCGATCATGTACGGCAGCAGGCGCTTGTCCTCTTTGCGCTGGATCTGGAATGCCTGCCACAACTGACTACGCCGCTGCTTGGAGGCCGCCTTGCGGGCAGCCTTCGCCTCGGCCTTTGCCGCCTTCGACTGCGCGGCATCGCGGGTTTTCGCCATTGCTTCAGGATACGGGCGGCTGGTAAGCGGCTGAGCCGCCGGTCGGGCTTCAGTCGGCCGAGCCGCCGACGGGACTGCTGTCGAACCGAGCCCGCGCGGCCTGCGCATAGAGCCTGCCCGCGCGGTAGGACGAGCGCACCAGAGGTCCGGCCAGCACGCCGGCGAATCCCAGCCCCTCGGCATAGCTCGACAGCTCGACGAACTCGTCGGGGTGCACCCAGCGTTCCACCGGGTGGTGGCGCGGCGACGGCCGCAGGTACTGGGTGATGGTGACGATGTCGCAGCCCGCGTCATGCAGGTCGCGCAGTGTGGTGTGTACCTCGTCGATGGTCTCGCCCATGCCGAGGATCAGGTTCGACTTGGTGACCAGACCGAAGTCGCGGGCGGCGGTGATCACCGCGAGGCTGCGGTCGTAGCGGAACGCCGGACGAATCCGCTTGAAGATGCGTGGCACCGTTTCGACGTTGTGCGCGAACACTTCTGGGCGTGATTCGAACACCTCGGCCAACTGGTCCGGGTTGCCGTTGAAGTCCGGGGCCAACAGCTCCACGCCGGTGTTCGGGTTGAGCCGCTTGATGTAACGGACGGTCTCGGCATACAGCCACGCCCCGCCGTCGGGCAGGTCATCGCGGGCCACCCCGGTCACCGTCGAGTAGCGCAGGCCCATCGCCTGAACGCTCTCGGCGACCCGGCGCGGTTCGTCACGGTCCAGCTCGGCCGGCTTGCCGGTGTCGATCTGGCAGAAGTCACACCGCCGGGTGCACTGCTCGCCGCCGATCAGGAAGGTGGCTTCCCGGTCTTCCCAGCATTCGAAGATGTTGGGGCAACCGGCCTCCTCGCACACCGTGTGCAGGCCTTCGCGGCGCACCAGGCCCTTGAGCTCGGTGTACTCCGGACCCATCTTGGCCCGGGTCTTGATCCACGGCGGCTTGCGTTCGATCGGGGTCTGCGCGTTGCGGACCTCCAGGCGAAGAAGCTTGCGTCCTTCCGGCACGACAGTCACAGATTCATCCTACGTTCAGAGCTACTTCCAGCCGTCCGTCCAGCGCGTCGGACATCGCGGCGGCGACCCGGTCGGTGACGTCCTCGACTGTGACCCGGTGGCCGAGTTCGGCGGTCAGCGAGGTCACCCCGGCATCGGAGATCCCGCACGGCACGATCGATGAGAACGCCGACAGGTCGCAGTCGCAGTTCAGCGAGAACCCGTGCAGCGTGGTCGCCCGCGACACCCGGATGCCGATCGCGCCGACCTTGCGGGCCGGTCGCAGCCCATCGGTACCGGATTCGCGGCTCGCCGCGCCCGGCACCCACACGCCCGAGCGGCCTTCGACCCGATCGGTCGGCAGCCCCACCTCCGCGCAGACGCTGATGAGTGCTTGTTCCAGGCGCCGAACGAAATTCACCACGTCCAGCGGCTCGGCCAGCCCGATGATGGGGTAGCCCACCAGCTGTCCGGGGCCGTGCCAGGTGATCTTGCCGCCGCGGTCCGTGTCGACTACCGGGGTGCCGTCGGCCGGGCGTTCGTGTGCCTCGGTGCGCTTGCCCGCGGTGTAGACCGCGGGGTGCTGAAGCAGCAGCAAGGTGTCGGGCCCGCCGGCCACCCTGGCTTCGGCGATCTCGCGTTGCAGCTCCCAGGCGGCTTCGTAATCGATGATGCCGAGGTGTCGCACCTCCACGGGCGCGGTGGCTGCGCGGATGGATGTCACAGCGTCGACGGTACGCCCCAGCTTGCGCGGGGACCCCACCCAGCTTGCGCGGGGACCCCACCCAGCTTGCGCGGGGACCCCACCCAGCTTGCGCGGGGACCCCACCCGGCCGCGCATGCGCCCGGTCACAGGTCTTTGGGTGCGGTGGCGTAGGCCAGCGCCTCGCCGACGGTCTGGTGGTGGAAGGTGAAGCCGGCGCGTTCCAGCGCGGCGGGAATGGCGCGCTGGCCCACGAGCAGCCCTTCGTCGGCGATCTCGCCGAGCAGCGTGCGCAGCGCGAAACCCGGAACCATCACTGGGGTGGGCCGGTTCAGGGCGCGGCCCAGCGCCGCGGTGAACTCGGCGTTGGTCACCGGGGCGGGCCCGGTGAGATTGACTGGGCCAGAAAGGCTTTCATTCGACATCGCGAACAGCACCGCGCGGACCTCGTCCTCAAGGCTGATCCACGGGATGTACTGCCTGCCGTTGCCCAACCGGGCGCCCAGGCCGAGCGAGAACAACGGCTTGAGCCGGTTCACCATGCCGCCGGACGGGGCCATCACCAGCCCGGTGCGCAGCAGCACCACCCGTGACCCGGCCGCTACGGCCGGCGCGGTGGCCGCCTCCCAATCGGCGCACAGCGTGGCCAGAAAACCCCGCCCCTCGGGTGCGGACTCGTCGGTCACGCGGTCCCGGGTGTCGCCGTAGTAGCCGACCGCGCTCGCATTGATCAGCACGGGCACCCCGGCGTCGCCCACCGCACCGGCGAGCACCTCCGTGGGCCCGATCCGACTGTCGCGCAAACTCTGTTTGAACGCGCCGGACCAACGCTTCTCGGCGACGCCGACTCCGCACAGGTTCACCACCGCGTCCACGCCCTGCAACGCGCCCGCGTCGAACTCCCCGGTGTCGGGGTTCCAGAACAGCTCATCGCGGTTCGATGGTGCCCTGCGTACGATCCGGAGCACCCGGCGATCGGCGGCGCGCAGCGTTGACACCAACGCCGAACCGATCAGACCGGATGATCCCGCTATCGCGATGACGGCATCCGCCACAGTGGGGAGCCCCTCCTTACGGCCTTAGAGCCCGAGGTCGGCCTCGAACGCACCTTCTTCGAGCCTGCGCTTGATGGTGGTCACGAATCGGCCGGCGTCGGCGCCGTCGATGAGGCGGTGATCGTAGGTCAGCGGCAGGTAGCACACCGAGCGCACACCGATCGACTCGTTGCCGTAGGCGTCGGAGATCACCCGCGGCCGCTTGACGATGGCCCCGGTGCCCAGCATTGCCGCCTGCGGCGGCACCAGGATCGGCGTGTCGAACAGCGCGCCCTGGCTGCCGATGTTGGTGATGGTGAACGTTCCGCCGGACAACTCGTCGGGCTTGAGGTTGCCCGACCGGGCACGTGCCGCGATGTCGGAGATGGCACGTGCCAATCCGCCCAGCGACAGGTCGCCGGCGTTGTGGATCACGGGAGAGAGCAGACCCTGATCGGTGTCGACCGCGAAGCCGAGGTGTTCGGCGTCGTAGTAGGTGATCTCCTTGGTGTCCTCGTTGTAGCTGGCGTTGATGTTGGGGTGGATCTTCAGCGCATCGATGACGGCGCGCGCGATGAACGGCAGATAGGTGAGGTTGACGCCCTCGCGCTCGGCGAAGTCGGCCTTGGCCCTGGCCCGCAACGCCACGATCTTGGTCATGTCGACTTCGTGGGTCTGGGTCAGCTGCGCGGTCGCCTGCAACGATTCCCGCGTCTTCTTCGCGGTGATCTGGCGAATTCGGTTGGCCTTCTGCGTGGTTCCGCGCAGGTGGGCCAGCGCCGGGGCCGGTGCGGCCGAGGCAGCAGGGGCGGCCGCGGGGGCTGCCGGTGCTGCGGGAGCCGGTGCCGGTGGGGCCTTCTTGGCCTCGGCGGCGGCGAGGACGTCCTGCTTGCGGATACGACCGCCGACGCCGGTGCCCTTCACCGATGCGAGGTCGACACCGTTCTCCGACGCCAGCTTTCGCACCAGTGGCGTGACGTAGGGGGAGCCGTCTCCGGCCGCGGGTGCGGGTGCGGGTGCGGGTGCGGGGGATGCGGCGGCCGGTTCCGGCGCCGCGGCGGGTGCCGGCTCGGGCTTGGGCTCGGACTTGGGTTCAGGCTTCGGCTCGGCCTTCGGCTCCGGCTTGGGTTCCGGCGTCGGCTCGGGTGCCGGCGCGGCGGGAGGAGCCGCAGGTGCGGCGGAGGCGTCGCCGATCTTGGCGAGCTCACCACCGACGGCGACGGTGTCGTCCTCCTCCGCGGTGATCTCCAGCAAGGTGCCGGCCACCGGGGACGGGATTTCGGTGTCGACCTTGTCGGTGGAGACCTCCACCAGCGGCTCGTCGACGCCGACGGAGTCACCGACCTTCTTGAGCCAACGGGTCACGGTGCCCTCGGTGACCGACTCGCCCAACTCGGGCATCACGACGGTGGTGGCCGAACCGGACGCGGCGGGGGCCGGGCTCGGCGCCGGCTGTGCCGGGGCTTCCGGCTCTGGTGCCGCGGTCTCCGCCGGAGCGGCCGACGGTGTGGTGGCCTCGGGTTCGGGTTCGGGTTCCGGCTCCGGGGCGGACGGCGCAGAGGATGCCTCGGAGGCGTCGCCGATGACAGCGAGCTCGCCGCCGATCTCGACGGTGTCGTCCTCCTGGGCGACGATCTTCGTCAGCACGCCCGCGGCGGGCGACGGGATCTCGGTGTCGACCTTGTCCGTGGACACCTCCAGCAGCGGCTCGTCGAGTTCGACGGTGTCGCCCTCCTGTTTAAGCCAGCGGGTGACGGTCCCCTCGGTGACACTCTCACCTAGCGCGGGCATCTGGACGGAGATGGCCATGTGTATTGACTCCTCGGACGGTCACTTGTGACGACTCGAACTCTGGCTTACCACAGCTAGGTGCACCGGGTGCGGCACCTAGATGGATTGTCGGAACCATCCTGTCACTGCAGCACCATTCGCACGAACTCAGGGTTGCCCCGCGCTCTGGCACTATCGAGTGAGGGGTTGCAGGGCAGTTCGCTGAACTTCCCCAGAGCTGAGGAGACCTTCCGTTGGGGTTGTTCGATTCGTTTCGCCGGGGTCGCCCGGCACGCGGATCCGGCGGCGACGCGGCCGAGGATCTGCGGTATTTGCAGCGCTGGGTGGCCGAGCACGCCGGCGTCGAGGCTTTCGTGGAACCACGCACCACGGTCACGGACGTGACCGTGGTGCTGGTTGCCGCCGATGGGGAATGGACGCGGCGTCGCGCCGGTGGAGAGGCGGGGGCGCGCCGGCTCAGCGACCGGTTGCAGATCCCGGTGTACGACGTACAGAAGGTCGGCTATCCGCAACGCATGCGCGACTACGACGCGCGGCGGCGCATCGAACGGGAGCGCGCCGTGCGCCGCGAGCTCGACGACCGTTAGAGTCAGGACAACCGATACCTCCGGTATTGGATACTGGTCGTCACAGGTACCTCGTGGAGGGGTGGACTATGCAGCGCTTCGTCGTCAGCTCGGATGGAACCCGCATCGCGGTTTACGAACAAGGGGATCGGCAGCGCCCCACCGTGGTGATGGTGCACGGATGGCCGGACTCGCACGTGCTGTGGAACGGCGTGACGGGCGAGTTGGGCGACCGGTTCCACATCGTGCGGTATGACAACCGCGGTGCCGGCGCCTCAGACGTTCCCAAACCCGTCAGGGCCTACCGGATGGACCGCTTCGCCGACGACCTGTCCGCGGTGATCGACGCCGTCAGCCCCGGCCAACCTGTACACGTGCTGGCTCACGACTGGGGCTCGGTCGGGGTGTGGGAGTACCTGACCCGCCCGGAAGCCGCCGACCGCATCGCATCCTTCACCTCGGTGTCGGGGCCCAGCACCGACCACTACGGGACGTTCGTACGCAGCCGGCTGGCTCGCCCGTACCGGCCCATCCGCTTCGCCAAGGCGGTCAACCTGGCGTCGCGGTTCAGCTACTGGATCCCGTTCTCGATCCCGGTGGTCGCACCGGCGCTGATGCGTCGTGGGCTCGCACGCCGACTGCAGGCCATCGACACCCCGGGTCCCAAGTTCCAGTCCGAGACGCTCGACGCCGACGCGGCGAACTCGCTGAAGATTTACCGCGCCAACGCGTTTCGCTCGTTCACGACGCTGCGCAGCGATCACTACGTGACGGTTCCGGTGCAGCTGATCTGCAACGACCATGATCCCGTGGTGCGCGGGCACGGCTACGACGACGAGTCCACCTGGGTACCGCTGTTGTGGCGCCGTGATCTCAAGGCCGGGCACTGGGCGCCGTTCTCTCACTGGCGGGCCATCGCCAACGCGACGGCGGAGTTGGTCGATCACATCGAGGGGGCCCCGGCGTCTCGCGCGCTGCGACGCGCGCAAGTCGGCAGGTCACGCGAATCCTTCAGCGACACACTGGTTTCGGTGACCGGCGCGGGCAGCGGCATCGGCCGCGCCACCGCAATGGCCTTCGCTGCTCGGGGTGCCGAGGTCGTGGTGAGCGACATCGACGAGGGCGCGGCCAAATCGACCGCCAACGAGATCGCCGCACGCGGCGGCGTGGCACACGCCTACGGTCTGGACGTTTCGGATGCTGAGGCGGTGGAGAGTTTCGTCGAGCAGGTTTGCAACACCCACGGGGTGCCCGACGTTGTGGTCAACAACGCCGGAATCGGCCACGGCGGCAAGTTCCTCGACACTCCAGCCGACCAGTACGACCGGGTGCTCGACGTCAACTTCGGCGGAGTCGTGAACTGCTGCAGGTCATTTGCGCAACGCCTGGTCGAACGGGGAACCGGCGGCCACATCGTCAACGTGGCCTCGATGGCTGCCTATTCACCGTCGGCATCGATGAACGCCTACTCCACCAGCAAGGCCGCGGTGTTCATGTTCTCCGACTGCCTGCGCGCCGAATTGAAGTCGGCGGGAGTCGGTTTGACCACGATCTGTCCAGGCGTCATCGACACCAACATCATCGACACCACCCGCTTCGATCTGCCCGCCGACAAGCAGGCCCAGGTCGAGCAGATGCGGGCGAAGACCAAGAGGGCCTTCACCGCGCGACGGTACGGACCCGAAAAGGTCGCCAAGGCCATCGTCACCGCCGTCCGCAAGGACAAGACCGTCCGCCCGGTGACTCCCGAGGCCTATGCGGCATACGGGATTTCGCGGCTGATGCCGTCCGCGTTGCGGCGGGCCGCACGGTCCGGGTCGCTCTAGCCGCTACTGCGGGTGGGTGGCGAGGTATTCGCCTACCGGCACGGGTGATTCCGCCGCATATCCGATCGGCAGCAGGACGTCGCCTGCGGTGGACACGTAGTAGACGTCCCAGCGGTAGAACGCGCCGAACGCCGCCGGATCGGCTGCGAGCGCCGCGGCGTAGGCGTGGACCGCACGCACGTACTCGTCGGCGTTGTTGTACCGGAACAGCGCATGGTCGGGATCATCGGCAAAACCGTTGGCGGCCAGGTAGCGACCGGCCGCCAGGATGCTGTCGCGGGGCGCGTTGATGTCACCGCCCGCACCGTAGGCCGCGAACGTGGACGGCATGAACTGCATCGGGCCCTGCGCCCCGGCCAGGCTGGTCCCGCGGACACTGCCGAAACGGGTTTCGATCAGGTTGATCGCGGCCAGGTAATTCCAGCCCACGCCGGAGGCAGCCTCCGTCTCGCGGTAGGAATCGAGCAGCAGGTCCGCAGGCGGCGGCGGTTCGATGCGCCACGCGGGCAGCGTGTCCCGCGCTTCGGCCAGCGTGGCGAGCTGCCGCCGCGCGTCGACGTTGTGGTCGTAGAACGCCAGCAGGTCGGCCGGGATCCGGGGCCGGATGATCGCGTCCCATTCGGGGTGACGGCCGATGGCGCGGTAGGCCACCTGCTGGCGGCGGGCGGCCTGGGTGAGCGCAACGTCCGGTGTCGACGGATTGCGCAGGGCCCGCTCGTCGGCCACCAGATCCGCCGCGAGCCGGCCCGGGTCCGGGGCCAGGCGCGGCTGTACGCCGGCCGGGGTGGCGGGGTTCGCGGGGGTGGCGGCACTCGGCTGCGTCGCCGAGGTCGTGCTCGCGGGAGCCGGAGCGGGCGGGTTCGGTGATCCCGAACAGCCGGCGAGGACCGCGCCCAACGTGAACAAGATTGCGAGATCGCGCAGAAATCTCGCCATCTCGTTCACGTTGGCCGGGATCATTCTTCTAGCCGTTCACGCTCAGTCTCAATCAGCCGTTCACGGCTATATCCTCAAGCACCGCGAACATCGTCCGCACCGGCACTCCCGTGCCGCCCTTGGGTGTGTAACCCCATGGGCTGCCGGTGTTGTAGGCCGGTGCGGCGATGTCGATGTGCGTCCACTGGACCCCGTCGGCGACGAACTCGCGCAGGTATGTCCCGGCCACGAGCATCCCGGCCAACCGCGACCCGCTGACGTTCGCGAGGTCGGCGACAGTTGACTTGAGGTCGTCTTTCAATTCTTCGGGAAGCGGCATGGCCCAACCGTTTTCGCCCACCGCCTGCGACAGCGTGGCGACCCGGTCGCGGAACTCGTCGCTGCCCATCACGCCCGGAGTGCGCGCACCGAGTGCGACGGTCTGCGCACCGGTCAACGTAGAGGTCTCGATCAGATAGTCCGGCTCGTCCTCGCACGCCCGCACGATCGCGTCGGCCAGGATCAGCCGGCCCTCGGCGTCGGTGTTGAGCACCTCCACGGTGATACCGCCGTATTGGGTGAGCACGTCGCCCGGGCGCTGCGCTGTGGCCGACGGCATGTTCTCGGCCATCGGTACGGTCGCGACGACCTCGATCGGCAGATTCTGCCTCGCGGCCAGCACCACGGTCGCGATGACCGCCGCGGCGCCACCCATGTCCGAGGTCATGTGGTGCATGTTGGCGGCCGGTTTGATCGAGATGCCACCCGTGTCGAACGTGATGCCCTTGCCGACCAGCGCGACGCGCTTGGCCTTCTTCCCGCCCCGGTGGGTCAGGCGCACCAGACGCGGCGGGCGCGAGGACCCCTTGCCGACCCCCACGATGCCGCCGTAACCCGCCTTGGCCAGCGCCTTGTCGTCGAGCACCTCGACCTCAAGACCGGCGGCCTCGCCCAAAGCCTTTGCGCGCTTGGCGAATTCGTCGGGAAACAGGTGGCTGGGCGGGGTGTTGACAAAGTCTCGAGCGATCGCGACCGCCGAGGCGATGTCCACCGCGCGCTGTGCCTGTGCTTCCGAGGTCTTGGGGTCGGCCGCCAACGCGGTGATCGCGGTCAGGCCGGCATCTTTGGGCGCGGTCTTCGCACTGCGGAAGTCGCTGAAACGGTAGGCGCCCAGGATCAGGCCCTCGACGGCGGCTTCCAGAGCGGATTCGGACAACCCAGAAAGTGAAGTGATGACCGTCGCGGTGCCGTTCAGCGACCGGGCTGCGGTGCCGGCAGCCCGGCGGATCACGTCGGCCGGCCACTCATCGCGCGGCTTGCCGAGGCCGACGGCCAGCACGCTGGCGACCGGTAGTGAGGGCGTGGGCACCCTGGTGACCTGGTCGGTGCCGCCCTTCGCGCCGAGTGCGGCGAGCGCGACCTCGATCTCGCCGACCGCCTCGGCATCGAGGAACGGGTTGCCGGCGACGGTGGCCGTTGCGTCGTCATCCTGCCCGCTGACCACAGGGACGATCAGGACGGCGTCGCTCTTGCTTTTGGGCAGCGACGCACTGACGGTGACGTTGGGAACCTGGTAACCGGGATTTGCGGAGCTCACCCCGCCCACCCTAGTCAGGCCGTCGTGCGCTCACCGCTGCAGACGCAGGGGATAGGCCGTGACCGGTGCGGCGAAACCTTTCAGCGTCAGGGCACGGGGCGCCGCGAACGCCTGTCCGTCGAGGAGATCACGCAGCGGCCCGGAAACCAGGATCTGGCTGGGTTCGGCGGCGGCGACCAGGCGGGCCGCCCGGTTCACCGGATTGCCGAAGTAGTCGCCGCCGATGGCCAGCAGCTCGCCGAAGTCGAGTCCGGCCCGCACCTGCAGGTGGGTCTCGGCCGCCCGGGGGTGGGTCACCAGGTCGACGGCGACCTGTACCAGCTCGGCAGGTTCGGAGCCGACCCACATGATGGCGTCCCCGATGAACTTGACCACCCGACAGCCTGCGGCGTGCACGATCTCGGTGGTGGTGGCGCTGAACTCGTTGAGCAGTGCTGACAGCGCGGTGGTGGTCAACGCCTGGGTGAGCGCGGTGAACCCCGACAGATCGGCAAAACCGATGCCGCACACCGTATCCGACGAACCCTCTGGGAGCACGTGCTCGAAGTAACGGCGCGCACTCATCACGTGGTGACGGTGCACGGCATCGACCATCGATCCGATCCGCGGGATGAACCCCGCGGCCGCCCGGTATGCCTTGGCGGTGGCGAGCTCGTCATGGGTGAGGTCGAGACGGAGGTCGGGCGTGCTGGCGCGGCTCATCGTGAACAACGCTTCGGCCAACCGAGCCATACCCGAACCGATCACGCGCAGCAGACCGGTCGCCTCGGCATCGCCGACCAGCACCCGCAACTCCGCCCACGTGCGCAAGGTCTCCACATCGGCCCGGCTGAGGGTCTTCACGTCGCAACCGGCCACCGTCAGCCCCAGCGCGGCCCACGCCCGCTGAACGTCTTCCAGTGGTAGGTCGATCTCGGCGGCCACATCCGCCAGGCAGTATTCCGGCGGTCCCGACCACTGCAGGACATCCCCGGCCAGCCCGAACAACCGACCGCGGGACTCCGCCTCGACCATCTGCTCGGCGGTGAAACCCAGCCCGTCGAGGTATTCGATGAGCGGCGCGCGGCGCCGCGCATCGGGAATCCCGGCGGCGGCCAGTGCATCGAAATCGACCACCAGACCAGTGTGCGGTCCGGTGGTCCGTTCTGGAGTGCAGATTAGGGTGAAACCGTGACTGACGACCTGCTGCACGGACCGCTGGAAGACCGCCATCGCGAACTGGGAGCCAGTTTCGCCGAATTCGGTGGATGGCTGATGCCGGTGTCCTACGCCGGAACCGTCTCCGAACACAACGCCACGCGTGAGACCGTGGGCCTCTTCGACGTGAGCCACCTCGGAAAGGCGCTGGTCAAAGGCCCTGGGGCGGCGGCCTACGTCAACTCCGCACTGACCAACGACCTGAACCGGATCGGGCCGGGCAAGGCGCAATACACCCTGTGCTGCACCGAGTCAGGCGGTGTTGTGGACGATCTGATCGCCTACTACGTCTCCGACGACGAGATCTTCCTGGTGCCCAACGCCGCGAATACCGCGGCTGTCGTAGCCGAATTGCAGAAGCACGCCCCCGACGGGCTGACCATCACCGACGAGCACCGCTCCTATGCGGTGCTGGCGGTGCAGGGGCCGAAATCCGCCGAGGTGCTCGACGCGCTCGGGCTGCCCACCGACATGGACTACATGGGTTACGCGGACGCCGAGTACGACGGTGTGTTCGTGCGGGTGTGCCGCACCGGCTACACCGGCGAGCACGGCTATGAGCTGCTGCCGGCCTGGGACCGCGCCGCCGTGGTGTTCGACGCTCTGGTTGCGGCAGTGCGTGCGGCAGGCGGCGAACCCGCGGGGCTCGGCGCCCGCGACACCCTGCGCACCGAGATGGGCTATCCGCTGCACGGCCACGAACTGTCGCTCGACATCTCGCCGCTGCAGGCGCGCTGTGCCTGGGCGATCGGTTGGAAGAAGGACGCCTTCTGGGGACGCGAGGCACTGCTGGCCGAGAAAGAGGCCGGCCCGGCACGGGTGCTGCGCGGCCTCAAGGCCGTCGGTCGTGGGGTACTGCGCGCCGATCTTGCGGTGCTCGACGGGGACACCCGCATCGGTACCACGACGTCGGGAACCTTCTCGCCGTCACTGAAAGTGGGGATCGCGCTGGCACTGCTCGACACCGCCCACGAGATCGCCGACGGGCAGCGGGTGAGCGTGGACGTGCGCGGCCGCGCCGTCGAATGTGAAGTGGTGCTTCCGCCCTTTGTTCGCGCGAGGACGCGCTAGGCAGCCGTTCGTGGCCCCGAAAACACGTTGGTCTCGGGCGATACAATCGCTGCATGACTAGCGGCCATATCGAGTTCACGGTTTCAGCCAACGCGAATCCGGCGACCGATGCGGTACGTGAATCCATCCTGGCCAACCCGGGATTCGGCAAGTACCACACCGACCACATGGTGGCCATCGACTACACCGCCGGACAGGGCTGGCACGATCCGCAGGTGATCCCGTACGGGCCCATCGAACTCGACCCCTCGGCCATCGTCCTGCACTACGCGCAGGAAGTGTTCGAAGGGCTCAAGGCCTACCGCTGGGCGGACGGCTCGATCGTGTCGTTCCGGCCGGAGGCCAACGCGGCGCGGCTGCGGGCCTCGTCGCGGCGGCTGGCCATCCCGGAACTTCCCGAGGACACGTTCATCGAGTCGCTGCGTCAGCTCATCGCGGTCGATGAGAAGTGGGTCCCCGCGGCAGGCGGTGAGGAGTCGCTGTACCTGCGGCCGTTCGTGATCGCCACCGAGCCGGGCCTCGGCGTGCGCCCGGCCAACGAGTACCGGTACCTGGTGATCGGTTCGCCGGCCGGCGCGTACTTCAGGGGCGGCATCAAGCCGGTCAGCGTGTGGCTGTCGCACGAATACGTGCGGGCCTCGCCCGGGGGCACCGGTGCGGCCAAGTTCGGTGGCAACTACGCGGCCTCGTTGCTCGCGCAGGCGCAGGCCGCCGACAACGGCTGCGATCAGGTGGTCTGGCTCGACGCGCTCGAGCGTCGCTACGTCGAAGAGATGGGCGGGATGAACCTGTTCTTCGTCTTCGGCAGCGGCGGCTCGGCCCGGCTCGTCACCCCAGAGCTGTCCGGCTCGCTATTGCCCGGTATCACGCGAGATTCCTTGCTGCAGTTGGCCACCGACGCCGGCTTCGCGGTCGAAGAGCGCAAGATCGACGTCGCGGAATGGCAGAAGAAAGCCGCTGCGGGCGAGATCACCGAGGTGTTCGCCTGCGGTACGGCCGCGGTGATCACCCCGGTGTCACATGTGAAGTACGCAGACGGCGAGTTCACCATCGCCGACGGGCAACCGGGCGAGATCACCATGGCCCTGCGCGACACCCTGACCGGGATCCAGCGGGGCACCTTCGCCGACACGCACGGCTGGATGGCCCGGCTGAACTAGCCGACTGCCAGACCCAGCGCCGCCAACGTCGTCGTCACCTCGACAGCCGCACCGAGCACGTCGCCGGTGATGCCGCCGAACCGGCGCACGCAATGCGCCACGAGCAGCACCGAACAGCCCACCGCGACCAGCACGACGACGGGTCCCTGCCACATCCTGGGGTTGGCCCATGCGGCCAGTGCGGCGACAGCGATCACCCAGGCCACCACCACGGTGACCGGCTGCGTGCCCGCCACGGCGCCACCCAGTGAGCTGCCCGTCGCCGCAGGCACCGAACGTCGGCAGGCCGCCACCGCCGCGACCCGGCCCACGGCGACCGCGACGACGATGGACACAGCGTTGAGGTGAGCGAATGTGATTGTCTGACAACCGATCACGACGATCACAGCGGCGACGCCGAAGGGTCCGGCCGAGCCGTCGCGCATCACCGCCAGTGCCCGCTCCGGAGGGCCGTAACAACCCAGACCGTCGACGGTGTCGCAGAACCCGTCGATGTGCAGCCCGCGGGTGGCCAGCAGGAGAGCGGCGACCGCCAGCAGACCGGGTAGTGCACTGCCCGGGCCGAACGCCCATTGGCCACCGGCCACCACCGCGGCCGCTAGCGCGCCGAGCGCCAGGCCGACCACCGGCAGCGCCGTCAGCGCGCCGCGGCCGACCCGGGCCGAGCAACGGATCGGCAGCACCGTGCCGAACGCGAAGGCTCCGCCGAGTGCGGACATTCCACCGCGTGGGAAGGTCATGTCGATTCGGGCGGTCCGGCCACTGCGGCTTCAGCGAAGGTGGCCATCGAGGCCAGGGTGGCGATGGCGGCACGCACGATCGGCAATGCCACCGCGGCACCGGTGCCCTCACCCAGACGCATGCCGAGATCGATGATCGGCTCCAGTCCCAGATGCGACAGTGCCAGGCTGTGGGCCGGCTCGGTCGAACGATGGCCGGCCTGCCACCAGGCCCGCGCACCAGGGGCGAACTCCTCGGCCACCAGGGCCGCGGCGGTCACGACCAAGCCGTCCAGCAGCACCGGCGTACGTCGCACGGCTGCCTGCGCCAGGAATCCGGCCATGGCGGCCAGATCGGCGCCGCCGCACACGCGCAACAGGCCCAGCGGCTGACGGGTCACCGAGCGCGCCCGGTACAGCGCGTCACGCACCGCGCCGGCCTTGCGCATCCAGCCCTGGTCGTCGATGCCGGTGCCACGGCCCACCACGGCGACAGGTTCGGCACCGGTCAGAGCTGCCACCAAAGTCGTTGCCGCCGTGGTGTTTCCGATCCCCATGTCGCCGGCGATGAGCAGATCGGCACCGGCGTCGACCTCGTCGTCGGCGATCTGGCGCCCCGCCGCGACGGCGGTCATCGCCTCCTCGGCACTGAGGGCGTCCTCGATCGCGATGTTGCCCGAACCGCGGCGCACCTTGTGGGCGCCGATCGAGGGGGAGGCCGGCTCGTCGCAGTCGACGGCGACATCGGCGACCCGCACGGTGGCCCCGGCCACCTCGGCCAGCACGTTGATCGCGGCGCCACCGGCATCGAAATTGGCCACCATCTGGCCGGTCACCGCGGACGGGAACGCCGACACCCCCGCGGCTGTCACCCCGTGGTCCGCGGCGAAGACCACCACGCGGGCCCGGGTGAGGGGCCGCGGCGGGCATACGCCCTGGCAGGAGGCCGCCCAGATCGAGAGCTCCTCGAGCCGGCCCAGCGAGCCCGGCGGCTTGGTGAGCCGGGACTGACGGGCCCGCGCCTCTGCCGCGACGTCCGCGTCCGGTGCGATGACGGGCGGGAAGGCCGCATCGAATTCGGTCATGACGGCTCCTTCACCGTGAGCGGTTGGCCCGCCACCACCAGCACCACGTGATCGCACACCGCGGCCAGGCGCTGGTTGACCGTGCCCAGCTTGTCGGCGAACCGGCGTCCTGCCTCGGTGGCGGGCACCACGGTCAGCCCCACCTCGGGGCTCACCAGGACCAGGGGAGCGGTGAACGCGTCCACCGCCCGCACGAGTGCGTCGACTGCAGGGCTCACCGAGGCACCGGTCCAGGCGTCGAGCCTGTCCATGGTCGCGGTCAGCCAGCCACCGATGTCGTCGACGAGCGTTGCGGTGGCCGGGTCAGCGCCCAGGTCGGTGGCCAGGTCGGCCGTCTCCACAGTGCGCCAGTGCGCCGGGCGACGGGCCTGGTGGGCGCCGACCCGAGCGGCCCACGCCGGATCACCGTCGGTGGCGGGGCCGGTGGCCAGATAACGCACCGGCGCGCGGTCCCCGGCACCGCGTGTCACGGCCTCCTCGGCCCACCGGGACTTGCCGGAGCGGATCCCGCCGAGCACCAGTGTGCGCACCCGTCAGACCGCCTGAAATGGCATCAAGAGAGCTTGTCGCCGCGGTTGACCATCGGCCGCGGAGCGCGCATACGGCGCAGCTGCGACGCCCGGCTGGCCGCGTAAAGCCCGAGTTTCCAACCGCTTTCGGTGTTTCCGGGGAACTTCTCGTCAACCATGCGGTTCACCTTGCGGCCGACGATCAACCCGTCGATCATCATGATGACCACCAGGATCAGCATCGCGTAGGACAGGATCTGCTGGAACTTCAGCGACGGCAGCGCGAGCATGAAGAAGATCATCGCCAGCGCCGCGGGCATGAACAGGCCCAGCACGTTGCGGCGGGAGTCGACGACGTCGCGGACATAGCGGCGCACCGGCCCCTTGTCACGCGGCAGCAGATAGGACTCGTCGCCGGCCATCATCTTCTCGCGGCGGTCGGCCATGTCGGCGCGACGGCTGAGCCGCTCGATCTTGCGCTCTTCCTTGGACAGCTTGGGCCCGCGCAGCTCCTTGCGGCGTTGCCGGGCCTCGGCGGCGGTCAGCGGCGCGGGGGCGACGGGTCCGCGCCGCTTGGCGGCCTCGCTGCGTTTGGGGGTCGGCCTGCCCTTGGGCGCGGTGGCCGAGGGCGTACCGCCTGCCGGCGTCGATTCGGCAGAACTTGACCCGGCGCCCCCGTCGGCATTCGTGACCTGGTCGGTCACGGCGGGTTCGCCTTCGTTGTCCTTCTTACGGCCCAGCAGCTTCACGCCAGCCAGGTTACTGCCCGCCGCAGATGGCCTGGCCACATGCCCCGGCCTGTGGATAAGTCGGGAATAGCGGCCGAACAAGGTACCGTTGAGGTAGTAGACGCGCGGGCACGTCCACGCGTTTCCTATGTACTTCAGCTGTACCGGCATCAGTGATGCCCAGGGATGCTTTAGGGAGAGCTATGACTGTTCAGGACGCCACCACCACCGAAACCCACGGTGTGACCCTGTCCGACGCTGCGGCGACGAAGGCGAAGGCGCTGCTGGACCAGGAAGGTCGCGACGACCTCGCGCTGCGCATCGCGGTTCAGCCCGGTGGCTGCGCCGGCCTGCGCTACAACCTGTTCTTCGACGACCGTGCCCTCGACGGCGACCTCACCGCCGAGTTCGGCGGCGTGAAGCTGGTCGTGGACCGGATGAGCGCGCCGTATGTGCAGGGCGCCACCATCGACTTCGTGGACTCCATCGAGAAGCAGGGCTTCACGATCGACAATCCGAACGCCACCGGCTCCTGCGCCTGCGGCGACTCCTTCAACTGACGTGAGCTGACCGTCGGCGGTCAGTACTGACCGCCGGTGCGCAGCACGTACGAGCACACCAGAATCTGCTCGCTCTTCCCGTCTCTCTTCACCAGAAGCTGTGCGACGCCCTGTTGTTCCTCATCGACGGTGCGCTGTCCGCGTGCGGACCCGCCGGCAGGTGCGACCCGCATGGTGAACAGCAACTGAGCCTGCGTGGTGGACCACGGCACATTCGCGTCGATGCCCGTCACCTCGACCTTGCTGAACTGCTTTCGGAACGCGTCGCTGGCCAGGCCCGCCACCGCGAGATCGGCCTGGCGGTCCTTCACCCCGTCGTACAACCCGCACAGTGTGTGCCGTGCGACGGTTTCGCCGTCCCCGTCCAGCAGCGCGTCGAGGTATTCCTGGATCGCGGCCTGGGCGCGGGCGTCGGAGACCACCACTGGCGCGGACGGACCGCGGCGCCCGGTGACCAGCACCGCGGTCAACACACCCGCGAGCGCCGCCACCACCAGCACGCCCGCCAGGATCTTCGGCCAGCGCCGCCGTGTCGGGTACGGCACCGGGGGCGGAAGCGTCCCGGGATACGCGGACGGCGTGTGCGACACCTGCTCGGGATATTGCTGAGGCGGAGTCTGCTCGGGGTACTGGTAAGAACCAGTCATTAATTGGCGCTCCCCGCGTGATCTGGAGGTCGGTCAGCCGTCTACGGTGACCGGGAATACGGTTATACGCAGGTTAGCGCAACCCGCGATGTGCGACTGTGCGCGCAGACCGCTGACAGTCCGCGCGGGTACTGTTATGTAGCCGACTTAACGAAATGAGGGGTGACACCACGTGACCATCGCAGTTACCGGATCCATCGCGACCGACCACCTGATGCGGTTCCCGGGCAAATTCTCCGAGCAACTGCTGGCCGACCACCTCCAGAAGGTGTCGCTGAGCTTCCTGGTCGACGATCTGGTGATCCACCGCGGGGGCGTGGCGGGCAACATGGCTTTCGCGATCGGCACCCTCGGTGGTGACGTCGCGCTGGTGGGCGCCGCGGGTCAGGATTTCGCCGAGTACCGCTCCTGGTTGGAGGGCGCCAACGTCGACTGCGGCAACGTGCTGATCTCCGAGAGCGCCTACACCGCACGCTTCGTCTGCACCACCGACGAGGACATGGCCCAGATCGCCTCGTTCTATCCCGGTGCCATGTCGGAGGCACGCAACATTTCCCTGGCCGACCTCGTGGCCCGGGTGGGCAAGCCGGAGCTGGTGATCATCGGCGCCAACGACCCCGAGGCGATGTTCCTGCACACCGAGGAATGCCGGGAGCTCGGCCTGGCCTTCGCCGCCGACCCCTCCCAGCAGCTGGCCCGGCTCTCTGGTGAGGAGATCCGCAAGCTCATCAACGGTGCCGCCTACCTGTTCACCAACGACTACGAGTGGGATCTGCTGCTGCAGAAGTCGGGCTGGAGCGAGGCCCAGGTGATGAGCCAGATCGACATGCGCGTCACCACCCTGGGCGCCAAGGGTGTCGACCTGGTCAGCTCGGACGGCACCTTCGTCCACGTCGACGTCGTGCCCGAGAAGCATCAGGCCGACCCCACCGGCATCGGCGACGCATTCCGGGCCGGCTTCCTCACCGGACGCAGCGCCGGATTGAACCTGGAGCGCTCGGCTCAACTGGCCTCACTGGTCGCGGTGCTCGTCCTGGAGGCGACGGGTCCACAGGAATGGACCTGGGACGCGGCCGAGGCCGTGCAGCGCCTGTCCGACGCCTACGGCGCCGAGGCGGGTGCCGAGATCGGCAAGGCCCTGGCCGGCTAGCCCGGCGAGCAGACGCGAAATCCCCCTATTTCCACGGAAATAGGGGGATTTCGCGTCTGCTCGGGCCTAGAGCTGCACCGGGTAGTGCGGTTCGGAGATCTGCGGCGTCACGCTGTGCTCCACGAAGATCGCATGCCACAGCATGAAGATCAGGACCGTCCACAGCCGGCGGCTGTGATCGCTGACGCCGTTGCGGTGCTCGTCGAGCATGGTGCGAACCGCTGCCAGATCGACATACGCGCCCGCCTGCGACGTCGCCGTCATGGCGTAGGCCCAGTCCATCAGCTCACCGGCCCGCAGCCAATGCCGGATCGGCACCGGGAAGCCCAGCTTCGGCCGGTTAAGCACGTGGGCGGGGACGACGGGCTCCAGCGCCCGGCGCAACGCGTACTTCGTGGTGGACCGGGTGATCTTCTGATCGACCGGCAGCCGTGAGGCCACCGCGAAAACCTCCGGGTCCAGGAATGGCACCCGCAATTCCAGTGAGTTGGCCATCGTCATCTTGTCGGCCTTGACCAGGATGTCGCCGCGCAGCCAGGTGAACAGGTCGATGTGTTGCATGCGCGCCACCGGATCCCAGCCCTGAGATGCCGCGTACACCGGGGCGGTGACGTCGGTGTGCGTCCAGCCCGGGCGGAAGCCGGGTAGCACCGCGCGCAACTGGTCGTCGGAGAAGCTGCGGGCATTGCCGTAGTAGCGCTCCTCGAGAGTCAGCGAGCCGCGATGCAGCAGGCTCTTGCCCCGCATGCCCTCCGGCAACGGCTTCGACGCCTTTCCCAGCGACTTACGCACCGGCCGCGGCAGATAGTCGAACGGCCGCAGCGACAACGGTTCCCGGTAGATCGTGTAGCCGCCGAACAGCTCGTCGGCGCCCTCGCCGGACAGCACCACCTTGACGTGTTTGCGTGCCTCACGGGCGATGAAGAACAACGGCACCAGAGCCGGGTCGGCCACCGGCTCGTCCAGGTACCAGACGATCTCGGGCAGCGCCTCGACGAACTCGGCCGCACTCACCACCTTGGCGACGTGCCGGGCGCCGATGGCCTCGGCCGAGGCGACGGCCACGTCGACCTCGGAGAATCCTTCCCGTTCGAAGCCGGTGGTGAACGTGATCAACCGCGGATTGTGACGCATCGCCAGCGCCGCGATGGCCGTCGAGTCGATACCCCCGGACAGGAACGCGCCGACCGTCACATCGGCGCGCATGTGCTTGGCCACCGAATCTTCGAGCGCGGCGGTGATCTCGTCGTAGCGGGACTGCTCGGCACCCTTGGCGAACGGCACCGCGTTGAACTTCGGGACGAAGTAGCGCGTCACCTCGGGGCGGCCGCCGGGTTTGAACCGCGCGTAGCTGCCCGACTCCAGCCGGCGGATGCCCCGGTGCAGCGTCTCTGGCTCGGGCACGTACTGCAGCACCGTGTAGTGCTGCACGGCACGCTCGTCGATGGTGAGGTCGAAACCCAGCGCCAGATCGGCGTCCTCGGCCAGGCCGAGCAGGCACTTCTTCTCGCTGCCCACTGCTGTGCCGCCCGGTCCGGTCGCCATGAACAGCGGCTTGATGCCGAAAGGATCCCTGGCGCAGAACATCTCGCGCTCGACCGTGTCCCACAACGCGAAAGCGAACATGCCGCGGAGGCGATTCAGCGCCTCGGTGCCCCAGTAGTGGTAGGCCGCGACGATGGCCTCGCCGTCGCCGTCGGTGTGAAATACCGCACCATGTTCGGACCGCAGCGCGTCCCGCAGTTCCAGATAGTTGTAGATCTCGCCGTTGAACACGAGCACGTATCGGTCCGGTGCTTCGGCCGGTCCCCATCGCAGCGGCTGATGGCTGTGCGCGATGTCGATGATCGACAGCCGGTTGAAGCCGAGGACCACGGTGCCGTCGTGCCCGTCCCCGTCAGCCCAGGTGCCGGGCTCATCGGGGCCCCGGTGACGCATCAGGTGGGAAGCGTTCGCCACCGCGTCGACCAGCCGCGATTCGGCTTCGGGGGAGAGGTCACCCCGGGTGGTTTCGGGGTTGGTCTCGGTAGGGGCAGTTACCAACGCGAGCAGTCCGCACACCGCGTCAGTATGTCTGATCCGGCGGGTCCCGAGACCACCACCCGAGACGTCGCGCCGGTCACCGGGTCGCCGTCGGGACCCCATTCCCGAGTCGCTTCGCTCCCGTGGACCGGCGTGGTCTACGCTGCGTAGTATTCGCAAAACAACGACCGGTCGCGGTCGCGAAATACCGATCTAGGAGGCGCCAACGTGACACCTCGCGGGCTTAAGACGGTGGCCCGAGCGGCGTTGTTGACCATTGTCCTGGGAGGCTCAGCATTCTTGCTGAGCGGCTGCAGCTGGCAGGACGCACTCGCGCTCGGCTGGCCGACCGGCATCACCCCGGAGGGCAAACTCAACCGAGAGCTGTGGATCGGCTCGGTGATCGCCTCCTTCGTGGTCGGCGCCATCGTGTGGGCCCTGATCTTCTGGTCGAGCGCCTTCCACCGGAAGAAGAAGGGCGACACGGAGCTGCCGCGCCAGTTCGGCTACAACATGCCGCTGGAGCTGGTGCTGACGGTCGTCCCGTTCCTCATCATCTCGGTGCTGTTCTACTTCACCGTGGTGGTCCAGGAGCGGATGCTGCACAAGGACCCCAACCCTGAGGTCGTCATCGACGTGACCGCCTTCCAGTGGAACTGGAAGTTCGGCTACCAGAAGATCGACTATGCCGACGGCTCATTCGATTACGACGGTGCCGACGAAGCGCGCAAGTCCGCGATGACGTCGAAGCCCGAGGGCAAGGACGCGCACGGCAAGGAGCGCGTCGGCGCGGTGCACGGCATCAACCCCGAGGACCGCACCTACCTGAACTTCGACAAGATCGAGACCCTGGGCAGCTCCACCGAGATCCCGGTGCTGGTGCTCCCGGCAGGCAAGCGCATCGAGTTCCAGCTGAACTCCGCGGACGTGATCCACGGATTCTGGGTGCCCGAGTTCCTCTTCAAGCGCGACGTGATGCCGGATCCGGTGGCCAACCACTCGGACCACATTTTCCAGGTCAGCAAGATCGAGCAGACCGGCGCGTTCGTCGGCCGCTGCACCGAGATGTGCGGCACCTACCACTCGATGATGAACTTCGAGGTCCGGGTCGTCGAACCCAATGACTTCAAGGCCTACATCGACCAGCGCAACGCCGGCAAGACCAACGCCCAGGCGTTGGCGGCCATCAACCAGGAGCCGCTGGCCATCACCACGCACCCGTTCGACACCCGGCGCGGTGAGCAGGCACCGCAGGCGAGCAAGTAGGGGCTACACACAATGCATATTGAAGCTCGACTGTTCGAGATCCTCACGGCGTTCTTCGCCTTGTCGGCGGTGGTGTACGGCGTCTTGACGGCCATGTTCGCCACCGGTGGCGTCGAGTGGGCCGGTACCACCGCGCTCGTGCTCACCACCGGCCTGACCCTGATCACCGGTACGTTCTTCCGGTTCGTGGCGCGTCGTCTCGACACCCGCCCCGAGGACTACGAAGACGCCGAGATCAGCGACGGCGCAGGGGAACTCGGCTTCTACTCGCCGCACAGCTGGTGGCCGATCCTGATCGCGCTGTCCTTCTCTGTCGCTGCCGTGGGTGCCGCCCTGTGGCTTCCCTGGCTGATCGTGGCCGGCGTCTGCTTCGTGCTGATGGCCGTCAGCGGCCTGGTCTTCGAGTACTACTGGGGTCCTGAGAAGCACTGACCCGTCCTGACGTCCCGATTGTGACCTCGCACAAGGTCACAATCGGAGCGTCACTTCATCAGCCACCGGCAACGCCGGACTCGCCGCGATCACCTCGTTCGGTAATGTTGCCGGGGCACTGTCATCAGCGAAGGTCTCGTTCGCTCCGCGTGGCAGTGAAGTTGTCGAGAAGGATAGGCGTAGATGAGCGGGCCGAATCCCCCGGAACCGGGTGCCTCCGGTTCTGATTTGCCGGATCAACCCGGAAAACACTCCGCACCTGAGGAGCCGACGCAGGTAGCCGGCGCCGATGCGGATGGCGGCGACACAGACTTCTACTCACAGGCGTACTCCGCGCCGGAGTCGGAGCAGTTCACCAGCGGGCCGTACGTGCCTGCCGACGTGGCGCTCTACGACTACGACGACTACGACCCGGCGACCGAACTCGTCGACGCCGCCCCGCCACCGCGCTGGCCGTGGGTGGTCGGCGTCACGGCCATCATCGCGGCGGTCGCCCTGGTGGCTTCGGTGGCCGTCCTGGTCACCCGGGACGACGACACGGCCAACCTGGCGACCCCGCAGCCGAGCACCACCACATCGGCACCGCCCGTGCAGGACGAGATCACCACGACGACTCCGCCGGCACCGCCGCCTCCGCCTCCGCCCACGTCGGAGGAGTTGCCGCCTCCACCGCCCCCGGAGACCGTCACCGTCACCGAGCCGCCACCGCCCCCGCCGGCCAGCGAGGCGCCCCCGCCCCCGCCGAGCGGCACGACGGCGCCGCCGACGACCACAACGACGCATGCCGGTCCCCGGCAAGTCACCTATTCGGTGACGGGCACCAAGGCGCCGGGTGACATCATCACCATCACCTACGTCGACGGGAACGGAAACCGCCGCACCCTGCGCAATGTGTACATCCCGTGGACCTTCACGATGACGCCCATCTCCAACTCGGACGTGGGCTCGGTCGAGGCGTCCAGCTTGTTCCTGGTCAGCAGGCTGAACTGCTCGATCACGGCCAGCGACGGGACCGTGCTGTCCTCGAACGCCAACAACTCCGCACAGACTGCCTGCTGATGTCCGGACCGATCGGCGAACTCGACACCACCGACCGGGTACTGCTGGGAGCCTGCGCCGCCGTGTGGCTGGCTGCGCTCGGGGCCGGGGTGGCCGCCGTCGTCGCCCTGGTGGACCTTGGCCGCAGCCATCCACAGGGCGGCGAGAGCGCTGACACTCCGTGGGTGCTCTACACCGTGATCGGCCTGTCCGTGGTGGTCATCGCCGGGGCCGTGCCGCTGCTGCTGCGGGCCCGGGCGCAGGCCGACAACCGTCAGCAGCCCGGACGCCGGCCTCAGCCGCCGGCCCGCTCACCGCGCCCGATTTCCGGCAGCTACCGTGCCGCTCCGGTCGCGATGAGCCGTTACACCGCGGGCAGCGGTACCAGCACCGCAGCAGTGGAGGCCGTGTGGCTCCGGTTCACCCTGGCGGTCGTCTGCGCCGTCGGCGCGGGGACCGCCGTAACCGGGCTGGCCACCTATCTCATGGCCACTGGAAGCAATGTGGCGGCCTGGTGCCTCTACGGCCTGACCGGCGCCATCGTTGCCGCCCTCGTCGCGCTGCTGATCGTCGCATTGCGCCGGCTGGACTCCTTGTCCGCCTGACTCTTCTGGTCCGCGAGCGTCCCGTCCTACGGCTATACGGGTAGTCGCGCTTGCTGGTCTTCTTCGCCCAGACGTCGTCGTGCAGTTCAGATGGCGGTGCGGGGACAGCGAGTGGCTCACCCGAACTGTGCACACTGATTGATTCAGTCTGCGCTCCCGACTGACGAATGTTGGCTTGTGTTCGAGATTCCGCGCTCATCTCGAACACAAGCCAACACTGGTCGAAGTTCCGTACCTGCCACACAAAGACAATGGCCGCAACCTCGCGGTGAGGTTGCGGCCATTGTCTGAGCGCGACGGCGGGGCCGTCAGGTAGGGCAGGGGAGTGGTCAGTGGTGACCGTTGGTCTCCCCGTTGCCATTTCGATCCTGCTGTTCCTTGAGCGCGGTCAGCGCCTTGTGCTCGGAGGCGTGTGCGGCCTCGGTGAGCGCATCGTGCTCGACCGCCGGATCGGCGAACAGGAAGCTGCCGGTGCCCGGTGCGCCGCCCGAACCGAGCTTGTTCATGCGCTTGGGCAGTGCGGCACCCTGGTACTCCAGCGGGATCGGGTGACCATGGTCGTCGACCGGTCCCAACGGCTGGTGCAGCTCGACGTAGGCACCGTGCGGCAGGCGCTTGATGATGCCCGTCTCGATGCCGTGCTCCAGAACCGCACGGTCGCTGCGCTGCAACGAGATTGCCCACCGGTACGCGATGAAGTACACGATGCCGGGCAGCACCACCATGCCGATACGGCCGATCCACGTGGTCGCGTTCAGCGAGATGTGGAACTTGAGCGCGATGATGTCGTTCATCGCGGCAAGCGTCAACACCATGTAGAACGCGATCGCCATGGCACCGATCGCGGTACGCACCGGTGCGTCACGCGGACGCTGCAGCAGGTTGTGGTGGGCGTCGTCGCCGGTCACCTTCTTCTCGATGAACGGGTAGGCGATCAGCAGGCCGAAGACGCCGCCCATGATCAACGCCACCCAGACCACCGCGGGGATGGTGTGGCCGAAGGGGTAGAACTCCCAGGCCGGCCAGATACGCGCCAGGCCTTCGGTCCACATCATGTAGAAGTCGGGCTGGCTGCCCGCCGAGATCTGCGACGGCTTGTAGGGACCCAGAGTCCAGATCGGGTTGATGGTCAGCAGACCGCCCATCAGACCGAGCACACCGGTGATCATCGCGAAGAACGCGCCCGACTTGACCGCGAACACCGGCATGACGCGCACGCCGACCACGTTGTGCTCGGTGCGGCCGGGGCCGGGGAACTGGGTGTGCTTCTGGAACCACACCAGCGCCATGTGTGCGCCGATGAGGGCCAGGATGATGCCGGGGAGCAGCAAGATGTGCAGTGCGTACAGGCGCGGGATCAGGATCTCGCCGGGGAAGTCCCCACCGAACAGCGCCCAGTGCAGCCACGTGCCGATGATCGGCATGCCCAGGGTGATCGAGGACAGCGCGGCGCGCAGGCCGATACCGGACAGCAGGTCGTCGGGCAGCGAGTAGCCGAAGTAACCCTCGAACATCGCCAGGATGAGCAGCAGCGAGCCGATCACCCAGTTGGCCTCGCGCGGGCGGCGGAACGCACCGGTGAAGAAGATGCGCGCCATGTGCACCATGATCGACGCGGCGAACATCAGTGCCGCCCAGTGGTGAATCTGGCGGACGAACAAACCGCCGCGGACCTCGAAGCTGATGTCGAGCGCGGACTCGTAGGCCCGCGACATCTGCACACCGCGAAGTGGCTGGTATACGCCGTCGTAGGTGACGTGTGCCATCGACGGATCGAAGAACAGCGTCAGCCAGACACCGGTGATCAGCAGCACGATGAAGCTGTACAGCGCGATCTCACCCAGCAGGAAGGACCAGTGGGTGGGGAACACCTTGTTCAGCTGGCGACGTACCGCGGCCGAGGGGTGGTAGCGGGAATCGATCGCATCGCCTTGCGCGGCTGCGATCTTGGCAAGGTCAGGGCTCATGATTTGCGCTCCCAGAATGCCGGTCCGACGGGCTCTACGAAATCGCCGTTGGCGACCAGGTAGCCGTCTTTATCGATGGTAATAGGCAGCTGCGCCAACGCGCGCGCAGCCGGACCGAATACGGGCTTTGCGAAGTGCAACGCGTCGAACTGCGACTGGTGGCACGGGCAAAGGATGCGGTAGGTCTGCTGCTCGTACAGCGACGAGGGGCAGCCCAGGTGCGAGCAGACCTTGGTGTAGGCGAACAGCTCACCGAAGTTGAAGCTCTCCTGGCCCTTCCGCTTGACCACACGGGGCATGTCGGCCGGCTTGATGCGGATCAACATGACCGGGTTACGGACACCCATGGCGATCTGGGTCAGGTGGTGCTCGGACTCGACGGTGGTGCCGTCGCCGTCGGACTCCCGCCAGGGGAAGACCGTCTCCATGCCACCGGCGTCGAGATCCTCGGGCCGCATCTTCACGAACGGTGACGAGCCGGGCCGACCGGTCGCACGAGCCAGGTAGATGGTCTCGCCGTGGAACCGGGGCGTCCACCCCGAGGTCCACAATTCGGCCTTCTTGCCTTCGGCGGTGGGAACCACGGGCTTCCACGGGTTCTTGATCAACCCGCCGATGAAGGCGACCAGGGTGCCCGCACCGAACGCGCCGAGGCCGATGCCCAGCGACAAGCCGATCAGCTTGCGGCGCTTGACCGTCGAGCCTTCCAGCGCATCGGTCAGATTGGCCGCGATGGTCTTGCGGTGCAACTCGGGGGAGCGCCCGTCGTGGCGGTCCTGGACCGAGATCTCCTCGGGGATGAACTTCTTCTGGAACAGCACCGCGCCGATGCCGATCGCCAGGATCGACAGGCCGAAGGTCAGGCCGTAGAGCGGGGTCGCCAGCGAGTAGAGGAACTCACCTTCAGAACCGAAGGGCTGGTACTCCCACGGCCAGAACAGGAAGACCAGCAGCAGCGCCAGGCCCGAGAGCCCGCCGAGCAGAAGCCAGTACGCGACCAGCCGCTCGGTCCGCTTCTCGGCCTTGGTGCCGGGGACCGGCCAGCGAGGCTCCTTGAAGATGGTCTCGACGCCGTCGATCTTGCCGCCGAGCTCGACGAGCTCCTCGCGCGACATCTCGGCCAGCTGCGCATCGCTGGGCTGGCCGGGTTCACCGGTCTGTCCGGGAGTGTCGGTGCCCTTCATGTCTGGGCCGTTCTGGCTCATGCGCGCGCCCCGATCCACATTGCCACGCCGATAGCGGCGACCATTCCGATAATCCACATCGCCATGCCCTCGGGCGCGGGCCCGAAGCCGCCGAGTCCGTAGCCGCCGTAGCTGGGCGTCTGAGCCGACTCGCGGACATAGGCGACGATGTCGCGCTTCTCTTCCGGCGACAGCTGCCGGTCGGAGAACTTGGGCATGTTCTGCGGCCCGGTCTGCATCGCGGTGTAGATCTGGGCCGGCTCGGTGTCGCCGAGGTCCGGTGCGTACTTACCGGACGACAACGCGCCGCCCTTGCCGGTGAAGTTGTGGCAGGACGCGCAGTTCAGCCGGAACAGGTCCGCGCCGCGGGCCACATCGGATCCGATCAGCGACTCCTGGGCCACGCCGCCGTGCTCGTCGCGGATCACCGTCGGGCCGCCGCCGTTGGCCTGAACGAACGCGCCGAGCGCGTCGATCTGGTTCTCGTCGAAGTGCTCCGGCTTGGCCGGTGCCTGGGCCTCACCACGCATTGCGGGCATGCGACCGGTCGACACCTGGAAGTACACCGCGGCCTCGCCGGTGCCGATCAGGCTGGGCCCACGGTCGGGCACACCCTGCAGGTTGGCGCCGTGGCACGAAACGCACGACGTCTCGAACAGTTGCTTACCGGTGCGCAGCAGCGCCGACTGCGATTCGTCGGCGACTGCGACCTGTGGCGTGGGTGTCAGCGTGGCCGCAACACCACCTGCGACCGACAGGCCGACCAGCAGCAGTAGACCTGCTGACAGTCGTCGGCGCAGTCGTCGGCGCGACTTGCTGGTCATCGAACCCCTTCTCATCGAGTCGATCATCGGCCGGCCAATCATCGGACGCATCGGCGAGCCGATCATCGGACGAAGTAGATGGTGGCGAACAGCGCAATCCAGACGATGTCGACGAAGTGCCAGTAGTACGAGACGACGATCGCCGCGGTGGCCTGCGCGGGCGTGAACTTACTCATCTTGGTGCGGGCCAGCAGCAAGATGAACGCGACAAGTCCGCCGATCACGTGCAGGCCGTGGAAACCGGTCGCCAGATAGAAGACCGATCCATAGGCACTGCCCGGGATGGTGGTGCCGTGCTCCACCAGGTGGATGTACTCGTATCCCTGGCCCAATACGAAGAACAGGCCCATCAGGAACGTGATCACATACCACCGGCGCAGCCCGAACACGTCGCCGCGCTCGGCGGCGAACACGCCCATCTGGCAGGTGAAGGATGACGCGATGAGAACCAGCGTCACCGGAACAGCAAGGGCCAAATTGAGTTCGGTCGGCTCGGGCGGCCAGTCGCCACCGGCTTGCGCGCGCGCGGTGAAATACATCGCGAAGAGTCCAGCAAAGAACATCAGCTCACTGGAAAGCCACACGATGGTGCCAACACTGACCATGTTCGGTCTGTTCAGCGAATGAACGCGCGACGTGATTGCCGTTCCCGAGGTACCTACAGCGCTCGTCACATCCGCAAGTATGACGCTTTGTAGTTGTCGAACTCCACCCGGGTCGAGCAATTGATCTCAAACGTGTCGCCTTTGGGTGGCGCGGCCCGGGGCGCGAAGTCGCGCAGAGATAGCATTCGGCGGTGGCTCCCGCATCTTCTCCGCGTTCCCCATCTGCGTCCGGCTCTGTCGCGGCGCCGACATGGCCGCTCATCCTGGGGCGCTTGACCACTGAGCAGAGCCTGCCCAACGGTTATGCGGGTTGGGCCATGGACCAGATCATGACCGGCGCGGCGACCCCGGCCCAGATCGCCGGCTTCGCCGTGGCGATGAAGATGAAGCGTCCGACCTCGACCGAGGTCGGGGAGTTGGCCGACATCATGCTGTCGCACGCCCGCCGCGTTCCCACCGATCAGATCGGTCACGAGACGGTCGACATCGTCGGTACGGGCGGCGACGGAGCCAACACGGTGAACCTGTCGACCATGGCGGCCATCGTGGTCGCGGCCTGCGGCGTTCCGGTGATCAAGCACGGCAACCGGGCGGCGTCGTCGCTGTCGGGCGGTGCCGACACGCTGGAGGCACTCGGCGTGCGGATTGACCTGGGCCCCGACGAGGTGGCCCGCAGTGTCGCCGAGGTCGGGATCGGGTTCGCCTTCGCGCCCCAATTCCACCCGTCATATCGGCACGCCTCGGTGGTGCGCCGGGAGATCGGGGTTCCCACGGTCTTCAACCTGCTTGGGCCACTGACCAATCCGGCCGCGCCCCGGGCCGGCTTGATCGGGTGTGCGTTCGACGAGCTGGCCGAGGTGATGGCCGGCGTGTACGCCGCCCGCGGGTCCAGTGTGTTGGTCGTGCACGGCGACGACGGCCTCGACGAGCTCACCACCACGACCACCAGCACCATCTGGCGCGTGCAGGCAGGCACGGTAGAACGGCTGAAGTTCGACCCCGCGGCCTTCGGCTTCAAGCGCGCCGACATCAGTGAGTTGGTCGGCGGCGATGCGACGGCCAACGCGGCATCGGCGCGCGCCGTGCTGGGCGGGGTCAAAGGGCCGGTGCGCGACGCGGTGGTGCTCAACGCGGCGGGCGCGATGGTGGCCCATGCCGGGCTAGCCAGCGACGCCAAGTGGGTGCCTGCGTGGGAGGCCGGGCTGGCCCGGGCCGCCGAGGCCATCGACTCGGGCGCGGCCGAACAACTGCTCGCGCGTTGGGTGCGGTTCAGCCTGCAGTTCTGAGTTCTGCTGCTGGGCCGCGGCCAAACGGGCCGAGCGCGCGGTGGCCGCCCACTCGGCGTATCGACCCGCGGCCCCGATCGGTGTCGCATAGCCGCAATCGGTCCGCACGATGCGCACGCCCGGTGCGGCCAGCCAGCGGGCGATCAGCGCAGTCTCCTCCACCAGTGCGCCACCCAATGGTGTTGCGGTGGGCAGGATCACCTGTGCTGCCGCGCAGATCGCGTCGACCACCGGCATCGGCGGCACACCGCGGCGGGCGGTGCCCGCGCCGGCCAGTTGGCCGTGGCGGATCACCGCGAAATGCCAGCCGCCGGCACCGTCGCCGCGTGCCGCCACGAGTTCGGGCAGTTCGGCCAGGGCGCGCAACCGTTGCCCCCGCCACAGCGCCTCGATGGCCACCGAGGCGTGATCGCGCAATCGTGCGGCGGTCTCGTACCGGCGGGCGGCCGCCACCTCGCCGATATGGGCCAGCGCCGCCGCCAGCGCGCTGTGATCGGCGCCGTCGATCAGCGCGGTGGCCCGTTGTACCGCCGCCGAGTATTGGGCGGCGGTGACGTCCTGTGCGGCCGGGCATGGCGACAGTTCGACCTCGGGGCAGTGGTGGGTGCCTCGTGCGCCGAAACGGGGTGTGCACGTGCGCAGCCCGGTGAACCGGGCCAGCAGGGCAGCCGACTGCACGGCGTCCGATCGGGCCGAGAACGGCCCGAAAGCGGTGCGGCACCCCGGATTTCGGACGGCGGACAACCGCGGGAAGGCCTCGTCGGTGAGCGCCACCCACCACCATCGCTGCGGGAACTTGGAGCGCCGGTTGTACGGCGGCGCGTGCGCCGCGAGCAAACGCAGCTCGCGGACTCCGGCCTCAAGATCGTGGGCGCACTCGACGTGGTCGACGGCGCACGCCAGCGAGGCCATCTCCTTCATCCGGGTCCGCGGGTCCGCACCGGTGAAGTACTGGCGGACCCGCCGCCGGAGATCGACCGCCGTGCCCACGTACAGCACTTCGTCCGACGGGCCGCGGAACAGGTACACGCCGGGCCGGTTGGGCAGCCGGTCGGCCAGTGAGCGGTTGCGCCGCTGGGCCGGGGTGACGTCGGGCAGATAGTTCTTGAGATCGGCGAACGTGTGGATGCCCTGGTTGCCGACCCGCTCGATGAGGCCGTGCAGGACATCGACGGTGGCGCGGGCGTCGTCGAGGGCACGGTGGGTGGGGGTGGTGGACGCACCGAACAAGCGAGCCAGCGCCGAGAGCTTCACGCTGGGCGCCTCGTCCCGGGTCAATACCCGGCGGGCCAGCTTGACCGTGCACAGCACCGGGGGCCGCGGCCAATCGAGCTCCGCCCGCCGGGCCGCGGCCCGCAGGAACCCGATGTCGAACCCGGCGTTGTGCGCGACGAGCACCGCGCCCCGCGAGAATTCCAGGAATGCCGGCAGCACCGAGTCGATGCGCGGTGCGTCGCGGACCATCGCCGTGGTGATCCCGGTGAGCTCGACGATCTGCGGCGGGATGGAGCGGCCGGGATCGACGAGGGTGGCCAACTCGCCCAGCACCTCGCCGCCGCGGATCTTCACCGCGCCGATCTCCGTGATGGCGTCGTAGGCGCCGCCCGGTGCCTTCGGGGTGGCCCGCCCACCGGTGGTCTCCAGGTCGACCACCACGAAGGTGGTGTCGGCCAGGGACAGGGCGACGTCGTCGTCGACGGCGGCGCCCAAGCTGAAGGCCAGCTGCTCGGCTTCGGCGATAGTGCGCTGGCCCATGGCGATGACGGTAGGCACTGCCCCCGACAAACCCCGACAAGCTCGCGGTCGCCACGCCCGGGCTTGTCGAGCCTTCTCGCTCCAATCCGCTCCGCTCCTTGTCGGGCCTCTCGCTCCAATCCGCTCCGCTCCTTGTCGGGCCTCTCGCTCCAATCCGCTCCGCTCCTTGTCGGTGCACGGCGATACGGTGCGCGCAATACACCGAACGAGAGGACGGTCAAGATGAGCGGAGTGCGGCAGGACAACTGGTCCTGGGCCGACGAACCTTGCCCTGACGAGCCGGACACCGGCAGCGTGACCATCGACTGCGACGATTGCGCGGTACGCGGGCCCGGATGTCAGGACTGCGTCGTAAGTGTGTTGCTCGGAGTCCCCGAGACTTTGCTGAACGACGAGCGTCAGGCCTTGGAAGTACTCGCTGACGTGGGCCTTGCGCCGCGGCTACGACTCGTCCCGATTCACCGCAGCGGCAGATCCGGAGTCGCCTGACGACACGCGACGCTGCGGGCACAGGAAAATATTCCGCGCGGGCTGTTAAATTTGCACCTTCTGTTGGACAAGCCCGATGCCGTTTCGTAACCTATCTGAGACCTAAGAGCAGTTCGAGGCGGCTCGCCATCGCCAGTTGTGAGGACAAAAACTTGAGGCACGAGCGCGCGCACCGGCCCACAAGTCGTGTCAAGCGACCCATTGCAGGTGCAATAGCGGGCTTGACTTTGTTATCCGGAATCCTGGCCGCTGGTTCGCACGCCGACCCTGCCGACGATGCCATGGCAAAGCTCAATGAGCTGTCGCGGCAGGCTGAGCAGACGACGGAGGCGATGCACTCCGCGCAGCTTGACCTCAACAACAAGCTTGCGGCACAGGAGAATGCGGAAAAGAAGCATGCTGACGACGCCGCAGCGGTGGATGCGGCCAAGTCGCAGCTGGCAACCTTTCAGATGTCCGTCAACAAGGTAGCTGCAGCCCAGTACATGGGTGGCCGCACCTCGGGTGTGGACGCGATCCTGACCGCGGGCTCACCGCAGCAGCTGATCGAGCAACTCGCGGTGCAGCGGGTGATGGCCACCGAGATGTCGGCGCAGATGAAGAACTTCCACTCGGTGGGTGAGAAGGCCGCTCGGGCCGAGCAGGAATCGGCTCAATCGGCCGCCGACGCCAAGACCGCCGCCGAGCAGGCCGCCGCAGTGCGCGCCGAACTGCAATCCAAGCAAAGTCAGCTGCAGGTGCAGATCGCGATCGTCAAGTCGCAGTACCAGGCACTGAGCCCGGCCCAGCGGGAAGCGATGACGGCCCTGCCGCCTGCGCCGCCGGTGCCCGCACCCGAGGCATTGCCGCCGGCCCAGGATCCCGCCGTGTTGGCCGATCCGCCGAACGGCATCCCGCCCGGCGACGTCGCCCCGCCTGAGGGAGCCCTCCCTGATGCGGGCAGCGGTCACTCCGGGACCGTCATCCAGGCGGCGCTGAGCCGCATCGGCTCGCCCTACTCGTGGGGCGCGGCAGGACCGAGCTCCTTCGACTGTTCGGGTTTGGTGATGTGGGCGTTCCAGCACGCCGGCATCTCTCTGCCACATTCGAGCCAGGCCATGGCTCGCGGCGGTCAGCCGGTGTCGTCTGACTCGATGCAACCGGGCGACGTCGTGACCTATTACTCCGATGCCTCCCATGTGGGCATCTACATCGGCGACGGGATGATGGTGCACGCGTCGACCTACGGCACCCCGGTTCGGGTTGCGCCGGTCAACAATGCGCCGATCTACAACGTTCGCCGGTACTGAGCGTCCTCATAGCGGAGCCGGTTTCACCCTGAGCACCCGCAGCCGGCTGCTGTGGGCGGTGCTGCTGGGCGAACTGGCAGTGGCGACGATGTTGCTGTCCCGGTTTCCCTCGCCGCCGCCCTCTGCCGCGCCCCCGAACGCTCCCGTCGTCTCCACGGCGCCGCGACCTGACCCCGTCACCTCGCTGGTGTTACCGGACGGACGCACCGCCCGGCTCATCGCCCTCGGCGGTGCGCAGTCCTCGGCCCTGCTGCAGCGGCTGGCCGCCGAACTTCCTGCCGCGGCCGCCGCGGTCACCGCATTTTGGGGACCCGATTGGCGGCCGGATATCGAGATCGCGGTCGCGGGCTCCGATCAGCAGTTCAGCGTGCTGGCCGGTGGGGCCGCCGACATCGCGGCGACCACCACCGCGCAGCGGATCATGTTCGCTCCCGGCGCTGCCGGCATGAGTCCTGCGGCGCTGCGAATCGTGTTGCGCCACGAGCTGTTCCATTACGCGGCCCGGTCGGCGACGGCGGCCGACGCGCCGCGCTGGTTGACCGAGGGCGTGGCCGACTATGTGGGCCGCCCGCACACGGCGGTGCCGGGTGCGGCGCAGGCCGAGGCGCTGGCCCAGCTGCCCACCGATTCCGACCTTGACACTCCCGGGGCGGCCCGCAGTCTGGCGTACGACCGGGCGTGGTGGTTCAGCCGCTACGTTGCCGACGCGTACGGCGCACCGACGCTGCGTGAGCTGTACCTGCGGGCATGTGGATCCGGTCATCCCGATGTGCCCACCGCGGTCCGCGAGGCATTGGGCGCCGACCTCGACGCCGTGGTCGCCGGTTGGCGTCGCTGGCTGACCGGATAGCCTTGCGCCGATGGGGAGCAGACGAGCCACAGATGGGTAGTCAACAGCGATGACGCGGGTTTTGTTGGTCACCAACGACTTTCCGCCGCGTCGCGGCGGCATCCAGTCGTACCTGGAGGCGTTCGTCGGTGAGCTGGTGCGTGACCGCTCCCATGAGCTGACTGTGTACGCACCGAAATGGAAGGGTGCCGCGGATTTCGATGACCAGGCCGCGGCAGCCGGGTACCGCGTGGTGCGGCACCCCACCACCCTGATGGTGCCGGAGCCGACCGTGGCGCGCCGGATGCAGCGGTTGATCGCCGAGAACGACATCGAGACAGTGTGGTTCGGGGCGGCGGCGCCGCTGGCGCTACTGGGCCCGCTGGCCCGGCGCGCCGGAGCCAGACGGATCGTGGCCAGCACCCACGGCCACGAGGTCGGCTGGTCGATGCTGCCCGTGGCACGTTCGGCCCTGCGCCGTATCGGGGACGACGCCGACGTCGTGACGTTCATCAGCCGTTACACCCGCGGCAGGTTCGCCTCGGCGTTCGGTGCCCGCGCGGCGCTCGAGCACCTGCCGCCCGGGGTCGACACCGACCGTTTCGTACCCGACTCGGTGGCCCGGGCCGAGTTGCGCGCCCGCTACGGGCTGGGGCAGCGCCCGGTGGTGGTGTGCCTGTCGCGCCTCGTGCCGCGCAAGGGCCAGGACATGTTGATCCGCGCCTGGCCGGCGATCCGCCGTCGCGTCCCCGGCGCCGCGTTGGTCATCGTCGGCGGGGGACCGTATCTGCAGCGCCTGCAACAACTCGTGGACACACATGATGTGGCGGCCGACGTCACCTTCACCGGTGCGGTGCCGGCCGCTGAACTGCCCGCACACCATGCGATGGCCGATGTGTTCGCCATGCCGTGCCGCACCCGTGGGGCGGGGTTGGACGTCGAGGGGTTGGGCATCGTCTACCTGGAGGCCTCCGCCTGCGGCGTGCCGGTGATCGCCGGAACCTCGGGCGGGGCGCCGGAAACCGTGCTCGACGGCCAGACCGGCACCGTGGTGGACGGCACCGATGTGGCGGCCGTCGCGACGGCCGTGGGCGACGTGCTGTCCGATCCCGCGCGCGCAGCCGCCATGGGGGCGGCTGGACGGCACTGGGCAGTCGACAACTGGCAGTGGCGCTCCCAGGGGATGAAGCTCACCGCGATCCTGTCGGGCTGATCCGTAGATCAGCCCCACGATCAGGCGCAGATCAGCCGTACAGCGCGGCGATGTCGGTGGCGAACTTCTCGGCCACCACCTTGCGCTTGACCTTCAGTGTCGGGGTCAGTTCACCGGTGTCCTCGGTGAAGTCGACGGGCAGGATCCGGAACTTGCGGATCGACTCGGCATGCGACACCGCCTGATTGGCCTCCTTGACCGCCAGGTCGATCTCGGCCACCAGGTCGGGGTCGTCGGCGAGGTCACCGACGGAGGCGGCGGCGTCCTTGCCGTTGCGCTGCTTCCATCCCGGAAAGGCTTCGGGGTCGATGGTGATGAGCGCGGCGATGAACGGCTGCTGATCGCCGACGGCCATCGCCTGGCTGATCAAGGGGTGGGCCCGCAACCGGTCCTCGAGCAGGGCGGGTGCGACGTTCTTGCCGCCCGCGGTGACGATGATCTCCTTCTTGCGCCCGACGATCGTCAGGAAACCGTCGTCGTCGATCGCCCCGAGGTCACCAGTGTGGAACCAGCCATCGGTGAACACAGCATCGGTCTCGACCGCGTTGTCCCAGTAGCCGTTGAACACCACGCCGCCCTTGACCAGCAGCTCGCCGTCCTCGGCGATGCGCATGCTGTTGCCGGGCACCAGCTTGCCGACCGAGCCGACCTTGAGGTCGTCGACCCGGTTCACCGTGATCGCGGCGCTGGTCTCGGTCAGCCCGTAGCCCTCGTAGATCGTCAACCCCACACCGCGGTAGAAGTGGCCCAGCCGCGCACCGAGCGGCGCGCCGCCCGAGATGGCGGCATGGCATTCGCCGCCGAGCGCGGCCCGCAGCTTGCCGTAGACCAGCTTGTCGAACAGTGCGTGTTTGGCGCGCAGGAGCAAGGAGGCTCCGCCGTTGTCCTGGGCCTTGCTCCACTCGATCGCGGTGTCGGCGGCGATCGCGAAGATCTTGCCCTTGCCATCGTTGCGGGCGTTCTGCTCGGCGGTGTTGTAGACCTTCTCGAATACGCGCGGAACCGAAACCACCAGTGTCGGTTTGAACACCCCGAAGATCGGGACCAGATTCTTGATGTCACTGGTGAAGCCGAGGGTGACCTTGTTGGCGAACGCCGCGATGGTGATGGCGCGGGCCAGCACATGCGCCAGTGGCAGGAACACCAGCATTCGTTCGCCCTGGGCCAACTCGGACGGGAAGCAGGCCTTGGCTCCGTTGATCTCGTACAGCAGGTTCGAGTGCGTCAGCTGGCAGCCTTTGGGCTGGCCGGTGGTGCCGGAGGTGTAGATCAGCGTGGCCGGGTCGGCCGACCGGATCCCGGCCAGGCGGGTGTCGAGCTCGGCGGCGTCGACCGCTTTCCCGGCCTCGGCCATGGCCTCAAGCGCGGGTGTGCCGGTGCCGTCGATCCGCAACACCGTGCGCAGTTCGGGCAGCTGGCCACGGAGCTGTTCGACGGTCTCGGCGTGCGCGTCGGTCTCGGCGAAGACGATCTTGGCCGCGGAGTTGTCGAGGACGAACCGGACCTGTTCGGCCGACGAGGTCTCGTAGATCGGCACGGTCACCGCGCCGGCGGACAGGATCGCGAAGTCGATGATCGGCCACTCGTAGCGGGTGGCCGACAGGATCGCCACCCGATCGCCGGGCTGGATGCCCTCGGCGATCAGGCCGCGGGCGACCGAACGGATCTGGTCGGCGGCTTCGGCGCAGGTCACGTCGGTCCAGGCACCGTCGACCAGGCGCCGGAAGATGACGTGGTCGGGGGTGTCGGCCGCGTGCGCGGATACCGGACTGACGATGTTGTCGTGCTCGCCGACGGCAAACGACGCGGGGACGCTGTACTCCCGCATTGACTCACGCACGATCTTGGCCTCCAGGCTTGTGATACCGGCTTTGCGCGCCAGCCTAGTCGGCCGCGGTAGGCAGACGATCAGGCATATGTGAAGCTAGTCCGCGATGAACAGCATTCAGATCGCCGACGAGACATTCGTCTGCGCCGATCCGGTCGCCGTGGGAGCCGCGGTCGCCGATCCCGCCAACTGGCGGCGGTGGTGGCCCGACCTCGTTCTCAAGGTCGTCGAGGACCGCGCCGAGAAGGGCCACCGCTGGACTGTGACCGGTGCGTTGACCGGCACCATGGAGGTCTGGCTCGAGGCGGTGATGGACGGTGTGGTGCTGCATTACTTCCTGCACGCCGAACCGTCGGGCGCCACGGCCAAGCAGTTGGCCGAGATGGACCTGGCAAAGATGAACCACCAACGCCGGGTGGCGGGCAAGGCGATGTCCTTCGGGATCAAGCAGCGGTTGGAGTCGGCTCGCCCGGTCGGAGTGTCCCGACTGGCCTGACCGGGTTGCTCGACGGGAGGGTAGATTTCTCGGCGAGACCCAGGGGAGCCCCCGCGGGTGCGGGAGAATGGGCACCCCCGCGGGTGCGGGAGAATGGGCACCCCCGCGGGGCGGGGAGAAGGGTGTGGCGGTGGCCGACAAGACGACACAGACCATCTACATCGACGCTGATCCGGTGACGGTGATGGATGTCATCGCCGATATCGGCTCGTACCCGCAATGGGTCGCCGAATACAAGGAAGCCGAGGTGCTCGACACCGACACGCACGGCAATCCGAAGACCGCCCGGCTGGTGCTCGATGCCGCGGTGCTCAAGGACACCATGGTGCTGTCCTACGAGTGGCCCGCCGATCGCACCTCGGTGACGTGGTCGCTGGTGTCGAGTTCGCTGCTGCGATCCCTGCACGGGGCATACCGCTTGGCGCCCAAGGGATCCGGTACCGAGGTCACCTACGAGCTGTCGGTCGATCTCGTCATCCCGATGATCGGTCTGCTCAAGCGCAAAGCCGAGCGCCGGCTCACCGACACAGCGCTCAAAGACCTCAAGAAACGAGCAGAGGCTGAGTGACTTCGCCGGATGGGAGAGCACCTTCCCCTGCGAGGATCAGCCTGTTCGTCGGCAAAGGCGGGGTAGGTAAGTCGACGCTGGCGACAGCCACCGCGGTTCGTGACGCCGCGAGCGGTCAGCGGGTGCTGATCGTGTCCACCGATCAGGCCCATTCCACCGGCGATGTCCTCGGGATCCCGCTCGCCCCAACAGGTCAACGTGCTCCTACCCGGGTACTCAACGATCTGGAGACCGGACTGACCGCAGCGGGCGGCGCGCTGGACGCCCTTGCGCTCGACACGCTGGCCCTGCTGGGTGCCCGCTGGGTCGAGACGGCCGGCCCGCTGGCGGCGCGCTTCCCCGAATCGGATCTGGGAGACGTTGCGCCCGAAGAACTTTCAGCGCTTCCGGGGATCCAGGAAGTGCTGGGGTTGCACGAGGTGGGGGAGCTCGCCGATTCCGGAAACTGGGATCACGTGGTGGTGGACTGTGCCTCCACCGCCGATGCCCTGCGGATGCTCACGCTGCCTGAGACGTTCGGCCTCTACCTGGAGCGGGCCTGGCCGCGGCACCGCCGCCTGTCAGGCACACCCGATGCGGTCAGCGCAGCCATCGTCGCGCTGATCGAGCGGGTGGATTCCGGCATCCGCCGGCTGGGCGCCCTGCTCACCGACGGGTCGCGGGTGAGTGCTCACTTGGTGCTCACCCCGGAGCGGGTGGTGGCCGCCGAGGCCTCGCGGACGTTGGGATCGCTGGCTCTGATGGGCGTCGAAGTCACCGAGATCATCGTCAATCAGATTTTGGTGCAAGATGATTCGTTCGAGTACCACAACCTGCCCGCTCATCCGGCGTTCGACTGGTACACCGAGCGGATCGCCGAGCAGCAGGCGGTGCTCACCGACCTCGACGCCGCGATCGGCGATGTTCAGCTGGTGCTCGTACCGCACGTGCCGGGTGAGCCGATCGGCCCCAAGGCGCTGGCGGAGCTGATCGAGGCGTCGCGACGGCGCGACGGATCTCCGCCGCCCGGCCCGTTGCGGCCCATCGTCGACCGGGAGTCGGGGTCTGGACTCGAAGCCGTGTACCGGTTGCGGCTAGAGTTGCCGCAGATCGATTCGGCCGGCCTCACGCTGGGTCGCGTCGACGATGATCTGATCATCGGCGTCGCAGGGATGCGGCGCCGGGTACGGTTGGCCTCTGTCCTGCGTCGCTGCATCGTGACAGACGCCCAATTGCGGGGTGGCGAGCTGACAGTGCGTTTTCGTCCGAATCCGGAGGTGTGGCCGGCATGACGGGGTCTCATCCCGAGTTGGGTTCGGAACTGCGGCAATTGGCACAGGACATCCTGGACCGGCTGGACCCGGCCATGCGGTTGGCAGCCGCCAATTTCGCCGCGTCGGCGGACAGCGGCCCCGGCAAGTGCCAGCAGGTCTGGTGTCCGGTGTGCGCGCTGGCCGCGGTGGTCAACGGCGAACAGCATCCGCTGCTGTCGGTGGTCGCCGAGCACAGCGTGGCCCTGCTGACGGTGATCCGCGCGGTCCTCGATGACGGAGCCGACGGGCACGGCGGCGCGGATAGCGGCGCCGACGGTGATAGCCCGCCGCCCGACGATGGGCCGGACGGACCGCCGCCCGACGATTACCCGCCCCCGCCGCCCCCGGGTCGCTACCAGCACATCCCGGTCACCGTGGAGGGCCCAGCTGACTGATTCCCTGCTGAGACTCAGCAGGCATCGAGGGCTTGCTGTGGTAGCCACAACATGGCCTGGGTACAGTTGTCGCAGAGCATTGCGCAGTGCGCACAAGGTGGAGGGTCCATGTGGTATTGGCTGTTCAAGTACATCCTGTTGGGCCCGTTGCTGGCCGTTCTCGGCCGGCCCAAAATCACTGGGCTGGAACATGTTCCGGCAGACGGTCCGGCCATCCTGGCCAGTAATCACCTGGCGGTGATGGACAGCTTCTACCTGCCGCTGGTGGTGAGCCGCCGCATCACGTTCCTGGCCAAGCAGGAGTACTTCACCGGCACCGGGATCAAGGGCAGGTTCCTGGCCTGGTTCTACACCGTCGTCGGCCAGGTCCCGATCGACCGCACCGACGCGGATTCCGCGCAGGCCGCTCTGACCACAGCCAAGCGGATTCTGGGCGAGGGCAAGCTGCTCGGCATGTATCCCGAGGGCACGCGCTCACCGGATGGCCGCCTCTACAAGGGCAAGACCGGGCTGGCCAGATTGGCCCTCGAAACCGGGGTGCCGGTGATCCCCGTGGCCATGGTCGGCACCGACGTCGTCAACCCGCCGGGTTCGAAGGGCCTGCGGTTCGGCCGGGTCGAGGTCCGGTTCGGTAAGCCGATGGACTTCAGCCGGTTCGACGGCCTGGCGGGCAACCGTTTCATCGAACGCGCCGTGATCGACGAGGTGATGTACGAGCTGATGGACCTGTCCGGTCAGGAGTACGTCGACCTCTACGCCGCAGCGGTCAAGGAGAGCACCCAGCAGACCAACGGCCAGCAGGTCGACGCGGGCAAGCCGGCATCCCGGCTGCCGCACGCGGCAGCGGGTTAAGAGGCTTCGCCGCCGCTGTACTGGACCAGCGGTGCAGCGGCGACCGCGGGAGCCTTGCGCGGCTCAACTGTGGACACCGCCCCGATCACGACGATGACCGCGAGTCCCCACCACAGGTAGGAATCGGCGGCCAGCTGCCGAACTACAGACGCCGCGGTCTCGTGGTGCGGGGTCAACAGCGCAATGGGCGTCCACACCATCAGGGCGAATCCGATCACGGTCACCGACCCCAGATACACCGAGGCCAGACGTCGGTGGCGCATCCGGTAGGCGAGCACGCCCGTCACCAACAGGGTGGGTAGCGACCACACCCAGTGATGCGACCACGACACCGGCGACACCACCAGGCCGAACATCGCCACGCAGATCAGCGCGAGCACGGAGGACTCGTCGGTGCCGGAGCGCAGGACACGCCGGACCGCCCAGACGGTCAGTGCCAACACCGCGAAGCAGGCAACGACCCACAGCGCGAATCGCGGTCCCTCGGACAGGCCGAGCCGGGCCAGCGTGCCCGCGATGTTCTGGTTGGTATTGAGCGTGGCCGTGCCGATCCGGTCGGTGTTGCGCACGGTCTCGGTCCAGTACTCGATCGAATCCGTCCAGGCCAGCACGAATCCGGCGAGTGTCGCCACAACTGCGGCCAGGCCGGTCCGGAGCAGGGTGTGGATGTCGCGGCGCAGCAGGAAATACAGCAGGAACACGGCGGGAGTGAGCTTGAGGGCGATCGCCAGGCCCAGCAGGACGCCGCGCGGCCAGGGCGTCCGGCGCGGCACGCAATCGGCGACCACCAGCGTCATCAGCACCACGTTGATCTGGCCGAACTCGAAGTTCGACCGGATCGGTTCCAGCCAGATGACCGCGGGCGCCACCAGCGCGGTTGCCAGCCAGCAGCGGCGCAGCCAGGCCGGCTCCGAGGTGATGGTGGTGTCCGGCCAGACGTTCAACCGGGTGAGCACGATGACCATCGAGACGATCAGCAGGAGCAGAGTCGTGGCGGTGATCGCCACACTGGCGGCGGGCAACGAGAGCCAGGCGAACGGCGCGAACATGATCGCCGCGAGCGGCGGATACGTGAACGGCAGATCCAGGCCGCCCTGGGTGTGGAAAATCGCGCCGTCGGCGTAGAGCGGTTGGTTGTCCAACCAGGCCCGACCGCCCATCCGGTACACGTCGATGTCGATTCGATAGGGCACGTGGCCCAGTAGCCGCCAGCCGACCAGAATCAGCCCGGCCACTGTGAGCAACTGAAAAAGCCGCCACCCGATCGTCGGTGCCCAACCAGCTCCGCCGGGCGACTGCCGCTTACTCATGTCTTCAACAGACTATCGGGGGGATCCCCGAGACGGCGCATCCGCACTCGCGACGCGCGCAGGTCGGCGTAAGTTCTCTGTCCGTGCATGCGACCGTCCAGCTCGATTTCCTCACCCGCGATCGCCTGCCGTTGCTGTGCTGCCTGGTGGCGTTCATTCTCACGTTCTTCGTGACCCGGATCGTGGTGCGTTACATCCGCCGGAATGCCGACAGCGAACGCCCGCCCAGGTGGTGGCAGCCCCGCAACATGGGACACGGCTCCATGCACATCCACCACATGGTCATCGGGGTGGTGTTGGTGATGGTGTCGGGCGTGACGATGGTGACGCTCGCGGTCAACGGCGGCGTACCGGAGTTCACGGCGGCTGCGGTGGTCTTCGGCATCGGTGCGGCCCTGGTGCTCGACGAGTTCGCGCTGATGCTGCACCTGTCGGATGTGTACTGGGCCGAGGACGGCCGTACATCGGTGGATGCGGTGTTCGCCGCGGTGGCGGTGGCGGGGTTGTTGATCCTGGGTTTCAACCCGCTGTCATTCTTTGATATCGGTATCTGGCGCGAGGACCAGTCGCCGGCCGTGCGCGCGATCGTGGTCGTGATGGCGGTGCTGACCCTGCTGCTCGCGGTGGTGGTCCTGCTCAAAGGCAAGGTGTGGACTGGATTGGTGGGCATGTTCATAACCCCGTTGTTGTTCGTCGGGGCGGTTCGGCTGTCGCGGCCGCACGCGCCCTGGGCGCGGTGGCGCTACACCAGCCGTCCCCGCAAGATGCACCGCGCGCTGGAGCGGGAGCGTTGGCTGCGCCGGCCCGTGGTGCAGGCCAAACTGTGGTTGCAGGACGCGATCACCGGTATGCCGAAGTTTCCGGACGACGCCGCCGTCGACGCACAGCTCGACCGGGAGATCCATGCGGCCCCGGCCCCGGTGCCGACGACGGACCCGCGGCCAGGACGGATTGGGTGATGCGCTACTTCTACGACACCGAGTTCATCGACGACGGTCGCACCATCGAGTTGATCTCGATCGGCGTCGTCGCCGAGGACGGACGCGAGTACTACGCGATCTCGACCGAGTTCAATCCGGACCGCGCGGGCCGGTGGGTGCGCAGGCATGTGCTGCCGAAACTGCCGTCCCCGTCCTCGAAGCTGTGGCGATCGCGGCGGCAGATCCGGTCGGAGCTGGAGGATTTCTTCGACATCGACGGTGACGAGCCGATCGAGTTGTGGGCCTGGGTGGGTGCCTACGACCACGTGGTGCTGTGCCAGCTGTGGGGCCCGATGACCGATCTGCCTCCTGCGATGCCGCGGTTCACCCGCGAGCTGCGCCAGTTCTGGGAGGACCGCGGGTCACCGCGGATGCCGGCGCGACCGACCGAGGCGCACGACGCGTTGGTCGATGCGCGGCACAACCTGCACCGGTTTCAGTTGATGACGGGGCTGGGGCTGGCACCCGCGCGGGAATCCGGCATCACACAGCCCTGAAAACCGCCGTTCACCGGCGGCTACCATGAACGGGTGAACTGGACCGTTGACGTTCCCATCGACGAGCTGCCGCCGCTGCCTCCGCTGACCGACGAATTGCGTCAGCGGCTCGAGGCCGCGCTGGCCAAGCCGGCCGTGCAGCAGCCCAGCTGGGACGCGGACGAGGCGAAGGCCATGCGCACCGTGCTGGAGAGCGTGCCGCCGGTCACCGTGCCATCGGAGATCGAGAAGCTCAAGAGCCTGCTGGCCGATGTGGCGAAGGGTGAGGCGTTCCTGCTCCAGGGTGGTGACTGCGCCGAGACGTTCGTCGACAACACCGAGCCGCACATCCGGGCCAACATCCGCACCCTGCTGCAGATGGCTGTCGTGCTGACCTACGGCGCCAGCATGCCGGTGGTGAAGGTGGCACGTATCGCGGGCCAGTACGCCAAGCCGCGGTCGGCCGATGTGGATGCCCTGGGCCTGAAGTCCTACCGCGGTGACATGATCAACGGCTTCGCCCCGGATGCCGCTGTGCGCCAGCATGATCCGTCTCGGCTGGTGCGGGCCTACGCCAACGCCAGCGCCGCGATGAACCTGGTGCGTGCCCTGACCTCGTCGGGGTTGGCGTCGTTGCACCTGGTGCACGACTGGAACCGCGAGTTCGTCCGCACCTCACCGGCAGGCGCCCGTTATGAGGCGCTGGCCGGGGAGATCGACCGGGGCCTGAAGTTCATGTCCGCCTGCGGGGTGGCCGATCGCAATCTGCAGACCGCCGACATCTTCGCCAGCCACGAAGCGCTGGTGATCGACTACGAGCGCGCGATGCTGCGCCTGTCCGACCCGGCGGAGAACCCGGACGGACCAGCCAAGCTGTACGACCAGTCGGCCCACTATCTGTGGATCGGCGAGCGCACGCGTCAACTCGACGGTGCGCACGTGGCGCTGGCCGAGGTGATCTCCAATCCGATCGGCATCAAGCTGGGGCCGACCACGACCCCGGAGCAGGCCGTCGAATATGTCGAGCGGTTGGACCCGAACAACGAGCCGGGCCGGCTCACCCTCGTGACGCGGATGGGCAACAACAAGGTGCGCGATCTGCTGCCCGGGATCATCCAGAAGGTCGAGGCCACCGGCCACAAGGTGATCTGGCAGTGCGACCCGATGCATGGCAACACCCATGAATCGTCGACCGGCTACAAGACGCGGCACTTCGACCGCATCGTCGATGAGGTGCAGGGGTTCTTCGAGGTGCACAACGCGCTGGGCACCCACCCCGGCGGCATTCACGTCGAGATCACCGGTGAGAACGTGACCGAATGTCTCGGTGGGGCACAGGACATCTCGGATTCGGATCTGGCCGGGCGTTACGAGACCGCGTGCGATCCGCGGCTCAACACCCAGCAGAGCCTGGAGTTGGCCTTCCTCGTCGCGGAGATGCTGCGCAGCTAGAGCTCGGTCAGAGCAGTGCGCCCACGTTGCTGCCGACGGTCCAGGCCGCGGCAGCGACCAGGCCGGTCAAGGTGATGATCGCGATCACCCAGAACGCCAGCACGCGTTTGGCGCGCTGGCGGGCCCAGTAGAATTCGCTCAACTCGATACCGGCGAATTGCCCTGCGCCGAAAGAATATTCGCCCGCATCGGGATCGGCCGGGATCGGTGTCCAGTCGTGCTGGTCGCGGGTGATCTCGCGGGTCGGCTGACGCGGCGCGGGTGTGACAGGGTTTGCCGGCGGCGGCGACGGCGGTGCCGCGGTCACGACGGTGGTGGCGCCGGCGGGGCGTTCATCGGACTCGGCGAGGTTGTGCACGCGGGTGGCAGCCAGGTGCTGTGCCGAATGCTGCGGGGCCGGCACCCGGAACGGCGGCAGGCCGAGATCGTCGACGATCTGGTGCAGTTCGGCCCGCATGTCGGCGGCGTCGGCGAATCGCTGTGCGGCGTCGCGGGCGGTGGCCCGGCGCACGAACCGGTCGAATTGTGGTGGCACACCTGTGATTACCGCGCTCGGCGCGGGCACGTCGTTGTCCATGCGCTGGTAGGCGACGGTCAGTGCGGAGTCTCCGGTGAACGGCGTGACGCCGGTGAGCAATTCGTAGGTGAGAATGCCGACCGCGTACACATCGCTGCGCGGGTCGGCGTCACCAGTGCTCACCTGCTCGGGGGACAGGTATGCCGCGGTGCCCAGGATCACGCTGGTCGAGGTGATCTTGGCCTCGGCCACCGCACGCACCAGACCGAAGTCGGCGATCTTGACCTCGCCGTCGTCGGAGATCAGCACGTTCTCGGGTTTGATGTCGCGGTGGACCAGTCCGGCGCGGTGTGCCACCGCGAGCCCGCCGAGCACCGGCTCCAGCACCGCGGCGACCGCGTGCGGGGGCATCGGGCCACGCTCGGCCAGCAGTTCGCGCAGCGTGCCGCCCTCGATCAGTTCCATCACCAGAAAAGGCGAAGCGCCGCCGGTTCCTCCGCCGCCCTGGTCGTACACCGCGACCAGCCCGGGGTCCTTCAACCTGGCCACGGCCTTGGCCTCGCGGCCGAACCTGGTCAGGAAGTGGCTGTCGCCGCTGTAGCGCGAGTCCATCACCTTCAGGGCCACGGGACGGTCCAGGCGGACATCGAGCCCCCGGTACACCGTCGACATGCCGCCGGTGGCGATGGGCGTGTCCACGCGATAGCGCCCGTCCAGCATGGTGCCGACGAGTGGATCCGATTGCTGCTCCACCGGACACATGTTACGAGTTCCGGCCGAGGTCCTAGAATCGACGCGGTGAGCAGCATTCCAGCGGCCGATGACGTTCTGGCCCCCGACGAGGACGTGTACGACCTACCCACGGTGTCCGATTTGCTCGGTATCCCGGTCACCAAGGTGCACCAACAGTTGCGTGACGGTCAGTTGATCGCCGTGCGGCGCGACCGGGTCCTGGTGGTGCCGAAGATTTTCTTCGACGACGACGGTCACGTCGTCAAGCACCTGCCCGGTCTGCTGGTCGTGCTGCGCGACGGCGGCTTTCGCGACACCGAGATCGTGCGCTGGTTGTTCACGCCGGACGAGTCGCTGACGATCACCACCGACGGCCGCGCCGAGCCGGTATCCAATGCCCGCCCGGTCGACGCGCTGCATTCTCACCAGGCACGCGAGGTGCTGCGTCGCGCGCAGGCGCTAGGTTACTGACGGCTCATTCTGCGCGGCCGGCTCGGGCTCGGGCGCACGGTAGAGCGAGTACCACGCCACCACAGCGCATGCCGTGGTGAGCAGGACGTGCGCCCACGAGTACATGCCGTGTGCCCCATCGGGTTTCCACATCACCATGATCCAGGTGGAGAATCCGGCCACCGCGGCGATCGCGGGCCGGGTCTGGATCAGGGCGGCGGCCACCGCCAGTGGCCAGGTGTAGTACCAGGGCAACGCGGCTGGAACGAACAACACGACCACCATCATCGCCAGCGCGATGCCGATCAACGCTTCGCGGTCGGTGTGCCGAAACCGCCACCACAGCAAGGGCAGTGAGACAACGATGATCCCGATGCCGAAGATGCGGGTGACTTCCAGTACGGCATAGAAGTTGACCGGGAAGATCAGGCCGCCGATCGCGTTGATCAGGTTCGCCGCGGCGGTGGGCACGGTGAGCCAGTTGATGATCTTCACGTTTCCTGCTGCCAGGGCGGTCAGCCAGCCCAGGCCGACGCCGGCGAGCCAGGACAGCACCGCGAACACCGCCCCGAAGATCAGCACCGAGGCGGCGGTGGCGATCGCGAACGCGCGCACGGCGGCCATCTCCCGCTTGTCCCGCAGTTGGCGCATCCATACCCAGACCAGGAACGGAAGAGCAAGGCCCGCGGTCGCTTTGACCGCGACGGCGATCGCGATGACGCTGACGCCGATCACCGGCCGCTCCGCGAAGGTCAGGGCGATCGCGGCCATCATCAGCCCGACCATCAGCATCTCGTTGTGCACGCCGCCCATCAGGTGGATGATGACCAGCGGGTTGAGCACGCAGACCCACAGTGCAGCCGCGCCGCGGGCTCCGACATGACGGGCTATTCGTCGCGTTGCCCAGATCAGCAACACCAATCCGGGCAGCATGCACAGCCGCAGCAGCATGGTGCCCGCGACGATGTCGTCGCCCACCAGCAACGTGACGAATTTCGCCACCAGGATGAAGGCCGGACCGTAAGGCGCAGTAGTCGTCGTCCAGATCGGACTCACGTTGTCCAGCAAGACATTCGGATTCTCCACCGGACCCACCACATAGGGGTCGAAGCCGTCGCGCAGCAACGCTCCCTGGGCCAGGTAGGAGTAGGTGTCGCGGCTGAACAGCGGCACACTCAGCAGCAGCGGCGCCAGCCAGAAGCCGGTGGTGGCCACCATGGTGTATTCGGTGGCGGTGCGGTCGATCACGCGCCGGCCCAGCCACAGCCAGGCGATCAGCATCACCGCGACGCCGGCCCACAGCAGGATCGAGGACAGCACCAGGCCGTGCCCGAATCGCAACCAGGACAGGTGTAGTGACTCCAGTAGCGGATCGTGCAGTCGCGTGCTGCCCGCGCCGAGCCCGCCGATGGTCAGTAGTGCTGCGCCAAGGCAGCCGAGCCGAGCGGGCCGGGCTTCGGCGGATACCGCGAATGCGGCCAGACGTGAGATATGTTGCGCGACCCCGGTGCTCGGGGTCTCGGTCGGCAGGTCCGTCATTGTGTGCTGGCCGTGCTCCTACGCAGACCGGTTCGCGGCGAACCGGGCGATCTCGCCCAGGCCGGTCTTGGCCTGCGGGTGGATCGGTGCGGCCGCCAGCGTGTCGAGGGCGCGGTGGGTGAGCATTTCGATGTGTTCCTCGACCGCGGCCAGAGCACCGACGGATTCGATGGCCTGGCACAGATCGCCCACTCGCTCATCGGACAGTTCGGTGCCCACCGAGGTGCGCAGCAGATCGGCGGCCGCGGGATCGGACTTGTCGGCCAGTTCGAGTGCCTCCGCCAGCAGCACGGTGCGCTTGCCGGATCGCAGGTCGTCGCCGGAGGGCTTGCCCGTCACCGCCGGATCGCCGAACACGCCGAGAACGTCGTCGCGAAGCTGGAAGGCGACGCCGAGATCGTTGCCGACCTGGTGGAAAATCTGCTGAATGTCAGGTCGGTCGGCGGCGGCCGCCGCACCCAGCTGCAGTGGCCGGGCCACCGTGTAGGACGCGGTCTTATAAGTGTTGACGTTCATCGCCGAGGCCACCGTTTCGGCACGGCTGGCCTCTGCGACGATGTCGAGGTATTGGCCGCCGAGCACCTCGGTGCGAATGTGGCGCCAGACCTGCTGGACCCGCTGCTGCGCGTCGGCCGGGATGTCTGCCGAGGCGACGATGTCGTCGGCCCAGGCCAATGCCAGATCGCCGGCCAGGATGGCCGCCGAAAGGCCGAACTGCCGTGAGGATCCGTGCCAGTTGCGGTCGCGGTGACGATCGGCGAACAGCCGGTGCACGGTCGGCAGGCCACGACGGGTCGCCGAATCGTCGATGACATCGTCGTGCACCAGGGCACAGGCCTGCAGCAATTCCAGTGCCGCGAACAGTTTCAGCACGCCGGGATCGGCTGGGCGGTCGGCCGGATCGATGACTGCGCGCCAGCCCCAATAGGCGAAGGCCGGGCGCAGCCGCTTACCGCCGCGGAGCACGAACTCCTCGAGGGCCTCGGTCAGCTCGGCGTAGTCGGATCCGATGTATTCGCAGTCCCGGCGGCGCTCACGCAGGTAGTCGCGCAATTGGTCGGTGACGGCTCCGGCCAGCTCGACGGTTGACGGAGCCGATGTTTGCACGCTCAGCGCCCGCCCCTTTCTGTCGTCAACGGTGTCCGGTGAAGTGCATTCAGCGTAGAGCGTGCCACGCGTTTTGTACCAAGGGAGTGCGGCCTGGCCGTGAGCCCGGCCCCGGAGGTGCGCGCGTTCAGTCACTGCCTGCGACGGGGTCGCCCGGTTTGGGCGAGGTGTCGCGGCTCGTCCAGGCCAGGGCGCCGATGACGCCGGCGACCAAAAATGCGCCGACGACGAGCCAGAGGATCGCGGTGGTGAACGACCGGGCACTCGGGTCGGTGTAGCGGGCCTGGGCGTTCATGGTGCTGACGATCCCCGGCCGCAGTTTCCACTCCACAATGGACGAGCTGACCTGATCGCCGTTGGTCGAGGTCACCTCGCCGGGGAACGACACGGTCAGCAGAACGTCGGCCTGTGGGTCGGACAGCGAGGTGAGATCGACCCGGCCTTCCAGGATTACGAGGTCACCGGCGCGGCGCAGCGCGATGTCGACGCCGGCGGCATCGCGACTCATACTGGCCAGCTGAGGCAGTTCGGCGAACGACAGGTCGGAGAACACCGCCTGGGAGCCGACGTAGTCGTCACGGCTGTACTCCGAGACCGCGACCTTCGTGGCGAACGGGAGGTTGTTCAGCAGCTGGGGGCCCTTGTCCTCGGCGTCCCGCGGCTTTGCCGCGGCGATGATCTGCCCCGACACCCTGTCGTCGGGAGAGACCGTGATCGAGGTGCGGACCCGGACACAGCCCACCGCCATGGGCAGGATCAGCAGCAACATCACCAAGGTGAGCAGACGGGTCCGGCTGCGGCGGCTCGGTGGTCGGACATGCACGCTGGTCATCGTGCCAGATCTCACAACGGCAGGGGACGGCCGAGGATCGCGAACGGCCGGGGATCGCCGGCGAAGTGGTAACCGCGGATCACGTCGGTGAAGCCCAGCCGCCGGTACAGCCGCCAGGCGCGGTTGGCCTCCTCGTTGATCTCGGGGGTCGACAACAGCACGTGCGACTCGGTGCGGCCGGCCAACAGTCTCCTGGTCAGGGCCTCGCCGATACCGCGTCCCTGCGCGCGGGGCTCGATGTGCAGCTCGGTGAGTTCGAAGTAGCTGGCCATCAGGTCTGCGATGTGTGAGGGGCTGGCGCCCACCCGCTGCAGGCCGGAGATGACCTGTTGTTGCCACCACTGATCGGGTGCCCCGCTGTAGCCGTAGGCGATGCCCTGCAGCGGAGCGTCGGTCAGGACGGCCCCGGCGGGCTCGGCGCCGGGCTCGGCGACCTCGACCGCGGCCACGCACTTCCAGCCCGCGCGCCGGGTGTGTTCGAGCCACAGCGCGGCGCGCTGGTCCTCGGTTCCGCGTGGATAGCGCATGGCGTCGACGTACACGCGCAGCGCCTCGGGGAGCCGGCGCTTCATATCGTCAGGCGACAGATCGATGAGATACGTCGCCAATGCTTTCGCCTTTCGCCCGCCCGGTGTCTGCCGAGCTCATTATGTTCAGCATTATCCGGCTGCGAAGAGGTCGGTCCCGTCGACCCGGGGGATCTCGGAACGACCTACAATCGACAGTGAACAAGGTGGTACGGCTCGGATCGACCTCGTATCATTAGGCTTAGGTGCCCGTGATTGCGGGCATGTGAAATTTTGAAACGCGACGGCGGCGTCGGCAAGGAGGGACGAATGCCACTCTCCGATCATGAGCAGCGCATGCTCGATCAGATCGAGAGCGCGCTCTATGCCGAGGATCCCAAGTTCGCCTCGAGCGTTCGTGGTGGGACCTTGCGTGCGCCATCGGCACGACGCAGGCTGCAGGGCGCGTTGTTGTTCGTGCTCGGTTTGGCGCTGTTGGTTGTCGGTGTCGCGGTGAAGTCACTGTGGCTCGGTGGTTTCCCCGTTGTGTCCGTGTTCGGCTTCGTGGCGATGTTCGCCGGTGTGGTGTTCGCCGTCACCGGTCCCCGTGTCGCCGGTGGCCGTGATCGCGCGGCCCAGGGCTCTGGCAATGGACCGCGTCAGCGCCGACAGCGCGGCGGCGGCTCGTTCACCACTCGGATGGAAGATCGGTTCCGTCGCCGGTTCGACGACTGATCCCGTCGACGGTTTCAAGGGGTAGCCCGTAACGGGCTGCCCCTTTTTTTGCGTTCGAGTTTTGTGCGCTCCGGCGCGGCCCGGACACGATGCCGGCGGTGGCCCAGCGACACGCCGGGTAGATCTCGCGTGTTCGGGCGTGGGGCGGTGTGGGGGAGAACGCCAGATTCTCAGGGATTCTTGCCCCACAACGCCCCACCGTCTCGCCGCAGACCTCTACCTGCGGATTTCCTTTTTCGGCGGCATGTGGCCGGCGCTTGGTGTGCGCTGTGGGTGGTTTCTCGGGGGGATCGGTGGGGAGAAACCTCAATCTGCACGCATCAAATGGAGCAAAGTGGGGGATCGTGGGGTAAAGTGGCGGCCAACGGGGAAATCGGAGCCCCGTTCGGAGGGCAAGAAGGCCTGGCCTGGATCTCGCAAACGACACGGGATCTGAACCGGGTGGCGGGAGGTGTCCAGATGTTTCTGGGTACCTACACGCCCAAGCTCGACGACAAGGGGCGGCTCACGTTGCCCGCCAAATTCCGCGACGCACTGGCAGGAGGGTTGATGGTCACCAAGGGCCAAGATCACAGCCTTGCCGTGTACCCGCGGGACGAGTTCGAAAAGGTCGCCCGCCGCGCTGCTGACGCTTCGCGGAGGAACCCCGACGCGCGGGCGTTCCTGCGTAATTTGGCGGCCGCCACGGATGAGCAGCATCCCGACGCGCAGGGCCGGATCACCCTGTCGGCGGACCACCGTCGCTACGCAAGCCTGTCCAAGGAGTGCGTGGTGATCGGGTCGGTCGACTACCTGGAGATCTGGGACGCCGAAGCTTGGGAGTCCTACCAGCAAACCCACGAAGAAAACTTCTCCGCGGCCACCGATGAAGCTTTGCGCGACATCCTCTGATGCGGCCCACGATCCGACGGCCGGCCTGGACCTAGCCCGTGCAACGAGGCCTCTGCCCGAATTGGCCCTGGCGTACTTCCCCAACGCCAGGTCCGTTAATTCGGTCAGAGACCCCGGTGCAGGGGCTATTCAGAGCGGAGGTGTTTCAGCGGTGCCAGATTCCCCAGATCACTCAGAGTTCCAGGACGACGGGGCCTCGCACGACGCGGATTCCGATACGCATGGCCACGTCCCGGTGCTGCTCGACCGCTGCGTGGAGCTGCTCGCCCCTGCGCTCACCCGCCGCCACGACGATGGGACCGGCGCTGTCCTGGTGGACGCCACCCTCGGTGCGGGCGGCCACTCCGAACGATTTCTGACCGAATTCCCCGGCCTGCAGGTGATCGGTCTGGACCGTGACCCCAATGCGCTGGGCATCGCCGGGGCCCGGCTGGCCGAGTTCGGCGACCGGATGCGGCTGGTACGGACCCGCTATGACGGAATCACCGGGGCGATCACCGAATCCGGTCACCGCCAGATCGACGGTGTGCTGTTCGACCTCGGGGTGTCGTCGATGCAGCTGGACCAGACCGAACGCGGCTTCTCCTACTCCACGGACGCACCGCTGGACATGCGGATGGACCCCGACGCGCCGCTGACCGCAGCCGACATCCTCAACACCTACGACGCCAAGTCGATCGCCCGGATCCTGCGCGATTTCGGCGAGGAGCGCTTCGCCGGCCGCATCGCCGACAAAGTCGTCAAACGTCGTGCACAGCAACCATTTTCCACCACGGGAGAGTTGGTGGAGCTGCTCTACGAAGCGATCCCGGCTCCGGCGCGCCGCACCGGCGGGCATCCCGGCAAGCGGACCTTTCAGGCGCTGCGGGTGGCGGTCAACGGCGAGCTGGACTCGCTTCGGGCCGCGCTGCCTGCCGCCCTCGCCGCTCTGGTCGACGGTGGACGGATCGTGGTGATGTCCTACCAGTCGCTCGAAGACCGAATCGTCAAGCAGGCGTTCGCCGCGGCCACCGCATCCAGGACACCGCCCGGCCTGCCAATCGAATTGCCCGGCCACGAACCAGAATTCGTCACGTTGACCCGCGGTGCCGAGAAGGCCCGCCAAAGTGAGATCGATCGCAATCCGCGTAGCGCTCCGGTGCGCCTGCGGGCACTGGAAAAGGTGGGGGAAGGGGGCAACTCATGAAGGTGAAGCGACCCGAGCAGCTGCGTGAGACAGACCGCAGGCGTCCGGTGCGTCAACCCGCGCGAGCCGGCGGCCGGCGCAGCGAACAGGCTCCGCCGCGGAAGCGTCGGCCGGGTTCCGAGCAGCGTCCCGCGCGCACGGCACCGGCTACCGGACCGACTCAGCGTCCGGGTACCCGCCCGGCCCGGCCCAAGAGCACCAGCCAGGCCAAGGCGCGGGCAAAGGCGCGTAAGGCCAAGGCTCCCAAGGTCGTCCGCCCGCCGCTGCGGGTCCGGCTCAGGGAACGCCTGCTGGTCCGGCTGGCCTCGATCGAGCTCAATCCGCGGGTCCTGATCTCCCGGGTCCCGTTTGTCGTGCTGGTGATCGCGGCGCTCGGCCTGGGACTCGCGGTCACCTTGTGGCTGTCCACCGGATCTGCCGAGCGGTCTTACCAGTTGGGCCACGCCCGCCAGGTCAACGAGGGCCTGATGCAACAGAAAGAGGCGCTGGAACGCGATGTGCTCGAGGCGCAGGCCGCTCCGGCGCTGGCCGAATCTGCCCGCAACCTCGGGATGATCCCGTCCCGCGACACCGCGCACCTGGTGCAGGATGCGGCCGGTAACTGGACTGTCGTCGGCACGCCCAAGCCCGCCGAAGGCGTGCCTCCGCCCCCGCTGAACACGCCGCTACCGGAAGAGGCGCCACCCGCCCCGCCGGCACCCCCGGCTCCGCGAGTGCTCGATCCCCGGGAGCTGACGGTGCGGACGCCGCGCGCCGGTTCCCCTGGGGTACCCGGCATTCCGGTGCCGCAGGCCGACGCGGCCCACGGCCTTCCGGGCGCAGTACCGCCGGTGCCCGGACCGGCGCCGCTCAACCCGTCAGTCGCACCCAACGTGCTCGCGGCCCCCGCGCCGAGCGCTGCCGTCGACCCGGCACAGGCTGCACCGCAAGCCGTCACCGATCCGACGCATCTGCCCGCGCCCGGTGTACCCACCGCGCCGGGACCGGTCGTGCCCGGACCGGTCGCGCCGGCGCAGCCCCCAGTGGCACTGGCCGCGCCGCTTCCCGCCGTCCCGCTGGAACAGTTCAGCCCGCCGTCGGCGCCGGCCCTACATCCGCCGGTTGCCGCCGCCAGCGTCCCGGTGCCCGCCGCATGAGCCGCCACCCGGGACGCCAGGGCAAGACGCCGAAGCCGCAGCGGGCCAAGAAGGCCTCGCCCGGGCCGGGGCACGAGGCCCGCGTTCGCCGTACCCGGGTGGCTGCTGCCGAAACTGGTTTGCGCAGCTCATCTTTCGTGTTCAGGCACCGCGCCGGAAACCTCGTCATGCTCGCCGTGCTGGTGATCGCCGCTGCCCAGTTGTTCACCCTTCAGGTTCCCCGGGCGGCCGGACTGCGCGCCGAGGCGGCCAGCCAGCTCAAGGTCACCGATGTGAACCCGGCGATGCGGGGCAGCATCGTCGACCGCAACGATGACAAGCTGGCGTTCACCATCGAGGCCAAAGCGCTGACGTTCCAGCCGGTCCGGGTTCGCAAGCAACTTGCCGAAGCGAAGGCGAAATCCAGTGAGGCGCCAGATCCGGATCGCCGGCTCACCGAGATCGCCAAGGAGGTCGCCAGCCGGCTGGACAACCGGCCCGATGCCAAGACCGTGCTCAAAAAGCTCAGGAGCAACGAGACTTTCGTCTATCTGGCCCGCGCGGTCGACCCCGCGATCGCCAGCGCGATCATGGACAAGTTCCCGGAGGTCGGTGCCGAGCGCCAGGATCTGCGGCAGTACCCGGGCGGCTCGCTGGCCGCCAACATCGTCGGCGGCATCGACTGGGACGGGCACGGCCTGCTGGGCTTGGAGGATTCGCTCGACTCGGTGTTGGCGGGATCCGACGGTTCGGTGACCTATGACCGCGGTTCGGACGGCGTGGTGATCCCCGGCAGCTACCGCAACCGGCACGACGCGGTCAACGGGTCCACGGTGCAGCTGACCCTTGACGACGACATCCAGTACTACGTTCAGCAGCAGGTGCAACAGGCCAGGGACGCCTCGGGTGCCAAGAACGTCTCGGCGGTGGTGCTCGATGCGAAATCCGGTGAGGTACTGGCGATGTCGAACGACAACACGTTCGACCCGAGTCAGGACCTCGGTCGGCAGGAGAGCCGGCAGATGGGTAACCTCCCGGTGTCCTCGCCGTTCGAGCCCGGTTCGGTGAACAAGATCATCACGGCCTCGGCGGCCATCGAGTACGGGCTGGCCAATCCGGACGAGGTGCTGCAGGTGCCCGGCTCGATCGACATGGGCGGGGTCACGGTCCGCGACGCGTGGAACCACGGAGTCATGCCGTACACGATGACCGGGGTGTTCGGGAAGTCGTCGAACGTCGGCACCCTGATGCTCGCCCAGCGGATCGGTCCCGATCGGTTCTACGACATGGTCCGCCGGTTCGGGCTCGGACAGCGCACCGGTGTCGGCCTGCCCGGTGAGAGCTCGGGTCTGGTGCCGCCCCTCGATCAGTGGTCGGGCAGCTCGTTCTCCAACCTGCCGATCGGACAAGGCCTTTCGATGACCTTGTTGCAGATGACCGGGATGTACCAGACCATCGCCAACGACGGGGTGCGCATGCCGCCGCGCATCATCAAGTCCACCATCGCACCGGACGGCAGCCGCACCGACGAGCCGAAGCCGGAAGGGGTTCGGGTGGTGACACCCGAGACCGCGCGCACCGTGCGCGACATGTTCCGCGCCATCGTGCAGCGCGACCCGATGGGCACGCAGCAGGGCACCGGTCCGCAGGCCGCGGTCGAGGGCTATCAGATCGCGGGCAAGACCGGCACCGCGCAGCAGATCAACCCGGCATGCGGGTGCTACTACGACGACGTCTACTGGATCACCTTCGCCGGAATGGCGCCTGCGGACGATCCGCGTTACGTCATCGGCATCATGATGGACGCACCGCACCGCGCGGCCGACGGGTCACCGGGATCCTCGGCGGCGCCGCTGTTCCACAACATCGCTTCGTGGCTGTTGCAACGTCACAACGTCCCATTGTCGGCGGATCCGGGGCCGCGGTTGACCCTGCAGGCGACCTGACCGCGATAGTCGTGGGTGGTGCGGTCCGCGGACCGCAGATGGGTACTGTGGCATGGCCATGAAGCTGCGTCCCAGCCGTCCCGCCGGCCAATACCTAGTGCCGCTCGCCGAACAGGTCCAAGCGGTATCCGCCACCGGAAATCCGCTGCCGGAACTTCGGGTGACAGGAGTGACCCTGCGCGGTCAGGACGCCCGTCCGGGGGACCTGTTCGCCGCGCTGCCGGGTTCTGCGGTGCACGGCGCACGCTATGCGGCCGACGCGGTCGCCGCCGGTGCGGTGGCGGTGCTCACCGATGCTGCCGGTGCCGCTGAATGCGGCGGGCTCGACGTCCCGGTGCTGGTTCATCCCGACCCGCGTTCGGTGCTCGGCGAGGTGGCCGCCGAGGTGTACGGCCGTCCGTCGCAGCGGCTGACGGTCATCGGGGTCACCGGAACCTCCGGCAAGACCACCACGACGTATCTGGTCGAAGCCGGACTGCGGGCCGCGGGCCGGGTGGCCGGACTGATCGGCACGGTGGGAGTGCGCATCGACGGGCGGGATCTGCCGAGCGCGCTGACCACTCCCGAGGCGCCGGATCTACAGGCGCTCTTGGCCGTGATGGTCGAAAGCGGTGTGGACACCGTGGTGATGGAGGTGTCCAGCCACGCCCTGACGTTGGGCCGCGTCGACGGGATCGATTTCGCGCTCGGCGGGTTCACGAACCTGTCCCGTGATCACCTGGATTTCCATCCCACGATGCAGGACTACTTCGAGGCCAAGGCCCGTCTGTTCGATGCCCGGTCGCGCAACCACGCCGCAGCGGCGGTGATCTGTGTCGACGACGATGCGGGTGCGACGATGGCCGGCCGGGCCGAGACGGTGACCACCGTCAGCGCCACGGGCGCCCCAGCCGACTGGCAGGCGCGGAACATCACGGCGGTAGGTGCGGGGGCCCAGCAGTTCACTCTCGTCGAACCGGCCGGGGTGCCCCACGAGCTGCGGATCGGACTGACCGGCGGGTACAACGTTGCGAACGCGGCCCTGGCGGTCGCGCTCCTGGACCGCGCCGGGGTGCCGCCCGATCGGGCGGCGGCCGGGTTGCGCACGGCGACCGTGCCGGGCCGGCTGCAGCCGATCGACCGCGGTCAGCCTTTTCTGGCACTGGTCGATTACGCGCACAAACCAGGGGCGCTACAGGCCGTGCTGGAGACCCTACGGGCGAGCCTGGCGACGGGAGAGGCTCCCGGTGCATCGGATCCGGGGCGCATCGCGGTGGTGTTCGGGGCCGGCGGCAACCGGGATCCGGGCAAGCGCGCGCCGATGGGGCGCGTCGCCGCCGAACTGGCGGATCTCGTCGTCGTCACCGATGACAATCCCCGTGACGAGGACCCGGCATTGATCCGGGCGGCGATCATGTCCGGAGCGTCCGAGGCTGCCTCGGGGGCGGAGGTCGTGGAGGTCGGTGACCGGCGCGCGGCGATCGACCATGCGGTGGCCTGGGCCAAGCCCGGCGACGTGGTGCTGATCGCAGGCAAGGGCCACGAGAGCGGACAGACCGGTGGCGGGCGCACCCGGCCGTTCGATGACCGTGACGAGTTGGCGGCGGCGTTGGAGGTACTCAAGTCAGGGGAGCCGGGCACGTGATCGAGATGACCATCGCCAGGATCGCCGAGATCGTCGGTGGCGAGTTGGCCGACATCACTGCCGAGGAGGCTGCCGCGACCCGTGTCACGGGCACGGTGGAATTCGACTCCCGCGCCGTCGGCCCCGGCGGGCTGTTCCTGGCACTGCCGGGCGCACGCACCGACGGGCACGACTTCGCGGCGGCCGCGGTGGCCTCCGGGGCCGTCGCAGTGCTGGCCGCGCGCCCGGTCGGGGTGCCTGCGATTGTGGTTCGCCCCGCGCCGGGGGCAGCCGACGCCGCTTCTGGCGCTTTGGAATTCGATACCGACGGTTCCGGTGCGGCGGTGCTGGCCGCGCTGGCGAAGCTCGCGGCGGCGGTGGCGGCCGAGCTCGTCGCAGGTGGGTTGACCATCATCGGGGTCACCGGATCCTCCGGCAAGACCTCGACCAAGGATCTGCTGGCCGCGGTGCTGGACCCGCTCGGTCAGGTCGTTGCACCGCCGGGCTCCTTCAACAACGAGCTGGGCCACCCCTGGACGGTGCTGCGGGCGACACCCGAGACCGATTACCTGATCCTGGAGATGTCTGCCCGGCATACGGGCAACATCGCCGCCCTGGCCGCGATCGCCCCGCCCCAGATCGCGGTGGTGCTCAACGTGGGTACCGCCCACCTCGGGGAGTTCGGCTCGCGCGAGGCCATTGCGAGAACCAAAGCCGAGTTGCCGCAAGCTGTTCCGGCCTCGGGCGTGGTGATCCTCAACGTGGACGACACGGCCGTGGCGGCGATGGCCGGCGCGACCGCGGCCCGCGTGGTGCGGGTGTCGCGTGAGCCTGGTTCCGAGGTCGACGTGTGGGCCGGCCCGGTCGCGCTCGATGATCTGGCGCGGCCGCGTTTCACCTTGCACGCCGGCGGCGACCAGGTCGAGGTGGCACTCTCGGTGCACGGCGACCATCAGGTCGGCAACGCGTTGTGTGCGGCGGCGGTGGCACTGCAGTGCGGTGCCGGCCTGGATCAGGTCGCCATGGCGCTGGCCGGCGCCAGCCCGGTCTCGCGGCGCCGGATGCAGGTTGCCACCCGTGCCGACGGCGTGACGGTGATCAACGACGCCTACAACGCCAACCCGGATTCGATGCGGGCGGGGTTGAAGGCACTGGCGTGGATGGCCCGTCGGAGCTCACCTGAGCCGGCCGTCGGGCCGGGCGAAAAGCGTCGCAGTTGGGCGGTCCTGGGCGAGATGGCCGAACTCGGCGACGACGCCATAACCGAGCACGACGCCATCGGCCGCTTCGCGGTGCGCTTAGATGTGTCTCGGTTAATCGTCGTCGGAACCGGGAGGGCTATGAACGCCATGCACCATGGCGCGGTGATGGAGGGTTCGTGGGGATCTGAGTCCACGATGGTCGACGACGCCGATTCCGCACTGGCCCTGTTGCAGGCTGAGCTGCAGCCGGGGGACGTGGTGCTGGTGAAGGCATCCAACTCGGTGGGGTTGGGGGCTCTCGCCGATGCGCTGATCGCCCCAGAACCTGGATCGCCGTCTCCGACCGCTGAAACAGATCGGAGCGGCGACCGATGAAGCTCATCCTCATTGCCGTCGGTATCGCACTGACGGTCTCGATCCTGCTGACCCCTGCGTTGATCCGGCTGTTCACCAAGCGTGGGCTGGGCCATGAGATCCGCGAGGACGGGCCGGCCAGCCACGCCAAGAAGCGTGGCACCCCGTCGATGGGTGGTGTGGCCATCGTGGCCGGCATCTGGGCCGGCTATCTGGGCACCCACCTGGTGGGCGTGGCGCTCGGCGGTGACGGGCCGTCGGCATCGGGCGTTCTGGTGCTGGGGCTGGCCACCATGCTCGGCCTGGTCGGATTCGTCGACGACCTCATCAAGCTGCGACGCTCACGCAACCTGGGCCTGAACAAGACAGCCAAGACCGTCGGGCAGCTGACCGCCGCGGTGTTGTTCGGCGTGCTGGTCCTGCAGTTCCGCAACGGGGACGGGCTCACCCCGGGCAGCCCCGAGTTGTCCTATGTCCGCGAGATCGCCACGGTGACGCTGGCGTCATGGGTGTTCGTGCTGTTCTGCGTGGTCATCGTCAGTGCCTGGTCGAATGCGGTGAACTTCACCGACGGCCTGGACGGGCTGGCGGCGGGCGCGATGGCGATGGTGAGTGCGGCCTACGTGCTGATCACGTTCTGGCAGTACCGCAATGCCTGCGCGACGGCGCCGGGCCTGGGCTGCTACAACGTGCGCGATCCGCTGGACCTGGCGATCATCGCGGCCGCGACGGCGGGAGCGTGCATCGGCTTCCTGTGGTGGAATGCCGCGCCGGCCAAGATCTTCATGGGCGATACCGGCTCGCTGGCCCTTGGCGGCATCATCGCCGGGCTCTCGGTGACGAGCCGGACCGAGATCCTCGCGGTGGTCCTGGGTGCGTTGTTCGTGGCCGAGGTGACCTCGGTGGTGGTGCAGATCCTCACCTTCCGCACCACGGGCCGCCGGGTGTTCCGGATGGCGCCGTTCCATCACCATTTCGAATTGGTCGGTTGGGCCGAGACCACGGTCATCATCCGGTTCTGGCTGCTGACGGCAATCGCGTGCGGTCTGGGTGTGGCTCTGTTCTACAGCGAGTGGCTCACCGCTGTCGGGGCCTGACGTGGCCGGCCCATCCGGCGAGCGCGACGGTGACGACCGGGGGCTTCTCTCGCTGCTGACCCCCGGGGCGCCGGTGTTGGTCACCGGTGCCGGAGTCACCGGACGTGCGGTACTGACGGCGCTGGCGCCGCTCGGCGTCGCTGCGACGCTGTGCGATGACCGCGCCGAGGCCCTGCGGGCCTATGCCGAGCAGGGCACCACGGTGGTCGACCCGGCCGGCGCCATCGCCGGCATCGCCGGCTACGCAGTCGTCGTGACCAGCCCGGGATTCCCACCCACGGCGCCGGTGCTGGCGGCCGCGGCCGAGGCCGGCGTGCCGATCTGGGGCGATGTGGAGCTGGCCTGGCGGCTGGACGCCGCGGGCCGCTACGGTCCGCCACGGCGCTGGCTGGTGGTCACCGGTACCAACGGCAAGACCACGACCACCTCGATGCTGCACGAGATGCTGCTGGCCGACGGGCGGCGAAGCCTGTTGTGCGGCAACATCGGTGATCCCGTGCTGGCGGTGCTGGATCAGCCGGCGGAGTTGCTGGCGGTCGAGTTGTCGAGCTTCCAGTTGCACTGGGCACCCTCGCTGCGTCCGGATGCCGGTGCGGTGCTCAACGTGGCCGAGGACCACCTGGACTGGCACGGTTCGATGGCTGCCTACGCCGCCGACAAGGCCAGGGCGCTGGCCGGGCGGGTGGCTGTGGTCGGCCTCGACGATCCGGTGGCGGCCGGTCTGCTGCCGACCGCCGGGGCCGCGGTCAGGGTGGGGTTCCGGCTGGGCGAGCCCGCCGACGGTGAGCTCGGTGTCCGCGCCGGCAAGCTGGTCGACCGTGCCTTCGGCGCCGGGGTCGAATTGGCTGATGCCGCGACGATCAGCGTGGCCGGGCCGGTAGGTGTGCTCGACGCGCTGGCGGCCGCGGCGCTGGCCCGTGCGGTCGGCGTTGCCCCGGAATCCATCGCGGCGGCGCTGGCGTCGTTCCAGGTCGGCAGGCACCGGGCAGAGTTCGTCGGCGAGCTCGACGGGGTCCGCTACGTCGACGACTCCAAGGCCACCAACCCGCACGCCGCCCAGGCCTCGATCACCGCGTTCGACCGGGTGGTCTGGGTCGCCGGAGGCTTGCTGAAGGGTGCCTCGGTGGACGAACTGGTCCGTGAGGTGGCGAATCGGCTGGTCGGGGTGGTGCTGATCGGCCGGGACCGGCAGATGGTTGCCGACGCGTTATCGCGACACGCCCCGGATGTACCCGTCGTCGAGGTTGTGACGGGGGAGGATTCTGGGGTGCTTGAGACGAATGAGTCTATTGATGATCATGTGACTCGTGTGATCGCCGTCGCGGACCGCCCGGTCTCCGACGCGGTCATGGCGGCGGTCGTGGACGCCGCCCGCGGGTTGGCTGCATCGGGTGACACGGTGTTGCTGGCCCCGGCAGGCGCGTCCTTCGATCAGTTCAGCGGCTACGGCCAGCGCGGCGACGCGTTCGCCGGTGCCGTCCGCGCTGCGATCGGGTAGGCGAGGTGGCCGACATCCTGGCCCGGTTGCGCCGCCGTGGTGCCGACGCGACCGGCGACACCACCACCGCCGAGGGCGGATCGGCCGAGGCGAGTTCCGCGTCGCCGTCCGCCGCGCCGCGTACCCGGTTCGGCGCCTGGCTGAGCCGGCCGATGACGTCGTTCCATCTGATCATCGCGGTCACCGCGCTACTCACGACGCTCGGTCTGATCATGGTCCTCTCGGCCTCGGGCGTGTATTCCTATGACTTCGACGGGTCGCCCTGGGCGGTGTTCGGCCGCCAGGTGATGTGGACCGTCGTCGGGCTCATCGCTTTCTATCTGGCCCTGCGGATATCGGTTCGGACCCTGCGCAGACTCGCGTTCCCAGGGTTTGCCTTCACGATCGTGCTCCTGGTGCTGGTGCTCATTCCGGGAATCGGAAAGGTGGCCAACGGTTCCCGTGGTTGGTTCGTCGTCGCCGGATTCTCTATGCAGCCCTCGGAGCTGGCCAAGATCGCCTTCGCGATCTGGGGCGCGCACCTGCTGGCGGCGCGCCGCATGGAGCGGGCGTCGCTGCGCGAGATGTTGATCCCACTGGTGCCCGCCGCGGTGATCGCGCTGGCGTTGATCGTCGCCCAGCCAGACCTCGGCCAGACGGTGTCGCTGAGCATCATCCTGCTGGGTCTGCTCTGGTACGCCGGCCTGCCGCTACGGGTGTTCATTTCCTCCCTGCTCGCCGCGGTGCTCGCAGCCGCGGTGCTCGCGGTCTCCGCGGGCTACCGGTCCGACCGGGTGCAGTCCTGGCTGGACCCGGGGGCCGACGGTCAGGGCATCGGTTACCAGTCCCGGCAGGCCCGGTTCGCCCTGGCCAACGGCGGCATCTTCGGTGACGGGCTCGGCCAGGGCACGGCGAAGTGGAACTACCTGCCCAATGCGCACAACGACTTCATCTTCGCCATCATCGGCGAGGAACTGGGATTCGTCGGAGCACTCGGCCTGCTGGCGCTGTTCGGGCTGTTCGCCTACACGGGTATGCGCATCGCCCGGCGTTCGGCAGATCCGTTCCTGCGCCTGCTGACCGCCACCACCACGCTGTGGATCGTCGGTCAGATGTTCATCAACGTCGGCTACGTGGTGGGGCTGCTGCCGGTCACCGGTCTGCAGCTGCCGTTGATCTCGGCTGGTGGATCCTCGCAGGCCACAACGCTTCTGATGATGGGTCTGATCACCAACGCGGCCCGACACGAACCGGAGGCGGTGGCGGCGCTGCGGGCAGGCCGCGATGACCGGGTGAACCGGCTGTTGCGGCTGCCATTGCCCGAGCCGTACGTCCCGACCCGGTTGGAGGTCGCCCGCAACCGGCTGCACGATCGCCGGAAGTCGCCCCCGCGCAGCGCGGCCAAACCCAACGGCAAGGCCGGAGCCAAGCCGGCCGTCAAACAGCCGGGCAAACAGGCCAGGGCCAAACAAGGAGCCAAGAAAGCGGGAGCGGCCCGTCGCGCGCCGCACGCCGCCGACCGGCCCGTGCGCCGATCCGGGGCCGCTACCGGCCAGCAGCCGCCCGGAGGCGGCCGGTCCTCGGTCCGATATCCTGCAGGCCAGCGGAAACAGGGCCAACGGGCCCGAACTTTGGAAGGTCAGCGTTACGGGTGAGTCAGGGAACAACGGGCCGGGGCGCAGCTGGTCTTCGGGGGCAGGAGCCTGGCGACCGGGGGATATCCGTCGTTCTGGCCGGTGGCGGCACGGCTGGGCACGTCGAGCCGGCCATGGCGGTGGCCGACGCGCTCCGTGAAATCGATCCGCAGGTGCGGATCACCGCCCTGGGAACCGCCCGCGGGCTGGAAACCCGGCTGGTGCCACAGCGCGGCTACGACCTCGAGCTGATCACCCCGGTGCCGCTTCCGCGCAAGCCGTCGGGTGATCTGGTGCGGTTACCGCTGCGCGTGCGCGCCGCGATCCGTCAGACTCGCTCGATCCTGGCCGGGGTAGAGGCCGACGTGGTGATCGGGTTCGGCGGCTACGTGGCGCTGCCGGCCTATCTCGCGGCCCGTGGCGGCTTCGGTCTGCACGGTCGCCGGCGCGCCGTCCCGGTGGTGGTCCACGAGGCCAATGCCAGCGCCGGACTGGCCAACCGGGTCGGTGCGGTATCGGCGCGCCGGGTGCTCTCGGCGGTACCCGAGCCGGGGCTGCGCAAGGTCGAGGTGGTCGGAGTGCCTGTGCGCGCGGCGATCACCTCGCTGGACCGTGCCGCGCTGCGGGCCGAAGCCCGGGCATTCTTCGGCTTCCCCCCCGACGCCAAGGTACTGCTGGTGTTCGGCGGTTCGCAGGGAGCGCAATCGATCAACCGTGCGGTGTCCTCGGCTGCCGAAGCCCTTGCCGCTGCTGGTGTTTCGGTTCTGCATGCGCACGGGCCGAAGAACACCCTCGATCTGCCGCAGGCAGCGGCGGGGCGCCCGCCCTATGTCGCGGTGCCGTACCTGGACCGGATGGACCTGGCCTATGCCGCGGCAGATCTGGCGATCTGCCGCTCCGGGGCGATGACGGTGGCCGAGGTGACCGCCGTGGGGCTGCCCGCGGTATACGTTCCGCTTCCGATCGGCAACGGTGAGCAGCGGCTCAACGCGCTGCCGGTGGTGTCGGCCGGCGGCGGCATCATCGTCGACGACGCCCAGCTGACCGGTGGATTCGTGGCCGACACGGTCGCAAGCCTGATGACCGACGATGCGCGGTTGGCGGCCATGACGGCCGCTGCCTCGCTGTCCGGTCATCCCGATGCCGCGAGGCGGGTGGCGCAGGTCGCCCTCGACATCGCCCACGCTCAACGAAAGAGGCTGCAGTGAACGGTAATTCACTTCCGGCCGAGCTGCAGCGGGTGCACATGGTCGGCATCGGGGGCGCCGGGATGTCCGGTGTGGCCCGGATCCTGCTGGATCGCGGTGGGCAGGTATCCGGATCGGACGCCAAGGAGTCGCGCGGCGTGGTGGCCCTGCGGGCCCGAGGTGCTGAGATCAGGATCGGTCACGACGCGTCGTCACTGGATCTGTTGCCCGGTGGTCCGACGGCGGTGGTCACCACCCACGCCGCGATCCCCAAGACCAACCCCGAACTGGTCGAGGCCCGGCGCCGCGGAATCCCGGTGATCCTGCGTCCGGTGGTGCTGGCCAAACTCATGGCCGGTTACACCACGTTGATGGTGACGGGTACCCACGGCAAGACCACCACCACGTCGATGCTCATCGTGGCGTTGCAGCACAGCGGTTTCGATCCGTCGTTCGCCGTGGGCGGAGAACTGGGCGAGGCCGGCACCAACGCTCATCACGGCAGCGGAAACTGCTTTGTCGCCGAGGCTGACGAAAGCGACGGTTCGCTGCTGGAATACACCCCGAATGTCGCGGTGGTCACCAACATCGAGGCCGATCACCTGGATTTCTTCGGCAGCGAGGAGGCCTACACCGCGGTGTTCTCGGCGTTCGTCGACCGCATCGCGCCGGGCGGAGCCCTCGTGGTCTGCACCGATGATCCCGGAGCCGCAACACTCGCCGAACACACTGCCTCACTGGGTATTCGGGTGTTGCGGTACGGCAGCACGCCCGGCGACGATCTTGCCGGCACCTTGCTGAGCTGGGAACAGCAGGGGACCGGGGCAGTGGCCCACATTCAGCTCGCCGGTGAGCCGCACCCGCGTGCGATCCGGCTGGCGGTGCCCGGCAGGCACATGGCGCTCAATGCACTGGCTGCGCTGCTGGCCGCCATCGAAGTGGGTGCGTCCGCCGAGGCCGTGCTCGACGGGCTGGCCGGATTCGAGGGTGTACGAAGGCGTTTCGAGCTGGTGGGTTCACTCAGCGGGGTCCGGGTCTTCGACGACTATGCGCATCACCCGACCGAGGTGCGGGCCACCCTAGAGGCGGCCCGGACCGTGGTCGACCAGACCGGTGGCCGGGTGGTCGTCGCCTTCCAGCCGCATTTGTACTCGCGCACAGCAACTTTCGCGACCGAGTTCGGCGCCGCGCTGAGCGCTGCCGACGAGGTATTCGTGCTCGACGTCTACGCCGCGCGTGAGCAGCCGCTTCCCGGCATCAGCGGCGCCACCGTCGCCGAGCATGTCACCGCGCCGGTCACCTACGTCCCGGATTTCTCGGCGGTCGCCGCCGCGGTGGCGGCCGCGGTACGCCACGGCGACGTGGTGCTCACCATGGGTGCCGGTGACGTGACCATGCTGGGCAAGGAGATTCTGACCGAGCTCGGTATCAAGGAGAATCGCAGTGCGCCGGGCCGGCCGTCGACGGGTTCGCCGTGACCGATCCGGGTCCTGATCGTCCCGGCGAGACGGCTGAGGAGCCGGGTCCGACCGCGCAGGAGTCGGGTCAGGCCGAGTCCGGCGAGCCGACGGCGGCGGGTTCGGATGTGCCGCCCGCGGCTGGGTCTGACTTGCCGCCCGCGGCAGAAGCCGACTATGAAGGCCCACGCCGCCGCGCCCGCCGCGAACGTGAAGAACGCCGGGCTGCACGCGACCGGGCGGTGGCGATCGAGAACGCCCGCCGTGAGGCCAAGCGCCGGGTGGCCGGGCAGTCGGTAGATGCTTCGAACACTGTGGCCCGCAGCACGATTCGTGGTCTCAAGGTCTTGCTGTGGTCAGCGCTGGCGAGTGTGGTCGCCGTCGCGTTGGGGCTGGTTCTGTACTTCACGCCGTTGATGTCGGTGCGCAATCTCGCGGTGAGCGGTGCGGCCGCGGTGCCGCAGGAGCAGGTGCTGGCCGCCGCCGCGGTGGCACCGGGCACGCCGCTGTTGCAGGTCGACACCGACGCGGTCGCCGAGCGGGTGGCCACGATCCGGCGTATCGCGACGGCCCGGGTCCAGCGCGAGTACCCATCGACCCTGAGGGTCACCGTGGTCGAGCGGGTGCCGGTGGTGGTCAAGGACTATCCCGACGGTCCGCATCTTTTCGACCGCGACGGTGTGGATTTCGCCACGGAGCCGCCACCGCCGACGCTGCCGTATCTGGACGCCGACAATCCGGGACCGACCGATCCGGCGACCAAGGCCGCGCTCGAGGTGATGTCGGCCCTGCCGCCGGATGTGGTGGCACAGGTCGGCCGGATCGCCGCGCCGTCGGTGGCCTCGATCGCGCTGACCCTCAGCGACGGCCGGGTCGTGGTGTGGGGCACCAACGATCGGACCGATGAGAAGGCGCTGAAGCTGGCGGCCCTGCTGACCCAGCCGGGCCATACGTACGACGTGTCGAGCCCCGACCTGCCCACGGTCAAGTAGATCCAGCAGAAATTGCCGGGCGGCGCGTCGGCGCGCCTGCTGCGATCACCGCCGTCAGCGCCCTACCGTTCTGTTTGCGCGGAACTACTTGACATAACTCTAAGCCTATGGTTGAGGTTGAGGGTTTGCCCCGGGGAAGATTCGGCGCCAGGAACACTATGAACACCCGACCTGGGAGGAAGACGATCCATGACCCCCCCGCATAACTACCTCGCGGTAATCAAGGTGGTTGGTATCGGCGGCGGCGGTGTCAACGCCGTCAACCGGATGATCGAACAGGGCCTCAAAGGCGTCGAGTTCATCGCGATCAACACTGACGCACAGGCACTGCTGATGAGTGACGCCGACGTCAAGCTCGACGTCGGCCGCGATTCCACCCGCGGACTCGGCGCCGGCGCAGATCCCGAGGTGGGCCGCAAGGCTGCCGAGGACGCCAAGGACGACATCGAGGAGCTGCTACGCGGCGCCGACATGGTTTTCGTCACCGCAGGCGAGGGCGGCGGCACCGGAACCGGTGGCGCACCCGTCGTCGCATCCATCGCACGTAAGCTCGGCGCGCTCACCGTCGGTGTCGTGACGCGGCCGTTCTCGTTCGAGGGCAAGCGGCGAAGCAACCAGGCCGAGAACGGGATTCAGTCGCTGCGCGAGAGCTGCGACACCCTCATCGTGATCCCCAACGACCGGCTGCTCCAGATGGGCGATGCCGCGGTGTCGTTGATGGACGCGTTCCGCAGCGCCGACGAGGTGTTGCTCAATGGCGTTCAGGGCATCACCGACCTGATCACCACACCCGGCCTGATCAACGTCGACTTCGCCGACGTCAAGGGCGTGATGAGTGGCGCAGGCACGGCGCTGATGGGTATCGGCTCGGCGCGGGGTGACGGCCGCGCGCTCAAGGCGGCCGAGATCGCGATCAACTCTCCGCTGCTGGAAGCTTCGATGGAGGGCGCGCAGGGCGTGCTGCTGTCGGTGGCCGGCGGTAGCGACCTGGGCCTGTTCGAGATCAACGAGGCCGCCTCGCTGGTGCAGGACGCGGCGCATCCGGAGGCCAACATCATCTTCGGCACGGTGATCGACGATTCGCTCGGCGACGAGGTTCGGGTCACGGTCATCGCGGCCGGCTTCGACAGCGCCGGACCCAGCCGAAAGCCGGTGGTCAGTCCCAGCGCGGCCCAGACCCAGCCGATCGCCTCGGCGCGCGCCGGCAAGGTCACCACGTCGCTGTTCGAGCCGACGGACGCGGTGAGCGTGCCGGCGCACACGAACGGCGCCACGGTGAGTGTCGGTGGAGACGGAGACGGCGGGATCGCCGACGACGATGTCGACGTGCCGCCCTTCATGCGGCACTGAGCCGGGCCCGGCGGCGGGTTCGGATACTGGAAACGTGAGTGTGCGTATTCGACGGGTGACGACGACCCGTGCCGGCGGCGTCTCGGTACCGCCCTTCGATTCGTTCAACCTCGGCGACCACGTGGGCGACGACCCGCGGGCTGTGGCCCAGAATCGCCGGCGGCTGGCCGCCGCCGTCGGAGCTGACGCGCTGGTCTGGATGAATCAGGTACACAGCGATCGCGTCGTCACCGTGGACGGCCCGCGCGACACCGCGGTCGATAATGCCGACGCATTGGTGACCACGGTCCCGCGTTTGGCATTGGTCGTGGTGACCGCCGATTGTGTGCCGGTATTAATGGGCGACGCACGCGCCGGGGTCGTCGCAGCCGTCCACGCCGGAAGGGTCGGGGCTCAAAACGGCATCGTCGCGCGGACCCTGGAGACCATGCTGGCCGCTGGTGCACGCGCCGGGGATATCTCGGTGCTGCTCGGCCCGGCGGTCAGCGGCGCCAATTACGAGGTGCCCGAGCAGATGGCGGCCGAGGTGGAGGAAGCCCTGCCCGGGTCGCGCACCACAACATCGCGCGGCACGCCCGGTTTGGATCTTCGCGCTGGGATCGCCGGGCAATTAAGGGCTTTGGGCGTCACCGCGATCGACGTCGACCCGCGGTGCACGGTCGCCGACCGAGCGCTGTTCAGTCATCGTCGGGACGCTCCGACCGGACGTCTGGCGAGTGTGGTGTGGATGGAGCAGCCGCGGTGACCGATGCCCGAACGAGCCTGGAGTGAGTCTGAGATGAGCACCGTGCAGCGCGGGCGTGACGCCGATCGGAGGGCTGAGTTGACCGCTGCGCTCGGTGCGGCGCGAGCCCGTCTGGCACGGGCCGCGGAATCGGTCGGGCGAAATGTCAATGAAATTGAATTACTTCCGATTACCAAATTCTTTCCGGCCACCGATGTCATTATTCTCAACCAATTGGGGTGCCTCGCTTTTGGTGAATCCCGCGAACAAGAGGCGGCCGATAAAGTCGATTCTGTGCGCGCCGAATTACCGGACGTGCCCATTCGCTGGCACATGGTGGGGCGCATCCAGCGGAAGAAGGCGCGGGCTGTCGCGGGCTGGGCGCACACCGCGCATTCGGTCGACAGCGTGCGGCTGCTGACGGCGCTGGACCGGGCTGCGGGCGAGGCGCTGGCCGCAGGTGCGCGCGCACAGCCGTTGCGCGTCTACATCCAGATCAGTCTCGACGGGGATACCGAGCGTGGGGGAGTCGACGTGAACGCCCCCGATCTCGTCGACGAAATCTGTGGGTCAGCGAACGCCGCCGAGGCGTTGGAGTTCGTCGGCCTGATGGGAATCCCGCCGCTGGAATGGGATCCCGATGACGCGTTCGCGCGGCTGGCCGCCGAGCGGGAGCGGGTGCAGCGCGACTACCAGCACCGGCTCGAACTCTCGGCGGGCATGTCAGGAGATCTCGAAAGCGCTGTCAAACACGGATCGACGTGTGTGCGTGTCGGTACCGCGTTGATGGGGCAACGCCCGCTAACGTCACCCGCAGTAGTCACTCCAGTCACATCTTCATCACAGACATCACAGACACCACCCCCACAGTCCGCAGAAGGGTCGCCGAGATGAGCACACTGCACAAGGTCAAGGCCTACTTCGGCATGGCGCCGATGGAGGACTACGACGACGAGTACTACGAGGACGACGACCGCGGAACTGCCCGCAGCTACGCCCGCCGTCCCCGTGACGAGCGCTTCGAGGAAGATGGCTACGGCTATGAGGCCCCCGAGTACGAGGAGGGCCCGGCCTATCGAGGCGGCTACCCGGGTGGTTTCGCCGACGAGCAGCGGTTCGATGCCCGGCTGCGCGGCCCTCGCGAATTCGACCGTCCCGCACCGCGTCTCGGTGGACTGGCCGGATCCACCCGCGGGGCGCTGGCGATGGATCCCCGCCGGATGGCCGAGTTGTTCGAGGCCGGCAGCCCGCTGGCGAAGATCACCACCCTGCGGCCCAAGGACTACAGCGAGGCACGCACCATCGGCGAACGTTTCCGTGACGGCACCCCGGTGATCATGGACCTGGTCTCGATGGACAACGCCGACGCCAAGCGTCTGGTCGACTTCGCGGCCGGTCTGGCGTTCGCGCTGCGCGGCTCCTTCGACAAGGTGGCCACCAAGGTCTTCCTGTTGTCGCCCGCTGATGTCGATGTCAGCGCCGAGCAGCGGCGCCGCATCGCCGAAGCCGGCTTCTACGCCTATCAGTAGTACGGCGACGACAGTCGCAGCACGGCGCCGCCGCCTCGCGTGCCTGAGGCCCAGATAGGGCCCGGTAGGCTGGCGGCGTCGCACTATCGGTTGACCACGTCATCTGTGTGAGATGTGTACGGCCTACGGCGACCTGTATCCAATGTCACACAACCTGTGCGTAGTGAGGTCGGCTCAGTTGTCGCTGTTCTTCGAAATACTCGGTTTCGCGCTGTTCATCTTCTGGCTGCTGCTCATCGCGCGCGTCGTTGTCGAGTTCATCCGGTCCTTCAGCCGTGACTGGCACCCCAAGGGGCTGACCGTCGTGGTGCTGGAGGTCATCATGACCGTGACCGACCCGCCCGTGAAACTGCTGCGGCGGCTCATTCCCCAGCTCACGATAGGCGCCGTACGCTTCGACCTGTCGATCATGGTGCTGCTGCTCGCGGCGTTCATCGGGATGCAGCTGGCGTTCAACGCGGCCATGTAGACGGGTGCGCGCAAGCCGGGGTTCGGAGCCCGATCTCCGCGTTTGCCGAATGGTCCACAAATGCGTAAGAAGATTGAAATTCGTTCTTAAAAATAGGCCTCCACTGCAACCGCCGGGTCTGGTGTGACAGGATGGACTCCAGTTGCGTTCAAGCGAGGCTTTACACTTTGAGATCGATTGACGGTCCAAGACTTCAAGGGGGCAGACAATGCCGCTCACTCCGGCGGACGTCCATAACGTCGCGTTCAGCAAGCCGCCCATCGGCAAGCGTGGCTACAACGAGGACGAGGTCGATGCCTTTCTCGATCTGGTTGAGAACGAGCTGACTCGGCTCATCGAGGAAAACGCCGACCTCCGGCAGCGGGTGTCCGAACTCGATCAGGAGCTGGCCTCGGCGCGGGCGGGCGGTGGCACTTCGTCCACCCAGTCCATCCCGCGCTACGAGGAGCCCGAGCCGACTCCTGCGCCCCAGCCGGTGTACGAGGCCCCGGCGCCGGCCGCCCCTGCCGCGCCGCCCAGTGAGGACACTGCCGTACGCGCAGCCCGCGTGCTCAGCTTGGCGCAGGACACCGCGGACCGTCTGACCTCCACGGCCAAGGCCGAGTCGGACAAGCTGCTCTCGGACGCTCGTGCGCAGGCCGACGCCATGGTCAGCGATGCCCGCAAGACTGCCGAGACCACGGTTTCGGAGGCCCGCACCCGTGCCGACGCCATGCTGGCCGACGCGCAGACGCGCTCGGAGACCCAGCTGCGTCAGGCTCAGGAGAAGGCCGATGCCCTGCAGGCCGACGCCGAGCGGAAGCACTCGGAGATCATGGGCACGATCAACCAGCAGCGCACGGTCCTTGAGGGCCGCCTGGAGCAGCTGCGGACGTTCGAGCGGGAGTACCGGACGCGCCTGAAGACGTATCTGGAATCCCAGCTGGAAGAGCTGGGCCAGCGCGGTTCGGCCGCACCGGTGGATTCCAGTGCCAACAACGACTCGGCTGGTGGGTTCAGCCAGTTCAACCGCGGCAACAACTGACCGGTAAGACGGACTTCCTCGCGCTGTCGTGAACCGGCCCGGTCGCGGGCCACCACACTTAGGGTTGAACGATGTTGATCATTGCGCTCGTGCTTGCCGTCATCGGCCTGGCCGCGCTGGTGACCGCGGTGGTCACCAGCAATGAGTTGATCGCCTGGGTCTGTATCGGTGCCAGCGTGATCGGTGTACTGCTGCTGATCGTCGACGCGTTGCGGGAACGCTCGCGCGGTACGAAGGCCGGCGACGGTGACGACACCGCCTCGGCGGCCGACGCCGATGCTGACAGCGGCGCCACTGAGACGACCGAGACTTTCGACGCTGTGGACTATCCCGACGAGTCGGTCGCCGAGCCTGAATCTGATGTCGCCGTGGAGTCCGACGCCGCCGATGAAGACGTCGAGGCCGACGATTCAACCGAGAAGTACAAGAACTAACTCTTGCCCGGCCCCGTTGTGGGCGCGGCCAGCAGACGACGAACCTCGTCGTCGCTGACCTGGTGGAAATCCACGAACGCCTGACCCACAGCTTCGAACTGGGGCGGAGTACTGGTGCAGACCACCTCGTCGGCCTCCTCCGGCAATTCGCCGCTCAGGCTGGGCGGACCGACCGGTACCGCCACCACGACCCGCCGGGCCGCCCGTACCGCACGGACCGCGGCCAGCATGCTGGCTCCGGTGGCGATGCCGTCATCGACCAGGATCACCGTGCGGCCGGAAAGCTCGGGGGTGCCACGTCCTCCGCGGTACGCCTGTTCCCGGCGCTCGATCTCGGCGGTCTCGCGCCGGATGGTCTCGACGATGGTGTCCTCGTCGATGCCCAGGCGGCCCACCAGGCCGTCGTTGAGCACCAGACCTCCACCGGAGGCGACGGCACCCATCGCGAGCTCGGGCCACTGGGGTACGCCCAGCTTGCGGACCACGAAGACGTCCAGCGGTGCGTGGAGGTGGGACGCGACTTCCCAGGCGATCGGGACTCCACCCCTGGCCAGGCCCAGGACGAGCACGTCGGGGCGATCTCGATAGGACACCAGCTGTTCGGCCAGGACCCGGCCCGCTTCGTGACGGTCCTGGTAGATCCGGTCCCTGCTCGCTCGTAGGCTCCAGGCGTTCATGAGGTGTCCCGGCACTCGACAATTTCGCCGGTTGAGGCCAGCCTACGTCGACGGCTGCGGCCGGACCACCCGGTTCAGGAAGCCGCGGACCAGGATGTGCAGCCTTGCCGCCGCATCTCCGGTGAATTCCTTTGTTTCTGAGCGTAATTCGTGGTGGGAGGTGCCGATTCCGGCGGCCGAGCCGTCGCGGTCGTGTGCCAACCAGACCTCCAACAGCTCCGAATCCAGTTCGGGGTGAAATTGCAGGGCCAGGGCCGTGCCCAGAACGAATGCCTGTGACGCGGCGGGAGTGCGGGCGATCTCGATGGCCCCGGGCGGGATTGTCCAGCGGTCGAAATGCCACTGGAACCACCGGCCACCCGGAACCAGCCCGGCGTCGTCGGTGGCCACGTTGTACCAGCCCACCTCGGGTGCGGGCGACCTGCTGACCGATCCGCCGAGGGCCTGCGCGATGAGCTGCCCGCCGAAGCACACTCCGAGCACGCCGACCCCCGATTCCACGGCCCGGCGCACCATGTCCATCTCGGCTCCGACCCAGCTGTCGACCAGGGCTTCGTCGTACACCGGCCACCGGGCGCCCAGCGGAACGATCACGTCATAGCCGGTCGGCTCGGGGAAGGCCACGTCGCCGGCGGGTGCGTCTTCGCGATCGGGCGACACGACGTCGAACGTGTCGATGTCGAATCCGCATTCGGTGAAGACGTCGGCCAGCATGGCCTCGGTGGCCGTGTGGTCGTTGCGCAGGAAGAGGACCGTGGGTGTCACACCGCCATTATTTCGGTTCCCGCCGGCCGTGGCATTTCAGGTCCACTTTATGGACCTTCAACCGCCTCGGACGCGACGGCAGGGACTGCTCACCTGGCCCGGTAGCGCCGTGCGGGTCGGCCGGCGCCATACTGCAACCGCAGCTCGAGCGCCCCGGTGCTCAGGTAGTACTCCAGGTAGCGCCGCGCACTGACTCGCGAAATACCTACCAGCTCTGCGCATTCCGCAGCCGACACCTCGCCCGCGGCGCGAACGGCATCCATGACCAGTCGACCAGTTTCGGCGCCGAGGCCCTTGGGTGGGGCGGAGGCCGGGCCACCGAACAAGGCGTCGATGGTCGATTGATCCGCACCGCCCTCGGCTGCCAGCGCATCGGCACGTGCGGCGAAGGCCACCAGTTTCGCCCGCAGTTGATCGAAGTCGAACGGCTTGATCAGGTAGTCGGCGGCCCCGCCGTCCAACGCGCCACGCACCGTGTCGAGTTCGCGGGCGGCGGTGACCATGATGACGCCCACCAGGTCGCCGTCGGTACGCAACCGCCGCAGCACGTCCAACCCCGTCATGTCCGGCAGGTAGACGTCGAGCAGGATCAGGTCGGGGCGAAGTTCGGCGGCGGCAGCGAGGGCGTCGGTGCCGTTGCGCGCCACCGACACGGTGCGGTAGCCGTCGACGCGGTCGACGAAGCGACGATGTATCTCGGCCACCATGAAGTCGTCGTCGACGACCAGTACGTCACGCATGAAGACTCACCACGAACAGGGCGCCGCCTCCGGGCGCGTCGGTGACTTCCACCTCGCCGCCGTGCTGGGCGGTCACCAGGCGTACCAACGCCAAGCCGATGCCCCTGCCGCCGGGCACCTCGGCTTTCGAGGTGACTCCTCGGGAGAAGATCGACTCCCGAAGGTGTTCGGGCACACCGGGTCCCGAATCCGATACGGCCAGCAGCAGCCCGGCCGAGTCATCGATACGCACCTCCACCCGTGCGGCCGCCGACCCGACGGACGCATCGACGGCGTTGTCGATCAGATTGCCCAGCAACGTGATCACGTCCGTTGCCAACGCCGGGGCGAGCGCGCTGAGGTGGCTGTCGCCGGCCAGGGTGAGGGCGACTCCGCTCTCGGCGGCCAGTGATGTCTTGGCGATCAGCAGCGCCGCCACTGCCGGATCGGAAACATGTTGGTTGACAGCATCGTTGATCTCTGCGCGGCGTCGGGTCAGGGTGCCGACCACGTCGCGCACCGCATCGAATTCTCCGAGCTGTACCAGCCCGGAGATGGTGTGCAGCTGATTGGAGAACTCATGGGTCTGGGCCCGCAGCGTGTCGGTCACGCTGCGGTGTGAGGACAACTGTGCCTGTAGGGCGGCGAGCTCGGTGCTGTCGCGCATGGTGGTCACGGTACCGATGCGCTGCCCTTGGCTGCGGGCTGCGCGGCGGTTGAGTGCCAGCACCCGGCTTCGGGTGGTGATCACCACGTCCGATTCGTCGGCCTGAGTTCCGGTGCCGGACAACAGGAATTCCACGATCGCCGGCTCCAAGTCCACCTCGTCGGCGCGGTGGCCCACGGCCTCTGCTCCGATGCCCAGCAGATCGGATGCGCTGTCGTTGATCACCGTGATGACGCCCTCGTTGTTCACCGCCACCACGCCTTCACGGATGCTGTGCAGCAGCGCCTCCCGGTGATCGGCCAGGCCGGCGATCTCGGCGATGTCCAGACCGCGGGTGTGTCGATTGATGCGACGCGACAACAGCCACGACGCGAGCATCCCGAGTGTCGCGCCCAGCCCGAGGTAGATCAACAGCCGTTCGCCGGCCCCGCTCAACAACTCCCATATCGACGGGTAGCGCTCGCTGACCGAGGCGATCGCCAGCACCGCGCCATCGGCCGCCAGGATGGGAACCTGGCCCACCAGTCGATGGGTGCCGTCGACGTCGGTGTCGCCGGACCAGGCTCGGCCCTCATCGGCGCGGGTGGTGCTCAGGTCGAGCCGTCGCCCGACGCGGGCCGGGTCGGACGATACCCGCACGATTCCCGCCGGATCGGCGATCTCGGCCAGTTCAGCACCCGACAGAGCCGCCGCACGGTCGACCTCGGGTGCCAGTATTTGCGCGGCGAACGGGTCGTCGTACCGGTCCCGGACGATGGGTGTGGAGGCCATGTTCTCGGCGACCGCGATCATCCTCTGCCCGCGCACATCCCGGAACTCCCGGGTGGACTGCGTGACCGATACCGCGGCCACGGCAATCAGCACCACCGCGACCACCAGTAACTGGAACACCAGGAAGCGCCCCGCCAGGCTGCCGCCCCGCAACAACCGTGAACGCGCGACCGGCGAACGCGCGACCGATGAACTCAACGAACAAAACTTCCTTTGCGTCCGAATGGGTGACCTACGTCACGTCAGGGGTCCAGTATTGCTGAACATGAGATTTCGACGTCTAGGTGCCGCGCTGACAGTGGCCGTGGTCGCGCTGATGCTGGTGACAGCGTGCGGGGTCACCCGGGGGGATGAATCCCGCGGCCTGCACCGGCTGCGCATGATGGTGCCCAACAGCCCGGGCGGCGGCTACGACCTGACCGCGCGCACCGCGGTGAAGGTCATGGAAGACGCTGACATCACCGGGCGCATCGAGGTGTTCAACGTCATCGGAGCCGGCGGCACCGTCGCGATGGCACGGCTGATGAACGAACGAGGCAACGACGACCTCATGATGATGATGGGCCTCGGTGTCGTGGGAGCCGTGTACACCAACGGTTCGTCGGCGCGGGCGTCCGACGCCACCGCACTGGCCAAGGTGGTGGAGGAACAGGAAGGCATTCTGGTGCCGGGGGATTCGCCGTTCCGCACCATCGGCGATCTGGTCGCGGCCTGGAAGGCCGATCCGGCCAAGATCACCATCGGCGGCGGCTCCTCGCCGGGCGGGCCGGATCATCTGTTCCCGATGGAAACCGCACGCGCGGTCGGACTCGACCCGCGCAAGGTCAACTACATCACCTACGACGGCGGCGGTGATCTGCTGACCGCCCTGCTGGGCAAGAAGATCGCCGCGGGCACGACCGGACTCGGTGAGTTCGTCGACCAGATCGAGGCGGGGCAGGTCCGAGTGCTGGCGGTGTCGGGAGCCAAACGTGTCGAGGGAGTCGACGCGCCGACCCTGTCCGAGTCGGGCATCGACCTCACGTTCACCAATTGGCGCGGAATACTCGCGCCGCCAGGTATTTCCGGTGAGGCCAGGGATGCGATGGTGCGCGCCCTGACGGATCTGCACGGCACCCAGCAGTGGCGTGATGCGCTGATCAAGAACGGGTGGAGCGACGCGTTCAGCACCGGCGCGGAATTCGAACAGTTCCTGCGTGATCAGGACAACCGCGTCTCGACGACGCTGAGCGAATTGGGGTTGTTGTGAAGGTCGACAAGGCCCAGTATCTGGTCTGCGCGGTCCTGGTGGCCGTCGGCGGATTCCTGATCTATGACGCGCTCACCCTGACCGGCGGGTTCGCCAAGGTGGATCCCGTTGGGCCGCGCGCCTTTCCGCTGGGAATCGGCATCATCCTGATCGCGCTGGCGATCGTCCTGGCGCTGGCGATCCCGCGAGGGTCGGTCGGTGAGGCAGATGCCGGCGAGGACGTCGATCCGAACATGCCGGGGGACTGGCGCACCGTGGGGCTGCTGGTCGGACTGTTCGTGTTGGTGACCATCCTGGTCAAGCCGTTGGGCTGGGCAATCATGGGGGCGCTGCTGTTCGCCGGGGCGGCAACGATTCTCGGCAATCGCCACTACATCCGCAACCTTGCGATCGGCACAGTGCTTTCGGTGGCGAGCTTCTACGCGTTCTATTCCGGGCTCGGAATCCCGCTGCCCGCAGGCATTCTGGACGGGATTCTGTAGATGGGTAACTTCGACTGGCTCATGCAGGGGTTCGCCGAGGCGGCGACGCCCATGAACCTGCTGTACGCGGTGATCGGCGTGCTGCTGGGTACCGCGGTGGGCGTGCTGCCGGGAATCGGCCCGGCCATGACGGTGGCCCTGCTGCTGCCCGTGACCTACAACGTCAGCCCGAGTGCGGCGTTCATCATGTTCGCCGGAATCTTCTACGGCGGGATGTACGGCGGGTCGACCACCTCGATCCTGCTGAACACGCCCGGGGAGTCGTCGTCGGTGATCACCGCGATCGAGGGCAACAAGATGGCCAAGGCCGGGCGGGCCGCGCAGGCTCTGGCCACCGCCGCGATCGGATCGTTCGTGGCTGGCGCGATCGGCACCGCGCTGCTGGCCGCCTTCGCGCCGCCGATCTCGCGGTTCGCGGTGACCCTGGGCGCACCGTCCTACCTGGCGATCATGCTGTTCGCCCTGGTTGCGGTCACCGCCGTGCTCGGCTCCTCCAAGCTGCGCGGGGCGATCTCGCTGTTCCTCGGTCTGGCGATCGGGGTGGTCGGCATCGACTTTCTGACCGGCCAGCCGCGTGCGACCTTCGGCCTGCCGCAGCTGTCCGACGGTATCGACATCGTGGTGATCGCGGTGGCGATCTTCGCGCTCGGCGAGGCGCTGTGGGTGGCGGCGCACCTGCGCCGCCGGCCGGCCGATGTGATCCCGGTGGGGCGACCGTGGATGAGCCGCCAGGATTTCGCTAGGTCGTGGAAGCCTTGGCTGCGGGGCACCGCCTACGGATTCCCGTTCGGCGCCCTGCCGGCCGGTGGCGCCGAGTTGCCGACGTTCCTGTCCTATATCACCGAGAAGCGCCTCTCCAAACACCCCGAGGAGTTCGGCAAGGGAGCCATCGAAGGCGTGGCCGGGCCGGAAGCGGCCAACAACGCCTCGGCGGCGGGAACTCTCGTGCCGATGCTGTCGCTGGGCCTGCCCACCAACGCCACGGCCGCGGTGATGCTCACCGCGTTCGTATCCTATGGGATACAGCCCGGCCCAACCCTTTTCGAAAAGGAACCGCTGCTGATCTGGACGCTGATCGCCAGCCTGTTCATCGGCAACCTCCTGCTATTGGTACTCAACCTGCCGCTGGCGCCGCTGTGGGCCAAGCTGCTGCGCACCCCGCGGCCGTACCTGTATGCGGGCATCTTGTTCTTCGCCACGCTGGGGGCCCTGGCCGTCAACGTGCAACCGCTGGACCTGGCCCTGCTGCTCGTGTTCGGCCTGCTGGGGTTGATGATGCGCCGGTTCGGCCTACCGGTGCTGCCGTTGATCATCGGGGTGATCCTCGGCCCGCGCATCGAACGGCAACTGCGCCAGAGCCTGCAACTCGGCGGCGGTGACTGGACCAGCCTGTTCACCGAACCGGTGGCGATCGTCACCTATGTCCTCATGGCCATCCTGCTGTTGATGCCGTTGGTGCTCAAGCTGATGCACCGTAGCGAGGAAACGTTGTTGATCGTCGAGGACGATGCGGATCAGCAGGAGAAGGCGGCCCAAGCATGATCACCGACGAGCGCTTGCGCGAGGAGAAGACAACCGACGAGCGCTCGCGCGAGGAGAATCAATGATCGTCATCGGCTACACCGCGGACGCTTTCGGTATTGCCGCCATCGAGCACGGCATCGCAGAGGCGGCCCTGCGGGGCACCAGCCTGTTGGTGATCAACGCGACGTCGGGTGAGGCCTACGTGGATTCCCGGTTCGCCCGCTCCGGTCAGGTCCACGACGTCGAGGAACGGTTGCGGGAGAGCGGCGTGCCGTTCGAGTTGCGGCAGCCGGTGGGGGTCGATGCGGCCACCGAATTGCTCGATGCGATGGACGCGCCTGAGGCGGAGTTGCTGGTGATCGGAATCCGGCACCGCAGCCCGGTGGGCAAGCTTTTGCTGGGCAGCGTGTCGCAACAACTGCTGCTGGAGTGTCCGAAACCGGTGCTGGCGGTCAAACCTGAGAGCCACTAAAGCACTCTGAACTGGGGTTATTGTCCTCACAATGGGCGTCTTCACGCGGTGAGGATCAGTTTTCGTCCCGATAACCTCGCCGGAAAGATCCGACAACACCCTCACCGCAAGATGGGGACATGGCGGATGGCGCGGCCCCGGGTCCGGTCCCGGACTCGACACAGCGGACGGCGTGTTCGTACTGCGGTGTCGGCTGCGGTATCGAGGTCACCACCAGGGACGATGACGGCCGCAAGGTGATCGCGCGGGTGAGCGGCGACAAGCTGCACCCCACCAATTTCGGGCGGCTGTGCACCAAGGGTGCCATGCACGCCGAGCTGATGGCCGCCGACGACGACCGGCTGAAGTCCGCTTTGCTGCGGCCCAGCCGTGCCGATGAACTGGTGCCGACGCCCGTGGACGACGCGGTGGCCGAAGCCGGCCGCCGGTTGCGGGCCATCGTCGACGAGCACGGTCCGGATGCCGTCGCTCTCTATGTGTCGGGCCAGATGACGCTGGAAGCGCAGTACCTGGCGACCAAGCTCGCCAAGGGCTTCCTGCGTACCGTGCACATCGAATCGAATTCACGGTTGTGCATGGCGAGTGCGGGCACCGGGTTCAAACAGTCGCTCGGCGCCGACGGGCCGCCGGGTTCCTACACCGATTTCGATCGGGCCGACCTGTTCTTCGTCACCGGTGCGAACATGGCCGACTGTCATCCGATTCTGTTCCTGCGCATGGCCGATCGGCTCAAGGCCGGCGCCAAGCTGATCGTGGTGGACCCGCGCCGGACTGAGACCGCCGAACGTGCCGACCTGTTCCTGCAGATCAAGCCGGGCACGGATCTGGCTCTGCTCAACGGCCTGCTGCACCTGCTCCTGGAAGACGCTGCGAGCGGCGCGATCGACCATGAGTTCATCGCCGAACACACCACCGGTTGGGAGGCGATGCCGGAGTTCCTGGCCGATTATCCGCCGGCCCTGGTCGCCGAGATCACCGGAATCCCCGAGGCCGACATCCGTACCGCCGCGGCGATGATCGCCGAGGCCGGGGAGTGGATGAGCTGCTGGACCATGGGGCTCAACCAGAGCACGCACGGAACGTGGAACACCAACGCGATCTGCAACCTGCACCTGGCCACCGGCGCGATCTGCCGGCCGGGTAGCGGCCCGATGTCGTTGACCGGCCAGCCCAACGCGATGGGCGGCCGCGAAATGGGTTACATGGGGCCGGGTCTGCCCGGCCAGCGGTCGGTACTCGCCGCCGATGACCGGGCCTTCGTCGAGACCCGATGGGGCATCGAACCCGGCACGATCCGCTCCGAGGTGGGCCCGGGCACCATCGGCATGTTCGAACAGATGGAGCAGGGCGAGATCAAGGCCTGCTGGGTCATCTGCACCAACCCCGTTGCCAGCGTGGCGAACCGGAAGACGGTGATCAACGGCTTGGAAGCCGCCGAGCTGGTCGTCGTCCAGGATGCCTACCGGTCCACGGCCACCAATCACTACGCCGACATCCTGCTGCCCGCGGCATTGTGGGCGGAATCCGAAGGCGTGATGGTCAATTCGGAGCGCAACCTGACCCTGCTCACCCCGTCGGTCGCCCCGCTCGGGCAGGCCCGCCCGGACTGGCAGCTGATCTGCCAGGTGGCAGCACATCTGGGGTTCGCCGAACACTTCGATTACCAGTCGGCCGAAGAAATCTTCGCCGAGATCCGCGGGTTCGCCAACCCCAAGACCGGATATGACCTGCGCGGCGCCGACTATGAGCGGCTGCGCCGGACCCCGTTGCAGTGGCCGGTTCCACCGGTCGACGGCCCCGGCGGGAAGGACGACCGGCACCCTATCCGCTACGTCAACGACGGTGTGAGCCAGGACCTTTTCGTCGACGCTCACGGTCACCGGCCCCGGCTGGCCTTCCCGACGCCATCGCGGCGGGCCGTCTTTCACGCCCGGCCGCATATGGATGCAGCGGAACTCCCCGATGACGACTATCCGATGGTGCTCAACACCGGCCGGCTGCAACATCAATGGCACACCATGACCAAGACCGGCAAGGTGGACAAGCTCAACAAGCTCAACCCCGCGCCGTTCGTCGAAATCCACCCGCTGGACGCCCTGGACCTCGACATCGTCGAGGGGCAGCCGGTCGAGTTGGCATCCCGGCGTGGACGCGCGGTGCTCCCCGCGGTGCTGTCCGACCGGGTGCGGCCGGGCAACTGCTTCGCGCCGTTTCACTGGAACGACGAACACGGCGAGTACCTGACCGTCAACGCGGTGACCAACGATGCCGTCGATCCGGACTCGTTGCAGCCGGAGTTCAAGGTGTGTGCCGTCAGCCTGCGCCCGGTCCGATCGGTGGACGGCACGCCGGCGCTGCATCCGCTCGCGGTCGAGATGGGACTGAGCGCCGCGCACAAACCGAGCCTCAGTCAGGACGAAAAGATCTATCTGGCCGGGTTTTTCACGGGCCTTCCAGATGATCCCGCCGGAGTTCCGGTGCTCCCGGCGGCAGCGCCGCTGAGTGCCCGGGCGCGGCTGTGGGTGGACGGAATGCTGGCCGGACGCTATTCGCGGGCCGGCGACATCGTGGCGGGCGGGCGGCCGGTGCCGGGCGGGCCACTGGTGTTGTGGGCCTCTCAGACCGGCACCGCCGAGGAGTTCGCGGCCGGGCTGGCGGGCCGGATCGCCGGAGCCTCGTTGGTCAACATGGACGAACTCGCATTGACCGACCTGGCGGCCGCGCGTGACATCCTGGTTGTCACCAGCACATTCGGTGACGGTGGGCCTCCGGACAACGGGGCGGACTTCTGGAGCCGGCTGCAGGCGCACGACGCCCCGCAGTTGCACGGGCTTCGGTACGCGGTGCTCGGCATCGGTGACAAGTCGTACGACAATTTCTGCGGGCACGCGAAATCATTGGACCAGCGGCTGGCCGATCTGGGTGCCACCAAACTGCTCGAGCGGGCCGAGTGCGAGGCCTACGACGACGAGCCGCTGCGACAGTGGGCCGAAACGGTCACCACAGTGCTGACCGGTCCGGCGCCGGTTCCTGCCGTCATCGGTGGCGGCATCCGCACCGTGATACCCACCGAGCCCGACGAATTCACCAGGGCCAAGCCGATTCTGGCCGCCCTGGCCCGCAATGAGCTGTTGACCGCGCCGACTGCGGCAAAGGAGGTGCGCCAGTTCGGCTTCGACATCTCCGAGTATGACGTGAACTACGCGGTCGGTGACTCCTTGGGTGTCTATGCCAGCAACGATCCGGCCGTGGTGGACTCCTGGCTGGCGGCCACCGCACTCGATCCGGACTCGGTGATCGAGGTCGACGGGGTCGAGCAGGCGTTGCGCGATGCGCTCATCTCGTCGTACGACATCTGCCGGGTGACGCCGGACCTGCTGAGGTTCGTCGCGGACTCGTGCCCCGACCGTTCCGCGGCCAAGATCCTGCGCAGTTCCGGTGAGCGGCGCAGCAATTGGCTGCGCAACCGGAACGGCCTCGATGTCGTGGCCGAGTTCGCGGTCCGTGCCGAACCCGAACAGTGGCAAGAGGCACTGGTCCGGCTGACTCCGCGCAGCTACTCGATCTCGTCGAGCCCGCTGGTGAGCCCCCACGAGGTACAGCTGACGGTTTCGGTCGTGCGCTACCGCGGCGCCGGGGGCGCGCCACGGGGCGGGGTGTGTTCGACGTTCATGGCCGACCGCGCTGCGGCCGCACCGGTGTTCCTGCAGCGGTCACCGCATTTCCGCCCGCCGGAGGAGCCGGGCACGCCGATGATCATGGTCGGTCCGGGCACCGGGGTGGCACCCTTCCGGGGGTTCCTACAGGAGCGTCGCGCGCTGGGACACACAGGCCGTAACTGGTTGTTCTTCGGCGATCAGCACCGCAGCGAGAACTTCTACTATCGCGACCAGTTTGAGGACATGGTGCATGACGGTTTCCTGAGCCGGCTGGACCTGGCGTTCTCCCGCGATCAGGCCGACCGGGTGTACGTGCAGCACAAGATGCTGGACCGCGGCGCCGAGATATGGCGTTGGCTCGATGACGGCGCCCACTTCTACGTCTGTGGTGATGCGGGCCGGATGGCCAAGGACGTGGACGCCACCCTGACCGCGATCCTCCGTACCCACGGCCGGATGTCGGAGGACGCCGCACGGGACTACAAGCGGGAGTTGGTCGCCCAGAAGCGGTATGTGCGCGACGTGTACTGACCCCGGCTACCGATCCGGCTCACTGAGCCAGGTCACTCCAGACGATCTTGGCGAGCTCGTCCCGGTCGGCGACGTCGAGCTTGATACAGGCCCGGTAGATGTGGCCCTCCACGGTGCGGACCGAGACGGTCAGCCGTTCGGCGATGTCACGGTTCGACAGGCCCTGGGCCACCAGTCCGGCCACCTCTCGTTCGCGCGCGGTGACCGGTAACGGACGGGCGGCCGATCGAATGGCCGGGGTGGCGGCGCCGCCGCACTTGGACGCCAATTGCAGTGCGTGTGCGGCGGATTCGGTGCTGTTGCGACGATGGCCCGCCTTGTCGTGCAGCGGCACCGCCTGGGCGGCGGAGTCGGCCGCCGACAACAGCAGGCCGGCCTCCTCGAACGCGGCGGCCACCTTGTCCAGTTCGACGGGGTCGGAGGCGGCCACGGCTGCGGCATGGCGCGCGAACAGGGCGGGCAGCGGACCGTCCGCACGGTCGACCAGGTCTTGCAGCCGACGGGTCACGCTGCGGTCTCCGAAACGTGCGGCGCTGTGCAGAGCTTCCGCCTCGACCGCGTACTGGCCGGAGGAATGTGCCGCATCGGCGGCCGCCCGGGCCAGATCGATCGCCGAGCGGTGCCCGCCCTTGGCCGCGGCCAGCCAGGCCTTGGCCAGCATCCGGAGCGGCTCGTGCAGTGCCATGAATTCGCCCGAGTGCTCCTTGGCGTCCTCGAGCACGCGTTCGGCGTCGGCCGGGTTCCCCACGCCGGCGTAGGCGCGGGCCAGCAGCAGTCGACCGGGAAGCTGCCAGGGCAGAGAACTCTCGGCGTTCAGCGCGGCCAGGGCTTGTTCGATGGCCTGGATGGCATCACGGAACCGGCCACTGTGGGTGGCGGCCACACCGTCCATGATCTTGGCGATCGCCCAGCCGGCGAATTGGCCGGATGAAGTGAATTCGGCGTACTCGGTGGCTCGCTGCTGCGCGAGGTCCAGGCGCCCGGTGTAGGCCAGCGCCAGCACCTCGCCGTAGAACACCATGATGCGGACCATCCCGTCGGTGGTCTTGCGCTCGGCACGGCATCGGGAAGCGATCGGCAGAAAACTGTTGCCGCGGCCCGCCAACGGCATCGACAGGCCGGCGGCGAAGGCCGCGAAGTCCACGGCCTGCCGCGGTGCCTCAGGGTTTGCCAGCACCTGCTCGGCGATTTCCAGCCCCTCGTGGATCTTGTTCCGGTGCACGGCCATACCCGCGCCGGTCGCGTCGATGATGAGTCTCAACGTGGGGTGGGTGACCCGCTCGCGCAGAAGGGCGAGCACCTGATCGGCCCGCGACACGTCGCCCATGGACCAGAACAGGATCGACAATCTGGGAATGCCCCACTGCACGAGCTCCATCTCGTTGAGATCGCCAGGGGAGAACTGCTCGAGGATGCTGTCGGCCTGGACCGGATGGCCTTGCCACAACAACGCGCGCGACAAGAGCGCGGCCGCGCTCAGCCCACCGCCGTGGGCGAAGGCAGCCCGGGCCAGCTTCTCGCCGAGCGGGAGGTTGGACAGGAACACCGCGTCCTTGGCGGCGGCGATCAACAGGTCGATGTCCGTGCCGTGGTCGCTCTCGATCGCCAACTCGGCCAACTTGATTCGGCTGGCAGGCGAGTCGAGGTTGCGCTCGTGCAGGATCTTGGCGATGCGGCCCCGCAGCTTGCGGGCCGATGCGGTGCCGACCCGGCGACGCACGGCCTCGCCGAACAGGGGATGGCTGAAGCGGACGTTGATCTGTCCGTCGTCGGCGACGATCCGGATCAGGCCGCGCATCTCGGCCGCGTCCACCGCGTCCTCGCCTGCCAGTTCGGCCAGGGCGTCGATGTCGAGCGGTTCGCAGAGCGCCAGCAGTTTCAGCGCGTGCAGGACGTCCTCGCCGGCGTGCGCAAGCCGTTCGTCGAGCAGTTCGACCAGGCCGGACGGGATGACGGTGGGGCCACGGAACTGCCACACCCCGTTGACGTTCGCCAGGGTGCCGGCATCGACCGCACCCTCGACCATGTTGCGAAGGAACAGCGGGTTGCCGCCGGAGGTCTCCCACATCACGTCGGCGCTGAGACCCTCCAGCGTTCCGCCCAGCACGGTTTCGATGAGCGCGATGCTCTGCTGCTTGGTGAAGGGACTCAGTTCGAAGCGCTGGAGGTAGCCGTCCTTCCACAGTGAGGTGACCGCGTCCGGAACCGGTTCACCGCTGCGTACGGTGGCGACCACGTGTCCGGAACGCTCGACGGCGATCTGGTGCAGCAGCGTCGCCGACAGCTGATCGAGCAGGTGGGCATCATCGATGCCGACGATGGAGTCACCGTCGGCCACAAGCGATTCGCGCGCCGATCCGATCAGGGCGATCGGGTCACGAGAACCCGTCGACGACACCCAATGGGCGAAGGCGCCGAGCGGGATGCTCCGTGACGACTCGGTGCATGCGGTCCAGTGCACTTTGCGGCTCAACGATGCGGTTACGGTGCGCGCCAACGTGGTCTTGCCCACTCCGGCGGCCCCGACGAGGACGACTCCGCAGCTTTCTGTCCCGCTGAGGGCGGCCCGAATGGCATCGTGCTCGGCGGGCCGGTCCAGAAGCTGCCACTGACCAGGCATGAATCCCGAGTCTAGGGGTAAGGGGCCCGGATCGCTGCCGAACAAGGGGTCGACGGGGCGGTGTTTGTCGGCGATGGCGGCGAATGTTCTTCCCATTGCAAGTATTTCCCGTTCGCTGGGGTCAGTCAGGAAGCTCGGAGATGTCGGCCGGCTCGTGCCGGTCGATGTGGTTCATCTTGTGCCGGAAGTCGCTCGATGCTTCGTACACCTTGAGCTTCAGCCGGTTGATGGATCCCAGTGGGCGGTGCGCCTCCAGACCGCGCCACGAATTGAAGGACAGCACATCGTCGCCGTACGCGCGGCGCAGTGCGCTGTAGGGGTTCTGCTTGGGATAGACGACCTTGGCCACCGGCAGGTACGGCGATTTCCACGGGTGCGTGGCGTCCTCGATCGGCATCTCCTTCGTGTCGAGACACAGTTGCACGCTGAATGTGTACTCCGCGGAGTGCTTTTCGAAGAACGCCATGATCAGATCGCGGTGCTCGTCCTGGCCGGGGTGCTTAGGAAGGGTCTGGTCGGCAAGCGCTTTGACCTCGGGTGAGGTGGGCTCGTATTTGAAGCGGGCCACGTAGTTGCCATAGCGGATCGGGGCGGACGAGAAGAACGTCTCGCCCAGGATGGGGCGGTTGGGGGCGGCGAACACGGCGAGATTCTCCGGTATGGGCACACCGATCTTCTTGAGCGCGCCGAGTACTTCGCTGCCGGCCCACAACGCTCCGTCAGATAACCGGGCCAGCACGGTGGCGCTCAGCATCCCCAGGGTGCGGTACGCATGTGCGTCGGCGAACAGGAATTCTTCGTGGGTGACGAGCACGAAGTCCTGTGTCACGTTCGCTTCATCCTCCGGGTCCTTCATCGCGCGCTCGCCGTGCACGCCGATGGCCTTGATGCCGAGTCCTCGGACGCCGCGGTTCCTGTCGCTGCGCAGTGCCCCGGATGTGGTGGAGATACGGGCGATCACCGGGTAGCTGCGGGCTTCGGCGAACATTCCCTGGGCGAGCACCTCGGGCAGGTCCGGGTTGACGATGAGCTCGCCGCGAAGAATGGCGTGGCTCTTGGCATGTGCGTCACGCAATCCGTGCTTGAACTTCTTGTAGGCCCGTTCGTTGTTCTTGCGCAGTGCCTTGATGATCTTCTCGATGTCCTCGGCTTCGCCGGGCTTGGGTTGCTCGAGATCGTCGCGGTAGGGAACCGGGTTGAGGCTCTCGACGATGCGACGCATCTCGTCTGCGGTCATGGCTGGGGTCATGCGGACGCCTTTCGGGTCGGGGCGGGGGCGGTGGTCGGACGGACAGATACGGGGTTCCAGGGGGCGAACGGGTTGGCCACGCCGGCCAGGGCCGGGGACAGTTCGGGGAAGTGCCGCAACAACACCGAGCGCATGTCGTTGTCCCGCACCCAGTTCATGCCCGCAACGGTGTAGGTCTCGTCGCGGAAGTCGGTGGTGAAGAAGCGGTCGCTCTCCAGCCGGCGGGTGGCCATCAGGATGAAGACCCGGAATGCCGTATCGCTGAAGCCGAATCCGGGCGGTTTCGGTTCCGCGTAGAGGCCGATCATCAGGTCGACCAGGTTCACGTCGTCGTCGTAGACCTCACGCAGCTCGGCCGCCAGCGCTGTCTCGCCGGTCAGTTCCTCGAAGGAGTTCACGGGCTTGAGCCGGAACAACTTCCGGAACTCGTTGTAGCGCGGCACACCCCGCTCTCTGGAGCGGATGACGTCGATCGTGGCCAGATCCATCGGGGTGCCGTCGACACGGTGCATGTGCTGCAGGTGGCGCGGGAAGTTGTGCAGCGACAGCGCCCCGGGATGGGCACGGCCGAAGGAGTAGAGCAGGTCGGCCATCGGAGTTTCGGACAGCCGCGCACGCACATTGAGCACCGAGAGGTCGGGTAGTTCGTGCTGTGCGGTGACGTGGTCGTCGGCCAGTGAGCGGAAGGTGAACTCGTCGGGGATCAGCGGGTGCATCCGGTACACCGCGACGAACTCTTCGGTCAACGAATACGGCACGCCGTGATGTGTAGTAGGCGAGCCGGGGATGCCGTGCACCAGCGCACTGGTGCCGATCCGGCCGAAGCGTCGCTGGAACCGGGTGCCCAGCCGCTCGCCCAGGAGCCCGAACCAGTTGACGCGCATGGCCGTCACAGTCGTCGGGTGCGCGATGATCGCCGGCGTCCAGTCCACGGTGTGGATCTTGGCCATCAACGCGGAGTTGACCAGGCGTGCCTTGTCGTAGAGCTGCTGGCTGGTCAAATGTGGGTACTTCTGCGCCAGGTGGTCGCAGATGGCGTTGTGCTCGCGCATGAACAACGAGTGCAGCAGGGCCAGACCGACCCAGAAGTTCCCCGCGGTGCCAGACAGGTCGACCACGGCCTCGACCTCGGGTGGGGGCAGGCCGACGTCGTCGATGCGTAGTTTGCCCTGCTCCGGAGCACGCAGCGCACTGGCGAATGCCGGTGTCGTCCCGTAGATCTGGGAGGCATCCCACCAGTGCGACTCCTGTGTGGTGAAGGTGGGCGGCCCGTCGCCTGGATACGGATCCGGTGGGGTGCGCTCGACCAGCATAGACCGCTGGGGCCACGGATCGTCGACTCGCAGCGGCACCACCCAGGGTTGCGTGGGATCCGAGCCGTGGGCGAACCAGTCGTGCACCTCGAACTGAATCCAGGCGGCGGCCAGGAGATTCAGCGTTGTCGCGGGTTGAAAACTGTCGCGGGTCAGCAGGGTGCGGCTGATCAGCCGCGGGTTGGGATCGAGCAGTCGCTGGGCGGACTCCGGGTAGGAGTGTTCGGGTGGGACGTTACGGCCGAAGCGGCAGCCGACGGCACCCATCCCAGGGTCGCTGAGGTCGTTGTAGGAACCGTCGCGGGTGCGCGCACCCAGATAGTTGCCGGCATCGACGGGGCCGGTGAGCGGGGCCGGCGAAGGTTCGGCGGCATACAGATTCGACGTTCGCAGCTGATGTCGAAGTCCGATCAGCACAGCCAGGCCGAGGACTTTGGGAAGGCGGGCCCAGCCCACCGACTGATCGATGTATTGAGCGATCCGGACCGCGAGTGTGACCGCCAATGATCGGCACCGGGACACGGCCATGGCGATGAACGCCGGAGCCTGTCTCGCCGTGGTCACCATTTGTTCCCTCCGGCCGAATGAGCTGCCTACCGGTACACGATTGTTGTTCACTGCGGCGGAAATGACATGAGTAGTGGGCTACTCGATCCGAGACAGCCGGCCCGTCCTGTTTCGAGTAGTCGAATACGCGTGTACGTGGGGCGCGGCTGAGCGACCATCAATCGACGCAGGAAAACCTGGGACGGGTGGATATGCCGAGGAGCGCGGTGAGTTCAACTGAAGAGAACTGGCCAGATCGAGTGCTGGTCGCGCTGGGGGAGTTGCAGCATTTCGGCAAGACCGCGGACATGCGATTGCTGACCGAGGCCGTCGCAGCCAACTTCGCGTCACGGTTCACCGAGCGAGACCGCCAGTACGAGACCGACAATCCGTATTGGCACAACCGGGTCCGCGATGCTGTCGCGGTACTGCGCAGGCGCAAACTGATCGCACCGAAGGCGGCCAGGAGCGACGCGGTGCGGTTGACCGATGCGGGAAGCGACGCTGTCTCGGGTGCCAGGGAACGGGCCGAGGCAGCCGCCCGGGCTCCGGTGCGGACCGTTGCTCCGGCGGACGAGGGCGCGGCGGCCCTGGAGGTCGGGACTACCGAACCGCCCAAACGTGATCCGGTTCTCGCTGGTGTCGTCACACCACCGCTGCGCACGGCGATGGCGCAGTCGGGCAATGACACCCGAATACCGATCATGATCGAGCTGAACCTCACCTTCCAACCGGCGGTGGGCGCCGCGATGGCGCGGGTCGAAGACCTGTGGAAACTGGTCGGCGGCGACGGCACGCCGATGCCGCTGGCCGATCAGTTCATGGCCGGAGATCTCACCTCGGATCAGATCAAGTCACTCGTGTCCGCGGATGCCGTCCCACAGACCTGGTCCGAACGAGCGGTCTACCGGATCTGGCCGGACTTCGAGGTGCATCCGCAGATCGATGCCTCCTCCACCACCATCAAGGCCGTCGCCGCGCAGCGGTCGTTCGACAGCTTCGGTGAGGGAATCGTCTGGGCTGTGGTCGATTCCGGTATCGACGAGAAACATGCGCACTTCACGGAATACCAGAATCTGCACGATCCGTCGGTGGCCGATCTGCACTGCGACTTCACCGGAGGCGACGCTCCGCTGACCGACACAGACGGACACGGCACACATGTGGCCGGGATCATCGCCGGCGCGCTGGTGGGCCGCAACCCCACGGACGTCGTCGTCGTCGAGAAGCGGCTCAACGATCCTGAGCACGGCGGTGATCCGATCACCGCACCGCGCACGGTCGCGGATCCGTCGCGGCTGGCGGGCATGGCGCCGAAGGCCAAGCTGGTGAGCCTCAAAGTGCTGGGGCCCGGGGACGAGGCGTCCCGCGTGAGCCGGGTGATGCGGGCACTGGCCTACGTCCGCAAGCTCAACGCCGGCAGCGAGCGGGTGCCCCGGATCCACGGGGTGAACCTCAGTCTCGGATACGAATTCGACGCCGAGTGGTATGCCTGCGGGCAGAGCCCGATGTGCATCGAGGTCGACAAGACCGTGCGCTCGGGTGTGGTGGTGGTCGTGGCGGCAGGCAACTCCGGTTACGTGTCACTGAACACGGCATTCAGCAAGGACTCGGTGAAGTTCACCGCCGACATGACGATCAACGACCCGGGCAATACCGAGAGCGCGATCACCGTCGGTTCTACACACCGCAGCTCACCGCACACCTTCGGCGTCTCGTACTTCTCGTCCCGCGGCCCGACCGGGGACGGGCGACGCAAACCGGACCTCGTGGCGCCCGGTGAACGCATCACCTCCGCAGCGGCCGGCAGCCGGCGGGAGAAGGTCACCAATCAGATCGAGTTGGCCGACGACATGCCGGTGTACGTCGAGGAAAGCGGTACCAGCATGGCGGCACCGCATGTGTCCGGCGCGATCGCCGCGTTCCTGTCGGTGCAACGCGAGTTCGTCAGCGAGCCGGAGGCGATCAAACGCATCTTCGTCGAATCGGCGACCTCGCTGAACCGTGACCCGGCATTCCAGGGCGCCGGCCTACTCGATCTCATGCGTGCGTTGCAATCCGTGTGATCTGAAGGGAATCTCATGACCAACGATGTGGCCGAACGGATCTGGCGGTTGGTGTTCGATGCCGAGGGCGATCCCGATCAGGCGGTGCTGGCGGATCTCAAAAACCGGATCGGCGCCGCGGGGTTGACCGACTTGGTCATCTTCTCTCATGGCTGGAACAACGACGAGGCGGCCGCGACGTCGTTGTACGACCGGTGGTTCGACCTGTTGGCGCCGCAGCTCGACCCGGCCCGCACGGTCGGCTTCGTCGGGCTGCGGTGGCCGTCGCAGCTGTGGCGGGACGAGCCGATACCCGACTTCCGCGCCCCGGCGGCGCACGGCGGTGGTGGTGCGGCCGCACTCGGCGACGAGGTGGCCGTGCCCGCCGGGCCGGCGACCATCGATCCGGCCCAGCTCGACGAACTGAAGGACATGTTTCCCGGCGGCAAGGATCAGCTGGATGCCATCGCGGGCCTGCTGGCCGCCCCGCCGAGCACCGAACGAGTGCCCGATCTGCTCGATGCGTTGCGAGCGTTCAGCGCTGCCACCCAGACGGGGTTCGACGACGGCGAGGGCGATGCCCCGGACGCCGGGCCGGGGATGCTCGCGCCAGACCAGGACCCGGAGAAGCTGTTCACCACCTTCGCCGATGAATTGGCTTCGGCAGGTGTCGAATTCGAGGACGGTGCGGGCGGTGCTGCCGGGCTCGGCGATTTTGTGGACCGAGTGTGGCACGGTGCCAAGGAGGCTCTGCGTCAGCTCAGCTATTGGAAGATGAAGAACCGCGCCGGCGTCGTCGGCCGGCGCGGGCTGGGACCCGCCATCGATCAGCTCCACGCAGATTTCCCCGATCTGCGGATTCACCTGGTCGGTCACAGCTTCGGGGCCCGAGTGGTGTCCTATGCGCTTGCGGGGATGAGCGATGTCCAGCCCTCGCCCGTTAAAGCGGTGACCTTGCTGCAGGGCGCGTACTCCCGGTTCAGCTTCACCGAGCGGTTGCCGTTCCGGCGAGGGGCGGGTGAGCTGGCGGGCCTGCTCACCCGCATCGACGGGCCGCTGACGGTCTGCTTCTCCAGCCATGACCGGGCACTGGGGACGTTCTATCCGCTGGCCTCGGCCGCGGCGGGCGAAGACGCGGCCGCGGTCGACGATCCGTTGTTCCGCTGGCGGGCCATGGGCTCACACGGGGCGTACCAGGCGCAGACCCAGAGCCTGGGCGGCACGGACGCGGTCTACCCGTTCCTGCCAGGGCAGATCCTGAATCTGAATTCTTCGGACGTGGTCGCCAAGGATGAGGGCCCCTCGGGCGCACACAGCGACATCTTCCACGAAGAACTGACCTGGGTTGTCGCGACTGCCGGGAAATTGCCGGCTTGATCATGCGAGCATGATCGAGCCGTCCTGCACTGTGATGGCTGTGGATGTCAGGGGCTTCTGCGCTGGGCCGTTCGCGACCGAACCGTCGATGTTGAATTTGCTGCCGTGGCACGGGCAGTTGATCACACCGTCGGCCACCGTGGCGACTCTGCACCCGGCATGCGTGCAGACAGCGGAGAAGGCCTTGAACACGCCCGGGCTTGGCTGGGTGACGACGATCTCGTCGATGATGGCACCCGAACCCACCGGCACGTCGGTCGTCTTGGCAAGGACTTTCGACGCGGGCGCAGCGGTGCCCGCTGCCGGCTCGTCGGCGGGCCCGGTGCTCGCCGGCTCGGGCGGCTTACCGTATGTCGCACACCCGGCCGCGGTGGTCGCCAGGCCCACGCCCGCGTACCGCAGCGCCTGCTGGCGGCTGAAGACGAAATCGTTGATGTTCATCGGATCCGCTTCCGTTAGAGGGTCACGCCATTGGTTTGGAAGAACCACAACGCTGATGTCAGCCAGACGTAGACGAGAGTGAAGAACACGAGGCCGCCGGCGACCGGGATGACCCATTCCCGAATGCCCCTACGCGTGAGCAGCACCATTTTGGTGACGAATGCGCCGTAGAAGAAGCACCCGAACAGCGAGTGGAACAGGACGCGGCTGTCCCCGGACTGATAGCCCAGGGCGTACAGACAGTGCACCGCGACGGGAACGCTGGCCAGCACGGCGAGCCGTCCCGACCACACATGTGCGGTGCCGACCCACCGAGGTGCTCGGTCTGACGGTATGAGGCGGTACATCGCGAACGCGGATGCGAGCTGAAAGAGCCCAAGAGTGATGGAAAGCGTTGCCAGCCACGCTTTTACGGATGTGCCGCTGGAGAATCCGGCGACGCTGACCGAGAAGAACCGTGGCTCGTGCACCTTGCCGAATACACCGAGACCGACGGCAACCAGTGTCCCCAGGATGATCGCGATCATTGTCCACACCACACCGCCTGCCTGGGTACGCGCCGATGCCACCGTTGGTGCTCCGGAATCAGACATCGCTGCTGCCCTGCACGCGAATCGCGGTGACCTCGACGCCGTCGACAATGGCGACGCCGTCGGCGGCGAGGCCCGGTGCCGCAGACCTACGCCCGTCCGCCCGGCGCTGAACCCCCGTTGCCGTGCCGGTTGGGTCGACGATCCAACTGTTCCGGACACCCGCACTCTCGTAGACGTAGAGCCCGGCCGGTGGCTGTGCCGCGGCAGCGTTGAACTGCCACTCGTCGTTGCCGATCGACAACGTACCGACGATCGCGGTTCCCTCAAGACGGCCCTCGATCCGGCTGGTCTTGTCCTTGCTGGTGAGACTGACAACACCGTTGGTGGCGCTTCCGCGCAGCCACGTCTCGACTGTATTGCCGTCGCAGGCGTAGGCGACGGCGTGCTCGGCGTCGACGGTGAGCCCCAGCGTGATGGTGCCCCTGGCGGTCGGGATCTTGGCCACGTAGTCGGCCCTGGCGGGGAATTCCCGGGAAGGCGCCGCGCTCGGTGCCGGTGTTGGCGGTGGCGCAGTGCCAGACAGCGTGGTGGTGGACTCCGCGGCCGGACTACCCGACGGCTCGTTCTCCTTGGAGATGTTGACAGACAAAATGCCGACGCCGAGTGCGGCGACGGCGGCAATGGTCAGAATCGGTCCGCTGATCTTCATCGTTGTACCGCCGTCAGCCACGGCGCCGGCGATTGGGAATTCGAAGTCATGTCGGTATGGCCCTTTCCCGGGGGACGCCCTGTCCCCATGTGCGTTCTCCTGACATACGAGATCGCGCGAATTTCGGTTCAGTCGGAGATCAGAGGTCCGAGCAAGTTGTTGACGAGCCACGCGTGGAAGCGGTCGAGGGTCCAGCCACGGACGAGTACCAAGCGGTCGAACAGCATGGGATCTGTCGCGAGCCAGGCCAGGTCGGCGGCGTCCGCCTCGCTGACCTCCTTGGTCAACGAACTGAGCGTGTCCAGCCGGCGCACGATCTCCTGCGCACCCATCAATCGCTGGTGATGCACTTGCGCAAGGAGTTTTCCAGCCTCCTCGTCGGTCTCCGCCGCCACCTCCAACGCGCGGAACAGCCGGGCCGCTCGCTGATCGATGTCGACCTGGATTTGCGCCCATCCGGCGATCAGCACTCGAGGATCGTCTTGATCCAACAACTGCCGGAGGGTGGGCCGGTCGGCCAGCGCCACCGGTCGGTCGTCCCCGGCGATAGCCCAATCGAGGGCTGTCTTGAGCAGTTCCACTTTGCCTCCGACCGTGAACACGGTCTTTCGGCTCACGCCCGCCAACTGTGCAACCGCATCGATCGTGGTTGCGCCGTAACCGTTTTCGATGAACAGCTGTGATGCTGCGTCGACAATCGAGCGACGGGTGTCACGCGCCTGATCGGCGCGCAGCTGTGACTGATAGTCCCGTTTGACAGGCTTCTTCATTCAGGTAACCGTCGGTGTATTCATTACACCTTACGTTACCTCAAATTGGAGGGTGCATGCAAACGGTCGTTATCGGTGCCGGCCCGGCCGGCCTGTTCACCGCGATCGCATTGGCCAGGCGTGGCCGGAGAGTGTTCGTGGTCGATCGTGACCCCGGGCCCTCAGATCATCAGACCTGGGCGCGCAAAGGGGTGATGCAGTTCCACCACGCCCACCATTTCCGTTGGCCGGCGGTGGCGGCGCTGAAGGACGAGATGCCCGACGTCGTGCACGACCTCGTCACCGCCGGTGCCGTCATCGCTCATTCGCCGGACGGCCGGCCCTTCGCGCTGTTGTGCCGACGGATGATGTTCGAGCGGGTACTTCGTGCGACCGCCGTTGCGCAACACAATCTCTCCCTGCTCACCGGTCATGTCGAGGCGGTTCTGCACGACCGCGGCCGGGTCTTCGGTGTGCGGGTAGACGGTGCGACACTGCCCGCCGACGTCGTCATCGATGCCTCGGGCCGGTCCAGTCGCGTAACCGAGGCCCTTCGCGGCCCCGCGGAGGGCGGCGATTGTGGTGCCACATATGTCACGCGCCAGTTCCGGGTACGGGCCGGCGCCACGAACGGACCGGTGAACAACCCGGGCGGGCTTGGATTGACCCTGCAGGGCTACTCGGCGGTGGTGTTCCTCCACGACAATCAGACATTCTCGGTGACCTTCATTCACGCCGGAGCCGACCGATCGCTGCGTGGATTGCGATACCCCGCAGTCTTCGATCGGGTGTCGAGCGCGATTCCTGTCCTGTCTGACTGGGTCTCGGAAACCCGCGCCGAACCGATCACGCCCGTGTTACCAGGCGGTCGGCTGTACAACAGCTACCGTCGGCAACTGGACGAGACGGGCAGGCCCCGGCTCGCGGGACTGATCGCAGTCGGAGACGCGGTGTGCACCACCACGCCACTGGCCGGGCGGGGTGTCACCCTGGCGTTCCGACAGGCCCGGGAGCTGATCCGCATCCTGGATGAATGCGGATACGATCCCGTCACTGCCGCAATAGGTTTCGACCAGTGGTGTGGCGAACACCTCCGGCCCTGGTTCGATGATCATCGCCACAGCGACGCGGATCGGATACGCCGGTGGTCCGGCGGCGATATCGATCTGAGCCGGCCGTTGCCGTCGGATCTCATCGTTGCCGCCGTCGATGCCGATCCCCGCATCCGGCACATCGTGGGTCCGTACGCCGCGATGGATAGCCTTCCCGCCAGCCTGACAGCCGCCGAGCCGTATGCGCGGGCCGTATACCAACGAGGCTGGCGCCCAACGGTTCCAGCCGGTCCTACCCTCGAAGAACTAGCCGAGCTGTGCACTGAAAGCACGCATTACGCGGCGGCAACGGCCGGCTGAGCAGATGCGATGTGTGTCCATCGGCTCGGAAATGAACGCGAGCGTCCATTTCACTCGCCTCAGTTGTGTGTCCGAGGGGGGACTTGAACCCCCACGCCCGTTAATAGGGCACTAGCACCTCAAGCTAGCGCGTCTGCCATTCCGCCACTCGGACCTGCCAGCCTCGCGGGCTGGGCGCCTAAGGTTATCGGATCGGGTGCCCAAGACCCAAACCGGTGTCCCGGACCGAATCGGTGGTACCAATGGACTCTGTGACGGTCCCCGCCTCCAGCGCGGACGAGGTAGTCGATCTCGTCAGTGCGCTCATCAGATTCGACACCTCCAACACAGGTGACCCGGCGACCACGAAGGGTGAGGCCGAGTGCGCCCAGTGGGTGGCCGAGCAACTGCAGGAGGTCGGGTACGAGACCGAATACGTCGAGGCCGGGGCGCCCGGTCGGGGCAATGTCTTCGCCCGGTTGCGCGGCGCCGACCCCTCGCGCGGCGCCCTGATGATCCACGGGCACCTCGACGTCGTTCCGGCCGAGCCCGCCGACTGGAGCGTGCACCCGTTCTCCGGAGCGGTCAAGGACGGCTATGTCTGGGGCCGCGGCGCGGTCGACATGAAGGACATGGTCGGGATGTCCATCGCGGTGGCCCGCCATTTCAAGCGGTCCGGCATCGTCCCGCCCCGCGACCTGGTGTTCGCGTTCGTCTCCGATGAGGAGCACGGCGGCACCTACGGCGCGCAGTGGCTCGTCGACAACCGGCCCGACCTGTTCGAGGGCGTGACCGAGGCGATCGGCGAGGTCGGTGGGTTCTCCCTGACAGTGCCGCGCAAGGACGGCGGGGAGCGTCGGCTCTACTTGATCGAGACCGCCGAAAAGACCGTGTCCTGGATGCGGCTGACGGCCCGGGGCCGGGCCGGGCACGGCTCCATGGTGCATGACGACAACGCGGTGACGGCCATCGCCGGCGCCGTAGACCGGTTGGGCCGTCACCAGTTCCCGCTGGTGCTCAATCCGGCGGTGGAGCAGTTTCTCACCGTGGTGGCCGAGGAGACCGGCTACGACTTCGACGTGAACTCACCGGACCTGGACGGCACCATCGCCAAACTCGGCGGCGTGGCCCGGATCGTCTCGGCCACGCTGCGCGACACGGCCAATCCGACCATGCTCAAGGCCGGCTACAAGGCCAACGTCATTCCCGCCTCGGCGGAGGCCGTGATCGACTGCCGCGTGCTGCCGGGCCGTAAGGAGGCGTTCGAACGCGAGGTCGACGAGCTGATCGGCCCCGATGTGACGCGCAGCTGGGAGCGCGATCTGCCGTCGTACGAGACGACTTTCGACGGTGATCTGGTGGACGCCATGAACGCGGCGATCCTGGCGCTTGATCCCGAGGCCCGCACCGTGCCCTACATGATGTCCGGAGGGACGGACGCGAAGTCGTTCCAGCGGTTGGGGATTCGATGCTTCGGATTCGCGCCGCTGCGGTTGCCGCCGGAGCTGGACTTCGCGGCGCTGTTCCACGGCGTCGACGAGCGGGTACCCGTGGACGCACTGCAATTCGGTGCGGGCGTTCTGGAACACTTTTTGCGGAACTGCTGACCGCACGAGTCAACGACGAGAGGGAACCATGAGCACATCTCCGTACGACAGCCTGCCGAAGCTGCCGACGTTCACCCTGACCTCCGAATCGGTCACCGACGGGCAGCCGCTGGCCAATGACCAGGTCAGCGGGATCATGGGTGCCGGCGGTTCGGATGTCTCGCCGCAGCTGAGCTGGTCGGGTTTCCCGGCCGAGACCAAGAGCTTCGCCGTCACGGTCTATGACCCCGACGCCCCGACGGCATCGGGCTTCTGGCACTGGGCGGTCGCCGATCTGCCGGTCTCGGTGACGGAGTTGCCTGCCGGTGCCGGTGACGGCAGCGACCTGCCCGGTGGGGCGGTCACGCTGGCCAACGACGCGAGTGCCAAGCGCTACATCGGCGCGGCACCGCCGGCCGGTCACGGCCCGCACCGCTACTACATCGCGGTGCATGCACTGCCGGTGGAGTCACTGGGTCTGCCCGACGGCGCCACCCCGGCCTACCTGGGCTTCAACCTGTTCGGTCAGGCCATCGCCCGCGCCGTCATCCACGGCACCTACGAGCAGAAGTAGTCGTGATCGCGGTGGGTCAGCGTGCCGCTGAACCCACCGCGTCGGCCAGCGACGCGAACCCGCCGGCGTGCAGCCGCTCGGCGATGCCGTCGTGAATCTGCTTGGCCCACAACCCGCCGCCGTAGATGAACCCCGTGTAGCCCTGCAGCAGGGTGGCTCCGGAGATGATCCGTTCCCACGCGTCGTCGGCCGTTTCGATCCCGCCGACGCTGATCAGCACGAGCTTGTCGCCCACGCGGCCGTACAACCGGCGCAACACCTCCAGCGACCGGCGCGCCACCGGGCGCCCCGAGACGCCGCCGCTGCCCAAGGTATCGACGCCAGGTGTGGCCAGACCGTCCCGTGACACGGTGGTGTTGGTCGCGACGATTCCGGCCAACCCCAATTCGACTGCCAGATCGGCGATTTCGTCAACATCGGAATCGGAGAGATCGGGGGCGATCTTGACCAGCACAGGCTTGTTCGTCTCGGCCTTGACCGCGGCCAGGATCGGCCGCAGTGACTCCACGGCCTGCAGATCCCGCAGCCCAGGAGTGTTGGGCGAGCTGACGTTGACCACGACGTAGGCGGCCAGTGCGCTCAGCAACCGGGTGCTCTCGGCGTAGTCGGCCACCGCATCCTCGGGTGGGGTCACCTTGGTCTTGCCGATGTTCACGCCGATCGGCACGTCGGGCGTGTGCCGGGCCAGCCGGATCGCCAGGGCACCGGCACCGTCGTTGTTGAATCCCATCCGGTTGAGCAGCGCGTGGTCTTCGGGCAGGCGGAACAGCCGCGGCTCGGGGTTTCCCGGCTGCGGTTGCGCCGTGACGGTGCCGATCTCGGCATACCCGAAGCCCAGCGCACCCCAGGTGCCCAGCCCGCGACCGTCCTTGTCGAACCCGGCGGCCAGGCCCATCGGGCCACCGAATCGCACCCCGAACACCGTGCCGGCCAGTACAGGATCGGTGGGTGCCAGCCGTCGTTCCAGTGCGCGACGCAGCATCGCCGGGCCGGTGACGGTGCGCAGGAGGGCGAACACCCACTGGTGGATACGTTCCGGCGGCATCAGGAACAGCGCCCGCCGCAGCGCGGCATAGATCACAGCGAAGGCGCCTGGGGTGTGCCCGGCATGGATGACGCGGTTTTCTTGCGGCGCAACAGCACCCGTCGGCTCCCATCTGTGTAGGCCCGCACCCGGGCCAGTTCCCAGCCGCGGTACTCGGCCTCGATCGACAAGCGGATCGAGGCGCTGATCCTGGTGACATCCGGCGGTAGCCGCAGCGGTATCCAGTCGTATTCCTCGGACTGGTCTTCGGCGACGACCTTGTCCCATCCCGGCGGCATGCGGCCCTGCTGGATCGTGGTCATCGGCGACCCGATGCGGTGCGGATCACCTGCACACCGGCTCCCGAGCCGGACACCACGTAGAGGGTGTCGGTCTTGTCGTCGTAGGCCAGGGAGTTCGGTTGCTGCACGGTTCGATAACGCACCTTTTCCACCGGTATGCCGGTGGAGAGATCGTAACCAATCACGGTATTGGTCGCGGTCTGCGACACCCAGGCCAGCTGGGGCGATCCGGCCAGGCCGTAGGGTGCGGCGGGCACGGGGTAGCGCTGCCGCATGATCAGCGGATCGGTGCCGAACACCATTAGCTCGTCGCCGCGGGTGTCGGCCACGAGCACCCGCCCGCGCGCATCGGCGGCCATGGTGGTGGCACCTTCACCGGCGCGCAGTGCCTGCGCGGCGCTGGTACCGCTGGCGTTGACGGCCGTCACCGAGGTCTGCCCACGATCCAGTACGACCGCGGTATTGCCTTGTGTGACAAGAGCATCCACTCGGGCGAAGATCTTCAGGCGAGCGGCGACGGCGCGGTCGCCGGCCAAGGTGTAGACCGCTCCGTCAGAGGTGCCCAGCACCGGGTTGCCGTCGGCGCGCAGCGCGATCGCGGTGAACTCCACGTCCTGGGCGCCGTCCACGTCGATTTTGCCGGCCTTGGGGTCGGCCGCGTCCACCCGGAAGTATCCGCCCCGGGTGGATGCCAGGATGTCGCCCTTGCCGTCCACGCTGAGCGCCGTGGCCGCCGGCATCAGTGTCACGTCGCGCCGGGCCCGGTTGCCGGTCAGCAGGCTCAGGGTCGACTGGCCCTCTGGTCCTGGAGTCAGGACGGCCAGTGTGCTGGTTGCTGGTTCGAACACCGTGCTCACAGCGCGCCCGCGCAACTCGCGGATGTCTCCGTCCGGGGTGGCCGTGACCGGGGGCGAAACGGCGGCCTGAGCGGGCTCGATGGTGGGTGGCGGGGCATCGGAAGGGTTGGACGTGCAGCCCGCGGTGAGCAGCAGGGCCAGCGCGAAGAGGCCGGCGCGAACTGGCTGACCTGCGAGGATTGGGCGCAACGGATGGCTCTCGATCGGCAATGGATATCGGTGACGTGCAGGAATCCAGTCTAGGCATGGCCATTGGCCAGAAATGGTCGCGTCTGCGACCAACGCGGCATAAGTCGAGGTATGGTTCGATCATGACCCTCGCCGCAGACCGGGAACTGGGCAGCCGAGAGTTTGCTATGGAGGATATTTCCACTGGTGTACACGCCAGTGGGTTTGGCCAAGTTGGCGATGGCCGGAGTTTTTCTTTCCACATCGAACGTCAGCAGCTCATGATCGAGATCTACCGTCCCCGGCTGTCCGGCCCGGTTCCGATCGAAGACGACGTGGTGGCCGTGGCCACCCGCAAACTGACCGATATCGACCTGACTGATGAACGGAGCCTGTCGGCAACGGTCCGCGACGCCGTCGCCGGCGCGCAGCCGGTTTCACGTACCGCTCGCTGAGCATCCCGGCGCCGGCGCCACGGTACGGTCGTCGTCGTGACCGACGTCGGTGCCATGTCCTGGCTGCAAGTTGTGGTGTTGTCGATTGTCCAGGGGCTCACCGAGTTTCTGCCTGTCTCGTCATCGGGACACCTCGCGATCACCTCGCGGGTGTTCTTCGACGACGATGCGGGCGCGTCTTTCACAGCGGTCACTCAGCTGGGGACCGAACTCGCGGTGCTGGTGTACTTCGCCCGGGACATCGGCCGCATCATCAAGGCTTGGTTCGCCGGACTGTTCGATGCGACGCGCCGGTCCGCCGACTACTGGCTGGGCTGGTGGGTGATCATCGGCAGCATTCCGATCGGCGTGTTCGGGCTGTTGTTCAAGGATGAAATCCGTACTGGCGCAAGGAATTTGTGGCTGGTGGCCACGGCACTGATCGTGTTCTCGGCGGTGATCGCCGCGGCCGAGTACTACGGCAGGCAGACCCGTCGGGTCGAGCAGCTGACCTGGCGCGACAGCATCGTGGTGGGCCTGGCCCAGTGCCTGGCGCTGGTGCCGGGCGTCTCGCGTTCCGGGGCGACGATCAGCGCCGGGCTCTTCCTGGGCCTTGAGCGCGAACTGGCGGCCCGCTTCGGCTTTCTCCTGGCGATTCCGGCGGTGTTCGCCTCGGGACTGTTTTCCTTGCCTGATGCGTTCCATCCGGTCGGAGAGGGGATGAGCGCCACCGGTGTGCAGCTTCTGGTGTCCACAGTGATCGCGTTCGTCGTCGGCTTCGCCGCCATCGCCTGGTTCCTCAAATTCCTGGTGTCGCACAGCATGTACTGGTTCGTCGGCTACCGGGTGGTTCTCGGCGTGGTGGTGCTGGCACTGCTGGGTAGTGGTGTGGTGGCAGCGCAATGATGTCGATGAGCGAGGAGCCGAAATGACCGACGAGCGCTTGCGCGAGGAGCCGAAATGACCGACGAGCGCTTGCGCGAGGAGCCGAGATGACCGTTATCCTGCTCCGTCACGGCCGTTCCACCTCCAACACCGCGCACACGCTGGCCGGCCGCAGCGATGGCGTCGACCTCGATGAGCGCGGCGCCGAACAGGCCGCCGCCCTGGTGGCGCGCATCGGAGAACTTCCAGTGACAGCGATCGTGCGCTCGCCGCTGTTGCGCTGCGAACGCACGGTGGCACCGCTGGCCGAGGCGTTGGGGCTGGATCCGGTCGTCGACGAGCGGCTCACCGAGGTGGACTACGGCAGCTGGACCGGCCGGGCCATCGGCGAGCTCGTCAAGGAGCCGTTGTGGGCGGTGGTACAGCAGCAGCCCAGCGCCGCGGTGTTCCCCGACGGGGAGGGTCTGGCCGAGGTGCAGGTGCGTGCCGTCGCCGCGGTGCGGGAGCGTGACCGTGCGTTGGCGGCCCAGCACGGGGCCGACGTGATCTGGGTGGCCTGCACTCACGGCGATGTGATCAAGGCGGTGCTGGCCGACGCCCTGGGTGTGCACCTGGATGGGTTCCAGCGCATCACGGCCGACCCGGCCTCGATGAGCGTGATCCGCTACACCGACGTCCGGCCATTCGTGATGCACGTCAACCACACAGGTGCGCAATTGAGCGCCGGTCTGGCCGCGAAACCCACCACGGATGCCGTGGTGGGTGGGTCCACCAACTGACCCGCGGTAGGCGATACCGGTATTTTGGAAGGTGCCATGGCCCGCGCAATTCACGTTTTCCGCACTCCCGACCGATTTGTGGCCGGGACTGTCGGCCAACCCGGTAACCGGACTTTCTACCTACAGGCGGTCCACGACAAACGGGTGATCTCGGTGATCCTGGAGAAGCAGCAGGTCGCCGTGCTCGCCGAACGGATCGCCGCACTGTTGACGGAGATCAACCGCCGCTTCGGCACGCCGATCCCGCCGGACACCGGTGAGGTGGGCGACTTGTTGCCGCTTGTCACCCCGGTGGACGCCGAGTTCCGGGTCGGGACGATGGGCCTGGGCTGGGATTCGGAGGCCCAGACCGTCGTGGTCGAGTTGCTCGCGGTCTCTGAAGGTGAGTTCGATGCCTCGGTGGTGCTCGACGACGCCGAGGACGGGCCCGACGCGGTGCGGGTGTTTCTGACGCCGGAGTCGGCCCGGGAGTTCGCCACCCGCTCCAATCGGGTGATCTCGGCCGGGCGCCCGCCGTGCCCGTTGTGCGATGAGCCGCTCGATCCCGACGGTCACATCTGTGTGCGTACCAACGGCTACCGCCGCGGTGAGGTGGCCGGGTCCGAAGATGACGCAGACATCTAGCACCGATCCCGATGACGGCGCAGTTCTGGCCGACGGTGAATTGACGGTGATCGGCCGGATCCGGTCGGCCAGCAACGCCACCTTCCTGTGTGAGGCGATCTCCGGTGAGCGGCAGGTGCACTGCGTGTACAAGCCGATCCGGGGGGAGGCGCCGCTGTGGGACTTCCCGGACGGCACGTTGGCCGGCCGCGAGCGCAGTGCCTATCTGGTGTCGGCCGCATTGGGCTGGAATATCGTGCCGCGCACCATTATTCGTGACGGGCCCGCCGGTCCGGGCATGCTGCAGCTGTGGGTGGATCAGCCCGGTGACCAGGTCGGGGACGAGCCAGGTTCGGGGCCCGATCTGGTGGACCTGCTGCCCACCGGGCACCTCCCGCCGGGATTCCTGCCGATCCTGCAGGCCTACGACTACGCCGGCGACGAGGTGACGCTGGTGCACGCCGATGATCGCCGGCTGTTCCGGATGGCGGTGTTCGACGTGCTGATCAACAATGCCGACCGCAAGGGTGGGCACATCCTGGCCGGACTCGACGGGGCGGTGTACGGCGTGGACCACGGGGTGAGCCTGCACGTCGAGGACAAGTTGCGGACCGTGTTGTGGGGGTGGGCCGGCAAGCCCGTCGACGACGAAACGCTGGCCGATGTCGCGGCACTGCGCGACGGGTTCGGCGGCCTGGCCGAGCAGCTGTGCGCCCACATCACCGCAGCCGAGATCGCCGCGCTGCGGACCAGAGTTGTTGACCTACTGAACAACCCGGTGATGCCGACGCCTGACCGGCACCGGCCGATCCCGTGGCCGGCCTTCTAGCGGGCCGTACGGCTACCGTCTGCGGCCGAAACCCTCGAACAGGTTCCAGGATTGGCTGCGCCCGACCGCGTGGAGGTAGTAGGCGTAGTTGGCGGTGCTCATCGCAATCGCGGCCACCGCGATCCCGGCGCCGCGGCCGATGGAATCGGGCAGGTCGAGGACGAACAGCAGCACCGATACCGCCAGCGCGATCCCGAGCAGGGTAAGGCCCTTGCGCCACATACCTTTTACGAAGAAGTAGATCGGTCCGAAGAAGAACGCGGGAAAGTTGGAGCCGATGCGCAACTTGGTGCCGAACGGCAGGTTCCGGTAGGCGGCCTTGGACTCAGGTGTGGAGTTGGGGAGGCCATAGGCGTTGAAGAAATCGAACCGCTTCTGCCAGGCGGGGGACAACGAGATGCTCGGGGTCTGCTCGGTCACTGGACGAATCCTAGCGGCAAAGTGAGGATCTGAGTTTGCCCGGTGATCGACGTTCGATGCCTTGGCAGCCCCGATCCGGCGCCGGTTCTGTCGACCGTCGATACTTACCGGGTGCACTCGACCGACGCCGACCTGGCCGCCGCAGTGGCCGAGGAGGCCGGTGAGTTGTTGTTGGCCGTGCGCGAGGAGATCGGTTTCTACGATCCGTACTACCTCGGCGACGAGGGGGACCGGCGATCCAACGCACTGATCCTGGACCGCCTGGCCCAGGCTCGCCCCGGTGATTCGGTGCTCAGCGAGGAGGCGGTCGACGACCTCACCCGTGTCGATGCAGACCGCGTCTGGATCGTCGATCCGGTGGACGGCACCCATGAGTTCTCGTTGCCGGGGCGCGAGGACTGGGCGGTGCACATCGCTCTGTGGCAGCGTTCGGTCGGCGTCGACGGGGGACTGTCGGATGCCGTGGTCGCATTGCCCGCCCGCGGCGAGGTGTACCGCAGCGACACCGTGAGCCCGCCCGGGCCGCGGCGTGACGGGCCGTTGTTGATCACCGCGAGCTCGAACCGGCCGCCGGCGGTGCTGTGGCGGATCCGTGAGCATCTCGACTTCCGGATGGTGCGCATCGGTTCGGCCGGCGCCAAGGCGATGGCCGTGGTGCGGGGTGACGTCGACGCCTATATCCATGCCGGCGGCCAGTGGGAGTGGGATTCGGCCGCGCCGGCCGGGGTCGTGCTGGCCGCCGGCCTGCATGCGTCCCGGCTGGACGGCTCAGAGCTGCGCTACAACCGGGCCGACCCGTACCTGCCGGACTTCGTCATGTGCCGCAAGGAGCTGGCGCCGATCCTGCTCGAGGCGATCGGGGCGGCGCGGTGAGCGGTTCGGGAATGGAATCGCCCACGCGGTTGTCTGACTTGGGAGAACTGTGCGGGACCGACCGGCGGGAGGCCGTCCTGAGCGAGCACCTTAGAGTCGAGACCATGCGATCGTGGTCGGCGCCGTCAATTCCGGTGCTGGAGGGGCGTGGTCCGCAGCTGCGGCTGTACGACAGCGCCGACCGTCAGGTGCGTCCGGTGACCCCGGGGCCGACGGCCACCATGTATGTGTGCGGCATCACGCCCTATGACGCCACACATCTGGGGCATGCCGCGACCTACCTGACCTTTGACCTCGTGCACCGGCTGTGGCTGGATGCCGGGCACACCGTGCACTACGTGCAGAACGTCACCGATGTGGACGATCCGCTGTTCGAACGGGCCGACCGCGACGGCATCGGCTGGCGCGAACTCGGCGACCGTGAAACCGAGCTGTTCCGCCAGGACATGAGCGCCCTGCGCGTGCTGCCCCCGCAGGACTATGTGGCCGCCACCGACGCGATCGCCGAGGTTGTCGAGTTGGTGGAGAAGATGCTGGCCTCGGGTGCGGCCTACGTCGTCGAGGACGCCGAGTACCCCGACGTGTATTACCGCGCCGATGCCACGGTGCAGTTCGGCTACGAGTCGGGCTACGACCGCGACACCATGCTGCGATTGTTCGCCGAGCGGGGCGGTGATCCCGACCGCGCCGGCAAGGGCGACGAACTCGACGCTCTGCTGTGGCGGGCTCAGCGGCCCGGCGAACCCAGCTGGCCTTCGCCCTTCGGTGCGGGCCGGCCCGGTTGGCATGTCGAGTGCTCGGCGATCGCGCTCACGCGCATCGGCACGGGTCTGGATATCCAGGGCGGCGGAAGCGATCTGATCTTCCCGCACCACGAGTTCTCCGCCGCGCACGCCGAATCCGTCACGGGGGAGCGGCGTTTCGCGCGTCACTACGTGCACGGCGGAATGATCGGCTGGGACGGGCACAAGATGAGCAAGAGCCGCGGGAACCTGGTTCTGGTGTCGCGGCTGCGCGCGCAGGGAGTGGACCCGTCGGCGGTGCGGCTCGGGCTGTTCGCCGAGCACTACCGCAGTGACCGGTTCTGGAGCGACGCCGTGCTGGAGCAGGCCAACGCCCGGCTCAAGCACTGGCGCAGCGCCACCGCGCTGCCCGCCGGGCCCGACGCCGCCGATGTGGTGGCCCGAGTACGCCAGTACCTCGCCGACGACCTTGACACGCCCAAAGCCCTTGCCGCGCTGGATGGTTGGTGTACTGATGCGCTGGCCTACGGTGGCCACGACACGACTGCTCCACGGCAGGTCGCCGATACCGTGGACGCGTTGTTGGGAGTCCAGCTCTAGATCTCGTCGGCGGCGCCGCGGTGGGGTACGTTGCCGCCATGGTTTCTGTCAACGGGAAAGTCGTCTTCATCACCGGCGGTGCGCGCGGTATCGGTGCCGAGGTGGCCCGCAGGCTGCGGCGCCGGGGCGCCAAACTGGTGCTCACCGACCTCGATGCGGCGCCGCTGAGCGCGTTGGCCGCCGAACTGGGCGAGGAGCACGTGCTGACGGCTTTGGCCGATGTGCGCGATCTGGCCGCCATGCAGCGGGCCGCCGACGCCGCCGTCGAGCGGTTCGGCGGCATCGACATCGTGATGGCCAACGCCGGCATCGCCAGCTTCGGTTCGGTCATGCAGGTGGATCCCGAGGCGTTCAAGCGGGTCGTCGACATCAACGTGGTCGGCGTGTTCAACACCGTGCGCGCCACGCTGCCGTCGGTCATCGCGCGCCAGGGCTACGTGCTCGTGGTGTCCTCGCTGGCGGCGTTCACCTCGGCGCCGGGTCTGGCCGCCTATCACGCCTCCAAGGCCGGCGCCGAGTACTTTGCCAATACGTTGCGCCTCGAGGTGGCCCACCTCGGCGTCGAAGTCGGCTCGGCACACATGAGTTGGATCGACACCCCGCTGGTGCAGGACGCCAAGTCGGATCTGTCGGCGTTCCGGGAGATGCTGTCCAAGCTGCCGCCGCCACTGAACCGGACCACGACCGTCGACGCCTGTGGCGACGCTTTCGTCAAGGGCATCGAGGGCCGCAAGAAACGCATCTACAGCCCCGGTTGGGTCGGCGCCTTCCGCTGGATCCGGCCGTTCGTGACCACGCCGCTGGCCGAGCGTGACATCCGCAAGTTCACCCCGACGCTGCTGCCGAAACTCGACGCCGAGGCGGCGGCACTGGGTCGTTCGACCAGCGCGCGCATCGAGGCGCTGGAGAAGCCGGAGCTGGAGAAGCCGGAGGCTTAGCGCCCTCGGTACCGTCTGTCGGCCGCTACCGGCCTCGGTACCGTCTGTCGGCCGCTACCGGCCTCGGTATCGTCTGTCGGCCGCTACCGGCCTCGGCGACGCAGGTAGCGCTCGAACTCCGCGGCCAGCGCGTCGCCGTCGATCTTGCCGAGTGCCTCGTGCATGTCGACCTCGGCGTCGCCGCGCTGTTCCAACGAGGCGACGTACTCGGCGATCTCCTCGTCCTCTGAGGTCATCTCGGTGACGGCCTGTTCCCACTCTTCGGCTGCCGCCGGCAGGTCGGCCAACGGCACCTCGACGTCCAGCACATCCTCGACCCTGCGCAGCAGCGCCACGGTGGCCTTCGGGCTGGGAGGCTGTGAGACGTAGTGCGGAACCGCGGCCCAGAAGGTCACCGCCGGGATGCCGGCCTGCACGCAGGCGTCCTGGAACACCCCGGCAATGCCGGTCGGACCTTCGTAGCGCGTCTCTTCCAAACCGAACAACTTCGCCGAATCGGCCGAATACGCCGAACCCGACACGGGTACGGGCCGCGTGTGTGGGGTGTCGGCCAGCAGAGCGCCCAGGATCACCACGGTCTGCACGTTGAGTTTGTCGGCGATGGCCAGCAACTCGGCGCAGAAGGTGCGCCAGCGCATGTTGGGTTCGACGCCGTGCATCAACACCACGTCGCGGTTGCTGCCGGGAGGGCGACAGTACGAGATCCGCATCGAGGGCCACTCCAGCTCCCGCGTGACGCCGTCGACCTGGCGGATCACCGGCCGATTCACCTGGTAGTCGTAGTACGACTCGTCGTCGATCTCGACGATCGGTTGGGCCTCCCAGATCGCATCCAGGTGGTCCAGCGCGTCACTGGCCGCGTCGCCGGCGTCATTCCAGCCCTCGAAGGCGACCACGATGGTGGCGTCCTTCAGTTCGGGCAGGTTCATCGGCCGGCCGGCGTTCGGATACGACGGTGTCACACCCTCAGCGTAAGCCTTGCCGGGTGCCGATGAGCCCGTTGTGCGGGCGGGTCGCCGCCACGCCGAACAGCGGTGTTTGATAGACCGACTACCCTGTTGATGTGGCTGCCGCTCACAAATCTGACTACAGGGCCGACCTGCTCGACACCACGTCGATGCCGGTAGTGCCGGGTGACGGTGCCGTCGAGACGAAATATGTTCAGCTGCAATCTGGTTAGCCTTGGTAACTACGACATTGCTGACAAGATCGGTGAGCCGCTGCTCAAGGGCACCGCGATCGCCACGCGGGCCGGGATCGATCGCAGCGACGAGTTGGGCGTCCATACGTCTGTCAGGTGACGACGTAGACTCTTCTGGTCGAGAGGCGTTGCAACGGTTCCGGGTTTTCGCCCGTATCCGCCACGCTCGGCAGAGTCAAGGACGCCTTCCGCTACGGAAGGAGTGCACGTGAGCGCTGTTCAGTCGAAATCCGTCGAGTCGACGACATTTGCGCCGAACATCCGCCCGGACTGCACCGAAGAACTGACCGCAGCTCTGCACAGGCGCATCATGGTGATCGACGGCGCGATGGGCACGGCGATCCAGCGGGACCGGCCGGACGAGGCGGGCTATCGCGGCGAGCGGTTCAAGGACTGGCCGAGCCCCGTTCAGGGCAACAACGACCTGCTCAACCTGACGCAGCCGCAGATCATCGAGGAAATCCACCGCGAGTACCTCGAGGCGGGCGCCGACATCCTGGAGACCAACACGTTCAACGCGAACGCGGTGTCGCTCTCCGACTACGACATGTCCGAGCTCGGCTACGAGCTGAACTATGCAGGCGCCGCCCTGGCCCGCAAAGCCTGCGACGAGTTCAGCACGGAGGAGCAGCCGCGCTACGTCGCCGGGGCGCTCGGGCCCACCACGCGCACCGCGTCCATCTCACCGGACGTCAACGACCCCGGAGCCCGCAACGTCTCCTACGACCAATTGGTCGCCGCCTACCTCGAAGCCGCCAACGGCCTCGTCGACGGTGGCTCCGACATCCTGATCGTCGAGACCATCTTCGACACGCTGAACGCCAAGGCCGCGGTGTTCGCCATCGAGACGCTGTTCGAGGAGCGGGGGCGCCGCTGGCCGGTGATCATCTCGGGCACCATCACCGATGCTTCCGGGCGCACATTGTCCGGTCAGGTCACCGAAGCATTCTGGAATTCGATCCGGCACGCCAAGCCGCTCGCTGTGGGCCTCAACTGCGCCCTCGGCGCGCCGGAGATGCGTCCCTACATCGCCGAGATGGCGCGGATCGCGGACACCTTCGTCTCCTGCTATCCGAACGCCGGCCTGCCCAATGCCTTCGGCGAATACGACGAGTCCCCGAAGCGGCAGGCAGGTTACGTCGCCGACTTCGCTGAGGCCGGTCTGGTCAACCTGGTCGGCGGTTGCTGCGGAACGGCACCGGCACACATCGCCGAGATCGCCAAGGTCGTCGAGGGCGTGCCGCCGCGCAAGGTGCCGGAGATCGAGATCGCCACGCGGCTGGCCGGGCTGGAGCCACTCAACATCACCGAGGACTCACTGTTCGTGAACATCGGTGAGCGCACCAACATCACCGGCTCCGCGCGGTTCCGCAACCTGATCAAGGCCGAGGACTACGACACCGCGCTGTCGGTGGCCCTGCAACAGGTCGAGGTCGGTGCGCAGGTCATCGACATCAACATGGACGAGGGCATGATCGACGGCGTCGCCGCGATGGACCGGTTCACCAAGCTGATCGCGTCCGAACCCGACATCAGCCGCGTCCCGGTGATGATCGACTCCTCCAAGTTCGAGGTGATCGAGGCGGGCCTGAAGAACGTGCAGGGCAAGCCGATCGTCAACTCGATCTCCATGAAGGAGGGCGAGGAGAAGTTCATCCGCGAGGCACGGTTGTGCCGCAAGTACGGCGCCGCCGTGGTCGTGATGGCCTTCGACGAACAGGGGCAGGCCGATAACCTGCAGCGCCGCAAGGAGATCTGCGGACGCGCCTACCGGATCCTGACCGAAGAGGTCGGCTTCCCGGCCGAGGACATCATCTTCGACCCGAACTGCTTCGCGCTGGCGACCGGTATCGAGGAGCACGCCACCTACGGCATCGACTTCATCGAGGCCTGCGCCTGGATCAAGGAGAACCTTCCGGGGGTGCACATCTCCGGCGGCATCTCGAATGTGTCGTTCTCGTTCCGGGGCAACAACCCCGTGCGTGAGGCGATCCACGCGGTGTTCCTGTTCCACGCCATCAAGGCCGGCCTCGACATGGGCATCGTCAACGCCGGTGCGCTGGTGCCGTACGACTCGATCGACCCCGAGCTGCGGGACCGCATCGAGGACGTCGTGCTGAACCGTCGGGAGGACGCGGCCGAACGGCTGCTGGAGATCGCCGAACGGTTCAACAAGTCGGGGGAAGGCGCCGGGAACTCGGACGTTGCGGAGTGGCGATCTCTCCCGGTCCGTGAGCGGATCACCCACGCTCTGGTCAAGGGCATCGATGCCCACGTCGACGCCGACACCGAGGAACTGCGGGCCGAGATCGCAGCCGCGGGCGGCCGCCCGATCGAGGTGATCGAGGGCCCGCTGATGGACGGCATGAACGTCGTCGGTGACCTCTTCGGTTCGGGAAAGATGTTCCTTCCCCAGGTGGTGAAGTCGGCCCGGGTGATGAAGAAGGCCGTCGCGTACCTGCTGCCGTACATCGAGGCGGAGAAGGTCGAGTCCGGTGCCGCTGCCACCAAGGACACCAACGGCACGATCATCATGGCGACGGTCAAGGGCGACGTCCACGACATCGGCAAGAACATCGTCGGGGTCGTCCTGCAGTGCAACAACTTCGAGGTGATCGACCTCGGGGTGATGGTTCCTGCGCAGAAGATCCTGGACGCCGCCAAGGAGCACAACGCCGACATCATCGGCCTGTCCGGCCTGATCACGCCGTCCCTGGACGAGATGGTCAACTTCGCCGTCGAGATGGAACGCGAAGGACTGGAGATCCCACTGCTGATCGGTGGCGCGACCACCTCACGCGCCCACACGGCCGTCAAGGTGGCGCCGCGCCGCAGCGGTCCGGTGGTGTGGGTCAAGGATGCGTCGCGCTCGGTGCCGGTGGCGGCCGCGCTGCTGGACGACAAGCAGCGGCCGGCGCTGCTGGAGGCCACCGAGAAGGATTACGCATCCCTGCGCGAACGGCACGCCCAGAAGAACGAACGGCCGATGCTGACACTCGAGAAGGCGCGCGCGAACCGGACGCCGATCGAGTGGCAGGGCTACACGCCGCCGGTGCCCGCCCAAGGCGTTGGTGTGCGGGATTTTCATGATTACGACCTCGCCGAGCTGCGTGAGTACATCGACTGGCAGCCGTTCTTCAACGCCTGGGAGCTCAAGGGCAGGTTCCCGGACATCCTCAACAACCCGGCGTCCGGGGAGACCGCGCGCAAGCTGTACGACGACGCGCAGGAGATGCTCGACACCCTGATCAAGGAGAAGTGGCTGACCGCCAACGGGATCATCGGGTTCTTCCCGGCCAATGCGGTCGGTGACGACATCGAGGTTTACACCGACGAGTCCCGCACCGAGGTGCTGACCACGTTGCACAACCTGCGCCAGCAGGGCGAGCATCGCGACGGCATCCCGAACCGGTCGCTTGGCGATTACATCGCGCCCAAAGACACCGGTCTGTCCGACTACGTCGGCGCGTTCGCGGTCACCGCCGGGCTGGGTAGCCAGGACAAGATCATGGAGTTCAAGGCCGCCCTCGACGATTACAGCGCCATCCTGCTGGAGTCGCTCGCCGACCGGCTGGCCGAGGCCTTCGCCGAGCGGATGCACGAACGGGTCCGCAAGGAGTTCTGGGGATACCAGCCTGACGAGCAGCTCGACAACGAGGCACTCATCGGTGAGAAGTACCGGGGAATCCGCCCCGCCCCCGGTTACCCGGCCTGCCCGGAGCACACCGAGAAGGCGACGCTGTGGACGCTGATGGACGTCAAGGAGCGGACCGGCATCGAGCTGACCGATTCGATGGCGATGTGGCCCGGGGCCGCCGTCAGCGGCTGGTATTTCTCGCACCCACAGTCGCAGTACTTCGTGGTCGGCAGAATCGCCCAGGACCAGGTCGCCGACTACGCCAAGCGCAAGGGGTGGACCCTCAAGGAAGCCGAGCGCTGGCTTGCCCCCAACCTGGGTTACAACCCGGAGGACTGAGCCCTAGCCGAACAGCTCGGCATTCTGTGCCGCCCACTCCGCGACCGACATCGCCGGGGTGCCGGTCAGGTCGGCGACGAGCTGGTTGGCGCGTTGCGGCTCGCCGTCGGCCAGCACGTCCAGGTACCAGGTCGCCTCGTCGCCCATGATCGGCCGCAGTGCCTCTTCGGCCTCGGCGCGGCTGCACTGCTCGAACGTGACGTCCCGGCCGATGCCGACGCCGATCTGGCGCGCGATCTCGGCGCGGGTCAACGCCTCGGGCCCGGTGAGGTCCAGCATCTGCCCGTGGTGTGCGGGCTCGATCAGCAGGCGCGCGGCGACGCGGGCGATGTCGTCCATCGCGATCGGGGCCTCCACCACCGTCGGGTAGGGCTCGCGAACGGTGTTCGTCCGCTTGATCTGGTCGGCCCAGATGGCGAAGTTGTCGGTGAATTCGCCCGGTCCGAGTTGGGTGTGGGGGAGGCCGGACGCACGCACGGTATCGGCATGGTCGGTCCAGTGCGCACCGCCCGAGAGCGCCACCACGTAGCTGACACCGGCCTGCTTGATGCGCTCGAGCGTGGCGTTCAGCGTCGGCGGATACGGAGCCAGATACATGCGCTCGACGCCGTCGAACACCCCGTCCAAGGATTCGACGTCACCGAGATAGCCGGTGACAACGCTCACACCGGACGGCAGCTGCGCCCTGGCGGGATTCTTGGTGAGCGCCCGGATGTCGTTTGCGCCCAAGCTGATCAGATGGTCCACGATGCGCCTGCCGATGTTTCCGGTGGCGCCGGTCACAAGAATCGTCACGGAATCCACCGTAGGTGAGGGGTATGACATGTTTGCTGATGTGACTGCGGCGGCGTTGCCGTGACAGAATCCGGGCATGCGTGCGGTGCTGTGGGACATGGATGGCACGCTCGTCGACTCCGAAAAGCTTTGGGACATCGCCATGCACGCGCTGTATGCGAACATGGGCGGAGCGCTCACCGCCGAGGTACGCGAATCCACGGTCGGCGGCTCGGCCGAGACCGTGATGCGCATCGTCTACGACGATCTGGGCCTCGAGCCGGACCCGGCCGCGATGGCCGAATCGGCGGATTGGCTGCACGACTACACCGGTGAGCTGTTCGAGCAGGGATTACCCTGGCGGCCCGGCGCCAAGGAGATGCTCGACGCGCTGACCGCTGACGGCGTCCCGATGGCGCTGGTGACCAACACTCGCCGCGGGCTCACCGAGCGGGCTCTGAAAAGCATTGGCAGCCATTACTTCACCGTGAGCGTGTGCGGTGACGAGGTGGACCGGGCCAAGCCCGCCCCCGACCCCTACCTGACCGCCGCTCACCTGCTCGGACTGCCGGCAGAACACTGTCTGGCCGTGGAGGATTCGATCACCGGAACGGCGTCGGCCGAAGCGGCCGGGTGCCCCGTTCTGGTGGTGCCCAATGACATCGAGGTCCCGGAAGGCCCCGGCCGGTGGCACGCGGATTCGCTGGCAGCACTGGGTGTCGAGGATCTGCGGGCCGTGTACCAGACGCTGAATTCGCAAGCCGGAGAACGCACCGCCTGATCCGGCCCGTGTGATTCAATGTGAGCCTGATCACGCGTTGCTGCGGAAGGGCGTCCCATGACTCACGGACCGGTCGACGATCCCGCATCGGACCTCGATTACGAGGAGTCCGAGCACAGCGGCAAGGTGATCCGCATCGCGTCGGTGGCGGCGTTGGGCGGCTTGCTCTTCGGCTATGACAGCGCGGTCATCAACGGCGCGGTCGCCGCCCTTCAGGACGAATTCCAGATCAACAACGTCGTTCTGGGCTCCGCTGTGGCCTCGGCCCTGTTGGGAGCCGCGGTCGGCGCGTTGACCGCCGGTCAGTTGGCCGATCGGATCGGCAGGCGGTCGGTGATGAAGCTCGCGGCGTTGCTGTTCTTGATCAGTGCGCTCGGTACGGCCGTTGCCACCCACATCTGGTTGGTCGTGATCTTCCGCATCATCGGCGGCCTCGGCGTCGGGGTGGCCTCCGTCATCGCACCGACCTACATCGCCGAGACGGCGCCACCGCGCATCCGCGGCCGCCTGGGTTCTCTGCAGCAGCTGGCGATCGTGACCGGAATCTTCTTGTCCCTGTCGGTCGACTATCTACTGGCCCATCTTGCCGGCGGCTCCCGCGAAGAGTTGTGGTTCGGGCTGGCGGCCTGGCGCTGGATGTTCCTGGTGATGGCCGTCCCGGCGTTGGTGTACGGCCTGCTGGCCTACACGATTCCGGAGTCACCCCGGTATCTGGTCGCCAAGTTCCGGATTCCCGAGGCACGCAAGGTCCTGTCCATGCTGCTCGGCGAGAAGAACCTGGAGATCACCATCCACCGGATCGAGGACTCGCTGAAGTCCGAGAAGCCGCCGTCCTGGCAGGATCTGCTCAAGCCGCGACTTCCCGGCGTATCGGCAGGCGGGTTCACCGCGTGGGTGCGGCGGTACGTGTGGTGGCTGCTGCTGTTGTTCATCGTCCTGGCCGTGGCGTCGGTTTCGGCCGGATTGTGGATCCTGGCGGTGGTCTTCGGCGCGCTCGGCATCGGGGTGGCCATTGTCAGCGGGCTGTACGGCATCGTCTGGGTTGGATTGGGGTTGTCCATCTTCCAGCAGTTCGTCGGTATCAACGTGATCTTCTACTACTCGAATGTGTTGTGGGAGGCCGTCGGTTTCGAGGAGAGTCAGGCGTTCACCATCACCGTGATCACCTCTGTGACCAACATCGTCACCACGTTGATCGCGATCGCGCTGATCGACAAGATCGGGCGCAAACCGCTGCTGCTGATCGGGTCCACCGGTATGGCGATCACCCTGGGCACCATGGCCGTAATCTTCGGGACCGCACCGCAGGTCGATGGACAACCCCAGCTGAGCGGTGCGGCCGGGCCGATCGCGTTGGTCGCGGCCAACCTCTTCGTGGTGGCCTTCGGCATGTCGTGGGGCCCGGTGGTGTGGGTATTGCTGGGGGAGATGTTCCCCAACCGCATCCGAGCCGCCGCGCTGGGCCTGGCGGCAGCGGGTCAGTGGGTGGCCAACTGGCTCATCACCGTTTCTTTCCCCGAACTGCGGAACATGCTGGGCGTGGCGTACGGCTTCTACGCGCTGTGTGCGTTGCTGTCGCTGCTGTTCGTCTGGAAGTGGGTCCAGGAAACCAAGGGCAAACACCTCGAGGACATGCACGTCGAGGCGATGCGCGCTTAGCGCCGCTCAGGCGGCGGCTCGTAGTCGTCGATGTACGGCGCGTAGCCGACGGTGCGAGCGATCTCGACCGCTGCCTCGACCAGTTTCTCCGGCGAGCCGTCGCGGTGCGACAGATAGGCCTCACAATGCCCGACGACCACCCGGACACTGGAAAGTTGCCCCTGTACCAGGACGAATTCGTCGGGTTCGGTGCGCTCTACTTCGTAGGTTCCCCGGGTGAGGCCGGCGCCGTAGCGCAGTTCTTCGACCTCGCCGGCGAAATCGTCCACCGGGTGGATCGCCACGGTGAGCGTCGGAGTCGCCGCCATGTCGGCGCCCCAGGACGCGGCCAGGCAATCGAGCGGAAGAATGGGGTTGGCGAGGCGATTGTTCTGGACCAGGCCGTCGACCGTCACGTGTTTGGACAGGATCGCGCGGATCGCCGTGACCCGGGCAGTGTAGGTCGGCAGGTTGTCGCCGACTGATTCGCTCACTCCTCTATGGAACCCCACAAATCGACCCCCGCCGAGCATGAAACAATTCGTGCCTGTGAAGACCTTCGAGGCCCTGTTCGCCGAACTCAGCGACAAAGCGCGCACCAGACCTGCCGGTAGCGGCACGGTCGCCGCACTTGACGCCGGCGTCCATGGGCTCGGCAAGAAGATCCTGGAGGAGGCCGGCGAGGTGTGGCTGGCCGCCGAGCACGAGAGCGACGAGTCGCTGGCCGAGGAGGTCAGCCAGTTGCTGTACTGGACCCAGGTGCTGATGATCTCCCGGGGGCTGACCCTCGACGACGTCTACCGGAAGTTGTGAGCCGTGGCCGATCAGATGTTGCGCGTCGCGGTGCCCAACAAGGGCTCGCTGAGTGAAGCGGCTGCCGAGATCCTCGCCGAGGCCGGATACCGGCGTCGACGTGACCCCAAGGATCTGACCGTCGTCGATCCGGTCAACAACGTCGAATTCTTCTTCCTGCGGCCCAAGGACATCGCGATCTACGTGGGTTCGGGTCAGCTCGACCTCGGGATCACCGGACGCGACCTCGCCGCCGATTCCGACGCTCCGGTGCGCGAGCGCCTGGCACTGGGCTTCGGCAACTCCACCTTCCGCTACGCCGGGCCGGCCGGCCGGGAGTGGAGCCCGCAGGATCTGGCGGGCAAGCGGATCGCCACCTCGTTCCCGAACCTGGTCCGCAAGGACCTTGCGGCGCAGGGGATCGAGGCCTCGGTGATCCGGCTGGACGGCGCCGTGGAGATCTCGATTCAGCTCGGCGTCGCCGACGTGATCGCCGACGTGGTCGGTTCGGGCCGGACCCTGGGACTGCACGGCCTGGTGGCATTCGGTGCGCCGCTGTGCGAGTCGGAGGCGGTACTGATCGAACGTGCCGGTTCCGACGGCGACGACAACGCGTCTGCGCGCGATCAGCTGGTGGCGCGTGTGCAGGGCGTGGTGTTCGGCCAGCAATATCTGATGCTGGATTACGACTGCCCCCGTGCGGTTTTGGACCAGGCCACCGCGGTGACCCCGGGTCTGGAATCACCGACCATTGCGCCGCTGGCGGATCCGGACTGGGTGGCTGTGCGGGCGCTGGTACCGCGCCGCGATGTCAACGCCATCATGGATGAGATCGCCGCGATCGGCGCCAAAGCGATACTGGCATCGGATATTCGGTTCTGCCGTTTCTGATCGGCGGACACCGCCGTTTCTGATCGGCGCGTGCTGCGCCTGCTTGCGTGTTAGCGTCCGGGTGACAATTTCACGCCGCGGAGGGTTGCCATGACGCATTTTCTGGTTCTGTTGTTGGCGTTGTTCATCGGGGTGGTGGCCGGACTGCGGGCGTTCACCGCACCCGCCGCCGTCGCCTGGGCCGCGGCATTGAACTGGATCAACCTCGACGGGACGTGGGTCGAGTGGTTGGCACACCCGATCACGGTGACCGTACTGACCATTCTCGCCGTGGTGGAGTTGGTCACCGACCAACTGCCGAAGACCCCGAGTCGCAAGACGCCGGTGCAGTTCATCGCCCGGCTCATCACCGGTGCGTTCGCCGGTGCGGTGATCGGTACCGCATGGGGCTACACCTTCACCGCGCTCGGTGGGGCCCTGGTGGGTGCGGTCATCGGTACCCTCGGCGGCTACGAGGCACGCAAGCGTCTGGTCGCCCGCAATGACGGCCACGACCTGCCCGTCGCACTGTTCGAGGATGCGGTCGCCGTACTCGGAGGTTTCGCGGTCGCTGCCCTGACCTCGATCGTGTAGACGATGGCGCCCGCGCGGAGTTTCGACGCAATCGTCATCGGCGCGGGTCAGGCCGGGCCACCGTTGGCCGGCCGGTTGACCTCAGCGGGACAGAGCGTCGCGGTGATCGAACGCAAGCTGGTCGGCGGAACCTGCGTCAACTACGGCTGCATCCCCACCAAAACCCTTGTGGCCAGTGCACATGCCGCCCATCTCGCGCGGCGCGGCGCTGATTTCGGAGTCGGCACAGGCGATGTCGACATCGACATGGCGAAGGTCAAGGCCCGCAAGGATGCGATCATGCTGGCCGACCGCCACGGCGTCGAGGATTGGCTCGAGGCCATGAACGGGGCGGTGCTGTTGCGCGGCCACGCCCGGTTCGTCGACCCGCACACCATCGACGTCGACGGCGAACTGCTGCGCGCCGACCGGATTTTCCTCAATGTCGGTGGGCGAGCCGTGATTCCCGTGTTCCCCGGGCTGGACGGTATCGACTACCTCACCAACGTCGGCATCCTCGACCTCGACCAAGTACCCGAGCACCTGGTCATCGTGGGCGGCAGCTACATCGCGCTGGAGTTCGCACAGATGTACCGGCGCTTCGGTGCCCGGGTGACGGTGATCGAGAAGGGACCGCGGCTGACCTCGCGCGAGGATGAGGACGTCTCGGCCACCATCGCCGAGATCCTGCGGGCCGAGGGGATCGAGGTGGTGCTCGACGCCACCGACATTCGGTTTGCCAAGCGCGGCAGCGGTTTCGAGGTGACACCGCGTGAGGGTGCCGATCCGATCGCGGGAACGCACCTGCTGCTCGCTGTGGGACGTATGCCCAACACCGACGACCTCGGGTTGGAGAACGCCGGCGTGGACCTCGACGGGCGTGGCTACGTCGTGGTCGACGACCAGTTGCGCACCACGGCCGAGCACATCTGGGCGATGGGGGACTGCAACGGCAAGGGCGCGTTCACCCACACGTCCTACAACGACTTCGAGATCGTGGCGGCCAATCTGCTCGACGATGATCCGCGCCGGGTGAGCGACCGCATCACCACCTACGCGCTCTACATCGACCCGCCGCTGGGACGGGCCGGCATGACCGTCGATCAGGTGCGGAAATCCGGTCGAAAAGCGTTGGTGGGCAAGCGTCCGATGACCAGGGTCGGGCGTGCGGTCGAGAAAGGCGAGACGCAGGGCTTCATGAAGGTGGTGGTCGATGCCGAGACCGAGCAGATTCTCGGCGTGGCCATCCTCGGAGTCGGCGGGGATGAGGTGGTGCATTCCATCCTCGACGTCATGACCGCGAAACTGCCGTACACCGCGATATCGCGCACCATGCACATCCACCCGACGGTCAGTGAGCTGGTGCCTACGATGCTGCAGGAACTGAAGCCGCTGGACTGAGCGTGCGGCCGATGTTGAGCTGACGCGTCACCAATGCGACACGATGCCCGAGGTGACGGCAGGTCTGGACATCGGCCGGGTGCACCTGGTCGGGTCCGGCATCGACATCGGTGGCGGCCGCGGCGCCGAGCCAGAAGCCGAGCCGGTTCAGGTCGTGTTCGCTGCCTGCCGCGCTGTTCCAGCCGGCGCCCAAACCGAGGTTCACCCAATGCATGTGGTGCTGGGCGGCGAAGACCGCCAACGAGTTCAACGTGGCGAGCTTGTCGCCGCTCTTGGCTCCTGAGTTTGTGAATCCGGCCGCGACCTTGTCCCGCCACCTGCCTTCCATGCACCGTCGGCCGGTCTTTTCGGCGAAGGCCTGAAATCCCGCCGATACGTTACCCATGAAAGTGGGGCTGCCGAAGATCATCGCATCGACGTCGTCCAGCACGCCCCAATCCTGGTCCGTCATGCGCTCGACGTGCATGACGGTGACGTCGGCTCCGGCGTCACGGGCGCCGGCACCGACCGCGTCGGCGAGGGTCGAGGTATGACCGAAGCCGGAGTGGTAGACCACCGCGACAGTGGGTGCGGCGATGTCAGTTCCGTTGTGCGCCATGTCAGTTTCCTGTCTCTGCGGTCCATTGGGTTTCGAGGGTCTGAGCGACTTGTTGATAACGCTGGGCCCAGTCGGGCAGGGGCTGCCCGCCGAGATGCGCCTCCAACCGGTCCAGGTAGGCGTGGGTGCCGGGGTGGAATCCCTGACCGTCAGAGACCGTCAGGCCGCGGTGGGTGAAACGAAGCAAGGTGCCGTCGCCGTCCGGGATGAGTTCGTAACGCACGATGCCGGATTCGGGGGCGGACAGCACGGCCTGATTCCACTCGTGTTCGAAAACCCTTGGCGGGTCCCAGACTCGGATCCGTCCGGTCATCTTCTTCTGTTGCGGCGGGACCGGCGGTGCATGCGGAATCATCTCGATCGTGCCGCCCTCGCGGGCATCGATCGTGGTTTCGCCCATCCATTCGCCGCGCTGTCCGGGGTCGGTGATGGCGGCCCACACCGCGTCGACGGGATAAGGCAGGCGTCGTTCGAAGTGCAGCGCGGCCCGGTCTCCCTCGACAGTGAGTTTTCCTTCGCGGCTTGTCATTTCGTCTCCTTGTGGGTCGCTTTGAGATGACTTTCCAGGGCGTCGAGGTGATCGGACCAGTAGCGGCGGTACCTCTCGATCCACTCGTCGATCTGCATGAGGCCGTCGGCGCGCAGGGCGTAAATGCGACGCTGCGCGTCGGGCCGCACCTCGACCAGGCCGACCTCTCGTAACACCCGTAGGTGTCGTGACACGGTGGGCTGGGTCAGCCCCGGAAGGGTGGCGACCAGTTCACCCGCGGTGCGTTCGCCTTCGACGAGGGCATCGAGCAACGCGCGCCTGCTGGGTTCGGCGACTGCCTCGAACACGTCCATACCTTGAGTATCGCATGACATCTATATAGACGCAAGCAAATATATGGCTCCGAAAAATCCCGTCGGTGTCGGTTTCAGTTGCCGACGCCGACGGGACTATCTGAGCTACGAAGCGGCAGCTGCCTTTTCGGCATTCCGCTCGGCCTTGGCGGCCTCGCGGGCAAGCATGCGGTCGCGCTGCTCCTCGAACTTGAGGACCTGCTTCTGCAGGTCCTCAAGGTAGGTCGCCAATTGCTCACGACGCTTCTCGCCGCGTGCGCTCACGTCGGTGCGTTCGAAGATCCGCCACTTCCTGACGCTGGGCATCACCACTTCTTCAAGGTGCTGGCGCAGGTCGTAGATGCCGTTCTTGGCCATGATCACGCTGTTGCGCCGCCAGTTCGGCATGCCACGGCCGGGCATCTGAAAGCCTTCGATGATGGCACAGGCCGCTTCCATGGCCTGATCGGGCGCGAGGTCGAATCCGGCGCTGAAAACGTTGCGGTAGAACACCATGTGCAGGTTCTCGTCAGTGGCCACCCGCGCCAGCATCGCCTCGGCGATCGGATCGTCACAGATCTTGCCGGTGTTGCGGTGGCTGACCCGGGTCGCGAGCTCCTGCAGCGTGGCGTAGGCCGAGATCATCAGCGGGCCGGGCTCGTGGATCTTGCGCTCTTCTTCGCTGGGGTCGTAGCCGTTCTGCATGTGCTCCATGCGGGCCCGCTCGAGGGCGACCGGATCGACACCGCGAGTGACGACGAGGTAGTCGCGGATGACGATGCCGTGGCGGTTTTCCTCCGCCGTCCAGCGGTTGACCCAATGGCCCCACGCGCGGTCCAGGGAGAAATGCTGGGCCGCGCCGCGGTGGTACGACGGCAGATTGTCTTCGGTGAGCAGGTTGGTGACCATCGCCACCTTCGCCACCTCGCTCAGCTGTGACTGCTCGGGATCCCAGTCGTCGCCGCCGAGCGCCGCGAAGTTGCGGCCTCGGTCCCACGGCACATAATCGTGCGGGTGCCACTCCTTGGCGACCGCCAAGTGGTGGTTGAGATTTTCCTCGGCGACATGCTCGAGTTCGTCGAGAAACTCGGCGTCTGTCAGATCCCTCTGCATAGGCTCCCCCTGGGAATCGTCTTTTGGGCAGTGTGCTCGCGTTGTTTGCTCAGGAAAGCCCGGTGCAACACTCCCGGCTGGACGTCAATACCACCGTATCTTCGCTGGTAGGCGATGACGTGTGGGAGAAACTTTGATCCACAACAACCACGTTCCACGACCCCGGGACGATTTACCAGCTCCCGCGAGGGACCGTCCCGAAACTGCAACGCACGTGATTTCCTTCCGACACTGTAACAAGGTTCGTCCGGCCATCGCCCGGCACAACTCGCTCAGTAGCTGAACATCCCGTCACAGGCCATCGAACACGCCGAGTTCGGCGCTCCGTCCGTCACGTCGGTTCGGCAGATCTGCCGGCCTCCCCGGACGCCGCGCGCAGCAGGCGAAGTTGGCCGATCTCCGCCGCATTCTTCGTCAGTTCGACGTTCAACCACAACACCATGTCCGCCAGTGTCCGGCCAGAGTCGGGGCCCCACGGAAATGTCGCAGGAGCAAGCAGATCGGCGTCGGTCAACGTGCCCAACAGCCGGCTCCACCGTTCGTGGAGCACTCTGATCCGTCGGACGGCGTCGGTCGGACCCGGCCAGTCGATCTCGGCGCGCGGCGTCGGCGGCCGGCCTTCGAGGTGGGCCAGGGCGGTGGACCACCAGAAGATCATGTGCCACGTCAGCCAGCCGATGGTCGGAACCGGCACCGGGTCGGGCTCGACGTCCGCGAAGTCCGGCCACCACCGGCCCGCCGAATCCTCGTGCACCGTCCACACCAGCGGACCGGGTTCCCACAGGTGATCGGCGCCGGACAGTGCCGACAGGTGCAGGTCGGCCAGCGCCCAGGCGACGTCGAACTGGCGGCGCAACGGGCTGTTCACGGTGCGCGCATCACCAGCAGGGTCTGAGCCGAGGTGCCGATAAATCCTTGGCGGTCAAATATTTCCGCGGTCGTCGCGCCGACGCCGTCCGGTCCGATCGAGCCGCGGGCGCGCAACGCGAAGTCCGAGCCCTCCGGAAGCCGGTGCAGATGAACAGAGGTATCGGTGTTCATGAAGACGAACTTAGTTGGATCCAGCGCTGCACCAATGCCATTGGCCGAATCGACGACAAGCGCCAGGCGCTGCAGCGCCGTCGTCTCCTCATCGTCGACCACCGGCGTCAGCGGACTCATCCACGCCACCGCGGCCTCACCGTCGGCGGTGCGTTGCCGTCGCCACGACACGCTCTCCAGATAGCCCGGCGCACCTTCCCAGTTGTGTGCCACGTCGTCGGCCTCGCCCTCGACCAGCGGTGCGAAACGGTCGGTGACCACGTCACTGGTGTCGCTGGGTGCCAGCAGCCAGGCCGTCACCCGCGCCACCGCCCGCCACGTGCCGTCGGGCCGGGCCGCCTCCATCTCCGCGGCGACCATCGAGATGCGGGATCCCGGCCGGTCCACCCAGGCCCGAACGCGAACCGGTGCAACGGGAATCGCACCCAGGATGTCAAGCGTCAAACGTCCCACCCGCAGGCCGGAGTCCGCCGTCAACTCCTCGATCGCCTTGGTCAACAGCGCCAGCGGCGGCGAGCCGTGCTGGATGGCCGGATCCCAGTTGCTGCGGGTGTCGGCGGTGGATTCGAACAGTTGGTACTCACCATCGGAACCCCGCCGATGGTAGTGACACCCGATCATGCAACTCCTGATTCTGGCCATCCGGGATACGGCGGCGGGGTGCCACCGAACGCCGGACACAAACTCTGATGCGCACACCACGAACACAACCGCGACGGGTTCGGCCGGAAGTCGCCTGTTGCCCCGGCGGCCTGAATGGCTTTCCAGATCGCCATCAGTGTCCGCTCGAACCGCAACAGCTCGTCGTGTGCGGGGGAGTAGTCGAGCACCTGACCGTCGGCCAGATACAACAGCCGAAGCCGCGACGGCATCACGCCCCGCGACCGCAGCAGCGCCACGGCATAGAACTTCATCTGGAACATCGCCTTGAACTCCGCCTGCGCCCGCGCCTCGGGCGGGGCCTTGCCGGTCTTGTAATCCACGACACGCAACTCGCCCGACGGTGCGACGTCGATCCGGTCGACGAATCCGCGCAGCAGCGTGCCGTCGGCGAGTTCGACCTCGAGCCGGTGCTCGCAACACTGCGGGTCGAACCGGGTCGGATCCTCCAGGCGGTAGTACCCCGACAACAGCGCCCTGGCCTCGGCGAGCAGCGTGGCCGGATATTCGGTGTCGGCCAGCTCCGGCTCGGCGGCCACCACCTGCTCCCACGCCGGCTCGACCAGCGTCAGCGCCGTGTCGTGCACCCGCTCGGCCGCAGGGAGGCCATAGAGCTGCTCCAGAGCGGCGTGCACCAGCGAACCACGCAGCTGGGCAGGGGACCGCGGCTCGGGGAGCCGATCTATGGCGCGGAACCGGTAGAGCAGCGGGCACTGTTTGAAATCACCCGCCCGCGATGGTGACAGCGCCGGGCGGCGCGGTGCCGGGGCCGGTTCTTCGCTCACACCCAGAAGCCTAAGACCGGGCCCCGACAAAGTTGCGGAACCCCGGGCGCCCCTGCGGGTGCGGGTACTGGCAGGCTGGACGTCCGTGGCAGGGAAGAGACCGACCGGACCGTTTGCCGTTGGCGACCGGGTGCAACTCACCGACGCCAAGGGCCGGCGCTACACGATGGTGCTCAACCCCGGCGGTGAGTTCCACACCCACCGCGGCATCATCGCCTTCGACAACGTGATCGGGCTGCCCGAAGGCAGCGTGGTCAGATCCACCAACGGCGATCAGTTCCTGGTGCTGCGACCGCTGCTGGTCGACTATGTGATGTCGATGCCGCGCGGCGCCCAGGTGATCTACCCGAAAGACGCCGCACAGATCGTGCACGAAGGCGATATCTTTCCGGGCGCCCGGGTATTGGAAGCCGGCGCCGGATCCGGTGCGCTGACCTGCTCGCTGCTGCGGGCCGTCGGACCCGAGGGACGGGTCACCTCATACGAGATCCGCGACGATCACGCCCCGACCGCCGAGCGCAACGTCACGACATTTTTCGGTGAGCGCCCGGACAATTGGGACCTGGTGATCGCCGACCTGGCCGACTACGACGGCCCCGAGATGGACCGCGTGGTGCTGGACATGCTCGCCCCCTGGGAGGTGCTGCCCGCGGTCTCCAAGGCCCTCGTCGCCGGTGGCGTGCTGATGGTCTACGTCGCCACCGTCACCCAGCTGTCGCGAGTCGTGGAGGCCCTGCGCGAGCAGCAGTGCTGGACCGAACCGCGGGCCTGGGAAAGCATGCAGCGCGGCTGGCACGTGGTGGGCCTGGCGGTCCGCCCGGAACACAACATGCGCGGCCACACCGCATTTCTGATCAGCGCGCGAAAATTGGCACCGGGCGCCGTGGCACCGGTTCCGCTGCGCAAGAAACGCCAGATCGCCGTCGAGTCCGAGCCGGGCGCCTGACGGCCCGTCGGCCGCCGTCGCTTTCCGCAGCAGGGTTGCGCCTCGGCGGCGATCGTTGCCCTCCGGTCGAAAACGGCGGCCCTGAGGTTCCTGGCAGCAGCGCCCCCAGCTAGTCGTCGCTGTGGTGCAGGCCCCTTCGGGCGGAGAGCAGTTCGAGTTCGGGGCGGCCCGCGACCATCCGTTCGGCGGCATCGAGCACGTCGACCACATGGGCCCGGTCGGCACCGACGAGGGCGACGCCGACGCCGGCGCGGCGGTGCAGATCATGGGCACCCGTTTCGGCCGCCGACACCGCGAGCTTGCGGTGCAGCTCGGCGATCACCGGCCGGATCACCGAACGTTTCTGCTTGAGCGAGTGGACATCACCGAGCAGCAGGTCGAATTCCAACCATCCGATCCACATGGCAGCTCAGCGGGGCGGTGTCGGAGGCGGAGCAGACGTTCCGGCACCGGCGCCCATCACCAGCAGCAGATCGGCGGTGTGCCGGGTCAGCTGCCAACCGTCGCCGTGCGGGGTGAATTCCATCGGAAAACTGAAGTCCTGTGCCGAACCATCGCCGCCCGCGGTGACCTTGACGGTCGCCACCACGTTGGCCGGCTCGGTCTGAGACCACGCGAGATCGGTGGCCTCGAAGCTCAGCGGGGTGAATCCGTTGTCGGCCAGAGCTCGGCCGAACTTGTCCAGCGCGGCGGCGTCATCGGCCGTGCCCTGTTCGACCAGGCCGACCTTGTCGGCGCCGGGCACATTGACATCGGCCAGCCGGTCCAGCACGCCGGTCAGTGCTTCCGGGGCGGGCAGCGGCGCGGCAGGCGGTGCCTGCGGTGTGGTGGCCTGGAGGCTCGTGGTCGGGTGTGAGCTCTTCGCCGGGTGATCTCCGCTGCCGCACCCACAGAGCCCAAGTGCCGCCACGATCGTGGCGGCACTCAGGACTGTGATGCGGGTGCGGTTCAATGACCTACTCAGCCGACGGAGGACAGCAACGCCATGGCCGATCCCTTGGAGATCTGCCAGCCGGTCGGGCTCGGGCCCGCAACGAACTGGATGTTCTGGGTCGCGGTGCCGCCGGTGGCCGAGGTGGCGGTGACATCGGCATATGCCACGCCGCCCTGGTCGTCGATGTTGGCGATGTTGAAGGTCAGCGGGAACTTCCCCTCAGCCGCGGCCCTGTTGTAGGCGCGGTCCGCGGCGATGCTCTCGATACGGCCGATGCCGCCCTGGATGTAGGGGGCCTTGCCGCTGAACGAGCCACCGCTGGCGAGCGCCTGCAGGGTCTGCACCAGTGGCGACGCCAGGTCGGGTGCGGGCGTAGCCGGCAGCGGCGCGCCGAACACGACCGGCTGGATTGCCGGGGTTGTCGACATGCCGTTGGATGCAATAGAAGTCACACCCGCCGCTGCTCCGCCCACCACGGCGGCGGCTGCAGCTGCGGTGATAAAGCCGGTAACGAGGGTTTTCGGGGTCACGACTGTCCTTTCGATCGGACCAACTGAACTTAGAGGCTAACAGTGGTGCTGGTGTGTCTAGTTCCTAGAGCGCACACAATGGCTGAATCGCCGGTAGCGTTGAAGTTGTTACTGCACCAACTTGCGGTGCGGGAGGGAGCGCAATATGAGTGAGTCAGAGCGTTCGGACGGCTCTGCCGAGAGCTTATCGGCCGGCCACTCGCAGCCCATGTCCAGCGATGAGGCCGCCGAGCTGGAATCGCTGCGTCGTGAGGCCGCGGTTCTGCGGGAGCAACTGGAGAATGCGGTAGGCCCCCAGAGCGGGCTGCGCAGCGCTCGCGACGTCCACCAGCTCGAGGCGCGGATCGACTCGCTCGCCTCGCGCAACGCCAAGCTCATGGACACCCTCAAAGAGGCACGCCAGCAACTGCTCGCCCTGCGCGAGGAGGTCGACCGGCTGGGACAGCCACCGAGCGGCTACGGCGTGCTGCTGGGTACCCACGAGGACGACACCGTCGACGTGTTCACCTCGGGCCGCAAGATGCGCCTCACCTGCTCGCCGAACATCGAGACCGCATCGCTGAAGCAGGGCCAGACGGTCCGGCTCAACGAGGCGCTCACCGTGGTCGAGGCCGGTAACTTCGAATCAGTCGGCGAGATCAGCACCCTGCGCGAGATCCTGTCCGACGGGCACCGGGCCCTGGTGGTCGGGCACGCCGACGAGGAACGCATCGTCTGGCTGGCCGAACCCCTGATCGCGGCCGAGGATCTGCCCGATCTTCCCGACGCCAGGCAGGACGACGACCGGCCCCGCAGATTGCGGCCGGGTGACTCGCTGCTGGTCGACACCAAGGCCGGCTATGCCTTCGAGCGCATCCCCAAGGCCGAGGTCGAGGATCTCGTCCTCGAAGAGGTGCCCGACGTCAGCTACAGCGACATCGGTGGCCTCGGTCGCCAGATCGAGCAGATCCGGGACGCGGTGGAGCTGCCCTTCCTGCACAAGGAGCTCTATCGCGAGTATTCGCTTCGCCCGCCCAAGGGCGTGCTGCTCTACGGTCCGCCCGGTTGCGGTAAGACGCTCATCGCCAAGGCCGTGGCGAACTCGCTGGCCAAGAAGATGGCCGAGGTTCGTGGCGACGATGCCCGTGAGGCGAAGAGCTACTTCCTCAACATCAAGGGCCCCGAGCTGCTCAACAAGTTCGTCGGTGAGACCGAGCGCCACATCCGGCTGATCTTCCAGCGGGCCCGTGAGAAGGCTTCCGAGGGCACGCCGGTGATCGTGTTCTTCGACGAGATGGACTCGATCTTCCGCACCCGCGGCACCGGTGTCAGCTCTGATGTTGAGACAACCGTTGTGCCGCAGCTCCTTTCGGAGATCGACGGCGTGGAGGGCCTGGAGAACGTCATCGTCATCGGCGCCTCCAACCGCGAGGACATGATCGACCCGGCGATCCTGCGGCCCGGCCGCCTCGACGTCAAGATCAAGATCGAGCGGCCCGACGCCGAATCGGCACAGGACATCTTCTCCAAGTACCTGACCGAAGCGCTGCCGGTGCACGCCGACGATCTGGCCGAGTTCGGCGGAGACCGTTCGCTCACGATCAAGACGATGATCGAGAAGGTCGTGGACCGGATGTACGCCGAGATCGACGACAACCGGTTCCTGGAGGTCACCTACGCCAACGGTGACAAGGAAGTCATGTACTTCAAGGACTTCAACTCCGGCGCCATGATCCAGAACGTCGTCGACCGGGCGAAGAAGAACGCCATCAAGAGCGTGCTGGAGACCGGTCAGCCCGGTCTGCGCATCCAGCATCTGCTGGATTCGATCGTCGACGAGTTCGCCGAGAACGAGGACCTGCCCAACACCACCAATCCCGATGACTGGGCGCGGATCTCGGGCAAGAAGGGCGAGCGGATCGTCTACATCCGCACGCTCGTCACCGGCAAGAGTTCGTCGGCCAGCCGAGCTATCGATACCGAATCCAACCTGGGGCAGTACCTGTAAGCCCTCGGCTCAATCGGCACCCGTGACGGCGGCGCCGGTGGCAGCATGGAGCTGTGACCACACCGGCGCTGTCGTGGGACGTGGTGCCCGTCGACAATCCCGACGAGCTCAACGTCGTCATCGGGCAGGCACACTTCATCAAGACCGCCGACGACCTGCACGAGGCGATGATCGGCGTCAGCCCGTCGCTGCGCTTCGGGTTGGCATTCTGCGAGGCGTCCGGTCCTCGGCTGGTGCGCCGCAGCGGTAACGACCCCGACCTGGTCGAGTTGGCGGTGCGCAACGCGCTGGCGATCGGCGCAGGGCATGTGTTCGTGATCTTCCTGCGCGAGGGATTTCCGGTGAACGTCCTCAACCCGGTCAAAGGTGTTCCGGAGGTCTGTTCGATCTACTGCGCCACCGCCAATCGGGTCGACGTCGTCGTTGCCGTCACCCCACTGGGGCGTGGCATCGCCGGAGTGATCGACGGGCAGCCGCCGCTGGGCGTCGAATCGGATGAGGATGAGACGGCACGGCGGGAGCTGTTGCGGGCGATCGGCTACAAGCTCTGACCGGTCAAGGTTCCGTTTTGTGGGTGTGGGACCGGTCGCGGGCCACGCGTGCGGTCCGCCAAGGCGCGGTAGCTGCTGTTCCACAGCCACTCGACCGGGCCCCGACGGAACCGGCGCAGCCACAGGTTGGCGAAGCACATCACGACTGCGACGACTAACAGGTAGACCGCCACGGTGGCCGGTACTCGCTGCGCCGCCGGCGTTGCTGCGGCCAATCCGAAGCCCCAGCCGTAACAGATCGCCGATGCCAGAACATTCTGTAACACATAGCTGGACAACGCCATCCGGCCGACCTCGGCCAGCCGGCGTCCGGTCCATCCGGGCGCCGGGCGTCGGGTATAGAACTCGGCCACCAACGCCAGGATGCCCATCGATACGAACGGTGCGACGCCGTAGCGGGCGAGGATCAATCCGGGGCCGCCACCGGCGACCTCCAGCGCGATGTCGAGGGGCGCGGCCACCGCGAACCCCAGCCAGATCAATCGCCGCCGCAACATGGTGCCACGTGCCTCCAGCACGCCGGCATGAAACAGCCTGGCGCCCAACAGGAACAAGGCGATCGACATCGGGAAGATCAGCAGGGTCTCCAGCCGGAACAGCAGAACATGGTCGAGGCGGAACAGCACCAGATCCCAGAACGAACCGTCCGCATAGGGATTGGGGTCGAGCGGCCGCGACGAACCGGTGTCACCGGCCGCGCCGAGCAGGGCGACCGTGATGGCGCTCAGCATCGCGATGTGCACGACCGCGGCGCACCCGATGATCCGGCGTTGCGCGCGCGGGCTGGTGACCAGCAGGTAGGACACGATCCAGCCGGTGATGGCATAGCCCGTCAGAACGTCGAACTCGGTGAACAATACGAAATGCACGATGCCGTCGACGAGCAGCAACAATGCCCGCCACGGGTAGCTGCCGGGCCACCGGAGACCGGCGCGCAGTGCTGAACGTTGTTGCAGGGCAAGACCGATCCCGAACATCACGGTGAGTAGGCCCAGGAACTTGCCCTGGGCGAGTACCTGCAGCGCGATCTCGACGGGCCGCCAAGGCGAGTCCGGTGGGCCGTTGAAGTAGCCGATCAGCCCCGCCGGATTGGTGAAGATCCAGACGTTGGTGCCCAACGTGCCGAGGATGGCGATGCCGCGCAGGACGTCCAGGGACTGCAGCCGTGTCGAGGACATGCTCGCGGACGCTACCATACGGACGTATTGGTCGCCTATGCTGAAGCCGTGGACACGCCCTATGACCGGACGGCCGACGCGGTGCTGCGCGTGTTGGTGGCCGAAGGTTTCGAAGGCGTCTCGGTGCGCAAGGTCGCCGCCCTGGCCGAGGTTTCGATCGGTGCGGTGCAACATCACTTTCCGACCAAGGATGCGATGCTGGCCGGTGCGATGGACCGCGCCTCGGCTCGGTTCCTGGCCCGGTTGGGGGAGTGCCTGACCGCGGAGATGTCCGCCGCGCAGCGGTTGGAGACATTGGCGGTGGCCCTGGTGTGCCCGGAACCCGGCGATCGCGACATCAGTGTGGCCTGGCTCCTGCGGCTGGCCCGCGCCGCGGTCGACGAGCAGACCGCGATTCGGCATCGGCAGGACTGGAGCCGGATGTCACGGTGGCTGGCGGATCTGATCACCGCTGCTGCCCCTGGTGTGGACGCCGATTCGGCCGCCGTCGAGTTGCTGGCTCTGTTGGACGGACTGGCCTGCTCGGTGGCCGTCGAGCCGGACCGGGTCAGTCCACTGCTGGCCGAGCGGATCGCCCGGGAGCACGTTCGGCGGTTGCTGAGCTGATACCCGCCGCGATCGTGCGCAAGTGCTCCAGGACGGCAGCCACAGCGGGCCGGGTGCTCGCGCCCGCGCGGGTGACTGCCTCTACCCGCCGGGCCATCGAGATATCGATGATCGGCAACCGCACCAGCTCCCGCGCGAGCCGCACATGGCGGGGCATCAGGGCGATGCCGGTGCCCGCGTGGACCAGCTCCTCGACCACGCGGAAGTCGTTGATCCGTTGGGTGATTCGCGGTTGGATGCCGGACAGGATCGCGATCGAGTTCAGCACGTCGTCAACCATCAAGCCGCCTTCGACACCGATCCAGGGTTCGTCGGCCAGGTCCGTCAGCCGCACCCGGTCGCGGCCGGCGAGTCGATGCTCGGGCGGGAGGACGACATCCAGAGGTTCCCGCAACAGTTCGGTGGATTCGAAGCGTGGGCCCCGAGAGAGCGGGTCGCGTTCGTCGCGATGTACCACGACGACATCGAAGTCGGCGAGCTGCGCCGGTGCCCGGGATGCCGGAACGTCGATATCGCGGCCGAGAACCTGTACTCCGTGTTCTGCAGCACGAATAATCAACGGGGCCAACAGCATTGCCGCGCCGGAGGGGAAGAACGACACACTGACCGTGCCGCGGGGTGTGTTGCGGTAGGCGTCCATCTCGGTGCGGGCGCGGTCCAATGCCGCCAATACGGCGTCGGCGTGGCCGACCAGCACCTGGCCGGCATCGGTCAGCCGCACCCGTCTGCCGTCCGGTTCGATCAATGGCACGCCGGCCTCGCGTTGCAGGATCTTCAACTGCTGGGAGACGGCCGAAGGTGTCATCGACAGCACTTGAGCCACCGCGGCGACCGTGCCGTGGTCGGCGAGCTCGCGCAGCATCCGCAGGCGCCCGGCATCCATGAAGTAATGCTACATATAATGTGAAATAACATTAGCTTGACTGAATTATCGGCGGGGCCACACGCTGGTCGTATGCCCCGACGCTCCGCCGATCTCTGTCTGCTCGCCGTCGCCGTGGTCTGGGGTTCGAGCTACCTGGCCACTAAGGAGATCGCCGCGTCCGGCACGGTCTTCGCCCTACTGGTGGTGCGGTTCGCCGTGGCGGCGGCGGTGCTCGCTGCCGTCATGCTTCGGCGGTTGACGGGATTGACCCGCGCAGAGGCGGCTGCCGGGGTGGTCGGGGGGATTCTCCTGGCCGCGGTCTGCATTGCCGAAACCTACGGTGTGACAATGACATCGGCCTCCAATGCCGGCCTGATCATGGCGCTGACCATCGTGGTCACACCCATGATCCAACGTCACCGGGTCGGTCGTCGCTTCTACCTCACGGCCGCGCTGGCGGTGATCGGTTGCGTGTTGTTGACCCAATCCGGCGGACTGACCGCCCCGCGGTATGGGGACATCGTGATGGTGATCGCCGCTCTGGTGCGCGCCGTCCATGTCACCGTTGTGGCGCGGATGTCAGAGACGCACGGGATCGACTCCGCGCGAACCACTTTGGTGCAATTGCTGACGGTCGCCGTAGCGGCGCTCGCGCTGTGTGGGATATCGGGCCAGTCCGCACCGGCGGTGGCGGCGGCCTACGGGCTCACTGACTGGCTGCTCATCGCGTATCTCGCGGTGGCCTGCACGGTGTTCGCGTTCTGGGTGCAGTTGCGGGCACTGGGTACCACCAGTCCGGCCCGGGTCAGCCTGCTGGTGGGGACCGAACCGCTGTGGGCAGCCATCTTCGGTGTCGCCGTGGCGGGCGATCCGGTCACCGTCGCCGGCGTCGCCGGAGCCGCACTGGTGATCGCCGGAACCGGCTGGGGTCGGGCGTTGCTGACACCCCCTCGTGCCGGCGGTGACGTACGGCCCGCGGGGTGCAGGCCACCCGTGGCTACGGATGCAGTGGAGTTGCCCGCATGTGCCCCGGTGGGTCTGCGACGGTGACGACATTCGGAGAACCGAGCCTATTCGAACGCCATTTGAGGATTGAACGCACCGGTGATTATTAGATTTTGATTGGAATTTCCGCGGTGGTGTCTGAGTGGGCCATCCGGGCGGGCCGGGCTCCGTCGCGCCGTGACAGATCGGACGCCGGCGGAGGGGAAACGATCCCGAGGTTGGTACCCGCGCGCCAATGTAACGATTCGATAACGACGCTAACACTTTTCTGAGATTGACGATTCGCGGAGTTGTTGCAGGTCAAAGGCGGTGACGGCCGACGTATCGCACCTTCCCGGGCGGTGGCGCGGCTTGATCACGGCAGGGCGGTGTGCTTACGTCGAGGGCACCGATGGCTTGAAACTGATGATGATCGCTGAGAAGTTCGGTGGTGACTTTTAACTCGATATGCGTGTTTTAGAAAGCGTCCCGGGACGCCATTCCCGGGAAGAATTCCTGCGTCCTCCACGAAGTACCGACGCGATTGGCATCCGCGACCTTGCGGAAGCCACCGGCGTGCTCGATGTGAATTCCACGTACGCCTATCTGTTGCTGGCGACCGATTTTGCTGCCACGTCAATAGTGGCGGAACGCAACGGTGACCTGCACGGATTCATCACGGGTTACCACCCGCCGCCGCGACCGGATGTCCTGTTCGTCTGGCAGGTCGCCGTGGCGCCGTCGGCGCAGGGCGGGGGACTGGCCAGCACCATGCTCGACGCGCTCGTGCACCGGGTGCGGGCGCAGCGCGACGGGCGCCCGGTGACCGTGGAAGCCACGGTCTCGCCCGGCAATGCCGCCTCACGCGCATTCTTCGGCGCCTTCGCGCGCCGTCACGGCGTCCCACTCGTCGAGGACCCGCACTTCGAGTGCCACCTCCTCGACGCCGACGGGGGACACGAAGACGAGCCGATTCTGCGGATGGGGCCCATCGCCACACCGCTCTCTCGCTGAAATCAGTTATCTGATAACCAGTTTGATTAATTTGGAAGGATTGTCCCTTGCTGCTCGCTACGACAGCGCCGTTGTCCGAATCTGACCTTCCCGACGTGTTCAGCACGGTCGAGTCCGAGGTGCGCAGTTATTGCCGCGGCTGGCCCACTGTCATGAACAGTGCCGCAGGCTCCTGGGTGACCGACACCGCGGGGCGTACCTACATCGACTTCTTCGCCGGGGCAGGGGCGCTGAACTACGGCCACAACAACGCCGCCTTGAAGGAGCCGTTGCTCGAATACCTTGCCTCCGATGGGATCGTGCACTCGCTCGACATGGCCACCGCGGCCAAGCAGCGGTTCCTGGAGAGCTTCGAGCGGCTCATCCTGAAGCCGCGCGGGCTGGACTACAAGGTGCAGTTTCCCGGGCCGACGGGCGCCAACTCGGTGGAGTCGGCACTCAAGCTGGCCAGGAAGGTGACCGGGCGCGAGTCGGTTATCAGCTTCACCAATGCATTCCACGGCATGACGCTGGGTGCGCTGTCGGTCACCGGCAACTCTATGAAGCGGGCCGGGGCGGGTATCCCGTTGGTGCACGCCACCCCGATGCCTTACGACAACTACTTCGGCGGAGTCACCGAAGACTTCCAGTGGTTCGCTCGCGTGCTCGATGATTCGGGCAGCGGACTCAACCGCCCCGCCGCAGTGATCGTCGAAACCGTCCAGGGTGAGGGCGGTCTCAACGTCGCGCGGATCGAATGGCTGCGCGCGCTGGCCGACTTGTGCAGCGAGCGTGACATCCTCCTGATCGTCGACGACGTCCAGATGGGGTGCGGCCGGACCGGGCCGTTCTTCAGCTTCGAGGCCGCCGGCATCGTGCCCGATATCGTCACGATATCCAAGTCGGTCAGCGGCTACGGCCTGCCGATGGCGCTCACCCTCTTCCGTCGTGAGCTCGACATGTGGACGCCCGGCGAGCACAACGGCACCTTCCGTGGGCACAACCCCGCCTTCATCACCGCCACCGCGGCCATCGAGAATTATTGGCAGAATGACCAATTCAGCGCCGAGACGGTGGCCAAGGGTGAGTTGATCCGGAACCGGCTGGAGGAGATCGCCGCTGCCCATGAAGGCGTGACGGCCCGTGGTCGCGGAATGGCCCAGGGACTCAAATTCGACGAGGCGGACATGGCCGGAAAGGTCTGCCGGGCCGCCTTCGACCGCGGTGCGCTGATGGAAACCAGCGGTCCGTCCGACGAGGTGGTCAAACTGCTGCCGCCGTTGACCACCCTTCCGACCGAATTGTCCGAGGGGCTCGACATTCTCGCCGAGTCCGTCGCAGTCACGTTGGCCTGAGGAGGCTTGACACATGATCGTTCGCACCACAGCTGAGATCACCGGAACAGACCGCGATGTGGCCGACGGAACCTGGCGATCCAAGCGCATCCTCCTGGCCGGCGACGGTGTCGGCTTCTCGTTCCACGAGACCACCATCGAGGCCGGGTCGGTCAACGAGTTCCACTACCAGCACCACATCGAGGCGGTCTGGGTCATCGAGGGCACGGGCACGCTGACGGATCTGCAGACCGGTCAGCAGTACCCGCTCGCCGACGGGACCATGTATGTCCTCAACAACCATGACCGCCACCGGGTTACGTGCGACGAGCAACTCCGGATGTTGTGCGTGTTCAATCCGCCGGTGACCGGGCGGGAGGTCCACGACGAGAACGGTGTCTACCCGGCGCCGCAGTCGGTCGCATGACGGCAGTCCAGCGAGAACCCGTGGGCGGACCGCGCGCGGAGTCGGCCGCTGTCGAGGATCGTTACCCGACCCGACTCGACCACGCGATCGATCCGATACCGCGCCAGGAGCCCGTGGTGTGGGGCGGTGTGGCCGACGGGCCGCTGAGCCAGCACCACCTCGACGGCTTCTCCGAGTACGGCTACCTGGTTGCGCCCGAGACGGTGTCCGATGATTGGCTGCCGTTGTTGCGGCACGAAATCGACCGGGTGGCAGTGGATCTGGAGAAGGACGATCCGCGTGTGATCCGTGAGCCGGGCGGCACGATCCGGTCGATCTTCGAGCCTCATCTGCTGAGCGATCTGGTGGCTCAGGTGGTCCGGCTGGACACGGTGCTGCCGGTCGCGCGGCAGTTGCTCGGCGGCGACGTCTACATCCACCAGGCCCGGATCAACCTCATGCCCGGTTTCACCGGGACGGGGTTCTACTGGCATTCGGACTTCGAGACCTGGCATGCCGAGGACGGCATGCCGGCCATCCGCGCCGTCTCGTGCTCGATCGCCCTGACCGAGAACTACCCCTACAACGGGTCGCTGATGGTGATCCCCGGCTCGCACCAGACGTTCTATCCGTGCGTCGGCGCCACGCCCGAGGACAACCACGACACCTCCCTGGTCGCCCAGAGCGTGGGTGTGCCCGATCAGACGACACTGACCAAGGCCGTCGACGAGCACGACATCCACCAGTTCACCGGTCCGCCCGGGACCGCGCTGTGGTTCGACGCGAACCTGCTGCACGGGTCGGGGTCCAACATCACGCCGCTGCCGAGGTCGAATGTCTTCCTGGTGTTCAACTCGGTCGAGAACGCACTGACCGAGCCGTTCGCCGCCCCGCGGCCACGGCCCGAATACCTTGCGGCTCGGGGTGCGCAGGCCGTCGCCTAGGCTGGCCCCATGCAACGGATTATCGGAACAGAGGTCGAATACGGCATCTCATCGCCGTCCGATCCGACCGCCAATCCGATCTTGACCTCGACTCAGGCGGTGCTGGCGTACGCGGCTGCCGCCGGCATCCAGCGTGGAAAGCGCACGCGGTGGGATTACGAGGTCGAGAGCCCGCTGCGCGACGCTCGCGGATTCGACCTGTCGCGGGCTTCGGGGCCGGCTCCGATCGTCGATGCCGACGAGGTGGGTGCGGCCAACATGATCCTCACCAACGGCGCCCGGCTGTATGTGGACCATGCCCACCCGGAGTACTCGGCGCCCGAGTGCACCGATCCGATGGATGCGGTGATCTGGGACAAGGCTGGTGAGCGCGTGATGGAGGCCGCGGCCCGGCACGTCGCCAGCGTGCCCGGCGCCGCCAAGCTCCAGCTCTACAAGAACAACATCGACAACAAGGGTGCGTCCTACGGTTCGCACGAGAACTACCTGATGAGCCGTCAGACCCCGTTCTCCGCGGTGATCGCCGGGTTCACGCCGTTCCTGGTGTCCCGGCAGGTGGTGACGGGTTCCGGCCGGGTCGGCATCGGACCGTCAGGCGACGATCCCGGCTTCCAGCTCTCGCAACGCGCCGACTACATCGAGGTCGAGGTGGGTCTGGAGACCACCCTCAAGCGCGGCATCATCAACACCCGGGACGAGCCGCACGCCGACGCCGACAAGTACCGCAGGCTGCACGTCATCATCGGCGACGCCAACCTGGCCGAGACGTCGACCTACCTCAAGGTCGGCACCAGCTCGCTGGTGCTCGACCTGATCGAGGAGGGCCCGCAGTTCGGGCTGGATCTGTCCGATCTCGCGTTGGCCCGGCCGGTGCACGCGGTGCACGTGATCAGCCGCGATCCGTCGCTGCGGGCCACGGTCGCGCTCGCCGACGGCCGTGAGATGACCGCGCTGGCGCTGCAACGGGTGTATCTGGAGCGGGTGGCCAAACTGGTCGACATCAAGGACGCCGACCCGCGGGCCTCCCACGTCGTCGAGACCTGGGCCCATGTTCTGGACCTGCTGGAACGCGATCCCATGGAATGCGCCGACATCCTGGACTGGCCGGCGAAGTTGCGGTTGCTGGAGGGGTTCCGTCAGCGCGAGAACCTCAGCTGGCAGGCGCCCCGGCTCCACCTGGTCGATCTGCAGTACTCCGATGTCCGGCTGGACAAGGGCCTGTACAACCGACTGGTGGCGCGCGGTTCGATGAAGCGGCTGGTCACCGAGCAGCAGGTGATCGACGCGGTCGACAACCCGCCGACCGACACCCGGGCCTATTTCCGCGGTGAATGCCTGCGCCGATTCGGTTCCGACATCGCCGCGGCCAGCTGGGACTCGGTCATCTTCGATCTCGGCGGCGATTCGCTCGTCCGGATTCCGACGTTGGAGCCGCTACGTGGCAGTAAGGCGCATGTGGGCGCCCTGCTGGACTCTGTGGACAGCGCCGCCGAACTCGTCGAGCAACTCACCAACTGACCATCTCCGGCGGTGAGCTATCCCGGGCAATCCGGGTGCCGACCGGTACTGTGGAAGGACCGGTTGGGCGGTTAGCCCGGCCGATGACAATTGCAGGAGGCAGCGATGGCTCAAGAGCAGACCAAGCGTGGCGGTGGCGGCGGCGAGGATGACGACCTCCCGGGTGCATCTGCCGCCGGCCAGGAGCGTCGCGAGAAACTGGCCGAGGAGACTGACGATCTGCTCGATGAGATCGACGACGTGCTGGAAGAGAACGCGGAAGACTTCGTGCGTGCGTACGTCCAAAAGGGCGGCCAGTGATCTGGCGCGATAACCTGTCCTCTTCCCAACCACTCTCCGGTACACCGTCTGTTGCCATGGATCTGTCGTCGTTCTCTGATCTTCTGCGTCGACAGGCCCCCGAACTGTTGCCGGTCAACCGTATCGACGGCGGAGCGATCAACCCGACCAACGCGGTGCCGCACGGTACGACCATCGTCGCGATCAAGTACCCGGGCGGGGTGCTGATCGCCGGTGACCGCCGCTCCACCCAGGGCAACATGATCGCCGGTCGCGACGTGCAGAAGGTGTACATCACCGACGACTACACGGCGACGGGCATCGCGGGCACGGCCGCCATCGCGGTCGAGTTCGCCCGGCTCTACGCCGTCGAACTGGAGCACTACGAGAAGGTCGAAGGCGTGCCGCTGACGTTCCGCGGCAAGGTGAACCGGCTGGCCATCATGGTGCGCGGCAATCTGGGCGCGGCACTGCAGGGCTTTGTGGCGCTGCCCCTGCTGGTGGGTTTTGATGTTGATGCCGGAGATCCGCAACACGCGGGCCGCATCGTCTCGTTCGACGCCGCAGGCGGGTGGAACATCGAGGAAGAGGGTTACCAGTCGGTGGGCTCGGGCTCGATCTTCGCCAAGTCCTCGATCAAGAAGCTGTATTCGCAAGCGGTTGATGCGGATTCGGCTTTGAAGGTGGCCATCGAGGCGCTCTACGATGCCGCCGACGACGACTCCGCCACCGGCGGCCCGGACTTGGTGCGCGGCATCTACCCGACCGCGGTCACCATCGGTGCCGAGGGGGCCGTGGAGATCGCCGAGGAGCGCATCGCCGAACTCGCTCGCGAAGTCATCGCGCGCCGCACCCGGACAGGCGGTGAAGGCTGATGAGCTTCCCGTACTTCATCTCGCCTGAACAGGCGATGCGGGAGCGCTCCGAGCTGGCGCGCAAGGGCATCGCCCGCGGGCGCAGCGTGGTGGCACTTGCCTACGACGGCGGCGTGCTGTTCGTCGCCGAGAACCCGTCGCGGTCCCTGCAGAAGGTCAGTGAGCTCTACGACCGGGTCGGTTTCGCCGCCGTCGGCCGGTTCAACGAGTTCGACAAGCTGCGGGTGGCCGGAATCCAGTACGCGGACACCCGTGGCTATGCCTACGACCGTCGCGACGTCACCGGCCGCCAGCTGGCAAACGTCTACGCGCAGGCCCTGGGGACCATCTTCACCGAGCAGGCCAAACCGTTCGAGGTTGAGCTGTGCGTGGCGGAGGTGGCGCATCACGGCGAGACCAAACCGCCTGAGCTGTACCGGATCACCTATGACGGTTCGATCGCCGATGAGCCGCACTTCGTGGTGATGGGCGGCACCACCGAGCCGATCATCGCCGCGCTGAACGAGTCGTATGCCGAGAATGCGGACCTCGCCGCCGCGGTCAAGATCGCGGTGGAGGCGCTGAGCGCGAGCGCCAACGGCTCCGAGCCGCGCGCATTGGGCCCCGCCACCCTCGAGGTGGCGGTCCTCGATGCCACGCGGCCGCGCCGCTGCTTCCGACGGATCACCGGCACGGCGCTGGAAGCGCTTCTGCCCGAAGCGGATTCGGCTTCAGATTCGGATGCCAAAGCGTCTGAGTAGCCGCTGTGTCCGAGCCGGTCAGTCCCGAAGCGCCAGGACTGACCGGTGCTCGGATCCTGCGTCAGAACTGGGTCGATCTGGCCTTTTTGCATTGGCCGGTCGATCCCGGACGCATCGCACACCTGTTTCCCGACGGCACTGAGCCCGATACGTTCGACGGTCTCACCTACGTGGGCCTGGTCGCCTTCCGGATGACCGGCACCGGGTTCGGATACGGCCCTGGCGTGCTCGGCAGTTTCCTGGAGACCAATGTCCGCTTGTATTCGGCCGACCGCACCGGGCGTCGTGGAGTGGTGTTTCTGAGCTTGGACACTCCGCGGCTCGATGTCGTGCTCGCCGCCCGCGCGGCGCTGGGAATCCGGTACCGGTGGGCCAGGATGTCGTACGGCCGGACGGGGGATCGGCATACCTACACGACCGCCGTGCGCTGGCCTCGAACCCGGGCGTCCAGCCGGATCGAGGTCCGAGCCGGCGACATTCTGGTGCCCGGGCCGCTCGAGCATTTCCTTTCTGCGCGGTGGGGCCTGCACGTCGCTCATGGCGGGCGCACCTGGTATGTGCCCAACGAGCATCCGGCCTGGTCGTTGCGGTCCGCGGAACTGATCGGCTTCGAGGAGTCGGGACTGTTCGGGTCGGTCGGACTCGGCGACGTGTGCGCCGGGCAGCCGGTTCATGTCATGTTCAGCGACGGCGTGCCGGCCAGATTCGGAATTCCGTGGCGGGCAGGCACAGCTAGGCGATGACGTTGACGACTGCCTCCGCGTCCGTGCGGTCGGTGTAGAGCTGCCAGACCCGCTCGGCCAGGTCGTCTGGATTCAGCGTGTGGATCGCGATGCCGGCGAACTGCTCCGAATCGGCCATCGCGCGATGGATGTCGCCGCGCTCGATCAGGCCGCCGATCGTGAGGGTGCCGGCGTAGATCCCGGCGGGGGCGAGTGCGGCATGCAGGGTGAGTGCATAGTTGCGCAGAGCGGCGGCGGCCAGTGCCAGCCCACCGAGCGCGGGCATCGGCACCACACTGCTCAGCCCGCCGGCGAACAGCAGTCCTCCGCTGCCGCGCTGCCGCATCTCGGGTAGCAGCTGGGAGGCGAAGTCGACCGCGGGCACGACGGTGTCGAGCGCCGACTTCGCGCCTGCGGCGTCGAGATCGGCGATGTCGTCCGTCGGCGCCGTTTCGAAGGCGGCCGGACCGTAGTAGCCGACGTCGATGCGGCCGAACCGGGCGCGCACCGCGTCGATGGCCGTCCGCAGCTGATCGGGCCGGGACGCGTCGGCGACAAACGCGGCCGCCTCGATGCCCTTGTCGCCCAATGACGCCAGATAACTCGAATGTCGTTGTGGTGAACGTGAAATCAGGGCCACGCGGTATCCCGCGGTGCCGAATCTGTGTGCGACCGACAGGCCGAGACCGGGGCCGACGCCGAGAACCACCAGGACGGGAGCAGAAGTTGAGGTCATGCTCAACTTAGTATCACAAGTTGAGTGGTCCCTCAACTTCGCTAGGATGAACGCCATGTCGGCGATGCGCGCGGATGCTGTCCGTAACCGGGACCGCCTGGTGGCAGCGGCCGCCGAACTCTTCACCGAACGCGGGGTCGACGTACCTCTCGAGGAGGTCGCCCGAAAGGCGGGCGTGAGTATCGGCACGCTCTACAACCACTTTCCGAACCGTGGCGCACTCCTGGATGTGGTGCTGTCGGACCGGTTGGCCGTCATCGACCGGTTGGCGCAGCAGGCGCTCGCCGATGCCGACCCATGGCGGGGGTTCACGGAATTCCTGGACAGCCTGTTCGCGATGCAGGCCTCCGACCGCAGCATCAACGACGCGGTGGCGCGCAATCCGGTCGGTGCCGTCGATGTTGCGGGGGAGTGTGGCCGTGCCGGCGGGCTGCTGGAGGTCGTCGTCGAACAGGCTCGTAGCGCCGGAGCGCTACGAGCCGACTTCGGTGCCGACGACCTCGCAACGTTGATGTGGGCGATGTCGAAGGTGATCGCGATGGCCGACGGTGACGATGCCGTATGGCGACGTCACCTGGCTTTCGTGTTGGACGGGCTCAAGGGTCCCGCCGCATCAGCGCGCGTCGGTGTGCTCGGGGCGCCAGCCGACGTAGGTCAACCACAGCCCCATCGCGGTCAGTAGCAGGAAGAAGCCGCGCGCGGCGATCAGCAACGCGGGGCTGGTCACCGTGGCGTCGGCGCCGGTCTGGATGGCCGATGGGAAGGCCATCATGGCTGCCCCGCGTAGCGCGACGAACCAGCCGAACACAGAGATCAGTACCGCGGTGACGCTGTACCAGTACTGGTGGAACGCGATCACCACCAGGCCCATCATGAGCATCGCCGCACCGAGGATCCAGGGCAGGGTTCCGCTGGTGAACAGGTCGCTCAGCAGGTCGCCCAGGCCGGGCAGCCGGACCGCGATGATCACGGTGGCGACGGCGACGAAGGGGCCGAGGACCCGGGCGAACGCGCGGGTGCGTTGCTGGGCCAGTGGCGTTGGCTGGGGCATGGAACCCTCCTGATTAATAAACCGACCGTCGGTCTATTTTTAGGCTAAGCTCGGCAAGCGTCGAACGTCAATGGAGGATTCGTGGCCCGGCAGGTGAACTCGTCCGAACACGCCGCCCGGCGGCGCGAGATCCTGGCCGCAGCGCTCCGGCTGATGCATGACAAGGGCTATGAAGCCATGACGATCGACGATCTGCTGGCCGAGTTGCAGGTCTCAAAAGGGGCTCTGTACCACTATTTTCGCTCGAAGAAGGCCCTGCTGGAAGGCGTCATCGAGCAGATGGGCGAAAGCGCGAGCGCGCATTTGGCCGGCATCGTCGACGACCCCGACCGCGGTGCGCTGGACAAACTGAACGCCTACCTGGATGCGTCCAGGGCCTGGAAATCGGACAGCCCGACCGAGGTGGCGACGCTGATCCGGCTGTGGCACGACGAGAACAACGCGCTGTTGCGACAGAAGATGACCCAGGGTTCGATGCGCACGACGGCGCCCATGCTCGAAGCGATCATCCGGCAGGGGTGCGCCGAGGGGGTCTTCGACACCGACTACCCGCATGAGGCCGCAGGGATCATCACCGGGATGGGGCTGCACCTGGCCGACGCCTTCATCGACGCCATCGAGGCCGACGGGGCAGTGGGCAGCGACATCAGCGGGCCCCATGCGCAGAAGGTCGTTGGCGCCTATCTGCAGGCGTTCGAACGCATCCTGGGTGCACCCCCGGACTCGCTGCGGTCGACTCAGGGCGAATCGTAGTTTTGCCGCGGTGCCCGTACCGGCTCTTTACAACGGGTGTCGACGGGTTCACAATAAAACGAATTTGATTCGTTTTAGGAGACGGCCGATGATCACCCTGACCGCCAGCGCGCCAGAGTCGTTGTCCCGCAGCGTCGAGTCGACGCGCCTGCGGCTGCGGGTCGGGTTGGTCCAGCATCGTTGGCGGCCCGACGCGGCCGAACTGGCCACGGTGTTGCGGGACGGTGTGGACCGGGCCGCCGGTGCCGGGGCCACCCTGGTCTGCCTGCCCGAGATCACGTTGCTGCGCTACCCCGCGGACACCCCGGCCGGGCCCAACCCTGGCGCGTCGGCAGAGGATCTCACCGGGGGACCGACCTTCGCCCTGGCCGCGAGCGCGGCCCGGGCCAACGGCATCTTCGTGCACGCCTCGCTGTACGAAAAAGCTCCGGCCGCAGATGGATTGGGCTTCAATACGGCAATCCTGGTGGCCCCGTCCGGGGAGTTGGCCGGCTACACTCGCAAGCTGCACATCCCGATTTCGGCGGGTTACTACGAGGACACCTATTTCCGGCCCGGCCCGGGGCCGTCGGCCGAAAGCGATCCGTATCCGGTGTACAACCCCGAGGGCCTGGGCGCCCGCGTCGGCCTGCCGACCTGCTGGGACGAATGGTTCCCCGAAGTGTCGCGCAGCTACGCACTCGGTGGCGCCGAGATCCTGGTCTATCCGACGGCGATCGGCTCTGAGCCGGTGTTCCCGGCCTTCGACACTCAACCGCTGTGGCAGCAGGTGATCGTCGCCAACGGCATCAACAGTGGGCTGTTCATGGTGGTGCCGAACCGGATCGGTGACGAGGGCAAGGTCACCTTCTACGGTTCGTCGTTCATCTCCGACCCGTTCGGCCGGGTACTGGTGCAGGCACCTCGGGACGAAGAAGCCGTGCTGGTCGCGGACCTCGACCTGGATCAGCGCCGGGACTGGCTGGAGCTCTTCCCGTTCCTGCTGACCCGGCGGCCCGACACCTACGCCGCCCTGACCGCGCCGGTCGATGTGGCGCACCCGTACGGGGTCGGCCACCAAGCCACCGCAGTGGTGAAATGACCGCCTACCGAATGCCGGCCGAGGGCGCACCGCAGGATCGCGTCTGGATGGCATTCCCGTCCGCCGGTTATTCGCTGGGAGACACCGCGGAAGAACACCACGAAGCACGTACCACCTGGGCGGCGGTGGCGCACGCGGTGTTGGAGTTCGAACCGGTGACGATGGTGGTGGACCCCGCCGAAATGCCTGCGGCGCGGCGCTATCTGTCCGGCGCCGTCGACATCGTCGAGGCGCCGCTCGACGACGCCTGGATGCGCGACATCGGCCCCACCTTCGTCCATGCCGAGGACGGTTCGGTGGCCGCGGTGGACTGGGTGTTCAACGGTTGGGGCGCGCAAGACTGGGCGCAGTGGGACCTCGACTCGAAAATCGCTGCTGCTGTTGCTGATTGGTCCGGTGTTCCGGTGGTCGATTCGAAGCTGGTGAACGAGGGCGGCGGTATCCAGGTCGACGGGCTGGGGACCGCGCTGGTCACCGAGACCGTGCAACTGGACCCCGGCCGCAACCCCGGCGCCACCAAGGCTGACGTCGAAGCCGAGCTGGCTCGCACCATCGGTGCCGATCACGCGGTCTGGTTGCCGCGTGGGCTGACCCGTGACTCGCAGCGCTTCGGCACGCGCGGTCACGTCGACATCGTCGCGGCGATACCGTCGCCCGGACGGCTGATGCTGCATGCGCAGCCGGCCGAAAATCACCCAGATCACTTGGTGTGCAAGGAAATTCGTGCAGCGATCGAGCAGACCGGCGACGTCGCGGGACGGCCGTGGGAGATCGTCGACCTTCCGGCGCCCGGCCAGTTGACCGACGCCGATGGTTTCGTGGACTACAGCTACATCAATCACCTGGTGGTCAACGGCGGAGTGATCGCTTGCGCTTTCGGCGACCCACGCGACGCCGACGCGGCGGCGATCCTGGCCGAACAGTATCCGGGCCGCCGTGTCGTCAGCGTCGACGCCCGCCCGTTGTTCGCGCGCGGCGGAGGCATTCACTGCATCACCCAGCAGCAGCCCGCGCCGTGCCGGCAGTGATCATGCCGACCGAACCGCAGCTCACCTCGGCCCCGCCGGACAGCGACGACCGGCGGCCGTGGATGACCACGGCCGCAAACGGATCGGGGTGGTTGCCGCCCATGTTCTGCCCGAACCCGTAAGCTCGATCTCGTGCAGCGGCGAATCATGGGCATCGAGACAGAATTCGGTGTGACCTGCACCTTTCACGGGCATCGCAGGTTGTCACCCGATGAGGTGGCGCGCTACCTGTTCCGGCGGGTGGTGTCGTGGGGACGCAGTTCCAACGTGTTCCTACGCAATGGCGCCCGGTTGTATCTTGACGTGGGCAGTCACCCCGAATACGCGACTGCCGAATGCGACAACCTGACCCAGCTGGTCACCCACGACCGCGCCGGCGAGCGCGTCCTGGAAGATCTGTTGATCGATGCCGAGCAGCGGCTCGCCGACGAGGGCATCGGCGGCGACATCTACCTGTTCAAGAACAACACCGACTCGGCGGGCAACTCTTACGGCTGCCACGAGAACTACCTGATCGTGCGGGCCGGGGAATTCTCCCGGATCTCCGACGTGCTCCTGCCGTTCCTGGTGACCCGCCAGCTCATCTGCGGTGCGGGCAAGGTGCTGCAGACGCCGAAGGCGGCGACCTTCTGCCTGAGCCAGCGCGCCGAGCACATCTGGGAGGGCGTCTCCAGCGCGACGACGCGGTCGCGCCCGATCATCAACACCCGCGACGAGCCGCACGCCGATGCCGAGAAGTACCGCAGGCTGCACGTCATCGTCGGTGACTCCAACATGTGCGAGTCCACCACGATGCTCAAGGTGGGCACCGCCTCGCTGGTGCTGGAGATGATCGAAGCCGGCGTCCCGTTCCGCGACTTCTCCCTGGACAACCCGATCCGGGCCATCCGCGAGGTCAGCCACGACCTGACCGGGCGGCGCCCGGTGCGGCTGGCCGGTGGGCGGCAGGCCAGCGCTCTGGACATCCAGCGCGAGTACTACGCGCGGGCCGTGGAGTATCTGCAGACCCGCGAACCGAGCACGCAGATCGAGCAGGTGGTCGATCTGTGGGGCCGCCAACTCGACGCGGTCGAGTCCCAGGATTTCGCGAAGGTCGACACCGAGATCGACTGGGTGATCAAGCGCAAGCTGTTCCAGCGCTACCAGGACCGCTACAGCATGGAGCTGTCCGACCCCAAGATCAGCCAGCTCGATCTCGCCTACCACGACATCAAGCGTGGCCGTGGAGTGTTCGACCTGTTGCAGCGCAAAGGGCTCGCGGCCCGGATCACCACCGACGAGGAGATCGACGCCGCGGTCAACACCCCGCCACAAACCACCCGGGCCAAGCTGCGCGGCGAGTTCATCAGCGCTGCACAGGAGGCGGGTCGCGACTTCACCGTCGACTGGGTGCACCTCAAGCTCAACGACCAGGCGCAGCGCACCGTGCTCTGCAAGGATCCATTCCGGTCGGTCGATGAGCGGGTCAAGCGCCTGATCGCCAGCATGTGAGCTCTAAGCTCTCATCTCGTGGCGGTATCCAAAGTCGAGCGGTTGATGAACCTTGTCATCGCCCTGCTCTCGACCGATCGTTTTCTGCCGGCGGAGAAGATCCGCAAAATCGTTCAGGGCTACGAGGACAGCGCCAGCGACGAGGCGTTCTCGCGCATGTTCGAGCGCGACAAGAACGAGTTGCGCGATCTGGGAATCCCGCTGGAGACCGGCCGGGTGTCGAAGTTCGATCCCGCCGAGGGCTATCGGATCAACCGTGAGGCCTATGCACTGCCGGCCGTCGAGTTGACCACCGACGAGGCCGCTGCCGTCGCGGTGGCCACCCAGCTGTGGCAGTCGCCGGAGTTGATCACCGCGACCCAGGGCGCGTTGCTCAAGTTGCGGGCAGCCGGTGTCGACGTCGAAGGCGGCGATCCGTCCGTCGCGATCACCTCCACGGCCGCGCTGCCCGGCATCCGGGGTTCGGAGAAGGTTCTGGGAACGCTGTTGTCGGCCATCGACAGCGGCCGGGTGGTGCAGTTCGAACACCGGTATTCGCGCAGCGACCCGTACACCACCCGCACGGTCGAGCCGTGGGGTGTGGTGACGCACCGGGGCCGTTGGTACCTCGTCGGCCATGACCGTCTGCGCGATGACACCCGGACCTTCCGGCTGTCCCGCCTCGGTGACACGGTCACCGCGATCGGAGATCCCGGCGCCGTGCACAAGCCCGATGGCGTCAACCTTCGTGAGGTGGTGCAGCGCGTCGTCGCCGAATCCCCGACCGGGGAACAGGCACAAGTGTGGGTGGCAGACGGCCGGGCGACCGCCTTGCGCCGGCAGGCCATCGCGACCGTGCCGCGCACGCTGGCAGGCCGCGCCGGTGAGGAGATCACCGTCGACATCGGCGGGTACGACAGATTGGCCAGGGAGATCGCGAGTTACGGGGCCGACGCGGTGGCACTGTCGCCGCAAGCGCTGCGCGACGATGTGTTGGTGCGGTTGCGGGCGCAGGCGGTGCGCTCATGAGCCACGTTTCCAACCGGCTGGTCCGGATGCTGAACATGGTGCCGTACTTCCAGGCCAACCCCAAGGTCACCCGGGCCGAGGCGGCCAGCGTGCTGGGAGTCACCCGTAAGCAGCTCGATGACGACCTTCGGCAGCTGTGGATGTGCGGTCTGCCCGGGTACAGCCCCGGCGATCTCATCGACTTCGATTTCGAAGGTGACACGGTTGAAGTCACGTTCAGCGCCGGCGTCGACCGGCCGCTGCGACTCACCTCGACCGAAGCGACCGGCATCCTGGTGGCGCTGCGGGCATTGGTCGACGTGCCCGGCATGGTCGATCCGGAAGCCGCGCGCAGCGCGATCGCCAAGATCGAATCCGCCGCAGGCAGCAAGCTGGCGGCCGTCGACGAGCCCGCGCAGACCGAGAGTGTCGCCGCCGCGGCCGTGCGGGCGGCGGTGCGCGACGGCCGGGCGGTGACGTTGGAGTACTACTCGGCGTCGCGGGATTCGTTGAGCCGTCGCACCGTCGACCCGATCCGGGTGGCACTGGTCGGAGACAACAGTTACCTGGAGGCGTGGTGCCGCACCGCCGAGGCGGTCCGGCTGTTTCGCTTCGATCGCATCGTCGACGCGCAGGTGCTCGACGAGGCATCTTCGCCGCCGCCGCCGGCGGTGCAGGCCGGCCCGGACACGTCGCTGTTCGATGCGGATCCGGCCTTACCGTCGGCCACCCTGCTGGTCGACGCGACCGCGTCGTGGGTGTTCGACTACTACCCGTTGCGGGTGGTCAACGAACTGCCCGGGGGTGCCTGCGAGGCCGCGATGACCTACGCCTCCGACGAGTGGATGGCGCGGTTCGTGCTCGGTTTCGGCTCGGCCGTCACTGTGCTGGCCCCGGAGTCGTTGGCGCAGCGGGTGCGGGATGCGGCTGCCGAGGCACTGCGTGTCTACGACGCCGACGACGCACGCGGGTAGACTCGGCACGGACGTCTGGAGGTAACCAAATTGGGTGGTCTACAACCCTGGCACTGGATCATTGTCATCGCGGTGTTCGTGCTGCTTTTCGGCGCCAAGAAGCTGCCGGATGCGGCGCGGTCGCTCGGCAAGTCGATGCGCATCTTCAAGTCGGAGATCAAGGAGATGCAGTCGGATTCCGGGGCCTCCCCGGCGGCTGACACCCCGCCGGCCAAGCCGATTGCCTCCGAACGGGTCGACGCTCCGGCGCCCGAGCAGTCCCCGGACCGCCACACGGCCTGACCGGTCCGGCAACGATCGCGGCCATCGCCCCGCGGTGCCGCTTCGCGTCTACGACCAGGCCTGTAGAACACGCCAGTGACCTCCGGATTCATCAAAAAGCTCGATCCTCGCCGTCGTCGTTCGCGGGTCAACCCCGACGGGACGATGTCGCTCGTCGACCACCTCCACGAACTTCGCACCCGGCTGCTGATTGCCGTCGCCGCAGTTGTGGTTACGACGATCTTCGGGTTCCTCTGGTACACCCACGGCATATTCGGCTTCCACAGCCTCGGTGAATGGCTGCGCGGTCCGTACTGCGCGCTGCCCGCGTCCGCGCGCGCCGAGATCACCCCCGACGGTGGTTGCCGTCTGCTCGCGACGGCGCCCTTCGATCAGTTCATGTTGCGACTGAAGGTGGCGCTGGCCGCCGGCATCGTGCTGGCCTGCCCGGTGTGGCTGTATCAGCTGTGGGCGTTCATCACGCCCGGCCTGTACAAGAAGGAACGCCGGTTCGCGATGGCGTTCGTGGGCATCGGTGCGGTGCTGTTCATCGCCGGTGCGGTGCTGGCCTATGTGGTGCTGGCGACCGCGCTCGGTTTCCTGCTGACCGTGGGCAGCGATGTCCAGGTGACAGCGCTGTCCGGTGACAAGTACTTCGGCTTCCTGATCAACCTGCTGCTGGTGTTCGGCATCAGTTTCGAATTCCCGCTGCTGATCATCATGCTCAACCTGATCGGCATGCTCACCTACGAGCGGCTCAAGGCGTGGCGGCGCGGATTGATCTTCGGGTTGTTCGTGTTCGCGGCGTTCGCCACACCCGGCTCGGATCCGTTCACGATGCTGGCACTGGCCTGCGCGCTGACCGTGCTGCTGGAATTCGCCATCCAGATCGCCAGACTCAACGACAGACGCAAGGCCCGTCGGGAAGCGCTTGAGGTGCCCGAGGACGAGGCCGCGCCGATACCGACAGTGGAACCGGTTCCGAGACCGGAACCGGTGGCAGAGCGGCATTCGGGGTCGGCGGGAATCGGCATCGACGAAGATGCCACCTGACATCGATTCCCCAAACGGTGGTGAGCTGACCAAGTTCACCACCGAATATCCGTTCGCTCTCGACGATTTTCAGCTCCGCGGCTGCCGCGCCCTCGAACGCGGGCACGGCGTGCTGGTGTGCGCACCAACGGGGGCCGGCAAGACGGTGGTCGGCGAGTTCGCCGTGCACCTGGCGCTGGCGGTGGGCGGCAAATGCTTCTACACCACGCCGATCAAGGCCCTGAGCAACCAGAAACACAACGATCTGGTGGCCCGCTACGGCGCGGACAAGATCGGATTGCTCACCGGTGATCAGTCCATCAACGGTGACGCCGACATCGTGGTGATGACCACTGAAGTGCTGCGCAACATGCTGTATGCGAATTCGCCTGCACTGCAAGGGCTTTCCTACGTCGTCATGGACGAGGTGCATTTCCTGGCCGACCGGATGCGCGGTGCGGTGTGGGAGGAGGTGATCCTGCACCTGCCCGAGGAGGTGCTGCTGGTCAGCCTGTCCGCGACGGTCAGCAACGCCGAGGAGTTCGGTGGCTGGATCCAGACCGTCCGGGGCGACACCACCGTCGTCGTCGACGAACACCGGCCGGTCCCGCTGTCGCAGCACATGCTTGTCGGCAGGCGGCTGTTCGACCTGTTCGAGCACAGCGGAAGCGCGGGCGGAGCCGCCCCCGCATCGACCTCGGCCTTGGTGGACCCGGATCTGTTGCGCCACATCAACCATCGGCGTGAGGCCGACCGGCTGGCGGACTGGCAGCCACGCGGGCGTGGCCGCGGCGGCGGCCGTCCCCAGCTGTACCGGCCGCCCAGCCGGCCCGACGTGATCGCCACGCTGGACGGCGCGGGACTGCTACCCGCGATCACGTTCGTGTTCTCCCGCGCCGGATGCGACGCGGCAGTCCAGCAGTGCCTACGCGCACCGCTGCGGCTGACCACCGACGAGGAACGCGGCCGGATCGCGGCGATCGTGGACCGCCGCTGCGCCGACCTGGCCGAATCCGACCTCATCGTGCTCGATTACCACCAGTGGCGCGAAGGCCTGCTGCGCGGCCTGGCCGCTCACCACGCCGGCATGCTGCCGGTCTTCCGGCACACCGTGGAGGAACTGTTCACCGCCGGGTTGGTCAAGGCGGTGTTCGCCACCGAGACGCTGGCCCTCGGCATCAACATGCCGGCCCGCACCGTGGTCCTCGAACGGCTGGTGAAGTTCAACGGCGAGCAGCATGTTCCGTTGACGCCGGGGGAGTACACCCAGCTGACCGGCCGGGCCGGGCGCCGCGGCATCGATGTCGAAGGCCATGCCGTGGTGCTGTGGCGGCCCGACGACAGCAACGCCGAACCCGCCGAGGTCGCCGGTCTGGCCTCGACCCGCACCTTCCCGCTGCGCAGCTCGTTCGCGCCGAGCTACAACATGACCATCAACCTGGTGCAGCAGATGGGGCCCGAGCAGGCGCACAAACTGCTGGAGCGCTCGTTCGCCCAGTACCAGGCCGACCGATCGGTGGTCGGCCTGGTGCGCGGCATCGCGCGCGGAGAACGGATGCTGGCGGAGTTGGCGGCCGAACTCGGCACTGACGAGCGCTCGCGCGAGGAGCCATTCGGCGCTGACGAGCGCTTGCGCGAGGAGTCATCCGGTACCGACGACGCGCCCATCCTCGACTACGTCCGGCTGCGGACCAAGATCGGTGAACGTGAACGCGCGCAGTCGAGGGCGTCGCGACTGCAACGGCGCCGGGCCGCCACCGATGCGCTGGCCGAGTTGCGGCGCGGCGACATCATCACCATCACCCACGGGCGCCGTGGTGGGCTTGCGGTGGTGCTGGAGCCCGCAGAACGCGACAGCGACGACCCGCGTCCGCTGGTGTTGACCGAACATCGTTGGGCCGGCCGCATTTCGTCGGCGGACTACTCGGGTGCATCGGCGCCGCTGGGTGCGATGACGCTGCCCAAGCGGGTCGAGCACCGGCAGCCGCGTGTGCGCCGGGACCTGGCGTCGGCGTTGCGCTCGGCCGCGGCCGACCTGTCGTTGCCCTCGGTGCGGTCGAGCCGGCGCGCCCCGGCGCCCGAACGTGACGTCGATCCCGAATTGGCCGGGCTGCGTGACCAACTGCGGCACCACCCGGCGCATCAACTCCCGGACCGCGAGGCCAAGGCCAGGATCGCCGAACGCTATCTGCGCATCGAACGGGAGAACGCCCAGATCCAGCAGAAGGTGAATGCGGCGACGAACTCGCTGGCCCGCACCTTCGACAGGATCGTGGCACTGCTCAGTGAGCGCGGCTTCATCGAAGACGACACCCAGCCCGAGCGCGCCCCGGATCTCAAGGTCACCGATGCCGGCCGGCTGTTGGCCCGCATCTACAGCGAGAGTGATCTGCTGGTGGCCGAATGTCTGCGCGCGGGGCTGTGGGACGGTTTGCAGCCCGCGGAACTGGCCGGCGTGCTCTCGGCCGTGCTGTTCGAATCGCGCGGGGACACCGCCGGCGGCGCGGTGGGCATCGACATTCCCACCGCCGGCCTGCGCCGGGCATTGGCCCAGACCCGGCGGTTGTCGGCGGATCTGCGTGGCGACGAGCAGCGGCACCGGCTGGCGCCGAGCCGCGAACCCGACGAGGGATTCGTCACCGCCGTCTACCGATGGGCCACCACCGGTGATCTGGCGGCCGCACTCGCGGCCTCCGATGTCGGGAGTACGGGTTCAGCACTGTCGGCGGGCGATTTCGTCCGGTGGTGCCGCCAGGTGCTCGATTTGCTCGACCAGGTGCGCAATGCCGCTCCAACGCCTGCCCTGCGCAATACCGCGAAACGCGCCGTCAACGACGTTCGGCGCGGTGTTGTTGCTGTTGATGCAGGGTAGTGTGTGGCAGGCGATACCGAACAGGATCAAGGAGAACCATGAGCGGACCGCAGGGATCTGACCAGGGACAGCAGTGGCCCGGTCAGCAGCCTGAGCCCGGGGGGGACCAGGCGCCGGGTGCTGAAGCGTGGCAGCCGCCGACCCCCGCTTCCGACGACCCCACGGCCCACGCTCCGGCCTGGCAGCCGCCGGCATATACGCCGCAGCAGTACCCGCCGTACCAGCAGCCTTCTCAAGGCGTCCAGCAGCCGGATTACTCGCAGCCGCAACAGCCGCAGTACCCCGGCCCGGAGCAGTACGGTCAGCAGGCCTACCCGCCTCCCGGCCAGCCGCCGCAGTACGGGCAGCAGGTGCCGGGTTACGGGCAACAGCCCCAGTACGGGCAGCCGGGCCAGGCCCCGCAGTACGGTCAGCCGGGACCGTATGGTCAGCCGGGCCAGTACGGCGCACCGGGCCAGTTCGGCCAGTACGGTGTGCCCGGTGCCGAGGCGAGCTCCAAGCGTTCGCTGGCGACCATCGGCGGGATCGTCGGCGGCCTCGTGGTGCTCTTGCTGGCAGTGCTCGCCGTCACGGCGTTCTGGCTGCCCGGATGGGCGATGACGACCAAGCTCGACATCGACAAGGCCCAGAGCGGCGTCGAGCAGATCCTGACCGACAAGACCAACGGCTATGGCGCCACCAAGGTCACCGGCGTCAAGTGCAACGACGGTGAGAACCCGACGGTCAAGAAGGATTCGACCTTCGACTGTGAAGTCACCATCGACGGCACCAAGCGCAAGGTGACAGTGACGTTCAAGGACGACAAGGGCACCTACGAGGTCGGTCGGCCCAAGTAGTCGGGCCGCCGCTGGTCGGCTCGCGGAGGTTCGAGGTCAGCCGGGCAGTCGGTCGAGGGCCGACTGCAATCGGCTGATCGAGGACGTCACCCCGTACGCCGCCGCCAGTTCGGCGACCCGGGCGGGGTCGCCGGCCACCAGCGGCAGCTCGTCTGTCGCCGTGGTCATGGTCACCGCGGCGTCGGTGGCCACGCGCACCACCGGTTCGGCCGCCGCCAGATAGTCGGCCGCGGCCAGCAACTTGGCCCGATGTGCTTTGGACAGTGAGGATTTCGGGTCCTCGATGGCGGCCTTGATGCCCTGGAGTGAGCCGAATCGGGCCAGCAACGCCGCGGCCGTCTTCTCGCCGATCCCGGCGACGCCGGGCAGCCCATCAGAGGGATCACCGCGCAGCAGAGCCAGTTCCGCATACGCCGGCCCGGCGCGGTCAATGGGCACCCCGTACAGGTCTGCGACTTCCTCCGGGCCGAACTTCGTCGCCTTGGCCAGCCCCCGACCGATGTAGAGCACGCGCACGCCTGCGCCGGGCTCGTCGCGCACCAGTTGGAGCAGGTCCCGGTCTCCGCTGACCACCACGACGGGATCCCGCTGTTCACGTGTCGCCAGCGTGCCGAGCACGTCGTCGGCTTCGAATCCGGGGGCACCGGCCATGGCGATGCCGAAGGCGTCGAGCAATTCGATGATCATGTCGACCTGCGGGGTGAGGTCGTCGGGAACCTCTTCGACGTAGAGGGTTCCATCAGGAGGCGGCCGCAGCCCGATGTCGGCCTCCGGCCGAGCGACCCGGTGCGCCTTGTACGACGGCACCAGATCGACCCGCCACTGTGGCCGCCAGTCGTCGTCGCGGCACACCACGAGCCGGCGCGGCCGCTCCCGGGTGACCAGCGTGGCGATCGAATCCAGAAAACCGCGCACCGCATTCACGGGCCGGCCGTCGGGCGCCTTGATCGACGACGGCACACCGAAATACGACCGGAACCACATGCTGGCGCCGTCGAGCAGCAGAACCGGGTCGCTCACTGGATCCTCCCGAAAACATATGAGGCCGCGGTGACGGCTTTGCCGCCGGCACCCTCGTCATGCAGGGTGGCCCTGACAGCTACGCTGCCTGCGCCCTTGCCCTGACTGCTGGACAGTACCTGGGTGTCGACCCGGAACGGGCCCGCCTTGCCGCGCGCCAGGAACATCACGTGAGACGAAAGCCCTTGCAGCGCATCGCTATTTGCGGCAGCGGCCGCTACATCCATCGCGGCCGTCTCCAGGATCACGAACTGCGGGCCGATGTGGAGGGCGGCATCCGGTGAGGCGACCTCGACGGCCAGCTCCGGAAGTGCCCAGTGCCCGGCCCAAGGTCCGCTGTCACGCTTGGCGCCACCGAACACCTGCCACAGCGGCGGCAGGTCCGGCCCGTCGACGATGTCGATCGGGTCGACGGGCATCTTGTCCAGGCCCTCCGGTGGTGTGCCGATCGAGATGCCCTGCCCCTCGGTCAATGCGATGACCCGGTCCGGATTGTCGGCGTCGACGATGACCGAGCGGCTGTAGGCCAGTTGCCTGCCCTGTTTGAGTACCTCGGTATCGACCCGGATGCGGGCCACGTCCACGGCCGGGTCCAGTACCTGACAAGAATGGATGACCGGGTTGGGCACCGCCTCCAGATCGCTCACGCCGCCGCTGTCGGGGGAGGAGATGCCCAGTACCGCAAGCAGCAATCCGCCCGCAGGGTTACGCATGTCGCGACGCAACGTGACCGTGTCGTCGACCGGGCCCAGGTCCATCGAGGCATACGAGCGCCCGAGGTAGCGATAACTAAGCAGGCCGCCCCAGCGCCTGCGCAGCTCAGCGGCGTACGCCTCGGGATCGTCGGTGAGATCACGGATGTCACGCAACATTCCAGCGACAGTAGCCGGTGGCGTCGGTGAGGTACGGACTAGCCTCGACGCCATGAGCGTCAGCCGATTCAGCACCGATGTCTACGCCCAACGGCTTTCCGCGGCGGCATCCGCCGCGGCGGATGCAGGATTGACCGGTCTGGTCATCACCCCGGGCTATGACCTGCGGTATCTGGTCGGCTCGCGGGCGCAGACCTTCGAGCGGCTGACGGCGCTGGTGCTCCCAGCCTCGGGGGATCCGACGATCGTGGTGCCGCGCCTGGAATTGGCGGCGCTGCGCGAGTCGGCGGTCACCGAACTCGGTGTGACGGTTCGCGATTGGGTGGACGGCCAGAACCCGTATCAGATGGTCGCCGATGCGCTCGGCGGCCCGGGCAGTGCTGTGGCGGTCACGGATTCCATGCCGGCCCTGCATCTGCTGCCGCTGGCCGATCTGCTCGGCGTAGTGCCGGTCCTGGCTACCGATGTGCTGCGCCGGCTGCGGATGATCAAGGATCCCGCCGAGATCGACGCGCTGCGCAAGGCGGGTGCGGCGATCGACCGCGTGCACGCCCGGGTGCCCGAGTTCCTGGTGCCTGGCCGGACCGAGGCCGACGTGGCCGCTGACATCGCCGAAGCCATTGTCGCCGAAGGGCATTCAGAGGTGGCCTTCATCATCGTCGGCTCCGGCCCCAACGGTGCGGACCCACATCACGAATGCTCCGACCGTGAGTTGAGCGCCGGTGACATCGTCGTCGTCGACATCGGAGGCCCGTACGAGCCCGGCTACAACTCCGACTCCACCCGCACCTACAGCATCGGTGAGCCGGATCCGGAGGTGGCGCGCCGTTACGCGGTGTTGCAGCGCGCCCAGCAGGCCGCCGTGGCGGCCGTGCGCCCCGGCGTGACCGCTGAGCAGATCGACGCGGCGGCGCGCGACGTGCTGGCGGCCGAGGGGCTGACCGAGGCATTCGTGCACCGCACCGGCCACGGCATCGGGCTGTCGGTGCACGAGGAGCCCTACATCGTGGCCGGCAACGATCTGCCTCTGGAGGTCGGGATGGCATTCAGCGTCGAGCCCGGGGTGTACTTCCCGGGGCACTGGGGTGCCCGGATCGAGGACATCGTCGTGGTCACCGAGGACGGCGCGGTGTCGGTCAACAACCAGCCGCACGACCTGGTCGTGGTCCCGGTGAGCTAGGCAGCGCTAACGCGCCAGCAGGTGGCGTATCAGCTGGTCCAGATGGTGGGCATCGGTGATGACGGGGCTGCCGTGGATGAAGCTGGTCATGATGCCGCTGATGAAGGTGAGGACCACGACGGCACTTTCCTCGATCTGTGCGGCCGGCACGGTGGGATCGTCGTACCAGCGGGCGATGACTTCGCGAGCGCGACTGTAGAACTGGGCGCCGTAGGTCGACACGATGGCCGCCAGGTCAGGGTCCCGGTGGGCATGCAGGATCAGCTCGAAGCGCGCCCGGGTGCGGGTCAGGTAGGGCTCGGTACCTGAGAGCATCACCAGCCGCGCGAGGCCCAAGGTGCCGGCGTATTGGCGCTCGAATCGATCGCTGCGCTCGTCCATCATCGACAGGTCGCCGAGGTCGAGCTCGGTCAGACGTTCCGCGACGCCGTGCAGCAGGAGTTTGCGGGTACGGAAGTAATACGACGTCGTTCCTGCCGGCAAACCTGCCTGCTTGTCCACCCTGGGATGGGTGAGCCCCCGTGCGCCTTCGGTACTCAACAGCTCGATGGCGGCGTCGGCCAGGTCGGCGCGCCGCTTGGTCGGGTTGTACTTACGAGGTGCGCTGATGGCGTAATCCTAACCTCCAGCTACCAGCCGACCGACGGATGAGCGGAGCGAATTCCTCTCTGAGTATTCCTCTAATTCCTTAGAGGATGTTAGGTTGCGGCGATGGGGGACAACGACGGGTCCTGTATGCGCTGGGCCGCGGTCTGCGCCACTCTGCTGACGGTCCTCATCTGCGCCGCCTCGCCGGCCTGGGCAGGCCTTCCCCCGGGTTTCGACCCGAACAACGACATCTGGTCAACCGCGGTGGCGACGGCGTCCTGCCGCCCGGGCGATCGTGTCGAGACCGGTCTGCAGGGTGAGGTGCCCGTCGGAGATCGTGACTCCCGACGCAGCACACTCGGTTACAACTGCAACATCGACCTGGTGGGCCAGTACCAGGGACCCGGTGCCGGTTGGACCAGCGCGTCGTACAAGAACTGCGTCTACATCGGATCGACCTTCCCGCACACCGACGGGGTTCAGGTGCTCGATGTCTCCGATCCGGCCCATCCCCGCCCCACAGTGATGCTCGATCAACCGGCCATGGTCAACGGCACGTGGGAATCGTTGAAGGTCAACGAAACCCGCGGTCTACTGGCGGGCACCGGGGTGCCGTTTCTGTTCGGGCTCGGATACATCTCCATCTACGACGTCGCGACTGACTGCGCTCACCCCCGGCTGCTCAACGAGGGCCGCGGATCACTGCCCGGGGTACGGATTCCGATGCTCACCCACGAAGGCGGGTTCTCACCCGACGGCAACACCTATTGGGCCTCCGGCCAGATTTGGGCCAGCGCCGTCGATGTCTCCGATCCGGCCGACCCCACCGTGGTGTGGAGTGCGCCTGCGGGTTTCGCCAGCCACGGCATGGACTTCACCCCCGACGGCGACACCATGTTCATGTCCACCGCCGCAGGTTTGAACGTGCTGGACACCACCGCCGTACAGGACCGGGCAGCCCCGGGTACGACCATGCACCAACTGCTGCCCAGCCGCGGGTACAAACACTGGCACGACGGTTTGATCAGCCAACACAGCATCTACGTCACCTACGGCGCAGTGCCGCACCTGTTCAACGTCGACGAGTTCGGGTCCGGCGGCGTCAAACTCTTCGATGCCTCCGATTTCGCCGATCTGAAGCTGCGCACCACCGTCAAACTCGACATCAACCTGCCGCAGAATCTCGACCGATGGGCCGCCAGTGCCTCCAGCAGCGGAGCCTTCGGTTACGAATCCCACTACTGCACCGTCGATCGCAGGCAAGACCCCCAAGCGTTGGCGTGTGGGTGGGCGCAATCCGGGATCCGGGTGTTCGACGTGCGCGATCCGGACAACATGCGTGAAATCGCCTACTTCAACCCGCCCGCCCAGACCGGCAAGAACGACCAACTGCCGAACTCCCAGCATGTGCGCTTCGGCGGCATCGTGGTGCCGCCGGCCAGCAGCGCCATCGCCGTGGCCCACGCCATCCTCAGCGGTCAGATCAACGGGGATGACATCGTCCGCGACGGGCGGATCATCGGCCTCGACCTCTCGGCGGACTGGTGCATGTCCCCACCGGAATTCCGGGGCAACCTGCTCTACGTAACCTGCTCGGACAACGGCTTCATGACACTGCGCCTCGACCCGTCGGTATACCCGCCGCGATGACGATGAAAGGCCGCCGCGTTTTGCGTGCCGTCGCCACGGCGGTCATCGCCGCCGCGCTCGGCGCCGCCCTGTGTGCCGCGGTGATCGACCGCGACCACCCCCGCCCCCAAGTCCTTTCGGCGCTGGAAATCGGATTCGCCCAAGACATGACCGCACACCACCAACAGGCGGTCACGATGGCCGACATGCTGGCTGCTGACGCTTCACCAGAGGTCACAGCGCTCGCCGAACAGATCCGCTTCACCCAGCTCGTCGAGATCGGACAGATGACCGGCTGGCTTCAACTGGCCGGAGCCGCCCCATCGTCGACCCAGCCGATGACTTGGATGACGGACCACGGCAGCGCCCACCACGATCACGCGGTGGCAATGCCCGGCACGGCCACACCCGACGAACTCGCCCGCCTGCAGCGCAGCACCGGCCCCGACAACGAGACGCAATTCCTGACGCTGATGACACGCCATCATCAGGGCGGAATCGCCATGGCCAGCTACGCATTTCAGCGCACCGGCAACGACACCGTTCGCCGGGCCGCGAGCATCATGGTCACCGAGCAGACCGAAGAGATCCAGCTCATGACATTGATGCTGGACGGGCATCGCGGCGTCCGGTGAGGCGGTGCCGACGGATGGGCCGGGCTAACCCTCGCTGCGGTCGAGGAGTTCGGCGGAGCCCAGCACGCGTTCGATGTGCACCTCGATGACCACGCGACGCGGATTCACCCGCGGCGTGCGGTAGCGCTGGGCGTAGCGCAGCTCGGCATCGCGAACCGCATCGGCCTCGCTGCGCACCGTGGACTTTCCCTCCAACGACAACCAACGGGCGCCGTCGACCTGGCTGAGCACGGCGATCCCGCGCTCGTGCGCGTTGACTGCCTTCTGCGAGCCGCCGTTGGTGATGACCCGGGCGATGTGCGTCTTGGGATCGAACGTGAAACCCACCGCCACGACGTGCGGTGAGTTGTCCGAGCGCAGTGTGGTCAGCATTGCCAGATGCCGCTCGGTCAGGAACGCCAGCGCCTCGCTGGTGAGCCTGGTGGTTGCCTTGCCACGAGATGTAGCCATCGGGGTCCACGCTAGCGCAGGACATAATCGCTGCCATGGATGACACGGCTGGCACGGATCCCCGTGTCGTGGTGATTTTCGGGGGCCGCAGCGAGATCGGTGTCGAACTCGCGGTGCGGCTCGCGGCCGGGGCGGTAGTCGTGCTGGCCGCACGTCGCGCCGACCAACTCGACGAGCAGGTCGCGGCGGTGCGGGCAGCCGGGGCCGCCGCGGTGCACACGTGCGAGTTCGACGCCGACGACGTCGCCGCCCACACCGGTGTCGTCGAGGCGATCGAAACCGCCCATGGACCGATCGGCACCGCGGTACTGGCATTCGGGGTGCTGGGGGACCAGGACCGGGCCGAGGCCGATCCGGCTCATGCCGCGGCCGTCGTGCACACCGACTACGTCGCCCAGGTCAGCCTGCTCACGGTGCTGGCGCGGCGCATGCGGGCGGCGGGCCGGGGCCGCCTTGTGGTGTTCTCCTCGATCGCCGGAGCCCGGGCCCGCCGCGCCAACTATGTCTACGGGTCGGCCAAGGCCGGCCTCGACTCGTTCGCCTCCGGCCTGACCGACGCCCTGCACGGAACCGGCGTGCAACTGCTGATCGTCCGGCCCGGATTCGTGATCGGCCGGATGACCGAGGGCATGGAGCCTGCGCCGTTCTCGAGCACGCCGGCTCAGGTGGCCGACGCCACCGCCAAGGCGCTGGCCCGGGGCAAGCGTGCGGTATGGGTGCCGTGGGTGATCCGACCGATGATCTTTGTGACGCGGTTTGTGCCGCGGCCGATCTGGCGCAGGTTGCCGCGGTGATGAGCGCTTGCGCGAAGAACAGAGGGCAGATGAGCCGCTTGCGCGAAGAGAGAAGACCCCGCTAGTGGCCGGGACGATCACGGTGGTCGGCATCGGAGCCGACGGGATGGCGGGGTTGTCGCAGACCTCGCGGGACGAGTTGGCGAGCGCCACCGTGGTGTACGGGTCGTCGCGCCAGCTCGAACTGCTCGACGACAGCGTGACCTCGGACCGGCGCGAGTGGCCGTCGCCGATGCTGCCGGCCCTGCCGGCGCTGTTCGATGAGCTGCACGGTGATGTGCATGTGGTGGCCAGCGGCGATCCGCTGTTGCACGGGATCGGCGCGACGCTGATCCGGTTGTTCGGCACGCAGCGGGTGCGGGTTCTGCCGCACGTGTCGAGTGTGACGCTGGCGTGCGCACGGATGGGCTGGACGGTGGCCGACACCGAGGTGATCAGCCTGGTCACCGCCGCGCCGCACACCGCGGTGCGCCGGGGCGGCCGGGCGATCGTGCTGTCCCGCGACGCGCAGACGCCGGTGACGCTGGCTCGGCTGCTCAGCGAATCCGGCCGGGGTGATTCGGAATTGACCGTGCTGGAGCAGCTGGGCGGGCCGGGGGAGCGCCGCCACGATGGCACCGCGCGGGACTGGGCCACGGCCGGCCCGGTCGATGTCGACGATCTCAACGTGGTGGCGGTGGCCTACCGGCCCGATGATCGCCGGGCCCAGGCCCTGCCCGACGAGATGTTCGCCAACGACGGGCAGCTCACCAAGCAGTCCATCCGCGCGGTCACCCTGGCGGTGCTGGGTCCGCGGCCTGGGGAACTGTTGTGGGATGTCGGTTCGGGTTCGGGCAGTATCGCGATCGAATGGTCGCGCAGCGCACCGGGCTGCGCGGCGGTGGCATTCGAACGTGACGCGCAGCGTCGCGACCGGATCTCGGGCAACGTGACGGCGTTCGGGGTGCGGGTGGAGGTGCGCGGCGGCGCCCCCGAGTCACTCGACGGTGCGCCCGTGCCCGACGTCATCTTCATCGGTGGCGGCGTCACGCAGCCGGGATTGCTGCAGGCGTGCTTCGAACGCCTGCTCTCGGGTGGGCGGCTGGTGGTCAACGCGGTCACGCTGGAATCAGAAGCGGTTGTGGCGCAATGGTATTCGAAGGAAGGCGGCGAGTTGCGGCGTTATCAGCACTACCAGGGCGGTGCGATCGGCGGATTCACCGGCTGGCGTCCCGCGCTGCCGGTCACCCAGTGGGCGGTGGTCAAGCGATGACGGTGTACTTCATCGGCGCCGGACCGGGCGCTGCCGATCTCATCACCGTGCGCGGCGCGCGACTGCTCGGCAGCTGCCCGGTATGTCTGTACGCCGGCTCGATCATGCCCGACGACCTGTTGGCGTTGTGCCCATCGGACGCGAGGGTGGTCGACACCGGGCCACTGAACCTGGACCAGATCATCGACGAGCTGGTGGCTGCGGACAGGGCAGGCCTGGATGTGGCACGGCTGCATTCCGGTGATCCGTCGATCTACAGTGCGCTGGCCGAACAGTGCCGCAGGCTGGATGAGCTCGGCGTCCGCTACGAGATCGTCCCCGGCGTACCGGCATTCGCTGCCGTGGCCGCCGCGCTGGGCCGCGAGCTCACCGTGCCGGGCGTGGCGCAGACCGTCACCCTGAGCCGGGTGGCCACCCTGTCCACCGCGATGCCGGAGGGCGAGGACCTGCGCACCTTGTCGGCGCCGGGAGCGACGTTGGTGCTGCACCTGGCCGCGGCGCAGATCGACAACATCGTGCCGCAGCTCATCGATGGCGGCTACCGCCCCGAAACCCCCTGCGCCGTGGTGGCATTCGCCAGCTGGCCGCAGGAGATCGTGTTGCGTGGCACGCTGGCCGACATCGCCGCGAAGATGCATGCTGCTGCGGTCACCAAAACCGCGGTGATCGTTGTCGGTGACGTGCTTGCCGCCGAGGGGTTTTCCGACAGCTACCTGTACTCGTCGGATCGGCGACGCGGAGCCACCCACTGATGAAAGTCCTGCTGCTCGGCGGCACGGGGGAGGCCCGTGCCCTCGCCGCACGCCTGCACCCCGAGGTCGAGGTGATCAGCTCGCTGGCCGGGCGGGTGCCGGATCCAGCGCTACCGGTCGGTCCGGTCCGCATCGGCGGGTTCGGCGGTGTTGACGGTATGCGGCAATGGCTGATCGACGAACGCGTCGATGCGGTGGTCGACGCGACCCATCCGTTCGCGGCCACCATCACCGCCCACGCGGCGCAGGTGTGCGCCGAACTTCAGCTGCCCCATCTGGTGCTGGCCCGGCCGGCCTGGGCTCCGGGAACCGCGATCGTGGTGGGCTCCGACCGGGAAGCGGCCGAAACCGTGGCTGGGAAGGGCTATTCGCGAATATTTCTGACCACCGGACGGTCCGGGACAGCGGCCTTCAAAACGGTCGACGCCTGGTTCCTGATCCGGGCTGTCACCGCGCCCGACCCCGACACCCTCCCCGCCGATCATCAGTTGCTGCTGTCGCGCGGTCCGTATGACTACGACGGAGAGTTGGCGCTGCTGCGCGAGCACCGCATCGATGCGCTGGTGACCAAGAACAGCGGTGGTGCGATGACCGAGCCCAAGCTACGCGCGGCCGAGACCGCCGGCGTGCCGGTGGTGATGGTGGACCGCCCGCCACTGCCGCAGGGAGTGCACCCGGTGGCCACGGTCGAGGAGGCGGCTGCCTGGGTTCGCGGAGGAGCCTGAGGATCAGGCGCTGATCAGCTCGAGTGTGTCGAGGTCCCGGATCGCCTGGCAGCCGCGCTGGGCCATCACCACCATCATGTCGTCGCCACGCTCGGTCGAATTGGCGAACGCGGTTCCCAGAACCGTGATCAGCGGCGCCTGCAGCATGCCCAAACGGTAATCCTGCCAACAGGTTTCGCGGTCATATGCGGTGACGCCGTGGGACAGCAGCCGCTCGTGGTAGGCGGTGACGAGATCGGCCTCGGCGGAGGCTCGGACAGCGGGGTCCAGGCTGGTCGCGGTGAAGTACGACAGGTCGCGGGCCGGCAGGCCGGAGCCGAGTGTCTGCCAGTCCACCACGGTGATCCGCGTGCGGTCGGGATCGAACAGCATGTTGTCCAGCCGGTAGTCGCCGTGGAGGATGGCGAACCGGTCGGGCTCGGCCAGCAGCCACGGGGTGACCACCGACATCGCCGCGGTCATGGTGGCCCGGTCTTCGGCGCTGAGCCGGTCGCCGAGTTTGTCCAGGGTGATGTCGGCCGCCATCTTGGCGACGTCGCCGAATCCCTTGGCCGAGTCGGGTTCCGGCTTGGGCATCGCGATACCGGGGAAGTTGGCCCATTGCGGGTCGGCCCAGGTCGGCCCATGCAGATCGGCAAGGGCCAGCACGGCCAGGGTAGCTTCGTCCGGTGAGCACCCGGCGATCTGATCACCCTGTTCGGCCGGTGCCATGTCGGCCAGCAGGAGCACGAAATCGGTTCCCTCACCGGCGATTTCACAATGATGGCAGCGTGGGACCGGGATCTGGACGTGATCGGCCACGTTGGTGTAGAAGGCGTGTTCTGAGCGATAGCCGATGGCGACGCGGTCACGCACGGTTTCGTCCTGTGAGGGCAGCTTGACCGCGAACGTGGCCGGCAGGCCGGCGTCGTCGCGGTAGGTGACCGACACTCGGTAGGTCGCCCCGGTCTGACCCGTTCCGATCGGTGCGGTCTGCACCGAATCCACCTCGGCGCCGAGCACGCCCGACAACCATGCGGCGGTCACCTCGGCGGGCCGGCTCGGAATGGACTTGGGTAGCGACCCTGCCGCGGTCACTGTACTTTCCCGAAAATCGAGCCCATCCACATTGCCTCCGCACCTTCCAGCAGTTGTTGTCTCGACAGTGGCCCACCGACGATGAACCGTTCCAGCAGTCGATCGTTGAATTCCATGAGCAGGTTCGCCAGCACGACGGGGTCGACGCCGTCGGGAGCGCGGCCGGCGGTGCGCTCGGCCGTGATCACCGCTGAGACGGTGGGGACAAAGGACTCACGCGCGTCGTCCCACAGCTCGCGCACCGCTGAGCTGGATCCGCGGGCCTCCAACATGGCCTGCATCAGATAGCGGTGATCCTCGGCGGACTGCAGCACAGCCTCGAGGGTGTCGTGGACACGGTCACGGGGCGGCCGGCTGGTGTCGGCAAGGATCTTGTTGGCGGCGAACAACGCGTCGTGCATCGGCTCGAGCAACGCGGCCACAGCGGCGGCCTTGTTCTCGAAATAGAAGTAGAAGGCCGAGCGGCCCAGCCCGGCCTGCCGGGCCACTTCGGCGATGTTGAGCGCATCGAAGCCGGTCAGCTTCAGGTGTTCGTCGAGTGCCTCAAGGATGGCTGCGCGTCGCTGGTCGCTGCGTTGCGGTTGACGGCGGTCGACCGGCGACCGTACGCCTGCGCCGTGCTGTGTCACGGGGCTCCCATCTCCAGGACGTGACGCTGGACACTAATCGCGATTCTGACAGCCGTCAATGATCGTCGACTCAAGTCAGATCGCTCCTAGACTGCGCCGATGAGCCGCTGCAACTCGTCGGAGGCGGCCGTGCGGTCGGCGTCGGCGTCCGCGCGGAGCCCATGGACCTGCGCGTCGAGTTCGTTGATGCGGTCCTGAAGCTGCTCGAGCTGCTCGACCTGGCGGCGCCGCAGGTCACCCTCGGCGCCGTCGGTGCCGAGGACGGTCAGCTGTTCGGCGATCCGGCCCTGCGCGGCGTAATGCTCGCCGCGGTCGGCTTCGACGCGTTCGCGCTCGGCATCGAGACGGTCGGCGTGCTCCCAGCGCTGCAGCACATGGGAGAGCTCATCGATGGTGGAGGCATCCAGCGACCGGCCGGCCAGCCACTGCTCCAGCTGACGCGAAGACAGCTCCCGGTAGGCGATCTCGGTGTAGGTCGGCCAGGTCTCCGCGACCGCCGCCTCGACGGTCTGGTGCCCGGGTACCGACACCCGGATCCGGTGCCAACTCCCGTCCTCCTCGGTGTCGGCGACGCCGTTCAGCGGGGCGATCCGGTGTCCCTGGAACCGGCGGAGCTCGAAGATGACGTCGACGGCGTCGTCGTGGTCGTTCTCGACGCGCAGCGTGTGGCGTCGTTCGACGCGCTGCTCCTCGACCACGGCGTCGTCGGCCAGACGCACCCGGGCCGTCACCGTGCGGGTGTCGCTCGTACTGCGGCACCGCACGGAAAGATCTTTTGCGAACGGCAGGCGGACTTTCGCGTCCCTCGCGGTGAAGGGGACCATGGCCTCCCCGGCGTAGGCGTCCTGCCCGTGGCCGTCCCGTTCGTAGATGACAGCCGGCCCGTCCTCGAGCACCACACCGGTGGTGTTGCTGAACTCCAGCACGATGTCGGGGGCGGGTGGGCCGTCCCGCCACACCAGCTCGCGTCGGACACCGTCGACCGGGGACACCGCCAACGGGACCATGGCGGCGCCGCCGCGCTTCAGCGACACCGGAGCCGTCAACCGGTATTCGAAATACTCACCGCTCTCGGCGGTCTCGACATCGGACACCGAGTCCTCGTAGTCGGCGAAAGCGCCATCTGTGTCCATCATCGCGGCCGGCGCGGGCATGACGCCATATCGTGCCGCCTTGGCCATGGTCACCCGTTCGGGTTCCTCGACCACGGCCCGCCGCACCGTCCTGCCGTGATACAGATCGATGTCGAACGAAATCGGTTGTCCCGTAGTCAATGTCAGCGCGACATCGGTGAGGTCCTCGTCGATCGGATTGTGCACGATGCCCATGGCCGCCAATACCAATGAGTCACCGTCACGAACCAACCGGTACGACACCCGCCACATGGGCGCCGGGACGATGTAGGACACGCGTGCCTGCTCGGCGCTTCCCCGCGTCTGCACGGTCACCCGGCAGTCCTGGCCGGCGGTCGCGGCCCTGGACCGGTCGATCAGGTACGCCAGGTCGGCACGGGAGTGGTCTTCGATCAGATCCATCTGATCGGCTTCGGCGAGGTCGACGAGGCTCACGGCACCGGCCTCGGTACGTAGAACCAGCAGTCGACGGTTCTCGCCGGAGTCGTCGACCCCGATGACCTCCCCGCGATGATGTCGATCGCCGCAGCGGATCTCGACAACGCGGCCACGCAGAGCCTCGATGAGTCCGGTCAGTGCGCCGCCCGGTTCCAGCAGCAGGTTGCGGTCGGCCAATTCCGTGCGTGGGTCGGTCGGGCTGTCGAACGCGACCGTACCCACCGACGCCTGCCCACTGGTGATCTCGACCGTCAGGGACTTGAGCACGTCCTTCATGTCGTCCCGGCGGAACGTCAACTCGAAGTCACCGTCGACGGCCCCGGTGCGGCTGACGGAAGCCACTCCGTGCTTGTACATGACGAGTCGGTCCACACGAGGGGGTGTGCTCATAGGGGCGACCCTAGCGGCACCGCGAAATCTGGTGGCGCAGTCCGGCGGACAGCTCAGCCCGGGTAGTGCCGCGGGGTGAAGACCCGGTCCTCGGTGCTGTCGCCGGCGGCCGAACCGGCGTACCACTGCGTCTGCGACGAGCCGATGATCAGCATGGTGCGCATGTCAACCTGGGCCGGGTCCAGATCGGCCAGCCGGACCACGGTGACCCGCTCGCCCGGTCCGGGCTGCGCACCCGAGACCGCCCGCGCGACGACCACCGGCGTACTCGGATCCCGGTACTCGAGCAGCAGTTCGCGCATGGCGCCCACTTGCCAGGTCCGGGTCGCCGACGCTGGGTTGTAGATCGCCAGCGCCAGATCGGCCTTGGCCGCGGCAGTGAGTCGCTCGGCGATCACGTCCCACGGCTTGAGCCGGTCCGACAGTGAGATCACCGCATAGTCGTGCCCGAGCGGGGCGCCCACCCGGCTGGCGACCGCCTGCGCCGCCGTCATCGCCGGGATCACCCGTACCTCGACGCCGGGCCACTGCTTGGCCTCTTCGAGCACGGCGGTGGCCATCGCGAACACGCCGGGATCGCCGGAGGACACCACGGCCACCGTCCGGCCTTCCTGGGCCAGCTTGCAGGCCAGCTGTGCGCGGGCCGGTTCGTCGGTGTTGTCGCTGGGGTGATGGTGCTGCCCGGCGCGGGCTCCGACACGATCGAGGTATGGGCCGTAGCCGATCAGGTCGGTGGCGGCGGCCAGCTCGCGGCGGCTCTGGGGAGTCATCCAATCCGAGTCGCCCGGCCCGAGGCCGACGACCACCACACTGCCGTTCGACGCGGTGGACCGCGACCGGCCGGGGACCATCGCCAGGGAGAAGTAGGGCACCTTGACGTCGGCGCCGGAGTCACCGGCCGCTTCGCCGACGTCGCGAGCCGGCGACACCCGCTGCCGGTCGGTGCTGGCCCGCTCGACGTAATACGCCTCGTCCAGCCGTCCGGTCGACTCCAGGGCTTCCCGCACCCGGCTGTAAGAGCGGCCCAACTTGAGCACGACCGCTGCGTCGGTGTCGGCCAGGCGGCGCTCCAGTTCGGCGACGGGCAGCGTGCCGGGCAGGATGGTCAGCACGTCGTCGCCCTGCACCAGCGGGGTGCCCGTGGCGGCCGAGGCCGCGCTCACCGACGTGACCCCGGGAACGATGACGGCATCGAACCGCTCGGTCAACCGGGTGTGCATGTGCATGTACGAGCTGTAGAACAGTGGATCGCCCTCGGCCAGCAGGGCCACATCGCGGCCCGCGTCCAAGTGCGCGGCGATGCGCTCGGCGGCCGCGGCGTAGAAGTCCTCCATCGCGCCGACGTAACCGCCGGGATGCTCCGTGGTTTCCGTGGTGACGGGGTAGACCAGGTGTTCCTCGAGCTGGCCTTCACGCAGATAGGGCTCGGCGATACCGCGGGCGATGCTGCGACCGTGCTTGGCGCTGTGATAGGCCACCACGTCGGCTGAACCGATCAGCCGGGCCGCCTTGACGGTGACCAGCTCCGGGTCACCGGGGCCCAGACCGACGCCGTAGAGGGTGCCTTTTGTCGTCTCGGTGCTCACTCGCGCTCACTCGCAATCGCATTGACGGCGGCAGCGGCCATCGCGCTGCCCCCGCGCCGGCCGGTCACCACCAGATAGGACATGCCCCGCGGGCGCTCGATCAGTTCGTCCTTGGACTGTGCCGAGCCGACGAATCCGACCGGTCCGCCCAGCACGGCCGCGGGGACGGGGGCGCCTTCGTCGAGCAGTTCCAGCAGCCGGAACAGCGCCGTCGGCGCGTTGCCGATCGCCACCACCGCGCCGCCGAGCCGGTCGGCCCACAGGTCGACCGCTGCCGCCGAGCGGGTGAATCCCAGCTTCGCCGCCAACTCCGGAGCGCGGGGATCGGCCACCAGCGAGACGACCTCGTTGTCGGCGGGCAACCGTGACCGGGTGATCCCGGCCGCGACCATCGAGGAGTCGCACAACACCGGGGCTCCCGCGGCGAGCGCGACATGCGCCCTGGTCACGACGTCGTCGGTGTAGGAGACGTGATCGGCGACATCCACCTGGCCGCAGGTGTGGATGAGCCGGACGACCACCCGTGCCACATCGTCGGGGAAGCGCGACAGGTTCGCCTCGGCGCGGATCGTCGCGAACGACTGCCGGTAGATCTCGGCGGCGTCACGGATGTAGTCGAGCACGCGAACACCCTACGGGGGCGGCAAACCTATCTGCTCCTCGCGTGCGCTGCTGTCCTTTTGCTCCTCGCGTGCGCGGGCGGACGGCCGGTACCCGTCCGCGGTGGCGATCAGTACCTCCCCGACGGGCGGGCTGCCGCAGGCTCGCTCACAGCCCACGAAATGGCGGTGGACTTCAGACGGGTCGTCCACCGCTCGGGTGGCGTCGGCACGCACATCGGCGGCCGATTTGGCGCATCCGGGGCTGCCGGTGCAGGCGCTGATGCCCAGCCACGGTGAATTCTCGTCGAACACCAGACCGAGCGGCGCCAGCACGCGTAAGGCCGTGTCTGCTGTGCCCTCGGGGACATCGCACACCAGCAGCGAGCGCCACGGGGTGATCACCAGCGGGGTCTCGATCGCGGCGAGGAAGTGCGCCGCCCGGGCCTGCAGGATCCCCAGCGGCAGCGCGGCGCCGAGGGCGACCCGGGAGTCCCGCTGCTCGATCCAGCCGACCGGCGGCTTCATGGTCGGTGGCCAGGTGGCTCCGGCGGGGGCGCTGACGGCCAGGCCATCCAGCAGGCGAGTGTGGTCGGCGAGTTCGGTTATCCGCCAAGACTTTCCACGGATTTCGACGAATCGCCTGGCTATCTGGGTCAAGGTCTGCACCACATCAGCGGCGTCCAGCCGCACCCCGGTGTCACGTCCGGCCAGCAACAGCGCCCAGGTGCCGTCATCGAGAGCATGCACCCCGGCATCGGCGTCGATCCCGGATACGTCGCCCCGGCCGTCGTCCAGGCTGAACCAGAACCTGCCGGGTAACCCGGCCAGCGCCGGATCGGCCTGGATGGCGCGGTCCAGCTCGGTGACCAACGGGCGGATATCGACGACGCCGCCGGCGCGCCCGGACAACGGCGAGGCCACGATGTTGCGGGCCCGCTCATGTGTCGCCGACGGCAGCAGGCCCGCCTCGGCGAGCGCCGAGGCGGCTGCGCCGGTATCGGTCACCGCTCGGATCTGGATGTTGCCTCGAGACGTCAGTTCCATTGCGGGAGAACCGAACTGCTCCGCCGCTTCGGCCAGCGCCGTCATCTGGGCCGCGGTGATCACCCCGCCGGGCAACCGGATCCGCACCAGGGCGCCGTCGGCGGCCTGGTGCGCCGTCAGTGCACCGGGGCAGGCGTCCTGGTCGCGGGTCCTGGGCATATCGATCGCCATCTTACTTTCGACCTGTGCTGTGACATCAGTCACAGGTGTGGAAACCTGTTCGGTCGCTTACAGATCGGCGATTTTCGCCGCGTCCGGACGTACCGTTTACGAGGGTTCCCGGGACCGCCGGTACCGGGAAGCTGAACAGCTCGACCAAAGCTCTGACGAAAGGAGCGACCCATGCTTGCCTTTGGCGCATTCGCCGCATTCGTACTGGTGCTCGTCGCGACGGCGGGCTCGCCGTACCGGCAGTCGTGGCACGACCGCTTCGGTGAGACCCAGCCCTGACCCTGACCACCTCTGCCGCACCGGCTACCCCGATCGAGTAGCCGGTGCGGTACGAATGGGGGGTGTCCCACCCCCCTGAAGTGCCCGAAGTGTCGACCGTGACCGATCCGGCCGTCGCCGGCGACGCCGTTGCGCCCATCGTCCTGCTGCTGTCGACCTCGGACACCGATCTCATCGCTGCCCGCGCCAGTGGAGCACGGTACCGCTGGGCCAACCCGTCACGGCTGGTCACCGGTGAACTTGAAGAGCTTCTCGACGGCGCCGACATCGCGGTGATCCGGATCCTCGGCGGCTACCGGGCCTGGCAGGACGGCATCGACACCGTGGTGGCCAGCGGCCTACCGACGGTTGTGGTCAGCGGCGAGCAGTCACCCGACGCCGAATTGATGCGATGCTCGACCGCTCCGCAGGGAGCCGCCCTGCAAACGCACATCTACCTGGCGCAGGGCGGTCTGGAGAACCTGAGGAATCTGCATTCCTTCCTGTCCGACACGCTGCTGATGACCGGCTTCGGCTTCGCCGCCCCGGTGAACACCCCGACGTGGGGAATCCTGGAGCGGCCCGCCGCCGTCACCGACGGGCCGACCGTCGCGGTGCTCTACTACCGCGCCCAGCAACTCGCCGGGAACACCGGCTACGTCGAGTCGTTGTGTTCGGCCATCGAGGACGCCGGCGGGCGGGCGCTACCGGTCTTCTGCGCCTCTCTGCGTACCGCCGAACCCGAACTCCTCGAGCTGCTCGGCGGCGCCGACGCGCTGGTCACCACCGTGCTCGCCGCCGGTGGCGCCACGCCGGCCGCGGTCGGGGCTGGCGGCAACGATGATTCATGGAACGTCGCTCACCTTGCCGCACTTGACATTCCGATCCTGCAAGGGCTGTGCCTGACCAGCTCGAGGTCCGACTGGGCTGCCGGTGACGACGGGATGTCGCCGCTGGACGTCGCCACCCAGGTTGCCGTCCCCGAATTCGACGGGCGCATCATCACGGTGCCGTTCTCCTTCAAGGAGATCGACTCGGAGGGCCTGATCTCCTACATCGCCGACCCGGAGCGCTGTGCGCGGGTGGCAGGTCTGGCGGTGCGCCATGCCCGGTTGCGTGCCATTCCGCCCGCTGAAAAGCGTGTGGCCCTGGTGTTTTCGGCCTATCCCACCAAGCATGCCCGGATCGGTAATGCGGTCGGCTTGGACACCCCGGCCAGCGCGGTTGCGCTGCTGCAGGCGATGCGCGACGCCGGGTACGGCGTCGGGGAGATTCCCGGCCTGGATGCCGGCGACGGGGACGCCCTGATCCACGCCATGATCGAGCATGGCGGGCAGGACCCGGACTGGCTGACCGACGAGGCGCTGGCGGCCAATCCGATTCGAGTGCCGGCCAAGGACTACCGGCAATGGTTCGCCACGCTGCCCGCTGAACTCGCCGACGCCGTCGTCGAGCACTGGGGACCGCCGCCGGGCGAGCTCTTCGTCGACCGCAGCCGCGATCCGGACGGCGAGATCGTCATTGCGGCCATCCAGGCCGGCAACGTGGTGCTGATGGTGCAGCCGCCCCGCGGTTTCGGCGAGAACCCGGTGGCCATCTATCACGACCCCGACCTGCCGCCGAGCCATCACTACCTGGCCGCCTACCGGTGGCTGGATGCGTCGTTCCCGGAATCCTTCCGGGCCGATGCCGTCGTGCACCTAGGTAAGCACGGCAACCTGGAATGGCTACCCGGCAAGACCCTGGGCATGAGCGCGGGGTGCGGCACCGACGCCGCCCTCGGCGATCTGCCGCTGATCTATCCGTTCCTGGTCAATGACCCAGGGGAGGGCACCCAGGCCAAACGCCGTGCGCATGCCACGCTCATCGATCACCTCATCCCGCCGATGGCGCGTGCCGAAACCTACGGCGACATCGCCAAACTCGAGCAGCTTCTCGATGAGCACGCCAACGTCTCGGCCCTGGATCCGGGCAAGCTGCCGGCGATCCGCCAGCAGATCTGGACGTTGATGCGGGCCGCGAAGATGGACCACGACCTGGGGCTGGAGGACCGTCCGGACGAGGACTCGTTCGACGACATGCTGCTGCACGTCGACGGCTGGCTGTGCGAGATCAAGGATGTTCAGATCCGTGACGGCTTGCACGTTTTGGGCCAGAAGCCCACCGGCGCAGGCGAACTCGACCTGGTGCTCGCCATTCTTCGCGCCCGCCAGCTGTTCGGGGGCAAGCAGACAGTGCCGGGCCTGCGACAGGCGCTCGGTCTGATCGAGGACGGCAGTGACGAGCGTGCCGCCGTCGATGCGGCCGAGGCCGGGGCCCGGGCGCTGATCGCTGCCCTGCAGGACAGCGGCTGGGACCCAGCCACTGTCGACCGGATCACCGACAATCCGGAGGTGGCCCGCATCCTGCGGTTCGCCGCCACCGAGGTGGTGCCGAGGCTGGCCGGCACCGAGTGTGAGATCGACCAGGTGCTGCGCGCGCTGGACGGCGGCTTCATCGAATCCGGCCCGTCGGGATCGCCGTTGCGTGGCCTGGTCAACGTGCTGCCCACCGGCCGCAACTTCTACTCGGTGGACCCCAAGGCGGTGCCGTCGCGGTTGGCCTGGGAAACCGGTGTGGCGATGGCGGATTCACTGTTGGAGCGCTATCGCGCCGATTACGGCCGCTGGCCCCAGTCGGTGGGCCTGTCCGTGTGGGGCACATCAGCCATGCGCACCGCAGGCGACGACATCGCCGAGGTGCTCGCCCTGCTGGGTGTGCGCCCGGTCTGGGATGACGCCTCCCGCCGCGTGGTGAGCCTTGAGTCGATCGACCTGGCCGAACTCGGCCGGCCCCGGATCGATGTCACGGTGCGCATCTCCGGGTTCTTCCGCGACGCCTTCCCACACGTGGTCACCATGCTCGACGACGCGGTGGCGTTGGTGGCCGGCCTCGACGAGCCGGCCGAGGACAACTACGTGCGTGCCCACTCGCAGGCCGACCTGGCCGACCATGGTGACCAAAGGCGCGCCACCACAAGGATTTTCGGGTCCAAGCCGGGAACCTACGGCGCGGGCCTGCTGCAGCTGATCGACAGCCGCAACTGGCGCGACGACGCAGACCTGGCCGAGGTGTACACCGCATGGGGCGGATTTGCCTACGGCCGCGGACTCGACGGCGCGCCGGCCTCCGACGACATGAACCGGGCATACCGGCGAATCGCGGTGGCCGCCAAGAACACCGACACCCGCGAACACGACATCGCCGATTCCGACGACTATTTCCAGTACCACGGCGGCATGGTGGCCACCGTGCGGGCACTCACCGGGCAGGCTCCTGCGGCCTACATCGGCGACAACACGCGGCCCGACGCCGTTCGCACCCGCACGCTGTCGGAGGAGACCAATCGGGTCTTCCGCGCCCGCGTGGTGAACCCGCGCTGGATCACCGCGATGCGCAGGCACGGCTACAAGGGCGCCTTCGAGATGGCGGCCACCGTGGACTACCTGTTCGGCTACGACGCCACCGCGCATGTGATGGCCGACTGGATGTACGAGCGGCTCTCGGCCGAATACGTGCTCGACGACGAGAACCGCAAGTTCATGTCCGAATCGAATCCGTGGGCACTGCACGGCATGGCCGAACGGCTTCTGGAAGCCGCGGGCCGCGGTATGTGGGCCGCACCCGAGCAGGCGACCCTCGACGGGTTGCGCCAGGTGCTGCTGGAGACCGAGGGGGAGCTGGAAGGTTAGCCGGGGCAGTAGATTTAATCCATGCCTCTCACCTTCGCCGATGTCGCCAAGGCCAACTACGTTCTGCTGACCACGTTCACCAAGGACGGCCGCCCCAAGCCGACCGCGATCTGGGCGGTGCCCGACGGTGATCGGATGCTGGTGATCACCGAGGCCGATTCGTGGAAGGTCAAGCGGATTCGCAACACCCCGCGGGTGACGGTGGCGAAATGCGATATGCGGGGCAATCCCAAGAGTGAGGCGGTCGAGGCAACCGCCGCCGTCCTCGACCCTTCGCACAACGGCGCCATCTATGACGGCATCGGCAAGCGCTACGGCCTGATCGGCAAGACCTTCAACTTCTTCTCCAAGCTGCGCGGCGGAATGGAGAAGAACGTCGGGCTGGAACTGCGGGCCGCGGGCTGACAGCCGGCGGAAACAGCCGCCCCGGAACCTGCGGGGCGTCGGGCACGTTGTACAGGCATGGCAAAGCGGCTGTTTCTGATCTACCTCCTCGTAGAGGTGGGGGTGACGGTCGCCTTGGTGGCGACCATCGGATTCGGCTACACCGTGCTGTTGCTGCTGGCATCGTTCGTGGTCGGGCTGGTGTTGGCGGGTTCACAGCTCAATCGGCAGATCCGTCGTCTGCGCACGGGCCTGTCGGGCGGTGTGTCCGATACCCGGGGTGCGGTGTCCGACAGTCTGCTGGTGGCGTTGGGCACCGTGTTGGTGGTGATTCCCGGTCTGGCCAGCTCGGTCGTCGGCGCATTGTTACTGCTGCCGCCCACCCGGGCCGCTGCGCGCCCGGTGCTCACCGGACTGATCACCCGGCGGATGCCCCTTATCGCCGCGGCGCCCCCCGGTTTCGGTGCGCCCACCGGGACCGCCGGTTATCGACACGGGACCGGCGACTACATTGACGGCGAAGTAATCGACGTCGACGAGTTCATCGACGTAACCGAAGTCGACCCGTACCGCCTGCCTCCGAAGGCCTAGCAGCCAGCCGAAACAGCTTGACCACACTCCTGATCAACGGGCGCATCCACAGCCCCAGCCATCCCGACGCGACCGCTTTCGCAGTGCGCGGCGGCGTTGTGGCGTGGCTGGGTACCGACGAGATCGGCCGGTCGCAGTTCCCCGATGCCGACATCGTCGATCTCGACGGCGGCTTCGTCGCTCCGGCGTTCGTCGACAGTCACGTCCACCTGACGGCCACCGGTCTGAATCTGGACGGCCTGGATCTCCGCGGGGCCACCTCGCTGCAACACTGCCTGCGGTTGGTCGGCGAATATGCGGGTCGGCATCCGGACGGGCCGGTGTGGGGACACGGTTGGGACGAGTCGGGCTGGCCGGAGCGGACGGCTCCGAGCACCGCGGATCTCGATGCCGTGCTGGGGGATCGGCCCGCGTACCTGGCCCGGGTGGACGTGCATTCCGCCGTCACCACCACAGCACTGCGCCGGCTGGCTCCGGGCCTGGCCGAGGCCGCGGGCTTCGACCCGCAGCGTCCGTTGACGGCCGATGCGCATCACCTGGTGCGCGCGGCCGCGCGTGAGCAGCTGACCCCGCAGCAACGGCACGACGCCCGCGTCGCGGCACTCGACCATGCCGCCGGGATGGGCATCGTCGCGGTCCACGAATGCGCGGGCCCACAGATCGGCGGCCTGCTCGACTGGCAGGAGTTGCGTGCGCTGGAGCACGGCGTCGAGGTGATCGGCTACTGGGGTGAGCCGGCCCGTGACGCCGAGCATGCCCGTCAACTGATCGCCGAGACCGGCGCCCGCGGCCTGGCCGGAGACCTGTTCGTCGACGGCGCCCTCGGCTCGCGCACCGCGTGGCTGCACCAGCCGTATCACGACGCGCCGGACACCTGTGGCAATTGCTACCTGGACGTCGAGGTCATCACCCGGCATGTGCAGGCCTGTACCGAGGCAGGCATCCCGGCGGGGTTCCACGTGATCGGCGATGCCGCGGTGCACGCCGTGGTCGACGGATTCGCCTCCGTCGCACAGCGGCTGGGCGGCCCGGCGCTGGCCCGCTGCGGCCATCGTCTGGAACATCTGGAAATGGTCAGCCCCGAGCAAGCCGCCCAGTTGGGCGCATGGGGCGTGATGGCCAGCATGCAGCCCAACTTCGACGCGCTGTGGGGCGGTACGCAAGGCATGTACGCCCAACGTCTCGGGCTTGATCGAGTTGCCCGGCTCAACCCGTTCGCGCTGTTAGCATCCGAAGGCGTGCCCCTCGCCTTCGGCTCCGACACTCCGGTCACCAGCATGAATCCCTGGCAGACTGTGCGGGCGGCGGTCTCGCACCGCAGCGCGGGCAGCGCCATCTCGCCACGTGCCGCGTTCGCTGCGACGACCCGCGGCGGCTGGCGGGCCGGTGGGGTACGCGACGGAGTCACCGGCACGCTCGCGCCTGGGGCGCCGGCCAGTTACGCGGTGTGGGAGGCCGATGACCTGGAGGTCAGCGCGCCGGCGAACGCCGTCCAGCGTTGGTCGACCGATCCTCGATCACGGGTGCCCGCGCTGCCGCGACTGACCGTTGATGCGGAGCTGCCGCGTTGCCGTCAGACCGTTCACCGGGGTGTCGTCATCCATGGACAGTGACCGTCCCAAAGACCGATCGGGCCGGCGACGGCCGCTCCGGCCGGGTCCCAACGAGTCCACCGAAGTGATACCCGCCATCGAGGAAGACGAGCTCGCCGAACTGGACGAGCTCGACGACGAGGCCTTCGGCGAACTGGACGAGGGCGCCACCGGAGATCCCGTGGCCGACATCGATCCCGACGAGGAGCCCGAGGAGCTCGAGTACCGACTCACCGCTGCGGGGACGCCGGATCGTTGGTCCGTGGTAACCGTCCGGGCGTCGCGATTCGGGCGGGCTGCGGCGCGGCGTTGGGCACAGTTGAGCGCCGCGGTCGGCGGCGGACTCGCGTTGTGCCTGAGCTATCCGCCGACCGGATGGTGGTGGGCAGCCTTCGTCGGGGTCGCGCTGATCGGGTGGGTGCTCACCCTCGAATCCACCACCCGCGCCGGTGGCTTCGGTTACGGATTCCTCTTCGGCCTCGCGTTCTACATTCCCCTGCTGCCGTGGATCAGCGGTCTGGTCGGCCCCGTGCCATGGCTGGCGCTGTCGGCAATGGAGGCGCTGTTCTGCGGGCTCTTCGGCCTGGCGGCGGTCGTGGTCAGACGATTGCCGGGCTGGCCGTTGTGGTTCGCCGCGCTGTGGGTCACCCAGGAATGGCTGAAATCCACTGTGCCGTTCGGCGGATTCCCTTGGGGAGTACTCGGATTCGGTCAGACCAATGGGCCGCTGCTGGCGATCGCGCGCTGGGGAGGCGCGCCGCTGCTGTCGTTCGCGGTGGTACTCGTCGGCTTCAGTCTGACGCTGCTGGCCCTCGAGATCGTGCAGTGGTGGCACCACGGACACAAGCCGGGTTTCCCGGCGCCCGCGGTCATGCTGCCGGGGTTGTGCATCACGGTGGTGCTGCTGGCCACCGCACTGCTGTGGCCTCAGGTCCGGCATTCCGCTACCGGCGCGGGTGACGAGCAGACGGTCACCGTGGCCGCCGTGCAGGGCAATGTGCCGAGGCTGGGTCTGGAATTCAATGCGCAGCGCCGTGCGGTGCTCGACAACCACGTGAGGCAGACGCAGGTGCTCGCCGGCGATGTCCGGGCCGGCCGGGCGCCCCAGCCCATGTTCGTGGTCTGGCCCGAGAACGCCTCTGACATCGATCCGTTGGCCAATGCCGACGCCGCGGCACAGATCACCGCGGCCGCCGACGCGGTCGGTGCACCGATCCTGGTGGGCGCCGTCACCAAGGCCGACGGATATACCGCGGACAATCCGGTGGCCACCAACACCGTGATCGTCTGGGATCCCGAACACGGGCCCGGCGAGCGGCACGACAAGAAGATCGTGCAGCCGTTCGGCGAGTACCTGCCGTGGCGCAGCTTCTTCAAGCATTTGTCGTCGTACGCGGACCGGGCGGGTTACTTCGTGCCGGGGGAGGGCAACGGTGTGGTGCACGCGGCCGGAGTGCCGATCGGGGTCACCACCTGCTGGGAGGTGATCTTCGACCGGGCCTCGCGTGAATCGGTGCTCAGCGGTGCCCAGGTGCTGACGGTGCCGACCAACAACGCGACGTTCGACGAGAACATGAGTGCCCAGCAGTTGGCATTCGGCAAACTCCGGGCCGTCGAGCACGACCGGTATCTGGTGGTCGCCGGGACTACCGGCATCAGTGCGGTGATCGCCCCGGACGGGCGTGAGCTGGCCCGCACCGAGTGGTTTCAGCCCGCGTATCTGGACAGCCAGGTCAGGTTGAAGACGGATCTGACGCCGGCCACCGAGTGGGCGCCGACCTTGCAAGTGGTGATGGTCACGGTCGGTCTGGGAGCAGTTGGTGCGGCAGTGGTCGTTTCCATACTGCACAATGGAGGGTTCGTGCAAAGAATGTTGAGGCGTCGCACCGGCGAAGGCCCGCGACGATGAAGGAGCCACATGACAGTCCCTGGTGACGGAGCGCGCCCCCAGGACGGTGAACGCCCGAGTCAGCGCACCCTGGTGATCATTCCCACCTACAACGAGCGGGAGAACCTGCCGCTGATCGTCGGGCGTGTCCATCGCGCCCGCCCCGAGGTGCACATCCTCGTCGTCGACGACGGCAGCCCCGACGGCACCGGCCAGTTGGCCGACGAGCTGGCCTTGGCCGACCCGGATCGCGTGCACGTGATGCACCGCACCAGCAAAGCCGGGCTGGGAGCGGCCTACCTGGCAGGTTTCGCCTGGGGGCTGGGCCGCGGGTACTCGGTTCTGGTCGAGATGGACGCGGACGGCAGCCACGCACCAGAGGAACTGAACCGCCTGCTCGATGCGGTCGACGCCGGGGCGGATCTGGCCATCGGTTCGCGGTACGTCTCCGGCGGCACGGTGCGCAACTGGCCGGTGCGCCGGCTCGTGCTGTCCAAAACCGCCAACACCTACTCTCGGCTTCTTCTGGGTGTCGGTATCCACGACATCACCGCCGGGTACCGGGCCTACCGGCGTGAGGTGCTGGAGAAGATCGACCTGTCCGCGGTCGATTCCAAGGGCTACTGCTTCCAGATCGACCTGACCTGGCGTGCGATCAACAATGGGTTCAAGGTCGTCGAGGTGCCCATCACGTTCACCGAACGTGAACTCGGGGTCTCCAAGATGAGTGGCTCCAACATCCGCGAGGCGATGTTCAAGGTCGCGGAGTGGGGTGTCCGTGGGCGCTTGGACCGTGCCCGGGGCGTGGTGCGCTAACCGGAAACAAAAAACCGCGATATGCCCACCAAGGGCATATCGCGGTTTTTTGTGCGGCTCAGCTGCCGCGACGCTTGGTCTTGATGAGATCGAGGCGCTCCTTGAGCAGCTCCTCGAGTTCCTCGACGGAACGACGCTCGAGCAGCATGTCCCAGTGGGTACGCGGGGGCTTCACCTTCTTGGGCTCGGGCACGTCACCCTCGATCAGGGTGCCCTCAAGCCCGTTACGGCACAGCCAGGTGCCGGGGATCTCGGCGTCGTCGGCGAACGGGACGTCGAACTCTTCGCCGTTCTCGGTACGGTAACGCGCCACTTGACGCGGCGCGAGGTCATGGTTGCGGTCCGTCTCGTAGCTCACGGCTCCGAGGCGACTGCCTCTCAGGACGCGATCAGCCATCGTCAACACTCCTTATTTGGCGTTTTGGTCCGGATGTATCAACGCTGCACGGCGTTGCCAAGTTCCCGACTCGACCATTGATGATACGCGGGCCGAGGCGACCGGCAGTCTACAGTCGTGAGCCATGGCGATCGGGAACCGCAGACGCGACCGCCCCCAGCCGTGTCGGTGGTGCGGACGAGAGGTCGCCGATGCGCAGATGGGCCGGCGGCGACAGTATTGCAGGCAATCGTGCCGGCAGCGCGCCTACGAGCAACGCGCCATGGTGAAGGGCACCTCGCTCGCCCCGGATTCGGTGGTGCTCAGCGCCGAAGAGGCGGCCCAGCTGTCCGACCGGGTGTATCAGGTCAGGTGTGCCGCCGAGGACGTCGCGATCGCGGTGGACGAGGGTGCGGGCGTGGACGAGCTGCGGCAGTTGTGCGCGGCGCTGATGGAAGCCGCGAAGGCGGCCGACGGCTGGCGCTAGTCGGGCGGGCAGCTGAGCTGGCGCCCGACGCCCACCGGCGGCGGGACCGGTTTGAGACACCCCAGCGGTTCGACGCCCGAGGAGTTCAGCAGCACAGCGGACTGGTGTGCGTAGTTGACGCACACCAGAGAGGTGGCATCGGCGCGGCACCGGTAATCGCCGAACGCCAGTGACTTGCCCTCGCTCAGCTCGGCGCCGTCACCGTAGCCGAACCGGCCCGGATCTCCATGCAGCGAGCCGATATCCACGGTTTCGCCGGCGAAATCCACCCAGCCCGGAATCCACTGGCCCTCGACATCGGCCGGCTTCGAGGGCAGACCCTCGGCCTTGATCAGGCACGCCAATTGGCCTTCGAGGATCTTGTCGGTGGCGCAGCGGGCGGTGCCCGACGGTGCGACGAATGCGACGTCCTCGCCGAGATTGGTGGATTGCCCTTCGCGCGTGGCGGTGTGGAATCCGGACGGATCTGCCGGGGTGCCCGCCTCGACCCACTTGATCACCCGGTTCATGGGAGTGCCGGGTGCCGGAGCCGTGGTGGGCAGCGGCGAGGTCGTTGTCGTGGTGGGTGTGGTGGCCTTGGTGTGCGGAGCGCCGGCGGGCATCGACATCCGGGGCTGTGAGCTCGGCTGCGACTCGTGCCCCCCTCCCGACGAACAGGACGACACGAGCGCCGCCAAAAGCACAGCAGCCCCAACAGTCACAACGGTGCGCATACCCGCAAGGCTAGCGGTCGCGTGCCACGCCCACCGCCTCTCCGCCCTCACCGCGGTAATTCGATACGGTCGGTTCATGCACGAGCGGACAGTCCGGGCAAAGATCAGCACCGGCATCGTCGAGGGATTCACCCGCGACGGCGTACATCGTTGGCGCTCCATCCCTTACGCCAAGCCGCCGGTGGGAAAACTGCGCTTGCGGGCGCCCGAGTCGGCCGAGCCGTGGCCCGGCGTGCGCTACTGCCACGGGTTCGGTTACTGCGCGCCCCAGCAGAATCGCTACACGCTCGTCGGCCTCGGTAAGCACCAGCCGACGAGCGAAGACTGCCTGACGCTCAACGTGGTGGCGCCGGAAAAGCCTGAGCCGCGGGCCCAAGGAGCAAAGAAAGACGATGCCGGTCCGCTGCCGGTGATGTTTTTCGTGCACGGCGGCGGCTACATCCTCGGCAGCTCGGCCACGCCCATCTATGACGGGGCCGCGCTGGCCCGTCGCGGCTGTGTGTTCGTCTCGGTCAACTACCGGCTCGGGATGCTGGGGTGCGTCGAGCTCTCGTCGCTGGCGACGCCGGAGCATCCGATCGACGACAACCTGTTCCTGCGCGATCTGGTGTTGGCGCTGCGCTGGGTCCGCGACAACATCGCCGTGTTCGGCGGGGATCCCGACAACGTGACGATCTTCGGTGAGAGTGCCGGTGCGCACGCGGTCGCGACCCTGCTCGCGGTGCCCGATGCCGAAGGGCTGTTCGCCCGGGTGATCTCCGAGAGCCCGGCCAGCGGGATGGTCAGCTCTGCGGATGCCGCCGCCACCATCGCAGGTCAGCTCGCCGAATTAGTCAGTCCCGGTGGGGGATCGGCGGCCGCCGCGCTGATGTCCGCGCGTCCCGCGGAGCTGGGCCGGGCCTTGGAAAAGCAGATCATGCGCGGCCAGACGGACATGCCGGGCGCGTTTCCGGTCGGGCCGACCTTCGGTACCGACTACCTGCCGGTCGATCCGGTCACGGCGATGTCCGAAGGCACCGCGCATCGGGTCCCGCTGATCGTCGGCAACAACGCCGACGAGGGGCGGCTGTTCACCCGGTTCCTGCAGCTGCTGCCGACCAACGAGCCGATGATCGAAAAGTTGTTCGCCCGCACCGATCCCGAGGAGCGCCGCCGGATCGTGGCGGCCTATCCCGACTATCCGAGCAGTGCGGCCTGCGTGCGGCTCGGTGGGGACTTCGCCTTCGCGTCGGCCACCTGGCAGATCGCCGAGGCGCACAGCCGGCACGCACCGACCTATGTGTACCGCTACGACTATGCGCCGCGGACCCTGCACTGGGCGGGTCTCGGCGCGACACACGCGATGGAACTGCTGGCGGTGTTCGACACGTACCACACGACATACGGCGCACTGCTGACCGCGGTCGGTGACCGCGGTTCGGCCCGGCGGGTCAGCCGTGACGTCCAGAGACGCTGGCGTGAGTTCACCCGGACCGGAGAGCCGGGGCCCGGCTGGCCGGCCTACGACAGCCACGACCGGGCGGTGTTCGTGTTCGATCGCCGTCCACGCGTCGAGTACGACCCGCGGGCGGTCCGGCGCAAGGCATGGGAAGGGTTCACCCTCGCCGAGCGCTGAGTTCACCGCCGGCACTCTGGTCGATTCGCTGCAGGGAATCGACCAGATGTGGTTGCGTATTTGACGTGGACTATCCCCTGGATCCGCTGTCCGCCGACGAGTTTCGCGCGGTGGCAGCGATATTGCGGCGTGAGCATGGGGTCGGGGAGGGCTGGCGCGTTGCCTCGGTCGAACTCGTCGAACCGACCAAGGCCGAGCTGGCCGCCTTCGACGGCGGCGGCGCGACGCCCGTTCGCCGGGCCGCCGTCATCTGTCTGGATCGGTCTGCGAATGCCACCTACAAGGGTGTGGTGTCGCTGACCGACGACCGGGTCGAGTCTTTCGACCACATCCCGGGTGTGCAGGCCAACTTCACCGTCGACGAGTTCGTCGAATGCGACCAGGTGTTGCGCCGGAATCCCGACGTGATCGCCGCGCTCGCCAAACGCGGCATCACCGACCTGGACAACGTGTTCATGGACACCTGGACCTATGGTGACGCGGTCGCGCCACCGGAATACCGCGACCGCCGGATCGGCTGGTCCGACACCTGGTACAAGCAGGCCCCCGGCGCCAACCCCTACGCCCACCCGGTCAGCGGTCTGCACTGCGTCATCGACATCAACACGATGGAGGTGCTGCGGGTCGAAGATGACGGCAGCTCCGAGATGCCAAGTGTCATGGGTGAATACGTACCGCGCCACATCCCAGAGCGCATCCGGGCCGCGTCGCACCGCGAGCCGCTCAAGCCGCTGAACATCACCCAGCCCGAAGGCCCGTCGTTCACCTTGGACGGCAACCTGCTGCAGTGGCAGAACTGGTCCTTGCGGATCGGCTTCAACCACCGCGAGGGCATGACCCTGCACACGGTGCGCTACCGCGACGGCGAGGTGAACCGTTCGGTGGCACACCGGATGTCGTTCGCCGAGATGGTGGTTCCGTACCGGGACTCGTCGGTCGATCACTATCGGCGCACCGCCTTCGACATCGGGGAGTGGGGTCTGGGGTTCATGACCACCTCACTCGAGCTCGGGTGCGACTGCCTCGGTGAGATCCGTTATCTGGACGCGGTTCTGCACAACAGCATGGGCGAGCCGTACACGATCGCGAATGCGATCTGCATCCATGAGGAAGACAACGCCGTGCTGTGGAAGCACGTCGACCACGACGCCGGTGCCGAGGTACGCCGGATGCGCAGGCTCACCCTGTCATTCCATGTCACGGTCGCGAACTACGAATACCTCGTGTACTGGCGGCTGTACCAGGACGGCAACATCGAATGCGAAGTCCGCGCCACCGGGATCATGGTCACCACACCGGTTCCGACGGGACAGCCGCACCCCAACGGCACACTGGTCGACGAGCGCACGTATGCGCCGTTCCATCAGCACTTCCTGATCGCCCGGTTGGACCTGGACATCGACGGAACCGACAACACCGTCTACATGACCGAGTCCTACGCCGAACCGATCAGTCCGGACAACCCCTACGGTCTGTCGCTCGTGGTGCGCAATCAGGCGCTGCGCACTGAGCTGGAGGCCAAGCAGGACGTCAGCTTCGCCACCCAGCGGGCCTGGAAGGTGGTCAACCCCAACGTCGTCAACGGCCTGGGCACGCACCCGTCGTACAAGCTGGTGCCCACCGGGGCCATCCCGGCGATGTTCGACCCGTCGTCCCCGGTGCTGCAACGCGCCAATGTCATCGGGCACACGTTGTGGGTCACCCCGAACCGGCCCGACGAACGCTGGCCGGCGGGGGAGTTCGTCAACCAGTCGGAGGCCGACACCGGGTTGGGTGAGTGGACCAAGGCCGATCGGTCGATCGACAACACCGATGTGGTGCTGTGGTACGTGTTCGGCATCCATCACATCACCCGCCCGGAGGACTGGCCGGTGATGCCCGTGGATGTGGTGTCGTTCTGGCTCAAGCCTTTCGGTTTCTTCGACCGCAACCCGGCGCTGGACGTGGCGGCCACTCCGCCGGACTCCTGCGCACACGGTCATGCCAGGGCGGCGCATCATTAGTTGACACCTGTCATGTGTGATGCGGAACACTGCTAGGTTGCCTGTGTGCAACCGACTCAGACAGCCGTTCTCGACCGCCCCGAAGATCTGACCTGCGACTGGCTGACCGCCGCCCTCGGCGCCGGCCGGATCAGCGCATTCAGTTTCGAGCGCATCGGAACCGGCCAGATGAGCGAGTGCTACCGCGTCTCGCTGAGCTACGACGATGACGGGCAGGGGCCCGCGTCAGTTGTGCTGAAGGTGGCAGCCACCGACCCCAGCAGCCGACAGACCGGGCTCGCGCTCGGTCTCTACGAGCGCGAGGTCCGGTTCTACGCCGACATCGCACCTGCCCTGGCTCCCGGGCCGGTGGCGCCGTGCTACCACGCCGCTTTCGATCCGCAGACCGGTGCCTTCGACCTGTTGCTGGGCGACGCCGTACCCGCTGTGGTCGGTGATGAGATCCGTGGCGCGACAACCCGACAGGCCACCGTGGCACTCACCGAATTGGGGCACATGCACGGTTCGACCGCCGGCGCCGAGGCACTGAACCGGGCCGAGTGGCTCAACCGCGACGCACCGGTCAACCAGGCCCTGATCTCGGGGCTGTACGCGGCCTTCGTCGAGCGCTATGCGGATCTGATCACGCCCGAACAACGGCAGGTCTGCGAACGACTCGTCGAGAGCTTCGACACCTACCTCGCCGACGAAGGCGCACCCCAACGGCCCCAGGGCCTGGTGCACGGGGACTATCGGTTGGACAACATGCTGTTCGGCGACGAGGGCGCCGAACGGGCGCTGACCGTGGTCGACTGGCAGACCGTCACCAAGGGGCCGGCGTTCACCGACGTTGCTTACTTCATCGGCTGTGCACTACCCGTCGAGCAGCGTCGCGCCCACTACGACGAGTTGTTGGCCGCCTATCATCAGGCGCTCGGACCGGACACGGCGTTGACGCTCGGGCAGATCCGCGAGGGCGTGCGCCGGCAGAGCTTCTTCGGCGTGATGATGGCGATCATCTCCTCGATGCTGGTGGAGCGCACCGACCGCGGCGACCAGATGTTCATGACGATGCTCGACCGGCACTGCAGCCACGTGCTGGACACCCATGCGCTCGATATCCTTGCGCCACCGGCGGTTCCAGAACCACTGGTGCCCGCCGCCGACGACGAATACGCCCACGTCCCCACTGGTGAAGACCTGTGGAACGAGAGCTGGTACTTCGACTTCGTCGACGCCGGCGCGGGCTTCGGCGGGTGGATCCGCCTGGGGCTCATCCCCAACCAGCACACCGCGTGGATCAACGTGCTGTTCTGCGGTCCGGGGTTGCCGACCGTGGCGCTCAACGACTTTCACGCACCACCGGCCGAACCCTCGTCCGTCAGGGGGGAGGGCGTCGAGCTGAACCTGCACCCCGATGAGCCGCTCGAGGTGTATCGCGTGACCGCCACCGGAACCGGCGAGGCATTCGACGACCCGTCGGCGTTGTTGCGTGGCGAGTCGGGTGAGTCCGTCTCGGTGACATTGGACCTGACCTGGCGCACCGCGGGAACCCCGTACCAATACCGGATCACCCCACGCTACGAGATTCCGTGCACGGTGTCGGGGACGGTGATCATCGGCGATCAGACCCACACCATCGAAGCCGTCGCGGGCCAGCGTGACCATTCGTGGGGTGTGCGGGACTGGTGGTCGATGAACTGGGTGTGGAGCGCCGTCCATCTCGACGACGGCACCCATCTGCACGGCGTCGACATTCGGATCCCGGGGGTGCCGCCCATCGGGATCGGCTACTCACAGCGTGCCGGTGAACCGCTTGTCGAACTGCAGACGGTGACCGCGGAGCACACTCTCGGCGCCGACGATCTGCCGGTGTCGACCACGCTGACGCTGCAACCCGGCGACATTCAGGCGAGCATCGACATCCAGGGCCATGCCCCGGTGCTGCTGGCGGCGGCGGACGGCCGGGTCAGCCAGTTCCCTCGTGCCTGGGCGAAGGTGCGTACCGCCGACGGGCGCGACGGTGTCGGCTGGCTGGAGTGGAACCGCAACCTCAGCTCACCCGAAAACGCTTGAGCCGCGCGGTCGCCCCGGAGATCAACTCCACGCGGCTGCGCGGCACGCCCAGATGTTCGGCAAGCAGTTTGGTGACGGCGTCATTGGCCTTGCCGTCGACGGCACGTTCCTGAACGTAGATGGTGAGCGCGCCGTCGTCGCCGACCTCGACCAGCGGACCCTTGCGGCTGCCCGGCTTGACGCGGACGACAACGGTGATCATGCGCCGAACCTGAAGAAGTGTGCGAAATTTCGCGAGAAACTCGACAACATGTTCAGGTTCGGCGCCAGGCTTAGCGCGCGACGATCACCGAGGAGCCGTGGCCGAACAGGCCCTGATTGGCGGTCACGCCGACCTTGGCGCCCTCGACCTGCCGGCCGGTGGCCTGGCCCTTGAGCTGCCAGGTCAACTCGCACACCTGCGCGATCGCCTGGGCCGGGATGGCCTCGCCGAAGCAGGCCAGACCGCCCGACGGGTTCACCGGCACGCGCCCGCCGATGGTGGTGGCGCCGGAACGCAGCAGCTGCTCACCTTCACCCTTGGCGCACAGGCCCAGGTGCTCGTACCAGTCCAGCTCCAGCGCGGTGGACAGGTCGTACACCTCGGCCAGGCCGACGTCTTCGGGCCCGATACCGGCCTCGGCGTAGGCGGCGTCGAGGATCTGGTCCTTGAACACCCGCTCCGGGGCGGCCACCACAGCGGTGGAATCCGTTGCGATATCCGGCAATTCGGGCAGATGCTGCGGGTAGCGCGGTGTCACGGTCGAGACCGCACGCACCGAAGGGACACCCTCGAGCGAGCCGAGGTGCTTCTCGGCAAACGACTTGCTGGCCACGATCAGGGCGGCCGCGCCGTCAGAGGTGGCGCAGATGTCGAGCTGGCGCAGCGGATCGGACACCACCGGGCTGGCCAGCACGTCCTCGATCGCGGATTCCTTGCGGTAGCGTGCATTCGGGTTCTGCAGGCCGTGGCGGGAGTTCTTCACCTTCACTTGGGCGAAGTCCTCGGCGGTGGCCCCGTAGAGGTCCATCCGGCGCCGGGCCAGCAGCGCGAAGTACACGGGGTTCATCGCGCCCAGCAGGTGGAAGCGCTGCCAGTCGGGATCGTTCTTGCGCTCGCCGCCGACGGGGGCGAACGCACCCTTGGGTGTGGTGTCGGCGCCGATCACCAGCGCGACATCGCAGAATCCGGCCAGGATATGGGCGCGGGCGCTCTGCAGAGCCTGGGAGCCCGACGCGCACGCCGCGTAGCTCGACGACACCGGCACGCCGTTCCAGCCGAGCTTCTGGGCGAACGTCGACCCGGCGATGAATCCCGGGTAACCGTTGCGGATGGTGTCGGCACCGGCGACCAATTGGATCTGGCGCCAGTCCAGACCGGCCTCGGCCAGGGCTGCTCGGGCGGCGACGACGCCGTACTCGGTGAAGTCGCGTCCCCACTTGCCCCACGGGTGCATGCCCGCGCCGAGGATGTACAGCGGTTCTGGGCTCATCAGGCGATCCTCCAGGCGTGGGTGGTGCGCTCGACGCCCTCGTCGTCGGTGTAGAGCGTCATGGTGGTCAGCTCCATCTCCATGCCGACCTTCAGATCGGCGGCGAGGGTGCCTTCGACAACCTTGCCGAGCACGATCAGGCCTTCGTCGGCCAGTTCGACCGCGGCGATGGCGAACGGCTCGAACGGATCGGTCTGCGGGTACGGATTGGGCGGGAGATACCGGTTCTCGGTGTAGCTCCAGACTTTTCCGCGGCGGGACAGCGGAACCAGGTCCAGGGTGTCGCTGTCACAGGCCGGGTTGGGGCAGTTGTTCTCGCGCGGCGGGAACACGTAGGTGGCGCACTGGGTGCACTTGCCGCCGATCAGGTGGGTGGCACCGGCGTCGTCGGAGGCGAACCATCCGTCGATCGCGGGTTGCGAAGATGCTGCTGGCACGCGGCCAGCCTAAACGATCAAGACCACGAAACTGAAACGTGTTGCAGTTTCGTGGTGGCGATAATCGATTGTGGTGTACGAAACGGTTTCGTACGCTTGGGGCATGGTCCGAGGAATGGAACGTGAGCAGGCGGTACTGGCCGCCACGATCGAATTGTTGGGTGAACGCGGCTATGCCGCGCTGACCATCGATGCCGTGGCGGCGCGGGCAAGCGCCAGCAAGGCCACCATCTACCGCAGGTGGCCGAACAAGGCCCAGTTGGTCCGCGCCGCCCTGGACGCAGCCGACGCGGCACGCAACGCGGCCGTGCCCGATACCGGTCACCTGCGCGGTGATCTGTTGGCGGTCATGGACGCGCTGGCCGCGGAGGTGGCCGAGCCGCTGACTCGGGTGACCGCCGAACTGGCGACGCTGATGCGCCACGACCAACAGCTGGCCGAGGCTCTCCGCGAACACCTCGACAAGGAGGAGCTCTCACCCTTCCACGACGCGCTGCAACGGGCCGTTGCCCGCGGAGACATCGCGACCGACACCGATGTGGAGTTGATCCACGACGTGGCCGAGGCGATGATCCTGCGACAGATCCACCTCGACCTGCCCGTCGACGCGGCGTTCAGTGTGCGGCTGATCGACGACGTGCTGCTGGTCCTGCTCGGAGGTGCCCGCGGATGACCGTCGTGATCGCGGGTGCCGGGCCGACCGGACTGACCCTGGCCATCGAATTGGCCCGCCGCGGTGTGCCCTGCCGGGTGCTGGACAAGGCCGCGACGCTGTTCCCCGGCTCGCGCGGCAAGGGACTGCAGCCACGCACCCTGGAGGTCTTCGACGACCTCGGCGTGATCGGCGCCGTACTGGCCGCCGGTGAGCCGTTTCCGCCCATGCGGCTCTACCGCGGCGCGGACGTGGTGTGGGAGAAACCGATCTACGAGCTGCTGGGACTGCCCGAGTTGGAGGCCACCCGGGCCGTGCCGTATCCGTACACGTGGCTCCTTCCGCAGTGGCGCACCGACCAGATCTTGGCCGCGCGATTCGCCGAATTGGGCGGAATCATCGAATTCGACACCGAGGTAACGGGTTTCGATCAAGGCGCAGACGGCGTCACGGTCCACACCAACCGGGGTCCGGTCTGCGCCGAGTATCTGGTCGGCGCCGACGGCGGCCGTAGCACCGTCCGCAAAATGTCCGGGGTTGAGTTCCTTGGCGGCGCACTCACCGAGGAACGCATCGTGGTGGGCGACGTGCGCGCCGCCGGGCTCGACGGACGATGCTGCCACCTGCTGACCCGTGACGGCGACCAGGCGAGGCGGTTCTCGCTGTGGAACCTGCCGGGCAGCGACCATTACCAGTTGGTGGTGACGATGGCACCGGGCGACGAGATCCCCGCTCTGACCCTCGAAGGCATGCAAGCCGTGCTGGAGCGCCGGTCGGGTCGAACGGACATCGTTTTGTCGGACCTGAGGTGGATCTCGCTGTATCGGGTGAATCTGTTGATGGCACAACACTTCCGGATGGGCCGCGTGTTGTTGGCCGGGGACGCCGCCCACGTGCATTCGCCCGCCGGGGGACAAGGCGTCAACACCGGGGTCCAGGATGCCTACAACCTCGGCTGGAAACTGGCCGCTGTGTCGGCCGGAGCGCCTGGGGCCCTCTTGGACAGTTACGAGGCGGAGCGCCTGCCCGTCGCCGCCGAGGTGCTGCAGCTCAGTGGCCTGCTGCACCGCCAGGGGTTCGGTGCCACAGCGCCTGCGCCGGCGGCCATCCACCAGTTGGACATCAACTACCGCGGTGGCCCGCTCGCGGTCGATACCGATCCGTCCGGTGCGCTGCGCGCCGGCGACCGGGCACCCGACGGTCTCCTGCCGGATAGTCGCAGACTGTTCGACGTGTTCCGCGGCCCGCACTGGACCGCGCTGCAATTCGGGTCGGACCCAGTCGATTTCGGCATCCCGCAGGTGCGCCTCGCGCCGAACGCTGACTACGACGTGCCCGTCGGCTCCCATGTCCTGGTCCGGCCCGATGGTTACGTCGGCGCGATCAGCACCCGGGCCGACGTCATCCGTGACCAGCTCCGTCAGACCGGGCAGGCTCCGGCAGCTATTTCAGGATGACGGCGACGGCCACGTCATCCGCCGGCCGCCTCGAGCAGGATGTGCACCAAGTCGTTGTGGTTGTCGCGCATGAGGTTGTGGGCGCCGTCGAGTGAGTACGTGGTCCACGCGGGGTCCGTCCGGAGTCGTTGGTAGGTCGGCGCGAACGGCGATTCCGTAGGCCATCGCTGCGCGTAGACGAAGGTCCGGCGTATCTCCGACGGCGCGGTGCTCAGCCGGATCGGCTGCATCAGCGACGCGAGTGGATGCGCCGTGGCGCGGTCATCGAAGAACGGCAGCGGGGGCACACCGTAGCCGGTCGCATCAACGCCGATGTACCACTCGCGCTGCTCGTCGTTGGTCAGGGTCCAGCAGGAGTCGCCGTCTCGCGGTGCGAACGCGTCCAGATATACCAGTGAATCTACTTGCTGCGGAAGGCGATCCGCGACGGCGGTGATCACCATGCCGCCGTAGCTGTGTCCGGCCAGTACCGCATCGGTCACATGGTGGGCGCGCATCTCCGCGATCACGTCGGCGATATGGGTTTCCAGGTTGACCCCGGCGTGGGCCAGGTGCGAGCGCTCGGCCACCCCGGTCAGCGTCGGCGTCAACACCCGGTGGCCCTCGGAGCGCAGCGCGGCGGCGAGATCGTCGAAGCACCAACCGCCGTGACACGCACCGGGTACCAGAACGTACGTGGTCATCGGGAACTCCTGTCCGCGCGGGTGTTTCGTCGATAGTCGGCGGTGACCTGGGCCAGATCCCGGGGATCACCGGCATGCATCTCGCGATTGGCGTGCACCACAGCTGTGGTCTCTGGGATTCGGCGGGCCTCGTAGCCGGCGACGCCGCGTCCGGCGGCCAGCTCGTCGGCGAGGGCGCGGGCATCGAGAATGGCCTGTGAGCCGCCGTTGGCGCCGACGGGATACATCGGGTGCGCGGCGTCGCCGAGCAGCGTGATACGTCGAGTGCCCCAGCGGGACAAGGGCTCGCGGTCGACCATCGGGTACTCGAACACGGCCGCGGACCGGGCCACGAGTTCGGCCGGGTCCAACCAGTCCAGCCGCCAGTCGGACATGCGGGCGGCCACCGCCGTGGGATCGACCGGAGCATTCCAGTTGGCATCACCGGGGAGCGGGCCGGGTTCGGCCTCGGCGACCTGCAGCACCCAGTTCACCAGGCCACTGCCGATCGGGTAGGTCACCAGCTCGAGCCCGCCGGGGCCTTTGACGATCGCCATCGTGCGGCCGTCGAGAAACGGCCGGATGTGGCTCGCGCCGCGGAACATTCGGACTCCCGACCAGATCAGCGGATCGGGGCCCGGATGCAACCGCCGGCGCACCATCGAGTGGACTCCGTCCGCTCCGACGAATAGCTCGGCAGTGAACTCTCCGGCCCGGGTCGCCACACGGACCTGGCGGTCGGTTTCCTCGAAATCGGTGACGGCGGAGTCGGTGCGCACCGCGTCGGAACCCAGGCGAGACCGGACCGCCTCGAGCAACAGCATCTGCAACCGGCCGCGGTGTACCGAGCATTGCGGGTAGCCGTAGCCGCCCTCGATCCCGCGCGGCTCGCGGAACAACAGGGAGCCGTCGGCGGTGTAGAAATCGATGACGGCCGGGGTGGCGGCGATGGCGCGAACGGCCTCGCCGAGTCCGAGTTCGGTCAGCTCGCGCACGGCGTGTGGCAACAGGTTGATGCCCACGCCGAGGGCACGCAGTTCGCGGGCGCCTTCCAGCACGATGACGGGAAAACCGTTCGCGTGCAAGGTGAGTGCGGCGGTGAGGCCGCCGATACCGGCCCCGGCGATGACAATAGGTTTAGCGGACATGCCTCCAGCCTCGGCTGCGCCAAACGATAAGTCCAATACATAGTTGGTCCATAAACTATTGTGATCAGTTATGGAATTGCGGCAGCTCGAATACTTCGTCGCGGTGGCCGAAGAAGCCAACTTCACCCGCGCCGCTGAGCGCGTGCACGTCGCGCAACCAGCGGTCAGCGCCCAGATCCGCCACCTTGAGCGCGAACTCGGTCAGCAACTGTTCGATCGAAGCCGGCGCGCGGTCCGGCTGACCTCCGCCGGTGAAGCCGTGTTGCCCCACGCGCGGGCAGCGCTGGCCGCCGTCACCGCCGCCCGCACCGCGGTCGAGGAACTCGACGAATTGCTTCGGGGCTCGGTCGTGGTGGGCACCGTGACGGCCCACGATTTCGACATGGCGGGATTGCTCGCCGAGTTCCACGCGGCACATCCGCTGGTCGACATCACGTTGACCACCGACGAGTCCGACGCGCTGCTGGAGAGCGTGGATTCGGGACGGCTCGATGCGGCCATCGTGTCGGTGGGCGCCGAACTGCCAGCCGGTCTGGCCGCCGAGGTGGTGACCGACCAGCGCATCGTCGCAGCGGTGGCAGGCGACCATCCGTGGCGGCGACGGCGCACCGTCGCGCTGCGCGAACTCGCGGACCACCCGGTGATCGCCCTGCCGAGCGGCGCCGGCATCCGCCACCAGTTCGACCGGGCCTGCCGCTCGGCCGGGGTGGCGGCGCGGGTCGCGTTCGAGGCCAGCACCCCGAACGCGCTGGCCGACCTCGCCGAGCGTGGGCTCGGGGTCGCGGTGTTGCCGGAGTCGGTGGCCATCGCGCGGACTGCGCTGCACCCGTTGCCCATCACGCCGGAGCTGCGGGGCCGGTTGGTGTTCGCATGGCGTGCGCAGGGGCCGATGAGTCCGGCTGCCAGGGTGTTGATCGAGATGGCTCGCCGCCGTCTGCGCGTCAGGTGACTGGCTGGCTGCCACATAACAGGTCAGCGAACCGGTTGCATGTACTGCGCGCGGGCGAGGGCCGCTTCGGTTCCGAGTTCTGCACGCAGTTCTGGGTTTTCGACGTAAGTCCGCACGTAGCTATACAGGATGTATGGGTCGACATCGAACTGCCGACAGTCGAATTCGATCATCGGTGCCGGCGGCAGGCGGTCGATGCGCCAGAGTCGTGTGGTGTACCGCCGATTCCAATCGGCATTGGCATAGGCGATCCCCAGAATGATCGGATGTCCGTCGGTAACCGCCTTGAAGGACACCAGGGACGACCAGGGCAATCGCGACTCGAAGCTCCTGCCGTGCTGAATAATTCCCTGACTCGTCAGTGTGACGCCGCCACGGCGGACGCGTCCTGCAACCACGACCGCGATGAAGGACGCGAAAACGACACCCAGGGCGCCGATCACCACGGCGAAGCCGGGAAACCCCTCATCTTGGTCGATAAATGTCTCGATCGCGGCCGTCGCGCAAAGCAGAGTGCCGCACCCCATCAAGGCAACCAGAATCGTGAATTGCCAGCCTGAGTATCGGATTTCCGTCCCCGGAACACCATCCCGCTCTATCGTCCGGATTGCCGACGAAAGGTGCATGCGGCGATACCGGCCCACGAGGGCGAATGCGACAATGAGGGCAGTAAACAGTGCGAAGAGCAAAAAATATTTCAGTGCAATAACGTTGCCTGCTGCGGCGATCATGATTCCGAACAGGAACGAAAAGGCGGATATGGCACTCAGTCCGACGGCGGAGAGGTGGAACTTGACACCGTCATGGGCGTCCGTCCAACCTGCGGGAATGTCTTGATGCTCAGAAGATTGCATCCCACGCCCCTTTGGCAAGTCCACCAATGGCCTGCCCCGTGCCGGCCACAGCGGCGGCTCCATCGCTGATGGCATCGCCGAGGCTGCCGATGCCGTTCTGATAGAGGGAATCGACAGCGCCGGAGGTAAAAATCCCGACCGTTGCGCCGACCAGAGCGCCGCCTACTGTTCCGACTCCGGGAATGGGAATCGCGCTGCCGATCAGCGCACCAGCGCCAGCTCCCGCCAGGACTGAAGCACCGAAGCCAGCAGCGCCGGACACGATGGCCTGGTCAACGTCTTTGCCATTGGCAATGTCGTACACGACGCCGGCTACCGCAAGACCTCCACCGACCTTGAGGCCGATCGAAGCCCCCTTTGCCCTGACGTTCTCGGCGTTCTTGACTGCGTCCTTGGCTTGGTTCGCGGCGGCGCGAGCGTCATCAATATCTCTGTAGATCAAGGCGGCGGGAGTGCCAGGAGGTGCGGATTTTGCCCTGTTCAGGTCTCTCGCTGCTTGTTCGTCCAAGAACTCGGCGTGTTTCAACATTGTCGAGGCATTTACGTCGATGAGCGCGCCAGCTCCACCATTGATCAGATCGGATACCACAAAGAACCACTTTGTTCTGAGGTCCGTCCAGGCATTCTTGAGGGTATCCGCACCGAGTTTCTCCATAGTTCGGGCGGCCTCTGCGGCGTGGAAAGCTGCATTGTACGCATCAATTAATGCTTCTTCCGCGGCATCCTGAATGATGAACCCATCCACGGTCAATCCGGCACTCATTGCGGTGTTGCGAACTGTTTGCATTTCAGACTGAGCGCGCTGGAGGTCCGCCGCGAAGGCATCGATTGCCTGCGCACTATTTGTGATGGCTGTTTCCAGCCCGTCAACCTTCATTGCGCCACTTGTCATTCGCGCAACGAAGGCGTCCCCGGCCTCACCTTGCCAGTCGGCAGTTGCCGTCGTTCGGGCAGCATGAATTGTATCCGCTGTGTGCGAAACCTTGCTCGCCAGGGTCGACCGAAGCCAGTCAGCTGCCGAGCGAACGGAATTTGGATCCCCCTCAATCTTTGTGTCGATTGGCACTCATTCACCCTGTCCGCATGGCTTCATTCAGCGCGTCGGCGCCTGCCTCATCCTGTCTGCGATAGCCGGCGCTGGCCGAAGCGACCGCACCCGCTACTGCTTTGACTGCCACGACAAGCTGACCGGCGTTGTCGGTTAGCTGTGAAAGAATCCCCAGAATCGCCGGTGTTCCCCATCCGCCGTCAACTGACCTCGGTGCCGAGGCACTCGCCGTGTCGAGGTCGGCGCTGGTACCCGACAAGGACTGAGATACCTTATCGAGCGCATCGGGGTCTATATAGAGTGTCACTTTTGCCCTCGGCGTTGTTGGATAGGAATTTCAATGTCGAGCATCAGCATTTGAAACGGGTGCAAATTTTGCAAATTGGAGAGGACAGCGGTCGGCACCACGATCCAGGCCTGATCGTCGCCACAGCATTCGTACAGTCGGTCAAGCGCCGAATATGCAAGAAGTGCCGTCCTTCCGTCTCGAGTCTCACGCATGTCGATCCGTGCATCATTTGGATCGTCCACTGCTTCAGCGCACGGCAAATAAACGACAGGCGGAAAGTCCCGTGGAATCGCTTTGGGCTGCGATCGTTTGTCGCCGACACTGTTCGCAACCTCGACATAATGGTGAACCGGTGGCCCTTCGGCTCGGTCCCGCGCGGGTTGGGGGGCGGAGGGGATCTTGGACTGCTGGACCGGGGCTGCCTGCGCACGTGTACCGCCGACAGCGGGTTCCCACTGATGCTGAGTGCGGTTTTCCGACTGTGAATCGACCGGTATATGACCTGCAGGTCTCCCGCCCGCATTGGCAGAACCCGCACTGCGATTCGATGGCTCCGAATAGTCCATCAGCCGTAATCCCCCTTGCCGAAGCCCCCGATACCAACAGGTGCCGCCTTCTGAAAACCAGGTGCCGCCTTCTGAAACGCGGTACCCCGCATCTCGCACTGCCGTCCGGCTAGCAACCTAGGCTAGCAAGCTATTGATGCCCAGTTGCGCGGCACTTTCTGGGCCCGGGGACACCGGGTCCTGGGCGGCAAGCGCGGCCTGCAGGTGAACGCCCACCGGAAGCGTCGGTGATAGCCCGCGGTCTTGAAGAGTCCGAATGCGACGGCCTACACGCGCAGTCGTTTAGGGCTGCCCGTGTCGGTGACATCAGCCGGACGCGCGGCGTTCACGAAGCGTGTGTCAAGTTGCAGTCGTTGGCATCTCACCGGACACGGGGGCGCAGGGCTCGGCGGTGATCGGTGCCACGGTCCCGGGGTCGGCGCGCGATACGAGCCGACCCATGCGCCGGGCAGTGCCCCGTCGGCGTCCACCGGAGCGCTGCGTGCGGACATCAGTCGATTCTGATCCGCTCGGGCGGGCGTGGCGGGCTGGGTTGTCCAAATGGGAGCCTGCGTTGGTTCCATTGTCAGGACCGCTGCATAGAGTTAGGGCCGTGAGCCCAACCGCAACAGACGCCAAGACCGCCACTGCCGACGAGAAGCCCACATTGATGCTGCTCGACGGCAATTCGCTGGCTTTCAGGGCGTTCTACGCGTTGCCCGCCGAGAATTTCAAGACCCAGGGCGGGTTGACCACCAACGCTGTCTACGGGTTCACCTCGATGTTGATCAACCTGCTGCGTGACGAGCAGCCCAGCCATGTGGGTGCCGCGTTCGACGTCTCGCGCCAGACCTTCCGCAAAGAGAAGTACCCGGAATACAAGGAGGGCCGGTCTGCGACCCCCGACGAGTTCCGCGGCCAGATCGACATCACCAAAGAGGTGCTCGGCGCGCTGGGTATCACTGCGCTGGCCGAACCCGGCTTCGAAGCCGACGACATCATCGCCACGCTGGCCACCCAGGCCGAGCGGGACGGCTACCGGGTGCTGGTGGTCACCGGCGACCGCGACGCGCTGCAGTTGGTCACCGACAACGTCACGGTGCTCTACCCGCGCAAGGGGGTCAGTGAGCTGACCCGCTTCACCCCGGACGCGGTGGTGGAGAAGTACGGGTTGAGTCCCACGCAGTACCCGGACTTCGCGGCGCTGCGTGGCGACCCGAGCGACAACCTGCCGGGCATTCCCGGGGTCGGGGAGAAGACCGCGACCAAGTGGATCGCCGAATACGGCTCCCTACAGGCACTGGTCGACAACGTCGAGAAGGTCAAGGGCAAGGTCGGTGATTCGCTGCGGGCCAACCTGTCCAGCGTGGTGCTCAACCGTGAGCTCACCGATCTGGTCCGCGATGTGCCGCTGCCGCAGACGCCGGACACCCTGCGGATGCAACCCTGGAATCGCGACCAGATCCACCGGTTGTTCGATGATCTGGAATTCCGCGTTCTGCGCGACCGGCTGTTCGAGACGTTGGTCGCCTCCGAGCCCGAGGTCGAGCACGGTTTCGACGTGCGGGGCCGGGCGTTGGAGCCGGGTGAGCTCGCTGCATGGCTTGCCGAGCACAGCCTGGGAAGCCGGTTCGGTCTCGCCGTGGTCGGCACACATCTGGCATACGACGCCGACGCCACGGCGCTGGCCATCGTGGCGGCCGACGGCGACGGGCGCTACATCGACACGGCCACGCTGACGCCGGAGGACGAGGATGCGCTGGCGCGCTGGCTGGCCGATCCCGGTCCGCCGAAGGCGCTGCACGAGGCCAAGCTGGCCATGCATGATCTGGCCGGGCGGGGGTGGACGCTGCGTGGGGTCACCTCCGACACCGCGCTGGCCGCGTACCTGGTGCGGCCGGGGCAGCGCAGCTTCGCCCTCGATGATCTGGCGGTGCGTTACCTGCGTCGCGAGCTACGCGCTGAATCTCCTGAGCAACAACAACTTTCATTGTTGGATGACTCCGACGGCGTCGACGAGCAGGCGGTGCAGACGCTGATCCTGCGGGCCTGCGCGGTCCTCGACCTCGCCGATGCGCTGGACGAGGAGCTGGCCCGCATCGACTCCTCGTCGCTGCTGGGCCGGATGGAGCTGCCGGTGCAGCGGGCCCTCGCCGAGATGGAGTCCATCGGCATCGCCGTCGACCTGGACAAGCTGCAGGAGCTGCAGAGCGAGTTCGCCGATCAGATCCGCGACGCCGCCGAGGCCGCCTACGCCGTGATCGGCAAGCAGATCAACCTCGGCTCGCCCAAGCAGCTGCAGGCGGTGCTGTTCGACGAGCTGGAAATGCCGAAGACCAAGCGCACCAAGACCGGCTACACCACCGACGCCGACGCGCTGCAAACACTGTTCGACAAGACCGGGCATCCGTTCCTGCAGCATCTGCTGGCGCACCGCGACGCCACGCGGCTCAAGGTCACCGTCGACGGCCTGCTCAACGCGGTGGCCTCCGACGGGCGGATTCACACCACGTTCAACCAGACCATCGCGGCGACCGGCCGGCTTTCCTCCACCGAGCCGAACCTGCAGAACATCCCGATCCGCACCGAGGCGGGCCGGCGCATCCGCGACGCGTTTGTCGTCGGAGGTGGCCCTGACGGTCCCTATGCCGAGCTGATGACCGCCGACTACAGCCAGATCGAGATGCGGATCATGGCGCACCTGTCCAGGGACGCAGGGCTCATCGAAGCGTTCAACACCGGTGAGGACCTGCATTCGTTCGTGGCGTCGCGGGCCTTCTCGGTACCGATCGACGAGGTGACCCCCGAACTGCGCCGCCGGGTCAAGGCGATGTCGTACGGCCTGGCCTACGGGTTGAGTGCCTACGGCCTGGCCAGCCAGCTCAAGATCTCCACCGAAGAGGCAAAGGTGCAGATGGAGCAGTACTTCGACCGGTTCGGCGGGGTGCGCGACTATCTGCGCGATGTGGTCGACCAGGCCCGCAAGGACGGATTCACCTCGACGGTGCTGGGCCGCCGCCGTTACCTGCCCGAGTTGGACAGCAGCAACCGCAACGTGCGCGAGGCGGCGGAGCGGGCCGCGCTCAACGCGCCGATCCAGGGCAGCGCCGCCGACATCATCAAGGTCGCGATGATCAATGTCGACGCCGCGATCAAGGACGCCGGGCTGCAGTCACGGATGCTGCTGCAGGTGCACGACGAGCTGTTGTTCGAGGTCGCCCACGGCGAGCGCGACACGTTGGAGGCCCTGGTCCGCGAGCACATGGGCAACGCCTATCCGTTGGATGTGCCGTTGGAGGTTTCGGTCGGTTACGGCCGCAGTTGGGACGCGGCGGCGCACTAGGGCCGGCTCACCAGGGCTTCGGCAGCGGAGGGGCTGCCTGGTAGTTGGCCAGCCAATGCAGGATCGGGGCGGCGGACCGGGCGGCCGTCACCGAATACACCTCTTCCTGCTGCAGCGCGTACACCTGCGCATCGCCGAAGCCGCGGTCGATACGGTCGCGGACGAAGGCCAGTTCGACGACCGCGGCGGCGAACGCCGCGACGGACTTGCCCGCGGCGCGCCCGCCGACCTGCGTGGCGTGCTTGACGAGGGCGTGGCGGGTCTTCAACGACCCGAGCCAGGTGGCCTCGTTGGGCGTGATCAGCCCGGCGGCGACCATGCCAGGAAGTTTGGCGGCCACCACGCGTTGTTCCCGGCGCCGGCTGGTGACGGCGACGACGACCATCGCGATGAAGATCGGCACCATCCAGACCGCGTACACGATGAAGTAGGTTCCGGCGCCCACCAGCGACGAGCCGTTCCACAAGCCGTGCATGAACACCGCGCCCAGGTAGCCGCCCAGGATGCACAGCGTCTTGCCGATGCCGCTGCGCCGCTGCAGCGCGAGGTAGACCCCGATCGCGGTCATCGTGGTGAACAGTGAGTGAGCGAACGGCGCCATGATGAGCCGCATCGCCGCGGTGAGCAACGATCCGGCCAGTGAATCGGCGCTCGAGATGTACATGATGTCTTCCAGCCAGGCGAAACCGAGCCCGACCAGGCCGGCGTACACCAGGCAGTCGGTCAACGAGTTGAGCTCGTTGCGGCGGCGCCCGGTCATCATGATCAGCAGGAACAGGCCTTTGGCGGCCTCTTCGATGAATGGTGCCCGGATCGCCACTGAGGCGAAGCTGTGCGCCGATTCGGCCGAGTCGACCCCTGGTGCCAGCAGCGCATCGGTGAACAGGCTCAGCACGAGCGACAGGACGATCGCCACCGCTGCGCCCCAGCCGAAGGCCAGCAGCAGCAATCGCGGAGGTTCGGGCTCCCAACGGTCCAGCCACAGGTAGGCGAATACGGCCCCGGTCATCACGATGCTGGACAGCGTGAAGCCGATGATGGCGCCGACCGGGTTGAGTGCGGTGAACAGCAGTATCAACACCCCGGTGACGACGCCGCAGGCGATAATCGCGGCCAGCGGGGCACCGACCTTGCGGACCGGCCTGGGCATGGGAGCGGTGACCGGAAACCACTGCCGATGGGCCGGGCCGGGGGTCGGGTAGTACGCCACCCGCAGAGCGTAGCCGCGGGCCGCCTCGATTCCCGGCACAAATTCGGCCGACGGATCGGCGGGCCCCGGGCGTGTCTGCCGAGGGAGGCGGTTTGTCCTGCGTGTGCCTGGTCGAGTACCCTCGTTACGTATCTGTGTGCACAGTTTTTCGGCCCACGGATGAGCACGACCGCACTATCGCAATATAACTGTCCCTACGAGTAAACCTGTCCGGAGCAACCCACCACATGCCAAGTCCCTCCATCACCTCGCCGCAAGTAGCCATCAACGACATTGGCTCGGCTGAGGACTTTCTCGCCGCGATCGACAAGACCATCAAGTACTTCAACGATGGCGACATCGTCGAAGGGACCATCGTCAAGGTGGACCGCGATGAGGTTCTGCTCGACATCGGCTACAAGACCGAAGGTGTCATTCCTTCTCGCGAACTCTCCATCAAGCACGATGTCGACCCCAACGAGGTCGTTTCCGTGGGCGATGAGGTCGAGGCCCTCGTTCTCACCAAGGAGGACAAGGAAGGCCGCCTGATCCTGTCCAAGAAGCGCGCTCAGTACGAGCGTGCCTGGGGCACCATCGAGGAACTCAAGGAGAAGGACGAGGCCGTCAAGGGCACCGTCATCGAGGTCGTCAAGGGCGGCCTGATCCTCGACATCGGCCTGCGCGGCTTCCTGCCCGCATCGCTGGTCGAGATGCGTCGTGTCCGCGATCTGCAGCCGTACATCGGCAAGGAGATCGAGGCCAAGATCATCGAGCTGGACAAGAACCGCAACAACGTGGTGCTGAGCCGCCGCGCCTGGCTGGAGCAGACCCAGTCCGAGGTGCGCAGCGAGTTCCTCAACCAGCTGCAGAAGGGCGCCATCCGCAAGGGTGTCGTCTCCTCGATCGTCAACTTCGGCGCGTTCGTCGATCTCGGCGGCGTCGACGGCCTGGTCCACGTGTCCGAGCTGTCCTGGAAGCACATCGATCACCCGTCCGAGGTGGTTCAGGTGGGCGACGAGGTCACCGTCGAGGTGCTCGACGTCGACATGGATCGCGAGCGGGTTTCGCTGTCGCTCAAGGCGACTCAGGAAGATCCGTGGCGCCACTTCGCCCGCACCCACGCGATCGGCCAGATCGTGCCGGGCAAGGTCACCAAGCTGGTGCCGTTCGGTGCGTTCGTCCGCGTCGAGGAGGGCATCGAAGGTCTGGTGCACATCTCGGAGCTGTCCGAGCGCCATGTCGAGGTCCCGGACCAGGTGGTCACCGTCGGCGACGACGCGATGGTCAAGGTCATCGACATCGACCTGGAGCGTCGCCGGATCTCGCTGAGCCTCAAGCAGGCCAACGAGGACTACACCGAGGAGTTCGACCCGTCGAAGTACGGCATGGCCGACAGCTACGACGAGCAGGGCAACTACATCTTCCCCGAGGGCTTCGACGCCGAGACCAACGAATGGCTCGAAGGCTTCGACAAGCAGCGGGAGGAGTGGGAGGCCCGCTACGCCGAGGCCGAGCGCCGGCACAAGATGCACACCACCCAGATGGAGAAGTTCGCCGCGGCCGAGGCCGAGGAAGCTGCCCGTCCGGTGTCCAACGGGTCCTCGCGGTCGGAGGAGTCGACCGGTGGCACGCTGGCCAGCGACGCACAGCTGGCCGCCCTGCGTGAGAAGCTCGCGGGCAACGCGTAACAGCAAGTACGACAACGAACGCCCCGGCCCTTTGGGTCGGGGCGTTCGTCGTTCCGGCGCCCTGACAGACTGTGGGGCGTGCTTCGTATCGGGTTAACCGGCGGTATCGGCGCCGGAAAGTCAACAGTGTCGGCGACATTCAGCGATCTCGGCGGCATCATCGTCGACGGCGACGTCATCGCCCGTGAGGTGGTCGAACCCGGAACCGAGGGGCTGGCCAAGCTGGTCGAGGCGTTCGGCGACGGGATCCTGCTGCCCGAGGGCGCGTTGAACCGTCCGGCCCTGGCTGCGGTCGCCTTCAGCGACGACGAGAAGCGCGCCACCTTGAACGGCATCGTGCATCCGCTGGTGGCGCACCGCCGGTCGGAGCTCATCTCGGCGGCGCACGAAGATGCCGTGGTGGTCGAGGACATCCCGCTGTTGGTGGAATCCCAGATGGCGCCGATGTTCCCGTTGGTCATCGTGGTGAACGCGGATCCGGAGTTACGCGTCAAGCGACTGATCGAGTACCGCGGCTTCACCGAGGAGGACGCCCGCGCCCGCATCGCCGCACAGGCCACCGAGGAGCAGCGTCGCGCCGTGGCCGATGTGTGGCTGGACAACTCGGGTAGCCCGGGCGCCGTCGTCGAACAGGCTCGCGCCCTCTGGCACGAGCGGATCCTGCCGTTCGCGCACAATCTCAAGATTCGGCAGCCGGCCCACCGCCGGCCCGATGTGGTGCCGTATGACCCGTCGTGGCCAGACCAGGCCCGCCGGATCGTGGCCCGGCTCAACACCGCATGCGGCCACCGCGCGCTCCGCATCGACCACATCGGTTCGACGGCAGTGCCCGGGATGGATGCCAAGGACGTCATCGACGTGCAGGTGACGGTCGAGTCGCTGGCGGTCGCGGACGACCTCGCCGAGGCGCTGTTGACGGCCGGCTACCCCGTGGTGCCGGACATCACGACCGACACCCCGCACAGTGATGATCCAGCGTTGTGGCACAAGCGTTTCCACGCCTCGGCGGATCCGGGTCGGCCCACCAACGTGCACATCCGGGTGGACGGCCGGCCCAACCAGCGGTTCGCGCTGATGTTCGTCGACTGGTTGCGGGCCAACCCGGGGGTCCAGGCCGATTACCTGGCGGCCAAGCGTGCCGCCTTGGCCACACCCGACTACGCGGTGGCCAAGGAGCCGTGGTTCCTGAACGCCTACCGGCGCGCCCGGGAGTGGGCGGAGGCAACGGGCTGGCAGCCTTAAATCATTGGGCCGCAGCACTTTCGCGCTCAAGGGCCCAACGGTCAAGGGTTTGGTCCGCCAAGCAGTACCGTGCGGTAGCGTTTGGTGCGTCCGAAGGGGGGACGCATGCCAACAGCCAAGCCGACATTGGTTCCGGTTCGCCAGATCGCCGCCCATGAGCTGGTGGTCGACCAGATGCGGCGGGCCTTGGAACTCGGCCAGTTCCGGCCCGGCGACCGGCTGCCCACCGAGCGCGAGCTCTCCGACATGCTCAATGTGTCTCGAACCACCGTGCGCGCCGCCGTCGCGGTACTGGAACGGGAAGGGTTGATCACGGTACGACGCGGTCGTGGCGGCGGGTTCACCGTGCAGGCACCGCAGTACGATCCGGCCCAGATGCGCCGGGAGTTGCGTCGCAACAAGCGGGAGGTCCGCGACGCCTTCGACTACCGCGTCATCGTCGAAACCGGGGCCACCCGGCTGGCAGCCGAGCGCCGTCGCGCCACCGACGTGACCGAACTGCGCAAGCTGCTCAAAGGCATGGAGTCCGCGCTGCAGACCGGGATGAACGAGCAGTCCGCGCGGCACACCACGGACTTCCAGACGCTCGACTCGGCGTTTCACCTCGGCATCGCGCAGGCCGCGCAGAACGACCGCCTGTTGGAGGCCGTCGCCGACGCCCGCCGGCGGATGTGGCTACCGGTGGGGGCGATGTTCGGACGCTTGGAGCCCAACGCCAACGACTACCACGAGTCGATCCTCGAAGCGATCGAGAACCGTGATCCGGAGCTGGCGGCTGCGCAGATGGCCGCTCACATCAACGACACCCGGCACACGGTGGAGTCCTGGCTGAAACGGTGACGGCTAGGCCGCCGGTGGCGTGGGTGCCTCGGGCGGTGCAGCGGAATCGGCGGGGGGCAGCGCGGCGGGCGCTGAGTCGACGGCCGAAGCGTCGACGGCCGGCGTGTCAACGGCGTTGCCCGGTACCGGGGCGCTCAGCGGGGCGCCGCAGGGCAGGCTGCCGTAGTTGGGATCATCCTTGGGCCGGGTCAGGCGCGGGCCGACGAAGGTGTCGGCCTGGGCGATGATCTGGTCGTCCACCAGGATCTCGCAGTGCAGGTTCGCCGAGTACGGCCAGTCGATACGTACCGCCATGCCTGCGGTCTCCGGATTCGACACCACACCGGTGGCCTCGAAGACCCGGCCCGGCAGCATCGAAGGGTCGGCGGTGTTGATGTTGTCGTCGTCGATCTTGTAGGCGATGGTCGCGTTGCGCGACACCCCGTCGATCCGGGCCCGGTAGGTGACGTTGTGAAGTTGCTGTTCGGGCAGCGGTTCGACCTGAGGCGGAGCCTCCGGATCGGCCTGTGCCGGAATGGGAATCAACAGCGCGCCGGTGAGCAGTCCTGCCACCGCGGGGAGGGCTCCCCATGCGTACTTAGCTGAACTCATAAAACCCGACCTTACGCGCCTCTCCACGTGAGGGCCATTCCGTTGCCGGACAGCCACTGATCGAGCTGATAGCCGCAGCTCGCGAGGCCCTCGATGGCGGCTGCCGCGGTTTGCACCGCCTGCTCGCCGACCTCAGGGCTCAGCAGTCCGTGCCTCACCGCGGTGAGCAGCTCGTCGACATCGCACAGTTCGACGCCCCTTCCGCTGCGGATCACCAGGTCCAGGTAGTGGTCCTCGGAATGCCACGTGGTGGGGCCGGCGGTGTACTGGCCGATGTCGAGGTAGAAGTCCTGGTCGCGTTCGTGGCCGGGGTTGAAATGGAACACGCTGGCTCGCAGCCCGAGGGACGGGAGCAGCCACGATTCCAGGTAGTGGAATTGCGCCCGACCGGGCGTCGGCCGGGCCATGTACAGGCCCCAGGGTTCGACCGTGTAGACGTCAACCGCCCGCACGATGCCCTTGGGATCGGTGTTCGTGCGGGCGACCAGGTCGAATGTCTCGTGTTTGGGCGGGTGGATGGGCCAAGCCTAACGCGGGGAGGGGGCCGCGGAAACAGCACCGATCGGAAGTTGTCGGTGCGCAGTTCTACGCTGGTGAGCATGGCCTTCGCGACCGAACACCCCGTGCTCGCGCATTCGGAGTACCGATCTGCTGTCGACGCCGTAGACGGTCTGGTCCGGACCGGTGCGCGGTTCGAGGTGGTCAGTGACTATGACCCTGCCGGTGACCAGCCGGCTGCGATCGATGAGCTGGAGCGCCGGATCAGGGCCGGCGAGCGCGACGTGGTGCTGCTCGGCGCCACCGGCACCGGAAAGTCGGCCACCACCGCGTGGCTGATCGAGCGGCTGCAGCGGCCCACCCTGGTGATGGCGCCGAACAAGACGCTGGCCGCCCAGCTGGCCAATGAGTTGCGGGAGATGTTGCCGCACAACGCCGTCGAGTACTTCGTTTCGTACTACGACTACTACCAGCCCGAGGCGTACATCGCCCAGACGGACACCTATATCGAGAAGGACAGCTCGATCAACGACGACGTCGAGCGGTTGCGGCACTCGGCGACCTCGAGCCTGCTGTCCCGGCGCGATGTGGTCGTGGTGGCCTCGGTGTCGTGCATCTACGGCCTGGGCACCCCGCAGTCTTACCTCGACCGTTCGGTGGAGCTGGAGGTCGGTCAGGAGGTGCCACGCGACGGGCTGCTGCGGCTGTTGGTCGACGTTCAATACACCCGCAACGACATGGCGTTCACTCGCGGCTCGTTCCGGGTGCGCGGTGACACCGTCGAGATCATCCCGTCCTACGAGGAGCTCGCGGTGCGCATCGAGTTCTTCGGCGACGAGATCGAGGCGCTGTACTACCTGCATCCACTGACCGGCGACATCGTCCGGAAGGTCGACTCGCTGCGGATCTTCCCGGCCACCCACTATGTGGCGGGGCCGGAACGGATGGCGCATGCGATCTCCACCATCGAGGCCGAGCTCGAGGCGCGGCTGGCCGAGCTGGAGGGGCAGGGCAAGCTGCTGGAGGCCCAGCGGCTGCGGATGCGCACCAACTACGACGTCGAGATGATGAAGCAGGTCGGGTTCTGCTCGGGCATCGAGAACTACTCACGCCACATCGACGGCCGGCCCGCAGGGTCGGCTCCGGCGACCCTGCTGGATTACTTCCCGGAGGATTTCCTGCTCGTCATCGACGAATCGCATGTCACGGTGCCGCAGATCGGCGGCATGTACGAGGGGGACATGTCGCGCAAGCGCAACCTGGTGGATTTCGGTTTCCGGCTGCCCTCGGCCGTTGACAACCGGCCCCTGACCTGGGAGGAATTCGCCGACCGGATCGGGCAGACGGTCTACCTGTCGGCGACCCCGGGCGCGTACGAGATCAGTCAGGCCGGCGGCGAGTTCGTCGAGCAGGTGATCCGCCCGACCGGTCTGGTCGACCCGCAGGTGGTGGTCAAGCCCACGAAGGGCCAGATCGACGACCTGATCGGGGAGATCCGGGCCCGCACGGAGCGCGACGAGCGCGTGTTGGTCACGACGCTGACCAAGAAGATGGCAGAGGACCTCACCGACTACCTGCTGGAGCTCGGCATCAAGGTCCGGTACCTGCATTCAGAGGTCGACACGCTGCGCCGTGTCGAGTTGCTGCGGCAGCTGCGGCTCGGCGAGTACGACGTGCTGGTCGGTATCAACCTGCTGCGTGAGGGCCTGGACCTTCCGGAGGTGTCGCTGGTGGCGATTCTCGATGCCGACAAGGAAGGCTTCCTGCGCTCGACACGCAGCCTGATCCAGACCATCGGCCGCGCGGCCCGCAATGTGTCCGGCGAAGTGCACATGTACGCCGACAAGATCACCGACTCGATGCGTGAGGCGATCGACGAGACCGAACGTCGCCGGGCCAAGCAGATCGCCTACAACGAGGCTCACGGCATCGACCCGCAGCCGCTGCGGAAGAAGATCGCCGACATCCTCGACCAGGTGTACCGCGAGGCCGACGATACCGAGTCGGTCGAGATTGGCGGTTCGGGGCGTAATGCCTCGCGTGGTCGGCGCGCCCAGGGCGAGCCGGGACGGTCGGTCAGCGCCGGCATCGTGGAAGGCCGCGACACGACGAACATGCCGCGTGCCGAATTGGCTGATCTGATCAAGGATCTGACTGAGCAGATGATGACGGCCGCACGCGATCTGCAGTTCGAGCTCGCGGCGCGCATCCGCGACGAGATCCAGGACCTGAAGAAGGAACTGCGCGGAATGGACGCGGCCGGCTTGAAGTGAGCCGATGTTGACCTCAACAGCGGTTCAGCTTCTAGCGTCGTCGATGTGACGCACACTGTGACGCCCGCCGGCGGGACCTGGCGACAACTACTGGGCGGTCGGTATCTGGGCGCGTCCACCGTGCTGGCGGGCGGCGTGCTGCTGTACGCCACCAACGAGTTTCTGACGGTCAGCCTGTTGCCCAGTGCGGTCGGCGACATCGGTGGCCACCGGTTCTACGCGTGGGTGACGACGGTGTACCTGGTCGCGTCGGTCGTCGCGGCCACCACGGTCCACTCGACACTGCTGCGGCTGGGGCCCCGGCGGGCATACTTTTTGGGCCTCACGGTGTTTGGCGCCGGAAGTCTGGGATGTGCGTTGGCTCCGAGCATGGAGGTGCTGCTCGCCGGGCGCACAGTGCAGGGGTTCGCCGGCGGTCTGCTGGCCGGGCTGGGTTATGCCGTGATCAACACCGCACTGCCGAATGTGTTGTGGACCAAGGCATCTGCTTTGGTTTCGGCGATGTGGGGTGTCGGCACGGTGATCGGCCCCGCGACGGGTGGGTTGTTCGCGCAATTCGGACACTGGCGCTGGGCCTTCGGTGTGCTGGTGGTACTGACGGTCGCGATGGCTGCGTTGGTGCCGATCGCGCTGCCGGGCCGCGAAGGCGCTGTTTCGGAGCGGCCACCCGGCATTCCGGTGTGGTCCCTCACACTGCTGGGTGCGGCCGCGATGGCGGTGAGTGTGGCGGGTATTCCGCATGATTGGCGAGCCATGGCTGTGCTGCTCGGGGTTGGGGTGGCGCTGGTCGCAGGATTCCTGTTCGTCGACCGTCGCGCCGCCGCAGCGGTCTTGCCGCCCAGCGCATTCGGACCGGGGCCGCTGAAATGGATATACCTGAGCCTCGGCGTGTTGATGGCCGCCACCATGGTCGACATGTACGTGCCTCTGTTCGGCCAACGGTTGGCACACCTGACACCGGTGATGGCCGGATTCTTCGCAGCCGTGTTGTCGGTGGGGTGGACCGCGGGGGAGATCGTCAGTGCATCGCTGCAGAACCGGCGGACGATCACGCGCACCGTGGCGTTCGCGCCCATTGTGATGGCGGTCGGATTGGCCGGCGGTGCGTTGTTGATCCGGGACGGGATGGCGCCGTGGGCAGTGGTCGCGTGGGCAGTCTCGCTCCTGATCACCGGCGTCGGCATCGGTATCGCATGGCCCCATCTGTCCGCCTGGGCCATGGGCAGTGTGAACGATCCGGGTGAAGGCCCGGCCGCCGCAGCCGCGATCAACACCGTGCAACTGATCTGTGGGGCGTTCGGTGCGGGCTTGGCCGGTGTCGTCGTGAACCTCGGCGATACCGGAGATGCTGCCGCAGCACGTTGGCTGTTCGCGGGATTCGCGGTGCTGGCGGTGGTGGGCACGGTTGCCTCCTTCCGGTCCGGCCGCGGTGCCCGCCAATACCTGCGATGAGTTTTCCCGACGGCACGGGTCTCACTCCTATACGACCAATTCGAGGAGTGATTCGATGCCACTGACACTCAATGCCTACCCAGACGTTGTCACTCGGGACGAGTGGCTCGAGGCCCGCACGAAACTACTGGCGGCCGAGCGTGAGGTGACCCACCTGCGCGACGCCGTCAACGCCCAACGCCGCCGGTTACCTATGGTCAGGGTGGAGAAGGACTACACGTTCGAAGGACCCGACGGTGAAGTGCGACTCGTCGACATGTTCGAGGGGCGCAGCCAGCTCTACATCCACCACTTCATGTGGATCGACGCGATCGACCAGGGCTGTCCCAGTTGCACCGCCGCGGCTGATCTCACCTTCACCGCACAGGACCGAGAACTGTTGCACGGCAAGGACGTCACGTTCGCCTGCGTTTCCCGGGCACCATATGCCAGCATCGCGGCGTACCGGGACGCCCACGGCTGGACATTCCCGTGGTACTCGTCGCGCGATGGCGATTTCACCTACGACTTCCACGTGACACTCGACCCGGCCCGGGCGCCGATCGAGTACAACTACATGTCCGTCGCCGAGCTCCAGGAGGCCGGCTTCGCAGACGAAGACCTCCGGGGCGACTGGCCGGGCGCCAGTGTCTTTCTGCGCCGCGGCGACGAGGTCTTCCATACGTACTCGACCTTCGCCCGTGGTCTGGACCACAGCGCGGTGGGCTACCCGTTCCTGGATCTCACCCCATACGGGCGGCAGGAACCGTGGGAGGACTCGCCGGCCGGGTGGCCCCAGGGCGGGGCAGTGGTCGGCAGGCCGGTAGGGGATGCCGACAGATAGTGATCATTGCGATCGAAACTATCGCCCCGCGTCTCAGTGCCTGGCACAGTAACCAATCGACGCGGGTGTGGCTGAGTGGTCAGGCACCGGCCTGCAAAGCCGTTTACACGGGTTCGAATCCCGTCACTCGCTCGAAGTGCCATTGTCGGTATTTTGCAGTGGGCACTGGCTTGGGGCATGAAAGTCCAGGCCAGTGCACTACTTGCGTGATTCAGTCTGCCGATTGCTTGCGGGCACAATCGACCATCGTCCGGCTGCATGTTCATTCCCCGCGATGCCGCTGCCTGCCTCAGCAAAGCGGAGACCGTACTGGACAGGTGTCGGCGCCAGACGCCTCTCGTGCAAACACGAGGTCAAATGCCTGACTCAGCTGAGCAGGTGCCATACTTTCTCGCTTAGCAGGTGTATGAGTTTGTCTGGGCAGAGGATTTGTGGCCGCGCACGACTGGCGGAGGTCCTCTAAGGGGGGACTGCGTTGACAGAAGCGACCGAGGTGCTTCCGGAGTGCATTCTTGAAATTGTCATCGAAGAGCCTCACGAATCCGTCGCTCTACTCGGGGTTTGTGCAGGATTTGAAGACGGTGCTTGGCGTAGCTCTCAGCTGTCATATGATCTTGTTCAGTGGGCTCTGGACTGGATTCTCACGCCATCGGAACTGCAGGGCTTGGGTCGGGCCAACGCCGTCGACATGCTAGGGAAAGCCTTAAGTCGGATTTATTCAACGACTGACTACGAGAACCGCGGTGAAATTGGAGAACTTCTACTTCACATTATCTTGCGTCGATTTATGCTGAGCGAGAAGTTAATTTCGCGATTGTATTTCAAGGACGCGGCAAACGATACCGTCAAGGGGTTCGACGCGGTCCACATCGTGGAGAATAGCGATGACGAGTTGGAGTTCCAACTTTGGTTAGGAGAGTCGAAGTTTTACGTTGACAGCTCGGACGCAATGTATGCGGTCATGAGTGGCCTCAAAGAGCACTTGGAGGCAGATTACCTGCGCAGTGAGTTCGCGGCGATTGTCGATAAGATACCGCAGGACTGGAAGCATGAGCAAGCAGTCAAGAAGCTTCTCAATCGAACGATAAGTCTCGATTCTGTGTTCAAGCGAGTTGTGATTCCGGTATTTATTACATTTGACAGTGAAGTAACACAGAGTCACAATGCGTGGACGGCAGAATATATTGATGCCGTAAGGCAAGAACTATCGTTAAAGTGGGAGTCTTTTCTGGGGAGGATGGGAAGGATTGAACTACCTCGTACGATCAGGGTCCACCTGATTCTGCTTCCAATGGCTACAAAGAGGGATTTATTGGCCAGGTTCGATGAAAGGCTTAAGGCGTGGCAAGCGGTTACGAAGCCTTAGTTCAGCGGTTGCGGGGCGCAATCGGAAATCAATTCGACCTGCTTGCCGAGATTGCCGCATATTCCAACGAGAATCAGTCGAATTCATCTGCGACCGACTTGGTCATCCGCGCCCTTGACAGGGCGGCGGACTTCGGGCAGCACCGCGAGCTTTTGTGGGCGCTCGCAAGGGAGCACGGCCTTTTTCCATACCTGGTGAGCGAATACAACGGTACGGATGATGCTACTGAGATTCCCTTTCGCGACTTAGTGGCGTTCGAAATGCATCGTCCTGAAGCCATGGGTGACGTCGTCTTTCATCGAGTTCAAGCTCAAATATATCAGCGGTTGCGAAATGGAGAGAATGTAATCCTCTCCGCCCCTACAAGTTTTGGCAAGAGTTTGATAGTAGACTCTCTGATTTCTACGCTCAGCTATGACAATATTGTCTTGATAGTGCCGACCATTGCCCTTATTGACGAGACTCGGCGCCGGCTGAGCCGATTCCGCAGCTATAAACTCGTGACTCATCCTGGTCAGAGTTTCGCGAGCAAGAACTTATTTGTGATGACGCAAGAGCGGTTCTTAGCTATGGAAGAAATGCCGAGGATCGACTTCTTCTTTATAGACGAGTTTTACAAGTTGGCGGAAACTGAAGGCTCGAGGGGGCATGTACGCCTTAACGCGCGCGCCAGCCTTTTGAACCAGGCACTCCTCAAGCTCATGTCATCCGGGGCGCAGTATTACATGGCTGGACCCAGTATCAGCGCTGTTGACAGCCTATTGCCTAACGAAGTTCAAGCCGCTTTCTTCCGTACTGACTACTCCACGGTCGCGGCCGATACGATCCGCCATCGACCTACTAACGATGAGGAGCGCAGAGAGCTTCTGGCTCAGATACTCTCTGAATCGAGTGACCCGACGCTGATTTACTGTCAGAGTCCTGCCCGCGCGCGGAAGATTCTTTCGTGGATAGTTGAAGATATGCGCGCGAAACACACTAATGCCGAACTCGGGCGTGCTGCAGATTGGCTGAGAGCAAATTATTCTTTCGATTGGTCCTTGCCGGATGCTCTCGAAATTGGAGTCGGTTTGCACCATGGGCGCCTGCCTCGCTGGCTCTCGCAATATATGGTCGAAGCCTTCAACGACGGTGGCTTGAACATACTTATCTGTACAAACTCACTGATTGAAGGCGTTAATACTCGTGCGAAGCGTGTGATAATCGTAGACAAAAATATCGCGAGACGCGCGTACGATTATTTCACGTTCTCAAACATACGAGGCCGCGCTGGAAGAATGTTCAAACATTTCGTGGGCACAGTCCACCTCTTCCATTCAGAGCCGGCCGGTTCACTGCCTAATATCGATTTTCCGGGGCTGAGTCAAAGTGATCTCGCTCCCGACTCGTTACTAATCTCTGTTGATGAAAATGACAGGACGGATAGTAGTAACAATCGTTTGGCGGAAATCCTAAGCCAGGATCTTTTGGACGAATCGGTCCTCAGGGCAAATGTGGGAATTGATCCCCATATGCAACTGGCACTGGCTGAAAATCTGTCGCTCTGGTCGAGGTCAGATCAGGCTGAACTCGGCTGGTCGACCCCCTATCCTTCGTACGAGCAGGTAAGTCAACTAATCGACCTTATCTGGGAGTTTTTGGCGCCTTCGGGCCACACCGGTCATGGTGCCACATCTGCGCGGCAATTGACTTATTATGCCAGTCAGGCCGCTTTGGCAGACGGAGTCATGTTCTCCATCGTGCAGGCCTTTACCGGGTCGGACAGGGAATGGTGGCGCCCAAATGAAACGGTTGATGACAGGATTGAGCTGGCGTTTGACTTTTGTAGGTTTTGGCTTAGTCATAATTTGCCGACACTGATCGGAGTAGTTGATCGAATAGCGCGCGAGGTATTGGTGCGGAATGGCTTCGAGCCGTGCAATTATCAACCTTACGCTGCCCGCGTAGAATCAGGGTTTACATGGCCGTTCTTGTTGGCCGTGGAAGAGTATGGCTTACCAGCTGAAGTCACGCGACGGCTTCTGTCCCAGAAATCGCGCCCGGAGACATTTGATGCGATGCTTGCGGCGCTGAAAGAAATTGATGTAGCAGCCGATCCTCATCTTCATCCTTTTGAAGTTGAGTTGCTCGCTCGATTCAAAGCGTCCTTGTGAGGTAACCGGCGTGTTGCCTCGCTCTGCGACTGCGTCTGACCCATGTAGTGCAGCACTGGCTGCCGGTGAATGATGCCATCTGATACCCCGCTGCGAAGACCGGGCAACCGCATCGAATAATGCTGCGGTGCCCATGCTGCCTCTTGCCGACGTCCTGTCCACGCTCGAACTGGCGGAGTCCGGTGACGGCATTTTCGTCGCCGAGCAGCGGGACAACCCCAGCCATCACATCGTGGGCGGACATATCGCTGCCCAGGCTCTCATGGCGGCCAGTCGCACCGTCGACGGCAGATTGCCACACAGCCTGCACGTTTACCTGCTGCGGGCCGGTGATGCCAGGTACCCGGTGCAGATGGAGGTGAACAAACTGCGCGACGGCGGTTCGCTGTCCACCCGCCGGGTCATCGGCCGTCAGGGCGACGAGGTGTTGCTGGAAGCGCTCGTCTCGTTCAGCGTCCCCATGGACGCCGCGGACTACCAGCAAGACAGGCCCGCGGTGCCGGACCCCGAGACCCTGCCCCCGGTGGAGGAGCAATTGCGGGCGTTCGCCGATGAGGCCGGCGGATACTGGGTGCGCCCGCAGTGGATCGAGCGGCGTTACATCGACCCGCCTCCGCGGCTGGCGATCGACCTGCCGGAACCGCCGGAGCGCACCCGGATGTGGTGGCGCCCTGCCGCACCCGTCACCGACGATCCGATCATCAACAGCTGTCTGCTGACGTACTTTTCGGGCACCGCGTTGCTGGACACCACGGTGACGATGCGGCGTGCCACCCAGGTCACCGTCTTCTCGGCCTTGATCGACCTCGCCATCTGGTTCCACCGCCGGGCCGATCTGACGGATTGGGTTCTGTCCGACCAGGTTTCGCCCAGTGGCATCAACGGGCGCGGCCTGGCCAGTGCCACCGTCTACAACCGGTCAGGTGAACTCGCCTGCTCGGCGACCCAGGAGGTGTACTTCGGTCGCGCGCGCCGCGACTGATTCACCGGGTCGATTTGACCACCTGGGCGAAGTTGAACTGCCAGCGTTCGACGATGTGGAAGCCCATGCTTTCGGGTACTTGATAGGCCGGGGCGCGGTCCAACCGGGGCCCGGGCTGAAGGTGTGGGGCGCTCTGCCGGTTCGGCACCGAAGGGTCCCGTTCGGACACCGTCCACAAGACTGTGCATCGGCGCACCTGGTCGGCGACGCCCCAGATGCCGAGATGCTGGTCCCACAACCGATTCCGTTGTGGCGCCTGCGTGCCGCGACCGGGGTCGACAAGGTGGGCGTACGCGCCCGGACGGGCGGCGGTGATGGGCCGGATGGGGCCCGGCTTCCACGAGGTGGTGTTGTCGAAGATCACGCAGTCGCCGGGGGAGGAGTGCGCCGAGATGACGTCAGCGACCTGGCTGAAATCCATGCCTTCCTTGGCGTACGGACCGCGTTGCACCGTGATGTAGTTCGGCGTCGCGGCCAATGCGAACACCGCCAAGGCCGCGGTGATCCACTCCCGGCTGCGGGCCACCGCGACCACACAGACCGCGAGCAGCAGCGCCATTGCCGGTGTGGTGAAACAGAGGTAGCGCGGGTAGTAAAGCGGTTGGGAAACAGCCGAATACACCAAGAGTACGGCGGTCGGCGCGGCCACCCACGCCGCGGCGAGGAGGGCGAGCCGCCGCGTGCCGTCATCGGTCGGCCGTAGCCGTTTCACCAACAGGGGTGCGATGAGCACCGCGGCCGCCAGCAGCGCGAAGCTCAGGCTGTGGTCGAAGTACTGCTCCATGGCGACTTCGGCCACTGTGCGCAGGCTCAGCGGTGAGATCCAGCCCACCTGGAAGCTCTGCGAACGGCACCACGAGATGAAGGGAACCACGATGAGGACGGCGGCCGTGGTGACCGCAGCCCATCCTGCCCGGGTGCGGCGGCGGTCGCAGAGCATCGCGACGGCCAGGGCGTGCGGAATCACCATCAGCACCACGAAGATGTTCAGCACGGTCGAAACCACCAGTAGCGCACCGTATGACACCCACAGCGCGGTGCGGTCGCGCCGGATCGCGGCGACGAGAAGAACGGTCAGCCATACCGCCGCCAACGTCGACCACGAATAGGAACGGGCCTCGATACCGGCCCAGGTGATCCTCGGCAGGATCGCGAAAAGAACTCCCGCACAGACCGATACCGTCCGACTGCTGAACTGCCGGCCGAGTACGACCACTCCGCCTGCGGCACCTCCGACGGCGAGGCAGCTGGAGAACCGGGACCAGAACTCGGTCGCCGGGAAAACGGCGAACCAGCCGTGCATGCCGAGGTAGTACAGGCCGTGGACGGCGTCGATGTGGCCGATCAGGTCCCAGAGCTGGGAAACCGATCGGGTGGCCGCCGATATGGTGGCGGCCTCGTCGAACCACAGTGAGGGCCGGGCGGCCCCCGCTGCGCTCAGCACAATGGCGAACGCGGCCACCGCCAGAGCGTCGAGTCGGCTTTCTCGATCGACGCGCCGGTCCGCGCCATCGGCGCGCTCATTCAGCGATAGATCCACGTCAGCGACCGTGCCACCCCCTCAACCGATGCCAAAGATTAACCTGAGAGCTCCGACTCGCTCTCTCCGACAGTGCTATTGCCCAGCTGTTGCCCGCCGTGTCGACCGGCGCACGGATAGATGAGCTGGATCACTACGGCGGTGAATCGTCCTGGCGACAACCCGGATTCGCTCTGCGTCGACTACGTCACGGTCAGCACCGATTTTGTGGCTCCGAGGGTTAACATCAGGGCCGATACGCCGTTCCGGGACCGAAAAATGGGTTCAGTTGTCGGCTGTCCGAGTGGGTGTCGTGATTCGCCCCCCTGGTCAGCGGACGACGGGTTACTGTCTCGGGTGGCGTTGCAACTGACAGTGGGAGGGTATTGATGAGCGCGTATCGAACCGTGGTGGTCGGCACGGACGGATCTGATTCGTCGTTGCGTGCAGTCGACCGCGCCGGTCAGATTGCCGCCGGCTCGAATGCCAAGCTGATCGTGGCGACCGCCTACTTCCCCCAGAGCGAAGATCAGCGTGCCGCTGATGTGCTCAAGGACGAGGGCTACAAGATGGCCGGCAATGCGCCGATCTACGCGATCCTGCGCGAGGCGACCGACCGTGCGAAGGCTGCCGGCGCCACCGACATCGAGGAGCGGCCGGTTGTCGGCGCTCCGGTCGATGCGCTCGTGGAGCTGGCCGAGGACGTCAAGGCGGATCTTCTGGTGGTCGGCAACGTGGGCCTGAGCACCATTGCGGGTCGCCTGCTGGGCTCGGTGCCTGCGAACGTGGCGCGCCGGTCGAAGACCGACGTGCTCATCGTCCACACCAGCTGAGCCCGCACCGGCCGACTGTCTACCAACCGCGCTCGCGCCACTCTCCGAGGTGCGGACGTTCGGCGCCGAGCGTGGTGTCATCGCCGTGGCCGGGGTATACGACGGTCCGATCGTCGTAGACCTCGAACACCTTGGCGCTCACATCGCCCAGCAGCCGTTCGAAATCGCCGGGTTGCCAGGTTTTGCCCACACCCCCCGGAAACAGGCAGTCGCCGGTGAACAGGTGGGTCACTCCATCCGGGGACTTGAGCGCCAGCGCGACCGATCCCTCGGTGTGGCCCTGTAGGTGGATCACATCGAAGGTCAGATCACCGATCTGCACGGTGTCCCCGTCGGCCAGGATCCGGTCCGGGGTGACCGGCAGAGGTTCGGCGTCGAGTGCGTGCGCGGCCGTGGGTGCCCCGGTGACCTCTGCCACAGCTTCCAGCGCCTGCCAGTGGTCGAAATGCTGGTGACTGGTGACGATCAGCGACAGCTTGGGCGCGTGCTGCTTGATCAGGTCCAGCAGGACCTCGGCGTCGTTGGCGGCATCGATGAGCAGGGTGTCACCGGTGGATGTGCAGGTCACCAGGTAGGCGTTGTTGTCCATGGGTCCGACCGACACCTTGATGATCGAGGCGTTCGGCAGGGTGCGCCGGGCGGCGGTCCCGGGTTCCTGGTGACCGGTGTACGTATCGTCAACCGCGATGTGAGGGCTGGTCATAGCGCCACCGTATCGGGCTTGTCGGTGGCCGCACATAGCATGGGCGTGAAGTCTGTCGTTGGAAAGGAAACGCGTGGCTGACCGCCTTATCGTCAAGGGTGCCCGCGAGCACAATCTGCGAGGAGTCGACCTCGATCTGCCGCGCGATGCGCTGATCGTGTTCACCGGCCTGTCCGGGTCCGGGAAGTCCTCGCTGGCCTTCGACACGATCTTCGCCGAAGGGCAGCGCCGTTATGTCGAGTCGCTGTCGGCCTACGCCCGGCAGTTCCTCGGGCAGATGGACAAGCCCGACGTCGACTTCATCGAGGGCCTGTCGCCTGCGGTGTCCATCGATCAGAAGTCGACCAACCGCAACCCGCGGTCGACCGTGGGCACCATCACCGAGGTGTACGACTATCTGCGCCTGCTGTACGCCCGCGCGGGCACCCCGCACTGCCCGGTGTGTGGTGAGCGCATCGCCCGGCAGACCCCGCAGCAGATCGTCGACCAGGTGCTGGCCATGGACGAGGGCCTGCGGTTCCAGGTGCTGGCGCCCGTGGTCCGCACCCGCAAGGGTGAGTTCGTCGACCTGTTCGAGAAGCTCAACACCCAGGGCTACAGCCGTGTGCGGGTGGACGGCGTGGTGCATCCGCTGACCGACCCGCCCAAGCTGAAGAAGCAGGAAAAGCACGATATCGAGGTGGTGGTCGACCGGTTGACGGTCAAGGCCAGCTCCAAGCAGCGGCTCACCGATTCGGTGGAGACGGCGCTGAACCTCGCCGACGGCATCGTGGTGCTCGAGTTCGTCGACCGCGATGACGACCACCCGCACCGGGAACAACGCTTCTCCGAGAAGCTGGCTTGCCCTAACGGCCACCCGCTGGCCGTGGATGATCTTGAACCACGGTCGTTCTCGTTCAACTCGCCCTACGGTGCCTGCCCCGAGTGCACGGGCCTGGGTATCCGCAAAGAGGTCGACCCCGAACTGGTCGTGCCCGACCCGGAGCTGACGCTGGCCGGCGGGGCCATCGCGCCGTGGGCCATCGGCCAGAGCGCCGAGTACTTCACCCGGATGCTGTCCGGGCTGGGGGATCAACTCGGTTTCGACATCGACACCCCGTGGAAGAAGCTGCCTGCCAAGGCGCGCAAGGCGATCCTGGAAGGCTCCGATCACCAGGTCCACGTCCGCTACAAGAACCGTTACGGCCGCACCCGGTCGTACTACGCCGATTTCGAGGGCGTGATGGCGTTCCTGCAGCGCCGGATGGAGCAGACCGACTCGGAGCAGATGAAGGAACGCTACGAGGGTTTCATGCGCGACATCCCGTGCCCGGAATGCAACGGCACGCGCCTCAAGCCCGAGATCCTGGCGGTCACCATGGCCGCGGGGGAGTTCGGCGACAAATCCATCGCGCAGGTCGCGGAGCTGTCCATCGCGGACTGCGCCGAGTTCCTCAACGCGCTGACACTGGGCCATCGCGAGCAGGCCATCGCCGGTCAGGTACTGAAGGAGATCCAGTCGCGGCTCGGGTTCCTGCTCGATGTCGGCCTCGACTACCTGTCACTGTCGCGGGCTGCCGCCACGCTGTCCGGTGGTGAGGCCCAACGTATCCGGCTTGCCACCCAGATCGGTTCCGGCCTGGTCGGTGTGCTCTACGTGCTCGACGAGCCGTCCATCGGCCTGCATCAGCGCGACAACCGCAGGCTGATCGACACGCTCGTGCGCTTGCGCGACCTCGGCAACACACTGATCGTCGTCGAGCATGATCTGGACACCATCGCGCACGCCGACTGGGTGGTCGACATCGGTCCGGCTGCGGGTGAGCACGGTGGCCGGATCGTGCACAGCGGCACCTATCAGGATCTGCTGACCAACCCCGAATCCATCACCGGCGCTTACCTTTCCGGTAAAGAGAGCATCGAGGTGCCGGCCATCCGGCGGCCCACCGACAAGCGCCGTCAGGTCACCGTCGTCGGCGCCCGGGAGAACAACCTCAGGGAGATCGACGTCGCGTTCCCGCTCGGGGTGCTCACCTCGGTCACCGGGGTGTCCGGCTCGGGCAAGTCGACCCTGGTCAACGACATCCTGGCCTCGGTGATGGCCAACAAGCTCAACGGCGCGCGGCAGGTGCCCGGCAGGCACACCCGGGTCAACGGGCTCGACCAGCTGGACAAGCTGGTTCGCGTCGACCAGTCGCCGATCGGTCGCACGCCGCGGTCCAACCCGGCCACCTACACCGGCGTGTTCGACAAGATCCGGTCGTTGTTCGCCGCCACCACCGAGGCCAAGGTCCGCGGCTACCAGCCCGGCCGGTTCTCGTTCAACGTCAAGGGCGGCCGGTGTGAGGCCTGCTCGGGTGACGGCACCATCAAGATCGAGATGAACTTCCTGCCCGACGTCTATGTGCCGTGTGAGGTGTGCCAGGGTGCCCGGTACAACCGGGAAACCCTCGAGGTGCACTACAAGGGCAAGACCATCGCCGAGGTCCTCGATCTGTCCATCGAGGAGGCCGCCGAGTTCTTCGAGCCGATCAGCTCGATCCACCGCTACCTCAAGACCCTCGTCGACGTCGGCCTGGGTTACGTGCGGTTGGGGCAGCCGGCGCCGACACTGTCCGGTGGTGAGGCGCAACGCGTCAAGCTGGCCGCCGAGTTGCAGAAGCGCTCGACCGGGCGCACCGTGTACATCCTCGACGAGCCGACGACGGGTCTGCACTTCGAGGACATCCGCAAGTTGCTCAAGGTGATCAACGGCCTTGTCGACAAAGGCAATACGGTGATCGTCATCGAGCACAACCTCGACGTGATCAAGACTTCGGACTGGATCGTGGACATGGGTCCCGAGGGTGGTGCCGGCGGTGGCACGGTCGTCGCGCAGGGCACACCCGAGGACGTCGCCGCCAATCCCGACAGCTACACCGGCCAGTTCCTTGCCGAGCTCATCGATGTGCCCGCACCGAAACCCAAGCGGCGCAAGGTCAGCGCTTAGATCTCGGCCGGCGCCGTCAGCGCTTGGAAAGCGGCGAGGGGAACCGGGGTTTGGTGCGCACCCCGGCCAGCCAGTCGGTCAGCGCGTCAGCGCGCTCCTGCAACGCGCGGGTGCCGTCGCGGCCGATCTCTTCCAGCAGGTGCAGCTCGATGCGGCCGTCGGCACCGTGGCCCCAACCGCCCACGATCCGGCCGTTCCACCATGCGGTGGGCCCGCCGTTGCCGTTGGTGTCGAACACCTGACGGCGGTGATCGCCCAGGTACCACTCGCGGTCGAACCAGCCCATGGTGGTGACATCGAGACCGGGCAGCAGCGCCGCCCACGGCTCGGGTTCGGGCTCGACCTCCAGATCCTCTGGCAGCACATAAGCCACGGTGTCGGGGGCATCTTCCAAGCTGACCTCGACCGCACCGACATCGCGCAACGCGTGGCGTGCCCACGTCAGGGTGTTGCCGAACCACCATTTGACGTCGGTGACGGTGGCCGGGCCGAACGTCTGCAGCCAGGTCCGTACCAGTTCGGCGCGGGCGTGCTCGGGTTCGGCGGGCAACGGTGAGGCGCCCAGCCACTCGGAGGTGACCGTCCACCGTGGCCGCGACGTGGTCCAGCTGCCGTCGTTGGGGCCGCGCACGATCTCACCGCGCACTCCAAGGACAGTGAGAATCCTTGGGGAAAGCGGTGTTTGGCCACCCCAGCGTTTTCCGGGCGCCGGATCGTAACTGCCGGCGAGTTCGGGCAGTGCGCTGCGCAATTGGGCCGCGGGCGTAGGTCCATGTTGGTGCAGATACGCCAGCACCGCCTCGCAGGCGGTGGCGAGCCACTGGGCTCCGTCGGCGGCCACACCGGCCTTCTCCACGTCGCCGACGAGTTTGCGCTCCTCGTTGCCGGCGACCCGGTCGCTTGCCCCCGCCTGCACGAGCGGCAGGTCCTCGGTGCGCACGATCCACAGCGTGCGGCGCATCGCGAGGTGTTTCAGCACCGTGCGCCGCTGGTAGAGCTCCTTGTCCAGGTCATCCATGGTGAAGGCGGGCAGCCGCGCCCACAGGGACAGGTAGGGCGTCGACGGATCAGTGGCGTGCAGGCCGACGAATGCGCCCGCGGTGTCGACGACCGAGGACGCCGGTCGGCACAGGAAATGGCGCCGGGCCAGCCGGGCTCGGCGCTCGGCGAGTGTGAACGATCGCACGGGTCAGGCGTCGTCCCGCTTGTCCATGGACTCACGGATCTGCTGCAAGCGCTCGGCTGCCGCCTTCTGGCGCTTCTCGTACTGCTCCTCGATGGAGCGGCCCTCAGGTGTCTCGGCGTCCAGTTCAGACGCCCCGAGCGCGGTGCCGTAGCGGGTCTCGATCTTCTCGCGGACCGCATCGAAGGTCGGCACCCCGGCGGGGGTGTAGCCCGGGTCGGCCGGCCCGGAAACCGGTCCCGGGACAGGCCCCGGCAGAGAACCCGCGGCCGGCGGTGCGGGAACCACCTCGCCCTCGATGGCGGCGGAATCCTCGGCTGTGCCGGTTTCTTCGGCTTCTTCGGATCGGTCCGGCTGCGATGGGTCCGTCATGTACCCCACGTTACCTGCGGGAACCGACGGTTCTTGGGATCGGTAGCCCAACGCCCCGCCAAGACTTCAGGACACGACGGAGCCATCGGGGCAACGTGGAACGAAGGGGAACATCCAATGACCATCAATCGAGTTATCGCAGGTGCCATGGGACTGCTCGCCACCGGCGCGGTGCTGGTCGGCTGCTCGAACGACAAGGCGGCCGACAAGCCCGCGGACAAGCCGGCGGCGGCCGAGACCAAGGTGAGCTCGGGGAGCAACACCCAGGTCAAAGTCGATGGATCGGACCTGGCCGGACTCGACCTCAACTCGGTCACGTGTGTGAAGCAGGGCGGCAAGATCAACGTGGCCAGCGCCGCGATCGGCGGTCAGCAGGGCCTGGGCGTGGTGATGACCGACGAGGCCACGCCGAAGGTCGAATCGCTGGGTCTGGTCTACGACGGAAGCGCCCTGGCGGTGAGTGAGGGCATGGGCGTCAAGGTCGGCTCTGCCGAGGTCAAGGTCGACGGCGACACCTACACGATCACCGGTGAGGCGTCGGGCGCCGACATGAAGAACCCGATGGCCGGGATGATCAACAAGCCGTTCACCATCACGGTGTCGTGCAGCTGATCTCCCGACATGGCGGGTGTGCCCGGCAGACCATTTGCCGGGCACGCCCGCCGCTTTCTATATGGTGCACAGGTGACCATCGCCGGCGATCTCGACCGCGCCCGTCAGCTGACGCTGGCTGCCGACGAGACTGCCGCGCGCGATGTGCTGGTGTCCCTGCTGCCCCTGATCGAGCAGGCCGACCGCGACGACTACGCACTCGAAGTGTTCGCCCAACTCGGTGAGATCTACCTGGTGCGCACCGCGTATGAGGGTGTGGTGGAAAGCATTTCGCGCATCCGCGACTGTCTGTCGATCTACGTCGCGATCCGGGCCGGACAACGCCCTGACCTTGCCGCGCAGGTCACCATGTCCGATTCCGAGATCGATCACATGATCTGCCGGTACTCCCGTCGTGTCGCATTCCTCGAGGCGGGGCTCGCCGCGGCCCGCGGCGATCATGACGATGCCGCAGCTCATCTGGAGGCCCTGATCGAAACCTCAGGGGACTTCGACGATTTGCGGACCGAACATCGTAACCTGATCTGCCACACCAGGATTCTGATCGCGAGCAGCCTGTGCGACGACGACCTGTATGCCGCATCGGTGCCGGTGTGGGCCGAGGTGCTCGACGTGCTGCAGAATGCGGGGCCCGGAGCGGACGACGCAGAGACCGATCACCTTTTCGTCACCGGAGCGCTCGGCTACGGCCGGTTCTGCATCGAGTCCGGTCGCCTCGACGAGGCCGAACCATGGCTGCGCCGCGCCGGGGCCCGGGCGCAGGCCCGTGACTGGAAACTCGCCACCGCCCGCGCCCAGCTCGAGCGGGGGGCCGCGGCCTGGTCGGCCGGTCAGTACTCCGACACCCAGGACCTGGTGACGGAGGCCTACCCGGTGATCGCCGAGCATGCCCGCGCCCATGACGTATCCCGGAGCTGGCTGTACTTCGGACTGATCCGGGTGGGACTGGGCAGGTTGCGGGAGGCCGACGAATGCTGGGAGCACGCCGAGCGGCATTGGCGCGAAATTGACCGACCCTTGCATATTCACCGAATTCTGTTGCAACGGAGTTGGATAGCTCTGTTCCGCGGCGCCTTCGACGAGGCAATCGCGATGGTGGACGAGGCCAGGAGCCTGCTGGATGCCTCGGCGCGAAGCAGTTGGTTGCAGTACGCGCGGTTGGATGCGCACCTGGGCAACATCTGGCGCGCCGACGCACTGGCGGGGATGGGCTTCGACGGTTTGGGCAAACCGGGGCAGAGTTGGGAACAGGTCGAGGCTCGGCATGCCGCAGGCTCCGGCACGTTCAACTGCCGCCCGGGTAGTCGCAGGTACCGCCGCGGGATGGCCAAGCTCGATCGGGCCGCCGACCTGAAGGTCCCGGCGGCGCTGGCCGTTGATTCGGTGCGATACACGATCACCGACGCGGGAGCCAGGGCCCGGTGGGCCAACAGCGTTGCGGCGCCCTTGATGGCGGGAGCGTTCGCGGTGGCCTGGGAATCGGACAATACCGAGCTGACCTGTGAGCTGATCGAATATCACAGCGCACGAGGAACTTTCAGCACAGATCGAGCCGATGAGTCGAGCCCGGCCGCCGACTGGACCGAAACCGCCACGGCCGTCGTGCCCGTCGAGGCCGAACTCGCGCCGCAGCTCGCCGTCGCGGCCGCCGCGGAGCCGCTCGGCGGTGAAGGAGCGCTGACCAGGCTCGGACCGCTGCCCGAACTGCGGATGGACCCGACTTCGGGGCCGATCATGAGCCACTACCGGCAACTGGCACAGCAGCGGTACGGCCGGGACGTCACCGCGCCGGGCGCGGAATGGACGACGTGGCCGTGACCGAAACCTTGGTGATGCGGTTCGCCGACGTCGGCATCGCGACCTATGTCAGCCTGCGGGTGGTCGGCGCGCCGGAGCGCTCGGTCACCTGGGTGATAGAGGAACCGCACATGCAGGCGGTGGAGGCCGCGCTCAACCCGGCGCTGCCGGATCCGATGGACACCGAAACACCCGCCCAGGCAATTGAACGGGCCGTCACGTCAGGCGCATTCGCCACGCCGGATGCCGAACTCGAACTGGCCCGACTGCTGGGCTCGCATCTGATCGGCATCGCCGGCTGGCAGCTGCTGGCCGATTGCGTTGCCGACATCCGGCCGGTGCTGTTCGTGACGCCGAGCCCACGGCTGGCCCGGGTGCCCTGGGGGCAGCTCGCGATGCCCGGCCCCGACAGCTTCCGCCTGATGGAGTTGGTCGACGTGCTGATGGCCGCGCCGCCCAACATCGTTCACGCGCCGCGTAGGCCCGCCCGCTGGCAGGACCGCGCCGGGCGCCCGCCGGTGCTGGTGCTGGATCCCCGAATCCCCGGGCAGCGGCCGGATTCGGCGCTGGGCTCGGTGCTGGGCCGTCCGTCGCCGCAGATGCCGTTGTCGGAGCACTTCGGTGAGCTGGTGGCCGGACACGCCGTCCTGCCGAAGGTCGACGAGGCCGTCGAGCTGTTCCGCCGCACCGACACCGACCGGCGCTGGTTGGCCGACGCGTGCGCGCAGGACCCGAGCCGGCTGCTCTACGTCGGGCATGCCAGTGCCGCCGACGGTGCTGCCGGGCACGCCGACCGTGCCGCCCTGCATCTGGCCGAAGACCGGCCGCTCAGCGCGGGGGAGATGATCGCGGCTCAGCTGCCGATCCCGCCCCGAGTCGCGTTGCTGGCGTGTGCCTCCGGCGGCGACTACCGGTTCGACGAAGCGGCCGGCTTGGTCGCGGCGATGATTCTGGGCGGCGCTCAAGCGGTGACGGCGACCTTGTGGTCGCTGCCGACGACTGCCGGGTTCCGTCAGTTCAGCCCTGCGGACGTGGATGCGAGCCTTGCGGATCCCATGGCGGACACCATCGTCGGGGTCGATCTGGCGCATCGCGCCGACGACGCGGGCCGGGCGGTGAACCGCTGGCAGCGGGCCACGATGCGGCGGTGGCGCGACGGCGACCGCACCGCCACCCCGTTGCACTGGGCGGCGCTGGCCACGTTCACCGTCGACGGCGCCCGTTGAATCAAGCCGGGGACACGCACACCGCGACGGTGCTCTCGTCACCGGGCCGGTAGTAGGCCTCGATCACGTTGCCGGGCGTCACTTTCGCCAGGGCTGTCGCCGGTACGAGCGCGCGCTGGCGTACCGGAAACTGACCTCCACCGCGGCGGCTGACCATCAGGTCGAGCTCGACCTCGCGGCAGTCCTCACGGATCGCACCGGTGGCGCGCATACCGGTGATGATGCCGCGTGACCGGGTTCCGGTTCGGATCAGCGCCACCTGGGCGCCGGTCAGCAATCCCTTGCGCACCAGCATGTGATCGAATTCGGCCACCAGTTCGCCCAGGGTGACCAGACGCTCGTCGGCCTCATCGTTGGGCCGCGGGCATCTGGCCCGACGCGCGGCGGTCAGCGCGGCGCCGGCGCCCATCAGGCACAGGACGGTGAGGAGCACGGCGTCGGTCATGTGCCCAGGGTCCTGCCGGGTGTCGGCTACCGAACCCAACTTCGGCTCTATCCTGGTGCCCGTGAGCATCGGGTCTGAAACAGCCGGCGCTGCGGCAGGCCCCAATGCGGGCGTGAAGGCGGCGGCGCAGCAGCCGCGCCGCGCCGTGATCGACCGGGCGTGGCGCGCGCTCGGTCCCGGCGTCGAGGTGTTCAGCGGCGACGACGGTGGGCCGCTGCGCCGGACGGTCAAACGGATCATCGACCCCCTGGTGCTCCGGCTGCGCAGCAACACCCATTTCTCGGCGCCGGTCCTGGCTCCCGATGTCGCGGCCGAGTTGCACGAGCAGGTGGTGCGTAACGGGCCACACCTGCGCGCCGCCGCGGCCTGGTTCACCGAGCTCAAACAGCAGCGCCGGCGGCTGCGCATCACGACCGGCAATGCCCAGGAGCTGTACTTCCCGGCATGTTTCGAGCTCGCGGTGACGCGAGGCGCCCCGGCGTCCGACCGGGCAGAGGTCGCGGCCGAGGTGCTTGCCGACCTGCATGAAGGCCGTGACCGCACGGCGGTCGAGGCGCTCACCGCGTACGTGGCCGAGCCGCAGGTCGTCGAGCGGTTGGGGCGCCAACTCGAGCGCAGCTGGGACGATGTTGTCGCGTCCGACGCGATCACCGGCCCGTTCTTCGCCGGGCTGGCCACAGTGCTGGGGCCGGCCGAGAGTCACCGCGCCGAGGCGGCCCGGCAGCGGGTGTGGTCGGCTTTGGTGGCCGACGCGACCCCGTACAACCTGGGTGCCCTGGCCCGCCGGGCCGAGTCCGGGCTGCCATGGTCGATCGTCGATATCGGGCTGAGTTCGGTTCTGCCGCAACAAGCCCCGGCGATCAGCGGGCCGGGGGACGGGGACCGTCCGCTGGACCGCAGCGTGGTGGACCGGGTGCGGGGGACATTGCGCCGGGCCATGGACCGCGATGAACTGCCAGATCTGCCGCTGCTGTGCGCCGAGGAGGTGGACAGGGCCTGCGCGCCGTGGGGGTTGCTCGCCGAGGACAAACAGGCCGGGCTCCTCGCCGGCATCGAGGTGGCCACCGACCTGCGTCCGCTCGATGCGGCAGCGTCGGGACGCTACCAACTGTCGGCACGTATCCAGGCCCGGCTGGCCAAGGAGGCCTATGTGCTGCATGCCCGCCGTTACCTGGCGGCCGGTACGGCAGTGCACCCGCGTCAGCGGCAGGTCATCGACGATCTCGGCGTGTTCGCGCGGCCATATCTGAGCCGGTTGTGGGCGCGGTTGCACGGCCGCGACGTGTGGCAGGAGTCCTGCGGGGAAATCGACGAGTTTCGCTCCTTGCTCGAAGGGGTGGCCCGATCGGTCAGTCTGGATCACCGGCAGCGGATCAAAACGATGCTGGAAGTTCAGGTGGCACAGTGAAATTGGGGGACGACGCCGGACTGTGGAGCACCGGCACGCTGGTCGACGGTGCACCCCTGGTGGCGGTGCTCGAGGTAAGCGGTGCCGTGCTGTCGTGGGTGGTCGACGGGGACGCCGCACCGACGATCACCTTCACCGATCCGGAACGCGCGGATTGGCTGTGGCAGGTGCTCGGCGAGGCCGGCCATGTCGCGGTTCTGGAGGCGCTGCGCCACCACGAACCCGGGCAACCGCTCGACGTACCAGGCGTGGGCCTCCTGCCCGGCTCGACGGATACGTTGCGCCGTTTGGCGATCGGACACTGGCTACGACGTTGGTGGCCGGCCAGCGACCGGGACGGCATCGCGGCGCTGGATCGTGCCGTGCTCGACGCGGAAGTCGCGCTGCTGACCCAGGCAGCCGACGACTACTTCACCGATGACACCTTCGACTCCGACGTGGCGGGACTGCTGGCGCCGCACCTGGACGCGCTCGATTCCATTGCCGGGCAAGGTGATCCGCGGGTCAGGGAATTGGTGCAGAGGTGCCGGGAATTGGCCGGCGAGATCGGTTTGGACTGGCCGGAACACGTCAGCGCGGTGGCTCGGCGTGAAGACTACGCACTCGCGGCCGGGGCCGGCGGACCGAACACGACCGGCCAGATCGCCGGTGGATCGGCGAGCGTGAACTGGTCGGCGGTGCCGCCCGGAGTGTTCGATGCTGCCGAGGACACCATCGCGTGGTCGGTCACCGCAGCTGGTGAGGGGACGGACGCGGTGGTGCAGGTGGCGCTCGCAGGTGCGGATTCGCCGTCGGGCATCGACGTGGAACTGCACGGTGGCGGCTGCGCCGGCTACGGCGCCCTCGACGCCACGGGGCGCGCCGTACTGCCGTTGCGCGATCCAGATGGCGTGCCGCTCAGCGAAACCCGGGCCTGGAATCTGGATTGGTCACACACCACGGTGCGGGTCGGAGCTGCCGGCGCCGCCGAGTCCGCGACGGACCGCGACCGGGCGCGATCGTTCGCGCGGTCCCGGCTCGCCGCGGCGGTGTCCGATTCGCGGCCCGCCGCGGTGTCCGATTCGCGGCCCGCCGCGGTGTCCGATTCGCGGCCCGCCGCGGCCTTCCTCGCCGAGATACTCGCGGCCGAATCCGACTACTGAGCAGAGCCGCCGAGAAACTCCGTTGCGAGCTCCTCCCGGAGCACCGAAGAATCGGGTAGCAAGCGCGTCATCGACGCCGGTGGAACATGGGAAGGGTTCGTATGAGCGATGTCATCATCGTGTCCGGCTCCCCGGGTTCCGGTAAAACGACGATCGCGCGAAATCTGGCTCTTCGGTACGCCCGAGCGGTGCACCTGCACACCGATGATTTCTGGCATGCCATCGTCAGCGGTGCGATCCCTCCTTATCTGCCGGAGTCTGATCGACAGAACCAGACCGTCGTCGGTGTGATCGCAGCCGCGGCCTTCGGCTACGCGGCAGGTGGCTACACGACCATCGTCGACGGGATCGTCGGACCGTGGATGCTTCACCACTACCGGCAGGTCAGCCGTGAGCATCCTGACATCACGGTCCATTACGTGGTGCTTCGTCCCGACCGGCGGACCGCACTCAAGCGTGCTCAGGAGCGCACAGAACCGGGAGTGCTCACCGACGAACAGCCGATACTGGCTCTCTGGGACCAATTCACCGATTTGGGCCCCTACTCGCCGAATGCGATCGACACCACCGACCTCGACATCTCCGAAACCGTCGAAGCCGTGCACCGAGCAGTCACCGCTGGGACCTATACGACCTGACTGGTGCCCAACGAGGTCCACGGGTCAAGCGGTGCACAGGTTTTCGTATGCAGGACCGTCGCTATTTGGCGGCGGTCTGGATGAAGGCCGGCGAGGCGGACGACTGGGGGAGGCCGACCGCCGGCGCCTGCGGGGTGCCGATCGCGCCGGCCAGCCAGGGCAGGGCCGAGGAGAAGGCGTGGCTGGCGAAGGGCCAGTCGTGGGTGCCCTGCTGGGTTACGACCGCACAGGCGATGCCGTGCTTCGAACCGAGCGCACACAGCGCATTGGCCGCCTGGGCCTGTTCGTTGGCGCGGCCCGCGGGCTTGCCCGCCGTCGAGGTGTCGTTGACGCCGAACCAGCCGGCCGTCTGCTCGTACTGGCCGTGGCGGTTGATCACGGTGGTCGGGTCGAAGGCATCCCAGGCCGCGGCGTTCCCGCCGAACAGCCGGTCGATGGTCTGCGCCTTGGTGCCCGAGTTGGGGCCGATGTCGCCCGCGATATCCACGAAGGCACTGAACAACTCGGGGTGCATGACCGCCAGATCCACCGCGCAGGTGCCGCCCATGGACCAGCCGACGATGCCCCAGCCGGCCGCGGTCGGTTTGACGCCGTAATGGCTGTTCATATAGGGCACAACATCTTTGGTGAGGTGATCGGCCGAATTCCCGCGCTTGCCGTTGACGCACTCGGTGTCATTGTTGAAAGTCCCGCCCGGATCGACGAAGGCCAGCACCGGCGCGTACCCGTGGTGGGCGGCGGCGAAGTCGTCCATTGTCTTGATCACGTTGCCCGCCCGCATCCAGTCGGCAGGAGTGTTGAATTCGCCGCCGATCATCATCACCGTCGGCAACTGTGGCGGGGGATTGGCGGCGAACCAGGCCGGCGGCAGATACACGTATTCGCCACGGTGCCGGAATCCGGAGGCGGTGTTGGGAATCTCGACCGGAACCACACTGCCCTTGGCGGGCATGGCGCCTCGGCGTTGCATCGCGGCGACGGTGACCTGATCGGTCTGGTCCGGTAGCGGACCGGCGGTCAGTTGGTTCCACGCGGTCTGCACCCACGGGAAGTAACCCACCCACAGATTCAGCGCCAGGGCCGTGCACAACAGGGTCAGCGGTACCGCCATGACCGCGGTGCCGCGCCGCCACCACCGGCTGCCGCGCCAGCCGGCGACCAGGACCACCAGCGCCACACCGGACAGCCCGATCCACACCCACAGTGATCGGGGCGCAGGGTTGCCCGCCAGCCCCTCGGACTCGATGTACCAGTTGGTGCCGGCGACCAGGATGCCGCCCACCGCGGCGGCCAGCGGCAGCCAGACGAGCGCCCACCGGCGGGTACGCCAGCCGATGGCGGCGATCAGCACCACGGCGGTGACGACTTGGACGCTGGTCGGAACCCAGCCGTGCATCAAGGACAGGTGGTGGGTGAACGTCACACCGACATCGTCGCCGCCGAATCTTGCGATCGGCTGTGAACCACCTGCTAACGGGGTTTGGCCAAGGGAAAGGGCAGTGTCTCGCGGATGCTGCGGCCCGTGATCAGCATGACCACGCGGTCCACCCCCATGCCGAGGCCGCCCGTCGGCGGCATCGCGTACTCCATGGCCTGCAGGAAGTCCTCGTCGAGTTCCATGGCCTCGGGGTCACCGCCGGCGGCCAGCAACGATTGCTCCTGCAGCCTGCGGCGTTGCTCGACAGGGTCGGTGAGCTCGCTGTAGGCGGTGCCCAGCTCCACGCCCCAGGCCACCAGGTCCCAGCGTTCCGCGACTCCGGCGATGCTGCGATGCGGCCGGGTCAGCGGCGACACCGAGGTCGGGAAGTCCTTGTAGAACGTGGGTTCTTCGGTGCGGTCCTCGACCAGGTGCTCGTACATCTCCAGCACGACGGCCCCGGTGTCCCAGTGGGTCAGGTAGGGGATGTGCGCCGCATCGCAGAGCCGGCGCAGCGTGGCCAGATCGGTGTCGACGGTGACGTGCTCGCCGAGGGCCTCCGACACCGCGTCGTGCACGGTCTTGACCGCCCACCGGCCCGAGATGTCGACCGGTTCGAGTACCCCGTCGGCACGTGGCCGCTTGAACACCTGGGCTCCGTTGGCCGCCTGGGCGGCATTCTGGATCAGCTCGCGGCAGCCGTCGATCCACACGTTGTAATCGGCATGGGCCTGGTAGGCCTCCAGCAGGGTGAACTCCGGGTTGTGGCTGAAGTCCACGCCTTCGTTGCGGAACGCGCGGCCCAGTTCGAAGACCCGTTCCACACCGCCGACGCACAGTCGCTTGAGGTAGAGCTCGGGTGCGATCCGCAGATACAGGTCCAGGTCGTAGGCGTTGATGTGGGTCAGGAACGGCCGGGCGTTGGCGCCGCCGTGGATCTGTTGCAGGATCGGCGTTTCCACCTCAAGGAAACCCTTGGCGTACAACGTTTCCCGGATCGCGTGCAGGGCGCCGCTGCGGGCTCGGATCAGATCGCGCGCCTCGGTGTTGACGGCCAGGTCGACATAGCGCGCCCGGACCCGGGCTTCCTGGTCGGTCAGGCCTTTCCACTTGTCGGGCAGCGGGCGCAGGCACTTTCCGATCAGACGCCAGCTGTCGACCAACAGTGACGGGGTGCCGTTGCGGCTGTGGCCCATCGCGCCGGTGACCTCGATCAGATCGCCGAGGTCGATCGTCGCGGTGAAGTCGGCCGTGGTCGCCTGGGTCAGGCGGGTGTTGTCGAGCAACAGCTGTACCTCGCCCGACCAGTCGCGGAGTTGGGCGAACAGCACGCCGCCGTAATCCCGCACCCGCAGGATCCGCCCCGCCACGCTCACGGTGCCACCGTCGACGGACTCCATTGCGGCCGAGACGGTATGGCTCGGAGCCTGACCGACGGGATAGGCGTCGACACCGTCGGCCTGCAACTGGCGCAACTTGGCCATCCGGACCCGGACCTGCTCGGGCAGCCGTTGTTGATCGTCGTCGTCGTCGTCGAGCAGATCCGCCGCTTGACCGTTGGGGTCCGGTGCGCTGCCGTCATGGTGCAACCGGCCGCTGTTGACCAGACTGGGCGGCGCCGCCACCCGCTCGCCGGTGTGCTGCCTGTTGCGCCGGGAGAAGGGCAGCACCAGGAAACCCTCGGCGATCCCCGAGGCCACCCCGACCTTCGGGATCAACCGGGCATCCTCGTAGCAGGCGTACCGCGGAACCCACTCGGGCTGGTACTTCATGTTCGACCGGTACAGGGTCTCCAACTGCCACCATCGGGAGAAGAACACCAGCAGCGCCCGCCAGAGCCGGGCCACCGGACCCGCACCAAGCTGTGCACCCTGCTGGAACGCCGATCGGAACATCGCGAAATTGAGCGAAATCCGGCTTACCCCAATGGCTTCGGACTGCATGCACAGTTCGCTGACCATGAGCTCGATGGTGCCGTTGGGGGACTGTGGGGAACGGCGCATGACATCGAGCGAGACGCCGTTGGTGCCCCACGGCACCAGCGACAGCAACGCCACGACCTCGGGTTCCGAGGTGTCCCCGCGCTGCTGCAGCGCCTCGACCAGCAGGCAGTCCGCGTCGGCCGGGTCACCGAGCCGGCCCAGCGCCATCGAGAAGCCGCGTTCGGTCTCGGTGTCGCGCCAGGCGTCGGCACGCTTGATCACGTCGGCCATCTCGGCCTGATCGAGCTCGCGGTGGCGCCGGATCCGCACCGAGGCCCCCGCCCGCCTCGCGCGGGTGACAGCCTGACGCACCGCGCGCATGTCGGGACCGGACAGCCGGAAGTTCTCGGGGTGCAGGATGGCTTCGTCGCCGAGTTGCAATGCGTTCAGGCCGGCCGCCCGGAACGCCTCGGCCGCAGCCAGACTCGCGCCCATCACACCCGGCGCCCAGCCATAGGTCTGGCACAACTGCAGCCACGCGGCGATCGCCTGCGGCCACGACTTGGGGTCGCCTACCGGGTCGCCGCCGGCCAGACACACGCCCACCTCCACGCGGTAGGCGATCGCGGCCCGCCCGTTGGGGGCGAACACCACCGACTTGTCCCGGCGGGTGGCGAAGTACCCCAGCGAGTCGTTCTTGCCGTAGCCCTCCAAAAGGCCGCGGATCGCCGATTCGTCTTCACCTGTCAGCGCATTGGAGGCGCGCTGCGACTGGAACAGCACGACCGCGGCGGCCATCAGCGCGAGCGCGCCGAACAGGCCGAAAATGGCGTTGAGGAAGGGATGTGAATAGCCCTCGAAAACCTCGGTCGGCACGGTGGCGAATCCGCTCACCCTGTTGACCGCGTACAGCAGCCGCCACTCCGGGGCCAAGGTGCCGGGGAACAGTTCCAGCAGTGCCCACGCGGCCAGGATGCCGATCGCCATGCCCGCCACCAGCACGATGGCGGATTTGAGCAGGGCACCGCGACGCACCTTGGCCCAGAACTGGTTGCGGGCCAGCACCAGGAAGGCGATGGCGGCCACGTGGAACACGAGGCCGATGACCTCACCGACATCCTCGGCCAGTGGGTCGCCGCCGGTGACCAGATCGCCGAGGTTCCAGCCGATGGCCCCCACCATGTAGAGCACCAGGATCCACCAGGCGATCCGCTTGCGGGCTGCCAGCGCCCCGGCCAGCAGCGCCAGCACAAAGGCCCAAGAGAAGCTGGTGTCGGGGAAGTTGAAGATGTAGTCGTTGACGAACTCTCGCGGCACCTGGATGACCCAGCGCACTGTTTGGGACACGCTGGCAATCAGCGACAGGGTGGCGATGACCCCGACCGTCCAGCCGGCTGCTGCGGGTACCCAGGAGAACCTCGATGCGGGCTGGAGCCCGGTGCGGTGGCCGCCGCTGATAACGGTCATACGCCCGGAGAATAGGCGCTCAACCCGTCAATTGGGTTGAGCGCGCGCACAGAGATCGCGGGGAGCGTCTACCAGACCGGGCCGGTGTACTTCTCGCCTGGGCCTTTGCCCGGTTCGTCCGGGGCCGCGCTGGCTTCGCGGAACGCCAGCTGCAGACTCTTGAGGCCGTCGCGCACGGGGCCCGCGTGGGGCCCCAGGTATTCGGCCGACGCGGTCACGAGGCCGGCCAGCGCGGTGATGAGCCGGCGGGCCTCGTCGAGATCACGGTGCGGGCTATCCTCGGGATCCTCGGCGGACAAGCCGATCTTCTCGGCCGCGGCGCTCATCAACATGACCGCCGACCGGGTGATCACTTCGACTGCGGGAATATCGGCCAGCTCCCGCACCTGCGGCGTCGCATCGTCGGGCATTTCGGTCGGATCCGTCATGCCTGCTAGACTGTCATGCGCGACCGTCCCGGCTTACGTCAGGGACAGCAAGTGGAGTCCCACTCCCACCGTTGGCCACAAGGTACAACGGTCCGGTCGGCCGGTGTCCTCGGACGCCGGTTCTGTGCTCCACAGTTGGAGGCACAGGCGGCGCGAGCCGTGATCGGTCGGCATTGGGCCCTGCTTCGAGCAGGGCTTTTCTGTTCGTTCAGGGCAGATGTGCGGATGGGCGGGTCTCCTCAACAGACCCAACATAGGAGGCCCCATCAGCACTGAGACCCGCATCAACGAGCGCATCCGCGTACCTGAAGTCCGCCTGATCGGACCGAACGGCGAGCAGGTAGGGATCGTGCGCATCGAAGATGCTCTCCGCGTCGCCGCGGATGCCGATCTCGACCTCGTCGAAGTTGCACCAGCCGCTAAACCCCCGGTCTGCAAGATCATGGATTACGGCAAGTTCAAGTACGAGACGGCACTCAAGGAGCGCGAGTCTCGCAAGAACCAGCAGCAGACCGTCGTCAAGGAACAGAAGCTGCGTCCCAAGATCGACGACCACGACTACGAGACGAAAAAGGGCCATGTGGTCCGCTTCCTCGAAGCCGGGTCCAAGGTCAAGGTGACCATCATGTTCCGCGGACGCGAGCAGTCCCGGCCCGAACTCGGGTACCGGTTGTTGCAGCGGTTGGGCGCAGACGTGGCCGAGTACGGCTTCGTCGAGACCTCAGCCAAGCAGGACGGCCGCAACATGACGATGGTGCTGGCCCCGCACCGCGGCGCGAAGACTCGCGCCAAGGCGGCGGAGCAGGCCGAGCGCCCGGGCGGGCAGCAGGCCGCACCAGCCGCATCAGAAGAACCAGACGTCACGCAGAACTAGTTTCAACACAGAACTGAGGATTCATGCCCAAGGCGAAGACCCACAGCGGAGCATCTAAGCGCTTCCGCAAGACCGGGACCGGCAAGATCGTGCGCCAGAAGGCCGGCCGCCGCCACCTGCTGGAGCACAAGGCCACCAAGCGCACCCGCCGGCTCGACGGCCGCACCGTGGTGGCAGCCAACGACACCAAGCGTGTCAACAAGTTGCTCAACGGCTAGATCTGCCGCTCCCCGTACCGAACGAGAATAGGAACATCCCATGGCACGCGTGAAGCGCGCACTCAACGCCCAGAAGAAGCGGCGTACCATCCTCAAGGCCTCGAAGGGCTACCGCGGCCAGCGGTCGCGCCTGTACCGCAAGGCCAAGGAACAGCAGCTGCATTCGCTGACCTACGCCTACCGCGACCGTCGTGCCCGCAAGGGTGAGTTCCGCAAGCTGTGGATCTCGCGTATCAACGCCGCGGCCCGCGCCAACGACATCACCTACAACCGCCTGATCCAGGGCCTCAAGGCCGCAGGCGTCGAGGTGGACCGCAAGAACCTGGCCGAGATCGCCGTCAGCGATGCGGCCGCGTTCACCGCGCTGGTCGAGGTCGCCAAGGCTGCGCTGCCCGCCGATGTGAACGCGCCGTCGTCCGCAGACGAGGCCGCCTGACGCTCACCGAGCGTTCTGCCCGGGTGACCGCTGCAGTCAAACTGCAGCGTCACATCGGGCGCCGCCGCGCCGCACGCTTTCTTGCCGAGGGACCGAACCTCGTCGAGGCTGCGTTGCGGCGCGGACTTGTATCCGAGGTGTTCGCGACCGAAGACGCCGCCGACCGCTTCTGGGCGATCCTCGGTGACGCACCCGTCCAGCTGGTCACCGAACGCGCGGCGAAAGCATTGTCGGACACCGTCACCCCGGTGGGCCTGGTGGCCGTGTGCGAGGTGCCGGAGGTCTCGTTCGACGATGTTCTGGCCGCCGCGCCCCGGTTGATCGCGGTAGCGGTGCAGATCTCGGAGCCGGGCAACGCCGGGACGTTGATCCGGACCGCCGACGCGATGGGCGCCGACGCGGTCGTGCTGGCCGGCAACAGCGTCGACCCCTACAACAGCAAGTGCCTCCGGGCCTCCGCCGGCAGCATCTTCTCCGTGCGGGTGATCAGCGAGCCCGACGAAGCCGCAACCGTCACGCGGCTGCAGGCGGCCGGATTGCAGGTGCTGGCCACCACGATCGACGGCGAGGCCAGCCTCGACGACCTCGATGCCCGCGGCGACCTGGCGCAGCCCACGGCCTGGCTGTTCGGTCCCGAAGCCCATGGCCTGCCAACCGAATTGGCCTCGGCCGCCGATCACCGGGTACACATTCCGATGCCCGGCCACTCCGAGAGTCTCAACATCGCGTCGGCGGCGTCGATCTGCCTGTATCAGAGCGCCCGAGCCCACCGCACTTAGCGTCGAATGGCCACTCAGCGCACGGTTTTTCGCGATTCGGGTATCACAAGTGGCCACTCGCTCGATGTGACACGATGCTCTTGGGATGGTGTTGGGAGGGTCGCGTCGTGTGCCAATACTGCGGATGCCGGGACATGCCACTTCTGCGGGATTACATCGCCGAACACGAGCGGGCGGTCGACCACGGCCGTGAAGCGGTGCGCGCCTTGGACCGCGGTGAACTGGACGTGGCACGGGAGCGGCTGGCGGCGATGTACGACGAGCTGCGTTCCCACTGGCAGGGTGAGGAGAACGGGCTGTTCGCGGTGATGCACGGCGAGGAGCTCTACGCCGAGCACATCGATCCGTTGGTCGCCGAACACCGCGAGCTGGCCGCGTTCCTCGAGGTCGCCGACGTGTCCGATCCCGCTGATCAAGCTCGGGTTCGCCGCGAGATCGAGGAGCTTTACGTCCATATTGCCAAAGAGGAGGACGGCTTGTTCCCGGCCGCGCTCACCGCACTCGACGGTGCCGACTGGGATGCCGCGATGGCCGGGTGGCGCGAGGCACACCCGGGTCGCGAAATGATCCAGGGATTGGGCTAACTGAGCAGTCCGCGGGCCACGTGGGTGATCTGGACCTCGTTGCTGCCGGCGTAGATCATCAACGACTTGGCGTCGCGGGCCAACTGCTCCACCCGGTACTCGGTCATATAGCCGTTGCCGCCGAACAACTGCACGGCCTCCATCGCGACGTCGGTGGCGGCCTGCGAGCAGTACCACTTGATGGCCGACGCCTCGGCCAGCGAGATCGGGGCGCCCTTCTCCGCGGATTCGATGACGCGGAACAGCATGTTGCGCACGTTCATCCGGGCCACTTCCATGTTGGCCAGCTTGAGCTGGATCAGCTGGAACTGGCTGATCTCCTGGCCCCACAGGGTGCGGGTCTTGGCGTAGTCGACGCTCAACCGCAGGCATTCCTCGATCACGCCGAGTGCCATCGCGGCCACGCCGATGCGTTCAGCCGAGAAGTTCGACCGCGCGCTGGCCCGGCCCTCGTCGGTGCCGTTCTCGGAGCCTTCGGTTTCTCCGAGCAGCCGGTCACGGCCGAGCCGGACGTTGTTGAAGAACAGCTCGCCGGTGCGCGACGAGTGAATACCCATCTTGCGGAACGGCTTCGACTGCACGAAGCCCTCCATGCCGCGGTCTAGCACGAAGGTCAGTACCTTGCGGTTGCGCTTGTCCGCCCCGTCGCCCTCCTCTAACTTGGCGTAGACGACCACGACGTCGGCGTCGGGCCCGTTGGTGATGAAGGTCTTCTGGCCGTTGAGGATGTAATCATCCCCATCGCGGGTGACATAGGACTTCATGCCGCCGAAAGCGTCCGAGCCCGAGTCGGGTTCGGTGATCGCCCAGGCGCCGATCTTCTCGTAGGTCACCAGGCCGGGGAGCCAGCGCTCCTGCTGGGCCAGCGTGCCGCGGCTCTGGATGGTCGACACGGTCAGGCCCAGGCTGACCCCGAGACCGGTCACCAGGCCCATCGACACCCGGCACAATTCGCTGATCAGGACAAAACCCATGCCCGGGGACGCGCTGCCGCCGAACATGCCGCCGCGCGCGCCGGACGGCTTGGCCTCACCGCTGCGCAGCTTCTCCAGTCGCTTTTCCAGCGACTCCTTGGCCATTGCGTCAATACCGAACGTGGCGAACAGTTTTCGCACGATCGGGTACGGCTCCATATCGCCGCTCTCGAGCTCGTCGAGGTGCGGGCGGATCTCCTTGTCGACGAACTCACGAACCGCGTCGCGCACGGCGATGTCTACATCTGACCAATCAAGCATCTCGACAGCTTAGACACGTGTCAAAAGTCAGGCCGCGGGGCGGCGGGCGGGACGCCGCAGCGCCGGCAGTGAGAACGTGGTGTGCACCAGGGCGCCGGCCCGGTCCAGCAGGGTTTTGTTGCGCGGCAGGTAGTGCATCGGCAGTCCCCAGCGGTCGCGGGGCGGGGCTGTGAAGCTCGGTGCTTCCACCAGAGGACCGTCGGCCGGTAGCTTTCCGGCCGCGCGGCGGTAGGCCGACAGGGCGCGCGGGTGCAGCCGGATCTCGTCAGGCACGGCGACGAACGCCAATTCCACCATCTTGCCGAAGATCCGCAGCAGCACCTCGTCGCCGGGGGTCCAGCGCATCCCGGCCTTCTCCCGCACCGCCGGGTCGAACAGGCCCGCTGCGATCCAGCGCTGTGCTCCCACAAGAGGTTTGAAGAGCTGGTCCCAGATCGGCGTCGGCATCAACACGAACCATGGCTTGGGGATGCGGATGGTGAAGATGTCGAGCGTGGCCCGGTTGATCTCGAGCTCGTCGCGGCACTTGGCGTCCCAGTACTCCTGAAACTCCTCCCAGCTGTTGGGGACCGGTCGCATGCTCATGCCGTACATCCGGTACCACTGCACGTGTTCGGCGAACAGCTGTTCTTTCTCGGCTTCGGTCAGGCCGCCGCAGAAATACTCCGCGGTCTTGATGATCAACATGAAGAACGTGGCGTGCGCCCAGTAGAAGGTCTCCGGGTTCAGCGCGTGATAACGCCGTCCTTGGCTGTCGACGCCCTTGATGGTGGTGTGGAAGCCCTTGATCTGCGCACCGGTGTTCGGCGCGCGGTCGCCGTCGTAGACCACTCCCATGATCGGATACACCGACCGGGTCACCCGCTGCAGCGGTTCGCGCAGCAGGATCGAGTGCTCCTCGACGCCGGCGCCGAGCTCGGGGTACATGTTCTGGATCGCCCCGATCCAGACGCCCAGCATCCCGGTGCGCAGGTCGCCGAAGTACTTCCAGGTCAGCGAATCCGGGCCCAGTGGATCGCGTTCGCCGGCGGTGGTGGCTTGTGTGGTCATTGGTCCTCGCTGACTCGTCATGACGTGGATCACAGCTGCGGCCAACGATAGTAGTGACAACGCACGTTGTCTACATTGGCGCGGCGCGTCGCCGCGCACTGTTATACGGCGGCTACCCTCGCGCCACAGGGCTGTGACCAGCCAGGTTTTCCGATGTCGGGGGACTGTGGGCAAACCCGCTCGTGGTGTGATTGCCGCCCGGTCGGCGAGCCGCTTAGTCTTGCGCTGTGGATGGCGAGCCGTTCGATGACCCGTCCGGCCGAGTCGGGGATATCGAGCGGGCGCCGCGACAGCGCCCGGAATCCAGACCCGGGCTGCCGGGCCCGTTCGGGTGGCTGCAGAACGCCAATCGCAGCCCCGCCGTCGTCGACCTGGTCCGGCGGGTCCGGCGGGCGCTTCCCGGGGATCCGGACTTCGGGGATCGCCTCTCGGCGTCGGGAGTGGGCGGTCCGCGGGCCGCGGCCAGGGTGGCCGACCGGCTGCTGGACCGTGACGCCGCCTCGCGGGAGGTGAGCCTGGGCGCGTTACAGGTGTGGCAGGCGCTCACCGAACGCGTCTCGGGGACGCCCGCCAATCCCGAGGTGACGCTGGCGTTCACCGACCTCGTCGGTTTTTCCTCGTGGTCACTGCGCTCCGGCGATGACGCCACCTTGCGATTGCTGCGCCGCGTCGCGCAAGTGATCGAGCCTCCGGTGCTGGAGGCCGGTGGTCACATCGTCAAACGGATGGGCGACGGCATGATGGCGGTGTTCTCCGACCCGGGCACTGCCCTGGAAGCGATGCTCATTGCGCTCGACGGGGTTAAGGGCATCGACATGGACGGCTACGCCCCGCGCATGCGCGTCGGCATCCACACGGGACGTCCGCAACGCATCGGATCGGACTGGCTCGGCGTCGACGTCAACATCACGGCCAGGGTGATGGAGCGGGCCAACAGCGGCGGGCTCGTGGTGTCCCACACCACGCTGGAGGGCATCTCCGAAGAGGAGTTGGCAGCACTCGGCGTCACAGTGAAACGTCAGCGGCGGCAGATGTTCTCGAACAAGCCCGAAGGCGTGCCCGACGATCTGGTGATGTACCGGGTGAAAACCTCCGGGCAGCTGCCCGCCACCTGACGCTCGGACACGTGACGCGACGCCTCCCACACCGTTGACGGATGGGTCCGGCTGATCCAAAACCGCAGCGTCATCGGCCGAATGCCGATCACATATGATCAGCACTTGCGTCACACCGGTGCCGCAGACATCAAGGAGGCTGTCGCCGAGTGGGTGACGAGAAGGATTTGTCCGCCGCCGCGCTCGACGACGCGGTGAAAGCGGCCCGGCACGCATTCGACGAGGCCGTCGACCTCGACGCGCTTGCGCGCGCCAAGACCGAGCACCTCGGTGATCGTGCCCCGATCGCCCTGGCCCGCCAGGCGCTGGCGACGCTGCCGAAGAGCGACCGCGCCGACGCAGGCAAACGGGTCAACGTCGCGCGCGGCGAGGCTCAGCGCGCGTACGACGAGCGGCTGGCCGTACTGCGTGCCGAGCGTGACGCCGCCGTGCTGGTCGCCGAACGCATCGACGTGACGCTGCCGTCGACGCGCCAGCCGGTAGGTGCCCGTCACCCGATCACGATCCTGGCCGAGAACGTCGCCGACACCTTCGTGGCGATGGGCTGGGAACTGGCCGAGGGTCCCGAGGTCGAGACCGAGCAGTTCAACTTCGATGCACTGAACTTCCCGCCGGACCACCCGGCCCGTAGCGAGCAGGACACCTTCCAGATCGCCCCTGATGGGTCGCGGCAGGTGTTGCGCACGCACACATCGCCCGTGCAGATCCGCGCGCTGCTGGAGCGCGAGCTTCCGGTCTACATCATCTCGATCGGCCGAACCTTCCGGACCGATGAACTGGATTCCACCCACACACCGGTGTTCCATCAGGTTGAGGGGCTGGCCGTGGACAAGGGCCTGACCATGGCTCACCTGCGCGGCACGTTGGACGCGTTCGCGCGGGCCCAGTTCGGTCCCGAGGGGCGCACCCGGTTCCGTCCCCACTTCTTCCCCTTCACCGAGCCTTCGGCCGAGGTGGACATCTGGTTTCCCGGCAAGAAGGGCGGCCCCGGCTGGGTCGAATGGGGCGGCTGCGGGATGGTCAACCCAAACGTGTTGCGCGCCTGCGGTATCGACCCCGACGAGTATTCCGGATTTGCCTTCGGCATGGGATTGGAGCGAACCCTGCAGTTCCGCAACGGAATTCCCGACATGCGTGACATGGTCGAGGGCGATGTCCGGTTCTCGCTGCCGTTCGGGGTCGGTGCCTGATGCGCATTCCATTCAGCTGGCTGCGTGAGGCCGTGCGCGCCGGTGCCCCGGATTGGGACGTATCGGTCGACGAGCTTGAACAGACCTTCATCCGGATCGGCCACGAGGTCGAGGAGATCATCCCGATCGGTCCGGTCAGCGGTCCGCTGACCATCGGTCGTGTCGCCGAGATCGAGGAACTCACCGAGTTCAAGAAGCCGATCCGGGCCTGCAAGGTGGACGTCGGGGTCCAGAACGTCGATGGCGTGCCGCGCGACATCGTCTGCGGAGCAACGAATTTCGCCGTAGGCGACTTGGTGGTGGTGGCCCTGCCCGGCACCGTCCTGCCCGGCGATTTCACAATCGCCACGCGCAAGACCTACGGCAGGGTTTCCGACGGCATGATCTGCTCGGCAGCCGAGATGAACCTGGGTGTCGATCAGTCGGGCATCCTCGTGCTGCCCGAGGGCACCGCCGAACCCGGTACCCCGGCCGCCGAGGTCCTGGGTCTCGACGACGTGGTGTTCCACCTGGCGATCACGCCGGACCGCGGCTACTGCCTGTCGGTGCGCGGCCTGGCCCGCGAGATCGCCTGTGCGCACGACCTCGACTTCGTCGATCTGGCCGATGTGGCACCGCTGCCCGCCGAGGGGGAGGCCTGGCCGCTGACCGTCGAGCCCAGAACGGGCGTGCAGCGCTTCGGGTTACGTCCGGTCACCGGCATCGACCCGGCGGCCGTGTCGCCGTGGTGGCTGCAGCGCAGGCTGATGCTCAGCGGCATCCGCGCCATCTCGCCGGCCGTCGACGTCACCAACTACGTCATGCTCGAAATCGGCCACCCGATGCACGCCCATGACAGCAGCCTCATCACCGGTGGTTTCGCGGTCCGCTTCGCCCGTGACGGCGAAAAGGTCGTCACGCTCGACGATGTCGAGCGCACCCTGAACTCGGCGGACGTGCTGATCGTCGACGACGTCGCGACCGCGGCGATCGGCGGCGTGATGGGGGCGGGCACCACCGAGGTGCGCGATTCCACCACCGACGTGCTGTTGGAGGCCGCGGTGTGGGATCCGGCCGCGGTGTCGCGCACCCAGCGCCGCCTGCACCTGGCCAGCGAGGCCGGCCGTCGCTACGAGCGTTCGGTCGACCCGGCCATTTCCGTTGCGGCCCTGGACCGTTGCGCGACGCTGCTGGCCGAGATCGCCGGCGGCACCGTCGCACCGACGCTCACCGATTGGCGCGCTGACGGGCGCACCGACTGGTCGCAGCCGGCAGTCGAGATCCCGGCCGATCTGCCCGACCGCACTGCCGGGGTCACGTACCCGGCGGGCACCACGGCACGGCGTCTCAGCCAGATCGGCGCCATTGTTGTTGAAGCGGCCGGTTCCGCTTCATTGACCGTCACCCCTCCCAGCTGGCGGCCCGACATGCGTCAGCGTGCCGACCTGGTGGAGGAGGTGCTGCGCCTGGAGGGCCTGGAGTCCATCCCGTCGGTGCTGCCGACGGCACCTGCCGGGCGTGGCCTGACCGCGGTGCAGAAGCGACGCCGGGCGATCGGAAAGTCACTGGCGCTGGCCGGTTTCGTCGAGGTTCTGCCGACGCCGTTCCTGCCTGCCGGCGTGTTCGACGCGTGGGGCCTTGCTGCCGACGATCCGCGGCGCAACGCCACGAAGGTGCTCAATCCGCTGGAGGCCGACCGGCCGCAGCTGGCCACCACGCTGCTGCCGGGACTTCTTGAGGCCTTGGGCCGCAACGTATCCCGCGGTGCAGCTGACGTGGCACTGTTCGGGATTCAAGAGGTGGTGCACCCCACCGAGCAGACCCGGTCGGTCGAGCGCATCCCGACTGACCGCAGACCCACCGACGAGGAGATCGCCGGGCTGGACGCGTCGCTGCCGCGCCAGCCGCAGCACGTCGCGGCGGTGCTGGCCGGGCTGCGTGAACCCGCCGGGCCGTGGGGTCCCGGACGTCCGGTGGAAGCGGCTGACGCGTTCGAGGCGGTACGGGTGATCGGCCGGGCCGCCGGGGTGGAGTTCACCCTGCGCGCCGCGCAGGAGCTGCCGTGGCATCCGGGCCGCTGTGCCGAGGTGATTGTCGGCGATATCCCGGTCGGTTATGCGGGGCAGCTGCATCCGGCTGTCATCGAGCGCACGGGCCTGCCCAAGGGGGCGTGCGCCGTCGAACTCGATCTCGATGCCGTGCCGATCGTCGAAGCGCTGCCGGCGCCGTCGGTATCGCCGTTCCCGGCGGTGTTCCAGGACATCAGCGTGGTGGTCGGTGACGAGGTGGCCGCGGCCGCCGTCGTCGACGCGGTGCGCGACGGGGCAGGCGAACTGCTGGAGGACGTCAGGCTGTACGACGTCTACACCGGCCCGCAGATCGGGGAGGGGCGCAAGTCGCTGACCCTGGCGCTGCGGTTCCGGGCTGCCGATCGCACGCTGACCGAGGACGAGGCCAGCGCCGCGCGCGATGCCGCCGTGGCCGTCGCCGCCGAGCGGGTCGGCGCGGTTCTTCGCGGCTGAGCTTTCCCCGCGAGCAGACAGAGAATCGCGTTACCGGACGCTCGTCAGTGCGATTCTGTTGGGGGCCCCTCCCGCTCGCGGGGGACTGCTCGGCGTAACGAGGTGACCCCGGCACCGCGTAGCTGCGGCAGGGCCGCCGCATCGCGCCCGGTTGCGAGCAGGAGAAGCGCCGAAACCGGTCCCTCGACAAGCGGACCGTCGCCGGCCGCCCAGTCGGTGTCGACCGCGCGTAACCGGTACGGGGCCAGCTTCGTGGCCGCACGGAACGGGAACCGCGGGTGCCAGATGTGTTCGAGCGCCAGCTGTGCGGTCTCGGCGGGCATTTCGTGATGAAGGCCCAGCGGAACGGCGATGTCTTGTCCGTGTACCAGCAGATCCATCAGCCGATCAGTCGGTGTGGTGCCGACTGCGGTGAAGCGGGACCCGACGGTGCCGCGTACTTCGCCCAGCAGATCGCGGTCACTTGTCCTTGCGGCGTGCCGAACGGCGGTATCGCACACCATGCGGTCGAGATTGCCCCGTGCGCGCACCAGATTGACCAGTATTCGACCGACATGGGCATGGGTCGAGAGCGCCACGTGGGCTACGACGTCCCGAACCTGCCATCTGTCACAGAGGCTGGCGTGGCGCCATTGTGATGCGCTGAGCTGTTCGAGTAGTTGCAGCAGGCGCCGTCTTTCGGTGTCGACGGCATGCCAGATGTCCTCGGAGTTCATGCCGCCTACGCTAGAAACTCCAGCCAGGTGGAGGTTCAAGCGATTGTGACGCACAGCACAAGTATCGGTGAGTTGTCGCGGCTCACCGGTGTGCCGGTGCGGACCATTCGGTACTACTGCGACGAAGGTCTCCTGGCGCCTCGACGCAGTTCCGGTGGACACCGGGTCTTCGATGCCACCGCAGTCGAGTCATTGCTGCTTGTTCGTCGGCTCCGAGGGGTCGGTCTCGGCCTGAACGCCATCGGCGATGTTCTGGCGGGCCGCACCTCGATCGGTGAGGCCGTGGCGGCCGAACGACGAGCCATCGACGCGGAGTTGGTCAGTCTGAAAGGTCGCCGGGCAGCGTTGGAAGGGCTGATCGCCGCGCAGGACGGACGTCGCGGGCACGATGTCCTCGTCGGGTTCTGGCGGCGGTTGTTCGCCGGGGCGACGTCGACGACGGTGTTCGACGAGTTCGTCGAGATGACGGTGCCGCCACCGCCCGGCGAGACGAGCACAGCCCGCGTCGTCGCGTACGCAGAACTTGTGGCTCTCGCCCGCCGGTCGGAGTTCGGAGCGGTCATGGCCAGGCAGCTGTGGCGGTTCGAGCCGGCCGGCATCAGCGATCGTCCTGGCCTCGTCGCCGGTGTCGCCGAGGCGTGTGACCTGGCTCAGCCACTTGTCTGCGCTGGTCAGCCACCTTCGCAGGGACCGGCCGTCGACCGGTTCGTCGATGCCCATGCCCGGGCTCGCCGGGTTTCCGACACACCCGGGTTCCGACGGGCGCTCACCGCGAATGCCGGGGCGGACACCGATCCGGACGTCCGCCGGTACTGGAACCTGTTCAGTGAAATCGCCGGTGAGACGCCTACTGTGGGGTCGGTTCAGCGCTGGCTCTACGACGCGCTCTGCGTAGGCGCCGCATAGCCCGTTAATGAATTTGCAACTGCATGCATAAGAATGCAGAATTGCCCGCATGACTTCGATAGCGGTGGCCGGCGCAAGCGGCTACGCCGGCGGAGAGATCCTGCGATTGCTGCTCGGACACCCGGCTTACGCTGACGGCCGGTTGACCATCGGGGCGTTGACCGCGGCCTCCAGCGCCGGAACCAGCATTTCCGAGCATCACCCGCACCTGCTTCCGTTGGCCTCACGCATTCTGGAACCCACCGATGCCGAGGTGCTGGCCGGCCATGACGTGGTGTTCCTGGGCCTGCCGCACGGGCATTCCGCGGCGCTGGCCGAACAGCTCGGTCCCGACACCCTGATCATCGACTGCGGTGCGGACTTCCGGCTGACCGACGCCGCCGACTGGGAGAAGTTCTACGGTTCCGCGCATGCCGGCAGCTGGCCCTACGGGCTGCCCGAGTTGCCGGGTGCCCGAGACCGGCTCAAGGGCGCCAAGCGCATCGCGGTGCCAGGCTGCTACCCGACGGCGGCGCTGCTGGCGCTGTTGCCCGCCGTGGCTGCCGACCTCGTCGAACCGGCCGTCACCGTGGTCGCCGTCAGCGGCACCTCGGGTGCGGGGAAGTCGGCCAAGGTGGATCTGCTGGGCTCCGAGGTGATCGGCTCGGCCCGCGCCTACAACATCGCAGGCAAGCACCGGCACACCCCGGAGATCGCCCAGGGACTGCGGTCGGTGACCGACAAGGACGTGACCGTCTCGTTCACCCCGGTGCTGATCCCCACCTCCCGGGGCATCCTGGCCACCTGCACCGCCCGCACCGAGGCATCTGAGGCAGAGATTCGTGCCGCCTACGAAAAGGCTTACGACGCAGAGCCGTTCATTCATCTGCTGCCCGAGGGGCAGCTGCCGAAGACCGGTTCGGTGATCGGCAGCAACGCCGCACAGGTCCAGGTCGCAGTGGATGAACAGGCGCAGACCCTTGTCGCCATCGCCGCCATCGACAACCTCACCAAGGGCACCGGCGGCGCCGCGGTGCAGTCGATGAACCTGGCGCTGGGCTGGCCCGAAACCGAAGGACTTTCGATCGTGGGAGTGGCACCGTGACCGAGGCGAGTCAAGCCGACAAGACGCAGGCCGCCAAGCTGGTCCGCACCCAGGGTGTCACCGCTCCGGCCGGTTTCCGGGCGGCCGGAATCGCCGCCGGTATCAAGGCATCTGGTGCGGCGGATCTGGCGCTGGTGTTCAACGAGGGACCGGACTACGCCGCGGCGGGGGTGTTCACCCGCAACAAGATCAAGGCAGCGCCTGTGCAGTGGTCGCAGCAGGTGCTGACCACCGGCCGGTTGCGCGCGGTGGTCCTGAACTCGGGCGGCGCCAACGCCTGCACGGGCCCGCTGGGCTTCCAGGACACCCATGCCACCGCCGAGGCCGTGGCCGGGGCACTGAGCGATTGGGGTACCGAGACCGGCGCCATCGAGGTCGCGGTGTGCTCGACAGGCCTGATCGGCGACCGGTTGCCGATGGACAAGGTGCTGGCCGGTGTCACCGAGATCGTGCACGAGCTCGCCGGTGGTCTGACCGGGGGCGACGACGCGGCCCGGGCCATCATGACCACCGACACCGTGCCGAAACAGGTTGCGCTGCACCATTCGGTGGAATCGGGGGAGAACTGGACCCTCGGCGGGATGGCCAAGGGCGCCGGGATGCTGGCACCGTCGCTGGCCACCATGCTGGTGGTGTTGACCACCGACGCGGTCGCGGATGCCGCCGCGCTGGACACCGCGCTGCGGCGGGCCGCGGCGCTGACCTTCGACCGGCTCGACGTCGACGGCAGCTGCTCGACCAACGACACCGTGCTGCTCCTGGCCTCCGGTGCCAGCGAGATCGCACCGAGTCAGGACGACCTCGATGACGCCGTGCTGAGGGTCTGCGACGACCTGTGCGCGCAGCTGCAGGCCGACGCCGAAGGTGTCACCAAGCGCATCCTGATCACCGTCGCCGGAGCTGACAACGAGGACGACGCGCTCGTCGCGGCGCGTGTCATCGCGCGCGACAGCCTGGTCAAAACCGCACTGTTCGGGTCCGACCCCAACTGGGGCCGTGTGCTGGCCGCCGTCGGCATCGCCCCGGTGAAGCTCGATCCCGAACGGATCAGCGTGTCGTTCAACGGTTCCCCGGTGTGTGTCGACGGGGCCGGCGCCCCGGGCGCCCGCGAGGTCGACCTGTCCGGCGAGGACATCGACGTCGTCGTGGACCTGGGCGTGGGAGAGGCCTCGGCATCCATCAGGACCACCGACCTGTCCCACGCGTATGTCGAAGAGAACTCGGCCTACAGCTCATGAGCCAAGCCATCGAGCGCGGCGTCAAGGCCCATGTGCTCGCCTCGGCGCTGCCGTGGCTCAAGCAACTGCACGGCAAGATCGTCGTCGTCAAATACGGTGGCAACGCGATGACGGACGACACCCTCAAGGCGGCCTTCGCCGCGGACATGGTGTTCCTGCGCAACTGCGGCATCCACCCGGTGGTGGTGCACGGCGGCGGTCCGCAGATCAGCGCGATGCTCAAGAAGCTGGGAATCCCAGGCGATTTCAAGGGCGGCTTCCGGGTCACCACGCCGGAGGTCCTGGACGTGGCGCGCATGGTGTTGTTCGGTCAGGTGGGCCGCGAACTGGTCAACCTGATCAACGCCCACGGACCGTACGCGGTGGGTCTCACCGGTGAGGATGCGCATCTGTTCACCGCGGTGCGGCGCAGTGTCACCGTGGACGGGGTGGCCACCGACATCGGGCTGGTCGGCGACGTCGAACATGTCAATGCCGAATCGCTGCTGGATCTCATTGCGGCAGGACGTATCCCGGTGGTCTCCACCATCGGCCCCGATGTCGACGGCGTGGTGCACAACATCAACGCCGACACCGCGGCCGCCGCCCTGGCCGAGGCGCTGAGTGCGGAGAAGCTGATCATGCTCACCGACGTGGAGGGGCTCTACACCGATTGGCCCGACCGCTCCTCGCTGGTCAGCGAGATCGACACCGCCGCACTGACGCAGCTGCTTCCCAAGCTCGAATCGGGCATGGTGCCCAAGATCGAGGCCTGTCTGCGGGCGGTGGCCGGCGGCGTGCCGAGCGCGCACGTGATCGACGGCCGCGTCGAACACTGTGTGCTGGTCGAGCTTTTCACCGATGAAGGGACCGGAACCAAGGTGGTGAAACCGTGATCGGCGGGCAGGAGCGTAGCGACTTGGGGAATCAGCACAGTCTCCAGGACCGCTGGCAAGCGGTGATGATGAACAACTACGGCACCCCGCCGTTGGCGTTGGCCAGCGGTGACGGCGTGGTGGTCACCGATACCGACGGAAAGTCCTATCTGGACCTGCTCGGCGGTATCGCGGTCAATCTGCTGGGCCATCGCCATCCGGCCGTAATCGAGGCTGTCACCGCCCAACTCAACACCTTGGGCCACACCTCGAACCTGTACGCCACCGAGCCGGGTATCGCGCTGGCCGAGGCGCTGGTCGGCCATCTGGGAAGCCAGGCCCGGGTGTTCTTCTGTAATTCGGGCACCGAGGCCAACGAGGTGGCATTCAAGATCACGCGGCTCACCGGAAGGACGAACATCGTTGCCGCGCAAGGCGCATTCCACGGCCGGACAATGGGGTCGCTGGCCCTGACCGGGCAACCCGCCAAGCAGGCACCGTTCGAGCCGTTGCCGGGCAACGTCACCCACGTGCCCTACGGTGACGTCGAAGCCCTTGCGGCCGCGGTCGATTCGGATACCGCCGCGGTGTTCTTGGAACCGATCATGGGGGAGGGCGGCGTTGTCGTCCCGCCCGCCGGATACCTGGCCGCCGCCCGCGACATCACCACGAAGAACGGCGCGCTGCTGGTCCTCGACGAGGTGCAGACCGGCGTCGGGCGCACGGGTGCGTTCTATGCCCATCAGCACGACGGCATCACCCCCGACATCGTGACGCTGGCCAAGGGGCTGGGCGGCGGCCTGCCGATCGGCGCGTGCCTGGCCATCGGCCCGGCCGGTGACCTGCTCACCCCCGGCCTGCACGGCAGCACCTTCGGCGGCAACCCGGTGTGCACCGCAGCGGCGGTGGCCGTGCTCAAGACCCTGACCGACGAGGACCTGATCACCCGGGCCGGGGTGCTCGGCAAGACCCTGAGCCACGGCATCGAGGAGCTCGGCCATCCCCTCGTCGACCACGTGCGCGGCAAGGGCCTGCTGCAGGGCGTGGTACTGACCGCGCCGAGCGCCAAGGCCGTCGAGGCCGCCGCGCGTGACGCAGGCTTCCTCGTCAACGCCGCAGCCGCCGACGTGATCCGGCTGGCGCCGCCGCTGATCATCACCGAACCGCAGATCGAGACGTTCCTGTCCGCTCTGCCCGCCGTACTCGACACCGCTGTGGAGGCTGATTCATGACCCGGCATTTCCTGCGCGACGACGATCTGTCGCCCGACGAGCAGGCCGAGGTGCTCGCCCTGGCCGCCGAACTGAAGAAGGCGCCGTTCTCGCGGCGCCCACTGGAGGGTCCGCGCGGTGTCGCGGTGATCTTCGAGAAGAACTCGACCCGCACCCGGTTCTCGTTCGAGATGGGTATCGCGCAACTCGGCGGCCATGCCGTGGTGGTCGACGGCCGCAGCACCCAACTGGGCCGCGAGGAGACCCTCGAGGACACCGGCGCGGTGCTGTCCCGTTACGTCGACGCCATCGTGTGGCGGACCTTCGCCCAGGAGCGGCTGACGGCCATGGCCTCGGGATCCTCCGTCCCGATCATTAATGCGCTGTCCGACGAATTCCACCCTTGCCAGGTGCTGGCCGACCTGCAGACACTGGCCGAGCGCCGGGGCGGGGCGGAGGGCCTCAAGGGGCTGAGGATGACGTACCTGGGCGACGGCGCCAACAACATGGCGCACTCGCTGATGCTCGGCGGCGTCACCGCGGGCATCAACGTCACCATCGCCGCACCGGCCGGGTTCGAACCGGACCCGCATTTCGTCGACGCCGCCAAGCGCCGCGCCGCCGAGACGGGGGCGACTGTTTCGCTCACCGACAATGCCCGCGCCGGTTCCGACGGCGCCGACGTGCTCGTCACCGACACCTGGACCTCGATGGGTCAGGAGAACGACGGACTCGACCGGGTGCGGCCCTTCCGCCCGTTCCAGGTCAACGCCGAACTGCTCAAGCTCGCCGACCCGGCAGCCATTGTGCTGCACTGCCTTCCGGCACACCGCGGTCATGAGATCACCGACGAGGTGATCGACGGGCCGCAGAGCGCGGTGTTCGATGAGGCCGAGAACCGGCTGCACGCCCAGAAGGCGCTGCTGGTCTGGTTGCTGGAGAACCGATGAGCCACTTGCGCGAAGAGCGAAGGCCCAGGTGACGTCGCGATGAGCGCACCCACCCGTGCCGGCCGTCAGGCCCGCATCATCGCCCTGCTGTCGGCCAGGCAGGTGAGCAGCCAGACCGAACTGGCGGCGCTGCTGGGCCAGGAGGGCATCGAGGTCACCCAGGCCACGTTGTCGCGGGACCTCGAAGAACTCGGCGCGGTGAAACTTCGCGGCGCCGACGGCGGTGTCGGCGTGTACGTCGTGCCCGAGGACGGCAGCCCGGTGCGCGGTGTGTCCGGCGGTACCGAACGGTTGACCCGATTGCTGGGGGAGTTGCTGGTGTCGACAGACGCCAGCGCTAACCTTGCCGTGCTGCGCACCCCGCCAGGGGCGGCGCACTACCTGGCCAGCGCGATCGACCGCGCTGCCCTGCCATATGTGGTCGGCACCATCGCCGGTGACGACACCATCGTGGTGGTGGCGCGCGACCCGATGACCGGGGCCGAGCTGGCCAGCACCATCGAGAACTTGAAATAACGCTCAAAACAAGGAGATTGCTCATGTCCGAACGCGTCATTCTGGCGTACTCCGGAGGTCTGGACACCTCGGTCGCGATCAGCTGGATCGGCAAAGAGACCGGCAAAGAGGTCGTCGCCGTCGCCATCGACCTCGGCCAGGGTGGTGAGGACATGGAGGTCATCCGCCAGCGTGCCCTGGATTGCGGTGCGGTCGAGGCCGTCGTGGTGGACGCGCGCGACGAGTTCGCCGACGAATACTGCCTGCCGACCATCAAGGCCAACGCGCTCTACATGGATCGCTATCCGCTGGTGTCGGCGATCAGCCGCCCGCTGATCGTCAAGCATCTGGTGGACGCGGCGCGCAGCCATGGCGGAACCGTTGTTGCGCACGGCTGCACCGGCAAGGGCAACGACCAGGTGCGCTTCGAGGTCGGATTCGCCTCGCTGGCGCCAGAACTGGACGTCATCGCACCGGTTCGCGACTACGCCTGGACCCGGGAGAAGGCCATCGCGTTCGCCGAGGAGAACGCCATCCCGATCAACGTGACCAAGCGCTCGCCGTTCTCCATCGACCAGAACGTGTGGGGCCGCGCCGTCGAGACCGGCTTCCTCGAGGATCTGTGGAACGCGCCGACCAAGGACGTCTACGACTACACGCAGGACCCGACGGTCAACTTCAACGCTCCCGACGAGCTGATCATCAGTTTCGACAAGGGCCGTCCGGTAGCAATAGATGGACGTTCGACGTCCGTCTTGGAGATCATCCAGGAGCTCAACACCCGGGCCGGTGCGCAGGGCGTCGGCCGGCTCGATGTGGTCGAGGACCGCTTGGTCGGCATCAAGAGCCGCGAAATCTACGAGGCGCCGGGCGCGATGGTGCTGATCACCGCGCACACCGAGCTCGAGCACGTGACGCTGGAGCGTGAGCTGGGCCGGTACAAGCGCGGCGTGGACCAGAAGTGGGGTGAACTCACCTATGACGGCCTGTGGTTCAGCCCGCTGAAGCGCTCGCTGGAGGCGTTCGTCGAGCACACGCAGCAGCATGTCTCCGGTGACATCCGGCTGGTTCTGCACGCCGGGGCCATCATCGTCAACGGCCGTCGTTCCGGTGAGTCGCTGTACGACTTCAACCTGGCCACCTACGACGAGGGCGACAGCTTCGACCAGAGCGCGGCCAAGGGCTTCGTGCAGCTGCACGGCCTGAGCTCCAAGATCTCGGCCAAGCGCGACCTGGGTCTGTAAGCAGTAAGCACCGCCGAGCAGTGAGGGTGACATGAGCACCAACGACGGAACCACCAACGAGGGCTCGCTGTGGGGCGGCCGGTTTGCCGATGGTCCTTCGGCCGCCCTTGCCGCGCTGAGCAAGTCGACCCACTTCGACTGGGTGCTCGCGCCGTACGACATCACGGCCTCCAAGGCCCACGCCCGCGTGCTGCACCGGGCCGGGCTGCTCACCGATGAGCAGCGAGACGGTCTGCTGGCTGGGCTGGACAGCCTGGGTTCCGATGTTGCCGACGGCAGCTTCGAGCCACTGGTGACCGACGAGGACGTGCACGGCGCGCTCGAGCGTGGCCTGATCGACCGGGTCGGGCCCGATCTCGGTGGCCGGCTGCGGGCCGGGCGCTCCCGGAACGATCAGGTGGCCACGCTGTTCCGGATGTGGCTGCGCGACGCCGTCCGCCGCGTCGCCGACGGAGTGCTCGAGGTGGTGAATGCGTTGGCCACCCAGGCCGCGGCGCATCCGACGGCGATCATGCCCGGCAAGACCCATCTGCAGGCCGCTCAGCCGATTCTGCTCGCGCATCACCTGTTGGCCCACGCTCATCCGCTTTTGCGCAATGTCGACCGGATCGCCGATTTCGACGATCGCACCGCGGTCTCGCCCTACGGCTCGGGGGCGCTGGCCGGCTCCTCGCTCGGTTTGGATCCCGACGCGATCGCCGAGGATCTCGGATTCGCTGCGGCGGCCGACAATTCCGTCGACGCTACCGCGTCGCGGGACTTCGCTGCCGAGGCGGCGTTCATCTTCGCCCAGATCGGGGTGGACCTGTCCCGGCTCGCCGAAGACATCATCCTCTGGAGCACAACCGAATTCGGGTACGTCACGCTGCACGATTCCTGGTCGACCGGCAGTTCCATCATGCCGCAGAAGAAGAATCCGGACATCGCCGAGTTGGCGCGCGGAAAATCCGGTCGCTTGATCGGCAATCTCACGGGCCTGCTGGCCACGCTCAAGGCGCAACCGCTGGCCTACAACCGCGACCTGCAGGAGGACAAGGAACCGGTTTTCGACTCGGTGGCGCAGCTGGAGCTGCTGCTGCCGGCCATGGCCGGACTGGTGGCCACACTGACCTTCGACGAGGACAGGATGGCCGCGCTGGCCCCCGCGGGCTACACCCTTGCCACCGATATCGCTGAATGGCTTGTGCGCCAAGGTGTTCCGTTCCGGGTTGCCCATGAGGCCGCGGGTGCCGCGGTGCAGACCGCCGAGGCGCGCGGCGTCGGTCTCGATGAACTCACCGACGACGAGTTCTCCGCCATCAACCCCGCGCTCACCGCGCAGGTGCGCGAGGTGCTGACCGTCGAGGGATCGGTGAACGCGCGCAGCGCACGGGGTGGTACCGCACCGGTGCAGGTCGCCAAGCAGCTGGGCGTGGTCCGAAACACCACCGAGGAGTTACGAATCCGGCTGCGCCGCTAGGGCTTGCGTACCGTGGGGAATATGGCTGAGCAAGTCACATTCCAGTCCGGTACCGACCGCTGCGTGGGGTACCTACGACTTTCCGGTCGAGAGTCCGGGCCCTGCGTCGTGCTGTGCACCGGGTTCGGCGGTACACAGGACACCTCGGCGCTGGTGGCTGCAGCGGAGGCCTTCGCAAAGGCCGGCTATCACACCCTCACGTTCGACTACCGCAGTTTCGGCGAAAGCGGCGGCCATCCCCGTCAAGTCGTCAGCATCGACGGCCAACTCACCGATATCGCGGCCGCGGTCGCTTGCGCCCGCGGTCTGGATTCTGTCGACGGCGACCGCATCGCGCTGTGGGGGTCGTCGCTCGGGGGCGGGCATGTGGTGACCGCGGCGGCCCGCGATCAGAGGATCGCTGCGGTAGTCGCTCAGATCCCCTTCAACGGCTTTCCGCGCAAGGTCCAGGGGCGCTCGACATGGTCGACCCTGCGCCTGCTCGGAGTGATGGCCGACGATTGGTGCCGGGGCTTCGTGCGCCTGCGGCCCCACTACATCCCGGCCGTCGGAGTCCAGGGCGAACTCGCGGTGATGACGGGTGACGGTGCGGAACGGGCAATTCGTGCGATGACAAGTGAAACCTGGCGCAATGAGGTGGCGCCCCGTGGGCTCATTGAGATGATGCGTTATCGCCCAGGTGATTTCGCTGCGCAGCTGGAATGCCCACTGTTGGTGTGCGTGGGAACAGAGGATGCCGAGACGACGCCGGAGAGCGCGGGTGCCCTGGCGCGGGCTGCCCCGCTGGGCGAACTACTCGAGTACCCCGTCGCGCATTTCGATTTCTACAGCGCGGATGTGCGGGACCGAGTGATCGCGGACCAATTGGCCTTCCTGAGGCGCACGTTGGCCCGCAAGGATTAGCGCTGGTCGAATTCGTGCCGACCGGATCGCGCGGAACCTAGCCGATCTGCTCACCGAGTTCGAACCAGCGTTCCTCGACCTCGGCGACCTCGTCCTCCAGCGCGCGGATGGCGGCCACCTTGACCGCGAGTCCCTCGAAATCGGACTGGTCATGGTCTGCCATCGCCGTCCTGGACCGGTTGATCTGTTGCTGCAGTTTCTCCAGCCGGCGTTCCAGGGCGGACAGTTCCTTCTGCGCTGCCCGCAGATCGGCGCCCGACAGCCCTTCCGGCGCGGTGCCGAACGCCGGTGCCGGCGCCGCGCCGGTCGCCGACGCATGCGCGGCCCGCAACCGCAGGTACTCGTCCACCCCGCCGGGCAGATGCCGCAGATGCCCGCCGAGGATTCCGTACTGCTGGTCGGTGACCCGCTCCAGGAAATACCGGTCGTGGCTCACCACGATCAGCGTGCCGGGCCACGAGTCGAGCAGATCCTCCATGGCCGACAGCATGTCGGTGTCCAGGTCGTTGGTCGGTTCGTCGAGGATCAACACGTTGGGCTGTGCCAGCAGGATCAACAGCAGTTGCAGGCGACGTTGTTGTCCACCGGAGAGGTCCTTGACCGGTGTCGACAACTGGGCGTTGGAGAACCCGAGGCGCTCCAGCAACTGCCCGGGCGTCAGTTCCTGGGCCTTCGACCCGGTACCGAACACATACGACGTGCGCAGGTTGGCGAGCACCGTCCGCACCGGATCGTCGAGGTGGGGCTCAAGCTCGTCCACGGTCTGGGTGAGGGTCGCCACCTGCAGCGTCTTACCGTGTTTGACCCGGCCCGCGGTCGGTTGCACCGACCCGTCGATCAGACCGAGCAGCGTCGATTTTCCGGCGCCGTTGACGCCGAGGATGCCGGTGCGCTCGCCCGGGGCGATCCGCCACTCGACCTGGTGCAGCACCTCGCGGTCGCCGTAGCTCACCGACACGTCGAGTAGGTCGACGACCTGCTTGCCGAGCCGTGACACCGCCAGGGACTGCAGTGCGACCTTGTCCCGGATCTCCGGCACATCGGCGATCAGGGCGTTGGCCGCGTCGATGCGGAACTTCGGTTTGGAGGTGCGGGCCGGCGCGCCGCGGCGCAGCCAGGCCAGTTCCTTGCGGGCCAGGTTCTGCCGGCGGGCCTCGATCGTGGCCGCCTGCCGGTCGCGCTCCACCCGCTGCAGGATGTAGGCCGCGTAACCCCCGTCGAACGGTTCGACGATGCGGTCGTGCACTTCCCATGTGGTCGTACAGACCTCGTCGAGAAACCAGCGGTCGTGCGTCACCACCAGCAGCCCACCCGACGACGCGGACCAGCGCTTCTTGAGGTGATCGGCGAGCCAGGTGATCGCCTCCACGTCAAGGTGGTTGGTCGGCTCGTCGAGCGCCAGCACATCGTGATCGCCGGCGAGCAGCCTCGCCAGGGCGACCCGGCGACGCTGTCCGCCCGACAGCGTGCGGAGTTCGGCGTCCCAGGGCAGGTCGCCGAGCAGACCGGAGATGACGTCGCGCCCGCGGGGGTCGCCGGCCCAAACGTGTTCGGGCACATCACCGACCACGGCGTGGCCGACGGTGTCGGCGTCGTCGAGGGTGTCGGCCTGATCGAGTACGCCGACCCGCACACCACCGCGCACCGTCACCCGGCCGGAATCGGGTTCGAGCCGGCCCGCCAGCATGGCGAGCAGGCTGGATTTTCCGTCGCCGTTCCGGCCGACGATGCCGATCCGGTCGCCTTCGCTGACGCCGACGGTGACCGAGTCGAACACCACGCCGGTGGGGTACTCCAAATGAAGGGTTTCGCCCCCGAGCAGGTGTGCCATCGCCGCCGACCCTATCGTTCGGCGGCCCGAGCTACGGCATCGCATGGGGCCGCTGTCGGCGTAGCGGTGATCACGTCGGGTATCGGTTGCTGTTGTGCCATGATGACCTCGTCAATCGGGGGTCGGGGTTGAGTTGTCGTGTGGGGAGCAAGCTGGTGGATTTCTCGGCAGTGACCAGACCGGTCGAGCGGTTGCTGGCGACCGCGCAGAACGGTCTGGAAGTGCTGCGCTACGGCGGCCTTGAGACCGGCGCTGTCCCGTCGCCCTTTCAGATCATCCAGAGCGTGCCGATGTACCGGTTGCGGCGGTACTTCCCGCCGGATGCCCGCCCGGGTGCCCAGGATCCGCGCCCGCCGGTGCTGATGGTCCACCCGATGATGATGTCGGCGGACATGTGGGATGTGACCCGCGACGACGGCGCTGTCGGCATCCTGCACGCGGCCGGTATCGACCCATGGGTGATCGACTTCGGCTCACCGGACAAGGTCGAGGGCGGCATGCAGCGCAACCTCGCCGATCACGTGGTCGCGCTGTCCGAAGCCATCGACATCGTCAAAGAGGTCACCGGTCGCGATGTGCACCTGGCCGGCTACTCGCAGGGCGGCATGTTCGCCTACCAGACCGCGGCCTACCGGCGCTCCAAGGATCTGGCCAGCATCATCGCCTTCGGTGCCCCGGTGGACACCCTGGCCGCGTTGCCGATGAATCTTCCCGCCGGGGTCGCTGCGGGCGCGGCGGATTTCATGGCCGACCATGTGTTCAGCCGCATCGATATTCCTGGCTGGTTGGCGCGCACCGGATTCCAGATGCTCGACCCGATCAAGACCGCCCAGTCTCGTCTGGAGTTCCTGCGTCAGTTGCACGACCGCGAGGCCCTGCTGCCGCGCGAACAGCAGCGCCGGTTCCTGTCCTCGGAGGGCTGGATCGCCTGGTCCGGACCCGCGATCTCCGAACTGCTCAAGCAGTTCATCTCACACAACCGGATGATGACCGGCGGCTTTTCGATTCACGGCGACCTGGTCACCCTTTCTGACATCGACTGCCCGATCCTCGCGGTGGTCGGCGAGGTCGACGATATCGGCCAGCCGGCCGCAGTCCGGGGCATCAAGCGAGCGGCGCCCGATGCGGATGTTTACGAATACCTGATCCGGGCAGGACATTTCGGGTTGGTCGTGGGTTCGAAGGCTTCCGACCAGACCTGGCCGACGGTGGCCCAATGGGTGAAATGGCTTGGTGGAGAACAGATGCCGGAAGGTGTGGTTCCCATGGGATCGCAGCCGGCAGACCACCCGGAGGGCGGTGGGGTGTCGTTCTCCACCCGCGTCACCCACGGCGCGACGGCGGCCACCGAGATGGCGTTCGGGGTCGCCCGGTCGGCAGCCGAAGCGTTGGTGGCGGCGAACAAGAACGCACGGACCCTGGTCATCGAGACCGCCCGCACGCTGCCGCGCCTGGCACGGCTGGGACAGGTCAACGACCACACCCGGATCTCGCTCGGCCGGATCATGAGCGAGCAGGCACGCAGCGTGCCCAACGGTGAGGCACTGCTGTTCGACGGCCGGGTACACACCTACGAGGCGGTGGACCGGCGGATCAACAACGTGGTCCGCGGCCTGATCGACGTCGGGGTACGGCAGGGTGCCCGCGTCGGTGTCCTGATGGACACCCGCCCCAGTGCGCTCGTCGCGATCGCGGCGCTGTCCCGTTTGGGGGCGGTGGCAGTGCTGTTGCCCGAGACCGATCTGGCCGAGGCCGCCCGGCTCGGCGGCGTGACCGAGATCATCGCCGACCCCAGCCACCTCGATGTGGCTCGCGAACTCGACATGCGCGTGCTGGTGCTGGGCGGTGGGGAGAGCCGCGACCTGCACCTGGACCGGTACGACGACGTCGCGTCGATCGTCGACATGGAGAAGATCGACCCCGACGTCGTCGAGTTGCCCGGCTGGTACCGGCCCAACCCGGGCCTGGCCCGCGACCTGGCGTTCGTCGCCTTCAGCGAGGTCGGCGGCGAACTCGTGGCGCGTCAGATCACCAACTTCCGGTGGGCGTTGTCGGCCTTCGGGACCGCGTCGGCGGCCAATCTCGGTCGCGGCGACACGGTCTACTGCCTGACCCCACTCCACCATCAGTCAGGACTACTGGTCAGCCTCGGCGGTGCGGTGGTCGGCGGCTCGCGTATCGCGTTGTCCCGCGGCTTGCAGCCGGACCGGTTTCTGCAGGAGATCCGGCAATACGGTGTCACGGTCGTGTCCTACACCTGGGCCATGCTGCGCGAGGTCATCGACGACCCGTCGTTCTCGCTCACCGGAAGCCACCCGGTCCGGTTGTTCATCGGATCCGGCATGCCTGCCGGGTTGTGGAAGCGGGTGGTCGACGTGTTCGAGCCGGCCCAGGTCGTGGAGTTCTTCGCCACCACCGATGGCCAGGCCGTGCTGGCCAACGTCTCGGGCGCCAAGATCGGCAGCAAGGGACGGCCGCTGCCGGGCGGAGGCCATGTCGAACTGGCCGCCTACGACGCGGACGACGACCTGATCCTGGAGGACGAGCAGGGATTTGTCCGCAAGGCCGACGCCAACGAGGTCGGCGTGCTGCTGGCTCACCCGCGTGGCCCGGTCGACCCGACCGCCGTGGTCAAGCGTGGCGTTTTCGCGCCTGCCGACACCTGGGTGTCCACCGAGTTCCTGTTCCGTCGTGACGAGGACGGCGATTACTGGCTGGTCGACAACCGTGGCGCGGTGATCCGTACCGAACGGGGGGCGGTGTTCGCGACGGCGGTCAACGACGCGGTCGGTCGTCTGGACGCGGTAGACATGTCGGTCACTTATGGCGTCGAGGCGGCGGGCCGGCAACTCGCGGTGACGGCGCTGGCGCTGCGTCCCGGTGGCAGCGTCCCCACCGCCGACCTTTCGCACGCGTTGGACGATCTGGCGGCGGGCAATCCACCAGACGTCGTGCACGTGGTGGCCGACATGGAACTCGGTGCCTCGTACCGTCCGCTGCTCGCACCTTTGCGCGCGGCAGGCATTCCGAAGGCGGGGCGGCGTAACTGCTGGTACTTCGACGCCGATACAGGTTCGTACAAGAAACTGACGGCGGCCAGCCGGGCTGAACTCGTCGCAGGAGCCGCAGCCGACGAGCCGGATACCGACTAGGCAGGTATGTCGGCGGCGTGCCGGGGCACGAATGCGCTGTTAGGCTCCGGCGGACGGCAGAACGACTGGAGGATCGATGACATCGGGATCGCGTGCGAACAGCTGGCGTCGGGCCGTCACCGGGTCGGTGACGGGCGGTGCGCTGGTCCTGGGGCTCCTGGTGGGCGCCGGTGCGCCGACGGCTGCGGCCGATCCCGTTCAGCCCGCACAGCCGACACCTGCGGCCGACGCGCCGGGGGCAGAGCCGGCCGCAGCGCCGCAGATGACCGCCGACGAAGCACTGTCCATCATCGCCAAGGACTACGACACCGGCGAGGGCGGTGGACAGATCTCGACGCTGATCCACGACATCCTGAAGCTGCGTCAGCAGGGCTACAAGCCGTCGAACGCCAACCGTGAAGCCATCACCGAGGCACTCGACAAGCGTCCCAATCAGGTTCCGCTGATCAACGCGCTCAAGAGCACGCTGTCGTATCAGCGCAAGTTGCAGGCGCAGTCCGCTGCACAGATCCCGCAGCAGGGTGCTGTCAATCCCGGGGTCGGCCAGTTCCCCGGGGGCATCGCCCCCATTCCGGGCGGAGGCGCCCAGCCTGGCCCGAGTGGTGGCATCCAGATCCCGTTGGGCTAGCGTCGCGTGGTGGTCGACGACAAGCTTTTGAGCATCCTGGTCTGCCCGCAGGACCGCGGGCCGCTCCTGCTGGCGGGAACGGACTGGCTCTACAACCCCCGGTTGCGGCGGGCCTACCGGATCGAAGACGGCATTCCGGTGCTCTTGGTCGACGAGGCAGTGGCCATCGATGATGATGCCGAGCATCGTCGGCTGATGGAGTTGGCGGGCTCAGGGGAGTCCGGGTAGATCACCGGTGAGGTAGCGCTGCAGGGTGGGGGCGATGGTCTCGACGATCTGATCCGCCGGCAGCGTGGCGAAAGGTTGCAGCTCCAGGATGTAACGCGCCATGGCGACCCCGACCAGTTGCGATGCGACGAACTGGATGCGGATCCGGGAGCTCCCAGGCGGGTTGTCCACCCGTGGTCCGATTTCTCCGACGATGATCTCCTGCAGGAACGACCGCACCAGTGACACGTCGTTGCCTGCCAGGAGGGAACGCAGGGTCGCCACGAAACCCTTGCCGATCTCGGAATCCCACAGCGGCAACAGGATTGACGGCAGGGTGTGCCCGATCTGCTCCACCGGCACTTCCTTCAGCTTTCCGATCACGGTCATCGGATCGATGGGGATGTGGATCGCGGCGGCGAACAGCTGCGTCTTGGTGCCGAAGTAGTGATGCACCAGCGCGGCGTCCACGCCGGCGTCAGCCGCGATGGCGCGGATAGATGTCTTGTCGATTCCGTTGCGGGCGAACAATTCCCGTGCGCTGGTCAGGATGCGCTCGCGCTTGTCCGACGGGCCTGCGGGCCGGCCCGGGCGTTTGCGTTCCCGTTCGGAATCGATGTGGGTGCTCACGTTTACCTAAGGTGTTCGGCGGCGCAGGGTGGCCGCGGCCAGTCCCAGCGCCAGTACGGCGAACCCCACCACGATCGCGATGTCCCGCGCCGCGACGGCGGTGAGCTCCGGATGTGCGCCGACCTGCTGCAGTGCCTCGAGTGCATAGCTGGCAGGCAGCACGTTGCTGATCCATTCAAGCCAATCCGGCAGCGCGGCGCGCGGCACGATGATGCCGCACAGCAGCAGCTGAGGTGCGATCACCACGGGCATGAACTGCACGGCCTGGAACTCTGTGCGGGCGAACGCGCTGCACAACAGGCCGAGCCCCACGCCGAGCACGGCGTTGATGATCGCGATGAGGAACACCAGCCCGGGGCTGCCCGCGGTGTCCAATCCGAGGAACCAGAACGAGACGATGCAGGCCAGGGTGGCCTGCGCCGCGGCGGCGATCGAGAACGCCGTGCCGTACGCGGCCAACAGGTCGAAACGACGTAGCGGTGTGGTCAGAATGCGCTCGAGGGTCCCCGAGACACGTTCGCGCTGCATGGTGATCGAGGTGATCAGGAACATCACGATCAGCGGGAACACGCCGAGCATGATCAGGCACGCATTGTTGAACGGGCTGGGGTGGCCCGGCGATTGCGGCGCGTTCTGGAACATGAAGTACATCAGCGTGATGATCAGGCTCGGTACCACCAGGATCATCGCGACGCTGCGGTGGTCGGCGGCCAGCTGCCGCAGGATCCGGCCCGTCGTGGCCAGATAGGCCGCCGGGCTCAGCCGGCTGGGTTGGTCGCGTCCGAGCCGCTGCGCCGGATGACGGTGAGAAACGCTTCCTCCAGGGACGTGCATGCCGTGTCCTTCCGTAGCAGGTCTGGGGTGGTGTGGGCGAGCAGTCGTCCTTCACGCATGAGCAGCAGGTCGCCGCAGTGGTCGGCCTCGTCCATGACGTGGCTGGAAACCAGCAGCGTGGTGCCGCGCCGCGACAGTTCGTTGAACTGCTCCCACAGGTCGACGCGAAGGACCGGGTCGAGGCCGACGGTGGGTTCGTCGAGCACCAGCAGCTCGGGCTCGGCCACCAGCGCACATGCGAGCGATACCCGGGTGCGCTGTCCGCCGGAGAGGTTGCCGCAGTACGCGGTGCGGTGATCGTCGAGGCCGACCGATCGGATGGCATTGGCCGCCGAGTCCGCCGAGGTGCCGTAGAGCGCCGCGAAGTACCGCACGTTGTCGATCACCCGCAGGTCGTCGTAAATGGTCGGATCCTGGGTGACGTATCCGACGCGGTGGCGCAGCGGCGCCGAGCCGGCGGGGTGGCCGAGCACAGTGACCGTGCCCGCCGCGACGATCTGGGTTCCGACGATGCTGCGTATCAGCGTGGACTTGCCGCAGCCGGACGGGCCGAGCAATCCGGTGATGGTGCCGCCGGCGATCTGGACGGTGAGGTCGCGAATCGCGGGCCTGCCACCCCTGTTGACCTGCAGGCCGGCGATGTCGATGGCCGGGGGAGCCGCGCCGGCCGGGAATTCCGGGGAGAATTCATCAATCGATGAAGTCATCATGCGTTGAATAATGCGCGCACGTACGGCCGGTGTCAACGGCAGTTGTTGAGAAGTGCAGAATCGCTCGGGTGGGCTTGCAGATGGGCACCGAGCTGTTGGCTGGTGACCCCCTGCTTGCGGCCCGCCGACTGTTGGGGGCCGAGCTGACCGGTCGTGGAGTCAGCGCTGTCGTCGTCGAGGTCGAGGCGTACGGCGGCCCACCTGACGGACCCTGGCCAGACGCCGCCTCGCATTCCTTTCGTGGCGCAGGCGGGCGGAACCTCGTGATGTTCGGCCCGCCGGGACACCTGTACACCTACCGCAGCCACGGCATTCACGTCTGCGCGAATGTGGTCTGCGGATTCGACGGCGTCGCGGGCGCGGTACTGCTGCGTGCGGCGTCGGTGTCCGCAGGCGCTGAGCTTGCCCGCCGGCGTCGCGGACCGGCGATCTTGCCGGCCGCGCTGGCGCGAGGGCCCGGAAACCTCTGTTCGGCGCTGGGAATCACCATGGAGGACAACGGAATTGACCTCTTCGACGCCGACAGTCCGGTACGCCTGGCCTTGCGCGATGCGGCGCCGGCAGTCGACGGGCCGCGGGTCGGGGTGAGCAAGGCTGCCGACCGCAGATGGCGGTTGTGGCTGGCGGATCGGGGAGAGGTTTCGGCGTATCGGCGCAGCCCGCGCGCCCCGGCGCCCGGTGCCAGCGACTGAGACGCGATGATTGATCGCATGACTTCTGGAGCGATGGGAATCCTCGATGAGCTGGACTGGCGCGGGCTGATCGCGCAGTCGACCGACCGCGACGCCCTGGCGAATGACCTGGCCAAGGGCCCCATGACGGTCTACTCGGGTTTCGATCCCACCGCGCCCAGCCTGCATGCCGGCCACCTGGTACCGCTGCTCACCCTGCGGCGCTTCCAGCGCGCCGGTCATCGGCCGATCGTGCTCGCCGGCGGGGCCACCGGGATGATCGGCGACCCGCGCGACACGGGGGAGCGCACTCTGAACACCGCCGACACCGTCGCGGACTGGGCCGGGCGCATCCGTGGACAACTGGAGCGGTTCGTCGAATTCGACGACAGCCCGACCGGTGCGGTCGTCGAGAACAACCTGTCGTGGACGTCCGAGCTGTCCGCCATTGAATTCCTACGTGACCTGGGGAAATACTTCTCGGTCAACGTGATGCTGGACCGGGAGACGGTCCGGCGCCGGTTGGAGGGCGACGGCATCTCCTACACGGAGTTCAGCTACATGCTGCTTCAGGCCAACGACTTCGTCGAACTTCACCAGCGGTACGGCTGCGCGCTGCAGATCGGTGGCTCCGACCAGTGGGGCAACATCGTGGCCGGCGCCCGGTTGGTGCGCCAGAAGCTCGGCGCGACCGTGCATGCGATGACGACCCCACTGGTCACCGACTCCGAGGGCAAGAAGTTCGGTAAGTCGACCGGTGGCGGCAACTTGTGGCTGGATCCCGAGATGACCAGCCCTTATGCCTGGTACCAGTACTTCGTGAACACCGCCGACGCCGACGTGATGGGCTACCTGCGGTGGTTCACCTTCCTGTCGCCGGACGAGATCGCCGAGCTTGACGACGCCACCAAGAACCGTGCCCATGAACGCGCCGCACAGAAACGGCTGGCCCGCGAACTGACCACGTTGGTCCATGGCGAAGGTGCGACGACGGCGGTCGAGCTGGCCAGCCAGGCGCTGTTCGGCCGCGCCGAACTCACCGAACTCGACGAATCCACCCTGGGCGCCGCGCTGCGTGAGGCCAGCAGTGGGGAGGTGGCCGCACTGAAGCCGGGCGGCCCCGATTCGATCACCGATTTGTTGGTGGCCACCGGACTCTCCAAAAGCAAGGGAGACGCGCGCCGCACCGTCGCCGAGGGCGGCGTGTACGTGAACAACGTCCGTATTGAAAGCGACGAGTGGATACCACAGCATTCGGATTTTCTGTACGAACGCTGGCTCGTGTTGCGACGTGGCAAGCGGCACATTGCCGGCGTCGAGCGGGCGGGCGGTTAGGCCCGTCGGCAGCCTGCCGCTGACCTGCGGAAACGCGACAGTGACCAGGCGATTTGACTCGCTGTTAGCGCTCACGTAACTTATTCCAAGTCAGAGCGACACGGACAAGCGCCGGAGAGCGAAGACGAAATCCGAGAGAGACACCCATTACGGTGGGTCTTCTCACTGCCCGCAGTAAGCTCAGCGGCTTTTAGCCGCTGGATTTCTGCGCGACAAACTCGGGCGTGTTGTTTGAGAACTCAATAGTGTGTTTGGTGGTTTTTGTTTGTTGTTTTTTGGCCACGCTCTTTTCCCGTTTAGGGTGTGGTTGTTGTTTTTTGATGCCAGTTTGTTGGTGTCTTTTGTTTGTGATCGGATTTTTCTGATTCGAATTCTGCCTGGTTTTTGGACTGGGAAGTTTTTGTTTGGAGAGTT
>NZ_JTJW01000010.1 GCF_000805385.1 Mycolicibacterium setense | reverse complement strand
CGGTGGGGCCGCCGTCTTCCCAGTGGGTGAGGTGGTGGGCGTGCAGGCCGCGGGTGGCACCGCAGCCGGGCACCACGCAGCTGTGGTCGCGGTGTTCCAGGGCGCGGCGCAGTCGCCGGCTGATGGTCCGGGTGGTGCGGGCGGCGCCGATGGGTTGGCCGTGGTGTTCGAACCACGCTTCCAGGGTCGCTTCGCACAGCAGGAAGCGGCGTTCCTCATCGGTGAGCAGCGGCCCCAGATGCAGCGAGGCGACCGGCTTGTCGGTGTCGAGGTTCAGGTGCACGATGACGGTGGTGTGCTGCCCGTGCGGGCGGTGCGCGGATTCGGTGTCCCAACCGGCCTCGATCAGGCTCATGAACGCATCGACATGGGTGGGGAACGGTGGTGCCTGATCCGAGGTCGGCTCACCGGTGTCCTGGTCGATGTCGTGGTCGCGTGTGTAGTCGGCGACCAGCCCGTCGTGATGCGACCGCAGGCCGGCCTCGAACTTGGCCGCCTCCACCCGGGGCAACCGAATCTTGTAGGTGGTGTAGTGATCGGTTTCGGTGCGGGTGAACGACCGTTGCGGTTCGGGCTGGCGGTCGGGTTGGGGGCGGGGTTCGAGTTTGATCGCGGTGCGTAGCTGGGTGACGGTGGCCACCGAGGCCAGTTGGGCGTAGTGCGCATCGGAGCCGTCGGCGGCGTTCTCGGCGATCACCGCGACCTGATCCAGCGACAGGCGTCCTTCGCGCAGGGCTTGGGTGCAGCGCGGGAATTCCTCGATCCGTCGGGCGATGGCCACGGTGGTTTCGGCGTTGCGGGGGCTGACCCCGGTTTTCCACGCCACAACGCCTTCATCGAGCGGGCACCGGTCGACCCGCATAATTCGTCGCGGTCGAGTTCGGCGACGATCTCCACGATGCGGCCGTCGATCGCGTTGCGCTGCCCGCACAACTGCTCCAACTCCCCGAACAACACCTCAATCCGCCGCACAGGATTCACCCCTTCCGTGGTGAAAGACGCTGCAGCCGAAGACATAACCTCATGATCGCAGAAGCCACCGACAAGTTACGGACCGGCAAACCGCCCACGCCCGACACCAGACCACGGATTTTCAAGGGTCCGGAGCGTGACTGCAACCGTCAGGCTCAGCGAATGGCGACGATCCTGCTACAGACCACCATCACGGAGAGTCCCGACGATTGGGATGTCAGCCGGTTCTCGATGCTGGCCGCCGAGCTTCGTGCCGACGGGCACGATGTGCTGGAGCGCAACCGGGCCGATCAGGGTGAGCAGGATCCGGTGCTCAGCCATCTCGATGAGCTCGGGTTCGACCAGCTGTGGTTGATGGCGGTCGACGTCGGCAACGGTCTGACACCTCAGGAATGTGCGGCGATCGGCAGGTTCCGTGGGCTCGGAGGCGGGGTGCTCACCGCGCGTGATCACCAGGATCTGGGCAGCTGCCTGCTCGGGCTGGGTTCGTTGGGGCAGGTCAACGAGTTCCACGACGCCGGACTCGACCCGGTGTCACGGTGCGACGACCAGGACAATCCCGGTATCTCGTGGCCCAACTACCACTCGGGCGCCAACGGCGACTACCAGCCGGTGTTGGCCGACGAGCCGGTGCATCAGCTGCTGCGCACCAGCCGGACTGCCAGTGGGCGTATCGAGTGGTTCCCGGCCCATCCGCATGAAGGATTGGTGAAGGCGCGGGTGCCGTTCGCGACGGTGGTGGCCCGGGGGCGCAGCACCGCGACGGGCAGGGAGTTCAATCTCGCGGTGGCGCTCGACGGTGAGCGCACGCCGGAGGGCAGGCCGATGGGCCGGGCGGTGGCCGAGTCGACGTTCCATCACTTCGCCGATTACAACTGGGACTTGGATTGTGGCGCGCCGTCGTTCGTCACCGATCGGCCCGGCTGGCAGATACGCGCCGATCCGTCGCTCCTCGGGGTGTTCAAGGATTACGTCCGCAACATCGCCACCTGGCTGCAGCCGCCGGACCACGGCTAGCGGCGGCCCAGACCCGGAACGATGTCATCGAGCCGGAAGGTGACCGGTTGTTCCAGTTGGGCGTAGGTGCATGAGCGCGGGTCGCGGTCGGGGCGCCAGCGGTTGAACTGGGCGGTGTGGCGGAACCGTCGGCCCTCCATGTGGTCGTAGCGCACCTCGACAACCCGTTCGGGTCGCAGCGGCACGAAGGACAGGTCCTTGCCGGCATTCCAGCGTGAGCCGCCGCCGTACCTTTTGGCCAGCTCCGGGTCGGCCGCGACCTGTGCGGCCCAGTTCCACGGGTGGTTCTCGAAACTGGTTACCAGCGGCTGCAATTCGGCGAACAGGTCACGGCGCCGCGCCATCGGGAAGGCGCCGATGACACCGACGGATGCCAGCTCACCGTCCTCGGTGTACAGCCCGAGCAGTAGCGATCCGATGGCCTCGGGGCCCGACTTGTGCAGGCGATAACCCGCGACCACGCAGTCTGCGGTCCGCTGGTGCTTGATCTTGAACATGACCCGCTTGTCGGGCTGATACGTGAGGTCCAACGGCTTGGCGATCACGCCGTCGAGCCCGGCGCCTTCGAATTCCTCGAACCATCGCAGGGCGGTCGCCGGATCGGTCGTCGCCGGGGTGACGTGGAACGACGGACCCGAACCCAGCGCGTCGACAAGGGCGGCGCGACGTTCACTGAACGGTCGGCCCGTGAGGTCGTCGTCACCGAGTGCCAGCAAATCGAAAGCGATGAAGTGGGCGGGCGTCTGCTCGGCCAGCAGCCGCACCCGGGACGCCGCCGGGTGCAGACGCAGCTGCAGGGCCTCGAAATCCAGGCCGCCGTCGGTGGGTAGGACGATCTCGCCGTCGAGCACGCAGCGATCCGGAAGTTGATTCCGGGCCGCGGTGACGAGTTCCGGGAAATAGCGGGTCATCGGGCGTTCGTTGCGGCTGCCGAACTCGACGTCGTCGCCGTCGCGGAACACCAACGCCCGGAAGCCGTCCCACTTCGGCTCATACGACATGCCCGCCGGAATCGAATTCACCGGTTTGGACAGCATCGGTGAGACCGGTGGCATGACGGGTAGCCGCATGGGGATCAGTATTCCGCGCCGTCCGGGAGCACCGGTCGGTTACACCGAGGAGCGGCTCTCCAGTTGGGACAGCGCGTGCTGCACGGCGGTGTCTCGTGCGAGCTTCGTGTCGATGAGCGGCCCGGCTACCCCTCGTAGCGCGGCGATGGGCTTCCAGCGCCCGGGAACCGTGATGGAGGATTGCCGCCCTTGCAGCCCCTCTGCGATCGCGACAGCTGCGGTCTGCGGCGTGATCCGTTTGAGGATGAATCTGGGCATCGCCGAAAGCAGGGCGGAGACGTGGGGATCGGCATCCACGCCCCGGCGGATCATGTCGGTTTCGATGAGTGAGAAGTACGCCGTCATGGCCGAGGCGCCGTGACCGGCCAGCTCGACGCGCAGGCCACGGCCGAGCTGCTCGACCGCGGCCTTGCTCATCGCGTACGGGATGGCGCCCGCGCCGTTGATATATGCGAACACCGAACTCACCAGGACGATCTGGCCTCGGCTGCTGATCACGGATTCCAGCGTGGCGGCCACGGTGTTGGCGACGCCTTCGACGTTGACCGACATGACGGCACCCACCTGATCGGGCGTGAGCGTTCGGAGTGTGCCGCCCCGTCCGAGAATGCCTGCGTTTGCGATCACGACGTCGATGCGTCCGAACTCCTCACGTGTTCGCCGCACGGACTGTTGGACGGAATCGAGCTGGGTGACATCGCATTCCACCGCCAGACCGCGACCGGCCGGCAGCGTCCCCCCGACTTGCTGCGCTGCAGGCAGATCCACATCCGCCAGAACGATTCGAGCTCCCCGCCGAGCAAGCGCAACGGCGGTGGCCGCGCCAAGCCCGCGCCCCGCGCCGGTGATCAGGACGACCTTGTCGACGAGTGAATAGCGCTGCACGTCAAAGACCACGCTTGCGCCCGACGGACACAGTGCCGTTACGGCGGAGCATCGCAAGCATGGTGGCGATGCGACTGCGATCGAGGTCGGGTTTGAGGCCGGCGCCGACCCGGTGCAATTGGTCTGTGTGCCAGGAGAGTTCGAGGATGCCGTCGAGTGACTTGAGGTCGACGAACCGGCCGAGGACACCGCGCATTCCGGTGCGTATCGAGTGTGAGGCCAGCGTCTCGGCGCGGCCGGTCAGGACCCGATCGGCGGCGTCGGTCGTGGTGGCGGTGGGCCGGCCCAATCCGATGACGTCACACTCACCGGAATCGACCGCCTCTGCCATCGCGGCACGGGACCGGAATCCACCGGTGACCGCCAGGGGGATGTCGCCGGCAAGACCTCGGACCGTGCGGGCGTACTCCAGGAAGTAGGCCTCGCGCTTGCGGGTACTCTCGGCTGCCTTCCCCATCATGGCGGGCTGCTCATAACTGCCGCCGCTGACCTCGATCAGATCAAGTCCTTCACGTGCCAATGCCGCCACCACCAAGCGTGATTCGTCTTCGGTGAACCCGCCACGCTGGAAGTCGGCCGAGTTGAGCTTGATGCCAACTGCGAAACCCGGTGACACCCGCGAGCGGATCCGGCGCACGACTTCGAGCAGGAAGCGCATCCGCCGCTGCGGGTCGCCGCCCCATTTGTCGTTGCGCTTGTTCGACAACGGCGACAGAAACTGCGCGACCAGGTAGCCGTGCGCGCCATGAATCTGCACACCGTCGAAGCCTGCTGTCTCGCATACGGCCGCCGCGTTCGCGAAACGTTCGATGATGTCTTCGATCTCGCCAGATGTCAGCTCCCGCGGCGTGGTCGAACCGGGGAAGTTGAGGGCCACCGGGCTGGGTGCGACAGGCGTGTGGCCGAGCGCGAGCGGGTTTGACTGGCGCCCTGGATGATTGAGTTGGACCCAGATCGGAACACCGGCATCCTTGGTGGTCTTGGCCCATCGCGACAACGCATCCAGGTTGCGCTCGTCCTCGATGACGACATTTCCGGGCTCGCCCAGTTGCGTGCGGTCCACCATGACGTTGCCGGTGACGATCAGGCCATAGCCGCCCTGGCTCCAGCTTGTGTACAGCCGCTCCAGGCGTTCGTCGGGCGCGTTCTGCTTGTCGCCGAGTCCTTCGCTCAACGCGGCCTTCATGATCCGATTGGGCAGCACCTGGCCGCAGGGGAGTGTCAACGGGTCCTGCAGGGAAGTCATGCGGATGTTCCTTTCACATGGGTTGCGCGCAGCGGAGCCTTGTCAGGCTTGCCGACGGCATTCTTGGGGATGGCGTCCAACACGGTGATGGAGGTGGGACGTTTGTAGCCCGCCAGCTTGCGCGAACAAAGGTCTTGCAGCGCTGCGGGATCGACAGTGAAGCCGGGTCGAGGTTGGACGTAGGCGGCGACAGTCTCGCCCCATTTGTCGTCGGGAACACCGATGACGGCGGCTTCCAGGACGGTGGGGTCACTGGTGAGGACGTCCTCGATCTCCTTGGGGTAGATGTTCTCGCCGCCGCGGATGATCATGTCTTTGGATCGGCCCACCAATGTCAGGTAGCCGTCGGCGTCGACATGGCCGATGTCACCGGTGCGCAACCAGCCGTCGACGATGACGCGGGCGGTTTCGTCGGGACGTCCGAGGTAGCCGCGCATGACGTTCGGGCCGGCGATGAGCACCTCACCATCGGCCCCCGGCGCCACCTCCGCGCCGAGTTCGTCGACGATGCGGATCTGCTGGCCAGGAACCGCGATTCCCGCTGTGCCGGCCCTGCGTTCACCGGCGACCGGGTTGATGGTGGAGGCACATGTCGCTTCGGATAGGCCATAGCCCTCGATCAGGGGAAAACCGAACCGCGCCTCGAATCGGTCCAGTAACTCCGCGGAGGCGGGGGCGGCCCCACAGATGCCGAACCGTAGTGACGATGTATCAGGTGCGACGTGGTCGGGCAGCGCCGCCAGCATGCTGTAAATGGTTGGCACTGCGGAGAAGAACGTGGGTCTGTGCTGTTCGACGATGCCGAAGAAGGTGTGCGGATCGAACTTCTCGGCAAGGACCACACTCGCTCCGGCGAGCAGGGACATCAGAACGCTGACCACGATGCCGTTGACGTGGAAGAGCGGCAGGATCAGCAGACACCGATCGGTTGGTCCGATGAGAAGCGCCTGGCGCCCCATCTCGGCCATGGCATCGAGGTTGGCGTGGTCGAGCATCACTCCTTTCGGTGCGCCCGTGGTGCCACTGGTGAAGATCAGCAGGGCCAGCGCCGAAGGATCAACCTGCGGTGGCCCATCCCAGCCCGGCCCATTCGTGTTGAGATCCCCGACGGGAAGCGCCGCAACACCGGCTGGTCCGCTGTCCCCGTTCTCGACCACCAGCAGGCGCGCGCTGGACGCCTGGAGTTGCAGCGTGACCTCACCGTCGGTCAGGCGCGGGTTGACCGGTGTGACAGTGGCACCCAACCGCCACGACGCGAACAACAGCACGACGAACTCCACCCGGTTACGCAACTTGAGCGCGATCACGTCGCCGGCGCCGACGCCCAGTGCGTCAAGGTGGTGCGCCGCCGCCCGGACCCGCTGCAGCAGCATGGCGTTGGTGAGCGGCCGAATGCCGTCGGACACGGCTGGGCCATGGGGATCGAGATCTGCCCGTCGGTCGGGTAGCGAAGCGAAGTTCATGAAACGTGTGCTTCCGCCGGATGCAGGTGGCGCGCGAGAAACTCGACCTGATCGCGGACCAGCGCTTCGAAAGGCGCGCCGAGGTAGAAGTCGAAATGGCCGGCGTCGTATCGCTTGATCTCGCCGCGGTGTGCGGTGCGCGCGTACCGCAGGGTTTGAGCGGGCGGCGTGACGCTGTCGGTGTTGCTCACGCAGAACAGGATTGGAAACTTGATCTTCTTCGCCGAACGGCCGGGCCGATAGGTCGCTATCGTCGGCGCGACCCGTGCTGCGACCTCGTTGCGGAACGTCGTGTCAGGCGGCAGTAGCGCCTGATATCCGGGCAGCGCGTCCGGGGCGTTCATCAGCGCCAGCGATCCCGGGGGACCGGCAAGCGGAATCATGGCGGGCGGTTTACCGAAAACCCTGGCGGCGCAATCTTTCGCGACCAGGGGCAACACTTTCAGAGACTCAGCCGGTCCCAGCGCGAGTGCGGAGGCCAATCCGTCGGTGAACGGACATTGAGCCACCGCAGCTTTCAGTTCTGGATGGCGCGACGCGACGGTGATGGCGTGTCCGCCGCCGAAGGAGCTGCCCCAGACGGCAATCCGGGATCCGTCCACGTCGCGACGCTTCTTCATCCAGGCGATCGCGGCATCCCAGTCGGCGAGCTGTCGTTTGATCGACAGAAGCTGGCGGGGTTCGCCGCTGCTGTCACCGAAGTGCCGGTAGGTGAACGCCACGGCGGCGATACCGGCTTGCGCGAACCGCTCGGCGAAGGCGCCCAGGCGCATCTCACGGGTCGCGCCGAGACCGTGTCCGAGAATCACCACAGGAGGCGAGGTGACTCCGGTGGGCAGGTAAAGCCATGCGGCACAGGTGTCCTCGCCGGAAGCGAACGACACGTCGAGACGGGTGAACGCGCTCATTTTTCCACCGCCCCGCTGGTCGCACCGGCCGCGGGCACTCGGCCCGATGCGAGCGCCTGCGCGTAGGTGTCGGGGCGATAGAGCGGTAGCTCGCCGGTGGCCTCGGTGTCCGCGAGGTATTGAATCATCAGTTGCTGTCCGGTCTCGGACTGATCCGCGGGGAAGAACTCGGTCCGCTCGACGTGTAGACCTTCGGCCAGCGACATCGAGCCGCCGAAGTAGACCACCCTCTTGATGGCTCCGACTGACGCCTTGGTCCGCTTCCCGAAATATTCGGCCAGCTCGGTCGCCCGGGCGACCACCTCGTCGGGCGCCACGACATCGTCGACGGCGCCGTTGTCCAACGCCTGCGCCGGCGTGAAGGGTTTGCCCTCGAGGATCGCGACCAATGACTTGTGGGTGCCGATCAGACGTGTGAGCCGCTGGGAGCCACCACCGCCCGGCATGATCCCGAGCAGGACTTCCGGCTGGCCGATGAAGTAGTCACCGTCGGCCATCACGCGCAGGTCGCATGCCCACGCGAATTCCGCACCCAAGCCGAGTGCCGAACCGTTAAGGGCTGCGACGAAGATGACGCCGCTGGCATTCATCTTCATGAACGTCGCGTGTAAACGGTCGAGCTGGCCGGCGCCGCTCAGCGGAGTTCTGTCCACCACCGCGCCTGGCACACCGGCGCGGTCGATGCCTCTGGTCAGTCGGAGGGCGGCCGAGGCACCGCGGCGGCCCAGCTTTGGTTTCACCGCTCCGCCCTCTTGCAACCACCGGACGTCGGCGTGGCTGACGAACCGGCCAGGGCGCGCCCCGGTGAACACGACGCCGTGGACGTTCGGATCCCGGTCGACGCGATCGACCAGTTCGTCGAGTTCGTTGGCGATCGCGACTCCGAACAAGCTGTGCGGGCCGCCGTCGACTCGCACGATCATGGTGCCGCCGTGGTCCTCGATCTGGAGGTGCTGTGTCATGGCATCTGCTTTCATTGTGATTTCGTCGACGGCACAAGTTGGTCATGCCTTCCCAGCGCCTCGACCTCGCGCTCGAGCGCCGGTGCCACCTCGGCTGCGAACCGTCTCATCCACGGCCACGCGGCCGGCGAGTTCAACGCTGCCTTGGCCCAGTTGGCCACGACAACAGCGCGCGGCACGTATACCCGGCTGCGCCGGCGCCCGAGTCCGCGCACGATCGCGGTAGCCGCTCGGTCGACGCTGGTGGTGACATTGCCCGGGTAGGGCAGCCGGCCACGAAGTTCCTGGAATGACGGGAGATCCGCTTCTGCGCCTCGGACCAGGTCGGTGTCGATCCACGACGGATGGACAAGTCCGACAGTGATTCCGAGGTGCGCCACCTCTTGGCGGTAGGCGAGGGCGAGCATCTCGACGCCTGCCTTGCTGGCGGCGTAAGAGGCCAGCCCGGCAATCGGCGTGAAGGATATCGCCGACGCTATGACCATCGCATGGCCTCGACTCCGCTCCAAGTGAGGTGTCGCGTACTTGAGCGTGCGGAAAACCCCGTTGAGGTTGATGTCCAAGACTCGTTCGAACGATGCCTCGTCGGCCTGCCGCACCGTTCCGTACGCGGCGACTCCGGCGTTTGCGACGACGAAGTCGATGCCGCCCATCGTGATCGCGCATGTGTCGATTGCCGACTGTAAGGCGGCGCCGTCGCGCACATCGGCTTCCTGCCACGACGCACCTGCTCCGAGATCGTCGGCAAGGGCGCGCAGTCGTTCGGGCTCCAGCCCGATGAGGGCGACGTGAGCGCCGCGGGCGGCGGCCAGGCGTGCCACTTTCTCCCCGATACCCCTTGCGGCTCCGGTGATTACCAGCTTTCGGCCCGACAAGTTGCGGCGCATCAGGCGACACTCGTCACGGGTGAGCGGTAGTTCTGCGGGGTGCGATAGCCGCCGAGAGCCTCGGTGAGTAGGGCGGCGAACTCTACGGTGGTGCGGTCACCCCCGGCAGGGCCCATCGCCTGGATACCGATGGGTAGACCTGCCGCGGTGGCGGTGATGGGCATCGTCGTGGCCGGTGCTCCGGCGATGTTGGCCAGTGCGCTCCATTTGGTTTGGTCCCAATAGGAGTGGGTGACGCCGTCGACGTCGATGGTGCGGCCGAAGCGGTCATGGTCCTTGTTGTGGTGACCGGGCGCCGCGGTGGGTGTGACGGGCAACAGCAGGACGTCGAATTCTTTGAAGAATCCCACCCATCGGTGAGCGATTTCCCGGCGCGCCGCATCGCGGAACAACCACGCCCGGTGGCTTTGGATCGTCCCGCGCAGCGCGGCGGCAGCGTCGCCGCGCGGGCTCATCAGTGAGCGCAGGGCAAGGGCACCGGCGAACTGAGGGCTCATCGTCGACCGGTCAACTGAGAACGCGCCCATCACCAAGCTCAAGAACAGGTCATGTGAGGCAGTCAGCTCCACCGGGATACTCGTGGGTTGCTCCATGACCTGTGCACCGGCGTCGCGCAATACGGCGACGGCTTCGTCGATGGCTTGGCGGGTGTCCTTGTCGATGGGGCAGGCGGGATCATCAGCCCATACCGCGACACGGAAATCCTTGAGCGCGCTCGCCCGCGGCGGGGCAAGGGTGTACGAGAATCCGCCGTCGGGGTTAAGCGGTCCGACGGTGGCTTCCAGCGCGGGGATGATGTCACGGGCGCCGCGCACCTGCACTCCGGCGCAGGCCATGTCGGCTTCGCCCCAACGCCCGGGATTGCCTGGCGCGCTGGGAATGTGGCCGACCAGTGGAACGGACTGCCAAGTCGATTTGTGGCCGTAGAGGCCACAGAAATGAGCCGGAATCCGGGTGGAGCCGCCGATTTCGGACCCGAAGTCGAAGCTTGTGAGGCCGGCCGCGGTGGCAGCGGCACCACCACCCGCCGATCCGCCGGAGGTGCGCGACAGATCCCAGGGGTTGTTGGTCCGGCCGAACACCGGGTTGCTGGCCTGTACATCGGCGTTGCCGGTCGGCATATTTGTCTTGCCGACGATGATGGCCCCTGAGCGACGTAGCCGGGCGACGGCCTCGGCGTCCTGCGTCGGCACGTAATCGGCCAGGTCCGGTCGACCGCAGACCGTGCGCATGCCGGCCGTCTCATAGCTGTCCTTCACGGTGATCGGCAGGCCGTGCAGCGGACCGAGAACATCTCCGCGCGAGCGTGCCGCATCGGCCTCCTTTGCGACCCGTCGCGCAGCGTCCGCGTCGACCGTGACGATCGCGTTGAGCGAAGCGTTGTGTGCATCGATGCGCGACAGATAGAGGTCGACCAGTTCGGCGCTCGTCACCTCTCGGGCGTCGAGTGCTGCCAGTTGTTCGGTCGCCGGCAGCCAGGCGAAATCGTCAGAAGCCATGGAGGACACAGTCATCTCTTTTCTTTGGCAGATTGGCCAGCGGCCCGCCAGGTATACCGATCAGTCTACTGACGATGGAGACGGTAGTACACCGAATGGTATAGTGCAAGGTATGCGAGCGCGGGAACGTCTGATGTCGGCTACGGCCACCCTGATGCAAAGACACGGTGTGGCCGGGACCGGGATTTCGGAGATCCTGTCCGAAAGCGGCGTGACGCGGCGAACGATCTATCTGAACTTTCCGGGCGGCAAGTCCGAGTTGGTCGCCGCGGCGACGCGTTCCGCGGGAGACGACCTGTCAACTGTGCTGCGTGGCTGTATCGAGCAGCGGGATCCGATCGGGGCGTTTACCCGTGTGTGGAGCGAGATGCTGGTCAGCACGGATTTCGAGGGAGGCTGTCCCATTGTGGCGGCAGCGTTCAGTCGTGCCGAAGCTCCCGAGGCCGCGAGCACCGCGGCCGATGTGTTTGCCGAGTGGGGTCAGCTGCTGGCTGACAGGCTGACCGAAGACGGCATCAGTCGTGCTGCGGCGCAGTCATTGTCGACGACCGTCGTGGCGGCTCTCGAAGGGGCGGTCATCCTGTCCCGCGCCGCGCAGTCGACCAAGCCGCTGACGCAGGTCGCCCGTCACCTCAAGGAGCTGATCGCTCAGCACCGCCCACCAGGTCAGCGCACCGCCTGATCGAGCAGCGTCGTGGCCGCCTTACGCGCATGTGTCCAGCAGGCCGGGTCGTCCAGTGAGGTCGACAGTGCGGCCGCACCTTCATATAGAAGCGCAAGTTGGTTTCCCAGCAGGGTGGGGTTGGTGGCGCCGGCCTGGCGAGCCAGCTTGATCAGGCCTTTGATGTAAGCGCGCTTGTGGTCGTGGACGATGTCGTGGATTTCCGGCATCGCTTCGGCCGCCTCGACCGCCGCGTTGTGGAATGGGCAGCCGCGCATCTGTCCGTCCGGAGACGGTGTGGCGAACAGGGCGAGAATGCGTTCGCGGGGCGTGCGGTCCAGCGCGTCCGGTCCCGGTTGGATCGGGTCGCCAACGGCTTGCCTGATGCACTTCAGGTATTCCTCTACTACGGCCGTTTTGCTCGAGAAGTGTTGGTAGAGAGTTCGTTTGGACACTGAAGCCTCGCTGGCGAGTCGCTCGACACCGGTGGCGTTGATGCCTTCGCGGTAGAACAGCTCGATGGCGGTGCTGAGGATGCGCTCACGGGCGCCGCGACCGGTCATGATTCAAGTATACCGATAGGTTTACATCGATCGCATGAGCGTGTAGCGTCACCATCAATGAGTACACCGATCGGTATACAAGGAGTGGGCATGGGCAGCAGGCGGAGATTGCAATGGACGCTCGGGCTGCTCGCGGCGATACCCGTGGCGAGCGCAACCGGTGAGATTCTTCGAGGTGCGCAAGGGGTGCCGGGTGGCTCGGCTGACGTTGCCGCGACAGTCGACAGCTCTCTGCGGTACGCCAACGTGTTCAAATTCGCCGTCGGTCCCGTGATCTGGTCTCAACTGCGGAATGTCGAGCGGTCCTCGGCCGTGACTTTCGCGGCTGCGACCATAGCGTTGGGAGGAGTGGCACGGCTGAGGTCGTGGCAGCAACGCGGGCGTCCGCACCCCATCGCCGTGGGCGCGATCGCTCTCGAGACCATCGGAGTTCCGATCCTGCTCGCCTGGCAGCGGCGCCTGTCCGCAAAGGCGGTGTGACATGCCTTCCGTATTGGTTACCGGTGCAGGCCGGGGCATCGGCCGGTCGATAACCGAGCACATGAGCCGACGAGGTTGGGACGTCTATGCCACCGCTCGGTCCGACACGGCCCTGCGCAGCCTCGATCGCCTACCGAATGTGCACGCGCTCGCACTCGACATCACCGACAGGTCCGCGATCGCCGCGTTGCCCGATCGGCTTCCCGCCCAGCTGAACGGCGTAGTCAACAACGCGGGCATCGTCGTCAACGGGCCGGTCGAGGGACTATCCCTCGATGATCTGACGCAGCAGTTGAGCGTCAATGTCATCTCGCAGATCGCCGTGACCCAGGCGGTGCTGCCGCACATCCGCGCCGCGCGCGGCCGGGTGGTTTTCATGTCGTCGGTCAGCGGGTTGATCACCACACCGGGTACCGGCGCCTACAACGCATCGAAGTACGCGATCGAATCCCTGGCCGATGCCCTCCGGATGGAGTTGCGTCCATGGCGGATTCCGGTGTCGCTCATCGAGCCGGGGCCAATCCGGACCGATATGTGGGCTGACGTGCTCGACGACTATGACCGCATGGCCAGACAACTCAGTGACGAGCATCGGCGACTATATGCGTCGCACCTCGCAGGGAGCCGGAAGTTGTTGGGGCGTATGCAAAAACTCGCCGCCGATCCCAAGCGGGTCACCAAGGCTGTCGACCACGCGCTGACGTCGAGGCGTCCCAAGCGTCGCTACCTGCTCGACATGCTCAGTCGTACCCAGAAAGCCGTCGTCGCCATCACACCGACCGCGCTCAACGACGCGGTCCTGGCGGCGGCAACCACATCCAAATGACGACGACGTCACATCAGAAGCAAGGAAAGGAACTGAGCATGACAGCCAAACGAAGCACCCGGCCTGGTACGTCGTACCAGAACGCGCCGACGAAGTCGGTCTCCGTGGACGGAACTCGATTCGTCTACCGAGAGCTGGGCGTCGACACCGGCGTACCGGTGGTCTTCCTCAATCACCTGGCCGCCAACCTCGACAACTGGGATCCGAGAGTTGTCGACGGTATCGCGGCCAAGCACCGCGTGATCACCTTCGACAATCGCGGCGTCGGTGGCTCCGAAGGCAAGACACCAGACTCCGTCGAGGCCATGGCGCACGACGCCGTGGCGTTCATCCGTGCGCTCGGACTCGAGCAGGTCGATCTTCTCGGGTTCTCCCTCGGCGGAATGGTCTCGCAAGTGATCGCGCAGCAGCAGCCCGCACTGGTGCGCAAGATCATCCTCGCGGGGACGGGGCCCGCGGGAGGCGAAGGCATCGCGAACGTGACGAAGCTGACCTACCTCGACACACTTCACGCATTCGCCACATTCAAGGATCCCAAGGAACTGCTGTTCTTCACCCGGACCGGTCATGGCAAGTCGGAGGCCAAGGCGTTCATCAAACGGCTGAGGGAACGCACCGATGATCGGGACAAGGCGATGGCGCTCGGCGCATTCCGGACGCAGCTCAAGGCGATCCACGCCTGGGGCCTGGAGAAGCCGGCCGACCTATCGACGATCCGTCAACCCGTGCTTGTGGCCAACGGTGATGACGATCGTATGGTCCCGACACGCAACTCCTACGACCTGGCTCAGCGCCTGCCCGATGCGACGCTGCGCATCTACCCCGACGCCGGACACGGCGGCATCTTCCAGGCCCACGAGCGGTTCGTCCCCGAGGCGCTCGAATTCCTGGGATCGAGCATCTGATGACCTCTCTCACCGAGCAGACAGTGCTGGTCACCGGAGCCAACCGCGGCATGGGCCGCGAGTACGTAACGCAGCTCCTCGACCGTGGTGTGGCGAAAGTCTATGCGGCTGCCCGTGATCCGCGGACAATCGACGTCGCAGACCCGCGCGTCGTTGCGCTTCAACTCGATGTCACCGACGCGCAATCCGTGGCCGCAGCCGCCGAAGTGGCCTCCGACGTCAGCGTTCTGATCAACAACGCCGGCATCGTCCGCGCGGCCTCGGTCCTCGACCGGGACAGCTCCGGTCTGCGCGAACAGATGGAGACGAACCTGTTCGGCCCGCTGGCGATGGCATCCGCATTCGCCGACCGGATCGCGGAAAGGTCCGGTGCGATCGTGAACGTCGCCTCCGTGCTCGCATGGATGCCCATCGGCGCGAGCTACGGGGTGACGAAGGCCGCGCTATGGAGTGCCACCGACTCGATGCGGCTCGAACTCGGGTCGCGTGGTGTGCAGGTGGTGGGCGTCTACGTGGGCCTGGTGGACACCGACATGGCCACGTTCGCGGACGCTCCCAAGTCCGACCCCGCCGACGTGGTCCGTCAAGTGCTCGACGGTATCGAGTCCGGCGCCGACGAGGTGCTGGCAGATGAGATGACCCGCGCGGTGCGTGCGCAGATGGACAAGCCGATCCGCGAGCGCCTGCCGTGAGAGCCTTCGCGATCGATCGCTACAAGAGCAAGGACGGCGGCCGCATCGTCGACCTGCCGCAGCCCCATGTCGGAGACAACGACGTACTCGTCCAGGTCCATGCGGCCGGCGTGAACGTCCTGGATACGAAGATCGCTGCCGGGGAATTCAAGATCTTCCTGCCCTATCGATTCCCGCTGGTTCTGGGCAACGACGTGGCCGGCGTCGTCGTGCAGGTGGGAGCACGGGTGCGGCGCTTCAAGCCCGGCGACGAGGTGTATGCGCGACCGGACAAGGACCGGATCGGCACCTTCGCGGAGTTCATCTCGATGAACGAAGCCGACGTTGCTCTGAAGCCGAGAGAGCTCAGCATGGTGGAAGCGGCTTCCGTTCCACTCGTCGGCTTGACCGCGTGGCAGGCCCTCGTCGAGAAGGCGAACGTACAACCCGGGCAGAAGGTGTTCATCCAGGCGGGCACCGGCGGGGTGGGAACGTTCGCCATCCAGCTGGCCAAACACCTGGGTGCGACGGTCGCCACTACCGCCAGCGCCGCCAACTTCGAACTGGTCAGGGCGCTCGGGGCGGATGTCCTCGTCGACTACAAGACGGAGGACTTCGAGACCAAGCTGCACGGCTACGACGTCGTACTGCACAGCCAGGACTCCAAGACGCTGGACAAATCCCTGCGGGTGCTCAAGCCGGGCGGGAGGCTCATCTCCATATCCGGTCCCCCGGATCCGGCCTTTGCCGACGAAATCGGGCTGCCTTGGTACGTCAAGTCGATCGTGCGGGTGTTGAGTTTCGGCGCGAGGCGAAAAGCCAGGGCGCGCAATGTGACGTTCTCATTCTTGTTCATGCGGGCCGACGGCGAACAACTGAGCGCGATCACCTCCCTCATCGATCAAGGCGTCATTCGGTCAGTTGTCGAGAAGGTCTTCCCGTTCGAATCGACCAAGGACGCTCTGGATTACATCGACCGAGGGCGGGCAAAGGGCAAGGTCGTCGTCGATCTGATGTAGGGCGTGTGAAACTCCGGCGTTCTGGCTACTCAACATCGTGCGCCGGCCGAGTCGCGAGGCAAGAGCGGGAGCACAGGGTTTCAGGCGGCCCCACGGCATGCGTCAAGCAGAGCGTGACTGGTCCCACCCGCCGCCGGCGTCGGCGCGATGAGTTGGCGGTGGCGCGGCGGTCTAGATCCATGAGAACCGATGAACCAGGATGGTGATTGTGGACCTACCCGTACTGCCGCCGCTGGAACCGATGCTCGCCAAAGCGCAGGTGAAGGTGCCTGACGAAGCGGGTGTCTGGTCCTACGAACCGAAATGGGACGGCTTCCGGGCGCTGGTGTTCCGCGACGGTGACGAGGTGGTGCTGCAGTCACGCAGCGGAAAGGAACTCGGACGCTACTTCCCCGAGCTGCTCGACGCGCTGCGCGACGAACTCGCCGACCGCTGTGTCCTCGATGGCGAAGTCGTGGTGCCGCGTGAGGTCGACGGTCGGGTGCGTCTGGACTGGGAGTCGTTGTCGCAGCGCATCCACCCCGCGGAGTCCAGGGTGCGGATGCTCGCCGAACAGACCCCGGCGCACTTCATCGGATTCGACGCGCTCGCCACGGGCGACCAGTCTCTGCTGCAAGAACCGTTCCGGACCCGGCGTGAGGCGCTGGTCGCCGCCGTGAAATCGAAGCAGTGGTGTCACGTCACCCGCACCACCGAGGATCCCGAACTCGGTGCGCAGTGGTTGCAGACCTTCGAGGGCGCCGGCTTGGACGGCGTGATCGCGAAGAAACTCGACGGCCCCTACCTGCCGGGCAAGCGGGAGATGGTGAAGGTCAAACATCACCGCGACGCCGACTGCGTGGCGATCGGTTACCGCATCCACAAGAGCGGGGAGGGAGTCGGATCGATCCTGCTCGGCCTGTACCGCGCCGACGGCGAGCTGCAGATGGTCGGTGGCGCAGCCTCGTTCAGCGTCAAGGACCGGCTCAAGCTGTTGGCCGACCTGGAGCCGCTGCGGGAGGGCGATGAAGTGCGTGAGGGCGATCCCAGCCGCTGGAACTCGGCTGCCGACAAGCGCTGGATTCCGGTGCGCCCCGAGCGGGTATGCGAGGTGGCGTATGACCAGATGGAAGGTAACACCGTGAACGGCAGGCGATTCCGGCATGCGGTGAAGTTCATCCGCTGGCGCCCCGACCGCGATCCGTCGAGCTGCACGTTCGACCAGCTCGATGTGCCATTGAACTACGACCTGTACGACGTCCTGGCGAAGGAAGGCTGAGATGGCTGAAAAAGCCGGAGGAGCAACCGAACTCGACGTCGACGGGATCAAGGTCCGGTTCACCAGTCCGGACAAGGTGTATTACCCGAAGCTCGGCAAGGACGGCACCAAGGGCAAGCTGATGGAGTACTACCTCAGTGTCGCCGATCGGATGGTCGCGCTGCTGAAGGACCGGCCCACCCATCTGCAACGATTCCCCGACGGGATCGAGGGCGAGGAGATCTACCAGAAGCGGGTGCCGCAGAAGCACCCCGACTACCTGGAGACGTGCGTCGTCACCTTTCCGTCCGGACGCACCGCCGATGCTCTCAAGGTGACCCACCCGGCGGCCATCGCGTGGGCCGCGCAGATGGGCACCATCACGTTGCACCCCTGGCAGGTTCGATGCCCGGACACCGAGCATCCCGACGAACTGCGTATCGACCTGGACCCGCAGCCGGGTACCGGCTTCGCCGAGGCCGCCGCGGTCGCGTGCGATGTGCTCAAGCCGCTGCTCGACGAGTTGGGTCTGGTCGGTTACCCGAAGACCTCCGGCGGCCGTGGGGTGCACGTCTTCCTCCGGATCAAGACTGACTGGGATTTCATCGAGGTCCGTCGCGCCGGCATCGCACTGGCCCGCGAGGTCGAACGCCGTGCGCCTGACGCGGTCACCACATCGTGGTGGAAGGAAGAGCGGGGCGAGCGGCTGTTCATCGACTACAACCAGAACGCCCGTGACCGCACCTTCGCCTCGGCGTACTCGGCCCGCAAGACCCCCATCGCAACGGTGTCGACACCGTTGTCCTGGAAAGAGCTCCGCACGGCCGATCCCGACGACTACACCATCGCCACTGTGCCGGATTTCCTTGCCGGACGCGAAGATCCATGGGCCGACATCGAATCGAAGAAGCAGTCGATCAAACCTCTGCTCGACCTGGTGGCCGCCGATGAGGAGCGTGGCCTCGGGGATCTGCCGTATCCGCCGAGCTATCCGAAGATGCCGGGCGAGCCGCCCCGGGTGCAGCCCAGCAAGAAAGTCGCCGAGAACTGGGACGAGGACGGCAATCGGCTCTAGCTCGTCGAATCTGAGCTTATGTACGAACTTTCAGAGAAATGTGACACATAAGTTCAGATTCGGGCTTGGCGTTGTCGTCATTTGGCGGCTCCCAGCGGGTCGACCTGTTCGGCGGTGACGTCATCGGCCGCGGTGGACAGGCTGAGGGCCTCCCACTTCTCGTCGTCGGCGAGCAGGTCGCGCCCGGCAGCGGTGGCGTACCGGTAGGCATCGGGGCCGACCAGCAACCGCTCTGGGGGATCACTCATCTCGGCGATGGTGAGGACCAGTTCGGCCACCTTGGCGGGATCGCTGGCACCGAGGTTCTCCGGAGTGCTTTGGGCGATCGACGCGCCGACGGTGCCGGCGTACTCCGCGCGGACGGCGGCGACCCGCATCGACGATCCGGCCCAATCGGTGCGCATGCCACCGGGTTCCAGCACGCTGACCTTGATTCCGAGAGGTGTGACTTCCTTCGCGAGCACGCCGGAGAATCCGGTGACTGCCCACTTGGCCGACTGGTAGGCGCCCAGGCCGGCGCGCACGAGTCGCCCACCCACCGACGAGATCTGGATGATGTGCCCGGCGCGCTGGGCGCGCATGACGGGCAGTGCGGCTTGGGTGAGCCGCACGACGCCGAAGAAGTTGGCGTCGATCTGGGTGCGGAAGTCGTCGAAGTCGAAGTCTTCGATCGCCGCCATGTTCGCGTAGCCCGCGTTGTTGACCAGCACGTCGAGTCTGCCGAACCGCTCGACCGCCGTGGCGACGGCTGCGCGCACCTGGGCGTCGTCGGTCACGTCGAGTTCGACGACGGCGAGGCGATCCGGTTCATGAGCGGCAAGGTCGGCCAGGGCAGCGGCGGAGCGGACTCCGGCGACGACACGGTGCCCCGCGTCCAACGCAGCCTCGACGATCGCGCGGCCCAGACCACGGGATGCTCCCGAGACCAGAAATACATACGGCATCGCGGTTACCTACTTTCGGTGCTTGATGTCTACATCTGTATACATCCGATAGGTATACAGACGTAGACTTGTGCTCGGATATTCCCTAGCGTTCTCGGCATGGGTTCCTCGCGACCACGCAACGCCGCCGCCACCCGCGAAGCGATCCTGCAATCGGCGACCCGCCACTTTGCGCTGTCCGGCTATGACGGCGTCGGCCTTCGTGAGATCGCGCGAGACGCTGGGGTCACCGCGATGCTCGTGAACCGTTACTTCGGCTCCAAGGAACAGCTGTTCGCCGAGGCAGTCGAAACCTCGTTCGCGCCCCCCACGATCGTCGCTGAGCAACCAGACGCCCTGGCCCGCGATGCGGCCACGGCGCTGGTCGAACGCTCCGACCCGGATGCCGACCCGCTGGAACCGTTCCTGATCATGCTCCGCTCGGTCTCGAACCCGGCTGCGGTGAACATCGTTCGCGACGCGATCGCGCGCCACGTCGGCCAGAGGTTGGCCCGCCAGCTCCCCGAGCCCGGACGGCAGCTCCGCACCGACGCGATGCTGTCAGTGATGAGCGGTGTCCTACTGATGCGCCGGGTGATGCGAAGCCCAGGCTTGACCGACAGCGATACCGACCAGTTGACCAACCTGTTCGAGCGCCTGTTCGCCACGATCATCGACGCCGACGTCGCAGAGACTCGGCCCGCTCAGCGAGCCAGCATCAGGTCCAGAAAGCGTTCATAGCGGTCGGCGGTGGTCAGCGCGTCGGCCGAGTCCATGAGATGCAGCGCCCCGATGCCCGTGGCGAAGGTGGCCTGGCCGCGGAGGCCCGCATCCTCGGGGCTGAACCCGTAGTCGAGGTAGGCCTTGGTGACGGCGACCAGGACGCGGTGATCGGCCGCGCGCACGTTGGCCGCGGCGATGTCGTCGGATCGGGCCCACTCCCGCATCGCCCGTTCCAGCATCCAGTGTTGTGGACTGAGTAGTTGCTTCATCATTTGCGACAGTCGTTGGCGCGGTGGCAGATCCTCGAGTTCGGCCAACGCGCGGCGGTCCTGTTCGAGAAAGGCATTCCACGACGCCACCAGGGCGGCCCGGTAGCCCTTCATGTCCGTGAAGTGCCAGTAGAAGCTGCCCCGGGTGGCGCCGATCTGTTCGCAGAGCCGCTCGATCTTCAGCGACCGCATCCCGTCGGAGGCAAGCAGGGCGTACCCGGCCTGGATCCAGTCGTCGGCGGTCAGGCTGCCTGGCGTGCCCTTGCGTTCACCTGCCATCCGAACAGAGTAAGTTGCGGCTCAGGGGCGACGTGACGCGATGAACGTTCTGTTCGTGACGATGGACGGCGGAGGCAACGTGCCGCCGATGGTCGGCGTGGCCCGGGCGGTCGCAGACCGAGGCGATCGGGTTCGCGTCATCGGACATGAGAGCTTGCGGCGCGAAGTCGAGCGTGCCGGGCTCGCGTTTTGGGCCTACCCGACTGCGCGGCCGTGGGACTCGTGCCGCGAGCAAAGCCCGCTCCGGTGGGTACCGATGTTCAACGACGCGAACATCGGTGACGATGTTCGGCAGTTGTGTGAACGAGACAGGCCGGACGTCGCCGTTGTCGATTGCATGTTGCTTCCGGCGTTACGGGCTGTGCAGGACGCCGACATTCCGAATGTGGTGTTCAGCCATACGTTTCGTGACTATCTGAACGGCTCGCACCGACTGGGGGCCGGCGCGGCGGCATGGTTCTACGGGCATCGGGTGAGCAGGCTGTGGAACTCCGCGGACCTCAATATCGTCGCGACGGTGCGGCGTCTCGATCCGGACTCCCTGCGGCCGCAGCCCCGCAATGTGCGATGGGTTGGCGCGGTAGTCGGTACACGCGAGCCCGACAGTCCGGACGCTCGTGTGCGGGTACTTGTCAGCATGTCAACCAACGGCTTTCGGGGGCAGCGCCGTACCTTGGCGCGTGTTATCGAGGCATTGGCGACGCTGCCGGTGGATGCGGTGGTGACGACGGGCGGCGTGATGGACCCAGCCATGCTGCCCAGTGCGCCGAATGTGGATATCAAGGGTTATGCCGACCATGGCGAACTGCTGCCGACATGTTCACTGCTCGTCGGGCACGGCGGTCACGCTACGACGTTCCGGGCACTGGGCCACGGGATCCCGACGCTGATCATGCCGGCCAGCGGTCTATCCGACCAACCGCTGATCGGGCGTTCGATCGCCGCTGCCGGAGCCGGGTTGACGCTGCGCAGGTCGGCGTCGGTCGAGGCGATCCGACGCGCGATCATCACCTTGCTCGTTGAACCAGGGTGGGCTGACGCCGCGGCGGCCATCGGTGCGGAGATCCGGGCAACCGACGCCGCCGGACGGGCGGCTCAGCTGATCACCGGGCTTGCGTGACCATCGGTTCATGCATCCCGAACGGCACCGCGCTGATCAGCGTGACCGGCACGGCTTCCCCGCTGGGCACCGGACAGTGACGCTGCTCGCCGGGACGCGCACCGACGATGGCCTCGCCCAGCGGTGAGTTCACCGAATAGACCTCCAGATCGCCGTACTCGGCGCCGCGGATACCCAGCAGAAATGTCTCGGTCTCATCGGTCTGGTCGTAACGCACCGTCAACACCATGCCCGGTTCGGCCACGCCGTCGTCGGGCGGATCCTCACCGATGACGGCATTGACCAGCAGATCGTGGATCTGCTGGATGCGGGTCTGGCGGGCCCGCTGAACGGCCACCTGATTCTCGTCGGAATCCTCGGCCGCTTCGTGGGTAATCAGATCGCGCAGCGTCGACAGCTCGATCTGCAGGCGTTCGTAAGCCTGTGGGGATAACCAAACACGTTGGCTGACAGTCATTGTGCTCTCCTTCCGATGATGCTCGAGATGCCGTCAGGGGCGGGCCGGTTTACGCGCCGCCCCTGACGGCTTGTTGGCCCGTCAGGGCGAAGTCGTGAATTGTCAGCGCAGCGGGTTGAATTCGCGTAGGACTTCGGGTTGCTTACCGGTGGTGATGTATTCAGCAAGCAGTCGGCCGGTGACGGGGCCATGCGCCAGGCCCCACATGCCGTGACCACCGGCCACGTAAATCCCTTGTGCCACTTCACCGATCAGCGGACGCCCGTCCGGGGTCACCGGACGCGGGCCCACCCACACGTCGGTGCGGGCGTCCCAGTCCACACCGTCGAGCAGTGGGGCAGCGGATGCGATGATCGCGTCGACTCTCGGTGGTTGCAGCGGATCGTCGGGGGAGCGGAACTCCATGGTTCCGGCCACCCGCAGCCCGCCCTGGTACGGGGTGCAGGCGACGCGCGCGTCGGGCAGGTAGATGGGTCCCAGGATCGGGCGGTGCACCGGCACGGTGAACGAGTAACCGCGTCCGGCCTGCACGGGCGTCCGTACCCACGGCTTGGCGAGTTTCGACAGCCACGCCCCGGTGGCGACCACCGCGGTGTCGGCGTGCAGGGAGTGGTCCGCCAGATCCACGGTTACGGTCGTAGCCTCGGCGCGAACATCGGTGACCTCGCCGATGACCAACTTGGCACCCCGCGCGACGACGGCATCGCCGAGAGCTTGCACGAACCGGCCCGGGTCGACGAAGCGCTGACCCTCGACGCTGATGCCTGTGGCGATCGCCGCCGACGCCAGCGGCACGTGTTCACGCAGCGCGGCACCGGACAGGCCCGTGACCTCGACGGTCTGGCCGACGGCGGCCATCCGGCGCAGTTCGGTCATCAGGTGTTCGGCCTGCTGCGGGGTTTCGAACAGCGCCGTGATCGGTCCGTCGGTGGTGGGGACGGATACGCCGTTGGCGGTCAGTACGTCGTAGGCCTCGAGGCATTCCTCGTTGAAGGGCACGTTGGCCTTGGCGGCGCGGGTCCACGTCGAGAGCCGGCAGTTCATGGCGAACCGGGCCAGGAACGCCAACAGTCGGGGACCCGAGGTCAGCGGGATGTGCAGGGGAGCGGCCGCGTCGAACAGCGACCGCAGGCCGTACCGCAGCACCGCCGGATCGTTGAGCGGGATGGTCAGCGTCGGAGAAATCCAGCCCGCATTGCCCCACGAGGCACCCGCTGCCACCCCGCGGCGGTCGACCACGGTGACCTCGACCCCGCGCTCCTGAAGAAACCATGCCGTGGACAGGCCGACAATGCCTGCACCCACGACCACCGCTGACCGCGGTCCGCCGTCAATGCGCTCGACCCCATTCATGCCCCCATGGTGGGCCCGACCAGAGTCTCTTGGTTTGAAGCAGTCCGACAAACAGGTGGGGCACGATTGTCGAGTTACGACAATTCTTCGGTCGCTGCGAGCTCGATCATCATCGCCAGCCGTTTGCGCGCATCGGCCAGGTCGAGCTGGGTCAGCTCGGTCATCTTGCGCAGTCGGTATCGCACGGTGTTCTCGTGGACGCCGAGCGCGCGTCCGGCACCGGCCAGATCGCCCTGGGCCTCCAGCCAGGCGCGCAGCGTGCCCGCGTACTGCGTTCCGTGCGCCTGATCGTGGGCGCGCAGTTCGGCGACCGGACCGCGCTGCGGGGCGCGGCCGGAGCGAGCGGCGATCCGCAGACGCTGCAGCAGGATCTCGTCCCAGGCCTCGTCGTAGACCGGCGCCGGACCTTCGCGCCGAACCTCGTGCAGGGCCAGACATTCGTCGGCCTCGCTGCGGGCCAGTGACAGCTCAGCGGCGGTGGCAGGGCCGCTGATCCCGGCCAGTACCGTCACGCGCTCGGGCAGCGCGGCGCGTAACCCGGTCACCCAACTGCTCGCGGCCTCGGCCTCGGCACCGGGGAGCACGGTGTAGACGGTGTTGCCCGCCAGGGCGCTGCGGCCGGGACGTGACCAGCCGAAGCCGGCGGTCGCCCGCTCGAACGCCAACAACAGGGCGGCATGCCGCTCGTCGGGGGTCTGGGCCCGCAGCGCGATCACCCGCAGCGGGGTCTGCGGCAGGCCGAGCCGGCTGGCGGCCGTGGTGGCGTCGGCGGCGCCCTCGAGCAGACGGATGACGAGCTCCGACTCCACCTGGCGTTCCAGATCGGCGCTGGCTCGGGAGCGCAGCAGGTGCAGTGCGACCATCCGGGCGCCGTCGGCCAGCGCGGCGCGGCGTGTGTCGGGCAATGGGGCAGCGCAGGTCACCCAGATCGAGCCGAGCAGTTCCCGGCCGGCCCGCGCGGCCACGACCATCCGCCCGGTCAGCCCGCGCTCGTCGTCCCCTTCGACGAATATCGGCTCATCGGACTCGGCCAGGTGCCGGAACACGCCGCGCGCCTCGAACAGGGTGCGCAGATGTTCCGGTGCCCCACGGCTCAGGATCGTCTCGGCGCGGGCCGGATCGGCGTGCTGTTGCAGCCGCGAGTACGCCAGCACCGCGCTGCGCCGGTCCTCGATGGTGACCGAGCCGCCCACGGCGTCGGCGAGGCTGTCGGCCAATGCGAACAAATCGGTTGGGCCGCGCCCGGATTCGGTCTCGCGGCCCTCGAGGACGACGCCGTAGACCACCGCCGCCAACTCGCTCCAGGAGACTTCGGGCTCCACGGTCATCACCGCGATGCGGTCGTCGATCACCGGTTCGTCATCGTCGGGAAGGTCTGGGCCACGGACCAGCACCACCACTGCGCGCGCGGCCGCGGCCCACCGCACGGCTTCGGCGACCGAGCCGGCCCCGACGGCCAGCAGGACGTCACCGATGACCTGGCCAGGTTCGTGCATCACGACGCTGCGTAGCTCGGTGGCGCGTGCGGCCTGACGGAGCCCATGCGCGGGGGTGCGTAGCCGCACCCCGTAGCCGCCCAGGACGTTGATCAGGCGGTCCAGCGTGACCACGGATTACGGCCCGGCGGCCAGCGTGGCCTTGCCGGTGCGCTGCTGACCGGCCTGGTCCAGCCAGGTCAGGCCGATGACATCGCCCGGATAATGCTGATCCAGAACCAAAGTCAGGGTCCGGGCCGAATCCAGCCGGGTGTCGTCGATGCTGGTGAGCAGATCTCCCGGGATCAGGCCGGCCGCCTCTGCGGGCCCGCCGGGGATGACGTCCTGGACGATCACGCCACCGCTCTGGCGCTGCGCGGTACGCACTCCGACGCCGAGCATGGTCGGCGGTCCGATGTGCACCGTGGCCGACGGGGTACGGGCGCGGATCTGCCCGGCGATGGCCATCGCGTTGTTGATCGGGATCGCGAATCCCTTGCCGCCTGGGCCCATTCGGAAGTTCACCGACGCGGCCGTCGTCATACCGACAACCTGGCCCGCATTGTTGACCACCGGACCGCCGGAATCGCCCGCGCGTACCGGTGCCGCGAACTCGAACAGTCCGTTGATCTCATCGCTGGTGCCGGTCAGCTCGTCCTCGGCGTTGACGGTCCGGTTGAACGCGCTGATGGTGCCGACCTCGTGGGTCAGGGGAGAGCCGCTGCCGCCGGCATTACCGAGCGCGACGACGGCATGGCCGGGTGCCAGCGCGCCCGAATCGCCGATCGGTGCCGGAGGCAGCCCGGCCGCGCCGTGCAGCTGCAGCACGGCGATGTCGTTCTGCCGGTCGTAGCCGACCAGTTCGGCGGAATAGCGCTGGCCGCCGACCGTGGCGCTGATCGTGTTGGCGCCCTGTACGACGTGGTAGTTGGTGAGCACCTCACCGCTGGGAGACAGCACGGTGCCGGTGCCGATGCCGTAGGCCTGCTGGTAGTCGACCACGGTGTCGATCCGCGCCACCGAGGGCTCGACCTGGGCGGCCACCGTCTCCGGGTCACCGGGCGCGGCGACGGCCGGCGCTGTGGGGACGACGACGGCAGCCGCAGCGGTCAGTGCCGCCGCGAGGATGGTTCTGAACGGATGTGAGCTCACTTTGCTCATGTACCCATCTTGGCTGGATAAATACCCGATGTCGACGCGGTTGGCGTCCGTCAGTCTTCGGTGCTGACTTCGCCGCGTGAACGCCGGCCGCGCCGCAAGATGCCGCTCTTGCTCGACGGGCGCCGGTTGCGCAGCGACTTGCCCTCGTCAGATTCGGCGGCCTCGGCTTCGGTTTGGTCCTCGGCTTCGTCGGCGACGGTCTCGTCGGCGCCGGATTCAGCCTCGGCCTCGGCGTCCGATTCGGCTTCGGCTTCGGTCTTGTCGTTCTCGTCGACCGAGGTCTCCTCGTCGGCAGCCTCGTCCGTCGGTTCGGTCCCCTCCGCCCCGGCGGCCTTCTTCTTGCGTCCGCGACGCTCAGCCTTCTCGCGAGGCTTGAGCGGCTTCGGCGGCGGGGGCGGCAGTTCGGCGACAAAGGCCAGGTAGAAGGCGAAAATGCCGAGCAGTGCGATCGCGGCGGCGGCGCCGTAGATGCCGAACAGCCACGGACCGAAGTTGTCCAGTGACAGCCAGATCTCGGAGACCGCGGTGCCGACGATCAGCACGGCCGCCACCACATGCAGGGAGATCGAGGCGGTCCGCAACCGCAGCGCCAGCTCCGGGGTGGACAGCTCGGGACGCTTGGTGCGCTGCAGGGTGAACACCACCGGCAGGGCCGCGACACCGATCAGCACACCGGTGACGATGCGCAGGATCAGCCCGAGCGTCGGGGAGGTCTGGCCCACGAGTTCCGGCCAGCGCGGAAGGATGAAAAAGAAGAACAGGCCGGCGGCCACGATCGAAAACGACACGTGCCAAATCACCGCGACGGTGCGGCCCATACTCCTCCTCGGTACTTAATTGGGCCGGGGTGCGAACCGCTGATCAGGGTTGATTCAGCAGGTCGCACCCCGGACCCGAGCGCGGAGGATAGGGGATTTGAACCCCTGAGGGCTGTTAACCCAACCCGCGTTCCAGGCGAGCGCCATAGGCCACTAGGCGAATCCTCCGTCGGCAATCGTAGCCGACGCCTGAACCAGTCCCGTAAACGCCGGGGACGGGGGCGGGTATTACACTCACGTTGGACCCCGCGCGGCGTCCATCCTGTGAACTCCCCCAGGGCCGGAAGGCAGCAAGGGTCAATGGGCTCTGGCGGGTGCGCGGGGTCCCCTTACATTCCAGCTCATTCAGCATCTGTGAAAGGCGCGCGGTGTCGTTCCAGTCTCTCGGCCGCGACGATCTGCTCGCGCAGCACGAAGCCCAACAGCGCAACTACGCAGAGCTGCAGGCCAAGAAGCTGAACCTGGATCTGACCCGTGGCAAGCCGGCGCCCGAGCAGTTGGATCTGTCCAATGCGCTGCTGAGCCTGCCCGGTTCGGAGAAAGACTCCTACCGCGACCGCGAAGGCACCGACACCCGCAACTACGGCGGCCTGCACGGTCTGCCCGAACTGCGGGAGATCTTCGGCGAGCTGCTGGGCATCCCGGTGCAGAACCTCATCGCCGGCAACAACGCGAGCCTGGAGATGATGCACGACAGCATCGTGTTCTCGCTGTTGCACGGCGGGGTGGATTCGCCCAGGCCCTGGGTCCAAGAGGCGAAGGTGAAGTTCTTGTGCCCCTCGCCCGGCTATGACCGGCATTTCGCGATCACCGAATCCCTGGGCATCGAGATGATCGCGGTACCGATGCGCGAGGACGGCCCCGACGTCGACCTGATCGAGGAACTCGTCGCAGCGGACCCGGCGATCAAGGGCATGTGGTGCGTTCCGGTGTACGGAAACCCGACCGGGGTCACCTTCTCCTGGGAGGTCGTCCGCCGTCTCGTCCAAATGCGCACGGCGGCAAGCGATTTCAGGCTGATGTGGGACAACGCCTACGCGGTTCACACGTTGACCGACGAGTTCATCCGTCAGGTCGACGTGCTGGGCCTGGCCGAGGCGGCCGGTAACCCCAACCGGCCGCTGGTGTTCGCCTCGACCTCCAAGATCACCTTCGCGGGTGCGGGTGTGAGTTTCCTCGGCGGCTCGTTGGGCAACATCGCCTGGTACCTGCAGCACGCGGGCAAGAAGACCATCGGGCCGGACAAGGTCAACCAGCTGCGGCACAGTCGGTTCTTCGGCGACGCCGACGGGGTGCGGCTGCAGATGCAGCGGCACCGGCAGTTGATCGCCCCCAAATTCGCCCTGGTCGCCGAGATCCTCGAGGAGCGGCTGGGTGAGTCGAAGATCGCGTCGTGGACCGACCCCAAGGGTGGCTACTTCGTGAGTCTGGACGTGTGGCCCGGCACCGCCAAGCGCACTGTCGCACTGGCCAAGGATGCCGGGATCGCGGTCACCGAGGCGGGTTCGGCCTTCCCGTACCGCAAGGATCCCGAGGACAAGAACATCCGCATCGCGCCGACCTTCCCGGCGCTGCCCGATGTGCGTGAGGCGATCGACGGCCTGGCCACCTGCGCCCTGCTGGCGGCCACCGAGTCACTGCTGGACGACTAGTCGGGATCGGTAGGTAGCCTTCTCCCGTGGCTCTTTACCGCAAATACCGGCCGGCAACCTTCGCGGAAGTCGTTGGCCAGGAACATGTCACCGAGCCGCTATCTACCGCGCTGACCGCGGGCCGGATCAACCACGCCTATTTGTTCTCCGGGCCGCGCGGCTGCGGTAAGACGTCCTCGGCGCGCATCCTGGCCCGCTCACTCAACTGTGAACAGGGCCCCACGCCCACACCCTGCGGGGTGTGTGATTCGTGCGTCGCACTGGCGCCTAACGGTCCGGGCAATCTTGACGTCACCGAACTCGACGCAGCCAGCCACGGTGGCGTCGACGACACCCGCGAACTGCGGGATCGCGCGTTCTTCACCCCCGCGCAGTCGCGGTACCGGATCTTCATCATCGATGAAGCGCACATGGTCACCACCGCCGGTTTCAACGCGCTGCTCAAGATCGTCGAAGAGCCGCCCGAGCACCTGATCTTCGTATTCGCCACCACCGAACCGGAGAAGGTGCTGCCGACCATCCGGTCGCGCACGCATCACTACCCGTTCCGCCTGCTGGCCCCGCGCACCATGCGGCCGCTGCTCGAGCGCATCTGCGCCGACGAGAACGTCAACGTCGACGATGCGGTGTACCCGCTGGTCATCCGGGCCGGCGGCGGTTCACCCCGTGACACGCTCTCGGTGCTCGATCAGCTGCTGGCCGGGTCCGAGCAGGGTGCCGACGGCAACCACATCACCTACCAGCGGGCGCTCGCACTCCTCGGTGCCACCGACATGGCGCTGATCGACGATGCGGTCGAAGCGTTGGCAGCCGGGGATGCGGCCGCGCTGTTCGGTGCCGTGGAGGCGGTGATCGACGCGGGTCACGATCCGCGCCGGTTCGCTACCGATCTGCTGGAGCGCTTCCGCGACCTGATCGTGCTGCAGGCCGTGCCCGACGCGGTCACCCGCGGTGTCGTGGACGCGCCGGCCGATGTGCTGGAACGGATGCGTGAGCAGGCCGCCAAGTTGGGCGCGGCCACCTTGACCCGCTTTGCCGAGGTGGTGCACGCCGGCCTCGGCGAGATGCGTGGCGCCACGGCACCGCGGCTGCTGCTGGAAGTGGTGTGTGCCCGGCTGCTGTTGCCCTCCGCGCATGACACCGAATCGGCGCTGTTGCAGCGCATCGAACGTATCGAGACCCGGCTGGACCTGTCGATCCCGGCCGGTGAGGCCGCAGCATCGGCTGCCGGGTCCGCCGAGCCGGCCAAGACGTTTGTTCGTCGCAGCCAGGCCGCTGCTCCTTCCGCCGAGGCCCCGGCGGCCGCACCCGCACCTGCGTCCGCACCCGCACCCGCAGCCACCCCCGCACCTGCGTCCGCACCCCCGGCTGCTCCCGCGCCTCAACCGGCACCTGAACCCGCACCGCAAGCTGCGCCGCCACCGGCGCCTGCCTCCGAACCGGTCGCGGCTCCGCCCCCGCCGCCACCACCTGCTTCCGAATCCGAGCCCGCGCCCCTGCCGCCGGAGCCTGACTTCGAACCTGAGCCTGCTCCGGAACCCGAGCCCGAACCGGTGCACGCAACGGTTGCCCCCGGGGGCGAGCCCAACGCTGCCGCGGTGCGTTCGATGTGGACGACGGTGCGCGAGAAGGTGCGTGACCGCAGCCGTACCACCGAAGTCATGTTGTCGGGGGCGATCGTGCGGGCGGTCGAGGACAAAACTCTTGTGCTGTCCCATGAATCGCCACCGCTGGCCAAGCGGCTGACCGAGTCCCGCAATGCCGACGTGATCCGGGATGCGTTGAAGGATGCGCTCGGGGTGGACTGGCAGATCCGGTGTGAGGTCGGCACCGCGGAGGCGGCGCCGCCACCCCCGCCGCGCGCGGCCAAGCCTCCGCCACGGGTGCCGACCCGGCCTGGCCGTGTCATTCCCGAACCCGATCCGGTGCCCGACCCCGAGCCGCCGCCGTCCCCGGAGGACGAGGAGGAAGAGATGCTCGCCGAGGCTTCGCAGACCGAGGCCGGCCCGCGTCGCGATCCAGAAGAGGTCGCCCTCGAGCTGCTGCAGACGGAACTGGGCGCCCGCAAGATCGAGAGCTAGCGGTTACGCGCCGTCACTGCTGTCACGCCTGCCCAGAATTTTCGGGCGGATACCGATGCGGGCTCGTCCATATGTCGTTCTCCCGCACGACACGCCCGATACTCGCCCACTCCGCCGTGCGAAGCGCGATCCGTGCGAAAGGCGATCCGTGCGAAACGCGAAGGGAGCCTAGGGTGTCCACCACGGCCGCAGCGGCAGGCCGCCGTCGTCACCTCGGTCATCCAGCTTGACGGCCAGAACCTGGTGTAGCTGAACCACATTGGTCTCGAAGCCCAGCCGGGAGCCGGCCATGTACAGGCCCCACACCTTCGCCGTGGGCAGCCCCACCTCGGCCACCGCCTCGTCCCAGTGCTCGACGAGGTTGGCGCACCAATCGCGCAGGGTCATCGCATAGTGGTTGCGCAGGTTCTCCTCGTGCATGACCTCGAGGCCGACATCCTGCACCTCGGCGATGATCCGGCCCGAACCCGTCAGTTCTCCGTCCGGGAACACGTAGCGGTCTATGAAACCACCCGCGGCCGCGCCACTTCGGTTGTCGTGGCGGGTGATGCAGTGATTGAGCAGCAGCGCCCCCGGACGCATCCGCGACTTCAGGAAACCGAAGTACGACGGGTAGTTGTGTACGCCGATGTGCTCGGTCAGGCCGATCGAGGACACCGCGTCGAACCCGGTTTCGGTGATGTCGCGATAGTCGCCGTGGCGCACCTCGGCCAGGTCACCGAGACCCTCCTTGACGATGGCCTCCTGCGCCCAGCGGGCCTGTTCCACCGACAGGGTCACCCCGAGCGCATTGACACCGTGGCGTGCGGCGTAGCGCACCATGCCGCCCCAGCCGCAGCCCACGTCGAGCAGCCGGTCGCCTGGTTGCAGCCGGAGCTTCTCGAACACCAGGCGGTATTTGTTGTCCTGCGCCTCTTCCAGGCTGGCATCGGCATCCGGGTAGCACGCGCAGGTGTAGGTCATCGACGGCCCCAGCACCCATTCGTAGAAGGTGTTCGACACGTCGTAGTGATGATGGATCGCCTCGGCGTCACGAGTCTTGCTGTGCCGCAACCCTTCTACCACCCGCCGCCACCGTGGCAACGCCTCCTGGGGCGGCGGCGCGATGGGCTTGAAGTGCTCGATGCCGATGGACCGGACGATGTTGGCCAGCACCCGGGCGGACGGACGTTTGAACGCCATCTTCTCCGCCAGTGCGCACAGCAGCGGATAGGGGTCGCCGGGATGTGCTCCGTACAGATCCAGGTCGCCGGACACATAGGCGCGGGCCAGGCCCAGGTCCCCGGGCGCGGTCGCCAGATATGTCGTGCCGCGCGGGGTCTTGAGGTCCAGGCCGAGGGTGGCATCGCTCGGACCGGACGTACTGCCGTCGTAGGCGGTGAATTTCAGCGGCTGGGAGCCCGAGGCGAAGATCTCCAGGATCTCGGCCAGGCTGAGCTTGTGATCCCCTGCGTGCGTGGGCTGTTCTTTGAAGGTTGTCATCGCTGTTCTCCGTTCATCGGCGCAGGACGGCTTTCGAATACAGGTCAAACAAACGCGAATCGGGGTCGTAGGCCTTCTTGACGGTCTTGTACGTCTCTCCGCCGTAGAGTTCGTCGAAATCCTCACGCTGATAGTAGGAATCGGAATAGAGGGACTTGTGTCCGTCGAGCTCGCTGACCTTGGCTTCGATCAGCTTGTTGGTGTGGCCCTCCACCGGCCCGACGGGCACCGAGGACCAGAATCCGACGTTGACGTAGGTGTGGTGAGCGCGAAGGGGATACAGGGGCCAGCCCGCACCGTTGCGGTCGTCCTCACGTAACCGCAACGGGCACAACCAGATCGGCTCGATCGGTACGTTGTGCAGGAACCAGTTGAGAAAGTGTTCGCAGTTCTCCACCGGCACCTCGACGTCCTGCACCACCCGCTCACGCGGAGGACGTCCGTGATGCTTCTCGATCCGGTCGGCGATGTTGAACCGCTGGTCGTAGCCGACCAGTTTCCAGTAGAAGCTGCTGCGGCGCAGCCGGCGGGGCCAGAACCGGCGGATCGTGGGATTCTGTGCGCCGAAAGCCCGCGAACACCAGAACCAGTCGGTGTCCCACCGCCACAGATAATCGTGAATCGTCAGCCGGTCGTGCTTCTCGCCTTCGGCGTGCTGGATCGAGCGGTAGTAGATTTCCTGGCCGGTGTAATCGCTGACGGGCCCCGGCGTCGTCGTCTTGAAACCGACGCACAGGTAGCTTTCGTCGGCGCTGAACACCACCCCGTCGAGGTAATCGACCGGCTCGCCGTCGAGCCCGCCGGTCTCGATGATCCGGTCCATGGCTGCGACGAGTTCGGTCAGCGAATGAAACCGTAGGTGGCGCAACGCGACAAATGGTGTGACGGGTTCCAGCTCGATCCGCAGCCGGGTGGAATAGCCAAGGGTGCCATATGAATTGGGGAAAGTACGGAACAGGTCGGAGTGGTGTTGCTGTGAGGCGGTGACGATCTCGCCGGTTCCGGTGAGAATGTCCATCTCCAGCACCGATTCGTGCGGCAGACCGTTGCGGAACGACGTGGACTCGATGCCGAGCCCGGTGACCGCGCCACCCAGCGTGATGGTCTTGAGTTGCGGCACCACAAGCGGGGCCAGGCCGTGCGGCAGCGTCGCGGCCACCAGATCCTCATAGGTGCACATGCCGGCCACGTCGGCGGTGCGGGCGTCGGCGTCGACCGCGATCACATTGGTCAGCCCCGACACGTCCAGGCCTTTGACATCGCTGCGAGCGCGCGCACGGAAGAGGTTCGACGTGGGCTTGGCAAGCCGCACGGTCGAATTCGGTGGTATGGCGCGGTAACTGTCCAACAGGCGCTGCACGCCTGTGGCATGGACAGCTTGTGCGTCAGTCGCAACAACAGACACACATATACGCTAGTCGGAGGTTGCCGACGATGCGACCGCAGACACGAGTTGAAGGAGTTTCAATCATGGGACAGGTCAGTGCGGTCAGCACGGTTCTGATCAACGCCGAGCCGGCCGCTGTGTTCGCCGCGATCGCGGACTACCAGACCGTGCGCCCGAAGATTCTCTCCTCGCACTACCGCGACTATCAGGTTCTCGAGGGTGGCCAGGGCGCGGGCACCGTGGCCAGTTGGAAGCTGCAGGCGACCGAGTCCCGGGTGCGTGACATCAAGGCGTCGGTGGATGTGGCCGGCCACACCGTGATCGAGAAGGACGCCAACTCCAGCCTGGTGACCAACTGGACCGTGGCCCCGGCGGGCACCGGATCTTCGGTCAATCTCAAGACCAGCTGGACCGGTGCCGGCGGGATCAAGGGCTTCTTCGAGAAGACCTTCGCGCCGCTGGGCCTCCGCAAGATCCAGGCCGAGGTACTGGCCAACCTGAAGAAGGAAGTGGAGAGCGCGTAGCGCCCGACCATCGAGCGCTAACGCGCCGGGGTGCCGCCCTGGCTGCCCAGGTAGGCGGCGACGCCCCGCACGATGGCTTCGGCGTACTTCTGCCTGCCGTCCGGCGTCTTCATCAGTGACGAGTCGACCGGGTTCTTCATGTTGCCGCACTCGACGAGGATCGACGGGAACTGCGCCAGGTTGAGCCCGGCGATGTCCGAGCGGGCATCCAGACCGCCGGAACCGATGTAGGTGGCCGGCGGGATACCCGAGGCGGACAGCTGATCGCGCATCGCCTTGGCGAACTGCACCGACGGTCCGGCCTGCACGTTGTTCAACGGCGGCGACGAGTAGAGCACGTGGAAACCGCGGCCGTTGGCCGGGCCGCCGTCGGCGTGGATGGACACGATGGCATTGGGCCGCAGTGCGTTGGCCATCGAGGCCCGCTCGTCGACACAGGGTCCCAGCGCGTTGTCGTTGCCGCGCGACATGGCGGTCCGCACGCCCATCTGATTCAGGATGGCCCGTACCCGCAACGTGGTGTCCCAGGTGAAGGTGTGCTCGGGGAAGCCGTCCTCGGTGGAGGTGCCGCTGGCCTGGCAGTCTTTCGTGCCGCCGCGGCCGGTGGGCACCTGGCGGCTGATCGACGCGTCGTTGGCGCCGTTGTGGCCGGGATCGAGGAAGACGATCATGCCGGCGACGTTCGGGGCAGCGTTGGCGTGAGGAGCGTCGACGATCGCCGGGACGGCCGCGGCGACGAGGGCGCAGATCGCCGCCCTGCTGGCTTTGGCGGCGCCGACACGCACGCGGGCTGGGACTCGCACGGGCGCCACGCTAGCCCGCACGCCGACTAGGCTGAAAGTCCGAATCGCCGCCGACAGGCGAGAGCAACCAAGTCGAGACCAAGACGCAACCAACACGGCAAGGGGACCACTCATGCAACCCGGAGGCACGCCCGACATGTCGGCCCTGCTGGCGCAGGCTCAGCAGGTACAGCAGCAGCTCATGGAGGCGCAGGAGGCGCTGGCCAATTCCGAGGTGCACGGCCAGGCCGGTGGCGGCCTCGTGCAGGTCACGGTGAAGGGCAGCGGTGAGGTGGTCGCGGTGGCGATCGATCCCAAGGTCGTCGACCCCGACGACGTCGAGACCTTGCAGGACCTCATCGTCGGTGCGCTTGCCGATGCCTCCAACCAGGTGACCACGCTGGCGCAGAGCCGCCTGGGCCCGCTCGCCGGCGGGCTGAGCGGGTTCGGGCTTCCGGGGCTCTAAGTGTTCGAAGGCCCGGTACAGGATCTGATCGACGAGCTCGGCAAGCTGCCCGGTATCGGGCCCAAGAGCGCCCAGCGGATCGCCTTTCACCTGTTGAGCGTCGAGCCGCCGGAAATCGATCGGCTGACCGCGGTGCTGGGCCGCGTCCGGGACGGTGTCACGTTCTGTGCGGTGTGCGGCAACGTCTCCGATGAGGAACGCTGCCGGATCTGCAAGGACCCCCGCCGCGACGCCTCCTTGGTGTGCGTGGTCGAGGAGCCCAAGGACGTCCAGGCCGTCGAGCGCACCCGGGAGTTCCGGGGGCGCTATCACGTACTCGGTGGGGCATTGGATCCACTGTCGGGCATCGGGCCCGACCAGCTGCGTATCCGCGAACTGCTCAATCGCATCGGCGAACGGGTCGACGGCGTCGATGTTGCCGAGGTGATCATCGCGACCGATCCGAACACCGAGGGTGAGGCCACGGCCACCTATCTCGTGCGGATGCTGCGCGACATCCCGGGCCTCACCGTCACTCGTATCGCCTCGGGCCTGCCGATGGGCGGCGACCTGGAGTTCGCCGACGAGCTCACCCTCGGCCGGGCGTTGGCCGGCCGCCGGGCCATGGCTTAGTTTTTCCCGCCGAAACGGCATTCCAGCAGGGCCTTACTCGCACTTTTCCTGCTGGAATGCGATTTCGGCGGGGTTGTCGTACCCGAGGGCAAGCATCTGCCCATGGGGGAGATTTTGATCGGCACCGAGGCGATTGCCGACGGCATCGTCACAAGGCACGAGCTCCGGCGTTGGTACCGGCCGATTTTCCGGAACGTCCATGTGCCGCGGGACCAGTCGTTGTCGCTACGTGACCGCACCACCGCGGCCTGGCTGTGGACCCGACGCGAGGGCGTCGTCACCGGTGTTGCAGCCTCGGCATTGCACGGGGCGCAATGGGTCGACGACGACATCACGATCGAGTTCCTCTGGGATTGCATCCGCTCGCCGCGCGGCATCGTCGTTCGCCACGAGCGCGTCGAAGATGACGAGATCACCTGTGTCGCAGGCCTACCGGTGACCACACCCGCACGCACGGCCTTCGACCTCGGCCGTTTCCTGCCACGCACGAAGGCCGTCGAGCGCCTCGATGCGTTGATGCGCGCGTGCCCGTTTTCGATCGAGGACGTCCTGATACTGGCCAAGCGTTACCGGGGCGCACGTGGTGTGGCCAAGCTGAAAGCCGTGCTGCCATTGGTCGACGGCGGCGCGGCGTCACCGCCGGAGACGCGGCTGCGTCTGCTCTACATCGACGCCGGCCTGCCCCGGCCGGCAACGCAGATCACCATCGTCGACGAATGGGGACGGCACGTTCGAACCCTCGACATGGGTTGGGAGGACTTCCAGGTCGCCTCGGAGTACGACGGTGGCCAGCACCAGACCGACCGGGCGCAGTACGTCAAGGATCTGAGGGTGCTGCCCAAGCTCGCCCAACTCGGTTGGGATGTCATGCGAGTGATCAAAGAGGATCGACAGGCCGACGTGATTCAGCGGGCATATCAGGCATTGCGGGCGCGTGGATGGGACCCCAAACGCCGCGAAACCGCATTCCAGCAGAGAAAGTTCGAGTAACGGTCTGCTGGAATGCGGTTTCGGCGGGATGGCGATCAGTGGTTAGCCGTCGTGGCTGCCACTGCCCTTGTGGCTGGACTTGCCGGCGGAGTGCCCGCTGCCCGCACTGTTGTCCGAGCTGCCGGCACCGCTGTCCGACGTGCCGGCGCGCTTGTCGGTTTTCCCGGCGATCCGCTGGGCGGCCTTCTTGATGTTGTCGCGGATCTGCCTCGCCGGGCTCTTTGTCGCGACCTTCTTGGCTGTGGAGGCCTTCGGGGTCGCGGGGGAGCCGGTGGCCTCAGCGGCCGCGGAGCCGCTGCCTGCCGCGGCGTCCGCGCTCGAATCGGTTGCAGTGCCGGTGGATTCGGCAGGTGCCTCCTCGGCCGGCTTCGCGACGGCGGGCTCGGCGGTGTCCGCGCCCTTCGCCGGAACGGTCTCAGCAGCCTCGGCCACGTCCGCTGCGATACCGGAAGCCGGAACACTGAGTGTGACGCTCCGCGCGGAGGGGCCGCTGGTCAATGCGTCGACGGCGGAACTGCTCAGCTTGGCGGAGGTGGCTGTCGCGGACGACGGGGCCGGTGCCATCGGGTTCGGGTCGAGCACCCCCGCGATCATTTTGGGGAGATCGAGCAGCGATGCGATGGGTCCGCTGCCGAGGGCCCCGAGCGGGGACGACGGGGACAACAGGCCCGCGACGGGGATGATCCCCAGAATCGTGCCCTTGCCGTTCAGGAATGCATCCGTGAGGGTCGCCGGTGCGTTGATGAGCGCGCTGGCGGCGCCTTCCGCATCTCCGGCGTTGACAGCCTTGACCACTTCTTCGGCGGTTGCGGCCAAACCGTTCACCACGGACAGGATCGGGAAGGCGGCCGGCAGTGCCACCGCGGTCACGATGTTCGGCACCTGTTTGATCACGTTCACGAAGTTTTGCGCCGTCGTGTTGACCGCGGACCAGCTGTTGTTCGTGACGTCGAGCAGGCCGAGGATCGCCGGAAGGAGGCTCAACGTCAGTCCGTCCAAGGCCGAGCTGATCTCGCCCTGCGAGATCAGCTCGGAAGCCGTCTGCAACGCCTCAGGTAGGCCTTGGAGCGTGGCCGTGAGGTTGTCGGCATAGGTCTGAAGGGCGTTGCCGACGACCGTCGCGTTGCCGATCTGATTGCTGACGACGGTCCGCAGGATCGGGAAGTCACTGGCCAGCAGTTGCTCGCCGAGCGTCTGCAGATTGGCGCCCGCGTTCGACAGCGTCTGCGCCCACGCATCCACCGGATTGGTCAGGGCGGACAGACTTACCGCTGCAGACGACGCGTGGAGTGCCGGCAGCTGGATGTCAGTCGGGGTTGGCATGACCGGGCTGACGGCGATGACGCCCGCGCCGGCCAGGGCCACCCCAGCGGTGAGATATGAGCGAACAGCGGTTTGCATGACCTTATTCCTTTGCTTACTCCCCGAGGGGAGTTGATACCTACTTGAGAGTAAGGACAGATTGAACACATAAACCCACGTCAAATCCATAGTTAGTCCACATAATGAGACGGCTCAGCGGGTCTTGAAATGAGGAAAGTATTTGCTCAAGCGGCAGCTGCAAAAGCAGTCTTCGGCGCTCTGGCAAACACCTGGCGGTCAAGTTCTGACTGAAAGGGGCCGGGCCGTGGGCGATGTGTCGGTTGCGGCCACTAGTTAGCCGAGGTCACGATTAATGGTCTAGTCACTGGTCCATACTGGCCGGTAGCTTTGCGTGCACGTGAGCTGCGTCAGTTTGCCGGTCAGATGTGATTGCGGTAACTGTGCACCGTTCCGCGGGCCTGGATCACGGCGTCCTCCACCGCGGACCGGCAACCACAGCGTTTACACAGCTATCGTTTTTGTCCGATTCGCGAACGCATCCTAAAGATCTGTCCACCAAAGTTGACGATGACGTCAACACGCGATGTTGCGTGCATCAGACCGGGCTCACCTCGGCCGCACGCCGGTAGCGTCGAACCCATGCCCGATCTACTCCAGATGGCGGATTCGCTGTATCGGCTGCGGATCCCCGGTGGCCAGGCGCACCTACTCAACAGCTATCTGTGGACCGAGTCCGACGGCGTGACGTTGGTCGACACCGGCTGGCCGGACAGCGCGGGATTGATCGCCGACGCCCTCGCCGAACTGGGCTTGCGTCGCATCCACGTCAAGCGCATCGTGCTCACCCACTTTCACGAGGACCACAGCGGCGCTGCCGCCGAAATCGCGGACTGGTCCGACGTGGAGGTCATCGCGGGCAAGGGGGATGCCGAATTCGTCCGCGGCGGCGAACCCGGACCGCTTCCGGTGCTGACCGATTCGGAACGCGGGCTGCGCCCAGACTTCGACGCATCACCGCACGGCCCGGCGTGCCGGGTGGACCGGGTGGTCGGTGATGACGACGTTCTCGACTTCGCCGGCGGGGCCCGGGTGATCGGCGTACCCGGTCATACGCCGGGCAGCATCGCGCTGTATCTGCCCGCCGCCGATGCGGTCCTCACCGGCGACGTGGTGGCCGAATTCAACGGTCAGGTGATCTTCGGGGTCTTCAACTCTGACCGTTCCGAGCTCGCGGACTCGGTGGCCAGGCTCGCCGCCACCGGCGCGCAGCGCGCCGGGTTCGGCCACGGCGAGCCGATTCTCACCGACGCCGCCGCGCAGATCGCCAAGGCGGTCGACGTCTTCGCCTGATTCCCGCCGAAACGGCATTCCAGCAGGAAAAGTCCGAGTAGCGGTCTGCTGGAATGCCGTTTCGGCGGAGAAGGGGTGGCGACTACACCCGGCGCGGGGCAGCCAGACGCTCGCGGCGCAGCAGATCCACCTCGGGCAGTTGCAGTGGCGGAAGGTCGCCCACCACTTGAGACAACAGATGGTCGGCCAGCTCCGGATTGCGGGCCAGGCAGGGACCGTGCAGGTAGGTGGCCACCACGCTGCCTTGCACCGCACCGTCGTGGCCGTCGCCCAATCGGTTGCCCGCACCCTTGGTGACAGTGGCCAGCGGACGTGCATCGGGTCCGAGAACCGTTCCACCACGGTGGTTTTCGAAGCCGGTCAGCGGCTGGGTCAGCCCGTCGAGCAGGGGAGTCGAGGCCACTTCGCCGATGGTCCGGGTCTCCTGCGGCGATGTGGTGACGTCGAGCAGCCCGACGCCTTCGACCCGTTCACCGGCCGAGGTCTCGTACCAGTGCCCCAGCACCTGGATGGCCGCGCAGATGGCCAGCACGGGTGCGCCACGTGAAACTGCTTGCTGTAGACCGGGATAGCGGATCAGGTGCTTGGTGGCCAGCCGCTGCGCGTAGTCCTCGGCGCCGCCCAGGGTGTAGAGATCGAGCGACGAGGGCACCGGATCACCCAGCGTGATCTCCACGATCTCGGCGTCAATTCCACGCAACCGCAACCGTTGTCGCAGCACCACGGCATTGCCGCTGTCTCCGTAGGTTCCCATCACGTCGGGCAGCACGAGCCCGATCTGCACCGGGGCCTTATTGCTCCTCGCGCGCGCGCCACTCATGGGATCCGCCGATTCAGTTGCAGGAACGCGGTGTAGTTGGCGATCACCTCGACATGCCCGGGTGGGCAGGAGTCGATCGCGGCGACGGTGTCGTGCACCAGTGAGTGCTCGACACCGGCGTAGCCCAGCCGCACCGCGAGATCGGTCCCGCGCTCCCCGGCGGCGACGACGACCGTGTCGTCAAAGTGCTCGAACCGAACATCCCACAACCACGACAGATCCTCGCCGTCGGGAACTTGTCCGTTGACCGCGATCACCACCCCGGCGCCGTGCTTGTCCACCATCGACAGGGCCTCCTGCCAGCCGGCCGGGTTCTTCGCCAGCAGGATCCGCGCGGTATGCGAGCCGATCTGCACGGTGCGGTACCGCCCGGCGACCTCGTCGACGCCGGAGACGGCGGCCACCGCGGCGGCAGGGTCGGCGCCGAGAGCGACGGCGGCCGCGACCGCCTGGGTGGCGTTACCGCGGTTGACGGCGCCCGGCAGGGCCAGCGTCATCGGCAGCGCGAGGCCGTCGGGACCGTAGATGTGGGTGTCGTCGTACCACCACTGCGGGCTGGGACGTTTGAAGTCGCTTCCCGTCGAGTGCCAGTCCCGCCCGTTGCGCTCGATGATCTCGCCGGATCGCGGGCAGCTCACCGAGTCGCCGGACCAGCTGCCACCGGCCGCCACCCACACGACGTTGGGGCTGTCATATGCGGCCGAGGTCATCAGCACGTCGTCGCAGTTGGCCACGATCACCGCGTCGCGATGGCGGGCCAGCCCGCCGCGCAGGGTGCGTTCGATGTGGTTGATCTCACCGACCCGGTCGAGCTGATCGCGCGACAGATTCAGCAGGACGATCACAGCCGGGTTCACCGCGTCCGACACGTGCGGGACGTGCATCTCGTCGACTTCCAGCGCGGCCAGCGTGGCCTCGCGCGCCCCGGCCAGCGCGGCTACCAGCCCGGCGTCCATGTTGGCGCCCTCGGAGTTACTGGCCACCGAGCCGATCGTGGCCAGCGCGGCCGCCGTCATCCTGGTGGTGGTCGATTTGCCATTCGTGCCGGTCACGACGACGCTGCGGCGGTCCTGGCCCAGTTGACGCAGGATCGAGCGGTCCAGCGTCATCGCCACCAGGCCGCCGATCATCGCGCCCGCGCCACGGCCGGTGACCCGCGACGCCCAGCGCGCGGTTGATCCGGCGGCCAGAGCGGCACGCCCGCGAAGGGTCAGCATTCCGGCGATTTTAGGGGCACGACACGCTGGGCTGCCGAGCGAGGCGACGCGGCGCGTCAATCGGACTCTGTCGGGCTCGCGTGCCATCCTGGCGAATATGAGCAGCGCGTGGGGCAGGCCGGCATCCGAGCCGGGCGCGGGCTGGGCCGTCGTCGACGTGGAGACCACCGGGTTTCGGCCGGGTCAGGCACGCATCGTCAGCGTCGCCGCCCTGGCCGTCGGGGATGACGGCAATGTCGAGCGCAGCGTGTCCACCTTGCTGAATCCCGGGGTGGATCCGGGGCCTACCCATGTGCACGGTCTGACGGCCGAGATGCTCGAGGGCCAGCCGACCTTCGGCGACGTGGTCGCCGACGTGAGCGAGATCCTGCGGGGACGCACGCTGGTGGCGCACAACGTGGGCTTCGACTACAGCTTTTTGGCCGCCGAGGCCGAGCTGGTGGGCGCCGAGCTGCCGATCGACAGCGTGATGTGCACCGTCGAGCTGGCCCGCCGCCTGGCGCTGGGCACCGAGAATCTGCGCCTGGAGACGCTGGCAGCGCACTGGGGCGTGAGCCAGATGAAGCCACACGACGCGCTGGACGATGCGTTGGTGCTGGCGCAGATCCTCAAACCCACCCTGGCCCGTGCGCGGGACCGCAAGGTGTGGCTGCCCCTGCGGGAGGTGAGCCGGCGCCGCTGGCCCAACGGCCACATCACCCATGAAGAGCTGCGCCCGTTGAAGGTCCTGGCCTCGCGGCTGCCGTGCGAGTACGCCAACCCCGGGGTCCACGTCGCGGGCAGGCCACTGGTGCAGGGCATGCGCGTGGCGCTCTCGGCAGAGGTGGCGCGCACCCATGAGGAGCTCATCGAGCGCATCCTGCACGCCGGGCTGGCCTACACGGACCTGGTCGACCAGCAGACGTCTTTGGTGATCTGCAACGAGCCCGCACCCGATCAGGGCAAGGGCTACCAGGCCGTGGAGTCGGGTGTACCGCTCCTCGACGACGAGACGTTCATGGGCCTGCTGACCCATGTCCTCGGGGGTACGAGCATCGAGGAGTTCCACGACACCGGCGCCGAGAGCGATCAGTACACGCTGTTTTGATTCGCGGCTTGCCGCGGTGTTTTGACTAGCTGAGCGCCTTGGCCTTCAACCCGTCGAACTCGGCCTGGCTGATCGTGCCGGCATCCAGCAGAGCCTTGGCGTCGGCGATCTCCTGCGCCGGAGACCGGCCCGCCGCCTGCTTGATGTAGTCGTCGGTTTCCTTCTTGGCCGCGAGTGCCGCCGCCTGGGCACGCTCGGACATGCCCTGGCCGCGGGCGATCAGGTAGACCAGCGCGGTGAGCCACGGCAGCACGATCAGGAAGACCACCCACACCGCCTTGACCCAGCCGGAGGTCTTGTGGTCACGCCAGAACAGGTCGGTGAGGATCTGGAACAGGACCAGCAAGTAGGCGATCCAAGCGAAGATGATCAGGAAATGCCAGAGGAAATCCCAGGTCGAACCCCAGTCCATGGACTGCTCCTTGAAGTTGGCGGAGGCGCAGAGATCTACGCCGACGTCAGCTAAGCACGCGCTGCCCGGTTGACGGCAGATACGACCGCGCGAAGTGATGCAGTTGTGATCGAGGTGGCGATGCCGACGCCCCACACGGTCCTGCCGCCGATCGACGCCTCGACGTACGCCGCGGCCTGAGCCTCTTCACCCGAGGACATCGCGTGCTCGGAGTAATCCAGCACGTTGATGTCGTAGCCGATGGCGCCGAGGGCGTCGACGAACGCCGCCAGCGGGCCGTTGCCGGCACCGATGATCTCGCGCTCGACGCTGTCGATCTTGACGATCGCGGTGATGGTGTCGGTACCGCCGTCGACCTCGGACGCGACGACCTTCTGGCGGATCCGCTCCAGCGGCGTGATCGGGGCCAGGTACTCCTCGGAGAACGCGTCCCAGATCTCCTTCGGTGACACCTCGCCGCCCTCACCGTCGGTGATGGTCTGGATGGCCTGGCTGAACTCGATCTGCAGCCGGCGCGGCAGCACCAGGCCGTGGTCGGCCTTCATGATGTAGGCCACGCCGCCCTTGCCGGACTGCGAGTTCACCCGGATCACGGCCTCGTAGGTGCGGCCGACGTCTTTGGGATCGATGGGCAGGTAGGGAACTTGCCACAGGAGATCATCAACATCGAGGTCAGCCTCGTCCGCGTCGAACTTCATCTGGTCCAGGCCCTTGTTGATGGCGTCCTGGTGGCTGCCGGAGAACGCGGTGTAGACCAGATCACCGCCGTAGGGGTGACGCTCGTGCACGGGCAGCTGGTTGCAGTACTCGACCGTGCGACGGATCTCGTCGATGTTGGAGAAGTCGATCTGCGGGTCGACGCCGCGGCTGAACATGTTCAGCCCCAGGGTCACCAGGCACACGTTGCCGGTGCGCTCGCCGTTGCCGAACAGGCAGCCCTCGATCCGGTCGGCACCGGCCTGATAGCCCAATTCGGCTGCGGCAACACCGGTTCCGCGGTCGTTGTGGGGGTGCAGGCTCAGGATGATCGAGTCGCGCGGGGTCAGGTGCCTGCTCATCCACTCGATCGAATCGGCGTAGACGTTCGGGGTGGCCATCTCGACGGTGGCAGGCAGGTTGACGATCAGCGGCCACTCGGGCGTCGGCTTGACGATGTCGGCGACCGCGTTGCACACCTCGACGGCGTACTCCAGCTCGGTCCCCGTGTACGACTCGGGGGAGTACTCGAAGCGCCACCGCGTCTGCGGGTATTTCTTGGCCTCCTCGACGCACAGCTGGGCGCCGTCGGTGGCGATCTTCTTGACGGCGTCGCGGTCGGCGCGGAACACCACGCGGCGCTGCAGGATCGACGTCGAGTTGTAGAAGTGCACGATCGCCTGTGGCGCCCCGGCACACGCCTCGAAGGTGCGCTCGATCAGCTCGGGGCGGCACTGGGTCAGCACCTGGATGGTCACGTCGGCCGGGATCGCGCCGTCCTCGATGATCTCGCGGACGAAGTCGTAGTCGGTCTGGCTGGCCGACGGGAAGCCGACCTCGATCTCCTTGTAGCCCATCCGTACCAGCAGGTCGAACATGCGGCGCTTGCGCGCCGGGCTCATCGGATCGATCAGGGCCTGGTTACCGTCGCGCAGATCGACCGCACACCACATGGGTGCCTTGTCGATGACGCGATCCGGCCAGGTGCGGTCGAACGGAACGGGAGCCGGGCTGAATGCCGGGCTGCCGCCGGGGACTTCCTCGGCGAAGCTGCGGTAGCGGCTGACCGGCATGGATGAGCCGCGCTGGGTGTTCCAGACGGGCTGACCCGGATTGGGCGCACCGGCCGGCGTATTGATCGTGCGAACCGAACTGAAGGCATCTACAGAGATGTCGGGGGTGGTCATGGTTTTGCTCCGGGAGTTGAAGGGGGACCCGACCGGCGCATCGCAAAAACCCGCGACAGGAAGCCGGTCTGATCAGACCCCGTCGCGGCGTCCGAGAAGGAGCACCCGCTGCACGCGCTCAACTGTACTCCGCGCCAATCCCAGGCCAAAACCAGAGGTTGACGTGCGGTTCCTCCGATTGGGGGAACACATCTTCACCACCCCCGTGGCCTGATCGACCGACATACCCGGCGGCGTCCGGAGCGCATTCTTGTCTCAGCGGCCCAACAAGCCGGCAAGGAAAACGAAAAGCCAACTGAGACAAAGGATTCAGACCATGTCAAACTTCACCAAGGCTCTGGCACTGCCCATCCTGTCCGCGGGCTTCCTCGGCGCCGTCGCGCTGGGGCTGGCCGGCACGGCCGCCGCGCAGGGACCGGAAGGTTCGGGTAACCGCTACAGCCCCGACACCTACGCCACCCCGGCCCCCGGCATGAAACCCGGCTGGCACAACCACCACGGCCCGCAGCGGATCATCAGCATCTACGAGTAGACCGGAGAGGTGACTCACACCTGCGAATCGGGGAAGGCGATCACCGACAGGAACCGGATCGGCAGTTCGATCAGGTCCACCGGTCCGTGCGCGCCTTCCCCGTCGATCTGCAGGGAATCCCCGGGCTGCAGCCGATAGACCGAGCGGCTGTGGCTGTAGTCCATGACACCGGAGAGCATGTAGATGAACTCGGTGCCCGGATGCTGGAACAGCGGATACGTCTGACTCTTCTCGGTCAGCGTGACGTGAAGGCATTCCAGGCGCTTGTGCTCGCCACGCAGTGAGCTGAGCAACTGGTACTCGTGACCCTGCTTGGTGCCGTTGCGCACGATCTCGGGCCCGGTGCCCGCTTTGACGAATGCCGCCGGACGTTCGACATCGGCCCCGCGGAACAGGCTGGTCACCGGAACGTCGAGCCCCTTGGCGAGCAGGGCCAGGGTGGACAGGCTGCAGGACGTCTGGGCGTTCTCGATCTTGGACAGCATCGCCTTGGAGATGCCCACCCGGGCGGCCATGTCGGCGACGGTCAGCCCGTGTTGCTGGCGAAGTTGACGCACGTTGCGCCCGATCGCGGCCTCGAATTCCAGGTCCTCGACCGGGGCGTGCGGATCGCGCTCGCGGGCCGTGCCGGCATTCCGGATCAGCGGAACGTCACTCACGCGCAATCCGCCTGCGGCTTCTTGCTGTCCCTCACGCGCAATCCGCCTGCGGCTTCTTGCTGTGCCTCATGCGCGCCCCCCGTCTATCGCATCTCCCCGGCACCGACATACGGGTACCGGCTCTTGAGCAAATTGTCCTCTGCGAACCGGGCCAGGCGGAAATCCGACTCGGGTATCCGCGGGTTGCGGCTGTGGTCGTCGATCACCAGGTCGGCGACGAGCCTGCCGACCGCCGGAGCGATCTTGAAGCCGTGTCCGCTGAATCCGGCCGCCACCAGCAGGCCGTCGACGCCGGAATGCGAGATGACGGGGTTCCAGTCCGGGGTGACGTCGTAGCAGCCGGCGTAGCTGCCGGTGATCGCCGCGTCGGGGAAACCGGGAAACCGGGTGCCGACCTTGTCGACGGTCAGGTCGATGAACCCGTCGGTCGCCCGGTTCAGGTAATCGTCGGGGTCGGCAAGCTCCAACTCGGCTAGATCGGAATTTCCGAACAGCAGTTCGCCGTTGGGTTCGGGCCGGATGTATTGCAGCGAGACGAGATCGGAGAACACGGGCACGGGACCCGTGTCCACCCCGGGTTTGATGGTCACGATCTGTTCACGGTGCACATGGATCGGGATGTCGATGCCATGGGCCGCCAGGAACGGACCGGTCCATACTCCGGTGGCGACGACGACGGTGCCGGCCGAGACCCGCGTGCCGTCGGCCATTGCGACGCCGGTGACTCGGTCCCCGTCGAGCAGCAGCCCGGTAACGTTGGCGCCCTGCTGAATTCGCACCCCCGCCGCTCTGGCCGTCACCGCGAAGGCTTGCGCGGTCTGGTAGGCGTCGCCGTATCCGCCGCGAGCCTCCCACCCGAAGGCCGCGAACGGTTCCAGATCCGCCCACGGCCACAGCTTGGCCACCTCCGCGGCGTCGATCTCCTCGGTCTGCACGCCGACCTCACGTTGGGCGGCCAGGCTCATGCGCAGGTTGTCGACGTTGCGTTCCCCGACGCCGACGACATAGCCGGTCTGCCGGAACCCGATGTCGGTCCCGAAATAGTGTTCGGCATTCTCGAACACCTCGAGGCCGACGGCGGCCATGGCGGCCAGTGAGCTCACCCCGTAGTGGCAGCGCACGATGCCGCTGGATTTGCCGGTCATGCCGGAGCCGACGGTATTACGTTCCAGGACGGTCACATTGGTGACGCCGCGCTGACTCAGCGCCCAGGCCGCCGCAGCACCCTCCAGCCCGCCCCCGACGATGACGACGTCTGCCGTTGCGCTCATTGGCCCGGAATCCAGTTGGTGCCGGCCAGCGGGACCCGCGCCATTGCCGCCGCTTCGATGGTGATCGCCACCAGATCCTCGGGCTCCAGGTGGCACACGTGCGCCTTGCCGCAGGCCCGGGCGATTGTCTGAGCCTCCATGGTCAGCACCCGCAGATAGTTGGCCAGTCGCCGGCCGCCCTCGACCGGGTCGAAGCGGGCCGCCAGCTCCGGGTCCTGGGTGGTGATACCGGCCGGGTCGCGTCCGTCCTGGAAGTCGTCGTAGAAACCGGCTGCGCTGCCCAGCTTCTCGTATTCGGCGGCATAGCGCGGGTGGTTGTCCCCGAGTGCGATCAACGCGGCGGTGCCGATCGCCACCGCGTCGGCGCCCAACGCCAGCGCCTTGGCCACATCAGCGCCCGAGCGAATGCCACCGCTCACGATCAGCTGCACTCCCTTATTCCCCGTCGCTCCGCTCGCCCCGGTGCGATGGACGCCGAGCTCCTGCAACGCCTGCACCGCCTGCGGCACCGCGGCCAGTGTGGGGATACCGACGTGTTCGATGAACACCTCCTGGGTGGCGGCCGTGCCGCCCTGCATGCCGTCGACCACCACCACGTCGGCCCCGGCATGCACGGCGAGCTTCACGTCGTAGTAGGTGCGGGTGGCCCCGACCTTGACGTAGATCGGCTTCTCCCAGTCGGTGATCTCGCGCAGTTCGTTGATCTTGATGGTGAGATCGTCGGGGCCGGTCCAGTCCGGGTGCCGGCAGGCGCTGCGCTGGTCTATGCCCTCGGGCAGGGTCCGCATCTGGGCTACCCGCGGGGAGATCTTCTGGCCCAACAGCATTCCGCCGCCGCCGGGTTTGGCGCCCTGGCCGAGCACCACCTCGATGGCATCGGCCTTGCGCAGGTCGTCGGGGTTCATCCCGTAGCGCGAGGGCAGGTACTGATACACCAGGTGCTTGCTCTGCCCGCGCTCCTCGGGCGTCATACCGCCGTCGCCCGTGGTGGTCGAGGTGCCTGCCTCACTGGCGCCGCGGCCCAGGGCTTCCTTGGCTGGCCCGGACAGGGCGCCGAAGCTCATGCCCGCGATGGTGACCGGGATATCCAGGTGCAGAGGGTGTTTCGCGTGTCGGTCGCCGAGCACCACGTCGGTGCCGCAACGTTCGCGGTAGCCCTCGAGTGGGTAGCGCGACATCGACGCACCGAGGAACAGCAGATCGTCGAAATGGGGCAGGCGGCGTTTGGCGCCCCAACCGCGGATGTCGTAGATGCCGGTCTCGGCGGCGCGCTGGATGTCGGCGATCGTGGACCGATCGAAGGTGGCGGATTCGCGCAGGTTCGTCATCAGTAGGCACTCGCATTGTCGACGTGGAAGTGGTAGAGGTCGCGGGCCGAGCCGTAGCGGGTGTAGGACGCGGTGTCGTCGTCGCGGAAGCCACTGGCTGCCAACAACTCCGCGAGCTCGGCATGGTGCTCGGCCCGCATGGGCTTGGCGATACAGTCGGCGCCCAGCGAGGCCACCTCACCACGGACGTAGATGCGGGCCTCGTAGATCGAGTCACCGAGCGCCTCCCCGGCGTCGCCGCGGACCACCAGCCGGCCCGCTTGGGCCATGAACGCGCTCATGTGGCCGATGCTGCCGCCCACCACGATGTCGACGCCCTTCATCGAGATTCCGCAACGCGCAGCCGCGTCCCCCTCGATGACCAGCAGCCCGCCGTGGGCGGTGGCACCCGCGGACTGCGAGGCATTTCCGGTGACGCGCACCGTGCCGCTCATCATGTTCTCGGCCACTCCGGTACCGGCGTTGCCGTCGATCGTGACCTCGGCGAGCTGATTCATCCCGGCTGCGTAGTAGCCGACGTGGCCTTCGACGGTGACACGCACCGGCACGTTGAGCCCGACCGCCACGTTGTGCGCGCCGTCGGGATGGGCGATGACGTACTCGCCCTCGACGTCCGATTGATGCAGTGCGGCGTTGACTTCACGCAAAGGCGTTGTGCGGAGGTCAAATCGGGTCAGTGTCATCTGGTCCATGCGTAGACCACCTCCGGTTCCGGTTCCCAAATGCGCGCCTGCTCGACCCCCGGCAGTCCGGCCAGGGCCCGGTATTCGCTGGCCATCGCCACCCAGTCGGCGGTTTCGGCGATCACCGCCGGCTTGCAGGCGATGGCGTCACGCACCACCGCGAACGAGTCGTGATCGGAGACCAGCAGGGTGTAGAAGCCATCAAAGACCGCGAGGAGTTCCTTCAGGGCGGTGGCCACATCGCGGCCGGCCGCCAGCTGTTCGGCCACGAACCGGGCGCCCACCTCGGTGTCGTTCTCGCTGTCGAACACCACACCGGCGCGGCGCAGATCGCGACGGATGGTGGCGTGGTTGGCGAAAGATCCGTTGTGCACCAGGCACTGTCCGGGGCCGACCGTGTACGGGTGGCAGCCCGACGGCGTCACCGCCGATTCTGTGGCCATCCTGGTGTGCCCGACACCCTGCCAGCCCTGAGCCTTGGCCAGGCCCCAGGCCTCGGTCAGGGCGCGGGGATGGCCGACCCCTTTGAGCACCGCCAGATCGGGGCCGAACCCGGAGATCAGCGCGGTCGGATACGCGGAGCGGACCAGGTCCAGCAATTCCTCGGAGTCCATGTCGGCTGACAGCAGGTAGGTCGAATCAACCTGCACCACATCCACATCCGGTCCCAGGTCGGGCGAGTCGGCGATGTCCGTCACCGAGACGCAGCCCTGCCCGTACGGCGCCCACTCCGGGTCCCCGTAGATCGCGATCCCCGCAGAGTCGGCACCGCGGTCGGACATCTCGCCCAGCATCGCGGCGAGCAGTTCGCCGAGGCGCGGATACAGTTCCGGTGTGCGCAGGTGAAGCCCCACAATCCCGCACATAGTCCTCTCCTTTCGTGAGAGCCGTTCGGCTAGAACGCCGTCAGGTACTGGTCGACCTCCCACGGCGTCACGGTGCCGTGGTAGGCGAAGAACTCCTCGCGTTTGACGTTGGCGAAGTAGGAGGCGACGCCGTCGCCCGCGACGTCGAGCACACCGGTGACGATCGGGTCGATCTCCAGTGATTCGACCGCGTGCAGCAGCGTCGGTGGCAGTGCCGCCGGTCCCTGAGCGCCCACCGCTCCCGGATCGAGGCTGCGTTTGACGCCGTCGAGGCCGGCACCCAGCGCCGCGGCGATCGCCAGATACGGATTGGCCGAGCCGTCGCCGCCGCGCAACTCGATGCGCTGACTGTCGGGCACCCGGATGTAATGGGTGCGGTCGTTGCCGCCGTAGCTGGGCTTGCGTGGGGCCCACGACGCTCCGGACGCGGTTGAGATGGCGCCGGTTCGCTTGTAGGAGTTGACAGTCGGGGCCACGACCGACTGCAGCGCACAGGCGTGGTCCAGGATGCCGCCGATGAACGCGTATGCCGTCTCGGACAGGCCGAGGCCGTGTTGGTCTGGTTCATCGGATCCTGCCGGGAACACGGGGTTTCCGCCGCTGGTCAGTGACAGGTGGAGGTGCAGGCCACTGCCGGTGCGGTCGGAGAACGGCTTGGGCATGAAGGTCGCCACCATGTCGCGCTCGGCGGCGATCATCGACAACAGGTAGCGCAGCGTGATCACCCGGTCGGCGGTCGTCAGAGCGTCGGAGAACTCGAAGTTCTGCTCGAATTGGCCGTTGCCGTCCTCGTGGTCGTTGGCGTAGTTGGACCAGCCGAGGGTGTTCATCGCGGTGGAGATCGCGGTCAGGTGGTCGTACATGCGGGTGACGCCGCGGGCGTCGTAACACGGTTGCGCGGCGGTGTCGGCCGCGTCGGCGGTGCTCAGAACTCCATCGGCGGTGCGCCGCAACAGAAAATACTCGACCTCGGCACCCACCCAGGGTTCGTATCCGGCGTCGGCGGCGCGCTGGATCAGTCCCTTGAGGATCACTCGCGGCGCATACGGCCACGGTGAGCCCTGGACATGGGGGTCGCAGTGCACCAGGGCCAGACCCTCTTTGATGAACGGTATCGGGGTGAACGACGCCGGATCGGGGATCGCGATCAGGTCGGGGTCCTTGGGTTCCTGGCCCATGGCGCCGACGGCGTAACCGGCAAAGCCGACGCCATCTGTGGCGAGAAGTTCGACCGATTCAACGGGAACCAGTTTGGCGCAGGGCTTTCCACGCAGGTCTACGAACAGGGCGAGGATGAACTTGGTGCCGGATTGTTCGGCGAGGGTGGCGAGATCGGAGGGCATAGCACCAGCACTTTCGTCTCTTGTTGAGAATCACAGTATCACAGTAGGAAACATCGGCAAGTCGAGGAAACCCCGGTCACCGGCTGCCGTGAGAGCGGCCCACGGCAGCCGGGCCGGGGAATCGGACTGACTGTCAGGCGAATTCGAGCTCGTAGGCCGAATCCCGGTGGAACGCGGTGTCGATTCCCTTCTCTTCTTCCTCGGGAGAGATCCGGATGCCCATGGTCTTCTTGATCACGTAGGCAATGGCGAAGGCGACGGCGAACGAGTAGCAGGCCACCGCGCCTGCGGCGACGGCCTGCCGCCACAACTGATCCACCCCGCCGCCGTAGAACAGGCCGTTGACGGCGTTGGGCATACCCTCGCTGGCGAAGAACCCGACCAGCAGCGTGCCCACGACACCACCGACCAGGTGGACACCCACCACGTCGAGAGAGTCGTCATAGCCGAGCTTCTCCTTGACACCGACCGCGTACACGCAGACCGCGCCGGCGATGCCGCCGACGAAAATTGCGCCGATCGGGGTGACCGCACCGCACGCGGGGGTGATGGCGACCAGGCCGGCGATCGCGCCGGAAGCGGCGCCGACGCCGGTGACGTGGCCGGTCCTGAACTTCTCCACGGCCAGCCAAGCCAGCACGGCCGCGCAGGTGGCGACGAAGGTGGTCACCATGACGATGGCTGCGGAATTGCCTGCGGCCAGGGCGGATCCACCGTTGAAGGCATACCAGCCGGCCCACAGCATGCCGGCGCCCAGCAAGGTCAGCGGAACGTTGTGCGGCTTGCGCAGCTGACCGAACATCGCCGACTTACCGAGGACGATGGCCACCGCCAGGGCCGCGGCTCCGGCGTTGATGTGTACTGCGGTGCCGCCGGCGAAGTCGATGGCGTGAAGTTTGTTCGCGATCCAGCCGCCGACCGAATTCTCGGTGACGACACCGTCGAACGCGAACACCCAGTGTGCGACGGGGAAGTACACCAGCACGGCCCAGACGGCGGCGAAGATCATCCAGGCGCCGAACTTCATCCGGTCGGCGACCGCGCCGGAGATCAGTGCCACCGTGATGGCCGCGAACAGGGCCTGGAAGATGGAGAACAAGCTGACCGGCAGCCCGGCCACGGTCGTCATGGGCTCCATGAGGTCTTTCATTCCGGCGAACTCGGTGAAGCTGCCGACGAACCCGCCGTAGGACGTGCCGAAGACCATCGAGAATCCGACGAGCACCCACAGCACCCCGACCAGGGCGACTGCGCCGAACGTCATCATCATCATGTTGGTCGAACTCTTGACCGAGACCATGCCGCCGTAGAACAGGGCAAGGCCGGGAATCATCAGCGTTAAGCCGATGATGCAACACAGCATGAACGCCGTGGTTCCTGTATCCATCAACATCTCCTGGGGGTGGCGGCCCGGACGGGCCGATCACCGGCAGTAGATGATGTTTCTGTTACGTAGACCGACGTGCCGTGTTGCGGTGTCGTTAACGTCGTCACGCCGACGGTGAGGACCTCGTAACCGGAGTGTTATTCGCTGAAACGCCAGAGAAATCCGTATACCGCACCGTATACAGCCATGGATACAGCGCCATCCGCCCTCGGCGAGGAATACGAAAACGAACCCGTCCCACTGTCCGCCCGCAAGTCGCTGTTCGCGGTCTCGGCAGTCTGGGTGGGTTTCCCGATGATCATGACCTCGGCGGTGTTCGCCGGCATCGTCGTCTACAACCTCGGTTTCACGACAGGCATGGCGGCGATCCTCGTCGGCGACCTCATCCTCATGGCGTATGTGGGCACGCTGAGCTATCTGGCCGGGCGTTCCGGCAAGAACTTCGCCCTCACGGCGGCGGACACCTTCGGCACCAAGGGCTTTCGCATTGTGTCGGCGTTCCTTTCGGTGTTGGTGATCGGTTGGTTCGCGTTCCAGACCGGCATGGTGGGCTCGACGCTCAATCTGTCCATGGGGTGGAGCGCCCCGTGGATCACCCTGTTGGCCGGGGTGTTGTTCGTGGCGCTCACGTTCGTCGGGATTCGGGCGATCTCATGGATCGGGGTGGTCGCCTCGGCGCTGTTCATCCCGCTGGGTGTGGTCGCGGTGGTGTTGGCCGCCGCCGACGGCGGCATCGGCTCGGCACTGGCCTACGACGGCGGTGCCGGGGCGGGCGCGTTCAGCTTCGGAGTCGCGGTGACGATGGTGTTCGCGTGCTTCGCCGATTCCGGCACCATGACAGCCGATTTCACCCGGTGGGCCCGTAACGGCAAAGAGGGTGCGTTGGCGGCGTTCGCCGCCTTCCCGGTCGCCTACCTGATCGCCCAGCTTGTCGGAGCGCTCGTCGTGGCGTTGGGGGCAGCGGCCGCTGCGGGCACCGCGGGCGGGGATTTCCTGCACGTGCTCGTCAGTGCCGGGGGCATCCTGGTGCCGCTGGCCATCATCTTCGTGTTCGTCAACCTCGGCAGCGTATGTGCGCACTGCCTCTACAACGGCGCCGTCGGGTTCGGCAACATCACCGGAAAGACCATGCGCCAGTTGACGATCGTGCTGGGTGTGGTGGGCACCATCGCCGCCGTCGCGGGCATCTGGTCGTACTTCGCGACCTGGCTCAACATCCTCGGCGTCCTCGTCCCGCCCATCGGTGTCGTGCTCATTCTCGACCAGCTGGTGTTCGCTCACCGTCGGGCCACCGCGGCCCTGGCTTGGAAGCCGTTCGCGGCGTGGGCGATCGGTGCGGGAGGCGCGCTGCTGACGCACTACTACGCGCCGCAGCTATCCGATGCCGTGGTGGCGATGGTGGTCGGCGGGCTGGCCTTCACCGCGCTGGCGTACCTGCCGGTGCGCACCGCGGAACCCGTGTTGGTGGGTGAAACAGCATGAGCCAAGCGAGAAGCGAAGCGGGATCGCGCACCAGCCCCGTGACGATCACGGCCAACCCCTACGTCTGGCCGTATGACGGAGATATCCCCGCCGGACGCACAGCGTTGATCAACATCGACTGGCAGGTCGACTTCTGCGGTGAAGGCGGATACGTCGACACCATGGGTTACGACCTGTCCCTGGTCCGTACGCCGCTCGGTCCCGCGCAGCAAGTCCTCGCGGCTGCCCGCGCGGCCGGACTGTTCATCGTCCACACCCGCGAAGGCCACCGCCCCGACCTGTCCGATCTTCCCGCCAACAAACGCTGGCGTTCGGCCCAGATCGGAGCCGAGATCGGCTCGGCCGGTCCATGTGGGCGAATCCTCACCCGGGGTGAGCCGGGTTGGGAACTGGTCCCCGAGATGGCACCTCTGCCAGGCGAACCCGTCATCGACAAGCCCGGCAAGGGGAGCTTCTACGCCACCGATCTGGACCTGGTGCTGCGCACCCGCGGCATCACCCACCTCATCTTCACCGGCATCACCACCGACGTGTGCGTGCACACCACGATGCGGGACGCCAACGACCGTGGTTATGAATGCCTCGTCGTCTCCGATGCGACCGGTGCCACCGACTACGCCAACCATGTTGCGGCACTGAACATGATCACCATGCAAGGTGGGGTTTTCGGGGCACACGCGACCAGCTCCGACGTGGTGGCCGCGCTGAAAGGACTGCAGTGACGCCCGTGCGGGCCGAGGAGCCGGTCTCCCTTCGTGACCGCGTCTACCTCGATCTCGGCAAGTTGCTCATGGCCGGCGATATCGACCATCGCACCCGGCTGGTGGAGTCACAACTGTGCGAGACGCTCAACGTCAGCCGCACCCCGCTGCGTGAGGCATTGGTCCGGCTGCACGCGGACGGCATGCTCGAACGCAGGCCTGACGGGTACTACCCGGTGGCGTTGGACATCCCGGGCGTCCGCGACCTCTACGAGCTGCGGATCACCATCGAACTGCGCGGCATCACCCGCATCCTGGAAACCGAAGAGCTGCAGTACGACAAGGACCGGCTCGCGGCGTTGCGCGCCGAGTGGCTGGAATTGAAAGCCAGCCCGCCTCCGCCAGATGGTGTCATGGTGCTGCGCGACGAGGCTTTTCACGTCGAACTGTGCGCGGCATCCGGCAACCGGGCGATGGTCGCCACGCTCGACAACGTCAACCGGCGCATCCGGCTGATCCGGATGTACGACTTCGTCACCGAGGAGCGGGTGAGCGCCACCGTCGACGAACACCTCGAGATCGTCGACCTGCTGCTGGACGATCAACTCGACGCCGGGCGCACCGCCCTGCACGAGCATGTCGGAGCGAGCTTCGAGGTGGTCGAGCGGCGCGCGTTACGGGCGCTGAGTGCCCGCGCCCTCGGCCGGTCGGTGAGTTCGCTGGAGGCGCTGTGGAGGTAGCGGAGCGCTACTTGCCGTCCGCGCCGGGCAGGGTCCGCTCCCGCACGCCGGGGGTGTGGAGCGTGCTGGCGAGCCAGGGTAGGGCTGCCTCGAACGCCGTGCCGGCAGACTCGAAGCTGTGCACGCCCTTGTAGCCCACCACTGAGCATTCGATGTTGTAGCCGCTGAGCAGGGCGCACAATTTGTTGGCGTTGGCCGCATGCTCCTCGGAGAACGTGTCCCAGTCGGCGATCGCCCCCTCGGGCGGTGGAGTGGTGCCTGCGTCGCGATGAACGGTCGGTGTGTCCTCGGCAACGCCGAGCCATGCCGCCATGTCGTCGTACGGCCCGTGGCGGGTGATGATCGTCTTGGGATCGAATGCCTCCCAGGCCGCCTGGTCACCACCGAACAGTCGCGCGACGGTTTGGTCCTTGGTGCCGGCATTGGGGCCGAGGGTTCCGTCGAGCCACACGATGGCGCTGAACATCTCCGGGTTGCGTACCGCGGTGGTCAAGGAGCAGGTCGCGCCCGACGACCACCCCGCCAGACCCCAGTTTTCCGCCTTCGGGCTCACCCCGAAGCGCGAAATCATATACGGCACCACATCTTTGGTCAGGTGAGCGGCGGCGTTTCCGCGCACCCCGTCGACGCATTCGGTGTCGTTGTTGAATTTTCCCGAGGTATCGGGGAATACGACGATCGGGGCGTTGCCGTGATGCAATGCGGCGAAGTTGTCCAGCGTCTCAAGCGCGTCGGTCGACTGCAGCCAGTCGTTGGGATGGTTGAACTCGCCGCCCATCATGATCACGGCGGGCAACTGCGGTGGCGGATTGCTGGCGAACCAGGACGGAGGGAGATAGACAGTCTCGGTCCGGTGCGCGAAACCTGACCCGTCGGCGGGGATGTTCACCCGCACAACGGTGCCCCGGGTTGGTATCTCGCCGGATTGTTGCAGTGCGGCGAGCTGGGCTTCATCGATCCACTGTTCCGGTTCGCTTTGGGTAACCCGGAGCCAGAAGGCACGAACGGTGGGGAAGTAGCCGGTCGCCGTGTTGAGTGCGGCGAATCCGCATACGACCACCAGCACCACGGACAGCACCGACACCAGCCGGCGCCACCATGCGGTTCCGGGCCAGCCCGCGATCAGTACCGTCGCGGCGAAGCCGAAGAGGACCGTCCAGAACACCGTGCCGAAAGAGATGGCCTCGGCGGACCAGCCTTGGTCCCGTACGAACAGTCGCCCTGCCGCGGCCAGGCCCACGCCGACGAGCACGGCGGCGAGCAGCCAGCGCCGCATCCACTCGCGCGATCGTCCCCGTCCGATGGCCACCGCGATCGCAATCAGGGCGAGCAGTTGGAGCGTTATCGGGATCAGTCCGTTGGTCAGGGACAGGTTCATTTGGTTCGGCCCTCACAATCGTTTGGGACTGGCCTCGAAACAAATCGGCCTACAAGAGGCGCGTAACGACGCCGCCCCAATATCGGCCGATAATCCGAATTGGGTGAGGACGGTGTGTTCATCGGTTTCACGAATCTTCACCTTCGGGGTCGCAACCGGCGGAAACCGCTGCTGGCGTCGGACTATACCGGCGAACGGGTCGGCGAGGGAGCCGGTTGCAATCACATTGCAACTGTTGCGAACTCGGCCCGGTGTCTCAAAGTCGTTGTTCGACCAACAGCTTGGCGCAATAATCACGAGACACACGTGCAGATGGGACGAACCCGTGGAACTGGTGACAGCGACCTGCGAGTGCTGCCATGAATGAGCGTCTGACGACGTCATCACAGGTAAAGCGCGACTCCGCCGCTGGTTCGGCCGCGGCGAAAGCTCAAGCTCACCGATGGAAGTCGGCCTATCGGCGGCGCGTCCTGGTTGTCGATGCCCTGGTTCTCGCGGTGGTCGTTGTCTTCGCGGAGTGGATCGGGACCTCGCTGGCGCACCGTCATTTCGCCAGCTTCACCACCGCGACGGCGTTTTCGGTCGGCATATATATCGGATGGCTCATCGCGCTCGGGTACGTACATTCGCGCGATCTCACGCTGGTGGGGCAGGAAGCCGAGGAATACCGACTTGTCGCAATTGCGACTGCTTGGACGTTCGCGCTTGCCGCGGCCGCCGAGGTTTTCCTCGACATGCCGATTTCGCGTATCCAGTTCGGTGTCACATTCGGACTCGGATTCATCGGTCTTTTCCTCGCCCGGCATCTGCTGCGCGCGGACGTGCGTCGACGCCGCAAGCGGGGAAAATATGTCTCCCGCGTCGTCGCACTGGGTGATATCGGCGCGGTGCGCACGTTGGACGAATACTTCAAGCGTTCGCCGAGTGCCGGGTACAAGGTGGTGGGCCTCTGCATTCCGGACAGTGGTGACAAGATCGGCCAGAACGTCGACCTGCCCACAGGGGCCGTTCCCATCCTCGGGTTCGCTGACGACAGCGAGATCGAGGCCGCCGTGCAGTCCGCCGGTGCAGACGCCCTGGCGGCGGTCTATTCCGAGAATATGGGGCCTGAGAAGGTCAAGTATCTGGCGTGGCGCATGCAGGCGATCAACACCGAACTGATGGTGGTCCCTGGTTTGACGGAGGTGGCGACCCACCGGCTGCAGCTGCGGCCGCTGGAGAATCTGCCGCTGTTCGTGATCGACGCACCTACCCACGACCGGGTGTCGATGATCACCAAACGAATCCTGGATCTGGTGCTCGGCACGATCGGAATGATCATCGCGCTTCCGGTGATCGTGCTCGCCGGTCTGGCGATCAAGCTCGACGACCGGGGCCCGGTCTTCTACCGGCAACAACGAGTGGGCATGGATGGCGAGCCATTCAAGATCATCAAGTTACGCAGCATGTACGTCGACACCGACAAGACAGCGCAACCAGAGAGCCACAAGCACGGCAGCATCTTCCACAAACGAACCTCCGATTCCTGCGTGACCAGGGTCGGGAAATTCCTTCGGGCCACGAGCATCGACGAGTTGCCTCAGTTGTTCAATGTCCTTGGCGGGTCGATGAGCATCGTCGGGCCACGGCCGCTGGCCCTCGGAGAGGCGGGGTCCGATGCCGCGTTCATCGAACACCGCGAACACGTCAAACCCGGCATGACAGGGTTGTGGCAGGTGTCAGGACGGTCGGACCTCGAAGACAAGGACCGTATCCGGCTCGATGTGTCCTACGCCGGTAACTGGTCCGTGGTCGGGGATCTGGTCATCATCTGGCGCACCGTCGGCGCCGTCCTGAAACGCAAAGGCGCGTACTGACGTACGCGAGCTACCAGCCCATCGCGGTGCGAACCGCTGCCGGCCACGACGCCGGATCCAGGCCGTGAGTCCGTAGCAGCCCCAAGGCAATTCTCTCCATACCGAATCCCACGCAGGCGCTATGCGCAACGCCGCCATCGGCCGTGCGCAGGGCGAACGCCTCGCCGAAGTGTTCCCGGTGGCAATTGGCTGAAACCAGGGCGGTGCCCTCGTGCAGGTCACCGTAAAGCCGTACCAGTAGTTCGGTTTTCAGACCCTCGTCACGCTGGTTGGCGGCCAGCATTTTGCCGACCCGGCCGAAGAATGGGTCGTTGGCCGCCTCGGGCCGGGCGTCAAGGCCGAGCTCGGTCAGTACCGCCATGCCGTGGTCTACCCAGCTGTCACGGTGCGTCTGCGCCTGATCGGGTGTACCGACCAGCACGTACTCGTGCATCCGGAAGGCCTGCATCCGCGCCGGGTCGACGGCCGGCTCGTGCCGGAAGCAGTATCCGTAGATGTCCATCACCACACCGCCGTCGGGCAGGTCGGACGGCAGCGTCGCATAACTGGGATGGCAGGCCGCCGTGACCAGCATGGTCCCAGAAGGACTCAGATGTCCGTCCCACGCCAACCCGGCATCTCGATCCCTCAACAGTGCGCGATGCTCGGCGTTCCCGCCGGTGAACGTCGAGATGGCGCCGGTCAGATCCGGGAAAGATGCGATGTAGTCGGTCTTCTCGAATTGCTCGCGCGGATAGACCGGCGGGAATCGCAGCACCTTGGCCCGATCGCCGTGGACCTCGGAGCCCTTGGCCCGCACCGCGTGATCGATACCGTCGACGACACTCTCGAAAACCGCTCCGCGGCCGTACAGCCCGTCGATACCCATCGGGACCAGCAAACCGGCGGCGACAAGTTCATCGCGGAACCGCAGGCGGGCCGCCTCGAGTTGTGTATCCAGGTCCTGGGTTTCGGTCATCCGCCAACCCTATCGACAGTCGTTCGGGGCCTGTGTTGATTTGAATCGGTCACTTATCCACGACAGAGTCGCGGCCGAGTCGGACCTGGGTTGCGGCTGCCGTTGGATGGTGATGGTGTCGCCCATCTTGCAGGCCGCTGCGAGTGCACGGTCGGTCCAGGCGGCCGGGCTGAGCGGCTCGTCACCGCTGTAAGCGACCAGCATCGGGGCCTGTGCCGGCCCCTGTGGCAGGTTTGTCTTCTGGATGAATCCCCGCAATGTGTTCAACGCGTCCGCGTCAGCGGGCCGCAGATCTCCAGCCGGAATCTGTGCCGCTATCTGCTGAGGGGTGGGAGCGGGCTGACAGCCGAGCAGGGCGTTCCACTGTTGGGTCGCCGCACCGCGACGGTAGCTGTCGAGGTTGACGATTTCGGGATACTCGGCGTGAAGTGCATTCACGAAGCGGGCAAATGCAACCTTCTGATCGTCGTTCAACGTGCTGTTCTGTGCGGCTTCGGCAAGTCCGTTGAGGTCGGATATCGGTGAAACGCTCACCGAACCCACAAAATTGCCCTCGAAGTTGTTGTAATCGACGGCAAGTTCGTTGGCGGCCCACGCAGCCTGGCCACCTTCACCGATGCCCATCGCCAACCACGACGTCGACGTTTTCGGTTCGGCGATGTGTGCCGCGTGCGCCGCGTCGATCATGTTGTACCCGCCGGTCGTGGCGTCCAGATACGGATGGTAGGTGTCGTCATAGTTGGTGTCGGCCGTCGGCTTGCCGAGACCCTGAAAGTCCGGAACCGCTACGACGTAACCGGCCTTCAGCAGCGCGACCACGGTCGGTGCCAGGTCGAGCAGGCTCGGTGAGAGGGATGGTGCACAGTCCGCGGTCGTGCCTGTGATCCGCCCACCCACCACCACGATTGGGAATCCGCCCTCGGGCGCGTTGCTCTTTGGTGTGAAAACCGTTGTATTGAAATGGGTTTCACCGTCGTAAATGCCCGATCGGGAAATGTGGGTGATTACGTTCATGGAAGCGGAGGCGTCACTGACGGAGTCGACAACGTTCGTCAGTGAGGCGGAGCTGAGGTGGTGGGGGTCGGCTGTGTTCCCGGAATCGGCCTTCTCGGTCTCGGAGTGCGATCCGCAACCAGCGAGTGCCAGCATAGCTGCGGTGATCAGTGTCAGACCGCGACGCATCGTCAGCTCCCCTCGGATCGTGTGCGGTTTGAGCCTAGTCAGGCGGGCGGCGTGCTTCGCCGAATTCGTCTTGGGAAATGACCGGCGCATCGCCTTCAGTCGCGCCTTATGCTTGCGATCATGCGGGAAGAAATTCAGAAGGCTTTGGCTGATCACGGAAGAATGGCGGTCGATCCGACCGGCATCGACGCCGATGCCGACCTCTATGAACTCGGGCTCACCTCGCATGCCTCGGTCAACGTCATGCTTGCCCTTGAAGACGAGTTCGATATCGAGTTCCCCGACGAGGCGCTGAAGAAGTCCACTTTTGCATCGATCAACAACATCGAAGCGGCCGTGAACAGCCTTATCAAGTAGCACGCATGAACCCGCCGGACTTCGCGTTGCCCGGGCACCGTATCCGCGTCGGGTGCGATGTGGTGGCGCTCGAGGAGATCGAGAATTCACTGGCCTCGTTCGGAGAGCGTTTCCTGGCCAAGATCTACACCGCTGACGAGGTGGCGACCTGCGCTGGGCCGAATCGACTTCCGCGACTGGCTGCCCGTTTCGCCGCCAAAGAGGCCACGATGAAAGCATTCGCACGTCCCGATGCCGCGTTTCTCCCGCTCGAAATCGAGGTGGTCGCTGTGGATCATCTGCCGACATTGCGGCTCGCCGGTTCGGCCGCGCAGTTGGCGGCCGAGCAGCAGTGGCAGGAGATCTCGCTGTCGATCACCCACGCGGAATGCCACGCGGCCGCTGTGGTGGTCGCTGTTTGCGCTGACTAGCAGTGACACCGCGACGGTTTAGCTAGAGTTTGGTGTCGTTGAGGGGTGACGGTATGGACGCAGGAATGACGGCAGGAACGGGCGTGCAGGGCGTGCCGACGTGGTTCGGGCCTGAGGAAACGCGATTGTTCGGCGTCGTCCACGTCCCGGACGGCGGGGTTGCGCGGGCTGGTGTGGTCATCTGTCCGCCGCTCGGTCGTCAGCACCTGGATACCTACCGCGGGTTGAAAATGCTGGCGCAACGTTTGTGCGCCAGTGGATTTGCCACGCTGCGCTTCGATTACCCGGGTACCGGGGACTCGACGGGCGACCAATGCCGGGACAGTGCCGTGGATGACTATCTGGAGAGCATACGGACCGCAGTGGACTATCTGCGTGCGTCCGGCGCGCAGAGTGTGGCGCTCGTGGGCCTGCGGGCCGGTGCGCTGCTGGCGGCGACAGCGGCCTCCTCGATCGAGGACCTCGGGGGCCTGATCCTGTGGGACCCGGCCGCCGATGGCCGTCGCTACCTGCGCGAACAGCAGGCGCTTTACCAGATGACGGTCGGCGGGGAGAAAGGCGACGAACTGCCGACAGAACCCGACGAGGTGCCACTGCTCGGCATCAGCCTCTCGGCAACCGCTGCCGCGGCGCTTCGCGCGCTGAAGATGCCGGCAACCGTTGGCTCGACTCCTGTGCTCGTGTTGAGCCGACCGGAAAACACCGGTGACCGACGGCTCGCCGACCTGATAGAAGCGGGTGACTGCACAGTCCAGGAAATCGCAGGACAGCCCGAGTTCATCGAACCACCCAGCATTGTGGTCAAGATTCCGATCGATACCCTGGCGGTGATCGAGAAATGGCTCGATGCGAATTTGTCGTCGGAGACGGCCGCTTTCCAGCCGGTGTTTGCCGATCTTGCGGTCGTCGGTGTGCTGCCTGATGGCCGAACGGTCACCGAATCGATCACCGAACTCGGTCCCAACCGGCTGTTTGCCATCCGGACCGCGATTGCCGGCACTGTTGAGTGCGGCCCGACGGTGTTGTTCCACAACACCGCGTGTGAACATCGGGTCGGTTCAGGACGAATCTGGCCGGACACAGCCCGCGAACTGGCCGCCCTGGGCGTGAGCGTGGTCCGCTACGACCGTCGTGGGGTCGGAGACACCGGTGTCGCGACCGAGGACTTCCCGTGGATGCATTCTCCGGTGGCGAAAGCCGATGTGAGTGACGCGATTGATGCCCTGGGCGTGCCGGCGGAGCGCCTGGTCATGACCGGAATCTGCTCGGGTGCTTGGAATTCCGCGTACGGGGGTCTGGAGCGCGGAGCGAAATTGGTCGTCCTGGTGAACATCCTGCTCTATTCGTTGCGGCGTTCCGACGGCGGGTCTGAGCGGATCGCGCAGGTGACCGACGCCGTTGCCGGCGATGAGGACACTGGCGATGAGGGCACTGAGGAGCGGCGGGTATGGGGCCTGGTCAAGCAGGGGCTGCGAAATTGGCTGCCGTATCAAGGCTGGTTGCTACTGGGTTGGCTCGGTTACACGCAGGCGCCCGAGGTGCTGCTCAAGGCGCTTGGCAAGAGTGGCGTGCCCGCTGAGCTCGTGCTGTCACCGATGGACTTCGATTGGTATGTAGGACATCGTGGCCCGATCGGAGCCAAGCGGCTGGCGCGTCGCGGTTGGGAGCCGAAGCTGATGCGGGCACCCGCGGGTGACCACGCAGTGCTACATCGCGGTTTGCAGAACTTCATCCGTCGGTATCTGCTGGACGCCGCGCGTCGAGAGTTTGCCGACCAGCTGTGAAGGCACTCTTCTCAGACAGTCGCAAGTAGGGCGCGCAGCGCGGCGGTCGTTGCATTGATGTCGAACTTCCGCTCGACCAGATCGCGTCCGGCGCGGGCGTAGTCCTCGAGTGCGGGACCCGACGAGATCAGCTGTTCCAATGCATCACGCAGGCTCTGCACGTCAGCCGGCTTCGCCAACAGGCCGGTCTGCTCAGGTATCACCAATTCAGGGATGCCGGACAAGCTCGTCGATACGGTTGGTATCCCGCTGGCCAGCGACTCCATGAGAGCGACCGGGAGGCCTTCCATCTGACCGTCGCTGGCAACGACGCTGGGCAGTACGAACAGGTTCGCCTCGGCCAAAGCCTGCTTGACGACCGTCTCGGACTGGCCGCCGTGGAATCGAACCCGCGACCCGAGGCCGAGTTCGTTTGCCATGGTCTGCAATTCGTCGCGTAGCGGTCCATTGCCGATCAGGTCCACCTCGATCCGGTCGACGCCAGGGCCGCCGAGCGCCAGTGCACGCAATAGCACTGCGTGGCCTTTGTACTCCTGCAACGACGCGACACACAGGGCGCGAACCGGACCGTGGCCGGGAATCTTTCTGGGATGGAAAGGATATGACGCGGTGTTGATTCCGGCGTGGATCACATGTATTGGAGTTGAGGTCCAGCGCTCCAACAGTCGACGGTTGTATTCCGATATCGTGACGATGAATTCTGCGCCGTCCAGTTTGCGGCCGAGCATCGACTGGTCCACGTATAGGTCGTGCGCGTGAATGGTGACACTGTAGGTCACGCCGGCCAATCGTGCGCAGACCCACGCGGCCAATGCGGGGTACGTGGCGTAATGGGCGTGAATGTGCCGGGTGTTACCCAGAGGGTGTAGATCACGGGCATGTGCGGCGGCGATCGGAATTGTGGCCAACGCACGGGTCAGCAGGCCGGGTTTGGCACCGTATCCGCGCACCACGTCGGCCAGGATCGACAAAGTGATCAGTGGGTGCCGAATCGACGCCCAGAAGAATCCGGCCGCACTGGCACCGATGCTTGGCCGTACCAACTTTTCCATCCATGGCCGGGCGATGTCATGAACTTGCGGATCCGGCGACGGAAACAGTGACCGCAGCCCTAGCTGACGCCCATCAGCAGACAGGGCATCGAGTTCCCTGACGATGAACGTCTCCGACGTGACCGGAAAGCGGGAAACCAGGTAGTCGATCTGTTTGTCGCTCAACGCTTGCTCTCGATTAGTTCGCGGTAGAGGTCCTGCAGTCGGTGGGCCCATGCGGTCGCCGAGAACTCGCTGTGCGCACGATCGATGGCCGGCGGTCCCAGCGCGCTTCGAAGCTGGGTGTCATCCAGCAACCGCGTCACGGTGTCGGCCAAAGCGGCGGAGTTGTTGGGTTCGAACAGCAGTCCGGTGGAACCGTCGACGATGATGTCAGGGATACCGCCGATCCGTGACGCCGCGATGGCCTTGCCCGACGCCGACGCCTCGATCAAGACGGTCGGCAGGTTCTCACCGTAGATCGACGGCAGCAATGTGACGTCGGCGGCCCGGTACACCTCTGGCATGTCGGAGCGGATCCCGGCAAAGATCACCGAGTCGGTCAAGCCCGACTCACTGACCAGCCTGCGGTATTCGGCCTCTTCCTCGCCGCCTCCGACCAGCGACAGGATGGCATCCGGGTGCTTCTGCAATACCAACGGCCAGGCCTTGATGGCTACCGGTATGCCTTTGAAGTCGCGGAAGGCGGCCGGCAGAACGACCAACGGCCCAGGCCCACCACCGAGTTCGCTACGCACCGCCGGATCTGGTTCGCCAGGGTGGAAGTTGCTGACGTCGATTCCGTTGTGCAGCACGTCCCAGTTGGGTGCGACGCGGCCCCGGCGATGAACCTGCGCCCATGACACCCGGCTGGCCTCGGACACGAACAACACCCGGTCCCCCTGCGTCGCGGCGATGGTGGCGACGTGTTCGCGCCAGTATTCGAGTCCGGGCCACCGCTCGGTTACATGGTGGAACGTGCAGACTACGGGACGGCCGGTGAGTTTCGCTGCCGGAACCGCGAAGCTGGCCGACATCTCCAGGTGTGTATGTACCAGATCGTAACCACCGCTGCGGATCTCGCGGGCCAGTCGGGGAACGCCGGTGGGGTCCAGAAGTCGGGTGATCCCGAGCGAGCGTGGGTGAACGCCGGCCTCGGCGAGAATTCTCATGGTCTTCTCGGAGTTCACCGATGGGCTGTCCAGACCGACGAATTCCATGTCGACATCGGTGTCGCGCATGGCGACCGCCAATGGTGCCAACAGTGTTTCGGCGCCACCCATCCGAAACCCGTCAATCAGGGTGAGCACCCGAATCGGCTTCATTTGAGAACCCTCAACTTCTTCCAAGGTATGTCCGTCATCCCGTCATAGTCCCATCGCACCCCGGCGTCACTGTAGGTTGAGCCGACGGTTCCCGGGGCCGCCGTGTTGTCCCGTTCGAAGCTGATGCTCAAGGGTGATCCGCTGACATCGGTGACGTATCCGCCATAGCGCTGAAGCGCTTCGGCCATGAAGTGCTCGGCCGGTGCGAGCCCCAAGGAATCGATGTCCAAATCTGGGTCCAGCTGTATCCGCGCGCCTTCGGGAATGCAGTCGGGTCTCGTCGATCGACCGTCCGTCTTGAGGGCAGGCGGCCGAAACACGTTGGCACACACGTTATTGCTTTCGATGGCGAGCGCATGCGGGATCGAGCCCTGTGCGATCTCTGCTACCCGAACGACACCGGCCAGTCGGGATGCGCCCGAACCTGTGGCGGCGCCGCCCCAGCCAGAACCATCGAGGTCATTCACGGCGGCAAATTCAGTTGTCCAATAGTGCTTCTGACGTTTGGCGCGCCAGAATTCGTAGATTTTCCGGTTCTCGGGGTCGATCACCACCATTGAGCCGTCGGAGCCGTACTGCGGCCGCGCGTCGTCGGGTATGGGCACGCGGTGCCCATTGAACGGGCAGTGGCCCCACGTGGTGATAAGGCACGGCACCGAGTAGCGGGGGGTATCCGCGCTCGCGGTGTAGATCGGGATGCCGAATTCGATGGTCGACACATATGCGCTGTTATCCCAGCCCACGGCACCGATCATTGCCGCGCTATTCGGGTCGACTTCGGCGTCGGGTGGGATCGGTGTCCGAAAAGGGCTGTTCTCGGCAAACGGCTGGGGTAGGGCAGGCAGTTGAGGAGCGGTAGTCAGCGGGGGGAGCGAGGATGCTGGTGGCTGCACGAATGCATGCGGGGAGGTGTCCGTGGCACTCTTCGTGACGGTGACGACCGCAGCCGACGCAGCGAGCGCGACGATGGCGATCTTCCAGGCGATCATGGTTCACTTCCGTGGACTGACACGTGGGCAGGCAGCCGTCACTGCATCGCTGATCGAGGCCGCTGCAATGCTCCAAGACCGTTGTACCGCAGCCTGTCCCGCCTCCCCGAGACTTGCGGCCAGCTCTGGATCCTGCAGCAGTCGAAGCATCGCGTCGGCAAGCTTCGGGGCGTCGTTCGGCGGTACGAGCAGCCCGGTGACGCCGTCTTCGATAGCGGTAGGTAGATCGCCGACCGTGGTGCCGATGACCGGACGGCCGAATGTGTAGGCCAGGTGCGCCACGCCGCTGGCGCTGGCGCGGATATACGGCGTGACCACGACTCGGGCGGATTCGATGAGGCCGGGGACCTCGTCCATTGCGCAGTAGCCCGGTCGGGCGTCCACTCCGTTGGCGGCGGCCCGGGCAAGCAGATCCGTGGCATCAACGTCGGCACTGACCGCGCCTGCGACGATCAGGCGTGCGGTCGGCATCTCGGCTTTGACCAAGCCGAATGCGTCGATCAACACATCGATGCCCTTGTAGGTGGTCCATGTGCCGAAGAAAAGTGCGACGGGCTCAGTTTGGGCGACGGGTGCAGGTGCGCGGCCGTGGCGCATGGCTCCGGAGTCACCATGCGGGATGATGACGACCTCGCCGTTCGGTTGCCAGTGGTCTAGGACGATCTGCCGGGTTTGCGGCCCCAACACGAACGCGACATCCATCTGCCGCCACGCAGCGGCGAATGAGGCCTGTAGCAGGTGCCCTTCCTTGGGCTTGCTGGTATCCGTGGCATCGGAACGAGGGAGCGGTTCGTGGGCGATGATGCCGAAAACTGTGTGTGGCAACAACTTAGCGATGGCGACAACGAACCACGGCTCAAAGGTGAAGCGCCACTGCGAGAACAGAACAGCGCGTGGAGGTCGACGGCGTAACTGAAAGGCCAGCACCAGCCAGGCCAGCACCAACTGGCCGGCGCGCCAACCGCGGCGCAGCAGATACCAGAGATAGCCGTGGTCAGGGTTGTCGTTGGGATGCCACGTGGGCAGCGCGGAGCGGATCGTGAACCCAGCTTCGGCGGACGTTATTTCGGGTTCGGGCCCGGTCCACAACTCAACCTCGTCGCCGTGCCGCGCCAGAGCGCCGCCGAGTTGGGCGGCGAACTGGAAGAGGCCGCCCGACGGTGAGAACTCAATCAGGACTGTGCGATTGTCCGTCATGTCCCGGCCTCGACGGGTTCCGGTGAGGTTGCGCGTGCGGGCGACCAGAATCGGGTAGCAAGTCGGAGTGCCAGTAGGCGGGTAAGCACCATCGTGACCAAACCCCAACCGCCCGCGTACAGCAGCGCTGACTTGGACCGCACAGAGGTGCGTTCCAGTTCCACCCCGGTAATGGCCTCGACGGTGTACTGCATTGGACCAATGTTGTCATTAATCCGGGTGCGTGACACCGCTAATGCGTTGGCCAGACGCCTTTTGGCGCTCTCGGAGTCGGACGCGATGACCGAGAACGTAGCGATACCGCGGATCGAATCGGAGTCGATATCCGCGGGTGCGTCGTTGTTGTACATGACTTCGACCATGGTCGGCAGGAATGCCTCTCGCGCACGGACATTCATCGCGTAGGAAGCCCAGCCGTCGAGTGGGCCGACCGGCATCATGATGACCTTCTGGCTGGCCCGCACCGCGGGGGTACTTGCCATCAACATGCTTCCCACAGCAACTGCGACGCCCGTAGCGACAGTCACTGCCCACACTGCAGTGGTCCGCATCATGCTGCGGATCACCTCCGGTCGCACGGGTTCGGGTGGTCCGAGGGCGCAGGCCAGGGCGAGCACGATGGCGAACGACCGGAAATAGGCCAAGTGCAGAAATACGCTCGCCGCCGACCAGGTGATGATGCCCGTGAGCGTTGCGGCGGCCAATGCGCGATCGACTGACTTGGCATCGGCGGCTATTCGCAGCGCCACGATCGTCAGGCAGCCGCCGACCATGATCCCCCAGGTCAGAAGCCCTGTCATCCCAGTCTCGGCGAGGAGCTGTGCGTAGAGATTGTGCGGCGCGACGAGTCCCTCGTTGACTGCCGTCTTGACCCGGTCGGTGTAGTACGGCACCTCGGCGCCGAATGCCCCTGGGCCAAAACCGAAGGCGGGCCGGTGTCGAAACATCTGCCAGGCCATCTCCTGCGATGCCTCGCGGCCCAGGACCGATGGGTCGATGTCGTAGCTGCGCTGACCACCAGACCCACCGAGCACGTCATTGACCAGCGCCACCATCCGGTCGCCGATACCTGGGATAGCAAACGCCACCAGCACGGCAGGTGGGACCAGTGCCAGCTTCTTCGGTTGTCCGGATGCGATGAACCACACCACCGCAGCGATCCCGGCCGACAACTGTGTCCCGCGGGACTGCGTCAGATAGGCGCCGATCAATATGGCCACACCGGCCAACAACCAGACCAGCGCCTGTCGCTGCTGCGCCGCGCGGCGGGCGCGGTAGGCCAGGGCCCAGGCCATCGCGAGGCCCATCACCAGTACCCGGCCCCAAAAATTCGAGTCGTTGTAGGGCCCGCTGTACCGCTGAGTGGTGATCAACTCACCCTGGGCGGCGGAAATCTGTGCCAGCCCGCCGAAAGTCTGGACCCCACCCGTCAGATAGCTGGCCAAAGTCAAGAGTGAAAGGACAGCCAGGGTGGCAGCCACAGCCCCTGCGACTGCCCATGGGCGCCCGGTGATCTGGGTGAACATAAGGATGATGAACAGGTACACCAGGTCGACCGAGGAGCGGTACATCACGCTCGACGAGGCGGCGAGGTCGACGGATCCGACCATCGCGATCGCCTGCCCGGCGACGTAGATGCCGATCAGGACGACGCCGGCCACCGTCCAGCGGTTGAGCCGGGCCCGGGCTGCGGGGTCGCGCAGCGTCAAGCCCAAGGCGATGGTGGCAAGGGCCACGCCGGCTTTGAGCAGCGGTGCCGAGGTGTACGCGCTGGCGACCTCCGACAGGTTGGCAATTTCGACGACCACCATGACAACGAGGACGCCGACGATCCATCTGTTGGAGCGCGTCATCTCGGGCATGGCTATTGTTTGCTTCGGTGCGAGGCGTTGCTTCCACGCGAGCGAAACCAGGTGACGCCGATCCCGACCGCAGCGCCGAACATCAACCCGCCCAGCGCACCGGCCAGGATCAGCTGGCTCCGTGGTGTCGCCATCGCGTACCCATCACTGGGGGGTGAGACCACCCGGACTTGGAATGGAGCCGACACCGCGGCGACTTCAGGTGTGGCCTTGGCGAGAAGATCTGCCACGGCGGCCTGTGCGGCATGGGCCGACGGTGCGTCGGCCGAGATTAACACCATCGTGGTGTCAGGTACGGCGCCGGCCGTCAGAATGAGGCTCGCTTCATCGACTTCGGAGGCCAGTGCAGCGCTGGAGGCCCAGCGAGGATCAGAGAAAACTGCTGCCGCGGTGCGTGAAACCTGTCCTTGGGTCAGTACTTCCCAGTAGGCCGACGCGTCCGCGGTCGTCAGGTTGGGTCCGGGGACCAGGGCAACCTGCGCCGTCGCGCGATAGGTGGTCGACACCGGGAAAAGGAATCCGGCGACAGCACCCACGACGAGGCCGATGACCGCACAGGCCACGACGACTGGGTTCCGCCATAGGCGCGTCGGGCTACTCATGTTCGCCATCTTGCCGCCAATCGACTGGCGACCGGCCGCGCCAACTGCGGCGCGGTGACGCACAGCGCCGCTGCGTAGATCGCCATCCCCAGCGGAATCAGGAGCGCGAGTTGGGCCGGTGCCGGCCAGTGGGCAACGAGCGGACCGATACCAAACAGGATGGCAGCCATGGGGATTGCTGCTGCCACAGGCCGCCCGATCACGGAGAAAATCTGCTTCCAACGTAGTGGAATGATCCGACGGACCACAGTCATCCGGATGGCGAAATGAACCAGCTCCACACTGAGTAGGGCAACGGCAACCAGCGTCGCGCTATGTCCCGCAGCCCACCAGATGGGTCCGACCAGCAGCACGAGTTTGGCGGCATTGATGGCGGTGAGCAGCCCCGGGCGGCCCGCCGCCTTGAACACGTCGCCGGCGTGGTACGAAGCGGAGTAGACCGCGGTGTACAACGCCAGCACCACCAAGATGTTCTTGGCGTCGTCGTATTGCGTGCCGTACAGGGTGTGCAACAGGGGACCGGCGACCACCGCCAGACCGACGCCGGCCGGCACGGTCAGCGCCAGGACGATGCCCAGTGCCTTCTGGTACTGCGAGGACATGGCCCCGCGGTCGTGCTGCAGCCGGGACATTGCACTGAACAACACGTCGCTGATGACGCTGCACAGATTGAGCACCACGAGCTCGGGCACCCGGTATGCCAAGGTGTACAGGCCGAGTTCGGTGGTGCCGAGCCGGGTCCCGACGGCCAGATAGTCGACGTTGTAGATCGCGTAGGCGAGCAAGGTTACGCCCGTGACGGGGATCCCGAACCGCAACAGCGCCTTGGCTTCGTCCAGTTGGAACCGCGGCCACATGAAGGTCGGAGCGACCCACCAGTACAGGATTGCGGTGATCAGTACGCCGACCAGTTGGCCGTAGACCAGACTCCACACCCCGTGGCCGGTTGCGGCGAGCCAGATCGTCAGCGCAGTCTTGACCATCGCGCCGACGAACTCCGGCAACAGCCGGCGTTGGAAGTTCAGGTCACGGCGCAGCCAGGACAACGGCACGACGCTGAAGGCCGAGATCATCAACGCTATTGCCAGGACCCGGATGAGCGGCGCGAGGTCCGGATGGTGCAGCAGCCTGGCGGCGATGCCGGCCGTGGCCGCCAGTACTGCTCCGGCGATCACCCCGAATCCGATGGAGAGGGTCAATCCGGTTGGGGCGATGCGATTCCAGGGCCGGTGACTTTGGATCAGCGACTCCGCGACGCCGAGGTCCTTGACGTAATCGAACAAGTTGACCAGTAACAAAGCCAGGGCGAAGATGCCGAATTCGGCTGGGGTGAGCAGACGGGCGACCACGACAGTCATCAAGAGCGTCGAACTCTTGCTTATGGCGAAGACGGAGTAGTTCCAGATCGTCTGCTTGCCGAGGTTTGGCGCTTTGACCGGCGGAGGATTTTGGAGTGTTCGACCTGGATTCTCGATCGGCGGCTCAGCGGGATCGATCGGCGTCATCTAGACCGCATCTTCCCCGGTTTCGGTGCGTGCGCCTGCATGTCCGCTACCGAGATGCGGTTCGGTGAAGAATTGTGTCTCACCGCCGAATCGCTCCTGTCGACTTTGCTGAAATTGTATTGACGCGCGTGTTTGGCCAGTGACGGCTTGCTACTGACGTGCGGGGACAGTGTATGCCAGCGGCGCTGAGCGCAGCGGAAAACCGAGGTGTCAGTACGCGATCGTGGGTTCAATTGTGATGCAATTGCGGCCTGAGATAGGGCGGGCGACTGAATAAATCGAGGCAGGTGTGCGGTGTCCGTGACACTCGTGAGCGCGGTTGATCCATATCCCACCGACGCCGGCAAGAAGGTGGTGCTGGCCGGCTTTCTGGAGTACTTCCGCGAACGGCTGGGTCCGGAAGATGTGCATTATCTGCTGGTCGGTGGTCGGCCTCAGCCGGAGTTCCCGGTCATGTTGCACCCGCTGCCGAAGCCTGGTCGGAAAGCGACGCTGACCGCGGTGGCTGGGCGCATACCGACCGGGCGGGCATCCCTGCAGGAATCCTTGCTGTACTCGCCGGAAGTCGGACGGGCGGTGCACACGGTGTTGGAGCGGATCGGCCCGGATCTGGAGATCTACGACACCATTCGGATGGCGCAATACGCTGACCAGGCACATGCCGATCGGCAGCTGTGCTACCTCGATGATCTGTTCTCCGAGCGTTATACCGCCATGCTCGACGCGGCGGATCGCTACCCCGATGTGACCATGCGGCCGCTGGGCAATTTCGCCGAACACGTGCCCAGGATGTTGCGGCCCCTAGCCGACGCCAAGCTTCCACAACGGGCACTCCTCCGCGTGGAGGCGGCCCTGGTCCGGCGTAGCGAGGACCGTGCGGCATTGCGATTCCGGCGGAACCTGTTGGTGAACGCTGGGGAGGCCGCCAGGTTGACTGCCCGGGTCGCTGACCGGGGATCGGCCGATGTGATGGCGGTACCTCCTTTGGTCGAGCCGCCGCCGTTCCGCCGCCGTCAGTACGGCGGAGCCCCTGATTTCGTCTTTGTCGGACTGTTGTCGTTGCCGCACAACGAGGATGGTGTGCGGTCGTTCCTGACCGACGTGTGGCCGCTGGTGCTGACCCGGATGCCGAACGCCCGGCTGCGCGTCATCGGGCGGCACTGCGGCCCCGAGTTGGCCGAGGTGGTGGCGCGGTTTGGTGGTTCGGTGAGCTTGGAGGGTTATGTCGACGACCTCACGGAGGTGCTGAGTTCAGCAGCCGGGCTGATCAACCACCTGCGATTCGGTTCGGGGATCAAGCTGAAAGTTATCGAGGCGCTGGGCCGAGGGCTACCTGTGGTCTCGACGACCGTAGGAGCCGATGGATTTGCCGCTGGTGGTGAGCACGGGGTGTTCATCGCCGACCAGCCTGCACAATTTGTCGAGGCGATGGGTGAGTTGACTGATCCCGGACGCAACCGTGAGATATCCGACGGTGCCCGTGGGCAATTCGATGCCACATTCGCGAAGGACGCCGTGTTCAGTTGTTATGACAAGGCTTTCATGCTGCGTTGAACACGGTGGTCATCGCTGGGTCACGACGTCCTGCACTTGCCTGACGACGGCGCTCAACGCCACGATGGCCTGTGAGAGTTCTTGGCGCTCAGGTTCGGTTACCGAGTCGTAGTAGACGAATCCATCGTTCCAGTGGTGACTGTCCAGCACGCCTTCGACTTTGGCGAACGCCTGGTCGATCTGGACGCCGAAATCGGGACGCCGTTCATCCACGATCGGGCGAACTGAGCCGACTGCGATGCGGGATCCGTCGAGGTTGGCCTGGAAGTCCCACAGGTCGGTGTGGCTGAAGACATCCTCTTGGCCTGTGATCGCGCTCGCGGCCATTTCATCGAGCACGCGTTGCGCTCCGCTGATGAACTCGGCGGGGCCGATCGACCACTTCGGGTCCTTGACGGCGGCGTCGAGTTCCTTGACGTCGGCCACCAACTGGTCGGCGATCGCGTTGGTATCCGGCGGCGGCTTGCTCATCCACAGGTTTTTCTCCAGGCGGTGGAAGCCGGTCCATTTCTCGCCTGGGCGCAAATCCGCTTCGCGTAGGTCGATGCGCCGGTCCAGATCGTTGGGGAACGATTCGGAGACCGGCTCGATGCGCTCGTAATAGGCGCGGGCCTTTGAGTACAGCGGCTGGGCGCCTTCGACATCACCCTTCTTGATCGTGCCGACGAATGCCTCGGTGGCGGTGATCAGTTCGCTCGTCTGGTTGGTGACGTATTTCTTGTAGCCAACGGCGGTCGCCTCGAGCTTGCTCTGGGTAGGTGTGACTGCCGTGCCCGTGACAGTGAAGTTGGCACGGATCCCGTCGCCGACCATGGCGGGTCTGCACGCGGTGTAGTACTTGCCCGGCTCGGGCAGCTGCACGATCAGCTTGCGCTGCAAGCCGGGGGCGATGTTCTCTACTGCGCCCATCACTCGGTCACCGGCGGCGTAGACGTAGAACTCGGTGACCAGGGTGCCGTTGTTGGTGACGACAAACGTGGTCGCACCGGTGCTTGCGGTTGTCCTCGACAATTGGCAGAAGTCGTCTGAGGCGGCCACCGTGATCTCGTCGGTTGCAGGCGTGCCGTCGTCGAAAGTTTGCTTGGGGGCGCACCCGGAAAGGGAGTTTGCGGTGAGACCGGCCAGTATGAGGGCGGTGGTCAGGCCGGCCTTCGCGTGGTGGGCACCGTGTCGCATCTGATCGACTTTTCCAGCACCATCGCGGAATAGCCAAGCCAACAGCAGAATTGCAACATTCGAAGGTCCGACGGCCTGTTATGCCCGCCGGTATAGTCCGATTTCGGTTGGGCTCAAGGCTTGGACATCCGAAAGCAGGTCGAACAGCGTGCACCCGGTCAGGTCTGTTTCGTCAACGAATGCACATCGGTTCCTCGCACGTGCGCTGATGTCGGCAATGCTGGTGATCGTGCCGGCGGTATCCGCCGCACCGGCCTACGCGGAGCCCGTGGATGTTCCCCCACCGCCGGAACAGCCGAGCCTCACCCTGCCCGGACCTGAGCTCGGAATGAAATCCGAAATCTTCGTCGCCCCCGAAAACCCAGAGAATCTTTCGGTGCCGGTACCGGCTGGACTGACGGCTGTGCGGTTGCGCGGCACTATCAAGGCGCCCGTGAATTTCGATGCAGGCACCCTCGACATCAGCGACGACGGCGGCAAGCTGCTCGCGGCAATCGATTTGCCGCCCGGAGCATCCAGTAGGCCCACAACACCGCTCGATGTGGATATTTCGGCGGCACGCCGAGGTTCGCCGATCGGGCTGACCTTCGCTCTACGGCCACGGTTCGACCCGCAGATGTACACCAATTCCTATTGCTGGCCCCGACAGCAGCTGGTGCTCAGCGATCTCTCGATGGTGTTCACGGGCTCAGAATCACCGGCGACGACGATCGCAGACTTCTTCCCGCCGGTCCTTCAGCGAGCCACGATCTACACACCGGTCGACGCCAACACCGATGAACAACAAGCGGTGCTGACACTGGTGTCCACGCTGGCTCGGCTGTACAGCAATCAGCCGACGGTCATCACGGTGGTCACCCAGCCCCGTGGAGCGGTGCCGCCACCGGCCGGCGAACTGACGCGCGCAGTGCTCGTCGAGAAGGGTGACAAGCCCGGCCTTCAAGTCGAAAACCCTGGTGCGCCGGATGCTTTCCTACGCGTCTCAGGTCAAGGTGCTGCGCTGTCCACCCAGCTGTCGCTGCTTGTCAACAAGCTTCAGCGATTGGCGCAGGTGGACACCGTCCGAGTGGACCAAGCGGGTTCGTCCGAGCCTGGCCCGCGCGGTGACACGATGACGTTCGGCGAGTTGAACATGACCGGCAGCACCGATGTCATTCGGAGTGCAACTATGTCGGTCGGTGTCGGCCGGGCATCGCTCGGGTCGGGTCGCTTCGACGCCGTGCAGGTGCATCTGCTCGCCGACTACGCGCCTGTGGCCAGAGACGACGCGGCAGCTGTGGTGATCCGCTCCGGCGGAGTGGTGGTCTATCGAGCTGCGCTCGACGATACCGGTCGGCTCGATGCGACATTCGATCTGGACAGCAAGAAGATCGGCCAGTACATCACCCTTGACATGGCCCTCACGTACACCCCACGCGAAGCGTGCGGGCTGCTCATTCCGCTTACTTTCGAAGTGAATCCGCAATCGACGCTGACGGTGCACCGCGGTGGGCAACCTCTCGACGGGTTCAGCGCCATACCGTCGGAGTTCAGCCCCAAATTCATGGTGGCGATGGACGGGAGCGCCCCTAACCAACTCGCTACCGCAGCTCGGTTGGTAGTTTCGATCGCGCGTTTCGCCAGCACGCCGGTGATGCCACAGGTGGTCGATCTCAATACCGCTGCCGGTGCGAGCATCGGAGCGCTGATCCTGGCGAATTCCGCGGCGTTGAAACCGACTTCGCTCAAGCCGCCCATCGGTGGTGACGGCACGGCCATCGATGTCGAGCTGCCCACTGTGCTTCGAGCGAGCATCAAGGGTGGCCTGGGATCGATCCAAGCCTTCGCTGATCGGCCTCGCGACCGTTCCGTCCTACTCGTTACGACCACGGGCCCTTGGACGCTGGTCGACCCGGTTTTCAGTTACCTCGACGGGTTCGGCGGTGACTTCTCCAAGCTCACCGGAGATGTCCTCGCCGCCGGTGTGGGAGGTGACCCGGTGAATCTGGCGGTCGGAGCGACTGACAACCCGGCGGACGCCGCTCAAACGTCGGCGCAGTCCCATTCGCGCCGACTTCTTGTGGGCGCTGCAGTGGCCGTCGTCGCTGCTCTCGGGGCCGCTGCGTCGGCTATGTGGTCGCGGAGGCGTCGCACCACCGGAGGTGCGGCCGACTAAGTGGGCGTCTCGCGCGAACCGTCGATCTCGTGGGCAATCGTGTGCAGCAGCGGTCCGTCGAGTTGGGACGCCAGATCGCGCAGGACCGGGCCGTATTCGGGATGGGCTAAAGCAAATGCGAACTGCGCCACCAGATAGTCGGACGGGTTGCCTGTATCGCACCAATGTCCCTGGATCACCTGGCCGTAGACGGCATGGTCCTTGGCGTAGGCATTGATGGCGTCGGTCAGGTAGATCTCGCCGGTGCGGTGCTCATACCAGCGTTTCGTCTGCTCAGCCAGTTCGTCGATGACGCCCGGGGTAATGACGTAGCCACCGATCGCGGCGTAGTCCGATGGAGCCTCGTTCGGTTGCGGTTTCTCGACGATTCCGGTGATCCGTAGCAGCCCGCCGTCCAAATCTTCCTTGATGACCGGCACTCCATACCGGCGTGAATCCTCTGGGGCCATCGGCATCAGAGCCAATACCGGGCTCGACGTCTGTTCGTAGGCCCGGATCAGTTGCTGCGCACGGGGCACCTCGGCGACGAACACGTCGTCCGGCCACAACACCAGGATCGGCTCGTCACCGAAAGAGCGTGAGGCATTGAGCACCGGGGTGCCGTTGCCGTACGGGCCGTGCTGATGGAGATAGGTGATGTGGCCGTGGGCGGAGAGCTCGCCGACCTCCTCGACCGCGTCGGCGTACGCGTCCTTGCCGTCCTTGCGCAGCTGCTCGACCAGCTGGGTGTTTGGGCGAAAGTGCTCCTCTATCAAGGTCTTTCCACCAGACACCACGATCGTGATGTCGGTGATGCCGGAGTTGACCAGCTCGCGCACCGTGTGCTCGATGACCGGCTTGTCGCCGACTGGCAGCATCTCCTTGGGGATGGCCTTGGTCAGCGGCAGGAGGCGCGAACCGATACCGGCCGCAGGGATGACGGCCTTGCGAATGGTCTGCCGTGCCATGCGTGCCTCCTCAGATTTAGAAGGTTCCCAGGTGGTCTATCACAGATGCGATTCAGGTGAGGGCAATGGCATACCCCAACTTCCACCAAAAGCGATCTGCTCCAGCGGTAGCCGCTCCCGGGGCCGGCTGTCGCGTTCGGCGATGGCCTCGTCCGCAGGTTCGCCCAACGTCCCCACCGCGACCACCGCGAGTGGCCGCACGCCCTCCGGGATGCCGAACGCTGCCCGGGCCCCGTCGACATCGAAGCCGGCCATCGGATGGACGACGAGTCCGCGGGACACCGCCTCGACGGTCAGCTGAGCGATCGCCGCCCCCGCGTCGACCGCCGCGTAGAGAGCAGTGCGTTCATCTTCTCCCTCGTCCGTACACACCAGGACCAGCGCCGACGCCGCGTTCGCGTAGCTGTTGCCGCGTTTGAGCAGGCCGGCCAGTGTGGTGAAGGTCTCGCCGCGCACGTGAGGAGCAGATTCGGCACCGTGTCTGGTGCCGACGACGAACCGCACGGGCTGGCGGTGGCCCCAGCTGGCGGCCCACCGCGCCGCTTCCAGCAGCGCGGTGAGCTGGTCAGCGGTAATGGCGGCCTCGGGGTCGAACGCCCGGGGGCTCCAGCGGGCCGCGAGATCGGGATGGATCGGCACACTGGTGGCGGCCGGCCGGGAGTCAGGCACGTCAGCCAAGCTACCGGCGGAGAAAATCGCGTGCGCGTCTCCCTTATCCTGTTTGGGACTCATTCCCAGCGTTCTGAAGGGTTAGACAGTGGCGCTCGTCGTACAGAAGTACGGCGGATCCTCGGTATCGGATGCCGATCGGATCCGTCGCGTGGCCGAGCGCATCGTCGAGACGAAGAAGGCCGGCAACGATGTTGTCGTCGTGGTCTCTGCGATGGGCGACACCACCGACGACCTGCTTGACCTGGCCCGTCAGGTCTCCCCGGCCCCGCCGGCGCGCGAGATGGACATGCTGCTCACCGCGGGCGAGCGCATCTCCAACGCCCTGGTCGCGATGGCCATCGAGTCCCTCGGTGCACAGGCCCGCTCGTTCACGGGATCGCAGGCCGGCATCGTCACCACCGGCACCCACGGCAACGCCAAGATCATCGACGTCACCCCCGGCCGCCTGCGCGACGCGCTGGACGATGGCGTCATCGTGCTGGTCGCCGGTTTCCAGGGCGTCAGCCAGGACAGCAAGGACGTCACCACCATGGGCCGCGGGGGCTCCGACACCACCGCCGTCGCGCTGGCCGCCGCACTCAAGGCCGACGTCTGCGAGATCTATACCGACGTCGACGGCATCTTCACCGCCGACCCGCGCATCGTGCCCAACGCCCGCCACCTCCACACGGTCTCCTTCGAGGAGATGCTCGAGATGGCCGCGTGCGGCGCCAAGGTGCTGATGCTGCGTTGCGTCGAATACGCCCGCCGGTACAACGTGCCGATTCACGTTCGTTCGTCGTACACGGACAAGCCCGGCACCATCGTCAAAGGATCGATCGAGGACATCGCCATGGAAGACGCCCTGCTGACCGGAGTAGCCCACGACCGTGGGGAGGCCAAGGTCACCGTCGTCGGTCTGCCCGACGTACCGGGCTATGCCGCCCAGGTGTTCCGCGCGGTCGCCGATGCCGACGTGAACATCGACATGGTGCTGCAGAACATCTCGAAGGTGGAGGACGGCAGGACCGACATCACCTTCACCTGCCCGATGGACAACGGCCCGACGGCCGTGGAGAAGCTGACCGCGCTCAAGGACGAGATCGGGTTCAGCCAGGTGCTGTATGACGATCACATCGGCAAGGTGTCGCTGGTCGGCGCGGGCATGCGGTCGCACCCGGGTGTCACTGCGAAGTTCTGTGAGGCGCTGGCCGAGGTCGGCGTGAACATCGACCTGATCTCGACCTCCGAGATCCGGATTTCGGTTCTGGTGAAGGACACCGAGCTGGACACCGCTGTGCGCGCGCTGCACGAGGCCTTCGACCTCGGCGGCGAAGACGAGGCCGTGGTCTACGGCGGAACGGGGCGCTGACATGGTTTCGATTGGCGTTGTCGGTGCGACCGGCCAGGTCGGCCAGGTCATGCGCACCCTGCTGGAGCAGCGCAACTTCCCGGCGAGCTCGGTCCGGTTCTTCGCCTCGGCCCGCTCCGAGGGTAAGAAGCTGACGTTCCGCGGCCAGGAGATCGAGGTCGAGAACAGCGAGACGGCCGATCCGTCTGGGCTGGACATCGCGCTGTTCTCCGCCGGCGCGACGATGTCGCGCGTGCAGGCCCCGCGGTTCGCCGCGGCCGGCGCCGTCGTCGTCGACAACTCGTCGGCCTGGCGCAAGGATCCCGACGTCCCGTTGATCGTCAGCGAGGTCAACTTCACGCGTGACGCCGGCGTCCGCCCCAAAGGCATCATCGCCAACCCGAACTGCACCACCATGGCCGCCATGCCGGTGCTCAAGCCGCTGCACGAGGAATCCGGGCTGACCCGCTTGATCGTGTCGAGCTACCAGGCCGTGTCGGGCAGTGGCCTGGCCGGAGTCGAGGAGCTCGCATCGCAAACGCGCGCGGTGGTCGACGGTGCCGAGCAGCTGGTGCACGACGGCTCGGCTCTGCAGTACCCGGAGCCGGTGAAATATGTTGCACCCATTGCGTTCAACGTGATCCCGCTGGCCGGCTCGTTGGTCGATGACGGCTCCGGCGAGACCGACGAGGACCAGAAGCTGCGCAACGAGAGCCGCAAGATCCTCGGCATCCCCGAACTTCTGGTGAGCGGCACCTGTGTGCGGGTTCCGGTGTTCACCGGCCACTCGCTGTCGATCAATGCCGAGTTCGCCCAGCCGCTTTCGGTTGAGCGCGCCAAGGAACTCCTGGCCGGTGCGCCGGGAGTGAAGCTGGTCGACGTGCCGACTCCGCTGGCCGCCGCCGGCGTCGACGAGTCATTGGTCGGCCGGATCCGGCAGGATCCGGGTGTGCCCGACGGTCGTGGTCTCGCCCTGTTCGTGTCCGGTGACAACCTGCGAAAAGGTGCCGCGCTGAACACGATTCAAATCGCCGAACTGCTGGCCGCCGAGCTGTAACCACCTTGCGCCGAAACCGCATTCCAGCAGGCGTTCTCTCGATCTTTCTCTGCTGGAATGCCATTTCGGCGGTGCCGGGAGCAGGTGCGAACCCAGGCTTCGGGTTCGGCGATCCGGTGGTCCCGCCGCTGGCCCCCGGCCAGGTGCTGCGGATCGGGCCGAGCGCCGGAACCGGCACTCCCACTCGTGATTACGGCATCGGCGCCACCGACCTGTGTGAGTTCATGGAGTTTCCCAGCCGGGTGCTCCAGGTCTGCGGTGACAGCTTCGCCGGGCAAGCCGTGGGCTTCGGCGGGTGGTACTCGCCGGTGGCTCTGCACGTCGACGCCGATTCGATCGAAGACGCCGGCGGTGTGCGCTACCGGGGCGTGACCGGTGTGGACAAGCCGTTGCTGGCCGACGCGGCGCCGGCCGGTTCGTCGCAGTTGCCCGCCGGCGTGATATCCATCAATCGCGAGAACTACATGATGGTCACCACCACCAAGGATCTCCGTCCGCAGAGTTCTCGGTTGGTGAAAGCCGATGCGGCCCAGCCGAATTGGCCGACAGTGCCCGGTTCGGTACGCGACGCCAAGTATCAGGGCGGGGCCCAGTCTCAGATCAGCGGCTACTACGACCCGGTCCCGGCGCCGGATTCACCCAGCGGGTGGGTCTACATCCTGGCCAACAACTTCGACCGCAGCAGCCCGCCGTTCCTGTACCGCGCCAACCCCAAGACCTTCACCGACCGGGCCGGCTGGCAGGGCTGGTCCTCGACGGGCGGGTGGGGTAAGCCTCCGACCCCGTTGTTCTCCGACCGGGTGGGGGAGATGAGCATCCGGCAGATCGACGGCAAGCCCGTGCTGTCCTACTTCAACGCCACCAACGGAAACATGGAGGTGCGGGTCGCATACGACCCGACCGGCTTGGGTACCGCACCTGTGACCACCGTGGTGTTCGCCAGTGCCTGGCCCGACCCGGTCGACACGTTGCCTCCGCCGGAGGTCAATCAGCTGGCCCAGCCCTATGGCGGTTACATCTCACCGGGATCGACGCTGGATCAGGTCCGGATCTTCGTCAGCCAGTGGAACACCATGGCTCGAGGCGGCGCCCCGTATCGCGTGATCCAGTACGCGGTGAACCCGTTCAAGCCGTGGGAGCAGTAGAACCGACAGTCTTGCGCGCCGATTTCTACCGCAGGGCTGTGGTTCGCGCGTGTGAGCAACCGTGGCGTGGAAAGCGCGGCGCTGACCCACTTGGGCGGCGGCGCTGACCCACCTGGGCGGTGGCTCCCGGGGCTTTCAAAGCTGATTCACAGCCAATTCTTGATCAGCACCTCAGCAGTGCTCGCATGCTCATGTCATGACTGAAACACCCCCCGCTCCTGCGACCGAACCAGTGGCCGCGCCGGAGCCCGTCGCAGCAGCTCCGGCAACCGTGGTCGCCCCGCCCGCCGAGAACAAGCCAAGCCGCCTGATGCAAGCGCTCGCGTGGGTGGGCATCGCCGCCGGCGTCGTATTCATCGTCGCCGTTGTGTTCGGTACCGGCTTCTTCCTCGGCGCCCATGCCGGTGGCGACGGCCATCACCACCGCGGCCACGACCGCGGCGGCATGATGATGTTTCACCGTGGCGGACCAGATGGCGGACCGGGGCGGATGGGACCACCGCACGGCATGATGCCGGGCGGGCCCGGAGGCCCCGGCTCATTCGGCCCAGGAGGCCCCGGTTGGGGGCCCGGCCCGGGCAATGGCCCAGGGAATGGCCCGGAACGTCCTGAGACCCCGACGACACCGGCACCGCCCGCGCGACCATAATCACAGCCCGCCTTTTTGGACTGACTCCAAAGAGCGCGCATACTGGAGCCGTGACCACGGTGCATGAACACGACCCCAAGGCCCTGTTGCGGGCTGCTGGGCTGCGCGTGACCGCACCGCGGGTCGCGGTTCTCCAGGCGCTGGCCGAGCATCCGCACTCGACTGCGGACGATGTGGCGGGCCTGGCCCGCGAGAACCTCGGCGCGGTGTCGACCCAGGCGGTCTACGACGTCCTGCGGGCCTGCGTCAACGCGGGTCTGGTGCGTCGTATCGAACCCGCCGGCTCGTCGGCCCGCTACGAGACCCGCGCCGGCGACAATCATCACCACCTGGTCTGCCGGGTGTGCGGTGTAGTTGCCGACGTCGATTGCGCCGTGGGGCAGACTCCGTGCCTGGAGCCCTCTGACCTGGCCGGCTTCGCCGTCGACGAAGCCGAGGTCGTGTTCTGGGGTGTCTGCGCAGATTGCCAGACCTCCGCTTCCGTTTAGACCACTCTGCAGCCCAACGACGCCCCGGCCACTTTCCCCTTGTGGCCGGGGCGCCTGGCATTTCGGACCAGGTAAGCCGAAGCGGTGGGTGGGATACCCGGAATCGTGAGATTCTCGCTAACCATGACCCGCAATCGGCTCCTGGTTGCCGCACTGCTCGCAGTGCCGGTGCTGGCCGCCGGCTGCGCGGCGGGCACCGAACCCGAGCGCGGCGCGGCCATGGTCTTCGCGGTGGGTGATTGCGTGAGCGTCCCAGCCGCCACTCCCGAGGACCCCGACGTGACCCGGGCCGCCGAGGTGTCGTGCGACGTCGACCCCAGCTACACCGTCGGTGCCATCGCCGATGGCACCGGAGCCTGCCCGAGCGCCGAATATCAACACCTGCCCGCCGATACCGCCGATCCGTCGACCGCGCGGCTGTGCCTGGTCCCCAACCTGGTCGCCAACCACTGCTACGAGCTCGGCATGCCCGCGGGCATGGTGGAGCTGGCCGACTGCACCGCACGCTCTGAACGCGGCCCCGGGGTGACGGTGCAGGTGACGCAACGGCTGGATGTGCGCGACGGCTCAGCCTGCTCTGCCGACACGGGGCACTACGCCTGGCCCTACCCGTCTCCGGCGCGGACCTATTGCACGCGGACGGTGCACTGACTGGCATGATCGAGGCCATGCGTGCCCTGACTGTCGGTTTCGGGCTGGCCGGTCTGGCCCTGGCGTTGGCTGCACCTGCTGGTGCGCGTCCCTCGGATCCTGGTGTCGTGTCCTATGCCGTGATGCCCAAAGGCTCGGTGGGCAACATCATCGGTGCTCCGATGACGTGGGAATCCCAGTTCACCAACCCTTTCCAGGGTTTCTCGGTGGAGAACCCGGTGTGCAACAACTGGGCAGACATCGGCCTGCCCGAGGTGTTCAACGACCCGGATCTCGCCTCGTTCAACGGAGCCACCACCCAGACCGCGGCCGACGACCAGGCCCATTACGTCAAGCAGGCGATCGGGGTGTTCGCCAACCCGGAGGCCGCCGACCGCGCGTTTCATCGGGTGGTGGACCGCACCAACGGCTGCTCGGGCCAGACGAGCGCGATGCACCTGGACAACTTCGTCACGGAGGTGTGGACCTTCACCGGCGGCGCGGCGAGCGACACCAACGCCGACTGGGTGAAACAAGAGGCCGGTACGGACCGCCGCTGTTTCAACACCACCCGCAAACGGGAAAACGTGCTGCTGCAAGCCAAGGTGTGCCAATCCGGCAACGCCGGTCCGGCGGTCAACGTCCTGGCCGGGGCAATGCAGAACACGCTGGGGCAGTAGAACATGTCGGTCCGATCTGGATGATGGAACACAACTGGATGGTCCGGCACCGGTGAGGACCGGGAGGGGTGGTTACTTTGGCCGTACCCGTCAGGGCCGATGCGGCCCGCCTATCTCCCGTCGAATTCGCCAGCGCCGAACACGCGGCGGCATTCATCGGAGCGCGCTGCCTGGATGACGGGCCGGTTGGCCAGGTCGGCCTGGAAATCGAGGCGCACTGTTTCGACCTCGACAATCCGCTGCGCCGTCCGGACTGGGATGAACTCGCCGACGTCATCGCATCGGTACCCGCGCTGCCCGGTGGCAGTCGGATCACCGTCGAACCCGGGGGTGCGGTCGAGTTGTCCGGCCCGCCCGCCGCTGGACCATCGGCGGCGATCACCGCGCTGCTGGCCGATCGGGCGGTGCTGCGCGCTGAGTTCGAACGTCGCGGTCTGGACCTGGTGCTGCTCGGAGCTGATCCCGTGCGGCCCACCCGGCGGGTGAACCCGGGCCCGCGCTACCGGGCGATGGAGCAGTTCTTCGCGGCCAGCGGATCGGCCGAGGCGGGTGCGGCCATGATGACGTCAACCGCCTCGGTTCAGGTGAATCTCGACGCCGGACCGCGCGAAGGCTGGGCGCAGCGGGTACGCCTGGCGCACGCCCTCGGCCCGATGATGATCGCCATCACCGCGAATTCACCGATGCTGGGCGGGCGGTTCACCGGGTGGAAGTCATCGCGGCAGCGGGTATGGGGGCAGCTGGATTCCGCGCGCTGCGGGCCGATCCTGGGCGCTGACAGCGACGATCCGGCCAGCGACTGGGCCCGCTATGCGCTGCGGGCACCTGTGATGCTCGTCAACACTCCGGATGCGGTGCCCGTGACCAACTGGGTTCCGTTCGCGGACTGGGCCGACGGGCGCGCGGTGCTCGGCGGCCGCCGCCCCACCGAAGCCGACCTGGAGTACCACCTCACCACGCTGTTCCCGCCGGTGCGGCCCCGACGGTGGCTGGAGATCCGCTACCTCGACAGCGTGCCCGACGCCTTGTGGCCCGCGGTGGTGTTCACGTTGACGATGCTGCTCGACGATCCGGAGGCCGCCGCCATCGCCGCTGAGGCGACAGCCCCGGTGGCCACGGCGTGGGACCGGGCGGCGCAGACGGGGCTCGCCGATCGACGGCTGCAGAATGCGGCCGTCACCTGTGTTTCTGCCGCGGCGGAGAGGGCTCCGGCAGAGCTGACGGAATCGATGGCGCTGTTGACGCGTTCGGTCCAGGAGGGACGCTGCCCGGCCGACGATTTCGCGGACCAGGTGGTGGGTCATGGGATCGCTTCCGCGATGGGCCAACTGGTGAAGGGCGAGCTTTGACCACACGCGAGACGCTGGCGCAGCAGCTCACCCGGGCGCGGGAACGGACCCTGCACCTGGTCGACTTCGACGATGCCGAACTGCATCGGCAGTACAGCCCGTTGATGAGCCCACTGGTCTGGGACCTCGCCCACATCGGTCAGCAGGAGGAGCTCTGGCTGCTGCGTGGGGGCAACCCGGACCGCCCCGGCATGCTCGATCCCGAGGTGGACCGGCTGTACGACGCGTTCGTGCATTCACGCGCCAGCCGGGTCGCCCTTCCGCTGCTGCCGCCCACCGACGCGCGCACCTACTGTGCGACGGTGCGGTCGCGCGCGCTCGATGCCCTCGATTCCCTTGACGCCGATGACCCGGGGTTCAACTTCGGACTCGTGATCAGCCACGAGAACCAGCACGACGAGACCATGCTGCAAGCCCTGAACCTGCGGTCGGGCCCGCCGCTGCTCGATACCGGCAGTGCGCTGCCCGCCGGCCGGCCCGGGCTGGCCGGCACCTCGGTGCTGATCCCGGGCGGCCCGTTCGTGCTCGGCGTGGACGACCTGACCGAACCGCACTCCCTGGACAACGAGCGCCCGGCACATGAGGTGGACGTGGCGTCCTTCCGTATCGGGCGGGTGCCGGTCACCAATGGTGAATGGCGCCAGTTCGTGGACGACGGTGGCTACCAGCAGTCCCGGTGGTGGTCGGAGCGCGGTTGGGCGCATCGGCAGGAGGCGGGTCTGACCGCACCCGAGTTCTGGGGACAGGACGGCACCCGGATCCGGTTCGGCCATGTCGAGACCATCCCGGCCGACGAACCGGTCCAGCACGTCACGTTCTTCGAAGCCGAGGCCTACGCCGCCTGGGCCGGCGCCCGGTTGCCCACCGAGGTCGAATGGGAGAAAGCCTGTGCCTGGGATCCGGCAGCCGGTGCCCGGCGTCGATTCCCTTGGGGCGCATCCGAACCCACCGAAGCGCTGGCCAACCTCGGCGGCGCATCGCGTCGGCCCGCGCCGGTGGGCGCCTACCCGGCCGGGGCGTCGGCCTACGGCGTCGAGCAGATGTTGGGCGATGTCTGGGAGTGGACCACCTCCCCGCTGCGGCCATGGCCCGGCTTCACCCCGATGGTCTACGACCGCTACAGCGAGCCGTTCTTCGATGGTGATTATCGGATCCTGCGCGGCGGCTCCTGGGCGGTGTCCGCCGACATCCTGAGACCCAGCTTCCGCAACTGGGACCATCCGATCCGGCGCCAGATCTTCTCCGGTGTGCGCCTGGCCTGGGACGTCGCCTGATGTGCCGGCATCTGGGCTGGCTGGGCGCGCCGCGTTCGGTGGCCTCGCTGGTGCTCGACCCGCCGCAGGGCCTGCTGGTGCAGTCGTATGCGCCGCGCCGGCAGAAGCACGGTCTGATGAACGCCGACGGTTGGGGCGCAGGGTTTTTCGACTCCGGTGTACCCCGTCGGTGGCGCAGCGATAAGCCGCTGTGGGGCGATGCCTCCTTCGCGTCGGTGGCCCCGGCGTTGCGCAGCGGGTGCGTGGTCGCGGCGGTGCGCTCGGCGACCATCGGCATGCCGATCGAACCCTCGGCGTCGGCTCCGTTCACCGACGGTGAGTGGTTGCTGTCGCACAACGGGATCGTGGACCGCGCGGTGCTGCCGTTGAGTGCCGTCGCCGAGTCCACCGTGGACAGCGCGTTACTGGCCGCGTTGGTCTTTCAGCGGGGTATGGACGTGCTGGGCGACACCATCGCCGAGGTGGGCGCGCTGGATCCGAATGCCCGGTTGAACATCCTGGCCGCCAATGGTTCTCGCCTGGTGGCCACCACCTGGGGTGACACCTTGTCGGTGCTGCGGCTTCCGGATGGGGTCGTGCTCGCCAGCGAACCCTACGACGACGATCCTGGCTGGGCCGATATTCCGGACCGGCACCTGGTCACCGTGGCCGGCTCTGACGTCGAGCTCACCCCGCTGAAAGGTTCGGTATGACGCTCACCCTGTCCAACTATCTGGCGGCCGATTCCGCGGCCACCGCACTGCGCCGCGACGTGCGCGAGGGTCTGTCGCAGTCGCCGAAGATGTTGCCGCCCAAGTGGTTCTACGATTCGGTTGGCAGTGATCTGTTCGATCAGATCACCAGGCTGCCCGAGTACTACCCGACCCGCACCGAGGCGCGGATCTTGCGGGACCGCTCGGCCGAGATCGTCGCTGCCGCGGGGGCCGACACGCTCGTCGAGCTGGGCAGCGGCACGTCGGAGAAGACCAGGATGCTGCTCGACGCGATGCGCGACGGCGGGCAGTTGCGACGGTTCATTCCGTTCGACGTCGACGCCAGTGTGCTGCGCGCGGCGGGCGCTGCGATCGGCCGCGAGTACCCGGGCGTCGAAATCGACGCGGTATGTGGGGATTTCGAGGAGCACCTCGGAAAGATTCCATCGGTGGGGCGGCGCCTGGTGGCGTTCCTCGGGTCGACGATCGGCAACCTCACACCTGGTCCGCGTGCGGATTTCCTTGCGTCCCTGGCGGAGACCCTCCAGCCCGGCGACAGCCTGCTTCTGGGTACCGACCTGGTCAAGGACACAGGCCGGTTGGTTCGCGCCTACGACGACAGTGCGGGGGTCACCGCCGCGTTCAATCGCAACGTGTTGTCGGTGGTGAACCGCGAACTCGACGCCGACTTCGACCTCGACGCGTTCGCGCATGTGGCGAAATGGAATGCCGACGAGGAGCGGATCGAAATGTGGCTGCGGGCCGAGGCGCCGCAGCAGGTCAGGATCGCCGACTTGGGTCTCGATGTCGCATTCGGTGCCGGTGAGGAGATGCTGACCGAGGTGTCCTGCAAGTTCCGGGCCGACGGGGTGGCCGATGAACTGGCGAAAGCCGGTCTGCGGCAAACCCATTGGTGGACCGATGAAGCCGGTGACTTCGGCCTGTCGCTGGCGGTGAAATGAACCTCGCACAGCAGTGGGTCGATGCCCGCCCCAAGGTCGCCGGGCTGCATCTCGACAGTGGGGCCTGCTCACGGCAGAGCCTCGCGGTGATCGATGCTGTGGCCGCACACGCGCGCCATGAGGCCGAAGTCGGCGGATACGTGGCCGCGGAGGCGGCAGCCCCTGTGCTCGAGGCCGGGCGGGGCGCCATCGCCGCGCTGACCGGACTCGCGGCCTCCGACGTGGTGTACACCTCGGGCTCCAACCATTCCCTGGACTTGCTGCTCGGCAGTTGGCAGGGGGAGCGGACACTGGCCTGTGTGCCCGGCGAATTCGGGCCGAACCTGGCGGTCATGGCCGCCAACGGTTTTCAGGTGCGCGCCCTGCCTGTTGACGGGAATGGCCGGGTTGTCGTCGACGAGGCGGCCCGCATGCTGGCCACGGATCCACCGGCGCTCGTGCACTTCACCGCGCTGGCCAGCCACCGCGGGGTGGCCCAGCCCTTGGCCGCGATGGTCGCCGTGTGCCGCGAAGCGGGCGTGCCGATCGTGGTCGACGCCGCACAGGCATTCGGGCACCTGGACTGCAACGTCGGCGCCGACGCGATCTACTCGTCGTCACGCAAATGGCTGGCCGGGCCGCGTGGCGTGGGTTTCCTGGCCGTGCGACCGGAACTGGTTGCGCGGCTGCAGCGGCGGCTGCCGCCGGCGGTGTGGGACGTGCCGGTGACAGTGCTGCAGAGCTTCGAGCACGGTGAGCACAATGCCGCGACCCGCATCGGATACTCGGTTGCCCTGGGCGAACACCTGGCTGCCGGGCCGGAACTGGTCCGGGACACGCTCGCGGAGGTGGGCCGCGCCGCGCGGGAGGTGCTGGCCGGAATACCGGGTTGGCGGGTCGTCGAGCCCGTGGATGAACCGACCGCGATCACCACACTCGAACCCACCGATGGCGCCGATCCGACAGCGGTGCGGGCCTGGTTGATCGCCGAGCGCCGAATCGTCACCACCGCATGTGAACTGGCGCGCGCGCCGTTCGAGATGACCAAGCCGGTGCTGCGGATTTCACCGCATGTCGACACCACGGACGAGGATCTGGAGCAGTTCGCCGGGGTGTTGCGCGACGCGTCGTAGTCCCCCTTCTGTCGGGCGCCTCAGCCCCCAGGCATGTCGTGGCAGCGATCCGTGCACGATTCTCCCGTGAGCGCAGGCCCGGTGAATTCAGATCACCGCGAGGTTCGTCGCGCTGGCATTGCGCACTGCAGTGATCGGAATCGACTGATCGAGTGTCGCGAATCGGCCACCGTTGGCGGTAGCAAGCGCGAGTAGGTATGCGTCGGTTACCTGGCGATGCCCGTGCAACTGCGAGTGGTCGATGAGCTCATCGTCCAACAGGCTGACGGAACACGTCCAGTACTCGTGATATTTGGTCGCGGCGGCGCGAGCCAACCTGCTGATCGCGTGCGCGGGCGACACCGGGCTGGGGTACCGAGGTTGGCTGATGATTCGGACGAAGCCGTTTTGAGTAATCGCACACGACGCCCAGCCGTGGACGATCTCGGCGCCAACCCACTGGCGAACCCGCTCGTGGTCGACGTGATCGCTATCGAGCAGCGCGATCAGGACATTGACGTCCAACAAGGCGCGCGTCACACGGCTTCTTCGTCGCGGAGGCGGTCGACGAGCGCGTTGGACACGGCAGGCCCTCGGTGTTCGAACGGTTCGAATCCATAGAAGTTCTCCGGGCCCGTCCGGGGGGTTCCACTCTGCTGCTGCGTCAGCGCCTGCCGGGCCAGGTCCGACAGAACTTCGCCTGCGGTGCGCTTCTCGCGGCGCGCACGTTCCTTCACTGCCATCAGTACGTCATCGTCCAAGGACAGTGTGGTGCGCATGCATCTGATGCTATCGCATCAAATGCATGCGCTGGGGCGTCGATGTGCTACTTCGCCCGGCTGGTGGTCGGTCAGTCCGCCTTGTGCGCGGTCAGCAGGAACGCCGGGAACTTGATGCGTCCCTTTTCGTCGAAGTCGTGCGCCGGCAATTCGAACGGCACATCCGCGGGCAACGCCACGGCGTTGGCGTGAATGAACGCCGGCCGGATGTCGTCGACCTCCCAGTACTTCGATACCGCCGCCCGCAGCTCGTCCTCCGAGACCTCGTTGGGCTTGGTCTCCAACTCCGCGGGGAACGCGCCCTTGGCGAACACCAACACGTAGTAGCTCGCGCCGGGCGCCGAGGCGCGATGGATCGAGCGCAGATATCCGTCCCGGCCCTCAATGGGCAGTGAGTGGAACAAGGTCGAGTCCACCACGGTGTTGAACCGGCCGTCGTATCCGGTGAACGAGGTGATGTCGGCCTGGGCGAAGCTGGCCGTCGACAGCCCGCGCACCTGGGCGGCATTGTTGGCCGCGGCGATCGCCGTCGGACTCAGGTCAAGCCCCACGACGGTGTAGCCGTCGGAAGCCAGTGCCAGTGACAATTCGGCGTGCCCGCAACCTGCGTCGAGCACGTCGCTGCGGAATTTTCCGGCCCGGTGCAGGGCCGCCAACTCGGGCTGCGGTTCACCGATATTCCACGGTGGCGGACCTTCGAAACCCGCGTCCCCCTTGTAGGCGCCGTCCCAGTCCAGAACCTGTTCAGATGACATGATTCCAACGTACGCGTGTCAGTCCCAGGTGTGGACGGGCTCATTGCTGTGCATCAGCTGCACATAACTCCGCAGCATCTCGGCCAACGCCCTGGGTCTGGTCAACCCCTGCGACTGCAGCTTCTGCACCGTCGCCACCTGCCAGGCCGCACCGGTTCGCCCCGTCTTCGCCCGACCTTCGATGACCCCCAGATATCGGTCGCACACCTCGCCCGCCACACCCCAGCGGCGCAGCCCGTCGTGCGCCATCGGCAGCAGCTGGCGCAGCACCAGTTCATCGGGTGTCACCTCGCCCAGTCCGGGCCAGTACAGCCGGGCGTCCATGCCGTGCTGGGCGCCCTCGACGAAGTTGTGGTGGGCCGCGGCGAAGCTCATCTTGGTCCACAGCGGCCGGTCTTCTTCGGACAGCGTCCGCAGCAGGCCGTAATAGAACGCGGCATTGGCCAGCATGTCGACCACGGTCGGCCCGGCCGGCAGCACCCGGTTCTCCACGCGGAGATGAGGCACCCCGACCCCGTTCACTTCAACGACGTCGTACACCGGGCGGTTCCACCGGTAGATGGTCCCGTTGTGCAGGCGCAGCTCGGCCAGCTGAGGGGCCCGGCCCGCCGCGAGTTCGGCAACCGGATCCTCATCGGACAGCTCGGGAAGCAACGACGGGAAATACCGCACGTTCTCCTCGAACAGGTCGAAGATCGAGGTGATCCAGCGCTCGCCGAACCAGACCCGCGGCCGCACCCCCTGAGCCTTGAGCTCATCGGGACGGGTGTCGGTGGATTGGGTGAACAGCTCGATGCGGGTCTCGGCCCACAGCTGATGGCCGAAGAAGTACGGCGAATTGGCGCCGACCGCGAGCTGCGGGCCCGCGAGCACCTGGGCGGCGTTCCAGTTGTGGGCGAAGTCGGCGGGGGATACCTGCAGGTGCAACTGCATGCTGGTGCAGGCGGACTCCGGGGCGATGGAGGCCGATTGCAGGCTCAGCCGTTCCGGCCCGGAGATGTCGATGGGCATGTCCTCACCGCGGGCAGTGAAGATCGAATCGTTGAGTGCCTGGTATCGGGTCGACTCGCTCATCCAGCCGTCCGAAAGATGCTCGGGCATCAGCGTCGGCAGGATGCCCACCATCACGATGTGCGCGCCGTCCTCGTTGGCCTTGATCTCGGCGGCGTTGAGGCTGCGCCGCACCTCGTTCTCGAGCTCCAGCGCGGCCCGGCCGGGCAGCGGCCGCGGTGGGACGTTGAATTCGATGTTGTAAGCGCCCAATTCGGTCTGATAGGCCGGATCTGCGATGGAAGCCAGTACCTCCCGGTTGGTCATCGCGGGCTGGTAGTCGTCGTCGACGAGGTTGCACTCGATCTCCATGCCGGTGAGCGGACGCTCGAACTCGAAACTCGACTGCGCGAGCATGGTTTCGAACACGTCCAGACACAGTTGCACCTTGCGCCGGTATTCCTGCCGGTGCGCGCGGCTGAACTCGGTGTTGCTGACCTCTTCACCCACACCGCGATGCAACAACGCCGAGGCTGGTCCGCGCAACTGAATGCGCATATTCGTCCCGCCATGGACCCGCGGCCGGGCCATCGAACCGGACCGGGGCGCCTCCGTCGCATACTGGCCCGGTGACGTCGTCGAGCGAGATCGAGCAGGGCGGTCTGGAACAGGTCTCGCACGCCGATCGCATCTCCGCGCTCACCGGAGTGCGCGCTGTGGCCGCGATGACCGTGATGGGAACGCACGCGGCGTACGGCACCGGCCTGCTCTCCCAGGGATACCTGGGCTTGTTGAGCGCGCGGCTGGAGATCGGGGTGGCGATCTTCTTCGTCCTGTCCGGGCTGCTGCTGTTCCGGCCCTGGGTGCAGGCGGCGGCCTCGGGCGCCGACGCGCCGAGCGCGCGGCGTTATGCGCGAAATCGGTTCCGCCGCATCATGCCCGCGTATGCCGTCACGGTCCTCATCGTCTACGCCATCTATGAACTTCGCCCTGTGCACCCGAATCCCGGGCACACCTGGACGGGCCTGTTGCGCAACCTGACCCTGACCCAGATCTACAGCGACAACTACTTCACGGACTATCTGCACCAGGGGTTGACCCAGATGTGGAGTCTGGCGGTGGAGGTGGCGTTCTACGCGGTCCTGCCTCTGCTGGCCTATGTGTTGTTGGTGTTGGTGTGCCGCAATCGGTTTCGGCCGGTGCTGCTTCTGACCGGGCTGGCGGTGCTCGCCGCGGTCAGCCCCGTGTGGCTGGTGTTGCTGCACAACACCGACTGGCTGCCGGTGGGCGCCGGTGCCTGGCTGCCGCACTACCTGGTCTGGTTCGTGGCGGGGATGATGCTGGCCGTACTGGCGAGGATGGGCGTGCGCTGCTATGCGCTGGCGGTGTTGCCGCTCGCGCTGGCCTGTTACCTGGTGGTCTCGACGCCGATCGCGGGCACCACCACCGCGATGACCCTGGGCCTTCCCCAGGATCTGGCCAAGACCATGTTCTATGCGCTCATCGCGGCGCTGGTGGTGGCACCGCTGGTGCTGGGCGGTGGTGGCCTCTACGCACGGGTGATGGGCAGCAGGCCGATGGTGGCACTCGGCGAGATCTCCTACGAGATCTTTCTGCTGCACGTGGTCGCCATGGGCCTGGTCATGGAGTTCGTGCTGGGCTGGAACGTCTACACCGGCTCTGCCGCTGTGTTGTTCGTCGTCACGCTGGCGGTCACGGTGCCGTTCGCCTGGCTGCTACATCGGCTGACCCGGCCGCGCTGACTCGTCGGCGCGCTGGGGCACATGCGGCACCGGTGACTGGGCGGTGCCCGCCCCGGCCCGCCCCGGCGGGGCCACCGCCCCACCGGACTGGGTGGGAGCCGCGGCAGCGGTCTGGCCGTAATCATGTTGCGGGGAAAGAAGATCGGCATAGTCGCCGTACTGGGGCGCCTGTTGAGTGACCCGCGCGGCAGCACCGGTGGCCGGAGCCTGGGCTTGCGACTGGCCGTAAGCCTGGGCATAGGCCTGGGCATATCCGCTGCGCTGCGACGAATCCGGTTGTGCCACCGCGGTGTGCTGGTAGTACTGCTGCACGGCCTGGTTGTAGTAGTCGAGGTAGGCCTCGTACCCGCCGGCCGCGGTCGCCGCCGCCGGTGCCTCCGGGGCCCGCCACCACGCCACGGCGGCCGCCACGGCCTGCAGTCCGGTGAGCACCGCGATGGTGGTCAGCACCCATCCCGAAGTGTCCGAGGAAGAACCCAGGACACTCGAGACGGCATCGAGGAAACCCGCGGTGGCCAGGACGGCCGGCAGCCACGCGCCCGCAGCCTGCTTGGGCAGCAAGCCGATTGCCGATACCAGGGCCGCCAGTACGGCGAACCTGACGTGCCAGTCATTGCCACCACCATCGGCGACCGGGCCGAAGCTGACGCAGTAGGCGGCCAGGCCCAGCACCACCACCGCGATCGACAAGTTGCGGTGAAGCGGATTGACCACGATCACTCCTTCACATCAGTCAGTGCTGTTCGCCGATGCTCTCAGATAACGCATCTCGTCGTCGGTGGCGACCATCGTCACCACCGCCGAGCCGGCCTGGGTGCTGGCCTTCACAGTGTCGTGTTCCAGTGAGATCAGGTCCAGGACCACGTCGGCGTGCTCGGAGGCAGGCGTGTTGGGCGGTGCGAGCACCATGGTGGTGACGCCGATCCGGACCGATTGTTCTGGAACACCGTCGAACATCTCGACGGTGTAATTGCGCTCAGCGCCGGCCTGGATGGCGCGCCGGTTGAAGTCCGCAACCCACAGCAGGTCATGGCGGCCGACGGCGTCGACCATGTCGCGCCAGTACGCGGGCCGTCGGGTGTGCACCAGCACCCGGGCGCCCAACGCGAGCGAGCGCAGCACCACCTGCTGGGCCAGGTGCAGCGTCCCGATGATCTCCACCCGCCGGATCTGCGGGCCGAACACCGGCAGCGCTACCGCGCGTCCCTCCTGGTCCGCACCGATCACCTGACCGCAGCCCGACGCGGGCAGCGCGAGCTCACTCAGCGCGTCGCCGCGAAGGCCCGACGCCCAGTGCCCGAGCCGACCGGCCCCGGGAACCGCCGGGATCGGCAGCGTGGCCGCCAGCGCGGAATACTGCTGCCCGTGCAACGGGGTGAGGCCGCGCAGTTGGGTGGGGACGCGCACGTCGCTGTCGAAGCGGACCAGACCACGAACCTGGACCAGATCCTGGTCGGCACTCTCGCGCAGCGACAGACACACGGTGGTGGAGTAGCTGGGCACTGTCCACAGCAGCCCGAGGCCCGGCGTGGTCAGCATGTCCGGCTGCACGGCGAAGCTGGACAGCCGGAAGTGGCCTTCGCGGCAGTCTTCCCACGTTTCCTCGACGCTGCCGAGGTTGACGCCGTCACTGAGCTGATTGGTGGCCGCCGCGATGCCGCTCGCCGACAGGAACTGGGGCTGCAGACCCGCCTCGGCCAGCCGATTGGCGACACGCCGGGTCGCGGTGGTGGCGGCGCGCAGGATGCCGTCGCGGTCGCCGCCCCGGCGCCGAACCGCCTCCGCGCAGCGTGAGGGGTTGAACCGCACGGCAATCCACACCGTGCGCTGGGCGATCGCGGGCAGCGGCCCCAACACGGAGTCATACACGGCGGCGACGTCGGTGTGACCGGCCGAGCGGGCGCCCTGGCTGATGATGTCGATGGACTCGAGCGTGATGTCGAACTGGCGCAGACAGTCCAGCAGGGCCTGCACGGGAACCATCTCACCGGAAACCGTGACTCCCGGCTCCAAAACCGTCAGAGCCCTGGGATTTTCGTCGATCTTGAGCAACGACAGCAACGTCGTGCCGTTCCAACGGAATCCGATCTGCAATCCGTCGGAGGTCGGAACGTCGAACGGTTCGACAGGCAGTGAACCGGGACCGGTCTTGCCTGCGCGCTTACGCGTGCGCCGTCGTCGATTGCGAAGGTATGTGCCGCGCAGGGCCAGCGCCCGGGGCGCCGTCGTTCCCCGAACCACCGGAGCGACCAGCAGCAACGCCACCACCAGGCCAACGGCCGCGCCGTGCCAGCCGGGCCGATGCATTTGCTGGGCGACGACGGTGCCGGCCACGACCAGTATTTGCAGGGCGATCAGGTCGACCAGGGGGACCAGCCGCTGCGGACCGGTATCGCCGGCTGTGGTCAGCTTTGCTGCGAAAGTCAATGGACGCATTGCATTTCAGTAGCCGCTCTCCAGCAGGTCATGTCGAGGTGGTGCGGACGTGCTATACCCTACGCATGCCAGCGCAAGTTACCACTCGCGCACAGGTGAACGGTTACCGTTTCCTGATCCGCCGCCTTGAGCACGCACTCATCCGGGGCGATTCGCGGATGATCCACGACCCCATGCGTGGTCAGATGCGGGCCCTCATCGTGGGAATGGTGATCGCCGTGCTGATCACCGGGGCGGCCGCCGTGATGGCGTTCTTCAAGCCGTCCCCCAACATCGGCGACGCGCAGATCGTGCTGAGCAAGTCCAGCGGTGCGCCGTACGTCCGGATCGGCGACCAGATCCACCCCGTGCTCAACCTCGCGTCGGCCCGGCTGATCACCGGCAAGAACGACAGCCCCAAAGAGGTCGACGACAAGTTCCTCGACGCCGTACCGCGTGGACCCATGGTCGGCATCGTCGGCGCGCCGGCGAGCATCAACCGCGGCGACGACCTGGCGAAGTCGTCGTGGACCGTCTGCGACAACCTGCTGATGCCGGCCGTCACCGAAACCACCGGCACCGCCAGTCTGCAGACCACGGTGCTGGCCAACGATCCGGTGCTCGACAACGGCATCCGCCCGGTCGATTCCGCCGAGGCGATCCTCACCGAAACCGGAGGCACCACCTACCTCATCTATCGGGGCGTGCGGGCCCCGATCGACGTGTCAGATCCGGTTCTGATCAACGGTCTTCACCTCCAGGGTGCCGCCTCCCGGCCGATGTCGTCGTCCTTGCTCAACACGTTCCCGCTGGTCGACCCGATCACGCCGGTACTCATCCAGGGTTCGGGGGAGCCCGGCCCGCTCGGACCGGACCATCCCGTCGGCGCCATCGTCAGTTCCGTCGACTCCCGCGGTGAGCAGCTCTACGTCGTGCTGCGCGAAGGGCTGCAGCCGGTCTCGCAGGCGACCGCCGACATCATCCGCTACAGCGCCTCCGGCGAGGTGGCCACCGGGCAGATCGACGAAATCGCGCCTGCGACGCTGGCCGAGGTGCCGACAGTGCACCGGCTTCCGACCGACCACTACCCGCTGGTGTCGCCGCGGATCGTGCCGCCGAACCCGGACCGCGTGGTGTGCATGGGATGGCAGCGGTCCAACACCGACGCTCATGCCGACGTGCGGCTGCTGGTCGGGCACCGGCTGCCCACTGCCGACGGAGCGCAGATGGTTCGGCTGGCCAGCGCCGACGGCAGCGGGCCCGGAGCGGATTCGGTGTACCTGACCCCGGGGGCCGGTGAGTTCGTGCAGGCAACCGGTACCGATCCGGACAGTCGCTCGACCGGGCAGCTGTTCTACGTCTCCGATACCGGAGTGCGCTACCACATCAAGGATCTGCCGACCGCCGAGGTGCTCGGTGTCAGCGGCGTCAAGGTTCCCGACGGACCGGCCAACGCCCCGCAGTGGGCACCGTGGCCGGTGCTGTCGTTGTTGCCACCCGGGCCGGAGCTGTCGCAGGAGGCGGCTCTGGTCGCCCATGACGGCATGGCCGCCGACCCCGACAGCAGCAAGGTGTCGACGGGCGAGCAGTGAGCCGTCAGAGGCGCATCTCGCGGAAGAACGCGTAGACCCGGATGATCCAGAAGCACAGCGGGAACAGCGATCCCACGGCGATGTATTCGAGTATCTCGACCTGACGCCGCATCACCGGGGAGAACTCGCGCAGGGGTGCGACCAGCCCGCACGCCAGGACCAGCACCATCAGGGCGAGCAGCGCGACGACGGCGCGGACCTCCCAGCCCTCGACGTTCACCGCCGTCTTGAGCACGACGGCGACGGCGATGGTCAGCCCGCTGCCGATGAGGGTCGCCGACTGCACCAGGTCGTGATGGCCGCGACCGCGCAGGCACAGCACCGTCGCCACCATGATGGCGAAAACGGTGCCCTGCCAATAGAACCCGTTGGTGACGTCGACTGCCAGGTAACAACCGGCCAGGGCCGCGAGCGCGGCCGCGACCAGGATCCCGGTGAGGTGCTGATTCGCCCGCCGCACCCGGCTGATCAGGTCTTCCTCGGTGGGGATGATCTGCTTGCCGATCGCGTTGACGCCCTCGACGGTGGTGCCGCCCTGTGTCTCGATGTCATCGAGCGGTTCACCTGCCGTCGGCACCCGCGGGATCGGGAGCTTCGACAGCCCGATGGTCACCCGAGGGGCGAGGTAGACGACGATAACGGCCACGGTCGCGAGCAAAGCCCCCACCGAGCGGATGGGCGGCTGCCACAGCAACATTGCCGTGGAACTGACGCCGCCGAAAGCGCATACCGCGATGATCGCGGTGTACACGGCCGATCCGCTGCCCGAGACGAGGAGCACCAGCAGTGCCCCGAACGCGGTCAGCGCGAACGCCATCGGCAGGGATGTGACGCCGGAACCGCCGGGCACCAGGTACAGCGAGCCCGCGAAAACCAGCGGTGTCGACACCGCGGCGATCCAGCCCGGCGCTGAGCCTGCCCCCGCGCGGTGCGCGACCAGGCAGGCCAGTAGCACTCCCAGAACCCCGAGGATCAGCACCGCCGCGGGCACCGCGGGCTGGGCGGTCCAATGCGCCAGCACTCCGGCCAGCGTGACACCGGCGGCCGCGGTGACACCGAAGCCGGCCAGCGCGGTGGCGTTGGCCGTGAGCCAGCTCCGCACGGTGCCTGGCCCGGTGTCTGCGGCGCTCGTGTCGTCGACGTCGTCGAACAGCAGGGGACTGACCGGCTGGCCCACCGCACGGATCATCAACAGGTCGCCGTCGTAGACGCCCGCCTCACCGAGGGACAGCTGCGGAGCGATCGGCTCGCCGCCGAGCGGGGCCAGTGTCCAGCGCCCGTCGGTGGCGTCGAACTCGATGATCGCGTCCTGGGCGGTGATCTGCTCGTTCGCGATGTCGATGACATCGGGCATGTACTGGGCGATGCTGACGTGTGCGGGCAGCCCGACGTCGATGTTCAGCTCGCCGACCACCAAGGTCAAGCGGCTCAGCTCGGGTTCGGCTTCTGCATCAAGCTCTGGCTCAAGTAGGGTCACAATCCAGTCGGCCTCCTGCGCAATGGGATTGCTCGACACGAACAATACCCAGCATCCGGCTTCAGCAGCTTCCGGGGAGGGAAGGTTGAGTACGCAGGGGTTTGTCCGACGCCTACGGGTCGCGCCGCCGCGGATGCCGGGCGGCGAGGTCAACCTGGCTCCACCCCCCGAGGTGCCGCGCGCCATTCCGGGCAACCTGCTGATGCGTCTGATGCCATTCGTGATGCTGGTCGCCGTGATCGGCATGATCGCGCTGATGATCACCGTCGGTGGCAGGGACATGGCCAGAAGCCCGATGTTCCTGCTCTTCCCGATGATGATGATCATGTCGATGGTCGGCATGTTCATGGGCGGCGGGCAGCGCAATGGCAAAGCCGCTGCCGAGCTCAACGAGGAGCGTAAGGACTACTTCAGCTATCTGGCGAACCTTCGCGAGGAAGCCGACACCACCGGTGCCGAGCAACGCACCGCCCTGGAATGGAGCCACCCCGATCCGCGCGCACTGAGCGATGTGGTCGGCACCCGGCGCATGTGGGAGCGGCGGCCCAGCGACGCGGATTACTGCCACATCCGCGTCGGTATCGGGACCCACCGGTTGGCGACGCGGTTGATGGCACCCGAGACCGGCCCGCCCGAAGATCTGGAACCGGTGTCGACGGTGGCGCTGCGCAGGTTCGTCAAGACCCATTCGGTGGTGCACGCGCTACCGACCGCGGTGTCGCTGCGCGCGTTCCCCACCATCACATTCGAAGGCGAGCGCAAGCTCGCCCAGCAGCTGGTGCGGTCGATGGTGCTGGAACTGTGCACCTTTCACGGCCCCGATCATGTGCAGGTGGCGATCGTCACGGCCAACCCCGACGGTGAGAACTGGAGTTGGGTCAAATGGCTGCCGCACGCGCAGCATTCGTCGACCCGCGACGGCATGGGTTCGATGCGGCTGCTGTTCCCCACGCTGGAGCTGATGGAGACCGCGTTGTCTTCGGAGTTGGCGGAGCGCGGCCGGTTCACCCGCAACGCCCAGCCGACGCAGGGCCTCAAACAACTCGTCGTGGTGCTCGACGACGGATTCGTCACCGGCGACGAGCAGTTGATCACCGACGCCGGGCTGGACAGCGTGACGCTGTTGGACCTCAACGGTCTGCGCGCAGGCGCGTCGGCCCGCCGCAGCCTGCAACTGGTCGTCGAGGGCGACGACGTGGCCGCGCGCACCGCGGTGGGTGTCGAACGCTTCGCCACCCCGGACACGATCACGATCCCCGAGGCTGAGACCACGGCCCGGGGGATCGGGCGCTACCGCCCGGCGAACGCCGCGCACATCGTCAGCCTGGAGGCCGATTCGCGAGCGGTCGATCCGGGACTGATGGCGCTGCTGAAGATTCCCGACGCCGCAGGCATCGTGCCCGAACAGATATGGCGGCAGCGGTCCCCGCGGGAGCGGCTGCGGGTGCCGATCGGTATCACCCCGAACGGTCAGCCCATCGAACTCGACATCAAGGAGGCCGCCGAGGGCGGCATGGGTCCGCACGGGCTCTGCATCGGCGCCACCGGGTCGGGCAAGTCGGAATTCCTGCGCACCCTGGTGTTGTCGATGATCACATCGCACTCGCCCGAGCAACTCAACCTGGTTCTGGTCGACTTCAAGGGCGGCGCGACATTCCTGGGGCTGGACGGCATCGCCCACATCGCGGCCATCATCACCAACCTCGAAGACGAGCTGACCATGGTGGACCGCATGCGGGACGCGCTGGCCGGTGAGATGAACCGGCGCCAGGAGCTGCTGCGGTCCGCGGGCAACTTCCCGAACGTCACCGAATACGAGCGCGCCCGGGCGGCGGGCGCCGACCTCGAACCACTGCCCGCGCTGTTCATCGTCGTCGACGAGTTCTCCGAATTGCTATCGCAGAAACCGGATTTCGCCGAGCTGTTCGTGATGATCGGCCGGCTGGGCCGCTCCCTGCACATGCATCTGCTGCTGGCCTCGCAGCGGCTGGAGGAGGGCAAGCTGCGCGGCCTGGACTCGCACCTGTCCTACCGGATCGGCCTCAAGACGTTCTCGGCCGGTGAGTCACGCAGCGTGCTCGGTGTGCCCGACGCCTACCACCTGCCCAGCGTTCCGGGCTCGGCGTTCCTGAAATGCGATGCCTCCGAACCGATCCGGTTCAACGCGTGCTATGTGTCGGGGGAGTACGTCAAACCGCGGGTCTCGGCGCGCACCGGGCGGGTAACGCAGTTGGGGGCGCTGGCTCCCAAGCTGTTCACCGCCACCCCGGTGAAGAAGGATCCGGTGCCCGAGCGGGTACCTGCGCTGCACGATGTTCCGGAGGTCGAGCCGGAAAGGGCGAGTTCCGGGCCGAGCAAGACCACCCTGCTCGACATGGTGGTCAGCCGGCTGCGCGGCCACGGCAGGCCCGCCCACGAGGTGTGGCTGCCGCCCCTGGACGACAGCCCCGCGGTGAACGAGCTTCTGCCCGAATCCGATTGGTCCTCCCCGCAGAATCTCAACGGCCGGCTGTGGATGCCGATGGGTGTGGTGGACCGGCCCTACGATCAGCGCCGCGACGTGCTGATGGTCGACCTGTCCGGCGCCCAGGGCAACGTGGCGGTGGTCGGCGGGCCGCAGTCGGGCAAGTCCACCGCGCTACGCACTCTCATCCTGTCCGCCGCCGCCACCCACACTCCCGAGCAGCTGCAGTTCTACTGCCTGGACTTCGGTGGTGGCACCCTGACCAGCCTGGCGAAGCTGCCGCACGTCGGCGGGGTGGCCGGCCGGATGGACGCCGACGCCATCCGGCGCACCGTGGCCGAGGTCGCCGGCGTGCTGCGGAGCCGCGAGCAGCTGTTTCGCGACCTCGGCATCGAGTCGATGCGCGACTTCCGTCAGCGCAAGGCCCGGCTGGCCACCCTGCCGCCGGCCGAGGCCGCGCTGGATCCGTTGAGCCAGGACAACTTCGGCGATGTGGTGCTGGTCGTCGACGGTTGGGCGTCGATCAAGAGCGATTTCGAGCAGCTCGACCCGGTGATCCAGTCGCTGGCCATTCAGGGTCTGTCCTACGGCGTGCACGTGGCCATCACCGCATCGCGATGGATGGAGATCCGGCCGGCGGTCAAGGACATGCTCGGTACCCGAGTCGAGCTCCGGCTCGGCGACCCGATCGACAGCGAGGTGGCGCGCCGGTCGGCCGAACTGGTGCCGATAGGGCGGCCGGGCCGAGGTATCAACTCCGAGCGGCTGCACATCCTGATCGGATTGCCGCGCCTGGACTCCAGTTCGGCTGTGGAGGATCTGCCTGCCGGTGTGGCCGCGGCCGTCGAGGCGGTGCGCGCCCACTACCAGGATCGCGAGGCGCCGAAGGTCCGGATGTTGCCGCACGACGTGAACCGCAACGATGTCGTGCGGGTGGCCCGCGAGGCCGGGCAGCTCAGCAAGGCCCGTATCGCGATCGGCATCAACGAGGAAGAGCTGGCGCCGGTGGTTCTGGATTTCGATTCCCAGCCACACCTGGTCGCCTTCGCCGACACCGAATGCGGAAAGACCGGTCTGTTGCGCAACATCGCGGCCGGGGTGATGGAGAACGCCAGCCCGCTCGAGGCCAAGATCATCCTGGTCGACTTCCGTCGCTCGATGCTCGGTGTCGTCCCCGACGAATACCTCGGCGGCTACGCAACGGCCCCGCAGTCGTGCACGGACCTGATGACGGCGCTGGCCGGCGCGCTCAGAGATCGCCTGCCGCCCAACGACATCACCCAGCAGCAACTCAAGGAGCGATCCTGGTGGTCTGGTCCGGACCTGTTCGTGATGATCGACGACTACGACCTGATCCCCGGTGGTTCCCTGAGCCATCCGCTCGGCCCGCTGGTCGAATTTCTGCCACAGGCCCGTGACATCGGGTTGCGCGTCGTGATCACCCGGCGCAGCGGCGGTGCCGGCCGCGCGATGATGGACTCGATCGTCGGACGCCTGAAAGACCTGTCCTGCAACGGTTTGGTGATGAGCGGCAGCAAGGACGAGGGCGGTCTGTTCGGCGGATTCAAGGCGACCGCGATGCCTCCGGGCCGCGGCATGCTGGTGTCGCGCAGCACCCGTAGCGGCGTGGTGCAACTGTCCAGGATGCCCGACCTGTGACCGGGGTCGAGGAGCTCCGTCCGGTGCACGTGGTGTCCGCTGCGCCCGAGGCGATCCGAGTGTCGGTGGTCGGTGGCCGCACCCAGCTCGATGTCGCGCTCCCGGCCGACGTCCCGGTGGCGGCATTCCTTCCCGAGCTGGCCCGGCTGATCAAGTCCCGCGACGACGAGCGCAGCGACGACGTGGCCGATCGCGATGAGCGGCGGACATTCTGGGAGCTCAGCCGCGAAGGCAGGGCCGGCGCGCTGGAGCCCGACCGCACCTTGCGTGAGGCCGGAGTGGAAAACGGTGAGCTGCTGCGCCTCTCGGCCCGCCGTGCGTTGACGCCGCCGACGCTGTACGACGACGTGGTGGACGCCGCGGCTCGGCTGAACCGGGCGTCGTACGCGGCCTGGAGTGCCACCGCGGCGCAGATGATGGCGTTCGCAGGATTGTGGCTGTGCTCGGCCGTGTGGGTGGTGCTCCTGCTGGCCCCCGCGTTGTCGGCGCACCGGCCGACGCTCATGGTCGCCGCGACGCTGACGCTCGTCACGTTGGTCGCCGGCGCTGCGCTCGTACGCCGATTCCTCGGCAGGGCCGACATCGCCGCTGCGGTCGGTCCGCCGGTGATCGCCATCGGCACCGCGGCGGGCTGGGTACTTGCGGCCCCGCACGGTACGGTCGGCGTGGCCGCGGCATGCGCAATACTGTTGGGCCTCACCGTCATCTGCCACCGCGTGATCGGTGCCGGCCATTGGACCTACGTGGCCGCCGAGGTGCTGCTGAGCTTCGGCGCGGTGGCCTTCGGCGTCCGCGCGCTGGGTGTACCGGTCGCCACGGTGGCCACCGTCGCCGCGGTGGTCGCGGTGTTCGGTTGCCTGGTGGTGCCGGCGCTGACCGCACGGCTGGACCAGTACCCGACGGCGTCGGCCCGCGCATCGCGCGCGGACGACCCGTTCACCACGTCTGCAGTCACCTCGCCGGTACAGACCCAGCCCAGCACCCCCATGCCGAGTGCGGAGCAGGTGTGGGACCGGGTGCACTCAGCGGTGTTGACCCGCTCCGGCTTGCTGGCCGGTGCCGCCGCGGCCGCGTTGATCAGCGCCACCGCGCTGATGCGCGTCGACACAGGTTGGCCGGCATTCGCTTTCGCCATGGTCTGCGCTGCGGTGCCGGCCTTGCACAGCCGCCGGGCTGATACCTGGCCCGAGCGTGCCGCGCTGGCGGTGCCCGCTGTGACGCTCGTGCTGGTGACCTGTGTGCAAGCCCAGACCGGGGTGTGGCCGTTGCAGCTCACCGGGGTGGTCGTGCTGGCGGTGCTCGCCGTCGCCGGGGTGGTAGGTGCGGTTGGCCGGGAAGGCCGAAAGCTGCGCGCGGTCATGGTGTATCTCGAATACGTGGCCGTCGCCGCGGTGATCCCGCTGGCGCTGTGGCCGCTCGGACTGTACGAGCGGCTGGGCGGCTGATGAACGCCCGGCGGTGCACCGCGGTGGTGACCGTGGTTCTCACGGTGGCGCTGTCCGGGTTCGGCGCGCCGCCGGCCGGTGCTGTGACGCCACCTGTCGTCGAACCCGGTCCGCCGCCGAGCGGGCCCGTCGCGCCGGCGCAGCCGACCGAACAGAAGACGGTCTGCCAGGTTGTCACCGGCGTGCTTCCCGGCACTGACCTTGCCAAACAAACCAGCGCGGAGGCCATGCTCGAATACCGCAAGGCGTGGCGCTTTTCCCGTGGCGCCGGGCAGAAGGTGGCGGTGATCGACACCGGCGTCAACCGCCATCCGCGGCTCCCGGCGCTCGAACCGGGCGGTGACTACGTGTCCAACAGCGACGGGCTGGTCGATTGCGACGCGCACGGCACCCTGGTCGCCGGCATCATCGCCGCGGCTCCGGCCGACGGCGACAGCTTCGCCGGCGTCGCCCCCGAGGCCACGATCCTGTCGATCCGGCAGAACAGCGGCGCCTTCAGCGTCGCGGGCACCAGCAGCGGCCAGAACGACGACCCCAACGCGACATCGGTCGGATACGGCAACACGCACACGCTGGCGCTGGCGATCGCCCGGGCGGTGGACCTCGGGGCCACGGTGATCAACCTGTCGGAGGTGGCCTGCGCACCCGTGTCGGCGGGAATGGACGACCGGGAGCTGGGGCGTGCGGTGCGGTACGCCTACGAGCGCAATGTCGTGGTGGTGGCCGCCGCGGGCAACTTCAACGCGCAGAGCATGTGCAAGGCGCAGAACAACATGGACGATCCGAACCAGCCTCTGCACAACGGCTGGAACAGTGTCAGCACCATCGCGAGCCCGGCCTGGTTCGCCGACTACGTGCTGACCGTCGGCGCCGTCACCACATCGGCCACCCCGGCCGACTTCAGCCTGCACGGGCCATGGGTGGCCGTGGCCGCCCCGGGCGAGCGGATCACCTCGCTGGACGCCGCCGGGCCCGGCCTGATCAACGCACAACTCGGCCAGCAGGGGCTGGCGCCGCTGAACGGCACGAGTTTCGCGGCGCCGTTCGTATCGGGCGTGGTGGCGTTGATCAGGTCGCGCTACCCCGACCTGACCGCAGGCGAGGTCAAGGATCTGGTCCAACGGACAGCCCGAACCCCGGGGAATGGCCCCAACCAGGCCACTGGTTATGGAGTCGTGGACCCGGTCGCGGCGCTGACGTACCAGCTCCCGCCCGGTACCGCCGAGCGCGACGTCACGGCCGGTTCACCGATCGCAGGCCCGCCGCAACCTGATGCGGGTAATGTGCGGGCGCGCAGGATCGTCTTCACCGTCACCGCGGCGTGTCTTGCGTTGATGGTGGCGGCGGTGGCGGTGGCTGCTGCCCGGCGGCGGAACAGGTGAGTTAGGAGGAAGATGCCGAACGAGAATCAGCCGAGCGTTGAGCAGACCTCGCTCGACGACTTGGCTCCTGGTGAATTGGATGCGGTGGAGGCCCGGGCTGCCGCACTGCTGGAACAGATTGCGGCGCAACGCACCGCCCGGCAAGCCCATACCGCCGCATCGCCCGCCGATGAAACGACCGATGCCTTCGCGGTGTCGCCTCCGCCCGCGCCCGAACCTCCGCCCGCGCCTGAACCTGCGCCCGAACCTGCCCCGGCCCCGCCGGCCCGTCGGCTGGCCCCGCCTCCGTGGCAGATGCACAGCACGATCGGGTCGCGAGAGTTCGCCGAACGGTTCGACCTCGACCACCGGGAAGCGCAGCGCGGCCCCGAGCCCGTCGAACGTGAGCCTGAGCCTCAACCTCCGGCTCCTGAGCAGCCGGAACCTCCGACCGGGTTGATCCCGATTCCGCCACTTCCGGAGACCGCACGGCATGCCCTCCCGCCGGACGCGGCCCGGCACGCACAGCCGCCGGAGGCGGCCAGACCGGCCCAGCCGCCGGAGGCGGCCAGGCCGACACCCCCACCGGAGGCGGCCAGGCCGGCACCACCGCCACCGCCGCTGCCGCCCCTGCCGTTGCCGCCGCTGCCGTTGCCGCCGCCGGGATTCATCCCACCGCCCGGCACGCTGCCGCCGCTGCCGCCCCAGGCGGGCGGGGCGCCGCCCCAGTACTCTCCGGTGCCGCCCTCGCTCGACGACGCCGGAATCATCAACCGTGCCCGCAATGCACCTCATTCGGGATGGCGCCGGGCTGTGCATCTGGCCAGCGCCGGCCGCGTCAATCCCGGTGAATCGCGCCGGGAGCGTGAGCGGGACGACCTGCTGGCGCAGATCCGTCAGCCGATCGCCGGCGACTTCCGGATCGCCGTGCTGTCGATCAAGGGCGGTGTCGGCAAGACCACCACCACTCTGGGATTGGGCTCGGCGCTGGCCATGATGCGCCATGACCGGGTGATCGCGGTCGACGCCAACCCGGATCGCGGGACACTGGCAGAGCGGGTGCGCGACGCATCGAGCCAGTCCACCGTGCGCGATCTGCTGTCGGATCCCGACATCGAGCGCTACGCCGACGTGCGCAGTCACACGCGGATGGCGGGCAGCCGGCTGGAAGTTCTGGCCAGCGAGCAGGAACCCGCGGTGTCGGAAGTGTTCGGCGAATCCGACTATCGCCGCACCGTCAGCATCCTGCGTCGCTACTACAACATCATCCTCACCGACTGCGGTACCGGCATCATGCATTCCGCCATGGCGGGTGTGCTCGATCTGGCGCATGCGATCGTGCTGGTCAGTTCACCCGCCATCGACGCGGCGCGGAGTGCATCGGCGACGCTGGACTGGTTGATGCAGCACGGGCATTCCGCGTTGGTACGCGAGGCGCATGTGGTGCTGAGCGCCTCGCGGCCCGGATCGGCGAAGCTCAAACTCGACAAGGTCTACGAGCACTTCGAGGCGCGGTGCCGCTCGGTGCACATGATCCCGTTCGATCCGCATCTGGCCGAGGGTGCCGACGTCGATTTCGACCTGCTGGACCCGGCCACGCTCCAGGCGTATCTGGAATTGGCTGCTGCCGTTGCCGAGAAGTTTCCCAGGCTGCGGGGCGCACCCCAGTACCGCTGACTCACCCGCTCGGTCAGCGAGGCAAATATCGATCGGCCGGTCCCAGGGCATCTGAGCTATCGGCCAGTAGTCGGGACTATCCAGTTGGCTTCGGCTATCTCGACACGGTGGGCAAATTGACGTGCGAGCAGCATTGCGACAATGGCAATTTCACGCCCGACTGTTGTGCGCCCGCTCAAACATGGGAATTTCAAATCAGATTCGGTTAACTGCCTGGCAGTGCCTGGGTGAATCTGGAACACTGGCCGGAATGAGCAACGATGCCCTCCGGCATCAGATGACCGAGGTACTTGCCCTGGTCCAAGAGCAGATGGCCGATATTGCGGCGGTGCAGCGCGAGCAGCAACAGCTCACCGCGACCGCTGACGCGGCTGATGGCTTGGTCCAGGTAACGGTCGATGCCCGCGGCCATGTCATGGAGACCGTGATCGACGAGTCGTACCTCGATGAGTACGACCTGGAGGAACTCGGCGGCCACGTCACCTCAGCCGCGCAGAATGCGGCGCAACTCGTGGCGCAGCGGGCCGCTGCCCTGATGGTGCCGATCGAGGAGCGGCGCAGGATGATGCCGTCGCTGTCGGACATCGTGGACAGTGCGCCCGATCTGCGTGACCTGACCAGGTCCGTGTACGGCGACGACGACGCGGTCGTCCGCGCGCGCGGACCAGAGGAAGACGATACGGACGAATCCGCATTCCCCACCGTGAGGAGCTGAATCCATGGCTGACGAGCTCGGTGTCGGACCTTCAGAGCTGCGGGCAACCTCGAAGGACCTGAATGATGTCAGCGTCCGGATGAAGAACGTGCTGTCCACGCTGCAGGCCAACCTGGCGGCCGAGGGTGCCGCGTGGGGTGACGACAAGATGGGTGACGGGTTCGCGAAAGGCGGCGAAGGGTATCTGGCGCAAAAGGATTGGGTCGACGGCTCGGTGGTCGTCAAAACCGATCTGCTCGATTATTACTCGGACGGTTTGAAGGGCTCTGCGGACTCCTTCGAGCAAAACGAACAGGCGTAGCGGTCAGCGCCATGGGGCGGTGCGCCGCGTAGGCCGGCTGACGCAGCTATTCGCTTATGGACATACAGATCCCGCCCGAGCTCCAATGGGTGTCATACCTCGCGGGCGGTGAGTGGCCGCAAGGCAGCGAGACCCGCACCCGTCGTATCGGCGAGCATTATCAAGCTGCCGCCGAAGCATTGCAGGAACTCATCCCGGACCTCAGCAGGGTCCGCGGAGAGACCATGTCGGTCCTGTTCGGTGACACCGCCGAAGCGGCGGAGAAGCAGTTCGCCATGCTGTTCGACGGCGACTACACCGTGGACAAACTGGCCGAGGGCATCTCGGGAATGGGCGAGGGCGCCACCAATTTCAGCTCCGAGATCGAATACAGCAAGCTGTCGATCATCGTCGGACTGGCACTCGCCGCTGCCGAGATCTCCTACAGCCTGGCCATGTCCAGCCCGACGCTCGGGGCGTCGACGGCCGCGATCCCCGTCATCGAAACCACGACCATCGCGTGGATACGCGCGCTCGTCGCATGGGCGATTCGGCGGATCGGCGAGAAGATGGCCGAACTGCTGACCAGGACCATGATGAAGAGGCTCCTGCACGAAGGCTTCAAGGAATCCGGGCAGGAGCTGGCGCAGGGGCTGCTTCAAGAGGGCATCGTCCAGGGCATCCAAGCCAACAACGGACACGCCGACTTCCGATGGGACCGGTTCAAGCAGACCGCGATTGCCTCGACCGTCGGTGGCGGCGCGGGCGGAATGACCGCTGTCCCGATGATGCACGGGATGGGACATGTTTCTCGCAACCGGATAACGGCGGGCGCCAAGGGTGCGGTGACCATGTTCACCGCCGGAGTGACGGGCAACGTTGCCGGCACCTTGTCCGTCGGTGGTGAATTCGACACGTTGTCGATCCTCGCCAGTTCGACCAGTACCAGTCTCGGCGGTATGAACGGTCTCGGCAGAGGCCAGGGGGGTCAGCAGACCGACCACACAAATCCGGCCGGGCTTCCGGGTCCCGACGCTCCGAATGTCGGTCTGCGGGGCGATGATCCGGACGGCAAGATGCTGGATACGGGCCAGCAGGACGACGACGGCAAGACCGATAGCAGCCGGACTCCCCAGAACGACTCCACCGGGCAATCGGCCGCACCCGCCAAGGCGGGTCTGGGACGCGGTGGTGGTAGCCAGACGAACAACACCACCCCACAGGCGGATTCGAAGCCGTCCTCCCGCAACGGGGAACGCCACAATGGGGTGGACGAGTCCACCGATCAGGAATCCGACGAGACACCCGATCAAGCCGACGCCGAGACCGACACCGACACCGACGCCGAGACCCAACATGCACCCGCTGACCGGGATGACCAGCAGCATTCGCCGAACCCGCAGCCGGACAACGGCGATACGGCCGACATTCCCGCGGATGAGCCCGCGCATACGGCCACCCTCAGTCCGGATCAGGAGGTCGCCAACCCACCGGCGCATGCTGCGACGACGGACGTGCCGCAGGCGGCCGTAGCCGCGGAGCCGGTGTCGGTCGATCCGGGGCAGCAGGTCGAAGGCGCCCATGTCGCACCCGAAGTGGCAGAGGCCCCCCAGACAACCGCTGATCCGGTGCAGCCGCAGCAGGCTCCCGTGCCGGAAGCCCCCGAGCAACACGGCCCGCCGGTCGTCGGGGCCCCGTCGTCGTCGACGACCACGGTGTCGCCGGCCACGCCGCCGACCACGCCCACGCCCACACCGCCGACCACCCCGCCCACCACGCCCACGACCGCCGAACCGGCCACCAAACCTGCTGCGGCGAAACCCGATTCGAAGCCGACGGAGCCGAGGCAGGCGCCGCCGACCGCGCAACCGGCCGGCGCGGAATCGCAGGCGGCGGGCCTGCCCGCGGCGCGGGTCCAAGAGACCGCTCAGAACACGAAGCAGAACACCACGCAGGACAGCGGTGCGGACGTCGCACCCGCGAACACGGATTCCGAGGTCACCGAAACTGGTGGTCCGAGGCGGGGTGACCAGAACTGCGTGTTCGACGCCGCTGACGATCTGTCATCGCACTTCCGCAAGCAGTTCCAGGTCGACGGGCAGCCGACAGCCACCGGAATGCCCGCGCGGGCCCTTTACCAGGCTGTCGGGTCGCGGGCGGACTTCGCCACCTACGCCGAGATCGAAGCCACGCTGCGAGGAATGGAACCCGGTTCGGCCGCGGTCATCACGTCGGCGTGGGCAGGCGACGGGCAGCGCCAGGGCGGGCACGCCTACGTGGCGGTCTTCGACGGCAAAGACGTGTATCTGCTCCACCGCGGGGAGCGGCAGGGCTGGCCGCCGTCATGGGGCCAGAGCGCGGTGTCGACGACCGCCGTCGGTTACCTTGATGCACAGGGTAATCCGGTAAACGAGCTCGGCACCCGGCCCGACGATCTCGACGCCGCGATCGCCGTCGGCGACGTGCAGGGCACCGGCGATCAGGCGCCCGGCGAGCAGTGGCGCGACGTCACGCCCCAGGGCCAGATCGCCGACGAGGCACTCGCGAAACGCGTACCACCGGTGGACGCAGGCGACCTGAGAAACCCGCTGGGGTTGATGGAGTCAGCCGACGCGCGGGCACGAGCCAACGCGGCCTGGTGGGCCGGACTGAGCGGACCGGAGCAGCGGGCCCTGATCGACGTGCACCCGCAGCACATCGGCAACGCGGAGGGCATCCCGCCCGGCGCCCGGCATGAGGCGAATACGCAACTGCTGGAAGCGCAACGTGCGCAGTTGAAGTCGTTGCTTGGCGACGGTCACCGGCTCACCCGGGCGCAGAGCAAGATGCTGGCCCGGCTCGATCGAATCCACAGTTCGTTCGCTGACGCACAAGCCCGCGCGCAGGACGCCGGTGTCGATGCCCCGATGCTGTTGGCCTTCGACGCATCGGAATTCGGTGGCCACGGCCGTGCGGTCGTCAGCTTCGGCGATCCCTATCGAGCGGACTCGGTGTCGTGGCATGTGCCGGGCCAGGGCACCACGATCGACCGCATCGGCGCGTGCATGGACGGCGCGCTCGATCACCTGCAGGCCACGCTGCAGGCGAACCCCGGGCAGTCGGTCGCCTCGATCGCGTGGCTCGGCTACGACGCACCCAGTGGCTGGAGTAGCTGGCGAGTGGCCGGACGCGGGTCGGCCCGTGAGGGCGGCGCGGTCCTCTACAGCGACATCCGGGGCTTCAACGCCGCCCGCGACACGTGGGCCGGCGACGGCAGCCACTTCACGGACAACCACATCTTCGCCCACGGCTACGGCACGACCGCCGTCAGCTACGCCGGCCGAGACGGTCGGCTGGCCAACGACATTCGTACCGTCACCCTCACCGACTCGCCGGGAGCCGGGCCGGTGCGCCGCGCCGCCGAGTTCGGGATCGGGGCCGACAACGTCTACGTCGCGTCCACGTCGCGGGACGTCCCCGCCGTACTGGCCGGGCGAACGCCGGTCGCCGAGCTCAGCATCGGCGTCGACCCCTCGGGTGAATCTTTCGGAGCGAACCGCGAAACCCACCCACAACTCGAACCGCCTTCCGAGACCGATGTTCCGGCGCTTGAGCCGACGACCCCCGCCGTCCAGAGCACCCGTGAGATCGCGGATGAGGCACTGGCGCAGCGGGACCCATCCGTCAGCGCGAAGGACGTGGTCAACCCGTTGGGTGTGGCCGAGGATGCCAGAACCCGGGCCGAGGCCAATGTCCGCTGGTGGTCGGGCCTGTCAGAAGACCAGCGCGATGCGCTCGTCAAGACCTACCCGGCCCAGATCGGAAACTCCGAGGGCATACCACCGGCCACCCGCGACCTGGCGAACCGCACCGCCCTGCGGATCGCCCGGGAACATGTGCAGCACAAGCTCGATCGCGGCGAAAAACTGACCAAGCGGGAAAAGAACCATCTGCTGCGGATGAACCGCCTTGATACCGCCTTGCGGACCATGGGGCGCGAAGCGGCGGATGCCGGCATCGACCCACCGCTGGTGCTGGCGTTCGATCCACCGGCGTTCGGTGGCGACGGCCGGGCGGTCGTGAGCTTCGGTGCAGATCCCTATCTGGCCGATTCGGTGTCGTGGTTGGTGCCGGGATTCGCCACGACCATCGACAAGCTCGAAGGGAACATGCGCAATGCGCTGAACCACCTGCAGTCGACGCTCCAGGAGAACCCGACACTGGCGGCGACGTCGATCGCCTGGATCGGATATGACGCTCCGAATGGTGCGGCGACCGGTCGGGTTGTCGGCCCCGGACTCGCCCGCCAGGGCGCCGAGATCCTGTACAGCGATATCCGGGCATTCAACGCCGCACGCGACACCGCAGCGGGTGACGGCAGCCATTTCCGTGACAACCACATCTTCGCGCACTCCTACGGCTCGACCACCGCGAGCTACGCCGGACGCAACGGACGGCTGGCCGACGACATCCGCACGGTGACGCTGCTCGGTTCACCGGGTGCGGGTCCGATGCGCAATGCCAGTGAGTTCGGGATCGGCAACCGCAACGTGTTCGTCGCGTCTTCGTCGCTGGATCCGGTTACCGGGCTGGGTGGGCGCGTGCCCGGTCAGGACGGACGATTCGCGGGACGTGGGCTCGGCATGGATCCGGCGATGAAAGAATTCGAGGCGGTCCGGATCACCGCCCAGTTCCCGGCGTCGATGAACGACGGCGGCAGCGTGGGAACCCACCGAAGCTACTACCGATACATGGACGGCGATGCCGATCCACGGGTGCGTACCGAATCATTGGCGAACTTCGGCCGGATCGCCGCGGGACACCCCGAGAGACTGCACCAGGAAAGGCACCGCACGGTTGTCGACGGGCGCACCGTGGACCCTGCCGAGGGTCGGGCGTTACGGCTCGACAGTGACAATCAGAGCGATCAGCCAGGGGAACGGCGGCCCTGGAACCCACGGTGGCATCCGGCCGAGGTCGAGCCGTCGGCCGCGCAGGTGGCAGCGGATCAGGCGCTGGGGCAACGGATCCCGCCGGTCGGCATCAACGAGCTGGTCACCCCGCTGGGCGACGAGCCGCAGGCGGTGGCCCGGGCCCAGGCCAACGCGGCCTGGTGGTCGGGGCTCAACGAGCAGCAGCGCAGCGATCTGATAACGGCGTACCCGTATCAGATCGGCAACGCCGAAGGCATTCCGGCCGCCGATCGGGACACCGCCAATCGTCGTGTGCTGCAACGCTATCTGGACCAGGCCGCCGGCATCCAGGCTCAGATCGATGCCGGCAACAGTCCCAACAGCACCCAGCTCGACTTCCTGTTGCGGGTGAATCGCCTGGAGCACGCCCTGCAACGGGCGCAGGTGGCCGCTCAGCAGGCCGGCGTGGGAGACCCGTTCATCCTCGCGTTCGACCCGCCGGCATTCGGCGGGGACGGGCGCGTGCTGGTGAGCTTCGGCACCGACCCGTACGTCGCGGACTCGGTGTCGTGGTACGTGCCCGGCATGGGGGCACAGATCAACAAACTCGACTACCTCATGCACTGCGCGCTGAACATCCTGCAGTCGACGCGCACCGAGAGCCCGTCTCTGTCGGCGGCCTCGATCGCCTGGCTGGGCTATGACGCACCGAACAACTCGGGGACAGTCCGGGTGGGCAGTACGGCGTTGGCCGAGGCCGGCGGCGACATCCTGCACGCCGACATCAGCGCGTTCAACGCGACGCGTGACGCGTTCGCCGGGGACGGTAGCCATTTCACCGGCAATCACCTCTTCGGGCATTCGTACGGTTCGACGACCACCTGCTACGCGGGACGCGACGGCCGCCTGGCGGAGCACGTCAGCACGGTCACGCTTCTCGGTTCGCCCGGGGCGGGTCCGTTACAGCAGGCCAGTGACTTCGGGATCGTCCCCCGCAATGTGTTCGTCGCGTCGTCGTCGCGGGATTTCGTGACGGGCCTCGGTGGGCGGACCGCGGATTCAACGGGCCGGTTGGGCCGGGGCCTGGGCACCGACCCGGCGATGGATACCTTCGGTGCGCAGCGAGTGCGCGCGGAATTCCCGGCTTCGATGGACCGCAAGGACACCACCGCCACCCACAACGCGTACTTCGACTTCCAGGAGACCGACGGTCCGGGCACCCGGCAGTGGCTGGTCACTCCGGCGAACGCGGTCCCCTCCGAATCGCTGGCGAACCTGGGCCGCATCGCCTCGGGGCACACCGAACGACTCGACCACGAAACCCACCGCTCCATGCAGGAGCGGCCGGGACGCCTGTTCGGAACCCGCAGAGCAACTGTGGAACCCGCGGCGAATCGGAGCGACAACCAGGGCCGCAACTGGTGGAACCCGCGGTGGCGTGATGGCGACATCGAGGTCGAACCGCAGCACGCCGTCACCGAACCCAATTGGACGTCGAGCAGTAGCCCGACGCCGCACGCGGCAACCAAGGCGGTGGCGGATGCGGCGCTCTCACAGCGCATTCCGCCAGCGGGGGCCGCCGATCTGGTCAACCCACTGGGCCGGGCTGGGGAAGCGACGGCGCGGGCCGAGGCCAACGCACAGTGGTGGGCGGGCCTGAACGATACGCAGCGGCAGGCGTTGATCAACACGTATCCGGCGCGGATCGGCAACGCGGAGGGTATTCCGCCGGTCGCCCGGGACGCCGCGAACCGCCTTGCGATCAAACGTTTCCAAGAGCACGTGCAGTCGATGATCGACCGTGGCGTGCGACCGGGGAAGAACGACCTCGCGAATCTGTTGCGGGTGAACCGGTTGGACGCGGCGCTGCAGGCAGCGGCGGCGAATGCGGTGCAGGCCGGGGTCGGTGGCCCGATGGTGCTCTCGCTGGACCCCTTTGAGTTCGGTGGTGACGGCCGGGCGGTCGTGAGTTTCGGTGCGGATCCGTATCAGGCGGATTCGGTGTCGTGGCTGGTGCCCGGGTTTGCGACCACGGTCGACAAGCTCGAAGGGAACATGCGTAACGCACTTAACCACGTGCGGTCGACGGTGCGCGAAAATCCCACGCTGGCAGCGACATCCATTGCCTGGATCGGGTATGACGCGCCCAACGGCATGGCCAGTGGCCGGGTGCTGAGCCCGAAACTGGCGCGGGCCGGTGCTGAGATCCTGTACTCCGACATTCGCGCGTTCAACGTCGCACGCAACACGCTGGCCGCTGACGGCAGCGAGTTCACCGGCAACCACGTGTTCGGCCACTCCTACGGTTCGACCACCGTGAGCTACGCGGGTATCGGTGGCCGGCTGAAGAATGACATTCGCACCGTGACGTTGCTGGGATCGCCGGGCGCCGGTCCGATGCACCATGCCGGGCAGTTCGGCCTCGGCGACGGCAACGTGTTCGTCGCGTCGTCATCGAAGGACCCGGTCACCGGATTCGGCGGACGCAGAGCGGAACAGGACGGCCGCTTCGCCGGACGCGGGCTGGGCATGGATCCCGCGATGGACGAATTCGGGGCGGTTCGGGTTACTTCCGAGTTCCCGGCGGCGGTGAACACGCCGAGCACGTTCGGGACGCACAAGAGCTATCACCACCATGTGAGTGAGGGCGACGGCGCCCCGGTGCGGAACGAATCCCTGGCCAATTCCGGGCGGATCGCCGCAGGCCGCACCGACAGGCTGCACCACGAGGGCTATCGCAGGGTGGTCGACGGGCGCACGGTGGATCCGGCGGTCGGACGGCCACTGCGACTGGACGATGACACCCAGGTAGAGCACGAAGGCCCGCGACGGCCATGGAATCCACGGTGGCGTGCGGGTGAGATCGAGCCGTCAGAGGCGCGGCTGGTCGCGGACGAGGCGCTGGACCAAAGGATTCCACCGCTGGCCGTCGACGACCTGGTGCATCCGCTGGGTAGGGAATCGCAAGCGGTGGCCCGCGCCCGCAACAATGCCGCGTGGTGGTCGGGGTTGTCGCCGGATCAACAGCAAGCGTTGCTTCAGGAGTATCCGCACCAGATCGGCAACGCCGAAGGCATCCCCTCCGCCGTCCGCGACAGCGCCAACCGGGAGATGCTGCGGCAATATGCAGAGCGGGCCGCGGCGGTGCAGGCCAGGATCGACGCCGGGGAGAAGATCAGCGATCGCGAACTGGACTTCGTGCGTAGGGTCAACCGGCTCGAAAATGCCATGCAGCGAGCGGAAGTGGCGTCGACGCAGGCCGGGGAAGGTCATCCGCTCTTGCTGGCGCTGGATCCGGGCGCGTTCGGTGGCGACGGTCGCGCGCTGGTGAGCTTCGGGGCGGACCCGTACACGGCGGATTCGGTGTCGTGGTACGTACCCGGCCTGGGGTCACAGCTGGACAAACTCGACTACATCATGCACTGCGCGTTGAACATCCAGCAGTCGACCCGGGCCGAAAATCCCTCACTGGCGTCCGCCTCGATCGCCTGGCTGGGATATGACGCACCGAACGATTCGGCGTCGGCGCGTGTGGCCCGGCCCGGTCTGGCGCGTGCCGGCGGTGAGATGCTCTACACCGACATCAGCACGTTCAACGCGGTGCGCGACGCATTCTCCGGTGACGGTAGCCATTTCACCGGTAACCACGTGTTCGGGCATTCCTACGGTTCGACCACCACGGGTTACGCCGGCGCCGGTGGCCGGTTGGCGCCGCACATCACCACGGTGACGCTGGTGGGCTCGCCGGGCGCAGGCCCGCTGCGCAGCGCTGGTGACTTCGGGATCGACACTCGCAATGTGTTCGTCGCCTCGTCGTCACGAGACTTCGTCACCGGGCTGGGCGGGCGTACCTCGGATTCGCAGGGCCGGTTCGGAATCGGGCTGGGCACCGATCCGGCAATGGACACCTTTGGTGGGCAACGCATCAGCGCCGAGTTCCCGGCGTCGATGGACCGCAAGGACACCCTGACGACCCACAATGCCTACTTCGACTACCTGGAAACCGACGGTCCCGGTACCCGGCAGTGGCTGGTCACCCCGCAACACGCGATCCGCACCGAATCGCTGACCAACTTCGGCCGCATCGCCGCCGGGAACCACAACGACGTTCACGCCGAACTGCACCGAACTGTCGACGAAAGCGGTTCCCGCACCATCGAACCCGCGGCGAGCCGGCCGGCCATGCGCCTCGACGACGATCCGGGCGTCATGCACCCGACCGACCCGCACAACCGGAACCGCGTGCCCCGGTGGACCAGGGGCAACGACTGTGCCCAGGTGCTGGCACAAGAAGTGTCGACGCGGACCGGCCGTGACATCCCGCTCGACGCCGAGCCCTCGCGTCGCGGCACACGCGCGCGGGCGATGTTCCGGGCATTCGGGACGGCCGCCGATTTCGCGACGTACGCCCAGATCGAGGAGACCCTGCTGGGCAGGCCGTCCGGCTCGATGGCGGTGATGGCATCGCGCTGGAGCGGAGGCCAGCCCGTCGGGCACGCATACATGGCGGTCCACATCGACGGCCGGGTCTACCTCTTCGACCCGCACACCCGGCAGTATTCGGGGTGGCCGCCGCACTGGGGCCAGGACGCGGTCACCCAGACCGCCGTCGGCTACCTGCGTCCTAACGGCGAACCCGTCGTAAAGGGGCGGTGGTACAACCAGTTCGCGGCAGCCGCCATCGGCAGGGTGCAGGGTCTCCCAGACGGCCAGGCTCACGGGAATACAGACGGTCTACCGGCCGCCGACCGCGACACCGCGAATCGCAATGCGTTGCAGCACTATCGGGACCGCGCCGACCACATCCGTACCAAGCTCGACCAGTTCAGCCCCGTCAGCCGCGAAGAACGAGCCTTCCTGGAACGTATCGACCGGCTTGACCTCGCGGTGCGACAGGCCGACGCGGACGCTGCCCGGGCCGGTCTCCAACCCCCGCTGGTGCTCGTGCTGGACACGTCGGCCTTCAGCGGCGGCGGCCACGCCGTCATCAGTTTCGGCGCCGATCCCTATCACGCGTCGCGCGTGACATGGCACACCGCACGAGGGTCGATCGAACAGCTGGGCACCGTGACCGTCCGCGCGCTCGACGGGCTGCACACCTCGACCGGAGCGCAGGACGCGGCGACCATCGCCTGGGTCGGCGACACCAGCGCGCTGCATCGGGACCTGGCCGCCTTCCACGAGACCCGCCGATCATTGGGCGAGCCCGGGCCGTTCACGGGCAATCACGTTGTCACCCATGCGCCGTCGTCGACCTCGAGCGCCTCGCGCCCCAACCCGCTGTCGGTTGCGACGGAATCCGGCGCTCACGTGGTCGCCCACCGCGGAGCTTCCCACGACTTCCCCGAGCAGACCCGCGCCGCGTACACCGAAGCGCTGCGGCAAGGTGCGGACGCCCTCGAATGTGACGTCAGGCTCACCAAAGACGGTGAGTTGGTGCTCATCCACGACAAGACCGTGGACCGCACATCGAATGGAACCGGCCGGGTCGGCGACATGACGCTGGCCGAGTTGCAGGCACTCGACTTCGATGGTCACGGAATTCTGACCCTGGACGAGTTCATCCAGCTTGCTAAGGACGCCGACCGCCCGGTGACGTTGTTCATCGAGACCAAACATCCTGCGCAGCAGGGCTTGAAGCTCGAGCGCGAAGTGGTCGCGGCGCTGGAACGGCACGGCTTGGCGAACCCGGGACCGGACCAAGCGGTCCGGGCAGCGGTGATCTCGTTCTACCCCGACGCGCTGTTGCGGGTCCGCAGTGCCGCACCGAATGTCCCCACCGTGCTTCTGGGAGCGTCGGCCCGGTATCTGGCCGGCGTGGTCGGCGCCAGCGCGATCGGTCCGTCCATCGAAACCCTGCGCAACAACCCCGAACTCGTCGGTGCGGCGGCCGCGCGTGGACTGGCCACCTACTGCTGGACGGTCAACAACGAAGCCGATGTACAGTTCGCCCGCGACCTCGGCGTGGACTGGGTCGCGACCGATCACCCGGGCCGGACCGGCACGCTGGTGGGAGAGCAGGCCGGCCGGCAAGAGCCCGGAACTGCGCCCACCCCAATGGAACCCGCTACCGACGAGCACGTCCGGCAGATCGCCGACGACGCTTTGTCGCGGCGGATACCGCCCGTGCGGCCCGATGAACTGCGCAACCCGATGGGACCGGCCGAGGAAGCCGCGGCGCGGGCGACCAACAACGCCCGCTGGTGGTCGGGCCTGACCGACGAACAGCGCAGCGCCATCGTTGAGACGTATCCGCAGCACATCGGCAATGCCGAAGGCGTCAGCGCAGCAGACCGGGACCGCGCGAACCGCAATGTCCTGCAACAGATGCGGGAGCAAGCGGATGCGCTCCAGTCGAAGGCGGACCGCGGGGAGCGGCTCAGCGGCGCCGAACGCAAGTTCCTCCGCCGGATGGACAAACTCGACCTCGCGATACGCAAGGCAACGGTCGATGCGCAACAGGCCGGGGTTGACGGTCCGCTGCTGCTGGCCTTCGACCCGACAGAGTTCGGCGGTGACGGACGCGCCGTGCTCAGCTACGGCGCCGACCCGTACACCGCGGATTCGGTGTCCTGGCACGTGCCAGGTGTCGGCAGCACGGTGGACACGCTGCTCGGCTTCAACACGACCTCCGCACTGCATCACCTGCAGGCGGTTCAGCAAAACAACCCGGGCCTGTCCGCGGCCTCGATCGCCTGGGTCGGATACGACGCGCCCAGCGGCTGGAGCACCCTGCGGTCCGCCGGGCACGGCATGGCCCGCACCGGCGGTGACATCCTCTACAGCGACATCACGGCGTTCAATGCTGCCCGCGACACGCTCGCCGGCGACGGCAGCCACTTCACCGGCAACCACGTGTTCGGCTACTCCTACGGATCGACCACCGCCGGATATGCCGGCCAGAACGGGCGATTCGCCGGTCACGTCCGAACGGTGTCTCTGGTCGGCTCCCCGGGCGTGGGCCCGGTGCGCACCGCCGATGAGTTCGGGATCGGTGCCGACAACGTGTTCGTCGCCTCCTCGTCACGAGATGTGGTCACGGCGCTGGGCGGACGTACCTCCGGCTCCAGCGGACGGGTCTTCGGGATCGGTCTCGGCACCGACCCGGCGATGGATTCCTTTGGCGCCGTGCGGGTCACCGCCGAACCCTCCGTGTCGATGAATCGCCTGCTCACGGGCGGCACGCATCACACCTATTTCCTGAACACGGAGGCGACGACAAACCTCGGTCGCGTTGCCGCGGGCCGCACAGATGCCATCACGACAGAGCAGCACCGCACCGAGCTGGGCCGGAGTCGGCACGCACCGCTGCTGCGCACCGTCGAACCCGCCGGGGATCGGGTGGGCGGCAGGCGTTTCTGGAACGCGCTGTGGCGTCGGCCGCCCAACTGCGCCGTGACCGTCACGGAAGAGTTGTCCACGTTGTTCGGCCGGAACTTCGGGCTGGATGCCACTACGTCGCGGCGCGGTGTGCCGGCGCGCGCCTTGTTCCGGGCGGTCGGCGCCGATGCGCGGTTCGCTACCTACGACGAGGTCGAAGCGGCCCTGCTGGGTGATCCGACGCTGCGGGTGGCCGTACTGACGTCGCAGTGGGCCGGCGGGCGTCAGGGTGGTCACGCCTACCTGGCCGTCAAGGTCGACGGCCAGGTGCAGCTTTACGATCCGCACACCCGCAAGTACTCGCCGTGGCCGCCGCACTGGGGGCAAAACGCGGTAACCCAGACCGCCGTCGGCTATCTGCAGACCAACGGCGATCCGGTCGGACCGATGACCCGCGACGTTCCGCTGCAGCTCGACGCTGCCGATGCAATCGGCAAAGTTCAAGGTCCGCAGCATGATCCGGAGTTCGTCCAGCGGCAGGCAGAGTACCGGGCACAGGATCCGGCCACCCGGGTGGTAGACACCCGCTACGCCGAGCCAATGGGTGACGTGGTCGACAACGCCTCCGACCACGCCCGGGGCCGCCAGCTCGCACAGGACCTGTCCGGCCGATACGGGCCCTACCGCATTCAACTGAGTCTCGACGAGAACTTGACCGACGTGGTCCTCCTGACCGGCGAGATCTTCAACGGCGACCAGAAGATCGGCACCATTCAGCGACAGTTCAACAGGGATCCTGACGGCACCCTGGTCGCAGCCCACACCGGCCTGGTCATTACGGACGAGAACCTGCGCGGCAAAGGGTTCTCCAAGTCCCTCACCTCCGAGCTGGAACGCTTCTATGTGCGCTCGGGCATCGACCGGATCGAGCTGACCACCCACGACAAGGGCGGCTTCGCCTGGGCCAGAAGAGGTTACGCCTGGGACCCCAGGACCAATCAGCTGCAGGAATCGCTCGACCGGGTGAAGCAGTCGGCCCGCCAACTACGCGAGACCGTCAGCGACGAAGCCAAGGCCGTTCTGGATCAGGTTGTGCAACAGCTTGATCCGAGTAACCCACGGCTGCCGGAGCCCATCGACCTGGCGAATCTGGCCACGACCGCAGAACCGGACCTCGGCCAGCGCCTGCTCGACGGCACCGGAGCCGTGCACGGTCGCAACGGCGTGCACTACGTCAAGTACCTGGACCCCGCATCGGTGGCTCCGGCCCGCACCGGCCTGAAGGGGTGGCTGCAGAACCTGTTCGGGCGGTCCGACACATCGCGTGGCGCCGCGGACAACTGCGCCTACGGGGTGGCCAACGAACTGTCGAGGATCTACCCCGGGCGCTTCGACCTGTCCATCCCGCCGTCGGCCACCGGCGTGCCGGCCTGGGCGCTGTTCCAGGCGGCGCAGTCGCGTTCCCAGTTCGCGACCTATGCCGACATCGAGGCCGAATTGTTGGGCCGGCCCGCCGGATCGTCGGCCATCGTGGTGTCGCGCTGGGCGGCCGATGGCGGCCGTCAAGGTGGTCATGCCTACCTCGCTGTCACCGACGGCCGGCAGGTGCAGCTCTACGACCCTCGCACCAGGCAGTATTCGCCGTGGCCGCCACACTGGGGTGAAAGCGCGGTGGACCGCACCGCCGTAGGCTACCTCGACCAGAACGGCGACCCGGTACACCCGATCTCTGATGAGCCCGTTCAGGTTTCGCTTCACGCCGCCGACAGTGTCGGCGACGTCAAGGGCCATCCAGCCGCCGATGACTTCCTGACGAGGCAACAGGAGTACCGCGCCCAGGACCCCACCACCCGCCGCGTCGACTCGACCTATGCCCAACCGCTGGGGCAGATCGTCGACAGCTTCGCCACAGACCAGGTACAGCAACTGGCGGCGGACCTCTCCGGGGTATACGGGCCGTACCGCGTCGAGATGTTCCGGGCCGTTGCAGAAGAACAGACCGGCAAGGTCATCATCGGCGGTGCGATCATCAGCGGCGACGAGGAGATCGGCTTTACCCAGCAGACCTACGTTCGTGACCGCGACGGGAGCCTGGTCGCTCACCAGAACGTCGTGGACATCCCGAACAAGGCGTTCCGCGGCAAGGGTTTCGCCAAGGCGTTCGTCGCACAACTCGATCAGTACTACGCGCTCTCCGGAGTCGATCGGATCGAGCTGCGCACCGAGCAGGACGGCGGCTACGCCTGGGCCCGTCAAGGTTTCAGCTGGAATCCCGACCCGGCGAAGTTGCGGGCATCGGTCGACAACGTCAGGAATTCCGCTCTCCAACTGCGTGATCAGGTCAGTCCCGAGGCGCAGGCGCTCCTCGACGAGGTCATGCGACGGCTCGATCCGAGCCAGCCCGACCTACCGGAACCCATCGACCTGGCAGCATTGGCAACCAACCAGGAACCGCATCTGGGCCGCGACCTGCTGACCAATACATACTGGAGTGGCGTCAAGTACGTCGCTGCCGCTGATGCGGTCACCCCAGCCGTAGACACCCGCCACGCCGAACCCCTCGGTGACGTGATCAGCGAGTCGATGGATCAGGGCAGGGCTCAGCGGCTCGCCGACGATCTGTCGGGTATGTACGGGCCCTACCGCGTGCGGTTCAGCGGGGAAGCGCTGCCGAACGCGCTGCAGCTCAAGGGCGAGATCTTCAGCGGCGCCAGGCGAATCGGCGAAATCGACCGGATCTTCATCCGCGACGAGAGCGGAAATCTCGTCGCCCACCACAACGAGATGACCATCGAGGACGAGGCCTTCCGAGGTAAAGGTTTTTCCAAGGCGTTCCTGGCCGCGTTCGACCAGTACTACACACGCTCCGGAGTCGACCGCATCGAGTTGCTGGCTGTTCGGAACGGGGCGTACGCATCGGCCCGGCGGGGATTCAGCTGGGATCTACGTGCAGACGAACTGCAGGAATCCCTCGACTCGGTCAAGGCTGCCGCGCAGCGGCTACTGAGCTCGATCACCGCCGAGGCGCAGGTGGTCCTCGAAGAGGTCATCGGGCGGTTGGAGCCGGGCCATCCGCGCCTGCCGGAGCCTTCGGAGCTCGCGAATCTCAGCGCGGACGGCCACCCCGAGCTCGGTCGCGAATTGCTTCGCCGCACATCCTGGTACGGCATCAAGTACGTCGACGAGATGCCGGGTTCGGCGGCGGATGCGGTGGGGGATGTCCAGGGCCATCCGGACGACCGCGAGTTCCTGGCCAGGCAACAGGAATACCGGGCACAGGATCCCGCCGACAGGGCGGCGGAGAGCCGGTACGCCGAACCGGTGGGCGACGTAGTGGACAATGCGTCCGACCCACAACGGGTGGACCAGCTGGCCGCCGATCTCTCCGGCGTCTACGGCCCGTTCCGCGTTGAGCTGCAGCGGGTTCCAGACGAGGCCACGGGTATCGCCGGTCGCATAATGAGTGCCGGTAAGCAGATCGGGATGATCTACTGGTCGTATAACCGGGACGCCGCGGGCAATCTGGTCGCCGAGCACGGGATGATCGAGATCACCAGTCCATCCCATCGGGGAAAGGGATTCTCCAAGGCCCTGGCCGAACAGTTGGAGCCCCTCTACGCGCGCTCGGGCGTCGAGCGGATCGAGATGGTAGCCGCCTGGGACGGTGCATACGCCTGGGCCAGCTGGGGTTTCAGCTGGGCGCCGGACCCCGTGAAACTACGGGAATCGCTGGACAGCATCAGAAGCTCTGCGCAGAAGTTGCAGGCACAGGTCGGTCCGGAGGCGCAGGCCGTTCTCGACGAGGTTGTTCAGCGGCTGCACCCGGACCACCCGCGCCTGCCAGAGCCCCTCGATCTGGCGCGCCTCACCGCCCCGGGCCATCCCGATTTGGGCAAGAAGCTGCTCACCAACACCACCTGGCATGCCGTCAGGTACCTCGACGTCGAGGCCGTCGATGCCGTCGGTGACGTCCAGGGCCACCCCGACGCACCGGATTTCGCTGGGCAACAACAGGAATACCGATCGCAGGATCCGGCTACCCGACGCGTCGACACCCGCTACGCCGAGCAGTTGCGGGAAGTGGTCGACAGCTTCGACCGCGACGATGTCCGCCAACTCGCCGAGGACCTGTCCGGGCAGTACGGCCCCTACCAGGTCGAGTTCTCTCCCGAGCGTATCGTCGGCGGCGAACGCTTCACCCTGCACGGACTGATTCGCAGCGGGGACACGGAGATCGGCTATCTGACGCGGAAGTTCTCACGCGACGAGGACGGCAACCTCGTCGTCGAGAACACCATCATCAGAATCGAAAGGGCCGAATACCGCGGGCAGGACTTTTCGAAAGCACTGACCTCGGAGCTGGAGCAGTACTACGTGCGCTCCGGTGTCGATCGCATCGAGTTGGTGTCCAAATGGCAGGGAAGTAACGCGTGGGCGCGCCGCGGGTTCACCTGGTCCACCGATCTCTATCACCTCCACCAGTCCCTCGATGTGATCAAAGATGCCGCGCTGCGATTGCGCGCTCATGTGGGTACCGAGGCTCAGGCGGTTCTCGACGAGATCGCGACGCGGCTCGAAGTCGGTCACCCGAGGATGCCCGAACCGATCGACCTTGCGATTCTCGCGACGGCCGAGGAACCCGAGCTGGGCCGAAAGTTGCTGGACAACACCTCGGTCCACTTTGTGAAGTACCTGCCGGGCCCAGCCGTCGCCGACCCGCAAGCCCCTGCGCAGAACTGCGCGTACGGGGTGGCCGACGAGTTGTCGGCCCGGTACGGGCGCCCGTTCCGGATCGAGGTCGAACCCACCCGCAGTGGTGTACCGGCGCGGGCGCTGTACGAAGCCGTCGGATCCTCGTCGCGCTTCGCCACCTACGACCAAGTCGAAGCGTCTCTGCGGCGACTCGGTGACGGATCGTCGGCGGTGTTGACCTCGCGCTGGACGGGTGGGCGCAGCGGCGGACATGCCTATCTGGCGGTCAACGACGGCGGCGAGATCTACCTGATCGATCCGACGACCGGAGAGCGCACGGGATGGCCGCCGCACTGGGGCCAGGGTGCGGTCGACCGCACCGCGGTCGGCTACCTCGATGCCAACGGCGATGCGGTGAACCCGCTGCACGACGTCCCGCTCAGGCTCGGCACGGCCGACTCCGTAGGCAACGTCAAAGGCTTGCCGGCCGAGCCACCTACACCAGCGCACGTTGCCGATGAGGCCTTGGGGCAACGGGTTCTGCCCGATCCGGGTACAGCGGTCGAGAACGCACGGGTCAACGCAACGTGGTGGAAAGGGTTGAACGCAGATCAGCGCCAGGCCTTGATCGCGACGTATCCGGTGCAGATCGGCAACGCCGAAGGTGTCCCGCCGCTCGACCGCCATGAGGCCAATACCCGGGTACTGCACGATTGGCTCGAGTATCGCGACGGATTGCAGGCCAAACTCAACAGTGACATCCGGCTGGGCTTCGAGAAGAAGCTGGAATTACTGCGTATCAACAGTATTGAGGCCGCGCTGGAGCGCGGTGCCGCGGCGGCCCAGCGGGCAGGCGTCGATGGTCCGTACCTGTTGAGGCTAGACACCGGCGCATTTCACGGTGCGGGGATGGCCGTCGTGAGCTTCGGTGTCGATCCGTATCTCGCGGAGTCGGTGGTCTGGAATATTCCGGGGCGCGGGATGACCATCCAGGAACTGGGCCCAGGCATGGGAACGGCCCTCAACCATGCGACGTCCGCACTGCTCGAAGACCCGACCGCGTCGGTGGCCTCGATGACCTGGATCGGCTACGACACGATGCTCGACGACGGCGGCGAAACCGGCGGCGATGCGCTCTTCAACGACATCCGGGCGTTCAACGCCGGGCGCACCGCATGGTCGGAAGGCGGTATCAGGTTCGGCGACAACCACGTGTTCGGACACTGTCTGGGGTCGGCCGTCGCCGGCCATGCCGGCGTGGATGCGCGCTTGGACGGCGAGATCCGCACGGTGACCCTGTACGGGTCTCCCGGTCTGGGGCCGATGAACCACGCCGGCGAGTTCGGTCCGGGAGTCGACGTCTATGTGGCGACGGCGTCCACCGACTCGTTCACGCAGCACGGCGGCACCACGCCCGGTTCACGGGGGGACTTCCGGGGCGGCTACGGTGTCGACCCGGCGATGGATTTCTTTGGGGCGCAGCGCGTCACCTCAGAATTCCCGTTGACCGTGATGACCAAGGGTGGCGACTACGACATCCACAACTTCTACAGCACGTTCGTCGACAAGGACGCCGGCGTACGCAACGAGTCACTGGCCAACTTCGGCCGGGTGATCGTCGGGCACATCGAGCACATTCAACTCGAGGGCCACCGCACCCTGGTCACCAATCCTGATCAGACGACGAAAGTTCTGGACCCGGCGGCGATGCGGTCCGTGCGACTCGACGATCTCGCGCCGCCCGTCGCCGACCCCGCCGACAACTGTGCCTTTGGGGTCGCCGATGTGTTGTCGCAGAGGTACGGACGCGAGTTCCGGATCACTGCGCAGGTGACGTCGACCGGGGTGGCGGCCAGGTCGCTGTTCGAAGCCGTGGGCTCCGGTGCTCACTTCGCGTCGTATGCGGAAGTGGCCCAACGGCTGCACGAGCTCGGCCCGGGATCGTCGGCCGTGCTGGCATCACGCTGGGCCGGCATGCGCCAAGGCGGTCATGCCTACCTCGCCGTCAACGACGGTGGCGAGATCTATCTGATCGACCGGCGCACCGGCGAGCGAGCCGGCTGGCCGCCGCATTGGGGCCAGGTCGCGGTGGACCGCACCGCGGTCGGCTTCCTCGATGCCGACGGCAACGCTGTCGACCCGCTCGCCGACGTGCCCCTACAACTTGCCGCCGCAGAAGCCGTCGGGGACGTCCGAGGCCTACCGCGGGATCCGGACTACCTACGGCGACAACAGCGATATCGTTCCGAGAATCGCACTACCCGGGTCGTCGACACCCGCTACGCCGACCCGCTCGCGGAACTCGTCGACAACCCCGATCCGCAGCGCGGCCAACAACTCGCCGAAGACCTGTCCGGGATGTACGGGCCGTACCGGGTCGAGTTCGAAGCCGAGGCGGTCCCGGGCAGCGACCAGGTCGCGCTCGCCGGGGTAATCCTGCACGGCAACAGAGACATCGGGTCGCTCGACCGGGTGTTCCACCGTGACGATGACGGCAACCTCGTCGTCCACCACGGCCTGATGGCCATCACCGACCCGCGGCACCGCGGCCAGGGATTCTCCAAGGCGCTCTCGGCTGAGCTCGAGCGCTTCTACGTGCGTTCCGGTGTCGACCGGATCGAGCTGACCTCGGATTGGCAGGGCAGCAATGCCTGGGCCCGCCGCGGCTTCACCTGGGGCCCAGATCTGATGAATCTCCAGGGGGCGCTGGACCAGATCAAGATGAGGGCCGCGGACATGTACGACGGGCTCAGTGCCGAGGGCCAGGCGGAGCTCGATGAGATGCTGCCGAGATTGGAAGTCGACCACCCCCGACTGCCCGAGCCCGTCGACATCGCCATCCTGGAGACGGACGCGGAACCGAACCTGGGGCGCCGACTGCTGGAGAACGTCTCGATCGACATGGTGAAGTATTTGCCGGCCGATCCGCTCGCACCGCTGGGTCTGCCGCAGCACGCACCGGGCACGTTGTCCGAGGGCGAGGCCATCGCGGCCTTCGGCGACGGAGAGAACAAGCTGCGTGCGCTCAACGAAGAACTGATGCGCGACGGCGTCAGCGCAGAGGAACGCGCCAGAAGGCTCTCAGACGCCCGGAACGCGTTGCGGTCATGGGCATATGGGCTGATGAGCAACCGGGAAGCGGCAGAGTTCCTGTTGCGCAACACAACCAACCCGACATTCGACGACCTGGTCGCGCGCAACGCGGAGCGCGGGCTGACCGGGGATGCGATCTATGAAGCGATCATCGACACCTCCACCCACAGCCGCATGTCCCCGGGCAGCCTCACCGACATCGAAACCGGTGCGGTGTACTCACAGTTCGAACTCGGGATGCGGGCCCTCGACGAGCAGATGATCCGTGACGGCGTCAGTATCGAGGACCGCGCCAGGATACTGTCGGGCCTGCGCAGCTCACTGCGGGCCTGGACCCGGGAACTGATGGAGAACCGCCCGGCCGCCGACTGGCTGTCGGCCCACGAGAGTGCTCCGACGTTCGAGGATCTGGTCGCCCGCTACGAGGGCAAGGGCCTCAGTGGAGACGACGTCTACCAAGCCATCATCGACGGCGCCACGCACAGCCACTACGCGGCGGGAACGCTGTCCGACGAGGAGACTCGCACCGTCTACACCACCTACGAGCTCCGGATGCGGGAGCTGCGGGACCAGCTCCTGCGCGACGGCGTCAGCGCCGAGGAACGGGCCAGGACGATGTACGGGATGAGGGCGACCATCCGGAGCTGGACCCGTTCCCTGATGGCGGACCGGAGGGCGGCGGAATGGCTGAACGAGAACGAACCGAACCCCACGTTCGACGAGCTGGTGGAACGAAACCGCGCCAAGGGGCGCGTCGGGGACGAGATCTACGAGGCCATCGTTGCCAGCTCCACCCGCAGCCGTGGCAGTGTGAACGCAGATCTCGGTATCGATCCGGACAATCCGCCCGATCTGCCGCCCATGAGGGGGCCCCACGACGACCGTCCGCAGGATCAGGAAGAGGACACGACATGACCAGCCGGAAGCCCACGCCGCTGCGGTACGACCAGACCGGCCTGCGCGGAAAGCGGGCCCATGTGCTCGTCGAGGAACCCACCGACGAGATCGACTGGCCGGCGAATCTTCCGGCCGGCATCAAGAGCGTGATCATCGTCGACGACGCACCGAACCCACATCACACGCTGCGCGTGCACCCGACAGATGACCCGGACCGGGTGGCATTGGTGGTTTTCGACCAGTTGGCACTGTACGAGGGTGACGAGGAGTAGAGATGGACCCGCGACGGATTGAGCTCAACCGCAAGCACAGCCGGGAGATGGGTGCGCTGTTCAACCAGTTCCTGGAGGACCATCCGGATGTCGAATCCGAGGTGCACGGCGCTCAGATGACGCCGGAGCAGGACGCGGCCTGGGCGGCATTCAGTGCCGAGCTGCTGGCGCGCCAACAGGCCGAGCGCTCGGCGCTCGCCGACGAAATCGAAGCCGAACAGCAGAAGCTGGGAAGGTAAGGGGCAATGGAAGCGGCACAGGCGATCTCGTTGGTCACGGATTGGATCAGGTCCCGGGGGCTCGACTACCCGACCGAAGGGCTGGCAGCCGACCGGTTCGACAAGGGCTGGAGCGTGTACGCACCGGTCGAGGTCGACGACAGCGATCCGATGGCGTTCCTTGACATCCCGGTCGGGCGGTCCATCTTCCTGGTGGGCGACTCCGGGCGTATCGAGGAGGTGTCGTCGTCGATCCCACCGCAACAGGCGCGTGAGGCGTTCACCGCTCAGGAACCTGCGTCTCGGCCGAACGGTGCCGCCGCGCCGAATGGTTCGGCCACGCCGAATGGCGCGGCCCAACAGAGTGGCGCGGCGTCCGACGAGGCGGCTTTCATGGCCGAGTTCGAGCGACAGTTCCGGTTGGCGGCTGCCGACGACCCGTCGGCGATCGCGGACTTCACCATCGTCGACGAGCCACCCGCGCCGGTGGGCGACGTACCGACCGGTGCGGACGCCGCGGCGGCCGAGGAAGCGTCCCGCCTCATCGACTCGATCGTGCAGCAGCTGGCCCAGCTCGGTCCGGAAGGCTGGGACGAGTTCTCCGCGGTGTTCGCCTTCACCGTCTCATCGCAGATCGCCCAGCTGCAGTTCTGGGCCCAGGACCGGACCGGCCTGGTGCCCGTGCCGCAGTCGATCGCCGACCTGGTGCGCCAACAACGCGAGCTTTCGGCCCGCATGAGCGCCGGGCCGTGGTGGCGGCTGCTGTTGAACGTCAACAACCGCGGTGAGACGACGGTCGACTACGACTACGGCGACGAGCCGTTCCCGGACGATCAGATCGTGGCCGCGGAGCACTACCGCAACGACCTCGACGCCTACCCCCGCACGCGCGTGCCGGTGTGGCTCGCGGGCTACACCGCCGGGCCCGACGCGCAGGGGCGCGATGCCGCCCGGGCGGCCGCAGATGCCGCTGCCGATCAGGCCGCCGGCCGCACCGGTGTCGCCACCGGCCAGATCCCACCGCTTCCCGATCTGCTGGCGCGCTGGGCGGTCCTGTCGGCGACGCATGTAGGGCGCGGATCTGGTTGGGGCCCGCGCATCTATCCCGGCTATGCCTGGTTCGAGAGTGACGCCCGCAGCGGGTCGACGTTGTTCCTGTTGCCCGGCGATCGCGCGGTGCTCTCCGGCGGGAAATGGAATTCGGAGTTGCTTCAGGCTGCCTATAACGGTGGCCGGCCGCTGCCCGATCTCTACGGGGGAGCGCCCGCGTGGGTCAACGACTCGGTGCTGAACACCCGAAACCGCAACGGGCTGCTGAGTTTCTGCTTCTGGTGGGCCGACGGCCAGTGGTACCGAGGGGCAACCGACACCTCCGGCGAACTCGACCTCCCGTTGCCCGCGATCTGGACCCCAGATGCGACGGTTGCTGCGATGACGAGCCAGACCGGAGCGGCCACGCTCGATCGGTGTCAGGCGCTGTTGGAGGTCGCCACCGAGCGCACCGCCACGGTCGATGATGTCGCAGCGATTTTCGGTGACCGCCCAGACGCACAGATCTACGCCGCGGCCAACCAGCTGAGCTTGGCGGGCCTCTTGGCCGAATAGCCGCGCCGAAACAACATAGAACTGGCGGGTAGCTGAACTCTCGGCGAACAAGGCCGTCAGAAATGGCGGAGTGCGGTAGCGCGCAATAGCGTGAATTGCGATGCTGCATGGAACTTTTCGCCGACGGGGGAACGCGTGACCCTGCACATCCCCGGGCCTTTACAGTGGGTGTCCTACTTGGTCGGCTACCAATGGCCGCAGGGCGACGAGGACGCCATGTACCGCATCGGCGGTCAATGGGGCGACCGTGCCGAACAATTGAGGGATCTGATTCCCGAGCTGAACCGGATGCGGGCCAGCACCAGTTCGGTGCTGCAGGGCGTGACGGCGGGCGCCGCCGACAAGCAGTTCGCGTTGTTGTTCGACGGGGACGCCTCGGTCGACAAACTGGCCGATGCGATGGCGGCTCTCGGCACTCTTGCCGAAAGCACCGGCAAGAACATCGAATACACCAAACTGCAGATCCTGACGTCGCTTGCCATCGCGGCGTTCGAGATCTCCTGGGCGCTGGCTCAGACCTCGGTGACGTTCGGCGCATCGGCAGCCCAGATACCGCTCATCGAAGCGTCGACGTCCGCGGCCATCCGTCAGGTCGTGTCGATGTTGCTCAAAGACATCATGACCGACCTGGGCAAGGCGATGACGAAGACCACCGTGCACCGGATCATCAAAAAAGCCGGTGTGGAGGCAGCCGAAGCCCTGGGACAAGAAGTGTTCATTCAAGGGGTACAGCAGTCCAAGGGGCATCAGAACGGAGTCGACTGGAACCGGCTGGGAGTCGTCGCACTGGCCAACACGGTCGGCGGCGCGACTCAGGGCACGGTCAGCATCTACGGTCAGCGCGCACTGGGCAATTCAGCTGTGAAGGGGGCCGCCGTCGGGTACGTCGCCGGAATGTCCAAGAAGGTGACGGGCTCGTTGGTGACGGGTCAACCGATCGACCCCGTTTCTGTCCTCGGCTCGGTGCCCACCGCGGTCACCGGTGGGGTGCGCGGTAGAGCTGCGGCGCGCAGCACCACCGCATCCACGGCGGACGGCGGCGGTGCTGCGGCGGCCAGCGGTGGGGACGGGGATTAAGAAGATATGGACAATGATGCGGCGCGGCATGAACTGATCGATGCGCTGGCGCTCGTGCAAGAGCAATTTGCGGACCTGGCTGCTGTCGAGGCAGAGCGGGAAAGGTTGTTCGCCAAAGCCACTCGCGCCGATGGGACCGTCACGGTGACAGTGGACGCCGACGGGGTCGTCATCCACACCGCGGTGAGCGAGTCCTATCTGGATGACCATGATCTCGCCGACCTCGGCGCGCACATCACCGCGGCGGCCAAAGACGCTGCCAATGATGCCGGGCGGATGGTCGCGGAGTTGCTTGCCCCGCTGGCCGAGAGACGGCAGCGGTTTCCCTCACTGTCCGACGTTGTCGAGGGTGCCCCCGATATCAGGGATCTGTTGTCGACCCCGGTGCGCGTCGCGCGTGGCGACGGAGAAGAAGAGCCCGACGATTTTCCCACTGTAAGGAGCGTGCGATGACAGTACCGCTGGGCGTCACGCCGGCCGAGCTGCGCGGCACGGCGGGGTATCTCGCCTACGTCAGCACTGACATGAAGGCCGTTCACTCGGCGCTGATGCAGTTCCTCAGCGGTGAGGGCGAGGCCTGGGGCGACGACAAGATCGGCAACAAGTTCGCCAATGGCTCCAAAGGCTATAAGGCGCAGCTGGACTGGGTCGACGGGTCGATCACCGCCAAGACCAACCTGCTCGACTACTACGCCGAAGGCCTCCAGGTCACCGCCGATGCACTGGAACAGCAGGACAATCCCTGAGGCCTCACTCCGAGCGGCCCGGCGTGACGTGCTGCCCACGAGCCGGACTCGCCGGTCCGGGCTGAACTGCCGAGGTGGGCTGCCAGGTGCCGTCCCGCTGCGGAATGCGGCGACGGAACTCGGACTGCTCGACCGGTGCGCTCTCCGGCTGCTCGGCCTCCTCGTTCGCACCGACCACCGGTACCGACGCGTCTGAGTCGCCGATGACGTCCTTGCCGTTCTTCTTGCGGCGCAACGCCTTGTTGACCTGGTGGCCCTTGCCGTTTTGATCGCCGCGCTGGCCGGCGGCAGGGGCGCCCGCACCGGGGCTACCCGCGCCGGCACCCAGACCCGCGGCAGCACCGGTCGCCGCGGCGGGAATCTTCGCCGCTGCCGTCGCGGGGGTACCGTTCGGAAGCCCAGTCGGCAGGCCACGCAAGGGAACTCCGCCCCCGGAACCGCCGCCACCCTTGCCCGCTCCCGCGCCCCCCAGCCCTTGGGGGCCGAGCCCGAGGACACCCTCGGGCGGACCGCCGGTACCCAGCGGGTTCTGGCCCGCGGCGTTCTTCATCGCATCTGCGAGCTGGCCGGCCGCATCCTTGGCGGCTCCGGTGGCCGAATCGATCGCGGACTTGACGGGATCGGTCAGGCTGTCGAGTGCGTCCTTTGTCGGGTCGGTCGTGGAATCGTTTTGGTCCGTGGGCTTTTGGTCGATCGGCTTGTACTTCTCGTAGTCGGTCGGTTTGTCGGTGTTGAGCTTGTCGAAGGCCGACTTGTCGAACGGCTTGGTGCCCGCGCCGCCGCCGGGCTTGAACGGGGAGGTGCCGCCAGGCCCGCCCCCGGGACCGCCGGGTCCACCGGGGGCGGTGGGATCCCCGTACGTTATCTTCGGCAGTGACGGAAGATGGGGGAAGTTCTGCGTCGCCGCCTCCACGGCCGGGTTGTACACGTTCGTAAACAGCTGGACGGCTTGCTGGTAGGCATCGATGGAGTTGTTGATCTCTTCGAGCTGTTTGAGGGCATCGGCGGCGGTCACGTAACCGTCATCCTTGTTCCTCAGGAATCCATCGCCGTCGATGTGATATTTGGAATTGAAATCGTTGATAGCCGTGTTGAGTTCATGATTGTTGAACTTGCCATCATCGAGCAACTGGTCGTTTGGGTGATCGTCCGGGAAATCTCTCTTGATTTGTTCAAACGCCTCCTTCAGCACCGTCAGCCGGTTCGCAATGGCATCTGTAGCTGGCTTGAGTTCGTCGATCGCGCTGGCTGTGACCTGCTGGGATGCCGCTTCGGCCGCCGCAGCACTCTCACCCGACCATTTTCCGGTTATTTCATCGCGAACAGTGTCCTTGAAATTCTCGGTATCCTTCTTCAAGGTGTCGCCAATGTGCTGCCAGTTCGTGGCCAGAATGCCGATCTGCTCGGGGTTGAGAGAATTCGTCTCCCCCTGCATCATGACAAATTCTTTTTCCTCCCAGTTCAGCCTCTGAGGACCGGTGAGTTCGTCTTGGACCTCCAGATATGTGCTGTTGTCGGATAACACTCCGTTGACATCGCCGAGAAGCTCGCTCCTCGGCTGATACTCGGCCTTGTTTCCCTCCCTCAGATCATTCGACACCTGGACGAATTTGCCGTCATCACCGACCAGGGCATCGCGCTTGGGGAAATTGGGGTTCATCACGTCCGCGCTGAAGTACACGCTCTGGTTGTTGCCCTCCTCGTTTTCAGCAGTGCCCAACTTTGCGCCGAGGTAGTTTCCGAAGCCACTCATGATGTCCCCAAGCCGTTCGTTCGTGCTGTGACTAGTCGTTCTGGTTGGAGCGCATGGCATCCGCCGCGGCCCGGGCGGTCTCGATGAATGCCGTCGACTGCGTCAACTGGTCGGTCACGTAATCCGTCAATTGCGTGCCGCGACCATTGAAGAGTTTCTCAACGTGACCCGCGAGTGGGTTGGCCGGCGTCCCGAAATAGCCGGCGGTTTCGTTGAGAGCCTGTTTCTGGAGAGTTTGGAGACTTTCCTCGTATGGCTCGAACACCCGGTTGATCGTCGAGATCACGGCCGGATCGAGGTAGAGTTTCTTTTTTCCGGTATCGGCGTGCAGTCCGCCCCAGGGGTTGGTCATGGTGCTCCTCTGTGATGATCGTCAGGTGAATCTCGGTGTCACGCTGGCATGTTGAATGGCAGGGTCACCTCTTTCTCGATACGCAGCAGGACCGCGGCGCAGTTGACGAAGTTGCCTGCGGCGAACAGCATCACCAGGTCGCCCACCTTGGCGATCTTGTTGTTCATCAGATAGGCGAGGTTCATGCCGAAGTCCGAGACCGTCAGATGCCCGAATTGTCCGGCGAAGGAATACAGCCCGGGTGTGGGTTGCAGGAAAGTCTGTTTGGCGAGCATGTCCGTGACATAGCTCGGCTCGATGAAAGACGGTGCGAACCAGTCGATGTCGTCCGGCCTCACACCCGCGCGTTCGTAGCATTCGGTCACGGTGCTGACGGCCACCCGAAAACTGGCTATCGCGTTGTCTCTCACCGTGCCGTCACCACGCCGGTCGTAGTCTTCCCACCTGGCGATCCAATCCGCCAAGGTCGGGAACTTCGGATCGTCTATGGCGCCGTCGGCTCTGCCGTGCATCATGCCGGCTGACGGATTGTGCGAGCGGGCGGCGGCGGACACGATTCGGGCGAATCCCTCATTGCGGTTCAGCAGCGCACAGAACCCGCTATCTCCCAGCAGTGAACCTTCGGTTGCCGGGCTGGCCGCATACTCATGCCGGTCGAAGTAAAAGATGCTGTCCCCACCGGTCACCATCGCGTAGTCGCCGGCCCAACCCGCCTGCAGTACGGCATCGGCGAGCATGACGCCGTACAGGCCACCCGAGCAGAACTGGCGGATCTCGGTCGCGGATCCGGCAGATGTCCTGCCCAGAATGGACTGCTGGAGCGAATTGGTTATCGGCCAGAAATGTTCACCCTGATACAGGGTGCCGCAGTGGAAGGAGGCGGCCATGCTGTCCGCTGCCGCCGACAGTGCGGTGGGATCGATCTGCCGGCCGGCCATCTCCACCATCTCGTGGACCGACTGCATCTCCGAGGCGGCGGTCGCGAGATGCTTCGGGCGGCCTTGGCTGTCCGTACCCTCGGGTACGTACACGGAAACGGTGTCAAGGTAGGGCATCGAACTCCCGGTCCGCCCGCTCGGCGGAAAGCTTCTCCGCCAGCGCTTCTGCTTGCCGCTTCTCGATCTTCTTGAACACCTGCATGAGATTGGGCACCGTTGCCGGGATGATCTGAAACGCTTTCGTACCCTCGTTCACCACGTATGCGCCGTCGTCGGCGATGTTGATCATGGTCAGGTGGTCGGCGTTGAGGAGCTGGTAGTCCTTGGTGAACTCGGGGGAACCGCTGAGCAGAATCTGCGCGGTGATCTTCGCGTCTCGCAGAGCCGAGGTCGGTGTTTCATCCTCGAGCAACTCTTCCTTGCGCGGCCGGGTACCCGGTTTGTAAGCCGGGAGCGCTTCGAGAACAACCTGAGGAAAATCGATGTTCACGCAGCCGATGATCTGAACATCTTCGCCGAAGATGAGCTGCTCGCTGGGGTCCTGGGTGATGACGGCGCAGTAGCCGGTCGTGCCGATCACCCCGAGTAATCGATAGATCTGGCCGGCCTCGATCTGGCCGAATCCCTGTAGCAGGTACGCCGGGTACCGCAACGCTTCGAGAATGCGAACACGATTCGGTGTCAAGCTGGCGCGCAACCGGGCCAATGCCTCGCGACGATCGGCCGCCACCTCGGACATGTACTTGGGCCCACGATGACGGTAGGACAGCGGCGACGGCATCCGATCCAGGCCGAGTGCTTCCCAGGCGCAACGGAACTCGAAGCCAGTCATGAACCACGGTTCCACGCCATGGCGCAGCGAGGCCACGTCATCGGTGATCATGCTGAGCCCCTTTCTTTCTGGCTGCTGGGAAACCGTACGCGCAAGCGGGCCCGGTCGCCGGTGGTGCCGACAACCGAGCCCGCCGACAAGCGCGCCGTGCTAGAAGCCGCCGGCAAGGTGGGCGTCGAGCGCCGCGGCGTCTTCTTGAGACTGGTTGCCCCCGGACCGGGTCTGGGTGATCTCATTGAGGATCAGGTCCATCTGATCCAAGATCTGAGTCTGCTTCTGGAACAGCGTCGCAGCGGCCTCGCCCTCGTACACGCCCTGCAGCGCGGTGAAGACCTGGTTGACCTCATCCCGCATCGCCTGTGCGTTGTTGGTCATCCCCTGAATGTCGTCGAGGGACGCGTTGTTGGCGCCGTACTGGTATGTGATCTTGTCCATGTCCATTGGATCAGACCTTTCGTTTTCTAATCGGCTTCGTGGCTGACAAGGGCGTTGATGTCGGATTTACCTTTGTCGACGATTTGCTGCAGGTTGTTGATGACGTAGGTGAAGTCCTCGTTGTGCTGCGTCATGATGCCGCGAAACTTTGCGGCCCGGCCACCCGTCCACGAGCTGGACGTCATGGCCTCGGTGGATTCGAGGATCTGTGCGGCCAACCGCCGGACATCCAACATCTGCTTGTCGATGTTCTCGATCTTCGCTTTGGCTTCCGCAGGCGTCAGTTGAAGCGCCATGTCTTACCTCTCTTTGTCATTCCCGGCGCGAATCGCCGGACGGTCGTTGAGATTTCGCTGGTGAACACGGAGCGGATCTAGCAGTCCCCCCATCTGTAGCCGGACAGCTCGACGAGTTGGCCGATGGCCTGCTTGATCGTGTGGTCGGACCCCGGCTTGAGGGTGGTCCACAGCTGGCCGCTGGGTGAGGCGCTGGGGGCACCGACGACACGACCGCGTTTGGTGTAGAAGACGCCGACCGCACCGACCGACCGTGAGACGCGGTCGACGTCCTCATCGAGTGCGTAGTAGACGATCTCGGCGAATGCCAGTCGCGCCGCGAGCGCCGAACCCAGCATCATCGCGGACCGGGTGTCGGCTCCGAGCGCCCGGATACGGTCGGACAACACCGTGGCGTCGTGGGTGTCGGACAATGCCTGGCTGACTTCGCTGAGCGGCCCGCCGACCGGGCTGATCTCGGCGGGGGCAGACGCCGGCAGCCGACGCAACAGGGCGCGTGCGGCGCTCGGCAAGTCTGCGCCGTCGGCGATCAAGTGCAGGGTGATCTCGTTGCCGACTCGGCAGGCCGAAATGCATTGTGCCCCAGACCGTACGACAGTGACGCGGGCCAGGCCGTCGGGGGTCACCAAACGCATCGCGAGTTCCCGCTCGGGCCGCTGCAGTGATTGCACCACCTCGGCGAGTTCCGCGCTGACCTCACCGGTCACGATCAGGCCGCGCTCGGTCAGGCTTTGGCCTGCCCGGCCGGCGGCTTCGGCCCGTGCTGTCTCGGTGGGGTGCCGCGGGCGCAGATCCAGCACCAGCGGCAGCGCCTGGACACCGAGACGCGCTGCCAGAACATGCATTTCGTCGTCGTTCACCACGAATTGCGGTGCCAGGGATGTGGTCATAGGTTCAGCCCCCGGTCGACGCCGATCACCGGAGGAGTGACCCAGCGGTTGTCAACCTGCTCGAGCGTGCGTTCCGGTTCATCGGCGAAGCCCTCACCCGCGGGCACCTCAGGCGCGGCGAGTTCGTCGAACACTGCGGTGTCGGGACCCCAGCTGACGTTCGACACCGTGAACGGTGCGTCGTTCTGCTGTGCGGCGGGCAGCCAAGCCTGCCCGGCGTCGGAAACCCCGGCGCCGGGCTCACCGGCCCCGTCCAGGGTCGCTGCGGGCTGTACCGATTCGTAGTCGCGGTTCTGGTCGCCGCGCCCCATCGCCGCCATCGGTGCATAGGGGGCACCGCTCATCCCGGTGCCCGAGCCGCCGCCCCCGGTGCCGGCGAATCCGGTCTTCTGCAACGCCTTCGGGTCGGCGCTCGACTTGACGCCCGGTGCGAACATGGGCATCAGCGGCGGCGGTGGCACTGCTGCGGCGCCTCCGGCGGCTCCGCCGCCACCCCCTGCGGCACCCTCGCCGCCCTGTTCGGCTTTGAGTGCGCCGCCGTTCGACACCTGCGGGGGCAGCGGCTGCTCCCACGGCTGCGCCAGGGGAGCGGCTGCCTCCTCATACTGCTGCATGACCGCCGCCGCATTGGCCTGATCGGCGGTGGCGGCCGCGTCGAACTCGGCGAACGTTCCGTTCAGCACGGCTCCGTTGTAAGCGGCCAGCGAGGCCATCATGTCCTGGGCCGTCTTGGCCTCGATGGCCTCGGACACGCTGGGCATCGCCAACACTGCGACGGTGTTGGCAACCGCGGCCTCTTCGGCACGCTGACCATTGCCTGCCGCGCTGAGGCTGATCGCCTGCAGCCACTTGCCGAACTCTTCGAGGCGCTGGGCCGCGGCGGTGGACGCCTGGCTGTCCCAGACAGTCCGCAGGCGTGCCACCAGCTTGTCGAAATCGCCGGATACGTTGGCCAATTCGTTGGCGACCCGGATCCAGGCCGCACCGGCTCCGCCAACTGAGGCCGGGCCGGGCCCCTCGGTGAGGTCGCGCGCCAGCTGCTCGGTGCTGCGCGACTCCCACGCAACGTCGGTGAACCCCACGCCCAGACCCCTCCCCTCGTCGACAGAACTCAGATGATGATGTGTCTGGTCAGACGGCGAAGTCCTCGGAGGCCGCGATGTTGGACGAATGGCCGCGCAGCGTCGCCGCCACTTCGTGCACCTCGGCCATGCCCTGATCGGTGGAGGTACCGAACGAGGTGTGAACCTCGTTGAGCGTCTGGGCGATTCGCTGCGATACCTCATCGCGGCCCGACGCGGTGACGGTCAGGTTGGGGGCCTCGTCGGCCATCACTCGCTGTACGCGGTTGGCGAGCTCGTCCAGTTCACGGCTGATCTCCTGGACTTCTGCGGGCTGGATGGACATGCCGGCGCTGTCGGCCATAACACTTCTCCTTATCGCGGGTTGGCTAGATCCGGAGTTCGACGTCCGGGGTCTGATACGGGTCGGCCTCTCCGAGGACCGGAGGGGCCGCGGTGCCGAGATCGCCGACGATCTCGCTGCCTTGATCGGTGGTGTGAAGGAACGACGCCGACGTGTGGTTGTTGCTCGACGAGGCGTTGGCGCCCTGCCCGGCGCCCATCGCTCCCATCGGTGCGCCGCCCATCATGCCGGGCGAGCCCACACCGCCCACCCTTGGTGCAGCCGATTGTGCTGGGGCGCCGGCAGTTTCGGCTTGGAGCATCGAAGACATCGGTAGCGAGCGGGCGGCCAGCGTTCCGCCGCCCCCGATACCGCCTCCGCCACCACCGCCCTTCCCGGCTCCTGCCAGCGCTGCGCCACCCCCGGCCGCGGCCGGGTCCGATGCGAGGGGATCGACGGCAGGATCGATGGCGGGATTGGCGGCGGACTGACTGGCCGCGGACGCCGCGCCTGTGCCGGCTTGCACCCCGGCCTCGGCGCCTTTGGTCGCCATCGACATCAGGGGCGACGCCAGGCCGGCCAGCGACGAGGCCTCGGGAGCGGAGGTGACCCCGACCGGCGCGCCTGCCGTCGTGACCTGCGCGGCCTGGGTGGCCAGGGAACTCTGCAGTTCGGTCATCACTTCGGCGGTGGTGGCGATTGCCTTGTTGGCGGCCGCAATTGCCGCTGCCCAGCCCCACGGGAAGATGATCATGGGGCCGATCGCCGCGATCGTGGCGGCGAACTCGGTGATGATCGCGATCAGCCGGACCCGGGCCTGGCCGACGTTGGCGGCGGCCGCGTTCAAACTCGTGCTCAGCGCATCGGACTGCGCAGCCACCTCCTGCCCGTCGGAAATGGCGGCGGTGGTCTTGGCGGCCGCGGCGGTGCCCGAAGCGCCCTCCCACGCGTCGCCGGCCGAACTGACCGACTTCTGCATCGAGCCGCCGGTGGAGCCGAACATCGTGGAGATCGACTGCAGCATGGTCGTGGGATCGACGCCCTCGAACAATCCGCTGCCCAAAGTGCTCAGCGCGTCGGTGACCGGGCTGATCAACGCGCTCGGATCCATCGGATTGGCGGGGGGCTGTTCCTGGGGTTGTTCCTCCGGCGGCGCTTCCTCCGGAGGCTTTTGATCTCCGATTGGTGGCAAACCCAACCGATCGAGAATTTGTCGGACCGGCAAATTCAGAAAATCTTGCAGGTTCTGTTCTTGAGCAGCGATAACCGGGGTGGCGTCGTAGCCGGGAACCTGCTGAGCTAGCTGACCGACCGGAGTTACCGGCTGGGGAGGCAAAACTGTCGGCATAGCGCGTCGCGCCTAGGCGTCTTCGTTGGACAGGACGGCCGACCGGGACAATTCGGTGGCGGCGCCGGTAGCGGCGTGTACTCCGCCGACCAGCAGCGTGCCGGCCAAATTATTGGCCTGAGCTGGGCCGAATGCCGCCAGATAGACAGCGCCGATGGGCCCGAGTGCGGCCGCCGCTGACATGAGCATCGCTGCTGAGTCGGCGGACCCGGCTGCGGTTATCGCCGATGCGGCAGCCTCGTTCGCGGCGGAAAAGGTGGCCATCCCCGAAGGTTGGGCGGCGAAAATGTCGCTCATCGTGCTAATACCTTTCCGGCTGGAAGCTGGGGTTGTGTGGGCACGAGACCCACAAACTATAGCCGTGCCGACCGACCGCAGCTAACTGAATTTTCTGCAAATAATGCGTGTAGATCGTTCGTATTGGTAATTAGCGTGCCGGCAAAAAATTGCTGGAATACCGATTCCCGTATGAATTGTCCGGCCACGTCGGGGACGGCTTCGCAGCTCAGGGGATAACGGGTGGGTCGCGGCCGGCTCAGCACGCGCGGTTTGCCCAGCGGCGGCGCTAACGCTCGGGTTCGAACGCGCTCCCGTCCCAACGGGTCAACGGAGCCTCCTGCAGTTCCTGCATCCGCTGCGCGAATTCCTGGGACAGAAACTGCTGGCGCGCCGTCGCCACCTGCGCGGCGGCACCAGCGGTTTCGACGATCAGCTTGGCCAGTGCGTCGGCGCCCAGCTTGTGTGCGGCGGGCCCGAGCCACAGCCCGGTCATGGCGCCCATCCCGTCGACCTCGGCACTGACGTTCCCGTCCCGGCTGGTGACGCGCGCCGAAATCGATTGGCAGTGCTCATCCATGGCCTGCACCAGGTCACGCTGCTTGCGGATGCGTCCGATCAGGGAGTCGGCAAGCCCGCTCATACCGACCTGCCCCAGGTGGGCGGGAGTTCGTCCTCCTCGCCGAGGACCTCATCCTCGGCGCGGGCCAGTTCATCCTCGGTCGCCAGCTTCAGCGGTTCGATGACCGATGTGCTGTAACCCTTTTCGGTCAGCTCGCGCCTGCGCTCGACCTGGGCGCGGGCCGCCGACAAGCGGCACAGCGCCAGGATCTCGTCGGCCAGTTGGCCGGGCGGTTTCTTCAACTCGACCGGGTCGAGGCGTAGCGCGACGGGCAGACCGCGTTCGGTGGTGTGCACCGAAATCGTTCCGCCGGCCGACTGCACCGGTTGTGCCATCCTGGCCTCCCTCGAACCCGAGCTGCGGCACTGTTTTCTTCGGCACCAAGGTGCCCCGACCGCCAAACTTAGTACACTCGCGGGCGTCCGTTCGGCGCTCAAGCGGGACGTAATGGTGAGATGGCGCGTGAATCGCGGCTGACCGTGCAGTGAGGAGATGTGTCACCTCCGATGAGTGGATCCACCGATGCGCAGCGGGTTTTCGATGCCGGAGTGCTGTCGCTCGGCATCCCCATCGACGGGTTGGAAACCGAGCGCGACCTGCAGTACGCGGCGCTGGCGTTCCGTCGGGCCACCGAATACGACCCTGACATGTGCGATGCGTGGTTGGGGCGCGCGGCCACCGGTGACACCAGTCCCGAGGTCGTCTACCACCTGTACCGCACCAGCACACTCTCGTTGTTCCGCGAGCAGCGCCGACTCGGCCTGCCGCAACGCGCGCTGAGCGGACGTTTCCAGACCGGTCTGTACCTCGACTACCCGTTGAGCACCAAGACCGAGATGTGGCTTGCCTACGCGGCCAGCATGATCGCCGCCAAGGATTTCGACGAGGCCGAACAGGTGCTCGACAAACTTGACCAGACGACCACCCCCTCCGAGGGCGACACCGGCGAGATCCGTGCGTATGTCCGTGGAGTGCTGCACTTCACCACCCAGCGCTGGCCCGACGTCCTGACCGCGCTGAGCAGTTCGGGATCGTTCACCGACAGCTACATCAGCGCCGGCGCCGATCTGATGGTCGGTTCGGCGTGCGCGCAGATGGGACTGTTCGGGGAGGGCATCCGGCGGCTGGACCGGGCGATCGAGGGCCCCGTTCCCGGAGCGCGGCGGGCAGCGGAGTTCTGCAAGGGCCTGACGCTGCGCGAGATGGGCGAAGAGCAGGACGCCAGGGTGATCTTCGAACGGATCTACAGCGAGGACCCCGGATTCGAGGCCAACGCCGCCGCCCTGGCCGACCCGAAGTACCGCCTCGTGATCACCTCGAAGGAGATCATCGACTCGCGCTCCGACCGCTGGGACCCGACCAGCGTGCCATCGGCAGAAGACCTCATGGCCGACGACCTGTCGGAGCGTGGCAACGAATACCTGCGGGCAGCGCAGGAGGAACTGGACCGGCAGATCGGCTTGTCGGAGGTCAAACTCCAAGTCGCGAAACTGAAATCGGCGGCGATGCTGGCAAAGGTGCGCGGGGACAAGGGGCTCAGCTCGGCGGCACGCAGTCTGCACCTGGCGTTCACCGGACCGCCGGGAACCGGCAAGACCACGATCGCCCGGGTGGTGGCGCAGACCTACTGCGGGCTCGGGTTGCTGCGGACACCCAACATCGTGGAGGCCAAGCGGCACGACTTCGTCGGTCAGCATCTCGGCAGTACCGCGATCAAGACCACCGCACTCATCGACTCGGCGATGGACGGCGTGCTGTTCATCGACGAGGCCTACACGTTGATCCAGACCGGGCTGTCCGGCGGCGACGCGTTCGGCCGGGAGGCGGTCGACACGCTGCTGGCCCGCATGGAGAACGACCGCGACCGTCTCGTGGTGATCATCGCCGGTTACGACGCAGAGATCGATCGCTTCCTGGCCTCCAACGACGGTCTGGCGTCGCGGTTCACCAAACGGATCCGCTTCGGTTCCTACGGTCCCCATGAACTCGGGGACATCGGAAAGCTGGTCGCACGCAACAGGGATTCCGAACTGTCGGAGGCCGCCTACGACGAACTCGTCAGCTCATGCGTCACGCTCTGCCAGAGCGAAGCACTCGATGCGACGGGGCAGCTGCGGCCCGGCATCGACCTGGCCGGCAACGGCCGATTCGTGCGCAACGTGATCGAGGCCGCCGAGGAGGAACGCGAGTACCGGCTCAGCGAGATCCACGGTACGAACTTGTCGGAACTCGACGAGACGCAGTTGATGAGGATCGAATTGGCCGATATGCGGGCGGCACTCAAACAGGTGCTCGGCATGACGGCATCGAGTTGACGGGAGGACGCAGCCATGACCGACAGCGATGACGAGCGGCTCACGCTGGGACCGCCGGAGCCAACTCCGTTCACCTCCATGAAGCCCGAGGGAATGCCGGGCCAACGTCCGCCGGTGGTGCCGACCAACGGCGATCTCGGTCTGGTCCGTACCGCGCCCACGCCGAAATCGGGGTGGCGCAAGGCCGTGTACCGGGCCACGGGGTTGAACCCCGGTGTCTCGGAGCAGGAATCCAGCCAGAAGGCACTCATTGACCGGGTCAACCAGCCGGTGGTCGGCGGTCCGTTCAACATCGCCCTGCTGTCGCAGAAGGGCGGCGTGGGCAAGACCACCACCACCGTCGGGTTGGGTGCCACGCTGGCGGCCACCCGTGGCGACCGGGTGATCGCGGTGGACGCCAACCCCGACTTCGGCACGCTGGCCCAGCGCGGGCCCAATGAATGCAATTCCACCGTGCGCGACGTGCTTCTCGACGACAGCATCTCGCGCTACTCCGACATCCGCCGCCATACCTCCCAAAGCACCAGCCGCCTGGAGATTCTGGCGTCCGAGCGGGACCCGGCCACCTCGGAGGCCTTCTCGGAGTACGACTATCGCGGTGTGCTGAGCGTGCTGCAGCGCTTCTACAACATCATCCTGACCGACTGCGGCACCGGGCTGGTGCACTCGGCGATGGCGGGCGTGCTCGATGCCGCGGATGCGATCGTGATCGTCGCATCGCCTGCCATCGATTCCGCGCGTAGTGCTTTGGCGACCCTGGATTGGCTTGAGCGCCATGGTTATTCACATCTTGTGCCGAAAGCGATCGTCGTGGTCAGCGCGTCGCGGCCCGGCGCACTGGGGCTCGACATGGCGCAGCTGTCGAATCACTTCCTGCCCAGGGTTCGCGCCCTGCACGTGATCCCGTTCGACGATCACCTCGCCGAAGGTGCCGAGGTGGACCTCGGCTTCCTCAGCCGGGCCACCCGGCAGTCCTTCCTCGAGCTGGCCTCCACCGTCGCCGATCTCTTCTCGGTGGCGCCTCAGGTCAAACGACGCGCCTGACGCGATTCACCTTGGGCGCCTGGCGATGACGATCTGGGGCAGGTTCAGTCCGCTGCGCAGCGTGAGCTCGATCGCCGGGTCGGCGTGACGGGCCAGGCTGCGCAGGGCCGAGGGGCTGTAGCTGCGCAGTGAGCTGATGACGCCGTCGTGCGCGAACGGAAGCAGCACGGCCGCCGGGAGCATCGTCGCCAGGCGCAGCAGGTGCAGTGGAGCCGGCGGCCGGGGGAGGTCGATGATCAGCAGGGTGTCGGCGACCCGAGTGCCCTCGGCGAAGACGCGCGCGGCCTGCGCCGGGTGCAGGTGGTGGAACGAGAGCGCGAACAACACCAGGTCGTAACTGCCGTCGGCGGCGTCGATCGCCGTGGCGTCCATCTGGCGGACCTCGGCCCGGGGATGGCTACCGAGATCGCTCGCGGCGATGCGGGCCACCGATTCCGCGTCGACGTCGGTGACGGTGACCCGCGCCGACGGGTGATCGGCCAGCAGTTGACGCGACACCCCGCCGTGCCCCGCACCCAACTCCAGGATTCGCGGATCGGGCACATCGGCGACCAGGTCGAGCGCGATCGCGGCAAAGCGCTGATGGTTCTTGAAGAACCGGCCGGTCCAGTCCAGCGCCCCGATCACCTGACGCTTGACCGAAACACTGACGTCGTCGCGGTCGAGGTACTCCAACCGGTCGGTCTCCAGCAGCCGGTCCAAACACGAGGCGCGGAATCCGCCCCGTGGCATCCGGTCGATATCTGGGGGGTCGGCAGCCATGTAAGCCATGATGGACGTTTCGGAGGGCGGAAGCGACAGCGACCCGGGAAAGGGACACAGTGGCCGACTTCGTAGCTGCGATCGACCAGGGCACCACCAGCACTCGGTGCATGATCTTCGACCATGCCGGTGCCGAGGTGGGCCGCCATCAGCTCGAGCACCAGCAGATCCTGCCCCAGGCGGGGTGGGTGGAACACAACCCGGTCGAGATCTGGGAGCGCACCGCCGCGGCGATCATGACCGCGCTGAACAAGACCAACCTGGTGTCCGACGACCTTGCCGCACTGGGCATCACCAACCAGCGGGAGACCACGCTGGTCTGGAACCGCCACACCGGCCGGCCGTACCACAACGCCATCGTCTGGCAGGACACCCGCACCGACCGCATCGCCGCCGCGCTGGACCGCGACGGCCGCGGTGACGTGATCCGGCGCAAGGCCGGGTTGCCGCCCGCGACGTACTTCTCCGGCGGCAAGATTCAGTGGATCCTCGACAACGTCGAGGGGGTGCGGCGCGACGCGGAGAACGGCGACGCGATCTTCGGCACGGCCGACACGTGGGTGACCTGGAACCTCACCGGTGGCTACCGCGGCGGCGTGCACGTCACCGACGTCACCAACGCCAGCCGCACCATGTTGATGAACCTGGAGACGCTGGACTGGGACGACGAACTGTTGTCGTTCTTCTCCATTCCGCGCCAGATGATGCCCGAGATCAAGCCGTCGTCGTACCCGGCCTCGTTCGGGATCACCCGGGACAACGGCCCCCTGGCCGGGCAGGTGCCGGTGACGGGGATCCTGGGCGACCAGCAGGCCGCCATGGTGGGCCAGGTGTGCCTGGAACCGGGCGAGGCCAAAAACACTTACGGAACAGGCAATTTCCTGCTGCTCAACACGGGCGAGAAGATCGTGCGTTCGGAAAACGGACTGCTCACCACGGTGTGCTACCAGTTCGGTGACTCGAAACCCGTTTATGCCCTTGAGGGTTCGATTGCGGTGACCGGGTCAGCCGTGCAGTGGCTGCGCGATCAGCTCGGCATCATCAGCGGGGCGGCGCAGAGCGAGGCGCTGGCCAGACAGGTCGCCGACAACGGCGGCGTCTACTTCGTGCCGGCGTTCTCGGGCTTGTTCGCACCGTACTGGCGCTCCGACGCCCGAGGCGTGATCGTCGGGCTGTCCCGCTTCAACACCAACGCCCACCTGGCGCGGGCCACCCTGGAGGCGATCTGCTACCAGAGCCGCGACGTGGTGGAGGCCATGGAAGCCGATTCCGGTGTGCACCTTGAGGTTCTGAAAGTCGATGGCGGAATCACCGCCAACGCGCTCTGCATGCAGATCCAGGCCGACGTACTCGGGGTCGACGTGGTCAAGCCCGTGGTGGCCGAGACGACTGCGCTGGGCGCGGCGTATGCGGCCGGGCTCGCGGTGGGCTTCTGGGACGGCGCCGATGACCTGCGGGCCAATTGGCAGGAGGGCCGGCGGTGGAGCGCGCAGTGGGACGACGCGCAGCGTTCCGCCGGTTACGCCGGGTGGCGCAAAGCTGTTTCGCGCACCCTGGACTGGGTGGAGATCTAGCGAGTCACCTGGATCTGGCACGTCCTCAGGATCGAACCGAGCTCGTCGTAGTACTGCTTGCCGAGCAACGCGTGCTGGGCCTTGTCGTTGTTCCGGACGGAATCGGTGATCTGTCCGGCCAGCTCACCCAGGCGGTGCGCGTGCTGGGCGACTTCGCCGTCGGTCACCTGATCGGCCTGCTCGCGGATGATCTTGGCCCAGTCGGTGAAGTCGCCGACGGTCGGTCCCTGATTGGCTTCCATGGACGGCATGAGCGCGCCTGAACTCGCGCGACTGGTCTGCACCAGCGGATCGACCTGACGGCAGCCCTTGTTCCCGGTGTAGGTCAGCGCCGTGGTGCCGACGATGACCAGGACCGCGCAGGCCGCCGCGGCCGTCGCGATCGCAACGTTGCGGGGTTCGGCATCGGGAACGCGCCGCCGCCACAGCACATGCGCGACGATGACGGCGGCCACCCCGACCACCGCCATGATGGTGGCCTCGATGAGGCTCCCCACGCCGGATGCCGAGCCGATCGCACCCAAGGTCGCCGCCGCGGCGAGCAGGACCAGAAGCCACTGCCAGATGTTGCGCCGGCGCTCGAAGGCGTCGACATCGCGGAATTGGAGTCCGATGACCGCGCCGGCCGCGGTCAGGACTGCGACGACGGCCGGCGCGATGGTTGTGACGAGGCTGCCCACGAGGGCAGCCTACGGGCTCTACTCCTCGCCGAGGATCTGGTAGATCTCGCGGCGGGCGTTGTTGACGACGTCGAGGATGCGTTGCCGCTGGTCCTCGCCGCCGGCAAAGGCCGACTGGCCGACGGCGGCCATCAGCTGGGTGACGGCCGAATGCAGGTTGACGGCACCGGGATCGGCATCGTCGGCGATCTGGGCCCACGGCGGGGTCTCGATCTGGGCCGCGGCCTGCCGGCCCTCTTCGGTCAGCTCGAAGGTTTTCTTGCTGCCCTCGGATTCGGTCGGGACGATCAGTCCTTCGTCGACCAGCAATTGCAGCGTCGGGTACACCGAGCCGGGGCTTGGCTTCCACAGGTTGTTGCTGCGGGCCGCGATCTCCTGCGTCATCTCGTAGCCGTGCATGGGCCGTTCGGTCAGCAGGGTCAGGATGGCGGCGCGGACATCGCCGCGCCGGCCGCGTCGTCCGCCGCGGCCGCGGTGCCCGCCGAACGGTCCGCCGAGGGGGCCGCCGAGCGGGCCGGGCCCGAACCCGAAGCCGAGTCCTCGTCCGCCGCGCCCGTCGAAGCCGAATCCGGTCTGGCAGGTGGCGTCGACGCCCTGGTCGCGAACGGCCTCGGCTTGCGCGCGCATCTGCTCGCGGAGGTCACGGCGAGCGGCGCGGGCCTGCCGGAACATGATGCGGGCCTCTTCGCGTCCGAGGGGGACGAATCCGAAGCCGCCTGATTGTGGAGTGAATGGGTTGGTCATGGGAGTGGATCCTTCGTTGTCGTTGAGGAGCGCTCCTTAGCGCTTCCGATGCGTCAACGATATATCGGGATCTATCGGTTGTCGAGAGTGGAGTCGTCACACTGCCCGGTGTTCATTCGGGCTGAGGCCATACGCGCGCTTGAACGCGCTGCTCAACGCAAACGGCGTCGAGTAGCCGACCTGCCGGGCCACGGCGGCGATCGTGGCTTCGCTGCCCCGCAGCAGGTCGGCGGCCAGCGCCAGCCGCCAGCCGGTGAGGAACGCGATCGGCGGTTCGCCCACCTGATCGGTGAACCTCCGGGCGAACACCGCACGCGAACATCCCACGGCTGCAGCGAGATTGGCCACCGTCCAGGAGTGGGCCGGATTGTTGTAGATGAGTTTCAGGGCCGGTCCGACGACAGGGTCCCGTTCGGCCTGCCACCACGACGGGGCATTGCCGGCCCGGTCGAACCACGTGCGCAACACCCCGATCAGCAGCAGGTCGAGCAGGCGGTCGAGGTAGGCCTCCTGCCCGGGGCCGTCGCGGCCGGCCTCGCTGGACAGCAGATCGATCAGCGGGGTGTCCCACTCGTCCGCCCGCAGCACGAGCACCGCGGGCAGCGCGTCGAGCAGGCGGGCGCTGACCTCACTGCGGCCCTCGTAGGCGCAGACGATGGACTCCGATGATCCGGCTGCGCTGTTGCCCCAACTGCGCAGGCCCAGTGACATCTCGAAATGCAGATCCTCACCGGACAACGTCGTGCAACGCTGCCCGGGGTGGATGACGACACTCGGCAGGGTGCCCGGATCGTCTGCGAAGACGTAGTTTTCGGTGCCACGGGTCAACGCGACGTCGCCCGCGGCCAACCGGAATGTGCCGCTGTGATCGCCGACGATCACGGCGTCACCGCGGGTCTGACAGATCAGCGCCAACGGTGCTTCGTCGCGGATGGCAAGAGACCAGGGCGGGTCCATGCGCAGCCGCAACACGAACGCGCCCCGCGCGCGTACCCCGTCGAGCAGGCCGACCAGGGCGTCCACAACCGTAGATTAACGCTCAACCCGGCTTGCGCGCCTCGATCAGGTGCCGCGACGAGTGCGCGACGAAGGGGCCGTCGGCCTCGATTCGCCCGTGTAGTGCCGCGAGTCGGTCGCGATAGCCGTCAACCGTGAAGCCGGGCACGATCCAGATGACCTTGCGCAGGAAGTACACCACCGCGCCGATGTCGAAGAACTTCATCGGCAGGCGTTCAGCGCGCAGGTCGACGACGTCGAGGCCCGCGGCCCGTGCCGCGGCCGACTCGATTTCGGGATCGCGCGCCCTGCGGGCCTCCGGCTGTGGTCCGAGAAAGAACTCGGTCAACTCGAAAACGCTTGCCGGGCCGACATGTTGGGCCAGATAGGAGCCGCCCGGGGTCAACACCCGGGCGATCTCGTCCCACCACACCGTGGTCGGATGCCGGCTGATCACCAAATCGAAAGCCGCGTCGGCGAACGGCAGCGGCGGCTCCTCGCCGGTCGCGACCACGACCACACCGCGGGGGCTGAGCAGTCTGGTCGCTGCGGCCACGTTCGGGGGCCACGACTCGGTCGCGGCCATCGTGGGCGGCAACTGGGTGGCACCGGCCAGCACCTCACCACCGCCGGTCTGGATGTCCAGGGCTGCCGTCGCCTGGGCAAGCCGGTCCCTCATCAAGCGCCCGTATCCCCACGACGGCCGCGCTTCGGTGGCCCGGCCCTGCAACCAGGAGAAGTCCCAACCCTCGACGGGTGCCGACTCGGCCTCGGCCACCAGGGCGTCGAAATCACGCGTCATCTATCAAGACTCCCACGTATGAAAACAGGACTGTCAGCGATGGAACGTCCGGCCGATCGGCGGTTCGCTGTTCGTATGAACCTGAGCCCCGTCGTCGTCCTCACCGCAGCCGCCGCTCTTGCCAGCGCGGCGATGGGCGGCCTCTTCTACGCGTTCTCGACATTCGTAATGCGCGGCCTCGACCGCACCGGGCCGGCGGAGGCCTTCACGGCGATGCGCGGCATGAACACCGAAGCCAACAACAACGCGCCGTTCCTGCTGTTCTTCATCGGATCTGCCCTGTTGGCACTTGCTGTCGGGATCGTCGCGCTGACCCGGATCGGCCAGCCGGGCAGCTGGGTGCTGTTGGCCGGGGCGGTCTTCGGGGTGCTCGGCTTCGTGGTCACCATGGTGTTCAACGTCCCGCTCAACAATCGCCTGGACCGTGCCGATCCCGCCGACGCCGTGGCCGAATGGCAGGCCTACTTCACCACCTGGACGGCGTGGAACCATGTCCGCACGGTCACCGGGTTCGTCGGTGCAGTGCTGATGTTGGTCGGGCTGGCTCAGCGCTGAGCGACTCGCCGAGTGGCCAGTTGTGGCACGGATATTCGCGGATCACGTGTCACCACTGGCCAATGGGCCTCAACTCCGCTGGCTGCGGAACGCCGCCGCCACGATCCCAGCCGCCGTCAGCGCCAGCGTCGCCGCGATGATCGCCGTCGGCGCGATGCCGGAATCGAACGCCAGGCGCGCCGAATCCATCAGCACGTCAGCGGTCTTGGCGGGCAGCTCGGCGGCCACCGACACCGCCCCGCCGATGCTCTCGGCGGCATCACCGGCCTGCGTCGAGGTCAGCCCGGCAGGCACCTGGATGTTGTTGCGGTAGAACGCGGTGAAGATCGTGCCGAGCGTCGCGGTGCCCACCACCGCGCCCAGCTCGTACGCGGTCTCCGAGACCGCGGACGCCGCACCGGCTTTCGCCGCGGGCACCGATGCCACGATGGTGTCGTTGGACACCGTCTGCGACACGCCGACACCCAGCTCCAGCACCACGAACGACGCGATCACCGCAGCCACCGAGAGGTCGTGGCGGAACAGCAGGATGAGCGCGAACCCGGCCGCGACGAACACCAGGCCGAAGACCATGAGGCGGTCGGGTGCGAACCGCTTGGCGGCCCTGACCACCGCCAGACCGGCGATCATCGACACCACCGCACCCGGCAGTGTCACCAGACCGGCTGCCAGTGGTGACAGGCCGAGCACCAACTGCAGGTGCTGCGAAATGAAGAAGATGAACCCGATCAGGCCCACGATCGACAGGAAGTTCGCCAGGATCGACGCGCTGAACGGCGCGTAGGAGAACAGCCCCATGTCGAGCATCGGTGTGGCACTGCGGTTCTGCCGCCGCACGAACAGCACGCCCGCGGCGACGCCGATCGCGAATGCCGCGACGACACTGCCGGACAAGCCGTCATGGGCAGCGGTCTTGATGGCCCACACGAACGGAAGCATCGCGGTGAACGACAGCGCCACGCTCAGCAGATCCAGCGGACCCGGATTCGGGTCACGTGATTCCGGCACCAGCCGCGGCCCCAGCACCAGCAGGGGCAGCAGGATCGGCACCGCCACGAGAAACACCGAGCCCCAATGGAAATGCTGCAGCAATGCGCCGCCGACGATCGGGCCAAGCGTCGAGCCCGCGGTAAAGCACGATGCCCAGATGGCGATCGCGAGCCGGCGCGACGACGCCTCGGTGAAGATGTTGCGGATCAGCGACAGCGTCGAGGGCATCAGCATCGCGCCGAACACGCCGAGCGCCGCGCGGGCGACGACCAGATAGGCCGCGCTCGGCGCGAAAGCCGCGGCAACCGAGACGATCGCGAAGCCCGTGGCGCCGATGAGCAGAAGGCGGCGTCGGCCGAACCGGTCACCCAGCCCGCCCATCGCGACCAGCAGTGCGGCCAGGACCAGTGAGTAGACGTCGACGATCCAGAGCTGAGTGGACGCCGCGGGGCGGAAGTCCTCGGCGATCGCAGGCAATGCGAAGGCCAGGACGGTGTTGTCGATGGCGATCAGCAGCACCGGCAACATCAATACGGCCAGCGCTACCCACGAGCGCTTGGGGGTTGAGGCCACCGAGGGGCTGCCTTCGAGACGGATGGACATGGGGTTGGCTCCAAGTACTTGAAAAGAGTTTGGGTCAGCCGCGCAGGTGAATGGTGCCCGCGGTCAGGCTGGTCATGATGGCGTCGACGATTTGGTGGCGCGGTGTGCCGTCCTGCTTGGCGGCTTCGTAGCCGGCGTCAAGCAGGGCCCAGAACACCCGCCGGGCCCATCCTGGGGGATATTCGGGCCTGTCGACCGAGGCTCGGTTGAGCAGTTCGACGATTGCCTCGTCGCCGGTGTCCAGGTGGGCGGCCAACTCACGATCGGCCAGGATCGTCGGCTCGCTGTAGACGAACAGCACGATCGGACCCAGGTCGAGCTGGCTCTCCACCACGCGGCGCAGCGCCGCGTCGGCGGGGCCGTGCATCGGATCCGCACGGTCGATGGCGGCATTGCTGAGCTCGTGCACGTGCCGGGCCAGGGCGCGCAGCAGCTCGGTGCGCTCCGGGTAGTACCGGTGCACGGTGCTGCGGCCGACATCGGCCGCGGTGGCGATATCGCTGAGTGAGGCCGACGGATTGTCGGCAAGGACCGTCATCGCGGCATCGAGAATCGCCTTACGGGTGCGCTCCCGCGGCCCGCTGTGCGTCGATACCGAGTTGGTCATGGATCAAAATGTAGCATAAGCGGACCAAAATGGGACAGTGATGTCCCACACGCTAGCTCGGCGGCGTGAATCCGCTGGTGGGAGGCGACGGATAGGTCGGGTACGGCGAGGGATAGGTCATCGGTTGGGCCTGCGGCATCAGGCGGGCGAGCGCGCGACGGTGCCGCTCGGCCAGCACCGCGGCCAGCACATACTCGGCCGGCGCGCCCGGCGGCGGCGGGGGCGAGATGCGCGAGGCCACCTCATCGAAGATCCGGTGTCCCATCTCATGGCGTATCCGCGGATCGAGTTGTGCGGACCGGGCCAGGAACTGCCTGGCCAATTCCGCCTGCTCGGGGCCCAGCCCGGACAGTTCCAGCGACGCGGCCCACCACGCCAGTGCAGGCGGCATGACCGGAATCGGATTCAGCTTGGGCCCCCGCTCACTGATCACCACCGTGCCGGCGAAGATGTCACCGAGCCGCCTGCCCTTGGCCGACAACAGACTGCAGATCACCGCGGGCCCACCGGTGAGCATCCAGATCTCGACGAACCCGGCCAGCCCCCGGAACAAGGCCTGGCGGAAACGTTCCGGGCCGCCGTCCTCGGCCACCACCCGCAGACCCAGCGCCATCTTGCCCAGCGACCGGCCACGCGTCGCGGTCTCCATCACCACCGGATAACCCACCAGGGTCAGCACCGTGAAGATGATCAGGATCGCGGCCGACAACGCGTCGTCGAACTGGGTCAGGGTGATCGACCACAACACCACACCCACCACGTAGGCGATGCCGATCACCACGATGTCGATCAGTGCGGCCAGCGTGCGCACCGGCAATTGGGCGATCGCAACGTCGAGGACTACGGCGTCCCCGGTGACCACCGGCGCGGGCTGCCAAACCATACCGACACACGCTACCGACTACGCTTTGCCAGGTGGACGTCGATGCGTTTGTGATGGCCCATCGCCCCACCTGGGACCGGTTGGAGCAGTTGGTAAAACGACGCCGACGGTTGTCCGGTGCCGAGGTCGACGAGCTCGTCGACCTCTATCAACGGGTCTCCACGCATCTGTCGATGGTGCGATCGGCGTCCCAGGATTCGGTACTGGTCGGGCGGTTGTCGGGGCTCGTGGCGCGGGCGCGCGCCGCGGTGACCGGTGCGCATGCCCCGCTGTGGCGTGAGTTCGTCCGGTTCTGGACGGTGTCCTTCCCGGTGGTGGCCTACCGGTCGTGGCGCTGGTGGCTGGGGACGGCGGTGGCGTTCTTCATGGTTGCCGTCGCGGTGGCGCTGTGGATATCGGGCAACCCCGAAGTGCACGCGGCCATCGGAACCCCCAGCGAGATCGACGAATTGGTCAACCACGACTTCGAGTCCTACTACAGCGAGCACCCGGCCGCATCGTTCGCCCTGCAGGTCTGGGTGAACAACTCCTGGGTGGCCGCACAGTGCATCGCCTTCGCGATCCTGCTCGGGCTGCCCATCCCGTACGTGCTGTTCCAGAACGCGGCGAACCTCGGTGTGAACGCCGGGCTGATGTTCGGCGCAGGCAAGGGCGACCTGTTCCTCGGCCTGCTCACCCCGCACGGACTACTCGAGCTGACCGCGGTGTTCCTGGCCGGCGCGGTGGGAATGCGGTTGGGCTGGACGGTGATCGCCCCCGGCGACCGGCCGCGCGGGCAGGTGCTGGCCGAACAGGGGCGAGCGGTGGTCGCGGCGGCGATCGGACTGGCGGTCGTACTGCTGGTATCCGGCCTGATCGAGGCGCTGGTGACGCCATCGCCGCTGCCGACCTGGATGCGGATCGGCATCGGTGTCGTCGCCGAACTGGCCTTCTTGAGCTATGTGTTCCACTTCGGCCGCAAGGCCGTCCGGGCCGGGGAGACCGGGGACCTGGAAGATGCTCCCGACGTGGTGCCGACGGGCTGATTTACGTCGCCGAACTTTCCCGGCGGGCAGACGCGTCGGTACCCCGAGATCCATTGGCGCGGTTCGAGCCAGCCCGCCTGCCCAGAACGAATCTATTTCGAGCTGAACTATCGAGCTCATCGTTTATCTGGGCGCGCTGACCTATCGCCGCCTGGTGCAGTTGGGTGTGCCGAGCCAGTTTCCGTTTCACTGCGCACGCGCGCTCGGCATGCAAGTCCCTTCGATCAGGTGCCCAGTGTGCTAACAACCATTCAATTTTGGGATATTTCCTGACCTACCAAGGCGGCCTCTACCGGCGGCCATTATGTATTTCACCGCGTGTCAATCTGGAGTCGACGGCGCCATCTGTCAGTCTCCGTGGTACCTCCTGCGTGGGTGACGAACGTGGCGACGATTCGGACGAATGGGTGTGTGGATGAGCGCAAGTCAGTACCAACGAGATCTCGAGAGGAAGCGAGAACAGCGCATCAATGCCGAGAAGAAGGCTGGCGACCAGCGGACTAAAGAGTCCAAGTACCGCGCGGATGCGGCAAAAGCGAGACAGATAGGTGCAAAGACGAGGAGCGATTCTGTGACTCGCAGCAAGCAGCGTGAAGCAGAACGTCTTGAAGGCAAGGCTGCAGCCGCCGGGAACGAGGCAGCCAAGTGGCACGGTAAGGCATCGGGATACGCGAGAGAAGAGGCAGCATTGATCGCCAAGCTCGCGCGCGCTCAACAGTCGGAGGCTGAGGCCGCTGGGCGCAAACGGAATCGGGAGCAGCAGCGAACCGCACGGGCCGCCGCCGCAGACACTTCTGTGATGGATTTTCGGATTCGTCGTATTGAGTCGGCTGTCAATCACGCAGGTGGCCTCGAGCCGCGACCTCCGCGGCCCGAGAAGCTACGAGTCCTAGTTCTCGGTGCGTCGCCGGAGGGCGATCTGCGGATCGGACGCGAACAGAAGCGAATACGTGCTGCAGTAGAGTCTGCGCTGCACCGAGACTTGATCGAGTTCGATGTCCGTCCTGCCGCTACGACGACTGACTTGTTGGATGGGATCTCTAAGTTCCGTCCTCACGTGATCCACTTTTCCGGTCACAGTGACGAGAAGTTCATCCAGTTTGAGGAGGAGCGTGACGAGTGGCACGAGGGTGTAGTCGTCACGGCAGGTGCGTTCCAACGCGCTATACAGGCAACTAGCTACCCTCCGCTGCTGGTGGTGTTGAACGCATGCAAGTCAGCTGCGCAGATCGATGACCGTGTTGCCCAAGTTGTGCCCTTCGCCATCGGAATGGCTGACAGCATCGACGATGGCGATGCGATCATGTATGCCGCAAGGTTCTACGCTTCGGTTGCCAACGGTGAGTCCATCCGCTCAGCACACTTGTTGGGAAAGTCGGCGCTCGAACTTGCGGGTCTCCAAGGGGCGGAGCTGCCGACCCTCGCCTGGTCCGGCGACGTTGAACCCGAGAATATGATCCTCGTGCAGCCGCCGCCGGAAGCGTGATGGTGGGGTTGGGGCCATATACCTCCGCTCTGGCAACCCCGCCGTGATGCCCTTAAGGCACGAACATTTCGTCTGTACGTTCGCCTTGGCTGTAGGCTTGGCGCTTGCCGATTTTGGCGCCAGAGGGCGTCGTTGAACGAACTCGCCTAAACCTGTAGTCAAGCGCTGTTCATGCCGAAGACGAAGAAGGTCGACAACCCATCGACCTCTACACGCTGTGGTTGTCATCTATCTGTGTCCATGTCGCGTTCGAAATCTCGAATTTCCCACCAGCGCGCTGGCGCAATAGTGGCTTGGGAAGCTACGGTGGCCTCCGCTTGCGTAGACCGCGAATCCCAATCTTCCAGCTGGAGCTGAAGTTTGAGTGATTCTGAGAGTCGTTGCCAGGTGTGGTGATTTGCGAAACTTGTTTCAAACACTAGCTCAGGAAGATCGATAAATCGCCGAAGTCGTTCTGCGACAAAGGTAGCCATGCCGGGATGGCGGTCACGGAAGGAGCTAGAGTTGCTCAGGAACTGGCGAGTGAACAGCGCGATCGTCGCAAGGCCAGACACTTTCTTGAAGCGATGGCGATTTGGGCTTTCATACGGTCCGTTGGGAAGGAAGTAGACGCCACCTTGCCGATTGATGAGCAACATCTCCGCCTCGGCTTTTTCGTTAAGCGTCCGATTCTCTTCCGCGACGGAGTCAACCACTACTTTACCCAAATCCAGTGGCCTCACAGCGTCGGTCAGTAGTGCCACAAAGTCGCGATAGAAAGACTCCGACGGTTGGGCGCCAAAGAAGGGGTGGCTATTAACCTGCAACACGAAGTAGTCGCGAAACGAGACTTGCTCAGCGGGGAAGTCGCGCCCGCCAATGGCCACTGCGATGAACTGCCTGATCAGAGAGTCTATGACGTGTGAGGATCGCGGTGTTCGGAGTTCTCGCAGGCTGGGGTAGATCTTGTCGAACCAGCCGCCAAACTCAGGAAACTCGATCCTTCCCTTTACGGTCAGCACCAGGACATTTCCTGGGAACAGCTCGCCCCTTATGGAAACAATTTGGAGAGTATGGCCATCTAGGTGGTTTTCGACGAGATACGGGAGCCTGCCGAGTTCATGAGCGCCGCCGTAGACCGTTCTCGATAGCACTCGATGCAACCCGTCTGTGGGAGTAAGGGAGTGCGGGACAACCTGATGCTGCGTCCCGACATCGAACTCCGTCATCAGGCCGCGATGCGGTCTGACGTTGAAATACTTCAGCAGTTGCGTGTCGTGCCACGCGAGCGATTCGACGCTTGTGACGCCGAACCACTGAATATCGATCTTCACTGGTGGTTCGTTCATACGTGGCGCGTCGGGGAGTCGAACCCCGCCCATGCTCCGAGGAGCACGTCCGCCACCAACGCGGACGCACCTTTACCGTCGTGAATGGAACACATTATCCGATAACCGACCTACATCCCGTTGCGGGTGCAGGTCTTGATCGACAGATGTGTGGTTTGTTCAAGGAAGGCTTCCGCGGTGCGTCAGGGAGGTCGAGCATGGGTTATCAACCCGGGTCGGAAACGTATTCGACGGTGCATAGGGCCATATCAAACCTCCGACAAAAAGCGCTGTGGTGGAAGCGGGTAGTCATCGATAGATCGGAGCTAATTCGGTCGCAGTGTTCCGGCAGATCTGGCGGCCTGCGCGTCTGCTCGTGCCAGGAACTAGAGCTTGCCCGCGGCCTTCATCGACAGGTAGTGATCGGCCAGGGCCGGCGCCAGGTCTTCCGGCCGGGCATCGACCACATCGACACCATGTCCGCGTAACCGCGACGCGATGGCCCGCCGGTCATTGCGGGCGCGTTCGGCGGCCGCGGCGTCATAGATCTGCGCGGCGTCGGAGCGACCGCCGGCCAGCTGGTCCACCCGCGGGTCGGCGACGGCGGCCAGCAGCACCTGATGGCGCGCCGACAGTTGCGGCAGCACAGTCATCAACCCCTCGTCGAGGGCCGAGGCATTCAGATCCGTCAACAGCACCACCAGTGCCCGCCCGCGCACCCGCCGCAACACCGCCGAAACCATTGCGGTGGCATCGGATTCGACCAGCGCCGGCTGCAACGGCGCCATCCCCGCGACGATCGAGGCCAGCAGTTCGGTGCGCGAGGCGCCCCATACCCCGGCGCGGGTCACCCGGTCGATGGCCAGGAAGTCGACGTGATCGCCGGCCCGCGAGGCAAGGGCCGCCAGCAGCAGCGCCGCGTCCATCGACCAGTCCAGCCGCGGCCACCCACCGGGATCCAATGCGGTCGGATCCACCCCGACCCGGCCGGCCGAGGTGCGTCCGGTGTCGAGCACGATCACCACCCGCCGGTCGCGTTCCGGACGCCAGGTACGCACCACCACGTCGGCGCGCCGGGCGGTGGCCCGCCAGTCGATCGAACGGACGTCGTCGCCGACCACATACTCACGCAGCGAATCGAATTCGGTGCCCTGACCGCGGATCAGCACCGGTATCGCACCGTCCAGTTGCCGCAGCCTGGCCAGCCGGGACGGCAGGTGCTTGCGGGACAGGAACGGCGGCAGGACCCGCAGCTGTCCGGGCAGCTGCCGCGAATGCTGCCGGCCGGCCAGCCCCAAGGGTCCGATCGAGCGCACCGTGACCAGTTCCGAGCGCTGATCACCTCGACGCGCCGGGCGCAACCGGGTGGCCAGAGATATCTGCTGTCCCGCAGCGATATTCACTTGATGCGCGCGTGGTTGTGCCGACGCGCTGGGCGGCCAGGCGTCGCGGATCGCGCCGCGCACCCGGCGTCGCCCGGTGTTGTGCACCGTGAGCACCGCGTCGACGGTCTGACCCAATCGTGCCGTGGAATCGCCGCTCCGGGTCAGCGCAAGCCCGCCGACCCGCCCGGCCAGTGCGACATCGGCAGCAACGGCCACGGCCAATAGCACCGCCAACACCGCGAAAGCCGTTGCGGGCCAAGGGGCCAACGCGATCGGCAGCACGCAGACGAGTGCCACCAGACCGGCGCGGCCGGTGAGAACCATCAGCGCGGTACCGGAACGGCGGCCAGGATGCCGTCCAGCACCCCGTCGGCGGTGGCGCCCTCCAACTCGGCCTCCGGGCGCAGCGCCACCCGGTGGCGCAGCGTCGAGCGGGCCATCGCCTTGACGTCATCGGGCGTGACGTAATTGCGGCCTGACAGCCAGGCCCAGGACCGTGACGTGGCCAGCAGTGCGGTCGCGCCACGCGGGGACACGCCGAGCTGCAGTGACGGGGAATGCCGGGTGGCGCCGACGATGTCGACGATGTAGCCCAGCACCTCGTCACCGGCGAGCACCTTGCGCACCGCGTCGCGCCCGGCCGCCAGCTCGGCGGCGCCGGCGACCGGCTGCACCGCCGACAGATCGCCCGGGTCGAAACCGTGAGCGTGCCGGCTCAGGATCGTGATCTCCTGATCCCGCGGCGGCAGCGGCACCGTGAGCTTGAGCAGGAAGCGGTCCAGCTGGGCCTCGGGAAGTTGGTAGGTGCCCTCGTACTCGATCGGATTCTGGGTGGCCGCCACGATGAACGGGTCGGGTAGCGGGCGAGGCGTGCCGTCGACGCTGACCTGACGCTCCTCCATGGCCTCCAGAAGTGCCGCTTGGGTTTTCGGCGGTGTCCGGTTGATCTCGTCGGCCAACAGCAGGTTGGTGAACACCGGGCCGGAGCGGAATTCGAACTCGGCGGTCCGTGCGTCGTACACCAGGGAACCCGTGACGTCACCGGGCATCAGGTCCGGCGTGAACTGCACCCGTTTGAACTCCAGCTGCAGGGCCGCCGCCAGCGTGCGCACCAGCAGGGTCTTGGCCACGCCTGGCACGCCCTCGAGCAGCACGTGCCCGCGGCACAGCAGCGCCACCACCAGACCGCTGATCACCGCATCCTGACCGACCACCACCTTGGCGATCTCGTTGCGCAGGGCCAGCAGGGCTTCACGGGCTGAATCTGGGCCGGCATTCTCCGGGTGGGGCTGAGTCACGAGTGTGCGACCTGCCTTTCGATGTCGTCGAGTTGGTGTGCGAGATGGACGAGGTCGGCATCGGTGGCCGGGGGCGGGCCGAACAGGATGTGGCCGGCTGCGTTCGCGGCGGTGCCGCAGCGTGCGGCGACGGCGGCCGCGACCGCCTGCGGCGGCGCCGCGGCGTTCAAACCGAGCCGCGGCAACAACCGGCCGATCGCCGCGGCGCGCAACGCGTCGGCAGCCCGGTCACGGGCCCGGCGCGAGCGGTAGAGCCGTCCACGACCCTCGACGGTTTCCGACGCGCGGACCACGACCGGCAGCGATTCGGCCACCAATGGGCCGAGCCGCCGGCCCTGCGCCAACGCCAGCAGCGCCACCACAAGGCACAGCTGCAGCACGATCCACCGGACCTGCGGCGGTACCAGATCCGCCAACTTGCCGTCGCCGGCCGAGCTGGCCTCGAAATGCTGTGGCGCATACCAGATCACCCGCGGTGCGGCGCCCGCGAGGTTCATCGCCAAGGCGGCGTTGCCCTCTTTGAGCAGGCGCGAGTTCGTCATGAAGTCGCCCGTGCCCACCACGGTCACGGTGCGCGGCCCGTCGTGGTAACGGGCCAGTGCGCCGCCGTAGCAGAGCGTCACCGGCGTGCTGCCGGCAGCCGTATAGGTATCGGTGGTGCCCAGCTGTGTCCTGCCGGCCCGGTCTGCCTCGGGCAGTTCACAATCCGGCTCGCCACCGCCGAACTCCGTGGGCGTGTCGAGGGTGACCTTCGGAGCGAGCTTCTCCCGGGTGCGTCCGGTGGGCCCCACCAGAAGCAGGTCGCCCGGGGTGGCGGCCAGCCGGTCGACGGTTTCGTCGCCGGTTAGAAACATCGTCTGCGCCACCACCAGCAGGGTTCCTGGCCGGGCGGCGCGCTGGACCTCGGCGACGTCGGCGGCGGTGATCACCTCGACCCCGTGATCGCGCAACAGGCTGACCAACGCGTGCGTACCCTCCGGTGACGTCGACTCCGGATCCATCGCCCCGCCCGGGCGCGGCGCGGTGAGGTAGACCGTCAGGCCCGCCACCGCGACGATGACGGCGAACGTCAGCAGCACCCAGCGGGCCGTGCGCAGGCGAGCCTTGACCGAACCGGTGCTCATCGTGTCGGGACCTCGTCCAGAGCGGCGATCGTGCGGTAGGCGGACTCGGTGCCCGGCTGCTCACCATAGGTCACGTCATTGAATATCGTTGCCGCCCTGAACAGCTCGGTCGAAAGGCCGGGCAGCGCCGCGGCGGCGTCGCGGGCGAGTTCGGTGGCGGTGCGGCCCGGGACCGCGGCCAGCACCCCGGCCTCCTCAAGCTGACGGGCCAGCGCGCGGACGCGGTGCCGGATCGCGGCCGACCAATCGCCTTGTGCGGCATATTGTTCGGCGATCGAACGGTGTTGCGCGGCGCTGAGCTCCTCACTGCCGAACAGGGCCCGGTCCGCGGACCGGGAGGTACGCATCGTGCGACGCGCGATGCGTACCGCCACGACGACGGCCACCACGACGAGGATCACCAGCACCGAGATGGTGAACCAGCCGCCGGGAATCCTGGACCCGGCGGCGGTGATCCGGTACAGCAGATCGTTGAGCCACTCGCCGATCTGATCGGTCGGTGAAGCCCGGGGATAGATGGGCTTGGCCAATTCGTTCTGCGCGGCGTCGTGCGCCGCGTCACGGTCGATGTCGATGCTCGTCACCTCAGATGTACCGGGGCAGCCACAGTTGGTCGGTGGTTTCCACCGGGGCGGTTACGCCGGTCTGCAGCATCAGATCGAACGCCTCCGCCCGGAACCGGCGATCGGCGTACAGCAGCACCACGACGCCCGCGCTGAACGGTGCGGTGACGATCTGCCCGATCGCGGAGCCGACGGCGGTCAAGATCAGTGCAGGCAGCGTCGGCCCTTCGGCAACCATCGACATGATCTGCCCGGCCACGTTGAACGGCGCACCGACGGCCCAGCCGATTATCGCGGCCACGATGGTGGCCAGCACCCAGATGCCGAACACGCGCCAGAAACCCTTGCTCACCAACGTGAATGAGCGCCTGATCGCCGCGACGACGCCGAGCTGTTCCAGCACGATCACCGCAGGCGCGAACAGCAGGACCGTCGACACATACAGCACTCCCAGCAGGGCGAGCGGCACCAGCAGGGCGCCCACCGCGAACCCCGCCGCGCCACCGCCGAGGGAGCCCGCACCGGCGATCACCACCGCGACACCGGCAACGACGACGATCAACGCCAGCGCCTGCAGCGCGGTCAGCCCGATCAGCGCGGGCAACCGTCCCCGCAGCCGCCGCCAGGCCTCACCGACCGAGATGCCCGCCCCGAACACGGACCGGCCGATCACCACGGTGAGCATGCCGCTGAGCAGGAGCGAGGCCAGCGTCGTGATGACGATGCCGGTGAACACGCCACCGGCGAACACCGCGATGGTCCCCGACGACGGAGCCTCACCCTGCAGCGAGGAGTCGAATTCGCCGAGCGCGGACAGCGGCCCGATCTGCAGTGCGAGCGTGATGATCTGTGACGCGAGGACAACCACGGTGGCCAGGCCCAGCGTCGCTTTCGGATTGGTGCGGATGTAGGCCACGGCGCCGTTGAAGATGTCGGTCAGGCTCAGCGGACGAAGCGGGATGACGGTCCCTGCCGAGAAGTGAGCAAGGTGTGGCCGAGCGCTCGTCATGCTCCCCATCCTGTCCTCCCGGGTTGCCGGACAGCAACTACGGTGAGGACATGCCGACCGAGATCATCGTGCGTGGATCCTTTTCCGCCTTCCAGCCGCCCGAACGGGCGACGGTCCACGCCACGCTCGGCTACGAAGGACCGGCCATCGAGCCGGTGTACGAGCGGGTCGTCGGTGACCTCGACGCCGTGAAGTCATCGATCACACCGCTGCATAAGCCCGACTCCGGCCCGGTCACCTGGTGGTCCACCGGCCGGGTGCGCACCTGGGCCAACCGGCCCTGGAACAAGGAGGGCAAGCAGCTGCCGCTGGTGCACCACGCCAGCGTCGACATCCAGGTCAAATTCAGCGATTTCACCGCGCTGTCGCGGTGGGTCGGTGCTCACATCACCGACACCGGCGGCTTTTCCCTGTCCAGGATCGAATGGGCGCTGACCGCCAAGCGCCGCGACGAGCTGGTGAGCCAGGTGCACACCGCCGCCGTGCAGGACGCCGTGACCCGTGCCCAGCGTTACTCCGACGCGCTCGGCCTCGGCCCGGTGCGGCCCGTGACGATCGCCGACGCCGGAATGTTGGGGCGCAGCCCGGTGGGGCCGTCCGGGCCGGGGATGCTGCGGGCAATGGCTGCGCCTGCGGGCCGCGGCGAGGGACCCCAACTGGAATTCGCCCCCGCCGATATCGAAGTCTCGGCCTCGGTCGATGCGAAATTCCATGTGGGCCAGCCCTGACCGCAGCGTAGGTTGACGCTATGGCCGAGCTCAAGGACAAGCTGCGTGCGGATCTGACCAGCGCGATGAAGTCGCAGGACAAATTGCGCACAGCAACCCTGCGGATGGTGTTGGCCGCGATCCAGAGCGAGGAGGTCTCGGGCAAGCAGGCCAGGGAACTGTCCGACGCCGAGGTGATCGCGGTGCTGGCCCGAGAATCGAAGAAGCGCGGCGAGGCGGCCGAGATCTACACCCAGAACGGCCGGGGAGAACTGGCGGCCAGCGAGCACGCCGAAGCCCGCGTGATCGACGAATACCTGCCCACCCCGCTGACCGACGCCGAACTCGCCGATGTCGCCGACACCGCCATCGCTCAGGTCGCCGAACAGATCGGAGAGCGGCCGGGCATGCGTCAGATGGGCCAGGTGATGAAGGCCGCCACCGCCATCGCGGCCGGCAAGGCCGACGGCGCGCGGTTGTCGGCCGCGGTCAAGGCGCGCCTCTAAGGCCCTACAGCTCTAAGGCCCTACAGCTCTGGGGCCCTCCAGGGAGTTTGAGGCGGCAGGTGCCGGGTATCCGCTCGCATCCCTAGCCGTCGATCAGCCCTGGAGGTACCCGGGATGTTTGTTCACAACAAGGATCTGCAATTCGAGGTTCGGGTCACCGAACCCGACCCGCGCTTCGCCACGCTGCTGCAGGAGCAGTTCGGCGGCGCCAATGGCGAATTGAAGGCCGCCATGCAGTACTTCACCCAGGCGTTCGTACTGCGGGAGAAGAGTCCGAAGATGTACGACCTGTTCATGGACATCGCGACCGAGGAGCTGTCGCATCTGGAGATGGTCGGCTCGATGATCACCATGCTGCTGGACGGGCTCAATGACGACTTGAAGATCGCCAACGAGCGCTGCGACTGGATGCCGGCGGTGGCCAGCACGGACGGTCGGGATCAGATCATCCACGGGGTCGCGGCCAACCCGCTCTACTTCGCCCTGACCGGCGGGGGACCCGATGTGAGCAATTGTGCGGGAGTGCCGTGGAGTGGCTCCTACGTCAACTCGAACGGCGACCCGTCGGTGGACCTGCGGAGCAATCTGGCCGCAGAATCGCGGGCCAAGATCGTCTACGAATATCTCAAGCAGTTCACCGACGATCCCGGCGTACAGGACACGCTGACATTCCTGATGACCCGCGAGGTCACCCACTTCCAGCAGTTCACCGCGGCGCTCAACGACCTGCCGGTCAACTTCCCGCCCGGGCAGTTGCCCGGCGACGATCGCTTCCAGAACGTCGCGTTCAACATGTCCAACGGACACGGCGATGTGCGCGGCCCGTGGAACCAGGGACAGGGGCCGTGGGTCGAGGGCATGGAGTGGGAGTACGTCGAGAAGCCGGAGAAGGACTGGCTCGGCAGCGAGGCCCGGAAGAACCGCGGAGCCGAGGACAATCCCGACGGTGTCCCCGCCGTGCACGGCGAAAAGCCGTTCACCCACGAACAACACTCCGCTACCGCGTGATTGAAAGCCGACGGTCGGTGCCCGCGTAGGGGACCGGCCGTCGGCGCGCGCCCGTCGGGTTGAAACTCACGGCGACGGGTATCTCACCTAGATGCCAACGGGTAAGGGGATCTACGACGAGCAACACCGGGACGATCGCGGTGACACGGGTGGCAAGGGCAAAAACGGTGACGACACCGCCCGGCGGGCGCGCGCCAAGAACGTGCCGGAGGACACTCCGGATGTGGACACCACCGAGAGCACCAGCCAGGAACCGCCCGACTGAGCGTCACTCCGGAGGCTATTCAGCGTCCCGCCCGACACGGCTGCTGTGATACGCCGAGCGGCGGACGTCGGCAAGCCAATTGGGCACCAGGCGGACACCGTCGGCCTCGTGCAGCGCGGGATCGAATGAGACGTCGCGGCCGTGCGGCAGCTTCTGGCGCAGCGACAACCGGGCCAAGGGCTCGAATTCGCCAGTGGCAGGGGATTGTTCGATGTCGAACTGGATTCCGCCACGCTCCAACTGACTGTTCACGCTGTCGAGGGACAGGCCGCCGCCGTCGAACTCGGTGGTCAGCCGTGCCCGCAGCCACCACAGTGCACCGTCGAATCGCAGCGGCATCACGCTCGAGAACGTGATCCCGGTCCAGGAATTGGCCGGCCACAACACAAATCGATTGCCGGCCAGGGTGGAGGCCAACAGCACATCCCATGGCGTGCCGGACAGTTGCGGTGGCATCCGCCAGGCCAGCCCGGCGATATCCGGCACGGAATCCGGTGTCCCGACCCCTTTCGACAGCCTCCCGACGACATCGCACGAGTAGAGCGGCAGCCCTCTGCTGGTGGGCGCGGTGCGCTCGAGGGTGCCGCGTGCCAGCACGCCGCTCGGGTGGAACAGGCGACGGTGTCGCACCGCGGCACCGAGCTCGATCGGCCAGGACGCGACATCGGAGATCTTCATGCCACCGACTGCCCGCCATGGCGGCCTTGCAAACGTGCCGGGCTAGATGCGCCAGAGGGCTTCCTGGCTGACACTCGCGATCAGCGCACCCGCAGCGTCGTAGAGCGAACCGCGCGCCAGGCCACGGGAATCGTTGTGGTTCGCCGACTGCAGCTCGTAGCGGTGCCAGCCGCGAGGCCGGAAAGGGCGATGGAACCAGATCGAGTGGTCCAGGCTGGCGGCGAAGCCGAGGTCCGACCGCAGCGGCACCGTCGGCGGTAATGCCGACGGGACCGGACCGAGGTCGGACAGAAACGCCAGGGTGCACGCCCGGATCAGCGGATCGTCCTCGATCTCGTCCTGCGTGCGGATCCAGAACGGTGAGATCGCGAACTCCGAGGTGTCGCTCGGCATGGTGCGCAGGTCGAACTTGTCGCCGAAATCCATGACGTCGGTCTTCGGGACGGCCACGTCGAACTCCAGCGACGGTGAGGTCTCGGGGGACCAGTCCAGACCTGGCTCGGGCTCGTGGAACGAGGCCATCATCTCCAGGATCACCTTGCCGTCCTGGCTGGCGGTGACGTGCCGGGTGGCGAACGCGCGTCCGTCGCGGATGCGGTCGACGTGGAACTCGACGTCGGCGTTGTAGCTGCCGCCTCGGACGAAGTAGGCGTGCAGCGACTGCGGGAGCTTGCCGTCATCCACGGTGGCCCCGGCCACAGCCAGTGACTGTGCCGCGATCAGGCCGCCGAACAGCCGCTCGGTCGCCCCTCGGCGTGGTTCCTGAATGCAGAAGTCATCGCCGTGGCGGTCGAACTGCAACAGTTGGGCGATCCAGCTCAGCGCGGCCATCGGCCGAGGCTATCAACTGCTTGGTTGGGGCCTCGCTCACACCTTCTCGGCGAAGTATCGCGCGCCGTCGGAGGCCAACCGGCCGAACGCCGCCTTGACCGCCGGCGCCAGACCTTTGAACGGCCATGCGAACAGCGGCTTCGGCTCGATCGCGACGATCCAGGTGAATTGGGTCTGCCCGTCGCCGGCAGGTTCTACGAGGTAGTCCTCGGCGAACCGGCGCAGCGACGGAATACTCGCGTGATCGACGGTGAACGAGTAGCGGCGGCCCTCCTCCCAGCGGAAGAACGTCTCGTGTACCCGGACGACCCCGGGAGCCAGCGTGACCTCGCGGGAGGTGCCGACGCCGAACGGCCTCGGCGTCAACCAGTCGACCTTCTTGACCGAGGGGCCCCATGCGGCCAGGGACTCATCGGACACCAGCGATTCCCACACCTTGTCGGGTGGTGCTGCGAAGCGCTTGCGATAAGTGAAAATGTGCGGAGCCGTCGTGAAGAAATCGGCATCGGCGGGTTCCAGCGTGAACCGGGGCATGGTGTCAGCATGCCGCACGACGGCCCTGCGGGATACTTGGATTCAGGCGCATACCGCGCATACCGGAGAGGGGCTCTATGACGGCGGCGCTCGGCGGCCGCTACCAGCTACGCGGCGTTCTCGGCCGCGGCGGCATGGCCGAGGTGCACGACGGCTGGGACACCAGACTGTCGCGTCCGGTCGCGGTCAAACTGCTCTATCCGGCGCTGGCCGCCGACGAGGTGACGCGTCGGCGCTTCGAGAACGAGGCGCGGGCCGCCGCCGCACTTAACCACCCGAACATCGTCGCGGTCCACGACAGCGGTGAAGACGACGGGACGCCGTACATCGTGATGGAACGGCTGCCCGGGCCGACGCTGGCCGAGGAGATCGCCGCGGGACCGCTTTCCGCCGACCGCGTGCGCTGGGTGCTGACCGATCTGCTCGGTGCGCTGACCGCTGCGCACGGCGCGGGCATCCTGCACCGCGACATCAAGCCCGGCAACGTCCTGATCACCAGAAGCGGTGCCGCCAAGCTCGCCGACTTCGGCATCGCCAAGACGGACGGGGCCGCCCACACGCGCGTCGGGATGGTCTTCGGCACCGCGAATTACCTGAGCCCCCAACGGATCACCGGCCAGCCGGCATCGCCGTCGGACGATCTTTACGCGCTCGGTGTGCTGGGCTACGAGGCATTGACCAGGCAGCTGCCGTTCGAGCGCGAGACCCCGGTGGCCACCATGCGAGCGGTGCTCGAGGACCCGCTGACACCGATTGCGGCAATGCGCCCGGACGTCGATCCGGCTCTGATCCACGTCGTGGAACGCGCGATGTCGCGGGATGCGGCGTACCGCTTCGCCGACGCCGCCCAGATGCGGGCCGCGCTTCACCCGGCCCCGCCTGCGCCACCGGTCCGGCCCGCCACCTTGTTGCTGCCTCCGTCGCTGCCGCTACCACCGCCGCCGCCGCCGCGGCGTTCGCGCGTTCAGATGGCCTTGCTGACCGCGGGGCTGCTGGCCGGTGTGGCGCTGGCGGCCATCCTGTTGGTCTCCGACCCGCCGCCGCAGCGCGCACCCGTCACGCCGGTCACCACGTCTGTGGAGCCGACCGTGCCGGCCGCCACCAGCGTGCCCACTTTCTTGCCGACCATGCCCGAAGACGAATGGGATCAAGGCGGCGACGGCAATGGCAATGGCAATGGACATGGGAATGGCAAGGGCCACGGCAAGAAAGGCCATCAGCACGAGTGAGCCGGTTCTGACCCGATAAAGAGCAAGGCCCAGACCGGATAATTGTGGTCTGGGCCTTGCTTGCACTGTCGGGGTGGCGGGATTCGAACCCACGACCTCTTCGTCCCGAACGAAGCGCGCTACCAAGCTGCGCCACACCCCGCGTGAAGCTCCGACAGCGTATCGCACCGGGTAGCTCGAAAGCCAAACGCCCAGCTGTACGCAGATGCCCGTCGTGTGTGCGCCGATTTCTACCGCAGGGTCGTGCTTCGCGTGGATGCCGACCCTGAGGTAGAAATCGGCGAATCGTTGGCCACGCACCGCGACCCACGAGTAGAAATCGGCGAACCAGCGGTGCGGGATGGGCGGGATGGGAAGGAACCACCCGTCGGCGGCGTTATACGACCCATGACCGTCCTCGGCGCCTTCATCTACCTAGGGTTCTTCGCCCTGGCAGCACTGTGGCTGTTCGTGACGGCCGAGACCGATCAGGCCCAGCTGCCCGAGCGCTCGAATTCCGAGAGCACCGCCGCGGACTCCGAGGTGTCCAACCCCTGGGCCTTGAGCCAGTCCGCATCGAAGTAGGTGTCCGCGTAGCGGTCACCGCTATCGGCCAGCAGGGTCACCACCGATCCGCTGCGGCCGTGCGCGACCATCTCGGACAGCAGGCCGAACGCGCCCCACAGATTGGTTCCCGTCGACGGGCCCACCCGGCGACCGAGGACCCGGCTGGCGTGATGCGCCGCGGCCACCGACCCACAGTCGGGGACAGCCATCATGCGATCGACCACGCCGGGCAGAAACGACGGCTCCACCCGCGGCCTGCCGATGCCCTCGATACGTGAGGACGCTCCCGTGACGACGTCGTCGCGGCCCTGCGCATAGCCGGGGAAGAACGCCGAATTCTCCGGGTCGACCACACATAGCTGCGTGGCGTGCCTGCGGTAGCGGATGTAGCGGCCGATCGTCGCGCTCGTGCCGCCGGTGCCCGCTCCGACCACGATCCACTCCGGGACCGCATGGGGTTCCAGCCGCATCTGCTCGTAGATCGACTCGGCGATGTTGTTGTTGCCCCGCCAGTCGGTGGCCCGCTCGGCATTGGTGAACTGGTCCAGATAGTGCCCGCCGGTCTCCTCGGCCAACCGGTGCGCCTCGGCGTACACCTGTGATGACTCGGCCACGAAATGGCAACGGCCGCCTTGGGCTTCGATCAGCGCGATCTTCGAGCCACTGGTCGAGGCGGGCACCACCGCGATGAACGGCAGGCCCAGCAGCGCCGCGAAGTACGCCTCGGACACCGCCGTCGACCCCGAGGACGCCTCGATGATCGTGGTGCCCTCACCGATCCAGCCGTTGCACAGCCCGTACAGGAACAGCGACCGGGCCAGCCGGTGTTTGAGGCTGCCGGTGATGTGGGTGGACTCGTCCTTGAGATACAGCTGCACGTCGACGTCCTGAGACCAGGCCGCCGGCAGCGGGTAGCGCAACAGATGAGTGTCGGCGCTGCGGCGAGAATCCGCCTCGATCAGCCGCACCGCGTTGTCGACCCACCGACGTGGCCGGGGACGCGACGCGGTACTGGCTGGTTGGCTCACCGGGCCGAGACGGCCGGGCTGGATTGCCCGGCCCTGGTCCCGACATGCCCACCGCCGGTCGGTGCCGCGACGAGCGTCAGCAGAGTGGCCTCGGGGCGGCAGCAGAACCGCATCGGCGCGAACGGCGACGTGCCGATGCCCGCCGACACATGCAACTGCATGTGCGAGCCCCATTTGGACGCGCCCTTGGCTCGCGAGCGGTCGAGCTCGCAGTTGGTCACCAGCGCCCCGTAGAACGGCAGGCACAGTTGCCCGCCGTGGGTGTGCCCGGCCAGCACCAGCTGGTAGCCGTCGGCGGCAAAACGATCGAGCACCCGAGGCTCGGGGGAGTGCGTAAGGCCCAGCGTCAGGTTGGCCGCGCCGTTGGCCCGGCCGGCGATGGTGTCGTACCGGTCGCGCTTGAGGTGCGGATCGTCGACGCCGGCCACCGCGATGTGCAGCCCGGCCACCTCGACGTCGCGACGGATGTGGGTCATGTCGAGCCAGCCGCGCTCGGTGAAGGCCGCGCGCAGGTCCTGCCACGGCAGCGGCTCTCCGTGCGAGCGATGCTCCGGGTTGGTCAGATAGTTCAGCGGGTTCTTCAGCCGCGGCGCGAAGTAGTCGTTGCTGCCGAACACGAACAGCCCAGGCGCCGAAAGCAGTTCACTCAGCGACTGCACCACCGCGGGCACGGCCTTCGGATGCGCCAGATTGTCGCCGGTGTTGACCACCAAATCGGGTTCGAGGCGCGCCAGATCCCGCAACCACGCCTGCTTGCGACGCTGGTTGGGGCGCATGTGTAGATCCGACAGGTGCAGCACCCGAAGGGGCGAGGAGCCCGGGGCCAGTACCGGCATGGTCGCTTCCCGCAGCACGAACGCGTTGCGCTCGATCAGGGACGCGTAGCCGATCCCGGCTACCAACGAACCGGCGGTGACGGCAGCTGCCTTCTTCACTGACATGCACGCCAGCCTACTGCGAACCAATGCTCACGGGGGTGGTGGAGGCCCGAGCACCGGGACGGTGATGGGCGGCAGGCCCGGGATCTCGACGACTGTCTGGCCGATCTCGGGCGGCGGCCCGCCCGGGAACGGGAACGCCACTGGGGGCGGCGGCGGAGCCGGCGGGATCCCGTTGCTGACCTGGATCGTGATGATCGAGCCAGGAATCGTCTGCCCGGCCGGCGAGGTGCCGACAACGGTGCCGTACCGCGCGCTGCTGTTGACCGAGGCGGCGCCGTCGGCCACCTGGAATCCGGACTCCTTGAGCCGCTGGCGCGCGGCCGTCTCGTCCAGTCCGTTCACGGTGGGCACCACCGAGCCGGGGCCGCCGTCGACGTAACGCGGATCGGTCGGTGGCATGACCACCGGACCGAAGTTGTTGGCGATCGGCTTCAGCGCGGTGAACCAGGTGCGGGCCGGCTCGTTACCGCCGTACAGGTCCCCGTCGCCGCACTTGCGCAGCGGGAACGAGCACAGCTCGCCGGGGCTGGTGGAGTCGTCGTAGATGTAGTTCGCGGCGGCGTACTGATTGGTGAAGCCCAGGAACCCGGACGAGCGGTGTGCCTCGGTGGTGCCGGTCTTGCCCGACATCGGCAGATCCCAGCCGACCGACCCGGCCGCGCCGGAGGCGGTACCGCCGGCTTGATCGTCCTTGCTCATCGCGTTGGCCAGGGTGTTGGCCAGGCCCTCGGGGACCGCCTGCTCGCAGGTCTCGGTGGTCACCGACACCTCCTGGCCGCGGCGGTCGATCACCTGGGCGATCGGGTTGGGCGGGCACCACGTGCCGCCGGAGGCCAGGGTCGCCGCGACATTCGAGAGCTCGAGTGCGTTGACCTCGATGGGACCCAGTGTGAAGGAGCCGATGTTCTGGCGTTTGACGAAGTCGGCCAGGCTCTCGTTGCTCTCGGGGTCGTAGTCGCGGGCGGTGCCGGGCATCGCGTAGGAGCGCAGGCCCAGACGCACCGCCATGTCGACCGCGCGCTGCACGCCGATCTGCGAGATGAGCTTGGCGAAGGCGGTGTTCGGCGAGGTGGCCAGCGCCTTGGTGACGTCCATGCTGCCGCTGGTGCCGCCGACGTTGCTCACACACCAGGTGGCGGCCGGGCATCCAGGGGTGTCGCTGCTGCCCAGCCCCTTGGCCTGGAAGAAGCGGGGCACCTGAAGCTGGGTGTTGATGCCCATCCCCATGTCCATGGCCGCGGCGGTGGTGAAGAGCTTGAAGATCGACCCGGCGCCGTCACCGACGAGGGAGAACGGCTGCGGTTGCATCGTCTCGCCCGCGTCGGTGTTGAGGCCATAGGTGCGATTGCTGGCCATCGCCAGGACCGGATGGGATTCCTTGCCGGGTTTGATGACGCTCATGACGCTGGCGCCGTCACCGGTCGGGCTGGCGACGCTGTCGACCGCGGATTTCACCGGGATCTGTACGTCGGGATCCAGCGTGGTCTTGATCAGGTATCCACCCTTGGCCACCTGCTCCTTGGACAGGCCCGCGCGGGCCAGGTATTCCAGCGCGTAGTCGCAGAAGAACGCCCGGTCACCGGCTGCGATGCAGCCGCGCGGCAACTGGTTGGGCTGCGGCAGGATGCCCAGCGGCTCCTGCTTGGCCGCCCGCAGCGCCTCGGCCTCCTGCGGGATGTTGTCGATCATGGTGTCCAGCACCAGGTTCCGCCGGGCCAGGGCGCCGTCGGGATTGGTGTACGGATCGAGCGCGCTGGTGGACTGCACCATGCCGGCCAGCAGGGCGGCCTGCTGCCAGTTGAGCTCGGAGGCGTTGACGCCGAAATAGGTCTGTGCCGCGTCCTGAACGCCGAACGCACCGTTGCCGAACGAGACCAGGTTCAGATAGCGGGTCAGGATCTCGGGCTTGGTGAACGTCTTGTCCAGCGTGAGCGCCATGCGGATCTCACGCAATTTGCGTGCCGGTGTGGTTTCGATCGCGGCGCGGCGCTCGGCATCGGTCTGTGCCACCACGAGCAGCTGATAGTTCTTCACATACTGCTGCTCGATGGTCGAGCCACCGCGGGTGTCGGAGTCTCCCCGCATGTAACCCGTCAGGCCGGTCAGCGTGCCCTGCCAGTCCACGCCGTTGTGCTCGGCGAAGCGCTTGTCCTCGATCGAGACGAGGGCGAGCTTCATGGTGTTGGCGATCTGATCGCTGGCCACCTCGAACCGGCGCTGTGAATACAGCCAGGCGATCGTGTTGCCCTTGGCGTCGACCATGGTCGAGACCTGGGGAACCTCACCCTCGACCAGGGCGGCCGAACCGTTGGCCACCACGTCGGAGGCCCGGTTGGACATCAGCCCGATTCCACCCACCACAGGGAACATGAAGGCGGCCGCGAGCACGCTGGCCAGCAGGCAGCACCAGGCGAGCTTGATGATGGTGACCGCTTGGGGTGGCTGCGCGGGCGGTCGTGTCGGCGGCTCCGGCATGGGTACAGAGTAGCTATCTCGCTGAGGGCGGTTGCCCGCGAGCGGGGCGTACCGACACATCGCGCTTGCCTGCAGAAATACCGCAATGTGCCCAAACACCGGTCAGACGGCACGGCCGTCCCAAAAAAGTGGTTCGCAAACTGTTGCGTTAATACCCTCTGACCACCTAGCTTGGACACACAGTGCGATCCAGGTAACACAGGCTGGCGCAATGTGGCGTAGATCGCAATGGCGTTCTACACCGGAAGGTTCAACGCCCGCCATCTGGGGAGATGGCTGGAACGAAGGGATCGCTGGTGTCAGGTACAAGGACTGTCGCAGATAAGACGAACGCTTCCGCCCCAGCCGCCAACTTGGTCCACCGAGGCGAGGGCGAAGCCCGGATCGCCTGGGTGTCCCAGGCCAGGTGCCGTCAGGCCGACCCGGATGAGTTGTTCGTCCGCGGCGCCGCACAACGCAAAGCCGCGGTGATCTGCAGGCACTGCCCCGTGATCCTCGAATGCGGTGCCGATGCACTGGACAACCGCGTCGAGTTCGGTGTCTGGGGCGGGATGACCGAACGCCAGCGTCGTGCGCTGCTCAAGCAGCATCCCGAAGTTATTTCCTGGGCCGAGTTCTTCGCCGCCCAGCGCAAGCACCACCGCAGCGCGGTCTAGCCTCGGTGCACCTACGCGGGCTCATCCGGCCCGCGCGCGCCAGAACGCAGCCGACCGTAGTGTATTCGGTTGTGGCACATGGTAATCAGCAGCAGTGAGTGAACCTGCGAGAAGTCGTCGCCACCACCGCCGAGGACCGGACCGGGTGGCGGATTCCGGCATCCTCTATCTGCTGCGGCAGCAGGACCATCGGATCGATGACCTGTGCGGGCATTCGGCCTGGACCCGCTGGCCCACACCGAGCCCGACGCCGGCTTCGAACTCTGGAACAAGACCGGGACCATCTCCGATGCACGCATCGACATCGGATGCGTCGGGCACCCTGCCGGCGGACGCCGGGTGGGCTACGCCGTCCTGGCGAACTGGGCCTGGGGTGAGGACCACCGCGATCCATGCCTGGAGGCGATGGGAATGCTGGGCAGCGAAATCCGTCGTTATCTGGAGAACGCCGGTCAGGCGGCGTCGGCCGCCTCTCCGGTGATCTGATCGGCGATCGCGCGCAGCGCGTCGAGATCTGACACATCGAACGGCAGCGACGGCACGCCGACGATCGCCACATGCGGGTTGGCGCCGGTGAACCGGGACAGCAGACGGACCTCGCGCTTGGCGGTGTGTGCCCGGTCGGCATGGATGCGCAGCACGGCCGCGGCCAGCGAATCCGGATCGTCGGCCGCCAACTCGTCAGCGGCTTCCTCGGCCTTCTCGGCATGCAGATCGCACAGCGTGGGATGGGTGCGGTTGAGGATCAGCCCGGCCAGCGGCATGTGCTCGTTCGACAGCCGGTCGACGAAGAACGAGGCCTCGCGCAACGCATCGGGCTCGGCCGCCGACACCACCACGAACTGGGTGCCGCGGCGCTTGAGCAATTCGTAGGTGCGGTCGGCCTTCTCCCGGAACCCGCCGAACGTGGCGTCCAGTGACTGCACGAAACCTGCTGCATCGGAAAGCATTTGCGAGCCCAGTACGGTGGACAGGGCCTTCATCGCCAGCCCGACGGCGCCGGTGACCAGCCGCCCGATGCCGCGGCCCGGCGCCAGCAGCATCCGCCACAGCCGGCTGTCCATGAAGCTGCCCAACCGCTTCGGCGCGTCGAGGAAGTCCAGCGCATTGCGCGACGGCGGGGTGTCCACCACCACCAGATCCCACTTGTCCTCGGCCAGCAGCTGGCCGAGCTTCTCCATCGCCATGTACTCCTGCGTGCCCGCGAGCGACGTCGCCACGGTTTGGTAGAACTGGTTCTCCAGAATGGCGTCGGCGCGGTCGGATCCGGAGTACTGCACCACCATCTCGTCGAACGTGCGGCGCATGTCCAGCATCATCGCGTGCAGCTCACCGGTCACCTCGGGCGCCAGCGGTACTCGCTGCGGGGTGTTGCCCAGATCCTTGATGCCCAACGCCTGGGCCAGTCGCTTGGCCGGGTCGATGGTGAGCACCACGACGGTGCGGCCGTATTCAGCCGCCCGCAGCGCCATCGCGGCCGCGGTAGTGGTCTTGCCGACTCCGCCTGCGCCGCAACAGACTACGACGCGGTTGGCGGTGTCGGACAGGATCGCGTGCATGTCAAGGGTGGGCGGTTTGGCACTCACTATCGGACCCCCTGCTGTTCGAGTGCTTCGGCGAGTTCATACAGGCTCCCCAGGTCCACGCCGTCGGCCAGCGCGGGCAGTTCGAGGCGGGGTACGTCGATGGCGTCGAGCTGTTCGGCGCTCTCCGCGCGAGCCGCGATCCGGGTGGCGTGCTGGATCGACTCGGTGAGCAGGCCTGCGAAATCATTGTCCGCCAACGTGATTCCGGCCTTGTTCAGGCCGGCACGGACCGCGTCGGCGTCGATGTCGCCCTCGGCGGCCTTGGCCAGATCCTCGGTCGGCAGGTACGCCGGGATGTTGCGGTTGACGATGACGCTCCCGATCGGCAGCCCCATCTCGGTCAGCTCCTCGATCGCCTCAAGCGTCTCCTGGATCGGGAGTGCCTCCAACAGCGTCACCAGATGAATGGCGGTCTGCTCGGAGTGCAACAGCTTGACCACACCGTCGGCCTGCGAGTGCACCGGCCCACCCTTGGCCAGGTCGGAGACCGCCTTGGTGACGTCCAGGAACCGCGAAATACGGCCTGTGGGAGGGGAATCCACCACCACGGCGTCGTACACGCCGCGCTTGCCCTTGGCGTCCTTGGACGTGCGCGTCACGATCTCTTTGATCTTGCCGGTGAGCAGCACGTCACGCAGACCGGGCGCGATGGTGGTGGCGAACTCGATGGCCCCGATGCGGCGCATCGCCCGGCCGGCCAGGCCGAGGTTGTAGAACATGTCGAGGTATTCCAGGAATGCGGCCTCGATGTCGATGGCGAGCGCGTTGACCTGACCGCCCCCATCGGCCGTGGCGACCTTGACCTCCTCGTACGGCAGCGGTGGCACGTCGAACAGCTGCGCGATGCCCTGGCGCTCCTCGACCTCGACTAGCAGCACCTTGCGGCCGCCGGCGGCCAGGGCCAAAGCCAGCGCCGCAGCGACGGTGGACTTGCCGGTGCCGCCCTTGCCCGTTACGAAATGCAGTCGGGCCTTGGTCAGCCGCGACGGCCAGCCGACATGTTTGGCGCCGCTCTCAGTGGTTGCCACCAGTGCATGCTAACCAAGCCTGTGTGTCCGACCGATAAGCTCGGCCCATGAGCGAAGCGACCAAATGGGAATACGCCACGGTCCCGTTGTTGACCCATGCCACCAAACAGATTCTCGACCAGTGGGGACAGGACGGCTGGGAGCTCGTCTCGGTGCTTCCCGGCCCGACCGGCGAGCAGCATGTCGCCTACCTGAAGCGGCCCAAATGAGCGTCAGCGCCCGGCTGACCGAGCTCGGCATCGAACTGCCCGACGTGGTGGCCCCGCTGGCCGCCTACGTGCCCGCCGTGCGGACCGGCAACCTGGTCTATACCGCTGGTCAGTTGCCTATCCAGGCCGGTGAACTGCAGGCCACCGGCAAGGTGGGCGCCGAGGTCAGTCCCGAGCAGGGCAAGGAGCTGGCCCGGATCTGCGGCCTCAACGCGCTGGCCGCAGTGCACGCGCTCGTCGGCATCGACTCCGTCGTCAAGATCGTCAAGGTGGTCGGTTTCGTCGCCTCCGCGCCCGGCTTCAACGGACAGCCCGGCGTCGTCAACGGCGCCTCTGAGCTTTTCGGTGAGATCTTCGGCGAGGCGGGCGCGCACGCACGGTCGGCCGTCGGCGTGTCGGAGCTGCCGCGTAATGCGCCGGTCGAAGTCGAAATCACCGTAGAGGTCGCGTGACGGCTGGGTCTGATCTGCAGCACCCGGCTTACGGGCTGCTGCGGCCTGTCACCCAATCGGCCTCCGTACTCCTGTGCGACAACCCCGGCCTGATGACGTTGGAGGGCACCAACACCTGGGTGCTGCGCGGCCCGGGCAGCGACGAGATGGTCGTCGTCGATCCCGGCCCCGACGATGAGGCCCACATCGCCCGAATCGCCGAATTGGGCACCGTCCCGTTGGTGTTGATCAGTCACAAGCACGAGGACCACACCGGCGGCATCGACAAGCTGGTCGAGTTGACGGGCGCCACCGTCCGTTCCGTCGGCAGCGGTTTCCTTCGCGGCCTGGGTGGCCCGCTGACCGACGGTGAAGTGATCGATGCGGCCGGGCTGCGGATCAAGGTGATGGCCACCCCCGGGCACACCGTGGATTCACTGTCGTTCGTGCTCGAGGACGCGGTATTGACCGCCGACACCGTGCTTGGGCGCGGCACCACCGTCATCGACACCGAGGACGGCAGCCTGCGTGACTATCTGGAATCCCTGCGGCGCCTGCAAGGCCTGGGCGCCCGCACGGTACTCCCCGGACACGGACCCGACCTTCCCGATCTCCAAGCGGTGACAGCGATGTACCTGACCCACCGCGAGGAGCGGCTGGATCAGATTCGGGCAGCACTACGGGAACTCGGTGAGGATGCCTCGGCCCGCATGGTCGTCGAGCACGTCTACACCGATGTCGACCAGAAACTCTGGGATGCCGCGGAGAAGTCGGTGCAGGCCCAGTTGGATTACCTGCGAAGCTGACTGAACGCCGAAACGGCATTCCAGCAGCTTGTTACTCGAACAAATGCTGCCGGAATACCGTTTCGCGGAAAAGAGAAGCTAGCGGGCGCGCCTGGCGAGGCGCTCGCTGTCGGAGATCAAGACGCTCTTGCCCTCCAGCCTGATCCACCCGCGGTGGGCGAAGTCGGCCAGTGCCTTGTTGACGGTCTCGCGGGATGCGCCGACGAGCTGGGCGATCTCTTCCTGGGTCAGGTCGTGCGTGACGCGCAGCGCCCCGCCCTCCTGCGTTCCGAACCGCTGGGCCAGCTGCAGCAGCTGCTTGGCCACGCGGCCGGGCACGTCGGTGAAGATGAGGTCGGCCAAGTTGTTATTGGTGCGACGCAGACGGCGGGCGAGCACGCGCAGCAGCTGCTCGGCGATCTCGGGACGGTCGGCGATCCACGCGCGCAGTGCGTCACGGTCCATCGACACCGCGCGCACCTCGGTGATGGTGGTGGCGCTCGAGGTACGGGGCCCCGGGTCGAAGATCGACAGCTCGCCGAACATGTCCGACGGACCCATGATGGTCAGCAGGTTCTCACGACCGTCCGGCGAACGCCGGCCGATCTTCACCTTGCCGGAGATGATGATGTACAGGCGGTCGCCGGGCTCGCCCTCGGCGAAGACTGTATGCCCGCGCGGGAAGTCGACGGGCTGCAACTGCTTCGTCAGCGCCGATACGGCGGTCGGTTCGACGCCCTGGAAGATTCCGGCCCTGGCCAGGATCTCGTCCACGTTGCCCCTTAAGCTATTAAGTGTGTTGTCCTCTTACTGATACTTCCTGCTCAGTCTAGAGGTACGCGGTTTCGCGACTAGCCCACGCTACACACGATTGACAGGTCGAGACGCAGGAAACCCAGTATTTATGGCCTGCGGTTCGTAGTAGCGCGTCGGCAAACGCTCGCTCTCGAGGTCGATGGTCACCGGCTTGACCCGCGGGGCGGGGGCCGCCGGGGCCGGTTCACGGGCCAAACCCGCTTCGAGCCGCTCGAGCCCGAACGCCGCCAGCATGAGCAACCCCGGGGTGAGCGCTACCAGCAACCACGACACAAGGCAGTAGTTAACACGGCGTAGGTCTCAGTGGGGTCACGAATGATCACCGGTCCGCACAGGAGAATGTCCGGCGACCTCAGTACGCTGACTGACGTGACTGCGGCTGCCGCTTCAACAGGGAAAACGCGCCGGTCCAAGAAGTGGGACGCCGAAACCCACCTGGGGCTGGTACGTCGGGCTCGACGGATGAATCGTGAACTGGCCCGGGCGTTTCCACATGTCTACTGCGAGCTCGACTTCACCAATCCCCTGGAGCTCACCGTCGCGACCATCTTGTCGGCACAGAGCACCGACAAGCGGGTGAACCTGACGACGCCCGCGCTGTTCCTCAAATACCGCACGGCGCTGGACTACGCGCAGGCCGACCGCACCGAGATGGAGGAGCTGATCCGGCCGACCGGGTTCTATCGGAACAAGACCAACTCGCTGATCCGGCTCGGTCAGGAGCTGGTGACCCGGTTCGACGGAGAGGTACCCGACACCATCGAGGACCTGGTGACCCTGCCCGGCGTCGGACGCAAGACCGCCAACGTCATCCTGGGCAACGCGTTCGACATCCCGGGGATCACCGTGGACACCCACTTCGGGCGACTGGTGCGGCGCTGGCGCTGGACCACCGAGGAGGACCCGGTCAAGGTCGAGTTCGCGATCGGTGAGCTCATCGAACGCAAGGAATGGACCTTGCTCAGCCACCGGGTGATCTTCCACGGCCGCCGGGTCTGCCACGCCCGCAAGCCCGCCTGCGGGGTATGTGTGCTGGCCAAGGATTGTCCGTCGTTCGGGCTCGGACCCACGGATCCGGAGACCGCTGCAGCGCTGGTGAAGGGCCCGGAGACCGAGCATCTGCTGGCGCTGGCCGGGCTGTGAACGCCGCGATGAGCACTCCGTGAGCGTTTCGACCCGCTGGACCGTGGTGGTCTTGGTGGTTCTGGTGGCGCTGGGTACCGCGTTCTGGATGGAGTTGCGCGACGAGCCGGCGCCGCAGGCCGGCGCCGGGCAGCAGTCCAGCTCCCGTGACCACCGTGACGCCGACACCCCCGAGGCCCTGGCCGGACCCCGGGCCCGTGCCGATCTTCCGCCATGTCCCGGACCCAGAGAAGACAAGGAGGACGCGGGTGCTCCTGATTCTGGGTTGCTGGGCGGCATCACCCTGGACTGCGCCGGTGACGGGAAGCCCGTCGACGTGGCGTCGGCACTCGCAGGCCGGACCGTGGTGCTCAACCTGTGGGCCTACTGGTGCGGACCGTGCGCCGACGAGCTGCCCGCGATGGCCGAATACCAGCGCCGGGTCGGGGACGACGTGCTGGTGCTGACGGTGCACCAGGACGAGAACGAGACGGCGGCATTGGTCCGCCTCGCCGAACTCGGAGTGCGGCTGCCGACGCTGCAGGATGGTCGGCGACTGATCGCGGCCGCGCTCAAGGTGCCCAACGTCATGCCTGCGACGGTGGTACTGCGCCCGGACGGTAGCGTGGCCGGGACCCTGCCCCGCTCCTTCGTCAGCGCCGACGAGATCGCGGCGGCGGTCGACGAGAAGATCCGCTCTAGCCGATAGGAGCACCCGGAGTGAGATCGACGCGCGACGGGCTGTTCCCGGATGCCGCCCCGGCCTGGCTCAAGCCGCTGGTGGACAACCTCGACCGGGTGCCGGACGCCTACCGCCGCCGGGTCCCGCCCGAGGTGCTGGCCGGCATCGTCGAAGCCAACAATCAAGCCGCCGAGGCCGGCGCGCTGCGCGACGCCGCGGTGCTGGTGCTGTTCTCGGGACCACGCGAAGGAGCGCCCCCGCATCTGCCCGAGGATGCCGATCTGCTGGTGACGGTCCGCGCCTCCACGCTGCGCCACCACGCCGGCCAGGCCGCATTCCCGGGCGGCGCCACCGATCCCGGCGACGAGGGCCCGGTCGGCACGGCCTTCCGGGAGGCGTGGGAGGAGACCGGCATCGACACCAGCCGGTTGTACCCGCTGGCCACCCTGGAGAAGATGTTCATCCCACCGTCGGGATTCCACGTGGTCCCGGTGCTGGCGTATTCGCCCGATCCCGGGCCGGTAGCCGTCGTCGACGAATCCGAGACCGCGGTCGTGGCACGGGTTCCGCTGCGGGCCTTCATCAACCCGGAGAACCGGCTCATGGTGTACCGAGAGGCCAACACCAGCCGATTCGCCGGGCCGGCATTCCTGCTCAACGAGATGCTGGTGTGGGGTTTCACCGGCCAGGTCATCTCGGCGATCCTCGATGTCGCGGGCTGGGCCGAGCCCTGGAACACCGAGGACGTCCGCGGACTCGATGACGCAATGGCCCTCGTCGGGCATGACAACGGTTACGGTGAAGCCTCATGTTGAAGTGGATATAGATGACACCTTCGGTCTGGCTCGATTTCGCAATCCTCGGCATCGGGTTCGTCGCAGCCATCTCAGGCTGGCGTTCCGGCGCGCTCGGCTCCCTGCTGTCCTTCATCGGTGTGGTGCTCGGTGCGGTGGCCGGTGTGCTGCTGGCCCCGCACGTGATCCCGCACATCAGCGGTGACCGCACCAAACTGTTCGCCACGCTGTTCCTGATCCTTGCGCTCGTGGTGATCGGTGAGATCGCCGGTGTGGTGCTCGGCCGTGCCGTGCGCGGCACCATCCGCAACCCGTTCTTCCGGGTGTTGGACTCCGCGGTCGGAGTGAGCCTGATGCTGGTCGCGGTCCTGGTCGCCTCCTGGCTGCTGGGCAGCCTGCTGACCTCATCCGATCAACCGAATCTGGCTGCGGCCGTGAAGAATTCACGCGTCCTCACCGAGGTCGACAAGTACACCCCGACCTGGATGCGTTCGGTGCCCAACCGGTTGTCGGCCCTGCTGGACACCTCCGGCCTGCCCGACGTGCTCGAACCCTTCGGCCGTACCCCGATCGTCAACGTCGACGCCCCGGACGCCTCGCTGGCCACCGATCCCATCGTGACGACCAGCCGGGCCAGCGTCGTCAAGATCCGCGGTGTCGCGCCCAGCTGCCAGAAGGTGCTGGAGGGCAGCGGATTCGTGGTCGCACCCAACCGGGTGATGTCGAATGCCCACGTGGTGGCCGGTGCCGACAGTGTGACCATCGAAGCCGACGGCAAGACCTATGACGCGGGCGTGGTGTCCTACGACCCCAACGCCGACATCTCGATCCTCGACGTCCCGGACCTGCCGATCACTCCGCTTCAGTTCGCCGAACAACCGGCTCCCAAGGGCACCGATGCCGTCGTGATGGGTTACCCCGGTGGTGGTGACTTCCTGGCCACCCCGGCCCGCGTGCGCGAGATCATCGAACTCAACGGTCCCGACATTTACCGGACCACCACCGTCACCCGCGAGGTCTACACGGTCAGGGGCACGGTGCGGCAAGGCAATTCGGGCGGGCCGATGATCAACCGGGCCGGCAAGGTGCTCGGCGTGGTGTTCGGTGCGGCAGTCGACGACGCAGACACCGGGTTTGTGCTGACGGCCAAGGAAGTCGAGCACCAGCTGGCCCAGATCGGCAACACTCAGCGGGTCGCCACCGGGACGTGCATCAACTCCTGATCAGTTCGCGTACAGCTGCGCCAAGAACCGGCGCAGCTGTTCGTTGACTGCCTCAGGCTGTTCTTCGTGGCCGAAATGCCCTGCACCCGTGATCGATACGTAGCGGCCGTGCGGTGCGTAACGCTGGGTCCGGTGCACCGGGTCGGCGAGGACGTACGGGTCGGCGTCACCGCGCATGTGCAGAACCGGGACGCCGATCGGGCGCTTCATCGAGCGCATGAACCTCAGGCCCTCGCCGCGCAGCTGGCTGCGCACCGCCCACCGCTGGTATTCCAATGCGCAGTGCGCTGCACCCGGAATCTGGATGGCCTGACGCAGATGACCCATGGTGCGGGAGAAGTCTTCGCCGGCCTGCCATTTGGCCCCGGCCCGGCTGCGGACCACACGCTCCAACTCGGCGCCGTCGTGCCGGGTCAGGTGATGTTCCGGCCACACCGGCAGCTGGTAGCGCAGCATCGACGGCAACAGGGCGCGGCCCTGATCGCGACGGGTCAACGTGGAGGCCCTCAGCGCCACCGGATGCGGTGAGCTGACGAGAGCGATCGCGTCGACCGCACGCGGATGCAGCACTGCCGTCGCCCAGCACACCAAGCCGCCGTCGGCGTGCCCGACGAGGGTGGCGGACTTGTGTCCCAGCGCGCGTACCAGCCCGGCGGTGTCCCCGGCCAGGGTCCAGCCGTCGTAACCGCGCGGTGGTTTGTCGCTGTCGCCGTAGCCGCGGAGGTCCACCGCCACGACCCGGGCGCCGGTCAGTCCGGTGAGCTGGTGACGCCACGACCACCAGAACGAGCCGAACCCGTGCAACAGGATGACCAGCGGGCGGTCGGGCTGCGAGCTCTCGCCCCCTCTCACACGGTCGGGCTGCGAGCTCTCGCCCTCCACGACATGGAAGCGAATCCCGTTGGCGTGCACCTGCAGATGCCGCCATGGCCCATCGATCCTGGCGATCGACGGGTCGGGTGGGGGCACTACCAGCCCGACGGGTCGGTGGCCGGCCGGGTCTGGAGAGCGGGCACCGCGACCTTGTCGTGGCCGGGCGTCAACGCCTCGCGTGTCTCCTTGACCGATTCGATGGTCTGCTGTGGGCCCTTGATCCGTCGCACCTTCAGGAAGCCGAACAGCGCCAGCGCCCCGGTGGTCAGCACCATGAGGCCGAACACGATCAGGAAGGCCACCCAACGCCAGATCCAGGTGTCGAGCAGCTCGGCCAGGAAGAAGAAGAAAAAGAAGGTCGAGTAGAACAGGACCACCAGCGCGGCGATGAAGAACACGCTGCCGGTCAGGCCCTTCTTCACATCCCGGGTGATCTCGGCCTTGGCCAGTTCCACCTCGGCGCGCAGCAGGGTGGAAACCTGCGCGGTCGCATCCTTGACCAGGTCACCGATCGACGGGTCGGGCTTGGGGGCATGCGGGTCCACGAGCGGAATCGAGGTCACCGTCGTCGGAACGCCGTCCCTGCGGTCGCCTGTGCTCATGGCGTTCATGTTGCCATGCGGCGAAGCCGTTAACGATCCCGGCCGACATCACAGTCTTAGTAGACTGAGCGCAATCTTGAGTTGCGCGGGTCGGGCGCGTCGATCGGAGGACATTTGACGAGCAGGCACCGCTGGCAATCGCTGATTGGTGCGCCGATCATGGCCCTCGTTGCCATCTTCACGCCGGCGATTGCCCACGCTGATCCACCGGTGGTGTTGGGCGGCGGCTCGGGCATCGTGGTGAACGGCGAGTCGTTCTGCACGCTCACCACCATCGGACACGACAACGCCGGCCGCCTCATCGGTTTCACCTCGGCCCACTGCGGTGGTCCAGGCGCTGTGGTGTCGGCGGAGGGCGCCAACGGCGCAGGCGTGGTGGGCACGATGGTGGCCGGCAACGACCTGCTCGACTATGCCGTCATCCAGTTCGATCCGGCGAAGGTGACTCCGACCAAAAACGTGAACGGCTTCCAGATCGACGGCCTGGGTCCCGATCCGGCGTTCGGTGACGTGGCCTGCAAGCTCGGTCGCACCACGGGCTATTCGTGTGGCGTCACATGGGGGCCGGGCAAGGATCCGGGCACCATCGTCAACCAGGTGTGCGGACAGCCCGGCGACTCGGGCGCGCCGGTCACCGTCAACAACCGGCTCGTCGGCATGATCCACGGCGCCTACTCCGACGACCTGCCGACCTGCGTGGTGCAGTTCGTGCCCCTACATACGCCGGCGGTGACGATGTCGTTCAACACGCAGTTGGCTGACATCACCGCCAAGAACCGACCGGGAACGGGTTTCGTCCCGATCGGTTGATCCTTCATCGCGAGCAGACACAGACTCACACCGTCAGGCCGGTTTTCGTGCGAGTCCGCGTCTGCTCGGCGGAACTACTTGCTGGCGCGGATGGCCTCGAAGACGCTGGGGTCGACCAGGGTCGAGGTGTCGCCGAGCTCGCGGCCCTCGGCCACATCGCGCAACAGACGGCGCATGATCTTGCCGCTGCGGGTCTTGGGCAGCTCGGGCACCACATGGATCTCGCGGGGCTTGGCGATCGGGGAGATCTCGGTGGCCACCTGGGCGCGCAGTTCCTCGATCATGGTGTCGGCCCCGCCGTGCGCGGAGGCCTTGAGGATGACGAACGCGCAGATCGCCTGCCCGGTGGTGTCGTCGCTGGCGCCGACGACGGCGGCCTCGGCCACCCCGGAATGGCCGACCAGGGCCGACTCCACCTCAGCGGTCGAGATGCGGTGCCCGGAGATGTTCATGACGTCATCGATGCGTCCGAGCACCCAGATGTTGCCCTGCGCGTCATAGCGGGCGCCGTCACCGGCGAAGTACCAGCCCTGCTCGGCGAAGCGCGACCAGTAGGTGTCCTTGAACCGCTGCGGGTCACCCCAGATGCCGCGCAGCATCGACGGCCACGGCTTGTCGAGCACCAGATAGCCGGTGACGTGTTCGGCTTCGTCGGCGCCGGGCACCAGATCGTTGCCCTCGTCGTCGACGATCTTGGCCGAGATGCCGGGCAGCGGGGTCATCGCCGAGCCGGGTTTGGCCTCGGTGACACCGGGCAGCGGGGAGATCATGATCGCCCCTGTTTCGGTCTGCCACCACGTATCCACAACGGGAGTCTTGTTGGCGCCGATGACTTCCCGGTACCAGCGCCAGGCCTCGGGGTTGATCGGCTCGCCCACAGAACCCAGCAGCCGCAGGCTCGACAGGTTGTGCGCCGACGGGATCTGGCGGCCCAGTTTCATGAAGGTGCGGATCAGCGTGGGCGCGGTGTAATAGATCGTGACACCGTACTTTTCGATGATCTCGAAATGGCGGTGCTCGGTCGGTGAGGTGGGGGTTCCCTCGTAGACCACCTGGGTCGCGCCGTTGGCCAGCGGGCCGTAGGTGATGTAGGTGTGGCCGGTCACCCAGCCGATATCTGCGGTGCACCAATACACGTCGGTCTCGGGCTTGAGGTCGAAGACGTTGTAATGCGTGTACGCCGCCTGGGTCAGGTAACCGCCCGAGGTGTGCACGATGCCCTTTGGCTTGCCCGTGGTCCCCGAGGTGTACAGCAGGAACAGTGGATGCTCGGAGTCGAAGGCTTCCGGAGTGTGGTCGGTCGACGCGCTGTCGACGGTCTCGTGCCACCACAGATCTCGGCCGTCGGTCCAGTTGACATCAATGCCGGTGCGGCGCACCACCAGTACGTGCTCGACCGACGGCTGATCCGAGACGGCCTCGTCGACGGCGTCTTTGAGTGAGGCGGCCTTGCCGCGCCGATACTGCCCGTCGGTGGTGATGACGAGCTTGGCCTGCGCGTCCTCGACCCGCGCCTTGAGAGCCGACGCTGAGAACCCGGCGAAGACAACACTGTGCATGGCGCCCAGGCGCGCGCAGGCCAGCATCGCCACGATGGCCTCGGGGACCATCGGCATGTAGATGGCGACGCGGTCGCCGGCGGTCAACCCCAGCGCGGTCAGCGCATTGGCCGCCTTGCTGACTTCATCCTTGAGCTCGGCGTAGGTGATGTCGCGGGCGTCACCGACGGGCTCACCCTCCCAGTGGATCGCGACCCGGTCGCCGTTGCCGGCCTCGACGTGACGGTCGACGCAGTTGTAGGCGACATTGAGCTTGCCGCCGACGAACCACTTCGCGAACGGTGCCTCCGACCAGTCGAGTACCTCGCTGAACGGGGTCTGCCATGTCAGCCGCTCGGCCTGGGCGGCCCAGAACGCCAGCCGGTCTTTCTCGGCCTCGGCGTACAACTCGCCTGTCGCGTTGGCGTTGGCCGCGAAATCGGCAGGCGGCGGATAGGCTGACGGAACATCAGTAGACGTCGCTGGCGCGTTTGACATGAGTGTGAGCCTAGTCACCGAACGTTGCAGTGACGTTGGGACCTCACAAGGCGGTTGCCGGGCGGTGGCCGTTCTGCGCCCAACGGTCGACGAGATGGCGTTCAGCGGTCGGCTAGCGTTTCGCGTATGACCGATCCACTCGCACCGCTGGTCGACCTGCCCGGTGTTTCCGCGGCCAGCGACGAGGCGCGTGAGGCCCTGGGCCGGGCGCATCGCCACAAATTCAATCTGCGCGGTTGGCCGCAGACCGCGGCTGAGGCGGCTCTGCGGGCGGCGCGGGCCTCGGCGGTGCTCGACGGTGGTGCCATCCAGCTCTCCGCCGACGGTGAACCCGATCCGGTGACCGCCGGCGCCATCCGGGTCGCGGAGGCTCTCGAGGGCGGCGCCACCGCACTGGTCGGTGTGTGGCAGCGAGCTCCGATGCAGGCACTCGCCCGCCTGCACGCGTTGGCGGCCGCGGACCTCACCGACGACGAACACCTGGGCCGGCCACGCGCGGACCCCGACGTCGGACGTCGTCTCGAGCTGCTGACCGGGATCGTGGTCGGCGGCTCCAAGGTGCCCGGCCCCGTGCTGGCCGCCGTCGCCCACGGCGAACTACTCAGCCTGGCTCCGTTCGGTACCGCCGACGGTGTGGTGGCCCGCGCAGTCTCGCGACTGGTGACGATCGCCAGTGGGTTGGACCCGCACGGACTCGGGGTTCCCGAAGTGCATTGGATGCGCAAGTCGGGGGAGTACCGGGCTGCCGCACGGGGATTCGCCTCGGGTACGCCCGACGGGCTGACCGCATGGCTGCTGCTCAGTAGTGAGGCGCTGAAGGGCGGCGCGCGGGAGGCGCTGCAGATCGCCCAGTCAGCGGCGGGCTGACGCTCCACTCCTAGGTGCTCTCAGCAAACGAAAGCGGGCGACGGTCCGAAACGGTGTTTCGGCTCGCCGCCCGCTAGCACGGATTCCGGTTACCAAGCGTGCCAGATGGGTTGCGTGGGTGGCCTCGGCGTCCTTGCGATGCGCTTCGGCTGCAACCCTACCCAAAGGGCCGTCGTGGCCGTCCGCTCCTCGCAATCACGCAGGCCCGCAACACTTTTGCCTATTCCGCGGCATGTGCTCCGCGTGGGTGCCGGGACCCGTGCTGGGGAGCTCGGTTCGGGAGATTTAGCCTTCTCTTCCGGCTAGACCTTGGCCTCATCCAAGCTTCCGTGGTTCCTTTGTACTACGTGACCACGGTCACAGCAAGGGTGAAATGCACCCGACTTCTGATCGTTACGCCGGGGTTTCAGCTACCGCATGCGGTAAGTCATGACGTGAAACGTCGCAACATCGAATACGTCAGTGCGCCGGCCGCCAGGGCGCTGATCCCAACAGCCGCAGTGGTCGCCACCGCGGCCCCGGACGGCGCCGGGATGCGGTCACGCAAGGACACCGGCCTGGTGAAGGTCAGCACCGGCCAGCCGCGCGAAGCGGCCTCCTTGCGGAGCCCCCGGTCCGGATTGACCGCGGTGGGATGCCCGACGGACTCGAGCATCGGGATGTCGGTGACCGAATCCGAATAGGCGTAGCAGTGGTCCAGGGCGTAGCCCTCGCGCGCGGCCAGCGCGCGGATCGCCTCGACCTTGCCCTCGCCGTAGCAGTAGAACGCGATCTCCCCGGTGTAGCGCCCCTCTTCGACGACCATCCGGGTGGCCATGGCGTGGGTGGCGCCCAGCGCCCGGGCGATCGGCGCGACGATCTCCTCGCCCGACGCCGACACCACCACGACATCGCGGCCGCACAGCTTGTGGTCGGCGATCAGCTCGGCCGCCTCCGCGAACACCAGCGGGTCGACGATGTCGTGCAGGGTCTCGCCGACGATCGATTTGACCTGTTCGACATCCCAGCCCGTGCACATGTTGGTGATGTAGCTGCGCATGCGGTCCATCTGGTCGTGGTCGGCGCCCGACATCAGGAACAGAAATTGGGCATATGTCGACTTGAGGACCGTTCGCCGATTGAGTAGGCCCTGATCGAAGAACGGTTTGCTGAAAGCAAGCGTGCTCGACTTGGCGATGACGGTCTTGTCGAGGTCGAAGAAGGCCGCGGTGCGCACTGGCCGAAGGTCGTGCGGCCCGGATTGCTGTGCGATCGATTCCCCGGCAGCCCGATCGGATGCGGTCACAGCGCCAGCATAGAGGCACGTGCGCCGCGTTATTCGACCGGCGACGTAAAATGGCAGTTCAAGACATATTCTTCCGGACGCGATGCCCGGATCTTGTTTGGTAGCCCACAGCGGTGTCTCTTGCGTGTTTTGGCAGTTCCGTGTGTATAGTGAGCATTACTCGGCTTATGCCGAGGGTGTATCAGCCCGACCCCCCGGGGCTGATACACGACGACCTCCGCCTCCTCCCCCCCTGGCGGGGGTCGTCCTTTTTCTGGGGTAGGAATCTTCCGCCGCTGAGCCCATTGGTAGCGGAACCGTATTTTCAGTCTGGCGCCCGGCCCCGCTTTCCTGCTGTTCTGCCGCGGATCGATCCACAGGCCCGACTTCATCCACAATCCGTGAATTGGTGATGGTGCCCGCCGTGTGGTTGCCCGCAAGGTGGGCATATGGCCGACTCGAACACCTCGATCAACCCGCCCGGCACCGTGCTGGCCCTCATCGGGGACCCCCTGCTGCGTGACGACGTGTCCCGGGTCGCCGCCGCTGCCGGCGTCGGACTCGTCCTCGTCGACGAACCCTCCGGAAAGAAGGTCTGGACGGCGGCGGCCGCGGTGTTGCTCGATGCGCCGGCCGCACAGCGATGCGCCGCCCGCGGGCTGCCCCGTCGCTCTCGGGTCATCCTGATCGGTCGCGACGCCCCTCGGCCCGACGACTGGCAGGCAGCGATCTCGGTCGGCGCGCAACACGTCGTGACCCTTCCCGCCCAGGACGCCGACCTGGTCGCGGCCCTCTCCGAAGCCTCATGCCGGGACGATGCCGGGCGCGGTCCGGTGGTGGCAGTGGTGGGAGCACGTGGAGGCGCCGGAGCGTCGGTGTTCGCGGTGGCACTGGCGCAAACGGCGCCCACCTCATTGCTCGTCGAGGCCGACCCGTGGAGTGGAGGGATCGACCTGGTGGCGGGCAGTGAGGACCTGGCCGGCCTGCGCTGGCCCGACCTGGCGCTGCAGGGCGGCCGGTTGGGCTATCCGGCGCTGCGCGACGCGCTGCCCCGCCGTGACGGGGTCAGCGTCCTCTCCAGCGGGCGTTCGGGCAGCGATATCGAGGCCGGGCCGCTGGGCGCGGTCATCGATGCGGGCTGCCGTGGCGGCGTGACGGTCGTGTGCGATGTGCCCCGGCGCGCCACCGACGCAGCCGAAACTGCTTTGGACGCAGCCGATCTGGTGGTCCTGGTGACCCCTGCCGATGTGCGTTCGTGTACCGCGGCGGCGGCCGCGCGGCCGTGGGTGCTGGCCTGTAACCCGAATGCAGGTGTGGTGGTGCGCGGCCCGTCGCCTGGCGGGTTGCGGGCGGCCGAGGTGGCCCGCATCGTCGACTTGCCGCTGCTGGCCGCGATGCGACCCCAGGCCGGCATCGCCGAGCTCTTGGAACGCGGCGGCTTGCGGGTCCGGCCACGCTCCCCGTTGGGCGTGGCGGCGCGGCGAGTGCTGTCCGTGCTGGCCGGACACCCCGCGCAGGAGGCGGCATGAGCGTCTCACTGATCGACCGGGTGCGCGAGCGGCTGGTCGCCGAAACGTCGGCGTCGAGCCCGGGCGCGCTCAGTCCGCTGGTGGTCGCCGCGGCGATCCGGGCCGAGTCCGGCGGCCTGCTCGGCGACACCGAGGTTCTGAGCAACCTGCGGCTCCTGGAGACCGAACTGACCGGTGCCGGCGTCCTTGAACCGCTGCTGTGTGCGCCGACCACCACAGATGTCCTCGTCACCGCACCTGATGCGGTGTGGGTGGATGACGGCAGCGGATTGCACCGCAGCACAGTGCGTTTCCCTGACGAAGGGGCGGTCCGCCGGTTGGCCCAGCGGTTGGCGCTGCTGGCGGGGCGCCGACTCGACGAGGCGCAGCCATGGGTGGACGGTCAGCTCACCGGCGTCGGACCGTTCACCGTGCGTCTGCACGCAGTCCTGCCGCCGATCGCTGCGGCGGGGACCTGTCTTTCGCTGCGAGTATTGCGGCCCGCCACTCAGAATCTCGACACCCTCACCCGATCCGGGGCTATTCCTCCGCAGGCAGCCGACCTCGTGCGCGCCGTCATCCGGGCCCGGCTGGCGTTTCTGATCTCGGGCGGCACAGGTTGTGGCAAGACCACCTTGTTGGCCGCGGCGCTCGGTGCCGTTGCCGGTCACGAACGCATCGTCTGTGTCGAGGACGCCGCCGAACTGGCGCCGCCGCACCCACATCTGGTCAAGCTGGTCGCCCGGGGCGCCAACGTCGAAGGCGTCGGCGAGGTGACCGTACGTGACTTGGTCCGGCAGGCCTTGCGAATGCGTCCGGACCGCATCGTCGTCGGTGAGGTTCGTGGGGCCGAGGTGGTCGACCTGCTGACCGCGCTGAACACCGGACATGACGGTGGGGCAGGCACCGTGCACGCCAACAGTCCCGCGGAGGTACCGGCCCGGTTGGAGGCCCTCGGTGCGCTCGGCGGTTTGGACCGCGCCGCGCTGATCAGTCAGCTCGCGGCGGCCGTGCAGGTCCTGCTGCACGTCGGGCGCGACGGTGCCGGGCAGCGCAGGCTCGCCGAGATCGCGGTTCTGCGCCGTACGGTCCGCGGTGACCTGGAGGTTGTCACTGCCTGGCATGCCGAAACCGGGTTGGGTTGCGGGGCAGACGCTCTCAACGCGCTGGTCGAACGTCGGCTTGCGTCGTGACGGCGAGTGCACTCGCGTTGGCGGCCGCTCTCCTGCTGTGGCCGGCAACACCCCGGCGGGCAGCCGCGTTGCGGCGGTTGGATGTGCCTGGCCGGCGCCGGGGGTATGCAGCGTCGGTCGTGGTGGTGGCGGGAGTAGTTCTGGCTTGGCTGGTACCGCTGACGGTCGCGGGGGCTGTGGCACTGGTGGCGGGCACGGCGACACTACGCCGCAGGCAGCGTGCCGCCCGCCGACAGCGACGACACGAATCCGCGGCGCTGCAGGCCGCCCTGGACGTGCTGGTCGGTGAACTGCGCACCGGTGTCCATCCGGTCAACGCCTTCGCGACCGCGGCCGCGGAAGTGTCCGGGCCGGTCCACGAGGGCATGAGTGCGGTGGCCGCCCGGGCACGCCTGGGCGCCGACGTCGCAGCCGGTCTGGAAGATGCGGCGGCAGCCTCCCACCTACCGACCCACTGGCACCGGCTCGCGGACTGTTGGCGCCTGGCCCACGCGTACGGCCTGTCGATCGCCACCCTCATGCGCACCGCTCAACGCGACATCGTTGAGCGCGAACGCTTTTCCTCGCATGTCGAAGCGGCGATGGCAGGCCCGCGGGCGACGGCGGCGGTGCTGGCCGGACTGCCGGTGGCCGGTATCGCGCTGGGCCAGCTGATCGGTGCGCGGCCCCTGAACTTCCTGTGCGGCGCGGGCGTGGGCGGCTGGCTTCTGATGGCCGGAGTGCTCCTTGCCTGTGCGGGGCTGCTGTGGTCGGACCGGATCACCGAACGGGCACTGAGATGAGCTGGGCAGCAGTGCTTCTCGCCATCGCCCTGCTCATCGGCGCGGATCCGGCGCGGGTGCGCAGCCGCGCCGCGCCCACGCCGGTACGGCGGGCAAACCTGCAACGGGCACAGACCGACGACCCGCTGGCTGCCGCCTCGACCTTCGATCTGTTCGCGGCCTGTCTCACCGCCGGATTGGCAGTGTCGACCGCCGCCGCGGCAGTTGCCCCGGCGGCTCCACCGGCACTGGCACCGCTGCTGCGCCGGGCAGCCGAACTCCTGGCGCTCGGGGCGGATCCGGCCAGGGCCTGGACCGGTGGCCATGAAAGCAACGCCGCTGTGCCCCAGGACAAGAACGCCGAGGCCTTGCTGCGCCTGGCCCGCCGGTCGGCCGCCTCGGGTAGTGCGCTGGCCGACGGGGTGGCCGAGCTTGCCGTGCAAACTCGTCACGACGCGGCCACCTCGGCCGACGCGGTGGCAGAACGGGCATCGGTTCTGGTCGCCGGTCCGCTCGGGCTGTGCTACTTGCCGGCGTTTCTGTGTCTGGGCGTCATACCCGTGGTCGCCGGCCTGGCCGATGACGTGCTGGGTTCAGGACTGTTGTGAACACACACCGCAAAGGGAGGAAAAACTATGGCAGAAGGCATCTTTCGGCGCGCGAACGCGAGGGCGGCGCTGCTGATGCTCGACGAATCAGGGATGTCCACCGTCGAGTACGCCATCGGCACCATCGCGGCCGCGGCATTCGGGGCGATCCTGTACACGGTGGTCACCGGGGACTCCATCGTGACCGCGCTGACCAACATCATCAGCCGGGCACTGAACACCAACGTGTAGATGACCGTCTGGATGATCGGGGTGCGGTCACCGTCGAGGCAGCTTTTGCCATCGCCTCACTGGTGGTTGTTCTGGTCTTGTGCGTCGGCGGTGTCAGTGCGGTCGGCATGCAGATCCGCTGCATCGACGCCGCGCGGGAAGCCGCTCGCCTGGCAGCGCGGGGTGAAGGTGAGGCGGCCACGGCGGCCGCACGCCGGGTCGCCCCGTCGGGCGCGATGGTGCACGTCGGCCAGGACGGCGGTTTCGTGGTGGCGCGGGTCAGTGCAGCGACGGTGCTGCCGGGGCTCACGGTGTCCGCCGAGGCGGTCGCGGCTGCCGAACCCGGCGTCGGGTGAGCGGGGGTCTGCCACACCGCTGGCGGCCGCGATGATCGCGATGCTGATCGCGTTCGCGGCCGGCGGCGCCTACCTCGGCGCCGCGGCGACGGCCCGGCACCGGGCCCAAGCCGCGGCGGACCTGGCCGCGGTGGGCGCTGCCGGCGCCGTGGTCTCCGGCCCGGACGCGGCGTGCCGGCAGGCCGGTCAGATCGCGGCCCGGATGCGGTCGGTGGTCGCGGAGTGCCGGATCGAGGGGCTCGACGTCGTGCTCGAGGTCTCGGTTCCGGTTCGGCTCGGTCGGTGGGGAGTCGGCCCCGCCCGGGCGGTCGCGCGCGCCGGACCGGTGGATGTCGCCGTGTAATCGAGTGGTCGTGTAATCGAGTCGCCGTGCGGTCGAGTTGCGGCGATTAGTCGAGCTGGTCGAGATCTGCCGCGGCGACCTCGTCTTCGGTCGGCAGCCGCAGGGCGATGAGGCCCGCGAAGGTGTCCTCGTCGAGTTCGATGCGGTTGATCGTCATGTGCACGGGCTGCCAACCGCCGTCCTCGGCGCGCATCCTCAACACGGCCGTGGTGACCCCGTCGGTGAAATCCGCGGTCATCCGCGCCATGTGCCTGGCGTCGGCCGGGTGGATACGGGACTGCCCGCCGTCGCGGTTACGCCAGTCGAAGAACGGTGCGGGATCGTCGAGCCACTTCAGCAGCTTCCAGTCGTCGAGGCCGACAAGCGCGCGATGCACGCCTGGCTGAGCAAGCCCGTCGAGGATGCGTTGGGCGAGATTGTCGGGGCGCACCGCAGCCTTCTCGCGCTCGCTGCGCCAGTTCATGGCCCGGGAGACCAGTCGCTCGGAGCCGTCGTCCTGTGGTTCCAGCAGGACCCGGGCCACGAATCCGACGGTGATGAGCTCTCCGTTGTGGTCGGTGACATCCCAGGTGGTGCACAAGGTGCCGCCCACCACGGGTTTGAGTGCCATGGCCAGGACCTTTGCCTCACTGCCGTTGAGGTCCCTGGCAGGCAGGTCATCGGCGAACGCGCGGTCGTGGGTGGCTTCGGTCTCCGGGTTCATGCCGCTGTTGCGCAGGGATTCGGCGGTATCGGTGGCCACCCCCGTCGTCAGGTCCCAGACCAGCGGCCCCGGGACAGGGCGTTGCGGCGGCTCGGCGTCGGACGGTCCGATCCAGACGTGCACCCCGTGGATGTGTCCGTCCGACATCCGCACCACCTCGGTGCGGATTACGCGGTCTTTCTTGGGAGTGATGCTGCTGAGACCCTGGCCGGCCTGCACGGTTTCGCTGATCGCGCTCTGAATTGCCATCAGATGCGGATTTCGGCGCAGAAACACACTGATCGGGACGAGGTTCTTTGTCTGCAGACCTCGTGCGACCACCGCAGGCTCGCTACCCAGTGTCTCCACGAGCAGCCAGTCGTGGGTCATGCGCGGCATTTTACCGGCGGGCCGGTAGCTGGCTTGACGTCCGACGACGACGGAATCCGCACCGAATATCTGCGGATCATGGTCACAGGTGTCCCAAGTCAGGTCTGTCGGGTTGCAAACATGAGTGAGTTCACGTACTTTGCCACTGCGCCCGGCCTCCGGGATTGGGAACGGATCGCGTTGTCCGACCGTTCGTCGCAACGTCTGGTGTTCGGCGTGGCCGAATGCAGCCACGTAGTTGTCGATCCGTGTAGTCGGCCGTCGAGGGGTCGGCCGTCAACGCGGTCGGGGGATCGCTGAGGAAGTACTCAGCGCGCCGAGCACCAGGCGGAGCACTCTTACCGCGCCCGATTTGTCCAGCGGGTCATTGCCGTTCCCGCATTTGGGTGACTGCACGCAGGACGGACAGCCGTTCGGACATTCGCAAGCCTCGATCGCGTCGGCCGTCGCGCCCCACCACGTAGCCAGATTGCGGAATCCGCGGTCGGCGAAACCGGCGCCGCCCGGGTATCCGTCGTAGACGAAGATCGACGGCAGGCCGTCGACCGGGCCGACGGCCGTCGAAACCCCGCCGATGTCGCCCCGGTCGCAGCTGGCCACCAGCGGGAGCAGACCGATCGCGGCGTGTTCGGCCGCGTGCAGGCTTCCCGGCACGGCAAGAAGGTCAACGCCGTTGTCTTGCAACGCTTCCGGGGTCATCGTGCACATCACCGCCATGGTGTCGAGCGTGCTTGGCGGCATGTCCAGTTCCACGAAGTCGATGACCTCGCCGTCGATGCGGCGGCGCAGGTAGCCGACCACGGTGTTGGTCACCGACACCGGAACCAGGCCCACGGTGACCGGGCCGAACGCCCTACGCTCGCCGGGTCCGGTGACCGATATGTCGGTGAGTTCCCTGGCGAACGTGCTGTAGCCGGGATCGGCGGCATACACGAACGCGACACCGTCCTCGAACGACAGCGAGTCGACGAGGTATGTCTCGCCCTGGTGCAGATACACCGCACCGGGATGCAGCGTGGCTGCCGCGCGGCCGGCCCCGGTACTGCCCAGCATTCGGCCGGTATCGGCCTCCAGGATCGCGATCTGGCCGCCGCTGGAGCCGCGGATGTCCACGGCCGCGTGCGGTTCCACCCCGGGAGCGGGGAAGTAGCCGCCTGGACGTTTGCGTAACAAGCCGTCGTCGACCAGGGTCTCGGCCACCGCCTCGGCGCTCCACAACCGGACTTCGGCCTCGGTGAGCGGTAGTTCGGCTGCGGCGCAGAGTAATTGCGGGCCCAGCACGTGCGGGTTCGTCGGGTCGATCACCACGCGCTCGATCGGTTTGTCCAGCAGCGCGGCCGGATGGTGCACGAGGTAGGTGTCGAGGGGATCGTCGCGGGCGATCAGCACGATGAGCGCGCCCTGTCCGCGCCGGCCGGACCGGCCCGCCTGCTGCCAGAACGAGGTGACGGTGCCGGGGAACCCGGCGAGTACCACCGCGTCCAGCCCGGCGATGTCGATACCGAGTTCCAGCGCGTTGGTGGTGGCCAGCCCGCGTAGCCGCCCGTCGGTCAGCGCATGTTCCAGCTCACGGCGGTCCTCCGCGAGATAGCCGGCGCGGTAGGAGGCCACCTGATCAGCCAGCTGGGGTGCGGTCTCCTCCAATCGGGCCCGGGTACCCAGCGCGGTGAGCTCCGCGCCGCGCCGGGACCGGACGAACGTCAGGGTGCGCGCCCCCTCGGTCATCAGGTCGGCCATCACCCGGGCTGCCTCGGCGCCGGCCGAACGCCGGACCGGCGCGCCGTTCTCGCCGATGAGGTCGGTCAGTAGAGCCGGCTCCCACAGCGCGATCGTGCGGGCGCCTTGCGGGGAGCCGTCCTCGGTCACCTCGGCGACGGTCTGCCCGATCAATTCGGCGGCGGTCTCCGCCGGGGATGCCGTGGTGGCGCTGGCGAAGATCACCGTCGGCCCCGACCCATCTGGCGAGTACCGGGCACACAACCGGAGCAAGCGGCGGAGCACCATCGCCACGTTGGAACCGAAAATGCCCCGGTAGTAGTGGCATTCGTCGACGACGATGAACTTGAGGTGGCGCAGGAACACGGCCCAGCGGGCATGGTTGCGCAACAGCGACAGGTGGATCATGTCGGGGTTGGAGAAGATCCACCGCGACCGCTCCCTGGCGAACCGGCGCACCTCGGTGGCGCTGTCGCCGTCGTACGGAGCGGGCGCGACGTCGCGCAGCGCGGCCACCGTCTCGGTCAGGTGCTGTGCCGTGCGCAGCTGGTCGTGGCCCAGCGCCTTGGTCGGTGACAGGTAGAGCACTCGGGCCTGCCGGTCGGAGGCCAACGCCGACAGGATCGGCAGCTGGTAGGCGAGAGACTTACCCGACGCGGTTCCGGTGGACACGACCACGTGACGTCCGTCGTGAGCCAAATCCGCGGCGGCGAGTTGGTGCGACCACGGCGCGGCGATACCCCGGTCGACCAACGCCCGAACGACCTCCGGATGGGCCCATCGCGGCCACTGCAACGGTTTGCCCTGACGCGCCGGTATATCCGCAACATGGCGTAGCGGATCTTCGCCGGAAGGGGTTCCGTCGACGGCGCAAGCGAGCAGCTCACGGCCGAAATCGGACCCCTGATGCAGCACCGTTCGCCCTCCTACGATCCACCCCGCCGATCTCGGCCCGGATTTGTAAACGAATTGTTCACCACGCGCCGAGTTTCGAGACTGTCGCGGGAGCCCCGAACATGATTGACTGATCACGGTCGCAGCTTCTGTGTTTGTACTCGCACTCGCAGGATCGTCGTTGCGATCGCGGTTCCTGCGAGGGTTGTAGGTCGGGTCTAAGTTCCGGTCGACTCGCGCGTTGGTATGGCGGTCGGAACGGGCCCGGTACATCGGAAGTCGGTGGACCGCACCCGGTTGAAAGAGAAGGAAAGAACAAAAGATGCCACAGGGAACTGTGAAGTGGTTCAACGCGGAGAAGGGCTTCGGCTTCATTGCTCCGGAGGACGGCTCTGCCGACGTGTTTGTCCACTACACGGAAATCCAGGGCAGCGGTTTCCGCACCCTGGAGGAGAACCAGAAGGTTGAGTTCGAGGTCGGCCAAAGCCCCAAGGGGCCGCAGGCCACGGGTGTTCGGGCCATCTGAGCCACAAGACCCAAACGAGACACCCCCGCGTGAGTCCGCACAGGACACCGCGGGGGTGTTCTCGGTTTTAAGGCCCGTGCTGGCCTAGTGTCGATTCGTGAGTCAGCTGTCCTTCTTCTCGGCCGAGTCGGTGCCGCCCGCGGTGGCCGACCTGACCGGGGTGCTCGCCGGACCCGGACAGATCGTTCTGTCGGGCAACGGAGGTCAGCAGGCGGCCCGGATTTCGGTGGTCGTCGACCAGATGTGGCGAGCGCAGGGCCTGGCCGAGATGATCAGCGAGGTCGGGCTGGCGGCTGAGATTTCCCGGACGGACGAGGACAATCCGCTGGTGCGTACGGCGCCGGACCCTCAGCTGATGCCGATCGCGCGCGAATGGACCATGGGCGCGGTCAAGACAGTGCCGCCCGGGTGGCTGCCCGGGGCCCGTGAGCTGCGGGCCTGGACTCTGGCGGCAGGCGAACCCGAAGCCGACGACCGCTACGTTCTGGGGCTCGACCCGCACGCGCCCGACACCCACCCCGCGCTGGCCGCGGCCATGATGCGGGTGGGAATCGCTCCGACTCTGATCGGTACGAGAGGCTCTCATCCGGCCCTGCGGATCAGTGGCCGGCGACGCTTGTCACGCCTGGTGGAAAACGTCGGGGAACCACCGGGGGAGGCCGCGGCGTTGGCGCATTGGCCCCGTATTTAATGGTGCCCACGCGGAGAGCCGGTTTGCGTAGGCTCGCGCGTAATGCGAAATTGTCAGTTGCCGGGCGTGGCGCGGCAACTATAGAAGTGGAGCGTAAGCACAGTTGGCTGGCGATAGCGGCAGCGGTAGCAAGGGAAACGTCCGGCGACTCGTGATTGTGGAGTCGCCGACCAAGGCGCGGAAGATAGCTGGCTACCTGGGCTCCAATTATGTGGTCGAATCCTCGCGGGGGCACATCCGTGACCTGCCGCGCAATGCGGCTGACGTGCCCGCCAAGTACAAATCCGAACCATGGGCGCGTCTCGGGGTCAATGTCGACGACAACTTCGAACCGCTCTACATCGTCAGCCCCGACAAGAAGAGCACCGTCACCGAGCTGAAGGACCTGCTCAAGGGCGTTGACGAGCTCTATCTCGCGACGGACGGTGACCGCGAGGGTGAGGCGATCGCCTGGCACCTGCTGGAGACGCTGAAGCCCAAGGTGCCGGTCAGGCGGATGGTGTTCCACGAGATCACCGAACCGGCCATTCGGGCCGCCGCCGAAAACCCGCGTGACCTGGACATCGCCCTGGTCGACGCGCAGGAAACCCGCCGCATCCTCGACCGGCTCTACGGCTACGAAGTCTCGCCTGTGCTCTGGAAGAAGGTCGCGCCGAAGTTGTCGGCCGGCCGTGTGCAGTCGGTGGCCACGCGCATCATCGTGCAGCGTGAGCGTGAGCGCATGGCGTTCCGCAGCGCCGCGTACTGGGATGTCAGCGCCGAGCTGGACGCGTCCGTGTCCGACCCACAGGCCACCCCGCCCAAGTTCACCGCGAAGCTCAACACCGTCGACGGCCGCCGGGTCGCCGCCGGCCGCGATTTCGACTCGCTGGGCCAGCTGAAGAAGCCCGACGAGGTGCTGGTGCTCGACGAGGCCAGCGCCGGAGCCCTGGCCGCGGGCCTGCGCGGTGCCCAGCTGGCCGTCAGCTCCGTCGAGCAGAAGCCGTACACCCGGCGCCCGTACGCGCCGTTCATGACGTCGACGCTGCAGCAGGAGGCCGCCCGCAAGCTGCGGTTCTCCTCCGAGCGCACCATGAGCATCGCGCAGCGGCTGTACGAGAACGGCTACATCACCTACATGCGTACCGACTCCACGACCCTGTCGGAGTCCGCGATCAACGCCGCGCGTAACCAGGCCAGGCAGCTCTACGGCGACGAGTACGTGCATCCGTCGCCGCGGCAGTACACGCGCAAGGTCAAGAACGCCCAGGAGGCGCACGAGGCCATCCGTCCTGCCGGTGACGTGTTCCAGACCCCGGGTCAGCTGCATGCACAGCTCGACACCGACGAGTTCCGGCTCTATGAGTTGATCTGGCAGCGCACCGTGGCCTCGCAGATGGCCGACGCGCGCGGCACCACGCTGTCGCTGCGCATCGCCGGTGCCGCCAGTTCGGGCGAGCAGGTCGTGTTCAACGCCTCCGGTCGCACCATCACGTTCCCGGGCTTCCTCAAGGCCTACGTCGAGAGTCTTGACGAGCAGGCCGGCGGTGAGGCCGACGACGCCGAGAGCCGTCTGCCGAACCTGACTCAGGGACAGCGCGTCGACGCCGCCGACCTGACCGCCGACGGACACACCACCAGCCCGCCGGCCCGCTACACCGAGGCCTCGCTGATCAAGTCTCTCGAAGAACTGGGCATCGGCCGGCCGTCGACGTACAGCTCGATCATCAAGACCATCCAAGACCGCGGCTACGTGGTCAAAAAGGGCAGCGCCCTGGTGCCGTCCTGGGTCGCCTTCGCCGTGGTCGGACTGCTCGAACAGCACTTCGGCCGGCTGGTGGACTACGACTTCACCGCGGCCATGGAGGACGAGCTCGACGAGATCGCCAACGGTCAGGAGCAGCGCACCAACTGGCTTTCGAACTTCTACTTCGGCGGTGAGCACGGCGTCGAGGGCTCGATCGCCCGGGCCGGTGGGCTCAAGCAGCTCGTCGGTGGAAATCTCGAAGGCATCGACGCGCGAGAAGTCAACTCCATCAAGCTCTTCGACGATGCCGAACGTCGCGCGATCGTCGTCCGGGTGGGCCGTAACGGGCCGTACCTGGAGCGCATGATCGCCGACCCGGATAATCCCGGGGAGCTCAAGCCGCAGCGCGCCAACCTCAAGGACGAGCTCACTCCTGACGAGCTGACCCTGGAGCTGGCCGAAAAGCTCTTCGCCACACCGCAAGAGGGACGGGTGCTGGGTGTCGACCCGGTGACCGGACACGAAATCGTCGCCAAGGACGGACGATTCGGTCCCTACGTCACCGAGATTCTTCCGGAACCGCCCGAGGATCCGGATGCCGGGACGACGGCCAAGAAGGGTAAGAAGCCGACCGGTCCCAAGCCGCGCACCGGATCGCTCTTGCGCTCAATGGATCTGGAGACGGTGACCCTCGACGACGCGCTCAAGCTGCTGTCGCTGCCGCGCGTGGTCGGCGTCGATCCGTCGAACAACGAGGAGATCACCGCGCAGAACGGCCGCTACGGCCCATACCTCAAGCGCGGCACCGACTCTCGTTCGCTGGCCACCGAAGAGCAGATGTTTACCATCACCCTCGACGAGGCGCTCAAGATCTATGCCGAGCCCAAGCGCCGTGGGCGCCAGGCCGCGGCCGCCCCGCCGTTGCGTGAGCTCGGCACCGATCCGGCCTCGGGCAAGCCGATGGTGATCAAGGACGGCCGTTTCGGCCCCTACGTCACCGATGGTGAGACCAACGCCAGCCTGCGTAAGGGTGATGACGTGCAGTCGATCACCGATGAGCGGGCCTCCGAGCTGCTGGCCGATCGCCGCGCCCGCGGGCCGGTCAAGAAGGCCGCGAAGAAGGCCCCGGCCAAAAAGGCCGCCAAGAAAGCCCCGGCGAAGAAGGCCGCCGCCAAGAAGGCCTAGCCTCTGCGCCCAACGGCCAGTTGTGTCACGTGATCGGCGAAAAGGCCTGCATTAACTGGCCATTCGGCGACCCGGTTAGCTCGAGACGTCACTTTCGGTTTCGCGCTGCAGATCGCGCGGCGTCATCAGATTGATCGGGCGGGCCAGCTGGGTGGGCACGGTGCGGCCGCGCAGTTCGACGATCTCGCCGACGTCCCAACTGAGCGCCTCGGCGTCCAAGGCCCCACTGACCGCGATGGCGGAGGCCAGCACGTGGCCCTCCTCCAGCTTCGCGAGCTCGGTGAGCCGGGCGGCCTCGTTCACCGGGTCACCGATCACGGTGTACTCGAAACGGGCCTGGGCACCGATGTGGCCGGCGATCGCCCGTCCGGCCGATACGCCGATACCGAATTCGGTGTCGGTCCCCAGCACGCTGAGCAGCTCGTCGTGCAGTTCGCGGGACGCCGCCAGCGCGCCGCCCGACGCGTCGGGATGCTCGATGGGTGCGCCGAAGATGGCCAGCGCCGCGTCACCCTGGAACTTGTTGACGAACCCACCGTGACGGTTGACGGTGTCGACGATGACCCGGAAGAACTCGTTGAGCAGGTTCACCACGTCGGTGGCCGGGATGGTCGACGCCAGATGCGTCGACCCCACCAGGTCCACGAACAGCACCGCCACGTCGCGTTCCTGACCGCCCAGCTCGGTGCCGCGCTCCAGGGCGCGACGGGCCACATCCTCACCCACGTACCGGCCGAACAGGTCACGTAGCCGTTGCCGCTCGGCCAGCTCACGCACCATGTCGTTGAACCCGGCCTGCAGCAGGCCCAACTCGCTGGCGTCGTAGATCTGCATGTGCGCGTTGTAATTGCCACGCTGCACCTCGCCCAACGCCCAGCGCAGCTGGCGCAGCGGGTCGGCGATCGACATCGCCACCAGCACCGTGCCGCTCAGCCCGATCACCAGCGCCGCGATGGCGAGCAACAACAGCGGGGTGATCAGCCGATCGGCGGACGCGCTGAGGATCGAGAACTTGCTGGCCACCAAGGCCAACACGATGGCCAAGACAGGCACGCCCGTCGACAGCACCCAGGTCAGCACCTGGCGCAGAATCACCCCGGGAGCGCGAAAGTTCTCCGGCACCCCGCCGCGCAGCGCGGCCACCGCGACCGGCCGCAACACGCGCTCGGACTGCAGGTAACCGATGATCGCGGTCGCGGTCGCCCCCAGCGCGGTGGCGACCAGCACCACCGGAGCCGATTTGCTGGCCACCGGCCAACTGGCCACGATGAACACGATCGAGCCCAGGAACCAGTTCGTGACGCTGATCAGCGTGCGGTAGAAGGGCATCTTCAGCGCCCGCACCCGCGCCAGCTCGGTGATGCCGGGGTCGGACTTGGCCAGCAGGGTGTCGCGGCGCTGCCACCGGATCACCGGGATCAGCAGCCGCAGGGCCAGGTAGGCGCCGACGGTGAAGGACACGAACAGATAGCCCAGGAAGATCGCCAGGTTGGCCACCGGCAGATCCTGGAGCTGGATGCGGTCCTCGGGGGGCAGACCGAAGCGAAGGAAGCCCAGCACGAACAGCGCGCCGATGATGTCGGCCTGCAGCATGCCCAGCGTGAACACCGGCCACGGGGTACGCGCCACCCATCGCGCGAATGCACCGATTCGCGCGATCGGTATGGGCTCCGTGGTCACCTGTTCACCGTATCGGGCCACAGGGACGTTCAGCGCCTGCTGTGACGTGGTTGTGTCGGCTTGACCACTACTGTTGGGGACGATGAGCGGGGTCTTTTCGCGGCTGGTCGGCCAGCATGCGGTGGAACAGGAGCTGGTGGCGGCCGCCTTGGCGGCTCGGGGTGACACCCGTAGTGATTCGGGGCACAGCGCCACCAGTGTGGGCACCATGACACATGCCTGGCTGATCACGGGTCCGCCTGGATCGGGACGTTCGGTGGCGGCGCTGTGTTTCGCGGCGGCCCTGCAGTGCACGTCGGACGGCGTTCCCGGGTGCGGGGAGTGTCGCGCGTGCACGACGACGATGGCCGGCACCCATGCCGATGTGCGCCGCATCGTGCCCGAGGGGCTGTCCATCGCGGTCAAGGACATGCGCGAGATCGTCCAGATCGCGTCGCGCCGGCCAGGGACCGGACGCTGGCAGATCGTCGTGATCGAGGATGCCGACCGGCTCACCGAAGGTGCGGCCAACGCGCTGCTCAAGGTGGTGGAGGAGCCGCCACCGTCGACCGTGTTCCTGCTGTGCGCGCCGTCGGTGGATCCCGAGGACATCGCGATCACATTGCGCTCGCGGTGCCGGCACGTGGCGCTGACCACCCCGTCGGTGGACGCCATCGCCGACGTCTTGATCTCCGGAGACGGGCTGCCGGAGGCGGACGCCCGCTGGGCGGCGTCGGTCAGCGGCGGACATGTGGGCCGCGCCCGCCGGCTGGCGACCGATCCCGAGGCCAGGGACCGTCGCAAACGGGCGCTCGGGCTGGCCCGCGACGCAGCGACGCCGACGCGGGCGTACGCGGCCGCAGAGGAGATGGTGGCCGTCGCCGAGGCCGAGGCATTGGCGTTGACCGTCGGACGCAACGAGACCGAGACCGAGGAGCTCAAGACGGCTCTCGGTGCGGGTGGCACCGGAAAGGGCACCGCGGCGACGACCCGTGGCACCGCCGGAGCACTCAAGGACCTGGAGAGGCGGCAGAAATCCCGGCAGACCCGGGCGTCTCGTGATGCGTTGGACCGGGCCCTGATCGACCTGGCGACCTACTTCCGCGATGCGCTGTTGGTGTCGTCGGGCGCAGGCGGTGTCACGGCGAACCACCCGGACATGGCCGAGAAGGTCGAGGCCATGGCCACCCATGTGCCGGCCGACCGGCTGCTGCGCTGCATCGAAGCGGTGCTGGAATGCCGCGAAGCCTTGGCCGTCAACGTCAAGCCGAAGTTCGCGGTCGACGCCATGGTGGCGACGGTCGGTCAGGCTTTGCGCGGGTGACGTCCGGCGCGCAGGAGCCAGCGACTCGGGATCACTTTGGAGGCTCGGGCATGGCTGCCGTAGACTCGTGCCGCCCGGTTCGCCGAGCGCGCCACCCTAGCTCAGTCGGTAGAGCAATTCACTCGTAATGAATAGGTCAGGGGTTCGATTCCCCTGGGTGGCTCCATTTCTTTTTCTTCAGTTGACGTAGGTGTTCGTCAGGAACTCCTCGACCAGCGGAACCACTTCGTCAAGGTGGGTTTCCAGCAGCCAGTGCCCTCCGCCGAGCAGGTGGATCGGCGCGTCGGGCAGATCACGTAGATAGGCTCGGGCGGATTTCTCCGGCATGTAGCCGTCATGCGGCCCCCACACGATCAACGTCCGTGGCCGGTGCTCCCGCAGGTAGGTCTGTTCCTCCGCGAACCAGCCCAGCGTGGTGGGTTGGTCCTCCAACAGCCTGATCAGGTTGGCGACGCGTTGCGGTGTACACATCAGCGACCAGTGCAGCGTCCACAGGTCGGGGCTGATCCGGTCTGCGACCTCGTTTGGGAGTTCACCGCGGAACTCGGTCTCGAAACCCTGCAGGGTGACGTGTTGGGCGATCCTGCGCCGCGACTCGGGGCCGGGGTTGTTCCACGATTCCTTGAGGAAGTCGTACTTCGGACCGAAGGCGTCCTCGTAGATGTCACCGTTCTGGATGACCAGGCCCGCAACGCGTTCGGGCTCGGCGATGGCGAGCTGGAGCCCGAACTGAGATCCGTAGTCGTGCAACCAGATCACGTAGCGGTCGAGGTGCATGGTGTCGACGAAGGACTGGAGGAAACGGCTGTACGCGCTGAAGGTGTAGGCGAAGTCGTCGGGCGACGGGGTTGCGGTGTAACCGAATCCGGGTAGATCCGGCGCGATCAACCGCCATCGGTCGCCGAGACGCGCCATGAGGTTGCGGTAGACGTAGGACGAGGCCGGGTAGCCGTGGGGGAGCAGGAGCAACGGAGCGTCGACGGGGCCGGCGGCCCGGTAGAAGGTGTCGACACCGTCGACGGTGGTCCGATGATGGGTTACTGCGGTCACGAACCGTCGAGTACCCCTTTGGCCACTTTCATCGCGGTATTGGCGTTGGGGAATCCGGCGTAGCCGCTGGAGTGGTAGATGACCTCGGCGATCTCGTCCTCGGTGAGGCCGTTTCTCAGGCCGATCCTGACGTGCGACTCGAACTCGTCGGTGGCCCGCAGGGCGATCAGGATGCCCATGGTGACCAGGCTGCGGTCACGTCGGCTCAGCCCTTCGCGGCTCCACAGCCGACCGAAGACATTGTCGACCCCGATGGCCATCATCTCGTCGCCGAATGATCCGTCGGGCTCGACGACGTCTGCCGGCAGGTGCGGAACCATCTCCTGGAGGACTCGCAGGCCCTGTTCACGTACGTCTGTCATGCCTGCCAGCTTGGCACGGCCTCAGAATCGGTCGTCAGCCTCCAATGGAAATGGCGACAGGTGCGCTTCTTCTGGCGCTGAGGTCCGGCGCCACGTGGTGCGATCTGCTAGGCAGGTGTCCTGCCTTGTCTCAACTGGCACGCGCTCAGCGAACCAGGAATTGGCCACCGCCACTGGTCTTTTCGCCTTCGCACCGTTTGGTCCGCTGTCACCGATGGTTTCCCGCCTGAACTATTGGTTGGTCATATGGCCTTCGAGTTCGGTGTCGACCCAGGCCGTCATCGTTGTCCGCGCAGCGGCCTTCAGAGAATCGACGGCTAGCTTTCGGATGCAATCTGCATCGGAAAGCTGATGTCGTCGCGGGCGATGGTTCCGGGGTAACAAGGTGAGATTGCGTCCATCGTGGGTGGGAACGTTGTCGGTGAGGCGGACACGATCTGTAGGCGGTAGCCATCCGGGCCGTACCCGAACTGGTTGGGTTTCCGGAACTCATCGCGCTCGGTCACACTCCATCCCCAGCTGCGCCAGATGTCGCCGACCTTCCGCACTGTGGCGTTGTTGTCGGTCCCCGGGGGCGAGCGGAGCTCACCGATGGTGCTGAAATTTCTCGGTGCTGTGGGTGTGCTGTCATTGTCGTCGCAGTAGCCGGTCGAGCCGGCAGAGCCGTATCGTGTCGCATCCAGGACGGTGCCTGGTGGCAGAGCGTCGACAGTTCGTTTCAGGTACCTCAGAACGGTATCCTGGGCTTCTTGTTGCGATTGGGGCACAACGGTATTCACAGGTTGACCTCCGGTGGTGCAGGCGGTGGCGGCCAGGCAGAGCCCGGTCACGATGGCGACGAGAATTCTTGTTGTCATCGACGAATCTCCGGGGGTGCGAGTTGGGTTGGCGGGAGTCCAGCGATGACCGCACCCAGATTGTCCAGCGCCGGATTGCCTCGGTCCCAGTAGCTACTGTGTGCGGGAACAGAGGGCAAGTCGGGACCCCATGTGGGTCCTGGCGCTGCGGCGAGGCGGGTAGCGCCATATTCCGTTGCAAATGGGTCGGAGCCCAGCGTCATATCGGTGGCGAACTGAATCACGTCGTTCTCTGCCGTCATCGAGTAGACGTTTGCGTTGGGTTCGAGGTTGAGGTCGCTGGCATGTGGAGTCAGCATTCCGGGGCTGCCGACGGCGACCACGTTGTCTGCCGCGAGGTGGCCATCGCCGGTAGCGGCCCCACCGACCAGTGTTGACCCATAACTGTGGCCGATGACGGTATCGATTGCCGGCGGACCGTTGTGTGAGGCGTGCATTCCGTCCATGAACGTATCGAGTGCCGAACCACCGTTGGCGGCGTACTCCGGATCGGCGGCTTCGATCAGATCCATTGGTCGGTCGTAGCCCATCCAGGTGGTGACGGAGACATCGCCGGGCTTGAGATTGGGATCGGCAGCCAGTGCGGCTTGGTACATCTTGAGCGACTTGTTGTCGCTGCCATCGAAGGCCGCCATGTCCTGGCCGGTGCCAGGGACAAATATGGCTGACCGGGATGCGTTGTCAGGGTTGCCGATCGAGACCGATGCATGCCCTTGATCATCGAGAAAGCCGAGATAGCGCTGTGTCCCGTCGTTTTTGTCCAGGGTGGATTGCACGGCGTTGTAGCCGTCTAATGTGTGGCGACTTTCTCGTAGCGCCTCGGCAGCTGAGGCGAGTTCGCTGCCAGTGGCGGTGCTCTTGTCGCCCATGTACACCTTGCGCATGAGCTCATCCACTCGCGATTGCAGCTGGTTCACCTCCGCCTGCTTCAATTCTTGCAGTTCGGCAAGATGCTTGCTGTTGAAGTAGTTTTTCCCGGGATCCGTTTCATCGCCACCGAATGGCATCCCGGGATGGTTCCCGATCCTGTGGTCCTGCTCGTAGAGTCGGTTTCTTTCTTCGGGGCTGAGCTTCTCCCAGAACTCGCGGAACTCTTCGGGATCTTCCGGCACCCGCTGCGGGGGATCGGATGGATTCCCTTCACCCTCGAGGCCCGTCGGCGTTTTCTCGCCTGGCCCGAACTTCTGATTGGTCAGCCCGTCGTACTCGCCCTTGATCCCGGTGACTCGCGTACCGATCGCGAACATGTCCCTGTTGGCGTTCTGGACGGTGGTGTTGACCTGACTGATGCCTTGGTTGGCGATCGGGATCAGCTTGTTCTCGCGGTCCTGCGCGGTGGTCGCCGGTAGCGAGGCGACCATGCTGTCGACCCAGGACTTCGTGGCGCTCAGTTGATTGCGTCCGCTCGTCACCACATTGGCGGCGTTGGTGACCTCCGCGGCCATCTTCTTGTCGAGCTCGGCGAGCTTCGCGTAGACGCCGGCATGTTCTTGGTTCGCCGCGGCGTAGGCCTCCGACCCCGTGCCCTGCCAGCGGTCGTCCGGGGCGGCCGATTCGATCATGCCCTTCATGCGGAGCAACTGGGAGCTGCTGCCGTCGTAGTGGCTCCCGTCGCTCGGAGTGCCTTCGCCGAAAGTGGCCCGCGCTTTTGACCACGTCGAATAGAAGCCATCAAGCGCGCTCACAGAACGTCCCCCTCGACAGAATTCCGGCAGTACCCCTCAGTATCTCAGTGGTTTACCTACCTCGGTGCCAGGAATCCGACGGGCCCGGGAGAGATGCACACCGACAGCGCAGCGGTATTGGCGCGTACCGCGATCGACTGCCCGGCACCGGGCAGTCGGACGAAGACGCGGTTGAGCCCGGGCCGCACCGGGACCTTCACCTCGGGTCCTTCGGCCAGTGCCATGGTCAAGGAGCCGTCGCTGTTGGCGAGGTAGTTGATCTCGGCGGTCCAGTCAGCCGGCAACAGGGGCCCGTCGAGTGGCATGACGACGGGTTCGTCGGGTTGCACCAGGAATCCGCATTTGGGTGCCGGTCCCGGCACGAGGGTGCGCACCCAGGTCACCTTGGCGTCGACCAACTTCCCGGTCCGGTCGAACATTCGTAGATCGGTTGTGGCCGAGGCGAACTCGGGTCGCGGCCTGGCCAGGGCGAACATGTGGCTGGCCAGGTTCTCCGGACCGGCGACGCGCTGCAGGATCAGCGGGTCGACCTCTTGATCCAGTAGTGGTGCGGCCGTGGAGGTGGATGCCAACGACGCGCGGGCGTTGTTCAGGTAGGCGGGCACGGGATTGTCCTGCCACACCTTCAGGAAGGTGAAGGTCGAATACATGCTGCTGGCCACGAAAAGCACTGCCACACTGACACATACGGCACTGCGCGCTCGCGACGCCGAAAGTAGGCGGGAGGATTCCCGGTTCGGCGCACAGAATCCCACGGCCGCCAACAGCGCCAGCACCACCACCAGATCCGGCAGATAGCGAAGGGTCTGCGCCAGCTCCAATGCGGTGAACCGGGACGACCGCATGAGGTAGATCGGGATCTGGCAGGCCACCGCGTAGCCCAGTGCCACGATCAACACCGGCCAGATGCGAGTCTTGCGCGCCAGCACCACCGCGACGGCAACGGCAAGCGCGATCCAGCCCAGCACCATCACGGACAGTGGGGGCGTGGCCCACGGCGAGGCCGGCGCCCAGCGCTGCCACGACCACGGCCCGCCCACCAGCCCGGGCACGATGCCGTGGGTGAACGACCGGCTGAGCAGGTCCCAGGTCATGCCCAGATCGAAGCTCCACCGCTTCTGATCGACGACGACGAGGTACACGCCGATCCAGGCGACGGTCAGGGCCAGACACCCGACCCACAGCCGAAGACCGCGGTGCCACACCTCGCGCACGCCAAAGGTCCCTGTCACGTATCCCAGAAGCGCCACCACCGCGAACGCGACGAAGGGAATCACAGCGGCCTTCTCGAAGAACAACAGCCCGCCGAGAAACACCAGCACGCCCGTCACGGCGTGGCGCGATGACCCGGTCCGCACCAGGAGCACGGCTTCACCAACCACCCAGGCCAGCGCGGCCTGCATGGGGAGTGTGTTCAGCGCCGCGGCCCACCACGCGAAACCGGGTAGGGCCAAGGGCGTGAAAAGCGCAAAGGTCAGCGGGATCAGCAGGACCGGCCGCCAGCCGAGGATCACCCACAGGGCGCGCAGCAATGCCAGTGAGGCCAGCAGCTGCATCACTACCAGGCTCACCGCGGCCAGCACCCAGGAGAACGGCGCCAGGCGGGTGACCGCGCCGGACACCAGGAACGCCGCGGGCATCACGTGCCCGTCGTGATCGTCGAACAGGAAGGACGCGGACAGCAGATCCTGGGTTCCGGCCCGGCCGATCAGGATCAGATCGTCCCAGTAGAAATAGCCGCCGAACGCGAGTATCGCCCGGACCGCCAGATGCAGCGCGATCAGCGCAGCGGCTGTGCGGGCGACCTTGTTCACTCTTGCCGACTGTACGGATACAGCGGGGCCGGGCCTGCCGTCGGTATGGTGAGCCGGTGCGAACACTGGTGACAGGAGCGGCAGGTTTCATCGGATCGACGCTGGTCGACCGGCTGCTGGCAGACGGGCACAGCGTCGTCGGGCTCGATGACCTGAGCTCGGGGCGGGCGGAGAACCTCAGCAGCGCCGAGAACAATGACAACTTCGAGTTCGTCAAGGCCGACATCGTCGACGCGGATCTGCTGGGGCTGCTCAAGGATGCCCAGCCTGAGGTGATCTTTCACCTGGCCGCCCAGATCTCGGTGAAGCGGTCGGTGGACGACCCGCAACTGGACTCGACGGTGAATGTGGTGGGCGTGGTCCGATTGGCCGAGGCGGCCCGTCAGTCCGGCGTGCGCAAGGTGGTGCACACCTCGTCGGGTGGTTCGGTGTACGGGACCCCGCCGTCGTACCCGACGGGTGAGGACGTCCCGACGAACCCGGCCTCTCCGTATGCGGCGAGCAAGGTGGCCGGCGAGGTGTACTTCAACATGTTCCGCAATCTGTACAACCTGGATTGCTCGCACATCGCGCCGGCCAATGTCTACGGTCCGCGGCAGGATCCGCACGGTGAGGCCGGAGTGGTGGCGATCTTCGCCCAGGCGTTGCTGGCCGGGCGGCCCACCAAGATCTTCGGGGACGGCAGCGACACCCGCGATTATGTGTACGTCGACGACGTGGTGGACGCGTTCGTCAAGGCTTCCGGGTCCGCCGGGGGTGGCCAGCGGTTCAACGTCGGTACCGGGGTCGAGACCTCAACCCGCGAAATGCACACCGCGATCGCCTTGGCGGTCGGGGCCGCAGACGAACCGGAGATGCACCCGCCGCGGCTCGGTGACCTGCGTCGTTCCCAGCTGGACATCAGCCGGGCCCGGGATGTGCTGGGCTGGCGACCGCAGGTGGATTTGGCCGCGGGCATTCCCAAGACGGTCGAATACTTCCGGAGTAATTCTCGCTAAAAGATTGTGAGTACTCACTTTCTCATCTAGCGTTGCGCCATGTCCTACGACGTGATCGTCCGCAACGGCCTGTGGTTCGACGGCACCGGCGCCCCGCCCCAAGTCCGATCGCTGGGGATCCGCGACGGGGTGGTGGCCACGGTTTCGGCCACCCCGCTCGACGAAACCGACTGTCCGGACGTCATCAACGCGGGCGGAAAGTGGGTGCTGCCCGGCTTCGTCGACGTCCACACGCACTACGACGCCGAGGTCCTGCTGGATCCGGGCCTGCGCGAGTCGGTGCGCCACGGCGTGACCACTGTGCTGCTGGGCATGTGCTCGTTGTCCACCGTCTACGCCGACACCGAGGACGCCGCCGACCTGTTCAGCCGCGTCGAGGCGGTCCCACGCCAGTACGTGCTGGGCGCCCTGCAGCAGCACCGCAAGTGGACGAGCCCGGCGGAGTACATCGACGCCATCGACGAGCTGCCCCTCGGCCCGAATATCGCTTCGCTGCTCGGACATTCGGATCTGCGCGCCTCGGTGCTGGGGCTGGACCGGGCCACCACCCGCGGGGTCACTCCGACCGACGCCGAACTGGAAGCCATGGCGGCCCGCCTCGACGAGGCCCTCACTGCGGGCATGCTCGGCCTGTCCGGGATGGACGCGGCCATCGACAAGCTCGACGGTGACCGGTTCCGGTCACGCGCACTGCCCTCGACGTTCGCGACCTGGCGTGAGCGCCGGCGCCTGATCAAGGTGCTGCGCAAGCGCGGACGGATGCTGCAGAGCGCGCCGAATGTGGCGAAAGTCCATGAGGCACTGAACTTCTTCCTGGAGAGCAGCGGCTGGTTCGGCCGCCGCCGGGACGTCCGGATGAGCCTGCTGGTCTCGGCCGACGCCAAGTCCTCGCCCGGTGCGGTGCGTGTGCTGGGGCCGGGCGTCCGGCTGCTCAACCGCATCCTCGGAGCCAAGGTGCGCTTCCAGCATCTGCCGGTACCGTTCGAATTGTATTCGGACGGAATCGATCTGCCGGTGTTCGAAGAATTCGGTGCGGGCACCGCGGCCCTGCATCTCAAGGATCAGTTCGAGCGCAACAAGTTGCTCGCCGATCCCGAGTACCGCCGCCGGTTCCGCAAGTCGTTCGACCGCCGCGTGCTCGGACCCACCCTGTGGCACCGCGACTTCCACGACGCCACCATCGTCGAATGCCCCGACAGGGCCCTGATCGGCAAGAGCTTCGGGCAGATCGCCGACGAGCGTGGCATCCACCCGCTCGACGCGTTTTTGGACGTCCTGGTCGACAACGGTGAGCGCAATGTCCGCTGGACCACCATCGTCGCCAACGACCGGCCCAAGTATCTGGACAAGCTGGCCACGGAACCCTCGGTCCACATGGGTTTCTCGGATGCCGGTGCGCACCTGCGCAATATGGCGTTCTACAACTACCCGGTGAAGCTGCTCAAGCGGGTGCGCGACGCGCAGCTGGCGGGCAGGCAGTTCATGACGACCGAGCACGCCGTGCACCGGCTGACCGCCGAGGTGGCCGACTGGTTCGGCGTCCCTGCCGGCACGCTGCGTGAAGGCGACCGGGCCGATTTCGTCGTGATCGATCCGGCCGGGCTCAACGACTCGGTGGAGGCTTATCACGAGGAGCCGGTGGCGTTCTACGGCGGACTGAGCCGCATGGTCAACCGCAGCGACGACGCCGTCGTGGCGACGGCTGTCAACGGTGCCGTGGTGTTCCGCGACGGCGAATTCCGCGACGGCTATGGCGAGTCGGTGAAATCGGGCCGCTACCTGCGGGCCGGTGCCGAGCACCGGGACCGCACTCCGGTCTGAGATGGCCAGAACCCAACAGCAGCGACGTGAGGAGACCGTCGCACGGCTGCTCGACGCGGGCATCGACACCATCATCGAGGTCGGCTACGCGCGGGCGTCGGCGGCTGTGATCGCCCGGCGCGCCAACGTATCCGACGGCGCGCTGTTCCGGCACTTCCCGACCATGAGCGACTTCATGGCGGCCACCGCACAGGAAGTGGCGCGGCGTCAGCTGGAGTTGGGCGCCAAGCTCATCGCGGAGATCGCCGCCGAGCAGCCGGCGCTGCCTGCGGTGCTGACGATCCTGCGGGACATCGCGGGCAGCGACACCAACACCGTGTGGCACGAGCTGCTGATGGCGGCCCGCACCGACGAGAAGCTTCGCGGCCCGCTGCAGACGGTGCTGGTCGAGTACATCGACAACATCCACGAAGCCGCCAAGAGCACGCCCGGGATCGAACAGATCCCGGAGGATTCGCTGACCGTGGTGCTGGCGATCCTGCTCAACACCTTCGACGGCGCCGCCATGGTGCGGCGGGTACTGCCGCTGCCAGAGTTGGAAGACGCCCGGATCGCGGCGCTGGCGGCGCTGCTCAGCCGCTAGACGTCTTCCGGGCTCCGCACGTTCTGCAATGCCACTGCCCGGGCCAGCCTGGCGTAGCGCAACTCGATGTCCTTGAGGCGCAGGTACGTCGAGAGCGTGACGAATACGAACGCGATGATGAGCATGTATTCCATCAGGTCCGTACCGCGGTCCACCCCAAGCCAATTGGCCACCACGGTGGTGTCGTCGGGACGCAGGATCGCGTAGATGCCCGCTGCCACGAACAGCACGAAACCGACCTTGACCCACGCCTTGGACCGCGCGCTGCGTCGTGACCCGAGCAGATACGCCAACAGCACCAGCACTGCGATGATCAGCAGTGCCTGAATCCAGTTCATCGGGACAGCCTCCTGCGTAAGAGCCCGTCGAAGAGGATGTTGACGCCGTTGAGCAGCGGCTGCCCCTTCGACTTCGAGTAGTCGGTGTAGAGGATCTCGACCGGCTCCTCGGCCACGCGCCAACGGCTTTCGTACGCCAATGAGATGAACTCACCGGCGTGGCTCATACCGTTCATGGTGAGGTCGAGTTCGTCGGCCACCTTTTTGTTGAACACCCTCAGGCCGTTGTGCGCATCGGTGAGCCCGAGTGCGCGGCTCTGCGGGCTCAGGAATGCCGCGGCGCGCAGGATGATCCGCTTGAGCGGCGGGGTGTGAGTCACGGCGTGCGCATCGGGGTTGGCGAATCGCGTGCCCACCACGAGATCGGCGCCGTCGGTGTCCAGCCGGTCGATCATTCGCATGACGTCCTTGACCTGATGCTGGCCGTCGGCATCGAAGGTGGCGAACACCCGGGCGTCGGGACGTGCCCGCGCGTATTCGACGCCGGTCTGGATCGCCGCGCCTTGGCCGAGATTCACCGGATGCGGGACGACGTAGGCGCCGGCCTGCAACGCGAGCTCGGCGGTGCCGTCGCGGCTGCCGTCGTCGACACAGACCACGTTAGGAAAAACCGAGCGCACGTCAGAGATGACGTCGCCGATGATGCTCGCCTCGTTGAAGGCGGGGATGATGATCCAAACGTCCTGAAAGCGCATGTCGATGGGCACCAAACTACACTCCGGCCTGATGTCGCGGCCGGAGCCGCTCCGTTTCACTCAAGGGTCGCACGCGCCAGCGCGCCGAGGTGAACCGCGATGCCCACCAGCGGTCCGCACAGCAGCGCGACGATGGTGCGGGCCTCCAATCCCAGCGGCAGCAACAGCAGCGCCACCGCCGCGACCGTGGCCATGATCCAGCCCAGCGCGTAGGCCCGGTGCAGCGCGGCGGCGACGGTGGCGGCTCCCGTCAGGGTGAGCATCGCGATGGCGACGGCGCCCGCCGTCAGCCAGGCCAGCAGTGGACCCCCTGCTCGGTACTCGTCACCGAACCCGACCCGCAGCAGCCAGGGGCCGAGCAGTCCGGCCGCGGCCACACCCACTGCCCCCAGACCGGCCACCGCGGCGGCCGGGGCCAGCAGTGCGCGTAGCCGTTTGTCGCGTTGGTCGACGAAGTGGGCGATCAGATTGCCCTGCATCGCGGTGAGCGGAACCAGCAGCGGGGCGCGGGTCAGCGTGACGGCCAGGATCACCACACCGCCGGCCGCGCCCAGATCACCCGACGTGGCCTTGAGTAGCACGGGGAATCCCATCACCAGGATCGCGCTGGCGCCGGCCGCGGCGATCGAGTGCGCGGCCCCGCGCAGGAACGTCACGGGGCTGCCCGCGGTGAGCAGGCCGGCGGCCATCCGCGCCGCGGGTGCGGCGATCAGCATGATCAGCCACGCGACGGCTCCGGCCACGGTGGCCCACAGGAATCCGGCCAACCCCCAGCCGAGCGCGAACGTCGCTGCCGCCACCGCCACCCGGATCCCGGCGTCGGTGACCATGAGGGCCCCGTACTCCGTCCAGCGGTTCACCCCGGCGAGCATGCCGAGCAAGGTGGCGTGCAGGCAGAATCCGGCCAGCCCGACGCTGAGCAGCACCACGCTCAGCGCCCGGGACTCGGCGAAGACGTGCGTGCTCCACAGCGGTGAACTGGCCGCGATCAGCACGGCCGCGACGATGCCGACCAGGGCCGCGATCCGCATCGGGTGGGTGGTGGGCCGGCCGCTGAGATCAAGGCGTTGAGACGAGCGCACCTCACGGGTGGCCTCCTGCAGCAGACCGTTGGCGGCCCCCGTCACCAAACCGAACGCACCCCAGAACACGCTGAACACCGAGAAGCCGGCGGGCTCCAGGTCGCGCGCGGCCAGGTACAACACGGCATATCCGCACAGTGCGCTGATCGCCGTGGCCAGGCCGACGCGGGCGACACTGCTGCGCGTGATGGGGCCTGTGGCCGATGAGCCGCTTGCGCGAAGAGCATCGAACCCGGGGGCGCCGCCGCCGTCGGTCACAGGTCCGGCAGCTCTTTCGAATAGAGCCAGGCCTGCCACAGGGGTTGCAGTGGCTCGTCGGTGTAGCCGGCGGCCAGCCCGGTGAAATCGTCGGTGAACGCTGTGCTGTGCCGGTACCGTGCCGTCCAATCCCGCAGCAGCGCAAAGAAGTTGCGGTCACCGATCAGAGTGCGCAGCGCATGGAGGGTCAGTGCGCCGCGCTTGTAGACGCGGTCGTCGAACATGTCCTCGGGGCCGGGGTCGGACAACAGGAGGTCCTGGGGCTTGTCCCGCAAGCGGTCGTAATAATGCCGGGCCCACTCCGCTGCGCTGTGCCCGCCGCTGTGCTCGGACCACAGCCACTCCGCGTAGCAGGCGAATCCTTCGTGCAGCCAGATGTCGCGCCAGCGCCGCGCCGTCACCGAGTTGCCGAACCACTGGTGGGCCAGCTCGTGGGCGATGAGGCGTTCGGCACCGCGGTGTCCGTCGCAGTGGTTGGCCCCGAAGATCGAGATGCCCTGGGCTTCCAGCGGAATCTCGAGATCGTCGTCGGTGACCACCACGGTGTAGCCGCTGGCCAACGGATACGGGCCGAACAGCTTGATGAACAACTTCATCATCTGCTGTTGGTGCTCGAAGTCGTGGTCGAACTCGCGGCGCAACCGGGCGGGCAGGACGGCGTGCATCGGTACCGGCGCCTTTGTCAGTCGCTGGCGCTCGTACTGGCCGATCTGCAGGGTGATCAGGTAGCTCGACGTCGGTTCGGCCTGCTCGTAGGTCCACACGGTGTGCCCGGCGCGCGCCTTGCGGGAAATCAGTTCACCGTTGGCCAGGGCATAGTAGGGACTGTCGGTGCTGATCTGGATCCGGTAGCTGGCCTTCGAGCTGGGATGGTCGTCGCACGGGAACCACGAGGCCGCGCCGTTGGGCTGGCCGGCGACCAGAGCGCCGTTCGAGAGTTCCTCGAAACCGACGTCGCCCCAATAGGATTCGATGGGGCGCGGGGTTCCGTTGTAGCGGACGACGACGGTCATCGCCGCCCCGGACGGCAACGCCGAGGACAGGGTGATCGACAGCTTCCCGCTCGAACATCGGTACTGGGCCGGCCGCCGTCCGTTCACCGAAACGCGCGACACCGCAAGGGCGTCGGACAGGTCGAGGGTGAAGCTGCGCAGCGCGGCCAGGGTGACCGCGGTGATGGTCGCTGTCCCGGCAAGTCGGTTGATGGCCACCTTGTACTCGAGGTCGAGTTCGTAGCGCGAGACCCGGTACCCGAAATTGCCGTTGCGTGGCAGATACGGGTCGATCACGGGCGGGGGTGCCAACTTTTTCGCAGCCTTCTTGGATCGGGTCACGCGGCCGGGTTTTCTGTTTTCTTGGCGGCCTTGTCAGCGCTCTTGTCGCCGGCCTTGTCGGCGGAACGCTTCTTGCCGAACATGTTCCACGGCGCGATCGGGTTGCCCTGCCAGCGCGTCGACGGCGGTACCTCGTCGCCGCGCATCACCAGCGAGCCGGGACCGACCGTGGCGCCGGCACCCAGCCGCGCCGCCGGTAGCGCCACGCAATGGGGCCCCAGCGTCGACCCCTCTTCGAGGACGACGCTGTCCAGTCGCATGATGCGGTCGTGGAACAGGTGTGTCTGCACGACGCAGCCGCGGTTGACGGTGGCGGCGGTCTCGAGTGCCACCAGATCGGCTTCGGGCAGCCAGTAGGTTTCACACCACACGCCGCGGCCGATCGTCGCGCCCAGCCCGCGCAGCCACAGGTTCATCACCGGGGTGCCACTGGCGGCCCGGGCGAACCACGGTGCGGCGACGGTCTCGACGAAGGTGTCCGACACCTCGTTGCGCCACACGAACGACGACCACAGCGGATGTTCGACGGCTCGAATCCGGCCGACCACCAACCACTTCGCGATCACCGCGGTGCTCCCGGCCACCACGCCGGCGACCAGCAGCACCACACCTCCGGACAGTGCGGCCCAGAGGAAACCGAACCGCATCGTCATGGCCTGCAGCGCACCCAGCACGGCGATACCGATCGCGAACGTGACGATCACCGGGATCAGGCGGCACGTCTCGACAGCCGCGCGCATGATCTTGAGCCGGGGCGAAGGATGGAACGTGCGCATTGCATCGGCGGCGGTGGCGTTGCGGCGCAACCGAACCGGTGGGCTGCCCAGCCACGACGAGCCGGCCTTGGCCTTGTGCGGGGTGGCCGAGAGCACGGCCACCAGACCGTCGTCGGGGACCTTGCGGCCTGGTTGGGTGATGCCCGAGTTGCCCAGGAAGGCGCGCTTGCCGATGGTGGCCTTGGCGACGTGGATCCAGCCGCCACCCAGTTCATACGAGGCCACCATGGTGTCGTCGGCCAGGAACGCGCCGTCCTGCACCTCGGTGAACTTCGGGGTGAACAGGGCCGTCGAGATCTCGGTGTCCTTGCCCACCTTCGCACCGAGCAGCCGCAGCCACCACGGGGTGAGCAGGCTGGCGTAGATCGGGAACAGGTAGTTGCGGGCCGCGTCCATCAGGCGCTCGGTGGTCCACAACTGCCAGCCCACCCGGCTGCGCACCGGGTGGTACCCCTCCGAGAGTCGCACGGAGAGAATGCGCACCCCGATCACCGTCAGCGCGGCGTAGGTCACCATTGCGACGACCGCTGCGGCCGGGGTCCAGGCCAGCGCGGGCACCAGGGCTTCGGCCGGCGAGGCGGTGCCGTGCACGGCCCAGATGATCACCGCCAGGCCTGCGGCCAGTGCGAGCAACGGCAGACCGGCGAGCAGCAGTGAGGACACCCCGTACACGGCGACCCACAGCGGGGCGCGGCCCGGCCGGTGATCGGGCCACGGGTGGCGGGCCTTGCCCGATTTCACGGCGGGGGAGCCCTTCCAGAATTGGCCGTTCTTGACCTTGCCGATCACGGCCGATCCGGGGGCGACGTCGGCGTTCTTGCCGACCGTCGCCCCGGGAAGCAGTGTGGTGCGGGCGCCGATCGTGGCGTCGTTGCCGATCGACACCGGCCCGACGTGGAACAGATCGCCGTCGATCCAGTGCCCCGTGAGGTCCACCTCGGGCTCGACCGAGGCACGGTGGCCGATCTTGAGCATGCCGGTCACCGGCGGAGGCGAGTGCATGTCGACGCCCTTGCCGACACTGTTGCCCAGCGCGCGGGCGTAATAGACCATCCACGGCGCACCGGCCAGGTTCTCGGCGCCGCTGGCGTCCGCGAGCCGCTCGGCGATCCACACCCGCAGGTGAACCAGGCCGCCACGCCGGTACGTGCCGGGCTCCAGGCCGGACAGCAGCATGCGCGCGAACAGCACCGCGATGCCCATGCGGCCCAGCGGGGTGACGAACAACAGGAACCCGGCGAGCACCCACCACCAGCTGAGCGGATGCGCCCACGACACGACCCCCGTCACGGCGGCCACGTTGTTCAGCAGCGCCAGCCAGACCACCCATTGCATGCCGGTGAGGGTGGCCAACGGCAACGACAACGCGACCTGTGCGGCCTGGGTGGCCAGCGGTGTCGGTTTGACCTCGCGGTTCTGGATCTGCGGCGGCGGCTTGAGTTCGTCGAGATAGCCGGCCAGTGAGCCGAGCCGGGGATGGTCGTAGAGGTCGGCGACGGTCACCAGCGGGTAGCGCCGGCGCAACGCGGCCACGAGTTGCGCGGCGGACAGGGAACCGCCGCCCAGCGCGATGAAGTCGGCCTCGGGCCCGTCGACGGGGGTGCCGAGCACGTCGCGCCACAAGCCGGCGAGCCAGCCCATGGTGCCGTCGAGTTCGGGGACATCCTGTTCGGTGTTGCCCGGCGGTGGCCACGGCAGCGCGTTGCGGTCGACCTTGCCGGAGGTGCGGGTCGGCAGTTCGTCGAGCAGCACCAGCCGGGGAACCAGGGCTGCCGGCAGCGACTCGGACAGCGCGGTCCGGGCGGCGGCCAGGTCGAAGGACGGGTCCGTGCTGGCGATATAGCCGACCAGCAGCGGGGTGCCGCTTGCGGTTTTGCGCACCGCCGCCGCGCCCCCACTGACACCGGGCAGGTTCACCAATGCGGTGTCCACCTCACCGAGCTCGATGCGGCGGCCGCCGACCTTGACCTGATCGTCGGCGCGGCCCTGGAAGTACAGGCCGTCGGCCTCCAGCCGCACCAGGTCGCCGCTGCGGTAGGCCCGGCTCCAGCCCAGCGTCGGCATCGGGGCGTACTTCTCGGCGTCCTTTTCGGGGTCGAGGTAGCGGGCCAGCCCCACGCCGCCGATCACCAGCTCGCCGACCTCACCGATCGCGACCGGCAGGCCTTCACCGTTCACCACCGCAAGGTCCCAGCCGGCCAACGGCAGACCGATACTGACCGGGCCCTGCCCGTCGAGCTGCGCCGCGCACGCCACGACGGTCGCCTCGGTGGGGCCGTAGGTGTTCCACACCTCCCGGCCGTCCACGGCCAGGCGCGCCGCGAGTTCGGGTGGGCAGGCCTCGCCGCCGAAGATCAACAGCCGCACCGCTTCGAGTGCCTCGGCCGGCCACAGCGCCGCCAGCGTCGGCACGGTGGACACCACGGTGATGTCGCGGCTCACCAGCCACGGGCCCAGGTCCATGCCACTGCGCACCAGTGACCGCGGGGCGGGCACCAGACAGGCGCCGTGCCGCCAGGCCAGCCACATCTCCTCGCACGACGCGTCGAAGGCCACCGACAGTCCGGCCAGCACCCGGTCGCCGGGCCCGATCGGATTGTCCTGCAAGAACATCCGCGCTTCGGCGTCGACGAACGCCGCGGCGCTGCGGTGGGTGACGGCAACACCTTTCGGGGTGCCCGTCGAGCCCGAGGTGAAGATGATCCAGGCGTCGTCCCGCCCCAGCGGTGCCGCGGCCCGCCAGCCGCGCGACGACCCGGGCCCGCGGACCAGGCCGGCCTCGGTGATCACGCCCACCACGTTGGCCTCGCCGAACACCAGCTCGGCCCGTTCGTCGGGGTCGTCGGCGTCGACCGGTACGTAGGCGGCCCCGCAGGCCAGCACCGACAGGATCGCCACGTACAGGGCGTAGCTCCCCGACGGCATCCGGATCCCCAGCTTGTCGCCGCGGCCGATACCGCGCGCCGCGAGCCAGGCCACGCTGTCGGCCACGTCGGTGATCAGCTCGGAGTACGTGAGCTGGACGGTGCCGTCGTCGAGGGCGGGCGCATCGGGAAACCGCCTGGCCGTGTCGTGCAGGATGTCGACGAGCGTGCGTGGTTCGGGGGCCAGTGGGGATAGCACGTACTGAGGTGGAATCTCGTGGTCACTGGCGGCGGCTGTCACGCATACAAACTACTAAGTCCCCGACGTCGCGGCCCAGTGGCGCACGGCGGGTCGGTCCGGCGTGCCGCCGCGATTTCGATTCGTGGGATCCGTCAGGCACACTGGTCGGCGGAGGGGAGTATTCCTTTCGCTGCGATGTCGTCATCACGTCGGTCGTCTATGACCGATCGGTGTCGCGGGCCGGTGTTTCACCGGTGGAAGAGACCTCCGGCGTTCTGACGACCGGAGGATTTCTCGATGCAGGTAACCCAGCTGGAATGGATCATCACCCTCGCTGTGACGATTGCCGTTCTGCTGTTCGACGTCGTCGTGATCGGGCGACGCCCCCACGAACCCAGCACGCGTGAGACCGCGACGGCGCTGTCCGTCTACATCGGTATGGCCGTGGCCTTCGGGGTGTTCGTGTGGTTCTTCCACGGCAGCCAGTTCGGGCTGGAGTTCTTCGCCGGGTGGCTCACCGAGTACAGCCTGTCGGTGGACAACCTGTTCATCTTCTTGATCATCATGGCCAGCTTCAAGGTGCCCAGGATCTACCAGCAGCAGGCCCTGCTGGTCGGCATCATCCTGGCGCTGATCTTCCGCGGCATCTTCATCGCGCTCGGCGCGGTGGCCATCAACCAGTTCTCCTGGGTGTTCTACATTTTCGGCGCCTTCCTGGTGTACACGGCGATCAACCTGGTGCGCGACACCGACCACGACGACGACGGCGACAACAGTGTGGTGCGGTTCGCCCGCAAGCACCTGCGCACCACCGACAAGTGGGACGGCCTGCGGTTGTGGATCCACGAGAACGGTCAACGGCTGATGACGCCGATGTTCCTGGTGATCGTGGCGTTGGGCACCACCGACCTGCTGTTCGCCCTGGACTCCATCCCCGCGATCTACGGGCTCACCCAGGAGCCCTACCTGGTGTTCACCGCGAACGTGTTCGCGCTGATGGGGTTGCGCCAGCTCTACTTCCTGCTCGGTGACCTGCTCAAGCGGCTCGTTTACCTGTCGCAGGGGCTGGCGTTCATCCTGGCGTTCATCGGCGTGAAGCTGGTGCTGCATGCGCTGCACGAGAACGAGCTGCCGTTCATCAACGGAGGCGAGCCGGTACACGTCCCGGAGATCCCGACGCTGGCGAGCCTCGGTGTGATCGTCGTGACTCTGGCCATCACCACCGCCGCGAGCCTGTACAAGACCCGGGTGCGCGACGCGCGGTAGTCCCTTGGATTCCGGCTGAGCGCAACCATCGGCACACCGGTCCCGGCTGCGTAGCGTGGCCGGGGTGCGCCTATTTGTGGTGGAAGCAGGGGACTGGACCGAGCTGACCGAGGGTGACCGGCCGACGGCGCGGATCTCCGCGCCCGACCTGGCCAAGGCCCGCCGGATCCGGTCCGGCCTGAAATCCGAGGACCATGACGTCTCGGTGATCCTCGATGTCACCGTCGCGGTGGCCGGGGATTACCGCTCGGCCCGTTGCAGCCTCACGGTGGCAGGCCCGCAGGCCGAGGTTCGCTATATCGGGACCGTCGACGGTCTGACCGGCCTGATCGCCGATATCGAGGCGGCCGGGGTGGCCGACGGTGTCACCCTGATTCCCGCCGCGGCGGATCAGGACCCACGCGGGTTGGGGGCCGACGTGCTGCGCCGGCTCGAGCTCCGCACTCAGGCACGAGCCTCCTGATCCGGAGGCCGGATCATTCGGCCGACGAACAATTGACGCCTACGCATAGGTATTCTCTACGACGTCGTCACTAAAGCAGAGGGTCAGCGCGACCGGGGTGGCCTCAGTCGAGTGAAGGACGTGATCCCATGCGCGCGGAGCAACCGTATCCCTCTGCCACAATCGCCGGCCCGGCCCTGGGCCGACGACTGTCATTGTTGTTGGTCGAGGATGACCGTGGCGATGCGTTGTTGGTCGAGGAGCAGATCGCGGATACGGCCGACATCGACCTGGTCTGGGTGCAGTCCATGGCGGCGGCTGAGCGGGTGCTGGTCGATGACAAGCCCGACTGCGTACTGCTGGACCTGAATCTGCCCGATGCACAGGGCATCGATGCGCTGCACCGGTTGGGCCGGCTGGATCCTGCGGTTCCGGTCATCGTCCTCACGGGTTTGAACGACGAGCATTTCGGCGTCTCGGCGGTCGCATCGGGCGCCCAGGACTACCTCGTCAAGGGGCGGGTCGATCCGGAGATGCTGCGGCGTGCGGTGGTGTATTCGATCGAGCGCAAGCGGGCCGAGTTGACCGCGGTGGACCTGCACGCCAGCCGGTTGCGCGAACGCGAGAACGCACGGCTCGAGCGGGGACTCCTGCCGTCCGCGTTGCTCCTGGACGATCCGGGCGTCGAGATCGTCACCAAATCTCTGCCGAATCGGCGGCAAGCGTTGTTGGGCGGGGATTTCTACGACATCGTGCAGACGCCCGACCGGACTGTGCACGTGATGATGGGCGACGTCGCCGGCCACGGTCCTGACGAGGCCGCGTTGGGTGTGGCGCTGCGGATCGGTTGGCGGGCACTGACATTCGCCGGCCTCCGGGGCAACGAGCGGATGCGTCAGCTGGACCGTATCCTCACCGCCGAACGCCACGGACCGGGAATTTTCGCGACGCTGCTCAGTGTGGCGCTCGATCCCGATCGCGGCCGGTACGACGTCGTCCGCGCCGGGCACCCCGGTCTGCTCGTCCACGGCGACAACGCCGTGCGGTGGGTCGAGCCGACAGCCGGTTCGGCGCTGGGCCTGGGAGCCACGGAGTGGCCGGTCAACACGTTGGACCTGCCGCAACGGCATGGACTGGTCCTGCTCACCGATGGATTGTTCGAGGGGCATGCCGGCCCTGGTGGTGAACGTCTCGGCGAAGACGGACTGCTCGAACTCGCCAATTCGGTTGCGGCCCTGCCCGGCCGCGATTTCGTGGGTGCGCTGATCGGCGAGGTCGAATCCCGTGCGCGGCCGTACGGCGGCCTCAGTGATGACATCGCGCTGATCAGAGTGGAGCGTTCCTCGGTATGAAGCTCTCGGTGCAGGGCTGGCAGAACGTGCTGGTGTCGGTGATGTGTGTCATCGTCCTCACCGGCGCTGTCGCCGGCATCGCCCTGGTGGGCCGCACCGACGCGGTATCCCGCGAGTTGATCGACGATCTTCAGCCCGCCCGGGTGGCCGCCTACCAGCTTCAGGGGGCGCTGCGGGACCAGGAGACGGCTGTTCGCGGATATGTCATCGCCGCGGACCCCGGGTTCCTCAAGCCTTACGGTGACGGGCAACGTGCCGAAGCGGCTGCGGCAGAGGAGATTCGCGGCTATCTGGCCGGCCACACCGGTCTGCTGGCCGATCTGGACACGATCGAGAACGCGGCCGCGGCGTGGCGGTCCTCCTATGCCGACCCGCTCATCGGGAGCGTCACAGTCGGCAGACCGGCGGTTGTCGACATCGGCACCGCGGATCGCGGGAAGGCTCAATTCGACCGGCTACGTGAGCTGTTCGACGTCCAGAACGCCAACCTGAGCCAGGCCAGGCAGGCCAGTGTCGACGAGTTGGCGCACGTTCGGGGCTGGCGCGACGGCGTGGTGATCGCGATGATCCTGGCGTTCTTCGTCATGGCGGTACTGATGACGGTGCTGGTGCGCAGCGCCGTCACCCACCCATTGGCCGCGCTCGCGGCCTCCTGCCGCAGGATCACCGACGGTAACTTCGCCGAACGCATCGTTCCGAAGGGCCCCAAGGACATTCGCGCCATCGCCGCCGATGTCGAAGACATGCGCCAACGGGTGGTCGACGAGCTCGACGCATCGCGATCGGCCCAGGATGCTCTCGACCAGCAAGCCGAGGAACTACGCCGCTCCAACGCCGAACTCGAACAGTTCGCCTATGTGGCATCGCACGACCTTCAGGAGCCGCTCCGAAAGGTCGCCTCGTTCTGCCAGTTGCTGGAGAAGCGCTACGGCGACCAGCTCGACGAGCGCGGCGTCGAGTACATCGACTTCGCCGTCGACGGCGCCAAACGCATGCAGGTGCTGATCAACGACCTGCTGACGTTTTCGCGGGTGGGGCGGCTCGGCGCCACCCACACCGAGGTGGATCTCAACGATGCGCTGGACGCCGCGCTGGACAACCTGACCACCGCGATCGGGGAGTCGGGAGCCGAGATCCAGCGTCCGGACGAGCCATTGCCGCCGATCGACGGCGATCCCACCCTGATGACGATGGTGTGGCAGAACCTGATCGGCAACGCGGTCAAGTTCCGTCGCGACGGGGTGGCGCCCCGCATTGTCATCGATTGCCGGGCCGGCGCCGGTGAACTCGACGAGAACTGGGTATTCAGTGTCTCGGACAACGGGATCGGTATCGGTGAGGAGTTCGTGGACAAGGTTTTCGTGATCTTCCAGCGCCTCCACGGCCGCGACGCCTTCAGCGGCACCGGCATCGGGCTGGCGCTGTGCAAGAAGATCGTCGAGCATCACGGCGGATCGATCTGGATCGACACGTCCTACACCGGCGGCACCAGGTTCGTGTTCACCTTGCCCGCCACACCCACCACCGTGCCCAACGCTGTCGCAGAAGCCCAGTTGGCCCAGTCGGAAGGAAAGCCTGAATGACCTCATCGGAAAGCCGGCCCATCGACATCCTGTTGGTGGAGGATGACGCCGGTGACGAGCTGATCACGCGGGAAGCCTTCGAAGACAACAAGATCAAGAACAACCTGCACGTCGCCCGCGACGGTGAGGAAGGGCTGGACTTTCTGTACCGGCGCGGGGCCTTCGAGGATGCGCCGCGGCCGGACCTGATCCTGCTGGATCTCAACCTGCCGAAGTATGACGGCAGGCAGCTGCTGGAGAAGATCAAATCGGATGCCGATCTGTGCCACATCCCGATCGTGGTGCTGACCACCTCGTCGGCCGAAGAGGACATCCTGCGCAGCTACAAGCTGCACGCGAACGCCTACGTCACCAAACCCGTTGACCTGGACCAGTTCATGGGCGCGGTCCGGCAGATCGACGAGTTCTTCGTTCAGGTGGTGCGGCTTCCGCAGTTCTGATCGATGTGGTCCCACTGCAGGCGAACTTCGGTGCCTGCCTGGTTCGAGTCGATGACGGCCCGATCGGTGAGGGCGCGCATCAACGGGATACCACGACCGCGTGCCGGGTTCTTGTGGTCGGTTTCGGCGATCCGCCACACGCCCTCATCGCTCACGGTGACGGTGAGAACGTCCGTGTCGCCGTCGTAATCGGCGCGCAGATGCATCAGGCCGGGCGCGGGAGCGTCCAGGTAGGCGAACTCGGCGGCGTTGGCCAATGCCTCGTTCACGGCGAGTACGACATCGCTGGCTGTGGTCGCGTCGAGGGTGAGATGCGTGCCCAGCCAACTGGAGAATTCACGGCGGATCCGCGCCGCATCTTCCGGTGCGGCCCTGACATGCTTCGTGAAGTGAGCTGACTGGCCTGCGTCTGTCATGTGACCTGTGGCTACCCCGTCGTCGCCGGTGTTATGTCTTCAATGCGGCCAATGCCTCGTCGAGCGTCGCGAACAGATCGACGACATCGGCGATTCCCACCAGTTTCAGCGGGCGGCTGGTGGCCGGTCCGTCAGCGACAACGGCGAACCGTGCCGTGTCGGCCAGCTCTTGCTGCGCTGCCACCAATACGCCCATCCCGGCCGAAGCCAGGAACTCCACGGCGCTCAGATCGACGACGACAGCCGAGGGCGAGCTCTTGGCGGCAGCGTTGATCGCCTCTTCGAGTTTGGGTGCGGTGAGCATGTCGACCGTTCCGGCCACTGCGACCACACTCACCTCACCGACGCGGCTCTCTTCCACCGAGCAGCTTGCCCCGTCCGGTTGGCTGGTCATCGATTACCTCCGACGTGATTGGTGCGCCTCTGGAGACGTCGACAAATAGTAGCGGGATAGGCGCCCTGAGCGATTCGCGGCCCGCCCGTACTAATGCAACTAGTGCATGATTGGGCTGCAAATTTGACTTGGACATGTATTTATCGGGGTCGTACCGTGCCACTATGACCTCAACGGCGATGCTGAGCCTGACCGGACAGATGCTGATCGCGGGACAACCGGTGCGCGGCACCGGCAAGGACATCCGCGGCATCGACCCACAGTCCGGCAAGCCGCTGGAGCCCGCGTACCGGTATGGCGACCGTTCCCATGTCGAGGACGCCTGCGCCGCGGCCGCCGAGGCGTTTCCGGCGTACCGGTCGGCGCCGATCGAGACGCGGGCCCGATTCCTCGAAACGATCGCGGGCAATCTCGAGTCGATCGGTGACGCGCTGGTCGACCGCGCCCATTCTGAGACGGGACTGCCTCGCCCGCGATTGACGGGCGAGGTCGGGCGCACCGCCGGTCAACTGCGGTTGTTCGCCGCAGTGCTGCGCGAGGGCAGCTGGAACCAGGCCCGGATCGATCCCGCACAACCTGACCGAACCCCGTTGCCGCGTCCCGACATTCGTCAGCGCAGCGTCCCGCTCGGGCCCGTCGCGGTGTTCGGCGCCAGCAACTTCCCCCTGGCCTTCTCGGTGGCCGGCGGCGACACCGCGTCCGCCCTGGCTGCCGGATGCCCCGTCGTGGTCAAGGCGCACGATGCCCACCCCGGCACCTCTGAACTCGTCGGGCGTGCCATCGCCGACGCCGTCGCAGCATGCGGACTGCCTGCCGGCACGTTCTCCCTGCTGTACGGCTTCGGCCCGGAGTTGGGCACCGACCTGGTCACCGATCCCCGGATCAAGGCGGTCGGCTTCACCGGATCCCGCGCGGGTGGCATGGCACTGGTTGCCGCCGCCGCGGGGCGTCCCGAACCGATCCCGGTGTACGCCGAGATGAGTGCCGTCAACCCGGTGTTCCTGCTCGGCGGCGCCCTGGCGAGTCACGGTGGTGAGCTGGGCCGGGCGTTCGTCGGTTCGCTGACACTGGGTTCCGGGCAGTTCTGTACCAATCCCGGGCTGGTCATCGCCGTCGACGGGCCGGAGTTGGACAGCTTCGTCGCAGCGGCGGCCGAGGCGGTCGCGGCGAGTGCACCGACCGTGATGCTGACGCCGGGTATTGCCAACAGCTTCCGTGACGGTGTTGCAGCACTCGAGGACGAGGCTGTGCTGATTGCCCGTGGCGCCGAGGGCGACGCGCCCGCCGCCCCGTGCCGCGCTGCCCTGTTCGCTACGGATGCGCCCACCTTCTTGGCCTCGAAAGCACTGCAGGCCGAGGTGTTCGGCGCCGCCGGTGTCCTCGTCAGGTGCTCCGATGCCGCCGAGATGCGGCAGCTCGCCAACGGCCTCGAGGGGCAGCTGACCGCCACCATCCATGCCGACGAGTCCGACCACGGGCCGGCCGGCGAACTGCTGGATGTCCTGGAACTCAAGGCGGGCCGAATTCTGTTCAACGGCTGGCCGACCGGTGTCGAGGTCGGTCACGCCATGGTGCACGGCGGGCCCTTCCCGTCGACCTCGGATTCGCGCACCACCTCCGTGGGTGCCCGTGCCATCGAGCGGTTCCTGCGGCCGGTGTGCTACCAGGACGCTCCGAAAGCCCTGCTGCCCAGTGCCATTGCCGACGGAAACCCGGATGCCCTCTGGCGCCACGTCGATGGCCAACTCACCAAAGACTGACCTGAACAACACAAGGAGTAGACAAATGCTGGACGGCGTCCTGTTCTTCCCGGTTACCCCGCTCACCGCCACCGGTGACATCGACGTGGACCTGCTCGCGCAGCACGTCGCCAAGGGGGTCGAAGCCGGCCCTGGCGGGGTGTTCATCGGGTGCGGCACCGGAGAGTTCCATGCCCTCGATCCCGAGGAGATGCGCACCGTGGTACGCACCGCCGTCGAGACGGTGGCGGGCCGGGTGCCGGTATATGCCGGGGCGGGCGGTTCGATCGCGTCGGCCAAGGCCTTTGCCAAGGTCGCCGCCGACGCCGGTGCCGACGGGCTGCTGTTGCTGCCGCCCTACCTGGTGGAGATGCCGCAGGCCGGGCTGGTGGCCTACACCCGTGAGGTCGCCGCGGCCACAGACCTGCCTGTCGTCGTGTACAACCGCAACAACGCCCGCTACACCGAGGAGTCGGCGGTCGAGGCGTCCCTGATTCCCAATGTGGTCGGATTCAAGGACGGCACAGGCGATCTCGACCGGGTATCGCGCATCGTCCGTGCGGTCACCGATGCGCTGGAGCCGCTCGGCAAGCCGTTCCAGTTCTTCAACGGACTGCCCACCGCAGAGGTGTCGCAGCAGGCGTATCGCGCGATCGGTGTCACGTTGTACTCGTCGGCAACCTTCGCATTCGCGCCCGATGTCGCGCTCGCCTTCTACCGTGCGTTGGAGGCCGGCGACGAGCCGATGATCGCGGCCCTGACGCGCGAGTTCTACCACCCGCTGGTGCGGCTGCGCGACACCGTTCCCGGATATGCGGTCTCGCTGATCAAAGCCGGCGTCACCTTGGAAGGGATCCCGGCCGGGCCGGTACGCCCGCCCCTGATCGATGCCCGGCCGGACGATGTCGCTGAGCTGCAACGCATCCTGGCGGCCGGCCGAGCGGTGCTCGACAACGCCTTGGTGCACTGATGCCGCCGGTGCGCATCACCGGAGCGCGCATCACGCCGATCGCGTTCGCCGACGCGCCCCTGCTCAACACCGTCGGTGTGCACCAACCGTTCGCACTGCGGGCGATCATCCAACTGGACACCGATGCGGGCCTCACCGGGCTGGGTGAGACCTACGCCGACAGTCTGCATCTGGAGCGCCTTGCTGCCGCAGCAGATGCGATTGTCGGTCAGGATGTGTTTGCGCTCAACGCCATCCGTGCGGCCATCGCGCGAGTGCTGCACGGCGACACAGGCGCGGTCGGAACCGCCGGCATGATCACCACCGCCAGCGCCGTGGACCAGGTTTTCTCGCCGTTCGAGGTGGCGTGCCTCGATGTCGCCGGGCAGGCCACCGGGCGACCGGTCTCGGATCTGCTCGGCGGGGCCGTGCGCGACGCCGTACCGTTCAGTGCTTACCTGTTCTACAAGTGGGCCGGGCACCCGGGAGCCGAACCCGACAGTTGGGGAGAAGCGCTGGACCCGGATGGCATCGTCGCCCAGGCCCGCCGGATCGTGGACGAATACGGTTTCACCGCAATCAAACTCAAGGGCGGCGTCTTCCCGCCCGAGGAAGAGGCGGCCGCGATCGAAGCGTTGCGGGCCGCTTTCCCCACCCACCCGCTCCGTCTGGACCCGAATGCCGCCTGGACGCCCGAGACATCGCTGAAGGTGGCCACGCGCCTGTCGGGGGTGTTGGAGTACCTGGAGGATCCGACGCCGGGCTTGGACGGCATGGCCGAAGTGGCCGCACAGGCGTCGATGCCGTTGGCCACCAACATGTGTGTGGTGGCATTCGATCAAATCGCGCCCGCTGTTGCGAAAGGTTCGGTGCGCGTGGTGCTCTCGGACCACCACTACTGGGGCGGTTTGCAGCGGTCCCGCCTGCTCGCCGGCATCTGCGACACCTTCGGCCTGGGGTTGTCCATGCATTCCAACTCGCATCTGGGCATCAGCCTGGCCGCCATGGTGCATCTGGCTGCCGCCACACCGAATCTCACCTACGCCTGCGACACCCACTGGCCGTGGAAGACAGAGGACGTCGTGCGACCCGGTGCACTCGAGTTCCGCTCTGGCTCAGTGCCGGTGCCGACCGGGCCCGGTCTGGGAGTGCAGATCGACGACGACGCGCTGGCCGCCCTCCACGAGCAGTACCTTCGCTGCGGCCTCACCGATCGCGACGACACCGGCTACATGCGCAGCGTCAATCCGTCCTTCGAGGCCGTAAGCCCGCGCTGGTAGGTAACGTGGCGCGCCATGGCGTCACGGGTCTGTTCCTCATAAACGCGGCACGCCGGCCCGAGGACAACGTCAGCCTGATCTGGTTCACGGCGGTCTCCAGCATCGTGCACGCGGCGATCATGGCGGTGGGGCTTTGCCGCCTTCTTCGTTGAGTCGACGCTCGGCGTTGATGCGTTGGGTGCGGGTTTGTTGGCGGGTGCGTGTGCGGACCGGCATCTTCATGTTCCGGTCGGTGGCGGCTGTGGGGGCCGGCCCTGTTGGTGGGGCTGAAGTGCGGGTTGCCCAGTCGGGGAACAGGATTTGGCTGAAGGGTGTGGTCCGGTAGGTGTGGCCGGTGGGGGCTGTCCAGGTGTGACTGCCGTCGGGGTGTTGAACGTCGGTCCAGCCGTCTTGGCCGGTGCGAAAAGTCTTGATGAGGTGGTGCGTTCGGCATTTGGGGCCGAGGTTGCCGGGATGGGTGGCGCCGACGGGCCAGGGGGCGGCATGGTCCAGATCGCAATGCTGGGCGGCGACGCTACAGCCGGGAAACATGCACCGCATGTCGCGCAGTCGGACGAACGCCGCCAGTTTGGCCGAGATCCGGTAGTGGTTTTCGGCATCGAGGGTGCTGGCGTCGGCGATGGGTTTGACTGTGGCGCCGGTGGCGATCAGTTCGGCGAGCAGCGGCGCGGGCACGATGCCGCCGCCGAGGATGACCGCGGGTGGGCCGGTGACGGCTGGTGCTCGGTCGGCGGGGTAGTCGCTGAGTTTGGGTTTGCCGTGGATGCGTGGATCCCGGTGCGGTTGGGCGGCGGGCGCGGCAACATTGTCTGCGTTTGGGCCACTCTGACTCTCGTCGTGGGCGGCGGGCTCGTTGTCGGCTTCTTCGCCTGTGTCGCCGTGGCTTTCGTCGTTGTGGGCTCCGGTGGCTGATTGGGGCAGTGTTTGCGCGAGGAGGTGGACCACCACTGCACGGGAGCGGGGGTCGGTGCCGGTGGCGTCGCAGTCGGGGTCGCCGCACTGGCAGGTGAGGTGGTCGGCCCCGGCGCCGATGGCTCCGAGGGCATCGGCGCGGCGTTGCCCGATGGTGCGGGGATCGTTGTCGCAGACTCCGCGGGCCATGGTGTTGAGCAGTTGTTTGATCAGGGCGGCGTCGGTCGCTGAGAGGCGTCCCCAGATGGTGACCAGGCCGTTGGCGTCGTCGGAGTCACCGAAGTGGATGTCACGCTCACGAGCGGCGGTGCGGGTCTTGCGGACGGCGGCGGGGTCGAATTTCTCGACCCATACATCGATGGCTTGTTCGGCTTTGGTCTCCGATAACGCCCCGTAGGTGAATGCGGCTCCGGCAAGGGCGGTGTCGATCAATCCCAATGCGTCGCCGTCGACGATGAGTTGGGTGCGCCAGGTGATGGTGGCGATCACTTTGACGGAGATGTCGCCGCGGGCGAAGACGGCGGAGACTTTGGGCAGCCGTTCGCGCAGTGCTTGGGCGATGCGCATCTGGGTGGAGGCTGCCCGGCGGGTCAGGTTGCAGGCGGCGCTGATGGCGGCGTTGGCGGTTTCCCAACCGTCGATGGCTTGGTGGGCGGATGCGTCGTCTTCGTCGTCGCAGTGGCGGGCCACGATCTCGGCGATGATCGTCAGGCGTTGCGCTGCTGCGCGGGCCTCGGTGCGGGTGCGATCGTCGAGTGCGTCGATCAGCGCGGCGTCAGTGAAATCGCTGAGCGCGGACTGATCAAGCAAGTCGAACATATGTTCGATATTACCTACATATTGCCAGCTTGACAACGGTATTCAGGTTGTCTCTGAAGTGTTCCACGCCCGGCGGGCAAACCTGACCGTGGGCCCGAATGGGTCGAACTGCGGGCACTTGCTTAGATGCACGCCCAGGTCGTTCCTTGCGCGCATTCATGCCGTTCACGCATATATAACGGGTGTAGTGAATAGGCTGCATCGGTGTTCTCGTTGTCGAGGTTGTCGTGCTTCATCGCCGTCGCCGAAGAACTGCACTTCGGCAGGGCCGCCGAGCGGCTGCACATGACCCAGCCGCCGCTGAGCCGCCAAATCCAGCAATTGGAGAGCGAACTCGGGGTGAGCCTGATCGACCGGACCACGCGGTCGGTCACGCTGACGCCCGCGGGGGCGGCGTTCCTGCCCGACGCCCGCCGCATCCTGCAGTTGGCCGAAGGTGCCGCGCTCAACGTAAAGCGCGTTCCCGCAGGGGATCTCGGTACCGTGGTGATCGGGTTCACCGCGGCGTCGGCGCACCCGATACTGCCCAGGCTGTTCGACGCGGCACGGCGGCAGATGCCTGACGTGAAGCTCGAATTGCGCGAGATGGTGACAGCCGTCCAGATCGAGGCGCTGATGACCGGTGAGCTGGATCTGGGCATGGCGCGCCCACCCCTGAAGCGTCCCGGCCTGGTGTCCCGGCCCCTGCTGCACGAACAGCTCATCGCCGCGCTACCGGCCGGCCACCCGCTGGTCGAGGTGCGCCGCCAGCTCACGCTCACCGATCTCGACGGCCAGGACATGATCATGTACTCGCCGGTGCAGGCCCGTTACTTCAATGAGCTGCTGGTCAGCACGTTCACAATCGCCGGCGCCACGCCGCGCTACGTCCAGTACGTCACCCAGGTGCACACCATGCTGGTTTTGGTGCGCTCCGGGATCGGTGTCGCGCTGGTACCCGCGTCGACGGCCACGATGCATCCCGAAGGGGTGGTGTTCCGCTCGATCGGCGCGTTCCGGGAACGTCCCGTTGAACTGGACGCGGTCTGGCGCGGCGACAGCACCAACCCCGCGCTGCTGCGGTTGCTGCGGGACGTGCTTCCGCCGCGGGAGTGGACCACCGACGATCTCGTCGAGGATTTCGTGGGTTGAGCGATCGATTCGGACATAGCCTGAGGTGCATACGACGCTGACCTCGAGGAGGTCCTCACCATGCCGCGACGCGACCGTCCGAACAGAGATCGAGACCGGGACATCTACTACCCGCCGCAACCCGCGGTGAGACCGCAGGCCAAGATCGCCTGTGGCTGTCATTGCGGTTCATGCAGTTCCGGCGCGCACTGCCACAACATGAGCAGTGGGTGCAACGTGCGTTAAGCCCGTTGGCCTGAGCCGGCCGGGGCCGGCATGGGCACCGGGGTGACAAGTTCGCCCGAGGTGAGGAACTTGTCCAGATTCGCGAGGGTGAGTGCCTCCATGGCCGCCCGGGTCTCCACGGTTCCACTGCCGACATGGGGCAGCAGCACCACGTTGTCCAACGCCATCAGTGCCTCGGGCACGTTGGGCTCGTCGGTGAACACGTCGAGTCCGGCGCCCGCCAGCTTGCCCGTGGTCAGGGCGTCGACGAGGGCTTCCTCGTCGACGACGCTGCCGCGGGCGATGTTGATCAGGTAGCCGTCGGGCCCGAGGGCGTCGAGCACATCCCGGTCGACCAGGTGTCGCGTTCCGCTGCCGCCGGCGGCGGCGATGATCAGGACATCGATCTGCCGGGCGAGTTCGACGGGGGACCCCACATAGGCGTACGGGCTGCCGGCGACCTCACGCCGGTTGTGGTAGCTGATCGGGCAGCCGAACGCGACCAACCGGGTGGCGATCGCCTGCCCGATGCGGCCCAGCCCGATGATGCCGACCCGGGCCCCCGAGACCTTGTGGGTCAGTGGGTAATTGCCGTCGGCGGCCCAGCGGCCGGCCCGTAGATAGCGGTCGGCAGCCGAGAACTGCCGCATCGTGTCGATCAGCAATCCCACCGCGGTGTCGGCCACGCAATCGCTGAGCACGTCGGGGGTGTTGCTGACCATGATGTTGCGCGCGGCGGCCGCCTCGACATCCGTGGTGTCGTAGCCGACCCCGAAGTTCACCACCGCACCGAGATTGGGCAGTGCGGACATCAGGCCGGCGTCCACGCCGGTGCGCCCGGACGTCACCACCGCGGCGATCGCGGCACCGTGCTCGGCGAGGAACGGCGCACGTTCGGGACCGTCGGGAAGGACCTGGGCGTCGTAGCCGGTCCGCAGCGTCTCGGAGAGTGACGGCTTGAGCGGGCCCACCTGCAGGACGCGGCGGGTGGAATCGGATGCGGGCACACGTACTCCTCGGTCGGGATGCAGCTACGGTAAGCCCGCGTGCAAATACCCGTCCAACACGGAAATAGCATGGGTTGATACGCAAGCTGCATAATTGCCGCCGCGGCATTGCCGCAGGCGTATCGATGAATGGTCGGTGCCATCAAAAGTGCAGCTCATCGACTATTTTCTGCCGACTACGCCGCTGGCTTGCCGTCCCGGATTCGCCTCATTTCGCCCGATTCCACTGGGTTGACGGCCGCGGCCGGCCGTTCTTAGCGTGTGTCTGCGGTCACAACCCGCATCCACATACGTGGACATCACACCCTGGAGGATTCATGAGGCGAGGTCTTGCCGCTCCGGCAGCCGCCCTGGCCGCCTGTGCGCTCACGGCGGGGTGCACGGTCGCCAACACCGCGCACGGCGGATATGACCCCGACACCCTCCGAATCGTGATCTCCCAGGAACCGCCGACGCTGGAGCCCTGCGAGAGCTCACTGACATCGACCGGCATCGTGGTCCGGTCCAACATCACCGAACCGCTCATCGAGCGCGACCCCGACAGCGGCGATCTGAAGCCGTTGCTTTCCACCGGATGGCGCCAAACCGCCCCCGACCAATGGACTTTCGACATCCGCAAAGGTGTCGTGTTCTCCGACGGTGCGCCGTTCACCGCGAAGGACGCCGCCTTCTCGATCGATCGGGCGGTGAACTCGAACCTGCAGTGCAACGTGGACGGCTACGTGTTCGGCGACGACGAGCTCGACGTCACAGCGCGTGACGAGACCACCGTCGTGATCGGTACGCCCAAGCCCGATCCGATTCTGCCGCTGCGTATCTCGTTCGTCGAGATCGTGCCGTCCGGTACCAGCACCACCGAGAAGGTGCGTGAGCCCATCGGCACCGGGCCGTACGCCATCGAGGACTGGGAGTACGGCCAGAAACTGCTTCTCGAGCGCAACGACCGCTACTGGGGCGACAAGCCGGCCTTCGCCCGCGCCGAATATCAGTGGCGCAGCGAGGGCAGCGTGCGGGCCGCCATGATCACCAACGACGAGGCCGATATCGCCACGTCGCTCGGACCCGAGGACGGAGCGGGCGACCGGGGTGTCCCATTCCAGAATAACGAGACCACCGCACTGCGCATGCAGGCCGGAGAGGCGCCGTTGAACGACATTCGTGTCCGGCAGGCCATCAACTACTCGGTCAACCGGACCGGGATCGTCAACGCCCTGTTCCGTGGTCTCGGGGAGCCCGCCTCCCAACTCATCCCGTCGGGCGTGGTCGGGTACAACGATCGACTCGCGCTGTGGCCCCACGACCTCGACAAGGCCAAGGCGCTGATCGCCGAGGCGAAGGCCGACGGAGTGCCGGTGGACCGGCAGATCCGGCTGATCGGCCGCACCGCCCAGTTCCCGAAGATCTCGGAGACCATCGAGGTGCTGCAGAGCGAATTCGCCGAGATCGGTCTCAACGTCAAGATCGAGATGATGGACACGGCCGGCCAGTTGCAGTACCAGCTTCGGCCGTTCCCGGCGGACACCGGCCCATATCTCCTGATGATCATGCACGGCAATCAGGCAGGTGACGCGGCCTTCACCATGGATCAGTACATGCTGTCCGATGGTCCGCAGAGTGCCTACGGCACACCGGAATTCGACAGCAAGATCCGAGCCGCGGAAGCCCTCACCGGCCATGCCCGCCAAGATGCGTTCGCCACACTGTTCGCCGAGGAACCGCAACAGATCATGCAGTTCGCCTACATCGCCCACATGAAGGGCATTCTCGGCAAGTCGCCACGTATCGACTACACACCCAACTCCGCCACCGGCGACGAGATGCGGCTGTCGGAGATGACGCCCGCTGCGACCGACCGCACCGACAGGAGCTGAGCCGATGTTCCCCTTTGTCCGGCGCCGGATGTACACCAGCGCCATCCCGTTGATCATCGTGCTGCTCGGCGTGTTCCTGCTGGCCCGGCTCACCGGTGATCCGACCAACCTGTACCTGCCAGAGTCCGCCACCGCCGACCAGCGTGAGGCGTTCGCCCACCAGCACGGGTTCGACCGCCCGCTGGCCGCGCAGCTGCTGGACTACTTCAAGGGCGTGATCCATCTCGACTTCGGAACCTCGCTGCGGACAGGCGAATCCGCTTCGGAGATGGCCCTGCGCGCCTTCCCGGCCACACTGCAACTCGCGTTCACCACCATGCTGCTGGCGATCGTCGGCGCAATCATCGTCGGCTGCTGGGCCGCCTACCGGCCCAACTCACTGGCCGACCGGTTCTCCAGCCTGCTCTCCATGACCGCCGCCAGCATTCCCGACTTCTGGTTCGCCATCACCGGTGTCTGGCTGTTCTCCGTGCTGCTCGGGGTGCTGCCCACCTCAGGCACCAATGACGGGGTGCTGTCCTGGATCCTGCCGATCGCCACGCTGATGATCCGCCCGCTGGGCGTGCTCACCCAGGTGGTCCGAGGTGCCATGGTCTCGGCCCTGTCGGCACCCTACGTCCGGCTCGCCAGGAGCAAAGGTGCGAGCGATCTGCGGGTGGTCAGCCACCACGCACTGCGCAACGCCGCCGCGCCCGCCCTCACCGTGGCAGGCGATCTCGCGGTCGGCCTGATCAACGGGGCCGTCGTGGTGGAGGCCATCTTCGGCTGGCCCGGCATCGGGAAGCTCATGATCGACGCCATCCTGCAGCGTGACTTCGCCGTCCTGCAGGCCGCCGTCCTGCTCACCGCGGTGAGCATCTTCGTGCTGAACATCATCATCGACGCCTGTTACGCGCTGCTGGACGCACGTGTACGGGAACCGGCAAAGGTCTAGGGGTAGACCCCGGCCAGCGCTGGCGGCTCACCGTCCCTCAAAAACGCCTGTCCCGCTTCACCAAGACCGGAAAGCGCCTCTCATGAAGGGCACTGTCATGACCCCCCAGTTGAGCAGCAGTGCCGTGGAGCAGCCGATGACGTCCGAGCACGGCGACGCCGACCCCGCACTGGTGGTCGACGGGCTGACCGTCGACATTCGCACCATCACAGGAACCGTCCGTGCCGTCGACCACGTGAGCTTCGCGGCGCATCGCGGACAGACACTGGCGCTGCTCGGCGAGTCGGGTTGCGGTAAATCCATGACGGCCACCGCACTGGTCGGGCTGCTGGAGCCGGTGGCCGAGGTCGTGGAAGGAACTGCGCGGATCGGCGAAATCGATGTCGACATCCTCGCCGCCGACAGCAAGACCCGGCGCAAACTGGCCGGCCCGGAACTGGCCATCGTTTTCCAGGACGCGCTGACCGCGCTCAATCCGCTGTACCCGGTCGGGACCCAGTTGGCCGAACCGTTCCGCATCCACCATGGGATGAAGGCCAGAGACGCCAAACGCAAGGCGGTGGAACTGATGGCCCGGGTGGGTATCCCGCAACCCGAGGAGCGGATCAATTCCTATCCGCATCAGTTCTCCGGTGGCATGCGGCAACGGCTGCTGATCGCGATGGCCGTTGCACTGAATCCGCGCGTGTTGATCGCCGACGAGCCGACCACCGCACTCGACGTCACGGTGCAGGCTCAGATCATGGCGCTGCTGAAGAGCCTGCGCGGTGAATACGACATGGCCGTCGTGCTCATCACCCATGATCTCGCCCTGGTCGCCGAGGAGGCCGACCAGGTGGCCGTGATGTACGCCGGCCAGGTGGTCGAAACCGGACCGGTGGCAGAGGTTTTCGCCAATCCTCGACACCCCTACACCAAGGGCCTGCTCGATTCGGTCCCGGTCGGCGCGGTCCGCGGCGAGACCCTCAAGTCGATCGGTGGTGCCCCACCGGACCTGCACTCGATCCCGGCCGGCTGTGTCTACCAGGACCGCTGCCCGCTGGCCCGGGAAATCTGCGTCACCACCAGACCGGCCCTCGACGGCGGTCACCGGCGCAGCGCCTGCCACTTCCCCGAGCAGGTCGAGACCCACACGCGAGGAGAAGCAGCAGATGTCTGAAAACCTGCTCACGGTCCGCGATCTGCGCAAGTCGTTCCGGGTGGGCAAGAAACAGCTCGCCGCCCTCGACGGCATCGACCTCGACCTCGCCCGCGGTGAAACTCTCGGCCTGGTCGGTGAATCCGGTTGCGGGAAGTCCACGTTGGCGCGCACGCTGATGATGCTCGAGCGCCCGGATTCGGGCAGCGTGACCTTCGACGGCATCGACCCGTTCAGCCTGCGCGGCGGGGAGCTGCTGAAGTTCCGGCGCCGCGTTCAGATGGTGTTCCAGGATCCGTACGCGTCGCTGAACTCCCGCATGACGGCGGGCGACATCATCGCCGAGCCCTGGCGCACCCACAAGACCCTGCACCCGAATCGCAAGGACCGGGAGATGCGGGTGCGTGGCCTGCTCGACATGGTCGGCCTGGGTGCCAAGGCGGCGGGCAAATACCCGCAGGAGTTTTCGGGCGGACAACGGCAACGCATCGGGATCGCCCGGGCGCTGGCACTCAACCCGGACGTCATCATCTGCGACGAACCGGTGTCGGCTCTCGACCTTTCGGTCCAGGCTCAGGTGCTCAACCTGCTCAACGATCTGCAACGGGAACTCGGCATCGCCTACGTCTTCATATCGCATGACCTGTCGGTAGTCCGCCACGTCGCCGATCGCGTGACCGTGATGTACCTGGGCCACATGATCGAGAGCGGCCGCACCGAGGACGTCTACCAGAACCCGCGGCATCCCTACACTGCGGCACTGATGTCGGCGGCACCGAAACTCGATGCGGCCCAGCGGAACAACCGCATCCTGCTCAAGGGTGAGGTGCCCTCGCCACTGAATCCGCCGTCGGGCTGCAGGTTCCGGACGCGTTGTCCGAAGGCCACCGACATCTGTGCCACACAGGCGCCCCCGGCGAGTGCGGACCCACACGTCGACGACCACATCGCCGAATGCCACCATCCGTTGCAGCCGGCCCTGCCCGTTTCGGCGTGAGCATCGCAGGCTACTGGGTCATCGCCGCCGCGATCGTGCTGGCGTCGTGCATGCAGGCGTCGATCGGATTCGGCATGGGCATGCTGGCGGCGCCGATCGTCGCGATCGTGGACCCGGGCCTGATCCCGGGGACGCTCATCATGCTCGCGACGATGGTGACGCTCATGGTGGTAATCCGCGAACGTGAGGACATCGACCTGACCGGCACCGGATGGGCGCTGGCCGGACGGGTGCCGGGCACCGTCGCCGGAGCACTGCTGTTGGTGGTGATGCCCGCCGAAATGCTGGTGTACGCACTGGCCGCCGTGGTGCTCGGCGGCGTGGCCCTGACGAGCATGGGCTGGATGCCCGCGCCGCACCGCCGCAATCTCGTGCTGGCCGGCGCCACCTCGGGGCTGCTCGGCACCGCGACGTCGATCGGCGGGCCGCCGATGGCACTGGTGTGGCAGAACAACACCGGCGCTCGGCTGCGCGGAACGATGAGCAGTTTCTTCCTGGTCGGGTCGGCCCTCTCGATCGTGTTGCTGGCGCTCACCGGTTCGATCGATCACCACGCCGTCGTGGTGTTCGCGATGCTCGTCCCGGCATGCGTGTTCGGCTATGCGTTGTCCCGGTGGGTCAACCGCCACCTGGATCGACGCCGTCAGCGGTGGGCCGCCATCGCGATATCCACCATCGGCGCCGTGGTGCTGATCGTCCGTCAGTTGATGGGAGGCTGAGTTGACCGGCGAAACAGGCAGTGCCGACAGTGTTTCGGTGCGCAAGGTGAAATCCGCGGTGCGCACGGTCGAGCTACTGGAGTTCTTGGCGGAACGGCCCGATCAGCCCACCCGCATCCGGGAAATCTGTGCGGCGCTTGAGATGCCACGCAGCTCGGCGCATGCACTGCTGCGCACACTGGTGGCCCAGGGCTGGGTGCGCTCGGACGAGGCGGGCACGCAGTACAGCATCGGCATGCGGGCGCTGCTGGTGGGAACCGGCTATCTGGACGCCGACCCGTACCTGCCGATGATCGCGCCGTTCCTCGAAGATCTGCGCGGCCAGCTCGACGAGACGTTCCACCTCGCCCGGCTCGACGGTCACGACGTCGTCTACCTGGCCACCCGGGAGTCCCGGCAGTACGTGCGGACCGTCAACAAGGTGGGACGCCGGCTGCCGGCCTACGCCACGGCGCTCGGCAAGGCCCTGCTCGCCGAGCGATTCGGCGCCGAACTCGACGCGCACATCCCGGACCCGCTGACGCCGCTGACCCCGCGCACGCTCGCCGACCGCGCCAGTCTCGACGCGGCCCTCGACGAGGTCCGGGTTCGGGGTTATGCCACCGAGGACGAGGAGAACACGCCCGGAATCAAGTGTTTCGCGGTCACGCTGCGTTACCGCCATCCGGCACAGGACGCGATCAGTGCGTCAGTCCCACTGTCCCGACTCACCCCGGAGCGGGAACGCGAGATCGTCGACGCCCTGCGCCTGGTGTGCGACAAAGCGGCCCGGGCGGCTCGCCCGGTTGCCAACGGGGAGAAGTGGTTCGCATGAGTTTCATCACGAGATTGGAGTACCGATGAGTGCCCAGAACGCGACCCCCGTCGTGACCGAGATGATCGTGGTCCCGATCGCCGGCCACGACAGCATGCTGCTCAATCTCAGCGGTGCGCACGGACCCTACTTCACCCGAAACCTCTTGATCGTCAAAGACTCCGACGGGAACACCGGGGTGGGGGAGGTGCCGGGCGGCGAGTCCATCCGTCGCACCCTCGACGATGCCAGGCCCCTGGTGGTCGGCCGGTCCCTCGGCGGGTACCACGCCATCCTGGCGAGCATCCGGCGGGCGTTCGCCGACCGCGACAGCGCCGGGCGTGGCGCCCAGACATTCGATCTGCGGGTCATGGTGCACGCGGTGACGGCGGTGGAATCGGCTCTGCTGGATCTGCTGGGCAAGCATCTGGGCGTCCCGGTCGCCGCGCTGCTCGGCGACGGTCAACAACGCAGCCGCGTGCAGGCCCTGGGCTACCTGTTCTTCGTGGGCGACCGCAACCGCACCGACCTGGCCTACCAGTCCGCGGCGGACGAGCCCGCGGATGCCGACGAGTGGCTGCGCATCCGCCACGACGAGGCGCTCTCGCCCGAGGCCGTCGTCCGCCTCGCCGAGGCCGCCCGCGCCCGCTACGGATTCCGCGACTTCAAGCTCAAGGGCGGCGTGCTGCCCGCCGCTGACGAGGCCAAGGCCGTCACCGCGCTGGCCGAACGGTTCCCCGACGCGCGGATCACGCTGGACCCCAACGGCGGCTGGCTGCTGGCCGACGCCGTCGAGACCTGCCGTCAGCTCACCGACGTACTGGCCTATGCCGAAGATCCGGTCGGTCCCGAAGGCGCGTTTTCCGGCCGCGAGGTGATGGCCGAATTCAAACGGGCGACCGGCCTGCCGACCGCCACCAACATGATCGCCACCGACTGGCGTGAGCTGGGGCACGCCATCCGGGCCGGGGCTGTGGACATCCCGCTGGCCGATCCGCATTTCTGGACGATGAGCGGCTCGGTCCGCGTGGCGCAGCTCTGCGATGCGTGGGGTCTGACGTGGGGTTCGCACTCCAACAACCACTTCGACGTGTCACTGGCGATGTTCACCCACGTCGCCGCGGCGGCACCGGGTGACATCACGGCGATCGACACGCACTGGATCTGGCAGGACGGCCAGCGGATCACCAAGGCGCCCTTCCAGATCGTCGACGGCTACCTCGACGTGCCCGCCGCACCGGGACTGGGCGTGGAGCTCGATGAAGACCGGGTGGCCGCGGCCCACGAGCTCTATCTCGCCAAGGGCCTCGGCGCGCGCGACGATGCCGTGGCGATGCAGTACCTGATTCCCGGCTGGAAGTTCGACAGCAAACGGCCTGCATTGCAACGGGATTGAGGTGAGATGAAGATAGTCGTCGCCGACTCCTATCTGGTTCCGCACCGCGATCGGCTGGAAGCCGCGCTGCCCGAGGGGGCGGCCGTGTGCTGGCATGCCCCCGGCGACAGCCGGGTCCTCGACGATCTGGGTGACGCCGACGTGTTCGTGGGCAGTCGCTTCACGGCTGAGATGGCTGCTGCCGAAGGCCGGTTGCGGCTCGTACACGTCAACGGCGCCGGTACCGACAAGATCGAGTTCGACAGCCTGGGCCCGGACATCCTGGTCGCCAACACGTTCAATCACGAGCAGTCCATGGCCGAGTATGTTGCCGGTGTCGCGGTGATGCTGCGACGGCATCTGCTCGAACAGGACCGCGCGCTGCGCACCGGCCGCTGGGCGAGTCCGGGCTATGACCGTTCGATCGGACAGTCGCGTTCGTTGCAGGGCGCTCGCGTCGGGTTCGTCGGATTCGGCCACATCGGCCGCAGCAGCTGGAATCTTCTGCGGGCCTTCGGAGCCGAGGGTGCGGCCGTCACCGGCAGCGGGAAACTGGACGTCGCACGCGAAGGACTGCGCTGGGCCGCCGACAGCGGCAGGCTCGATCAGCTGATGGCCGAATCAGAACTGGTCGTGGTGTGTGCGCCGCTGACCGAGCAGACCGTCGGCATGATCGGTGCGGCCCAACTGCGAGCGCTCGGGCCCGACGGCATCCTGATCAATGTCGGGCGCGGCCCGCTGGTCGTGGAATCCGCTCTCTACGAAGCACTGTCGACGGGCGTGATCGCCGCGGCGGCCATCGACGTGTGGTACCGCTATCCGGATGCCACCGGTTACGGCAGCCCGGCCGGCGCGCCATTCCACACCTTGCCGAACGTGCTGATGACCCCGCATGTGTCCGGCGTGACGGCCAATACGTTCGCGGCCCGGGCCGATGACATCGCCGCCAACATCGGCCGGCTCGTTCGCGGTGAGCCGCTGCACAACCTGGTCAGGTGACGGCGGGCTACCAGTTGTAGTAGCCGCCCTCGGGGCCGAGCATGCGTTCCAGCCGGGCCCGGTTGATCCGGGCCAATTCGTTGCGGACGACCTTGCGTTCGGTCTCGCGGTCGTTGTGCAACCGGTCGACGATCCCGGCCAGGGCACGCTGCGCGCAACAGTCCTCGACGAACATCACGAAGCCGAACTCGAACCGTTCGGAGTAGTGCTGCACCTCGGTGTTCAGGGCTGCCATCACCGCGGGATCGTCGTCCCACACCGAGCACTGTTCGCACACCGACTTCGGGCTGCGCGGGCGCCTGCCGATATGCGGATAGGCCTGCAGCACGCGGTCGATGGAATTGTCCCCGAGGCTGAACATCAGGTCGTCGGCCTGCCGGAACAGTGAGGCATGGTCGGCGAACGGGCGGCCACCGGCAAGGTCGGTGGCCAGCACCACGCTGTAGCAGCATTCGTATACGGCGTGCACCGCACGCCGCAGGGGCAGTGCGTTGTACGCCTCAAGACCCATGCCCTGATGCATCAACACCTGGTCAAGCATGAGAGGCGCAGAGCACAGGGGAGTTACCCAGTGTTACAGCGAGGCTAATTCTCCGGTCGGTGGCTTTCGATCGGCGGGCCGATCAGTGTGCTTCCATCGGCGGGGCCGATCAGTGGCCTTCGGTCTTGAACCGCTCGACCGAGCGCTGCAACTCGGCCTCGGCCTCTTCGCGGCCCACCCAGTCGGCGGTCTTGACGAACTTGCCGGGCTCCAGGTCCTTGTAGTGCACGAAGAAGTGCTTGATCGCGTCGAGTTCGAATTGCGACACGTCGCCGAGGTCCTGGATGTGGTCCCAGCGGGGATCCCCGGCGGGCACGCACAGCAACTTGTCGTCGCCGCCGGCCTCGTCGGTCATCTTGAACATCGCGACCGGGCGGGCCTCGACGGTGCACCCGGGGAACACCGACTCGGGCAGCAGCACCAGCGCATCCAGCGGGTCGCCGTCTTCGCCGAGGGTGTCCTCGAAGAAGCCGTAGTCGGCCGGGTAGCCCATCGGGGTGTAGAGGTAGCGGTCGAGTTTGACCCGGCCGGTCTCGTGGTCAACCTCGTACTTGTTGCGCGAACCCTTCGGGATCTCGATGACGACGTCGAACTTCACCGTCGCGGCTCCTTCGCATCTGCGGTCAGGCTTGGGTCGTCGGGCGACGACGCGGGTCAACCCTAATAGAGCGATAGTCTGGCCTAAACGGGTGGCTCGTCCCCACCACCGGCAGAGCAGGAGAAATATGCGGCCCACTCGGTGGCGGCAGTCCACCCATGTGGCGGTTGGCGTCGTGGTCCTGGTGCTGGTCGCCGCCGTCGTCGCGGTTGCCGCCGTGCTCACCGGGCACCGTTCCAGCAATGCCGAGGCGGCCCCGCCCGCGCCTGCGCCTGCGACCGCCAGTCCGGCGATCGTCCCGGTGGACATGTCGGCCCCGACACCGACCATCGGCGGCCTGGCCGCCGCGCTGGCCCCGGCGCTCGCGAATCCCGATCTCGGTCAGGTGACCGGCCGGATCACCGACGCGGAGACCGGTGCCGAACTGTGGGAACAGAACTCCGGGGTGCAGATGCAGCCCGCGTCGGTCAACAAGGTGCTGACCACGGCGGCCGCGCTGCTCACACTGGACCGCAATGCCCGGCTGGCCACCACGGTGCTGGCCGTCGACTCGCAGCCCGGTCTGGTGGTGCTCAAGGGCGGCGGTGACACCACGCTCTCGGCGGCGCCCGAGGACACCGACACCTGGTACAAGGGCGCGGCCCGGATCAGTGACCTGGCCGAGCAGGTGCGCAGCAGTGGCATCACCGTCACCTCGGTCCGGGTGGACACCAGCGAGTACAGCGGCCCCACGATGGCGCCGGGCTGGGATCCGGCCGACATCGAGGGCGGTGACATCGCACCGATGGAACCGGTGATGCTCGACGGCGGGCGCATCCAGCCGGTGACTGTGGAATCCAAGCGGTCGATCACACCGGCGCTGGACGCGGGCCGGGCCCTGGCCGCCGCGCTGAAGGTGGACCCCTCGACGGTGACGGTGCTGTCCGGCGGGATCTCCGACGGCAGGCAGATCGCCGCGGTGCAGTCCGCGCCGCTGATCGAGCGGCTGCGCCAGATGATGAACGAGTCCGACAACGTGATGGCTGAGTCGATCGCCCGTGAGATCGCCGCCCAGGTGAACCGGCCGCAGAGCTTCGAGGGTGGTGTGGACGCGGTGCTGAGCCAGCTCGAGGGCATCGGCATCGACATGTCGGCGGCCAGGCTGGTCGATTCCAGCGGCCTGTCGACGGAAGACCTGCTGACCGCCGGGATTCTCGACGAGGTGGTCAACATCGCGGCGGGCAACACGGAACCGGCCATGCGGCCGTTGGTCGACCTGCTGCCCATCGCCGGCGGCAGCGGCACGCTGTCCAATCGGTATCTGGACACGGCAGCCGGCCGTGACGCCGCGGGCTGGCTGCGGGCCAAGACCGGGTCACTGACGGGGACCAACGCGCTGGCCGGGATCGTGACCGACGACAGCGGGCGGGTGCTGACGTTCGCGCTGATCTCGAACAACGCCGGGCCCACCGGGCGCACCGCGATCGACGAGTTGGCCGCGGTGCTGCGGTCGTGCGGATGTGGCACGTGAACGATCGAGTCACCATGACCGCGGGCCGCGCCGTCGACTGGGACTTCGCCGCGACGGTCGGGGCGAAGCTGGCCCGCGCGGCCCCGGCGGCCACCGACTACACCCGCAACCAGGTCATCGAACAGCTCTCGGAGAGTTCGAAGGCCGCCGAGCTGCCGGTGCGCGAGGTGACCGGTCTGATCGAGGGCGCCGAGGTGCCCGAGGCCCGCGTGGTGGATCGGCCCGAATGGATCCGGGCGGCCACCCGGTCGATGCGGGTGATGACCACCGGTATCCAACCCGGCGACGAAAATGACGACGAGAAACCGGGATTCATCACGGGCCGGGTGACCGGCGCGCAGACCGGTGCGGTGTTGGCGTTCATCTCCTCGGGCATCCTCGGTCAGTACGATCCGTTCGGTCCCGACGGTGGCGAGCTGCTGCTGGTGTACCCGAACGTCATCGCGGTGGAACGCCAATTGCGTGTCCCCCCAGCTGATTTCCGCCTGTGGGTGTGCCTGCACGAGGTCACCCACCGGGTTCAGTTCCGCGCCAATCCCTGGCTGGCCGACCACATGTCGCAATCACTGGCGATACTCACCCAGGATGCCGGTGAGGATGTCGCCGAGGTGGTGGGCCGGCTCGCGCAGTTCGTCCGCAACCAGCGCGACGGATCGCCGCCGGACCCGAATTCGAGCGGTGTCCTCGGCCTGATGCGCGCCGTGCAGGCCGAGCCACAGCGCCGTGCGCTCGATCGGCTGCTGGTGCTGGGCACCCTGCTGGAGGGGCACGCCGACCACGTGATGGATGCGGTCGGCCCGGCCGTGGTGCCCACCGTCTCGACCATCCGGCGTCGCTTCGATGAGCGCAGGCAACGTAAGCAGCCGCCGCTGCAGCGCGTGGTGCGCGCACTGCTCGGGTTCGACGCGAAGCTGAGCCAGTACACCCGGGGCAAGGCGTTCGTCGACCATGTTGTGGGAGCCGTCGGCATGGCCCGGTTCAACACCATCTGGTCCAGTGCCGACACCCTGCCTCAACCCGACGAGATCGACGAACCACAACGATGGATCGACCGGGTGCTGTAGCCGCGCTGCGGCAAGCGGTCGCGGCCGCCGGTCGGGCCGTCGACGGCTCGGCGTGGTGCGTTGGACTGTCGGGCGGCCCGGACTCCCTGGCGCTGACCGCGGTCGCGGCCGTCCTGCGCCCCACCACCGCGCTGATCGTCGACCACCGGTTGCAAGCCGGATCGGATACCGTCGCCGATGCCGCACGCCGGCAGGCGATGGATCTGGGTTGTGTTGCGGCGCATATTCTTTCGGTTGATGTTGGCCGCGTGGGAGGGCCGGAGGCGGCGGCGCGTAAGGCCCGCTACGCCGCTCTCGACGCGGCCCGTGACGGCGCACCGGTGCTGCTCGGCCACACCCTTGACGATCAGGCGGAGACGGTGTTGCTCGGGCTGGGCCGCGGATCGGGTGCCCGCTCGATCGCGGGGATGCGCCCGCATGACCCGCCGTGGCACCGGCCGTTGCTCGGCGTGCGGCGGACGTTGACCCACGCGGTCTGCGACGAACTGGGCCTCACCCCGTGGCAGGACCCGCACAATGCCGAGTCGCGGTTCACCCGCGTCCGGCTGCGCCGCGAGGTGCTGCCGCTGCTGGAGGACGTGCTCGGCGGTGGGGTGGCCGAGGCTCTGGCCCGCACCGCCACCGCACTGCGAGAGGACACCGAGACGCTCGACGCGCTCGCCGCCGAGGCCCTTGCCGAGGTGCGGGCCGAGGACGGCGGTCTGGACACCGCCCGGTTGGCTCCGTTGCCCGACGCGCTGCGGCGCCGGGTGATCCGGTCCTGGTTGCTGGCCGGTGGGGCGTGTGATCTGACCGACATCCAGATCCGCGGCGTCGACCGGCTGGTGACGGCCTGGCGCGGGCAGGGCGGCGTGGCCGTCGGGTCCGGGCTGCGCGAACAGCGGTTGTTCGCGGGGCGCCGTGGCGGCGTGCTGAGGATGCACACCGAAGCGGTCTAGCGATCCGCGTTGGTAAGCGGCCCGCTCGCATGGCACGCTGTTGCAGTGCCTGTCGACTCTGCTGAGCTGTATGCGGGAGACATCAAATCGGTGCTGTTGTCCGAGGAGCAGATCCGGACCCGCACCGTCGAACTCGCCGAGGCGATCGCCGAGCAGTACCGCGACGACCTGGGTGACGACGATCTGCTGTTGGTGACCGTGCTCAAGGGGGCGGTCATGTTCGTCACCGATCTGGCCCGGACCATCCCGCTGCCCACGCAGCTGGAGTTCATGGCGGTCAGCTCATACGGCTCGTCCACGTCGTCCTCCGGTGTGGTGCGCATCCTCAAAGATCTCGACCGCGACATCAACGACCGCGACGTGCTGATCGTCGAGGACATCATCGACTCGGGGCTCACCTTGTCCTGGTTGCTGCGCAACCTGGCCACTCGGCACCCCCGCTCGCTGCGGGTGTGCACGCTGCTGCGCAAGCCCGAGGCCGTCAAGACCGAACTCGATGTCGCCTATGTGGGCTTCGACATCCCCAACGAGTTCGTCGTCGGCTACGGCCTGGACTACGCCGAGCGCTACCGCGACCTGCCCTACATCGGCACTCTCGAACCCAAGGTGTACGGACAGGGCTAAGCCGAAGGCTTACGAAACGGAACCGCTCGGCGCAGAATCGCAGGCATGGCTGACACCCGCACGGCCCTTCGGATCTGCCCCTTCTGCGAGGCCACCTGCGGCCTGACACTCACCATCGCCGACGATCGGGTGACCGCTGCCCGCGGCGATCGTGACGACGTGTTCAGTGCGGGGTTCATCTGTCCGAAGGGCGCCAGCTTCGGCGAGCTCGACAACGATCCGGACCGGCTGACGCATCCGCTGATCCGACGCGACGGCATTCTGACCGAGGCCACCTGGGACGAGGCGTACGCCGTCGTCGCCGAACGGCTCGGCGCAGTCATCGGCGCGCACGGCGGCGCCTCGGTCGGGGTGTACCTGGGCAATCCGAACGCGCACACCATCGCGGGCAGCCTGTACGCGCCGCTGATCGTCAAGGGCCTGGGCACCCGGCAGGTGTTCAGCGCCAGCACGCTGGACCAGATGCCCAAGCACGTCTCGTTGGGCCTGATGTTCGGCAGCCCGGTCGCGTTCACCGTACCCGACCTCGACCGCACCGACTATCTGGTGATCATCGGTGCGAATCCGCTGGTGTCCAACGGCAGCCTGGCCACGGCCGCCGATTTTCCGGGCAAGCTGCGGGCACTGCGCAAACGCGGCGGCAAGCTCACCGTCATCGACCCGGCGCGCACCCGCACCGCCGAGTTGGCCGACCGGCACCTCGCGCCGCGGCCCGGCACCGACGCGGCGCTGCTGTTCGCCGTCGTGCACGTCCTGTTCGACGAGGGCCTCGTCGATCTCGGGCGGCTGGCCGAGCACGTCACCGGTTTGGAGCAGGTGCGCGTGCTGGCCGACGAATTCTCGCCCGAGGCCGTCGAGCAGGCCTGCGGGGTGACGGCCGGCGATATCCGCTGGCTCGCCAGAGAGATCGCGGCGGCCCCGACCGCCGCCGTCTACGGGCGGATCGGTACTTCCACGGTCGAGTTCGGCACCGTCGGCAGCTGGCTGGTCGACGTGATCAACGTCCTCACCGGCAATCTCGACCGCCCCGGTGGAGCGATGTTCGCGCTCGGAGCCACCGCGCCGGCACCGCGCCCGCCGAAACCCGGTCGCGGGTTCAGGACCGGGCGGTGGGCCAGCCGGGTGTCGGGCTACCCGGAAGCGCTCTCCGAACTCCCGGCGGCCGCGCTCGCCGAGGAGATCGACACCGCCGGCGAGGGCCAGATCAAGGCGATGATCACCATCGCCGGCAATCCCGTGCTGTCCGCGCCGGACGGTGACCGCCTCGACCGGGCCTTGGACAGCGTGGAATTCATGCTCTCCATCGACCCGTACCTCAACGAGACCACCCGCCACGCCGACGTCATTCTGCCGCCGCCCCCGCCGGCCCGCAGCGCGCATTTCGACGTCGCACTGAACAACCTGGCGGTGCACAACAACGTGCGGTACTCCTCGCCGGCACTGCCGCTGGACGGACGGCCCGACGAGCCCGAGATCCTGTCCCGGCTCGCGCTGATCCTCTACGGCGTCGGCGCCGACGGCGATCCTGGTCTGGTCGACGCACAGGTCATCGCGACGACGCTGGGGAAGGAGACGGCCGACCCCGATTCGCCGGTGGCGGGGCGCACTGTCGACGAGCTCACCGCGATGCTGTACCCGGGCCCCGGCTATGAACGCCGCCTCGACATGATGCTGCGGCTCGGGCCCTACGGTGACGCGTTCGGCACCAAGCCCGACGGGCTCACCTTGGAGCGGCTGAAGGCCAACCCGCACGGCATCGACCTCGGACCGCTGCGCCCACGGATCCCCGAGATATTGCGAACACCAAGTGGGCGAATCGAACTCGCACCGGAACCGATCGTCGCCGACGTGGCCCGGTTGCGCGATGCGCTGGGCCGCACGGCAGGCGGGTTCCTGCTGATCGGCCGCCGCCATCTGCGGTCCAACAACAGCTGGATGCACAACCTGCCCGCACTGTCGGGCGGCTCCAACCGGTGCACGCTGCAGATCCATCCCGCCGACGCGGCCGATCTCGGACTCACCGACATCGCCGTGATCAAGGGGCCAGGCGGTGAACTGCTGGCCCCGATCGAGGTGAACGACGGCCTGCGGCGCGGCGTGGTGTCACTGCCGCACGGCTGGGGGCATGACCGCGGCGGAACCGGTCAGCGCCTCGCGGCCAGCCGACCCGGGGCCAATGTCAATCAGCTCAACGACGGCACCCATCTGGACCCGTTGTCGGGCACTGCTGTGCTCAACGGCATTCCCGTCGACATCGCGCCTGCCGGTTGAGCGGATAAGTCGCGTCGGCGCGTCGGCGTGTCGGCGCGGACAAGCGATGTCCGATTTGCCCGGCTGTTAGCGACTTCTCAGCGACAATCGCCCCCTGGTCATCTGTGATCACTCTGGCCACAAGCGCGTTCTGCACTCGCGTTACTCGGGTCGCAATATGCCTCGTGCGTAACAGATTTCAGGTTGCCCGCCTGTCAGCGACAGAGTCGCTGACAGCCGGGCGGTGGACTGGTGAGGCTCATGGGGCCAGAGACGCCGGCGTGGCAAAACCGGCCAGCGACAACGGGTTTGGTGGGGTTCATGGTGTCGCTGTGGCGATCGTCGCTGAAAAGTCGCTGACAGCCGGGCTCATTGGATACCCCGCCGGAATTGGTGACTGGTGTGACTTGTCGGCCCCGGTTGGCACTGTGATGCCATGGACGCAACGGACACAACGGACAAACTCCTGCTGCGGGGCACGACCCTTCGTTATGTACTGACCGCGCACCTGTTCCGGAACGGTGCGCAGTCGGTGGCCGATCTGGTCGATGCGCTGGGGGATCAGGGATTCACCGTCAGGGGACGGCCGTCGAAGGCAATTTCCGACGCTCTGCGTTGGGAGATGGCCCACGGCAGGGTGTATCGCGTTCGGCACGGGCGCTACCGCCCCGCCGAGATGCCACGTTCCACGGAGTACCGGATCCGCGAACGAGTCGCGGCACTCCGAGCGGCGGCTGCCGACCGGGCCGATCGGGCCGCCGACCGCGCGGCCTAGGTGAGCTCCCAGATCACCGTCACGGAGAAGTCCACCGTCTGCTGACCGGGTTCCAGCGGCACGGCCTGCATCGTCGCGCGCGGCATCGGCGTGGGTGGGGGCGGGGTGGAGCCACCGGACTGCTCCGATATCGACATCACCTTGCCCAGGTGCAGTCCCGACAACCCGGCGTACTGCTCGGCGCGGTTCTTGGCGTCGTCGAACGCCCGGGCGCGCGCGTCGCGCACCAGGTCCGAATCGTCCTCGATCGAATAGTCGACGGAGTTGATGCGGGTGGCGTCCCCTCCGGTGCTCGCGATCAATGCCAGGGTCTGGGAGGCCTTGCCGGTGTCGCGGATCTTGACCTTGATGGCATTGCTGGCCCGGTAACCCGAAATGGTGGTTTCGGTGAACTGGGGCTGCACGCTGACCTGGGTGGTGCTGATGTCCTTGCGGTCGATGCCGGAGCCGACCAGCGCATCGATAACGGCCTGCTGGCGTTGGCTGGACTGGTTGAGCGCGCCCGACACGTCCGGGGCGGTGAACTCCATCGCGACATCGGCGGTCAACGTGTCGGGTACGCCCTGAACGTGGCCGGACCCCACCACGGTCACCTGTCGGGCGCCCTCCGGCGGGCCCCCGGCGGGGCCCGCCGAATCGCATGCGCTTGCGCTGACGGCGATCAAACCCGCCGCGGCAAAGCCGAGTACTCGCAACTTCGCATTCGCAGCGATCAGCATGACCGCACCCTACCGGGCCATCACGGCGTCACCAGGACTTTGCAGTGCCGGTCGGGTGAGGTGAGTTCGCCGAATGCGGCGCTGACCCCGTCCAGTCCCACGGTGCCGGTGATCATCGGGCCGACGTCGATGTCGCCTTCGGCGATTGCTCGCAGCGAGCCGGCGAACTCGGCGGGGTCGTAACCGAAGACGAACTGGATGCTGATCTGTTTGGTGATCGCGTAGAACGGGTGCACGGTATCGGGCTGCATGCAGACTCCGGCCACCACCAGCCGGATGCCCGCTGGTGCGCGACGCAGCACGTCATCGATGATCCCGGGGGCGCCCACCGCCTCGAACACCACTGCGGGCTTGCACCGATGGAACGGCGAATCCTCGGCCGGATCCAGCGTGACGTGTGCGCCCATCGTGGCGGCGAGTTCTCGCCGTACGGAGGAAAAATCCGATGCCACAATGGTTTCCACGCCCCTCAGCTTCAGTGTGGCGATGACGGCGATGCCGACCGGGCCGCAGCCCACGACGAGAGCCGTCTCGCCGGGTTCGATGTGCGACGCGTTGACCGCGTGCAGACCGACGGCCATCGGTTCGGTGAGCGCGGCGTGTTCGGCGCTCAGACCGTTGGGTACCGGCAGCAGCAGCGGTGCGGACAACAGCATCTTCTCGGCATAGCCGCCCAGGGTGGTGTTGCTGTACACGATCGGCGCGATACCGCCGGCCGAGATCAGCACCGGCACCGAGGTGACCAGGGTGCCGGCCGCGGGCGCGTCGGTTCCCGGGCCGGCGTCGAGGATCTCGGCGCTGAACTCGTGACCCATGAAGACATCGCCGGCCAGGTCGATGTCCAGGTCGGGCACGCCCTCCATATCCGCGCCGGCCGCCAGCATGTCAGCGCCGTGGGCGGCGAAATGCAGGTCGGAGCCACAGATTCCACAGGCCTTCACCTCGACGAGCACCTGGCCCGGCCCCGGCACCGGTTCGGGTACGTCGTCGCGGACCACCATCCGGCCGTCGCGCAGGACCGCGGCGCGCATCAACTCTTCCCCTCCGTGGTGTGTTCGGTGATGGCGTTGACGATCGCCTGCCCGGCGCGGCCCAGCAGTTGATCGCGCATGCCCTTGGCCCAGTTGTGGGACGCCTGCGCCGCGGTGAGTTGCCCCTTGAAATGCGGTATCACCTCACGGGCGAACAACTCGTAGGAATGGAATGTCGCCGCCGGTGGCGCCCAGTCGTGGCCGAGGAGCAGGAAGGTACCGAATCCGCCTGAGCGGTCCAGCAGATCCTGGATGTAGGTGATCGCGTCGGCAGTGGTGCCGATGCAGCAATTGCCTTTCGACGCATAGTTTTCCACGAACTCGTACGCGGTGCCGGTGTCCTCGGTCTTCTCGGACAGCGGCACGAAACCGGCTGCGCCGAAGTAGTTGGCGAAGTCCTGCAGACCGTAGGTGCAGTCCTCGATGGCCTGCTCGCGGGTGTCGGCCAGATGGATGATGCCCAGTACCCGCCAATTCTTGCGGTCGGGCTCGGGTCGGCCCGATTTCGCGGCCTGGCCGCGCACGGTGTCCCAGGTGGTCTCGATTGCCGCGAAGCCGCCGGGCACCGACATGGACAGGGAGAGCAGTGAGGTGCCCAGTGCCCCGGCCAGTCGCGGTCCCGATGGGGAAACCATTGCGGCGGTGGAAATTTCAGGATAAGGCCAAGTATACGGGCGGATGTGCAGGGCGGCGTCGCGCAGGGTGAACCAGTCCGTCTTGCGGTCGATCCGCTCATCGGGCGCGGCGCGGAACAGCGCCAGGATCGCCTCGAGGGATTCCTGCATCATCGGCCGCTGATCCACGGGGTCGATGCCCATCATGTAGGCGTCCGACGGCAGCGCCCCCGGCCCGGTCCCGAACATCACCCGGCCTCGGGTGAGGTGGTCGAGCAGCACCCAGCGGTCGGCGACCATGAGCGGGTGGTGATACGGCAGCGACACCACGCCGGTGCCCAGCCTGATGTGTCGTGTTCGCTCGGCCGCGGCGGCGATGAACACCTCGGGGCAGGCGATGAGTTCGTAACCACCGGAATGATGTTCGCCGAACCATGCCTCGTCGTAGCCGAGCCGGTCCAGCGCCTCGACCCGGTCCATGTCGTATTGCAGTGCGGTGGTGGGGGATTGGCCCACCGGGTGAAACGGCGTGATGAACACACCGAAGTTCAATGGACTCACTTCACTTCCTCCAGGAACGCGAGCAGCGCTTTGTTGACTTCGTCGGGCCGTTCCTGCTGCAGCCAGTGCCCGGCGCCGTCGAGCAGGATTTCGCGGTAGTCGCCGGTGACCACGTCGCGCACCCGGTCGCGCGGGGTGAAGCTCAGCACCGGGTCGGCGGTGCCGGCCAGGAACAGCGTGGGCACGGTGATGGTCGACGCGGGGGTGTTCTCCGTCAGCTCCCAGTTCCGGTCGAAGTTGCGGTACCAGTTCAGTGGCCCGGTGAATCCGGTCTCGGTGTAGGCCCGCACGTAGTGCTCGAACTCGTCGGCGCTGATCCAGTCCGGCAGGGGCGGCAACGGTCGATCGACCAGGTTCTCGGGCGGCTCGGCGAGGCCCTCCATCGCCAGGGACCGGCGCAGCGATTGTCGCGGGTCGTCACCGAGTGCGGCGTCGGCGACGCCGGGTTCCTGGAAGTACAGGATGTAGAAGAAGTTGTCGCCGACGATCTTGCGCCAGATCTGCGTGGGCGGCGCGGGCGCCCGCGGGACCGGGGGCACGCTCATGGCCACCACGGCGCTGACCCGCTCCGGGAAGAACAACGGGAAGTTGGTGGCCACCGGCGAGCCCCAGTCGTGGCCGACGATCACGGCCTGTTCGGCTTCGACGTCGTCGAGCAACCCGGCGATGTCCGCGGTCAGCTCGGTGATGTTGTAGGCGTCGATGTCCTCGGGCCGCGACGATCCTCCGTAGCCACGCTGGTCCGGCGCGAGCACGTGGTAGCCGGCCGCCGCCAGCACCGGGATCTGGTGGCGCCACGAGTAGCCCAGCTCGGGGAATCCGTGGGCCAGCACCACGACCGGACTCCCGCGTTCACCCGACTCGGTCACCTTCAACGTCACGCCATTGGTCTCGACTGACCGTTCGGTAGGTGTGAGCACGATCTCACCCAAACACAGGCGTTCGCCGTCGGCTAGATACCGTCGGGAACTGCCGGACGTTGGTCTAGCGGTAGCCTTGATGTTCTCAACTGCGCACGTTGGAAGGACCGGGCCGAACTCGGCCGAGTGATCGATGAACCGCAAAAATGTGATCCGCACGATGACCGTGATCGCGGTCGTGCTGCTGCTGGGCTGGTCGTTCTTCTATTTCAGCGACGACACCCGCGGCTACAAACCCGTCGACACCTCGGTGGCGGTGGCTCAGATCGGCGCTGACAACGTCAACAGCGCCCAGATCGACGACCGCGAGCAGCAGCTCCGGCTCGACCTGAAGAGCGGCAAAGAGGAGACCGAGAACTCCGACAAGGTCATCACCAAATACCCGACCGGCTACGCGGTGAAGCTCGTCGATCAGCTCGACGCCAAGCACGTCAAGTACGGCACCACGGTCAACCAGGGCAGCTTCCTCGGCTCGATGTTGATCTACATGCTGCCGCTGCTGCTGCTGGTCGCCCTTTTCGTGATGTTCTCCCGCATGCAGGGCGGCGGCCGGATGGGCTTCGGCTTCGGCAAGTCCAAGGCCAAGCAGCTGGGCAAGGACATGCCCAAGACCACGTTCGCCGACGTCGCCGGTGTCGACGAGGCGGTCGAAGAGCTCTACGAGATCAAAGACTTCCTGCAGAACCCGAGCCGCTATCAGGCGCTGGGCGCCAAGATCCCGAAGGGTGTTCTGCTGTACGGCCCGCCGGGCACTGGCAAGACCCTGCTGGCCCGCGCGGTCGCCGGTGAGGCCGGGGTCCCGTTCTTCACGATCTCCGGTTCGGACTTCGTCGAGATGTTCGTCGGCGTCGGCGCCTCCCGCGTGCGCGACATGTTCGAGCAGGCCAAGGCGAACAGCCCCTGCATCATCTTCGTCGACGAGATCGACGCCGTCGGCCGTCAGCGCGGCGCCGGCATGGGTGGTGGCCACGACGAGCGTGAGCAGACGCTGAACCAGCTGCTGGTCGAGATGGACGGCTTCGGCGACCGCCAGGGCGTCATCCTGATCGCGGCAACCAACCGGCCCGACATCCTCGACCCGGCACTGCTGCGGCCCGGCCGCTTCGACCGGCAGATCCCGGTGTCCAACCCCGACCTGGCCGGCCGTCGCGCCGTGCTCAGGGTGCACTCCGCGGGCAAGCCGATCGCCCCCGACGCCGACCTGGACGGGCTGGCCAAGCGGACCGTCGGCATGTCCGGCGCCGACCTCGCCAACGTCATCAACGAGGCCGCACTGCTCACCGCCCGCGAGAACGGCACCGTCATCACCAGCGCGGCGCTGGAGGAAGCCGTCGACCGTGTCGTCGGCGGCCCGCGCCGCAAGGGCCGCATCATCAGCGAGCAGGAAAAGAAGATCACCGCCTACCACGAGGGCGGGCACACCCTGGCCGCGTGGGCGATGCCCGACATCGAGCCGATCTACAAGGTCACCATCCTGGCCCGCGGTCGCACCGGCGGCCACGCCGTCGCGGTGCCCGAGGACGACAAGGGCCTGATGACCCGCTCGGAGATGATCGCCCGGCTGGTGTTCGCCATGGGTGGCCGTGCCGCCGAGGAGCTCGTCTTCCGCGAGCCCACCACCGGTGCGGTGTCCGACATCGAGCAGGCCACCAAGATCGCCCGCGCGATGGTCACCGAGTACGGCATGAGCTCCAAGCTCGGCGCGGTGCGCTACGGCACCGAACACGGTGACCCGTTCCTCGGCCGCACCATGGGCACCCAGGCCGACTTCGGCCACGAGGTGGCCCGCGACATCGACGACGAGGTGCGCAAGCTGATCGAGGCCGCGCACACCGAGGCGTGGGAGATCCTCACCGAGTACCGCGATGTGCTCGACACCCTGGCCGGTGAGCTCCTGGAGAAGGAGACCCTGCACCGTGCCGAGCTGGAAGCCATCTTCGGCGACGTGAAGAAGCGTCCCCGGCTGACCATGTTCGACGACTTCGGTGGCCGGGTGCCGTCGGACAAGCCGCCGATCAAGACGCCGGGCGAGATCGCCATCGAGCGTGGCGAGCCGTGGCCGCCGCCGGTTCCCGAGCCCGCGTTCAAGGCCGCGATCGCCGCGGCCACCCGCGAGGCCGAGCGGGCCAACGAGACCAACGGCGCCGGAGCCAACGGCGCGCCGCCGAACGGGGCGAACCAGAACGGTACGACCCAGCCGGATTACGGCGCACCGGCCGGATGGCACGCGCCGGGCTGGCCGCCCGCGCCCCAGCAGCCTGGATATCAGCCGCCCCAGCAACAGCAGGGCTACTGGTACCCGCCGCCGCATCCGTCGGGTTGGCAACAGCCCCAGCCGTATCCGTATCAGCCGTACCCGCATCCCGGCCAGCACGGTCAGCATCCCGGCCAGCACGCTCCGAACGACGAGGCCGGCCAGGATGGTGATCATGAGCGGGCCGACCGGTCCAACCCGCCGGCCCACGGCTGATCCGAGAACGGAGGCATCGATGTCGCAGTCGCTGCGCGAGCACCACAACAACACCGAGACGGTCACGCGGGTGTTCGATCAACCGCGGGCCGAGGCGGCCGTGCGCGAGCTGCTGATCGCCATCGGTGAGGACCCCGATCGTCAGGGTCTGGTGGACACCCCGGCTCGGGTGGCGCGTGCGTACAAAGAGCTGATGGCCGGTCTGTACACCGACCCGGACGCGGTGCTCAACACCACCTTTGACGAGGAGCACGACGAGCTCGTGCTGGTCAAGCAGATCCCCCTGTACTCCACCTGCGAGCACCATCTGGTCTCGTTCCACGGGGTGGCCCACGTCGGCTACATCCCCGGGGTGGACGGCCGGGTGACCGGGCTCTCGAAGATCGCGCGCCTGGTCGACCTGTACTCGAAGCGCCCTCAGGTGCAGGAACGTCTGACCGCGCAGATCGCCGATGCGCTCATGCGCAAGCTCGATCCGCGCGGGGCCATCGTGGTGATCGAAGCCGAGCATCTCTGCATGGCCATGCGCGGTGTCCGCAAGCCCGGCGCGGTCACCACCACATCGGCGGTGCGCGGACAGTTCAAGACCGACAAGGCATCCCGGGCCGAGGCGCTGGAACTTATCCTGCGAAAGTGAATCTCCCCAGCCCGATTGTCCCTCGCGAAACGCGTGTGCAGGTCATGGGCGTGGTGAATGTGACCGACGATTCCTTCTCCGACGGTGGCAGGTTCATCGATCGCGATCGCGCAGTGGAACATGGGCTGGCACTCGCCGCCGCGGGGGCCGCGATCATCGACGTCGGCGGAGAGTCGACGCGTCCCGGTGCGACCCGGGTGGACCCGGCAGTGGAAGCAGCCCGGGTAGCTCCTGTAATCGAAGCCCTTGCCTCCCAAGGGATCACCGTCAGCATCGACACCATGCACGCCGACGTGGCGAAGGTCGCCCTGGAAAACGGCGCGCAGATCGTCAACGACGTGTCCGGCGGCCTCGCCGATCCGAACATGGCGCCCCTGCTGGCCGAGGCGAAAGTGCCGTGGATCCTGATGCACTGGCGCTCGGTCAGCGCCGAGCAGCCCCATCACGCACCCGGATATGCCGATGTGGTGGCCGAGGTCCGCGCCGAACTCCTCGGCGCGGTCGACGCCGCCGTTGCCGCGGGGGTCGACCCCAAGGCGCTGATCATCGATCCCGGACTGGGTTTCGCGAAGACCGCCCAGGACAACTGGGCCTTGCTGCACGCACTGCCCGAGTTCGTCGCCACCGGGATCCCGGTGTTGGTCGGGGCGTCGCGCAAACGTTTCCTCGGTACGTTGCTCGCCGGTGCGGACGGGACACCGCGGCCACCGGACGGGCGCGAGACCGCGACTGCCGCGATCTCGGTGCTGGCCGCCCAGCACGGCGCGTGGGGTGTGCGGGTGCATGATGTGGTGGCCTCCGTCGACGCGCTCGCCGTACTGGAAGCCTGGGAATCTGGAGGTCGGGTTGGCTGATCGAATTGAGTTGCGCGGCTTGCGGGTTCGGGGCAATCACGGTGTGTTCGACCATGAGCGGCGCGACGGTCAGGAGTTTGTCGTCGACATCACGGCGTGGGTGGATCTCCGTCGGGCGGCGGCCACCGATGATCTCGCCGACACCCTCGACTACGGCGCACTGGCACAGCGGGCCGCTGACATCGTCGCCGGACCGCCCCGCAATTTGATCGAGACGGTCTCGGCCGAGATCGCCGACGCCATCATGGCCGACGAGCGTCTGCACGCGGTCGAGGTCGTCGTGCACAAGCCCAGCGCACCCATTCCGTTGACGTTCGACGATGTCGCGGTCGTGGCCCGCCGGTCCAGACGAGGTGCCCTGTGACGTCCACGGTGCTTTCGATCGGGTCGAATCTCGGCGACCGGTTGGCCCGGTTGCAGTCGGTGGTCGACGGTCTCGGGCCCGCCGTGCGCGCGGTGTCGCCGGTGTTCGAGACGGATGCGTGGGGCGGTGTGGAGCAGGGCCCGTTCCTGAACGCCGTGGTGATGGCCGACGACCCGGCCCTCGACTGTCACGGCTGGCTGCGACGCGGCAGGCAACTGGAGCAGGAGGCGGACCGGGTCCGGGAACAGAAGTGGGGCCCGCGCACCCTCGACGTCGATCTGGTCACCTGCCATGACGGCGATGTCGAGGTGTTTTCCCGCGACGATGAGCTGACGTTGCCGCACCCGCTTGCCCATCTGCGCGCGTTCGTCCTGATCCCGTGGCTGGCGGTGGATCCGGAGGCCACCCTGACCGTGGTCGGCCGGAGGCGGCGGGTGGCGCACTTGCTGGAGGAGATCGACCCCGCCGAACGCGCCGGAGTCAGGCGGACCGATCTGGCGCTGGACTTCCGCACGGAACCGGTGACGGACTGATGGGCCCCACCCGCAAGCGTGACCTGGCCGGCACGGTCGTCGTCGTCGCGATCGTCGGCTACCTGCTCATCGGGGTGCTCTACCGGTGGTTCCCGCCGTTGACCGTGTGGACCGGACTTTCGTTGCTGGCGGTCGCTCTCGCCGAGGCGGGTTGGGCGTTCTACGTGCGGGCCAAGATCAGTGACGGGCAGATCGGGGTCGGCGCGGGCCGGCTGCACCCACTCACGGTGGCCCGGTCGGTGGTGATCGCCAAGGCTTCGGCCTGGGTGGGCGCCGTCACCGCCGGCTGGTGGATCGGCGTCCTGGTGTACCTGCTGCCGCGGCGCGGTGCGCTGCGGGTAGCCGGTCAGGACACCCCCGGCGTGGCGGTGGCGGCGGTCAGCGCCCTGGCGCTGGCTGTCGCGGCGGTGTGGCTGCAGCACTGCTGCAAGTCTCCCGAGGAACCGCCGGACAACGGGGACACTGCGACCGAGTGAACCGATTACCTGCGGTAGTTGGCCGAATCGCCGCAGCGGTCGCCAGGCTAGATGACCTGTGACGGGTACAGTCGGCGCATGACCGTTCTGCCCCGCGGTGGTCGGCCACGGCGCGGCGGCCGAAGGCCGGGCTGGCTGCTTTTGACGGTATTGCTGGTGCTCGCGATTCTGGCCAGCTCCGCACTGGTGTTCACCGATCGCGTCGAGTTGCTGAAGCTCGCCGTCATCCTGGCCCTGTGGGCCGCGGTGGTGGCCGCGTTCGTCTCCGTGATCTACCGGCGCCAGAGCGACCTGGACCAGGCGAAGGCCCGGGATCTGAAGTTCGTCTACGACCTGCAGCTGGATCGGGAGATCTCGGCGCGGCGAGAGTACGAGCTGACCGTCGAGACCCAGCTGCGCCGGGAGCTCGCCTCCGAGCTGCGCGCCCAGGCCGCCGACGAGGTTGCTGCGCTGCGTTCCGAGCTGGCCGCGTTGCGGGCGAATCTGGAGATCCTGTTCGACACCGATCTGGTGCACCGGCCGGCCCTGGAGACCGACAAGAGTGCCGTGCGCACGGCAGGACGGGTGACGGCCAGCCGTCTTGATGTGCCACCGGTCGAGGTCACCGACATCCGGTCGTCGCGTACCGAGGAAAGCCCGATCATCGATGTCCCGGCCGAGCCGCACCCGCCGGAGAACGACTGGGTCAACTCCGGTGGTGCGCATCGGCTGCCGTCGCGCCCGGTGCCGGCCAACGAGCAGCCCCGTCGCCGCCGGCGCCAGCAGGAGTCGCCCCGCCAGCAGGAGCCGCCCCGTCAGCAGGAACCTGCCCGTCAGCAGGAGGGCCCGCGGCGGCAGGAGCCCCAGCTTCGGCCGGAGCCGCAACCCCTGTTCCGTCCGGAACCGCAACCAGTGTCGCGGCCGGAGCCGCAGCCGGTGTCGCGTCCGGAACCTCAGCCTGAACCACAGCCCCGGCCTGAACCACAGCCCCGGCCTGAACCACAGCCGGTGTCGCGTCCGGAGCCGCAACCTCAACCTCAACCCGAATCGCGGCCCGAGCCGCCGTCGACGTGGGCGCCACCCCCGCCGCCACCGGCGATGCCACCGATGCAGCCGTCGCCCACGATCGAAGCTCCGGAACCCGAGCCGGCAAGCACGCCTGCGCCGGCCGCCGAACCCGCGGCCACGGGTTGGCAACCGGCCCCCGCCGAGGGTCAGTGGATTCCCGCGGGTGTCCCCGGTAGCAACTGGTCTGCTCCGCAGGCCCAGAACGGCACCTCGACGGAGTATGTCGGCAGGCGCCGGGCACCGGAATCGGCACCGTCGGCAACGCCTGCGTCCAAGCCCGAACCGGCGCCTGAGCCCACGCCTGAGCCGGCTCCGGCCCCGGCGATGTCTGCGGGCCAAGCCCCTGAGCCGCCCCGCGGTCGTCATTCCGCCGCAGCCGAGGCCGCCGCGGCCAACCCGTTCCCGGCCCCGGCGTCTCCGGCATTGGCCACCGAATCCTCGCAGCCGCCCGAGCCGCCCCGGCGGGCTTCACGGCACCGCAGCGACGACGAGCCCGAGCCGCCGAACGGGCACCATGCCGACGGGCAGTCGGTGAATGAGCTGCTCGCACGGTTTCGCTCCGCCCCTGCTGAAGGCGGGCGTCGCAGGCGTCGCGAGGAGTGAGCTAGTCTCGTGACGACCGTCCGGTACCCGCAACGCGGGACTGGAACGAGAAGCTATTCAACCTGTGAGGTCGTCTGCGATGGAGCAGCCCCCTGCAAACGGGTGGTCCCCACCTGAGGGATTGCGTCCCGCCAGGCTCAGCGTCGGCATCATTTCGGCTGGTCGGGTGGGTACGGCGCTCGGCTATGCCCTCGAGCGTGTCGAGCACGTGGTGGTGGCCTGCAGCGCGATCTCCTGGGAGTCGCGGTCGCGGGCTCAGCGCCGACTGCCCGAGACCTCGATCCTGCCCGTTCCCGATGTGGCGCAGCGGGCTGAACTGCTGCTCCTGACGGTCCCCGACGCCGAGCTGCCGTCGCTCGTGTCCGGGCTGGCCACCACCGGTGTGGTGCGGCCCGGCACGATCGTGGTGCACACCTCCGGTGCGAACGGGGTCGCTGTACTGGCCCCGCTGACCGAGCTGGGGTGCATTCCACTGGCCATCCACCCGGCGATGACGTTCACCGGCGCCGACGAGGACATCGCGCGGCTGCCCGATGCATGCTTCGGCATCACCGCGGCCGACGAGGTGGGTTACGCGATCGGACAATCGCTGGTGCTGGAGATCGGCGGCGAGCCGTTCCGGGTACCGGAACACGCGCGGACGCAGTATCACGCGGCGCTGGCGCATGCCAGCAACCACCTGGTCACCTTGTTGCTCGATGCCGTCGACACACTGCGTGCCTCCCTGCGCGGGCAGGAGCTGCTGGGTCAGGAACTCGTCGGCGATGCGCCCGGCGGTCTGGCGGAGCGGGTGGTGGGCCCGCTGGCCCGGGCCGCGCTGGAGAACGCGCTGCAACGCGGCCAGGCCGCGTTGACCGGGCCGGTCGCGCGCGGTGACGCCGCGGCGGTGGCTGCGCATCTGTCTGCTCTGCGCGCATTGGATTCGCAACTGGCCCAGGCATATCGGGCCGATTCGTTGCGTACCGCCCAACGTGCCCATGCGCCCGCGGACGTGGTCGCGGTTTTGGAAGCAGGCCCGGAAACCAGCCCTGAAACGAGTCAAGGATGACCCATAGCAAGACGCCAAAGTTCGTCGCCGGTGAGCTGAACGTCTATTCATCACCTGCCGATGTCGCAGCGGTCACTCGGGCCCTGCGCACCAGCGGCCGGCGGGTCACCCTCGTGCCCACGATGGGTGCGCTGCACGAGGGGCATCTGACGCTGATCCGTGCGGCCAAGCGGGTTCCCGGTGCGGTCGTGGTGGTGTCGATCTTCGTCAACCCGCTGCAGTTCGGGGCGGGGGAGGATCTCGACGCCTACCCTCGCACCCTCGACGATGATCTGTCCGCGCTGCGTGCCGAAGAGGTCGAGATCGCTTTCACTCCAACAGGTTCGGCGATGTACCCGGATGGTCCGCGGACCAGTGTGCAACCAGGACCTGTCGGTGGCGAGCTGGAGGGCGCGTCGCGTCCCGGCCATTTCGCGGGCGTGCTGACCGTCGTACTCAAGCTGCTGCAGATCGTCCGGCCCGATCGGGCGTTCTTCGGCGAAAAGGACTATCAGCAACTGGCATTGATCCGCCAGATGGTCGCCGATCTCAACGTCGACGTACAGATCGTCGGCGTTCCCATCGTGCGGGAATCCGACGGCCTGGCGATGTCGTCCCGCAATCGCTACCTCGACGCCGACGAGCGTGAACAGGCCGGAGCGTTGTCGGCAGCCCTGCTGGCCGGCAAGTACGCCGCCGCGGGCGGCGCATCGGCGGCCATCGATGCGGCCCGGGCGGTGCTCGACGAAGTCCCCGCGATCGGCATCGACTACCTGGAAGTGCGCGACCCGCTGCTGGGCCCCGCGCCGGGTGAAGGCCAGGCCCGGCTGCTGGTGGCCGCCCGCCTGGGCCGAACCCGACTGCTGGACAACATCTCTATCGACATCGGGGCGTCCGCCGGAATCGACGGACACCCTCGCGTCGGCGACGGCGACAATCACGAACTGCCCTGGAGGAACTGATGCAGCGCACCATGCTGAAATCCAAGATTCACCGCGCCACGGTGACGCAGGCCGACCTGCACTATGTGGGCTCGGTGACCATCGACGCCGATCTGATGGAGGCGGCCGATCTGCTCGAAGGCGAGCAGGTGACGATCGTCGACATCGACAACGGTGCCCGGCTGGTGACGTACGCCATCACCGGCGAGCGCGGCACCGGGGTGATCGGGATCAACGGTGCGGCAGCACATCTCATCCACCCGGGCGATCTGGTCATCCTGATCGCCTACGGCGTGATGGAGGACGCCGAGGCGCACGCCTACCGGCCACGGATCGTGTTCGTGGACGCCGACAACAAGCAGATCGACCTCGGCGAACACGGCCATGATCCGGCGTACGTCCCGGAGGACGCATCCGAACTGATGTCGCCGCGATAATGCTGCTCGCCATCGACGTCCGTAACACCCACACCATCGTCGGGCTGGTCTCCGGTTCGGGAGATCACGCGAACGTGGTGCAGCAGTGGCGGATCCGCACCGAGTCCGAGGCGACCGCCGACGAGTTGGCGCTCACCATCGACGGCCTGATCGGTGATGCCGCCGACGAACTGACAGGTGCGACCGCCCTTTCGACCGTGCCCTCGGTATTGCACGAGGTGCGGTTGATGCTGGAGCAGTACTGGCCTTCGGTGCCGCATGTGCTGATCGAGCCGGGCGTGCGCACCGGCATCCCGTTGTTGGTCGACAACCCGAAAGAGGTCGGCGCCGACCGGATCGTGAATTGCCTTGCGGCCTATCACAAATACGGCACCGCGGCGATCGTCGTCGATTTCGGTTCATCGATCTGCGTCGATGTGGTGTCGGCCAAGGGCGAATTCCTGGGTGGGGCCATCGCACCGGGCGTGCAGGTGTCCTCCGATGCCGCGGCCGCCCGCTCGGCCGCGCTGCGCCGCGTCGAGTTGACCCGTCCCCGTTCGGTGATCGGCAAGAACACCGTCGAATGCATGCAGGCCGGTGCGGTTTTCGGATTCGCCGCACTGGTCGACGGACTGGTCAACCGGATCCGTGAGGACGTCGACGGGTTCTCCGGCAGCGACGTAGCGGTGGTGGCCACCGGCTACACCGCACCGTTGGTGCTGCCCGACCTGCGCACCGTCGAGCATTACGACCCTTACCTCACCCTCGACGGCCTGCGTCTGGTGTTCGAGCGTAACCGCGACAGCCAGCGCGGCCGGCTCAAAAGTACGTCCGGACCAGCCCGCTGACCCGGTCCTCGTCGTCGAGCACCGGGATCAGCTGCCACTTGTCGAATGTGGTGCACGGGTGCGAGATTCCGAACGGCAGCCATGAGCCCACCGGAGCCTGGTCGTTACCGGCCAGCCGGACGAAGGCGTGGTGATCGTTGAGCTTGACCACCGAGCTGCCGGTCAGGTTGAGCGGCACCGGAAGGCCGGCGTCGAAGGACACGTCGCGACGGCCCATCGTCACCAGCGCGAGCTCGGGTTCGGGCCGTGACACCACCTGCGCCCAGACCTCCAGCGCGGGCCGCAGCGGCAGCGGCGAGGTCCGCGCATAGAGGCCGTGGTCGTGGGTGAGATAGCACCCGCTCCGCAGGATCGTGCGCACCGAGATCTGCTCGGGCCAGTCTCCGGCCAACGCGTCGGCAACTTCGTCGGGATAGGTGCTGCCGCCGGCCGTGACGATCACGGTGTCGGACTCGAACAGCCCGGCCAGTCGCACCGTCGTGGCGCGCAGGTCCCGCAGGTAGGCCCGTACCCCGGCGATGGCGTCCGGGGTGACGTCCTGTCCGGTGGACGCCTCATAGCCGGCCACCCCGACCAGCCGCAGCCGTGGACTCGCCGCCGCCGCCCGGGCCACTGCGTCGATATCGGCCCCGGTGCGGCAGCCGGTCCGTCCGCCGGCCATGCCGACCTCGACGCACACGTCGAGACGCCGCTGTGCGCCGGCCAGCCCGGCCGTCATCAACTCGACACCGGCCACCGAATCGACCCAGCAGACGACGTGGAAATCCGCGTCCGCATCGAGTTCGGCCGCCAGCCAGGCCAGGCCAGGGAGGTCGACGACCTCGTTGGCGAGCACGACATCGCTCACGCCGAAGGCCCGGAAGACCCGAACCTGGCTGATGGTGGCGGCGGTGACGGCGCACGCACCCGCGCCGAACTGGCGGGCCACGAGCTGCGGAGCCATATGTGTCTTGCCGTGCGGCGCCAATTCGACGCCGCGGTCGGTACACCAATTCGCCATTGTTGTGAGGTTGTGCACAAGCGCGGATTCCCGCAGAACGCATACCGGCCCGGAAGGACCGGACGGCCCATCGCCGAAGAAAGCCGGATGCAGCGAGCTGACCTGGGCCGCAGTCCGCCCCCACCAGGACGTGGGGATGCCCTTGAACCGCCAGTCCAGCGGCTCGTGGTCGAGTGCTGCCACCTTGTCGGCGTGCAATTGTGCGGTCACGTGTTCATTTAAGCTGGCATTTTGTGAGCCCAGCCGATCGCGACGACGCGTCCCAGTCCCAGGCCGACCTTCCCGAACAGTTCCGGATTCGTCAGGCCAAGCGGGAGCGGCTGCTGGCAGAGGGCCGCGAACCCTATCCGGTGACCGTTCCACGCACGCACTCGCTGGCCGAACTGCGCGAGGCCTATCCGGATCTGGCCGCAGACACCCAGACCGGCCAAATGGTCGGCATCTCGGGCCGGGTGGTGTTCGCGCGCAATTCCGGCAAATTGTGTTTCGCGACGCTGCAGGAGGGCGACGGCACCCAGTTGCAGGCGATGATCAGCCTGGCCCAGGTGGGGCAGGAGTCGCTGGACGCGTGGAAGGCCGACGTCGATCTCGGCGACATCGTGTTCGTCCACGGCGAGGTGATCAGCTCCAAGCGCGGTGAGCTGTCGGTGCTGGCCGATTCGTGGCAGATGGCGGCCAAGGCGTTGCGGCCGCTTCCCGTTGCTCACAAGGAGATGAGCGAAGAGGCCCGCGTCCGTCAGCGTTATGTCGACCTCATCGTGCGGCCGGAGGCACGCAGCGTCGCGAGGCAGCGGGTCGCGGTCGTCCGCGCCGTTCGCTCTGCGCTGGAACGTCGCGGTTTCCTCGAAGTCGAGACGCCGATGCTGCAGACGCTGGCCGGCGGCGCGGCGGCGCGCCCGTTCATCACCCATTCCAATGCGCTCGACGTTGATCTTTACCTGCGGATTGCGCCGGAACTGTTCCTCAAACGCTGCATCGTCGGTGGATTTGACCGAGTTTTCGAGTTGAATCGCAACTTTCGCAACGAAGGTGTCGATTCCACGCACTCACCGGAATTCTCGATGTTGGAGACATATCAGGCCTACGGTGACTACAACGATTCGGCGGTTGTCACGCGGGAGCTTATTCAAGAAGTTGCCGACGAGGCCATCGGCACGCGTCAAGTGCCATTGCCTGATGGCACTATCTACGATCTCGACGGGCAATGGGAGACATTGGAAATGTATCCCTCCCTGTCGGAGGCGCTCGGCGAGGAGATCACCCCTGAGACATCGGTGGATCACTTGTGGCGCATTGCCGAGGGGCTTGAGCTCGAGATTCCACGGGATCGTGGCTACGGGCACGGTAAATTGGTCGAGGAACTCTGGGAACACACTGTCGGTGAAAAGTTGTGGGCCCCTACGTTCGTCCGCGACTTCCCGGTCGAGACCTCGCCGCTGACCCGGGCGCACCGCAGCATCCCCGGCGTGACCGAGAAATGGGACCTCTACGTGCGGCGTTTCGAACTCGCCACGGGGTATTCCGAACTCGTCGACCCGGTGATCCAGCGGGAGAGATTCGAGGCCCAGGCTCGTGCGGCCGCGGCCGGCGATGACGAGGCAATGGTTCTCGACGACGATTTCCTGGCCGCATTGGAGTATGCGATGCCGCCGACCACGGGTACCGGAATGGGCATCGATCGCTTGTTGATGGCGTTGACGGGGTTGTCTATTCGGGACACGGTTTTGTTCCCGATTGTTCGCCGTCACAGTAACTGAGCCTGCGCAACAGAACCGGCGGGATCGACCCGTTGTTGGAAATGTGTGCGTTTTTGTGGCACATTAGGGCCCGGGTGCAGGATACTCAGGTGTAGTCACCAATGCGTATGCAGAAGGGTTCGGTGCGGGGTAATGGCGAAAAAAGTGACCGTCACACTGGTCGACGATTTCGACGGTGAGGCAACTGCCGACGAGACGGTCGAATTCGGCCTCGACGGTGTCACCTATGAGATCGACCTTTCCTCCAAGAATGCCGCCAAGCTCCGTAACGATCTGAAGCAGTGGGTGGAGGCCGGACGCCGGGTCGGTGGGCGACGGCGCGGACGGGCCGCAGGCCCGGCCCGTGGCCGCGGTGCCATCGATCGCGAGCAGAGTGCCGCCATCCGCGAATGGGCCCGCCGCAACGGGCACAACGTGTCCACCCGTGGCCGCATCCCCGCAGACGTCATCGACGCGTTCCACGCCGCAACATAGACGACCGCAACTCAACCAACAGTTGCCAGCTCCGGACCGGTGAGAATTCCCGGTCCGGAGTTTTTCGCTAGTGGCGAACCGGAAAGCCGGGGATTTGGGAAACGATTCGCCGACCCGCAGCGTTGCTCATCTGCAGCACTAGATGTGGACAGCTCGTACTGGGTGCATCCCAATGTGGAACGGACCGCCAACCTCCGCACCCGAGACGGCCGCCCATTAGAGTGGACGGTAGATACTACGTGCGGGCTATGAGGAACACCGACAGAACGCAGCCGTACGCGGGTATCGCTAGCGATGGAGAGCAGGTAACCACCGATGTTTGAGAGATTCACCGACCGTGCCCGCAGGGTCGTCGTCCTGGCGCAAGAAGAAGCCCGGATGCTCAACCACAACTACATCGGGACCGAGCACATCCTGTTGGGTCTTATTCACGAGGGCGAGGGCGTAGCCGCCAAGTCGCTGGAGTCGTTGGGCATCTCGCTGGAAGGCGTGCGCAGCCAGGTCGAGGAGATCATCGGGCAGGGGCAGCAGGCCCCGTCCGGTCACATCCCGTTCACGCCGCGCGCCAAGAAGGTGCTGGAGCTGTCCCTGCGTGAGGCGCTGCAGCTCGGCCACAACTACATCGGCACCGAGCACATTCTGCTCGGCCTGATCCGTGAGGGCGAAGGCGTCGCCGCACAGGTGCTGGTCAAGCTGGGCGCCGAGCTGACTCGCGTGCGCCAGCAGGTCATCCAGCTGTTGAGCGGCTACCAGGGCAAGGAAGCCGCGGAGGCGGGTACCGGTGGCCGTGGAGGTGAGTCGGGCAACCCGTCGACCTCGCTGGTCCTCGACCAGTTCGGCCGCAACCTGACCGCTGCCGCCATGGAGGGCAAGCTCGATCCGGTCATCGGCCGTGAGAAGGAAATCGAGCGGGTCATGCAGGTGCTGAGCCGGCGCACCAAGAACAACCCGGTGCTGATCGGCGAGCCCGGCGTCGGTAAGACCGCCGTGGTCGAGGGCCTCGCGCAGGCCATCGTGCACGGCGAGGTTCCCGAGACGCTCAAGGACAAGCAGCTCTACACGCTTGACCTCGGTTCTCTGGTTGCCGGCAGCCGCTACCGCGGTGACTTCGAGGAACGCCTCAAGAAGGTGCTCAAGGAGATCAACACCCGCGGCGACATCATCCTGTTCATCGACGAGTTGCACACGCTCGTCGGAGCTGGAGCCGCCGAGGGCGCGATCGACGCCGCCAGCATCCTGAAGCCGAAGCTGGCCCGCGGTGAGCTGCAGACCATCGGTGCGACCACCCTCGACGAGTACCGCAAGTACATCGAGAAGGACGCCGCCCTGGAGCGCCGGTTCCAGCCGGTCCAGGTGGGTGAGCCGACGGTCGAGCACACCATCGAGATCCTCAAGGGCCTGCGCGACCGCTACGAGGCGCACCACCGCGTCTCGATCACCGACGGCGCTCTGGTGGCCGCGGCCACCCTGGCCGACCGCTACATCAACGACCGGTTCCTGCCGGACAAGGCGATCGACCTGATCGACGAGGCCGGCGCCCGGATGCGCATCCGCCGGATGACCGCTCCGCCAGACCTGCGCGAGTTCGACGAGAAGATCGCCGACGCGCGCCGGGAGAAGGAGTCCGCGATCGACGCGCAGGACTTCGAGAAGGCGGCGAGCCTGCGCGATCGCGAGAAGCAGTTGGTTGCCCAACGCGGCGAGCGTGAAAAGCAGTGGCGCTCAGGTGATCTCGACGTTGTCGCCGAGGTCGATGACGAGCAGATCGCCGAGGTGCTCGGCAACTGGACCGGCATCCCCGTGTTCAAGCTGACCGAGGCCGAGACCACGCGCCTGCTGCGTATGGAGGAGGAGCTGCACAAGCGGATCATCGGCCAGGAGGACGCCGTCAAGGCCGTCAGCAAGGCGATCCGCCGTACGCGCGCCGGCCTGAAGGACCCGAAGCGTCCGTCCGGTTCGTTCATCTTCGCCGGCCCCTCCGGTGTCGGTAAGACCGAGCTGTCCAAGGCGCTGGCCAACTTCCTGTTCGGCGACGACGATGCGCTCATCCAGATCGACATGGGTGAGTTCCACGACCGCTTCACGGCGTCGCGTCTGTTCGGTGCCCCTCCGGGATACGTCGGCTACGAAGAGGGCGGCCAGCTCACCGAGAAGGTGCGCCGCAAGCCGTTCTCGGTCGTGCTGTTCGACGAGATCGAGAAGGCCCACCAGGAGATCTACAACAGCCTGTTGCAGGTCCTGGAAGACGGTCGTCTCACCGACGGTCAGGGCCGTACGGTCGACTTCAAGAACACCGTGTTGATCTTCACCTCCAACCTGGGCACGTCCGACATCAGCAAGGCGGTCGGACTGGGCTTCAGCCAGGGCGGCGGTGAGAACAACTACGAGCGGATGAAGCAGAAGGTCAACGACGAGCTCAAGAAGCATTTCCGGCCTGAGTTCCTCAACCGCATCGATGACATCATCGTGTTCCACCAGCTGACGCAGGACGAGATCGTCCAGATGGTGGAGCTGATGATCGGCCGGGTCGGCAACCAGCTCAAGGCCAAGGACATGGCCATGGAGCTGACCGACAAGGCCAAGTCCCTGCTGGCCAAGCGCGGCTTCGACCCGGTGCTGGGTGCCCGCCCGCTGCGGCGCACCATCCAGCGCGAGATCGAGGACCAGCTCTCCGAGAAGATCCTCTTCGAGGAGATCGGCCCCGGCCAGCTGGTGACGGTTGACGTCGAGGGTTGGGACGGCGAAGGCGCCGGTGAGGACGCGAAGTTCACGTTCTCGGGCGCGCCCAAGGCGACCACTCCCGAAGGGCCGGATCTGGCCAAGGCCGCAGCCACTGCGGAATAGTCGCATCCGGCGACGAAGCCGAATAGTCGCCTCCGGCGACGAAGCGGAATAGGTCCGACCGAGAAACGCCCCCGCCTTGCGGCGGGGGCGTTTTTCATACCTGCCGATGGGGAGATCGCCTGCGCGGTAGTTAGGATGCTGATGTAATCGACAGGCAATGGAATCTGGTGAGAGTCCAGAACGGCCGCGCCACTGTTAACAGTCAGACCCTGACCTGTCACGACACGGACTGGGACGCGAATTCCCAGAAAGGACCAGCAGATGACTTCCACCGACGCACGGACCAGCCGGGCCCGGCCCATCGACCTCTCGGCCACCAAGGCGGTGCTCTGGCTGACGCTGACGGCATTCCTCTCGCTGCTGGCCCTCTACTTCGTCGGCATGGACCAGGGCGCGACATCGGTTCTGGGTAACAACACCTATGTGCATGAGTTCGTGCACGATGCCCGGCACCTGCTCGGCTTCCCCTGCCACTGAGCTACCGGGCAGACAACCGAGTCAATGGAAAAGCAGATTATCGGGCGCGGCATTCTGGCCGGCGCCCTGGCAGGCGTTCTCGCCTTCATCTGGGCCAAGATACTGATCGAACCGGTCATCGGTCGAGCGATCGACTTCGAGAACGGTGGCGGCGCGGCACATGAGGCCGCCGAACACAGCCATGGCGCCGCCGGGCATTCCCACGGCGGCGGCGAGAGCGCCGAGGTGTTCAGCCGCGGCGTGCAATCCAATATCGGCATGGGCCTCGGCGTCCTGATCTTCAGTGTGGCGATGGGCGCGCTGCTCGCCGTCGTGTTCTGTGCGGTGTACGGCCGGGCCAACCTGTCGGCGCGGGCACTGGCGGCGTTGACCGCGGGCGGCATGCTGGTGTCCCTGTGGGTCGTCCCGGCGCTCAAGTACCCGCCCAATCCTCCGGCTGTGAGCCTCGACGGGACCATCCAGCAGCGGACCCTGCTGTACCTGCTGCTGGTGGTGCTCTCGGCGGGGCTGTTCGTCGGTTCGGTCCTGCTGGCCCGGCGACTGACGCCGAAGCTGGGGGTGTGGAATGCCTGCCTGGCCGGCGCCGCGGACTACGTGGTGTCGATGGCCGTGGTCTTCCTGATCCTGCCGGGTATCCACGAAACCCCGTCGACGTTCCCCGCCGATGACCTCTACGAGTTCCGGCTCTATTCGCTGGGCACCCAGGTGGTGATTTGGGCGACGATCGGGCTCGTGTTCGGTGCCCTCGCCGCCAAGGTCCTCGAGGGCAAGCGTCAGGAGCAGCTGATCGCGTGAGTCCCGGCGAGCGCGAGCCATGAGTGAGGTCGTCCGGCTGACGTTGGTGTCGCACGCGATGACCGACGCCACGGCGGCCGGACGATTTCCCACCGACGAGCCGCTGAATGCGTTGGGCCACCGTCAGGCGGATGCCGCCGTCGAACTGGGTGTCATCGACACCGCGTATTGCGGGCCCGAGAAACGGACCCGGCAGACAGCGGAACTGTTGGGCGTGGCCGCGACGGTCGAACCTCGGCTGGCCGATCTCGACTTCGGGAGCTGGCGCGGTGGTGTGCTGGGCGGCGTGCCGCCCGCGGACCTGGCGCTGTGGCTGACCGATCCGGGCCGGGCACCGCACGGCGGTGAATCGGTGATCGATGTCGTCGACCGGGTGCGCCGTTGGCTGGACAGCCTGGCCCCCGTCCGAGGGCGACTGGTCGCGGTGACGCATCCGGCGGTGATCCGGGCAGCCATCCTGGTGGCGCTCGATGCTCCGCCAAAGTCCTTCTGGCGCATCGACATCGCACCGCTGAGCCGCACCGTGATGCATTTCCGCGGCCAGGCCTGGACTCTGCGGAGCAGCAGCGGGGGCTAGTGCACGGGGTTTGTCGACCGCGTGCGCCGTTTCCTACACCAGGGTTGTGGTTCGGCGACGACCACAGCCCTCAGGTAGAAACCGGCGCGTCTTGGGCCCTACCGTCCCACCGGCGCCATCGCGAACGCCCGCTTGGCGATCTGCAGCAACCAGCCTGCAGCGGTAGGGCTACGGAACTTCGGCCAGTTCAGCTGGAAACTGAACACCCAGGGTTGTCCGGTGTAGTCGACCGCGTACCAGCTGAAAGTGAGGTCGCCCGGCAGATTGCCGCCCTTGGCGCCGATGTAGTCCCACTTCGCCGGATCAGGGTCGATGCCGGGGAGTGCCGAGAGGATGTCCTTCACCGGTGCGGCCGGACCGACGGCCGAGGCCTGCAACGCGGCGTGCACCCGGCAGATGTCGGCGGCGCTGGCGAACCACTCCAGGCCGTCGTTGGAGGCCGGGGTGTGGGTGCGGTACGGATCCGGTTCGTACGGGCGGGAATTGGTCTGCTCGAGCAGCGCCACCCGGTCAGCGTGGGACGCGTTGCGCCACTGGTCGCGAAGGTTCGGCTCGCCCCAGCCGACCGAGAACACCTCGTGCATGGTCGGGAACGGCGTCATGCTCGCCGGATCGTGATGGCCCGCGGTCACCAGAGCACGTTCCACGGCCGCCGGGCCGACCCGGCCGATCAGCAGATCGGTGGCCATGTTGTCGCTGGCCGAGATCATCTGCTGGGCGGCGGTCCGCACGGTGATCTGAGCGCCGGGCGGCAGCTTGTCCAGCCCGGCCGAGCCCAGCTTCTTGCCTTCTTTGGTGATCGTGAGGTGATCGTCCCAACTCACCGTTCCGGCCTTGACCGCATCCGAAACCGCAAGCAGTACATACAGTTTGAAGATCGACGCCAGTGGCAGCGACATGTCGGTGTTGGTGCCCGCGACCTGCTCGCACTTGCCGTCGACCACTTTGGACACCCGGTAGGAGTAGCGCGCGCCCGACTTGGTCAGCTCGGTGTCGATGTCGGACCACTTCTCGATCTTCGGCGGCACGAGGGTGACCTCGAAACGGTCGACCAGGCCCACATCATTGGTCCGCAACTCGATGTCCTGGGCCACGTTGTACGACGTCAGCACGTGAAGTGTCGCCTGCGCGGCCCCGATGTCCACCGAGGTGACCTTGAACGGGCGATCCCACCAGATGGAGTCCATCTTGGTGCCCACCAGATCGACCTTTTCGGGTGCGGCCAGGGTGCGCACGCCGATGGGGCCGATGGGCCAGTCGGAGTTGAGCATGTCCATGGTCTGCTTGGCTCGCAGACCGGGCGGGGTGATGGTGTCGATGTGCGCGCCGTAGGACAATTCCGCCGCGGGCGCGACGCTCTGCGAACAGCCACAAGCCAGGGCAGCGGCGACCGCCGTGATGGCCGTCAGGCCAACCGTGCGGCGCAGCGTCCGGCCGCGGCTACGCCTGGGCAGCGGGCCCTGCAACGTCCAGCACAACCTCGAACTCCAGCAGTGATGCGCCGGTCGCCACAGGCTTTGCCTGCTGGCCCTTGTGTGCCTCGACCGCCGGGCCCGAAGCCCAGGCCTGGAAGGCCTCTTCGGTTTCCCACTGCGTCACCACGAAGTAGCGGTCCTCGCCCTTGACCGGGCGCAGCAACTGGAAGCCGAGGAAACCGGGCTGACTGTCGACGGCGTGTGCACGGTTCGCGAACCGCTTCTCCAGTTCCGGGCCGGCGTTTGGCGGGACCTCGATGGCGTTGATCTTCACGACGGGCATGGTGTTCAGGTTACCGTGGCGGCCCGGCAAGATAACGGGATGGTCACAGATCTGCTCACCCACCGAGGGGGCCGCGGTGTGCCCATCGTCCTGGTGCACGGCCTGATGGGTCGGGGCAGTACCTGGTCCCGTCAATTGCCGTGGCTGACCGGGTTGGGCGAGGTCTATACCTACGACGCTCCATGGCACCGGGGGCGCGATGTGGTCGACCCGTACCCGATCAGCACCGAACGTTTCGTCGACGATCTCGGTGACGCCGTGGCGGCGCTCGGCCGCCCGGTCATGTTGGTCGGCCACTCCATGGGTGCGCTGCATTCCTGGTGCCTGGCCGCGGCCCGGCCGGAACTGGCCGCCGCGGTGGTGGTCGAGGACATGGCCCCCGATTTCCGTGGACGCACCACCGGGCCCTGGGAGCCGTGGGTGCATGCCCTGCCGGTCGAATTCGGCTCGGCACAGGAGGTTTACGACGAATTCGGGCCGGTCGCGGGCCGGTATTTCCTGGAGGCGTTCGACCGGACGGCCACCGGATGGCGGCTGCACGGTTACCCGCAGTGGTGGCTGGACATCGCCGCCCAATGGGGGACACGGGACTACTGGCGGCAGTGGCGGGACGTCCGGGTTCCGACGCTGTTGATCGAGGCGGGCAATTCGGTGGCGCCGCCGGGGCAGATGCGTGAGATGGCCGACATCGCGCAGGACGCAAGGTATCTGCACGTTCCAGGCGCCGGTCATCTGATCCACGACGACGCCCCCGAGGTGTACCGCGAAGCGGTGACGGGGTTCCTAACGACGCTCGCCTAGGACACCCGCGCTGGGCCAGCTCGGCTGGTGCTCGAAGCGGCTGCGTATCGCGTCGAGATCGTGGCCTGCCCGGTAGGTGTCGTAGTCCGGGTGGTTGACACTGAACGGCAGCTCGAACAGATCGAGGCGGAACCTCAGGACGTTGCTGCGTCGTGCCGCCCAGCTCACTGCCGCGGCGACCGCGAAGGGTGAGATCAGAATGATCAGAGCGAGTGCAACAGTCATGGCAGTAATTGTTGCCAGGTAGATATCCCGCCAACAGTGGCAGCGCTGACACCTTACGATAAAATACTGCCATGCTGAAAAGCGTCTCAACTCTGGTGCTCGATGGTCTCGCCGTTTTCGAGTTCGGGGTCATCTGTGAGGTGTTCGGGATCGACCGGTCCGCCGACGGCGTGCCCAACTTCGACTTCAAGGTCTGTGGCCCCGAGCCCGGCCGTCCGGTGCGGACATCGGTCGGGGCGACGCTGACGCCCGAGCACGGCCTCGACGCGCTGCGTGGCGCCGATCTGGTGGCGATCCCGGCGATCGGCACCGCCGACTACCTGCCCGAGGCGTTGGACGCCGTGCGAGCCGCCGCCGATGCCGGCTCGATCATCCTGACCGTGTGCTCCGGGGCGTTCCTGGCGGGTGCGGCCGGTTTGTTGGACGGGCGGCCGTGCACCACGCACTGGATGCACGCCGACGCGCTGGCGCGGAAGTACCCCACCGCAAAGGTGGATCGCAACGTCCTGTTCGTCGACGACGGCAATCTGATCACCAGCGCGGGCACGGCCGCGGGTATCGACGCCTGCCTGCACCTGGTCCGCCGCGAACTGGGCAGTGAGGTCACCAACAAGATCGCCAGACGCATGGTGGTCCCACCGCAGCGCGATGGCGGCCAACGCCAGTTCATCGACCAGCCGATTCCGGTCCGATGTTCGGAAGGCTTTGCCCCGCATCTGGATTGGATCATCGCCAATCTCGACAAGCCGCACACGGTGACCACGCTGGCCAGGCGATCCGCCATGTCGACGCGCACCTTCGCCCGCCGGTTCGTCGAGGAGACCGGCACCACGCCGATGCAGTGGATCACCGATCAGCGGGTGTTGTACGCGCGCCGGCTGCTTGAGGAATCCGACCTGGACATCGACCGTGTCGCGGGGCAGACCGGGTTCGGTACCGCAACACTGCTGCGCCATCACTTCCGCCGAGTGATCGGACTGACGCCTTCGGACTATCGACGCCAGTTCGCCTGCGGTGCACAGGAAGACGCCGTCACGGCGTGACGCGTCAGCCGTCGGGCTGGCACGCCACGTTGACGTAGACCGTGGTGTGCCGGGACGGATCGATCCGGTAGCCGTCCTCGTCGATGTTGGAATCGGCCAGCCCGTGCACTCCCGTCACCCGGCAATTCGACAGAGCCGTATTGGCATTGGAGTTGACCTGCACGTGATAGCCGCGGCTCTGCAGATCGCGGACGGCATCGGCAGCCGATCCGGCGCCCGAGGGTGCGGCGCCGGCCGGCGCCGCCAGGCCGACACCCAGACCCAGGCCAATTGCTGTGCACGCAAAAATCATCGAGAATTTGCTTGACATGAATCCGTTCTATGTGATGCGCAGCCGAAATGGTGTGCTGCGGAACGGATTCATGCCGATCTCATGTAATTTCGCCTTCCCCGGCGAGTGCGAACCGGCCATCGAGAGTTTGCTCGACCAGGCCGTCGACCAGTAGTGAGTCCAGTGCACGATCCCGTTGCGCGGTATCGGTGAGCCACGCCACGTCCAGTTGCGCACGGGTGACCGGAGAGCTGCTGTCGCGCAGCACATCCAGCAGCTTGCCACGCACCTGCCGATCAGTTCCGGCGTAGCGCTGCACCTTTCGGGTCGTCGCGCCCTCCGGATACCCGGCCGACCGCCAACGGCAGTGGCTCAGTGGACAGCAGCCACACTTCGGCGCGCGGGCCGTGCACACCACCGCGCCCAGCTCCATCAGGGCGGCCGAAAAGGTCGGTGCGGTGGCATCGTCAGGCAGCAGCGCAGCCACATCGTCGAGGTCGCGGGCGCGGGCGGGCGCATCGGCCTGTCCACGCAAGACCCTGGTGACCACCCGGCGCACGTTGGTGTCGACCACCGGAACGCCGGCCGAATAGGCGAAGCAGGCCACGGCTCGCGCGGTGTAGGCGCCGACGCCCGGCAGGGTCAGCAGGGTTTCGACGTCGGTGGGCACCTCGTCGCCGTATTCGCCTGCGATCACCACCGCGCATTCGTGCAGACGTTTGGCCCGCCGCGGGTACCCCAGCTTGCCCCAGGCCCGGAGCACCTCGGCCGACCCGGCGGCCGCCGTCGCAGACGGGGTGGGCCACCGGTCGATCCAGGCCGTCCAGATCGGTTCGACCCGGGCCACCGGTGTTTGCTGCAACATGAATTCGCTGACCAGGATCTGCCAGGCGGTGACCCCTTGTCGGCGCCACGGCAGGTCCCGCTGGGCGTCTCTGTACCAGCTGACGAGCTGCTCCGCGTCGATGGTCATCGGCATCTCATGCAAAATGGCTGATATGCCCAATTCGAATCCCGTATCCGCTTGGAAGGCACTCAAGGACGGTAACGCCCGCTTTGTGGCCGGCGAACCGCAGCATCCGAGCCAGGACGTCGCACGTCGTGCCAGCCTGGCGCACGGCCAGAAGCCCACCGCCGTGGTGTTCGGTTGCGGTGACAGCCGTGTCGCCGCCGAGCTGCTTTTCGACCAGGGTCTGGGCGACATGTTCGTGGTGCGTACCGCGGGCCACGTCCTCGACAACGCGGTGCTGGGGTCGATCGAATACGCGGTGTCGATCCTGAACGTGCCGCTGATCGTGGTCCTGGGTCACGACAGCTGTGGCGCGGTCAAGGCCGCCATCAATGCCCTCGACGAGGGCGAGATGCCCGGGGGTTACGTGCGCGACATCGTCGAGCGGGTGACGCCGTCGATCCTGATGGGACGGCATTCCGGTCTGACCCGGGTCGACGAGTTCGAGGCCTACCACGTCAAGGAGACGGTCAACCAGCTGCAGATGCGGTCGGCCGCCATCTCCAATGGCCTCGCCGCGGGAACCCAGGCGATCGTCGGCGCCACCTACCACCTGTCTGACGGTCACGTGGAACTGCGCAGCCACCTGGGCAACATCGGCGAAGTCTGAGAATATTGCCGGCGGCTCCCGACACGCCGGGTCGCCTCGGGCAACTGGGCATGACCTGGGCTTACCGTGAAAGCCGTGTTGGATCTCGAACCTCATGGGCCACTGCCCTCGCAGATTTACTGGCGGCGCCGCGCGCTGGCCATCGGAATCGCGGTGGTCGTCGTGGGGATCATCGCCGCGATCGTCGCGGTCATCATGACCAGCAGCTCCGGAGCCGAGACCAAATCCGCCGACGGGGCGTCCGCCACGGCCGCCCCGCCGACGCCGCTACCGGGCGAGAACCCTGAGGTCAAGACCCCGGTGGTTCCGCCGGCCCAGCATGCGCCGCCGCCGACGGCCACTCCGACCGCCGCCGTCACGCCGCCGCCGTTGCTCAAAGAGGGCGACGACTGCCCGGACTCCACGCTCGCGGTCAAGGGCATCACCAGCCAGCCCGAGTACGTCGTGGGAGACCAGCCGAAGTTCACCATGGTCGTGACCAACATCGGCCTGGTGGCCTGCAAGCGGGACGTGGGCGCCGCGGTGCTGGCCGCGTACGTGTACTCGCTGGACAACAACCGGCTCTGGTCCAACCTGGACTGCGCGCCGTCCAACGAGACCCTGGTGAAGACCTTCAACCCGGGTGAGCAGGTGACCACCGAGGTGACCTGGACCGGCATGGGGTCGGCGCCGCAGTGCCCGATGCCGCGTCAGCCGATCGGACCCGGCACCTACAACTTGATGGTGCAACTCGGCAATCTCAGATCGGCGCCCGTGCCGTTCATCCTGGCCCAGGGCAATCCGCAGCAGCCCGGGCCGCCCGCCGAGGGCGCACCGGCGGCTGAGGTGCCCACACCGGGCAACTGACGGTCAGGCCAGCCGGTCGGCGATCGTCGACTCGGCCAGCAGGGACAGGCCCTCACGAATGTGCCGAGCCCACATCGACCCGATGCCCTCCACCGACTGCAGATCGTCCGCGCTGGCGGCCAGCAACCCCTGCAGTGAGCCGAATGAGCGCACCAGCAGGTCGACATGGGCGAACTGCAGTCGCGGTATCCCCGCCATGGCGCGGTAGCCGCGTGAACTCATGGCCGAGTCCTGTGCCTCCGATGTCGACGGGTATCCGAAAACCCTTGCCAGCGTGGTGAAGTCGAGCAACTCGTTGTCGGTGAGGGCATCGAGCTCATCCAGCGTCGAATGCACCTGGGCGGCGGTGGGCGGGTCGGGCAGGGCGTGGTAATCGCGGACGATCAGTTCGCGTGCGGCCTCGTTGTCGCCCACGAGCTCGTCGAGTTGCAGTTTGAGCTGGCGTCCGTCGGTGCCGAGTTCGACCACGTCGGCGTCGATCTCGAGGCTGATCCGGCGCACCATTTCCAGCCGCTGCACCACGGTCATGACGTCGCGCAGCGTCACGAAGTCTTCGATCTCGGCGGTGGACAGCTGCTTGCTGACCTCGTCGAGGCGACCCTTGTAGCGCTCCAGGGTCGCGATGGTCTGGTTGGCCCGCGACAGGATGGTCGCCGAATCGGGTACCACGTGCCGCTCGCCGGCGACGTAGACCGTCACGATGCTCATGGAGTGGCTCACCGAGATCACCGGATAGCCGGTTTGGATCGCGGTGCGCTCGGCCGAGCGGTGGCGGGTCCCGGACTCGTCGGTCGGGATCGATGGATCCGGCACCAACTGCACGTTGGCCCGCACGATGCGACTGCCGTCGCTGGACAGGACCACCGCGCCGTCCATCTTCGACAGCTCACGCAGCCGGGTGGGGGCATAGCGGACGTCCAGGGCAAACCCGCCGTCGCAGATGGTTTCCACGCTGTCGTCGTAGCCGAGCACGATCAGCGCGCCCGTCCTGCCGCGCAGGATGCGCTCCAGGCCGTCGCGCAGCGGGGTACCGGGGGCCAACCGGCCGAGGGTCTCTCGTAGCGTCGGCCGAGCCAGATGCACGACGGTGCGGCTGGTCCTGGCGCCGGAGTTCACGGCCATCACTTCTCCTTGGGTCGGCCGCTATTGTCCGTGATGTTCTCAATTGCTGGCAATCGCGATGTCCTTCAGTGCCCGCAATGCCGCCCCGATGTGATCCACGGTGATGACGCGCAGGCCTGGAGGCGCGCTGGTGACCCCCGGAGCCACCACGGCGACGTTGAACCCCAACCGGGCGGCCTCGGCCAGCCTGCGGTCCATGCCGGTGACGCGTCGCAGATCGCCGACGAGTCCCACCTCGCCGATAACCACGGCGTTCATGGGCAACGCGATGTCCAGATAGGCCGAGGCGATGGCCACCGCCACGGCCAGATCTGAAGACGGGTCAGTCAGCCGCATGCCGCCGACGGTGGACAGGTACAGATCGTTGGTGCCGATGGGCAGGCCGCACCGGGTCTGGAGCACCGCGCCGATCATCGCCGCGCGGGCCGAGTCGATGCCACTGACCGCGCGCCGGGGCGGCCCGATGGGCTGGGCATGCAGCGCCTGCACCTCGCCGATCATCGGGCGCTTGCCGTCGAGAGTGACCGTGATGGCGGTGCCGGGTACCGCCGCCGGACGCTGGTCCAGGAACAGTCCCGACGGATCGCTGACACACTCGATTCCGTTGTCGTGCATCTGAAAACAACCCACTTCGTCGGCGGCACCGAAGCGGTTCTTGACTCCGCGCACCATGCGAAGGCTCGACGCGTGATCACCCTCGAAGTGCAGCACCACGTCGACAAGATGCTCGAGGGAACGCGGCCCCGCGATGGCACCGTCCTTGGTCACATGCCCGACCAGGATCATGGCGACTGCCGGGTCTCCGACGGCGGTCTTGGCGTAGCCCGTCAGCGCGGTCGTCACCGCACGCACCTGGGTCACCCCGCCGGTCACCCCGTCGGCCTCGGTGGTGGACATGGTCTGAACCGAATCGACCACCACGAGACTGGGTTTGACCTCCTCGATGTGGCCGAGGGCGATCTGCAGATCGGATTCGCCTGCCAGATAGACGTTGTCGTGCGTACAGCCCGTCCGTTCGGCGCGCAGCCGGATCTGTCCGGCGGATTCCTCACCGGAGAGGTACAGCGCGCGGCGGCCGGTGTGCGCCCAGCGGTTGGCGACCTCGAGGAGCAGGGTGGACTTGCCGACGCCGGGATCCCCGGCCAGCAGCGTGACCGAACCGGCGACCAGGCCGCCGCCCAGGACGCGGTCCAGTTCGCTGACCCCGGTTGCGTAGTGGCGGGTGATGCCCGGGTCGATCGAGGTGATCGGCACCGCGGGTGAGGTGGGCGCCACCGAGCGGCGGACCGAGCTGCCCGCCCTGCCACCGGGAAGGGTGAGCACGGCTACTTCGTCGACCGTGCCCCAGGTGCCGCAATTGGCGCAGCGGCCGACCCATTTGGGGGTGGCGTGCTGACACTCCGAGCAGCGGTATTGCGAACGTACTTTCGAAGCGGCCACGCCGTGACATTAACGGACGGTTCCGACAATTCCTGATCAGGCGCACTGCGGCGGCGATGAGTCTGTGCTTCGGCTTGTCGGTGGGCCACCGCCGTCAGAACCCGATTCGGCAGCCCCCCGCAACGTAATGGCGTGACCGTCAGTAATTCCAGACAGCCGGCACGGCGCGAAAGGCGTCGCCGGCGACCGCCACGTGGCAGACGGACGGGAACGGCAGATGGGTGGCTACCAGCGCCTCGCGAGTCGATGCCAGCTCCCGTAGGAGGTCGACCCTGACGCGGGCAGCCTCCGCGGGATCGTGTTCGAAGCCGTTGAACCAGTCTGGGTGGTCGAATCCGGCCTGTAGCACGGCGTCGCCGGCGAACGTCAACCCTTCGCCGCCCGACGCCAGCCGGACCACGCTGTGTCCGGGGGTGTGGCCGCCGGTGCGTTGGACGAGTACCCCGGGGGCCACCTCGTACTCCGTCTCGAACGGACTCAACTGATCGCGGTACTGGTCGAGGAACTTCGTAGCGGACCACCGCATCGCGTCCTGAACCGGCGCGGTCACGGCGGTATGGGAGAAGTCGGGCGATTCCCAGAACTCGGCCTCGGCTGCGGCCGCGTGGATCCGAAGGTCCGCACGTAGCCGGTCCTTCACCCCGTCGATGAGCAGGCCGCCGACGTGATCGAAGTGCATATGGGTGAGCACCACGTCGGTCACCGAGGCGAGATCGATGCCGGCAGCCTGTAGCCGCTTGGCCCACCGCCCGGCCCGTGGTGTGAAGTCCTCGTGGGCGAGGCCGGCCCCGGCGTCGATGAGAATGGTGCGATCGCCGCTACGCACCACGACCTGATTCAAAGGCAAGGCAAGCTCGTCCGGCGGCAGGAACATGTCGTCCAGCCAGGAGGCACGGACGGCAGGGTCGGCGTTGGTCGCCAACATCGGGGATGGCATCGACAGCACGCCATCGCTGATCACCAGCACTTCGATCGTGCCGACCTTCAGCGCATAGTGCGACGGCAAAGACTCGTCGAGCCCCGATGCCCCTTGGCGCGCAATGTTGTCCACGCTCATGCGTTCTTCTCCTGATTGCCTTGTCGACGACAGGCGGAATCGCCTGCCTTCTTGTGAGAACGCACAGCGGGTGCCGTTTTTATCAATCAGGGGCTCGGAGAATGACGCGAGGGTCAGCGCGACGACACAGCACAAAACCCGTCGCGGTGATCCGCGACGGGTTTCGCAACCTCAGGGGTAGCCCTCGGGACTAGTGATGGCCGCCCGCGCCGCCGGCCTCGGCGCCCTCGGCGGGCTCCTCGCCGGACTTGTCGCGCCGGGGCGCCTCGCCTGCCGAGATCGGCACGGCCACCGTGGTCTCGCCGTTCTCGAACTTGAACGTGAAGTCGTACAGCAGCCCGTTGGTGACCGGCTTGGTCAAGCTGACCTTGGCGGTCACGGCCTCGGCGGCCTCGGCCTGCTCCAGCGGCTTCGTCTGTCCGTCGGGTTCGCCCACCACGAGGACGCCGCCGGCCGGGATGGTCGGGTCGCCGCTCAGTGCCACATCGCCGACGGTGGTCTTGATCGAGAGCAGCTTGTTGGGCGCCTCGGTGGATCCGTTGGTTGCGACGAACAGCAGCTCGGCTTCGGAGCCGGGCTCGACGTAGTCCTTTTGCTGCGGTGCGCGCAGGTGCACGTTGCGCAGCGAGATCGCGCCGGCCTGTGCGTTGACGCCGTTGACGGCGGGCTCCTGGGTCGCCGTCTGGGAGACCTGCCCGGCGCTGCAGCCGGTGAGAACGGCTGCGGTCAGGCCACATGCGGCCAGACCGGCCGAGGCACGCATTGCGAAGCGGTTCACTCAAGCCTCCTGAGCTGGGTCGGCGTACTTCGACTATGCACAGTAGTAGGTGGCTTCGACGGACGGAATGCGAGGGCGTGGCAGAAGGGCTCGAAGGGTGCTCGGTGACGGGTGGTTCAGGCCCGCAACCGCTTTGCGGGGGCACTCATTTGGGGCCGTCGGCCAACGGTGTGGTTGCACGCTTTCGTCACCATGTCAACCCCTGTTCTTCACCTGTAGTGCCCCTGACCTGCGCAGTTGGTGCGCATGTGATCTGGGCCCGTGTTAGCATGGAGTAGCGAAAGGGGCTCGAATCAGATGATTTTTAAGGTCGGAGACACCGTCGTCTATCCACACCACGGTGCTGCGTTGATCGAGGCGATCGAAACCCGGACCATCAAGGGCGAGCAGAAGGAATATCTCGTACTGAAGGTTTCCCAAGGGGATCTGACCGTTCGAGTGCCCGCAGACAACGCCGAGTACGTCGGAGTTCGCGACGTCGTGGGCCAGGAAGGCCTCGACAAGGTTTTCCAGGTGTTGCGTGCTCCGCACACCGAAGAGCCGACCAACTGGTCGCGCCGCTACAAGGCCAATCTCGAGAAGCTGGCCTCCGGTGATGTGAACAAGGTTGCCGAGGTAGTCCGGGATCTGTGGCGTCGGGATCAGGAACGCGGCTTGTCCGCTGGTGAGAAGCGAATGCTGGCCAAGGCCCGGCAGATTCTGGTCGGCGAGCTCGCGCTGGCCGAGAACACCGATGACGCCAAGGCCGAGACCATCCTCGACGAGGTACTGGCTGCCGCGTCCTGACGCGTCGTGGCAACAACTGTCGCGGTCGTACCGGCCGCCGGCTCTGGTGAGCGGCTAGGCGCGGACAGACCCAAAGCATTCGTCAATTTGAGGGGCAAACCCCTGTTGGAGCATGCCCTTGACGGGCTGCTGTCCTCGGGGGTGATCGACAAGGTCGTGGTCGCGGTACCGCCCGCGCTCACCGATGAAGCCATGATGGTGTTCGGTGGGCGCGCGCAGATCGTGGCCGGTGGATCCGATCGCACCGAATCGGTAGGGCTGGCTCTTTCAGCCGCCGGTGACCCCGATTTCATCCTTGTGCACGATGCCGCCCGGGCATTGACCCCTCCGACGCTGATCGCCCGGGTGGTTGCGGCGCTGGCCGAGGGCCATGCCGCCGTCGTCCCCGGGCTTCCGCTGGCCGACACCATCAAGGCGGTCGACGCCAACGGTGCGGTGCTCGGGACACCCGAACGGGCCGGTCTACGAGCCGTGCAGACCCCGCAGGGGTTCCGCACGGACGTTTTGCGCCGCGCCTACCAGCGCGCGGGTGCCGGCGCGGTCACCGATGACGCCTCACTCGTCGAGCAGATCGGCACGCCCGTGCAGATCGTCGACGGCGACCCGCTGGCCTTCAAGATCACCACGCCGCTGGACCTGTTGCTCGCCGAGGCTGTCATGGGGCGTGCCACGTGAAGATTCCCAGGGTCGGCCTCGGTACCGATGTCCATCCGATCGAGTCCGGGCGGCCTTGTTGGCTGCTGTGCTTGGAATTCGAAGACGCCGACGGCTGCGCCGGTCATTCCGATGGTGACGTCGCCTCTCACGCGTTGTGCGATGCGCTGCTCAGCGCGGCCGGCCTCGGTGACCTCGGCGCCGTCTTCGGCACCGATCGGCCGGAATGGCGTGGCGTCACCGGCGCGGACATGCTGCGTCACGTCCGGGAACTGGTGCAGGCGGCGGGATTCGAGATCGGCAATGCCACGGTGCAGGTGATCGGAAACCGGCCGAAGATCGGCCCGCGCCGGGACGAGGCACAGTGGCTGCTCTCGGAGCTGATCGGGGCCCCGGTATCGGTATCTGCCACCACCACCGACGGGCTCGGGCTGACCGGTCGGGGTGAAGGATTGGCCGCGATTGCGACGGCGTTGCTAGTTACCGCCGAATAGCCCGGTAAGCTGGCACGTCGTGACCGATCGCGCTCAAGCTGTCGGGCCGGCGTCAGAGACCGGCCTGCGGCTGTACGACACCATGGCGGGTGCCGTACGAGACTTTGTACCGCTGCGGCCGGGGCACGCTTCGATCTACCTGTGCGGTGCCACCGTCCAGGGGTTGCCGCACATCGGTCATGTCCGTAGCGGAGTCGCGTTCGATGTGCTGCGCCGCTGGCTGACCGCCAATGGATACGACGTTGCGTTCATCCGCAACGTCACCGACATCGACGACAAGATCCTCAACAAGGCCGCCGACGCGGGCCGGCCGTGGTGGGAGTGGGCCGCGACGTACGAGCGGGCGTTCAGCGCCGCCTACGACGCGTTGGGCGTGCTGCCGCCGTCCGCCGAGCCCCGGGCCACCGGCCACATCACCCAGATGGTCGAGCTCATCGACCGGTTGATCGAGCGGGGCCACGCCTATGCCGCCGGCGGGGACGTCTACTTCGACGTGCTGAGCCTGTCCGATTACGGTGCGCTGTCCGGGCACCGGATCGACGATGTGCATCAGGGCGAGGGCGCGGCCACGGGTAAACGCGATCAGCGCGATTTCACGTTGTGGAAGGGCGCCAAGCCGGACGAGCCGTCGTGGCCGACGCCGTGGGGCCGGGGCCGCCCCGGCTGGCATACCGAGTGCGTCGCGATGTGCGAGGCCTATCTGGGCGCGGAATTCGACATCCACGCCGGCGGTATGGACCTGGTCTTCCCGCATCATGAGAACGAGATCGCCCAGGCGCGGGCCGCGGGCGACGGCTTCGCCCGGTACTGGCTGCACAATGGCTGGGTCACCATGGGCGGCGAGAAGATGAGCAAGTCGCTGGGCAACGTGCTCTCGATTCCGGCTGTGCTGCAACGGGTTCGGGCTGCCGAGCTGCGCTACTACCTGGGCAGCGCGCATTATCGGTCGATGCTGGAGTTCTCCGAGAATGCGCTGCAGGACGCGGTGAAGGCCTACAGCGGCATCGAGGACTTCCTGCACCGGGTGCGCAACCGCGTCGGCGCCGTGGCCGTGGGCGACTGGACGCCGAAGTTCGCGGCCGCCCTGAACGACGACCTCGCGGTGCCGATCGCACTGGCCGAGGTACATGCCGCACGTGCCGAGGGCAACCGTGCGCTGGACGCCGGTGATCACGAGGGCGCGATGACGCAGGCGACCTCGATCCGGGCGATGATGGGAATCCTGGGTTGCGATCCGCTCGACGAGCGCTGGGAATCCCGCGACGAGACTTCGGCCGCGCTGGCTGCCGTCGACGAACTGGTGCAGTGGGCACTGGCGGGCCGGGCCGAGGCCCGGGCCAATCGGGACTGGGCGGCGGCCGACGCCATCCGGGATCGGCTCAAGGCGGCCGGCATCGAGGTCACCGACACCGCCGACGGTCCACAATGGGCACTGGTGGACGGGAACGGAGCATAGATGGCCGGGAATTCGCAGCGGCGCGGCGCAGTGCGCAAGGCGGGCACCAAGAAGGGGCCGACCGTGGGGTCCGGCGGCGTGCGTCGCCGCGGGCTGGAAGGCCGGGGGGCCACACCGCGTGCGGACCAGCGCCCGCATCATCCTGCGGCCAAGAAGGCCGCGAAGGCGGCGCGCCAGGCGCAGGGCCGGCACAAGAAGACCGACGACACCGAGTTGGTGCTGGGCCGCAACCCCGTCGTGGAGTGTCTGCGGGCCAAGGTTCCTGCCACTGCGCTGTATGTGGCGCTGGGCACCGAGGCAGATGAGCGGCTCACCGAATCCGTCCAGATAGCCGCTGACCGCGGCATCTCGATTCTGGAGGTGCAGCGTCACGATCTGGACCGCATGAGCTCGAATTCGTTGCACCAGGGCCTGGCCCTGCAGGTGCCGCCGTACAACTACGCCCACCCCGACGATCTGTTGAAGACGGCCCGGGATTCCGGGGAGCCCCCACTGATGGTGGCCCTGGACAACATCTCCGACCCGCGCAACCTGGGCGCGATCGTGCGCTCGGTGGCGGCGTTCGGCGGGCACGGCGTGCTGATCCCGCAGCGCCGTTCGGCCTCGGTCACCGCCGTGGCCTGGCGTACCAGTGCCGGCGCAGCGGCTCGCACGCCGGTGGCACGGGCGACGAATCTGACTCGGACACTCAAGAGTTGGGCCGACGCCGGCCTGCAGGTGGTCGGCCTGGATGCCGGCGGCGACACCTCGCTCGACGAGCTCGAGGGCAGCGGACCGATGGTCGTGGTGGTCGGCTCCGAGGGCAAGGGCCTGTCCCGGCTGGTGCGGGAGACTTGCGATGCGGTGGTGTCGATCCCGATGGCCGGACCGACGGAATCGTTGAACGCTTCGGTGGCCGCCGGTGTGGTGCTGGCCGAGATCGCGCGCCAGCGCCGGAATCTGTAGCCGATGTTCAAAGGGCGAAGCGCCAGCAGCCCCGCGGACCTCGTTGCCGCCCGGCCGTTCACCCGTGAGGAAGTATTCAGCGATCCCTGCCCCGTTCCCGAGGAGCCTGGCGCCTACGGTTGGTGGTTCCGGACGGTGCCCGGCGGGATCGACGTCTCGGGGTGCCGGCAACGGGATGGGTTGACGCTTCTCTACGTCGGGATCAGCCCGACGCGCCCGCCGACGAGCGGGAAGCCGCCCAGTACCCAGAATCTGCGCAAGCGGGTGAAGTACCACTACGGCGCGGCCAACGCCACCGCTGAGGGCTCGACGTTGCGCAAGACGCTGGGAATCCTGCTCGCCGACGAGCTCGGCTTCAAATTGCGCCGGATAGGCTCCGGCGACAAGCGAACTTTTGCCGGCGGAGAATCCGTTCTGACGCAGTGGATGGCCGAGAATGCCTTGGTGTCATGGATGGTTCACCCCGAGCCGTGGTTCGTGGAGGACAAACTGATCGCCGCGTTCGACCTGCCGCTCAACGGCCAGGAGGCCAACAAGGGCAACGCGTTCTATCCCGAGCTGAAGCGGCTGCGGCGTGCGGCGATGAACAATGCGAACAAGCTGCGCGTGCTCAAAGAGTGGTGAATCGCAGGCTGATCCACAACCCGAGTACGGCGGCCAGCAGGGTCAGTGGCACCGTGGCCAGCCCGACACGGGTGAACTCGGTGAACTTCGCCGGCAGGCCGTCGCGGTGAACCACATTGCGCCACAGCAAGTTTGACAGCGAGCCGACATAGGTGAGGTTGGGGCCGACGTTGACCCCGATCAGCACCGCCAGCACCGCGGCCGGTCCGTAGCCGGCCACCATTGGCAGCAGGACCAGCACCGCGGGCAGGTTGTTGACCAGATTGGCCAGCACGGCCGCCACCGCGGCGAAGCCCAGCAGCGCGAGCAGCGAATCGCCGCCCGGAAGCACTCCGCGCATGACGTCGCCGAGGCCAACCTGGTTGGCCGGGTGGACAACTGCGTCCACCACCACACCGAGGCACAGCACGAATACCAGGAACGGCACATTGACGGCGCGCAGGATTCCACCGACCGTGCTGCGGCGTTGAGCCAGACTGCGCACACCGAGCACCACCGCCCCGGCCAGTGCCGCCCAGGCCGGCGACACGTCGAACACCGAGGTGACGACGAAAGCCGCAAGCGTCAAACCCAGCACCACGAGCACGAACACCGGAACCTCGGCAGGCGGCGGTGTCACCTCGGAGGCCGGGCGGGCCAGTTCGTGGCGGAAAAGCCAACGTAATACGACGAATTCGACGCCGATGGCGGCCAGCCAGGGCAACGCCATCAGCGCACTGAACTCGGTAAAGGACAGTCCGGCCACCGCGAAGGCCAACAGGTTCGTCAGATTCGACACCGGGAACATCAGCGACGCGGAGTTGGCCAGATGTGCGCTGGCGTAGGCATGCGGTCTAGGCGGTATCGCCAGTGTGCGGGCCGTGGCCAGCACGACGGGCGTCAACAGCACGACGGTGGCGTCCAGGCTCAGCACGGCGGTCGTCGTCGCGCCGATCAGGAACACGCGAGTCAGCAGCCGCCGGGAATCGCCCCTGCTCGCGCGGGCCATCAACGTGCCCGCAGCGTGGAACAGTCCCTCGTCGTCACACAGGTGGGCCAGCACCAGAACGGCCGCCAGGAAGCCCACCACGGGCAGCAGACGATTCACCTCGGCCAGAGCGTCGTCGGTTGAGATGACTCCAACCGCGATGAGCAGCCCGGCCGCCGGGATCGCCACGACCGCCTCGGGCCAGCCCTCGGGCCGCGCCAGCGCGAACACCAGCACGACGGCCAGCAGCGCCAGGGCCAGAATCACGGCGCGGTTCCTTTCGGCCAGTCGAACATTCGATGACGATTCGCGCGGTCAGGCCACGCGGACCTGACCGTACTCGGCCTGCCCGATAGCGTTGGTCACCATGCGTCTGGCCGCTCCGATGGTCTTGTTGCTCGCTCTGGCCGCCGTGTTCCAGTCGGTCCCGCCGGCTGTTGCGGCGCCCACCGGATTCGACCTGCAGTCGCACCGCGGCGGGCGTGGCGAGACTACTGAGGAGTCTCTGCGGGCCTTCGGGAAGTCGTTGGAGTTGGGGGTGAGCACACTCGAGCTCGACATCGTGCTCACCAAGGACAGCCAACCTCTGGTGTGGCATGACCCAAGGATCGACGAGACCAAGTGTGCCGACACAGCCCCGGCGTTCCCGGGTGATCCGATGTACCCGTACGTCGGGAAGCTGGTCCACGATCTGACGCTGGAGCAGATCCGCACCCTCGATTGCGGCAAGTTGCTGAGCGGGTTTCCCGATGCTGAGGTGGTGCGCGACAACAGGATTGCCGTGCTGCCGGAAGTGTTCGAGCTGACCGATGCCTGCCATGCCGACGTCCGCTTCAACATCGAGACGAAGATCGAGGCCGACAAGCCCGAATCATCGGCCACGCCACAGGAGTTCGTCGACGTGATTCTCGGCGTCGTGCGTGCGGCCGGCAAGGTGGACAAGGTGGATATCCAGAGTTTCGACTGGCGCACAATGCCATTGGTGCAGCAGGCCGAGCCGTCGATACCGAGGGTGGCGCTGTGGGATGACACAACCTGGGTACCCCGGTCGCCGTGGCTGGGCGGGGTCGATCCGGCCGTCGAGGACGATCCGATCGCCGGCGCGATGTCAGTGGGCGCCACAGTTCTTTCACCCCAATACCAGTGGGTGGACCGGGGATTCGTGCAACGTGCGCATGCGAACGGCCTGAAGGTGACTCCGTGGTCCGTCAACGACCCCGAGGCCATGCGGGCGCTTATCTCCGCCGGGGTCGACGGCCTCATCACCGACTACCCGACGCGCCTGCGCGACGTGCTGGCAGAGCTTGGCCTGCCGCTGCCGCCGTCGTTTCAGCTCAGCTGATCCACGGATCGGCCTGCTCCCACAGCGTGGGCAGATGCAGGCTGACGCCGTCGCGTTCGGCCAGCCGGGTCAGCACGCTCATCGAGACATCGAGGTCGTCACCGGCGAACGGCAATGCGCGCAACGGTTTGTGCAGGGGGCGGAAGAAGTCGTCCCAGTGGATCAGCACCACCCGGCGTGCCCCGACCGTGAGCACGGTTTCGGCCCAATAGCTCTCGAAATACTGCTCGGACTGCAGCCCGAGTTGGCCGATACCGAGGTACACCACCTCGGCGTGCTGGCCGGCCAGTGCGCCCGGCACCGCGCCGGCGCTGCCGACGATCAGCAGGCGGCGGCCGCTGGGCCGGTGGTGCACCAGGGTCGACCAGGCCTCACCGCACTTGTATGCCGAGACTTTCACCGGCGGTACGACGGGCGCGGTGATGACGCCGGGGAACCGGTCCGGTGGGCAGTGCTCGGATTCGAACAGCGTGACGTCATAGGCACCCAGGGTGACGGCTTCGCCCGACGTGACGGTGACGATCCGATCGGGCTCCAACCCGCCCCCGGCACCGACCTGGGCGGTCGAGGTGCCGCCGACCAGTCGGGCGCCGGTGCGCTCGGCCACCACCGCCGAGTCCATGGCGTGGTCGAAGTGGGTGTGGACGGGCAGGACGGCGTCGAGCTTGTCGATGCCGAGGCGAGCCAGGCAGCCGTCGATGCGGGGCAGTGACGGCGCCAGCTTGCCGAGGACCACGTTCGGCAGCGCGGGCCGGGAGAAGAATCCATCGGTGAGGACGGCCGAGGAGCCGTCGTCAACCAGCAGCGTGGTGACCCCGGCCCAGGTGACCGTGACCGGGGATTGCGGGGTGGCCGGCGTCGTGTCGAAGAACCGCGCATAGGGGGTCAGGTCGGGTCTGCCGGGCTTGAGCCGCATGGGCCCACCCTAGAGCTGGCGGTCAGCCGTAGCGACGGCGGAACTTCTCCACCTGCCCGGCGGAGTCGATGTGCCGTGCCGAGCCGGTCCAGAACGGGTGGGAATCGCTGGTGACGTCGACGACGATCAGCGGGTAGGTCCGGGTCCCGTCCGGCGTGGGCCACTCGATGGTGCGCTCGCTGGTTGCCGTCGACCGGGTGAGGAACTGGGTGCCGGTCGAGGCGTCCTGGAACACCACGGGGTGATAGTCGGGGTGGATGTCGGATTTCACTGGGATTCCCCTTCCTGATGTGCGGATGTAGCCGGTTCGTCGATTCCGGGCTGACAGGGTTCTTCGTGCCAATCCCCGAACGGGTCGGGGTAATCGGCCCATTCCTCGGGCCGCGCCAGCTCGTCGTCGGTGAGCAGCGCGCCGCGCAGGGCGTCGATGACCTCACCGGGCCTGGCGCCGCAGACCAGGACCGTCAGCGAGACGTGGCGATCACCGAATTGGTGGTGCCAGTCGATCGCGGCCATGGCGATGCGCTCAGGGTCGGTGTAGGCGCGCTCGGTGGAATCCATTGCTGCCAGCCATTTCCCGGCGTTGCTGAAATGCATTCCGCCGCCCGCGGATTCGATCCACATGACGTCGGCCGGTCGGTTGGCCAGCCAGGCCCGGCCGCGGGTGCGCACCACGCCGTCGAGCAGCAGGTCGACGGCGTCGTGCAGGCGCAGTGGGTGAAACGGCCTGCGCGCGGCGAATTCGACGATGATCACCTCGTCATCGGCTTCCAGCGGTGGTTCGCCGGCCAGCAGTGGATCGTGCGGTGTCGCGGTGCGTCCGCGCCGGCTGTTCGGTTCCAGATGGGCCAGGCCGAGCTCGACCCGGTCGGGGCCCACGGTGATGCGGGCGCGGGGAGCGAGCCGGCGCAGCACCGCGAGCGTGGTGGCCTCGGGCTCGTTGAGCACCAGCATGTCGGCGAACTCGGCCTGACCGACGACCACCTGGGCGACGGTGCGTCCGTCGGGGAGTTCCTCGTCGCCGACGGACTGTTGCAGCCAGACCGTCGCGTCCAGGCATGCGATCACCGCGTCGATGGTGACGTCACGGGCGGCGGGTCCGTCGATGTAACCGGGCCCGACGTGCACCCGGATGGTGTTGATGGCCCAGCACACCGGCTCGGCCTCCAGCCAGGGCATCAACTGCACGACGATGCGCTCGACGTCGCCGCGTCGGTGCAGACGCCGTAGCAGGATCAGCAGATCGTCGCGGACCGTGCAGGACACGCAACCGTGGGCCAGCTCGAGTGGCAGTTCGGATGTCCCGCCGCCATCGGACACGGTCCGCACGACCACCTGGCCGTCAAAGGCATGGCGTACCAGCACGGTTCCGGGCCTGCGGCCCAGTTCTTCTGCTACGCCGTCGCTGTCACCTTGACCGGCGATCAGCACCACAGGGGTTCGCACCGCACCTCCCAGCACGTTTGTTGTTGAAAACGATTATCATTATCGTGAGGCTATCCCATCCGAAGGAGACCGATGTCTGCCCACTGCCAAGTCACCGGGCGCTCGCCCGGGTTCGGCAACACGGTGTCGCACTCGCACAAGCGCAGTCGCCGCCGCTGGAACCCCAACATCCAGACCAAGACCTACTACCTGCCCACTGAAGGACGCCGCATCCGACTTCGGGTCAGCGCCAAGGGAATCAAAGTGATCGACCGTGACGGCATCGAGGCCGTCGTGGCCCGCCTGCGCAGCCAAGGGGAGAAGATCTGATGGCCAGCACCGATATTCGGCCGATCGTGAAGCTCAAATCGACCGCCGGGACGGGCTACACCTACGTCACCCGCAAGAACCGCCGCAACGACCCGGACCGGATCGTGCTGCGCAAGTACGACCCGGTCGTCCGTCGTCACGTCGACTTTCGTGAGGAGCGCTGATGGCCAAGCGATCCAAGATCGTCAAGAACGAGCAGCGCCGGAAACTCGTGGAGCGCTACGCCGAACGTCGGGCCGAGCTCAAGGAGGCCATCCGGAATCCGGCGACCTCGCGGGAGCAGCGGGCCGCGGCGGTCACGGCGCTGCAACGCCTGCCCCGTGATTCGAGCCCGGTGCGGCTGCGCAATCGCGACGCGGTCGACGGCCGCCCGCGCGGGCACCTGCGCAAGTTCGGGTTGTCGCGGGTCCGAGTGCGCGAACTGGCGCACCGCGGTGAACTGCCGGGCGTACGGAAGTCGAGCTGGTGATGGCCAAGAAGACTCCCCTGAACACCAAGAAACGGCCTCTGGAAAAAGACCTGAAGAAACCCAGGCGCAACCAGCTGACTGCGCTCGGGGTGACCGACGTCGACTACAAGGACGTCCACCTGCTGCGCACCTTCATCAGCGAGCGGGGCAAGATCCGGTCCCGGCGCGTCACCGGGCTCACCCCACAGCAGCAGCGTCAGGTCGCCACGGCGATCAAGAACGCCAGGGAGATGGCGCTGCTGCCCTTCGTCGGCCCGGCTTGATTTACCATCGACGGCGATAGGGCGACTGCGGATCGTGGAAGCCGGTGTGAATCCGGCGCGGTCCCGCCACTGTGATCGATGGGTCGGCATCTTCCGACCGTCGAGAGCCAGATACGCACCGCAGTCGCCACCTCGCACGTACTGGGGCGGATCTCCCCGGAGAGGATGGGTACGCCCATGGCTACTCGTCGTTTGGTCGCCGCGTTGGTGTCGGCATTACTGGTATCGGGGTGCGGCACGACGCAGGCCCCCCAGGCCGCGGGTAACGCCCCGCCGGGATTTCCGGTGACCGTGGACAATTGCGGCGTCAGCACCACCTACGACCGGCCGCCGACGCGTGCCGTCGCGCTCAATCAACACGCGATCGAGACGCTGCTCGCGCTGGGCCTGCAGGACTCCATGGTCGGCACGTCCTACCTCGACGACCGGATCCTGCCCGAATACCAGGCCGCCTACGACAGGGTTCCGGTGCTGGCCGACGAGTACCCCTCCTACGAGTCTCTGCTGGCCGTCGAACCCGATTTCGTGTACGGCGGTTGGGAAAGCGCGTTCGACGAAAAGGAGGGCCGCGGCAGGGAACGCCTGACCGGCGCCGGGGTGCACACCTATCTCAACATCGAAGATTGCCGGTCCGAGCCCGTCACCATGTCCACTGTTGACGACGAACTGCGAAATCTCGGAACGATTTTCGGAATCAGCGATCGGGCCGGCGCGCAGATCGAGAAGCTGCATCGCGAGTTGGCACAGTCCGAGGCGAAGGTGCGCGGGGCGCGGCCGATGCGGGTCGCGGTGTACGACAGCGGTGAGGCGACGGTGTTCACCTCTGGCGGCAAGGGCATCGGCAACCGGATGATCGAGGCTGCCGGTGGCGTCAACGTGTTCGCCGACGTCCCGAAGGTGTGGGGCGACGTGTCCTTCGAACAATTCGCCGAACGTGCGCCCGAGGTCATCCTGATCTACGACTACGGAGACCAGCCGGTCGCCGACAAGAAGCGCTTCCTGACCGAACATCCGCTGCTGCAGCATGTTCCGGCGATCGAGCAGCAACGGTTCGCGGTGCTCCCGTTGTCCTCGGTGGTGGTCGGGGTACGGGTGGGCCGGGCAGTGGATGCCCTGGCCCGGCAGCTGCACCCCGACCGGTTTGTGTGATGTCCTACCGGTTCACCCTCGCGGCGCTGGCCGGGCTGCTGCTGATGGCGATGACCGCCGGAGTGGCGATCGGTTCGGTGTCCATTCCGCCTGGGCAGGTGTGGGCCATCGTGGTGCACGCGATGCATCCAGGCCTGATCGAGCAGAGTTGGCCCGCGGTAAGGGAATCCATCGTGATCGATGCCCGGCTGCCCCGGGTCGTGCTGGGCGCGGTGGTCGGGGCCGGCCTGGCGGCCTGCGGGATGGCGCTGCAGGCGGTGGTGCGCAATCCGCTCGCCGATCCCATGCTGCTCGGGGTCTCCTCGGGGGCATCCGTCGGCGCCGTGGTGATTCTGGTGTTCGGCGCGGGCGCCTTGCAGATGTTCACCGTGCCGCTGGCGGCCTTTCTCGGAGCCTTCCTCGCACTCGTCGCGGTGTATTTCCTGGCCCGCTCGGGCGGCAGGATGACCACGGTGCGGTTGATCCTGGCCGGCGTGGCGGTGGCTGAAGTGTTGTCCGCGGTGGCCAGCCTGCTGGTCGTCACCTCCGACGATCCGCACAAGACGCAGGCGGCCGTGCGGTGGATGCTCGGCGGTCTCGGTGGTGCCACCTGGGGGATGGTGTGGGTGCCCGCGGCGGCGGTGTTGCTCGGCGTGGTGGTGCTGCTGGCCTTCACCCGGCCGCTGAACTTGCTCTACACCGGCGAAGAAGCGGCTGCGTCACTCGGACTGGACGTACACCGGTTCCGCGCCGGAATGTTCGTCGTCGTGGCACTCATGGTCGGTGCGATGGTCGCGGTCAGCGGCACCATCGGGTTCGTCGGGCTGATCATGCCGCACGTGGTGCGCCTGCTGGTCGGTGCAGATCATCGCCGGGCCCTGCCCGCTGCCGCCTTGTTGGGTGCGGCGTTTTTGGTGTTGTGCGACATCGTGGCCCGGACGGTGGCCGCGCCGGAGGAACTGCCGGTGGGGATTCTGACCGCGCTCGTCGGAGGACCGTTCTTCCTGTGGCTCATGCGGCGAAAGGTCGTGACGTGACAGCGGCAGTGTCATTCGAGGCGGTCTCGGTTTCGGTGCGCGGTACACCGTTGGTCGCCGACGTCTCGGTGTCGGTGGCGCCGGGGGAGGTGCTGGCCGTCGTGGGTCCGAATGGGGCGGGCAAGACCACTCTGCTGCGCACGTTGTATCGGGCGCAGCGGCCGAGTGCCGGGCGGGTGCTGGTCGACGGTGCCGATGTGTGGAAGCTGCCGGGTAAGCAGGCCGCACGCCGGGTCGCGGCGGTATTGCAGGAAACCATAGGCGATTTCGAGCTGACGGTATTCGACATGGTGGCGATGGGACGCACCCCGTACAAGCGATCCTTCGAGGCCGACAACGCGGAGGACCGCGAGATCATCGGTGCGGCATTGTCGGCGCTGGACATCGCGGCACTGAGCGGGGTCGGTTACGGCCGGTTGTCGGGAGGGCAGAAACAACGTGTGCTGATCGCCCGGGCGCTGGCGCAGCGCACCGACGTGATCGTGCTCGACGAACCCACCAACCACCTCGATCTGCGCCATCAACACGAGGCCCTGCAGCTGCTGCGGGAGACCGGTGCGACGGTGGTCGCCGCGCTGCACGACCTGAATCTGGCTGGGGCTTACTGTGATCGGATCTGTGTGCTCGACGGTGGACGGCTGGTGGCCCTTGGCGCGCCGGCCGACGTCCTCACCGAGGGGTTGCTGTCCGACGTGTATGGGGTCACCGCACGGATCACTCCGGACGCCGATACCGGCAGGCCTCAGATCACAGTGCCACCCAAGGTCGGGGTCAGGCCGTGAACATCGGCGACCAACTCCGCGAAATCGCTTCGTACGGGGGCTTCTTCGCTCTGACCGTCGGTGACGATCCGGCCGACTGGATTCCGGTACGACACTGCTATGACCAGGGCTGCGCTGACCTCGTCGCCGCCACTGCCGCGCGATACGACACGGCGGATCTGCGTATCGGTGCATCCCTGGTGCAGTTCAGTCATGCCTCGCGGTTGTGGTCGCCGCTGTTGGCCTGTGCGCTGCGATACGGGGTGCTGCCCGATCTGACTGACCTCCAGCGTCATACCTCCCGTACCGATCTCCGATTGCCTGTCCCGGTAGGCGCACCCGTCGACGGCCCACTGGCACAGCAGCTGTACCGAAGGGTGATCACCGAGCACCTCGAGCCGCTGGCCGCCGGGTTCCGGGTCAAGATGGCGCCGCGGTTGCTCTACGGCAACGCCGCGGCCGCGCTGGTGGCAGCCGGGCACGATTTGGCCCAACGGCGTCCGGAATTGGACGACGATATCGTCGCGGTCACCGAAGCCCTCTTGGTCACCGGAGAACTCGCCGGGACGGGCGACCTGACCGGCCTCACGTTCCGTCGGCGTAGCTGTTGCCTGTACTACCGGGTGCCCGGCGGATCGAACTGTGGTGATTGCGCACTCACGCGACCACGCGCATAGGCCTCAGTAGGCGTACGGATGCGCTGGAGGATCGGTGCGGGTGACACTGTGGGCGGCCATCGTCGGGATGGTGCTCCGGCTCGAATCGCTTTGTCCCGCAGGGATTGTGCCCACCACCTTGATCCAGGTGTTGTCCGGGTAGCCGGTTACCTGAGCCGCCGCCGGCCCGGAGAGGTGAATGCGGGCCAGCTGAGCGTCGGCCGCGCAACAGATGATCACCACCCGGGCCAGATCGGTGCGGTCACCCTCGCGCATGGTGAACCCGGTGATGGTGATCGTGCGGTTGTCCAGGGTGCCGGCGGAGTCCTGAGCCATCCGGATCAGTGCATCGGGCAGGGAGATCTCCGGAGCAGTGCCGTCGGGCAGGGGCGGAAACGGACGGCGCAGCACATCGGTGGACACCGCGGTCACCGATGCGGCGTCGGGCCGAATGGCCGGCGGTACGACGAAGGCCAGCAGTGCGATCGGGATGAGCAACAGCCACGCGACGCCGCGGGAGTGCGGATGATCGTGAGCCCCGTGCGTGTCATCCTCGTCTTCATATTCGCTGCGGCCGTGGCGGATATCGCGCACGATCGCGGCGAGGGCGAGAACGATGAGCAACACCGCGGTAGCGGCCAGGTACGGCAGTAGTCCCGGCTTGACGTAGCGGGTGTAGGCCCCGGTGATGGTGATGATCGTAGTGCTGACCCCGATCAGCAGCAGCAGCGCGTTCTCGGTTTCGCGGCTCATTGTGGCCCCAGGATCAGCAGCCCGACACCGGTGGCCACCAGGGTGGCGACCACGAAGGTGGTGGGCGCGAACCGGACTGCGAACGCGCGGCCGAACATGCCGGCCTGCATCGCGAACAGCTTGAGGTCGACGGCCGGCCCGACCACCAGGAACACCAGCCGCGGCAGCAACGGCAGCATGGTCAGGCTGGCCGCGACAAAGGCGTCCGCTTCCGAACACAACGCCAGCACCACCGCCAGTGCGGCCATGGTGATCACCCCAAGCACGATCTGCCCCGCGAGGTGCTCGTACACCCAGGGCGGAACCAGCACGTGCAGGGCGGCGGCGGCCGCCGCGCCCACGACCAGATACGAGGCCGCCGAAAGGAAGTCGTGACGTGCCGCTTCGGTGAAGACGGCCCACCGTGATCCCTCGCCGTGGTGCGGCTTCGGCAAGCGCCGGGTGATCCACTCCGGGCTGCCGAACCGGGCCCAGAGCGCACCCATGATCAGGGCAGTGAGCAGTGATGCCGCACACCTGGCGGCCACCATCTGCGGATGGCCGGGGAACGCGACCGCGGTGGCCACCAGCACGACGGGATTGATGGCCGGAGCCGCGAGCATGAAGGTCAGCGCCGCCGCACCCACCGTGCCGTCCTGGGTGTCGTCGCCGAAAAGCCTGCGCGCCACCGGCACTGAACCACATTCGCAACCGGGCAGCGCCGCCCCACCGATGCCGGCGGCCAGGATTGCCGCGCTCCTACGCCGGGGAAGCCAGCGGGTCAGCCGATCGGGCGTCACGAAAACCGCGATCAGCCCGCTGATCACCACGCCGAGCGCCAGAAACGGCAACGCCTGGACGAACACGCCGCAGAACACCGTGGCCGCCGTCGCCACATCGGGGGTGCCCTCGACAAACGATTGCAGCGTGGTACCTGCCAGGGCCAGCGCAATGACCCCGGCCACGAGAACCTGCATGGAACTCGGCCGCCACCGCAGTGCTGCCGAAGTTGTGGCCACGGCGGACATGATGCCAGCCATGGTTGGTGCTCAGCTGTGTGGCATGCAAATGACTATCGTTTTCAACCGGTGGGGCTAGGCTGTGCAGATGGTGTGGCATGGCTTGCTGGCGAAGGCAGCGACAACGGTCGCCACGGCCGCGGTCGGGGCGGCGGCGTACGACGGCTTACGTAAGGCGGTGGCTAAGGCGCCGATTCGGGAAGCCGCGGTGACCACGACCACGTGGGCTTTGCGCGGCGCCCGCAAAGCCGAAGTGAGCGCTGAGTCGGCCCGGCTGAAAGTCGCCGATGTGATGGCCGAGGCGAGGGAACGGATCGGTGAGGAAGTGCCGCCGCCCGCCGTTTCCGACGCCGGGCATTCCCACGATCACTGACTGCTGTGGGCACGTCAGAGGTCGTATCCGACGCCGCAGGCAGGATGCGCGTGCACGCGCCGTGGTTCCGGGGTGATGCGCTGCGCGCCGTCGCGATAGAGGATGCCGTCGACCAGGTGCCGGGCGTGCGGGCTGTTCATGCCTACCCGCGGACAGCCTCGGTCGTGGTGTGGTATTCGCCGAGGCGTTGCGACCGTGCCGCGGTGATGGCGGCGATATCGACAGCGGCCGAGGTGGCGCGACACCTGGTGCCGGTCCGCACACCGCGTTCGGCCGACATCCACAACGCCGACATTCTGCGGATGGCCATCGGCGCTCTCGCCCTGGCGCTGCTGGGTGTGCGTCGCTATGCCTTCGCCAGGCCGCCGTTGCTCGGGCCGACCAGTCGAATGTTCGCGACGGGAGCCACGATCTTCACCGGCTATCCGTTCCTGCGAGGTGCGCTGCGCACGCTGACCGGAAACCGGACCGCGGGCACCGACGTTCTCGTCTCGGCCGCCACCGTGGCCAGCCTCGTACTGAGGGAGAACGTCGTAGCGCTGACCGTCTTGTGGCTGCTCAACATCGGTGAATATCTGCAGGATCTCACGCTGCGACGGACCCGCCGGGCGATCGCCAACCTGTTACAGGGCACGCAGGACACGGTGTGGCTGCGCCTGGCCGACGGCACCGAGATCGAGGTTCCCGTGGACGGGCTCCGAGTCGGTGATGAGGTCGTGGTGCACGAGCAGGTCGCGATCGCGGTCGATGGTGTGGTGAGCGACGGCGAGGCCATCGTCGACCAGTCGGCGATCACCGGTGAGAACCTCCCCGTCGCCGTCACAACCGGCGCCAAGGTGTACGCGGGTTCGGTTGTGGTCCGCGGGAAGTTGGTGATCACCGCCGAGGCAGTCGGACGCCACACCACGATCGGCCGAATCATCAGCCGAGTCGAGGAAGCCCAATATCACCGTGCACCGATTCAAACGGTCGGCGAGACGTTCTCCCGGCGCTTCGTCCCTGCCTCGTTCCTGCTGTCGGCGCTGACACTGGTGGTCACCAGGGATGTGCGTCGCGCGATGACGATGTTGTTGGTTGCCTGCCCCTGTGCGGTGGGGCTGGCGACACCGACTGCCATCAGCGCGGCCATCGGAAACGGTGCCCGGCGCGGGATCCTGATCAAGGGCGGTTCGCATCTCGAGGAAGCCGGCCGCGTGGACGCCGTCGTGTTCGACAAGACCGGGACGCTGACCATCGGTCGCCCCATCGTCACCAATGTGGTTGCCTTCCACAAGGACTGGGAGCCCGAGCAGGTCCTGGCGTATGCGGCCAGCTCGGAGATCCACGCGCGCCATCCCCTTGCCGCCGCAGTGCTGCGGTCGACCAAGGAGCGTCATATCGAGATACCTCCACACGAGGAGTGCGAGGTACTCGTCGGGCTGGGTATGCGTACCCGGGCCGACGGGAGAACGCTGCTGCTCGGCAGTCCTTCTCTGTTGGCCCAGGAAAAGGTCCGGGTGACCAAACGTGCCTCGGAGTGGGTGGACAAGCTCCGCCGGAGTGCTGAGACGCCTCTGCTACTGGCCGTCGACGGAAAACTGGTCGGCCTCATCGGTTTGCGCGATGAAGTTCGGCCCGAGGCCATCGAAGTGTTGCAGGCATTACGGGCCACCGGTGTCCGCCGCATGGTGATGCTCACCGGCGACCATCCCGATGCCGCCGCTGCCGTCGCCGAGGATCTCGGGATCACCGAATGGCGCGCCGAGGTGATGCCCGAGGACAAGCTCACGGTAGTGCGTGAATTGCACAGCGAGGGGTACACCGTCGCGGTCATCGGCGACGGCGTCAACGATGCGCCGGCCCTCGCCGCATCGGATATCGGCATCGCCATGGGGCTCGGCGGCACCGACGTGGCGGTCGAGACCGCCGACGTGGCGCTGGCCAGTGATGACTTGCGGCGACTGCTCGACGTGCGGGCTCTGGGCGGTCGGGCGGTGGATGTGATACAGCAGAACTACGCGATGTCGATCGCGGTGAACGCCATCGGTCTCGTCGTCGGCGCCGTCGGTGTGCTCTCTCCGGTTCTCGCCGCGGTCCTGCACAACGCGTCGTCGGTGGCCGTGGTGGCCAACAGTGCCCGGCTGATCCGCTATGAGCTCGATCAGAGCTCAGTTTCGAGAACTCACCCGGACGAGGTTTACGTCGGCTCGTAGGTGCGGGGGAAGGCTCGCGGAATCCCACTGACCGGCGGCGATCCACTCGCACGCGCGTTGAGCGTCGGCGTCGGCGGCGATGGGTCCGATCCAGATCGCGGGTGCGCTGGGAACCCGGTCTGTCGAGCAGGGCTGCAGCACAAGTACCGGGTTGAGATTGGCACGCCTGCTCGCGCAGGTGAACTCTCCGAGCAAGCACTGCGTACTCACCAGAACGCCGTGTGGGCACTGGCGTACGACGTTTCTCAGTATGTGCACCAGCGCAGACCGGGGACCGGACGAGGAGCAACACACGCACAAGGCGACAACGAACGGTTCGTTTGTGTGAGCTTGGCCGCGGCTCACGGGAGCTCGACTTTACTTGCCAGCCAACGCCCCTCGACCTTGCTCATGGTCATCCTGATCCTGCTGCGGTCCAGCCGCGGCTCCGGGTGCGCCGCGTTGCTCACCGACTGATCGACGAACAACAGCACTTCGACGGAGTCGGGCGAGGCCGATCTAACGGCGGATTCGACCACCATGCCGTGCGCTGTCGCCTTGTTCTCGGCCAATAGTCGACGCAGCTGCGCGCTGGACTGCGCGTAGGTGTCCTTGAACTCGCCCGTCGAGCCTTCCGCCGCCGAGGCGAAGTTCTCATCGAGCTTGTTGCCGTCGATGTTGGTCAGCACGCCGATGAATCGTTGCGCCGCACCCAGGCCTTGGCGCGCGGCGATGTCGGTGTCGCGCTGCTGCTTCCACTGCCAACCGACGATTGCCGCGCCGGTGAGTATGGCAATGGCCATCAAGCCGGCGGTTGGCTTCAATGCCCGGTGTGGCCGCCTCCGAGCGCTGCTGGCGGTGTCTTCGATGTTCTGCTCCGGCATGCTTGCTCCTGTCCGGTCCTACGGGAGCTCGACTTTGGCGGCGAGCCAGCGACCGTCGACGTTCTTCATGGTGAGTTTCATCCGGCTGCGGTCAATTCGGGGATCCGGTCGGGCGCTGTTGGTCACCGTCTGATCGACCATGACCAGGACTATGACTTCATCGAGCGACTTGGACTTGATCGCCGAATCGACCACGGTTCCATGTGCTGTCGCCTTGTTGTCGATGAGAAGTTGGCGGAGTTGCACGCTCGATCTGGTGTACATGTCCTTGAACTCGCCGGTGGCGCCGTCGAGGATGCGGGTGAAGTTCTCGTCGACCTTGCTGCTGTCGATACTTGTCAGCGTTTCGGCGTAGGCGGTCGCCGTCGACCTGGCCTGCTCGCCGGCCGTATCGACTTGCCGGTGGTGCCACACCTGCGAGCCCAGTATTGCCGCTACCACTGCGGCGGCGAAGAGGACGACTGCGCCGCCTGCCACGGCCAACCGGCCGAGACGACCCACGGCGGGGCTGCCCTCGATCTCATAGTTGGTGTCGCGGTCGGCGGCCGCCTCCTGGGCAGTTGCGTCGTCGATTGCCGTCACGGCGTATTCCTTGTCGAATCTTGTTTGCGGGCAGGCCTTTACCGCGCCTCTGTGGCGGCCGCCACATTTCGGCAACTCCGGTGAAACCGGCGTTGACAGAGGCTGGCGCTCACCCTACGTTATGTCGATAACGATAACCATTTTCAACAACAACAGGCTTTTGGGTCTCAAGGAGGGGTTGGGATGGCCGCTGGAGCGCCAGTCGGGACGGCCGGTACTGCCGCGGGCACTCGACAACCGCGGCTGAAAGACGGCGAGCACCAGCCCGGCTGGTTCGTCAGTCGTCGAGTCGACATCTACTTCGTGTTCGGCCTGGGTGCGCTGCTGTCAGCGATCCTGTTCGCGGCCGAAAGTCACAAGGGCGTGTTTCTGGTTGGGGCGGTCGCGTTTTCGCTGCTCTCTGACCTCCCGCATGTGCTGACCACAACAGTGCGGGTATGGCTCGACCCACGGGAGCGGTCACGATACCGGTTGCACTACGTGCTGAGCTTCGCCGTGGTCGCCACGATCGTTGGGGTGCTCTGGTTCGGTGGTTGGCTGGTGCCGCTGTTGGCGATCTGGGCGTACTGGCAGGTCTTCCATGTCCTCAAGCAGCACTTCGGCATCATGAACATCTACGCGGCGAAGAACGGGTACAAGGGTCCGCGGAACCGGCTGAAGTACGCGCTGTACGCGGCCTGTCTGGCACCGGTTCTGTACCGGGCAAGCCACGGGCTGCACTTCTCGGAGTACGAAGTGTTCGGCCACCGGCTACCGTTCTCGAACCTCAGTGTCCCGGTGCCGCCGATTCCCAGCGCGCTCATCGGCGTCGCGTACGCGGTCGCCGCGGTGTTGCTCGCCTTGGCGATTGCCGAGCAGGTCAAACTGCGCCGGGACGGGCAGACCCCCCTACCCACCATGGCGATAGCCACGTTCATTATCGCGACGCTGTCGTACAACCTGTCCTACCTGCTGGTCTCGGACCTGTTCGCCCTCATCTTGATTGCGACGACCACCCACAGCCTGCAGTACCACCTGATCAACTGGACCAGGAACAACACCCGGTTCGCGGCATCGACCGACCCCAGCGAGAAGAAGCTGTTGCTGGCCCGGCTGTCGACGCGCAAGGCACTTCCGTTCTATGTGGCGGGGCTGGCGTTGCTGGGCATCCTCGCCGGACAGCTGGACACCGTCATCTTCGCCGTGCCACTGATGTTCGTGTTGCACCACTTCTACATGGACGGCGCGCTATGGAAGAGCAAGGGCAATCCGGAACTGGCCTACGACTTGGGAATCGTTCGTGCCAAGTGACCTGAAGACATCGCTGGACGTCCGTGAGGTCGCCTCGCCCGCGGAAGCCAGACGGTTCGTGGACCTCCCGTGGCACCTCTACTGCGGCGATGCTCGGTGGAGGCCGATGCTGCGCCGGGTCATGCGGGCGAAGATGGACGTCCGTAAGAATCCGCTGTACCGCGAGGTCGAGGTTGCCAACTTCGTTGCCTACCAAGGTGAAACGCCGGTCGGGCGGATCTCGGCCAGTGTCGACTCCGAGTACGTCAAGCGGTACGGCGACTGTGGGTTCTTCGGGCATTTCGAGAGCGCACCTGACGAGGTTGTGGCCTGCGCGTTGCTGGAAACTGCGGAGAACTGGGCCCGTCGTCGTGGCATGGACAAGATGATCGGACCCTACAGCTATTCGACGCGGGAGGAAGTAGGGCTGCTCGCCGAGGGCTACGACACCCCGCCGACCCTGATGCAGCCGTACAACCCGCCGTATTACCTGCCGCTCGTCGAGTCTGCCGGGTACCAAAAGAAGTTCGACAGTGCTTCGTATCGCTGGAATACCGGGTCAGGCAGCACAGTTCAGCAGCGCCTCGTCAAACGTGCCGACGCGGTGATGGACGCGCAGGGCGCCACGGTGCGGTCCGTTCGGATGAAGGATTTCAGCAACGAGCTGGAAACGCTACGGGTCCTCTACAACGATTCCTTCGCCCGCCATCCAGAGAACGTCCCGCTCAGCAAGGCGGTGTTCGCCGGGATGGCTGCGGAGATGCGGCCATTGATCGATCCCCGCATCGTTCGCATCGTCGAGGCGGCCGGAACTCCCATCGGGTTCTTGTTGATGCTGCCCGACGTGAATGAGATCTCCGGGCAATCCGGCCGGCTCACCCCGTCGATGTTGCTGCGCATGGCGGCCAAGCGCGGGGGACGGATCCGCGGGATCGACACCGCCGTCGTCGTCCTCATCGGTGCCGTCGAAACCCAGTTCGGGGCGGGAATCGGCCGCATCCTGGCCGGCGAGATCGTCAGGGCCAGTACCGGCAGCGGATATTCGTCGGTGGCGACCACCTGGGTACACGAAGACAACGTGTGGTCGAATTCCCTGGCCGCGCAGATGAAGACCGAGCCGGACAAGCGGCACCGCGTTTACCAGAAGGCACTGTGATGGCCGGCCGAATCCTTGTCACCGGGGGCGCCGGGTACCTCGGCAGTGAGCTGGTGGCCGAGCTGGTTCGTAACGGTGAAGGAGTCACCGTCATGACCGGACCTGACGACCGTGCGGCCCAACCGGGGGGTTTGGGCCGTGGGGTTGAGGTGGTCCGGGCCGATATCACCGACGAGGCCAGTGTCGATGCAGCCATGCGCGGCATGTCGTATGTGTATCACCTCGCCGGCATTGCGTCTCCGAATTCCCGTCTGGCCCATTCCATCTGGAATGCCAACGTGCTGGGTTCCTATCACGTGGCACGGAGTGCGCTGCACCACGGAGTCCAGCGCGTCGTGCATGTGTCGTCGACGGCCGCCATCGGCTATCCGCCCGACGGCGTGGTGGCTGACGAGCGGTTCGATGTTCGGGATTCGGTGCTCGACAACGTTTACGCCGCCACCAAGCGGGCCGGCGAACGCGTAATGCTCGACTTCGGCGAACGAGGTCTCGACGTCGTGGTGGTGAATCCCGCAGCGGTTTTCGCGCCGGCATTCGGTCCGCCGCGATCCTGGCAAGGGCTGCTGACCGCCGCCCGGCGGGGGCTGCTGCGCGGCGTCCCTCCCGGTGGGACTGCGGTGTGCGCCGCCCGGGACTTCGTCGCCGGAGCCACCGCAGCCATGGTCAAGGGCGGATCCGGGGAGCGGTACATCCTCTACAGCGCCAACCTCACCTACCGGCGGATCGCGGAATTGCTCGTCGAAGCCGTCGGCCGCAGCCACTCTGTCCGGACCCTGCCCATGGGCCTGTTCCGCACCGTCGGAGCTGGGAACCGCGTGATGCGTGACCTGATCGGCAGCGCCCGGCACGACGATGCGCTGGTACCCGAGAACGTCGAGTTGATGGGTCGCCACGTGTACTACGCCTCCGGCAAGGCCGAGCGAGAGCTCGGCATATCGAGAATGTCCGCCGTCGAATTGATCACGGAGTTCGCCCGATGACCACTGATATCCGCCAGAAAGCGGCCGGGTCGGGTTCCAAAGACGCGCTCGGCATCTCGATGGCCGAAGCACGGTCGCTGATCGCCGACCTGACCGCGCGACGCCGGTGGATTTACTGGGCCGACCTCATCGCGTGCGTGGTGATCGGCTACGCCGCGTTCCTGCTGTGCCCGGCCGACCACTTGCTCTCGCCGATCGCGATCAGCTGTATGGGGCTCGCGGCGCTGGCCTTCTACCGCGCGGTGCTGTTCGTCCACGAGATCGTCCATGCGCCAGAAGAGCTGCGCAGGTTCTCGGTGGTGTGGCATGTGGTGTGCGGAATCCCGTTGCTGGTACCGCAATTCACCTACGAGTTCCACCAGGAACATCATGGGTCCCGCACCTACGGCACCGCCGAGGATGGTGAGTACGTCCCTTATGCGACCGAACCGCGCTGGCGGGTGATCGCATTACCGTTCACCGCGTTGCTCGGCCCGCTCGTCTTCGTGCTGAGGTTTCTCGTGTTGGCGCCGCTTTCCTGGTTGGTCCCGCGGATCCGGCCCTACGTCCTGACCCGGGCGTCGGCGCTGATGATCGACGCCGACTTCGTCCGCAAGCTACCCGAAGGCCGTACCCCACGGTCCTGGCTGGTGCAGGAGTTCGCCTGCTTCGTCTACCTGGTGGCGATGCTGGCACTGCTTGTCGGCGGGGTGTATTCACCGAACCGTCTCGCCGAGGCCTATGTGATCGTCGCGGCGGTGCTGTTCGTCAATTGGATTCGGGTGCTGGCTGCGCATCGGTATGAGAGCCGCAACGAGCGGATGACGATTCCCGAGCAGGTCCTCGACTCGATCGACCATCCATCTATGCCGATCCTCGGGGAGCTGTGGGCGCCGCTCGGACTCCGCTATCACGCGGTGCACCACCTGTTTCCGAAGCTGCCCTACCACCAGCTCGGAAAGGCCCGCCGTCGCCTGGCCGAGGCGATTCCGCGTGACGGCGGCTTCTGGACCACCGAGGATCGTTCGCTGACCGCCTCTCTGCGAAGGCTTCTCGCGCATCCACGGGAGGCACTGTGATGCGAGATTCGGCCGCGGCGACCTATTCGCGACGGCTGCCGATCCGGCCCGTCGAGGCGGTCGGCTCCCGGCTGCGTGACGCCGACGGACGCTGGTATATCGACTGTCTGGCTGCGGCGGGCGCGATGTCCCTCGGCTGGAATCATCCCGTTGTCCGGGAGGCGGTGATCAAGACCCTCGAATCGGGAGAGCCGTGGCAATCGCTCGACTTCCACACCCCTACCAGGCAACGATTCGTCGAGGACTTGCTGACCATCCTGCCGCCGGGCCTGGCACGTGACGGCCGGGTGCACCTGTGCTCGCCGAGCGGGGCCAGTGCGATCGAAGCGGCGCTGATGCTCGCCGAGATCGCCACCGGCGGCCGTGAGCACATCGGTGTCCAAGGCGGGTTCCACGGCTGCACCCGGGCCGCGCGGGCGGCCAGTTCCGGTGGCGGACTGCGCCGTCAACCGGTGGTGCTCGCTCCACGGGCCACCTTCCTGCCCTATCCGCAGGATTACCGGTGCCCGTTCGGGGTCGGCGGAGAGCGTGGTGTCGATCTGGCGATGGCCGCGGTCGAGAACCTCTCCCGGCCTCACTCCGGCATCACCTCGCCGGCCTCCGTCCTGGCGGAGTTCGTGCTGGGGGAGGGCGGTGTGATCCCGGCACCATACCGGTGGGGTAACGCGTTGCGGGACACGGCAAGCCATTTCGATGTTCCGCTGATCGCCGACGAGGTGCAGGCCGGGATGTTCCGGACCGGCCCGGCCTGGGCATTTCAACGTTGCGACATCGAGCCCGACATGATGGTGATCTCGAAAGGCCTCGGTTCCGGACTACCCATCGCGGTGTTGGTCGTCCGGGAACGCTATGACGTGTGGGAGCCCGGCGCCTTCACGGGAACGTTCCGCGGCAATGCGATGGCGTTCGCCGCGGCGAGTGCGGTGATCCGCTTCGCTGTCGAGACAGATTTGTCGGACCGTGTCCAGACGGCGGGCGCCGCTTTTCTCGACGGACTCAAGTCCGTCGCAGCGCAGTCCGACATCGTGGGTGACGTGCGGGGGGCTGGGCTGATGCTCGGAGCCGAGATCGTCGATCCGATGCTGCCGCGACAACACGGCGCGGCGGCGCCGGACGCGGAACGGGCTCGATTCATTCAACTGGCCTGTCTGCAGCACGGACTCATCGTCGAAACCGGGGGCCAGTACGGGAACGTGGTGCGCTTCCTGCCGCCGCTGACCATCGATGAGGTCGACATGTCGGCTGCGCTCTCTGCCTTCGAAGCCGCTGTGCGACAAGTGGGTCGGAAGCATGCGACCGACGACGTCCTGATGGGGGCGCAGTGACAACCGATACGAATCCGTTCGCCGCTGACTTTCTCACTGCTACCGGACTCACCGGCTATCGCGAAGCGTTGACCCTGGCAGCCATCTGGGCCGGTACGGAATTGCGTGATCCGGACCGGCCGGGGTTGGTGGCCGGCTATGCAGAGTTGAACAAGGTCGTCGAGGCGTTCGAACTCGACTCCGCAGAGGGGATCGGGTTGCCACGCGCGTTGGGCGAGGCGGCCGGCTTGCTGTCCGGACAGTCCGCGATCGTGACCCATCCCGGTTATCTGGCACATCTGCACTGCCCTCCGACGCTGTCGTCGCTGGCCGCCGAGATCCTGGTCAGCTCCTTCAATCAGTCGTTGGATTCCTTCGACCAGGCGCCGGCCGCCACCGCGATCGAACAGAAGGTCGTCAGCGACCTGTGCGCCACGCTCGGCTACGACGAGGGCGCCGACGGCACGTTCACCAGCGGGGGAACCCAATCCAACCTGCAGGCGCTGATGATGGCCCGAGACCTGTTCGCTCGCGACAGCTTCGGATCCGACCTGTCTGCGGGGCTGCCGGCCGAGGCCGGCTCCTGGCGCGTGTTGTGTACCCGCCAGGCCCATTTCTCGGTGCGGCAGGCGCTGCGGATCCTCGGCCTGTCGGGCGCCGTGGTCGAGGTGCCCACCGATGCGGCCGGGCGGATGCGGATGGACGGGCTGATCGACTGTATTGATCGTGCGGCTGCGGCGGGCACGCCGATCATGGCGCTCGTACTCACCGCCGGCACAACGGACTTCGGGGCCATCGACCCCTTGCCGGAGGCGATCGCCATTGCGCGCGAACACGGCATCTGGACCCACGTCGACGCCTGCGCAGGTGGCTGCCTGGTGTTCAGCGCCACCCATCGTCACCTGCTCCGGGGGATCGAGATGGCCGACTCGGTGGCCGTGGACTTCCACAAGCTCCTGTTCCAGGCGATCAGCTGTAGCGCGCTGCTGGTACGCCGGAGCGAATCATTCGAGATACTGGCTGATCATGCCGATTACCTGAACCCGCTTCAGGATTCGGCCGAAGATGTGGTCAATCTGGTCGGGAAGTCGTTGCAGACCACCCGCCGGTTCGATGCCCTGAAGGTGTTCGTCACACTGCGCGCACTCGGGCGGCAGCGGGTCGGCGAGATGATCGATGCCACCTGTGCGGCCGCAGCTGCGGCCGCAGCTGCGGTTGCCGATCATCCGGGATTGGCTCTCTTGGCGCCCGTCGCGACCAACACCGTCGTGGTGCGCTGGCACCATGCCGACCTGTCCGTCGCCGAATGCGACGACGTGAACCAGCAGATCCGGATCGCGCTGGCCGATTCGGGGCGCGCCGTGATCGGCCGGTCGACGGCGGCCGGCAGTCAGGCGCTCAAGCTCACCTTCGTCAATCCCCTGGTACGTCCGGAGGCCGCTGCCGACGTGATCGCGGCAATCTGCGGCGAGGGCGACCGGATCCATGCCTGCGGAAGGGAATTCACCAACGCATGAACATAGAACTTCTTCGTGTCGACCGGGTGCGCCCTGACGATGATCGGTTCGCCTGGGCGAAGGGTGTGGAATACACCATCTTCGGGCTGGAAAACGGTTGGGCGAGCGAGTCGGACATCGCGGCCGGCGAAATGGTGCACTACCAGCAGTGGGAAAGGTCATCGGAGATCTTCGTGGGGATCGGCGAGGATTCCGACGAACCGGTCGGAGTCCTACGGGCCTTGCGGGCAGATACCGAACTCGGCCTGGACAGCTTCAGCACATTGCGCGACGGCCGCAGCTACGCGGCGCCCGGCCAGCCGGCGCGAAACTTCCTGTACCCGGAGTGGAATTCGTTCTTCGAGGACATCGCGTCTGAGCGCATCGCCGAGCTCGCTACCCAGGGGGTGTGCAAGAAGCGCCGGCGCGTGGGCATGATCGAGCAGATCTGGCAGGCGTTCTTCGGCAGCCTGGCGGCCGACGGTGTCGACTACGTCACCGTGGCGCTCGTGGTCCCGCTGTTCGAGTGGTACAGCCAGCTGTTGTCGACGCATATCCACCAGATCGGCGAGATCATGCCCGACTATATCGGCGCCGACAGCGTTCCGGCCGTCGTCGACATCAGTGGGTCGTTCATCGCGGATGCCAGCCGAACCCTTTTACCGTCAAGCAATTAGAGGAACACCGACATGCGATCCATTCACACGCAAGAACACGTCTTCCGCAAGGTCAGCGAGATCGACTGCCCCGTCGAGCGGGTGTGGGACCGGGTGACCACCCAGGAGGGCATCAACGACGAGATGGGCCCCTATCTCAAGATGACGATGCCGCGCCGGTTCCGGGGACAGTCGATCGCCGACGTCACCCCCGGGACTCGGATCGGCAAGAGCTTCCTGCTGCTGTTCGGTGTCGTTCCGTTCGGGTTCGACGACATCACCATCGCCAAGATCGATCCCGGCCGCATGTTCCGCGAAGAATCGATCATGACCGGGATGCGCATCTGGGTTCATCACCGCACCTTGGAACCGTTGGGGGACAAGACGGTCGTCACGGATGAGATCACACTGGCGCCGCAGGCGCCGATGGGCCTGATCCCGGGCTGGGGCAAGGTGATGAGCCGGGTACTGTCGGCCTTCTTCAGCCACCGGCACCGCCGACTGAGCCGGACCCTGACCGGCGCGGGCGCGTCGCTGTGAAGCGGATCGTCGCGGCCGCCGGTGCGTGTGTGCTCGGGTCCGGGCTGCTGGCCGGCTGTACATCGGTGAACGAAGAGGCCGGAAAGCCCGTCGGGCACGCCTACGCACTGCTGAAGTATCCCGATGCCGCGGCCGAACCGGCGGCCGAATCCCGCCCCGACTCTCCCTACGGAACGTATCCGTTGGAGATTTCGGGCTCGGTCACTTATCTCGACGAGACGACGTCGTTGCCCACCTCGGGTGTGCTGACCATCGGCCCGGGGCCGCGGCGCGGCGAGATGCAAGTCGAGCAGTACTACACCGGTGACCGATTCCCGTACGAGACGGGCATGGTGTCCACCGGGCCCGACGAGGCCGCGGCCGCCACCCTGGACGCGATCACGATCGTCAACCCGCTCGATTCACGTGTGTCGCTGCAATGCGCGGTGAACGGGGGAATCGACTTGGCCGGCACCGGTGAACCGCGTGAGGTGACCGGGTCCTGCGGTGGCGGTGCGACGGTCGCAGGCAGCGTGCGTCCAGCAGGCAGTCGAAAAGGCACCTGGCGCGGCAAGCCCGTCGAATTGGTCCGCACCGTGGTCGATCTCAACGTGACGGGTGTGAGTACCGGCACCATCCACCAGGTCAACGACACGCCCAAGGGCGGCAGTTTTCCGCTCTACACCGAGCTCAAGGTGGACCTCACCGCACAGGGGATCCATCTGACCGAAGAGCTGGAGCGCCACGTCCTTCCCAGAGTCGGAGATTGAACGACCCATGTCTGAAGAAACACAAGACAACCCGTCACCGGCTTTGCTCGCCGATGGCGTCACCAAGTCGTATCCGGGTGCGCAGACCAGTGCCGTCGACGGACTCAGTCTGACGGTGCCCCGCGGGGTGGTCTACTGCCTGCTCGGCCGAAACGGTGCAGGCAAGACCACCACGATCCGCATGGCCACGACGCTGCTCGCACCGACGAGCGGCCGGCTGGAAGTGCTCGGCATCCCCGTGGCCGAAACCGATGAGCTCCGGCCGCTGATCGGCGTGGCGCTGCAGGAGGTGGCACTCGACCTCTGGATGTCGCCGATCGAACAGATTCGCATGAGCCTGGCGATGGCCGGCTGGCCGAAATCCGAAAGGCGCAGGCGCGAAGACGAACTCGTTGAGCAGTTCGGGCTGGGCAAGTACCTCACCCGAAAGGTGGGCGCGCTGTCGGGAGGCATGCGCCGCCGGGTCGACGTGGCGCTGGCGGTGGCCCACGACCCGAAGATGCTGTTCCTCGACGAGCCGTCCAGCGGCCTCGACATCGAGGGCAAGCAAGAGGTGTGGAACGCCATCCGCTCCCTGCGCTCGCAGGGCCGCACGGTGGTGCTGACCACCCATGACATGGACGAAGCGGTCTCCCTGGCCGACGAAGTCGGAATCATCAAGGACGGCAGATTGGTCGCATCCGGATCGACCCAGGAATTCACCAGAAGCCACGGATTCGTCGCGGCGATCTCATCGGACGTGCCGATACCCGACGCGTCGGTGCAGGCATTGGCCACCACCGGATATCCCGTGGAGCGCACGACCGACACCGTGCTGACGGCGACGCTTGAGTCGGCGTCGGCCTTCGCGCTCGGCAGGCTCGGCGCCGAACTGGAGCGGATCGGACTGGGCGAGGCCGACATCGAGGTCCGGTCGACCTCGTTGCGTGATGCGTTCCTGGAGGCCACCCGATGAACTCGTTGTCGAACACCCTGCGGTTGTTCCGCCGCTATGTCGTTGTGGGCCTGAGGCAGCCGGTCTTCGGTTTCATCTTCCCGATCGTCTTTCCCGTGGTCCTGGTGATCTTCGTGCGATCGATGTTCCAGCGAGTCGCCGATCTGCCCGGATTCCCACTGTCGTCCTATACCGCGTATATCGCCCCGGGCCTCATCATGCTGATCCCGATGCTCGGCGCAGGGTACGGCGCGGGCACCCTGATCGACGAGATCAGGTCCGGCTTCACCGACCGCCTCCGCCTCTACGGTGTGTCGACCAGACAGATCATGGCGGCCAAGTTCGGATTCGAAATGTTCCGGATCCTGCCCGCGGCGGTCATCGTGATCGCTCTGCTGGCTTTGCTCGATGCCCCGCTGCGGGCCGGGATCCTCACTGCCGCATTCCTTGTCGTGCTGATGTTCCTGTGGTCGGCGGCCTACAGTTCGTTGTTCTATCTGGTGGCACTGCGCACGCTCAACCCGCAGGCACCGGTGGCGATGCTGCCGCTTGCGCTCCCGGTGCTGTTCATCAGCCAGGCGCTCATGCCGTCGGTGTTCCTGTCGGACTGGCTTCGGTTCAGCATCACCCTGAACCCGTTCTCACACATCGTGGCGGCCGCGTCGACGATCATGTACGGCGAGTTCGACACCGGGACCGTCGTGACGGGTTGCCTTGTCGCCGTTGGCATGTTCGCCGTCCTCCAAATACCCATCCACATGGTGATCCGCCGCAAGATCGGAAGGTAGTCAGGCCGTGTCAGAAGTACGGGAATTCCTCATCGAGTTCATCACCGACGAGCTCGAGCTGCCCGCCGAAGACGTCAACGATTTCTCAGAACTGGTCGGAGACCTGGGTTTCGACTCACTGTCGTTCGCCCTCGGGGTATCCGAGATCAAGAACCGATTCGGCGTCGTCCTCGACAAAGACGATGTGTTCGAGTGCAAGACCGTCGGCGCCCTGGTCGAACTGGTGGAGAACCGCCGGCCCGCCGCCTCCGGTGCGGTGAGCACGGCAGGCAACCCGCCGGGACAGCCGTGAACCGGATCCTGGCCAGACTGCGTGCCGGCGCCGAGATCACTTCACGAGGTCTCACCGCGGCACCGGTCGACCCTGACGGCCGATCGCGCCTCGACCAGCTGACGACGGCGACCTGGGCACGGGTGCACCGGTCCGGCCACGCCGTCGCGGGTGGGTTACAGCAGGCGGGGGTGCTGCCGGGAGACGCGGTGGCCGTGCTGGCCGGCGCACCCGGGGAGATCGCCCCACTGGTGCAGGGCATCTGGATGTCGGGTGCTGTCGTGACCATGCTGCACCATCCCACCCATCGGACCGAGATTTCGGCGTGGGCGGCGGACTTGGGGCCGACGCTGTCGGCGGTCGGTGCCACGACCGTGGTTGTCGGTAGCCCGTTCCTCGCCGCCGGCGAAGCCCTTTCCGCCGCCGGCGTGCGGACTCTGCTGCTGACCGAGTTGCTCGAGGCGGCACCGGGTCAGACCGTGGATTCGGACGAGGATGCGATCGCGTTTGCGCAGCTGACGTCGGGATCCACCGGCAGGCCCAAGGCCGTCGCGATCAGCTACCGCAACATCGAGGCCAACCTGGTCGGGATGGCCGCCGCCTCAGGTGCGGACGCCGAGACCGATGTGGTGGTGAGCTGGCTTCCGCTCTTTCACGACATGGGGATGATGGGCTACCTGATCACGCCCATGTGTCTGGGCATCGAGACCGTCAAGGTGACGCCGGTCGACTTCCTCGGCGATCCGCTGCTGTGGGCCGAGCTGATCACCAGGTATCGCGGAACCATGACCGCGGCACCGAATTTCGCCTACTCGGTGCTGGCGCGCAGGCTTCGCAAGGCTGCCGATGGCGCCTACGACTTCTCGACACTGCGGTTTGCGCTCAGTGGTGCCGAGGCGATCGATGTCGCGACGCTGGACCGGTTGACCACTGCGGGGGCCCGGTTCGGCCTGCGCAAGCACGCCATCGTGCCGGCCTACGGAATGGCCGAGGCGACGCTGGGAGTGTCGTTCGTGCGCCCGGGTGACGAATACCGCGTGTGCGAGCAGCGGGTGGCACTCGGGCGGCCGCTGCCGGGATGTGAGGTCCGCGTGGTGGCCGAGGACGGCTCGGTGGTCGAATCCCCGGCCATCGGTGAACTGGAGATCCGCGGCGAGAACGTGACCTGCGGATACCGCACCGCTGAGGGGATCGAGGCCGTCACAGACGCCGACGGATGGTTCCGCACCGGGGACGTCGGCTATCTGACCGACGACGGCCAACCCGTCATCTGCGGCCGCAAGAAGGACATCCTGATCATCTCGGGCCGAAACGTCCATCCCGAAGACATCGAACGAAGCGTGGCCGGGGTGGACGGTGTGCGCTCGGGTGGCGTTGCCGCGGTGCGCCTTTCCACCGCGGCCGCGGGCGAGGGATTCTCGATGGTGGCCGAGTCGGTATTGCACGCCGACGGCACCGAGACCGCGCGGATCCGTGCCGAGATCGCCGATCGAATCTATCGACAACTAGGGATCAGCCCGAGGGCCGTTCACGTGGTCCCGGCCGGTTGGCTGCCGAAGACCTCGTCGGGCAAGCTGCGACGGTTGGAGACGACGGCGCGGTTGGCCCGGCTGGGACGGTCCGGGGAGCGTGAACTCGTCAGATGACTGTGCGGGACAACAGTTCCCGTGTTGTCCAGGTAGGTGCGGGATACCTGCGGCGTCATCCGGTAGCGGCGCTGGCCACGGTTGGCGAGCAGGTGGTACTCGGGTTGAAGACGATCCGGTTCTGCGTCTTCGACTTGGTGACCGGGCGATTTCAGTGGGCCGAGTTCGTTCGGCAGGCGGCTTTCATGGCCGGTGCGGCCGTCATGCCGACGGTCCTGGTGGCGCTGCCGATCGGGGTCACCTTGTCGATCCAGTTCGCGCTGTTGGCAGGACAGGTCGGCGCGACATCGCTCGCCGGTGCTGCCAGCGGACTGGCGGTCGTGCGACAGGCCGCCTCGCTGGTTTCTGCGCTGCTACTGGCGGCGGCAGTGGGCGCCGCGATGACTGCGGATCTGGGCTGCCGGACCATGCGCGAGGAGACGGCCGCGATGGAGGTAATGGGCGTTTCGGTGGTCCGCAGGCTCGTGGTTCCCCGATTCGCGGCCGCGATCGTCATCGGCATGGCGCTCACCGGGATGGTGTGCTTCGTCGGCTTCCTGTCGAGCTACCTGTTCAACGTTTACGTACAGGGCGGTGCGCCCGGCAGTTTCATCGCCACGTTCGCGTCGTTCGCCACCACGGGAGACATGCTGCTCGCATTGTTCAAGTCGGCGGTGTACGGCGCGATCGTCGCGGTGGTGTCCTGCCAGAAAGGGCTCGCCGCTGGGCAGGGGCCGGCCGGTGTCGCCAACGCCGTCAACGCCGCGGTCGTGGAATCGGTTCTGGTCCTGATGACCGTGAATGTCGCGGTGAGCCAGCTCTACACCATGCTCTTCCCACGGACGGGATTGTGAGATGACCCAGCCCGTGATGACGCGGCCGGTGGCGCACTTCGGCCACTTCGTCGCATTCTCCGCCCACGCCCTCGCGGGTGCGCCGCTCGCCCTGCGCCGGTACCGGCGCGAGTTCCTCCGACTGGTCTCTGACATCACCTGGGGCAACGGATCGATCGTCGTGGGCGGCGGCACTGCCGGGGTGATCCTCGTCCTCGGCATCACCACCGGGGCCCTGATCGCGGTCGAGGGTTACGACTTCCTGAATCTGCTCGGACTCGGTCCGGCAACCGGGATCATCTCGTCGTTGGTCACTACCCGCGAGCTGGCGCCGATCATGGCTGCTTTGGCGTTCGCGGTTCAGGCGGGCTGCCGGTTCACCACGCAGATCGGCTCGATGCGGATCTCCGAGGAGATCGACGCCATGAACTCGCTTGCGATCAGGCCGATTCCGTACCTCGTCACCACCCGCCTGCTGGCTTCGGTGGTCGCGATCATTCCCTTGTACGCGGCGTGCCTGGGCATCTGCTACCTGTCGTGCCAGGTCATGGTGGGCCTCATCAGCGGCGGATCGCTCGGGCCCTATCTGCACTACTTCACATTGCTGATCAGCGGCACCGACATCCTGTACTCGATGGTGAAGGCCGTCGTGTTCGTCTGGATCGCGGCAATGGTGCAGTGCTACTACGGATTCTGTGCCGGCGGTGGTCCGGAGGGCGTCGGCATCGCTGCGGGGCACGCCATGCGGGCCAGTATCACGGTGGTGATCATCGTCAACATGCTGCTGACGATGGCGCTGTGGAGCGTGAATTCCGGTGCGAGGCTGGGTGGTTGACGGTGGCGAGCATGGTCGATCTGGACGGAAACCACTTCACCGCCAGGCAGCTGATCCGGCGTGGCACCGTGGCGCTGGTCGTGGTCGGTGTGGTGGCATCGGTGTTGCTGGTCAAATCGACCGGGATGTTCGACCGCAGCCTGCACGTGGTGGCCGAGCTGCGGAACATCGGCGACGGTCTGCCGGCCCGGTCGGATGTGAAGTTCCGTGGGGTACTCGTCGGCGCGGTGGAAAGCGTCACGCCCGGGACCGCCGAACAGCCCAGTCAGGTTCACATCCGGCTGGATTCGGCCTATGCACAGGGCATACCGGTCGGCGTGGCGGCCCGAGTGGTACCCAGCAATGCCTTCGCGGTGTCTTCGCTGCAATTGGTCGAGACGACGAACGGCTCGGCGGGCCCGATCCGCGACGGTGGACGGATCACCGAGGACACCACCCTGCCGACGGTGTTGTTCCAGACCACCCTCACCAAACTGCGTGACATCCTCGCGGCAGCGGGGCGCGGACGCGACGACCACACCATCGGTGTGCTCGCGGCCGTCGCCGCAGCCACCAACAACCGCCGCGGGCAACTGCTCACATCGGCATCCGAACTCAACCGGCTGATCGATGAGCTGAATGCCGTTGTCGCGACCGATGAGGGGCCATCGACGATTTCGGCGTTGTCCGAAGCCGCGCGCGGACTGTCGGCGACGGCACCGGACCTCGTGGGAGCGCTGCACGAGGCAGTGGAGCCGATGCGGGCCCTGGTCGAACAGCGGCGAAGCCTCGAGGATTTCCTGGCGGCGGCCACGCGCACCACGGCTACCAGTGTGGAGTCACTGGACAATCAGACCGACCGGCTGGTCCACATCACCACCGATCTGACGCCGGTGCTCGGTGTGCTGGCGCAGAATGCTCGGCATTTCGTGCCGATCAGCCAGCGGATGACCAGGTTCTCCGACACCTTCTTCGCCGAGGTCTGGGACTCCGAACTCGATACGGCGCGAGGCCGGGTGAACCTGTCGTTCACGCCGTCCTATACCTACACCCGCGCCGATTGTCCGCGCTACGGGGCGCTGTCCGGGCCGAGCTGCTTCACGGCCCCCGAGGTGCCCGTGCGGGCCGACCTCCCCGAAGTCCTGATGCCGCAGAACTACCAGCCGCCACCGGATCTGGCACCACCGCCGGGCACAGTCATCGGGGAGAACGGCAACCTGGTTGCGGTCGGTCCACCGCTGCTGGCCCCGCAGGTGCCGCCGGCGGATCCGTATCCGCCTCTCCCGCCTGGTATCTCGCCGGCGCCGCCCGTGCCCGGCAGTGCGGCGCCCGCCTCGTTCGGGGGCAACGTCGGCCCGGTCGGCAGCGGTCTCGAGCGCGACCGGTTGGGTGAGATCACCGATGAACCCGCCACGGTGGCCACTCAACTGATCCTCGGTCCCGTCGCGCGCGGGACGGTAGTCACGCGAACCCCGCCCGCAGCGAAACCCAAGCCGTAGGAGAACATTCCGATGTCCAGAACTGTCCCGGGGGCCGAGTCGATACGACGCCGCGGCCCGCTGCTGGGGTTGTGCCTGTTCCTGGTGGTGGCCACCGTGCTGACGTGGCTGGTCTATGTCACGCTGCGGCGGGATGTCAGCGGCCCCGCCACGTCCTATTCCGCGGTGTTCACCGACGTCTTCGGATTGCGTGAGGGCGACGACGTTCGGGTGGCCGGGGTCCGGGTCGGTCGCGTACAGGCGATCGAGTTGCAGGGCACCCTCGCGAAGGTGTTGTTCATCGTGCAGGACGGCCACCGCCTCACCACAGGCACGGTCGCATCGGTCAACTACCAGAACATCGTCGGACAGCGATATCTCGCGTTGGACCGCGGTCGTGAAGGACCAGCCACCGCGCTTCCGGCCGGGGCCGTCATCGGGGTGGATCGCACCGAGCCGTCCTTCGACATCGGCACGCTGCTCAATGGCTATGAGCCGCTGTTCGCGGTCCTGGACCCCGAGCAGGTGAACAACCTCACCAACGCGGTCGTCGGATCTCTGCAGGGCGACACCGCCGCGATCACCCAGTTGGTCGACCAGACCTCGGTTCTCACCGAGACTTTCGTGGGCCAGGATCGCACCCTGGACCGGGTCATCGCCGGGATGGACGGCGTGGTCGGCAATCTGGCCGGCCAGAACGAAAACTTCGAGCGCACGATCGACGCGGCGCGAAATGCGGTGGCAGCATTCGACAACCGTCGCGAACCGCTGGTTTCGTCCCTGGGCACGATGACGGCGGTGGCCGGCAATCTGGCGCGGATCTCCCAAGACGTGCAACCGACGATTCGGGACATGCTCAACCGCGAGCCCGGCTACACCCGGCACATGCTCGACATCGAACCGCAGATCGCCTACACGGGGCTCAATACCCCGCTGCTGTTGAAGGGACTGTCGCGGGTGTTCGGAGAGGGGGCCTATATGAACGCCTATGCGTGTGACGTCAACGCCTACGGGTTCTTCCCGGGGCTCAACGATGTCGTACCGATCATCGTCGATGCCGCGACGCCGGGCGGTACCGCCAAGCACACCCCCAAGTGCAGGAGCATGGCCAATGGCTGACGGCGTAGCCAGGAAGGCCTGGCTCGGACTGCTGGCCGTGCTCACTGTGGGAGGCCTGATCGCGGCGATGCTGCTCGTCAAGGAGGCCGGCATCGGATATCACCGCTACACAGCGAAATTCCTCCAGGCGGCGGCCCTGCGCGCCGACGACATCGTGGCGGTCGCCGGCATCCCGGTGGGAACGGTCACCGCCGTCCGCCTCGCCGGGGACCATGTCGAGGCCGATATGCGAGTGCGGGACGACGTCCCGGTGGGCCGTGACACCCGCGTCGCGATCAAGGTGACCACACTGTTCGGCTCCCGCTATCTCGACCTGCGCCCCGACGGCGACGGCGTGCCCGAGGATCGGACCATCGACCTGGCCCACACCGAGGTTCCCTACGATCTGCAAGCCGCGCTTGCCGATTCGACGAGAACCTTCGAGCAGGTCGACGCCAACCGGATCGCTGCTTCCCTCGACGTGCTGAGCCGGCAATTGGACGGACTACCCGCGGTGGTACCCCAGGCGATGGACAACGTGCGCGCGCTCTCATCGGTGATCGCGCAGCGACGAGACCAGCTGGGCGGCCTGCTGGTGAACACCGAACACGTCACCAGTATGCTGCGGCGCCAGCAGTCCGAGATCGGCACCTTCATCCGCCAGGGACAGGAACTGGTGGGCGAATTCGTGGCGCGTTCGGCTGCATTCCATGCGCTGATGCAGTCCCTGCGGTCCGTAGTGGACTCGCTGCACACCATCGCGGTGAACGACCGCGCCGCACTCGACGACGTGCTGTCCACCATGGAGCAGCTGAGCGGAAAGTTCGCGGAGCAGGATGCGCTCTTCCGGAACCTGTTGCAGATCGCGCCCGTCCCGATCCGCCAGATCGCGAATGCCACCGGCTTCGGCAACGCGATCGAGGGCAACGCGCCGGCGGGAGCCCTGATCGATTCCTGGATGTGCGCCATCAGCGGGCGCGCCGAGCAGTTCGGGATGATCCCGTATCTCAAGGACTGCAAATGATCTTCCGACACAAGCGCCTGATGATTGCCGCCGTGCTGATCATCGCGGTGACGACGGTCGCCGGACTGGCCCGGCACCTGGTCACCCACCCCGACCGCAGCATCACCGCCACCGCCCAGTTCGACAGCGCGGCTGGCCTGTACGTCGGAAATGTGGTGGCGGTACTGGGAATTCCGGTGGGCCAGGTCACCAAGGTGACACCGAAGGGCAGCTATGCCGAGGTCGACTTCACTGTCGATGAGGCTGTCGCGATACCCGCGGACGTCGAGGCGGTGACGCTGTCCACCTCGATCCTCACCGACCGCCAGATCGAGCTGTCACCCCCGTACCGCGGCGGACCGACGCTGCGCGACGGCGACACCATCGGCCTGCATCGCACGAAGACCCCGGTCGAGTTCGACCGGGTCCTCGGGATGCTCGACAAGCTGGCGACGTCGCTGCGGGGTGACGGGACCGGCGGTGGGCCCGTCGCCGATCTGCAGAACGCAGGGGACGGCGTGGTCGCCGGGCACGGCGAGCAGATCAGGGGTGCCCTCGACGAGCTGTCGCGTGCGCTGCGGTTGAGTTCCGACGGCGGCGCCCGGACTCGCCAACAGGTGACCACCATCATCACCAACCTCGGTTCACTGCTGGACGCCGCGGCCGGCAACGACGCGGAACTGCGCGAATTCGGCTCTACCGTGCGGCAACTCAGCCAGGTTCTGGCGCAGGAGGACTTCGGGTCGGGGACCACCGGTAGGCAACTCAACGAGGTCGTCGCAAAGACCGGTGAGATCCTGTTGGCGAACCGGGACCTGATCAAGCAGGGAATCGCCAATGGCGACACCAGCATGCAGACTCTGCACGATCGGCAACGCGAGCTCGCGGAGTTTTTCGACGTACTCCCGCTGATGGCCGACAACCTCTACAACGCGATCGATCAACGGAACGGAGCCATCCGTGCGCATTTCCTGGCCGACCGCATGGTGTTCGACAGCCAGATGGCCAAGGAGGTCTGCAACATGATGGGTCTGCGCCAGCTCGGATGCAGCACCGGCACTCTGCAGGATTACGGGCCCGACTTCGGCCTGACCAACATGCTGGACGGTCTCGCCGCAATGGGGCAGAAATGATTGCGGCACAGGGTTGTCTGCGCCGGACGCTGGCCGCACTGTCGGCGGTTCTGCTGACCGCGGGCTGTGCCACGAACGGGCTGGCCGACCTGCCGTTGCCCGCCGCGGGCCTCGGCTCGGGTGGTTACCGGCTTACCGTGATGTTCACGAATGCGCTCAACCTGCCCGAGCACGCCAAGGTCAAGCTCGGTGGGGCCGACATCGGACAAGTCGAGGATATGCAGGCGCGTGACTTCACCGCGGTCACCACGTTGCGTATCAGAGACGACGTCCGGCTTCCGGTGGGCAGCACGGCTGAACTCCGTTCGGCCACACCGCTGGGCGATGTGTTCGTTTCGATCGTCGCACCCCGCACCGAGCGGTCCGGTACGCGTCAGCTCGGGGACGGAGACAGCATCGGACTCGACTCCACGACTGCGGCGGCAACGGTCGAGTCGGTGCTGAGTTCGGCGGCGGTCCTCGTCAACGGAGGAGCCGTCCACAACCTGACCAACATCGTCAACGGCATGGGCAAGGCGGCCGGGCCCGATGGCCGAGCCTTCGGTGACCTGGTTGCCAAGTCGAATCGGCTGCTCGGCACGGTGAATGCCCGGTCGGCACAACTTGATTCCGCGATGGCCGAGACGACGCGGCTGGCCGAGCTGCTGGAAACCAAGAATCAAGAGGTCGGTGAGATCCTGGGCGCCGCGGCACCGGCCACCGAGACGCTCGCCGACAACACCGGTCAGGTGACCGACCTCGTCCTCACACTGGGTGACATCTCGCAGAACCTCGCCAAGTTCCCGTCCATCGCCGGAACCGATTCCAGCGGCCGCAGCGTGATCGCCGACGCGGACGCGATCGCGCGGGCGTTCAACGACGTCGTGGTGGATCCACAGACCAGCCTGGCCTCGCTGAACCGGCTGTACGCGCCGTTCATCAAGATGACCGCGGGCACATCGATGGCAGGGGCGGCCGGGATCGACCGGCTCGTCCTCGGATCCATTCCCGACGCCGGATTCTCGGGGGACCCCGGATTGCACGGTCCCAAACGCGCCGATTGGCACCAGCTCGTCGGATCGATCAAGTTCGTGCTCTGGCGGTTGCAGGAACGGGTGGTCGGCAGAGGACCCCAACCGTGAGCGGCACCCGGCGCAGCGCGTGGGCTGCCCTGTCGGCTCTGGCACTCACGCTGGTCGTGTCGGTCTATTACCTGATGGTCGGCGTGCTGCACGTCAGGCCGCTGTCGGCGACATACCGAGTGACAGTGCAGCTTTCGGAATCCGGTGGGCTGCTGCCGAATCAGGATGTGACCATGCGCGGGGTGCGGGTGGGCAAGGTCGAAGAGCTCGCGTTCACGCCGCGTGGTGTCGAGGCAGTCCTGCGGGTATCGGACGATGTGCGCATTCCGGCGTCCAGCACGGTCCGCGTCTCTGCGCTGTCGGCGGCCGGCGAACAATACGTCGACTTCGCCTCGGCATCCGACGGCGGACCATATCTGGCGGACGGCGATGTGATCGCCCGCGACCGGACCGGAGTGCCGGTCACGATGGCCGAACTGCTCGCGAACGCCGATGGGGTGCTGGCGCAAGTGGACCCGCAGAAGCTGGAGCGGCTCAAGGAGGAGCTGAGCCTGACCGGGGCCGGGCCGGAGAAGCTCTCCGCGATCGTCGACGGCGGGACGTTCCTGCTGTCGACGTTGGATTCGGTGCTGCCCGAAACGGTGAGCATCATCAAGAACAGCCGGATCGTGCTGTCCTCGGCAGTGGATGTCAACAATGGAATCGCCGCCACGGCAACCAATCTGCGTCACACGCTGGCAGGGGTGGCCGGAATGCAGGACGGCTACCGGGAACTCCTCGGCCAGTCCCCGGCGACGCTGGGTGCGATCGACAATCTGTTCACGGACAACTCGGACACCATGGTGCAGCTGCTGGGAAATCTGGCCACCGTCGCGCGGCTGTCCTACGTCCGGGTGCCCGCGCTCAATGCGCTCTTCCCCGACTACCGCGGTTCGGCGCTTGAGGCCTTCATCAGCACGATGCACGAGCACGGACTGTGGGTGACCGCCGACATCTATCCGCGGTATGCCTGCGATTACGGCACACCTCGCCGCCCACCCTCGGCCGCCGACTATCCCGAACCGTTCCTGTACACGTACTGCCACGACGACGACCCGAGCCTGCTGGTTCGCGGTGCCCGCAATGCTCCGCGGCCGGCCGGCGACGACACCGCAGGCCCTCCGGCCGGAGCTGACTTGGCCACCACGGCTGATCCGACGCCGGTGGGTCGCTACACGATCCCGACCCCCTACGGGGGGCCCACTCTGCCGATCGAGCCGCCCCGCTGATCGCTCGTGAGGTTTGACCGGGAGGAGCGGGTCGGCCAGTTGCTGGGCCACCACTCCGCGACGACCACGATCGACCGCAGGAGCCGGACGTACCAGATCATCGCGGCGACTTGCAGCCGGTCGCGGAGGCGGGAGACCCGAAGCATATGGAAATGGTAATCATTACCAATAACATATGTGACGTCAGGCTAGCTGAAGGGTGACAGCTGAACCCCTTCGGCGAGCAGGCGCTCACGGACGGCCGCTGCGATCTCGACAGCGCCCGGCGAATCACCATGTACGCAAACCGATTCCACCGTCACGGGAATGACGGATCCGTCCACGGCGGTCACCTGACCCGTCAATACCATGCCCGCCACTCGTTCGGCGATCTCGGCGGCATCGTGCAATACCGCGCCGGGTTCGCGCCGGGACACCAAGGTGCCGTTGGGTTGGTAGGCGCGGTCGGCGAAGGCCTCGGCCACGGTGCGCAGCCCGAGTGCTCCGGCCTCCTCGAAGAACGCCGAACCGGACAGGCCGAGCACCGGCAGGCCGGCGTCCACTGCTGCCACTGCGGCTGCGACGGCAGCGGCCTGCTCGGGGTGGCTGACGATCGTGTTGTACAGCGCCCCATGGGGTTTCACATAGGTCACCGTGGTGCCCGCGGCGTGGGCGATGGCCTGGAGCGCGCCGATCTGATAGATCACCTCGGCGGTCAGATCCTCAGGGGTGACATCGATGAAGCGCCTGCCGAACCCGGCCAGGTCCCGGTAACTGACCTGGGCGCCGACCCGGACGCCCCGTGCCGCGGCCTCGCGGCACGTGCGCAGCAGCAGTGCCGGGTCCCCGGCGTGAAAACCGCAGGCCACATTGGCGCTGGTGACGAGGGAAAGCATGGCCTCGTCGTCCCCGAGTTTCCACGCCCCGAAGCTCTCACCGAGGTCGGCATTGAGATCGACGGAGGCAGCCATCCATCCAGCCTAAGTCGAAGCCTCGGCCGGCCAGCCGTTCTCCGCCACGAATTCGGGCAGCGGGCGCCCGACCGTCCAGTGCTCGATCTCCAGCACCGGCCGGTCCGGGAACTCGGGTACCGGGCCCAGGCACAAGATCGCCACGGGCTCGGCGTCGGCGGGCATGCCCAACAACCGGGCCAGCGGCAGCGGCTCGAAGATCGACACCCAGCCCATGCCGAGACCTTCGGCGCGCGCGGCCAACCACATGTTCTGGATGGCGCACGAGACCGAGGCCAGGTCCATCTGGGGCAGGGTGCGTCGGCCGAAGATGTGCCGGTCGCGGTTCTCGCCGAGGGCGACGACGAACAGTTCGGCGCAGTCGAGGACGCCCTCCACTTTCAAGGCCAGGAATTCGCCACCGCGGACACCGAGCGCGTCGGCGGTGTGGATGCGTTCCTGGTCGACCAGGGCGTGGATCTTGCCGCGCAACGCGTCGTCGGTGATCCGGATGAACCGCCACGGCTGCATCAGGCCGACGCTCGGCGCCGCGTGGGCGGCCTGCAGCAGCCGGCCGAGGACTTCGGGTGGCAACGTGCTGCCGGGGACGAACCGGCGCATGTCCCGACGTTCGGCGATGGCCCGGTAGACGGCGCGGCGCTCGTCCGGGTTGAAGGCGTGCTCAGACACGGGTCGAGCTTAGGTGGGCCGTCGGGTGTATCGGGCGCGCCATCTTATTGAAAATGAATGTCATTAATGATAAGAGTTTGGGGGTGCTGAACAGGGGCTTGGTGATTGCGCTCGTCGCCCTGCTGATCGCCGGGTGCTCTGACACTCCGGATGCCCGGCAGGTGGCCACTCCCCGGGAGGCCGAGCGACCGGTGACGCGACTGGTCCTGGTGGAGCGACAGGCCGGTGCCGGCGCGGTGCTCGATGTCGCGACCTCTGCCGAGACCCCGCTGGGGCAGTACGGCCCCGTGCAGGCCGTGAGCGGTGACGGTCGATATGCCTACCTGCACGGCGATGCGGGCCTGACGATCCTCGATGGCGGGACCTGGACGTTCGATCACGGGGATCACGCGCATTACTACGAGTCGCCACCTGCGGTGGTGGGCCGGATCGACGGGCAGATCACCGCGGTGCGCGGCCACGGCGCGGTGACTGTTGCGCGCCACGCCGACGGCACGGTCGCAACACTGGATCGCGACGCCTTCGCGCGCGGTGAGGTTACACCCCTCACCGCCGCGCTGGTGCCTGAAAAGGCAACAGCTGCAGTTCCGTTGGGCGAGGAGACGTTGACGGTCGCCGAGCGGGGACTGGTCAGCAGCGTTGCCGAACAGACCGCGGTGCTCGGAGACTGCCCGGCGATCACCGACGCTGTGGCGCTGCGCCGGGCGGTCGTGCTCGGGTGCCGTGACGGCGCATTGAAGGTCTCCGTGCGTGGCGGGGAGCCGGTGGTCGAGAACATCCCTTTCGGGGCGGTTCGGCCCCGGGACTCGTTGGGGGCGTTCTCTTATCGCAGGCAGGGCAAATCGCTGGTGGCCGTGGCCGGTGACGAGGTGTGGTTGCTCAACGGCCGCCGTTGGGCGTCGATGCGCCTGCCCGGTGTGGTCGCCGCCAACACCGCCGCTGCCGACACTGTGCTGGCCGTGACTCACGACGGTGTCCTGCACGCGCTCGATATGGCGGCGGGCGTGAGCGTCGGTCGCCTCGAGCTGCTGGCCGACCCGGTCGGCACTCCGGTGATCGAGGTCGGCGCCGGGCGGGCCTACGTCAACGACGCGACGGCGAAGGCCGTACACGAAATCGACTATTCGAACGGCCTACGGGTCGAGCGCTCGCACCAGACGAACGTCATCCCGGATTTCTTGGCGGCCTCGGGCTGGTGATTCCACACAACAAGCAAGAAGGAGAAGAATGCCGAATCCATCGAAGGTCCTCGTCCTGGTCGGTGCGCTCGCGGCGGCACTGACCGGTTGCGGCGGTGGTGAAACGCCTCCGGCGGCGCGCGAGCCGATACCCGATCCGCTGGTGGTCACCTACGACGGCGGGCTGTATGTGCTGGACGGCAAGAGCCTTCAGGTCAAGACCGACGTGCCGCTGGACGGCTTCCTGCGGGTCAACCCGGCCGGTGACGATTCGCACGTCCTGGTGTCCACCGGCGAGGGTTTCCGGTTGCTCGACGCGTCGGCCGGGAAGCTGACCGATACCACCTTCATGGCCGATGAGCCGGGTCACGTTGTGGCCCACGGCGAACACACCGTGCTGTTCGCCGACGGGTCGGGCGAGATCACCGTGCTCGATCCGCACAATCTCACCGCCTCCGTGCCCCGGACCCGGGGCATGAAAGCGCCGCAGCCGCATCACGGCGTCGCAGTGGTGCTCGACGACGGCAGTTGGGTGCGTAGCGAGGGCAATGCCGACGAGCGCAGTGGTGCCGTCGCCTTCGATGCCTCCGACCGGGAGGTTGCCCGCAACACCGAGTGCCCCGGCATTCACGGCGAAACGGTCGTCGATTCATCCACCCTCGTATTCGGCTGCGAGAACGGCGCATTGGCCTTCTCCGACGGTGCCTTCACCAAGATCGCCGCGCCGGACGCGTACGGCCGGGTGGGAACGGTTCGCGGACACGAAGACTCGCCGGTGGCGCTGGGCGACTACAAGGTCGATCCCGACGCCGAGCTGGAACGACCCAACCGGATCGCCCTCGTCGACACCGCGACCGATCAGCTGCGCCTGGTGCCACTCCCGCAGTCGGTCAGCTACTCGTTCCGATCACTGGCGCGTGGGCCACACGCCGAAGGGCTCGTCCTGGGCACCGACGGCAACCTCCATGTCATCGATCCGGCGTCCGGGCGCTCCATCAAGACGATCGCCGTGGTCGAGCCGTGGACCGAACCCGACGACTGGCAGCAGCCCCGTCCGAGTGTGTTCGCCCGCGGCCACGACGTGTTCGTCACTGACCCCGCCACCAAGCGGATTCACACGGTTGACGTCGAATCCGGCGAGGTGGGCGCATCGGTGACGCTGGATCAGGCCCCGAACGAGCTGAGCGGCGTGATGGGTCACGCGCACTAGTCAGTGCGCGTGGGTGACGCTCCAGGCCGGTAGTGGATCGGGATACCGCTGCCAGGCCTGCTCGCCCTCGGCCAGTTCGGCGTCGGTCAGCAGGGCACTGCGCAGGAGGGTGTCGACGGCCTCGCGGTCGATGCGAATCCCGATGAACACGATTTCCTGACCGGGCTGGATCTCGGTGGCCGACCAGAACTGGGCCGGCTCGAACACCAGGTTCGGGCCGGCCTGCGACCAGATCGCCGCGATCGACGGCCGGCTGGCGATCCAGCAGAAACCCTTGCTGCGCAACAGGCCTCGAACATCCTCGAGCACCTCGGCGAGGCGTTGGGGGTGAAACGGCCGGTCGGCGCGAAACGTCATCGAGCCGATGCCGTACTCCTCGGTCTCGGGCGTGTGGCCCATCGCGAGCTCCTCGTCCCAACCCGGAGCTTCGGCCGCGGCGACCGGATCGAACAAGCCGGTGCCCAGCACCTCGCCGAGGTCGACCACGCCCTGCGTGGTGTGCAGCAGTTGCGCAGAGGGGTTGAGCCGACGCACGACGGCCTCGACAGCACCGAGGTGCTGCGGGGTCACCAGGTCGGTCTTGTTGAGCAAGATGACGTCGGCGAACTCCACCTGGTCCACCAGGAGATCGGCCACGCTGCGCGCATCACCCGGACCCGCCGTCATCTCCCGCTCGGCCAGCGCCTCACCCTTGGCCAACTCGGCCAGGAACGTCGACGCGTCGACGACGGTCACCAGGGTGTCCAGCCGGGCCAGCGCGCCGAGGCTGAAGCCGTCCTCGAATTCCCAGCTGAAGGTGGCTGCGACCGGCATGGGCTCGGAGATGCCCGTCGACTCGATCACCAACTGGTCGAACCGGTTCTGCCGGGCCAGCGCGCCGACCGCCTCCACCAGGTCCTCGCGAAGCGTGCAGCAGATGCAGCCGTTGGTCAGCTCGACGAGCTTCTCTTCGGTCCGGTCGAGGTGGCCCTGCCCGGCGATGAGCGCGGCGTCGATGTTGACCTCGCTCATGTCGTTGACGATCACGGCGACGCGTCTGCCGTCGCGGTTGGCCAGGATGTGGTTCAACAGCGTGGTCTTCCCGGCGCCGAGAAAGCCGGACAGGACGGTGACGGGCAACAAGTCGGACATCGGACTCCTTATTGAAAACGATTTTCAATAAATCATCATCCTGGCGTGCATCTGCTAATGCAAACGGTTATCGTTATCGCCGTGCTCCCGCCCCTGAACTTCCGCGCCCTGGCCACCGCGTTGCTGCTGGCCACCCCCTTCGCCCTGGCCGCATGCGGCTCCGACGAAACCCAGCAGGCCGAGTCCGCCGGAAACTGCGTGACCACACCGGTCAACGTGGTGGTCAGTGTCGATCAGTGGGGCGACATCGTGTCCGCACTGGGAGGTGACTGTGCGAAGGTCACCACCGTGCTGGCCGGGTCGTCGGTCGATCCGCACGACTTCGAGCCGTCGCCCGCGGACGCGGCCAAGTTCCAGGGCGCGCAGCTGGTGGTCATCAACGGCGGGCACTACGACGAGTGGGCCGCCAAGCTGGCCCAGAGCACCGCGCCGAACGCCGTCGTCGTCTCCGCTGTCGGGACCGGCGATGGCGAGCATGACCATGACCATGACCATGGGGATGGGGATGGGGATGGGGATGGGGATGGGGATGGGGACGGGGACGGCGGACATGCCCATGAGCACTCGAACAACCCGCACGCCTGGTACAGCCCGGACGCGGTGACCGGCGTCGCCGACACGGTGACAGAGGAACTCGGTCAGTTGGCTCCCGACGCGCGCGATTACTTCGCGCAGCGCCGAGCGGAGTTCACCACCTCGATGCAGCCCTACCAACAGCTGATCACCGACATCAAGACCAAGGCCCCCGGTAAGCGCTACGCCGCCACCGAGACAGTGTTCGACGACATGGCGGCCGCGGTCGGCCTGGTCAACCAGACGCCGCAGGGCTACCAGGCCGCGTCGTCCAACGAGACCGACCCGTCGCCGGCCGACCTGGACGCGTTCCTGCGCCTGCTGGGCGATCGGGGCGTCGACGTGCTGATCTACAACACCCAGACCGAGGGTTCGTTGCCCAAGCAGATCCGGGCTGCCGCCGAGGGAGCCGGAATTCCGGTTGTCGATGTCACCGAAACGGTGGCGCCGGGAACGGATTCGTTCGAGGCTTGGCAGGTGAACCAACTGACCGCGCTCGCCAAAGCGCTCGGTATACAGAACTAGTGTCACCGAACAGCACCGCAGAGCAGCCCGCACTCGTCTTCGACGACGTGAGTGCCGTGCGAGGGGGCCGGCTGATCTGGTCGGAGGGCACCTTCGAGATCCCGGCCGGTGGCATCGTCGCGCTGATCGGCTCCAACGGATCGGGCAAGTCGACGATGCTGCAGGTCATGCTTGGCCTGCTGCCCGCGGCGTCGGGGTCGGTCCAGGTGCTCGGTGGGGCGCCCGGAGAGCACAACGACCTGATCGGCTATGTCCCGCAGGACTATGCCGCAGGTGCGGGGGAGGCCATCCGGGCGCGCGGTGCAGTGACACTCGGACTCACGGGGCGGCGGTGGGGTTTCACCCGCACCTCGGCTGCCGACCGGGCCAGGGTCGACGAGGCATTGGCGTGGGTGGAGGCAACCGGGTTCGCGAACATGCGCCTTTCAGAACTGTCCGGCGGACAGCGGCAGCGCATTGCCTTGGCGAATGCCCTTGTCGGACATCCGAAGATGCTCATCCTCGACGAACCGCTGGCCGCGCTCGACCTGCGTAACCAGCACGAGATCGTGCAGCTGCTGGCCCGGCTGAACCAAGACCTCGGCGTCACGATTCTCGTTGTCGCCCATGACCTCAACCCGCTGCTGAGCGTGCTCGACAGCGCCATCTATCTGCTCGACGGGCACGCTCACCACGCGGCCATCGACGAGGTGGTCGATGCCGAGTTGCTGACCCACCTGTACGGCACCCAGGTGCAGGTGGCCCACACCCCGCTGGGACAGATGTACATGAGGAGCGTGTGATGTCGGCGAGTCTGCTGGCGCAGGGCACGTTCGCATTGGGCTATCAGCACAACTGGTGGCAGATCCTGACCTCGGCGTTCATGCGCAACGCGTTGATCGGCGGCACGCTGGTGGCGCTGGCGGCCGGGCTGATCGGCTATTTCGTCATCGTGCGCAACACCGCCTTCGCCGCCCACGCGCTGGCCCACATCGGCCTGCCCGGCGCCACCGGCGCGGCGCTGCTCGGGCTTCCGGTCGGGATGGGCCTGTTGGCGTTCTGCGTCGGCGGGGCCCTGGTGATCGGGACGTTGGGCAGCCGGGCGCATGACCGCGAGGTGGCCACGGGCACGGTGCTGGCCCTGGCCACCGGTTTCGGCCTGTTCTTCAACTCGCTGGCCACCAAGAACTCGTCGACGCTGACCAACGTGTTGTTCGGCAACCTGCTGGCCATCACTCATCAGCAGTTGCTGACCTTCGCCGCGCTGCTGCTCGTGCTGGCCGCCACGGTCGTATTCGTTTTCCGCCCATTGCTGTTCGCATCGGTCAACGCCCAGGTGGCCGAGGCCAAAGGGGTGCCGGTACGTGCATTGTCGGTGCTGTTCATGGTTCTGCTGGGCATCGCGGTGACCATGGCGGTGCTGGCCGTGGGCACGCTGCTGCTCTTCGCACTCGTCGTCACCCCGGCTGCGACAGCGATCATGGTGACGGCGCGGCCGATTCTGGCGATGACGATCTCGACCGCCATCAGCGTGGTGTCGGTGTGGGCCGGGCTGACGATCTCCGCGATCTTCAACATGCCGCCGAGCTTCGTGATCGTCACGATTGCCTGCGGCATCTGGCTGGCGGTGTGGACGGTTGACCGGGTGAGGAATTCAGCCATCCACTAGCCTCGGGAAGCATGCCAAGGAGTCCCCACCCGCCACGGCGGGCCACCCTGGCTTCGTTGGCGGCCGAACTGAAGGTTTCCCGCACCACCATCTCCAACGCCTACAACCGTCCGGACCAGTTGTCGGCGGAGCTTCGCGATCGGATCTTCGATGCGGCCAAGCGCCTGGGTTACGCGGGTCCGGATCCGGTGGCGCGCTCGCTGCGGACCCGCAAGGCCGGCGCTGTGGGGTTGATCATCACCGAGCCGCTCAACTATTCGTTCAGTGATGCCGCGGCGTTGGATTTCGTTGCGGGGCTTGCCGAATCGTGTGAGGCGGTGGGGCAGGGGCTGCTGCTGGTGGCAATCGGGCCCAACCGCAGTTTCGAGGACGGTTCGGCGGCGGTGCTCGCGGCGGGCGTCGACGGATTCGTGGTGTATTCGGCTTCCGATGACGATCCGTACCTGCCGGTGGTGCGTCAGCGTCAGTTGCCGGTGGTGGTGGTAGATCAGCCGAAAGACGTTCCCGGGGTATCGCGGGTCGGCATCGACGATCGCGGTGCGATGCGGCGGCTGGCCGAGCACGTATTGGAGTTGGGCCATCGCGACATCGGCCTGCTGACCATGCGGCTGGGTCGCGACTGGCCGCATGCGGGCACGAAATCCGCACTGGCAGACCCGGATCGGGTGTTGTCCCCGCATTTCCATGTGCAGCGCGAGCGGATTCACGGTGTGTACGACGCGATGACGGCCGCCGGTCTGGCACCGGACACGCTGACCGTGGTGGAGAGCTACGACCATATGCCGACGTCCGGCGCTGCCGCTGCCGAGAGGGCGCTGGAGGCCAATCCCCGCATCACGGCTCTCATGTGCACCGCCGACGTGCTGGCGTTGTCGGCCATGGACTATCTGCGCTCGCGCGGCATCTACGTGCCGGGCGAGATGACGGTCACGGGATTCGACGGGGTGCCCGAGGCGTTGCGCCGTGGCCTCTCGACGGTGGTGCAGTCCAGTGTCGCCAAAGGGCGGCGGGCCGGAGAGTTGCTCCACAGCCCGCCACGGTCGGGGCTGCCCGTGATCGAGGTGCTTCCCACCGAGGTGGTGCGCGGCCGGACGTCGGGCCCGGTCTAGATCTCTTTCGCCGAAACGATATTCCGGCAGGCCTCTACTCGGCTTTTTTCTGCTGGAATGCCGTTTCGGCGGAGCGGCGCGCGTCCAACAGGTACTTCAGCGCTGCCACAACGTCTTCGGGCTCGTCGACGCGGAATTCCGCGAGCGTCTCGCCAGTCCCCACCTTGACGCCGACGTCGCCGTCGCGCAGCCGTCGGAACGCCTTTTCGTCGGTCACGTCGTCGCCGAAGTAGATCACCGCCGAGGCCTGGTGTTCGTCGCGCAGGATGTCGATCGCCGCGCCCTTGTCGGTGGTGATCACCGCGAATTCGAGCACGGCCTTGCCCTTGGTCAGCTGCGCACCCCACGCTTGGGCGGATTCGAGTGCCTGCGCGCACGCGGCTTCGGCGTCGGCGGGTTCGGCGTTGCGCACGTGCAGCGCAACACTCGCGGGTTTGAGTTCGACAGTGGCTCCCGGCCGGGCGGCGGCGATCGCGGTGAGTTCGGTGGCGATCTGATCGAGCAGGGCCCGGTTGATCGGGTGGGTGAATCCGGAGTCGAATTCGGCGCCGTGGCTGCCGACCATGTGCACGGCCGCGGGCATCCCGGACAGCTCCCGCAGCACTTCCAACGCACGGCCGGAGATCAGGGCGGTCTCGACGCCGGGGCACCCGGACAACGACACAAGGGCTTCGGCGCCGTCGCGCAGCGGGCGGGCATCAGCGGGATTGTTGACGATCGGGGCCAGGGTGCCATCGAAATCAGAGGTGATGAGCAGCCGTGGCGCCTGTGCGGCCTGGGTCAGCGCACGTTGAAGTTCGGCGGGAAGGCTCACCCGCTAGATCTTAGGTTTGTCCTCCGCGCCGATCAGCAACCGCACCGCCAGGTCCAGTCGCTTGCTGACGTCGGTGGCCGAGGCGCGCCGGGTCAGCCACGCCAGCAGGTTGGACAGCCACACATCCGAGATGACCCGTGCGATGTGGTACTGGTCCTCGGTGGGCTCGCCGTCGCTCATGGCCCGGGCGAACATCGAGTCCATCAGCTTGCCGACGTGGTCCACCTCGCCCGCGGCCGAGGCGTCGGCGAAGACGAAGGCTCGCGTCATGGCCTCGGTGAGCAGCGGGTTGCGCTGCATGGCCCGGTTCAGCTTGCCGACCATGAAGCTCAGCCGCTGGTACGGGGTACCGCCGGAGAGGGCAGCCCGGTCGGTCTTGGCGTCGATCCGTTCGAACTCGCGGCCGAGGGCCGACACCAGCAGGTGCACCTTGGAAGGGAAGTAGCGGTAGAGCGTTCCGACGGCGACATCGGCACGCTCGGCGACGGCACGCATCTGGACGGCTTCGTAACCGCCCTTGGAGGCGATGGCCAGGGTCGCGTCCAGGATGCGCTTGCGGCGCTCCCGCTGTGCTTCTGAGCCGAGCTCGGATTCGGCGAGGACAGCCACGTTCAGAACCTCACGGGGTCGGGTGTCAGACCCGGACGATTCGCTGCCTGCCTGCTGTGGTGCGCTGGACATGCGGTGTGTGGCCCCCTCTCGTCGCGTACCTCATCGAAAACGATACGCACGGCGATCTCCTTCTACGCACCTCCGCGCCGGTAAACACACGGACGTGTCCTGCTGTGATGCGGGTCGACTTGACGGTCGAACACTGTCACCATTAGAACACGTTCTAGTGGGAAGCACGGACTTCTCGCTTTAGGGGCTAGGAGGTCCACCATGTCCGGCGCATCTGCCACCATCACCGACGAGCAGTTTGCCGCCCGTGACCTGGTGCGGAGCTGGGCGGCAGCCACCGCTACAGCCTCTGCCGTCCGCGAGGGTGAACACGATCCCGATGCGTGGCGCACGCCGTTTCGCGGTCTCGCGGAACTAGGGATCTTCAGTGTCGCGGTCTCCGAGGAGCAGGGCGGTGCCGGCGGCACGGTCGAGGACCTGTGCGCAATGGTCGACGAGGCCGCCGCCGCGCTGGTGCCCGGTCCCGTGGCGACCACCGCTCTGGCCACCCTGATCGTCACGGACGAGACCGTGCTCGAGGCCCTGGTGTCGGGTGAGCGCACCGCCGGTGCGGCGCTGAGCGCGGACCTGACGCTCGACGGCGACCTCGACACCGTTTCGGGCATCGCCGAGTACGTTCTGGGCGCGGACGCCGCCGGGGTGCTGTTGTTGCCTGCCGGAGACCGCGTCGTCCTGGTCGACGCGAGCTCGGCTGGGGTGAGCATCGAACTGCTCACCGCCACGGACTTCTCGCTGCCGCTGGCCCGGGTCGTTTTCGATTCGGCGCCCGCGCAGGTGCTCGAGGTTTCGCGGCAGCGGTTCGAGGACATCACCGCGACGGTCCTGGCTGCCGAGGCCGCGGGCCTGGCGCGCTGGACGCTGCAGACCGCCACCGAATACGCGAAGGTGCGTGAACAGTTCGGCAAGCCGATCGGCAGTTTCCAGGCCGTCAAGCACATGTGCGCCGAGATGCTGCTGCGCTCCGAGCGGGTTTCGGTGTCGGCGGCCGACGCGGCGCGCGCTGTGTCGGAATCCGATGACTCGCAGCTGTCGGTCGCCGCGGCGGTGGCGGCGGCCGCGGGTGTGGACGCGGCCGAGGCCAACGCCAAGGACTGCATCCAGGTGCTCGGCGGCATCGGCATCACCTGGGAGCACGAGGCGCACCTGTATCTCCGTCGCGCATACGGCATTTCGCATGCGCTCGGGGGTAGGCGCCGGTGGATTCGCCGCGTCTCGGCACTCACCCAGCAGGGCGTGCGTCGTGAACTGCGGATCGATCTGGAGTCGGTGGCCGACCTGCGCCCCGAGATCAGCGCCGCCGTCGCCGAGGTGGCCGCGCAGCCGGCGGAGAAGCGACAGGTGGCCCTGGCCGAGTCCGGCCTGTTGGCTCCGCATTGGCCACGTCCGTACGGCCGCAACGCATCCCCGGCCGAGCAGCTTCTGATCGATCAGGAACTCGCCGAGGCGAAGGTGGAGCGCCCGGATCTGGTGATCGGGTGGTGGGCCGTGCCGACCATCCTGGAGCACGGCAGTCCGGAGCAGATCGACCGGTTCGTGCCGGCCACCCTGCGCGGTGACCTGTCCTGGTGCCAGCTGTTCTCCGAGCCGGGCGCCGGGTCCGACCTGGCCGCGTTGCGCATGAAAGCTGTTCGCGCCGAAGGACCCAACGGGGAGCCGGGATGGAAGCTGACCGGACAGAAGGTGTGGACCTCGGCGGCGCAGAAGGCGCACTGGGGTGTGTGCCTGGCCCGCACCGATGCCGACGCTCCGAAACACAAGGGCATCACGTATTTCCTGATCGACATGAAGACGCCGGGCATCGTCATCCGCCCGCTGCGCGAGATCACCGGCGACGAGCTGTTCAACGAGGTCTTCTTCGACGATGTGTTCGTGCCCGACGAGATGGTGGTCGGCACGGTCAACGACGGCTGGCGGCTGGCTCGCACCACGCTGGCCAACGAGCGCGTGGCGATGGCCGGCGGCACCGCACTGGGCAATCCGATGGAGGAGCTGCTGCGCACCCTCGGCGCCAAGCCGGAGGTGGACCCAGCCGATCTGGACCGGCTGGGTGAGCTGATCCTGACGGCCCAGGTGGGTTCGCTGCTGGATCAGCGGATCGCCCAGCTGGCCGTCAGCGGTCAGGACACCGGGGCGCAGGCCAGCGCCCGCAAGCTGATCGGTGTGCGCTACCGCCAGGCGCTGGCGGAGTTCCGGCTGGAGCTGTCCGACGGCGGGGGTGCGGTGCGCAACCGTGAGGTGCACGACTTCCTCAACACGCGCTGCCTGACGATCGCCGGCGGCACCGAGCAGATCCTGCTGACCGTCGCCGGTGAGCGGTTGCTCGGCCTGCCGCGCTAACCCCGCAGATACCCCGCCAGCATCGTGACGATGCCGTCCTCGAGTTGTTCGGCGTCGGCGGGCTTCTCGCACGCCAGCAGCCGGTGGGTCAGCGATTCGACGGTGGCGACCACCATGCGCGCCGCGAATGCGGTGTCGGCCACCGTCACCTCAGAATGGCTGTCCAGCAAGGCCTTTGCGGCACCGACGGCATCTTCCTCGGTGTGGTGCAACCGGTTCAGCAGGGCCGATGACCGGGGAGCTTCTTCGAACAGCACGCGGTGCAGGCGCGTGTCGTCGCGGTGGTTGTCGATGGCCGCTCGGACGAACAGCCGCAGCAGGTCCTCGAGCGATTCGGGCAGACCTGCGGCGGTGCGTTGTTGCAGCAGTGCCGCGCCGGCGTCGACGTGTGCGTCGGTCAGCGCCGACAGGATCGCGTCCTTGTTCGGGAAGTACTGATACAGCGAGCCGATCGACAGATCCGCGGCCGCGGCGATGCGGTTGGTGGTGCCCGCGGCGTACCCGTACTCGGCGAAAACGCGAGCCGCCGCCTCGAGGATGGCTTGGCGGGTTTCGACCGCGCGCTGCTGTCTGGGCTGCTTACGGGCCCGAAATCGGTCGGTCGGGGTCATCGTCGCCTCCGCGCGAAAAGCGAGTAGTCAGCCGCTGTCCGGCACTCGAGAATTGATGGCATGCAGCGCATCCATGTTGAAACGATTCTGCCCGCCGACACCGGACGAGTGTGGCAGGCCATGCAGCAGGTCCCGACGTTTCTCTACGTCTGCCGGGGCCTGTTCGGCGTGCCGGCGCTGGCCGGACGTACCGAACCGTTCGAGGCAGGGGACCGGGGCACTGGTTGGCTGTTCGCCTTCCACGTGATCCCGGCTTATCGGCACACCATCGAGGTTCTCGATGTCGACGACACCACCCGCACGATCCGCACCCACGAATACGGCGGGGTGCTGCGGTCCTGGGATCACACATTGCACGTCGAACCGGTCACCGATCAGTCGTGCCGGTACAGCGACACCGTCGAGATCGACGCGGGCCGGCTCACTTCGGCCGTCGCGGCGCTTGCCCGAGGCATCTACGCCTATCGGCACCGCCGGTGGCGCAAGCTCGTGCACAAGCACATGTCAGAAACCCGTCTGGGTGCAGGCGGTCGGCGTGGTCAGGTTGACGCCCCCGAACACCACCTGGATGACTGAGCAGATGATGAACTGGTCCTTGGTGTTCGGCTGACCGGTCCGCCACTCGGTGGGCACCGACACGCCCTCGATGCGGAAGCGTTCGATGGGCCCGCCGCCGAAGTAGGTCGCCGAGATCTCGACCTTGTTCATCGAGCGGTACAGCTTCGACAGCACGTTGTCGTGGTTGGAGCCCTTGATCTCCCGGGGCATCCCGGCCGGTGCGCTGTAAGAGGCCTCTTGCCAGGTGTCCTTGTTGGTGCTGCGCAGGGTGATGGTCTGGCGCGCCCACACGTCACCGGGGAATCCGATGGGGCCGTCCGGCGTCAGCAGGTTGGCCTGCGTGTTGAACGTGCACTGCGTGCCTGCGCAGTCCGCGTTGACGTGCATCTCGACCGTGCCCTGGGGGCTCGGGATGGAGGTGACGGCCGAGTTCGCGGCCGCCGTGGCCGACGCGGGAAACGTCAGCGCCGCCGCGGTCAGCACTGCTGCCGCGCTCGCTGCGGAGAGCCTGTTGATCGTCATCGTCAAGAAAGGTATCCGCTCGTTACTCGTCGTAGGTGACTTCGACCGAATCCGACACCGGCCTGGCCTGGCAACCCAGGATCAGGCCCTCGTCGAGATCGGAGGGTTCGAGCACGTCGTTGATCTTCATCTCGACGTCTCCGGACTTCTTGAGTACCGCGCATGCGCCGCAATGGCCTTCGCGGCACGAGAACGGGGCGTCGAGGCCCTTGTCCAGCAGCACGTCGAGCAGCGTGGCCGATCGGGGCCAGCGGACCTCGTGGGTGGTGCCGTCGAGGGTGACCACCGCGGTGGCCGGCCCTTGGTCGCTGTCGTCGTCTTCCTCGATCACGACAGCGGCGAACGGGTCGGAATCCAGCGACTTGAACACCTCGATGTGGATGCGCTCGTCGGCGGCCCCGGCTTTCTTCAACGCCTCCTCGGCTGAGGCCATGAACGGTCCGGGCCCGCAGATGAAGGCTTCGCGGGCGGCGTAAGGGGCGACGAGACCGGCCAGCGCGGCGGGGCTGGGCAGCCCTTGCACCGTCTCCAGCCAGTGCACGACGGTGAACCGGTCGGGGTACTTGGCGGCCAGCTCACGCAATGTCGCACCGAAGATGACCGAGTTCTCGTCGCGGTTGGCGTAGACGAGGACGACGTTGCCGCTGCCCTCGGCGAGCGCGGATTTGCAGATCGCCATCATCGGGGTGATGCCGCTGCCCGCGGCCAGCAGCAGGAAGTCGGTGTCGAGATCTTTGGGGACGAAATTGCCCGACGGCGCCAGCACGTGCATCCGCATCCCGGCATGGGCGTTGTCGCACAGCCAGTTCGACGCGTAGCCGTCGGCGGTCCGCTTGACCGTGACGGTCAGTTGGTCGTCGGTCACCGGCGAGCTGGACAACGAGTAGCAACGGGCCACCGAGCCGGTGCGATCGCTGGGTACCCGCAGGGTCAGGAACTGGCCGGGGGAGTAGCGCAGCCGGTCGGCGGGGATGCTAGGGCCGTCAGGACCGTCAGGAACACAGAACACCAGGGACCGGGCGTCGGCTGTTTCCTCGATGACCGCACTCACCTGCAGTTCGAGCACATGGCTGCCCAGTGGCTCATCAGTCACGGCTGGCCCCTCTCTTCACTCATAACTAGAACAGGTTACAAAAACGTACTTGCCCAGGTCCAGCTGCCCATTGCAACCCGCTGCTCGACACAAATCGTAACGTGTTCTAATCTCTGTTTAAGCGGTCAGCTCGCGCTTATCGCAGTCCGATTCTTGGGAGGCATTTCCGTGACATCCATTGAACAGCGTGACGTGCAGGCAGTTCTGGCCGGCATCGATGAATTGCTGCCGACGCTGCGTGAGCGCGCTCAGGAGACCGAGGATCTGCGCAAGCTGCCCGATGCGAACGTCAAAGCCCTGGAGGACATCGGTTTCTTCAAGCTGCTGCAGCCCGAGCAGTGGGGCGGCCTTCAGTGCGACCCGACCGACTTCTACGAGGCAGTCCGGCGGCTGGCCAGCGCCTGCGGTTCCACCGGCTGGGTGGCCGGCATCATCGGCGTCCACAACTGGCATCTGGCCCTGTTCGACCAGCAGGCCCAGGAAGATGTCTGGGGTGAGGACACCGCCGTGCGCATCTCCTCCTCCTACGCCCCGATGGGTGCAGGCACCGTCACCGAGGCCGGCGACGGCTACATCGTCAACGGTTCATGGAACTGGTCCTCGGGTTGTGACCACGCCACCTGGGCCTTCCTCGGCGGCCCCGTCATCAAGGACGGCCGCCCCGTCGACTTCGGCAGCTTCCTGATCCCGCGCACCGACTACCAGATCGACGACGTGTGGAACGTGGTCGGCCTGCGCGGCACCGGCAGCAACACGGTCGTGGTCAAGGACGTTTTCGTGCCCAAGCACCGCTTCCTGTCCTACAAGGCGATGAACGACGGCACCGCCGGCGGCTATGAGACCAACACCGCGCCGGTCTACAAGATGCCTTGGGGCACAATCCATCCCACCACCATCTCGGCTCCCATCGTGGGTATGGCCTACGGCGCCTACGACGCTCACGTCGAGCACCAGGGCAAGCGGGTCCGCGCGGCGTTCGCCGGTGAGAAGGCCAAGGACGATCCGTTCGCCAAGATCCGGATCGCCGAGGCGGCCAGCGACATCGACGCCGCCTGGCGTCAGCTGTCCGGCAATGTCGCCGACGAATACGCGCTGCTGGTCGCCGGTGAGGAGATCCCGTTCGAGCTGCGGGCTCGCGCTCGTCGTGATCAGGTGCGCGCCACCGGCCGCGCGATCGCCTCGATCGACCGGCTCTTCGAGGCATCGGGCGCCACGGCGTTGGCCAATGACGCTCCGGTGCAGCGGTTCTGGCGTGATGCGCACGCCGGCCGGGTGCACGCCGCCAACGATCCCGAGCGCGCCTACCTGATCTTCGGTAACAACGAGTTCGGTCTGCCCCCGGCCGACACGATGGTCTGAGCTGAAGCCAGACATGACTGCTACGCAAGAGATCACCTTCGAATCCACCTCCCGGTACGCGCAGGTCCGCGATGACATGCGGCTGCACTACCACGAGGCCGGTGACCCGAACGCGCAGACCATCGTGCTCCTTCACGGCGGTGGCCCCGGCGCGTCGAGCTGGTCGAACTTCGGCCGCAACATCGCGGTGCTGGCCGAGCACTACCACGTGCTGGCGGTCGATCAGCCCGGCTACGGCTACTCCGACAAGCACACCGAGCACGAGCAGTACAACCGCTACAGCGCCAAGGCGCTGCTGGGACTGTTCGACCATCTCGGTCTGCAGGGCCGGATTCCGCTGCTGGGCAACTCGCTCGGCGGCGGCACCGCGGTCCGATTCGCGCTGGACTACCCCGATCGCGCCGGCAAGCTGGTGCTGATGGGCCCGGGCGGCCTGTCGGTCAACCTGTTCGCGCCTGACCCGACCGAGGGCGTCAAGGCACTGGCCAAGTTCAACTTCGAACCGACCCGCGAGAACCTCGAAGCCTTCATCCGGATCATGGTGTTCGACCAGAAGCTGGTCACCCCCGAGCTCATCGATGAGCGGTTCGCGATCGCCAGCACGCCGGAGTCGCTGGCCGCGACGCGCGCCATGGGCAAGTCGTTCGCCGGTGCGGACTTCGAGCTCGGCATGATGTGGCGCGAGGTGTACAAGCTGCGCCAGCCGGTGCTGCTGATCTGGGGCCGGGAGGACCGGGTCAACCCGCTCGACGGCGCACTGGTCGCGGTCAAGCAGATTCCGCGGGTGCAGCTGCACGTCTTCGGGCAGTGTGGACACTGGGCTCAGGTCGAGAAGTTCGACGAGTTCAACAAACTCACCATCGATTTCCTCGGGAGTTAGCAGATGAGCATCAAGGCACTGGGCTACATGCGCATCGAGGCCACCGACGTGGCAGCCTGGCGTGAGTTCGGGCTGAAGGTCCTGGGCATGGTGGAGGGCTCCGCCCCTGACAACGTGGGCATTCCCGGTGCGCTCTACCTGCGGATGGACGATTTCGCCGCGCGCCTGGTGATCGTGCCCGGCGAGCGGGACCGGTTGCTGATCTCCGGCTGGGAGGTCGCCGACGCACCCGCACTGCAGAATCTGCGCGAGAGTCTGTCCAAGGCGGGCGTCGATTTCGTCGAGGGCACCAAGGACGAGGTGCGCGAGCGCCGGGTCGAGGGTTTGATCCGGTTCTCGGATCCGTCCGGCAATGTGCTTGAGGCGTTCTACGGTGCGCAGTACCTGGGCCGGCGATTCGTCAGCCCGTATGGCCACAAGTTCGTCACCGCCGAGCAGGGTCTCGGACATGTGGTGCTGACCTGTGACGACGACGCGGCGGCGCAAGCGTTCTATCAGGATGTGCTGGGCTTCCGGTTGCGTGACTCGATGCAGCTGCCTCCGCAGCTCGCGGGACGCCCGGCCGACGGCGATCCGGTGTGGCTGCGCTTCTATGGCTGCAACCCGCGTCACCACGCGCTGGCGTTCATGCCGATGCCCAACCCGACCGGCATCGTGCACCTGATGGTCGAGGTCGAGAACTCAGACGACGTCGGCCTCTGCCTGGATCGCGCGAATCGCCGGAAGGTGAAGATGTCGGCGACGCTCGGCCGGCACATCAACGACAAGATGCTGTCCTTCTACATGAAGACCCCGGGTGGGTTCGACATGGAATTCGGTTGTGAGGGACTCGAAGTCGAGGATGAGAGCTGGATCGCCCGGGAGAGTGTCGGGGTGAGCCTCTGGGGCCACGACTTCTCCGTCGGATTCAAGTAGACATGTCGGCGCCCGCGATCGATCCGCGCACATTCCGAAATGTGCTCGGCCAGTTCTGTACTGGCGTCACGGTCATCACGACACTCCACGATGAGGTGCCGATCGGCTTTGCCTGCCAGTCGTTCGCCGCGCTGTCGCTCGACCCGCCGCTGGTGTTGTTCTGCCCCACCAAGCAGTCACGGGCGTGGCAGGCCATCGAGGCCAGTGGGAAGTTCTGCGTGAACATGCTGCACGAGAAGCAGCAGCATGTGTCTGCGCAGTTCGGTTCGAAGGCGCCGGACAAGTTCGCCGGAATCGACTGGACGCCATCGGAACTCGGCTCCCCGGTGATCGACGGGAGCCTTGCCCACATCGACTGCAACGTGCACTCCGTGCATGACGGTGGCGATCACTTCGTGGTGTTCGGTTCGGTGCATTCGTTGTCCGAAGTCCCCAAACGTAAGCCTCGGCCGCTGCTGTTCTACCGGGGCGAGTACACAGGGATCGAGCCGGACAAGAACACCCCGGCGCAGTGGCGTGACGATCTGGAGGCGTTCTTGACGACCACCACGTCCGATACCTGGCTCTGACTTTTCGTCGTTGACAGCAACTGGGCTCCCTCCCGCAGAGGGGGCCCAGTTCGCGTTTCAGCGCATATTTACGTGCCAGAAAGTCAGGGTAGGCATACCTATTGATATTTAGGGAAAGCTAAGCTAATTTTTGGTCGTTCCTCAGTCAATTATCAGCTTCAGGAGATTTCGTGCCCCAACCTGCCCTCTCCTCCGGCGTCGCCCCAGCGGTGAGCCGGAAGGATCGGTTCCTTCTCGCCGGCGTCGCAATGGTCAGCGCCAGCGCCATCGCGGTGACCCCGGTTGCTCAGAACAGCACGGTCATTCAGCAGGCGCAGAACCTGGCCTTCGACCTGACGGCGTCGACGATGGACGCCACCGCCTCGCCGGTCGACGTGTACGGGACCCTCGTCAGCAACACGTTCGGCAACCTCCAGTCCCTGGGCGCCGCACTCGCGGCCAATCCGGCACCGTTGCTGAGCCAGGTGCTGGAGAACCAGCAGGGTTACGCGGGCAAGTTCGGCGCGGCGTTCGAGGCCATCCCCACCAACCTGCAGAACTGGTACAACGGCCCCAACGGGCAGGCCCGGTTGGCGCAGGCGCAGGCCGCACTTGAGGCCGGCGACATCGGTGAGGCGTACCGGTGGTTCAACCACTCCATGCTGTACGCGTTCCAGGGCGCCTTCGGTTCGCTGATCGCTCCCGGGTTCATCCTTTCGGGCACGCCGCGTGGCGGCACCGAGTACCTGGCCGGCATCCCGGAGCAGATCGCCCAGAACTTCACGAATCTGATCGCCGCGACCTTCACCTCGAGCGTGGTCGTGAGCGCCGTGTTCCAGGGTGCCTTCGCGACGGTGAGCGGCCCGGCGTTCGAACTCGCGCGCATTGCCGAGGCGGTCAGCACCAGTGTGGCCGCCGGAGATGCGCAGGGTGCCTTCAATGCCGTCATCAACACGCCGGGGATCCTGGTCAACGCGGCCCTCAACGGATTCAAGTACTCCGACCCTGACGAGACGGGTACCGGGGGCTACACCGAGTGGCCGGCCCTTCTCACCTGGGCCGAGCCCGGCGAGCAGGGAGGCGCCCGGGTGGTCGCAGGTCTGCTGCAGAACCTGCTGGTGAACATCCCCAAGAGCCTCGCCGACGCCATCGACAACACTCCGGAGCCCACCGCCCCGGCGGCGGTGCCGACGAGTGTCGCTGCTCAGCTGGTCTCGGCGGTTACGCCCAAGGCGGCGTTGACCGAGTCGGTCGTCGAGTCGGTCAAGGAAGCGGCTCCGGCCGTCGAGGCGCCGAAGGCCGAGACCCCGGCCGTCGAGGCACCCAAGGTCGAAACCCCGGCTGTCGAGGCCGTGAAGGTTGAGACGCCGGCCGCCAGTGCCGTTCCGGCAGCGACGGATGTGGTTGCCGCCGAGGCTCCTGCCGAAGCCGCCGCCGCGCCGTCGGTCGCCAAGGCGGCCGAGGCCAAGACCAAGAGCAAGAGCAAGGTCGCCGACCGGATCAAGGCCAAGATCAACGAGGCCAAGGAAGCCCGGCAGGCCAAGGCCAAGGAGGCCAAGGAAACCAAGGCCAAGGCCACCGAGGCCAAGTCCACTGATTCAAAGGGAGCCGGCGACTCCAAGGGAAGCTCGAGCTCCTCGTCCGAGTAGATAACGCAGCACACCTAGCTGGGCCCCATCCGACAGGATGGGGCCCAGTTACGTTTGTGCGGAGGCCGTGGCTGATGGCCGGAACCTGACCGATTGATCAAAGAAGGCATTGACAACGCCGCTGCCAAATGTAACGGTTTGATCGACTGATCAAATCATCGGAAGGATGGCCATGGCAGGCAGAGTCGAGGGCAAGGTAGCCCTCGTTACCGGGGCGGCACGCGGACAGGGGCGCAGCCATGCGCTGCGATTGGCGCAAGAGGGTGCCGACATCATCGCCGTCGACGTCTGCAGCCCGATCACCGATACCAGTGCGATCCCGGCGTCGACCCCGGACGATCTGGCGGAGACGGCTGATCTGGTCAAGGGACTGAATCGGCGGATCGTCACGGCGGAACTCGATGTGCGGGACTTCGATGCGCTCAAGGCCGCGGTCGACAGCGGTGTCGAGCAGCTGGGCCGCCTCGACATCGTGGCGGCCAACGCCGGTATCGGCAACGGCGGCGACGTGCTGCACGAGACCAAGGAATCCGACTGGGACGACATGATCGGCGTCAACCTGTCGGGTGTCTGGAAGACCGTGAAAGCCGCGGTGCCCCATCTGATTTCCGGCGGCCGGGGCGGATCGATCATCCTCACCAGCTCGGTCGGCGGGCTCAAGGCCTACCCGCACACCGGCCACTACATCGCGGCCAAGCACGGGGTCATCGGCCTGATGCGCAGCTTTGCCGTGGAGTTGGGTCAGCACTCGATCCGGGTGAACGCGGTGTGCCCGACGAACGTGAACACCCCGATGTTCATGAACGAGGGCACGATGAAGTTGTTCCGTCCCGACCTGGAGAACCCGGGCCCCGACGATATGGCCGTTGTTGCCCAGCTGATGCACGTGCTTCCGGTCGGCTGGGTCGAGCCTGTCGACATCAGCAACGCGGTGCTGTTCCTGGCTTCTGACGAGGCCCGCTACATCACCGGCCTGCCGGTCACCGTGGACGCCGGCAGCATGCTCAAGTAGCCGCCTGGCCGGTGCCGAATCGGCGCAGGAACCGTTCGACGAAGGCGCGGAACTCGGCGTGGCCCTCGGTCACGCCGACCGCCTCTTCGTTGCACAGGCTGCGGGCGGACTGGGTGAGCAGCATCGACATCACCACCGGCGGAAACTCCTCCATATCGACGCCGTGGGCGCGCAGCACCCCGGCCATGGCCGTGGCTTCGATGTCGCGGACCCGCTCGGAGTATGTCTTGAGTTCGGCACCAATTGCCTTGCGATGGTTGGCCAGCGCCATGAACTCGGTGTTCAGCCCCGTCACCCGCGAGTCGGAGTTGATCAGCCACAGGGCGCGCAGCGGATCGTCGGTGGTGATGGCCTCGCGCAATCGCGCGAGGGCGGCGTCGGCGCCGCTGCGCAGCACCGAGATGAACAGATCGTCGAGGGTGTCGAAGTAGTAATAGACCAGCGCCGAACGCACCCCGGCCACGGCTGCGATGCGCCGGGTGGTGGCCGCGGCGTAGCCCTCATCGCGAATCACCTGGGCGGTCGCCTCGATGAGGCGCTTGCGGGTGCCCGCGTCCTTGTCCTTGACCGCGCGTGCCGCCGCCATCAGCCCAGCCTCCGAAAATCATTGCCCGACAAAGGATGTTTCCGGCTGTCAGAGAACCTTGACCGTCGAAGGGCGGGGGTGGTAAGCATGAGCCATCCTAACGGTTTGATCGATTGATCAAATTCAGAAGCTGAGGAAACCGATGCCCGAAGACATGAGCGCGACCGGGGTCCACGTCGACGCCGACCTGTGCGAGGGTCATGCACTCTGCATCCAACTTGCCCCTGAGGTGTTCGACCTGTCCGACGACGAAGTGGCCAGCGCTGCCCGGACCGGCGGCCAGTGGGATCAAGATACCTGGGAAAACGTCAAATCCGCCGTCGACGCCTGCCCGCGTCAGGCGATCAGCCTGCTCCCCACCAGCACGAAAGGCCAGTGAGCCATGACCGATCTCGCCTCAGTCGACTACTTCGCCGATCCGGCCGTCACTCAGGATCCGTACGACTACTACGAGTACCTGCGCAGCAACGGGCCGGTGTTCGCCGAACCGCATCACGGTGTGGTGGCAGTGACGGGCTATCAGGAAGTGATGGCGGCCTTCAAAGACCACGGGTCGTTCTCGGCGGTGAACGCGATCGGCGGGCTGTTCCCGCCGCTGCCCTTCGAGCCCGACGGTGACGACATCAGCGAGCAGATCGAAGCGCACCGCCACCTGTTCCCGATCCACGAGCACATGGTGGTGATGGATCCGCCGCAGCATGAGCGGGCCCGCTCGCTACTGAGCAAGCTGCTCACGCCGCGGCGCCTCAAGGAGAACGAGGACTACATGTGGCAGCTGGTCGATCACCAGATCGACCAGTTCATCGATAACGGCAAGTGCGAATTCCTGTCCGAGTACGCGAAACCCTTTGCCACCTCAGCGATCATCGACCTGCTGGGCGTTCCCGAGCAGGACCGCCCCGAATTCCTCGCCGAGTTGGGCGCGGGGCCTCCGGAGGGCAACCATGTCGGTGCCCTCGACGGATCGGCCGTCGGCCGCGACCCGCTGGGGTATCTGGACGAAAAGTTCGCCGGGTATCTCGCGGAGCGCCGCCGCGAGCCGCGCGGAGACGTGCTGTCCGGCATGGCCACCGCCACGTATCCCGACGGTTCCACGCCCGAACTGCTCGAGGTCGTCAAGCCGGCCACGTTCCTGTTCGCCGCCGGCCAGGAGACCGTCACCAAACTGCTCACCGCTGCCGTCCAGACCCTCGGCGACTACCCGGAGTACCAGCAGATGCTGCGCGAGAACCCGGCCGGCATACCGACTTTCATCGAGGAAGCGCTGCGGATGCACGCCCCGACGAAGGTCGACTTCCGGCTGGTCCGCAAGACCACCACGCTCGGCGGCGTGCACCTGAAGGCCGGGACCATCGTGATGCTGTGCCTCGGTGCGGCCAACCGCGATCCCCGCAAGTTCGAGGATCCCCACGAGTTCCGCCCGGACCGCAAGAACGTCCGCGAGCACATCGCGTTCGGCCGCGGCATCCATACCTGCGCCGGCGCACCGTTGGCGCGGGTCGAGGGACAGATCACCGTCCGCCGTCTGCTGGACCGGATGCGAGACATCACCATCGACGAATCCGTGCACGGCCCGGCGGGCGCGCGCAACTACACCTACGAGCCCACGTTCCTGCTGCGGGGCCTCACAGCGCTGAACATCCGATTCACTTCGGCCGCATAGCCATATCACCGCACTCAGGAACAGGAAAAGCCCAGTGAATGGTACTTCTCATCCCGGAGCATTCTGGAGGTTCCTAGGGGTCACCCTGGGCGTATTCGCGCTTCTGGTCGGGGCCGCGATCCCCGCTGCGGCAGCCGAATTGATGAGGGTGACTTTCGTGCGTCATGGCCAGTCGTTCGGCAACACCTCCGGAATCATCGATACCTCGACACCCGGCCCCGTTCTGACACCGAAGGGTCAGCAGCAAGCCCAAGATGTGGTCGGCACGTTGGGCGACAACAACTATGACGCCATCTACGCATCGACGATGGTGCGAACTCAGCTGACGGCCGCGCCGATGTCGCAATACCTGGGTCTGCCGATTCAGGTGCTGCCCGGTCTGCAGGAGATCGAGGCCGGTGACTTCGAGGGGACGCCCGAGAGCGAAGCCGGCAGCGGCTACGCGAGCTACATGGTTGCGTGGGCCATCGCGGGTCAACGCGACCTGCGGATCCCGGGATCGATCGATGGCAATGAGCTCGACGCCAGAGTCGACGGTGCGCTCAAGACGATGTACGACAAGGGTGACCGTAACCCCGTGGTGTTCTCTCATGGCGGCACCATCATGTTCTGGACGATGATGAACGCGCAGAATCTCACGCTGGCGCAGAAGGTCGAACTGTTGCGGACCAGCGTGCTCGACAACACCGATTACGTGGTCATCGAAGGCAACCCCGAGGACGGCTGGACCCTGGTGAGCTGGAATGGCAAGGAGTTCAGCCCCGAACCCACGCTTGGAGCAGAGGTGAAGCTCCAGGCCCGCACGCTCACAAGGCAGCTCGCAGCTGCCACGCAGCAGGTCACCGATGCGTTCGCCACGGGGAACATCGCGACGATCGCGACTGCGATCAACCGGGGTGTGGCGGAAGCGAACTTTTCTGTCATCAAGTTCAACCGTGCGGTGTCCGCCAAGGTCATCCACGAGCTCGAGCAGGCGGTTAACGAGGGTTCGCCCGCTCCGCAACCGGAGCCTGCAGCCGTGTCGTCGACGGCCGCTGATCCGTCCCCGGACACCCTAGCCGGGGATATCACTCGGCAGGTCCAGTCGACCGTCGACCAGCCGGCGCCGCTGAAGACCGCTCTGAAGCCGCGGGCAGAGCAGGCGGTGAAGGACGGTGACACGACGGCGCCCGGTAAGGCGACAACGTCGTCGACCCGCGTGAAAGACCGTGCGCGGCAGACTGCCCAAGATGTGAGGGATCTGGTCTCGGCATCGATCGACACGGTTCGTGACGGTGTCAGCAAGAACGGTGCCAAGAAGAACACCGCCATCACCAGGCATGCCAACGCCGAGCCCGGCACCGCAAAGTCGGATACCGCACGCGACGCGGGCGGCGCGGATGGTCGCCGTAGCGGACATGATGCCGCGTGACGGTGGGCGGGTTCACCCCAGCGAAAGGCTGACCGGACCGCCGCGGTGATCGACCGCGTCGAGGATGCTGGACGGTACCCGGAACACCCGGCCGGGTGAGGCCGGCCACGGTAGGACCTTGCGGCCGATGACCTTCCCATCCTGGCGCGCAACCACTTTCGGGATGCGCACCAGGCTGTCGGTCCACAGCAGCAGCCGGTGCCGCGCGGGCGCGGGATCGCCGGGCCGCAGCAGACCTGGGGCTACCCAGCGCAGCGGGGCCGCGGCCTCGATGCGTATCGCCTGGTCCGGGGCGGTGGCACCGCCCAGATACCGGCGCACCTGTGCAGCCACGTGCCGGCCGTCGAGCGCGGCGATGTCGGCGGTATCCACGGGGTGCAGCAGATTTCCGATCGCGAACACCCCCTCCCGGCTGGTCCTCAGTGCGGTGTCGACGACGGGCCCGAGGCTGTGCGGGTCCATGTCGAGACCGGCCAGGCGGGCCAGCTCGTGGTCGGGAATCCAGTCACCCGTGAAGACCACGGTGTCGCAGGCCACGATTCGGCGCTGCCCAGTCCGCGTGTTCTCGACCTCCACACCCTGAACGGTGCCCTTGCCGATGATGCGGGTCACCCGGGTGGTGGTGGCAATCTCGACACCCATCAGCGGGGTGCGGCCGGCGATGTTGAACACCGCGTAGGACTCGGGTGACGGGTATTCGCTTGTCATCAGGACGGTTTCGCATCCCGCGTGCTTCAGGGTGAGCACCGCCGAGTAGCTGACCAGTTCGGCTCCGACGATGACGGCACGCGTGCCGACGCTGCGGTGCTGCAGGTGCACGGTGTTCTGCAGCTGCCCTGTCGTGTAGACGCCACCGGGCCGGTCGCCGGGGATCATCCGGGCTGGGCGGGCCCGCTCGCGGGCGCCGGTGGCCAAGATGACCGCACGTGCGTCGAGGCGTTCGCGGCCGGCCGGCGAGGTGAGCTCAAGGACCTTCTCGCCGGTCCAGCCGGTGACCATGGTGGAGGTACGGATCTCGGCCCCGGCGGCCGTGGCCTCGCGGACCAGGCGACGTGCGTATGCCGGCCCGCCGATGAAAGTCTTCATGTCGCGGATGCCGTAGCCGGGGTGGTCACTGTGCCGCGGAATGCCGCCCGCCTCGGATTCACGTTCCAGCACAACCACATTCAGGTCTGAACTGTGGGCCAGCTCGGCGGCGGCGGTAAGGCCCGCGGGCCCGGCGCCGATGATCGCGACGTCGTAGGTGCTCACTTGTGATTCTCCTCGGATTCCCGCTCGAACACCGACTGCACCTCGGCGCCACAGAAGAATGCCTGGCAGCGGCCGTTCATCACGCGGGTGCGCCGTCGCAGGCCCTCCAAAGCCGCGGGTGGGATGACGGAATGACAGGCGTCGCGCAGCTCACCTTCGGTGACTCGTTCGCAGAAGCACACGATCCGGCCGTAGGCAGGGTCGGCGGCGATCTTGTCGGCCTGCTGATAGGGACGGGGGAACGCCTCGCCGAGGTTGGGCATCTGCGGCGGATCGGGCAGTTCGCCGGCCGGCGTCAGCTCAAGACCTGCCGAGACCAGTTGGCCGCGGGCGTATTCCGCAATCGCCATGCCGGCGGTCAGACCGGTGGACCGGATCCCACCGACCAGCAGATAGTGCTGCGCCGGATCGGCTTCGATCAGGTAGTCGCCGTGGTCGATCGCTGCCCGCAAGCCGGCATACGTCGCGGTGACCTCTTCGTCGAGCAGCCGCGGCATCAGCGCGCGACCCTTTTCCAGTAGGAACTCGAAACCGGTCTCCGAGGTACCGGTCGCGGTGCGGTCGGTGAGATCCTCCGAGGTGGGGCCGAGCATGACGTTGCCGTAGATGGTGGGGCTGACCAGAACACCCTTGCCGCGTGACGTCGGTACCGGCAGCACGATCTTGTCGACCAGTGGCCGGGCCAGCTTGTCGTAGACGATGAGCTCGCCGCGGCGCGGGGTCACGGTGAATCGCGAGAAGCCGAACAGGGTGTCGATGACATCGGCACCCAGACCGGCTGCGTTGACCACCCACCGGGTGCGCACCGGGCCTGCGGAGGTGTGCAGCGTCGTGACCTCGGTGCCGGTCTCGACGCGCTCCACCCGGTGATCGGTCAGCAGGGTGGTGCCCCGGTTGACGGCGTCGGTGGCCAGGGCGAGGTTGACCGTCCAGGTGCAGATGATCGATTCGTCGGGCACCGTGAGCCCGCCGAGGGCGCCCGGCCCCAGATCGGGGACCGCGGCATAGACGGCTGCGGAATCCACGATCTCGCACCGGTGATACCCGTTGGCCTCGGCCTTCTCCTTCAATCCCGGTAGGGCATCGAGCTGTTCGTCGTCCCAGGCCACCAGGATGGCACCGGTGTGCTCGACCGGGATCCCGGTGCGCTGCGCGTAGTCGGACAGCAACTCGTAGCCGCGGCTGACCATGGTGGATTCCAGCGTTCCGGGTTTGGCGTCGAACCCGGTGTGCAGGATCGCCGTGTTGGCCTTGCTGGTGCCGTCGCCGACATCGTCGCGGGCTTCGAGCAGGGCAACCGACAGTTGGTATCCGGACAGCTCGCGCGCGATGGCCGAGCCGACGATCCCGGCTCCGATGACCACGACGTCGAACACGTCGGGCCCACTCGGGGTGTTCATGAAATCTCCTGGTTGTACGTGGTCTCGGCGAGTTCGCGCCAGGCCGAGCGGAATTCGGCGGCGCGCTCCGGGTTCCAGCGGGGTTCGTAGCTTGCCGACGGGGTCCAGTCGGCGACGACGTCGGCCACCGACTTTTCGGGCGCCAGGCTGAGCCGCGCCAATGCGGCGGCGCCCAACGCGGTGGCATGCGCCGACGGGTACACGTCGACGGGCACCTGCAGGATGTCTGCGCAGGCCTGCATCAGGACGGTGGATTGGGTGAGCCCGCCGTCGGCACGCAGCCGGGTCAGTGGCGGGGCATCGGCGTCGATCGCCGAGACCAGTTCGGCAACCTGGGCGGCGATGCCCTGCAGTACCGCCAGCACGAGGTGTCCGCGCCCGGTCGACAGGGTCATCCCCGAGATCGTCGCGGTGGCTTGCGATTTCCACCATGGCGCGGCGAGGCCGGCCAGCGCGGGCACGCACAGCACCCCGGCGTTGTCGGATTCGGCGATCGCATCCATCTCCGCGGCTCCGCTGATAACCCCGAGGGAGGTCAGCCATTTGACGGCCGATGCAGCGGTGTACACCTGGCCGTCGATGCAGAACGAGTCGATACCACCGACCCGCCAGGCCACCGACGAGGTCAGACCCGTGGTGGAACGCACGGGAGTGGTCCCGGTGTTCGACAGCAGGAACGCGCCGGTCCCGAATGTGCACTTGGCCATGCCTGGTTCGAGGCACGCCTCGGCCAGCAGCGCAGCCTGCTGGTCCACCACGATGCCCCCGACTGGGACATCTGGTCCGAAAGCCGATGTAGTGCCGATGATCTCGTCGTTGGCGGCGATCCGCGGAAGCCTTTCGCCGTCCAGGCCGAACAAGGCGAGCAACTCGTGGCTCCAGTCCCGGGCGCCCAGTTCCACGGCCGCCGAGCGGCTGGCGGTGGTGGCGTCGGTGACGAACTCACCGGTGAGCTGGTTCAGCAGCCAGGTGTCCGACGTGGTCACGACGCCGTGGCTCTCGACATTGCGGCGCAGCCAGGCCATTTTCGGCGCCGAGAAGTACGGGTCGAGCACCAGTCCGGTTCTGCCGGCGAGCATGTCGGCGTGTCGGGCGAGGTCGGCACACAGGCCCTCGGCCCGGCGGTCCTGCCACACGATCGCTTGGGTCAGGGGTCTTCCGGTGCTGGGATCCCAGGCCAGGACGGTTTCGCCCTGATTCGCCAGAGACACGACGTCGACCGGGCGTCCTGCCTCCTCGAGCGCGGCGCGTCCGGCGCCGAGCACGGACTCCAGCAGTTCAGCCGGATCCTGCTCGACGCCGCCGCCGTCGAGGTAACGCGGGTGGACAGCGACCTCGGCAACGCCCACGACACCATCTTCGGGGTCGACAACGACCGCCTTGGTCCCCGACGTGCCTTGATCGATGGCCAGTACGGTCATTTCACGGCATCCAGTTCGGCGTCGATCGAGGCCATCCCTGGCATCTTCAAACCGTCCTTGCCGCGCGTGACCAGCAGGTAGCCGAGGTACACCGCGCCAATTGCGACCATCACCGCGATGTACAGCCAGGGATCACGGAAGGACGCGTCCCGGAACAGCGCCAGTGCGAAGACCAGCCAGGCTACGGCCACGACGATCACCGGTGTCTCCCACCGGCCGAGGCTGAATCCTGCGCTGGGCGGCAGTTTGCGGCGGGTGGCGATGTAGAGGGTGACCGTGATCGCGTAGATGATCGCCGGGAGCAGAGTCGCCGCCGAGAACAATTTGAACAGGGCGTCGGTGCTGGTGGAGAACACGCCCAGGATCACAGCGGATGTGGTGAACATGGCGATGGTGGCGTTCAGCGGCGTCTTGAATCGCGGGGACACCTTGTGCAGCACCTGCCAACCCGGGAAGCGCTGGTCGCGGGACATCGCCCAGACCAACCGCACTCCGCTCATCGTGATGACCAGACCGCAGGCGAAGATCCCGACGGCGACGAAGACCAGCAGGGCGGTCCCCACGAACGATCCGAGGATGTCGCGGATGACGTCGGCGATCGGTGTACCCGACTGGGCCAGCGCGGTGGGATCGTTGACACCGGCGGTCACCACCAAGAGAAACAGGAAACCCAGCACGCCGGACGCCAGCACGGCCTGCCACATTGCCCGCGGCACAACGATTTCCGGTCGCTTGGTTTCCTCAGCAAGGTTGGCGGCGGACTCGAAGCCCACGATGGTGAACGCGCCGAGCAGGAATCCCAGCATCCACGGTCCGGCGGAGGTGGCGGTGCCGAAACTCCAATAGCCCTCGGCGGGAATGTCGCCGTGGGAGAACAGATTGCCGACGGACAGTTTGTGCGCGATCACACCGACGATGAACAGCAGCACCACCAGGGCGACCATCACGATCAGTTCGGCGGTGACGGCGAAGTTGTTGACGCGTTCGGTCCATTTCGTCGACAACCCGACCAGCAGTGCCTGCAGCAGCATCACGCCCGCGGTGATCAGGAATGACGTGCCCGGGGTGCCGGTGAAGTCGAATAATGCGGGCACCACCGTCGCGGCCACGGTGTAGTCGACGGCGACGACGACGATCGCCAGGAAGGTGAACGAGATCCAACCGGTGATCCAGCCGAGGATGGGATTGGCCAGTCGCGAGACCCACTGATAGGCGTAGCCGGTCACCGGGATGCGGGCGGCCAGCGAACCGAGCAGTAGAGCGACAGCGATCTGACCGACAATGACGATCGGCCAGGTCCAGATGCCCAGTGGCCCTGAGGTGTTGAGCACGCTGCCGTAGGCGGTGAAGATGCCGGTGGCGATCGAGACGAACGCGAAGGCCACGGCAAACGATGCGAACTTGCCGGTGTTGCGTTCCAAGGTCTCGGTGTAGCCGTACGGCGATGTGGAAGAATTTGTCATCGATCGGGCTTTCTGAGGGAAATTGACTGTTTCGCGAAGGGATGGCTCGGTCCGCGGGCGGCGCTGCAACGTCGCCCGCACCCGTTTCAGGCGCTCGCCGGCCGCGCCGGCATGACCACACCTCCCGTCTCTCCGAAGGCCGATTCCACAGCCAAGTCGGTGCTCTGGTCGGTGATCAGTCCGTCGACCGCGCTGAGATCGCAGACCCGGTACGGCGCTACCTGCCCGAGCTTGGACGAGTCGGCGAGGATGTAGCTGCGCGCGCTGTTGGCGATGATCGTGCGGCGCACGTCGATCTCATCGAGATGGAAGTCGGTGAGCCCGGCGGCCGCGTCCACGCCGCCGGACCCGAGCAGGGCGATATCGGCGTAGATGTCGTTGAAGAAGGCTTTGGTGTGCGCGTTCGAGCAGGCCAGGTCGCCGGCCCGGACCCGTCCGCCGGCCAGCAGCAGCTCGATTCCCGGGCGGTCGGCCAGCTCGACCGCCACCGGCAGTGACGGGGTGATGATGGTGCCGGTGAACGAGCGGGGGATGGCCTGGGCCACGGCGACGGCAGTGGTGCCGATGTCGATGATCACCGTCTGCCCGTTCTCGAGCAGGCCCGCGGCCACCCGGGCCAATTGAGCTTTCGCCTGGTGGCGGATCATCGTGCGCTCGGAATACGAGGGCTCGATGGGACGGTGGTCGGCTACCGCGGCGGCGCCGCCGTGAACCCGGCGCAATGCTCCGCGTTCTTCGAGAAAGGCCAGGTCGCGACGGACTGTTTCGGCCGATACCCCGAGGCGACGGACGAGTTCGTCCGTGCTGATCGCCTGCGCGGTTCCGACTGCCTCGACGATCGCCTCATGACGCTCAACCGGCAACACGGCTGACCGTCATTGTGGATTTATGACCGTTCATGACGGTTATTGTGGGGTGTTGCGTGGCTCACGTCAACCGGAGCCGCAGAATTCAGCTCATACCGATCCGGATGTTCTTCACCTGCTGGAACTCGTGCAGCCCGTCGAGGCCGCCGGTACGGCCGGATCCGCTCTGCTTGTAACCGCCGTAGGGCCCTTGCGGCGAGATCTGGCTGAACTGGTTGACCCATACCGAGCCGGCTTCGAGCTGCCTGCTGACCCCGTGTGCCCGAGCCAGATCTCGGGTATGGACAAAGGCATTCAGGCCGTAGGGGGTGTCGTTGGCGAGCTGGACCGCTTCGGCCTCTTCACCGAACCTGATGAGTGAGACGACCGGACCGAATGTTTCGACCTGGGCGAGCGGTGAGGAATTGTCCACGTTGCCGAATACGGTGGGCTCGATGTAATAACCCTCCGCGAGCTCGCCGCCGATTCGCTGCCCGCCGATGAGCAGCTCACCGGCCCGATCGCTGACCGCCTGGTCGATCGTGTTCAGGATGCGGTGGGCGGCGGTGTCGCTGATCACCGGACCGAAGTTCACGGTGGGATCGAACGGGTCCCCGATGCGGGCGGCGCCCACAATCGCGAGGAACTTCTCGGCGAAGGCGTCATAGACGGACTCGTGCACCAGGATTCGGCTGGCACACGCACAGCTCTGCCCTGATTGCATCAACGGACCCTGGTGGGCCGAGAGTTGGGCGGCGGTATCCAGGTCGGCGTCGGCGAAGATCAGGTTGGCGGACTTGCCGCCGAGTTCGGTGACCACCGGTGTCAGGTTCTGCGCGGCCGCTGTCAGCACCGCGCGTGCGGTGACTCCGCCGCCGGTGAAGTGGATCTTGCGGATGCCGGGATGACGAACCAGCAGTTCGCCGCCCTCCGCCGCGGCCGGTACGACGTTGACCAGCCCGGGTGGCAATCCGGCCTCCAGGCACAGCTCGCCGAAGCGCAGCGCGGCGAGCGGAGCCAACTCCGACGGTTTGAACACCACGGCGTTGCCGGCCGCCAGGGCGGGCGGGATGCACGAGGCGGCGACGACCAACGAGCCGTTCCACGGAGCGATCACGCCGACAACGCCGTAGGGCTCGCGCTCGATGAGGTTGACGTCGTGAGACCCGCTGACCGGCGAGCTCGACCCGTGGGGTTTGTCGGCGTAGCCGGCGAAGTGGCGCAGGAACCGTTCGAGCAGGTGCGCGGTGCCCGCGTAGGACACCGGCACCGCGTAGTCATGCACGTTGAGCGCGGTGAGTTCGTCGAGATGCTCGTGCACCACGTCGGCCAGATCGATCAGCATGTCGCGGCGGCGGTCCGCGGTCAGTGCCGTCCACACGCGCTGTGCGTCCCACGCGGTACTTACGGCGAGGTCGATCTCGGCGGGGCCGGCCAGGACAATGCTCGCGTTCGGCTGTCCATTTCCCGGAAAGATATGCTGGTGTTGCGGCACCGATGACTGGGTGATGCGTTCACCACCCACCACCAGTCCGGCCGGGTCGGCGGGCAGCGTCGTCAGGGCGCTGCTCATGACGTCGCCTCCGCTTCAGCAGCCCATTCCGCCTCGGCGCGCTCCTTCTGTTCGCCGATCACCTGGTTCAGGTGCGAGGCCTTGGGCCAGCCGTAATAGGCCGCGAAATGCAATGCCAGTTCGTCCATTTCCTCGAATGACACATCGCGGCTCTTCAGTGCGGCGTAGACGTGGCTGACGATCGGGATGGGAGCGTCCTGAAACGCCACACACGCCACCGTGATCAGCCGTCGCTCCTTCATTCCGAGTCCGGGCCGCAGCCACATCTCCCCGAAGACGAAGTTGAGGATGCCTGCACCCGAGAAGGGATTGTCGCGAATCGGTGTGTACGGCATGCAGTTGACGTCCCGGAAGGACTGCTCACCGCACAGCAACCGGTCCTCCGGATCACTCGGCGTGGTCAGCGGCAGCAGCGGCTCGGGTGCAGGCGGGGTCAGACCGCGTTCGCGGTGAATCCTGGCCCACTCCTCGTCGACCACGCCATTGAACCGTGAGGCCTTGGGCCAGCCGGCGTACACGGCGAAATGCAGGACAGTTTCCCGCATTTCGACGATGGAGACGTCGCCGCTGTTGAGTGCGGCATAGACGTGGTCGCGCAACGGCTCTTCCGCATCGGCATCCGCGACACATGCCAGGGTGACGAAGCGTCGATCCCGACGGCTCAGGGCGCTGCGTGGCCACACCTCGGCGAACACGAAGTCGACGAGGTTGGTGGTCGCCGGGGAATCATCCTCGGGTGCCGCGAACGTCATCACCTCGGCGAACTCGCGGCGGCCGCGCTCGGTGCGGGTATCGGATGCGGTCATCGGATCGTCACCCCCGCATCCACCTTGAACTCCAGGCCGGTCACATAACGGGACTCATCCGAGACCAGGAACAGCACCGCATTGCTGATGTCGATCGCCTCGGCCATCACGATGGGTATGGCGTTGCCGAACAGCGGCGCCAGATCCGGACGTTGCTCGGCGATCAAGGCGTGCAGCGTCGCCGGCCGCATCCCGGTCTCGACGCCGGTCGGGTGCACCGTGTTGACCCGGACATGCTGGGCGGCAAGCTCATTGGCCAGCGCCTTGCTCATCCCCACCACGCCGTGCTTGGACGCGGTGTACGGGGTGTGCAGCGGCGTGCCCTTGATGCCCGCGGCCGAGCTGATGTTGACCAGGCTGCCGCCGCGCTCCACCAGGTGCGGCAGTGCCGCGGCGCAGGTGTTCCAGGACCCGATCAAGTTGATGTCGACGACGGTGCGCCATTGCTGGGCGGTGGTGGTGTCCCAGGTGCCCGCGGTGATGACGCCGGCGTTGGCCACCGCAGCCTCCAGGCCACCCAACTCCTTGACGCCGTCGGCGACTGCGGTCGCCAGCGCGTCGGCGTCGCGCACGTCGACCACGTAGGTGAGGGCGCGCCGGCCGTGCTTTTCGACCAGTCGCGCGGTTTCGTCGAGATCTTCACGCGAGGCCAGCGGATAGTCGATCTCGTCCACCGATCGGCACAGGTCGACCAGGATGACGTCGGCACCCTCTTCGGCCAGACGTACGGCGTGGCTTCGGCCCATACCGCGTGCTGCGCCGGTGATCAGCACGCGCTTGCCGGCGACCCGCCCCATCAGAGCTTGTTCGTGAAGCCGGCGTCGACGGGGAGGGTGACCCCGGTGACGTACTTGGCGGCGTCGGACACCAGGTAGCTGATGGTCGCGCTGATGTCCTCCGGTTCCAGTAGTGACACCGGCATCGGGTTCTGCAGATGCGGACCACCGTCGGGGTAGTTCTCCAGGAACGCCGTCATCGCCGGGTTGACCGCCATCATGGTGTTGACCGCGGTGGGGTGCACGGTGTTGACCCGGATGCTGTGTGGGGCAAGGGCATTGGACAGTGTGCGCATCAGCCCGACGATGCCGTGCTTGGACGCCGCATAGCCCAGGCCGCCGCCCTGCATCCCGCCGAAGCCGCGCAGCCCGGCGGTGGAGCTGGTGAAGACGATGGATCCACCGCGTCCGCCCTCGATCAGATGGGGGATGGCCGCCTTGGCGGTGTGGAAAGAGCCGACGAGGTTGACGCCGACCGCATCGGTCCACATCTCGAGGTCTTCTTCGATGGTCACTTCCCGAAACGCGGTGGGGGCCACGCCGGCGTTGGCGAGCACGATGTCGAGGCGTCCGAACTGCTCGACACCCGCGTCGAGTGCGTCCTTGAGTGCGTGGAAGTCGCGGACATCGGCGACTGTGCCGATCATCTTGCCGCCCGCGGCTTCGACGAGTGCGACCGTCTCGTCGAGTTCGGCGCGGCTGGCCATCGGGTACGGGTTGGAGGCGATGCCGGCGCAGATGTCGACACCGATGATGGCCGCGCCTTCCTTGGCGAGCGCCACCGCGTGGCTTCGGCCCTGACCCCGGGCCACCCCGGTGATGAAGGCGACTTTTCCGTCCAGATTTCCCATTGATCCTCACTCCGCCGAATGGCTGTAACCGTGTTACAGCGGTACGGTAACCTGGTTACTCTCCGGCGGCAAGGGTGTTCTCAAAGTGGCAGAAGAACGTGATCGGATCCTCGACATCGTCGTCGAACTCCTCGAGACCGAGGGCTACGACGCGGTCCAATTGCGGGAGGTGGCGCGCCGGGCCAAGACCTCACTGGCCACGATCTACAAGCGCTATTCCACCCGCGACGAGTTGATCCTGGCCGCGCTGGACTCCTGGATGGCGGAGAACCGGTATTCGGGGCTGGCCATGACCGGGCAGGTGCGTGAGCCGGATGAGTCCCTCTATGAGGCGCTGATGCGGATGTTCCGCACCATTTTCGAACCGTGGGAGAAGCACCCCGACATGCTCAGGGCGTACTCGCGGGCCAGGGCCGCACCCGGCGGTGAGCGCCTGGTGCGCAGAGGCCTCGACACGGTCGTGCCCACGGGTCTGTCCATCCTGACCGGGGTCGACGAGACATTCGTGCACGATCTCGACACCATCGTGACCAGCCTGGTGTTCGGCCTGGTCGGCCGGTTCACCGCCGGTGAGATCGCCATCACCGAGATCCTGCCGAGCCTCGACCGGACCGTGTACTGGCTCACGGCAGGGTACGACGCTCGGCGCTAGCCGATCTGCGCGTCGATGAACTCGACGATGGCCGCGGCCACGTCCCGGTGCACCGACTCGTTGAGGATGTCATGGCGGCCGCCGGGAAACTCCTTGAACTGCAACGGGTCTACCTCGTCGGCGTAGGCCTTCACCGCCCCGGCGGGGGCGATCACATCGGCCGAGCCGTGCAGGGCCAGGGTGGGCACCGTGAGCGTCGGCAGCTCGGCACCGAATCGATCCCACGCGCGGTCCAGCTCGCGGGTGAGCGCGGCGCCGTCGGCGTCGACGAACGCCAGCGGGTCGTTCTCCAGGGCGTCCAGGTAGAACGGATCGGACGAGAGCCAGCTGGGGTCCAGATCCAATGATGTGTCCCTGTCCAGCATTTCGGGGATCGGCACCAGTGGGGCGCCGGAGATGACCCCGGCGCGGTACCGGTCGGGCTCGCCGAGTAGCCGGAACAAGGTCACCACCGAACCGAACGAATGTCCTTGTGCCACCAGCGGTATGCCGGGCGTCTCGTGCTCGGCGACGGCGGTGAGTGCCTCGGCCAGCGCCGAGCTGTCCTCGATCGAGCCGAAATCGCCTCGGGTGCCCGGGGTCAGGCCATGGCCGAACTGGTCGACTGCCCACAGGTCGATGCCGGCGGCGTTGAGCGCGAATCCGTACCGGTGATAGACCCCGGTGTGCTCACCGAAGCCGTGCAGGAAGACGACGGCCGCGCGGGGCCCGGGTACCGCCCAGTGCCGGTAATAGGCCCGTCCGCGGTCGTGCTCGATGAATGGCATACCACTCACTGCAGCAATATCGGGGCACGACCGCAAGGATTTGGCTCGGCCGGCGCATCAGTCGAACGCCTACCTACGCAACATGGCATCAGGCACGCGCGCATCATGATGCGGCGAGGTTTCCGAGCAGGACATCCTGTTGGTCGGCCATCCGGTCCTGGATCGCCTCGACGACAGCCGCCACCACCGGCCGGCGCAGCGTCTCGGCCCTGGCCACCAGCCAGTAGCCCAGCCGAACCGTGAGTTCGGCGGGCAGAACCCGCACCAGATCCTCGTGCCGGTCGGCCATGAAACACGGCAGCAGCCCCAGACCCGCGGCGGCTCGCGTCGCCTCGACGTGGACGAACACGTTGGTGGAGGTCACCGATTCACGCATGGCCGGTGCGAAACTCGCGGCCATGTCGAGGTCGTCGACTTGCAACATCGAGTCGATGAAGTACACCAGCGGAAATCGGGCCAGGTCCGCGATGCTGTCCGGGGCCCCGTGTTCGGCCAGATAGGACTGCGCGCCGTAGAGGCCCAGGCAGTAGTCGCCGAGGCGGATCGCCTCGGCACGCCGCACCTGGGGTGCGCCCACGACGATCTCGAGGTCCAGGCTCGAACGCTGTTGGGAGGCCCTGCGGGTGGCGGTCACGATCTCGACGGTCAGGCGCGGATGCCGACGCTGCACCTGGGCTGCGGCGGGCGCGGCGATGTAGGCGCTGAAACCGTCGGTCGCCGAGATCCGCACCACGCCTTCGAGTTGCCGGGTGCCGGTGGCGGCAAGGGTGGACACCGCGGTCTCGACGGTTTCGGCAGCGGCCAGCGCCTCGCGGCCGAGGTCTGTGAGTTCCCACCCGCCGCCCGCCCGCGTCAGTACCCGGCCCCCGATGGCCTGCTCGAGAGCAGCGATGCGCCGCGAGATCGTGGTGTGGTTGATGCCCAGCTCATCGGCCGCCGCGGTGTAGCGGCCGGAGCGGCCGACGGCCAGCAGAACCAGCAGGTCGTCCGCGCTGGGGCGGGTGGGCCTTTGCGCACCGTCCATTTCTGCATTTTCGCAGACTGATAGTGCGGATTTACCCATTGCGGACCGTTCGGCGTGCATGAATACTCACCAAAGCTGTAAGGGGCATCACAGTGCCATGTCACAAGGAGAGCCGCGGATGAGCGCGCCCAATCTGACCGGCCTGCGCCGCGTCGTCGCCGCCTCGATGGCAGGCACCGTGGTCGAGTGGTACGAGTTCTTCCTCTACGGAACCGCCGCCACACTGGTCTTCAACAAGTTGTTCTTCCCGCAGGGCGGCAATGAGTTGGACGCCATCATGGCAGCCTTCGGCACGTACGCGATCGGCTTCCTGGCCCGCCCGCTCGGCGGCATCGTGTTCGGTCACTACGGCGACAAGTTGGGTCGCAAGAAGCTGCTTCAGTTCAGCCTCGTGCTCGTCGGCCTCGCCACGTTCCTGATGGGCTGTCTGCCCACCTTCGGTCAGATCGGCTACCTGGCACCCGTGCTGCTGGTGGTCCTGCGCTTCGTGCAGGGCTTCGCCGTGGGCGGAGAGTGGGGTGGCGCGGTGCTGTTGGTGGCCGAGCACAGCCCGAACCAGTCGCGTGGTTTCTGGGCGAGCTGGCCGCAAGCCGGTGTCCCGGTCGGCAACATGCTGGCCACCGTGGTGTTGCTGCTGCTCAATGGGCTGCTCAGCGCCGACGCGTTCCTGTCGTGGGGCTGGCGTGTGGCCTTCTGGCTGTCAGCGGTGGTGGTGCTGATCGGCTACTACATCCGCACCAAGGTCACCGACGCCCCGATTTTCGTTGCGGCCCAACAGGAAGCCGAACAGATCAAGGCGAGCTCGTTCAGCGCGATCGAGGTGCTCAAACGTTATCCGCGCGGGGTGTTCACCGCGATGGGCCTGCGATTCGGCGAGAACATCATGTACTACCTGGTGGTCACGTTCTCGATCACCTATCTCAAGGAGCACGTGCACTCCGACACCAGCGACATCCTGTGGTGGCTGCTCGTCGCGCACACGGTGCACCTGGTGGCCATCCCGATAGTGGGGACCCTTTCTGACCGTTACGGCCGCCGCCCGGTGTACTTCCTCGGTGCCGTCGGCGCGGTCTGCTGGGGCTTCTTCGCCTACCCGATGATGGACAGCGGTCAGTATCTGCCGGTGACCGCGGCCATCACGCTGGGCCTGGTGATCCACGCCCTCATGTATGCGCCGCAGCCCGCGCTGATGTCCGAGATGTTTCCGACCCGGATGCGCTATTCGGGTGTCTCCCTTGGTTATCAGGTGACCTCGATTGTCGCCGGCTCGCTGGCGCCGATCATCGCCGTGTGGTTGTTGAAGACCTACAACTCCTCGGTGCCGATCGCGGTGTACCTCGCGGTGGCCGCGCTGGTCACGCTGATCGCGCTGGCGTTCACCCGCGAGACCAAGGGTGTGGACCTGGCCGACATCGATGCCGCTGACCTGAAACGGGCCGCGGTATGAGTGATCTTGCCGGCTGCAGCGCCCTGGTCACCGGTGCCGCCAGCGGGATCGGTGCGGCATGTGCACGCGAGCTGGCGAACCTCGGCGCGGTGGTCACCGTGGCCGACATCGATGCGTCCGGGGCTGAGGCCGTCGCCCGCGAGATCGACGGAAAAGCCTGGGCGGTAGACCTTCTCGACGTCTCGGCACTGGAAACCCTGAAGCTGGACTGCGACATCCTGGTGAACAACGCCGGGGTGCAGAGCATCCACCCGATCGAGGAATTTCCCCCCGAGCGGTTCCGGATGCTGCTGGCGTTGATGGTCGAGGTGCCGTTCCTGTTGATCCGCGCCGCCCTGCCGCACATGTACTCGCAGGGGTTCGGCCGCGTCGTCAACATCTCGTCGGTGCACGGCTTGCGCGCCTCGGAGTTTAAGTCCGGCTACGTCACCGCCAAGCATGCGCTGGAGGGCCTGTCCAAGGTGACCGCGCTGGAAGGCGGCCCGCACGGGGTGACCAGCAACTGCGTCAACCCTGGCTATGTGCGGACCCCGCTGGTGACCAAGCAGATCGCCGATCAGGCCCGCATCCACGCCATTCCGGAGCAGGACGTGCTCGCCGAGGTGTTGCTGAAAGAAAGCGCCGTCAAACAATTGGTGGAGCCGGAAGAGGTTGGTGCGTTGGTAGGTTGGCTGGCGTCCCCGAACGCCCGGATGGTGACCGGGGCGTCGTACACGATGGATGGTGGGTGGAGCGCTAGATGAGTCAACCGCAATGGGAGCCGACGCCGGAAGGTACCGAAGCCGCCCGGGTCACCGATTTCGCCCGGTTCGTCGAAGCCCGCACCGGGATCAGCGCGCCGGACTATCAGCACCTGTGGCAGTGGTCGGTCGACGATCCGGCGGCGTTCTGGGGCGCATTGTGGGATTACTTCGATCTGGGTGAGCGGCCCGAAGCGGTGCTCACCGGTGACGAGATGCCGGGTGTGCGGTGGTTCCCCGGGGCGCGCCTCAACTATGTCGACCAGGTGGCCAGGCAGGCCCGGACCGATCGGCCGGCCATCCTCACCGTCGCCGAGGGCGGGGCCGTCACGGAGCTGTCCTGGTCCGAATTGTTGCGCCGTACCGCGGCTTTCGCGCACACCCTGCGATCGCTCGGTGTCGAGCCGGGGGATCGGGTGGTCGGCTATCTGCCGAACATCGCCGAGGCCATCATCGCGTTCCTGGCGACCGCGAGCATCGGCGCGGTCTGGAGTGCATGCGGGCAGGACTACACCGCCAAAGCCGCCCTGGACCGGCTCGGCCAGTTGGAACCGATCGTGCTGGTGACCGCGGACGGATATCAGTTCGGCGGCAAGTCGCACGACAAGAGTGCCGACATCGCCGCCGTGCGTGACGGCCTGCCCTCGTTGAAGGCTTCGGTGCTGGTGTCGCGACTGGGAGCGGCCCGCGAAGACTGGCTGGACTGGGATTCGGCCACGACGGGCAAGGCCGAGTTGTCCACCACGCCGGTGGATTTCGATCATCCGCTGTGGGTGCTGTACTCCTCCGGCACCACGGGGTTGCCCAAGGGCATCATGCACGGCCACGGCGGCGTGCTGCTCGAACACCTCAAGGCGGTGTCGCTGCAGTCCGACATCGGCGGTGCGGACACCTTCTTCTGGTACACCAGCCCGAGCTGGATGATGTGGAACTTCCAGGTGGCCGGGCTGCTGGTCGGGGCCACCATCGTCTGCTACGAGGGCAGCCCCACCTATCCGACGGCCGACGCGCTGTGGCACATCGCGGCCACCGTCCATGCGACGGTGCTGGGCACCAGCCCCGGCTATGTATTGGCCTGCGCCAAGGCCGGTGCGGTACCCCGCGAAGAGCATGACCTGTCGGCACTCAAAACCGTGGGCATCACCGGATCCTCGCTTCCGCCCTCGTCGGCGCTGTGGCTGCGCGACAACGTCGGCGAGCGGGTCCAGGTCTCCTCCTTGAGTGGCGGCACCGACGTGGTCTCGGCGTTCATCGGCGGCGCGCCGACGGTGCCGGTGTGGCCGGGCGAGTTGTCCACTCGTTACCTGGGAGCGGCGGTGGATGCGTGGGACGAGTCGGGCAGGCCTGTGCGTGGCGAGGTCGGGGAGTTGGTGATCACCAAGCCGCTGCCGTCGATGCCGATCGCGTTTTGGAACGACCCGGACGGATCCCGGTACCGCGCCGCATATTTCGAGATGTTCCCCGGCGTGTGGCGTCACGGTGACTGGATCACCATCACCGACCACGACAGCATCGTCGTGCACGGCCGGTCGGACTCCACGCTGAACCGCAACGGCATCCGCATGGGCAGCGCCGACATCTACCAGGCGGTGGAGCGGCTGCCCGAGATCGCCGAGGCGCTGGTGATCGGGGCCGAACAACCCGACGGCGGATACTGGATGCCGTTGTTCGTGGTGCCCGCCGAGGGCATCGAGCTCACGGATGCTGTGCGGGACAAGATCATTCAGACTATCCGCACCGAGGTGTCGCCGCGGCACGTGCCCGACGACATCATTGTGGCACCGGGCGTTCCGCACACTCGCACGGGCAAGAAGCTCGAAGTGCCGATCAAGAAGCTGTTCCAGGGGGCGGATGCGGCCAAGGTGGTCGAGCGCAGCGCCGTCGACAACCCGGACCTGCTCGACTGGTACGCCACGCAGCGTCCAAAGGGCTGACTCTGCGCTCAGGGCGTGAAAGTGCGAGTGGACAACGCCCTCACCGCAGAGTCGATCTACTGCAACCAGGCACCGATGCGGCGCAGCGCCTCTTCGATGTCACTGGTCGGGCCGGCGAAGGACAGCCGGACATAGGAGCCGCCGCGCACGGTGTCGAAGTCGATGCCGGGAGCGATGGCAACGCCGGTGTCGGCCAACAGCTTCGAGCACCAGACCAAGGAATCCTCGGTGTGGTCGCTGACGTCGGCGTACACGTAGAACGCGCCGTCGGTCGGCGCCAGGCGGTCGATGCCGATGCCGCGGAGCCCGTCGAGCAGCAGCGTGCGGTTGTCGGCGTAGTGCGACAGCAGACCGTCGGCCTCGGCCAGCGCCTCCGGGGTGAACGCGGCCACCGCCGCATGCTGGGCCAAGGCCGGCGGGCAGATGGTGAAGTTGCCGGTGAGCCGGTCGACCGCGCGCTGCAACTCGGTGGGCACCAGGAGCCAGCCCAGCCGCCAGCCGGTCATCGCGAAATACTTCGAGAAGCTGTTGACCACCACGGCGTTTCGCGAGGTTTCCCACGCGCAGCTGGTTGCGGGCGCGCCGGGGTAGACCAGGCCGTGGTAGACCTCATCGCTGATCAACCGGACGCCGGAGTGGTCGCACCAGGTGGCGATGGCGGCCAATTCGGCGGGCGGGATGACGGTGCCGGTCGGATTGGCCGGGCTGGCGACGATCACGCCGGCCACCGGGGGATCGAGCGCGTCGAGCATCGCCACCGTCGGCTGGAAACGGGTCTCGGGCCCGCATGGGATCTCGACCACCTCGCAGCCCAGCGCGGTGAGGATGTTGCGGTAACAGGGGTAGCCGGGACTGGCGATGGCCACCCGATCGCCGACATCGAAACAGGCCAGGAAGGTCAGCAGGAATCCGCCGGAGGAGCCGGTGGTGAGCACCACCTCGTCGACGCCGACCTCGACGCCGTATTTGCGGTACGACGCGGCGATCTGGGCGCGCAACTCCGGCAGACCGAGCGCGACGGTGTAGCCGAGCTGGCCGTGGTTCAGTGCGGCGACGGCGGCATCGCGCACTGCCGCCGGCGCCCCGGCACTGGGTTGCCCTGCCGACAGGTTGACGAGGTCGCCGTGGGTGCGCTGGCGTTCGGCCGCGGCCAGCCACACGTCCATGACGTGGAACGGCGGGATCCCGGCGCGCAGTGCGACGTGGTCGGTCATCGGAGTGAGGTTAGCAACGCTGATCCAACCGCCGAAACCGCATTCCGGCAGGAAAAGTGCGAGTAGACACCTGCTGGAATGCGGTTTCGGCGAAAGCTGGACACGTTAGAACACCACGGCGGCGGGCCGCCTAGAACACTTGAGCTTCGAGCCGGCGCAGATGTTCCCGCGGCGGTCCGAGCAACTGAGCACTGCCGTGGGCGCGCTTGAAGTACAGCTGGATGTCGCTCTCCCAAGTGATGGCGATGCCGCCGTGCAGCTGGATGGCCTCGGCGCTCACCGCCGACAGCGCCTCGCTGGCGAAGTAGCGGGCCAGGGAGGCTGTGGTGGGTGACGGTGCGGCGATGGCGTCGTTGACCACTGCACGCGCTGAGGACACCTTGACGTAAAGGTCGGCCATGCGGTGTTTGAGCGCCTGGAAGCTGCCGATCGCGCGACCGAACTGCACCCGGTCCTTGGTGTAGGCGACGGTGAGGTCGAGGCAGCGCGACGCGGCGCCGATCTGTTCGGCGGCCATCAGCAGGGCCGCGGTGTCGGCGAGGCCGGGATCGGCACCGAGGACAACGGTGTCACCGGGGATCACCGCGGACAGCCGGCGGGTCAGATCCATGGTGGTTTTGGGGGTGGCGGTGAACGTGGTCCAGCGGGTCAGGTTCTCGCCGTCGGCCGCGATGACGACATCGGCCACATCACCGTTGATGACGTAGTCGGGGTCGAAGGCCACGGTGCCGATCGAGGTGCCTTCGGCAAGGCTCTCGAGTGGCTCATGGTCGTCGACGGCGAGCAGGGCGAGCTCGGCCAGGGTGGTGCCGAGCAGCGGAGTCGGCACCAAGGCCTTACCGAGCTCTTCGAGAACCACTGCGGCATCGGCGAGTTCGCCTCCGGCGCCGCCGAGTTCCTCGGGAACCACCAGCGCTGCGGCGCCGACCTGCTCACACAGCAGGCTCCACAGCTTCTCGTCGTAGCCGCGGTCGGATTCCATGGCCGCGCGCACGGCCTCCGGCGAGGCGTGCTTGTCAACCAGCGCGGCGACGGTTTCGCGCAGCAGTTGACGTTCTTCACTCATCAGAGGGCCTCCAGCAGTCGACGACGGTGTGCGGTCGGATCGCCCCAGGCACTGCGCAACGCCTGTACGCGCAGCAGTGACAGGGACAAGTCGTGTTCCTGGGTGAACCCGATGGCGCCGTGGGTCTGCAGCGCCGAGCGGGCGGCCAGCAGCGCGGCGTCGGAGGCGGCCACCTTGGCGGCGCTGATATCGCGAGCGGTGTCGGGTGAGTTCTCGGCCAGCGACAGTGCCGCGCCGTAGACCAGCGGACGGGCCAGTTCGACGGCGATGAGGACATCGGCCAGCTTGTGCTTGATTGCCTGGTACGAGCCGATGATCCGGCCGAACTGGGTGCGCTGCTTGGCGTATTCGACGGACTGATCCAGCATGGCCTGACCGGCGCCGACCAACTGGGCGGCCGTCGCCAGGACACCGAACTCATAGGCCCGCACCGTATCGGCGGCCTGGGTGTCGCCGGAGGCGGTGACGTCGAACAACTTTCGGGCCGGGTCGACGGAATCGTGCGCGGCTCCCGTGGTGGCCTCGCCGACCTGTCCGTCGGCGGCCAGCAGGACGAGACCGGCGACGTCGGCGTTGACCGCGCGCGGTGCCTGCGGGGGCATGGCGACCGTTGCGATCAACTCGCCTGAAGCCAGACCTGTGGCCCTTTCGTCGTTCGCGAGCAGAATCGGTGCCACGGCGATGGATTCGGTGACCGGTCCGGGCACCGCCCAGTAGCCCAGCCGTTCCAGGGCCACGACCAGATCGACCGGGCTGGCCTCGATGCCGTCGTACTTCTCGGGCACCAGCAGGGCGGTCACCCCGAGGTCGGTCAGTTGAGCCCACACCTTGCGGCCGGGCGCGGTGTCGCCGTCGCCCCACGCGCGCACGGCGGCCGGAACATCGGCGGCACTGAGCGCCGCGTCGATGCTGGCCGCGAAGTCGCGCTGCTGTTCGTCGATCTGGAAGTTCACTTCGGCTTCCCTCCCAATTCACGCGGTAGGCCAAGCAATCTCTCGGCAATGATGTTGCGCTGGATTTCGTTGGTGCCGGCGTAGATCGGGCCGCCCAGGGCAAACAGCAGGCCCTCGGTCGAGTGATCGACCAGCTCGGCATCGGGACCCTGCATGTCCAGAGCGGTCTGATGCAGGGCGACGTCGAGGTCCGACCAGAACACCTTGGTCACCGAGGACTCGGCACCCAGCTCACCGCCGTTCGCCAGCCGGGTCACGGTGCCGAAGGTGTGCAGCCGGTAGGCCTGGGCCTTGATCCAGGCGTCGGCCACCCGGTCGGTGAACACCGGATCAGGATTCGACTTCCACTGCGCGACAAGCCGTTCGGCGGGAGCCAGGAAGCGAGCCGGGCTGCGCAGCGACATGCCGCGCTCGTTGCTCGACGTGCTCATCGCGGCGCGCCAGCCCTCGTGCACGGCGCCGATCACGTCGTTGTCGGGTACGAAGACGTCGTCGAGGAAGATCTCACCGAAGCCGGTGTCGCCGCCGAGTTGGGCGATCGGTCGCACGGTGATCCCGGGCGCCTTGAGGTCGAACATGAAGTAGGTCAGGCCCTTGTGCCGCTGCGCCTCAGGGTCGGACCGGAACAGGCCGAAGCCGCGCTCACCGAACGGCGCCCGCGAGCTCCAGATCTTCTGTCCGTTGAGCTTCCAGCCGCCGTCGACCTTGGTGGCCGTCGAGCGCAGCGAGGCCAGGTCGCTGCCCGACTCGGGCTCCGACCAGGCCTGGGCCCAGATCTCCTCGCCGCTCGCCATTTTCGGCAGCACGCGCTGAAGTTGCTCTTCGGTGCCGTGTGCGAACAGTGTCGGCGCCAGCATGGCGGTGCCGTTGGCGCTGGCCCGTCCGGGCGCGCCGGCGTGGAAGTACTCCTCCTCGAACACCACCCACTGCAGCAGCGTGGCATCGCGGCCGCCGTACTTTGTGGGCCAGGCGATCACCGACAGTCCGGCGTCGAAAAGCACCTTGTCCCAACGGCGATGCTGTTCGAAGCCTTCGAGCGTGTCGTACGACTTGGTCGGGAAGGACTCCCGGTTGGCCGCCAGGAATTCGCGGACCTCGGCCCGAAAGGCCTCGGTCTCGTCGTCGAAATTCAGGTCCATTGCACCCCTTCTCGGGTCCCTCTGCTGCGCAGCACCGGTTTGATCACCTTGCCGCCAGGATTTCGCGGCAGCACATCCAGAAACTCAACTGATCGCGGCACCTTGAAGTTCGCGAGATGCTCGCGGGTATGGGCGATCACGGCGGCCTCGTCCAGCGTCACGCCGGGCTTGACCACCACGTAGGCCTTGCCGACCTCACCGAGTCGCTCGTCGGGAACGCCGATCACGGCAGACTCGGCGACGCCGTCCAATCGGGCCAGCACCTGCTCGATCTCGGCTGGGTACACGTTGAACCCGCCGCAGATGAACATGTCCTTGAGGCGATCGGTGATGGTCAGGTTGCCGCGCGCGTCGAGCGTGCCGATATCGCCGGTGTGCAGCCAACCGTCGGCGTCGATGGCCTCGGCTGTCGCGGCCGGGTCATCGAGGTAGCCGAGCATCACGTTCGGCCCGCGCAGCAGCACTTCGCCCGAATCGTCCAGGCGTAGTTCGAAATCGGCGATCGGCCGTCCGCACGTGTTGGCGACGGTCACGGCGTCGTCATCAGCACGGCACATGGTGCCGAATCCGGCCGCCTCCGTCAGCCCGTAGGCGGTCAGCACGATGTCGATGTCGAGTTCGGACTGCATCCGCTCGATCAGGACCACCGGCACCACCGCCGCGCCGGTGACCGAGAAGCGCAGAGACGACAGGTCGTACTCCGCCCGCTTCGGGTGATCCAGCAGGGTCTGGAAGATGGTCGGCGGGCCGGGGAGCACGGTAATGCGGTGCTCGGCAATGGTTTTGAGAGCCTGCTCAGGGTTGAAGGTGAGCACCGGGTACAGCGTCGCGCCGGTCTGCAGGCAGGCCAGGATGCCGGCCTTGTAACCGAAGTTGTGGAAGAACGGGTTGATACACAGGTAGCGGTCGGTGCTGGTGACCTGGCCGCACTCGGCCCAGGCGGCGGATCCGTCGAGCGACTGCCGGTGTGCACACCGCACACCCTTGCTCCGTCCGGTGGTGCCGGAGGTGAACAGGATGTCGGAGACATCATCGGGCTGTACCGCGGCGGCGCGGGCGTCGACCGCATCCAGGTCGGTCCCGCGGGCAAAAAAGGAATCCCAGGACTCGTCGCCGGTCTCTTCCTTCTCAACGGGCACCCGCACGATGTGCCGGAGCGCGGGCAGCGCGTCCCGGTCCAGTTCGGCGGTGCGGTCCGAACCGAGAAATTCACCCGCGGCGATCAGCAGCGGTGCCTCGGTGCGGGCCAGGATGTCGGTGGCCTCGCTCGCGGTGTAGCGGGTGTTGAGCGGCACCATCTGTGCGCCGGCGTAGTGGGTGGCCAAGCAGGCGACCACCCAGTGCCAGGTGTTGGGCGACCAGATCGCCACTCGGTCGCCGGGTGCGACGCCGAGATCGATCATCGCCGCGGCGGCTTGGCGCACATGCGCGCGTAGTTCCGAGTAAGTGAGACGCTGGACTCCGCCGGGATTGCCGACTCCGCCGGCAGGCGTGACCAGGGCCTCATGGTCGGAAAACTGCACGGCAACCCGGTCCAGTACCGCTGGAACGGTACGGCGATCTGGCCCCGCGAGCGGATGGTGTGCCCCGGTCATGATGCTCCCTTAACAAAGCAAGTGCTTGGTAGGTTAGCCTACAGGGGTGATAGAGGTCCAGGAGTTCCGGGCCGAGGTCCGGCAGTGGCTCGCAGACAATCTCGTTGGCGAATTCGCAGCCCTCAAGGGCCTTGGTGGACCGGGGCGTGAACACGAAGCCTTCGAAGAGCGACGGGCGTGGAATCAGCATCTCGCCGCGGCGGGATTGACGTGCCTCGGCTGGCCGGTGGAGCACGGTGGCCGAGGGCTGTCGGTTGCGCACCGCGTCGCCTTCTATGAGGAGTACGCCCGCGCCAACGCGCCGGACAAGGTGAACCACCTGGGCGAGGAACTGCTCGGGCCGACGCTCATCGAGTACGGCACCCCCGAGCAGCAGAAGCGGTTCCTGCCCAAGATCCTCGACGTCACCGAGCTGTGGAGTCAGGGCTACTCCGAGCCCAACGCCGGCAGTGACCTGGCCAATGTGGCGACGACGGCCGAGCTCGATGCGGAGGGCGAGCAGTGGCACATTAATGGCCAGAAGGTCTGGACATCGCTGGCCCACTGGGCGCAGTGGTGCTTCGTGGTGGCCCGCACGGAGAAGGGCTCCAAGCGGCACACCGGCCTTTCCTATCTGCTGGTGCCGCTGGATCAGCCGGGTGTCGAGATCCGCCCCATCATCCAGCTGACCGGTGACTCCGAGTTCAACGAGGTGTTCTTCGACGACGCCCGCACCGAGGCCTCGCTCGTGGTCGGTCAGCCCGGCGACGGTTGGCGCGTCGCCATGGGAACGCTGACCTTCGAGCGCGGCGTTTCCACGCTGGGCCAGCAGATCCGCTACGCCCGTGAGCATTCCAACCTCGTCGAACTGGCCAAGCGCACCGGTGCAGCCGACGATCCGCTGATCCGTCAGCGGCTGACCGAGTCGTGGACCGGCCTGCAGGCCATGCGTTCCTACGCGCTGGCCACGATGGATGTCGAACAGCCCGGACAAGACAATGTTTCGAAGCTGTTGTGGGCCAACTGGCACCGCGAGCTCGGCGAGATCGCCATGGACGTGCAGGGCACGGCCGGGCTGACGCTGCCTGACGGTGAGTTCGACGAGTGGCAGCGGCTGTACCTGTTCTCGCGTTCGGACACCATCTACGGCGGGTCCAACGAAATCCAGCGCAACATCATCGCCGAGCGCGTGCTCGGTCTACCCCGAGAGGCAAAAGGCTGATGAGCGATCTCTCCGTAGCTCCCAAAGAGGTTGAGGGCCACGGCCTGCTCAAGGGCAAGGTCGTCCTCGTCACCGCCGCCGCTGGTACCGGCATCGGCTCCTCCACCGCGCGCCGCGCCCTCCTGGAGGGCGCCGACGTCGTGGTGTCCGACTACCACGAGCGGCGCCTGAACGAGACCCGCGATCAGCTGGCCGAACTCGGCCAGGGCCGGGTCGAGGCAGTGGTCTGCGATGTTACCTCCACCGAGGCGGTCGACGCGCTCATCGCCCGGTCCGTCGAAAAGATGGGCCGCCTGGACGTTTTGGTGAACAATGCCGGCCTCGGCGGCGAGACCCCACTGGTCGACATGACCGACGACGAGTGGGACCGCGTCCTCAACGTCACGCTGAACTCGGTCATGCGGGCCACCCGTGCGGCCCTGCGGTACTTCCGCGACGTCGAGCACGGTGGCGTCATCGTCAACAACGCCAGTGTTCTCGGCTGGCGTGCGCAGCACTCGCAGTCGCACTACGCCGCCGCCAAGGCCGGTGTCATGGCGCTGACCCGGTGCAGCGCAATCGAAGCTGTCGAATACGGGGTGCGGATCAACGCCGTCTCGCCGAGCATCGCGCGGCACAAGTTCCTGGAGAAGTCGGCCGACGCCGCACTGCTGGACCGGCTGTCCTCGGACGAGGCGTTCGGCCGCGCTGCCGAGCCGTGGGAGATCGCCACCACCATCGCCTACCTGGCCAGTGACTACTCGAGCTACCTGACCGGCGAGGTCATCTCGGTGTCGAGTCAGCGGGCCTGAGGACCAGCCGTAGTTTTGGCCGGCATGTCTTACGTGCCCGGCTATGAGCGACTCTGTCGCTCATAGGTGGGCAACCCGAAAACTGTTGCCTGCGTGGTCGTTTAGGCGCGAGTGACGCGTGTGGTGGCGGCCTCTGCGGCAGAAGTTGTCGATGCGGCGTATGGGGCGATTATCGCTGAATTGTCGCTCATAGGCGGGCACTTCGGCACCTCAAGGAATCCGGTGCTACTGGGGCTTGTGTGACTCGTTCGGCTTCCATTCCGCGCCACGGTCTCCACAGGATCTTCACAATCGCTGCCCGGAAGCACCACAACCAGCGCTTACGCTCAGATCCGTGAAGCGAATCCTGGTGGTCGACGACGAGCCGACCATCCTTTCCGCGGTGGCCACCCGCCTGCGCGCCGAGGCGTTCGAGGTCGAGACCGCCGTCGACGGCCCGTCAGCGGTGGCAACCGCCGCGGCGTCCCAGCCGGATCTGGTGGTGCTCGACGTGATGTTGCCGGGCTTCGACGGGCTGGAGGTGTGCCGGCGCATCCAGGCCGAGCGGGTCGTGCCGGTGCTCATGCTGACCGCCCGCACCGATGAGACCGACATGCTGATCGGTTTGGGAATCGGCGCCGATGACTATCTGACCAAGCCGTTCAGCATGCGTGAACTGGTGGCCCGGGTCCGGGTACTGCTGCGCCGCGTGGACCGAGCGATTGCCGATCAGCCGCTGTCAGTTGGCGATTACCGTATCGACCTGACCGAGCGCCGGGTTCACCAGGGCTCCGGCGACGACGCCGTGGAAATCCACCTCACCCGAACCGAATTCGACCTGCTGGCTTTCCTCGTCGGCCGGCCACGGGCCGCGGTGGCCCGCGAGACGCTGCTGGAACATGTCTGGGGCTGGACCTCGGATGTCGAGAGTCGCACCGTGGACAGTCACGTCAAGGCGCTACGGCGCAAGCTCGGTTCCGAGCTGATCCGGACGGTGCACGGGGTGGGGTACGCCCTCGAGGTTCCGCGATGAGCGCTTGCGCGAAGAGCCGAGGGGCACGATGAGCGCTTGCGCGAAGAGCCGAGGGGCACGATGAGCGTCATCGCCGAGTTATGGGATCGGCTACCCCGGCCGCTGGACCCGTTCGCGTCGTTCAAGGTCAAGACTGGCCTGTTGGTCGGAGGTGCGATCCTGCTGGCCTCGTTCACGTTCTGGATCGGCGCGAGCTGGCAGTTCCGGTACGCGCTGCTGGCCGCGCTCGCCACGTCGCTCATCCTGACTCAGTTCCTCGCCCACGGCATGACCTCGCCGCTGCGGCAGATGACCGCGGCCGCGCGGGCCATGGCCCGTGGTGATTACAGCCTCCGGGTACGTGCCACCTCCCGCGACGAAATCGGCCAACTGGCAGTCGCGTTCAATCAGATGGCGGCGGACCTGGGCGCTGCCGACGAGTACCGGCGTGGGTTGATCGGCAACGTGTCCCACGAGCTGCGGACGCCCATCACCGCGTTGCAGGCGGTGTTGGAGAACGTGGTGGACGGGGTGGTCGAACCTGACGCCCAGACCATGCGATTGGCGCTGTCGCAGACCGAACGTCTCGGCGAGTTGGTGACCAACCTGCTCGATCTGTCCCGCATCGAGGGCGGTGCGCTTCCGTTGCAGATCAGTCGGTTCGACGTCGATGAGTTCCTGCACGAGGCCGTTGCCCATGTCTCGGTTTCGGCAGGCGGTGTGCCCGTGGTGATCAGGGTGTCGCCGCCGGACCTGAAGGCCGTCGCGGACCCGGCACGACTGCGCCAGGTCGTGGTCAACCTGGTGGACAACGCGATTCGGCACAGCCCGGCTGACGGACATGTGACGGTGCTGGCGGCCCGCGGTGCGACGGGGCTGCGACTCGAGGTGGCCGATCAAGGCCCGGGAATCGCGGCCGCCGAGCGGGAGCGGGTCTTTGAGCGGTTCACCCGAGGCGCCACCTCGGACGGTGGAACCGGGCTTGGTCTCGCGATCGCGCGGTGGGCAGTGGAATTGCACGGCGGGGTCATCGAAGTGATGGATACCGAGGCGGGATGCCGGATCAGGGTGGGCATTCCGGAATCGACGACGGGGGAGGACACGGTATGACGATGACATTTCCGGGAGTTCCGCAGTATCTGATCGGGCCGGCGTTGCCGAGTTCGGGCGAGCCCGGGTGGACGGTATGGCCGCGGCGGGTGTGGCCGATCGCACCGCTGGCGTCGGCGCCACACCGGGTGCTGACAGCCGCAGTGGTCGGCGGCCTGGTGGGTACCGCGCTGTGGCGGCCGTCGGTGCTGAGCATCGGCTACCTCGTCATCGGGATGATCGTCGTCGCCGTGGTGTACGGAACCGCCGAGCGTAGGCCGACCCGGACGGAGTGGGCAGGGATCGCGCTCACCCTGGCGTTGTTGGCCGTGCCCGCGCTGCTGGCCGCCGACTGGCTGGGCGTGCTCTGCATCATGGCGGCCTGGATTACCGGCTGGTGCACCCTGTTCGGTGGACGCACGTGGACGGCGGTGTTCGCCGGGCCTTTCCTGCCGTGGCTGTTGCCGGCCCGCGTGAGTGGTTGGGTGCGACGCGGATTGCCGAACCGGGTGGGCGTCGCCAATCCTGGCCGCGTCGCCATGGTCATCGGCCTCACCGTGGTCCTGGCGCTGGTGTTCGGGGCCCTGTTCGCCTCGGCGGACGCGGCTTTCGCTCACCTGGCCGGAAGCCTCGTACCCACCGTCGACGGCGGCGATGTCGTCGCCCGGGTGGTGGTCTTCGGCATCGTCGCGGCCCTCGTCCTCGGCGGCGCCTACCTGACCCGGTTCCCGCCGAGGCTCGATGCGCTGGCACCCGCACCGATGCGGCCGGTGCCGCGGTGGGAGTGGGCGCTGCCGCTCGGTGTGCTCGACGCGCTGTTCATCGCGTTCGTGGTGGTGCAGGCCGCGGTGTTGTTCGGTGGTCACACCCATGTGCTGGAAACCGAAGGGCTGACCTACGCCGAGTACGCCAGGCAGGGATTCTGGCAGCTGCTGTGGGTGTCGGGGCTGACCCTGCTGGTGCTGGGTGCGGTGATCCGGGTGGCCGGCCGGGTCGGCGTGACCGACCGCCGCTTGCTGCGTGTGCTTGTCGGAATCCTCTGTGCCACATCGGTTGTCGTCGTGGTTTCGGCGATCCACCGAATGTGGCTGTATCAGCAGGCTTACGGCTTCAGCACCGACCGGGTGATGGTGGTGACCATCGAACTGTGGCTGGGCGTGGTGTTCCTTCTTGTCGCACTGACGGGGATTCGGATGTCGGGGCGGTGGCTGCCCCATGCGGTGCTGGTCGCCGGGGTGGTGGCGTTGTTGGGGTTGGCAGCGCTCAATCCCGAGCGCCTCGTGGCCGACCGCAATATCGACCGCTTCGAGCAGACCGGTGAACTCGACGCCGAGTACCTGTCCCGGTTGTCATCGGACATCGATCCCGCACTACACCGGCTGCCCGGACACATCCGCGCGTGCGTGCGCTCCGATGGACCGCACGCCGACCCGTGGTATCTGTTCAATCTGTCGCGCGCACGCGCGGATCGCCCTGCGGTGACTGATCTGCCGGAGTATTGCTCGGCGTACTGGTCCTACGACTACCGGTAGGCCGCCCAGAATCGCGCCGATTCAAAGACTGTCGGGCCGGCTGCCGTGGGCCGAAGGTATGCCGTGTGACCGCACTCTCCGTCGAGGGCTCCTCTCGAACCACTCCGCTGGAACCGATCGCGCTCGATCCAAAGGAGCTCGGCCATCCGGCCGACAACCGCGCCGCCATCCCGCCGCTCGCCAAGCAGTGGGAGGGCCTGAACTTCCGGGAGATCCTGTCCCGGCCCGCTGCGTTCCTGTCGATCAGCCAGTCCAACTCGCTGTACAAGCCGGGCGGGGTTCAGTACGCGGAAGGGCACGCGTTCCGCGGCAGCCTTGAGGCGACGGTGAAGGTGGCGAAGGCGGCGCGTTCGGCCCCGAACTTCGTCTCGTTCAACTGGATCGGGTTCTCGGTGTTCCGCGATGACTACCCGAAGACGGATTTCGACCGGGTGCAGTACGACGGCTGGACCGGACACATCGACGCCACGCCCGAGCAGATCGCCTGGGACAACGAACTTGTCGGAGAACTGCGCGACCTGGTCGAGCCCGGCGACAACGAGCTGTACGAGAAAGCACTGCAAACGGCGTTCGTCGGCACGGACCTGCCCGGCGCGTTGAGCCGGCAGCGGGTCGAGGTGTTGGTGCTCACCGGGATCCATCTCGATTGGTGCGTGGAGGGCAACGCCCGCGCGGCGCGCGATCACGGTCTGTTGCCCATCGTGATCGGCGATGCGACCGGTGCGGCGCATCCTGACCAGGAGCGGGCAGCGTTCGAGCGGATCAACAACTTCTTCGCACCGGTCATCACGTCGGACCAGTTCGTGGAATGGATCGCCCGCTGATGGGGAACGTCGGGCTGCTTCTCGTCGGCGTGGCGCTGTTCGTCAACGGACTGGTCTCTGTTGGGTTGGTCAGTGGGCGGGGTGCCGCGCCGCTGAACCTGTTCGTCGGTGCGGCCCAGGTGGTTCTGCCGACGCTGGTTCTCGTGCAGGCGGGCGGCGATCCCGGCGTCGTCAACGCCACGTGGCCTAGTTATCTGTTCGGATTCACGTATCTGTGGTTCGCGTTCATCCAGATCTTCGACATCGATCCGCGCGGATTCGGTTGGTACAGCACGTTCGTCGCGGTGATCGCGGCGTACTACGCGATCAAGAGCGTGGAGACCGATCCGGTGTTCGCCGTCATCTGGGCCACGTGGGCGATCATGTGGACGTTGTTCTTCGTGTTGTTGGGGCTCGGTGTGACGAAGGCGGCCCGGCTCGACCTGGGGCATTTCACCGGTTGGTTCCTCATTCTGCTCGGCATCCCGACCTGCAGCCTGTCGGCGGTTCTGCTGCTCAACGGGGTCTGGCCGACGTCAGTGGCGGCTGGTGCGGTGGCGTTGGCGGTGCTGGTCGCGGCGACTGCGCTGTCTGTGGCGTTGTCTCGGCGTAGCGTTCGACGGGGTGAAGAGGTGGCGTCAGTTGTGGCGGACGGTGGCGCCGCCGTTGCGGTGGCCGGGGGTGTGCCCCAGCCTGCGTGATCCCGATGAGAACTGGCGGGCTCCTTGGCGGGGGCCCGTTTTCTCGTATGCACGTGACCTAGCAAGCGCTTGGTTGCTATGCTGTGTCGATGGAGCCGGATACCCCCGCCCAGCCGGCAAGCAGACGTGACGAGCTTCTGGACCTGGCCGCGACCATGTTTGCCGAACGCGGCCTGAAGGCGACGACAGTCCGCGATATCGCCGACTCCGCGGGAATCCTGTCGGGCAGCCTGTACCACCACTTCAAGTCCAAAGAGCAGATGGTCGAGGAAGTGCTCAAGGACTTCCTCGACTGGTTGTTCGCCCGATACGAGCAGATCCTGGATCAGGAGTCCACCCCGCTGGGGCGGCTCACCGGATTGTTCATGACCTCGTTCGAGGCCATCGAGCACCGGCATGCGCAGGTTGTGATCTACCAGGACGAGGCCAAGCGGCTGTCCTCGCTGCCGCAGTTCGGCTTCGTCGATGAGCGCAACAAAGAGCAGCGCAGGATGTGGCTGGACATCCTGGAGCAGGGCATGGCCGACGGCTCCTTCCGCCCCGACCTGGACGTCGACCTGGTGTACCGGTTCATCCGCGACACCACCTGGGTCTCGGTCCGCTGGTATCAACCGGGCGGACCACTCACGGCCGAGCAGGTCGGCCGCCAGTACCTCGCCGTAGTTCTCGGCGGAATCACCCTGTCAAAGGAGACAAACAATGCCTGAGGCATACATCGTCGACGCAGTGCGTACGCCGGTCGGGAAGAAGAATGGCTCGCTGGCAGAGGTGCACCCGATCGATCTCGGCGTGCACGCGTTCCGCGCCATCTTCGACCGCAATGACGTCGACCCGGGTGCGGTCGACGACGTCATCGTCGGCTGCGTCGACGCCATCGGCGGGCAGGCCGGCAACATCGGCCGCCTGACCTGGCTGGCCGCCGGCTACCCCGAGGCCGTCCCCGGCGTCACCGTCGACCGACAGTGCGGTTCCAGCCAGCAGGCCATCTCCTTCGGCGCGCAGGCAATCATGTCCGGCACCGCTGACCTGATCCTGGCCGGCGGTATGCAGAACATGAGCTGGATCCCGATCTCGTCGGCCATGGTGGTCGGCAAGGAGTTCGGATTCACCTCACCCACAAACGAATCCAAGAACTGGCTGCACCGCTACGGCGACCAGGAGATCTCGCAGTTCCGCGGCTCGGAGATGATCGCCGAGAAGTGGGACATCTCTCGCGAGGAGATGGAGCAGTTCGCCTACAACAGCCACCAGCGCGCGTTCGCCGCGATCCGGGCCGGACACTTCGACAACGAGATCGTCCCGGTCGGTGACTTCGGCGTCGACGAGGGCCCGCGCGAGTCGACGCTGGAGAAGCTGGCGTCGCTCAAGCCGTTGGTCGAGGGTGGCCGACTGACCGCCGCACTGGCGAGCCAGATCTCCGATGGTGCGGCGGCGGTCCTGTTGGCCTCCGAGGAGGCGATCAACAAGTACAAGCTGAAGCCGCGTGCCCGCATCCACCACATCAGCGCGCGTGGCGACGATCCGGTGATGATGCTGACCGGCCCCATCCCGGCCACCCAGTACGCGCTGGAGAAGACCGGCCTGTCGATCGATGACATCGACACCGTCGAGATCAACGAGGCCTTCGCGCCCGTCGTGCTGGCCTGGCTCAAGGAGACCAAGGCCGACCCGGCCAAGGTCAACCCGAGCGGTGGCGCGATCGCCCTGGGGCACCCGCTGGGAGCCACCGGCGCCAAGCTGTTCACCACCATGCTCAACACCCTGGAGCGCACGGGCGGTCGCTACGGTCTGCAGACGATGTGCGAGGGCGGCGGCACCGCCAACGTGACGATCATCGAGCGCCTCTAGTCTCTCCACCAACAGACGCAAATGTCCCCCAAACCAGCCGGTTTGGGGGACATTTGCGTCTGCGCGTCAGGGAAGGCTCACACCCAACGGTTGCGCGGGGGTGGTGCCTGCGGCGTCACCCACGCCTTGGCGTAGCGGTTCTTGCCGGCCCGCTGCGGGTCGCGGCTGCGGTAGACCACAAAGGGGCGGAACATATAACCGATGGGCGCGCTGAACATGTGCACCAACCGGGTGTAGGGCCAGAAGCCGAGCAAGGCAACCACTATCAGGACATGCGCCTGGAACGTCCACGGGGATTCGGCCATCAGCTCCGGTGCCGGATGCAGCGTGAACAAGCTGCGGAACCACGGCGACACGGTTTCGCGGTAGTTGTACGTCGAGAACACGTTGGTCAGCGTGTTCAGCATTCCGGTCACCAGGGCACCAACCAACAGCAGGTACATCACCTTGTCGTTGAACGTGGTCACTGTGCGCACTTCCGGGACGGTGACCCGGCGGTAGAGCAGGATGCCCACCCCGGCGATGACGGCCAGACCGGCCAGCGAACCCAGGCTCACCGACATGAGGTGGTAGACATGCTCCGAGATACCCACCGCCGCGGTCCACGACTGCGGGATCAGCAGCCCTACGACGTGCCCGCCCACGACGCCGAGCATGCCGAAATGGAACAGCGGGCTTCCCAGCCGCAGCAGTCGGCTCTCATAGATCTGCGAAGACCTTGTGGTCCACCCGAACTGGTCGTTCTTGTAGCGCCAGATGTGTCCGAGTATGAAAGAGGTGAAGGCGATGTACGGAAGGGTCACCCACAACACGTTGCTCATCGCCTTGCCCCCTGACCAGTGGGATCCATCGTCATCGGGTCCATCGCGAACGGGTCGAGGCCGACATCCTCGTCGGGCGGCCCCTCGGCGGCGAGCTGGGCGATCCGCCGGCGGTCGGCACTGTTCACCGGCGGAAGCGTGGCCAGGACCGCGGCCAGCAGCCCGGTGTAGTAGGAGTCGTTGTCCTGCAGTGAGAGTCGCAGCAGTTCGAGCACGGGGACATGCTCGGCCAGTAGCCGCTCACCCTGCACCTGGTCGACGGTCGCCGCGAACTCCAGCACCATGGGCAGATAGTCGGGAAGCTCTGAGTCCCCGATGTCGATGCTGGCCTGGCGGTAGGCGTGCTTGAACCGCAACAAGGCCATGCCGCGCTTGCGGGTGTCCCCGTAGGCGTAGTAGGTGAGATGCAGGCTGCTGCGCCGCTGCATGTCGAACGTCTCGACATAGTTCGACGCACGCTGCATCGGGTCCGTTTCACCGAACTGACGCAGGAATTCTGTCAGCGGCGCCCGCACCGAATCCGGCAGTTCGGCTGTGACAGCGTCCAGTTGGTCGACGAGATCGGCGGTTTCGGCCGTCGGATAGTCGAGCAACAGCGCCGTGATGCGCCACACCAGACGCTGCTGGCGCTCGGACAAAGCGGAGCCCGTACCTGTTCTGCGGCCGAGAGTAAGTAGCTTCATGTGGTCGGCAACAGCCCGTCTGTGCTCCGGCCGTCCCAGTTGAGCAGGTTGACCCGCGTCGGATCACCTTGCGGAACAGCATCGTTGGTGTTGGTCAGATGGAACTTGTCCACCATGGTGTCGTATGCGGTCATTCCGGGCCCGCCGTCGCCGTCCAGGCTGCAACCGGTGGCAATCGCGTCGAGGCGGTGCGCATCGGAGCCGGCCCCGGTCGGGATGACGTAGCGGTCCTGGTATTTCGCGATCGCCAGCAGCCGGTACATCGCCTCGATCTCCTCGCCGCTCAAGCGCACCGATTCCGGGATGGTCTCGTCGAACTCTTCGCCGAGATTGGCCGACCGCATGTAGGCCCGCATGGCCGCCAGCCGCTGCAGCGAGGCTCGCACCGGGCCCACCTCGCCGGCGGTGAACAACTCGGCGAGGTATTCGATCGGGATCCGCAGCGTGTCGATGGCGCCGAACAGGTTGTTCTTGTTCTCGCCGTCGTGACCGGTCTCCTTGAGAATGTCCACCACCGGTGACAGTGGCGGCACGTACCAGACCATCGGCATGGTCCGGTACTCCGGATGCAGGGGCAGGGCCACCTGATAGTCGACGATCAGCCGGTACACCGGTGAATTCTGGGCCGCTTCAATCCATTCCGGGGAGATGCCGGCCCGTTCGGCTTCGGCGACCACCCGTGGATCGTGCGGGTTGAGGAACACCCCGAGCTGTGACGGGTAGAGGTCCTTGTCGTCGGTGACCGATGCTGCCTCGAGCACCGCGTCCGCGTCGTACAGCATCACGCCGATGTAGCGGAGCCTCCCGACGCAGGTCTCCGAACACACGGTGGGAATACCGACCTCGACGCGGGGATAGCAGAACGTGCACTTCTCGGCCTTGCCGGTCTTGTGGTTGAAGTAGATCTTCTTGTACGGGCACCCGGTGACGCACTGCCGCCAGCCTCGGCACTTGTCCTGATCCACCAGCACGATGCCGTCTTCGGAGCGCTTGTAGATCGCGCCGGAGGGGCACGCCGCGGCGCAGGCCGGGTTGAGGCAGTGCTCGCAGATCCGCGGCAGGTAGAACATGAACGTCTGCTCGAACTCGAGCTTGACCTTCTCGGATACTTCGGCAACTTTGGCCAGCAACGGGTCCCGGCCCACCTGCTCCGGCCCGCCACCCAGATCGTCATCCCAGTTGGCACCCCAGGTGACCTTGGTGTCCCGGCCGGTGATCAGGGATTTGGGCCGTGCCACCGGCGTGGTGTCCATGGCCGGCGCCGACAGCAGGTTCTCGTAGTCGTACGTCCACGGGTCGTAGTAGTCCGACACCGTGGGCAGGTCAGGGTTGGCGAAGATGTTCAGTAGCCGCTTGAACCGGGAGCCCGACTTCAGGGTCAGCTTGCCGCGCTTGTTGAGCGTCCAGCCGCCCTTCCACTTCTCCTGATCCTGGTATTGGCGTGGATAGCCTTGTCCGGGGCGGGTTTCCACGTTGTTGAACCACACGTACTCCACACCGCTGCGGTTGGTCCAGGCCTGCTTGCACGTGACGCTGCAGGTGTGGCAGCCGATGCACTTGTCGAGGTTCATCACCATCGCAAGCTGCGCCATCACCCTCATTGGTCCACTCCGCAAGCTTTGTGTCCGGTCATGCGTCAGTACTCCACTTCCTGCGAGCGACGACGAATCGTGGTGACCTCGTCGCGTTGGTTTCCGGTGGGCCCGTGGTAGTTCAGGGCGAAGGACTGTTGCGCGTACCCGCCGATCAGATGGGTGGGCTTGATCATGATGCGGGTCAGCGCGTTGTGGATGCCGCCGCGCTTCCCGTTCTTCTCGGTGCGCGGCACGTCGACCGCTTTGTCCTGGGCGTGATACATGAACACCAGGCCCTCGGGCATACGGTGGCTGACGATCGCGCGGGCGTTCACCACGCCGTTGCGGTTGGTGCACTCGATCCAGTCGTTGTCCTTGACCCCGATCTTGGCGGCATCGACGTCCGACATCCAGATGCACTGGCCGCCACGCGAAAGCGTGAGCATGTACAGGTTGTCCTGATAGGCAGAGTGAATCGACCATTTGGAGTGCGGGGTCAGGTACCGCACCGTGATGCCTCCCGCGGTGTCGCCGACGGCGGGTTCGTCGAACAACGCGGTCATGTCCAGCGGCGGCCGGAACGTCGGCAGCTGCTCGCCGAGTTCACTCATCCAGTCATGATCCAGATAGAAATGCTGGCGGCCGGTCAACGTGTGCCAGGGCTTCAGCCGTTCGGTGTTGATGGTGAAGGGGGAGTAGCGCCGGCCACCGGTCTCCGAGCCGGACCATTCCGGCGAGGTGTTGACGGGCACCGGTCGGGCCTGGGTGTCGGCGAACGTGATTCGCTTGCCTTCGTTCTCCTTGGCCAGGTCAACCAGTTCGGTTCCGGTTCGCCGTTCCAGCGCTTCGAAGCCTTCGACGGCCAAGCGCCCGTTCGTGGTGCCCGAGAGCGCGAGGATGGCCTCGGCGGCGTGGGTGTCCTTGGCCAGCGAGGGGCGTCCGATCGCCACACCGCTGACCACCGCGCCGTTGATCCCGCGCAGGTACTCGACCTCCTCATCGGGATGGGTGGTCACCCCCTTGGTGGTGAGTCCGACGGTTTCCACCATCGGCCCGAGCGCGGCCATCTTCTCGGCGATCGCCGGATAGTCGCGGTCCACCGTGATGAGCCGGGGCATGGTCTTGCCGGGAATCGGTTCACACTCGCCGGCTCGCCAGTCCAGCACGTGACCGCCGGGTTGGGCGGTGGCATCGGCGCTGTCATGCTGCAGCGGCATCGCCACGATGTCTTTGCGCTTCCCCAGGTGCTTTTCGGCCAACCACGAGAAACCGCGGGCGATGCGGTGAAACGCGTCGAAGTCGGTCTTGGTCTCCCACGGCGGCGAGATCGCCGGCGAGAAGGCATGTACGAACGGGTGCATGTCGGTGCTCGACAGGTCGTGTTTCTCGTACCAGGTCGCGGCGGGCAGGACGATGTCGGAGAACAACGTGGTGCTGGTGTTGCGGAAATCCAGCGACAGCAACAGGTCGAGCTTGCCTACCGGTGCCTCGTCGCGCCAGCGCACCTCCTGGGGGCGGATGCCGTCCTCGTCGCGCGCGGCCACCGCGGAGTCGGTGCCGAGAAGATGTTTGAGGAAGTACTCGTTGCCCTTGGCGGACGAACCCAGCAGATTGGACCGCCACACCGTGAGGCACCGCGGGAAGTTCTCCGGGGCGTCGGGATCCTCGCAGGCGAACTGCAGATGACCCGACTTGAGCCCGTCCACCACGTATTCCGCCGCGTCCTTGCTCATCCGGATGGCTTCATCGGCCAGATCCAACGGGTTGCGGTTGAAGGTCGGGTAACTCGGCATCCACCCGAGCCGCGTGGCCAGCGCGATACTGTCCGCCACGGTGCGGCCGGCGAAGCGTCCCTCGGCCAGAGGTGAGGCCATCACCTCTGAGGTGAACGGGTCGTAGCGCCACTGATCGGTCGCCAGATACCAGAAGATCGTGCCCTGCATCTGCCGCGGCGGCCGCTGCCAGTCGAGGCCGAATGCCAGTGTGGCCCAACCGGTCACCGGCCGGCATTTCTCTTGGCCGACATAGTGTGCCCAGCCGCCACCGTTGACGCCCTGGCAGCCGGTGAGCATGACCAGCGTGAGAAACGATCGGTAGATCTGATCGGAATGGAACCAGTGGTTGGTGCCCGCGCCCATCAGGATCATCGACCGGCCCTTGGAACGTTCGGCGTTGTCGGCGAACTCCCGTGCGATGCGCTCGGCGGCCTGCGCGGGCACACCGGTGATCGTTTCCTGCCAGGCCGGTGTGTAGGGCTCGGTGGCGTCGTCGTAACCGGAAGGCCACTGCCCGGGCAGCCCGTCGCGGGCGACTCCGTACTGCGCCAGCATCAGGTCGAACACCGTTGTCACGCGGTGTCCGGCAACCATTTTGGTGGGTACGCCGCGTTCCAGCACGCCCGGCTTGTCGCTGTCGAACCGCGGCAGGGCAACGTTCGCTGTGCCGTCGTTGTCGCCGTGCAGCGTCAGCATCGGGTGGACACCCTGCAGGTCGAGGTTCCAGCGGCCCTCACCGGAGGCGGTGAACCGGTGCCCGAGTGAGCCGTTGGGCACCACGGGCCGCCCGGCCTGGTCCAGCAGGACCGTTTTGGAGTCGGCGGCTTCCGTTTCCGCATGTTCGCCGCCGAGATCGGCCGCGGTGAGGAACTTCCCCGGCAGCACCCGTCCGTCGCGTTCGACCAGGGTGACCAGGAACGGCAGGTCGGTGTACTTCTTGACGTATTCGGTGAAGTACGGCGTCTGGTTGTCGACGAAGAACTCTTTGAGGATCACGTGGCCCATCGCCATCGCGAGGGCGGCGTCGGTGCCGGGGCGGGCCGGAAGCCACTCGTCGGCGAACTTGGTGTTGTCGGCGTAGTCCGGCGACACCACGACCACCTTCTGGCCGCGGTACCGGGCCTCGGTCATGTAGTGCGCGTCGGGTGTTCGGGTGACGGGGACGTTGGAGCCCCACATGATCAGGTAGCCCGCGTCGAACCAGTCGGCTGATTCGGGCACGTCGGTCTGGTCGCCGAACACCTGCGGCGAAGCGACCGGCAGGTCGGCGTACCAGTCGTAGAACGACAGCATGGACCCGCCGAGCAGCGAGATGAACCGGGCGCCGACGGCGTGGCTGACCATCGACATCGCCGGGATCGGTGAGAAGCCGGCCACGCGGTCCGGTCCGTACTTCTTGACGGTGTGGACGTGGGCGGCCGCGGCGATCTCGGCGGCCTCCCACCATTCGGCACGCACGAACCCGCCCTTGCCGCGGGCGCTCTTGTAGCGCTTCGACTTCTCTGGATCCTCGACGATGTCGGCCCACGCCAGCACCGGGTCCTTGAGCCGCTCCTTGGCCTCGCGGTAGTACTCCAGCAGCACACCGCGGACGTACGGATAGCGCACGCGCGCAGGCGAATACGTGTACCAGGAGAACGACGCTCCACGTGGGCAGCCGCGCGGCTCGTACTCGGGCTTGTCGGCGCCGACCGACGGATAGTCGGTCTGCTGCGACTCCCACGTGATCACGCCGTCCTTGACGTAGATCTTCCAGGAGCAGGATCCGGTGCAGTTGACGCCGTGGGTCGAGCGCACGACCTTGTCGTGTGCCCAGCGGTCCCGGTAGAAGTCATCAGCCGAGCGGCCGCCGACCTTGTGCAGGGTCCGCTGATCGTCCGAGATCTCACCGCGGTGGAAGTACTTCCCCAGTCGCAGCAAAGCGTCGGCAGGCGTTGCGCCACCCACATGTGAATCGGCCACGATCCGTCCCTCCAAGCTGTTGATTCACGAGCGTAAGAGGGTTGCGGAGGCCGTCAAAAGAACGCACTGGACCGTGTTCAGCCCTGTGAAATCGCGTTAACGCACAAGTTATTTCGCGGGAACGTGGCAGTCATACAGCCATTTGCCGCCGCCGCTCCGATTACCGCTCCCACCTGCGGTGACCGCGTGGATGCCGGCTCGGCGCGAGCGGTCGGGGCGCGGAAATCCACGGTTCGGACCGCAGGCGCGGGATCGATGATTTATCACTCCGGTAACAATGCGCCGGCCTGCCCGCCGGGCTTCGTCCAGGCGATGGTGTGCCGGAATGCCAGCCGGCGGCGCATCTGTGCGCCCGGCATGACGTCCCGGACCATCGTCTGCAGCTGATCGAAGCTGAGTTGAGGATCGCGGACGGGGAATGGCGGGGGCACCGGCCCGCCTGGCACCGGGCGCGGGTGCTTGATCAGGCCGATGAGCGGGTTGGTCACCGCGGACGCCAGATCCCACGCGGTATCGCGGAGGGAGCTGGGGGCGGCCAGTCCGACCGCCAGGAACCGCCCGCCCGGGCGCAGCAGTCGTTTGACGTCGATCAGCGCCTGCTCGACGTCGAGGTGGTGCAGCACCGCGATCATGGTGATCAGGTCGACGGGCCCGTAGAGTTCGGCGAGTTGGCTGTCGTCGATGGTGACGTTGGTCAGGCCGGCACACCGCCGGGCCGTCTCAGCGCGCATGCCCGCATCGAGATCCGTGCCACGGACCCGGGCGAACTCACCGGCCAGTTGAGCCACCAACCCGCCTTGGCCGCATCCGATGTCGATCGCGGTGCCACGGTGCGCGGGCAGGTTCGCCAGGATCCAGCGATGGAAATGGTCGTTGTGGCTCCACGGGTGCCTGCTGTTGAAGTTGTGCAGTCCTTGGGCGGCCCGCCTCACCACGGGGTTCTCGACGCGACGGATGTCCATGCATCCACTGTGCCAATCGCCGCGAAACAGCGCGAGCAGTCCCACGCAAGCGGGAGGGGCCCCAGCAGAATCGCCCTTCTCCGAGGAGAAAAGGGCGATTCTGTGTCTGCTCGGCAGGGGAGGTTACTGGATGTAGCCCGACGCGGACTGCAGGTGCTCGATGGCCTCGTCCACGATCTTCTCGACCAGCTCAGCGCAGGACGGCAGGTCGTTGATGATTCCGGCCACCTGCCCCGAGGCCAGCACGCCGGCGTCGGTATTGCCCTCCACCAGACCGGCTTTGAGCAACATCGGGGTGTTGGCGGCCATCACGACCTGCGACCAGGTCAGCTCTTTGCCGTGCCGCATGGCCAGGCCGTCCTTCGCCATAGACAACCAGGTCATGCCCGAGAGCTTCTTGAACTTCTGGGCGTTGCCGATCGCGGCCGCGAAACCGCGTGCCCGCGAGCCGCTTTCCAGCTTCTCCACCAGGCCGGTGCGCAGCACCCGGTGCGGCATGCCGTCGACGCGGGTGGACACCACGGTGCCGTCCAGCGCCGCCTGCAGATACCGCTCCTTGACCGCGTCGGGCACGGTGGAATCCGAGGTCAGCAGGAACCGGGTCCCCATGGCGACTCCGGCCGCACCGTAGGACAGTGCGGCGGCCAGGCCGCGCCCGTCGAAGAAACCGCCTGCGGCGATCACAGGCATGCCGGTGTCCTTGACCGCGTCGAGCACCGACGGCAGCAGCAGCGTGGTGGCGACCGGACCGGTATGGCCACCGCCCTCACCGCCCTGCACGATCACCGCGTCCGCACCCCAGCCGGCCACCTTCTTGGCGTGCTTGGCCGCGCCGACCGACGGGATCACCACGACCCCGGCGTCTTTGAGCTTGGCGATCAACTCGGGCTTGGGAGCTAGAGCGAAGGAGGCGACTTTGACTCCTTCGCGGATCAGGAGGTCGACGCGGGCACCGGCATCGCCCGCATCGGCACGCATGTTGATGCCGAAGGGCTTGTCGGTGGCGGCCTTGACCTTGGTGACGGCGGTCTGCAGTTCCTCGAGCGTCATCGTCGCTGACGCCAGGATGCCGAGCCCGCCGGCATTGGAGGTTGCGGCGACCAGTCGTGCACCGGCCACCCAGCCCATTCCCGTCTGCACGACGGGATGCTCGATACCGACCAGCTCGGTCAGCGGAGTCTTGAGCTTGCCCACTATTTCGCCTCGACTACTTTCACTTCCTTGTCGCGCAACGACTTCGGATCGATGGTTTCGCGGAGCAACTTGAGCTCCTCGTCGGAGGGCAAACGGGTGACCTCGGCGGAGTCCAAACCGTGGACCTCGAAGGAGGTGTTGTCGGCAACCTGTTGAGCCTCGACGCCGGGGTGCAGCGACACCGCGCGCATCTGGTGGTCGGGGCCGTTGAAGTCGAACACACCCAGGTTGGACACCACGCGGTAGATGTTGGCGAATCGGTAGGCCGGGTTCTCGGGATCGATCTTGTCCCAGCCGATTCCGGAGACGATGTCCACCGATTCGGTGAACACACGCTTGGAATGGTTACCCACGAAGTAGCTCGTGGCGTGGTTGATGCTGTTGCCGGGGGCGCCGCGGACGCCGAACATCTGGCGGGTCGGGTGCTGGATCGGACCGAAGGCCGACAGGTTCTGGTTGCCATAGCGGTCGATCTGGTTGGCGCCCATCACCACATGACGCTTGCCCCAGGCCAGGGTCTCGAAGACGCGGTTGAACGGCATCCAGCCCTCGACGGTGAACGGAGCGCCGATCGCCGGGGTGTCGGCCAGGATCCGGGCCTCACCGTCGGTCAGCACGATGTCGGGGGAGAAGGTCAGCCGGGCCAGCCGGGCGCCGATCTGGACGACGGTGGTCATCGGGCTGGCCATGATCTCGCCGGCGTCACGGAACAGTTCGGCACAGGCGACGGCGCACACCTCAGCGCGGGTTACGGCAATCACTTGGCATCTTCCTTCTGGGCCGACTGAGCTTCCTCGAACTTCCGAACGGCGGCCTGGTAATCAGCCTCGCTACCGGACAGGTACGTCTTGACGAACTCGGCCCAGGTCTCGTCGGAGCCTGCGGCCTCCGCGTAATGGCGCTGGAACTTCTCGTCGCGCCGGTAATCCGGCTCGTTGGTGGTGAAGTGGGCGCCGTTGGGCGCCTCGACCACAGAATCGACCATCATCCGGTTGATCAGAAGGGCCTGCGTCGGAACGGCCTTGACCAGTTCCTCGGTGGAGACCACGCGCTCGACCGACAGGAATCGGCGTTGTGCCGACATCAGGAACAGGTCGTCGAAGTACGGGTCGATACCGGTGTAGGCCGCATTGCCCTGGGCGTCACCGAGATTCATGTGGACGAACGCCGCATCGAGGTTCAGCGCGGGCATCGCGATGAGCTCCTCGTGGGCACCGTCGGTCGGGTAGGGCGACTTCACGGTCTTGAGCTCGTCGCCCCAGAACGTGCGGACGTCGCTTCCGAGCCCGGCGCGGATCGGCAGGAACGGCAGCCGTTGGGCGGCGGCCTGCAGGCCGCAGCGCAGCATGCCCTCGTCCATCTCGCGGGCCTCGATCGCACCGCTGGTGCGGGCCTTGGCGAACCACGGGTCGTAGAACGGCGGCGAGTCCAGTGAGACGAAGCCGTAGTAGACGCGCTTGACCTTTCCCGCCGAGCACAGCAGGCCCAGATCGGGACCGCCGTAGGTGACCACGGTCAGGTCTTTGACATCGGTGCGCAGCAGGGCGCGCACGAAGGCCATGGGCTTGCGCCGCGAGCCCCAGCCGCCGATGCCGATGGTCATACCGCTCTCGATGGAGGCCACCGCCTCGTCGAGAGTTGTCCTCTTGTCTGTCATTTCTCCCCTTCTCGCTTCGCTCGTGCCCGCCGAATCATTTGGATCCCTTCTCGGTCCCGGCGAACGCGTCACGATGCTCGTCGGACACGCCGGACAGGTTGAGTTCGAAGGTGAAGCCCTGCTCCATGCGGTACCGCGCGTTGACGGGCTGCACGTCGATGAAGTTCAGTGCCTCCTTTGCCGCCCGGATCACCCGGGTGTCCTTGCTGGCGATGTCGCGGGCGACGCGCAGCGCGGCCTCGTCGAGCTCAGCGCGCGGGACCACTTCGTGCACCGATCCGAAGTGGTGCAGCGTCTCGGCGGGAACGGTGGCCGCGGTGAAGAACAGCCGGCGCATCAGGTGCTGGGGGACCAGGCGGGAGAGGTGAGTGGCGGCACCGAGCGCGCCGCGCTCCACTTCGGGCAGGCCGAATTTGGCGTCATCGGACGCGACGATCACGTCGGCGTTGCCGACCAGTCCGATTCCGCCGCCGACACAGAAGCCGTTGACGGCCGCGACGACGGGGACCTCGCACTCGTAGACGGCCTTGAATGCGTGGTAGCAGCCACGGTTCGCGTCGATCAACGCGGTGAAGCCTTCGGTGTTCTGCATTTCCTTGATGTCCACGCCGGCGTTGAAGCCACGGCCCTCGGCCCGCAGGATCACGACGTGGGTGCTGCGGTCGCGGCCCGCGGCCGTGATCGCATCGCCGAGTTCGAACCAGCCGGCCGACGGGATGGCGTTGACGGGCGGGTAGTTGACGGTGACCGAGACGATGCCCGGTTCGACTGTCTTGGTGGTGATCGTCATCAATCCACTTCCTGAAGGGGTCGCTACCTAAGCAAGCACTTGCTTGGTACGCTAGCACAGTGACAGATACGCCAGAAGCCGGTGCCATCAGTTTGGGTTTGACCGGCAAGGTGGTCCTGGTGACCGGCGGAGTGCGAGGGGTTGGCGCTGGGATCAGCGCGGTTTTTGCCGGTCAGGGCGCCACCGTGGTGACCTGCGCTCGCCGTCCGGTCGAGGGATTGCCGTACGAGTTCCACTCTTGCGACATCCGCGATGACGACTCGGTGAAGGCCCTCATCGACGCGGTCGTCGAGAAGCACGGCCGCCTCGATGTGGTCGTCAACAACGCCGGCGGCTCGCCGTACGTGCTGGCCGCTGATGCGTCGGCGAAGTTCAGCACCAAGATCATCGAGCTCAACCTGATCGGCGCGCTGTCGGTGTCCACCCATGCCAACGCGGTGATGCAGAACCAGGGCTCCGGCGGTTCCATCGTCAACATCTCCAGCGTCAGCGGCCACCGGCCAACGCCGGGGACGGCTGCCTACGGTGCGGCGAAGGCCGGCATCGACAACCTCACCTCAACCCTGGCCGTGGAGTGGGCGCCGAAGGTCCGGGTGAACTCGGTGGTCGTAGGCATGGTCGAAACCGAACAGTCCGAACTGTTTTATGGCGACGCCGAATCCATCGCGGCCATCTCGCGCAATGTGCCGCTGGGCCGGCTCGCCAAGCCGGCCGATATCGGCTGGGCCACGGCATTTCTGGCCTCGGATGCGGCCTCGTACATCAGCGGCGCGTCGTTGGCGGTGCACGGTGGCGGCGAGCCGCCGCACTACCTGTCCACCACGACCGCCGACATCAAGTAATTCGAAAAAGGAGACATGACAATGGGATTGCTCGACGGCCGGGTGGTCATCGTGACGGGCGCCGGTGGCGGTATCGGGCGTGAGCACGCGCTCGCGTTCGCGGCGGAGGGTGCCCGCGTCGTGGTCAACGACATCGGAGTGGGCCTGGACGGCTCGCCGGCCGGCGGCGGCAGCGCGGCGCAGAACGTGGTCGACGAGATCGTCGCGGCCGGAGGTGAGGCCGTCACCAGCGGCGCCAACGTCGCTGACTGGGCGCAGGCCGAGGGCCTGATCCAGACCGCGGTCGACGCGTTCGGCACCCTGGACGTCCTGGTGAACAACGCCGGCATCGTGCGCGATCGGATGTTCGCCAACGCCACCGAAGAAGAGTTCGACGCCGTCACCGCAGTGCATCTCAAGGGGCACTTCGCCACGATGAAGCACGCCGCCGCGTACTGGCGGGCCAAGTCCAAGGCCGGTGAAACCGTTGACGCTCGCATCATCAACACGAGCTCCGGCGCCGGTCTGCAGGGCAGCGTCGGCCAGGCCACCTACAGTGCTTCCAAGGCAGGCATCGCCGCGCTGACCCTGGTGGCCGCGGCCGAGATGGGCCGCTACGGCGTCACCGTCAATGGCATCGCCCCGTCGGCGCGGACCCGGATGACCGAGACCGTCTTCGCGGACATGATGGCCACCCAGGACCAGGCTTTCGACGCCATGGCCGCGGAAAACATCTCGCCTCTGGTGGTGTGGCTGGGCAGCGTCGAGTCAAAGGACGTCACCGGCAAGATGTTCGAGATCGAAGGCGGCAAGATCCGCATCGCCGAGGGTTGGGCGCACGGACCGCAGATCGACAAGGGCGCCAAGTGGGATCCCGCCGAGCTGGGCCCGGTCGTCAACGACCTGCTGGCCAAGGCCCGCCCCGCGGTGCCCGTATACGGCGCATAAGTTTCTCCGCCGAACAGTCCCCCGCAAGCGGGTGGTACCCCCAGCGAAACCCCCCAATTCCCAGTGGAATTGGGGGGTTTCGTGTCTGCTCGTGCGTCAAGCGGCGTCCTTCTCCGCCTTGTCTTTTGTGCCGGTCTGGCCGGTGGCCTTCTTGACCGCATCCTTGATGTCGCGCACCGAGGACGAGATCTGATCGCGGGTCTTCTCCACGACTGCGTGTACCTTGTCGCCCGAGTCGGTCACAGCCTTCTTGCGGCCGGGAACGGTCTTGTTGCCATCGCTGAGATCGGTTGTACCAGTGCGTGACTTGGCGACGGTACGCGCTTCGGTGACGGCCGACTCGGCGGTCGAGTCCGCCTCTTCGGTGGTCGTGTCACCCGCGGTCTGGACATCATCGGCCGCGGTCTTGACGATGTTGTTCACGGCGGTCTTGGTGTCCTCGATACCCGTCGAGACCTTCTCGCGTAATTCGCTCTCGCTCTTGGGGATTGCCTTGTTCACCCGGTCGATGATCTCGGCGCCGATGGCGCGGTTGAACTTGGTCACCGAGAATCTGGCGTCGGCGATGCTGCGATTGATCGCGGTGGCGATGGCCGCCGGATCGCGCGTGGCGAACGCATCCGTCACCTGCGTGGCCGCGGCATTGAGCTGCCTCGACAGTGTCCGCACCTGACGCAGGGCCTCGACGCGGAACGGGGTTTCGGGCCCGATCTCGGTGCCGTTCCAATTGACGACGCGCCAGCCGTCCTCAGGATTGCCCTCCACCACCACGTAACCGGTATTTCGCAGGGGATTGGTCATCAGCCACATCGGGTCCGCATTTTCGGCATTCAGGAAAACCCAGAACATGATGGCGCCGCCATGCGAGAATGCCGCCACATTCCGGTCCCCGTTGTCATACATCGTCTGAATCGCACCATCCATACGCGCATCGAATTCCCGGCCGTTGATCGAACCGGGAATGCGGGCATCGAGATCGCCCTGCAGCCATTTCAACGGAGCCTGCAGGTAACCCTTCACGGCATCGGATTCCGGGGTTCCCTCGTAGATCCCCGCCTCGATTTCCTGGAGGCCGGGAACAACCTGGATCGGGAGGCCGAGGTACTCGGCCATCGGCGCGGCGGTCAGCTGGGTCCGGACCATCGTCGAGGCGTATATCGCATCGTAGTTGTTGTCGCCCAGCACTTTAACGATGTCGCGGGCCTGCTGTCGGCCCTTCTCGGTGAGGACGGGACCCGGCACCGAGGAGTCGGCAACGTTCGCCGCGTTCGCGGTGGACTCGCCGTGGCGAATGAACGTGATCCGCATGACTTCCGCTGCGTGGGCGACCGGAATGGCCAAAAGAAATGCCAGGAACATCATTCCCATTCCCGCGATCGTCGCCCGGATACCCGAGCGTCTGAAACAACTCATTTCGCTGCGTTCCTCCAATCGTTGTGTATAAGTGGAGCGAAATGAACGTATGACTGATTTTTTCGGAAATGTGCGGATGTCCCGTTGTTCGAGACTTGTTATTGCCACGGGGATATCCGACGGGTCCATTCCGATTACCCGTCCAAAGAAAAGGGAGCCCCAGACCGAAAGGTCTGGGGCTCCGTGGGAAATGTAGGGAAATGTAGGTCGCTCAGGCAGCGTCTTTGGCGCCGCCTGCGTCGCTGTCGGCGCCGTCGCTGCCGGCCCCGTCACTGGCGCCGGCGGTCTGGCCGGTGGCCTTCTTGACGGCGTCGCCGAGCTGCTTGATCGACGACGACACCTGGCTCTGGGCATCCTTGACGGCGGTCCGAACCTGCTCGCCGGTAGTGCTGAGCGCCTTCTTCACACCCGGTACCGCCTTGTTGCCGTCGGACAGATCGCTCGCACCACGCGGAGTGGCGATGCTGTCCAGGGTCTCCCGAACCTTCGACTTCACAGCTGCGCCGGTTGACGGCTCGTCGGCTGACTTGCCTGACGCCGTGCCGGTGTCGCCCACCGCGTCCGGTGCCGCGGCGAGGTTGCGCGTGACGACGTTGGTTTCCACCGCGGCCTTCATGTTCTCCACGCCGGTGGACACCTTCTCCTGCAGATCTTCGGTGCTGGTCGGGATCGCAGCCGTCGTCCGCTTGATGATCTCGGCGTTGACCGCGCGATTGAACTTGAGCACCGAGAAGCCCGCGGCGGCGACGCCACGGTTGATCGCGGTGGCGATGGTCGCGGGATTGCCTGAGGCGAAGGACTGCACGATACCGTCCGTAGCCTGCTGCAGCTGCCGGCTCAGGGTGCGGAACTGCAGGCCCACCTCATGCTCGAATGATGGCTCGGGCGTGAACTTCTGGCCATTCCAGTCCACCAGGGTCCAGCCGTCTTCGGGGTTGCCTTCGACAACGACGTAGTCGGTATTGCCCAACGTGTACTGGCTCAGCAGCATGCCCTTCTGGGCCATGCTGAGGTTCTTCGCGTTCATGATCGTCCAGAACATGATCGTGGCGCCGTGCGAGAACACGATGGCGTTCCGATCGCCCTTGTCGTACATCCCCTGCAGGGCACCGTTCACGCCGGCATTGAAATCGTTGCCGTCGAAGTCGGTGCCCGGCTGGGTTGCGGTGAGGTCGGCCGGCGCGCCGGGCAAGAGACCCGCCCACTTGAGCGGCGCGAGGATGTAGGCCGTCCCGTACTGATCCTGCGACTTGCCCTCCAACGCGCCTGCCGGGATCTCGGAAATGCCGTCGACCACCTGGATCGGCAGGCCGAGGTACTGCGACATCGGGGTCGCGGTCTGCTGCGTGCGGAGCATGGTCGAGGCGTAGATCGCGTCGTAGTTGTTGTCACCGAGCCTGTCGACCACGTCTTCTGCCTGCTGGCGTCCGGTCGCGGTGATGCCGGGACCGGGAACGGTCGTGTCGATGATGTGGTTCGCGTTGGCCTCCGACTCGGCGTGACGGACGAACGTCACACGCATCACCTCGGCGGCATGGGCGACGGGCATCGCCAGGAAGAACGCGAGGAATGCCAAGGCGACACCCCCGATAATGCTGCGATATCGTGACGGCGGCGCGTCACCTTTGTGGCGGTTCATGTGTCTCCTCCATTGTGGCTGTACGGATTTCACGTGACCTGCCGGTGACACTGCGTTGGCCGGCCTACTGCATTGTCTGGCCGTTTGGTGGTCTGTCGAGCAGGTATCCCATTGTGCGGAACGGTATTTGAAGAAACTTCCCCGTCCGGAACAGCGGGTTCGGACATGGCTCAGTCCCCCTCCTCACGTGAGGAGGGGGACCGGCCCGGTCGGTATTACGTTGCGCTACTGCCTATTTCACGCCGCGTCTTTGACCTTCGGCTTGTCCTTGTTGTCATCGGACTTGTCTGCCTTCGCGGCGCCGGTCAGCTTCTTGACGGTGTCACGGGCCTGCTTGACCGAGGACTCGATCCCGCTACGCACATCGTCGGCGGCCTGGTTGGCCCGAGCACGCACCGCGGAGGCAGCTTTACCCGGCTCCGCCTTGTTGCCATCGGTCAGCTGTGTCGCGCCGTTGGCGGTGCGGGCGGCGGTGATCTTGGGCTGAACCGGCTCGGGCACCTTCTCGACCGTCGGCGTGGTCTCGCTGACGTTCGCGACCACGGTGGTGGCGCCTTCGGCGGGATCGTCGAGAGACGCGGTGTCGCCAGCGGCGGTCGTCTCGGTGCTGAGCTTGGAGACCTGAGTCGTCGACTGTCCCAGCGAGCCGGGGATTCCGGTGATCGCGTTGACAGTGTCGGTGATCGAGTCCTTGACGAACTTCACGCCGGCGTTGGCGACGTTCTGCACACCCTGCGCGCCGGTGGTGACAATGCCCTCGGCGTCGAGCGAAAGGACCGGGAGCCGCATGTCGTAGGCCGCTTTCTGCGGCGCCACGATCAGATCGCGCACGTTGACGAACATCTGGGTCGGGTAGTTCGCGGGACCGACCTCTTCACCGGCCCATTCCTTGAGGGTCCAGCTACCGTCGGCATTCTTTTCCACCACCACCGTGTCGGTGTTGTTCAGCGGATGCTGAACGATCAACAACAGGTTCGGGTTGTCGACGTTCATCATGGTCCACATCATGATGGTGGCGCCGTGCGAGAACACCGCGGCGTCGATCTCGCCGTCGCCATTGGTGTCTTCGGTGTCATCCTCGACCTGGGTCAGCGCGTTGGTCACGCGTTCGTTGAACTCCAGGCCGGTCTCGCCGCCGGGGATCGGCACGAACTGCAAGCCCAAGGTCCAGGTGAGCGGGGCCAGGATGTAACCGATGCGGCCGATCCCTTCACCCTCGGGCAGGCCCTCGAAGATGCCGGCATTGATTTCCTGCACGCCGGAGTTCCGCTGCGGATGATCCGGGTCGTATGCGCCCAGGACGGTGACCGGCAACCCGCTCTTGAGCGCGAACGGTGCCGCGGTCTCCTGGGTGCGGATCATGGTCGAGGCGTAGAGCGCGTCGAACGCGTCGGCGGACTGGTTATCCGCCCAGGCCTGCGCCTGCTGCTCGCCGGTCTCGCCGTCGTTCTGGTTGACCTGGTCATTGGTTAGGTGCGGCCCGGGAATGCTGGTGTCGATGTAGCCGGAGGCGTTGGCCTGCGATTCGGCGTGCCGGATGAAGGTCACGGTCATCGCCGCGGCGGGCAGGGTCGCGGCCGCGAACAGAGAACACGCCGTCAGGGTGCTCGCGGCGGCACCGGCAGCCCGGCGGCGGGTGGGTCGTTGCATAGGGTCTCCATCGGTTCACGGAAATGTGGGCTGCCGCTCACTCGCCGTTCACTGTGGGCGGGCTCACAGAACATAATCAAAATTCTGTTCACCCGTCAATTCTGCTACCGAGAGTTGCGTAATTGGCCAGCTCCCGGACACCTCGCAACGTGAAGCGCCCCCGACCTCAAGGTCGGGGGCGCTTCAGGCGAACGTCGGTCAGGCCGGGTCGCAGATCACGATCGGGATCTTGCGGTCGGTGTAGGACCGGTAGTTCGCGAAGTCTGCGTACATGGCGTCCAACTTGGGCCAGTACTCCTCGCGCTCGGCGTCGGTGGCATCGCGCGCGGTGAGCTCCAGCGTCTCGTGTTTGGTCTGGAACTTCACCCGGGGATTGGCCACCAGGTTGAGGTACCACATCGGGTTGGTGGCCCGGCCGCCCTGCGAGGCGACCAGCACGATGCGCTTGCCTTCCTGGAGATAGAGCAGCGGGCTGTCCCGCTCCTCGCCCGACTTGCGCCCGATCGTGGTCAGGATGCCCACTTCGGCGCCGCGCAGGAACTTGTCTCCGACGCGCCCGCCCGTCTTCTTGAAGATCCACGTTTGGGCGCGCGACATCCACTTGATGGCGGTGCCGGTCGATTTCGCGTTGAGCCGTTCGACCTGTTTGGGGCTGAGCGGGCGAGGGGTTTTGGCCATGCGCTGGACCTTAGCGGCTGATGAAGGGGGTGAGGGAAGCGCGGATGTGGTGGATCTTTCCGTCGGATGCCGGGATCAGGAACGTCTCGTCGACGTGCGAGCACACGCGGCGCCCGAACAGGCGCGGCTTGGTCAGCACGTCGAAGCGAGCACGGACGTGATCGCCGTCGACGGTGAACTCCGGCGGCGTCGTCTTCTCGATCAACTTGAACTGCGGACCGTTGTTCAGGCTGCGGCGCAGGTGATCTCCGGAGCGGCCGGTCTTCAGCCCCATCTCGATGCGGATACAGTCCGGCGTGAACGGGACCGCGTCGGCCTGATGGCTCACCAGTGCGTCGATGTAGGCCTGTGCGGCTGCGATGCGGTCCGCATCTGAAACAGGCCCAGCGGAAGGCTCGGAAGAGGTCACTAGATTCTTTCGATGATCGTGCCGGTGGACAGCGCCCCGCCGGCGCACATGGTGATCAGCGCGGTGCTCTTGTCGGTGCGCTCCAGCTCGTGCAGAGCGGTGGTGATCAGGCGCGCGCCCGTCGATCCGACGGGGTGGCCCAGCGCGATGGCACCGCCGTTGACGTTGACCTTGTCCATATCGGCGCCGTGCACCTGAGCCCAGGACAGCACCACCGACGCGAACGCCTCGTTGATCTCGACGAGGTCGATATCGCCGATCTTCATGCCGGCCTTCTCGAGGACCTTCGCGGTGGACTGCACCGGGCCGTCGAGGTGGTAGTAGGTCTCGGCACCCACGTTGGCCTGGCTGATGATCCGGGCACGGGGAGTGAGGCCTAGCGCTTTTGCCACGGACTCATCCATCCACAGCACCGCGGCCGCACCGTCCGAAATCTGCGACGACGTGCCGGCGGTGTGGATGCCGCCGTCCATGACCGGCTTCAAGGCGGCCAGGCCTTCGGCGGTGGTGTCACGCAGACCCTGGTCGCGGCTGACGGTGTTCCATTCGGATGTCGGCTGCTTGTTCTCGTCGATGACCGGTGCCTCGATCGGGGAGATCTCCCGGTCGAACCGGCCCTCGGCCCAGGCCTGCTTGGCCCGGTTCTGCGAGGCCAGGCCCAGAGCATCCACGTCCGCACGGGTGATGCCACGGCGCTTGGCGATGCGCTCGGCGGCCTCGAACTGGTTCGGCAGGTCGATGTCCCAGGATGCGGCACGGGCGCCGCCGCCGTTGGCGCCCAGCCCGACCCGGCTCATCGCCTCGATGCCGCAGGCGATACCGATGTCGATCGCCCCGGTCGCAATCAGGCCGGCGACCAGGTGGTTGGCCTGCTGGGCGCTGCCGCACTGGCAGTCGATGCTGGTGGCGCCGACGTGCTCGGGCAAACCGGCGATCAGCCAGGACTGCCGGGTGACGTTGTTGGCCTGCTCGCCGTACTGGGTCACGCAACCGCCGATGACCTGCTCGACGCTGCCGGGGTCGATTCCGGCCTTCTCGATCAGGGCCTTCTGGACGGCTCCGAGCAGCTCGGTGGCGTGCAGGCCGGACAACCAGCCGTTGCGCTTGCCGATGGGGCTGCGGGTGGCTTCGACGATGACAGGGTTACCCATGAAGTCAGGCTAGAACACGTTTCATTACTCTGACAAGCGGCGATGCACCACTACCTTTGATCTGCGGTCAAGCCGTGTTTCAATGGTCTCAATTGGTACTAGACCACGTTGTTTCAAGCATTGCTGGCTACGCGCACGGCTTGCTACAGACACTAGGAGTTAGACACATGGGCTGCCCCAACATCCCCAAGGAATTCGACTTCCTCGATTCCGAGCTCAACCTCAAGGGCCTGCCGGTCGAGGAACTCGCCGAGTTGCGCAAGGCCGAGCCGGTTCACTGGGTCGACGTTCCCGGCGGGACCGGAGGCTTCGGTGACAAGGGCTACTGGTTGGTCACCCGGCACGAGGACGTCAAGGACGTCTCGCTGCGCAGCGAGGTGTTCTCCAGCGCGATGAACGGCGCAATTCCGGTCTGGCCCCAGGAGATGACCCGCGAAGCCGTCGACCTGCAGCGCGCCGTCCTGCTGAACATGGACGCCCCGCACCACACCCGGCTGCGCAAGATCATCTCCCGTGGCTTCACCCCGCGAGCGCTCTCGCGGCTCGAGGACGAGCTGAACTCCCGGGCTCAGCAGATCGCCAAGAATGCGGCCGCCTCGAACACCGGTGACTTCGTCGAGCAGGTGTCTTGCGAGCTGCCGCTGCAGGCGATCGCCGAACTGCTCGGTGTGCCCCAGGACGACCGCGACAAGCTGTTCCGCTGGTCCAACGAGATGACCGCGGGCGACGATCCCGAGTACGCCGACGTCGACCCGGCCATGTCCTCCTTCGAGGTCATCACCTATGCCATGAAGATGGCCGAGGAGCGGGGCAAGAACCCGACCGATGACATCGTCACCAAGCTGATCCAGGCCGACATCGACGGCGAGAAGCTCAGCGACGACGAGTTCGGTTTCTTCGTCATCATGTTGGCCGTCGCGGGCAATGAGACCAGCCGTAACTCCATCACGCACGGCATGATCGCGTTCTCGCAGAACCCCGATCAGTGGGAGCTGTTCAAGCGGGAGCGGCCGAAGACCGCTGTCGACGAGATCATCCGTTGGGCCACACCGGTTTCGGCCTTCCAGCGCACCGCCAGCGAGGACACCGAGATCTCCGGTGTCAAGATCAAGGCCGGCGAGCGTGTGGTGATGTCCTACCGTTCGGCCAACTTCGACGACGCGGTGTTCGAAGATCCGTTCACCTTCAACATCCTGCGCGACCCGAACCCGCACGTCGGCTTCGGTGGCACCGGGGCACACTACTGCATCGGCGCCAACCTGGCCCGCCTGACCATCAACCTGATCTTCAACGCGGTCGCCGATCACATGCCCGACCTCAAGCCGATCGGCGATCCCGAGCGGCTGAAGTCCGGATGGCTCAACGGCATCAAGCATTGGCCGGTCGATTACACCGGCAAGTGCCCGGTCAACCACTGATCGCCTGAGCCCAACGAGCGCACTGATCGCCTGACGAATCAAGGAGGATTCGGGTGGATTTCACACCGAACCCAGAACAGCAGGCTGTCGCCGACGTGGTGACCTCTGTTCTGGAACGCGACAACACCTGGGATGCACTGGTTTCCGGTGGTGTCGCGGCGCTGGGAGTGCCGGACCGACTCGGCGGTGACGGGTTGGGTCTGCCCGAACTGTCGACCGCGCTGACCGAGATCGGTCGGCACGGCACCACCGGCCCCGCGCTGGCCACCGTGGGCCTCGGTCTGGTATCGCTGCTCGACCTGGCCACCGAGGCGCAGCAGGACCGGTATCTGTCCGGTGTCGCAGGCGGTGCGGTGCTCTCGGCGGCGCTCAACGAGCCCGGGCAGTCACTGCCCGAACGTCCCGCGACCAACTTCGCGGAAGGCAAGCTCAACGGCACGAAGATCGGTGTGCCCTATGCCGAGACGGCGAAGTGGCTGGTGGTCACCGCCGACAACGCCGTGGTGGTGGTATCGCCCGCGGCCGACGGTGTGACGGTCACCAAGACCCCGACCTCCAACGGTTCCGACGAATACGCCGTCACGTTCGCCGATGTCGCCGTCGACGCCGCCGATGTCCTCGACGGCGCGAGTGCACACCGGGTCAACCAGCTGGCACTGGCGGTCACAGGGGCGTTCGCGGCCGGACTGGTGGCCGGGGCGCTGCGGCTGACCGCCGACTACGTGGCGACGCGTGAGCAGTTCGGCCGACCGCTCTCGACGTTCCAGACCGTGGCCGCACAGTTGTCCGAGATCTACATCGCTTCGCGGACAATCTCTTTGCTGTCCACTTCGGCGCTGTGGCGGCTGTCCGAGGGGCTGGACGCCGACGAGGATCTGAGCATCCTGGGCTATTGGCTCACCTCGCAGGCCGCGCCGGCCATGCGGCTGTGCCATCACCTGCACGGCGGTATGGGTATGGACATCACCTACCCGATGGACCGCTACTACTCCTCGATCAAGGATCTGACCCGGCTGTTGGGCGGTCCGTCGCATCGCCTCGATTTGGTGGGAGCCTGATGTTCATCGACCTGACGCCCGAGCAGCGGGCACTGCAAACCGAACTGCGGGAATACTTCTCGACTCTCATCACGCCCGAAGAGGCCGCGGCGATGGAGTCCGACCGGCACAACGAGGCCTACCGCACGGTGATCAAGCGGATGGGCAGCGACGGCAAGCTCGGCGTCGGCTGGCCCAAGGAGTACGGCGGCCTGGGCTTCGGCCCGGTCGAGCAGCAGATCTTCATCAACGAGGCCAACCGCGCCGACATCCCGCTGCCGATGGTCACGCTGCAGACGGTGGGCCCGACGCTGCAGGCGCTCGGCACCGAGGAACAGAAGAAGAAGTTCCTGCCCGGAATTCTCGCCGGTGAAGTGCATTTCGCGATCGGCTACTCCGAGCCCGACGCCGGCACCGACCTGGCGTCTTTGCGGACCACCGCAGTACGGCACGGTGACGAGTACATCGTGAACGGGCAGAAGATGTGGACCACGGGCGCACACGACGCCGACTACATCTGGCTGGCCTGCCGTACCGACCCGACCGCGGCCAAGCACAAGGGCATCTCGATCCTTATCGTCGACACCAAGGATCCCGGCTATTCCTGGACGCCGATCATCCTGTCCGACGGCGCACACCACACCAACGCGTCGTACTACAACGACGTGCACGTCCCCGCCGACATGCTCGTCGGTGAGGAGAACGGCGGCTGGAAGCTCATCACCACCCAGCTCAACCACGAGCGCGTCGGCCTCGGTCCGGCCGGCCGCATCGCAGGCATCTACGACCAAGTGCACGCCTGGGCATCCAAGCCCGGCTCGGACGGTGTCACCCCGATCGAGCACGACGACGTGAAACGCCTTCTCGGCCAGATCAAGTCGATCTGGCGGATCAACGAGCTGCTCAACTGGCAGGTCGCCGCGTCCGGCGAGACCATCGCCGTGGCCGATGCCGCCGCCACCAAGGTGTTCTCCACCGAACGCATCCAGGAAGTCGGGCGGCTGGCCGAGGAGATCGTCGGCAAGTACGGCAACCCGGCCGATCCCGAGACCGGCGAGCTGCTGATCTGGCTGGACAAGATGGCCAAACGCAACCTGGTGATCACCTTCGGTGGTGGTGTCAACGAAGTCATGCGCGAGATGATCGCGGCGTCCGGTCTGAAGGTGCCGCGGGTTCCGCGATGACGGTCGGTGTCGCCGAGTGTGAGCTCGATGGCGAAGAATTGACCGAATCTCGCGAACAACTTCACTTTCGACGAGGAGGGTGCAGGTGAGCGATCTGCAGGCAGGCATCGAACAGATCATCGCGTCCGGCACGAGCAAGCCGACTGTGGCTCGGGATCCGGTGAATCAGCCCATGATTCACCACTGGGTCGACGCGATCGGAGACAAGAACCCGATCTATGTCGACGAGGCCGCCGCCCGGGCCGCCGGGCATCCCGGCATCGTGGCGCCGCCGGCGATGATCCAGGTCTGGACCATGATGGGCCTGGGCCGCACCCGCTCCGACGATGATCCTTTGGGTCGTGCGATGAAGTTGTTCGACGACGCCGGGTATGTCGGCGTCGTCGCCACCAACTGCGACCAGACCTATCACCGTTACCTCCAACCCGGCGAGCAGGTGGCGATGAGCGCCGAGATCGTCGGCATCGTCGGCCCGAAGCAGACCGCATTGGGCGAGGGCTACTTCATCAATCAGAAGATCCGCTGGCATGTCGGTGACGAGGAGGTTGCCGACATGGACTGGCGGATCATGAAGTTCCTGCCGGCCGGAAAGCAGACCGACGAGGGCGCGGCCGAAACGGCAGTCATCCCTGAGGATCTCGATCCGGACAAACTGATGCGGCCGTCCTCGTCACGGGACACCAAGTTTTTCTGGGACGGTGTCAACGCCCACGAGTTGAGGATCCAGCGTCGCCCCGACGGCACCCTGCAGCACCCGCCGGTGCCCGCCGTGTGGAAGGACTACAAGGACCCGGTGACGGAGTCTGACTACGTCGTAGCCTCCGGCAAGGGCACGGTGTTCAGCTACGTCGTGCACCATGCGCCGAAGGTGCCCGGACGCAGCCTGCCGTTCGTCATCGCGCTGGTCGAACTCGAAGAGGGCGTCCGGATGCTGGGTGAACTGCGCGGTATCGCTGCCGATCAGGTGAAGATCGGAATGCCGGTCACCGCAACCTATATCGACTTCCCGGACAGTGAGATCAGCCCGGCCTGGACGTTGTACGCATGGGAGCCCCAAGCATGAGCCTGACTATCTCCGACGTTCAAGTGGGCACTCCACTCCCCGAACTCAAGATCTACGGCGACCCGACGTTCATCGTCTCCACCGCCATCGCGACGCGCGACTACCAGGATGTGCACCACGACCGGGACAAGGCGCAGGCCAAGGGTTCCAAGGACATCTTCGTCAACATCCTCACCGACACCGGTCTGGTCGGCCGGTACGTGACCGACTGGGCTGGACCCAACGCCATCGTCAAGTCGATCAAGCTGCGACTCGGCGTGCCGTGGTACGCCTACGACACGATCACCTTCACCGGTGAGGTGACCGAGATCGAAGGCGACCTGGTGACCCTGAAAGTGGTGGGCAGCAACAGCCTTGGCAATCACGTCATCGCCACGTCCACCCTCGTTCTGGGAGGCGCACAATGAGCCTGTCTGGTAAAGCCGCCATCGCCGGTATCGGCGCCACCGACTTCTCCAAGAACTCCGGCCGCAGTGAGCTGCGGCTGGCAGCCGAGGCGGTGCTCGACGCGTTGGATGACGCCGGCCTCAAGCCTTCCGACGTCGACGGCCTGGTGACCTTCACGATGGACTCCAATCTGGAGACTGCGGTGGCCCGGTCCACCGGGATCGGTGATCTGAAGTTCTTCAGCCAGATCGGCTATGGCGGCGGTGCCGCGGCCGCGACCGTCCAGCAGGCCGCTCTCGCCGTCGCGACCGGTGTCGCGGAAGTCGTTGTGGCATACCGGGCATTCAACGAGCGCTCGGAGTTCCGTTTCGGCCAGGTGATGACCGGTCTGACCGTCAACGCCGACTCCCGCGGCGTCGAGTACAGCTGGTCCTACCCGCACGGGCTGAGCACCCCGGCCGCGTCGGTGGCGATGATCGCCCAGCGCTACATGCACGAATATGGCGCCACGAGTGCGGATTTCGGTGCTGTGTCGGTGGCCGACCGCAAGCACGCGGCCAACAACCCGAAGGCGCATTTCTACGGCAAGCCGATCACCATCGAGGATCACCAGAACTCGCGGTGGATCGCCGAACCGCTGAGGCTGCTGGACTGCTGCCAGGAGACCGACGGCGGCGTGGCCATCGTCGTCACCACGCCTGAGCGCGCCAAGGACCTCAAGCACCGGCCGGCGATCATCGAGGCCGCCGCCCAGGGTGCGGGCACCGATCAGTTCACCATGTACTCGTACTACCGCGAGGAGCTCGGGCTGCCCGAGATGGGCCTGGTCGGCCGTCAACTCTGGGACCAGAGCGGTCTGTCGCCCGCCGACATCCAGACGGCGATCCTCTACGACCACTTCACCCCGTACACGCTGATCCAGCTCGAGGAGCTCGGTTTCTGCGGAAAGGGCGAGGCCAAGGACTTCATCGCCGGTGGCGCCATCGAGGTCGGCGGACGGCTGCCGATCAACACCCATGGTGGCCAGTTGGGCGAGGCCTACATCCACGGGATGAACGGCATTGCCGAGGGTGTGCGTCAGTTGCGGGGCACGTCGGTCAACCAGGTCGACAATGTCGAGCATGTGCTGGTCACCGCGGGCACCGGGGTGCCGACGTCGGGATTGATCCTCGGATAAAGGTGCATCGCCACCCCCGATCGGCACGGTAATGTTTGCTCCGCATGTGCATCACGCGTAGAAGGGGGCCGTGGCATGGGGATGCCGCGCGACAGCAGCCCGTACGGGTCGCAGACGTTGCAAGGACCAGCTTGGCCGAATGTCGATGAGGACCAGCTGACTGCGGCCGCGGCGTCGTATACGAAGCTCGCGACCAAGATCAGCGGCAGCGTCGTTCCGCAGCAGACCAGCCAGCTAGCGAAGCTCGGCGAGGGGTGGAAGGGCGCCAGTTCGCTCGCCGCCTCAGGCGAGGCCACCACGATGATCGCCGGCCATGAGGCGAACGCCGCTCAGGCTCAAGCCATCGCCACCGCGCTGACCACCATGGCGGCGGCCGTGGTGCAGACCAAGACCGCGGTCAACGCGGCCGCCGAAGAGGTCCAGCAGGAGGTCATGGCGCTCCAGGCAGCGGCGGCGGTCATGCCCAATGTCCAACAGCTGATCGAGAGCCGCATCAAGATGGGGCTGTCGCAGAACATCGCGACGGTTTCGGCCGCGAGCAGTGAGATGGCCGGCAGCCTGGGCACCATAGCCAACCTCCCGCAGGTCGGCACGCCCCCGACCGCGCAGGCGACGGAGGCCGCCTCAAAGGGCGGCGAGCAGATGATGCAGCTGATCAGCCAGCTCCCGCAGATGCTGGGGCAGATCCCGCAGATGCTCGGTCAGATTCCCCAGCAGCTTTCCCAACCGCTGCAGCAGTTGTCTCAGCCCTTGCAGCAGTTGACGTCGATGCTGGGTTCGGGTGGGAAGGGTTCGGGTGCCGGTCCGAGCCCGTTCTCGTCGTTCTCGAATCATCCGCTGGCCGGCGGTGCCGGCCCGAGCAACGGTGCGGGCATGGTCAAGTCCGCAGGACTGCCGGGCGGGCCGGGCGGCGGCAGCCCGCAGACACCCCTGCTGTCGAAACTTGTCGGCGGCAACACCGCGCCGGTCTCCGTTGACCCGGGCGCCAGCGGCGCCGTGCTGGCCGGTCTCGCACCGGTCGCCGCGGCCAACGCAGCGGGCATGGGCGGCGGCGGCCCGATGGGCATGATGGGCCAACGCGGTGGCGAAGGCGGAGGGACCACGTCAGGTCTGGCAGTTCCAGCCCCGCTGGAACATGAGTTGGGGGATGGCGATGACGACTATGACGATTGGTGAGCTGACTCAAGGGGGACTCCGTGGCTGATCCGCTCTCCACTCCCGACGCGCCGCTGAGCTGGAACGCCGCGCCGGTCGACCTGCCCGAGATGCCGCCGATTCAGGCGGGCGAAGATGCGATGAGCATGACCATCGCCGGGATCTTGCCGACGCTGGCGGCGTCGATGACGACGAATGTCACGGCGTTGTCGGCCAAAGAAAACATGTTCAACAGCAAGCTCTCTGACGCCCAGGGCGCCTACGACAAGGCTGACCAAGGCAGTGGAGAGGGCGTCGGCCAACTCGGCCAGATGCTGGGGCAAATGGGCCAGATGGGTCAGATGGCCGGGGCGCCGGCCCAGATGGCGGGCCAGATGGGTGGACAGTTCGGCTCGCTGATGGAGCCGTTGATGAAGGCCATGGAAGGCGCCAAGGGCGACGGTGCGGGCAAGGACGGTGCACCCGGTGCAGGTCAGCCCGGCGGCCCGGGGCAGCCTGGCGGCCCCAATCCGCAACAGCAGCAAGAGGAACGCGAAGCCAAGCTCAACGAGCGGGACAAGCAGCAGGAAGACCGCGAGGCGGCGCAGAACGACCGCGATGCTGCGCAGGATCGGCGTGAAGCAGGTCTGGATGCCCGTGAGTCTCAGCTGACCGACCGCTCCGATGGGGCGGGGTCGTCGGCTCCGCATGCAGCGCCTCCGGCCGCTCATCCGGCTCCGCCCGCTGCGACCGCACCGCCCGCTGCTGCGCCGCCCGCCGCTGCCGGGCCCAGCCCGAGCCAGCCGGCACCCGGCCCGGCCCCGGTGGCACCACAGGAGCCTCCGCGTCGGTCGGACGATCTCTGGCGTCGGATGTAGGTCAGTCTTTCGGTGTAGGGCGGGCGTCGGTGTCAACCGGCGCCCGCCGTCGCCATTTTTGCTCCAGATATGACGCTGGAGTGGCCGTCGAATTCGACAGCCACTCCAGCGTGACAAAGCGGGGGAGAAGAAGGCTAGGCCGGGACGAGCTCCACGCCCGACAGCACGACGGCGTTGTCCCGCGACGGTGCGGTCAGCACCCCGATGAACTTGCCGTCTTCCTTCCAGATGTTGGCCTGCAGGGTCTCGCCCGGGAAAACCACGCCGGCGAACCGGGCGCCGTACGAGGCCACCTGGGAGACATCGCCATCGAGCAGGTTGTCGACGATGGCCTTGCAGCCGATGCCGTAGGTGCACAGTCCGTGCAAGATCGGCCGGTCGAAGCCCGCCGCCGCGGCGAACGCCGGGTCGGAGTGCAGGGGGTTGCGGTCGCCGCACAGCCTGTAGAGCAGGGCCTGCTGCGGAAGTGTCGGCAACGAGATCTCGATATCCGGTGCGCGATCAGGCAATTCGGCCGAGGTAGCCGGGCCACGCTCGCCGCCGAAGCCGCCCTCACCGCGGGCGAAGATCGACCGCTTGGTGGTCCACAGCACGGTGCCCGACGAGTCGGTCACCGTTGACTCGCTGACGATGACGGCGGCCTTGCCCTTGTCCCAGATCTCGGTGAAGCGCTGCACCGACTTGGCGGTGCCGCTGGTAGGGATCGGGCCGGGCACGCTGACGGCTTCGCTGGCGTGCAGCACCTTGGACAGCTCGATGTCGATGCCGGGGAACTGCACCTTGGGCGGCTCGGTCATGTGGAAGCTGACCGCGACATTGCCGAACGTCGGCAGCACCTGTGGGGTGTCGTCGACGAGGTAGCGCAGCTCGCGTGCGTCCATCGGGTCGGCGCCCGCACCGAGGCCCAGGTGGTAGAGCTGGATGTCGCTACTGGTCCAGGAGAACTCGATGGGTTCCAGCTCGGCGCCCAGCGCCTTGTCGAGATCGATTGGCATCTACTTCTACTTCTTCCCTGCAATGTCGAGTGCTGCGAGGTAACCCCAGGTCATGGCGGGACCAATGGTTCCGCCGGGGCCGGGATAGGTGTGACCCATCACCGGTGAGCTGACGTTACCTGCGGCGTAAAGCCCCTCGATCACCGAGTTGTCGTCGCGCAGCGCCCGGCCGCGCACGTCGGTGCGGATACCGCCCTTGGTGCCCAGGTCGCCCGGAACCATCTTGGCCGCGTAGAACGGGCCGTGCTTGATCTCGCCGAGGTTGGGATTGGGCTTGTTGGTGGGATCGCCGTAGTAGCGGTCGTAGGCGCTCTCGCCGCGGTGGAAGTCTTCGTCCACCCCGGAGCGGGCGAAGCCGTTGAAGCGGTCGATGGTCGCGGCGAACGCGTCGGCGGGCAGCCCGGTCTTGGCGGCCAGCTCCTCGAGCGTGTCGGCCTTGACGATGACGCCCGACTCCAGCCACTTCTTCGGAATGCGTTGTCCCGGCTGCAGACCCGCGAAGATGAAGCGGTCACGGTACTGCTGGTCGAAGATCAGCCAGGCCGGGATGTTCTCGCCGGGGCCGGCGCCCTGGCCGTACTCGCCGCCGTACATGTGGTGGCAGGCCTCGACATAGGGCATCGATTCGTTCATGAACCGCTTGCCGGCCATGTTGACGATGATCGAGCCGGGGGAGTTGCGCTCGGACAGGGCGAACCACGGCGAGTCGGTCAGCGGGACCGTCGGGCCCCACCACGAGTCCTCCATGAATTCGAGTGCGGCGCCCTGCTTTTCGGCGGCCAGGATGCCGTCGCCGGTGTTGGCCACCGCGCCCACGGTCCACTCGGTGGTGATGGGTGCGCGTTGGTACTTCACCCGCATCTGCTCGTTGTGCTCGAACCCGCCGGAACCCAGGATCACCGCGCGTCGGGCCCGGATCAGTTGCGGCTCAGCGGAAGTGTCGCGGGGATCGACAACATAGATGCCGCGGACCACGCCGTCCTCGACATGGAGATCGGTCAGCGCGGTGTTCAGCAGGACCGGGACACCGGCCTTCTGCAGGCCGATGCGCAGCGGGGCGATCAGTGCGCGACCCATGCCGACCAAGTTCTTGCCGGTGGCGTTGGCCCACACGGAGCGGACGCCCACCTTGATGCTGCGCAGCACGCCGCGCGGATGACGCTTGAGCTGGTTGAGCCGGACGTAGTCCTGCTGCATCACCACCATGTTCATCGGCACCTTGCCGTACGGCGGCTCCAGGCCCTTCTCGTCCGCGCCGAGCTTCTTGGCGTTGAACGGCTTGGGTTCCACCGAGCGGCCGGTGGGCTTGCCGCCGGGCGTCTCGGGGTAGTAGTCGGAGTATCCGGGCACCCAGCACAGCTTCAGCGGCGAGTGCTTGAGGACGAACGACAGCATCTCCGGCGAGCGGTCGAGGTAAGTGTCGATCTTCTCCGCGGGCACCACGTCACCGATGATTTTGTGGAGGTAGGTGCGCGCGGCCTCAGGGGTGTCTTTCACGCCGTCGCGTTTGAGAATCTCGTTGTTCGGGATCCACACCCCACCACCTGACCGCGCAGTGGAACCTCCATAGTGCGGCGCCTTCTCTACGACTACTGTCGAGAGGCCCTGATGGGCTGCGGTGAGGGCGGCGACCATGCCGGCAGCGCCGCTGCCGACCACGACAACGTCGTACTCCTGTCCAGTCATGTAGAACACGTTATAGAATTGCCGGGCCTGTGGACAACTGCGCCGGTCAAAGAAGCGAGGGGAATTCACCAAAATGCTTAGTGTCGAGGTGCGCGACGAGCTCGCGGCCGATCTCGCCGAGGCCGAGCGGAGCCGGGTTCCGATGACGCCGTTGACGGATCGGTACGGCGATATCGACGTGGTGGATGCCTATGAGATCCAGCTGATCAACATCCGGCAGCGGGTCGCCGAGGGTGCCCGCATCATCGGCCACAAGGTCGGCCTGTCCAGCAAGGCCATGCAGGACATGATGGGTGTCGACGAGCCGGACTACGGCCATCTCCTCGATGAGATGGAGGTGTTCGAGAACGTCCCGGTGCCCTCGTCGAACTTCCTGTACCCGCGGGTCGAGGTCGAGGTCGGGTTCATCCTGGCCGACGATCTTCCCGGGGCCGGCTGCACCGAGGAGGACGTGCTCGCTGCGACGGCCGCGTTCGCCCCGGCGATCGAGCTGATCGACACCCGCATCACCAACTGGCAGATCAAGTTGTGCGACACCATCGCGGACAACGCCAGCAGCGCCGGCTGGGTGCTCGGGGAAGCGCGGGTGTCGCCAAAGGACATCGATATCTGCAACATCGACGCCGTCCTGACCAACCACGGCAAGGTCGTAGCCGAGGGACGCAGCGATGCGGTGCTGGGAAATCCGGTCACCGCGGTGGCCTGGTTGGCTCGCAAGGTGGAGAGCTTCGGCGTGCGCCTGAAGGCCGGTGACATCGTGCTGCCGGGCTCGTGCACGCGTGCGATAGATGCACCTCCGGGCAGCGATTTCGTCGCTGACTTCGCCGGGTTAGGTTCAGTAAGACTGAGTTTCGAATAAGGGAGCCGAATATGGCTGACAAAGCATCAGTTGCCATCGTCGGGTCGGGCAACATCAGCACCGACCTGCTGTACAAGTTGTTGCGTTCGGAGTGGCTCGAGCCGCGCTGGATGATCGGCATCGATCCGCAGTCCGAAGGGCTGGCCAGGGCCCGCAAGCTCGGCCTGGAAACCAGTCACGAGGGTGTGGACTGGCTGCTCGCCCAGGACGAGAAGCCCGATCTGGTGTTCGAGGCCACCAGTGCCTACGTGCACCGTGACGCGGCGCCGCGCTACGCCGAGGCCGGTATCCGTGCCATCGACCTGACCCCGGCGGCCGTGGGCCCCGGCGTCATCCCGCCGGCCAACCTGCGCGCGCACCTCGATGCGCCGAACGTCAACATGGTCACCTGCGGCGGACAGGCCACCATCCCGATGGTGTACGCCGTGAGCCGTGTCGTGGACGTGCCCTACGCCGAGATCGTGGCGTCGGTGTCGTCGGCTTCGGCGGGTCCGGGCACCCGGGCCAACATCGACGAGTTCACGAAGACCACCAGCGCGGGTGTGCGCGATATCGGTGGGGCCCACAATGGCAAGGCGATCATCATCCTGAACCCGGCTGAGCCGCCGATGATCATGCGCGACACCATCTTCTGCGCGATACCCGAGGATGCGGACCACGCCGCGATCACGCAGTCGATCAAGGATGTGGTGGCCGAGGTGCAGACCTACGTGCCGGGTTACCGCCTGCTCAACGAACCGCAGTTCGACGAACCGTCCGTGGTCAACGGTGGAAACCACCTGGTCACGGTGTTCGTGGAAGTGGAGGGTGCGGGTGATTACCTGCCGCCCTACGCTGGAAATCTGGACATCATGACCGCCGCGGCGACCAAGGTCGGCGAGGAAATCGCCAAGGAACTGGCATCAGCGGTTTCAGGAGGTGCGCAAGCATGAGTGACATTTTCTTCAACCCCGTCTGGGACGTCCGGATGACCGACACGTCGCTGCGCGACGGGTCGCACCACAAGCGGCACCAGTTCACCAAGGACGAGGTCGGCGCCATCGTCGCCGCCCTGGACGCCGCGGGCGTGCCGGTCATCGAGGTCACCCACGGCGACGGCCTGGGCGGGTCGAGCTTCAACTACGGGTTCTCCAAGACCCCGGAGCAGGAGTTGATCAAGCTGGCCGCCGAGACGGCCAAGGAAGCCAAGATCGCCTTCCTGATGCTGCCCGGTGTGGGCACCAAGGAAGACATCAAGGAAGCCCAGAACAACGGTGGCTCGATCTGCCGCATCGCGACCCATTGCACCGAGGCCGACGTCTCGATCCAGCACTTCGGGCTTGCCCGTGAACTGGGCCTGGAGACCGTCGGGTTCCTGATGATGAGCCACACCATTCCGCCGGAGAAACTCGCCAAGCAGGCCCGCATCATGGCCGACGCCGGCTGCCAGTGCGTGTACGTCGTGGACTCCGCGGGTGCCCTGGTGCTCGAAGGTGTCGCCGACCGGGTGGCGGCGCTGGTCGCCGAACTCGGTAACGACGCTCAAGTTGGCTTTCATGGTCACGAGAACCTCGGTCTCGGCGTGGCCAACAGTGTCGAAGCGGTGCGCGCGGGTGCCAAGCAGATCGATGGCTCGTGCCGTCGGTTCGGTGCCGGTGCCGGCAATGCCCCGGTCGAGGCGCTGGTCGGGGTGTTCGACAAGATCGGCGTCAAGACCGGCATCGACTTCTTCGACATCGCCGATGCCGCCGAAGAGGTTGTCGCCCCGGCGATGCCGGCCGAGTGCCTGCTGGACCGCAACGCGCTCGTGATGGGCTACGCGGGCGTGTACTCCAGCTTCCTCAAGCATGCGGTGCGCCAGGGCGAACGTTACGGAGTGCCCGCCCACGAGCTGTTGCTCCGCGTCGGCCAGCGCAAGCTCATCGGCGGCCAGGAAGACCAGCTGATCGATATCGCGCTGGAGATCAAGCGCGAACAGGAAGCCGCGGCCGCCAAGGCTTAGAGGCTGACCGTTTCATCGACGATGCCGAGTTGGCGATAGACGTCGTCACGGTAGTTGGCGTACTGCGAGTTGATCGGGAGGGTGGCCCAGCCATGCATTTGGCCCATCCCGATTACGACGCTGACGTCGCCGCCGGCATCGTCGATCACCTCGGCGAACTTCAACGCCCCAGGCGCGATGATCTCGCGCGTGCCGATGTAGATCGTGGTCCGCGGCAGGCCCTCGACCGGCCCGAGGAACGTGTCGGACAGTTCGGGATCCTGCTGCGATCGCCACTGGGCCAGACCATCGGACTCGGGCACCTCAAAGAGCGGATCGTTCACCAGCACAACATTGGGATCGGTGAAGACCTCAGGATCGGTGAGGCCGGGTGAGCTGAGCACCATGCGCGACGGGACCCGGCTGCGGAGGCACTGGGTGTCGCCCTCGCAGTCGCGCACGATCTTCTGCACCGCGAGCACGGCGATCATTCCACCGGAGGATTCTCCGTACACACTGACGTTCTCGGCGCCATGCTCGGTGACGTAAGCGGCGATGAGATCTGCCGCCGGCGGGATGGTGTTGTCGGCGGTCCCGCCGTCAGGAATCAGCGGGTAGCGCGGCACGATGACCGTCGCGCCGGTCTGGCGCGACATCTGGGCATAGTCCAGCCAGTGAAAAATGTTGGGCGGGGTAACCAATCCGCCTCCGTGGAACGCGATGACGTGCTCGTCAGAATCCGATCTGGGGTTCGAGATCTCCCAGACCTGCCAGGTCTGCTCGACACCGTTGGCGTCCTGGGCGGTGAACTCCGTTGCCCGCACATCCAGCCCGAGGGTCAGGATCGGCGGCGGATCGGGCACGGCGATGCCGCCACCTAAGCTCGTCGTGATATCGACACCGATGACTTGGGAGATCTCCCGGAACGCCGTCAACGCCAGCACGGTCACTTGGTCGAACACCGACGCGGCGTCGGTCACGTCGATGTCGTCGATGAGGCTGTCCGGCACGACGATTCCGGGCGCCAGCGCGATGGCGTCGGCTGCAGACACTGACGCGAGTGCGTCGGTGTCATCGACGATGCCGAGTTGGCGATAGACGTCGTCACGGTAGTTCGCCGACTGCGAGTTGATCGGGATGGGACCGCCTTGGGCCCAGTCGTGGATCTGGCCCATCCCGATCACCACGGTGACGTCGGCATTCGGATCGGCATCGACCATCCGCTCGGCGTATCGCAGGGCGCCGGGCGCGGCCTGCTCGCGTGATCCCACATAGATCGTGGTCGGCGGCATACCGTCGGTTGGGCCTAGCAGCGGGTTCCAGAGTTCTTCCGGGCCGCTGGCCCACTGGCCGTAGTACTCCTTGTCCTCCTCGGTCAGCCAGACGACCGGATCATTGACCAACTCAACGTTCGGATCGGTGTAGATCTCCTCTCCGTTGAGGCCGGGGGAGAGCAGCACCATGCGCGACGGGACCCGGGTTTCCAAGCAGCCGGAATCGCCATTGCAATCGCGGACGATTTTCTGCACGGCAAGGGCGGACAGCGTGCCGCCGGCCGAATCTGCGTAGATGCTGACGTTCTCGGCCCCGTAGGTCTCGACCTCGTTGGCGATGAAGTCGGCCATCGGCGGGACCGACTTCTCCGCGGTGCCGCCGTCGGGGATGAGCGGGTAGCGGGGGACGACGACCGTGGCTCCGGTCTCGCGTGCCATCTGGGTGTAGTCCATCCAGTGAATGATGTTGGGGTCGTATACGAATCCGCTGCCGTGCACCGCGATGACCCGCTCGTCGGTCGGGTTGGGCGGCGTGATCACCCAGACGTCACCGCCCTCATAGGTGTCCTTGGTGACCGTGAGCCCGATGGTGGTGAACCACGGCGGCGTGGGGGTGGTGATCAGCTCGCCGAGTTTCATCGTGATGTTGACGCCGATGACTTGAGAGACCTGCTTGAGCGCCTCCATGCCGAACACTGTGATCTGGTCGGTCAGCGACGGGCCGGGCGTCGCGATGACATGGTCCGCGAGTTCCGGTGGGACGACGATGCCGGGCGCGAGTGCCACCGGTCCCTGTGCGGTGACGGCGTTACTGAGCGTGCTGACCCGGGTCAGGAGATCCTGCGGCTGACGGAGGGCGTGCTCGAACTCGCGGCGCGCGAATGCCAGCATCGCCCAGGCGTCGGGAGGCTCGGCGGGCGAGTCGGGCGAGTCGGGCGCCGAGTTCAGCGAGAACGGATTCAGAACCGTGTTGATCACGGTGGCGACGGCACCGGTTACCGCGCCTTCGACGTCGTCGAGCGTTGACGGCGCGGGAATCTTCGGCTCGGGGATCTTCGGGCCCGGCTCACGCCCGATCGCCGACAGTGGTGGTGCCACGCGGGTGAGCGCGTCGACCGTGACCGCTGCGGGCGTTGGGGGCTCAGCCTTCGCGGGCTCGACGGCGGTGTCCGCCTCTGGGTGTGACGGTACGGCCGGAGCGGGCAGGAGGCGCTCGACAGTTTTGGCCCAGCGCTTCGTCTGGTCCTTGGCGGTGGGGATCTTCAGCGCTGCTTTGTCGTCGGAGCCTGGCCGGTCGGAGGCGACCGAACCCAGCGCGTCATGCACGGCGGTGCGCAGTTCGGCGCCCAACTTGTCGATCGCGGCTCTCGCAGTCGACGCGACATCTTTGGGGTCATCGAGGGCCTTGGATCCGGTGTCGCCGGATTCGGAGTCGTCCATCTTGGCTGAGGCATGCTTGCGCGGCTTCGATGCGTGCTGTCGTTTCGGTTTGGCTCGATCAGGCGTCTTCGCCGACGGTCCCGAGGACCGGGATGAACCAGACGAAGCAGATGACGTGGACGAGTCTGTCGAGTCGGCCGTGGCCACCCCGCATCCCATCCCCAGAGCCAGAGCAGATCCAACTCCCAGGGCTACCGCCAAACCACCCACGCGCCCTACATATCCCCCGGTATGCATGAGTACCACGTCTACCTGGCCGGCCATGCTCACGATGGCGATTCGCCAAATATGACAAGCATCCATGTTTAAGCGGAACGCTTAGCGGCCCTTGTGTTTTCGATCATCGCCACCTGGCGCGGCGAGGAGTGTCGTCCGAGCCCGGCATGATTGGGCCATGGCAACCCGCGAGCAGGCCCAGTCGATCCTCGAACAACTGGCCGGGCCGGGGGCTGTGTTGCGTGATGACCAGTGGTCGGCCATCGAGGCGCTGGTGGTCCAGCGGCAGCGCGCGCTCGTCGTGCAACGCACCGGGTGGGGCAAGTCCGCGGTCTACTTCATCGCGGCCAAGCTGCTGCGCGCCGCCGGTCGCGGCCCAACGGTCATCGTCTCCCCACTGCTGGCGTTGATGCGCAACCAGGTGGCCGCTGCCGAGCGGGCCGGGGTTCGGGCCGCCACCATCAACTCCGGCAATGTCACCGAGTGGGACGGGATTCACCGCCAGGTTGCCGACGGACAACTGGACGTGCTGCTGGTCAGCCCAGAGCGACTCAACAATCCCGATTTCCGAGACAACGTCCTGCCGGCACTGGCCGCCGATGCGGGTCTGGTGGTGGTCGACGAGGCCCATTGTGTTTCCGACTGGGGACATGACTTCCGGCCGGACTACCGCCGGATTCGTACCTTGATCGGCGAATTGGGTTCGCAGGTACCGGTTCTCGCCACGACCGCGACTGCCAACGATCGGGTGGTCAGTGACGTCGCGGCCCAGCTGGGCGTCGGCGGATCGGACACCTTGGTGCTGCGCGGTGGTCTGGACCGCGAGTCGTTGAGGCTGTCTGTGGTGCAGGTGGGCACTCCGGCGCAACGCGCTGCCTGGATCGCGGCGCACCTGGATTCCCTTCCGGGCTCAGGCATCATCTACACGCTGACGGTCGCCCAGGCGCACGACGTGGCCGCGATGTTGGCCGAGCGCGGTCACAAGGTGGCCGCTTACACAGGGTCCACCGACACCGCCGAGCGTGAACAACTCGAAGCAGACCTGCTCGACAACCGGGTCAAGGCATTGGTGGCGACGTCCGCCCTGGGAATGGGCTTCGACAAACCCGACCTGGGGTTCGTCGTGCATCTGGGCGCACCGTCGTCGCCGATCGCCTACTACCAGCAGGTGGGACGCGCCGGCCGTGCGACGGACAGCGCCGAGGTGATCCTGCTTCCCGGCACAGAGGATCAGGACGTCTGGAGGTACTTCGCGTCGGTGGCCTTCCCGTCCGAATCGATGGTGCGCCGCGTCATCGGGGCACTGGAGACCGATCGCGCACAGTCCACGCAGGCGCTGGAACCGCTGGTGGATCTCAACCGGTCCCGCCTCGAGATGGTGCTCAAGGTGCTCGACGTGGATGGTGCGGTCCGCCGTGTGAAGGGCGGTTGGGTCGGCACCGGTGTGCCCTGGGATTACGACGAGGCCCGTTACCGCGCATTGGACGAGGCTCGGCGCCGCGAGCAACAGGCGATGCTGGACTACCAGGCCACAGCCGGCTGCCGGATGGTTTTCCTGCGGGGCCAGCTCGACGATCCCGAGCTGGTACCGGACGCACGGTGTGGGCGCTGTGACAACTGCACCGGTCGGCGTTACGAGGCTGCGGTGGCGCAGGACATCCTCACGGATACCGCACAGCGCCTGTCCAGGCCAGGTGTCCTCGTCGCCCCTCGCAAGCAGTGGCCGTCTGGGCTGGCTGCGCTCGGTGTGCCGCTGTCCGGCCGAATCGGCGAGGGTGCGGCGCCGGGCCGCGCGATCGGCAGGCTCACCGATCTCGGGTGGGGAGCGCGCCTGCGTCGTCTGCTGGCCGAGCCGGATGCGGAGCTGCCCGACGACGTGTTGGCCGCGGCGGTCGAGGTGCTCAAGGTATGGGACTGGGATCGGAGACCGACTGCGGTGATGGGGCTGGACTCCCAGACGCATCCGCTGCTGATCTCTTCGACGGTGCAGCGGCTGGCGCAGATCGGGCGGCTGACGAACCTGGGCATCTTGCCCTACGCCCCGCAACGACGGCCCGTCACCGCGGCGAACTCGGCTTATCGGGTGGCGGCGCTGGACGGTGCCTGGGAACCGCCGCAACTCGATGTCGACGGGCCGGTGCTGCTGGTCGATGACATGACCGACACGGGATGGACGCTGACCATGGCGGCCCGGCTGCTGCGCGCTGCCGGAGCGCCCGATGTTCTGCCGCTGGTGCTGGCGAGCGTCAGCTGAGGCGTTCGGCTGAGCCCTGGTCGCTGTCGCCCGCGAGCGAACTTTTCGGCCTTCGGTTTCAGTCGCGTCCGGCGCAAGAAAAATGACGCTGCCAGCAATTAAGTTGGCGATTTCTTTCACTGGTCAAGTACCGATGTTTACTGTCTCTGCACGCACGTGCGCTTGTCGCGTCAATTCGTGCGGGTTTTGGGGCAGGCAGCCGACCTTCATCGTGCGGCGATGATGATCAAGTCGCCGCGACCCAGGGGGCGCCGATTCCGGACCATTTGTTAGCCGGTTATTGCGAACGAAAACTTTGAAATCAAGTGATCTTGATAATGTGAGTAAGGATTGCGTGGCTAACTATTGACCGCACAGTTCTGATCTTGAGTCGCGGCGTCATGCAGATGCGGGCGTTAGCTCGGATTTGCTGACAGTCTTGACGGCTGGTTCGAACTTCTCATTGATGGTGTTGAGGCATTGGTGGCGTACTGGGTGTTTTGCCCTCAGCTTCGCTGGATTGAACTACACGTTTGTGGGGCACTTCGGCCCTGGGTTTTGGGCGCCCCTGGAATGCCGCGCGTGGCGCGGGTGGAGCCAGTGCTCAGTCGCGGGACCCCTGAATCGCCTGCCCCCTGAACGCATGGGCGCGGAGCGGCTCCGGGTCCGCCGGTGGTGGCCATGGCTTCGCTGTGGCACGTGGTCGGCCGGTCGGCGAACCCTTACGACCATTCAGCATGACAACAGAAAACCCCCAGGCAGCGAGGGGCGCGGCGAGGGGAGATCTCGCTGAGCGTGCCGCGTGCGTAGTGTTCGCCGAGAGGATCCCGCGTCCGTGCTTCACGCCCACGCCACTCGGGCGGAACGAACTTCACTCATCTCCGCCGGCCGACCATCGAGGTGCTGCCATTGGCGACAACGCCGGCGCACCGCGCCTGCCGAAGTCGAGGGTCAGGATCTCCGCTTCCCCGCAGCGGCTGAAGGTACTGAATGGCGCGAGGGCAGTTCCTCACGACGGATGTATCGACTATTTGCTCGATAGTCACTGATGCGTCGAGTAAGTGGTCGAATACCCTCCGCTCAGCAACAGATTATTCGTGGATCGCTAATTTCTGCACCCCCGTCAAGAAGATCTGGATATGCTGGCGCTCTGCAACTAGACACGTCATAGCTGGAGTGAGTCGAGAAGAAACAGGCATCGTGAGGACGGGTGCGAGGCTGGACGCCTCGCGGCGGATTCGCGAGCGTTTTTCCTGGCCCACTCGACGATGGGGAGGACCAGGGTGAGCATCAACCCGTTTGACGATGAAAACGGCAGCTTTCTCGTTTTGATCAACGATGAGGAGCAACACAGTCTGTGGCCGACCTTCGCGGATGTTCCTGCCGGCTGGAAGGTGGTGTTCGGCGAAGCTGACCGCGCTGCGTGTCTGGACTACATCGAGCAGAACTGGCCGGACATCCGACCCAAGAGCCTGCGCGACAGATTGGCGCAGAGCTAGGGGTCCCGATCAATCACAGGGCCGGGGGGTTCGCATTTCTTTTCGTGGTGGGAGAGTTCGATGCAGCATGTTGAACAGGCGCTGCCAGTAACGCGCGCACAGCTCGACATATGGCTTGCGCAAGACGTCGGTTCTTCCGGTACGGAGTGGCAACTCGGCTTGTTCGTCCGAATCGCAGGTGAGGTAGACCGCGATGCCCTTGAGTGGGCGGTCTCCCGGGTGGTCCGCGAGGCCGAACCGATGCGGGCCACGTTCTTCGAAGCGGATGGACAGGTTTTCCAGAGGACGGTCGAGTATCCGAATGTTGAGCTGGCGTTCCATGACCTGACCGGCGCAGCCGATCCGGAGCAAGACGCCCGGGACATGGCGGCGGCAATCCAGCGCACGCCCATGTCGATGACAGGACCGCTGTTCAAGTGCGCACTCTTCAAAACTCGTGCCGACGAGCACTTCCTGATCGCGTGCTGTCACCACATCGTCTTGGACGGAACGGGTATCGCTCTCGTCGGGTCGCGGCTCGCCTCGGTGTACTCCGCACTCGTCACCGGTGCGCCGATACCACCCCCCATCTTCGGTTCGCTGTCCGATCTGATCGACTGCGAGTCGGAATACGAAGCGTCCGGCGAGTATCTCGAGGACCAGGCGTACTGGCGTGAGCATCTTCCACCGGACGGTGGCCCGCGCTTTGAGTCCGCCGAAGTTGTCGACAAAGCTGACGCTCATTGGCCCTCGGCCCCAGTGCAATTGGATTCAGGGCTGCTCCGCCGGCTCGATCAGTTCGCCGACTCGAAGAACGTTCCCCGCTCCTCGATCATCACAGCCGCGTGCGCACTTCTGGTGCGTGGCTGGTGTGCAGACGGCTCAGATGTGGTGCTCGACTTCCCCGTCAGCCGACGTGTACGTCCCGAATCACGGACCCTTCCGGGGATGGTCGCGGGCGTCGTACCGCTGGTATTGACGGCCGCACCGACAACTTCGATCGCCGATTTCGTCGACCATGTCGAGGCTCGCATACAAGAAGCCGTGCTGCATCAGCGGTTTCCGGTGCATGCGCTTGAGCGCAAGGTCAATCCGCACGCCGCGGGCCAGATGGCCAATCGGGTGAGCGTGAACTTCCTCCCCTCGACATTCACGTTGGACTTCGGTGGAGTGCCCGCATCGGCTTCGCTGACCAACGCCGGCGTGGTCGGTGGGTTCGGGCTGATCTTCTCCAGCTCGGGCGATCAGCTGCTGCTCAGCACCATGGGAACCGGTCAGCCGTTCTCCGATTTCGACGTCGCTGACCTCGCGGCGCGGTTGGAGCGCGTACTGGCCGGCATGGTCGCTGATCCCACTGAGCTCGTGGCGTCCGTGGATGTGCTCGATGCGGCTGATCGTGCGCGGCTGGATGAGGTGGGTCATCGAGCGGTGTTGACCGGGTCGGTGGTGGAGTCTTCGATTCCGGAGGCGTTTCTCGCGCAGGTTGGGCTTGCTCCGGATGCGGCGGCGGTCTGTTTTGACGGCCGTTCGATGTCGTACCGGGAGTTGGATGAGGCGTCGAACCGGTTGGCGCACTTGCTGATGGCTGAGGGCGCCGGTGCCGGCGAGTGTGTGGGCCTGATGACCGGTCGTTCGGCTGATGCGGTTGTGGCGATTCTGGGTGTGTTGAAGTCGGGTGCGGCGTATCTGCCGATTGATCCGGTGGTGCCGGATGCTCGGGTGGAGTTCATGCTCGGTGACGCGGCTCCGGTGGCGGTGATCACGACCACCGAGTTGATGGATCGCCTGGCCGGATTTGGCGTGGCAGTCATCGACCTGGCTGATCCGCGCATTGATGTGCAGTCGACGGCCCCGTTGCCGGTGCCGGCGCCGGAGGACATCGCGCACATCATCTACACGTCCGGGACGACGGGTGTTCCCAAAGGTGTTGCGGTCACTCATCAGAATGTGACGCGGTTGTTCGATGGGATGGATGTCGGTGTCGAGATGGGGCCGCGGCAGGTGTGGGCCCAATGTTCGTCGCTGGCGTTCGATTATTCGGTGTGGGAGATCTGGGGCGCGTTGCTGCACGGCGGGCGGCTGGTGGTGGTGCCCGAGCAGACCACCCGCTCACCGCAGGACTTGCAGGGGTTGGTTGTTGGCGAGGGTGTGACGGTTCTGAGTCAAACTCCTTCTGCGATAGGCATGTTGGATCCGCAGGCGTTGGGTTCGGTGTCGGCGTTGATGGTGGCTGCTGAGCCGTGTCCTGCCGAGGTGGTGGATCGTTGGGCGTCGGGTCGGGTGATGATCAATGGTTACGGTCCGACGGAGACGACGGTGTATGCCACGATCAGCGCCCCGTTACAGGTCGGGTCGGGTGTGGTGCCGATCGGTGTGCCGGTGCCGGGTGCGGCGTTGTTCGTGTTGGATCGGTGGTTGCGTCCGGTGCCTGCGGGTGTGGTGGGTGAGTTGTATGTGGCCGGCCCCGTTACAGGTCGGGTCGGGTGTGGTGCCGATCGGTGTGCCGGTGCCGGGTGCGGCGTTGTTCGTGTTGGATCGGTGGTTGCGTCCGGTGCCTGCGGGTGTGGTGGGTGAGTTGTATGTGGCCGGTCGTGGTGTCGGGTTGGGTTATGTGCGGCGCGCGGGATTGAGTGCGTCTCGGTTTGTGGCCTGTCCGTTCGGCGGGGTGGGTGCCCGGATGTATCGGACCGGGGATCTGGTGTCGTGGGGTCCGGATGGGCAGTTGCGGTATGTCGGGCGTGCTGATGAGCAGGTCAAGATTCGTGGTTATCGCATCGAATTGGGTGAAATTCAAACAGCTTTGGCTGATCTGGATGGTGTCGATCAGGCGGTGGTGATCGTTCGGGAGGACCGTCCGGGTGACAAGCGTCTCGTCGGCTATGTCACCGGCACGGCTGACCCGGCAGATGTGCGGGCAGCGCTGGCGCAGCGGTTGCCGGCGTACATGGTGCCCGCCGCGGTCGTGGTGCTGGATGCGCTGCCGTTGACGGTCAACGGCAAGCTCGACAAACGCGCCCTGCCCGCACCCGAATACACCGACATCGACCACTACCGGGCGCCGAGCACTGCCACCGAGGAGATTCTGGCCGGCATCTATGCCGACGTCCTCGGCTTGGAACGCGTTGGTATCGATGACTCCTTCTTCGACCTCGGCGGCGACTCGCTGTCGGCCATGAGATTGCTCGCCGCCGTCAACAGCCGACTTGATGTCGACCTTGCGGTGCGCACCCTCTTCGACGCACCCACGGTCGCCCAACTCGCCTCCCGTGTGGGCTCGGGTACGAGTGGACGCCGGCCGCTGATCCCGCAGCAGCGTCCAGCCGTCATCCCGTTGTCCTATGCGCAACAGCGGCTGTGGTTCCTCAACCGGTTCGAGGGCGGGGTCGCCACCTACAACATGCCGATCGGGTTCCGGATCAATGGTGCGGTGGACGTCGAAGCTCTGGGATCAGCCCTTGACGACGTCATCGCGCGGCATGAATCGCTGCGCACGGTATTCCCTGACGTCGATGGCGTGCCGTCGCAGAAGGTGATGCCGGCGCAGGAGGGCATGTGGCGGCGCGGCGGTCCCGCAGTGGTGCAGGTTCCAGAGGACGAAGAAGACGCTGTCATGAGCGAGTTGATCGCGCTGGCGGGGTATCGGTTCGACCTGGCGACCGAGATCCCCATCCGCGCGCAGATCTACGCCGTGGCGCCCGAGCAGTACGTCCTCGGAATCGTCCTGCACCACATCGCCTTCGACGGCTGGTCGATGGCACCGATGGTCAAGGATGTCGGGATCGCCTACGCGGCCCGATGCGCCGGGCAGGTTCCTGACTGGTCAGCGCTGCCCGTCCAATACGCCGATTACTCGCTGTGGCAACGTGAACATCTGGGAGACCTGGAAGATCCGGGCAGTCGAATCGCCGAGCAGCTGTCTTACTGGCGGAAGGAGCTGGCGGGTCTGCCCGAGGTGGTGTCGCTTCCCACCGATCGTCCGCGTCCGCCAGTGCCCAGCTATCGCGGCGACGGGGTCGAGCTGCGCATCGATTCCCAAACCTGGGCAGGAATCAAAGCGGTTGCCGCGCATCACAACGTCACCACGTCCATGGTGTTGCAGGCTGTCATGTCTGTCGTGCTGCACCGGGCCGGGGTCGGTGAGGACGTCGCGCTGGGGACGCCGATCGCCGGGCGCAACGATCAGGCCCTGCAGGAATTGGTCGGATTCTTCGTCAACACCTGGGTTCTGCGGGTCGGGTTGAACTCTCAGCAGAGGTTCAGCGACGTGCTCGATCAGGTCCGCCAGAAGGCGCTGGACGGATACACGAATCAGGACGTGCCGTTCGAGTTGCTGGTCGAGCAACTCAACCCGACGCGCTCCACCTCGCACCATCCGCTGTTCCAGGTCGCCCTGGTCTTCCAGAACAACGTGCGCCCCGAGGTGGCCTTGGAGGGTGCGGGCATCGAGCCGATGTCGATGGTCACCCGCACCGCCAAGTTCGATCTCGATGTCGACATCAGGGAGGTGCCCGACGAGCACTCGGGCGCACCGATGGCCGCCGGCGTGTTGACCTACGCCACGGACTTGTTCGACCGGTCCACCATCGAACGCTTGGTGGGTTGGTTCGACCGGATGGTCGAGGCTGTGGTTGCCGACTCGACGGTGACGGTGGGCGAGGTGGCTCTGCTCGACACCGACGAGCGAGATCTGGTGTTGAACAAGTGGTCTGGCGTCGGAGTCGCTGCGCAGGTGGGGCTGGCTCCAGAGCTGTTGACGGCTGCGGTGGCCGCCGATCCGGACGGTCTGGCGGTGGTGGACGACCCACGGGAGTTCACCTACCGGCAGCTCGACGAAGCCTCCAACCGGTTGGCGCGGGTGCTGATCGGCGCGGGGGTGGGCCCTGAGCGCGCGGTCGGTGTGGCGATGGGCCGGTCCGCTGAGTTGGTGATCGCGTGGTGGGCGGTGCTCAAGGCCGGCGGGGTGTACGTGCCGGTGGACCGGGCGCACCCGGCCGAGCGGATCGGCACCGTGCTCGATGCCTCCGAAGCGGTGTGTGTGCTGACCCGGGGCGAAGACCTCGGAGCAGGAGTCGGGACGCGCACAGTCATCGACATGGACGCACTGGACCTGTCGGCAGCTTCTGCGGAACCGATAACCGATGCTGACCGGTTGTCCCCGTTGGCTGTTGATGATGCGGCGTACGTGATCTTCACGTCGGGATCGACGGGTACGCCGAAGGGTGTGGCGATCAGCCATGCTGGTGTGTTGGGTGTCGCTGCGGCCACTCGTGAGTTGTTCGGGGTGGGTGCGGGTGCGCGCGTGCTGATGGTGGCCGCGCCGACGTTCGATGCCTCGGTGTTCGAGTGGTTGTGGGCGGTGGCGTCGGGGGCGGCGTTGGTGGTGGCTCCGCCGGATTCCTATGCGGGTGAAGCGCTCACGGCAGTGATCGACGAACAACAGGTCGAAGCGGCGTTGATCACACCGTCGGTGGTGGCGACGCTCGACCGTACCCGGTTGGGCGGATTGACCACCTTGATCACCGGTGGTGAGGCATGTCCGGCGGAGTTGGTGGCGGCATGGGCCCCTGGTCGGCGGATGTTCAATGCGTATGGCCCGACTGAGGTGACGATCTGGGCGACGTGGAGTGCGTTGTCGGCCGGCGAGCCGGTGCGTATCGGTGCTCCTGTGCCCGGCACGTGTGCATTGGTGTTGGATGTGCGGCTCAACCCGGTTCCGGTTGGTGTGGTGGGCGAGTTGTACGTGGCTGGTCCGGTGTTGGCGCGGGGTTATGTGGGCCGACCGGATCTGACCGCGGATCGGTTTGTGGCCAATCCTTTTGGTGCTCCGGGGACGCGCCTGTATCGCACGGGTGATCTGGTGCGATGGAACTCCGACGGCGCGCTGGAGTATCTCGGTCGTGCTGATGCGCAGGTGAAATTGCGCGGGCAGCGTCTTGAGTTGGGCGAGATCGAGAACACGTTGCTCGCCTGCCCACCGGTCGCGCGTGCCGCTGCCACCGTCTACCACCGTGATGCCACCGATCACCTGGTCGCCTATGTTGCGCTGGAGCGGACCAGCAGTGCCGATAAAGATGCCGAGGTTGTCGATCAGTGGCAGCACGTCTACGACGAGCTGTACGACGCCGACCTCGAAGTGGTGGAGTTCGGCAGCGACTTCCGTGGCTGGAACAGCAGCTACACCGGGGATCCGATCCCGATCGACCAGATGCGTGAATGGCGCTCGGGTGCGGTCGATCGAATCATGGCGCTGCGGCCTCAGCGGGTACTCGAGCTCGGTGTGGGTTCGGGTCTCGTGCTTGCCGAGATCGCCCCGAACTGCGTGGAGTATTGGGGCACAGACTTTTCCGCGCCGACCATCCGCACGCTGGAATCAGCGGTGGCCGGACAACCGTGGGGGGACCGCGTTCGGTTGCGGGTACAGCCCGCCGATGTGGTCGAGGGGCTGCCGGACGGATACTTCGACACGATCATCGTCAACTCGGTCATCCAGTACTTCCCCAACGCGGCGTACCTGACGGAGGTCATCGACAACGCCATGGGGCTGTTGGCCCCAGAGGGGAGACTGTTCGTCGGTGATGTGCGCAATCACAGCCTGCAAGGCGCCTTCCAGACCGGTATCGCGTTGGCCCGCAGTGGATCGGGTGCCGAGACCGACGATATCCGCCAGCGAGTGCAGCGCGCCGTCCTCGGAGAGCCGGAGTTGCTCTTGGCGCCGGAGTTCTTCACCAGCTGGGCGACCGACCACCCGGAGGTGGGAGGCATCGGGATCCAGGTCAAGCGCGGTGAAGCCGACAATGAGCTGACCCGTTACCGCTACGACGTCGTCATTTACAAGTCAGCATCCGAGGTCCGGTCGCTTGCGGAAGCACTCACCTGGGAGTGGGCGGATTGCGCGGGCCTGAGCGGGTTGCACGCCGAGTTGACGGCTCAGCGTCCGTCGACGGTGCGGGTCAGCGCGATCCCGCGGGCGGGTGTGATCGGTGATGTTGTCATCGAACAAGCCCTTGCCGACGGACGCTCAGTGTCTGAAGCCGTGGCACAGGCGAAGGCCGCCGACGGGCCCTCGGATGCCGTGACACCCGAATTGCTGTACCGGCTCGGCGAGGCCGCCGGCTATCACGTTGCCGTCACGTGGGGTTCGCAGCCCGGCACCGTCGACGCGGTCTTCCTCGAAGCCACCGCAGCGGCAGAGATCCCGGTCCTGACCGATCTCTATCTGCCAGACGGGTCGCGTGAGCGCAGCACCCACGCGAATGACCCTGACACCAACAGCAAGGTCAGCGAAGTTCGTCAGTGGCTGGCCTCTCGGCTGCCGGAATACATGGTGCCGAGTCAGATCGTGGTCGTCGACGAGTTCCCACTGACTTCTTCGGGCAAGATCGACCGCCGGGCCCTGCCCGAGCCGGTGTTCGTGGCCGCCTCGTTCCGGTCACCGCAGACACCGACGGAAAAGACTGTCGCCGAGGTCTTCGCCGAGGTGCTCGGTCTGGATCGGGTTGGCCTCGACGACGACTTCTTCGCCCTGGGCGGGGATTCGTTGATCGCCATCCGGGTGAGCGCGCGGCTCCAGTCGGCGCTCGGCAAGGACGTGCCGGTCCGGTATCTGTTCGATACGCCCACCGTCGGCCGGTTGGCTGCCTGCCTGGACCGTCAACAGGATGACGCGGCGCGTCCACCGCTGCAGGTGATGCCTCGCCCGCAGACGGTTCCCTTGTCTTATGCCCAGCAGCGGTTGTGGTTCTTCGACCAATTGAACGGTCCGTCACCGGTTTACAACCTGGCCGTCGGGCTGCGCCTCACCGGAGACCTCGACGCTGCCGCGCTCGGACAGTCGCTGGCAGATGTGGTGGGCCGCCATGAGAGTCTGCGCACCCTGTTCACTCTGGCCGGGGAGATGCCGCAGCAATCCGTGGTGCCGGCCGAGAATGCCCGTCCGTCCTGGGAGGTCGTGGACGCAGCGGGCTGGACGGCGGACCGGTTGGTGGAGGCTGCCGGCGCAGTCGCACGTCACTCATTTGACCTGTCGACTGAATTGCCGTTGAGGGCGACGCTTTTCCGCGTCGCGGAAGGTGAGCATGTGCTGGTCGCAGTCGTGCACCACATTGCTGCCGACGGCTGGTCGGTCACCCCCTTGGTGGCAGATCTGGGCGCGGCGTATGCCGCCAGGTCTGCGGGGAGGCCGCCGGAGTGGCTGCCGTTGCCGGTGCAGTATGTGGATTACACGCTGTGGCAGCGGGGGTATCTGGGTGATCTGGCCGATCCGGATAGTCGGATTTCCGGTCAGTTGGCGTACTGGGAGCAGGCTTTGGCGGGCCTGCCGGAGCGGTTGGAGTTGCCGACAGATCGACCATATCCACCGGTGGCCGACTACCGGGGAGCCAGCTTGGTGGTGGAGTGGCCCGCTGAACTCCAGCAGCGGATCGCGCGCGTGGCCCGCGAGCAGAATGCCACCAGTTTCATGGTGGTGCAGGCCGCGTTGGCGCTACTGCTGTCGAAGCTCAGTGCGAGTTCGGATGTGGCGGTGGGCATAACGATTGCGGGCCGCAATGATCCCGCGCTCGACAACTTGGTGGGGTTCTTTGTCAACACATTGGTGCTCCGCGTCGACTTCGCCGGAGATCCGACAATCGGTGAACTGCTGGAGCAAGTGCGTCAGCGCGGCTTGGCGGCCTTTGAGCATCAGGATGTGCCGTTCGAGGTCGTGGTGGATCGACTCAACCCCACCCGCAGCCTGACCCATCACCCGCTCGTGCAGGTGCTGTTGTCTTGGCAGAACCTGGCCTGGCAGCACAGCGCAGATGCTGCCGGTGGCCTCACGCTGGGCGATGTCCGGGTGACCCCGCTGCCTGCCCAGACCCACACTGCCCGTACTGATCTGACCTTTGCGCTGGGTGAACGTTGGACAGAGACCGGCGAGCCGGCCGGGATTGGGGGGACCGTTGAGTTTCGCACCGATGTTTATGACGAGGCCACTGTCGTGCGGTTGATCGATCGGTTGCGAAAGGTATTGATGGCGATCACGGCTGAGGCGGAGGCGTCGTCGTGACGGCCGACCTGAGTCGGCGGCTGTCGTCGATGGACTTCTTGGATGAGGACGAGCACGCTGAACTGTTCGCGTGGGGCAACCGCGCTGCGCTGACCGGTTCGTCGTCGGTGTCGGCGTCGATTCCGGAGTTGCTCGCCGCTCAGGTGGCTCGGGTGCCCGAGGCGCCGGCGGTGACGTTCAACGGTCGCTCGATGACATACGCGGAGTTGGATGAGGCGTCGAATCGGTTGGCGCACTGGTTGGTCAGCCTGGGCGTCGGCCCAGGCCAACGGGTGGCGTTGCTCTTTCCTCGCTCCGTTGAGGCGATTGTTTCCATTGTCGCCGTGTTGAAGTCCGGAGCGGCGTATCTTCCGGTCGATCCGATGCATCCGGATGCGCGGATTCAGTTCATGCTCGGTGATGCCGAACCCGTTGTGGCGGTCACGACTACGGAACTGAAGGCCCGATTCGCCGGGTGTGATCTCGCGGTCATCGATTTCAATGATCTGGGCCAGTGGGCCGGCCAGAGCGAAAGCCTGTCGCCGCCGACGGCTGATGACGTCGCGTATTTGATCTACACGTCAGGGACGACGGGCCAGCCCAAGGGCGTGGCGATCACCCATCGGAACGTGGTCCAGCTGTTGGACACACTGGATGCGGAGTTGGGCCTGGCGGGTCAGGTGTGGACGCAGTGCCATTCGTTGGCGTTCGACTATTCGGTGTGGGAGATCTGGGGGGCGTTGCTGTTCGGCGGGCGGGTTCTGGTGGTGCCCGAAGCGGTGACGCGGGCTCCGGAGGAGCTGCATGCCTTACTGGCTACCGAGCAGGTCACCATCTTCAGCCAGACGCCGTCGGCGTTCTATGCACTGCAGGCCGTGGATGCACGGCAGCCTGAGTTGGGCCGTCAGCTGAAGTTGGACACCGTGGTCTTCGGTGGGGAAGCGCTTGAGCCGCAGCGTCTTCGCGCCTGGCTGGACCGTCACCCCGGCTCGCCGCGGTTGATCAACATGTACGGGATCACCGAGACGACGGTGCATGCCTCGTTCCGAGAGATCGTCAGCGGGGACGCTGAGGGCAGTGTCAGCCCGATCGGCCTTCCCTTGGCCCATCTCGGGTTCTTCGTCCTGGATGTGACGTTGCAGCCGGTGCCGGTGGGTGCGGTCGGTGAGTTGTATGTGGTGGGCGCCGGGTTGGGATGCGGGTACTGGCACCGGGGTGGGTTGACTGCGTCGCGGTTCGTGGCGTGCCCCTTCGGGGGTGGCGGCGCGCGGATGTATCGGACCGGGGACTTGGCGTCCTGGGGCGCCGATGGACAGTTGCGGTATCTGGGGCGTGCTGATGAGCAGGTCAAGATCCGCGGCTACCGCATCGAATTAGGTGAGATTCAAACCGCTTTGGCCGAGGTCGACGGGGTACGCGAGGCGGCGGTGATCGCCCGGGAGGATCGGCCCGGCGACAAGCGCCTGGTCGGCTACATCACCGGTTCTGCGGACCCGGCCATCGCTCGTGCCGCGTTGTCGGAGCGGTTGCCCGGTTACATGGTGCCCACCGCGATCGTGGTGCTCGATGCGCTGCCGCTGACGGTGAACGGCAAGCTCGACAGGCGGGCTCTGCCCGCCCCGGACTACGTCAATGGTGAGGGTTTTCGTGCTCCGTCGACTCCTGTGGAGGAGGTGCTGGCCGGGATCTATGCCCAGGTGTTGGGGTTGGATCGGGTCGGGGTGGACGATTCGTTCTTCGATCTCGGCGGGGATTCGCTGTCGGCGACGCGCTTGATCAATGCGGTCAACGCCAGCCTGGACGCTGATTTCGCGGTGCGAGCGGTGTTCGAGACACCGACGGTCGCGGGCCTGGCTGCACGCGCCGGTGAGAGTTCGGGCCGCCGTGAGCCATTGGTGGCTCAACAGCGGCCGGATGTCCTTCCGCTGTCGTACGCCCAGCAGCGGTTGTGGTTCCTCGACCAGTTGGAGGGCCCGTCGCCGATCTACAACATGGCGGTCGCGTTGCGAGTCACCGGGCGCCTGGACACGGACGCGCTGGGACAGGCTCTGACCGATGTGGTCGAGCGGCACGAGTCCTTGCGCACGGTGTTCCGGTCGGTCGGGGGAGTTCCGGAGCAGGTGGTGATGCCGGCCGAGGAGGCCGACTGCGGATGGCGAGTGATCGATGCCGGCGGCTGGTCGGCCACCGAACTGCACGAGGCCATCGGAGCGATGGCCGGGCAAGCCTTCGATCTGAGCCGCGAGATTCCTTTGCGAGCAACACTTTTGCGGTTGTCCGGAGATGAGCACGTGCTGGTGGCGGTGGTGCACCACATCGCTGCCGACGGCTGGTCGGTAGCCCCGTTGATCGGCGACCTGCAGTTGGCGTATGCCGGCCGGTCTGCGGGACGAGCGCCGGACTGGGCACCGCTGCCGGTGCAGTACGCGGATTACACGTTGTGGCAGCGCGCGCATCTGGGTGATCTGGGCGATCCCGACAGCCGCATCTCCGGGCAGGTGGCGTACTGGGAACAGGCGTTGGCCGGGCTACCCGAACGCCTGGAACTACCGACTGACCGCCCCTACCCCCCGGTGGCCGACCACCGTGGTGCCAGCCTGGCTGTGTCATTGCCGGCCGAACTGCACAAGCGGATGCGCGAAGTCGCGCGGGAACACCACGCAACGACATACATGGTGGTGCAAGCCGCGCTGACGATGCTGTTGTCGAAGCTGAGCGCGAGTTCGGATGTAGCGGTGGGTGTTCCGATCGCAGGCCGTGGTGATGCCGCGCTGGATCGGGTGGTGGGGTTCTTCGTCAACACGTTGGTGTTGCGTACGGATCTGGCCGGCGACCCCACCGTTGCCGAACTGTTGACTCAGGTGCGTCAGCGCAGCCTGGCCACACTCGAGCACCAGGATGTGCCGTTCGAGGTGTTGGTGGACCGGCTCAAGCCGACCCGATCGCTGTCCCATCATCCGCTGGTCCAGGTGGCGTTGGCCTGGCAGAACTTCACCGCCGACGCCGCAACCGAGGCGATGCTGGGGGACGCACAGGTCAGTCCGCTGACGGTCGACACCCACGTGGCCCGGATGGATCTGACGTTCTCGTTGGCCGAACGGTGGGATGATGCCGGCGAGCCGGCCGGGATCGGCGGCACCGTGGAGTTCCGCACCGATGTGTTCGACGCGGCCAGCATCGAAACCTTGATACAGAGGTTGACCCGCGTCGCTGAGGCGCTGACCGCGGATCCGGCGCGGCGGCTGTCATCGATCGATGTGCTCGATGTCCTCGAGCACGCTCGCCTCGACGATGTCGGCAACCGGCAGGTGTTGACCGAGGCGGCGGTTCCGGTGGAATCGATACCGGGCCTCTTCGCTGCCCAGGTGGCTCGTGCGCCCGAGGCGGTTGCGGTGAGTTTCGATGGCCGCTCGATGACGTACCGCGAGCTCGATGAGGCGTCGAACAGGTTGGCGCACTGGCTGGTTGGCTACGGCGCAGCCCGGGGTGAGTGCGTGGCGGTGCTGGTGCCTCGGTCGGTCGAGGCGATCGTCGCGATCTTGGCCGCGCTGAAGTCGGGGGCGGCGTATGTGCCGGTCGATCCGATGCATCCTGATGCGCGGATCCGGTTCATGCTCGGCGATGCGGCACCTGTTGTCGCGGTGACCACCGCTGAATTGCGCGCTCGCTTGGATGGGATCGGCCTGACCGTCGTCGACGTTGCCGATGCCGCGATCGAGGCGCAACCGAGTACCGCACTGCAAGGGCCGGTTCCCGATGACGTGGCGTATTTGATCTACACCTCCGGCACGACGGGTCAGCCGAAAGGCGTGGCGATCAGCCATCGGAATGTGGATCGGTTGCTGGCGACGTTGGATGCCGAGTTGGGTCTGGCGGGGCAGGTGTGGACGCAGTGCCATTCGTTGGCTTTTGACTATTCGGTGTGGGAGATCTGGGGGGCGTTGCTGTTCGGTGGCCGGTTGGTGGTGGTGTCGGAGTCGGTGACACGATCTCCGGAGGAACTGCTCGGTTTGTTGGTGGCCGAGCAGGTGACGGTGCTGAGTCAGACGCCGTCGGCGTTCTATGCATTGCAGTCGGCTGATGCGCTGCAACCTGAACTGGGCCATCAGTTGAAGCTGGAAACGGTGGTCTTCGGTGGGGAAGCCCTTGAGCCACAGCGCCTTCGGCCGTGGTTGGAAGGACATTCGAGTTCGACGCGATTGATCAACATGTATGGGATCACCGAGACGACCGTGCATGCCTCGTTCCGGGAGATCGTGGTCGACGATGCTGAAGACACCGTCAGCCCTATTGGCGTTCCGCTCGGGCACCTGGGCTTTTTCGTACTAGATTCGTCGTTACAACCGGTGCCGGCTGGTGTGGTGAGCGAGTTGTATGTGGTGGGCGCCGGACTCGGATACGGATACTGGCGTCGTGGTGGGTTGAGTGCGACGCGGTTTGTCGCCTGCCCGTTCGGTGGTGCGGGGACGAGGATGTATCGGACCGGCGATCTGGCGTCGTGGGGTCCTGACGGCCAGTTGCGGTACCTGGGGCGTGCTGATGAGCAGGTCAAGATCCGCGGGTACCGCATCGAACTCGGCGAAATCCAGTCTGCCCTGGCTGATGTCGATGGGGTGAGACAAGCCGAGGTCATCGCCCGGGAGGATCGCCCCGGTGACAAGCGTCTCGTCGGCTACATCACCGGCTCCGCGGATCCGGCTGTTGTGCGTGCCGCCCTGTCGGACCGGTTGCCCGGTTACATGGTGCCCGCGGCTGTAGTGGCGCTCGATGCGTTGCCGCTGACGGTGAACGGGAAACTCGACAAGCGCGCCCTGCCTGCCCCGGACTACGTCAACGGTCAGGAATATCGTGCTCCGGCGACTCCGGTGGAGGAGGTGCTGGCCGGGATCTATGCCCAGGTGCTCGGGTTGGAGCGGGTCGGGGCCGATGATTCGTTCTTCGATCTGGGCGGTGACTCCCTTTCGGCGATGCGGTTGATCAATTCGGTCAACGCCAGTCTGGATACCGACCTTGCGGTCCGGGCGGTGTTCGAGACGCCGACGGTGGCGCAGCTGGCGACGCGTGCCGGTGAGGGTTCGGGTCGGCGTGAACCGCTGCTGGCTCAGCCTCGGCCGGATGTCCTGCCGTTGTCGTATGCCCAGCAGCGGTTGTGGTTCCTCGACCAGCTTGAGGGCCCGTCGCCGATCTACAACATGCCGACCGCGTATCGGATCACCGGCGGGTTGGATATCGATGCGCTCGGTGTGGCGCTGGCCGATGTGGTGGAGCGCCACGAGTCGCTGCGCACGGTGTTCCCTGCCGTCGACGGTGTACCTCGGCAGGTTGTGCTGCCGGCGGGGCAGGCCGATCTGGGCTGGCAGGTCGTTGACGCCACGAACTGGCCCGTCGATCGGCTGCATGATGCGATTCGCGCGGCCGTTGGGTACACATTCGACCTGTCCGCCGAGATTCCTTTGCGGGCAACCCTGTTCCGCATCGGCGAGGGTGAACATGTCCTGGTGGCGGTGGTCCATCACATCGCCGGCGATGGCTGGTCGATCGGTCCGCTGGTGCGTGATATCGGGTTGGCCTATGTGAGCCGGTGCGCGGGTGAATCCCCGGGTTGGTCTCCGTTGCCGGTGCAGTACGCGGATTACACGTTGTGGCAGCGCTCGTATCTGGGTGATCCGGCCGATCCGGAGAGTCGGATCGCCGGCCAGTTGTCGTACTGGGAGCAGGCGTTGGCCGGATTGCCGGAGCGTCTGGAGCTGCCCACCGACCGACCCTATCCTCCGGTGGCCGACTATCACGGGGCCAGCCTGGCGATGCAGTGGCCGGTTGAGTTGCAGCGGCAGATCGCGCGCGCAGCGACTGAGCACAACGCCACCAACTTCATGGTGGTGCAGGCCGCGTTGGCGGTGTTGTTGTCGAGCCTGAGCGGGAATTCGGATGTGGCGGTGGGCTTCCCGATCGCCGGGCGTAGCGATCCGGCGTTGGATGAGTTGGTCGGGGTGTTCATCAACACCCTGGTGCTGCGGGTAGAACTCGACGGGGATCCCACGGCTGCTGAGTTGTTGGCGCAGGTGCGGCGGCGCAGTCTGGCGGCCTATGAGCACCAGGATGTGCCGTTCGAGATGGTGGTCGATCGGCTCAACCCGGCCCGCAGTTTGACCCACCATCCGCTGGTTCAGGTGATGATGGCGTGGCAGAACCTGGCCGGCCAGGACGACGAACAAGCCGCCCAACCGGCCTTGGGCGGTATGCAGGCCACCCCGTTGGAAGCGGACACTCAGACTGCCCGCATGGATCTGATGATCTCGTTGGCAGAGCGCTGGAGTGCCGGTGAGCCGGCCGGCATCACCGGAGCGGTGGAATTCCGCACCGACGTGTTCGACCCCGCCACCATCCAGATCTTCATCGACCGGTTGACACGGGTGGTCGAAGCACTGACCGCGGATCCCGCAGCGAACCTGTCGTCGATGAATCTCCTGGAGCCCGGTGATCACGTGCGCCTCGACGCATGGGGCAACCGGGCGGTGCTGGCCGAAACGGTGACCGGCGTTTCGATTCCTGTGGTGTTCGCCGAGCAGGTGGCGCGTGACCCGGATGCGGTGGCGGTGGTGTGCGGTGGGAGTTCGTGGACCTATCGCGAGCTTGATGAGGCGTCGAATCGCTTGGCGCACCTACTCGTTGGCCATGGCGCCGGATCGGGTGAGTGCGTGGCGTTGCTGCTCAACCATTCCGCCGAGGCGATCGTCGCGATCCTGGCAGTGCTCAAGTCGGGGGCCGCGTACCTGCCGATCGACCCGATGGTGCCCGATGCGCGAATCGAGTTCATGCTGGGAGACGCCGGCCCGGTCGCGGCGGTCACCACCGCTGAGTTGCGCGCACGGCTGAACGGGCACGACCTGACTGTCATCGATATCGCTGACCCCCGGATCGAGACGCAACCCAGTACCGCGTTGTCGGAGCCGGCCGCCGATGACGTCGCCTATCTGATCTATACGTCGGGCACCACGGGTGTCCCGAAAGGCGTCGCGATCACTCATCAGAATGTGACGCAATTCCTCGGAGCAGTGGATCCGGCGTTGGTGGGCCCAGGCACGGTGTGGTCGCAGTGGCATTCGTTGGTGTTCGACGTATCGGTGTGGGACATCTTCGGCGCGCTGTTGCACGGCGGACGGCTGGTGGTGGTGCCCGAGGAGGTGGCCCGTTCACCGCAGGATCTGCACGATTTGTTGGTGGCCGAGAAGGTCAGCGTCTTGAGTCAAACACCGTCGGCCGCGGGGATGCTCTCACCGCAGGGCCTGGAATCCACCGCCTTGGTGGTGGCCGGGGAGGCCTGCCCCACCGAGTTGGTCCAACGGTGGGCGCCGGGACGTGTCCTGATCAACGCCTATGGACCCACCGAAGCCACGGTGTACGCGGCGATCAGTGCCCCGTTGACAGCTGACACAGGGATTGCCAACACTGTTCCGATCGGTGCCCCGGCGCCCGGGGCCGCGTTGTTCGTTCTGAATCGCTGGCTACGAGAAGTGCCTCCAGGCGTTGTGGGGGAGTTGTACGTGGCGGGCCGCGGCGTCGGCGTCGGCTATGTCGGTCGAGCCGGGTTGACCGCATCCCGCTTCGTCTCTTGCCCGTTCGGCGGCGTGGGAACGCGCATGTATCGGACCGGCGATCTGGTGCGCTGGGGCAGTGATGGGCAGATGCAATACCTCGGCCGCGCCGATGAGCAGGTCAAGATCCGCGGCTACCGCATCGAACTCGGCGAGATCCAGGTCGCACTGGCCGATCTGGATGGCGTGGAACAAGCCGTCGTCATCGCCCGCGAGGATCAACCAGGCGAGAAGCGACTCGTCGGTTACGTCACCGAGACGACGCCCGGGTTGGTGGACAATGGTAAGGCGCGGGCCCAGCTGGCCGAACACCTTCCGACCTACATGGTGCCTGTGGCGGTGATCGTCGTCGACGCAATACCGTTGACCGTCAACGGCAAACTGGACAGACGTGCGTTGCCGGCACCGGAGTACAGCAATGCTGACAGCTATCGCGCCCCGACCACGCCCTCAGAGGAGATCTTGGCCGGCATCTTCGCTCAAGTCCTGGGCATGGACCGGGTCGGCGTCGACGACTCGTTCTTCGACCTCGGCGGCGACTCCCTGTCCGCCATACGGCTGATCAATGGGATCAACGCCGCATTCGGCACTGATCTGGCGGTGCGCGCGGTGTTCGACGCGCCCGCAGTGGCCCAGCTGGAGCCTCGAATCGCCACGGATTCGGGTGGACGGGCACCGCTGGTGCCCATGCGTCGGCCTGCGGTGGTGCCGTTGTCGTATGCGCAGCAGCGGTTGTGGTTCCTGGACCAATTGCACGGTCCGTCACCGATCTACAACATGCCGATGATCTATCGGGTCAGCGGATTGGACGTCGACGCGCTGCGCCGGGCGTTGGCCGATGTGGTGGAGCGTCACGAGTCTTTGCGCACGGTGTTCCCGGCGGTCGACGGTGTTCCCCGGCAGCTGGTGATCCCTGCCGATCAGGCCGATATCGGCTGCCAGGTTGTTGATGCAGCCGGCTGGCCGGCCGACCGGCTGGCCGGTGCCATCGACACGGCGGTACGGCATCCCTTCGATCTGACAACCGAGATCCCGATCTGGGCAACGCTTTTCAAGGTTTCCGACGATGATCATGTGCTGGTGGCGGTGGTCCACCACATCGCCGGGGACGCCTGGTCCTTCGCCCCGCTCGCCAAAGACGTGACTGTCGCCTATGCAGCCCGCTGTGGCGGGCAGGTACCGGATTGGTCTGCACTGCCGGTGCAGTACGCGGACTACGCACTCTGGCAGCGTGAGCAACTCGGCGATCTGGCTGACCCCGCAAGCCGTATCGCCGGTCAACTGGCTTACTGGCAGGAAGCCCTGTCAGGGTTACCGGACCGTCTCGAGTTGCCGACCGACCGGCCGTATCCGGCGGTGGCCGATCACCGGGGCGCCGTCGTCGAAGTGGAATGGCCGGCCGGGTTGCAGCGGCGGGTGGCGGCGGTTGCCCGGGATCACAATGCGACCAGTTTCATGGTGGTCCAAGCCGCGTTGGCGGTGTTGTTGTCGAATCTGAGTTCCAGTTCCGATGTGGCGGTGGGTTTCCCGATTGCCGGCCGTAACGATCCGGCCCTCGATGAGCTGGTCGGGTTCTTCGTCAACACGTTGGTGTTGCGGGTCGATCTGGCCGCCGATCCGACCGTTGCCGAGGTCGTCGGGCAGGTGCGTCAGCGCAGCCTGGCAGCTTACGAGCATCAGGATGTGCCGTTTGAGGTGTTGGTGGAGCGGCTGAACCCCTCGCGGAGTTTGAGTCATCATCCGTTGATTCAGGTGATGTTGGCATGGCAGAACCCCGCCGGCGTCACTGCTGAGGCGGCTGACGGTGAGGTACGCGCCGCGCCCCAGATGGCCGAAACCCACACGGCGCGCATGGATCTGGTCTTCGCGCTGGGAGAGAGATTCGACGAGCAGAACGCCTCGGCTGGTATCGGTGGTTCGGTGGAGTTCCGTACCGACGTGTTTGACGCGGTCACCATCGAGGCGATGATCGGGCGGTTGGAGCGGATTCTGGCGGCGATGACGGCCGATCCGGCGCAGCGCTTGTCGTCTATCGACGTGTTGGGGGCCGACGAGCAGGTTCGTCTCGACGAGATCGGCAACCGGGCCGCGCTGACCGCACCGGCTAGGGTGGCGGGCTCGATTCCGGAGGTGTTCGCCCAGCAGGTGGCCCGGGTGCCGGATGCGGCGGCGGTGACCTTCGACGGCAGGTCCATGTCGTACCGAGAACTCGACGAAGCGTCGAATCGATTGGCGCACCTACTTGCCCGGCATGGTGCTGGTCCGGGTGAGTGTGTGGCGTTGTTGTTCAATCGCAGTGCTGAGGCGGTTATTGCGATTCTTGCGGTGCTGAAGTCAGGGGCGGCGTATCTGCCGATGGACCCGGCGCATCCTGATGCGCGGATCGCGGTGGTGGTTGGGGATGCCCGGCCGGTGGCCGCCGTGACCACTGGCGCGCTGGCCGGGCGATTGGACGACTTGGGCGTGGCTGTCGTCGATGTCGCGGACCCGCGGATCGACACCGCGGCGAGCACTGCATTGCCGGTGCCGGATCCGGATGGCGTCGCCTATGTCATCTACACCTCAGGTACCACTGGCGTCCCGAAGGGCGTTGCGGTCCCTCATCGCAACGTCACCGGGTTGCTCACTTCATTGGATGTGGGGTTGCCGGCTGCGGGGGTGTGGTCGCAGTGGCACTCGTATGCGTTCGACGTGTCGGTGTGGGAGATCTTCGGCGCGCTGCTGAGCGGTGGGCGTTTGGTGGTGGTGCCGGATGCGGTGGTGGGTTCGCCGGATGAGTTGCACGCGTTGCTGGTTGCCGAGGGTGTCACTGTCTTGAATCAGACGCCGTCTGCTGCCGCGGCGCTCTCCTCGGACGGCTTGGAGTCGACGGCGTTGGTGGTGGCTGGTGAGGCGTGTCCGGTGGAGTTGGTGGATCGGTGGGCGCCGGGTCGGTTGATGGTCAATGGGTATGGGCCGACGGAGACGTGGTACACGTCGTTCAGTGCACCGCTGGTTGCTGGTTCGGGGGTTGTGCCGATTGGTGTGCCGGTGCCGGGTGCGGCGTTCTTTGCGTTGGATCGTTGGTTGCGGCCGGTGCCGGCTGGGGTGGTCGGTGAGTTGTATGTGGCCGGTTCCGGGCTTGCGAGTGGGTATGTGGGCCGGGGTGGGTTGACGGGGTCGCGGTTTGTGGCGTGCCCGTTTGCCGTGGGGCAGCGCATGTATCGCACCGGGGATCTGGTGCGTTGGGGCGCTGATGGACAGTTGATGTATTTGGGTCGGGCGGATGAGCAGGTCAAGATCCGTGGGTATCGCGTCGAATTGGGTGATGTCCGAGCGGTGATGGCTGGGCTGGAAGGAGTGGATCAGGCGGCGGTCATCGCTCGGGAAGATCGCCCCGGTGACAAGCGTCTGTTCGGTTACGTCACCGGTACCGCAGACCCGACCGAAATCCGGGCCGCCCTGGCGAGCCGGTTGCCGAGCTATATGGTGCCGGCAGCCGTGGTGGTGGTCGAGAGCTTGCCGTTGACGGTCAACGGGAAGTTGGATCGTCGCGCATTTCCGGTGCCGGACTATGTCGATGCTCGGCGGTATCGGGCCCCGGAAACGCTCACCGAGGAGATCCTGGCAGGCATTTACGCCGAAGTCCTCGGTCTGGAGCGCGTCGGAGTCGACGACTCGTTCTTCGACCTGGGTGGGGATTCCCTCTCCGCGATGCGGGTGATCGCCGCGGCCAACGCCAGTCTCGATTCGGAGCTGGCGGTGCGGGTGATGTTCGATGCGCCGACGGTGCGCAGTCTGGCGCAGCAGGTGGGCAAGGCTGAGAGCTCACAGGAAGTGGTTCCGATCGAGATTCTCAAACCTGGCGACGGTGTTCCGTTGTGCTGTGTGCATGACGGTTTCGGGTTGAGTTGGTCGTATCGGGCGTTGGGACAGTACGTCGACGGGCCGATCGTCGGGATCAACCGAGCGCTGGCCGATGGTGAGTCGGAAGCATCATCGATACCGGACATGGCAGTCAGCTACGCCGATCGGCTCCAGGAGTTGTATCCGACTGGCCCGTATCGGATTTTGGGCTGGTCGTTCGGTGGCGTGGTCGCGCATGCGCTCGCTGTTGAGCTTGCCCGCCGGGGATGCGAGGTGCAGCGGCTGGTGCTGCTGGATGGATTGTTGAATCCGAACCGGTTCTGGAAACGCATCACCCGGAAGATTGCGAGTAATCGTGCGGTGGCCGAGGGATGGGTTTTGGATTACATCCTGCGCACCAACAAGGTTCGGGTTCCGGTGCATTTCGGGTTGCTGACGTATTCGCGGGTGTCCGACATCATAGCGCGGCACGGGTCGAGTCCTCCGTCGCGGCGGTTGGTGAAATTCATGGCGCGCAGTGTCAGTGCGGGCCAGCTACTGCTGCTCGATCACGAACCCGAGGTTTTCGACGGTGATGTGGTGATGTTCTCGGCGGCGAGGTCGCGGTCGGGGTGGGCGCGACAGCGCAACCAACGGGCGGCACGAGCACTTGAGCGTAGTTGGCGACCTTATGTTTCCGGTCAGATCACGGTGATACCGGTGGGCTGCACTCACTTCGAGATGTTCACTCCCGAATCCCTCAACACGTACGTACAACAACTCAGCTCTGTTTTGGAAAATGACGCGGAATAGTTCGTAACGATGCTGTGGCGCGAAAGCGTCGAGCGCTGATCTTGGGACGGTGATCGCCAATGCGGACCACATACAAGAACGAGACGCGCGAACTCGACGTGGATGCAGTTCCAAAGATGAGCAATGTTCTCGATGTGCTCGACCAGCGCACGTTCGACCTCGGGCTGGCGATAGGAGTCAACAGTCTTCTGCAGAGTGTCTGGGTTTATGAACGTCCGGTCGACATCGAAGGGCTCGGACAGTTTCACGAGCATCTTCGGCGGGGACGGTTAACCCGTGGCATCGAACGGTCGCCGCTGTCGTTCGGCCGCCACCGCTGGGTAGCCTGCGGCAATTCATCCGACCTCGAGATCATCGAGACAGCCCGGCCCCGTGAAGAATTCGAGGCCTGGCTCGATGAACAGGTCAACACGCCGCTGGATTGCGAGCACGGTCCCGGGTGGCACCTGGCGGTGCTCCCGTTCACCGACGGCGGCGCGGGCGTGAGTTTGGTCGTCTCGCATTGCCTCATCGACGGTGTCGGGCTTTGCGAGGCACTGGCGGATGCGGCACTCGGCCGTGACGATCCGATCAGCTGGCCGGCCGCCGGATCGCGCGGGCGGTGGCGGTCCGTGCTCCAGGATGCCGGCCAAACCGTCCGCGACCTCCCCGCCGTGGGCCGTGCCGTTGTCGCCGCGATGCGGTTGGCCCGGCGTAGCCGCGAGGCGGCAGGAAATGCCATCGCGGCACCTTCGCCGACTGCCACGGCACCTGTCTCCGGTTCCGACGAATCGATGGCGGTCCCGATGACAACGGTCCTCGTCGACGCCGATGAGTGGGACGCCCGAGCACAAGCACTCGGGGGGACCAGCAACGCCCTTCTCGTGGGATTGGCAGCTCGGCTCGCGCATCGTGCGGGACGCGTCGGCCCCGACGGCTCGGTGATCGTGACGATGCCGGTCAATGTGCGCGCTGACGGTGATACTCGCGCCAACGCGAGAAGCAGTGTGACCGTCACGGTTGACCCCGAACGTGCGACGACGGATCTGCGTGAGATTCGGGCCGCGGTCAAACAAGCGTTGATTCGTCACGGGGAGGTGCCTGACGAGGAGCACGCGGTGAACGCCATCATTCCGCTGTTGCCCAAGCGGTTCCTCGGGGCCACTTCCCGGGTCGGTTCGGCCAACCAGGTCGGTTCATCCAACCTCGGTGTGGTCAACCCGGCCGCCGGCCGGGCCGATGGTACGGAGTCCGACCAGTTCGCCGTCAAGGTTCTGCCCCATCTGGGGCTCACGGAGGCGATGCTGAACCGGTTCGGCGGAACGCAGTCGTTTCTGTCCGGACGAGCGAACGGAAAGGTCTTCATCTCGGCGCATTCCTATCTGCCGGGCCGTACCAACACGAATGAGCGTTTACAACAAGATCTTTCAAACGCTTTGAACGATTTCACGCTGTCCGGCAAGCATCTTTGAGCGCGTTCACACATGGAGGATGACATGAGCATGAATCTTCGGGTGGCTGTCCAGTCGGTTCTGGGTCTGGTGGCGTTGGGCGCACTGCTTTTTGTGCCGGCAGGGACGTTCAACTATTGGCAAGCCTGGGTCTTCCTGACCGTGTACTCGGTCATGGCGATTGTCTCGACCGTCTACCTGTTGAGGAAGGACCAGGCGGTCGTCGAGCGGCGCATGCGCATCGGGAAGAAGGCGGAGTCGCGACCGGTGCAGAAGGCGGTTGTCGGCGTCATCGCAGTACTGTCCGTCGCGCTGCCGGTGTTCTGTGGCCTCGACCATCGATTCGGTTGGTCCCCGGTGCCCACCGCAGTGTCGTGGATCGGCAACGCGATGTTCGCGATCGGCCTCGTGATCACGATATTCACGATCGTCCAGAACAGCTACGCGTCGGCCAACATCACCGTCGAGTCGGAGCAGACGCTGGTCTCTACCGGCCTCTACGGGCTCGTCCGGCACCCGATGTACATGGGGGCGCTGCTCATGGTGGCGGGAATGCCTCTCGCGCTCGGTTCATGGTGGGGGCTGGCCGTTCTCATCCCCGTCCTGACCCTGTACACCTTCCGCATCCAAGACGAAGAGAAGCTGCTTCGTCAGCAGCTCGCCGGATATGGGGAGTACACGCAGAAGGTGCACTACCGGCTGGTGCCACTCGTATGGTGACGACCGAGGTAGATCGTCCGACCGCAGCATTTTCGTAGAACTGGCCCGTTGGTAGAAGCATCTCGGCTCCGGCAGAGTCCTGCCCGTCGTCCATGTCCGACATCAGACCCTGTTTGAGGACTACCGCACCGAACTGTGTCCAGACGGTGCGGTAGTCCTCTGGCGTGCCGGACTCCAGATCCCGTGACCGTTGACGGGATCTATTTCTCTGCTCCAACATCTCGCACCCTGGTGACCGCCGCGCAATTGCGCCGGTGGGGTATCCGTTTCCGCTTCCCAAGCAAGATCTTGAAAGTTCGCTAATCATTGCAATCGCAAACTAATGTTCGCCGTCTTTCGGGCGGCATCAGTGGGTATTCGAGGTGTATGCCGCCAAGCCATTCTTCGCCACATTGTGCCTGCGGTGCAGTACAGGGCGATTTGTGTGTGTTATTTGCTGCAGTTGCAAAGAACCGAAGTTTTCCGTAGTCAGGGATGGCCTCCTGGTGGCGCCGCGCAGTCGTCCGAATCGGGTATCGACGCGGTCGACTTCGCTGGATTGAACTACATGAGCGTGATGCGTGTCCCCACGGTGTCCGAGTCATCTTCGATAGCAGTTCAGGGGCAAGACATGTGGTCCGACCAGCTCCTCCCGGCTACGGGCGCGTGCCGAGACGGCGATCGTGGTGGCGGCGGCAACGCGCAGCGATTCGGTCGAACGGAGGGGAGGTACTTGGCCGGCCGAACCGGCCGGTTCTCGTCCGATCGACGGGTGTCGATTTTATTTGCCTAAATTGGCGAGATCGTCAACCTTGACTTCGGTCCCTAGGGCGCTGCAAGGTTGTTTTTCTCGGATATGCGATTCTCACGCCCGCCCAGCGGGAAGTGGATATGCTGGCAGCTTGCAACTAGCAAATCCATAGCTGGGGTGCAGCGTAGGAAACAGATTTCAGAGGGTAGGGCAGCGGGGCGGAATGGCCTTCCTTCTGGATTCTTGAACGATCGCCACTGATCGATTTGACGGGGGGCAGGTGAACGTTGACGAGCAACCCAGCCTGTCGGCGACCTCCGCCGAGGATCCTGCAGGCCGGGCAGTGATGTCCGGCGAAGGAGCCCACCGGGTCAGTGCCCCCGCGGATAGAAGAGCCGGGGAGCCCGCAGTACACCACGCGGTGGGAGATTCCGATGAAGATCGATGAGCAGTCGCTGCCGGTAGAACTTGCGCAGGTCGACAAGTGCTTCTCGGTGAGGAGCCGCCCCCGCATGGCCCTCTCGGGGGCCGTTGAGGCAGACCAGGGTGAGGGGTCGTCGTGACTGCTGATTTGACTCGACGGTTGTCCGCGATCGATTTCTTGGATGAGGACGAGCACACTGAGTTGTTCGAGTGGGGTAATCGGGCGGCACTGACTGTGCCGGCCAGCGGTTCGACTTCTATCCCGGTGTTGTTCGCAGCGCAGGTGTCCCGTGCCCCGGATGCGGTGGCGGTGACTTGCGGTGGCCGGTCGATGTCGTATGCGGAGCTCGACGAGTTGTCGAATCGTTTGGCCTGCTTGCTGATTGCGAAAGGTGCGGGCCCTGGTCGGTGCGTTGCGGTGTTTTTGCCACGGTCGGCGGACTCGGTCGCGGCCATCTTGGGGGTGTTGAAGTCAGGGGCGGCGTATCTGCCGATCGATGCGATGCATCCTGATTCGCGGGTTCAGTTCATCCTTGGTGATGCTGAACCGGTCGTGGCGGTCACGAGTTCGGAGTTGGTGTGCCGGTTGTCTGGCTGCGAGCTGGAGATCGTCGATTTCAACGACGTGGGTCATCATCCCGGGCGCAGGCAGCAGGAGTTGCCGGCGCCGGCGGCTGATGATGTCGCGTATTTGATCTACACGTCGGGAACGACGGGTCAGCCCAAGGGCGTGGCGATCACCCATCGGAACGTGGTCCGGCTGCTCGACACGTTGGATGCCGAGTTGGGATTGTCGGGTCAGGTGTGGACGCAGTGTCATTCGTTGGCGTTCGACTATTCGGTGTGGGAGATCTGGGGGGCACTGCTGTATGGCGGCCGGTTGGTGGTGGTGCCCGAGGCAGTGACGCGGGCTCCTGAGGACTTATACGCCTTAGTTGTGGCCGAGCGGGTCACCATGTTCAGCCAGACGCCGTCGGCGTTCTACGCGCTGCAAGCTGTGGAAGCGCTGCAGCCTGGGCCGGGTCAGTTGACGTTGGAGACGGTGGTCTTCGGTGGGGAAGCTCTTGAGCCGCAGCGCCTTCGGACGTGGCTGGACCGTCACCCCGGCTCGCCGCGGTTGATCAACATGTACGGGATCACCGAGACGACGGTGCACGCGTCGTTCCGGGAGATCGTGGCCGGCGATGTTGAGGGCAGCGTCAGCCCGATCGGCGTGCCCTTGGCCCATCTCGGCTTTTTTGTGCTGGATCCAGTCTTGCAGCCGGTGCCGGTTGGCGTGGTGGGTGAGTTGTATGTGGTGGGCGCCGGGTTGGGATGCGGGTACTGGCGCCGCGGCGGACTGAGTGCGTCGCGGTTCGTGGCGTGCCCCTTCGGCGAGGCCGGGGAACGGATGTACCGTACCGGCGACCTCGCGTCATGGGACAGCGATGGGCAGTTGCGGTACTTGGGGCGTGCTGATGAGCAGGTCAAGGTTCGCGGGTATCGGATCGAATTGGGTGAAATTCAGTCTACCCTGGCCGATCTGGACGGAGTGAGGCAAGCCGAGGTCATTGCACGCGAGGACCAGCCCGGCGACAAGCGCCTGGTCGGCTACATCACCGGTTCTGCGGACCCGGCTGTTGTGCGTGCCGCATTGTCGGAGCGGTTGCCGAGTTACATGGTGCCTGCGGCGGTAGTGCTGCTCGATGCGCTGCCGCTGACCGTCAACGGCAAGCTCGACAAGCGGGCCTTGCCGGCTCCGGACTACGCCGACGGTCGGCTGTATCGTGCTCCGGGCACTCCGGTTGAGGACGTGTTGGCCGGCATTTATGCCCAGGTGTTGGGGTTGGATCGGGTCGGGGTGGACGATTCGTTCTTCGATCTCGGCGGGGATTCGCTGTCGGCGACCCGGCTCATCAACTCGATCAACGCCAGTCTGGGTGCTGATCTGGCGGTTCGGGCGGTGTTTGAGTCGCCGACGGTGGCGCAGCTGGCGGCCCGTGCGGGCGAGAGTTCGGGTGAGCGTGAGCCGCTGGTGGCGCAGGTCCGGCCGGCTGTCATTCCCTTGTCGTATGCCCAGCAGCGGTTGTGGTTCCTCGACCAGTTGGAGGGTCCGTCACCGATATACAACATGGCGGTCGCATTACGGGTCACCGGTCATCTCGACACCGACGCCCTCGGTGTGGCACTGGCCGATGTGGTGGAGCGTCACGAGTCCTTGCGCACGGTGTTCCGGTCGGTCGGGGGAGTTCCGGAGCAGGTGGTGGTACCCGCCGGGGAAGCCGACTGCGGATGGCGAGTGATCGATGCCGGCGGCTGGTCAGCAGCTGAGTTGCACGAGGCCATCGGAGCGATGGCCGGGCAAGCCTTCGATCTGAGCCGCGAGATTCCTTTGCGGGCAGCCCTTTTCCAGGCGGACAAGGGTGAGCATGTTCTGGCCGCGGTGGTGCACCACATCGCTGCCGACGGCTGGTCGGTAGCCCCGTTGATCGGCGACCTGCAGTTGGCGTACGCCGGCCGGTCTGCGGGACGAGCGCCGGACTGGGCACCGTTACCGGTGCAGTACGCGGATTACACGTTGTGGCAGCGCACATATCTGGGTGATCTGGGCGATCCCGACAGCCGCATCTCCGGGCAGGTGGCGTACTGGGAACAGGCGTTGGCGGGGATGCCCGAGCGCCTCGAGTTGCCCACCGACAGAACGTATCCGTCTGTGGCGGATCATCGGGGTGCCAGCGTGGCCGTGTCGTTGCCGGCTGAACTGCACAAGCGGATCCGCGTTGTCGCGCGGGATCACAACGTGACGACATACATGGTGGTGCAAGCTGCGCTGACGATGCTGTTGTCGAAGCTGAGTGCGAGTTCGGATGTGGCGGTGGGTGTTCCGATCGCAGGCCGTGGTGATGCCGCGCTGGATCGGGTGGTGGGGTTCTTCGTCAACACGTTGGTGTTGCGGGTGGATCTGACGGGTGATCCGACTGCCGGCGCAGTACTGGAGCAGGTGCGTCAGCGCAGCCTTTCCACTCTCGAGCACCAGGATGTGCCGTTCGAGGTGTTGGTGGACCGGCTCAAGCCGACCCGATCGCTGTCCCATCATCCGCTGGTCCAGGTGGCGTTGGCCTGGCAGAACTTCTCTACCGATGCGGCGAGCGCGTCGGCGTTGGGTGAGGCGCAGGTCAGCCCGCTGACGGTCGACACCCACGTGGCCCGGATGGATCTGACGTTCTCGTTGGCCGAACGGTGGAATCCGGCCGGCGAGCCGGCCGGGATCGGCGGCACCGTGGAGTTCCGCACCGACGTGTTCGACGCGGCCAGCATCGAAACCTTGATACAGAGGTTGACCCGCGTCGCTGAGGCGCTGACCGCGGATCCGGCGCGGCGGCTGTCGTCGATCGATGTGCTCGATGTCCTCGAGCACGCTCGCCTCGACGATCTCGGCAATCGCGCGGTGTTGACCGAGCTCGCCGTTCCTGTGGCGTCGATCCCGGGTTTGTTCGCCGTGCAGGTGGCTCGTGCGCCCGAGGCGGTTGCGGTGAGTTTCGATGGCCGCTCGATGACGTACCGCGAGCTCGATGAGGCGTCGAACAGGTTGGCGCACTGGTTGGTTGGCTACGGCGCAGCCCGGGGTGAGTGCGTGGCGGTGCTGGTGCCTCGGTCGGTCGAGGCAGTCGTCGCGATCTTGGGGGTGTTGAAGTCGGGGGCGGCGTATGTGCCGGTCGATCCGATGCATCCTGATGCGCGGATCCGGTTCATGCTCGGTGACGCGGCTCCGGTTGTCGCGGTGACCACCGCTGAATTGCGCGCGCGGTTGGAGGGGATCGGGCTGACCGTCGTCGACGTTGCCGATGCCGCGATCGAGGCGCAACCGAGTACCGCACTGCAAGGGCCGGTTCCCGATGACGTGGCGTATTTGATCTACACCTCCGGCACGACAGGTGTGCCGAAAGGCGTGGCGATCAGCCATCGGAATGTAGCTCGGTTGCTGGGCACCTTGGATGCCGAGTTGGGTCTGGCGGGGCAGGTGTGGACGCAGTGCCATTCGTTGGCTTTTGACTATTCGGTGTGGGAGATCTGGGGGGCACTGCTGTATGGCGGTCGGTTGGTGGTGGTGTCGGAGTCGGTGACACGATCTCCGGAAGAACTGTTGGGCTTGTTGGTCGCCGAGCAGGTGACGGTGCTGAGTCAGACGCCGTCGGCGTTCTATGCGCTCCAGTCCGTTGACGTGTTGCTGCCTGATCTCGGCCGTCAGTTGAAGCTGGAAACGGTGGTCTTCGGTGGGGAAGCCCTTGAGCCACAGCGCCTTCGACCGTGGTTCGAGCGACATTCGGGCTCCGCTCGGCTGATCAACATGTATGGCATCACCGAGACGACCGTGCATGCCTCGTTCCGGGAGATCGTGGACAGTGACGTTGAGGGCAGTGTCAGCCCCATCGGTGTGCCTTTGGACCATCTCGGGTTCTTCGTGCTCGATTCGTCGCTGCAGCCGGTGCCGGTTGGCGTGGTCGGCGAGTTGTATGTGGTGGGCGCCGGACTCGGATACGGATACTGGCGTCGCGGTGGACTGAGTGCTACCCGGTTCATGGCGTGCCCGTTCGGCGGGGCCGGCGCCCGGATGTATCGGACCGGCGATCTCGCGTCGTGGGGTCCTGACGGGCAGTTGCGCTATCTGGGGCGTGCTGATGAGCAGGTCAAGATACGTGGCTACCGCATCGAATTGGGGGAAATTCAAACAGCTCTCGTTGCGCTTCCCGGGGTTGGTCAGGCGGCAGTGATTGCCCGTGAGGACCGTCCGGGTGACAAGCGTCTGGTCGGCTACATCACCGGCGCCGCGGATCCGGCTGTTGTGCGTGCCGCCCTGTCGGACCGGTTGCCCGGTTACATGGTGCCCGCGGCCGTAGTGGCGCTCGATGCGTTGCCGCTGACGGTGAACGGGAAACTCGACAGACGCGCCCTGCCGGCACCGGAGTACGCCGACGTCGATCATTACCGTGCTCCCGCGACTCCTGTCGAGGAGGTGCTGGCCGGGATTTACGCGCAGGTGCTCGGTTTGGAGCGAGTCGGGGTTGATGACTCGTTCTTCGACCTCGGCGGCGACTCTCTCTCGGCGATGCGGCTGATCAACTCGATCAATGCCAGCCTGGATTCCGATCTGGCGGTTCGGGCGGTGTTCGAGACGCCGACCGTAGCGCAACTGGCAACGCATGCCGGTGAGGGTTCGGGGCGGCGTGAACGTCTGGTGGCCCAACAACGGCCGGATGTCCTTCCGTTGTCGTATGCCCAGCAGCGGTTGTGGTTCCTGGACCAGCTCGAGGGACCCTCACCGATCTACAACATGCCGACGGCCTATCGGATCACCGGTGGGTTGGATGTTGGTGCGCTCGGTGCGGCGCTGGCCGATGTGGTGGAGCGCCACGAGTCGTTGCGCACGGTGTTCCCCGCCGTCGAGGGCGTGCCTCGACAGGTAGTCATGCCCGCGACGCAGGCTGATCTCGGGTGGCAGGTGGTCGACGCCGTCGACTGGTCCCCGGACCGACTACACGACGCGATCCGTTCGGTCGTCGGATACAAGTTCGATCTGTCCGCCGAGATTCCGCTGAGAGCAAGCCTTTTCCGGACAGGACAGGGCGAGCATGTCCTGGTGGCGGTGGTCCATCACATCGCAGGTGATGGCTGGTCGATCGGTCCGCTGGTGCGGGACATCGGCCTGGCTTACGTGAGCCGGTGTGCGGCGCAGGCGCCCGCTTGGTCTCCGTTGCCGGTGCAGTACGCGGATTACACGTTGTGGCAGCGTTCGTATCTGGGTGATCCGACCGATTGCAACAGCCGGATTTCTGGCCAGCTGGCGTATTGGGAGGAGGCGCTGGCCGGTTTGCCGGAGCGTCTGGAGTTGCCCACCGACCGGCCGTATCCGCCGGTGGCCGACTATCAAGGCGCCAGCCTGGCGATGCAGTGGCCGGTCGAGTTGCAGCGGCAGATCGCGCGCGCAGCGACCGAACACAACGCCACCAGCTTCATGGTGGTGCAGGCCGCCCTGGCAGTGTTGCTGTCGAGCCTGAGCGGCAGTTCCGATGTGGCGGTGGGCTTCCCGATCGCGGGACGGAACGATCCGGCGTTGGATGAGTTGGTCGGGGTGTTCATCAACACCCTGGTGCTGCGGGTAGAACTCGACGGTGACCCCACCTTTGCCGATCTGTTGGCGCAGGTGCGGCGGCGCAGCCTGGCCGCCTATGAGCACCAGGATGTGCCCTTCGAGATGGTGGTCGATCGGCTCAACCCGGCCCGCAGCTTGACCCACCATCCGCTGGTCCAGGTGTTGACGGCGTGGCAGAACCTGACCAATCAGGACGACGGACCAGCCACCCAACCGACCTTGGGCGGTATGCAGGCCACCCCGCTGGAAGCGGACACTCAGACCGCCCGCATGGATCTGACGATCTCGTTGGCAGAACGATGGAGCGCCGGTGAGCCGGCCGGGATCACCGGGGCGGTGGAATTCCGCACCGATGTGTTCGACGCCTCGACCATTCAGACGTTCATCGACCGATTGACACGGGTGGTGGAAGCACTGACCGCCGATCCATCAGCGACGTTGTCGTCGATAGATCTGCTGGAGGCTGCTGACCACGCCCGCATCGACCGGTGGGGCAACCGGGCGGTGCTGGCCGAACAAGTTGCCGTGTCGAAGTCGATCCCGGAGTTGTTCGCCGAGCAGGTGGCCCGTGACCCGGCTGCGGTGGCGGTGAGTTTCGATGGTCGCTCGCTGTCTTATCGGGAACTTGATGAAGCGTCGAATCGATTGGCGTACAGGCTAGTTGAGCAGGGGTCGAGGCCGGGCGCGTGTGTGGCGGTGCTGCTGGCCCGGTCGGTGGATCCTGTTGTCGCGATTCTGGCGATATTGAAGTCGGGGGCAGCGTACCTGCCGATAGACCCGATGCATCCCCATGCGCGTATTGAGTTCATGCTCGACGACGCCCGCCCCGTCGCGGCGATCACCACCTCCGAGTTGCGACCGCGGCTGGCGCGGGGGGACTTGGCCGTCATCGATGTCGGCGATCCGGGTATCGGCGCACTGTCCGGCGTTTCATTACCCGCGCCTGCTCCAGACGATGTTGCATACCTGATCTATACCTCGGGGACGACGGGTGTTCCGAAGGGCGTTGCGGTTAGTCACCGCAACGTGACTCGACTGTTGGATACCCTTGATGCCGAGCTGGGGCTGGCGGGTCAGGTGTGGACGCAGTGTCATTCGTTGGCGTTCGACTATTCGGTGTGGGAGATCTGGGGCGCGCTGCTGTTTGGTGGGCGATTGGTGGTGGTGCCGGAAGCGGTGACACGGGCGCCGGAAGACTTGCATGCGTTGTTGTTTGCCGAGCACGTCACCATGTTGAGCCAGACCCCGTCGGCGTTCTATGCGTTGCAGTCCGTCGATGCGCTGCAAGCTGGCCCGAGCGGCAAGTTGAAGTTGGAGACGGTCATCTTCGGTGGGGAGGCGCTCGAGCCACAGCGCCTTCGGCCGTGGTTTGAGACTCACAAGGACTCCACCCGGTTGATCAACATGTACGGGATTACCGAGACGACGGTGCACGCGTCGTTCCGGGAGATCGTGGCCGGCGATGTTGACGGCAGCGTCAGCCCCATCGGTGTGCCGTTGGGGCACCTTGGCTTTTTCGTGTTGGATCGCTCGCTGCGGCCGGCACCAGTTGGCGTGGTGGGTGAGCTGTATGTGGTCGGGGCCGGGTTGGCGAACGGGTATCTGGGCCGGGGCGGGTTGACTGCTTCTCGGTTTGTCGCGTGTCCGTTCGGCGGCAACGGGTCGCGGATGTACCGGACGGGAGATCTGGCTGCGTGGGGTGCTGATGGGCAGATGCGGTATCTGGGACGCGCTGACGAACAGGTCAAGATTCGGGGCTACCGCATCGAACTGGGTGAAATCCAGTCCGCTCTGGCAGATTTGAAAGGGGTCGGTCAGGCCGCCGTGATTGTGCGGGAGGACCATCCAGGCGACAAGAGATTGGTCGGCTATATCACCGGCACGGCCGATCCGGTACAGGTCCGCGCGCGACTGGCCGACCGGTTGCCGGGGTATATGGTGCCGACTGCGGTGGTGATGCTGGACAGCTTGCCGTTGACGGTCAACGGCAAACTCGACAAACGCGCCCTGCCGGCACCCGAATACTCCGACCTCGATCGTTATCGTGCCCCCGCTACCCCCGCCGAGGAGATCCTGGCCGGGATCTACGCCCAGGTGTTGAGCCTGGAGCGGGTCGGGATCGACGAATCGTTCTTCGATCTGGGTGGGGATTCACTGTCGGCGACTCGGCTGATCAATGCGGTCAACATGAGTCTGGACTCAGATATCGCGGTTCGTGCTGTGTTCGAGGCACCCACTGTGGCGCAACTCGCGGCACGTGTCGCTGAAAGTTCGGGTGGACGTGCGCCGTTGGTGGCGCAACCGCGACCGGATGTCATACCGCTGTCCTACGCCCAGCAGCGGTTGTGGTTCCTGGACCAATTGCACGGTCCTTCACCGATCTACAACATGCCGATGATCTATCGGGTCAGCGGATTGGACGTCGACGCGCTGCGCCGGGCGTTGGCCGATGTGGCGGCCCGGCACGAGAGTCTGCGCACGGTCTTCCCGGCGGTCGACGGTGTTCCCCGGCAGCTGGTGATCCCTGCCGAACAGGCCGATATCGGCTGCCAGGTTGTTGATGCAGCTGACTGGCCGGCCGACCGGCTGGCCGGTGCCATCGACACAGCGGTACGGCATCCCTTCGATCTGAGTACCGAGATCCCGATCTGGGCAACGCTTTTCCGTGTTTCGGAGAACGAGCACGTGCTGGTGGCAGTGGTCCACCACATCGCGGGAGACGGATGGTCCTTCGCTCCACTCGCCCGAGATGTGGCCGCCGCCTATGCGGCCCGGTGTGGCGGGCAGGCGCCGGATTGGTCTCCCTTGCCGGTGCAGTACGCGGACTACACGCTGTGGCAGCGCGAGCAACTCGGCGATCTGGCTGACCCCGCAAGCCGTATCGCCGGTCAACTGGCTTATTGGCAGGACGCCTTGGCGGGACTGCCCGACCGCCTCGAGTTGCCGACCGACCGGCCGTATCCGGCGGTGGCCGATCACCGGGGCGCCGTCGTCGAGGTGGAATGGCCGGCGGAGTTGCAGCAGCGGGTGGCGCAGGTGGCGCGTGAGCACAACGCGACCAGTTTCATGGTGGTCCAAGCCGCGTTGTCAGCTCTGTTGTCCAACCTGAGCACCAGTTCCGATGTGGCGGTGGGTTTCCCGATTGCCGGGCGTAGTGATCCCGCCCTGGATGAGCTGGTCGGGTTCTTCGTCAACACTCTGGTGCTACGGGTGGATCTGGCCGCCGATCCCACCGTCGCCGAGCTCGTCGGACAGGTGCGTCAGCGCAGCCTGGCCGCTTACGAGCATCAGGACGTGCCGTTCGAGATGTTGGTGGAGCGGCTCAACCCGACCCGGAGCCTGAGCCATCACCCGCTGATCCAGGTGATGTTGGCATGGCAGAACTCCACTGCTTCCTCTGCTGCCGAGTCGGCTACCGGCGATGTTTACGCCGCGCCACAGCTGGCCGAAACGCGCACCGCACGGATGGATCTGGTGTTCTCCCTGGGAGAGAGGTTCGATGCGGAGGGACTTTCGGCCGGGATCGGTGGTTCGGTGGAGTTCCGGACCGACGTGTTCGATGCCGAGACCGTCGTGGCGTTGATCGGGCGGCTGGAGCGGGTTCTGGCGGCGATGACCGTCGATCCGACACTGCGCTTGTCGTCGATCGATGTGTTGGACGCTGTCGAACATGCTCGTCTCGACGAGATCGGCAACCGTGCCACGTTGACCCGTCCTGCGTCTCCTCAGATGTCGATACCGATGCTGTTCGCCGAGCAGGTGGCCCGGGTGCCTGATGCGGCGGCGGTGACCTTCGACGGCAGGTCCATGTCGTACCGAGAACTCGACCAGGCCTCGAATCGGCTGGCGCACCTACTTGTCGGCTATGGGGCGGGTCCGGGTGAGTGTGTGGCGTTGTTGCTCAACCGGTCGGTTGAGGCGATCGTCGCGATCCTGGCGGTACTCAAGGCCGGGGCAGCGTACCTGCCGATCGACCCGGCACACCCGGACGCGCGGATCGTTGTCGTTGTCGCTGGTGCCAAGCCGGTCGTGGCGCTGAGTACCGGCAGTCTGGCTGAGCGGCTGCGCGTGTGCGGGGTCGAGGTCGTCGATGTGGCCGATCCGCGGATCGATGGCCAGTCGAGCACCGCATTGCCGGCGGTGGCTCCCGACGACATCGCGTACGTGATCCACACCTCGGGTACTACCGGCGTTCCGAAGGGAGTGGCCGTCCCGCACGGCAATGTCACCGGTTTGCTCACGTCGTTGGATGTGGGCCTGCACGCCGGGGTGTGGGCGCAGTGGCATTCGTACGCGTTCGACGTGTCGGTGTGGGAGATTTTCGGCCCGCTACTGAGCGGCGGGCGGTTGGTCGTGGTGCCCGAGGCGGTAGCGGGTTCACCGGATGAGTTGCACGCGTTGCTGATTGCCGAGGGTGTGACGGTGTTGAATCAGACTCCGTCTGCTGCGGCGGTGCTTTCCCCGGACGGCTTGGAGTCGACGGCGTTGGTGGTGGGCGGTGAGGCCTGCCCGACTGACTTGGTCGATCGGTGGGCGCCGGGTCGGTTGATGCTCAACGCCTACGGTCCGACGGAGACGTGGTATGCGTCGTTCAGTGCGCCTTTGAAGAAGTCTGAGGCATCCGGTCCGAGCGTTGTCCCGATCGGTACGCCGGTACCGGGCGCGGCGTTCTTCGTGCTGGATTCATGGTTGCGGCCGGTGCCGGCTGGGGTGGTCGGTGAGTTGTACGTGGCCGGAGCCGGCCTTGCCAGCGGGTATTTGCGCCGGGGCGGGTTGACCGCGTCGCGTTTTGTGGCGTGCCCGTTCGCTGCGGGGCAGCGGATGTATCGCACCGGGGATCTGGTGTCCTGGGCGCCCGACGGGCAGTTGCTTTATCTGGGTCGGGCTGACGAGCAGGTGAAGATCCGCGGATATCGGATCGAATTGGGCGAGATCCAAACTGCCCTGGCGGATCTGGCGGGCGTGGATCAGGCGGCGGTCATCGCTCGTGAGGACCGCCCGGGCGACAAACGTCTTGTCGGTTACGTGACGGGTGGCGCAGACCCGGCCGAAATCCGCATCGCCCTGGCGCAGCGGTTGCCGAGCTACATGGTGCCGGCAGCCGTGGTGGTGCTGGACAGTTTGCCGTTGACGGTGAACGGCAAGTTGGATCGGCGGGCGCTGCCGGTGCCGGACTACACCGACGGTCACGAATACCGTCCCCCGGCAACGCTTACCGAGGAGATCTTGGCGGGCATCTATGCGCAGGTTCTGGGTCTGGAGCGGGTCGGAGTGGATGACTCGTTCTTCGACCTTGGCGGGGATTCGCTGTCGGCAATGCGGGTGATCGCTTCGGCCAACGCCAGTTTGGAAACCGAGTTGGCGGTGCGGGTGATGTTCGATGCGCCGACGGTGCGCAGTCTGGCTCAGGTTGTGGGCCGAGCCGAGAGCTCACAGGAAGTGGTTCCGGTCGAGGTGCTCAAGCCGGGCAACGGTGTGCCGCTGTGCTGTATCCATGATGGCTTCGGCCTGAGTTGGTCGTATCGGGCGTTGGGACAGTACGTGGACGGCCCGATCATCGGGATCAATCATGTTCCCCCGGATGGTGAGCCCGAAGCAATGTCGATACAGAGCATGGCGGCGAGCTATGCAGACAGGATTCAGGATCTGCATCCTTCTGGGCCGTATCGGATTCTCGGATGGTCGTTCGGCGGCGTAGCGGCCCATGCGCTCGCGGTTGAGCTTCAGCGACGTGGATGTGAAGTGCAGCGTCTCGTGTTACTGGACGCCTTGTTGAACCCGAACAGATACTGGAATCGTCTGACCAGGGTTATCGCAACAAACCGAGCCGTCGTCGAAGGCTGGGTTCTGGACTACGTTCTGCGGACCAATGGCATTGGTGTTCCGATGCATTGGAGACCGCTGACGTATTCAAGGGTGGCCGACATCGTCGCGCGACACGGGGCCAGTCCTCCCTCCAAACGGCTCACGGAATTCATGGCGCGAAGCGTCAGCTCGGGCCAATTGCTACTCCTCGACCATGCGCCCGATGTGTTCGACGGCGATGTCGTGTTGTTCTCGGCTGCCCGTCCGCGGTGCGAGGACACCGGGGAAGGGATCAGGTCGAGGCTGGCGCGTCTGCGTAACCGCAGGGCTGCCCGATCGCTCCTGCACACTTGGCGCCCTTATCTTTCCGGCGAGATCACCGTGATACCGGTGGGCTGCACACACTTCGAGATGTTCACCCCCGGATCGCTCAGTGGATACGTGGAACAGCTCAAGTCCGTTTTGGAAAGCGCCGAAGAAAAATGAGCAACGTACTCGATGTACTCGACCAGCGTGCGTTTGATCTCGGGCGGGCGATAGGAGTCACCAGCCGGCTGCAGAGTGTCTGGGTCTATAACCGTCCGATCGACATCGACGGTCTGCGGCGGTTCCATGAACATCTTCGGCAGGGACGGTTGGCTCGCCGCATCGAGCAATCGCCCTTGCCGTTCGGCCGCCACCGCTGGATTGCATCCGAGGGCTCATCGGACCTCGAGATCGTCGAGTCGGCGCGCCCGCGTGAAGAATTCGAGGCCTGGCTCGATGAACAGGTCAACACGCCGCTGGATTGCGAGCACGGTCCCGGGTGGCACCTGGCGGTGCTCCCGTTCACCGACGGCGGCGCGGGCGTGAGTTTGGTCGTCTCGCACTGCCTCACAGACGGCGTCGGGCTGTGCGGGGTGCTGGCGGATGCGGCGCTTGGTCGCGACGATCCCATCAGCTGGCCGGCTGCCGCATCGCGGGGGCGGCTCCGGGCCGTGCTCGAGGACGTCTGGCAGACCGTGCGCGACATCCCTGCCGTGGCCCGTGCTGTCGTCGCCGCCGTCCGGTTGGCCAGACGCAGCCGCACCGCTGCCGCAGCTGCCGGACCGACCATCGCGCCAACGACGTCGCCCGGCGCCGACGAGCCCACCACAGTGCCGATGGCAACGATCTTCGTCGATGCCGACGAGTGGGACGCCCGAGCACAAGCACTCGGGGGGACCAGCAACTCGCTGCTGGTGGGATTGGCCGCCCGACTCGCCAAACGAGGGGGACGGGTCGGCCCCGACGGCTCGGTCGTCGTGGGAATGCCGGTCAATGTGCGCGCTGACGGTGACACTCGCGCCAACGCAATCGGCAATGCAGCCGTCACGGTCGACCCTGAGCTGGCGCCAACGGACCTGCGCGAGATTCGGGCCGCGGTCAAACAAGCGCTGATTCGTCACGGGGAGGAGCCCAATGAGGAGCACGCGGTGAATGCCATCATTCCGCTGTTGCCCAAGCGGTTCCTCGGGGCCACTTCCCGGGTCGGTTCGCCCAACCAGGTCGGTTCATCCAACCTCGGTGTGGTCAACCCGGCCGCCGGCCGGGCCGATGGCACCGACGCCGACCAGTTCGCCGTCAAGGTTCTGCCCCATCTGGGGCTCACGGAAGCAATGCTCAACCGGTTCGGCGGAACGCAGTCATTTCTGTCCGGACGGGCCAACGGAAAGGTCTTCATCTCGGCCCATTCCTATCTGCCGGGCCGTACCAACACGAATGACCGCTTACAACAAGACCTTTCAAATGCTTTGAACGACTTTTCGCTCACCGGAATGTATCTGTCGGAGGCCGACGCGGATGAAAGTTCACATGGGCAGTCAGACGGACGCATCAAACATGCAAGGGTGGAGGAACGGTGGACGCATTAATGCTCTCGTATAGCGATACGAGGCGCCTCGTGGACATGGTCGGAATGGACGTGATAATGCGGACATGTATCGACCGGTTGCGCAACGGTTTTTCGGAGGTTTCCCGCGAACGTTGGCGAGGCTGTCCTCCCCGAAATGGGTTTGTGCACGACCATAGTGTCGGCGGTGGGGTGATCGAGAACATGCCGTATCTCGAAGTCAACCGCGGAATGACATTGAAAACAATCAGCTATAAGCCGAACAACAACGCCGAACATCGGTTGCCGACTGTGGTAGGAGCAATATGTAGGTACAGCGATTCCAGCGGTGAATTGCTCGCGATCTGTGACGCCACTGTTCCCACTGCGATTCGTACTGGTGCTGCTACCGCTGTGGCCAGTTCGATGCTCGCTCGCCCTGATTCGCGAACTGCGGCGATAGTGGGTGCTGGATTGCAGGCCGTTACGCAGATCCACGCGCTGTGTGTTTCGTTCGCTCTAGAGCGGATCCAAGTTTACGACATCGACAGAAAGTGCGCTGAATCCCTGAAGGATCGTTGCAACTTCACGTCCGCTCAGTTTGAGGTCTTTGATGATCCGCATGGGGTGGTCGAGGGTGCGGACATTCTGGTTACCGCAACATCGGTACGTCCGGGTGCAGGCCCGGTCGTCAGGGATGAGAGGCTGTCCTCCCACCTTCATATAAATTCCATTGGGTCGGACGAGCCCGGAAAGACCGAATTGCCGTTGTCGGTGCTGAACCGGGCGTACATTTGTGTCGACCATCTGGACCAGGCATTGAACGAAGGAGAATGCCAGGTTCTTGAAAGGGATGCAATCAATGTCACCCTGCCGGACCTGGTCGGAATTGCACGTTCGACTGGCCAACCGCTGCCCCAAGTGCACGATCTAACCGTGTTTGACAGCACCGGATTCGCATTTGAAGATCACGTGGCCTTGGACGTATTTCTGGATTTCGCAGCCGAGGCTGGTCTCGGCGGTAAATTCTCCATCCTCGATGGGCCTGTGGGGCTGCATTCGCCTTACTCGACATCGGCAACCAACTAGAATTGCTCGGCTCTCTTGGAAAGTGCGGTTGGAAAAATGAGCAATGTACTCGATGTGCTCGACCAGACCATGTTCGACGTGGGGCAAGCTGTCGGAGGTGCCAGCCAACTGCAGTGCATCTGGGTGTACGACCGCCCGATCGACATCGATGGTCTGCGGCGGTTCCACGAACATCTTCAGCGGGGACGGTTATCCCGCTGCATCGAGCGATCACCCTTGCCGTTCGGCCGCCACCGCTGGATAGCACCCGACAGATTGCCCGACCTCGAGATCATGGAGTCGGCCCGCCCGCGTGAAGAATTCGACGACTGGCTCGACGAACAGATCAACACCCCATTGGATTGCGAACGCGGTCCCGGATGGCGCCTCGCGGCGCTCCCGTTCACCGACGGCGGTACCGGGGTCAGTTTCGTCCTTTCCCGTTTCCTCACCGACGGCGTCGGTTTGAGCACCGCGCTGACGGATGCGTCGCTCGGTCGCGACGACCCGATGAGCTGGCCGGCCGCCGGATCGCGCGGGCGGTGGCGCGCCCTCCGCGAAGACGCCGGCCAAACCCTGCGCGACATCCCCGCCATGGGCCGCGCGGTCGCCGCCGCCATCCGGTTGGTCCGACGCAGCCGCGATACTGCCGGCGGTACCACCGCCCCGGCCATCACACCACCTGCGCCGCCCGCCGGCTCCGACAAATTGGTCATCCACGCGATGGCAACGGTCTTGGTCGATGCGGACGAGTGGGACGCCCGCGCACGCGCACTCGGCGGAACCAGCAACTCGCTACTCGTGGGATTGGCGGCTCGGCTCGGCCAACGGGCAGGCCGGGTTGCTGCGGACGGTTCGGTCGAGGTGATCATGCCGGTCGATGAGCGCGCTGACGGCGACACTCGGGCCAACGCGATCGGCAATGCCACCGTCACCGTCGACCCCGAACTCGCCACGACGGACCTGCGGGAGATCCGGGCCGCGGTCAAACAAACGCTGATTCGCCACCGGGAGGCGGCCGACAACGAGATGGCAGTGAACGCCATCGTCCCACTGCTGCCTGCGCGGCTTCTCAGGGCTGCCCGCAGCGCGACCACTGTGGTCTCACCCAACCAAGTCGGCTCTTCGAACCTTCGTGTGGTCAACCCGGCCGTCGGCCGGCCCGATGGCACGGACGCCGAGTCCTTCGCCCTGAGAGTTCTCCACTTGGGCGTGACCGAGGCGAGAATGCGCCGGCTCGGCGGAATCCAGTCTGTGCTCTCCGGAACGGTGAACGGCAAGGTCTTCATCTCGGCTATCTCGTACCTGCCAGACTGTCTCAATTCCAATGACAGCTTGAAACAAGAACTTTCGAGTGCCTTGAAGGACTTTTCGATCACTGACACCTATCGAGCGGTGAGCTAGAAATCATTCAACGCTGTCGAGAGCTGCGTGCGTAGCTCATCGTTCGAATTGGCATGGCCCGGTAGGTAGGAACTCAACGAGACGAATATCCGTCCGTCCATCGTTCCGGAAAGCATGGTTTGCACACCGCCGTACCGGTGCAGTGTGGCCGTGGACACTCCGGTGTGGTGCAACCTCATGGCGAAGGAATCAGCAGCCGTCCCATCGGGCCGGCCGGCGGCGGGATGGATCTCTCCGACGTTGGACGCGCCGACGAGATTGAATGGGTTTCCCCTGGTCGCACGACGGGCGGCGTTCAGGACCCGATCAGACATGAGGGGCACCAGCGCATTCAGTACCTGCTGGGGGTCGGGTTCCTCCGAGAACCGAATCAGCGCTTGCTTGACCGCGGCCCGGATCTCAGTCAGATCCGTCGTTGCAGACGCCGGGTCGACTGTGGCGCGGACCCCTCCGATCGCGTTGGCGCGGGTGTCGTCCGCAGTGCGCTGGTTCACCGGTAGCGTCACGACCACTGAACCGTCCGCTGCAACCCGTCCGGCTCGTTGGGCGAGGCGAGCTGCCAAACCCACAAGCAGAGTGTTCCGAGTCCCGCCGAGCGCGTTCGCGCGGGCATCCCACTCTTCGGCGTCGACGAATATCGTTGCCGTTGGGAGCAGGTGGGTGTCATCGGCTTCAGGGGGCGGCGCAGGCGATGTCGTGGTGGGCGGTCTGGCTGTTTCGGCACCGTTGCGCCCTTGTTGTCCAAAGCGTATTGCGGCGGCGATGGCACGGCCGATGGCCGGGAAATCGCGCACAGTCTGGCCGGCGTCTTCTCGCACGGCCCGTAATCGGCCGCGCGACGCGGTAGACGGCCAGCTGATCGGGTCGTCGCGGCCACATGCCGCATCGGCCAGCGCCTGCCCCAGTCCGACGCCGTCTGTGAGGCAGTGTGAGACGACCAGGCTCACGCCTGTGCCTCCGTCGGTGAACGGGAGCACCGCAAGGTGCCATCCGGGACCGTGCTCGCAATCCAATGGGGAGTTCACCTGTTCGTCGAGCCAGGCGTCAAATTGTTCACGCGGGCGGGCCGTCTCGACGATCTCGAGCTCAGGCAGGATGTCTGGTGCCACCCAGCGGTGGCGGCCGAACGGCAAGGGCGACCGTGCGATACAGCGAGACAACCGACCTCGCTCAAGGTGACGGTGGAACTGCCGTAGACCGTCGATGTCGATCGGACGGTCGTACACCCAGACACCCTGCAGCAGAGTTTTCGATCCCGTGGCCTGCTCCATGTCGTACATGGTCTGGTCGAGCAGATCGAGTACGTTGCTCATTCTCGTACGGTACGAGCCCGAGCATCGCTTCACTCGCCGATTTTGACGAATTGATACGAAATCGGTTGCGATGAAGCGTCTTACACGGTGCGGGCCAAGTGGTCGGCGAGTAGTCCGGCGAATTTGGCTGGGTCCTCGGGGATTTCACCTTCAGCGATGAGGGCGGTTCCGTACAGCAATTCGCTGGTTTCTCCCAACCGATGCAAGTAAGCAGCGTCACCGCCTGTCTCGTACGCCCGCCGCAAGCTGGTGACCAGCGGATGCGTCGGATTGAGCTCGAGTATGGGTTTCCCGGCGCTGATTGTTTGCCCGGAGGCCCGGTACATGCGCGCCAGCGACGGTGTGATGCCGAACGTTGGGGTGACCAAGCAGGCCGGCGACTCGATCAATCGACCGGACAATCGCACATCCGAGACCTGTTCGCTCAGAGTCTGCTTCAACCAGGCCAGCAGATCGGCGAACTCCTGCTTCTGGGCTTCTCGCTCAGCCTCGTGCTCGGACTTGTCTTCCTCGGAGTCGAGATCGACCTCGCCCTTGGCGACCGACTGCAGCGGCTTGCCGTCGAACTCGGGTACCGAGCCCACCCAGATTTCGTCGACCGGGTCGGTGAGCAGCAGCACTTCGTAACCTCGGGCCTTGAACGCCTCCAGGTGCGGCGACTTCCGAAGCTGCTCCGCCGACGGTCCCGTGGCGTAGAAGATCCTTTCCTGACCATCCTTCATGCGTTCGACGTACTCAGCCAGCGTGGTGAGCCCCTCATCGCCGTCACTGCCGGAGAACGTGGAGTGAAACGATGAAATCCGCAGCAGCGTGGCCTGGTTGTCCAGGTCGGACATCAGGCCTTCTTTGAGGACAGCGCCGAACTGTGTCCAGAAGGTGCGGTAGTCCTCGGGCTTGCCGGACTGCAGATCCGCGATGGTCGACAGGATCTTCTTCGTCAACCGGCGACGGATCGCGGTAACCTGCCGATCCTGTTGCAGGATCTCACGAGAGACATTGAGTGACATGCCCTGTGCATCCACCACACCCTTGACGAAGCGCAGGTACCGGGGCATGAGTTCTTCGCAATCACCCATGACGAAGACCCGCTTGATGTAGAGCTGCACACCCGTCTTGGCGTCCCTGGTGAACAGGTCGAACGGCGCGTGCGAAGGGATGAACAACAACGCCTGGTATTCGAAGGTGCCCTCCCCTCTCATCGGGATGACAGCGAGCGGGTCGTCCCAGGCGTGGGCGATGTGTTTGTAGAACTCGTGGTACTCCTCTTCGGAAACCTCGTCTTTGGGCTTGGCCCACAACGCCTTCATGGAGTTCAGCGTCTGGGTTTCGACGGTGACGGTGTCCGGGGTGCCCTCTTCTGCAGAGGGCGTGTGTTGCGTGACCTCCATCCGGACCGGCCAGGCGATGAAGTCGGAGTACTTCTTGACGAGCTCTCTGATCTTCCACTCGGCGGTGTAGTCGTGAAGTTGATCCTCGACGTCCTCGGGTTTCAGGTACAGAGTGACCGATGTGCCCTGCGGTGCGTCGTCGACGGATTCGATGGTGTAGGTACCGTCGCCGCTCGACACCCATCGGGTGGCTTCGCTCTCGCCGGCCTTACGGGTGAGCAGTTCGACCTTGTCCGCGACCATGAACGTGGAGTAGAAGCCGACGCCGAATTGTCCGATCAATTCCTCTGAGGCCGCCGCCTTCTTGGCCTCTTGCAATTGCTTACGAAGCTCTGCAGTTCCCGACTTCGCGAGGGTGCCGATCAGGTCCACGACTTCGTCGCGCGTCATCCCGATGCCGTTGTCGCGGATTGTCAGTGTCCGCGGATCGTGCCCCACCTCGATGTCGATGTGGAGGTCGGAGGTGTCGGCGGTCAGCTCCTTGTTCCGCAGCGTTTCGAGGCGCAGCTTGTCCAAGGCGTCCGAGGCATTTGAGATCAGCTCTCGGAGGAACGAGTCCTTGTTGGAGTAGACCGAGTGAACCAGCAGGTCCAAGAGTTGGCGTGCCTCCGCCTGAAACTCCAACTGCTCGACGCGCGCAGACATGTGATTCCATCCCCACAGATCAACCTACGTTGGACAGCCGGATCATACCGATCCGCCGATCAGAGGCCGCCCACGCCCCGGAGCACCAAGGAGGCGCCGACAACCGCGCAGATGGCCGCCGCGAACGTCTGGCGATGCGCACTGGCCCATTCGTGCAACTTGCGCAGTGCCGCTTGGGTTTTCTCCGGCGCGACCACGTTGCTGACGAGAATGATCTCCTCCACGAGAAGTACGCCGAAGACGAAGGCGATCAGCGCGACCACCTGGACTTCGAACGAGGCACCGGAGGCGACGACGATGGCCAGGGCGAACAGAAGACCGTCGAGTGGCGGAACCACGATCACCCCGATGACGAAGGGAATCCACGGGGATCCGTTCTGCCAGGCCTCGCGCACGCGACCGGCCAACCCCCGAGATTTGGTATCGGTATCGCCATCGCCCGGGGTGGAGTACAGCAGCCTGGTGATGGCCGGCGGCGCACCGGAATCGTCCACGAGCGTCGAGGTGGTTCCGGTGCCGTCGCCTGCCGCCTTCCGATGACTACCCGCGGCGACAGGTTTCCGTAGCACGTTGCGGGCCACCATGATCGCGGCGATGGCCAGGAGCGCTATGCCGATGCCGATGGTGATGCGCTGCGTGAGCGGGTCGGCGGTGGGGTGCGCAAACTTCTGCGCGAAAGCGGACGAGGCCGGAGTGGAGTGGAGCACGAACAGCGGAATGATGAGGCTCGCCAGTCCGATCAGCACTGCGCCCGCCCAGTAGGCGAGCAGGTTCTGCACCGGCCGTGGCCGTGAGAGAACCAGAAGGATGATTCCGAGGCGCACAGGATTGATGGTCGTCAAAAGTGCCAGTACTACCAACGAGCCCCACATGACCGAAATCCTACCTCGTGTGTTATTTGCTGTATGGTTTCTTGCGACCTGACGGCGAGCAGTTTTGAGCCCGCTGTCCGTGCGGATCCGCGGAACTGTACATGTCAGGGACGGCCGACCTGAACGGCTTGGCCCTCATCGCGTATCGGCCCCGCGGACGTCGGTGCGGCCCCCCTGCTGATCTTCCCGGCCGGGTCGGTATCGAGTTGTCCAAACCTATTGTCAAAGAATCATTTCCATGTTCTCAGGGTCGGTGACCGCGGAAACGGGGTCAGAAACAGTCGGTCGGCGCGGGGCCTGCCATACGGCGCGGCAGGCGGCTCGCCGGAGGTGACGGTCGGCACGACCCGGGACTCGGATGCGGGCTGGGTCGATCGGCGGGCACCTCGATTCCGATGCCCGCTACGGTATTTGCTGGGCGCGGCCTGCTCCAGTTTCTCGGCATTTCGCATCTCAGGCAGCCCCCGCGGGCATCAGCTTTTCGCACAGCAGGTCTGCCAGGCCGCGCACGGTCGTGATTCCTGTCGCCGAGATTCGAATACCGGTTTCGTTCTCGATGCGGGTGCGCAGTTCGAGTGCTCCCAGTGAGTCCATGCCGTACTCGGAGAGCGGGCGGTCCGGGTCGACACTGCGGCGCAGGATGACGCCCACCTGATCGGAGATGACATGCCGCAACTTGCCGGCCCATTCCTCCGGGGGCAGCTCTTCGAGTTCGGCATGCAGCTTGCCGGTGCCCGTGGCGGATTGGCCGGTTGATCGGAATGCCTCGGCGAACGGGCTGCGTTCGGCGAATACGCTCAACCACGGAGTTCCCGTGATCGGTGCGTACCCGGTGTAGGCACGGTCATGACGTAACAGGGCCTCGAACGCATACGCGCCCTCGTCAGGCGCGATGGCGATGCCCGCACCTTCTGCCAGGGCGGTGCCCCGCCCGATCTGTCCCCAGGCTCCCCATGCGATCGCGGTGCCCGGCAATCCCTGGGACCGGCGCCACAAGCTGAAGGCGTCCAGCCAGCTGTTGGCAGCCGCATACGCGCCCTGGCCGGGCGAACCGACCAGCGCTGCGGCCGACGAGAACGAACAGAACCAGTCCAGGGGCTGGCCCATGGTGGCCGTGTGGAGGTTCCACGCCCCGTAAACCTTTGGCGCCCAGTCCCGCTCGATGAGCTCATCGGTGATGTTGGTCAGCGCGGCGTCCTCGATCACGCCCGCGGCGTGCAAGACACCGCGCACCGGATGCCCGTCGGCGGTCGCCACGGCCACCAACCGTTCCGCGGTGGCGGACTCGGCGATGTCGCCGCACTCCACGAGTACGTCGACGCCCGTCGCCCGGATGCGCTCGAGAATCTCCGCAGCCCGATCGGTCGGCTGCGAGCGAGAGGACACCACGATCCGTCCACATCCGTTGGCCGCCATCTTCTCGGCCATGAACAATCCGAGGCCGCCGAGACCACCGGTGATGATGTAGGCCCCGTCGGGCCGGTACACCTGCACTTGGGACGGTGGGACCACCAGCCGGCTGGAGCCGGTGTGTGGAATGTCGAGCACCAGCTTGCCGGTATGTTGTGCGCCGCTCATCATCCGGATCGCGGTGGCGGCGTCGTCGAGTGGGTAGTGGGTGACCTCCGGTGCCGGCAGATCACCTTCCGCGGTCAGCAGATACACGGTTTCGAGCAATTCCCGGAGCCGGTCGGGATGGCTGACGGACATCAGTGCCAGGTCGACGGCATAGAACGAGAGGTTGCGCCGGAAGGGGAAGAGCCCGAGCCGGGTGTCACCGTAGATGTCCCGCTTGCCGATCTCCACGAACCGCCCGCCGAATGCCAGCAGTTCGAGGCCGGCCCGCTGGGCGGCACCGGTCACCGAATTCAGCACGATGTCCACGCCGTATCCCTGGGTGTCTTCGCGAATCTGGTCCGCGAACTCCACGGTGCGCGAGTCATACACATGCTCAACACCCATGTCGCGCAAGAGCTGTCGGCGCTGCTCGCTACCGGCGGTGGCGAAGATCTCCGCGCCCGCGGCGCGGGCGATGGCCATCGCGGCCTGCCCGACGCCGCCGGTCGCGGAGTGGATCAACACCTTGTCGCCCGACTTGATCCGGGCCATGTCGTTGAGCCCGTAGTAAGCGGTGGCGGTCGCGATGGTCAGTGCGGCCGCCTCGGCGTCGGTCAGCCCGGCTGGCACGGTGGCCGCCAGGCGCGCATCGCAGGTGACAAAGGTGCCCCAGCAACCGTCGGCGCACAGGCCACCGACGCGATCGCCGACCTTGTGGTCGGTCACGTCGGGCCCGACCGCGGTGACCACACCGGCGAAGTCGATGCCGAGTTGGGGCAGCACCCCGTCGAAGGCGGGGTAGCGTCCGAACGCGACGAGCACATCGGCGAAGTTGATGCTCGATGCACTGACTGCGACCTCTATCTGGCCTGGTCCCGGGGGAACATGCTCGCAGGCAACAAGTTCCATCGACTCCAGGTCGCCCGGTGTACGGATCTGCAGCCGCATGCGGTCGCGTTCTAGATGGGCGATGGTGGTGCGGCGCTCATCAGGGCGTAGCGGGGCGAGGCAGAGCCGTGCGGCGTACCACCGGCCGTTGCGCCACGCGGTTTCATCCTCTTCGGACCCGCTGAGCAATTGGCTGGCCAGCTGCTCGACGTCAGTGGCCTCGTCGACGTCGATCTGAGTGGCGCTCAGGTGCGGATGTTCGGTGCCGATGACCCGGATCAGGCCCCGCAGCTCGGCCTGGTCCAGATTGGCCACGTCCCCTGCCAGGACCGTTTGAGCGTTGCGGGTCACGACATAGAGGCGAGGTAGTTCTCCGCTCATCTCCGGTAGCTGTCGGGCGATGTGCACCAGATGGCGGACATACTCCCGGCCCAGCAGTGGTGACTGGTCGGCGTGGTCGCCATTGTTGGGCGACGTCGTGACGACCACGGCGGTGAACCGGCCCTCCCGCAGATGATTGCCGAGTTGAGCGCAGGTCAGCGAGTCGTCTGGTTGATTGGGCCAGCTCATGGTGGTGCACTGTGCGCCACGCTCTTTCAGGATCCTGCTCAGCTCGTCGGCCACCGCGTCGGGGCCGTCGGAGGCATTGATGAGCAGCCAGGATCCAGCTTCGGCGTATTCCACCTCCGGCAGGTCCCGTTGGCGCCATTCGACGGTCAGCAGTCTTTCGCTGAGAACCTGATCATCGTGTCCGCTTGCGGAAGCACCCGTGCCGAGGCGAAGTCCCTGCACTGTCAGCAGGACCGCGCCGTCCTTGTCGAGTACATCGATGTCCGCCTCGATACCGGTGGGGTCGGCTTTGACCAATCGCGTGTAGCAGTAGTGTGCGCTGCGGGCCGAATCGTATGTGCGTAGCCGGCGCACTCCCAACGGCAGTCCCAGGACGTCGCCGCCGAGCGCCTGAACCTCGGGATGAGCCTCGACCGATTGGAAGCAAGCGTCGAGAAGCGCCGGGTGCACGCCGTACGCGTCCTGTTGCGAGCGGATCGAGCGGGGGAGGGCGACCTCGGCGAGCACCGTGCGGGCATGCGCTTCTCCGGTACGCACGGTGACCAGTCCGGTGAACGCCGGGCCGTACTGAATGCCATGCTGGCCCACGCGATTACGGACCTCGGCGCCGTCGTCCTCGCAAGGGTGCGCGGCAAGGATCGCAGAAATGTCGTATGCAGGCGGTTGCTCATCCGCGGCGGCATGCAGGACCGCGATCGCGTGCCGCGTCTGCTGACCGTCCTCATCGGTCTCGACGGTGAAGGTGGCCCCGCCGGGGGAGGACACCGAGGCGGACGCTCCGACCTCCGTCGATTCGTCCAGGAGCAGAGCCTGCTCGAACCGGATGTCCCGGACTTCGGAAACCTCGCCCAGAACAGCCTTGGCGGCAGCGAGCGCCATCTCGCAGAAGGCGGCTCCGGGAAGTACCGCGACAGTTCGGATTTGATGATCGCCCAGCCACGGCTGGGCCGCTGTGCCGACATCTGCCTGCCAGACATGGCGTTCCGGTTCTTCGTGCAACCGAACGTTGGCGCCGAGCAGGGGGTGGACAGCGATGGTGCAGCCACCGTGGGTGGGGGAGTCATGACCGCCGCCGTCGATCCACATTCGGCGGTGCGTCCACGTCGGCAACGGCGCATCCACCAGTTGACCGCTCGGGCTGAGCACCGAGAAGTCGACCGCAGCGCCCGCGCTGTGCACGTCGATCAGCAGTCCGCGCAAACCATTCGGCATCGGCTGCTGCCGGCGCATCGCGGCCAGCGCGGCCATCGGGGTTTCCCGGCCTGCGGCGGTCTGCTCGAGGGCGCGGGTGAGCAGAGGATGTGGGGACAGTTCGGCGAAGACCCGATGGCCGTCCTCCAGCGCGGCTTGTACGGCGGTGGCGAAACGCACCATCCGGCGCATGTTCGTCACCCAGTAGTCGGCATCGCACACCGGTTGTTCTCGGGGATCGAACAACGTCGCCGAGTAGAACGGAATCTCGGGTGTCATGGGTTTGAGATCGGCGAGCGCCTCGGCCAGATCGCCGACGATCGGCTCGACTTGCGGGGAGTGGAAGGCCACATCGACGGGGACCTCGCGAGCCATCACCCCACGTTTCTCCCAGTCGGCGACCAGATCCCGCACCGTCTGGGTGGTGCCGGCGATGACGGTGGACTGCGGCGACGCCACCACTGCCACCACGACATCGTTGATACCGCGGCCCGTCAACTCGGAAAGTACTTGTTTGGCAGGTAGTTCCACCGCCGCGGTGGCACCTTTGCCGGCGATTCGGGACATCAGGCGAGACCGGCGGCAGATGAGCCGCAGCCCGTCTTCCAACGACAGCGCGCCTGCGACGACAGCTGCGGCGCCCTCGCCCAGGGAGTGGCCGATGACCGCACCGGGGTGCACGCCGTGCGCCTTCATGGTGGCGGCCATGGCGACCTGCATGGTGAACAACGTCGGCTGCAGATGATCTTGACCGGTGACGACGTCCGCCGACGACATCGCCTCGGTCACCGAGAATCCGGACTCGGCCAAGATGATCGGTTCGGCCTGCGCCACCGTGGCGGCGAACACCGGTTCGGTCGCCAAGAGCTCGGCTCCCATTCCCGCCCACTGCGAACCCTGACCCGAGAACACCCAGACGGGACCACGATCGTCGCGTCCGACCGCCGGCTGATACGGGGTATCGCTGTCGGCGACCTCGCGCAACGCCGAGATGAGTTCCGGTCGGCCGCTCGCACTGACGGCGGTGCGTACCGGCCGGTGCCCCCGTCGGCGCGCCAAGGTGTAGGCCAGATCCGGAAGCGCGACATCATCATGTGCCTGCACCCAGTCCGCCAACCGGCCGGCCGTGTTCCGCAGTTCGTCGGCCGAGGTCGACGACAACGGGAACAACATGGGTTCGGTCGCCGATCGGGTTTCCCGGTCTACGGCGGCGGGGTTCGCCGGCTGTTCCGGTGCTTGTTCCAGGATGGCGTGCACGTTGGTCCCCGACAGCCCGTATGACGACACCGCCGCCCTGCGGGGATGATGCCCGTTGGTGCACCACGGCGTGGTCTCCTGGGGCACAAAGAGATTGGTCTGAATCGCGGCGAGCTGCTCGGGCAGACGGGTGAAATGCAGGTTTTGCGGAACCTCGCCGTGCTGTACGGCGAGAACGGCCTTCATCAGGCCGATGGCGCCGGAAGCTGCCTGTGCGTGCCCCAAATTGGTCTTGACCGATGCCAGTGCACAGGGGCCGTCGGTGCCGTAAACCTTGGCCAGGCTCGAGTATTCGATAGGGTCGCCCACCGGCGTCCCGGTGCCGTGCGCCTCGACCATGCCGACCGTGACGGGATCGACGCCGGCGGCAGCCAATGCCGCTCGGTACACCGCGGTCTGTGCGGCATCCGATGGCGTCGCGATGTTCACGGTGTGACCGTCTTGATTGGCGGCGGTACCACGCACGACGGCCAGGATCCGATCGCCGTCACGCAATGCGTCGGGCAGCCGCTTGAGCAGGATGACGACGCAGCCCTCGCCGGACACGAACCCGTCGGCCGCGGCGTCGAAGGCGTGGCAGCGTCCGGTCGCCGAGAGCATTCCCTCCGCCGAACCCGAAGCGAACTTGCGCGGGTCCAGAGCCAAGGTGGCGCCACCGGCCAGGGCGAGATCACTCTCGCCCTCATGCAGGCTGCGGCACGCCAGATGTACGGCGGTCAAACCGGAGGAGCATGCGGTGTCAACGGTGAGCGCGGGGCCGTGGAGCCCGAGCGCGTAAGCGATCCGCCCGGACGCCAGACTGAAGTTGTTGCCGCTGAAGCCATATGCGGCTTCGAGAGCCTGCGCGTCGGCCGCGAGCATCTGATAGTCCGCGTGCGTGAGACCGACGAACACCCCGGTCGGTGAATCTGACAACGCTTCCCGGGTGAGGCCGGCATTCTCCATGGCCTCCCAGGCGGTCTCCAACAACAACCGGTGCTGTGGATCGAGTGCGGCGCTCTCGCGTTCGTTGATACCGAAGAACTCCGCATCGAATCCGGCGACGTCATCGAGGAACGCACCCCACTTCGACACCGACCGACCGGGCACCCCGGGTTCCGGATCGTAGTATTCGTCGGCGTCCCAACGGTCGGGTGGAACCTCGGTGACCAGGTCATCGCCTCGGATCAACGCCTCCCACAACCGCTCGGGCGAGTCGATGCCCCCTGGGAGCCGGCAGGACATGCCGATGACCGCAACCGGAGTAACTGGTGTGACGCTCAAATTGCCCCTCCTCCCGACAGGCCTTTCCGCGGTTCGGCCGCTGTCAGGCTCGATGCCCCCTATTCGTGCGTCGGGCCGCAGAATTTAGACCGCTTATGTGGTGCGGCCATTAGGGGCTCAACGCCCGCCAAGGCGGTCGTAATCAATAACAGTATGGTTCGCTGCGGAATGTTGTCGCCGAATCCGTTCAATCGATCGCGAAGATGGCCTCGATTGCAAGCACTTCGCGCGCTTCACCAGGCAAATACCTTGATTGTCAAGATCAGAGGCCATCGTTGTGCGCGCGCCATGGCTTCGCTCGCAGCGATCGATGGCGGGGAATGACCTCGATGTGATTCATATGGTCATCGAAATATAGTTTGCTGATGGTTCCGGATATGTTGGCGCGATTAGCGCGATACTCTGACGTCCGTGGGCGAGGCATCCATTTTGACGCTGCTGCGGGATCGAGCTGGGCTGCAGGGCGACGACACGGCGATGACGTTTGTTGACTACGAAAATGATTGGGAAGGCTCAACCGAGAGCCTGACGTACGCGCAGCTGTATCGGCGTGCGGTTGGCGTTGCACGGGAACTCGGGAGGGTCGGCGCGCCCGGCGACCGCGCACTCATCCTGGCGCCACAGGGGCTGGACTACATCGTCGCCTTCTTCGGTGCGCTGCAAGCGGGACTGATCGCCGTCCCCCTGGCGGTTCCACTCGGAGGCGTCAGCGACGAGCGGGTCAGCTCGGTGCTCCAGGATGCGGCGCCGACCGTCATCCTCACCACGTCCGCGGTTTCCGGCGCGGTGAGCGATTTCGTCAGATCTGCGGGCGGCGGATCCGCTCCGGCGGTCGTCGAGGTCGACACGTTGGACTTCGATGCTCCGGCAGCGCATGGAGGCCCGGGTGAAAGCGCCACGGAGACAGCGTATTTGCAGTACACGTCGGGCTCGACGAGGAATCCGGCCGGGGTGATGATGTCGCACCGAAACCTGCTGGTGAATTTCGAGCAGCTGATGTCGGGCTATTTCGCGGAATTCGGAAACGTCGTCCCGGAGGGCTCGACCATCGTGTCGTGGCTGCCCTTCTATCACGACATGGGTCTGTACCTGGGGGTCTGTGGGCCGGTGCTGTCGGGCGTTCCCGCAATACTCATGAGCCCGGTGGCCTTCCTGCAGCGCCCGGCCCGTTGGGTGCAGATGCTCGCGACCAACGGCCGTACCTACACGGCCGCACCGAACTTCGCATTCGAACTGGCGGTGCGCAAGACTTCGGACGAGGACATGGCCGGTCTGGATCTGTCGGACGTTCTCGTCATCATCACCGGAAGTGAGCGTGTGCACCCGGCCACCCTTGAGCGCTTCACCCAGCACTTCGCTCGGTTCAACCTGCCCGGGAAAGTGATACGTCCGTCCTACGGAATGGCCGAAGCCACGGTGTACATCGCAACTCGCGAATCGGGTGAGCCCCCTGCGATCGTGCGCTTCGAGTCCGAACCGCTGACCGCGGGCACTGCGCGGCGCTGCCAGAACGGAGCCGGCACGCCTCTGGTCAGCTACGGCGTCCCGGTCTCGCCGCTGATCCGGATCGTGGATTCCGAGACGTGCTGCGAATGTCCGGCCGGAACCGTCGGAGAGATCTGGGTATACGGCGAGAATGTCGCGAGCGGATACTGGCGCCGACCGCAAGAGACGGAATCAACCTTCGGTGGGAAGCTTGTCGCTCCGTCGGACGGCACGCCCGAGGGGCCGTGGCTGCGCACCGGGGACTCGGGATTCATGTTCGAGGACGAGCTGTTCATCATCGGCCGTATCAAGGATCTGCTCATCGTGTACGGGCGTAATCACTCTCCCGACGACATCGAGGCGACGATCCAGGAGATCAGCCGGAGCCGGTGTGCGGCCATAGCCGTCCCGGACGGCCATACCGAGAAGCTCGTGGTCATCGTCGAAGTCAGGACGCGGGCGCCGTCGCCCGAGGCGCCGGAGGATCCGCTTTCTGTTGTCAAACGTGAAGTGACCTCGGCGATCTTCAACACGCACAGCCTGGGTGTCGCAGATCTGGTTCTGGTGCCGCCCGGTTCGATTCCGATCACCACAAGCGGAAAGGTCCGCCGTGCGGCGTGCGTCGACCAGTACCGGCAGGGCGAGTTCGCCCGCCTGGACGCATGAGCAGCCGTGCGGGCGGATGACGGGTGAACCTGGCCTACGAAGACCGCGGCGACGGTGAGCCTGTGCTGTTCATCGCCGGGCAGGGCGGTGTCGGACGTACCTGGGATCTCTATCAGGTGCCCGCATTCCGCGCCGCGGGCTATCGCGTCATCACCTTCGACAACAGGGGCGTGGGCGCGACGTCGGACGCCGACGGCTTCACCACGACGACGATGGTGGCCGACACGGCGGAGTTGATCGAGCGACTCGACATCGCCCCCGTCCGGGTGGTGGCGGTGTCGATGGGCTCGTATATCGCGCAGGAGCTCATGCTGGCCAGGCCCGAGCTGGTGAGCCGGTCGGCGTTGATGGCAACCCGCGGGCGCCATGACTGTACGCGCGAGTTCTTTCGCATCGCGGAGCGGGACCTCGCCGATGCCGGTGTGCGGTTGCCCGCCACATACGACGCGAAATTGCGCCTGCTGGAGAACTTTTCACCGAAGACGTTGAACAACGAAGGCTCTGCTCGGGACTGGATCGACACGTTCACCAGATGGCCGGCGAAGGTGACACCGGGCATTCGCGCTCAGTATGGCGTCGCTCCGCTGGAAGATCGAAGGCCGGCCTACCGGACGGTCAACACTCCGGTGCTCGTGATCGGATTCGCCGACGATCTGGTGATGCCCCCGCATCTCGGGGCCGAAGTCGCAGATGCCCTGCCCAACGGGCGCTATCTCGAGATTGCGGACGCGGGCCACCTTGGCTTCCTTGAACGGCCTGAAGCGGTGAATTCGGCAATCTTGAATTTCTTTGCAGAGTCACACAACGGCCATTCAGTTACATGAAAATTGTTAGCCGCGTTAAATTGAGTTCCGGGGCGGCGGCCCCGCCAAATGCATTACGATCCCGTATCACCTTGGGAATGGACAGATATGGAGGTTGCCTGAATGCTCTACTGGTCAGGCTCGGATCGTCCTACCCGGGCTGTTGCATGCTTGCCGTGACACCCATTTGCGGCAGGCCCGAGAGCACTGCCGCAAATGAATCGCCGGCGTCTTTCGGGTATCGGTCGATGCACTTGGCCGGTACCTGCGGCGCGGATTGTCCGGATTGGACCACGGATTCAGGGGGTTGGTGATTTGGGGGTTCTGAAGCGGATGTGGATTCCGCTGTTGGTATTGGTGGTCCTCGGTGCCGGGGGATTCACCGTTATGCGGCTGCACGGTGTCTTCGGTTCTGAGACCCGCCCCGCATATGCCGACACAGAGCTCGAGGAACGTAGGCCCTACGACCCGAAACAACTGGTATATGAGGTGTTCGGCCCACCCGGGACGGTGGCTAACATCAGCTACTTCGACGTCGATGCCGAGCCGCGGTTCGTCGAAGGGGCAAGCCTGCCATGGTCGTTGAAGTTCCCGATGACCGAGGCCACCTCCATGGTCAACGTCATCGCGCAGGGAGACAGCGACAGGATCGGCTGCCGCATCATCGTCGATGATGAGGTCAAGGCGGAGAAGGTCGAGAACGGCGAGAGCGCCTTCACCTACTGCCTCCTGAAGGCCGCATGAGTAGCCAGATGACCGGCGGCAAACCGCCATTCGTAGCAAGGATGATCCGGGTACTCGCGGTGCCGATCATCATCGGGTGGTTGGTGATCGCCTACGTCTTGAGCGCTGTGGTTCCCCCGCTCGAGCAGGTGGAGAAAGAGCACTCCGTATCCCTGATTCCCAGCGATGCGCCGTCGTTCGAGGCGGTCGAGCGCATGGGCAGGAACTTCGGCGAAGCCACCTCGAACAGCTCGGCGATCATCGTCCTGGAAGGCGAACAGCCCCTGGGCGACGATGCGCACCGCTATTACGACGATCTGGTTCGTCAGCTGAAAGCCCACACAGCGCATGTACAGCACGTCCAGGATTTCTGGGGCGACCCACTCATGGCGGGCGCAGCGCAGAGTGCCGACAGCAAGGCCGTGTACGTCCAGATGGGTCTCGCGGGCGACCTCGGACAAGCGCTTTCCAATGAATCGCTGGAAGCGGTCCGGGGCATCGTCGATCGGAGTTCACCACCGCCAGGCGTGAAAGCCTATGTCACCGGCCCGGCGGCGATGGTCGCCGATTTGAGTGCGAGCGGCAACAAGACCGTCCTCCTGGTCACCGGTCTGAGCCTCGCGGTGATCCTGGCGATGTTGCTCTTCTTCTTCCGTTCGATCTTCACGGCCGTGATCCTGTTGTTCCTGGTGGGCATTCAATTGCAGGTGGCCCGAGGAGTTGTCGCACTTCTCGCTGATCACGGTGCGATCGGGCTTTCCACCTATGCCGTCAACCTTCTGGTGACCCTCGGCATCGCGGCGGGAACGGACTACGGCATCTTCTTCGTCGGGCGCTATCAGGAAGCACGTCAGGCCGGCGAGGATCGCGAAACCGCGTTCTACACCACATATCTCAGCGTCGGCAAGGTGGTGCTGGCGTCCGGATTGACCATCGCCGGCGCTGTTTTCTGCCTCAGCTTCACCCGCTTGCCCTACTTCCGGACGCTCGGCATCCCGTGCGCACTGGGCATGATGGTGGCAGTTGCGGTGGCACTCACGCTGATCCCGGCCGTTCTCGCGCTGGGCAGCCGATTCAAGTTGTTCGAGCCCAAGCGCAAGATCATCGTTCGCCGTTGGCGCCGAATCGGCACGGCGATCGTTCGTTGGCCCGCACCCATCCTGGTCGCCACCTGCGCGGTATCGCTGATCGGGCTGCTGGCGCTGCCCGCGTACCAGCCCGGGTACAACGATCAGCAGTACCTGCCCAAGGACATTCCCGCCAACGCCGGATATGACGCCGCAGCCCGCCATTTTCAGCAGTCACTCATGGCCTCGCCCGACATTTTGCTGGTCGAGGCCGACCGCGACATGCGTAACCCGGCGGACTTCCTGGTGCTCAACAAACTGGCCAAGGGTGTGCTGTCCGTCCCCGGAGTCGCCCGGGTGCAGTCGGCGACACGACCCGAGGGTATTCCCCTCAAGCACACGACGATTCCGTTCATCATCAGCTCCTCGAATGCCGGCCAGATGCAGCTGTTGCCCTTTCAGAAGGCCCGGATGAACGACCTGCTCGACCAGGCCGACGAAATCACGAAAACCATCGCGGTGATGCAACGCATGTACGGCCTCATGCAACAGCTCGCGGTCGCGACCAACGATGTGGTCAGCAAGACTCACGACCTGGAAGACGTCACGCTCGAGCTGCGGGACCACATGGCGGATTTCGACGACTTCTGGCGCCCGATTCGCAACTACTTGTACTGGGAGCCCCACTGTTTCAACATCCCACTGTGCTGGTCGACGAAATCCCTGTTCGAGGCGCTTGACGGCGTCGACAAGCTCACGGTGACGATGCACGATCTGATCGGCAACCTCGATCAACTCAATCTGCTTCTGCCGCAGATGATCGCGCAGTTCCCGGCCATGATCACCACCATGCAGAGCACGCGGTCCATGATGCTGTCGATGCGCAGCACCATGGGGGGAATCCTGGCGCAGATGGATGAGATGTCCGAGGGCGCCACTGCCATGGGCAGAGCCTTCGACAACGCCCAGAATGACGATTCTTTCTATATCCCGCCCAACGTGTTCAAGAACAAGGACTTCCAGAGAGTGATGGACGTCTTCTTGTCGCCGGACGGGAAAACGGCGCGGCTGCTCATCACCCAGCGAGGCGATCCGGCGACACCTGAAGGTATTGCCCGCGTCAACCCGATCAGAACAGCTGCGGAGGAGGCACTCAAGGGCACACCGCTGGAGAACGCCAAGATCTTCCTCACCGGGAGCTCGGCCATGGCCAAAGATCAGGTGGACGGGTCGACCTATGACTTGCTGATCGCCGGAATCGCCGCGCTGTGCCTGATTTTCATCATCATGCTCATCATGATCCGGAGCCTCGTCGCGGCCTTGGTCATCGTCGGGACGGTGGCGTTGTCACTCGGCGCGGCGTTCGGGCTCTCGGTGCTCATCTGGCAACACGTTCTCGGAATCCAGTTGAACTGGATCGTGCTCGCGATCGCACTCATCATTCTTTTGGCTGTCGGCTCTGACTACAACCTGCTGCTGGTGTCCCGGATGAAAGAGGAGATCAAAGCCGGCGTCAACACCGGCATCATCCGTGCCATGGCCGGCAGCGGAAAGGTCGTGACGGTCGCGGGTCTGGTGTTCGCCTCGACGATGTTCGCGTTGTTGGCCAGTGATGTGCGCACCATCGGCCAGGTTGGTTCGACGATCGGTATCGGTCTGCTCTTCGACACCTTGGTTGTGCGCGCGTTCATGACCCCGTCCATCGCCGCTCTGCTGGGCAGATGGTTCTGGTGGCCGCTGCATGTCCGTCAGCGGCCCGCCAGCGCGATGCTCCGGCCGACCGGCCCTCGCCCGCTGGTCCGTTCCCTGTTGCTCAAACCCGACGAACGTTGACCGCGGTGAGCAACAAGCCGCCGTTTACTGCCAGGATGATCCATCGGCTGGCGGTGCCGATCATCCTCGGATGGTTGGTGGTCGTCGCGATTCTGACCTTTGCCGTTCCGTCTCTCGAGCAGGTGGGGCGGCAGTATTCGGTTTCCCTGGTCCCCAAGGACGCCCCGTCATTCCAGGCGGCGCAGCGCATGGGCAAGAGCTTCGAGGAATCCGATTCGGACAGTGTGGCAATGGTCGTCCTGGAGGCAGACCAACCACTCGGCGATGAGGCGCACCGTTATTACGACGAGCTGGTTCGCCAGCTGAAAGCCGACACCCGGCATGTGCAGCACGTGCAGGACTATTGGGGCGACCCCCTCACGGCGCCCGGTGTCCAGAGCGCTGATGACAAAGGCGTTTATGTTCAGTTGAACCTCGCCGGCAATCAAGGCGAATCACTGGCCAACGAATCCGTCGAGGCAGTCCGGGACCTCGTGGCGCGGACACCGCCGCCGCCGGGCATCAAGGCCTACGTCACAGGACCCGCGCCGTTGGTCTCGGATATGAACCACGCCGGCGACAAATCCATCATCAAGATCACCATCGTCACGCTCGTGGTGATCTTCACGATGTTGCTCCTCGTCTACCGCTCGATCGTCACCGCGGTGCTTCTCCTGGTCATGGTCGGGGTACAGGTTCAGGCGGCGCGCGGAGTGGTCGCGCTTCTCGGTGAACACCAGGTGATCGGTCTGTCGACCTTCGCGGTCAATCTGTTGGTCTCCCTGGGGATCGCGGTGGGAACCGACTACGGCATATTCTTCCTCGGCCGCTATCAGGAGGCGCGTCAGGCCGGCGAAGACCGCGAGGCCGCCTTCTATACGACGTATCGAAGCGTGGCCAAGGTGGTGCTGGGTTCCGGCCTGACCATCGCCGGAGCCATCTTCTGCCTCAGCTTCGCTCGGCTGCCCTATTTCCAGACCATGGGTGTCCCCACCGCCGTCGCGATGATCGTCGCGGTCGCGGTGGCGCTCACGCTGGTTCCGGCCGTTCTCGCGGTGGGCGGTCGCTTCGGGCTCTTCGAACCCAAGCGCAAGATCATCGTCCGGCGGTGGCGGCGGCTCGCGACGGCGATAGTCCGTTGGCCCGCACCGATTCTCGTCACGGCCTGTGTGATCGCCCTCATCGGGTTGTTGGCGCTGCCGGCGTACCAAACCAGCTACAACGACCGCCTGTACGTGCCTGCCGATATTCCGGCCAATGTCGGATATGCGGCCGCCGAACGGCACTTTCCGCAGTCCCGGATGACGCCCGACGTCCTCATGCTCGAGGCCGATCACGACATGCGTAATCCGGCAGACCTGTTGATCTTGAACAAGCTGGCGAAGGGTGTTTTCGCCGTACCAGGCATATCCAGGGTGCAGGCGATCACCCGGCCCGAGGGCAACCCGATCGATCGGACCTCGATACCGTTCTTGCTCAGCATGCAGAACGCCAACCAGCAGCAGGTGTTGCCGTTCCAGCGGGATCGCATGAGTGACCTGTTGAAGCAGGCGAACGATCTGACCACGATGATCAACATCACGCAGCGTCTCTACGATGTGGGTCTGAAGATGGCCGACACCACCCATGCGATGACACAGGACACGCATGAGTTGGATGCCGTCACCGATGAATTGCGCGACCATATCGCTGATTTCGACGATTTCTGGCGGCCCATCCGTAACTACCTCTATTGGGAGCCGCACTGCTTCGACATTCCCATCTGCTGGTCGTTCCGGTCCCTCTTCGACGCGCTCGACGGGGTCGACGCGGTTTCCGACGGAGTGCACGAACTCAGCCTGGGGACCGACCGGCTCGATGTGCTCATGCCCCAGATGATCGCCCAGTTCCCGCAGATGATCGCCAGCATGAGGGTGATGCGGGCCGGCTTGATGACCATGCACAGCACCATGGCGGGCTCCCTGGCGATGATGAACGAGGTGAGTGAGGATGCCACCGCGATGGGCCGGGCCTTCGACGCGGCGCGCAACGATGACACCTTCTACCTTCCGCCCGAAGTCCTTGAGAACGAAGACTTCAAGCGCGCGATGAACTTGTTCTTCTCGCCGGACGGGAAGTCGGTTCGCTTCATCATTTCGCATCGGTCCGATCCGGCGACGCCCGAAGGCATTTCGAGGGTCGACTTGGTGACCAAGGCGGCCGAAGAAGCGCTCAAGGTGACTCCCCTGGAGAACGCCAAGATCTATCTGGCCGGTTCCGCGCCGACGTTCAAGGACATGCGTGACGGGTCGACATACGATCTGTTGATCGCAGGGGTGGCCGCGCTGTGTCTGATCTTCGTGATCATGTTGCTGGTCACGCGAAGTCTCATCGCAGCCCTCGTCATCGTCGGTACGGTGGCGCTGTCTCTCGGCGCGGCGTTCGGCCTCTCGGTGCTCATCTGGCAACACATCCTCGGCATAAACCTCCACTGGCTCGTGCTCGCGATGTCCGTGATCATTCTTCTGGCCGTCGGTTCTGACTACAACCTGTTGCTGGTCTCCCGGATGAAGGAAGAGATCGGCGCGGGTATCAACACCGGCATCATCCGAGCCATGGGTGGTAGCGGAAAGGTCGTGACGGCGGCCGGTCTGGTCTTCGCGTTCACCATGATGTCGATGGTGGCCAGCGATCTGCGAATCATCGGGCAGATCGGTTCCACGATCGGCATCGGTCTGCTGTTGGACACCTTGGTGGTTCGCGCACTCATGACCCCGGCCATCGCGGCGTTGCTCGGCCGCTGGTTCTGGTGGCCGCAAATGGTTCGCCAGCGGCCCGCCAGTGCGTTGTTGCGGGATACGGCTTCACGTCCGGTTGTCCGCTCCCTGCTGCTGCCGTCGGAGGAGAAGTGACCTATGGCAAAGAGTTTGCGTACGCAAGCGCATGGTTGCTTCCGCAAAGCAAATCTCGAAAACCCGGGCCTGTCGACGTCGCGGGAGTAGAGTCCGGACAGGGGGAGGAGGTCCTCACATGACGAAGCGTTCGTCGATCAAATCGGTTGTCGCAGTCGGTGGTCTGGCATTCTCGATGATCGCCGGGGCCGGTGTCGCGTCGGCAGATCCCAGGCTGGATTCTGCCGTCAACACCAGCTGCAGTTATCCGCAGGTGATGGGCGCTCTGAACGCTCAGAGTCCCATGGCCGGCGCCTCGCCGGCAGTTCAGGATGTATTGCGTCAGTTTCTCGGCTCACCGCGGGATCAACGGCAGCGGATGGCCGAGGGCATAGCCGCCCAACCGGCCAACCAGCCGTATCTGGGGTTGCTGCAGACGGTTTTCGACACCTGTAACAACTTCTGAGCACGGCCTCGGAGCGCACCGGCCGTCGCCGCGAGCGCCCTGGCCCGATCGTTGATGGCCATGCCGGTCAAGGCGGTTCCGATGTGCCGTGCCGCCAAGACCTGACGGCAGACGCGCGCCCTATTGCAGGCGCATCGCGCCCTGCGCACCCGTGGCGTTCATCGAAATGGTGCCCTCGACGGCTGAGGCGGCGACCACGGGCGACGGACGGTGGCGGCTGAAATCAATCTCGCGAAGATTTGTTTGCTCGTTTTGTATTCAGCAAACTGAGGTGTTTGGGAGAATCAGCTATGACACTCAAAGAACGGCTCTACGTCGGCAGGCTGTACAACCCGATCGGCTGGAAGCTTCTTCCCACGATGACCAGGTACAGCTATCCCTGGATGACTCGCCGACTCTCACCCTACGACGTTGTGATGATGAACAACGGCTACGAGGAGGACCCTCCGCTGGGGTTGAAGCTGGAAGAGTCCGATGAACCCAGCCGCTACCCCCTCCAGCTTTACCACGCCACTGCCACGCAAGCAGGTGACCTCACCGGTAAGCGAGTGCTCGAGGTCGGTTGCGGCCACGGCGGCGGCGCCTCCTACCTCACGCGCACGTATCGGCCCGCCTCCTATACGGGGTTGGACCTGAACTCTGCGGGCATCGAGTTCTGCCGCAAACGCCATCAGATACCCGGCCTGGACTTCGTCAGCGGGAACGCTGAACACCTGCCGTTCCCCGATGAATCATTCGACGCTGTGATCAATGTCGAGTCTTCGCACTGCTACCCGCATCTCGACGTCTTCCTGGATGAGGTGGCGCGCGTGTTGACCCCGGGAGGGCACTTCCTCTACACGGATTCCCGACCGAAGGAACTGCTCGACGACTGGGACGCGGCGCTGGCCAAGACGCACCTGAAGATGATCTCGCAACGCGACATCAGGCTCGAGGTTATGCGCGGGATGCAGACGCGATGGGAGCTGGCCAGCATGAGCAAGGGCGACCAGCGCGCACTGAAGCAGCTGTTCGGATTACGCGACGACATGGACATGAAGAACGGGAAGGTCTACCACGAGTTGGAAACCGAGGGCTTCGCGTACCGGATCTATCTCTTCACCAAATCTCGCGCGGACTGATACGCCTTGCCGCTGAGGCTGCAAGTCAACTCAGTGCACCGGCTTGGTTCCGCCCAGTTGCTTGGTCAGCGCATCGGCTGTGGCGACGAGCGCCCTGGCCCGATCGCTGATCTCCTTGTCGGTCAAGGCGGTTCCGATGTGCAGTGAGGCGGCCATGACCTGACGCTGGTAGTGGTCGAACACCGGCGCGGAGATGACGCTGATATCCGAGCGGGCACTGCCGCGGCGTCCTTCGGTCTCCTCCTCGTGACGCAGGTACACCCGCTCGCCGATGTCGGACACCAGCTCGCTCAGCAGCGCGCGGAGTTCGTCGGGCAGGTTGGTCGACATCCCCGCCATCAGCGCGTAGAGCCTGCGTCCGCCCGGTGTCAGGCGCTCCACCAGATATCCGTCGGTGCGGCAGTTTTCGATCACCCGCTGCAGCCGGGCCGATTCCGTGCGCAGCGGGACGGTCGGCGCCTTGGCGAGCCAGGCGCGCAGCGCATCGTCGTCCCACAGCACGAACATCAGGCCGACGGGCGGTGCGAACGGATAGCTCTGGCCGACCTGCACTCCGGGGTCGCGCCCCGCCGGACCGACCAGTTCCAGCACCGTGATCCGGTCATCGACGACGGCGGACAGGCCCACCGAGGTATCGAAAGCAGCTGACAGCGCGAGCAATTCGGAGCGGGCCGCCGGGTTGACGCGCATCGACTCCTGAGCCAGGTGGCCGAGTGCGATCAGCGCCGGGCCGAGGCGGTACGTCTTGTCACCGCTGTCCCGGATCAGATAGCCCGATTCGGCCAGGGTGCTGAGGATGCCCAGACAGGTCGGCTTGCTCAATCCGACCCGGCGGGTCAGTTCGGAGAGCCCGAACCGTTCCTGCGGATGGCGGGACAGGAAATCGAGGATGGCCACCACCCTGGCGGTGGGTGGTGAGGCGCGACCGGCGGGCTCGACGTCCGTCATCTTGCCCTCCTCGGCATTGACGCGAATTGGAACGCGTTCTAGTGTCAGGTAGGAAACTCTACCACTGCGGTCCAATATTGGATCGAGAGAGCAGATGCTGGATGTACTCACAGCCGTTGACAGACGCAATCGCCGAGGCTGAACGCCTGGTGGCCGCCGCACCATTCATCGACTCGGAAGCCGATCTCCTCGAAGGCCTGCAGTACCTGGCCGGATGTATCTCGGGTTGCATACACCTGGCCTTCGACTACGACCGCGATCACCCGTTCATGCAGTCGGGAACCGGGCCGTACACGAAGATGGCCCTGGACAACCCCGACACCTTGTACTTCGGGACCCGCGTGCTGCCCGGCCATGAGTACGTCGTCACCGGGAAGCGGGGCACCACGACCGATCTGAGCTTCCAGATCCTGGGTGGTGAATACACCGACGACAACGTGCCGGCCAGTCAGGCCGCCTTCGACGACCGCGAACTCGACATCGCGGCCGATGGCACCTTCGAGTACCGGTTCACCCCGACGACGCCGTCGCAGCTGCTGGTCCGTGAGGTGTACAACGACTGGTCGGCGCAACGCGGTTACATCAGCGTCGCGCGCACCGACACGGCCGGAACTGCGCCGCCACCGCTGACCAAGGAATTGATCGAGAAGCGTTACGCCGTCGCGGGCAAGCAGCTCGTACAGCGGGTGAAGACCTGGCTGCAGTTCCCGCAGTGGTTCTACAACAACCTGCCGGTCAACACCATGGTGGCGCCGCGACTGACGCCCGGCGGTCTGGCCACGCAGTACTCGTCGGTCGGGCACTACGACATGACGCCCGATCAGGCCATGGTCATCACGCTGCCGGTTACCGACGCGCCCTACTTGGGCTTCCAGCTCGGCAGCCTCTGGTACATCTCGCTCGACTACATCAACCACCAGACCTCGCTCAACGGCACTCAGGCGCAGGCGGATCCGGACGGCAAGATCCGAATCGTGGTCTCCGACGCCAACCCGGGCGTGACCAACTGGTGCGAGACCCTCGGCCACGGCAAGGGCTATCTGCAGTTCCGCTGGCAGCGGCTGTCACGCGAGCTCACCGAGGCCGACGGCCCGAGTGTGGAACTCGTCGACGTGGCCGACGTCGAGAAGGCGTTGCCGTACTACGAGCACAACAAGATCTCAGAGCAGGACTGGCGGGCCCGGATCGCGCTGCGCCAGAATCAAATCGCCAACAGGATGCTGGGGTAGTCATGTCAGGTCTTTTGGATAACAAGGTCGTCGTCATCAGCGGTGTCGGCCCCGCCCTGGGTACCACCCTGGCGCGGCGGTGCGCCGAGGCCGGCGCCGATCTGGTGTTGGCCGCCCGCACCGTCGAACGTCTCGAGGAGGTGGCCAAGCAGGTGACCGACCTGGGCCGCCGCGCGATCTCGGTCGGTACCGACATCACCGACGAGGAGCAGGTGAAGAACCTGGTCGACACGTCGCTCGAGGCATACGGCAAGGTCGACGTGTTGATCAACAACGCGTTCCGGGTGCCGTCGATGAAACCCTTCGCCAACACCACGTTCGAGCACATGCGCGACGCCATCGAGCTCACCGTGTTCGGTGCGCTTCGGATGGTTCAGGCCTTCACCCCGGCCCTGGCGCAGAGCAACGGCTCCGTCGTCAACGTGAACTCGATGGTGGTCCGGCACTCGCAGGCCAAGTACGGCGCGTACAAGATGGCCAAGTCGGCCCTGCTGGCGATGTCGCAGACTCTGGCCACCGAGCTCGGCGATCAGGGCATCCGGGTGAATTCGGTTCTGCCCGGATACATCTGGGGCGGAACGCTGGAGAGCTACTTCACGCACCAGGCCGGCAAGTACGGCACCACTGTCGAGGAGATCTACAAGGCGACGGCGGCGTCATCCGACCTCAAGCGACTGCCGACCGAGGACGAGGTGGCTTCGGCGATCCTGTTCATGGCCAGCGATCTGTCCAGCGGCATCACCGGCCAGGCTCTCGACGTCAACTGCGGGGAGTACAAGGCGTGACGCGAAGGCGACGACGAGTGATGATCGCAGCGAGGCACGAGCGAGAAGGAGTCGCGCCATGAGCGGGCCGCGGACCAACGTGGGCACCGTCGAGGATCTGCACGCCTCGGCCGTAAAGGCCTGCGGTCTGGATGATTTCGGAACCGACGACGACAACTATCGGGAAGCACTCGCGGTGCTGCTGGAGTCGTACCAGCGCGACGCCGATCTGACCGAACTCGGCAGCAAGATGCAGCGCTTCTTCACCCGCAACGCACTGGTGGCCCGTCTCGTCTCGGAAGCCGCGTTCAAGCAGTACCCCCAGCACGCCGACGTGCCGATCAAACAGCCGATCTTCGTCACCGGACTGCCGCGCACCGGGACCACGGTGATCCACCGGTTGCTGACCGCTGACCCCATGCATCAGGGGCTGGAGATGTGGCTGGCGGAGTTCCCGCAGCCGCGGCCGCCGCGCGAAACCTGGCCTGACAACCCGGTCTTCAGTGCGCTCGATGCCCGATTCAAGCAGGCCCATGAGGAGAACCCGGATTACACGGGCCTGCACTACATGACCGCTGACGAGGTCGAGGAATGCTGGCAGTTGCTGCGCCAGTCGTTGCACTCGGTGTCCTACGAGACGCTGGCCCATGTGCCGACCTACTCGCGGTGGCTGGCTCGTCAGGACTGGACCAAGCCCTATCGGCGGCACCGGAAGAACCTGCAGCTGATCGGCCTCAACGAGCCCGAGAAGCGTTGGGTGCTCAAGAATCCCAGTCATCTGTTCGCCCTGGATGCGCTGTTCGCGACATACCCGGACGCATTGGTGGTCCAGTGCCACCGCCCGGCGGAGACCATCATGGCCTCGATGTGCTCGCTGTCGCAGCACACCACCGCCGGGTGGTCCAACACGTTCACCGGGAATGTCATCGGCGAAGACGCCATGGAAACCTGGTCGCGCGGACTGGAATTGTTCAATGCCGAACGGGCCAAGCATGATCCGGCGCAGTTCTGCGACGTCGACTATTTCGAGTTCATCGAGGACCCGATCGGTGCAGTCGAAGGCATCTACCGCACGTTCGGTCTCGACTTCACCGACGCCGCGCGGCAGGCCGTGACCGACAGCCACACAGCCAGCAAGCAGGGCCCGCGCGCGCCGAAGCACACCTATTCACTGGCCGACTACGGGTTGACCTCCGAGACGGTCAAGGAGCGGTTCAAGGGGCTGTGACCTTCTCCGCGAGCAGGCGGAGAATCGCATTACCCAGTGGGGTTTCGTGCGATTCTGCGTCTGGTCGCGGGAGAATCCCTAGATGAAGGTCTATCTGGCGCTCGACCCGCGTATGCCGCTGACCGCCACCGCGAACTACGCGCGGCGGGCCGAGCACCTGGGCGTTGACGGCCTGCATGTCGCGGAGACCGTGCACGATTCCCTCGCGGTCTCACTTCTGGCCCTCGAACACACCTCGCGCATCACCGTGCGTACCGCCGTGACACTGGCATTCGTGCGCAGTCCGACGCTGACGGCGTACACAGCCTGGGACCTGTCGGTGCTTTCCGGCGGACGGTTCGAGCTCGGCCTGGGTACGCAGATCAAGCAGAACATCCGGGATCGCTACGGCATGCCGTGGAGCGATCCGATTGCCCGGCTCAGGGATTACGTTGGTGCGCTGGACGCCCTGTTCGAGGCGTTCCGCACCGGGGACACAGTGCATTTCGAGAGTGACAACTACCGGCTGACCCGGATGCAGCCCTACTTCAATCCCGGCCCGAGCGACGCGGTGCGCCCGCCGGTCTGGCTGGGAGCGGTGAACGCCGGAATGTGTGAACTCGCCGGAGGCATCGCGCACGGGATCGTCACGCACTCCACCAACTCGGACCCCGACTACCTGCGCGACGTGGCGCGCCCCGCATTGGCGCTGGGCGCCGACAGCTCCGGCAGGGCGGACGAACCGCTCGTCGTCGCTTCGACCGCCATCGCCACCGGCCGCACCGACGAGGCCGTGGCCAGAGAACGGGAACGGCAACGCCGGATGTTGGCATTCCTGTATTCGACGCCGGCCTATGCCACCGGCCTGGCCAGGCGTGGCATGGCGGACCTTCCGGAGCGGCTGCGGTCGTTGGTCCGTACCGAGCTGTGGGACGAATTACCCTCGGTGCTCACCGATTCCATGCTCGACGAGCTCGTGGTCTGCGGGCGTCATGACGAGATCCCGGCCGTCCTGAAGGCCAGGTTCGGTGATGTCGCCGACGGTATCGTGCTGCCGCCGCTGGCTGACGGAGCCGGCGACGAATCGTTGGGTGCGTGTGTGGCTGAGTTGCAGCGGGCGAACTAGCCGTCGCCGGGAGAGGGCGCCGAGGACACCTCTTCCAGGCATCCCTCGGCCACCGCGTGTTTGATGCTGTCGGTCAGCCGAGGGCATGACCGGGTACGGGCCGGATCTCCACCGGCGGACCGGATCTCCTCGAACGTCGCGCATCGCCGGACGGCCTCGGAAGACCACTGGACTGAAGTGTGTTCTGCGCTGAGCTTTTTCACCTGAACCGCGACATGGCAGAACCGGCAGTCGACCGACACCAGGCCCGACGTCAGGTAGCGCTCGCGGTCCCGTGCGCTGGACTCGCGGACTGCCGCGGCGCGTTCTGGATCGGAGGCGAAATTCGGTGCCTTGGCCCAAGAACCGCCGGCAGCGCCTGTGCTGCTGCCGCCGTGATGATCGTCGTCATCATGTGCGCCGTGTAGGAGCAGCATCGAGCGGGCCAGGTCGTCGACATCCGGCGCCTGGCTCCGCTCGTTGCGTGTGGTCATCAGGACTGCGCTGTTTCTTTCTCGGCCGACTTCTGTTCGGCCTTGAGCCTGAGATTCTCCTCAACCTCCACATGCCACTTCTCATTGGCCGCGGTGGTGTCGATCTCCATCTCGAAACGGTCGGTCATGTCAGAACTGACGTCGGCCACATCCACATAAAACTGCTGGTACCAGCGGCGCATCTGGTAGACGGCGCCGTCCTCCTCGACCAGCAGCGGGTTGTCGATGCGGGTCTTGTGCTTCCAGATCTCCACGTCCTGCAGGAAGCCCTGGCTGACGCCGTCCGTCATCGCGTCGGCCAACTTCTTGGTGGTCTTGTCGTCCATGCCCTTCGGCTTTTGGACGATGACGCCCCACTGCAGCATGAACGAATCCTGGCTGACCGGATAGTGGCAGTTGATCAGGATCGACTCGGCCTTGTAGCCGCTGTAGTTGTTGTGCAGCCAGTTGATCATGAACGACGGCCCGAAGTACGAGGCCTCCGAATCCAGGTGCGACTCACCGTATTGCGTGCCCATGCCGCCGATGTCCTGACGGCCCACGTTGTGCAGGTACTGCGACGCGATGTGCCCCTCGAAGACGTTCTTGAAGTACGTCGGCAGGCCGAAGTGAATGTAGAAGAAGTGCGCCATGTCGGTGACGTTGTCGATGATCTCGCGGCAGTTGCTGCCCTCGATCAGCATCGAGTTCCACTGCCACTCGGTCCACTCGTCGCTGACCGCCTCCGGGATCTCGGGGATCCGGACCTCGGGCTGCGGGTCGTTGCCCTCATGGTCGTGCCAGACGAACAGCAGGCCGCCGCGCACGTCGGTGTGCCAGGCCCGGGTACGGGCCAGCCGCGGAGTGCGCTTGGCGTAGGGGACGAGCTTGCACTTGCCGTCACCGCCCCAGCGCCAGTCGTGGAACGGGCAGGCCACCGTGTCGCCCTTGATGGTTCCCTGCGACAGATCGCCGCCCATGTGCCGGCAGTACCCATCAAGAACTTTGAGGGACCCTTCCGAGTCCGCGAACACGACCAGCTTGGTGCCGAATATCTCGACAGAGTGCGGCTGACCGTCAAGGAAATTCTTGACCGGTCCCAAGCAGTGCCAACCCCGCGCATAGCGGTCTGGCAGGGCGCCGGTGTCGATCTCTCTGATGCCGGCATGTTCGGTAGTCACGGTGGGCCTCCCGTATCGGTGCTCTCTAACTAGAACACGTTACAGTTTTTGGAGCCCTCATGGCAATAATTGAGGCGTGACCTGCGGCATACCCACCGTGACCGGGAGTTACTCCCGCTCCGGAAGGCCGATTCGCAAGGCGATCTGTTGCATCCGGCCGACACTGGCCACTGTCTGCGGCGACACCGGATCGTCCGGCGTGCTGTCGAACTCGATACGCACCACCGCGCGGCCCTGCGTGAACATCAGCAGCGTGACCGCCTTGGAGCCGTCAGGCGCGGTGCCCGCGATGACAGTCCCGTTCGACCCCACGGGCACCGGCTGCGGCTGGCCACCGGTCACCATGGTGCTCACGGCGGCGGAAGCCTGCTTGAGCGTCGCCGACGCGGTCGCCACGTCGGGGTAGATCAAGATGGTGTCGGCGATCGCCCTGGTGTCATCGGCGTTGACGAACAGCGCGCTGGCCCCGGACTGACCATCGGGGTTGACGTTGCTGGACCGCGCGGTGAACGTGTCCGGCGGAATGCTGACATCCTCGGCTTGGAGCAGCAGATGGCTGTAGTCGGACGGCTGCGATTTCGGCGACTTCGGCGCGGCCGTGGGCGACGACGAGGTCGGTACGGGCGCCCACGGCGTGGGTGGCGAATTCTCGGCCGGGGTGCATGCGGCGGCCGTGCCGATGACGGCCGCGGCCACGCCGATGGTGATCAAGAACCTGGGGTGATTGGTTGTCGTGAGCGACATAGTTACTGTTCAGGGTACGCGTCGCTGCGCCACGGCCGGTTTCCTGCGGTATATGTGGACGATGCCGCTGTATTCGTTCGAGGGCCGGGCGCCCGTGGTCGACCCGAGCGCTTTCGTGGCCCCGACGGCAACACTGATCGGCAACGTGACGGTTGAGGCCGGCGCCTCGGTGTGGTTCAACACCGTGCTTCGGGGCGACTTCGCACCCATCGTCATCCGCGGGGGTGCCAACGTCCAGGACGGCTCGGTGCTGCACGCACCGCCGGGAATCCCCGTCGACATCGGCCCTGGCGCGACCGTCGCCCACATGTGCGTCGTGCACGGTGCACATGTGGGCGAAGAGGCGCTGATCGCCAACCACTGCACGGTGCTCGACGGAGCGGTGATCGGCAGGCGCAGCCTGATCGCGGCGCATTCACTGGTGGTCGGGGGCACCAAGATTCCCGACGAGGTGCTGGTCACCGGTGCACCCGCGAAGATCCGGGGACCGATCGCGGGCACCGGTGCACACACGTGGATACAGAGCAATCCGGCCGCGTACCGGGAGCTCGCCCAGCGTTACCTCACGGGCCTCGCCGAGCTTTAACTTGCCTCCGCCGAAACGGCATTCCAGCAGGTCTCTACTCGCACTTCGTCTGCCGGAATGCCGTTTCGGCGGGGATTGGGCCGCTCAGATCTTCTCGGCGCTCGCGCGGTCCACTTCCCAGAACGCGCGCAACGCCACCAGCTGCCCCGCCTCGTTGGCGCGGTAGGTGAAGACACCCGGGGTGGTGATGCGGTGCCCGCCCATCGTGGTGACGATGCTGCCGACGTTGGCTTCCTCGTTGCCGCACTGGTACGTGTCGACGAAGTTGAACGCGAGGTCGTCGGTCGGCGCGATTGCCTTGTCCCAGAACGCCGCGATGGCTTCCTTGCCCTGGTGGCCGTTGCCTTCGGGGTCGAAGAACGACGGACCGATGGGATCCTGCACGATCGCGTCGTCGGCGAAATTGTCCAGCCATGCCTGCTTGTCCCGCGCGGCAACAGCATCCCGGGACCGCTTGCCCGCCAGGTGCGCGGGATGCTCGGGGTTCGTGATCGCCATGTCAGCCCTGCCAGCCGGAGTGGATGTAGGTGTCGGCGAACCGCTTGAGAGAGTCCTGCTTCTTCTCCAGCGGCGCATCGAAGCCCAGGCCCTCGAGCATCCACGGGATGACGATGTTGTCGGTGATGCCGGCCTCGGCCAGCTCACGATGCCCGTCGAGATCGAACTTGTCGATGCAGACCGCCTGGAACTCGAAAGGCTCGTCGGCGCGGCCATATTCGGCCCTCAGCTTGTTGATCGCCGTCACGGTCTCGGCCAGCTGCGCACACGTCATCATCGCGCTGGTCCAGCCGTCACCGACCCGGGCCGCCCGCTTGAGCGCGACCGAGGTGTGCCCGCCGACGTAGAACGGCACGGGCTCGGACGGCGCCGGGCTCATCTGCAGACGCTCGAAATCGTAGAACTCGCCGTGGAACTCGACCATGCCGCCGCCGAGCACCAGTTTGAGCACCTCGATCATCTCGTCGACGCGGGCGCCACGCTTGGTGAACGGCACCCCGCACCACTCGAATTCCTCCGGCGCCCAGCCGATCCCGACACCGAACCCGAACCGGTTGTTGGTCAGGTTGGCCACCGAACCGACCTGGCGGGCCAGCAGCAGCGGGTTGCGCGACCCGAGCTTCATCACGTTGGTGTAGAACCGCAGCGTCGAGGTGACCGCACCCATCGAGGCGGCCGCGATCAGCGGATCCACCCACGGGGTCTCGGCATTCCACATCCGCGACCCGTCCGGCGTGTACGGATAGTCCGCGGCCTGCTTCTCCATGTAGAACAGCGAATCGGGCAGCGCGATCGAATCGAACCCGACTTCCTCTGCGGTGCGGGCCAATCCGGTCAGATGCTCCAGCGGGCCCATGGCCACGCTGAGGGTGTACTTCATGGTCATGACCGGACTGCTGGTTTGTCGGAACTGACCACCCACATGGAGTAGTACTGTGCGCCACCGCCGTAGGCGTGGCCCAGAGCCTTGCGGGCCCCCTCGACCTGATGGTCGCCGGCCTTGCCCATCACCTGGATGGCCGACTCGGCGAACCGGATCATGCCGGACGCGCCGATCGGATTCGAGCTCAGGACGCCGCCGGAGGCGTTGAACGGGATCCTGCCGCCGATCGCTGTCTCTCCGGCCTCGGTGAGCTTCCAGCCCTCGCCCTCGGCGGCAAAACCGAGGTTCTCCAACCACATCGGCTCGTACCACGAGAACGGCACGTACACCTCGGCCGCGTCGATCTCATCGATGGGGCTGGTGATGCCGGCATCGCGCCACAATGCCGCCGCCGCGTCACGGCCGGCCTGCGGGTTGACCTGATCGCGACCCGAGTAGGCCAGCGGTTCGGTGCGCAACGCGGTGGCGTGGATCCAGGCCACGGGATGCCCGTTCGACAAGTGCGCTTCCGCTGCCTCCTCATTGCCGATCACCATGGCCGCCGCGCCGTCGGACGACGGGCAGGTCTCGTCGTAGCGGATCGGGTCCCACAGCATGGGGGAGGCCATCACCTTCTCCAGGGTGATGTCGGGCTGGTGCAGATGAGCCAGCGGGTTCTTCGCGCCGTTGAGCCGGTCCTTGACCGCCACCAGAGCGCCGATGTGGTTCGGGGCCCCGGAGCGGCGGATGTAGGCGCGCACGTGCGGGGCGAAGTACCCACCAGCACCCGCGCCGACCGGCTTGGTGAACGGAACCGGAATGCTCAACGCCCACATGGCGTTCGACTCCGACTGCTTCTCCCACGCCATCGTCAGCACACGCTTGTACTTGCCGGACTGCACCAGGCTGGCCGCCACGATGGCGGTCGAGCCGCCCACCGAACCGGCGGTGTGCACCCGGATCAGCGGCTTGTTGGTCGCGCCGGTGGCGTCGGCCATGAACAGCTCGGGCATCATGACGCCTTCGAAGAAGTCGGGCGCCTTGCCTACCACCACGGCGTCGATATCGTCGAACGTCGAACCGGAGTCTCGGAGCGCCTTATCTATGGCCTCGCGAACCAGGCCGTTCATCGACACGTCGTGGCGCTTGGCGACGTACTTGGTCTGCCCGGTTCCCAGCACCGCGGCCAAGTTCTTTGAAGTGCCAGCCATCTCGTTACTTCCCTTCCAGAACGGCGACGAGATTCTGTTGCAGCGCAGGGCCGCTCGTGGCATGCGCCAGGACGCGCTGCGCAGAACCGTCGAAGATGTGCTGCGCGGCGAATCCGATGCGTTCCAGTCCGGCCGAGAACATCGGGTTGGCGGCAAGCGCGCCACCCGACGGATTGACCAACGTCTTCGACCCCAGCCCGATCGCCTCTGTGAGGATCAGTTGCTGGTGCGTGAACGGGGCGTAGATCTCCGCGATGTCGATGGAGCCCACGTCACCACCGGTGGCCGCTTTCGCCGACGCAGCGGTCGACGGCGAGGTGGTCAGGTCGCGAGCGCCCAGGATCGGCGTCTCGATCCGATGCTCGAATCCGGTGATCCAGGCCGGGTTCTCGCGGAGTTCGCGGGCCTTGTCGCCGGCGGCCAGCACGATCGCGGACGCGCCGTCGGTGATCGGGGCGATGTCGTGACGCCGTAGCGGATCGGCGAAGTACGGCTGGGCTAGCAGTTCTTCGATGCTCCCGGTGACCTGCTCGGAGTCGGTACGTCCCGCTGCGGCAAAGGAATCCAGGGCTACCTGAGCCATCTGCTCGGCCGTCCACTTGCCGGCGTCCAGGCCCGCCCGCGCCTGCAGGCCTGCCATGGACACCGAGTCCGGCCACAGCGGCGCCACGGTGTACGGATCGGTCTGCAGCGCGAGCACCCGGCGCAGCGTGCCTGCCGAGGACTTGCCGAAGCCGTACACCAGCGCGGTCTCGACCTGGCCGGTCAGCAGCTTGATATAGGCCTCGTACAGCGCCCAGGCCGCGTCCATCTCGACGTGGGACTCGTTGATCGGCGGGATCGCGCCGATCGAGTCGATTGCGGAGATGAACGAAAATGCGCGGCCGGCAAGGTAATCCGACGAGCCGGAGCACCAGAATCCGATATCGGTCTGCTTGAGGCCGAGTTCTTCGTACAGTTTGTGGAAACACGGCATCAGCATCTCGACGCCGTTGGTGGTGCCGTCGGTGCGACGGACGTGGGGCGCGTGTGCGAAGCCCACCACTGCGATATCAGTCATGCTCAAGTCCTCTGCTCTTCGCGCAAGCGCTCATCGGGCGCACCTTTACAGGTGGTGCTTGTAGGAGTCGTAATCGGCATCGGGCTCGCCGGTGGGCTTGAAGTAATCGATGTTGTCGATACCCAGGCCCCATTCCTCGCGCGGCTTCCACACGGCCTGCACTCGCATCCCCATTCGCACGTCCGCCGGATCGATCTCGGTCACCAGGTGCAGGAACGGGATGTCGGCGCCGTCGAGCAGCACGTAGGCCGCGACATAGGGCGGCTTGATGCGCTGGCCGGAGAACGGGATGTTGATGATCGCGAACGTGGTGACCGTGCCCTGGTCCGGCAGCTCGATGAACTCGTCGAGCGCCAAACCGGTCGCGGGATCGGCTTCCTTCGGCGGGAAGTAGACCTTGCCGGGCTTGCCGTCGCGGCCTTTCTTGGTCCGGCCGCCGAGCAGCTTGCCCTCTTCGAGCGCCTTGAGGAAGGTGGTCTCGGGTAGGGATGCGGTGTGCTGGATCTCGATGACGTTGGGCGTCACCTGCACCGTGACCGGCTCGCGGTCATCGGGACGGGAGGATGCTTCCACTGGTTCTTCACTATCGCCGGGTACGAAATAGGCGATGTCGGTGATCGCGCCGACCGGTTCGTCGATCCAATGCGCATGTACGCGGTCGCCAGTTTTCAGGGTGCCCTCGGGGACATCCACGGCATGCAACAGCGCGGTGTCCGCGCCGTCGAGCTTGATCAGCGCCCAGGCGAACGGCCGGTCCAGTGGTTGACCTTCGAGCGGCGTCGACTGCCAGGTCCAGGACTGCACCGTGCCGACCGCACTGACGGGCACGACCTCGGTCAGAGCCGCGTAGGTGATCGGGTCATACTCAGCGGGTGGTACGAGCACCCGTCCATCTGACCCGCGTACGCCGACGATGCGTCGATCGCGCAGTGCGGTGAAGAATTGGGACAGGAGCGGTCCGACTGAACGGGTGTAGTCGAATGCAAGCTTCAGCGGCGCCGAGAGGGGCCGTTCATGCTTGTCGATCTGCACCGGGCTGCTTTGGCCTGTGGTCACAGCATCGAGTAGAACAGGTTCTAAGAATGGTTTCAACCGTGTGTGGAAAGGCGAGCTAATGAAGTTGGGTCTTCAACTCGGTTACTGGGGCGCACAGCCGCCGACCAACCACGCCGAACTCGTCGCCGCCGCCGAGGCGGAGGGCTTCGACACCGTGTTCACCGCCGAGGCGTGGGGCTCGGACGCCTACACCCCACTGGCCTGGTGGGGCCGGGAAACGACCCGTATGCGACTGGGAACGTCGGTCATCCAACTGTCTGCCCGTACCCCGACTGCGTGCGCGATGGCCGCCCTGACGCTGGACCACCTCTCCGGCGGCCGCCACATCCTCGGCCTCGGTGTGTCCGGCCCGCAGGTGGTCGAGGGCTGGTACGGCGCGAAGTTCCCCAAGCCGCTGGCCCGCACCCGTGAGTACATCGACATCCTGCGTCAGGTCTGGGCCCGGGAGGCCCCGGTCCACAGCGACGGGCCGCACTACCCGCTGCCGCTCACCGGCGAGGGCACCACCGGCCTGGGCAAGAATCTCAAGCCGATCACCCATCCACTGCGCGCGGACATCCCGGTGATGCTGGGTGCCGAGGGTCCCAAGAACGTCGCGCTGGCCGCCGAGATCGCCGATGGCTGGCTGCCGATCTTCTATTCGCCCCGCATCGCCGGCATGTACAACGAATGGCTCGACGAGGGCTTCGCCCGCCCGGGCGCACGGCGTACCCGCGAGACGTTCGAGATCTGCGCGACCGCACAGGTCGTGGTGACCGATGACCGGCCCGCGATCATGGAGCTGATGAAGCCGCACCTCGCGCTGTACATGGGCGGAATGGGCGCCGAGGGCACCAACTTCCACGCCGACGTATACCGCCGGATGGGTTACGCGGAAGTCGTCGACGACGTCACGAAACTGTTCCGCAGCGACCGTAAGGACGAGGCGGCCAAGATCATTCCCGACGAACTGGTCGACGACTCCGCGATCGTCGGAAACCTCGACTACGTCAAGGAACAGATCAAGGCCTGGGAGGCCTCCGGCGTCACCATGATGGTCGTCGGGGCCCGCTCCGTCGAGCAGATCCGGGATCTTGCCGCCCTCGTTTAGGCGCGACTAGACACTTTCTTGCAACCTGTCTACTCGAGGTTCTAGATTTATGGCGTGAGTCACAGCGCGCCCTCTTCCGGGCCTTCGCAACACAATGTGCTGGGCACCGTGCTGACCATGCCGGTGCAGATCCGCACCGCCGAACAGCACATGGCGATGTTCTCGGTGGACGCTGACGCCGCGCAGCGCATGATCGACTACAGCGGTCTGCGTGTGTACCGGCATCGGCCGCACCGCGCGGTCGTCGTGCTGATGCTGATGCACTACATCGACGGTGATCTGGGTCCGTATCTGGAGTACGGCACCAACGTCATGGTGAACCGGCCCGGTTCCGAGGCGTCCGGGCTACGCGGATTGGGTTCGGCCGGGGCCTTCGTGCACCACCTGCCGGTCGATGGCGAATTCACGCTGCAGGCGGGGCGGCAGATCTGGGGATATCCGAAGGTCCTGGCGGATTTCACCATTCGTGACGGTAAGCCGTTCAGCTTCGACGTGAACATCGACGGCCGGCTGGCGGTGGGGATGGACTTCAAGCCCGGCCTGCCGGTGCCGTCGGCCTTCACCGCCAAGCCGCAGGTGCAGTCCACCTTCTCCCATCTCGACGGAGTTCTGCGCGAAACCGAAGGCCAGATGCGGCTTTCCGGTGTGCGCTACCGGCCGGGTGGGGTTCGGATCCGGCTCGGGGACCACCCGTACGCCGAAGAACTCGCGGCCCTGGGCCTGCCCAAGCGGGCGTTGTTGTCCAGTTCGGTTCGCAATGTGCAGATGACGTTCGCTGATGCCAAGGAGATTTCGTGACCCAAGTCCTGCTCAAGCCCGATGTCGACCTCACCAACGGCACGTTCTACGCCGACGGGGGAGCCCGGGAGGCCTACCGCTGGATGCGGGCCAACCAGCCGGTGTTCCGCGACCGCAACGGCCTGGCGGCGGCCACCACCTATGCGGCCGTGATCGACGCCGAACGCAACCCGGAGCTGTTCTCCAACACCGGCGGTATCCGCCCCGACCAGCCCGGCATGCCGTACATGATCGACATGGACGATCCGGCACATGTGTTGCGCCGCAAGCTGGTCAACTCCGGTTTCACCCGCAAGCGCGTGATGGACAAGGTGCCCTCGATCGAGAACCTGTGCGACACACTGATCGACGCGGTGTGTGAACGGGGGGAATGCGACTTCGTTCGCGATATCGCGGCGCCGCTGCCGATGGCGGTGATCGGCGACATGCTCGGCGTGCTGCCTACCGAGCGCGAAATGCTGCTGACGTGGTCGGACGATCTGGTGTGCGGGCTGAGTTCGCATCTCGACGAGGCCGCCATCGGAAAGCTGATGGAGACGTTCGCCGCGTACACCACGTTCACCATGGACGTCATCGCCAAGCGCCGTGCCGAGCCGACCGATGACCTGTTCTCGATATTGGTCAACGCCGAGGTCGAGGGCCAGCGGATGACCGATGACGAGATCGTGTTCGAGACGCTGCTGATCCTGATCGGCGGCGACGAGACCACCCGGCACACGCTCTCCGGTGGCACCGAACAGCTACTGCGCCACCGCGATCAGTGGGACGCGCTCGTCGCGGACCGGAATGTCCTGCCCGGCGCGATCGAGGAGACGCTGCGCTGGACTTCGCCGGTGAAGAACATGTGCCGCACCCTGACCGAGGACACGGTGTTCCATGGCACCGAGTTGAAGGCCGGCGAGAAGCTCATGTTGATGTTCGAGTCCGCGAACTTCGACGAAGCCGTTTTCGACAACCCCGACGAATTCCGGTTCGACCGGAACCCGAACAGCCACTTGGCTTTCGGTTTCGGGACTCATTTCTGTCTCGGTAACCAGCTGGCGCGACTGGAGTTGCGGTTGATGCTCGATCGGCTGCTCACCCGGTTGCCCGATCTGCGGTTGGCCAACGACGACCAGCTGCCGTTGCGGCCGGCCAACTTCGTCAGTGGGCCCGAATCGATGCCCGTGGTGTTCACCCCGACGGCTCGAGTGGGCGCCTGACCTTCTGCGCGCGCTTCATCGACTGTGTACACCTATGTGCCAGTTAAGTATTCGCTGTGCAAGGTGATTCACAGGTTCCGTATAGCCCATCTAATTAGATAGCCTTCCAAAATCGGGGATGACGCGATGATGGAGGGGTGCGGGTTATGGCACGACATACGAGTGGGCGAACTCTGATGAGCGGAATGCTGTTGAGCGGGGCACTTCTGGCCGGTGCCGTCGGCATGGCAACCCAGGCCAACGCCGAGCCGGTGATCAGCTCGGCGCCGGTGGGCCTGCAGTTTGGGGGACCGGCACCGCTGCACCCGCCGCCACCGCCTCCGCCGCCATTCTGGGGACCACCTCCGCCGCCGCCGTTCTGGGGGCCGCCGCCGCCTCCGCCGCCGTTCTGGGGGCCACCTCCACCACCGCGGTTCTGGGGGCCGCCGCCCCCGCCGGGGCATTGGGGCCCACCTCCGCCCAGGCATTGGCGCTGAGAGCCTGAAAACGATTGAGGCCCTGCTCGAAACACCGAGCAGGGCCTCAATTTTGGCTCAAAGATGAACGCCTGCCGGGCGCCCTAGAGGGCGACTACTTCATCTGGAACTTGGGTGCGCGCTTCTCCTTGAACGCCAGCGGGCCTTCCTTGGCGTCCTGGGACAGAAACACCGGGATGCCGTTGGCGGTGTCGGGCTTGAATGCCTCGTTCTCGTGCATGCCCTCGGTCTCGCGGATGGTCTTGAGGATGGCCTGCACGGCCAGCGGGCCGTTGTTGTTGATCACCTCGGCGATCTCCAGGGCCTTGTCCAACGCGGTGCCGTCGGGTACGACGTGGCCGATGAGCCCGTACTCGAGTGCCTGGGCGGCGGTGATGTGCCGTCCGGTCAGCAGCATGTCGCAGGCGATGGTGTAGGGAATCTGGCGCACCAGGCGCACCGCCGAGCCACCCATCGGGTAGAGGCTCCACTTGGCCTCCGAGATGCCGAACTTGGCGCTCTCGCCGGCGACGCGGATGTCGGTTCCCTGCAGGATCTCGGTGCCACCGGCGATGGCCGGACCCTCGACCGCGGCGATCAGCGGCTTGGTGAGCCGGCGACCCTTGAGCAGGCCATCGATGCGGGACGGGTCGTAGCTCCCGTCCTTGAACGAATCGCCCGGCGGCTTCTTGGTAGCGCCCTTGAGGTCCATACCGGCGCAGAAGTAGCCGCCGGCGCCGGTGAGGATGCAGGTGCGGATCTCCGGATCGTTGTCGACGCGGTCCCAGGCCTCGACCATGATCGAGAGCATCTCGGTGGAAAGCGCGTTGCGCGCCTCCGGCCGGTTCAGCGTCAGGATCAGGGTGTGTCCGCGCTGCTCAATGAGGGCGTCGGGCCCTTTCTCAGACTCGCTCACGAATGCTTTCCTCCATGCTGGATAACCCCGGACTTGTATCGAAATGTAACACGTTCTAGTTTAGGTTCTGTGGCTCTGAATATTGCTGATCTTGCCGAGCACGCCATCGACGCTGTGCCGGACCGTGTCGCGCTGATTTCCGGCGACGAGCAGCTGACCTACGGGCAGTTGGAGGAGAAGGCCAACCGCCTGGCGCACTATCTGATCGATCAGGGTGTGAAGAAGGACGACAAGGTCGGCCTCTACTGTCGCAACCGCATCGAGATCGTGATCGGGATGCTGGGCATCGTGAAGGCCGGCGCGATCTTGGTCAACGTCAACTTCCGCTATGTCGAGGGCGAGCTGAAGTACCTGTTCGACAACTCCGACATGGTCGCGCTGATCCACGAGCGGCGTTACGCCGACCGGGTGGCCAATGTCCTGCCGGAGACGCCGAATGTGAAGACCGTCCTGGTGGTCGAGGACGGGTCGGATGACGACTACCAGCGCTACGGCGGCGTGGCCTTCGAGGATGCGCTGGCCCAGGGGTCTCCCGAGCGGGACTTCGGGCCCCGCAGCGCCGACGACATCTACCTGCTCTACACGGGCGGCACCACCGGCTTCCCCAAGGGCGTCATGTGGCGTCACGAGGACATCTACCGGGTGCTGTTCGGCGGAACCGACTTCGCGACCGGCGAGCCCGTCGCCGACGAGTACGACTTGTCCAAGCAGGCTGTCGCCAACCCGCCGATGATCCGGCTGCCCATCCCGCCGATGATCCACGGCGCCACCCAGTCGGCCACGTGGATGTCGCTGTTCTCCGGCCAGACCGTGGTGCTGGCACCGGAGTTCGACGCCGACGAGGTCTGGCAGATGATCCACGCCCACAAGGTCAACCTGCTGTTCTTCACCGGTGACGCGATGGCGCGCCCGCTGCTGGACTCGCTTCTGGCGCACCAGGAAAAGGGCAAGGAGTTCGACCTGTCGAGCCTGTTCCTGCTCGCCAGCACTGCCGCGCTGTTCTCCACCAGCCTCAAGGAGAAGTTCCTCGAGCTGCTGCCCAACCGGATCATCACCGATTCGATCGGCTCGTCGGAGACCGGTTTCGGCGGCACCAGCATCGTGGCCAAGGGCCAGTCGCACACCGGTGGCCCGCGGGTCACCATCGACAAGAACACCAAGGTGCTCGACGAGGACGGCAACGAGGTCAAGCCCGGATCGGGCGTTCGCGGCATCATCGCCAAGTGCGGGCACATCCCGGTCGGCTACTTCAAGGACGAGAAGAAGACCGCCGAGACCTTCCGGACCTACAACGGGGTTCGCTACGCCATCCCGGGTGACTACGCCGAGGTCGAGGCCGACGGCAGCGTGACCATGCTGGGCCGCGGCTCGGTGTCGATCAACAGCGGTGGCGAGAAGATCTACCCCGAAGAGGTCGAGGCCGCGCTCAAGGGTCACCCGGACGTGTTCGACGCGCTGGTGGTCGGCGTGCCCGACGAGCGCTTCGGGCAGCACGTCGCCGCCGTCGTGCAGCCACGTGAGGGCGCCCGGCCGACCCTGGCCGAACTCGACGCGTTCGTGCGCAGCGAGATCGCCGGATACAAGGTGCCGCGCAGCCTGTGGCTGGTCGACGAGGTCAAGCGTTCACCGGCGGGCAAGCCCGACTACCGGTGGGCCAAGGACCAGACCGAGGAGCGGGCCGCCGATGACGTGCACGCCAATCATGTCGGAGCGAAATCATGAAAACAGAGTTGTGCGAACGGTTCGGGATCGAATACCCGATCTTCGTCTTCACCCCCTCGGAGAAGGTGGCGGCCGCGGTCAGCAAGGCCGGTGGGCTCGGCGTGCTGGGCTGCGTGCGGTTCAACGATGCCGACGACCTCGAAGAGGTCTTGCAATGGATGGATGCCAACACCGGCGGCAAGCCCTACGGCGTCGACATCGTGATGCCGGCCAAGGTCCCCACCGAGGGCACCGCCGTCGACATCAACAAGCTGATCCCGCAGAGCCATCGCGACTTCGTCGCGAAAACCCTTGCCGACCTGGGTGTTCCGCCGCTGCCCGAGGATGAGGAACGCAACGAGGGTGTGCTGGGCTGGCTGCACTCGGTGGCCCGCAGCCACGTCGAAGTCGCGCTCAAGCATCCCATCAAGCTGATCGCCAACGCGTTGGGTTCCCCGCCCAACGATGTCATCGAGCAGGCCCATGCCGCGGGTGTTCCCGTGGCCGCGCTGGCCGGCAGTGCCAAGCACGCGCTGCGCCACGTCGAGAACGGCGTCGACATCGTCGTCGCCCAGGGGCACGAGGCCGGTGGGCACACCGGCGAGATCGGCTCGATGGTGCTGTGGCCGGAAATCGTTGATGCCCTTGACGGTAAGGCCCCCGTGCTGGCTGCCGGTGGTATCGGCACCGGCAAGCAGGTGGCCGCCGCCCTGGCGCTGGGCGCCTCGGGTGTGTGGATGGGCTCGGCGTTCCTGACCTCGGCCGAGTATGACCTCGGGCACCGTCTGCCCGGCGGCACCTCGACGATCCAGGAGGCGCTGCTGCGGGCGACGACCGCCGACACCGTGCGCCGCAAGATCTACACCGGCAAGCCGGCCCGGTTGCTCAAGACCAAGTGGACCGACGCCTGGGACGCGCCGGATGCCCCGGAGCCGCTGCCGATGCCACTGCAGAACATTCTGGTCAGCGAGGCTCATCAGCGGATGAACGAGTCGGACAATCCCGACACCGTGTCGATGCCGGTCGGTCAGATCGTGGGACGCATGAACGAGATCCGCCCTGTCGCCGACATCATCGCTGAGCTGGTGAGCGGTTTCGAGGCGGCCACCAAGCGCCTGGACGGTATCGCCCAAAAGTAGGGCTTTCCGCGCGGTGCTCGCGGCTACAGTCGAGCACTATGACCGTCGACGTATGGATGCAGCACCCGACGCTGCGGTTTCTCGGCAACGACATTTTCGCGTCGCTGCGGCGCTGGACCGGCGGGGCGATACCGGACGACGAGGTACCGATCGAGGCCACGCTGGCCGCGATGGACGCCGGTTCGGTTGATGTCGGGTTGCTCAGCGCGTGGCGTGGTCCCAACGGCCTCGACCTGATCTCCAATGACGAGGTCGCCGGATGGATTCGTTTGCACCCGAACCGGTTTGCGGGTCTGGCTACAGTGGATCTGGACCGTCCGATGGAGGCAATCCGAGAACTGCGGCGCCGGGTGCGCGACGACGGCTTCGTCGGGCTGCGGGTGGTGCCGTGGCTATGGGGCGCCGCGCCCACCGACCGGCGCTACTACCCGCTGTTCGCCGAGTGCGTGGAACTCGGTGTGCCGTTCTGCACGCAGGTCGGCCACACCGGCCCGCTCCGCCCGTCGGAGACGGGGCGCCCGATTCCCTACATCGATCAGGTGGCGCTGGATTTTCCTGAGCTGGTGATCGTGTGCGGGCACGTCGGCTACCCGTGGACAGAGGAGATGGTTGCCGTCGCCCGCAAGCACGAGAACGTCTACATCGACACGTCGGCCTACACCACCAAACGCCTGCCACCCGAACTCGTCAGGTTCATGAAAACCCGTACCGGACAACAGAAAACTCTGTTCGGCACGAATTACCCGATGATTGTTCACGAGCACGCCCTCGCCGGCCTGGATGAACTGGACCTCACCGACGAGGCGCGGTCCGACTATCTGGGCGGCAATGCCCAACGGCTGTTCAAACTGAGCGGTCCGGTAAAAACCTAGCGGCACTTCCTCGTCCAGCCCGGTATGGTCGCGTCGGCGAGGAAAGGATCAGCTGGTGAACGAAGCCGACGCTCTTGCGGCGAACCGCGCGAACTGGGATGAGCGGGCCGATGTGCATGCCAGTTCCGAAATGTATGACGTGGCAGGATTCCTGGCCGATCCCACCGAGATCTCATGGGTGGTGCGCAACGACCTCGACGTGCTTGCGCCGCACCTACCGGAAGCCGGGTTGAAAGACCGCTCTCTTCTGCACCTGCAGTGCCACATCGGCACCGACACCATCTCATGGGCGAGGCTGGGTGCCCGCGATGTCCACGGGGTCGACCTGTCCCCGAATTCGCTGCGGCATGCGGCCAGAATTGCCGAAGCCGACGGCCGCGACATCACCTGGGTCGAGGGCGATGCCCGGTTCGCGTCGGCGTTGATCCAGCGACGCTTCGAGACCGTGGTTACCAGTACCGGAACCATCGTGTGGCTGCCGGAACTGGCCAGCTGGGCCCGATCGATCCACGACCTGCTCGAGCCGGGCGGCGTGTTCATGATCCGCGACGACCATCCGATCCTGAGCGCGATGGACTACGAACCGTGGAACATCACCGACGATTACCTCAGCGGTGGCGGCGTCCGAACCTACGACGACTCAGGGACTTACACCGAGAACTCGGCCGGTCAGATCACCCAGGTGCGTAACCACGAGTGGTGCCACGACCTGTCCGAAGTGGTGACGTCCCTACTGCAGGCCGGACTCGTCATCGAGGCATTGGCCGAACTGCCCTACATGGACTGGCCGGCTTTCCCGGCTCTGGTGCCTTGCCCTCAAGGCTGGATGCTGCCGCCCGAGGCGCCTCGGATCCCGCTGAATTTCGCAGTCGTCGCGCGGCGTCCCGGATAGCGACAGAGCAGAGCCCGAGCGTGCATACAGATCGCGATTTCGTGCGTTTTCGCGATCTGTACGCACATTCGATCGGTCTAGCGGCCGGGCAGCTTCTGCAGCGCCCGGATCATCGGCGTCAGCGCCTTCTGCCACACGGTCTGTGAAATCCCCAGCGGCGGATCGAGATTGATCACCCGTGCAGTGGAGACCGTCTGGGATTCGGTGTACTTGAGGATTCCGTCGGCCCCGTGACGCCGTCCTACACCGGAGGCCTTCATCCCGCCCATCGGGGCCGCCGTGCTGCCGAACGCCAGGGCGTAGCCCTCGTCGACGTTGACCGTGCCGGAATTGATGCGGGCGGCGATCGCCTCACCCTCGGACTTCGACCCGGCCCACACACTGGCGTTGAGGCCGTACTCGGTGTCGTTGGCCTTCTCGACGGCCTCTTCGACCGAGTCGACGGGGTAGATCGACACCAGCGGACCGAAGGTCTCGTTACGCGCGCATTCCATCTCGTCGGTGACGCCGGTCAGCACGGTCGGCTCGAAGAACAGCGGGCCGATGTCCGGACGTGCATTGCCGCCGGCAACAACCTTGGCGCCCTTGGCTTTTGCATCGTCAACGTGGCCCGATACGGTCTTGATCTGATCTTCTGAGATCAGGCTGCCCATGTCGGCGGTGAAGTCATAGGCCGCCGAGAGGTTCATGTTGCGCACCTGCTCGGCGAACTTGGCGGTGAACTCGTCGGCGACGTCCCGCTCGACGTAGATCCGCTCGATCGAGATGCACAGCTGACCGGCATTGGAGAAGCAGGCGCGTGTGGCGGCTTTGGCGGCCACCTTCAGGTTGGCTCCCTTGGTGACGATCATCGGGTTCTTGCCGCCGAGTTCGGCGGAGAAGCCGATCAGGCGGCGGCCGCACTGTTCGGCCAGTGATCGCCCGGTGGCCGTCGAACCGGTGAACATCATGTAGTCGCAGTGTTCGACGATCGCGGTGCCCACCACCGAGCCCGGCCCGGGCACGACCGCGAACAGATCGCGCGGCAGTCCGGCCTCGTACAGCAGCTCGGCATTGGCCAGCGTGCAGTAGGGGGTCTGGCTGTCGGGTTTGACCACCACGGCATTGCCGGCGAGCAGGGCCGGGATGGAATCCGAGATCGACAGGGTCATCGGGTAGTTCCACGGCGAGATGACTCCGATGACGCCCTTGGGATGGTGATTGACCACGGTCTTGACGAAGCCGGGCAGTAGACCCTGCACCCGCTTGGTCGAGAGCAGGCGGGCCGCCTCGCGCGCGTAGTAGTTCGCGTTCAAGATCATGTCCACGATCTCTTCCTGCGCGGCTGAGCGGGCCTTGCCGGTTTCGGCCTGGGCCACATCCATCAGGAAGTCGCGATTCTGAGCCAGCAGGGTGCCGAAGCGCTTGATGATGGCTGCGCGTTCCTTGACCGGACGCTTGGCCCACTGCGCCTGTGCGGCGCGGGCTTTGGTGAACGCGGCGGTCACGTCATCGGCGGTGCCGACCGGGATGGTGGTCAGCTCCTTGCCGGTGAACACCTCGTCGATCGGCTTGGACTGCCGGGCTTCGACGTCGTCGATGGCGACGAGCGCGCGCAGGCGGGCGAAGTCGGCGGCGGACGGAGCGGGCATCTGGGACTCCCTACTGGCAAGTAACTAACAGTCATGGCCAACCTACTCGGTACCGGCAGTCCGACAAAGACACAGCTTGTCCGATCTGTTCACGACGAGACGCGATCGGCCGTTCTAACCTGCGGTTATGGCTTTGAACCTGAGTGCGGCGGTCATCGAGATCGTCACCACGGACCTGACCCGATCCCTGGATTTCTACCGGCTCCTCGGTCTGCCGGTGCCCCGACCGGACGGGCCGCACGTGGAGGTAGCGCTGCCGGGCGGAAATCGTCTCGCGTTCGACACCGAGGAGGTGATCGCCGGAATGCACCCCGGCTGGACGCCGCCGACCGGGCCCGGACGTGTCGCGCTGGCCTTCGGGTTGGCCTCGCCGGCCGAGGTGGACGAGCTCTATGAGCGACTCACCGGCGCCGGCCACCCGGGAACCCTCACGCCGTTCGACGCACCCTGGGGCCAGCGCTACGCGACCGTCGAAGATCCCGACGGCACCTCGGTGGACCTGTTCGCGCCATTGGGCGCTTGACGCAGTTCACGAATTCCCACTCCGGCCAACGCGCGGATCTCACGGTGCAGGTGGGGCTGATCGGCATAGCCGGCCTGCGCCGCGACAGCGCCGACGCTCATGCCGGTGCCGATCAGCCCGACCGCGCGGCGGAACCGCAGGATGCGGCGCAGGGTCGCAGGCCCGTATCCGTAGACCGCCGCGCACTGCCGCTGCATGGTTCGGGGCGACCAGCCGACATGACGTGCCGTCGCAGAGACCGATTCGCCGGCCGCCAGTCGACCCGTGACGTCACGAAGTACAGGGAGGGGCCATGGCGCGGTCTCGGCTCGAATCGCCCGGGCGGCCAGTGTCACGGCGAGCGTGTCGAGCGACCCACTGCGGTCGATGCGGCACAGCTCGAGCAGATCCACCCGCGTGTTGCGCAGCTCGTACGCCGGGACACCGAGCAGTCGCGGCAAGGCTCCGGGCCGAAACCGTAACCCCTGGATGGGATCCCGGCTGCCGGCAGCGATGAACGCCGCGGTGTCGGGTCCGGCGACGACGACCTTGTCGTCCATCTCGATCAGATCCATGCACCCGTCGGGCAGAACACGGCCGGGCTGTGCCGGGCCGGTGCGTACCCATCGGCACTCCACGAGGTCGCTCAGTGGTGGCGGCGGATCGTGCTCGCGGTAGCCCACGTCCCCGACGCTACCCGCGCGATCATGCGGTTGAATCGGGGAATGGCCGGGCGACCACGCGACACGTCGATCGACGAGCGGGTGCTCGCGGCCACGCGGGAGCTGTTGGTCGAGGTCGGCTGGGACGATCTCAGCGTTCGGCTGGTCGCGGCGCGCTCCGGGGTGGGCAGGTCCAGCCTCAATCGGCGTTGGTCGTCCAAAGCTGAATTGGTGCTGCACGCGATACTTGGCGAATCACCGGACATGTCACCATTTTCCGGCACCGACCTGGGCGGCTGGATCGACTGGGTGGTACGGGGTAGCCATCAGTTGTTCAGCCGCCCCGACGTGAGTGAGGCGGTGCCCGGGCTGCTGCTGGCGCTGCGTGAGAACGCCGCACTGCGCAGGTCGCTGTGGGACGGCTTCAGCGGGCCGGCGATCGAGATGTTCACCGCCAGGGGATACGGGACGGAATCGGACGCGAAGGCTGTGCTCTCCATGGCGGCGGGTGCGGCGCTGTTCACCACCACAGTGGCGACCGACGATGATTCGCCCGAACTCCAGCAGCAGCTGGTGCAGCTGCTCAGCCAGGCCCTGGGTGTGTCACCTGGCGAATGACGCCAGCATGGCAGTCTGCGGCGAACGCCACGCCACGATGCCGAGATCGGCGAGGGTGCTCGCATCATCGGTAGGAGTGGCCGCGGTGAGCAGCATCGCCGCCTCGTGGCTGATCCCGTCACCCAGTGGCAGCACCCCGCCGAGCAGATCCGAGCACCAGCCGATGCCGCGGAAGGCGGCCGCCGACAACGGGATTCGGCGGATTCTGCGGGCGGCGCCCTGTTCCAGCACGTCGATCATCTCGTTGAACGACACCATCACGCCGCCGCAGACGTAGCGCATGGGGCCGCGGCCCGGGGCCATCAACCGCTCGTGTACCAAAGCGACGTCGCGCACGTCGATCATCTGCATGCCACCGGTCATCCGGGGAGCCAGACCGGCTTTGGCGATCGGTGCCCAGCCGCGCTCGGTGACGCCGGCAGCGGTGAAGTAGGCCGGACCCACCACGCTCGACGGATAGGTGACCACGACCGGGGCCCCGGCGTCCTGCAACCGTCGAGCCACCCGATCGGCGTACGCCTTGGTCTGGGCGTACGGGCTGCGGCCCGGCGCCGGCGGGGTATCGGCGGAGATCACCCCGTTCGGCGGCGGAAACAGCGAGCTGTAACTGCTGACCGAGACGATCGGATCGAGACCGGCCTCGACGGCGCGATTCAGCACCGATTCCGTTGCGTGGGCGTTGATCTCCCACATCAGCTTCTCGCGCCGGCGATCCGTGCCGACGATGCCCGCGGCATGGATCAGCGCGTCGCAGCCGGTCAGCAGCTTCGCCACGGTGTCACCGTCACGGATGTCGCCCTCGAGCACGGACATCTCACCGAGCGCGGCAAGACGGCCGATCACCTCATCGGCACCGCAGCCCGGTGCGACCAACAGACGGATGTGATGGCCGGCGGCCAGCAGGCCCCGCACGGTGTGGGCGCCGAGGTAGCCGGTGCCTCCGGTCACTGCGATGTGCATGCTGCGCCTCCCATATTTCGATGCCAATGGTATCGAAACGGGTGGCGCAGGGTGCCATGCAGGGGCCTCGAGGTGTTGCGCCGAGGAGGTTGCACAACCGCGCCAGTAACGCCATGGCGGAAAAATCCGCTTCAGGCCGCCACAGCGTTATTGGCGCGGATCGCGCATTTCGCATGAATAGCGTTGCCGCTCAAGGAGGGGCGCCGGGTGCGCGGTCAGCGGGAGATGGGCCAGACCGGATCCGCGCAGTCCGTACCCTCGGCCGACAGCTGCCGCTTGATCACCTTGAAGGTCTCGGTGCGCGGCAATGCCGCGCCGACCCGTACATAGGACGGCCACTGTTTGGGCCCCAGATCGGACTGCTCGGCCAGAAAGGCCCGGAACTTCTGCGCGTCGAACCGTGCGTCGCCGGCCAACACCAGCGCGGCCATCACCTGATCGCCGACGTCGGGATCCGGGATCGGGTACACCGCCACCTCGGCAACGTCGGGGTGACGCAACAGGATTCGTTCGATCGGCGCGGTACCCAGGTTCTCGCCGTCGACCCGCATCCAGTCGCCGAGGCGCCCCGCGAAGTGCGCGTAGCCGTCCTCGTCGACGTAGGCCAGGTCGCCGGTGTGGTAAACGCCGCCCGTCATGCGGGCCGTCTCGGCGTCGGGATCGTTGTAGTAGCCGCGGAACCAGCCGGCGCCGGTCGGGTTCACCAATTCGCCGACCACGCCCGGCGGGCACGGCTCACCCGTCTCCACATCGACGATGCTCACCTGGTCGGTGAGCGGGCCGAGGGCACCTTCGGGCGTATCGGGGGTGCGGGCGATCGCGACGCCGCCCTCGGTGGAGCCGAATCCGTCCACCACCGTCACGCCGAACCGGTCGGCGAACCGGCTCAGGTCCCGCGGAGAGCCCTCGTTGCCGTAGAGGATCCGCAACGGGTTGTCGGCATCGTCGGGCGCCGGTTCGGTGGCCAGGATGTAGGACAACGGCTTGCCGACGTAGTTGGCGTAGGTGGCGCCGTAGCGCCGGATATCAGGCATGAAGCCGGAGGCGGAGAACTTGCGGCGCAACGCGATCGACGCACCGGCCGCGGCCGCGACGGCCCAGCCCGCCATGATCGCGTTGGAGTGGAACAGCGGCATCGACAGGTAGACCGTATCGGCTGGGCCCAGCCCGAACCGGTCGGCCAGCATCCGCCCCGGAAACGCCACCTTGTCGTGGGTGACCCGTACGGCCTTGGGATCGCCGCTGGTTCCCGAGGTGAAGATGAGCATGAACAGGTCATCGGCCGACAGCTCGGCGAAGGACACCGGGGTCTTGTCGTACGACGCGAGTTCGGTTGCCCACTCGGCGGATTCGACATCGATGTAGTCCACCCCCGGTGGAACCGTCACCGATGAGTCGGCCAGTACCAGCTGGCAATCGGCCTTGGCGATGTCGCGGGCCAGTGCCTCGCCCCGGCGGGTCTGATTGAGCCCGACGGGCACCAGCCCACTGAGGCCCGCGGCCACCAGCAGGCTGGAGAAAAACGTGGTGTTGCCCAGCAGCGCCCCGACATGCGGAGGCTTGGAGGGGTCCAGCCGCTTCCGCAGCGCCGCAGCCAACTGCGCGCCGGCGGCGATGTGGTCGGCCCAGCTGACGAACGAATCCTCTTGGTAGATACCGCGGTCGGTGACCTCGGCCAGCGGAGCCAGCAGCTGGGTGACGGTTGGACCCCCCATCCCTAGACCGGCGTGTCGGCGAGTTCGCGGCCGATGCGCAGCAGCTGTCCGGTCGCTCCGCCGACACCGAACTCGCTCTGCTTGGCGGCCAGGAAGTACCGGTGTACCGGGTGGTCCATATCGATGCCGACGCCACCGTGCACGTGGACGGCGGTGTGGGCGACACGATGGCCGGCCTCGGCCGCCCAGAACGCCGCACTGGCGACGTCGATGTCGGCGGGCAGGTCCTCGGACAACCGCCAGGCCGCCTGGGTCAGCGTCAGGCGCAGCCCCTTGACGTCGATGTAGCCGTCGGCGAGCCGCGACGAGACGGCCTGGAAACTGCCGATCGGCCGGTCGAACTGCTCGCGTTCGCGGGCGTACTCAGAGGTGAGCTCCAGTGCCCGCTCCAGCACACCGAGCTGGAAGGCGCTGCGGCCCAATGCCGAATGCGTGGTCAGCCAGGCTGCGACCTCGGCGCCGCCGACGACGCGGGCAGCGTCCACCGTGGTGCCCTCCAGCTCCAGATGAGCCACGCTGCCCTTGCCGGTGGTGCTCAGCACGCTGACCGTCACGCCCGGATCGTCCCCGGAAACCAGGAAAACAACGGTCCCCGAATCGGTTTCGGCCGGAACCAGGAATGCGTCGGCGATCGGTCCGTAGTTGACCTGGGTGCGACTGCCGGTGAGCTTGTACCCGGAACCGTCTGCTTGGGCCTGCACCGGTCCCTGACCCATTTCGCCGTCAAGGGCCACGGCCAGGATCTTGTCGCCGGCCACGGCAGGCGCCGCCCACTCGGTGCGCAGTTCCTCGGAGCCGAACGCGGCCAGCGCGCCGGCTCCCAGCACTACCGAATCCAGGTAGGGCACGGCGGCCAACTGGCGGCCCAGCGCGGTCAGCACGGCGGCCTGCTCGAGCACGCCGAAACCACCGCCACCCACCGATTCGGGGGCTGCGGCCGACAACACGTCGGCCTCGACGAGCTTGGCCCACAGGTCACGGTCGAACCGTTGCTCCAGCTTGTCGAGGTCACGCTGATGTTCGGGCGTGCACACCGATTCGGTGATCGTGCGCACCAGGCCACCCAGGTCGGCGGCCGCTTCGGTCGTCTTGAAATCCATTGGTGTGCCGTCCTTACCGGTTCACTCGGGGCAGGCCGAGCGCGACCATGCCGATGATGTCACGCTGAATCTCGTTGGTGCCGCCGCCGAACGTCAGGATCAGCGCCGACCGGTGGAACCGCTCGATGCGGCCACGCAGCAGCGCGCCCCTGCTGTCCGGGCGCAGCGTCGCCGCGGTGCCCAGCACCTCCATCAGCAGGCGGTAGGCCTCGGTGGCCAGTTCGGTGCCGTACACCTTGGCGGCCGAGGCATCAGCCGGAGACGGTGCGCCGTCCGCAGAGGCCAGCTCCCAGTTGATCAGCTTGAGCACTTCGGCCTTGGCGTGCACCCGGGCCAGGTTGAGCTGCACCCACTCGGAGTCGATGAGCCGCTTGCCGTGAACGTCCTTGGTGTTCTGGGCCCACTCGCGGACTCCGTCCAGCGCGACATAGATCGGCTGTGACGACACCAGTGCGACGCGCTCGTGGTTGAGCTGGTTGGTCACCAGCTTCCAGCCGGCGTTCTCCTCGCCGACCAGGTTGGTGGCCGGGATGCGCACGTCCTGGTAGTAGGTGGCGCTGGTGTCCACGCCCGACATGGTGTGCACCGGCGTCCAGGAGAAGCCCTCGGCCGTCGTCGGCATGATCAGCATCGAGATACCGCGGTGCTTCTTGGCCTCGGGGTTGGTGCGGACGGCCAGCCACACATAGTCGGCGTACGCGATCAGCGACGTCCACATCTTCTGGCCGTTGACCACGTAGTCGTCGCCGTCGCGCACGGCAGTCGTGCGCAGGGCGGCCAGGTCAGTGCCGGCGCCGGGCTCGGAGTAGCCGATCGAGAAGTGCAGCTCGCCCGCGGCGATCTTGGGCAGGAAGAACTTCTTCTGCTCCTCGGTGCCGTAGTGCATGATCGTCGGCGCGACGCTGTTGATGGTCAGGAACGGCACCGGGGCGCCCGCGATCGCGGCCTCGTCGGTGAAGATCAGCCCGTCCATCGGCGGGCGCTCCTGGCCGCCGAACTCCTTGGGCCAGCTCAGGGTCAGCCAGCCGTCCTTGCCCATCTGCGCGACGGTGTCGCGGTAGACGGTGCCACGTCCCATCTCGCCCTCGGAGGAGCTGAGGGCCTCGACCCGTTCGGGCGTCATCAACTTGGAGAAGTACGCGCGCAACTCGCGGCGCAGCTCCTCCTGCTCGGGGGTGTAACCGATCCGCATTGCGCTGCATCCTCACTGCTTGATAGACCTTAGTTCTCACCTGGTTGTAACACGTTCTAGTCTTAGGATCCAGGCCGGTGTCGGGCTGGTATCCGTCAGGTGTGGTCGTATTCTGTGGCTGCGCGCACGCAGCCCCGTGCGTGCACACGTCGTGAGGAGGTCGCCATGCGAGTAGAAGTTGACCGTGATCGCTGCGAAGGCAATGCGGTCTGCGTGGGTATTGCCCCCGATTTGTTCGATCTTGATGACGACGACTACGCCGTGGTCAAGGCCGATCCGGTGCCTGCCGACCAGGAGGATCTGGCCGAGCAGTCCGTCGCCGAATGCCCCCGGGCTGCCCTGATCCGAAAAGACTAGAGGCATTCATAAAAATGTCCCGCGCACGCGATGCGCGGAAACGATGAAGCGCACGCGAGGAGCGAAATGACAACCGACGCCCAGATCGATCTGTCCGGAAAGGTGGCCGTGGTCACCGGTGCGGCCGCGGGCCTGGGCCGCGCCGAAGCCATCGGCCTGGCCAAGGCCGGGGCCACCGTGGTGGTCAACGACATGGCAGGTGCGCTGGATGCCTCTGACGTCCTCGACGAGATCGCGGCTGCCGGCTCCAAGGGTGTCGCGGTCGCCGGCGATATCAGCGCGCGCTCGACCGCCGATGAGCTGGTCGCCACCGCCGACGGCCTCGGCGGCCTGGACATCGTGGTCAACAACGCGGGCATCACCCGCGACCGGATCCTGTTCAACATGAGCGACGAAGAGTGGGACGCCGTCATCGCAGTGCACCTGCGCGGCCACTTCCTCTTGACCCGCAACGCTGCCGTCTACTGGCGCAACAAGGCCAAGGCGGGGGATGGGACGGTCTACGGCCGGATCATCAACACGTCGTCGGAAGCCGGACTGTCCGGTCCGGTCGGTCAGCCCAACTACGGCGCCGCCAAGGCGGGCATCACCGCCCTGACGGTGTCGGCGGCCCGTGCCCTCGAGCGCTTCGGTGTCCGGGCCAACGCGATCGCGCCGCGGGCCCGCACGGCCATGACCGCAGGCGTGTTCGGCGATGCGCCTGACACCCCGGACGGACAGGTCGATCCGCTCTCGACCGACCATGTCGTCACACTCGTCCGATTCCTCGCCGCGCCCGCGTCCGAAGCCGTCAACGCGCAGCTGTTCATCGTCTATGGTCCAACTGTCACGTTGGTCGCGCCGCCCACAGCGGAGAAGCATTTCACTGCGGATTCCGATGCCTGGAACCCGGCCGACCTCAGCGGGGCACTGCACGATTACTTTGCTGATCGTGACCTGGGGCGTGGATTCTCGGCCACTGAGCTGATGGATTCACGAGACTGACGGTCTCGTTGACCGTCGCTCGAAAGTAGTAGAACGTGTTCCAATCTGGGTTCGGTTCGGCGCGCTCTGATCAGCGGAAATAGCGTCCGACATGAGCATTTTGAATTCTTTGACAGTGCGAACGTGTTCTAGTTAGTATGATCCGGCTCACTAAGAGCACCGTAAGACCAAGGGGTGGGAGAGCGACCACGACACGTGGCCGTCAAGCTTTCGCTAACACGAGTTTCCGCGAAATTTTTCCCATCCGAGTACCCCGAGAACGGAGCCCAGGTTGATCGAACAGCTTGCGGTTCCGGCCCGGGCCGTGGGCGGCTTCGTCGAGATGTCCTTGGACACCTTCGCCAAGATGTTCCGTCGACCGTTCCAGTTCAAAGAGTTTCTGGATCAGACCTGGATGATCGCCCGGGTCTCGCTGGTGCCGACCTTGTTGGTCGCCATCCCGTTCACGGTTCTGGTCGCGTTCACGCTCAACATCCTGCTCCGCGAGATCGGTGCCGCCGACCTGTCCGGCGCAGGCACCGCCTTCGGCACCATCACCCAGCTGGGTCCCGTGGTCACCGTGCTGGTCGTCGCCGGCGCGGGTGCCACCGCGATCTGCGCCGATCTCGGCGCCCGCACCATCCGCGAAGAGATCGACGCCATGCGGGTACTGGGCATCGACCCGATCCAGCGTCTGGTCGTACCCCGCGTGCTGGCCTCGACCTTCGTCGCGCTGCTGCTCAACGGCCTGGTCTGCGCCATCGGCCTGGCCGGCGGCTATGTCTTCTCCGTGTTCCTGCAGGGGGTGAACCCGGGTTCGTTCATCAACGGCCTTACCGTGCTGACCGGCCTCGGCGAGCTCGTACTGGCCGAGATCAAGGCACTGCTGTTCGGTGTGGTGGCCGGCCTGGTCGGGTGCTACCGCGGCTTGACCGTCAAAGGAGGCCCGAAGGGTGTCGGTAACGCAGTGAACGAAACGGTGGTCTACGCCTTCATCTGCCTGTTCGTGATCAATGTGATCATGACGGCAATCGGGGTGCGGGTGCTTGTTCGATGAGCTATGACGCCACACTCCGCTTCCGCCGCCTGTTCCGCGGCGTGCCCAAGGCCGTCGACAACGTCGGCGAACAGGCACTGTTTTACGGCGAGACCATGCGGTACCTGCCCAACGCGATCAACCGCTACCGCAAGGAGACCATCCGGCTGGTAGCCGAGATGACCATGGGCGCGGGCGCCCTGGTGATGATCGGCGGCACCGTCGGCGTCGCGGCCTTCCTCACCCTTGCCTCCGGCGGTGTGATTGCGGTGCAGGGCTATTCGTCACTCGGCAACATCGGCATCGAGGCCCTGACCGGCTTCCTGTCGGCCTTCCTCAACGTGCGCATCGTGGCGCCGGTGATCGCCGGTATCGCCCTGGCCGCCACGATCGGCGCGGGTGCCACCGCCCAGCTGGGCGCCATGCGAGTGGCCGAGGAGATCGACGCCGTCGAAGCGATGGCGGTACATGCGGTGTCCTACCTCGTGTCCACCCGACTGCTCGCCGGCCTGATCGCTATCGTGCCGCTGTACTCACTGTCGGTGCTGGCAGCGTTCTTCGCCGCGAGGTTCACCACGGTGTTCATCAACGGGCAGTCGGCGGGCCTGTACGACCACTACTTCAATACCTTCCTGATACCGAGTGACCTGCTGTGGTCGTTCTTGCAGGCAATCGTGATGGCCATCGCGGTGATGCTGGTGCACACCTACTACGGCTACAACGCCTCCGGCGGCCCGGTGGGCGTGGGGATCGCGGTCGGTCAGGCCGTGCGCACCTCGCTGATCGTCGTCGTCACCATCACCCTGTTCATCTCCCTGGCCGTCTACGGCGCGTCCGGCAACTTCAACCTTTCCGGTTAGGTGGCAGGAATATCTATGACAGAGGCAAGCTCGAAACACCGTCGCCATGTCAGGATCGCCGCCGCGATCCTGGCGGCGATCGTGGCCGCCGCCGTGGTCTTCACCTACCTGTCCTACACAGCTGCCTTCACGCCGACTGACACCGTCAGTCTCACCGCGCCGCGGGCCGGCCTGGTGATGGAACGCGACGCCAAGGTGAAGTACCGGGGCATCCAGATCGGCAAGGTCACCAACATCGAGTACGCCGGCAGCGACGCCAAGCTGACGCTGTCGATCAGGCGCGGCGAGATGCGCTACATCCCGTCGAACGCCACCGTGCGGATCGCGGGCAACACGATCTTCGGTGCGAAGTCGGTGGAGTTCCAGCCGCCCGCAGAGCCGCAGCCGACATCGCTGCGCCCGGGCAGCACCGTGGCCGCCAAGGACGTGCAGCTCGAGGTCAACACTCTGTTCCAGACGCTGTCGGACGTGCTCAACAAGATCGACCCGGTCAGCCTGAACGCCACCCTGACCGCCCTCGGCGAGGGTCTGCGCGGTCACGGAGACGACCTGGGCGCGGCCCTGACCGGACTCAACGGGTACCTGGCACAGATCAATCCGAAGCTGCCGACGCTGCAGGACGACTTCGCCAAGGCCGCCGCCGTCGCCAACATTTACGGCGACGCCGGGCCGGACCTGGCCACCATCGTCGACAACGTGCCTGCCCTGAACAAGACGATCGTCGACGAGAAGACCAACCTCAACGCCACGCTGTTGGCCGCGACCGGTCTGGCCAACAACGGCACCGCGACCCTGCAGCCCGCCGCCGACGACTACATCGCCGCGATCCAGCGACTGCGGGCCCCGCTGAAGGTGGCCAGCGACTACTCGCCGGAGTTCGGCTGCGTGCTGAAAGGTGTGTCGATCGGTGTCGACCGTTTCGCGCCGATCATCGGTGGCATCCGGCCCGGTCTGTTCGTGTCGTCGAACTTCCTGCCCGGCGCTCCGGCGTACACCTATCCGGAGAGCCTGCCGATCGTGAACGCCTCGGGCGGCCCCAACTGCCGTGGCTTGCCGGATATCCCGTCCAAGCAGTTCGGCGGTAGCTGGTACCACGCGCCGTTCCTGGTGACCGACAACGCCTATGTGCCGTTCCAGCCAAACACCGAGGTGCAGTTCGACGCCCCGGCGACACTTCAGTTCTTGTTCAACGGCGCGTTCGCGGAAAGGGACCGGTTCTGATGGCCGCGGGTGCACGTCCTGACCGGACCATGCTCAAAGTCAGCATCTTCACCATCGCGATGCTGTTGGTGGCGGGGATGCTGGTCGTGGTGTTCGGCGAATTCCGGTTCGCCTCGGAGAACGGCTATCACGCCACGTTCAGCCAGGCCTCGCGGTTGAAGGCGGGCCAGGACGTCCGCATCGCCGGTGTGCCGGTCGGCACGGTCAACGCGGTCAAGCTCAATCCGGACAACACCGTCGATGTGGCATTCGACGTCAACAAGCGCTACCAGCTCTACACGTCGAGCCAAGCCAAGGTGCGCTACGAAAACCTGGTCGGCGACCGGTATCTGGAGATCACCTCCGGCCCGGGCGAGCTGCGCAAGCTGGCCCCGGGTGCGACCATCCCGCAGCAGAACACCCAGCCGGCACTGGATCTCGACGCACTGCTGGGCGGCTTGCGCCCGGTGATGAAAGGCCTTGACGGCAACAAGGTCAACGAGATCTCCAACGCGATCATCGAGATGCTGCAGGGCCAGGGCGGAGCGCTGGCCAACATGCTGACCAGCACGAGCGCATTCACCCAGAACCTGGCCGCCCGCGACCAGTTGATCGGCGACGTGATCACCAACCTGAACACCGTGTTGGGCACCGTGGACGAGAAGGGCGCGCAGTTCGACTCCAGCGTCGACGAGCTGCAGAAGCTGATCACCGGCCTGGCCGAGGGGCGCGACCCGATCGCCGGCGCCATCGCACCGCTGGCCTCGGCCGAGAACGATCTGACCGACATGCTCGAACAGTCGCGTCGCCCGCTGCAGGCCGTCATCGAGAATGCGCGTCCGCTGGCCCAACGCCTCGACGAACGCAAGGCCGACGTCAACAAGGTCATCGAACCGCTGGCCGAGAACTACCTGCGGCTCAACGGACTCGGCGCCTACGGCTCGTTCTTCAACATCTATTACTGCTCGATCCGGATGAAGGTCAACGGTCCGGCAGGCAGCGACATTCTGATTCCGTTCGGCGGCCCGCCGGACCCGTCCAAGGGGAGGTGTTCGGAGAATGGCTAAGCACGGCGACACAGCGCTACGCACCGGGATCTTCGGGATCGCTCTGGTGGCATGTGTGGTGCTGGTGTCCTTCGGCTACAGCGGGCTTCCCTTCTTCCCGCAGGGCAAGAAGTACGAGGCATATTTCAGCGATGCCGGCGGGATCGACCCCGGCAACGACGTCAACGTCTCCGGCATCGCGGTCGGCAAGGTCACCGGGGTGGCGCTGGCCGGTGACACCGCCAAGGTCAGCTTCACCGTGGATCGCAACATCAAGATTGGCGATCAGTCACTGGTGGCGATCAAGACCGAAACCGTGCTCGGGCAGAAGTCGCTCTCGGTCACACCGAAGGGCAGCGGGACCTCGACGGTGATCCCGTTGGGGCGCACCACGACTCCCTACACGCTCAATACGGCCCTGCAGGATCTCGGCCAGAATGTCAGCGAGCTGGACAAGCCGAAGTTCGAGCAGGCCCTCCAGACGTTGACCGACACGCTCCGCGATGCGACGCCGCAGTTGCGGGGTGCGCTCGACGGCGTGGCCAACCTGTCGCGCAGCATCAACAAGCGCGATGAGGCCCTCGAGGGATTGTTGACCCATGCCAAGCGGGTGTCGGATCTGCTGGCTGCGCGGGCCGGCCAGGTCAACCAACTGGTCACCGATGGCAACCAACTGTTCGCCGCACTCGACGAGCGCAGGCAGGCGCTGAGCAATCTGATCGCCGGTATCGACGATGTGTCCCGGCAACTCTCCGGATTCGTCGCGGACAACCGCAAGGAGTTCAAGCCGGCGCTCGAAAAGCTCAACCTGGTGATGGACAACCTGTTGGAGCGCAAAGAGCACATCGGCGAGGCGCTGAGGCGGCTGCCGCCCTACGCGACCACACTCGCCGAGGTGGTCGGCAACGGTCCGGGCTTCAACATCAACCTGTACGGTCTGCCGCCGGCGTCGATGTCCGAGGTGCTGCTCGATACCTACTTCCAGCCAGGGAAGCTGCCTGACAGCCTCGCTGACATGCTGCGTGGATACATCTCCGAACGCACGATCATTAGGCCGAAATCGCCATGACACAAGATAATTCGGTGTCCAGCCGCAGCCGCTGGATACGCATCGCGCTTGCGGCACTGCTGCTGGTGACGCTGGCCGTCGGCGTCTACCAGGTGTGGCCGTCGCGGACCGGTCCCAAACTCACGGCGTACTTCACCAATGCTGTCGGGTTGTACCCCGGCGACGAGGTGCGGATCGTCGGCGTGCCGGTGGGCACGATCGATTCGATCGAGCCGAGGCCCTCGGACGTCAAGATCGAGATGACCCTCGACCGCGGCATCAAGGTCCCGGCCAATGCCAAGGCGTTGATCCTTTCGCCGAACCTCGTGTCGGCCAGGTTCATTCAGCTGACACCGGCCTACACCGAAGGCGACGTGATGGCCGACGGCGCGTCGATCGGACTCGACCGCACCGGCGTGCCCGTCGAGTGGGACGAGGTCAAAGAGCAACTGACCCAGCTCAGTTCACAGCTCGGGCCGCAGGCCGACTCGGTCCAGGGTCCGATCGCGCAGTTCGTCGATCAAGCGGCCACCACGTTCGACGGCAACGGCGATTCGTTCCGCAACGCGCTGCGTGAGTTGTCCCAGACCGCAGGCCGGTTGGGCGATTCCCGCACCGACCTGTTCGGCACGGTGAAGAACCTGCAGGTCCTCGTCAACGCGTTGTCCAACAGCAACGAACAGATCGTGCAGTTCACCAATCACGTGGCCTCGGTGTCGCAGGTACTGGCCGACAGCTCCAACGGTCTCGACCAGACCCTGGGCACGTTGAATCAGGCGCTGAGCGATGTGCGTGGCTTCCTCAACGAGAACAACGACGCGCTGATCGCCCAGGTGGGCAAGCTCGCGGACTTCACCCAGATCATGACCGATCACAGTGACGACATCGAGCAGATCCTGCACGTCACGCCCAACGGTCTGGCCAACTTCTACAACATCTACAACCCGGCCCAGGGCACCGTCGGCGGTCTGCTGTCACTGCCCAACTTCGCCAACCCGACGCAGTTCATCTGTGGTGGCACCTTCGACATCGGCGCCAACCCGGACAACTACAAGCGCGCCGAGATCTGCAGGCAGCGGATGGGGCCGGTGCTGCGCCGCATCACGATGAACTACCCGCCGGTGCTGTTCCACCCGGTCAACAGCATCACCGCCTACAAGGGGCAGATCATCTACGACACCCCCGAGACGGAAGCGAAGTCGGAGACTCCGGTGCCGTACCTGCAGTGGCAGAACAACCCGGGTGTGACGCCGCCGCAGATCCCGCATGACGCGACGCTGAGTTCGCTGATCCTGCCGCCGGATGCACCCGCACCCGCACCCGGAACAGGGGTCGGTCCCGCGCCGGGGCCCGCCGCCGGACCCGCGCCTGCACCTGCTCCTGCTGAGGCAGGAGCCGGCGGATGACGAGGGGTAAAGCATTGAGGGGTAAGGCATCCCGGCTCGGCGGACGCACGCTGGCGATCGGCAGTGGCGCGATGCTGCTGGCCGGCTGCCAGTTCGGCGGACTGAACTCACTCAACATGCCGGGGACCGCCGGGCACGGATCGGGTTCCTACACCGTGACCGTGCAGTTGCCCGATGTGGCGACCCTGCCGCAGAACTCTCCGGTGATGGTCGACGACGTCACCGTCGGCAGTGTGTCCGGCCTGGACGCCGTGCAGCGTCCGGACGGGACTTTCTACGCGGCCGTGCAGCTGTCGATCGACGGTGGCGTCAAGCTCCCGGCGAATGCCGTTGCGCGCGTTGCTCAGACGTCGCTCCTGGGTTCTCAGCACGTCCAGCTGGCCGAGCCGGTCGACGAACCGTCAGAGGGGCAGTTGCGCGAGGGCTCCAACATCGCGCTGTCGCAGACCAGCCGCTACCCGACCACCGAAGAGGTGCTGTCCTCGCTCGGCATGGTGGTGAACAAGGGCAATCTCGGTGCGCTGCAGGACATCACCGATGAGGCCTACGCCGCGGTGGCCGGCCGGGCCGGAAGCTTCGCCGAGCTGATCCCGCGTCTGGCGGAGCTGACCGCATCTCTGGATCAGCAGACCAATGACATCATCGCCGCAGCCGACGGCCTGAACCGCTTCGCGTCGATCCTGGCCCGAAGCAAGGACAACCTGGGCCGCACGTTGGACACCCTGCCCGGGGCACTCAAGGTGCTCAACGAGAACCGCGCCAACATGGTCGAGGCGTTCACCGCGCTGCGCGGTTTCGCCGAGGTGGGTTCGCGGATCCTGTCCGAGACCAAGGACGATTTCGCGGAAGACATCAAGGATCTCTACCCGGTGATCAAGGCGTTCAACGACAATGCCGACGATTTCATCAAGGACCTGGAGTTCCTGCCGACCTTCCCGTTCCACTACAAGTACCTGCGCAACGCGGTCCGCGGCGATTACCTCAACGTGTTCGTCACCTTCGACCTCACGCTGCGCCGGTTCGGCGAGTCGATTTTCACCACGGGTGGATTCGACCCGAACATGAAGCACCTCGATGAGGTCATCAATCCGCCGGATTGGCTGACCGGGGAGATGGCCAACCTGTCGGGACAGGCGGCCGACCCGTTCAAGATTCCCGCCGGAACTGCCACCCAGCACGAGGAGAAGCCGTAGATGATCGACCGGCTGACCCGCATGCAGTTGATGATCTTCGGGATCGTCACCGTCCTCACCGTCGGTGCGATTTCGCTGTTCTATCTGCATCTACCTGCTGCCGTCGGTATCGGCACGTATCACGTCAACGCCAACTTCGTCGCCGGCGGCGGCATCTACGAGAACGCCAACGTCACCTACCGCGGTGTGACGGTCGGCCGGGTGGATTCGGTGGGCCTGGCGCCCGATGGTGTGGTCGCCAGGATGCAGCTGAACAGCAGCACGACGATCCCGAACAACGTCACCGCCACGGTGAAAAGCGTCTCGGCCGTCGGCGAGCAGTACATCGATCTGATTCCGCCGGAGTCACCGTCAACCGACAAGCTGCGCAACGGTGCGACCATCGACCAGCAGAACACCCGGGTCGGCCAGGACATCGCCGGCATGCTGCACGAGGCCGACGCGCTGGTGAGCAGCATCGGTAACAGCCGATTGCAGGATCTGCTGCGCGAGACGTTCAAGGCATTCAACGGCTCCGGGCCCGAACTGGCGCGGCTCATCGAATCCTCGCGCCTGCTGATCGAAGAGGCCAACGCCAGTTCCGGCGAGACCACCCAGCTGATCGACCAGGCCGGGCCGTTCCTGGAAGCGCAGATGCGCAGCGGTGACAACATCCGGTCGCTGGCCGACGGGCTCGCCCGGTTCACCGGAGAGGTGAACAAGGCTGACCCGCAGCTGCGCACCACCCTCAAGACCGTTCCCGGCGCCACCGAGGCGGCCAACACCGCGTTCAGCGGAATCCGCCCGACGTTCCCCGTGCTCGCGGCGAACCTGGCCAACTTCGGCCGGATCGGCGTGATCTACAGCAAGTCGCTCGAGCAGGCGCTGGTGATCTTCCCGGCCCTGATGGCCGCACTGAACACGGTGGCCGGCGGTGTGCCCGTCGACGAGGGCGGCAAGCTGGACTTCAAGGTCGACCTCGGCGATGCGCCGCCGTGTCTCACGGGATTCCTTCCGCCCACCCAGACCCGCTCCCCGGCCGATCTGACCCTGCGGGACCTGCCGACCGACATGTACTGCAAGACCGCGCAGAACGACCCGGCCGTGGTGCGTGGCGCCCGCAACTACCCGTGCCAGGAGTTCCCGGGCAAGCGAGCCCCCACCGTCCAGCTGTGCCGCGATCCGAACGGCTACATCCCGGTGGGCACCAACCCCTGGCGCGGTCCGCCGGTGCCGTACGGCACGCCGATCGAGGACGGGCGCAACATCCTGCCGCCCAACAAGTTCCCGATGATCCCGCCGCAGGTCGATCCGGATCCGGGGCCGCCGGTGGTGCAGTTGCCGCCGGGTGTCGAGCCGGGCCCGGGGCCCGCGCCGCACGCACCGTTCCCGCTGCCGGTGCCGCCGAACAAGCCGGGCACCCCGCCGCCGCCGTGGCCGTACTTCGCGCCGCCGGACCAGCTCGTGCCGCCGTACGGGCGGACGCCCCCGGGAGCACCCGAGCCGGCTCCGGCTCCGGAAGCGCCCGCACCGGCTCCGGACGCACCGTTGCCGGCCGAGGCACCACCTCTGGCCAGCGCTCCCATGACGGGCACCTACGATCAGCACAGTGGGGTCTTCGCTGACGCCGACGGAGGCACCGGTGTGTATGCCGCCGGCGCCGACAATCTGCATCCCGCGGAGACCTGGGTAGACCTGATGCTGGATCCAAGGCAGGCTTGATGACCGAAGAAACGGCCTCGAATCCGAGGCCGCGTAGGCGCGCGTCCAGGGCGGCCGGCCCGACCGGGGCCGCGACCGCCGCAGAGGTGACCACAACCGCCGTCGTGGTCGATTCACCGGCCACTTCGGCGCCCAAGGCGCCCAAGCTGACACCGCTGAAGGCGCCGCCGCGGCGGCGGGCTCACCGCAGTCTGGTGGCGCTGGTGGCGGTCCTCGTGCTGGGTGTGGGGACTGCGGCGCTGGGCACGCTGGCCTACGTCATGCGCGATCAGCAACAAAGTGTGGACGCCGTGCAGGCCCGCGACGAACGATTCGTCGACACCGGCAAGCAGACCGTGATCAACATGTTCACCTACACGCAGGACACCATCGATGAGAGCGTCAGCCGCTTCATCGACGGCACCAGCGGCCCGCTGCGCGACATGATGAGCCAGGGGAACAACGCCGACAACCTCAAGGCACTGTTCCGCGACACCCAGGCCAGCTCGGAAGCCGTGGTGAACGGTGCCGCGCTGGAGAAGGTCGACGAGATCGCCGGAAACGCGTCGGTGCTGGTGGCGGTCCGGGTGACAGTCGCCGACATGGACGGCGTCAATTCACCGACCAGGCCCTACCGGTTGCGGGTGATCGTGCACGAGGACGACAACGGGCACATGACCGGATACGACCTCAAGTACCCCGACGGTGGAAACTGATGCGCTCCAAACTCACTGCCCTGCTGATCGGTGTCTTGGCCGTGGTCTTCGTCGCGGCAGCCGGAATCGGTGGCTCGCTGTACTGGAACCGCGTGGTGCAACATGGCCAGGAGGCCACCCGGGCCGCGTTGCCCGCGGTCGCGGCCGATCAGATCCCGAAGGTGTTCGGCTACGACTATCAGACAGTCGAACGCAGCCTGACGGAAATCTATCCGCTGCTGGCCCCGGACTTCCGGCAGAAGTTCCAGCAGGACGCCACCGCCAAGGTGATCCCCGAGGCACGCAAGCGCCAGCTGGTGGTCCAGATCAGTGTCGTCGGCGTCGGCGTGATGACCGCGGAACGCGAATCGGGATCGGTGCTGGTGTACATGAATCGCACGGTGACCGACCAGACTCGCCAGCCGCTGTATGACGGCAGCCGGCTTCGCGTGGACTACCGCAAGGTCGACGGGGACTGGTTGATCAATGCGATCAATCCGATCTAGCTGTACTGACCTGAGAGGTTAGGTACGGCGTGGCGTGGTGACATAACGAAGACCTCCGAGTGAAGTGCGAGCTGTCTAGGAACGCACCAACTCACTTCGGAGGTCTTCGTGTCCCACCGTAATGCCCCTTTGTCAGAAACCGGGCGTCTGCGCCTGGCCCGATGCGTCGTTGATGACGGTTGGCCGCTTCGGCGCGCCGCGGAACGATTCCAGGTCGCGGTGACCACGGCGGCCCGCTGGGCCGGCCGCTATCGCGAGCTCGGCGAGGCCGGAATGGTCGATCGCAGCTCACGACCGCACCGCAGTCCAAACCAGACTCCGACCCGGACCGAACGGCGCATCATCAAAGTCCGGGTCATTCGTCGGTGGGGGCCTGCCCGCATCGGTTATCTGCTTGGGTTGCATCCCTCGACAGTCCATCGCGTGCTGACCCGCTACGGCCTGGCCAAACTGCGCTGGCTCGACCGACCCACGGGCCTGGTCGTACGCCGGATAGAACCCCAGCGGTGTGGCGATCTGGTCCATGTCGACGTCAAGAAACTGGGCAAGATCCCCGACGGTGGAGGCTGGCGACTGCTGGGTCGCTCGACGGGCAGGCGTCATTCCCAAGCCCACCGCTCACTGCGAAAAACCTCACGACACCCCGCGATTGGCTACCACTTTCTGCACACCGCCATCGACAGCCACTCACGATTGGCCTACAGCGAGATACTCACTGACGAACGCAAAGACACCGCTGCGGCTTTCTGGTCGCGGGCACACGCATGGTTTACCGAATGCGGCATCACCGTACGAAAAGTATTGACCGACAACGGTTCCTGCTACCGATCGCATGCCTTCAAAGAAGCGCTAGGCCCGATTCAACACCGCCGAACCCGACCGTATCGGCCCCAGACCAACGGCAAGGTCGAACGCTTCCACCGCACCCTGGCCGATGAATGGGCCTACGCCCGGCTCTACACCACCGACACCGAACGCTGCGCCGAATACCCCAGATGGTTACACAACTACAATCACCACCGCGGCCACACCGCACTCGGCGGCCAACCACCGGCCACCCGCGTACCTAACCTCTCAGGTCAGTACATCTAGCCGGCACTCAGGCTGACGGAGCCACCGCTCAGGCTGATTTCGCGTTGGCCAACGCTCAAGCTGTTTTCGCGTTGGCCAACGCGTCGAGAAACGCGCGGGCCCAGCGGTCCACATCGTGGGCCAGCACCTGGCGTCGCAGCGCCCGCATCCGGCGCTTGCCCTCCTCGGGGCTCTGCGTCAGCGCGGCTTCGATCGCGTCCTTGACACCCTCGAGATCGTGCGGGTTGGTCAGGTAGGCCTGGCGCAGCTCGGCTGCCGCGCCCGTGAACTCAGACAGCACCAGGGCGCCGCCGAGGTCGCTGCGACAGGCCACGTACTCCTTGGCGACCAGGTTCATCCCGTCGCGCAGCGGGGTGACCAGCATGACGTCGGCAGCGACGAAGAACGCGATGAGTTCGTCCCGCGGCACCGGCCGGTGCAGGTAGTGCACCAGCGGATGCCCGACCTCACCGTATTCACCGTTGATGTGCCCGACCTGGCGTTCGATGTCCTCGCGCATCGCGATGTAGCTCTCGACCCGCTCGCGGCTCGGTGTCGCCAGTTGGACCAGCACCGTGTCGTCGCGTTTGATGCGGTCCTCTTCGAGCAGTTCGGTGAACGCACGCAGGCGGACGTCGATGCCCTTGGTGTAGTCGAGCCGGTCGACGCCGAGCAGGATCTTGCGTGGGTCGCCGAGCTCTGCGCGGATCTGCCGGGCACGTTGCCGAATCGCCCGGTTACGTGCCTTCGCGTCCAGATCGGCGGAGTCGATCGAGATGGGGAAGGCACCGACCGTGACGGTGCGGAAGCCGTAGGAGACCTCGCCGAAGCGTGAGCGGACGCCGATCGAGGCGCGCGACGTGTTGGCCCCGACCAGGCGGCGCGACAAGACCAGGAAGTTCTGGGCGCCTCCGGCAAGGTGGAATCCGACCAGGTCAGCTCCGAGCAGGCCTTCGACGATTTCGGTGCGCCACGGCATCTGCATGAACAGTTCGACGGGCGGGAACGGGATGTGCAGGAAGAAACCGATGGTGACGTCGGGCCGCAGCATGCGCAGCATCTTGGGCACGAGCTGTAGCTGGTAATCCTGAATCCAGACAGTGGCGCCAGGCGCGGCGGCCCGGGCCGTCGCCTCGGCGAAACGACGGTTCACGTCGACGTAGCTGTCCCACCACTTGCGGTGGTACACCGGTTTGACGATGAGGTCGTGATACAGCGGCCACAGGGTCGCGTTCGAGAACCCCTCGTAGTAGTCCGCGACATCCTGCGCGGACAGTTCCACCGGATACAGCTGCACGCCGTCTTCCAGGATCGGCTCTTCGCCGCTGTCGGGGACACCGGCCCAGCCGATCCAGGCGCCGCGGCGTTTACGCAGCAGCGGTTCCAGTGCGGTCACCAGCCCACCGGGGCTGCGCTTCCAGGTTGTGCTGCCATCCGGCAACCGCTCCATGTCGATGGGGAGCCGATTGGCCACCACGACAAAGTCGGAGTTACCGGAGGCGGCTTTGGGGCCGCCCTCCGGACTCATTTACGCCTCGGTTTTCGAGGGCCCAATGCCGAGCATGGAAAGGAACATCCGGCACTCGTCGGCGTCGGTCGCGTAGGTGGCGACGACGCGACGCGCCTGGCGGGCGGTGCTGTCGGCGAGCGGCTCTACGTCGTCGATCTCGGCGGTCTCAGTTTTCGCAGGCATGACACAACTGTAGGCGACCGGGAGAACCCCGGCCGCCCCACGCCATCAGCCGATGGAACCGTGCACGGTCGGGCTGCTGCCGACGCTCGACTCCGGCACCGGCTGCGGCCCCTGTGACTGTGCTTCCTCGGCCAGGCCGATGCACTGGCCGGTATTGGCGCCGGTGCAGGGGATCGAGCCGCCACCACCGGGCTCGTTCACTGCGGGCAGGTTGGGGTTGCCGGGGATGCTGCTGAAGTTGCCGGGGGAGTTCGGCACGGTGTGCGGGACGCACATGTTGGTGTAGAGGTCTTCTTCTTCGCCCGTCGGGCAGGCGACCGCCGGGCCGGAGGACATGGGTACGGCGAAGGCCGCGATCGCCGGCGCGGTGGCTGCGGCGACCGCAAACCCGCCGGCAAAGATCAGTCGTCGCATCGAGATCGGGAAGGTCGCCATCGTCACGCTTTCTCTAGGTATTCGATTGTTGTGTTGGGGGAATTGTATGGACGCTGTGAGAGATCTGCATCAGATCTACGGGTTGGCTGTGAGTGCTATGGGCTGGAGCTGATCGTCGAACGTGGAATGGGTTGAGGCCCTTCGGCCTCGTCCTCTTCTGCCAGTCCGATGCACTCGCCGGCGTTGTGGCCCGTGCACGGGATCGCCCCGCCTCCGCCGGGCAGAGCCACCGCGGGCAGATCGGGGTTGCCGGGGATCCCGGTGAACGGGGACGGCGAATTCGGAACCAGAAAAGGCGTGCACGTGGTCGTGTAGACGTCCTCTTGCTCACCCGAGGTGCACGCCGCCTGGGCGACCGGCGGACTCAGCCACAGGGACAGTGCACAACCGGCGCCCACGATGGACAGCACGGCGGGCGCGACACGCGATCTCACCTCAACAGTCTAGGCCCGCTGAGGGTTTACTGTGCGGTCTCTGCGGTGCGGCTGGATCAGCCGATGTGGCCGGTCACGGTCGGGCTGCTGCCGACGGTCGACTGCGGAACTGGTTGCGGGCCCTCGGATTGCTGTTCCTCGGCCAGGCCGATGCACTGGCCGGAATTGCCGCCGGTGCACGGAATCCCGTCGAGCTGGGGCAACTGGTTCGGGGCGGAGGTGAACTCAGGGGAGTTGGGCACGAGGTCCGGAACGCACACTCCGGTGTAGATGTCCTCGGTCTCGCCGTTGGGGCAGGAGGCCAGCACCTGAGACGAAGTAGTCAGGACCGCCAGAGCGGGGGCTGAGGCGATGGCCGTGGCAATGCCTGCCGCGACGACGAAGCGGCGGGTGACAAGCAGGGATGCAGCCATGTCGTGCTTTCTCTCGAGGGTCTCTAGATGTTTGCTGAGCGTCTCGCCGCTGTGGTGCGGCGACGAGTGTGAGTGGTCCTGTCGTGTATCGACATAATACTCTCTACAAGGCAAAATGGCCGCACAGATGGCGGGGGCGGACCATATCGGTCCGCCCGCTGTGAAGCGCCTGCGCATTAGCTGTGATCCCGGTGTGAGCCCGGTTACTTGATACACGTAATGTGCAGTTCGTAACTTACTTACCCTGCCTAAGAGGTGGTCCGAAATGGTCAGTGCCGACGCAGCCCGCCAGGTCGAATACGAAACACTCGACGACGGACGCATCGCCCGGATCTGGCTGAACCGTCCGGATGCGCAGAACGCCCAGTCGCGGACACTTCTGGTGCAACTCGACGAGGCGTTCGGCCGGGCCGAGGCCGATGATGCGGTCCGCGTGGTGATCCTGGGCGCGCGCGGCAAGAACTTCTCGGCGGGCCACGACCTCGGTTCCGAGGAAGCTCTGGCCGAGCGTGAACCTGGCCCGACGCAGCACCCGACATTCCGCTCACATGGCGCCACCGCAGCCGGAGTCACCGAGCGCACCTACCTGCAGGAGTGGCACTTCTACTTCGAGAACACCCGGCGGTGGCGTGACCTGCGCAAGATCACCATCGCCCAGGTGCAGGGCAACGCCATCTCGGCTGCCCTGATGCTCATCTGGGCCTGCGACCTGATCGTCGCGGCCGACGACGCCAAGTTCAGCGACGTCGTCGGCGTGCGGATGGGGATGCCGGGCGTCGAGTACTACGCCCACCCGTGGGAGTTCGGTGCCCGCAAGGCCAAAGAGCTTCTGCTGACCGGTGATTCGATCGACGCCGACGAGGCCTACCGGCTGGGGATGGTGTCCAAGATCTTCGCGCGCGACGAACTCGAAGACAAGACACTCGAATTCGCCCGGCGCATCGCCGAGCGGCCGACGATGGCGGCCCTGTTGGTCAAGGATTCGGTCAACGCGGCCAGCGACGCGATGGGCTTCACCGAGGCGCTGCGCCATGCTTTCCACATTCACGAACTCGGGCATGCGCACTGGGCATCGGTCAACGAGAACCGCTGGCCCGTCGGCATGCCGCCGGATGTGCCGGATTGGCGCACCCTCGGCAAACCGAAGCCCGCACAGCGCGATACACCATAAGGATGGGACACATGGAACTGTCGTTGAAGGATCGCACCTACCTGGTCACCGGTGGCGGTAGCGGCATCGGGAAGGGTGCCGCGGCTGCCATCGTCGCCGCAGGCGGTAACGCCATGCTGATCGGGCGCAATGCCGACAAGCTCAGCGCGGCTGCCGACGAACTGGGTGCGCAGGGGCCAGGATCGGTGCGCTACGAGCCCGCCGACGTCACCAACGAGGACGAGGTCCGCCACGCGGTCGACGCTGCCACGGCCTGGCACGGCCAGCTGCACGGTGTGGTGCACAGCGCCGGCGGGTCGTTGACCATCGGTCCGATCACGCAGATCGACTCCGAATTGTGGCGCCAGACCGTCGACCTGAACGTCAACGGCACGATGTACCTGATCAAGCACGCGGGCCGGGAGATGGTCCGTGGTGGCGGCGGATCGTTCGTCGGCATCTCCTCGATCGCGTCGAGCAACACCCACCGATGGTTCGGTGCGTACGGCGTGAGCAAAGCGGCGTTCGACCATCTGCTCAAACTGGCCGCCGACGAGCTCGGGCCTTCCTCGGTGCGGTTCAACAGCATCCGGCCAGGCTTGACCCGCACCGAGATGGTCGGCCCTGTCTTCGAACTCCCGGCCGCCCGTGACGACTACGAGGCCTGCACGCCGATGCCGCGCTTCGGTGAGGTCGAGGACATCGCCAACCTGGCGGTGTTCCTCCTCAGCGACGCCGCGGGCTGGATCACCGGTCAGGCCATCGGTGTCGACGGCGGGCATGCTCTGCGGCGCGGACCCGACATCTCGGGAATGCTGGAACCGCTGTACGGCGCCGACGGCCTGCGCGGCGTCGTCGCTGCCGATTAGCTTTCGCGTTCGACGTTGAGCTGAAGATTGCAGTCACCAGGTGACCGCAATCTTCAGCGTTGTCGCGTTCCTAGGCAGGTCCGGCACCTCCGGCCTCCCACGCGCTGAGCGCACCGATCGCCGACCAGTCCAATTCGCCGCCGCCGGTGGCCAGCAGCGTGAGGAAACGGTCGCGCAGCAGGCTCGCAACCGGCAGGGGCACCTGTAGCTCCTCGCCCGCGCTCAGCGCCAGCTTGACGTCCTTGAGGCCGAGTGGGGCGGCGAAACCCGCCGGGCTGAACTCCTCACGGGCCAGCAACCCGCCGTAGGTGTGGTACACCGGCGCGTCGAACAGTGTCGAGGTCAACAACTCCAGGTACTGCTGTTTGTCCACGCCGGCCTTGCCCACCAGAGCCATTGCCTCACCGAGGGATTCGATCACCGAGGCGATCAGGAAGTTGCCGCTGATCTTGACGAGGTTCGCGGCCTGAGGATCGTGGCCGAGGACGAATGTGCGCTGCCCGATCGCATCGAAAAGCGGTGTCACCGTCTCGACGACCGCCGGGGCGCCGGCCGCCACGACGAAAAGCTTGGCGGCCGCGGCGGCCTCGGGCCTGCCGAACACCGGGGCGGCGACGAAACCCTGGCCGGCCTCGCCGTGGGCCTGGGCCAACCGCTGGGCGAGGGCGACGCTGATGGTCGATGACGAGACGTGGACGGCGCCTGCGGGTAGCGAGGCGACCACGCCGTGATCCCCGAATGTCACGGCCGCAACCGCGGCGTCGTCGGCGAGCATGGTCACGACGACGTCGCGATGACAAGCCTCGGACACCGAGGCCGCCGGTCGCGCACCCTGGGCGGCCAACTCGGCGACCTTGCCGGGGGAGCGGTTGTACGCGGTGACCTCGTGTCCGGCCTTGAGCAGGTTGGCGGCCATTGCCGCGCCCATGTTGCCCAGGCCGATGAATCCGATCTTCATACCTCCACTCTTACCGGCTACGTTTGGCGGAGGGAGGGTTGATGAAGTTCTCGACGACGATGTTCCAGGACGCCAACAACACCGGTATCGAGGTTCCCGCCGACGTGGTCGACGCGCTGGCGGCGGGGAAGCGCCCGGCCGTGGTGGTCGACGTGAACGGTTACCGATACCGGTCGACGATCGCGCCGATGGGCGGCAAGTTCCTGATTCCGTTCAGCGCCGAGCGCCGCAACGAGTCGGGGATCGGCGGCGGCGATGCCATCGATGTCGACCTGACCGTTGACACCGAGCCGCGCACCGTGGAGGTCCCCGATGACCTACGGGCCGCACTGGAGGAGTCACCGGGCGCTGCGGCGAAGTGGGACCGCCTCTCCTACAGCAAGCAGAAGGCCCATGTCACTTCGGTGCAGGCAGCCAAGGCCGCGGACACCCGGGCCCGCCGGATCGCGAAAGTCATTGCTGAGCTAGAGGCTTGAGCCCCGCGTCGGTCTCCGCGTGTTCGCAGGCCCGGTGCACGGCGTTGACAATTCCCTGGTATCCGGTGCAGCGGCAGAAGTTGCCCGAAAGCCCCTCGCGGATCTCCTCGTCGCTGGGGTTCGGGTTGTCCCGCAGCATCGCGGTGATCGAGGTGACGAATCCCGGTGTGCAGAAGCCGCATTGCAGCCCATGGCACTCCTTGAGCGCGGACTGAACCGGGGAAAGCTGACCGTCCGGGCCGGCGATGCCCTCGACCGTGGTCACCTCCTGGCCGTCCACCTGGACGGCGAACACCAGACATGACCTGACCGCCTGCCCGTCCAGCAGGACCGTGCAGGCGCCGCAGGCACCGTGCTCGCAGCCGAGGTGGGTACCGGTCAGACCACAGTTGTCCCGCAGGAAATCAGCCAGCGTGACGCGGGGCTCGACCACACCCTGGTAGTCCCGCCCGTTGACCGAAACCGCAACCGGCAGTTCATGCATTGAGAGCCTCCTCGGCGTGCGTGGTTGCCTGGGTCCAGGCTCTGGAGACCATGGCGGCCCCGACCCGCGCCCGGTATGACGCGGTGCCCTGCAGATCGGAAGGAATGTCGGTGAGCTCGGACACCGCCAGCTGCCCGATCTCGTCGGCGGTGAGGCCGCCGATCGGGGTGCCGATCAACGCCGCCTCGGCCGGGGTGGCCCGCAACGGGGTTGAGCCCAGCCCGAGCAGGCCGATACCGCAGTGGGTAATTCGGTCATCTTCGTCGAGTTCGAAACCGACGACAGCGCCGGCTATCGCGAAATCGCCATGGCGACGGGCGAATTCGGCAATGCCGAAGCCGCTCCGGCCCGAGGCCACCGGGAAGCGCACCGCGGTGAGGATCTCGTCGGCGGCCAGCGACGTTTCCCACAGCCCGGTGAAGAACTCCGTTGCCGGAATCTGGCGGGTGCCGCGTGCCGACGTCGCCTCGATCGTTGCGTCGAGGGCCAATGCGACGGCTGCGTACTCGGCGGCCGGGTCGGCGTGCGCGATCGCACCACCGAGGGTGCCGCGGCTGCGGATCTGGAAATGCCCGATGTGCGGGGTGGCCAGGGTGAGCAGCGGCACCGAATCGGCGATCTCGTCGTCCAGGCCCACCATGGCATGCGGGGTGGCCGCGCCGATCCGAACCTCGTTGCCCTGCAGGGCAATGTCGTTCAGCTCGGACAGCCGCGAGATGTCGATGAGGTTCTCGAAGTGCGTCAGTCGCATGGCGAGCATCGGCACCAGGCTCTGACCGCCGGCCAGGATCTTGGCGTCTTCGCCGTACTCGCCCAGCATGGCCACCGCCTCGGAGATCGTGGCGGGCCGGTGATACGCGAAGGGGGCCGGCTTCATGACACCAACCGCAGCAGGGCGGCCTGCAGGTCCTCGGGTGTCAGCACGGTGTGTCTGCGGCTCTTGCGGCCGGCCCGGCCGATGAGGAAGCCGAGCACGCCCGCGGCGGCGGCCGCGCCGATGGCCGGGGCGAACCGCTTGGCCATCGGCACCGCCATCACCTTGGCCAGGGCGAGCGCGTTGATCGGAGCGGCCTCCTGCGGTGCGTCAGGTGTTGTGGCGGTGCCGGTCTCGGCCGCTGCCCGCGAACTGCCGAGCAGTTCGGCCTCCAAGCTGCGGGCGAACTGGTCGATCAGGCTGCCGGACACGTCGGCCAACACACCGCGGCCGAACTGAGCGGCCTTGCCGGAGATCGCCAGATCCGTGGTGACCACCACGGTCGTCGAGTCGCCCTCGTCTTTCAGCTGGGCCGTCACGATGGCCGAGGCGGTGCCGTTGCCGCGGGTCTCCTTGCCGTTGGCCTTGAGGACCACGCGCTGGGCGGCCACGTCCTTTTCCTGGAACGTGGCATCGCCCTTGTAGGACACCGTGATCGGACCGACCTTCACCTTGACGGCACCGGTGAAATCATCACCGTCGACGCTCAGCAGCGTGGCGCCGGGCAGGCACGGCGCCACGCGTTCGACGTCAGTGAGCACCTCCCAGGTTTTCGCCGCAGGTACCGCGACCCGGAATTCGTTGTTGAGCTCCACGATCAGTGATCCCTTCTTGATGGTTCCTGCGAGCTGGTTTGCTGCGCCCGCTCGATGGCCTCGACGATGGCCGCCGGGGTGGCGGGCAGTGTGGTGAGAGTGACCCCGAGCGGCGCCAGCGCGTCGTTGACGGCGTTGATGACGGCGGGCGTGGAGCCGATGGCCCCGCCCTCGCCCGCACCCTTGTAGCCGCCGACGCCGGGGCCGGGGATCTCGACGTGGCCGTACTCGATCACCGGCACCTCGGTGGCCGTGGGCAGCAGATAGTCGACAAAGGTTGAGGACAAAGGGTTTCCGGCGTCATCGTAGGACAGCTTCTCCAGCAGCGCCCCGCCGATGCCCTGGACGGTGCCGCCGGCGATCTGACCCTCGACCACGTTGGGGTTGATCATCGGGCCGACATCCTCGCTGACGATGTAGCGGGTGAGCGTGACGTGCCCGGTGACCACGTCGACCTCACAGGTGCAGGCGTGGGTGGCGTTGGCCCAGTGGATCGGGGCGGTCGGCGGTGCGGTGTAGCGCGCGGTGGCCTCCAGGTTGGCCGACATTCCCGGCGGCAGCATCTGGGGCTCGTAGTGGGCGCGGTACGCCAGATCGGCGAAGCTCACGCTCTTCTCGGGATTGTTGCGCGCGACCGCTTTCGAGCCTCCGAGCTCGATCTCGGACTCCTCGACCTCGAGTCGTGCCGCTGCCATCGCCACCAGTTGTGTGCGCAGGATGGTGCCCGCCTCGTTGACCGCACCCGCGGTCATCGGGGCACTGCGGCTGCCCTGGGTGCCCGCGCCGTAAGGCGTCACCGCGGTGTCGCCCTGAATGGTCGCGACATCGTCGATGTCGGCACCGAGCGCGTCGGCGGTGAGCTGGATGACGGTGGTTTCCAAGCTGTTTCCGGTGGACCCGCCGTTGACGTACACATTGATCTTGCCGGTCGGCTCCATCCGGATGGTGCAGCCCTCGCTCGCGAGGTGGCCGGTGGCCGCGCCGGTCGGCTCGATGTAGGCCGAGAAACCCAGCCCCAGATAGCGCCCCTGAGCCAGCGCCTCGGCCTGCTCCTTGCGGAAGCCCTCGTGATCGAGGATCTTGACGGCCTGCTCGAACGTCTCGATCGGGGCCACATGGTCATACGGCATGCCGTTGGGGTTGAAGTAGGGCATCTCGTCGCGGCGCAACAGGTTCTTGCGCCTCAGATCCACCGGATCCATGCCCATCATGCGGGCGCCGATGTCGAGAAGTATTTCGCGCGTGAGGGTTTCGTACTGCCACGGGCCACGGTAGGCGTGCAGGCCGGCGGTGTTGGAGAACACCGTCTTGTAATTGAAGCTGGCCTTGGGCACCCGGTACGGGCCGGGGAAGAACATGCCGATCGCCGCGGTCGTCAGCACCGGATACGGCGTCGGGTACGCGCCGACATCCTGGATGAAGTCGATGTCGGCGGCGAGAATGTTGCCGTCATCGTCGAATGCCATGCGCACGTCGCCGTCCACGTGGCGGGACTGACCGGCCGACATCAGGTTCTCCCGGCGGTCCTCGATCCACTTCAGCGCACCCGGCACGTGCCGTGCGGCCAGCATGATGCACATGTCCTCGCGCATCGGAACGACCTTCTGGCCGAACCCGCCGCCGGTGTCGCGCATGATGACCCGCACGTGCTGGGCCGGGATGCCGAGCAGGCGCGCGGCGAAGGCCCTCAGTTCGTGCGGGGTCTGGGTAGACGCCCAAATGGTCAGCTCGCCCGAGGTTGCCGACCATTCGGTGACCATGCCCCGGGTCTCGATCGGCACCGGGACGTGCATCTGTTGGTAGATGTGCTCTTTCACCACATGCGGCGCGGACCCGAAGACTTCCTCATCGGGCGGCATTCCGGCCATGCCGCCGGCATTGTTGTCGCTGAAGGCCTCGTGGACGGACACCTCGGAAGTGAGTGCCTGGCGGAAGTCGGCGATCGCGGGCAGCGGCTCGTAGTCGACGTCGACAAGGTCCACTGCGTCTTCGGCGATGTAGCGGTTCGCGGCGATGACAAGGGCCACCGGATCGCCGACGAACTTCACCTCGCCCTCGGCCAGCGGCGGGCGCGGGGTGTCGGGTACGTCCTTGCCCGCGACGGCGTGCCAGGCCTCTCTGACCTCCGGGTTGAGGTCGGCGGCGGTGAGCACGGCGTGCACGCCGGGAAGCGCCAGGGCTGCAGCGGCATTGATGACGCTGAACCTGGCGTGCGCATAGGGACTGCGGACGAAGCAGGCGTGGAGCATGCCGGGTCGCGTGATGTCGTCGACGTACGTACCGCGTCCGGTGAGCAACCGGGTGTCCTCCACCCGTTCGACCCGTCTGCCGGCGTAGCGGTTTGCGACGGTCTCCGGTGCGGCTGACGCCATAGGATCGCTCCAATCCGTCGGTCTACTTGTGCGCAGGGCTTATGCGCATAACCCAGGTGGTCGTCGGAGGGTCCGACGCCTTATCAAGAGTGTGGTTATCGTACATCGGAAAGCAACATGCCTGAAGAAGAGAGTGTCATTTCCGCAGGAAACTAGGGTAGGCGGCTACTCACGACACCGCGGGCGTACCGGGCGAATCTGTACTCGGTCGGACAAAGGCGGTGGATCAACCATGACGACACAGACTCTCGTTCTGGAACCCCTGGAAGAAGCGACAACCTTCGATGGCGTGGTGCGCAGTCTGGACGCGATCATCGACTGGTCGATCGAGGCGGAGAGCACCATCGGCTACTTCGCCGTTCTCTACAAGAGGGGAACCATCGCGATCAAACGCGCGGTCGAAGACGGCAAGTTCCGCGATCCCCAGTGGATCGAGCAACTCGACTGCGTGTTCGCGAAGCGGTACTTCGATGCGCTGAACGCGTTCTTCCATCCGGACCGGTACGAACGGCAGGCACTGACACTCCCGTGGGAGGTCGCGTTCATCAACCACCACAACACCCGGGCGTCCATGTTGCAGCACATGGTCGCCAGCTTGAACGCACATATCTGCTACGACCTCGGGATCGCCGTGGTCGAGCTGTCCGCGGACCGGCTCAGGGAGATCAAACCTGATTTCGACCGCGTCAACGGACTCGTGGCCCTGCAGACCCCCGACATGCTCGACATCGTCCAGCGCCGCTCACCTCGGCTGCGGCTGCTCCGCTTGGCCATACCCAAGGAGGACGTGTTCATCAAGACCACCCTCACGCAGTTCCGAGAGGGAGCCTGGAACTTCGCGATCGGTCTGGCCCTGGCCCAAGACGCCACGCATGAGAAGCGGGTCCATCAGATCGCGTGGGCGGCGGGCCTGGGTGCCTGGTACCTGGAACCGCCGAAGAAGTGGCCGCCGATTGCACTCCTCCTGCGCGGCATCACCAGCAATGAAAGCCGTGACGTCGCCGGTAACCTACGGGCGCTCGCGGGCATCGCCGATCACCCCAAAGAATCGGCGAGATCTTTCCTGTAGGAAGTCAGCTGAATCCGAGCACCGAGAGCAGGCCGCGGGCGAGGACACCGGTGGGGCCGGGCACCCCGCTCGCGTCGATCTTGATGGGCGGCTTGATGACGGGGAGGCCGGCCTGCCACCGGAGCTTGTCGAACCTGCGGATCGGCGCCAGTGCCGGTGGCTCCCGCAGTGGCCAGACCGGGCAGCGCTGCGCCGTTGACCCGGTGGCGTCGAGTATCCCGTTCACCGCACGACGGGCGGCCTCGTTGGCGGCCTCCATCGTCGCCAGGTCGGTGTAGGTCCTGACGAAATCCGCCGCCAGGAAGAGGTTCGGAATGGCAGTGACAGCATCAGGCCGGTCGGTCCACGAGCCCTTGGTGTTGATCAGCAGGGGTTCGTGGTTCTTGGTCTCGACCTTTGACGGAGGAGCGGGGATGTCGATCGCCGGGTCGAGAAAGAAGTCGAGAACATTTGCATCGTCGAGCGAGCCGTCGTCGATGTGGTCGGTGAGTTGCTTCCACACCTCGTCGCGGATCTCCTCACGACTGCATGCGTTGGCTTTCTGCCCGTTGCTGCCGAGCTTGTCCCAGGCTGAGATGTCAACCGACAGAATGCCTTCGACGCGGCCGTCACCGCGCTTCGTCCAATCGAAGCCGCGCCAGAACTGGGCCTGGGAGATTGCGGTCAACGACCACGCGGAGTCGATGAAGATGGAGTGGCCGGGGATCAGGGGCTTGTCGACGTCCAGATAGAACATCGCGCCGTTCATCCAGTCGGTCTTCAGGCGCGGTAGGGCGACCAGTCGCGGCTCGGCTGCCTTCAGAGCAGGGGTGAGGAGGTCCTGGAGGCGCTCTTTGGGCAGCGCTGCCACATAATGGTCGGCCACCACTTGCGTGGACTGGCCGTCGACCGACATCGACACCCCTGTGATGCGGGTGCCATTGCAGTCGATCCTCTCGATTTTGCAGCCGTGCTTCAGTTCCACGCCGAGGTCCTCGAGATGTGCGGTCCACGGGTCGATCCAGACGTCGCTGGTCGGCCCGTCCAAGATCCGGTCCAAGCGCCCATCGGTTCGCACCAGATCGAACATCAACTGGCACAGGATGAGTCCGCCGGTACGGGCCGACATCTCCTCGGCCTTGGCCGCGACGAGGGTGCGGGTCATGCCTCTGGCCAGAAACTTCTGGAACTTGACTGAGCGCTTGTCGGCCTCGACGAAATCCCACCAACTGGTGTGCTCCCACTGACCGAACCGGCGTTCCTCGCACGAGCACATCAGGGTCAACAGCCGTTCCACGAAGGCGGTCATCTCGAGCGGCGGGATGCCCAGGCCCACACCGAGGTCCCAGATGGCCTTGATGGTGACCGACAGGTTGTCGAGCGAAGGCGGGAACTGGGTTGGCGTGATGACCTCGTTGGCGCCGTTCGCCTGCGCCAACATCATCTGCGTTGCCGTGACGAGGTGGTCGGCGACGGTTCGGCCGTTGTGCGGGATCCGCACCATGGTGTCCGGGACATGGCGGTAGAAGCCGGGGAAGAATCGGAACCCGTGCTCGCCGGGCAGGTCCTTGCGCTGACCGGTTCCCGACCCGGGAAACGGCATCGACCGGGCCTTCCCTCCGAACGCCGGCCGCCACTCGTAGACGGTGACATCGAACCCGCGGTCGGCCAGTTCGTGGGCCGCGGTCAGACCGCCGACGCCGCCCCCGAGCACCGCGACGGTAGTCACGACAGGATCCGCTCGGCCCGCACCTGTTCCGGCCAGCGGGCGTTCTCGGGCAAGCGGCTCACCACGGTGGCCAGCGCAGCGGGGTCACCGTCGCCGAACAAATCGAAAGAGTCCAGGAGACAGCGTAATTCGAAGAGGACTGCGTCTTGGCGGCGGGCGAGGTCCAATGCAGCGGCCAGGGCCGTGCGCTGGGCCGATTCCGTCGACAACGTGTGGGCGCGCAACCGCATCAGTTCGGCGTCGTGAAAGTGCATTCCGCTGTCCTCCGCTTGTTGTAGTGACATTTCAAGCCGTTCGCGTGCCTTGTCTGTCCGGCCTGCAGCGATCAGCAGTCGGCCGACGATCGAGTCATGAAAGGTGAGATAGACATTCAGATGCATCAGTCGCGATCCGTCGACGCGCCTTGCGATGTTCGCCGCGGCGGCTTCCAACGCGGCGGCGTCGGCGCCGGCGCGCAAGGCCGCGACCGCCTTGACGGTGGCGTGCTCGGTGGCACTGACGACACGCCACAGGTCCAGACCGGAATCCTCGGTGCAGCGGCGCATTTCAGCGGAAAGGGTGGTTGCCGCGTCGACCTGGCCGGCCTCGAGGCACACCCAGATCTCCTTGAAGTATGTGTGTGCCCGATTGAAAGCGTTCAGAGGGAAGCCGAGCTCTTCGCAGCGGCGCACCGACCCGGCCAGTTCAGCCTTCGCGCGCCCGAGGTCCCCGGCGATGAGATGAGTGAGTGCGAGGTAGGTGTGTGCGCCCGAGATGGGGTCGGTGTTGCCTCGCCAGGTTGTGTCCAGCTCGGGTGGATCGGCCGCGGACCGGTTGACCAAGGCCCTCACCAGATGCCCGCGGGCCACCGCGAAGTTCCCCTCGAGCCAGGTGACGGAACCCATCGAGGAGGCGATCGCCCGGTCCAGCCACGGCCGGTCTTTCGTGATGCTCCCGGCCGAGACCAAGAGTTCGTGGGCTCGGCGCAGTTCGGCCCGGGGGACGTAGTAGCTCAGCAGTGCGGTCAGGGTGGCGAAGAGTTCGTCCTGATGTAGCCCGTCGGCCGCCAATTCCAGGCAGCGTTCGAAGTCGGCCGGGGCGTCACCGCTCATGCTTCCGTGCGCGGCCCCGATCAGAAAACCCCGCTCCAGGCGCAGCGCAATCTCCAGCCTGTCGTGCTCCGGTCCGGTGGCGCAATGGTCCAACTGATCGAGCGCGTTGGTCAGATATGTGCACGCTTCTAACGCGGCACCGCGGCGCCTGGCCTGTACGCACGCTTTCTGGTACGACGCAACCGCTTCGACGAAACGGTGCGCACCCTCGTAATGACGTGCGACCAACCGCCAATCGGGCTCCACACCAGAGCCGTCGTCAACCAGCTGGCGTGCCACCCGGGCGTGAAGCTCACGTTGCCTACTCGGCGGCGCCAACTCCCCGGCCACTTCGCGTAGCAATTCATGGCGGAACCGCCAGCGGTCGGCGGCCTCGACCTGGAATACCTGGGCTTCGGTCAGCTCAGCGACCACGGTTTCGGCATCGACGTCGGGGCCTACCACCGACCGGAGCAGGGCAAGATCACCGCTTCGCCCGATGACGGCCGCCGCCTCGACCACGGGCACCACACCCGGCCGGGTGTGCAGTCGGGCGAACAACTGCTCATATAGCGCCTCGGGTACATGCTCGTCGTACCCGCCGGAGTCCAAGGCTGCTACGACATGCTCGATGTAGAACGGGATTCCGTCACACCGACTTCGCACGACGGCCTTCTGCGCGTCTGTCACGACCGGCGCCAGCGCGTCGATCATCTCGTCGCACTCGTCGGCACTCAGCGCTGTGAGCTCGAACAGTTCGACCGGCCAGTCGGGCTTGAGCCACTTGCCTTCTCGTCCGGTGAGCACCACCAGTAGCTGCCCGTCGGCCCGAGCGAGCAGGGCATTCACCACGTCCATGGTCGAAGGATCGAACCAGTGCATGTCCTCGGCCACGATGAGGCCTGCATCGCCGTTCAGACACGCCAACAGGTATTGGTGCACTGTGGCGCCGATCAGCTCGTACAGGGTGCGGCCCTCGGCGATGGCGGGCTGGTATCCATGTTCGGGTGCGACTCCTAGCACCGGTGCCAGCAGCGGTATGGCTGTCGCCGGATCCATTGCCCGCGAACGTAGTTCGGTATCCAGCAGACGTACCCGCTCAGTGGCTTCGGTGAGGCGGCTGATGCCACAACGGCGTTCGAGCAGGCGCCGTATCGGGTACAGGCCGGCGTCGACGTGCAACGGTGAACCCCGCAGTTCGACGACCGCTCCGCCCGATTTCATGACCAGCTCCGAGGCGACTTGCACCAGCCGCGTTTTGCCGATGCCCGCCTCGCCGCGGAACGCGACTCCTGGGCATTTCGACGTGCCATTTCTTGCCTGGTGCCAGGCGTGCTCCAACCAGGAACGCTCGCGGCGCCGCCCGACCAGCGCGGCCATCCGCGGCGTAACCACTGTCGGGTAGTCCGAGAGCACCTGATGGTGGTTCACCGGCTCGTCGACGCCCTTGACCGGTGCGGCCGCACAGGCCGCGAGTTCGAACGTGCCGCCGACCAGGGCCGCGACCGCGTCCGATACGGCGACCGTCCCCGGTGCCGCGAGTGAGGAGATGCGGGCGGCGAGATTCGCGGCGAATCCGTAGACGTCGTCCTGCGCGGTGTCGAGGTAGACGACGCCCCGGTGCACGCCGACCCGCACATCGATTGTCACCCCGAAACGACGGACGGCCTGTTCGCTGATTCGTGCGACCGCATGCGTGATCTCCAAAGCGGCGGCGACGGCACGTCTGACGTCGTTCTCGTGGGCTTTGGGATGGCCGAACACGGCCAGCAGGCCGTCACCCTTGGTCGAACTGATGTGGCCTTCGTAGTGATTGACGAGGCGTATCACGTCCTGGCGGTATCGGCCGACAAGCGTGCGGTAGGTCTCCGGTTCGACGCGCGTGGACAGAGCCGTCGAGTCGACGAGGTCGATGAACATCAACGTGAGCCGGCGGATTTCTCCGTGACCGTCGGAGGCGAGCAGGTCCTCGGCATCGGGGTTGCCGTGGTCTACAGCAAGAACCTGCTCGGCGAGGGTGGCTGCGGTGGCGCGGTCACCCCGGTTGCAAGCGTGTACGGCCCGATCGAGCAGCTCATCGATCGATCTCTGGTTCTCGTCGAGGCTCATGCGGTCCTCCTGCGCAGAACGGGCAAAGCCTATCGCTGCGGGCACCTTGGCCCGACGAAATTGACGCGAAAGACGAAATGGTGTTTGAACAGGAAATGAAGTGGATGTGGTGCAATTTGACCGTGCGCCGTGCCCTCGCTGTCCTGCTCCTGCTCCTGCTGCCTGGCATGGTCTGGCCCGCGGCGGCATCGGCCAAGCCGGCGGCCGAGGCGGGCCTGGTCGACGTACGGACCGTGATTCCCGACGCGGTGATCGACCTGCGGTATGCGACCAGTGACAACTTCGTCGGCCAGCGGCTCTATCCATCCGGGGCGCCGTGCCTGGTGCACGAGTCCATGGTCCCGGGACTGGTGGCGGCCGCGGCGGCGCTGCGACCTGAGACGCTGGTGTTCTGGGACTGCTACCGGCCACACGAGGTGCAGGTCAGAATGTTCGAGGTGGTGCCGAACCCCAACTGGGTGGCCAGGCCCGGAGCCTATGCCCGCAGCCACGAGGCGGGCCGCTCGGTGGACGTGACGATCGCCGGGGCCGACATGGGCACCGGATTCGACGACTTCACCCCGCGCAGCCTGGCCTATGCCACCGACGGGATCAGCCCTACCGCCCAAGCCAACAGGGCCAGGCTGCGCGAGGCCATGAAGGCCGGAGGGTTGACCGTCTATTCCGGGGAATGGTGGCACTTCGACGGCCCCGGTGCCGCCGACCCGAGACCCCACCTGGACGTACCGCTGGGCTAGGTCAACACGAGTGCGCTGCCCCCTGTTGCCCGCGTTTGGAATGTGTCAGCATGGGGAACCGTAACGTTCGTCACGATCCGGTGTAGGCGTGGAGTCGATATGAACGTCTTCAAATTGATCCAAGGTGCGATGCTGGTTGCCGCTTGTGCCGTCCCCATCGCCCCCATGCCCACCGCGTCGGCGCAGCCGTGCCCCGACGTCGAGGTGGTGTTCGCCCGCGGCACGTACGAGCCGCCCGGGGTCGGCGGGCCGGGGCAATCCTTCGTCGACGCGTTGCGCGCACGCACCGGTGACCGTTCGGTTGAGGTTTATCCGGTGAACTACCAGGCCAGCGGGAACTTCGGCGACCGCATCGAATTCGCCAGGACCGTTGTCGACGGCATCCGCGATGCGGCCAACCACATCAAGGCCACGGCGAAGGACTGCCCCAAGACCAAGGTCGTGCTCGGCGGGTACTCCCAGGGCGCCGTCGTGGCTGGTTTCGTCACCTCGGCCGCCGTGCCGGACGGGATCCCAACCGAGTACAAGCAGTTCATCCCCGACCCCATGCCGCTCGAGGTTGCCGACCATGTGGCCTCGGTAGTGCTGCTGGGCACGCCGTCCGACGAGTTCATGCGCGACATCGGCGCACCGGCGATGGTGATCGGGCCGCGTTACAAGGACAAGACCATCGAACTGTGCGAGCCAGGGGACACCATCTGCGACGGCACACCCGCGGGCGTACCCAACTTCGCCCACACTGCATACGTGTTGAACGGGATGCCGGGCCAGGCCGCCGATTTCACGGTGGGCCGGCTCTGACGGTGCCGGGTTGATAACAGTTTGAAACCTCAATGGTTGCAATGTCATCCGTGAGCCCGAGGGCTTTGCTGAGCACCACTATGTTCACTAAGTGCACCGTCGAACGGCCCTCAAGATCCCGCTGGTTCTGGCAGCAGCAGCGGCACTCCCTCAGGTACTGGCACCTCTTCCCGTGACCCCGCGCGCGTCCGCGGCACCAGGCCAGTGGCCCGTGGAGCGCGCCAACGCGTGGTATCAGGCACAGGGCTGGCTTGTCGGCACCAACTTCGTCACCTCCAATGCGATCAACCAGATCGAGATGTTCTCGCCCGGCACCTACGACGCGCGGCGCATCGACAGCGAGCTGGGGGCGTGCCGGCTACTCGGGTTCAACACCGTCCGGGTGTTTCTGCACGATCTGCTGTGGGCACAGGATCGGGCGGGATTCCAAAGCCGGCTGGCCCAATTCGTCGGCATCGCGGCGCGCCAAGGCATCAAGCCGCTGTTCGTCTTCTTCGATTCGTGCTGGGATCCGCACCCACAGGTCGGCGCGCAACGGGCGCCGACGCCAGGCGTACACAACTCGGGCTGGGTGCAGAGCCCAGGAGCGCAGCGCATCGACGACCCTCGCTACCGCACGGTGCTGCGTGACTACGTGGTCGGCGTGATGAGCCAATTCCGCAACGACAACCGGGTACTGGGCTGGGACCTGTGGAACGAGCCGGACAACCCGGCGAAGCAGTACCGCAAGGTCGAGCGCAAGGACAAGATCGACGCCGTCGGAGGTCTGCTGCCCCAGGTGTTCGGCTGGGCGCGTTCGGTCAACGCCGTGCAGCCGTTGACCAGCGGTGTGTGGCAGGGCAGCTGGGATCGCGGAAGCCGCAGCGAGATGGACAACTTCCAACTCGACAACTCCGACGTCATCTCCTTCCACTCGTATGCGGGCCCCGCCGAATTCGAGGCCCGCATCGCCGAACTCGCCCCGCTGGGGCGGCCGATCCTGTGCACCGAATACCTGGCACGGGACCAGGGCAGCACGGTCGAAGGCGTACTGCCGGTGGCCAAACGACACAATGTCGGTGCTTACAGCTGGGGGCTCGTGGCCGGCAAGACCCAGACCTATTTCCCGTGGGATTCGTGGGACAAGCCCTACACCAAGGTGCCGAACGTGTGGTTCAGCGATCTGCTGCAACCAGATGGCAGGCCCTACAAGCAGAGCGAGTACCAGACGCTGCGGAAGCTGACCACGCGGGTTTAGCTGTAGCTGACCCGGTAGGTTCCGCGGATCTTGTACTTGAGAACCCCGTCGACCGCGATCGTGAACGGCTCGGTGAACTGCTCATCGACGGCGCCTGGATCCCCGGGTGGCCCCTGGCGAGACAAAGACACTGTGATCTCGTCGCCAGAGTGCTGCAGGCATCCGTCCGCGCTCCAACTGTCCTTCCAGGATTCGCCTTCCCTCGGTGCGCCGTGTCCGACGAGGCAGTCAAAGGTCATCACCTCGAAGGCGTCCGTGTCATCGTCGTAACCCGCCACGCCGAGCAAGAGGTCGTTCGGGGCGTTGGTGAAGCCGGCCGACACATCGATCGGTGCGGTCGTGCCGCTCCCGATGCTCTTCTTATTGTTGGAATCGCCGTACCAGATCGGGTCCAGATCGCCGACGCCGAAGACGAAGAAACAGTCACAGTCGCCGTCGAGCGGGCCGTCGGTGTCCTCGATCATCTGGACCTCGTCGAAATCCACTGCCACTCGCCGCGTCAGCGTCGTGAACTTGCCGGTCTTGACCTGCTCGTGGCCTTGCAGGTGGGCACGCACGACGTAGTGGTAGGTGGTATTCGGTTGGAGATTGGGCAGACCCGGTGCGTAGTGGTTGGTCGGGATGACCGTCCCGACGAAGGACGTCACGACGTTCGGGTCGCTCCATTTGCCGTTGGCATCCGGCGGCGTGGTACTGGCCTCCACTGTGATCACCATGGTCTTGCTGGTCTCGATGTCGAATTGGGCCCAGCCGCCGTGTGGTTGGACGTCGATGCTCTTGATACACCTTTGCGCGCACAGCGGCATGTCGATCTGTGGTTTGTCGGTGGTGATCGTGAGTGGCGCACCCAACGGCTTGCCGAAGGCGTCATTCAGTGTCGCCGTGTAGATCTTGTCGTAGACGACGTTCAGCGGCACGATGCCTTCGCCGTTCGGTGAACTCACCACCTGGTTGAGTACCGATGTCCCGCCCTCGGTGACGGCCAAGGTCGCCACCTGAAACGGGTCCAGGTGCCACGTCAGGTCGATGTTCTTCGAAGTGAAATGCGGGTGGGCGATGAGGACCGGGTTCTCACTCGCCGTGACCTCCGGTGGCGCCGCGCCGGCGTTCACGGGCGTGCTCAGCGCGAACAGCAACGCGCACAGCGCCACTGCCCGGGTCATCAACCCGAATGTGAACTTGGACATGGCATCCTCCCCAGCTGCTGGACGGTCCCGAATGTAAGGTGCGCTGCGGCTGGCCGGCTGGGGTAGTCGACTACCTCATTTGCACGCGGATCCGCCGGATTGCTTTCGCGCGTGTGAATATTCGGATTGTCCGATCCCGCCGGCGGGGCGCGCGTGACGGTTTAGAATCCGCCGGTGATCCGTCGGTGGCCCCTGGTCGGTCGCTCTGAAGAATTGCGGCTGATCGCCGACGCTACGCGCCAGAGCGGTGATCGCGCCCGCGGCATCGTGCTGTCCGGGTCCGCGGGCGTCGGCAAGACCCGACTGGCGCGCGAGGCCGTCGAAGCGTGCAGTCCTCCGAGCGCACAGCGGCATTGGATCGTCGGCACCGCCTCGGGGCGTAGTGTCCCGCTCGGCGCGGTCGCCGGCATCGGCAGCGACTTCGGGCCAGATCCGCTGCGCCGGGTGCGTGAAGCGATCGACGGGCTCATCGGTGAGGCGACGGACGTTGTCATCGGAATCGATGATGCTCACCTGCTCGACGAGCTTTCGGCCTTTACGGTTCACCAACTGGTGAGCCGGCGGCTGGCCACCGTCATCCTCACCATCCGCTCCGGTGAATCACCACCCGATGCCATCACTGCGATCTGGAAAGACCAGCACCTGGAACGTCTTGAACTGCAACCACTGTCACTCGAGGAGACCACTGAACTGATCGAGCAGGTGCTCGACGGTCCGGTGCAATCTCTTTCGGGCCGCCGATTCTGGCACCTCACCCGCGGCAACGCGCTGTACCTTCGCCATCTGGTCGAGACCGAGGTCCATGCCGGACGGATGGTGCGGCATTCCGGGGTGTGGCTGTGGGATGGACACCCCGCCTTGTCGCCCACGCTCGCCGAGATTGTCGAAGCGCGGATAGCCCAGGTGCCCAACAGTGTTCGGGGCGTACTCGATGCCTTGGCGGTGGCCGAACCGCTGGACATCGAGACGCTGGCGGCCGTCACCGACCCCGACGCCCTCGCCGACGCCGAGTCACTGGGACTGGTGAGCGTCGGTGGCGGTGACGGCCCGGCGGTGCGACTGGCTCATCCGATGCTCGGCGAGGTCAGGCGCACCGGCTCGGTGCGGCTGCGTCAGCTCCGCGGTCGGATCGCGGCCGAACTGGCCAGAAGACCTGGTACCGATCCACGAGATGTGGTGCGCCGTGCCGTGCTGACCATCGAATCGGACCTGACGCCCGACGCTGCGCTCCTGGTGGATGCGGCCTCGGCCGCCGCCCAAATGCATGACGCACACCTCGCACAGGATCTCGCGGAGCGTGCGGTGATTGCCGGCGGCGGCTTCGACGCCAAGATCACCTTGGCGATGGCCAACATCTGGTTGCAGCGGCCGGGCGCGGCCGAGGCGATCCTGGCCGAACTCGCTGGTTGCACCACGGGTCCTGAGAGATCTCAGGTTGCGGTGCTGCGGGCGGTGAACTTCGCCGGCGGGCTGGGCGATCCGGCCAACGCCGAGCGGGAACTCGACGAGGTGTTGCCCGCCGGAGATGACACGGAACAGCTCGCCGAGGCGCCGCGGGCTCTCGTCGATCTCATGCGGGGGCGGTCCACCGCGGCGATCGGGCTGGCCGCACCCGTACTGGCGAACCCGCTCGCCGATGATCTTGCCCGCATGGTGTCAGCCTGGGTGATGGTCACCGGACTCGGGGATCTCGGCCGCATCGACGAGATCGAATCGTCGGCCGATGCGGGCTATCGCCTGGCTGCACACTCGGCGGAGGTGTCGCATCTGCGGTTTCAACTAGCGGCCCTGCAGGCCCGGGCATACCGGTTCGCAGGTGCACTACCGCAGTCAGGTGCTGCCGTGGCGCGCATCCGTCACGAGACGCTCGACGTGCCATTCGAAGAGTCGTGGCACAGCCTGCTGGCCGGGATGGTGGCCATGGATCTGGGTGAACTGGCCGACGCCCGGCGGTGGCTGCAGGAATCGCTGGCCTACCTGGGCACCGGGGACAGCGGCCGAGTCATCAGAGCGATCGGGCGAGTGTGGTTGACCACCGTCACCGCGATGGCCGGCTGTGCCGAGGACGCCCGTCGGGAATTCGACTCCCTCGAGTGGTGGGCGCAGGATCCTGATGCGTGCTTGTTCGACCCCGAGAGATCTCTCGCCCTGGCGTGGGTTAATGCTGCCGAAGGTACTGTGTCGCAGGCTATTTCGATACTGCGGGCCGCCGCTGCCCAGGAGTCGGGGTGTCCGGCGCAGGAAACCCTGCTGCTTCAGACCGCGACACAGTTCGGCGACGCCACCACCGCGGCACGGCTGACTGAACTCGCTGGACAGGTGCAAGGGCCACGGGCCCCCGCTGCCGCCTCCCACGCAACCGCGCTCGCGGCGGGCAGCGGGGAAGGACTGCTCGCCGCGTCACGCCACTATGAGGCGTTCGGCGACCGCGTTGCCGCAGCCGATGCCGCGGCCCAGGCTGTCGTCGCCTATCAACGAGCCGGCCTGCGCGGTGCGGCGTTGAGCGCGTCCGCTGTCGCCAAGCGATTGGCGGGCGAAGGCCACGGTGCCCTCACGCCCGCGCTGCGTGCTGTGGTGACAGCACAACCGTTCACCGGCCGACAACGCGAGGTCATCTCGCTTGCCGCGCAAGGGTTGTCGAACAGGGCGATCGCCGAGCGGCTGACGATGTCGGTCCGTTCGGTCGAAGGTCACCTGTTCCGGGCCTGTCAGCGGGTGGGAGCCAACAGCCGTGATGAGTTGGTCGCGATTCTGCAGGGAACCTAATACGACTGGCCGTCGGCGTACCGCTGTCGGCGGAAATGGCGGCCATTGCCACGGTTGCGGCTCTTGTACGTCGGCAGCTGCGAATCACAGTTCGGGCAGACCAGTCTCAGATTTTCCCGGCGATTGTTCGTCGGGTTCCCATCGATGTGGTCCATGACCAATACGAGGGGGAGGTCCTGCCAGGTGCTGGCTGCGCCACAGATAGCGCAGCAGCCTGACTGCGCTTGAGTGAGGTAGAGCCGGATGTAGTGGCTGGGAAGCGAAGTGATGTACGCCTCCCCGGATTCGAGCCAGCGTTTTGTGCTGGCCTTCCGCCGGGCTGACCCCTGACATGCGTTACTGCAGTAGACCTTTTGGCTGCGCTTCTCCAGTGGTGAGCCACAGCCTCGACACAGCCTCATATCGGGAAGCTACTCGCTGGCACCGACAACAATCGGCGCACGTGTGGAGCCTCCTATCGGGATTGAACCGATGACATTCCGCTTACAAGGCGAACGCTCTACCACTGAGCTAAGGAGGCGGGTGGAACGCGCCCTAGCTTAACGGGTCAGTCGTCGGCATCGACAATGCGCTGTGAGACGACCGGTCGCGGGGAGGTCCGCCGAGACGAACGGCGCGGCAGCGGGATGCGGTCGGCGATGTTGCTCAGCGGGTTGACCACCTGGCTCAAGGTGATGACGGCCTCGTGCAACGCGTCGATGGTGGGGGCCAGGGCCTCCAGCCCCGGCGCCAACCGGTTCAGGGTGTCGGCCACGTCGGCGAGCTTGAGCAGCGGGCCGTCGGGATCGGTCAGGGTGTCGAGCAGACCGCCTTCGGCGAGCAGGCGATCGGCCACCCCGTCCTCGCGCAGCACCCGCTCGAACAGCCCGTCGTTGGCCAACAATTGATCGGCCAGCCCGCCCGGGGCAATCACCCGGGACACGGCGCCATCGGCGGTGGTCAACCGGTCCAGCAGGCCACCCTCCATGGTGACCTGATCCACCAGGCCGCCGGGGGCGACCGCCCGGGCCACGGCGCCGTTGTCCGCGGTCAACCGGTCCATCAGACCACCCTCGGCCGTCAGCTGGTCGACGATCCCGCCCGGTCGCAGCAAACGATTGATCGGGCCCTCGGGCGCCAGTGCCCGGCCGAGCGGCGCGTCATCGTCGAGGAGCCGCGCCAACCGGTTCGCCCGCTCCACGGCATCGTCTAGTCCGAGCATCCCGGCCACCGATGACCTGCCGCCCAGCGGGTTGGCATCGTTCAGCGACCGCTGGACGACGCTCACGGTCCCGCCGGCGATGCCGAGGCCGAGGTCGGCGATGGCGAGGCTCACACGCACGGGCGCGGTAGCAACCTGGACCAGCGTCTTGCCGAGGTTCATGGGCGTCAGTGTAGTTACCCGCATCACAGCTAAACTCACAGGAAGTGCACAGCGTGCATGCAGGATGAGTTCAACAGGCACCATCAACATCAGGGAATGGCCATGCCTGCAGTACCTGAGAGCGTCCCGGAAGCCCGGATCCTCGTCGTCGACGACGAGGCCAACATCGTGGAGCTGCTGTCCGTCAGCTTGAAGTTCCAGGGTTTCGAGGTCTACACCGCGTCCAATGGTGCCGCTGCGCTGGACAAGGCCAGGGAAGTCCGCCCCGACGCGGTGATTCTCGACGTGATGATGCCCGGTATGGACGGCTTCGGCCTGCTGCGCCGGCTGCGTGCCGACGGCATCGACGCACCCGCGTTGTTCCTCACCGCCCGCGACAGCCTGCAGGACAAGATCGCCGGCCTGACCCTGGGCGGGGACGACTACGTGACCAAGCCGTTCAGCCTCGAAGAGGTCGTGGCCAGGCTGCGGGTCATCCTGCGCCGGTCCGGGCGTGGCGTCGAGGAACCCCGCAGCGCCAAACTGTCGTTCGCCGACATCGAGCTCGACGAGGACACGCACGAGGTGTGGAAGGCCGGCGAGCCGGTATCGCTGTCCCCGACCGAGTTCACCCTGCTGCGCTACTTCATCATCAACGCGGGCACCGTGCTCTCGAAGCCCAAGATCCTCGATCACGTCTGGCGCTACGACTTCGGCGGTGACGTCAACGTCGTCGAGTCCTACGTGTCCTACCTGCGCCGCAAGATCGACACCGGCGAAAAGCGCCTGCTGCACACCCTGCGCGGTGTCGGCTACGTTTTGCGCGAGCCGCGCTGACGGCCGGCCCGTCGGCGGCATACTTTTGAGGTGTTTGACCGGGTGGAGCGGCGCGGTGTGCCGTTGCGGGTCAGTTTGGTGGCCGTCGCGTTGGTTCTGGTGGCGTGTGGCCTGTTGGCCTCCGGCGTCGCGGTGACCTCGATCATGCGGCACACCGAGATCAGCCGCATCGATCAGACGCTGCTCGACGCGGCGGGAAGCTGGGCCCAGGAGCCCCGTCAACTGGCCTCGACGCCCCTGGAAGGGCCGAACCCGACTCGGCCGCCGTCGAACTTCTATGTTCGCGGCGTCGATCAGGACGGCAGAACCTGGATCGCGATCAACGACCGCGAGGCGGAACCGGAGCTACCGGACGACAACGACGTCGGCCCGGCGCCGGTGACCGTCGAGTCCGTCGGCGCGTCGAATGTGCAGTGGCGGGCCATGACCGTGCAGGGCCCGAATGGCGAGCTCACGACGGTCGCGATCGATCTGTCCGACGTCCAGTCGTCGGTGCGCGCGTTGATCTGGTCGCAGGTGGGCATCGGCACGGTTGTGCTGGTGGTCCTCGGTATCGTCGGCTACGCCGTCGTGCACCGCAGCCTGCGTCCGCTCGTCGAGGTGGAACGCACCGCCGCTGCCATCGCGGCCGGACAGTTGGATCGTCGTGTCCCCGAACGTGATCCGCGTACCGAGGTGGGACGGCTGTCCTCGGCGCTCAACGGCATGCTGGCGCAGATTCAGCGGGCGGTGGCGTCCTCGGACGCCTCGGCCGAGCAGGCACGGACCTCTGAGGACCGGATGCGCCGCTTCATCACCGATGCCAGCCACGAGTTACGGACCCCGCTGACGACGATCCGCGGCTTCGCCGAGTTGTACCGCCAGGGCGCTGCCCGCGATGTCGAGATGATCATGGGCCGGATCGAGAGCGAATCCCGGCGGATGGGCCTGCTGGTCGAGGATCTGCTCCTGCTGGCCCGCCTCGACGCGCAGCGCCCACTCGATCAGAATCGCGTCGACCTGCTGACGCTGGCCACCGATGCCGTGCACGACACGCAGTCGATCGCTCCGAAACGTCGCGTGCGCATGGAGGTGTTCGACGGCCCCGGAACCCCGGAGGTGCTCGGCGACGAGGCCCGGCTGCGTCAGGTGCTGAGCAACCTGGTCGCCAACGCGGTGCAGCACACCCCGGAAACCGCCGGGATCACGGTGCGCGTCGGCACCGAAGGCGACGACGCCATCATCGAGGTGTGCGACGAGGGTCCCGGAATGAACGGGGACGACGCGCGGCGGGTATTCGAACGGTTCTACCGCGCCGATACCTCACGCACCCGGGCCAGCGGCGGCACCGGCCTGGGACTGTCGATCGTGCATTCGCTCGTGCTGGCTCACGGCGGCACCGTCAAGGTCACCACGGCGCCCGGTCAGGGCTGCCGGTTCACCGTCAGCTTGCCGCGGATTGCAGATCTGCCAGCGCGGCTTTGATCTTGGCCTGCGCCTCGTCGAGGGATTCGGGCGATGGGTTGTTGTCGACGTGGGCGAAGCCGAAATCGGCCAGGTTGTAGGCCGGGAAAACGTGCACATGCAGGTGCGGCACCTCAAGGCCGGCGATGATCACCCCGGCACGTTGCGCACCGAACGCCTGGCACACAGCCTTGCCGATCAGCTGTGACACCTCCATCACCCGGCCGAACACGGCACGTTCGACGTCCTGCCAATTGTCGATCTCGGCCCGGGGCACCACCAGCGTGTGACCCTGCGTCATCGGTGCGATGGTGAGGAACGCGACGATGTCATCATCCTGGTAGACGAATCGCCCGGGCAGTTCTCCGTTGATGATCTTCGTGAAGACGGACGCCATGGTCGCCAAGCATAGTGAGCCCGCGATCCGGCCCTACGCCTTACGTCCCCGATGCTCCGGAGATCAGTCCGTGCAGTTCGTCGACCGACCACGGCGGCGCACTGTGGTGGTCCCGGTAGCCGATGAAACCGGTTGAGGGCCGGGCGAATTCGCCGATGAACCCGCCCGCGGCGATGAAGATGCGGCCCGTCACGTCTTTGGCCTGGTCGCTGACCAGGTAGCCGTACGTCGGGGCGACATACTCCGGCGGTGCGGCGTCGAGAGCACCCTGCATGCTGACGTCGTCGAGCAGACCACGCCGATTCAGGTCGGCGATGTGCTGTTCGTAGTCCGATCCGGTGGACAGGCGGGTGCGGGCGCCCGGGCACACCACGTTGGCCCGTACCCCGTGTTCCTTGAGTTCGGCGGCGATGGCCAGGGTCAGCCCGTTGACCGCACCCTTGCCCGCCGGATAGCCGCTGCCGCCGTAGTCGCCGAGGAAGGCGAACGAGCTGGTGTTGACGATGGCGCCACCGCCCTGGGCCACCATCTTCGGCGCCGCGGCGCGGCAGGTCTCGAACACCGTGCCCAGGTGGGCGTCGAGCAGATCGTGAAATTCGGTACTGGACACATTCAGGATCGAGGACCCGGCCGGCTCGGCGGTACCGGCACAGTTGACCAGGATGTCGATGCGGCCGAACTCGGCCACACAGGTGTCGACGAGCGCGTCGGCCACCGCCGGGTCGGCGGGTGAACCAGCATGGGCCACACCGGAAATGGCTTCGGCGGCGGCTGTGACTGCCGAGGAGTCACGGCCGTTGACCACGACTCCGGCGCCTTGAGCGGCCAGTAGTTCGGCGACCGCCAAGCCGATGCCACGGGTGCCGCCGACCACGATCGCACCGCGGCCGGCGAGCGTTCCGCCGGTCAGTTCTTGCCTTCTTCTGACGCGTCTGCGAACTCCATGGCGTCCATGTTCCAGTACCCGCGCAGGTTGGTGATCAGCCCTGCGTCGTTCACCTTGTACGTGAAGACACCGCGCACGGTGGCGGTGAACCCGTTGGGAAACTTGGTGCGCAGCACCAGAATGTAGGCGATCTCGCTGGGCGAGCTGGACGGGAACGTCTCCTCGCAGGTGACGGTCAGCTCGTTGGGCCCGATGTTGGCGTCGTAGAACGCGCCAAGGGCTTCCTTGCCGCGCACGCCCGTGCCGTCGGGGTTGGTGACGGCCTCACCGATCGGGTCCTCGACCACGACGTCCTCGGCCATGAGCGCCAGCCAGCCCTCGCGGTCGCCGGATTGCACGCACCTCCACGACGACCGTGAGGCGAGGACTACGGGTGTCTCGGTTTGTGTTTCGGTCACGAAATTCCTCCGTAAATGCCGAAACGGCATTCCAGCAGGGGGGCACTCGATCTTTTTCTGCTGGAATGCCGTTTCGCGGGCAAATGGCTAGCGATCAGCGTCCGTGTAGCGGATGACGCCGCGGATGTTGCGGCCCTCGAGCATGTCGGCGTAGCCGTCGTTGATCTGCTCGAGCTTGTACTGCCGGGTGACCATGTCATCGAGGTTCAGCCGGCCGGCCTTGTACATGCTCAGCAGCTGCGGGATGTCGTGGTGCGGATTGCCGCCGCCGAAGATGGTGCCCTGCAGGCGCTTCTGCAGCAGCGTCAGCATCGACAGGTTGAGCTTGACGTCGCTTTCGGCCATGTTGGCGACCGCGGTGGCGACCACGGTGCCGCCCTTGGCGGTGATGTTCATGTAGTGGTCGATGTCCTCGCCCTTGAGCTCACCGACGGTGACGATCGTCTTGTGCGCCATCCGGCCCTGGGTGACTTCGGCGACGCCGGCCATGGCGGAGAAGATGTCCGGGTAAGCGTGGGTGGCACCGAACTTGAGCGCGTTGTCCCGTTTGAACTCAACGGGATCCACGGCGAACACGTTGCGCGCACCGGCGGCCAGCGCGCCCTGCAGCGCGCCGGTGCCGACACCGCCGACGCCGACGATCACGACGTCGTCGCCGGGGCGGACATCGCCGCTACGGACGGCGGAGCCGTAACCGGTGGTGACACCGCAACCCACGAGGCAGGCCACCTCGAACGGGATGGACGGATCGATCTTCACGACCGAGCTCTTGTGCACCACCATGTACGGGCTGAACGTGCCGAGCAGGGTCATCGGGATGACGGGCTGACCGTTCTTGACCGCGTGGATGCGGTTGGTGCCGTCGGAGACGGCCGTCCCGCTCAGCAGCAGTGCGCCGAGGTCGCACAGGTTGCGCAGACCTTCCTGGCAGGCCGGACATTCACCACAGGACGGGATGAACGACAGCACGACGTGATCGCCGGGCTGGATGTGGTCGACGCCCGGGCCGACCTCGGTCACGATGCCGGCGCCTTCGTGGCCGCCGAGCACCGGGAAACCTGCCATCGGGATGTCACCGGTCACCAGGTGGTGGTCGGAATGGCACATGCCCGAGGCTTCCATCTGGATTTTGACCTCGTCCTTGACGGGGTCACCGATCTCGATCTCCTCGATCGACCACGGTTGGTTGAACTCCCAGATGAGAGCGCCTTTGGTCTTCATCGCGTGTGCCTTCCACTAGAGCCGTTGACCACAGACTAGAGCCATTAGTTGCGTGGGTCACACCCACCCCCAAGCAACTGCTTGGCCGGGAACTACCAGATTTTGACGGGAGCCTCACCGAGCGGGTAGTAGCCGGGCAGCTTCTCCCCGGCCAGCGACCGCTCGATGCGCTTCTGCATGCCCTCGGAGAGTTTGCCGTTCTCCATGAGCTTCAGATACAGCTTCTGCACGTGGCCAAAGTCGAAGAAGTCACGCTGCCACTCGATCTTGGGTTCGCCGTCAACGTCGGCCAGCCGGAACCAGCTGCCGCCGATGCCGTAGATCTCCTCCTGATTGCCGTCGCCGTCGGTGGCGATCTGCTTCCAGAAACCGACGATCTCGCCCTGCTTGTCGTCGATGAGGGTGCGTTGGTAGGGGTAGGTCCAGTTGTCCAGTCCCGCCATCTCCAGGCCTAACGCGATCTCGCGGATCTCGTCGATCCCGACGCACATGACGTCTTCCTTGGGGCCGATGTTCCAGCCGTAGGTTGCGTCGTCGGTGTAGAAGTCCGCCAACGGTTTCCAATCGCCGGCCTTCTCGGCGTCGCGGTTGACCTGAAGCCAACGCTCGACCCAGTCCTCCAGCTTGGCACGCTCGAATGACGCCATTGTCAGCCTTCCTTCTCTTTTACGGATAGTGCTTGGGTAGGACACATTTCGACAGCCATCTCGACGGCCGCGCGCATGTCGTCGGGTGGTTCGTGATCGAGGATCTCGACGACGCCGCGTTTGGGCACCCGGAACACGTCCGGTGCTTCGAGCTCGCACATGGCGTGGCCCTGGCACAGATCCTCGTCGACCTCAACGCGGTAGCAGCCCATTTCAGGCCTTAACACGCCTGCGGTAGCGGACCTTGGCCGGCTGGGCCAGCTGCACGACCATCTTGGAGTGGTCGTTCTGGTAGCTCTCCGACGGCTGCGCCATCTCGAACTCGTACTCGCGCAACAGGACCGAGAAGATCGCCTTGATCTGCATCTGGGCGAACGCGGCACCCACGCAACGGTGCTTGCCCGCCCCGAACGGGATCCAGGTCCATCGGTTGATCAGGTCTTCCTGTCGCGGCTTCTCGTAGCGGGCGGGATCGAAGGCGTCGGGGTCGGGGAAGTCCTCCGGGATCCGGTTGGAGATTGCCGGCGAGGCCGCCACCATCTGGCCCTTGTGGATCGGGTGACCGGCAACCTCGAACTCGTCCTGGGCCACCCGCATCAGGATGATCAGCGGCGGATGCAGGCGGAGAGTTTCCTTGAGCGAGTTGTCCAGCTTCGGGATCTGGCGCAGCGCATGGAAACTCACCTCCTGGCCGTCGGCGTAGAGCTCGTCGAGCTCTTGCTGCACCTGTGCGTATACGTCGGGGTTGCGCAGCAGTTCGATGAGAGTCCACGACGAGGTACCCGAGCTGGTGTGGTGCCCGGCGAACATCAGCGAGATGAACATGCCGGTGACCTCGTTGGCAGAAAACCGGTGATTGCCTTCCTCATCCTTGATGGACACCAGCACGTCGAGCAGATCGCGATCCTCTTTGCCCTTCGGCGGGTTGGCGATCCGACCGTTCATGATTTCCTGCACCAGCGCAACGAGTTTGACTCGCGACTCGTCACGGATGCGGAAGCTCTCGATGTCCAGGTAGGGATCGACGTAGCACAGCGGGTCGGTGCCGCGCTCCAACTGGTGGTAGTACTCGGCGAACCGGCGGTCGAGCTGCTCGCGGAACTTCAGCCCGATCAGGCAGGCCGTCGAGGTGTAGATCGTCAACTCGGAGAAGAAATCGAGCAGCTCGATCTCGCCCTCGTCGCCCCAATCGGCGATGATCTTCTTGACCTCGTTCTCGATGGTGGCCGCGTGGCCCTTCATCTGCTCACCGCGCAGGGCGGTGTTGTGCAGCATCTCGGCCCGTCGCTCCGGGTCGGCGTCGAACACCACACCTTCGCCGAAGATCGGGGTCATGAACGGGTAGGCCTCGGCCTGGTTGAGCTCGCTGTCGCTGGAGCGGAAGAAAAATTCGTTGGCCTGTGCTCCGCTCAGCAGAAGCACCTGCTTGTCGGCGAGCTGGAACCAACCGACATCGCCACACTCGTCACGGATGCGCTGCATCAGCCCGATCGGATCGGTGCGGAATTCTTCGAGGTGGCCGTGTTCCTCGCCTTCACCACCCGAAACGCGTTGCACTTCCTTGAGTTCTGAGCTTGTCATTATGCTTCTCAGCCTTCCACTTTCAGCTTCTGGCGATCCTTGACATCGGCGAGCGGAGCTTCGGGCTGAATCTCCAATTCGGCGATGAAGCCGCCGCGCGGGGTTTCCGCGACGAAGGTGATGGCCCGCGCGAGATCGGCTGCGCGCAGGAAGTAGTCGTGCCTCGCCTGGCCCCACTTGGCCCAGTCCTCGAGCATCTCGCCGACCTTGTCCATCGGCGCACTCCAGCCCATGGCGGTCTTGGTAGGTCCGGGATGGACAACGGAGGCGCGCACACCGGTGCCCTCCAGTTCCATCTGCAGGGTCTTGGCCATGCCCAGTAGGCCGGCTTTGGCCGCGCCGTAGCCGCCCATGTACGGCCGCGGCCGCAGGGACACGTCAGAGCCGACGAAGATGATGTCGCCACGCCGGCGTTCGACCATGCCCGGAAGCACCGCAGTGGCGAGGCGATTCGCCCCGATCAGGTGAATCTGGATCTGATTCTCGAATTCGTCGGTGCTGATTTCGTGAAGCTGGCCGAAGAACGTGTCACCGGCACCGGCCACCAGCAGCTCGATATCGCCGAGGGCCTCGGTGGCGCTGTGTACGAACGACTTGACCGACTGCGCGTCGGTGACGTCGAGCGGCAACGCGACCGCCTCTCCACCGGCAGCCGTGATCTGGTCGACCAATTCCTGGCATTTCTCCACACGGCGTGCGCCGAGGGCGACCGGGAAGCCGTGTGCGGCCAGCTCTGTCGCCGTGGCGGCGCCGATGCCGGAAGACGCACCGGCCACGATGGCCGGTCTGCGGTCGGGATGAGGTTCGAATCGGGCCATTTACGTGCCTTTACGTTGATGGGTTTGTGTGGGGGACACCGCAATAGGTCTCATCGGTGGGACACCGAGATAGGGAGATGCGCGAATCCTCGAACGGAACTGGAATGCACCCGCACGGTTGCGGATTCATCCACCTCGTATCCACGGATTCGCTTGAACAACTCGGTCAGCGCCACCCGGGCCTCCATACGGGCGAGGTGCGCGCCCAGGCAGAAGTGGGCACCGCTGCCGAAACTCACCAGCTTCGAACCGATGTCACGGCCGATCTGGTACTTGTCTGGGTTTTCGAAAACGCGCTCGTCGCGGTTGGCTGAGCCGATCAGCAGGATCAGCACATCACCCGCGGGAACGGTGGTGTCGTAGAAGTCGATGTCCTCGACCACCGCGCGGGCCAGGATCTGGCTGGAGGCGTCGTACCGCAGCGTCTCCTCGACCCACAGTGGGATCAGGTCATGGTTGTCAAATACCGGGGCCAGCTGATCGGGATTCTTGTAGCCCCAATACGCGGCATTGGCGAGCAGTTTGGTGGTGGTCTCATTGCCGGCGACCACCATGAGGAACAGGAACGCCATGATCTCGTCGTCGGTGAGCTTGTCGCCGTCGATCTCGGCCTCCACCAGTGCGGAGGTCAGGTCGTCGCTGGTTGCCTTGCGGCGCTGCTTGACCATGTCGGCGTAGTACACCAGCAGCTCACCCGATGCGGCGATGGCCGATTCGGGAACGTCGGCGAGGCCATCTTCGCGGTGCATCACACCGTCGGCCAGGGCACGGATGCGCACCCGGTCCTCCTGCGGCACACCCATGAGCTCGGAGATCACATCCATCGGGAGCTTCCCGGCGAAGTCGTCGACGTAATCAAAGCTGTTGTTCTGCAACGCCTCATCGAGATGCTGCACCGCGATCTCGGTTACCCGGCCCTCCAGCTCGCGGATCCGCCGTGGCGTGAAGCCCTTGGACACCAAGGTCCGCAACCGCAGGTGGGCCGGATCGTCCAGGGCGAGAAAGGACATCACCCGGTGGGCCTCGTCGTTGCGTGAGATCGGGTCGAGCGCGACGCCGTGCTTGTTGGACAGCGCAACACTGTTTCTGAAGCCGGCGACGACGTCCTTGTGCCGGGACAACGCCCAGAAATTGCGCTCGTCGTTGCGGTACAGCGGCGCCTCGTCACGCAGGCGGCGGTAGTACGGGTACGGGTCTTCGTGGAAGTCGTAGTCGTACGGGTCGAGGATCGGCTCGACTTGGCTCAGGTTCATTTGTCATCTCCGACGACGTGGCTCATTTGGTTTTCTCCGACGACGTGGCTCATTTGGTTTCCTCCGAGGCTCATGCTCATCTGTCCTCTCCGAGGACGAGACCGACCACGTAGGTCAATCGGTCGGCAATCTGGTGGTAGGTGAACGCGCCACTGCCGGCATTCACCAGGGCGCCGAAGAACGTCATCTCCAGGGCGGAGACGATGCGGGAATCGGCATCCGGCCCGACGGCCGAACGAATGCGCTTGTGGATCTCGGCTCCGATGCGGTCGCGCACTTTGCGCACCGCCGGATCGGTGCCGCCGCCCAGCAGGGCTGTGGTGCAGGCGGCAGCGACCTCGGGCTCGTCGGCGACCACCAGGGTCAACGCGCGCAGCGCCTTGTCGACGCGGGTGGTCATGGAGTCGTTCACGTCCGTGAAGTACGGACACTGGCTGACCAGGTCCAGGTACATCTCCGCGATCAGGTGGTTCTTCGACGAGAAGTACGTGTACGCCGTGGCGGGGGCGACCCCGGCGCGTGCGGCGACCGCGCGCACCGTCAGATCGGCGTAGGACGACTCGCGCAACATTTCGATTCCGGCGGTCAGGACCTTGCGGAAGGTCTCTTCCTGCCGACGGTTGCGCGGGGCTTCCTTGCCTGGCTCCGGAGCTGGTTCTGTGACTGCGGACACCGCATCGCTGGACACATGTCCAAGTTATCCGACGATGTCGAGGTTGAGCAAGTATGGATCCCCACCTGCCGCGATGAGCAGTGCATTTCTAGGAGGGACAGGGCTCGGTGGGGTACGGCCTTGCGGCTCGACATTGTCTGCGGCTATCGTTCGAGACGAGACAGCCGGACAGTTGTCCAGAATTCGTGAAGTGGAGTTCACCGATGCCGGTACTGGCCGATCGCCAGAGTCAACTGCTTATCGACGGCAAGCTGGTCGCCGGGGGCGGTGGAGCTTTCGAGACCGTCAACCCCGCCACCGAGGAGGTGCTCGGCGTCGCCGCCGATGCGAACACCGAGGACATGGGCAACGCCATCAACGCCGCGCGTCGGGCGTTCGATGACACGGACTGGTCGACGAACACCGCGCTCCGAGTGCGCTGCCTTCGGCAGCTGCGGGATGCGCTGCGCGAAAATGTCGAGGAATTGCGGGAACTGACCATCGCCGAGGTGGGCGCCCCGCGCATGCTCACCGCCGGTGCCCAGCTCGAAGGGCCGATCGACGATCTGGCCTTCTCGGCAGACACCGCTGAGAACTACCAGTGGCGCACCGACCTGGGACACGCCACCCCGCAAGGCATTCCGACCAATCGGGTGGTGGCCCGTGAAGCTGTCGGCGTCGTGGGTGCCATCACGCCGTGGAACTTCCCGCACCAGATCAACCTGGCCAAGGTCGGCCCGGCGCTGGCTGCAGGCAACACCCTGATCCTCAAGCCGGCCCCGGACACCCCGTGGGCGGCCGCGGCCATCGGCCAGATCATCGCCGAGCAGACTGACTTCCCGGCCGGCGTGATCAACGTTGTCACCTCCAGTGATCACTCGGTGGGCGCGCTGCTGTCCAAAGATCCTCGGGTGGACATGGTTTCGTTCACCGGATCCACCGCGACCGGACGTGCGGTGATGACGGACGCGGCTCTGACCCTCAAAAAGGTGTTCCTGGAGCTCGGCGGCAAGTCGGCCTTCCTGGTGCTCGACGACGCCGACCTGGCCGGCGCCTGCTCGATGGCGGCCTTCACGGTGGCCATGCATGCGGGTCAGGGTTGCGCGATCACCACGCGCCTGGTGGTCCCACGGGCCCGTTACGACGAGGCGGTCGAGGCCGCGGCAGCCACATTGGGCGGCATCAAGCCGGGCGACCCCAACAGCAAGCGCACGGTGTGCGGCCCGCTCATCTCGGCTCGTCAGCGCGACCGCGTGCAGTCCTACCTGGATCTGGCGTTGCAGGAGGGCGGCCGATTCGCGTGCGGCGGTGGACGTCCCGCGGATCTCGACACCGGGTTCTACATCGAGCCGACCGTGATCGCCGGCCTGGACAACGATGCCCGGGTATCGCGCGAGGAGATCTTCGGGCCCGTGCTGACCGTCATCGCCCACGATGGCGACGACGATGCGGTGCGGATCGCCAACGATTCGCCGTACGGCCTGTCCGGCACGGTGTTCTCCGGCGACGACGACCGTGCCCAGGCTGTGGCGGCGCGCTTGCGCGTCGGCACCGTCAACGTCAACGGCGGCATCTGGTACTCGGCAGATGCACCCTTCGGCGGCTACAAGCAGTCCGGGGTCGGCCGCGAGATGGGCCTGGCCGGCTTCGAGGAGTACACCGAGATCAAGACCATCGCGACCCTGGCTAATTGATGTCGAGCGGCCAGTTGTGCCACGCGATCTCGTGAGAACCGTGGCATGACTGGCCAGTCGGCCGGAAAGGAATGAGACATGGGACAGTTCGACAGCAAGGTGGCCATCGTCACCGGCGCGGGCGGCGGTATCGGCCAGGCCTACGCCGAAGCTCTGGCACGTGAGGGGGCGGCCGTCGTGGTCGCCGACATCAACACCGAAGGCGCGCAGAAGGTCGCCGACGGTATCAAGGGCGAGGGCGGTAACGCGCTCGCGGTGCGCGTCGACGTTTCCGACATCGACTCGGCCAAGGACATGGCGGCGCAGACGCTTTCGGAGTTCGGTGGCATCGACTACCTGGTGAACAACGCCGCGATCTTCGGCGGCATGAAGCTGGACTTCCTGCTCACCGTCGACTGGGACTACTACAAGAAGTTCATGAGCGTGAACCTCGACGGCGCGCTGGTGTGTACCCGTGCGGTGTACCGCAAGATGGCCAAGCGTGGCGGCGGTGCGATCGTCAACCAGTCATCGACGGCAGCCTGGCTGTACGCCAACTACTACGGTCTGGCCAAGGTCGGCATCAACGGCCTGACCCAGCAGCTGTCACGTGAGCTCGGCGGCCAGAACATCCGGATCAACGCCATCGCGCCCGGCCCCATCGACACCGAGGCCAACCGCACCACCACTCCCAAGGAGATGGTGGACGACATCGTCAAGGGAATCCCGTTGTCGCGCATGGGCCAACCGGAGGATCTGGTCGGCATGTGCCTGTTCCTGCTGAGTGATCAGGCGAAGTGGATCACCGGCCAGATCTTCAACGTCGACGGCGGACAGATCATCCGGTCATGACCGACGAGCGCTCGCGCGAGGAGCAAACCAGCACCGCGCTGAAACTCGGCTACATCGGCCTGGGCAATCAGGGCGCACCGATGGCCAAGCGGCTTGCCGACTGGCCTGGCGGACTCGTCGTGTTCGACGTGCGCGCCGAGGCGATGGCGCCGCTGGTGGAGCTCGGGGCGACCTCTGCGGACGGCATTGCCGGAGTCTCGGTGGCCGACGTCATCAGTGTCACCGTGCTGACCGACGCGCAGGTGCGCGACGTGGTGGCCGAACTCGCCGCTCATGCGAAGCCCGGCACCGTGATCGCCATCCACTCCACGATCGAGCCGGGCACTGCCGGAGAGTTGGCAGACCAGCTGCGACCCAAGGGCATTCGTATCGTCGATGCTCCGGTCAGCGGAGGGGCCGGCGCGGCCGACAAGGGCGAACTGGCCGTCATGGTCGGCGCAGATGACGACGCGTACGACCTGGTCAAGCCCGTGTTCAAGAAGTGGGCCTCGATGGTGGTCCGCGCCGGAGAACCCGGAGCGGGCACGCGGATGAAGATCGCCCGCAACATGTTGACGTTCATCGGCTTCGCCGCCGCATGCGAGGCGCAGAAGCTCGCCGAGGCGGCGGGGATCGACCTGCAGAAGCTCGGCCGCGTGGTGCGGCACAGTGATGCGCAGAGCGGCGGGCCGGGCGCGATCATGGTTCGTGACGACACGTCACCGTTGCCGTCGGACCACTGGATCTACGACATGTTCGTCCACACGCGGGGGCTGGCCGAGAAGGACCTGCGGTTGGCGCTCGGGCTCGGCGAGGCCACCGGCGTCGAGTTGCCGCTGGCCGAGATCGCCCTGCGTGACCTGGCCGCCGGACTCGGTGTGCCGCACACGGCTTCACACGGCGAAGTCGGTTAGAGAGGATCGAGAAATGGACGAGTTGCGCGCCAAGGGCCTGGCCAAGATGAACGAGGTCTACGGCTGGGAGATGCCGAACATCGAAGGGGACCCCTACTTCGATCTGACGGTCGACCACCTCTTCGGCACCATCTGGACCAAGCCCGGACTGTCCATGCGCGAGAAGCGGCTGATGACGTTGTCGGCGGTGACTGCCGTCGGCTCGCAGGACCTCGCCGAGATCCAGGTCAACGCCGCGTTGCTCAACGGGGAGTTCACCGAGGAAGAGCTCAAGGACATCGCCATCTTCCTCACCCAGTACCTCGGCTTCCCGCTCGGTTCCGGCCTCAACGGCACGGTGTCCAAGGTGGTGGCCAAGCGCCGCAAGGCCGCTGAGAAGGGGCTTGACGAGGATCGGCGCGCCAACGTGAACGCCGCCGTGAAGATGAACACCGGGAGCGAGCTCGATGACAAGTAGGTACGCCTCGCTGACCCGCGACGAGCTGGTCACCCTGGTTCCCGAGCTGCTGCTCATGGGGCAGATGATCGACCGCTCCGGGATGGCTTGGTGCATCAGCAATTTCGGCAGACCGGAAATGCTGCAGATCGCCATCGAGGAGTGGGCGGCAGCCAGCCCGATCTACACCAGGCGGATGCAGAAGGCGCTCAAATACGAGGGCGTCGACATCATCACCATCTTCAAGGGCCTGCAGCTCGACATCGGTGCCCCGCCGCAGTTCATGGATTTCCGCTATACGGTTCACGATCGTTGGCACGGCGAGTTCCACCTCGATCACTGTGGGGCGCTGCTCGACGTCGAGCCGATGGGTGAGGACTACGTGCGCGGCATGTGCCACGACATCGAGGACCCCACTTTCGATGCCACCGCGCTGGCCACCAACCGTAAATGCCAGGTGCGCCCGATTCACCGGCCGCCCCGGACCCCGGCCGACCGGCAGCCACACTGCGCCTGGACCGTGATCATCGACGAGTCCTACCCGGAGGTCGATGACATCCCGGCGCTCGAGGTGATCGGCCGGACTCGTGCTGCCCGAACGGTTCTGGACCCCATCGACACCTCTGACGAGGGCGCATCGGACTACTCGGGGCCGCTGCTGTCGGACTTCGACTTCGCGGCGTTCTCTCACTCGGCGCTGGTCCGCATCGCCGACGAGGTGTGCCTGCAGATGCATCTGCTGAACCTGTCGTTCATCCTGGCGGTGGGGGCACGCGCCGGCGCGGACACCGCACTGGCCACCGACATCTGCACCAAGCAGCTGATCGGCGTGGCGGGACTGGGTGCCGAGCGTATTCACCGGGCACTGAATCTGCCGGGCGGTATCGAAGGTGCGATGCGGGTACTCGAACTGCATCCGATGTTCAATCCCGTGGCATACGTCGATGCCGAGTTCGGCCCCGACACGGTGTCGGTGCGGCGTTCCCCGGCCCATGAAGACGGTGCCTGGGTGTCCCTGGCCGGGCCTGCCGAGACCCGGCCGTTGGAGGCCATCGTCGCCGCCGTCGACGCGCACCTCTCCGTCGAGGTCATCGGTTCAGACCAGGAGTGGACGGCTCGGGTGATCGAAACCGAGACCGCGAAAAAGGAATTCGGTGAGGTCGCAGTGGCGAAGTTCAGCGGTGGTGCATCGTTTGTGTTCGAGCCGCGGAAGTCCCTGCCGCTGACGGTGGTTTAGCCCTCAGGGGCAGTCCTTTACCGCTGCGCTCGTTCCAGATCGTCGAGTACCTCCCGAGCGACGCGCTCGCTGTCGGGAAGTCCGAGTGCGGTCGTGCTGATCAGCGTGGTGCCGGTGAGCCGGTACGTGGTGTAGGGGCCGTCGGCTTCTTCGCTGTTGAGCAGCAGGGTGTTCCGATCAGGGCTCTGCACCGTGCGCCGGTGGTATCCGGTACCTGCCTTGGTGCAGTCGGGTACCGCGTCCGTGAGCCGGTCGAATTTCGTCTGCGCTGTGGTCGAGTCCGGGTAGACGGCCACTGCTTGGCGAACGTCGGCCATGATGGGGAGCACCGGAGCGTCGAGCAATGCGCTGTAGCCTGCGGCGCGGAACTGTTCCCAGTCGGCGCCGAACACGGTGGGTGGGTCGAACAGTCCGCGGCACCCAGCGGGTGTGTTCGGGATGGCAGCCGGTGCGGCGACATCCAACTCGGCTACTTCATGGAATTCCGCCACTCCGGAGATGCTGCGCACGTCTTCGACGGGAAGCACTGTGGCTGCGGCGGCGGCGGCGGTGCTCGGTGCGTTGAACTTCACGGATATGCCGACGCTGCAAGCCGGTAACAGCGAAACGCAACAGCAGAACGCTGCCGCACGGGCCCGGGCCAGTGTCGCCCTACCTCTGTTCCCCATGCTTCACCGCCCCTCAGCTGTGTCGAGGGCTCGAGTCTAAATTCCGGTCGAGGGTCGCTCGGGCGCCAATTTCTCGTTTCGGCGTCCACGGAAGTCCGTCGATTCGCGACCTAGAGTGGCTGGGTGGGCATCGCAACGGTCCGCGCCTGTGCCCTGGTGGTCGGTGTGTTCGCCGGGTGCATGGCGGGCTGTGCCGATGATGCGCCGGAGCCGAGGATGCAGTCGCCTGCCGTCGGCGCGCCGCAGCCCAGTTCCGCGGCGATGCAACCCGCGCATGTTCGGCCGGTGGACGCGGCCGCACTGGGTGTCAGCTGGCGTCCCGGATGTCCGGTGCCGCCAGCCGACCTTCGCCGAATTACCTTGTCGTATATCGGGTTTGGCGGGCGCTCGCACCGGGGTGAGCTGGTGGTGCACCGTGACGCGGTCAGCGACGTGATCGGGATCTTCGGGGATCTGTATGCGGCGCGATTCCCGATCGAGAAGATTCGCACGGTGGAGAACTATCCGCGTGCCGATGATGAACTGTCCATGCAGGACAACAACACCTCGGCGTTCAATTGCCGGTCGCTGGCGAACGGATCATGGTCGTTGCATGCCTACGGTCGCGCGGTGGACGTCAACCCGCTGATCAATCCGTTCATCTCGGCCTCGGGTGAATTGCAGCCGACCACGGCCCGGAAGTACCTGGACCGCACCCGCACCGATCAGGGGATGATCCGCGATGGTGACGTCGTCGTGCGCGCTTTCGGCGAGCGCGGCTGGCGGTGGGGTGGGCATTGGCGGGACCCGGTCGACTACCAGCATTTCGAACGACGCTGAAGGCGGATACAGGTTCAGATTCCCGCCGGCCGCCTGTCGGACGTCACACGGCCGCCCACCACGGCCGAACCGACCCACCGCGTCAGATAGCCGCGCAGGGCCGCTCCGGTGCGGGGCGGCCGGCCCGGGTCGATGACGAACGACTGGATGATCCGAAGTAGGTGCTCGGCGAGCTCATCGAGTTCGGCGTCCGAGTACCCCACCTCGGCCCAGTCGACGTCCATCTTGTGCAGCATGGCGCGGGCAAAGTCGACTGCGACATCCGACGTCACCGACTCGGTGTGCGCGTTCGCACGCCCGGGAGCCACGAGCAAACCGATGTGCTTGTCCTGGGGCAACCACTCCAGCGAGGTGGCGATGGATTCGGTGACCGCCTCCACCGGATCGGTCATGCCCTTGATGTGCGCCGCCAACCGGTCCAGGAAGTCACTGGCTGCATGGACGGCAGCCGCGACCAGCAGGGCATCGGTGCTAGGGAAATAGCGGTAGACGGTCTGGCGGGTGACGCCGAGGGTGCGGGCCACGTCGGCGATCGAGAAATCCGCCCCGCGCTCGTCGATCGCCTTCCCGGCTGCGGCCAGGATGCGGGCAATCGCCTCGTCGTCCGTGGCCGGCGCCGAGCCGGCCCACCCGTGCGTACGCATGGGCGAATCCTAGAACAACCGACAGGCCAAGCAGTCGGTCAACGGTGATAGGACACCGGCAGGTCCTTGACCCCGTTGATCCATCCGGACCGAAGACGTTGCGGCTCGCCCAGTTTGGTGATGTCGGGAATCTGATCGGCGATCTCGTTGAACATCAGCTTGATCTCCATGCGGGCCAAATTGGCGCCGATGCAGTAGTGCGCGCCGTTGCCACCGAAGGCCAGGTGCGGGTTGGGGTTGCGCAGGATGTCGAACGTGAAGGGCGAGTCGAAGACGTCTTCGTCGAAGTTGGCCGAGCTGTAGAACAGGCCGGCGCGCTGGCCGGCTTTCACGGTGACATCCCCGATCTGGGTGTCGACCAGAGCGGTGCGCTGGAAGCAGTGCACGGGGGTGGCCCAGCGGATGATCTCGTCAACGGCGGTCTCGGGCCGTTCGCGCTTGAAAAGCTCCCACTGGTCGGGGTTTTCGAGGAACGCGTTCATCCCGTGCGTCATGGCGTTGCGGGTGGTCTCGTTGCCTGCCACGGCCAGCAGGATCACGAAGAACGCGAACTCCACCTCGCCGAGCGAGTCGCCATCGACATCCGCCTGCACCAGGCGCGTCACGATGTCATCGGCCGGGCAGTTCCGGCGCTGCTCGGCCATGTTGTACGCGTAGCCCATGAGCTCCGCGTTGGCCATGGTCGGATCGCTGTCGAAATCCGGATCGTCGGTATTCATGATGGCGTTGGTCCAGTGGAAGAGCTTCTCCCGGTCTTCCTCGGGTACGCCGATCAGGTCCGCGATGGCCTGCAGCGGCAGGCTCATGGCCACGTCGTCCACGAAATTGCCGGTGTCCTTCTCGGCCGCCGCCGCCACGATGTTGCGGGCCGCCACGGCCAGTTTCTCTTCCAACCCAGCCACTGAACGCGGCGTGAACAGTCGTGACACCAGTTTGCGCAGCCGGGTGTGCTCGGGCGCGTCGTGGTTGATCAGCAGTGCCTTGGTGAGGTCGAGTTGTTCTGAGGTGACGCCTTCGGGGAGGCGCATGACGGCGCCCTTGGCGTTGGTCGACCACACCGCGCCGCCGTCGCGGGAGATGGTCTTGATGTCCTCGTGGCGGGTGATCACCCAGTAGCCGCCGTCATTGAAGATCGACTCATCCTGCTCGTTCCACCACACGGGCGCGGTCTTGCGCAGTTCGGCGAACTCGGTGACGGGGATTCCGCGGAGCAGGACGTCGGGATCGGTGAAGTCCATCCCCGGGGGTAGGAGCGAAGCGACTGGGGGGACATCACCGTCGGCGCCGAACGGGCAGGCATTCATCGTGGTCAAGCCGGATCATCTCCTCGTGTGACGGCGAGCACATTTCTGCGTTCGACCATACACTGCGGCGTCAAGTGTATGCCCGGAGGTTTCCCGCTACGCTACGACCGTGCGCGTCCTCGTTATCGGATCCGGTGCCCGTGAACACGCCCTGCTGCTGGCCCTGCGCCGCGATCCGCAGGTGGAGGAGTTGGCGGTGGCCCCCGGCAACGCCGGCACCCAGTCCATCGCCGACCAGTACGACGTCGACATCACCTCCGGCGAGGCCGTGGTGAAGCTGGCGCAGCGCCTGCGAAGTGACCTTGTGGTGATCGGCCCCGAGGTTCCGCTGGTGCTCGGAGTGGCCGACGCCGTCCGGGCCGCCGGAATCGCCTGCTTCGGAGCGAGCAAGGACGCCTCCCGCATCGAGGGCTCCAAGGCCTTCGCCAAGGACGTCATGGCCGCGGCCGGCGTCCGTACCGCGAGCAGCGAGATCGTCGACAACCCCGCCCACCTCGACGCGGCACTGGACCGGTTCGGCCCGTCGGCCGGTCAGGCCGCCTGGGTGGTCAAAGACGACGGCCTGGCCGCCGGTAAGGGCGTGGTGGTCAGCGCCGATCGCGACGCCGCCCGGGCGCATGCCGCCAGCCTGCTCGATTCGGGGCACCCGGTACTGCTGGAGTCGTTCCTCGACGGTCCCGAAGTGTCGCTGTTCTGCGTGGTCGACGGCGCCACCGTCGTGCCACTGCTGCCCGCGCAGGACTTCAAGCGCGTCGGCGACGGCGACACCGGGCCGAACACCGGCGGCATGGGCGCCTACGCCCCGTTGCCGTGGCTGCCGGACTCGGTGAAGAACCAGATCGTCGACGAGGTGGTGAAACCCGTTGCCGCGGAATTGGTTGCGCGCGGCAGCTCGTTCTCGGGTCTGCTGTACGCGGGTTTGGCGATCACGTCGAACGGCCCGGCGGTGGTGGAGTTCAACTGCCGCTTCGGTGATCCGGAGACGCAATCGGTTCTGGCGCTGCTTGATTCGCCGCTCGGTCAACTGCTGAACGCCGCGGCCACCGGCGAACTCGCCTCATTCGGTGAGCTGCAGTGGCGCGACGGCTACGCCGTCACCGTCGTGGTGGCCGCCGAGAACTATCCGGGCCGGCCGCGGGTCGGCGACGTCATCCACGGATCGGAAGCCGATGGCGTGCTGCATGCCGGCACGGCGCGCCGTGAGGACGGCGAAGTGGTGTCCTCGGGCGGCCGGGTGCTCTCGGTGGTAGGCACCGGGGCGGACCTGCCCGCCGCACGTGATGCGGCATATGCGCTCGTCAAGTCGATCCGGTTGCCGGGCAGCCACTTCCGCACCGACATCGGTCTGGCCGCCGCCGAGGGTCGGATCAGCGTCTAGCCAACTAGGCCACGAGCAGCGGGGCCATCCAGGAGATCTCGGCGGGCAGCTGCGAACTCCAGAAGCTGCCGTCGTGTCCGCCGGGGGAGAAGCCACCCGCCGGCGGATTGGGCAGCTCGGCGATGAACTGCTTGGTGGCCGAGTAGAACGGATCGCTGTTGCCGCAATCGATCCGGATCGGGATCGATCCCAGCGCGCTCTGGCCCCACACACTGTTGGCGGCGTAATCGGCTGCGCTGTCGAAGGCGCCGGGCGCAGCGGCGCCCGAGGACGTCCAGAGCGCCGGGCTGACCGCACAGATCGCTGCGGTGCGGCCCGGCCCGAGCCGTGAGCCCAGCAGCAACGCCCCGTAGCCGCCCATCGACCAGCCGAGGAACCCAACCCGTGAGGTGTCCAGGCCCTGATCGCCGAGCATCGGGATCAGCTCGTCGAGCACCATCGCGCCTGAGTCCTCACCGGACGCCCGTTTGTGCCAATAGCTTCCGCCGCCGTCGACCGCGACGACCGCGAACGGCGGCAGCCCGGCCGCCACCGCGTCGGCCAAGCCCTGTTCCACTCCGCCGGCCATCACGCCGGCCGCATCCTGCCCTTTGCCGTGCAACGCGATAACCGGACGGAGTTTGCCAGTCTGACCGGGTGGGCGCGCGATGGCCCAGTTGGTGTTCGTCCCGCCGCGCGCGGCGGACACGAATGAGCCGGTGGTGAATGTCGGGGCAGACACCGGGCTGGCGGGTGAGACCGGGGCGGAGGCGAGGGCTACAGCACCGGCAGCGCCGGCAGCCGCACCGACGCCGAGGCGCAGAACTGCGCGACGGGTCAAGTTGGGCATGCGGGCCATCTTGCCATCGCCCGACAATGGCATCGGACGGTGGCATTCGCAATGCCGGCGAGGCGGTGGCAAAACCTGAGTAGAGCCTGATGATTGACCGAAAGCCCGATGTGGAGAGGGCCTGGCTGGCAGCATGTGAACCGTGACGGCAGCGGTCACCCCTAAAGGGGAGCGTCGGCGGTACGCCCTCGTCAGGGCGGCTGCTGAATTACTTTGTGAAGGCGGTTTCGACGCCGTCCGGCACCGTGCCGTGGCCCGTCGCGCCGGCCTCCCGCTGGCCTCGACGACGTACTACTTCTCGTCACTGGACGACCTCATCGCGAAGGCCGTCGAGTACATCGGAACCCGGGAAACCGAACAACTGACCGCCGGTGTGGCTGCCCTTTCGCGACGGCGCCGCGGTGCCGAATCGACTGCGGACATCCTCGTCGACTTGTTGCTCGGGGAATCACCGGAGTGGCGCGGAACCGAGGAGTTGATCTCGCGCTACGAGCGTTACATCGCCTGCGCCCGCCAGCCGGGGCTGCGCGACATCCAGCGCCGCATCCTCCAACAGCGCACCGACGCGGTGGTCGAGGTGGTGGAACGCTCGGGTCGTTCGGTGCGGGCAGAATTGGTCACCGCCCTGGTGTGTGCGGTCGACGGAGCCGTCGTGGCATCGTTGGTCGACGAAGGGGAGGGGCCCAGAGCCAGTGCCCGCGCCACATTGATCGACGTCATCGACGTGCTGGCGCCCGTCGATGAGCGGGCGGGTACGCGTCTGACCGGCTGAAGGAGGGGGAATGTCGCAACCCGCAACCGCGGAGGAGCCACAGCTCAAGCGGGTGATGGGGCCCGGACTCTTACTACTGTTCGTCGTCGGCGACATTCTCGGCACGGGCGTCTATGCGTTGACGGGGCAAGTCGCCAAGGAAGTCGGCGGTGCCGCGTGGCTACCGTTCCTGGCGGCCTTCCTGATCGCCACCATCACCGCGTTCAGCTATCTCGAGCTGGTCACCAAGTATCCGCAGGCAGCCGGCGCAGCGCTGTACGCGCACAAGGCATTTGGCATCCAGTTCGTCACCTTTTTGGTGGCGTTCATCGTGATGTGTTCTGGAATCACCTCGGCCTCAACGGCTTCACGGTTCTTCGCGATCAGCTTCTTCGACGCCATCGAGGTGAATTTCGACCACATCTTCAGCTGGCAGCGGTTGGGCACTGTCGCGCTGGCACTGCTGTTCATGGCGTTGATCGCCACGGTGAATCTCCGAGGCGTCAGCGAAAGCGTCAAGCTCAACGTCTTTCTCACGTTCGTGGAGATCACCGGCCTTGTGATTGTCGTCGTGGTCGGACTGTGGGCCATCATCAGCGGTGTCGAGGTCGATTTCTCCCGCGTTGTCGCATTCGACACGTCCGGGGAGAAGAACGCCTTCATCGCCGTCACCGCGGCGACATCGCTGGCGTTCTTCGCGATGGTCGGCTTCGAGGATTCGGTCAATATGGCTGAGGAAACCAAGGATCCGGTGCGGATCTTCCCCAAGGTGTTGTTGACGGGCCTGGGGATCGCCGGCCTCGTCTACGTCGTCGTAGCCATCATCGCCGTCGCGCTGGTGCCGGTCGGGGAACTTGCCGAGGCCGACTCGTCACCCCTGGTGAAGGTCATGGAAGCGGCCGCACCCGGGCTGCCGTTCTCGAACATCCTGCCGATCATCTCGATGTTCGCGGTTTCGAACACCGCGCTGATCAACATGCTGATGGCCAGTCGACTGATCTACGGCATGGCCCGTCAGCACGTGCTGCCGCCGGTGCTGGGCGCGGTGCACCCGAGGCGGCACACCCCCTGGGTGGCAATCCTGTTCACCACGCTCATCGCGTTCAGCCTGATCTTCTATGTGTCGGCCTTCGCGAGCGGAGACACCGTCGCGATCCTCGGCGGCACCACGTCGCTGTTGTTGCTCGCGGTCTTCTCGGTGGTCAACATCGCGGTCCTGGTGCTGCGACGTGATGTCCGAGAAGAGGGCGGGCACTTCAAGACTCCGACCGTGCTGCCCGTCATCGGCTTCATCGCCTCGATGTACCTGGTGCTGCCCACCTCGGGACGACCGCCGGAGCAGTACATCCTGGCGCTCGCCCTCGTCGTCATCGGCGTCGTTCTGTTCGGCGTCACCATGCTGATCAACCGTCAACTGGGTATTCGTGGGCCGGGTATCACCGACCCGACCCACCTCGGTGACGCGCCCTAGGAGTCGGCGCGCAACTTCTCGATCCGGTTCTGCAGCAACGCGATCCGATGGGCATTGCCGTCGAGCCCGAGGTAGCGGTCTCCGAATACGGCCAGCAGGGCATCGTCGAGGCGACGCACTGCCCCTGGCGGGTACCGGTAGTCCATCAGGCGGTTGATCTCATCGGTGTCCACCGAATCCAGCACACCGGTCAGCGCATCCAGTGACGTGATGCCGAGCTCGAGCAGCAGCCCCGAGATCCAGCTGTAGTGGTCGGTGCGCGACCAGCCGGCGTCGGCGAAGCGGTTGCCCAGAAAGGTGGCCAGCACCGGGGTGGCGATGCGCGCGTCCGCAGACGACTCTGCGAATTCCGCGCCCTCGTCCTCGTCGGACATGGTCTGGCGCAGCCGTTCCCGGATCTCGGTGAACTCGCGGTCGGCCAGCTCCAGAAGCCCGGCGGCCAACGTGAACCGGCGGTCCAGTTCGCTGACATGCTCGGCCGGGATCGAGCCTTTGTACCGCACATCGTGCTCGAACTCGGCCCACGCGTGCTGCAGGACGGTGCGGACCTGGATGGACGCCGGATACTGTTCGCCTTCCACACCGATCAGCAGGTGCCGGCTCGCATAACCCCACCGGCCCTGGCGGGCCGTCTGCAAACCCATGTCCTGATCGTCGAGCAGCCGCATCTCCTCGGCCAGCAGGTTGGCCACGGCGTCGACATCCTCACGCAGATAGGTGATGACGCGCAGGCCCACCTGGTCGGTGACCTCCACCAGCGGATCGCTGTACAGCGGAGTGCCGTCGGCCGCACGGCGGTTGGCTTTCGCGGCGAACGAATCGACACTCTTGGTCCGTGCGGTGATGCTCAGGTAGTTGATGCCCGCCTCGTCGAGCAGTCCGGTGACCAGCTTGAGGTACTTCTCTGTGGCAGCCACCAGATCCGGACGCCGGGCAGCGTATTCGGCCACCGCGCTCGACGGCGGATCTTCGCGTGCCGGTGTTGGTCGTGAGCGGGGCAGCCGGTCGGCGGGCAGTGACGGGGTGACGATGTAACCGGAGGCGAAATCGCCGTAGATCGTCACGTCCTCGGGCCGGTGATACCAGTACAGCGCGATGTAGGCGCAGAGCATGGCGTCGACGGGGTCCTCGTCACGGTCGAGCTGGCCCGGCCGCGTGGCGGCCTCGATGCGCCGACGCAACTCGACCCAACTGACGCTGCGGTTTGCGCGCAGCCGCGGCGTCGCCCCGTCGAGCTCTTCGATGAACGTCATCAACCGCAGCAGCTCGTGCTGGCGATCGCCGAACGAGCCGCGCTTGTACTTCAGGGTCTTGTCGAGGCCGAACAGCACGACGCTCGCCGGATGCGGATAGACCTCGATCGCGCGGCGGTTCGACGTCGATGACGGATCCATGTCCAATCCGAGCGCCGAGGCGATGCGGGCGCCGCGGGGATGCTTGAACTCGGGGCGTTCGGTGAAGGCCGGGCGCGCGCCGGCGTCGAACCGCTGGAAGTCCCGGTTGAGATCCCGTTCGCACTGCCGGTGGCCGGTCGGGTTCTTCACGATCAGCGGCGCATCGATGGCCACCAGGCAGTCACCACTGACGTAGGGCTCGACGGCCGCCGCGATATCGTCGTCGTCCTGCGCCACACCGACGTGGAGGACCCGCCCACCGGAGTCGATGGCGGCCACGCCCGTCTGGTTCTTCTCGCCCCACGCGAGGTCGAGTCCGACGAAGTACATCCGTCCACTGTCTCATTGGTACCCCGGCCCGGGTCGTAAGCTGTGTGTTCGTGACGATCCCGAATGTTCTGGCCAACCGCTACGCCAGCGACGAAATGGTCGCGATCTGGTCGCCCGAGGCCAAGATCGTCGCCGAGCGCCGACTCTGGCTGGCCGTGCTCCGCGCGCAGTCCGAGCTGGGTGTCCCGGTGCCCGACGGCGTGATCGACGACTACGAGCGGGTGCTGGAGAACGTTGACCTCGCCTCCATCGCGGCGCGTGAGCGCGTCACCCGCCACGACGTCAAGGCCCGCATCGAAGAGTTCAACGCGCTGGCCGGCCATGAGCACATCCACAAGGGCATGACGAGCCGCGACCTCACCGAGAACGTCGAGCAGTTGCAGATCCGCCAATCCCTCGAGCTGGTGTTCGCCCACGGCGTGGCGGTGGTGGCCCGGCTGGCCGAACGCTCCGTGGTCTACCGCGACGTGGTGATGGCGGGCCGGTCGCACAATGTGGCCGCCCAGGCCACCACTCTGGGCAAGCGGTTCGCCTCGGCTGCCGAAGAGTGTTTGGTGGCCCTGACCCGGCTGCGTGAGCTGATCGACCGCTACCCGCTGCGCGGTATCAAGGGGCCGATGGGCACCGCCCAGGACATGCTGGATCTGTTCGACGGGGACACCGACAAGCTGGCCGAACTGGAACGGCGTGTCGCCCAATTCCTGGGATTCACAGACGTTTTCACCAGCGTTGGGCAGGTGTATCCGCGCTCACTGGACCACGACGTGCTCTCGGCGCTGGTGCAGGTCGGCGCCGGCCCGTCCTCGCTGGCGCACACCATCCGGCTGATGGCCGGCCATGAGTTGGTCACCGAGGGCTTCGCGCCAGGTCAGGTGGGCTCCTCGGCCATGCCGCACAAGATGAACACCCGGTCGTGCGAGCGGGTCAACGGCCTGCAGGTGGTACTGCGCGGCTATGCCTCGATGGCCGCCGAACTGGCCGGCGCGCAGTGGAACGAGGGCGACGTTTTCTGCTCGGTGGTGCGCCGCGTTGCGCTGCCGGACGGGTTCTTCGCCATCGACGGGCAGACCGAGACCATCCTGACCGTGCTCGACGAGTTCGGCGCCTACCCGGCGGTGATCCAGCGCGAGCTGGACCGCTACCTGCCGTTCCTGGCCACCACCCGGATCCTGATCGCCGCGGTGCGCGCCGGGGTGGGCCGCGAAACCGCCCACGAGGTGATCAAGGAACACGCCGTCGCCGTCGCGCTGGACATGCGTGAGCGCGGACTGGAGCCGGATCTGCTGGACCGGTTGGCCGCCGACCCGCGGCTGCCGCTGGACCGGGCAGCTCTGGCAGCCGCACTGGCCGACAAGCAGGCCTTCACGGGAGCCGCCGGAGCCCAGGTCGACGGAGTCGTCTCCGCCGTCGACGAGCTGGTCAGCCGCTACCCCGAAGCCGCAAAGTACACCTCCGGCGCCATCTTGTGAGTTTGACGGCCGACCTCACCGATCTGGACAATTTCGCTGCCGGATTCCCGCACGAGTTGTTCGCGGTGCACCGGATCGAAGCACCGGTGTACTGGCACTCGCCGACGGAACACACTCCCGACGGTGAGGGCTTCTGGTCGGTGGCCACCCACGCCGAAACCCTTGCGGTGCTGCGTGATGCGGAAACCTACTCGTCGGTGACCGGCGGCACCCGGCCGTTCGGGGGCACGCTGCTGCAGGATCTTTCGATCGCCGGGCAGGTGCTCAACATGATGGACGATCCGCGGCATTCCGAGATCCGGCGGCTGGTCAGCTCCGGGCTGACCCCGCGGATGATCCGGCGGGTCGAAGACGACCTGCGGGTCCGCACGCGCCGGTTGCTCGACGGGATCGAGCCGGGTGTGCCGTTCGACTTCCTGGTCGACGTGGCGGCCGAGCTGCCGATGCAGATGATCTGCATTCTGCTGGGAGTGCCTGAATCCGAACGGCATTGGCTGTTCCAGGCGATCGAGCCGCAGTTCGATTTCGGCGGCTCCCGTTCGGCGGCGATGGCACAGTTGTCGCCCGAAGAGGCCGGCTCGCGGATGTACACCTACGGCCAGGAACTCATCGCCGCCAAACGTGCCGAGCCGACCGACGACATGCTGTCGGTGGTGGCCAACGCGTCGGATGCCGAGTTGAGCGATCTCGAGCTCTACCTGTTCTTCAGCCTGCTGTTCAGCGCAGGCGCCGAGACCACCCGCAATTCGGTGGCAGGCGGGCTGCTGGCACTGATCGAGCATCCCGACCAAATGGCGTTGTTGCGTGAGGATCTCGGCCAACTGCCCACGGCCGTCGAGGAGATGGTGCGCTGGACCTCGCCGTCACCGTCCAAACGCCGCACCGCGACCCGAGCCGTCTCGTTGGGTGGCTGCGACATCGAGGCCGGGCAGAAGGTCCAGGTATGGGAAGGGTCTGCGAACCGCGACGGGTTGGTGTTCGACCGGCCGGACGCTTTCGACATCACCCGTAAACCGAACCCCCACTTGGGTTTCGGCTACGGAATCCACTACTGCCTTGGTGCCAACCTGGCCCGGCTCGAGCTTCGCGTGTTGTTCGAGGAATTGCTGTCACGGTTCTCGTCTGCCCAGTTGGCCAAGGCCGTCGAGTGGACCCGCAGCAACCGCCACACCGGGATCCGGCACCTGGTCGTGGAATTCGCCTAACCTGGCGGACATGGACTCAGGCCAGGATGACCATCTCAGAGTCTCAGATGCCGAGCGCGCCAGGGTGGGACATCTGCTCGAACGCGCGGTAGCCGAGGGCATGATCACGCTCGACGAGTTCACCGAACGTTACGACGCCGCCTTGGCGGCGCGCACGCGCGGCGAGCTGAACGCCGTGGTCGCCGATCTGCCACTGGCAGCACCGGCAACGCAGCGGCCGGCGGTCGCGCCCGAGGAACTGCGGGGGTGGATGTCGTCGATCGTGCGTCGCGGCCAGTGGACCGTGGCGCCGACGCTGCGCCTGAACACCCGGCTGTGCAGCACGACCCTCGACTTCACCTCGGCGGTCCTGCCCAGCCGGGTCGTCGAGATCCTCGTCGACGATTACTGCAGTTCGACCGAGATCATCGTGCCCACCGCGGCCACCGCCGACCTCAACGGCGTCAACGCCGTCGCAGGCAGTGCCACGGTCAAGGTGCGCACCAGCCCGCCGTCGGACCACCTCCATCTCATCGTGCGCGGCCGGGTGCGGATGGGCTCGGTCACCGTGCGCCACCCGTTCGGAAGCTGGCTGCGGCGGCTCAGCGGTACTGGATAGCGCAGCGAATCTCGCTGACAACCCGCTGCGGGTATTCGGTCAAGTCCAGCCAGGTGAACCGCAGCACCTGCCAGCCCATCAGCGCGATCTCGTTCTGCTTGACCCGATCTTTCTGGAAATCCTCCTGATCGCTGTGGAACGCCCAGCCGTCGGTCTCGATCGCGAGCTTGTAGGCGCGGAAGGCAACGTCGATCACGTATCGGCCCAGGCGGTAGTTGGCCTTCCATCCGGTGATCCGGGCTTCCCTGAGCAGCTTGATCAGCATTCGTTCCGCTTCGGAGCGTGCTCCGTCCGCCGCGGCGATCAGCAACCTGCGGGCGGCAGGCGAGCCGTGCCTGCCCTTGTTGCGCAGGTGCGCGCGCCACAGGTCGCCCAGTTCAGTGTGGCGTTGCAACGCGCTGTCCATCAGCTTTGCGCCGCCGCCCCGCCGGGCCGCGGCCTCCACGACCGTCAGCGGCAGCGCCGTCACCCGCAGACCCCTGCGTTCGACGATGTCTGTGGGGTCGAGATCACGCCGGCGCAGTTTGGTGCCGTACCGGCGAGGATGGTGGCTGTCCCTGGGGACCGTGACCTCGACCAACTCGGGCGGGTACTTCGTCACGCTGTGCCACCAAGCTGCTGCCAGCCCAGTGGCCGTCGCGTGGGGACCGAGTGACCACACCGCGGCCCTGATCCGGGCTGAATCGGTGAACTGACGATCATCGGCGAAGTACACCCCAGGCGAGCAGCGCAGCCATTTCCCGGAGCGGACTCTGCGATTGACCGCGTCTTGGCTCAGGCCGGCCTGCTTGGCCTGAGCCAGGGTTATCACGCCGTCGTGGTCACGCAGATAGTCGTCGAGCACGAAGTTTGGACGTGGTTGCGCCGCCAAACGGTTCCCACCCCTGTGATTTGTGTGCGTTCACCGGCGGTGGGCGCCGCTAAACGCACACAAATCACGGGTTGTCACTCGATGCGGCGGAGGCGCATGCCGGCGGAGCGCAGTTCGAGGGCGGCCAGGCCGCGAATGGCCTGCTGATCCTGACTGCGCCACGCACCGACCGGGTCGTCGGACACCGCGGTCAGCTTGGCCAGCGGCCGGTTGGCCAGCGCCCTCAGCGCCAGCAGTTGTTCCCCGGCCGCCGTCGAGGCCAGGGTGATGGCCGTCCACTTGCGCCGGAAAAACCTAACGCGCAGATAGAGCCACGGCATCGCCACGAACAAGATCGGTGCCGCGGCCACGGCCAGGGCCAGCACCCAGGCCAGCCAGCTGGCCGTGCTGTCCAGGTTGGCGCCCGCACCCGCGATGTCCAGGGCCGCCTCGCTCGCGGCGCGCAACGGCGTGCTCAGCGTGTCGCCGATCAGCGGAACGTGATCGGTGCTGTCACCAGCGGAAGCGAGGTTGTCGGCGACCCCGTCGGCGCCGCTCTGGACCTGCCTGCCGACCTCGGCAATGGTCGACACGGCCGAATGCACGGCCACCCCGACCAATACCCAGACCGCGGTCCAGGTGATGACGGCCACGTCGCTGAACAACTGCGCCAACAAGCGGCCCGGTCTGCTGGCATAGGGCAGGTACCGCGATCTCATGAAACCGATCCCAACACATAGGGTGGCCCAATGCGCCCCGCTCTGTCCGACTACCAGCACCTGGCCAGCGGCAAGGTCCGCGAGTTGTACCGCATCGACGACGACCATCTGCTCTTCGTGGCAACCGACCGTATCTCGGCCTATGACCATGTCCTGGACTCACAGATCCCGGACAAGGGCCGGATCCTGACGGCCATGAGCGTGTTCTTCTTCGATCTGATCAGCGCGCCGAATCACCTGGCCGGTCCGCCAGACGACGAGCGCATCCCCGCAGAGGTGCTGGGGCGTGCCCTGGTGGTACGCCGACTCAAGATGCTGCCCGTTGAGTGCGTGGCCCGTGGCTACCTGACCGGCTCCGGGCTGCTCGACTACCAGGCGTCGGGTTCGGTGTGCGGTATCCCGCTGCCTGCCGGGCTCGGTGAGGCCAGCAAGTTCGACGAGCCGCTGTTCACCCCCGCCACCAAGGCCGACATCGGCGAACACGACGAGAACATCGCATTCGCCGCCGTCATCGACCTCGTGGGTGCGGAGCTGGCCGATCAATTGAAGGAACGCACGCTGCAGACCTACCTGCAAGGTGCGGACCACGCGCTGACCAAGGGCATCATCATCGCCGACACCAAATTTGAGTTCGGAGTCGATCCGGACGGCAACGTGGTGCTGGCCGATGAGGTCTTCACCCCGGATTCGTCCCGGTACTGGCGCGCCGAAACGTACCAACCGGGCGTGGTACAGGACAGTTTCGACAAGCAGTTCGTCCGCAACTGGCTGACCGGTCCGGACTCCGGCTGGGACCGGCACGGTGACACTGCGCCGCCACCGCTTCCCGAGGCCATCGTGACTGCCACCCGTGACCGTTACATCGAGGCATACGAACGGATTTCGGGTCTGCGATTCGAAGATTGGATCGGCGCATGACCGGGTCCGTGAAGCCGCCCGTGGCCAAGCGGGGCAACCACCGCCGCGAGCATCACGGCGACGTGTTCATCGACCCCTATGAGTGGTTGCGCGACAAGGACGATCCGGAGGTGATCGCGCACCTGGAGGCCGAGAACGCGTACACCGACGATGCGACCGCTCATCTGGAGCCGTTGCGGCAGAAGATCTTCGACGAGATCAAGGCCCGTACCAAGGAAACCGACCTGTCGGTGCCGATGCGCCGGGCCGGATGGTGGTACTACGCGCGCTCCTTCGAGGGCAAGCAGTACGCGGTGCACTGCCGGTGCCCGATCGGCGATCCGGACGACTGGACGCCGCCCGAACTCGGCGAGGGTGAGATTCCCGGCGAGCAGATTCTCCTCGACGAGAACGTAGAGGCCGACGGCCACGAATACTTCTCGCTCGGCGCGGCCACGGTCAGCCTGGACGGCAACATTCTGGCCTTCTCGGTCGACGTCAAGGGCGACGAACGCTACACCTTGAGGTTCAAGGATCTACGCACCGGTGAGCTGTACGACGACACGATCGTCGGCATCGGCGCCGGTGGCACCTGGGCGGCCGACAGCCGCACGTTCTACTACACCACCGTCGACGAAGCCTGGCGGCCGGACACGGTGTGGCGGCACCGCCTGGCTTCTGGTCTGGCCGCCGAGAAGGTGTATCACGAACCCGACGAACGGTTCTGGGTCGCGATCGGCCGTAGCCGCAGCGACAAATACTTGTTCGTCGCCTCGGGCAGCGCGGTCACCACCGAGGTCCGATATGTCGACGCGAACGATCCGACCGCCGAGCTCACCACCGTATGGGAGCGCCGCGACCTGGTGGAGTATTCGGTCGAGCACGCCGTGGTCGGGGGCGAGGACCGGTTCCTGATCCTGCACAACGACGGTGCCGAGAACTTCATGCTGGTGGACGCTCCGGTCAGCGACCCCAGCGACTTCCGGACGCTGATCGAGCATCGTGCGGATGTGCGATTGGACGGCGTCGACGCATTCGACGGCTTCCTGGTGATCAGCTACCGCAGTGAGGCATTGCCGAAGATGGCGCTGTGGCGGCTCACCGACGAGGGCTACGGCAGTCGCGAAGAGCTGACCTTCGACTCCGAGTTGACCGCCGCGGGAATGGGCGGGAATCCGAACTGGTCCACACCGAAGCTGCGGATCGGCGCCACGTCGTTCATCACTCCTGCGCGGATCTACGACCTGGACCTGGCGACGGGCGAGCGCACCCTGCTGCGCGAGCAGCCGGTGCTGGGTGGCTACCGGCCGGAAGACTATGTGGAGCGCCGCGATTGGGCCACCGCACCTGACGGGGCGCGAATCCCGGTGTCGATCATCCATCGGGCCGGGTTGCAGTTTCCGGCGCCTGCGCTGATCTACGGCTACGGTGCCTACGAATCGTGTGAGGATCCACGGTTCTCCATCGCGCGGTTGTCATTACTGGACCGGGGCATGGTGTTCGTGATCGCGCACGTGCGCGGCGGCGGCGAGCTGGGGCGGCCGTGGTACGAGCACGGCAAGCTGCTGGAGAAGACCAACACCTTCACCGATTTCATCGCGGCAGCAAGGCATCTCGTCGAGAGCGGGGTTACCCGCCCGCAGAATCTGGTGGCGCTCGGGGGCAGTGCCGGCGGGTTGCTGATGGGTGCGGTGGCCAACATGGCGCCGGAGTTGTTCGCGGGGATCCTGGCTCAGGTCCCGTTCGTCGATGCTTTGACGACCATTCTGGATCCGTCGTTGCCGCTGACCGTGACCGAGTGGGACGAATGGGGAAATCCGTTGGAGGACCCCGAGGTTTACCGCTACATGAAGTCCTACACGCCGTATGAGAATGTGGCGGCGCAGGACTATCCCGCGATCCTGGCGATGACCTCGCTCAACGACACTCGGGTGTATTACGTCGAACCGGCCAAATGGGTTGCCGCTCTGCGGCATACGAAGACGGACGGGCATCCCGTCCTGCTGAAGACCGAGATGGTGGCCGGCCACGGCGGCCTGTCGGGACGATACGAGCGGTGGAAGGAAGCCGCGTTCCAGTACGCCTGGTTGCTAGCCGCCGCCGACCGCGACAATTACGGCAGCGGCCAGGTAGACAGCCTCTTCGGCGGTCCGAACGCTTGATCGCGTGGTCATCGACATCCGCATGATCTAGGCGCTGTCAAGATGTGGGGATAAGATGACGCGCATGGGCTATCACCATGGCGACCTGAAGGCCGTGATTCTCGCTCAGGCCGCCACGCTGGTGGCCGAGCGCGGCGCCGACGGCATCTCGCTGCGCGAGCTCGCGCGGGCCGCAGGCGTGTCACACGCGGCGCCCGCCCACCATTTCACCGACCGGCGCGGGCTGTTCACCGCACTGGCCACCGAAGGATTCCGGCTCCTGGCCGCCGCACTGACCGGGGCCCGCCCGCAATTCATCGACGCCGCGAAGGCCTACGTGCGCTTTGCCCTCGACCACCCCGGCCACTACGAGGTGATGTTCGACAAGTCGCTCTACGACGACACCGACGCTGAACTGGTCGCCGCAGCCTCGGCCGCCGGCGCCGAACTGAACCGCGGCGTCGGCACACTGACCGACCCCAAGGCGGCCGCTGATCCGGCGAGTGCCGCGCTTGCCGCTTGGTCTCTGGTGCACGGTTTTTCGATGCTGTGGCTCAACGATGCGATCGACACCGCGGGCGATCCGATCGCCAAGGTGGAGAGTTTGGCCGAGATCCTGTTCGACAAGTAGGTCCGGTAGCGTCGGGGCGATGAGCCTCAACGACATCCCGCTGACCACTCTCGATGGCAAGCCGACAACTTTGGCCGAATTGGCCACCGGCGCAGTCCTGGTGGTCAACGTAGCCTCCAAATGCGGGCTGACGCCGCAGTACACCGCGCTGGAGAAGCTCGCCCAGGAATACGGCCCGCGCGGGCTGACCGTCGTCGGCGTGCCCTGCAACCAGTTCATGGGCCAGGAGCCGGGCAGCGCGGAGGAGATCCAGACCTTCTGCTCGACCAACTATGGCGTGACGTTCCCGTTGCTCGCCAAAACCGACGTCAACGGCGTCGACCGCCACCCGCTCTACGCCGAGCTCACCCAGGCCGCCGACGCGGCCGGCGAGGCCGGGGACATCCAGTGGAACTTCGAGAAGTTCCTGCTCGCCCCGGGCGGCACGGTGGCCAACCGGTTCCGGCCCCGCACCGAGCCGGATGCACCCGAGGTCATCGCGGCCATCGAGGCCGTCCTGCCCGCCTGACCGACGGCTCTGGCCGAATGGACATTCTGCGTCAGAGTGTTCGACACCGTCCCGACATGTGACGTTGCCACACTGGCAGCGTGACCGGACAACTCATCGTCTCGATATCGCAGATCAGCGACCGCACGCTGGCCGATGTCGTGGCGTTCTGCGCCGAGCTCGATGCCCGTGGCGTTCCCGCGTCGTTGATGGTGGCACCGCGGCTCAAGGGCGGCTACCGGTTGGACCGGGACGCCCACACCGTGGACTGGGTGGCGCAACGCCGCACCGGCGGCGACGCCGTTGTCCTGCACGGCTACGACGAGGCGGCCACCAAGAAGCGGCGCGGCGAGTTCGCCTCGTTGCCCGCCCATGAGGCCAACCTGAGGCTGATGGGCGCCGACCGGGTCCTCGAACACCTCGGGTTGCGCACCAGGTTGTTCGCCGCTCCCGGCTGGACGGTATCGCAGGGCACGGTGACCGCATTGCCGCGCAACGGCTTTCGTTTGCTCGCTGACCTCAACGGCATCACCGACCTGGTCCGTCAGACCACGACCCGCGCCCGGGTGGTGGGCATCGGAGAAGGATTCCTGTCGGAGCCATGGTGGTGCCGCACCGTGGTGCTCGCGGCCGAACGGACGGCGCGTCGCGAGGGGACGGTGCGCGTCGCGGTCGCCGCACGGCATCTGCGCAGGCCCGGCCCGCGCCAGGCGATGCTGGACGCGATAGACCTGGCTTTGCTGCACCGCTGCGTGCCCACGGTCTATCGATGGCAAGGCCTTGCGGTACTGACCGACGCCGCCTGACTAGGGCTAGTCTTGCGTCTCATGGCAGACGCCGATGTCATTGTCGTGGGGGCGGGTCTGGCCGGACTGGTCGCCGCGTGCGAACTGGTGGAGCACGCCGACCGAACCGGAAACCATGGCCAGGGGCTCCGTGTGCTCGTCCTGGATCAGGAGAATGCCGCCAACCTCGGAGGGCAGGCCTTCTGGTCCTTCGGCGGCCTGTTCTTCGTCGACAGTCCCGAACAGCGCAGGCTCGGTATACGTGACAGTCAGGAACTGGCCCTGCAGGACTGGTTGGGCACCGCAGGCTTCGACCGGCCCGAAGACCACTGGCCCCGCGAGTGGGCTCATGCCTACGTCGACTTCGCCGCAGGCGAGAAGCGCAGCTGGCTGCGCGCCCGGGGATTGCAGACCTTCCCGTTGGTCGGATGGGCCGAGCGGGGCGGTTACGGCGCACTGGGCCACGGCAATTCGGTGCCGCGCTTTCACATCACCTGGGGGACCGGCCCGGCCATCGTCGACGTCTTCGCCCGCCGGTTGTCGGATGAGCCCCGAGTGCGGTTCGCGCATCGACACCGGGTCGATGAACTCATCGTCTCCGAGGGCGCCGTCGTCGGGGTACGGGGTGCGGTACTTGAGCCGTCCGATGCGCCTCGCGGCGCGCCGTCGTCACGGAACGTCGTCGGAGAGTTCGAGTTCCGCGCATCCGCGGTGATCGTGGCCAGCGGCGGCATCGGCGGCAATCACGATCTCGTCCGCAAGAATTGGCCGGCGCGCATGGGACGGGTGCCCGAGCAATTGCTCAGCGGCGTGCCTGCCCACGTCGACGGCCGCATGATCGGCATCTCCGAGACCGCCGGTGCTCACGTCATCAACAGCGACCGGATGTGGCACTACACCGAAGGCATCACCAACTACGATCCGATCTGGCCCGACCACGGGATCCGCATTCTGCCGGGCCCATCCTCATTGTGGTTGGATGCCAACGGGAAACGGCTGCCCGGGCCGCTGTACCCCGGGTTCGACACCCTCGGGACGCTCGAACACATCTGCCGCACCGGGCAGGATTACACCTGGTTCATCCTCAACGCGCGGATCATTGCCAAGGAGTTCGCGCTGTCCGGCCAGGAGCAGAACCCCGACCTCACGTCGCGCAGTGTGCGTGATGTGCTGGCGCGAGTACGCCCCGGTGCGCCGGCGCCCGTACAGGCATTCGTCGACCGCGGCGTCGACTTCGTCAGCGCACGCTCGCTGCGCGAACTGGTGGCCGCGATGAACGATGTGCCGGATGTGGCCGAAATCGACTACGCCACGGTGGCGGCCGAGGTGACCGCGCGAGACCGCGAGGTGGTCAACAAGTTCACCAAGGACGGGCAGGTCACCGCGATTCGGGCGGCCCGCGGCTACCTCGGTGACCGGTTCACCCGCGTCGTCGCCCCGCACCGGCTGACCGACCCGAAGGCGGGTCCCCTGATCGCCGTCAAACTGCACATCCTGACCCGAAAGTCCTTGGGCGGGTTGGAAACCGACTTGGACTCACGGGTACTCAAATCCGACGGTGCCGTATTCCCCGGCCTCTACGCCGCAGGCGAGGCGGCCGGGTTCGGCGGAGGAGGGGTGCACGGTTACCGGTCGCTGGAGGGGACCTTCCTCGGCGGCTGCATCTTCTCCGGGCGCGCGGCCGGACGGGGTGCGGCCGCGGATATCGCCTGAGAACTGCTCGCGGTCAGAAGCCCACGGCCGAGCCGTGCATCAAAATTCGGTGCCGTTCTCCTCGGACAGCACCTGGAAATCGGTGTTCGTCATCTCGGCCAGCCGCCCGTAATAGATCCCCCGCGCATTCGGCTCGACGATGCCCTGATGGATGGGCACGGCCCGCGTCGGAGCCACCGCGCGCAGGAAGTCCACGGCCTCAGAGATTTTCATCCACGGTGCGGCTGCCGGCGTGGCCAGCACGTCGACCGGTTCGCCGGGGACGAACAGGGCGTCACCCGGGTGCATGAGCCGTGCCGGATGTTCGTCGTCGCCCAGCAGGTACGAAATATTGTCGATCACAGGGATTTCCGGGTGGATCACCGCGTGCTTGCCGCCGGCCCCTCGTACGTTGAGTGCGCCGATCCGGAACTCGTCACCGGGATGCACGGCCCGCCAGGGCTCACCCAACTGGGCCGCGGTCTGCGGATCGGCATACAGCGCGGCCTGGGGGTTGGCGGCGATCAGCGCGGGCAGTCGGGCGGTATCGACGTGGTCAGGGTGCTGGTGGGTGATCAGGATGGCCGACAAGCCGGTGATGCCTTCGAAACCGTGCGAGAAGTTTCCCGGGTCGAACAGCACGGTGGTTTCCGAAATGCTGGCCAGTAGGCACGAATGTCCGAAATGCGTGAGTTGCATACCTATATTGTGGCGCTCGGTGGGGATATGGCGGGTGATCGTGGCGATGTCATTCGTGCTCTGCGGGCTGGCCGCAGCGCCCCCTTCAGCCTGGCCGGACCCCGGCGCCGACTGTCCGCCCCTGTGTGACCGCATCCCGGATTCGGCGTGGATCGCCACGTCGAACCTTCCGTTGGACCGGCAGTACCACTGGCCCGGGCTGGCCGGTTTGGCGGTGACCGCGACCGCTCCACGCTTCCGCTTCGAAGAGGAATGCGCGTCGCCGCCGATACCGGGGGATCCGCGCGAGTACGCCGTGGCGGCGCGATCGGAGGTCGGGCAGCCCGACGGGGACTGGCAACTGCGCGTCCAGGTCATCCACTGGCGCGGGGAGACGTGGCAGGGCGGTCAGACAGCCCTGGCGGTGGTTCAGGGGGCGGCCGGCGCGTTGCGCAGCTGCCCGGGGGCCGGGACGTCGATCACCACCGATCGGCCCGGGAGGCTCGCGGCGGCCATCAACTTCGGCAATACCCGGGTCCTGCACCAGTACCTGATCGCCGATCCGCGCAACAGCACCGTGGTCGAGCTGGCCATGTGGTCGAGCACACCGCCACGGGTCGCGTGGTCGGCGCCGGCGGATCGCCGGGTGCTCGATGCGCTGACCGACCCACTGTGCACGGCCTACATAGGGTCGTGCCGGTAGAGTGTGCGCCGTGGCAAAGGTGGTTGTGCACGTCATGCCCAAGGCGGAGATCCTCGACCCGCAGGGTCAGGCGATCGTCGGGGCACTTGGTCGGCTCGGACATGGTGGCATCTCGGACGTCCGTCAGGGCAAGCGTTTCGAGCTCGAAGTCGACGACTCCGTAGCCGACGAAACCCTGGCCGAGATCGCGGAATCTCTGCTGGCCAACACTGTTATCGAGGACTTCTCGGTGAGCCGGGAGGGCGTGTGACCACCCGTGTCGGGGTGATCACCTTCCCAGGGACGCTCGACGACGTCGACGCGGCCCGTGCGGTCCGGCTGGCCGGGGCCGAGGCGGTCAGCCTGTGGCACGCCGATGCCGACCTCAAGGGCGTGGACGCAGTCGTCGTCCCTGGCGGTTTCTCCTACGGCGACTACCTGCGCTGCGGTGCGATCGCGAAGTTCGCACCCGTCATGGGCTCGGTCGTCGAATCTGCCGGTCGCGGCATGCCGGTGCTGGGTATCTGCAACGGCTTTCAGGTGCTGTGCGAGGCCGGCTTGCTGCCCGGCGCCTTGACACGGAACGCCGGCCTGCATTTCATCTGCCGTGATGTGTGGCTGGAAGTGGCGTCGAGCACCACGGCGTGGACGACCCGGTACGACGCCGGCGCGGACCTTTTGATCCCGTTGAAATCGGGGGAGGGCCGCTATGTCGCCTCCGAAGCCGTGCTCGACGAACTCGAGGGCGAGGACCGCGTGGTGTTCCGCTATCGCGAGAACCTCAACGGCTCGATGCGCGGCATCGCGGGCGTGTGCTCGGCCAACCGCCGCGTCGTCGGCCTGATGCCGCACCCCGAACATGCCACCGAGGCATTGACCGGTCCGTCCGATGACGGGCTCGGACTGTTCTACTCCGCGCTGGACGCGGTTCTTTCGGTCTGACCTTCACGCTCTAATTCGGTGCGGTGACTCCCACGCACGCGGTGTTAGATTCAATCGCGACATTGGTGTGCTAGCGAAGCATCGCTGGCTTGAAACATCCTTGGGGGCGCGGTGTTAGTCGATCCGGACGTGTTGCGCAGCTTTGCTGCACAGGTGGATGCAGTGTCTGCTGAAATCAGCGGGCTGGATGTCGGCAAAACCGCGACCACCAGTGCGGACGGACTGCCTGGATCCGAAACACAGTGGGCGGCACGCCTGGTAGGCGAGCATCTGGGCCTGGTGGCCACTGACATCGCGAACGATATCGGTGCTATGGGCCGAGCCGTCCGTGGCGCCGGTGACCGGTATGAAGTGGACGACGCGGCACTCGCCACTAGCTTCAAAGGACTGTTCTGAGTGTTGCCGTCGCGTTCCCGGCTACAAAGCTGGAACCCTCAATCGCTGGATCCTGCCGGGGCTTCGATCAAGGCCGCAGGAGAGTCCTTTTACACAGCGGTCCGCAACCTCGACGACCGCATCGATCGGATGCCTGAGTCGCGAGGGTGGGCCGGCAAAGCCCACGATGCTGCTGCGGACATGTTCGTAAAAGCAACCGACAGAGCTTCGGCGTTCAAGGATTACACCGAGGACTTCGGAGGCGCATTGCAGAGCGGCAGTGCGTGGATTGGCGCTGCCCGCCAGGGTTTGCTTGCCAAGGCTGACGAGATTGACGCAAGTGAACTCCATGTCACTGACCAGTGGGTTGTCTTGATCGACCCGGCGGAAATGTCAGCCGAAAAAGCTGCGAAACTCCAGAAGCAGGCTGAGGCCGCGCAAAGCGAAGTCAATCGACTACTCGTGGCGGTAGATGAAGCCGATGGTGCAACGAGGGGAAGGCTGCTCGCGGTAAGGGCCAGCAAAGGGGCCCCATTCGGGCAAATGGTCGAGGGACCGCCCAAAATTCTACCACCTCCCCCGGCTGACGACGTGCCGAACCCTGAGACCGAAGAGGGTAGGAAATTCCAAGAGATAGCGCGCGCCCAGGACATGGCAACGACTGTTCGCGAAGTAACTCATACGAAAGACCCACGGGGCAATGAGGTCACGACGTACACGATGCTTGACGGCAGTCAGCAGATCGCAACGGAGTACCTAGAAGACTTGCCGAGCCAGATGGACTACCCGATCGGGACCCTCCGAGTCCTCCATCTCGACAAGAACGGTAATTGGATATCCGACACGACTACCACTCCCCGTCAGGACGGCGGAAAAACCACTGAGGTGACGTGGGCTGATGGCACGCACATGACCATCTCCCAGAACCCGGATGGAACCCGATCCGGCGACTGTCTGACGGCAGACAAAAAATATGCGGTGCTGCCGGATTCGTTTTTCCAAGATCCCATACCGACGTTGACAGGCGGTGCGCTTTCGGGGCTGGAGGTAAAGGCAGGCGCGGGCATCCAAGGGATCAGCCCACACGTCCTTGATGGGCTGAAGGCAGGCGCAAAGTGGGGCGGCCCGGCAATGGGCATCGCGCAGATGGCTCTCGGGGTATATATGGGCGATTCCGCGTACGAGAAATGTGTCGCCGCCTGGTCCGGTGGAATCGGATTGGCCGGAGGTTTGGCCACCACTGTCGCGGTAGGTGCGATACCGGGTGTCGGTCCGCTCGCTGCGATGGGTGGAAATGCGGCGGGTGGATTCGTTTTTGGCTACGTTGGGAAGCTCGTCGGGAACGTGATGTGCGCGCCATGAAATCTTCCATCGCAGTCGGATATCTGTCTGTCCTTTTTGGCCCTTTCGGAGTGTTTTGCGTCATTTGGACGGTCATATTCCTCCAGCGCGGGGAGTTGCTGTCGGCGGTAGTGGCTTTGGGGTTCGCAGTGTTCGCTCTGGGTCTGGTTGCGATGCTGGTGATCGTCGCTTCTCGCAATGTCGTGCCACGTGCCGCTTGTCGGACTGGTAGCACCACCTTCAGGCCGGATTCCCGTGTTGACCGTTGTCTCATGTCGTCGACGGTCGCTGTGTTCCTTGCGATGGTTGTCTACGCGGTGTTCGCGCCCCTTGGCATGCTGAGTATCCCGGTACCTAGCGGAGACGAGAGATACTTCATATTCATTTCCGCTGCTGGAGTTCTTGTCGGAGTGTTCAGCGTGCGTCAGATCCTCAGGCAACGTGGAATGAGCTGTCTACGAATGAGTTTCGAAGGCATCGAGATAGGAAACACGATGTCCACAGCGCGGCGCTCCTGGAACGAACTGGCGGAAGTTGCGGACCGTCCACGGAATGGTCGCAAGCCCACCGGAACGACGTACATCACGACCACCGACGGTACGGTCCGAACGCTTCCGTCTGATTGGTACACGCCTGGGGGTAGCGAATTGCGGCAATTGGTGCGCTTCTACTGGGAGCATCCCGAACACCGCGAGGAACTCGCCGACGGCCGCGCGGTGGAGCGGCTCAAGGCAGCTGCATGAGTGCGCGGATGATGTCAAGGCACGTGCTGCCCTCGCCGTATTGGCGGCTATCAGTAGTGATCGTTGTCCTCCTGGCCGTAGTGGGCTGTGGCGGCAAAGCGACAGAGGGAAACCCGCAATCCGAGCCGATTGCGCCCAACTTGCCGCAACAGACGCTGTTGTCGTCGTCGATGCGCCAACAGCCGGTGCCTGGGTGGACAGTCACTGTAGGCGACCTCGGGCTAGCGCCCGGAACTGTGGTGCGGCCGGTAGGGAACATTGATGACCTGGGTGTATTCCTAGGGATTACCGATGAGGGTTGGTTGCTGCTCGGCCTCGATGTGTCTAGCGGTAAGCGGATGTTCGGGCCGGTGCGGCTTGGCCCAGCAGACGGCGCAACGGATTTCAATTGTTTCGTCAATGGGCCGCCGAAGGTGCTTTGTGTTCGGCAGAACTCTGGCCCCAACCTGCCGTCAACGGCTTGGGTCGTCGATACCACGTCCGGCGAACTAGTTTTCGACGGCCCGACGGATCTGCGCGTCGCTGGTCCGCAGGGCCAACCGAATCTCGAGCAATTTGCCGACTATGCAATCGCGTCGGTTGCGAATAAGGGTGTGTATGGCGTCGGTCCGCATGGTGAATTGACCTGGTTCGTACCAGGCGATGGAAATTTAACCTCGCAATTCACTGTGCGGCATCTCGACAGCATTCCGTCCGTTCTTGCAGTCCAGGGCACTGGCAAGGTCGCCGATCTCGTGTTCTCTGTGGCCGACGGCAAAGTCGTGAAACCGGTGATGCCGGACGGCGTTCAATTAGGCAGGGCGGTCGTCTATCCGGGCGGCTTCGGGTACGAGTACACCACGGCAGGCGACTACACGGCCGAGCGAGTTGCTTTCTTTGATAGCGGTGGCAACAAACTCGGTGAACCGGCGACCACGGGCACCTTAGAGACCCGGTCCCTCGACGTGCCAATTGTCGGGTCGAAGGCAAGAGACCTCGTCCTTACCGTCGAAGGGCAACAGCTTCTCGAGCTGCCCCCGTCAGTGCCTTCCCCGTACGCCCGTCTGATCGGATCTCGATTCTTCGTTGCATCGGACGCCGATCACCGAGTGTGGGAGCAATTTGATCTACGAACTGGTGAGGCCGGCAAAACCTGCCACGGCGAAAGCCTTTGGACGTACTACATCGGCTCTGACGGAGAAGTTGCCGTTGCGCGCGACGAGGGCAACGGACTAGTAGCAGGTGTGGATCTGACGACCTGCGACGTGCTGTGGTCGATACCCGGTCCTGCTTCACATGAAGCAAAAGAGGTCTGGAAGGTCAATACCACTCTGGTTCAACGCACCAACGATCGATTGTTCTCGTTGGTATCCCCGCCCTAACGGGCATCGCACCGCGAGCGACCGCTGAGGTACGCGAGCGGCGGGCCGGCGTACCGACACGCGCGCTCGCGGTGGGCGAAACTAGGCGGTGAGGGCGACCGAGGCCTCGGCGGTATAGGCCAGGAACGTCAGGGTCTCCTGCAGGTACAGCTGCACGCTCTCGGCATCGTGGGACAGGTAGCCGATCGAGACATCGGTGCCCAGCTGCAGGTCGAAATCCCCACCGCGAGTGGATAACACGAACGCGCCGTCGATCGCGGGCGCCCAGATGATCTCGCCGTCCACCAGTCGGCTCAGGTGCTCGCGGATCGGATAACCGTGCGCGGTCGTCTCACTCACCTTTGTGTAGGTCTCGGCCGAGAGCAGCACCGAGTACGGCCCGTCGACGCCGGCGAGGCGCAGTTCCGAAAGAGCCTGGGCGATCACGTCCGGAATTTCGCGGGCGTCGTCGGGCAGGGCCAGCGCCGGGTTGGAGCTGGAGCTGCGGATGCCTTCGATCGAAGCCGCGGGATAGCCCTCGAAGATCGCCCGGTCCTCGACGAACGCCAGCTTCTTGGCGGCATCCTTGACGGGATCCCAGTCGGAGTCCTGGGCGCCACGCTCGACATCGTCAATCGCGGTGCGCGACACCGTGAACGGAACCCGCAGGCGCACAAGTGGCCTGGCTTCACGTAGGTGGGCGACCACGCCGTCACCAGGCGAGCTGACGTCGAGCAGGTGGCCCGTACTGATCGCCGCGGTGACCGGGCCGCCGGGCTCGCTGACATCGACCACGCGGCGGCCGGCGATGTGACGCTTGAAGGTCCGGCTTGCCTCGAGTTCGATCTCGGCCCAGGCGGCCTCGGTGACCGGGGCGAGCTCGCGGTACAGGTTGTTCATTGCGGGATTCCTTTCAGACTGCCGATGCCGAGCGAGCCGTCGTGGCCCTGAGCCGGTGGAGATTCCGCTGCCGCCGCCTCGTCGGGGGAGGTCGGCAGCGGCGGTGGATCATCCAGAAAGTCGATCGTGGGCGTGAAGAACAGGCCACCGGTGACGGCGGTGGAGAAATCCAGGATGCGATCGGTGTTTCCGGGCGGATCGCCGATGAACATGTTGGTCAACATCCGCTCGGTGACCGCGGGTGTGCGCGAATAACCGATGTAGTAGGTGCCGAATTCGCCCTTGCCGATCTCACCGAACGGCATGTTGTGCCGGATGATCTTGAGCTCGTTGCCGTCGTCGTCTTCGATCACGTTGAGCGCCACGTGCGAATTGGGAGGTTTGACCGCATCGTCGAGTTCGATGTCGTCGAGTTTGGTGCGGCCGATCACCCGCTCCTGCTCCTCGGTGGACAGCGAATTCCACGAGCTCATGTCGTGGGTGTACTTCTGCACGTGCACATAGCAGCCACCGGCGAAATCGGGATCCTCCTCACCGATCTGGCTGGCATTGGCGGCCACCGAACCGTTCGGATTCTCGGTGCCGTCGACAAAGCCGAGCAGATCCCGGTTGTCGAAGAACTTGAACCCGTGCACCTCGTCGACGATCGTCACCGCGCCCGCCAGCGCATCGGCGAATTTGGTGGCGAGTTCGAAGCACACGTCCATGGACTCGGCGCGCAGGTGGAACAGCAGATCACCCGGAGTTGCCGGGGCCCGGTGACGCGGGCCCTCCAACGGGACGAACGGGTGCAGTTCGGCGGGGCGGGGACCGGAGAACAGGCGGTCCCAGGCGTCGGACCCGATCGACACGATCGCCGACAGGTGCTTGGTGGGGTCACGGAAGCCGATGGCGCGCACCAGACCTGAGATGTCCGCCAGGGTGTCGTGAACCGTCGGTTCGCCGCCCTCGGCGATGGTCATGACCATGAACACGGCGGCCGGCGTCAGCGGGGCCAGGACCGGCTGGGGCTGTGGTGCGGGCACAACGTGAACCCTAACGCGGCGCGCGGCGGAAACCCGGTCAAGATAGAGATATGGCAGCCAGCCCCCAGAGCATGTGCGAATTCATCGATGCCTCGCCGTCACCGTTTCACGTATGCGCCACCGCGGCGCAGCGTCTGCGTGATGCGGGGTTCACCGAGCTGGCCGAGACCGACAGCTGGCCCGCCACCGCGAGCGGTGAATCGGGCCTGAGCGGAAGATTCTTCACGGTGCGGGCGGGTTCGCTGGTCGCGTGGAATACCGAGCGGACCGAACCGGCCGCGCCGTTCCGGGTGGTCGGCGGCCACACCGACAGTCCGAATCTGAGGGTCAAGCAGCACCCTGACCGCGTCGTCGCCGGCTGGCAGGTGGTCGCGCTGCAGCCCTATGGCGGGGCCTGGCTGAATTCCTGGCTGGACCGCGACCTCGGGATCAGCGGCCGCCTCTCGGTGCGCCGGGGTCCGACGATCGAGCATCTGCTGGTGCGGATCGACGATCCGATCCTGCGTGTGCCTCAGCTCGCCATCCACCTCTCCGAGGACCGCAAGGGCGTCAGCCCCGACCCGCAGCGCCACGTCAACGCGGTGTGGGGCCTGGGGGAACGCCCCGGATCGTTCCTGCGGTTCGTCGCCGAGCGGGCCGGGGTCGACGAGCGCGACGTGCTGGGCTTCGATCTGATGACCCACGACCTGACGCCGTCGGCGGTCACGGGCGCCGACGGGGAGTTCGTCAGCGCGCCCCGGCTGGACAACCAGGCCACCTGCTACGCGGGATTGGAGGGTTTCCTGGCGGCCGATTCCGTCGGTCACATCCCCGTGCTGGCGTTGTTCGACCACGAGGAGGTCGGCTCGACGTCGGATCACGGCGCCCAGTCCGAGCTGCTGCCGACCGTGCTGGAACGCATCGTGCTCGCCGCAGGCGGTACCCGGGAGGACTTCCTGCGCCGGCTGGCCGGATCGATGGTGGCCTCCGGGGACATGGCGCACGCGACGCACCCGAACTACCCGGACCGTCACGAGCCGGGCCATCTGATCGCTGTCAACGCCGGTCCCGTGCTCAAAGTGCAGCCCAATCTGCGCTACGCCACCGACGGCCGGACCGCGGCGGCGTTCGCGCTGGCCTGCGATCAGGCCGGGGTGCCGCTGCAGCGCTACGAGCACCGGGCCGATCTGCCGTGCGGGTCGACCATCGGCCCCATGACATCGGCACGCACCGGGATCCCCACCGTCGACGTCGGGGCGGCGCAACTCGCGATGCATTCGGCCAGGGAGTTCATGGGTGCCGGCGATGTGGCCGCCTACGCGGCGGCATTGCGGGCGTTTTTGTCACCGGCCTGATCTAGGGTCGGCGCCATGGCACTGTCTGTGGAGATGATCACGTTCGACTGCAGCGATCCCGACGCATTGGCCCAGTGGTGGGCGCAGGCCGTGGGTGGTGACGTAAATGCCTTTGCGCCAGGTGAATTCGTCATGCTGCAAGGGTCTGACGGCCCGAGGCTGGGGTTTCAGAAGGTTCCGGACCCGACGCCGGGGAAGAACCGGATCCACCTCGACTTCCATGCTGCAGACATGGAGGCCGAGGTGGCGCGGCTGGTGGCACTCGGGGCCGCCGAGACCGGTCGGCACAGCTTCGGCCCGGAGTTCAACTGGGTTGTGCTCGCCGACCCCGAGGGCAACGCCTTCTGCATCGCGGGTTCATAGCGCCAAGCCCGACGGGCGAGACGGCCCTTGCTGCCGAGCTTCCGCATCCGCTGAGTATGCCGCCGTGCGGGCAGGTGGAGGCGCAGTCAGCTTTCGCCGGTCGGACGTGCAATATCGGCAACGATAGACTCGTGGGCGTGACGTCTGAGCTCACCCACGACACCGACACTGTTGAGCGGGCAGCCGCCACCCCCGATCAGCCCCAGCCGTACCGCGAACTCGGTCTCAAGGACGACGAGTACCAGCGGATTCGCGAGATCCTGGGCCGCCGCCCCACCGACGCCGAACTGGCCATGTACTCGGTGATGTGGAGCGAACACTGCTCCTACAAGTCCTCGAAGGTGCACCTGCGCTACTTCGGTGAGACCACCACCGACGAGATGCGCGCCGGCATGCTGGCCGGTATCGGCGAGAACGCCGGCGTCGTCGACATCGGTGACGGCTGGGCCGTCACCTTCAAGGTCGAGTCGCACAACCACCCGTCCTACGTCGAGCCCTACCAGGGCGCGGCCACCGGCGTCGGCGGCATCGTCCGCGACATCATGGCGATGGGTGCCCGCCCGGTCGCTGTCATGGACCAGCTGCGCTTCGGCGCGGCCGACGCCCCCGACACCCGTCGCGTGCTCGACGGTGTGGTGCGCGGTGTCGGCGGCTACGGCAACTCGCTGGGCCTGCCCAACATCGGCGGCGAGACGATCTTCGACCCGTCCTATGCCGGCAACCCACTGGTCAACGCGCTGTGCGTGGGTGCGCTGCGCAAAGAGGATCTGCACCTGGCGTTCGCCTCGGGAACCGGCAACAAGATCATCCTGTTCGGTGCGCGCACCGGCCTGGACGGCATCGGCGGTGTCTCGGTGCTGGCGTCGGACACCTTCAGCGGCGACGAATCCGGTGCGGGCCGCAAGAAGCTCCCGAGCGTTCAGGTGGGCGACCCGTTCACCGAGAAGGTGCTCATCGAGTGTTGCCTCGAGCTGTACTCGGCCGGCCTGGTGGTCGGCATCCAGGACCTTGGCGGAGCCGGATTGTCCTGTGCCACATCCGAACTCGCGTCCGCCGGGGACGGTGGGATGCGCATCGAGCTGGATCAGGTGCCGCTGCGGGCCAAGGACATGACCCCGGCCGAGGTGCTCTCCAGCGAGTCCCAGGAACGCATGTGCGCCGTGGTGACGCCGGAGAACGTCGACGCGTTCATGGCCGTCTGCCGCAAATGGGAAGTGCTGGCCACGGTGATCGGTGAGGTCACCGACGGGGACCGGTTGCAGATCACCTGGCGCGGCGAGACCGTGGTCGATGTCCCGCCCCGCACCGTGGCCCACGAGGGCCCGGTCTACCAGCGTCCGGTGGCCCGTCCCGACACCCAGGACGCGCTGGTCGCCGACACCTCGGCCAAGCTGCCCCGCCCGCAGACCGGTGACGAGCTCAAGGCCACGCTGCTGGCGCTGATCGGCAGCCCTCACCTGTGCAGCCGGGCGTTCATCACCGAGCAGTACGACCGCTACGTGCGCGGCAACACCGTGCTGGCCGAACACGCCGACGGCGGTGTGCTGCGCATCGACGAGACGACCGGCCGCGGCATCGCCGTGTCCACCGACGCCTCGGGCCGCTACACCCAGCTCGACCCGTACACCGGTGCGCAGCTCGCGCTGGCCGAGGCCTACCGCAACGTCGCGGTCACCGGCGCCACCCCGGTCGCTGTGACCAACTGCCTCAACTTCGGGTCCCCCGAAGACCCCGGCGTGATGTGGCAGTTCAGCCAGGCCGTCCGCGGGCTCGCCGACGGCTGTGCCGCCCTTGGCATTCCGGTCACCGGCGGCAACGTCAGCTTCTACAACCAGACCGGTTCGACGGCGATCCTGCCCACTCCGGTGGTCGGCGTGCTCGGCGTGTTGGAAGATGTGCGCCGACGTGTCCCTACGTCTCTCGGCACCGAACCGGGTGAGACGCTGCTGCTGCTCGGCGACACCCACGACGAGTTCGACGGATCGGTCTGGGCCCAGGTCACTGGTGATCACCTGGGCGGGGTTCCGCCGAAGGTGGACCTGGCCCGCGAGAAGCTGCTGGCCGAAGTGCTGACCGCGGCGTCGCGTGACGGCCTGATCTCCGCGGCCCACGACCTGTCCGAGGGCGGGCTCATCCAGGCCGTCGTGGAGGCCGCGCTGGCCGGTGAAACCGGTTGCCGGGTCATCCTTCCGGAGGACCTCCCAGAAGGCGTGACGCCGTTTGTCTTCCTGTTCTCGGAGTCTGCGGGCCGCGTGCTCGTCGCGGTGCCCCGCACCGAGGAGAGCCGGTTCCGGGCGATGTGTGAGGCCAGGGACCTGCCGGTGACCCGGGTCGGTGTCGTCGACCAGGGCCCCGAAGGCGGCGAACCCTCGATCGAGGTCCAAGGCCAGTTCAGTATCAGCCTCGCGGAGCTACGGAGCACGTCGGAGGGCGTGCTGCCCGGGCTGTTCGGGTGACGGCGAAAAACCTCAACGAACGTCATCCTCTGCTGCGCTGGGCCTGGAGCCTGGTGCGACTGGACTTCGTCGGCATCGCCGTCGGAGCCCTGTTCTTCTGCCTGTCGCTGACCCCGTCGCTGCTGCCGCGTGACTGGTTGTTCGCCGGGCTGATCGGCGGCATCAACTTCGCCATCGGCTACGGCATCGGCGTCCTGCTGGGAAATGCGCTGTACCGCTTCGTGTTACGCAAACGCGCCTGGTGGCCACCGTCCAAGCAGCAGTTGTTCTGGCTGCAAGCATTCGTCGTGGTGGGCACGGCCATCGCCGGAGTGCTGATGCTGATCCCCGCGGCGGCATGGCAACGGCAGGTCTCGGCGTTGATGGGCATGGAAGGTCCGGCCACACTCGGCTATCTGCGCACCCTGATCATCGCGGTGGCGGTGGGCGCCGCACTGATCGCAACCGCGCGAATGCTGCGCGATGCCGTGCGGTCGCTGGCCAGATTGTTCATCCGGCGCTGGCACCTGCACCGCGAGGTGGCCCAGTTCATCGGAACCGCCATCGTGGTGGTGTTGGTGATCACCCTTGTCAACGGCGTGCTCTACCGCGGATTCCTGGCCGGCGCGAGCCGGGTCTTCCAGCCACAGGACGCCACCACCCGAGAGGGTGTCAGCCAACCGACCGAACGTGAAAGGTCTGGCAGCCCAGACTCATTCGCGGCGTGGGACTCGCTGGGATTCCAGGGGCGCAACTTCGTCGCGACCGGCCCGCGTGCCGCCGAGCTCGAAGAGGTCAACGGTGCGCCGGCCAAGGAACCCATCCGCGTTTACGCCGGCCTGCACACCGCCGAAACCGAGGATCAGCGAATTGCGGTGCTGCTCAGCGAACTCGAACGCACCCATGCCTTCGACCGCCAGCTGCTGGTCATCGTCCCCACCACCGGCACAGGCTGGGTCAACCCGGTGGCCGCCCGGGCGCTGGAGATGATGTACAACGGGGACACCGCGATGGTCGGTATGCAGTATTCATATCTGCCGAGCTGGATTTCGTTCATGGCCGACCGGGAGAAATCCATGGACATCGGCAGGCTGATGATCGACGCGATCCACGAGCGTTGGGAGCAGCTGCCTCCCGAACGCCGCCCGAAGCTGGTGCTCTACGGCGAGAGCCTCGGATCGATGGGCGGCCAGGGCGCGTTCAGCTGGCTGCCCGACATCTCCCGGATGGGCTTCTCCTCGGTCCTCTGGGTCGGCCCGCCCAACGCCAGCCCGCTGTGGCGGGGCCTGACCGAGCGTCGCGATCCGGGCACGCCGCAAGTGCGCCCCCGCTACGACAACGGCCGCACCGTGCGGTTCTCGGAGGCCGCCAGCGCGGCCGAGATCGCCGACGACGCCGCGGCGCCGTGGGAGGGCACCCGCGTGCTGTTCCTGCAGCACCCATCCGATCCGATCATCTGGTGGTCGACGGATCTGCTGTTCTCCGAACCGGATTGGCTGGTCGAGCCGCCGGGCGGGGACCGCACGACCTCGATGCGCTGGTATCCGATCATCACGTTCTGGCAGGTGGCCGCCGACATCACCAACGCGTCGAGCGTTCCGGCCGGACACGGGCACAACTACGGCCATTGGGTGCTCGACGGGTGGGCGGCAGTGGCGCCACCCGAGGGGTGGACATCCGAGGACACCGAGCGCATCAGGGTGGCGCTGGAAAAGAGCCAGGCCAACGACGGACCCGAATTCTGATGGCGGCCGGTCGGATTCACGCGGTGGGGCTGGCCACGGGGCTGGTCGTGTGGAACGGCTTGGTCGATCCCCGGCTACCGGGCCGGTGGCAGCCGCTGGTACGCGCCGCGCTGGGCAGCTTGCTGATGGTCGCGACGGGCGCGCGTGCGGGGCTGCGCCCACCGGCGTTGTGGTCCGGTCTGAGGCTGGGCGCGGTCGCAGCGACCGCGGTGAGCGCGGGTGTCGCGGCGACTTCGGCGGTGCCGTTGGTGCGGACCGAGATGCGCGACAAGGTGCTGCCCGGAAATCCGGGGCGATGGTTGGCACTGCGGATCCCGCTCGGGACCGTTTGGCCTGAAGAGGCCGCCTTCCGGGCCGCACTGTCCAAAGTCGGCACCGAGGCGTTCGGCCCGGCAGGCGGTCAGATGTTGCAGGCCACGGCCTTCGGGCTGTCACACATCGCCGACGCCCGCGCCGCGGGCCAGCCCGTGATCCCGACCGTTCTGGTCACGGGGATCGCCGGATGGGTGTTCGGCCGGTTCGCGCAACGCTCGGGCAGCCTGGCCGCGTCGGTGTTGACCCACCTGGCGATCAATGAGGTAGGTGCGCTGGCTGCACTGGCCTACCAAGCCGCGCCAAAAGCGCTGCCACCGCCAGGAGCGCCGCGGTGACGGCCGGCGGCGCCAGCGCGGGCACCGAGAAATCGGTGACCCGCAGCGGAACCAGCACCACACACACCACGACGACCACCAGGATCAGGCGCGGCGCCTGCTGTGCGGCCGCTGATCCCTCGACCCGCGAATTGGCCTCGGTGACAACCACATAGACGACGAGGAGAAGTAGTGCAGGGACCGTGAGCTGCAATCTGCCCAGATGTTCCTGAAACCGGCAGGACGCCACCGCGAGCAGACACATCACCGCGGGAACCAGGATCGCCACCTCGGGCCCCGAGCCGAACAACCGTCCCGCGACGCGGGTGGCCGCCCACGTCAGAGCCAGCAGCGCCGCAGAGCCCACGCACAACGCCCCGGTGGCGAACCAATAGAACCCGGCGTCGGCGAAGAACTGGGAGATGATCAGCGAGAGGTTCACGGCGGTGGTGTGGAAACCGCCGGTCGAGCCGATGTTGGCGGCCAGCAACAGGGCGATCGCGCCGAGCGCGGTGATGCCGACCGCGGCGCCCACTGGGCGTGCCACCGACGCCAGGCGTCCGCTGACCACCGTCGCCGCCTCGAATCCCACCAGCCCCAGGCCGAGCGGTATGGCCGCAGCCGTGGCGAGCAGAACCGAATCGACGTGGCTCGGCCCGAACTCCATCGGGGGCGTGCCAGAGAACACTCGGGCCACGATCGCCAGCGCCATGTAGAAGAAGATCAGCAGGCCCACGCCGGCCAGCGCAGCGGCCGTCGCGCCCACCGCCCGGGTGGGCAGATACGCCACCACCGCGCCCGCGATGACCACCACGGTCACCGACCACCCCGGCCACCACCAGCCCGCCAGCGCAGTCTCCAGATCCGGTGCCCCGGTCAATGGCTGCAGCGCGAGGGTGAGCGCGGCACCCACGCCCAACAACACGTACGCCGCCAGCTGGATCAGGCTGGTGAACCGCCCGGCGGCCGCGCCCACGGTGGAGGCGACCAGATCGCCCGTCGACACCGCATCCGGGGCATGCCGGTGAAGCCGGGCGAACGCGAAAACCAACACCGCGGCTATCGCGGCGGCACACAAGCCGGCGACCCCGTTGAACGCCGCACCCCCGATCGGCGCGAGCGAAAGACCGAGGGCGCGCCAGGCGGGCAGCGCGGGAGGCCAGGCTGCGGGCTGTTGCGGGCTCGCTCGTACTGCGCGCTTAGGCATCGGCACTACCGTTCACGAGTCCCCTTTATCGCGCGAAGCTCTCCCTGGCTCAAGATCGTAAAGGCGTCACGGGTTGATCGTGGGCTCACCGATCTGCCGCCCCCAGACGTAGTCGACGAATATCGGCGAGCCGAGCTCGACGTGGTTGTAAGGCGCGATCGACAGGCCGGTGTCCATCACCAGATACGGCGCGGGCCACAGGTCCTTGGTGATCGGCTTCCAGCAACCGGGCTTGCCCTCGGGCCCGCCCTTGGCGTTGACCCGCGGGAGGTTGTCCGGATACACGTAGGTGTTGCCCACGCCGAAGCTCGACAAGGTCCCCGTGCTTTCGAACGAATATCCGTTATCGCCGCCGAACGTCGCATAGAAGGCGGGCGCGACGTCGTGGTAGTTGCGGATGGTGCAGAACAACTGCCCCTGATAGGCGTCGAACAGCTTCGACGTCGGGATGAGGTCCTGCGCGCCGCGCTGCAGGTACGGGCCGCCGCGCTCGAGGATGTCGGAACCGGTCGCGGCGAAACCGACGGCCGCCACCAGCGCGGCGTCGAGGTGGCCGCGCTGGGAGTTGAAGGTCCCGGCGCTGCGCGCGGCGTCGGCCAGGCCGTCGAACAGGTCGGGTCCGGCCGCCGCATAGCGCTCGCCGAGGTCGGCCAGTGCGGCGATGTCGTGGCGCAGCGCGGGCATGCGCGGGTTCACATCGTCGAGGATCGTGTTGCCGTCGGTCAGCGATTGCCCGAACGCACTGCCCAAACCCGTCAGCGCCTGGGCGGTGGCCGACAAGGTCTGGTTCAGCTTGATGGGGTCGACCTGTTCGGAGATGGCCGTGATGGTCTCGAACAAGGTGTTGAACTCTGTGGTGACCGCCGTGACGTCGATCGGTGTGGAGCTCGAAACCCGTTGCGAACTCGGATGTTCCGGCGAGGTGAAGGCCACGTACTTGTTTCCGAAAACCGTGGTCGCCTGTATCGAGGTCTGCACGTTGGCCGGCAGCAGGTCCAGGTACTTCGGGTTGATGTCGAGCCGCACCAACGCCCGCAGCGGGTCCCCGCCGTCGGTGCTCACCCCGCCCACCCGGCCGATCGGGACGCCGTTGTAGGTCACCTTGGACCCCGGATCGAGGACCAGGCCGGCCCGCGAGGCCAGCAGGGTCAGGGGCGTCTTGGCTTCGAATGCGCCCCGGAACTGCCCGACGATCAACCCGAACACCAGCGCAAGGATCAGCAACAGCACCGCACCGGCCGTGCGGTACGGCGGATCACGGTGATCGGCAAACACTTTGCGAGACTCTATGTCATGGCCGCGCGAGGCAGTGTCGATCCGCAGAAGACAAGGGCGGCGGTCGCCGCCGTGGCGGGGTGGCTGCGCGAACCCACCCGTGCCGAACCCGCTCGCGCCGAATTGGCCGAGGCGGTCCGCCTGACCGCGCGCACCCTCGCCGCGCTGGCGCCGGGCGCCAGCGTCGAGGTCAGGGTCCCGCCTTTCGTTGCGGTGCAGTGCATCGAAGGGCCGCGCCACACCCGGGGCAACCCGCCCAATGTCGTGGAGACGGATGCCCGCACCTGGCTGCTGCTGGCCACCGGACTGCTCGACCTCGACGCGGCCGGTGTGGCCGTACAGATGTCGGGATCGCGGGCCGGCGAGGTGGCCCGCTGGCTGCCCCTGGTACGGCTCGATGCCGAATGATCTGCGGATACTCCTGTACCCCAGCGGAAATGGAATCGGCGGTTGCGCCGCGTACAGCGGGGGATCCCGATAGATTCAGTCACGGTAAAGCCGTGGCCACCAGGCGATGACCGCTCGACAGTAGAGGAGCCGCCCCCAATGGTCCGTGCGTGTCTCTATGGCGAACTCCTGCGGGCGGGCGAGAGATGACCGTGATCGACCGCATCGTCTACGCGCTGGAATCGACGCCCGAGATCGCGCTCTTCCTCTGCCTGGCAATCGGGTTCGCGGTGGGCAAGGTGCGCGTCTGGAAGATCTCGCTCGGCGGCGTGGCCGGAACGCTGGTCGTCGCGATCCTGATCGGCATGCTCGGCGACATCAAGCTGAACGACGAAGTCAAGACCATCGCCTTCGCCTTGTTCATCTTCACGCTCGGCTACATCTCCGGGCCGACTTTCGTCGGCAGCCTCAATCGCCAAAGCCTGAAATACGCCGCATTCACGGTCATCGAGATCGCGTCGGTCCTCGGCATCACCGCCGCCGCGATCCTGCTGATGCGGCTGGACGTCGGTACCGCGGCCGGACTGCTCGCCGGCGGAGCCACCGAGTCTGCCGTGGTGGGCACGGCCGCCGACGCGATCGCCAGGCTGCCGCTGTCGGAATCCGAGATCGAGACGCTGCAGGCCAATGTGGGCACCGCGTACTCGATCTCCTACATCTGCGGGCTCATCACCATCGTGCTGCTGTCCAGTCAGATCTTTCCGCTCGTCATGCGTGTCTCCCTGCGGGACGAGGCGACCAAACTGTGGAAGAAGCTCGGCGGAGGCGCGGATGAGGACACCGCCACGCCGGCGGCACCGCGCATCGTCGGACGCGTCTATCGGGTGGAGACGGCGGCAGGTCAGACGGTCGCGCGCGTCCAGGACGGCCTGGGTGATGCCACGGCCATCGAGCAGATCTCCAGGGCGGGCAAGCTTCTCGAACTCCGTCCCGACCTCGAACTGGCCGAAAACGATGAAGTTCTCGTCGTGGGCCTGCGCGACAATCTCGTGCGAGTGCGCGACAACATCGGCGAGGAAGTCGCAGGCGACGACCTCACGATGGACATCGATGTGGCCGAGGTGGTGTTCACCTCCCGTGAGTACCGGACCACGACGCTCGGCCAGTTCAAGCGCGAGGTCAGCGTGAAAGACCGTCGCGGCGTGTTCCTCCAGCGCGTGACCCGCGGCGACCAGGACCTCCCCGTCAACGACGGGACCGTGATCCAGCACGGCGACATCGTTCGCCTCGTCGGCGCCTCCCGCGACCTCGACCGAGTGGTCGGCAGGGTCGGGTTCCGGCTCGACCCGACGGTCAAGATCGACCTCGTCTTCATCTCGGTTGGCATCGTTGCCGGCTTCCTCATCGGGGGCCTGGTCTGGCAGGTCGGAAGCATCCCGCTCACGCTCGGCACCGGCGGGGGTTGCCTGCTCACGGGTCTGCTGTTCGGCTGGATTCGCTCGAAGCGGCCGACGTTCGGGCAGTACGACTCGGATGCGGCCGACGTCATCAAGACGCTCGGGCTGGCCGTGTTCATCTGCGCCGTCGGATTGTCGTCGGGGCCGCAAGCGGTGGCGCTGGTCGAGCAGTTCGGGATCGGCCTCCCCATCGCCGGTATCGCGATGACCGCGATACCGGCGACCGTGTCGCTGCTGGTGGCGTGGAAGGTCATGCGCCTGCCGGCACCGCTCGCGCTGGGCGCCATCACCGGCCAGCAGTGCTCGACCCCCGGCGTCACCGCCGTCCAGCAGGCCGCGGGCAACGCCACGCCGCTGATGGCCTACACCATCGTCTACGCCTTCTCCAACGTGGCGCTGCCGCTGCTCGGCCCGGTCGTGGTCGCGATGGCCCACGCCATGGGCTCCTGACCGCCCCTCCGACGTCAGCGACATTCCGGAGCCCGCCTTAGCTGGAGCCGCGGGAGTGCGACATTTCTCACCATCCGTGGCGACTGTGACGTGCACCGGTCATTTGCCGGCCGGTCCACGGAAGTTCGCCTGGGCCTTTCCGATCCGAAACCCGGCCCTTTGCCACCCGAACGAGCGAATTCCGTTTCGGACACGGCATCGGATTCCGTCCTACACCCGGGATGACCGTAGACTCGGTTACGTCACCAAACCGCCCGCCCCGGGAGCAGCCCTATCGTGACTGGCCAGCAACTCGACGACGAGAACGAACCGCGCGAGGAATGCGGCGTATTCGGGGTCTGGGCCCCGGGTGAAGACGTCGCCAAGCTCACCTACTACGGCCTGTACGCGCTGCAGCACCGCGGCCAGGAAGCCGCCGGCATCGCCGTTTCCGACGGCTCGCAGATTCTGGTGTTCAAAGACCTCGGGCTGGTAAGCCAGGTGTTCGACGAGCAGACCCTGGCCGCGATGCCGGGACATGTCGCCGTCGGCCACTGTCGCTACTCCACCACCGGCTCCACCACTTGGGAGAATGCCCAGCCGGTGTTCCGCAACACCGCAGCGGGCACCGGCGTCGCCCTCGGGCACAACGGCAACCTGGTCAACACCGCCGAACTCGCCGCCCGGGCCCGCTCAGCCGGCCTGATCGACACGAAGCACGCCGGAAACATGCTGGCCACCACCGATTCCGACATCCTCGGTGCGCTCCTGGCCCACGGTGCGGCCGACGCGACGCTGGAGCAGGCTGCCCTGGAGTTGCTGCCTACGGTGCGCGGAGCCTTCTGCCTGACCTTCATGGACGAGAACACCCTCTACGCCGCGCGCGACCCGCACGGCGTGCGTCCGCTGGCCCTCGGTCGGCTCGACCGCGGCTGGGTGGTGGCCTCGGAAACCGCCGCACTCGACATCGTCGGGGCCTCCTTCGTCCGCGACATCGAGCCCGGTGAACTCCTGGCCATCGACGCCGACGGCGTGCGCTCCACCCGGTTCGCCAACCCCGAACCCAAAGGTTGCGTCTTCGAGTACGTCTACCTCGCTCGCCCGGACAGCACACTGGTGGGCCGGTCGGTACACGCCACGCGCGTCGACATCGGCCGCCGGCTGGCCCGGGAACACCCGATCGACGCCGACCTCGTGATCGGCGTCCCGGAATCAGGCACCCCGGCCGCAGTCGGCTACGCCCAGGAATCGGGCATCCCGTTCGGACAGGGCCTGATGAAGAACGCCTACGTGGGCCGCACCTTCATCCAGCCCTCGCAGACCATCCGGCAGCTCGGCATCCGGCTCAAGCTCAACCCGCTGCGGGAGGTGATCCGGGGCAAACGGCTCATCGTCGTCGACGATTCGATCGTGCGGGGCAACACCCAGCGCGCCCTGGTCCGCATGTTGCGTGAGGCCGGGGCTCTGGAGGTCCACGTTCGGATCGCCTCACCGCCGGTGCGCTGGCCCTGCTTCTACGGCATCGACTTCGCCACCCCGGCCGAGCTCATCGCCAACGCGGCATCCGCCGAGCACGAGGGCGAGATGCTGGAGGCGGTCCGGCACGCCATCGGCGCCGACAGCCTGGGCTACATCTCCCAGCAGGGCATGATCGCGGCCACCGAACAGCCGCCGACCCGGCTGTGCTCGGCCTGCTTCGACGGGAACTACCCGATCGAACTGCCCGGGGAGACCGCACTGGGCAAGAACGTCATCGAGCACATGCTCGCCACCGCGGCCCGCACAGGTGTCCCGCTGCAGGCCGACAACGACAACGCATCGGCGCTGCGCAGGCCCTGAGGTCGTCGTCCCGGCCTCCTTGAGGGGTCCTTAACACCTCCTGCGCTGTACCGCCGCAACAGCGGGGCGGTAGCCTTGCTTGCGATGACTAAGGGCGCCGAACAGCACGGCATCGCCGAACACAACAGCATTTCGTACGCGTCGGCCGGGGTGGATATCGAAGCCGGTGACCGCGCTGTCGAACTCTTCAAACCCCTCGCCGCCAAGGCGACCCGTCCGGAGGTTCGCGGCGGCCTGGGCGGCTTCGCCGGGCTGTTCGCCTTACGCGGCGGATACCGCGAGCCGGTGCTCGCCGCCTCGACCGACGGCGTGGGCACCAAGCTCGCCGTCGCCCAGGCCATGGACAAGCACGACACCGTCGGGCTGGACCTGGTCGCCATGGTGGTCGACGACCTCGTGGTGTGTGGCGCCGAGCCCCTGTTCCTGCAGGACTACATCGCCGTCGGCCGCACCGTGCCGGAACGGGTCAGCGCGATCGTCTCAGGCATCGCCGAAGGCTGTGTCCAGGCCGGTTGTGCGTTGCTGGGCGGCGAGACGGCCGAGCACCCCGGGCTGATGGAACCCGACCACTACGACATCTCCGCGACCGGCGTCGGCATCGTCGAGGCCGACAATGTGCTCGGGCCCGATCGTGTCCGTCCGGGCGATGTGATCATCGCCATGGCCTCCAGCGGACTGCACTCCAACGGCTACTCCCTGGCCCGCAAGGTGCTGCTGGAGATCGACCGGATGAACCTGGCCGGCCATGTCGAGGAATTCGGCCGCACCCTGGGTGAGGAGCTCCTGGAGCCGACCCGCATCTACGCCAAGGACTGCCTGGCGCTGGCCGCCGAGACGCAGGTGCGCACGTTCTGCCACGTCACCGGCGGCGGCCTGGCAGGCAACCTGGAGCGCGTGGTGCCCCACGGACTGACCGCAGAACTCGACCGCGGCACATGGACCCCGGCACCCGTGTTCCAGATGATCGCCCAGCGCGGACGCATCGAGCGTGCCGAGATGGAGAAGACGTTCAACATGGGCATCGGGATGGTCGCGGTAGTGGCCCCCGAGGACACCGACCGCGCACTGGCCATCCTGACCGCACGGCACCTGGATTGCTGGACGCTGGGAACCGTCAAGAAGGGCGGCAAGGACAGTGTGCGCGCCCAGCTGATTGGACAGCATCCGCGGTTCTAGGCAGTAGACAGGGTCGCGCTGGTAAGCGTCATGCGCAGCCAGCGCGACCCATATCTAAGTTCTGGGACGGAATGCAGGCGGCTCAGCGCCGCCAGTCATCCTCACCCGACCATTCATCGGCGTCGTCACTGCCGTCACCGGAATCGGGAGATCCCGACAGCTCACGTTGGAGCTGACTGAAGTCGGTGTTCGGTGAGCTGTACTTCAACTCACGTGCCACCTTGGTCTGCTTTGCCTTCGCCCGGCCGCGGCCCATGGGGGGACCCCCTCGCGCAATAACGGAGCGGCCCAATTGCTAGGCGGCTCCGATCTGTGTGTCTTTATTGTCCTGCCAACACTTTACCGTGCCCGCCCGCGAAGTGCTGTCAGGCCCTGCCTCACGGTGAGCGGCTGGGGGCCCGGCTGCCATGCCTCGTTGCACAACAACACGACCGTCACCAGGATCGCGGAATCCGCGCGGAGACGGTCGTCACGTCGTCGGTGACCGAGTGAGTTTACGTGCTCTTGCGCAGTTCCACGGCTTAACGCCCCCGGAGACGTTCCACAGCTGCCCGGCCGGCGCCGGCGGTGGCATCGGCCTCCGGCATCGAATCCGGGTCGATCACGGCCGGTGCTTGCGCCTCGGCACCCGCGACCAGCTCGGTATCGACCGGTAATCCCCGTTTGAGCAGCGCCAACGCGATCGGGCCCTCGTCGGCGTGCTCCACCACAGTGCCGATCCGACCGACGTTGCGCCCACCCGCGGTCACCGCGTCGCCGGTCACAGGCCGGTCGGCGGAGCCGTCGAGTTGCAGCAGCACCAGCATCCGGGGCGGTTTACCCAGGTTGTGCACCCGGGCGACGGTCTCCTGACCGCGGTAACAACCCTTGTCGAGATGGACCGCACCGAGACCGGGTTCACCGATCCAGCCGACCTCGTGCGGGATCGTCCGTTCATCGGTGTCCACACCCAATCGAGGACGCCTGGCCGCCACCCGGTGGGCCTCATAGGCCCATACACCCGCCGGCCGCACACCGGCCTCGCTGAGCCGCCGCGTGTACTCGGCGACGGACTGCCGCGGAACCACCAGATCCAGTTCGATGCCGGCAGCAGGAAGGCGCCGCAGGAAGCCGCCGCCGGGCAGGGCCACCGCCGTCGCCTCGGCCGGCACCTGATCGCAGCCCAGGGCCTCAATGACCTGCTGATCGGCCAGACCGGGCCCGAGCAGCGACAGCACCGCCATATCCGCGGGCTCGATCTGTACGTCGGCCCAGAACACCATCTTGCGCAGGTAGGTCAGCAGCGGTTCGCCCCGCCACGGCTCGGTGTCCAGATAGGTGGTGCCGCCGAGGTCGGTCTGGATCCAGTGATCTTCGACACGACCCTGCAGATCCAGGCTCAAGTTCTCGGTGACCGCCCCCTCGGGCAGTGCGCTGACGTGCTGGCTGGAGATGCTGTGCAGCCACGTCTGACGGTCCTTGCCCGTCAGGGTCAGGACCGCCCGGTGCGAGCGGTCCACCCAGACCGCGGCGCTCGCCGCGGAACGCTGTTCACCGAGCGGATCGCCGTAGTGCCAGACGGAGCCGGCGTCGGGACTGGTCTCGGGCGCCGGAACAGCTGACGGCAGTGCAGACATACGCCAACTCTACGTTTGTCGCTCTTCGCGCAAGCGGCTCATCGGGCTTGTCGCTACGCTGGCGACCCATGGCGAGCCCACCAGCCGTACTGGTCACCCTCGACGGGCAGATCCATGACCCCAACGCTCCGCTGCTGCATGCCGACGATCTGGCCGCCGTGCGCGGAGACGGAGTTTTCGAGACGCTGCTGGTGCGCGACGGCAGGCCGTGTCTGCTGGAGGCCCACCTGGCGCGGTTGACGCAGTCGGCCAAGATGCTCGACCTACCTGAGCCAGATCTGCGGGCCTGGCGGGCGGCGGTACAGCTCGGAGTCGAGCGTTGGTCCGCGGAGAACGACGGCGAGGGCGTGCTGCGCCTGGTGTACAGCCGGGGACGGGAGAGCGGCGGGCCCGCGACCTCTTTCGCCACCATCGGCGCCCTGGCCGATCGGGTGGCCGGGGTGAGGCGTGCCGGGCTGGCGGCGATCACCCTGGACCGCGGGCTGCCCCTGAACGCCGGCGACATGCCATGGCTGGCCGCGGGTGCCAAGACGTTGTCGTATGCGGTGAACATGGCCGCACTGCGGCACGCCGAGCGTCACGGTGCGGGCGACGTGATCTTCGTCAGCTCCGACGGCTACTTGCTGGAGGGGCCGCGCTCGACCGTGGTGATCGCGACCGAAGGCGAGGCCGGCCAGCCGCTGCTGCTCACCCCGCCGCCGTGGTATCCGATCCTGCGCGGCACCACTCAACAGGCACTGTTCGAGGTGGCCCGCAACAAGGGCTATGACTGCGACTTCCGTGCGCTCAAACCATCGGATCTGCTTAGCGCGCAAGGTGTTTGGCTGGTTTCCAGCATCACCCTCGCGGCTCGGGTGCACACTCTGGACGGGCGGCTGCTGCCCCATGCGCCGCTGGCAGCGGACGTTTCCGGCCTGGTCGACTCCGCGATCGTCAGCGATCGCTGAGCTGCTCATAAATCGCTTGTCGGGGTGCGCCGACGGGGGTACCTTCGTGGGCACACAGGGAAGGAGGTGGTCCGTCAAATTGAGTGACTTATGGACATGTGAGGTGGCTGCCCGCTAGCAGCGCCGGGGTAAAGCCTGCGCGCGCTGGCGAATTCCCCGCAGCCACCCGGCCCCCGAGCCTCCCGGTCTGTCCAACCAGGTACCAAGGCTCGGGGGCCGCCCCATATCTGGGGCAGCCCGTCGAGCCGCTGAATGGCGAGGTAGGCGGAGGACGCCTGGACTAGCTGGGGCCGGGCGCCAGCGTCGAACAGGCCTTGGTGGCCTGCTGCCAGGTCTGATCATCGACCCCCGACGGCGGCCCGGCGACCGGGCCCGGCGCCGCCGGAATACCGTGCTCGGACAGGCAGTGCGCGTACGTCCCGTGCTCGGGCGGCGGTGAGGTGGGAGCCGGTTGCGGCCCCTCCGACGAACACGCACCGAGGAATGCTGCTGCGGCAAGCAGACCTGCCGCGACAATCGGCCGGCGCATCAGCCGACAAACCGTGACAGCCGGGCCGACAGGTGCGGGACGAGCCCGCCGTCAGCATCCACGCGTTCTTCCACGTACCCCAAGTCCCCACCTTCGACGATTCCGTACAGCCGCTTGGCGCCGCCGACCAACAAACCGGACTTGCTGCGGGCCAGCGCATCGGTGACCAGCTCCCAGGAGGCCTGGGTGAGCGGCTTGCCGTAGAACAGTTCGACATAGCCGGCCGAATGGGCCAGCAACAGCTCGATGGCCTGCGACTCGTCACGACCGGCCGGATCGTCGGGATCGGTCACGAACCGCCAGAAACCGCTTTCGCGAAGCCCGGGGGAGTCGTATTCGCCCGACTCGGTCAACCGCCACGACCGCGAATCCCAGTTCAGGTAGTCCCCGCCGTTGTGGGACACCACGATCTGCTGACCGAACCGGTAGTCACCATGGGTGTCGCGGCCTTCACCCTCACCGCGCCAGACGCCGACCAGCGGCAACAGCGCCAACAACGCATCGTTGAGCTCGACGCCGGCGCGCAGGTTGGCCGTATCGGCGGGAATCGGGAGGTCGTCGAAGACCGGAATGTTGCGGGCGGCGGTTTCCTTGGCCCGTTCGGCGGCCGCCGCCAAGGCTCGATCACCGGATCCCGGCTCTCGCGCCGGGGCGTCGCCGCCGGAGGTCACGACTCGTCGGTGACGAGGCGGTACAGCGCGTACAACGCGAACCACGTGATGACCACGACGGCCGCGACGAGCATTATCTCGAAGAAGAGCACCACGGGAGTAAGTCTAGTTCCTGGTCGAGGGTGTCGGCGCCCCGGGTCGGGACGCCCGTATACACGCCGAACGTGGGCCTGTGTCCGAGATCACGATGAATCTTCGTACACAAGCCCACGTTCGGGCGGCAGAAATCAAGCGGTGCCGATGGCGTAGCTCCTCATCGGCTCGTGCCTCGCCTTGATCGTCGCTACGCGACCTTGACGTCGACCTCGTGGATGCCCGCACCGGTCGGGGCCACGCTCGCGTCGCCATTGCCTGCGGGGGACAGGGCACGCAGCGTCCAGGTGCCCGGAGCGGCGAAGAACCGGAAGTCACCGGTCGCCGAGGCCACGACCTCAGCGGTGAACTCGTCGCTGGAGTCCAGCAGGCGCACGAAGGCACCGCCGACGGCCTGGCCGGAGCCGTCCACCACACGACCGGTGATGACGGTTTCCTTCTCCAGGTCGACGCCGGCGGGCAACGTCAGTCCTTGCTTGGGTGCAGAGCACATATCAACTTCCCAACTCGATCGGGGCGCCCACCAGGGAGCCGTATTCCGTCCAACTGCCGTCGTAGTTCTTGACGTTCGCGTGTCCCAGCAGCTCCTGCAGCACGAACCAGGTGTGCGACGAGCGCTCACCGATCCGGCAGTAGGCGATGGTCTCCTTGTCGCCGTCGAGGCCGGCTGCGGCATACAGCTTGGCCAGTTCCTCGTCGGACTTGAAGGTGCCGTCCTCATTGGCTGCCTTGCTCCAGGGAACGTTGATGGCGCCGGGGATATGCCCGGGCCGCTGGCTCTGCTCCTGCGGCAGGTGCGCCGGGGCCAGGATCTTGCCGGAGAACTCGTCAGGGGAGCGCACGTCGACCAGGTTCTTCGCGCCGATCGCGGCGATGACCTCATCGCGGAAGGCGCGGATGTTGTTGTCCGGAGCCGAGGCGGTGTAGGAGGTTGCCGGACGGGTCACCGCATCCTTGACCAGCGGGCGCCCGTCGAGCTGCCAGCGCTTGCGGCCGCCGTCGAGCAGCTTGACGTCGGCGTGGCCGTACAGCTTGAAGTACCAGTAGGCGTAGGCCGCGAACCAGTTGTTGTTGCCGCCGTACAGGATCACCGTGTCGTCGTTGCTGATGCCCTTGTCGGACAGCAGCTTCGAGAACTGCTGCTGGTCGACGAAGTCACGCTTCACGGCGTCCTGCAGATCGTCTTTCCAGTCCAGTTTGACGGCGCCGGGGATGTGCCCCTCGTCGTCGTAGGCGCTGGTGTTCTCGTCGACCTCGACGAACACCACGCCGGCGGTATCGAGGTTGTTCCCGGCCCACTCGGTCGAGACCAGGACGTCGGAACGTGCCATGTACGAATTCCTTTCGATTGCTTGCTATTTGAGATGTCAGGCGGGTGTCATGCAGGACTGGGGATGCGGCGGAGCCGGACAACCAGCGGGTAGATCTGGCAACCCAGGCAGATGCCGAAGGCGGCGTTGAGGAAGGCCGCCACCAATGCGAGGGCGGTGGCGGTCAGGCCGACGGCAGTGATGCCGAAGGCGAAACCTGCGGTACCGATGACGGCGAAAACGAAGCCGACCAATTGGGCGAACTTCAGCGGCGGTACCGGCTCACGTTCGGTGACCGGTGCCAGACGCGGCGCGACGAACGTGGCGAACAGCCGGCCATAGGGATGCTTGCGCGGGCCGCCGAGCGCGCCGATGGCGAACACCGCCGCCTGAGCGCCGAGCAGCACCGCGGCCGCGAACTCACTCACCCCGGCGGCCAGCAGGGTGGCGATCAGTACCGCGGTGGTGACCCAGGCGGCGAACCGTGGCCCCCGAACGTCGACCTGGGCAGGCCGGCTATCGGCGATGGGCCGGGTTGATGTCGATGACATGAGGACGAACTCCTGTTGTCGTAGAAGGTCTGATGGTGTGCAGGCCCAGGCACGAGGCCTGAGCGGGCGCGCGAAAACGCGCGGCTGCAATCAACAGCAACAACAACAGCAGCAACCCGCGACGCGGCACAGATCGACTGCGCGGCGCTTGGTGAGCACAAGCTCGAGGCGGGCTGACACGAGCGACAGCTTACCCAATAACCGCCGGGTCAGGCCAACAGCGGTTCCAGCGCCGAGCGCAGGTCAGCGGCCCTGGGAACCCCACTGGTGCGGTACCGCGGCCGCCCGTGGCTGTCGAAGATGATGGTGGTGGGCAGCGACAGGACCGAAAGCCGCCTGGCGGCTTCGGGATTGGCGTCCATGTCGACTTCGACGTGAGCAACTTCTGGCAACTCGGCGCAGACCTGGTCGACGACTCGTCGGACCCCGGCGCAGGGTCCGCACCACTCGGCCGAGAAATGCAGGACGGTCGGGCCCGTCTGCGACAGCCCGAGGTCACTGGTGTCGATGTTGGCGGCCTGCTCGCCCGCTCTGATCATGCCGGCACGCAGTGTGATCAGGCGGCCGATCACGTAGGCCACCCCGAGCGCGGCGATGAGTACCACGATTACCAGCACCATCGAAGAGCTCATGATTGTCTGAACCCCGCGAGGTCGATCGTTACTCCCGACGCGATGCCCTCGATGATCACGTCCGAGCCGCGGGCGCCTGCCGTGGTCGGGGAGAGCCCGAACGGCAGCTTCTGACCTGTGATCGAGTCGCTGAACTCTGACAGGACCGCGGCGGTTTTCTCCTCGGGCACGGGCTCGTCGGCCGTCCCGGGACCGGTCAGGATCCCGGTCGCGGTCAGCACCAGGGTGGTGTCGTCGCTGTCGGCGAAGGACAGGTCGACCGCGACGCTGACCCGCTTGTCCAGCCCGGATTGTCTCGGGGTGCCGGTGAACACCAGTCCTTGACTCCCGGAGATGCCGGACTCCGTGGTGCCTCCCGTGGAGTCGTTGGTTTCCCGGGACGGAGCCTCCACCAGCAGGTCGTCGATGCCCATGAACCTGCCGATATGGGTGGAGTCGATGATGATGCGGCTCTCGGCCTTGGTGACCGGCAGTTTCGCGTCCGGCCTGATCAGCCACGACGAGTCGGTGAGGTCGATACCGTGCAGCGTGGCTTCCAGCGATGCCTTGCCCACCACGGGATGGTCGACGCCGGCGGCCCGGATCTCGACCTCCCGGTAGCGGTGGTTACGCACCTGGGTGAGGAACGGGAAACCCAGGATGGCGACCCACGGATCCCACTCGAGCCCGGCCGCAGTGCGTACGTTGCGGGCAAGCTTGTACTCGGCGTAGATCGCCGAGCCGAAATCGGTGCCGACAACCCCGACGATGAGCGCGGTCACGGTCGCGGTGAGCCCGATCAGCAGTTTGCGCACGGGCACATTGTCGCCCACAGCGCTCGGATAGAAGCGCTCGGCGCGGCTGATCAGCAGGTGAGGCGTTATCGTTAGATCACTAAAGGCCGGTAACGGCTACATGTCAGTCATGAATCCGACCGTGTGGACATCGTGGTCCGGGCGCTCGTGAGAAGTGATTGCCGGCGCGCCGGAGGACCTGTTGGATCTGTTGCTACTTACCGTCGACCCGCATCCCGAGTCGGTCCTGCCCTCCCTGACACTGCTGGCTCACACCGTGCGCACAGCACCGACAGAGGTGTCCTCGCTGCTGGAAGCGGGCAGTGCCGACGTGGCGATCGTCGACGCGCGTACCGATCTCGCGGCCGCGCGCGGCCTCTGCCGCCTGCTGGGAACCACGGGTAGCTCCGTCCCGGTCGTCGCCGTGGTCAACGAGGGCGGCTTGGTTGCCGTCAACCACGAGTGGGGCCTGGACGAGATCCTGCTGCCGGGCACCGGACCGGCCGAGATCGACGCCCGGCTGCGGCTGCTGGTGGGCCGGCGTGGCGGCGGTGCCAACCAGGAGAATGTCGGCAAGATCACTCTCGGTGAGCTCGCGATCGACGAAGGCACCTACACCGCACGCCTGCGTGGGCGCCCCCTCGATCTCACCTACAAAGAATTCGAGCTGCTCAAGTACCTCGCCCAGCATGCCGGCCGCGTCTTCACCCGGGCGCAGCTGCTGCAGGAGGTGTGGGGCTACGACTTCTTCGGCGGTACCCGCACGGTCGACGTCCACGTGCGTCGTCTGCGGGCCAAGCTCGGCCCCGAGTACGAGTCGCTGATCGGCACCGTCCGCAACGTCGGCTACAAGGCGGTGCGCCCGTCGCGCGGCCGCACCGCGGCAGCCGAGCCGAGCGATGCCGATGCCTCACCGGACGACCACGGCGACGACGACTTCGAACCGGCAACCGACGACGCGGGCGAGCCGTTGGCGGGGCGGTTGCCCAGCCAGTGACCGAACTCGACTGGCGCACCGGGCTGTCAGACGCCGAGCAGACCGAGATTCGTGCCCTCATCGCGGCAGCCGCTGCGTCCGACGGCGTGGCACCGGTAGGCGATCAGGTGCTGCGCGAGCTCGCCCACGACCGCACCCGCCATCTCCTGGCCACCGACGGTGCAGACCTCGTCGGCTACCTGAACCTGGCCCCGGCCGCCGAGGATGACCCGGCGATGGCCGAACTGGCGGTGCATCCGCGGGCCCGCCGCCGCGGCATCGGTGCGGCGCTGGCCCGTGCCGGCCTCGCCGCGGGCGCAGCGGGCACGCGAGTCTGGGCGCACGGCAACCTGGAAGCAGCCCGGGCGCTGGCGGCCTCACTGGATCTCAAGTCGGTGCGCGAACTGCTGCAGATGCGTCGTCCGCTGACAGACCTGCCGCCGGTGCGTACTGCTGAGGGTGTGCGGATCGCCACCTATGCCGGGCCGCGCGACGATGCCGAGTTGCTGCGCGTCAACAACGCCGCGTTCTCCTGGCACCCGGAACAGGGCGGCTGGACCGAACACGACATCGCCGAACGGCGCGGCGAGCCGTGGTTCGATCCGGAGGGCCTGTTCGAGGCGTTCGACGAAGACACCGGGGCTCTCCTGGGCTTCCACTGGACGAAGGTTCATGTCGCGCCCCGCGACGCCGTCCATGAGGGCCACCTCGGCGAGGTCTACGTCGTCGGCGTCGATCCGTCCGCACAGGGCCGGGGTCTGGGTTCGGTGCTCACCCTGGTCGGCCTGCACCACCTCGCCGCGCGGTCCCTGCCAACGGTGCTACTTTACGTCGAGGCAGATAACTCGGCCGCCGTGGCGACCTACCGAAACTTGGGTTTTGAGGTGTTCGGCGTCGACGTGGCGTACGCCGCCGGTTAACCCGCTCAGCTGTGAACACGCTGAACCTATTCACTGCCGATTCACCTGCTGTCCGCGAGCCGTCCACTGGGGCCTAATACGTTGCCGGAGGGTTCGAAGCCGTCAACGGAAAGTGGGACAAGTGAAGCTCATCAGCATTGGCAAGGGTGTAGGCAAGCCGTTCGGCGTCGCGCTGTCCGCGACCGCCATTGCGGCGCTCACCCTGACTGCGTGCGGCAGCGACAACAACGCCGCAGGCACGAGCTCGTCGGCCGCGGGAAGCGCGTCGGCCGCATCGGCTGAGTGCGGCGGCAAGAACTCGCTGACGGCCGAAGGTTCGACGGCGCAGCAGAACGCCATTGCCGAGTTCAACAAGGTGTGGGGTCAGGTCTGCTCGGGCAAGAATCTGGCCTACAACCCGACCGGTTCGGGCGCTGGCGTGGACCAGTTCATCGCCAAGCAGGTCGACTTCGCCGGATCCGACTCCGCGCTGAAGGACGATCAGGTCGCCAAGGCCGCCGAGCGTTGCGGAGGCAACGAGGCCTGGAACCTGCCGCTGGTGTTCGGTCCGGTCGCGCTGGCCTACAACGTCGAGGGCGTCGACAAGCTCGTGGTCACCCCCGACGTGCTCGCCAAGATCTTCCAGGGCCAGATCAAGAAGTGGAACGATCCGGCAGTGGCCGCGCTCAACGCCGGCACCACCCTGCCGGACGTGGACATCAAGCCGATCTACCGTTCGGATTCCTCAGGCACCACCGACAACTTCCAGAAGTACCTGGCCGCCGCCGCGCCGCAGACCTGGACCAAGGGTGCGGGCAAGGAGTTCCAGGGCGGCGCCGGTGAGGGCGCCCAGAAGTCCTCCGGTGTGGTGCAGGCCGTCCAGGCCACCCCCGGCTCGATCGGCTACGTCGAGAAGAGCCCCGCCGCCGCAGCCGGCCTGCCCTACGCCCAGATCGACAGCGGCGCCGGCGCAGTGCCGCTGGATGACGAGTCGACCACCAAGGCCGTCGGCGCAGCCAAGTTCGAGGGCGAGGGCAAGGACCTGATCCTCGATCTGAACGCGCTTTACGCCTCGAAGGAAGCCGGTGTCTACCCCCTGGTGCTGGCCACCTACGAGATCGTTTGCTCCAAGGGCTACGACGCCGACACCGCGGCGGCCGTGAAGTCCTTCCTGACCGTGGCCGCCAACGAGGGCCAGGCCAGCCTGTCGCAGGCCGGATACATCGCGCTCCCCGACGAGTTCAAGCAGCGTCTGCTGACCTCCGTCGAAGCCATCGCGTAGTAGCCCGGCTGGCATTAGAGGACGGATCTGGGTGAGGATGGATTTTCCGACCACATGACCACCAGGGGCCCCGACGGGACAATAGTGACAACGCCGAATCCAGCTGATTCGGGGTCGGGGGAGACGCTCGCCTCCCCCTTCCCCGAGCCGGAACCCATCTCCACCGATCCATCCAAGGGAGCCAAGGTTCGCCTCGGCGACCGAATCTTCCGTGGGCTTGCAGAAGGCTCCGGCATCCTCATCGTCGCGCTCATCGCGGCGATCGCGGTGTTCCTGCTCTGGCGCGCGATTCCGGCGCTGAGGCGCAACGAGGAGAACTTCTTCCTCTACGGCGGCAACTGGATCACCACCGACACCTCGGCGATGCACTTCGGCATCTTCGATCTGCTGCAGGTGACCGTGTTCGTCTCGGTGTTCGCGCTCATACTGGCCATGCCGGTGGCGTTGGGCATCGCGATTTACCTCACCCAGTACTCGTCGCGGCGGTTGGCCGGTCCGTTGGCCTACCTGGTGGACCTGCTGGCCGCCGTGCCGTCGATCGTGTACGGCGTGTGGGGCCTGTACGTGCTGGCACCGGCGATCAAACCCTTTGCGGTGTGGCTCAATACGCACTTGGACTGGTTGTTCCTGTTCAAGACGGGCACCGCTTCGGTGGCCGGCGGCGGCACCATATTCACCGCAGGAATCGTGTTGGCGGTGATGATCCTGCCGATCATCACCGCGGTGACCCGCGAGGTGTTCACCCAGACCCCACGCGGACAGATCGAGGCCGCGCTGGCGCTGGGCGCCACCCGTTGGGAAGTGGTGCGAACCACGGTGCTGCCCTTCGGATTGTCCGGCTACATCAGCGGCGCCATGCTCGGTCTGGGGCGCGCCCTCGGTGAGACCATCGCGCTGCTGATCATCCTGCGCGGCACCCAGACCGCGTTCGGCTGGACGCTGTTCGACGGCGGCTACACCTTCGCCAGCAAGATCGCTGCCACCGCAAGCGAATTCAACGACCAGTACAAGGCGGGCGCCTACATTGCCGCCGGCCTGGTGCTGTTCATCCTCACCTTCGTGGTGAACTCGCTGGCCCGCGCCGCGGTCGCCGGAAAGGGGCGCGCATGACGTCCACGCTTGAGCGGCCGGTCAAGACGCCTGTGTTCCAGGGCGTCAGTCTGCGCCGCAAGCTGACCAACCACTTCGCGACGGTGCTGGTGAGCCTTTCGTTGTTGGTCGCCCTGGTACCGCTGGTGTGGGTGCTGTACTCGGTGATCGTGCGGGGGTGGGCCGCATTGAGCTCGCCCACGTGGTTCACCAACTCTCAGTCCGGGATGACGACGTTCACCGCAGGTGGCGGTGCCTACCACGCGATCGTCGGAACCCTGCTCCAAGGCCTGGTGTGCTCGCTGATCTCCATTCCGATCGGCGTGATGGTCGGCGTGTACCTCGTCGAGTACGGCGGTGGCACGCGGCTGGGCAAGGTCACCACGTTCATGGTGGACATCCTCACCGGCGTGCCCTCGATCGTGGCCGCACTGTTCATCTACGCACTTTGGGTGGCCACGCTGGGATTCGGCCGGTCCGGGTTCGCGGTGTCACTGTCGTTGGTGCTGTTGATGATTCCGGTGATCGTGCGGGCCACCGAGGAGATGCTGCGCATCGTTCCGATGGACCTGCGTGAGGCGAGTTACGCGCTGGGCGTGCCCAAATGGAAGACCATCGTCCGAATCGTGATCCCGACGGCGCTGTCGGGCATCGTCACCGGAATCATGCTGGCGTTGGCCCGCGTGATGGGCGAGACTGCGCCGCTGCTGGTCCTGGTCGGCTATGCGCAGGCGATGAACTTCGACATGTTCGGCGGCTTCATGGGATCGCTGCCGGGCATGATGTACGACCAGATCTCGGCGGGCGCGGGCGCCAACCCGGTGCCCACCGACCGGCTCTGGGGTGCGGCGCTGACGCTGATCCTTCTGGTCGCCCTGCTCAACGTCGGCGCGCGTGCGGTGGCCAAATTCTTTTCCCCCAAGAAGGTGTAGGAGTTACCCATGGCCAAGCGGCTGGATCTCAAGGACGTCAACATCTACTACGGCGCGTTTCACGCCGTTTCCGAGGTTTCGCTTTCGGTGCAGCCGCGCAGTGTGATGGCCTTCATCGGCCCGTCGGGCTGCGGCAAGTCGACCGTGCTGCGCACGCTGAACCGCATGCACGAGGTCATCCCCGGGGCCCGTGTCGAGGGGTCGGTGCTGCTCGACGGTGAGGACATCTACGGCGCCGGCGTGGACCCGGTGGGTGTGCGCAAGACCATCGGCATGGTGTTCCAGCGCCCGAACCCGTTCCCCACCATGTCCATTCGTGACAATGTGGTGGCCGGGCTGAAACTGCAGGGTGTGCGCAACAAGAAGACCCTCGACGAGGTGGCCGAGCGTTCGTTGCGCGGTGCCAACCTGTGGAACGAGGTCAAGGACCGCATGGACAAGCCCGGCGGCGGCCTGTCGGGCGGTCAGCAGCAGCGGTTGTGCATCGCCCGCGCGATCGCTGTGCAGCCCGATGTGCTGTTGATGGACGAGCCCTGCTCGGCGCTCGACCCGATCTCGACGCTGGCCATCGAGGATCTGATCTCCACGCTCAAGCAGGATTTCACGATCGTCATCGTGACGCACAACATGCAGCAGGCCGCCCGGGTGAGCGATCAGACCGCATTCTTCAATCTCGAGGCCACCGGCAAACCGGGCCGGCTGATCGAGATCGACGACACCGAGAAGATCTTCTCCAACCCGACCCAGAAGGCGACCGAGGATTACATCTCGGGCCGCTTCGGCTGACCGGCCGAGGCGTCTAGGGCGTCAGCACCACGCGGGTTCCCGACGGCTCGCGGCCCGCCCACACTTCGGCGACGTCCGCCAATGCCCTTGGCTGGGTGCGTAATTCGAGTTGTCCGTCGGCGACCATCGCGAACAGCCGGGGCAGTGCCTCGGTTCGGGCCCGGGCCAGCACCTCGGGTGGCACGCTGCCGATGCCCACCCCGCTCAGGGTGATCCCGGTGCCGCGCAGTATTCCGGCGTCCAGATGCAGCCCCGGTCCGGCCATCGACCCGATCTGCACGAAGCGGGTCGGATGGTAGTGCGCGGCGGAATGGCCGGCGGCCAGGGCGGTGAGCACCTGTGCGGCCGGGTCTCCCCACAGGTAGTCGAGTACCGCGTCGAACGGGCGCTCGGCGTGCATCTCGGCGACCTGGGCACCCAGATCCTGCTCACCGAGCGCGATCGTGTGGTGGGCGCCCGCCGACCGTAGCCACGCCAGCCGTTCGGCGTTGCGACCGGCGGCCACCACCGTCTCCGCGCCGAACATGGCGCTGGCCAATTGCACTGCCATCGAACCGGTTACGCCGGTGGCGCCCAGTATCAGCACGTGGTCGCCGGGTTTGACGGCTGCGGCGTGTGACAGTGCAGTCCAGGCCGAGATGCCGGGGTTGGGTAGTGCGGCGGCGGTCACCGAATCCACATGCTCGGGGACCTCGACACCGCCGTCGGGGTCGACCAGTGCGCGCTGCGCCATCATCCCCGAGTAGCCGAGCGCTCCGGTGTAGATGCGACGGCCGTCGGTAAGCCGCGCCACTCCGTCGACGCCCGGAACGGCCGGCAGTTGAATCTCCGTGCTGGCGTAGTGCTTTCCGGACACCAGGGCACGGGTGAGATTGGTCAGGGCCGAGGCTTCGACGGCGGCGATTTCGGTGCCGTCGTGCGCCTCAGGCTCGGGCACGTCGGTGTAGGCGGGGTGCGCGCCCCATTCGGTGACCAGTGCTGCTTTCACGGCGGCTCCTTTGGTTTCGAGGGATATGGTTTCTGTGGAAACAATCTACGCACACCCGCGCCGGGTGGCAAGATGGTTTCCGTGAAAACCAAACTCGAGTTGATCGAGGCCATCGCCGGGCTCATGACCACGGTGGGCGACCGGCTCGGGAACGACGGGGACGGCGACGCCGAGCGCGATTTCATGGCGGCCCGATGCCCGCAGCGGCTGCAGCACGTGCTGCGTACGCTCCCGACGTCGTCGATGCACCTGCTGGCGGAGATCGCCGAGGGCCCGGTCAGCGTCGTCGGACTCGCGGCACGCTCAGGCCGGCTCAAGGGCACCGTCTCCAAACACGTGCAGCGGCTGGTCGAGGCCGGCCTGGTGGCCCGCGCACCGGTGCCTGGCAACCGTAAGGAGATCCAGCTCGGGCTGACCGCCGACGGAGAACTCATCGCCGACGTGCACCGGCAGCTGCACGAGGAGATGGATCGCGGGACACGCGAGTTCCTGCTGCGTTACAGCGGTGCGGACCTGCAGGTGCTGGTCAAGGTGCTCGGAGACCTGGCCGGGGCGCACAAAGACGGGGTCCGTCTGGTGCCGCCCGCCGACCGGCCCTGAGTCACTGGTTCGTCGAAACCGGATCCCCGTCCGGGTAGGAGCCGGTGACCTGGAAGATCACCCGCCGGGCCACCTCGACAGCGTGGTCGGCGAACCGCTCGTAGAAGCGGCTCAGCAACGTGACGTCGACCGCAGCGGTCACGCCGTGCTTCCACTCGCGGTCCATCAGCACCGAGAACAGGTGGCGATGCAGATCATCCATCGCATCGTCTTCCTCCTGGATCCGGGCGGCCTTCTCCGGATCCTGGGTGAGCAGCACCTCGCGAGCGGCGTTCCCCAATTCGACTGCAACGCGGCCCATTTCGGCGAAGTAGCCGTTCACCTCCTCCGGCAGCACGTGCTGCGGGTGGCGACGGCGTGCGATCTTGGCGACATGCAGCGCCAGCGCGCCCATCCGGTCCACGTCGGCAACGATCTGAATGGAACCCACTACCGAGCGCAGGTCACCCGCCACCGGAGCCTGCAACGCCAGCAACACGAACGCGGCCTCCTCGGCCTGAGTGCTCAGCGTGGTCATCTGGTCGTGGTCGCTGATGACCTGCTCGGCGAGCGCGAGATCGGCCTGCAGCAGCGCCTGTGTAGCGCGCTCCATTGCGGTACCCGCCAACTCGCACATCTGGCCGAGTTGGTCCGTAAGTGAACGCAATTGCTCGTTGTAATGGGTACGCATGCTGCAAGATTATGCGGTCAGCGGGCCTGTAGTCACGATCCGCCGATGAACGAACGGTGAATGCCGCCTACCGGACTATTCGCAGGTGGTGTCGGCGGCGTTGGTGACCGTCAGGTCCTCGGGAAGATGGGTCGGGCTGGCGCCGGTGCCTTTCAGCACGTGCACCTGCACCTCCGAGCCGCTCGGAGTGGGCGGGCTCACCGAATTGAAGTCCGAGCCCAGCACCACCTGCACCACGTCGCCCATGCCTGAGACGCGTTCGATGGTCGGGTTGGTGAAGGAGCTGGCCACCGTCGCGGCCGCCTCTTCGTTGCCGGGGGAGAAGAACACCGTGGTGGCCGGAAGCGTGCTCGGGTAATCGTCGGGGGTGTTGACGTTGAAACCGTGTTCCTGCAGCTCAGTGGCCGCCGTGGAGGCCAGGCCGCTCTCGCCTGTCGAGTTCGACACCTGCACGGTGACCTGCTGCGGTTCGGTGGTGACGGCGCTGACCGTCTCACCACTGTCGGTGGTGGCCGGTGCGGGGGCCGGAGCGGTCGACTGGGGAGTCTCCGATGGGGCGGCAGCCTGGACGGACGACGTCGCCGATTCCGGGGTGCCGGGCACCGGGGTGTTGTCGGGGTTCTTCTCACCGGGCAGCGGGTCGTCGTTGATGATCGCGTCGAACAGGGCGCGCATGTCGTCCGTGCGCGGGACCTCGTTGCCGTACTCGTCGGCGTAACCGACGGTCGGCACGGTCACGAAGGTGATCCGGCCGGCGTTCACACCCTGCACCGATTGGCCGAGGTCAACCAGGTCCCTGGTCTTGATGTTGTCGACAAAGCTGTCGCTGATGAACATGTTGACCACGTTGTTCAGCTTGTTCAGCGAGAAGAATGTGTCGCGGGAGATCAGCGATCGCAGAAGCGAGGACAAGAACAGCTGTTGGCGTTTGATGCGCCCGTAATCCCCGTTGAATTCGGTGGTCACCTGGCGGGCCCGCACATAGTTCAGCGCGGTGTGGCCGTCGATCATCTGACGTCCGGCGATCGGCAGCACGGTGCCCAGCTCATAGTCCTCGAGTGGGGTGGTACTGCACACCTCGACCCCGCCGAGCGCATCGACCATCTTCGAGAAGCCGGCGAAATCGACGGCCATGAACCGGTTGATCGACAACCCGGACAGCTTCTGGATCACTTTCACCAGGCACTTCGGCCCGCCGAAGGCGAAAGCCGAGTTCAGCTTGGTCTCGGTGTAGATCTCGTCCGGACCGTAGGTCCCGGTCTCCTCGTCGTACAGCGGACCGTAGGTTGCCGTCTCCGGGTTCCAGGGTTCGCACTGCATCGGGCTGATCGACAGGTCGCGGGGGAACGACACGGCGACGACACGTTCCCGGTTGGCCGGAATGTTCACCAGCATGATCGTGTCGGAGCGGGCGCCGCCGGCGTCCTCCGTGTCGCCCGCGCCCATGCCCCCGTTCTCACCGAACCGGCTGTCGGTGCCGATGATCAGGAAGTTCTCGTCGCCGAACTGGGCATTGGGGTCGAGGATGTCGCGCGAGTTGGGGTCCAGCGCGGCGACCTTGTTGAGACTGTCGTTCTTCGAGGACTGCCACTGCCAGGCGCCGCCGGTCAGGACCAGCGTGAGTACCGCGAGCATCGCGGCGGCGGCTCGTCCGGCCAGCATCACCCGGCGGTTGATGGGGGGCCGCAGGCCCTCGATCACGGTGGTTTCGTCCGGATCGTGCTCGTCGGGCGGCGTCGGGCGGACGCGCCACGCCGGGCGCTCCTCGGGTGCGTCGTAGTCGTAGACCTGCAGGGCAGGCAGCACATCGGTGTCCGTGCTGTCGGTGTCGGTCTCATGGTGATCCAGCGGGTCCTCGACCGGGTCCTCGTACTCCGGGAAATCCTCGGCTCCGAAGGGATCTTCAGGCGCATCGCTGTCCGGCTCGATCCGCACCGCGGCGATGACGTCGGTCGGCTCCGGCACGGGCGGGCGGACATAGGCGGGTGCGTACGCCGGCTCGGGTTCCGGCGCAGCCTCCGGCTCAACTTCTGGTTCCGGCTCGGGTTCCAGGAAGTAATGCGCCTGAGGCTGCGGTTCGGGTTCGGGTTCTGGTTCTGCCTCAAGCTCATCAGGCTCGTCCGGCTCGAGCCGGTGGCGCGACGGGGTGAACCCGGTGCCGGCGACCTTGGCGATCAGATCGGCGACAGTTACCCCGTCGGCGTGACTGCCGGTGGGCTCATCGGGGGCTGAATCATCGGGTAGATCCGCATCCTGGCGCTCCCACGGCGCGGCGCCTGGCAAGGGCTTGCGGGATCGGGTAATCCATTGGTTGTCCGACGCACCCTCCGGCGAGCGGTGGCGACGGCCGGGAGTGGCGTTATCCGCGTCACTCATGTCCTTACCGGCCTCCGACTCTTCGAGCTCGCGCGTGCGCGTCGGTGCGCATCGTTCCCGCGGTGTGTTCTGGTGCTGCTGAGGTTTTTCTCCTCATCTCTTCTAGCAGCACGGTGCCGGACTGGCCAGTCGAGCCAGTCGCGGCAGGGGTTTCATCGTACTGAGGCATCCTGAGACCGAGCTAGACCCAACCCGGTGACAGTGCCGTCTCGATGTCATCTCGGTGCGAATGCAGGTCAGCCCCCGGAATGCATCACATCGGCCCCGACGGGCACCGCGCAGTCGTCGGGATCGTCGAGCCACCCCTCGGGTAGTGACACCGAGGCGGCCGAACCCTGCCGGCCGCGCGGGCCGCCCGCCGCCGGCGGGAACGGCGCGTCGCCGTCGAGTTGGCCGAGCAGGTCATCGAGTTCGGCACGCGTCTTCACCAGGGCCAGGCCGCGCCGCAGCTCGGCTCCGGCCGGGAATCCGTGCAGGTACCAGGCCACGTGCTTGCGGATGTCACGCATGGCCTTGTCCTCACCGAAGTGCGCGGTGAGCAGCTCGCCGTGGCGGCGGACGATGTCGGCCACCTCGCCCAGCGTCGGCGGAGTGGCGGCAGGCCGGCCGTTGAAGGCCGCGGAGAGCTCGGCGAACAACCATGGCCGACCCAGGCAGCCACGGCCGATCACCACGCCGTCGCAGCCGGTCGCGGCCATCATCGCCAGCGCGTCGTCGGCCTCGAAGATGTCGCCGTTGCCGAGCACCGGAATGCTCGTGACGTGGGCCTTGAGCGCGGCGATCTGATCCCAGTCGGCCGTGCCCGAATAGCGCTGGGCGGCGGTGCGAGCGTGCAGCGCCACGGCTGCCGCGCCTTCCTCGGCGGCGATGCGCCCGGCGTCCAGGTGAGTGTGATGCGCGTCGTCGATACCGATCCGGAACTTCACCGTCACCGGAATGTCAGTGCCCGCGACGCCGCGCACAGCGGCGGCGACGATCTGGCCGAACAGCCTGCGCTTGTAGGGCAGCGCCGACCCACCGCCGCGCTTGGTGACCTTGGGCACCGGGCAGCCGAAGTTCATGTCGATGTGGTCGGCCATGCCCTCGTCGGCGATCATCTTGGCCGCCAGGTAGGTGGTTTCCGGGTCCACGGTGTAGAGCTGCAGCGACCGCGGCGATTCGTCGGGGCCGAAGGTCGTCATGTGCATGGTGACGGGATGGCGTTCGACCAGTGCCCGCGCGGTGACCATCTCGCACACGTAGAGACCGCTGACGGTGCCGGCGCGGGCGATTTCTAGCTCGCGGCACAGGGTGCGGAACGCCACGTTGGTCACCCCGGCCATGGGCGCCAGGACGACGGGACTGGGCAACGCGAACGGCCCGATCCGAAGTTGGGATCGGGCCGGCGCTGCCGCTGCTGTGGGCGGCGGGGCGGTCAGGGTCATGAAGTCGAAGACGACACCAGCAGGTTCTTCATGGCCTTCTTCTCGGCCACCTTGCGCTCGCGTTCCTGGCGGCGCTCCTTGGCGACCTCGAACTTGTCGCAGGCATCCTCGAGCTCCTCGATGATGCGGCCGAGGTCGTCACGCAGCCGGGCACCTTCGCCGCTGAAGTCCTCACGCTCGAAGATGCGCCACTTGCGCAGGATGGGCATCACGACGTCGTCGAGGTGGATGCGCGGGTCGTAGACGCCACCGACGGCGATGATCACGGCTTTACGCCGGAAGTCGGGCACCGTGTAACCGGGCATCTTGAAGTTGTCCAACACCCGGTGCAGGGAGCCCATCGCCTGGTTGGGCGCGATGTCCAGGCCGGCCGCGGACACGTCGCGGTAGAAGATCATGTGCAGGTTCTCGTCGGCGGAGACTCGCTGCAGCAACTGGTCGGCGATCGGGTCGTCGCAGGCCTTGCCGGTGTTGCGGTGGCTGACGCGGGTGGCCAACTCCTGGAACGAGACATACATCACCGAGTCGAACAGGCTCTCGGCGAACAGGTCGCCCTGCTGGTTCTGGCCGGGGGAGAAGCCACGGGTGACCTGCTCGACGCGCAGTTCCTCGAGCTCCACCGGATCGATGGCACGGGTGACGACGAGATAGTCGCGCAGGGCGATGCCGTGGCGGTTCTCCTCGGCGGTCCAGCGGTTGACCCACTGACCCCAGGCGCCGTCCATGCCCATGTTCATCGCGATCTCGCGGTGATACGAGGGCAGGTTGTCCTCGGTGAGCAGGTTTTGGATCATGGCCGTCTTGGCGACCTCGGACAGCTTGGACTGTCCGGGCTCCCAGTCCTGGCCACCGAGCGCGTAGTAGTTCTTGCCGTCCGACCACGGGATGTAGTCGTGCGGATTCCAGTCCTTACGCATCCGCATGTGGCGGTTGATGCTGGTTTCCACGACAGGCTCGAGTTCGTGCAGGAGCTGCAGGTCGGTGTATTCCTGCGTCATATGCCCTCACCCTCCTCGCGTCCCGCGGACGCTCAGTTATCTGTACCTGCTGGTTGCAGTCAATATATCTGTGTAAACCGGTGACATCAAGTTGCCCCGCCGGGGCTACTTCACGAGTCCTGCGGCGATCCGGTGCCGACTGTAGGATCCGCACGAACATCTATCGGATACCACGCTCGGAGGTTGGGCACACGTGAAGAAGCTTGTCGTTGGTGCCGGAGCTGCCGTTGTCACCGGTGCGGCCGTGTCCATGTTGTTCGGTGCGGGCGTCGCGGTTGCCGCACCTGACGTCGTCGGCCAAACCTACTCGGACGCTTCGAGCGCGATCGAGGACAGCGGTGCCAGTGCCAAGGTGGCGGTCACGGTGGGCAGCAAGCTGTCCCAGGGCGATTGCATCGTCACCAACGCGTGGGACGCCCCGTTCGTGCGTGACAGCGGCGGCTCGTTCGGGCATGCCGACAGCGAGGTCATGGTCGCGTTGAACTGCGACGGCGACCACGCCACCGCCGCCCACCCGGGCGCTTCGGTCGCCAGCCCGGCCGGCCGTGAGGCAAAGGCTGCCGCCGACGAGGCCGCTGCCGAGGAGCAGCAGCAGCTCGAAGAGGCCAGCACTCCCGACGAGTAGGTCCGTGCTCATTCGGCTCGACGCCACTTAGCGTTCACGTACAGTTCCCTTCTGCGCCACCGCTTTTCGTTCACCGCTCGGTAATCTCGCCGACTGATGTTGCAGTCCGAGATAGCCGTAAGGGGTCGAGCGCACATGAAGAACCTCGTCATTTCCGGGGTTGGGGCGGTGGGTTTCATCGCCGTCAGCCTGTTCGGAGCGGGTGTGGCAACGGCCGCCCCTGATGTCGTGGGCGAGACGTTCGGTGACGCCTCTTCCGCGATCGAGGACGATGGCGGCACTGCCAAGGTCGCGGTGACCGTCGGCAGCAAGTTGTCCCAGGACGACTGTGTGGTGACCCATGCCTGGGATGCCCCTTTTGTCCGCGACGCCGGTGACGAGTACACCCACGCCGAGGACGAGGTGATGCTGTCCCTCAACTGCGACGGCGGATATGCCTCGGCCACCCACCCGGGTGCGTCGCTGGCAAGCCCGGCTGGGCGCGAGGCGAAGAAGGCCGCTGACGAGGCGGCCGCAGCCGAGGAGGAAGAACTCGCCGAGGCCAGCACTCCCGACGAGTAGCGATTGAGTCGGCGTCAATTCCTCGATCTGAGCCCCACTGCGGACTAAAATGCAGGTCAGCTCCCAAAGAGTCATCTGTGGCACCTGCCGCGGAACGAGGGGATGCTGACACGCGGGCCTGAGGTGCCGGCACCCCACCTCTCCGGGAGAGATCACCGGACGGGGAAGGTCTGGCTATATGAGGATCGCGATCGGGTTCGGAAGTGTCATCAGTGTGTCCGCGGCGGGATTTGCGTTCGCGGTGATGGGCGCGGGGGCGGCCCATGCGGCGCCGGATGTCGTGGGGCAGACCTACAGCGACGCCGTCACCGCTATCGAGGACGGCGGGGGCACCGCGCATGTCGCTGTCACCGTCGGCAGTCGGTTGCCGCGCGACGAGTGCATAGTGACCAACGCCTGGACTGTCCGGCAACTGGTGCCGCAAACCTCCGACACCTACTACGAATACGAAGAAGACGTGACGCAGGTGTCGCTCAATTGCGACGGCGACCATGCCACCGAGACCCATCCGGGGGCATCGATCGGCAGCCCGGCGGGCCGCGAGGCCAAGGCTGCCGAAGATGAGGCCGCCGCGGCCGAGGAGGAGCCGATCGCCGAGGCCAGCACCCCTGACGAATAGTCGGGGCCTTCTCAGAAACTGCCGACGCGGCCGACCAGCATGTCGACGCAGTAGTCGATGAATTGTTCGCGGCTGGCCGGCAGGCGATCGTCGAGATAGGCGGTGAACAGCGCGGTCAGGGCCCCGATCAGGCTGGTGGCGACCATGGCCTGACGTACCGGATCGGCGATGCGGGTCAGTTTGCGCTGCAGCAGGCCGATGAAGTCGGGCATCCATTCCGCGCCCGAGCGGGTCAGCACCGGTTCGGTTTCCGGGGCGACCAGCAGCACCCGGCCGCGGGTGGGGTCGTCGACCATGAGTGTGACGAACCGTTCCACTGCCTCCCGGGGAGTGGCGGCGGTGGTCAGGGCGGACATCGCCCGCGCGCAGACGTCGTCGTAGACCGCCCGGACGAACGCGTCGCGGTCATTGAAGCTCTCGTAGAAGTAGCGCTCGGTGAGTTCGGCCGCCCGGCACACCGCTCGGACCGTCAGCGCCGGGCCGTCCGCTTTGCCCAGCAGGGTGACGCCTGCGGCGATCAGTTCGTCGCGGCGACGAGCCGCGCGTTCCTGTAGCGGAACACCCGACCATCGGCCGCGTCGTTGACCGGACGGCACATCTACTCCTAAGCTCTGATGACAACGTATGTAGTCACATTTCACAGAGAACCATCGTCTTGCCGGCAGAAAGCGCACCTGTGACACAAGATACTTCTGAGACATGCCCCGTGACCAGCGGATCCGCTGCGGTGGCCGCGGGCTGCCCGGCCGCCCCCGGCGGCTACGAGGCGCCGCCGATCCCGCTGGGACCGGATTCGCTGACGTGGAAGTACTTCGGCGACTGGCGGGGCATGCTCCAGGGGCCGTGGGCCGGATCGATGCAGAACATGCACCCGCAGCTCGGTGCGGCGGTGACCGAGCATTCGATCTTCTTCCAAGAACGTTGGCCCCGCCTGTTGCGCTCGCTGTACCCCATCGGCGGCGTGGTGTTCGACGGCGACCGCGCGCCGCGGACCGGTGCCGAGGTGCGCGACTACCACGTCAACATCAAAGGGACTGACTCGCAGGGGCGCCGTTACCACGCGTTGAATCCCGAGGTCTTCTACTGGGCGCATTCCACGTTCTTCGTCGGCACGATCATCGTCGCGGACCGGCTCGCGGGCGGGATCTCCGAGGCCGACAAGCGGCAGCTGTTCGAGGAACACAAGCAGTGGTACTCGATGTACGGGATGAGCATGCGGCCAGTACCGGAAACCTGGGAGGACTTCCAGGTCTACTGGGAACACATGTGCCGCAACGTATTGGAGAACAACCAGGCTGCTCGCGATGTGTTGGATCTCAGTGAGCTGCCGAAGCCGCCGTTCGCGTCGAAGCTGCCCGACTGGATGTGGGCCGTGCAGCGTAAGTACCTGGTGCACCCGTTGTTCGTCTGGTTCACCGTCGGCCTCTACCACCCGGCCGTGCGGGAGCTGATGGGATACACCTGGTCTGAGCGCGACGAGAAGTTGCACCGACTGCTGGGCAAAGTGGTTGGCAGGGTGTTCAACCTGGTGCCCCCGCGGCGGCGCATGCATCCACGGGCGCGCAGCGCCTGGGACCGTGCCTCCGGACGACTTCCGGCCGACGCTCCGCTGGTGCACACCCCGGCCCGCAACCTGCCGCCAATCGGGCACCGCGACAACGGGATGCACTACTGCCCGAAGGTCTGAACAGCCCGCCTCAGCGCCCGACGAATGCGGCGTTCTGTGGGCAGTACACCTTGACCGCGCCCCGCACCAGGTTCGCGGCTTGGTGTTTGTCGATACCGGCCTGATTCATCAACTGGCTGATGACTCCCCGTACGGTGCGGGCGGGCTCGATCTTGCCCTTCGTGAGTGCGTCACAAACCCCGCGGCCGACCTGCCCTGCCTCCTCGGCCGAAGTGGTGGGGATGTTCAGGTCTTTGACGATCGTGAAGAACTGGTCGTCCTGGGCGTCGGCGTGGGCCGGTGCGACCCCGAATGCGGCACTGGCAGCCAGCGCGGCGGCACCGATCGCGGTGGCCAGGACTCGGGTACGCGGGCGCCGGGAGAGCATTCGGTGACTCCTTCATTCGAACTGTCGACCCGAACGCGAAGAGTTCACGCTCGGTCCACTTCCGACCCCCGGGCATAACGATAAACGGGTGTGGCTCGTGGTGCTCACGCATCCCCGGACCTGTGAGGCGGCTGTAGCGGAGCGTGTGAACGGCTCACGCGCAGAGCGCGTGCGCCGCACCGTTACCCGCCGCGTGGGCGGGGTGTGTGGTGCCCCCACTAGGACTCGAACCTAGGACCTGCGGATTAAAAGTCCGTAGCTCTACCAACTGAGCTATAGGGGCGCGAAAAGACAGGGTACAAGATGGATGATTTTGGTGTTACGACCACCGGGTTTGAGGATTTGGGCATCTGTACCCTAAGCTATCGAAGCTCCCAACGAACGAGGTTGATGAGTACCCCGGAGAGATTCGGACAGGCCCCCATCGTCTAGTGGCCTAGGACGCCGCCCTTTCACGGCGGTAGCACGGGTTCGAATCCCGTTGGGGGTACGCACCACGGAAACGTGGAGCACGCAGGAAAGCAAGGCCCTGTGGCGCAGTTGGTTAGCGCGCCGCCCTGTCACGGCGGAGGTCGCGGGTTCGAGTCCCGTCAGGGTCGCCATCACGGCGAGGCAGTTCGGTTTGCAAGAGCCGGTGCCTTCCGGCCAGGTAGCTCAGTTGGTACGAGCGTCCGCCTGAAAAGCGGAAGGTCGCCGGTTCGATCCCGGCCCTGGCCACTGAGATAGCCCGCTATTCGTAGCGGGTTTTTCTGTGTCTGGGGCCGGGCCCGCGGCGAGCGCTCGATGACCCAGAGCGACCATTGAGGATCTAATCGCCCGCGCGGTGGCCCCGCCGCCAGACTGGTTTGTCACCCCGACACGGAAACGCCGGCCCGGCCGGTCAGCGCCGCCTCGATGTCCGCGACCCGGTGCGCAGCGATGCCCCATGGCTCATCGAGCCCGAGGCGAGAGTCCAGATCCCACAGGACGCAACATTCACCCGGCTCAGCGACCATGGACCAAGCGATGACGGTGCGGCGCAACTGTTCGTCCATGCACTCTCCGGCCGCAGCGACGGCAGGCGGCGCACCGCCCTCGGGATGGTGGTGCAGGAACCGCCCGTAGGCGGCGTCACAGAACGCCGCATAGCGGACGGTGCACAGGATCAGGCCATGCCAGGCTTCATCGACCGCACGCGAGGGCATCCCGATGGTCTGACCGTCGCGCAGCGCTACCGCACAGCATCGAAACCACTGTCGCAGACCGGTTTCGATGAGTTCACGCGGCTGCCAGGGGCAGGTCTTGAACACCGCCTCCGGCAATTCCAGATCAGCGATCACCTGCCCGGCGGCATGCCGGGCGCGAGCCCTTCGCAGCGTGATCATCAGCAGCCACCGCCGCAGCCGCCCCCGCCACAACTGCTTCCGCCGCCGCAGCCGCTGTGGCCACCAGCGCAACCCGAGTGGCCCCCATGACCTACGTCGCCGAGACCGAAGTCAGCACCTGTCGCCCAGATGGCTGCTCCGCCGGCGCCGGCAACTGACCCGAACCTCCCGCGGCGGGCAGTCCCAAGCCCACCAAGCCGCCGCCGTTTGAGGGTTGCGAAGATCGCGACGAGCGCCAGGTCGAACGCGATGACCACCACCGGAATCAACCACCACATGATCTCGTCCTCCCGTGCCGTCTATGTCGTTACGGGACAAAGCGGACCACACGCGGCGACGCTACCGATCCCAACTCCGGTGGGGTTCTTGTGATCGGTAGCAGCGGTTGCGAGAAACTATGTCTGACATGAGCACTGCGACGGCTCAGGAGCTCCAGGCACGTGTACGCCGCTGGTCACGAATACAAAGCTTGGCTGCTGGGATGGCGCTCGTCGGTATCGCGCTCCCGTTCGCCACGTTGGGGATCGCACTACTGGTGCAGCAGGTTACCGGCGACGACAGCGTCTTCACTGTTCTCATCTGGACGACCTGGGTAGGCCTCGCGCTCCTTGTCGTCGGTGCATTCCTGGAGACCGAAGCACAGGACCGGGTCCGCGAGTCGAGGTTCGCCGCTGGCTACAAGTCGACCGGCATGGTCGACTTCCGGAACGCGGAACCATCCTCGGAGATCGGCGGACACGACACGTTCACGCTCGTGATCAGCGCCGACTTTCCCGGAAAGGAGAAGATCCACCGGCGGCTCTACAGTCAGGACTACCCAGCAGACGCTTACGTGCATGTCGGGCAGGTCGTGGTCTTTCGCCATACCAACGACGATCCCGACGACCTGGACGACATCCAGTTTGTGCGGTTCGCAGGCATCGGCGGGAATCCCGATACGGTCACAGTGGGAGACGAGTAATGAACAGCCTTGTCCGGTTTCTGGACGGTAGCTGGTCCTGGAATTCGTGGATGACGGAGATCGTGTTCGACTTGCTTGAGGATCGTCTGCCCGACGGTGATCGCAAGGCCGAGATCGTCGAGTTGCGTGACAACAACATCCTGATGCTTGACCTACGTGATCGGTCGCAGGAGCAGCTCGTTGCGATCATCGCCAACGAGCTGAACGGTTACCTCGCGGATCGATTCGATGCCGATACACGGAAGAACTTTGAACAGGGGTATTCCGAGTTGCTCCGGTTGGCGGCGGCGCAGCATCGCCGCAATCATGCCTAGGGGCGGCACCGCGACGAAGTGCCATGCATTGATCGGCTACGCGGAAGTACGACGATGGCTGATTCAGGATCAGCCTGACGACGGGCCGTGTCACACGGGACGGTGACCCTGTGGACATCACGCCGAAGAAGCGCCACGAGATGTGGCAACCGGCGTCAGATCGACTGCTGACAACGATCGTCGGAACCGTCGCGGCGCTTCTCGAGACCTAGATCTGCCAGTCGTTGGAGCCGTCGTGCCGGGTGTAGGTGCCGGTCGAGTTCTCGACGATGATGGGATCGCCGGGCTTGACGTTGTCGAAGAACCACTTCGCGTTGGCGGGGCTGATGTTGATGCAGCCGTGACTGACGTTGCGCTTGCCCTGGTCAGCCACAGACCATGGGGCGCTGTGGACGAAGTCGCCGCTGTCGTCGAATCGGACGGCCAGATCGACGTTCAGCTTGTATCCGTTCGGCGAGTTGACCGGAACGCCATAGGTTGACGAATCCATCACCACCGAGGGCATCTTCTCCTGCACGTAGAAGGTGCCGTTCGGAGTCTGGTGGCCGCCGGATGCCATGCCCATCGACATCGGGATGGTTTTCTCCACGGTCCCGTTACGGGTGACGGTCAGTTGGTGGGTGGTGTCATTGGCCGTGGCCACCAGCGTGTCCCCGGTGTTGAAGCTGGACACCGTGCCGGCGGCGTCGACGGTGACCGAGGTGTGGGCGGGCCAGAAGCTCAGCGGACGCCAGCGCAGTTGCGTGGGAGTCATCCAGTAGAACTTGCCGGGCACTTCCGGGACGGACGAGATGTGGATGGCGTTTTCGGTGGCACCGGCGTCATCGACGGGGCCCGGGAAGTTGATGATGATCGGCTGGGCCACACCGACGGTCGAGCCGTCGGTCGGCACGAGCCTCGGCGGCTCGAACGGCACCGGATCTGCCTGCGCCGCACCGGCACCCAGCACCAACGCACAACCCACCATCGAAGCCGCTCCGGCCGCTTTCACAGCGCCGAAAAGTCGTTCCCTCGTCCAGTCACTCATCTGATCATCGTGTCACGCTGGTCGCTGTCCGGTATTTCAGCGCCCTACGGGCCACCACCAACGCCGACGGGTACTCGCACCCGAGTGCGCGTCGCGCTTGTGACGGCACACCTCGCCCGCCGCGGCCACTGCGGCGGGATCGAAGCCCGGCGGCACGGGGCCGCCGGCTACCAACGCCCGAACCAGAGCCTCCTGACGTGCGGCCAATGTGTTCGTCATACCCACACCTCCCTTGCCCCGGTCGTGATCGGAGCGGCCCCGGCCGCCACGGCGATCGTGTCCAACTCGTCGAAAAGCTCTGCGGCGGGCGGAAACTGGCCATCGCGTTCCAACATGAAAGGGGTGTCGACCCGTTCCCGCAGCGCTGTGACGAGGTCCAGCACCTCCGGCGGGGTCGGAGCGGTGTGGGTGTCGTGGTAGAAATCCTCGCCCTGCCGACCCCCTGCGACATGGCTGTAGGCCACTCGCTCCACCGGCAGCCGCTCCAGCTCCCGCAGCGGATCACGTCCGCGGTTGCGTGCGTTGGCGTAGACGTTCGCCACGTCGAGAACCAACAGCACCCCGGTGCGTTCCACCAACTCGGTGAGGAACTCCGACTCGGTGAGATCTGACTCCGGCCATTCGACGAAGGAGGCGATGTTCTCCAGTGCCAGTGGCACGGGAAGCTCGCGACGAGTGCGGTCGATGTTGGCCGCCAGCACGTCGAGCGCTTCGTGCGTGCGGGGCACCGGCAGCAGATGCCCGGCTTCGATCCCGCCGGCCCGGACAAGGGCGATGTGCTCGCTGGCCACCGGGGAGCCGAGTGCTTCCGCGCAGGCCGCCAGCCTGCGTACTCGCTTGGGCTGCACGGGTTCTGCGCCGCCCAGCGAAAGTGCTACGCCGTGCGGGATCACCGGGATGCCGCGGGCGGCAAGATCCGACAGCGCCGGGTCGGGCCGAGCTCGACGGCGACGGATCGGGATCGACTCGGCGATCACCTCGCAGAACCCGGGCCGCAGATCGGCGATCACCCCGGCGATCTCACGCCGCCAGCCGAGGCCCACATCGCCCAGTGCGGGCACGGTACGGCTCGCGGCACTCATCCGCCGCAACCTCCGCAGCCACCACAACCACCGCAGCCGCCGCCACCGCCACCACCGCCGTCGCCCCCGCAGGAGGCACCGCAACCGCCGCCGTCGGCGCCGCCGGAGGAATCGCCGGCCAGTTCCACCGACGTCGAGTAATCGGAGTCCAGCATCCACAGTGCGCCGGTGCCGAACAGCGCCACCGACATCGCCACTGCTGCCGGGCCGTAGGTGTCGAAGGCGGGGCGCTTGGCCGGTTCCAGATAGGCCAGTTCCTTCTGCTGGGCGGCGAGTAGCCGGCGGCCCGCGCGGGTCAGGCGATTCACGCCGAGCAGGTGCGGGAGCGCAAACGCCCCATACAGGACGGTGGCCAGCACGACGGCGCTGAGGGTGGCCGCGTGGAGCGGACGGTCGGACAACGACGTCAGCAGGTACACGCCGTAACCGATGCCGACCACCATCATCACGATCGACGGTGCTGTGCCCCAGCGCATGCGGGCCCGTTCGGCCCTGGTGCGCACCAGGCCGCGCAGGCTCAAGTGCTCTTCCAGCGCTGCGAGCTCGTCGCCGGCCGCCGCATACAGACCCGACACGGTGTGGTCCGAGTCGGCGTCGACGCGTTCCAAGATCTGTCCGGTAAACCGGTCGATCTCCGGGCTGCGCACAGCGTGGTCCACCCGTCCGTCGGCCGTGATACGTCCACTGGCGCGCAGACTTGCCAGCGAGCTCACCACCGGTGCGATGTCCGATCGCAGAAACGCCAGCTCTGTCGGGCTGAGCGGCTCGGTCACCGCGGGACGCCGCGGGGCAACCGCGATCCGCCAGAGCACCGCGAAGACCACTGTCGTTGCCAATGCGGCGAGATATCCGTACCCCTGTGCGGTTATCGCCTCGGTGTACAGATCGAGCGATTTCTTCATCGACATCACATCACCTCCAGGTGTTTCGGTTGAGATCACCTTGCGTGCGTCAAACTCCTTACCGGTCACAACTTTCAGCGGATCTGTGGTCCCGCCAGCGTGCATGGCGGGGGACAAGGGCTGTTGAGGAGTTGGTGGCTGTTGTCTGAGGAAATTTCGCGTCATCTACGGGTGCGATCAGTGCCATGAAAGAGATATGGGCAAATATGCCCATATCTCTGGTACGCTTCGATCATGAGCCTGAGCTTCCACACCTTCGACCCCGTCACCCCGCAGTTGCGCGCCGCACCTGGAGCCGTAGAGGCGTACCCCGGCGGCGACGTCGCAGTCCGTCACCTCGAACCGGTCTCCGGCGGGCGCCCGGTCGCCTGGAATACCGGTGGCGCACTGGATTTCGCCGCACTGGCGCAATGGGCCGCCTTCCATGAGGGCGCACGTCCGGTTCTGGTGATGCCGTATCTGCCGTCGGCGCGAGGTGATCACGACGCGACCTACGACGCACAGGGTGTCGCACGCCTGACTGGGGCGACGGGGATCCGTGACGTGATCGCGGCCGACCCGCACTCCGGGGCGTGGGCTGCGGCGGCCGCAGCCCACGGAACGACAGTCCACTCCGTCAGCGCCACCGAACTCATCGCAACATCGACTCTGGCCGAGATCGCCTGGGACGGTGTGATCGCGCCCGACAAGGGTGCCGTCGACCGCGCCGGCGCCGTTGCGGACAAGTTAGGCGTGCCGCTGCTGACCGCGGGCAAGGTGCGCGACCCGAAGTCGGGGGCCCTGTCGGGCTTCGCCGCGCCGGACGGGCTCACCGAGGGTCGGTACCTGCTCGTCGACGACATCTGCGACGGCGGAGGCACTTTCGCCGGTCTCGCACAGGCGATCCGCGAAACCGAGCCCGCTGCCGAACTGCACCTGTGGGTGACGCACGGGCTGTTCACCGGGCGGTGGCGCGAGAACCTGCTGCCTCACTTCGCGTCGATCACCGCCGCGAACACCAGCCCCGACGTCGACCCGGATGCGTTGCCTGCCGAAGTCCAGCAGGTGCCGCTGATCGGGCACGTCGTGTCCTTGCTGACCGAAATGGAGAACTGATCATGACTTTCAACCCGCGCGACTACCGCCGCGACACCCTGGATGCGCTGACCGTGTTGATGGAGACCGACGCCTACAAGCTCGATCACCGCAGGCAGTACCCGGATGGCACCGAGTTCGTGTACTCCAACCTGACCGCCCGCGGCAGCCGCATCCCCGAGGTTGACTGGACCGTGTTCTTCGGGCTGCAGGCATATCTGACCGATCTGGCGGCCCGCTGGCAGACCTTCTTCGACGCCGACATCGACGAGGTGTGCCGTGCCTACGACGAGCGTGTCACCGATATTCTGGGTCCGAACGGTGTTGGTTCCGAGCACATTCGGCAGCTGCACGCGTACGGAAGGTTGCCGCTGCGGTTCCGGGCGCTGCCCGAGGGGACCGTCACCCCGCTGGGGGTGCCGTACCTGACGGTGGAGAACACCGAACCGCGGTTCTTCTGGCTGACCAACTACATCGAGACCGATCTGTCGGCCGCGCTTTGGCAGCCCATCACCTCGGCCACCACGGCCTGGCGCAACCGCTGCCTGCTGGACGAGCGCGCCGCTGCGTCCGGCGCCCCGCTGGCGGCGGTCGACTGGCAGGGCCACGACTTCTCGGCCCGCGGCATGGCCGGCATGGGTGCGGCGTCGGTCAGTGGCGCCGCGCACCTGCTGAGCTTCACCGGCACCGATTCGCTGTCGGCACTCGGATGGATCGACCGGTTCTATCCCGGCTCACCCGACGGGACCGTGCTGGGTGGTTCGGTGCCGGCCACCGAGCACTCGGTGATGACTGCGAACGGACCCGAGGGGGAGCTGGCCACCTTCGAGCGACTGCTGGCCCTGTATCCGTCGGGCATCGTCTCGGTGGTCAGCGACAGCTGGGACCTGTGGCAGGTGATGACGGAGTTCCTGCCCGCGCTGAAGGACACGATCATGGCGCGCGACGGAAAGCTGGTGATCCGCCCCGACTCTGGCGAACCAGAGCTCATCCTGTGTGGCGATCCGGCCGCGCCGGCCGGTAGCCCGCAGCGCAAGGGTGTGGTGAATCTGCTGGCCGAGACGTTCGGGACGATCGAGAACGCCGCGGGCTACCGAGAACTGGACCCGCACGTCGGAGTGATCTACGGCGATTCCATCAATTTCGAACGGGCCGATTCGATCACCACGAACCTGATGCGGCAGGGTTATGTCTCGACCGTCCCGGTCTTCGGATTCGGTTCCTACACATACCAATTCGTCACCCGGGACACCTTCTCGCTGGCGGTCAAGGCGACCTGGGTGCAGGTGGGCGGGCAGGGCCGCGACATCTTCAAGGAACCGGTCACCGATTCGGGCACCAAGCGTTCGGCGCGCGGTCGGTTGGCGGTGCTGGGCGGCATGGACGGCTCGCTGGCGCTGGTGCAGCGGGCCACCGCGGATCAGGAAGCCAATTCACGGCTGCGGACGGTCTTCGAGGACGGTGTGCTCACCGGCACCACGACGTTCGCCGGGGTGCGCGCCGAGCTCCGCGCCAGTTGGGCGCGATTGCGGGCCGCGACGGCCCGACGAGAGCAGGTGGCATGACAGAGTTGGGATGTGCGTGACGAACCCGCAGACGATCGGCGCACATGGCTGTCGGTGGACCTCGTGGCGATCACCGACGATCCGGAGGACCCGGCGCTGGTGCTCTACCGCCGTGAACGTGACCCGCACGCCGGGCAGCTGTCGCTGCCCGGCGCGGTGATGGACCCGGCGAAGGGACAGACGGTGGCACAGACGGCCGGCTGGATCGCCGGCGAGCGTGCGCATGCGCACGTCCTCGATGGCACCGAGCCGTTCCCGATCACCGTGGTATCCGATCCCGGCCGTGATGAGCGCGGTCACACGGTGTCATTGGTGTGCCTCACCCGGGTGCATGTTCCTGAGCCCGGTTCGGGGGCGGTGTTGGTCCGGGCGGGTGACCGGATGCCGGCGTCGATGCCGTTCGGCCACGACAGGATGCTGGCCGCGGCCGCGGGCCGGGCGTTCGACGGGCTGTTCACCGACGGGGCGGTGGCGCGGGCGCTGGTGTCGACCGACGCCGCACACGGGGCCACCGGGACCGGGCTGTGGTCCACCTTGCGGCTGTTACATCACTTGGCCGGGCGGGATCCGGAACAGGCTCCCACTGCCGAGGCGGTGCGCCGGCGCCGGTCCAGGACGACGGTGCTGGTGGCGGGCGGCAAGGTGGCCGCTGTCACGCGGCCGGAGACGGTGTACGTGAGCGTGGCGGAATGAGCGGCGCGGTTCGGCACTGATGCCACATTTGCCCGATCGGTAACATCGACCTCATTGGCAACGACATTCACAAGTGTCGCAGCTGTTGGGGGTGAGATGCGGAACGGCGTGCGGGTTCTCGTCGCGGCGCTGGTGTGCGCCCTGGCCCTGATCGCCAGTCCGGTGCCCGCTCCGGCCGCGCCGGCAGTGGCGGGCAAGGACTTCACCAAGCCCGCCATCGTCATCCTTGGTTACGGCCTGAAGCCCGACGGTTCGATGCGCGCCATCCTGTATCACCGCGTCCTCACCGGCCTCGCCATCGCGCAGGCGTTTCCGCAATCGCCCGTCATCGTCACCGGCGGCAACCCGCGGAACGGACAGACCGAGGCCGGCCAGATGCGCAATCTGCTTCTCATGCTCGGTCTTCCGGCCAACCGCATCATCGTCGAAGACCGGGCCAACAGCACGGTTCAGAACGCGCAGTTCTCGGTTCCGCTGGCGAAGAAGGCGGGCGCGACGGGAATCATCGTGGTGACATCGTCGACACATCAGGGGCGCGCCGACCAGAACTTCGCCGACGCCGGGGGCACTGTGCTGGCCACGGTGAGCTTCCCCGACGGCAATCCGTCGGTGAACATCGCCCAGTTCGTGCGCGACGTGCTGAGCCCGCTGACACCGATCGGCTGAAACAGCACCACCACGCACCCCTGGCCGGCATTACGATGACTGCCCGAGATGAACAGTCCCACCACGTCGGTCGAGGCCGGCAAGAGCGCGTTCCGATCGCGACTGCTCGCTGCCATGATCGAATCGATCGTGGAGGACGGTTATCAGAACACGACCGTCGCTGACATCGTGCGCCGGGCCAAGACGTCGCGCCGTACCTTCTACGAGCATTTCGCGAGTCGCGAGGAGTGTTTTGTGGCGCTGTTGACCAGCGTCAACACCAAACATGTGCGTGAGGTCGCCGGGGGAGTGGACCGGACTGCGCCATGGCAGGACCAGGTCCGCCAGGCCGTCGAGGCGTGGATCGCCTCATATGAGGCCAACCCCGCGTTGATGCTGGCCTGGATTCGCGATCTCCCGACGCTCGGTGCCGCAGCGCGGGCCATGCAGCGTGAGTCGATGGAGAATTTCATCGCCATGGTGCAGGCGATGACGAACAGCGAAGCGTTCCGCTCTGCCGGTGTGTCGATCTCGCGGCGTCGCACGATCATGATGATCGGCGGGTTGCGCGAGCTCACCGCGATCACCGTGGAGAGCGGTGGTCAGATAGGGGAGATCACCGAGGATGCGGTGGCAGCGTGCACCGCGATGCTGAGACCGCTCAACTGACGGCGACTGCCGCCTGTTGGTGGCGGCGCTGCCGTTCGATGGTGGCGAAGTAGAAGGCGAACGCGAACGCGAAGCTGGTGAACAGGCTCGCCACGAAGAACAGCCAGGGGTGACGGATGCCGCGGCGCAGCCCGTCGATGATGGTAAACAGCGGCAGCAGAACGACATTGGCAATCGTGTAGTCGGCGCTGGCCGAGCCGGCCGCGGGGTTGGTATACCCCAGCGCGATGAACTCGGCCCAGCTGCCCGGCCCCCAGATCGGGTTGCCGTCCGGTTGCGCGTAGTCCGCGACGAACCGCATGTTGAAGTACCAGCAGATCGGGATCGACGCGAGGCCGACGGCATAGAAGGCGACCTCCACCGCAGAGAATGCGGGCCCGGGTGGGCGGGAGAAGATCTGCGGATTCAGTCTCACGATGAGCGCGACGACGGCGATACCCAGTATCGCGTGAACGATGAGAGACACCATTTCGTGAGCACACTCGCCAACATGAGTTTTGTCAATATTGACATTCTGTGGCGCGGGCTTGCCGATGCGGTAACTTCACCGGCATGGCCAGGCCGGCGCAGACCGCGCGCAGTGAGCGCACTCGCGAGGCGTTGCGCCAGGCCGCGCTGGTGCGGTTCCTCGCCCAGGGCGTCGAGGACACGTCGGCCGAACAGATCGCCGCCGACGCCGGCGTATCGCTGCGCACCTTCTATCGGCACTTCACGTCCAAGCACGATCTGCTGTTCGCCGACTATGACGCGGGCCTGCACTGGTTCCGGGCCGCGCTGGCCGAGCGGCCGGCCACCGAATCGATCCTCGACTCGGTGCAGTCCGCGGTCCTGGCCTTCCCGTATGACGTCGACGCGGTGACCAAGATCGCCGGGATGCGCGCGGCCGAACTCGATCCGGATCGGATCGTCCGACACATCCGGCAGGTCGAATCCGACTTCGCCGACGCGGTCGCCGAGCGGCTCGTGGCGCGCCGAGGCGAGGTGCCGCACGGCGACGACGGGCTGCGGATCGTGGTCACGGCCCGATGCGTCGCGGCCGCGGTGTTCGGTGCCATGGAGTTGTGGATGGTCGGCGACAAGGCCGGAGAGCGCTCACTGCCCGAACTGGCGCGGATGTGCCGGACCGCCCTGGAGGCGCTGCGAACCGGGCTTGATTGATGTTTTGTCATTATTGACAAAACATGCGGGTCGGTGTCAGCCTCAGTCGATGGCGGACTACGACGCGATCGTGATCGGCGCGGGGCACAACGGGCTGGCCGCTGCGGCCATGTTGGCCCGGGCCGGAATGCGGACCCTGTGTCTGGAGGCCAAGCGATATGCCGGCGGCATGGCATCCACCGTGGAATTGTTCGACGGCTACCGGTTCGAGATCGCCGGCTCGTTGCAGTTCCCCACCTCGGCTGTCGTCAGCACCGAACTCGGGCTGGACAGCTTGCCGACCGTGGACCTCGAGGTCATGTCGGTGTCGCTGCGCGGGATCGGAGACCCACCGGTGGTCTATTACGCCGACCCGATGAAGATGCTGGCCCACCTCGGTGAGGTCCACGGCGCCGACGCGGTGGCGGGGATGGCCGGGCTGATGTCTTGGAGCATGGCGCCCACCCGGGCGCTGGGCCGATTCGACGCCGGCCGTCCACCCCGCTCACTCGATGAGATGTATTCCTGTGCGACAACGGAATCCGAGCGGGCCGCGATCGATGACCTGCTGTTCGGATCGGTCAGCGACGTGCTGGACCGCTACCTACCGGACCGGGACAAGCACGGCGCGTTGCGTGGCATGCTGGCCTTTCTTGCGGTCAACACCACCTACCGTGGGCCCGAGACGCCGGGCAGTGCGGCCGCGCTGGCGTACGGACTGGCGGTGCCCGACGAGAACGCCGTGCTGATGAAGAAGCTGGTGGGTGGAATCGGTGCTCTGACCGAACATCTGGGCGGCATGCTGACCGCGGCCGGCGGTGAGCTGCGGTTGCGCAGCAGTGTCGATCGGATATCGGTCGAGGCCGGCCGGATCACCGGAGTACGGCTGGTCGACGGCACGACCATCACCGCGCCCATCGTGGTATCGGCGATCGCCCCGGACACCACGGTCACCAAGCTGATCGACGCCGAGGCGCTGCCGGGCGAGGTGCGCGAGCGGTTCACCCGCATCGACCACCGCGGCAGCTACCTGCAGATGCACTTCGCGCTCGACGGAGCCCCCAGTTTCGACAGCCCGTACGAGATGCTCAACGATCCTGAGATGCAAGCTGCCATCGGGCTTTTCAGCACTCCCGAAGAACTGCAACAGCAGTGGCAGGACGCCCGCCGCGGGATCGTGCCCGCCGATCCCGCGATCGCCTTCCAGATTCCCTCAGCCCACGATCCGACGCTGGCCCCGGCGGGCAAGCATGCGGCCTCGGCGTTTGCGCTGTGGTTCCCCGTCGAGGAGTCCACATCAGGGTACGGAGAGACGAAAGCCGAGATGGGCCGGCGCGTGATCGAGAAGATCGCCCGGTTGGCACCGGATTTCGAACGCCGGATCATCCGCCACACCACGTTCACGCCGCGCCACATGGGAACCATGTTCGGCGCACCGGGCGGCGACTACTGCCACGGTCTCATTCATCCCGAGCAGATGGGTCCCAACCGCCCCGGTCCCAAAGGGTATGTCGGTCAACCGATTCCCATCGACGGCCTGTACCTGGCCAGCGCAGGATGCCACGGCGGCCCCGGAATCACCTTCATCCCCGGCTACAACGCGGCCAAGGCGGTGCTGGCCGGCTAACGGCTAACGGTTCCGCAACTGTTCGGCCCAGTCCCGCGGCACCCGGCCTTTCGGGCCCGGCACCGGCTGATCTTTCGGATGATGCTGCGGCGGGGCGAGCTCGGGCCCGTCGTAGTACTCGTTGGTTTCGAAGTTCCAGAACCAGTCCTCGCCCGGTTCGAACGAGCGGATGATCGGATGTCCGCTTTCGCCCCAGTGCGCCGACGCGTGACGGGCAGGCGAATCATCGCAGCACCCGATGTGCCCGCACGCCGCACAACGCCGCAGGTGTACCCACCAGCCACCCGCGGCCGTGCACTCCGCACATCCGGGTCCGCTGGGACGAGCGGTCGGATCGACGGCATTGCTCATATCCTGAGCCTAGCGCCGAGTAATCTCGCCGCATGGCAACCAGCGATTCCCGTGAAGTAGTCATCGAGGCGACCCCGCAGGAGATCCTCGACGTTGTCGCCGACGTCGAGGCGACACCGAGCTGGTCGCCGCAATACCAGCGCGCCGAGATCCTCGAGAGCTACGACGATGGCCGGCCCAAGCAGGTCAAGATGACGGTGAAGGCCGCCGGGCTGACCGACGAGCAGGTGATCGAATACACCTGGGGCGAGAACAAGGTCAGTTGGACGCTGGTGAGCGCCGGGCAACTCAAGGCTCAGGACGCCAGCTACACCCTGACCCCCGACGGCGACAAGACCAAGGTTCGGTTCGACATCACGATCGACCTGTCGGTGCCACTGCCGGGCTTCATCCTGAAGCGGACCATGAAGGGCGGCGTGGAAACCGCGACCGAGGGTCTGCGCAAGCAGGTGCTCAAGGTCAAGAAGGGCTGAGCCTCCGGGCGCGGTCAGCCGGGCTGGTTGGTTCGCACGTCGAAGATGAAGTGCCTGCCCTCGTCCAAGGAGCCGTCCGGGCGCCTCCGTCGGTACAGCAGGTCGACCTTCCCGAACCGCAGACTCACCGTTTCGGTGTATGGCTGAACCTCGGCGCCGCTCTGGGCGACGGCGGTGACGGTCACATCGGAGAGCTTGACGGTCAGATAGTCCTGGGTTTCGCCGACCTTGCGGTGACTGATCGTGGCCTGTGGCAGATGCCGCCCGGTGGCACAGGTGAGCAGCAGTTCGGGTGTGGCGCTGTCGATGGCGTGGACGAACAGCAGATCCTGAAACGTCGGCCGGCCCGCGCCGCCACCGCCACCCGGTGCCGCGGTGGCGCTGTTGGCGACACCCCACGAGAACGACACCACATCGATCTCGTCGGGATGCCTGATATCGACCGATTCACCTTTGATGTCACCAATTTTCGCGAAGATTTCTGTCGACATCGGACGTTCTCCCTGTGAGGTAGGCGATACAACTGCCATTCCATCCAGGGGGCGCGGCGCCGCATAGAGTAGTGACCTACTCGATTCCGATGTCGCGCGTCGCCGGGCTAGCTCGAATTGGCGTCCGAGGCGGACTGCGCCAACTCGGTCAGCAGGGGCGGGATGTCCATCCGGCCGAGCATCACCTCGACGAACACCATGTGATCGCGCGCGGCCGCGGCCCTGGTCAGGGCATCGTCGAGCTCCCCGAAGGTGCTGACCCGGAACGTGAGTGCATCGGGGACGCCGAGCGCTGCGGGCAGCTCGGTCCAGCGCCACCCGGCGATATCGTTGTATTCGGCTGTGACGCCATGGATTGCGCGTTCCACGGTGTAACCGTCATTGTTGACCACCACCACGACAGGGGCCAGGCCCTCGCGGCCGAACGCACCGAGTTCCTGAATGGTCAGCTGGGCGGCGCCGTCGCCGATCAGCAGCACCGTGCGGCGCAGGCGATCGGCGAGCCCGGCGCCGAGCGCGGCGGGCAGTGTGTAACCGATGGAGCCCCAGAGAGGTTGGCCGATGAACGTCACCCCCGAGGGCAACCGGTGTCCGGCCATCCCGTAGAACGACGTACCCTGATCTGCGAGCACCACGTTGCCGGGGGTCAGTGCCTGAGAAAGCCTGTCCCACAGGGCTTCCTGAGTCAGCGCGGTGTCCCGGCCCGGTGGCTCGACAGGAAGCCGGGCGGGCAGCGGGGGCAGCGCCGGTGACGTGACGCCGCGCTCGCTGAGGATCGCCGTGAGGGCGCCGAGCGCGGCCGCCATGTCCAGTGGGGCGTAGACCTGTCCGGCCACCACACTCTGGTTGACACCGATGTCGATGGTGCGCGCGGGGTCGATACGCTGGCTGAAGAATCCGCTGACCATGTCGGTGAACAACACGCCGGCGGTCACCAGCACCGGCGCGTCCTCGATCGCCTCGCGCACCGAATCCTCGCTGGCCGCACCGGCATAGATGCCCAGATAGTTCGGTGAGCTCTCGTCGACGAGGCTCTTGCCCCACATCAGGGTGGCGTGGCCGACGGTGTCGGCCGCCAGCAGCGCGTTGAGTTCGTCGACGCAGTCCAGTCGGTGCACCAGGAAATCGGCGAGCACGGTCAGCCGATGTTTCCCGATCAGCTCGGCGGCGGCGGCAGTGAACATCGACAGCGCCCGGGGACTCGTGCCGCCGGTGTAGCGGGGCAGCGGCGCGGCGGGAGGTTCGGTGGGGAACCTGGCCACGTCGGTGGCGAGCAACAGGTAGCCGGGCCGCTTCTGCTCGCGCACCTCTGAGAGCACGCGGTCGATCTCACGGGTCGCCGTCGCGGGCGCCAGATTGGCCTGGGCGCAGGTGATTTCGCGGCTGATCCGCAGGAAGTGCTCGAAGTCGCCGTCACCGAGTGTGTGATGCACGATCCGGCGCGCACCCTGGGAATCCTTGGACGGCGCGCCGACGATGTGCACCACCGGCACATGCTCGGCGTAACTGCCCGCGATCGCGTTGGCCGCCGACAGCTCGCCGACCCCGAATGTGGTGACCAGTGCGGCCATGCCACGCAGCCGGCCGTAGCCGTCGGCGGCGTAGCCGGCGTTGAGTTCGTTCGCGCCGCCGACCCACCGAAGCGTCGGGTGGTCCAGTATGTGGTCGAGAAATTCCAGCTGATAGTCGCCGGGAACGCCGAAGACCTCGGTGACCCCGAGTTCTGCGAGCCGGTCGAGTAGGTAGTCGCCGACGGTGTAGGGGTTTTCGCTCATCCTTTAGTGTGCCTCGCATGACCAATACCGGACCGCTCGCCGGAGTGCGAGTTATCGAACTCGGAGGCATCGGCCCCGGGCCGCACGCCGCGATGATGCTGTCGGACCTGGGCGCCGACGTCGTGCGGGTGCGCCGACCGGGTGGGCTGACCATGCCGGCCGAGAACGTCGACCTGCTGCACCGCGGCAAGCGCATCGTGGACCTCGACGTCAAGGCCGAGCCGGGCAAGCTACTGGATCTGGTCGCCAAGGCCGACGTGCTCTTGGACTGCTTCCGGCCCGGAACCTGTGAGCGCCTCGGTATCGGTCCCGCCGAGTGCGAGGCCGTGAACCCGCGGCTGATCTTCGCCCGGATCACCGGCTGGGGCCAGGACGGCCCGCTGGCCACCACCGCCGGCCACGACATCAATTACCTGTCACAGACGGGCGCCCTATCGGCCATCGGCTACCGCGACCGCCCGCCGGTGGCCCCGCTCAATCTCGTCGCGGATTTCGGCGGCGGCTCGATGCTCGTCGTGATCGGCATCGTCACCGCGCTGTTCGAGCGGGAGCGCTCCGGTAAGGGGCAGGCGATCGACGCCGCGATGGTCGACGGGGTCAGCATGCTGTCGCAGATGATGTGGACCATGCGGGCCACCGGATCGTTGCGCGACGAACGTGAGTCGTTCCTGCTCGACGGCGGCGCCCCGTATTACCGGACCTACGAGACCTCCGACGGCGGTTACATGGCGGTCGGGTCCATAGAGCCGCAGTTCTTCGCACAGTTGGTCGCCGGTCTCGGCCTGGACCCCGGCGAGATCCCGGGCCAGTTCGAGCTCACGCGCTACGACGAGATGCGGGCCATCTTCACTGAGCGGTTCGCCACCAAGACCCGGGCGGAGTGGACCGAGATCTTCGCCGGCACCGACGCCTGTGTGACGCCGGTGCTCACCTGGGGTGAGGCCGCCGAGAGCGAGCATCTCCAGGCCCGGTCGACGCTGGTCACCGTCGACGGTGTCGCGCAGGCCGCCCCTGCTCCGAGGTTCTCCCGGACCTCGCCGGCCGCACCCGGACGGCCACCGCAGTCGAGCACCGACATCGCCGACATCGGCTGGAGCTGACAGGCAGCCAGGGTCTTTGGTCCCTGGCCATTGCGACGCGCAGCAGCCACGATGAGGGTGTGACTTCCTCGAACGCACCCGTAGTGGTTGGAATCGACGGCAGCGACGGTGCGCTCGCCGCGGCACGCTGGGCCGGCGCGGTCGCGGCGCGGTTCGGCGTGCCGCTGCGCATCGTGCACGCACTGCCGTCCGTCGGCCGCAACCTGACCCAGACCGCGGCGGCATTCACCGCAGCGATGATGTCGTACCAGCGCGATATGGCGGACGCGTTCCTCAAGGCCGCTGAGCAGGCCGTGCGTGACGGCCAGCCCGAGCTGGCGGTGTCCACGGTCTCGTTCAACGAACCCGCCGATCAGGTACTGATCGACGCCGGAGCCGACGCGCGTCTCGTCGTTCTCGGCGGTAAGACGGTGACCCCGGCCGCGGCGCTGCTGCTCGGGTCGACGGCGCTGTCGGTTGCCACCCGGGCCGCGTGCCCGGTGGTTGCCTTCCGCGGAGACCGGCTCGTGCCGGGGGATGGGCCCGTGGTGGTCGGCGTCGATGACAGTGCAGCTGCGCAGGCCGCGCTTGCGACGGCATTCGAGTTCGCCGATCAGTTCGGGCTGGCGGTCCACGCGGTGCGCTCGCTGTCCTTGGCCGCACCGGCCGAGACCGGTGTCACCATCCCGCTGCTGATCGACTGGGATGGCGTGGAGTCCGCCGAACTGGCCGCCCTTACCGAGACCGTCGGCGGTCACAACAAGCGCCACCCGGGCGTCGATGCCAAGTGCTTCATCGAGCCGGACTCGCCCGGCAAGGCGCTGCTGAAACATGTCGACGACTCCGGACTCGTGGTGGTCGGGTCCAGGGGCCGCAACGCACTGGCCGGTGTGCTGCTGGGCTCGACGAGTCTCAACCTGCTACACCACAGCCCCGTGCCGGTGATCATCTGCCGCGCGGCACAAGGAGATTCGGATGAGTGATCACGACGTACGGCACGGCATCGTCGTCGGAGTTGACGGATCGGCGTCGTCGGACGCGGCAGTCGCCTGGGCCGCGCGCGAGGCCGTGTTGCGGGGCGTGGGGCTCACGCTGGTGAACGCGCTGCCGGGCGCTGCGTCACCGATCTGGCTGGATGTCGCGTTGCCCCAGGACTATTGGGACTACCAGGATCAGCAGGGCCAGGAGGTGCTCGATGCCGCGCGCCGCGTCGCTGTCACCACCATCGCCGGCCATCAGGAGCCTCGGATCATCGCGAAAGCGGTTCCCGGGCATGCGGTTGCCACCCTGATCGACTACTCGCGGCATGCCGATCTGGTGGCGGTGGGTTCCCGTGGTCTGAGCAAATGGGGACGCCGGTTGCTCGGATCGGTCAGCTCGAGTCTCGCGGCTCATGCCCACGGACCGGTCGCCGTGATCCCTGAGAACGACTATCCGTCGGAGGGGCCAGTGGTGGTCGGGGTCGACGGATCGCGCGCCTCCGAGTTCGCCACCGAGATCGCCTTCGACGCGGCGTCGCGCCGTGGTGTGGAGCTCGTGGTGGTGCACACCTGGACCGATCTGAACTCCGAGTTTCCCGATATGAAGTGGGGAGACCTGAGCGCGGATGCCGAGCGGGCGCTTGCCGAGCAGTTGGCCGGGTGGGGCGAGCGGTATCCCGACGTCGTGGTGCGGCGCGTGGTCATGCCCGACAAGCCGGCCCGGCAACTGCTGGCCCAGGCCGAAACCGCGCAGCTGGTCGTGGTCGGCAATCGCGGACGCGGCGGATTCACCGGACTGCTGCTCGGGTCGGTAAGTTCCGCGGTCGTCAATTCCTCGACCACACCGGTGATCGTCGCGCGAGGCTGAGCCCAGCCGTTTCGGTGTTTGCTGTCGGCCGCCAAATGCCGACCTTTGGCGGCCCGGGTCGCTACATTCGGTGATATGGCCGTACGGGCATCACGCGAGGAGGTCTTCGACGCCTCGCCGGAGGCGATCATGGAGGTGCTCGCCGATGTCGACGCGCTGCCGTCCTGGTCTGCACTGCACCGTCGCGTCAAGGTCATCGACCGCTACCCCGACGGCAAGCCGCACCACGTCAGGGCGACGATGCGGTTGCTGGGCATCACCGACAAAGAGCTGCTCGAATTCCATTGGGGCGACCACTGGATGGTGTGGGATGCCGAACCCAACATGCAGCAGCGCGGGCAGCACGTCGAATACAACCTGACCCCGGAGGTGGACAGGACCCGGGTGCGGTTCGACGTCATCGTCGACCTCGCGATGCCGATCCCGGAGTTCCTCGTCAAGCGCGCACGGACACTCGTCCTCGACGTGGCCATCGAGCGCCTGCGGCAGCGCGTCATGAGCCGTTCACGGCGGTCGTGATCAACTCTTCCGGCTTGTCGCCGGTATGGCGCAGCGTGAGCAGAACGGAATAGCCCGGACTGGCCGGGCGGTTGGTGCCGGTATGCCGACCGGAGTAGTCCTCGCCCCCGACCCGTCCGCCCCCAACCTCGTCGACGCCGCGATCTCACAGGCGCGCACCGCGTATGCGGCCGGTGTCCGCCAGATCTGGCTGGCCCAACGCTTCGATGCCGATGCCATCACCCTGGCCGCGTTGATCGGGGCCGCGGTCCCCGGTCTCGGTGTGGGCACGTCGGTGGTGCCGCTCAATCCGCGGCATCCACTGCTGGTGGCTTCTGCCGCGCAGACTGCGCAGGCGGGCACGCACGGCAACTTCACGCTGGGGCTCGGTCTGGGCTCGCATGCACCCGAGCACCAGGCCTTCGGGACGGTGTGGGCCGATCCGGTGGGGCGATTGCGGGAGCACCTCCAGGTGCTGCGCGCAATCTTCGACGATCGTGCGGTCGACTTCCATGGGGCCGCGTTCACCGCGAGTCCCGAGTGGCCCGTCGACGTGCCCGGTGGCACCCCGGTCCCCGTGTACGTCGCCGCGATGGGGCCGAAAGCCCTTCGGGTGACAGGTGAATTGGCCGACGGGACGTTGCCGTATCTCGCGGGCCCGCGAACGGTGGGAGAGTTCATCGTGCCGACGATCACCGAGGCGGCATCGGCGGCGGGCCGGCCGCAGCCGAAGGTGGTGGCCATGGTGCCGGTACTCGTCGACGATGATGCGGACGCGGCCCGTGCCACGGCCGCCGAACAGCTGGCGTTCTATGAGTCCATTCCGTCATATCAGAAAGTGATTGCCCGCGAACAGGTTTCCGGTGTCGCCGAACTGGCGGCGGTCGGGACGGCGGAGCAAGTCCGCGCACAGTTGCAGAGCTATCTCGACGCCGGGGCCACCGATGTGGCGCTCAGCCCGATCCGGACCGAGCCGCAGGATTTGGCCGCGCTGTGGACGGTGGCGGCCACGCTGCCCTAGTCGGTGGGAATACGTTTACGCACGTCGAAGGCGACCGCGGCCGCCTGAGCCGGCTCCTCGGCGCCACACAGGTCGACCGCGACGACGATATTGGATTTGGCGGCCAGGGCGTGGGCGCAGTCGGCGACTGAACTCGATGGCGCTGAATCCGTCACTGACAGAACGCTGTTTTGCACCACGCGCGCGCCGAGGGTGCGTGGCTGAGCCTGCCCCTGTCGATGTACCGCGATGGTCTTGCCCGTGCAATATCCCCAGTGATCCTGCACGGCGGCCATGAAATTTTCGGCCGCTGAGGGGTCAGGGAAGATCATCACCCGTTGCTGCAACCGCACCCGCTTGGATGCTTCGCCGCCCGCGATCTCGCGTTCCCGCGTCGCGGCAATGCCTTCCGGATACGGCGGCAGCGCCGCGGGGAGTGCGGCCGGATCTCCTTCGGGTACACAACCTTTCGACGTGGGCTGCCCGTTTGCGGGTGCGGTGTCGCTGTTGGTGTCAGGGCCGGTAGTACTGAGATTGTCGGCGCCGACGAGCGTCTGTGCCTGCTCGGGACCGATCATGATCGGCTCCAGGTCGGGCTTCTGGTAGGTGCGGACCACCTCCGGGCATTGCCAGAACTCGTCGACTGTCGCCCCCTTCGCCACGGGTGTCGAGTCCACCACCGACGTGACGCGGTGTGTCGCATCGGGCGTCACGGTGATGGCGTAACCCTGCTCCCGTGACCACTTGGCCGGCACCAGCACGTAGCGGCCCGCATGTGCTTCCAGGACGCGGAGACACTGGTAGCGGTAGATCGGTGCAGCAGGTGGACCCTGGGAAGGCAGCACCGTCATCTTCACCAGGTTGTCCGGAATGTTCAGCGCCTCAGTGGTGTCGAGTTGCACCGCGGTGTACTCACCGTCGGCCGCCCACAGGTGTGTTGACGCATACCTGCCGTGGCCCTTGCCCTGATCGACGGCGTACAGGTCGGTGGCCCAGAACAGTGCCACCACCAGGCCTGTGGCCGCCAAGGCCAGCAGTACCCGCTCGGCCATCTTGGGTAGCCGGCCCAACCCGGTGAGGGTGAGAATCCAATAGCCGGCAGCCAGGAGTGCGATTCCGGCGGCGATCGTGACCGCCATGTGCATCTGAGTGGGGTTGTCGACGATCCACTTGATCAGATTGAGCTCCGACGCCAGCCAGACCACGGCGGCGGTCAAGCTCACTGCGCCGAGGGCCGCCGACAACCATGCGATGGTGCGCAACAACGTGATTCGGCGCCCGGTGCCGGCCCAGTGCCGGAGAGCCACGACAAGCACCACCAGCACCGCGAGGACGATCAACACGCGCAGGGTTGCGAAGAAGAAGAGCCCCACGGTGGTGACGGCATAGTCAGCCGACGTGTAACCCAGCGTCGACGGGTCGACACCGAAATACTGCAGCTTGCTTCGGATGAAGAGCAGGCCGAAGAAGTAGCACAACCCGGTGACCAGCGAAGTGGGCGCGACCACGAGGGCCGCCAGGCTCAGCCACCGCTCCGCCGATTGGGTGAGCGACTTTGCATCGTCGCTCACGTTGGCGGCGCCTGAGTGGTCGACGGAACCGACGGCACATCCGTGGTGGTGGGGGTGGTTGTGGTGATCGTCGGAGTGGGCAATGTTGTGGTCGGCCCCGGGACGGTGAGCGTTGTCGTGGTCGACGTCGTCGTACTGGTGTACCCGCCTGGATTGACGGTGGTTGTCGGGGCCCTGTAAGTGGTGGCCGGCCCTGACGCTGTGGTTGTGGTCGACGGCAGTGTCGCGCTCCCACTCGCCGGAGGCGGAGGCGGCGGCGGGTCACTCTTGGTCTCTCCACTGCAAGCCACCGTCAGCATTGCCGCCGCCGCGGTCGCGATGAGGCCGGCAGCGCGGCCAAGCGTTGTCGATTCGAGGTTCATCAGCCCTCCCACCAGTGTCTTTACGATGGTGGCAAATACTTGGACGCTGCGCGCGAGTATCGGACTACTCGAATCGCACCCGTCCCGGTGGAGACAGGGCCTACCACTCGATCGCGCACGGCGTGGCGAAATGGGGCAGCAAAGTGTCGGGATCTGCGGCTGATTCCTTACATGCTGACAGCGTGGCGTCTCGGGCTGGGCTGGCAGCATGGCAGGCCACACGCCACGTCCGCCGAAGGGGTGAATGCCTTGTCCCGCACGCTTTTCGACAACCATCCGCCACTGGAAATCGTTGCGCGCCAATCGATACCTGGCACAGCCGCCCCTCGCCCTTCCATCCCGGTCTACCGCTCACCGCGCAATCTGCCACCACCCGCGCTGGATGAATGGAGCTGGCAGCTGCGCGGCCTGTGTCGGGACCATCCGGCAGAGGTCTTCTTCCCCGATGAGGTCCGGGGACGCCAGCTGCGCCGGCGGGAGGACGCCGCCAAGGCGATCTGCCGGGAATGTCCGGTGCTGCAACGATGCCGCGTGCACGCCCTTTCCGCTCCGGAGGCCTATGGCATCTGGGGTGCGATGACGGCCAGGGAACGCGCCGTCGAACTGAGCGACGAAAGCTAGCTCCGCAACACGCCGAGCCGGCGGATCGCCTCTTCCATGGTGTCGTCGCGCTTACAGAAAGCGAAGCGCACCAAGTGATTCCACAGATCAGCGTGTGGGGCCTCGAGGTCGCAGAATGCCGACATCGGGATCGCGGCCACTCCGGCCTTGTGCGGCAGCTCGGCACAGAACTGCGTGCTGTCCGAATAGCCGAGTGGCCGTGGGTCGGCGCACAGGAAGTATGTGCCCCGGCTGTCGTGCACTTCGAATCCGATGTCGGCCAGGGCGTTGCCCAACCGGTCCCGTTTGGCCTGGAATGACTCCCGCAGGTCGGCCACCCAGCCGTCCTCGTGATTGAGCGCATGGGCCACCGCGGGCTGGAAAGGGCTACCGCCCACGTAGCTGAGATATTGCTTGGCGGCGCGTACCCCGGCGATGAGGTCGGCAGGGCCGCAGGCCCATCCGATCTTCCAGCCGGTGACATTGAACATCTTGGCCGCGCTGGAGATGGTCACGGTCCGCTCGGCCATGCCGGGATAGCCGGCCAACGGCAGGTGCTGGACACCGAACACCAACTGTTCATAGACCTCGTCGGTGATCACCAGCAGGTCGTGCTCGATGGCCAGCGCCGCGACGCCGCGTAGCTCGGCATCGGAGGCCACGGCGCCGGTCGGGTTGTGCGGGGAGTTGAGGATCAGCGCGCGCGTCCTGGGCGTCACCGCCCGGCGTAGACCGTCAATGTCGATCCTGAAGCCGGCGCCGTCGGCGACCAGCGGTACGGCGGTGCGCACACACCCGGCCATCGCGATCACGGGTGAATACGAGTCGTAGAACGGCTCGATCACCAGTACCTCGGAGCCCGGCTCGACCAGCCCGAGGACCGACGCGGCGATGGCCTCGGTGGCGCCGACGGTCACCAGCACCTCGGTGTCGGGGTCGTACTCGATGCCGTAGTGGCGTTTGCGCTGCGCGGCGATCGCGTGGCGCAGCTCGGGGATGCCGAGCCCGGGCGGGTACTGGTTGTGGCCTTCGGCGATCGCGTTCTGCGCCACTTTGAGCATCTCGGCCGGGCCGTCCTCGTCGGGAAAACCCTGTCCGAGGTTCACCGCGCCCAGCCGGGCGGCCAGCGCAGACATCTCCGCGAAGATGGTGACGGCATAGGGCTGCAGCCGTGTGACGGTCATGTTGCATGAGGCTAGTGCGGGAATGATCGGGATGCCGACGGCGCTTTAGATCGGCGTGACCTACAAACTGAACGCCGACGCCGCGCTGCTGCAGCCGATCCAGGTGGGCGACACGGCTGCCGCCAACCGTCTGTTCATGGCGCCGCTGACGCGTTCGCGCGCCGATGCCGATGGCACCCCGTCGCCGCTGGCCGCGCAGTACTACACGCAGCGGGCGGGCGCGGGCCTGATCATCAGCGAGGCCACGGCGGTCGCCGAGACCGCCAACGGCGCCTACATGAACACGCCGGGCATCTACACCGACCGTCATCAGCATGGCTGGGCCGAGATCGCGGACTCGGTGCACGCCGCCGGCGGCAAGATGTTCGTCCAGCTGTGGCACGTCGGCCGCATGGCGCACCCCGACATCAGCGGGTTCGATCCGGTCGCGCCGTCGGCGATCGCCGCCGACCTGCTCGCCCACACGCCTGCCGGCAAGAAGCCGTTGCCGACGCCCCGGGCGCTCGACACCGCCGAGATCGCGGAGATCGTCGGGCAGTTCCGTGCGGCCGCGCGCCGGGCGATCGACGCGGGCATGGACGGCGTGGAGATCCACGGCGCCAACGGCTACCTGCTGCACGAGTTCAGCTCCGATGTGGTCAACCAGCGCACCGATGCCTACGGCGGCTCGCCGGAGAACCGGGCTCGGTTCACCGCTGAGGTGGTCGAGGCCGTGGTCGACGAGATCGGCGCCGGCCGGGTCGGGCTGCGGATCTCTCCCGGGAACACCGCCGGAGATATGCGGGAAGACGACACGGTCAGCACCTATGAGGCGCTGCTGGAGCGCATCGCACCACTTGGCCTGGCTTACCTGCACGTGCTCATCGACCCGGCCGAGCACGCCTTCGGCGTCATCCGCGCCGTGTGGTCGGGAACGTTCGTGCTCAACACCGGCCGCAACTCCGGCACCGACTTCTCACAGTTGGAGGGCTACGCCGAGTGGGGCGCCATCAGTGCGGCCGCGGTGGGGCGGGCCTTCCTGGCCAACCCGGATCTGATCGACCGGCTGATCCTGGGTGCCGAACTCAACGAGCCCGACGTGACGACCTTCTACGCCCCCGGGCCCATCGGCTACACCGACTACCCGTCGTTGATCGAGATCGAAGCGCCGCGCTCGGCCTGACCTTCGCCCCTTCACGCGGTTTTCTACCTGACGGTCGCTGCGGTTCGCGGGGAGCAGCCCTGGGGTCGAAAACGGTGACGGGTGAGAGTGAGGCATTGCCTGCTGCCACGCCGTTTTCCACTTGAGGGTCGCTGCATTTCGCGTGGGCAGCCCTGGCGTCGAAAACGGCGTCGGGTGAAGGTGAGGCGCTGGGGTGAGGCATTGCCTGCTGCCACGCCGTTTTCCACTTGAGGGTCGCTGCGCCTCGCGTGGCACAGCCCAGAGGTAGAAAACTGCGCCGGGGTTGGTCCGGCACTCGCACACAGGAGATGCTGAGCATAGGCCCAACCAACGGGTTGGGCGAGCCTGTTAGGCTGCGGTCAGCGTGCTGCCCACATTCGCTGGGTGGCTCCACAACCCAACCTGAACAGGACCTGGAGTAGACACATGTCCGAAGAAGCCTTCATCTACGAGGCGATCCGCACGCCCCGTGGCAAGCAGCGCGGCGGCGCACTCAACGAGATCAAGCCGGTCAACCTGGTTGTCGGCCTGATCGAGGAGATCCGCAGCCGTTACCCCGACCTGGACGAGACGCTGATCAGCGACGTCATCCTGGGCGTGGTGTCCCCGGTCGGCGACCAGGGCGGCGACATCGCCCGCACCGCGGGCCTGGTGGCCAAACTGCCCGAGACCACGGGTGGTTTCCAGCTCAACCGCTTCTGCGCGTCGGGCCTTGAGGCAGTCAACCTGGCCGCCCAGAAGGTCCGTTCCGGCTGGGACGACCTGGTGCTGGCCGGCGGTGTCGAGTCGATGAGCCGTGTTCCGATGGGCTCCGACGGCGGCGCCTGGGCCTCTGACCCGGAGACCAACTACCGCATCGGCTTCGTTCCGCAGGGCATCGGCGCCGACCTGATCGCCACCATCGAGGGCTTCTCCCGCGAGGACGTCGACGCCTACGCGGCGCGGTCGCAGGAGCGCGCGGCCGCGGCTTGGTCCGGCGGCTACTTCGCCAAGTCGGTCGTCCCGGTCAAGGATCAGAACGGCCTCGTGGTTCTCGACCACGACGAGCACATGCGTCCCGGCTCCACCGTGGAGAGCCTGGGCAAGCTGAAGACCGCGTTCGACGGTATCGGTGCGATGGGCGGCTTCGATGACGTGGCGCTGCAGAAGTACCACTACGTCGAGAAGATCAACCACGTCCACACCGGTGGCAACAGCTCGGGCATCGTCGACGGCGCCGGCCTGCTGCTGATCGGCAGTGAGAGCGCCGGGGCTGCTCAGAACCTGACCCCGCGCGCCCGCATCGTGGCCACCGCCACCAGCGGTGCCGACCCGGTCATCATGCTCACCGGCCCCACCCCGGCCACCAAGAAGGTGCTGGACCGTGCCGGCCTGACCGTCGATGACATCGACCTGTTCGAGCTCAACGAGGCGTTCGCCTCCGTGGTGCTGAAGTTCCAGAAGGACCTCAACATCCCCGACGAGAAGCTCAACGTCAACGGTGGCGCCATCGCGATGGGCCACCCGCTGGGCGCCACCGGCGCCATGATCACCGGAACCATGGTCGACGAGCTCGAGCGTCGCGGCGCCAAGCGTGCCCTGATCACGCTGTGCATCGGCGGCGGCATGGGCGTGGCCACCATCATCGAGCGAGTCTAAGGAAAAGCCATGGCAGAGAACACCATTCAGTGGGACAAGGATGCCGACGGCATCGTCACCCTGACGCTGGACGATCCGACCGGTTCGGCCAACGTGATGAACGAGCACTACAAGGAATCCATGCACAATGTCGTGGAAAAGCTTGTAGCTGAGCAGGATTCGATCACCGGTGTGGTCATCACCAGCGCGAAGAAGACCTTCTTCGCCGGTGGCGACCTCAAGGGCATGATGAACATCGGGCCCGACGACGCCGCTGAGGCGTTCGAGATGGTCGAGACCATCAAGGCCGACCTCCGCAAGCTGGAGACCCTGCCCAAGCCCGTCGTGGCCGCCATCAACGGCGCCGCGCTGGGCGGCGGCCTGGAGATCGCGCTGGCCACCAACCACCGCATCGCCGCCGACGTCAAGGGGAGCCAGATCGGTCTGCCCGAGGTCACCCTGGGCCTGCTGCCCGGCGGTGGCGGCGTGGCCCGCACGGTGCGCATGTTCGGCATCCAGAAGGCCTTCATGGAGGTCCTGAGTCAGGGCACCCGGTTCAACCCGACCAAGGCGAAGGAGACCGGCCTGGTCGATGAACTCGTCGGCTCGGTCGACGAGCTGATCCCCGCCGCCAAGGCGTGGATCAAGGCCAACCCGGAAGCCCACACGCAGCCGTGGGACGTCAAGGGCTACAAGATCCCCGGCGGCACCCCGTCCACCCCGGCGCTCGCGGCGATCCTGCCGTCGTTCCCGGCGTTGCTGCGCAAGCAGCTCAAGGGCGCCCCGATGCCCGCACCGCGCGCCATCCTGGACGCCGCGGTCGAGGGTGCGCAGGTCGACTTCGACACCGCGAGCCGCATCGAGAGCCGTTACTTCGTCTCGCTGGTCACCGGCCAGACTGCCAAGAACATGATTCAGGCGTTCTTCCTGGACCTGCAGGCCATCAACGGTGGCGCCTCGCGGCCCGAGGGCATCGCCAAGCAGGAGATCAAGAAGATCGGTGTGCTGGGCGCGGGCATGATGGGCGCCGGTATCGCCTATGTGTCGGCCAAGGCCGGCTACGACGTCGTCCTCAAGGACGTCACCATCGAGGCCGCCCAGAAGGGCAAGGCGTACTCGGAGGGCATCGAGGCCAAGGCGCTCAAGCGTGGCAAGACTACGCAGGAGAAGAGCGACGCATTGCTCGCCAAGATCACCCCGACTGCCGATCCGCAGGATCTCAAGGGCGTCGACTTCGTGATCGAGGCCGTGTTCGAGAACCAGGAACTCAAGCACAAGGTGTTCCAGGAGATCGAGGACATCGTCGAGCCCAACGCACTGCTCGGGTCGAACACCTCCACGCTGCCGATCACCGGTCTGGCGACCGGTGTGAAGCGCCAGGAGGACTTCATCGGTATCCACTTCTTCTCGCCTGTCGACAAGATGCCACTGGTGGAGATCATCAAGGGCGAGAAGACCTCTGACGAGGCGCTGGCCCGCGTGTTCGATTACACCCTGGCCATCCGCAAGACCCCGATCGTCGTCAACGACAGCCGCGGCTTCTTCACCAGCCGCGTGATCGGCACCTTCGTCAACGAGGCACTGGCCATGCTGGGCGAGGGCGTCGAGCCCGCGTCCATCGAGCAGGCGGGTTCGCAGGCCGGCTACCCGGCGGCGCCGCTGCAGCTGTCGGATGAGCTGAACCTTGAACTCATGCACAAGATCGCCGTCGCCACCCGTGAGGGTGTCGAGGCCGCCGGTGGCACCCACGTGCCGCACCCGGCGGAGGCTGTCGTGGAGAAGATGATCGAGCTCGGCCGCCCGTCGCGTCTGAAGGGTGCCGGTTTCTACGAGTACGTCGACGGCAAGCGGACCCAGCTGTGGCCCGGCCTGCGGGAGACGTTCAAGTCCGGGTCCTCGACCCCGCCGCTGCAGGACATGATCGACCGCATGCTGTTCGCCGAGGCGCTGGAGACCCAGAAGTGCATCGACGAGGGCGTTCTCACCTCGACCGCTGATGCGAACATCGGCTCGATCATGGGTATCGGCTTCCCGCCGTACACCGGTGGTTCGGCCCAGTTCATCGTCGGTTACGAAGGTGCCGGTGGTGTTGGCAAGGCGGCGTTCGTCGCTCGGGCCAAGGAGCTGGCCGCCAAGTACGGCGACCGCTTCCTGCCGCCCGCCTCGCTGGAGGGCTAACTCCTAGCGCGACCAGACGTGAAAACCCCCAATTTCCAAGGATTTTGGGGGTTTTCACGTCTTGTCGTCAGGAAGGGTTCGAGTACACCCTGACGGGCGAGATCAGCACCGCGGCGCGACGCTCCTCGCGCATCACGCGGTCATAGGTATCCCAGTCGTCGTGCGTGCCGCCGGCCGCTTGGAAGACCGCGCGTAACAGCTGCCGTAGTTTCTCGGCGTCGGTGTCAGGGCTCGGATCGTCGGGCCCGATGATCTCGGCCGTGCCCTCGACCGTCACCCATTGCCAGCCGGCGCGGGCGACGACGGTGGCCCGCGGATCCTGGCGGAGGTGCGCGAGCTTGCGCGCTCCGCCGATGGCCACGAGGGCGACGACGGGTTCACCGGTGCCCGGGTGTGCCATCACGCCGGCATTGACCACCGAGGACTGGATACTGCCGTCGCGGCGCAGCGTGCTCAGCACACAGAGCCCGTGATCGCTGGACAGCATGTCGGCGAACGCCGAAATTTCGGGCACTCCGGTTCCCATCAGGCCACCTCAATCCGCCACGTCGAACGCGGCATGGACTTTCGTCGGTTTCACCCGCACCACGAGTTCCCCGGGCACGCCATTGCGCGCGCCGAATTCTTCGGCACGCTCGGCACCCATGTACCGGCCGCCGGTGCGGGTGGCGATGTCGAGAAGCTCGTCGGGATCCTCGCTGATCGACGCGACGCCCTGGACTTGGACGAAGCCATACGGCGGCTTGGAATCGTCGACGCACAGCACCACTCGCGGGTCACGAGCCAGAGCCCGGCCCTTGGCGGTGTCCTTGCCGGTGTTGAAGACGAGCGCGCCGTCATCCACCACGAACCACACCGGCGCCGCCAAAGGTCGGCCGTCAGCCGCAACCCAACCCAGCACCGCGGTACGGGTGCCTTCGGACAGGAACGCGATCACTTGCTCGGAAAGTTCGCCCATGCGGTCACGTTACGCCCGGCCGCCGACGACCGTCGTTCAAAACTCTTCAGTAGTCCCAGACAGCAGGCACACAACGAAAGGCGTTGCCGGCGTTGGCAACGTGACACACGGACGGGAACGGTAGGTGGGTGGCGACCAGCGCCTCGCGGGTCGAGGCCAGCTCCTGCAGGAGACGAATGCGGACGCGGGCAGACTCCTCGGGGTCGTGCTCGAAGCCGTTGAACCACTCGGGGTGCTCGAACGCGACCTGGAACACCGCGTCACCGGCGAATGTCAGCCTGTCGGCACCGGAGGCCAGGCGGACCACGCTGTGCCCGGGAGTGTGGCCGCCGGTGCGAACCGCGAGTACGCCCGGCGCCACCTCGCATTCGGTCTCGAACGGCCGCAATTGGCTGCGGTACTGCTCCAAGAACCGTGCGGAGGCGGAGCGAAGCGCATCGGGAACACCGTCCGGCATGGCGGTGCGGGAGAAATCGGGCGCTTCCCAGAACTCGGCCTCGGCGGCCGCCACGTGGACCCGCAGGTCCGGACGGAGCCGCTCTCGTAGTCCGTCGCCGAGCAGGCCGCCGATGTGGTCCATGTGCAGGTGGGTGAGTACCACGTCGGTCACAGATGCGAGGTCGACCCCGGCAGCCTGCAGCCGCGCGGCCATCCGCCCGGCCGTCGGGAAGTCCGGAAACTCGAGCCCGAGCCCGGCGTCGACCAGGATCGTGCGGCCGCCGCTGCGCACCACGATCACATTGAGCGGCCAGTCGAGCACATCCGGCGGCAGGAACTGGTCGTTCATCCAGGACGCCAGGTCGGCCGAGTCGGCGTTGTAGGCGATGGTCTTGCCTGCGATGGGCAGCACTCCGTCGCTGATCACCATCACTTCGATGTCGCCTACGCGCATCGCGTAGCGCGACGGCACCAACTCGTCGGAGCTTGAGGTGTTGCGCGGCAGCGTATTTGTTTCGCTCATCAGATCTCCTCGATTGTTGAACCGGGCAGAGCTGAGCATCACGCCACTGCGCAGTCCCGAGCGCCCTTGAAAGTGCGTGGTCGTGCCGCAACCAGCCACCGGTGCGCGGATTCGTGAGGTGTCGGCGATCGGAAAACTCGGCGAACAGCAAATCGGTACGGTCGCCAAAACGGTAAGGTCCACTGCAAAATCACGCGGTGGTGCCTATGTCGAGCCAGGGTCAGGGGCAACGTCTGCGCGGCCGCGCAGACGAGTGCACGGTGTTACGCGGGCTGATCTCGACGGCGCGAGCAGGTAGTTCCCAGGTGCTGGTACTCCGGGGTGAGGCCGGCGTCGGCAAGACCGAACTCCTCCACTACGCCGTTGAGCAGGCCTCGGGGATCCGCTGCGTTCAGGTGGCAGGCGTCCAGTCCGATATGGAACTGGCATTCGCTGGGCTGCAACAGTTGTGCGCGCCGCTGATGGCGCACGTCGATGAATTGCCGGATCCGCAGCGTGAGGCGCTGGTCGTGGCGTTCGGCCGAGGTGTCGGTCCGACCCCGGATCGGTTCCTGGTCGGGCTCGCCGTCTTGAGCCTGTTTGCGGCGGCCGCCCATGACCGACCGCTGCTCTGCGTCATCGACGACGCGCAGTGGCTGGATCAGGTGTCGGTCCAGACACTGGCTTTCGTTGCACGGCGTCTGCTGGCCGAGCCGATCGCCGTTCTGTTCGCAGCCCGCGACGACGGCGCGCAGGAGTTGGTCGGCTTGCCGCACCTGTCGATCAGTGGCCTGTCCGCAGACGACGCGCGCGACCTGCTGGAATCGGTGATGGTGGGAGGAATCGACCCGCTGGTGCGCGACCGCATCGTTGCGGAGACGCGCGGCATTCCTCTGGCCCTGCTCGACGTGCCCCGCAACGTGACAGCGGCTGAGCTGTCTGGAGGTTTCTGGATCGCGGGTAAGCGCGGCTCGGCGGCGGCCACAGAAGCAGGCTTCATCCTCCGCATTCAGGACCTGCCACCACTGACCCGACAGTTGCTGTTGCTCGCGGCCGCCGAGCCGGTGGGCGACCCTTCTCTGTTTGTGCGTGCTGCCGAGCAACTGAGCATTCCGATCGACGCACTGGGTCCCGCTGAGGCTGCCGGCTTGATCGAGTTCGGCCCGCGCATGCGCTTTCACCACCCGCTGATGCGCTCGGCCGCCTACCGCGCGGCCGATCTGACCGATCGCAGGGCCATCCATCGGGCACTGGCAGCTGCCACTGATCCGCAGTCCGATCCCGACCGTCGGGCGTGGCATGCCGCCAACGCGGCCGGCGGGCCCGACGATGTGGTGGCCGCGGAGCTGGAAACCTCGGCCGCGCGGGCCCAGAGCCGCGGCGGTATCGCGGCCGCGGCAGCGTTTCTGGAGCGCGCCGCTGTCCTGACGGCCGATCCGGCACTGCGTGGCGCACGAGCGCTTGCTGCCGCGGAGGCGAAACTCGTTGCGGCGGCGCCAGCGTCGGCCGGCGAGCTTCTCGCGATTGCCGAACTCGCGCCATTGTCGGACCTGCAGCGCGCCAAGGCCATACGATTGAGCGCCCAGATCGAGTTCGCCCGCAGACGCGGGGGTGCCGGCGGTGGCCGTCTGCTCAGCGGAGCCGCGGCTCAACTCTTCGAGGCGGCCCAGCGGCTGGAAGGCTTGGATGACGACCTGGCCCGCGAGACGTATCTCGAGGCGCTCGTCGCTTCGATGTACGCGGGGCGGCTCGGCGATGGCCTACTGGCGACAGTGGCCGACGCCGCATGCCGCGCGGTGGACCGGGTGGCGGACTTGAAGCGGCCGATCGATCTGTTGTTGAGTGGCTTGGCGAGCCGGCTGTCGGGGAGCATCACCACCGGCGCCGATCAGCTCCGTTCCGCGCTGGAACTCATGTGTGACCAGGCGAAGAGCAACGACGAACAAGCGCTGCAGTGGATGTCACTGGGGCTGACCATCGTCCAGGATGCGGCCGCCATTGATGTATGGGACGACGGGCTCTGGCAGCGATTGGCCACCGCTTTGGTTCGGCAGGCCCGTGATGCGGGGGCCCTGGCGGTGCTTCCGCCGGCGCTGGCTTTCCGGGCCGGCGCCCATGTGTTCGCCGGTGAGTTCATGACGGCAGCAACCCTTTTCGATGAGGCGAACCTGATCGCCGCGGCAACGGGTGATGCGCCCTTGAGGTATCACGTGCTGTCGCTTGCCGCGTGGAGGGGCAATGACGATGCGATCGGCAAGTTGAAGGCGGTGGCCGCTGCCGCGGCCGACCGGGGCGAAGGTCGGGCGCTTGATGCCGCCGGGGGCCTCAGTGCCGTGCTCTACAACGCTCTCGGACGATATGAGGAGGCATTCACCGCCGTGAGAGGGGCGTGTGAATTCGAGAACCTCGGATTTCACGGCTGGTGCCTGCTGGAGCTGACGGAGGCAGCGGTGCGCGTGGGGGAGCGCGACGCAGCGTCGCTCGCGGCGCATCGGGTGGTCGAACGAGGACTGGTCAGCACAGCCGACTTGGCTCGGGGCTTCGTGGCTTACGCCCGGGCGTTGATTGCGGAGGACGACAGAGCCGAGGATTTCTACCGCGAGGCCATCGAGTACTTGGGGCGCACCAGCTTCGGGGTTTACCGCGCGCGGGCGGGCTTGTTGTACGGCGAATGGCTGCGCCGTATGAACCGGCGTATCGACGCTCGCCGCCAACTCGGTGAGGCTCATGAGATGTTCACGCGGATGGGCGCACAGGCCTTCGCCGAGCGGGCCCGCCGGGAACTGGTTGCTACCGGTGAAAAGGTGCGCAAGCAACCGGCGAGTTCGGGTGACGCGTTGACGGGCCAAGAGACTCAGATCGCACGGCTGGCAGGCGAGGGTTTGACCAACCAGGAGATCGGTGCCCAACTGTTCATCAGCACTCATACGGTCGAATGGCATCTGCGGAAGGTGTTCGTCAAGCTCGGTATCACCTCCCGCAGGCAGCTGCGCACGATCTCGTGGGCGAGCTGAGCGTCACGTCCTGACCGACCGCCATGACCGACCGCCATGACCGACCACTGACTACGGACTTCCAAGGGCGCGTCCGCGTCCGGCAGCCGTCAGGCTGAATACGGCAGGTCGTATCGGGTCCACTCGGAAAGGTGGGTGATTGTGGACGTCTATGAGGCGGTTACGACCCGGCGTGCGGTGCGTGGGTTCACGGACGAGCCCGTTTCGAAGGAGGTGCTGCAGCGCGTGCTGTCGGCAGCCGCCTGGGCGCCGTCGGGTTCGAACCTCCAGCCTTGGCACATTTTCGTGCTGACCGGCGAACCGCTCGCACGGCTCAGGAAGCTTGCTGTCGAGCGCGTCGCCGCCGGTGACCCGTGGGACGAGCCGGAGTACGTGATGTATCCCGATGAGCTCAAATCGCCCTACAGCGAGCGCCGATCCCAATTCGGCAAGGAGCGTTACAGCGCGCTCGGTATCGTCCGGGCGGATTGGGAGGCCCGGCAGCGGGCAGCCATCGCGAACTGGGACGCCTTCGGAGCGCCCGCCGCGCTGTTCTGCTATGTCGACCGTGACCTCGGGCGGCCCCAGTGGTCGGACCTGGGAATGTACCTCCAGACGGTCATGCTGCTGCTGCGCGCTGAGGGCTTGCACAGTTGTCCGCAGATGTCGTGGGCGAAGGTTCGCAAGACCGTCGCGGCGTTCGTGTCGCCCCCGGAGGAGCTCATGCTCTTCTGCGGTATGTCGATCGGGTACGAGGACGTCTCGGTTAACTACATCCGTACCGGCCGCGCGCCTCTCGACGAGACAGTCACCTTCATCGAGGACTAACGACGCACCTAGGCTCCGGACGGCCGTCGATCGGGCCAGTCAGGCAGCGGCATGGTGTCGTAGAGCCGTACTCCCTTGGTGTTGAGCCGGGCAAGTGACTGGACCAGACCCAGTGGCAGCAGCGAGATCAACTGGCCCGCGCCCACCAGCGCGCGGATACCCCATCCGCTCGTCGGCACCACGGTTTTGGCGTTCACCCGGGCCAGCTTTCGGCTGCCCTGGACCGGCGCGAGCATCGTGCGTTCGTAGGCCGCGAACGCCGCGGCGTAATCATCACCGGCCCGCACCATCTCGGCGGCCAGGACATAGGCGCCGTACACCGCGAGGCTGGTACTACCGCCGACAGCGGGTCCGGGGCAGTACCCGGCGTCGCCGACGAGGGTCACCCGGCCCCGCGACCACGTGGACATCTGCAGTTGTGTGATGGCGTCGAAGTAGAACGTCGGCGTCCGCTGGACCTCGTCCAGCCAGCGGTCCACCTCGGCACCCATGTGCTCGAACGCGGCGCGCAGTTGCGACTTTTGGCGCTCCGCATCGCGGTAGTCGTAATCCAGCGGCCGGTCCGGACGGAAGACGTACACCGCGCGGGCATCGTCGAGATGGTCGGCGGTGTAGATACCGGCCATGTGGCCGGGTTTGAAGTAGCCGGTCATCTCGCCGTCACGGGCCAAGCTCTTCGGCACTGACACCACCGAGAGGTATCCCCCGAGGAAGCTCTCGGAAACGTTGTCGCCGAACGTTATCCGACGTACGCCGGAGTGCAGTCCGTCGGCGCCGACGACCACGTCGAAACGTCGGGGCGCGTTGTGCTCGAAGGTGACATCGCCGTCCGGCGAGATCGAGGTGATGGTGTCCCCGAAGAGATATTCGACGTCGTCTCGGCCGGCCCGGAAGTAGATCTCGCTGAGGTCGTCACGCATGATCTCGACGTGCCGGTCGGACATCGCTCCGATGATCTTGACGTAGTCGAGGCGGGCGGGGCGGGACGCGCCCGGCCGGTGGATCACCATCTCCGTGGTGCCGGTGGCGTGCGCCTCGATCTCGGGCAGTACCCCCATGCGCTCGGAGATCTCCATGGCAGGCCGGAACAGGTCGACGGCGTGGCCGCCTGTCTTGCGCAGCGCCGGTGAGCGTTCCACCACGGTGACGTCTACCCCGTGTCGCGACAGCCAGTAGGCCAGTACGGGCCCGGCGATGCTGGCGCCGGAGATGAGTACCTTCACGATGCCCCCTTACTTAACGGTCGGTAAGTGTTCCTGTCGCGAGCTTACCTATCGTTAAGTAAGTTAGGGTGGGTACGTGGCCAAGCCTCCATTGGATACCCGGCAACGCATCCAGGATGTGGCGCGCGAACTGTTTGCCGAGAAGGGCGTCGTGCGGACGAGTCTGCAGGACATCGCCGACCGCCTCGGCATGACCAAACCCGCGTTGTATTACCACTTCCGGTCGCGTGAGGATCTGGTCCGCAGCATCGTGCAACCCCTCATCGACGAGGGTGAGGCCTTCATCGCCGAGCAGGAACGCAAGCGTGGAGCCGCGCGGGCCACACCGCGGGAACTTCTCGAGGGGTACTTCGACTTCCACTATCGGCACCTGGCCGACCTCGTGTTGGTGGTGTCCGAGCTGACCACGCTGGCCGATCTCGGGCTGATCGACCAGCTGCTGGCGTGGCGGGCCAGGCTGGGCGTGCTGGTGTTCGGCCGCCGACCGACGCTCGAGCAGTCCACCCGCGCCGTGATCGCCTTCGGCGGCCTGCAGGACTGCTGCCTGCAGTTCCCCGATGTTCCCTACGAGCAACTGCGTCAGGCAACAGTCGACGGCGCGATCGCCGCGCTGGGCCTGTAGCCACCGGCACCTTCGTGTGGGCATGATTGATCGCATCGCCGACGACGGGGGCCGGAATGTCCGATGCCATGGGAGACGTCAAACTCATCCCGCTCGAGGTCCTACTGGGCCAGCCCGAACGCGCCGCGGCGCAGATATCCCCGGACGGCGCGCGGTTGTCCTATCTCGCCCCGCTCGACGGCGTGCTGAACGTGTTTGTCGGTGACGCCGGGGTGGGCAACGAGAAACCGGTTACCCACGACACCGGCCGTGGGATCCAGAACTACTTCTGGACCTGGGACAATCGGCACGTCATGTTCGTCCGGGACAAGGACGGCAGCGAGAACTTCCGGCTGTTCGATGTCGATATGCAGACCGGGGTCGAACGGGACCTGACCCCGATCGATGGCGTGCAGTGTCGAATTATCGCTCACCGCAAGCAGTTTCCCAACGACGTCCTGGTCGGTATCAACCAGGAGAATCCGCAGCTGCACGATGTGTACCACCTCGACCTGCGCACCGGTGAGCTGCGCAAGATCGTGGAGAATCCAGGCTATCTCGGCTGGGTGGTCGACAACGAGCTGAAGGTTCGGGGGGCGGCGACGCCGACCGCCGACGGCGGCCTCGTCATCGTGGTGCGTGACGACGAGACGTCTCCGTGGCGGACCTTGCTCGAAGTCGGGCCGGAGGACGCGGAATCTACCGGGCCGGTTGGCTTTACGAAGGACGGCACGGCGATGTACCTGCAGTCCTCGGTAGGTTCGAACACCAGCCGGCTGGTCAAGATGGATATCGAGACGGGCGTCACCGAGGTGATCGCCGAGGACCCCACCTACGACATCAACGGTGTGATCGTCCATCCCGACACCCGCGAGATCCAGGGCGTGACGGTGTACGGCGAGCGGCTGGAATACCGGATCTTCGACGACTCGATTCGTGGCGACATCGCGGCACTCGAGCGGCTGCATCCCGGCGATCTTATGATCAGCGACCGCGACGGTGACGACACGACCTGGCTTGTCGCGTTCGACCAGGATTCAGGACCAGTGAAGTTCTACCGCTGGGATCGTGAAACGCAAACGGCCACATTTCTGTTCGATCACCGGCCAGAATTGAACGAGTATCCGCTGGTGCCTATGGAACCGTTCAGCTACACCGCACGTGACGGCCTGACGATCCACGGCTATCTGACGTTTCCGCCTGGGGGCGACCGCAAGAATCTGCCCACCGTCCTCAACGTGCACGGCGGGCCGTGGGCCCGTGTCGGTTGGGGCCTCGACCCCGAGGCGCAATGGCTGGCCAACCGTGGTTACCTGTGCGTGCAGGTGAACTTCCGTGGTTCCAGCGGCTACGGCAAGGATTTCCTCAACGCCGGTAACCGTGAGTGGGCCGCCAAGATGCACGATGACCTGCTAGACGCGATCGATCACCTTGTCGGGCAGGGGATCGTCGACCGGGACCGGGTGGCGATCTACGGTGGGTCCTATGGCGGGTACGCGGCGCTGGTCGGCGCGACCTTCACGCCCGAGGTGTTCAAATGTGCGATCTCGATGGTGGGCCCGTCCAATCTGAACACTCTCATCGCGTCGTTCCCTGAATATTGGAAGCCGTTGATCATGCTGTGGCACAAGCGCGTTGGGGACGATTCGGACTTTCTCTGGTCTCGGTCGCCGCTGTCGCGGGTGGATGCCATCCGGATTCCGATTCTGATCGGCCAGGGCGACAACGATCCGCGGGTCAAGCGGGCGGAGTCCGAGCAGATCGTGGCGGCCATGAAAGAACGCGGCCTTGATCACGAGTATGTGATGTACGAGAACGAAGGCCACGGCTTCGTCAAACCCGAGAACCGCCTCGACTTCTACCACCGGGCCGATCGGTTCCTCGCCAAGCATCTCGGCGGTCGTGCGGAGTGAGGCTCAGTCGCTCCGCGCGAACAGATAATGCCGTGCCCCGTGGATGTTGTTCTGGTCCAGCGCCGGCTCGTCTCCGCTCGAGAGCAGTGTCCAGCCGTGGCTGAAACGGCGCTGCACTTCCTCGAATCCGATGCCCGGCACACCCGTCGACGCACCGGGAATGAAGGCCACGATGAGCAGTTGCGCACCGGGGGCGGCGACCGCGCTGACCTCCCGGACATAGGCGTCGCGGTCGGCAGCGCTCATGCCGTGCAGACACCCACTGTCGATGATCAGCTGGAAGCCGGGTCGGATGCCCGTTGAACTCAGTTGCGTCACATCGGCTTTGACGAACTGCACCGGCAGCGGGCCGGCTTTGGCGCGGGCCTTCTTCAGCGGCTTGGCCACGTAATCCACACCGGTGACCTGCCACCCGTGCCTGGCGAGGTAGATCGCGTTGTCCCCGGTACCGCAGCCCAGATCGAGCGCGGTTCCCGGGGGCAACGAGGTGTTTTCGACCAGCTCGGTCAGGCTGTGCGCCAACGGATGACCGTCCCAGGGGGTGAATCCCAGGCGATAGAGCCACCGGAACAGCCGTTGACGCGAGCTCACGGTGTCACAGAGACCCCAGATCGGACGACAGCCAGTGCTCGGGCTTGATGAACACGGCGACGCTCTCGCCATGCTCGCGGCGGGCGAACTCCAGGTAGGGCTCCACCTTCTCGGGGGCCAGATACCGCTTGGTCATCTCGACGAGTTGCTCATCGGTGCCAGGTTCGATGCGGCTCACCGCACCGTCGACGGCAACGTAGCGCACCGTCGGTTCGAGACGCTCGACCATCAATGTCACGTGACCGGCCGCCTCGATCAGCCGGTGCTTGCGTGATCCCACCCCGGTCAACACCCACGGCTCGCCACCGGGGGTGTACTGGTACCAGATCGGGACGGTCAGCGGACCGCGCTTGTCGCCTGCGTACACCGAGAGGGCGGCGATGTGCGGTTCAGCCAGGAACTGTTCGCGTTCTTCTTTGGAAAGGGCCATGGAATTCAGGCTAGCGCCGTACCGCGACACGAGTTGGCGTCGTAGAGTCGGGGTCCATGCGCTTCGGACTCTTCATCCCGCAGGGCTGGCGCCTTGACCTCGTCGACATTCCCACCGAAAAGCACTGGTCGGTGATGCGTGACCTGGCTGCTTACGCAGACGCAGGTGCATGGGACTCGTTGTGGGTTTACGACCACTTCCACACCGTTCCGATTCCGACCGACGAGGCGACACACGAGGCCTGGTCCCTGATGTCGGCCTATGCCGCGACGACATCGCGGATCAAGCTCGGCCAGATGTGCACCGCGATGAGCTACCGCAATCCGGTGTACCTGGCCAAGATCGCCGCCACCACCGACATCATCTCCGGTGGCCGCGTGCAGATGGGCATCGGCGGTGGCTGGTACGAACACGAATGGCGGGCCTATGGCTACGGCTTTCCGTCCGCCGGGGTGCGGCTCGGCCGGCTCGATGAGGGTGTCCAGATCATGCGTGACGCCTGGCGTGACGGGAGGGTCAGCTTCGACGGCAGGCACTACCAGGTCGACGGTGCGATCGTCGCCCCGAAGCCGCTGCAGAACAACGGGATCCCGATGTGGATCGCCGGCGGTGGAGAGAAGGTCACGCTGCGCATCGCTGCCAAGTACGCGCAGTACACCAACTTCACCTCAGAGCCCCAAGGCTTCGCCCACAAGTCGCAGGTGCTGGCCGACCATTGCCGCGATGTCGGGACCGACTACGGCGCCATCGTGCGATCGGCCAACTTCAACGCCGTCATCGGCGACTCCGACGCCGATGTCGCCGATCGCGTAGCGCGGTTGCGGGCCCGACAGGCACCGGTGGCCGGCGAGGCCTCCGTCGACGCCATGCTCGCGAATGTGACCGCACCCGAATCGGCAAGCGGTACACCCGAGCAGGTCATCGAGAAGCTGCAGCGGATGCGCGACCTCGGGTGCGAGTACGCAATCCTGTACTTCCCCGAGGCTGCCTACGACCGGTCCGGTATCGAACTGTTCGAGCAGAAGGTCATCCCCGCGCTGAGCTAGCCGCCGAGGCCGGCCCTGGGCGGACCCCGCGTGAAGGCCGTCAAAGGTACATCGGGTAACCGGCAGATGACCAGAGGCGGTATGCCGGATTACACGTGTGAGGTGGCCTGGGCTGGTGAGGTGCTCCATGATCCTCACGTGACGCTGATATCACGGGAGTTCGGGAGCGGAAGCATCTCCGCCCTGACGGTCGGGGCCGATGCGGCCGCGGTGTTCAACCCCTTGTCGCGCGTGGTTTGCCGTGCGACCGCGGCGGCCGACTGTTCCAGGCCCGTGCACAGCGCCGACATTGCCCAATCGCGGCTGTTCGAGGACATCCTGATCGGCGAAATCGCCGAGCTGCGGGAGAATCTCGCGGCCACCGAACTGCGGTGGCGGCGGGTGAGGGAACGCAGCCGGGTGGTCGACGCGCCGATGCCGGAAGCGCTGGTGCGGCTACATGCGCGTATCGCCGAGGCAGAGCGTCTGCTCGTCCAATTGCGGTCCCGGTTCGGATACGACGGAGATTCACTCCGGGTGATTTGAACTTCGACGCTGCGGTCAGCTTCCCCGCAGAATCGAGATCAGTTGTTCGCGGCTGTTCGCTGCGACGCGTTGCGAGGCCCGGAAGAGGTGACCCTCAACGGAGCGGATGGACATCGTGAGCCGTTCTGCGATCTGCTTGTTGGACAGGCCTTGTGCGGCAAGCGAAATGATCTCGCGTTGGCGGGCGGTGAAGGGCTGCGCGGTGGTCCCGGCCCGCAGCGCGGGGGTCTGAGCCCCTTGGCACTCGTCGCTGAGGCGGCCGGCGGTGGCCGACGCGGTCATGGCCGCGCCACGCAAGCTCGCGTGCTGGTAGGCCACGACAGCCTGGGCCGCGGCGTCGGCGGCTGCAAGGCGGTCACCGAACGTCTCGTAGCGATGTGACGCGTCGAGCAGGGCGTCGCCGTCCCCGGCCGCCAGCGCAGCTGCATGTGCCGCCGCAGCGGGCGCTCGGGGTCCCTGGACATGGGCTGTCAGTTCGGCGAGCCGCGGCGCGGTGGTGCGGTCGCCGAACTGCGTCGCAGTCTGCAACAGCACCACCTCCCACGCCGGCCTGCCAAGCTCCAATTCCTTGGCCGCGGCACCGCGAGCGATCGAGACAGCCTGAGAGACAGCGCCTTCGGCGGCACACACCCAGGCCTCCGCGAGGCGCAGATAGGGGTCGAACATGCAGGCCTCGGGGTCTTGGGCCCACCACTCGATGCCATCGAACTCACGGCGTGCATCGGTTGCTTGTCCGGCCATCGCGATCACCGTCGTCAACCACGTCCGCCCGAATGTCTTCACCATTCGGCCGCTGTCGCCGGTACCGAGATAGGCAAGCGCGTCGCGCAATGAACGCCGTGCGTCATCGAGAGCCCCCCGGCTCATCGCGGACAGGCCGACCATCACCATGTGCCACGACTCCTCGAACGGAACATCGAGAGTGTCGCGCCTGATCCGGGCGACGACGGCGTCCGACTGGGTCAGCGCACCCGCCAGCCGGTAGCCGTGTGTTTCCTGAAATGCCAACCGGCGCCGCAGGTGTCCGACTTCCGGAGACTTGTCGGCGACCGCATAGCCGCTGTTCGCCGCGGACTCGATCTCGTCGATGCGTCCGAGGTCGCCACGACCGGTGACAAACACCCAAGCCAGGAAGATTTTCGCGACGTCGCTGGCTGGTGCCTCGGCCTCGGCGGCCACCGCCATGTCGACCGCGGTTCTGGAGTGACCGCGTACCAGCTCGATCAGTGGCCGCAGTGCCGTGGCGATCGCCTGGGCGGCTTCATCGTCTGCGGGCAGCAACTCAAGTTCGCGTTCGGCATCGGCCACTCGCCCGAGTATCAGCAGGAAGTTCATCGCGCGGAGAATCGCCACCTGAGTCCGCTCGAGACCCGTCGCCTGCTCGGCCTGTTCGGCCAGTACTGCCTCCGCCTCGATGCCGCGCTCTTGCCACGTGATCGCCATCGCGTGCGCGATCTTGGCCCAAGGCCCACCGCCGACGGCAACGGCGCGCGCGGCGAGGGTCTCGGCCAGCCGATGGTCCAGCAGTTGCATCGCGGCCGCTGCGGCGGCGAGGAGGAGTTCTGGGTCGGGCGGCAGGTCGGAATCGATGACGAGCACTGCGCGGCGGATCAGGTCTCGGGGATCTGTGGAGCCCTTTCGCGCGAGTTCGGTGGCGATGCGCCCGCGCAGCCGGTGCAGCCGTAGGGATCCGGTGCGCCGGACCTCGCCGAGCAGCGGGTGCGCCAGCCGCACGGACGCGGGTCGTACGCTGGGGTCGACGCTGATCAAGCCCAGTGATTCGGCCTCGGCGACCGCGTCGGCTTCGGCGATCACCTCCAGAACGTCGGTTTCCAACGGCTCGGCTATGGCGAGGGCGTCGAGAACTTCGTGGACGGAGGTCGGCGCCTCACTTATCCGCGCCTCGAGCAACTCCACCAGCGTCGGTGACAGCCGGGGTTGCCCGTCCCACAGCCAGACTCCCGCGCGCTGTGTCATCCGTCCGGCGGCCACCTCGTTGTCGAGGAGGTGACGCAGATACAGGGCGTTTCCCTGGGTGTACTGCCAAAGTCGTTGTGCGCTGATTGAGTCCAGCGGGCCATCGAGTACGCGCTCCACCAGGTCGGCGATTTCTGGCGGTGAGAGCGGTTGCAGTTCAAGGCGTTCCAGATGTTGGTCCTTCCAGATCGCGGTGATCGCGTCCGGCGGTGATTCTCCCGAGCGGATCGTCAGGATCACGGTGGCCAGTCGGCGGGTGACGAGCTGGTGCACGGTGAATGCCGAGAGGTCATCGAGCAGATGCGCATCGTCGACACCGACGACAACTTCGCCATACCGAGCGTCACCGATGAGCCCGTCGATCACCTCGCGTACCCGTCGTAACGGGTCGGGGCCGAAATCGCTGGCGATGTCGACGAAAGCGCCCAGCGGGACGCTGCGGGCCGAGGCCGTGCCGACGATCCAGTGCCGGCGCGCGTTCCGCGGACCACAGCCGGCTACAGCTTCGCGGGCCACTCGTGTCTTGCCGACGCCGGAGGAGCCGGACAACACGATCCCGCGGGCGCGCTCGGCGCCCGCCCGCGTGGCGTCGGCGATCACCTGAAGTTCCTCGGATCGTCCGACCAGTGGCCACTGGCGGATCACCGGCAAATCTTAACCGCTGCGGGCGCCTCGCTTCGGCGATCTCGCACACCCGAAAGTTTCACGCACACGAATCAATCCGACCCATCGCGGTCCGATTCGTTCGGCGATTCCCTGGCTGCCCGGTTGAGCTTGGCCTGGGCCAATCGCATGAACGTCGGGAGTGCATCGAGATCGACGCCGACGCACTCGGCGATGAGCTCGTCGGCAATCCCGGCGTCGCGCAACCGCAATGCGGTCGCATACGGCAATGGCAACCGCTGCAGGTATCGGGCCCGACGGGCATCGGTGGCCATGAATCAAGGCTGACGCTGTCGGCGATTTCGGCTGGGGTAATCGACTACCCCAGTCTCCGATCCGATTCGGACGCCGCCGATGACGTAGCGGCGCCGACGAAACTGGGGTAGTCCGTTACCTCAGTCACCCGATGGTGAGCGCCTTACGTTCACTTGCATCCTGAAGCGAATCATTCGGGATCGGTGGCGATTTGGTCTTCCTCGACTGCTTCACACCGCGCGATGTACGCGACGCACGAATGAAAGGGAAGATCGATGAACCGAGTTGTTCCGGCCTTGATCGGACTGATAGCCGGCGCGGGCGTGCTGGTGGGCTGTTCCGACGACAAGGGCAGCACCCCCGCAGAGGCTCCGGCGACCCCGGCAGCAGCCGGCGCCGACGTGAGTGCCGGTGGTGCCGAGGTCAGCACCGGCGGCGCCGCTGAGGTCACGGTCGACGGCGGTCAGTTGGCCGACCTGGACCCGGCTTCGGTGTCCTGCGTCAAGCACGGGGGGAAGATCACCGTCGGAAGCGGGGCGGCAGGTCCCCAACAGGCAGTCGCCGTCGTGATGTCTGATGCAGCCCCGCCGAAGGTCGAGTCGGTGGCCCTGGTGGTCGACGGCAACGCGTTGGGCGTGAGCGACATGATGGGCGTCAAGACGGGCACGGCCGAGGTGAAAGTCGACGGTGACACCTACACCATCTCCGGTGAGGCCCAGGGCGCCGATGTGAAGAACCCGATGGCCGGAATGATCACCAAACCCTTCACCATCAAGGTGACCTGCAGCTAGCAGCGGATTCCTGCCTGAGGGACGCCGACTGAGGGGTGCGCCTCTCGAAGGGAAACATGATGAAAAGAACACTCATCACGGGGATGACAACCGTTGCCCTGCTTTCGGGCGGGCTCGGCCTGGGCGCAGGCCCCGCCCAGGCCGACAATCAAGGTCCATTTCAATGGTGCCCAGGGCAGGACATGGCCTACCCGCCGGGGCCGGGTCGCGACATGGTGTGGGACATGAACATCTGCCATACCTTCTGGTTCGTCGACTACGGAAAGGGCAATGTTCCTCGTAACAAGCCCGGGCCTCCCGATCCGTGGGTGTGGGATGGGCCGAATCCCCCGCCGAGCACTCGGTGCTATCCCTGGTGCCTGTAATCGGGAACCCAAGTGGGGCCGGTCGGTGGTGCGCTGAGCTGCCCTCAGTCGGGCACCGCTGACACCTGATAGTGCGCGATGCGCCAGTCGTCGTCGCGGGTGGCCAGGACGCTGAGGTTCAGCGGGATGGTCGTGCCGTCGGGCCGCGTGAAGTCTGCGCGGAGGTATCCGAGCACGACGTTGTCGGCGGGCCGGCGGATCTCGTCGATCCGGTAATCGACTGTCAGCCCGACCGGCTGCGACTCGTAGTAGTCGATCACCCCCTGTCGGCCGACGCTGTAGGGGCGCAACCCCTGGAAGATCGCGTCCTCGGTGAATACCGCGGCCACCCGCTGTGGATCGTGCGCGGCGATGCCGGCTTTCCATTCGTCGAGGACATGGCGAAGTATCGTCGCCGTATCTTCCTCAATGCCCGGCACTTTGGCCTCCGTCCACGTGCAGGATGTCGCCGGTGACGAATCCGGCCCGCTCCAAGTACAGCACCGCCTCGACCACATCGTCGATATCGCCCATGCGACCGACCGGATGCAGCGCAGACAGGAATTCGTGGCTTTCGGGGGCGTGCATCGGGGTGCGGATGGTCCCCAGAGCGACGGCGTTGGCGCGGATGCCCCGTGACGCGTACTCGATGGACAGCGCCTTGGTCGCGGCGTTCAGCCCGCCCTTGGTGAGGGACGCCAGTACCGAGGGCACCTGGGAGTTGGCGTGGTCGACGAGGCTCGTGGAGATGGTGACCACGTGCCCGCCTTCGCCGTGCGATTCGATCGCGGCGATCCCGGCGCGGGTCAGCTCGAAGAAGCCGCGCTGGTTGACTCCGGTGACGGCGTCGTAGTCCTCGTCGGTGTACTCGGTGAAGGGCTTGGCGATGAAGATGCCTGCATTGTTGACGATGGTGTCGACGCGGCCGAAGCGCTCGATCGCGGCGTCGATCAGTTGCCTGCCCACACCGGGTTGCCCGATGTCGCCGGGTACGGCCAGCACCATCGGGTCATCGCTTTCGCCGATGTTCCGGGAGTTGGCGACGACGGCGTAGCCCAGTTTGCGATAGCCCGCGACCAGGGCTTCGCCGATGCCCTGCGAGGCGCCGGTGATGACCGCGACGTGTGGTGTGGTGCTCATGGGTGGTCCCTTCGGTTGGATCTGGTCTGATGCACTGCTCAACGCATCCCCGGCGGCGGTGATGTCCGGTTGATATGACGGGTTGGCTCGTTTCTGAGAGGTTCCGCCTAATACGCTCGTTCGGTGGAGTTGCGCCAGTTGCGGTACTTCGTGACCGTCGCCGAGGAACTGAACTTCGGCCGCGCGGCCGAACGGCTGCGGATCGCCGGTCCGTCGCTGTCCCAGCAGATCAAGGCACTGGAGCGCGATCTCAAGGTCACCCTGTTCGACCGTGACCGGCGCTCGGTGGCGTTGACGCAGGCCGGCAGCGCGCTGCTGCCGGAGGCGCGGTCCCTGATTCACAAGGCCGATGAATTGCGCAGGCGCGCACACGGTTTGGCAACGTCGGATCCGGTGCGGATCGGGTATGTGAACTGGTGCCCGACCGATTGGGCCGACCGGGCGGTGGGCGTGGCCCAGGTCCGGGTGGACACCTGGGTGATGCCGTCGCACACCCAGGCGGCCCGGGTCGCCGACGGCAGCCTCGATCTGGCGATCTGCTGGGTGCAGAACCGTGACCTGGAGTCGCTCTCATTGCAGGCCAGGCTGATCGGGGTGGACCGGTTGTATGCCCTGTGCACGGGCACCGACGAATCCCCCGTCAACGCCCGCGACACGACGGTGCTGATCGACACGGACGCGGCGAGTTGGTCTTCCTGGAACAGCTATGGCGAACAGTTCGCCGCAGCCGTCGGTGCACGTGTGCTGCGGACCGACGACGGCGGCGTCACCGGCCCCACGTTCTTCGAACATGTCCGGCGGTTGCGCCGGCCTGTCCTCAACAACCCCAAGGGGCAGGACGCGTCGTTGCCCACGGGACTGGTCCGCCGCCCCGTGGTGTCCCCGTCACCGTTGTGGACCTGGTCGTTGGTGTGGCGTCGTGACGAGACCGCCCCGGCCGTGCTCGCCGTGGTCGACGAGTTCACCCGCGGTGTCGGCGATCTCGGGCTCGATGCCCCCGACGTCTGGCTGCCGGAAGACGATCCGCATCACCCCGCACACCACCGCGGCGGCTAGCACCACGACTGCACCCACGAGGAGGGCGGGAGCGAAGCCGCGGTGCAGCAGCGGAGCGACCACTACCGGCCCAGCGATCTGGCCGACCGAGTACCCGGTGGTGAGCAGCGCGACGGCGCGCGGATACCGCAGCAGCCTGCCTGCCGCCAGTGCCAGTGTGCTGACACCGATGAAGGTGCCGCCGAACAGCACCGCGCCCACTAGTGCGGCCGTGACCCCGCCCACCGCGCCGGCCACGGCGATCCCGACTGCCTGTAGCGCGAGCGCCGCGACCAGTAGCGCCGGATGTGACCATCGGCTGCTCAACGCCGCCCAAAGCGCTGCCGAGGGCACCGTGGCGAGTCCGACGACCAGCCAGGTGCTTCCGCCCAACCAGCCCGGTGCGCCCTCGGCGACCGCCGCCACCAGGAAGGTGCCGGCGATGATGTAGCCGACGCCTTCCAGCGTGTAGCCGGTGAGCAGCAACGTGAATGGTCCGTGGGCCGGCCGGGTTTCGGTGGCCGGAGTGGCCGCGGCCGGGTGTGGCGACGCGGGCATGGACCAGGCGCAGGCGCCCAGCAGCGCCGCCACCGCCGCCGAGGCCCACCAGGCCACCTTCCAGTCGCCGGTGGCCAGCACCAGCAGGGCGGACAGTGCGATACCGGCACCGACCCCGCCGAAACCCCATCCGGCCAGGTGTGCGGGATGGCCGTGCAGGTGCTCGAGCATGGTGTTGACGGCGATGACGAACACCAACGCACTGGCGAAACCGGCCACGCCGCGCAACACGACCCATTCGATGGTGTTGGTGGACAAGGGCATTGCGGCCAGGCTGGCGGCCATGGCGAGCAGGCACACGCGGCAGGCCGTGATCGAGCGGGACAGGCGCGGCGAGATCGACCCGGCCAGCGCGCCGGCGAGGTACCCGACGTAGTTCGCGGTCGCGAGGATCGCGGCGTCGTGGGCGTTGAGGCCGGCCTGGGCCGACATCAACGGGAGGATCGGGGTGTAGACGAAGCGGCCGATTCCCATCGCCGATGCGAGCGCCGCCGCGGTTCGTGCGACATGTCCGTGTGTGCGCATCGGCCCATCGTGTGGCAAGCCGATCTGCCGGCGCCACGACATAACGCCTCACAGCTGGAAGGCGGTATCTCTCACCGATCGGGACTGTGGACGCGAGGCGGCGCGTTGAGGTGGGCACTGAACGACACGTCGAATCACCTGGAGGATGCCATGACGAACAACATCACCGCACTGGTCACCGGGGCCAACCGCGGGTTGGGCCGCCATCTGGCCGCCGAACTGCTCGCCCGCGGCGCCAAGGTGTACGCCGCGGCCCGAAACCCGGACACCGTGGACCTGCCCGGTGCCATCCCGATCCAGCTGGACATCACCGACCCGGAGTCGGTACGCCGCGCGGCCGCCGTCGCCGACGACGTCACGGTGCTGGTGAACAACGCCGGTATCTCCACCCGGGCGCAGCTGCTGACGGGCCCGATCGAGGACATCCGGGCGGAGATGGAGACGCACTACTTCGGCACCTTGAATGTGAGCCGCGAGTTCGTACCCGTGATCGAAAAGAACGGTGGCGGAGCGGTTCTCAACGTCTTGTCGGTGCTCTCGTGGTACCACGTACCGACATCGGGAGCGTATGCGGCGGCGAAGTCCGCCGAGTGGGCGCTCACCGACGCATTGCGCACCGAGCTGGCGCCCCGCGGGATCCACGTTGCCGCACTGCATGTCGGATACATGGACACCGACATGGTCAGCTACATCCCGGCAGAGCAGAAGACCGATCCTGCGCTGGTGGCTGCCCAGGCCATCGCGGGGCTGCTCGACGGCCGGCCGGAGATCCTGGCCGACGAACTATCGCGCCAGGTGAAGTCTCAGCTGTCCCGTGCCAACGACGGTGTCGACGACGGTGGACGCGCGGAGCACGTTCGGGCGTAGCGTGGGAAATCGCTCACGGTTCATCGACAGGAGGTGGCACGATTGGCGGATATGGAGAAGATCTCGCTCACCGCGATCGCACGTCAGCAGTTGGCCACAGCCCGCTCGGCCAGCAGCGGACGCAGTGCCCACACGGTGTACGGCGGGCATGAACACCAACTGCGCCAGACGCTGATCGCGCTGACCGAGGGCAACGGGCTCGACGAGCACGAGAGTCCCGGTGAAGCCACGCTGCAGGTGATCGAGGGCAGGGTGAAGCTGGCCAACTCCGAAGCGAGCTGGGAGGGTTCGCCCGGCGATCACATCGTGATCCCGCGCACCCGGCACAGCCTGCAGGCGCTCGCGGATTCGGTGGTGCTGCTGACCGTCGTGAAGCAGATGGGGCCGCACACCTGAGCCTGAGTCGCGAGTGCTGAAGATTGTGGTCACCAGGTAGCCACGATCTTCAGCGTTGGCAGGTGTCCAGACGTCAGGCCGCGAGACCGAGGCGGCCGAATTCACATCCCGGCCCGCAGGCGTGGCCACTCACCGCGATCCCGTGCCGGCGCATCACCTGAGCGATCTTCGCGGCGGTCTGGCAGGGTCGGTCGAAAACCTGGCGATAGGACAATCGGATGGTTGATCGGCCGTCGACCGCGGCGTCGAGATCGCGCTCGAAATCCTTGTTCCGTGCTGACGCCGAGTTGTGGAACGGCAGGCCGTCGAGTTCCACCACGAGCCGTTGGCCATACTCGGCGTCGCGGTAGCACACACCGACTGACGAGGCTGAGCGTTTCTGTCGAGCGGCCCGCGGCAATCCATGTGCCCGCTCCACGCGATTGAGGTACGCGTGCTCCAGGACCGAGCAGGTGCCCTCGACGATGTCGGCCAGCACCGCCCGTAGCCACCGCCGTCGGCGAACCCGTCGGCGTGCGTCAAGAGCTCGCAGTAGACGTAGCGCGGTGGTACGCCGTGACTGGCAGGCGTTGGCCAGCACCGCAATCGCGTCGAATTCGGATATGGCCTGGCATGCGACGTCAAGCGCGGCTTCCTCGTAACGCAGCCGCGGCGGACCGATATTCCACAGCACTCGCTCGTGCAGGTGCGCGAGATGATGGATCCGAACTCCATGTGGTTCGGCCAGCACGCCTCGGTCGCGGCCGACCGCGACATGGATCACCGAGCCTCCGTCGGTCAACGCCGACTCCAGGCACAGCGCTGCCGGAGCTGCGTAAAGCACTGCGGCCCAAGCTCGTTGCAACCAGGTCAACGGTCCGGTGTGATCCACATAGATGCCGTCGTGGACGCGTGCCCACTCATTGCGTCTGAGAAACCGCCGAATGTCATGCGACTGCATCCCTGCATCGAGGGCTTGCCGACGCGCAATGACCCCCGACTGATGTCGAAGCACTTCGTCGACGTCCACGCTGTCATGGTTGTATACGCGACGCCGCGCTCACCAGACCCGTTCCGCGATCTGTGGATAACTCGCAATGCTGAAGATTGTGGTCACCAGGTAACCACGATCTTCAGCGTTGAACGCGCACCGTCAGATCGCCGGGCCCAGAAGGTCGTCGGCGTCTTTGATGACGTAGCCGTAGCCCTGCTCGGCGAGGAAGCGCTGCCGGTGCGCGGCGTACTCCGCGTCCAGGGAATCACGCGAGACCACCGAGTAGAACACCGCACCACCGCCGTTGGCCTTGGGCCGCAACAGCCGGCCCAAACGCTGGGCCTCTTCCTGGCGGGAGCCGAAAGTGCCTGAAACTTGAACGGCGACAGAGGCTTCCGGCAGGTCGATGGAGAAGTTCGCCACCTTTGAGACCACCAGGGTGGAGATCTCGCCACGGCGGAATGCGTCGAAGAGCGCTTCGCGTTCGGAGTTCTTCGTCGACCCCTGGATCACCGGGGCGTTGAGTTCCTCGCCCAGCTCTTCCAGCTGGTCCAGGTAGGCGCCGATCACCAGCGTCGGCTCGCCGGGGTGGCGTTCCAGAATCGAGCGGACCACCGCGATCTTGGTGTGCACCGTCGAACAGAGCTTGTAGCGTTCCTCCGGTTCGGAGGTGGCGTAGAGCATCCGCTCGTTGTCGGTCATCGTCACCCGGACCTCGATGCACTCGGCGGGGGCGATCCAGCCCTGGGCTTCGATGTCCTTCCACGGCGCGTCATAGCGCTTCGGGCCGATCAGTGAGAACACATCGCCTTCGCGGCCGTCCTCTCGGATGAGCGTCGCGGTCAGGCCGAGCCGGCGGCGGGACTGCAGGTCGGCCGTCATCCGGAACACCGGGGCGGGCAGCAGGTGCACCTCGTCATAGATGATCAGCCCCCAGTCGCGGCTGTCGAACAACTCCAGATGCTTGTACTCGCCCTTGGTCCGGCGGGTGATCACCTGATACGTCGCGATGGTGACGGGCCGGATCTCCTTCTTCTCACCCGAGTACTCGCCGATCTCGTCCTCGGTCAGCGAGGTGCGGGCCACCAGCTCGCGCTTCCACTGCCGGCCGGCCACGGTGTTGGTGACCAGGATCAGCGTCGTCGCGCCCGCCTTGGCCATCGCGGCCGCCCCGACCAGGGTCTTACCGGCACCACACGGCAGCACCACCACACCTGAGCCGCCCGCCCAGAACGAGTCGGTGGCCATCTCCTGGTAGTCGCGCAGGTGCCAGCCGTCCTGGGCCAGCGAGATGGGGTGGGCTTCGCCGTCGACATAGCCGGCCAGGTCCTCGGCGGGCCAGCCGATCTTGAGCAGCATCTGCTTGACGCGGCCGCGCTCGCTGTTGTGCACGATCACGGTGTCGTCATCGAGGCGGGCGCCCAGCATCGGGGCGATCTTCTTGTTGCGCAACACCTCTTCGAGCACCGCGCGGTCCAGGCTGACCAGCGTCAATCCGTGTGCGGGGTGCTTGATCAGCTGTAGGCGTCCGTAACGGGCCATGGTGTCGACGATGTCGACCAGCAACGGCTGCGGCACCGGGTATCGCGAGAAGCTGACCAGCGCATCGACCACTTGCTCGGCGTCGTGGCCGGCCGCGCGGGCGTTCCACAACGCCAACGGGGTGATCCGGTAGGTGTGCACGTGTTCGGGGGCGCGTTCGAGCTCGGCGAACGGTGCGATGGCCGCACGGGCCGCTCCGGCCTGCTCATGGTCGACCTCGAGCAGCACCGTCTTGTCGGACTGCACGATCAGGGGGCCGTCAGTCATGCGCGGCTCCCTCGGCTTCAGGCTGGCTGGTCATCCTGTCCATTATCCAGAGCGCGCAGACACACCGGCCGACGAGTGACCGAGTCCGCACGCCGACACGCCGCAACAGCGGTCATTATTTTTGGTCGGGGATGCTAATTGTCGGCGGACACCACCGAGGTGACCCGGTGGATGGCGAACTCGCGGACCCGGCCGGCGGCCGGATCGAACGCGGTCAGCTGACCGCCGCGCACGTTGATGGGGGAGACCACCCGCTGGGTGGCCACTCCGGCGGGGTCGACGTAGCCGATCACCACAGAGGTCTGGTTGATGGCGGCGTCCTGCAACTGGGTGATGGCCATCGCCGGGTCGAGACGCACACTGGAGAACGGTCCGGACGCCACCTTGCGCAACACCGCGACGACCGCGCCGAGGGTCTGGGCGCTCGGCGGTGAGGGCGGGCGGTAGACGCGGCGCCGGGTCGGTGCGACGACGCGCGCGCCGCGCGCCCTGATGTCGACGACGCTGCCGGTCGAGTCCTCGGCGGCGGGCGCGAATCCCGCTTCCCGCAGCACCGTGAGCACGTCGGCGATCGGCGCCTGGGACACCGCCACGGTGGGCGCCAGCAGCCGCAGCTCGAGGCGGTCGGCGCCAGGCGCGGCGACGGCCTGGGCCAGCAGTGCCGGATCCTCACACCGCAGGAACGAGGTGGCCATCCCGACCCGCAGCTGGCCGTGGCGGCGCGCGACGTCGTCGATGAGATATGTCAGCCCTTGCGGCACCGGGGTTTTTGAGTGCTTCTCGAACAAGGTGTGCAGGTCGCCTGCGGTCCGTCCGGCGTCGAGCGCGCGACGGATGGACGCTTCGCTGATGCGGTAGACCATCGCCGCGCCCGCCGATTCGACGGTGGCCACCTCGGCCAGGTGCTCGGCCAGATCCCGCTCCAGCGGGCCGGGCACGATCACCGTGAGGTCGGCCTGCAGCAGGAAGTGGTCGAGCGGTTTGGGCAGGGCCTTGGCCATCGCGGCCAGCACGTCCTCGTCGGGATCGCCGGCCAGCAGCCCACGGGCCGGCGTGCTGATCGCGCCGCGGCCCACCATGCCCAGCGCGTGCGCCTCGGCGAGCAGTCCGCCGACCGTGGCCGGTTGCAGACGCGCCGCCCAGCGTGGACGCCGCCACAGCATCGCCCGGGCAGCCTCGGCTCCGTCGACCCCGGCGCCCGGATCCAGTTCGGCCAGCACGCTCAACATCAGCCGGCGATCCAACGGCGCCGCTGTGGAGTACAGCGAATCCGACAGTGCGGCAAAAGGTTTGTTGTCCGGCCCGCGGCTGCCGATCAGGGCGGGCCGGGCCGGAAGGTCCAGCCAGGTCGCGGCCAGCAGGTGCCAGCGCACCGAGGTGGGCGATTCGATGAAACGGTCGGCGGCCACCGTCGGCGCCCAGTAGGGCCCGGTCCCGTCACCCGGGTCGGGTTCGGGCATCCCGGCGGCGATCAGTCCCGCACCCGCGGCCAATTCCAGCAGCAGCCCCAGCCGGGCTTCGTCGATGCCGGTGGCCTTGGCCAACCGTTTGACGTCGCGGACGCCGAGGCCGCCGTTGCGCAACTCGGGAACCGGTGTGCTGCCGAGGGTTTCGATGATCAGGTCGATTTCGCGCAGCAGGTCGATGGCCGCGCCGGCGGCCACCGCGTCCACATCGGCAGGCGTCGTCGACGTCGTCCGGAGTGCCGGTGCGGTCAGCTCAAGCGGGCCGGGTGCCTCGCCGCGCATCACCTGGCCGACCACCCGGGGCAGGATCACCGTCTCGTCATCGATCCGGCGCAGCAGCCCGGCCTCCAGCAGTCGCGGCACCGGCCGGTCGGGCGGAGTGTCGGGAGCCGCGTCGCGCGTGCGGCCCATGGGCGAGCCCTCCAGCAGCCGGGCCAGCAGCTCGGTCTGGGCGTCGTCGAGGCTCCCGAGCAGGGTGGCGATCTCGTCGGGGCTGCGCTCGGGCCTCTCGATGGCGGCCTGGCCGACAAACCAGGGCAGGCCGGCGGCGACCTCGGGGGCCACCCGGACGGCGGCCTCGCCCCACACCAGGGCGCGCTCGCGCAGGTCGTCCACCGCGGCGGTCACGTCGCCGGAGCCGACGCGGTCACCCAACAGGTCAATTACCTGGGACATCTGGACGGCGTGGGTCTCGGCGTGCAGCACCAGCAGTGCATCCAGGACCGCCAGCCGCAGGAAGTCCAGTGAGTCGGTGGCAGCCTTGACCGACTGGCGTGAGGTGGCGCGCGCGGCAAGCGCGGCGATCGTTCCCGGCGGCGGCTGGCTCAGGTCGGGCCGCAGTTCCAGCAGGCGGATCAGGCCCTTGTCGTCGAGTTCGGCCAACCAGGCGCCCAGCGGGATTCCGGGGGTCTGTGCGGCGGTCATATCCTGACCAGCGTAAAGCTACTTCGCGCCGACCGCCGCGCCGGTCTCGCCACCGGATCGGCCGCCTGCCACAATGTGGGGCGTGGCTGACAACAAGAAGAACCATTACGTCGACAACGGCTGGCCGGTGCTCTCCGACGGCGATGATCACGCCGTCAGCGAGCTCGCCACCGACCGCACCGGCGCACTGTCACCGTTCGGCGATGTGACCTTTCCATTGCCGGCCGAAGAGCTGCCCTTCATCCAGTCGGCCACGGTCGTCAACAGGTAACAGTGGGACTGTCGCACCTCGACGAGTCCGGCGCGGCGCACATGGTCGACGTCACGGCAAAGGACGTCACCAAGCGCACCGCGGTCGCCGTGGGCACTTTGCACACGCGGCCGGATGTGGTGGCCCTCATCGCCTCCGGCGGCCTGCCCAAGGGTGATGCCCTGGCCACCGCGCGGGTGGCCGGGATCCTGGCCGCCAAGCGGACACCCGAGTTGATACCGCTGTGCCACCAGTTGGCCCTCACCGGCGTCGACGTGGACTTCGACGTCCGGGATGCCGCGGTGGCCGTGACCGCGACCGTGCGCAGCACGGACCGCACCGGGGTCGAGATGGAAGCGCTGACCGCGGTGAGCGTGGCCGCGCTGACCCTGTACGACATGATCAAGGCCGTCGACCCCGCTGCGCGCATCGACGACATCAAAGTGGTGCGCAAAGAAGGCGGTAAAACGGGATTGTGGGAAAGACAGCCGGAAGAAACCAAGCAGTGACGCGTTCGGCGCGGGTCATCATCGCCTCGACCCGTGCCGCGGCAGGGGTGTACGACGACCGGACGGGCCCCCTGATCGTCAGCTGGCTCTCCGACCGCGGGTATGACGTCACCGAGCAGGTGGTGGTCGCCGATGGACACGCCGTCGCCGACGCCCTGCGGGCCGCCCTGGCCGAGCGCGTCGACCTGATCATCACTTCCGGCGGGACCGGCATATCGCCCACCGACGCGACGCCGGAGTCGACCATGTCGGTGCTCGACTATCAGATCCCCGGGTTGGCCGACGCCATCCGGCGTGCCGGCTCGCACAAGGTGCCCACTGCGGTGTTGTCCCGCGGCGTGTGTGGTGTCGCTGGGCGCACCTTGATCGTCAACCTGCCCGGGTCGCCGGGTGGCGTGAAGGACGGGCTGGGCGTGCTGGGCGGTGTGCTGGAGCATGCCCTGGACCAGCTGGGCGGAAAGGACCACACATGAGCGCGTCCATCATACGTGTCGAACTGACCGAGACACCGATCTCGCTGACCGAATACGAGGCGCTGGTGGCCCACGAGGCGGCCGGCGCGGTGGTCGGGTTCTCCGGCGTGGTGCGCGATCACGACGAGGGACGTTCGGTCATCCGGCTCGATTACTCCGCTCACCCCTATGCCCTGCGAACCCTGCAAGAGGTCGCCGCCGAGGTGGCCGAGCAGGCGTCCGGCGTGCGGGCGATCGCGGTCAGCCACCGCATCGGAACCCTACATATAGGAGACGCCGCCCTGGTGGCCGCTGTCGCAGCGGACCATCGCAGGGCGGCGTTCGAAACCTGTGCCCGTCTCGTCGACACCGTCAAAGAGCGGCTACCGGTGTGGAAACACCAGTACTTCTCCGACGGCACCGACGAATGGGTCGGTTCGGCCTGACACTCAGCCGTTGATGACGATGTTGCCGTCGAGGCCCTGCTTCTCGATGGCCTGCTGGATCTGATCGACGTAGGCGACCGGTTGTGCCGGGGCAGGCGCCTCTTCGGGAGCCGGGGCCTCAGGGGCCGGAGCGGGCGCTTCAGGAGCCGGGGCCGGGGCCTCAGGGGCGGGCACCTGCAGTGCGGCGTCGGTGATCGGCGCGGCCTCGGGAGCGGGCGCCAGTGCGGCGTCCATCGGGGCGGCCTCAGGTGCCGGGGCCGGAGCCTCGGGGGCCGGCGGCAGCGCTTCGGGGGCGGGCGGCAGCGGGGCGTCCATCGGGGCGGCCTCGGGTGCCGGGGCCGGAGCCTCGGGCGGCGGCGGCAGTTCACCGTTCACGGCGGGCGCATCCAGCGGGGCCGGAGCGGGTTCGGCGACCACGTTGCGCGGGGAGGCGCCCGACAGGCCACGGCCGCAGGTGGGCCAAGCGCCCTTGCCCTGGCCGGCCAGCACGCGCTCGGCGACTGCGATCTGCTCTTCTTTGGTGGCCATGTAGGCCGCCGGTGCGTACTCGCCGCCGCCGTGGGACGACCACGTGCTGGGGGAGAACTGCAGACCGCCGTGATAGCCGTTGCCGGTGTTGATCGCCCAGTTGCCGCCGGACTCGCAGCGGGCTACCTGATCCCACTCGCCGTCGGTGGCGGCCATGGCCTGTCCGGCCAGTGCGAGGCCGCTGCCACCGAGCACAGCTCCGGTGAAGGCGATCTTGGCGACATTCTTTGCTGAAGACGAGGAAGCAGGCTTGCGATGCCGTCCACTCATAAGCGTGAAGGTCCTCTCGTATGCGCCCACGAGGTCAGCTGTCGGGTTCGGGTCAGAGAGGTCACCCGGCCGGCGTCGTCGAAACGGCGACGGCTTCACCCCAAGGGGCCGCAAGCGGCTCCTGGTCCTGAAATAAATCGGTGGACCGGTTGGGTCCCCCGCCTCCATCCTCGTTGTTCGTTGTGAACCCTTGCCCGATGGATGGAGCTCGGCGCTATCGGTCGGGGTGGGCCAACCGATTAGGGTCGGTTGACTTGGGAATGAACGGTAACCGCTGCCCGCTATCGCGTCACTTTTGGCGGCCTCGGGCGTTTTGGCCCAGAGCAAACTCTAAAAGTTGTTTAAAGGTGCAGGTTATTTTTGTGTTGCCGCAGGTGGGCGAGGCGCTCCACCGTGCTGTAGCCAGCTCGTGATCATTTCGTTATGTGATGGAAATCACGATTAACCGCCGGCGAAAGGCGGTAACACATCCACGGTCTGAGACGTTGACACACGCTTGCCCATATCGCGGACCGCCACCCCGTCCAACAGGTATGAGCAGCGCTTTAGCACTCGTGCGAGGTCCGCGTCGCGACCGCTGAGGTGATCGACGAGCGTCGCGATGGTCGAATCCTTTGCCAAATCTAACGTTTCCGTATCAACTCCCGCGGCGGCGGCCGCAGCGGCGAAATAACGGACCGTCACGGCCACGGTGGGGTCTGTCATCTAGCCGCCGATCGCGCTCATCGGTCGTACGGGCTGGACGAAATCCGGGTCGTTGATGCCGTGCCCCGCGGGCTTGGCCCACATCGCGGTCCGCCAGGCCGCCTCGATGGCGTCGTCGTCGGCGCCGCCCCGCAGCAGCGCACGCAGATCGCTCTCCTCGGTCGAGAACAGGCAGCTGCGGATCTGGCCGTCCGCGGTCAGCCTGGTGCGGTCACAAGCCGAACAGAACGCGTGCGACACCGAGGCGATCACCCCGACTGCGCCTGCCGGATGGTCTGCGCTCGCGGCGACCTGCCACAGCTCGGCCGGAGCGGATCCCCGCGGCGACGGATGGGGCTGTAGGTCGAAGTGACGGCCCAGGGCGCCCAGGATGGCATCGGCGTCGATGACGGTCCCGCGCTGCCAGGTGTGTCCGGCGTCCAGCGGCATCTGCTCGATGATCCGCAACTGGTATCCGTGATCCAGGCAGTAGCCAAGCAGGTCCACGACATCGTCGAGACCCGAAACCGGGTCGAGTACGGCGTTGACCTTCACCGGCTCCAGTCCGGCGGCTTTGGCGGCCGCGAGGCCTTCGAGCACATCGGCCAGCCGGTCGCGGCGCGTGATCCGGGCGAAGTGCGCGGCGTCGATGCTGTCCAGCGACACGTTGATCCGGTTCAGCCCGGCCCGTTTGAGGCCCGCGGCACGCCGGGCCAGGCCGATGCCGTTGGTGGTCAGGGTGATCTCCGGTCGCGGGTGAAGAGCCGCGGCGGCGGCCACCACATCTTCGAGGTGGCGGGTGACCAACGGCTCGCCGCCGGTGAACCGCACGCTGGTGATGCCGAGTCGGGTGACGGCGATGCGCAGCAGGCGGCTCAGTTCCTCGGCGCTGAGCAGCGCCTCGCCGGGGAGCCAGTCCAGACCCTCGGCAGGCATGCAATAGGTACAGCGCAGGTTGCACTTGTCGGTCAGCGACACCCGGAGATCGGTGGCGGCCCGGCCGTACGTGTCCACCAACGGACCGGTGGCGGGGGCCGGGCCGAGAGACGCGCCGTCGCCCGGTACGCCGGATCGGTGCACCGAGGGCAACCCGAGCGGGGTCAGAGTCATACCGCGGCCTTCAGTGAGTCGACCGGGACGATCTCCTTGCCCAGCGGGACCAGCGAGACCGGGATCATCTTGAGGTCGGCCAGCGCCAGCGGGATTCCGATGATGGTGATGGCCATGGCCGCGGCGCTGACCAGGTGGCCGATGGCCAGCCAGATGCCGAACAGCAGCACCCAGATGATGTTGCCGATCAGGGCGCCGGGCCTGGTTCCGGGCTTGTCCACGATCGTGCGGCCGAACGGCCACAGCGCGTAGGAGGCGATGCGCAGCGAGGCGAACCCGAATGGGATGGTGATGATCAGGACGAAACAGATCAACGCGGCCAGCAGGTATCCCAGCGCCAGCCACAGGCCGCCGAAGATCAACCAGATGACGTTGAGTATCACTCGCATCAGCCGCGCATCTCTCTTTCAGAGGTGGTTGCAAGCCTACCGAGTAATAGGGGTGAAGCACCCGGCCAGGGCCGAGTAAGATCTCTGCATCGCGTCCCGGCGCTGACGGGGCGCGAACTTTATGTGTGTACAGGTTCTGACAAGACGAGCGGGTGAGTAGCAGTGCCGACCGGCAAGGTGAAGTGGTACGACGCCGAAAAGGGCTTCGGCTTTGTGTCCCAGGAGGACGGTGAGGACGTCTACGTGCGGTCCTCGGCGTTGCCCGCGGGTGTCGAAGGCCTCAAGGCCGGTCAACGTGTCGAGTTCGGTGTGGCCGCCGGTCGTCGTGGCCCGCAGGCGTTGAGCCTCAAGCTCATCGACCCGCCGCCGAGCCTGAGCCGTGCCCGGCGGGAGGCCGAGCGTCCCGAACACAAGCACACTCCCGATGAGCTGCACGGCATGGTTTCGGACATGATCACGCTGCTCGAGGACATCGTGCAGCCCGAGCTGCGCAAGGGCCGCTACCCCGACCGCAAGGTCGCGCGCCGGGTGTCCGAGGTGGTCAAGGCCGTCGCGCAGGAACTCGACGCCTGACAGCACCGTGGCCGAACGTCGGCTTGTGTTCGAGGATCCACTGATTTCTCGAACACAAGCCAACTCTCGGCGGGCATGCTGGTGTCATGACCCAGGGCTCCTACGTCGCGAGCGGAAGCGGTGAGTTCAACCGCGACACCAACTACATCACCACGCGCATCACGCGCGACGGATCCGATGGTTACCCCGTCGAGGCGGGCCGGTACCGGCTGATCGTGGCGCGGGCCTGTCCCTGGGCCAACCGCACGATCATCGTCCGACGGCTACTGGGCCTGGAAAGTGCTCTGTCCATTGGCTTTTGCGGTCCGACGCATGACGCCCGCAGCTGGACGTTCGACCTCGACTCCGACGGGCTCGACCCGGTGCTGAAGATTCCGCGGTTGCAGGACGCGTACTTCAAGCGGTTCCCGGACTACCAGAAGGGCATCACGGTGCCCGCGATCGTCGAGGTCGCCACGGGCGCGGTGGTCACCAATGACTTCGCCCAGATGACGCTGGACTTCTCCACCGAGTGGTCGGAGTATCACCGCGAGGGTGCCCCGCAGCTGTATCCCGAACCGTTGCGCGCGGAGATCGATGCGGTGGCCAAGCGCATCTACACCGAGGTCAACAACGGTGTGTACCGGTGCGGGTTCGCCGGCTCACAGCAGGCCTACGAGGCCGCCTACGACCGGTTGTTCACGGCGCTGGACTGGCTCACCGAGCGGCTGAGCACCCAGCGGTATCTGGTCGGTGACACCATCACCGAGGCCGACGTCAGATTGTTCACCACGCTGGCCCGGTTCGATCCGGTCTATCACGGCCATTTCAAGTGCAACCGGTCCAAGCTCGCCGAGATGGACGTGCTCTGGGCGTACGCGCGAGATCTGTTCCAGACACCGGGCTTCGGTGACACCATCGACTTCGTCCAGATCAAGCAGCACTACTACATCGTCCATTCGGACATCAATCCGACGCAGATCGTGCCCAAGGGTCCGGACCTGGCCAACTGGCTCACGCCGCATGGCCGGGAATCGTTGGGCGGTAAGCCTTTCGGCGATGGAACGCCGCCCGGTCCGACACCCGAGGGGGAGCGGGTACCGGCAGGCCACTCAGCGGGGTAGCGCCGGCCTGTCCGGCCAGACGGTGCTGACCGACCACTCGGCATGGGGTAGCGCGAACTCCTCGCCGGCCTGATCCTGGACCAGGGTCAGCAGCTGGACCGCCAGCCCGGTGAGCCGGCCCCGGTTGGGGTCGACCGTGGGGATGGTGACGGCCAGTGTGGTGTTGGGCGCGAAGTACGTGACCGTCGTGTCGATCGGATTCTCGTACACCCGCAGCAGCCGCCACGGCGCCCGGCCGACCGAGCTGGGCACCGAGAGCTGGATCGGATTGTCCTTCGTCACCACCAACTCGCCTGTGTCACGCGGTTCTTCGCAGTCGTCGAGGTTGAGCACCTCGCAGTACTGGAACGGGCCGATGCGCACCGAGTGCCCGTGCGAGTACGCACTGATCTGCGGCAGCCGCTCGCCGTGGGAGCTGTGCAACCGCCAGACCCCGACCGCGGTGCCGGCGATCGCCAGCACGACAACGGCCGCCAGGACCGCGAGGGCACGCTTCATCGGGACCCCCACTGTGCAGTCGACGGCGCCGCCGCGGGCCGGCCGCCGCCTTCCGGTGCGGCGTGGACGGGGCGGTTACCGCCCAGGCCGGGAATCAGTGATTCGCCGCGATAACTCACGATGGTCTGCGCCAGACCCAGTATCAGCACGGCCGTGATCGTAGTGAACCCGACTGTGAGGTCTGTATAGATCAGCACCCCGGTCGCGCCGCCGGCCACCCAGGCCAGCTGCAACACCGATTCCGACCGGCCGAATGCCGATGCCCGCGACGCCTCGGGCAGGTCGTCTTGCAGCGACGCGTCCAGCGAGGCCTTGGCGACGGCGCTGGCGGCCGAGGTGACCAGGGTGGCGCCGGCAGCCACCAGCAGATTCCCGGTCAGCGCGGTGGCCAGGGCGACGACGGTGACCGCGGTGGCGGCCCGCACCACCAGCTGGGCGGGGTGGCCGAGCTTGAGCCGGGCGGCGGCGATGTTGCCGCCGAAGTTGCCGACGCCTGCCGCGGCGCCGATCAGTCCGAGGATCAGCAGCTGTTCCCAGCCGCTGGCATCGTGGGATTTGGCGACGAATGCGGGGTAGAGGAACAGGAATCCGACCATCACCTTGATGGTGCAGTTGCCCCACAACGCGGTGATGGTGTTGCGGCCCATCGGCTGACGTTCGGCCTTGGGCTTGCCGGGGTGACGGCGCAGCTCGCCCGGGTCACCCGACTGGCCGTGGTAGCTCAGCGTGGTGGGTACCTCGCCCTCGGTGACCTCGACCCATTTCGGGATCCGCATCGCCAGCACCGCGCCTGCCACGCTGACCGCGACCACCACGTACAGCGCCCCGGGCAGTTGCGCCACGTTGAACAGGTACTCCGCACCCGCGGCGATACCGCCGCCGACGACGGTGCCGCCCAGCAGGCCGAAGGTGGTCAAGCGGGAGTTCACCCGGACCAGGTCGATCGACGGGGGCAGCACGCGCGGGGTGACCGCGCTGCGCAGCACGGAAAACGATTTCGAGAGCACCATCATGCCGAGTGCACAGGGGTAGAGCACCCAGGACGGATAGCTGCCGGTGGCGCCGTCGTAGTTGGCGATCAGCACCACGATCAGCCCCGTACGCAATGCGAACGAGGCGGCCAGCGCCACCCGGCGGCCGTGCTGCAGGCGGTCCAGGGCGGGCCCGATGAGCGGGGCGATCACCGCGAACGGGGCGATTGTGATCAGCAGATAGAGGGCGACCTTGCTCTTGGACTCACCGCTGGCCGCGGCGAAGAACAGCGTGTTGGCCAGCGCCACGGCCATGGCCGCGTCGACGGCGAAGTTCGCCACCACCGGCCAGGTCAGTGCCGTCAGCCCGGACTTGTCGGCGCCGTCCGCGGTGGCGGCGCGGTGCACGAAACCGTACATCCGCGAACCCATTTCGCGGCTGCGTGCCGCGGCCGCCCGGGTGACGGTGACACGCTCACCGGCCGCTGATCCGACCCCGCGGGGCGGTGGTGCGTCCTGTGGCGCCGAATATGCGGCGGTGTGCTGCTCGTCGAGCGGCGGGAGCCAGCGGTTGGAGCTGGGCACCGATTGCCTGCGTGGCCGACGCGGTGTCTCCCCGCTGGGGTAGTTGGCCATTCCGGGATGTTCCGCGCCGTGATCGGCCGGCGGCCGCGGCGGGTAGTAGGTCACCTCCCGATTCTCTCCTATCCGGCCCGCAGACGGCCGACAGGCGACCGGTGTGGCCTGTGGTTGCCCCGATCAGGCACTATGGAGGCGATGGAAAGCGTGACCGAACCAGCTGAGCAGTCTTCCGAATCCGGCCGGGCAGCTCCCCCGGCGGCGCCGTCGCGCGAGCAGGAGGCCTTGCTTCGCGGTGCCGCCGAACAGGCTCGTGCGGCGCTGATCGAGTTCAGCGGCGAGGGTGCCGTGGGTGAATACCTCGGCGTCAGCATCGAGGACGCTGCCTCGGCGACACACCGATTCCTGGCCGATCTGCCTGGTTACCGCGGTTGGCAGTGGGCTGTCGTGGTGGCGGCCTATCCAGGTGCCGATCACGTGACCATCAGCGAGCTGGTCCTGATTCCCGGGCCGACGGCGCTGCTGGCGCCGCAGTGGATTCCGTGGAACGAGCGGCTCCGCCCTGGTGATCTCGGCCCCGGCGACCTGCTGGCTCCACCGACGGATGATCCGCGGCTGGTTCCGGGTTATGTGGCCACCGGGGATCCGCTGATCGACGACGCCCCTCTCGAGCTCGGCCTCGGCCGGCGCCGGGTGCTCAGTGAGTGGGGCCGGGCGCAGGCCGCGCAGCGTTGGCACGACGGCGATTACGGGCCCGGTTCGGCGATGGCCCGCTCGACGCGGCGCGTCTGCCGTGACTGTGGTTTCTATCTACCGCTCGGCGGCGCGCTGGGCGTGATGTTCGGTGTGTGCGCCAACGATCTGTCGGCCGACGGTCATGTGGTGGAGGCCGAGTACGGCTGCGGTGCTCATTCGGACACACCGGCACCGCAGGGCACCGGGTCGCCGCTGTATGAGCCGTATGACGACGGCGTGCTTGATACCGCTGACTGAGGCGAATCGGCGGGTTGGCTCAGTTCTCGGCGGCGGCCTTGATCCGCGCCAGCGAGGCCTTCATCCCGTCGACCAGTTCGTCCTCAAAGCTCGGCACTCCGCCGAACAACGCCCCGACCAGAGCGTTGGACACCGCGGTGGTGCCGTTCTCGGCGTGACGGGACTCGGTCACCCGGGTGCCCGAGGCGGTCGGTTCCAGTTCGTAGCTCCAGATGGTGTTGTTGCCTTCCACGAGGAACGCGAGCCGCTTGTTGTCGACGACCTCGGTGATGCGTGACGTGGTGGGCCAGAACATGAACTTGCGCCGGTTGAGGTTGAACGTGCGGGTGCCGGGACGCACCGGGCCCAGCGGCTTCATCAGCCGGCACTGCGGACTCCACTGCGGCATCCGGCTCAGGTCCGAGATGAGTTCCCAGACTTTGTCGACCGGTGCGTCGATGTCGACGCTGGCTTGCAGAAGTGGTGCGGCCATGGTGTCTCCTCAGGTCAATCCGCTTTGTGCGCCGCGGGATCCGCGGCGCACGGCACGGCGCTGGATCAGAAAGATGGTTGTGCCGAGGACGCCGATTGCCAGGCCGGCGACGGTGAACGGCCGCCAGTGTTGCAGACCGTCGACGGTGAAGGCGACGATGGTGGCGATCAGCCAGCCCGTGGCGATCACCACGATCACCGGCCACGGCTCCAGTAGGGCGGCGGGCAGTGACGGCGGCTGGGGCTCTGGCGCGTCGTTGGTCTCCTCGGTCATCGGTGACCAACGTATCCGATGGGGCGGCCATTCATTGGTCTTGGTTTTAGCCCTTTACGACGCCAGCCTCAGTACTATTTCCGATGTGAAAGATCCGGAGGCGCGGCTCGCGAATGATCTCGCTCTGGCAGTGGTCCGTCTCGCCCGTCAATTGCGTACGCGGCGTGCGGAATCCCCGGTTTCGCTGACCCAGTTCTCGGCGCTGGCCACCTTGACCAAGGAAGGTGCGATGACGCCGGGCGCCTTGGCGTTGCGTGAGCGGGTGCGCCCTCCGTCGATGACCCGGGTCATCGCTTCTCTGGCCGAGCAGGGCCTGGTGGCCCGCGCCGCCCATCCGGTGGACGGACGTCAGATCGTGGTGTCCGCATCGCCGGCCGGGGTGAGCCTTGTCGAGGCCGAGCGCAAGGCCAGCCAGGAATGGCTCAAGGTGCAGTTGTCCCGGCTGGGCCCTGATGAACGCCAGACTCTGCTGACGGCGACCGATCTATTGTCGGCGATGGTCCTCGAAGGCGCGTGAGACTGCTGCAGGTCATCGATATAGCGGATCCGGCCGATTCCCGGTTGGACGACTTCCGCGATCTCAACAGTGTGGACCGCCGGCCCGACCTGCCGAGTGGCAAGGGTCTGGTGATCGCCGAGGGCGTGCTGGTGGCTCAGCGCATGCTGGCGTCTCGCTTCGTCCCTCGCGCGCTGCTGGGCACCGACCGGCGCCTGACGGAACTGGCCGCCGACCTCGAGGGCGTGGACGTGCCGTTCTATCGGACCAGTCCGGACGTGATGGCCGCCGCGGTCGGGTTCCACCTCAACCGCGGCGTGCTGGCCTCGGCCTCGCGGGCGCCCGAGTTGTCGGTGGCGCAGGTGATTTCCGGGGCCCGCACCGTGGCGGTGCTCGAAGGCGTCAACGACCACGAGAATCTCGGGTCGATCTTCCGGAATGCCGCCGGGCTGGCGGTCGATGCGGTGGTGTTCGGCGCGGGTTGTGCCGACCCGCTGTACCGGCGGGCGGTGCGGGTGTCGATGGGTCATGCCCTGCTGGTGCCGTTCGCGCGGGCCGACTCATGGCCCGGTGATCTAGAACTACTGCGGGACAAAGGTTTTCGGCTGATGGCCATGACGCCTGATCCGGCTGCCGCCACCCTGTCCGAGGCGATGTCGCAGCTCGACGGCGATCGGGTGGCGGTTCTGGTCGGCGCCGAGGGGCCCGGGCTGACCGAGCACACGATGCGGGCCAGCGACGTGCGGGTGCGCATCCCGATGTCGCGGGGCACCGATTCGCTCAACGTCGCCACGGCGGCGGCGCTCGCGTTCTATGAACGTGCCAGGCTCGGGAGCTGAGATCGCGTTAGATTGACTCCGTGACCGACGATTCCACGCCGTGGGGGACCGGCCTGACCGTGGCCGGCTTCGTGGCCGTGGTGCTGGGCGCGGCCATCGTGGTGCTCGGGGTAGGACTGCTTCGGGTGCACCCGCTGCTGGCGATCGGACTGAACATGGTGGCCGTCGGCGGGTTGGCGCCCACCGTGTGGGGTTGGCGGCACCGGCCGGTGTGGCGCTGGTTCGTCCTGGGCTCGGGCGTCGGCGTGGCGTGCGGCTGGCTGGCGCTCCTGGCGATCGGGCTGGGCCAGGGCTGACGGCTCAGGCCACCAGTTCTGCCGCGGTGTAGTTGGCGTCGAGCAATCCGGCGACGGCCTCGTCGCGCTGGAACTTCCTGCCGTGGACCGCGAACATCCGTTCGGCAGTGGTGGTTTCGGGTCTCCAGCCGGTTTCGGTCAGGTAGTCCGCGACGGCGTTGCGGTCGCCGGTGAAGATCAGCTCCGAAAGGTCGTCGACTTCCAGGCCCTGCTCGCGTTGGTGCTCGGTGAGCGTCCGGATCCGGCTGTCGGCCAGCTGCGACTGCTCGCTGATCCAGTCGGTGGCAAGGCGGCTGCCCGGTGCGCTCAGTGTGGTGATGTTGTCGAACAGCCGGTCCTGCGCGTCGGGCGGCAGGTAGCCGAGCAGTCCTTCGGCGATCCACGCGGTGGGGACCTGCGGGTCGAAACCTCGGGTCCGCAGGGCGGCGGGCCAGTCGTGGCGTAGGTCGATGCCGATGGCATGCAGCTCCGCCGTCGGCGCGACGCCCAGACCGGCAAGCGCGCGGCTCTTGAACTCGATGACGGCGGGCTGGTCCAGTTCGAACACCGTCGTCCCGGCCGGCCAGGGCAGCCGGTAGGCGCGGGAGTCCAGGCCCGAGGCGAGGATGACGGCCTGCCGGATGCCCGCCTCGCCGGCGGCCAGCAGGAAGTCGTCGAAGTAGCGGGTGCGGATGGCCATGCCGTCGGCGATCAGGTGCGGATCGAGCGGGTCGGCTGTGTCGGCGGCGACCAGGTCGCCCTGGGCCAGGCGGACGTAGTAGTCCACGCCGACGGCGTCGACGAGGGGCCGCGCGTACGGGTCGGAGATCAGTGGGTCGGACGCGCTGGATGCCAGCGCCCGTGACGCGGCCACGCCGGTGGCGGTGGCGCCGACGCCGGTGGCCAGATCCCAGGTGTCGTTCTCGGTGCGCGGCATGACCCCTCCAGATGTATAGCAAGTCTAGTTATTAGACACTATAACTAATATCGGAGCGGGTGAGGCCGTCGCATGCGTCACATGAGAAATGCACTACGCCGAGGCTCGCAGCGCGCTGGCTGGGTTCCTCGGCGTTGAGCGATCAAACGATCAGGGTTGAGTTCCCGACGAGCGGACGCCCAGCAGCACGTCCTCCCAGGCCGGGACGGCGGGTCGGGCCTTGCGGCCGCGCTTGGGGGCCGGGGGAGCGGGCGCGGGTTCGGCCGGGCGGCTGATCTGCTCGGGCACCGCCGCCGGCGTCTCCTGAACCTCGTGAGGCTCGTGGTTGTCGAACAGGTGCGGCACCACGGCAACCGGACGCAGCGGCCGGCCGAAATCGGGGTTGATCAGCTGACGGGCCGCATCGTCGGAGGCGGACACGGTGCCGCCGTGGGCTCCGGGGGTGTACCGGAAATGTGCGACGTTGTCCGACCGGCCGGCCTTCCAGGCCAGCTGCACGGTCCAGCGGCTGTCCTCGTTGCGCCAGGCGTCCCAGGCGACGGAGTCGGGATCGAGGCCGCGGCCCACCAGGGCTGTCGTGACGATTTCCAGCAGTGTCAGCACTGCGGGTCCGTCGGCCAGGACCGGATGCGCTGCGGTGGCCAACTCGGCCGCGCGGGCGCGTTCCAGCAGCACTGGATGCGCGAACCGTTCGACCCGCTCGACCGGCACCCCAGCGGACGCGGCCAGTTGCTCGACCGACGCACCGGCGCGGATCTTCGCCTGAATCTCCTTGGGTCGCAGCACGTTCTGCACCTCTACATCGATGTCGGTCTGATTCGAGGCGACCTTGTCACCGCGCATCGCAGCGCGGAGCCGGTCATCGACACGCAAGCTGAACATGTCCTTCTCGGAGTCGTCGGATTCACAGATGATGCGTCTGCCGTCTACGTTCAATCCAACGACTCTGAGTTCTCGCATACCGACCTGACCTCCTTCGCGAACCCTACTGCGTTATCGGCCCGTGACCGGGCTGACACGCTGGCGGGAGACGGCCGAATCGAAGGTGCGCTGAAGGGTTCTGCTCAGAGTTTTGCTCAGAGTTTCTCGACGACCCAGTCGACGCAGCTGGTCAGGGCGCTCACGTCGTCCGGCTCCACGGCCGGGAACATGCCGATCCGCAACTGATTGCGGCCCAGCTTGCGGTAGGGCTCGGTATCCACGATCCCGTTGGCTCGCAACACCTTGGCGACCGCGGCGGCATCCACCGAATCGCTGAAGTCGATGGTGCCGACCACCTGGGAACGCAGTGCCGGATCGGTGACGAACGGGGTGGCGTACGACGTGCTCTCGGCCCATGAGTACAGCCGCTGTGACGAATCTGCTGTGCGCTTCACCGCCCAGTCCAGCCCGCCGTTGCCGTTGAGCCAGTCGATCTGCTCGGCCAGCAGGATCAGCGTGGCGATGGCCGGGGTGTTGTAGGTCTGGTTCTTGAGGCTGTTCTCCACGGCGATGGGCAGCGAAAGGAAGTCGGGAACCCACCGGCCGGATCCGGCGATCGCCTCGATGCGGGCCAGCGCCGCGGGGCTGACGATGGCCAGCCACAGGCCGCCGTCGCCGGCGAAGTTCTTCTGCGGCGCAAAGTAATACGCGTCGGTGTCGGCGATATCGACGGGCAGGCCGCCGGCGGCCGAGGTGGCGTCGATCAGAACCAGGGCATCGCCGGCGGGACGCTGGACGGGCACCGAGACACCGGTCGAGGTCTCGTTGTGCGCCCAGGCGACGGCGTCCACCGACGGGTCGGACTGGGGCTGCGGCGCGGTGCCGGGGTCGGTCTTGACGATGATCGGGTCGCCGATGAACGGGTTCTTGGCCACGCAAGAGGCGAACTTGGAGCTGAACTCGCCGTAGGTCAGGTGCAGTGAGCGCTTGTCGATCAGGCCGAAGGCCGCGGCGTCCCAGAATGCGGTCGAACCGCCGTTGCCGAGGATGACCTCGTAGCCGTCGGGAACCGAGAACAGCTGCCGCAGCCCGTCGCGGACGCGGCCCACCAGATTCTTGATCGGCGGCTGCCGATGCGACGTGCCGAACAGATCCCCGGCAGCGGCCAGCGCGGTGAGTTGCTCGGGACGGACCTTGGAGGGGCCACATCCGAAACGCCCGTCGCGGGGCTGGAGGTCGGCGGGGATGATCAGTTCAGCCATGGGACCAGCCTAAAGGCGGCTGGGATCGGCCGAGCGTGGGCCCTTCCACGCGAACCGGCCCGGATGTGGCGCCCATCACTGTCGCCCTGCCGCCGGTGCGCCTATCTGGCGTTTTGTCGAGGTGGCGACCAGGGATGGAGACCTGTGGTCGAGCCGGTGGAATCAGGCATGGACTTTTACTCGATACCTGCGGTACCGTTTGTACAACAAGTGGGTAGATGTAAACCGCCGACGAGTATAGAGAGGTTCTGCAACATGGCTCGGACCAAGATGGTCAGGCGCTGGCGCAAGAACATGGACGTCAGCGACGACACCCAGTACGTCGACATGCTCGCCACACTGTCCGAGGGGTCGGTGCGGCGCAATTTCAACCCCTACAAGGACATCGACTGGGATTCCCCGGAGTTTGCCGTGATCCCGAACGATCCGCGCTGGATCCTGCCCGGGACCGACCCGATGGGCGGTCACCCGTGGTACCAGTCGCAGCCCGTCGAGCGGCAGATCGAGATCGGTATGTGGCGCCAGGCCAACGTCGCCAAGGTCGGCCTGCACTTCGAGAACATCCTGATCCGCGGCCTGATGGAGTACTCGTTCTGGGTGCCCAACGGCTCGCCGGAGTACCGGTACTGCCTGCACGAATCGGTTGAAGAGTGCAACCACACGCTGATGTTCCAGGAGATGGTGAACCGGATCGGCATGGACGTGCCGGGTATGCCGCGCCTGCTCAAGTGGCTGCAGCCGCTGATCCCGCTGGCCGCGGGCCCGCTGCCGATCCCGTTCTTCTTCGGCGTGCTCGCCGGCGAGGAGCCCATCGACCACACGCAGAAGAACGTGCTGCGCGAGGGCAAGGCCCTGCATCCGATCATGGAACGGGTCATGGCGATTCACGTCGCCGAGGAGGCCCGGCACATCTCGTTCGCCCACCAGTACCTGCACAAGCGGGTGCCGAACCTGCGTCGCCGGCAGCGCTGGATCCTGTCGCTGTTCGTGCCGCTGACCATGCGCATCCTGTGCTCGGCGATCATCGTGCCGCCGCGTGCGTTCTGGAAGGAATTCGACATCCCGCGCTCGGTGCGCAAGGAGCTGTTCTTCCGGTCGCCCGAGTCGCGCAAGATGCTGCGGGACATGTTCGGCGATGTCCGGATGCTGTGCCAGGACACCGGCCTGATGAACCCGATCGCCAAGCTGATCTGGCGGATCTGCAAGATCGACGGTCCGCCGAGCCGCTACCGTAGCGAACCGCAGCGCGAGCACCTGGTCTCGGTCGCCTGAAGCTTGCCCGGAAGCGCAAGGTCTGTAGAGGTTTAGATGCCCCATGTGATCACCCAGTCGTGTTGTAGCGACGGGTCCTGTGTTTACGCGTGCCCGGTGAACTGCATCCATCCCTCACCGGATGAGCCGGGCTTCGCGACGGCCGAGATGCTCTACATCGATCCCGACGCGTGTGTGGACTGCGGCGCGTGCGTGAGCGCCTGCCCGGTCGGCGCGATCGCGGCCGATACCAAGCTGACCGACAAACAGCTGCCGTTCATCGAGCTCAACGCGGCCTTTTACCCGAAGCGGGAAGGCAAGCTGCCGCCGACGTCGAAGTTGGCGCCGGTGATCGCGGCGCCGCGGATCGAGCCGCGTGACCGCCACCTGACCGTGGCGATCGTGGGCTCCGGTCCGGCCGCCATGTACGCGGCCGACGAGCTGCTGACCCAGCGGGGTGTGCGGGTCAACGTCTTCGAGAAGCTGCCGACGCCCTACGGGCTGGTCCGTGCCGGTGTCGCACCCGACCACCAGAGCACCAAGCGGGTGACGCGGCTGTTCGACGTGATCGGCAAGCAGTCGGGGTTCAAGTTCTTCCTGAACGTCGAGGTGGGCAAGCACCTGTCGCATGCCGACCTGCTGGAGCATCATCACGCCGTGTTGTACGCCGTGGGCGCGCCCAACGACCGTCGTCTCGAGATCGACGGCATGGGGCTGCCCGGCACCGGGACCGCCACCGAGATGGTGGCCTGGATCAACGGGCATCCCGAGTTCACCGACCTCCCCGTGGACCTGAGCCATGAGCGGGTGGTGATCGTGGGCAACGGCAACGTCGCATTCGACGTGGCCCGGGTGCTCACCACCGATCCGGACGTGTTGGCCCGCACCGACATCTCCGATCATGCGCTCGCGGCCCTGCGTTCCTCGAAGGTTTCCGAGGTGGTCATCGCGGCCCGCCGTGGCCCCGCCGAATCGGCCTTCACACTTCCTGAGCTGATCGGTCTGACCGGAAGCTGTGACGTCGTGCTCGATGAGGCCGATCATCAACTGGTGGTCGCGGACCTGGCCCGTGCGACGGATCCGTTGACGCGCAACAAGCTCGAGATCCTGGCCAAGCTCGGCAATTCGTCCGCCCCTGCCACCCGCCCGCGGATCAGGTTGGCCTACCGGCTCACCCCCCAGCGGATGCTCGGGCAGGGAAGAGTCAGCGGCATCGAATTCGGCGTGACCGGGACGGACGAGGTGCGCAGCCTCGACGCCGGGCTCGTGCTGACCTCAATCGGGTACCGCGGCAAGGCAATTGCCGATCTTCCCTTCGATGACGACGCGGCTGTCGTGCCCAACGACGGCGGACGAGTCCGCGACACGGCCGGCGCCTACGTGGCCGGCTGGATCAAGCGTGGGCCCACCGGATTCATCGGGACCAACAAGTCGTGTGCGGCGCAGACCGTGCGTCAGCTGGTCGACGATTACAACGCGGGTGTGCTGACCGATCCGGTGCACAAGCCCGCCGCCCTGGAGAAGCTGGTGCGGACGCGCCGGCCCGCCATGGTCGACGCCGCAGGCTGGCAGGCCATCGATGCCGCCGAGATCGCCCGCGGTGGCGAGGACCGGCCGCGCGTCAAGTTCACCTCGGTGGACGAGATGGTGGCCGTCGCCGCGACGGCGCCGAAACCGACTGTGCGGCAAAAGGTTCTGTCGGCCCTGCGCTGACCGGGCGCTAACCGGCCGCGGCGAACTCGAAACCGTCCGCGGTGGGCACCGCGATGAGATCCGCGCATGCCCTCGGCTGGAACCGGGCGATGAACTCGTCCTCCTGGGCGGCCCACCGGTCCCAGTGTGGTCGGTAGGTGTCGCCGTCGCGCTCCAGCGCGCGGCGCTTGCGCTCGGCGTCGTCGGCCTCGACCCAGATGCCCAGATCCGCGCACGCCCGGCCGGCCGGGGTGAGCGCACCGATGCCCTCGACGATCAGGCGTTGTGCGGGTTCGACCGTGTGCCGGCCACTGGGCGCTGCGGTGGCCCAGTCCCACTGTCGCCACTGGCCGGCACGCCCGGCAGCTCGCGGCTCGAGCAGTGAGTGCCGCACATGCTCTGCGGCCCAGAACAGCCCGTCCCAGCCCGGGTAGATGTCGTCGAGCCGGACGACGACGCTGCCGGTCCACAATCGGTGCAAATCCATTGCCAGCGTCGACTTGCCCGATCCGGAACGGCCGTCGATCAGCACGGTCGTCGCTGCAGCGCCGAGGCGGCGCAGAATGTCATCGAGTGCCAATGAAGTTCCACGTTCCCGAGGCGACCGACACTGCGATCGCGGCTGCAGCGATCACGAATCCCGCCGCGATCAGAGCGAATTCGCGTGCACCGAAGGGTGACGGGCGGGCCCAGGTCCGGTGCGGGTAGGCGCCGAACCCGCGGGCCTCCATCGCGGTGGCGAGCTTCGACCCGCGGCGCACGGCGAACACCAGCAGGGCGAACGCCTGACCGGCGATCCGCCGGATCCTGGCGTGGTCGGCCACCCCGCGGGCCCGGCGGGCATAACCGAGATACCGCCAATCCTGGCCGAGCAGGCCGACCATACGCAGGCCGGCCAGTGCGCCGAGCACGAACCGGGCCGGCAGCCGGAGCACCTGTCCCAAACCGTCTGCCAATTCGGTCGATTCGACGTCGATGAACAGGATGACCGAGGGCAGGGCGATGGCCAGCACGCGAAGAAAGGTGGCCACCGCGAGCGCGATGGATCCGTCACTGATGGTGACGAGGAAGAAGTGCCAGTACACGGTTCCGCTCGTCTGGCCATAGAGCAGGATGGTGACGGCGGTGAGCGCGGCCGCGACGGCGACCACGGCGCCGCGGGTCAGGGCCGCACGCAGCCGGACCCCGACCGCGGCGAACAAGACGATCTCACCCACCAGTGCGGTCAGTGCCGAAACCCAGTCGACCGACAGCACCAGGGCGGCCGCGATGATCAGGGCGGTGAGCAGTCGCGCGACCGGATTGATCACGAGGGCTCCCAGTCCGGCAGCACGATGCGGGAGTCGGCGAGCAGGGCGGCGAAGTCCAGATCGTGGGTGGCAGCGACGACGGCCGTTCCGGCGTCCGCGATTTCGGCGAGCAGGCGGGTCAATTCCTCCCAGGTGCGGCGATCCTGGCCGAACGTGGGCTCATCGAGGATGATCACCCTGGGCGCGGTGGCCAGCATGGTGGCCACCGACAGCCGGCGCTTCTCACCGCCGGAGAGCGTGTAGGGGTTCACCGCCGCGAGGTGTGCCAGGTGCAGGCGTTCGAGGAGTTCGTCGGTGCGGGCGGTGATTTCGCGGGTGCCGAGCTTGATCGCCTTGGGGCCCAACGAGAGTTCGTCACGCACCGTGCCGGCGAGGAACTGGTGTTCGGGGTCCTGGAACACGCTGCCGATCCGGGTGAGCAGTTCTTTCGACCGCCACTTGACGGGGGTGCGCCGCGACGGGGCGGGAGCGAAAGCGGGATGCGCTTCGAGGCGCCCGGCGGGCACGGGCAACAGACCGCCGATGGTGAGCGCCAGCGTTGACTTGCCTGCCCCGTTCGGGCCCGTGATCACCGTCGTCCGGCCGGGTGTGATCTCGAAATTCAACCCGATGTGCATCGGGGGATCACCGGGATGTGCCAGTGCGAGATCTGCGGCATACAACAGTGATTCGTCCGGGGCGAACCGGCGGCGGCTGATCTCGGGAAGCGCGGTGTCGGGTACCCAGACACCGGCCCGGACCAGGTAGTCGTGGTGGCGCCGGATGGTCTGCTCCGGTGTTCCGTCGGCAATCACGCTGCCATCGGCCCCGAGCACGATGACCCGGTCGATGACAGGCAGCCATATCTCGGTGCGGTGCTCGATGACAATGAGTGTCGCGCCGGTGCGCGCAGCGGATTCGGCAACGGCGTCGCGCACGTCGACGACACCGGCCGGGTCGAGGTTGGCCGTGGGTTCGTCGAGCAGGATGAGACCCGGATTCATGGCGATCACCCCGGCCAGCGCGAGCCGCTGCTTCTGACCGCCGGAAAGCTCCGAAGTGGATTGGGACAACCCGAGATTCAACCCGACTGCGTCGAGCGCGGCCCGGACGCGGGGCCAGATCTGTTCGCGTTCGACCCCGAAGTTCTCCATGCCGAAGGCGACGTCGTCACCGACCCGGGACAGGATCACCTGGGAGTCCGGATCCTGCAGCACCATGCCGATCCGGTGCCGTTGGTCGGCCGGCGCGCCGCCGTCGACCAGGAGGGTGCCGGTCTGCCGGCCTTCCTCGGCCCCTCCGAGCAGACCGGCGATACCGTGCAGCAGAGTCGATTTCCCGGCCCCTGAGGGGCCGAGCAGCAGGACCCGCTCCCCGGGTTCGATCCTCAGGTCGAGATCGCGCACGGCCCAGGTGGCGCGTCCGGCGTGGCACCAACCCCAGTTGTGCGCCCTGACGGTGGCACCGGTGCCGTGCGCCGGGCTCATCGAGCGTCGGGGCCGATCCGGCCCGAGGCGAATCGGCTCAACGCCCCGGTCTTGGCCAGACCCCTGACCGCGAACCAGGACAGCAGGCCGGCGACGAGGACACCGGAGATGATCGCCGAGGCCGTGTAGATCGCCGCGAACGTGTTGGACGAGCCGGGATACCACAGGATGAGATCGTTGACGGCCAGGGCCGATCCGGCGACGGCGCCCGCGATCAACGCGACGGGCAATCCCCAACGGCGATACGCGAACACCGCGAAGACCAGTTCCGCGCCGAGGCCCTGCACCAGTCCGGATTCGAGGGTGAGCACACCCCACTGGTTGCCCACCAGCGCCGACACCGTGGCGGCCACGAGCTCGCCGTAGAGGGCAGCGCCCGGTTTGCGGACCACCAGGGCGGTGAGCACGCCGGCGAACAGCCACCCTCCGGCGAGCAGTGCCTGCAGTCCGGGCAGCAGCGCGCTCAGCGGCGCGCTGATCGGGTTGGACGCGATGTTCCACACCACGAAGACCAGGCCGGCCGCCGTCGCGAGGACACTGGCGACGACGATGTCGACGACGCGCCAGCGCAGCTGCCGGGCAGCCGGCGAGGTGCCGGTCGGCTGGGTGTTCATCGGTCTCCTTCGTGGCGTATCGCGACAGCGCGCGGAGACCAGTATGGACTGTGCGCGGCCGGTCAGATGCCGTGGCAGGGTCGGCGGCTACCAGACGTCGCCGACGCGCCAATCGCAGATCAGCGGTGCTGCCATCGTCAGATCGAGAGCTGTGCTGCCCGTCGGGAACAGGAAGATCCGGTCGGTCGGGTCGGAGGTGTCGATCACCCCCTCGGGGGTGTCAGCACCGGTTGGACCGGCCCAGAACTGCCAGCCGCGGCCGGCATAGAAGGCGGCGGCGTCCTCCACGGCGTTGAGGGCCCCGATCCGGTGCCGGGTGCGAATGATCGATTCGGCGTGGTCCATCACCAGCCGGCCCAGGCCACGGCCCTGCTGGTCGCCGCGCACGGCGACGCCTTCGACGTATCCGGTGTCGAAGACGTCGTCGAGGTGGCGCAGTGTGCGGGGCACCACCGCGGCGTGGGCCACCAGTTCGCCGTCCTCGGTGATCAGCACGTGCACGCCATCGACGCCGTGCAGCCAGTCATGTTCGCGGAAGCCGTCGCCGAATGCCGATCGGACCAACTGCTCGGCTGCGCCCGAGGCGTCTGGGCCCATCTCCGCAGGCTCGGCGACCACGACGTCGATCACCGGCTCAGGATGCCACTCGGGCGCGGCGACCGGGCGTGTCCGGCGGCGCCACGCCACGGGGCTGCCGCACCGAAACCGGCGGCGACGGTGCGACAGCGCCCGGATGTATCGCGAGAGAGCGGGGTTATTGGCCTGACTTCATCGCCTCTTCGATCTCCTCCGGGCTGACCTCGCGCACCGGCTGCCCGAGTGACCACTGGTGACCGAACGGATCGCGCACCATGCCGTAGCGGTCGCCCCAGAACTGGTCTTCCAGCGGCATTACGACCTCTGCGCCGGCGTCGACCGCCTTGGCGAAACTGGCCTCGACATCGGTCACGGTGAGGTGGATGGTCACCGGGGTGCCACCAAGGGCTTTAGGCGTCGTCGACTTGCCGTCGTTGTACTCGGGAAAGTCGTCATTGAGCATGACCGTGGACCCGTTGATGCCGAGCGCGGCGTGAATGAGCCTGCGGCCGTCGGGCCCGGGCACCCGGCCCAGCTCGGTGGCGCCGAAGGCCTTGACGTAGAAGTCGATTGCCGCCGCGGCGTCGTCGACAACAAGGTGCGGCAGGACTGCGGGTGTTACTTCGATCGCCATGATCTTCTCCTGGGGTTGGTGAGCGGACTCAATGCAGACCCGCGCGGCGGGCGGATCTCATCGCCGGACACTTCCCATGCAACCACTGCCCTCCGACAAAAGCTCGGACGCGAACCCACGCCTTGTGACGGAAAGGGACCTGATCTCGTCAGAAGCCGTGGCCGCGGCGGCAACGGTCAGGTGACGGAGAACGTTCGCGGCAGCTCCGCCCGCCCGGTCAGCGCCATCAGCACGGTCTCGCCCTCGCCCAGTTCCACCGCGATCTGGGTCGCGAGCACACCGGCTGCCTCCAGTACTTCCGCCGGCAGATCCGCCGAAAGGCCTGTGGCCCTGGCGATATCGAGGCTGTGTACGGCCAGCTCGAAGACGCGGGTGGGCAGGTAGTGGCTCAACCGGATGCCGAACCCGCCGATGACGGTGATCAAAGGATCGCCCGCATCGTCGATGTCGTCCAGCGCCCGGCTCGCCAGCGCATCCACCGCGGCAGCCGCATCGGAGCCCAGGTCGCGCCCGGCCTGCCTGCCGCGTTCGATGATGGCCTCGGCACCGGCGTCGGACATGACTGTCCGCATGGCCGCGTAGTACTCCACCGGACCGGCCAGGTCGGCCGTCGGCGCCGGGTTCTGCAGATATGTGCTGACGGTGATCAGCGAGCGCGAGGTGTGGCCCACGAGGGCGCGCAGATCCCACTCGCCGAGGCCGGGCCCGTCCAGCGAGCCCGCCGGCAGCACCTGCACCAGCCGGGCGAAAGCGTGTGCTGCAGAAGCGAACACGTCGCGGCCACCAGTCATGCGGTGGCGATCTTGTCCCATCCGGCGACCGACTCCACACTGCGCGGTTCGGGGCCGACGTAGATGGCGGCCGGGCGAACCAGCTTGCCCAGCCGCTTCTGCTCCATGATGTGCGCGCACCATCCGGCGGTGCGCCCACAGGTGAACATCGCAGGCATCATCGACGCAGGCACCTGGGCGAAGTCCAGGATCACCGCGGCCCAGAACTCGACATTGGTCTCGATGGCCCGGTCAGGACGGCGCTCCCGAAGCTCGGCCAATGCGGCCTGCTCCAGCGCGGCGGCCACCTCGTAACGGGGCGCCTCAAGACGTTTGGCGGTGGCCCGCAGCACCCGTGCCCGCGGATCCTCGGCGCGGTACACGCGATGGCCGAAGCCCATGAGCTTGTCGCCGCGATCCAGGATGCCCTTGACCACCGCGCGGGCGTCGCCGGTCTTCTCGACTTCTTCGATCATGGGGAGCACCCGGGCCGGGGCGCCGCCGTGCAGCGGTCCGCTCATCGCGCCCACCGCGCCCGACAGGGCGGCCGCGACATCGGCGCCGGTGGAGGCGATCACCCGCGCGGTGAACGTCGACGCGTTCATCCCGTGCTCCGCGGCGGTCACCCAGTAGGCGTCGATGGCCTCGACGTGCCTGGGATCCGGGTCGCCCTGCCAGCGCGTCATGAAACGCGCTGTGACCGTGTCGCATTCGTCGATCGTGCGCTGAGACACAGCCGGCTGGTAGATACCGCGGGCGGATTGGGCGACGTAGGACAGCGCCATCACCGACGCCCGGGCCAACTGGTCCCGCGCGGTGGTGTCATCGATGTCCAACAGCGGTGCATAACCCCAGATCGGTGCCAGCATCGCCAGCCCGGCCTGGACGTCGACCCGCACGTCGCCGCTGTGGATCGGCAGTGGGAACGGCTCGGCCGGGGGCAGACCCGTACCGAAGCTGCCGTCGACCAGCAGGCCCCACACGTCGCCGAAGGTGACCCGGCGGCTCACCAGCTCCTCGATGTCCACGCCCCGGTAGCGCAGCGCACCACCGTCCTTGTCCGGCTCGGCGATCTCGGTGGTGAAGGCAACGACGCCTTCGAGGCCTGCAACGAAGTCTTCCGGTACAGCTGGCATGGCCAGATTCTTGCACCACTCCCAGGCGTAGCGTTACCGCGGTGGCAAGACCCTCCGGACAACCCCCCGAACACCACCATGACCTGGCTGCCATGCGCGTGGATTACGTCGAGAAGGACGGCTGCGGCGACCTCGATGTCGACTGGCTCGGCGAGGACCCGGCGATCGGCTGGCTGAGTCTGCTGCGGACCTGGCTGGCAGACGCGTACCGCGCCGGGGTGGCCGAACCCAATGCCATGGTGGTGGCCACCACCGACGCCGAGGGAAGACCGGTCACCCGAACGGTGTTGTGCAAGAGCATGGACGAGACGGGCATCACGTTCTACACGAACTACGACTCTGCCAAGGGCACACAGCTGGCCGCGAACCCCTACGCGTCCGCGACGTTCCCCTGGTACCAGCTGGGACGGCAGGTGCACGTGCGTGGTCCTGTGACCAAGGTGACCCGCGAGGACACCGAGCAGTACTGGGCCAAACGGCCCCGGGGTTCACAGCTGGGTGCCTGGGCATCGCAGCAGTCCGCTCCGATCGCGTCGCGGCAGGCGCTGCTGGCTCAGCTCGCCGAGGTGACCGAGCGGTTCGCCGGGCTCGAAACCGTTCCGGTGCCGCCGAACTGGGGCGGGTATCTGATCTCCCCGGAGAGTGTGGAGTTCTGGCAGGGCCGGGAGGACCGGGTGCACAACCGAATTCGCGTGATCGGCAACCGCGCCGAACGCCTCCAGCCGTAGGTGAGACGCCTTTTCGCCGACACCACCCCGCTGCGCACACCGGATTTCCGGCGGTTGTGGTTGGCCGGAATCCCGACGGTCATCGGCGCCAACCTGACCATCTTCGCGGTGCCGGTGCAGCTCTACGTGCTCACCGAGAACTCGTTCTACGTCGGGTTGTCGGGTCTGTTCGCACTGGTGCCGCTGGTGGTGTTCGGGCTGTGGGGCGGCGCCTGGGCCGACGCGATGGATCGCCGGCTGCTGCTGATCATCGCCTCGATCGGATTGGCCGCGGCCTCGGTGCTGCTGTGGCTGCAGGCCGCGCTGGCACTGAACAACGTCTGGGTGGTGCTGTGTCTGCTGGGTGTGCAGCAGGCGTTCTATGCCGTCAACAGCCCGACCCGTTCTGCCGCCATACCGCGCATGCTGCCGGGTGAGCAGTTGCCCGCGGCGAACTCCCTGAACATGACGGTCATGCAGTTCGGCGCGATCGTCGGCCCGCTGCTGGCCGGACTGCTGCTGAACTGGGTGGACCTGTCGACGCTGTACCTGATCGATGCGGTGACCTGCCTGGTCCCGATCTGGGCGACCTTCCGGCTGGCGCCGATGCCACCGGCGAGCACCGAGGAGGGGACCTCCCGTTGGGGGCTGACGGCTGTGCTGGACGGCTTCCGCTATCTGGCAGGCAACCGGGTGGTGTTGATGTCGTTCGTCGTCGATCTGGTGGCGATGATCTTCGGCATGCCGCGCGCGTTGTTCCCTCAGATGGCGCACGAGAGTTTCGGCGGGCCGGTCGCGGGTGGCACCGCGATGGCGCTGCTGGCGGCGGCGATGTCGGTGGGTGCGGTCGCGGGCGGGGTGTTCTCGGGCTGGCTGCCCAGAATCCGCAGGCAGGGCCTGGCGGTGGTGCTGGCGATCGTGGTGTGGGGCGTGGCGATGGTCGGGTTCGGACTGGCTGGTGGGATGGGCCACGGTCAGGCCGGGCTGGTGTTGTGGATTGCGCTGGCGTTCTTGGCGATCGGCGGTGCGGCGGACATGGTGTCGGCGGCGTTCCGGTCGACGATCCTGCAGCAGGCGGCCTCGGATGAACTGCGCGGCCGGCTGCAGGGCGTGTTCACGGTCGTGGTCGCCGGTGGTCCGCGGTTGGCCGACACATTGCACGGCGCTGCAGCGGCGGCGGTGGGCACGACGGCCGCCGCGGCCGGTGGCGGTGCCCTGGTGGTCGTCGGCGTGGTGATCGCAGCGCTCGTGGTGCCGGCGTTCGTGCGTTACCGGGTGAACGCCGGCGTGCCGCTCGAACAGTCCGAGCCTGACAAAGTGTGACCACCGGCGAATGGCACTCCGCGCCACATAGTTGCCGAAAGGACCGAAAATCAGGCCTTTGACCGCTAGCATCCAGTGTCGTGGGTGACGTTGCGCGGCAGGCGGCTACGGGTTTGCGTGAGCGTAAAAAACAACGCACCCGGACGATGTTGATCGAGGCCGCCATCGATCTTTGTGACCGCCAGGGTTTCGAGCAGACCACGGTCGAACAGATTGCCGCGGTGGCCGATGTGTCCCCGCGCACATTCAGCCGTTACTTCGCGACCAAGGATGCCGTCATCCTCGCGTTCATCGATGAGGTGATCGAGATCGTCGCGGTCGAGCTGGCCGCGCAACCGTCCGGAATCAGTGACATCGAGGCGCTGTACCGGGCGCACATCCAGGCGTTCCTGAAGACCAAGACCGCGCCGCCGACTCAGCTCACCTCGGAACGGTTGTTGGCTTCGGCGCGCATCATCACCTCGTCGCCGGCGTTGATGCAGTCGGCCTCGGAGTTCCGGGCGGACGCGGTCAATGCGGTGCTGGCGCAGCGGATGGGCGTGCCCGGGGATGATCGCCGGCTCAAACTGACGGCGGTGTTGTGGAGTTCGATCATCATGACCGGCATCGCTGAGCTGGGGTCTCGGGCCGATTGGGCTTCCGTGACCGTGGACGACATCGTCGCCCGGATCGAGGCCACGTACTCCGATTTCCTCGACGTCGTTGCGGGCCTGGGATAGGTCGCAGGCGGCCCGCCCAGCCGAGACTGAGCCGGTTTCACAACCCGTTGGTAACCCCCCGCGGGCAGCGCCGATCGATTGCGACTACCTTTTGTAGAGCAGTTGTCGGTTCCCGACGAGGATGAAGGGATTCCCGTGGCCGAAAACCCGTCGAGTGGGCAGGAGCTTGCCACTCTCAAGTACCCCGGTGGCGAGATTGATCTGGAGATCGTCCAAGCCACCGAGGGCAGTGACGGCATCGCGCTTGGTCCGTTGCTGGCCAAGACCGGCTACACCACCTTCGATGGTGGTTTCGTCAATACCGCGTCGACCAAGTCGGCGATCACCTACATCGACGGTGACGCCGGGATCCTGCGGTACCGGGGCATCCCGATCGAGCAGCTGGCCGAGAATTCGACGTTCATCGAGGTCAGCTATCTGCTGATCTACGGTGAGTTGCCGACGGCCGAGCAGTTGGAGGCGTTCACCACCCAGATCCAGCGGCACACCCTGCTGCACGAGGATCTCAAGCGCTTCTTCGACGGCTTCCCGCGCAACGCGCACCCGATGCCGGTGCTGTCCAGTGCGGTCAACGCGCTGAGCGCCTACTACCAGGATTCGCTGGATCCGCTGGACAACAAGCAGGTCGAGCTCTCGACCATCCGCTTGCTGGCCAAGCTGCCGACCATCGCGGCCTATGCCTACAAGAAGTCCGAGGGTCAGCCGTTCCTGTACCCGGACAACTCGCTGACGCTGGTGGAGAACTTCCTGCGGATGACGTTCGGCTTCCCGGCCGAGCCGTATGAGGTTGATCCCGAGATCGTCCGCGCGCTGGACATGCTGTTGATCCTGCATGCCGATCACGAGCAGAACTGTTCGACCTCGACGGTGCGCCTGGTGGGTTCGTCGCAGGCCAACCTGTTCACCTCGATCTCCGGTGGCATCAACGCGCTGTGGGGCCCGCTGCACGGCGGCGCCAATCAGGCGGTGCTGGAGATGCTGGAGAAGATCCGCACCGGTGACGACGATGTGCAGACCTTCGTCAAGAAGGTCAAGAACCGCGAAGACGGCGTGAAGCTCATGGGCTTCGGTCACCGGGTCTACAAGAACTACGATCCGCGGGCGCGCATCGTCAAGGAGCAGGCCGACAAGATCCTGGGCAAGCTCGGTGGCGACGATGAGTTGCTCGACATCGCCAAGCAGCTCGAAGAGATCGCGTTGACCGACGATTTCTTCATCGAGCGCAAGCTGTACCCGAACGTCGATTACTACACCGGCGTGATCTACCGGGCGATGGGTTTCCCGACGCGGATGTTCACCGTGCTGTTCGCGCTGGGCCGGTTGCCCGGCTGGATCGCGCACTGGCGGGAGATGCACTCGGAGCCCAACAAGATCGGCCGTCCGCGCCAGATCTACACCGGCTACACCGAGCGCGGTTACGTCAACATCGACAAGCGCTGAGACCAACTGACAGAAGCCCGGAAGCCCTGCGCTGCCGGGCTTCTGCCATGTCCGGATCAGCGCACGGCCAGCGCCACCCCGCCCGTGAGTGCCAGTAGCTGTGCGTAGGTCAGGGGCATCACGGAATCGGCGGTGCCTGCTGCCGTCCAGATCACCGGGTAGGACGCCAGGGTCTGGTCGACGACGGTGCGCAGCGGTGCCGGATGGCCCGTCGGCGCGACGCCGCCGATGATCTGTCCGGTCGCGCTGCGGACGAGCTCGGGGCCGGCCTTGCGGATGGCGGTGGCACCGAGATGTCGGGCGACGACGTCGGTGTCGACCCGCGCCGCACCGCTGGCCATCACCAGCAGCGGTTCGCCGTCGCACTCGAACACCAGGCTGTTGGCGATCGCCCCGACTTCGCAGCCGAGTTGTTCGGCCGCCGCGGCGGCGGTCTTGGCGTCGGCGTCCAGGATTCTGATGGCCGGTTCGATGCCCGCGGCGGTCACCGCGGCCGCGACGCGGGAGTTCCGTTCGTTCACGGTGACGATTGTCTCCCAACGCCATTCATCGTCGCCGGCGTGAGGTTCCCATGGCGGGTCTCGTGCGGTGGGAAGTTTCGACTTGCCCGAACAACAGTTGTAGTTTCACAATAGTTGTGTGAATACAACCATCGGCACGCTCAGCCCGCGGCGCAAGGCGATCGTCCTCGTGTCGTGCTGCCTGAGCCTGCTGATCGTGTCGATGGACGCCACCATCGTCAACGTCGCGTTGCCGAGCATCCGCGACGATCTGGGCGCGTCGCCGTCACAGCTGCAGTGGATCGTCGACGTCTACACCCTGGTGCTGGCCTCGCTGCTGTTGTTGGCCGGTGCCACCGGGGACCGGTTCGGCCGCAGGCGGACCTTCCAACTGGGCCTGACGATTTTCGCCGTGGCCTCGCTGCTGTGCAGCCTGGCGCCCAACATCGAAACCCTCATCGCCGCCCGCTTGCTGCAGGCCATCGGTGGTTCGATGCTCAACCCGGTGGCCATGTCGATCATCACGCAGGTGTTCACCGGCCGGGTCGAGCGCGCCCGCGCGATCGGCGTCTGGGGCGGGGTGGTCGGCATCTCGATGGCCCTGGGCCCGATCGTGGGCGGGGCGCTCATCGAGTATGTCGACTGGCGCGCGGTGTTCTGGATCAACCTGCCGATCTGCGCGCTGGCCGTCGTGCTCACCGCGATCTTCGTGCCCGAATCCAAGTCGGCGACCATGCGGGACCTCGACCCCGTTGGCCAGGCCCTCGGGGTGGCGTTCCTGTTCGGCGTCGCGTTCGTGCTCATCGAGGGCCCTGGTTACGGCTGGGCCGACGCGCGCACGCTCGCTGTCGCCGCCGTCGCTCTGGTGGCCCTGGTGGCGTTTCTGCGCTACGAATCGCGCCGGAAGGACCCGTTCATCGATCTGAGGTTCTTCCGCAGCGTGCCGTTCGCGTCGGCCACCTTGATCGCGGTCTGTGCTTTCGCCGCCTACGGGGCATTCCTGTTCATGATGTCGCTGTACCTGCAGACCGAACGGGGCTACTCGGCGATGCACACCGGCCTGATCTACCTGCCTGTTGCCGCAGGCGCGTTGATCTTCTCGCCGTTGTCGGGCCGGCTGGTCGGCCGCTACGGCAGCCGGCCCTCGCTGCTGGTGTCGGGAGCGACGATCACCGTAGCCACCATCCTGTTGACCCGGCTGACCGCCGACACCCCGGTGTGGCAGCTGCTGATCATGTTCGCGGTCTTCGGCATCGGCTTCTCGATGGTCAACGCACCGATCACCACCACGGCCGTCAGCGGTATGCCGCTCGACCGGGCCGGTGCCGCGTCGGCGGTGGCCTCCACCAGTCGTCAGGTCGGCGTCAGTGTCGGTGTGGCACTGTGTGGTTCGGTAGCCGGTGCCGCGCTGGCCGGGACAGGCGCCGACTTCGCCGTGGCCGCCCGGCCGCTGTGGTTCGTCTGTGCCGCACTGGGTTTGGTCATCTTCGCGCTGGGCGTCATATCCACCACGCCGTGGGCTTTACGCTCCGCGCAGAAGCTGGCGCCGCTGATCGGTGAGCATCATGTGCCGGAGGTGAGCCATGTCCGGTGAGCGGCGATCCGAGTTGGCCGATGAGGTGTGGCGCGCCCTGACCGCATTGGTGTTCGACCATCGGGACGGCTGGCGGCGGGCGGTGATCGAGCGGTCCGGACTGCCGTTCAGTCGTATCCGCATCCTGAAACGGCTTGCGCGCGAACCACTGACGGTCAAACAACTGGCCTACGCGGCGACGGTCGATGCCCCTGCGGCCACGGTCGCGGTCAACGACCTCGAGGAGCGGGGGCTGGTGGTGCGTGCGGTCGACCCGGCCAACCGGCGCTGCAAGGTGGTCTCGCTCACCGACGCCGGGCGCGCGCTGCTGGCGCGCATCGATCGGGTCGAGGACCCGGCGCCGGAAGCGCTCGCAGCGCTCGACGCCGGGGACCTCGAAGCCTTGCGGGCGATCCTGTGCAAGATCACCACGCCTTAGTCGTGTCCGCCCGGGATCAGCTCTCTCCCCACCCGCCCTGCACCATGGTCTGGAACTTCCAGTCGCCGTCGCACTTGACCAGTAGATCGCCGTAGCGCACCCGCTGGCTGGAGCCGTCGGCGGTGAACGTCGCGTCGGTGATGACGAACACCAGGTTCTCGTTGATGAAATGCGGGGTGCGGGTGGACTCCATCGCGAAATCGGTGTTCTGGCCCAACTGCTGGGCCATCTGCGCGATGAACCCGGCGCGGTCGACTGCCTCCGCGCGGCCGTCGGTCACCTCGTTGAGCGGGAACATCGCCTCGTCCGCCATGGCTTCGACGTTCGTTTCCTTGACCAGTGCGTCGTATCGGGCGAACCATGCGTTCACCGAGTCGACATCGGCTGTGGTGGGGGTGAACTCGCCGGCCTGGGGCGTGGTGGCCATGTTTCTCCTCGGGGGAAGTAGTCTGTACGTCGTACACTATACATAGTACGGAGAGGAGCGCCGTGGTGAAGGAACGCGCAGGTGCGGACCGCAGCAGTGCCGGAGATCCGGTGCGCACGCTCGAACTGCTGTGGCGGGAGCCTGGTCAGGGCGGCAGCGGGCGGGGACCGAAACAACGCACGACGGTAGACGCGGTGGTCGCCGCCGCGATCCGGATCGCCGACGCCGACAGCCTCGACGCGCTCACCATGCGGGCGGTCGCCGCGGAACTTGGCCTGACTCCGATGGCCACCTACACCTACGTACCGGGCAAGGCCGAACTCCTGGACCTGATGGTCGATACCGTCTACCGCCAGATGCCGCGCCGCGCCTTCAGCGGAAAGTCATGGCGGGAAAAGGTTTCCGCGATCGCCGAAGAAAACCTGGCGATGTTCGACAGTCACCCCTGGCTGGCCTACCTGCCCACCACCCGTCCGCCGCTCGGGCCGGGCATGATCGCCAAGTACGACCATGAGTTGAGTGCCTTCGACGCTCTCGGTCTGAGCGATCTAGAGATGGATGGCGCCCTGACGTATGTGCTCGGCTTCGTCAATTCGGTTGCCCGGATCGCCATCGATACGCGCCGGGCCGCGGCGGGCAGCGGCCAGAGTGACGGGCAATGGTGGGAACGGGCCGGCCCGCTGCTGGAGCGGGTGCTCGACGAGGATGTGTATCCGTTGGCCTCGCGCGTCGGGACAGCGGCCGGCCAGGCGTTCGAAGCGGCCTACAGCGCTACGCATGCCTATGAGTTCGGGTTGGCGCGTGTGCTGGACGGCCTCGCCGAACTGATCGAAGGCCGCTGAACCCCGTCAGCTTTCGAGCACGGCCATCGCGGCATTGTGCCCGCCGATACCCGAAACCGCCCCGCCGCGGACCGAGCCAGAGCCGCACAACAGGATCCGGTCGTGGGCGGTGGCCACCCCCCACCGTTGCGCCGGGGTGTCCAGCGGTGTGTCGTCCTCGGCGAACGGCCACCGCAGCGCGCCGTGGAAAATGTTGCCCGCGGTCATACCGAGGGACTGTTCCAGGTCGGCGGTGGTCTTGGCCTCGATGCACAGCCGGCCGGCGGCGTCCTCCATCAGGACCTCCTGAATCGGCTCGGCCAGAACCGAATTGAGCGAGTTCAACACGGCCGAGGTCAGCCGGTCGCGGGTCCGGTCGGGATCACCGGCAGCCAGTGAGTGCGGGGTGTGCAGACCGAATACGGTCAGCGTGTGTGCCCCTGAGGCGTGCAGGTCCTCGGACAGGATGCTCGGATCGGTCAAGGAGTGGCAATAGATCTCGCAGGGGAGCGGATCGGGAACCCGTCCGTCTGACGCATCGCGGTAGGCTGCGGCCAGTTGGCCGAACCCCTCGTTGATGTGGAACGTACCGCCGAAAGCCTGTTCGGGCGTGACGCGTTGGTCGCGCAGCCGGGGCAACCGGCGCAACATCAGGTTGACCTTCACCTGCGCGCCGGGCGCGGTCTCGGGGACCGGATCGCCGAGAAGGCCGGCGAGAGCCGCGGGGGTGACGTTGACGAGCACCCGGTCGGCGTTCACCCGTCGTGCCGACCCGCCCTGCCGATAGCGAACCTCGCCGTCCGGGTTGACCGCGTAAACATCTGCCCCGGTGATGATTTCGGCGCCGAATCCGGTGGCGGCGGCAGCCAGGGCCCCGCTCACCGCGCCCATCCCGCCGACCGGGACGTCCCAGTCGCCGGTGCCGCCGCCGATCAGGTGGTAGAGAAAGCACACGTTCTGGATCAGTGTCGGATCGTCGATGTCGGCGAAGGTCCCGATCAGGGCATCGGTGGCCATCACACCGCGCACCAGATCATGTGACACCGCGGCGCTGATCGCCTGGCCGACGGGCCGTTCGATCAGTGCTTCCCAGGCCTCGGCCGTCTCGGCATCCTGCCCGCCGAGCACGTCGCGGCGCAGCTGGGCCCGGCCGCGCAGCGGCTGCAGCAGCGTCGGCCAGATCCGGGAAGTGATCAGTCCGCAGCGGCGGTAGAAATCGGCGAATCCGGCCGCGTCGGCGCCGGCGCCGATCGCATCGAAGGTCGGATGCGGGCCGATCAGCAGTCCGGCGGCGCCGCCGGTGGCCGGATCCGGCGTGTACGACGAAATTCTGCGACGGGACAGCCGGATTCGGGCCCCGAGGTCGGTGATGATCCGTTGGGGAAGCAGGCTGACCAGGTACGAGTACCGCGACAACCGGGCGTCCACGCCTTCGAAGGCGTGTGCCGAAACCGCTGCGCCGCCTACGTGGTCGAGGCGTTCGAGCACCTGGACCCGGCGCCCCGCGCGAGCCAGGTAGGCGGCAGCCACCAAGCCGTTGTGCCCACCGCCGATGATGACGGCGTCCAACGCCTTATCTGTCACCTCACGCCGGTCCGCTCAGCCCCGATAACCTTCGACCTCGTCGGGAGGGCGCTTCTGGGCCAGGCCCGGGTCCTGTCCGGTGTCACGCAGCGCGCGGCGCTGGCGCAACAGGTCCCAACACTGGTCGAGCGCGACTTCCACTGATCTCAGTCGTTGCTGCTCTTCGGACTCATCGATCTCCCGGTGCTGCAGTTTGTCCCGCAGCTCCTGCTCTTCGGCGACGAGCCGGTGAACTTCGGCGAGGATGTCTTGATCTTTGGCCACGCGACCAGTCTGCCGGACTAGCGTTGATCGGGTGAGTACAAAACCTGACATCGAGTTCCCGGGCGGACCCGCCCCAACTGAATTGGTCATCACCGATCTGGTGGTCGGCGACGGCGCCGAAGCAGTGCCAGGGGGCACTGTGGAGGTGCATTACGTGGGTGTCGAATACGACTCCGGCGAGGAGTTCGACAGCTCGTGGAACCGCGGAGAATCCATCGAATTTCCATTGCGGGGCCTAATTCAGGGCTGGCAGGACGGAATTCCCGGGATGCGGGTCGGCGGTCGCCGCCAGCTCGTCATACCACCGGAGCAGGCGTATGGACCGGCCGGTTCGGGACATCGGCTTTCGGGCAAGACGTTGATCTTCGTGATCGATCTGCTCGCCACGCGTTGATGTTGCCGTGGGTTCGGTAAGTATTGGCCGAACCTAACCGTCAAATTCCATTTGCTGCTACCGTCAACCTGTTTCGCTGCTGTAGATAACTGTTCGTCGACTTTCAGGAGTACCCAAATGTCGGGTTCGGACGAATCTCGGACAATCACAGGCTGGCAAACAGCCTCCAAACTATATCGACGACCACCCGGTTTGGGTTGGTTGTTGGCGCTGGCGGCGGTTCCATTGTTGCTGGGGCTGATCGGTTGGGGTGGGTTGGACCACTCGCGGAAGAACGGTGATGTCACTCTTCCCGATATCAATCCCACGGCGACGATGACGGCTCCGGATGTTAATGCCCCGGACGTCAACGCGCCCAACGTCAATTTGCCGAATCTTTCGTTCGCGCCGTTGTCGATTGCCCGTAACGGCAACGATTTCACCCTCACCGGTGACCTGCCCGATGCGGCGGCGAAGGCCTCGCTGCTGGACTGGCTGCGCGGAAAGTTCGGTGCGGATGTCAATTTGATCGACAACCTGAATCTGCGGCCGGGGGTGAGTACTCCCGATGTCTCGGCGCTGGGCAAGGTTTTCGATGCCGCGGCCGACGGTATTCCGGATTTCAATTTCAGCATCGAGGGTGACACGCTGACGTTGACCGGCACCGCGCCTTCGGCGGAGGTACGTGCCGCGGTCGAGGCGGCCGCGAAGGCGGCGTGGCCCAACATCAAGCTGGTCAACAACATTCAGGTCGCGGCTACACCGGCTCCTTCGGCGCCTGCGGCTCCCGGAGCCCCCGGAGGGACACCCGGGCCGTGCGCTGCGCTGCAGGGCGACGTGAGTGCACTGCTGCGTACCCCGATCAATTTCAGCACCGACGGATTCGTGCTGGCCCCGGCGTCGCAGCAGCTGCTGTCGCAGGTGGCCGACAAGCTGAAGTCCTGCGCCGGTGCGCAGGTGGACGTGACCGGTTACACCGACAGCTCGGGCAATGACGCGATCAACGTTCCGCTGAGCGGCAACCGTGCCAAAGCCGTTGCCGATTACCTGGTTTCACAAGGCCTGCCGGCGGACCACGTGAGGTCGTCGGGCGCGGGTTCGGCGAATCCGATCGCCAGCAATGACACCCCAGAAGGCAAGGCGCAGAACCGCCGTGTCGAGATCACGGTCAATTAGGGAGATTCGACATGGACTTCGTAATCCAATGGTTGTGGTATCTGCTCGCATTCGTGGTGGGGTCACTGGTGGCCTGGCTGATTTCGGTGGTGACGGTCAAGCCCACCAGTGAGGAAGAGGCGTTCGCCGAACTGCCCGGCTCTCGTGAGATTGGAGCACGACGATGAGCGATGTGAACTGGTGGTTGATGGCCCTGGCCTTTGTGCTCGGGCTGGTGCTGACGCTCGCGTTGACGCTGCGTCGGGTCAAGCGGGAGGTGCCGGTGTACGGCGCCCTCGGCCGTCGCCCCGAGGGCGCGGGTGGTGGCGGCACCGCGGCCAAGGCCGCCGGCGGAACCGCTGCCGCATCAACGGCTGTCGCCGATGATGCGACGACCAAGCTGCCCAGGGCCGGTGCGGGAGACGAGCCCACCACGCAGCTGCCCAAGGTCAGCGGCACCGGTGCCGCGGCTGCCGGCGCAGCGGGGGCGGCCGGGGCGGCCAAGTTCGCCTCCGGTGGCGGCGCTCATGAGGCACCCGACGATGACGTCAAGGTCGTCGAGGAGTCGCCGTACGGTGCCGGCTCGGTGCGGGTGTCGGGTGCGGGCACGCCGACGGGTTATCTGATCAAGGGCAACGAGGATTCGATGCTCTATCACTCGCCGGAGAGCCCGTCCTACTCGGTGACGGTCGCCGAGATCTGGTTCGCGGACGTCGAATCCGCGGAGAAGGCCGGGTTCAACCGCTGGGACAGCGGTAAGTCCCAGCGCGAGAAGAAGTAACGGCACGACGCAGATCGCCCGCCTCCGCAACGGGGCGGGCGATTTTGCTTGTCGCAGGAAACCAGCGGGAACCTAGTGCGGGCCGGGAAGGCGTAGCAGCAGCCGTGCCCCGCCGAGTGGGCTTGATTCGAGAGCCGCTGTGCCCCCGTGCAATTCGGCCTGCTGGGCGACCAGGGCCAGTCCCAGGCCGGAGCCGGACCGTGACGCCGTCGACCCGCGGGAGAAGCGGTCGAACACCATTTGACGTTCTTCCTCGGGCACGCCCACCCCGTCGTCGTCGACGGCGATCTCGACGCCTTCGCGTGAGCTGACCGCCGACAGTTGGACCCGGGTGGCGCCGCCGTGTTTGACGGCGTTGGCGATCGCGTTGTCCACGGCCAGCCGCAGCCCGGTCGGCAGGCCGATGATGATGACGGTCGGTGAGGGCGCCAGCGACACTTCGAGATCGGGATAGACGCGCATGGCGTCGTGCGCGGCGCGGTCGAGCAGTTCGGTGATGTCGACGGTGACGTGGTCGTCGGTGGTGGTCAGCTCACCCTGGGCGAGGCGCTCCAGCGCGCCGAGGGTGGCCTCGATCCGCGATTGGGTGCGGATGACGTCGCCGACCACTTCCTTGCGCTGGTCGTCGGGCATGTCCAGGGTGGAAAGGACTTCGAGGTTGGTCCGCATCGCGGTGAGCGGGGTGCGCAGTTCGTGGGCGGACACCGAGGCGAAGTCGCGGGCCGAGGCCAGCGCGGCCTTGGTGCGGTCCTGTTCTTTCCAGATGCGTTGCAGCATGCCGTTGACGGCGTCGGCGATCTCGACGGCCTCGCTCGCGCCGCGCACCTCGACGTCGGGCGCCTCGTCGCCTGCCTCGATCTGCCGGGTCTGCTCGGCCAGCCGTTTGAGCGGACGCACCGCGAATGCGGCGAGTACCCAGCCCAATACGGTCGCTGCACCGACGGCGAAAACGCAGATGATGATCACGCGGCGGTGCAGATTGTTGGTGTCGGCGATGGTGGCGTCGTAGGTCGCGCCGACCGCCACCCACATCGGGCCGGGCGCGGGGATCTGCACGGTGCGGACCCGCCAGCGCACGCCGTCGATATAGGTGTCGGCGTAGCCGTCGGGCAGCTCGGGCAGGATCACGTTGGAGTTCGAGGAGATGTCGCCGGCCTGTCGCACGGTGATCACCGCGTCCTGATCGCTGGGGGAGCGGGGGATCTCGCCGAGGCCGCGCGGCAGGAACGGGATGGCGAATCCGGCGGCCTCGTCGAGACGGCGGTCCAGGCGTTCCTTGCGGTCGTTGGTGATGCCGACCCAGACGATGGTGCCGACGATGACGACGACGATCGCCGCGCCGATGGCGGTGGCGAACGCGACCCGGGTCCGCAGCGACGGTGTGCGGCGGAAGATCCGGGTCAGCAGGCTCATGGCCGTTGACTCCTGGCGGTGGCGCTCGTCATGTCGCTACTGGGTCCTGAGGACGAATCCGACGCCCCGGACGGTGTGCAGCAGCCGCGGCGCGCCGCCGGCCTCGAGTTTGCGGCGCAGGTAGCCGATGAACACGTCCACCACGTTGGTATCGGCGGCGAAGTCGTAGCCCCAGACCAGTTCCAGCAACTGTGCCCGGGACAGCACCGCGGTCTTGTGTTCGGCCAGCACGGCCAGCAGGTCGAACTCGCGTTTGGTCAGGTCCACATCGACACCGTTGACGCGGGCGCGGCGGCCCGGGATGTCGACCTCCAGCGGGCCCACCTGGATGGTCTCGGACGAGAAGGTGGCCGAGGCGCCGCGCCGGCGCAGCAGGGCCTTGACCCTGGCCACCAGCTCCTGCAGCACGAACGGTTTGACCAGGTAGTCGTCGGCGCCGGCTTCCAGCCCGGCCACGCGGTCGTCGACGCTGCTGCGCGCAGACAGCACGCAGACGGGCACGTCGTTGTCCATCGCGCGCAGGGCCGTCACCACGCTCACACCGTCGAGCACGGGCATGTTGATGTCGAGCACGATCGCGTCGGGGCGGGTCTCGGTGGCGCTGCGCAGCGCCTCGGCCCCGTCCACGGCCGTCGATACGGTGAACCCGGACAGCCGCAGCCCACGTTCCAGGGAGGCGAGCACGTCGGGGTCGTCGTCTACGACGAGGACCCGGGGCGAGGCAATGCCACCGGTTGCGCTATCCATAACCGCCATCTTGCCCGATGAACCACAGCTGATCGCGCAGGCGCCCGGGAATCTTTGACCTCAATAATTGTTCAGGTTTTACGGTGATGCTCATGAGTATGGAAACGGTGGCGCGGCAGTCGCTGTACCGGCAGGCACATGCCCGCGACGGTGACCTGCGCGCACTGGCCGATCGGCGGCTGTTGTCCCGGATCTGGCGGTTCGCCGCGCGCCACCACCGGATGCTGGGCGGGTTCGTGGCGATCAGCGTGGTCAGTGCCGTTTTGACGGTGACGACGCCGGTGCTGGCCGGCCGTGTGGTCGACGCGATCACGCAGGGCGGGCCGGCGTCGACGGTGGTCCTGCTGGCCTGCACCATCGCCGCGATCGCCGTCGCTGAAGCCGCGGTGGCCCTGTTGACCAGGTGGTTGTCATCCAACATCGGTGAAGGGCTGATCCTGGATCTGCGCACCGCCGTGTTCGACCATGTGCAGCGCATGCCGGTGGCGTTCTTCACCCGCACCCGGACCGGCGCGCTGGTGAGCCGGCTGGGCAATGACGTCATCGGGGCACAGCGCGCCTTCTCCGACACGCTCTCGGGCATCGTCGCCAACCTTGTCACTCTGACATTGACGCTGGTGGTGATGCTCAGCATCTCCTGGCAGATCACCCTGCTGTCGTTGGCCCTGCTGCCGCTGTTCGTGCTGCCGGCCCGCCGCATCGGCGCCCGGATGGCCGGGCTGTCCCGCGAGGCGGCCACCCACAACGCCACGATGAACACCCAGATGACCGAACGGTTCTCCGCACCGGGGGCCACGCTGGTCAAGCTGTTCGGCGACCCGGCGCGTGAGTCCGACGAGTTCGCGGTGCGCGCTGACCGGGTGCGTGACATCGGGGTGCGCACGGCGATGCTGCAGGCGGCGTTCATGCACTCGCTGACGCTGATGTCGGCGCTGGCCCTGGCCCTGGTCTACGGGCTGGGCGGCGTGCTGGCGATCGGCGGGCAGCTGCAGGCCGGTGCCGTCGTGTCGCTGGCGCTGTTGCTGACCCGGCTGTATGCGCCGCTGACCGCACTGGCCAACGCGCGGGTCGAGATCGCGAGCGCGCTGGTCTCCTTCGAGCGGGTTTTCGAGGTGCTGGACCTGGTGCCGCTCATCGCCGAGAAGCCCGGCGCGGTGGCTGTGCCCGGCCAGGATGACCGGGATCCGGTGTCCGTTGAATTCGACGACGTCCGGTTCGCCTACCCGTCGGCGGACAAGGTGTCGCTGGCCTCGCTGGAAGAGGTGGCGACGCTGGATGAGCGTGGTGGTGACGAGGTGCTGCACGGTATTTCGTTCACCGCCCGGCCCGGGCAGATGGTGGCATTGGTCGGATCGTCGGGGGCAGGCAAGTCGACCATCGCGTCGCTGCTGGCCCGGCTCTACGACGTCGACTCCGGGGCGATCAGGCTCAACGGGACCGACGTGCGGGACGTGACGTTCGCGTCGCTCAAGGACACCGTGGGCATGGTGACCCAGGACGGGCATCTGTTCCACGAGTCGATCCGCGCGAACCTGCAGTTGGCCGCCCCGGGTGTGGGCGACGACCAACTCTGGGAGGCCCTGCGCCGCGCCCGGCTCGACGATGTGGTCGCGGCCATGCCCGACGGCTTGGACACGGTTGTCGGTGAGCGCGGATACCGTCTGTCGGGAGGACAGCGGCAGCGGTTGACCATCGCGCGCCTGCTGTTGGGACGATCACGGGTGGTGGTGCTCGATGAGGCGACGGCGTCGCTGGATTCGGCCTCGGAGGCCGCCGTTCAGCAGGCTCTGGCCGAGGCATTGGGCGGGCGCACCTCGATCGTCATCGCGCACCGGTTGTCCACGGTCCGCGCGGCCGATCTCATTCTCGTCGTCGAGGACGGGCGCATCGTCGAGCGCGGCACGCATCGCGAGTTGCTGGCCCGCGGCGGCCGGTACGCCGAGCTGTACGACACGCAATTCGCCGAGGAGGCACCGGCTGCGTGAGGTTAATCGTTTGCCCGTGATGGGAAGATGGACTCAGTGAGCCAACCCGCGATCGCCCCGCCCTCGAAGCGGCTCCGGACCAGTTCAGATCTGTGGCGGCTGTTGCCTTATCTGCTGCCGTACCGGGCCCGCTGGATCGTGATGGTCGTGGTCGCGGTGGTCAGCCTGGCTGCGACGGTGGCGATTCCGCTGATGACCAAGGCCGTGATCGACGGTCCGGTGCGCCACCAGGATCCGCACGGGCTGTGGGTCCTGGGCTCGGCCGCGGTCGCGGTCGGCATCTCCGAGGCGGTGCTGTGGTTCATCCGGCGCTGGCTGGTGGCCCGCGCGACCATGGGCGTCGAGGCGGACATCCGCAAGGATCTCTACGCGCGCCTGCAGATATTGCCGATGAGCTTCCACAGCCGCTGGCAGTCCGGGCAGCTGTTGTCGCGGGTGATGAACGACCTGTCCACGATCCGCCGGTTCCTGTCCTTCGGGTTGGTGTTCCTGATCCTCAACGGCCTGCAGATCGTCGTGGTGACGTCGATCCTGCTGGCCATGTACTGGCCGCTCGGTGTGGTGGTGCTGGTGTCGATCGTGCCGATCACGCTGACCGTCCTGCATTTCGAGCGCGAGTACACCCGGCTGTCGCGGTTGGCGCAAGACCAGACGGGGCACGTCGCGACTCATGTCGAGGAGGCGGCGCTCGGGCTGCGGGTGGTCAAGGCATTCGGCCGTGAGGACTATGTGATCGACCGGTTCGACGAGCAGGCCACGCAGCTGTATGACACCCAGGTCGCCAGAGTGGGTGTGTCGGCGAAGTTCTGGACGCTGCTGGAGGTGATTCCCAACCTCACCTTGATCGTGGTGTTGGGGTTCGGTGCGTACGCGGCGGGCCACGGCCACGTCACGATGGGCACCCTGGTCGCCTTCATCACGATGATGCTGTCGCTGGTGTGGCCCATCGCTTCCCTGGGTTTCCTGCTGTCGATGACGCAGGAGTCGTTCACCGCGGCCAACCGCATCGCCGAGATCTTCGACGCTCCGATCGAGATCGCCGACGGCCCGGTGTCGCTGCCGCCCCGCGGCGGCCGGCTGGAATTGCGTGATGTGGGTTTCAAGTTCCCCGACGGGGAGGGCAAATGGGTACTGCGCCATGCCACCGCCGTCGTCGAGCCGGGGCAGACACTGGCGTTGGTGGGCGCGACCGGATCGGGCAAATCGGTGCTGGCGGCGTTGTTCTCGCGGCTCTATGACGTCACCGAAGGGCAGATCCTGATCGACGGCCGCGACATCCGGGAACTGAGCCTGCCGGCGCTGCGGCAGACCGTCGCCACCGCGTTCGAGGATCCGACGCTGTTCTCGATGTCGGTGGCCGAGAATCTGAGGCTGGGCCGTGCGGACGCCACGGACGAGCAGTTGGGCCAGGCCATCGAGATCGCGGCGGCGCAGTTCGTCTACGACCTGCCGTTCGGCCTGGACACCCGGATCGGCGAGCAGGGCATGAGCCTGTCCGGCGGTCAGCGCCAACGTCTTTCGCTGGCCCGCGCGATCCTGGCGGCGCCGAAGATCCTGGTGCTCGACGACACGTTGTCGGCGCTGGACGTACACACCGAGGCCGTGGTGACGGAAGCTCTGGGCCGCGTGCTGCGCGGGGTGACAGGCATCATCGTGGCGCATCGTGCGTCGACCGTGCTGTTGGCGGACAAGGTCGCCCTGCTCCAGGACGGCACCATCACCCACATCGGGACGCACGCCGAATTGCTCGCGCAGGTGCCGCAATACCGTTATCTGCTGGCCGCCGACGACGAACTCGACGACGCCTGCGAGCGCAGTTGTGAATGGGAGGACGACGAGGAGTTGGGCCGGCTGGAACGTGGCCAAGCCGAACGTGCGGCCATCGATGAAGTCGGCGAGCCACCACATCTCAGCGCGGAGGTGCAGCGCCGATGACCGTCACTGACTGGCGCGGACAGGTCACCGAGGACCGCGACGGTGCCACCGGCACCACCGGCGACGCCAACACCCTCCCGATCGACGAAAGCGTGCCCCGGCGCCGTGAGGCGCGGGCACTGCTCGTGTCACTGCTGCGTCCGTACCGGTGGACTGTCGCGGCGCTGGCGTTGGTGGTCGTCGTGGAAAACGCTGCCCGGCTGTCGGTTCCGATCCTGGTGCAGCGCGGTATCGACCGGGGTATCCCGCCGATTCTCGAGGGCGGCCCGGCCCGTGAGCTGATGCTCATCGTCGGGACGTTGTGCGCGGTGGTGATCGTGCAGGCCATCAGCCGCATGTTCTTCCTGCGCCGCTCCGGTCGGGTCGGCCAGCGCGTGCTGTTGGAGTTGCGCCGTCGGGTGTTCCGGCATTTCGGCAGACTCGATGTGGCCTTCCACGACCGGTATACGTCGGGCCGGGTGGTCAGCCGGTCCACCAACGACGTCGAGGCCATCCAGGACATGCTGGAAACGGGTTTCGACAGCCTGATCACCGCGGTGCTGACGCTGTTCGGCACAGCGGTCCTGCTGGTGGCACTCGATTGGCGGCTGGGCCTGATGTGCCTGGTGGCGTTTCCGATCCTGGTCGCCCTGGTGTGGTGGTTCCGCAACGAGTCGGGCAAGACGTACCGGCTGGTGCGCGAGAGCGCGGCGCTGGTGATCGTGCAGTTCGTCGAGACCATGACGGGCATCAAGGCCGTGCAGGCGTACCGGCGCGAGCCGCGCAACCAGGAGATCTTCGACGATGTCGCCGACGAGTACCGGGCGATCAACGAGAAGACCTTCAAGCTGCTGGCCATCTTCATGCCCGGCGTCAAGCTGGTCGGCAACCTCACCACGGGTGTGGTGCTGCTCTACGGCGGTTCTCGCGTGCTTCACGGCGAGATGACCATCGGCACGCTGGCCGCCTTCCTGCTCTACCTGCGGATGTTCTTCGAACCGATGCAGGAGATCTCGCAGTTCTTCAACACGTTCCAGTCGGCGTCCTCGGCGCTGGAGAAGCTGGCCGGGGTGCTGGCGCAGCAGCCGCGTATCGCGGATCCGGCGGCACCGGTCGCACTACCGGACCCCAAGGGCGCCGTCACGTTTCATGACGTGCGGTTCGAGTACTCGCCGGGCCGTCCGGTCCTGCCCGGGCTTGAGCTCTCGGTGCCGGCCGGCCAGACCGTGGCGCTGGTCGGCACCACCGGTGCGGGCAAGACCACCATCGCCAAGCTGATCTCCCGCTTCTATGACCCCACAGCCGGATCGGTGACCCTCGACGGTGTGGACCTGCGGGCGCTGACGCAGTCCGAATTGCGCCGGCACGTCGTGATGGTCACGCAGGAGAACTTCATGTTCTCCGGGACGGTCGCCGACAACATCCGGTTCGGGCGGCCCGAGGCCACCGACGCGGAGGTTCGGGAGGCGGCCGAGGCAGTTGGTGCGGACCGCTTCATCGGCATGTTGCCCGACGGGTATGACACCGATGTCGCCAAGCGCGGCGGCCGGCTCTCGGCGGGGCAGCGACAGCTGGTGGCATTCGCCCGGGCATTCCTGGCCGATCCGGCGGTGCTGATCCTGGATGAGGCGACGTCCTCACTGGACATCCCGAGCGAACGAATGGTGCAGCGCGCGTTGGAAACCGTGTTGGCCGACCGCACCGCACTGGTGATCGCGCACCGGCTGTCCACGGTGCAGATCGCAGACCGGGTGCTGGTGCTCGAGCACGGCCGCATCATCGAGGACGGCGCACCCGCCGATCTGATCGGCCGGACCGACGGGGCTTACGCGGCGTTGCACCGGGCCTGGGTGGACTCGCTGGCCTGAGGTGCTGCGGGCACGCCTACTCCGCTTTCTACCCTCCGGCTGCTGCCGCGCCGAATCCACAGCGCAAGTGCAGAAACCGACGCGCGATCACAGCTTTTCGATGTCGGGCCGGTTTCACCGCACCGTGTCGAAGAAAGTCTTCACGTCCTCGACGAACAACTCCGGCTGCTCGAACGCCGCGAAGTGGCCGCCCCGGGGCATCGTCGTGTAGTGGGTGACGTTGTAACCGGTTTCGCACCAGCTTCGCGGCGCGCGCAGGATCTCCAGCGGGAACGACGCGATCCCAGTGGGCAGGCTGACGTATTCCCCGCCACCGCCCCAGGTGTCGTGGCTCTCCCAGTACAGCCGGGCTGACGACGCCGCCGACGCGGTGAGCCAGTACAGCATCACGTTGTCGAGCAGTTCATCGCGATGCACCACGTTTTCGGGGTTCCCGTCGCAGTCCATCCATGACCAGAACTTCTCCACGATCCACGCCAGCTGACCGACGGGGGAGTCCACCAGCCCGTACCCGACGGTCTGTGGTCGGGTGGACTGCTGCTTCATGTAGCCCGAATCCCATTTGCGGTAGTAGTCGATGCGGGCCAGGGCCTTCTGTAGGTCCTCGGTCATCTCCCCGATGCCCTCGGCCGGCGGCTGGGCGATCGGCATGTTCACGTGAATGGCCACGCACGAGCCTACGTTTCGGCCGATCTGCGTCGTCACCGCGGCACCCCAGTCGCCGCCCTGGGCACCGTACCGGTCGTAGCCCAGCCGGGTCATCAACGTGTCCCAGGCCTGCGCGATTTTCCCGATACCCCAGCCCGGGGTGCTCGGTTTGCCGGAGAATCCGTAGCCCGGCAGCGAGGGGCACACCACGTCGAACCCGGCCTCGGTCAGCGGCTCGATCACCTTGTGGAATTCGACGATGGATCCGGGCCAGCCGTGGGTGATCAGGAGCGGAAACGCGTCCTCACGCCCGGACCGCTGGTGGATGAAATGGATGTCGAGCCCGTCGATCTCGGTGGTGAAGTGGTCGAACCGGTTCAGCGCGGCCTCGCGGGCCCGCCAGTCGTAGGTGTTGGCCCAGTAGTCGGCGAGGTCGCGGGTGTAGTCCAGTGGGATGCCCTGGGTCCAGTCGTCGACGCATTCGGCCTCGGGCCACCGGGTCCGGGCGAGGCGCTGCTTGAGGTCGTCGAGGTCGGCGTCGGGAATTGCGATGCGGAACGGCTGGATCGAGGTCATGTGGGCCATCCTCCCAGTCCGAGGTGGTGTGCGGTGCCGAGCATTACGCTGAAGATTACTGCCACCCAGTGGCCGCTATCTTCAGCGCAAGTGTCTCTGACGCCCCACGGTCAAGGAATGTGGCGCAGCCGCCGGGCCTTGGACACCGCCTCGTGCCGGTTGCGGGCACCGAGTTTTGCTGCCGCGCTGCGCAGATAACTCTTCACCGTTTCCGGTTTGAGTGAAAGCCGCTGGGCAGCTTCGGCATTGGTGCATCCCAGAGCCACCTGCGCCAGCACGTCGAGCTCGCGGGTGGTCAGCGGGGCGCTGGCCGGCGGGTCGCCCCGGAGTGCCACGGCCAGCCGGTCGGCCAGCTCCCGCAACGGCCCGGCCAGGTCCGGGGTGTCGGCCGCCAGCCGGCGCAGGTCGGCGTGCACCTCACGGATCTGCTCGGTATCGGCCGGCTGATCGGCGAAGTTGGTCAGTGCGGCCTCACGCATCCGCAGCCGGCGGTCCACCTCGTCGCGTACCCGCAGCTCCTCGCTCAACCGCTGCGCCGAGGCCACCATCGCGGCCGCGGTCCGCCCGCCGATCGGGGCGCTGGTGCGGTGCGCCCCGTACAGCACGGCCCGGGCTGTGCCGTCGACGATCACGGGCACGGCCAGGATCGAGCGGATGCCCTCGGACAGCACCGGCTCGTCATAGTCGTGGGTGATGGTCGACGCACGCCGGTAATCGGGCACGGAGATCGGGCGACGGGACACCACGCTGGCCCCGCCGAGCCCCGCCCGGGGCAGCACCGCGAGCCCGCGCATGGCGCCGGTGCGGGTGCCGAAGAACTCGCTCAACAGCAGCGTGCCCTCATGAACCTGCCCGCCGAAGGCCAACGGAAGCCCGGTATCGCCGGCCATCCTGCGCAGCTCGGCACGGACCGCGTCGGCGTCGCGCGGGCGCAGCAACCAGGGGCGCATCGTCGGCACCCACTTTCGGGGGTAGCGGGCGGGCAAGTGTGACGTAGAGCATAGCTGTCATGGATTCCGTCGCGAGCAACACAGACCGGTACCGCACGGCCCGTGACCAGCTGGTCGCGACCATCGCCGACTATGAGAAGGCCGTCGAGGAGTTCGCCTGGCCGTCGATCACAGGTGCTTTCAACTGGGCTGTCGACTGGTTCGATGTGATCGCCAGGGGCAACAGCCGCACAGCGTTGTGGATCGTCGAGGAGGACGGTTCCGAGCAGAAGGTCACTTTTGCCGAGATGGCGCAGCGGTCGGATGGCGTCGCGGCCTGGTTGCAGGAGCTGGGCGTGACCAAGGGTGACCGGGTCCTGCTGATGCTCGGCAACCAGGTTGAGTTGTGGGAGTCCATGTTGGCCATCGCCAAGCTGGGCGCCGTCATCATGCCGACCACCGGGGCGCTGGGCCCGGCGGACCTGTCGGATCGCATCGCTCGCGGTGGCGTACGGTTCGTCATCGCCAACTCCGCCGATGCGGTCAAGTTCGCCGAGGTGCCGGGCGACTATGTGCGTATCGCGGTCGGCGACGCGCCCGCCGGCTGGCACAGCTACGCCGACGCCGACGCGGTGCCGGCGCGGCGATTCGACCCGGGCACCACGGTCGATGACCCGATGCTCATCTATTTCACCTCCGGCACCACGAGCAGGCCCAAACTGGTGGAGCATTCCCAGGTCAGCTATTCGGTCGGGCATCTGACCACGATGGCCTGGATCGGCGTCACGCCCGGTGACGTGCACCTGGCGATCAGCTCACCCGGTTGGGCCAAGCATGCCTGGAGCTGTTTCTTTGCGCCGTGGATCGCCGAGGCGACCATCTTCGTCTACAACTACGCGCGATTCGACGCCGCGGCGTTGATGGGCCAGTTGCGGCGGGCGAAGGTCAACACGTTCTGTGCCCCACCGACGGTGTGGCGCATGCTGATCCAGGCCGACCTCGGTGAGCGGCCCGAGGGGCTGCGGGAGATCCTGGGCGCAGGTGAACCGCTGAACCCCGATGTGATCGCCCAGGTCGAGAAGGCGTGGGGCCTGACGATCCGCGACGGATTCGGCCAGACCGAGACCTCGCTGCTGGTCGGCAACACTCCGGGCCAGCCGGTGAAACCCGGTTCGATGGGCCGTCCCATGCCGGGCGTCCCGGTGGTGCTGGTGGATCCGATCACCGGAAAGCCGACCGACGAGGGGGAGATCTGCCTGGACCTCGCGGCGCACCCGCACAATCTGATGACCGGCTATCTCGGTGACCCGCAACGCAATGAGGCCGTGATGGCCGGCGGTTACTACCACACCGGCGACGTCGCGAGCCGTGATGAGGACGGCTACATCACCTACATCGGCCGCACCGACGACGTGTTCAAGTCCAGTGACTACAAGGTGTCGCCGTTCGAGTTGGAAAGCGTGCTGATCGAGCATCCAGCGGTGGTCGAGGCCGCGGTGGTGCCGCAGCCCGATGACACCCGGCTGTCCGTGCCCAAGGCGTATGTGGCGCTGGCCGAAGGCTGGGAAGCCAACGCGGACACAGCGAAAGACGTCATGACCTATGCCCGTGACCATCTCGCGCCCTATCTCAAGGTGCGCCGGGTCGAGTTCTTCGATCTGCCCAAGACCATCTCGGGCAAGATCCGCCGCGTCGAGTTGCGCAAGCGTGAGGACGCGGCTCATGCAGCGGGCGAACCGATTTCCACCGAATACCGATACGAGGATCTTGTGGAATGAATACGGCGATCAGTTCCTATGACCGTGGCCCCACCGATGTATCCGTGCTGGAAGAGACCATCGGGGCGAACTTCGAGCGCATGGTGGCGGCCGGGCCGGACGCGGATGCGCTTGTCGAGGTGGCCACCGGGCGGCACTGGAGCTATGCCGCGCTCAACGACGAAGTCGACGCGGTGGCACGCGGTCTCATGGCCCTGGGCGTGCAGAAGGGTGATCGCGTCGGCATTTGGGCGCCCAACTGTGCCGAATGGGTGATGCTTCAGCTCGCGACGGCCAAGATCGGCGCGATCCTGGTCAACATCAACCCGGCGTATCGCACTCACGAACTGGCCTATGTCCTCAAGCAATCCGGCATCCGGACTTTGGTGTCGGCCACCGCGTTCAAGTCCTCCGACTATGTGACGATGGTGGCCGAGGTGCAAGCGGAGTGTCCGGCGCTGAAGGACATCATCTTCCTCGGCACCCTGGACTGGGACCGGTTACACATCGAGCAGGTCGGCGAGGAACAATTGCGGGCCCGGAGCGGCGAGCTTTCCAACACCGACCCGATCAACATCCAGTACACCTCGGGGACAACAGGATTCCCCAAAGGGGCGACGCTCAGCCATCGCAACATCTTGAACAACGGGTTCTTCGTCGGCGGGCTGATCAATTTCGATCGCGGCGACCGGGTGTGTATCCCGGTGCCGTTCTACCACTGCTTCGGCATGGTGATGGGCAACCTCGGTGCGCTCACCCACGGAGCGACGATCGTCATCCCTGCACCCGGTTTCGATCCCGGGATCACCTTGGCCACCGTGGAATCCGAGGGGTGCACCGCGTTGTACGGGGTGCCGACGATGTTCATCGCGATGCTGGGGCACCCCGATTTCGCGCAATTCGACCTGTCCTCACTGCGGACCGGGATCATGGCGGGGTCGGTGTGCCCCGTCGAGGTGATGAAGCGCGTGGTGGCCGACATGCACATGGCGGAGGTGGCGATCTGTTACGGCATGACCGAGACCTCACCGGTGTCGTGTCAGACGCTGGTCGACGACGATCTGGAGCGCCGTACCGCCACCATCGGTCGGGCCCATCCGCATATCGAGGTCAAGATCGTCGACCCGGACACCGGCGAGACGGTGCAGCGCGGGCAACCCGGTGAGTTCTGCACCCGCGGTTACTCGGTCATGCTCGGCTACTGGGATGAGCCGGCGAAAACCGCCGAGGCCATCGACCCCGACGGCTGGATGCACACCGGGGATCTGGCGGTGATGCGTGAGGACGGCTACTGCACCGTGGTCGGCCGGATCAAGGACATGGTGATCCGCGGCGGTGAGAACGTCTATCCCCGTGAGATCGAGGAGTTCCTCTACACCCACCCCGACATCGACGATGCCCAGGTGATCGGCGTGCCCGATGCGAAGTACGGCGAGGAGATCTGCGCGTGGGTGCGGATGAAGCCGGGCCGCGCGCCCGTGGATGCCGAGGCACTGCGCGCCTTCGCCACCGGAAAGCTGGCCCACTACAAGATCCCGCGTTATGTGCTTGTCGTGGACGAGTTCCCGATGACCGTCACCGGCAAGATCCGCAAGGTCGACATGCGGAGCGAAAGCGTCAAACTCCTCGGGCTCGCCGACGGGTAGCGCTGAAAACCGTTCAGCCCCAGCGTTTGATCACCTCGCCGACCGGCTGTTTGGTGGCCAGCGCAGCCATCATCAGCACTCGGGCCTGGCTGGGCCGGAGGCGAGGAACCATCACCGCGCCGGCCTTGACCATGTCGTCACCCGGACCGTATTCGGCGATGACCTCACCGTCGGGGACTCGACTGGATATTCCGAAGGCGACGCCGGCCGGCGCGTGGCGGCGCACCGCGTCCACCACGCCTTCACCGGCATTGCCGGATCCCAGTGCCTCCACGATGATTCCGCGTGCGCCCGCGGCCACGGCGGCATCGATGGGCCCGGCGCCGTCGCCAGGGTAGGCCGCGACCACGTTGACCCGTGGTGCACCGGCCGCAGGCACGTCACCGACGAAGGGCCGCTGCGCGGGGTGGTCCAGCTTGAAGGTGTTGTCGGCGACGGAACCGATCGGTGGCGTGCCGCCGAACGCGTGCAGATCCTGGGTGTTCACCTTGTGGGTTCCCAACGCCTGGAAGACGTCCCCGGCGAACATGATCATCACGCCCTGGTCGCGGGCGGCAGGACTGGACGCCACGGTGAGCGCGTCCCGCAGGTTGGTCGGCCCGTCGGCGTCCGGGGCGTCGGAACTGCGCTGCGCCCCGGTCAGCACTATCGGTGCGGGTCCGTTGTAGGTGACGTCCAGCCACATCGCGGTGTCCTCCATGGTGTCGGTGCCATGGGTGATGACCACTCCGGAGGCGCCGTCGGCGACCGCTTTCTTGGCTGCCGAGGCGATCACGTCCCAGTCGGCCGGCGTCAGCTGCGAGCTGTCCTTCTTCATCACATCCACGACCTGAACGTCCAGGCCGGCGGCCAGATCGGCGCCGCTGACGGTCGGGCGGCGCACGCCGTTGGCATCGGTGCTCGTGGCGATGGTGCCACCGGTGGTGATCACCACGACACGGCCGGACGCGGATTCGCCCTTGACGGCGTCGGCGGTGTTGCTCGTCGTGCCGCTGGAGGTCGTGTTGGTCGAACATGCGGCGGTCAGCGCGACCGCGAGCAGGACTGTGCCCATCACCCGTGGTGACCGGCTCAAGCGTTGGCGCCGACGGCGACGACGCGCGGGTCGGGCTTCGAAGTTGGTCATAGGGCAGACGGTACGGCGATACGCGGACTCGCACCGGGGATTTCGCAGCTCATCCGGTTCAAGCCACGCTGAGGTCTCATTGCTGCGACGATAGGGATCATGTCGGCCGCACATGCCTGCAGCGTTCTCGGGCGGCGGACGTGCGCGCTGTTGGCCGCGAGTTCGGCGGCGCTGCACGTGCTGATGCTGGAGGCGACCGCCAACCTGGTGGCCGCCGGTGTGCTTGCGGCGATGATCGTGGGTTGTCTGTATTGCGCGGCTCACCTGTGGCGCAGTGGCACCCCCGGAGTCTGGTGCACCATCGCGTTGATGAGCCTGGCGATGATCGCCGTGCACGCCCCGATGCCCGCGCATCGCCACGGCGCGGCGGCGGTGGCGCCGGCGACCTCGGCGCTGATGACCACCGCGACCCTGCTGGCTCTGGTCGAGGTGATCATCGCCGCGGCGGTGCTCACCGTCCGCACCCGGCACCGCTCGGTTCTCACCCCGTCGGGGGGACGAACTGGCTCAGGATGAGCCGGGCGCCTTGGGGGTCCTGGATCAGGGCGTTGTTCGACCACTCGTTTTCGGAGCTGGAAATGACTGCCGCGCCGAGCTTTTCGGCCAGTGACACGGATTCGTCGCGGTTGGCCACGGCGAATGCCACTTCCCAGTGTTCGGGTTGCTGCTCGTCCTGCAGCTGCCCGACCCAGCCGACCGCATCGGAGAATCCGGGCGGGGTACCCGCAGCGGCGTGCCGTTCCTTGATACCGGGGTCGACGGTGGCGGCCAGATGGTCGGCGTAGCCGGGCCGGCGGATCATCGTCGCGAAGCCGGCGTTGTCGAACTCCCAGCCGAACAACGGCGCGTAAAAGGTCGCGGCGGCCTGCGGATCGGTCGTCTGCAGGTTGCTGAAATTCCAGGTGCCGGGAACGTTGACCAGCTGGGCGCCGAGGCGCCGCCGCGGTTGCCACAGTTTGAAATGTGCGCCGCGGGGATCGACGCAACCGGCCTGACGCCCACCCGGTCCCGCGTCGACGGGCCCGCTCGTCACGGTCCCTCCGGCGGCCGCCACCGCGGTGGCCGTGGCGTCCGCGTCGGCCACCGCGATGTAGGTGTTCCAGGCGATCTCGTCACCGGAATGTGCGGACGCGATCGCGGCCACGTCCCGACCCTCCAGGGTGGCGATCGAATACGACTCCTCGGCGTCCTCGGGCAGCACGTTCTCGAATGTCCAGCCGAACAGCCGACCGTAGAAGTCTTGGGCGGCAGCCACATCCTGCTGGTCGGTGTCCACCCAACAGGGGACGCCGGGTGGGTAGGTCCGTGACTCAGTCATCTGCCCATCGTCCCTCAGATGTTCAGAACCATTGACCGAACTTGCGGATGTAGATGGTCTTCATCCCCTGAGCGACAACGCAGTAGGACACCAGTGTCGCGACCAGCCATCCGAAGTACTGCCACGGCAGCGGCTGCAATCCGACCGCCGCTCCCAGTGGCGAGAACGGGATCAGGATCCCGAGCACGCAGACCGCCCCGGTGGTCAGCAGTACCGGCAGCGCCGCGGTGCTCTGGATGAACGGGATCTTCTGGGTGCGCAGCATGTGCACGACCAGCGTCTGCGAGAGCAGGCTTTCGATGAACCAGCCCGATTGGAACAGCGATTGCATCTCGGGCGAATTGGCCGCGAAGACGTACCACATCACCGCGAAGGTGGTGATGTCGAAGATCGATGACGTCGGTCCCATCCAGATCATGAACCGGCCGATGTTCCTGGCATCCCACTTGCGCGGCTTGAGCAGGAACTCCTTGTCCATGCGGTCCCACGGCAGCGCCAGCTGGGAGATGTCGTACAGCAGGTTCTGGATCAGCAGATGGATCGCCAGCATGGGGAGGAACGGGATGAAGGCGCTGGCCACCAGTACGGAGAACACGTTGCCGAAGTTCGAACTCGCGGTCATGTTCAGGTACTTGATGATGTTGCCGAACGTCTCCCGGCCCTTGACCACACCTTCTTCGAGCACCATCAGGCTTTTCTCCAGCAGGATGATGTCGGCGGATTCCTTGGCGATGTCGGTGCCGGTGTCGACCGAGATGCCCACATCCGCATCACGCAGTGCCGGTGCGTCGTTGATGCCGTCGCCCAGGAAACCGACGGTGTGGCCGTTGGCCTGCAGTGCCCGCAGCACGCGCGACTTCTGCAGCGGCGTCAGCTTCGCGAACACGGTTCGTTCGTCGACGATGCGCCGGAGGTCGTCGTCGTCAAGCGTGTCGATCTCGGGGCCGAGAACGGGTTGTCCGGGATCGAGCCCCACCTCACGGCAGATCTTGACACTGACGACCTCGTTGTCACCGGTGAGGACCTTGACCGTGACGCCGTGTTCGGCGAGGGCCGTGATGGCCGGCGCGGCCGTCTCCTTCGGCGGATCGAGGAAGGTGAGAAAGCCGTGGATGACGAGGTCGTTCTCGTCCTCGATGCGGTAGCGGTGCGTGCGCCGGCTGCGCGGGATCTGCCGGGTGGCCACCAGCAGCACCCGGAATCCCTCGCGGTTGTAGTCGCGTGCGGTTCCGGCCAGCGCCCCACGGTCGGCGTCGGTGAGCGCTCGGGCCGCTGCGCCGTCCCACACCCGGCTCGACACCGCGAGCATCTCCTCGACTGCTCCCTTGCAGATCAGCAGATGGTCCCGGTCGACGTCTTGCACGACGACCGACAGGCGGCGTCGCTCGAAGTCGAACGGAAGCTCATCGACCTTGCGATAGGCGGACGCGGCGAGCAGCGTTTCGGGAGTCCCTTCAGCGAAGTGCAGGACGGCGCGGTCCATCAGATTCTTGACGCCGCTCTGATGAAAGCTGTTGAGCCAGGCCAAGGCGAGCACGTTGTCGTTCCGCTCGCCCCGGATGTCGGTGTGATGCTCGAGGATGATCCGGTCCTGGGTGAGCGTGCCCGTCTTGTCGGTGCACAGCACATCCATGGCGCCGAAGTTCTGGATTGCGTTGAGGCGCTTGACCACCACCTTGCGACGCGACAATGCGACCGCGCCCTTGGCGAGATTGGACGACACGATCATCGGCAGCATTTCCGGGGTGAGCCCTACCGCGACCGCGAGCGCGAACAGGAAGGCCTCGGGCCAATCGCCCTTGGTGAAACCGTTGATCAGCAACACGATCGGCACCATCACCAACATGAAGCGAATCAGCAGCCAGCTCACGCTGTTGACTCCCCGGTCGAAGGCCGTCTCCGCGCGTGAGCCCACGATCGCCTTGGCCAGCGACCCGAAGTAGGTGTGCGCGCCGGTTGCCACGACGACCGCGGTGGCCGTGCCGCTCACCACGTTGGTGCCCATGAAACAGATGCCGGGCAGGTCGAGCGGGCCGGCATCGTCGTCGGCGACCACGGTCGCGGATTTCTCCGCCACCGCGCCGAGCGTGTCGTACTTCTCCACCGGCAGGGCTTCGCCGGTCAGTGCCGCCTGGCTGACGAACAGGTCGCGCGAATCGAGCAGGCGGATGTCTGCCGGGATCATGTCGCCGGCCGACAGTTGCACGATGTCGCCGGTGACGATCTGCGCCATCGGGACCTCCATGAGCTCGGGTGCGGCACCCGGAGCGGCCCGGCGTCGCACTGTCGCGGTGGTCCGCACCATCGCCTTGAGGGTCTCGGCCGCCTTGCCCGAGCGGTACTCCTGCCAGAACCGGAGCAGGGCGCTGAGCACCACCATGATCACGATGATCACGACACCGGTGTAGTCGGCGTCCTGCCCACCGCGAAGGGGCAGGTAGATGTCGGTCACCGAGCTGATGGTGGCCAGCACCACGAGTACCGCGATGAACGGGTTCTTGAAGGCCTCCAAGAGCTGGAGGACCGCGGGCGGTGCCTTGTCGTGGGCGACCTCGTTGGGGCCGTCTTCGGTGAGGCGTTCGGCGGCATCCGCGATGGTCAGGCCGTCGACGTGGCCTCGCACGTTCGCCAGCGTGATCTCGACATCGTGGTGTGCCTCAGCGGCCGCGCGCGGGAGCAGGCGGTCGGCGGCCTTCGTGGGGGTGAGAGTGGCTTGTTCGACAGAGGTGTTCATCGTCGCTGCTCCGGTCGGTGGTCGGCATGCACCACAAATCGCACCGAACCGGCTGGGGGAAGCCGGATTCGGTGAGACTTGAGGCGGTGTGCGGATTGGGAAGGGGTCAGTTCACGCGGTTGGTGACGTGAAACATGGTCAGATCAAAGGAATTTGCGCCTGGATCGGCTACGGAGCGGAATGTGAGCCGCCGCCCAGGGACGCGGTCAGGACCGCCACCGGGGTGTTGCTCATCCGCAGGTTGTGCCGTTCCTGCGGGGTCAGCGACGCCCGCGTGTGAATCCACGCGATCGGTCCCTTGACCAAGCCGCGGGCATGACGGAGAAAGGTGTTGCGCTGCATCGGATCATCTCCAGTTGAATCGGAGCTCTCCGCGTCGACAGGCGTGCGGCAGTCAGCCACCACGGGCGTCCGGGGAGGCGGACCTAGGCGGTCATCGACAGCGGAAAGGTGCTTGTGGACAGACGTTTTCGAATCGGACTGGGATACGGATCGTCGCTCGATGTCATGTCGTCGTCACCTCCTTGCTGTCGGGCGCACGCAACGCCGCTGATCTTGATGTGCGGGCGCGCAATCATCAGATGCAAACACGCTGAAGAGGAAGTTGGGCGCGCGGCCAAATATGCCGGCGCGTGCACTTCCTCATCAGAGCTTTGGCACTACACGACGTGTCCCACCAGAGGTGGGAAGCCACTTCGGGTCATCCCTTAGGCCGGGAAGACCTGTCCTAACCCTGGGCGTCTCTCGACGTCGTCGGATCAGTGGCCTGTGTTCGAGTAGGAGCCTCACCTAACGAAGCGCGGCTTTCATTAGAAACCCTACACCGCGAAATTGTCAACACGTGCCGCCGCCGGAGTCCCGATCCGAAATCGGTTGTGTCAGTTCGGCAATGACACGTCGCAGCCTTGGAGTGACCGTCGTCACCGGAAGACCGGCGAGGACTTCGCCAGCGTCCCCACAAGAATCGACAGGTAATCCGGGTTTGCGGTTGCCTGTGCGCACCCGCCGGATGTGTTGTGATGTGCCTATGCCTGAGCAAAGTCTCGAGCCTGATACCGGTGAGGACGAGCAAAAGCCACCGGCAATCACCGCGCGCGCGATCGCCATGCACGGCCCATGGGGCCCGGTGTACGGGCCCGTCGACCTCGATATCGACGAAGGCGGCGTCACGGTGCTGGTCTGTCCGGCCGGTACCGGTCGTACCGCACTGCTGATGACATTGGCCGGGCGGATGAGAACGGCACGCGGGCAGCTGACCGTATTCGGGCGCACCGGTGCCACCGACATCTTCCGTGCCGCGGCGCTGGCCGGGATCGATGAACTCGACACGGTGTCGGAGTCGGTGACGGTGCGCGACCTGGTGACCGAGCAACTCCGATGGGACGCGCCCTGGTACACCCTGGTGGGCCGGGCCGACGAGGACGCGCTGGCCGCCATGTGCGCACCGGTGTTCGGTGAACTGCCGTTGCCGTCGCTGACGGCGTACTTCGACGGGCTGACCGAGCTCGATCAGATCCTGCTGCGCATCGCTCTGGCCAACACCTCGAGCCCGCCGCTGCTGGTGGTCGGCAACCTCGACCACCTCACCGATGACCGCAACCGGGACATCCTGCTGGGGCGCCTGATCGCGCTGGGGGAGAAGCAGACCGTCATCACCGCGACGATCAACGGGGTGCCCGGCCATCTGGCCTCGGCTGTGCGTGCCCAGCTGACAGTGCCCAACACGACGCCGGCCGAGCTGGCCGGTTCGCAGAAAGGTGGCGAGTAACCGTGCTGGCCGGAATGTCTTTGGGCACTGACCTGAAACGCTTCTCGCGCGGCACGATGCCGCGTATCGCGCTCGTGACGGTCATCCTGCTGCCGCTGCTGTATGGCGCGATGTACCTGTGGGCGTTCTGGAACCCGTTCGGTGAGGTGGACAAGGTTCCGGTGGCACTGGTCAACGAGGATCGGGGTACCGTCGCGGAGGGCCAGCAGATCAAGGCCGGCGACGAGGTCTCCGACGCGCTCGTGGATTCGGGACAGCTTCAGCTGCACCGGGTTTCGGCTGCCGAAGCCGCCGAGGGCGTATCCAGCGGCAAGTACTACTTCTCGATCACGCTTCCGGAGGATTTCAGCACCAGCATCTCCTCACCGTCGAGTGATTCACCGCACCAGGCCAATGTCCGCTTCACGTTCAACGACGCCAACAACTACCTGGGTTCGATCATCGGCCAGAACGCGGCTCGTGAGGTGATCAACCAGATCAACGCGAACATCGGCGAACGGACGGTCGGCACCGTCCTCACTGGGTTGACCGACGCCGGGGCCGGTCTGATCAAGGCCGCCGACGGCGCGCAGCAATTGGCCAACGGCAGTGCCGCGGCCAATGACGGTGCGCACCGGCTGTCCACCGGGGCCGACGCTCTGACCGCGGGCCTGGTCACCGCGCGTGATGGGTCTGCCCAGTTGGCCGCGGGTACCAGGCAACTGTCTACGGCGGTGGATACCGCCACCGATCCGCTGCTGACGGTGTTGGACCGGGTGAGCGGGCTCGGCCTGGATCCCAACGAAGTCGGCATGGCCGCGCAGCGGTTGTCCGGTGCGGTGCGCTCGACCACCGACCGGATCGCGGCGCTCAACATCGACCAGGCCCAGGCCGCGGCGATCGTCGACCAGGCGGTCGGAATCCTGCGCAACAGCCCCGATCCCACGGTGCGCGACACCGGGGAGTTCCTGGCCGGTGCGCAGCGGTTGTTGCAGGCTCGCGGCCTCGACCCCACCACCGATGAAGGTTTGATCCGGTTGCGTGACAACGCCGCCCAGCTGGAGAACGAACTGGGCGACCCGAACAGCAAACTGCGGGTGTTCATCACCAAGGCGGTCACCGGCGGTTTGCGCTCCGACGTCGTCAAACTGCGCGACGGTGCGCACCAGCTCAACGACGGCGCCCGGCGGCTCAACAGCGGCTTGGTGCAGCTGGCCAACGGTGGGCGCCAATTGTCCAGCGGGGCAGGGGAGCTCGCCGCGGGCACGGAGAAGCTGCAGGCAGGCAACCAGCAACTGGCCACCGCGCTCAAGGAGGGCTCCACCCAGGTCCCGTCCTGGACCCCGCAGCAGCGCACCGAGGTGGCGCGCACACTGGCCGCGCCCGTGGCGCTGGACATCCAGACGCACAATCCGGCCGCCACGTTCGGCACCGGGTTCGCACCTTTCTTCCTGCCGTTGGCGCTGTTCATCGGTGCGCTCATCATCTGGATGTTGTTGAAGCCGTTGCAGTCCCGTCCGGTGGTCAATGGGCTGGGGGCGCTACGGGTGGTCCTGGCCTCCTACTGGCCCGCGCTGCTGATCGTGGTCTGCCAGGTGCTGGTGATGTATGTGGTGGTGCATTTCGGGGTGGGTCTGCAAGCCAAATACCCCTTGGCCACCGTGGCGTTCCTGCTCTTGGTCGCGGGTGCGTTCCTGGCCCTGATCCAGGCGTTCAACGCATTGTTCGGGGTGTCGGTGGGCCGGGTGGTGACACTGGCCTTCCTGATGTTGCAACTGGTCTCGGCCGGCGGCATCTATCCCGTCGAGACCACCGCCAAACCGTTCCAGATCCTGCATCCTGTCGATCCGATGACGTATGCGGTCAACGGTCTTCGCCAGTTGATCGTGGGCGGGATCGATTCACGGCTGTGGATCGCGATCGCGGTGCTGGCCGGCGTGCTGGTGGCCTCGCTGGCCGCGAGTTCGTGGGCCGCGCGGCGTGATCGGCAGTACACGATGGACCGGCTGAACCCGCCCATCGAGGTCTGAGCGCGGGCAATCCGCGCGCCCAGATCGACGCTATGGTCGTGAATCTGCGATCCCGACGACCATAGCGTCGATCTCGGCGATCTGGGTCCGGGCGGTCCGGGCGGCCCGGGAGCCTCAACCGAGCCCGATGCGCCGATAGCGCTCCAACCGGGTCTGCAACCGCTGTTCGCCGGGCACCGCACGCAAGTGGGCCAACTCGCCGGCGATGGCGGCCGACAGCCGCGCGGTGAACGCCCGCGGCTCGTCGGCGGCGTCGGGATGTTCGGGCACGATCGCGTCGGCGATGCCGGTGCGCAACAAATCGACAGAGCGAACCCCTTGCGCGGCAGCCAGTTCCGCGGCGTGGGCAGTGTCGCGGTACACGATGGCGCTGGCGCCCTCGGGCGGCAGTGGAGCCAGCCAGCCGTTCGCGGCAGCCAGCACGCGGTCGGCGGGAACCATCGCCAGCGCGGGCCCGCCGCTGCCCTGACCCATCAGCACCGACACCGTGGGCGTGTTCAACGTGACCAGCTCAGCCAGACAGCGGGCGATCTCACCGGCCAGCCCGCCTTGCTCGGCCTCGATGGACAGTGCCGGGCCCGGGGTGTCGATCACGAGTACCAGCGGCAGCTGCAGTCCGGCCGCCAAGGCCATGCCCCGCCGGGCCTCGCGCAAGGCGGCGGGCCCCACGAGTCCGCCCTCGCTGCGTCGTTGGCCCACGACCACCGCGGGTTGTCCGCCGAAGCGGGCCAGCGCCAGCAGCATCGTCGCCGCCTCGCCGCGTTCGGTTCCCGACAGCAGCACCCGGTCCGTCGCTCCGTGGCGCAGCAAGTAGCCGACGCCGGGCCGGTCCGGGCGCCGTGACGCCAGCACCGATTCCCAGGCCGGCACGTCGGGCAACGGCTCGGGTACCGCCGCGGCGGGGGGCGGGGCAGGAGGGTCCAAAACCACGCGCAAGGTGCGATTGAGGGTGTCGCGCAGCAGCGCGAGTGGCACCACCCCGTCGATCACGCCATGGGCATGCAGATTCTCGGCGGTCTGTACCCCCGGCGGGAACGGTTCGCCGTACAGGTGCTCGTACACCCGCGGCCCGAGGAAACCGATCAGCGCACCGGGCTCGGCGGCGGTGACATGCCCGAGCGAACCCCAGGACGCGAACACCCCGCCGGTGGTGGGATGGCGGAGGTACACCAGGTAGGGCAGGTGAGCCTGCTTGTGCAGTTCGACGGCCGCGGCGATCTTGACCATCTGCAGGAAGGCCACGGTGCCTTCCTGCATGCGGGTGCCGCCCGAACTCGGTGAGGCCAGCAGCGGCAGTCCCTCGGCGGTGGCGCGGGTGACCGCGGCGGTGATCCGTTCGGCGGCGGCCACCCCGATCGATCCGGCCAGGAAGTCGAACTCACAGACCACGACGGCCACGCGGCGGCCGAAGATGGTGCCCTCGCCGGTCAACACGGATTCGTCGAGCCCGGTCTTCGATGACGCCGCGTCGAGTTCCCGCTGGTAGTCCTGCGAACGGGCGACCGTCAGCGGCGGAGCGTCCCAACTCCGGAACGAACCTTCGTCGAGCACTGCATCACGTAGCGCGCGGGCGCCGATCCGACTCACAGCTGAAGCGTATATAGGCTGACCACATGATTGGTGTGACCAGAGACGGCAATGTCCTGACCCTGGAATTGCAACGCGAGGAGCGGCGCAACGCGCTGAACTGCGAGCTTGTCGACAGCTTGCGGGAAGCCGTGGAGAGCGCCGTGACCGAGGATGTGCGGGCCATCGTGCTGACCGGCGCGGGTCCGGTGTTCAGTTCGGGAGCTGACCTGACCGATGCCGCAGGCATGGCCGAGAAGCTTCCCGACAAGGCCCTGGCGCTGAACCTGGCGATCGACAAGACCCCGGTTCCGGTCATCGGCGCGATCAACGGGCCGGCGATCGGCGCGGGTGTGATCCTCTCGATGATCTGCGATCTTCGGGTCGTCGCCCCCAGTGCCTACTTCCAGTTCCCGGTGGCCAAGTACGGCCTCGCCCTGGACAACTGGAGCATCCGGCGCTTGACGTCGCTGGTCGGCTACGGCCGAGCGCGCGGCATGCTGCTGGGCGCGGAGAAGCTCACCGCCGAAACCGCACTGCAGACCGGGATGGCCAACCGCATCGGCACCCTGGCCGACGCCCAGAAGTGGGCCGCCGAGCTGGCCGGATTCGCTCCGCTGGCGCTGCAGCACGCCAAGCGTGTACTCAACGACGACGGTGCCTACGAAGAGTCCTGGCCGGCGCACAAGGAGCTGTTCGACAAGGCGTGGGCGTCCAAGGACGTCATCGAGGCGCAGGTGGCGCGCATCGAGAAGCGGCCGCCCAACTTCATCGGGGCCTGACATGCTGGGCGCTGCGCTGCGGTTCGGGGTCAGGTCAGTGCCAGTGCTGGCCGGTGGGTGGTTGGTGCGCGCGCTGAACGGGACGTATGCCTCGGTGGGCGCCCTGCCTCGTGATATCCGCCCGACGGCGCAGCGGTCCACGCAGTACGCCGACGGTGTGTTCGTCAACATCGAGCCCGCCTCGCCCGGCGTCAGCATGAGCCGCGAGGAGTGGCGGATGCTGCTCTCCGAGATGTTGAGCTCCCGCTCCGCCAGCCGGCCACCCGGGCCGATCCCGCTGGCAGAACCTGCCGACGGGGAAGCCGCGGTGTGCGCGGTGTCCTGGTACGGGCACTCCACCGCGCTGATCGAGATCGACGGTTACCGCGTGCTGACCGACCCGATCTGGAGCCGTCGGTGTTCGCCGTCGCGGGTGGTGGGCCCCGAGCGGTTGCATGAACCCCCGCTGCCGCTGGAGGCGCTGCCCGCCGTCGATGCCGTGCTGATCAGCCACGATCACTACGACCACCTCGACATCGACACCATCCTGGGGTTGGCCCGCACGCAGCGCGCGCCGTTCGTGGTGCCGCTGGGCATCGGGGCACATCTGCGCAAGTGGCGGATACCTGAAGATCGCATCATCGAGCTCGACTGGAACGAGAGTCACCGGATCGGCGAGCTGACCCTGGTCTGCACGCCGGCCCGGCATTTCTCGGGACGGCTGTTCGAGCGCAACACCACGCTGTGGGCGTCGTGGGCCGTCATCGGTCCCCAACACCGGGCGTTCTTCGGCGGGGACACCGGCTACACAAAGAGTTTTTCCGAAATCGGTTCGGAATACGGGCCTTTCGATCTGACTTTGCTTCCGGTCGGGGCGTATCACCCGAGTTGGCCAGACATCCACATGAACCCCGAGGAGGCGGTGCGCGCCCATCTGGATGTCACCGATTCGGGGTTGCTGGTGCCGGTCCACTGGGCGACGTTCCGCTTGGCCCCGCACCCGTGGGCCGAGCCGGTGCGACGGTTGATGACGGCGGCCGACCCGGCCGGTGTGCAGATCGCGGTGCCGCGTCCCGGGCAACGGGTTGATGCCGATTCTGCGGCGTTAGATCCGTGGTGGGAGTTCTGAGCGCTCTCGGATGGCAAACTGACGTCTGATCACGACCCCGACGGGACGAGGACTTCGCGCGCATGACGACGATCAATGTCACTGGTCTCACCGAAGCCGAGGTGGCTCAGCGGGTTTCCGAGGGTAAGAGCAACGATGTCCCAACCCGGGCCGCCCGCAGCGTCTCGGAGATCGTGCGCGGCAATGTCTTCACCCGGATCAACGCGATTCTCGGTGTGCTGTTCCTGATCGTGATGTCCACCGGATCGGTGATCAACGGTGCGTTCGGCCTGCTGATCATCGCCAACAGCGCGATCGGCATCATCCAGGAGATCCGCGCCAAGCAGACCTTGGACAAGCTGGCCATCGTCGGGCAGGCCAGGCCCACCGTGCGCCGGGCGGCGGGAAGTCGCGAGGTGGTTCCCAGCGAGGTCGTGCTCGACGACATCATCGAACTCGGGCCCGGCGATCAGATCGTGGTGGACGGCGAGGTCATCGAGGAATCCAACCTCGAGGTCGACGAGTCACTGCTGACCGGTGAGGCCGATCCGATCGCCAAGGATGTGGGCGACGCGGTGATGTCGGGCAGTTTCGTTGTCGCCGGCTCCGGTGCCTATCGGGCCACCAAGGTGGGGCGCGAGGCCTACGCCGCCAAGCTCGCCGCGGAGGCCTCCAAGTTCACCCTGGTGAAATCCGAACTGCGCAACGGCATCAACAAGATTCTGCAGTTCATCACCTACCTGCTGGTGCCTGCCGGCCTGCTCACCATCTATACCCAGCTGTTTACCACCGATGCCGACTGGCAGGACGCGGTGTTGCGCATGGTGGGTGCGCTGGTGCCGATGGTGCCTGAAGGTCTGGTGCTGATGACCTCGATCGCGTTCGCGGTGGGCGTGGTGCGGCTGGGCCGGCGTCAGTGCCTGGTCAACGAGCTTCCCGCGATCGAGGGCCTGGCCCGGGTCGACGTGGTGTGCGCGGACAAGACCGGCACGCTGACCGAAAACGGTATGCGGGTAAGCGATCTCAAAGCGTTCACCGAAGACGATGTCGCCGAGGTACTGGCCCAGCTGGCCGCCGACGATGCCCGGCCCAACGCCAGCATGGTGGCCATCGCCGAGGCCTACAAGATGCCGCCGGGGTGGACGGCCACGGCGACAGCCCCGTTCAAGTCGGCCACCAAATGGAGTGGAGCGTCCTACGGCGACCACGGCAACTGGGTGATCGGCGCGCCGGACGTGTTGTTGGATTCCGCCTCGCCGGTGGCCGAGCAGGCCGAGCAGATCGGCGCCAAGGGCCTGCGGGTGCTGCTGGTGGGTTCCTCCGATCTGGCTGTCGACGCGCCGCGGGCCCCCGGCACCGTCACGCCGGTTGCGCTGGTGGTGTTGGAGCAGCGGATCCGTCCCGATGCCGGTGACACTCTCGATTACTTCGCTTCCCAGCATGTTTCGGTCAAGGTGATCTCCGGCGACAACGCGGTGTCGGTGGGTGCGGTGGCGGGCAAGCTCGGCCTGCACGGCGAGACGATGGACGCCAGGCAGTTGCCTCACGACCCGGAGCAGCTGGCCGAGACTCTCGATCAGTACACGACGTTCGGCCGGGTGCGCCCGGACCAGAAGCGGGCCATGGTGCACGCCCTGCAGTCGCGTGGTCACACCGTGGCGATGACCGGGGACGGGGTCAACGATGTGCTGGCCCTCAAGGATGCCGATATCGGCGTCGCGATGGGTTCGGGCAGTTCGGCTTCGCGTGCGGTGGCTCAGATCGTGTTGTTGGACAACAAGTTCGCCACGCTGCCCTACGTGGTCGGTGAGGGCCGGCGGGTGATCGGCAACATCGAACGGGTCTCGAATCTGTTTCTCACCAAGACCGTGTACTCGGTGCTGCTGGCAGTCTTGGTGGGGATCGCGGGGTTGTCGTCCAAGTGGTTCGGCACCGATCCGCTGTTGTTCCCGTTCCAGCCCATCCACGTCACCATCGCGGCATGGTTCACAATCGGCATCCCGGCGTTCATCCTGTCGCTGGCCCCGAACACCGAACGGGCCCACTCCGGTTTCGTGCGCAGGGTGATGACGGCGGCGTTGCCCTCGGGGCTGGTGGTCGGCACCGCCACGTTCGTCTCCTATCTGGTGGCCTATCAGGGCCGGGCCGCCAGTGCGGTGGAACAGACGCAGGCCTCGACCGCGGCGCTGATCACGCTGTTGGTGTCCTCGTTGTGGGTGCTGTCGGTGGTGGCACGGCCGTATGAATGGTGGCGGGTGGCGCTGGTGGCGGTGTCGGGCCTGGCGTATGTGCTGATCTTCTGTTTGCCGCTGGCTCAGCGCCTGTTCATGCTGGATCCGTCGAATCTCAAGGTCACCGGCATCGCGCTGGGTATCGGCCTGCTCGGGGCCGCGCTGATCGAGGTGCTGTGGTGGGTGCAGGGCATCGTGCTGGGGGAGACGCGGCGGTTGTGGAGATAGCTGACGCGGGGCACAATGACGCGCGTTCCCAGAAGAAGTTCGGATGATCTCCAGACGATAGGGTGGGTAAATGGGATTTTTGGACAAGGTGAAAGACCTGCTGTCGAAGAACGCCGACAAGGTCGACACGGCGATCGACAAGGCCGGCGACATCGTCGATCAGAAGACGCAGGGCAAGTACAGCCAGCATGTCGACAAGGCGCAGGACGCGGCCAAGGGCGCGATCCGCAAGGACGATCCGCAGGCTCCGCAGCAGTAACCTATGGCTAAATTGTCTGTCTCCGTCGATGTTCCGTTGCCGCCGGAGAAGGCGTGGGAGTACGCCTCTGATCTGTCCCGTTACGACCAATGGCTGAGCATTCACCGCGCTTGGCGGTCGGAGTTGCCCGAGACCCTGGAAAAGGGCACGGTCATCGACTCGATCGTCGAAGTCAAGGGCATGCTGAACCGCGTGAAGTGGACGCTGGTGAATTACAAGCCGCCGCAGTCCCTGACCCTCAACGGCGATGGCCGTGGCGGGGTAAAGGTCAAGCTGATCGGAAAGATCACGCCGGCCGCCGTTGATGGAGGGGACGGTGCCAAGGTCTCCTTCGACGTCCACCTCGGGGGGCCGGCCCTGTTCGGGCCCATCGGCATGGTGGTCGCGGCGGCACTCAAGGGTGATATCCAGCAGTCGCTCAACAAGTTCAAGGCGCTCTACGCGTCGTAACGTTCTCTCGCGAGCAGACGCAGAGTCGCACTTTTGCAGCCAGTTTTGTGCGACTCCGCGTCTGCTCGCGCGTTACGGGGATCGGGCGGTCATCGGCGGACGAGTCCGCGGGGGCGGATGAGGCCCAGATCGAGGTGATTGAGCCAGCCGGGCGGGGCATCACACACATCGGGTATCGCGTTGATCGCACCCATGGCCGTCCAGTCGTAGCCGGGATGGGACATGGTGCCGTCGGCCCGCCTGACGCCCTTGAGGGTCAGCTCGGTCGCCGGGTCGCCCTCGATCACGATCTCGTACCGGGTCTCGCCCCAGTCCCACGCAGGTTCGAGTCCGTCGGGTCCCGCGGTCACATAGATCGCGTGCAGGGTGATGAGTGGTCGCCCGCCCACCCACGCGGTCCATTGGTGCCGCTGGGCGGCGACCGTGCCCTTCGGGATCACGCCCTCGTCGTGCGGGATGTCCGCGACCGCGGTCGCGACGCCGACCTCGGCGGCGGTCACCTCGTCGATGGTGACGCCGAGGCCGTCGGCGATCATGTGCATCGACTGGGCGAAGAACGGCTGTCCGAGGCCCAGAATGGTTGGCTCGGTGAGGAATTTGTCCTTGTCCTTGCCGAATCCCATCCAATCGATGTGGTCGATCGGCGCATCTTTCAGGACGTCGACGACCTCGTACACATGAATGGCGTCGATCCTGTTCATCACCCTGGACAGGGTGAGCGGCAGGATGTCCCCGGCGTAGCCGGGGTGGATTCCGCCGCCGTGAAACGATGCTCCGCCGTCTTCGCAGGCCGCACGGATCTTCTCGGCATCCGCCGCGAAATCCGGTGACGGGTGGAAAAAGCCGCTGGTGGTGACGACGTTCTTGCCGGACCGCAGCAGGCGGCACACCGTGTCGACATCCATGATCACCGGCGTGTAGAACACGCAGTCCGCGTCGAGTGCGGTGATGGATTCGACGTCGTCGGTGGTGATGACGCCGGTGGGAGCGATGCCGACGATGTCGCCGGCATCCTTGCCGACCTTCTCCGGTGTGTGGACCAGGACACCGACGAGGTCGAACACCGGGTTGTCGGCGAAATGACGTATCCCGACCTGGCCCACGTCGCCGGTCATCCATTGGATCACGCGATAAGTCTTCTCCGGCATCTCGTTTCCCGGCCCCTTCTGCTGACTGAAGTCAACAATATAGGTTGACGGGATGCGCAGAGTGGTTCAGTTCTCGACAGGCAATGTCGGTAGGCATTCTCTGGCGGCGATCATCGGCAGGCCCGATCTGTCGTTGGTCGGTGTCCATGCCGCCGGGCCGGACAAGATCGGGCGCGACGCCGCCGAACTGTGTGGACACCCTGCGCCGACGGGCGTCGTCGCGACCGACGACATCGATGCGCTCATCGCGCTCGGCCCCGATTGCGTGGTGTACACGGCGTTGGGCGAGACCCGCCCGATGGAGGCCATCGAACAGATGTCACGGTTCCTGGCGGCCGGTATCAATGTGGTCGGCACCTCGATGGTGTGGCTGGTGACACCGCGCCAGGCCGACGACTGGTTGCGGGTGCCGCTTGAGAAGGCATGTGCCGCGGGGAATTCCACGCTGTATGTCAACGGCATCGACCCCGGCTTCTCGGGCGATACCGCGGTGTACGCGGCGCTCAGCCTGGTCACTCGCGCCGAGTCGGTGACGGTCAAGGAGATCTTCGATTACGGCAATTACGACGACTACGAATACACCGGCACCGCCATGGGTTTCGGCACCACACCGGATGACGACCTGCCGATGGCATTCCAGCCCGGGGTGATCACGTCGATGTTCGGCGGCCTGGTACGCAACCTCGCCGATCGCATCGGGGTGGAACTCGACGAGGTGGGTCAGCGATTCGAGCCGTGGTATGCCACCGAGCGCATCGACTGCACGATGATGACCGTCGAGCCGGGGCAGCTGGCCGGAACCCGTTTCGCCGCCGAAGGATTGCGCGGCGGCGTGCCGGTGATCACCGTCGAGCACACCACCCGGCTCACGCCTGCGGCGGCGCCGGATTGGGAGTACCCGCCCGAGGGGCAGTCCGGCATTCACAAGGTGATCGTCGAGGGCGAGCCGCGCATCGAGATGAGCACCAGCCTCTCCCATCCGGTCCTCGACGTGACCGACGCCGGGTGCTTGTCCACAGCCGCCCGGGTGGTCAATGCCATCGACTGGGTATGCCGCGCACCGTCGGGATTGGTTGCCGCCGAGGATATCCCGCCGACAGAGCTGATCCGCGGCCTGATGTGGTGAGAGTCAAACCAGACGCGCGCGCAGTTCGCGTTTGAGCACTTTGCCGTAGCTGTTCTTCGGCAGTGCGTCGATGAACTCGTAGCGCTTGGGCCGTTTGAACCGGGCGATGCGTTCCAGCAGGTGCGCATCGAGCGCAGCGGCGTCCACGCTGTTGGTCCCGGAGCCCACCACGAACGCGACCACCACCTCACCCCAATCGGCGTCGGGCGCACCCACGACGCCGGCCTCGACCACGTCGGGATGCTCCAGCAGCGCTTCCTCCACCTCGCGGGGATAGATGTTGCTGCCGCCGCTGATCACCACGTCCTTGGAGCGGTCACGCAGGGTGAGATAGCCGCGGGCATCGAAGGAACCCATGTCGCCGGTGTGCAGCCAGCCGTCCTTGAGCGTGGCGGCGGTGGCGGCCGGGTTGTTCCAGTAGCCGGACATCACGACGTCGCCGCGGCAGACGATCTCGCCGATCTCGTCGACGGCCGCCGGCTCGCCGGTCTCGCTCAGCACGGCAACTTCCACGCCCGAACGCGGATACCCGACCGAGCCCAGCGTCGCGTCGTCGGCGCCAATGTGATCGCTCCTGCGCAGACCGGTGATCGTCATCGGTGCCTCGCCCTGCCCGTAGAGCTGCACAAAAATCGGACCGTAGGCGGCCAGTGCCTTCTTGAGGCTGTCGACGTACATCGGTCCGCCCCCGTAGACCACGGTTTTCAGGTTCTGCGGGCGGGGCCGGCCGGTCTGGATGAGGCGCTGCACCATGGTCGGCGCGAGAAAGGCGCTGCTGCCCGGGTGTTGGCCACACAGGTCCAGGAACTCGTCGGGCTCGAATGCGGCAGATTCGGGCACCACCTGGCGGGCGCCGCGCAGCACGTAGGGCGGGATGTACAGGCCGGAGCCGTGCGACATCGGGGCGCCATGGATCAGCGCGCAATTCTCATCCGGATCGTCGAAATCGGCCAGGTGCGCCACCGTCATCGCCATCAGGTTGCGGTGGGACAGCATGGCGCCCTTGGACTTTCCGGTGGTGCCGCTGGTATAGAACAGCCACGCCAGGGTATCCGGATCGGTCGCCGGCGGGGTCGCCGGCTCGGCGTTGAACAGGTCCGAGTAGGACTGGCTGCCGATGATCTCGACCGGGACATCGGTGACGGCCGCCAGGCCGTCCGCGATCTTGGCCGACGCGAACACCTGGGCCGCACCGGAATCGGCCAGGATGTCCGCCATCTCGCGGGGATGCAGCTTGTAGTTGATGGGGACGAAGACGCATTCGGCCGCCCAGATGGCGAACATCAGCTCGACGATCTCGGGCCGGTTCTCACTCGCGACGGCGACGCGGGTGCCACGATCACCGAGCGTCTTCAGCGAGGTGGCCAGCCGTAGCACCCGATCGCGCAACTGCGCCCACGTCAGGAGTTGACGTTCGCCGAGGAACAGCGCACCCCGATCACCGAAACGCGCTGCCGCCTGGTCGAGTACGGCGAACATATTCATTGCGCAGTCCACTTTGCGTTCAGTGCGAAGTCGGAAAGGTATTTCGTCGAACTCCAACCACCGTCGACGACGATCGTCTGGCCGTTGATGAAGCTGCCGCCCTCGGAGCACAGGAATGCCACGGTGGATGCGATGTCCTCCACCCGGCCGAGACGGGTGTGCGGGGTCATCTCGGTCTGCATCTTGCGGAATCCGTCGTCCTGGAGGCGGTGCTCGACCATCGGCGTCACCGTCACACCCGGAGCCACCGCGTTGCACCGGATGCCCTGTGCACCGTACTGGCAAGCGATGTGGGTGGTCAGCGCCGTCAACCCGCCCTTGGCGGCCGAGTACGCGCCGCCGCGCAGCCCTCCGACGACGGCGAAGGTCGAGGTGACGTTGATGATCGCCGAACCGGGGCCCATGTGCGGCAGCACATCTCGTGCCAGCCGGAAGGGGGCGCGCAGCATGATCCCCAGGAAGTAGTCGAGGGTGTCGTCATCGGTTTCATGCAGGGGTTTGGGACTGCCGATGCCGGCATTGTTGATCAGGAAGTCGACGTGGCCCCAGCGTCGCACGGCCGCCTCGACCACTCGGCTCGGGCCGTCGTCGGAGGTCAGGTCCGCCGCGATGGTCTCCACCCGCTCCGGATCGCCGATCGCGCGTTCCAGTTCGGCCAGTCGGTCCTCGTCGCGTCCGGCGCCGAGCACCGCCATGCCCGCGGCGGCAAGCGCGGTGGCACAGCCGAATCCGATACCGCTGCTGGCCCCGGTGACGATCGCAACCTGCATTTCGGTCAACCCTTCAGCGTCGCTCGGATGTGGTGCTTGAGTACTTTGCCCGCATCGTTCTTCGGCAGAGCATCCCAGACCTCCACCTGCTCGGGTGTCTTGAACCGGGCGAGCCCGTGTTCGGCCAGCACCCGGCCCAATTCGGCCACATCCGGGCGATGGCCGTCGGCGGTCACCAGAACTGCGCAGGCCCGTTCCCCGGTGCGGTCATCGGGCAGGCCCACCACGGCGGCCTCGGTGATGCCGAGTTGACCGACCAGGATGTCCTCGACTTCCTTGGGCGAGATGTTCTCGCCGTTGCGGATGATGAGGTCCTTGGCCCGACCGGTCACCTGAAGGTAATCGCCGTCCACCCATCGGCCGAGGTCTCCGGTGCGGAAAAAGCCGTCCTCGTCGAAGGATTCGATCTCGTCCTCGGGGTGCAGGTAGCCCCGCAGCATCTGGGGACCGCGGGCGCGGATCTCGCCGGAAACCAGCCGGACCTCGGCGATGCCGGGACGGCCGTCGGTCTCCGCGGCGTGCTCGACGCTCCTCGGTGCCAATGAGCCGACGGTGGTGACGGGCACCTCGGTAGAACCGTAGACCCGGCTGACCAGGGCGCGTTCGAAGTAGTCCGACGCCCGCCGGATGAGGGATGGAGGCACCGATGCGCCGCCGCAGATGAACACCTTGAGGTCGGGCAGCCGGGTGCCGGCCTGCTCGGCGGCACCCAGCAGTTGTTCCAGAAACGGTGTCGCCCCGGCCATGTGGGTGCAGCCGTTCGCGGTCATCGAGGCCACTCCGGCCTCGGCGTTCCAGCGTTGCATCAGCACCGCGGTGCTGCCCAGTAGCAGCGGGCATTCGAAGGCATAGATGGAGCCGCCGATGTGGGCGATGGGAGAGGGCACCAGGAAGGTGTCGCCGGGGTCGATCATCCAGTGCTCGTGCAGTTGCCGGATCAGTGCATGGATCGAATTGTGGCTGTGCAGGACGCCTTTGGGGCGACCGGTGGTGCCCGAGGTGTACATGATCATCCGGATGTCATCCGGATCGAGTGCCGGCAGTGCACGGTCGGCTGCCGCGGGAAGGCTGTCGAATGCCCGGTGCGGTCCCGGATCGCCCCGCAGCACCACCACGTGCGGCGGTGATTCCATCCGGCTGCAGACCCGGGTGAGCATCGCGGCGTAGTCATGATTACCGAACTCGGCGGGAATGAAGATCGCCCGGCTCTGTGCGTCATCGAGAATGAAGCACAGCTCCCGGTCGCGCAGCGACGGCAGAATCGGGTTGACCGCCATTCCCGCCAACGTGGCGCCCAGGTAGATGATGGCCGCCTCGTACCAGTTGGGCAGCATGAAGGACACCACGCTGCCCGCCGGCATCCAGTCGCCCAGCTGCATCGCCAGAGCCCGTGCCCGCTCGTGCAATTCGCGGGCCGTCAGGGCGATCTCGCCGTCGATCAGCAGCACTCGGTCGGGCTCGTCGTGCGCCGCGGCGGCCAGCGCGTCGGCCAAGGTGGTCGACACCCACAGCCCGCGGGCATAGGCGTCGGCGGTACGTGCCTCGTCCTGTCGCACCAGGCTTCGCACCACGGCCTCAGCCCTTGACCCGGCGCATCGTCATGGCGTGACGGAACCGATCCGACGGGTGGGTGTTCACGGTGACCTGAGCGATCTCCCCGTCGGACGTCGTATAGGTGCGCTGCATCTGCAGGGCCGCGGTGCCCGCCGCGACCTTGAGGCCCGCCGCGAGCTCGGTTGAGGTGACGATCGCTGAAATCTCTTGGTGCACTTCGACGATGCTGACCCCGAACAGGTCTTCGATCAGTGGGAAGATCGGGCCGGAATGTCGCTGCAGCATCCGCCCGACCGCGGCGAAGGCGCGGTTGATGTAGTACTCGGTACGGCACACCGGTGCGGGATCGTCCTCGGACTGCCGGTAGCCGCGCACCGCCAGCCACTGCTCCCCGAGCGGAAGCCCGGTGCGCCCGGCCAGCTCCTCGTCGATCGTGACCATCGCATTGGACTCGATGGTGAATTGGGCTCCGGTGGCGAACGCCAGCAGGTCGTTGATCGAGACCACGTCCTGGGCATAGGTATTGGTCGCGGCCCTGGGCGCGACGGTGGTGCCGGCTCGTGGCCGCGAGGTGACGAGGTTGTCGTCGCGCAGCCGCCGTAACGCCTCGCGCACGGTGTAGCGGCTCACCTCGAAGCGCTCGCACAGTTCGTGCTCGGTGGGCAGTTGAGAGCCCACCGGGTAGACCCCGTCGACGATTTCCTTGCGAAGGGTGCGTGCGACCTGCAGGTAGCGGTGATCCGCTGGGGTGATTGTCATAATTCGATCAACTCCGCCGCAATGCGAGCACACTGCCGTCGCCGTCGCCCGAAATGTAGAGGGTGCCATCGGGTCCCGCGGCGATCCCGGCGAACGGGCCCTGCGGCCCGGAGAACGGCGGCATACCTTTCAGCGGCTTCGGGGTGACCCCGGGTGGTGGGCCGACCGGCAGCCCGGCGGCGATCGTGGTGCGGGCCGCCGTATCCAGGTCATACTCGACAACCTCTTTGCTGCCGGAGTCGACGATGTACAGCGCACCGTCGCGTACCAGAATGCCGTGCGGGGTGCGCAATCCGTCGACCAGGGGCGTGCCACCTCCGCCGCTGATGCGCAGGACGGCACCGGCCACCGAGACCAGCGGTGCGCCGTCGGGTCCGACCGCCACACCGACCGGGGTGTCCAGGCCCGAGGCGAGGACGGTGACGGATCCGTCGCGCACCGAAAGCAGCCGTCCCGCACCCTGTTCGACCACCAGTACCGAGCCGTCGGGGGCCAGTGCCACGCCGTAGGGCTGATCGATGCCGCCGGCGAGTACCTCACTCACCTCATCCTCGGCGCCATCGGGGCGGAAACGGGTCACGGTGTCGGCGGCGGTGGTGACGATGAATTCTCCTGGGCCCGAGGCGATCACCCCACGCAGGAACCCTGGATAGCCGGGGGAGAACAGCATGGCGACGGTCTGCAGGGTCCCGTCTGGGCTGACCCGGTAGAAGTAGGTGCCGTCGGCGACATACAGGTTGCCGTCCGGGCCCACGGCCAGGTCGAGTGGCCAGTTCAGCCCTCCCGGCAGCAGCGCCTCAGCGCCGTCTGACGAGATCTCGGTGATCTCACCGGTGAAGTTGGACACGAACAGCCGACCGTCGACGAAGGTGCAATTGTCCAGACCGGGGGTCAACTGGGCCAGCAGCGTCTGCTCACCGTTGCGCGGGTCGATGCGCAGCACCTGACCGCTGGCCACTTGTGTCGAGACGATGTGGCCGTCGGCGTCGAACTTGACCGAATCCGGAACCCCGAGCCCACCTGCCACCACCTGCGGCTCGACAGGGCCGTTTTGGTCGGGGTCTATCCGCCAGATCTCGTTGGCCCCCATCACGGGGAAGTAGAGCAACCCGTCGGGGCCGACTTCCATGGCGTTGGGCGAGGGCACGTCCTCCAGCAGGATGCGCGGGGCGCCACCGGCGAGGTCGAACTCCATGAGCCGACCGCCCTCGCGGCACTCCCCGACGAACAGGCGGCCCTGATGGAACGTGATGCCGTTGGCCGAGGGCACGTCGCCACGCAGTACCCGGGTGGTGCCATCGGCGCCGCGGACGCTGACCCGTCCGTCCATCACCTCGGTGGCATAGAGGTTGCCGCTGGCGTCGAACGCCACGTCGTCGGGGGCGATGATGTCGCCGCCCTTGGCGCTGACGGTTTCCAGCCGGCCGGTTCCCAGGTCGAGCGCGCTGATCTGGCTGCCGGTGACCTGTGCGATGTAGATACGGCCGTCCGGACCGGTCCGCAGGCCGTTCGCGCCGAACAGCCGGCTCGGGCCGCTGACCTGCTGAAGCGTCCAGGTCTCGGCCACGGTCGGGTTTGCGGTGTATCTCGCGTCGGATACCGGAGGCGCGCTCATGACCTCGGACGTTAGCAACTCTCCGTAGTCCAGACAATAGATGTCATGGTCTTCAGATCAGCCCTTGACGGTCGAATAAGTGCTGGGGAATAGTGTTCTCCAATATGAAGATCGCTATTTGTTGTCCGGACAATTAAGACACGAGAGTCGGCAAGGGTTGCGCATGGACAGTTCCCTGAGCCTGGACGGCCGGGTCGTGGTGGTGTCGGGTGCCGGCGGTGGAGGCATCGGCACCACCGTCACGCGAATGGCGGCCGAGGCAGGGGCCACGGTCGTGGCGGTGAGCCGGTCGCAGGACAACCTCGACACGCACGTCACGCCCCTGGCGGACAAAGGGCTGGACGTGGTGACGGTGGCCGCCGATGCCTCGACCGATGAGGGCATCGCCACCGTGCTCGACGCGGCACGACGGGCCGACGGCGCGCTGTACGGGTTGGTCAACGTTGCCGGCGGCGCAGCCCCGTCCACGTGGATGCCGGCAACGCGGGTGTCACGGGCCGATTGGCGCGAATTGTTCACCGCGAACCTGGAAACGATGTTCTTCATGAGCCAGGCTGTGGCTTCCGAGATCCGGTCGCAAGGGATTCCGGGCTCGATCGTGTCGGTGTCCTCGATCAGCGGGATGAACACCGCGCCCTACCACGTCGCCTATGGCACCGCGAAGGCCGCGATCGTCGCGGCGACCCGCACCATGGCCGCAGAGCTTGCCGCAGAAGGCATCCGCGTCAACGCCGTCGCGCCCGGGGTGACCGAAACCGCGGCGTCGGCAACGTATGTGGACGCCGACCCCGACCGTGACCAGCGGGCGATCGCGATGGGCCGCCGTGGAACGCCCGAGGAGCAGGCCGGGGCAATCCTGTTTCTGCTCTCGGATCTGTCGAGCTACATCACCGGCCAGACCATCCTGGTCGATGGCGGGCTGAACCTGCGCTGGACCCATCTCGGCGCCGACAACACCTCGCTGTTCCTCAAGGACGAATCCTTCCGCGACGCCATCAGGAGGATGTAATGGCCCATACCGAATCCGATCTCGACGCCGCGATGGAGGTCGACGCCGAACCGGACGGTTCGACCGGAGCCATCGCCGAGGACCTGTCTGCGCCGACGACCATCCCGGTCGAGGCCTATATCTCCGCGGATTACGCACGTGCCGAACGGGATCGGCTGTGGCGCAAGGTGTGGCAGCAGGTCGGGCGGGTCGAAGAGATCCCCGAGGTCGGTAGCTACCTGACGTACGACATCCTCGACGATTCGATCATCATTGTACGAACGGGCGCGCACACCTTTTCGGCCTATCACAACGTCTGCATGCACCGCGGACGCAAGCTGATCGACAACCCCGATGGGGCCAAGAACGCGACCGGCCGGGCCCGAAAATCCTTCGTCTGCGGCTTCCACGGCTGGACCTACGGTCTCGACGGAACGTGCACGCACATCCGGGAACAGGACGACTGGCAGGGCAAACTCACGCCACGCAACACCCACCTGGCGCCCGTGCAGGTGGACACGTGGGGCGGGTGGCTGTTCATCAACATGGATCCCGACTGTGAGTCGTTGGCCGATTATCTGATGCCGGCCGCCAAGATCCTCGACCCCTTCGGGTTGGAGAACATGCGCTACAAGTGGCGCAAATGGTTGTACTTCGACTGCAACTGGAAGGTCGCGATGGAGGCCTTCAACGAGACCTACCACGTGTTCACCACGCACCCGGAGTTCAACAAGTTCGGTGAGTTCAAGGGCTGGGCGAAGGCGCAGGGCAAGCACAGCAACATCGGTTACGACGCACCGAAAGGCATGGACGAGACCAAGTCCAAGATCCGCCTGGGCACCGGTGATCCGCGCATCTCCACTGCCGAGATGCAGGTCTACACCATGGAAGAGACCAACGCGACCACCACGCAGACACTGGTCAATGCCGCCAAGCGACTGGTCGATGAACTGCCCGAGGGCACCCCCGCCGACGAGGTGCTGCAGCACTGGCTGGCCTCGGCGCGCCGCGATGACGAGAAGCGTGGCGTGATCTGGCCGACCATCCCGCCGGACATCCTGGGGCAGAGCGGCACGGCGTGGCAGATCTTCCCGAACTTCCAAGTGGGACAGGGTCTGACCAGCGCGCTGTGCTACAGCGCGCGACCCGATCCGAGCTACAACCCGGACAAGTGCATCTTCGAGGTCGCGGTCTTCGAGCTGTACCCCAAAGGGGAAGAACCGCAGACCGAGTGGGCTTACACCCCGAAGGATTCACCGAACTGGCTGTCGGTGCTGCCGCAGGATTTCTCGAATATGGCGGCGGTGCAACAGGGGATGAAATCAGCAGGATTCCCCGGAACTCTGCCGAATCCGTACCGCGAACGCAGCACGGTCAACCTGCACTACCAACTTTCCAAGTACATGGGCGTCGGAGAGCCCCAAGACATCCAGTGATTTGTGTGCGTTCACCGGCGGTCAGCGCCGCCAAACGCACACAAATCGCCCGATAAGGAGCGAACATGAAAGTTAATCTGGGTACCGGGGCGCAGAACTCGCAGGACTGGGAGCGTGTGCTGGCCGGTGACTTCAGCACCCCGCCCGCCACACCGGACTACAAGTGTGTGCAGGCCGCGCTGGCCCTCGGCGACCTCGCCGAGCCACTCGGCTTCGACGGGATCTGGTTCCCCGAGCACCACGGCACGCCATATGGCATGACGCCCAACCCGATTCAGGCCCTGACCTATTTCGCCGGGCGCACCGAGCGCGTCAGCCTGGGCACCTTCGTGGCGGTGGTGCCGTGGTGGAACCCGATCCGCTTGGCCACCCAGATCGCCTACCTCGACATCGTCTCCAACGGTCGCTACACCACGATCGGCCTGGGACGTGGGGTGTCCAAGGGTGAGTTCGCCGCGGTCGGCGTGCCGCGCGAAGAGAGCCGCGATCGCTTCAACGAGACGCTGGACATCCTCAAGCTGGCGTTCTCGGGCGAGCGGTTCTCCTATGAGGGCAAGATCTTCAGCTTCCCCGAGATGTCGCTGCGCCCCGAGCCGATCAGCACCGACCTGTTCGACCGCATCTACAGCTCCTCGTCGACCGCCGAGTCGCTGGAGATCCTGTCCCGGCGCGGCATGGTGCCGCTCTTCGTGGGCAACAAGCCGATCACCGATGCCGGTGAGGAAGTACGCAAGGTCAACACCTTCCGTGCCGAAGAGGGCCTGGGGCCGTGTCAGCCCAAGAACGTGATGTTCATGTACTGCGTCGGCTCCGAGGATGAGGTCGCTCAAACAGAAGAGTGGATCTGGACCGCCAACCGGGACGTCAACGTGCACTACGGATTTGCCGACGCCTCGAACTTCAAGGGCGTCAAGGGCTATGAGGCCTACGCCGCCCGTGAGGCCAGCGCGACGGCGGTATTGGCCTCGGAGGTCGGCAACCAGAAGAAGGGCGGCCCGCCCGGATACCACGCGTCCAACCTGCTGATCGGCACGCCGGAGACGGTGTTCGAGAAGCTCAAGGCCGCACAGGAAGCCTGCTCGTTCTGTGAGGTCACCATCGTCCCGCAGTTCGGCACCATGCCGTACGAGAAGGCGATGGAGTCCACCAAGCTGTTCGCCGCCGAGGTGCTGCCCGCGGTGCACGACATGCCCGCGCCGCTACACCCCGCGGCGCTGCCCGAGAAGGCCAACGTATGAGGGCCGACGAGCGCTTGCGCGAGGAGCCATCAACCCAGCCGAACACCTGCGGGCCCACCGACACCCCGGCCGACTTCGACATCGATGCGATCCGCGAAAAGTACGCCGCCGAGCGGGCCAAGCGTCTGCGGCCCGAGGGCGCCGATCAGTACCTGGAGCTGGAAGGCGAGTTCGCCGAGTTCTACGAGGTGGACCCGTACACGACGGTGACCGAGCGGGATCCGATCACCGAGGATTCCGACGTCGTCATTCTCGGAGGTGGCTTCGCCGGTCTGCTGGCCGGCGCGTACCTGAAGAAGGCCGGCGTCGAGGGGATCCGCGTCATCGAGATGGCCGGAGACTTCGGCGGGGTGTGGTACTGGAACCGCTTCCCCGGAATCCAATGTGACAACGACGCGTACTGCTACATCCCGCTGCTCGAAGAGCTCGACTTCATGCCGTCGAAGAAGTTCGCCGACGGGGCCGAGATCCTCCAGCACTGCCGCAACATCGGCAAGCATTTCGGCCTGTACGACGGCGCGCTGTTCTCCACCCAGGTGCGCGAACTGCGCTGGGACGACGCGACACAACGTTGGCAGATCAGCACCGACCGGGGCGATGACATCCGGGCCCGCTTCGTGGTCATGGCCCAAGGGTCCTACAACCGTCCGAAGCTGCCGGGTATCCCGGGAATCAAGGACTACAAGGCCGCCGGCGGCCACGTGTTCCACTCCGCACGTTGGGATTACGACTACACCGGTGGTGATGCCAACGGTGGTTTGCACAAGCTGGCCGACAAGCGCGTCGCCCTGGTGGGCACCGGCGCCACGGGTATCCAGTTGGTGCCGCACCTCGGCCGCGACGCCAAGGAGCTGTTGGTTTTCCAGCGGACGCCGTCGTCGGTCGATGCGCGATCCAACCCGCCCACCGATCCGGCGTGGGCCGCGTCCCTGCAACCGGGCTGGCAGGAAGAGCGCAAGCGCAACTTCCACAACTGGTCGCCGTTCGTCGGAGTGGTGTTCGGCGAACCGGACCTGGTGTGCGACTTCTGGACAGAGCTCGGACGCAACCTGACCGCCCGGATCGCCGCCACACCGAACCCCGCAGAAGTGACCATCGAGCAGATCATGGCCTTCCGCGAAGAAGAGGACTTCAAGATCATGGAGCGGCTGCGCCGCCTCGTCGGCGAGATCGTCGAGGATCCCGCGACCGCCGAGGCGCTGAAGCCGTACTACCGATTCATGTGCAAGCGGCCGACTTCCAGTGAGCAGTATCTGGCCACGTTCAACCGTCCCAACGTGAAGCTCGTCGACGTGTCGGCGTCCAAGGGTGTGGAACGGCTGACGGAGAAGGGGATCGTCGCCGACGGTGTCGAATTCGAGGTCGACTGCGTGATCTTCGCGAGTGGCTTCGAGATCTCCACCGAGATCAGCCGCCGGTTCGCGATCGACCGCATCGTCGGCCGGGACGGACTGTCACTGTTCGACTACTGGCAGAACGACTACAAGACCCTGCACGGGATGACCAGCCGCGGATTCCCCAACCAGTTCTTCATGGGCTTCATCCAGGGCGGCGTGTCGGCCAACACCACGGCGATGTTCGAGCAGCAGGCCCAGCACATCGCCTACATCATCGCCGAGGCGCAGAACCGCGGTGCGACAACGGTCGAACCCAGCCAGGAGGGCCAGGACGCCTGGGTCTCGACGGTGCGCGAACTGTCTATCGACAACTCGGCGTTCGAGCTGTCCTGTACGCCTGGCTATTACAACAATGAAGGCCGTGGTGGCGCCGAGCGCAACGGCGCCTTCCTTGGCGATTTCTATTCGCCGGGGTTCTACGCGTTCGACGATCTGATCGCGGAATGGCGCGCGAACGGTGACCTCGACGGACTCGAGCTCACGTCATGACGACCACGACCGCACTCGAAACCCGGGACATCAAGCCGCGCATCGGCAACGAGATACGGGCGGACAAGGCGGCGCTGCTCTCCGGTGAGCATGCCGGGCGCATCCGTGAGCTGCTGGAGCAGCGCGGGGTGCTGGTGTTCCCGCAGATCGGGTTCACCGACGACGAGCAGATCGCGTTCACCGAGACCCTCGGCACCTTCGCCGCGGAGCACCAAGGCGAAAAGCTGTACAAGGTCAGCCTCGACACCGACGTGAACAAGCAGGCCGACTATCTCAAAGGTTCCCTGTACTGGCACATCGACGGCACCATGAACGAGGTGCCGATCCTGGCCTCGCTGTTGCAGAGTGTGGCGCTGGGTAATCCGGAGGAGGGTGACACCGAGTTCTGCAACACCTACGCCGCCTATGACGACCTGTCCGACGAGGACAAGGCCGACATCGAGGGGCTGCGGGTCATGCACTCGGCGTGGAACACGCTGTTCTACTACGACCCTGAACCGACCGCGAAGGCGCTGCGTCGCATGATGGCGATCGGCGACCGCGAACTGCCGTTGGTGTGGACGCACCAGTCGGGTCGTAAGTCGCTGGTGCTGGGCGCCACGGCGCGCCATATCGTCGACGTCGACTTCCGGAGAAGCGCCGAACTGCTGGTGCGCCTGCGGGATTGGGCCACTCAGCCCGATTTCACCTACCGTCACAAGTGGAGCGTCGGCGATCTGGTGATCTGGGACAACACCGGGACCATGCACCGGGCCACCCCGTACGACCCGATGTCCGGCCGGCTGTTGCAGCGCACCAAGCTCGAGGGCGAGGAACCGTTCGCTTGAGCACCCTCAGATTCGACGATCGCGTCGCAGTCATCACCGGGGCCGGCCGGGGGCTGGGTCGTGAGTACGCGCTGCTGCTGGCGTCGCGCGGCGCGAAGGTCGTCGTCAACGATCCGGGCGGCAGTCTCACCGGAGATGGCACGGACTCCGCGCCCGCGCAGGCCGTCGTCGACGAAATCGTCTCGGCCGGTGGAGAAGCCGTGGCCGTCACCGATTCTGTCGCCACTGCAGACGGTGGCCAGGCCATCATCGACACCGCCGTCGACCGCTTCGGCCGCATCGACATCCTGATCCACAACGCGGGCACGGTGCGTCGCGGATCGTTGAAGGAACTCACCTATGACGACTTCGACGCGGTGCTCGACGTGCATCTGCGCGGTGCGTTCCACGTTGTGCGGCCGGCGTTTCCGCTCATGTGCGACGCGGGCTACGGCCGGGTGGTGCTGACCTCGTCGATCGGCGGGCTGTACGGCAACCACGAGGTGGCCAACTACGCGGCTGCCAAGGCCGGCATCCTCGGGCTGTGCAACGTGGTGGCGCTGGAAGGTGCTGCCGAAGGTGTGTCGTGCAACGCGATCGTGCCGGGCGCGGTGACGCGGATGGCAGAGGGCCTGGACACCTCGGCGTATCCGCCGATGGGCGCGGATCTCGTGGCCCCCGCCGTGGGCTGGCTGTCACATGAATCCTGTTCGGTCACCGGCGAATTCTTCGTGGCGATCGCCGGGCGGCTGGCCCGCGCGGTCATTGCCGAGTCGCCGGGGGTGTACCAGCCGTCGTGGACCGTGGAGGAGGTCGGCGAGCAGATGGATCGCATCCGTGAGATCAGCGACCCGGTGATCTTCCCGGTCGTTCCCGACGGGCACGCCGATCATATCCGCTACAGCTTCAGTGCCGCGCACGCGAAGAGCGGCGCGGCCGCAGAGGGAGTCAGCTCATGAGAACCGGCCCACTGAAGGGCGTTCGGGTCATCGACCTCACGGCCATGGTGATGGGTCCGTACTGCACGCAGATCATGGCCGACATGGGCGCCGACGTCGTCAAGATCGAGACACCGGCGGGGGACAACACCCGCTACATCTCGGTGGGCCCGGCGCCCGGCATGAGCGGCGTGTTCGTCAACGTCAACCGCGGCAAGCGCAGTGTGGTGCTGGATCTGCGTTCGGAGCAGGGCAAGGCCGATCTGCGGGCGCTGATCGAGGACGCCGACGTGTTCATCCACTCGATGCGGGCCAAGGCTGTCGCCAAGCTCGGCTTCGGCTACGACGATGTGGCCGCGATCAACCCCGGCATCGTGTACACCAATTGCTACGGGTATGGCCGTCGCGGCCCGGATGCCGACCGTCCGGCGTACGACGACACCATCCAGGCAGAGTGCGGATTGCCTGCGGTGCAACAGGAATTGACCGGTGAGGCCTCCTATGTCGGCACCATCATGGCCGACAAGGTGGCCGGCCTGACCGCGCTGTACGCCACGACCATGGCGTTGTTCCACCGGGAGCGCACCGGCGAGGGGCAGGAGGTCGAGGTCAGTATGTTCGAGACCATGGCGTCCTTCATGCTGGTCGAACATGCCAACGGCGCCATGTTCGACCCTCCGCTGGGGCCCGCGATATATCCCCGGGCGGTCACGCCCAACCGCAGGCCGTATGAGACCAAGGACGGTCACATCGCGGCGCTGATCTACAACGACAAGCATTGGAACACCTTCATCGACCGGGTGCAGCCGAGCTGGAATGGCCCCGAGTTCGCCACCCTGGAGCAGCGGGCGCGCCAGATCGACACGGTGTACAGCCTGGTGGCCCAGACGCTCAAGGAGCGCACCACCGCCGAGTGGCTGGATCTGTTCACGGAGTTGGAGATTCCGGCGGCACCGATGCTCACACCCGATGAGCTGTTCGAGAACGAGCATCTCAAGGCCGTCGGATTGTTCGAGAGCGTCGACACCCAGCATGGTCGAGTGCGCATGCCCGGTGTGCCGACCTGGTTCTCCCGGACGCCGGGCCGGATCGCCGGGTACGCACCCGAATTGGGCGCGGACACCGCCGAAGTGCTCGCTGGGCTGGGTCCCCGGGATATCGCCGGCTGAACAGTCGGAACAGAAAGGCCAGGAGTGGATTTCGATTTTGGTGAGGCGGCCGACACGCTGCGCGGTGATCTGCGCGCGCTGATCGCCGACCAGGTGCCCGCCGATTTTCTCGGCGCGTTCACCGATGACCCCGCGGATCTGGCTGTGACCCAGCAGTTCTGCCGAACATTGGCGCAGCGGCATCTGCTGTGCATGTCATGGCCGGAGGAGTTCGGCGGCGGTGACGCGTCGGTCTGGGAGCAGACCGTGGTGCGCGAGGAGATGTGGGCGCACCATGAGCCCCGTGGCGCCCAGTACATGGGTGTCAACTGGGTGGGCCCGATCATCATGCGGCACGGCACCGAGGAACAGCAGCGCAAGCATCTCCCCCCGATCGCCAATGGTGAAGTCATCTGGTGCCAAGGCTTTTCCGAGCCCGAGGCGGGATCTGACCTGGCCTCGCTGCGGACCTTCGCCCGGCGGGACGGTGACGGCTGGCGGGTCAACGGCCAGAAGATCTGGACCTCCTACGCCACCATGGCGCAGTGGTGCTTCCTGCTGGCGCGCACCTCGAAAGGTGAGAAGAAGCAGCAGGGCATGACCATCTTCCTGGTGCCGATGGATTCACCGGGTATTCAAGTGCGTCCGATCCGCACCATGATGGGCCCGCATCACCTCAACGAGGTGTTCTTCGACGACCTCAAAGTTACCGAGGCCGATGTGCTCGGCACTGTTGATCAGGGTTGGTCGATCGTGCAGGACGTGGTGTCCTTCGAACGCGTCGGGATCGCCCGCTATGCACGTTGCGAGCGGCTGCTGCAGGCCGCCCCCGGGGTGCTGGGCGACAAGTGGGAGGAACTGCCGGCCGAGCTGCGGGGCCGGTGGACGCGGATGCTCACGCACTGTCGCCGCGCTCGGCTGATGGCCTACCGGGTGGTGTCGATGCAGGCGACCGGACGGGTGAATCCCGGTGACTCCGCGGCCTATCGGATTGCGGTGACGCGGCTGGATCAGGAGAGTGCGGAGGTGCTCATGGAGATTGCCGCAGCGGTGCCGCGCGGTGGCGACAGTCACGCCGAGTACTTCCGGGCCGAGGTCGAGGACCACTGGCGGTACTCGCAGGCGTCGACCGTGTCGTCGGGCAGCATCGAGATGCAGCGCATCCTGTTGTCGCGGACCATGCTGGCCGGGAAGGCGTGACGGCGATGATCCTCGATCTCAGCGACGACGCCAAAGAATATGGCCGCCAGGCGCTCAAGGCGTTCGAGGCGGCAGGCGGCGACCAACTGCTGGCCCAGGCCGACGCGAAGCCCGACACCCGGGCCGCACTGGTCACGCCCGTGCTGGACAGCCTCGGTGTCTTGGAACTCGAACCCCGCTCCGACGCCGACTCACTGGAGGCGGCGGCCGCAGTGTGCCGCAGCGCCGGCTATTGGGCATTGCCCTATCCGGTCGCCGAGCGGTTGTCCGCCCCGCAAGACCTGGAAGTCGACGGCCTGATCGTCGTGGACGGGGCCGCGCCCGAGGCCGCCCTGCAGGGGCTGGACAACCGTTGGGCCACCGTCACATTGGACGGTGCGCGCAGCACTGTGGCGAGACTCGGTGGTGCCGGTCCGTCGTTCGCGACCGGGCTGGAGCTGTCCGCTGTGGACGGTGCCGGCAGTGATGATGTGGCTCTGGCACTGACCCTGCCGTCCTGGACCCTGCTCGGCATGCTGGACAGGGCGATCGATCTGACCACCGCGCACGTCAGCCTGCGTAAACAGTTCGGGCAGACATTGTCGTCCTTCCAGAGTGTGCAGTTCCAGCTGACCGACGCCGAGGTGGAGCGCAGCGGCGTCGACATGCTGGCCAAGTACACGCTGTGGAGTGTGGCCACGAACCCGGCCGACGAGGCCGTCAACGATGCGCTGGCGCTGCGCCTGGCCGCGATCGAGGCCGCCGAGGTGGTGTTCCGGGTCTGCCATCAGCTGCACGGGGCCGTGGGGTTCTGCGACGAGACGGTGCTGTCATGGCTCTCGCGCTACAGTCAGCCGTTGCGTCGCTTGCCATTCGGGGTGTCCAAGACCCGAGATGTCCTGACCACCCGGCTCGGCGGGCGTGGGCTCACCGGATTGTTCTCGTCATGACCGACCTCGACGAGTTCCGCGCCACCGTGCGGGACTGGTGCGCAGCGCACGTCCCGAAAGACTGGCGCGCCAACCAGACTGGTGTCAGCGACGACGAGTTCGTGTCCTTCCAGAAGGCCTGGTTCGCCGAACTGCACGCCGCCGGATACGCGGTGCCGCACTGGCCGGCCGAATGGGGCGGCGGCATGGGAGTGCCCGAACAGATCGTGCTGTACCAGGAACTGGCCGCCCACGATGCGCCACGCCTGGTGTTGGCGTTCGTCGGCATCCACCATGCGGCGTCCACCCTGCTCGCCGCGGGCACCGACGAGCAACGCAGACGGCACCTGCCCGCGATTCTCGACGGCGAGACCTGGGTGCAGGGTTTCTCCGAGCCGGAGGCCGGTTCGGACCTGGCCGCGCTGCGTACGACCGCCCGCGCCGAGGGCGACAACTTCATCGTCAACGGCCAGAAGCTGTGGGCCAGTGGCGCGATGCACGCCGACTGGTGTCTGCTGCTGGCCCGTACCGACCCGGAAGCGCCCAAGCGGCACGGTATTTCGTACTTCCTGATGGACATGACCAGCCCCGGCATCGATGTGCGGCCGATCCGGAACGCGGTGGGGGACTCGCATTTCTGCGAGATCTTCCTCAACGACGTCGCGGTACCCGCGGCGAATCTGGTCGGGCCGGTGAACAAGGGCTGGCAGGTCGCCCAGGCCACGCTCGGCGCCGAGCGCGGCATGACCATGCTGGAGCTTTCCGAACGGCTCGGTAATGCCGGCTTCAGGTGGCTTCTCGAAGCCGCTCCCGTCGAGGACCCCGTGGTGGCAGATCGGTTGGCGCGGTTCGAGACCGAGCTGACGGGCCTGCGAGGGCTGTGCCGGGATCTGGTGGAACGCACCGAGGCGGGGAAAGCCGGGCCGGCCGACGCCTCGATCGTCAAGCTGTACTACAGCGAACTGCTGCAGCGGATGACCGGGTTCGGCGCGGAGATCGGCGGCCCGGCCGCTCACACCGTGCTGGCCAAACCGGCCTCCAGCGGCTGGGAGTCGGGCGCCTGGATGCTCGATTTCATCGGATCGTGGGAATGGACCATCCCCGGCGGAGCCAGCGAAATCCAGCGCACCATCATCGGTGAGCGTGGATTGGACCTGCCCCGAGAACCGAGTGCGGTGTGATGAGCGACGTTCCTGATTTTGCGGCGATTCACGACGAACTGCGTTCGGTAGCAGCCGATCTACTGGCCAAGGACACCATCGACTGGCCCCTGCTGGTCTCGGCGGGCTGGGTCGGATTGGATGCCCCCGAGGAGGCCGGCGGTGCCGGCGCCACCTTCGCCGAGATCGCGGTGATCTGTGAGGAGCTGGGCCGCGCCGCTGCGGCCACCGGCTACCTGGGAGCTGCGGTGCTGGCCATCGGTGCTCTCAACGCGGTGCAACCGAACACCTCGCGCGAGGCGCTGTTACGGGACGTCGTTGCCGGAAGTTCCCGGGCCGCGCTCGCCCTACCGGGGGCAGGTGAACCCGCAGCCTTCGATCTGGCCACCACCCGACTGGGCTGGCGCGTCCACGGCCGGGCCGCCTTCGTGCCGGACGCGGCCGGCGCCCAGCGGCTGCTGCTGCCCGCACGAGACGCCGATCGGGTGCCGGTGCTGGTGGACGTGGCCGCCGACGCCCCGGGGCTGACGATCACCGAGCAACCGGTGCTCGACGAAACCCGCAGGCTCGCAACCGTGACGGCCGAGGGAGTCGAGGTCGGCGAGGATGCGGTGTGGCGATTCGACGGCGACCCGGATGCCGCGCTGCATGGGCTGAACGAACGAGCCGCGCTCGCGGTGGCCTGCGACAGTCTCGGTGTCGCGCAGGCCATGCTCGATGCCGCGGTGTCCTACGTCCGGGTCCGTGAGCAATTCGGCCGGCCGATCGGCTCGTTCCAGGCCGTCAAGCACGCCTGCGCCGACATGCTCGTCGCGATCTCGGTGGCCCGGCGACTCGTGAATGCCGCCGTCGAGAATCCGGGTGGCGTGGAGGTGTCAATGGCCAAGGCCTATGCCACCGAGGCGGCAGTCGACGTGGCCGGCAAGGCCATGCAGCTGCACGGCGGCATCGGCTACACCTGGGAGAGCGGCGTGCACGTCTATCTCAAACGGGCCGCGCTCAACCGTTCGCTCTACGGCTCACCCGCCGAACACCGCGCGAGGATCTCTGCGCGCTACCGATGAGTTTTCCCCGCGGCGATGGTCAGACCTAGCGACCGACCATTCACCGTGAAGGAGAAACCATCGTGGTTACCCGTCAGAGCGCGCCGCTGGGCGCCCCCAACTGGATCGACTTGACCACCTCCGACCCGGAGCGTGCCCAGCAGTTCTACGGCGCGGTGTTCGGTTGGACGTTCGAGACCGGCGGCCCGGAATACGGCGGCTACATCACCGGGTCCGTCGACGGCCATGTGGTCGCCGGCCTGATGCGCAATGACCCGCAGTGGAACGCCCCCGATGCCTGGACCACCTACCTGCACACCGCGGATGCCGATGCCACGGTGGCGTCGGCCACGGCCGCCGGTGGCGGCAATTGCGGTGGGGTGATGGATATCCCGGCGAAGGGCCGGATGGCGATGATGACGGATCCGGCAGGCGTCTTCTACGGCATCTGGCAGCCCGCCGGACATGAGGGCTTCGCATTGTTCAACGAGGCCGGCGCACCGGTGTATCACCAGCTGACCACCCGTGACTACGCCGGGGGTTTGGACTTCTACCGCAAGGTGTTCGGCTGGAGCACCGAGGTCGTGTCGGACACCGATGAGTTCCGTTACAGCACCGCGAGTTTCGACGGCGAGGCGCTGGTCGGTGTGATGGACGGTTCGGTGTACCTCCCCGAGGGTGTGCCAGGCGCGTGGACCACCTTCTTCGGTGCCGAAGACGTGGACAAGACGATCGAGGTGATCGTGGCCAACGGCGGCTCGGTGGTGCGTCCGGCCGAGGACACGCCGTACGGCCGGTTGGCCGCGGTGACGGATCCGACCGGCGCCGGATTCAATCTGTCGTCGCTGCAGGGCTGAGCGCGAAGTCGGCGAAGTCGAAGCCGGGCACCACCACACAACTGACCAGGGTGGGCTCGTCATCGCGAGGTTTGGCGCGTTGCCAGTGGCCGGGCGGCACCAGCAGTTGCGGGTGCTGCCCGGCCGAGATGTCCGGGCCAAGCAGCCGCGTGGCTGCCGTGTCCTTGTCCGCGCCGATCTCCAGCACCAGCGGGCTGCCGCGATGGTGGAACCACAGCTCGGCGCTGCGGACTGTGTGCCAGGCCGACTGCTGGCCGGGCATGAGCAGGAAGAGGATCGCGGTACCGGCGCTGCGCGGGCCCGAGTAGCCGGACGGCAGCGACGACTGGCTGATCGTCAGTTCGCTGCGCCAGGTCTCGCGGTACCAGCCGCCTTCTGGGTGCGGGGCGAGATCGAGCTGTCTGGCCCAGTCGGGTAGTTCGGTCACACCCGATAGTCTCGTCGGCATGGTTCGTCTGCGTCCAGGGTGGCTCGTGGCGCTCTGCGCCGCGGTCCTCGTGGTGGTGGCCTGGTTACCGTGGCTGACCACCAGTGCCGACGGCGGAGGCCGGGCGAATGCGATCGGTGGGGCCGTGGGAAGCATCGTGCTACCGCGTGGTTTCGGCGTCGGTCAGCTGATCGTTCTGCTGGGGGCCGGCCTGATCGTGGCAGGTGCGATGGCCGGGCGCGGACTGTCACAGCGCTGGGCTTCGGCTGTGGCATTCGTGATTTCGCTCGGCCTGGTGGGGTTGACGGTGTGGTACTACACGCTCAACGTCAAAGGGCCGGTGGCCGCGGGTTACGGGCTCTATGTCGGTGGCGCGATGGCTGTACTGGCGGGGTTGTGTTCGGTGTGGTCGTTGGTGTCGACGTTTGGGACCCGATGAGCGCTTGCGCGAAGAGCAACGGGTGAAGATGAGCGCTTGCGCGAAGAGCAAGGAGTGAAGCGGTGAGCGAGTTCGTGTCTCCGGTGGAGTTGACCGGGCAACGCTGGGTGACGCTGGAGCCGTTGACCTCTGAGCATGTTCCCGAGATCGACGCTGCCGCGGCCGACGGTGAGCTGGGCTCGCTCTGGTACACGATGACGCCGCAACGTGGCGGTGCCGCCGAGTGGGTGCAGCGCATGTTCGAGTTGCGAGCTTCCGACCACGGCGTGACCTTCGTGGTGCGCGACCTCGACGGCAAGCTGGTGGGTTCGTCGAGCTACCTGCACGTCGACGGCCCCAACCGGCGGCTGGAGATCGGGCACACGTGGTACACCGCTGCAGCGCGCCGCACGGGCGTCAACGCCGAGACCAAACTACTCATGCTCGGCCATGCCTTCGACGAGTTGAATTGTGTGGCAGTGGAATTCCGCACGCACTTCTTCAACTTCACCAGCCGGGCGGCGATCGAACGGCTCGGAGCCAAGCTCGACGGGGTGCTGCGCAGCCATCAATTGTCGCCTGACGGCTCGCGCCGTGACACCGTCGTCTACTCGATCTTGGACATCGAATGGCCCGCGGTGCGGTCCAACCTGAAGTTCAGGCTGGACCGCCGCGGCGGGATCAACTGTCCGCGTCGACAGTGGTGGTTTCGATCGACTTGCGGTCGGCGCCATGGGCCACCTCGATCTTGCGGGGCCGGGCACGTTCGGCCATCGGGATCGTCACGGTGAGGACACCGTTTTCATACGTGGCTGAGATCGCCGACGTCTCGATCCCCTCGCCGAGCGACAGCTGGCGTCGGAAGTTGCCGAAGAACCGCTCATTGGTCAGCCATTGGGCGGATTCCTCGGAACGGGCGGTCCGATGCGCCGAGATGGTGAGGGTGCCGTTGTCCACATTGACGTCCACCGAGCCCGGATCGACGCCCGGAAGGTCGGCCGTCAGGACGTAGTGGTCCCCGATCTTGCAGAGGTCCATGGGCATGAACCTGGGTGTACGTGTTGACCCTGAATCACCTGTCAGCAAACTCCTGGTCAACACATCAAGGTCGCTGAACGGATCAAAACGAAGCACAGCAATTCACCTCCCGTAACGTCTCAGAGCCCGCCACCCTGGCAGGCAGCCAATCACTGTGCAACGCCGATATTAGCACTCGACGTAGGAGAGTGCCAGAATATTTTTGGTGTGTTTTCGACTGGTTTGTGCATGTCAACTTCCTGGAATCGGGTGTGGCCGGTACGCCGGCGCGATGGCCATGGTGTGACGGCGGCCGTCGCGCCGTACGAATTCGGCCCCCGCTCTCCATCCCCGGACAGACCTGTCCCCGCGTGTGCGCCTGACAGTCGCCGGCTCGGGTCGGCACCGACGTCAGCAACCTCTTTTTAGAGGCTCACAGTGAGCGCCGCGAAGTAAATTCGGTTGCGCGCCCGTCCCGGGCATTGAGTAGGGTGGCGGCATGTCGAGCCCTGAGGCGCACGAGTTGGGGGCTTTCGGTCACACCGTCAGCCCCCTGAATCACTGACTCTTCGGTTCTTTCGCGCCGGTCGGGTGCTGGCCGTGGTGACGAGACGTCTCCTGTCCGTTCTCTTGCCTCGGAGTCCTCGATGCCTCTTGCTCTGTACCTACTTGCCGTGGCGGTCTTCGCCATGGGCACCTCGGAATTCATGCTCGCCGGACTGGTTCCGGACATCGCCGTCGGTCTCGGCGTCACAGTCGGCGCTGCCGGCCTACTCACCTCGGCTTTCGCCGTCGGGATGGTCATCGGCGCGCCGGTCATGGCGGCACTCGCCCGCCGGTGGCCCGCCCGGACGAGCCTGCTCGGCTGCGTGGTGATCTTCGGGCTCTGTCACGTGATCAGTGCGGTGATGCCCACCTTTTCGGTCCTCTTCGTCACCCGGGTGATCGCCGCGCTTGCCAATGCGGGATTCCTGGCAGTCGCGCTGAGCACCGCCACCACACTGGTCGCGCCGGATCGCAAGGGGCGGGCGCTGTCGGTGCTGCTCGGCGGTACGACGGCGGCCACCATCGCGGGCGTGCCGGGCGGGGCGATGCTCGGTGCGCTGTTGGGATGGCGCGCGACGTTCTGGGCGATCGCGTTGCTTTGTGTTCCCGCCGCTCTCGGCATTCTGCACGGGATTTGCGGTCGCTCGGAACTGAATTCGAGCCGCGTCGGTGATGCCCCTGCGCTCAGTGCCGAGCTGGCTGCACTCAAGACACCGGCCCTGGCATCGACGATGCTGCTGGCCGCCCTCGTCAATGCCGGCACATTCGCCACCTTCACATTCTTGGCGCCCATCGTGACCGACACCGCCGGTATGGGAGAGCTTTGGGTGCCGGTGGCGTTGGCGATCTTCGGGTGCGGCTCGTTCATCGGCGTGACGGTGGCCGGCCGGTTCTCGGACCGTCGTCCCCGGTTGATCATCGCGGTGGGCGGCCCGCTGTTGCTTCTCGGCTGGATCATGTTGGCCGCCTTGGCGGCTCATCCGGCGCCGTTGCTGTTCCTGGTCTTTCTCCAGGGAGTCTCGGCCTTCGCCGTCGGGAGCACACTCATTGCCCGCGTTCTGTACGCGGCGTCCGGCGCCCCGACGATGGGTGGCTCGTATGCGACGGCGGCGCTCAACATCGGGGCCACCTGTGGTCCGGCGTTGGCCGCAGCCTCGCTGGGCGCCAGGGTGGGAAACCTCGGCCCCGTGTGGACCACCGTTGCCCTGACCGCACTCGCACTGTCGGCGGCACTGGTCATGGCGATTCGACGGCGGACACCGTCGCGCCGGTGAGCCGATCTCCGCAACCATCGCACCTGAGCACCGGGGAGAAGGCGTGCCCGGGACCGTTGTGCGTGAGGATCACGGCGGGGCCTTCGACGGCCGGGAACGACCGCTGCGCCCAGGCCAGTGCCGTCACCAGCACGGGTAGGAATGCGGACCCTTTCGACGTCAGCCGGTATTCGGGGCCGCCGTCGGAGGTGGAGAGAATTCCGTTGTCCCGGAACGTCTGGAGGCGGTCGGCGATCGATGCCGGCGGAGCGGCCAGCACCCGTTGGAACTCGGAGAACCGGCTGGTGCCGGTGAACGCTGCCACCAGGATGGCGAACGCCCACCGGTTTCCCAGCACGCTCATGGTCTGGGGGAACAGACCGGACGGGGAATCGCGCCGATCATCCTCGGAGCGTCGCCGGGTCTTCACCGCGGGCAGCGATCGCCGCCACCCGCCACTGGGTCCCCACGCGGCGGTCACCTCACCGGAAGTGGTTGGCGCCCCGCACTCTCCGCACGTCAGAACCGGCGTGAAATCCGCGCCACAGGCCAGGTGACGCATCCGGGGCAGTGACTCACGATGCTCGGAAACCCAGTGGCGTTCCCACTCCCAGATCGACACCAGCACCGGCCACAGCGCCCGCCCGCGCGGCGTGGTGAGGTATTCGTCCCGTGGCGGGCGCTCCTGATAGCGGTGACGTTGCAGCAGACCGTCTTCGGTGAGAGAAGCCAGGCGGCGCGTCAGTACCGAGTTGGAGATCGGCAGCCTGGTTATGAACTGCCCGTAACGGGTGGCGCCCAGCAGGGCCTGTTGCATCACCAGCAACGTCCATTCGTCGCCGGCGAGCGCCAGCATCTGCCCGACGGCGTTCGTGGCGCCGCCCGGCAGTGCTGCGTCAGTCACGCACCAGCCAACGACGCAGCTCGTCGCCCGGCGCCCAGGTGGCGTGGGTGCCGCTGGAAACACGTTCCGGCAGAGCGAGTTTGCACACCGGGCCATCAGTAACCCGGGCCGCGTCGAACACGAGGCAATAGGATGCGTCGTCGTTCATGTCCGTGGTGATGGTGACCAGGTAGCCGTCGTCCTCATCGCGGCTGCCCACTCGCGGGGCCATGGCCGTCTCGCTGCCGTACACCCCGTCCTCGAAGGCATAGCGTTGTTCGGAACCGGTGTGCAGGTCGTGGCGGACCAATCCATCGAACAGGAACCAGCCCGGCTTGCCCGTGGCGGCATAGGCGTAGCGGTAGTCGCGTCCGGCGTGGCGGGAGTTGATCATGCCGAATTCGGTGATGCTGTCCGACAATTGCTCCTCCCGGGTCTGCCCGGTGACGAGGTTGAACCGCCAGCGGTGCAGCCTGGTCTGCATCTTGTCGAGCGCCAGTGCGGGTGCCGCGTTGCCCTGGAAGAATCCGTCGAGCACGATCTCGTCGCCGTCCTCGAAGGCGTTGGTGAAGTGCAGCACGTAGGTGGGATCGGCCTCGAACCACTTGACGTCGGCGGCCGTGCCGCGTCGGGGGAGGACCGCGAACCGGGACGGCATGTCGCGGTGCAACTTTGGCAGGTGCACATTGTTCTTCAGGAACTCGGCGTCCCAGAACAGCGGAAAGTCGTTGAGAATCACGTAGTTTTCGGTGAATGCCATGTCGTGGGGCAGCCGCGGTCCGGGCAGTTCTACGTCGATGTAGTGCACCAGCCGGTTGTCGGCGTCCACCACGCCGTAGTGCATGTAGGGCGCCTGCTTGCCGTAATTGAAGAACAGCAGTTCACCGGTGGCGTCGTCGGCCTTGGGGTGCGCCGATACGCCCCAAGCGGTGGGGAAGGCTCCACCCCAATCCTGCTTGCCCAGCGTGTCTCCGGTGTAGGGGTCGACGCGGTAGAGGTCGCCGCACTGGTAGAAGCTGGTCAGCGCTACGCCACGATGCACCGTCACGTCGGTGCTCGAGGCGTCCTTCATCAGCGTGCGGGCGCCCCAGCCGTGGTCGCGCCGGGCCAGTTCGACGGGCTCGGCGATACCGGGCCACAGCGGCCCGCCCGCCTCGTTCTCCGCCAGGAAGCCGTCGGTGCGGATGAACCTGTTGCGGTAGAACGCTTTTCCGTCGCGGAAGCCGACGATGTGCAACATTCCGTCCCCGTCGAAGGGATGGTAGGTCTGCAACGCCGGATGCAGCGGGTTCTCGGTGTTGCGCAGGTAGACGCCGTCGAGGTCGGAAGGGATCTCACCGTCGACGACCCGTAGGTCATCCGCGTCGAATTCAGTGGTCTGCGGACGCCACGCCCCGGTGCGGTAGGGGTGGGTGTCATCCTCGGGCAGGGTGGACAGGAATTTGGTCACGATCTCGGTGTGCATGCCTACTCCTTGCCTGCCGTGACGACGAAGCTGACAGTGGTTGAGGTGCTGCCGCCGAAGTTCAAGGTGCCGAAGGTCTTTGCGTTCTCGATCTGATACGCCCCCGCGTCGGCGCTGACCTGTTTGGCGGCGTCGAGCAGCATCCGCACTCCGGAGGCACCGACCGGGTGGCCGCCACCGATGAGGCCGCCGCTGGGATTGATCGGCAGCCGGCCCCCGATCTCGATCTCGCCGTTCTCGATGGCCTTCCAGGATTCGCCGGGACCGGTCAGCCCGATGTGGTCGATGGCGAGGTACTCGCTGGGGGTGAAGCAGTCGTGGACCTCGAACCCGTCGACGTCATCGAGAGCCACCTGGGCCCGGTAGAAGGCATCGAGCACCGCGTCACGGACATGTGGCAGCAGATAGGGATCATCGGCGCTGTGGTCAAGTTTCTGGCGCAGACCGAGGCCGACGGTGCGGTGGCCCCAGCCGTCGATGCGGGCGATCGGCCGGGCGTGTGGATGCGCGCGCAGAAAGCTGTCGCTGACCAGCACCAGCCCCGCTCCGCCGTCCGTCATCTGGCTGCAGTCGAAGCGGCGCAGCCGGCCTTCCACCAACGGATTGGTCGCATCGTCATCCTCTATCGGGTCGGGCACCGTCCAGCCCCGGGTCTGGGCGTTCGGGTTGGCCCGGGCGTTGCGAAAGTTCAGCGCGGCGATGGCACGCAGATGCTCGGCGTCCAGGCCGTAGCGCCGGTCGTACTCGTCGGCGACGTCGGAGAACATCGACGGCCAGACGAACCTGGTGCCGTCGGCTTCATAGCCGGTCCAGGCAGCGGTGCCCAGGTGGGCCGCCGCGGTATCGCCGGGCACTGTCTTCTCCAGCTCCACTCCGATGACCAGGGCACTGCCGTACGCGCCTGAGCGCAGGTCGGCGACGGCCGCCAGGATCGCGATGCTGCCCGACGCGCATGCGGCCTCATGCCGGGAAGCGGGGGTGCCCCACAGGTCGGGATGCACCGTGGCCGGCATGGCACCGAGGTGGGCCTGGCCGGCGAACAGTTCACCGAAGGCGTTTGCGACATGCACGACGCCGATGCCGGCGGCGTCGACGCCGGCGTTGTCCAACGTGCGGTCGACGACCTCGCGGGTGAGGCCGGCGAAGTCGACATGCTCACGAGTGAGATTGCGCGCGAAATCGCTCTGATAGCCGCCGAGAATCCAGACGTCCTCCATGGCGGCGACGCTACTACAACTAAGAGAGCGACTCGAGATCCTGAAACGAATAACGCCGTGGCGGAAATCCATCCTTGGATCCCGCCACGGCGTTACCCGTGGTTAAAGCCGAATCAGTCGTCGTGCCCGTGGCCGTGGCCACGACCGTGCCAACCGTTGTCCCACCCGTTCCAGCGACCCCAGCCGGGACCTTCGACGCAAGCCTGTACGTAGCCGTACGGACCGGTTGCGCAGATCTCGGGACCAGCCGATGCCGGCGCTGCACCCGCGACTGCCACGCCGACCGGCACGGCCAACGTACCCAGCCCGACTGCAGCGGCTTTGATCAGTTTCGAACGCATCTTTCTCGCCTCCGGGTTGTTAGCTGTGTGTGAGCTGAAGACCCCCGTCTGTAGATAACATTAGTACAACTCACGATATTCCTGAAAACCCCCTGGGACCTCACGGTGCAGCGGATTTGCTCTCAAGGAACTCTCCCCGGTCAGGCCATTGCATTCATTTGCCGGGCCGAAGAAGGCTCGCTGACGACTTCTCGGTGTGTTGCCAGCCGGGTTGTGTGACACGTGAGTCCGGTGGTGCGACGGTGCGCGTCGACGAGTTTTGCCGCCGCTCGTGGTCTGCATCTGTAGGCCGAACTACAGGAGGGGTATTCGTGGGAGCGCTGGATGGCAAGACGGCTCTGGTGACCGGAGGGGCCCGCGGGCAGGGAAGAGCGCATGCCACGACGCTGGCGCGCGAAGGCGCCGACATCGTGGTGTGCGACATCGTCGCGCCGGTCGAATCGGTCGACTATCCGTTGCCCACACCGGCGGATCTGGAGCGGACCGTGCAGGAGGTGTCCGCGCTCGGGCGGTGCTGCCTGGCGGTGACCGCCGATGTTCGCGACCTGGCGGCCATGCAGTCAGTGGCGAATGCCGCAGTCGCGCAGTTCGGCGGAATCGACGTCGTGCTGGCCAACGCCGGGATCGCCAGTAGCGGCCCGATCGCAACCATGGACGAGCAGCGGTGGCAGACCATGATCGACATCAACCTGACCGGGGTGTTCAACACCTTCCGGGCGGTGCTGCCGCATCTGATCGAGCGTCGGGCCGGGCGGATCGTCGCGACGTCGTCGATTGTGGCGGGTACCGGAGCCACCAACTCCGGTCACTATGCGGCGGCCAAGGCCGGGGTGGTGGCGCTGGTGAAATCGGTCGCATATGAGGTTGCCGAGTTCGGCATCACGGTCAATGCGGTGCTGCCGTCCGGGGTGAATACCCCGATGATCCACAACCCGGCGACCTACAAGATGATCCGGCCGGATCTGGAGAATCCGGGCCTCGACGATGTCGAGGAGATGTTCGCCCAGGGGAGGCCACGGCCGGGTTTGCTTGAGCCGCAAGACGTCGCCGATGCGGTGCTGTACCTGGTGTCGGATCGGGGCAGGCTCAAGACCGGGGAATCCATGATCTTGTCGAACGGATTGAACTGACGCACTTCCGGCGAAGCGTCGTGGCCCGAAGCCGGGCGGAGGCTTCAGGTGCCTCCGCCCGGCTTTCGGTCACCGACTCAGCAGCCGCAGGTGCAGGAGGCCTGTGCTTCCGCGTTCGCCGCGCCGGAGCCCGCATCCGCGGACCCGGGTCGCCAGTCGAACGGGAAGTGCTTACTCGAGTCACCGCTGTGCTCATGTGACCAGTCGAAGCCCACGGCGTAGTCCTCCTTGACGACGCCCCAGGTCGCGACCTGGCCCGGACCGACCTCGGCGCCGGGGGCATTGGTTGTGGTCACCCGGCGATTCGGGTCGGCCGTCGGCCCGGTCAGGGCTTCCACCCGCAGGTCGACCTTGCCGGGAATCTCGGCACGCCAGAAGGCCAGATCATCGGCGGCCTCGAAAGTGATCGGCGCGTATTCGATGCCACGCAGTTCCTCGATCAGGCTGGCGAATTCGGCCGGCCAGCCGCCTTCCTTGCCGGTGAAGATGCGCTCGAGTGCATCACGCTGAGCCGCGTCACCCTTTTCGTCGATGTAGAACATGAGCTTCATCGTCGCGTTCGGATCGCCGATCCACATGTTGCCGGCGAACTCACCGAGCGCGATCACGGTGAGGCCCGCCAAATCGGTATCGCCGTAGTGTCCTTCGCGGACATGCCAGACCAGGGTGAACAAGCAATCTCCGTGCGTCGGCTCCTGAGCGAAGCTGCACGGGCAAGGCAGCTTGCAGCTGCACACGTCGAACCATTCTCCGCGCAAATGCCAATCGACCTGCGTCGAGGAAGCTGTCATCGTCCCGCTCCTTTCGTTGATACCCCTAGGGGGTATGTGACACGGCGACCGTAGCACTGGCGAAGTGCCACGTGCAAGTACCCCCTAGGGGTATGATTTCGGCATGTTCAAGCGGATGTGCTCAGGAGGGGCGGCCATCGTCGCCGCGGTGGCTCTGGCGTCGTGCGGCGCATCAACCGACCGGCCGTCTGCCGGTTCCCTCGAATCCGGCGCGGCGAACATTGCGCACCATCGACTGGTCGATGCTGACGAATTCGCCACCACCATAGGAGAATTCGACACGCTGACGGTCAACGTCCACGTGCCTTACCAGGGCGACATCCCCGGTACCGACCTGTCGATTCCATTCGACCGGGTCGCCGAGCAATCGGACCGGCTGCCCAGCGATCGCGGTGCCACGATTGCGATCTACTGCCGAACCGGACCCATGAGCGCGACTGCCGCCGAGACCCTGAAGTCGTTGGGCTATACCGATGTGGTCGAACTGGACGGTGGCATGAAAGCCTGGCAGGCCAGTGGGCGTTCCCTCGTGGGCAACTGAGCGCCCTGCGGTTTATCCGTCCGACGACAACGCGAGCAGGCGCCGCAGGATCCACACGACCCGCGCCAGCGACGCCACGGCCGCGACAGCTGCGACGACGATGGCCGCCTGAATCCACCAATAGCCGTCGTCGAGATTGGCGTCGGTGGTCAGCCCGACAAGCGCTGCGGCGAACAACGTGAACAGGGTCGGCAACGCCGCGACGAATGCGGTGCCCACCCTGCGTTTGTCGTCGGCGGGTAGGAGCTTGTCGACCGTGGTCATCGGAGCGCGCAGCAGGTTGACCAGAATGGAGATGCTGGTCAGCGTGAACCCGCCCATCGTCGCCGCCACCGTCGCGACCACCTGATACACGGTGCGGCGGGTGTCGTGCGGAACCTCGGTCAGGGCCCACGGCAACCAACCGGCCCGCCCCAACGCCAGCCACCCGCTGACCACGACCAGGGCGAGCAGCCAGTCCACCCACTGATGGCGAACCCAGTTGTGCTGCAGCCTTTCTCGCAGGCTGAACGGTACGACCGGGCGTTTATTCGCGTTCATCGCCGGGCGCTTCTATGAAGGTGTCGGCATACGGTGCGGGTGCACCGGGAACCGCCGCCACAGCCGACAAGAGATAGTCATGGTTGCGAGTCAGCGACTGCCGCAACAGCTCTCGCGCATATGCGGTTGACCGGACCGGATCGTTCAGGCGGTCGGCATCCACCACGGTCCGCTCCACGAACCTGTCTTCGAGAAGGTCGACCGACTGTGGGGTGCCACTGATGGACCCGACGACGCGCGCACTCTCGAACTCCGACAGCGCGCCGGAGCCCCGTAGGTTGTCGACCAGCTCGCGCAACCGCCGGCGGATCGCATCCTTCTGGGCCCCGGTACCCCGACGGCCCACCGAGATTCCGATGCGGACGACACCGTCCTGGGCCAGCGCGCGGGCCCCGTCGAGCGCCTGAACCCAGTCGCCACCCACCAGCTCGCGGTTGATGCGAGTCGCCGGGATGGCGACGTCGATCCTGGACACGCTCATCTCATCGAGCGCCTGGTCGAGGTTCTGGGTCAGTACCGGCTCGATCCCGACCTCGATCTCGAGCTTGTGTTCCAGATAGTCGACGAGCCGCCGCGCCCGCGGGCCGTCACCGCTTGTCAGCATGGCAACGATGTTGCGCTCACCGAACAGACAATATGTCGGTTCCAGCAGACCCTCGTCCGGGGTGAGACCGATGGCCCGCCGGGCGCCGGCCGCGCTACCGATGCTGGGCAGGTTCTCCCGACGCACCTTGTCGAGGATCATCATCCGGCTGTCGTCCGTGCCGTGGGCGATGAGCAGCATCCCGTCGGGGCAGCGGCGGTAGCGGTTGAGGCCGTCGGCCTCGGCCCGGGTGAGCCGATGCACCACCTGCTCGGCCGGAAACTCACCGGCCAGCGGAGTGCCGTCCGGCTGCAGAAGCCGCCAATACTGCACGGTGCGGTTCACTCGTCATCCCCCTCAAGCGCCAATCTGCTGCTGACGCTACTGGCGCTCGCCGACAAAATCGGGGAAGAGTGACCTTCGCGCAACGGGGACGTCATTCGAACATATGATCGATACGTGGGCGATATGCAGGCCATCGGATACGGCGGTCAGCCGGTCCGCGACGTGTTCCGCGTCGTCCGGCCACCGGCCACCGTCCTGATCGATCTGGTGGCTTTGTTTCCCCGCGAGCCTCACTCGCTCGGCCGCTATCACCCGTGCGGCATCCAGATGGCGCGAGTCGTCGAAGGCAGACTCACTTGCTGGGCGTTGTGCGAGCAAGGCCAGTGGTGGGGCCTGGTCACCTACGCCGTGCGGTACGGCGCCGAGAGCAAGACCGTCACGCACTGGGTTCCGGCGTGGGTGCTCAGGCCCAAGGCGACGTGAGGCAAATGGCGGTGGGGGACCCGACGTCATACAACGTGCTTGGTGCCCCCGGCAGGATTCGAACCTGCGACACCGGCTTTAGGAGAGCCGTGCTCTATCCCCTGAGCTACGGGGGCGAGGGACCTATCGGAATAGGTGTCGAAAAAACCCACAGGGACGATTCATGCTAGTCGGCGGGCGGCGAATCGGTGGCATCGGGGGAGCCCGCTGGGTCTTCGGCATCGAACGGTGCGAGCAGGAATTCGTCGACGAATCTGGCGAAGGTGTCGTCGACGAAGGCCGGATCGGGAGCGGTGAAGAACTCGATGATGAAGCCCTGGAACGCCGCCAGCGCGATACGTGAACGGGTTTCGGCGACGTGGGCAGGCATACCGAGTGCTTGCAGGCGGGCCTTGGAGTTGCGGGTCAGCAAGGACAGTGTGTCCCAGGTATATTCGCGATAGGCGCTGTCGACCCCGCATGCGGCACCAAAGACCTGCAGCACGATCCGGAGACTGTCTCGGCGTTCACCGCGCGTGCACGCATACCAGTCCTCGAAGCACCATTTTCGGTGCGCTGCAATCGAGTCCGGAAGATCTAACTCCTCGGTCCGCGGTATCGCCGCACGCTGCTGGCGGTTCAGGACTTCGAGGGTGAGGTGCTCCTTGCTGCCGAAGTAATAGACCAGCATCCGAGCGCTGGTTCCCATCTGCGACGCAAGCTCGCGCAGCGAGGTATCGACCACGCCGGTGCGCGCCAAGATCGCGCCCGCAGTGGCCAGTAGTTCTTCACGTTTGGCGTGGTCGAACGGCCGCGGCACACTTGACTGTAACAGTTGCTTCGGATACTGATGGTGCGGTGCGCGCGAACACGAGGGCCGGGGTGGCCCGGTGAGCCTGGTGCGCGACGCCACCTCTGTCGCCGACGGTGCACCCGTTGACGGGCCGGCGGCTCAACCGCGCCGACCATTACGGGTGACCCGATGGGTGGCGATCGTCGCCGGGCTGGTGGGGTTTGTCGCCAGTGTCCTGATCCCGGTGCTGCCGGTCGTGCAGACCACCGCGACGCTCAATTGGCCTCAAGCCGGGCAGCTGGGCAGTGTCACCGCACCACTGATGTCGTTGACGCCGGTATCGATGACCGCTTCGGTGCCGTGCACCGTGATTCGCGAGATGCCGAATGCGGCTGAGCTGGTGTTGGGAACGGCGCCGGCGGCCGGCAAACAGGCCATGCTCAACGGATTGTTCGTGACGGCCACCGCACAACGCGTCGACGTGATCGCACGCAATGTGGTCATTCTCAGCGTGCCACGCAACCGCACGGCGGATCCGGCCTGTCAACGGCTCGACGTGTCCTCATCGACGGCGGGCACGTTCGCCACGGTGAGCGGACTCACCGATCCCGACACTGGCACGACACTGCGCGGCGGATACGCCGACCCGAACCTACGGCCCCAGATCGTGGGGGTGTTCACCGATTTGGTTGGTCCGGCCCCGCCCGGACTGACCCTGTCCGCGACGATCGACACCCGCTTCACCAGCTCGCCGTCACCGCTGAAAACGGTGGCGATGCTCGCCGGAATTCTGGGCACTGTCGTTGGGCTGCTGGCATTGTGGCGCCTGGACCGTCTCGACGGGCGCCGCGGGCGCCGACTCGTTCCCGCTCGTTGGCGCTACTTCAACGGGGTGGACGCGACCGTGATCGCGGTGTCGGTGTTCTGGTTCGTCGCCGGCGCGGGGTCCTCGGATGACGGCTATCAGTTCGGCATGGCGAACACCGCCAGCCATGCCGGCTACATGGCGAACTACTTCCGCTGGTTCGGCAGTCCCGAGGACCCGTTCGGTTGGTACTACGAACTGATCGCCGCCATGACCCATGTCAGCCACGCCAGCCTGTGGTTGCGTCTGCCGGATCTGATCTGCGCGTTGGTGTGCTGGCTGCTGCTCTCCCGTGAAGTGCTGCCCAGGCTCGGTCCAGCGGTGGCAGGCAACCGCGTGGCGGTGTGGGCGGCCGCGCTGGTGTTCATCGCAGCGTGGATGCCGTTCAACAACGGGCTGCGGCCCGAAGGCCAGATCGCCACCGGCGCTCTGATCACCTACGTGCTCGTCGAACGCGCCATCATCACCCGCCGTGCCACCCCGGTAGGGCTCGCGATTGTCGTCGCCGCATTCACGCTCGGGATCCAGCCCACGGGGATCATCGCTGTCGCCGTCCTGCTGGCAGGCGGGCGCCCGATCCTGCGCATCATCGTCGCCCGCGCGAAAACGGTTGGGATCTGGCCGGTGCTGTTGCCGCTGGCGGCGGCCGGGGTCGTCGTACTGACGGTGATCTTCGCCGACCAGACCATCGCCGCGGTGCGCGAGGCCACGGCACTGCGCACCACCATCGGCCCCGCTCAGCCCTGGTACACCGAGAACCTGCGCTACTTCTATCTGGTGTTGCCGACCACCGACGCCGCCCTGTCTCGGCGTTTCGGAATTCTGATCACGATGGCGTGTCTGTTCCCGTCGATACTGTTGTTGTTGCGGCGCAAGCGGATTCCGGGGATTGCCACCGGCCCGGTGTGGCGGTTGATGGGTGTCATCTTCGCCACCCTGTTCCTGCTGACGTTCGCGCCGACAAAGTGGATCCACCATTTCGGGCTGTTTGCCGCCGTGGGCGCCGCCATGGCCGCGGTGGCGACCGTACTGCTGGGGCCGACGGTGCTGCGGTCGGCGCGCAACCGGGTGGCCTTCGCGGCGACCGTAATTTTCGTTCTCGCTTTGTGTTTCGCATCCACCAATGGCTACTGGTACGTATCCAGCTACGGAGTGCCGTTCAACGACAGCAGTCCGCACTGGGGGCCGGTCACCGCCAGCGCCGTCCTTTTCGCCTTGAGTCTGCTGACCGCCGGCTATGCCGGTTGGTTGCACATGGCCGCGCCGACGCGTCCCGAAACGCGGTTGATCCGCGTCGTGACTACCGCACCCGTGCCGGTCGCGGCGGGGCTCATGGTGGTGGTATCGGCCGGCTCGATGCTGACCGGAGCGATCAAGGAGTACCCCAGCTACTCCAACGGGTGGGCCAACCTGCGCGAGCTGGCCGGCGGGTGCGGGCTCGCCGACGACGTCCTCGTCGAACCCGACCCCAACATCGGCTTCCTGACCGCTCTGCCCGGACGGTACGGCGCACTGGGGCCGCTGGGAGGTAGCGAATCCATCGGCTTCAGCCCCGACGGAGTACCCGAACACACACTGGCCGAGGCGATCTGGCAGAGCCAGCCCAAGTCCGGAACCGATTACGACTGGGATGCCCCCACCGCCTTGGACCGGCCCGGGGTCAACGGGTCCAGCGTCGTGGTGCCCTACAACCTGGATCCCGCGCGGGTACCGGTCGCGGCCAGCTTCACCGCCGGCCCCCAACAAGTCAGCACGTTGACCTCGGCGTGGTATCAACTGCCTGCTGCAGACAAAGACCACCCGCTCGTGGTGATCACCGCCGCCGGCACCATCACCGGAAACAGCGTGTTGTCCGGGCACACCGCAGCGCAAACCGTTGCCCTCGAGTACGGGACACCCGGACCCGACGGCGCCCCGGTGCCCGGTGGCCGGCTGACCCCATATGACATCGGCCCGCAACCCGCTTGGCGTAACTTGCGTTTCCCCCGCGCCGAGATTCCCGCCGATGCCCGCTTCGTCCGGGTGATTGCCGACGACCGTTCACTCAACGTTGGTGACTGGGTGGCCGTCACACCACCGCGAATGCCCGAATTGCGGTCGGTGCAAGAGTATTTGGGGTCCACTGAACCGGTTCTGCTGGACTGGGCCGTGGGATTGGTGTTCCCTTGCCAGCAACCCATGCTGCATGCCAATGGTGTCACTCAAGTCCCCAAATACCGGATTTCCCCGGACTACCCGGCCAAGGTCGAGATGCCCGACACCTGGCAGAGCGGTGACAACGGCGGTCCGCTGGGAATCACCGACCTCCTGTTACGCGCTCAGGTCATGCCCACCTATCTGTCCCGGGACTGGGGACGAGACTGGGGCTCCCTGCGTCGCTTCACCCCCATCGTCGATGCGCCCGAAGCCAACCTCGACCTCGGCACCGCCACTCGCAGCGGCCTGTGGAATCCGGCGCCGATCCGCATCGGACCATGAACGGCTAGAAGCCGGGCCTCAACACATCGGAAATGATGAACACTTGGGCCCCTTTGACTTCGGCTGCTCGGGCGCCTGACGAGGCCCCGAATCCCCTCGTGGCGCCTCGTGTGCGCGCGGTGCCTGTCTCGGAGGATCTTGCCGAGCGGGCGCTTCGCGCACGGGCGGTGCTTGCCGAACGGGTGCCTCGTATGAGGGCGGGTCCTGCCTTTGGGGCGCCTCGCGCGCCGGGGCCTCAGGCGCCGGCGCTTGCTTGACCGGCGCCTCAGGGGCGGGGGCTTGTTGAACCGGGGCCTGCGTGACGGGAGCCTCCGCTGGCGGTTCCGGTGTGCTCCGCTGCTGCGGTTTTTCCCGGACCGGAGGCTGTGCCGGTGATTCTGGAGCCGTCCGCTGCCGGGGTGGCTCCTCCTGAGCCGGGGCCTCCTGTGCGGGTGGCTCCGGCGCGGCCGGCGTCTCACGAACGGGATTGTCCGGGTGCGGCGACGAGTCCTCATGGGGAGGTGTCACCGCAGGGTTGGGTGGGCTCTCCATTTTCGGCGACGTGGCCTCCGCAGGAGTATCGGGGGTCTCCGGCCTCAACTCGGGCGGCAGGGCCCCGCCGTGGTCGGGGTCGCCTGCTTTTGGCGGGATCGCAGTCTTCCCGGAGGACGGATCGGAGTCGGTTCCCGGCGAAACGTTGTCCGGTCGCGGCTCCCGCTTTTCCCGCGGTTCGTCGGCCGTGGGCGGTGTGTAGGCGGGCACCGGTTCAAGTTTGGGCGCAGTGAACTCCGGTGACACCTTCGACGGCGGAGCCGCAGGCGCAGGTGCTGTCAAAGCCGGTGGGGCAACTGATGTCTCGCGGTTTGCGGTGACTGTGTCGGGCTGCTTACGTAGCGCCGACTCCAGCGGCGGCCCGGTGAGGGTGTAGTGCCGCGGGGTCAGTTCATCGGCGAAGTCACGCGCGGATTTGTCGGCGAGGCTCTTCATCAGCGGCCGAGCCGTAGCTGTCGCCTTGTCGTTGGAGATGAACTGCGACAGTGAGGCGTTCAGGTTCACCACCGGCAGCGAGACGTGGATGTCCACGTTGACGACTGGACGAGGAGGCGCCCAGTCGCGGTGGCGCGGATTGTGCCAATCCCGGTGCCGGTTCCAGTCTCGGTACCGATCCGGGTTGAAGCCGTGGGCCTTGTTCCACTGCGTGCGCCGGTACACCGGATCGTGGATGTGGAACTTCCACTGGTAGTACTGCCTGTACGGATGGTGGCGGTCGTACCAGTCCCGCCTGCGCGGGTCACCTGGGTAGTCGCGCCTTTGACCCCATTCGTTCCAGCCGTTGCGGTCCCAGCCTTGGCGGTCGTAGCCCGCCCAGTTGTAGCCGGCCCAGTTGTATCCCCAGCGGTCATAGCCCCACCGGTCGTATCCCCAGCGGTCGTAGCCCCACCGGTCGTAACCAAGGAAGTCGAAGCCGTACTGGTTGTAGCCACCGAGGTCGTAGTTGTACCAGTCGTTGCGGTCGTAGCCGTAGAGCTGGTTCCAGGATGGATCGTAATAACCCAGGTACCCCAGGTTGGGTGTCAACGGAGGATCGACCGGCTGGGGCCAGTCCGCCAGTGGGGCGGCCGGAACATCGGGTGGGGGCGGAATGAACTCGTCGGCGCTCTGGGTCGTGTACCCCCAGGTTGGCGCGGCCGCGCTGGTCGGTGCCGCGTCGGGTGCCTGGGGCGCTGGAGGTGGCACCGGCAGCGCCGTCAGGCGTTGGACCGTATCGGGTGTGTACTGCAGAAGTTGTTGTGTCAGCTGCAAATAGAGGTTCTGCAGGCTGGTGCGTTGAGGTGATGGGGACACGTAGTCCAGGCTCTTCTTGGCCTGATTGAGTGCCGTGCGCGCGTCGGTCAACTGATCCGGTGTGGGTTGCTGTCCGCTCCCGAGAATGTCTTGCGCTTTCTTCAGGTCGTCGACGACAGCGGTCAAGGCCACCTCTTGCGCGTGGTCGGGGAAGATCGACTTCTGGACGCCCCACAACGTGCCTCCCGGCGAAGCGCGGTACGTCGCGCCGAGCAGTCCGGCGACGAGCAGCACCACCAGTCCACCGGCGATGGCCGCCTTGCCTCGGCGTGACCGGGGGATGAGCCTGCGACGCCGCGGCAGCGGCTCGGCGGGCTGCAAAGAGCGCAGGTCGAGAGGCGGGGGGATGAGTGCCGTCATGCCGATCTCCTCGATGATGACCAGTGGCCTGGTCACATCACTCCCGACCGCGTGATGTCCCGATGTCCGGGCGCCGGTGATCCGGCCCCGATATGTATGCCTAAGCAATAATAAGCATAACTAAATGCCGCTTGGCATCGCCACGGGGACCAGCGCCCTGGCTGCTATTGCTCCGAGCCCTCCACGACCGCCTTGATCCGTTCCAGGGTCTTGCGCATGTCGCGGATGTTGCGACGACGACGGAGCTGCCCACCCAGAAGTGAGAACACGGCGGTGAACGCTCCTGGTGTCATCCGGAAGGATTCGGTGACATCGGTGTCGGTTCCGGCGGGCTCCAACCGGTAGTGCCAGTTGTTGACCGACCGGTCCCCGACCAGGACCGCGAAGCCGAACTCGCGCCCCGGTTCGCACGCCGTCACCTTGCACGTCGTCCAATAGATCGGCCCGATCTCGTTGCGCTTGACGTGCCCGCGGAACCGCGCGCCGAGCGCGGGGCCGGTCGCACCGTCGAGCCACTCGGCTTCCATCACCTCCGGCGAGAACTTCCCGGTGTTACGGACGTCGGAGATGAGGTCCCAGATCTGGTCTGCCGGCGCGGGCATCCGCACCGTGACTGAGCCGTCCATGGCCATTGCGTTCGCCTCCTGGGGATCGGCGTCGACGTAGCACCGGTGCGGTCGAGAACCACGAGATTTCCGGGGTTCGCTGCGACGGTGGCCGGTGTGATCGTCGACGGGTGAAGGTCTGTGGCATCACCCTAGTCGCCGGCGATGTCCGGAGCGTCGGCGATCTCGCGCATCTGATCGACCAGCCGGGCCGCGACTTGCGCGGCCAGCCACAGTGTCGTCTGGTCATCCTCCGGCAACGCGGCCAACAGTTCGGCGATGCGTTGCTTGCGGACGACGGCACGTTCCTCCCACAGCCGGCGGCCACCCTCGCTGACCTTCACCAGGCACGCCCGTCCATCGTCGGGATCGCTACAACGTTCCAGCAGCCCTTGGCTTTCCAGACGTTGTACCAGCTGCGTCATGCCCGATTGGCTCGCCCCTTCCGCCTCGGCGAGGGCGGTGACCCGCATCGGTCCCTCCCGGTTGAGGCGGACCAGCACCAGCGTCGCGCTCGCGCTCAATCCCTTGCGATCGGCGAGGTGGCGCCACATCAGATCGGCGCTCGCCACGAGCATCGCCGAAATCGCTTCCACGCTGCTGTCGGTGGGGGTGCCGGTCACGGCTCATTTATATCATTGACAGGAAGTAAATTGAGCAATTTGAGCGCTCCCTCGCCTGGTGCGCGGTCGCGACATCAGCAGTGGCGCACCCACGGAAGTCGCGCCAATACCGGTGTTCTATGCCATCGCAGCCATTCAGTTCCTGCCTGTCAGCCTGCTGTGAATGTGTGCCCAGGTGCTGCGGACGTCTTGAGTAATGGTTCCTGTATGCGATATATATTTCCGTCATGATCGGCGAGCAACCCGTGAGCGGGCGGGGCACCCGAGGCCGTCGCGCGCGCCGCGGCCAACGAGGCCGGACCGTCCTGGGCAAGGGATGGCTGCCGCTGGTCACCGTCATCGCTCTCGTGGTCGGAGGGCTCGGGGTGTGGAAGGTGCACCAGATGTCGGAGCCGGGGCCGGTTCCGACCGTCCTGGCGGCGCAGGCGCCCGAGCAGTTCACGCCGAAGCGGCTCACCTACGAGGTGTTCGGGTCCCTCGGCAACGGCGGAATACTGAGCTACGTCGACATCGACGGGCATCCCCACAAGGTCGATGTCACCGAGCTGCCCTGGACGCACACCGAGACGACGACGCTCACCGTGGTCTCGGGCAGCATCTCGGTGCAGGTCGACGGTGGCGAGGTGGGCTGCCGGATGTTGGTGAATGACGTTGTGCGCGACGAGCAATCGTCGACCCATTCCGACGCGGACGTCACCTGCCGGGTGAAGTCGGCGTGAGTATGCATCGGGACGGCCGGCCCGTCGTCGCCCGAACGGTACGGATCCTGGCCGTGCCGATCATCGTGTTCTGGGCATTGGTGGCAGTCAGCACCAACACCTTCGTCCCGCAGGTGGAGCGCGTCGCCGAGGCGCTCGCCGGCTCGATGATCCCGAGCTACGCGCCATCGCAGGTCGCGATGCTGCGCATCGGTGAGAAGTTCCAGGAGTCCACGTCCACCAGCCTCACCATGCTGGTCCTGGAGGCCGACCGGCCGCTCGACGACGGCGATCACCGGTACTACGACGATCTGATGCAGCGGCTCAAGCACGACCCCGAGCACGTCCAGTACGTCATGGACCTGTGGGGCAAGCCGATCACCGCCGCGGGCGCCCAAAGTGTCGACGGCAAAGCGACATTCGTGTTGTTGCGGCTCGCGGGGAACATCGGGCAGTTGCAGGCGAACGAATCCGTCCAGGCGGTCCGCGACATCATCGCCGACGACACCCCGCCGCCCGGGCTGAAGGTATACGTCAGTGGGGCCGCACCGCTGGCCGCGGATACCCTGGAGATCGCCAACTCCAGCCTGAACAACATCACGATCCTGACGATCATCCTGATCGTGCTGATGCTGCTGATGGTCTACCGCTCGGTTTCCTCCCTGCTGGTGCCGTTGGTCAGCGTCCTGATCGAGATGCTGGTGGCCAAGGGTGTCATCGCCACGCTCGGGCACCTCGGCGTCATCCCGTTGTCGTCGTTCGCGGTGAACATCGTCGTGGCGCTGACACTGGGCGCCGGAACGGACTACGGGATATTCCTGCTCGGCCGCTACCAGGAGGCCCGACAGGCCGGTGAGAGCCGAGAAGCCGCGTATTACACCGCCTATCGAAGTGTCGCGCCGATCATCATCGGCTCGGGGTTGACGATCGCCGGGGCGTGTTACTGCCTGAGTCTGGCGCGCCTGGATTACTTCCACACCATGGGACCGGCCGTCGCCATCAGCATGCTGTTCACCATCGCGGCGGCCCTGACGCTGGCGCCGTCGTTGCTCACTCTCGGCAGCTTGTTCGGCCTGTTCGATCCGAAACGAGTCACCAAGGGCCACCTGTATCGGCGCATCGGGACGAGCGTGGTGCGCTGGCCCAAGCCGATCTTGGTGGCCAGCTGCGCTGTTGTCCTGGCCGGAGCGGTCTTCCTGCCGACCTATCGGGTCAGTTACGACGACCGTGCGTACCAACCGGCCGCGGCCTCGGCCAATCTCGGTTTCCAGGCCGCTGATCGCCACTTCTCGCAGAGCAAGTTGTTCAGCGAGATGCTGATGATCGAGTCCGACCACGACATGCGCAACTCGGCCGACTTCATCTCGTTGGATCGGGTCGCCAAGAGCCTGATCCGATTGCCCGGTGTCGCGATGGTGCAGAGCATCACCAGACCGCTGGGCCGCCCGTTGGAGCACGCGACGATTCCGTACCTGTTCACCACCCAGGGCAGCGGAAGCGGCCAGCAGCTGCCCTTCAACGAGCTGCAGAACGAGAACACCGACAAGCAGGCCGAGATTCAACAACGTTCGGTCGAGGTGCTGCAGCAGGTGATCGGACTGACCCAGCAGTTGTCGGACGAATTCCATTCCACCGTACTCACATTGGAGAACCTCAAACAGGTCACCGACGACGTCAACGCCGGCATTTCCAACCTCGACGATTTTCTGCGCCCGCTGAAGAACTACTTCTACTGGGAGCCGCACTGTTTCAACATCCCCGCGTGCTGGGCGATGCGCTCGCTGTTCGATTCACTGGACGGTATCGACAGCCTCGATGCCGAGATCTCCAACGCCGTCACATCCTTCGAGGCCGTCGACCGGCTGCTGCCGCAGATGATCTCGCAACTGGAGCGGATGATGTCGGACAGTCGTTCGCTGCTCGGCGTGATCACCAACAACTACGGACCGGCGCATCTGCAGACCACACAGACCGACCAGACGTATTACGACCTGATCAACGTGGGCAACGACTTCGACCGGTCTCGCAGCGACGACTTCTTCTACATTCCCAGGGAGGCGTTCGACAACGAGGACGTCAAAACCGGTATGCAGCTGATGATGTCACCGGACGGCAAGGCGGCCCGGTTCATCGTCACCCACGACGGCAACGCGATGGGGCCCGAAGGCATCGACCACGTCGAGCAGTTCCCCGACGCGATCAAGATGGCGCTGAAGGAAACGTCACTGGCCGGCGCCAAGATCTACATCGGCGGCGCCGGGTCCAACAACAAGGACATCAAGACCTACGCCGCGTCGGATCTGCTGATCGTGGCGATCGCCGCATTCGTGCTGATCTTCCTGATCATGCTGTACCTGACCCGAAGTCTGGTGGCGGCCATGGTGATTCCGGGCACGGTCGCATTCTCCTATGCCGGCGCCTTCGGGCTGTCGGTGCTGGTGTGGCAACACCTGATCGGGCTGCACCTGCACTGGTTGGTGCTACCGCTGACGTTCATCATCCTGGTGGCGGTCGGCTCGGACTACAACCTGTTGCTGATCGCGCGGGTGAAGGAGGAGACGGGCGCCGGACTCAACACCGGGCTGATCCGCGCCCTCGGAAGCACCGGCGGGGTGGTGACGTCGGCGGGTCTGGTGTTCGCATTCACGATGCTGGCGATGCTCATCAGCGACCTGCGCACCATCGGTCAGCTCGGTTCGACGGTCTGCATCGGCCTGTTGCTCGACACGCTGATCGTGCGGTCGTTCATCGTGCCATGCCTGTTGCGCCTGCTGGGCCCGTGGTTCTGGTGGCCGACGTTCATCCGGCAGCGTCCGCTGCGAAAGCGCCCCGTGCGGCAACGACAGGCGGTGTGACATGACGACTTCGAGCCTGTTCGGCCTTCTGGCGATCATCGCCTTCGCGTTGATCTGGGTATCGGCGACCGCCGCGTTCGTGTTCACCCGCCGTATGCGGGCACGGGTTCATGTGACGTCGGACCTTGCCATCGGCACGCTGGCGGCAACGCTGGGCAAGGTCCGCAAGCGCGAACCGCTCACCGATGAGGAACTGGCCCTGGCCCGGGAGGTCCTCGCCGACCGCGGCAGCATGCTGGCCCTGGCCATTCCCGCCACGCTGTTCTGCATCGGGTGCTTCTATGTGTTCGGCAGCCTCGAACAGCTGCACGGGCATACGCCCTCCGAGCGCACGTTTCTCGGCGTGATCCCGATGATCACATCCACCAACATGGCCGCCCAGGTGCTGAGAAGCGCCCGGCTGAAACGCAGGGTCGCGAAACCCACCGTGCCGGTGCCGCCTCGGGTCCCCGGTCAGGCCTGATGCTGCTGCCCGAGCGCGTCGAGCAGGCAGTCGACGGCCAGTTTGCCCAGCGCGTCGGAAGCCAGCGGACTGTCGCCCGTGAGCAGCCGGCGGTCTTGGTACACGGTGCCGGCCATGTCGTCGTTGACGATGGTGAGCCCCTGCTTGGCGAGCAGGTCGGCGACGAGCCACTGCAGACGCCCGGGCAGGTAACCGATATCGATGTTGGGCCCCTCGTCCAGCGAGTCGGGAAACACGCACACCGAATATCCGGCCAACGGTGAGCGGGCCTTGCCGAGACCGGCGGCCAGCAGTGCGGCCGGGCCGTGGCACAGGGTGATGATGAACCGGCCGTGGTCCAGGGCCCAGTTCAGTGTCTGGCCCACCGCCTCGCTGCCCGGCAGCCCGACGACCGCGCCGTGTCCGCCGGGAATGAAGACGGCGAGATAGTCGGATGTTCGCTTGAGATCTGCGACGACCTCGGAGAGCTTGAGGGGTTGTTTGAGTTTGGGTTTGAGGGCCTCGTAGGTCGATGTGACGGCGTGGTCCTCGTGGGGCATCGCCCACAGTTCCAGCTTGGCCGGATATCCGGTGATGGTCGCGACGTCGACGTCGAATCCGGTCTGCATCAGGTGGTGCAGGGGCAGCAGCATCTCCACCGGATGGTTACCCGTCGAGAACATCTTGCCGTTCTGGCACAACACATAGCGCTCTTCGGTGGCGATCATGAGTATCTTCCACCGGCCCTCGGTGTAGGCGCCTGGGTGTTCGACGCCGGCGAAGTCGGTTGTGGCTGAGGTGTACTGACTCAACGAGTAGGGCGACGGGAAGAACGCGTTGTCCTCGGCCGGATCCGGCGTGGGCGCCTTGCTGAGGTCGTCTGCGGCGTGTGACATGTCGTTCACCACTTCCTTTTCCCGGCTTGTGCGGTGAGGTCAGTGATACCCGGATTGCGCCCGGGCCATGCCGGTCAGGACATTCACCGGAGTTCGGCGATCACCTTTCCGAACGTCTCGGCATGGGCGATCTGCACGATGATGTAGGTGATGCCGTAGTTCTCACGCAGACCGCGAATGCGGTCGGCGATGGCGCTCACCGAGCCCGAGAGCACCCCGGGGTGCCGCAGGAGCTCTTCGTCGCTGAGCCCGGGTAGGAAGTGCCGGGGAACGTTGAGAATCGGCATCTCGCTGCCGGGGGCGGGCATCGCCGTGATCGCGATGTTGAGTTCCAGCTCGTCGAACCGGTCACCGGCTGCGTTGCGCAGGAACGAAATTCGCTCAGCCAATGGGTCGCTGTTGCCGTCGGTGACGCCGTCGCCGCCGGTGAGGCCGATGATGTCTGCGGTCTGGGCCGCCACCGTCAGCAGCCGGTCACCGTTACCCGCCACGAGGATAGGAATGTCGGGTGCGTGCTCACGCAGGTGGTCGATGGTGTGGCGCAGATAGTCGATACGGGCGCGCGCGCTGGGGAACGGCAGTTCGGCGGCTTCGAACTCCTCTTGCACGTAGCCCGCGCCGAGGCCGAGGTCGAAGCGCCCGTCGGACAGATCCCGCAGCGCGGTGGCGTCGCGTGCCAGCAGTGCCGGCTTGTAGAAGCCGGCATTGAGCACGAACGTCCCAATGCGCAGCGTGCTGGTCGCCGCGGCCACCGCGGTCAGTGTGGGAAAAGGGGCGGGCGCACCGAGATGGTCGGGCACGTTGAGCACGTCGAAGCCGAGATCTTCGGCCCGTCGTGCCGCGTCGGCGATCTGAGCTTGGGATCCGGTGGCGCGCAGGCTGACACCAAAGCGGAAATCGTTGGGCATCACCCGATCTTAGGCACGGCAGCTGAAGGTTTGGGGGCGTCTGCGGCGGGCAATTCTCAGCCGTGGTGAGTCTGCCGACGGTGGGTGTCGAGGAGGAGTTCCTGCTCGTCGATCCAGAGCGCGGCGAACCGATCGCTCGCAACAAACAGGTCGCCGCCTACGCCGCCGAACACGGGGTGGACCTGCAACTGGAGCTGACCAGCTGCCAGGTCGAAACCACCACGGACGTGATGGACTCCAGTAGCGCTCTGCGCTCCGAGCTGATCAGGCTCCGCCGGGTTGCCGGCGAGGCCGCCGCCGCCAGCGGGGCCCAGCTGCTGGCTGTCGGGCTGCCGCCGACCGTGCCGCACCGGTTTCCGGTGACTCCGACGGCGCGCTACCGCAGAATCGCCCACCGATTCGGCATGATCGCCCACGAACAGGGCATCTGCGGCTGCCACGTCCACGTCGCGGTGCCCAGCCGGTCGCATGCCATCTATGTGAGCAACTGGATGCGGCCTTGGCTGCATGTGTTGTTGGGGCTGACCGCCAACTCGGCGATCTACCGCAACACCGACAGCGGCTACGCCAGCTTCCGCAGCGTGCTGTGGTCGCGGTGGCCGAGCTCAGGGCCTCCGCCGCATTTCGATTCGGCCGCGCAGTACGACGCTGCCGTGGGGATGATGGAGCGGGCAGGCGCTGCGCTGGACGACGGCATGATCTATTGGGATGTCCGTCCGTCGGCGAACTTCCCGACCGTGGAAGTGCGGGTGTCCGACGTGCCGGCCACCGTGGCCGAGACGGTGCTGGTCGCCACGCTGATCCGCGCCGGGGTGATGACGGCGCTGCACGGGCACGACGACGGCCAATCGGTTCCGCGTTTGGCGGATTACCAGATTCGCGCGGCCCATTGGAAGGCCGCTCACGACGGCCTGGAGGGCGACGGCATCGATCTGTTGGGAGACCAGTCGACGGTCCCGCTGCGCGAGTTACTCGACCGATTCGTCGAATCGGTGCGGCCCGCGTTGCTCCGGTTGGGTGATTACGAGATGGTGCGTGACGAGATCGCGTGCGTCGCGGCCGAGGGCAACGGCGCGATGCGGCAGCGTCTGGCTTGGCGGAGGCGGCGCGAAATCGCCGACGTGATAGGTGAATTGGCGGCTTGTGTGGCCAAGGACTAGCCGGCCCAGCATCGCAGGAACTCGACCCATGGGTGTGGGAGCCGGTGGTGCGCCGCACCGGCCAGGATCCGTTCCAGATAGCCGGGCCGTGGCGGGCCGGGTTCGACGCGATGGTCGATGTAGACCCAGGCCGGTTCGGGCCCGCCCGCAGTGTGCACGGTCAGCCGGCCCCGGCGATAGCGCACCGGCACTCCCTCGGCGATGTCGAGTGCGGCCAGATCGTGGTCGGTGACCTGCCACAAAACGCCGTGCACATGTCCGGCGTCGAGCGGCGAGATGGTGGCCACGCCGCGTTGGTTGATCAGCCAGCCGTGGCCGTCCAGGCGCGCCGGTCGGGGATCGAGCGCGCCCGGGCAGCGCCGGGCCATCTGTGTCACGCACAGATTCGAGCCGTAGGCGAAGTACGGGTGAAGCACTCAGCCCGTCACGGTCAGATAGATCAGCACCACGTTGAGCACACTAATCAACCCGGCAACACCCCATCCGAGTGTGGTGGTGACGCGGTGGTTGACGTCGTCGCCCATCAGGGTCGGGTTGCTGGTCAACCGCACCAGCGGGATCAGAGCCAGCGGTATGCCGAAGGACAGCACGACCTGTGACAGCACCAGGGCGCGGCTGGGGTCGACGCCGATGGCCAGGATGGCCAGCGCCGGGATCAGGGTGACCAATCGGCGGAGCAACAACGGGTAGGAGCGACGCAGCAGCCCCTGCATGATCATCGCGCCCGCGTACGCGCCGACTGAGGTGGAGGCCAACCCGGAGGCCAGCAGTCCGATGGCGAACAGCAGGGCGACCGTCGGGCCCAGGGTGTCGCGGACGGCGGCGTGGGCACCCTCGATCGAGTCGGTGTTGTCGAGTCCCTGCAGGTTGGTGGCCGCGACCAGCAGCATGGCCAGGTTCACCGCACCGGCCAGCAGCATCGCGAGGCCGACGTCGAAGCGGGTGACCCGCAGCAGACGCCGTCGCCGGGCGCCCGGCTCGGGGTGGCCATGGCGGTCGCGGGCCAGGCCGGAGTGTAGGTAGACCGCGTGCGGCATCACCGTGGCGCCGAGCATCGCGGTGGCCAGCAGCAGGCTTTCGGCGCCCTGGAATCGGGGGATGAGGCCGGACGCGACGTCGGCGGCCGGAGGAGGCTCGACGAACAGGCTGGTCAGAAAGCCGATCGCGATGATCATCAGCAGTCCGGTGATCACCCGCTCGAACACCTGTTGGCCGCGGTGGTTCTGCACGCTCAGCAGTAGCAGTGACACGGCGCCGGTGATGACACCGCCCATCAGCAGCGGTAGGTCGAACAGCAGGTGTAGGGCGATCGCTCCACCCACGACTTCGGCGAGGTCGGTTGCCACCGCGACCAATTCGGCCTGTATCCAGTAGGCGATCCGGGTCGGGGTGCGCGTGTGGTCGGCGACCACTTCGGGCAGTGAGCGACCGGTGACCAGGCCCAGCTTGGCCGAGAGGTATTGCACCAGGCCGGCCATGGCGTTGGCCACGACGATGACCCAGACCAGCAGGTAGCCGAACTGTGCGCCTGCGCTGACGTTCGCGGCGACGTTCCCGGGGTCGACGTAGGCGATCGCGGCGACGAACGCCGGTCCGAGCAGTATCCAGCTCGGCGTCGTGCGCACCTTGGTGTCCTCTAACAACGTCCCCACCTTCTATCCGGGTATGCGAATAGAAAAGTTAGGGTACCCGAAACCTTGCCTCGGTGGTCAACGGCGGTGGGGGTGACGCCCTCCGCCACCACCGCCGTTGTGGTCTCCACCGCCGCCGATGTCGATCGCGATCCCAGGGATGTTGTCGTAGCAGAGCGCCGCGTACGCCGGATCGCAGCCGTAGGGAAGGTACGGCCCGTGTTGCGGGGGATTGGTGTTGATCTGCACATTGCCGGGACTCGAACAACGCGTCGCGCCACCGACATCGGTGCATTGCGGGTCGGCGGACGCCGGCGGCGCGGCGACGAGCCCTACTGCGGCGGACAAGACTGCCGTGCCGAAAATGACCTTCACCATCCAAGAATGATGCCGGTTCCGAATCCCCAGCCGTACCAGGGACCGTAGTTCATCGCCGGCGGTGAGGTGACGATCTGAGTGCTGCCGTTGGTTTGGCATTGCGTGGTGGTCGGTCCGGTGTTGGTGCACTTGGGTGCGGCAGAACCGGCCGGGGCCGTGAGAATCGCGAAACACGGCACCGCCAGCAACGCGGCCAGGCACCGAGAGATGTTGGTCATGACCTGCTCCGATCGCTGGAGCAAGTCTACGTCTGAAAAGTGTTGTCAGCGCTGGTCAGAGAACGAAGAACTCGTCGTCCCAGGGAAACATCCCGTAACCGGGCTGTGGCGGGGTGGAGTCGATCTGCACGTTGCCTTCCGACGCGCACTCGGTGGTCTGCCCGCCCTCGACCGAACTGCCGCCCGTCACCTCGCACTGCGGCAGCAGGCGAGGTTCGCTCGGAGCGCTGGGTTCGGCCGAGGCCAGCGGGGCCAAGGCGATCGCCGCGGAAGCGCCGCCGGCGATCAGACAACCGGTGAGCGTGGTGAAGCGAATTCTCATGGCAGCGATCCTTCCAACGGGGTTCTAGCCGCAGCGTACAGACCCCGACCGGTGATCAACGGCAGATCGAGCGTGGTCACGATGCCCGGATCCGCGGCCACCACGGCCGGGATCGCGTTGACCACCCGCGCCGCGGTGGCGACCAGACCGGCGTGGTTGTGGTCGCCGTTGGGGCTGCTCAGGCACAAATCCAGCGTGTAGGAGGGTTCGCCGGTCACCACAACGCGGTACGAGCCGCCCTCCTGGGCGGGTTGGGGCCATTCCGGGCACAGGTCTGCGCGCAGCCGCGTCACGTGCTCCAGCACCACTGCGGCCTTTCCGTCGCGCATGCCGCGTACCTCGAACCGCAATGCCGCGGTGGTGCCGGCCGGGATGTGCCCGGCCGCGATGTCGAAGTCCTCGGGCGCCGGGACCCGGGTGTGCTCCTCGGTCACCTCGTCGAGCTCGATGCCGACGCCGGCGGCGAGCTGCCGGACCACCGAACCCCAGGCCAGGCTGAGTACGCCCGGTTGCAGCAGCATGGGGGTTTCGTCGATGGGCTTGCCGAAGCCCATCACATCGAACATCACCGCCGCACTGTTGTAGGTGGCGTAGTCGACGATCTCCATGCACCGGATCTGCTCGATCTGCTGACAGGTGCCGGCAAGAGCAAGGGGCAGAAGGTCATTGGCGAAACCGGGGTCGATACCGTTCACGAAGATGCTGGCGCCGCCCGCCTCGGCGGCACTCTCGATGGGCTCGATCAGCTCGGCCGGCAGGACTCCCCACGGGTACTGCAGGAACACCGCGGAGCTGGCCACCACGTTGACCCCGGCAGCCAGGATGCGCCGGTAATCCTCGAGTGCCTCGGGCAACCGGTGGTCGGCCAGAGCGGTGTACACCACGCAGTCCGGCTTGTCGGCCAGAATGGCGTCCAGATCATCGGTGGCCAGAACTCCGGTCGAAACATCAAGGCCGGCAAGCTCTCCCGCGTCTTTACCGGCCTTGGCCGCCGAGGACACCCAGACTCCGATGAGTTCGTAGTCCGGATTGGTGACGAGTTGCGCGAGCGCATGCTTGCCGACGTTTCCGGTGCCGACCGCCGCAACGCGAATGGTCATTGTTCTCCTCAGAGGTCGGGGATGGGCAGATCGAGGTTGGGCATGTTCAGGCCGCCGTCGACTTCGAGCACCTTGCCGGTCAGGTAGCTGCCCGCCGGGGAAGACAGATACACCGCGGCGGCGGCGATGTCGGCCGGGTCGCCGAGCCGACGCAGCGGGGTGGCCTTCTCCATCGGATCACGCAACGCGTCGTTGGAGGCGACGATGTCCAGCGCCGAGGTGAGGATCGACCCCGGGGCGATGGCGTTGACGCGGATGCGGGGGCACAGATCCAGTGCGGAGAGCCGGGTGTAGTGCGCGAGGGCGGCTTTCGCGGTGCCGTAGGCGGCGAATCCGCGTCCGGCCAGGCGCCCCACCGTCGAGGTGATGTTGATGATGCTGCCGCCGCCGGAGTGCTCGAGCATCAGCGGCACGGCCGCACACGTCAGCGCATGCGCGGTCGACACGTTGAAGGTGAACGCGTCGCGCAGGTCCTTGGTCGAGGTGTTCAGCAGCGGCGCGGGCATGGTGCCGCCGACGTTGTTGACGACGATGTCTAGTTTCCCGAACGCCTCCACCGCGGCGGCCGCGAGCTCGGCGGTGGCCTCGGGGTGGGCGAGGTCGGCGACGACGACGTGCGCCTTGCGTCCGGTCTCGGCGATCTGGGCGGCCACCTCGTCGAGTTGAGCCTGTGTGCGGGCCGCGATGAGCACGTCGGCACCAGCTTCGGCGAAAGCGAGCGCGGTGGCGGCACCCAGCCCACGCCCCGCTCCCGTCACGATCGCGACCTTGTCGTCGAGGCGGAATCTGTCCAGAATCACGTGCGCTCCGTTCTGTGGCTCGGCGCCACGCTAGCAGGGTCGTACGCCGGCTGTGGGCTGTTTCTGAAACACGTTCTAGTCGTCCCGCATGTTGCTTCGCGTGTCGCGATGGGTTGCCCAAAGCCGCTGCGCGGCCGCCGGGTGCGGGCGCACAATTGAGGGGTCAGCTCAAGGTGGGAGCCGCAATGACCCAGCAGCGCTATGACTTCTTCGGCGACGTTTTCGCGCGGTACTTCAGCCCCGCGATCGACCACTACCCGTCGACGGCGGGCACCCTCGTCCACCGGCTGCTGGCATGCACCGATGACCTGCAGGACCGGTTGGCCTCGGCCCGAATGGCAGCGGAAGCATGGGGTGAGCAGGAGCTGGGTCAGCCGGGCCCTGTGCATGCGGCATCGGAGTTGTTCGTCATCACTCAGTGCGGCCTGATGTACGGCGCGCGGTTCGTCGACGCTCGTCACGGCCTCTACTACCTGGCGACCCCGCGCACGATGTTCGACGGATTCGTCGATCAGATCGACCACACACCCCTGCGGCCGGCCGCGGTGGTCGCCGTCGATCGCCGGTGCAGCCATGACCTCGAGTCGGCCCATCCCATGGACGCGGCGCTGCGCCGGATTCTGGATGAACACGAGGCCCTACGCGTCGACGTTCCGGCCTGACGGCGGTTCCGCTGCCTCGATGTAAACACAGTGTTTCCGCGGTGTTCGCTGTGCGTTAACCAGTGTGGATTCGGTATGAGTCTGTCGGACAACGGAATTCGGCGACTTACGGTTTAGCCCACTTCAACGGAATCGGAAGGATCGGCTAATCCAGTGACGCAGAACATGAGGAACGTGCTTGCCGTAGGTGTCGGGCTGTGTGGACTCGGAGCGGCATCGGCCGCGACGGCTGCCGCCGCACCGAGCGAGGCGTCGGCGAGCGAGACCATCAGTCAGTTGCAGAGTGAGGGATACCGGGTGATCTTGAGCAAGGTCGGCACCAAAGCGATCGACGAGTGCACGGTGAGCGCCGTCCGCCAAGGGCGTTCGGTCACCGGACCGCAGGTACCGGCCGGTGCGGCAAGCATCACGTCGTTCAACCCCGGACAGAACCTGCAGTACACAACGGTGTACGTGGATCTGGATTGCCGCCGCTGAGCTACTTCTTGGCGGCGGCCTTCTTGGCCGGAGCCTTCTTCGCAGCCTTTTTCGCCGGTGCTTTCTTGGCGGGCGCCTTTTTGGCGGGCTCCTTGGAATCGCCGCCGCCGCGGGCCTTCACGCTGGCCTCCAGCTTGGCCAGCAGGTCGGACACATCCTCGGTCTCGTCGAGTTCGGTGGGCTGCTCTTCGACCGCGAATGCCTCTCCGCCTTCGAGTTTCGCCTGAACCAGCTCATGCAGCTGTTCCTGATAGTCGTCGCGGAACCGGTCCGGTTTGAAGTCGTCGGTCATCGACTCCACGACCTGACCGGCCATCTTCAACTCGGCCGGCTTGATCTCGACTTCCTTGTCCAGCACCGGGAAATCCGGATCGCGGATCTCATCGGGCCACAGCAGGGTGTGGATCACCATGACGTTGCGCTTGCTGAAGTCCTTGACCCGCAACGCGGCCAGCCGCGTCTTGTTGCGCAGCGAGAAGTGCACGATGGCCACCCGCTCGGTCTCGGCGAGAGTCTTGGCCAACAGCACATATGACTTCGAGGACTTCGAGTCGGGCTCCAGGAAGTAGCTCTTGTCGTACATCAACGGATCGAGCTGCTCGGCCGGGATGAACTCGACGACCTCGATCTCGCGACTGCGCTCTTCGGGCAGCGTGGCGATGTCCTCGTCGGTGATCACCACCATCTGTCCGTCGTCGGATTCGAACGCCTTGTTGATATCGCGGAACTCGACGACCTCGCCACATACTTCGCAGACCCGCTTGTAGCGGATCCGCCCATTGTCCTTGGCGTGGACCTGATGGAACTTGATGTCGTGGTCCTCGGTCGCGCTGTAGACCTTGACCGGCACGTTCACCAGGCCGAAGGCGATCGAACCCTTCCAGATGGATCGCATTTGCCCAGTATGGCTTGATATCGGCGCGTGTGCGAAGAACCAGCGGCTCGGTGCGCCGCGTCAGCTGCCCTTGACCAGGCGGTACACCGACTCGGGCGGCTCGACATCCGTGCCGATCCACGGCGCGGGGACCGGATCACCGGCCACGGTCCGCAATGGCACCACTCCGGCCCATCCGCCGGAATCGGCCGCGTCATCCGGTAGTTCTGGCGGTGCGTCGCGCACCTTGACGGTCCAGCCGTCGGGCGTGATCGGGAGGGCCATCGTCAGCGTCGCGGCGAGCTCCTTCTTGGTGCTGGACCGCACCTCCGAACTGCGGCCGGGAATCAGTGAATCGCTCATCAGATTCAGTGCGTAGGCGGCCTCACCCGGATCGATGACGGCCAGGTGCCCGCGTACGACAGCTGATCGATAGTTGGCCGTGGAGTCGAAAAGCGTGTCCGCCACCACGATTCCGTCGAGAAGAGTCACGCAGAACGCGGCAGGCGACCCGGCCGCGACGTGTCGCAGGGCTCCGGCCCCCGTCGACCCGTGCAGGATCACCCGATCGCCGTCGCGGGCGTAGAGCATGGGCACGACCCACGGTTGTCCGTCCACCACGGTCGCGAGCGTCCCCACGGACGCAGCGTCGAGCACCGAGTCGAGGTCGGTGCGATGGCCGCGGGCGTGTTCCTGGAGTCTCCTGATCTGCTTCACGCCCTGAATTCTGGCGCTATTCCGGCATGGCCAGAAGATCCAGAATTGGCGAAGAAGGGCAGACCACTATTGTGGCGGCATGGCGCGCCACGCACCCGAGCTGCACCTGGCATTGCGGCTTCCCGACGACGGGTCACCGCTGCGCCAGCGCGTCGCGGCGGCCATCATCGAACAGATCCGGCTGGGCCGGCTCGGTCCCGGCGACCTGCTGCCATCGACACGCGGCCTGGCTGCCGAACTCGCCGTGGCCCGCTCGTCGGTGGTCGACGCGTACGACGAGCTCGCCGCCGCGGGCTACACCACCGCTCGGCTCGGATCGGGCACCCGGATCGCCGACGGCGCCGACGCCGCAGCCCGCGCAGGTGCGGCTTCGCACGTCGACTCGAGCGGCGCGGCCGCCGCGCCGCCACCCGAACCGCGTCAGCAGCCGCCGGCGTGGGATCTCATGCCCGGTCACCCCGATCCGCAGCTGATCTCGACCACTGACTGGCGGCGTGCCTGGCGGGCCGCCGCGGCCGCACCCGTTCCGGCCCTCGCAGCAGGGCCGGACGGGCATGCCGAACTCCGTCTGGCACTGGCCGGCCATCTTCGGCGCACCCGCGGCATCGTCGCCGACCCCGGTGAACTGATCATCGTGCCCGGCGTGGCCTCGGCACTGCGTACCGTCACCGCGGCCGCCGGTCTGACCGGCCACGACATCGCGTTCGAGGAACCGGGTTATGACGAGGCGCGGCGGGCGTTCGAGTTGTGCGGAGCCCGGCCCCGCGCCGTGCCGGTCGACGCAGACGGCCTCGACCCGGAAGCGTTGCGGGATTCCGATGCGGCCGTGTATTGCACTCCGGCACATCAGTATCCGCTCGGGGCGCGACTACCCGTGTCCCGCCGTGCCCGCCTGGTTCACTGGGCGGCCCGGACCGGCAGCCTGCTCATCGAGGACGACTACGACGGCGAATTCCGGTACGACGTCTCCGCACTGCCCGCAATGCGCGGTATCGACGGCGGCCGAGACCGCGTGGTCTACATCGGGACGGCGTCCAAGATGCTCACGCCCACGCTCCGGATCGCCTGGCTGCTGCCACCGCCGGCTCTGCGGCACGCGGTGGTCGATGCGCTGAACGCCAGTGGTGAATCAGTCTGCGGGGTAACCTCTCTCGCGCTGGCGCGGTTCATCGAGTCGGGTGCGATGACCCGTCACCTCGCCAGGGCGGCCCGGACGTACGCGGCGCGGCGGGCAGCGCTCGTCGAAGCGCTCGAAACGCATTGCACAGGTGCAGGACTGGAGGGAGTCGAGGCGGGGCTTCACCTGGTGCTCCGGCTGCCTGACGGGAGCGACGACATCGCGATCGCTGCCGCACTCCGTGATCGGGGTGTCAGCGTCTCGCCGCTGGCTGCGTACTATTCGGGCTCCTCGGAGGCCGCCGGCGCCCAGGGGCTGGTGTGCGGATACGCCCGCCTGGCCGAGACGCAGGCTCACCTGGTGGCCGAGCTCATCGCGGACGTGATCGGCCGCGCCTGACCGCCACTCACGCCTGTGCCGCGGCGTCCCGCGCGGCGACGTCCGGCAGGTCGGCACCGGGGCGGGCCACTGTCAACGCCGCCGACAGCGCCGCGGACTCCAGGACATCTTCGAGGGCCTCGGTGCCTATCCGCCCCAGCTCGCGACGGTGGTCTGCGCCGAGTAACCCCAACGACCACACCGCATCGAGCAGGCCCACCATGAAGGCATCGCCGGCCCCGACGGTGTCCGCCACCTGCACCGGCCGCGCCGGAACCGACACCGTGCCCGCCCGGCACACCGCGAAGGCGCCCCGCTCGCCCGAGGTCACCGCGACGATTGACGGGCCCACCTCCAGCCAGGCCCGCGCGATCTGTTCGGGGGAGTGCCGGGGATCCATCCAGCGCAGGTCCTGCTCGGAGGCTTTGACGATGTCAGCGCGCTCGACGAGCCGGTCGATGCGCCCGCGGGCGATGTCGGCGTCCCGGATCACGGCCGGCCGGATGTTGGGATCGAAGCTGATGGTTGCCGACATGCGGTAGGCGTCGAGCAGAGCGGCGGCAGCGCGGCAGCCCGGCTCCAGCACGGTGGCGATCGAACCTGTGTGGACCAGCAGCGGCGTGGCCACCTCGGGTGTGCCTGCCAGCTGCCAGTCGATGTCGAAGCTGTAATGAGCCGATCCGGCGGAGTCCAGGGTGGCCAGCGCGGAAGGTGTTCGGCTGGCTGTCGTGCTACCCGAAACCAGTTGCACACCAGAGTTTTCCACATAATCGGCGATGCGCCGGCCCCGGTCGTCCCCGGCGATGTGGGTGAGGAAGTCGACGCCGCGGCCCAACCGGCCGAGGCCGACGGCCACGTTGAGCGGGCTGCCGCCGACATATTCACCACTGATCCTGCCGTCGCTCTCGACGACGTCGATCAGCGCCTCGCCAATGACCAGGGCCCGGCTCATGGCTCCATCGTAGGTGGCGTGGGCTAGAGCCGTCCCGCGATGAAACCAGCCGCCTGATCGGGATAGGGCGGAAGTTCGTAGTTGCTGTGCGCGGCGCGGGTGCGTCCCCCCTGGATACAGATCGGATCGCCGGGGCTGCACAGGTCGATGGCCCGTCCGGCGAACTGCCCGGTGCCCGACAGCGGTGTGCCGAACCTGTTGCCTGGATTGCCGAACACCGCGACCGCGGCCACCCGGTCAGCGCTGTACGGCGGCAACGGGGGAGCCGAGCCGATTGTGCCGATCCGGTCACCGATCGGCGGTACCCCGGCCAGCATCGACACTGCCGCCGCTCCTTGTGAGAAGCCGCCGAGCACAACCCGGGTGCCGGGGCATTGATCGGCCAGCCAGGCGATGTGACCGGCCGCGTCGTTCGCGCCGTCGGCGGTCGTGAGGAAGTTGATCCCGGCCGGGTAGTTGACCGCGTAGACGCCGAGGTTGCGGGGCGCGACCAGGGCTGCGAGCCGGTCGACCATCGCCTGGCCCACCCGGCCGATGCCGGGCGGCTCGCCGGTGCCGCGGGCGAACACCACTTCGATGTCCGAGCAAGGTTCGGCGGTTGCCGCGGGCGCTGGACCGCCGAAAACGGCCGCCGCGGGCATCAATACGGCCAGCGCCATTCGCGGGAGCAAACTGTGCAGACGGTTGGAGGCCATCGGGACATGCTCACATGTCGACGGGGTCTGTGTCTCGGATGTGGGTATACGTTTGCGTCATGGAGGGGCGTCGTGGAGCGCTATGAGCGGGTTCGGCTGACGAACCCAGACAAGGTGCTCTATCCCGCGTCGGGCACCACCAAAGCCGAGGTGTTCGACTACTACCTGAGCATCGCCGAGGTGATGCTGCCGCACATCGCCGGGCGGCCGGTGACCCGCAAGCGCTGGCCCAACGGGGTTGCCGAGGCGTCGTTCTTCGAAAAGCAGCTGGCCTCTTCGGCCCCGGAGTGGCTGGAGCGCGGCACCATCGTGCACAAATCCGGGACCACGGCGTACCCCGTCATCAACACCCGCGAGGGCCTGGCATGGATCGGGCAGCAGGCTTCGCTGGAAGTGCATGTGCCGCAATGGCGGTTCACCCCCGACGGAAGTCAGGGCCCGGCCACCCGCATCGTGTTCGACCTCGATCCCGGCGAGGGCGTCACCATGCCGCAATTGTGCGAGGTGGCCCAGGCGGTGCGCGATCTGATGGGCGATATCGGGTTGACGACGTACCCGCTCACCAGCGGCAGCAAGGGCTTGCACCTGTATGTGCCGCTGGCAGATCCGATCAGCTCCCGGGGGGCCTCGGTACTGGCCAAGCGAGTGGCAGTGCAACTGGAACAGGCGATGCCCAAACTGGTCACCGCCACCATGACCCGCAGCCTGCGGGCGCAGAAGGTGTTCCTGGACTGGAGTCAGAACAGCGGGGCCAAGACCACCATCGCGCCCTACTCGCTGCGAGGACGGGAGCATCCGACCGTCGCCGCGCCGCGGAGCTGGGAGGAAATCGGTGATCCGGATCTGCGCCACCTGCGCTTCGATGAAGTGCTGCAACGGGTTTCCGATGACGGCGACCTACTGGCCGGGCTCGACGAAGACGTGCCTGGGGCGGACAAACTCACCACGTACCGCAGCATGCGTGACGCCGCCAAGACTCCTGAGCCGGTGCCGCGGGAATCGCCCGCGACGGGCAACAACGACAAGTTCGTCATCCAGGAGCACCACGCCAGACGGCTGCACTACGACTTCCGGCTCGAGCGCGACGGCGTACTGGTGAGCTGGGCCGTACCCAAGAATCTTCCGGACACCACATCGGTGAATCACCTTGCCGTGCACACCGAGGATCACCCGATGGAATATCTGACGTTCCACGGCGAGATACCCAAGGGCGAGTACGGCGGTGGCAAGGTCATCGTCTGGGATACCGGCACGTACGAGGCCGAGAAGTTCAACGACAATGCGCCCGACGGCCCGGACAAGGGTGGGGAGGTCATCGTCACGCTGCACGGGGAGAAGATCTCCGGGCGTTACGCGCTGATCCAGACCGACGGCAAGAACTGGCTCGCGCACCGGATGAAAGAGCAGAAGTCGGCCGATCCCAAGGATTTCGCGCCGATGCTGGCGACAGAAGGTTCGGTGGCCAAGCTGAAGGCCACGCAGTGGGCGTTCGAGGGCAAATGGGACGGCTACCGTTTGCTGGTCGAGGCCGATCATGGCCGGCTGCAACTGCGTTCGCGCCGCGGGCGGGACGTGACCGCCGAGTATCCGCAATTGCGGGCACTGGCAGCCGACCTCGCCGAACACCATGTGGTGCTCGACGGTGAGGCGGTGGCGCTCGACGACCACGGGGTGCCCAGCTTCGGCGAGATGCAGAACCGGGCCCGCTCCACCCGGGTGGAGTTCTGGGCCTTCGACGTGCTGTGGCTCGACGGCAGATCCCTGCTGCGGGCCAAGTATTCGGATCGTCGAAAGGTGTTGGATGCCTTGGCCGTCGGCGGTGGACTCATCGTGCCCGAGCAGCTGGCCGGTGACGGTCCCGAGGCCATGGAACATGCCCGCAAGAGTCGCTTCGAAGGTGTGGTCGCCAAGAAACGGGATTCGACCTATCAGCCGGGCCGGCGCTCGGCGTCGTGGATCAAGGACAAGATCTGGAACACCCAGGAAGTGGTGATCGGCGGCTGGCGTCAAGGTGAGGGCGGGCGCAGCAGCGGCATCGGCGCCCTGGTGCTCGGCGTGCCCGGCCCCGACGGCCTGCACTTCGCCGGGCGCGTCGGTACCGGGTTCACCGAGAAAGAGCTGGCAAAGCTCAAAGGCATACTGAAACCGTTGCATACCAAGGAGTCACCGTTCGTCGAGCCCTTGCCGAAGCTCGATGCCAAGGGCGTCACATTCGTACGGCCAGAACTCGTGGGGGAGGTGCGCTACAGCGAGCGCACCTCGGACCACCGGTTGCGCCAGCCCAGCTGGCGTGGGCTACGGCCGGACAAGACACCCGATGAAGTGGTGTGGGAATCGTGATTCCCGGAAGCTGACTAGACGCCGAGACTGGCCGCGGCGATCGCCTCGTCCATACCCCGGGTGGCCAGGACGTCGGCCAACTCGTTGTCGGCGATACCCGAGTGCCCCTTCACCCAGAACCACTCGACCTCGTGCCGCTCACAGGCGGCCTGCAGTCGCTGCCAGAGGTCGACGTTCTTCACCGGCTGCTTCGCCGCGGTCAGCCAGCCGTTGCGCTGCCAGCCGAGGACCCACTTGGTGATGCCGTTGCGAACGTAGGTGCTGTCGGTGTGGAGATGCACCACCACGGGCCGCGTGAGCGCCTCGAGCGCCATGATCGGGGCCATCAGCTCCATCCGGTTGTTGCTCGTCACTCCGGGCTCGCCGCCGTACATTTCCCGCACGTGCTCACGCAGGCGCAGCACGGCTCCCCATCCGCCCGGGCCGGGGTTCGGGCGGCAGCCGCCGTCGGTATGGATGACTACGACGTCGCTGCTGAGGTTTCCGGCGTCGGTCATGCGCTGAGGATAGGCAACAGCATCGAGCGGCCGGTATCCCGACACACGTCAGCGGCGAGGAGTCGCGGAGATCACCGCCGTGCGGACCGACATCCCGAAACTCTTGTGCCGGACCGTGGTGATCCGGCGGCCTGGCTGGACGGCGTCTTTGACCGGCGCGGTGTGATCACCGAAGAACTCGGCGGTCGCGTCGATGTCGGCGACGACGTAGGTGATCCCCCACAGAGTCGACGGGCCGTCACCCGCCGGCTCCGGTGAACCGACCACCTCGAGGATCACCTCGCCGAGCCGGAAGAAGACCTGACGGATGGGCCGCCCGCCGAGTTCGCCGTTGCGTTCCCGGCGCGGAGCCAGATCCACAGCGGCCAGCGACGCGACCGTGCGGTCCAGGTCGGGGGACAGCAGCACGACGTGGTCGATCGCGGTGGCGCCGTTGGGGTGCGTGGCCGGTGCTGTGATGGCGGTGTCGGACGTGGAGGTGTCCGACGTGGCGGTGCTCCGCGTCGTCGGGATGCCGTCGATGTCGTCAATGCAATACGATGGCAGGCCGCTCAACGACCACCCGACGATGCCGGTGCCGCGATCGGTGCCGGCCAGTCGGATGCGGACGTCGCCGACCCGGCAGACCGGGGCCGCGTCTCCGCCGGGGTCAACACTGAACCCGGCTCGCGTCCAGGCGTCGGGTGGGTCGGCGACTACGAGCTCGTCGACGGTGACGGAGACGGTCATGGAGGTGGAATCTATCCGGTCCCCCTCCTACCTGCGGGGCGGGCGTAAGACTTTCATCGCCAATCGCATGACCGGCTCGGGCATGCGGTCCTTGGCGGACAGCGCGGCATCGGCGGTGCGGGTGCGCAGCGGCGTTCCGCGGCCGAACCACCTGTTCAAAGGCCCACCCGACGGTTCCAGGTCGACGTGCAGTGGCGGCTTACCGTCGGCGGCGCCGAGCGCGTGCGCGACGACCATGCGCTGGATTTCGCTGGTGCCCTCAAAGATGGTGTACAGCTTGGCATCCCGGTACCACTTCTCGACCGGGTGATCCGTCACGTAACCCCAGCCGCCCATGGTCTGGATGGCCCGCTCAGTGGTCCGTACAGCAACCTCACTGGCGGCGAGCTTCGACATCGAGCCTTCGCCACGCTCGAACGGCACGCCGGTCGCGGCCATCCAAGAGGCGCGCCAGGTGAGCAGCCGGGCGGCATCGATCTGTGTGGCCAGGTCGGCGAGTGGAAACGCCACGCCCTGGTTGTCGATGATCGGGCCGCCGAAGGCGATCCGGCGGTTCGCGTACTCGGTGGCGTATTCCAATGCCGCCCTGGCGATTCCGAGTGCCTGGGCGGCCACCATCGGCCGAGTCTGTTCAAAGGTTCCGAGCGTGGCGGACCCGGAATTCCTGCCTCCCTCGACCGCCTCTCGAGCCCGCGCCAGCTTGCGCTCCAACTTCTCGTGGCCGCCGAGCAGATTGCCGGCGGGTACCCGGACGTCGTTGAACTTCAGCTCCGCGGTGTGTGAGGCGCGGCAGCCCAGCTTGTCGAGCTTGCGCACCATCTCCAAACCGGGCGTGCCGCCTTCCACCACGAACAACGCCTGCCCCTTGTGGCCGAGGTCCTTGTCGACGACGGCGTTGACGACGTGCACGTTGGCGATACCGCCGTTGCCGATCCACATCTTGTGGCCGTTGATGATCCAGTCCGCCTCCGCGCCGGGCCCGCTCCGGACGGCGTAGGTGCGGAGGTTTCGCACATCGCTGCCGCCCTCGGGCTCAGAGATGGCCAGGGCGGCCAGCTTGAGATCACCGGCGGTGCCGAAGCATTCGGGCGCCCACTGAAGCATCTGTTCCGGGGACGCGGCCTGGCCGATCGCCGACAGCGCCAGCGCCGGCATGACGATGGCCAATCCGATTCCGGCGCAGCCCCAGAACAGCTCCTCCATGAACATCGGCAAGGACAACCCCGTGGGATCACCGATCAGGTCCCGATAGAACAGCGGGCTGTAGAAGCCCTGGACGGCCGCTTCTTCGAGCACCGGCCAGGGAAACTCCTGCCGCTGGTCGTATTCGGCGGCGACCGGCCGGATGACCTGTTCGGCGAACTCGTGTGTACGGCGGCCCAGGTCATGCTGTGCCGCGGTGGGGGTGAGATCAAATGCCACGACGGGTGGGATACCCACTGCCGGCGCCGCCGAACTTTCATGCGGATCTCAGTCGGATGTCTGCCCGGCAGCCGCTATCCGTTGCTGCGCCTCGGCCGGTGAGATCCGCAGCCGTCTGGCGAGCACGGCGGCCGGATCGAACCGCGGCGGCGATGCGGTGTTGGTGGCGACCATCCGCCCGAGCAGCCGTTGCTGGGCGGTCGCCAGTCGTTTCTCCCCGGCGTCGAGCCGGCTCAAAACCTCGTGGAGTTCCGACCGTGTCAGGGCGTGCACCGACAGCGCGTCGATTTCTTTACAGGCGGCGTGCAGGTGATCGAGTGCCTCACCGACAATCGTCCGCTCGATGTCTCGCTCGGAGACCATTATCGAACTCATGTTCGGTACCGTACGCCGACCCCCCGACAAGCCAGGCGCTCCCGATCGGGCCCCCGCCCCAAAACAAATCGGCCGCACTCATCGTGCGGCCGATTGCGGGCACCGAATTTCACCGGACCGCTATGTCCGGAATGGTGTGTTCGGAAAATGTGTGCCCGGTTTTATTCCCTATTCAGCACGCGATTTCGACATATGCCGTCTTCGAAATGACGGTGGTATTGATCGAACCGCCGCCCCTGGAATCGTTGGTGGCATGGGTCTGCCCCTGGCGCACACCCAGCACGGTGCAGTTGGCCAGAGGTGCGGTGCCCGTGCGATTGACGATGACGTGGTATCCACTGGTCTGCAGGCTTTTCACGGTTTGTTCGGCCGACTGTCCGGTCGGTGCGGCAGCGGCGATGCCACCGAAGAACGCGCCCGCGGCCAGTGTGCCCGCGGCTAATGCGGCAATGGTAGATGTCTTCATTTCCCAACCCTCCGTTGCAGGCCGCACCGGAAGTCCCACTACGTCCGGTCGCTGCCTATAACGTTTAATCCGGATTCGGGTTCGAAAATTCCATGATTCTCAGCTGAAAGTGTGGAATTTCTCAGGAAGGCAGCCCGCCTGCCGGGCTCGGGATGGCCCACCGTGCGAGTCCTGATCGGGGACGGTCTCGGTGACGGTCGACGGCATTCGCGCCGCGCACATCTCGGGTCCATCTCCACGGGCCAACACCGGCTCAGGTAGCCGTCGGCTGTGACATCGTTGAAAGATGAGTAGTGACGGGTACAGCGTCGACGACGACGACCAGTTGACTCAAGAGGACACCCTGATCGACCGGGGGGTCGACGACTTGCTGGACGAGGGTTACTCGCCGCCGGACCGCTGGCGCGAACCGCGTGAGCACGAGACGCTCGATGAGCTCCTGGCCGAGGAAGAACCTGATCCGGCCATGCGGCTCGACGAATCCGATTATGTCGACGAGCAGGCAGGTGACGACGAGGTCGGAGATCGGCGTTCGGGTCGGTTGGTCGCCCCCGATGCGGGTTTCGGCGTGGACGACGAGGCAGAGCTGCTCGGGACTGACGTCGGCATCGACGGCGGTGCGGCATCTGCCGAAGAAGCCGCGGTGCACATCATCCCGTCGTCACCGAACAGCGGTCCGCTTCTGGAGTGATACCGACACCGTGAACACGAGCAGGCCACCGATCGCCAGCAGCGAGCCCGCGGCGGCCGGCGCGGTGTAACCGAGACCGGCCGCGATCACCAGGCCGCCCACCCAGGCGCCCGTGGCGTTGCCGATGTTGAGCGCCGAATGGTTGAGGGCAGCGGCGAGGGTCTGGGCATCGCGCGCGACGTCCATCAGCCGGGTCTGTAGCGCGGGCCCGACGGCCGAGCCGGCCACGCCGATGCCGAACAGCAGCGGCAGCGCGGTCCACGGGCTGTGCGCACCCAGCGAGAACGCGGCGAGCAGCGCGGCGAGGGAACCGAGCGAGAGGTACAGGGCGCGGATCACCGAGGTGTCGGCCAACCGGCCGCCGATCAGGTTGCCGACGACCATGCCCAGGCCGAACACCATGAGCGCCACGGGAACCGTCGCCCGCGGCAGGCCGGTCACATCGGTCATGGTGGTGCTGATGTAGGTGTACACCGCGAACATGCCGCCGAAGCCGATCATTCCGACCAGCACCGCCAGCCACACCTGTGGACGGCGCAGCGCACCCAGTTCGGTGAGCGGGCTGGTGACGTGCATGGTGCGCAGCTGTGCGGGCAACCAGCGCCACTGGGCGATCAGGGTGATCAGGCCGACGCCGACCACCAGGCCGAAGGCGCTGCGCCAACCGAGGGCCTGGCCGAGCCAGGACGCCAGCGGAACACCCAACACGGTCGCGACGGTCAGCCCGCACAACACATAGGCCACGGCTTTGGCCCGGTTCTGCGGGCCCATCAGGTGGGCGGCGGCCAGCGCGGCGATCCCGAAGAACGCGCCGTGTGGAAGACCAGCGACGAACCGGGCGATCACCAGGGTCGGATAGGTGGGCGCCAGCATGCTGGCGAGGTTGCCGAGGGTGAACACCGCCATCAGCGTGAGCAGCAGGGCCTTGCGGGGCCAGCGGGCGGTGAGCGCCGCGATGACGGGAGCGCCGACCACGACACCGAGCGCGTACGCGGAGATGACGTGGCCCGCGGTGGGCTCGCTGATGCCGAATCCGGCCGCGATGTCGGGCAGCAGCCCCATAGCGACGAATTCGGTAGTGCCGATGCCGAAGCCGCCGAGGGCCAGGGCGAGCACCGCGAGCATGCGCACCGTGGGATCGGGCGCAACGATGGCGCGCGGCGGCGGGCCGCCCACTCCGACGGGCGGTGGGCCGCCCATCGGAGTGGCACGTTCGAGGGACGTCGTCATTCGCAGGCTTTCCGAGTCGACTGAATATCCCGGCACTTTCAGGGGGTTGCCGGACTGAGCTCTCGGGCAGCGTTGGGCGAGAACGGCGGGTGCAACGCTAACGGGGCGGCGAGTGTTCCCTCAAACGGCAGCCCAAAAGTGCACCGCTTTCCACACGTGGGCTGCTGGCAGACGCCGGGCACGACCCAGGTGTGGAAAGCGGCGCACGGACAGCCCGCCGGGACCTCGCTAGACCTTCGCGATGACGTTCTCGGCGAACTTCTCCAGATGGCGGATCTTGCGGTCGAGCGGCTCGGGGTCGTCGCCCATGATGTAGGGCAGCCGGAAGCCGACGATCACATCGGTGACGCCCTTGTCCTCGAGCCGTCTGATCCCGTCGAGGGTGAATGCGTCTCCCGAGATCACGTGGATTTGAAAATCGTCGGTCTGGGCCGTGTCCGTTTCCTCCTGACGGATCTGGTTGAGCCGCGTCAACAGCTGGTCGAGCTCCTCAGGGCTACCGCCGCCGTGCATCCAGCCGTCGTTGCGGGCCGCGCGGCGCAGGGCGGCCTCGGCGTGTCCGCCGACGAGGATCGACACCGGCTTCGACGGCGCCGGCGTCATCTTGGTCTTGGGGATGTCATAGAACTCGCCGTGGTATTCGAAGTACTCACCGCTGGTCAGTCCGCGGATGATGTCGATGCACTCGTCCATCCGCTTGCCGCGTCGCGCGAACGGCACACCCATCAACTCGTAGTCCTCGGGCCACGGGCTGGTGCCGACGCCGAGGCCCAGCCGGTTGTCGAACAGCGCATTGAGCGAGCCGACCTGCTTGGCGACCAGGGCAGGCGGCCGGATCGGCAACTTGAGCACGAAGAAGTTGAACTTCAGCGTGGTGGTGACGGCGCACAGGGCCGAGGCCATCACGAAGGCTTCGACGAATGCCTTGCCGTCCAGGAACTCCCGGTTGCCGTCAGGGGTGTAGGGGTACTTCGAGTCGGACTCGAACGGGTAGGCGACGCTGTCGGCGATCGTCATGGCGTGATAGCCGGCCGCCTCGGCCGCTTGGGCCAGCGGGATGTAGTAGGTGGGATCGGTCATGGCTTCGGCGTAGGTGAACCGCATCAGGCAAGACTAGAACGTGTTCTAGAACCGTCGGAGGCGAATGGCCCGATGTGTCACCACGGCCTCTTGGGCCGTGGATCCCACCTATCGCTTCGGCAACCGCCGTGGAGGCGCACCGTCAGGCATGATGACCGGGTGCCCGCCTGGCTGACCCGCAATGTTCGGGTGCTGTCCGCCGTGTCCTTCCTGCAAGACGCCGCAAGCGAACTCCTCTACCCGCTGCTGCCGGTCTATTTGACGGCCGTGCTCGGTGCACCGCCCGCGGTGGTCGGCGCGGTAGAGGGCGCGGCCGAGGGCGCCGCCGCGATGACCAAGCTGGCCGCGGGTCCGCTCGGCGACCGATTCGCCAAGCGCCCCCTGATCGCCACCGGCTACGGCATGGCGGCGCTGGGAAAGGTCATGGTCGCGGCCGCGGGTGCGTGGCCCGGTGTGCTCGCGGGACGCGTCGTGGACCGCCTGGGGAAGGGCATCAGAGGCGCTCCACGTGATGCCCTGCTGGTCGCCGACATCGACGCCACCGCCCGCGGTCGGGTATTCGGATTCCACCGGGCCATGGACACTTTCGGGGCGGTCGTCGGTCCGCTGCTGGGCTTGGCGGGGTACGAACTGCTCGACCATCAGATCGCGCCGCTGCTCTGGGTTGCCGTGGTGCCCGCAGTCCTCAGCGTGGCGCTGGTGTTCCTGGTTTCGGAAAAGCGCACAGGGAAGCGTGCTGAGCAGCTCCAACCGGTCAAGCAGCGTGAGCCGGTGTTCGCCCGGGTGCGCGAGCTGCCCGCGCGGTACTGGCGGGTGACGGCCGTGCTGGTGGCCTTCGCCCTGGTGAACTTTCCCGATGCGCTGTTGTTGTTGCGGCTCAACGAGATCGGCTTCTCGGTGGTCGAGGTGATCCTGGCCTACGTCACCTACAACGCCGTCTACGCCCTCTCCAGCTTCCCGGCCGGGCTGCTCGCCGACCGGATCGGTCGACTACCGGTGTTCGGAATCGGCCTGGTGTTCTTCGCAATCGGCTACGCGGGTCTGGGCCTGACCGACGATCCGCTGTTGGCCTGGCTGCTGATCGGGGCCTATGGATTGTTCACGGGGTGCACCGACGGCGTCAGCAAGGCCTGGGTTTCCTCGCTGGTCGGCTCCGACCTGCAGGGCAGTGCGCAGGGGGTGTTCCAGGGGCTCAGCGGATTCGCCCTGCTGGCCGCCGGAGTGTGGGCCGGGCTGCTCTGGACTGCCATTCCGGGTCAGCCCGGCCAACTGCCGCTGTTGATCTCGGGGATCGGCGGGGCGGTGTTCGCGGTCGCGTTGCTCGGCCGCTCGGTTCTCACCCGGCGGCGCTGACCTCCACGTCATCGAGCTCGAAGGGTGGCTCACCGACGCCGGCGATCGAGTGGGTGCCCTGTGAGGTGCGCTCGGTGATGCGGGCGTCGACAGTACGGGTCCCGATGCTCAACCGCACGCGGCCGGCCGCCACGGTGCTCGGCGCGTCGAGAATCGTTCCACGCCAATGATATTGACCGTCGATCGGGTCCAAGTGGCCGGTCAGGCGCACGTGAACCCGGCGATCGCCGTCACCGTTGTCCAGGATCGCGAAACCGTCGTACACCTCTTCTGTGACGCCTTCTTCGGAACTTTCGGCGGGCGTGGCAGCCGCGGTGAGCGGCAGCGGCGTCTTGGCCGGGAGGAAGCCCGAGCGCCGCCACATGCGCCGTCCGATGCGGCCCATCAGCCCGACCTCTTCGAGGAAGGCGGCCAGTGGGGCGAAGCCGGAGATCTGCACCTCCCGACGGTGGGCGCTGGCCCGTGCCATCCGGCGCGCGGCCCGGGCATTCAGGCCGACGCGCGCGTACTGCACCTTGTTGGTGAACAGGTAGCGGAAGAAGAAACCGCCGACGCCGTTGAGGTTGGCCACCCACGCGCGCTTGTACCAACGCATCGACGGAGTGCGCTGGCGCAGGCCGTCCCGCGCGAACTGGATGTGACGGGCCTCCTCGGTGACGTGGATCCGCATCAGGCGCTGCACCATGGGCTGCAGCTCGGGGTCGTCCATCATCTGCCGCTGCAGCGAGTCGAAGATCTCCTCGCCAACCAGCGCGGCCACCCACAGGACCGAGCCGCGGAAGAAGAACGGCAGCGAGTTGATGATGATGCGCTGGTACAGCCGTGGCCGCACAGGCTTGGCGCCGATCTTGTCGATGGCCTTGCCGAACATCACCATGTGGCGGGTTTCGTCGCCCAGTTCGGTGAGCTCGTAGTGCGTGGAATTCGAGGTGGGATCCTGGTGCATCATCTTGCGCAGCAGTGCCTGGTTGAGGATGTTCTCGAACCAGATGCCCGCCGAGAGGGTGTTGGCCAGTTCCTGGCGCGACAGCTCGATCTGCTCTTCGCGAGACATGCTGTCCCACAACGGCGTTCCGTACAGTGACACGATCCTCGGCGGCAGGAAGAACTTGTCGGGATCCAGCGGCGCGTGCCAGTCGATATCCACCACGGGTGCATACGACTTGCGAACCGAACCCTTGAGCAGGCGCTCGGAGAACGCGTCCCGCCGCGCAGCGTTGGCCGAGCCTTCGCCGGGTCTGACCGAAGTTGTCACCGTTGACTTTCCCTTCGTTTGTGGTCCCCCTCACTCCGACGTTAGGTACCGACAATGCATGATGTCAATACCCCGGGTACCGGGTACTTGGGGTACTCCGTTCCGGTTCGGTTAACCTTCGACGGTGCGTCGCATCCATGTCATCGGAATCGGAGCCGGTGACCCGGACTTCGTCACGGCTCAGGCCGTTTCCGCACTCAATGACACGCAGGTGTTCTTCGCGATGGACAAGGGGCAGCGTCGGGGCTCTGCCGACGATCTGATCGCCGTGCGCAAGCTGATCTGCGACCGTTTTATCACCGATCCCGGCTATCGCTTCGTCGAATTGGTCGATCCGCCGCGCGCCGCGGCCGGTGATGCGCCGGGCTATCGACAGGTGGTGGCGGACTGGCATGCCGAGCGGGCCCGGATCTGGGCTGAGGCGATCGAAAAGGAACTCGGCCCCGATGGCGTCGGGGCCTTCCTGGCCTGGGGTGATCCCTCGCTGTACGACAGCACGCTGCGGATCCTGGAGATGGTCGGGCAGCATGTCGATTTCGAGTACGACGTGATCCCCGGTATCACCGCGATCCAGGTGCTGACCGCGCGTCACCGCATCCCGCTCAACGACGTCGGTGAACCGGTGCTGATCACGACCGGACGCCAGTTGCGCGAGCACGGACTGGCCGGCAGCGCCGTGGTGATGCTCGACGCGGACTGTTCGTTCCAGCAGTGCCCGCCGCAGACCCGGATCTGGTGGGGTGCTTATCTGGGCACCCCCGATGAGTTGCTCTATGCCGGAACGGTCGGCGAGATCGGCGACGAAATCGTTGCTGCGCGTGCCGAAGCCAGAGCACGGCACGGCTGGATCATGGACACATACCTGCTGCGCTCGGCAGACTAGACCGCCATGAGCTCATTTCTCCTGCGCGCCGCGATAACCGGATTCGCGCTCTGGGTGGTCACTCTCGTCGTGCCGGGGATCTACTTCATCGGCGGTGACACGACCATCGCGCGGGTCGGCATCATCTTCGTCGTCGCGGTGATCTTCGGATTGGTCAACGCGTTCGTCAAGCCGATCGTGCAGATTCTGTCGATCCCGCTCTACATCCTCACGCTGGGGTTGATCCACATCGTCATCAATGCGCTGATGTTGTGGATCACCTCGTGGATCACCGACAACACCACGGGTTGGGGTCTGCACATCGACGAGTTCTGGTGGACCGCCATCTGGGCGGCCATCGTGCTGTCGCTGGTGAGCTGGCTACTGTCGTTCGTCAAGGCTCTCGCGTAGGGCAGACGCCTGCTCGCTCAGCGCGGCCGCGGTGTCGGCGGCCGCTTCGGCGCCGGCCTCGGTGTCGCGGTCTCGCTCGGCGCCCCAACAAGCCGCCAGCGTGCGGTAGGCGAGTTGTTCGGTGGCCACGACCGTCGGCCACATGCGTTCGGCCCCAAGGCGTTGCGCGGCTGAACCTCCGACGCCCGCGTCATAGGCAGGCAACAGTTCCATGGCGCGCAACTGCAGATCGCGCCGGTGCGTACGGGCCGACGGGGAAGTGGCGTCGTCGGCCGCCAGATGCGGCAACGTGGCCGTGACCGCGTCGAGCGTGGCCGTGATCGCATGGTGAAGGCCGGTCGGGTGGCGCAGACGTTGGGTGGCCCAGTACACCGCGAGGGCCACCGCGCAGCCGATCAGGGTGTCGCTGCCGCGGGTGAGCAGCAGTTCGCCGAGGTTGTCGACGGGTTGACCGCCGGAGGCGATGGTGAGCGCGGCGGGCGTGATGAAAACGACGGCCAGGGTGTAGTTGCGCACCACGTACATCTCGATGATGAACTGCAACGCCCCGATGACCAGCACCAGCCACAGGCCCTGCGGGTGCAACGCCAGGATCCCGCCTGCCACGCCCAGCCCCAGCCAGGTGCCCAGCGTCCGCTCGACGCCGCGGGCCACCGTGCGTTGCCAGTCGAAGCCTTGATGCAGCATCAGCACCGCGGCGGCCATCGCCCAGTAGGCGTGCGTCATCGTCAGGGCCTGCGAGATCAGCACGGCGATGACGCCCGAGATCGCGACCGCGATGCCCACCCGCAGTGCCAGCTGCAGTGACACCGAACCGGGCGTCACCGCCCGGCGCAGTAGCTGCAGCGCGCTGGGGCGGCCCAGCGGAATGCCTTCGGCGCCATGCTCATCGGTGACGGCATCGGCCGGCACCGTGGCCAGGTGCCGCGCCAGGGCGGCGCTGTCACGTGCCGGCCGTTGACCGCTGTCCGCGGCCCGCATGGCTTCGGCGAACAGCACGTGCAGCCGGCGGTTGACGACCCGCAGCCGGTACAGCGCCTGGTCGGGTTTGGGTTGTACCGGTTGATAGGTGACCAGCGTGACCCACGCGGTGTGCAGGAGAAGGGCGGCGCGGTGCCGCGCCGCGGCCTGCGCATCCGGGGCGTCGCCGATGGTGTCGATGTAGGCCGCGACGGCGGCGGCTGCCGCGGCCACGGCCGCTTTCTCCGGTCCGCGCGGCCTGATGAGCGCGCCGGACATGTGCACCAACCAGGCGAATGCACCGCCGGCCAGGACGAGCGCGGCGTGATGGCCCGGGCTCAGATGCAGTGTCGCCGGGGTGCCGGTACCGGCCGCGCAGGCCAGCACCAGCATGTAAGCCCCGGGCGGTCCGACGCTCAGGGCATGGCAGACCAGCGTGGCGACCGCGGCGATGATCGTCACGGTCAGCACGCCCAGCCACGGCGCGGACGATGCCCAATCCCCGAGGGCCACCACGGCGGCGAAACACACCACGACCACCGCCAGGTATCCACCGCGATTGAGGTAGGGCCGGCCGCTGCCGTAGAGCGACGTGAATCCGCCGATGGTGGCGATCAATCCGGCGGTGGTGTCGCCGGCCAGCCAGCCCACCAGAACCGGTACCGCCATGCAGATTCCGGCGCGCAACGCGAACGGCCACCGCCGCGGCACGCTGTTGATCACGAAGATGTTGCGCATCGGGTTGGTCGCTCCGGGAGCAGGCCGGTCGGACATGTCTACAGCATGCGCGGCGTTTCGCTGACACACTGGAGCCATGCCTGAACTGCCCGAAGTGGAGGCGCTGGCCGACCATCTGCGCCGGAATGCGACGGGGCGGGTGGTCACCCGGATCGACGTGTCGGCGTTGTCGGTCCTCAAGACGTTCGATCCGCCGACCACCGCCTTGCACGGCCAGACCGTGACCGGGGCGAACCGCTGGGGTAAGTACCTCGGTCTGGAAGTGGGCCCGTGGCACCTCATCACGCACCTGTCGCGGGCGGGTTGGCTGCGGTGGTCGGACAAGTTGGCGACGACGCCGCTCAAGCCGGGCAAGGGCCCGATCGCCCTGCGCGTGCACCTCGGAGCCGCCCCGGCGGCGACATCGGGCCGCAGCGACTCCGTCGGCTTCGATCTGACCGAGGCCGGAACCCAGAAACGGTTGGCGGTGTGGGTGGTCGCCGATCCGCTCGACGTGCCGCAGATCGCCTCGCTGGGACCCGATGCGCTGTCGCTGGATTCGGCGGGTCTGGCCGGTGTGCTGGCCGGACAGGGCGGACGGATCAAGACGGTGATCACGGATCAGAAGGTGATCGCGGGTATCGGCAATGCCTACAGCGACGAGATCCTGCACGTGGCCAAGTTGTCGCCGTTCGCGACCGCGGGCAAGCTGACCGATGCGCAACTCGGGGCACTGCACGACGCGATGATCTCGGTGCTCACCGATGCCGTCGAACGGTCGGTGGGCCAGCAGGCCGCAACGCTGAAGGGGGAGAAGCGCTCCGGGCTTCGCGTGCACGCCCGCACCGGGTTGCCGTGCCCGGTGTGCGGGGACACGGTGCGCGAGGTGTCTTTCGCGGACAAGTCGTTCCAGTACTGCCCGACGTGCCAGACCGGGGGAAAGGTGCTGGCCGACCGGCGGATGTCGCGACTGCTCAAGTAGCGGCCGGGTTTTTGACAGTTGTCTAACTCGGTTATCCTGCTGCGATGACCCGTCAGAAGATCCTCATCACCGGTGCCAGCTCTGGTCTCGGCGCGGGCATGGCCCGTCAGTTCGCTGCCAAGGGCCGTGATCTGGCCCTGTGTGCCCGCCGCACCGAGCGGCTCGACGAGCTCAAGGCCGAGCTGGCCGATCGGCATCCCTACATCAAGGTCGCGGTCGCCGCGCTGGACGTCAACGACCATGAGGCCGTGCCGCGGGTCTTCGGTGAGTTGTCCGAGGAACTCGGCGGCATCGACCGCGTGATCGTCAATGCCGGCATCGGCAAGGGCTGGCCGCTGGGCGAGGGTAAGCCGTGGGCCAACAAGGCCACCATCGAAACCAATCTGATCGCCGGTCTTGTGCAGATCGAGACGGCGCTGGAGATGTTCAAGAAGTCCGGCAGTGGTCACCTGGTGCTGATCTCGTCGGTGCTCGGCAATACCGGTGTGCCCGGCGGCAAGGCCGCCTACTGCGCGTCGAAGGCCGGGATGACGTCGCTTGGGGAATCGCTGCGCGCCGAGTACGACAAGGGCCCGATCCGGGTGACGGTGATCGAACCGGGCTACATCGAGTCGGAGATGACCGCCAAGTCGGCGACCACCATGCTCATGGTCGACAACGAGACCGGCGTGCGCGCGATGGTCGACGCCATCGAGAAGGAGAAGGGTCGGGCCGTGGTGCCGCGCTGGCCGTGGGCGCCGCTGACCCAGGTGATGCGGTTGCTGCCACCGAAGTACACCAAGCGCTTCGCCTAGTCACAGCCGTCACGCCCGTCCCGGATTTCTGGGCGGGTGTCGATGTGCCCGGCAGTCAGCGACTTTTCAGCGACAATCGCCTCCCGTGCATCACCGGTATCGTCAGCCACTTTGTCGCTGGCCGCTTTTGGCACTTCAGTACCACTGGCCTCACCGGACTCGTCTGCCCAGCGCCCGCCTACGAGCGACACTGTCGCTGATAGGCGGACAACCGGAATCCTGTTACTCAAGAGGCTGAAGCCAACTGGAGTGATAGAAGTGCTGCACCGGCCCGCGTTCAGAGTGGCTCACGGTGTGGATGAGGCGATTGTCGCTGAAAAGTCGCGCACAGTCGGGCAGGTCGACAACGCGTTCCACCGCGCGACACGCCGAGTTGGGCCCGCGACACGCCAGGCCCGCGGTGAGACGCCTACGCCGGGTTTCGAAACCTCGACAGCAGCGGGTTCGACCCCACACAGCAGCGGGTTCGGCACTAAAGATCGGCAGCCGGTTCGGCACCAGGTTCGGCAGCGCGTTTCAGTACCGGGTTTCGGCACCGGGTGAACATGGGTAGCCCACCTTCATGACCTCAAGACTGATTGCCTCGATGTTCTTTGCAGGCGCTGCGGCTGGGGCCGTTGCATTCGCTCCGATCGGCCTGGCCGATCCGCCGCCTCCGCCCCCGTGCGTCAACGCCGACGGCACGCCCTGCGCCGACCGCGGCACTGCCGGTCCCGGCGGCGCCAGCGGCCAGATCCCCGGTGGGCCCGGCGGTACCGCAGGCCCGGGTGGCGCCAGTGGCGCGATTCCCGGCGGTCCTGGTGGCGCGGCCGGACCGGAAGGTGCTACCGGTGTGATCCCCGGTGGCCCGGGTGGCACCGCCGGACCTGAAGGCGCAACTGGCTCGATCCCCGGCGGCCCCGGTGGTACAGCCGGTCCCGGCGGTGCTGAGGGCTGCATTCCGAACGTAGGCTGCGCCTCCATCCCGGCGCCGTAAGGCCTTAGGCGGAGCGTCCGCGTTCGACCCGGTACCGGCGCACCAGGGCATCGGTCGATGAGTCCGACTGCTTGCCTGGTGCCTCCGGTTCGGTGATCACCGGCAGCAACGCCTTGGCCTGGGTCTTGCCCAGCTCGACGCCCCATTGGTCGAAGGAGTCGATCCCCCACACCACTCCTTCGGTGAACACCTGGTGTTCGTAGAGGGCGATGAGCTGGCCCACCACCGACGGCGTCAACCTGGTTGCCAGGATTGACGTCGTCGGTCGGTTTCCGGGCATGACCTTGTGCGGGACAACCGCGGCCGGAGTACCTTCTGCGGCAATCGCTTCGGCGGTCTTGCCGAATGCCAGCACCTGGGTTTGGGCGAAGAAGTTGCTCATCAGCAGGTCGTGCATGCTGCCGGTACCGTCGGCCGTCGGCAGGTCGTCGGTGGGCTCGGAGAAGCCGATGAAGTCGGCCGGCACCAGCCGGGTTCCCTGGTGCAGCAGCTGGTAGAAGGCGTGCTGGCCGTTGGTTCCGGGTTCGCCCCAGAAGATCTCACCGGTCTCAGTGGTGACCGCACTCCCGTCGGCGCGCACCGATTTTCCGTTGGACTCCATGGTCAGCTGCTGTAGATAAGCGGCGAACCGGGACAGATCGTTGGAGTAGGGAAGTACCGCACGCGATTGTGCGCCAAAGAAATTCGAGTACCACAGGCCGATCAACCCGAGCAGGGCCGGAGCGTTCGCGGCAAGTGGTGCGGTGCGGAAGTGCTCGTCGACCAGATGGAAACCGGCCAGGAATTCGGCGAACCGCTCGCGGCCGATCACCGCCATCACCGACAGTCCGATCGCCGAGTCCACCGAGTACCGGCCACCGACCCAGTCCCAGAACCCGAACATGTTGTCGGTGTCGATGCCGAACTCGCTCACGAGCTTCGCGTTGGTGGACACCGCGACGAAATGCTTGGACACCGCCGCGTCGCCGAGGGAGTCGACCAGCCAGCGACGCGCGGCGGTCGCGTTGGTCAGCGTCTCGAGAGTGGAGAACGTCTTGGACGCGACGATGAAAAGCGTTGTGGCCGGGTCCAGGTCGGCCAGCGTGGCAACCAGATCGGCGGGGTCGACGTTGGACACGAACCTGGCGGAGATGCCGGCGTCGGCGTAGTGGCGCAGTGCGTCGTACACCATCACCGGGCCCAGGTCCGAGCCGCCGATGCCGATGTTGACCACGGTCTTGATCCGCTCACCCGTGGCACCCGCCCACTCGCCGCTGCGCAGGCGGTCGGTGAACTCGCCCATCCGGTCCAGCACGGAATGCACGTCGGCCACCACGTCCTGGCCGTCGACGGTCAACGACGCGTCGGCAGGCAAACGCAGCGCGGTGTGCAGCACCGCGCGGTCCTCCGAGGTGTTGATGTGTTCACCTGCGAACATCGCGTCGCGCCGGGCCTCCAGGCCGGCGGCGCGGGCCAGATCGGCCAGCAATTCCAGGGTCCGGCGGGTGACGCGGTGCTTGCTGTAGTCGATGTAGAGATCGCCGACGGTCAGCGCGAGTTCGGTGCCGCGGTTCGGATCTTCTGCGAACAGCTCGGTCAGATGGGTATCGCGAATCTCGTCGTAGTGCTTCGACAATGCCTGCCATGCGGGGGTTGCGGTGATGTCAGCACTCATTCCTGCGACCTTAGTGCGGTGCTCGATTCAAGGGTGTACATGATGGATGTATGGCCATTGAAGACTTGATTTCATCCGTGCCCACGGGTCTCTGGATCGGTGGTGAGGAACGCCAGGCTGCATCGACGTTCAACGTGCTGGATCCCAGCGACGATCAGGTGTTGGCCACGGTGGCCGACGCGACCGCCGCCGATGCCATCGCCGCATTGGACGCCGCCTGTGCGGTGCAGGCCGAGTGGGCGGCGACAGCTCCGCGAAAACGCGGCGAGATCCTTCGTTCGGTGTTCGAGAAGATCACCGAACGTGCCGACGACATCGCGGCACTGATGACCCTGGAGATGGGAAAGGTGCTCGCCGAGAGCAAGGGCGAGGTTGCCTACGGAGCCGAGTTCTTCCGCTGGTTCTCCGAGGAGGCGGTGCGCATCGCCGGCCGCTTCACGCCGGCACCGGCCGGCACCGGCCGGATCCTGGTCACCAAACAGGCCGTCGGCCCCTGTTACGCCATCACCCCGTGGAACTTCCCGCTGGCGATGGGCACGCGCAAGATGGGCCCGGCGTTCGCGGCGGGCTGCACCATGATCGTCAAACCCGCGCAGGAAACCCCGCTGACCATGCTGCTGCTGGCCAAGCTGATGGATGAGGCCGGACTGCCCAAGGGCGTGCTGTCGGTGCTGCCGACCAGCAACCCGGGCGGGGTCACCTCCGCCCTGGTCGACGACGGCCGGCTGCGCAAGCTGACCTTCACCGGCTCGACCGGTGTGGGCAAGGCGCTGGTGAAACAATCCGCCGACAAGCTGCTGCGCACATCGATGGAACTGGGCGGCAACGCCCCCTTCATCGTGTTCGACGACGCCGATGTTGACGCGGCTGTCGACGGCGCGATCCTGGCGAAGATGCGCAACGGTGGTGAGGCCTGCACGGCGGCCAACCGCTTCCACGTGGCCAACGCCGTGCGGGAGGAGTTCACCGACAAGCTCGTCAAGCGAATGAGCGAGTTCACCCTCGGCAAGGGCATCGACCCCGCGTCCACGTTGGGCCCACTGATCAATTCCAAACAGGTCTCCACCGTCACCGAACTGGTCTCCGACGCGGTGTCCAAAGGCGCGACCGTCGCGGTCGGCGGTGTCGCCCCGGGCGGGCCGGGCAATTTCTACCCGGCCACCGTGCTGTCCGATGTTCCCGCCGATGCCCGCATCCTCAAAGAGGAGATCTTCGGTCCGGTCGCCCCGATCATCGGCTTCGAGACCGAGGACGAGGGTGTGGCCGCCGCCAACAACACCGAATACGGCTTGGCGGCTTACGTTTACACGCAGTCGCTGGACCGGGCGTTGCGGGTGGCCGAGGGCATCCAATCCGGCATGGTCGGCATCAACCGCGGTGTCATCTCGGATGCGGCCGCACCATTCGGCGGCATCAAGGAATCCGGCTTCGGCCGTGAAGGCGGCACCGAGGGCATCGAGGAGTACCTCGACACGAAATACATCGCGCTGACGAAATAGCCCCCAGCGCGAGCAGCCGCAAATGTCCCCCGACACGCCGGTGTCGGGGGACATTCACGTCTGCTCGGCAGGGATAGTCTTGGCGTTCAACGCAAGACGGGAGGGCATGACGTGACTGCGGCGCCAGTCCGTGCTGCCAGCCGGCGTCGGCGTGCCTCCTTCCGGCGTGACATCCCCGCACTCGACGGGATCCGTGCCGTCGCCGTGGCTCTCGTGCTCGCCGGTCACGGCGGAGTGCCCGGGGTGGCCGGTGGGTTCATCGGCGTCGACGTCTTCTTCGTGCTCAGCGGATTCCTGATCACCTCACTGCTGCTCGACGAATACCACCGGACCGAGCGCATCGACCTCAAGGCGTTCTGGATCCGCCGGGCCAAGCGCCTGCTGCCCGCCATGGTGCTGATGACCTTGGCCGTCGTGATCGCCCGCCCCCTGTTTCCCTCGGACGCGGTGACCTCGCTTCGCGACGATGCGGTCGCGGCGTTCTTCTGGATGGCCAACTGGGTTTTCGTGGCCGCCGATACCGACTACTTCAGCCAGGGCGCTCCGCCGTCACCGTTGCAGCACACCTGGTCGCTCGCGGTGGAGGAGCAGTACTACGTCATCTGGCCGCTGCTGGTGCTGGCCGCGGCGCTGCTGGTGCGCCGCCGCTCGACCGGCGCCGTCCGCGTCGTGGTGTTCGGGCTGGCGATGCTCGGTGTGGCCGCCTCGGCTCTGGCGTCGATCTGGCTGTCCGGCGATCCCGGCGAGCTCAACCGCGTCTACTTCGGCACCGACACCCGGGCGCAGGCGCTGTTGATCGGTGCCGCGGCGGCGGCACTGCTGGTGCGGGACTGGTCGGCGTTGACGATGTCGGGCACGTTGATCCGGGCCCGCTGGCGGCGTTGGGTCGCCTGGATCCTGCCGGTGATCGGGGTGGCCGTGCTGGCCGCGGCCGCGCACCTGGCGACCGGCAGCGCCGACGAGTTCCACCACGGTCTGCTGATCATCGTGGCGCTGGGTGCGGTGCTCGTCGTCGCCCCGGTCGCCCTGGATCAGGACGGGTATGTCGCCCGGGCCCTGGCCTGGTACCCGCTGGTCACCCTCGGCGTCATCTCCTACGGCGTCTACCTGTGGCACTGGCCGATCTTCCAGATCCTCAACGGCGAGCGCACCGGCCTTCAGGGCTGGTCGCTGCTGGCGCTTCGATGCGCCGTGACCGTCGCGGTGTCGTGGGTGTCGTGGTGGGCGATCGAGCAGCCGGTCCGGCATTGGCGCCCGCAGCATGTCCCGATGCTGCGGTTGTCCGCGGCCACCGTGGCCACCGCCGCGGTGGTGACGATGACTGTCGTCCCGGTCGGTGCACCCGCCCGGCCCCCGGGTCCGGACGTGATGGCCGCCGCCGCATCCGAGCAGGACGTCGGTGCCGAGCGAGCCGTCCCGGTGGGACCGCCCCCGGTGCTGGCTCCCGGCACCCGGACCGTCGCCGTGTTCGGTGACTCGGTGGCCTGGACACTGATGCGGTATCTGCCCGCCACGCCCGGTTTTCACTTCAGCGACTACACGACCATCGGCTGCGGCATCGCGCGTGGCGGCCCCTACCGGTCGGCCGGCGAGACGTTGAATCAGAAGCCCGAGTGCGATTCCTGGCCGGAGCGGTGGACGCAGCGGATCTCGCATGACCGCCCCGACACCGTGCTGCTGATGATCGGGCGCTGGGAAGCCGTGGACCGGATGTGGCGGGGGCGGTGGACGCACATCGGCAACGAGGCCTACGACGCCTATCTCAAAGGTGAGCTCACGCGCGCGCTGGACATCCTGAGCTCTACGGGGGCGCGGGTGGTAGTCACCACGGCCCCGTACAACCGCCGCGGTGAGCGGTCGGACGGCACGCTGTATCCGGAGGACCAACCGGGCCGGGTACAGGCGTGGAACACCATGCTGCGGACCGTGGCCGGGCAACGGCCGAACGTGTCGGTACTGGATTTCAACGCCAAGCTGAACCCGGACGGCAAGTACACCGCGAAGATCAACGGCGTCCGGATGCGCAGTGACGGCGTGCACCCGACGTCCGAGGCCGTGCAGTGGCTGACTCCGTGGCTGCTGGATTCACTCAAGAAGCCCGCGAGGCCCGCGGGCTGACGCTCAGTGCCCCAGCCGGCCGCGGCCGAGCTGCAGCAGCAGGATGGCCAGGTCTTTGCCCTCGGGCCCCAGCACGCTGTAGCGCTCGATGACCTGCATTTCACGGCTGTGCACCAGGCGGGTGCCGCCGGAGGCCATCCGGGCTTTGCCGATCAGCTTGGAGACCTCAGCGCGGCGTTGGACTGCGGCAAGGATGGTGGCGTCGAGTTCGTCGATCTCCCGACGCAGGTCATCGATCTCAGGCACAGCCTGATAGTCCCAGTCGGCCCGTGCCAGCGCAAAACTGTCCCCGCCCAGCGGTAAGTTTGAACGCAAGATGACCACTTCCCCCGTCGCCTCCCCAGCTGCTGCAGATGTTGATGAACTTCTTGACGGCTTGAACCCGCAGCAGCGCCAGGCAGTGCTGCACGAAGGGTCGCCGCTGCTGATCGTCGCGGGGGCGGGATCGGGTAAGACTGCGGTGCTGACCAGGCGCATCGCCTATCTACTGGCCGCCCGTGACGTCGGGGTGGGGCAGATCCTGGCCATCACGTTCACCAACAAGGCCGCGGCCGAGATGCGTGAGCGGGTGGTCCAGCTGGTGGGCCCCAGGGCTCGGAACATGTGGGTGTCGACGTTCCACTCGACCTGTGTGCGGATCCTGCGCAACCAGGCTTCGCTGCTGCCGGGGCTGAACTCCAACTTCTCGATCTACGACGCCGACGATTCCCGGCGGCTGCTGATGATGATCGGCAAGGACATGGGGCTGGACACCAAGCGGTACTCGCCGCGGTTGCTGGCCAACGGCATCTCCAACCTGAAGAACGAGCTGATCGGTCCGGAGCAGGCGGCGGCCGAGGCGTCGGAGGCGGCCGAGGAGATGGCCGGCATCATCGCCCAGGTCTACGGGGAATATCAGCGCCGGCTGCGCGCGGCCAATGCGCTGGACTTCGACGACCTGATCGGTGAGACGGTCGGCATCCTGCAGGCCTTCCCTCAGATCGCCCAGTACTACCGGCGCCGGTTCCGCCACATCCTGGTCGACGAATATCAGGACACCAACCATGCGCAGTACGTGTTGGTGCGCGAATTGGTGGGCCACCACGTCGACGAGGACGCCGGCGTGGGCCCGTCGGAACTGTGCGTGGTGGGCGATGCCGATCAGTCGATCTACGCGTTCCGCGGCGCGACGATCCGCAACATCGAGGACTTCGAGCGCGACTACCCGGACGCGACGACGATTCTGCTGGAACAGAACTACCGCTCCACCCAGACCATCCTGAACGCGGCCAACTCGGTGATCGCCCGCAACACGGGCCGCCGGGAGAAGCGGCTGTGGACCGAAGAGGGTGAGGGTGAGCTGATCGTCGGCTACGTGGCCGACAACGAGCACGACGAGGCCCGCTTCGTCGCGGAGGAGATCGACGCGCTCGCCGACAGCGAGGGCCTGAAGTATTCCGACGTCGCGGTGTTCTACCGCACCAACAACTCCTCGCGTGCGCTGGAAGAGGTGTTCATCCGCGCAGGCATCCCGTACAAGGTCGTCGGCGGCGTGCGGTTCTACGAGCGCCGCGAGATCCGCGACATCGTCGCCTACCTGCGGGTGCTGGACAATCCGGGTGACGCGGTGAGCATGCGTCGCATCCTGAACACCCCGCGCCGCGGCATCGGTGACCGGGCCGAGGCGTGCGTGGCGGTGTATGCCGAGAACACCGGGGCCAGCTTCAACGACGCGCTGCAGGCCGCCGCCGAGGGCCGGGTGCCGATGCTCAATTCCCGCTCGGAGAAGGCCATCGCATCGTTTGTCCAGCTGCTCGACTCGCTGCGCGGCAAGCTCGACGACGAGCTTGGGGATCTGGTCGAGGCCGTGCTCGAGCGCACCGGTTACCGCCGTGAACTGGAGGCCTCCAGTGATCCGCAGGATCTCGCCCGGTTGGACAACCTCAACGAATTGGTCAGCGTCGCACACGAATTCAGCACTGATCTGGCCAACGCCCGGGCGCTGGCCGAACAGGATGAGGGCGAGCCGGTCGACGAGGACATCCCCGACACCGGCGTGCTGGCCCAGTTCCTGGAGCGGGTGTCGCTGGTGGCGGACGCCGACGAGATTCCCGAGGACGGCGCGGGTGTGGTGACGATGATGACGCTGCACACGGCCAAGGGCCTGGAATTCCCGGCGGTGTTCGTCACCGGCTGGGAGGACGGCATGTTCCCGCACATGCGGGCACTGGGTGATCCCAACGAGCTGTCCGAGGAGCGACGGCTGGCGTATGTCGGCATCACCCGGGCGCGCAAGCGGCTGTACCTCAGCCGCGCCAAGGTGCGCTCGTCGTGGGGGCAGCCCATGCTGAACCCGGAATCGCGATTCCTGCGCGAGATTCCGGAGGATCTGATCAACTGGCGGCGCGTCGAGCAGCCGTCGTCATCGCTGAGCGCGCCGGTCGGCAACGCCGGCCGCTATGGAACCCCGCGTCCGTCGCCGTCACGGCCCGCGCCCGCCCGCAACCGGGCGGTCATCACGCTGGAGCCCGGCGACCGCGTCACGCACGACAAGTACGGGCTCGGCCGCGTCGAGGAAGTCTCGGGCGTGGGCGAGTCGGCGATGTCACTGATCGACTTCGGCAGTGCGGGCCGCGTCAAGCTCATGCACAACCACGCTCCGGTGACGAAGCTCTAACGCGCGCACCACTGCTTCGTTCCGGGCAGCAGCGCGAACACCAGGGTCAGTACCGGAAGCCCCACCAGAACGATCGACGACAACGAGGGGCCGGGGTTGTCAGTGGCAACCCCGTATATCCACCCTCCGGCGAAGACGACACTGCAGGCGATGACGATGACGCGGCCACTTGGCTTGTGCCGCAACAACTGCACCGCACCGACAGTGAAAGCCACCGCGAAGATCGCCGCGACGACGCCGGCGACACCGGTCGGGGCCCAGACGCTGAGCCGCTCCTCCGAGGACGGATCGAATGCCTCCAACAGAAAACGGGTGAACAGGAAGATCACGGTCAGAACAGCGCTCAATCCCGCAAGGGCGAGACTCAGCACAGCAGTGGTGATCGCGGTACCGCGGCCGGTCTGCGCAGGCATCGTGTTCATCTGGAAAGCTCCCCCCTCGTCGTCGGAGCAAACCTAACAGGGCTCTGTACGCCGGCGGGCGTCAATCCGCCATCAGGCTCTGGCGTGCCTGTGCAGCCGAAAGATGTGACTGTGCTCGGGTGCCAGACCGAGCAGCAGAGCCGCCGCGGCGGCGGTGAAAACAGATGCGCTGAAAGGCGTCTCGAAGCCGGCGAAGACGAACATCGAGACGCCGAAGACGACCAACAGCGCCGCGGTACCGAAGGACACCCAACGGAGGCAGACACCCAGCAGCAACCCCACGGCCAGGATGACCTCGGCGATGGTCGCGAGCCAAGCCGTCAGCTGCAGCAATCCACCGGTCAGGTAGGGCGCCAAGACGTGAACGTAGGCGGTGAATGACTCGAAGTTGCCCCACGCGACGTTCGGCGTGCCCGCCGGGCCCCACAGGCCGAATCGGTCGGCGACGGCGGACAGGAATGCCGTCGCCAGTGTCAGTCGGGCGAAAAGGGTTGCCGCACGGAGCAGTCGCTGGTTCTCCGACGCCGCCGGGTTCCGGGCGGCCGTGGGTGCGTCGTCAGACATGGTTCAAGAATGTATGCCGCCCCGCTGTGCCGCAGCGCTCACGGGTGGTTCCAAGGGTCCTCGGCGAGCACCGCCGGTGAGGTCAGCCGCGGCTCCGTCAGCGGCGGAATCGAGGCAAGAACCGGGTTCTGGTCCAGGCGGGAACCGGGCGTGCGGCCACCACCCCAACCGACCATCGCCCGGTAACCGCCCAGCAGACCCGCACCGCTGACCGCCGACTCGGAAGCGTGTGGGCTGTCGGCACCCACGGGTGTGGAAACCGGCGAGACGTACAGCGCGTCGGTGGGGCAGTAGGCCTCGCACATGAAGCATGTCTGGCAGTCCGACTGCCGGGCGATCACCGGCAGGCCGTCGGAGCCCCGGTCGAACACGTCGGTGGGGCACACCTTGATGCAGACATCGCACTTGATGCACGCGGACCCGCTGACGATCTCGATCACGCCACGGCCTCCGAGGAGATGAGGTGTGGTGCGACAGGATCGGGTGTGGTCCAGACCCTGTCGAGGCCGCTGACAAGGATGCGGTGCTCGTAGCGGTGATCGGAGTCGGGCAGGTCCTCGCGGCGGTGCAGGCCGCGGGTTTCGGGCCGGGCCAGTGAGGCCGCGGTGATCCAGCGCGCCACGGCGACCATGGCCTGCGCCTGACGCTGCTTGTAGGTATCGCGGGCGGAGACCGGCGCCAGGCCGTCGGCGATGTCGCGCCACACGCGCTCCAGCGCCTCGGCGGACTCCTGAAGCCGCTCTTCGGATTTCAGGTAACTGCGCTGCGGCGGCAGGATATGCGACTGCGCGGCGGTCACCACCTCCTCGACGGTGGGCGCGCCCGGGCGTGAGCGGGGGACCGTGCCGGCAGGCTCAGCCACCTGTCCGCGGTGGCGACGGCTGAACTCGGCGGCGCCGCGGCCGGCGAAGGTGCCCGAGGCGATCGCCCACGAACCGTTACGGCTGCCACCGCCGGACAATGAGCCGGTGATGAGTTCGCGGGTCGCCGCATCGCCTGCGGCGTACAGGCCCGGAACGGTTGTCGCACAATCCGGTGCGACCAGGCGCAGGCCGCCGGTGCCGCGCACGGATCCCTCGTAGACCATCCGGACCGGGTAGGCCGTGGTGAACGGGTCGATGCCGGCCTTGTCCAACGGCAGGAAATAGTTCGGCTGAGCATCGCGCATGGTCTGGCGGATTCCTTCGGGCGCCCGGTCCAGCCGGGCGAAGACCCGCTCACCACGGGTCAGCGCCCGCTGGGCATCCTGGCGTCCGCTCAGCCCCCGCTGGGTGGTGAACGGGCGGCCGTGCTCGTCATAGAAGCTGCCCCACTGCAGCATTCGGCCCTTGGTGTGCACGCCCCATTCGGGGGCCAGCGCGTAGGCGGTGCAGAATTCCATGCCGGACAGGTGTGCCCCGTGCTCGGCAGCCATCAGCAGGCCTTCACCGGTATCGACGTTGGTGCCGAATGTTCCGGACAGGAAAGCGGTTCCGCCGGTGGCCAGTACGACGGCACCCGCCGTGATCCGCCACGGCCGTCCGCCGTCCTGGCGGGCGATGCCGGTGGCGCCGGTGATGACGCCGTCGCGGTCGGCGGACAGCTCCAGGGCCGGGTGGTGATCGAGGATGTGCACGCCGCTGCGGTGGGCTTTGCGCCGCATGCGCCGCATGTACTCCGGGCCCTGCAGGCTGCTGCGCATCTCGCGGCCATCGGCGCCGACCGGGAACGGGTAACCCCACTGCGAGAGGTCCTCGAGCCGGTCCCATGAGGTGGCCAGTACCCGGAACATCCACTCGGAGTCTGTGATGCGCCCTGCCGCCAGCTCGCGTTCGCGCACGGAATCCTCGCGTCGCGGGCCGGGTCCGATCGCCCACAGGTTGTTGCCGCCGGCGGCCGTCGCACCGCTGGTGCCGCAATAGCCCTTGTCCACCAAGATGACTCGGGCCCCGGACTCGGCGGCGGAGACGGCTGCCCAGGTGGCCGCGGGGCCGCCGCCGATCACCAGGACGTCGGTGCGGTAGGCCTCGAGGTCAGCGGGAACGGTCATGGCCCACTTCCTCTCGGACGCCGAGCTCGGCCAGCAGCGCCCGGCGCAGGTCGTCGAAGCCGTCGTCGCTGCGGGTGCGCGGGAAGGGCAGCTCGACGCGGCGGTCGAGCGAGACCCGTCCGCCCGAGAGCACCACAACCCGGTCGGCCAGCAGGATCGCCTCGTCGACGTCATGGGTGACGTGCAGGACAGCCATCTGCCTGCGGGACCAGAGTTCGTGCAGTAGCCCGTACATCTTGAGCCGGGTCAGTGCGTCGAGCGCGCCGAACGGCTCGTCGAGCAGTAGCAGGTCAGGTTCGCGGACCAGCGCGCGGGCCAGTGAAACTCGTTGTGCCTCACCGCCGGACAGGGACAGCGGCCAGGCTCTGGCCTTGTCCGTCAGCCCCACTTCCTCAAGCGCTGCGCGCCCACGGGCAGTGCGGCTGGGTGCGTCGGGCCCGCCGTCGGGCAGCGCGAAGGTGACGTTGGCCAGAGCCCGCCGCCACGGCAGCAGCCGCGGGTTCTGAAACACCACCGCCCGGGAGCGGGGAACGCGCACCGACCCGGTGACCTGACCGTCCAGGCCGGCCAGTACGCGCAGCAGGGTGCTCTTGCCCGAACCGGACCGCCCCAGCATGGCGACGAATTCGCCGTCCTCGATCTGCAATTCGAGATCCTTGAGCACCTGCTGCTCACCGAAGGCTCGTGTGAGGCCGTGCACGTCGACGACAGTTGAACTCATGCCGGGGCTCCGAGTCCCTCGAACCCGTTGCGCCAGGACAGCAGGAGCCGCTCCAAGACCCGCACCAGCGTGTAGGACAGCAGGCCTGCCACCGCGTAGATGACGATCACCAGCAGCGAGACATCGAACTGCAGGTTGGTCTGGGCCCGCGACATCAGGTAGCCGATGCCCTGGGTGGTGTTGATCATCTCGGCGAAGATGAGACTCAGCCACGCGCTGGACAGCCCGAGCCGCAGGCCGACAAGGAAATTCGGCATCGCTCCGGGCAGGATCACCTGCGAGATGAGTGTCCGCCGCGACGCTTCCACGGTCTGCGCCATCTCGACGAGCTGCCGGTCCACACCGCGGATACCCGAATAGGTGTTGATGTAGATGGCGATCGCCACACCGGTGGTGATGAGCACGATCTTGGGTCCCTCGCCGATGCCCATCCAGATGATCAGCAGCGGCGTCAGCGCGAAATTCGGTACCGCCTTGAGGATCTGCATGGTCCAGTCGAGCAGGTCCTCGCCGGTGCGGGTGAGCCCTGCGACGACGGCGAGCAGGACGCCGATGAGGATGCCGAGCACCGTGCCGGTCAGTACGCGGACGGCCGACGCACCGACGTGGGTGGCGAGTTGGCCGTCACCCAGTAGCCGCCACGCGGTGGACGCGACCTCGGTCGGAGGTGGGAACAGGTCGGTGTTGAGGAGCCCCGTCGTTGAGCCGATGGTCCAGGCGGCCACGATCAGGGCCGGGCTCATCAGCCGGCGCACCGGCCGTGGGATGCGCGCCCACAAGCCTTTTCGTCGACTGTGGCCGCCGGCGACGTCGACGAGTTCCGGGCGTGTGGTCGTCGTCCTGACCGCCGTGGCCCCGGTGGCGGCTGCGGTCACGACTTGGCTCCGGCCCATTCCCGCACCGAGTATTCGTTGTCGAACGAACCGTCGGCGTTGAGGAACTTGTATGCCGCTTCAAGTTGGTCCACACCGACTTTGGGGAACGGTTCGGTATTGAACTCATCAGCTTGGGTCGACTCTTTGACGAACTTCAGGTCGGTGTCGTCGGTTTTGGCGACCCAGGCCAGGTAGTCGTCGAAGTTCTCGGTGATGTCGCGGTTGACGGCGGTGACGGCCTCTTGCCAGGCGCCGACGAACTCCGGATGCGCGTCGGTGAACGAGCTGAGGGCGATGTTGGTGCCGGTGCTGCCGAACCCGTGACGCGACAGGCTGTCGATGATCGGGAAGCCCTTGGACTCCAGCTCGGCCGCGCTGGCACCGGTCAGGATGGCCGCGTCGATCTTGCCGGAACTCAGCCCGGCGATGGACTCGGGTGTCGGCACGTCGCGCACGTGGATCTGGCCGGTGAGACCCGCGGCGTCGATGAGCTGGCGGGCGGCCCGGTCGCGGATGGTGCCCTGCGGGGCGGTGATGTCCTTGCCCACCAAGCCCTTGATGTCGGTCGGCCCGCCCTTGGCGCCCACCAGCCAAGCGTCGCCGTTGATCGAATCCAGGGACAGCAGAACTACTTTCGGGTCCCGGCTGCGGGCACGCAGGGCGGGGTTGTCACCGATGGCGGCGACGTCGACGGCACCGGCGAACAGCGCCGACGCGACATCGCTGCCGGACTGGAAGAACGAGTATTCGATCTTGCCGACGCCTGCGGATTTCAGCTGCTCGGTGAGGATGCCCTGCTTGTCGCCCCAGCCCAGCGAGCCCGCGGGAGTCCCCGTCACCGACGTGGCGCCGACGCGCAGCGTGTAGCCCTCGGCGTTGTCGTCGTCGCTGCTGCAGGAGATCGCCGTGGTGATGAGGGTGAGCGCAAAGGCGGTGCGCAACAAGCGGTTGAACATGGGGGCGGGCCTCCGAAGGTGTCAAATGCGTGAGCACACACGCGAATGCGCCCCAGTAGACTCCCGGCCCCGATTTCGGGTCGACGGTTTGGCTCAGGCTGACCGGAAGCCCGCAGTTTCGACGGCGCGGTGTACCGGTGATCGACCTGGCCTTATCGGCGCGCGCTCCAGCGCCCGGTCGAGGGCAGCGCCGTGAACAGGATGGCGGCCAGCGGAAGGGCCGGCATCGCGTAGACGACCGGATGAAGCTGGGCCCCGGCGATGAACAGACTGGCGAAGATCAGCAGGCCGATGACGGCGCCGACGATAACCAGCAGCCTGCTCATCCGGCGCCGCAGCAACAATGCGATGAGCCCGCCGATGGTTGCTGCAGCCGAGATCGCGGCCAGGAAACCGACGGCCACGCAGAACAATCGGTCGGTACGCCACCAGCCGGCGATCAGGTCGGTGGCGATGACGCCGGTGGCCCAGCCGCTGAGGATCGCGAAGGTGGCCGCCACGATGGCCGTTCTCGGATTGGTGCTTTGCGAGGTGCGGGGAATGATCGCGGGCCGGGCGCGGGGCACGTAGCTCGTGCGGGCGTCGTCCGCGGGGCCGATGAGGCCGGTCTGCGCCTCGCTGCCGGAGCTGCCGGTGATACCGGAGATCAGGCTGGTCTGCGGTTCCGCGCCGGCCGCGGTGGGAATGGCGCCGGTGGGGTGACGTCGGATGATGCTGGTGTGGGGTTCGTCGCCGGCCGGCACGGGCTTGGAAACCGGGTCCTGCGGCTGGCGCCGGATGATGCGGGTGCGGTCGTCGTCTTCGTCGGGGTGATCGGCTGCCAACTGCTCGTCGTCGCTCACTCAGCCAACATAGCTGCCGACGCTGAGACCTCTCTTGTTCAGCCAGGGCACCGGATCGATGCGGCTCGTACCGTTCTGCAGAACTTCGAAATGCAGGTGGGGGCCGGTCGAATAACCCCGGTTGCCGACGGTCGCGATCTGGTCGCCGGCCATCACCCGGTCACCTTCGCTGACGAGCCAGGTGTTGATGTGGCCGTAAAGCGTGACGGTGCCGTCAGCGTGGCGCAGCTTGACCCAGGCGCCGTAGCCCGCTGTAGGGCCCGCGGCGATCACGACGCCGTCGGAGACGGCCACGATCGGGGTGCCGATCGGGCTCGCCAGGTCGATGCCGGCGTGCAGCACACCCCAGCGGTAGCCGAAGTTCGATGTCCAGACATAGCCCTTCGTGGGCATGACGAACAGCGGCCGGGACAGCCGGGCCTCGCGCTCGGCACGCTCCTGCGCGAAGGCGGCGGCCTTGGTGATCTCCTCGGCGTGCACCGAGGTGTCGGCGGTGGAGGAGACCGAGACGATCTGCATGCCGTCCACCGAGCCGGTGACGGACGCGCCTTCGACGTGGGTGCCCTCGGAGGCCAGGATCGTGTCGTCGGCGTGGGTCTCGGTCGGATTGCCCAGCGAGTAGGCGCCCGCGGCGGTGGCGCCCGCGGCCATGGCGGCGATCATCAGGCGGCTCTTGACGGCGCCGGCGTGCTCCTTGCGGTGGGCGCCACGGCGGCCGGCCATGTCGATCACGTCGGTGGCCGCGATGCCGTCACTCACATCGGTGTGGCTGTCGCGGTAGGCGTACGTGGAGTTCCGAGTGCTGCGCGTGGACGACGGGCGACGCTCGCCGTCGATGTCGGGGCGGAAGCGTGAAGGTACGGCGAGGCGGACGGGCACCAGATCGTCGGTGTCGTCCATGTCATCGAGTTCGGCGGCGTAGATACCGATGGAATCGCGGTCATCCGACTCGCGTTGGTCCGGTCCGGAGCAGTCATCGAAGGCTTCGAAAGCACTGAAGGGGATGACGTCGGTGACCTCGGCAGCGTCCAGCTCATCAGGCGAAACCCGGCGCCTGCGGCGGCGCGCGTCCGTCGTCACCCCTCGCGGGGCTGCGGACGAACGATGCTGCGGCAAGACTCGAGAATCCTTCTTCGTCGTGACCTGAACGTTATCTGGACCAGAGGCACGTTAACCAAATCCCAATGATGGTGGCAACTTATGGGTCTATTCCGCGTCGGAATGTGATCCGTATCACCTCGGGCAGGCGGTGAGATCTACCACATGAGCCGGAGGCGGTGCCAATCCATCACTGGGGGATGGATAAAGTTCCCCCGGGCCCGTCCAAAGGTACCGGACTGGGCAGCTTCGAAGCGCGTTCGAAGCCGAAGCAGACAGACCACGCCTATCTAGGAAGCACATGGATCTCTTCGAATATCAGGCGAAAGAGCTGTTCGCCAAGCACAACGTCCCCACAACCCCGGGCCGGGTGACCGACTCGGCGGAGGACGCCAAGGCGATCGCCACCGAAATCGGCAAGCCCGTGATGATCAAGGCGCAGGTGAAGGTCGGCGGCCGCGGGAAGGCCGGCGGTGTGAAGTACGCAGCCACCCCCGATGACGCCATCACGCACGCGCAGAACATCCTTGGTCTCGACATCAAGGGTCACGTCGTCAAAAAGTTGCTGGTGGCCGAGGCGAGCGACATCGCCGAGGAGTACTACATCTCTTTCCTGCTCGATCGCGCCAACCGCACCTACCTGGCCATGTGCTCGGTCGAGGGTGGCATGGAGATCGAGGAAGTCGCCGCCACCAAGCCCGAGCGGCTGGCCAAGGTGCCCGTCGACGCCGTCAAGGGTGTCGACCTGGCCTTCGCCCGGTCCATCGCCGAGCAGGGTCACCTGCCCGCCGAGGTGCTCGACGCCGCTGCGGTGACCATCCAGAAGCTGTGGGAGGTGTTCGTCAAGGAGGACGCCACCCTGGTTGAGGTCAACCCGCTGGTGCGCACGCCCGACGATCAGATCCTGGCGCTCGACGGCAAGGTCACCCTCGATGCGAACGCCGACTTCCGTCAGCCCGGCCACGCCGAGTTCGAGGACAAGGACGCGACCGATCCTCTGGAGCTCAAGGCCAAGGAGAACGACCTCAACTACGTCAAGCTCGACGGCGCGGTCGGCATCATCGGAAATGGTGCCGGTCTGGTCATGTCGACGCTGGACGTGGTCGCCTATGCCGGTGAGAAGCACGGCGGCGTCAAGCCGGCCAACTTCCTCGACATCGGCGGTGGCGCTTCGGCTTCCGTGATGGCTGCGGGTCTGGACGTCATCCTCAACGACAGCCAGGTCAAGAGCGTGTTCGTCAACGTGTTCGGCGGCATCACCGCGTGTGACGCGGTGGCCAACGGCATCGTGCAGGCACTGCAGATCCTCGGTGACGAGGCCAACAAGCCGCTCGTCGTCCGCCTGGACGGCAACAACGTCGAAGAGGGCCGTCGCATCCTGGCCGAGGCCAACCACCCCCTGGTGATCCAGGCCGAAACCATGGACGCCGGTGCCGACAAGGCCGCCGAGCTGGCGAATAAGTAAGGGAGCCAACGAGAATGTCTATCTTCCTGAACAAGGATTCCAAGGTCATCGTCCAGGGCATCACCGGCGGTGAGGGCACCAAGCACACCGCCCTGATGCTGAAGGCGGGCACGCAGGTCGTCGGCGGCGTCAACGCGCGCAAGGCCGGCACCAAGGTCTCGCACGTGGATAAGGACGGCAACGACGTCGAACTCCCCGTGTTCGGCTCGGTCGCCGAGGCCATGAAGGAGACCGGCGCCGACGTGTCGATCGCCTTCGTGCCGCCGGCCTTCTCCAAGGACGCCATCATCGAGGCCATCGACGCCGAGATCCCGCTGCTGGTGGTCATCACCGAGGGAATCCCGGTGCAGGACAGCGCGTACGCGTGGGCCTACAACGTCGAGAAGGGCAAGAAGACCCGGATCATCGGCCCCAACTGCCCGGGCATCATCACCCCCGGTGAGTCGCTGGTCGGCATCACGCCGAACAACATCACCGGCAAGGGCCCGATCGGTCTGGTGTCGAAGTCGGGCACCCTGACCTACCAGATGATGTACGAGCTGCGCGATCTCGGCTTCTCCACCGCCATCGGCATCGGCGGCGACCCGGTCATCGGCACCACCCACATCGACGCCATCGAGGCGTTCGAGAAGGATCCCGAGACCAAGATCATCGTGATGATCGGCGAGATCGGTGGCGACGCCGAAGAGCGTGCCGCCGACTACATCAAGGCCAACGTCACCAAGCCGGTCGTCGGCTACGTCGCGGGCTTCACCGCTCCGGAGGGCAAGACCATGGGCCACGCCGGCGCCATCGTGTCGGGCTCGTCGGGCACCGCCTCGGCCAAGAAGGAAGCCCTCGAGGCTGCGGGTGTGAAGGTCGGCAAGACGCCGTCCGAGACCGCCAAGCTGGCTCGCGAGCTCTTCGAGAGCCTGTAAGTCTCTACACAGAAAGGCCCCCGCCACGGCGGGGGCCTTTCTTTTTGTGCCGAGCGTGCAAGCAGATCGCGTTCTGGCGATTTTTGGCGATCTGAACGCACGCTCGACGCATGGCCTAGACGCGACCGCCCAAGTGCTCGGCGAGGAACCGCTCGACGGCGTGGTACATGTCGATCTGGTTGTCCGGGTTGAGAAATCCGTGGCCCTCGTCCGCCTTGACCATGTACTCGACCTCGACGCCGCGGTTGCGTAGCGCCTCGACGAGGTTGTCGGATTCGGCCTGGACCACGCGAGAATCGTTGGCACCCTGGATGACCAGCAGTGGTGTGCGGATCTGATCGACTCGTGTGATGGGGGAGCGGGCCAGCATGTCGGCTTCCTGCTCCGGATCGTTGTGGTTGCCCACGTACAGATGCCAGTTCGTGGCCAGGAACGGACGCGCCACATTCGGCAGGGTGCGCATGAAGTTGGCCAGGCTGGAGATGCCGACATAGTCGATGGCGGCGGCGAAGACGTCTGGCGTGAAGGTCACCCCGACCAGCGCGGCGTAGCCACCGTACGAGCCGCCGAAGATCGCCACCTTGTCGCGGTCGGCGTAGCCCTGCTTGACCGCCCAGTCCACCGCATCGATCAGGTCGTCGTGCATCTTGCCGGCGAACTCACCGATCGCAGCCTTGGTGAACGCCTTGCCGTAGCCCGTCGAGCCACGAAAGTTGACCTGTAGCACCGCATATCCGCGGTTGGCCAGCATCTGCACGTCGGGCTGAAACCCCCAGCAATCCCTAGCCCACGGGCCGCCGTGCACCAGCAGCACCAACGGCAGGTCGGTGGGCTCGACCCCGACCGGCAGGGTCAGATACGAATGCAGCTCCAGCCCGTCGCGGGCGGTGATGGTCACCGGTGTCATCGGCGCTAGTGAATCTGAGTTCAGATTCGGATATGGCCGGAACAGCAGCCGGCTCTCGCCGGTGGCGTGGTCGTAGAGGTAAGTCGCCCAGGGATCGCGGTCGTGGGTGAACTGGGCCACCCAGCGCTTTCCGCTGTCGTCGGAGGAGATGCCGGCGAGGTCGCCGTCCGACAGTGTGGTGAGTTTGGCCAGGATGTCGGCGAAATCCGGGTCCAGGGCATGGATCACCTGGCGTTCCCCGTAGTAGCGTGCGCCGATCAGTTCCCCCGTGCGTTCGCTGAGGATGAAAGGTGACGGCAACACCATCTGATTGCCGAGGTCGAAGGCCGGGTGGCTGTCCACCTCGGTCTCGGCGCCGGTGGCCACATCGAGTCGGACCAGTCGGGTGCGGTCACTGTCCTCATTCGATCCCAACCAGATGCCGGTGCCGTCCGGGGAGATGACCAGAGGGAAGATTCCCAACGGGTAGTCGGTGCCGTCGTAGACCTTGATGGAACGCAATGATGCTGTGGCCGAGTCCCATTGCGATATCTCCACATCGCCGTCCACCGTCAGCGTGTTGGTGAACAGGTCACCGTTGGGGGCGCACAACCAGGTGATGACGTTCCCGGGATTCTCGGCCAGAAGCGTGAGTTCGCCAGTGGCGATGTCGAGTTCGTACGCATCGATCAGCTGGGGGTCGCGGTTGTTGGTCTGCACGATCGCTTTGCCGGGCCGCCCTTTGGGGAGGTCGAAACTCGCCCTGGCGCCTGGAAACGGTGTGAGGTCTACTGCGGCAGCGTCCGGGTTGTCCAGGTCGATGCGATACACATGGAAGTTCTCGTCACCGCCGCTGTCCTGCATGTAGAGCAGCCAACGCGGATCGTCGGTCCAGGAATAGATGTAGACGCTGCGGGTCTCGTCCGCGGTGACGCAACGCGGCGGTGCATCGCCGTCGAGGTCCTGCACCCAGACGTTGAGGCGGTTCTTCCACGGAGCCAGGTAGGCGATTTTGGTTCCGTCCGGCGAGATCCTGGCGCCGGCGCGCTCAGGCGGACTGAAGAAGTCCTCTACCGAGATGAGTTCGGGTAACGCCATGACGCTCCTTTGTCGTTTGTGGACAAGCTCTTTCGGGGTTTGTCAGGAAGTGACGGGCCCACCGAGACGGCCGTTGGTCGCGTCGCGGATTGCCCGATCGATCAGCGACAGTGCCTGCTCTTCGGTGACTTTCTTGCCTTCGACGATCACCGCGATGCTGACGTCTTCGTCGACAACACGGAACGCGCCGGTGACGGCCGCTGCGCACAGCCGGACGGTGAGATCTGTTTCCGGCAGGCCCAGTCGCTCGGCGATCACCGGGATGAAGCCCTGTTCCATCCGGTCGTGCACCATCAGATACGCCGTCCGAAGGGCAGGCTCGGACGAGGTCATGGTGGCGATTCGCATCGCGCTGATCTCGTCCTGGACGTCTTGTGGCGTCATCGGATGCGAAATTCCGTCGGCGGCAAGGTGTTCGGCCAACGACAGGTCATGTGGCCACCGGTTGAGAATGTCGATGAACCGGTCGGCGGATTTGGCCAGCACCGGTTCGACGCAGCTTTCCTTGGCGCGGAAGTAACGCCAGATCGTGCGGGTGGAAAGCCCTGCCGCCGCGGCGATGTCGTCACCGCTGGTGCCGTTGACGCCGCGTTCCCAGAACAGCTTGCAGGCATGTCGCGACACGGCGAGACGCGCCTGATCCTGTTTCTCGCCGATTGCCCTCACCTCCAGAACTCTGTCACTTAGTGACAGCTTCACTTTGTCACTAAGTGACAGAGTCGTCAAGGTGGGCTGGTGAGCGCCGGTTCTTGGCTGGTTTTCCGGCGGCTTCCCTGCCGGCTGCCCGCCGGTTATCCCGGCGGTTCCCAGCCCGCCGATTTCCCGCCGATTTCCACACCAGGGTCGCTCCAGGCGCGTCGAACGACCCAGGTGCAGAAAGCGGTGACGGCCTCCTGGTGAACGCGGTTTTCCGCCGCGCGGTTTTCCACACCGAGGTCGCTCCACACGCCTTCAACGACCCAGGTGTAGAAAGCGGCGAGGCGCGACGGCTAGAAAGCCCAACTCCCGCGCGGTGAGATCACGAAGCCATGGCGGTAGGCGGTGTAGCACGCGACGAAGTCATCTCCGGCCGCGCAGCCGGAGTCATTGACCACGAGCTTGTGTCCCGCGGGCAGTTCTCGGAGTTCGAGGTCCTTGCTCCACTGCCCGCCGCCCGCGTACGTGAATTCGAAGCCGCCATCGGCGGTTTCACTCACCGTTTGCATGACGGTCTCCCAAGCCGGCGCCTTTCCGGGGAGGTCTTGCCCGCCGGCATCCTTCGGGAAACCGGGTAGGCGTGAGGCCCTGCAGTCAATCATCCCGAGCCCGTCGACCCCTGTCGTCTGGCCGTACACATTGGCCAGGCAGGTCACGTCTTTCGCCCTGAACGAGACGAGGGTGTCGCGGTGCCAGTTGGTGCTGGTGTACGACGCGAGGTCGGCCACCTTGAAGGCTGCGAGATCGGGAAAAGTGCCGGGCGGGGGAGACGGATACGAAGCTGGGGCCGAAACCGCCTGGCCCTCAAGGGTTGACGTGCATCCGCACAGTGGCGTTGCCATCAGCGCCGCAGCGACGATCGCCGAGGCAGCGCGCATCAGAACGTCCAACTGCCCGAAGGTTGTAGGACGAATCCGTGTTTGTGGTCGGCATCGATGCACGCGACCAAGTTGTTCTTTCCGACGACGCAGGTGCTGTTGTTGCCGACGAGTTTCTTGCCGACGGTGATGGGTTTAAACCTCGCGGAGGCGCAATCCCCATCCGGCCGTGAGATGACGTAGGGTGCGTCGCTCGGTCCGTCCACTGGCTTGCGCACCTCAGGGCAACCGGTACCTGTTACCGAATCGGCGATGCCGTCGATGTTGCCACCGCACACGACCGATTTGTGCGGTCCGTAGTCGAGCAGGCAACTGATTTGTTCCGGACTGACGAATGCCGTACCTCCGAGTTTGAAGTCTTTTCGGTCGACGGGTCTGAACGCGTTCAAGTCAGGAAAACCCTCTGGCGGAGCAGGTAACTCCGTTGGCGACAAGCACGCCGTAAGCCCGAGAACTAGGACTGCGACGCACCGCGCCAGCCGCATCAGAACACCCAGCTTCCGGACGGTTGCAGCACGAAGCCATGCTTCCCGTTACCGTCAATGCACGCGGTTAATCGGTCTTCCCCGACCACGCACGTCGTGGTGTTGTTAGCCGTGAGTGTTAGCTTCTGGCCCACGTTGAGAAGCTCGTCGGCAGGTGGCGGGCACCCCTCGACCGACTTCTCAAATCTAAAAGGTGTTGAGCGACTGGACTCCTCGTGGGTCTGCAGCACTACGGCACATTCGCCGTATTCCACGGGCAGGCCGGGTACGGGTCCACTGCACCGTCTGACGCCACCGATCATGCAACTTAGACCGTCAGGTGTGCGAAAGAACGCGTACCCGTTCGCCCAACGGTCTGGGCGCGAGAAGTCGAGGTTGGCCGGCGCTTCTGTAAACGCATTGAGATCGGGAAAACCAGGTGGCTGTGCCTCCGCCGATGGCACTGCAGGGCCAACTGCAAGGGCGGCAACCATTGCGGGCACGGCGAGGACCCGGCGCAGTAGGTGCACGCTACTCATGGCTTTCTCCCATCGCGTTAGTGCTGGACGGTGATCTCGGCCTGGTAGGTCTTAGGGTTGTACGGTTTGTCACCGGTTCCATCCCAGCCCAGCGGATCCTCCCATGTGCTCACGCGCAGTTGTACCGTCTCTTGACCGGTAACGGGGTCATATGTTGTGTCGACGACAGTAGGACCATACGGAGCCCCAGTCCCTCCGCCTGGCCAAGTTCCCTGCCCAGGAGGGAATAGTGGAGTCGCCGGTGCCTTCAGCAACCCTTCTGGCGTGGTCGCGGTGATCGCACTGATCGGTTGATCGCCTGGAATATCCGGATTGAAGTTGTCGGATCCGACGAGCATGAACCCGCCACCTTTGAGCGCGACGAGTTGGCTCTCGCGGTCACCTGGCAATCCCTGGATTTCACCCTGGGGCTTGAGGGTTTGCATCCAGCCGTTCGGGTTGGCGGGGTCGATGGGGTCGGACACATACAGCATTCTGGTCCGGTCTCCAGGATGTGGACCGGTGTTTCCCACGACGATCATTCGGTTGGTCTTTGGGTCGTACGCGCCACTGGCTTGGGCGATCCCGGGCAGGACGCCGATACTCTTTGACGGGTCATTGAGATCCACCACGGTGGTATCGGCGGTTGCATATTCACGATTGGCCTTCCCGTCCACTTCATAAGGGACTTCGCTGTAGAGCGCGTACTGCTTCCCGTCAGGACCAACAATCGTGCCGGTCGGAAGCGGTCGGACCTTGTCCTCCCCGTCCGGATTTTCCGGCGAAGGTTGGTTCGCTTCTATCTCCAACGGATTCTTTTCGCCGTTCAACGTGGGGTAGCCAGTTCGCCCGTCGCCGCTGATCTCGATGCCAGTCCCAGGAAGTGTGGAATTCAAATCTCCCTGTGTGCCGTACGGCCGCAGTGGCCCAGGCAGGCCGGTGATTTGCGGATCCCCCGTCTTGCCGGTCCCTGGAGCTTCGCCCTTGCCGCCCTCCAGATCGAACTCGCGCAGGCTTGCGGTCATGCCGTCGAGTTGGTCGGCGACCTGTTGATCGGTCCATTCCAACACCGTTGCCTTGGCGCGAATATCGGCTTGCGCGTGATTCGCCTTCAGCTTTCGCATCAGGGCCAGCGCAGGGCTGATGATCCACGGCAAGCGGTCGGTGACGGCCAATTCTTCACTCACCGAGAAGAACTGATCCTCAGTGTTCTTGATCGCGTTGACTGCATCGTTCTTCGCGGCGCCGACAGATTCCGCACCCGCCTTGGCGATGGCGGCAGCCTGCCTCATGAGATCGAGCGATGCCCGAACCGTGGCCAGATTTTCGGACAACTTTCCGTTGGCGCGGTCGGATGCCGGGCCTGTCCAGGGAACGCCGCCGACTGTGGTCTGTGCCTTGCCGTATTGCTCATCGATGATGCTGGCGGCGCGCTCCCACCCGAGCGACGCAGATTGCAGGTGTCCGGTCGTCCATCCCTCGATACGAGAACGCGTCAGCATCTCGACTCGGCACTCCTACTTCGGCGGGTTCATCGAGTTGATTACGGCTCGAGCGCTGGCCGAGTCGGTCGCGTCGTAATAGCGCGCGGCTTGGGCGATGTTGTCGGCGAAGTTGAGCAGGTTGGCCGAGCATTCGCTCATCACGTGATTGGTGGCCGCGGTGACGGCAACCGTGGCCTTGGCTGAGGGCTGGTTGGCCGGAGGCTGCCATTCGTGAGTGAGTGAATCTCCGAGTTCGTCGCTGATCGCGGCCAACTCTCGGGCAGCCCCTTTCAGCGCCGCGGTATCGACTCTCAACGGCTGCGTCACCCGTCCACCCTAATGCCCCTGATAAGGCCAGATGGGCACCGATTTCACTCTCGAAACGCCAATCGGTTAGCCTCGCGAATTAACACCCGTCAAGGAGATTGTCATGGTCGATCCGCGCACCCCCGTCCTCGTCGGCGTCGGACAGTTCACCGAACGCATCGATCTCGACGGCTACCGCGGGATGTCCTCGGTCGAGCTGGCCACCGAGGCGGCCAAGGCAGCTCTGCACGATTGCGGAGCCGACGCTGCCGCCGTGGCGCAAGCCATCGACACCGTGGCGGGTACCCGGCAGTTCGAGATCTCCGGCCCGCAGACGCCAAGCCTGGGCATATCCAACAACTATCCCCGCTCGGTGGCGCGCAACGTCGGTGCTGAGCCGGCCCGCGCCATCCTCGAGGTGATCGGCGGCCAGAGCCCGCAACATCTGGTGACGGAGTTCTCCGCTGCGATCGCCGCGGGCGAGGCCGACGTGGTGCTGCTGTTCGGCTCGGAGAACACCTCGACGCTGCGCCACTTCTCCAAGCGCGACGACAAGCCCGATCACTCCGAGACCATCGAGGGTCAGTTGGAGGACCGTGGCTTCGGTTACGACGGCATCTTCGACGAGTACACGGTCAAGCACGGTTTGATCGGCGCCCCGGTGCAGTACGGCCTGCTGGAGAATGCGCGACGCGCCCGGCTCGGGCTGTCGGTGGCCGACTACCGGCAGGCGATGGCCGAGCTGTTCGCACCGTTCTCCAAGGTGGCCGCGAAGAACCCGTATTCGTCTGCCCCGGTGGAGCGTTCAGCCGAGGAGCTGGCCACCGTCACCGAGAGCAACCGGATGATCTGCGACCCGTACCCGCGCATGATGGTGGCCCGCGATCAGGTTAACCAAGGCGCTGCGGTGTTGCTGATGTCGGTGGAGACGGCACGGAAACTCGGTGTGCCGGAGGAGAAGTGGGTCTACCTCCGCGGGCACGCCGACATGAAGGAAATCAAGCTGTTGGAGCGCACCGAACTCGGCTACAGCGACGCCGCGGTGATCGCGGTGAACGAAGCTCTTCGGGTCGCGGGCATCACCCTCGACGATGTCGCGGCGTTCGACCTCTACAGCTGCTTCCCCTTCCCGGTGTTCAACATCTGTGACGGCACCGGCTTGGCGCCCGACGACGAGCGCGGCCTGACGCTCACGGGTGGCCTGCCCTTCTTCGGCGGCCCGGGCAACAACTACTCCATGCACGGCATTGCCGAGGCTGTGAATGAAATGCGCGACAAGCCGGGGCGATTCGCGCTTGTCGGTGGCAATGGCGGTATCGCGAGCAAGTACTCGGTCGGTATCTACAGCACCGAGCCTGCCGATTGGGTGGCCGACGGCTGCGCCGCTCTGCAGGAGGAATTCAACACGCAAGACCGCGTGGTGATCACCGAAAAGGCCGACGGGCCGGCCACTATCGAGACCTACACCGTCCGCTATGACTGGACGCCGCGCACCGGCATCATCATCGGGCGCCTGGATTCCGACGGCAGCCGGTTCCTGGCGACCACTACCGACGAGGCGCTGGTGGACTTGCTCTCCGACGGTGAGCCGCTGGGCGCGTCGACCATCGTGAAATCCGGGGAGAAGCGGAACACCGCGACGCTGGCGTAGAAACGCCAGTCTTGACCGCCAGATCTACACCAGGGTCGTTCCCCTCGAACTTTACGACCCTGGTGTCGATCTCGGCGAGACGGCGCCAACTAGACGCCGACCCAGAACTAGACGAGCGAGGCGAGCTTGCCCGCCAACCGCTCGACGTAACCGGCCACCTCGGCCTCTGACTTGTCGGGCAGCCCGAACAACACCTCGGTGACACCCAGCTCACGCCAGTGCGCAAGCTTCTCGGGGTCCGGCTTGAAGTCGAGCGCCACGATCTGGGGTGCGCCGGAGCGCCCGGCGGCGGCCCAGGTGTCCTGCAGCAGCTTGATCGGCTCGTCGATGTTGAAGTCGCGCGGAGTGGTGATCCAGCCGTCGGCCGACTTGGCGATCCATTTGAAGTTCTTCTCGTTGCCGGCCGCACCGACCAGCACCGGGATGTGTGACTGCACGGGCTTGGGCCAGGCCCACGACGGCCCGAAGTTCACGAATTCGCCTTCGTAGGAGGCTTCTTCCTCGGTCCACAGCGCCCGCATGGCTTCCAGGTATTCGCGCAGCATGGTGCGGCGGCGGCCCGGGGGAACCTTGTGGTCGGCGAGTTCGTCGGTGTTCCAACCGAATCCGACACCCAACGACACGCGACCGCCGGACAGGTGGTCCAGGGTGGCGATGGACTTGGCCAGGGTGATCGGGTCGTGCTCGACGGGCAACGCGACGGCCGTCGACAGCCGCACCCGCGAGGTCACCGCGCAGGCGGTGCCCAGCGACACCCATGGATCGAGGGTGCGCATGTAGCGATCGTCGGGCAGGGATTCGTCACCGGTGGTGGGGTGAGCGGCCTCCCGCTTGATGGGGATATGGGTGTGCTCGGGCACGTAGAACGTCGTGAAGCCGTGATCGTCGGCAAGTTTGGCGGCCTTGGCCGGGGCGATGCCGCGGTCACTGGTGAAGAGAACGAGCCCATAGTCCATGCCCAGAATTAGAACGTGTTTCAGTCCGAGTAGCAAGACGGTCCGTCTCGTTGGGTCGCCGAAATCGAGAAAACTTCACCGCGAGCGATACCCGCGACGGGTGCCCACACGTTTGCTGGGATCCTCGACATGACGACTGAACGCATCGCCGACCACGTCAAGTTCGCCTACTGGGTGCCCAACGTCAGCGGCGGCCTGGTCACCAGCGTTATCGAGCAGCGCACCGACTGGAACTACGAGTACAACAAGAAGCTGGCCCAGACCGCGGAGAACAACGGCTTCGAGTATGCGCTCAGTCAGGTTCGCTATGAGGCCAGCTACGGCGCGGAGTACCAGCATGAGTCCACCAGCTTCAGCCTCGCGCTGTTGCTGGCAACCCAGAAACTCAAGGTCATCGCCGCAGTGCACCCTGGCCTGTGGCAGCCGGCGGTGCTGGCCAAGCTGGGTGCCACCGCCGACCACCTCAGCAACGGCCGTTTCGCCGTCAACGTGGTCTCGGGCTGGTTCAAGGACGAGTTCACCCACCTGGGCGAACCGTGGCTCGAACACGACGAGCGCTACCGCCGTAGTGCGGAGTTCCTGCAGGTTCTACGCAAAATCTGGACCGAGGACGACGTGGATTTCCGCGGCGACTTCTATCGCATCCACGATTTCACCCTCAAGCCCAAGCCCCTCAACACCGCCGAGCGACCCAACCCCGAGCTCTTCCAGGGCGGCAACTCCACCGCCGCGCGGCGCAACGGCGGTCGTTACGCGGACTGGTACTTCTCGAACGGCAAAGACTTCGAGGGCATCACCGAGCAGGTTGTCGAGGTCCGCGACCATGCCCGCGACGCGGGCCGTGAGGTGAAGGTCGGCCTGAACGGCTTCATCATCGCCCGGGACACAGAGAAAGAGGCGAAAGAGACGCTGCGCGAAATCATCGCCAAGGCCAACAAGCCCGCTGTCGAAGGCTTCCGCGGTGCGGTGCAGCAGGCCGGCAACTCCACCGGTGACAAGAAGGGCATGTGGGCCGATTCCAGCTTTGAGGACCTGGTGCAGTACAACGACGGCTTCCGCACGCAGTTGATCGGCACGCCCGAGCAGATCGCCGAACGCATTGCCGCATATCGCAAACGTGGCGTGGACCTCATCCTCGGCGGATTCCTGCATTTCCAAGAGGAAATCGAGTACTTCGGCGCCAACGTTCTGCCGCTGGTCCGTGAAATCGAGTCCAACGAAACAGATTCCGCCGACACGCCCGTCCTGGTATCGGCTTGAGACCGCGCTGACACCACGCACGCACGCCCAGCACCCAGCTGGGTGCGCTAGCGTGGAAGCTCGAATCGCTCACGTGGTCGGTATTCATGCCTGCGTGAACACACGTCGCGAAGCTCGATAGCACAGGAGAGGTCATGACCTACCCGCCCAGTAACCCCGGATACCCGCCGCAGCCGGGTTCGCAGTTCGACGCAACCCAGCAGTTCGCCAAGGCTGTACCCGCTCCTGCGCCCGCCGCTCCGGCCAATGCCGCACCTGGTGAGAACAAGTTGCCCGAGATCCTGCTGGCCGTTGTGGCCGTTGCGGGTCTGCTCACCTACTTCGTCAGCTTCGCCCTCGAGCTTCAGGTCGTCCTCGGAACCCTGATCGTGCCGCTGGCCCTGGTGGCCGGACTCTTGGCCGGGGTGAGCCTGCTGCCCAAGCAGAAGAACCGCGGCGCCGTGGCGTCCGTCCTTGCCACCCTGGCGTTCCTGCTCTCGATCACGCTCCTGGTGGCGGCCGGCAGCGATGCCGACTGGACGCTGTACGCGCTTCTGGTGCTGACCCTGATCGAGGCCGGCGCCGCCATCACGGCGCTGCTGTTCGATGCCGGCGTCATCACGCCTCCGGCGCCCAAGCCGCAGTTCGACCAGCAGCCGCAGTACGGCCAGTACGGTGGCCCGTCGCAGTACTACGGTCAGCAGCACCAGCCGCAGCAGGGCGGCCAGCCCTACCAGCAGGCTCAGCCGCAGCGTCCCGGATTCCCGTCGCAGTACGGCGGGTACTCGGGTTCGTCGAACACCGGCGGGTTCCCCGTTCAGTCGCCTCAGGGCCAGCAGGGCCAGCAGCCGAGCGGCCCGCCGACCCCTCCGACCGGCTACCCCACCTACGGCCAGCCGCAGCAGCAGTCGGGCTCGTCGGCGCCCACCAGCGCCGTCCCGGCACAGCCGCAGGCACAGCAGTCGCCTTCACAGCAATCTGGCCCCTCGTCGTCGTAAGCTGATCGGCGCGTGCGCTTCCCGCGCACGCGCCGATCATTGCGAGGAGCAGCCCAGCAAGTGAGTAACCGGCCAGTCGGCACCCGCCAGGCGCGTGAGTTGCTCCGGGTCGCCTTCGGGCCGTCCGTCGTAGCGCTGGTGGTCATCGCCGCCGTTGTGCTGTTGCAACTGCTCATCGCCAACAGCGACATGACGGGCGCGTTCGGTGCGACCGCCAGCATGTGGCTGGGCGTGCATCAGGTGCCGGTGTCGATCGGCGGCCGTGAACTCGGGGTGATGCCCCTGCTGCCGGTCTTGGCGATGATCTGGGGTACCGCGCGTACGACGGCTGCGGCCACTGCCCCCAATTCCTCCTGGTTCGTCACCCGCTGGGTCATCGCCTCAGCGTTGGGTGGGCCGATTCTGATCGCGGCCATCCTGCTGGCCGTCATCCATGACGCGGCATCGGTGATCAGCGAACTGCAAACCCCCAGCGCCCTGCGCGCGTTCTGCAGCGTGCTGATCGTGCACGCTATCGGCGCATTGATCGGCGTGGGCTCGAAGGTCGGGCAGCGCACGCTCGCCGCCTCGCCGCTGCCGGGCTGGCTGCCCGAGGCGTTCCGTGCCGCGACCGCCGGTGTGTTGGCCCTGTTCGGTCTTTCCGGGGCGGTGACGGCCGTGTCGCTGGTGGTGCACTGGGGCACGATGCACGACCTGTTCGCGATCACCGACAGCCTGTTCGGCCAGCTCAGCTTGACCCTGCTGTCGATCCTCTACATCCCCAACGTGATCGTGGGCGCCTCGGCCATCGCAGTCGGATCCAGCGCCCATGTCGGGCTGGCCGCCTTCAGTTCGTTCACCGTGTTCGGCGGCGACATCCCCGCGGTGCCGGTGCTGGCCGCGGTGCCCACGCCGCCGTTGGGCCCCATCTGGGTGGCGCTGCTGATCGTGGGCGCAGCCTCGGCGGTGGCGTTGGGCCAGCAGTGCGCGCGGCGTCCGCTGCCGATCGGGGCGGCGACGGGCAAGTTGCTGGTGGCGTCGGTTTCGGCGGCGCTGACGATGGCTTTGCTCGGCTACGCCGGTGGCGGCCGGTTGGGCAATTTCGGCGACGTCGGAGTGGATCAGTCGACGTTCGCGCCTGCGGTGTTCCTCTGGTTCGCCGGGATCGGCGGGCTGACCATGGCGATGTCCGGTGGCCTCACCCGCAAGCCCCGCCCTGTTGTCGTGCCCAAACCCGAACCCGAACCCGAAGCCCAGCCTGAACCCGAGGATGAGGCGGAGTACGTCGAGTTCGAAGACGAGGGCGATCCCGAACCCGAGCCCGAACCTGACCAACCGCTGGTGTCATGGTCGGCCGGGGAACCGACCGCGAACGAGCCTGTCGAAGCGGAAGCCGTGCCGGGCGAATCCGACGACTACTACGACGACTACGACTACGACTACGACGGCGACGTGCAGGAAACCGTCTACGAACCCCGCCCCCCGCGCTATGAAGACCTCGATGACGATCCCGAGGAGCACTTCATCGTCGACGACATGCCCGACGACCCAGTGACCGGCGATCAGTCGCGCCGTGCGGGCGACTAGGCTGCTGCGCGTGCAGCAACCGTTACATGTGCCTCCGAGTGCACCGGCACGGCTGGTAGTGCTGGCTTCGGGGACAGGGTCGTTGCTCGCCTCGCTACTGGCCGCCGCCGCCGACGACTATCCGGCACGGGTCGTCGCGGTCGGAACCGACCGCAAGTGTGCCGCGGTGGACATCGCGGCAGCGGCAGGGGTGCCGTCCTACACCGTGCGACTGGGCGACTATTCGGACCGCGACGCCTGGGATGCCGCGCTCACCGCGGCCACCGCCGAACACCAACCGGACCTGGTGGTCTCGGCCGGGTTCATGAAAATTCTCGGCGGCCAATTCCTTTCCCGTTTTCCCGGCCGCGTGGTCAACACCCATCCGGCGTTGCTGCCCGCTTTCCCCGGTGCGCACGCGGTGCCCGAGGCGCTGGCCTATGGCGTGCGGGTGACGGGTTGCACGGTGCATCTCGTGGACTCCGGTATGGATACCGGGCCGATTCTGGCCCAGCAGGCCGTCGAGGTGCTCGATGATGACACTGAAGAGACTTTGCATGAGCGCATCAAGGTGGTCGAACGTCGACTGCTCGTGGATGTGTTGGCCGCGCTGGCAATCCGCGGCGTGACCTGGACTGGACGAAAGGCGACCATAGGGTGAGCGAGAAGAAACCGATCCGGCGAGCGCTGATCAGTGTCTATGACAAGACCGGCCTGGCCGATCTGGCCCGCGGCCTGCATGAGGCAGGCGTAGCCATCGTCTCCACCGGGTCGACCGCCAAAACCATTGCCGCTGCCGGTGTTCCGGTCACCCCGGTGGAAGAGGTGACGGGTTTTCCCGAGGTGCTCGACGGCCGGGTCAAGACGCTGCACCCACGCGTGCACGCCGGTCTGCTGGCCGATACCCGCAAGGCCGAACACGTTGCTGCGCTGCAAGAACTCGAGGTCGAGGCATTCGAACTCGTGGTGGTGAACCTGTACCCGTTCTCCGAGACCGTGGAGTCCGGGGCATCGGTGGACGAGTGCGTCGAGCAGATCGACATCGGCGGGCCGTCGATGGTGCGTGCGGCCGCCAAGAACCATCCGAGTGTGGCCGTGGTGGTGGATCCGCTCGGCTATGACGGGGTGCTGGCCGCGGTGCGGGCCGGCGGCTTCACGCTGGCCGAGCGGAAGATCCTGGCATCGTTGGCATTCCGGCACACCGCCGAGTACGACGTGGCGGTGGCCAGCTGGATGGGGTCGACGCTGGCGCCCGAAGAGCCCGCGCAGAAGCTGCCGCAGTGGTTCGGCGGCACCTGGCACCGCAGTGCCGTGCTGCGCTATGGCGAGAACCCGCATCAGCAGGCGGCGGTGTACCGCGACGACTCCGCATGGCCGGGGCTGGCCCAGGCCGAGCAGCTGCACGGCAAGGAAATGTCGTACAACAACTACACCGATGCCGATGCGGCGTGGCGGGCAGCGTTCGACCACGAAGAGATCTGCGTGGCGATCATCAAGCACGCCAACCCGTGCGGCATCGCGATCTCCTCGGAGTCGGTGGCTGATGCGCACCGCAAGGCGCACGAGTGCGATCCGCTGAGCGCGTTCGGTGGCGTCATCGCCTCCAACACCGAGGTCAGTGTCGAGATGGCCGAGACCGTCGCCGACATCTTCACCGAGGTCATCGTCGCCCCGGCGTACGAGCCCGGCGCCGTCGAGATCTTGGCCCGCAAGAAGAACATTCGCATCCTGGTGGCATCCGAGCCGCTGGTCGGCGGCGTCGAGCTGCGCCAGATCAGTGGCGGGGTGCTGCTGCAGCAGCGCGACGCGCTCGACGCAGCGGGTGACGATCCGGCGAACTGGACGCTGGCCACCGGTGAGCCGGCCGATCCGCAGACTCTGAGCGACCTGGCGTTCGCATGGCGGGCCTGCCGCGCGGTGAAGTCCAACGCGATCGTGATCGCCAAGGACGGCGCGACCGTGGGCGTCGGTATGGGGCAGGTGAATCGCGTCGACGCGGCGGGTCTTGCCGTGCAGCGTGCGGGTGATCGCGTGGCCGGCTCGGTCGGCGCCTCCGATGCGTTCTTCCCGTTCCCGGACGGCTTGGAGACTTTGACGAATGCCGGTGTCAAGGCGATCGTGCACCCCGGTGGATCGGTGCGTGACGCTGAGGTGACGGCGGCGGCCGAGGCTGCGGGGATCACGCTGTACCTCACCGGTGCTAGGCATTTCGCGCACTAGTTAATTTGCGCGGTTGTGCGGTGGTGGCGAGCGCCGTTTTCTACGCCTGGGCTGTGATCGTGCGGTTTGGCGACCCTGGGGTAGAAAACGGTGCACCGCTTATCGCGCGTGCCTGCACGGTTTCCACGCCTGGGTTGTGGCTGACTTAGGATCGCGACCCGGACGTAGGAAACGGTGAAGCCCCACGCCGGGCAAATGCCTCGCGGACCCTGTGCAGGATGAACGCCCTGCTGTGCTCGACCACGACGCGGATGTCGATCCATCCTTCGCGTTCGATCAGTTCATTGCGGCCGATGTCGTGCACGACACGCGAGCGGTCCGTGGCGTGGTGTTTACCTTCGTAGTCCAATCCGACCTTGACGTCGTCATAGCCCATGTCGATGAAGACCTTGGTGAAGCCGTCACTCACCGGGATCTGCGTCTGCGGGCGCCGGTAGCCCGCGTCGATGAGCAGTAGCCGCAGCCAGGTTTCCCGCGGAGACTGACCACCGGCGTCCATCAAATCGAGTGCTGTTCGGGCGCTTCGTATTCCACGTAGCCCGCGGTACCGCGCCGCCAGTTCCAGCACCCGCTCGGCGTCGACTCCTGTCGCGATGGCCAGCGCGTCGAGATGAGCAACCGCCTCGTCACGGGGAAGGAAGCGCGCGAGATCAAGCGCCGTGCGAAGCGGTGTGGTGACCGTGAAATCGCCGACCTGGCAGATCTCGTCGGGCCGGATGCGCTCCTCGCGCACGATCACACCGGGTCGGCGACGCCCGTGCTCGGTGATCAGTTCGATCGGGGCATCGTCATCGACCCATTGCGCGCCGTGCAGCGCGGCGGCGGCCCGGCCGGCGACGATTCCACGACGGCCGGTCCACAGCCATGCGGCCATGGTGTTGGCGCTCAGGTTTCGGACGGAGCCCTTCGGCAGGTAGACACGTGGGTGCGCCGAGGCGTACCGCCATCGCAGTTGGCCGCGGGTGAGGCTGCCCGCCGCGAGCGCTTCGGGTCCGATGAACGGGATATCCATGGGCACCGACGATCAGCGGCATCACCGACAGATTGGCGGCGCTCGGGCGCGCTTCTGCTGAGGTTGGGGATGAACCGTGCGCTGTGGATAGCGCTTGTCCCGCTGTGACTCAAGGGCTGCAGTGGCTCAGCCGCCGCAGTGGCTCACGGTCTCCTACCTGTGGGTCGTGGCGGTGCGCGACGGGCAGCCCTGGGGTGGAAATCGGCGCCCGGCGAGGCGCACCCGGCAAAACGGCGCCCGGCAAGGCCCAACTACGAGCCCTATGCGGTCGCCTCGTCCTCGACCTCCGCGGTCGCGTGCGCGATGAACGCCGTGATCTCCTCGACCGCGCGTCGGGCGTCGGGGTTGATGTCGAAACTCAGCTGGAACATGTGCATTGCCCTGTCCCACACCTGAACCCACGCCGGAACGCCGGCGGCCTGAAGTTTGTCGGCGAGGGCGAAGGCGTCGTTCAGGAGCATCTCGTGCGTGCCCACCTGGAGCAGGAACGGTCCGAGCCCGTGCAGGTCGGCCTCGGGCGGCATCACCGGCGTGGGCCTGGTGCCGTTGACCGTCGCGAACACGTCGTAGATGAACTTCACCGTCATGAACGGGAACATGACGTCCCGATGCTCCTGCAGCGCACGGTATTTCAGGTCCATGTCGGATGAGGTCAACGGTGAGAGCAGCACCTGACCGGCGGGCACCGGCAGCCCGGCGTCGCGCGCGGCCAGAGCGGTATCGGCGGCAAACAGTCCGCCGGCTGAATCACCGGCCAGGACAATACGATTGGGTGAAAACCCGAGCGACAGTGCCAGGCGGTAGCCGTCAAGGCCGTCGGCAACCGCGTCCTCGATGTCGGCCTGCGGGGCAAGCCGATAGCCGACGTTGAGCACGCGCGCACCGGTGCTGGCGGACAGCTTCGACACAAAGCGTCGGTGAGAATTCAGGCCGAGCGTGACCAACGCCGAGCCGTGCAGGTAGACGATCACCAGGTCGGAGTCGCGGGCCTCGGGGGCGATCACCCATTCGGCCGGGCAGTGGGGCAGCGCCACCGGCGTCACCTCGGTGCCGGGCAGTGGCTTGATGACCCGCAGGGGCCGGTCGATGATGTCGAGGCGCGCGCGCTGCATCAGGGCGGGGGCGACGCGGTTGATGCCCAGTCCGATCAGGGTCAGCAGACCCAGCAATGGGCGCATGAAGATCGCGGTGGCCCAGCCGAGTGCTCTGGACTGCAGAGATGCGGGACCGAAGTGCACGGTGGCCGGCCGGGTACGCCAATCAAGCGAATTCACGGTACCGAGGGTACTGGGTACCGCGCGTCCGCCCGACTCTGGCCCCGACTCAGGGCACAGTGATGGTGGCCTGAGCGTCGATCACCTTGTTGATGTCGGTCAGTGCCGCCTTGTCGCGCTCGGTGGCGTCGGCGTTGATCTGCAGCACGTAGACGTTGCCGGGGGCCTGGATCACCACGGTGGTCTGGCTGATGGCGCGGCGCTGGTCGCCCTTGGCGTAGGTGCCTGCCAGGTGGACCGTGGGGAATCCGCTGATGTTTCCGCGGGTCACCTCACCCGTCGGCTTGTAGCCGGCCAGATTCTGCAGCTCGCTCGGGGCGAATTCGAGCAACTTGTTGGGGTCGACGTCACCGACCAGCCTGGAGATCAGCGAGGTGACCGACGGCGGCTCGGGCGGGTTGATCTGGTCGTTGACGATGGCCGAGTAGGCCCAGCCCGGCGTGCGCGGGCCCGCGTCTATCCACCCCGGCGGGGTCGGCATGGTGAACACCGGTGCGCCCGGATCGCCCCGATGGACCGGTGTTTCGATGATGCCGGTCTGCTTGATGTAGTCGGCGATGGTGAAGGCATGCGCGGGCGGCTTGCGAGAGGACGTGGGCTCCGAACCGGCCGCATCCGTGGCTTCTGCTGCGGAGGTGGTCTCGCTCCCGCCTCCGCCGTTGTCGCCGCCGGAGCTGACCGCGAGGGTGATGCCGCCGACGAGCAGGATCGCCGCGCCGATCGCGCCCGCTACCAAGATCAGCTTGCGCCGGTTGTCCGACTTGTGGGGGATCGGGGTGTGCGGCAGTGGGGGCGGCCCGAAGTTGGTCTGTTGCGGCGGCCCGACCGGACCACCCGGCCCGACGGGACCACCGGGTCCACCCGGTCCGTGGGCCGGCATGCCGACCTGCGCGCCTCCGGCGACTGGTTTGCTGGAGGAGGTCTCGTTGCCCGTCCACGACGAGGTGAACACCGGCGGTTCCGCCGGTTGCAGGGGCCGCGGATTCGACGGCGAGGGCGGGGCGGGCGGCGGGCTCAACGGTTTCGGGATCACCAGCGGCGCCGTGGGCAGTGCCGGATCGACGACCGGCTGCGCGGTGTGCAGGTCAGCGGTGGTCCCGGCGGCCGCCTCGGCCAGCGCGACGGCGAAGTCATGGCACGTGGCGTACCGGTCTTTGGGGTCCTTGGACAGCGCCTTGGCCATAACCGAATCGAACACGGCCAGTTCAGGTTTCGTGTCCGCCAACTTGGGCGGTGGAGAGTTCAGGTGGTGGCTGATCACCACCGCCGGGTTGCTGTGCGCGAACGGAGGGGTGCCGGTGAACAAGCGGTAGGCGGTGGCGGCCAGTGAGTACTGGTCGGCCCGGCCGTCGAGTGGCTGACCCATCAGCTGCTCGGGCGCGGTGTAAGACATCGAGCCGACGGTGATGTTGGTCGAGGTGAGTCCGTTGACCTCGTCCGCGCGCCGCGCGATACCGAAGTCCGTCAGCATGATGCGCCGTTTGGAATTCTGTTTGCTGGTCAGCAGGATGTTCGCCGGCTTCACATCGCGGTGCAGGAGCTTGCGCTGGTGCGCGTAGTCCAGTGCGTCGCCGACGGCGGTGACCACCTCGACCACGTCTTCGGCCGGCATGCCCTTCGGGTACTGGTCATGCAGCAGCTTGGCGGCGTCGTGCCCGTCGACGAAATCCATCGAGATCCACAACCGGCCCTCGAACTCGCCGCGGTCGTGGACGCCGACGATGTGCGGATGCCACAGGGTGGCGGCCATGTCGGCCTCGCGGATGAACCGCTGGCGGAATTCGTTGTCCGAGCTGACACTGATGGGCAGCACTTTGAGGGCGTCCTCGCGGGGTAACCGCGGGTGGGACGCCAGATAGACCTCGCCCATGCCACCAGTGCCCACCAACCGCACGATGGTGAACCCTGCGAATTCCTGACCGCTAGCCAACGGCATGGAGCGCAGACTACCGGTCGCGACGCTCACGCAACGACTATGCCGGGGGACTTGCTCACACGTGCCGGGTGCTAGCTGGCCTGCGGCGGCGGGGCCGTCTCGACGCCCGAGTCTGGCGGGTGGCGATGTGCGCGCGGGTGTTCAGTCGTAGCGTGGAGTGGTGAGCCAACCCAAAAACGATGGTCGCCGGCCAGCCGGATCCGGCGATCTGCCCCGTACCGTCGGTGAGCTACGTGCCTCCGGCCATCGTGAGCGGGGCGTGAAAACCGAAATCCGGGAGAACCTGCTTTCCGCGCTGGCCGACCGGCGCGATGTTTGGCCAGGGATTCTCGGTTTCCAGGACACGGTGATTCCTCAGCTGGAGCGGGCGCTGATCGCCGGGCACGACGTGGTGCTGCTCGGTGAGCGCGGCCAGGGCAAGACGCGGCTGTTGCGGGCGTTGACCGGGCTGCTCGACGAGTGGACGCCGGTGATCGCCGGCTCGGAGCTGGGCGAGCACCCGTACAGCCCGATCACGCCGGAGTCGATCCGCCGGGCGGCCGATTCCGGCGACGACCTTCCGATCGAATGGCGTCACCGCAGTGAGCGGTACACCGAGAAGCTGGCCACCCCGGACACGAGCGTGGCCGACCTCGTCGGCGACATCGATCCGATCAAGGTGGCCGAGGGCCGCAGCCTGGGGGATCCGGAAACGATCGCCTACGGGCTGATTCCGCGGGCGCACCGGGGCATCGTGGCCGTCAACGAGCTGCCCGATCTGGCCGAGCGGATTCAGGTGTCGATGCTCAACGTGATGGAGGAGCGCGACATTCAGGTCCGCGGCTACACATTGCGGCTGCCGCTGGACGTGCTCGTGGTGGCCAGCGCCAATCCTGAGGACTACACCAACCGCGGCCGGATCATCACCCCGCTCAAGGACCGGTTCGGCGCCGAGATCCGCACGCACTACCCGCTGGAGATCGACGACGAGGTCGGGGTGATCCGCCAGGAGGCCCAATTGGCCGCCGAGGTTCCGGATTACCTGCTCGGCGTGCTGGCCCGGTTCGCCCGGAATCTGCGTGAATCGAGCTCGATCGACCAGCGTTCCGGTGTGTCGGCGCGCTTCGCGATCGCCGCTGCCGAGACGGTCGCGGCGTCGGCGCGGCACCGTTCGGCGATCCTGGGCGAGGACGACCCGGTGGCCCGGGTGGTCGACCTGGGGACCGTGATCGACGTGCTGCGCGGCAAATTGGAGTTCGAGACGGGCGAGGAGGGGCGCGAGCAGGCGGTGCTGGAGCACCTGCTGCGCCGTGCCACCGCCGACACCGCGCAGCGGCTGCTGGGCGGCATCGACGTCGCGCCCCTGGTGGCCGCGGTCGAGGAAGGCTCGCCGGTGACCACCGGTGAGCGGGTATCGGCCAAGGATGTCCTGGCCGCGCTACCCGATCTGGCTGTCGTGGACACGCTGGCATCCCGGTTGGGTGCCGTCTCGATCGGTGAGCGGGCAGCGGCCGTCGAATTGGCCCTGGAGGCCCTGTATCTGGCCAAGCGTGTGGACAAGGTGACGGGGGAGGGCGAGACGGTCTATGGCTAGCCGTGCGACGATCAAGCGGCGAGGTACGAGCCGCGTTGAGGAGTGCGGCCATGAAACCTGATCCCGGCCGGGGGCACGGGCACACCTCGCGGTATTCGCGGTACACCGGTGGCCCCGACCCGCTGGCACCACCGATCGATCTGCGCGACGCGCTCGAGCAGATCGGTCAGAACGTCATGGAGGGCAGCTCGCCGCGCCGTGCGCTGTCTGAGCTGATGCGTCGTGGCACCGAGGGCATGCGCGGCACTGACCGGCTGGCAGCGGAAGCCAACCGGAAGCGTCGGGAGTTGTTGCAGCGGCACAACCTCGACGGCACGCTGCAGGAGATCAAGAAGCTGCTCGACGAGGCCGTGCTGGCCGAGCGCAAGGAGTTGGCCCGCGCCCTCGACGATGACGCGCGGTTCGGCGAACTGCAGATGGAGGCACTCTCGCCGTCACCGGCCAAGGCCGTTCAGGAACTGGCTGACTACGACTGGCGTAGCCCCGAGGCGCGCCAGAAGTACGAGCAGATCAAGGATCTGCTGGGCCGCGAGATGCTGGATCAGCGTTTCGCCGGCATGAAGGAGGCGCTGGAGAACGCCACCGACGAGGACCGGCAGCGGGTCAACGAAATGCTCGACGACCTGAATGATCTGCTGGACAAGCATGCGAATGGACAGGACTCGCAACAAGATTTCCAGGAGTTCATGGACAAGCATCGCGAGTTCTTCCCGGAGGACCCGCAGAACATCGATGAGCTGCTGGACTCGTTGGCCAAGCGGGCCGCTGCCGCACAGCGGTTCCGCAACAGCCTGTCGGACGAGCAGCGTGCCGAGCTGGATTCCTTGGCACAGCAGGCTTTTGGTTCACCGTCGTTGATGAATGCGCTGGGTCGTCTCGATGCGCACTTGCAGGCCGCACGGCCGGGCGAGGATTGGACCGGTTCGGAGCGCTTCTCCGGTGGCGATCCACTGGGTATGGGAGAGGGTGCTCAGGCCCTGTCCGACATCGCCGAGTTGGAGCAGTTGGCGGACGCACTGTCGCAGAGCTATTCCGGGGCTTCGATGGACGACGTGGACCTTGAGGCGCTTGCCCGTCAGCTCGGTGATGACGCGGCGATCGATGCCCGCACCTTGTCCGAGCTGGAGAAGGCGCTGGTGAACCAGGGTTTCATCGACCGTGGCTCCGACGGCCAGTGGCGGCTGTCGCCCAAGGCCATGCGCCAGCTCGGCCAGACCGCGTTGCGTGATGTGGCGCAACAGCTTTCGGGTCGTCACGGTGAGCGGGACACTCGTCGGGCCGGCGCGGCCGGCGAGTTGACCGGGGCCACCCGCCCCTGGCAGTTCGGTGATACCGAGCCGTGGAACGTCACCCGCACGGTGACCAATGCGGTGCTGCGCCAGGCCGGCACGGGCACCGTCGAGCGGCCGATCCGGTTCGCGGTCGAGGACGTCGAGATCTCCGAGACCGAGACTCGCACCCAGGCTTGTGTGGCGCTGCTGGTCGACACCAGCTTCTCCATGGTGATGGAGAACCGTTGGCTGCCCATGAAGCGGACGGCGTTGGCCCTCAACCATCTGGTGAGCACCAGGTTCCGCTCAGATGAGTTGCAGATCATCGCCTTTGGCAGGTACGCGCGCACCGTGACGGCAGGTGAGCTGACCGGGCTCGAGGGGGTCTACGAGCAGGGCACCAATCTGCACCATGCGCTGGCCCTGGCGAGCCGGCATCTGCGTCGTCACCCCAACGCCCAACCCGTCGTGCTCGTGGTGACCGACGGCGAGCCCACCGCGCACCTGGAGGATTTCGGCGACGGGGCCGGTTCTGAAGTGTTCTTCGACTACCCGCCACACCCGCGCACCATCGCCCACACGGTGCGTGGGTTCGACGAGGTGGCCCGGCTGGGCGCACAGGTGACGATCTTCCGGCTGGGCACCGATCCCGGCCTGGCCCGATTCATCGACCAGGTGGCCCGCCGGGTGCAGGGCAGGGTGGTGGTTCCGGACCTCGACGGGCTGGGTGCGGCGGTGGTCGGCGACTACCTGCACTCGCGACGGCGCTAGTTTGTGTCGCGCCCGGCGCGAAGCGGGCTCGCGTAGTCTCTGTCTGCGATGGGGGACACGAAGCGTGGTGTGGCCGTTCTGGCGGCGGGACTGATTCTCAGCGGGTGCACGCAGACGACGGCGGGCACCGCGACGGCGGGGTTCGAACCGTCGGCGCACTCGGCGGGCTCGAACAACACGACGGCGCCCGCGTCGCCCGGATACAAGGCGCAGACGTGCGAGCAGCTGCATTCAGATCGCTGGATCGAGCTGCCGGTCACGGCCCCAGATGAGCCGAGGGTGCGCATCGCGCAGCCGCCGGGGTGGGACCCAGTGCCTGAGTTGGCAAAGGACGCAGTCAAATTGGTGCTCCGCAATGTGTCGCTCAGTGACGGCGTGACGAATCCGGCCGTCTCGGTGGCCACCGGGGATGCGACCGATGGCGAGAGGTCGCCCAGGGATCTGCTGAATGACAGCGTCGAGGGCTTCAAAGCCGGTGGCGGCCAGAACATCACCCAGGTGCCCGCGGAGATCTGTGGGTTTCCGGCGCTGATGGCCAACTACACGGTGCCGCCAGACGCCGGCGGCAAGACGATCTACGTGACCGGGGTGACGGTGATGGTGCCGCTGGGGTCGAGGGTGTGGAACGTGGTGGCGCTGGCGCAGAGCACCGCACCCGACAACAAGACCTACATGGCTGATGCCCAGGTGATGCTGGCCGGGTTGCGCATCGCCACGCCTCGCTGATCCAGATTTGGTGATGTTGGGGTTTGGCGTCGGCCGGCTTGTGCTCATTTGAACTGGGCTGAGAGGCGACGGCAAGAAGCAAACAGGCACGCAATTCCCGGCTGCATTTATGACTCCGTTATTTGATTGCATCGGCAATGAATTGAGCGCCGTCGCAGGCGGCTTCTCGGTGTGTCACCGGCCGGCGGTGCGGGCACAACGCTTCATCGATACAACTGTTGCGCCGAGCAACTGGAATTGCCCGGCCGGTGGTATTTCGATTCATTTCGGCGGCAGTCAATATCGGCGTCGCATTTTGTTCAACCCGTCGTGCTCGCCGCGCCAAGGCTGGGCCTGGCCGGGCAGGTGCCGGTCTACCTGGGAAGAGCCGGTGGGCAGCGTGGCGAAGGTCGAGTCTGCCTGAGCCGACGAGCCCCTCCTAATCGATTAGAAAAATTGCCGGTCTTGTAAATACCTTTTTGTGTCGCTACGTTCCGCCTGTCGCGTCGGGGCAGTCACGACCCAAGCGACTCGATTGCCTAATGATTATTGGTGTTATCGGTTGCGGGAGGACATATAGCCCCATAGCATTCTCAGGAGTTTCTAAGTCGCCGCTGAAGCATCGGTGCGGATTCTGGGAAACGGCCGTTTCGTCCTCTAGATAAGGGGCTCACCGCATGGCTGTACGTCCTCTCGTCACCACTGGTGCGGCACTCCTGAGCGCCGGCGCTCTCGTCGCCGCGACTCCGGCGCTGTTCGTTCCCCGGAGCGAGATCACTGTCGCCGCAACAGCCGCGCCGGCCAAGATGACGCAGGAGCAGGTCAATCTGCTCGCCCTCTCACTGCAGGGCGCCTGGCAATCGTTCACCCAGGGGTATGGCGGCTATTACGTTCCGGGCCAAGTACCCGCATCTGCCTACACCGACCAGGCCGGCACTCAACCTGCCGAATATGTAGAGAACGGCGTCGGCCTGCTGTACGACGCGGAAGGCAACCAGCTCTACCAAGAAAACGGAACTCCGGCGACCACCGGGGATCTCAGTCCAGACGGCGATCCCATCCAGTTCTACGACGCGGACGGCGAACCTGTCCTGGAGGACGACCCCGGCAACTGCACAGCCACCGGCGCCGTCTGCAAGGACGGGTTTACCGGGCTCGCGTACTACGTCAGCGACAACCTGCTGCCGCTCGGCCCCATCGACAACATCTTCTTCGAGGGCGGCTTCACCGAACTGGCCCACGTTGCCATCCGGACCGTCGCCGTGGCGATCGATGAGGCTGATCCCACCGGCCGGCTGGATCTGACCAAGCGTGTCGACGACTTCTTCGAAGGCGGCGCAACGCAACTCGTCGGCAATCTGCTTCTCGACAACCTGCCGCAGGACGGCTATGCCTACGGGCTCACCAACTCCTTCTTCTTCGGTTACGGCGCCAACACGGGTATCACTGCCGCGATCACCTACGTTGTCGATGCCATCGCGCAGGGCACTCCGACGCCTGAACCCAACTTCCTCAATCCGCTCGGGCCTGCTGAGGATCAGGTTCAGACCCTCGACTCGAGCGATGAGAACACCCTGATGCTCGCCAAGGGCACGACGCCGACGGAATCCACTCTCACGTCCACCGGTCTGCCGAACTTCAGCAAGCTCCTCAGCTTGCCGACGCCGAAAGGCGACGTCGAATCGCCGTGGAAGAAGCTCACGGAGAAGTTGGAGACTCCCGCCGAAGCCAACCCCGTCGAAGATCTTGACGCGACCGCACCGGACGTGGACGGCACCGAGAGCCCGGTGGAGGGCGGCACTGGAACCACGCCCCTGGGCTTCGAGCTCCCGAAGTTGGAAGTCCCGAAGTTCGAGGCCCCCAAGGCGCCTGAATTGAAGGTGCCTGAGCTGAAGCTCGACCCCGAGCCCACGAGCACCGTCAAGGTCAAAGAGAAAGAGATTGCGGCGGAAGAAGGTTCGGACGGCGCGAACGCGGGCGTCGACACCAAGACCGGCAACAAGGTCACGCCCCCGGTCCTCTTCGGCGACGGCAAGCCGAAGGGCGAGTCCAACGGCAGCAAGTTCCTGAAGAAGCTGGGCGAGGCGGTCAAGGACGCCACCGGCGCCGACAAGGAGTCGGAAGACGGCGGCGAGAAATAGCGTCCCGTACCTGAGCGTGGCCTCAGGGTTTTCTCAGGTTCTGACGGTGCCCGAAATGTTCGCTCGAGCCCGTGACCTGGTCTTATTGTCCCCGGCGTAAGTCGGCGCCCGTCCGCGCTTTCCCGGTGACGTTCATATTGGTGGCGGTTATTTGAATCAATGGGGCCGCAGTCCCTCTGGCGCCGAAAACAGCTCCGGCTTACACGTTGGTTTCTGGCGGCCCAGCGGACCGACGCCGCAGCGTCCGGACTCATGTGGGGGGGACCGAGCCGTATCGAGCTGAATGGCCGATGAATCGGCGGCGGCCTGCGGCGAGTGCCCATCCGCCTGACCTCCCGATTTGGGGAGAGTTGTGGTGTGGTCTGACCGAGTCGGATGACGGCACGCGCGAGTGTGCCGGATCGGTACTTCCGGTCGGTCGACCACGGATTCCGCAGTCGCTCACCCGTACGTTTGTGCTCAGCGGGATCAACGGCGACGGTATTCGAAATTAGCTGGCTCAGGGCCCCTCGGGAAAAGCCGCGTCTTGCATCGAAATATTTGTCGGAGCCGCCGTGCGAAATGAGTTCCGCCGTGCCGTGTCAAGGGCTTGCACCCCGCGTAGATGCAGCTTGCGGGAGGTGGTGACGGGAATTACCCTTCTCAAGGACTTTTAAGGTTCTAGGCAAGTACCTGGCGCGGGTTCTCAGGAATCCAGCTCACGCTCGAGATAAGGGGCCACACCCATATGGCAGTCCGTCCGCTCGTCACCACTGGTGTGGCCCTCCTGAGCGCTGGCGCGCTTGTTGCCGGGACCCCTTCGCTGTTCGTTCCCCGGGACGAGATCACCGTTGCCGCCTCGAGCACGGAAGCTCCGGTGCAGCGGACCATGACCGCGGAGCAGATCAACCTGGTGGCGCTGTCCTTGCAGGGCGCGTGGCAGTCCTTCACCCAGGGGTATGGCGGCTACTACTACCAGGGCGTGGTCTCGGCCCCGACCTCCGGCTACATCCTCAACGACGATGACCTCCTCGAATATCCGGACGAGGACACCCCGGCGACCACCGAACTCGTCGGCAGGGATGGCAAGCCGATCTACGTCGACGCGGAAGCCACGACCCGCGCCACCGTCGGTGACATAAAGGACGGCGTCGTGTTCTACGACGGGGCCGGCAACGTCTCCAAGGAAAACGTCTACGCCCCGGGTGATTGCTCCGCGTCCGGTTCGGTGTGCAAGGACGGATTCACCGGCCTGGCGTACTACCTCAGCGACAACATCCTGCCCCTCGACGTCGTCGACAACATCTTCTTCGAAGCCGGCTTCAACGAATTCGCTTATCTCGGTTCAGTTGTCGCGGCTGCCGTCGTCGACTCATTCGACCCGACACAACGTCTGCAGCTGTCGAAGCGCGTTGATGAGTTCTTCGGCGGCGGGGCCGCAACGGTCGTCGGGAGCATCCTGAACGACAACCTGCCCGATGGTGGTTTCGCCCAGAATCTGAGTAACTCGTTCTTCTTCGGTTACGGGGCCAACACCGGCATCACCGCCGCGGTCACCTACGTCGTCGACGCGATCACGCAGGGGACGTTGGATCCGGTACCCGGTGGTGTGGCCGAAGAAACCGCCGACGTGAGCTTGCTGTCCGCGCAGGAGGAGACCGCGGAGAAGGCGGAAACCACAACGGACTCCGTCACCTCCACAAGCCTGCCGAACCTCAGCAAGCTGCTGAGCCTGCCGACGCCGAAGCTCGACGTCGAGTCGCCGTTCAAGAAGCTCGTGGCGCAGCTCGAAGCACCTGCCGAGTCCAAGCTCGTCAAGACCGTTGAGGTCAAAGACGAGGAAGGCGCGGTCGACGAGACCGTCGAGGGCGGCACCGAGGTCACCACGCCCGCCGTCGAAATCTCGCAGCCAGAGGCTCCGAAGTTCGAGCTGCCCAAGCTTCCGAAGCTGGACCTGGGCTTGAACCTGACCCCCAAGGCCACCGTCGAAGAGGTCAAGGAAGTCAAAGAGGCTGCGGCGCAAGAGGAGTCCGAAGAGAAGTCCGCAGACGCCGAGTCGGCTGACACCGGTACCACCACTGGTACCACCACCGCCGCCACCAGCAAGACGCCGAACAAGTTCGCGCCCAAGTCGCGTACCACCGACCGCAAGAAGACTGCCGGCGAGAAGTTCGTCGAGAACGCCACGAAGAACCTCGAGAAGGCCTTCAAGCCCACCACCAAGGCCGGTGCGGACAAGCATGAGGCCAAGGGCGACACCACATCTGCTGCCAAGGCCGGCACCGACACCAATGGCAACAAGGGCAACAGCGACACCAAGGACAACAAGGACAGTGGAAGCGACAAGTAACACCTGACCTCACACAACGGCCCCCTCCAAAATGGAGGGGGCCGTTGCGTTTTCACGCTGATTGTGCGGTCGTTGTGTACGAGCTGTGAATTCCCGTGATCGTGTGCGGAACAGCAAATGAACAACGCCGCCACTGCCTATCGCTGCTGCCGACGGTGCCTTAGGTTCGCTGGCGGGCCACCGGCAATGTCAGCTGGTTTGGCCCAATTTAGCTGCGGCGCAACGCCAATCACGAGAGGTTTACAGGCATGGCAAAACATCGGAAGTTGTCCGTTCGGTCGGTGCGGGCGCGGACGTTGGTCGGGGGTGTCATCGCGGGCGGCGCGTTGGCGGTGGCCTTGCCCACGGGGCTGGCGTCAGCTGACTCCAGCGCGTCGGGCGACGCAGTGGGCAGACCGGCCTTCGACAACCCCGCGCCGGGAGTGCGGGCGGCCCAGGCCGTCGGCGACAAGGTGTTCAACCAGACACCCGGCGTCAACAAGACGCTCGACGACAGCCCGCTGGGCGAGGCCTACCACGTCAATTTCGGTAAGGCGAACTACGACGATCCCAGCAAGGGCACCAACGGTGTGATCCAGGGGGAGCTCAACGTCAACGCCGGCAAGTACTACTACAACCAGACGCAGAAGTACTCGAACCAGTACCTGGGCAACAAGATCCTCCCGGACGAGAAGGACCTGCCGGGCACCCTGCCCAAGGCCATCGCCGGGGACGGACCCACCGCCAAGGTGTCGAGCGCCAAGCCCTCCAACTCGAACAAATCTCTGACCTGCGTCGCAGCCTCCAGCTGCAACCACTGATCGTTTTATGCATGGAAGGGCGGGCCTTCGGGCCCGCCCTTTTCCGTTGGCACCCATCGAAATCCAGGTAGCGGGCTACGCGCGCTCGACATGGTGTCCGGGTCATAGCGTCGAACCGACCAAACGCATGGGAGGGGACAGCGATGACTACATGGGCCGTGACGCTGAAGGTTCCGCCACCGCTCGACGGTGGATTGGATGGCCAGGAGGAGACCGTGCTGGCGGGGCTGAGGCCCTTCCTCGAGTCTCTGCCGGACCGTCCACCCACACGCGCCGGTAATGTCCTGGCATCAGACTTGCTCAGCGCCGAGGGCATGCGGCAGGCCAACAGCTATCTGCTGCTCATCACGGTGGATAACCCTGCGGACAAAAAGCTGGCGCGGATCGCCGAAGAAATCGTCGCCGTCTTGCCGGACGGATCCGCTGCGTCGGTGCTCGGCGAGTTCAAATCGGTCGCGCGATCCTCAGCGCAGAAGACCCCCGCCTGATCCGGCTTGGCGCCTGAGACTAGTCGGTCTGGTTACGACGCTTCTTGCGTTTGACGCTGACGCTGCCCCACAGCGAGAAACCGCGAATGTGGACGCGCGGAGCGCCGGCCGTGCCGTCGCCTTGGACGCTTTGATCGAAGTTCCCCATCACGCCCACGCCGTGAAGGTCCACATTGACCTCGGGCGGCACCAGGATGGTCTGTCCGCCGAAGATCGAATAGGAGCGGACATCGACATCGGGTGCGGTGAAATCGGCGTAGCGAAGGTCGACCACTCCGCCACCGAAGAGTGCGAACGTCGTCAGCTTCTTGGGCACGTTCCAACGGCCGCGGCGCTCGAACCCGCTCATGATCGCCAGCAGCAGCGTCGACGGGGCAGGGCGACAGTGGCCGGCCGAACAGTTCACCGCGCCAGGAAGGTCGCGACTCAGCCGCGCCAGATCGTCGTAGGTCTCAGCCGCGTAGGCCTTTGCTAGCCGGTCCTCGTACTCGGTCATCGGCAGCCGGCCCGCGGCGGCAGCATCAGTGAGCAGCTGCGCCACCTGAATGCGGTCGGTGTCGGCAGCCCGCATCGACCTGCCCTGCGGCGCTGAAGTGCTCATCGCTGTCGAGCCTACGACGATCGCTGTCACATGCAAGACCGATGGCCGAACTGTGTCGGCATGGTTGCGAGTATGAACGCTGCTCGGCGCGGACGGCCTATCCGCCGACACCCAGATAATCCTGGAACGATGCGCCGTCAACCGCATTTTCCGGGGTCAGATTGGCTCCCGACCTGTAACCCGCGACGATGCGACCCGGGATGGTGAATCTGGCCACGCGCCGCACGCTGTTGTGTGCTGAGAGATACATCTGTCCCAACTCTGGGTGACTGTGAACACTGGGACCACCGATGTCCGGCACCCGCCCGGCCGGTTCTGTATCGATCAAAGAGACCAGTCGAGTCGCGACATCGCGGGTGTCGATGGGCTGGAATCTGACGTCGCGCAGCGTCCACAAAAGGGGTGAGAACCGCTGCAACGAGAACGACTTTTCGATTAGCTCGTGGAACTGGGTGGCACGCAGAATCGTGTGCCCGACACCCGATGTCTCGAGCGCCTGCTCGACCCGCAACTTGGTCTTGTAATAGGGAAGCGGGATGTCGTCGATCCCGACGATCGAGATGTAGATCAGATGGCCGACGCCCTTGCGCCGCGCAGCCTCGATCAGATTCCTGGCCGCCTTGACGTCCTTGCTGCCGGTGGGCTGGGTGGCGCAGTGAACGACAACATCGACGCCGTCGAGCGCGCCGTCCAACCCGTCGGACTTGAGCAGGTCCGCCTGGTGCCAATGCACGCCCGTGTAGCCGACCCGGTCACGACGGCTCAGCGCGCGGACGTGATGACCGGCCTCGGTCGCCTCGGGCACCACGTGGTGCCCGAGAGTGCCGGTCGCCCCGGTGACGAGCACAGTGCGTGGCATATGCGCCACGCTACCGACGCGCCCCCGGGGCTGTCAGCGATTACGCCGCAGCGTTGGTCGACTTGTCCTTCTTCTCCGTCTTCTTCTGGGCTTTGGTCTTCTGCGCCTTCTTCACGTCCTTCTTGGTGGCGCCGGCGGCGTCCTTGACATCCTTGGCCGCATCATCGACGGCACCCTTGATGTCCTTCGCCGCGTCATCCACCGCACCGCGCACCTTGGCGACGGTTTCGTTGACCGACTTCTTGATCGGATCGTTCGCGTCGGCGGCGTGGCGGGCCTTGGCTCGTGCCTTCGCCTTGGTTTGCAGCGATTCCTTGTCCACACCAAGCGCTTTGAGGACGTCCTTGCCGGGGGCGGGCTTGGCGTCGGTGTCGTCGGCCTTCGTGCCTTCTGTATCGGCGGCGGGCGCGTCGAGGGTCAGCGTCTTCAGCACGCTGTCGCCCGACGGGCCGGAGGTGATGGCCGCCTTCGGAGACTGCTTGTTGGCCGTGGACCCGTTGACCTTCAGCATGCCGTCGATGGCGGCCTCGACCTGAGCGTTGAAGTCATCGAGAGCGTGGGTGACCGGAGCCAGGCCCTTCTCGACGGCGTCGAAGACCGGATGGGCGCCCTTCTGCACAGCTTCCAGAGCGTCACTCATGGCCTTGGCGGCTGCCACCGTCGCGGCGTTCTTCACGATCGGCTCGAAGTCCGCGCCGCCCGGGAGCTCCGGAACCCAAGCGTCCGGGTTCAGGGCGTTCTTCTGGATGCCGTCGATGAGGGCATCGAACACGATCTCATTGGCGGCCAGCTGCTGTGTCGGGGTGAGCGGGGAGTGCCACAGGTAGGCCTGATTGCCGGCTTCGGCGTAGGTGCGTTCCAGGTTCGCGGGGTTGACGTCCTGGTAGCCCATGTTCACCAACTTGCGCAGCGCATCTTCGACGCTGTCGGTGAGCGGTGTCGGGATATGAACGCCTGGAACAAGATTGGCGAGATGGGGGACGACGCGGAACGGCTCGAGCAGCGGGAGGTTGCCCGAGTCGTAGGTGATGTAGGTGGCCTTGCCGGGGAAGTCGAGGAGTTTGATGTTGAGGCTGTCGAGCAATTTGCCGAGCCCCGGAATCAGGGAAGTCCCCTGACCGCCAGTGGGATCGACCATCACCTTCACGCCGTCGGCTATGCCGGCGATCAACTTCGGCAGGACATGGTTGCCGATGTTGTTGTCCTCATCGGGGAGCAGGTACGTCAGAAACACCCCGGCGGCAGCCGAGTTGGCCCAAGCCAGCGGGTTCAAGGTGGTGGGCGCGTCAGACAGCGGGTTGTAGGCCCAGGTGATGTCGAGGATCGAGGTATTGAGGACCTTGGTCTTGTCCGGATTGGTGTAGCTGCCCGCGTCCGGCGTGGTGAGGTCGACCCCGAAGAGATTGGTGAAAGGCGTTGCCAGTGCGAATAATCCACCACCGGGGCGGCTGACGTTGTTGATCATGATCAGCCATTGGCCGGTGACTCCGACCTTCCAACCCGCGTCGTCGGACTGGACCGCATCGATCATGTCGCGGTAGGCCAGCGACGTGGTGAGCCCGCCCAGGCTCTCGGACAAGATGACGGCACGGCGCTGATTCAGGATGGGAGCGTTGCCGACGAGCCAGTCGACGATCTTGTCGATGACGGACCCGTCGCGGACGCCGAGCAGTTGGGCCAGGGCGTCAGTGGTGTAGGTCAGCCCATTGACCGCGTCATAGACGTCGCTCGGCATCGGACCCTTGACGCCGGCCTCGATCGGTGAAATGGCGTCGAGCAGGTTCAGCAGCCCAATGACGGTGTCGGCCAACGCCGTATTGCCGGTCAAGCCGCCGGCCGCCTGGATCACATTCTCGGGTGTGATCCCGAGAGCCTGCGCGGTCCAGAAGATCGGGCCCACCCCGTAGATCCCGACGATGTCGGGGATCTGGCCGGCATCAGCGACCAGCTCGACATCCGCTTGCACACTGCGGTTGTGGGCGGCCAACGCCTCCGGCGCGGAGGATACGATTCCCGCGGTCAACGCTGCCGTGGTCGCGACGATCGCCGCCGCGGTGGCTGCTGTCTTGGCTTTGTGCAGACGGGGAGGAGTGGGCTGTGACAACAAGCGCGCCGCCTTTGAATTGTGATGTGGCTGACAAGTGCTCGCACACTTTAGCAACTGGATTTTCGCGCACGGCAAATTTGCCAAGATAGCGATCTTGTACGCAAAAGCCGGTCGTGCGTGCTACGGAATTCGTCGTCGCCAGATCGACATGTGGGCTGGGCGGAGTGATTCGGTCAGTGTGCAACCAGGAGTCGCGGCAACTCGATCCGCGGACGCCGGTCTGCTGGTGTTGTGGTGGCTGGAGGGCTACGAGGAAATGCTGGGCTCTCTGGTCGCGGCCGCCCGACGTGCCACGAACCTCAGGGTCCAGACGGGAGGTTCATGGATTCGTCGGCTGTCACCCATGGGCCGTCGGCCGACGACCGCGAAGGATCTTCTCGATCCGATCCAGGGATTAGCTGGGGAGGGTAACTATCCATCGGGCAATGGCGACCACACCCAACGTGCGGGTCCAGGGCCGCGGCCGGCCCTGGACCCGTCCGGGGGAAATGCTCAGGCGGGCGTCTTGTGCTCCGCGCCGGCGGGGATCAGGCCGAGCTGTTGCAACATGCCCAGAGTGTCCCAGGTGACCCAACTTTCGGCGATCTTGCCGTCCTCAATGCGATCGACATCGGTCAGATTGATCCGGCTGTGCTTGCCGGTGGCGGGCTGGCCCATGATCTCGCCGGTGTTGTCGCCCTGCGCCTCGATCATCGTGCACACATGGTCACCCTCGGCAAGTTGCATCTTGATGTCGAATCTCATGTTGGAGAACGACTTCCGATACATCCCCATGAGACTTCTCATGTGTTCGGGGCCGCGCTGGTCGCCGAACGGATCCTGGGTGTCGTGGAAGGCGGCACCGGGAGCGACGAGATCGTCCAGCTCGTTGAGGTCGCCGGAGGCAAATACCTCCCATACGCGTCGGGAAATCGCCTTGTTCTGATCATCGGCCATGATTCAGGCCTTTCGGAGGAACCGCACGGCAGAGGACGTCCGCAAGGGAAACGGTAGAGCCGCTGCCGGAGATCCGACAGGCATGCGGTTGCGGGTGCTACTGCTGGCAATTACCAGCAGCCGCATGGGTAGTGGCTGACCTGTGCAGTTGACATCAAAAGCGCGGGGAGGCGCATCAGAATCGCTTAGCCATTCGGGCTTGAACCAGAGCTCCGGGCTGGATCAGAGGCGCTTGGAGCCTTGCCGAAAATTTAGTTCAACAAGCGTTGACCTATTGGCCGGCCGCGGCGTACCGTCAAAGTTCAACAACCGTTGAAGAAGGAGGTTTCGAGATGGCGCAACGACGACTCTGGTGGCGGCACACGATCTCGGTGTTGATCGCTCCAGCGACGATGACGGTGTTCATCCCGGCCGTGATCATCGCGGCCGCCGACGTCAACGCTCCCGATCTGAGTACGACATCGGGCCTGCTGCTCGCCATCGCAGGCGCGGCATTGATCGCCTTCGGCCTGTGGTTCTTGGTGTGGACCGTGATCCTGTTCGACCGCATCGGCAAGGGGGCGCTGGCTATCGGATCACCGGTCAACCTGGTGGTGGAAGGGCCTTACCGGCACGTCCGCAACCCGATGATGACCGCGGTGTTCTGCATCCAGCTCGGGACCGCGGTCGCCACCGCCTCGCCGTGGCTGTACGGCTGGTTCGCACTGTTCTGCACCCTCGTGGTGATAGCGATCCCGGTTTTCGAGGAACCGCACCTACGCAGGCGGTTCGGAGCGCAGTACGACGAGTTCCGGCGCAACGTCCCACGGTGGATTCCGCGGCCGACCGCGTGGGTTCCCGGGTATCTCGCCGCGGACTCCGCAGCAGCGCAGGGCAAGTGACGATGGCGTCGGAGGTGCTGATTGTCGGAGCCGGGCCGACCGGGCTCACCATGGCGGTCGAACTGGCCCGCCGTGGCGTCCTCGTCCGCATCGTCGATGCCGCCGTTGCGCCGACAACCGAGACCCGCGCACTCGGCGTCCAACCGAGAACACTTGAGCTGTTCGAGAAGCTGGACCTTGCGGAGGCGGCTGTGGCCATCGGCGTTCCGGTCACCGAGTTCAACGTGTTCAGCGAGGGAAAAGGTTCCTACACCTCGATATTCACGGCCTGGCCACGCCGCACCCATACCTGCTCATGGCGCCCCAACCGCAAGTCGAGGCACTGCTGGCGGCCCGGCTTGCGGGCATCGGCGTCACGGTGGAGCGTGGTGTTGAACTGACCACGCTCACCCAGTCGCCCGGCGAGGTCCGGGTGAGCCTGCGGCATCGGGATGGACGGGTTGAACAGGTGCAGGCGCCGTGGGTCATCGGCTGCGACGGTGCGCACAGTACGGTGCGGCATCAACTCGGGGTGCCGTTCATGGGCGCGGCGTTCGAGGAGAACTTCGCCGTCGCCGACGTGCGCATGGACTGGTCGCTGCCCTACGACGTCTTCTATTCGTTCCTGAACCGGGGCCGATTCGTCGCGTACTTCCCGATGCCCGGCGGCCTACACCGCCTCACCATCGCCTACCGACCCGGCCAGTCCCCGGTCGGCGACGTGACTTTCGACGAACTACAGAGCGCCGTGGACAGGTGCGCGCCGGCCGGTGCACGCGTCGCCGAGATCGCCTATGCCGGTAGGTTTCGCATCAATCAGCGCAAGGTCGCCCGACATTCTGTCGGCCGGGTGTTTCTCGCCGGCGATGCCGCGCACGTGCACTCGGTGGTGGGCGGTCAGGGTATGAACACCGGCATCCAGGACGCGTTCAATCTGGGCTGGAAGCTGTCGGCGGTGGTGCATGGGCAGGCGCCGCGTGAGCTGCTGGACAGTTACGCGGCCGAACGCTCCCCGGTGGCGCGCCGCCTGGTGAAGGGCACCCGCCGCGCGACTCGAATGACCCTGCTGCGCAATCCTGTTGCTGCCGCCGCTCGCCGCCATGTCGCTCCGCACATCACCGCCCGTGCCGGGGTGCAGCGGACGCTGCAGCGTGCGTTGACCCAGCTCGATGTGTCGTATCGCGACGGCTCCGGCGGCACCAATGACACCGTGCCTGCGGTCGGTGACCGGTACCCGCGCGTCGGCGTGCTGCACCCGTCCAGGTACACGCTGCTGCATTCCGGGCCGCAGCCGCGCGGGCTAGACCGCGCCGTCGCGCCGTACACGGAGCTGATCGATGTCCGGTGCGACCCCGACGTGGACGGTGCCGGGCTGACACTCGTCCGTCCCGACGGCTATCTCGCACTGCTCGACTGCACCGTCACAGAGCTTCAGGACTGCCTCGGCAAAACCCTCGGAATGTCCTCTGCAGGAGAACAAATCGCCTGAGCGGCCCTTACGACTGCTCGACGGTGAGCACGATCTTGCCGGCGGTGCGCCCTTCGCCGATCACCTTCAGCGCCTGAGCCGCTTCGGTCAAGGGGTACTCGGCGGCGATGCGAACCCGTAGTCGTCCACTCGCCACGAGCTCGGCCAGGGACTGCATGCCGGCGGCGTCGGGCTCGACCAGGTAGTCGTACGCGTGAACATTCAACTCAGCGGCCCGTTCGAACAGGCCTGGGGTCCATGCGGCTTGAGCGCTGACGAGAATGCCGCCCGGGCGCAGGCAGTTCAACGCTTCCCGTCCGGCCTCGCCGCCGAACATCTGGATCACGACATCCACGTCGTTGGCCACTTCGTGGACCGGAGTCGTCGTGTAGTCCACGACTTCGTCGGCACCCAGCCTGCGGACGAAGTCGTGCTTGGCGGCGCGTGCGGTGCCGATGACGTACGCGCCGCGTGCCTTGGCGATCTGCACCGCGAGATGACCCACGCCGCCCGCGGCCGCCGAAACCAGCACGCGCTGGCCGGCTGTCACGTGGGCCACGTCGACCAGCATCTGCCATGCGGTCAGCCCCGCGAGTGGCAGCGCGGCCGCCTCGGTGAAACCCAGACCGGTTGGGATGGTGGCGAAGTGGCGGGACGGCGCGGTGACGAACTCTGCGTAGCCGCCGGCCTGCCGGGGGAACCACGGCATGCCGAAAACGCGATCTCCCACCTGAAATCGGCTGACACCGTAGCCGACCTCCTCAACCACCCCGGCTACGTCCCAACCGTGGATGAAGGGCAGATCGAGCACCCGGTTGTAGGCCAGGCCCCGGCTTGTGTAGTAGTCCACCGGGTTGACTCCCGCGGCGTGGACTCGGACCTTCACCTCAGAGGGCGCTGGATGTGGCTCCGGTACTTCGGCAAGGCGCACGGAGTCCGGTCCGTCCCACTCGTTCTGGATGATGGCGCGCATCAAAGCCTCCTTGGTCAATGATGGTCGGTCAGCTGGGCAGTACGGCCCGGGTATCGAATACGACAGTGGTTTCGGCGCTTCGGAATCCGCTCAGCCGGAAGCGGTCGACGCCTGGCCACCGACGCAGCTCCCCGCCGATCGTGCCGCGGCCTTGCCACGCGAGCAGGAGAACACTGCCGCGATGAGCAAAGTCGACCACAGACAACGTCAGATCCGGAATCAGGTGCACCGCGGCAGCCAGTTGGCCTGCGTACGCATCACGTCCGCGATACGGTTCGGTACCTCCCGGCCAGTGCAGGACTACGTCGTCGGTGACGAGATCGTGGACCCCACTCGCGTCCCCTGGTGCCGCCCAGAATCGTGTCCAGCCCGCGACGAACGCCTCGATTGCCGAGTCTGCCGGTGCGTCTGCCTGGTCAGTGCTCATCGAACTCTCCTCTCATCGGTGCGGTGCAGATCCGTACCGGAATGCCGTTGAGCACCGCGGTTCCGGACAGCGGATCGAGTTCCGTGCTGTCGGCCAGGACATTGCTGTTGACGCCCGGACGTTGCGCGGCCAGGCGCACCGATGCGTCGGGTTCGTCGTGTCCCCAGCCGTGGGGAAGGGAGACCACACCAGGGCTGACGGTGTCGGTGACCTCCACCGGGACGTCGATCACGCCCGTACGCGACGTCACCCTCGCATACGGACCGAGGCGCAATCGTGTGACATCGGCGGGATGGACGTGGAGCGTGCATCGGTCTGGACCCTTGGCCAACGTCGGCAAGTTGTGCATCCACGAGTTGTTGGAGCGCAGATGACGCCGGCCGATCAGCACCATGCCGTTCGAGTGCGGCGCGTGAAGGGTGGAACGCAACCGGGCGACGTCCTCTACCAACGGGTCCGGGGCCAACTCGATGAGCCCGGATGGGGTGTTCAGCACGTCGGGCAGTTGCGGAGTGAGGGGGCCGAAATCCAGCCCGTCGGGATACTCACGCAGGCGCGCAACGGTCAGCGGCTCACCATCGTCGCGATAGGGGCCGGCGCGCAGCAGTAGGTCCAGGAGACGTTCGGGCCCACGCGACGAAGCAGGTACGGTATCCGACGCGCTACCGAGGGCCGAGGCCAGCGACCCGGCAACCATATCGTCGATCGCGTCGAGGTCGGCCGAGGTGCCTTGCCGTGCAACGATTCCGATCAGCCGCAGTAAGGATTGCCAGTCGGACCGGGCGTCCGGTTCGGGTGGTAGTACCGGTGGTGAGAAGGTCGCGGTGTTGCGGATTGCGAAGTGGCCGAAGAACAGATCGTGATGAGGCTTCGTCAGTGGTGAGGGCGCAGGCAGGATGACGTCGGCGTGTGCCGAGGTCTCGTTGCGATACAGATCCAGGCTGACCATCAGGTCGAGCTGGTCGAACGCGGCAATCAGACGCGCGCTGTCGGGAGCGGACCGCGCCGGATTGCCGGCCACGGTGATGAGGGCCTTCACCTGTCCCGATCCCGGTGTGTCGATCTCCTCGGCAAGGCAGGCCAGCGGGAGTTCGCCCAGTGTCTCGGGTGCCTGCCGGACCCGGCTGTGCCACCGCCCGATTGCGGTGGCCGGCCGGTCGTTCAACAGTCGCAGATCGGCTGCCGGACGGGCGAACATGGCTCCTCCGGGCCGGTCGAGATTGCCGGTGAGGATGTTGAGCACATCGATCAGCCAACTCGTCACCGTGCCGAACCGCTGAGTACAGGTACCGGTGCGGCCGTACACGGCGGCCGTCGGTGCCGCTGCCAGGTCGCGTGCGATGCGGCGGATCGCCTCGGCGGCGATTCCGCAGTGCGGTGCAACGACTTCGGGTGCGAAGTCGTGCGCCAGTGCGGTGACGGTCTCGACCCCGGCAACGTACGGCCCGAGCCGCCCGAGATTGATCAGGTCCTCACCGGCCAGCACCTGTATCAGGCCCATCAGGAGGAGGGCGTCGGCGCCGGGATGAACGGCGAAGTGCTCGTCCGCCTCCTGTGCGGTCTGCGTTCGATTCGGATCAACGACGATCAGCCGTCCTCCGCGTCGCCGCAATGCGCGGAGGCGGGCACGCATCCCCGGCGCGGTCAACAGGCTCCCGTTGGAGACCAGCGGGTTGGCGCCCAGTACCAGCAGATACGAGCAGCGGTCGATGTCGGGAAGCGGGACGGTGTACATCCCGCCGAACATCAGCTGGCAGGAGACGAACTTCGGCATCGCGTCGACGGTGTTGGCCGTGTAGACATTGCGGGACCCCAGGATCCGCATCAACGCACTTGCGTACAGCGTGGTCGCGAAATCGTGCGCGACCGGGTTGCCCAGATACACCGCCACCGCATCCGGGCCGTGACGATCGATGATCGAGGTGAGGCGCCGATCGATCACCGCGAAGGCATCGTCCCATGATGCGGGTTCGAGTCGACCATCTCGTGCGCGCACCAGGGGAGTGCGCAATCGGTCGGCATCTGAGTGAAGTTCTTTGAGGCCGATCGCTTTCGGGCACAGGTGGCCACGGCTCAAGACGTGATCGCGGTTGGCCCGGATGGCGATGACCTCACCGGCCTCCACGCTGCTCTCAAGCCCGCACCCCGCCTCGCAGAGCGGGCAGACGTGACGTCGAACTTGCATACCTCGAGTATTAACATACGTGAAGTATGTACTTCAAGTATGAATCGTGTAGATTGGCGACATGCCCGGACCGCGCACCCAGGCCGAACGCACGCGCGCAACCATCGACCAGATCCTGGTGGTGGCACGCGATTTGTTCGCCGCCGATGGTTACGACAACACCTTCGTCGACAACGTCGCGGAGCGCGCCGGCATGACCAAAGGCGCGCTCTACCACCATTTCGAGGGGAAACGTGGGCTCTTCGCCGCGGTCTTCGAAAACGAGCAGCGCGCGATCGGTGAGGCGGTGACGCACGCGGCGCGGGGTGCCAAGGACAGCTGGCAGCGGTTCTTGCGGGGGTGCCGCGGGTTCTTCGACGCCGTGCTGGATCCCGGGGTGCAACGCATAACGTTGATCGATGGGCCCGCGGTCTTGGGCTGGGCGGCCATGCGTGACCTCGAAGACGAGCACGTCACGTCGCTGCTACGGCTGGGTCTGACCCAGGTCATCACCGACGGGCACCTTCCGAAGCAACGCGTCGAACCGCTGGCGCACCTCATCCACGGAGCGATGTGCGAGGCCGCGATGACCGTCGCCCGGTCCGCGGATCCCGAGCGAGAGAGCCGGGATTCGATTGCCGCCCTTGAGAGATTGCTCAACGGCATCACTACCCAGAGCAGGTAATCCGCAGAGGATGAGGGAAAGTTCCGCTCCACCCGCGTATTTGAGACTGGCAGTCAGGGCCGTCACCCCACTGGTCAAGGCCGTGCTGCGGTCCCCGGCGCACCGCTGTCTGAGCGGCTCGATGATGATCCTCACCGTGACGGGCCGTCGGACCGGCAGGCGTTACGAGATCCCGATCAGCTATGTCGCTGACGGCGCTGTCGTCGTGTGTCTCACGGGCATCGACAACGCCTGGTGGAAGAACCTACGTGGCGGTGCCGATGTGACGGTGTTGTTGCAGCGGAAGCGTTTCGGCGGGTATGCCGAGGCGTCGACCGGCGTGGCCAACACGGCGGTAATCGAGAGTTTCCTGGCGGCCAGGCCGCGCGATGCACGGTTTCACCACGTGCGGCGGAGTGCACTCGGGCAGTTCGACGCTGATGACCTCACGCGGGCGGCGCAAACCCGCGTGCTCATCCGCGTCGAACTCTGGCCGGAGTCCTGAATCTCAGCCGGTCACCCAGCTTGGCGGGCGCTTCTGCAGGAACGCCATCATGCCTTCACGGGCCTCGTCGGAGACGAACAGTTGCGCGGACAGGCGGGTCAGGTCTTCCGCATCCCGATCGAACCCGCGCAGGATCGACGCAGTCGTCAGCGACTTCGATGTCGCCAGCCCCTGCGGCGAACCCTTCGCGATCTCACCCGCCAGGGCGGCCACCGCGTCCTCGACGTCGTCGGCGGACTGCGTGATCAGCCCGATCTCGGCGGCCTCGGCAGCACCGAACTTCTCACCGGTGACGAAGTAGCGTCCTGCCGCCCGCGGCGACAACTTCGGCAACAGGGTCAGCGAAATGATCGACGGAGCAACGCCGATACGTGCTTCGGTGAGTGCGAACGTGCTCTGCGGCCCGGCGACGACGAGATCGCACGCGCCGACGAGTCCCATCCCGCCGGCCCGCACATGCCCGTCGATCGCGCCGATCACCGGAACCGGCAACTCCAGGATGGCCCGCAGCAGCTTGGTCATCTCCCGTGCCCGATCCACCGCGACGTCCCCGGGGTCCTGGCCGGCGGCCTCGCTCAGATCGGCCCCGGCGCAGAAGGTTCCGCCCGTGTGTCCGAGCACCACCACGCGAACTCCCGGTTCGGCGGCAGCGTCGGAGAAGCCCTGGAGCAACTGCTCGACCAGTGCCGTGGACAGCGCGTTGCGGTTGTGCGGGGAGTCCAGTGTCAGCCGGGCGACGTTGCCGTCGACCGTGTAGTGCACCAAGGATGTCATCGTCAGTACGGCCCGTCAGTATGAGCGGGGCAGGCCCAGCGAGGTCTGCGCCACGAAGTTCAGGATCATCTCCCGGCTCACGGGCGCGATGCGGGCGAGCTTGGAAGCCGTTACCGCGGCAGCGATGCCGTACTCCTTGGTCAGACCGTTGCCACCGAGGGACTGCACGGCCTGATCGACCGCCCGCACCGATGCCTCACCGGCGGCGTACTTGGCCATGTTGGCTGCCTCGGCCGCACCGAAGTCGTCGCCGGCGTCGTACAGTGTCGCGGCCTTCTGCATCATCAGCTTGGCCAGCTCCACCTCGATGTGGTTCTGCGCCAGGGGGTGCGAGATACCTTGATGTGCACCTACTGGGACTTTCCATACCTGGCGGGTCTTCACATAGTCGACCGCCTTGTTGATGGCGAACCGGCCTACACCCACCGCGCTGGCCGCACCCATGATGCGTTCGGGGTTCAGCCCGGCGAACAGCTGCGCGATCGCGGCGTCTTCCGAACCCACCAGCGCATCGGCGGGCAGCCGGACGTCGTCGAGGAACACCTGGAACTGGCTCTCCGGGCTGATGATCTCCATCTCGATCTTGGTCCAGCTCAGGCCCGGGGTGTCGGTCGGGATGACGAACAGCGCCGGCTTGAGGTTTCCGGTCTTGTGATCCTCGGTTCGGCCGACGACGAGCACAGCCTGCGCCTGGTCGATACCGGAGATGAATGTCTTCTGACCCTTGAGGATCCAGTCGCTACCGTCTTTTCGGGCGGTGGTGGTGATGCGGTGGCTGTTGGAGCCCGCGTCCGGCTCGGTGATCGCGAAGGCCATGGTGATCGACCCGTCGGCGATACCGGGGATCCAGCGCTTCTTCTGTTCCTCGGTGCCGAACTTCGAGATGATCGTGCCGTTGATCGCGGGGGAGACGACCATCATCAGCAGCGCCGAGCCGGCCGCCGACATCTCTTCCATCACCATGGACAGCTCGTACATGCCGGCGCCACCACCGCCGTACTCCTCGGGCAGGTTGACCCCGATGAATCCGAGTTTCCCTGCCTCGTTCCACAATTCGGTGGTGTGCTGGCCGGAGCGGGCCTTCTCCAGGTAGTAGTCCTGCCCGTAGTTGGCGGCCATCGCGGCCACCGCCTGGCGCAGGGCCTTCTGTTCCTCGGTCTCGATGAAGCTCATGGTCATTCTCCTTCTGGTTCTGGGGTCTCTACGCGAGCAAGTACGGCGCCGACCTCGACCTGCTGGCCCGCGGCGACATTGAGTTCTGCGAGAACGCCGTCCTCGGGGGCGGCGATGGTGTGCTCCATCTTCATGGCTTCCAGCCAGATCAGCGGCTGCCCGGCGGTGACGTTGTCGCCGACGGCAGCACCGACGCGCACCACCGAACCGGGCATCGGCGCCAGCAGTGATCCGTGGGCCACCGCGTCGTCCGGATCCGGGAATCGGGGTTGTGCGGTGAGCTGCACGGGGCCCAGCGGGGAGTCGACGAAAACCTGATCGCCGTACCGGGCCACGTCGAACGAGCGGTCGACACCGTTCACGGCGAGCACCACCCGATCCGGGGTCGCGGACACGAGGGAAACCCCGTCATCGTCGGGCAGCTCGACACCGGTGCGAGTGAACCGGTAGCGCACGGGGACGTCGTCACCCGCGGCATCGCGGTAGTTCCGTGCCTGGTAGCCCGAGGCCAGATTGCGCCAACCGCTGGGTGCGGCGGCGAAAACCTTTGCGCTGCTGCGGTTGTGGGCGGCAGCGGCCAACGCGGCCGCGATTGCCGAGAGGGTCACCACGCCTGCATCGGCCAGCGGTGCGGCCAACGCGTCGAGCCCATGCGTGTCGAAGAACGCCGTGTCGGTGGCCCCGTCGAGGAACGCCGGATGCCGCAGCACATTGACCAGCAGATCGCGGTTGGTGCGCAGGCCGTGAATCCGGGTGCGCGCCAATGCGTCGGCGAGCACCGTCGCGGCCTGCCGGCGCGTCGGTGCAAACGAGATGACCTTGGCGAGCATGGGGTCGTAGAAGATCGACACGACCGAGCCGTCCTCGATACCGGTGTCGACGCGCACCTGCCCCGGAACCTCGAACCGGTGCACGGTGCCCGCCTGTGGTTGCCAGCCTTTGGCCGGATCCTCGGCATAGAGGCGGGCCTCAATTGACGAACCGCGGGACGCCGGCGGCTCGGCATCGAGCCGGACGCCATCGGCTACCGCGATCTGCAGCTCGACCAGATCGAGCCCGGTGGTGGCCTCGGTGACCGGATGCTCCACCTGCAGGCGGGTATTCATCTCCAGGAAGAAGAAATCACCGCGCTCGTCGGCCATGAACTCGACCGTGCCCGCGCCGGCGTAGCCGATGGCCCCGGCGGCCAGCCGCGCTGCGTCGAACAACTTCTCCCGCATCCCCGGGGTGCGCTCCACCAGAGGTGACGGCGCCTCCTCGATGACCTTCTGATGACGACGCTGAATCGAGCACTCACGCTCGCCGACCGCCCAGACCGTGCCGTGCTGATCGGCCAGCACCTGCACCTCGACGTGGTGACCGGCGGCCAGGTAGCGCTCGCAGAACACCGTCGGATCGCCGAACGCCGACTGCGCCTCGCGTTGGGCGGCGGCGACTTCGCTTGGTAGATCCGCCAGTTCGCGGACCACGCGCATACCGCGGCCGCCGCCACCGGCCGATGCCTTTACCAGCACCGGCAGCTGATCGGCTGTCACGGTCGACGGGTCGAGCTCGGTCAATACGGGAACGCCTGCTGCGGCCATCATCTTCTTGGCCTCGATCTTGGAGCCCATGGCCTGCACGGCGTTCACCGGTGGACCGATCCAGGTCAGGCCGGCGGCCAGCACCGCGGCCGCGAAATCGGAATTCTCCGAGAGGAATCCGTAGCCGGGATGGATCGCGTCGGCCCCGGACGCCTTGGCAGCAGCGATGATCTGCGCGGAATCGAGGTAGCCGTTGTTGCCCTCCAGCCGCACACGGGCATCCGCCTCGGCGACATGCGGGGACGCGGCGTCCGGGTCGGTGTACACCGCGACCGTGCCGAGGCCCAGGCGGCGGCAAGTGGAGAACACCCGGCGGGCGATCTCGCCGCGGTTGGCAACCAGAACCTTGGTAATCATTGTCACCGAACCTGAGCTTGTGGTCGAAGAATCGTCGAAATCTCGCTCATAAGCTCAGTTTCGACGCGGGATTTGGAGGTCATGACGGTGCTCACATCCTGAAGACGCCGAAGTTCGACGTCCCCTCGATCGGGCCATTGGCGATGGCGGACAAGCACATTCCCAGCACGGTGCGAGTGTCGCGGGGGTCGATCACCCCGTCGTCGTATAACCGGCCGGACAGGAACATCGGCAGCGACTCGGCTTCGATCTGCGCCTCCACGGCAGCGCGCAGTGCGGCGTCGGCGGCCTCATCGACCGCCTGGCCCCGGGCCTCGGCCGCGGCACGGCTGACGATCGAGAGCACACCCGCCAGCTGGGCGCCGCCCATCACCGCGGACTTCGACGACGGCCAGGCGAACAGGAAGCGGGGGTCATAGGCCCGCCCGCACATGCCGTAGTGGCCTGCGCCGTAGGAGGCGCCGATGAGCAGCGAGATGTGCGGCACCGTCGAGTTGGACACCGCATTGATCATCATCGAGCCGTGCTTGATCATGCCGCCCTCTTCGTACTGCTTACCCACCATGTAGCCGGTGGTGTTGTGCAGGAACAGAAGCGGGGTGTCGGACCGGTTCGCCAGCTGGATGAACTGGGTGGCCTTCTGCGATTCCTCACTGAACAGCACGCCGCGGGCATTGGCCAGGATCCCGACCGGGTAGCCGTACAGCGTGGCCCATCCCGTCACCAGCGACGACCCGTACAGCGGTTTGAACTCGTCGAAATCCGAGCCGTCGACGATGCGGGCGATCACATCGCGTGGGTCGAACGGGATTCGCAGATCGGCGGGCACGATGCCGATGAGCTCCTCGGGGTCGAACAGGGGCTCGACCACCGGTGCGGGAGCAGGTCCCTTCTTGCGCCAGTTCAGCCGGGCCACGATGCGCCGCCCGATCCGGATCGCGTCGAGCTCGTCATTGGCCAGGTAGTCGCCGAGACCCGAAGTGCGGGCATGCATCTCGGCCCCGCCCAGCGACTCGTCGTCGGACTCCTCGCCGGTGGCCATCTTGACCAGCGGCGGCCCGGCCAGGAACACCTTGGAGCGTTCCTTGATCATCACCACGTGATCGGACATGCCCGGCACGTACGCGCCGCCGGCGGTCGAATTGCCGAACACCAGCGCGATGGTCGGGATGCCTGCAGCTGAGAGCCGGGTCAGGTCGCGGAACATCTGCCCGCCCGGGATGAAGATCTCCTTCTGCGTCGGCAGATCGGCGCCGCCCGACTCCACGAGGGAGACCACCGGCAGCCGGTTCTCCATCGCGATCTGGTTGGCGCGCAGGATCTTCTTGAGCGTCCACGGGTTACTGGTGCCACCCTTGACGGTCGGATCGTTGGCGACGATCAGGCATTCGACGCCTTCGACGGCGCCGATACCGCAGACGACGCTGGCACCCACGGTGAAATCGCTGCCCCACGCCGCCAGCGGGCTCAGCTCCAGAAACGGTGCGTCGGGATCCAGCAGCAGCTCGACCCGCTCGCGGGCGGTGAGCTTGCCGCGGCCATGGTGGCGGTCCACATACTTGGGCCCGCCGCCGGCCAGGGCCTTGGCGTGCTCGGTGTCGAGCTCGGCCAGCTTGGTGGTCATCACCTCGGCGGCCTCGGCGAATGCGGTGGAGCCCGGGTCGATGGTCGATTTCAGAGTGGTCATGACTGGAACCCCAATGTCTTTGCGGCCAGCGAGGTCAGGATCTCGGTGGTTCCACCGCCGATACCCAGGATGCGCATGTCGCGGTATTGGCGCTCGACCTCGGATTCGGCCATGTAGCCCATTCCGCCGAACAGCTGCACGGCCTGGTTGGCCACCCACTCGCCGGTTTCCACAGCGGTGTTCTTGGCGAAGCACACCTCGGTGATCAACCCCTGCTCACCCGCGAGCTGCCGCTCCACGACATGGCGCGTGTACACCCGGGCCACGTCGATCCGCCGGGCCATCTCGGCGAGAGTGTTCTGCACCGACTGCCGGGAAATCAGTGGCTTTCCGAAGGTTTCACGGTTGCGGCACCATTCGACGGTCAGGTCCAGGCAGCGCTGCGCACTTGCGTAGGCCTGCACGGCCAGGCCCACCCGCTCCGACACGAACGCGGCCGCGATCTGGAAGAAGCCGGAGTTCTCCGCGCCGATCAGGTTGGCCACCGGAACGCGCACATCGGTGTAGGACAGCTCGGCGGTATCGCTTGAGCGCCAACCCATTTTGTCGAGCTTGCGGCTGACCTCAAAACCCGGGGCACCCTTGTCCACCACGATCAGGGAGACGCCGGCCGCACCGGGACCGCCGGTACGCGATGCGGTGACGACGTAGTCGGCGCGGACGCCGGAGGTGATGTAGGTCTTGGCGCCGTTGAGGATGTAGTCATCGCCGGCTCGAACTGCGCGGGTGGTGAGGTGTCCGACGTCGGAGCCGCCACCGGGTTCGGTGATGGCCAGCGATCCGATGAGATCTCCGCGCAGCGTGGGCTTCACATAGGTCTCGATGAGCCGCTCATCGCCGGAGGCGATCATGTGCGGCACTGCGATACCGCAGGTGAACAGCGACGCGAACACACCGCCGGGTGCACCCGCGTAATGCATTTCCTCGCAGATGATCACGGCGTCGGCCCCGTCGCCGCCGCCACCGCCGGCCGACTCGGGGAAATTGGCGCCGAGCAGACCGGCCTCGCCGGCCTTGCGGTGCAGCTCGCGCGGCAGCTCACCGGTGCGCTCCCACTCGGCTGCGTGGGGCAGCACTTCGCGCTCGGCGAAACTGCGCACGGTCTTGCGCAGTGCCTCACGCTCGGGCGAAGTCCAGATGCTCACTTGACAAGTTCCTCCGGGATGTCGAGATGACGGCTGCGCAACCATTCGCCCAGCCCCTTGGCCTGCGGATCGAAACGGGCTTGATACGCGACGCCCTGGCCGAGAATGCCTTCGATCACAAAGTTGACGGCCCGCAGGTTCGGCAGCAGGTGCCGGGTGACCGGCAGATCGGCTGCCTCGGGCAGTAATTCACGAAGCTTGTCGACGGTCAGCGTGTGGGCCAGCCAGCGCCACTGCTCGTCGTCACGCACCCACACCCCGACATTGGCCGAGCCGCCCTTGTCGCCGCTGCGGGCGCCGGCGATGGTGCCCAACGGTGCCCGGCGAGTGGGCCCCGCAGGAAGTGGCTCGGGCAGGTCCGGATCGGAAACCGGTGACAGTTCCAGGGTATCGGTGGCGGGGGAGATGTCGATCCGGGTGCCGTCGGCGTGCACCGCGACGTGTGGCACTTCGGTGGCGTCGACGTAGCCGGGTACGAACACGCCGTAGACCTGACCGTCCCCCGGCGGTGCGGTGGTGGTGAAGCCCGGATAGCTGGCCAGGGCGAGTTCCACACCCGCCGAAGAGAATTGGCGTCCGACGACGTTGGGATCGGGATCGCGGACCACACAGTGCAGCAGCGCACTGGCGGTCTCCTCAGTTTCGGCATCGGGATGGTCGGTGCGGGCCAGCGTCCAATCCAGTTCGGCCGGGCGGACTTTCAGGCCGGCCTCCAGCTGGCTGCGCACCAGCTCGGCCTTGGCCTCGATGTCGAGACCCGTCAACACGAAGGTCGCGGCGTTGCGGAACCCGCCGATGCTGTTGCACGACACCTTCAGTGTCGGCGGCGGGGCCTCGCCCGTCACGTTGGATATCCGAACCCGGTCTGTGCCATCGGGACCGTCCTGGGACAACCGCAGCGAGTCCACCCGCAGCGTCACATCGGGATTGGCATACCTGGCACCGGTGATCTCATACAGCAGTTGTGCGGTGACGGTGCCGACACTGACCTGCCCGCCCGTGCCCTGGTGTTTGGTGATCACCGAGGAGCCGTCTGCGGAGATCTCTGCGATCGGGAAGCCGGGTCGGGCCAGGTCCGGGACCTCCGCGAAGAATGAGTAGTTGCCGCCGGTGGCCTGCGTGCCGCACTCGATCACGTGACCGGCGGCCACGGCGCCGGCCAGTGCGTCGTAGTCGGTGCGCGACCAGCCGAAGTGCGCCGCCGCGGGACCGACGATCACCGAAGCGTCCGTCACGCGGCCGGTGACGACAACGTCGGCACCCGAATTCAGGCAGTCGACGATGCCCCACGCGCCCAGATAGGCGTTGGCCGCCAGAATTGATCCCCCGGTCGCTTCGCTCCTGCCCGCCGGTGGAGATCCCAAGCCGAGCTCGGAAGCCCGGGCTACCAGATCGTCACCCTCGACATGGGCGACGTTGACGTCGAGACCGAGGCGCTCCGCCAGGGCCCGCACTGCGGCGGCCAGGCCCGCGGGGTTCAGCCCGCCGGCGTTGGCCACGATCTTCACGCCCTTCTCCCGTGCCAGCCCGAGTGACTGCTCAAGCTGGATCAGAAAGGTCTTGGCGTAACCGCGGTCGGGGTTCTCGGCCCGGTCGCGGGCCAGAATCAGCATGGTCAGTTCGGCGAGATAATCCCCGGTCAGATAATCCAGTTCGCCACCGGCGAGCATGTCGTGCATCGCGGAGAGCCGGTCACCGTAGAAACCCGAACAGTTGCCGATCCGTACTACTGGTGGCACACGTACTCCCGTCAACGCCGTAAGGGACACCCAACCAACCGGTAGGTTAGCGGGTACCGCCGGTCCCACGTCAAGGGGTGACCCCGGCCACGCAACCAGATTGCATCCAGGGACAGAATCAGGCGGCGTTTTGTAACCCCGGGCCGGACCGTTTTGGAGCCGACGCAGGTCAACCGCTACTCTGTAGGGCAGTCGTCTGCCGCTGCGATGCGCGCGGCAACCCCCAAAGCAAGGAGATGCACGTCATGGCTGTGCCCAAGCGCAGAATGTCGCGCGCGAACACCCGTAGCCGGCGCGCGCAGTGGAAGGCCGAGGCCACCGGTCTCGTCGGCGTCAATGTCGCCGGTCAGCAGCACAAGGTGCCGCGCCGTCTGCTCAAGGCCGCCCGTCTGGGCCTTGTCGACCTCGACAAGCGCTAGACCCCCAGGACACTTCTTCAAAAAGCGCTATCACTCGTGATAGCGCTTTTTGTCGTGCTCAGGGTCATTTGAGCCCCGCAAAACCCTCGGTGAATTTGCGGCGCGCCTCTCAGCCCTCTCTCAGACAGCGGGTTGAAACTGGGCGTGTGCGCATACTTGTCGTTGACGACGATCGCGCTGTGCGCGAATCCCTGCGCCGGTCGCTTTCATTCAATGGTTATTCGGTCGAGCTCGCCCAAGATGGGGTCGAAGCACTCGAAGCGATTTCCAATGACCGGCCTGACGCTGTGGTTCTTGATGTGATGATGCCGCGGCTGGACGGCCTGGAGGTGTGCCGGCAGCTACGCAGCACCGGTGACGATCTGCCGATCCTGGTCCTGACGGCCCGCGACTCGGTCTCCGAGCGGGTCGCCGGGCTGGACGCCGGAGCGGATGACTACCTGCCCAAACCGTTTGCGCTCGAGGAGCTGCTGGCCCGGATGCGGGCGTTGCTGCGCCGGACCGTCAACGACGACGGCACCGATTCCCAGAAGATGTCTTTCTCGGACCTGACGCTGGACCCGGTGACCCGCGAGGTGACCCGCGGTGAGCGTCAGATCAGCCTGACCCGCACCGAGTTCTCGCTACTGGAAATGCTCATCGCCAACCCGCGGCGGGTGCTGACCCGTAGCCGCATCCTCGAAGAGGTGTGGGGTTTCGATTTCCCCACCTCCGGCAACGCCCTCGAGGTGTACATCGGCTACCTGCGCCGCAAGACCGAGGCCGAAGGCGAGCCTCGGTTGATCCATACCGTGCGCGGCGTCGGTTACGTGCTGCGCGAAACGCCCCCCTGATTTGATGGCGCTCACCCCGAACCCTGGACGGCCCACCGACGCGAACCCTGAACGGCCCGCCGTCGTGAACACGTGGCGAACCGCCACCAACCTCCGCAACACCAGCTCGCTGTCATTGCGCTGGCGCGTGATGATGCTCGCGATGTCGATGGTGGCCATGGTGGTGGTCCTGATGGCCGTCGCCGTCTACGCCGTCGTCTCACGCGCGCTGTACGACGATCTCGACAACCAGCTGCACAGTCGCGCCCGGCTGCTCATCGAGAGCGGATCGCTGGCCGCCGACCCCGGCAAGGCGATCGAGGGCACGGCCTACTCCGACGTCAACGCGATGCTGGTGATCCCGGGCCGATCCATCTACACGGCCAACCAGCAGGGCCAGATGCTGCCATTGGGCAAGCCCGAGAAAGACGTCATCTCCGGCGAGCTACTGATGTCGCTGCGCACCGCCAACCACCAGCGGGTGCTCGCGGTGCACCTGGCCAACGGCAGCTCGCTACTGATCTCCAAGAGCCTGGCACCCACTGTCCAAGTGCTCAGACGGCTGGGCACGGTGCTGCTCATCGTCGGCGGCGTCGGAGTGGCGGTGGCCGCCATGGCCGGTGGTGCGGTGGCCCGGGCCGGGCTCAGACCGGTGGGCAGACTCACCGAGGCCGCCGAGCGGGTGGCCCGCACCGACGACCTGCGGCCCATCCCGGTGATCGGCAGCGACGAGCTGGCCCGGCTCACCGAGGCGTTCAACATGATGCTCCGGGCGCTGGCCGAATCGAGGGAACGACAGTCCAGGCTGGTCTCGGACGCCGGGCACGAGCTTCGAACGCCGCTGACCTCGCTGCGCACCAACGTCGAACTGCTGATGGCCTCACAGGCGCCCGGGGCGCCGCCGCTGCCCAAGGACGAGATGATCGGGCTGCAGCAGGATGTGATCGCCCAGATCGAAGAGCTCTCCACTCTGGTCGGCGACCTCGTCGACCTCACCCGCGACGACGCCGGCGGCATCACGCCGGAGCCCGTCGACATGTCCGAGGTCGTCGACCGCAGCCTCGAACGGGTCCGACGCCGCCGCAACGACATCGAATTCGATGTCGATGTCGATGGCTGGCAGGTGTTCGGCGACGCGCCCGGGCTGGGCCGTGCCGTGCTCAACCTGCTCGACAACGCGGCCAAGTGGAGTCCGGCCGGGGGACAGGTTGGCGTGCGGTTGCATCAGATCGACCCGACACATGCCGAACTGGTGGTGTCGGACCACGGGCCAGGCATCCCGCCGCACGAACGCGGGTTGGTGTTCGAGCGCTTCTACCGCTCGGATGCCGCGAGGGCGATGCCGGGATCCGGCCTCGGATTGGCTATCGTCCAGCAGGTGGTGCTCAAACACGGTGGCGCACTGCGGATTGACGAGACCGTGCCGGGGGGCACACCGCCGGGGGCGTCGTTCCACATGGTGTTGCCTGGGCAGCCGATACCCAATGGCGATGCGGCACATATGCCTCAGATGGGCAATGGGCACGCTGTCGGCGCGGAGAAAAGGTGAGACAGTTAAATCGGTCGGGGGACCAGTCATGGATGGATCGGAAATCTCTAAGTGGATTCTCAGCCCATCTGGGCAACCTGAGTGAGCACAGCTTCGTTTGACGGAGTGAGAGATACGAGGGTTGGACAAACGGGTCGGACCGGGCCGGCGTCAGCGGCCGGCGGACCTTTTACAAGAGAAGAGCACGCAGCACAATGACGAACCACCCGAGGTACCCCCAGCAGCCGGAGCAGCATCCCGGCGGCGTTGCCCCCGGATACGCCGGTGCGCGTCCTGATCCATACCAGCAACAGCCATACGACTGGCGCTACGCACGTCAGCAGCCGCAGCAGACTCAGCAGCACTCGACACACCAGACCCAGCAGCACCAGACGCAGACGCACCAGACGCAGCAGCATCAGACCCAGCAGCAGGCGTACCGCGCGCCGTATGACCCGTACCGGATTCCGGCCAGCCCGCAGCCCGTCCCGGCCAAGAAGCGCTCCAGAGCAGGCTTGGCCGCCGGCGCGCTCGCCGTGGCCGTGGTGTCGGCGGGCATCGGCGGCGGTGTCGCGACGGTCGTGCACGACGACCACCCGCGCCTGGGCACCCAGGGCTTCGGCGCCGCGCCGACCGTCCCTGCCGCCGCATTGCCCCCCGGCTCGGTGGAGCAGGTGGCGGCCAAGGTGGTGCCGAGTGTGGTCAAGCTCGAGACCGATCTCGGCCGCGCTTCGGAGGAGGGGTCGGGCATCATCCTCACCGCCGACGGCCTCATCCTGACCAACAACCACGTCGTGCAGGCCGCCAAGCCGGGCGGGCCCGGGCCGGCGCCGATCCCCGGCGGGGCCGCCCCGACCGGCGCCCAGACCAAAGTGACGTTCTCCGACGGAACCACCAAGCCGTTCACCGTCGTCGGCACCGATCCCAGCAGTGACATCGCCGTCGTGCGGGCGCAGGACGTCTCAGGTCTCACCCCCATCAGCCTTGGCTCGTCGGCCAACCTGCGGGTGGGCCAGGATGTCGTCGCGATCGGGTCGCCACTGGGGCTGGAGGGCACCGTCACCACCGGCATCATCAGCGCGTTGAACCGTCCGGTCGCCGCCGGCGGCGACACCCGCAACCAGAACACCGTGCTCGACGCCATCCAGACCGACGCCGCGATCAACCCCGGCAACTCCGGCGGGGCGCTGGTCAACATGAACGGCGAACTGGTCGGGATCAACTCGGCGATCGCCACCATGGGCGGGGATTCGGCTCAGGCGCAGAGCGGCTCGATCGGACTGGGCTTCGCGATCCCGGTGGACCAGGCCAAGCGCATCGCCGACGAGCTGATCCAGAACGGCACGGCCTCCCATGCCTCGCTGGGCGTGCAGGTGGCCAATGACAAGACCAGTGACGGCGCCAAGATCGTCGAGGTCACCAACGGCGGGGCCGCAGCGGCGGCCGGTCTGCCCAGCGGCGTGGTGGTCACCAAGGTCGACGACCGGGTGATAGGCAGCGCCGACGCGCTGGTGGCGGCGGTGCGGTCGAAGGCTCCTGGTGACAAGGTCACGTTGACCTTCCTTGACCAGGGCGGCAAGCCGCAGACCGTCGAGGTGACTCTGGGCAGGGCCGAGCAGTGAGCACGGTGACCGGGCCCGACAGGATCCCCACTCTCCGTCTGGCTACACCGTTGTCTGCCGCCGGATATACGGTTGCAGGCATGGAACAACCAGGGGAGTTGGTGGGCCGGGCGCTCGTCGTCGTGGTGGACGATCGCACCGCACATGGCGAGGAAGACCACAGCGGTCCGTTGGTCACGGAATTGTTGGGCGAGGCCGGTTTCGTCGTCGACGGAGTCGTGGTCGTGGCCGCTGACGAGGTCGAGATCCGTAACGCGTTGAACACCGCAGTGATCGGCGGCGTCGATCTGGTGGTGTCGGTGGGCGGGACGGGGGTGACGCCGCGCGATGTGACGCCGGAGGCCACTCTCGACATCCTCGACCGCGAGCTGCTCGGTATCGCCGAAGCGCTGCGGGCATCGGGGCTTTCGGCCGGGATCCCGGATGCGGGGCTCTCCCGCGGCCTGTGCGGCGTCTCCGGCAGCACGTTGGTGGTGAACATCGCCGGGTCCCGCGCCGCGGTCCGCGACGGTATGGCGACCCTCGGGCCACTGGCCGCCCAGGTCATAGGCCAGCTATCAAGTTTGGAGATCTGACGAACAAAGAAACGGCGGCCAACGGCCGCCGTTTCTTGTTTCAGACGGGCGCCACAACGAGCGACGCTGCTGGTTAAGAGCAGGTTAACGGTAGTTGTAGCGCCGACTAGGATGAGTTGTGATCTTCGTCACAAAGGGAATGGACGATGGCTGAAGCGAACAAAATGTCCCGCCACGCAGTTAACAAGATTTTCGGGGACGCCCTCCCGGACATCGCCCCGGACGAACGCGACACCGCTTCGCCGGACGACGATGCCGACCGCGACAGCTGGTTGAGGAACAACATTCCGCCGCACCACCAATGAATAGGTGAATGGCCTGTAAGGCCCGGAAAGGTGTGGCCTGCGGTGTGGTCCTGACCTCAGTTTGTTATCGAGGCGAACGACGTCACAGCATTGCCGCGTGACTCAAATCGCAGCGTCGTGGCGTGGTACCCAAACTCCCAGCCGGTTTCCAGCAAATTTTGATCGAGCGATCGTATGCAGCCCCGCCGATATGTGCTTGCGTTGCCGCCCCAGTGGGCTCCCGTTATGTTCCTCGTGTCAACGATGAGCATTACGTAAGAGCAACGTGTGGGGTTTCTAATCCGCGTCACATGTGGGTCTTGCGGGGCGATACGGTCTGCGGGGGCCGGGACGCCGACCACAAACGGTGAGCCTTCGGGCTACCGGCGATATAGCTAGGGAGAACATGAAGGCATTCAGTCGGGTGCTGGTCGCGATGGTGGCAACCATTGCGGCGCTTTTTACGAGCACGGGCACTTCTCATGCGGGTCTGGACAATGAACTGAGCCTGGTCGATGGTCAGGACCGGACTCTGACCGTTCAGCAGTGGGATACGTTCCTCAATGGTGTGTTTCCGCTGGACCGCAACCGGCT
>NZ_JTJW01000017.1 GCF_000805385.1 Mycolicibacterium setense | reverse complement strand
CCCGCCACATACAACTCACCCACCACACCCGCAGGCACCGGACGCAACCACCGATCCAACACGAACAACGCCGCACCCGGCACCGGCACACCGATCGGCACCACACCCGACCCGACCTGTAACGGGGCGCTGATCGTGGCATACACCGTCGTCTCCGTCGGACCGTAACCATTGATCATCACCCGACCCGACGCCCAACGATCCACCAC
>NZ_JTJW01000012.1 GCF_000805385.1 Mycolicibacterium setense | reverse complement strand
TGCCTGATCTTCATCATCATGCTGATCCTCACCCGCAGCGTGGTGGCCGCAGCGGTGATCGTGGGCACCGTGGTGCTGTCCCTCGGCGCATCCTTCGGTCTGTCGGTGCTCATCTGGCAGCACCTGATCGGCCTGGAACTGCACTGGATGGTGCTGGCCATGTCGGTGATCATCCTGTTGGCCGTGGGCGCCGACTACAACCTGCTACTGGTCTCCCGGTTCAAAGAGGAGATACACGCGGGCTTGAACACCGGCATCATCCGCGCCATGGGCGGTACCGGATCGGTGGTCACCTCCGCGGGCCTGGTGTTCGCCTTCACCATGATGTCGATGGCGGTCAGCGAGTTGGCGGTGATCGGTCAGGTGGGCACCAC
>NZ_JTJW01000016.1 GCF_000805385.1 Mycolicibacterium setense | reverse complement strand
GCACGGGCACATCTCATGCGGGTCTGGACAATGAACTGAGCCTGGTCGATGGTCAGGACCGGACTCTGACCGTTCAGCAGTGGGATACGTTCCTCAATGGTGTGTTTCCGCTGGACCGCAACCGGCTGACCCGTGAGTGGTTCCATTCCGGTCGGGCCAAGTATGTGGTGGCCGGCCCGGGTGCCGAGGAGTTCGAGGGCACGCTGGAGCTGGGTTATCAGATCGGCTTCCCCTGGTCGCTGGGCGTGGGGATCAACTTCTCCTACACGACCCCCAACATCTTGATCGACGATGGTGACATCACCGGCCCGCCGTTCGGCCTGGAGTCCGTGATCACCCCGAACCTGTTCCCGGGTGTGTCGATCAGCGCTGACCTGGGCAACGGCCCGGGTATTCAGGAAGTGGCCACGTTCTCGGT
>NZ_JTJW01000019.1 GCF_000805385.1 Mycolicibacterium setense | reverse complement strand
CCACCGGCATCATCCGCGCCATGGGCGGTACCGGATCGGTGGTCACCTCCGCGGGCCTGGTGTTCGCCTTCACCATGATGTCGATGGCGGTCAGCGAGTTGGCGGTGATCGGTCAGGTGGGCACCACCATCGGCCTGGGTCTGCTGTTCGACACCCTGGTGATCCGGTCCTTCATGACCCCGTCCATCGCGGCGCTGATGGGCAAGTGGTTCTGGTGGCCGCAACGGGTGCGTCAGCGCCCACTGCCGGCGCCATGGCCGACCCCGGTCCAGCGCGACCCGCAGGACTCCCTGGTCTAGTTGTACTGAACACGGACGTTAGGTACGGCGTGGCGTGGTGACATAACGAAGACCTCCGAGTGAAGTGCGAGCTGTCTAGGAACGCACCAACTCACTTCGGAGGTCTTCGTGTCCCACCGTAATGCCCCTTTGTCAGA
>NZ_JTJW01000003.1 GCF_000805385.1 Mycolicibacterium setense | reverse complement strand
AGCCGGTTGCGGTCCAGCGGAAACACACCATTGAGGAACGTATCCCACTGCTGAACGGTCAGAGTCCGGTCCTGACCATCGACCAGGCTCAGTTCATTGTCCAGACCCGCATGAGAAGTGCCCGTGCCTATGAAGAGGCCCGCGAGGACCCCTGCCATTGCGGTCACCAATGCGACCAGCACTCGACTGAATGCCTTCATGTTCTCCCTAGCTCTGTCGGTGATCCGGTTCGTGCTTCACCAACCAAGGGTCCCCACCCTAGAGATCCGTCGAGGAACGCCGCCCGATTAGGGCCGTCACATCTGGTTCTCATGCCTTGCTCATGATTGGCAGGACGAAACGTAACCGGGCGGCACCGGGGCGGCAACGGCAGCAGTTTCCGCCCACCGATCAGACAAGCCTTGGTACAAACTTTGCTGGAACAGCATCCGAGTGCGTCACACCGTCGCTGTCCGTTACCTGTGAACACCGGCCCCCGAGCCCGCGCCGCACCCGCTTCCGGACGCCGACGGACATCGCCGCCATGGGGTCAGAACTGGCATTTCGCCGTATCCGCAGAGTCCCGGCAGCACAATCACGCTGAGCGGAATGATTGCCGTCACTACCGTCAATATCGGAGGCCGGCCCGCCAACCTGCCCGGGTTTGCGCTTGCTGTGTAAACATCCGATTACACAGCGCCCAACGGCCGGATTAACTGAAAGGCCACAGACCGACCCGGCGACGCTGCTCCGATATTCCGAATTGTGACCGACATCACACTTGCGCCCGGGATCTCAAGGTCGGCGTGGGCCCGATCGGCTCGCTCGCCCGTACCGATCGCCCGGCAGAATTTCCCAGGCACTTCACAGCGGGGTGGGACGTTATGCCGATATGAGCATCCCGCCATATGAGCCCCCGAAGTCCCCTTCGTCCCCCGGCGTCGGCAATACCCTGCTGTGTCCGAAGTGCGCGGGGGTCATGAAGACCTATGAGCGCAACGGCATCCACCTGGAGCAATGCGACACCTGCCGCGGCATCTTCCTGGATTTCGGCGAGCTCGAATCGCTGACTCAGATGGAGAACCGGTTCGTCCAGGCGCCGCCGCCCGCCGCACCGCCGGCGCACTCGGGTTACAACCAGGGCTACTCGGACTACGGGCCGGGCTGGGGACACCGCGGCAACAAGCACTACCGCAAACAGGGCTTCGGCCGGTTGTTCTTCTCCAGCTGAGGCATCCGCGCACAGGCCGCCGCCAGCAGTTCGTCGTCGGGGTCGTTGGCGGCGGACTGGATGACGGCGGCCCGGGCGAACGGCTCCAGCACGGGCCACGGATCCCCCGATGGCAATGCCGGGCCACCGGCCGCCCGGTAGGCGTCGAGGAATAGGAACCAATCGGCATCGGGAATGAGCCCGGCCGCCCAGAACCCGGCCGGTCGCGCCAAATCCCAAGCCGGATCACCTAATCCGAGGTCATCGACATCGATGAGCTGCCAGCGCCCGTCGCGCCGTCCCACCTGGCCGAGGTGAAAGTCGCCGTGCACCAGCGTTCGCGGCCGGTCCGGTGACCCGGGCCGCCACGCGTCGGCGGGCAAGGCCGCGGCGGCCCGCACCACCACTCGATGGCCGTGGTGCCGCGCCCGATCGACCGCGCGCCGCAGCCTCGCGGGCCAGCCGTGTGGTGGCAGGCGCTCGGTGGCCGGCACGGTGTGCAGCGTCGCCAGCAGCTGCGCGATGTCGGACCACGGCACGCATTCCGGTTGCGCGGCAAGGGTTTCCACCAGCGGCCAATGGGTCAGCCAGCGGCCGTCCACCGGATCGGGCACACCGGACAGCGGGCTCAGCAGTGCATCGATCCGGCCGGCCGCACGGAGCCGGACACGCAGTGCGCGCGGATCGGTGCCCGGCCGGTGCAGCTTGTGCACGACAGCGCCGCGCACCGTGATGTCCGCACCTGACCGGGTCTGCACACCACCAGTCTCCCGCGCGATCAGCGCCGTGGGGCAGGCATCCGCACGGTGACGTTGATGCGGTTCCACGCGTTGATCATGACGGCCATCGCGATCACCTGACCGAGTTCACGTTCGGTGAACGCGGCGGCAGCGCGCGCGTACACGGCGTCGGGAACGTGGCCGTTGCCCAGCTCGGTGATGGCCTCGGTCAGGGCCAGCGCGGCCTGCTCACGTTCGGTGAACAGGTCACCGGCCTCCTGCCAGGCCGCGATGAGCGCGAGCCGCTGCTCGGTTTCGCCCTGTGTGCGGGCGTCGTGCGTGTGCATGTCGAGGCAGAACGCGCAGTGGTTGATCTGCGAGGCACGGATCTTGATCAGCTCACCGATCGTGGGGTCGACGTCCTTGGCTGCGGCATTCGACAGCGTCATCATCGCGTCGTAGAGCTCGGGCGAGACCTTGTAGATCTTGAGCCGGTCGATGGCCTTGGCGGGTTCGAGTGTCTGTGTCATGCCGTCAACGCTAGCCGGGCAAAGACCGCCTAGATGGTTCAATATTGCCGTGACTTCGCGGGCCAATTCAGGGAGCCGGGACCTGCATCTCGAGCTGCGCGCGAACATCGAGCCGGGCAGCCGCACCGCCCGCGAGCAGCTGATCACCGCACTCCGGGACGGGATTCGCAGCGGCAGACTGAGCACGGACACCCGACTGCCGCCGTCGCGCAGCCTGGCCTCCGATCTGGGACTGGCCCGCAACACCGTCGCCGAGGCATACGCCGAACTGGTCGCCGAAGGCTGGCTGGCCTCCCGCCAGGGCGCGGGCACCTGGGTCGCGCGCACCACCGCACCGCGGCCGGTGCCGCGCCCGCGCCGCATTCCTGCCGTACCGCGGCACAACCTGATGCCCGGCTCCCCCGACGTGTCGGAGTTTCCTCGATCGGCCTGGTTGGCGTCGGCGCGCCGGGCCATCACGAACGCACCGGTCTCCGCCCTTCGGATGGGCGATCCACGCGGACCGCTGGCACTGCGCGAGGCGCTCACCGAATATCTCGGCCGGGTGCGCGGCGTGCGGGCCACGCCGGAGTCGATCGTGATCTGCTCCGGGGTTCGCCACGGCGTCGACCTGCTGGGCCGGGTGTTCGGCAGCCGGCGCCCGATCGCCGTAGAGGCATACGGACTGTTCATCTTTCGCGACGTGCTCGCATCGCTGAGCGTGCCCACCGCACCGGTCGGCGTCGACGAACATGGCGCGGTGATCACCGATCTGGACCGGCTGGACACACCGGCGGTGTTGTTGACCCCCGCCCATCAGAGCCCCTTCGGCATGGCCCTGCATCCGGCGCGGCGCACCGCGGTCATCGACTGGGCGCACCGCACCGGCGGATATGCGGTGGACGACGACTACGACGGCGAGTTCCGCTACGACCGTCAACCGGTCGGCGCCCTGCAGACACTGGACCCCGAACGGGTCGTCTACCTGGGCTCGGCCAGCAAGAGCCTGGCCCAGGTGATGCGGGTGGGCTGGATGGTGCTGCCCGACGCATTGATCGATCCGGTGATCGCGGCGGCAGGCGGGGCGCAGTTCCACGTCGACGCGCTCACCGCGCTGACTTTGGCCGACTTCATCCACAGCGGCGGCTACGACCGGCACATCCGCCGGATGCGCAACCGCTACCGACGACGACGCGACGCGCTGGTGGCCGCGCTGGCCGGATTCGACCTCGGCATCGGCGGATTGGCGGCTGGGGTGAATATGCTGCTCACCCTGCCCGACGGCGCCGAACCCGAGGTGCTGCGCCGGGCCGGTGAGGCCGGCATCGCGTTGCACGGGCTGTCGCTCATGCGGCACCCGCTGGCCGGACCGGATACCCCGAGCCCCGACGGGGTCATCATCGGATTCGGCGCTCCCGCGGACCACGCATTCGGGCCTGCGGTGGACGCGCTGTGCGGCGTGTTGTCAGCGACGCTGCGTTAGGACCCCTCGCCCACGATCAGATCCGGCGGTCCGGTGGGCAGCCGCCAACCGAACACCAGCGCAGCCAGGCGCAGCGTCGTCGCCAACACGGTGCCCACTGCCAGACCGATCCATTGCGGGCCGAAGTAGTCGATGACCGCATATGCCGTCGCGCCGATCAGCGCCGGGACGGCATACAGATCGGCCGGCCGCATCAGCATGGGAATCTCCCGGACCAGCACGTCGCGGATGATGCCGCCGCCGATCGCGGTGGTCATGCCGATCAGCACCGCCGCGAACCAACTGGCCCCGTGGTCGACGGCGAACGCCGCACCCGAAGTAGCGAAGAATCCCATACCGATCGCGTCCAGCGGCAGCACGATGTGGTTGAACCGGATCAGGTGCTTCGCGGTGAGCGTGGCCACGGCCGTCGCGGCCACCGCGACGGTGATGTTGGGCCAATGCTGGATAGAGGTGGGCGGATGGACACCCAGGAAGACGTCGCGGATCACCCCGCCGCTGACACCGGTCAACACGCCCAGCGCCGCGATACCGAACAGGTCGAAGCCCTTACGGATCGCCACCATGGCCCCCGAGGACGCGAACACCGCGATCCCGAGGTCGTTGAGCACCGTCTGCAACACGACTGCACGTTACGGCCTCGCTAAGCTGCCTGGGTGGCTGAGCCCGTGATGTCGCCGACCCTTGACCTCAAAACGCAGGCGTTCCGGTTCGTCGTGACCGGCGGACTGTCAGCGGTCGTGGACTTCGGGCTGTATGTGCTGCTCTACAAGGTCTTCGGGTTACAGGTCGACCTCGCCAAGACCATCGGCTTCATCGCCGGAACCACCACGGCCTACCTGATCAATCGGCGCTGGACCTTCCAGGCGCCGCCGAGTACGGCCCGGTTCATCGCAGTATGGGCGCTCTACCTGGTCACATTCGCCGTCCAGGTCGGCCTGAACCACCTGGTGCTCCACCTGGCCGATTACCGCGCTTGGGCGGTGCCGGTGGCGTTCGTGATCGCCCAGGGGACGGCCACGGTGATCAACTTCATCGTGCAGCGTGCGGTGATCTTCAAACTGCACTGAGGTCAGCGCCGGCTACTGCCGGGTACGCTTCTCTGCGATGTCGACTACCGATTTGCCGACCACTCCCAAGCGCCTGACGGGCTGGGGCCGGACCGCACCGACCGTGGCACAGGTGCTTTCAACCAGCGATCCCGAGGTCATCGTCAGGGCCGTGACGCGGGCCGCCGAAGAGAAAGGCCGGGGCGTGATCGCCCGCGGCCTGGGCCGCTCCTACGGCGACAACGCGCAGAACGGTGGCGGGCTCGTCATCGACATGTCCGCGCTGAACCAGATCCACTCGATGGATGCCGCGACGTGCATCGTCGACGTCGACGGTGGGGTCAACCTCGACCAGCTGATGCGGGCCGCGCTGCCGCTGGGCCTGTGGGTTCCGGTGCTGCCGGGCACTCGACAGGTGACCATCGGCGGGGCCATCGGATGTGACATCCACGGCAAGAACCACCACAGCGCAGGCAGTTTCGGCAATCACGTGCGCAGCATGGACCTACTGACCGCCGACGGGCAGGTTCGCAAGCTCACCCCCGAAGGCGATGAGTCCGAGCTGTTCTGGGCCACCGTCGGCGGCAACGGCCTCACCGGCATCATCCTGCGCGCGACGATCGAGATGACGCCTACGGAGACTGCGTATTTCATCGCCGACGGCGACGTCACGCACACGCTCGACGAGACCATCGAGTTCCACAGCGACGGCACCGAGGACAACTACACCTATTCCAGCGCGTGGTTCGACGCGATCAGCGCTCCACCCAAGCTGGGTCGAGCCGCGATCTCACGCGGCTCGCTGGCGACGCTCGATCAACTGCCCAAGAAGCTGCAGAAGAATCCGCTGAAATTCGATGCACCGCAATTGCTTACGCTGCCCGACGTGTTTCCGAACGGATTGGCCAACAAGTACACGTTCGGCCCTATCGGTGAGCTGTGGTACCGGAAATCGGGCACCTATCGCAACAAGGTGCAGAACCTGACGCAGTTCTATCACCCACTGGATATGTTCGGGGAGTGGAACCGGGCGTATGGCTCCGCAGGATTCGCCCAGTACCAGTTCGTGGTGCCCACAGAAGCGGTCGACGAGTTCAAGCGCATCATCTATGACATCCAGCGCTCCGGGCACTACTCATTCCTCAATGTGTTCAAGCTCTTCGGTCCCGGCAACCAGGCGCCGCTGAGCTTCCCTATCCCCGGCTGGAACGTCTGTGTGGACTTCCCCGTCAAACCGGGAGTCGGCGAGTTCCTCACCGAACTGGACCGGCGCGTACTGGAATTCGGTGGCCGGCTGTACACCGCCAAGGACTCGCGGACCACCGCCGAGATGTTCCACGCCATGTATCCACGCATCGACGAGTGGATCGCGGTGCGCCGCAAAGTCGACCCGAACGGCGTCTTCGTCTCGGACATGGCGCGCCGGCTGGAGCTCGTCTAGCCACTCACCGTTCCCTCTGAATTGGCGAGAATTTTATTCTTGACTAATTCCAGAAAAGGGACAAGACTTCGGTTCGTGTCGACAGCCGAGGACTTCCAGCAGATGCTGCGAAGCGCCGACATGCGGGTGACCCGCCCCCGAGTGGCGGTGCTCCAAGCGGTCCACGCACATCCGCACGCTGACACCGACACCATCATCCGTGCCGTGCGCGATGAGCTGCCCGACGTCTCGCACCAGGCCGTATACGACTCGTTGCACGCACTGACCGCCGCGGCGCTGGTGCGGCGCATCCAACCATCCGGTTCGGTCTCCCGGTACGAATCACGTATCGGGGACAACCACCACCACGTCGTGTGCCGATCGTGTGGCGCAATCGCCGACGTGGACTGCGCGGCCGGGTCGGCCCCTTGTCTGACCGCGTCACACGACCACGGCTTCGAGATCGATGAGGCCGAGGTCATCTATTGGGGCACCTGCCCCGAATGTTCCGTTGTTCCAAAGAGATAACCCTTAACCCGTCAGCCCCGGAAAGGATTTGTCATGGCTGAAGCCGAAACCCATCCCCCTATCGGTGAATCGCAGACCGAACCCGCCGAGAGCGGTTGTCCCATGCGGATCAAGCCTCCCGTCGAGGGCGGCAGCAACCGCGACTGGTGGCCCAACGCGGTCAACCTGAAGATCCTGCAGAAGAATCCGCCCGCCATCGACCCGACGGATGAGGGCTACGACTACCGCGAGGCCGTCAAGAGCCTCGATTTCGAGGCCTTCGAGCGCGATTTCGATGAGCTGCTGACCAATTCGCAGGACTGGTGGCCCGCCGACTTCGGCCACTACGGCCCGCTTTTCGTCCGGATGTCCTGGCACGCCGCCGGCACCTACCGGGTGGAGGACGGCCGCGGTGGCGGCGGACGCGGTATGCAGCGTTTCGCCCCGCTCAACAGTTGGCCCGACAACGTCAGCCTGGACAAGGCCCGCCGGCTGCTGTGGCCGCTGAAAAAGAAGTACGGCAAGCAGATCTCGTGGTCCGACCTCATCGTCTACGCGGGCAACCGCGCCCAGGAGCACATGGGCTTCAAGACCGCCGGTTTCGCCTTCGGCCGCCCCGACTTCTGGGAGCCCGAGGAGGATGTTTACTGGGGTGCAGAGCACGAGTGGCTGGGCTCCCAGGAGCGGTACGCCGGCTCCGACGGTGACCGCACCAAGCTGGAGAACCCGCTCGGCGCCAGCCACATGGGTCTCATCTACGTCAATCCCGAAGGCCCCGAAGGCAATCCGGATCCGGTCGCCGCGGCGATCGACATCCGCGAAACCTTCGGCCGGATGGCGATGAACGACGTCGAGACCGCCGCGTTGATCGTCGGCGGCCACACCTTCGGCAAGACCCACGGCGCCACCGAGATCGAGAACGGCGTGGAGCCCGAGGCAGCACCGCTCGAGCAGATGGGCCTGGGCTGGGCCAATCCCGGCGTCGGCAACGACACCGTCAGCAGCGGCCTCGAGGTGACCTGGACCCACACCCCCACCAAGTGGGACAACTCGTTCCTGGAGATCCTCTACGGCAACGAGTGGGAGCTGACCAAGAGCCCGCAGGGCGCGAACCAGTGGAAGCCCAAGGACAACGGCTGGGCCAACTCGGTGCCGATGGCGCAGGGCAGCGGCAAGACCCATCCGTCGATGCTGACCACCGATCTGTCGATGCGGATGGACCCGATCTACGGTGAGATCACCCGCCGCTGGCTGGATCACCCGGAGGAGCTGGCCGAGGAGTACGCCAAGGCCTGGTTCAAGCTGTTGCATCGCGATCTTGGCCCGGTGTCTCGTTACCTCGGTCCGCTGGTGCCCAAGCAGACCTGGGTGTGGCAGGACATCGTGCCGGCGGGCAAGCCGCTCAGCGATGCCGACGTCGAGACCCTCAAGGCGGCCATCGCCGGATCGGGCCTGACCACCCAGCAGCTCGTGGACACCGCGTGGAAGGCCGCGTCGTCGTACCGGTCCAGCGACATGCGCGGCGGCGCCAACGGCGGCCGCATCCGGCTGCAGCCGCAGCTGGGTTGGGAGGTCAACGAGACCGACGAGCTGACGCAGGTGATCAGCAAGCTCGAGGAGATCCAGGCTGCGTCGGGCACCTCGGTGTCCTTCGCCGACCTGGTCGTGCTCGGTGGCGTGGTCGGTCTGGAGCAGGCCATCAAGGCGGCCGGCTTCGATGTCGCGGTGCCGTTCACCTCTGGCCGTGGTGACGCCACTCAGGAGCAGACCGACGTCGAGTCGTTCTCCTACCTTGAGCCGAAGTCCGACGGCTTCCGCAACTTCGTGGGCAAGGGCGACAGCCTGCCTGCCGAGTACCGCCTGATCGATCGCGCCAACCTGCTCGGTCTGACGGCTCCGGAGATGACGGTGTTGGTCGGTGGCCTCCGGGTGCTGGGCGCCAACCACGGTGGCTCGGATCTGGGGGTGTTGACGGAGAACAAGGGTCAGCTGACCAACGACTACTTCGTCAACCTGACCGACATGGGCACCAAGTGGGCCCCCGCACCGGCCGATGACGGCACCTATGTCGGAACCGATCGGGCCACCGGCGCACCGAAGTGGACCGCCAGCCGTGTCGACCTGCTGTTCGGCTCGAACTCGCAGCTGCGGGCCCTGGCCGAGGTCTACGCCGAGGACGATTCCAAGGAGAAGTTCGTCAAGGACTTCGTCGCGGCATGGACCAAGGTGATGAACGCCGACCGGTTCGATCTGACCGCCTGATCGTCTGATCGCTGGCTAACGCAACACCCCGCGGGCTCGAAGCTCGCGGGGTGTTGTTGTCTTCTTGTCTTCTCACCGGGGTTTCGCCCGCACAGCCCGATAGGCCGCCTTGCCGAAGGTTTCGGCGAGCAGCCCCTGATCGGCATCATCATCGCTGTCGAGCATCTTGCGGACCGCCGCCTCGCAGATGGCCAGGAACACCTCGACCAGCATGGGCAGCGTGGCGTCGAGCTCGGCAACCTGCCACCGCTGCAGCAGTGGGCGCATCACGGTGGCGAGCTGACCCCGGATGCGGTCGCGGCCGCGGGCGATGGCGGCGGTCAGCACCGGGTCCGGGTCGGCGCCGAACATGATGCGCCACGAGGCCGGGCGCTCGCGCACGGTGCTGTGTAGCGCGCGGAACCCGTCGACGAACAGTTGCTCGATGGAACCGGTGCGCTGCGGCGGCAACAGTTCGAGCAGGCTCGCCAGCACCACATCCGTTTCCCGATCCAGCAGTGCGGCAAGCACTTCCCCGCGTCCGGGGTAGCAGGCGTAGACCACCGGCCGGGTCACCCCCAACCGGCTCGCGATGTTTCCCATCGTCACGTCGGCGAGGCCCTGCTGCGCGGCGATCTCCAGGGCGATGTCGAGGACTTGCGGCCGGCGCCGGTCCGGGCCGAGATGCTCGGCGCGGCCGCGACCGGCGAGTGCTGCTTCTTTCACTTCGCTTCCCTCATGTCAGGGAGACATTGGCGATGATCAGTACGGGCCACGCGACGATCTCACCCAACAGCGAGAACAGCTTGTCGAGACCCGTGAGCCCAGCGATGTGATCGCTGTGGGTGAGCGCCCAGACCATCCCGATCACGAGGTAGGGACCGCCCACCACGATCGCGAAATAGACGAGTTGACGGATGCTCAGCCGGAAATCGAGAAGGCGTGAGATCACGGGTCAGCCGATCCGGCCCAGGATCGGCTGCGATTCCAGGATGCCCTCGTCACTCGGTGCGCGGCCCTCCCCGAATACACGAGCCGCCTGCTTGTCGCGAAGCGAGAAGTGCGCCTGGCTCGGCGCGTCATAGCCGTAGCGACGCTGGGCCTCGCGCGGCGTCGTCGTGACGGGTGCCTTCGGCGGAACAGACAGCAGAACCCGCGCCCCGATGGGCAGGGTCGCCGGCGAGAGCATGCGCAGCAGGATCAGCTGGAGGCGGGTACTCATGGCGATCACCGTGAATGCGGCACTCAGCGGCGGTACCACCAACGCGTCGAGGACCCGGGATGTGCTGAGCCCCGCCATCTCCCGCATCCAGCGCGGCATGGTGGCCAGTGTGCCGCGGCGCAGGAACGCGGTGACCACCTTGGTACCGGGGCGCAGCAGCAGCGGCATCTTGGGCAACATCACCTCCGCGCCGAGCAGGTGATGCATGGCCTGCCGGGCGATGTCGGACCCGATCAGTTGGGGCCGCATCTTCTCGAAGTACTCCTGGACACCCTCGCGCGTCAATGGAACGTCGGAAGGATCGCAGGTTTGGAGTTCGGCGGCGATCGAGCATTCCCGCCAGTACTGCAACTCCTCTTCGGGCGACAGGCGGCCCGGACCGTACTTCTCGTAGGCCACCAGGATGGAGTGCCATGCGGTGAGGTGGATCCACAACTGCGAGTCAGGATCGTTGGCGTCGTAGGTTTTTCCGGTGACCGGGTCGGTGCCGATGGCCTTGGAGTGGATCTTGACCAGGACGTCGGCAGCCTTGGTGGTGGCGCGACTGTCGTCGAACGCCACCATCGCGAAGTAGCGGAGCGTGCGGTCATACCGGGTGCGTGGCCGTGCGTAGATCTCGTGGGTCTTGTCGACCGCCGCGACGAGTGCGGGGTCCAGTTCTTCGATGACGACAGCGCGCTGGAAGCCGATCGACAGCGACGTGGGGTAGCTCCACACCTTCCATGTCACCGAATCGGGACCGAAGAACCCGTAGTCCTCCCCCGGTTCGGTCTCGGGCAACGTCAGCCAGTCACGGATCGCCATGATCTCCCCCAGTTCCTACACGATGTAGAAAAAACCTACGGCGTGTAGGAAATCCGGTCAAGACCCTGCGCCCGGATTGCTCGGATTTTCAGGAGAAACCGCACGGTACCCTCGTCACGATGTCCCCCGAGGCTTGGAGCTGCGCTAGATGGTGTTCGACGCCGTAGGTAACCCACAGACGATTCTGCTGCTCGGCGGCACTTCAGAGATCGGGCTGGCGATCTGTGAGCGCTATCTGCGCGACGCCTCCGCCCGCATCGTCCTGGCCGCCCTGCCCGGCGACCCCGGCCGCGACGACGCGGTCGCCCAGCTGCGCAATGCCGGAGCCAGCGCGGTGGAGGTCATCGACTTCGACGCCGTCGACACTGCGAGCCATCCCGCCGTGATCGACAAGGCCTTCGCCTCCGGTGATGTAGATGTCGCCATCGTCGCGTTCGGTCTGCTCGGCGACGCCGAAGAGTTGTGGCAGAACCAGCGCAAGGCTGTACAGATCGCCGAAATCAACTACACCGCGGCCGTTTCCGTCGGTGTGCTGCTCGGCGAGAAGATGCGCGCCCAGGGCTACGGCCGGATCATCGCGATGAGTTCCGCCGCGGGTGAGCGGGTGCGGCGCTCCAACTTCGTCTACGGCTCCACCAAGGCCGGGCTCGACGGCTTCTACCTCGGCCTCGGTGAGGCGCTGCGCGAATTCGGCGTGCGGGTGCTGGTGATCCGCCCCGGACAGGTGCGCACCAGGATGAGCGCACACGTCAAGGAAGCCCCACTGACCGTCGACAAGGAATACGTCGCCGAACTGGCCGTCACCGCATCGGCCAAAGGCAAGGAGCTGGTCTGGGCGCCGGGTGCGTTCCGCTACGTGATGATGGTTTTGCGGCACATCCCGCGGCCCATCTTCCGCAAGCTTCCTATCTGATGCAGACGCGCCCGGCCAGGGTCATCGGACAGATGGTGATCGCCCTGATGCTCGCCTCGGCGGTGGCCGGGGTGTCGATCGCCGCGATCGCGCAAGTCCAATGGCCGGCCTACAACACGTCCAACCAGCTGCACGCGCTCACCACCGTGGGCCAGGTCGGCGCCCTGGCCGGAATCTTCGCCGCCGGCCTGATCTGGCGCCGCGGCCGGCGCACGCTGGCCCGGCTGGCGGCGCTGATCTTCGTGTCGGCCTTCTCGGTGGTCACCCTCGCGATGCCGCTGGGCGCCACCAAGCTGTACCTGTTCGGGGTGTCGGTCGACCAGCAGTTCCGCACCGAGTACCTGACCCGGCTCGCCGATACCCCCGGCCTGCACGACATGACGTACTTCGGACTTCCGCCGTACTACCCGGCCGGCTGGTTCTGGATGGGCGGGCGGATCGCCGCGGCCACCGGCACCCCGGCCTGGGAGATGTTCAAGCCATGGTCCATCGTCTCGATCACCATTGCCGTGGCGCTCGCATTCGTGTTGTGGGCGACCATGATTCGCTTCGAGTACGCGTTGATCGTCACCACGGCCAGTACCGCGGCCATGCTCGCCTACGCCTCGACCGAGCCCTACGCCGCGATCATCACCGTGCTGCTGCCGCCGGTGTTCGTGCTGGCCTGGTCCGGTTTGAGAGGCCAGACGCGCAACGGTGGCTGGGCCGCCGTCGTCGGCGTCGGGATCTTCCTCGGAGTGACCGCGCTGCTCTACACCCTGCTGTTCCTCTACTGCGCGTTCACGCTGGCCATCATGGGGCTGGTGCTGGCGGTCTCTCGCCGGAAATTCGACCCACTGCTCAGGGGCGTCGTCATCGCCGTGATCGCAGGCGCGATCGCGCTGCTCACCTGGGCCCCATACCTCTTGGCCGCACTGCGCGGCCGGCCCGCGGAAAAGGGCACCGCCCAGCACTATCTGCCCGACGCCGGCGCCCAGCTGACCTTCCCGATGCTGAGCTTCACGCTGCTGGGCGCGCTGTGCATGCTCGGCACCCTGTGGTTGGTGGTGCGCGCCCGCAACTCCACCCGGGCCGGGGCGCTGGCCGTCGCCGTGCTCGCGGTCTACGCGTGGTCCCTGCTGTCGATGCTGACCACGCTGGCCGGCACCACGCTGCTGTCCTTCCGGTTGCAGCCCGCCCTGACCGTGCTGCTGACCACCGCGGGGGCGTTCGGGTTCATCGAGGCGACCCAGGCGATCGCGAGGCGCTATCAACCCGACACGGCTCGCCGCGTCGTCGCCGCGGCCGCCGCCGTCGGCTCGATCGGCGCCATCACGTTCAGCCAGGACATCCCCGACGTGCTGCGCCCCGACATCAACGTCGCGTACACCGACACCGACGGCACCGGCCAGCGGGCCGACCGCCGACCCCCCGGGGCCGAGCGCTACTACCGCGAGATCGACGCCAAGATCGCCGAGGCCACCGGCGTGCCGCGCAACCAGACCGTGGTGCTGACCGCCGACTACAGCTTCCTGTCGTACTACCCCTACTACGGGTTCCAAGGATTGACCTCGCATTACGCCAATCCACTGGCCGAGTTCGACAAGCGCGCCAAGGCCATCGAGGGCTGGGCCACGCTGAACAAGCCCGACCAGTTCGTCAAGGCCCTCGACGAAATGCCATGGAAGGCGCCGACGGTGTTTTTAATGAGACACGGCGGCCCCGGTACATCGTCGGACACCTACACGCTGCGTCTTGCCTCCGATGTCTACCCCAATCAGCCGAACGTGCGCCGCTACCACGTGGCGCTCGATGCGGCACTGTTCAAAGATCCACGTTTCGAGGTGACCGACATCGGCCCGTTCGTACTGGCGATCAGAAAGCCCACTCCCGATGGCCATTAATTCCGGCGCCGACGCGCCGATAACATCAGAGCCCGTGACGGGTCCGCAGGGAACCGCCGGCAGCAACCACCGGACGGTGCGGCTCATCGCGATCGTCGCCGGTTTGCTCGGCGTACTGATGGCGGTGGCAACACCGCTGCTTCCGGTCAAACAGACCACCGCTCAGCTGAACTGGCCGCAGAACGGCACGTGGCAGAGCATCAACGCCCCGCTGATCGGTTATGTGGCCACCGACCTGACCATCACCGTTCCGTGCCAGGCGGCCGCCGGACTGGCCGGACCGGACAACCGGGGCAAGACGGTCCTGCTGTCCACCGTGCCCAAGCAGGCTCCCAAGGCCATCGACCGCGGCCTGCTGATCGAGCGGGTCAACAACGACGTACTGGTCATAGTCCGCAACACCCCCGTGGTCAGCGCGCCGTTGGACGCGGTGCTCAGCCCGGCCTGCCAGACCCTGACGTTCACAGCCCACGCCGACAAGGTGACCGGCGAATTCGTCGGGCTCACCCAGGGCGTTGCCAGTGCCACGGCCGACCACCCCGATGCGCCCCTGCGCGGCGAACGCGGCGGCTACGACTTCCGGCCGCAGATCGTCGGCGTCTTCACCGACCTGACCGGCCCGGCACCCGATGGCCTGAAGTTCTCGGCCACCATCGACTCCCGCTACAGCAGCGCCCCGACAATGCTCAAGATGCTGGCGATGATCATCGGCGTCGCGATGACCGTCATCGCGCTGACCGCGCTGCATCGTCTCGACACCGCCGACGGCGTCCGGCACCGGCGCTTCCTCCCGCCCCGCTGGTGGTCGATGACGCCGCTCGACGGACTGGTCACCGCCGTCCTGGTGTGGTGGCACTTCGTGGGGGCCAACACCTCCGACGACGGCTACATCCTGACCATGGCCCGGGTGTCGGAGCAGGCCGGCTATATGGCCAACTACTACCGCTGGTTCGGCACCCCGGAGGCGCCGTTCGGCTGGTACTACGACCTGCTGGCGCTGTGGGCGCACGTCTCCACCGCCAGCATCTGGCTGCGGCTACCCACCCTGCTCATGGCCCTGGCCTGCTGGTGGGTGATCAGCCGGGAAGTGCTGCCGCGGCTCGGACGCGCGGTCAAGACCAACCGCGCGGCCGCCTGGACCGCCGCCGGCATGTTCCTGGCGTTCTGGCTGCCGCTCAACAACGGCCTGCGGCCCGAGCCGATCATCGCCCTCGGCATTCTGTTGACCTGGTGTTCGGTAGAGCGCGGGGTGGCCACCAACCGCATGCTGCCGGTGGCCATCGCGATCATCATCGGCGCGCTGACCCTGTTCTCCGGACCCACCGGGATCGCCGCCGTCGGCGCCTTGTTGGTCGCCGTGGGACCGCTGAAAACCATTGTCGCCCGGCACACTTCACGGTTCGGGCACCTACCGCTGCTGGCTCCGATCCTGGCCGCGTGCACCGTGACCATCATCCTGATCTTCCGCGACCAGACCCTGGCCGGCGAGATCCAGGCCAGTAGCTTCAAATCCGCCGTCGGCCCCAGCCTGGCCTGGTTCGACGAACACATCCGGTACTCACGGTTGTTCACCTCCAGCCCGGACGGCTCGGTGGCCCGGCGCTTCGCGGTGCTGACCCTGTTGGTGGCACTGGCGGTGTCGATCGCGATGACGCTGCGCAAGGGCCGCATCCCCGGCACCGCCGCCGGCCCGAGCCGGCGCATCATCGGCATCACCATCATCTCGTTCCTCGCGATGATGTTCACCCCCACCAAGTGGACCCATCACTTCGGTGTGTTCGCCGGACTGGCGGGCTCACTCGGCGCGCTGGCCGCCGTCGCCGTGACCGCCGCGGCGATGAAGTCACGCCGCAACCGGTCGATGTTCGCGGCCCTGGTCCTTTTCGTGGTGGCGCTGTCCTTCGCGACCGTCAACGGCTGGTGGTACGTATCCAACTTCGGGGTACCGTGGTCGAACTCCTTCCCGGAGTGGCACTTCGGCTTCACCACGATCCTGCTCGGCTTCTCGGTGCTGGCCCTGCTGGGCGCGGCCTGGTTCCACTTCAGCGGCCGCGACAACTCCCCCGACGGCCCCCAGCGCCGCTGGCAGCGGATCGTGCAATCACCGCTGGCCATCGCGGCCTGGGTGCTGGTGATGTTCGAAGTGGTGTCGCTGACCCTGGCCATGACCGAGCAGTACCCGGCCTGGTCGGTCGGACGTTCCAACCTCGAGGCACTCACCGGCAAGACCTGCGGGCTGGCCAGCGATGTGATGGTCGAGGAGAACGCGAACGCCGGCCTGCTGGTGCCGATCAGCGAACCGCCCGGTCAAGCGCTCGGCGCGGTCACCGCGCAGGGCTTCGGCCCCAACGGCATCCCGTCGGACGTCTCGGCAGACCCGGTCATGGAGCAGCCCGGCGCAGGCAACTTCGCCGACACCGACTCGGGCACCGTCACCGGCAGCGAGGTGGGCACCGAGGGCGGCACCACCGCGGCCGCAGGCGTCAACGGCTCCCGGGCCCGGCTGCCCTACGGCCTCGACTCCGCCACCACGCCCGTGCTCGGCAGCTGGCGTGCCGGCACCCAGCAGCCCGCGATCATGCGCTCGGCCTGGTACCGGCTGCCCGACCGCGACAAGGCCGGGCCGCTGCTCGTCGTCTCGGCCGCAGGCCGCTTCGACCCGGGCGAGGTCGTGGTGCAGTGGGCCACCGACGCACAGGCCGCCGACAACAAGCCCGGCGGCGGCATCGGATTCGCCGACGTCGGCGCCGCCCCGGCGTGGCGCAACCTGCGTGCCCCCATGGCCGCCATCCCGCGCGAAGCAACTCAGATCCGATTGGTCGCCTCCGACGACGACCTAGCCCCGCAGCACTGGATCGCGGTGACCCCGCCGCGGATCCCGCAACTGCGCACCCTGCAGGACGTGGTCGGTTCACAGGATCCCGTGCTGCTGGACTGGCTGGTGGGCCTGGCGTTCCCGTGCCAGCGGCCGTTCGGCCATCAGTACGGCGTCACCGAGGTGCCCAAGTGGCGGATCCTGCCGGACCGCTTCGGCGCCGAGGCCAACTCGCCGGTGATGGACTACCTGGGCGGTGGCCCGCTGGGCATCTCCGAACTGCTGCTGCGGCCGTCCAGCGTCCCGACCTACCTGCGCGACGACTGGTTCCGCGACTGGGGCTCGCTGCAGCGGCTCACGCCGTGGTACCCCGACGCCGAACCGGCCCGTCTGGACCTGGGCACCGCAATCCGCAGCGGACTGTGGAGTCCCGCGCCGCTGCGCCACAGCTAGAACTTCCAACTCCTCAGACGCCGAGTGGCCGGTTATGTCACGTTGCAGCCGCAATCCCGCGACATAACTGGCCACTCGACGGTTGGAACCGGGCCTCACATACGGGTCGCATAACATCGAGCCTCGTGCCTTCCGATGAGCCAACCGACCGTGTTGTGGGCATCGCACGCCTGATCGCCATCGTCGCGGGCATCGCGGGTGTGGTGTTGTGCGCGCTGGTGCCACTGCTGCCCGTCAAACAGACCACTGCGACCGTCCTGTGGCCGCAGGGCACCGACACGGCAGGAAACGTCACCTCGGTGACGGCCCCTCTGGTGTCGGGCGCCCCGCAATCGCTCGACGTGTCCATCCCGTGCTCGGCGATCGCCACGCTGCCCGCCGAGGGCGGGCTGGTGTTCTCGACCATCCCGTCGGGCGGCATCGACGCCAGCCGCAACGGGCTGTTCGTGCGGGCCAACACCGAAACCGTGGTGGTCGCATTCCGCGACTCCGTCGCGGCCGTCGCCCCACGCGCGGCGATCAACGCAGGCGGCTGCAACGCACTGCACCTGTGGGCGAACCTCGGCGGCGTGGGTGCGGACTTCGTCGGCATCCCGGGCGCCACCGGCACCGCCGCCGTGGAGAAGAAGCCTCAGGTCGCCGGCCTGTTCACCGATCTGAAGATGGCGCCGCAACCGGGCCTGTCCGCCCGCGTCGACGTCGACACCCGATTCATCACCTCCCCGACCCCGCTCAAGCTGCTGGTGATGGCCCTCGGCGTGCTGTGTGTGGTCGCCTCGATCGTCGCGCTGGCAGTGTTGGACCGCCGCGGTTGCCACCGGGTTCGCGGCGCCTGGCGACGCTTCGTCAAAGTTCCGCTCGCCACGTGGATCGCCGACATCGGCGTCATCGGCGGCCTGCTGCTGTGGCACGTCATCGGCGCCATCTCCTCCGACGACGGCTACAACCTGACCATCGCGCGGGTATCGGCCGACGCCGGCTACACCGCCAACTACTTCCGCTACTTCGGCGCCACCGAGGCACCGTTCGACTGGTACCAGTCCGTGCTGGCCCACTTCGCGGCGATCAGCACCGCCGGCGTCTGGATGCGCGTGCCCGCCACATTGGCCGCGATCGGTACCTGGCTGCTGCTGAGCCGCTGGGTGCTACCCCGCCTCGGACGGCGCCTCGCGCTCAACCGCGTCACCATGTGGACCGCGGGCGCGGTGTTCCTGGCCGCCTGGCTGCCCTTCAACAACGGCCTGCGTCCCGAACCACTGATCGCCTTCGGCGTGCTCGCGGTGTGGGCGCTCGTCGAAACAACCATCGGGACACACCGCCTCTGGCCCACCTGCCTGGCGATCATCATCGCGGCGCTCAGCGTGACCCTGGCCCCGCAGGGAATCATCGCCGTCGCCCCACTGCTGGTCGGCGCGCGCAGCGTCGTCGGGATCATCCGCGACCGCCGCATCGCCCTGCCCGCCGTGGCCGCACTCGCCGGCTCGGCCGCACTGATCTTCGTCGTCGTGTTCCGCGACCAGACCCTGGCCACCGTCGCCGAATCGGCCCGCATCAAATACACGGTCGGCCCGACCATCTCCTGGTACCAGGAATTCCTGCGCTACTACTTCCTGACCGTCGAAGATTCGGTGGACAGCTCCCTGACCCGCCGGTTCGCGGTCCTGGCCATGATGCTGTGCCTGTTCGGCATGATGGCGGTGCTCCTGCGCAAGGGCCGCGTGCCCGGGCTGGTGAGCGGATCGGTCTGGCGACTGATCGGCACCACGGCGGTCGGCCTGCTGCTGCTGCACTTCACCCCCACCAAGTGGGCCGTGCAGTTCGGTGCGTTCGCCGGGCTGGCCGCCGCCCTCGGCGCGGTGACCGCCTTCGCCTTCGCCCTGGTGGGCCTGCACAGCCGACGCAACCTCGCCCTCTACGTCACGGCGCTGCTGTTCGTACTGGCCTGGGCCACCTCGGGCAACAACGCCTGGTTCTACGTCGGCAACTACGGCGTGCCCTGGTTCGACCGCCAGCCCGTGATCGCCGGACACCCGGTGACCACCATGTTCCTGGCCCTGGCCATCATCACCGCGGTGCTGGCCGGCTGGCTGCACTTCCGCATCGACTACGCCGGCCACACCGAGGTGGCCGACACCCGGCGTAACCGGGCGCTCGCGTCGACACCGCTGCTGGTGGTCGCGCTCATCATGGTGGTGCTCGAAGTCGGGTCGATGGCCAAGGGATTCGTCCAGCGCTACCCCGTCTACACCACCGCGGCGGCCAACGTGCGTGCGTTGAGTTCGGGTCTGTCATCGGACAGTTGCGCCATGGCCGACGACGTTCTGGTCGAACCCGATGTCAACGCGGGCATGCTGCAACCGGTTCCGGGTCAGACCTACGGCGAGTACGGCCCGCTGGGCGGCCAGAACCCGGTCGGGTTCACCCCCAACGGCATCAGCGACACCCTGGAACCGCCGAAGCCCGTCGTCGCCAATCCCGGCACGGTGAACTCCGACGGATCGCCCAACAAGCCCAACGTCGGCATCGCCTACGCCGCGGGCACCGGCGGCGGCTACGGACCCGTCGGCGTCAATGGATCCCGGGTCTACCTGCCGTTCGGCCTCGATCCGGCGCGCACCCCGGTGATGGGCAGCTACAAGGAGAACACCGTTGCGGCCAAGGCCACCTCGGCCTGGTACCAACTGCCCCCGCGCAGCGCGGACCGGCCACTGGTGACGGTCGCGGCCGCAGGGGCCATCTGGTACTACGACGAAGAGCACGAGTTCCACTACGGCCAGTCGCTGAAACTTCAGTGGGGCGTGCACCGGCCCGACGGCAGTTTCCAGGCGCTCGATGCCGTGCAACCCATCGACGTGTTCGCCCAATACGCCTGGCGCAACCTGCGTTTCCCGTTGGCATGGGCGCCGCCGGAGGCCAACGTGGCGCGAATCGTCGCCGACGACCCGAACCTCTCCGAGGACCAGTGGTTCGGCTTCACCCCGCCGCGGGTGCCGACCCTGCAGACCGCGCAACAATTCCTGGGCGCACAGACCCCGGTACTGATGGACATCGCGACCGCCGCGAATTTCCCGTGCCAGCGCCCCTTCTCCGAACGGCTCGGTGTGGCCGAACTGCCGGAGTACCGCATCCTTCCCAACGTCAAGCAAGTGGTGGTGTCGTCGAACATGTGGCAGTCCGCCCAAAAGGGTGGTCCCTTCCTCTTCATCCAGGCGCTGCTGCGCACGTCGACCATTCCGACGTATCTGCGTGACGACTGGTACCGGGATTGGGGCTCGATCGAGAAATACGACCGGGTGGTGCCGGCCGGGCAGGCGCCCGACGCCGGCATCGACCAGGGAACCCAGCGGGTGTTCGGCTTCAGCCGTCCCGGACCGATCCGGGCGCTGCCATGACCGACCAGCGTGACAAGAACATTCAGGTGACCCGCTGGGTCGCGATGATCGCCGGCCTGATCGGCTTCCTGTGCGCGGTGGCCACCCCGCTGCTGCCGGTGGTGCAGACGACGGCGACGATCAACTGGCCCCAGCAGGGCCAGATGAAGAGCGTCACCGCACCGCTGATCACGCAGACACCGGTCACCATGTCGGTGACCGTGCCGTGTGAGGTGATCCGGTCCATGCCTGCCGAGGGCGGCATGCTGCTGGGCACCGCGCCCAAGGAGGGCAGGCAGGCCGCGCTCAACGCGTTGTTCGTCAACGTCAACAGCAAGCGCGTCGACATCACCGATCGCAACGTGGTGATCGCGAGTGTGTCCAGGGAGAGGGCTAATTCCGCTGCCTGCGAACGCATCGAGATCACCTCGGACGACAAGGGCACGTTCGCCACGTTCGTCGGGCTCACCGGCGCGGACGGCGGGCAGGAGCGCAGCGACCCGGGGAATGACACAGCCAAGGAGCTGCGCACCGGCTTCCCCGACCCGAACCTGCGGCCCCAGATCGTCGGCGTCTTCACCGAGCTGAGCGGACCTGCGCCGCAAGGACTTTCCCTGTCCGCCACGATCGACACCCGGTTCACCTCCAAGCCCACCCCACTCAAGCTGGTGGCGATCCTGCTCGGGATCGCGGCCACCGTGGTCGCCGTGCTGGCACTGTGGCGGCTGGACCGCCTCGACGGACGGCGGATGCACCACCTGATCCCGTCACGCTGGCGCACGTTCAGCGCGGTCGACGTGGTCGTGGTCGGCGGATTCCTGTCTTGGCATGTGATCGGGGCGAACTCGTCCGACGACGGCTACATCCTGCAGATGGCACGCGTGGCCGACCATGCCGGCTACATGTCGAACTACTTCCGCTGGTTCGGCAGCCCCGAAGACCCGTTCGGCTGGTTCTACAACCTGCTGGCGCTGATGACCCATGTCAGCGACGCCAGCATCTGGATGCGGCTGCCCGACCTGATCTGTGCGCTGGTGTGCTGGCTGCTGCTGTCCCGTGAGGTGTTGCCCCGCCTCGGGCCCGCGGTGATCGCGTCCAAGCCCGCGCTCTGGGCCGCGGGCCTGGTGCTGATGGCGGCCTGGATGCCGTTCAACAACGGCCTGCGCCCCGAGGGCCAGATCGCCACCGGCGCACTGATCACCTACGTGCTGATCGAACGCGCCATCATCTCCGGGCGGCTCACGCCGGCCGCGATGGCGATCATCTCGGCGGCCTTCACCCTCGGCATCCAGCCCACCGGCCTGATCGCCGTGGCCGCGCTGCTCGCCGGTGGCCGTCCGCTGCTGCGCATCCTGGTGCGTCGAGGCCGCACGCTTGGTGTCTGGCCGCTCGTACTGCCGCTGCTCGCCGCGGGCACCGTGATCCTGACCGTCGTCTTCGCCGATCAGACACTGGCAACAGTGTTGGAGGCCACCAGGATTCGCACCGCGATCGGGCCGAGCCAGGAGTGGTACACCGAGAACCTGCGGTACTACTACCTGATCCTGCCGACCGTCGACGGCTCACTGTCCCGCCGGTTCGGCTTCATGATCACCGCGCTGAGCCTGTTCGCCTCGCTGTTCATCATGTTGCGGCGCAAGCGGGTTCCCGGTGTGGCCCGCGGGCCGGTATGGCGGCTGATGGGCATCATCTTCGCGACCATGTTCTGCCTGATGTTCACCCCGACCAAGTGGGTGCACCACTTCGGCCTGTTCGCCGCCGTGGGTGCGGCGATGGCAGCGGTGGTCACCGTGCTGGTGTCGCCGGTCGTGCTCCGCTCCGCGCGTAACCGGATGGCCTTCACCGCGGGAGTGCTGTTCGTGTTGGCGCTGTGCTTCGCCACCACGAACGGCTGGTGGTACGTGTCCAGCTACGGCGTGCCGTTCAACAACGACAAGCCCGCCATCGGCGGAATCACCTTGAGCGCCATCTTCTTCGCCCTGTTCGCCGTCACCGCACTGTGGGCGTACTGGCTGCATCTCCGGCCATCGGCCGAGGGCCGGTTGGCGCAGCGGTTGACGGCTGCGCCGGTACCGCTGGCGGCCGGGTTCATGGTCGTGGTGTTCGTCGGCTCGATGCTCTACGGGGTGGTACGCCAGGACGGGACCTACTCCAATGCGTCCTCGAACCTCCGCGCGTTCGCCGGCGGCTGCGGCCTGGCCGACGACGTGCTGGTGGAACCCGACACCAACGACGGGTTCCTCACCCCGGCGCCGGGAGACTACGGCCCGCTGGGGCCGCTGGGCGGCACCGCGCCGACCGGGTTCACCCCGAACGGCGTGCCGGATCACATTGTCGCCGAAGCGATACGGATCACCGTGCCGATGCCGGGCATCGACGCCGACTGGAATGCGGATGCCAAACTGGAGACCCCGGGCGTCAACGGGTCGACCGTGCCGTTGCCGTACGGACTGGATCCGGCCCGCGTTCCGCTGGCCGGCAGCTACACCGCCGGCCCGGCACAGCAGGTCAGCAAGCTCGCCTCGGCGTGGTACCAACTGCCCGCACCGGATGCGGCCCACCCGCTGGTCGTCGTCACCGCGGCCGGAACCATCACCGGCAACAGCATTTTCAACGGCCGCACCGAGGGCCAGACGGTGGAGCTGGAGTACGGACGGCCCGGGCCCGACGGTGCCGCGGTGCCTGCCGGCCGGGTGGTGCCCTACGACCTCGGCCCCATCCCGTCATGGCGCAACCTGCGCTTCGACCGCAGCGAGATTCCCTCCGACGCGACGTTCGTCCGCGTCATCGCCGAGGACAATTCGCTGACACCCGGAGACTGGATCGCCGTCACCCCGCCGCGGGTGCCGGAGGTCAAGACCGTGCAGGAGTACATCGGCTCCCAACAGCCGGTGCTGCTGGATTGGGCTGTGGGCCTGGCCTTCCCGTGCCAGCAGCCGATGCTGCACGCCAACGGTGTCACCGAGATTCCGAAGTTCCGGATCACCCCGGACTACGAAGCCAAGAGGAAAGACACCGACACCTGGGAGGACGGGATCAACGGCGGCCTGCTGGGCGTCAGCGATCTGCTGCTGCGTCAGCACGTCATGGCCACCTACCTGAACAAGGACTGGGGCCGGGACTGGGGTTCGCTGCGCAAGTTCGACACCATCGTCGACGCGGTGCCGGCTGAGATCGAGCTGGGCACCGCAACGCACAGCGGGCTCTACAAGCCGGGACGGATCCGCATCGAGCCGTAGGCCGGCTTGTTGCGGCGCCGAGTGGCCAGTTGTGACACGCGTACGACGAAAAGCCGTGTCGTAACTGGCCACTCGCGCTAGCAGATACCCTTTTCCGCGGCGGCGACGAGCTTACGGGACAGCGTCCCGAGCACGACCCGCAGGACCAGCCAGTACGCCAACCCGACCACGCGCCAACGGGTTTCGTAGCGGCCCCGCCACGTGACCAGCGTCCCGTCGGCCTCTTCGGTGAACGACACCTCCGCCTGATAGTTCTGGATCGGGCCCCCGGCGAGCATGGTGTATCCGTGCTTGTGGTCCGGTTCGTGGATGGTGGTCATCTCGCGGGCCGGTTTCCTGCGGGTGCCCACGGCCCGGATGGCCCCGACCCCGCCGTCGTCGGCGGGGCCCCGGGACTCCCATGCCGAGTAGGGGATCAGGGGTGAGGCCCATTCGGACCACCGGGATCCGTCGGACACGATCGGGAACAGGGTCCGCGGCGAGGCCGTGGTGCGGCGGCGGATGACGCATTCATAGCGGTTCACGGTTCGCGACTTTAACAGAACATTGTTCTATTATGTGGCGATGGCTGAATCCCCTCCGCCGTTCACGCGCGCACGCAGCGATGCCCAGCGCCGAGACCGGTTGGCCCATCTCGTGGCCACGACACGCGAATGCCTGCGGCACACTCGCGCGGCGTCGCTGACGCTGGGTGACGTGGCCGCGGCGGCCGGTCTGGCGAAGTCGGGCATTCTGCGATACGTCGGCTCACGCGAGGCCCTACTGCTGCGGGTGATGTACGACGAGCACCTGGACTGGATCGCCGCGCTGACCCACGAACTGCGCCTGGCCGCTCCGGCGACCGCCCTGGCCCACACCCTGGCGGCGCGGCCGGTGCTGTGCGATCTCATCGCCGCCTCACCGGTGCTGATCAACCGGCTTGGCCCGCAAGAGATGCCGGCTCTGACAGCTCAGGCCGAGGACGCACGACAGCGCCTCGGCGCTGCGCTACAGCCGGCGCTCCCACTGAGCGATGAGCAGCTGAGCGCCCTCACCGCCGCGATTCACGCATTCACCGGAACGACGTGGGCGTGGACCACACCGGGCGCGGCCGGGGGCACGATGGTCGGCGATTTCGAGTCGACGGTAAACCGGCTGCTCGACATCTTCATCACCGGCCTTCGGCGATGAAACCCGTTCGCGGAATTCAGCGGCGCCGCAGCCGGTCCAGCGCGCGGGCCGCGGCATTGGCTCCGCACATGCCGTGCGCACCCGGCCCCGGCGGGGTGGCCGCCGAGCAGATGTACATGCCGGGGATCCCGACGTCGTAGGGCGCCAGCGTGATCCGGGGTCCGAATGCCAGCTGACGGATGTCCTTGGCCCCGGTGCAGATGTCTCCGCCGACGTAGTTCGGGTTGTATACCGACATCTCGGTGGCAGAACGCACGGCGGTTCCGACGATCCGGTCGGCGAAGCCGGGGGCGAACCGCTCGAACTGCGCGATGATCGCCTCGGTGGCATCACCGGTATATCCGTGCGGCACATGGGCATACGCGTAGACGGGATTGATCTCGCCGGCCGAGCGGCCCGGATCGGCCAGGTACTGCTGGCCCACCAGAACGAAAGGCCGGCGCGGCATGCGTCCGGCATGGATCTCGCGCTCGGTGGCCGCGACCTCGTCGAAATCGCCGCCCAGGTGCACCGTCCCTGCCCGCCCCACCTCGGGATTGGTCCAGGGCACCGGTCCACGAATCGCGAAATCGACCTTGAAAGCGCCCGGACCGTAACGGAATCGGCGGAAGCCGCGGGCGGTCCGCCGGGGCAGCCGGTCGCCCAGGATGTCGGCGACGGCCGTGGGAGCGAGGTCGAACATGGTGATGTCGGCGGCCGGCAACTGGGCAGCCGTGGTGATCCGCGTCCCGGTCTGAACCTTGACACCGAGCTCGGCCATGGCCGCGGCCAACGCGTCGGTGATCGCTTGCGAACCGCCTTCGGCGACGGGCCAGCCGTACCGGTGCCCGGCCGTGAGAATGCCCAACCCGATCGCCGAGGTCATCGGGTAGTGCAGCGGCCGGAAGGTGTGGGCCGCAACGCCTCCGAACAACGCCCGGGCGGCCGGCGTGCGGAAGACCCGCGCGAGCACCGAGGCGGGCAGCACGGTGGGCACGCCGAACCTGGCCAGCGTCAACGGATGTGCCGGGATGCGCAGCAGCGGTCCCATGATGTCGTCGGCCAGCGTGTCGAAATCAGCGGCCGGACCACCGAACAGGAGTCGCCAGCGGGCACCGTCGGCGCCGAGTCCGTCGGCGGTCTGCTCGACACTGCGATACAACAGGCCCGCGTCGCCGTCGTCGAGCGGATGGGCACAGTCGATTTCGGGCAGGCGCCAGCGCAATCCGTGCCGTTCGAGATCCAGGCCGGCGAGAAAGCCGGATGCCACGGCCATGGGATGGATCGCCGAGCAGTGGTCGACGAGAACACCATCGACACGGCCCGAGCGCACCCCGCCGCCGATTGCGTCCGCAGCCTCCAGCACGGTGACCTGGTGGCCGGCCTTGGCCAACACGATGGCGGCCGCCAGACCGTTGGGCCCACTGCCCACCACGACTGCGGTGCTCATCGGCGGCCCCCTTTCGCCCCCACACTAGCCAGGCGAGCATCCAGCCAACACAGGTTGCCTGTGGACAACTTGTGGATGGTTTTGCGAGGGTCCGCCATCGCAGCAGCTCAGTGGGCCCGATTTCGAATTACACGCTTGTGAGTAAGACTGTGCGTTTTCGGCTCGTGGCAAACCGCAGGCGGAGGCTACAGCGGCAACAGGCCGTGCTTGCGCTGCACCTTCGGCCCGTTCTGCTTGTCCCGCAACAGCTTCAGGGACTTGCGCAGCAGCAACCGGGTCTCGTGCGGCTCGATCACGCCATCGATGTAGCCGCGCTCGGCGGCAATCCACGGCGTGGCCATGTTGAGGTTGTAGCCCTCGATGAAGTCGGCGCGGATCTTCTGCACCTCGGGGGCAGTCGGATCCGGGAACCGCTTGACCAGCAGCTGCGCCGCGCCCTCCGCGCCGATGACCGCGATACGCGCCGTCGGCCAGGCGAAGTTCAGATCGGCTGAGAGCTGCTTGGAGCCCATCACCGCGTATCCGCCGCCGTAGGCCTTGCGGATGATGACGGTCACCTTCGGCACGTCGGCCTCGACGATGGCGTTGAAGAACCGGCCACCGCGCTTGATGATGCCGCCCTTCTCCTCCGCGACGCCCGGCATCGCGCCGGGGGTGTCGACAACGAAAACCAAAGGCAGGTTGTAGGAGTCGCAGAACCGGATGAAGCTGGCCGCCTTGTCCGAGGCCTCGTTGTCGACCGCGCCGGACATGTGCATCGGCTGGTTGGCGATCACGCCCACCGGGTGACCGTCCACCCGGGCGAACGCGGTGATCATGGCCGGGCCGCGCTGCTCGGCGATCTCGAACACATCGCCGTCGTCGAAGATCCGCAGCAGGATCTCGTGCATGTCGTAGGCCATGTTGTCCGCGTCCGGGACGATGGAGTCGAGCTCGAGATCGTGCGGGGTGATCTCCGGTTCCAGGCCGGGGTTGACGATCGGCGGGCTGTCGAAGTGGTTCGACGGCAGGAAGCTCAGGTAATCGCGCACGTACTGGTAGGCCGCGGCCTCCGATTCGACCACCTTGTGGATGTTGCCGCGCTGCGCCTGGACGTCGGCGCCACCGAGCTCGTCGAAGCTGACATCCTCGCCGGTGACGTCCTTGATCACGTCCGGGCCGGTGATGAACATGTAGCCCTGGTCGCGCACGGCCACCAACAGGTCGGTCTGGATCGGCGAATACACCGCGCCGCCGGCACATTTGCCGAAGATCAGCGAGATCTCGGGGACCAGGCCGCGCAACATCTCGTGGCGGCGGCCGAGCTCGGCGTACCAGGCCAGCGACGTCACCGCATCCTGGATGCGCGCCCCGGCCGAGTCGTTGATGCCGATGATCGGGCAACCGACCATGGCCACCCACTCCATCAGCCGAGCCACCTTGCGGCCGAACATCTCACCGACCGAGCCCTGGAACACCGTCTGGTCGTGGCTGAATACGCCGACCGGACGGCCGTTGATGGTGCCGTGCCCGGTCACCACGCCGTCGCCGAACAAGGCATTCGGGTCACCCGGTGTCTTGGCCAGCGCGCCGATCTCCAGGAAGCTGCCCGGATCGAGCAGGGCATGAATCCTGGCCCGTGCGGACGGAATTCCCTTTCTGTCCCGGCGGGCCTTGGCCTTCTCATCGCCGGGATCGGAAGCCAGTTCCAGCTTCTCGCGGAGCTCGGCCAGCAGTTCGGCCGTGGTCTTGTTGGTCACTTGCTCTCGCTCTCCGCTGTCGACATTGTCGCTTCGCTCTGGATACGGCTGATCGCCTCGCTCATGTGAGCACCGACCTTGGCAATGTACGGCTCATCGATGGCCTGAATGTGCTCGCCCCCGATGGGCACCACCTCGAGATCCTTGACGTACTCGCTCCAGCCGCCGTCGGGCTTGCGGGTCGCGTATGCGGGCTCGAACACGATGGCGTCATCGTGGTAGCGGTCGGCCAGGTACAGGGTGACGTGACCGTCGTACGGCTGGACCTCGATGGTGGCAAGGGCGCGCTGGTCCAGGTACGACGTGCGCTGATGCTCGATGATCCCGCCCGGGATCTGCACACCGCTGTCCTTGATCGCATCCAGGACGAACTTCACCTGGCCCTCGTCGTCGAGCTGCTCGAGCTCCTCGTACGGGATCGCCGGAATCTCGACGTTGAAGGTGCGCTGGGCGAACAGGGCGTAACGATCCCAACGGGCCCGCATACCCTCCTTGCTCTGGTCGATCGGCTCCCCGGGCAGTGCGAGGTCGATCAGGCCGACGAACCGGACATCGGCGCCCGCGCGCTTCAGCCCGATGGCGCACGCGTAGGCCAGCGCCCCGCCCAGCGACCAGCCGGCCAGGATGAACGGGCCCTTGTGCATCTCCAGCAGCTTGGGCACGTACTCGGCCGCGCGCTCCTCGATGGCGCCCTCGACCCGTTCGATGCCGTACACCGGGGTGTCGGCGGGCAGCCTCTTCATCAACGGCTCGTAGACGACGGTCGATCCGCCGGCCGGGTGGAACACGAACAGCGGCACGTGCGAGCTGCCTTCTTTCGCAGGCCGCAGAGTGCGCACGAACCCGTCGACCACACCTTCTTCGAGCTGATCACGCACGATCGTGGACAGCTCTTCGATGGTCTTGGCCGAACGGACCTGCTCGACCGAGACCGTGCCCTCGGCACGCTCGGACAGCCGCTCCGACAGCTTGGTCGCCGTCTCGACATCGACGAAGGGCAGCTCGTTGAAGATGCCGCCCGGCGACTTGCCGGTGACGATGGCCCAGGTGGCGAAGGTGACCCGCTCGGCGGCGTCGCGCGGGGGCACGTCGGCACCCAGCGCCTCGGTCACCGCTTCCTGGGTCAGCACCTTGGCTGCCGCCGCGGCGGCGGTCGCCTTCCCGGGTCCCGACGGATCCGTGGGCGCCGGTGGAATCGCGGGGCCCGACGGATCGGTCGGCGGGGCCGGGATGTCGCTTGCTTCAGAGGCTTCGCTCGCCTCGGAGTCGTTGTCCGCCAACGGATGTCCGGCCTCGGCCAGCTTGGCCTCGAGCTCGGCGACCGTGGACGCACCGCCCAGCAGTTCGGACTGCTCGGCGGCGATCTCCTCGGCAGTCTTGCCCTTCTGGGCTTCGGCGATCTGATCGACCTCGTCGCGGTGCTCGATCGCGTACTTGATGAGGTCCTCGACGTTGTACAGGTTGGCGTCACGCACCGCGGTCAGCTGGATGGGCGGCAGGTCGAAGTCGTATTCGACGCGGTTCTTGATCCGCACCGCCATCAGGGAATCCAGGCCCAGTTCGATGAGCGGCACCTCCCACGGCAGATCCTCGGGCTCGTACCCCATGGCGCCGCCGACGATGGCGCCGAGTCGCTGCGCGATGGTTTCGCCTGAATCCGGGGTCCACTTCTCGAACCCGGCGCCCATGCCGGCGCCCTTGGTCAGGTTGTCCTGCAGAATCTCGGCATCGTCCTCGGGTTCCGGCTCTGCCAAAGTCGTGGCCGCTGTCGTGGCAGGCGCCGAAACCTGTTCGGCGACAACGCCGGCGCCCACCGCGGTGGGCAGTGTGGCCGCGGCCCCACCCCGCGTCACGATCGCGTCGTAGACCAGGGTGAACGACTCATCGATCCGCGCGTGGACCTGCACCGACGCGCCGCCCGGGTGCCGGGTCAGCGTGGTGACCAGACGCGATCCCTCGCCGGGCACGGCACGCTGTTCCGAGGCGGTCAGCCTGGCGTCCGGGAAGACCTGTGCAGCAGCGGCTTTCACCAATGCGGCGAGGTCGGCGGCGCCCCTGGGCACAAACTCCCAGACGTGCCTGCCGTCCGGCGTGGCGACGTGGTTGCCCGGCATCACCGCGGAGCTGTCACCGGTGAAGTGCGCGTCCAGCCAGTGCGACTTGCGCTTGAACCGGGTCGGCGGGATGTTGGCGAAGTCCAGCGCCCCGGCCAGGCCGGTGGACTTGCGCGGGAACAGCGTCCGCAGGTCCAGGTCGTGGCCGTACACGAACAGGTTGGCCATGGCGGTGACCATGGACTCGAGCTCGTCCTGCTTGCGGGCCAGCGTCGCGATCAACTGGGCGTCATGCAGCCCGGCCGTCGCCGTGGTGAGCCCAACCTGCATGAGCGCCACCGGGTTCGGCGCGAGCTCCAGGAACGTGGTGTGCCCGTTGTCCACCGCATTGCGGATGCCGTGGGTGAAGTAGACGCTGTGCCGCAGGCCCTTCTTCCAGTACTCCACATCGTGGATCGGCTCGGCCCCGGCGCGGATCAGCTTGCCCTCGTGCACGGTGGAGAAATACGCCGTCTGCAGCGGGTGCGGTTCGATGCCCTGGATCTCGGCGGAAAGCTCACCGAGCAACGGGTCCATCTGCTGGGTGTGGCTGGCGCCCTTGGTCTGGAGCTTGCGGGCGAATTTGCCCTCGGCTTCGGCGCGGGCGATGATCGCGTCGATCTGCTCCGGCGGGCCGCCGATGACGGTTTGGGTCGGGGCGGCATAGACGCACACCTCGAGGCCCGGGAAGTCGGCGAACACGGTCTTGATCTCGTCGGCCGAGTATTCGACCAGTGCCATCAGCCGGATGTACTCGCCGAACAGCATCGCCTCGCCCTCACCCATCAGGTGGGCACGCGAGCAGATGGTGCGGGTGGCATCGGCCAGGCTCAGACCGCCGGAGAAGTAGGCGGCGGCCGCTTCACCGAGCGACTGACCCACGACCGCACCGGGTTTCGCGCCGTGGTGCTTGAGCAGCTCACCGAGCGCGATCTGGATGGCGAAGATCACCGTCTGGACCACTTCGATGGGGTATTCGCAGGTCTCGTTGGTGTAGTCGATCGAATCGTCGAGGATCAGTTCGACGATCGAGTAGCCGCGTTCATCCTGGATGTGAGCGTCGACCTTGTTGATCCACTCGGCGAAGGTCTCGTCGCGCAGGTACAGGCTCTTGCCCATCTTGCGGTGCTGCGCACCGAATCCGGCGAGCACCCACACCGGGCCGTTGGTGACCGGGCCGTCCGCCGAGATCACCGTCGGGTGCTGCTTGCCTTCGGCGATGGCCCGCAGACCCTTGATCGCCTCATCGTGGTCGTGGGCGAGCACGATGGCACGCGAGCGGCCGTGGTTGCGGCGCGACAGCGAGCGTCCGATGGATTCGAGCGACGACGCGCGTCCCTCTTCACTGTCGATCCAATCCGCCAGCTCGGCTGCGGCGACCTTCTTGCGTGAGGTCAGGAATGCCGAGACGGCCAGCGGGACAACCTTCTTGGTCGGCTCGGCCGATTCGGCCGCCGCGAGCTCGGCCCGGGCCTCCTCGATCAGGCGCTTGGCCTCATCGGTCAGGCCGGGGAGTTCGAGAGCTGCCTCGTGATCAACCGAGCCGTAGGCCGAGTACTCGTCCGCTGCGGGCTCATCGTGAACAAACTCGCCGTACTCGTCCATCCGCACACCGCCGACATAAACGGCGTCGGTGTCATCAGCGGCCGGCTTGTCCTCGGCCACTTCAGGTTCCGGCTCAGGTTCGACCAGATCGCTCGGCAAGACCTCGCGCAGCACCAGGTGGGCATTGGCGCCACCGAAGCCGAATCCGGAAACACCGGCGATGGCGTGGCCGCTGTAGCGCGGCCAGTCCGACAGGGTGTCGTTGACCTTGAGGTGTTCTTTGTCGAAGTCGATGTAGGGGTTCGGCCCGGCGTAGTTGATCGAGGCGGGCAGCTTGTCGTTGGCCAGCGCCAGCGTCATCTTGGCCAGGCTGGCCGCGCCTGCGGCCGACTCCAGGTGTCCCAGATTGGATTTCACCGCACCGAGCAGGGCAGGCTTGTCGGCGTCGCGGCCGCGGCCGATCACCCGGCCCAGCGCGTCGGCCTCGATCGGGTCACCCAGAATGGTGCCGGTGCCGTGCGCCTCGATGTAGTCGACGTCACGGGGATTGATGCCGGCGTTCTTGTAGGCCTTACGCAGAACCGCTTCCTGCGCATCGGGATTGGGGGCCAGCAGGCCGTTGGACCGGCCGTCGTGGTTGACCGCGCTGCCGGCGATGACGGCCAGGATCTGGTCGCCGTCGCGGCGGGCATCGGACACCCGCTTGAGCACGAGCATGCCGCCGCCCTCGGAACGGGCGTAGCCGTCGGCGTCGGACGAGAACGACTTGATCCGGCCGTCCGGCGCGAGCACGCCGCCGACCTCGTCGAAACCGACCGTCACCATCGGGGTGATGAGCGCGTTGACGCCACCGACGATGGCCACGTCGGCCTCGCCCGCCCGCAGTGCCTGCACACCCTGGTGGGCGGCGACCAGCGAGCTGGAGCACGCGGTGTCCAGTGCCACCGACGGGCCGCGGAAGTCGTAGAAGTACGAAACCCGGTTGGCGATGATCGAACTCGCGGTGCCGGTGATGGCGTACGGATGCGTCACCGACGGATCCGAGACCGCCAGGAACTGGTAGTCATTGGTCGAATTGCCGACGAACACACCGACACTGGTGCCGCGCAGGCTGGACGCCGGGATCCTGGCGTGCTCCAGGGCTTCCCAGGTCAGTTCCAGCGCCATCCGCTGCTGCGGGTCGATGTTGTCGGCCTCCATCTTCGACAGTGCGAAGAACTCGGAGTCGAAACCCTTGATGTCTGACAGGTATCCGCCGCGGGTGCGGGCCTTGGCGACACGTTCTGCGATCCGCGGTTCGGAGAGGAACTCCTCCCACCGGCCCTCGGGCAGGTCGGTGATGCAGTCCTTCCCCGCCAGCAGGGCCTCCCACATCTGATCGGGAGTGTTCAGGTCCCCCGGGAAGCGGGTCGCCACACCGACGATCGCGATGTCCTCGAGATCCCGGTCCCGTGACCAGTCCTCGTCGCCGGTGTCCTCGGGCTCGGGCTCACCTTCGATGATCACGGTGGCCAGCGACTCGATGGTGGGGTGCCGGAAGAGCACCGTGGCCGTCAGCGTGACACCGGTGAGGTCCTCGATGTCGCTGGCCATGGCCACCGCGTCGCGGGAGGACAGGCCCAGCTCGATCAGCGGGGTGGTCTCGTCGATGGCGTCGGCCGACTGCCCTGTGGCGGTGGCCACGGACTTGCGCAGCCACTCGCGCATCTCGGCGACGGTCAGGTCCGGACGCGAAGTCGGCTGGCCTGCGGACTCGGTGGTCGCTGGAAGATTCGAATCGTTCTGTGTCTCATCCATGGCCGGTTGGTTCTCCTCGCGTGCGGGTGTTCAAGTCACCTTCGTCATAGACCGGGCGCCGGTCGGCGTCGTGTCTTGAAAATCAGCTCAGTCGGTCTCGTCGGGGAACGCGTTGGCGATCTTTCCGCTGCGCAACGTGCCGTCCAGGTACGCCGAGCGGCAGGCCCTGCGGCCGATCTTGCCGCTGGAGGTACGCGGGATGGCGCCCGCAGCGGTCAGCAGCACGTCGCGCACGGTGACGCCGTGGCGCACGGCGATCGCGGCCCGGATGTCATCGGTGATCGGGCCGACCTCGAGCTTGTGCGCACCGGGGGCACGCTCGGCGACGATGACCAACTGCTCGGACGTGTCGTCCTCATCGCGATGCAGGCCCGCGTGGGCGTTCTGGAACACCTCGTCGGGCAGCTGGTTGGCCGGCACCGAGAAGGCCGCGACGTAGCCGGTGCGCAGTGCCTTGCTGGCCTCCTGCGCCGAGTACTCCAGATCCTGCGGGTAATGGTTGCGGCCGTCGATGATCACGAGGTCCTTGACGCGGCCGGTGATGTAGAGGTCGCCGTCGTAGAAGGCGCCGTAGTCGCCCGTGCGAACCCAGGTGGCGTCGTCGGCAGCGCCCTCGGCGTGCGACGGGCTGGTCCGCGACTTGAGGGTGTTCTGGAAAACCTCGATCGTCTCTTCGGGCTTACCCCAGTACCCGGTGCCCATGTTCTGGCCACTCATCCAGATCTCGCCGACCTGTCCGTCGGGCAGCTCGGTCGCGCTCTCGGCGTCGACGATGACGGCCCACTCCGAGACGCCGACCCTGCCGGCCGAGGCCTGGGCGACCGCCTTGGGCGAGTCGCCCCCCACCTCGACGATCCGGCCGGTGTTCAGCTCGTCACGGTCGACGTAGATGATCTTGGGCTCTTCGGCGGCCGGTGTGGTCGACACCATCAACGTCGCCTCTGCCAGTCCGTAGGACGGTTTGATCGCCTTGGCCGGGAAGCCGAACGGGCTGAACGCCTCGTTGAACCGGCGCACGGTGGCCGCAGAGATCGGCTCGCTGCCGTTGAGCACGGCCTTCACGTTGGAGAGATCGATCGCCGACTCTCCTTCTTTGGGGACACCGCGGGCCGCGGCGTGGTCGAACGCGAAGTTCGGGGCCACCGAGATGACGCCGCCGGTGTCCCCTTCCTTGCGGGCCATCTCACGGATCCAGCGCTCGGGACGACGCACGAAGGCGGCCGGGGTCATGAAGGTGAAGAAGTGACCGATCATCGGGGCGATCAGTGCGGTGACCAGACCCATGTCATGGAAGAACGGCAGCCAGGACAGACCACGGTCGCCCTCTTCACCCTCGAGGGCCTCGACGATCTGCACGATGTTGGTGGCCATGTTCAGGTGCGTGATCTGCACACCGGTCGGTATCCGGGTCGAGCCGGAGGTGTACTGCAGGTACGCGATGGTGGTCTCGTCAGGCCCCTCCGGGTGAACCCAGGTGGCGGCGACGTCGTCGGGCACCGCGTCGACGGCGATGACGCGGGGGCGCTGGTTGGCCGGACGGCTGCGGAAGAATTTGCGAACGCCCTCGGCGGCCTCGGTGGTGGTGAGGATCGCCGACGGGTGGCAGTTGTCCAGCACCGCGTGCAGGCGGCCGACGTGCCCCGGCTCGGACGGATCGAACAGCGGCACCGCGATGCGACCGGCGTAGAGCGTGCCGAAGAAGGCGACGAGGTAATCGAGGTTCTGCGGGCACAGGATGGCGACGCGGTCACCGGGCTGGGTGACCTGCTGAAGCCGGGCGGCCACCGCCTTGTTGCGCGCGCTGAACTGCGACCAGGTCAGGTCGCGGGCGACGCCGTCCCGTTCGGTGGAGAAGTCGAGGAAGCGGTATGCCAGCTTGTCGCTGCGAACCCTGGCCCAACGCTCGACGTGCTCGACGATGCTGGCGCCGTCCGGGAACTTGATCTGACCGTCCTTGATGAACGGATTGATAAACGGCATTTAACTCTCCTGTCAGAGCCGTACTGCTCGCGTTGTCGCACGTCACTGGCGGTGCGTCGCAGCCATTCGGCGGCCGTACGTACCCAAACCCGGACGATCGTACCGGGCAGACCAGTCCACGCCCACGGATCAGCTGGCAGCTCTATCCAACCCGCTACTCACGCGCGTAGCTCTTATTTTTCTCTTAATGTTAAGGGACCGTGACGGTCCCACCAAATCCGGCGCGCACAACGATCCTGTTGCGGTCCTGTCGCGGCGCTCCGGTCACCCGTGCTTGGGATGAGGTGCGTTGTCCACCAGGTCTTTGGCCCAGCTCAGGGTCCACTGGGTGGCGGTCTGCCCGTTCTCCACCCAGAACTGCGGGGTGTTGTACAGCGCGTGCACCGGCCCGGCGGCGCTGCCGGACAGGGTCTCCAGGGTCTTGGGCAGATTGAAGATCGAGAACGCCTCCTCGGGCGCCGAGCAGATCAGATCGCCCTTACCGCAGATCTGGTTGGTCCGGTTGTTGAGTGCCCCGAAGCCGCCCTGCCGCGGGCCCGTCATGGTCAGGCCCATCTCGGACAGCACCGGAACCTCGTGCAGCGTGATCTCGGCGCCCTGGCCCGGCGGGTTGGGGCCGACATCCTGGCCGACACCGAACTCGCGGCGGCCGTCGGCGATCAACGTCACACCCAGCACCAGGTCCTCGTCGACCGGGCCGCGACCGTTGCCGATGTCGCTGGCCAGGTCGCCGCCGATCACCGCGCCCTGCGAGAACCCGGCGATCACATAGCTGGTCAGCGGGCAGCGGTCGTTCATCTCCGTCATCGCCTTGACCGCCGCCCGCTTGCCCTCCGCGCGGCTGTCGTTGTACGACATCTGGTTGTCTGCGGAGAACGGGTTGTGGAACTGCGCGGTGTACGGGACGGTGTAGACCTCGAGGCGGTCCTTCCCGAACTGCTCGGCCATCGGCCGGCTGATGTTGGTCATCAGCGACAGCGGGAATTGCGTGGGGTTGAACGGATCGTCCAGCGGCGAGGACTCCCAGGTGCCGGGGATCGAGAGCAGCATCACGTCAGGACAGTCGGCGGACTGGAACTCCGGGCGCGGCTTACGCGGTGTCGGCTGGCCCGGGACCCCGGCCGGGGGTTGGGCCGTCGGCGGTGCCGAAGGGGTCTCCGGACGACGCATCACGATCACCACGATGGTCACCACGAGCACCACGACGAGAGCCATCGCCGCAGCGGCGATCAGGGCCAGGATGCGGTGACGCTTCCTGCGGCTGGCGTTTTTGGCCATGGGTTACTCGGGCTCCTCGCGTGCGGGCGGCTATCTGCGGCTAGCAGAGATGTTCGGTGGCGGTGCGGATGTAGTCAGTGGCGGCGGTGTCGATCTCGGCGGGTGTCGGGCTCTCCTGACCGGAGTGGGCAGCGCGGACATCGCTGCGCACCAGCGGCAGGACGAACTCGCGGACAGCCTGGTCATTCTGCCTGGCGGCGCGGCCCTGGCACACATAGGACCCGATCGACAGGGCCAGCAGCTCGCTGGACGGGGTGATCCCGGCGGCCTTGAGCTCGTCGAGATAGGTGTGCTGCTGCGACGTGATCGCCAATTCACCGCTGCGGCCCTGCTGGGGCTGCTGCGCAGACGCCGCCTGCGGCCGCGCACCGTTGACCTGAGACGTGGGCTGGGCCAGCGGCGCCATGATGTCACCGCCCGCATCGCATGCCGACAGCAACGATGCAGCGGACATGGCTACCACCAGGGTGGCCGACCGTACCGTGTGCTGCACGCTTCCACCGTACCGGCTGGTGAAAAGTGTCCCGGCGCAGCTGATTCTGGTCGCGACGGCGGGCCGCCCGGTGTCTATTTGATGGTCGCGACCAGTTCGCCGGACATCTGGGCCAACTGCGGGGCCCAGCTGCCCCAGTCGTGCTGACCGCCGGCAGGCATGTCGAAGTGCCCGTTGCTGCCACCGACAGTGCGGTAGTGCTGGTAGAACGACCTGTTGCTGCCCTGCGCCTGATCGCAGACCCCGATCATCGCGGCCGGGTCACTGCATGTGAGGGTGCCCGGGCTGTACACCCAGAGCCGCGTGTTGGCGTCCGCCAGCAACTGCACGTGCACATCGGGGTCATGCCACTTCCAGCGGCCCAGCTGTGGGGCACCCCACATGCCGTAGCTGTCCACTCCGCCGAACTGCGCCATGCCTGCGGTGATCGCGCCGTTGAGGGTGGTGGCCGACGGGGTCAGGAAACCCGAAAGCGATCCGGCGAAACGGAACCGGTCGGGGTGGAAAGCGGCCAGCGTCAACGCGGCCGTGCCGCCCTGCGACGCCCCTACGATCCCGTGCCCGGCCGGGGCCAGGCCCTTGTTGGCGGCCAGCCAGTCGGGCAGTTCGGCGGACAGGAAGGTCTCCCACTGCTTGCTGCCGTCCTGCTCCCAGTTGGTGTAGAGGCTCCACGCTCCGCCGGCCGGGGCCGCCACCGAGATGCCGCGGCCGGCCAGGGTCGACATCGCGTGACCGGCGTTGACCCAGTTGCTGACGTCGGGGGCGGCGTTGAACGCGTCGAGCAGGAACACCGCGTGGGGTCCGCCACCCTGGAATGCCACCGGGATGTCGCGGCCCATCGCGGCCGACGGAACCATCAGGTACTCGACGCCGTCGGCCCGAGCCGGCGCGCCCGTCACCGCCGACGCGGTCCACAGGCCCGCACCGAGCACCACGGCCGACAGGGCCGGCAGCATCGCCCGCATCAGACTCAACGCACGTCTCATCATCAACCTCTCCTGCTGCCGGTCGTTCGAAGTGCCCCCGCACACGTAACCCGCGTTGTAGTGAACCACATCGCAACCACAGCCGGGGCGTCAAACGCCCGACCGTGAAAGGGCCCGAAAACGGCTGACGGCGGCGATCCGTGAGGATCGCCGCCGTCTTCCGGTCATGCGTTCAGGTCGCTACCTGTCGTCCGCTCAGGCGGTCGGGGTGGCTCCCAGGACACGCTGCAGGTCAGGCTTCATGGCCTGCAGCTGCTGGCCCCAGTAGGCCCAGTTGTGCGTACCGCTCTGCGGGAAGTTGAACACCGCGTTCTTGCCACCGGCCGCGATGTACTTCTCCTGGAAGGTGGAGTTGGTCCGGCAGACGAAGCCCTCGAGGAACTTGGCGGGCAGGTCGGTGCCACCGAGCTCGCCCGGCTTGCCGTTACCGCAGTACACCCAGAGGCGCGTGCCGTTGTTGGCCAGCGTCGCGACGTTCTCGGTCGGGTCGTTGGCCTTCCAGGCGTTGTTCGGATCGCCGGTCGAACCCCACATGTCGTCGGCCTTGTAGCCACCGGCGTCACCCATCGAGACACCGATCAGCATCGGCCACCAGCCCTCGGACGGGTTCAACGTGCCCGACAACGAGGACGCGTAGATGAACTGATCCGGGTGGCGAGCCGCCAGCATCAGCGCCGACGAACCGGCCATCGACAGACCGACCACAGCGCTGCCGGTCGACTTCACGTCCTTGTTGGCCGCCAGCCACGCCGGGAGCTCCTGGGTCAGGAAGGTCTCCCACTTGTAGGTCTTGCAGCCGCCGTCCTTGCTGCCACAGGCCGGCTTGTACCAGTCGCTGTAGAAGCTGGACTGGCCACCGACCGGCATCACAACCGAGATGCCGGAGTTCAGGAACCACTCGAAGCTGGGCAGTTCGATGTCCCAGCCGTTGTTGTCCTCACGTGCACGCATACCGTCGAGCAGGTACAGCGCGGGCGCACCCGCGCCACCGCTCTGGAACTCAACCCGGATGTCGCGTCCCATCCCTGCCGACGGAACGTCGAGGTACTCGACCGGCAGGCCGGGCCGAGACCAGGCTCCGGCGGTCGCCGAGCCGCCTACGACGCCAACCAGGCCAGGCAGTACGGCCGCAGCGGCGACCGCAACCGTCAGCCGGCGCGACAGGCCTGCCGCTGCGCCGCGCATCTTCCCAACGAACTTCATACCGCTCCCTATCTGAATCTCTTCTTCGTATTCCGCACATCGATAAGCACCGACGTAAGCGGCTCACGTGCCCGTGTAGTCAACCACACGAACGCGTGGTGCTTCTCTGCAGCAGTTGTCGTCCCTGATCGCCCCTCAGCCGTTGATGGTCGCGATCAGGTCTGGTTGAAGTGCCTGCGACGGAGCCGCCCAGCATGGCCTGGCGGAGTACTCCGGTGTGAGCAAGGTCTCGGGTTGACAGGTGTCCACATTCGGCGGCACGCGGTGAGACGCGGCGTAGACACCAGAGGTCAACATCGGTTTTCGTACCGTCCATTTCAAGATCTGTGCGCAGGCTCGTCTGGGTATCGGCGCGAACCGGCCAAGCGTTACCGAGCACACAGATTTCTTTCAGACCGACAAGACGTGGGCGTTACGGGCCGGTGGCCGGCATGCCCGTGTACGGCGGCTTCTTAGGCTCGGGCACCGGCAGACCGCACCTCTTCAGGTCATAGAGCGGCACCCGGTCGATCCGGTACTTCGTGAACTCGTACGCATGCGCCAGGTTGGACAGGAACCGCCGCGGGCTCATGTCCCCGCGCACCGAATTGAGCATCGACTCGGTGGCCGGGCACGCCAGCGCCGCCTCGGCCTGGGCGATCCACTCCTCGTCCAGGTACAGCGGGATGTAAGGCCGGGTCTTGAGGAACGGGCCCTCGGCCACCGCCCAGTCCGGGAACAGGTTCTTGTCGTGGCCGATACGACCGTCGGTCAACCGTTGGGTGTGCATCGCCAGCGGATTGGTCAGGCCGATCTGGTCGATGACCCGCACGTCGAGCCCGACGTTCATACCGAGCATGCCCATGTTGGTGAAGAACACGGTGTGCGGTGTTTTCAGCGCCCGCCGCTCGGCCGGAGACAGATCCGGCGGAGGCGGATAGGCGGGGACGACATCCCACTGGTCGTAATTTCCGGACGGCAACAGCAGCGCCCCGTCGGGGGTGTTGTCGATCGCGGTCAGCACCGCCCGCATGCGCGGGTAGTCCAGGTAGTCGGCAGCGGTCAGGGGATGCGCATGACCGGTGGCCTGCGAGTAGAACCGGCGCTCGTCGACGATGCCCGTGTAGGTGACGCGCGTGGCGTCGGCGCCCAGGCCGGGCGAGTTGGCAGCCCAGATCGACCAGTCCGCCACCGCCGCCCACAGCACGGTGGTGGCCGCGGCCAGCAGATAACCCGTCTCCCTGGTGAACTTGGTGCCGTCGGGCAGCACGACGGGAATCACCGCGACGGGGATCAGCAGGCAGAACAGCGGTGTCAACAACACGCGGCCGTGCATGAAGTCGCCACCCTGGCGAATCCAGTAGATGCCCTGCAGCAGGCCGCTGATGAACATGAAAAGCACTACGGCGGCTGGGCTTTGAACAGTGCGCGCCAACCAGCCGTAGCCGCGGGGCACCTGATGACGCACCCACCACGGCCGGGTGCGTGTGGTCAGCAGAACCACGCCGAGCGCGGCCAGCAGCATCACCGGCACCCACAGCAGGTAGGGCTGGTTGAAATTGGTGAGGTAGGTGAATCCCTGGGACCACTTGGCGCCGGAGGCGTCCTTGGCGACCGCGGTGCCCGGCACCAACAGTGCGTAGTAACCCATCCGGAAGATCTGGTAGGCAACCGGCAGCAGCCCACCGGCCACCAAGATCAGCACGCGGCGCCGCCAGCCTCGCGCGGCGATCAGCATCATCACCAGAGCGCCGCCGCCGATCAACGCCAGCTCGGGGCGGATCAGCACACTGAGCCCCGCCACCGCGGCCAGCGTCCCGTCGAAAACCCGACCCGAGACCGGACCCGGCGCCGCCTTCGGCGCGGCGCGCCCGGTCGCCGCGGGAGCCGCGCGCAGAGCCTGCGACCAGCACACCATCATCCACCACAGCAAGCCCAAATAGGCCAGCACCAAACCGTTTTCGAGCCCCGACGTGGCGAAGTCGCGGGCCGGTGGGACGGCGATGTAGACCAGCGCACCGGCGGGAAGCAGCAGGGCACGGCGGCCCTGCAGGCTCGGGGCGTAGAGCCGGCCGGTACCGAGCATCGCCAGCACGACGCCGAGCACGCTCAGCGTCAACGCCAGTGCCAGTGCCACGTACTCCATGCGGACCGGACCGCCGAGCCATGCGCCCAACGCCATCAGGTACGTCCACGCAGTGGAGGTGTTGGCCTCGATGCGCTCACCCGCGTTGAAGACCGGGCCGTTGCCCGCCAACAGGTTTCGAACTGTGCGCAGCACGATCAAGCCGTCGTCGGCGATCCAGCGGCGCTGCCAGGCACCCCAGCCGAACAGGGCGGCCACCACCACCACGCTGACCCACAGACTGATCCGCACCGTGACGTCGTACGGAAACACCGGCGAGCGCGCCAGCCGGTCGCCCACGCCGCCGGCCAGGCGGCGCAATGTCAGTCGGTCAGCTGAAGTAGATGGCTGCACCGATGGTTCCGATCCAGGCCAGGAACAGGATCTGCAGCACTCGGTCTTTCAGCGCAATCTCCTCAGGCTCACCGGCGATGCCACCGTCGATGTCAACCGCATAGCGCAGGATCGCCACGGTCCAGGGCACCATCGTGATCGCGTACCAGGAGGCATCCTGACCGTCGATGCCGAGCGGGTCGTTGGCACTGTCGCGGCCGAAGGCCCACAGCCCGTAGCAGACCACCACCGCGGTGGCCGACAACGTCCACACGAAGCGCAGATAACTACTGGTATAGCGCTCAAGGGATTTGCGGATCTTGGCTCCGGTGCGCTCGGCCAATTGCAGTTCCGCATAACGCTTCCCGGCTGCCATGAACAGCGAGCCGAAAGCCATCACCAGCAGGAACCATTGCGACAGCCGGATATCGGCAGCCACGCCACCGGCGATCGCACGGAGCAGGAATCCCGAGGACACGATGCAGATGTCCAGCACCGCCTGGTGCTTGAGACCGAAGCAGTACGCCAGCTGGATGGCGATGTACACCGCCATCACCCCCGCCAGGGCCGGGGTGAGCAACCACGAGATGATCAGTGAGGCGGCCGCGAGCACCACGGCGAGGGTGTATGCCATCCATTCCGGCACCACCCCGGCGGCGATGGGCCGGAACCGTTTCGTGGGATGCGCGCGATCGGCCTCGACGTCGCGGGCGTCGTTGACCAGATAGATCGACGACGCGGCCAGGCAGAACACCACGAAGGCGATGGCCACCTTGTAGCCGAGGTCGGCATAGTTGTACTCGGTGCCGTCGCCGAGAGCGGCCAGCGGTGCCGCCAGCACCAGCAGGTTCTTCACCCACTGCCGCGGCCTGAGAGCCTTGATCAGGCCGGTCGCCAGATTCTTGGGCGGACCGGCCTCCGGCTGCGCTTCCTCACTCATCGGCCACAGTCTCCTTCGGCCCGACCCCGGCAGTTCTTCCGACCACAGAGCCCACCAGCGTCCCCACGGCCACGCCGGTGAGTACGTCGGTGGGATAGTGCACGCCCAGCACCAGGCGCGACAGCGCCATCGGCACCACCAGTGCCGCGCGCAGCGGCAGACCCGTGGTCCGGGCCAGTAGGACGGCGGCCGCGGTGGTCGAGGTGGCATGTGCCGATGGGAAACTCAGCCGGCTCGGCGTCCCGACGTTGACGGCGATGTCGGGGTGGTGCGGCCGCTCACGGCGTACCACCCGTTTGATCAGGACGGCGGCGGCGTGGGCGGCAAAGGCGCCCACGCCCACGGCAATCCATGACTTCCGCTTGGCCGGCTGGGCCAGCGCACCGGCAGCCGCGACCGCGAGCCACCCAAGACTGTGCTCACCGAAGTGCGACAGCGCACGCGCGCCGTTCAGCACGCCGGGCCGGGTGGCCAGGGCAGACTGCACGGCTACCAACACGGCGTCCTCGCCGCGCGGGGCATCGGTCATCTCAGTTTTTCTCCGCCGACTCTGTCAGCAACACCGTCTCCCACTTCTGGGTGCTGGTCAGCACCGGCAGCGCCTCACGATAGACCTTGCGCATCCGGTCGAACTGACGGACCACGCGTAACTGCTGACGCAGTGAGGCACGCAGCAACGCGAACATCTTGGCGCGGTCCCGTTGCCGGTACACCACACCGCGGCCATCGGCGGTGGTGACGGTGACCCCGTCGACGCGAGACAGCGAGAACCAGCGGGCGTCCTGGGTCGCCACGTTGATCTGGGGCCGGACATGGGTTTCCGGATCGTGACGGCGCAGTTGGTGCACCGCGCCGCGGGCGAGGTTCACCGCGATCGCGGCCTTGGAGACCGGGATGCCGATCTTCTTGCGCTTGAGATCCGAGGCAGGCGGCAGCGCGGTGGCACCGGGCAGCACCACGGCATCCGGGAACTGCTGACGCATCTTGCGCACGTCGGGCAGGGCCGATTCGAGGATGGAGAAGATGTGTTCCGGGCCGGCCAGGAAGTCCTCCATGGCCCGGTTCTGGATGGCGACGGTCGAATATTCAAGGCACAGAAGGTGTTTGAACGTGGCTTTGAGGTGGCTGGCCAACAGCCCGCGCGCATCGCCGTCCCAGTGCAGTGCGGACACCACGAGCCGGTTGCGCAGGTGGAAGTAGGCCTGCCAGTCGATCGCGTCGTCCTTGTCGCTCCAGGCCATGTGCCAGATCGCCGCGCCGGGCAGCGTGACCGTGCGGTAGCCGTGTTCGGCAGCGCGCAAGCCGTACTCGACGTCGTCCCACTTGATGAACAGCGGCAGCGGTTGCCCGAGTTCCTCGGCCACCTGCCGCGGGATCATGCACATCCACCAGCCGTTGAAGTCGACGTCGATCCGGCGGTGCAGCAGCTTGCTGCGGACCGAATCGGTGTCGTCGAGCGGGTGTTTGGCGAAGTCGTGGTCGTATTCGGCGTTGGGCGCGGCCGACCACATGAAGTTGGTCCGGTCCACCATCTCGCCCATGATGTGCAGGTGGGACGGCTCCTGCAGATTGAGCATCTGGCCGCCGACGAGCATCGGTTCCTTGGCGAACCGGTTCATGGCCAGCGCCCGCAGGATCGAATCGGGTTCGATGCGGATGTCGTCGTCCATGAACAGGATCTGCTCACAGTCGGTGTTCTTCAGCGCCTCGTACATCACGCGGCTGTAGCCGCCGGACCCGCCGAGGTTGGGTTGGTTGTGAATCGTCAGCCGGTTGCCTAGCCCGGCCGCGGCAGCCTCGAAACCGGGATGGTCCTTGGCCTTGCTGGTGCCCTGGTCGGACACGATGACGGCACTGATCACCTCGTCCACCAACGGATCCGAGGTCAGCGCGGCAAGTGCGTTGACACAGTCCGAGGGCCGGTTGAAGGTCGGGATACCGACGGCGACGTTGGCCCGGCCCGGTGCGGGCGTGGGGGCGTACCAGCCGGCACTGTGCACGCGCACCGCGGTGTCGGTGGTGATGTCGAACCAGATCCAGCCGCCGTCCTCGAACGGGGTCAGATCGATCTCGAATTCGACGGCCGCAGGCTCGGACGAATCACCGCTGGAGACGGGTGCGCCGCCCACGGTGATCCGCGCGCCGGTCGCCTTGGAGCGGTACACGTCGACGCGGGCCGTGCCGGTCAGCTCGACGCGCAGGACCACCGACTTGAGGGTCGACCAGCGCCGCCAGTAGCTGGCCGGGAACGCGTTGAAGTAGGTCGCGAACGAGATGCCGGATTCGGTGGCGATCTCAAGGGTGGTGCGGGTCGGGGCATGTGCCCGCCGGGCATTGGTCGGGTCTTCGACGAGGTAGAGCTTGCGGACGTCCAGCGGCTCGCCCGGTCGCGGCAGGATGACGCGGGCCAGCAGACTGACGGCCCGCGATTCTCCGGCGTCGAGCGCGCCGGATGGGATGTCACTCATGCTTTGCTGCTTTCCACTTCGGTAACCAGCGGTGCACCCTCGGACAGGTGCGGTGCCAGGATGTTGTCGTACATGTTGAGCGCACTGGCGATGGCCATGTGCATGTCGAGGTACTGATAGGTGCCCAGCCGGCCACCGAAAAGCACCTTCGCCGAGGCGGTTTCGTCCTTCGCGCGGGCCCGGTAGGCGGCCAGCAGGGCACGGTCGGACTCGGTGTTGATCGGGTAGTACGGCTCGTCGTCGTCTTTGGCGAATCGCGAGAATTCCCGCATGATCACCGTCTTGTCCGTCGGGTAGTCCCGCTCAGGATGGAAATGGCGGAACTCGTGGATCCGGGTGTAGTCCACGTCGGCGTCGTTGTAGTTCATCACCGGCGTCCCCTGGAAATCTCCGGTGTCGAGCACCTCAAGATCGAAATCCAGTGTGCGCCAGCCCAACCGGCCCTCGGAGTAGTCGAAGTAGCGGTCGAGCGGGCCGGTGTACACCACGGGGGCATCCGGGTTCGCCGCCCGGAGGTCGTCCTGGACGTCGAACCAGTCGGTGTCCAGCCGCACCTCGATGCGGTCGTCGGCGGCCATGTTCTGCAGCCAGGCCGTGTACCCGTCGACCGGCAGGCCCTCGTACTTGTCGTTGAAGTAGCGGTTGTCGAACGTGTAGCGCACCGGCAGCCGGGTGATGTTGGCCGCGGGGAGTTCCTTGGGGTCGGTCTGCCACTGTTTGGCGGTGTAGTCCTTCACGAACGCCTCGTACAGCGGGCGCCCGATCAAGGAGATCGCCTTCTCCTCGAAGTTGGCCGCCTCGTGTCCGGCGATCTCGCTGGCCTGTTCGGCGATCAGGGCGCGGGCCTCGTCCGGGGTGAAGTACCGGCCGAAGAACTGCGAGACCAGGCCGAGCCCCATCGGGAACTGGTAGGCCTGGCCCTTGTGCATCGCGTATACGCGGTGCTGATAACCGGTGAAGTCGGTGAACTGCCGCACGTAGTCCCACACCCGCTGGTTGGAGGTGTGGAACAGGTGAGCCCCGTACTTGTGGACCTCTATACCGGTCTGTGGTTCGGCTTCCGAGTAGGCGTTGCCGCCGATGTGCGGGCGGCGTTCGATAACAAGGACTCGCTTGCCCAGTTGCGTCGCCACGCGCTCAGCGATCGTCAGGCCGAAGAAACCGGAACCGACGACGAATAAGTCGAAATGTGCGCTGGACTGGTCTGCAGCGACCCGGGGAGATAAGGACGTCATCGGCAGCCAGGGTATCCGACCACTCCCCTGTGCCCCGAATTCGACAAAGGGCCGAGGTCGCAATTCGCTCACGATTCAATATCGTCACTCCAGACTCATGAGTCACAGCCTTAACATCGATCTCGTTGGCATTCATGGGCTTCACACCACCTGGTCCGTAACCGCCGATGAAGCAAGCGGAGAGCACCCCATGCAATCCGAAATGCAGTCCTTAACTGCAAACATATTGAGGAGACTTCCGTGCCGAACCGCCGTCGACGCAAGCTCTCGACAGCCATGAGCGCAGTCGCCGCAGTGGCAGTCGCAAGTCCAGTCGCTCTTGTCGCCGTATCGCAGCTTTCCCCCGCGCCCCAGGAACGCGAGTTCACCCAGGCCGCGCTGGTCACCGACCTCCCGGGCGAACTGATGTCCGCTCTCTCGCAGGGCCTGTCCCAGTTCGGCATCAACCTGCCGCCGATGCCGACAGGCATGCTCACCGGCACGTCGCCGACCCCGACCCTGGGCTCACCGACCCTCACCTCACCGGGCCTGGCATCTCCGGGTCTGACCTCACCGGGTCTCACCTCGCCAGGCCTGACCGACCCGGGTCTGACGTCACCCGGACTCACCTCGCCTGGTCTGACGGCGCCGGGATTGACCTCCCCCGACGCGGGACTGACCAGCCCGAACGGACTGGCTCCCGCTGCCGGCTCACCGGCAGGTGCACTGCCGGCGACCGGATCGCTCACCGATCCGGCACTGAGCCCGGCCGGTGCGGGCTCTCTGACCAACCCGGCACTGACGCCGCCGACCGGCGGGCTCACCAACCCGGCGCTGACGCCGGCCGGTGCCGCGCCGGGCGGGTTGACCACCACCCCCGCTGGACTGGGCGGTGGCGGCCTGACCTCGCCGACGGGCCTGGACCCGGCCCTGGGCGGCCTGCCCGCCCCGGGTGAGGTGCCGATCTCGGCTCCCATCGGACTGGATCCCAGCGCGGGCACCTACCCGCTCCTGGGCGCCGACCCGTCACTGGCCGCGATGCCGGCCACCAGCAGCGGTGGCGGCGGCCTGTTCGGCGATCTGTCCAGCGCCGCTCAGCAGCTCGGCGCCGGCCAGGCTATCGATCTGCTCAAGGGCATGGTCATGCCGGCGATCACCTCGGCCATGAAGCCGCCGGTGCCCGCACCGCCGGTCCCGGCCCCCGCACCGCCGACCCCCTAGTTATAAGGCCCGGTTAGAAGAACGGCACCGCAGAAGCCATCAGGCTCTGCGGTGCCGTTGCGTGCAAATCGCACGAAAAGCGCGGTGACGGCCGTGTCGAAACATTCGTAACACCAGACCCATACGTAACATCAGTCCGTGCAGTCCCGTCGTTCCGCGCCGTCGCTTCTCTTCACCGCGCTTGCGGCGACCGTCGTCATCGTGCCGTGGGCGATCGCGGGAACGGACTCTGGCGAACAACACAATCAGGCCAACGCAGGCCCACAGCTCACACAGCAACCGCTCGAGAATCTCGCGGTCGGCGAGAGCATCCGCGAGATCCATCAGGACACTCCGTTCTCGATGGTCGCGCTCACGTCACCGGACCTGCGCGGCACCTCCGCCCGGGTTCGCGCCCGCAAGGACGACGGCAGCTGGGGCCCGTGGTACCAGGCCGAGAATCTCGACGGCGTCGGCGCCGACACCCCTGGCCCGCGCGGAACCGAACCGGTGTTCGTGGGACGCACCACCACCGTGCAGATCTCCGTCACCCGCGCGCCGCGGGCACCCTTGCCGCCACCCGGGAAGACACCGGCCAAGCCCGCACTCGGCTATGTGCCCGCCAACGTCGAAGCACCCATCGGCCAGAACGTCACCGCTGTGCTGATCAGCCCGCCGCAGGCCCCCGTCGACGTCGGACCGCTGCCCACCGCCGCCATCGCGCCCGGCCAGCCGCCGAACATCATCAGCCGCGCCCAATGGGGCGCCAACGAGTCCATGCGTTGCGGAAACCCGGTGTACGACAAAGGAATCCGCGCCGGCATCGTGCACCACACAGCGGGCAGCAACGACTACGCGCCACAGGATTCAGCCGGCATCATCCGGTCGATCTACGAGTACCACACCCGCGAGCTGGGCTGGTGCGACATCGCCTACAACGCCATGGTCGACAAATTCGGCCAGGTATTCGAGGGCCGGGCCGGCGGGATGGACAAGCCGGTCGAGGGATCCCACACCGGTGGCTTCAACATCGACACCTGGGGTGTGGCGATGATGGGCGATTTCGACGTCGTGCCACCCACCGAGATCCAGATGCGCAACACCGGACGCCTGCTGGGCTGGCGGCTCGGCCTCGACCACGTCGACCCGCGCGGCACCGTCGTGCTCACCTCCGCCGGCGGGTCTTTCACCCACTTCCCGCGCGGGGCCACCCCGACACTGCCCGCGATCTTCACCCACCGCGATGTCGGCATCACCGACTGCCCCGGCAATGCGGCCTACGCCCAGATGAACCACATCCGCGACATCGCCGCCCGGTTCAACAAGCCGCCCGGCCCCGAGGACCTCGCCGAACAGATGCGCGGCGGCGCGATCTATGCCCGCTGGCAGTCCGAAGGCGGGCCGGCCGGCCTGCTGGGGAATCCGACCTCACCCGAATCCGCCGGCGCAGGGGCCACGCGCTACGCGACCTTCGAGCGCGGCGCCGTGTACTGGTCACCGGAAAGCGGAGCCGAACCGATCACCGGCGCGATCTACGAGGCATGGGGAGCGCTCGGGTTCGAGCGCGGCGCCCTTGGCCTGCCGACCAGTTCCGAAATCCCCGAACCCCAGTGGATCGTGCAGAACTTCCAGCACGGCACGCTGAACTTCGACCGCGAGAAGGGCACGGTCACCCGGGTGGTCGACGGCGTGCCGGTGGAACTGCCGCCGCCCTCACCCGATCAGCAGCCGGTACAACTGGAGCGGTTCACCCCGATCACCTGACCGGCCGAGCATCGGGACGGCTCAGGACCACCAGCGTTCCAGCACGCGCGCCACGCCGTCCTCGGCATTGGTCACGGTGATCTCGTCGGCCGCGTCGACCGCCTCGGGGTGGGCATTGCCCATCGCCACTCCCCGCCTGGCCCAGCGCAGCATCGGTACGTCGTTGGGCATGTCGCCGAAGGTCACGATATCGGCGGCGGTGAACCCCAGCGGGGTCGCCAACTCCTCGACACCCGTGGCCTTGCTGATGCCCAGCGGCAGCACCTCGATCAGCCCGTTGTTGGTCGAGTAGGTGATATCACCTTGCAGCCCAACATGTTTGATCAGCTCCGCGGCCATGTCGGCACTGCGCGCGCCGGCCATGCGGATCAGCAGCTTGACGGCGGGGGCACTGAGCAGATCCTCGACCGACACCTCGGTGTTGTCCGGGTTCAGCCAGGCGTGCTCATACCCCGGGGAGCTGACGAACTGCGGAGTCGCCGCGTCGTGTGCGGAGGAGCCCACTCGTTCCACCGCCAGTCCCGCGCCCGGGATCACCCGGGTGGCGATCTCGGCGAGCTCGCCGAGCGCTTCGGAGGACAGCGTGCGGGCCGACACTATCCGATCGGTGGCCGGGTCATAGATCACCGCGCCATTGGCGCACACCGCCATCGGAGCCAGGCCGAGTCCGTCGACCACGGGCGCGATCCACCGCGGCGGTCGCCCGGTGGCCAGCACGAAGGTCGCCCCCGCCTCGACCGCGGCCTGCACCGCCGCCCGGGTGCGTGGCGTGACCTTCTCGTCCTCGTCGAGCAGCGTTCCGTCCACGTCGGTGGCGATCAGCCCCGGCGCCCGCTCAGCGCTCATCAGGTTCGCCCCGTCGCTTCGCTCGCCCGCTTGCGCGCACGTTCCGCCAACTCCGCCTCGTCGAGCTGCTTGGCCTGTGCGGGCGTCGGCGCGCTGCCACCCAGCCGGTTCGGCACCCAGTACGCCCCGGCGGGTGCGGGGTAATCCCGCTGGGCCTCGCTCAGCAGGGCCGACATCCCGGCCCGCAGGGTGTCATCGATCTCGGCCACAGAACCCTTCGCCACCATCGGCTCACCCACCAGCACGGAGATCGGAATCTTCTTGCGGCCCAGCGTCTTAGGATGATCTTTGGTCCAGATGCGCTGCGCACCCCAGACGATCAGCGGAATGATCGGCACACCGGCTTCCACCGCCATGCGCGCCGCGCCGGTCTTGAAACCCTTGAGCTCGAAACTGCGGCTGATCGTGGCCTCGGGATACACACCGACCAACTCACCACGGCGCAGGGCCTCCACCGCGACGGCGTATGCGCCCGCTCCGGCCCGGCGGTCGACCGGGATGGTCCCGGTGTGCTTGATCAGATAGGCCACGGGCTTCACCTGCTCCATTTCGGCTTTGATCATGAACCGCATCCGGCGGCCACGTCGGGTGGCGGCCAGAGCCGCCGGAAGGAAGTCCACGTAGCTGGTGTGGTTGATGGCGATGACGGCACCGCCCGTAGCGGGAAGATTGTCGAGCCCACGGAACGTGATCCGGGTTCCGGTGGCCCGCACCGCGAGCCCGGCGGCAATCTCCAAACTTCGGAAGACCGGTTCCATATGCGCCCTATCCCGGAGCCCCAGTGGGCTCGGTGGGTCCGGAAGTTCCGGCGGGGCCGGCCTCGGCTCGCTTGGCCGCCTTCGCGGCAGCCTCCTCGGCATCCATCCGGTTGGCCTCGGCCAGCGTCGGCGCCGAACCGCCCAGCCGGTGCGGCACCCAGAACTCACCGGGCGGATACGGGCCGTAGGCGTCCTGCACCTGGGTGAGCAGATGTTGCATGCGCGAATGCAGGAGTGCGGTGAGCTCGGCCGCGGGCAGCGTCGGCTGGATCGGCTCACCCACCGCGATCGAGATCGGCACCTTGGGCCGGTACAGGTTCTTCGGGTGTCCCTTGGTCCAGATGCGCTGCGCGCCCCACACGATGTGCGGCACGATCGGCACGCCGGCGTCGATCGCCATCCGCGCCGCACCGGACTTGAAGTCCTTGATCTCGAAGCTGCGGCTGATCGTCGCCTCCGGGTACACCCCGACCAGCTCACCGGCCTTGAGATAGTCGCAGGCCGACTCGTAGGACGCCGAGCCACTGTCCCGATCCACCTCGATGTGGCGCAGGCTGCGCATCACCGGCCCGGTGACCTTGTTGTCGAAGACTTCCTTCTTTGCCATGAACCGCACCTTGCGGCCCCGCTTCTGCAGATAGGCGGGCAAACCGGCGAACGTGAAGTCGAAATAGCTGGTGTGGTTGATGGCCACCACCGCGCCGCCGGTGACCGGAAGGTTCTCCACCCCGGTCACCGTGAATTTCAGCCCCTGCAGCCGCCAGGCCAGCCGAGCAAGTTGTATGACTGTCCCGTACACAGGTTCCACGTAGCCAGCCTAATCCCAGCCCTTATCAGCGCGTCACCCAAGTCGGGCTAGGCTGGGCGGGCATCGAAGTACTCCATCGAAAGGCTGTTTGTGCAGGTCACCAGCGTCGGGCATGCCGGCTTCCTGATCGAGACCAAGGCTGGCAGCATTTTGTGCGATCCCTGGGTCAACCCCGCCTATTTCGCCTCGTGGTTCCCGTTCCCGGACAACCGCGGACTCGATTGGGACACGCTCGGCGATGTCGATTACCTCTACGTGTCACATCTGCACAAGGACCACTTCGACCCGGAGAACCTGCGCCGCCACGTCAACAAGGACGCCGTGGTGCTGCTGCCCGACTTCCCGGTGCCCGATTTGCAGCGCGCCCTCGAGGCACTGGGCTTTCACCGGTTCTTCGAGACCACCGATTCGGTCAAGCACACGGTGAGCGGCCCCAAGGGCGACCTCGATGTGATGATCATCGCGCTGCGCGCACCTGCCGACGGACCGATCGGTGATTCAGGCCTGGTGGTCGACGACGGCGAGACGGTCGCCTTCAACATGAACGACGCGCGGCCCGTCGATCTCGACGTGCTCGAAGCCGATTTCGGTCAGGTCGACGTGCACATGCTGCAGTACTCGGGAGCCATCTGGTACCCCATGGTCTACGACATGCCTGCCCGCGCCAAGGAGGCCTTCGGAATCCAGAAGCGCCAACGGCAGATGGACCGGTGCCGCCAGTACATCGCACAGGTCGGTGCGACCTGGGTGATCCCCTCAGCCGGGCCGCCGTGCTTCCTGGATCCCGAACTGCGCGATCTCAACGACGACCACGGCGATCCGGCGAACATCTTCCCCGACCAGGTGGTGTTCCTGGATCAGATGCGCAGCCACGGCCACGAGGGTGGCCTGCTGATGATGCCCGGCAGCTCGGCGAATTTCACCGGCTCGCAACTGGATTCGCTGACCCACCCGGTCGAGGATCCGGAGTCTATCTTCACCACCGGGAAAGCCGCGTACATCGAGGAGTACGCGCAGCGGATGGCCCCGGTGCTGGCCGCGGAGAAGGCGTCATGGGCCCCGCCGGCCGGAGAACCCCTGCTGCCGGGGCTGCGGACGCTGTTCGAGCCGATCATGAGCCAGACCGACCAGATCTGCGACGGCATCGGCTATCCGGTGGAGCTGCGACTCGACGGAGCGGGCCACAGCGAGACCGTGGTACTGGATTTCCCGAAGCGCCTTGTACGCGAACCCATCCCAGATGAGAAGTTCCGCTACGGCTTCGCGATCCCGCCCGAGCTGGTGCGCACCGTGCTGCGCGACGACGAACCGGACTGGGTGAACACCATCTTCCTGTCCACCAGGTTCAAAGCCTGGCGCGTCGGCGGCTACAACGAATACCTGTACACGTTCTTCAAGTGCCTGACCGATGAGCGGATCGCCTACGCCGACGGCTGGTTCGCCGAAGCCCACGACGATTCCTCGTCCATCACCCTGGACGGTTGGGAGATCCAGCGCCGGTGCCCGCACCTGAAGGCGGACCTGTCGAAATTCGGTGTGGTGGAAGGAAACACGCTCACCTGCAATCTGCACGGCTGGCAGTGGAACCTGGAGAACGGCAAGTGCCTGACGACCCAGGGCCACGAGTTGCGGTGCGGTAAGGCATGAACGCCCCGCGCCAGTATTACGACGACGGCCTGATCCAGCTGGATCGCGAGGCGATCACGTTGCGGCGCTACCACTTTCCCTCAGGAACCTCGAAAGTGATTCCGCTGCGGGACATCCGCTCCTACAAGGCCGAGTCGCTGGGCCTGGTCCTCAACAGATTCCGCATCTGGGGCAGTTCGGACCTGCGCCGCTGGCTGCCCCTGGATGTGTGGCGGCCGCTGCGGTCGACGCTGGTCACCTTGAAGGTCGACGGAACTCGCCCCGATCCGGCGTTCACCCCCGCCCGCCCGGATGAGTTCGTCGCCCGCCTCGACGAATTGCTCGGCCACTAACGGGCCGAGACCACCTGCCGCAGTTCGGAAGCCGCGCTGGAGGCGCTGTCGTACACCCGAACGATGGCCTCGTCCCCCGGCTTGAGGTAGGTGGACTCGCCCAGCGGCGTGTAGCGGGTGGCGCCGATACCGATCAGCACGTTCTCGGGATGGCCGCTGGCCACCATCAGGGCTCCGACATCCTCCAACGGTGTATCTGCCGAACCCTTCTGGTTGGCGAGCCGTTCGACGATCCAGTCGAGCAACACCTCGCCGTAGTACGAGTAGCCGACCAACGGTGAGTCCACCCCGTAGGCATGCTGTTGCCCGCCGTCCTCGCTGAGGTAGCAGACCAGCCGCATGGTGGCGGTGGGACCGTCCGGGGTGAGATCGCTGATCTCGAAGAACTGCGGCGCAACCCCTTTGGAGGCCGGGCCCCAGTTCTTCTTGTAGCTGATCTTCGGCGCACCGGGCCTGCGGATCGAGCAGTCGTTGAAGGCACCGAGGGCGAACGGCTCCAGCCGTGCCACGGTGTCGCCGTTCCATACGACGTGGCAGGCCACCCCCACCTCGGGCTCGATCTGCAGGTTCAGCGGACCGTCCACCTCACCGGGCTCTGGCAGCTGGATGGCATCGCTGGACAGCGGAAATTCACCCAGGAAGTCGTCCCGGCCCGGCGCATACCACGGAAAGATGCCTTTGGGCGCATACCCTTCGGTCACAACCTTGACGAAATCCCCGGCCTCCCCCGCCTGCTCGAGATGGCCGGCAAAGTTGCCGGCCACGCCGAAGCCGAACCAGTTGCGCACTTCGCCAAGGTCGATGTCGATCATGGCTGCAACCCTACTGTGGCCGTGACAAGCCGGATACAAGTCGCACTTAAGTCGCCGCATCCAGGCTGTGCTCCAACAGTTCCGATCCGCCACACCAGGATCGGCCCGATCCGAGGAGCACCACCGTGCCAACCACAGACACCGTCGCCCCCAGTCACTCAGGCGATCCCGCACCGGACCTGCTGGGTATCACCCTGGCTCACCGGGCGATGCTTGCCGATCTGCGCCGGCTGACCGAACTGGCCGCGGCGGTGCGGGACCGGGATGTGATCTGCACACCCGGCCGCGCCCGGGCCATCGCGCGGTACCTGGAGTGGCTGTGCGATTCCATCCACCATCACCACACCACCGAGGACACCGTGGTGTGGCCGGTGATCCGGGCAAGTGCGGGCAACCACGTCGACCTGAGCGAGCTGACCGACGACCATGCCGCCCTCGACCCGCGGTTGGACCAGCTGCGGGCCCGCGCCGCGGCGTTCCGGCTGTCGATGGGCGACCGCCAGATCGCCGCCCTCATGGCGATCGAGCTGGACGAACTCACGGCGCTGCTGACCGAACACATCAACGACGAGGAACTCGAGGTTTTCCCGCTGATCACCGAGCACGTGTCGGTGGCGGACTGGGAGTCGGTGGAACGCGCCGCCCGGGACGGCAGCCGGCTGTCGTTCGACGGTCCGCGCTCGCTGGCCGTGATGACCGAGGAGGAACGTTCGACGCTGGCACAACACGTCGGGATCGGGTTCCGCGTCCTGCTGTCGGTGTTGCGGCTGATCCACCGGCGGCGGGAACGGGCGGTCTTCGGTGTTCAGTCGAGGAAGCCGCGGGCTTCGGCGGCCAGCCGGTCGCGCAGCGCCGACGCGGCCACCCGGTAACGATGTGCTTCATCCGGCCGGCCCAGCGCGTCGGCGGCGGCGGCGAGCGCGTCGTCCACCGGGCCCACCATCAGCCCGTCGACGCCGAGTCCGGCGATGCGGCCGGAGTACGGTCCGAGGTCGGCCGCCCGGGCCCGGACTTCGTCGAGGTCGCCGAGCGCCACCGCCGCGTTGACGCGCAGCACAGTGAACGGGAGCCAGAAGTACGCCCGCTCGATCGGCCCGCGGTCTCGCCACAGCTCTCGCGCCTCGGCCTCGCGGCCGCGTGCGATCAGGGCGAGCACGGCGGCGTCCAGCGCGGCGACCGACACCTCCTTGTAGAAGAACACCAGCTCGTCGGCCAGGAGTCCCAGATCCCCGAGGCAGAACTCGCCCGTCACCCGGCCCACCATCGCCAGCTTGGCACCGTTGGCGGCGCCGTTCTCCACCATGCGCGCCGCCAGATCGGTGTAGGCGCTCACCGCGTCGTCGAGGCGCCCCGCCAGTAGGTGCATCCGCGCCCGGAACAGGCCGAGCACACCGAGAAGATGGACGAGCTGACCCGTGCCGGCCCGGGCCACCGCGATGTCGACGTGTCGTTTCGCCGTCGCCAGGTCGGACCGGTGACCCGCCGCCAGCGACAGCAGCCAGTGCGCCACCGCTTGATAGTCGGCCTGCTCGGTGGCCTCCGCGGTCCGCAGCAGTTCGGCGGCTGTCGAGTCACGTTCGGCATCGAGGTCGGGACCCAACGCGCAGTAGGCCCGGACGTTGAGTGCGGTGCACAGCAGCCGGCCCGACGATCCCGGATCCTCCGCATAGGCCTGTCGCGCCAAGCCGAGCAGTTCGGTACTGGCGGCCAGCGCCCCTTCGGGATCTGTGCCCTCCAATTCCACGTAGAGCGCCTTGAGCAGCCGAATCCGGTCGGCCACTGTGAGTCCGGTGTGCTGTGTGGTTCCGGCGCCCGCCAGCACGCGGCGCAGCAGCCCGATCATCTGGGTGTCGGACTCGTCGTATTCCCGGTCCCGCCACACCAACGGGGTGTCCCACGCGGTGAGCACGCGGACCGTCAGGTCGTCGCGCGACTTCCCGCTCAACAGATGCAGCGCGGCCTTCATCTCGGCCCGGGCCGCGACGGCGTCACCGGACTGCGCCAGCGCGGAGATCAGCCCGCAACGGGCGTCGATCTCGTCTTCCAGACCGTCGGCCGGCGGCAGCAGTCGGCGGCCGGTCGCCAGCTCCAGCATCTGCACAGCCGCACGCCACTGCCGGGCGGCTTCGGCGTGGGCACCGACCGAATCCGCTTCACGAGCCGCCTCGGTGGCGAAAGCCGCAGCGGCCGAAGCTGTTTCGGCCGTCGCCGCCGCGACGGCGTGGTGCGCCAGGGCAGCCGGATCGACCGAACGGCCCGGTGCGCGGAGCAACTCCAGCGCGGCGGCATGCAGCCGCGACCGGCGCAGCTTCGAGGTGTCCTCGTAAAGCGTGTCGCGAACCAGCGCGTGCGCGAACCGCAACCGACCGGGCTCGGGCTCGTCGAGCAGCCCCAGCAGGACGGCCGGCTCGAGCGCGTCGAGCAGGTCTTCCGGGTCGCTGCGGCCCAGTTCGGACAGCAGGTCGACATCGATGTCACGCCCCAGTACGGCGGCCTGACGCAGCGCGGTGACGGTCTGGCCGGGTAGCCGGGCAAGCCTGCGCCGCAACACATCACGGACCCCGACCGGCACCGACGCCCACACCGCCTCCGGTCCTTCGGCCGCCATCAGCCGGGCCAGTTCCCGGACGAACAGCGGGTTGCCGCCGGTCCGCTCCCGCAGCAACCTGAGGGCCTCGCCGCTGACGGCGGTCATCCCGCAGTCGGCGGCCAGCGCGGCGGTGGCCGCGGCATCCAGCCCGCCGAGCATCAGGTGCGCCGCGGTATGCACCGTCAGCGCGGCCCGGGCCACTTCCAATTCGCCACGATCCTCCGAGGGTCGATAGGTGCCGATGACCAGCACCGGCAGGTCCTTGATCCGGTCGGCCACCAGGCGCAGCAGCTCCAACGTCAGGCCGTCGGTGCGGTGCAGGTCATCGAGCACGACGGCCAGCGGCCGCTGCTCGGCGACCGCGCTCAAGACATCGGCCACCGCGTGCCCCAACCAGAATGTGCCGGGCTCGACCGCGGCGCCGTCGTGCAGCAGAGGTCCCAGCGCGTGCCTGTCCTCCACCGGGCTCGCCGGGTCGAGAAGGTCACGCAGCACCTCGGTCCACGCCCACCCGGCCGGTGCGCCGTGCACTTCAGGACAGCGGCCGTGCACGGTCCGCCAGCCCGCGGCGCGCAGCCGAGTGGTGGCGGCGGCGGCCAAAGTGGTCTTGCCCGAGCCCGCTTCGCCCGCGATCCACAGCACGGCGCTGCCACCCACGGCGACCGCCTTTGCCGCCGAGTCGATCTCCGCGAGTTCCTCGGTCCGGCCGTAGGCGGCCGCCTCGATGCGATCGGGCGACGCGATCTCCGGTATGGCCGGCTGCGCAGCCGGCCGGGACGGCTCCAGATGATCGGCCTGACGCAGGATGTCGCGTTCGAGGTCGCGCAGTGCGCGGCCGGGTTCGAGCCCCAGCTCGGCGACCAGGTGGTCTCGGGTGCGCCGCAACACATCCAGCGCGTCGGTCTGGCGGCCGGTCCGGTACAGCGCCGTCGCCAGCACCGCGGCGGCGCCCTCGCGGCCGGGACGTTCGTGGCAATGGCGCTCCAGGGCGGCGACGGCGGTGCCGTACCGGCCGAGTTCGACCAGCGCGGCGGCCCTGGCTTCCACCGCGGCCAGCCGCAGTTCGGTCAGCCGGGTCACCTCCGGTGCGGCCCACAACGCGTCCCCGGCACCTGCGAAAGGATCCCCCGACCAACCGGCCAGTGCCTGCTCCAGCAGACGCGCGCGCTGCTGCGGGTCCGATTCTTCGTATGCCGCAGTGACTTTGGCCTCGAACTGCCAGGAATCGACGGCGTCGACCGGCAGCCGCAGGCAGTATCCGGGCGCGGCGCTGACCAGGATGCGGGCCGGCGCCCGCCGCTGCCGCCCGGGCTCGAGCACACGCCGTAGGTGCGAGACGTAGACCTGCAGAGCCGACAGCGCCTTGGGTGGCGGCTCGCCCTCCCACAGGTCGTCGATCAGCCGGTCGACCGACACCGTATGGCCGTGGGCGGCAACCAGTCTCGCCAGCAGGGCCCGTTGCAGCCGGGCCCCGAGATCCACCGGGTCATCGCCGACCCAGGCCTGTACCGGGCCGAGCACCCTCACCCGTACCGCATCGTCCCCCGTCATGTCCGCAGTACTACTGGGCCGCGGTGTGGACGGTTACCGGGGTTCCAGCACCGGGGTGCCGACGAACGGCACCAGTGCCTCGGGAACGCGCACGCTGCCGTCGGGTTGCTGATGGTTTTCCAGGATGGCCACCAGCCAGCGGGTGGTACCGAGCGTTCCGTTGAGGGTCGCGGCGATCTGCGGCTTGCCGTTCTCGTCGCGGTAGCGGGTGGCCAACCGCCTGGCCTGGAACGTCGTGCAGTTCGAGGTGGAGGTGAGTTCGCGGTAGGTCCGCTGGGTCGGTACCCACGCCTCGCAGTCGTACTTGCGCGCCGCCGACGATCCGAGATCGCCTGCGGCGACGTCGATCACCCGGTAGGGCACCTCGATGGCGGTCAGCATCTGACGCTGCCAGCCCAGCAGCTTCTGGTGCTCGGCCACGGCATCTTCGGGCTTGCAGTAGATGAAGCCCTCGACCTTGTCGAACTGGTGCACCCGGATGATGCCCCGGGTGTCCTTGCCGTAGCTGCCCGCCTCCCGCCGGAAGCACGAGGACCAGCCGGCATACCGCCGCGGGCCGGCCGACAGGTCGAGGATCTCGTCTGAGTGATAGCCCGCCAGCGGCACTTCCGAGGTGCCGACGAGGTACAGGTCGTCGTCCTCCAGATGGTAGATCTCGTCGGCGTGCGCGCCGAGGAATCCGGTGCCCGCCATGATCTGGGGGCGCACCAGCACCGGCGGGATCATCAGCGTGAAACCGTTCTGCACGGCCACCTGGGTGGCCAGTTGCAGCAGGCCGAGTTGCAGCAGCGCACCGTGGCCGGTGAGGAAGTAGAACCGCGAACCCGACACTTTGGCGCCGCGTTCCATGTCGATCAGTCCGAGCGCCTCGCCGAGCTCAAGATGGTCTTTCGGATTCTCGATCGCCCGTGGCTCGCCGACGGTGTCGAGCACCACGAAGTCGTCCTCACCGCCGGCGGGAACACCGTCGATGATCACGTTGCCGATCGCCATGTGCGCGGCGGTGAAGGCGTTCTCGGCTTCGGCCTGGGCTGCCTCGGCGGTCTTGACCTGCTCGGCCAAATCCTTCGCCTGCTGCAGCAGCGCCGGACGTTCCTCGGGTGTCGCCTTGCCCACCAGCTTGCTGGCGGCCTTCTGCTCGGCCCGCAGGTTGTCGGCAGCAGAGATGGCGGCCCGCCGCGCGGTGTCGGCCTGCAGCAGCGCGTCGACGAGCGCCGGGTCCTCTCCGCGAGCCCGTTGCGACGCACGGACGGTGTCGGGATTGTCGCGCAGCAGCTTGAGGTCGATCACGGGCGCAACCCTACTTTTTGAAATGCGGCGACGTACATCTGAGGTGGTCGATCGAAGTGCGGCGGAGCGACGGCGTCCTGATTCCCGCTGCCGCCGGGCACAACCTCGCAACATTACAACTGCATCAGTTGTCACAGGGCCTGACACGCCTGTCACAATGGAGGGCAATGTTGGAAGCACCCGAGCACCCCGAGCAGCCCGAAAGTGGGGACCCGCTCGCCGCACCTGCGCCGGACGAACAACCGGCACGGGAACGGTGGTGGCAGAGTCTGGCAGCCGCGTCGACGCGACGTGCGCTGCTGTTGACGGCGCTCGGCGCACTGCTGATCGCCGGCGTGATCACCGCGTTGCCCCGAAGCGAGGGGGCCAACTCCGGTCCGGGCGCGATCGCCCTCGGCCCCCGCGGCAACGACACGTTCAATCACGTCAAGCGCGGCGACTGCCTGAACTGGCCCGGCCGTAATCCTGACGCCGCGCACATCGTGGACTGCAAGGACAACCATCGCTTCGAGGTCGCACAGGCCGTCGACATGCGCACGTTCCCCGGCAGCGAGTACGGGCCGGGTGCGCCGCCGCCGTCGGTGGACCGGATCAAGCAGATCAGCCAGGAACAGTGCACCCCGTCGGTGCGCGGCTACCTCGGACCGAAGTACGACCCGAACGGCAAGTACACCATCGGCCTGCTGTGGTCCGGCGAGAAGGCGTGGAAGCAATCCGGCGAGCGGCGCATGCTGTGCGGCCTGCAGTTGCTCGGCCCCGGCGACAGCCAATTGGAGTCCACGGGCAAGGTGGCCGACCTCGATCAGTCGAAGGTGTGGGCCGCAGGCACCTGCCTCGGCATCGACGCCGCCACGAACCAGCCCACCGACGTCCCGGTGGATTGTGCGGCGCCGCACGCCATGGAGGTCACCGGCGCGGTCAACCTCGGCGAGAAGTTCCCCGGTGGGCTGCCCGCGGAGGGCGATCAGGACAACTTCATCAAGGACGCCTGCACCGCGCAGACCGACGCCTACCTGGCCCCGGTCCAGTTGCGCACCACCACGCTGGCCCTGAGCTACAGCACGATCTCGCTGCCCAGCTGGTCGGCCGGCAGCCGCCAGGTGTCGTGCAGCATCGGCGCCACGCTGGGCAACGGCGGCTGGTCGACGCTGGTCAACAGCGCCAAGGGACCACTGATGATCAACGGGCAGCCGCCGGTGGCGCCGCCTGACATCCCGGAGGAGCGGCTCAACATGGAGCCCGTTCCGATGCCCGATGTCGATGAGCCATCATCGTCGGGATCAGGCTCGTCGGGATCGGGCTCGTCTTCGGGTTCGTCCTCAGGCTCGAGCTCGTCGGGGTCAGGCTCATCGAGTTCAGGGTCGTCAGGATCGGGCTCGGGCTCGTCCGGATCCTCGGGTTCGTCGAGTTCGTCGGGCGGCCAGCACCTGCCGCAGTCCGCGACCACAGCGGCGCCGGCTCCCACCCAGGCCAACACCTTCAACCCGCCGCCGCCCGAGCAGGCTCCGCCGCCCGCTCCCGAGCAGGCACCGGCTCCCGTTCCTGACGGCGGGCCGCCGCCCGCCGGTCCGCCGCCGGGTGAGCCGGTCCCCGTACCGCCGGGGCCGTAAACCCGTGCCGGTGCGGATGAGTTCGCAGCGGTTCGACGAGTTGGTGTCCGACGCACTCGATCTGATCCCGCCGCAGTTGGCCGCCGCCCTCGACAACGTCGTGGTCCTGGTCGAGGATCGCGACCCCGACGAGCCCGAGATCCTCGGCCTGTACCGGGGTGTGGCGCTGACGGAGCGGGATTCCTGGTACGCCGGGTCATTGCCGGACACCATCACGATCTACCGCGGGGCCCTGCTGGATTTCTGTGACAGCGAGGCCGATGTGGTCGACGAGGTGGCCATCACTGTGATTCACGAGATCGCGCATCATTTCGGGATTGATGACGAGCGGCTGCACGAGTTGGGTTGGGGCTAGCAGGCGCGGCAACCGCCATTTGTCGGCCCACAGTGCTATCAACGGGCTATGACGATCCAGTGCCGGGAGTGCGCAGCCGGTCTGGAGCATTGCCACGGCACCGTGATCATCCACGTCCAGTACCGCGCGGAATGCACCGACGACGGCTGCACCACACCGGAAGCAGCGCATAGCTTCACCGTCGACTGTCAGGCGGTGGGCTGCCCGTGCGCGCGTGAGGGTGACCTGTCGATCCGGCGGTACGCCTAGCCCATCGGGTCGGTATCGGCGGTCACCGCATCGGCGACCGGCGTTGCGCCGGGCTCCGGATAGAACGGCGGTGTCAACGCCGCCCACTGCACGCAGCTCCAGCGCCCGTCGGTGATCGGTGCCAGCACGACCGATTCGGTATTGCCCAGGTGATGGTCGAGGGCGAAGCTGCCCTCGACGCCGGCCAGCACGGCGGCCACCAACCGGATGGCCGCCCCGTGGCTCACCACCACGATGTCGCTGTTGAACTCGTTGTCGTCGAGATACCGCAGGCGCAGTTCGGTGAGCACGGGCACGTAGCGGGCCAGGACCGCCTCGGCACTCTCGCCGCCCGGCATCGGCACGTCCAGTTCGCCCCGGTGCCAGCGTTCGTAGATCCGGTTGAACTCGGCGACGGCGGCGTCGTCGCTGCGGTCCTCCAGTTCACCCACCTGAACTTCGTGGACCCCTTCGAATTCGAATGGGACAAGGCCGGTTTCGGTGCCAATACCGGCAGCCGTCTGTGCCGCGCGCCGAGCCACCGAGTGAGCCAGGATCGACGGACGCTGACCGAGCGTTCCGGCGAACCGCCGGGCCTGGTCGTGGCCGAGTTCGGTCAGCTCTGCGCCCGGCGGCCGGGTGTCCAGACGCCGCGCGACGTTGCCTTGGGACTGTCCGTGGCGGACGAGGATCAGCCGTCCGCTCATGAGGTGCCCGTTCCGTCGCGCAAACCCGTCAACCACCGTGTGGCCTCGTCCAGACGCGGCGGGGGCGCACCCGCGCTCGCTCCGGTCGGCCATGAACCCAGATATCGCACATCGGTACAACGCCGGTGCAGCGCTTTGAGTGCCTCGGCCACCGAATCGTCCTCGATGTGCCCCACACAGTCGAGGAAGAACATGTACGTGCCCAGCTCGGTTCTGGTGGGCCGGCTTTCGATCCGGGTGAGGTCGATGTCGCGGATCGAGAACTCGGTCATCGCGGCGACCAGCGCGCCGGGGGTGTTGTCCAGGCGCAACACGACGGAGGTGCGGTCGGCGCCGGTGGCCGACGGCGGCACGCCGGGCGCGCCGACCAGCACGAAGCGGGTCCGGGCGTTGGCTTCGTCGACGACGTCGGCGGCCAGGATGTCCAGCCCGCAGCGCTCGGCGGCCAGCCGCGTGCTCACCCCGGCGTCGGCGGTGCCCTCGGCGACGTCGTGGGCCGCTGCGGCATTGGAGGTGGCGGGCACGATCGCGGCGTCGGGCAGGTTGGCGGCCAGCCATTGACGTACCTGCGCGAGCGCCACCGGGAAGGCGGCCACGGTCTGCACCGGCCCGCTGTGCCCCGGCCGGGTGACGATGGTGAACGCCACGTCGAGGGTCAGCTCGGCGTAGATCTGGAGCGGTGTCCCGACGGCCAGGCTGTCCAGCGTCGGCAGCACCGACCCTTCGATCGAGTTCTCGATCGGAACGCAGGCATAGTCGGCCCGGCCGTCGCGGACCGCGGCCAGTGCATCCGGGGTGCTGTCGGTCAGCACCGGTGCGAAGCCGGCTGTGCCGTCGCTCGCCGATTGCAGAGCGGGCACCATTTCGTGGGTCACCATCTGCAGTAACGCCACTTCGGTAAAGGTTCCCTCCGGACCGAGGTAGGCGATGCGTGGCACATCCCAACCCTATCGGGTCGGCGTCGGCGAGCCCCGGTCGATGACGGTCCAGCGGTGTTTCACGAAAGCCTTGCCGGTCCCGCGTCGCCCAGTTAAGTTAGGCTTACCTCACCTAATCACCTCACCTAGTTCGAAGGCGGCGAGATGGCCATAGCGACACCGACGACAGCCGAGCGGATCCGCAGCGCATGCGCACGAGGCGGCGGAGCGATGCTCGCGGTCGAGGGCATGGAACCGGTCGCCTCGCCCGTTCACCACCTGCTCGACGACGGGTCCTTCGCGATCACCGTCCCCGAGACCAGCCCGCCGGCCGGCATGGCGATGTCAGCAGGCTCGGCCGGTGTCCAGGCGGTGCTGGAGATGACCGATTACGCCCCCCTGCCGCTGCGCGAGCCGGTGCGCTCCCTGGTGTGGATCCGCGGCCGCCTGCAGCACGTACCGAGCGCCGAGGTGGCCGCACTGCTCGACCTTGTCGCCGCCGAGAACCCGAATCCCGCTCTGCTGCAAGTCAACTCCCACGCACAGCAGAACCCCGCACACGATGACGACAACTACACGTTGATGCGTCTGGAGATCGAGTCGGTGGTGGTGGCTGATGCCACCGGCGCCGAGGCGGTCGGGCTCGGAGCGCTGCTGCAGGCCCGCCCCGATCCGTTCTGCGCGATGGAATCCGGCTGGCTGCAGCACATGGAGTCCTCGCACCGCGACGTGGTCGAACGGCTGGCCACCCGGCTGCCGATCACCCTGCGCCAGGGACGGGTCCGCCCTCTCGGCCTGGACCGCTACGGGGTGCAACTGCGCGTCGAGAACGAACACGGCGACCACGACGTCCGCCTGCCGTTCCCGAAGCCCGTCGACGACGTCACCGGCCTCAGTCAGGCCATCCGCGTGTTGATGGGCTGCCCGTTCCTCAACGGCCTGCGCGCGCGACGGATCTGACCCGCACGATCCGCTCCGCGCCGCGGGCGCCGCTACCGTGGCTCCGGTGACGACTTCGGCGACCGGACCCGACGAGCACCTCGAGCCGCAACGCCGCACGCTCAAGATCGAGATCGCCGTCGTGTTGGCGGTGACGTTCGGGCTCAGCGCCTACACCGCGGGCCTGCGGCTCATCGAAGCGGTACTGCTCGGCCTGTCCGGGCAGACGGTCGCACTGAACCCGAAGCGCTCCCCGTTCGACCTGATCGATCTGGGCTTGCATCTGGCCGTCATCCTGCAACTGCTGGCCTGGGGCGCCCTGGCGCTATACCTGTTGTGGCGCAGCGGTTTCGGGCCCTCGGCGATCGGGCTGTCGCGCCCGGAATGGCGTGCCGACGGGCTGGGCGGGCTCGGCCTGGCCGCTCTGATCGGCCTGCCGGGGCTAGGTTTCTACGTGCTCGCCCGGATGCTGGGGCTCAGCGCCGACGTGGAGCCGGCCGAGCTTTACGACACGTGGTGGCGCATCCCCGTACTGCTCGGCGTGGCATTCGCCAACGGTTGGGCCGAAGAGGTCATCGTGGTGGGGTTCCTGATGACCCGGTTGCGTCAGCTCGACGTGAGCCCGGGCCGGGCCCTGATCATCTCCAGCCTGCTGCGCGGTGCCTATCACCTCTACCAGGGCTACAGCGCCGGGCTGGGCAATGTGGTGATGGGCCTGGTGTTCGGCTACGCATGGCAGCGCACCGGACGGCTGTGGCCGCTGATCATCGCCCACACCGTGATCGACGCGGTGGCGTTCGTCGGCTACGCACTGGTGGCAGATCATCTGGGTTGGCTGCGATAACGCGTCCGGCACGTACATTTCTGCTGTGGACGACTTCACCGCTTCAGGGCGACCTCCCGATCCGCGTTCGCGGCGTCCGGGACCGCGCCGCCGCGGCCCCGAGCCGTCCCAGGTGATCCGGCGGGACCCCAACTACCGTCCGGCCTGGCCGCCGAATCCGCCCACGCCGCCCGCGCCACCCCGGAAACCTCCACCGCCGCCCCGGCAGCCGCCGCGACAACAAACCCCGAGGCGGCCCCCGCCTCGATCGGCTCCCCCACCACCGCCGGCTCGGCCGGCGCCCGCACCACTGCCGGCTCGCAAGCCGCGACGACGGCGGCGCTGGGGCCGCCTGGTGATTGCGGTGCCCCTGATCCTGATATTGGCGGCCGCGCTGGCGGTGATCGGCGGCGGTTTCTGGGTAGACTCGTCGCTCCACCGCATCCCGGCCCTCGCCGACTATCCGGAGCGCCCCGCGGCGGCCCATGGCACCACCTGGCTGCTGGTCGGATCCGACAGTCGCCAGAACCTCAGCCCCGAGCAGCAGGCCGACCTGGCCACGGGCGGGGACATCGGCACCGGCCGCACCGACACCATCCTGTTGGTCCACATCCCCGGGATCGGCTCGGACACGCCGGCCACCATGGTCTCCATCCCCCGGGATTCGTACCTGCCGATTCCCGGATACGGCGAGGACAAGGTGAATGCGGCCTTCTCACTGGGTGGGTCGCAGCTGCTGGCACAGACCATCGAGCTCGCGACCGGGCTGCACCTCGATCACTACGCCGAGATCGGATTCGACGGTTTCGCCGCACTCGTCGATGCTGTCGGCGGTGTGACGATGTGCCCGGCCGAACCGATCAGTGACCCGCTGGCCGGCATCGACCTCCCGGCAGGCTGCCAGGAGCTCGACGGCCGCAGCGCGCTCGGCTACGTCCGCACCCGTGCCACGCCGCGCGCCGACCTGGACCGCATGATCAACCAGCGGGCGTTCATGTCCGCGCTGTTGCACCGGAGCACGAGCCCGGAGGTGCTGCTCAACCCGTTGCGGTGGCAGCCGATGGCGCGGGCCGCCACCGACTCCGTCGCCGTCGACGAGGACGCGCACGTGTGGGACCTGGGCCGGCTGGCCTGGGCGATGCACGGCGACGACATGGTCACCGCGACGGTTCCGATCGGCGAGTTCACCGGTAGTGATTCGGGCGCGGTCGTGGTGTGGGACACCGACGCCGCCGCGCGACTGTTCACCGCGCTGGCCGACGACACAGCGGTGCCCGCCGAAGTCGTCGAAAAGCCCCAACCTTGAGCTTAGGCAAAGCTAAATTTGGTCACAGCAAATTCGTGAATGCGAATGTAATGCACGGCACACCACTAAGGTAAAGCTTCCCTCAATGAGGTCTACCTTCGATGACAACCCCGCCTGACCTGCTATATCCTCGCCACCATGACCACGACCAGTGAACTCGACACGAAATTCCACGCGCTTGTCTCCGATCAGATTCGCAGCGAGTTCACCGCGTCACAGCAATACATCGCAATTGCGGTTTATTTCGACGGCGCCGACCTTCCGCAGCTCGCCAAGCACTTCTATGCGCAGGCGGTCGAGGAGCGCAACCACGCCATGATGCTGGTCCAGTACCTGCTCGATCGGGATATCGACGCCGAGATCCCCGGTGTCGACGCGGTGTGCAACCGCTTCGATACCCCCCGCGACGCGCTCGCGCTGGCGCTCAACCAAGAGCGCACCGTCACCGAGCAGATCAGCCGGCTTGCGAGCGTCGCTCGCGAGGAGGGTGACTACCTCGGCGAGCAGTTCATGCAGTGGTTCCTCAAGGAGCAGATCGAAGAGGTCTCGTCCATGGCGACGCTGGTGCGGATCGCCGACCGCGCGGGCGACAACCTGTTCCACATCGAGGACTTCGTCGCCAGGGAACTCACCGGCGGCGCCGGCGTGGATCCGGCAGCCCCGAAGGCCGCAGGCGGCAATCTCTGACTTTCAGTCCCGGCCCGCACCGGTAAGGCCGTTCTGCAGCCAGGTCTTGGTGCGGCCGGGATGGTTGGTGGCCACCCACGCCACCCCGATGTCGCGGCAGAACCGTACGTCCTCGTAGTGGTCGACGGTCCAGCAGTACAGCGCACGCCCCTGCGCGGCGGCCCGGTCGACCAGTTCCGGATGCTCGCGCAAGGTCGCGATGGACGGACCGACCGCAGTCGCCCCGACCGTCGTCGCCGCGCTCCCGCCCAGGTACCGCGACGTGTCACCGAGCAGCACGGTCGGCAGCATCGGAGCGGCCCGGCGGATCCGCCATACCGCGGCGGCGGAGAAGGACATCACCACCGCCCGCGACAGATCGGCCGAGGCCGGCGCGGCGATCCCATACCGGTGCAGCAGGGCCAGCACCTTGTTCTCCACCAGCGCGCCGTAGCGCACGGGATGCTTTGTCTCGATGAACAGCTTGACCGGCCGGTTCCAGTCCAGCACCAGTGAGACGAGATCGTCGAGTGTGAGTAGCCCGGTGTCGCCCAAGGCGTCACCGGCCCTCTCTCCGTCGACTTCCTCTCCGTCGGTGTCATCTCCGGCACGGGCACCGGCGTGCCACGATCCGTAGTCGAACCTGCGCAGTTCGGCCAGCGTCATCTCACTGACCACGCCGGTGCCGGTTGAGGTCCGGTCCACGCGCCGGTCGTGCACACACACCAGGTGCCCGTCGCGGGTGAGGCGCACATCGCATTCCACGCCGTCGGCACCCTCACGCAATGCGAGGTCGTATGCGGCAAGCGTGTGCTCGGGCTTGTCGGCGGATGCTCCCCGGTGGGCCACCACGAACGGATGCCCAGGCTCCGGAGTCGCCTGCCCATCGGCTCCGCCGTCGCCCGTTTCCATACGGCCTATGCTGCCGGGTTCTGCCCTTGAGGCTCAACCGGAACGGCGGATTCAGCCGAATCCTCACGATTCCGCGATGCCTCGTCGGCGTCGGTCTCGGGTTCGACCACCACCCAGCGTCGGACGCTGCGCTCAGCGGTCGTACCGCTGCCCTCGAAACCGGTGAACACTTTGGCCGTCAGCAGGAAGGTGGCGAGCGCGAGCAGGTACCCGACGATCGTGGCCACCGTGTTGTCGGCGATGTTCTGCGGCGCGTCGTTGAAGAAGGTGACGTACACGGTGCCGGCCATCGACCACACCGCCAGCACCGCGCTGAACACCCACGCGATCCACCACACGACAATCGGCCGGCGCAGGTATGAAAGACGGCCTTCGAGCGCGGCCAGTTCCCACACGAACACCGGCGCCATCACCAGGTTCACCCCGGGCAGCAGGCAGCCGAGCCACAGTGTCGAGGTGCTGCGCGGATCGGTTTCACCGTGCTGGGCGTAACCGGCGGCCCGACGCGCGATCAGCCAGCGCACCAGCGCCACCACCGTGAGGATCACCACGACGATGGCGACCACGCTCGCCAGCAGGCCGATGGCGACCCCACCGATCGCGATCACCGGGTGCAGCAGCACACCGCGGTTGATCAGCAGAAGCGCATACCGGATCACATGGGCGAAGGCCGCGACGCCCAGAACCACCATGGCCGCCACGAGCATGAGACGGACCGTGCCTGCGCCGGACGCGTCAGCGGTCTCCTGCGGCTGATCGTCGACATCGAACGGCTGGTGCAGACCCCAGCTCGGGATCGTGCGGTAGTGCGGAGTCGGCCCGAGCGGGCGACGCCTGCGCCGCTGATGCGGCGGAGGGCCGGGGCGCAGCGCGATCCAGCGGTAGCCGGGCGCGAGTTGCGGCGGGCGCTGCGCGGTCTGGGAATGTGGCTGCGCGGAAGGCGCCGGAGCCTGGCCGGCGGGCCCCCACTGGGACTGAGGCGACGCCGGCGCAGAAGACGACGGCGCAGAAGGCGCCAACAACGAGCCGCCACACCGGGGACACCACGACCGCTGCCGGTCACGCACGTTCCAGCGCGTCCCGCACTGCGAACACACCTGGATCATCCGACCAGCCTAGCCACGATCTCCGCCCCTGTGCTGCGCGGTCAGATGCTGCCCGGGCCGCCGGCGTCGGTGACGATCGGACGTCCGGCGCCGGCCCAGGCCAGCATGCCGCCCTCGACGTTGACCGGGGTGTAGCCGTTTCGGGCCAGATAGTTCGCCACGCGCAGCGACCGTCCGCCGGCGTGGCAGATCACGTACAGCTCGGCGTCCGGATCGATCTCGGCGATCCGCGTCGGGACATCACCCATCGGGATGTGCTGCGCGCCCGCGGCGTGGCCGCGTTGCCATTCGTCGTCCTCACGGACATCGAGTAGCACGACAGACCCTTCGAACGTGGTGGGTACCGCAGCGATGTCTACCTGCCCGACTTCCACATCGTCCATGCCTCAATGCTCGCATGCCCGCGGCCTCGGGCGCACCCGACCCCGATGCCTCACCGCGGTGTCAGCAACGGGAAGCTATCCACAGTTTCCACAGGTTCATCCACAGCCCGGCACCAGCGGAAAAGCTCCCGATATGGGGATTACTGTGCGGTAGCTGTCCATCACTGTGGATAAACCTTGGGTGTTCGCGGCGGCGATCAACAACCACATCGGCGCGGAGCGAAATTAAGCATTCGGCTAAACGCGTTCACGACGCCGGCCGGATCAGGTTGGGATCAGCGTGATTCGAGTCGCCCGCACCGCAGCATCCCCTTATCCAGAGGCCGATTTTCCCTTGGCCATTACAGGGTCTATGATCGGCGTCACACCAGCTGTTGTGACAGAACTCACTGGGGGCAAGCATTGATGGTGCAGGTCAGGAGTGTTTGATGGCGTCGCATCCGATTGGATCGGGATCGGCTTTTCCGCAGCCCGAATGGCATTCGTCGGGCCACCTGCACACCCGTAACCAGATGATGGCCTTCCTTCGGGCCAGTGTGATCGCCCTGCTGTTGCTCGGCGTGCTCGCCGTGATCGTCTTGTTCTGACCCTCGCCGCATCGGGTATACGTGTGGTCGGCACGCGCGTCCTTGCGGTGCGCCCTGCGATGGAGCAATGTGGTCGATGATCTTGAGGACGCTTGGCTCCATCGATCGATAATGAGGAAGGAATCTCGTGGCTGAATACACTTTGCCAGACCTGGATTACGACTACGGAGCGCTCGAGCCCCACATCTCCGGGCAGATCAACGAGCTCCACCACAGCAAGCACCACGCCGCCTATGTGAAGGGTGTCAACGACGCCGTCGCCAAGCTCGACGAGGCGCGGGCCAATGGCGATCACGCGGCGATCTTCCTCAACGAGAAGAACCTCGCCTTCCACCTCGGCGGCCACGTGAACCACTCGATCTGGTGGAAGAACCTGTCGCCCAATGGTGGCGACAAGCCGACCGGCGACCTCGCCTCGGCGATCGACGACCAGTTCGGCTCGTTCGACAAGTTCCAGGCACAGTTCACCGCCGCCGCCAACGGGCTGCAGGGCTCGGGCTGGGCCGTGCTCGGCTACGACAGCCTCGGCGACCGGCTGCTGACCTTCCAGCTCTATGACCAGCAGGCCAACGTGCCGCTCGGCATCATCCCGCTGCTGCAGGTCGACATGTGGGAGCACGCCTTCTACCTGCAGTACAAGAACGTCAAGGCCGACTACGTCAAGGCGTTCTGGAATGTCGTGAACTGGGAGGACGTGCAGAACCGCTACGCGGCGGCCACCTCCAAGACCAACGGCCTGATCTTCGGCTAGTTCCCGATTCGGTCCGATCGAGGGCTGGATCAGTTTCTGATCTCTCACCAAGGGGCGTCGCGCGGACAGCGTGGCGCCCCGCCCTCGTTTTCGGGCCGGGGCAGGCATTGGCCGAGTCGTTACCGGTCCGGGTCCCGTGTCGTCTTGCGCAGTTGCGGTTGCTGCCGCATCCTGAACTGATCGACCCACAGACGTGTCGGAGCACCGATCAGCCGGTGACCCAACACCGATGTCCCGGAGGCGATATGGATACGACGGGGTCCGGCAGGGCGATCGAGATCGCCCCCTTTCATTCCGGCGGTGCGCTCAAAGGTTTCGTGGTCTCTGGTCGCTGGCCCGATTCCACCAAAGAGTGGGCGCAGCTTCTCATGGTCACGGTGCGGATCGCTTCGTTGCCCGGATTACTCTCCACCACAACGATTTTCGGCGTCCGCGAGGAATTGCCGGAGGAACCGCAACCCGGCACTGTCGGCCTGGTCATCGCAGAGGGCCCGGTGGTGGGCGAATCCGCGGTTCCACCCGGGTATTTCGCGGAGCATCAACCACCGGCGCTGCTGATGCTGCACCCGCCTTCGGAGACAACGCCGTCGCTTCCGGAATGCGCCGGCGCGGCTTCGGGATGCGTATTGCTGCCCGGGCTCCCACATCTCGGGCTCGAACACCGCGCCGCGTGGGTCGAAGCTGAATCCGATGGCACGGTCACATCGGTGGTCAGCCGGGTGGGTGTCGATCCGATCAGTCACCCGGACACGGCGATCCTGGCGATGCTGCTGGCGGCGTAGGGCTGCCACGAGCGGGACATCTTCTCCAACCAGGAGAAGCTGGCTACCGAAAAAAGATAGGAACTCTAGCGAGGTCGGCGGACAACGGCTAGGGTCCCTCTAGATCAGCGAAGGGCAGCAGCCCGCAATCGTCCTGTCGGCATGCTGGCGTCGTGAGGCCCGGCCGACGGACTGCGATGCGGTGGTGAGACCTTCGACCGTATGTAGGGTGCGCCGCGCCAGCGGCAAGTATCGGCGGTGTGTCGAAAGGGCGCCATGTCCGCAGCCGCAGGCCTCAGCGCCGGCAGCAGGATCGCCGATCTCGGCTACCCTCAGCGGGCTTTCGATAGCCGTGACACCCGGCCGCAACCGTGGCCGCTGGCGTATTTGTGCCGACGATTGTTCCGCCCCGGGGCAATCCGCGTCTCGTTTCCGCCCCGCAACACCGTCTGGAATCGGCGCCAGAATCCTTCAGAGGCCGTCTGGCTATCGCGAGCAAGGGGGCTGATGCGCATTCCATCGCCCAACCTGTAACGTGTTCCACGTCGTTCGACAACTGCCCGGCGCGCAATCTGACGCGACCCGGGGTCCGCGCTACAGCAAATATCTGTTTCTCCTAGTCACGGCGGTGCCGCAGTTGCCGGCCCAGAAGTTGATCATGATCTAGCGCACCCGTGAGCCCAGCTCACCGTGCCGAATACAACGGAACCGTCACCTTTTGCAGTGCCAGACGGCGCAATCCCGCCTGCCTTCACGGCGAAGGGGTCGGCATACCCGGCTGAGATCGTCAAAACGCAAAGCCAGTTTAACTTTTGTGGCGTTTGCACTTGGTTGTCGTCACAACACTCGCTACCATAGTCAGCAAATACGCCGCCTATTCGTACCGCTCGTGAAGCATGTGGAGGTCAAATCGATGAGCAAGACGTTCGCCGCCCGTCTAAACCGCCTGTTCGATACGGTTTATCCGCCAGGGCGCGGACCCCACACGTCTGCCGAGGTGATCGCCGCATTGAAGTCCGAGGGCGTCACCATGTCGGCCCCGTATCTGTCGCAGCTCCGTTCGGGCAACCGGACGAACCCGTCGGCGGCAACCATGGCCGCACTTGCCAACTTCTTCCGGATCAAGCCGGCCTACTTCACCGACGACGAGTACTACGAGAAGCTGGACAAGGAGCTGACCTGGCTGGCCAGCATGCGTGACGAGGGGATCCGCCGGATCGCTGCCCGTACCGTCGGGCTGTCCACCGAAGCCCAGCAGGACCTAGTCCAGAAGGTCGATGAGCTGCGCCGCCGGGAACACCTCGACGACTGATTCGTCAGTTCCACCGGCGTTCTCGCGCGCTGAACCCACGTCAGTGGGTTTCAGCTGCGCGTAGCGCCGCGGGCCAGTTCCCGATACTGCTCGGCGATCGCGAGAATCCATTCCCGGTCCGCATAGGACTCTGGCTGGCTCAGCCAGGCCAGCCCCGGGAACGCTGAACGATCATCGCCCTGCCGGGTGTCGTAGATCCATCGGGCGATGGCGCGCGCCTGATCCCGGGGTGACACATCGGGCCGCTCGACGTCGCCCAATTCTGTTGCGCCACTTGACCCACTCGAGCCGCGCGAACCGGCGGTCTCGTGCCGCCGGGCGTCGGCCGCGGTCGCCTCCAGATAGAGCGCGTCGGAGATCAGCGACATGCGTTCGGCGACGCGGAACACGAGCGGTCCGCGCGGACGCACCCCGATACCCACGTCGGGCTGACGCCGGGCCAGCTCGCTCAGCAGCGGTTTGATGGTCCGCAATTCCTGCTGTGCCCCGAACCAGTCTTCGACGCTCGGAAGCAGAGATCCGGCGGCCACGATGACCATCGCGCACCCGAGCATGGTCGCCGCGGCGCCCAGACCGACGGGCTCGGTACGCACCGCGGCCCGGAGCAGGACGAATCCGCTGGCGGCCACGATCAGCACCATGCCGACCGTGAACAGGAACAGCGCCCGCCCACGCCGGCTGCGGTTCGAGTAGCGCAGACCGGCCCACGCCACCAGGGTGAGGGCGAGGAAGACGTAGAGCAACGGCAGCAGCCACGACGTGCCGCTCGACCCGAGATCCCGCTTCAGATACTCCGAGGGCGACATCTCCGCCTGCCTACCGGCGTGGAAGAAGATCACCAGGCTGATGACGGCCACGAGGCCGGCCACCCCGTACTGGACCAGCGCGATGCGCCGCGTGAGGGTGGCCGAATGGCTCGAGGACGCGGTCGTGATCATCACGCAACTGCCTGCCGCACATGCGATCAGCGCGACCTGGCTCAGCCCGGCCGCGACGTTCGGCCAGTGCACCACGGTGTCGATCAGCAGGGCCAGCGGCTCCCAGTTCAGCGCGGCGACGACGCCGAGGCTGCCCAACGACAGGATCATCGCGGAGCTCACCAAGGATTGTTTGTTGACCAGCGCCCAGCCGATGCGCAGGCCGGTAGCCAGGCCGAGTAGGCCGGCGATCACCCAGACGATCAACCAAATGCCTCTCCGAGGCGGACCTGCACGATCGACGAGCGATCGGAGGGCAGCCGGCCGAGGCGGTAGAGCAGGAGCGCGGCGAAGTCCTCCGCTTCCTGCTCGATGTCCTCGCCGTTGGGCCCCATGCAGCCGGTGCGCTGGTTCAGCATGTAGCTGATCAGATCCGAGGTCGCCACCTCGGCCGTGGCCGCGGCCGCGTCGACGATCGAGATTCCCTCATGGCCAAGCACCAGGTGGCCGAGTTCATGCGCCAGGGTGCGGTCCCAGGCCGGCAAGCCCTGCTGGATGAGGAACACGTCGCGGTCGGCGTACTGCCGCCACTGCCCGCACACGCCGGGAGGCAGTTCGGCCATGGTCAGCTCGATCGGTCTACCGCGGTCTGCGCTCACGGCGTCGACCAGGCGGGTCAATGTGACTTCGCCCTGTCTAGGGGCTAGGTCGAGAACCTCGTTGACAGCGCGCGTGACGCTTCGACTGGCGGACATGGTCCCCCTTTCCACCCTTTCGTTCACGCCCGGACAACTCCACTCACCGGGATTCTCCCAGGTCGTTCCTAACTCATGAACCTACTGGCGTCGATTCGGACCGTGCGGCCGGCTTTGGCCTGTCGGTAGCCCACCAGCCCGCCGAGGCCGGTCAGCGCCATCATCCCGGTCACACCGGGCAGTGCCATCGCCGCGATCTCCATGGTGTTCGCGGTGCGCAGGTAGTCCGCGTAGCCGGCCCGGAAGGACGCGGGTGGGATGGCGGCATCCAATCCGACGGCGGCGGGACGGCCCGCCTCGGTCCGCATCTTGGTGGACGGTTGCATGTCGGGTCCCGATCCAGGACCCGACTGCGGCCCGTTGTCGGAGCCTGGGGCACCGAGTGGCACCGCGAGCGGCGGGACGACGATCGGCAGCACGACGACCGGAACGGGAATCGGAACGGGAATCGGCGCCATCCCGGCCGCTGCGGCCAGGCCAGGCAGTGGGGGCGCGGCGAGGTCGGGCGCCTGCGCCTGCGGGGCCGGCATCAGCATGTCCGGAGGACGCGGATAGTTGAACGGCGCCGGAACTCCGCCTCCCCCGCCGCCGCCTCCACCGCCGGGGGAGCCACCGACGAGGGTTGTGGCAGAGGTCGTCGCGGAGGTCGTCTCAGACGTGGTCGCAGAGGTCGTCTCCGAAGTCGTCCTGGTGGTGGTCTCCGTGGTCTGTGAGGTGGTCCGTGAGGTCGTCACCGTCGTCTCGGTGGACGTCACGGCCGTCGTGGTCTCGACCGAGGCCGAAGTCGTCGGAGTCTCAGATGCCGAGGGCTCCGTGCTCGGTGAGGCGGTGTCGGTCTCGGTCGGTGTCTTGGTGCCGGTTCCTGTTTGCGGGGGCGTCTGCGTTCCGGACGGTTCCGCGGTGTGAGTGGGTTCCTCGGTCTTGGTCGGTTTGCCTGTGGTCTTGGTCGGCTTGCCACTCGTCTTGGTGGGTTTGTGGGTCGTACGCGTGCCCGACGAGCCGTCGTCGCCATCGTCGTCGCCCTGGGATTCGCCGTCGTGCTCGTGGCCCTGCCCGTGATCCTTGCCCTCGTGCCCGTCGTGACCGTTCCCGGCGCTGTTCGACGAGCCTTGCCCGTTATCGGGCCGGCCACGGTCAGGATCGGCAAACGCCAACGCTCCCCCGATACCGGCGGTGATCAGGCCCGTAAGCACCAGACCGGTCGAGGCGGCGACGCGCAACCGCGAACGCACGTTGTCACCACCCTTTCGCGCACCGCCCGCACGCTTAGTCAACGAATTCAATTCTCGCACAAACGGCCGGTTCAAATTTGCTAGCTGAGTCGATTACCGACGGCGATGACGGGGAGCCGCGGCGGAGCAAATCCACCGGACGATACTGTGGGTCTGCAGCACTTCTGCGGTGACCACGAACACACGACGAATCGACCGGGAGGCAACCGGAATGGGCCTGTTCACGCGACGAAAAAGCCGCGCCACCCGCCGCGCCGAAGCCCGCGCCATCAAGGCCAAGGCCAAGCTGGAAGCCCGGCTCACCGCAAAGAACGAGGCTCGTCGCATCAAGTCCGATCAGAGAGCTGCCCAGCGGGCCCTCAAAGCTCAGGTCAAGGCGCAGCGGGACAGTGATCGCAATGCCCTCAAAGTGGCGGAGGCCGAGTTGAAGGCGGCGCGTGAGGGACGTCTGTTCGCCCCGGCCAGGATTCGCCGCCTGCTCACCGTCACACGTTTGCTGGCGCCGGTCCTCGTGCCGTTGATCTACCGTGCCGCCACAGCCGCCCGGGGTGCCCTGGATGAACGTCGCGCCGATCGTCTCGGCGTCTCGCTGGCCCAGCTCGGCCAGTTCTCGGGGCACGGCGCCGAGCTCTCCGCGCGGATCTCCGGCGCCGAGCAGACCTTGCGGCAGGTCGCCGAGAAGAAGCCCAAGGACGCCGAGACCAAGCAGTTCGTCACGGCGATCAATGACCGGCTCACAGATCTGGCGGCGGCAGTGACCGCCGCGGAGAACATGCCGACGGCGCGGCGCCGCGGCGCCCACGCGGCGATCGCGGCCCAGCTCGACGGCATCGATGCCGATCTGATGGCTCGGCTGGGACTGGTCTAGCCCTTTTCATGACCGGCGCCCGTATCGATTCCGCAGCCCTGCTGCGAGGTACGGCCGTCGGCACCCTCACGGCGGCACTGGCCGTCGCAGCCCACGGCGTGGGCGGTGGTGCACTGCCCGGTGGGGCGGTGGCCGCCCAGCTGACCGTGCTGGCGGTGACGCTCGGCGCGGTCGCCGCGACCGCGGCCGGTCGGACCGCGGTGTTGTGGGGTCTACTCGGTACGGGCCAGCTGGTGTCCCATGTGTTGTTGGCGACGGCCGGTCATTCGCACAGCGCGCAGCCCGGCGCGGCGATGTTCGGTGCGCACCTGGCAGCGGTGTCTCTCGGGGCCGGCTTGATCGCCTGCGGTGCCCGGTTGTGTGCAGCGGTGTCGCGTGCGGTGCGCGCGGTGGTGCCCGAACGCCGGACCGTACCGGTTCCGGTGTTGTGCATGGCCACGCGCGGCACGGACCAACCGTTGCACTCGGCCCTCTTCCTTGCCTCTTCGGTGTCTCATCGGGGTCCGCCGGTCAGCGTCAGCGCCTGACCGTCCGACACCGACTCCGAGAAAGACACCAAGAAATGCAAGCCCTCACCGGGGCGTCCTCGCGCGCCCTGCTCACGACCGCCGCAGTGGCCGTCGCCGCTCTGTTCACCGCCGCACCGGCCTGGGCGCATGTCCACGTCGAGGCCGACAATCCGACGCCGGGGACCACCTCGACACTCACTTTTCGGGTCCCCGGTGAGTCCGATACCGGTGCCCTGACAACACAATTGACGGTTGATCTGCCCGATGTCGCCTCGGCCCGCACCGAGGTGATGCCGGGTTGGACGGCCAAGCTCGACCGGGACACCGCCGCGGGCACGGTCCGGAAGGTCACCTGGACCGCGGCTCCCGGTGTGGGCATCTCACCCGAGCAGTTCGCGCTGTTCCGGGTGTCGGTCAAACTGCCCGATGCGGCGAGCGCGAGCTTCCCCGCCACCCAGACCTACTCCGACGGAAAGGTGGTCCGGTGGGATCAGGCCCCGTTGCCCGACGGCAGCGAACCTGAGCACCCCGTACCGCAGGTGGCGCTGACCGGTTCCCCGTCCGAGGGTCAGCACACCGAACACGCAACCGAGACAGTCGTGGCACCGGCCGCTGCCCCCGCTGAGCCGGCGGCGGCAGCACGGGCAGCGGACAACTCGGCCCGCTGGCTGGCGGGCGGAGCGTTGATCCTCGCGGCTGCCGCCCTTGTCGCGGGTCTGCTGAACAGGCGCCGGTCGTGATGCGGCTGACCGCGGCGACCCTGACCGCGCTGATTCTCGGCGCCTCGGCGTTGATCGGGGCCCCCGCGGCGTCGGCGCACGCGGCACGGATCGCGTCCGACCCGGCCGAGCATGCCGCCCTCAGCGCATCACCCCCACGGGTGAGCGCAACCTTCAACGAGGCCCTGCAACCGGCCTTCGCCAACATGACCGTCGTCGGGCCGGACCACAACCTGTGGTCCGAGGGTGATCCGTTGGTCGCCGGTGCGGTGATCAGCGTCGGGGTCCGCCCGCTCGGCCCGGCCGGTACCTACACGGTGAACTACCGGGTGACCTCGGCCGACGGGCATGTGATCTCGGGTTCATGGTCGTTCGATCTGACCGTCGCCGGTGCGGGCACGCCAGGGCCCGCGGCCTCCTCACCCGCTGAGTCCGACGGCGGCATCGTGGTGTGGCCCTTCGTGCTGGTTGCCGTCGTGCTCGTCGGCGGCGGAGCTTGGTGGGCGGTGCGGCGACAACGGTGACCGGCGCGCTGATCCGGGCGGTGGCCGACTGTGCCGCCATCGTCACTCTCGGCCTGGCCGTGCTGCCGCTGCTCGAATCCGACCGCTACCGCACCGAGTTGGGCCGGAGGGCGGCCGGGCCACTCGCCCTTGCCGCGGCGATCTGGCTGGCGGCCGAGCTCGTGCGATTGACCGTCGAGGCAGCGCAGACGGCCGGGGTCGGGTTCTGGCAGATCGGTGTGCACACTCTGACGGACTTCGGGCTGCACACCGCTGCCGGACGTTCGGGTCTGGTCGGTATCGCGGCGGCACTGATCGTCGGTGTGGTGGCGATCGTCGTTCCGCGAGGCGCCACCACCACGGCCGCGACGGCCGGAGTCGCCGCCGTCGGAATGGCCGCCAGGACTCTGACCGGGCACCTTTCGGAGAGCCCGATCGGTGGGATGGCTGTCGCGGTGCACGCTCTGGCCGCTGCCGTGTGGTGCGGCGTCCTGGCGGCGCTGGTGCTGACCGTGACGCATCGCGGTCAGTGGGCCAGGGTGTTGCCCCGGTTCTCGCAGCTGTCCCTGGGCTGCGTAGGGATGCTGCTGATCGCCGGTGTGGCCGGCGCGGCCGTCAAGTTGAATTCTCCGGCCGAGCTGTGGGCCACCGGCTATGGCCGGGTGCTGACGGCCAAGGTCGTCGTGACCGTGGCGCTGTTGACGCTGGCCTGGCGAAACCGGTCGCGGTGGCTGCCCGCGGCGCGGGCGCACCGAAGTAGCGCGGCCTTGTCGCAGAACCGCGCGCTGGTGGAGTTGGGCATGATGGCTGTTGCGGTCACCCTTGCCGCGGCTCTGGCCGTCACGGGTTGACCGATGCGGCGCCTGGCATGATGGGAAACACTGCCGGCCCACAGGAACACCGGATACTGCGAAGGAGCAGCCAGATGGCAGAGCAGCAGGATCAACCCGCCGAGAAGCCCGCAGCCGAGGCGGCCGAGGCGTCGGCGGCCGGCGCGGATCCTGCTCCACCGAAGCCCGGTCCTCCGCCGGCCAAGAAGGCCCCGGCGAAAAAGGCCCCGGCCAAGAAGGCCGCTGCGAAGAAGGCTCCTGCCAAGGCCGCCAAGAAAGCTCCTGCGAAGAAGGCCCCGGCCAAGAAGGCTCAGCCTGCCCCGCCGGCCACCCCACCCCCGGCCAAGGCGGCCCCTGCCAAGGCGGCCCCGGCCCCCGTCACTCCGTCGCCGGATGTCACCCCGTCGCCGGATGTCACCGCAGCCGCCAAAGAGGCTGCGGCACAAGCCAAGTCGACTGTCACCTCGGCCGTCAACCCGGTGTCCGGCCCGGTGCCGGTCCCGGTGAGCGAGAGTCCGTCGTCCAAGCTGCCGCTGGCCGCGGCAGTCGCGGTGGGTGTTTTGGCCGTGCTCCTGGTGTTGCTCAGCCGACGCCATTCCGAGGACAGCTGACCGCAGTTTGACCCTGACGCGACGTCAGGGTCGATAGTGGCCTCATGCACGCGGATCCACAGGTGAGATCTGTCGGCGCGGTCGCCGCGCTGACGGATATCTCGGTGCGGACCCTGCATCACTACGACCACATCGGTCTGGTGGTGCCCAGCGTGCGTACCGCGGCGGGTTACCGCGGCTACACCGACGCCGATGTGGAGCGTTTGCACCTGGTGCTGGTGTACCGGTCCGCCGGGCTGGCGCTGGAGGCGATCCGGTCCCTGCTCGACGATCCCGATGCCGACGTGCTCGCCCACCTGCGACGCCAGCACAGCCTGCTGTGCGATCAGACCGAGCAGTTACAGCAGACCATCAAGGCAGTGGAGGAATTGATGAGCGCCCACGACAGAGGAATTCAGCTCACCGCCGAGGAGCAGGTGGAGATTTTCGGCAGTGCCGTTTTCGACGAGCACGACGACGAGGCCCGCGAGCGCTGGGGCGAGACCGAGGAATGGAGGCAGTCCCGGCAACGTACCGCGCAGATGACCAAGCAGGACTGGATCGAATTCAAGGCCGAGAACGACGCGCTGCTGGACGCGCTGGCCGAGGGGAAGCGCGCCGGGGTACGCCCCGGGTCGGTGCAGGCCGACGAGCTGGCCGCCCGGCACCGCGCCAACATCTCCCGGTTCTACGACTGCAGCGACGACATGCATGTCTGCCTGGCCAACATCTATGTGGAGGATGAGCGGTTCGCCCGCTACTACGACGAGGCCGAGCCCGGGCTGGCCCAGTTCGTGCACGACATCATCGTGCAAAGCGTCGCGGGATAGCCGGCTGCGATAATCGCCGGGTGAGTATCGAACCGCGCGCCACCGCTGATCTGGTCGACGAGATCTACCCCGATGTCCGCAGCTGCGATCTGCAGCTGGGCAACTACGGCGGCAGGACGATGTTCGCCGGGCCGATCACCACCGTGCGCTGCTTCCAGGACAACGCCTTGCTCAAGTCGATCCTGTCCACCCCCGGTGACGGCGGGGTGCTGGTGGTCGACGGCAGCGGGTCGCTGCACACCGCGCTGGTCGGCGACATCATCGCCGGGCTGGCCGCCGACAACGGCTGGTCCGGGGTGATCGTGCACGGCGCGGTGCGCGATGCGGCTGCGTTGCGCACCATCGACGTCGGCATCAAGGCGCTGGGCACCAATCCGCGCAAGGGCACCAAGACGGGCGAGGGTGAACGCGACGTCGAGGTCAGCTTCGGCGGGGTCACCTTCGTTCCGGGTGAGATCGCCTACGCCGACGAAGACGGGATCGTCGTCGTCGCTCCGTGAGACCGGCACGGAAAAGCCCCCACCTTGACGTGGGGGCTTTTCTCGTCTGGTCGGGTTACACCTTCACTGCGGCACGGTGTTTGGTGAAGTGCAGCGAATCCTCGTCGACCTTGCCGTACCGGATGGTGCGCATGTCGAAGAAGTAGTTCTGCTTGAGCTTCCACGGCGCTTCCGAACCCGACTTCGGCAGGGTGTCCATGGCCCGCCGGAAGTAGCCGGGAGTGAAGTCCATGAAGGGCAGCTCGTCGACGGCGTCACCGGGGTGCTGCGGCTCGACACGGTCAAAACCGTTGGCGTCCATGTAGTTCAGCAGGCGGCAGATGAACTCGGACACCAGGTCGGCCTTCAGCGTCCAGGACGCGTTGGTGTAGCCGAAGGTGATCGCCATGTTGGGCACACCGGAGAGCATGAGGCCCTTGTAGGTCATGGATTCGGTCAGGTCGATCGGTTCGCCGTTGCGTTTCGCCGTCGCGCCGCCGAACAACTGCATGTTCAGACCCGTTGCGGTGACGATGATGTCGGCGGCCAGCTCCTCACCGGAGTTCAACTTGATGCCGGTTTCGGTGAAGGTCTCGATGGTGTCGGTGACGACGCCGGCCTTGCCCGAGCGGATGGCCTTGAACAGATCGCCGTTGGGCGCCAGGCAGACTCGCTCGTCCCACGGGTTGTAGCGCGGGCTGAAGTGCTTGTCGTAGTCGAAGCCCTCGGGCAACCGGCGCTCGGCCATCCGGCGCAGCACCTTCTTGAAGACCGCCGGGAAATTGCGGGCGACCTGGTACTGCCCGGTGCTGTAACCGATCTGCTTCCACCGGTTGACGAAGTGCGCCAAATGCTTCGGAAGGTACTTGTTGGTCCGCAGGGCGACCGGATCCTCCAACGGCAGCGAGCCGATGTAGGTGGGCGAGCGCTGCAGCATCGTCACGTGGCCCACGCCGCCGTTCACCAGTGACGGGATCAGCGTCACCGCCGTGGCGCCGGACCCGATGACGACGACGTTCTTGCCCTTGTAGTCGAGGTCCTCGGGCCAGTGCTGCGGGTGGATGATCTGGCCCTTGAAGTCCGCGGCTCCCGGGAACTCGGGCGAGTAGCCCTCGTCGTAGTTGTAGTAGCCGCTGCACACCGAGAGGAACGACGCGGTGATCTGCTTGGTTTCGCCATCGTGTTCGACGTCCACGGTCCAGCGGTTGTCCGCGTCCGACCAGTCCACCGAGAGCACGCGATGGCCGGTGCGGATGTGGTTGCGGATGCCGTTCTCGTCGGCCGCCTCGTTGATGTAGTTCCAGATCGACTGGCCGTCGGCGATGGATTTGGCCGACTCCCACGGCTTGAACCGGAAGCCGAGGGTGAACATGTCGGAGTCGGACCGGATGCCCGGGTACTTGAAGAGGTCCCAGGTGCCGCCGATGTTCTCCCGGCGTTCGAGGATCACGTAGCTCTTGGTGGGGCAACGGTCCTGGAGGTGCCAGGCCGTGCTGATGCCGGAGATGCCGGCGCCGACGATCACAACATCGAAGTGTTCGGTCATGGGACCGACGGTATCAACAGGGTGTTGAGTGGGTCAACACCCTGTTGATAAATTCAACGCGGTGTTAGGGTGCTGGGTGTGACAACCTCCGGCACAACCCGGGCCCCGCGCGGTCGCCGCGCCGCCCGTCCCTCGGGCGACGATCGCGAGGCCGCCATCCTCGCCACCGCCCGGCAGCTGCTGGAGACCAAGAAGTTCGCCGACATTTCGGTCGATGACCTGGCCAAAGGCGCCGGAATCTCCCGGCCGACGTTCTACTTCTACTTCCCCTCCAAGGAAGCCGTGCTGCTGTCGCTGATCGACCCGCTGATCAAGCGCGCGGACACCGGCTTCGACAGTGCGCTGGAACGTATGCCCGCCGATCCCAGGCGAGCGATCCGGCGAGGCATCGAGATCTTCTTCGACTCGTTCGGTTCCCATCCCGCGACGGCGCGTGCCGGCACCGAGGCGCTCAACAGCAGCCCGGAGTTCCGCGCGTTCTGGGCCGGGCTGATGCAGAAGTGGATCAACCTGACTGCCGCACTGATCACCGCCGAGCGCCAGCGTGGGGCGGCCGCGGACACCATCCCCGCCATGGACCTGGCCACCTCGCTCAACCTGATGAACGAGCGGACCATGATGGCCGCCCTGGCCGCCGAACAACCTGCCGTCGATCACGACAAAGTGGTCGACACCCTCACCCACATCTGGCTGACCAGCATCTACGGCGCGACTCCCTAGAACGTCGGCCACTTATGCGAACATATGTTCGTGTCCCAAGCGCAGGCTCAGGCTCAATCGCCTGCTCCGCAGGCGGCCATCCTGCACGCTGATCTCGACTCGTTCTACGCATCGGTCGAGCAGCGGGATGACCCGGCGCTGCGCGGGCGCCCGGTGATCGTCGGAGGCGGCGTCGTGCTGGCGGCCAGTTACGAGGCCAAGGCGTTCGGTGTGCGCACGGCCATGGGCGGGCGCCAAGCCCGGGCGCTGTGCCCGCAGGCCGTGGTGGTCCCGCCGCGGATGTCGGCGTATTCGGAGGCCAGCCGGCACGTGTTCGAGGTCTTCCATGACACGACACCGGTGGTCGAGCCCCTGTCGGTGGACGAGGCATTTCTCGACGTGTCCGGCCTGGGCCGGGTGTCGGGTACCCCGGTGGAGATTGCCCGACGGCTGCGCGAGCAGGTCAGCGAGCAGGTGGGCCTGCCCATCACGGTCGGCATCGCACGTACGAAGTTCCTGGCCAAGGTGGCCAGCCAGGTGGCCAAGCCCGACGGTCTGTTGCTGGTCCAGCCCGATCGCGAGTTGGCATTCCTGCATCCGCTGCCGGTGCGCCGGTTGTGGGGTGTGGGCGCCAAGACCGCCGAGAAGCTGCATGCCCACGGCATCGAGACAGTCGCCGACGTGGCGGAGCTGCCCGAGTCCGCTCTGGGCACCATGGTCGGCGGCGCGATGGCCCGCCAGCTGTTCGCGTTGTCGCGCAACATCGATCGACGCCGGGTGACGACGGGAGTACGTCGCAGTTCGGTCGGCGCCCAACGTGCCCTCGGACGACGCGGCAACACCATGTCGGCCGCGGAGGTGGACGTCGTGGTGGTCAACCTGGTCGACCGCATCACCCGCCGCATGCGCGGCGCCGGACGCACCGGGCGCACTGTCGTATTGCGTTTGCGCTTCGATGATTTCGGCCGGGCGACGCGGTCGCACACGCTGCCGCGGGCCACTGCCTCGACCGAGGCGGTGCTGGCGGCCGCCCGCGCGTTGGTCACGGGCGCCGCGCCGGTGATCGCCGAGCGCGGGCTGACCCTGATCGGGTTCGCGGTGTCCAACATCGACCACGCGGGCAGTCAGCAGTTGGAGCTGCCGTTCGACTCCGAGCCGGATCCGGTGGCGATCGACGGCGCCATCGACGAGGTGCGGCAGCGGTTCGGCAATGCGATGCTGACCCGCGGGGTACTGGTGGGGCGTGACCCCGGCTTGGAGATGCCGACATTGCCCTACTAAAAGAGTCGCGCGTACTGAACCTCCGCCGTACTAAAAGAATTGCGCGACGATGAATCCCGCCAGCAGCACGGCGAATCCGCCGATCTCGCCGACGATCAGTGCCACCATGCCGGCATGCAGTCCCGCGGTGGGCCGCTCGAACTGGTTGGTGGTGTCGCGTTTGGCGCCGTGCTCGATATACGCGGCGATGGCGACGACGAAGAAGAACACCAGCACCATGGCCGCCGTCAGGTTGACCCAGGTGGGCCAGGCGCTGAGTTCGACGAATACCGCGACGAGCAGCGTCGCGAAGGAATACAGCAGCGCGGCCCGGTGCGCGATGTCGACGTACGGGTGCGCCAGGTGGTTCTCACTGGTCGCCATCTGCCGGTATTTCCACACCCCGAGGACCAGGGACAGCAGGAAGATCAGCCCGGCGGCCAGCAGGGTGATGACGGTGTCGATGCCGAGTTCCGGGTGCATCGCGTGAGCTTAGACCGAGGCGATTTGAGTAGTCTCACGCATCCGGCGAAACGTGTTCCACGACAGGCTGCCAGACATGAACGCATTCAACGACACATCGAGGGTCACCGCCGCTTTCTCCCTCCAGGCCGCGATCGCCTTCGGGACGAGCTTCTTCGGTCTGCTCGGCGGGGTCTTGTTCCTGCCGCTGGATCTGTGGCAGCGGCTGTTCCTGGCGATGACCGTCCTGTTCCTCGTGACAAGCTCATTCACCCTCGCCAAGGTGATCCGGGACCAGCAGGAAGCCACGACGATCCGGGTCCGGCTCGACGAGGCACGCATGGAAAAGCTGATCGCCGAACACAATCCGTTCACCTCAGCCGCCTGAGGCCCACTCCAGGAGTTGTTCGGCAGGCCAGGTGTTGACGATGCGCTCGACCGGCACCTCGGCATCCAGCGCACGCTGGGCCCCGTAGCCGAGGAACTCGAGCTGGCCGGGCGCGTGGGAATCGGTGTCGATGCTGAAGAGGCATCCGATGTCGAGCGCCTGCATCAGCAGGCGGGTCGGTGGGTCGCGCCGCTCGGGGCGTGAGTTGATCTCGACGGCGGTGCCGTGGTCGAGGCAGGCGGTGAATACCTTCTCGGCGTCGAACTTCGACTCCGGCCGCTGGCCACGTCCGCCGGTGACCAGGCGACCGGTGCAGTGCCCGAGTACATCTGTGTGCGGGTTCGACACCGCTTTCACCATGCGCCGGGTCATGGATGCCGAGTCCATGGCGAGCTTGAAGTGCACGCTGGCCACCACCACGTCGAGGCGTTCCAGCAGTTCGGGTTCCTGGTCCAGCGATCCGTCTTCGAGAATGTCGACCTCGATCCCGGTCAGGATGCGCATCGGTGCCACGAGCTCGCGGACTTCCTCGATCACGTCGAGCTGCTCGCGCAACCGGTCCGGGGACAGCCCGTTGGCGATCCTGAGCCGCGGCGAGTGGTCCGTCAGTGCGCAGTACTCATGCCCCAGGTCCCGCGCGGCCAGCATCATCTCTTCGATCGGAGCCGATCCGTCCGACCAGTTCGAGTGCACATGCAGGTCGCCCCGCAGCGCGGCGCGAATATCACCACCACCGAGATCCACGGCGGCCGAACGTAGTTCGACGAGGGTGTCCGGCTCGAGCCCGGCCCAGGCCTGCGCGATCACCTTCGCGGTCTTGGGTCCCACCCCGGGCAATGACTGCCAATTGTTCGATGCGCCCAAACGCTCGCGCTGTTGGTCGGTCAGCGACTCGACGGCGTCGGCCGCGTTGCGGTAGGCCATCACCCGTCGCGGGTCTTCCCGCGCGCGGTCCTTGTAGTACGCGATCTGGCGCAGTGCCGTCACCGGATCCATCGGCATGCTCAGCAGTCCCCCGGACGTGCCGCGCAGTGCGGCGTGGTGCCGGGGAACCGATACCGGTGGCCGGCCACCCAGCGGTAGGCGGCGTTCTGCAACTGCCGTACACCGGGAATCCGGTACACACCCAACGGAATCCGGCTCCCCATACCGGCCGACAGCGCAGCGTTGATCGCCTCGGCGCCGCGGTACACCTCGCCGGATGAGTCCCGCCACCATGCCGCTTCGGTCAGCTGATCAGCTGACACACCGAGCCGCTCGGCCGTGCCCGCCCGCTGGACCGGCTCGATGTGCAGCTCTCCGGTCCGTTGCCGCCGCATCAGGGCGTTGACGCTGCGAGTGCACATGCCGCAGTTGCCGTCGAAGTACAGGACGCCGCTCATGCCTCCAGTGTGCCCCGCGGGCCGCGCGGTCAACCGACGATACGGATCAGCTTCTTGTTGACGAACTCGTCCATGCCGAACCGGCCGAGCTCACGTCCGAAGCCGGACCGCTTGATGCCGCCGAACGGCAGCTCGGCACCCTCGGCACCGACCGCGTTGACGAACACCATGCCGGCATCGATGCGGTCGGCCACTCGTGCGGCCTGATCGGCGTCGGTGGTGAACACGTAGGAGCCCAGTCCGAACGGGGTGTCGTTGGCGATTTCGACGGCCTCGTCCTCCGAACCCGCCTTGTACACGACGGCCACCGGGCCGAACAGTTCCTGCCGGTAGGCGTCGTTGTCCTCGGTGACTCCGGTCAGCACGGCAGGCGGGTAGTAGGCGCCGCGGCGCTCCCCTGCCGACGTCAGCTTCGCGCCCTGATCGACGGCGGCCTTGACCTGCTGCTCGAGCCGCTCTGCGGCCAATTCCGAAGACAGCGGAGCGATCCCGTCGGCGGCGGCCAGCAGCTTGTCGGTGAACTTGGTCAGGAAGTCGTCGTAGAGATTCTCGGCGACGATGAAACGCTTCGCGGCGTTGCAGGCCTGCCCGGTGTTCTCCATCCGTCCTTCGACCGCGGCTTGCACGGTCGCGTCGAGGTCATCGGTGGACAGCACGATGAACGGATCGGAGCCGCCGAGTTCCAGCACACACTTCTTGAGGTTGCGCCCAGCGATCTCGGCCACTGCGGCGCCGGCCCGTTCGGAACCGGTCAGCGATACCGCGGCCACCCGTGGGTCGGCGATGATGTCGGCGACCTGGTCGTTGGTGGCACGGATGTCGACGTAGGCGCCCTGCGGCAGGCCGGCCTCCAGGAAGATCAGCTGCAGTAGCTCGGCGGATTCGGGGCATTGCGGGGCGTGCTTGAGCAGAATTGTGTTGCCCACGATCAGGTTTGGACCCGCGAACCGGGCAACCTGGTAGTAGGGGTAGTTCCACGGCATGATGCCGAGCAGCACGCCGACCGGGCCGCGCTTGACCACCGCGCTGCCTTCACCCTCAAGCAGGGTGATCGGCTCGTCGGCGAGGAACTTCTCGGCGTTGTCCGCGTAGTACTGGTAGATGGCGGCGCTGAAGTCGACCTCGCCCAGGGCCTGATCGCGCGGCTTGCCCATCTCACGGACGATGACGTCGGCGAGCTGTTCGCGGCGCTGCTCGTGCAGGGCGGCGACCTTGCCGATGAGGGCGGCCCGCTCGGCCACCGTGGTAGTCCGGGCCCAGCTGCGGCCGGTCTTGGCAGCGGCCTCGATCGCAGCCTGGATCTCGGCGTCGGTCGAGGTCGGGTAGGTGGCGATCACCTCGGCGGTCGCCGGATCGGTGACTGCGTACTCGCTCATGTTCACTCCCAGATGGGTCTAATCGGGGGATTTCGTATATTTACCCGCCTGAGACTACCGATTGCGGCGGCGAAATGGCATAGAAGATACGGATTCAGCACTCTGCATCTGCCACTGGCCTGAGAGCCTCCTGGTAGTCGCGCAAATCAGGAATGAATCGTCGGACGCGACTAGTTTGTGATGGCGTGCGCTTCGCCTTCAAAACATCCCCGCAGAACACGACCTGGGCCGACATGCTTGCCATCTGGAAAGCTGCCGACAAGATCGACGTCTTCGAATCCGGCTGGACGTTCGACCACTTCTATCCGATTTTTTCTGACCCGACCGGCCCCTGTCTGGAGGGCTGGACGACGCTGACCGCGCTGGCGCAGGCCACTGAGCGGTTGCGGGTCGGCGTTCTCGTCACCGGTATCCATTACCGCCATCCCGCCGTGCTGGCGAATATGGCATCCGCACTCGACATCATCTCCAACGGTCGTCTGGAGCTGGGCATCGGCGCCGGCTGGAACGAGGAGGAGTCGGGCGCCTACGGGATCGCACTGGGTTCGATCAAGGAGCGCTTCGATCGTTTCGAGGAGGCGTGCGAGATTCTCAAAGGCCTGCTGAGCCAAGAGACTACGACGTTCGACGGCAAGTTCTACCAACTCAAGGACGCCCGCAACGAGCCCAAGGGCCCGCAGCAGCCGCATCCTCCGTTCTGCATCGGCGGCAGTGGCGAGAAGCGCACGCTGCGCATCACCGCCAAGTACGCCGATCACTGGAACTTTGTCGGCGGTCCGCCCGAGGAGTTCGCCCGCAAGCGCGATGTGCTGGCCGCGCACTGCGCCGATCTCGGCCGCGATCCCAAGGAGATCACCCTGTCGGCACACGTCCGGCTCGGTGAGGACCGCGATTACGCGAAGGTCATCGACGAGGCCGCCGCACTCGGCGCCGAGGGACTGGACCTGGCAATCATCTACCTGCCGCCGCCCTACGATCCGGCTGTGCTGGAGCCGCTGGCGGAGGCGATCCGGGATTCGGGTCAGCTGACCCGCTGACGCATATAGCTACGCCCTCGGATCGACGCTGTCGCGCCGGTTCGAGGGCGTTGTGTTCTGTGACGGATACTTGTCAAACCCCGAATCGAAGTAGCTCGTCAGCCGTGACCAGGCGTTCCTGCTTGGCCGGAAACTCACGGCTCTTCATCGGATGACGGAACAATGACCAGGCAATACGAGTCATCCGTGACCGACTGATCGGATTGATGTACACGGTGATCACTCCTGCGACTTACTGGTAGCTGTACCCGTAGTTCCACGTTACCGCAGCACTCTCACCACGTCATTAGATACCCGCCATCCGGCAAACTGTGTGTGCCACGCCGAAAAATAGTCGGATGTTTCTGATGTGACTGATGTGGTTTATGTGGCGGTGAAACGCGGTCGGCCCGAGATCCAGGTCACATTCCGCGGCTGACATGCGGGCGTTGGCGCTGTGATGCAGAACACGTCAGTTAATTAAGAGATCTCTCAAAGATCAGGCGTTCGGCGACGACGGCGACGGACCAGCCGCTTCCGAGTGGGATGAATTGCCGCGTCGGGTAGCTCGTGCGCGACGGTAGGCTTTCTGAGAAAAATGGGGTCGGCCGAGGGCTTGATTCTCTCGAACATCCTGGAGCGACTGGGCGTGGATCGAACGTCGATCCGCAACCACTTGGAGCACGGGGCTGGAATCCCATCGGTCGACACGGTGCTCGCTGAAAAGACTCACATCTTCGCCGCCCGGTACCGAGACGACGGAGACGAGTGATGTCCCAACCGGCGCTACACAAACTCCGCAAGCGCTGGCCGTTCGCCATCGCTGCACTCACAACGGTGATCGCGGTCGTCGTCGGCGTCATGGTGTGGTGGTTCTCGGCTGGCTCTGAAGCCTGGGCAAGGTCGCAATGGAATCCTCCAGAGCAGGTCGCCCTTGCGCCGATGCACTCAAAACCGGTGGCCGGATGGAAGATCGACATCGCCGCACTGGGACTGCCGCCGGGATCCAAGTTCACCGTCGGCGACCCGGGCTTGCCCGGACCCATCATCGAAACGGGAACGTCCCGCGCCTATCTCCTGGGTAGTGGCCCCGGGCCCACTCCACAGTGGTGGCTGACGGGAGTTGATGCCACAGACGGCCACCGGTTGTTTCCACCAGTCTCCTTGAGCGCATCCACGATTGCACCAAGTTGCTTCCTCAACGGAGCTTCGGTGGTGTGCATCTCGGATGACCGCTTCCGAGCGACTGCCTGGGTGATCGACGGCACGACCGGGGAGCTGACGTTCACTGGACCGACGGATGTGCGCTTGGGCATCTGGGAGAAGCTCGCTGCCACACAGGCGGGCAACTTCCTGGTCGCGGCTACGAAACACGAAGGCCTCTACGGCGTTGGCCCGCAGGCACAGACGACCTGGTTCGTGGCAGGTGCCGGCATCGTCGCCGAGCACAACGACGACGTCGCGTTTCAGGGCACGGGTCATGAAGATGGCGCAACAATGTTCTCCCTCAGCGACGGCAGGATCCTGGACCCACAGTTTCCGAATGGCACCGAGTGGCTCAACACCATTTTCTTCGACGGCGGCTTCGCCGAACAATTCACCGAAAAGCCCGGCCGCGATTTCGTTCAGTTCTTCGACACGACAGGAAACCTCACAACCAACAAACGCTTCGAGGGCTCCCTCGGCAATGTGACAGAGAATCTGGTCGGAATCGCAGACTCAGACAGCTACGGGGTCTACACCCCACAGGGAGCAAGACTGCTTCGCGTATCCGGTGGCAGGATCCACCTGATCGGCACCACGCTGTGGGTCAGCGAGACCGACAAAGTCACCCAGTCCACGGTCTACCGGCCTTACGACATGCGGACGGGCGACAAGGGCGAACCGTGCGAATTCAACGTGAGCACGGGCTATCTCGGCTCCGACGGAACAGTGGCCGTGCGCGCGCCGTCCAATCCGAAGTCTGACCTGCTTGCCGATGCCTGGGATCTCGCCGCGTGTGAGCGAGTGTGGTCGATCCCGAGGAACGGACCTTTCGGCCGCGTCACCAGGCTGGGAGACACCCTGGTACGCGTGTCCGACGACGGCACCGAACTCTTTTCGCTCGTCAGCCCGTGACCGAGCGCTAGCGCTGCGGCGCAGCCGTCGGCTTGATCACCGCAGGCAGGGCGGACTTGCCCATCAGGTAGCGATCCACACCCGCGGCGGCGGCCCGGCCTTCGGCGATCGCCCACACGATCAGCGACTGGCCACGCCCCATATCGCCGGCCACGAACACGCCGGGCACCGAGGTCTGGAAGTTATCGTCGCGCGAGACGTTTCCGCGGTCGGTCAGCTCGACGCCGAGGTTGGTCAGCAGACCTTCCTTCTCCGGTCCCACGAAGCCCATGGCGAGCAACACCAGATCAGCCTTCAGCTCGAAGTCGGTCCCTTCGACCTTCTCGAACTTGCCGGCGTTCATCTTGACCTCGTGTGCCCGCAGGCCGGTCACGTGGCCGTCGGCGCCGGTGAACTCCTCGGTGTTGACCGAGAACACGCGCTCGCCGCCCTCTTCGTGGGCCGAGGACACCCGGAACATCAGTGGGTACGTCGGCCACGGGGTGGAGTCCGCGCGGGTCTCCGGCGGGCGCGGCATGATCTCGAACTGGTGGATGCTGGCCGCGCCCTGACGGTGCGAGGTGCCCAGACAGTCCGCGCCGGTGTCGCCACCGCCGATGATGATGACGTGCTTGTCCTTGGCGGTGATGGGCGGCTGGCCGTCCGGGCCGAGCACGTCGTCACCGAGCTGAACCCGGTTGGCCCAGGGCAGGAATTCCATGGCCTGGTGGATGCCGTCGAGTTCGCGGCCCGGGATCGGCAGATCGCGCCACGCGGTCGCGCCGCCGGCCAGCACCACCGCGTCGTAGTTCAGCCGTAGCTGCGCGACGGTGATGTCGACGCCGACATTGACGCCGGGGCGGAATTGGGTGCCTTCGGCCGCCATCTGTTCCAGACGCCGGTCGATGTGGCGCTTTTCCATCTTGAATTCGGGGATGCCGTAGCGCAGCAGGCCGCCGATGCGGTCGGCACGCTCGAACACCGTGACCGTGTGGCCGGCCCGGGTGAGCTGCTGGGCGGCGGCCAGTCCGGCCGGTCCGGACCCGACGACGGCGACCTTCTTGCCGGTCTGCACGTCGGGCATCTTCGGGACGACCCAGCCCTGGTCGAAGGCGTTGTCGATGATCTCGACCTCGACCTGCTTGATGGTCACCGGATCCTGGTTGATGCCCAGGACGCAGGACGCCTCACACGGGGCGGGGCACAGCCGGCCGGTGAACTCCGGGAAGTTGTTGGTGGCGTGCAGCCGCTCGATCGCGTCGCGCCACCGGTCCTTGTAGACCAGGTCGTTCCACTCGGGAATCAGGTTCCCCAGCGGGCAGCCGTTGTGGCAGAACGGGATACCGCAGTCCATGCATCGCGATGCCTGGTCCTGCAGCTTCTCGTGGGAGAAGTCCTCGTAGACCTCTTTCCAGTCCTTGAGGCGCAGCGGGACCGGCCTGCGGGACGGGAGTTCCTTGGACGTGTGCTTGAGGAAACCGCGTGGATCAGCCATTTGCGGCCGCCATGATCGCCTCGTCCACGTTCACGCCGCGCTGTTCAGCCTCGGCGATCGCGGCCAGCACGCGCTTGTAGTCGCGTGGCATGACCTTCACAAAGTGCTTCAACGCTCCATCCGATCGATCCCAGGAGTCCAGGACCCGTTGTCCCACAGCTGAATCAGTCGCATCGACATGGGCGGCAATGAAGTCGCGCAGCCACACCGTGTCTTCAGCATCCAAGGCTTCCAGCTCCACCATCTCGGTGTTCAGGTTCTCGCCCAGCACGCCGGCCGGGTCGTAGACATAGGCGACACCACCGGACATACCCGCAGCGAAGTTGCGGCCGGTGGGTCCGAGGATGACGACCTTGCCGCCGGTCATGTACTCGCAGCCGTGGTCGCCGACACCTTCGACGACGGCATGTGCGCCGGAGTTGCGGACCGCGAACCGCTCGCCGACCTGGCCGCGCAGGAACGCCTCTCCGCTGGTGGCGCCGAACAGCACCACGTTGCCGGCGATGATGTTGTCCTCGGCCACAAAGTCTGCCGGTGCTTCGTCGGCGGGGCGGACCACGATCCGGCCGCCGGACAATCCCTTGCCGACGTAGTCGTTGGCGTCGCCGTAGACGCGCAGCGTGATGCCCTTGGGCACGAATGCCCCGAAGCTGTTGCCCGCGGACCCGTCGAACGTGATGTCGATCGTGCCCTGCGGAAGTCCCTGTCCGCCATAGGCCTTGGTGACCTCGTGGCCGAGCATGGTGCCGACGGTGCGGTTGACGTTGGTGATCTTTGTTTTGAAACGCACCGGCGTACCGGAGTCCAACGCCTCGCGGCTCTGAGTGATCAGCTGTTGATCCAGAGCCTTGTCCAGCCCGTGGTCCTGCCGCGAGCTGCAGTACAGGTCCTGGTTCATGAACGCGGACTCAGGCTCGTACAGCACCGGCGAGAGGTCCAGCTTGTGGGCCTTCCAGTGCTCGGCGGCCTGGGTGGTGTCCAGTGCGCCGACCTGTCCGACCATCTCGTTGACGGTGCGGAAGCCCAGTTGGGCCATCAACTCTCGGACCTCTTCGGCGATGAACATGAAGAAGTTCTCGACGAACTCGGGCTTGCCGTTGAATCGCTCACGCAGCACCGGGTTCTGCGTGGCCACACCCACCGGGCAGGTGTCGAGGTGGCAGACGCGCATCATGATGCAGCCCGAAACCACGAGAGGTGCGGTGGCGAAACCGAATTCCTCGGCGCCGAGCAGCGCGGCGACTACCACGTCGCGGCCGGTCTTGAGCTGACCGTCGACCTGCACCACGATGCGGTCACGAAGTCCGTTGAGCAGCAGTGTCTGCTGAGTCTCGGCGAGACCGAGCTCCCACGGCGCACCGGCATGCTTCTGCGATGTCAGTGGAGTGGCGCCGGTTCCGCCGTCGTGGCCGGAGATCAGCACCACGTCGGCGTGCGCCTTGGAGACGCCGGCCGCGACGGTGCCGACGCCGTTCTCGGACACCAGCTTGACGTGCACGCGGGCGCCGGGGTTGGCGTTCTTCAGGTCGTGGATCAGCTGCGCGAGATCCTCGATCGAGTAGATGTCGTGGTGCGGCGGCGGCGAGATGAGGCCGACACCCGGGGTCGAGTGCCGCACCTCGGCCACCCACGGGTACACCTTGTGCCCCGGAAGCTGCCCGCCCTCACCAGGTTTCGCACCCTGGGCCATCTTGATCTGGATGTCGGTGCAGTTGGTCAGGTAGTGCGACGTCACACCGAACCGGCCGGAGGCCACCTGCTTGATGGCGCTGCGGCGCCAGTCGCCGTTCTCGTCGGGGTCGAAGCGGTCGACGCTTTCGCCGCCCTCACCCGAATTGGACCGGCCGCCAAGGCGGTTCATCGCGATGGCCAGGGTCTCGTGTGCCTCGGCGGAGATCGAGCCGTAGCTCATGGCACCGGTCGAGAACCGCTTGACGATCTCGGACGCGGGTTCCACCTCGTCGATCGAGATGGGCGGGCGCACCCCGTCGTCACCACTGCGGAACTTCAGCAGGCCGCGCAGTGAGGCCATCTTCTCGCTCTGGTCGTCGACCAGAGCGGTGTACTCCTTGAAGATCGAGTACTGGCCCGTGCGGGTGGAGTGCTGCAGCTTGAACACCGTGTCGGGGTTGAACAGGTGGTATTCGCCCTCGCGGCGCCACTGGTATTCGCCGCCGACCTCGAGCTCGCGGTGAGCGCGCTCGTCGGGACGGTCCAGGTAGGCCAGCGAGTGGCGGGCGGCGACGTCGGCGGCGATGTCGTCGAGGTCGATGCCGCCCACCGGGCAGCTGAGCCCGGTGAAGTACTGGTCGAGCACCTCCTGCGAGACGCCGATGGCCTGGAACAGCTGCGCACCGGTGTAGGACGCCAGGGTGGAGATGCCCATCTTGGACATCACCTTGAGCACGCCCTTGCCCGCGGCCTTGACGTAGTTGGCTTTGGCCTGGTCGCTGCTGATTCCGGAGATCACGCCCCGGTCGACCATGTCCTCGATCGACTCGAATGCCATGTACGGGTTGATCGCGGCGGCACCGAAGCCGCACAGCATGGCCATGTGGTGGACCTCGCGGGCGTCACCGGCCTCGACCACCAGGCCGACCTTGGTGCGGGTGCGCTCGCGGACCAGGTGGTGATGCACCGCGGACACCGAGAGCAGCGACGGGATCGGCGCCATGGTCTCGTTGGACTCACGGTCGGACAGCACGATGATGCGGGCACCCTCGCGGATGGCCTCGGACACCTTGGCGCGGACGTTGTCCAGCGCCTCTTTGAGTCCCTGGCCGCCCCGGTTGACCGGGTACAGGCAGCGGATCACCGCGGCGCGCATGCCGTGCTTGTGGCCACGGACCTCGTGGTCGGGGTCGACACAGATCAGCTTGGACAGATCGGCGTTGCGCAGGATCGGCTGCGGAAGCACGATCTGGCGGCACGATTCGGGGCCCGGGTTGAGCAGGTCGCCCTCGGGTCCGATCACGCCCTGCAGGCTGGTGACCACCTCTTCGCGGATGGCGTCCAGCGGCGGGTTGGTGACCTGGGCGAACAGCTGCTGGAAGTAGTCGAACAGCATCCGCGGCCGGGCCGAGAGGATGGCGACGGGGGTGTCGGTGCCCATCGAACCCAGCGCCTCGGCACCGGTGCGGGCCATCGGCGCCACCAACAGGTTCAGTTCTTCGTAGGTGTAGCCGAAGATCTGCTGGCGCAGCACCACGCGGTGGTGCGGCATCCGGACGTAGTCTCCCGGCGGCAGCTCGTCGAGGGGGAACAGGCCCGCCTCGATCCACTCCTGGTAGGGCTGCTCACTGGCCAGTTGAGCCTTGATCTCCTCGTCGGAGACGATGCGACCCTGGGCGGTGTCCACCAGGAACATCCGGCCGGGCTGCAAGCGCATCTTCTTGACGACGGTGGACGGGTCGAGCGGCAGGACGCCGGCTTCGGACGCCATCACGACGAGACCGTCGCCGGTCACCCAGATCCGGGAGGGGCGCAGGCCATTGCGGTCCAGCACGGCGCCGATCACGGTGCCGTCGGTGAAGCAGACCGACGCAGGGCCGTCCCATGGCTCCATCAGCGAGTCGTGGAACTCATAGAAAGCCCGGCGCGCCGGGTCCATGGTCTCGTGACGCTCCCACGCCTCGGGGATCATCATCAGCACGGCATGCGGCAGGCTGCGGCCGCCGAGGTGCAGCAGTTCGAGCACCTCGTCGAAGCGCGCAGTGTCCGACGCACCGGGGGTACAGACCGGGACGATCTTGTCGAGCCCGTCGGTGCCGAACACGTCGGTGCGGATCAGCGCCTCCCGGGCGCGCATCCAGTTCTCGTTGCCGGTGACGGTGTTGATCTCGCCGTTGTGGGCGATCCGCCGGAACGGATGGGCCAGGGGCCACGACGGGAAGGTGTTGGTGGAGAACCGGGAGTGCACGATGCCCAGCGCACTTTCCATCCGGTCGTCCTGCAGATCCAGGTAGAAGGCCTTGAGCTGCGGGGTGGTGAGCATGCCCTTGTAGACGAAGGTCTGCCCGGAAAGGCTCGGGAAGTACACGGTCTCGCGTCCCGGACCGTCCTGGCCCGGGCCCTTGGTGCCCAACTCGTGCTCGGCACGCTTGCGCACGACGTAGGCCTTGCGCTCAAGGTCCATGTCAGAGGCGCCGCCGATGAACAGCTGCCGGAACGTCGGCATGGCGTCGCGCGCCAGTGCCCCGAGCGAGGAGTCGTCGGTCGGCACCTCACGCCAGCCCAGCACCTGCAGACCCTCGGCCTCGACGATCTTCTCCACGGCTTCGGCCGCCGTGGCCGCATCGCGCGACGACTGGGGCAGGAAGGCGATGCCCGTGGCGTAGCTACCTTCGGGCGGGAGGGTGAAATCGACGACCTGACGCAGGAACGAGTCCGGGACCTGCAGCAGGATGCCCGCGCCGTCGCCGGTGTTCGGCTCGGCGCCCTGCGCACCGCGGTGCTCCAGGTTCACCAGTGCCGTGATGGCCTTGTCCACGATGTCCCGGCTGCGGCGACCGTGAATGTCTGCCACCATCGCCACACCGCACGCATCATGTTCGTATGCGGGGTTGTACAGCCCGACCTTGCTGGGCGCCATTCCCACCTTGCCCTTCAACACGCTTCTATGAAGCTCTGCCTCGCCGGCAACTGCTTGATGGGCAGTGTCCAGCTGGCGTTAAGCCGGCTCGGCGTGGGTGGCCTCCGTGCAGCACTGGACGACGGCATGTCCCACACGCCATAAGTGGAGAAAACGATAAGACAACAACCGTGGCAGATGCCAACTTAGCTAAGCCTAACGAAACCCGGTTGGCGGCTTTGGGTCACCGACGCGCACCCGCCGTCTGAACAGCGAATCACCTTGCAGCACTTAGGGTTTCAAATTTTCCCAGCCGTGGGCTACCCACCCCCCATCTGGGCCGGCGGGCAACCCGTCGGCCATTCGAGTTTGCTAGAAAACTAATTTTATCCCGTTATAGTGCTGTTATATCGATGTTGAATATTTGCAGGAAAGCTTAGTCAGATTCTTAGATTTGGCTCGTCAATGTCCCGAGACCCGTGCGGCACTGCGCACGCCGGCCTCGGGCCGCAGGTCGAGGCGACGTAGTGACTGCGCATTGAGTGCCACGACAACCGTCGACGCTGACATCAATATCGCTCCGATCGACATGGGCATTACAAATCCCAGCGGAGCGGCCACGCCCGCGGCCAGAGGAACCGAGATCAGGTTGTAACCCGCTGCCCACCAAAGGTTCTGCTTCATCTTCCGGTAGGACTGCCGGGACAGCTCGATCACCGAGAGCACCGATCGTGGATCGGAGCTCGCGAGAATGACGCCGGCCGAGGCGATGGCGACGTCGGTACCCGCGCCGATGGCGATGCCGACGTCTGCGGCGGCCAGCGCAGGCGCATCGTTGACGCCGTCTCCGACCATGGCCACCTTGAGTCCCTCGTGCTGCAACTCGGCGACCTTGGCAGCCTTGTCCTCGGGCCGCACACCAGCGAAAACGCGGTCGATACCCAGCTCAGAGGCCACCGCTGAGGCCACCGCAGGGGCATCGCCAGTGATCATCACCACTTCGATGCCCAGCGCGTGCAGTGCATCGACGGCCTGCCGGGATTCCGGCCGGACCTCGTCGGCCAGGGCCAGCGCCCCGGCCAGTCGGCCTTCGACCAGCACGTGCAGCACGGTGGCGCCGTCCCACTGTGCGGTGGCCGGCAGCGCGCCTTGTCCGGCCTGTTCGAGCAGTGCGGGTCCACCGACCTGCACCCGCTGCCCGTTGACCAGGGCGCTCACCCCGACTGCGGGTGAGGAGCTGAAGTCGCCGGCCGCGGGGATGTCGAGGCCGCGTCGGCGCGCCGCGGCGACGATGGCGCGGGCCAGGGGGTGCTCGGAATCCGCCTCGGCGGCCGCCGCCAGCGCCAGCAGGTCGTTCTCCGGGCGGTCTGTCGCTGCCACCTCGGTCACGGTCGGCTCGCCTTTGGTGAGGGTGCCGGTCTTGTCGAAGAGCACCGCCCCGACGGTGCGCATGGTTTCCAGCGCCAGGCGGTCCTTGATCAGCACGCCGCCTCGTGCGGCCCTCTCGGTTGCGATGGACACGACCAGCGGGATGGCCAGTCCGAGAGCATGCGGGCACGCGATGACCAGGACGGTGATGGTCCGGACCACCGCCTGATCGGGGTTGCCCAGCAACGCCCACGCCAGGGCTGTGACCACGGCTGACCCCAGCGCGAACCAGAACAGCCAGCCGGCCGCCCGGTCGGCCAGACGTTGAGCCCGTGACGAGGAGTTCATCGCCTCGCCGACCAGCCGTTGGATACCGGCCAGTGCGGTGTCGTCGCCGACGGCGGTCACCCGGATCCGTAACCCGGAGTCGGTGGCGACCGTGCCTGCGACGACGTCGTCGCCCACACTTCGGCGAACCGTGCGCGACTCCCCGGTGACCATCGATTCGTCCATGTCGGCCGCGCCGTCGACGATGTTGCCATCGACCGGCACGCTACCGCCCGGCCGCACGATGACCAGGTCGCCGACCCGAAGGTCGGCGGGCGCCACGGTGACCACCTGCTCGGCATCGCCGTCGCCCTCGACACGTTCAGCCTCATCGGGCAGCAGCGCGGCCAGCGAGTCGAGCGCGGAGGTCGTCTGCGCCAGCGACCGCATCTCGATCCAGTGGCCAAGCAGCATGATCACGATCAGCAGCGCGAGTTCCCACCAGAAGTCCAGCTCGTGATGCAGCACGCCGAGACTCGCGCCCCACGAGGCGATGAACGCGACCGTGATCGCCAATCCGATCAACAGCATCATTCCCGGTGCGCGCGAACGTATCTCGCTGATCGCGCCGGTGAGGAACGGCCGGCCGCCCCATACGTACATCACCGTGCCGAGCACGGGGGATATCCAACGGGCGCCGGGAAAGTCCGGAACGTCGTAGCCGAGGAGCATCGCGAACATCGGTGAGAGTGCGACGGTCGGCACGGCCAGCGCCGCCATGACCCAGAACAACCTCCGGAATTGGGCGACATGGTCACCGTGGCCGGCATGCCCCGCATGACCGTTGTGTTCGTGCTGATGCATCGCGTGTTCGGTCGTGGTCATATCGTCACCATATACCCCTAGGGGGTATGGCGCCACCGTGACGGGCGTAACTGTTGAACGGATGCATTACCCGCTGAATACCCCGTTGGGCCGCATGGGAGTCCAGACTCTCGAGGAAAGCCCGGACCGCTGCGTGGCCTCGATCCCCGTGGCCGGCCTTCTCAACCCGCTGACCAGCGCACCGACCGTTGCCCCGGTGGCCATGCTGATCGACCACGTCGGCGGCCTGGTCAACCACTATCGCCGCGACGACGACGAGTGGACGGTGTCCAGCGAGCTGGCGATCGAACTCACCCCGCACGCGATGGACCTCATCGCGGCGGCACCCGAGGTGCCCGTGGTGGCGACGGCCCGCCCGTTCGGCCCGAAGGGCACGGGTTCGTTGAGCCTGTCCGAGTTGACGCACGACGGCGAGGTGGTGGGGACGGCCACGGTGCGGTCCTTCCACATCCACGCCCCCGGCCACGTCATCACGTGGCCCGCCGACTCGACCGGGGGAACGCCACCAGCCGCGCTGCAGGACCGCATGTCGGTTGAGGTCGCCGAGTCCGGTGGCGGGGCTGCGGTGTTGCGGCAGCTGCCAGACCCTGTTGTGAACAACAGCATCGGCATCGTGCACGGCGGGGTGTCGGCAGCGGCGCTGGAGCTGGTGGCTTCCGCAGCCCTCGGCGACGGAACCGGCACCGCTTGGCGCACCGCCTCTCTGCGGGTCAACTATCTGAGCCAGTTCCGCGGCGGAATCGAATCCCGTTATGAAGCAAGGGCATTGCGCACCGGGCGCAGCTCGGGTGTGGCAGACGCACAGGCCATCGGCGACGACGGCAAGGTCGCGTTGCTGGCCAGGCTTACCGCATACCGCTGATTGCGCTACGGCAACGTAAATTTCGGTGTGCACTCAATTTCGCATCATCGACGCTGCCATTGCGCACTGGCGTGAAACCCTCCGGGTGAACCACATCTACGGAGGAGTTCGCCATGAGTACGCCGACAATGTCACATCGATTGGCAGCTGAGTTCATCGGGACGTTCTGGCTGGTCCTGGGCGGCTGCGGTAGCGCGGTTTTCGCCGCGAAGTTTCTCTCCGACGGCTTTTCCCTGGGAATCGGTTTTCTCGGAGTGGCCCTCGCATTCGGCCTGACCGTGCTCACCGGCGTCTACGCCTTCGGCACCATCTCCGGCGGCCACTTCAACCCTGCGGTCACCCTCGGTGCCGCGCTGGCCCGCCGCGTCGAGTGGGCAGCGGTCCTGCCGTACTGGATTACACAGGTGGTCGGCGGTTTGGTGGCCGGCGTGGTGATCTACGTGATCGCCCGGGGCAAGGACGGTTGGACTGCCACGGGGAACATGGCCGCCAACGGTTACGGCGAGCACTCCCCCGGCGGCTACTCGCTGGTCGCGGTGCTTCTCGCCGAGGTGATCCTCACCGCGGTGTTCTTGCTGGTCATCCTGGGGTCCACCGATGACCGCGCACCGAAGGGCTTCGCGGGTCTGGCGATCGGGCTGACGCTCACCCTGATCCACCTGATCTCGATCCCGATCTCCAATACGTCGGTGAACCCGGCCCGCTCCACGGCCGTCGCCTTCTTCAACGGCGACGGGGCACCGGCGCAGCTGTGGGCATTCTGGCTGGCCCCACTGGTCGGGGCAGCCATCGCAGGCTTGGCGTACCCGTTCCTGTTCGGTGTGGCCGAGGAGCTGGCCGACCGCCCGGTCCGGGACGAGGCGCTCGAGCAGTAGTCAGGTCAGGTGGTCGAACTCCCCACTGACCCAGCGGATGTGGGTTTCAGCTGACCGGCGCACTACATCCTTGGCGGCGTTGTCGATCTCATCGCCGCCAAGGGTGTAGAGCCGGTCGTAGTCGTACTCATCGAGCCGGTCCACGATCCGCCGCACCACCGCGGCGGACAGCGGGATGTGCTTGGGGAAGTTCCGTTGGAACGACACCCAATTCCGAGCCAGACCGCCAGAGATGGTGTCCCCGACCAGCAGCGTGCCGTCGGCCGTCAGCGCCACCGAACTGCCCCTCATGTGGCCGCCGACGTGTATCAGCCGCAGCCCGGGCAGTGGTTCGGACGTTTCGTCCCACAGCTCGATCAACGGGTCCGGGGACGGAAGCCATTCTGCGTCAAGCGCATTCACATACACCGGCACTTCCCCGAATGCCCTGCTCCAACTGAGTTGCGCGCCGAACATGTGCGGATGGCTGGCAGCAACGGCGGCCACACCGCCGAGGCCGTCAACGATGCCGATGATCTCGTCATCCAGGTAGCTCGGCGAGTCCCACAACAGGTTTCCGTGCGCGGTCTGCACCAGAAACGACCGATGTCCGATGGCGAACCTGGGGGCCCTCCGCAGACTGTGCACTCCGCGGCCATGGTCGACGTGTTCGGTGTGGTGCGCTTGGGCGGCCAGGTCGTCCAGCGTGGTCCAGGTGCCGTGCGGCGGCAGGTCGCCGCGTTCCTCGATCGATACGTCCTCGGACGTCAGGACACAGCTCTCCGCCGGTTCGGTCGCGGAATCCGGGTGTTCCACACCGCATCCGGTGCATATCCAGGTAGGCATATCACCGAGCCTGGCACCTCAACGGTGGTTGAGGTCAACCAATTACGCGCTCTTGCGCCGTGCCTTGCCGGCCGCCCCACGTTCGGTCGGTGCGCCTTCATGAGCCAGCTTGCCGCCGGCACTCTCCAGATGTGCCCGGACGAACCACTGGAACTTCTCGAGTTCGGCGGCGTGATCGATCAGGACGTCCTGGGATACCAGGTCCAATTTCTCCAGGCGGTCGATGGCCTTGCGGGTGTCCTCGATCACCCCGTTGTAGACGAGGTCGAGCGCCGCGAGGTGGGCTTGCACGTTGTCACGGCCGACGGAGTAGTCGTCCCAGGTTCGGTCAGAGATGATGGCGCCCGGGGTGCCCTTCGGCGATTTGCCCAGTGCGGCGATCCGTTCAGCCACCTCGTCGGCGTAGGCCCGCACCAGCGCCACCTGCGGGTCGATCATCTCGTGCACACCGATGAAGTTCGGACCGACGACGTTCCAGTGGATGTGCTTGAGCGTCAGGTGCAGGTCGTTGTACGTGCTGAGCTGCTTCTGCAGCAGCTGGGCCACTTCGGTGCCCTGCTTGTCGGTCAGCCCGGGAATGGTGAACGCGGTCATTGCGGTTCCTTTCGGTTCACGATCGGTCCCGTCCCGGGTACCCGACAATGGCGCCGCACAATCACCCGGCTACAGCGCGCGCAGGTTCGGAATCGCCTGACGCGCTCCGAAACGCGGATTATGCGCCAGCCCACTGGCTTCCAACAGTCGGACCGCCCGCTGCCGGTGAGGACGCAGCGGTTCGAGGAGTTCCACCATCGCCGCGTCGTCGATCGGCCGGCCGAGCAGGCTGCGCCCCACCATGGTCGCGAGGTGGTAGTCGCCCACCGACAGCGCATCAGCGTCTCCGAAGGCGCGCTGCACGGTTTCGGCTGCCGTCCATTCGCCGACCCCGGGCAGTGACCGCAGCGCCGTCACGGCCCGCTCGGCGGTCAACCGCTCGATGGCATCCGCACGCTGCGCGCATCCCACGATCGTGCGCGCCCGGCCCGGATCCACATTCGCCCGGTGAAATTCCCACGACGGGATGCGCCGCCATATGTCGGCGGTAGGCGCCACCCGCATCCCGACCGGCGCCGGTCCCGGAGCCGGGGCGCCGTACTTCGTCACCAGTCGCCGCCAGGCCCGCCAAGCGTCCATGCCTGAGACACGCTGCTCGATGATCGCGGGCACCAAGGCCTCCAGTACCCGACCGCTGCGGCCCAGACGTAGATGCGGCACCCGGCGGTGCGCCTCGGCGATAGTCGGCTCGGCGGGGTCGAAGCCGGCGGCGTCATCCTCGGCGCCCACCAGCGCCGGGAATCCGTCGAGGAACTCGGCGCTACCCGCGCCCCACGCCTCGCAGTCCACGGTGTCAGGGGCCGATTTGGTGATCCGCGCGGTGACGGGACCGGACTTCATCGCGCTGGTCCGCCAGATCGTGCCGTCGGCGGCGACCTGATTGCACGGATCGACACTCCCGCGCCGCCATGGGGCCAGCGTCAGGCCCGGGCTGGCCGGGCCCTCGAATACGACGCTGGTTGAGGGCACCGCACCAGATTAGGCCAGGTGGATGACGGCCTTGTCCGGGTAGAACGCCAGGTGACCGGCGATGTCAGCGACAGCCGGATACGGCTGCTCATAGGTCCAGACCGCGTCCTCGATCCCGCCGACGTGGTAATAATTCGCCTCACCCTTGTACGGACAGTAGGTGGTCGACGCGCTGCGGGTCAGCGTCTCCGACACCACGTCGGTGCGCGGAATGTACTGCACCGCTGGGTAGGTCGACTCCTGAAGGGTCAGCGCGTCATCGGTCTGTGCGACGATCGCGCCGCCTACCGTGACAGTGACCCGACGCCCGGTCGGGGTGATGGTGATGGGGTGGGCAGCGGTCGGCTGCAACACCTGGCGCTCGGTCATGACCAGCACAACGTCGTGGCCACGGCGACGGATTCCCCAGTGGCGCCCGACTACGATCACCGCATGACCGTGCCCGTGAAAGCCACCGTGTCCATCGCTGCCGATCCCGCGGCGGTGTACGCGCTCATCACCGATCTGTCCACGATGGCCTCCATTGCGGAGGAAGCGCACGCAATGGAGTGGCAAAAGGGCAACTCCGCCCAGCCCGGTTCGGTTTTCAAGGGGCACAACCGCAACGGCTCCAAGGCCTGGAGCACCACCTGCACCGTCACCGACGCCGAGCCGGGTAAGACGTTCGCCTTCGACGTGAAGTCCATGGTGTTCCCGGTCGCTCACTGGCGTTACGACATCGTGGCAGCCGACGGCGGCTGCACGGTGACGGAATCGACCTGGGACCGCCGTGCGGGCTGGTTCAAGAAGGTCGCGGGCCTGGCCACCGGAGTCCCCGATCGTGACTGCGCCAACGCCGAGCACATCCAGCTCACCCTGCAGCGGCTCAAGGCGCGCGCCGAGGGGTGAACCGTCGAGCGGTACCACTCAGAATGGTGGTGGTGGTTCGTAGTGTTCGGCGATCCAGGCTTGGAATTGGCGTTCGTGTTCGAGGTCGTTGTTGAGTTCGGCGCGTAGCCAGCGTTCTTCTGAGATGCGGTTTTGGCGGTCTTGTTCGCGGGTTCGTCGGCGGGTCGGCATCATCGCGCCGCGATTGGGGTGGGGCGCGTCGGGGTCGGGGTGGTTCAGGTCCCCGGTGGGTTGGGCCAGGGTGGGGAACATGGCGGCGCCGTGGGGTTCGGTGACATAGGTGTGCCCGGTGGGTGCGGTGAATTCGACGGTGCCGTCGGGTAATTGGCGATCGGTCCAGCCGGTGCTGAAAGTTTTGAGCAGGTGATGGGCCCGGCAGTAGAGCTTGTTGTTCGACGGGTGGGTGGGCCCCAGCGGGTACGGGACGCTGTGGTCGATATCGCAGCGCTGGGCGGGGGCGTCGCAGCCGGGGAACCGGCAGGTCAGATCGCGCCACCGGATGAACTCGGAGAGTGCCGCCGACGGGCGATAGCCAGGCTCGCCCGCATCGGCAGGTTGGCTGGGCTCGTCGGTCCCAGTGGTTTCGCTTGGTTCAGTCGCATCAGCAGGCGTGCTCGGCCCACTCAATTCGGTCGCCTCGCCTGGCCCGGTGCGATCGCTGAGTTCAGTCGTCTCAGCCGGCCCCCTCGGCTCGGTGGACCCGGTCGGCTCGGATGCGTCGACCGGCGTGCTCGGCTCAATCGGCTCAGTGGGCCCGGCAGGTTCGCTGGCATCGGTCGCCTCGTTGGGCTCGGATGACTCAGGCGCGTCGGCAGGCTCGCTGGGCTCGGGCGGTTCGGTGGGCTGAGCCGGCACGTGCAGCGGCTTGAGTGTCGCCGTGCCGGCCATCTCGCGCACCCTGTGGGCGGGCAGGATGCCATGACCGGGTAGATAGCCGGGATTGGTGGAGGTGCCCTCCACGGTGGCCTGCTCAGCCAACACGTGAATCACCGCCGCATTGGCCGCCGCCCGTTTCTGCGCGGCTGGGCACTCCGATAGCCCGCACAGGCACCGCAACTGAGCCTCCAGCCGAGCCAGCGGCCCGACCGCCGCCGCGCGACGCTGCGCATGAGTACGCGGATCGTTCTCACACACCGTGTTGGCCAGCGCATCGAGGCGCTGATCCAGTGCCGCCCCATCCACTGCATCGACGTTGGCCCACAGTGTGGCCCGCCCCGGGCTGCCCGGCTCGATCTGAACGAACGCATCCTCGGTCAGATCGGGTGGCACCCGCACCCCGTTGGCGTCGAGTTTGGCCACCTGCTGATCGATTCGTTCACGCACCTTGCGTTCAGAAAGCCGCATCCAGGTCCGTGCCCGCGACGCGAGTGCCTCATCGAGCTGGCCCCACACCGACGCATGGACGGTTTCGGTGCGGGCGATGATGATGCGCACCACCCGATAGTCGATGTCCCCTGCGGCGAACCGGGCCGCCACCAGCGGCAGTTTGTCGCGCAAGACTCGGGCGTGGTGGATCTGGGTGCCGGCGCGGCTGCGGCTGATCCGCATCGCCGCCGAGATTTCGGCGGCCACCTCCTCGAACGGATCGGTGGTCCAAAAGACCGTCTCGGCCAACTCGTGTTCCCGGAGGGTATCCAACTGCCCGATGGCGGTCAGTCGGGCCGCGATCGCTGCTGATTCGGCCCGCGCCCCGGCACTGATCGCATCGATCAACGCCGCACCGCAATCGGCATCAGCGTCGAGGTCGAACATGTGTTCGATTATGCCACCACCCACTGACACGATTCTCCAAACAATCGGTCGACGGCCCACGGGCCCAAACCCGGGCAGAGCACTGGCAGATTTCGCTTGGCCATGCTTGTTACTGCCATGAGCCGATCAATCTCTGCCAACGGAAATTGTCCCGCTGAGCTCTGGGTTGGGACAGACATACCGGCACAGAGAGCACATAAATCAACAGCCGGACGAGGCAGGAAGAAGCAGAAAATGAAGAAGTTCGGATTCGCCGTCATCGCCGCCAGCGGACTGAGCGCAGCCGTCCTGGCGCTGGCCGGACCGGCCCAGGCCGCGGAGCCCGCTCCCGTCGCAGCGCCCAGCTCGGTCACCATCTCCTCAGGTGTCGACCACCTGGACTGGCTGGACCAGATCCACCCCAAGCCCATGGTTCCGAAGGTGGACAACACCGTTCGCCACAGCGGCCGCTGACACGAACAGCCAAAGAGGGGCAGCCCGGAAAGGGCTGCCCCTCTTTGCTTTACGAACCGCCGCGGACTCAGAACGCGTAGCGGTGGTACTGCGCCATGTACCGCAGCACCGGGACCGGCTTCATGGCGGCCAGCATCAATCGGTAGTACCAGGGCAGCGTGTTGAACACCTGATCGTCGAAGGGCGAGTTCCGGACCAACAAGCGGGTGCCGGGCACCGCACGGAGGATGTCCTCGGGTTTGTCGATCGCCCACGAGAGTTTGGCCCCCGACCGGCGCACCACGGTGTTGACCCACTGCGCCTTGATGCCGAGGGTGTTGAACGCGTCGAATTGCAGTTCGCCGGAAGGAAATCGGTCGACGATGCGCCGCAGGAGCGCGACTCCGTCAGCTTCGGTGAGGTACATCGTCAGGCCTTCACCGATCATCAGGGTCGGCCGGTCGGCGGGGACGTCGCTCAGCCAGGCCGGATCCGTTACCGAGGCGGCGATGACGTGATAGTTCTCGGCCGACGGATAGAGCTGCTCACGCAGGTGTGCGACCTCCGGGTAGTCGATGTCGTACCACTGCACGCCGGGACCGGGCTCCACCCGGAAGAATCGGCCGTCCAGGCCGCAGCCGAGATGCAGCACCACGGCGTCGGGGTGCACCGCCAGGAACTGGCGGGTCCACCGGTCGAAGTGCGCGCTGCGGGTGGTCACCGACGGTGAAGTCGCCTCGGTGATCGAGGTGCGGCTCCAGTCGTAGTCGATGCGGTCGGCGATGGCCTTCGCCATCTTGTCGCCGAGGATCGGGTTGGGCATGCCTGCGTCGAGCGCCTTGGCGTAGAAGGTCGCCAGCATGGTCTGCGGTGCCCCGGAGAGGTCGACTTTCAGCTTGTCGGTCATATGCGCCAGGTTAGGCCGCAATCCGCTTGCCGCCCAGTGGCTTAACACCTCTCGGCGTGGTGTTCAGCTGCCCTTCTGGGCCCGTTTGGCAGCCCGCAGGCTCACCCAGAACTTCGCCGCCTCGGCGATCGATTCTTCGACAGGCCTTGGCTGCCAACCGAGTTCGCGTACGGCCTTGGAGTGGTCGAGTTCGGCTTCGGCCCGCATGAGCCGCAGTGATTCCAGCGACAAACGCTCATCGGTGCCGCGCAACTTGCCTTTGACGGTGCCGGCCGCGGCCAGCGCATAGGACACCGGCAGCGGAATCGACCGCTGTGGAGGCGCGACGCCGGCGGCCTCGGCGGCCAGCCGGGCCACCTCGGCATTGCTGATCATCTTCTCGGAGATCAGGTAGCGCTCGCCGGGCGTGCCACGGTCGGCGGCCAGGAGCATGGCCTTGGCCGCGTCGTCGATACCGACGGCTTCCAGGTCGATGCCACTCATCACGAACGGCAGCTTGCCGAACGCGGCGCCCGCGATGATCGCGCCGTGCGGGGTCCGGCCCCAGTCACCGCTGCCGTAGGTGGTGGACACGCACATCGCGACGGCGGGCAGGCCGCGCTCGCGCGCATATCGCAGCACGAGATCTTCGGCCTGGATGCGCGAGCGCACGTATGGCGTCACCTTCGACACGTCAGCGATGTCGGCTTCGGTCGAGCGCTTGCCGCGCCTGCGGCCCACGGTGACATAGCTGCTGGTGTAGACGAACTTGCGTAGGCGGGGGATCTCGGCCGCGACCTCGAGGACGTTGCGGGTGCCCTCCACGTTGGTGCGGAACAGCGGCGCCGGATCCCGAAGCCACCCGCGGGCGTCGACGACGCAGTGGTAGACGACGTCGCAGCCGGTCATCGCCTCGCGCAGGGCGGCGGTGTCGAAGACGTCGCCGACGACCCGCTTGACCGGCAGGTCATCGATTCCGATGGTGGTGGCGTTCGGTCGGACCATGGCCCGGATCTCGGAGCCGTCATCGGCCGAGACCAGTTGCCGCAGCACATGCGAACCCAGGAAGCCGTTGGCTCCGATGACCAGCTTGGCGCCCACGGCCCTCAACCCCCGAACTTCTTGAGCCATTCCTCGGCCTCGTCGGTGAGGGTCCCGAGTTCGGCCGCCTTGCGGCACCACTTGCGGGCCGCCGAGGCGAATCGCAGTGGGTTGTAGACGTCTTCCTGCCGTGACCACAGGCCGTCGCCGGCGTAGGTGAGGATCGAGATGTTGGTGGCGCTGATGATCGTGCCGTCGCCGGGATCGCGCATCGGATTGTCCAGTTCGCAGATGATGCGTCCGGTGGGTTCGTCGATCACCGACCACAGCGACGGGAACGCGGTCATGTAGCTGCCGGGGAAGCTGGTCATGGTCTTCCAGATCCACGGCCGGACCTGTTCGCGGCCCTTCATGGTGCCCACGGCGTGCTCGATGTAGTCGACGTCGACCGTGTAGTGGTCCGCCCAGATGTCCCAGTTCTTGGTCTGCGCGGCCCGATCGACGGTCTGCTCGAACGTTTCGAAGGCAGCGGCGAGTTCATCGCGGCTGAAAGACCTGTTCATCACTCCAAAACTAGAACACGTTCTACCGGTCTTTGTCGAGACCTGTCGCTACACCGCCAGCACCCGCCGGGAACCCAGCGGGGCCTGCAGATCCACCTCGGCCGTGCCGTTCACGGCCAGCGCGATACACATGCGGCCGACGGCCTCCGGTGGGGTGCCGCCGAGAAGCGAGATCGTGACCGTCTCGGGAGTTTCCTGCGTCGTCAGGTGCACGCCGAAGCAGTCCGGGGTGCCCGCGGTGAAGTTGACCCGCAGGCCGTCGCCGTCGCGGCTGAAAGATTCGATCTCGGTCAGGTGGGGATCGACGATCGCCGGGTTGTCGGCGAAGAGGGTACGGGCGGGATCCGGCGGCACCTCCGGCACCGCGACGGGGTTCGGATCGGCGGCCGCGGTCGGGCATCCGGCGATCAGGAGTAAACCGGCGAACCCCACGGTTGCAAATGCACGCATGACCACCACGGTAATCACGGAGCACAATGGGGCACATGGGTAACTATTCGACAGCGATCCTCGCGGGCGGCTGCTTCTGGGGCATGCAGGACCTGATCCGCAAGCAACCCGGCGTGATTTCCACTCGGGTGGGGTACACCGGCGGTCGCAACGACCACCCGACATACCGCAATCATCCGGGTCACGCCGAGGCCGTCGAGATCGTCTACGACCCGGCGCAGACCGATTACCGCGCGCTGCTGGAGTTCTTCTTCCAGATCCACGATCCGTCCACCAAGGACCGGCAGGGCAATGACGTCGGCAGCAGCTACCGGTCGGCGATCTTCTACCTCGACGACGAGCAGAAGCGCATCGCGCTGGACACCATCGCCGACGTGGACGCGTCGGGATTGTGGCCGGGCAAGGTGGTCACCGAGGTGACCGCGGCAGGCGATTTCTGGGAGGCCGAGCCCGAGCATCAGGACTATCTGTTGCACTACCCGAACGGGTACACCTGCCACTTCCCACGGGCGGGCTGGAAGCTGCCGAAGCGGCAGACGACGAGCTAGCGACTTCAGGTGCCCAGCGGCGTGGCGCGGCGGTGCACGACGACGCGTCCGCCCGATTTCGGCGTATAGGCCACCCCGCGCGAGTGCACCTTCTCGCCGGGCGCGGTGGTGGTGTCGATGACGAAGTGCCGCAACACCGTTCGGAGTACCACGTCCATTTCGACGTTGGCGAACACCGCTCCGACGCAGCGTCGCGTGCCGCCGCCGTACGGTAGCCAGCCCAGACCCGGACGGCTGCCGACGAATCGTTGCGGGTCGAATCGGTCCGGGTCGGCGAACTCCCGTTCGGCCTCCTGGATCTGCGAGATGGCCACGATGACGGAGTGGCCCTGCGGAATCTCCCACTCCCCCAGCCGGATCGACGGTGCGTAGACGTGGCGGCCGGCGAAGTCGATGACCGTGCGGTTGCGTTGCACCTCCAGGATGGTCGCCTGGCGGTATTCGTTGTCGTCGGTGGCGGCCTCGGCCACCAGATCGGCCAGTACCTGCGGATGACGACTGATCCGCTCGAACGCCCAGCCAAGGGTCGACGCCGTGGTCTCGTGCCCGGCGGCCAGCAAGGTCAGGAGCTCGTCTCCGATGTCCTTGCGGGACATGGCCGATCCGTCCTCGTAGGTGCTGCGCAACAGCAGCGCCAGGATGTCGTCGCGCTGGTCGAACTCGGGATCGGCCTCGACCCGGTCGATCAGCCGGTCGATGACGGCGTCATAGCGTCGGCGGTACGAGGCGAGCCGCCCCCAGGGACTGAACCGGCCGTACGTCCGGGTCGGGGTGGGTACGACCACCAGCCGTGAGCCCAGGGTGACCCAGGGCGGGATGATGCGGCGCAACTCGTCGAGTTGCTCGCCATCGGCGCCGAACACCGCGCGCAAGATCGCGTTGAGGGTGATCCGCATCATCGGTTCGAGCGTCTCGAACTGCCGGCCTTCCGGCCAGTTCGCCGTTTCCCGCAGGGTTTCCTCTTCGAAGATCTGCTCGTAGTTCCGGATGCTCTTGCCATGGAACGGCGGAGTGAGCAGCTTGCGGCGGCGCCGGTGGTCGGTGCCGTCGAGGGCGAAGACCGATCCGGATCCGAGGATGCGGCTGAGGTTGGGCTGGATGTTGCCGACGTCGTCAGTGTTGGCGGTGAACAGCTGCTTGGCCAGCTGGGCGTCGGCGACGATCACGGTGGGGCCGAAGATCGGGAGCTTGAGGCTGAAGACATCGCCCTGACGGCGAGCGATCTGCTTGACCACCCAGCGCCTGGCCAGCGCGAAGCCGATGGCCTGCAACGGCTTCGGCAGACCGGCGGGCGGCGGAACTCGTCCCGACGCTGCGCTCTCGGTGAGGTTCTCGGTGGTCTTCTCTGCAGCTACGAGCTCGGTCATACCATCTCCAGCCAGTCCTGGTACCGCGCGGTACCAATCGTTATGAGGTACGGTACTCCCAGGTACCAGGCAACGCAAGGGGGTCGGCGCGATGACCTACCGGCTGCGCTTGCTCGACGGGCTGGCCGCAGCGATCAGTGACAAGGGCTACCGCGAGACCACGGTGGCCGACATCGTCCGCCACGCCCGCACCTCCAAGCGCACCTTCTACGACCAGTTCGGCACCAAAGAGGACGGCTTCCTCGAACTGTTGCGCGCCAACAATGCCGCCCTGGTCGAGCGCATCCAGACCGCCGTCGAACCCGAGGCGCCCTGGCGCGACCAGATCGGGCAAGCGGTGGGCGCCTACGTCGACCACATCGCCTCGGCCCCGGCCATCACGCTGAGCTGGATCCGCGAACTGCCCGCACTGGGCAGCAGGGCGCGCCCGCTGCAGCGCGCCGCCCTACGCGAGCTGACCGATCTGCTCATCGAACTCAGCGGCAGCGCCGGCTTTCAGCGGGCAGGCCTACCTCGGCTCACCGAGCCGATGGCCATCATCCTGCTCGGCGGGCTGCGCGAGTTGACCGCGCTGATCGTCGAGGACGGCCGCGACATCCACGACATCCACGGGCCTGCGGTGGCCGCGTCGACGGCGATCATGACCGCGAATTCAGCTGAACAACAACCGCGCTGACTTCTCCAGTCGCTGTGTCACAGCCGTGTATGGGTCATAACCCATGCCCGCCCACACCAGGGTGCCGGTGTACAACAATTCCAGCGCTTCGATGATGTCCAGGTCCACATCGGGACCCAATGCGGCAACCAGCCGGCCGCGGATGTCGCCACCGATGCGCTGACGCAATACCTCGACGTCAGGATCCTTGCCGAGCAGCGCGTTGGTCACCGCCGAAGCGAACTCGGGTTCGTCAGCCACCAGTGACGCGATGTGCTGCAGCACCTCGACCACCCGGGTGGCCGGGTCGGCCGAGGTGTGCGCGGCCGGCGGCGCGGCCGAGAGGCGGCGCCAGAACACCTCGGCCACGAGGTGTTCCTTGGAGGAGAAGTAGGTGTAGGCGGTCGCCGCCCCGACGCCCGCCTCGGCAGCCACCCGGCGCACGGTCAGCCCGGCGAATCCGTCCCGGATGATCAGTTGCAAGGCGGCTTGGCCCAGACGTTCCACGGTGTCGGCCTGCCGGGCGCTCAGGCGGCGGCGCGTCGACTCCAGGGCCGCATCAGACACGTGTCCGGACGCTACTACAACCGCCACTCACCAGCAACGGTAGGTTGTGCAGTCATGAGCACCGCTGACACCGCACTGCCGCCCCGCGCCGAGCGCCTGTTCGCCCTTGCCGAGCAGGTCACCGGATTCATGCCGGCCGACGAGGGCCGCGCCCTCTACGACGCCGCGGTGCGTTATCTCGGCGGCGGGGTCGGGGTCGAGATCGGCACCTACTGCGGCAAGTCGACGGTCATGCTGGGCGCGGCCGCGCAGGAGACGGGGTCGGTGCTCTACACCGTCGACCATCACCACGGGTCGGAGGAGCATCAGGCCGGCTGGGAGTACCACGACACGACCATGGTCGATCCGGTGACCGGGCTGTTCGACACCCTGCCCACGATGCGCCACACCCTCGATGCCGCCGGCCTGGACGAGCACGTGGTGGCCGTCGTCGGCCGCTCACCCGTGGTGGCCCGCGGCTGGCGAATGCCGTTGCGCTTCTTGTTCATCGACGGCGGTCACACCGAGGAGGCCGCGCAGCGCGACTTCGACGGCTGGGCCCGCTGGGTCGAGGTGGGCGGCGCCCTGGTCATCCACGACGTGTTCCCCGATCCCGCCGACGGCGGGCAGGCGCCGTTCCACATCTACCAGCGCGCGCTGGCGACAGGCGCCTTCGACGAGGTCGCCGCGATGGGTTCGATGCGGATTCTCCAGCGGTCCTCCGGGGAACCCGGGCAGCTGGACTAGCGGTCGCCGGCCTTCGGGCCCGCCACGCACTCGCAGTCGTATTCGCCCTCCAGGCCGCGTGGCAGCCCCACGCCCCGGAAGATGCCACTGGCCGCGGTGGTCTGCGACAGCGCGTCGGCGGCCAGGATCATGGCTGCGCCGGTCCACGTGGTGCGCTCCTCGGGCCAGCGCTTGCCATCGGCGAAAACCAGCCCGGTCCAATAGGATCCGTCGTCTTCGCGCAGGTGCTGCATGGCCGCGAACTGTTCGTGAGCGCGTCGGGTGTCACCCATCGCATCCAGCGCCATCACCAGCTCGCAGGTCTCCGCGCCGGTGACCCAGGGCCGGTGATCGACACACCGGATACCCAGCCCGGGCACCACGAAGTCGTCCCAGCGGTCGTCGATCCGGGATTGCGCCGCGGCGCCGCGCAGTGCCCCTCCGAGCACCGGGTAGTACCACTCCATCGCATGGGTGTCCTTGGCGGAGAAGGCCTCTGGATGCGCGGCGATGGCGTGCCCGAGACGGCCGACGGCGACCTCCCATTCCGGCTGAGGGTCGTCGAGGTAATCGGCGAGGGCCAGCCCGCACCGGATGCTGTGGTACACGCTGGCGCAGCCGGTCAGCAGTGCCTCTTCGACCGGGCCGGATGGGCTTGCAGCCCAATAGATCTCGCCACCCGAAGCTTGCAGGCCCAGCACGAAGTCGAGCGCGCCGGTCACCACCGGCCACATCGACTCGGCGAAGGCCCGGTCCCCGGTGATCAACACGTGGTGCCAGACACCGGTAGCCACGTAGGCGCAGAAGTTGCTGTCACTGTTGGCGTCTTCGACGACACCGTTGCGCAGCTGGATCGGCCACGAACCATCGGCGCGCTGCACGGTGCGGCACCAGTCAAAGGCCGCGCGGGCCGGCTCGATCAGCCCGGCCACGGTCAACGCCATGGCGTTCTCGACGTGATCCCACGGGTCGGTGTGACCGCCGTCGAACCACGGCAGGGCTCCCGAAGATTCCTGGGTCGCGGCGATCGACCGCGCGGTCTGCAGGCAGTCTTCCGGCGTCAGAACTCCGGGCACACCGGGAATCTCAGACTTCAGCACCGCTGGCCTACCCGTTGAATTCGGGCTTGCGGAAATAGAGTGCCACGCTCTTGCCGATCACCGGGTTCAGCAGCGACTCGGCGGTGCGGGTCAGCCAGGGCCGGCCCATCATGTCCCACACCAACAGCTGGTGATAAGCCTTGACGGCCGGGTGATCGTTCTTCTCGGTGCCGACAAGGCATTTGAGCCACCAGTACGGCGAGTGCAGCGCATGCTCGTGGTGCGTGTGAGTGAGCTTGAGCCCGTGCGCAAGGACCTTGTCCCGCAGCTCGTCGGCCTTGTAGATGCGGATGTGTCCGCCCTCGTTGGCGTGATACTCGTCCGACAGCAGCCAGCACAATTTCTCCGGGAGCCAACGCGGCACGGTGATGGCAAGTGAGCCACCGGGTTTGAGCACACGCACCAGCTCGGCGATCGCCTCATCGTCTTGCGGAACGTGTTCCAGGATCTCGGAGGCGATGACGCAGTCGAAGCTCGAGTCGGGGTAGGGCAGGTCGAGCGCGTCCCCCTTGACCGCCTCGCCCTTGGCTGACAACGGGACCTCGCCCGCTTCCCGCATGGCCTGCAGCATCGTGTCGACATCGTTGAGGTCGGACACACTTTGGTCGAAGCCGATGACGTTGGCCCCGCGCCGGTACGCCTCGAAGGTGTGCCGGCCCGCGCCGCAGCCGACATCGATCACGGTGGTGCCGGGGCCCACGCCGAGGCGGTCGAAATCGACGGTCAGCATTGCGTTACCTTTCTGGTCCGCTCACGGGCCATCTCGTACACCGATACCGTCTGTGCGGCAACCGATTCCCAACTGAAGACGTCCAACGCTCGCTGACGGCCCGCCGCGCCGAGCTTGCGGCGCTCCAACGGTGAATCGAGCAGTTCGCCGAGCACCGCGGTCAACTCGTCGACATCGGCCGGGCGCACCAACCGGGCGCAGGTGCCGTCGTCGCCGACCACCTCGGGCAGCGCACCCGCACGGCTCGCCACGATGGGGGTGCCACTGGCCATGGCTTCCACGGCGGGCAGCGAGAACCCTTCATACAGCGACGGGATACACGCCACCTCGGCCGATGCCAGCAGCGCGGCGAGTTCCTCGTCGCTCAGCCCGCTGGAGCTGTGCACGATGTCGGAGATGCCCAGTTCGGCGATCAGTTTCTCGGTCGGACCGTTCGGCTCGAGCTTCGACACCAACTGCACGTCGAGGTTGCGTTCCACCCGCAACCGGGCCACCGCATGCAGCAGATGGCTGACGCCCTTGAGCGGTACGTCCGCGCTGGCGATGGCGATGATGCGACCGCTCACCCGGTGTTCGGCAGGCTTGAAGAGTTCGGTGTCCACCCCCAGCGGCACGATGTGCAGCTGACTCGGTGCCACGCCGAAGTCCTCGGCGATGTCGGCGGCCGAGGATGACGAGACGGTGAGCAGTTCGGGGATCCTGCGGGCCACCTTCTTCTGCATCTCCGCGAACCCGTACCAACGCCGGACCAGCGGCTTGCGCCACCACTTGGCGGCGGCGATCTCGACCACTCGGTCCCGGGTGATGGGGTGGTGCACCGTGGCGACCACCGGCAGTCCCAGGCCGGCGATCTTCAGCAGCGCCGAGCCCAGGCTCTGGTTGTCGTGGACGACGTCGAACTCGTCGCGGCGCTCGGCCAGGATCCGGGCGACCCGCATGGTGAAGGTCCGCGGCTCGGGAAACCCGGCGCTCCACATGGTGGCCAGCTCCAGGGCGTCGATGCGGTCGCGGATCTCGCTGGGCCTCGGCACGCGGAACGGGTCCGGCTCGCGGTACAGGTCGAGGCTGGGGACCTTGGTCAACGTGACCCGGGGGTCCAGGCCCTCGGGGTAGGGCTGGCCGGAGAACACCTCGACGTCGTGGCCGAGTTCGGCCAGGCCGCGGCTCAGATGGCGTACATAGACGCCCTGGCCACCGCAATGAGTCTTGCTCCGATAGGACAGCAACGCGATACGCATAATCAGATCACCCGACGGCCGGAATCGTGCTGAGCTGGGAATACACGCTCACGCGTCGACTCCGAACCCTCTGGACATGTGTCCAGACTATAGTTTGACCTGCTAGCCAACGCAACGCGTCGCCCGGCGTTCAGGGCGGCGGGAATCCACCCGTGGCTATCGGGCCCCACCGCGCGGGCGTGATCCGGATCAGGCACTTGCCCTGGTCCACCATCGCCTGCCGGTATTCGTCCCAGTCGGGATGCTCACCGGCGACAGCTCGGAAGTAGTCGACCAGCGGCTCCACGGCTTGGGGCAGTCCGATCACCTCGGCCTCACCGTCGACTTGGACGTACGGTCCGTTGAACTCCTCGGACAGCACCGTCACGCTGGCCCGGGGCGTGCGCCGGATGTTGGCGGCCTTCGCCCGCTGCGGATAGCTGGCGATCACGATGCGGCCGCGATCGTCGACCCCGCCCGTCACCGGCGAGGTCTGCAGCGAGCCGTCGGCGCGGAACGTGGTCAGCACCATGTGATGTCGTGGTCGCACGAACTCCAGGAGTTTATCGAGACCTACGGTGTCGGCGGTCGCATACTTTCGGGCCATGTCCTGACGTTAGTGGCCGTCGCGCGGCACGACGAACGCGAACGGCCGGGGAAATCCCAGCCCGGTCAGCCGGGCACCGCGCACAGCCGCGACATCGACGGGCAGCACCTTGCCCGACGACGGTTCGTAACACTCCAGGACATCCCCGTCCGCGTCGACGGCGCCGAGGATCAGCACCCAGTGCCGCGGAATTCCGCGCTCGCCGATGAGCATCGCCACCGGCCAACCTCCGGCGATGGCATTCCGCACATCCGACAACGCGTCGCCCGCGCCGCGAAAGCGCCGCCATCGGTATGTGACTCCGCGTTTCGCGCTGTGGTCGGTCAGCGCACGGGCCATCCCCGCGGGCGTGGTCCCGAGTTGCCGCGGCCAGATCCGGTTGACGGCAGCGTGTATTCGGCCCTGTTCCGCGGCGAACCAGGCCGCGCCGTCGGGATGCAGCAACTCCTCGCGATACGTGTGGTCCAGCACGGCACCGGCCACCACCGCAACTGTCGGGCCGCACGTCACCCCGTCGCGCTGCCGTAGCCGCAAGGCCGCCAATTTCGCTGGCTTCACACAGATCCGGTCATTGATGCGATCAATTTCTGCCATCGGAACTAAAGCTTCTGAGCTGCCGGTTCTACCGGACATATCGCAGCGTATCGAAACGCCGCGAATCACAACAGGAGGCGCATTCCAGTGCGAGACACCATCGCCAAGTCACGAATCGTCGCCGCGGCCGTGGGCGTTGCGGTGGCGGCAGTCATCGGATCGGCCGGGGCCGCAACGGCGGCGCCCAGTGGCCCCAGCAATGCCGAGCAGACCATCAGAGAGCTTCAGTCCCAGGGCTACACGGTGATCGTCAACCGTCTGGGTTCCGCACCGCTGGACAAGGCATCGGTGGTCGCCGTGCGGCCCGGGCCGAACTTCAGCCGCACCGACACGCTCAGTGCACTCACCCTGCGGACCATCTACGTCGACGTGAAGTAGACGTGAAGTAGCAGACAGCCGCCGCCGTCGGAGTCGATAATGACCGCATGGCAGTGAAAATGGCCGATCTGTTGGGCAGCACGTTGGATACTCTTCGATACCAGCCCACCGCCAAACGGATTCGGGTCTGCCTGGGTGGTGAGCCGGTGGCCGACACCAGCGCTGCCATCCTGGTGTGGGAACCGCGCCGGCCGGTGCCGACGTACGCGGTGCCGCGTTCGGCGTTGACAGCACAACTGGTTCCGGCGGGCGGGGATGTGGGCGATGACGAGATCCCCGGCTTCCTCGACCCGTCGGTACCTTTCACCGCACATACCTGCCCAGGGACCTCGTTCGACGTCATCGCCGGTGGTGAGTCCGGCGCAGCCGCGGCCTTTCGGCCCGACGATCCGGAGCTGGCCGACTACCTGATCCTCGACTTCGCGTCCTTCGAGTGGCGCGAGGAGGACGAGCCGATCGTCGCGCATCCGCATGACCCGTTCCACCGGATCGACATCCGGCGCAGCCGACGACGCATCCGCATCGAGCTCGACGGAACGGTGCTGGCCGAATCCTCCAGTGCCATGCTGCTATTCGAGACAGGGCTGCCCACCCGGCACTATCTTCCGCGCACGGATGTGACCGTCCCGCTCGATGTCAGCAACACCGTCACGTACTGCGCGTACAAGGGCCGGGCCACCTACTATTCGCCCGTCGGCGGCCCCGCCGATCTGGCCTGGTCCTACCACGAACCCTTGATCGACGCGGTGCAGGTCCGCGACCACGTCTGCTTCTTCGACGAACGTGTCGACGTATTTGTCGACGGCGAACGTATGGAGCGCCCCGTCACGCCCTGGAGCTGACCGAACGTCTGTTTCGAGCAGGCCGGTTCTGGCAACATCAGTCACACGATTGCCAGTCGACCGGAGGTCATGATGGGCTCACCGAATGTCACGCTCACCGCGGCTGCCGGTACCGAAGGCGGTGGTGCCGCACTCGACCAGGTGATCGGCATGTCGGTGGTCGCCATGATCGTCACCGTGGCGCTGCTGTGGATCGGTTACCTGCACCGCAACCGCCGCATCACGTGGCTGAACGACTTCGCCGAGTGGCTGGGCCGCAAGTTCCACCGCCCGCCGTGGGTGGCGTTGCAGGTGTTCCTGTTCACCGCGACCATCATCTGCGCGCTGTTCGGGTTCATCTGGGACGTCAGCCTGCACATCGGCAAAGGACGTGACGAAGGCCCGCTGGCCAACCCCGCGCATTACTTCATCCTGATCGGGCTCTTTCTGCTGTTCATCGCCGGCTCGATGGCCATCGTGCTGCCCTACGACAAGCCCGGTCCGGCCGCCATCCGGATCACCCGCAGCTGGTACGCCCCGGTGGGCGGCGTGCTGATGGCGCTGTGCGGGCTGTACGCACTCATCGGCTTCCCGCTCGACGACATCTGGCACCGCATCTTCGGTCAAGATGTCACGCTCTGGGGGCCAACGCATTTGATGTTGATCGGCGGCGCGGGGTTGTCACTGATCGCCGTGCTGTTGTTGGAGCACGAGGGCCGCGTGGCGATGGGCCCGGAAGGCGTGGCCGAGGACAGCAAGTTCAACAAGTTCCTCTACTTCCTGTCGTTCGGCGGCCTGTTCATCGGGCTCTCGGTGTTCCAGATCGAATACGACTTCGGTGTCGAACAATTCCGCCTGGTGCTGCAGCCGATGATGATCGCGGCGGCCGCGGCGCTGGCCGCCGTCGCGGCCCGGCTGGTGCTCGGCCCGGGCGCAGCATTGATCGCCGCCGGGTTCGCCTTGGCCCTGCGTGGGGCGGTGTCCCTCGTCGTCGGCCCGGTACTCGGTGCGCCGACGAGCTGGTTCGCGCTCTACCTCGGGCCGGCACTGGTGGTCGAATTGATCGCACTCACCCCGCTTGTCAAGCGCCCCACCCTTTTTGGCGCGGTGTCCGGTCTCGGCGTGGCGACCGTCGGACTGTGGCTGGAATCGTTGTGGATCGGCGCGGTCTACCACTATCCGTGGCCGACGAGCATGTGGGGTGAGGCGCTGGCGATGGCGATCCCGGTGGCCATCGCGATGGGTCTGTGCGGAGCGCTGCTGGCCCTGGTACTGACCGGGCAACCACTACCCAGGCCCGCGGTGGGTATCTCCATCGTGGTGGCCACGGTGCTGGTGATCGGCGGTGCGGTGGCCAACGGTCTGCGCACCGAGGTTCCGCAAAATGCCAGTGCCACCATCACTTTGACTGATCTGCCGGAGCGCAACGGCCAGCGCATGGCCTCGGCCGATGTGCAGATCACGCCGGACGATCTGATCAGCGACGACCCCGAGTGGGTGTCGATCCTGGCGTGGCAGGGTGGTCTGGACAACGATCGGGGTCTGGTGATCGATCGCCTGGAGAAGGCGGGCCCGGGCCATTACCGCTCGACGCGGCCCATCCCGGTTTCGGGCAGTTGGAAGACCCTGCTGCGCGTGCAGGACGGAAACACCATGGCCGGTGTGCCGATCTTCCTGCCCGCCGATCCGGGGATCGGTGCCACCGAGACGCCGGCGCTGGCCTCGAGCAACCGGGAGTTCGTGCAGGAGATCACGATTCTGCAGCGCGAGCGCAACCTCGACCACCCGACCTGGCTGTACAACGTGGCTTCTCTGGTGGTGCTGGTGTGCACTCTGATTCTGATCGCGGGGCTGACCTGGGGTGCCGGCCGGATCAACGCCAGGGAGATGGCCGCGGGCCGCGAACCTGCCGGACTGACGTGATGGATCCCGTCTACCAGGCTGACCACACGTTGCTGTTGGCGTTGCCGGCGTTCGCTCCGGCGGTCGTCGTGGTGGGTGTGGTGGTGTACGTGGCGATGCGCGACCGCCGCGGCGGCGGGGAGCCGCGTGATGACGCTCAAGATGAACGTACGGAGTCCTCAAGCGAAGATGGTTCACCGTGATCATCCTCAAACGCACTGTCATCGTCCTGGCGTCTGCTCTCACCCTGGTGACGGCCGGTTGCGGCGGCTCCGGCGAGTCTCAGAAGACCGACGGCGCAGCCGGTTCGGCCACCCCGTCGGCCACCACGGTCAATCCGTCGGACATGACCAACCCCCAGCAGGCACCGAACCGGCTGTTGATCGACGTCACCATCAAGGGCGGTGAGGTGACCCCGACCAACAAGCAGTTTCAGGGCAAGGCCGACGAGCCGATCGTGGTGCGGGTGAACAGCGACGCCGCCGATGAGTTGCATGTGCACTCCAATCCCGAGCACAGCTTCAAGATCGAGCCGCGCAACGGCCAGCAGTTCCAATTCACCGTCGACGTGCCGGGCACCGTCGACATCGAGCTGCATCACCTGAACCGCACGATCGCCAGCGTGCAAGTGCAGCAGTGACGCCCGCGTCGACCGCTCTACTGGCCCATGGTCTGGGCGGTTCGACCGATCTTCCGATTCCCTACACGTATGCGCTGATCGGCGCGGCGTGGACGCTGACGTTCACCTTTGCGGTGGTGGCGCTGGCCTGGCGGCAGCCCCGGTTCGATCCGGACAAGCCGGGCCTGCCACTTCCGTCCTGGGTGACGACCAGTCTGGATTCCGCGGTGACGCGCTGGGCCGTCGGTATCGGCTCGCTGGCCCTCACGGGTTGGGTCGCCTACACCGCCCTGACCCGGCCGGCGGATGCCAATCCGCTGCCGTTGGTCTTCTATGTGCTGCTGTGGGTGGGTGTGGTCGCGGCCTCGGTGTTGTTCGGCCCGGTGTGGCGGCTGATCTCACCCGTCCGCGCGGTGTACCGGTTTCTGCCTGGTCGCAGCCGTTGGCACTATCCGGAACGCATCGGCTACTGGCCTGCGGCCGTCGGCCTTTTCGCGTTCGTCTGGCTGGAGCTGGCCAGCCCCGACCCGGGTTCCGTTGCGGCCATTCGTAACTGGCTCCTGGTCTACCTGGTGGTGACGTTCACCGGCGCATTGTGCTTCGGGCAACGATGGTTGGAGAGCGCCGACCCGTTCGAGGTCTACAGCACGGTGGTGTCGAGACTCTCGCCGCTGCGCCGCCACGACGGGCGGATGGTGCTGGGCAATCCGTTCGATCACCTGCCCTCACTGCCGGTGCGGCCCGGGCTCGTCGCCGTGCTGGCGGTGCTGCTGGGTTCCACCGCGTTCGACAGTTTCTCGGCGATGCCCCAGTGGCGCGATTTCGTCGACGCACATTCGGCATCGCCGCTGAGCGCCAGCCTGATCCGTACCGCGGGCCTGCTGGTGTTCGCGGCCACGGTGGCGGCCACATTCTGGGCCGCCACCCGCACCACCGGAGGCGTCGACCGTCGGCTGCGACGCGAGTTGCCCGGTCTGATGGCGCATTCCCTCATCCCGATCGTCATCGGCTACGTCTTCGCGCACTACCTGTCCTATCTGGTGGAGCGCGGCCAGCAGGCGGTGATCCTGCTGTTCGGGCTGCATGACCTACAGGTCAGCTACTTCCTGTCGGTCCACCCGACGCTTCTGGCCAGTCTCAAGGTCGGATTCGTGCTGGCCGGTCATGTCGCCGGGGTGATCGCGGCGCATGACCGGGCACTGCGCCTGCTGCCGAAACCACACCAGCTCACCGGTCAGCTCGCGACGATGCTCGTGATGGTCGGCTACACCTTCACCGGGCTGTACCTGCTGTTCGGCGGGTAGCGTCGGGATCATGCAGATGTCCAAGACTCGGGCACTCATCGTCGTCGACGTACAGAACGATTTCTGCGAAGGCGGGTCGCTGGCGGTCGCGGGTGGGGCCGCGGTGGCGCGTGGCATCACCGCACTGCTGGCCGGCGATCACGGATACGACCACGTGGTGGCCACCAAGGATTTTCACATCGACCCGGGTGAGCATTTCTCCGACACCCCCGACTATCGGACGTCGTGGCCACGGCATTGCGTCGCCGACACGCCCGGAGCCGCTTTTCATGCCGACTTCGATCCGGCGGCGGTCGAGGCGGTGTTCGAGAAGGGCCACTATTCGGCGGCCTACAGCGGTTTCGAGGGTGTCGACGAGTCCGGGACGACGTTGGCCGACTGGCTGGCCGAGCGCGGTGTCGAAGCGGTCGACGTGGTGGGCATCGCCACCGACTACTGCGTGGCCGCGACCGCTGCCGACGCGATCAAGGCCGGGCTGCGTACCCGCGTGATCACCGGGTTGACGGCAGGCGTGGCGAGCGAGAGTTCGACGGCGGCGCTCGACCAACTACGCACGGCCGGAGCGCAAATCAGCTAGTCGGGTCGACGGGGCGACCCGACCAGCGCGGGTCCCGCCGTTCGACGTAGGCGCGCACACCTTCGCGGGCGTCATCGTGTGCCATCAGGCGCCGGTGGATCTCGGTCTCCCTCGTGCCGACGGCGGCCCGGTCGAGGTCGTAGGAATCCCACAGCAGCCGCTTGCTGGCCGCGACCGACATCGGTGCGGTGTTGACCGCGATGTCGTGCGCGAGTTCCAGTGCGGCGGGCAGCACCTGATCGGCCGGCAACACCCGGCTCCCCAGGCCGAGTGCGACAGCGCGATGCCCGTCGAATGTGGCGCCGGTCAACAGGATTTCCGCGGCGTTCGCCAGTCCCACCAGCCGGGGCAGGACCCAGTGCGAGTAGGCGTCGCCCACCATGCCGCGGCGGGCCTGCACCACGCCGTACCGCGCCTCCGCGGCGAAAATCCTGATGTCGCACTGCAATGCCAGCGTCAGCCCGATTCCGATGGCGTGCCCGTTGACGGCTGCGATCACCGGCTTGCCCAGGGACCAGGCCGGCACGGCCAACCCGGCCGCGGTGAACTCCTCGCCGGGCTCCGTGAAGGTCTGCTCCCCCGCCCCGAGGTCCGCACCCGCGCAGAAGGCGGGCGGGGTACCGGTCAGCACTATCGCCCGGATCGCATCGTCGGCGTCGCAGCGCAGGTAGGCATCGGCCAGTTCTTCGCGCATGCCGCCCCCGAAGGCGTTGCGCTGCTGGGGACGGTCCAACGTGATCAGCGCGACGGACTTGTCGACGCCGACCCGCACGGTCCGGTACTCCGGCAGCTCAGAACTGGTGATCACAGGGCGAACTTACCGCCGCTGGTTCGCCCGGCCGCAGTCTGCCGAGCACCGTATGGTCGATTTGTGACTTTGGAAACGTGGCGGGGCAAGGCTTACCCGCTCGGTGCGACATACGACGGTTCCGGCACCAACTTCGCGTTGTTCAGTGAGGTGGCTGACCGCGTCGAGCTGTGTCTGTTCGATCCCGACGAATCCGGGACGCTTCAGGAGACCCGGGTGACGCTGCCCGAGGTGGACGGGTTCGTCTGGCACGGTTTCATTCCGGGAATCGAGCCCGGCCAGCGGTACGGCTATCGGGTGCACGGCCCGTACGACCCTGCGGCCGGGCATCGCTGCAACCCGAACAAGCTTGTGCTGGATCCCTACGCCAAGGCCATCGAGGGCACCTTCGAATGGGGCCAGCCGCTGTTCTCCTACGACTTCGACGATCCGGGCCGCCGCAACGACGACGATTCGGCGGCCAACATGCCGAAGGCAGTGGTGATCAACCCGTATTTCGACTGGGGTGTCGATCATCCGCCCAGTCATGAGTACGCCGACACCGTGATCTACGAGGCGCACGTCAAGGGCCTCACCCAGACCCACCCGGACATTCCGGAGCAACTGCGCGGCACCTACGCGGCGGTCGCGCACCCGGCGATCATCGAGCATCTGAAAGCGCTGCGGGTCAACGCGCTCGAGCTGATGCCGGTGCACCACTTCGTGAATGACTCCACACTCGTGGACAAGGGTTTGTCGAACTACTGGGGTTACAACACGATCGGCTTCCTCGCACCCGACCCGCGCTACAGTTCGGCCGGCACCCCCGGCGGTCACGTCCAGGAATTCAAGGCGATGGTGCGCGAATTGCACGCCAATGACATCGAGGTGATCCTCGACGTCGTCTACAACCACACCGCCGAGGGCAACCACCTGGGGCCCACGCTCTCCATGCGCGGCATCGACAACGCTGCCTATTACCGGCTGGTGGACGACGACAAGCAGTACTACATGGACTACACCGGAACCGGCAACAGTCTCAACGTCGGCCATCCCCACTCGCTGCAACTGATCATGGACTCGCTGCGCTACTGGGTCACCGAGATGCACGTCGACGGGTTCCGCTTCGACCTGGCCGCCACGCTGGCCCGCGAGTTCTACGACGTGGACCGGCTGAGCGCGTTCTTCGAACTGGTGCAACAGGATCCGATCGTCAGCCAGGTCAAGCTGATCGCCGAGCCGTGGGATGTCGGGCCGGGCGGCTACCAGGTGGGCAACTTTCCGCCGCAGTGGACCGAGTGGAACGGCAAGTTCCGCGACACTGTGCGGGACTACTGGCGTGGCGAGCCGGCGACGCTCGACGAGTTCGCCTACCGGCTGACCGGTTCGGCCGATCTCTATGAACAAACCGGCCGTCGCCCGTTCGCCTCGATCAACTTCGTCACCGCACATGACGGCTTCACGCTGCGTGACCTGGTGTCCTACAACGAAAAACACAATGAGGCCAACGGCGAGGACAATCGGGACGGGGAGAGCAACAACAAGTCGTGGAACTGCGGTGCCGAAGGGCCGTCGGACGATCCGGAGGTGAACACGCTGCGGGCCCGCCAGCAGCGCAACTTCCTGGCCACTCTGCTTCTCTCCCAAGGTGTTCCGATGCTCTCGCACGGCGACGAGCTGGGCCGCACTCAGCGTGGCAACAACAACGTCTACTGCCAGGACAACGACATCTCCTGGATCGATTGGGCCAGTGCCGATTCCGATCTGCTCGAGTTCACCCGCTCGGTGTCGGCGCTGCGTGCCGCGCATCCGGTGTTCCGGCGCCGCAGGTTCTTCGACGGCCGACCGGTACGCGAGGCGGGCAGCGCGGGACTTCCCGACATCGCCTGGTTCGCACCCGACGGTTCGGACATGACCGCCGAGGACTGGGAGACCGGGTATGCCAAGTCGGTGGCCGTGTATCTCAACGGACAGGGCATCGCCGACCCCGACGTCCGGGGCCAGCGCGTGGTGGACGACTCGTTCCTGCTGTGTTTCAACGCCCACTACGAGCCGATCGAGTTCGCCCTGCCACCGGCACAATTCGCGGCCCGCTGGGTTCCGGCGATCGGCACTTCGGCAAACTCCACACGCGATGCCGTCGGCGCCGGCGGCACGGTCAGGGTGGACGCGAGAGCCGTCCTGGTGCTGCAGTCGGAATCAGATTGAACGTCAATTCAAAGCGTTGCTCATCGGTCGGATGTCCCTGTCCTAACCAGGAAGTCTGGTACCTTGAGCATGTAGCAGCCGTGGCCGCCTAAGTAGACATTGAGCGCTTGTTCGATGTCCCTGGCCGGGCGGGCTGGGGGGTACGAGCCGAAGAGCGGCGGCAACTACCCTGTGGCCACGGCTGCGGCCTCTTGCGGGGGATCCCGGCGGCCTTTCACCCCGATTACATCGATTCATTTCGCGCGCATCGGCAGACCTCTCACATCCCAATACCTCTGTAGCAGAGGTATTGTGGCCCGCATGGAGGACCTACGCGATCTGGTGAGCGAGCTGTTCACCGTCGTCGGCCGGTTCCGCAGGCAGCTGCGCCGGTCCACCGGCGGTGGATTCGACGCCACCGGGTTGACGCAGTCGCAGGGCGAGCTGTTGCGCCTGGTCGGCCGTCGGCCGGACATCTCGGTGCGGGAATCGGCGGCCGAACTCAGCCTGGTGCCCAACACCGCGTCCACGCTGGTGTCCCGGCTGGTGGCCGACGGGCTGCTGATCAGGACCCCCGACGATTCGGATCGCCGGGTCGTCCGTCTGCGGCTCACCCCACCCGCGCAAGCGATAGCCGATGAGTCGCGCGCCGCCCGCCGGGCAGCGCTGACCGCCGCCCTGGCCCAGCTCGACGACGGCCAGATCAAGGCCCTGGCACACGGATTGGACGTGATGAGCGAACTGACCCGGCTGCTGCACGAGGGGGAGCAGTGACTTCCCCGGCGACCTCCCCGGCCATCGACTGCAACCAGCTGACCCACCGCTACGGCGCGTTCACCGCCGTCGACGGTCTCACTCTGCAGGTTCACCGCGGCGAGACCATGGGCCTGCTCGGCCCGAATGGCGCGGGCAAGACCACCGCGGTGCGGGTACTGACCACGCTCACACCGGTGCAGCAGGGCGAGGTGCGCATCTTCGGCCTCGACGCCTCCCGCCGCACCATGGACATCCGGCACAACATCGGCTATGTCCCGCAACAACTCTCGATCGAAGCGGCGCTGACCGGCAGGCAGAACGTCGAGTTGTTCGCGCGCCTGTACGACGTTCCACGCGCCGAACGCAGAGACCGGGTGAACCAGGCCCTGGAATCGATGCAGCTGCTCGATGTCGCCGACACCGTGGCGGGCAGCTACTCCGGTGGAATGGTGCGCCGGCTCGAGCTGGCACAGGCACTGGTCAACCGCCCGCTGCTGTTGATCCTCGACGAGCCGACCGTCGGGCTGGACCCCATCGCCCGCGACGGCGTCTGGAACCAGGTCGACCGGATGCAGGCCGAGTTCGGGATGACGGTGCTGCTCACCACGCACTACATGGGCGAGGCCGACGCCCTCTGCGACCGGGTGGCCCTGATGCACCACGGGCGGTTACAGGCTGTCGGTACCCCGGCTGAGTTGAAGGAACGGGTGGTGAAGGCCACCGTGGCCGAGGACGCGTCATTGGAGGACGTCTTCCGCCACTACGCCGGTTCGGATCTGACCGATGCCGAACAACAGTCGGGCGGCATGCGCGAGGTGCGCGCGACTCGCAGGACGGCCCGCCGTGTCAGCTGATGCTCTGGTCCTGGCCCCACGAGGGATGCGCCGGGTGCGTGCGATGGCCCGGCGGATGTCGGCCTTCGCGCTCGTCGAACTGCAGAAACTCCGCCACGACCGCACCGAGCTGTTCACCCGCATGGTGCAGCCCGCCCTGTGGTTGTTGATCTTCGGCCAGACCTTCAGCCGGATGCACGTCGTCGACACCGGCGGCGTGCCCTACCTGGCCTTTCTGGCGCCGGGCATCATCGCCCAATCGGCCCTGTTCATCTCGATCTTCTACGGCATCCAGATCATCTGGGACCGCGACGCCGGCATCCTGGCCAAGCTGATGGTCACCCCGGCACCGGCCTCCGCACTGGTGACGGGCAAGGCCTTCGCGGCCGGTGTGCGCTCGGTGGTGCAGGTGCTCGGGGTGGTGGCCCTGGCATATCTGATGGGCATCGCGATGACGGTCAATCCGCTACGCATCCTTGCCGCGATGGCCGTGGTGGCCCTCGGCGCGGCATTCTTCGCCTGCCTGTCGATGACGCTGGCCGGGCTGGTGCGCAAACGGGACCGGCTGATGGGCATCGGCCAGGCGATCACCATGCCGCTTTTCTTCGCGTCCAATGCGCTCTATCCCGTCGACATCATGCCGACGTGGCTGCGCTGGCTGTCCACCGTCAACCCGCTCAGTTATGAGGTCAACGCGTTGCGGGGGCTGCTGATCGGCACCCCAACCAACTGGGCGCTCGACATCGCCGTGCTGATCGCTTCGGCGGTGCTCGGTGTGGCGGTCGCCTCGCTGTTGTTGCGCCGCCTGGTGCGTTAGAGCGGCGGACCCTCGCAAGCCCAACCAACCGGGTGGTTTAGTGTGCAGTCAGATCCACCGAGAGGGAGACGGTCATGCAACTGGCGCTCACACCGGAGGAAGCAGCTTTCCGCGATGAGCTGCGCACCTTCTACACGACGAAGATTCCCGCCGAGCTTCGCGAACGAAACCGGCTCGGCCTGCCCCTGGGCAAAGAGGGCATCGTCACCGCGCACAAAATCCTCCATGAGCACGGCCTCGCGGTCCCCAACTGGCCCGTCGAGTGGGGCGGCAGGGACTGGACGCCCAACCAGCACCAGATCTGGCTCGACGAGATGCAGCTGGCGAGTGTCCCCGAGCCGCTGACCTTCAATGCCCGCATGGTCGGCCCGGTGATCGCCGAGTTCGGCTCCCAGGAGGTCAAGGAACGCTTCCTGCCGCCGACCGCGGCGCTCGACATCTGGTGGTGCCAGGGCTTCTCCGAGCCCGAGGCCGGATCCGACCTGGCCTCGCTGCGCACCACCGCGATCCGCGACGGCGACAGCTACGTGGTCAACGGTCAGAAGACCTGGACCACGCTGGGCCAGCACGCCGACTGGATCTTCTGCCTGGTCCGCACCGATCCGCAGGCCCCGAAGAAGCAGGCCGGCATCTCGTTCCTGCTGATGGACATGAACACGCCGGGCATCACGCTGCGCCCGATCAAGCTGATCGACGGCAGCTACGAGGTCAACGAGGTGTTCTTCGAGGACGTCCGGGTGCCCGCCGACCAGCTGGTCGGCGAGGAGAACCAGGGCTGGACCTATGCGAAGTTCCTGCTCGGCAACGAGCGCACCGGCATCGCCCAGGTGGCCCGCACCAAGGTTCGCCTGGCCGAGGTGAAGGAACGCGCCACCGCCAACGGCCTACTGGCCGATCCGCTGTTCGCCGCGCGCCTGGCCGAGGCCGAGAACGACGTGCTGGCATTGGAACTGACCCAGATGCGGGTTACCTCGGACTCGGCCGACGGCAAGCCCAGCCCGGCCTCGTCGGTGCTCAAACTCCGCGGCAGCCAGCTGCAGCAGACCGCCACCGAACTGCTGGTCGAGGTGGCCGGCGCCGACTCGCTGCCCTACGAGGCAGGCGATATCGCCTCACCGGAGTGGGCCCAGCACGCCGCCCCGCACTACCTCAACTACCGCAAGACCTCGATCTACGGCGGTAGCAACGAGGTGCAGCGCACCATCATCGCGTCCACCATTCTCGGATTGTGAGTTGAGCCATGGACTTTCAGCTAACTGACGAACAGACCCTGCTGGCCGACACCACCCGGGACCTGCTGTCGGGTTACGACACCGAAAAGCGGAACAAGGTGGTGGAGTCCGAGCCCGGATTCGACCGCCAGGTCTGGGGACAGCTCGCCGAGATCGGCGTTCTGGGACTGGGTTTCGACGAGGACTCCGGTGGCCAGATCGAGATCATGGTGGTGCTGAACGAGATCGGGCGCCGGCTGGCTCCCGAGCCGGTGCTACACGGGGCCATCGGGCCCGGCGCGATCATCGCCGAGGTGGGCACCGATGCCCAACGAGCACTTCTCGATGACGTCGCCGCCGGTGAGAAGATCCTCGCCTTCGCGCACGACGAGCCGGGCGTGCGCGGCACGGCAGGCCTCACGACCACCGCTACGCGCAGCGGTGACGGCTGGACGTTGAGCGGCACCAAGAACCCGGTGCTGGCCGGTGACATCGCCGACACGCTGATCGTCAGCGCGGCCCTTCCCGACGGTGGATCCGGGCTGTTCCTGGTGGACGCGGCGAACGTCACCCGGCAGGGTTACCGCACCTTCGACGGCCTGCGCGGCGCCCAGATCGATTTCGACGCCACGCCCGCCGAGCCGCTGGGTGAGGCCACCGATGCGACGGGTGCCATCACCAATGCCCTGGTGCGGATCTCGGCCGGCCTGTGCGCCGAGGCCGTCGGCGTGATGGACGAGTCGCTGCGGCTGACCACCGATTACCTCAAGCAGCGCAAGCAGTTCGGGGTCACGCTGAGCAAGTTCCAGACCCTGACGCAGCGCGCAGCCGACATGTACATGTCGCTGGAGCTGGCGCGCAGCATGGGCACTTACGCAGCGATGTCCATCGCCGACGGCGAGCTCGATCCGGTGATCGCGGCACGCGCCAAGCTGCAGATCGGACGGTCGGGCCGGCACATCGCGCAAGAGTCGATCCAGCTGCACGGTGGCATCGGCGTCACCGCGGAATACCCCGTCGGCCACTACGCGGCCCGGCTGACCGCGATCGAGCACACCCTGGGCTCGTCCGCCGATCAGCTACGGACGCTGGTCGGCCAGCTCGACAGCTACGAGATCGCCACGCTCTGAGGCATTCTCGGGCGCTTTCGGTATCGCCATGGCGATCAGGGCGGCGCCGGCAGCCGCAGCCGCGGCGATCAACAATGCGACCCGGAATCCGGGCAACGAGGGCAGCGCGTGCCCGGCGATCGTGACGGTCATCTGGGCCAGCACCGCGGTCATCACCGCGCTCGACATCGAGGTGCCCAGCGAGCGGGCCAGTGAGTTGATGCTGTTGGCGGACGCGGTTTCCGACACCGGCACCGCGGCGTTGATCAGGGCGGGCAGCGCCGCGAAGGCGAATCCGACCCCGAAGCTCACGATCAGGCCCAACACCATGACCCCGGCCGGGCTGCCGAGCAAGACGGTGCCGGCCAGGTAGCCCGTGGCGATGATCGCGCTGCCGATCACCAACACGAGCTTCGGCCCGCGTACGGCGAGCACCCGCGCGGCCACCGGTGCGGCCGCCATCATCGCCAGCCCGCCCGGCGCCATCCACAGGCCGGTGGCGATCATGCTCTGCCCCAGCCCGAATCCCGTTTCCCGGGGCATCTCCAACAGCTGAGGACCCACGAGGGACAACGCGAACATGCCGAAACCCACCGCGATGGACGACAGATTCGTCAGCAGCACAGGCCGTTTCAACGTGGTCCGCATGTCCACGATCGGCGAGGGAGCCCGGTACTGCCACCACGCGAAAACGGCGAACGTCACCAGCGCGGCCGCGAACAGGCCAAGTGTCGTGGCACTGCCCCAGCCCCACATCCCGCCCTTGGAGATCGGCAACAACAGCATCACCAGAGCGGCGCCCAGGGCCAGGGCGCCGATCGGGTCGAAGCGATGGTCCGACGACACCGGTTCCAGGTCGGGCACCAGCAGGACGAACAGGATGCCGGAGGCCAGGCCGAGTGCGGCCGAACACCAGAAGAGGGCATGCCAGTCGAAGTGTTCGGCGATCACCGCCGACAGCGGCAGACCCAACGCACCGCCGACCCCGAGCGAGGCGCTCATCAGTCCCATCGCCGAGCCCACCCGCTCGGCGGGCAAGGCCGCGCGCAGCACGCTGATGCCCAGCGGGATCACCGGCGCACCGAATCCCTGCAGGCCGCGGCCGATCACGAGAGGGATCAGCGAGGTGGTCAGGGCCGCGATCAGCGAGCCCAGAAACAGCAGTGCGGCGCACAGCACCAGGATTCGCTTGGGGCCGTACATGTCTCCGAGCCTGCCCAGCATGGGCGTGGCTACGGCGCCGGTCAGCAGTGTCGCGGTGATCGCCCAGGACGCGTTCGCCGCGCTGGTGTCGAGCAGCGCGGGCAGCTGCGGGATCAGCGGGATCATCAGGGTCTGCATGAGCGAGACGCTGATACCCGCGGCCGCGAGGACCGCGATCAGCAGCCCACCGGACGCCGATCGGCGCGTGGGCTGATTAGGCATACTAATGAAGATAGCGGGTCGGCCTCAGCCGACCAGACGCGCCACCGATCCCAGTGGTATCGGCAGCCAGGAAGGCCGATACCGCGCCTCGTAGGCCACCTCGTACACCGCCTTGTCCAGCTCATAGGCCGCCAGCAGAGCGCCATGTTCGCGCGGATCCGCTTCGGCCACCGCGGCATAACCCTCACAGAACGCCGTGCTGTTGCGGTCGGCCCATTCGCGGGCCCGGGCGGCCAACTGGCGGGCCCGGTCGTCCTCGGTCGCCAACTCGACCAGACGGGCGTACGCCGCGTATTCGAACGACCGCACCATGCCCGCCACGTCCCGCATCGGGGAATCCGGGCTGCGGCGCAGTTGCAGCGGCTGGCCGGGCTCCCCTTCGAAGTCGATCAGCAACCAGTGCTCGGGGGTCCGCAGCACCTGGCCCAGGTGCAGATCGCCGTGGATCCGCTGCACGCTCACCTGCTCGTCGGCCAGCTTGCGGTAGCGGTCCTCGATCAGTGAGACATGTTGGCGCAGTTCGGGTACCACCTCCGCGGCGGTCGCCAGCCGAGTGGACATGAGCTCGGCCGGGAACGGCACGCGCTCGGTACCGAGCTCCTCGGCCAGGCAGGCGTGCACCGAGGCGACCGCTTCACCGAGACGGTAGGACTCGGCGGCGAAGTCTCCGCCCACCTCGTCGGCATACAGGTCACCTTCGGCGAACAGATCGCGGGTGCTCGCGGTGGCCATGTCCCAACCCTCGGCAGAGTTGGCGGCGAACTCGGTCACCATACCGAGCGCGAAAGTCTCACCGTCCCAATCGATCTCCATCGACCCGAGCAAGGCGGCCACATGCGGGTTGGCGGCCCTGGCCAGTACGCGGTTGAGTTCGATGTCGGGGTTGACGCCCGGGGTGATCCTGCGGAACACCTTGAGCACGGCGTCCTGCCCGAACACCACACTGGTGTTGCTCTGTTCGGCCGACGACACCCGTGGCGGGGCGTCCAGCGGCAGGGTGGCGCCGGGCTCCTTGCTGCACCGCAGTTCGCCCACAGTGGCCGAACGGTCGATCGTCTCCAACAGGTATCGCGCCGCACCCTGGTCATAGAGCGCGTCGTAGGCGGTCCGGCCGTCGCCACTGCCGATCGTGGCCACGGAGCTGAACTCGTCGAGGGGGTCGGCATCCCACTTCACCGGCACCTGATAGCGCTCGGTGGCACCGTCTGCGTAAGACACCTTCAGCAAGATGAGATCGAGGTCGTCGCCAAGCGAGACCACCAAACCTGGTGTGGCGGCGGTCAACTCGCGACCGCGGCCGGCATACCACCGCTGCTGACTGAGCCAGTCACCGAATTCGACGCTCATTGCTGTACTCCAGGATCTTGTTCGGGCTCGCGGAGCTGAAACCAGTAGAACCCGTGTCCCGGCAGCGTCAACAGGTACGGCAGCTGGCCGATACTGGGGAACTCCACGTAGCCGGACATCTCGATGGGCGTATACCCGTTCCACTCCTGCAAATTCAGTTCGATGGGCTGCGGGAACCGCGACAGATTGTTGACGCAGAGGATGGCATCGCCCTCGACACCGGGTTCCTCCTGGAGCTCACGCACATAGGCCAGCACCGACGGATTGGAGCCGCCCAGCTCGCGGAACGTCCCGACGGCGAACGCATCGTGGCGGCCCCGCACGGCAAGCATGTTGCGAGTCCAGTTCAGCAGCGATGTCGAACTGTCGCGCTGGGCTTCGACATTGACCGACTGGTAGCCGTACACCGCGTCCTGGTTCGGCGGCAGGTACAGCCGGCCGGGGTTGGCCGTTGAGAACCCGGTGTTGCGGTCCGGCGTCCATTGCATCGGGGTGCGCACGCTGTCGCGGTCGCCGAGCCAGATGATGTCGCCCATACCGATCTCGTCGCCGTAGTAGAGCACCGGCGAGCCGGGCAGGGACAGCAGCAGTGCGGTGAACAGCTCGATCTGGTTGCGGTCGTTCTCCAGCAACGGGGCCAGCCGCCGGCGGATACCGACATTGGCCTTCATCCGCGGATCCTTCGCGTATTCGGCGTACATGTAGTCACGCTCGTCGTCGGTGACCATCTCCAGCGTCAGCTCGTCGTGGTTGCGCAGGAAGATGCCCCACTGCGCCATGTCCGGTATCGCGGGCGTCTGGGCCAGGATCTCCGAGATCGGGAACCTCGACTCGCGGCGCACCGCCATGAAGATCCGCGGCATCAACGGGAAGTGGAACGCCATGTGGCATTCGTCGCCCCCGGTGTTCGGATCACCGAAATACTCCACGACATCAGCCGGCCATTGGTTGGCCTCCGCCAGCAGCACCCGGCCGGGGAATTCGTCGTCGACGACCTTGCGGCAGCGTTTGAGGAAGGCGTGCGTCTCGGGAAGGTTCTCGCAATTGGTGCCGTCGCGCTCGAACAGGTACGGCACCGCGTCGAGCCGGAAACCGTCGATACCGAGATCGAGCCAGAACCGCAGCACATCGATCATGGCTTCCTGCACGGCGGGGTTGTCGTAGTTCAGGTCGGGCTGGTGCGAGAAGAAGCGGTGCCAATAAAATTGCCGGCGCACCGGGTCGAAGGTCCAGTTGGACTCCTCGGTGTCGACGAAGATGATGCGGGCATCCGGGTAGCGGTCGCTGCTGTCGCTCCAGACGTAGAAGTCGCCGTACGGACCGTCGGGGTTGTGTCGCGACTCCTGGAACCAGGCGTGGGAGTCGGAGGTGTGGTTCATCACCAGGTCCGTGATGACGCGAATGCCCCTGCGGTGCGCGCCGTCGAGCAGCGTGACGAAGTCCTCCACCGTGCCGAACTCGGGCAGCACCTTGTAGAAGTCCCGGATGTCATAGCCACCGTCACGCAGGGGCGAATCGTAGAAAGGCGGCAGCCAGAGGCAGTCCACGCCCAGCCACTTGAGGTAGTCGAGTTGTTGCGTCAGGCCCCGCAGATCGCCCACACCGTCTGCGTTGGAGTCGTAGAACGCGCGGACCAGGACCTCGTAGAAAACCGCCCGCTTGAACCAGTCGCGGTCTGTCGGCAGCGTTCTGGCGTGGACGAATTCCTCGGCGGTCGGATGCTCGACCATCGAGTGGCCGTTCTGAACGTTGTCCATCAGCCTTCCAACGTACCCACTCGAACGGCTCCCGACACCTGCACGCGTCCGCCGACGGCCATAGCGACTCCGAAATGATCCTGCAGCAACGTGATTCGCCCACGCGCAGGTGTTTGCGGAAAAACTAACGGTTGAATAAGAGACGGCGACGGGTTACGTTTTTCCCGCATTTGATCTCCTCGTCGGCTATGGGCCGGCGATCACGAACATTCGACGAGGGATGGCCTGTGGGTGAGTCCGCACCAAATGACGGTGAAGCACCAGTAATCGTTGGTCTGTCCGATGCGGCGATGCACATGTACGTCGCAGCGATCGACGCGCTACCGCCGGTCGGTGACCCTGAGTACGCCGACCGCGCCGCGGTCGTCCTCAGCGGTCTGCGCAAGCTGCAGACGTCGCTGTCGGAGGCGGCGGGCCGCAGCCGCGTCACCCCGTCCGTCATCGTCGCGCTCAGCGGCGTACGGCACCGCTACGACGAGCTGATGACGGCCGCGTCCGAGGGCCCCGGCGCCACGCTCGGTCAGCGTCTCTACGTGGCACGCGGCCGCGCGAAGCTGTCCACGGAGGAAGCCGCCAACGGCGTCGGCCTGCGCAAGGACCTCATCGAGGCCGTAGAGGCCGAGGAGCCCGCGACCGAGGCCGAGACCGCTCAGATCAAGGACCTGATCGCCGCGCTCGGTGGCTGATCACGGCAACCCCGGTGATGCCCCTTCGGTTCCTCCCCCACTGACGGAGGTCACCGAGGGGGCACGTCCGTCTGCGGCCGAGGAAGCCCGCACGATCGCCGCGTCGACGAACGCAGGCACGCTGGCCTCGCTCACCGCCGACGGCGACCCGTGGGCGTCGTTCGTCACCTACGGACTCCTGGGCGGCGCGCCGGTGCTGTGCGTGTCGAACATGGCCGAGCACGGGCGCAACCTCGCGCGTGACCCGCGGGCCAGCATCTCCATCGTCGCCCCCGACGCGGGCTCGGATCCGTTGGCCAGCAGTCGCATCACGCTGGCCGGCATCGCCGAGCGGCCGTCCGGTGACGAGGTTGCCGCTGCCCGGCAGGCCCACCTGGACGCGGTGGCCGCCGCCCGCTATTACATCGACTTCAGCGACTTCTCGCTGTGGGTGCTACGGGTTCAGCGGGTGCGCTGGGTCGGCGGATACGGCCGGATGGACTCGGCCACCGGTGAGTCCTATGCCGCCGCCGAACCCGACCCGGTCGCGCCCCAGGCTGCAGGCGCGATCGCCCATCTCAACGCCGACCACGCCGATTCGCTGGCCGACATGGCCCGCACCCTCGGCGGCTACCCCGACACCACCTCGGCGGTGTGCACCGGCGCGGACCGGTACGGCCTGGATCTGCGGGTCACCACCGAACGCGGGATGGCCTACATTCGCGTTGGCTACGCCGCGCCGACCAGCTCCTATGGTGAGTTACGGGCGGCCACAGTCGAGTTGGCCCGGCGCGCCAGGCAGGCCTGAGGCCGCACCGGGCGGTGCAATACGATCGCTGGTATGCCTGAGCGCCCGCAGACCTGGCAAGCCGCCTTCGATTTGATCCGCACCCGCGGTTACGAACACCGTGAGGAACCGTTCCGGCTGGCCAGCGGGCAGCTGAGCCACGACTACATCGATGGCAAGTACGCCATCGACACCGGTGAGCGCATGGCCATCGTGAGCCGGGCGGTCGCCGATCTGGCGGCCGCGAGCGGCATCGAATTCGACGCCGTCGGTGGGCTCACCATGGGTGCCGATCCGCTGGCCCACGGGGTCGCCATGGTGACCGGCAAGGCGTGGTTCTCGGTACGCAAGGAACAGAAGTCACGCGGGCGGGAGCAGTGGATCGAGGGCACCCGGCTCGAGCCCGGCACCCGCGTGCTGCTGGTCGACGACGTCATCAGCACCGGTGGTTCGACCGAGATCGCCTATGAGCGGGTGACGTCCGTCGGTGCCGTCGTCACCGGGGTGATCCCGATGGTCGACCGCGGCGACGTCGCAACCGGGCGGTTCGCCGAGCGCGGGGTTCCGTTCGCGGCGCTGGTCACCTACCGCGATCTGGGCATCGAACCGGTCAAGGACGTTTAGGGCCGGCTGAGCCGTTTTCCGCCGCCGTTTTCCACGCCACGGCTGCGCGGGCACGAAAGTTACCGCCCTCCGGTGGAAAGCGGTGAGCGTCTGCGAGGGGCCTAGATCACCAGCACGGGGGCCCGCTCCAACGCGAGGCTCACCACCACACCCGGGCTGAACGCGCGCGCCCTGGAGCTGGGCAGCTGCGCGTGGATGAGCGAACCGTCCGGCAGGCTCAGATACACGTGAGACGTCGGCCCCAGGAAGGCCACGGACTCGACCACCGCGGGCCCGTCCGGGTCTTCGCGGACCCGGATCGCCTCCGGACGCAGCATCGCGGTACCCGCACCTGAGGTAATCGACCCGGGCAGGGTCGGCAACTCGGCGCCCAGCAGTCTGGCGCGGCCACCGGACACTCTTGCGCGCACCTTGTTGTGCAAGCCGACGAACTCGGCGACGAACGGAGTGGCCGGCTGCGCATAGAGCACGGCCGGAGTGGCGAGCTGCTCGAGTTTGCCGTGACTCATCACCCCGACCCGGTCCGCAACGGCCAGAGCCTCCTCCTGATCGTGGGTGACGAACAATGTGGTGGTCCCGACTTCCAGCTGTACCCGGCGGATCTCGTCGCGCAGTTGGGAGCGCACCTTGGCGTCCAACGCCGACAGCGGCTCGTCGAGCAGCAGCACCCTCGGCTCGATCGCCAGGGCCCGGGCCAGAGCCACCCGCTGCTGCTCGCCGCCGGACAACTCGTTGGCGTACTTGTTCTTGTGCGCGGCCAGGCCCACCAGGTCGAGCATGTCCGCGGCTTGTAACAGCCTGTCCCGCTTGGGCTTTCCCCGCATCTTCAAACCGAATGCGACGTTGTCCAGCACGGTCAGGTGCGGGAACAGGCTGTAAGCCTGGAACACCATGCCCATGTCCCGCTTGCTGGCCGGCACCGAGCTGATGTCACGCCCGCCGACCAGCACGGCACCGGAGGTCGCCTCTTCCAGTCCGGCCAGGATTCGCAGAGCGGTGGTCTTGCCGCAGCCCGATGGCCCGAGCAGTGCCACCAACTCCCCCGGCTCGATGGACAGGCTCAGCCCATCGAGCGCGTTGACGTTGCCGTACGTGCGGGTGAGGTGCCGAAGTTCAACCCGCACACCGGCACCGATGCTCACTGCTGAACTCCTGACATCCTGCGGCGGCCTCGGGTGAGGGCCGCCAGTACCAACAACAACGCGAAGCCGAGCAGCAGGGTGGCCAGCGAGGCGGCCACCGATGTCGGGCCGTCGACCTTGCCGATCGCCACGATCTGAACCGGCAGCGTCTCGAAGCCGCTCAACGAGGCGATGGTGTATTCCCCTAGCACCACCGCAATGGAGATGAATGCCGCCGACAGGATTCCGGACCAGATGTTGGGCACGATCACCCGCCCGATCGTCGACACCCAGCCGGCCCCCAGCGACCGGGCGGCTTCCGCCAGGGTCTGCAGGTCGATGGCGGCCAGCGCGGAATCGATTGCCCGGTAGGCGAACGGCAGCACCAGCACCACGTACACGAACGTCAGCGTGAGTGCCGATTCACCGAGAAGGTAAGTGACCCACAGGTACACGTTGCGCAGGCCCACCACGACCACCAGGGCCGGGATGGTCAACGGCAGCAGACACAGAAACTCCACGAACCGCCCGGCCCACTGCGCCCGCAGGCGCACCCAGATCATCGTCGGCACCAACAGAACCAGCATCGCGATGACGGTGAACACCGCGAGCAACAAGGACATGACGACGGCGTGATAGAGCGCCTCGTCGGCCACCAGGTTGCGCCAGGATGCGGCGGTGCGCCCGCCCTCGATCAGATTGCGGGTGGAGAAATCCGCCATGGCGTACAGCGGGAACAGGAAGAACAAGCCGAACAGTACCCACAGTGCCCATCGCCCAGCGGTGCGCAGAAACGCAGGATTCACTTGAGCCACCTCGCCGTCCGGCGCACCAGCGCGTTGTAGGCGATCATCACCGCGGCGACCACCACGATCATCTCCAATGCCAGCGCATAGGCAAAGCCGGACTGCCCCAGCACGACCTCGCTGGTGAGCGCGGCCCGGATCAACAGCGGCACGATCGGGCTGCCCTGGCTGACCAGCGCCGCCGCGGTGGCATATGCGGCGAAAGCATTGGCGAACAACAGCAGTGTCGAGCCGAGGAAGGCCGGGCTCAACAACGGCACCGCGACCTCCCGCAGGTACTGCCATTGCGACGCGCCGAGGCTCACCGCGGCCTCACGCCACTGCCGGCGCAGTCCCTCGAGCGCGGGCAGGAACACGATCACCATCAATGGAATCTGAAAGTAGCTGTAGACCAGGATGAGTCCGGCCAGGCCGTACAACCAGCCGGAGCCGGCCAGGTCCCAACCGAGGTGTTCCGAGACCCACAGCGTCAGCACACCGTTCAGCCCGATCGTCGCCAGGAACGCGAAAGCCAGTGCCACGCCGCCGAACTGGGCCAGCACACTGCACAGTGCCAGCACCGCGCGACGAAGCATCGACGTCGGCGGGCTGCTGACGATCAGCCAGGCCAGCACCGTCCCCAGCACTGCCCCGATCAATGCCGTACTGGCCGACAGCGCAATGCTTTTGGCCAGCGCCGCCAGCGCGGTACCCGAGAACAGCGCGGCGATGCGGGCGAAAGAGAACGATCCATCGGCGAAGAACGCCATGACGATCACCGTCACCGTCGGCACGATCAGGAATACCGTCACCACCACCACGAACGGCAGCAGCGGCAGGGCATCCCGAGTACGCCTGCGGATGTCCATGACGGAAATCAGCCGATCGCCTTGGCCCAGTTGTCGGCCAGATACTTGTTGGCCGTGTCGGTTTGGGCCTGGGTCGCGATGGTCACCGGACCGTCGATGGGCGGCAACTGGCCGAATGCGGCGCGGTCGGCGGTACCCGCCAGGATCATCTTGTCGGCGCGTACCGGGCGGACCCCGCCCTTGGCGTAGAGGTTCTGCCCCTCGTCGCTGTACAGGAATTCCTGCCACAACCGGGCCGCCGCCGGATGCGGTGCGTCCTTGTTGATCGCCTGGTAGTAGTACCCGGCGACGAGAGCTTCATGGGGAACGATCACCTGCCAGCCGGGGACCTTCTGGCTCTCGGTGCCGTTGAGATAATTCCAGTCGATCACCACCGGGGTCTGACCCGATTCGATGGTGGCGGGCGTCGGGTCCAGCGGCAGGAAGTTGCCCGCTTCCTTCAGTTTCGCGAAGAACTCCACGCCGGGGGCGATGTCATCGGCCGAGCCGCCCTGCGACACCGCCGCCATCAGCACACCGGCGAAGGCGGCGCCGGCCTGGGTCGGATCGCCGTTGAGCGCGACCTTGCCGTGGTATTCGGGCTTGAGCAGGTCGTCGACCGAGGTGATCGGCGGGACCTTGGTCGAGTCGAAGCCGATCGACATGAACCCGCCGTAGTCGTTGACCCAGGCCCCGTCGGGGTCCTTGAGCTTGTCCTGGATGTCGTCGAACGTCGCGACCTTGTAGGGCGCGAACATCGACGTATTGGCCAGCGCGACCGACTGTCCCAGGTCGAACACGTCGGGCGCGGTGCTCTTGCCCTTCTGCTGGTTGGCGGCGTTGATCTCCTCCTGACTGGAGGCGTCCGGCTGCGCCGAGTTCACCTTGATGCCGTACTTGTCCGAGAAGGCCTTGATGATGGCGCCGTAGTTTGCCCAATCCGGTGGCAGGGCAATGACATTGAGTTCGCCTTCGGCCTTGGCCGCTTCGACCAGCTTGTCCATCCCGCCGAAATCCGCGGCCGACTTCGCCTCGGCAACCTTGACCCCGGTGTCGGTCTTGCCGCCCGCGGCCTCCTTCTGCGGCGGTGCGCACGCGGCCAGGCCCACCGCGACGAGGGCCGACGCGGCCAGGGCGGACACCGTCGCGATCCGGGATGCGATCATTGCCAATTCCTCCGATGGTCTCCGAGTGCGCACCGGCACCCTATCGCGACCTCGCCGAACGTGAGAGGCATCGCCCGAGCCCGAGCGTTAGCATCACGTGATGTCTGTTCCCGGACCAGGCGGCGGCTTCGAACTCGACGGCTGGAGCTTCAAGCCGGCGCCGGTGCCGTGGTACCGCACGCGTCCGGCTGTCATCGCGATGGTCGCCGCCGCGGTTGCCGCGGGAGCCATCGTGGTCTCGGGTGTGCTTTTGCTGCTTGGGGATTCGCCTGCGACCCGGCTGCCGGCGACGACGCCACCGTCCACCCAGCCGTCGGCCACGGTCCCGTCGCCGTCGCCGTCGTTGCGGGTGGGTGTGCCGCCCGCTCCCCCGGAACCGCCACCCGCACCACCGCCGGAGACACCGCAGACCCCGGTCTACCGGCCCACGCAACGACCCACCGAGACCAAGAAGCCCGAGATCGGTGTCACCCGCACGCCGGTCACGCGCTCGCCGATCAGCGTGGCCCCGCAACCGCGGCATCCACGCAACTGACGTTTCCCGCAACCACCTGCGCCTACTCTGGGTCCATGCCCGGGTCCGAGGCCATCGCCCAGTTCGCCGGCGCCCCCTGCGCCGTGCTCGCGACGCTGGGCGCCGACGGCGCACCGCATCTGGTCCCGGTGGTGTTCGCGGTCCACGTGCCTACCGATCCCCACAGCGCATCCACCATCTACAGCGCAGTGGACGCCAAGCCGAAGTCCACCCAGCGTCTGCGGCGCCTGGCCAACATCGAAGCCGATTCCCGGGTCAGCCTGCTGGTGGACCACTACTCCGACGAGTGGGACCACCTGTGGTGGGTCCGGGCCGATGGTCGGGCCGCGGTCCACCACAGCGGCGATGCGATGGCCACCGGATACGGGCTGTTGCGCGCGAAATACCCCCAGTACGAGCGCATTGCACTGAACGGGCCGGTGATCACCGTCGAGGTCACGCACTGGGCTTCCTGGCAGGTGTGATGGCATGCAGGACTTGTGTCGTAGGTCACATCGGGGAATGGTGGATCACAGGACACCAGGAGGAATGCCATGGCGGACAAGACTCACTCGGCAGGCAACGGGACCGTGCCCACCGCGGACAGTCCCGCCGCCATCCGGAACGTGGCGCTCGTAGGTCCGTCGGGTGCGGGCAAGACCACGCTCGTCGAGGCGCTCCTGGTCGCCGCCGGGGTGCTGACGCGTGCGGGTTCGGTGGTCGACGGGTCGACCGTGTGCGATTTCGACGACGCCGAGATCGGTCAGCAACGCTCGGTCGGCCTGGCGCTGGCGTCGTTGCAGCACAACGGGATCAAGGTCAACCTGATCGACACCCCCGGATACGCCGATTTCGTCGGGGAGCTCCGCGCCGGGTTGCGCGCCGCCGATTGCGCACTGTTCGTCATCGCGGCCAACGAGAGCATCGACGAGCCGACGAAGTCGCTGTGGCAGGAATGCGCGGCGGTGGGTATGCCGCGTGCCGTCGTCATCACAAAACTCGACCACGCCAGGGCCAACTACACCGATGCACTGGCCGGTGCCCAGCGGGCCTTCGGTGACAAGGTGGCGCCGTTGTACTTCCCGGTGGGCTCCGGCGACGGGGTGATCGGGCTGCTCACCCGCACGCACTACGACTACAGCGGCGGTACCCGCGCCACCCAGCCACCCGACGGCTCGTATGACGACCAGATCGCCGAGCTCCGCGGCTCCTTGATCGAGGGGATCATCGAGGAGTCCGAGGACGAGACGCTCATGGAGCGCTATCTCGGCGGCGAGGAGATCGACGAGTCGGTGTTGATCGCCGACCTGGAGAAGGCCGTGGCCCGTGGCTCCTTCTTCCCGGTGATCCCGGTGTGCAGCGGATCCGGAGTCGGCACGCTGGAACTACTGGAGATCGCCACCCGCGGCTTTCCGTCGCCACCCGAGCACCGTCTGCCCGAGGTGTTCGGCACCAACGGCGGCACCCGCAAGCCGATGGCCTGCGATCCGTCCGGGCCGCTGCTGGCCGAGGTGGTGAAGACGACGTCGGATCCCTATGTCGGCAGGGTCAGCCTGGTCCGGGTGTTCTCCGGCACCATCAGGCCCGACGCCACCGTGCATGTGTCGGGCCATTTTTCTGCGTTCAACGGCTCGGTGACACCGGGGGGTTCGCACGGGCACGCGGATCATGACGAGGACGAGCGCATCGGCACCCTGTCCTTCCCGCTGGGCAAGCAGCAGCGCCCGGCGCCGACCGTGGTGGCCGGGGACATCTGTGCGATCGGCCGGCTCAGCCGGGCCGAGACAGGTGACACCCTCAGCGACAAGGCCGATCCACTGGTGCTGCGACCGTGGACGATGCCGGACCCGCTGCTTCCGATCGCGGTGCAGCCCCGCGCCAAGACCGACGAGGACAAGCTCTCGGTCGGGCTGCAGCGGTTGGCCGCCGAGGATCCCACGCTGCGCATCGAACAGAACCCGGAGACCCATCAGATCGTGTTGTGGTGCATGGGTGAGGCGCATGCCGCGGTGGTGCTCGATGCGCTGTCGCGGCGCTACGGAGTGTCGGTGGACACCGTCGAGTTACGGGTACCGCTGCGAGAAACCCTCGGCGGCAAGGCAAAAGGCCATGGCAGACATGTCAAGCAGTCGGGCGGGCACGGTCAGTACGCGGTCTGCGACATCGAGGTCGAGCCGCTGCCCGAGGGCAGTGGATTCGAGTTCGTCGACAAGGTCGTCGGTGGAGCCGTTCCGCGCCAGTTCATCCCGAGTGTCGAGAAGGGTGTACGGGCCCAGATGGAGAAGGGCATCGGCGGCGATCACGGGGACGGCGGCTATCCCGTCGTCGACATCCGGGTGACGCTGGTCGACGGCAAGGCGCACAGCGTCGACTCGTCGGATTTCGCTTTCCAAGCAGCCGGGGCGCTGGCGTTGCGTGAGGCCGCCGCGGCAGCGGGCGTGAACCTGCTCGAACCCATCGATGACGTGACCGTGGTGGTGCCCGACGATCTGGTGGGTGCGGTGATGAGTGATCTGGCCGGCCGGCGCGGACGAGTGCTCGGCACCGACCAGGCCGAGGATGGCCGGACCGTGGTGAAGGCCGAGATTCCCGAGGTCGAGTTGACCCGCTACGCGATCGACCTGCGGTCGCTGTCGCATGGCGCCGGGGCGTTCACCCGGTCCTTCGCGCGTTACGAGCCCATGCCCGAGTCGGCGGCCGCACGCGTGCGCAAGGCCGTTTAGCTTCCCACCGAGGCATAGAACTCGTCGGTGCCCGCGCCGGCCTCGAGCGGCACGTCGAAGGTGTTCAGCGCGAAGGCCAGCGTGCTGTAGCCGCCGAAGGTGAACATGAGGTCCATCCGCTGCCGGTCGTCGAGGCGTTGCCCCAGGCGTTCCCAGGTCGGCGCGGAGATTCGCGACCCGGTGTGCAGCTCGTCGACGGCATCGAGCACGGCCTGGTCGAATGCGTCTGTGGCTGAACCACTTTGGGCCGCCTCGACATCATCCTCGGTAAGCCCGACGTGCACCGCCATCGCGCTGTGATGACCCCACTCGTATACACACCCGTGGTGGAAGGCGGTTCGCAGGATCACCAGTTCACGAACCCGCTCGGGCAGCGTGGATGCCTTTTGCAGGTAGGTGTTGAAGGGCAGGAAGGCGCCGGCCAGTTGTGGATGGCGCACCAGCGTCGCGAGTGCATTGCCCACCTTGTCGGGGCGGCGGCGCTCCGGCGGCACCGTCGAGGCCAGCGCCTCGCGCGCCTCGTCGTCCCAATCCTCTGCCGGTAACGGCGTCAGCATCCGTGCAGTCCTTCCAGTAGCCTACTTTACGATCGTAAAGTAGATCAGCTAAGAATGCACATGGAGGGAGGACCGAATGGAGCCCACTGACGTGGCCGGCGCCACCCGCGCGCGCCTCCTCGAAGCCGCCGTCCGGCTGATCACCCATCACGGCTTCGCCGGCACGTCGCTGCAGATGATCGCTGACGAGTTGGGCTTCACCAAGGCCGCGATCTACTACCACTTCCGCACCCGTGAGCAGTTGTTGAGCGCCGTCGTGGAACCGTTCCTGACCCGGATGCGAGAAGTGATCGAGGATGCCGAGCTCCAGCGCACCGCGGCTGCCCGCGCCGATCAGATGGTGTGCGGCTACGCCGAACTGGCGGTCCGCAACCGCGCCCTGGTGTCCGCTCTGGCCAACGATCCGAGCGTGAACGAGGCGCTGCGGAACCGACCGGAATGGGATGGCGTGATCAACCGGCAGATGGCGCTGCTGGCCGATGTCGATCCGGGTCCGGCCGGGACCGTCAAAGCGGCGATGGTGTTCGCCGGTATCGCCGGGGCCGCGGGCGTCGCCGCCGAGGGCACCTCCGACGCGGACCTCTCCCGCTACCTGATCGATGCGGCGCGCCGCACACTCGGCCTGCGCACCCCCACAGTTGACGAAAACCGTTGATATTCAACAAATATCGGAAGGAACAAAAACATGACCACCCCGCAGCAGAAAACGGCTTTGGTGACCGGAGGGGCATCCGGTATCGGCAAGGCGATCGCGGACCGGCTGGCGGCCGACGGATACCAGGTGGCCACCCTCGACCTCAACGCGACTGACGACGCTCACTCCTACGCGGCCGATGTCACCGACCGGGCCCAAGTCGACGCGGTCTTCAAAGCGGTTCGCGAGCAGCTCGGCCCCGTCACCATCCTGGTCAACTCAGCCGGTCTCAGCGATTTCACGCCGTTCACCGAGCTGACCTTCGAGCGCTGGAAGAAGGTCGTCGACGTCAATCTCAACGGCGTCTTCCACGTCGTGCAGGCCGCGCTGCCCGACATGATCGCCGCCGGCTGGGGCCGGATCGTCAACATCTCGTCGTCCAGCACGCATTCCGGCGTCCCCTTCATGTCCGACTACGTCGCCGCCAAGTCGGCCGTCAACGGGCTGACCAAATCCCTGGCACTGGAATTCGGCCCGGCCGGGATCACCGTCAACGCCGTTCCCCCGGGTTTCATCGACACCCCGATGCTGCGCGCCGCCGAATCTCGCGGCGAATTGGGCGATATTCGCAACACCATCGAGGCGACCCCGGTGCGCAGAATGGGTAAGCCGGAGGACATCGCGGCCACATGTTCGTTCCTCATTTCCGAAGAGGCCGGCTACATCACCGGCCAGATCGTCGGCGTGAATGGCGGCCGTAACACCTGATCAGCGCATACGCTGTGATGGGGGTCTCCCAGCGCGGCAGAGTTGATATTCGCCGCACCGGGGCTTCGGTAGTTGCAATCATCTCTATTTGTTTGGGACAGTTTGCTGACCTTAGTTTTTTGGCTGCGTCAATAATTCGGAGGTTTGCGCGTGGCCTCACCAACCGCGACACTGCGGGACCGCTTCGAACAGCGGTTCAAGCACTGGCGGTACGACCCGCCGTACAAGACCGCGTGCGCGGGCATGGCCATTCTGCTGGTCGCGGTGCTGGCGTTGACGTGGATGCAGTTCCGCGGGGCGTTCGAGGAGAAGACGCAACTCACCGTCTTGGCCAACCGTTCGGGTCTGTCGATGGATCCGGGCTCGAAGGTCACCTTCAACGGCGTGCCGATCGGCCGGCTGACGGCCGTGAACGTGGCCGACGTCGACGGCGAGCAGCAGGCCGAGCTCACCCTCGACGTCAAGCCCAAATACCTGAAGCTGATCCCGGAAAATGTGACCGCCGAACTGAAGGCCACCACGGTGTTCGGCAACAAGTACATCTCGTTTGTCGCGCCGGAGAATCCGTCGCCGCAGCGGATCTCGCCCTCCACCCCGATCCGCGCCAAAGGCGTGACGACGGAGTTCAACACGCTGTTCGAGACCATCACCGCGATCTCCGAGCAGATCGACCCCATCAAGCTGAACGAAACCCTGACCGCCACGGCCCAGGCTCTCGACGGCCTGGGCAACAAATTCGGTGAGTCCATCGTCAACGGCAACGCCATCCTGGTCGACCTCAACGGCCGCATGCCCCAGATCCGCCGCGACATCGCGGGTCTCGCCGATCTGGGTGAGGTGTACGCGAATGCGGGCCCGGACCTGTTCGACGGCCTGAACAACGCCGTCACCACCGCGCGCACTCTCAACGAGCAGCGCGGCAACTTGGATCAGGCGCTGGTCGCCGCGGTCGGTTTCGGCAACACCGGCGGCGACATCTTCGAGCGCGGCGGGCCCTATCTGGTCCGCGGCGCCCAGGACCTGCTGCCGGTCAGCGCGATGCTGGACCGCAACAGCCCGGCGATGTACTGCATGTTCCACAACTACGCCGAGGCCGCACCGAAGTTCGCGCAGCAGACGCGTAACGGCTACGGATTCGAGCTGCTGGACTTCCTGGTCGGCGCGCCCAATCCGTGGGTGTACCCGGACAACTTGCCCCGGGTGAACGCCACCGGCGGGCCCGAGGGCCGGCCCGGCTGCTGGCAGCCGATCACCAAGGACCTGTGGCCGGCGCCGTACCTGGTGATGGACATCGGGGCGTCGATCGCGCCCTACAACCACTTCGAACTCGGTCAGCCACTGATGGCCGAGTACGTGTGGGGCCGCCAGATCGGCGAGAACACGATCAACCCGTAGGTGCTAGAAGAGGCCGATGACCAAGCTCATGGCTAGGAAGAGCGCTAACTGATATGCGGTGTTGATACCCGTCAACTTCGGTGGTTTGAGTTCGAACGCGTTGTGCTGAAAGAGCGTCGTCGCCGAGAACGCCAGCCAGGCTGCGAACCCGACAACAAGGGCGAGCCACACCGAGTGGATCCCGGTTGCCGAACCCGTCACGGCGACCGCGGCGCCAAGGCCCACGGCAGTGACCGCGTTGGCGATCAACAGCTGGGTCATGTTCCGCTTGCTGGCCGCTTTGGATTGCTCAGGGGTGATGCCGGTCAGATTCCACCAGACTGCGACGAATAGCTTCCCGTACCAGACACCCGCGACCGCCATGCCCGCGACCAGGGCGAGCAAGACACTGAGCCAATTGATCTGCATCCCAATTCATCCTGACTTTGGTTGACGGAAGCACATCCTTGCGGCGACGCACTACAACTTTATAAAATCAACCTTGATGGATGAAGTCAAGCGTTCCACTTCACGCTCCTACGGCCAGTTCTGCGCCCTGGCCAGGGCGCTCGACGTAGTCGGCGACCGCTGGAACCTGCTGATAGTGCGAGAACTGCTGCCCGGCCCGCTGCGATACGGCGAACTGAAAAGCTCGCTCGCCGGCATCGCCACCAACCTGCTGTCCGAAAGGCTGAAAAGTCTCGAAAGCAACGGGATTGTCGAGCGTCGCCTGGGAGAACCAGGGGTCGTGTACGCCCTCACACGGTGGGGTTCCGAGTTGCGCGAGCCGATGGAGGCACTGGGCCGGTGGGGCGCACCGCTCTTGGCGTCAGGCCGCGGCGACGACAGTTTCCACCCCCGCTGGCTCGTCCTCGCGATCCCCGCGCTGCTCCAGGGCGCCACCGCGGATCCGCCGGTCTCCGTCGGCCTCGAGGTCGAGGGCTACCTGATCGATCTTCACCTCGATCAATCCGGTCCTCGCGCCATCGCCGGCCTCGATCCGCGGCCCCGCACGATCTTGAGCGCCTCGCCAGACACGGTGGTCGCTCTCGCGGCCGGCGCAATCACAGTCGACCAGGCGATCGACGCGGGTCACCTGGAAGGCGGTGCAGGGGACCTGCGCAAAGTGTTCCGGCGAAGGGCTCCGAAACCCTAGCGGTCCTCGCCCGGGCTACCCGGTGGTCTTGACTTCGAGTTCGGCTTCGAGCTTCTCCTCGTAGGCACCCTCGTCACGACCGAGCGCAATGGTGGCCGCGGCCATCGCCCCGACCGCCACCGACAGCGCCACCGGTTCCCAACCGTTGATGGAGAGATGCTCGCCCAGGACGACGGAGCCGAGCACCACGGCCACCACGGGCTCCAGCACCAACATGGTCGGCACCGAGGTCTGCAACGACCCGGCGTGGAACGCCGACTGCTGCAGCAGCGTCGCGACCACACCGAGCATCACCACCAGGTACAGGGCCGGCGTGGTCAGCGCGGTGAGCACACTGCCTTCGGTGATCGTGTGCATGACGATCTTGGTCAGCACCGCGACCACGCCGAACATCACGCCCACCGCCACCGCCAGCAGCACCGCGCGGCGCCAGTCGGCGCTGCGGGTGGCGAGGAGCACGCAGAGGGTGACGGCCGCCGCGCATACGACGGCGACGGTGATCGTGGTGGTGACCGACACCGCGTAGGTTCCGGTGCTGGCCCTGGCCAGTGCGACGAAGACGGTCAGCGCCCCGGTCAACAGCAGGGCCCAGGCCCATTCGGCCCGGCTGACTTTCCGGTGTGCCAGCCGCGCGCTCAGTGGCAATGCGAACAGCAATGCCGAGACCAGTACGGGCTGGACCAGCAGCAGTGAGCCGAATCCCAGCGCCAGCGCCTGGAACACGTACCCGGCCACCGCGGACGCGGTGCCCGCCCACCACAGTCTGCGGCGCAGCAGCGTACGCAGCATGACTGTGCTGACACCCTTCTCGGGTGGGACATCCATGGTGGCGCGCTGCCGTACCACGATGCCGACGGCTGCGAAGACCGCTGCGCACAGGGCGAACAGCACCGCAAGACTGTTGCCGAGCAAGCCTCGTCAACCCCTTTCGGGCCGGTGTGTCGGCCCCCTCGAACGGGGAGAAGGCCAGTGCCCTTCAACCGTAGAGCGCTGACGGTTGTCGCGCCGCCTGGGGTCAGACGACCTGCAGGTGCCGCTTCGGCGGCTCGTCGGCGGAATCTGCGGGAGCGGCCGGCGGGGCGGGGGCGATCTTGTCGTTGACGCTGGCCACCGCGAGGTCGACGCGGTCCACCGCGGAATCGCACAGGTGGCGGACCCGGCCGCTGGCGGTCTCGACTTCATCGGCGGCGGTACGCAGGTATCCCCTGAGGTTGACCCGGAGCCGCTCGCCGGCGCTGCGCATCCGCTGCCGTACCCGGTCGTCGACCTCGACGCTCACATACGGCAACACCCGAAACCTCATGGCAGAAACCTCATCGCTCCGCTCCCATCTCCGTGCCATGGCACACAGTAACCGCGCCCGGACGTGGTTCGAGCCAGACGTGATCGGCGCCGCATTCTGGCAGTTTATGGCGCAGAGATCACATCGTCAGCTAGGTTCCGGCGCCATCCCAGTCGGTCAACGTCCAGCCGTCGGTCGGGTTGCCCTTGACGACCACATAGCCGGTGTTGTCGAGCGGGTGTCGCATCAACAGTTCGGGATTCGGATTGGCGACGTTCATCTGAACCCACAACATGATCGCGGCGCCGTGCGAGTACGCGACGGGATCGTCGTCGCCGCTGTCGTAGATCTGCTGTACCGCCTCGTCGAACCGGGCGTCGAACTCGTTGCCGTCGATCGAGCCGGGTATCCGGGCGTTCCGGTCGCCGCGCAGCCACTGCTCGGGTGCGGCGAAGTAGGTCTGTACAGCGCTCGCCTCGGGCTGGCCTTCGTAGATTCCTGCCTCGACCTCGTGCAGCCCGGGTAACACGGTGATGGGTTCGGCCAGGGTGTCGGCCATGGGCTGGGCGGTCTGCTGGGTCCTGACCATGGTGGAGGCGAAGATGCCGTCGTAATGGTTGGGGGCCAGCCGCTGTGCGCTGGCGACGGCCTGCGTCCGGCCCAGCTCGGTGAGCGGCGGACCGGGTGTGGAGCTGTCGATCAGGCCCGAGGCGTTGCCGGCCGACTGGGCGTGACGAACGAAGGTCAGGGTGATGGAGCGGTAGCCGCCCGCAGCGGCAGTCGGTGCCAGCAGCGTGGCAAGTACCAGGACGATGGCGGCAGGGAAGGACAACAGCGGGAGTGCCTGTAGTTTTCGCACACCGGCCATAATTCACGCCTCGGCGTAGTTTCGTTGAGGTGACCACCCTCAACGACGCCAACGTCGCAGCCGCGCTGGACCGGATGTACACCGCGGCCGATCAGCAGTTCGCGCAATTGCGTGAAGACGGTTCGCGCAGGTTCGCCGATTTGTCCAAGGCCAGTGCGCAGGAACGTGCGGATGCGCTCAGTGACATTTACATGCCGGTGACGCGGGAAGCAGGCCGGCTGCTGTACTCCCTGGTTCGGGCCACCAGGCCGGCGGTCGTGGTCGAGTTCGGGATGTCGTTCGGCCTCTCTGCCCTGCACCTGGCATCCGCCGTGCGCGACAACGGTTCTGGACGCGTTTTCACCACGGAGCTCAGCGCCACCAAGATCGCCTCGGCCAGGCAGACGTTCGCCGAGACCGGGCTGGACGACGTCATCACCGTGCTGGAAGGCGATGCGTTGGAGACCCTGAAGTCCGTGACCGGCGACATCGGATTCGTCCTGCTCGACGGCTGGAAGGAGCTCTACCTGCCGGTGCTCGAGCTGCTGCAGCCCCGGCTGACCACCGGCGCGCTCGTGGTCGCGGACAACACCTCGATGGCCGACACCCAGCCGTACCTCGATCATGTCCGCGATGCGGTGAACGGCTATGTCAGTGTGAACTTCCTGGCCCGCGACAGCGACAGCATGGAGCTCAGCTGCCGGGTCTAATGTTCCTCGCGGGCGCGATTCCGGTACGCCGACGGAGTCTCGCCACAGAAATGACTGAAACATCGAGTGAACGAGCTGAGGTTCTCGAATCCCACGGCGGTGGCGGTCGCCTGCACCGACTGATCCGGCCCGGCCAGCAGCGCCATGGCCCGCAGCATCCGGGCATGCAGAAGGTATGTGCGCCAAGAGATTCCGATCGTCTCGGCGAACAAGCGGCGTAACGTGCGCTCGGATACCGCAACGGCCCGGCTGACATCCTCTGCGGTCACCGAGGCCAGATGCTCTTTGGTGTAGGCCAGCGCGGCGGCCACGATCGGATGCTCGGTGGTCGGCAGGCTCAGTGGGGCTTCGTGATCGAGCGCATCGGCGACGAGGTTGGCCAGGGTGCGGAAGAACGTGTCGGACGTGTCGTCTCCATGGGCACGGTCGACCGGCCAGCGCAGCCCGTAGATCATCATCTCGCGGATCAGGGGCGAGACCGCGATGATCCTGGCCCGATCCCCCGGATCGGCGATCATCTGCGCATCGAACATCACCGCCACGGTCTTGACGTCCGGGTTCATCACCGCCTGGTGCTGCAGACCGGCCGGGATCCAGGCAGCCTGCTGCGGCGGCAACAGATAGTGCGCGGCGTCGGTTTCCACCTCGACGACGCCGTGCAGCGCGTATTCGATCTGGTGCACCTCATGGGAGTGCCAGCCGGTGATCAGCCCGTCACCCTCGTACAGGTAGCTGCCCGCCAATGCACGGCCACCACGGCGCAACTCGATGACCGGCCTCGACAGGTTGGCCGATTGAGTAAAACCTCTGTCCGAAAGTGCAGAGACGGTCACGCTGTCCGAGAGTACTAGTTGAATCATGCAGGCGCGCACGCGAGGAGCAATATGAAAAAAGACGACCTGATCCTCATCAGCATCGACGACCACGTCGTCGAGCCACCCGACATGTTCCTCAACCACGTGCCGGAGAAGTTCAAGCCCGAGGCGCCCATCGTGGTGACCGACGACAAGGGCGTCGATCAGTGGATGTACCAGGGCCGTCCGCAGGGCGTATCCGGTCTCAACGCCGTGGTGTCCTGGCCGGCCGAGGAGTGGGGCCGCGATCCTGCCGGTTTCGCCGAGATGCGTCCCGGCGTGTACGACGTGCACGAGCGCGTCCGCGACATGAACCGCAACGGCATCCTCGCGTCGATGTGCTTCCCGACCTTCACCGGGTTCTCCGCACGGCACCTCAACATGACTCGCGAAGACATCACGCTGGTGATGGTGTCTGCCTACAACGACTGGCACATCGACGAGTGGGCCGGCTCGTACCCGGGGCGGTTCGTCCCGATCGCGATCATGCCGACCTGGAACCCCGAGGCCATGTGCGCCGAGATCCGTCGCGTCGCCGCCAAAGGATGCCGAGCGGTCACCATGCCGGAACTGCCGCACCTGGAAGGCCTGCCCAGCTACTTCGACGAGGACTACTGGGGCCCGGTGTTCCGCACCCTCTCCGAGGAGAACGTGGTGATGTGCCTGCACATCGGCACCGGATTCGGCGCGATAAGCATGGCCAAGGACGCCCCGATCGACAACCTGATCATCCTGGCCACCCAGGTGTCGGCGATGTGTGCCCAGGACCTGCTGTGGGGACCGGCCATGCGCAACTACCCCGATCTGAAGTTCGCCTTCTCCGAAGGTGGAATCGGTTGGATTCCTTTCTATCTGGACCGTAGCGATCGTCACTACACCAACCAGAAGTGGCTGCGCCGCGACTTCGGAGACAAGCTGCCCTCCGACGTGTTCCGCGAGCACTCACTGGCCTGCTACGTGACCGACAAGACGTCGCTGAAACTGCGCCATGAGATCGGTATCGACAACATCGCGTGGGAATGCGACTATCCGCACTCCGACTGCTTCTGGCCGGACGCACCCGAGCAGGTGCTGGCCGAGCTGAATGCCGCGGGCGCAAGCGATTCCGACATCAACAAGATCACCTGGGAGAACTCAGCGCGGTTCTTCAGCTGGGATCCGTTCCAGCACACTGCCCGTGATCAGGCCAACGTCGGCGCACTGCGCGCCACGGCAACCGATGTCGACACCTCGATCCGCCCACGCGCGGAGTGGGCACGCCTCTACGAGCAGAAGCAGCTCACCAAGGCCTGAGTTGTCGTTGACTCTGCGCTGAGGGCGCGAAAGTGCAAGTGCTCCACGCCCTCAGTGCAGAGTCAATCAGCCTCAGGCGCGCAGGGTGACCTCACCGCTCCCAGCGGTCATCGAGGTGAAGAGCTCGGCAACCGCCACCTGATCTCCACGGACACCGGTGGCGGCCATTGCCAGGGCCTTGAATGCCTGCGCCGCCGCACTGAGGTCATGCCCGACGAGGCGTGCCGGGTCAGTGGATTCGTCCCAGACGAGCACTTCGGCCCATTCGATCGGCGATTGTCGGCCCTCGGCCGAAGTCATCTGCTCGTACGCGTCGGCGCCCATCACCAGGACACACTCTTCGTCATCCTGGTGTTCCGAAATCGCATCGGCATCGACCAGCTCGGCGCCCAGGATCTGCACGGGGCGTGCATGGTCAGCGCGGGACCCCTCGACAAGCTGAACCGTCACCCGCCAGCCGCTCATCATCCGGTCGACGATCAGTCCGCCGGCGCGGGTCACCAATTCCGCGGCATCGTGGGCTATTACGTGCAATCGGTAGGCCACGGTGCCGCCGTGGTCTTGACCCTTCATTGCGCTACCCAGCCTTGGGCGTTCGTCTGCGACATCATCGACACGACCTCCCGCCGGATGGGCAACCTGCCCTGACATCGTTCCGGGACGCCCAACTGTAATACTTACAGTAGATCAGGTTCAAGTATCCGATCGGCTAGTACGCCGACGGCGCACCTCAGTGCGTGATCTGCCAGTCCGCGGCCTCGCGCTGCTGGTTCCAGAACTCGTCAAACCGGCCGTGCGCGGCCAGCAGTTCATCGATGCTGCCGTCCTCGACGATCTCTCCGCCGTCGATGAACAGCACCCGGTCCGCGTGCCGGATGCTGGCCAGCCGGTGCGCGACGATCACCCGGGTGCGGGACCGCTCATCGGCGGTGAGCGCATCGACCACCGCGGCCTCGTTCTCGGTGTCCAGTGCACTGGTCGCCTCATCCACCAGCAGCACGGGCGCCGGCTTCACCAGCGCGCGGGCGATGCTGACCCGCTGGCGCTCACCACCGGACAGTGCCGTGCCGGCCTCGCCGACCTTGGCGGCGTCACCGTCGGGCAGCCGCCCGGTCAGCTCGTCCACGCGGGCCAGCCGCGCCGCGGCGGCAAGGCGCTCGGCGTCGGCTCCGGGATCGCCGACCAGGATGTTGTCCCGGATGGACCCGTCGAACAGGTAGGGGTGCTGGAACACCACACTCGTTGCTGCTCTGCGGGTTTCGGCGTCCATCTGGGCCGTGTCGACACCATCGATCAGCACTCGTCCCGCGCTGGGTTGATGCAGCCCGGCGATGAGCGACAAGATCGTGCTCTTGCCCGATCCGGAGGGGCCGACGATGGCAGTGGTTCCGCCTGGCTCCAGGGTGAAGCTGACATCCTGCAGCACGGGGGTGGACCCGTAGCCGAAGGTGACATGAGCGAATTCGATGCGAGGCGCGGCGTTCCCGGTCAGCGTGGCGGTGCCGGTGGCCATCACCGGGGCGTCGAGCACGGCGCGGATTCGGCCGAGCGAGGCCCGGGTGGTTTCGATCGCCGGGGCGAGCTCCGACAACGAGGTGAACGGCTCGAGATAGCGGGCGGCGACGACGATCATCGCGATCGCCTCGGGCACACCGAGTGTGCCGCGCACCGTCAGCACCGTGGCCATCCCGGCCAGGATCAGCAGGGCGAGCTGGCTGGCCAGGCTGAACAGCAGCTGCCCGGGCACCTGCATCAGCAGCAACCGCATGCCGGCACCGTGCTGGGCGGCCAGGGCGTCGCCGACCATGCTGCGGGCCGGCTCGACCCGCCGAGCCGCGCGCAGTGCCTGCTGGGTGCGGGCGAATTCGATGATGCGTTCGGTGAAGGCCCGGTTGGTCTCGTCGGCCACGGCGTCGGCCTTGCGACTCAGCCGGCCCGAGGCCCAGAACGCACCGAGCAGAACCACCACACCGGCCAGTGCGGCCAATCCGAGTGGCACCGAGATGACCAGCAGCGCAAGCGCAATGGCCGCGGGCAGCAGGATCGCCCCGATCAACGGGGTCAGCAGGTTGACCACCATGCCGACCAGTTCCGGTCCGGTGGCCGCGATGGCCTGGCGGGCATTGGCCGTGTTCGCCCCGCCGTCGGCGCCCAGCCAGTCCATCCGAATGCTGGGCAGCCGGTCGGCGACATCGTGCTGAGTGTGGTCGAGCAGCGCGAATCCCAGGTCGAATCCGAGCCGGGAGGTCGCGGTGTCGATGATCCAGCCGACGACGGTCGCAGCGGTGAGCCAGCCCAGCCACGGCAACGCGTCGCGCGGCACATCACTGAACAGCGCTGCCACCAATGGGATCAGCAGCACCGTGCCTGCCGCGCGGATCACCACCGAGACCAGCGTGAGGGTGGCGTAGAGGCCGACCTTGCCGCGGCGGTCGGCCGGGATGAGGGCGAGCAATGTGCGGATCATCGGGTCTCTCCTGCGGTGACGGCGTCGCCGGGGCGCAACGATTGGCCGGTCTGCCAGAGTTGTTGATAGCGCCCACCGGCGGCCAGCAGCTCCTCGTGGGTGCCGGTTTCGGCGATGCGTCCGCCGTCGAGCACGACGATCTGGTCGGCGTGGGTGATGGTGTGCAGCCGGTGCGCGATCACCAGGACGGTGCGGTCCTTGGTCAGCCGGTTGAGCGCCTGCTGCACAAGGTATTCCGATTCCGGATCGGCGAAGGCGGTGGCCTCGTCGAGGATCAGCACCGGGGTGTCGGCCAGGATGGCCCTGGCGATGGTGAGCCGCTGGCGTTCACCGCCGGACAAGGCCGACGACGCTCCGAGCACCGTCTGATAGCCGTCGGGCAGCCGCAGTATGCGCTCGTGGATCTGGGCGTCACGCGCGGCCTGCTCGATCCGGTCGAGGCCGGCCTCGGGGTCGGCCAGCGCGATGTTCTCGGCGACCGTGCCTGCCACGAGCTGGGTCTCCTGCAACACGAACCCGACCTTTCGGTACAGGTCGTCAGCCGCAAATGACCGAATATCCTTGCCGTCCAGCACGATCGACCCCGCGTCGACGTCATGGAAGCGGGCCAGCAGCGCGGCCAGGGTGGATTTGCCCGATCCCGACGGCCCGACCAGTGCGGTCACCGTGCCCGGGCGCAAGGTCAGCGACACGTCCTGGATCACCGGAACGCTCGGGCGGTAGCCGAAGGTCACGCGATCGAACACCACCGCACCCGGCTGACCGGCCGCACCCGCGTCCTCCCGCACCGCGAGGTCGGCCTCGTCGAGAGCGTTCTGGATCCGGCGGGCGGCCAGCATGCCGCCGCGGATCCCGCCCAATCCGTAGCCCACGCCAAGCAACCGAACGCCGAATGTGGTGCCCAGCAAGAGGAACGGCAGCAGGTCGACGGGCTCCATCGAGCCGCCGATGATCATCGGGGTGCCGACGGCGGCGATCAGCCACAGGAAGGTTCCGGGCCGGGTGACCAGGTCCATCGCCGACTTCTTGCCGGTGAACGGCCGCTGCCAGGCGACCAGGAAGCCGATGTACTCGTCGAGCCGGCGCCGGAAACTCGACGATGCCGCACCGCCGAACACCCGGACCACCGGCTGGCCTTCGAGGTAGGCGCCGGCCTCACCGCTCATGCGGTCCGCCCAACGCTGTGCCTGGCCGATCTTGGCACCGGATTGGATGGTCATCACCGACATCAGCACGAGGTAGGTGAGCACCGGGATGAAGAGCACCAGTGCCAGCCGCCAGTCGACGGTGAACAGGTAGACCAGCACGGCCACCGGGGCGACCACCGCCGCAACGGCATCCGGGATCGCGTGGGTCACCAGATAGTGCAGCGACAGCGTGTCGTCCTGCACCAGCTGCTTGATCGAGCCCGACCCGCGGGCGGTGAACCAGCCCAGCGGCAGCTTCGACATCTTGGTCAGCAGCCGGGTTCTCAGTTCACGGGCGAATTTCGCATCGAGTCGATGCAGCCACAGGGTCAGCCCCGCACCCAGCAGCGCGCCGAGGCCCAGCAGCCAGACCGCGGTCAAACCCAGTGTCCACAGGCGGGATTCCTCGGCGCCCGCGAGCAACAGCCGAGCCAGCTCGACCAGCAGCACGAACGGGGCGAGCTGGATCAGGGTGATGAGCGCCTGCAGGACACCCGACACGATCAGCGGGGTTTTCAGTGGAGACAGCAGACGGCCGGCGCCCTGTGCCCGCCAAGTGCCCCGTGCCGGTGACGCGGGCGCTGCCGAGGCAGACGCAGCCGGCACCGGTTTCGCGTCGTCCGCAGGAGTTTCGGCTTTGGCGTCCGCCGAGGCTTCAGTCTTGTCCTCGGCCTTGTCCTCGGTGCGATCGGTGCCCATCGCACGGCCCTCGGTCCAGTAGGCCTGGGCGTGCAATTCGGATTTGGGAAAACCGAACTCGTCGCGCAGCCGGGTCCGGAGATGCTTGAGTGAGCCCGCCTCCGGCGTCACCCAGCAGTACCAGTCCGACCAGTCCCGCGCCTCGATGGCCGCGGCCAGCGAGGTGGTGTCGTGTCGCTTGACCCAGTGCACCCGCAGCCGCGGATGCTCGGCGATGGGGATGAGCAGATCGTTCTCGTCGTGCTCCTCGAGATACACCTCGATCGGGATGTCTTGCGGCAGCGCGCCGATGATCCCGTTGATGGCCGGTGTGGCCGCCGCATCACCGATCAGCAGGTATCCGGCGGGCAGATCCTCGGGCACGGTGAATCCCGTCGAGCCCAGGCTCATCACCGGGATGGTGTCGCCCGGTTTGGCGGTCCTGGCCCACTTCGACGCCGGTCCCGACGGCTCGTGCAGCACCACGTCGACCGCGAAATGCCCGGTGTCGGGATCCATTTCGGACATGGTGTAGCCGCGTTGGAACTCGGTCTTCGATCCTTCCGGGTCCGGAACCCAGAAACGCAGGTATGAGGTGGGCTCGGCCACGGCGTCCTCGAACACCGTCGGCGACACCATGCGCAGGCGCAGCATGTTCGGCGTCAGGTAGGTGGTCTCGACCACGGTCGCCTGGTGGTCGCGCGCACCGAAGCCGCGCATCATCACTCCCTGAAATCCGCGTGCCATCAGCGGTCCTTCCTCTTGGCGGTCAGATCCGCCACGATGTCGGTAATCGGTCTGCCGGGTGCCACGGACGTCAGCAGTCCCCGGATCAGTGCGGTCATCAGAAATTCCAGGTACTGCGGACTGCGCAGTTGCATGCCCGCGGTGTGCACCGGACCCAGTGCGGCGTCGCCGGCCAGGCGTTCGGCGGCGGCGTCGCGTTCGAGGACGAAGCCGTCGTCGCCGCCACTGGCCTCGGCCTTGAGTTCGTGTTGGGCGGCCAGCCCGATGGCCAGCACGGCCACCGAACTGCTCAACAGCGCCGCGGCCTCGGCGGTGTAGCCGCGCCGGCCCAACGCGGCGATCTCATCGGCGAGCAGCCGCGCACCGGCCTCTCCGCGCGGGAACAGCACCTGCATGTAGGCGGCCAATCCGGGATAGGTCAGGGCGTAGCGGTGCAGGCTCACTCCGACGGCCAGCAGATGATCTTCGACAGACCGCGCCGGATCATCGACGAATTCGAGTTCGGCGAGCAGACTCTCGCCGACCAGGCGCTCGAGCTCCCATCGGCCGCTGATGTGGCGGTACAGGGCGGTCGCCGATACTCCGAGCCGAGCGGCCACGGCATTGATGCTCAGGTTTCGCATCCCGAGCTCACGACCTGCGGCGACGATGTCGGTCACCGCGATGAGCGGCGGGCGCCCACCCACGCGGGCTACCCGCGCGGACACCCCGGATCCGGCCACGACACCTCCACAGGAAAGTTACCCCCACAAACTAAGGGTCACCTTAGTGCGCGTCAACCCGCTCGATGGATAACAGAGCAACCGCTCTGTTATGGTGGCCCGGTGCCCCGCCCTCGTCTCTACGACCCCGAAGCGGTCCTCGATGCCGCTGAGGCCCTGGCCGTGCGCTCAGGTCCGTCGGCGGTGACCATCCGGGCCATCAGCGATGCGGTCGGACTGTCCAACGGCGCGGTGTACCACTCCTTCGGCTCCCGGGCCGGACTGCTCGGCCAGGCCTGGCTCCGCGCCGGGCGCCGCTTTCTGGCCCTGCAGCGCGACCTGGTCGACGCCGCCGGATCGGGCACCGACGCGATCGCAGCCGCGGCCTACGCACCCGTCACATTCGCCGAGCGCCATCCCGCTTCGGCGCGGCTGGTCCTACAGATCCGCCAGGAGCAGGTACTCGGTCCTGATGTCCCCGAAGAAATCGCCGAGCAGGTTCGCGGACTGACACAAGAATTGGTGGACTTGATGATCGGGCTCGCGATGTCCGCGTGGGACCGACGCGACAGGGCCGCCGTGGACACCGTGACGACCTGCATCGTGGATCTGCCGACGGCGATCCTGTTGCGCCGCAATCGCCTCGCCGACCCGACGGCGCGCCAGCACCTCAGCGCGGCCGTAGCGGCCGTGCTGGCAGTGGGCCCTGCCCCGAAACACCACCCCGAAATGCCCCCGAAGGAAGGAATCTCATGACCACCCCCACGCTGGATTACGACGGCGACATCGCGATCCTCGACCTCGGTGACGACGAGAACCGGTTCTCCCCCGAGTTCCTCGATACCGTCGATGCGCTCCTCGACACCATCCTGGCCAAGGGCGCGCACGGTCTGGTGACGACGGCCGACAGCAAGTTCTACTCCAACGGTCTCGATCTGGATTGGCTTGGCGCCCATAGCGATCAGGGCGACTGGTACGTCGGGCGGGTGCAGGGATTACTGGCACGGGTACTGACGCTGCCGATTCCCACCGCGGCGGCAGTCGTCGGGCACGCCTTCGGTGCCGGCGCCATGCTGGCCATCGCTCACGACTTCCGGGTGATGCGCGACGATCGCGGTTTCTTCTGTTTTCCCGAGGTCGACATCCGGATCCCGTTCACCCCCGGAATGGCCGCGCTGATCCAGGCCAAGCTGACGCCGCAAGCGGCGGTCGCCTCGATGACCACCGGCCGCCGCTTCGGTGGTGTCGATGCGCAGGCCTATGGATTGGTCGACGCGACCGCACCCGAAGGTTCGGTCACCACGGCGGCCACCGCTCTGCTGCGCCCGTTGGGCGGCAAGGACTCCGGCACGCTGGGTGCGATCAAGCAGGGCATGTTCGGCCCTGCGGTCCAAGCCCTGACGGCCGCTCGGACGTCCGACTAAACCGGAATGGACGTACCGGTCTCCCGTTCGGCGAATTCGACCACGCGTCCGGCGATCTCGTAGTCACAGGCCACCGCCGATCGCCCGATCAGCACCGGGCCACCGCGTAATCCGAACCTGCCGTCCACACCGACGTAGCTTCCGGGCGGGATCGGCTCGCTGAGGCAGTACAGCGTCGGCGCGGCCCCGGCATGGATGTCGTTGGCGAATACGTTCGCCACCGCCTTGATGCCATGTTGCACCGCGCTCATCAACGGTTTGTCGGACACGTTGGGCAAATTGGACGCCACCCAGCCGGGATGGGTGAGCTGGGTGACCACTGGAGATTTCGCGGCCCGCAGCCTGCGATCGAGCTCGAGGCCCCACAACATCACCCCCAGCTTCGACCGACTGTAGGCGCCCATCGGTGTCCATTTGTGGTGGCGCAGGTGCATGTCGTCGAGCCGTAGCGTGGCACTGCGGTGCGCATCCGAGCCGACATTGACGATCTGCGAGGAAATCCGGTCGAACAGCAGATTGGTCAGGGCGAACGGCCCGAGCAGGTTTGTGCCGAGCGTCATCTCGAAACCGTCGACGGTGTCGGTGCGGTACTGGGTCAGGGCGCCGGCGTTGTTGACCAGGATGTCGACGTCGCCCTCGAGGCGCCCGGGAAATGAGCGCACCGAGGACAGGTCGGCGAGATCGAGTTCGATCACCTCGGTCGACCCGCCGATCTCCGCGCAGCGTTGCGCACCCAGTGCGGTGTTACGCACCGCGAGGATCACGTGCGCCCCGGCGCGCGCCAGCGCCCTGGCCGTGCCGAGACCGACCCCGTTGGTCGCCCCGGTCACGATGATGCGAGTGCCGGTGAGATCACCGAGCCGGCTGGGCGTCCATCGCTCCGTCACGTGGACGGGGGCGATCAGCCGCCCCAGCCGCGCTGGCCGTCCCAGCCACCGCAGATGCCGTTGAGGCATCCGTGGCCCCAACCGCCCTGGACCGGGTTCCAGCCACCACAACCGTTCCAGCCGGGACCGCTGTCGCAGCCGCCGCCACCGCCGGCGTCACCGCCGCCGCTGGGTTGAGCACTGATGGTCGTCGTAGGCGCGTCTGTCAGCAGTGCGGCAGTCGGACCTGCTGCAATCGCCACTGCGGCTCCCGCTACGAACACTGACCCCATGAGTTTTCGTATGGTTAGCATGACTCCATAATCCACTCCTGTGAGCCTGCTGCCAAGTGATGTGATCAAGCCCGCGTGTAGCGCAGCATCGTGACACCCACTCCGGCAAAGGCATCCGGGTAATCGCAGAAAACGGGCTTCACCCGCATTCCGACACTGAGCTCGTCGGGTTCGACGTCGACGATCTCGGTGGAGAACCGCGGCCCCTCGTCCCATTCCACGATGGCCGGCATTTGCGGAACCGCGTCGGCGAAGTGCGGACCGACCGGGCGGCGGGCCACGGTGAACGAATACAGCGTGCCCATCCCCGAGATCTCGCGCCACTCCAGGTCATCGGCGAGCGTCCGGGGCGCCAACACGCGCGGGTAGAACACGTAGGCCCGCGTCGACGGCGAATACTGGATGACGATTCGGTGTTGGGCCAGCGCATCCCAGAACGGCGCACTGGTAGGGGTTTTCACCGGCATCGGCCGGGCGAATCCGGTCATCGGTTCACTCGCCTTCCAGGATCAGGGTGGTTTGCTCGGACAGGATGCCGCCATTTCCGGATACGAAAGCACGGTTGCAGTCGGCCACTTGCGCCGCACCGGCGCGCCCCATGATCTGGCGGGTGGCGTCACACACGTGGTGCATACCGCCGGCCAAACCTGCTTGGCCGAAACCGAGTTGGCCACCGGCGGTGTTGAGCGGGAAATCGCCACGGAAGGTCAGGTCGTGGTCGGACACGAAGGACATCCCCTTGCCCTTCTCGCAGAATCCGGCGTCCTCCAGGCTGAGCAGCACCGTGATGGTGTAGCAGTCGTAGATCGACACCATGTCCATGTCGGAGCGGGTCAGCCCGGTCATCCCGAACGCCGTGTCGGCCGCCTTACGGATCGGCGTGTCCAGCAGATCTTCGGCGTAGGTGGGTGTCTTGAACGGTACGTGTTCGCCAAAACCCTTGATCCACACCGGCCGGTTGCGGGCGCGCGCCGCGACCTCGGCGCTCGCCACGACGACGGCGGCGCCACCGACGCACGGCATCACGATCTCGAGCATGTGCAGCGGATCGGCGATCACCGGGCTGTTCAGCACATCCTCGACGCTCAGCGGGGTGTCTTTCCAGATGGCGCCGTCGGTGTGATTGGCGTTGACCCGCTGGTCCACCACGATCTTGGCCATGGCCCGCTCGTCATAGCCGTACTCATGGGCGTAGCGCTGCGCCACCTGCCCGTACGGACCGTTCTGGCCGAGGTTGCCGTAGGGGATCTCGAATTCGGCCTGCGGCGAGCCGAATTGATTGCTGGACGAGCCGAAGAACACCGCGTCGGTCAGCGCCTTCGGTTTGAGCTCGGAGGAGGCAGTGATGTACCGCGCGGGCAGCGCGCACAGCACGACGTCACACAGGCCGAGTTCGATCGCGGCGGCTGCCCGCCACACCATTCCCGCGGCGCTCGCTCCGCCGAGGTCGAGCAACTCGGCGAAGTTCGCTCGCACGCCCAGATATTCGGCCACCGTGGACGGTACGAAGATCTCCGACTCACCGAGGTGCGAGGTGACGATGCCGTCGACCTGCTCGGCCGCGAGGCCGGCATCCTCCAAAGCTGCTGCCGCCAGCAGGGCCCATTGTTCGAGAGTGAACGGCGCGGGTGAGGCTTTACTCATACGTTCCGGTGGCAGTTCGACGTAGCCGACGATCGCGGCGTCACCTTGTAGTCCCCTACGTGGTCTCATGCTCACTCCTCACTTGCGCGGCAGTCCCAGGATCAGCTGGGCGATGATGTTGAGCTGGATCTCGGTGGTACCTCCGCCGATCAACTCGGCGGGCAGGTCCAGGTATGGCGCCACGACAGCGGGTCGGCTGTCCTGTTCCAGGGCAAGCGTCCCGGTGAGTCCGAGGGTGAGTTCGGCTGCCCGGCGCAGCATCACGTTGGTGGCCACCTTGGCGATGCTCGAGGCCGGGCCGGGTGCCTGTCCGTCGAGCAGGCGTAGCGTCTCGCGTACCCCGAGCGCTTTGAGAGCGTTGGTGTAGGCGTCGATCTCGCCGATGGCGTGCAGCACGGGGTCCGGATCAGGGCTGACCGCAACGAGTTCACGCAGCGCGCCCATCCGGTCGATGTTCACGTAGCCGCTGATCGCCACCCGTTCGTGGGCCATGGTGCTGATCGCCAGCTGCCAGCCCGATGCCGGGTCACCCAGCAGCATCTCGTCGGGGATGAAGACGTCGGTCAGGAACACCTCGTTGAACTCGGCCCGCCCGCTGGACTGGGTGATCTGCCGGAATTCGACGCCGGGTGAGCGCATGTCGAGGATGAAGTAGCCGATGCCGCGGTGCTTGGGAGCGTCGGGATCCGTACGGGCAAGCAATGCACCGTAATCGGCGCGGTGCGCCAAGGAGGTCCAGATCTTGTGCCCGTTGATGCGCCAGCCGCCCTCGACCCGCACGGCACGGGTACTCAACGACGCCAGATCGGATCCGGCTCCGGGCTCGCTGAACAGCTGGCACCAGGACAGGTTCCCTCGCAGCGTGGCGGGAATGAAACGTTCCTGCAATTGCGGGGTTCCGGCCGCGATGACGCTCGGCAGGATCCATTCGGCGATGCCCACCGAGGGTCGCACCAGGGGAGCTCGTTTGCCGAACTCCTCGTCCACGATGAGCTGCTGGCGCACGCCGGCGTCGCACCCCCACGGCGCCGGCCAGTGCGGCGCGATCAACCCCTCATCGGCCAGCAACTCACGCCGCTCCCCGATCGCAAACTCCGGATAGTCACCTTGGCGTCCGAAACCGGTGTCGGACAGGGTGAGTGCACGGTCGAGGATGTCACTGACGCGGGCCCGGAAATCGGCGTCGGACTCGCCCAGGTCCACCGTCGCCTCGCGGGTGGCGGTGGCCGACAACTCGCCGAGATTGCGGGTCCACCGTGACACCGGGCCGATCGATGCGGCCAGGCTGGTGGCCCGGCGCCAGTACAGGTGCAGGTCGTGTTCCCAGGTGAAGCCGATTGCTCCGAGCATGGTGAGGGCCTCGAGCACCAGGCCGGGAACCGGCATCACGGCCATCACCGCAGCCGAACAGGCAGTGAGCCGGAGCTGGTCGGTATCCGTGGATCCGGTGAGTGCCCGCACCGCATCCCAGGCCGCTGCCGTGGCCAGCGCGCTGTTCACCAGCAGCATTGCCGCCTTGTGCTGCAACGCCTGGAACGTCCCGATCGGCTTGCCGAACTGTTCGCGGGTGCGGAGATGCTCGGTGACGGTCTCCACGCACCACTGGGTGATGCCTGCGGCCACTGCGGCGGTGAATGCGACGGTCACAGCGGTGACCCGGTCCGCATCCAATCTCAGTGTCGCGGAGACGGGTACCGCGTGATCGTGCAGCCGCAGGATGCCCAGATCGGTGGTCAGGTCGGTGCCACGACGCGATTCGACCTGACCGTCAGAGGTGTTCAGCACGGTCCAGAGCACGCCGCCGGTCTCGTCGGTGAACGGCACCACCGCACGCTGCGCCGAACACATACCGAGCGTCAGACCTGATGAACCGGTGAGCCGCCAACCGTCGCCATCGCGGCGGGCCTGAAAATCAGACTGCTCGCTCGACACCACGACAGCGGGAGTGCCTGCGGCGATCTCCTTGAGCAGCGTCGCGGCGGCGGGGCCCTGATCTTCGGCTACCGCGGCCCCGGCGATGGCCGTGGGGAGCAGCGGGCCCGGCAGCATTGCCGCACCGGCCGCCTCCAGCACACAGCCCATGTCTTCCGGACCGCCGCCCTGCCCACCCACCGCGTCGGGTAGGTGCACGGCATGAAAGCCGTTGTCCACCAACGCACTCCACCATCTCGGTGGCCGGCCTGACGCCAGGTCCTCCAGCGAGGAGCGGGTCGTCTCGATGGCCGCGTGCCTGGCCGCGAACTGCCCGACGGCCGCGCTCAACTGCTGCTGTTCGGGTGTCAGGGCAATGGAGACATGGGTGGTCATGCGCGCCGCCTGGAGGTGAAGAATCGGGCGCCCTCGGCGATGGCCTCCGTGACCGGGCGCGGCTGCCATCCGAGCTCGCGGACCGCCTTGCCGTGATCCATCGGCGACATGACGTGCATCAGCCGTACGGTCAGCGGGCTGAGCTGGTTCTCCTTCTTGGCCAGCCGAGCCACGGGATCGACCACCGCGCCCGCGGCCGCCAGCACCCGGATCGGAACGCCATGCCGAGGCGGTTCGACACCGACAGCAGCGCACGCGGTTTCGTAGATCTCCCGCGCGGTCATGAATCGTTCGGACACGATGTAACGCTCACCGACCCGGCCCCGTTCTCCGGCCAGGACCATCGCCTCGGCAGCATCGGCGATGCCGACGCACTCCGCGGCCGCCCCCTTGACGTAGAACGGCATCTTGCCGCGCACCGCGGCAGCGACGAGTCCGCCGTGTGGCGTCGGCAGCCAGTCACCCGGGCCGTAGGTGTTGGCGACACACATCGCCACCGCGGGCAGTCCGTGCTCGCGGGCGTACCGCAGCACCATCTGTTCTGCGAGCACCCTGGTGTGCACGTAGTCGCCGCCCACATCGAGCCAGTTGTGCGCCAGATCTTCAGTGGCAAGTCCGGATTCTGCGATGCCGATGGTGGCGATCGAGCTGGTGAAGACGAATTTTCGCAGCCCCTCCTCCACTGCGACGTCCAGGACCTCTTGCAGCCCTTCGACATTGGTCCGCCACAGTGGCGCCGGATCACTCAGCCAGGCGCGGGCGTCGACGACGCAGTAGAACACCACGTCGCAACCGTCCATCGCGGCGCGCACCGACTCGGGGTCGAAGATGTCGCCGTAGACCCGCTCCACGTCGAGATCGTCGATCCCGCGGGTGGAACTGGTGCTGCGGATGAGCACGCGAACGTCCTCGCCACGCTCGACGAGCCGCCGGGCCACATGCGAGCCGAGGAATCCGCTGGCCCCGATGACCAGTTTCTTTTGTGCCATGCGCCCTTGCGTTCGTCGTTCTCCAGTTTTACGAGACGCTACGTCTCGTCTTGTGGGAGACTACGGTGGGTAGCTTTCCGTGTAAAGATCCGCGAAGGACCGACAAGGACATGCCGACAAACTCAGAGCCGATCCGGCGGCGCAGCGAGAAATCGCGGGTGGCCATCATCGAGGCCACCCGCGCACTCCTGCTGGACCGGGGTTTTGACGGGCTGAGCATCGAGGCGGTCGCGGCTCGGGCCGGCGTAGGCAAGCAGACCATCTACCGCTGGTGGCCGAGCCGGCCCGCACTCGTGGCCGATGTCCTGCTGGAAGATGCCGACAAGATCCTGGCCACCATGCCGCGCACCGACGATGTCACCGCCGACCTGGTCGCCTGGGCAGGCACGCTGGCCTCGGCGCTGACCACCAAGCGCGGCAACGCCATGTTGCGCATCCTGACCGCGGCCTCACTCGAACACGAGGACACCGCCGCGCGCCTGCGTGCGGGTTTCAGCCGGCCACTGGTCGACTCGGTGCGCAACCGACTGCTGGCCGAGCACATCGACGCCGACCTGGCGGCGGCGGCCGCCGACGCGCTGCTGGGCGGCGTGGTCTACCCCATCCTGTCCGAGGGACAGAGCTACTCCCGGCAGCGAGCCGAGGAGTTGGCCCGCATCATCGTGGCGAGCCTGCGCGCGCAGACCGCCTGAAAGCTGACGCCTTACGCGCCCGGCACAGCGCCCGGCGCGCGCACCACCATCGGCACCGCCGGGAAATACGTCGCCATCTCCGAGCGACACTTGCGCAGGGCGGCGGTTCCGTAGCCGCGCTGGCGGAAGTCCGGGTGAATCCAGATCCGGACGTTGACCTCACCGTGGGCCAGCTCGCCGAACACCATGCCGACCTTCTGGCCGCCCTCCGACGCCACGAACCAGGCGGCCTCTTCGGCGTCCACCCGGCCGAGGGCCGAACGGATCTCGTCGTCGACATCGGCCGCGGGAGCCCCCGATCCGTCGCCGGAGGCACCGACGTCGGTGGTCCTGGCGACGAAGATGTCGCGGTCGGTATCGGCGCTGAACGGCCGCAACTCCAGGGATTCGCCCGAGGCTGCCGGACGCTCGGACACCGTGAAGCTGAGCTGGCTGTTCAGGTCGTCGAGTTCGGCGGCGATCGCACGTCGCGAATCCTTGGTGATCTGGGCGAACGACAACCCGATCACGGCTTCGGCCGCGACATGCGAGGTACCGAGCAGCTTGGCAACCGCGTCGATGGCCGCCGCGCGATCGTCGGCGTCCACGATCACGTCGAGCACTTCGTGGCGCCGGTTCAGGGCGTTGAGCAGAGCGTCGGCAATTTCGCGCCGGGCCGCGGCTTTGTCGTGATCGGTCATACCGCGAGCGTAGATCAGCGGTCTGCGCTCTGTGCAGGGCAACCGTCAGCTCAGAGTCACTCCATTTCCGCGACCATCTCCGTTGGTCTTCCGTTTTCGCAGGGCAACGATCGCGTCCACGATGAGGAAGCCCAGCAGGCTCAACCCGAACAACGGCAGGCACCAGCCGATGACGGCGGCGCCCACCGCGATCGCTGCGATGGCCGGCGGTGGCAACCGGCGTATCGCGCCCCGCAGCGGCGGACGGCCCACCGCCCACGCCGACCCCCGCGTGGGTCTGCGCTGCCACCACATGCGGTAACCGCGCACGATCACGGTGATCAACCCGATCATGGTGAGCGCAAGGACGATCTGGTTGGCGATGCCGAAGAGCAGGCCCATGTGGGCCTCGATCGTCCACTCGGTGAGCTTGGCCAGCAACGGCCACTGAGCGAAGTTCACGCGGTCGGTGACGGTCCCGGTTTCGGCGTCGACCGCGATCTCGTCATATCGGGTGGGCCAATCACGTTTGCGTTCGGCCACTTTCCAGGCCTGACCCGCTTCGGACGGCGGGTACATCCACATCGGTCCACGAAGGCCCGCCTGCTCGGCCGCCATCAGCACAGTGTCAGCGCCCTGCAGGTCGGCTGGACCACCGTGGTGGCCGTGATGTGCGGCGCCGGCGGCCGGTGCCCCGGACAGGGCGGTGTCCACGGCCGGCGCGGTCGTGTTCAGTTGGGTCTGAATCCCGTTGACCGTCTCCCCCGCATAACGGGACCAGGTGATGCCCGACACCGACAACGCCAGCAGAACCGCCACGGTCCACACGCCGACCACACCGTGCCACGACAGCGTGCGCCGGCGGCCCGAAGCCGTGCGGTCGGGCAGAACCAGATCACGCGTCGTTCGGTTCTCTCGACGCCGCATGGTCCACAGGGCCAGACCGGCCAGGGCGATCACCCATATCCAGCTGGCGGCCAATTCGCTGTAGTTCCGGCCGAACGCGCCGAGGTGCAGATTTCGGTGCAGTTCGTCGAACCAGGCCCGGACGGGCATCCACTGCCCGTAGGTCGTCAGCGCCCCGCGCACCTCACCGGTGTAGGGATCGACGAACACTGTCCGCGAGTAGTCCGGCGGAATGTCCTTCAGGGCGGGGTCGACGACAAGGCGGATCTGAGTGGTCTCGTCAGCCTCCGCCGGTGGACGGATGCTTTCCACGGTGCCTTCGGGGTGGGCATGGCGGGCCGCGGCGAGCTGTTCGGCCAGCGGTAGGCGCTCGGCCCCGACGTGCTCGACCGTCAGTTCGTGCCGGTAGACGAATGTGTCGACCTGCGGGATCAGCGCATAGAGCAGACCGGTGACCGCTGCGATCAGGATGAAGGGCCCGACGAATACGCCGGCATAGAAGTGCAGCCGCACGAGAAGCGGGCGCAGGGAGTGGCGGCTGAGGGGCGGAGGGGATTCCTCGCGGAGTTGATCGCCAGGGGTGAGGGTCATGGAAGTGCCTTCGGGTGAAAGAACGTGAAATGTGCGCACGCAGACGCGCAACGGGCAACAGCCCATCGCTGACGACGGGCTCAGATGAAGGAGTCGGGGCTAGAAGCCGATGCCGGACATCGCCGGCGGCGCCCGCATTCCGAGGCCCGCGCGCAGCAGAACAGGCCGCGCCACAACGACATTCGAAGGCCGCCACAGCTCGCGTACCAACGGATGGATCTGGGCGGCGGCGAAGATCCGCAACCAGGACAGCACCGAGGCACAGACCACGAACAGGTACTCGGCCATACCGATCACCAGGCCGAGGCCGGCCGCCGCTGCGGCGTGCAGGCCGATCATGGGGGCGGTGAGCATCGAGGCCGCATGATGGTGTCCGTCGGACATCGCCAGTGCGATGTGGCCGAGGAACTGCCCAGCGCCGAGCCCGGCGATCAGCAGCCCGGTCCTGGCCCATCTGGTCTGGGTGTTCAATCCGCCGACGGCGGCACCGAGCGCCGCGCACAGCAGTAGCAGCACAATCAGCGGACTACTCGCGGGAGCCATGCCGCCGGCCGCGGTGTGAGCGACCGCCGCGGTGAGGGCCGAGCACGCACCGACCAGGCCACCGCGCAAGCGCGCGGCGTGCTTGACAGGGCTGCTCACCTGCGGAACCTTACCGTGCGGTCTGAGCTGGACGTCCGGCGTCGGACCCTAGAGTTGGCGCCGTGACGGGCGGGGCATATGAGCAATACGAGTTGATCGCCGGCGAGTACGCCCAGGCCTTTGCCGGCGAATTCGACGACCGGCCGTTCGATCGCGCGGTCCTGCGATCCTTCGCCGACCTGGTGGTGCGGTCCGGCGGCACGAGCGCCCTCGACGTGGGCTGCGGGCCCGGCGAGCCGACCGCCGAGCTCGCTGACTGTGGCCTCCGGGTCGAAGGCATCGACGGCTCGCCGGCGATGGTCTCTTTGGCCGCCCAGCGGTGGCCGCGGCTGCGGTTCCAGACCGCGGACATGTTCGATCTGCCGTATCCCGCCGGAACCTTCGATGCCGTGTGCGCCTGGTACTCGATCATCCACACCTCCGCCGAGGAGCTACCCGAGCTGTTCACGGCGTTCCGCCGCGTTCTCGCCGATCCGGGCTGGCTGCTGCTGGCATTCCAGACCGACGGCGATCCCGGGATCTATGAGCACGCATTCGGCCGGAACGTGGCGTTGACGTTCCTGCGCCACGACACGGCCACGGTGTGCGACGCGCTGGAAGCGTCGGGCTTCACCGTGTACGCGACGAGCAAGCGGGCGCGGCAAGCGCATCTGGATGAGCCCACGGCCCAGGCCATGGTCATCGCGCACACCAACACTCAGCCTTGACTTATATAAGTCGGCGCTTTTACTCTGGGTCACGTGCACGCCTTCGACATCCTCGGAGATCCGGTGCGCAGGCGGATTCTCGAACTCATCCAGGCGGGTGAGATGTCATCCGGTGCCATCACCGAGGTGATCCGCGCCGAGTTCGAGATCAGCCAGCCTGCGGTTTCGCAACACCTGAAAGTGTTGCGCGAAAACGGTTTCGCCCACGTACGGGCCGAGGGCACACGTCGGCTGTACAGCGTCGACGCCGCACCCTTGCGTGAGGTCGACCAGTGGCTGGAGGGGTTCCGGCGCAATTGGACTCCGCACCTGGACGCACTGGCGACCGAAATCGCGCGCGGCAAACGGCAACGAAGAAGAACCACGAACCGGGAGGCCTCTCCATGACCGACATCCAGCACCAACTCAATTCCGTGCGCCGCAGCGTGGGCCGCACGACGTTCGACGCCCGCGAAGCGCGCGTGGTGACCGTCAGCCAGACCTACGACACCGATGCCGCCGATCTGTGGGATGCCTGCACCAGCCTGGAGCGGATCCCCCGCTGGTTCCTGCCGATCACCGGCGAACTCAAGGTGGGCGGCCGTTTCCAGCTGGAAGGCAACGCCGCGGGCGAGGTGCTGACCTGCGATCCGCCGCGCACGTTCACCACCACGTGGGAAGCCATGGGGGCCACCAGCTGGGTCGAGGTCACCATCACCGACGCCGGCGAGGACCGCGCCACCTTCACCCTCGACCACATCATGCACGCCGACGACCACGACGAGTTCTGGCTGCAGTTCGGACCGGGAGCGGTCGGAGTCGGTTGGGACTCCGGGCTTCTCGGCCTGGCCAGTTATCTCGGTGCCGGTGACGGCATCACGCCGGAAGAGGGTGCGGCCTGGGCCGCCGGCCCCGAGGGCCGCGAGTTCATGACGTCCGCGAGCGAGCTCTGGTACCAGGCCGCGGTGGCCGGCGGAGAAGATCCGGCACAGGCCCGCGCCGCGGCGGATCGCACCGCCGCGGCCTACACCGGTGCCGAACCGGCCTGACGCCGCCCGCGGCGCCTCGATCGAGGCCCGCCGTACCCTGTCGTTGTGCCCGACCTCCACCCGAACCTGACCGTGCTGGCTCCCCTGCTCGGTACCTGGGCCGGCCCTGGGGCAGGCGAGTACCCGACGATCGAGTCCTTCGAGTACCTCGAGGAGATCACCTTCGGCCACGTCGGCAAGCCGTTCCTGACCTACAGCCAGCGCACCCGGGCCCGCGACGACGGCCGCCCGCTGCACGCCGAGACGGGATACCTTCGCGTGCCCGAGCCCGGCCGGATCGAATGGGTGCTGGCACACCCGACGGGCATCACCGAGATCCAGGAAGGCACGGTGCACGTCATCGGCGGCCGGATCGAGCTTGAGCTGGCCGCGACCACCATCGGACTGACCGCGTCAGCCAAAAACGTTGCGGCACTGTCACGTTCCGTCCACATCGAGGGTGACCAGTTGAACTATGAGCTGCAGATGGGGGCCGTCGGACAGCCACTGCAACACCACCTTTCCGCCACCCTGACCAGGAAGAGCGAATGAGCCAACAAGCACCGACCGGCAAGATCGCCCTCCCCTCGGACCTGGATTCGGTGACCGACATCGGCGAGGAGGACCATTCGGAGATCGACCCCCGGGCCGTGGAGCGGATCTGGGAATCGGTCCGCTACTGGTACGGGTCGGGCATGCACCCTGCCATCCAGGTGTGCCTGCGGCGCAACGGAAAAACGGTGCTGAACCGCGCGATCGGCCACGGCTGGGGCAACGGCCCCGCCGACCCGCCGGATGCCGAGAAGATTCCCGTCACCACCGGCACCCCGTTCTGCGTCTACTCGGCGGCCAAGGCGATCAGCACGACCGTCGTACACATGCTCGTCGAGCAGGGGCACTTCTCCCTGGACGACCGAGTCTGCGACTACCTGCCCAGCTACACCAGCCACGGCAAGGACCGCACCACCATCCGGCATGTGATCACGCACAGCGCGGGCGTCCCGATCCACACCGGACCGCGCCCGGACGTCACCCGCGTCGACGACAGCGAGTACACCCGTGAACAGCTCGCTCTCCTCAAGCCGGTGTACCGGCCGGGCCTGGTGCACATCTATCACGGGCTGACCTGGGGCCCGCTGGTCCGCGAGATCGTCTCGGCCGCCACCGGCCGCAACATCCGCGACATCCTGGCCACCGAGATCCTTGACCCGCTGGGCTTCCGCTGGACCAATTACGGCGTTGCACCAGAAGAGGTTCCGCTGGTCGCTCCCAGTCACGTCACCGGCAAACCCCTGCCCGCACCCATCGCCGCGGCGTTCCGGGCCGCCGTGGGCGGGACGCTGGACCGGATCATCCCGCTCAGCAACACCCCGCTGTTCCTCACCAGCGTCATCCCGTCGTCCACCACCGTCTCAAACGCCGACGAGCTGTCTCGCTTCGCCGAAATCCTGCGCCGCGGTGGCGAACTCGACGGAGTCCGGATCATGAAACCCGAAACGCTGCGGGCCGCCACGACGCCGTGCCGGCGAATGCGCCCGGATGTGGCGACCGGGCTCAAGCCGATGCGGTGGGGCACCGGATACATGCTCGGCGGAAAGCGGTTCGGACCGTTCGGCCGCAACACCCCGGCGGCGTTCGGTCACACCGGCTTGGTCGACATCGCGGTGTGGGCGGACCCGCAGCGCAGCCTCTCGGCCGCGATCGTCAGCAGCGGCAAACCGGGGGCACACCGCGAGGCGAACCGGTATCCCGCTGTGCTGGACCGGATCTCGGCCGAGATACCGCTCGGCTGAGTCAGCGCAACTTCTCGCCGTACACCCGCTCGACGGTCAACGTCATCAGCACCCGGCGGTCCGAGACCATCACCGACCGGTATTCGTCCCAGTCCGGATGCTCCCCCGCCGCCTTGCGGTAATAGTCGACCAGCGCCTGGACCTCGGGGCCATGCGGGTCGTCACCCGGGCCGGTCAGTGTGACCGTCCCCTCGGCGGTGGCCCACGCCCAGCCGTCGGCGCTGGTCACCTCCAGCGCCGCGCGGGGGTCGCGACGCAGATTGGTCGTCTTGGCCCGCCCTTCGGTCATCGACACGTAGATGACGCCGGCGGTCCGGTCGAAGTAGGGCGTCACAGGCGACAGTTGCGGCATTCCGGAGGCCTTGATGGTGGCCAGCACTCCCAACCGCGCTTCGGCGAGCAGATCGCGCGGATCGAACGGGTCGGCCGTCGAGTTAGATGATGAGGTGGCGGTCACATCTGTGCGCAACCTCCGACCGCACGCCCGCTATTCCAGGAGCCTGCCGATGCCTGATGAACCTCTCCGCGACGATCTCGCCGAACTGCTGCGCCGGAGGGAGTCCACGCAGGACGCCGGCCGGTCCGATGCCGTCACGCGGCGCCACGCGGCAGGGGGCCGCACCGCGCGGGAGAACATCGCCGGCCTGGTCGATGAGGGGTCCTTCGTCGAATACGGCCGGTTCGCGATCGCGGCCCAGCGGCAGCGTCGCAGCCTCGACGATCTCATCGCCCGCACGCCTGCCGATGGTCTGCTGGCCGGCACCGCCCGGATCGGCGGGGCTGCGTGTGCCGTGCTGTCCTACGACTACACCGTGCTGGCCGGAACCCAGGGCGCCATCGGCCACCGCAAGAAGGACCGGCTGTTCGAGATCATCGAGCGGCTGAAGTTGCCGACGGTGTTCTTCGCCGAAGGCGGCGGCGGGCGCCCCGGGGACACCGACATCCCGACGGTCTCCTCCCTGGAGATCCGCGCATTCGCGCTGTGGGCCGGGCTGTCCGGTCTCGTACCCCGTATCGCCGTGGTCAAGGGCCGGTGCTTCGCGGGCAATGCGGTGATCGCGGGTGCGGCCGATCTGATCGTTGCCACCCAGGACAGCTCGATCGGGATGGGCGGCCCGGCGATGATCGCCGGCGGCGGCCTCGGCGAGGTGGCGCCCGACGACGTCGGCCCGATCTCGGTACAGGCAGCCAACGGCGTCGTCGACGTCGTGGTGGCCGACGAAGCGGAGGCCGTGGCCACCACCAGGAAGCTGCTGGGTTACTTCACCGGATCGACTGAATCCGGCCCCGTCGCCGACCAAACCGCCTTGCGCACAATGGTTCCCGAGCGTGCCCGGCGCGCCTACCGGGTCGCGCCGATCATCGAGACGCTGGCCGATGCCGGCTCGGTGACCGTGCTACGGGAGAAGTTCGCCCCCGAAATGGTGACGGCCCTGGCCCGCATCGACGGCAGACCGGTCGGGATCCTGGCCAACAACACCATGGTGATGGCCGGTGCCATCACCGCCGCAGCGTCCGACAAGGCAGCCCGGTTCCTGCAGTTGTGCAATGCGTTCGGACTGCCGGTCGTCTCCCTGGTGGACTGCCCCGGTTACATGGTGGGCCCGGCGGCGGAGGCCGAAGCCCTGGTGCGACGCGGTTCACGGCTGCTGGTCACCGGAGCGGCGCTGACGGTGCCTCTGGTCGCGGTCATCCTCCGGCGCGGTTACGGCCTTGGGGCACAGGCGATGTGCGGAGGCAGCCTGCATGAGCCCCTGCTCACGGTGGCGTGGCCCGGCGCCCACCTGGGCCCGATGGGCTTGGAGGGAGCAGTCCGGCTGGGCCTGCGCAAGGAGCTCGAGGCGATCGCCGACGACGACGAACGCGAGCAGGCAGTGCGGGCGGCCACCGCAGCGGCGGAGGAGAACGCACGTGCGCTCAACTCCGCGGCGCTGTTCGAGATCGACGACGTCATCGACCCGGCGGAGACGCGGGGGCTGATCGCCGCCACGCTGGCCGCGGCCGCTCAGCACGAACGTCCTGCGGCCCGGGCACGGTTCGTCGACACCTGGTGAGGCGCCGCCTGAACCGTTGACTACACGCTGTAGTAGACGTAGCGTCGCGATATGCGGCAGTGGAGTTTCGCTCAATGGGGACTGCTGGTCATCTCGTTGTTCCACGTGGTCCAGGCAATCATCGGATTCATTGCCGAGCCGAGTTTCGCCATCGGACCGGATGCGCCGACCACGCCCATTCTGGGCATGGACTACAACGGCTGGCATGCGGTCGCCGGTCTGGCCCTGTTCGGCCCCGGCCTGGTGTTGTGCCTTCGAAAATCCTGGTCCGTGCTGTATCTCCTGCTGGCAGCGGCCGCCGGAGCGCTACCCGGAATCTGGGCGTTCTTCTCGAATCAAGTGGCCTACATATTCGCCTTCCCCAACAACATCACCGACGCGATCGTGCACGTGGCAACCGCCGCGGTGATGCTGGCGGTGGCAGGTGTGCAGATCTACCGCGATGGCGGCCTGCGCAACTCGCTGTCCGGGCTAACCCTCAAGCGGTGAGCGGATCAGTTAGCTGCGGGCCCCCCGGATAACGATTCGGTCACTACCACGGACGCTCCACATCACGATCAAATAAGAATGGCGCCCGCAGGTTGAGAGAATTCAAGATCATCGGCCGCAATTCGGTGGAATTGAGGCGCAATTCACGGCGGTGGGCGTAACGCCACCTCAGCCGTCACAGCTGTTTCACAGGACATCTGCTTTGCTCGCCTACACCACGGTTACTTTCGAGTTCGGGCCGGGGACAGCGATCTCGATCGCGACCCAATGAGAAACCAAGAACCCCGAAGGAAAATGATCATGAAATTCACTGGTATCACCGCGCGCCGAGGAATTGCCGGCGCATGTACCGCGGGCCTGCTCGGCGGAGTGGCCGCAGCAATGATCGGCGCACCGACGGCGGCGGCCGCACCCGACTGCAGCGCCAGCGGGGTGGCCGGCACGGTCAGCAGCACCACCGGTGCCGCGCGCGCCTATCTGGACAGTCACCCGGGCGCCAACCAGGCCGTGAGCGCCGCGTTCACCCAACCGCGCCCGCAGGCCGCGGCCACATTGCGTGGCTACTTCACCGCCAACCCGCAGGAGTACTACGACCTGCGCGGCATCCTGGCTCCGATCGGGGACACCCAGCGGGCGTGCAACGTGACGGCATTGTCACCCGAGCTGGCCTCGGCGTACTCGGAGTTCATGGCCGGGTAGTCAACCGAGTACCTCAATGACCGTGTGGATCCGCGGCATTGAGGGTGGCGACAACCTGGTCGTAATCCCCGCGCGCTTCGCCGTAGCGCAGGAATTTGACCCGGTCCACCTGGATCTCCCTGGCGTCGGGCTCGCGTTCGAGCAGATCGACCACCTCGGCGACGAATTCGTCAAGGGGCATGGCGAAGCTGCTCTCGCGCTGGCCCGGCACCAGGTCGGTGGCCACCGAAGGCGGGATCAGCTCGACCAGCTTGACGCTGGTGTCGGCGAGTTGCATCCGCACCGATTCGGTGAGCATGTGGATGGCCGCCTTGGATGCGTTGTAGCTCGGCGTCGCCCGCAGCGGAGCGAAGCCCAGGCCCGAGGACACCGTCATGATCGTGGCATCCGGCTGCGTCTGTAGGTGCTCGACGAAGGACGCGATAAGACGAATCGGCCCAAGCACATTCGTGGTGATGGTGGCCTCGGCCGAGCGCAGAAAGCTCTCGGGCGTGTGCCAGTCCTCGATCGCCATGATGCCGGCCATGGCGATCACGACGTTCAGATCCGGGTGAGCGCCGAGCACCGTGTCCGCCGCCGCGGCGATGCTGTCCGGATCAGCGGTGTCGATCCGCACGGTGTCCAGTTCCGGGTGCTCGGACCGGATCTGCTCCAGCAGTTCGGTGCGCCTTCCACCGACGATCACCGTGTTGCCCTTGGCCGCCAGTGCCAGGGCCAGGGCCAGGCCGATGCCGCTGGTCGAGCCCGGGATGAATATGGTGTTGCCGGAAATCTTCACGGTGAGATCCCTTTCCTGGATTGACCTCTTTGGTTCGTACCATCCAGCGTGACAGCGTCACATTCATAAGTCACATGCATGGTTAATATGTTTGGTATGCGTTCAACGCATATTGGCCGCGTCGACCTGAACCTGATCCCGCCTCTCGTCGCCCTGCTGGAAGAGCAGCAGGTATCCCGCGCCGCAGAGCGCGTCGGTTTGAGCCAGCCCGCGATGAGCCGCTCCCTGCAGCGGCTGCGGCGGCTGTTGGACGACCCACTGCTGATCCGTGATGCATCGGGGTATCGGCTGACTGCCCGCGCGGAGTCCGTCCGAATTCAGTTGCTGACGGTACTGCCTCAACTCGAAACACTCTTTGCCCCCGAACATTTCGATCCGCAGAAGGCGACCACGCCGGTACACCTGGTCGCGAGCGACTATGCGGTGCAGGCCTTCGGCCCCGCCATCTGCCACGGAGTGCTCCGCCAGTCGAGCGCACCGGTGCGGTTCCACAGCTGGGGCCACGACAACGTCGCTGAGCAGATTCGCGCTTCAGGCGTCGACCTGGGCCTGTTCGGCGGCTACGCCACTGCGGAGCTGCACTCCGAAGAGTTGCTGGTCGAGCGGTTCGTCTGTGTCGTCGCCGCAGACCACGCTCTGGCCGAGAACGACGGCATCACGCTGGCCGACTATGCCGGGGCACGCCATGTGGTCGTCGACGTCCACGACGGAATTCAGCCGGACATCGATCTCCCGCTGAAGAAGCTGGGTCATCCGCGGCAGGCCACGGTGACAGTTCCGTACCACGCGGTCGCCGCACAACTGCTGCCCGGCACCGACCTGATCGCCACGTTGCCCAGCCAGTGCGTCAACACCCTCGTCTCCCTCGACGAATTTCGGGTGATAGACGCACCGGAGGAGATCGCCACCATGACATACCGGATGGTGTGGCATGCAGCCTTCGACAACGACGCACGCCACCAGTGGCTGCGCGCGGTGGTGCGCACGGCGATCCGACAGGTGACGGCCGCGAACACCGTGCGGCCCGGGGTCACGCCAACCCGGTGAGCGCCGCGTCATACCGTGGAGCCAGGCCGACACGTCAAGGAGGACGGATGGCGAACCGGTGGCAGACGGTCCGGAGCAATCGCGGCGATCGAGGCAAGAGGGTGGCCGGGAAAGCGGCGACCCGCGTCCGGAAACGCAACCCATCGCCGCTCGAGCCGGCATGGACGCCACCCCCGGCCCGCTATGGCGTCGGAGTCCACCACAACGTGGCGGTCCGCACCTCCGACGGCACCGTGCTCCGTGCCGACATCCACTATCCGACGGTGCCCGAGACCGGGGCGCCGGCACCCGGACCGTTCCCGGTCCTGATTTCCATCACGCCATACGGCAAGAAGGCTCCACCGCCGGCCGCCCAGATCGGCGGCGGGGCCACCCCGTACCTGATCCGGCGCGGCTACATCGAGGTGATGGCCGACGTCCGGGGCACCGGTGTCTCGGGCGGCTCGTTCGAGATGCTGGGTGCCGAACAAGTGCAGGACGGCGTCGATTTGGTGAATTGGGCTGCGCGGCTGCCGAATTCGAATGGCAGGGTCGGGATGTTCGGCATCTCCTACCTGGCCATCAACCAGCTCCTCACCGCCGCCGCGGTCGGCCCCGACTCGCCGCTCAAGGCGATCTTCCCGGCGATGGCCGCCAACGACTTCTACCGCGACGTGGTCACCATGGGCGGCGTGCCGCACATGCGCACGGTGCGCGCCTACGGCGCCGTCTACTCGCTGCTCAATGTGGTCAACCCGGCTCTGGAGTTCGCCAAACGCGGTACGCATGAGCGCCCCCGCGCCGGGGGCCTGGCCGCCGTTCTCCAGCGCGGGCGCGACCAGCGTCAGTACTTCCGCACCATGATCGGCGACGCCACGGCAGGCGGGGACACCGCATTCGACGGGCCATTCTGGGACACCATGCGGGCCTCGGACGTGCTGCCGGACATCGCGAAAAACAAGGTCGCCGTGTTCCTGGTCGGCGGCTGGCACGATGCCTTCCAGCGCGGCGCCCCGCTGAACTATGCAGCGCTGCAGAACGCCTACGCCGGCCGGCCGCCCAACGCTCCGATGGAGCCCGGCCAGCCGCTCTCCGACCGCGTGCAATTGATCATGGGCCCGTGGTACCACGTCTCGGATCTGGACGGCCTGCATCTACATGCCTTGCAGCTCCGCTGGTTCGACCGCTGGCTCAAGGACGACGCCGAGGCCACCGTGACCGGTGCGCCGATCCGTTTCCAGGCCATCGGCAGCCGAACATGGTTCCGGGCAGAGGATTATCCCTTCCCTGATACCACGCCGACGCGGTTCTATCTCGCCGAGGGCGGTCACCTGACCGCCGAACCGGCCGCCGAGCAGACCGATGCCACCCTGCGATATGCGGTGCGCGGTCCGATATCCGGCCGCAGCCTGGAGCAGTGGACCCTGGGGATGGGCAGCTTCATGGCTGCCCAGACCGGCCGGCGGATCCGCTACGACCTGGACAACCGGCGGCTGCAGCGCGAGGCCCTGACCTACACCACCGACGAGTTCGATGAGGCTCAACTGATCGCCGGCCCGGTCACCTTGACCGTGCATGCGACGGCCGACACAACCGAGACCCTGTGGGTGGCCCACCTCGACGACTTCGCACCGGATGGCACCAGCCGGCCGCTGACCCAGGGTGCTCTGCTCGGATCGCACCGCGCGCTGGATCCCGAAGCGACGTGGTACCTGCCCGATGGGACGGTGTTGCGGCCGCACCACATCAGTACGCGAGCCGCCGTCGAACCGGTGGTGCCCGGCGAGCTGACCAGGTACGACCTCGAGATCTTTCCCACCGCGGCGCTCATCGAACCGGGTCATCGTCTACGACTGACCCTGACCACCTACGACTTCCCGCACCTGGTGCCGACGCAGCCGGCCCGCCAGGCCTTGGCAGGGGGCACCTATCGGCTCAGCCAGGGCGGCGATGCGCCGTCGAGCCTGCTCATCCCACTGGCCGATCCTGCCGCGTTCACACCGGACGAATCGCGCGGAGGTACGTAAGCCTGCCGGCCAACCGGATGCGTCCGGATCCCACTACCGCACATTCAAATCCGGCATCCTCGAACAGCCGGGCCAGCGCGTCGCCCCGCACATCGACGACGTGCAACCTGCCGCCCGGCCGCAGCACCCGGAACAATTCGCGGGCAGCGGCGGTCTTGGTGGCCTCATCGAGGTGGTGCAGCATCATCGAGGACAGCGCCAGGTCGAACCCGCCGTCGTCGAACGGTAGTTCCTGAGCGTAGGCCCGGGTGAAACTGATGCCGTTCATACCCTTGGCCTTTCGCTGCGCCCGCTGCAGTGCCCGCGGGTCAGGATCGGTCCCGACGATATCGGCGCCGGGACATGCCTTCTTGGCTCGAATGGTGAGATTGCCGGTTCCGCAGCCTATTTCGACGATCCGTTGGCCGCCGGACAATCCGGCCTGCGCGACGAGCTCGCGGTAGGCGGGATTCATTCCCAAGACCCGCGTCAGGAGGTCGTAACCGGGCAGGAACGCATCATGACCGGCGGCAGGAAGGTAGTCATGCCGGTTCTTCAGACGATGTGGACGATGTTCGGTCATGACCTCCATGATCCACCTGGGTGGACGCGGATAGTGGGGCGAAGATCGGCTATATCAGGACTATCTTTGGCTTCATGCCCGACGCGTCTCGATTGGTCCGCCACCGCGACGGCGTCCCGGTCTATCGGTACTGGACGGACCGCGACGCACCGCCGGTGTCGGTGACCCGGGGCCGGCGCGCCGACCTCCCCGAACACCGTCCGCACATACACGACTTCCCGGTGCTCTGGTACGTGCCGACCGAGGGCGTCGTCTACGTGGTGGCAGCGGGCGAGGTGATCGACCCGCGACCGTTGGCCGCAGAGTCCGACGGGATCGGCGTGTACTTCGACCCCGACGCTCTGGGGTACGACGCCGGTTCGCCATGGCCCACCTGGCAGGCCCACCCCCTGCTGTTCCCGTTCCTCCACGGCAAGTCTGGCGGAGTCCTGCGATTGCGCGTACCTGCCGATCGACAGCCATTCTGGGACAGCGCGATCCAATCGATCGAGGCAGAACTGGGCGCCCGGCGCGAGGGCTTTCGCCAAGCCGCGCTGGCCCATCTGACCCTGTTGCTCATCGACCTCGCGCGGCTCGCCGACGACGTGGTCGGCGACCTGCGGCGCAGTGGAGAGCCGTTGCTGGCCGAGGTGTTCTCGGCGATCGACCGCAGATTGTCGGAGCCGCTGTCGTTGCGCGACGTCGCCGACGAGGTCGGAATGACGGCGGGTCACCTCACGACGCTGGTCCGGCGGCGGACCGGACGCACGGTCGGCGAGTGGATCAACGAACGCAGGATGAGTCAGGCGCGTGCGCTGCTCGGCGAAACGGACCTGTCCGTGGCCGAGGTCGCCGCGCGGGTCGGGATGACCGACCCTGGATACTTCAGCCGGCAGTTCCGCCGGACACACGGCCGATCACCGCGCGAGTGGAGGCGGTCCGGCATCGGAAGCGAATCACCTTGATAACGGAGGAGTTACGCCAGGCGCGGCCACGGTGGGCACAGCTCACGCGTTGTTAGCGTGCCGGGTGTGAGACTGAGAGGGTTCGGTCGGGTGTCGCGCCGCGTGGCGGCCGCGACGATCGCGGGATTGATGTTGCCGGCGCTGGTGGTTGCCGGGCCGACGCCGACCGCGGCAGCGTATTCGCGCGACGGCTTGCCGGTGGAACGCCTGCAGGTTCCGTCTGCGGCGATGGGCCGCGATATCACCGTGCAGTTCCAGGGCGGCGGTCCGCACGCGTTGTACCTGCTCGACGGGTTGCGCGCCCAGGACGACGACAACGGCTGGGACATCAACACCGCGGCGTTCGAGTGGTTCTACGAGTCCGGCATCTCGGTGGTCATGCCCGTGGGTGGGCAGTCCAGCTTCTACACCGACTGGTACCGCCCGGCGGCCGGCAGTGCGGGCACCACCACCTACAAGTGGGAAACGTTCCTGACTCAAGAGCTTCCGGCTTACCTGGCCGCCAAACGCGACGTGGCACCAACCGGCAATGCCGTCGTCGGATTGTCGATGTCCGGCGGCGCGGCCCTCAACCTGGCCATCTGGCATCCCGCCCAGTTCATCTTCGCCGGTGCATTGTCCGGCTTCATGAATCCGTCACAAGGCTTGTGGCCCACCATGATCGGCTTCGCCATGAAGGACGCCGGCGGCTACAACGCCAGCGACATGTGGGGCACCACGAACGATCCCGCCTGGCGGCGCAATGACCCCATGGTCAACATCAACCGGCTGGTGGCCAACAACACCGCGATCTGGGTGTACTGCGGCAACGGCATTCCGTCCGAACTCGACGGCTCTGGCGGGAACTTCGGCACGATGTACAGCGCCCAGTTCCTGGAGAACATCACGATCGCCTCCAACAAGGAGTTCCAGCAGAAGTACGTGGCGGCGGGTGGACGCAACGCGCGGTTCGAATTCCCGCCGAACGGTACCCACAACTGGAACTACTGGGGTTCGCAGTTGCAGCAGATGAAGCCCGACATGCTGCGCGTGCTCAATCAGAACGCGGCAGCAGCGGCCGCTCCCCCCGCACCGGCTGCACCGGCACCTGCCGCGCCGCCGGCACTTCCGGGTCAGGTTGCCCCGGCACCTGCGGTGCCCGGCCAGGTTCCCGGCGTCGCGGCGGCGCCCGCAGCTCCGGCGCTACCCCGCCAGCTCGCTCCTCTACCCGGCCAGGTGCCCGGGGTGGCGGCAGCCCCCGCTTCACCGGCGCTACCCCGCCAGGTGCCCGGTGTGGCCGGGGCGCCTCGGGTAGCCGGGGTGCCAGGCATGGCCGGGGCACCGGTTGCTCCGACAGTGCCTGTGGCGCCGGTTACCCCTGGCCTTCAGACGATTCCGGTCGCGCTGCCGCGGTGACACCGGCGTAATCCTCATCGCCGATACAGATGGCTTCCATCGAAATTCATCGTTGGACTTGATGGGCTGAGGCCGCTGTCATGGAGACATGACACGCACACGTCGCACCCTGGCCGTTTCCGCCTTTGCAGTGACCACCGCCTTGACCACCGCCCTGAGCACAGCCCCGGCCGCCCTCGCGGATGACCCGACCGCGGGTGTTTCACGCACCGAGCTTCAGCGGTCCGCCGCGCCCACACCGGGATTCGAGATCATCCAGACCAGATTCGAGATCCCCGTAGGCAAGGAGTCCGGGCGCCACAGCCATCCGGGACCGGAAGTGGGCTACATCGTCCAAGGGGATGTCGACATGGTCTTCGACGATCGGCCGACCCAGCACCTGCACTCGGGTGACCCGTTTCTCATCCCGGCAGGCGTCGTCCACAACGCTCACAATGTCGGCAAGGTGAGGACCCTGATGCTGTCCACCTACGTGGTGCCAGTCGATCAGCCTTTGGTGACCATGTATTGATCCCCGGACCGCACACCGCGGTAGATGCCGCGATGGACGATCCACGGCTGTAGCACCCGTTCGATCGACCAGGACGGGAATCGGAAGGCAAACCCGTTGGGAGCGAATACTTCCAGCCCGTCGGGCAGAACCCCCAACACCGATCCCCAGCGACTCGCCGGCGGACGGTAACTGCGCATCCGGGCACCGGTGAAGTAGGCAGTGACATTGCGGGCCAGCAGCCCGTCGGCGCGATTGCGGGCCGACGAGCGCAGTGGGTCGGTGGCCGCGACGTCACCCACCGCGAACACCCCGTCGCGGCCCGGTAGCCCCAACTCCGGTGTCACCCGCACGAACCCGCGCTCATCGAGGATGCTCGCCGGGAGCCACGCCGTGTTGGGCCGGACCCGGCCGATGGCCCACAGCACGGCATCGACCTGCACCTCGGGTTGGCCGGTGCTCCACTGCACCGGTTCGGAGGTGATGGCCGCACAGTCGAAGCCGTCGGGCACGACGGCGCGATGGCCTGGGTGCAGCGTGACCCCTGCTGCGACCAGCCGGCTTTCGACACGCCGCCCGGTGCGCCAATGATGCTGCGGCAGAGGGCGTTCGCCGGGGTAGTACAGCGCGACACGAGTGTCCGGCCACCGGAGCGCGATGTTGACCGCACTACTGGCCGCCGCCGCACCACCCCCGATGACGGCGACCGAGCGTGCCGAACCCAAGCGCTCGTGCGCGGTTCGCAGCCCGGCGTCGACATCACTCGTCGATTGCAGAACACCTTGCCGCCAAAAACCGTTGGCTACACCCGTGGAGATGACAAGTGCGTCGTACGGTTCCACTCGCACGTTTCCGTCGGCCTCCCGCACCTCCACCGTGCGGGCGGTCAGATCGGCTCCGGTCAACGTCCCGTGCACGATGCGGACGTGGTCCAGTTCGCGGAACCGGTCGAAGCCGATCCAGTAATTGCGCGCCCAGTCATCGGGCCGGGCCAGTCGCGTGCCGAGCTCCTGACCGCTGACCAGACCGGGGTTCACCGATATGCCGACGACGTCGAAGCGACGTGCCAACCGGATCGCGGTGAGTACGCCGGTGTCACCGAGCCCGGCGATCACGACGCGCTTTCGGTCCACGACCGCTGACGCTACCGCCCGCCCGCGACCCGTTCGAGGGCTTTCCCTATCGTGGCTGGATGAGCAGCGTCGCTGATGCGGACCGGGTCGCCGACCTCGCCCGCCGGGTCGTGGCCGACCACGACCCCAAGAAAGTACCGATTCCCGAGTACCTGGCCGCCTGTTACGACGCGGGCCTGTCCTGGGTGCACTTCCCCGAGGGACTCGGCGGTCTCGGGGTGTCGCGCGGTCTGCAGGCCGTCGCCGACCGCATCCTGCAGGGCGCCGGCGGGCCCATGCCGTTGGGCCTGAACCCGATGGGCTACGGCATGGCCGCACCGACGGTGCGCGAACACGCCCAGTCCGACGAACTCAAGAAGTCCTGGCTACGGCCGCTGGCAAGTACCGAACACATCTGGTGCCAGCTGTTCTCCGAGCCGGGCGCCGGCTCGGACCTGGCCGGGCTGGCCACCTCGGCGGTGCTCGACGGCGACGAATGGGTGCTCAACGGTCAGAAGGTGTGGACCAGCCTGGCGCACCGGGCGCGCTGGGGCCTGCTGCTGGCCCGCTCGAATCCCGATGTGCCCAAACACAAAGGCCTGACGTACTTCGTGCTGGACATGCACGGTCCGGGTGTCGAGACCAGGCCGCTGCGGCAGATGACCGGTCAGGCCGAGTTCAACGAGGTGTACATCACCGACGCCCGCATCCCCGACGCGCACCGGCTCGGGGAGGTCGGCAACGGCTGGAACGTCGCGATGACCACGCTCATGAACGAACGCAGTGCGCTCGGCGGCAGTGGCAACCGGCGTGGGGCCGGCACCATCTCGGATGCCGTCGCGCTGTGGGCGTCACGCCCGGATCTGCGGACGCCGGTGCTGCGTGATCGGCTGACCCAGCTCTGGCTGCGCTCCGAGGCTCAGCGCCTGACCGCAGAACGTTCACGCGCGGCCGCCACGGTCGGCGGGCCGGGGCCCGAAGGGTCGATCGGAAAGCTCGTCGGCGCCGAACTCAATCAACACATCTACCAGTGGTGCATGGATCTGCTTGGGCCCGAAGGGATCCTGTATCACGGATACGGGACCGGGGATCGAGAGGACGACGACCGAAAAGACTCCGACTGGCGCGGCCCCATCCAGCAACGCTTCCTGCGCAGCAAGGCGAACACGATCGAAGGCGGCACGTCAGAGGTGATGCGCAACATTCTCGGCGAACGGATTCTGGGGTTGCCCGGCGATCTGCGGGCGGATGCTGGTATGCCGTGGAAGGAGATTCCCCGTGGCTGAGTTCATGTTCACCGACGAGCAGGCTCAGCTGCGGACGGCGGTCCGAAAGTTCTGCGCCGAGAACTTCGGCGAGCAGACGGTGCGGACGCTGATGGAGTCCGAGCCCCGGTTCGATCCCTCGGTGTGGGCGCGGTTGGGCGCCGAACTCGGGGTACTCGGCCTGGCGGTTCCGGAGGCCGACGGCGGAGCCGGCGGCACGCTCGTCGACCAAGCCATCGCGGTCGAGGAACTCGGCGCGGCGCTGGCCTGCGGACCGGTGTTCGGCACGGTGCTGCTGGCCATTCCGGCGCTCGTCGCCGCGTCGGCCGGTCCGGTGCGCGACGAACTCCTCAATGCGCTCGCCGAAGGCACCCGTACCGCGGCCTTTGCGGTCCCGGACGACGCTGGCGCGTTCGATCCCGCGGCGGTGAATGTCACTGTCGCCGAAGACGGGACGCTCACCGGCACGGTCGAGCGGGTGATAGATGGAGACGCTGCGGACGTGTTGCTGGTGGCCGCCACGGGGCCCGACGGCGTGGCCCTGTACGCGGTCGAGGCGGCGGGCCCTGGCGTGGAGCGCACCGCATTGGTGACGATGGATCTGACGCGACCGCAGGCCACGATCGTCTTGACCGCCGCCCCCGCGCGATTGGTGGCCGGCACCGGCGAGGCCGATCGCGTCATCACCCACGCATTCCAGGTGGCCTCGGCATTGCTGGCCGCCGAACAGGTCGGCGCCGCACAGCATCTGCTGGATTTGTCGGTGGACTACGCGAAGTCGAGATTGCAGTTCGGCAGGCAGATCGGCTCGTTCCAGGCCGTCAAGCACCGGCTGGCCGATTGCCTGGTGGATCTCGAACATGCCCGCTCGGCGACCTATCACGCGGTGTGGGCCTTGACCGACGGCACCGACGACCCGGCGCTGGCTACCAGCATCGCGCAAGCCACCGCATCGTCGGCGTTCGCCAAGGTTGCCGCGGACACCATCCAGGTGCACGGCGGTATCGGATTCACCTGGGAGCACCAAGCGCACCTGTACTTCAAGCGGGCCACCACCGATGCCGCGCTGCTGGGCAGTGCCGAGGCGCATCGGTCGCGGGTGGCCGCACTGGTGCTTGACGACGCAACTTCCGAGCGGGCGCCGTGGGTGGCGACGGGCACACAGTGATCGGTTGAAATCGCGCGGGAGGCCTTAAGCGACCGTACAATCCCGCTGATGGACAGCCCCGTCGAACACCGCACGCTGGCTGTCGACGGGGTGCGTTCGCCGGTGCTCGTCGCCGGGCCGCCGGACGGGAACTCGCGAGAAGCCGTGGTGTTCGTGCACGGCAACAATGCCGGGGCCGACTGGGACCGATTGCTGACGCCGGTCGCCGGTTTCGCGCGGGTGATCGCTCCCGAGATGCCGGGGTTCGGCGCGGCCGACAAGCCGGCCCAGTGGCCGTACACGGTGGCTGCCTACGCGGCCCACCTCGACGCGATCCTGGACCAACTCGGCGTCGAACGCGCGCATCTGGTCGCCCACGACTTTGGCGGGCCCTGGGCGCTCGCGTGGGCAGTCGATCACCTCGACTCGGTCGCCAGCATCACGCTGATCAACGCCCCGGTGGTGATCAACCACTTCGCCGCCAAGCTGTGGCGTACACCCGTGCTGGCCGAGGCATTGTCGCGGATCGGCAACCCGGCCGTTGTGCGCCGCCTGCTCGCGATGCGGGACCCGGGGCTGCCGGCTGATGCACTCGACTCGATCGCCGAGCACATGTTCGCCCGAGGAACACCCGATGCGGTGTTGAAGCTGTACCGGTCCACCGGCCCGAATGCGCTTGCACCATATGTCGATCGGCTTGCGGACTACGCCGGCGACGTGTTGGTGGTGTGGGGCGCCGACGACCACTACGTACCGTTCGCCCAGACCGACGACTATCGACGGATCTTCCGCAACTGTGCGGTGCAGCCGGTGCCGGGGACGGGCCATTGGCCGTGGCTCGAACAACCCGAGGTGGTCGCCGGTCACGTCACCCCGTTCCTGCGCAGGCAACTCGGGCGTGACCGATGAAGCTGCGCCGGATCCGGACCGCGGCCGGTCTGAGCGTACAAACGCTTGACTCCGAAGGTAATTGGGTCGTCCACCCCGACCTCACACCGCTCGGTGGCCGTGTGTTCGACGACGCGTGGTTGGCGGCCTCGGCCGACCGCCAGCTGCAGCACAGCGGGTATTTGCTGCCGTTCCAGCCGGTGTCCTTCCGCGACTTCATGCTGTACGAGCGGCACAACATCGACGCCGCACGCGGGCTGATCCGCCGCTTCCACCCCGGCCTGTACCGGGTGACGGCGCTGTACGAGCGGGTGACGGGCCGGCCGGTACCGCAGTTCAAACCCAAGCCGCTGTTCTACCGACAGCCGATCTATTACATGTCCAATGCGCAGACCTTCGTCCCGACCGGAACCCCGGTGGCGATACCGGACTATTCACGGGCCCTGGATTTCGAGCTGGAGATCGGATTCGTCCTCGCCGCACCGTTGTTCAACGCGACGCCCGAGGAAGCGGCCCAGGCGATCGGCGCATTCGTCGTACTCAACGACTTCAGCGCGCGCGATGTGCAGCGTCCCGAGATGCTCAGCGGTTTCGGACCGCAGAAGTCCAAGCACTTCGCCAGCTCCATGTCGGACACCGCCGTCACCGCCGATGAGGTCTTGCCCCGGATCGACGCCCTCTCCGGTTCGGTTTCGCTCAACGGGTCGGTGGTGAGCACGGTCGGCAGCGCCGGGATGCAGCACAGCCTCGGAGAGGTGTTGGCGCACGCATCGCGTAGCGAACCACTGTATCCCGGTGAACTTTTCGGTACCGGGACACTGCCCGGTGGCAGCGGCATGGAGACCGGCCACTGGCTGCAACCCGGGGACACGCTCACGCTCACCCTGGACGGCATCGGCCGCATCGAGCATACGATCCGCTAGCGCGCGGCGGCGTCGATCGCCTTGTAGATACGTTGCTCGCTGACCGGGCGCGGCGTGCCGAGCTGCTGGGCCCACAAGCTGACGCGCAATTCTTCGATCTGCCACCCGATATCGCGTACCTTCGGGTCCTCACCGCGAGCCGGTGACAGCGCAGAAAGCAGATCGTCGTACGCGTCCTCGACCGCATGTACCCGGGCCATCCGTTCCCGGTCGGCAGCGGGGGCTTGGGGTAACCGCTCCAAGCGGCGCGCGATCGCCGTGACATACCGGGTCAGGTCATTCAGCCGGGTAACCCCGGCCATGGTGACAAAGCCCGTGGGCAACAAGCGATCCAGCTGTATCCGGATGTCGGCGACAGCATCGGCCTGGGCGGCTGACGGCTTGTCCGGCAGTGCCACGCCGACCTCGTGCGCGGCAGCCAGCACCTTCTCGACCCGGCTGACCGCGGCCTGCGTGGTGGGGCCGAGTTCCTTACCGGCCCGGTCCACGACGCCGGTGAACTCTGATTTGGTCCAGACCGGTTTGGGAACCAATACGTCGACGGCCGCATCGGCGCAATCCTCCAGCAGCGCCGCCAAGGTGCCGTCGGGATTGGCGTTGAGCGCCAGCCGAGTTCGGGTGCTCAAACCACGCTCGATGGCCTTGACCGGTGAGGGTGCGGTCAGCCGCAGCAGGCGGCGCAGGCCTGGCCGCATGGCCGCGGCCTGCTCGGCCGGGTTGGCGAACACCTTGATGTCGACGGCACTTCCGGCATCGACGAAGGCCGGATAGCCGCGCACGGTGTGTCCGCCGCTGACGTTCTCGACGGTGCGCGGCAGCTCGTCGAGGTCGTCGGGCCAAGCGCGCAGGCCGGTGCGTTCCAGATCGCCGCCCAACGCGTCGGCCACGGCCCGGGCGACCGGCACCGCCAGCTGTTCGCGCAGCGCGTCGATGTCCTTGCCGCGCGCCACCTCCTTGCCGTCGGCCGATTCCACGGCGAAGGTCATCCGCAGGTGATCCGGTACCTTGCCCAGGTCGAAGGCATCGATCGGCACCAGAATGCCGCTACGCCTCCGCAATTCGCGTTGCACCTCATCCAACAGCGATCCCGCGGACGGGTTGATGTCGTTCAGGATCGCCCGCGCCGTGTCGGGGGCAGGGACGAAATTGCGCCTCAGATCCTTGGGCAGTGACTTGATCAGCGCAGTCACCAGTTCTTCACGCAAAGCCGGTACCTGCCACGCGAAACCGTCACCGCCGAGGCGGGCCAGCACACCGACCGGCACATGCACGGTGACGCCGTCGTCGGCAGCTCCTGGCTCGAATCTGTAGGTCAACGGCAGCTCGAGATCCCCGGCCTTCCAGGTATCCGGATTGTCCGCGCCGTCTTCGGATCGCAACAGATCGTCGCGAGTGAAGGTGAGCAGGTCGGGGGTCTTGTGTCGCTGCTTCTTCCACCACGCGTCGAAATGCCGAGCGGAGACGACGTCGGCCGGGATGCGCGCGTCGTAGAGGGCGTAGATGTCGTCGTCGCCGACCAGCAGGTCACGCCGCCGGGCCCGCTCCTCGATCTCCTCCAGCTCGGCACGCAGCCGGGCGTTGTCGCGGAAGAAGTGGTGCCGGGTCTGCCAGTCACCTTCGACCAGCGCGTGCCGGATGAACAACTCCCGGCACAACTCCGGATCGATCTGGGTGTACCCGACCTTGCGGCGCGGCACCAGCGGCAGCCCGTAGAGCGTGACGCGTTCGAACGCCACCACAGCGCCGCGCCTGGCTTCCCAGTGCGGCTCACTGTAATTGCGCTGCACCAGATGACCGGCAACCCGCTCGATCGCCTCTGGTTCAACTCGGGCGGCGATGCGGCCGAACAGCCGGCTGGTCTCGACCAGGTCGGCCACCACGATCCAGCGCGGCGGTTTCTTGGTCAGCACCGAACCCGGCGCCAGCACGAACTTGGTGTTGCGGGCACCTTGATAGTCGCGTGACTCACCCTCACGCAAGCCGACGTGGGACAGCAGGCCGGCGGTCAGCGCGGCGTGGATGCTGGCCGGCTCGGCCGCCTCATCACTCTCCCGGATCCCGATGTCCCGGGCGATACTGCGCAGCTGACCGGTGAGATCCTGCCACTCGCGGATCCTCAGGTAATGCAGAAACTCTTCCCGGCACATCCGACGGAAGGCATTGCCGGAGCGCTGGTTTCGCTGCTCCCGCAGGTAGTTCCACAGGTTGAGATAGGACACGAAGTCGGACGACTCGTCCGCAAATCGCGCGTGTTTCTGCCGCGCGGCCTCTTCCTTGTCGGTCGGACGTTCGCGCGGATCGGGGATCGACAGCGCGGCCGCCAGCACCAGCACCTCGCGCACGCAGCCCTCGGTGTCGGCCTGCAGGATCATCCGGCCCACGCGCGGGTCTAGTGGCAACCGGGCCAGCCGTCGTCCGACGTCGGTGAGAGTGCCTGCCGCATCGAACGCACCCAACTCCTGAAGCAGCTGGACCCCGTCGCGGATGCTGCGAGCATCCGGTGGGTCGAGAAAGGGAAACTCCGCGATGTCGCCGAGCTGCAGGGCGGCCATCTGCAGGATCACCGCGGCCAGGTTGGTCCGCAGGATCTCCGGATCGGTGTAGCGGGGGCGGGATTCGAAGTCTTCCTCCGAGTACAGCCGGATGCAGACGCCGGGCGCGGTACGTCCCGAGCGGCCTGCCCGCTGAGCCGCCGAGGCCTGGGAAATCGGCTCGATCGGCAGCCGCTGCACCTTGGTGCGACGGCTGTAGCGGGAGATCCGCGCGGTTCCGGGGTCGACGACGTAGCGGATGCCCGGCACGGTGAGTGAGGTCTCTGCCACGTTGGTGGCCAATACAATTCGGCGTCCGGTGCGGCTGGGCTGGAACACCTTCTGCTGCTCGGCGGTAGGCAAGCGGGCGTACAGCGGCAGCACCTCGGTGTTGCGCAGATCTTTCAAAGCTTCTGCAGTGTCCCGGATTTCACGTTCACCAGACAAGAACACCAGCACGTCACCGGGCGGTTCGGACTCCAGCTCGCGAACCGCGTCGACGATCGCTTCCGTGGGGTCGCGTAGTTCAGTCCGCACGATCTCGTGATCGGGATCGTCGGGATCTTCGGTGTCGTCGTCTCCGCCGACAGTGACTTCCAGAGGCCGGTAACGGATCTCGACCGGGTAGGTCCGCCCCGACACTTCCACGATGGGGGCATCATGGAAATGTTTCGCAAACCGCTCCGGCTCGATGGTGGCCGAGGTGACGATGACCTTGAGGTCGGGGCGGCGCGGCAACAGCTCGCGCAGATAGCCGAGCAAGAAGTCGATGTTGAGGCTGCGCTCGTGGGCCTCGTCGAGGATCAGCGTGTCGTAGCGCAGCAGCCGGCGGTCTCTTTGAATCTCGGCGAGCAGAATGCCGTCGGTCATCAGCTTGATCAGCGTCGAATCGCTGGCCTGATCGGTGAAGCGGACCGTGTAACCGACGGCGTCGCCCAGCGGGGTGCCGAGTTCGTCGGCGATGCGCTGGGCGACGGTGCGCGCGGCCAGCCGGCGGGGCTGGGTGTGGCCGATGGTGCCGCGGATACCGCGACCCAACTCCAGGCAGATCTTGGGCAGCTGCGTGGTCTTGCCCGAACCCGTCGCGCCGGCGACGACCACCACCTGGTTCTCGCTGATGGCCTTGGCCAGCTCATCTCGGTGGTCACTGACCGGCAGGTCGGGATAGGTGATGGTGGGGACGGCGGCCTGACGGGTGAGCACCAGGGCTTCAGCCTGAGAAATCTGGTGCTGGATCTGTTCGAGGGCCTTGGCCTGATCGCCGCCGCGCAGATTCTTGAGCCGTCGGCGCAGCCGGTCAGTGTCCCGGATCGTCAGGCCGTCGAGGCGCGCACGCAGCTCACGCAGGTCTGGACGGTCGGACACTGCAACAACGATAGGCGACGGGCGCCACCCGTTTTCCTTTGCCGAGCGTCACGTCTGCGGGGAGTGGCGGCCATGATGGACACCATGGCCGACTTCGTGATCCCACCCCCACCGCAGGCGTCGCTCCCGGTGAGTAACGGGCCGGGCCGTTTCCCCGTGCGGCGGGTGTTCTGTGTCGGACGCAATTACGCGGCCCATGCCCGCGAAATGGGCAAAGATCCCGATCGGGAGCCGCCGTTCTTCTTCATGAAGCCGGCCGACGCCGTGATCGATGCCACAGGTACAGTGCCCTACCCATCGCTGACGTCGTCGTTCCACCATGAGATCGAGCTCGTCGTCGCGCTGGGTGAGGGAGGCCGCGACGTGACTCCGGCCGACGCGTTGGCCCTGGTCTGGGGCTACGGCGTCGGCGTGGATCTGACCCGCCGCGATCTGCAGGACGAGGCCAAGAAGCTCAGCCGTCCGTGGGACTGGGCCAAGGGTTTCGACGCATCTGCCCCGTGTACCCCGATCCATCCGGTCGCCGAAGTCGGGCACCCGACCAGCGGCGAGATCTGGCTCCGGGTCAACGACGAGCTCAAGCAGCACGGTGACCTCAAAGACCTGATCTGGACGGTCCCGGAGGTCATCAGCGCCATCTCGACAGCGGTGGAGCTCGCGCCCGGTGACCTGATCTACAGCGGGACACCCGCCGGGGTCGGGCCGATGCGACGCGGCGACGTGGTGTCCGGCGGTGTCGACGGCGTAGCGGAGTTCACCTTCACGATCGGCTGAGCCGATCGGCAGCCCGCCTGACCCGCTGCCCCGTGCTGTCCACCTGACGCGGGGTCATCGACCGCAGCGGGTGAACGGACAGGATCAGTGCCACCCGGCGGTGGGCATCGAAGACCGGCGCGGCGATCGTGGCCACCGGCTGCGACCCGCCGGCAGCGTCGCCCGCCGGGGCCAGGCCGATCGTGGTGAACTCGGCGAGCAGTTGATCGGTGATGCCCCGGACGTGGTCGGGCAGTCCGTCACTCGACAGCGAGCCCATCACCTGTGCCGCCCGCGTCAGGTCGGGTGTCGTCCAGTCCACATCGAAGCCCCGCTCCCGGGTCTGGGCGAGTACCACGTTGAGCCGTTCGGTGAGCGCATCGCTCGCCGTGGGCGCCCGGTCGATCCAGGCTCGCTGTTCGGCGGGCGAGTCCCAGGCCGCGAACGCGACGCCAAACGGCGGCGCGTACCGGATGCGATCCCCCGGTGCGCTGGCCGGCTGCGGGCCGACACCTTCGAACGCCGTGATCACAAGCTCATCTTCGACGCGTTCGACCACAGAGGCTGCGAATCCGAGCTGTCGTGAAAGCTCTTGCGCGGCAATACGGGCGGCATGTGCCAGCGGTCGTGCCGCCTCAGTTCGCGCCGCCACCACGGCCAGCCCCGGTCCGAGCGCGAATGTCTTGTCGACAGGGTCACGAATCAGCCAGCCCCGATCGCACAAGGTCTTGAGGATCGCGTGTGCGGTGGCCTGGGTGAGCTCCAGAGCGCCGACCACATCGGAGAACCGCAGGCGCTCGTCACCGGAGCTCGCCAGCAACTCGATGACATCGAGCACCCGGCTCGTGGGCGCCGAGCTCGCACCGCGCACCCTTGACTCCTCTCGGGCCGTTTCTTACAGTCGGCTGTGTCCATTCGAGAGAGTATCTCGATTATTCGAGAACAGGTAGGTGCGATGAGCGATCGCGACGACATCGTCGACGTCCTGGTCCGCTACGCCACCGGCATCGACCGCCGCGACTGGCCACTGTTCCGCACCGTGTTCACCGATGACTGCGTGCTGGACTACGGCGAGATCGGCGCGTGGAACGGCGTGGACGCGGTCACCGAGTTCATGGACCAGACCCACGCCATGGCCGGACATACCCTGCACCGGCTGAGCAACCACGCGATCGCCGTCGACCGTGACACCGCAGCGGCCCGCACCTACGTCGACGCGCTGATCATGGCTCAGGACAACAACTCCGGAGTCAACGCCGTCGGCTTCTACGACGACGAGCTGGTGCGAACCGCCGACGGCTGGCGTATCGCGCGACGACACTTCACACCGGTCCGAGTCTCCACCATCTGATGGGCACGATGGAATTCACAGACAAGTATGGGCCCTGGGCACTTGTGGCCGGCGCCTCCGACGGCGTCGGCTCCGCGATGGCCGAGGAGTTGGCGCGTCGCGGTCTCAACGTGGTGCTGTTGGCTCGACGACAGGCCGTCCTCGATGACGTGGCGGCCGGCATCGCGTCGCGTACCGGCGTGCAAACCCGTACGCTGGCAATCGATCTGGCTGATCCCCGGGCTGCCGACGAGGTGATCTCAGCGACCTCGGATCTGGACATCGGCTTCCTGGTCTACTGTGCCGGGGCCGATCCGCGCTTCGCGCCCTTCCTGACCAGTCCCATCGGGGATGCCGAATCACTGGTGCAGCGCAACTGCATGGTGCCGATGCAGCTGTGCCACCACTACGCACAACCGATGGTGGAGCGGGGCCGCGGCGGCATCGTCATCTTCGGATCCGGCGCCGGATTCGCCGGCGGCCCGAACATGGTGGCCTACGGGGCGAGCAAGGCGTTCGACATGGTGTTTGCCGAAGCGTTGTGGACTGAGTTGCACGACAAGGGCGTTGACGTGCTCGGGCTGATCCTCGGCAAGACTGACACTCCCGCACTGCGCAAGCTCGAGTACGAACGCGGCCAGATCGACTCGCCGGATCAAACGCCGTCGGGTGCGGCTGCGGTCGATGACGTGGTGGCGACGGCCTTCGCCAACCTCACCGAAGGCCCCACCTGCCTGGTGGGCCCAGAGATCCAGGCCGCCGCACAGCTGATGGCCTCGGTCAGCCGCAATGATGCCGTGCGCTTCATCGCCCAAGCGGTCACCGCGGCGATGGGCCAGTGAAACTGACTCACCTATGGACAAGAAGATTTCAGTCGATCTGAGCGGAACGAAGACGACCGAGCAACTGCATGCCGTTCTGAAGAAGGCGTTCGGATTCCCGGATTTCTACGGCGCCAATTACCCGGCCTTGGTGGATTGCTGGTCGAGCCTGCGGTATCCGGACGACGGGATGAGCAGCGTTGTCCTCGACACCCCGGAAGATCGCATCGAGCTTCATGTCACGGGCTTGGCATCATGCCCCGAAAGTGTCGTGCGCACTGTCATTTCGGCCGTCGAGGCAGTCAACCACAGGGCCCGGCTGAACAGCCTGGAAGAAGTCATCGTGCTGGTTCTGAACGACCTCATGCATTGAGGCGAAGAGGGACGGTCAACGGTCCTCGAATGGCCGGTGTGTCGCGCCAGGTGGGAGTGTCCGCGAGTTCCGGCCGGCGCCGCAAGATGTGACCAAGGGCGGTAGCTGTTTCGAGCCGGGCCAACGGCGCACCCAGGCAGTAGTGGGCCCCGTGACCGAAGGTCAGCGGCGCGGGCCCGGGCCGGTCGGGACGGAAAACCCCCGGGTCGTCGTATACAGCGGGATCGCGGTTGGCAGCCGCTACGCAAGCCAGGACCGTTTCGCCGCAACGAATGTCGATACCCGCGATGGTCTGGTCAGCGGTGGCAGTACGCGCAGTCGCCTGAACCGGGCTGTCGAGGCGCAACAGCTCAGTGACGACTGCCGGTTCCGCGGGGTCGATCCCTTCTGCCAGGCACGTACCGTCATCATCTGGGGTGAGTAGCCGGATGAGGCCGGCGCCGAGCAGGTTTGCGGTGGTTTCGTGCCCGGCGACCGCGATGAGGATGGCGGTGATGACGACTTCGTCGAGTGTGAGATCGGGATCGGCCGCGAGGTAGCTGAGCAGATCGTCGCGGGGATGGGCCCGACGGTCAGCAGCGGCGGGCAGCATATCGGTGAGGAGCACCGCGGCCGCCCCGATGCCCTGTTCGAGTTCTTCCTGATCCGCGAATCCGCCGAGGATGCGAATGATCGTCGGCGAATGTTCGCGCAATGCCATGCACTGATTGGTGCCCAGCCCCAGCCATGCGCCGATGACCGCGATCGGCAGCGGGAGCGCAATCTGCGCCATCGCGTCGAAGGTTTGGCCCGTGGGAACCGCGGAAACAGTGTCGTGGCAGATGGATTCGATACCGTCGCTGAGCCGGTTGACGAATCCACGGCCGAACACATCCCGTGCTGCGCCGCGCAACCGGTCATGGGCCGCGCCATCGGTGAACAGCATGCTGGCGTCGACGAAGGTGGAAGTGAAGAATTCCGTTGCGCCGGCGGCAGCCGTGTTCGCGCGGGGGTCGCTTGTCCAGTGTGTTCCGGCGAGTACTCCGCGGGCGGCGTGATAGCCGAGGACCAGCCACGCCTGGGCGGCGTCGTCCCACACAACAGCACCTTCGCGGCGCTGGAGGTCGTAGAACGAGTAAGGATCGGCGGCATCCCACGGAAGCCGTGGAGCCGTGAGGTCAGGGGTGATCATGGTGATCCAATCCGCAGGGCAACCCGCGTCCGCGTACCCACGCGTGGTGTAGTTTCCCGAGTTCGGTAGTGGGCGCGGCGATTCCGGACAGGTCTTCGAGGATGGACCGCACAGGGACGGTGGCCCGCAGCCCTGCGGCAATGTGATCGAATGCGATCTGGAGCCTGGGCAAGAAGACGAACTCGCGGGTCACCGTCATGTGCGTGGAGTTCTGGTCGCCGAGGAAGGCTCGGAGGCTTCGCGCCATGTGCTCCGGTGTGTAAGTCACCGGTTGCGGCTGGGCGGTCGCGTGTGTCATGTCGGAAACGATGCGACGCAGGTCCTCGTGATTCAGCGATGACTCAGCCGATATGAGCCCCATTTGAAGCATCAGGTCGTGACAATCGTCGTAGCGCCCCTCCATCCCGGCATGCATCAACGCGAGGAACAGCCAGCGTGGTCGTTCAGTGAAAGTCTGAACGCAGCCGAAGTCCAGGCAACCGACGGTGCCGTCCGGGCTGAAGAGAAAGTTACCGGGATGTGGGTCGACCTGAACAAGATTGCCATGGCGGGACCCACTGTTGATGAAACGGAAGATCACCTCGGCCCAGGTGTTTCTCAGATCCTGATCAGCCTGTTGAGCTGCGGCCCAATCCATCCCGTCGAGATAGGTCATGGTCAGCACTCGCTCGCTGGATGCTTCCGTGATGACCTCGGGGATACGGATGAACGGATGGTCCCGCAGTAGGTCGGCGAAAGCGGTGATCATCGCGGCCTCGTGCCGATAGTCGACTTCCTCGGTAATGCGCGCGGTAATCTCGGCGGCCATCTCACGGATGTCGACGGTCATTCCAGTTACCGCGGCGCCAAGGCGCATGAATGTGATCAGTAGCTCGGTGTTGGCAAGGTCATCGCGGATCGCCTGTGCCACACCGGGGTATTGAACCTTTACCGCCACCGCGCGACCATCGTTCAGCACTGCTCGGTGCACCTGTCCGATAGATGCGGCTGCGATCGGCTCATCGTCGAATTCAGCGAAACATTCGGCAGGTGAGCCGAGCTCGTCGTTAAGAACGGCGTGGACGAGATCTGGCGTCATGGGCGGTGCATCGGCGCGCAGCCGGGCCAGCGCCTTCTGATACGGAGCGAACCCAGTGTTGCCAATCGCATCGGCTTCGACCATCGACAGAATCTGGCCGGCCTTCATCAACGCACCCTTGGAGTGGCCGAGCATTTCGACATAGCGCTCGGCGGTGCGCTCATGAAACCGCTGCACCGCACCATCGTCACCGGTGCGTTCGCGCAGGCCGGCAACCAGGCGACCACCGGCAGCACGAGCTGTGAACCCGGCCAGAGGCATCGTCCGCCGGAGTCGGCCCTGCGGCACATGCTTGTCTGAGGATGTCATCCGACCTCCATCCGTCGCAGTGCCTTGATGCTCAGTTGTGACAGACAGGGCGAGCTGGTTGTCAGCATCGAGCCGACCCCCGTGCGACCGTGTGGTCGTCGAATGCGCCCGGCAGACCCCGTTCACGAACCCATGCGTGATGAAGCTTGCCCAGTTCGGTTGTCGGTTCAGCAACTCCGTCCATGTCGTCGACGATGCTGCGGGCGGGCAATGTCGCGGACAGTTTGGCGCAAATGTTCGTCAGCGCCTGGTTCACCCGTGGCGCGAAGGCGTAGGCGTCGGGCACGTACATGCGGGACAGCGGATTAGCGGAGTCGGGGCTGAACATCCACCGGGTAGTTCGTGCGGTGCTCTTGACCGTGTAGGTGACAGGCTGTGGAGCCGCGATGACGTCGTAGAACACTTGAGTCCAGAAGTCGCAGAGTTCCGCGCCGCTCATCGGAGAGTCATCGTTGATGAATCCTGCTTCGATCACGTCGGCACGCAGGTTGTCGAGGCGCTTGTCGATAGTGTTGCGCACGACCGAGATCCACAGTCTGCGCTTCTGTTCCGTCAATACCTTTATGCAGCCGAAGTCGACGAACCCGACGCTGCCGTCATTGCCGAACCGATAATTGCCCGGGTGCGGGTCAGCGTGCAGCAGATTACTGTGCCGTAGGTTCGAATAGCTGAACCGTGTAACCACTTCGGCCCAGCGGTTCTTGAGGTCCTGGTCGGCCTGTTGTGCTGCGCCCCAACCGATTCCCTCCATGTAGCTCATCGTGAGGACCCGGTCCGTGCAGGCATGTCCGACGATGTCAGGAAGACGAAAGAACGGGTGGTCGACATACAGCCGATGAAATGCGGCGATCATTTTCGCCTCGCGCCGGTAGTCCACTTCCTCAGCGATGCGAGCGGTGTACTCGCGCGCCAATTCGCGTGGGTCGAAGACGATCCCCGAGGCCGAGGTGGCAAATCGCAAGAACGTGGCGATGAGCTCCGTGTTCGCGAGGTCCTCACGTATCGCTTGCGCGACACCGGGGTACTGCACCTTGACCGCGACGTCGCGTCCATCGGGAAGAATTGCGCGGTGCACTTGGCCTATGGAGGCCGACGCAATCGGCTCGTCGCTGAACTCGGCGAATGTACGTACGCCGTCTTCGAGTTCATCGTTCAACACGTCATGTACGAGTGCCGCCGCCATGGGAGGAGCATCAGCCTGAAGGCGGGCCAGCGCATGTTGGTACGGCCCAAATCCGCCGGTACCTACGTCTGACGGGTCGATCAGAGACATCAGCTGGCCGACCTTCATCAGGGCGCCCTTGGAGTGGCCGAGTATTTCGACATAACGCTCGGCGGTGCGCTCATGAAACCGCTGCACCGCACCATCATCGCCCGCCCGCTGTTGCAATTCTGCAACCAGGCGACCACCGGCAGCGCGGGCCGTGAATCCGGCCAGAGGCATCGTCCGCCGGAGTCGGCCCTGCGGCACATGCTTGTCGTGATCTGGCATCGAATCGCTCCTACCGAGTTGGACTCGTAGTAAAGTGCATTCATACGCAGAGTAAGTGATCACTTTCAGGAGGTCAACAATGGCAGCCGGATCCACTCGGGATCGACTGGTCACCGAGGCGATGAAGCTGTTCAGCGACAGAGGATTTGAAGCCACCAGCGTGTCCCAGATCGAAGCCGCAGCAGGCTTGTCAGCTGGTTCGGGGGCTCTGTACCGCCACTTCAAATCCAAGGACGCGCTCCTATCAGCTGGCATCGACCGCCAACTGGACCGACGCTCGGCCATGCAGGACATCCGCGCGCTCTTCGCCGGACTCGGGGACCTTCATAGCGAGCTGACCGTGCTGGGTCGCTACGTGCTTACGGTTATCGACCAGGAAAGCGAGCTGCTCCAGATCGCTGCCCGCACGCCCGCAGGATTGTCCGATCGCCTCGACACCGCGTACGCCGCGCTCGTCGATGGGTTGTGCGAAGAACTGAATGGATGGATCAGCGCCTGGGCGCCGAGCCAGTCACCCGAACAGACAAGAGTTCTGGCGTCGCTCGGAATCAACAGCCTGCTAGGAGAACGCTTCTCCTCCAACCTTTTCCGCCGTTCAACCGCGTCCTCGTCAGACGACGAGTACCTGAGGGAGTGGACGGCCACCCTCGCGGCGCGCGTGCAATCTCTCGGCTGATTTGGCGCGACGGCGGCGAAGCTGCGATCTCACGCAGTTGGGGAATCGTGGCTTCACGAACGCGACGATCCTCGACACCAGACGTGGGCAGTGATTGTCTGATCAGATGGGACGGACCTACCGCTACACCGATGTTCGCCGGGTCGCCGCAGAACCAGCAGCCGTTTGGAACATTATCTCCGACCATGAACGGATGTCCGAGTGGACTCCTTCTCTCAAGGTGATTCTGGAAGTTACCGGTAGCCCCGATCCAAACGGTGTGGGCGCGATCCGCGCGCTTCACGTGTTCGGAACGGTTATCCGTGAACGAATTACGGGGTTCGACCCGCCGAGGGTACTGCGGTACAGCCTCGTGTCGGGGCTGCCCTTTCGGGAGTACACGGGTCAAATCACCGTCGACCCCGCCGACGGCGGCAGCGTGATCTCGACGGCGATCAGTTTCCGCACAATCGTCCCGGGCACACAGATTCTGGTCGCCATTGCAATGCGCATCGCCAGTGCGGGCGTTGTTCGCATGGCACGCCGACGCACCTGATCCATCGGCGTGGACTCAGAGATCCACGCCGCAACCAGTTGCTGGCCTCCGTGAGCGGCGAGCAGGCAAGCGGCTGGCTTGCCTAGATGTCTAGGGCCCGCGTATTGCCTTGCCTGTGACGGCGTGGTTGTCGATGGGTTGCCATGGGTCGGGGTCGTGCGGTGGCGTGCCGTGCAGCAGTTCCCAGCCGGGTGGGATTGCGGGGTCGAATGATTCTGTGTCCCAGAGGTATTGCTCATGGGGTGGGATCGGGGCGGGTTGGTCGAAGTTTCTGTCGCGCTCCAGGTCCCATTGGTCCGATTCCAGGTCACATTCGTCCCAGTGCGGTTGCGGCACGTGGTCGGGCGCCAAGTCCCAGTCGGGGTCTGGATCCCGTTGGGGGGTGGGCGCAAGGTCGGGTTCAAGTTCCCACACCGGGTCGGAGGCTGGCTCCGGGTCGTGGTGCTGTGTCAGGTCAGGAATGGGTTCCCACTGCGGTTCGGGTTCGGGGGTTGCGGTGGTGCCGGGTTGAGGGTCGACCTCGGGTGTGGGCGTGGATGTGGGGTTTGGGTCGGGTGGGGTGAGCAGTAGTTCGGGGCGGTGGTGATAGTTGATCCGGGACTGACCGTGGTCGAGACCGGCAGGTGGGTGCCATTCGACCTCACCGCGGGCGTTGATTGTCGTGGTGTAGCCGCCGTCGGTGTGCACCATGCGGTTGTCGGGGCCACAGGCCAGGGTCATCTCATCGACGTTGGTGTTGCCCCCGTCAGCCCAATCCGCGGCGGCGTGATGAACCTGGCAGCCATAGGCGCCGACGGTGCAGCACGGTTTCGTACAACCGCCGTCGCGGGCGATCAACATGATCCGCTGCGCGGGGCTGGCGATGCGGCGGGCCCGGAAATAGTTCACCGCCGCCCCGGTGGCCTCATCGAAGACCGCCAAATGATGATTGGCATGAGCCCCCATTCGGATGACATCTTTGATGGGCAGTTTGGTGCCACCACCGCTGACGCCGATCCCGGCGCGGGATTCGAGGTCTTGCAGGGTGGTGCGGATGATCACCGACACCGGCAGCCCGTTGAGCTGACCCAGATCCCCACTCATCAACACGATCCGTCCGATCACCAGCAGCGCATCGTGTTGGCGTTGAGCCAGGCCGCGGTGATCGTTGTCGATCTGAGCTTGGCTCGGGGTGCCACACGTGCAGGGTTCGTCATCGTCGGGGTTGCACATGCCCGGGGCGGCGAACTTGGCGAACAAGACCTCGAACACTGCGGCCGCTTCGGGGGTCATGTTGGCGGTCAGGGCGGTCATCGCATCACGACCCTGTTTGGACACGGTCACGCCGCGTTTGCGGGCGCGTTCAATGTCGTCGGGTTCGGGTCCGTCCTGATCGAGCAGGAACAACCGCAACTCGGCAGTCTCCTTGAGCTCCTTAGGGCCCACCCCGACCGCAACCCGCACCAGGTCGGCCTCGAACTGCTCCCGCGTGGTCTGATCGACGAAACCGGGCAGATCACCCACCGCGTCGCGCAGCACTTTGACGTGATCACCGGTGATCAACCCAGCCGCCTGGGCGACAGCCACCACCGGCAACACCGGAGCCAAAGGTTCCCCGGTCACGGCGCGGCGTGGCCCCAACTCGGCAGCCTCGGCCAGCCGGCGCCCGGCCTCAGCACTCGACAACCGCCACCGGATCCGCAGCACCGCGTTCCAGGACTTGGCACCCAACTCCCGCGGCGTGGCCTCGGCTTGCAGCTGGGCCAACAACCGATGCAACGGCCCCGGCAACTGACACATCAGCGTTTCGTACTCGTCGAGCACCGCCAACACCTGCGCCCGGGTCAACGCCCCAAAATCACACGCGGCCAACCCGTCGAACGCGGCCCGCAACCCCGCCACCGCCTCAACCGCACCCGCCTCCATGATTCGAACATACATTCGACCACCGACAAGTTGGGTCGCTCAGATAGAGCTCGCGGACGCACGTGGTCCGGGTTTCACGCCCGCCAGTTCAACACCTCACCCGACGCCGCCGTCATGACCGTGCCCGGCATGACGCGTAGCCGGTACGGAGTCAGCCGCAGCGCCGCGAACTGATCGGACGTCGGTCCGTCGCTCCACTGCGGAATGATGCGCGGGTCGTAGCCCACCGGCGCGGGGCCGTCGGCGAAGCGATTCCACACCTGGGTGCAGGTCTCGTCGTCGGTGTACCACTCCACCAGGCAGTCCGCGGCGCAGGTGTCGTGGTTCGTCGTCCAGTAGCTGACCGACACGTGCGGGTGGACCGCCAGGTGGGCTCGCTTGATCGGAGTGGGCACGGTGGCGATCCAGCCGAAGAGGTCCGTTCCGTCCCACTCCCAGATGGGATGCAGGATGCGGCTGCGCGGTTGGCCGTCGGCGTCGACGGTGGCCACAGACGCCCACACGATCTCATGGGCCATCGTCACGAAGGCAGGGGCAATGCGTTCCAGCGGAGTCACCGTCACAACAGCCACACTAGGCAACCCGTGGCTCGCGTCGGCGCCGGTTCGCGGTTACTCGTCGCGGTCGGATCGGCCGTAGATCGGCTTGCCGTCATCGTCGACCCAGTCATTGACCGCGGTGCCAGAGACCGTGCCGCCGCTGCCGGGCAGCGTGACTGTGGGCCTGTCGTCGTCATAGGACTGCATGACGCGTTCGGCTTGCTTGTGGTGTTCTTCCGTTACGCGCGGCTTTTCGGTGGTCATACCTAACGGCTGCCCGAAAGTGTGAGCCACCAAACAATCGGGCGCGGCCGCGCCTGGCCGGATCAGGCCGAAACGGTGCGAAGTGACGTCGGCAGGCTGGGTAGGAAATGCCGCGTGGCGAAGGCCCGGATGTCCTCGGCGGTATCGAGGGGTTCGACACTGGGCAGCAGCAGAACCATTCCGGCATAACGCAGTATGGTGTCGGCCAGGTCGTTGACCGCCGGTTCGCCGATCCGCTCGGCGAACCCCGCTGGGAAGATCACCTTCAGCGCGGCGGCCATCCGCTCGATCGCCGCGCCGTAGTGAGCGTGCATCATCTCCATGACCAGGGCCGGCTCATCGGCGATCAGCTGGTTGAGCACATGGTGCCGACGGAACCGCAGGATCGATAGTGTGAACGCCTCGACATAGTAATTCGATTGCGGCCCCGCATTTTTCAATTCGTTGGCGATATCGGAGAACAACGCCACGTTCTCCCGCTCGATCACCGCCGCCACCAGTTCGTCCCGGTTGGCGAACCTGCGGTAGATCGTGGTGCGGCTGACCCCGGCTCGACGCGCGACGTCGTCGAGCGCGACACGGCGCAGGCCGTGCCGCTCGAATTCGACGAGGGCCGCGTCCAGGATCGCCGTCGACGAATCAGGCTCCCGCATAGCCCTTTTGCGCGAACTTGTTGTAGCGCACGCTCATCGGTAGATGATCCCACACCCAGTTCACCGGGCGGGATCGCCAGAACGCCGCGAACCGCTGGTAGTTGCATTCCTGGCGCTCACTCCACGGCAGGTCCAGCAGGTCACGGGCGCGTGGCGGCAGGCCCCCCGCGGTCAGGAACGCCGCGGCCGGGTTGAACACCATGGAGACGACGCGCCAGACCGCCGGGTGCACGGCCTTGGGGCATGGGAACCCCTTGGTGACATAGCCGACGCCGTAGCGGGCGGATTTGTGCGGGACCGCCACCTCGTTGAGCATCCGCTCCCAGTACTGCTCGAATTCGGCGTAGGTGGCCGGCATGGGCCGATCGCTGACGCCGTAGCGGCGATACCAGGTCTTGGACTCCAGGTAGATCTGTTCCTTCTCGGCATCGCTGAGCCGTTTGACGAAGGTGTCGGCGAAGTAGAGAACCTGCTCGACGAACGTCGCGTGCGCCCAGAAGTACGTGTCGGGATCCAGCGCGTGGTAGCGCCCGACCACTTCGCCGTCGGGGCCGGGCATATCGCCCTTCACGTGGTGGTGGAAGTCGCGCACCTGGGTGCCTGCGTTGTCGTCCTCGGTGCCATAGACGGTGCGGAAGATCGGCGGGATCGTGCGCTTGAGCCGCTCGGCGGTGTCGGCGAAGAACGTGGAATGGTCCAGCACCCCTTGGCCGAGCTCGGCCAGCATGTTCTGCAACACGGCCGGGCGCGGTCCGATCAGGTACATCCGGTTGTCGCCGAAGTACTTCCAGACCAGCGATTGCGGGCCCAGTGGCAGGGCGTCGGTCTGCTGCGGCTGCTCGGCCAATTCGGTCATGGGCACAGTGTTACAGATTTCGTACTTTGTACCAAGAGGTCTGTGACCGGGGTCACCGACAGGGTGGACGGCGTTATCGCGCTGTGGCCGGACCGGTCGCCTGCTGAGACCCATAGTTGGAATGATGCGCAAGTGACCTCGCTGACCCGCCGCGACGCGCTGCGTCTAGGTGTCACCGGTGCGGGTGCCGCGGGACTGATGGCATTGGGCAGCTTGCTCGACCCGCCTACGCCCAGCGCATCTCCGGGCCCCCATCAACCGGGCCCCAATCAACCGGCCTCCGCGGGCGCCCCGTTGCCCACCCGCGACTCGGGGTCGTTCACCTCCGCCGCCCGCGGCGGTGTCGAAACCAACTGGATCATCGCCCGCCCGCCGGGCCAGCACGGCCCCTTGCGCCCGGTGATCGCCCTGCACGGGATGGACAACGACGCCGCCGGCGTGATGAGCCTGGGCATCCCAGAAGCGCTGGCCCAGCTGACCGCGGCCGGCCGGCCGCCGTTCGCGGTGGTCAGTGTCGACGGCGGCAACTCGTTCTGGCGCCGTCGAGCCTCCGGGGAGGACTCCGGGGCGATGGTGCTCAACGAGCTGATCCCGATGCTGGCCACCAAGGGCATCGACACCTCGCGAGTGGCCTTCATGGGCTGGTCGATGGGCGGCTACGGCGCCATGCTGCTGGGTGCCAGACTTGGCGCCGCGCGCACCGCGGCGGTCTGCGCAATCAGCCCGGCGCTGTACCTGACGTACTGGGGCGCGCCGCCCGACGCCTTCGACAGCCTCGAAGACTGGCAGCAGAACTCGGCGCTGAGGCTGCTGCCTGCACTGGGGTCGATCCCGCTCCGCATCGACTGCGGCACCGGGGACGGGTTTTACGCCGCGACCCGAATGTTCGTCAATCAACTGCCCAGGACGCCAGCCGTAGGTTTCTACCCCGGCGGCCACGATCAGGACTTCTGGCGCGCACACTTGTCCGACGAGCTTGCCTGGTTCGATTCCTGAACTCCGCCTTGGGCTTTCACCCCCAGGTCAATGGATCCAACGCGAGGTAGAACCGCAGCCGCTCGTCGTCTATAGCCGCCGGATAACCCGCGGCCAAGCCCGCCGCGGCGCCCTCGGCAAACCCGGGAAACGTGTCCGCCGTATTGGCCGACAACAGCGCCAGGTCGGCATGGCGGTCCGCAAGACCCAGCCGGCCCAGGTCGACGAACCCCTCGACAGTGAGCCGGTCAGGGTCGATCAAGATGTTCGGCAGGCACAGGTCGCCATGGCACACGACCCGATCGGCGACCTCCTGGCGGCGACGCAGACCGGCCTCACGTCCGACGCGGGCCAGCAGTTCACCGGGCGGGACGTCCCGGTCTTCGTCGCGCAGAAACTCCGGGTTGACCGCGTCCGCGGTGACGACGGACCGAGCCCGCGCCAACATGTCGTCCAGGTCGCGCCGGTAGGGACAGTCCTCGACCGCGATGGCGTGCAGAGTGCGGACCGCGTCCACCACCGCGGGCCAGGCAGACCGCAGCGCCGCTTCCGTGAGCCGATCGGCCCCGACGCCGCCGACGGCACTGCTGACGAGGAAGGCACCGCCGTCGCCGGTGGCGCCCCAGTCGATCACCTCCGGAACGGACAGACCGTGATCGTGCGCCCAGGACATGCGGTCCCGCTCGCCGGCCAGGTCTGCGACGGCCGCGGGGCCGACCACTTTCCGGTACCGGGAGCCGTCCGCGCAACGGAACACCCCGGCGCCGGATTCACCGCGCGTGACGGGGAGCCATTCGGTCACGGGTCAGCGGCGCAACCGGGCGATGGCGAGCACGGTCAGCACACCCGCCAGACCCGCGAGTGCCAGCGCCAGCACCAGCAGCGGCGCCGAATAGCTGACGGCCGTCGTGGCCGGCTCACCGTCGAGCACCGGCGCAACCTCGACCGTCGACATCGCCGCGATCCAGCTCAGCACACAGCCCACCGCCGCGACGACCGCTACGACGAGTTCCAGGACAGCGCGGCGTCTCACGGAGTGCGCTCCTCGACCAACGGCGTCAGCACTTCCCGCAGCTTCCGATGCTTGCGCGCCCAGGCCTGGGCCCCGCGACCGCCGGTGAGTTTCAGCCCGATCCCGGTGCGGCCCCGGGGCACTCCGGAGAGCTCGCCGAGGGCCCTGTCGGACTGCCATTTCGGCGACTCGGAGCCCGACGCCGGCGGGTAGATCAGCACGATCTCGTCGATCTTCAGGATCTCGGCACCCTGTCGCAGGGTGTCGGCGGTCAACTCGACCGAGGTGTGGATACGCGCGGCCTTGATCTGGATGGCGACGAAGCCCGACACGAGCACCAGGAACAGGATCGGAATCCACAGGTCGTAGCCGTATCCGCCGGTCATCTGCAAAATCCCCATGCCCACACCGGCGAAGGGCCCCAGCAGGAGCCAGGCCCAGCTGGCGCCCTGCTCGTAGAACAGCACCTCTGAGGCAACTTTGTTCACCGGTTCACTCTCCATCGTCACCCCTTCGCTCCGGCAGCGCGCTCAGCCCGGTACCCACCATGAGCGGGAGCAGCGCGACCAGCACGAGAACGTTGAGGCCGGTCAGCAGCACCAGAACCACGATAGCCAGCGACAATGCCATCGCGGCGCGCCGGTAGCGTGGATCATCCGAGCGGCTCCGGCCGGCCAGAAAAGCCATTCCGAGCCCAGCGACCGCGGTGAGCACACCGAGCCCGCGGTACAGCATCGTGTTCGCGCCGGGCGGTGCCATCGAGACTGCGAGCATTCCGCCCGCGATCAACAACACGGCGCCGACCAACCAGCAACTGAACGTGATGGTCGCGCGGCGCGACGCTGGAGATGAGGGCATTGTCGGCAAAGCGTAGCGAATCAGCGGGTGAAGAAACCGTCGGCATCCTTGCGGTACAGCAGGTACAGCCCGCCCGCGATCAATACCGATCCGACGATCGCGGTGACGGCGTAGCCCACCGCGGCCGCATCTTGGCGTTCGCCGGTCAACAGGCTGCTGATCGCGTGCAGGACAGAGACGATTCCTCCACTGGTCAGCACAGTGCGGGCCCAGCGATATCCCTGGCGCATCAGGAACAGGAAGGCGACCACGATCGACGACAGCACAACCAGGAACATGACCGAGAAAACGACGGTCACCGACCGCTGCACGCCACCGGCGGATCCCGTGAACGCATCGATCAGATAGCCGACCACCATGAGCACCAGCGCAGCCGTCCACAACCAGAACCCGGTGTCGACGTCCTCCGGACGACCGGCCGGGCTTTCCTGCTGCTCGGTCACCTGTTCGGTCACGCGAGCCAGCCGGCCACATCGGCCGCCCAGTAGGTCAGCACGATGTCGGCGCCGGCCCGCCGGATTCCGGTCAACGACTCCAACGCCGCCGCCTCCAGGTCGATCCAGCCATTCGCCGCAGCCGCACAGATCATCGAGTACTCACCCGAAATCTGGTATGCCGCAACGGGTACCGGTGAAATATCGGCAGCGGCACGCACCACGTCCAGATAACTCATCGCGGGCTTGACCATCACCATGTCGGCGCCCTCGTCGATGTCGAGCTCGATCTCGTGCACGGCTTCGCGGATGTTGCCCGGATCCTGTTGATACGTACGCCGATCCCCCTCCAGGCTGGACGACACCGCCTCCCGGAACGGGCCGTAGAACGCCGAGGCGAACTTGGCCGCGTAGGCCAGGATGGCGACGTCGGCATGGCCGGCCGCGTCGAGCCCGTCACGGATGGCGGCCACCTGGCCGTCCATCATCCCGCTGGGGCCCACCACGTGGGCACCGGATTTCGCCTGTGCCACAGCAAGTTCCACATAGCGCAGGTTGGTCGCGTCGTTGTCGACCCTGCCGGCCCCGTCCAACACACCACAGTGTCCGTGATCGGTGAACTCGTCGAGGCAGGTGTCGGCCATCAGTACCGTGGCGTCACCGAGATCCTTCGTCAGATCCCGCAGCGCCACGTTGAGGATGCCGTCCGGATCGACACCGACGGCGCCGGTCGGATCCTTGTCCTCATCGCGCGGCACGCCGAAGATCATCAGCCCGCCCACACCCGCGGCCACCGCGTCGGCGGCCGCCTGGCGTAGCGAATCCTTAGTGTGTTGCACCACTCCGGGCATCGAGGAGATGGGGCGTGGTTCGTCGATACCGTCGGCGACGAACATCGGCAGAACCAGATGCCGTGGCTCCAAAGAGGTTTGGGCCACCAGACGACGCATCGCCGGCGTGGAGCGCAGACGACGGGGACGGTGTCTCGGGTATCCCATTACGCCTCTCCTATCCTCGAAACTGCATTCCAGCAGGAAAACTTCGAGTGAGGCCCTGCTGGAATACCGTTTCGGCGAATGCCTGTCTAGCGGCGGCGGCTCTTCTTACGCGGCGGGGGCAGCGCACCCTCCGCGCGCAGACGTGCAGCGTGCTCGGCCAGTGCGTCGACCAGTGGCCCCACCGCCGCCGACTCGGGCTGCACATCAACCCGCAGGCCGAATTCCGCTGCGGTTTCAGCAGTTTTCGGTCCGATGCAGGCCACGATGGTCCGGGCGTGCGGCTTGCCGGCGATGCCGACCAGGTTGCGCACCGTCGAGCTCGAGGTGAAGCAGACCGCGTCGAAACCACCGGTCTTGATCATCTCGCGCGTCTGCGCCGGCGGCGGAGCGGCACGCACGGTGCGGTAGGCGGTGACGTCCTCGATCTCCCAGCCACGCTCACGCAGACCCTCGGCGAGCGTCTCGGTGGCGATGTCGGCACGGGGCAGCAGAACCCGGTTCACCGGATCGAAAACCTCGTCGAAGGGCGGGAACTCGTCGAGCAGCCCCAGTGAGGACTGTTCGCCCGACGGCACCAGCTCCGGATTGATGCCGAAAGCCCGCACCTTGTCGGCGGTGGCCTGCCCGACACACGCGATCTTCACGCCCGAGAACGCCCGCGCGTCCAGGCCGAACTCGTTGAACTTCTCCCACACCGCACGCACGGCGTTGGTCGAGGTGAACACCACCCACTGGAACCGGCCGTCGACCAGACCCTTGACCGCGCGCTCCATCTGCGCGGGGCTGCGCGGCGGCTCGACGGCGATGGTCGGCACCTCGATCGGCAGGGCACCGTGGCCCACCAGCCGGTCACTCATCTCGCCGGCCTGATCCTTGGTGCGCGGCACCAGCACGGTCCAGCCGTACAGCGCGCGGCTCTCCCACCAGTTCAGCTTGGCCCGGTTGGCCACGGTCTTGCCGATGGTCACGACCAGCGGTCCGACCAACGGCCCCGCCAGCTCGCTACCGGCCGGCTTCTCCAGCACGGCCTTGTCGGTCAGCCCACCGAGGGTGGCCTCGACCGAACGCTGCTGGCAGGTGGTACCGCTCGCGGTCACCACCGCGGGGGTGCCCTCGGCCAGGCCGAATTCGATCAGGGTGCGCGCGGCGTCCGGCAGGTGCGACGCGGTCGCGTGCAGGATCAGTGGCCCGGGTGCGGCGGCCAGAGCCGCCCAGTCCACGTCACCGCGGACGTCGGCCACGGTGTGCGACGACCCGAGGGGCAGGCCCGCATAGGTGGGCACCGCACTCGTGGCGGGCAACCCGGGGACGATCTCGAAGTTCATGTGGGATCTGGCCAGCGCACCGATCTCGGTGATGACGGCGTCCACCGACAGCGGGTCACCGGCGACCAGACGCACGACGTCATAGCCGTGGCGGGCCTCGGAGATCAGGGTCTTCGCCACCTCGGCGGGATCGCCGAGAGCCGGGCGGACCTCGGGTCCACCGGCGATGACGGCGGCTTGCGCAGCATCGGGGCTTGCGGCGGCATCAGCACCGGCGGCCTCTGCGGCAGCCTCGGCCTTGGCCGGCGCAGCCGGGGCAGGCCCGGACGCCGGCGGCAACTCCGTGCCGATCAGGGCCAACACGGCCTCGGGGACGTCGGGATCGGTGAACACCAACTCGGCGTGCGCCAACACAGTTTGGGCCCGTGCCGTCAACAGCCCCGGATCTCCCGGGCCTGAGCCCACAAAGGTGATGCGGCCGGGCTTCGCCTTGCGACCTCGCATGGTCATTCTTCACTCCCGCGCTCTACCAACAGCTCGCGTGCACCCAGCTCGAAAAGCTCCGCGGCCACCGAAACACCCAAGTCGGCGGCCCGATCGGGAGTTCCGATACCGGACGCACGAATCACGTCGGATCCGTCCAGCGTCGCCACGCAGCCGCGCAACGACAGCTCTTCGAAGACATTGCCGTCCTCATCGATCGACTCGACCACCTCTGCGATCGCGCCTACCGGTGCGGAACAACCCGCCTCCAGTTCGGCGAGCAGGACCCGTTCGGCGGTGACCGCGGCGCGCGTGTCGGTGTCATCCAGCTCCGACAGCACCGAAATCAGCTCGGTGTCGCCGGCGCGACATTCCACCGCGAGCGCACCCTGAGCCGGCGCTGGCAACATCTGCACCGGTTCGAGCGACTCGGTGACCACTTCGAGGCGTCCGATACGGGCCAGACCCGCACGGGCAACCACGATGGCGTCGAGATCACCGCTCGTAACCCTGTTCAACCTGGTATCTAGGTTGCCTCGTAGGGGGCGGATTTCCAAACCGAGACCCAGTGCTCTAAGCTGCGCGACCCGTCGCGGGCTCGAGGTGCCGATCACGGAGCCCGCCGGCAACTCTCCGAGCACCATTCCGTCGCGTGCCACCAGCGCGTCACGAGCATCCTCACGGGGCGGGACCGCGGCGATGACGAACCGAGGGTCGTGCGCGGTGGGCAAATCTTTGTACGAGTGAACGGCCATGTCCACCCGGCCGTCGTCGATCGCCTCGCGGAGCGCCGCGGTGAAGACACCGACGCCGATCTCGGCGATCGGTCCCTGGTTGCGGTCACCCTCGGTGGAGATGATCACGAGCTCGCAGGCATGGCCAGCAGCCAGCAAAGCGTCTCTGATGGTGCCGGCCTGCGTGGTCGCCAGCAGGCTACCCCGGGTGCCGATCCGGATTACCGTATCGCGCGTTTTTACCAAGCTCTACTCAGACTTATCGAGATCTGTTGTCATGAAGGGCAATTCGCTGGCTGCCACAGCTTCGACGGCCTGCGGATCGAGTTCGAACAGCTCACGCAGGGCCTCTGCGTAGCTGTCCCCGCCAGGCGCGCTGGCGAGTTGTTTCACCCGCACCGTGGGTGCGTGCAAAAGCTTGTCGACGACGCGGCGAACCGTTTTGGCCACCTCGTCGCGGTGCGTCGCGTCCAGCCCTGGCAGCCGGTTGTCCAGCCGCAGCAGCTCGGCCTCGACCACGTCGGCAGCGCGCTGACGCAAGGCGGTGACGGTCGGCGTGACCTCTGCCATCCGCTGACCGGCCAGGTAGTTGGCAACCTCGGTGGCAACGATCGTGCGGGCCGCGTCCGCATCGGTGGCCGCCGCGCGCGCCGATGGTTCCCGCTGGATCCGGTCCATGTCGACCACCCAGACACCGGGCAGCCCGGACACCGCCGGGTCCACGTCCCGCGGCATACCGAGATCACAGATCACCAGCTGCCGATCGCCCGCGGCGGGGTCGCGTTGAGCCAGAGCGTGGTGCACGTCGGCCAGGGACACCACCGGGCGTACCGCCCCGGTGCTGCTGACCACGACGTCGGCGTCGGCCAGGGCGTCGGCCAGCTGGTCCAGAGAAAATGCGTGCGCGTGCACGCCCTGTTCGGTGAGGTTCTCGGCGAGGCGCCGGGCCCGCGGCAGCGAGCGGTTCACCACGTGAACCCGCTCGATCCCCGCGCGCACGAGGTGTGCGCCGGCCAGCGCGCCCATCGAGCCCGCGCCGATCACGGCCGCGGTGCGCCCGGCGAGGCCGTCGTTGAGCTTGGCCTCGGCCATGCCGAGGGCGACCGATACGACCGATGCACCCGCGGCATCGATCCCGGTCTCGGAGTGCACCCGCTTGCCGACATTGAGGGCCCGCTGGGCCAGGTCGTGCAGGGTGCGCCCGACGGTCTGGTGTTCCTCGGCCGAGGCATAGGCACGACGCACCTGCCCCAGCACCTGGGCTTCCCCGATGACGGCCGAATCCAGGCCGCTGGTGACCGCGAACAGATGTTCGACGGCAGCTTCGGCGTAGCGCACGTAGGCGTATTTGGTGAGGTCGTTGAGCGACATGCCGGAGTGATCGGACAGCACCTGCCCGATGATCGACAGGCCTCCGTGGAAGGCCTCGACCACGGCGTATACCTCGACGCGGTTGCACGTGGAAAGGACCATCGCCTCGGTGACCAACGAGGATCTGAGCACCTCGTCGATGATCTTGGCCTGATCGGATTCGTCAGTGCTCAACTGCTCGAGAACAGACACCGGCGCGCTGCGGTGCGAAACCCCGAATAGCAGCACACTCACGGCTTCATCACCACGTCACCAAGGTAATCGTTTCCCGCCCGGCCACCAAATTTCTTCTGGCGATTTCATTTGGCGGCGAGGTCGGCACGAAGCTGCTGTTCGTCCACATCCCAGTAACTGTGTTCGGCCCCGTTCAGCAAAATCACGGGCAACAGGTCGCCGTACCGGGCCCGCAGAGTCGTGTCCCCGGCCGCGACGGCCTCATCCACGTCCCTGGTCACCAGCTCGAAGTCCAGTTCCTCGCGCAACCCGGCCAACTGCCGGGCCGCTCTTTCGCACATGCTGCAACCCGCCCGGGTCAGCAACGTCACAGTGTTCCCCCCGCCGTCCGCCCCGCCGTCCCCCGCGCCGTCCCGGACGCCGCCACCTTCCTGCTCACGCTCCACACCGCCAGTATCCGGGCCCGGTGACTTAGGGTGAATTCGTGTCCGAATCCGGTAGTGCCGATGCGCTCGAACAGCAGCTCGGCGGCGAGGCCAGCGCCGAGCTCGCCGTCACCGAGCTCGAGTCCGACACCGACCCCGTCGGGACGCCCGCGCCGCCGCCCGACCTGACGGCCGCGGCATTCTTCGACGTCGACAACACCCTGGTACACGGATCGTCGCTGGTGCACTTCGCCCGCGGCCTGGCCGCCCGCAAGTACTTCACCTACCGCGACATCCTGGGCATCGTCTACGCGCAGGCCAAGTTCCAGTTCACCGGCAAGGAGAACAGCGACGACGTCGCCGAGGGCAAGCAGAAGGCCCTGTCTTTCATCGAGGGCCGCTCCACCGCCGAGCTCGTCGAACTCGGCGAGGACATCTATGACGAGATCATCGCCGACAAGATCTGGCCGGGAACGCGGGCGCTCGCCCAGATGCATCTGGACGCCGGCCAGCAGGTGTGGCTCGTCACGGCCACTCCCTACGAGCTGGCCGCCACGATCGCTCGGCGCCTCGGCCTGACGGGTGCGCTGGGCACGGTCGCGGAGTCGGTCGACGGGGTGTTCACCGGCCGGCTGGTCGGCGACATCCTGCACGGCTCCGGCAAGGCCCACGCCGTGCGGTCGCTGGCCATCCGGGAAGGGCTCAACCTGCGCCGCTGCACCGCCTATTCGGACAGTTTCAACGATGTGCCGATGCTGTCGCTGGTCGGAACCGCGGTCGCGATCAACCCCGACGCCGCCCTGCGCGATGTGGCCAGGGAACGGGGCTGGGAGATCCGCGACTTCCGTACCGCGCGCAAGGCGGCGCGCATCGGCGTGCCGTCGGCTTTGGCGCTCGGCGCTCTGGGCGGCGCACTGGCGGCCGCCGCCTCCCGCCGCCACGACATTCGCTGAGCGGACGGCCCGCGCTGATAAGCTGCCGCGGCGGGCCGCGCCAACGGCCCCGCAGCCATGCACGTTTGTGCGCACCGCGCACCGCATACCGAACAGCGCAGGGAATATGAGCATCGCCGCAAACATCATCGGAACTCATTACCGGTACCCGGACTACTTCGAGGTCGGCCGGGAGAAGGTCCGCGAGTTCGCCCGCGCGGTCAAGGACGACCATCCGGCGCTCTACGACGCCGAGGCCGCCAAGGAGTACGGGCACGACTCGGTCGTGGCGTCGGTGACGTTCCTCGCGGTGGCCGGGCGTCGGGTCCAGCTGGAACTGTTCGACAAGTTCGACATCCCGATCAACCTGGAGCGCGTGCTGCACCGCGACCAGAAGCTGATCTTCCACCGGCCGATCCTGGTCGGCGACAAGCTGTGGTTCGACTCGTACCTGGATTCGGTGATCGAGTCGCATGGCACCGTGATCGCCGAGGTGCGCGCCGAGGTGTCCGATGACGAGGGCAACCCGGTTGCTACCAGCATCGTGACGATGCTGGGCGAAGCGGCCAGGGACGAGGCCGACGAGATCAGTTCACAGATCGCCGCTGCACGCGACGCGGCCATCGCCAAGATGATTGCTGGGCAAAAGAGCTAGCTCCCACCTCGAGCAGACACAAACTCGCACGATTGCGCAGGCAAAACGGCGAGTTTGTGTCTGCTCGCGGTGAAAAGGTGAGTGAAAAACTCAGCCGAAGAACATGTTTCGGCGGCCGGCCAGCAGCTGATAGAGCGTGTGCTGGATGGTCTCGCGGACCTGATCGGTGAGCTCGAACGTGATCATCGGATCGTCGGCCGCACTCTCGTCGTAATCGGCGGTCTCGATCGGCTCGCCGAACTGGATGTGCCACTTCGACGGCAACGGCACCAGCCCGAGCGGCCCGGCCAACGGGAACAGCGGGGTCACCGGGAAGTACGGCAGACCGAGCAGGCGGGCCAGCAGCTTGACGTCGGCCATCATCGGATAGATCTCCTCCGACCCCACGATCGAGCACGGCACGATGGGCGCCTGTGCCCGCAGAGCTGCCGAAACAAAGCCGCCCCGGCCGAAGCGCTGCAGCTTGTAGCGGTCCTTGAAGTTCTTGCCCAGCCCCTTGAAACCCTCGGGGAACACGGCCGTCAGCTCGCCGTTGGCGAGGAGCCGGTGCGCATCGGCGGTGCAGGCCACGGTATGCCCGGCCTTGCGTGCGGCCTGGCCGAGCATCGGCAGGTCGAAGACCAGGTCGGCGGCAAGCAGACGCAGATCCCGGTGCGCCGGATGGTGGTCGTGCACGGCCACCTGAGTCATCAGCCCGTCGAACGGCAGCACCCCGGCATGGTTGGCCACCACGAGTGCCGCACCACTCTCCGGCAGGTTCTCGATGCCGGACACCTCAACCCGGAACCACGACCGGAAAAACGTTCGCAGCAAAGGCAAAAAGATTGCGTTGGTGATGTGCGGGTCGAACCCGAACTCGTCCACCGAGTACTCGCCCGTCATGCGGGTGCGGACGAATTCCGAGACCGCCGCGATGCCCTTGACGAGTTCGCTGGGACCTTCGTCGGCCGCCGACTGACCGGAGACGCTACTGCGCCGCTGATCGATCTCGTGGACTACCGCGGCGATCTGCTCGGCCGATGCCCGGCCACCCGGATCGGCCAGAACTGACGGATGCCTGCGGGCACTGTCGGACCGGGCCGCAGCGCGGCGCGCAGCAGAGGAACGGCTCGAATTCCCATGTAGCGGAATAACTTTCGCCTTGGGTTCACCCGCCACGTCGATACCTTCTCCCACCCCGGACAGAGCCAGTTCTAATATCCCAAACGCTGCGCCACCCCCACGGCGCGACTCTCCATTGAGCGTACCCATCGCGGATCGAGTATCGGAGTCAATCCACGACCACGGACATAATCGTCGAATGCCTCGGCGGTCGTCCACTTGGGACTGTAGCCCAGATCCCTGTGCATTCGCGTGGTGTCCATGACCCGGCCGTAGCTCAGATAGTTCATCTGATCGCGGTCCAGTTCGGTGTAACGCGTTGCGCGACTGAGCGAATTGATCGCCGACAACGCCCCGCGGGGGACGGGAAGCCGGACACGTCCCGAACGCCGGATCGCCTGGCTCATCATGATGATGCCCGAAGCGCCGATGTTGAAGGTGCCTGCCTTGCCGCCAACGGTCGCCCGCTCCAGCGCCCCGAGGGCATCCTGTTCGTGCAACAACTGCAGCCGTGCGTCCTGGCCGAACACCGACGGCACCACCGGCCCGGCCAGATACCGCGACAACGCGGTGTCCATCGCGGGCCCGATCATGTTCGCCAGCCGAAGGATGGTCACGTCGATGTCCGGACGGCGCCGGGCCAGCCCGCGCGCATAGCCCTCGATATCCATGCTGTCGCGGGCGAACCCCTCACCCGGCGGTCGCCGGGCGCTGCTCTCCTCGGTGAACATCACCGGATCCCGCGGGCTCGAGCCGTACACCTCCGAGGTGGACTTGAGCACGACCCGACGGACCGACGGCGTCTTCTGACATGCCGCGAACAGTTGGATCGCGCCCATCACGTTGAGTTCCTTCAACGTGGCCCGGCCGCCGGACCGCGGCGCATAGGACGCCGCCGCGGCATGCACGACGGTGTCCACGTTCCCGTTTCGGATCACCTTGGCGATGAACGGGTTGCGGATGTCGGCGCGGACGAACTCGGCCCGCCCCATCCGACGCATGAGGTCCTTGCTCGGCACCACCGCATCGACTGCGATGACATGCTCGATCAACGGGTTCTGCGCCAGCCTGGCGGTCAGATAACCACCGAGGAACCGGCACGCACCCGTGACCAGAACCACTTTCGGATAGGGCGCCGCACCTGCCTGCCGGCCGGACTGCGTTCCATCGGAAGAGTCCGCACCAGAGGACCCGGGGACTCCCGTCGGGCGTCCCCCCGAACGACCATCAGAATCCATCGGCTCAGCCTAGCGGCCGCAGCGGTTGGCTACTTGCCGAGTTTTCTACGCTGCACCCGGGTACGGCGAAGCAGCTTGCGGTGCTTCTTCTTCGACATACGCTTACGCCGCTTCTTGATGACTGAGCCCATAAAACCCGGTGTCTCCGCTACTTAGCTGATGGTTGACCCGGTCACTTTACCCGGGCCGACCACCGAAACGGAAAACGCCAGCCTGCCCGGGCGGCTCAGCCCGTCACGGCGTGCGCCTAACCGGCGTCGAAGTACGAAGACTCCAGCAGATCGTGGACCGCCTTGGCGTGGACCCGGAACGATCGGCCCACACGAACAGCAGGCAATTCACCGTTGTGCACCAACCGGTACACCGTCATCTTCGAGACCCTCATCAAGCTCGCCACCTCGGCGACCGTCAGAAATTGAGCTCGAGGCTGACCGTCGCCAGCATCCCGCGCCGATGGCCCGTTCATAGACGTCATCGCAACCCAATCAATCAGGCACAGGCAGTTCCAGCGGCTTCCCCACCGCTGGCACCGACCCGCGCATACAAAGGGAGAATAGCGTGGCGGGTGGGGTTACTGCGACGGGTGTGGGCTAATCAGTTGGAATTAATCTAATTACTCAGATGTAATTCCGAGCTGCTCAGAGCGCGTTTTCGCGGCCTGAACGGCATTGGAGACCGCGGTCCGCAGACCACCACGCTCCAGTTCCCGCAGCCCAGCGGCGGTGGTCCCGGCCGGTGAGGTCACCATCGCCCGCAATTGGGCCGGGGTGGTGTCCAGCGCGGCGCCTCCGGTCGCGTTCACCTCATCGAGACGCTCCAGCAGCATCGCTGCCGAACCGGCCATCGTCTGCACCGCCAGATCGGTGGCCACCGCGCGCGACAGCCCCGATTCCACGGCCGCGTCGACCAGTGCCTCGACCATCAGGAAGAAGTACGCCGGACCCGAGCCCGAAACCGCGGTCACCGCGTCCAGCTGCGACTCTGCCACCGTGATCACGCCGCCGACCGCATCGAAGATCGACGAGACGGCCTTGAGCTGATCTGCCGTGGCGAACCGGCCCGGCGCCAATGCGCTCACACCGCCGCCGACGACGATCGGAGAGTTGGGCATCACCCGGACAACCGGAGATCCGGCCGGCAGCTTGTTTTCGTAGTACGACGTGCTCACGCCCGCCGCGATGGAGACGAACACCTGCTCGGCGGTATCGGTGTCGGCCCGCGCCGCCGCATCGGCGATCTCGTCGATCACCTTCTCGACGTCGCCGGGCTTGACCGCGATGACGACGTAGGTGGCGTTCTCGGCGGCAGCGGCGACCGAGGCCACCTGCACCGAGTACTTCTCCGCAAGATGTTTGGCCCGATCCGGGAACTTCTCCGCGACCACCATGTCCTTGACGTGTCTGCCAGCCCGTAACAGCCCCGACAGCAGCGCCTCGCCCATGCTTCCGCCGCCGATTATCGCGATTCTCGACATGGGCGACAGCATCGCACGACGGGCGGCTCCCCGACGCTCCTGGCGTCCGTGCTCCAGCGGAGTCGCGCCGTCAGGACGGCGCGGGCACCATCGCCAACTGGCGCGTCTGCACGATGATCCGGCCCTCGCAATCGACCACGATGTGGTCCTCGTCGAACCAGTCCTGACCGATCTGGACCGAGGTGCACATCACCCGCAGCCACCCATCGGCAGGCAATGCCCGCAGATAGGCCGTCAGCTGGACCGTGGGCGCCCAACCGGTGCGTTCCACGGCAAAGGTCACCGGAGCCGACACATCGCCGCACAGGAGCGCGAACAGCACGTCGGGGGCGACTCCCTTGGGCCGCACCCAGTACTCGAAAACAGGCGGGCCGCCGTCGCTGCGCGGCCCCATGGTGTGCAGCGCCGGCCGGATGTCGCAGCCGTGCGCCAGGTGCACGACGTGTTCCATCGGATGCCCGGGCCCGATCGGCTCCAGCCCGGGCGGCGGTTCCGGCGTCATCAACGGCACCACCGGGTTGAACGACAGCAGCGGCGGCACATGGTGTTCGGGCTCGCCGAGGGTCACCGACGCAGTCACCGCAATGCGATCCCCCTGCCGCAGCTCGACATCGACCAGGCCGATCCGTCGACCGCGCTTGCGCACGGTGGTGACCACCTGCATGCGACCGGGATCGGGCGCCCACAGGTAGTTCGCCGACATGGCGATGGGCTGCGCGGTCGAACCCAGCTCGGTCCGTGCCGCATTCGCACACAACGCGAGCATCGCGCCGCCGTGCACCTTGGGGCCGATCGTCCAGTGCTCGTTGAGCTCACCGTGATAGACGCCGTCACCGGCCGGCGTCAACGTCATGGCATCGGTGAACAGGGTGGAGCCAGTCATCTGTGGGTCTCTCTGCAGGGGTGGCCGGGGCGGGTTCAACGCAACAGGTGGGTGCGGGCGAATTGGAGCGATTCGGTCAGCAGCGCCTCGCGCTCGGCTGCCGTCTTGGCCGCCGACGTGGTGACCTCCAGGACGACGTGGCCGGAGAAATTGCCCGCGGCCAGCATCTGGCACACCTCAGCGGTGGGCTGGGTGCCGCGGCCGGGGACCAGATGCTCGTCCGTTGAGGCGCCCTTGCCGTCGCACAGGTGCAGGTGGACCAGGCCGTCGCCCATGCGCCTGGCCATGTCCATGGCGTCGGTGCCCGCCGTCGCGGTGTGGCTCAGATCGAGCGTGTAGTGCGCGTGATTGCCGTCCAGCGGGTCGTAGGACGGCGCGAACGCCGAGATACCCGGGCCCGGCTTGCCGCCGCGCTTGCGCATCCGCTCGACCGATGTGCCGCTGGCCCCGAAAAACCGGTCGGCACGGAACGGGAACATGTTCTCCACCGCGACCAGGACCTCGCTGTCGGACTCCAGTTGGGCCACCTGATCACTGAAGCCTTCGGCGTAACGGCGCTGCCAGCGAAACGGCGGATGCACGACGACGGTCTGGGCGCCCAGCTCCTCGGCGGCACGCACGCTGCGTTCCAACTTCGGGATCGGGTTGGCACCCCACACCCGCTGCGAGATCAACAGGCACGGCGCATGCACCGACAGCACCGGCACGCCGTAGTGGGCGGACAATCGCGCCACGTCCTCCACGGACTGGCTGACCGACTCGGCCCACACCATCAGCTCCACGCCGTCGTAACCGAGGCGCGCGGCGTACTCGAATGCGGCTTCCGTCCTCAGTGGATAGACCGAAGCGGTGGACAGGCCGATCTTGATGGCGGGGCGCACGAAACCAATTGTGTACCGAGACCGTTCCGCCGCTCGCGCTGGCGCCTTGCGCCGCTCGCGCGGCGCTAACTCGCCTGCAACAACGCCAACGGTCCGAAGGTGACCAGCGCTCCCACCGCCACCGCGGTCAGCGTGCTGCCGATGTCCTCCGTCTTGCGGACCACCCGCACACCACCGGCCAGGCCGAGGATCACCAGGACGCCGAGAACCAGCGCCACGATGGTGTTCCACTTCCACAGCTGATCGAAGGCGACGAACAGACCGGCGCCGAAGGCCACCGCGATCACACACTGGCCCACGATCCACATCGCGCGGACCAGCGGGGAGCTGGGTGGGTGATCCTCGTCGAACTCATCGTGCTCGTCGAAGTCATCGGCATCGCCGGCGGCCTCGGACAGGTCTTCGTCAACGTCGATCTCGTCGACGGCGGCGCGACCGCGTGGCCGGCGGGCCCGTTCGTCGGCCACCGACTCGCCACCGAACAGCGGCCCGAGCGACGAGTAGGAGCGGTCCCCGTACTCGTCGTCGTAGTCGTCGTACCCGACGTCGGTGGTGTCGACGTCTTGGAGGTCCGCTTCGGGTTCGACCAGGCCGTCGGCCGGCTCGGCCGCATGGTCCTCGTCGTAGAGCGGATCAGGACTCATCCGCTCGGCACCGGTGCCCGAGGGCTGGTAGTCGCGTGCCGGGGGTTTGTACTGCCCGCGGCGGGGGCGCGGCCGGAATTCGACGGGTTCGGGGTCGGCGTCGCGCGCAGCCAGGTGCGCCTCGTAGTCGTCCTCGGCGTCGGTGCGCACCTCATCCGGTTCGACCGGCCTGGCGGCGGGCTTGACCCGGGGAGGCCGCGGGCCGCCGTTGCGGCTGCCACCGCGGACCCGCGCCTCGTCACGATCACGCGGTTGCGGTTGCTCGCGCGGCTCGCGGGGCTCATCCAGGATCGGTGCCACGACGGCGGTGTCGACCAGTGGATCAGGTGCGGGAACCGGCTCATCGTGAGGTTCGAACTCGATGTCGTCGGTGATGATCGGGATTTCGCCGGTGAGTTCGGCGACCGTCACCGCGTCGCTGTTCCCGCGACGGCGCCGACGGCGACCGCCGACCGGGGGTGCCCCGATGGTCCCGTTCTTTGCCAGCAACTCGGCGACCGAGATCGGTCGGGTGCCGGATGGGCTGTTCTCTGGTCCTGTCATACCTATGTTGCCTTTGGGGCTAGCTTTTCCTTAACGTCCGGCGTCCCGCGCCGACGTCTCTACCAAGGCTGTGCCGTCGGCCTCGCTGTCGAGTTTCCGCAGAATCAAACCCTCCCGCAACGCCCAGGGGCAAATGTCGACGGAATCGATCTCCAGTGCTCGCATACTAGCCTCAGCTACCAAAGCACCGGCCACGATCTGTGGTGCCCGCTCGGCACTCACCCCTTCCAGTTCGGCACGGTCAGCCGCTGTCATCCTAGAGATGAAAGCTATGAGCTGTCTTAATCCGGCAGCGGTGAGGGTCCGCTTGACCCGCGGGCCCGCCCCCGAGGGGGCCGCCCCGGTCAGTCGGGCCAGTGAGCGGAACGTCTTCGACGTCGCCACCGCCAGGTCCGGGTTGCCGGAGCGGCGCATGGTGGCACCGGCATCGGCGAGTTCATTGGTCAGCCAGTCCCGCAGCATCGCGACCCGGCGCCGCCCAGGTGGGTCTTCGGCCAGCCACTCCCTGGTCAGCCGACCGGCCCCCAGCGGCAGCGACAGCGCCACCTCGGGCTCTTCGTCGACCCCGCTCGACAGCTCGAGCGAGCCGCCGCCGATGTCGATGTTGATGATCCGACCTGCGCTCCAGCCGTACCAGCGGCGCACGGCCAGGAAGGTGAGCCGGGATTCGTCGACGCCACTGAGGACCCCGAGGGAAACCCCCGTCTCGGCCCGAACTCTTGCCAGGACTTCCTCAGAGTTCGTCGCGTCGCGCACCGCCGAGGTGGCAAACGCCATCAATTCGGCACATCCCGAACTGGTGGCGATCTTGGCGAACTCGTCGACGGTGGCGACCAGGCTGTCGGCACCCTTGCGGGTCAGCTTGCCCGTGTTGTCGATCGCCTCGGCCAGCCGCAGCGCCGCCTTCGTGGAGCTCATAGGGGTCGGGTGCCCGCCACGGCGTGCATCCACCACGAGGAGATGAACCGTGTTGCTCCCGACATCGAGCACGCCTAACCGCACCGCACCAACCTAACCGCAGCCGACCAGCGCTTCGTGGCCGGACCTCCCGCGACCTTCGGGATGAACGGCCGCGGCCTGTGGCGCGCCACACCCCGCGCCGCACCGCGGTTGGGAAATGCGTTCAGGCATATGGGAGTACCGTTTGCGCCGTGGCAGATGTGCATCCCGGCGAAGTCGAACTCGACTTTGCGCGTGAATGGGTGGAGTTCTACGACCCGGAGGACGCGACACATCTGATCGCGGCCGATATGACGTGGTTGTTGTCCCGCTGGACTTGTGTGTTCGGCACACCGGCCTGCAAGGGCACCGTCGAGGGCCGCCCCGATGACGGCTGCTGCTCCCATGGAGCCTTCCTTTCCGACGATGACGACCGGGCCCGGCTGGACGACGCGGTCAAACAACTGACCGACGACGACTGGCAGTTCCGCGAGAAGGGCCTGGGCCGCAAGGGCTACCTCGAAGACGACGAGTACGACGGGAAGCCCAACCTGCGCACCCGTAAGTACAAGGGGGCGTGCATCTTCCTGAACCGGCCGGGTTTTCCGGGCGGCATCGGGTGTGCGCTGCACAGCAAGGCCCTCAAGCTGGGGGTCGAGCCGCTGACCATGAAGCCCGACGTGTGCTGGCAGTTGCCGATCCGGCGCAGCCAGGAGTGGATCACCCGGCCCGACGACACCCAGATCCTGCGAACCGTCATCACCGAATACGACCGGCGCGGCTGGGGTGAGGGCGGAGCGGACCTGCACTGGTACTGCACCGGTGATCCCGCTGCCCATGTCGGCGCCCGCCCGGTGTTCGAGTCCTACGCCCCCGAACTCACCGCGGTGCTCGGCGAGAAGGCCTACGCCGAGTTGGCCGCGATGTGCCGCAGGCGCAGCGCCCTGGGGCTGGTCGCGGTGCACCCGGCGACCAGCGTCGCCGAGCGTCGAGCGGCGCCGGCCCCCGATACCCGGGCCTCCAACGGGGTTCAGCCCTCCAGCTTGTAACCGAGGCCGCGGACGGTGACGAGGTGCACCGGGTTGGCCGGGTCGGACTCGATCTTGGACCGCAGCCGCTTCACGTGCACATCAAGGGTTTTGGTGTCACCGACATAGTCGGCACCCCACACCCGGTCGATGAGCTGGCCACGGGTGAGCACCCGACCACTGTTGCGCATCAGGTACTCGAGGAGGTCGAACTCCTTGAGCGGCAACGTGATCTGCTCCCCGTTGACGCTGACGACGTGCCGTTCGACATCCATCCGCACGGGGCCGGCCTCGAGCACTCCGTCGCCGATGGTGCCGTCGTCGGTGTCGGCGCCGCGGCGCAGCACCGCCCGGATCCGCGCGATCAGCTCGCGGGCCGAATACGGCTTGGTCACATAGTCATCGGCGCCCAACTCGAGGCCGACGACCTTGTCGATCTCACTGTCGCGTGCGGTGACCATGATCACCGGCACACTGGAGCGGGCCCGCAGTTGCTTACATACGTCGGTACCGCTCATCCCCGGCAGCATCAGGTCCAGCAGGACGATATCGGCGCCGGAGCGCTCGAATTCGGCCAGAGCAGAGGGACCATCGGCCACCACGGTGGCCTCGAAGCCTTCCTTGCGAAGCAGGAATGCCAGGGGATCGGCCAGCGACTCCTCGTCCTCAACGATCAACACGCTGGTCATCGTTTCGCTAATCCTCTCGGTCGTCTGAGTCACCTGTGGACTCATCGGTTTCGGGATAGGCCGGAATCGACAACGTGAATGTCGACCCGGTGCCCGGCTGACTCCACAGCCGGATGGTTCCGTTGTGGTTGGCGGCCACGTGTTTGACGATCGCCAGGCCCAGCCCGGTGCCGCCCGTGGCGCGCGACCGGGCCTTGTCGACCCGGAAGAACCGCTCGAAGACCCGCTCCTGATCGGCCTTGGCGATACCGATACCGCGGTCGGTGACCGCGATCTCGACACTGCCGCCCCGTCGGCGCCGGCTGACTGAAATGCCGGATCCGTTGGGCGAGTAAGCAATTGCATTCGACACCAGATTGGCGATCGCCGTCACCAGCAGGGTCTGGTCGCCCAGCACCCGGAAGCCGGTCGGGGCGTCGGTGGTGATCGAGATGTCGGCCTTGTCGGCGGCCACCTTGTGCCGCGACAGCGCTTCGGACACCACGGTGTCGACGTCGACGGCGCCCAGATCGGGCAGCCGCTCGGCGCCCTGCAGCCGGGACAGCTCGATCAGCTCGCCGACCATGTCGGCCAGCCGCAGCGATTCGGCCACCATCTTGTCGGAGAAGCGGCGCACCATGTCGGGGTCGTCGGCGGAGGCCTGCAGCGCTTCGGCCAGCACCCGCATGGCACCCACCGGGGTTTTGAGCTCGTGGCTGACGTTGGCGACGAAATCCCGCCGGGTCGCTTCCATCCTGGCGTGCTCGGATTGGTCGTCGGCGTAGACGACCGCGAAACGGCGGTCTTCACCGGACAGCAGCCGCACCCAGCCGCGCACCGAGATACCCGAACGTCCCGGATGCGGAAGCTTGCGCGGGGACAGGTCGACGTCGATGGCCTGGCCGGTGGCGAACACCTGCTCGACGGCCCGCCAGGCGCGGTCGTCGAGGAGCCGGTCGCGCACCACCCCGAGCTCGGAGGCCCGGTCATTGGCATAGACGACGTCGTTGAAGGTGTCGACCACCACGATGCCGTTGGGCGATGCGGAGACGATGTGCTGCAGCATCTGCGACACCGTCAGCCCCGCCTCATCGGCTTCGCGACGCTGCCGCCTGGCCACGAGGCGAGGTACGACTGCGGCGGCCACACCCGCGCCGACGATCAGCGCGAGCAACGACACGACCGCCGTCAGCAGTAACGCCGACACCAAGCTCACGCGAAAATCGTACGCACCCGGTGAACGTCATCCCAGCAGCGTGCGGCCAAAACGGGACAAGTCACACCGACAAATACAGGAGTTCGGCTGGCGTTAACCCTCGGTAACCTGCCGTTTGCCCGCATGCCCGAGTGCCCAGCGAACTATTTCTTGGCTCCCTGCGCGGCCACCGCGGCGGCCCCGGCGGCGGCGGCCTCGGGGTCGAGGTACTCACCCCCGGCGACCAGCGGCTTGAGGTTGTCGTCGAGCTCGTAGCGCAGCGGGATACCGGTCGGGATGTTCAGGCCGACGACCTCCTCGTCGGACATTCCGTCGAGGTATTTGACCAGCGCACGCAGCGAGTTGCCGTGCGCGGCGATCAGCACGGTCTTGCCGGCCGCCAGGTCGGGCACGATGGTGCCCTCGTAGTACGGCACGAACCGCGTCACCACGTCCTTGAGGCATTCGGTCAGCGGGCCGCCGCCGATGTCCGCGTACCGCGGGTCGGTGTCCTGGCTGAACTCGCTGCCCCGCTCGATGGGCGGCGGTGGGGTGTCGTAGCTGCGCCGCCACGCCATGAACTGCTCTTCACCGTACTTTTCCTTCGTCGCGGCCTTGTCCAGCCCCTGCAACGCGCCGTAGTGGCGCTCGTTGAGCCGCCAGTCGCGGTGCACGGGGATCCAGTGCCGGTCGGCGGCATCGAGGGCGAGGTTCGCGGTGGTGATCGCGCGACGCAGCAGCGAGGTGTAGACCACGTCCGGTAACACACCCTGCTCGACCATCAGCTGACCACCGCGGACGGCCTCGGTGCGGCCCTTGTCCGTGAGGTCGACATCGACCCATCCGGTGAACAGATTCTTCTGGTTCCAGTCGCTCTCACCGTGGCGGAGCAGGATCAGCGTCGGCATCTTTGGTTTGTCCTCCTCGCGTGCGGGTCCAGAGGATCTTCTCACGAAGCCTCAGTCCTCGATCAGACGCTCTTCTATCAAATGCTCGAACGCCTTGAGGTTCTTGAGCGACTCACCGCGCGAGACCCGCCACTCCCACTCTTTCTGGATGGATGAGCGGAAACCCAGCTCCAGCAAGGTGTTGAAGTCGGAGTCCACCGCTTCGAGCACCTGGCCGAGCACCCGGTCGATCTCCTCGGCGGTGACCGCCTCCAGTGACATCCGGCCGACGAGATAGATGTCGCCGACATTGTCGAGGGTGTAGGCAACCCCGTAGAGCCTGCGGTTGCGCTTGAGCAGGAACCGGTAGACGCCTTCGAAGTTCTCGTCGGGCTTGCGGCACACGAACGCCTCGACGCGCACCGAATGCTCGCCGACGCTGAGGATGGTGTTGGTCACCAGGCGCCGTTCGCCGGGAAGTTCGACGACGATGCCGGGCAAGCCGCCGCGCGCGCCCTCGTGCCGGTGGTAGACCAGCTCGTGCTCGTCGAGGGTGTCGGTGATGATCTGTTCGACGCCTGCGCCCATGGTCAGGTACGCACCCCCCGGCGCAGCGCGAAGCGTCGCCCGGGACGGCGGCCCGACTGCCTGCGGTGCCGAGACCGGTAGTCACTCATCGCGTGGGCATAGCTGTCCAGCAGGGCATCGACGGTGTGTGCCCAGGAGAACTTCGCGGCGTGGGCAGCGGCGGCCAGCCGCAACGGAGCGGGATCGCGCTGCAGCACTCCGTCGATGGCGGCCGCCCAGTCGTCGACGTCGTGCCCATCGACCAGGGCGCCGCTGACTCCGTCGGCCACCGCGACCGGCAGACCGCCGACGGCGGCCGCCACCACCGGCGTCCCACAGGCCTGGGCCTCCACGGCGACCAGGCCGAAGGATTCGGAGTAGCTGGGCACGGCGACCAGATCGGCCGCGCGGTACACGGTGACCAGTTGTTCGCGAGATTGCGGCGGCAGAAACGTCACGCGGTCGGTGATACCCAGTTCGTCGGCCAGGCGAACCAGGGTGTCCGGTTCGGTCAGGCCGCTCCCCGAAGGTCCACCGGCCACCAGCACGCGCACCCCGGGTAGCTTGGCCGCGGCCTGCAGCAGGATGTCGGGCGCCTTGAGCGGCTGGATCCGGCCCACGAAGGCGACCACCTGCTCGTCGGGCGCGATGCCGAGGACTGCCCGTGCCGCGTCGCGGTCGCCCGGGGTGAAGGCATCCAGATCGACCCCCGGATGTACCACATCGATGCGCTCAGGATCGGCATGGTGCAATGAAATCAGTTGCTGCGCTTCGTGTTCGGTGTTGACGATGAGGCGGTCGGCCTCGTCGACCACCTGCTGCTCCCCCACCGCGCGCAACGGCGGCTCGGGCGCGTCACCGGCGGCCAGTGAGGCGTTCTTCACCGCGGCCAGGGTGTGCGCGGTGTGCACCAGCGGCACCGCCCAGCGGTCCCGGGCCAGCCAACCGACCTGACCGGACAGCCAATAGTGCGAGTGAACGACGTCGTAGTAGCCGGGCTCATGGGTCGCCTCGGCGCGCAACACCCCCGCGGTGAACGCGCACAGCTGGGTGGGCAGGTCGTACTTGTCCAGGCCCTCGAACGGACCGGCCACCACGTTGCGCACCAGCACTCCCGGCGCCACCGGCACCACCGGGGCATCCGACGAGGAGGTGGCGCGGGTGAAAACTTCCACCTCGACACCGCGCTTGGCCAGCTGCAACGCCGTCTGCAGCACATAGACGTTCATCCCGCCGGCGTCACCGGTACCCGGCTGCGCGAGCGGCGAGGTGTGTACCGACAACACCGCGACGCGGCGCGGAATCTCGAGGTCCGTGGCTAGACGCACACACTCATGTCTACACCGCGGCGATGTTGGCCCCGCCCGCGGACCGGCGGGTCTGAGCGCGCCGCATGGCGCCGATCGGGTCGGCGTACAGGCCACCCAGCGAGACGATGCCGGCACTGGCCTCCTGGACGCGGTTGCCGAAGGCCGTCAGCCGGATATCGCGTGGACCCAGCACCGAACGCCGCGCGACGGCGTCCTCCACGACGGGCATGCCCTCGGGGTATTCGGTGAAGGCCTGGCCGCCGAGCACCAGATCGTCGGGGTTGAGCAGGTCGCGTAGGAGTGCGACGGCCTCGCCGAGCACCCTGGCCCGATCCGCCAGCAACTCGCGGGCCTTCTCCCCGGATTCCGAGCCGCCCTGCCTGGCCGCGCGCAGCACCGCCGACAGTGTGGACGACGGGCCCTCGGCCGGGATGATCCGCAGCCTGCGGGCCGCGTTGAGCACCGCCTCATCACTCACCGTGGACTCCAATTGTCCTGAGCCACCGAGCAATTCAGACTGCGCAGGCAACCCCGCGATGGTGCCGGGTCCGCTGGCCGGGGAGTGCACGCGGCCGTCGATGGACAGCGCATAGCCGACCGTCTCACGGGCGTACACGTACAGACTGGTCCGGGCCGCCTCGCCGGCCGCCTCCGGCGAGGAGCGACGCCCACCCAACAGCAGTTCGGCACCGGCCATCGCGTCGACATGCGAGGCCACCGACACCGGCAACCCGAGAGCTTCGGCGAGCACCGGACCCACCGGGGCGTCGGCCCAGCCAAGCCTCGGGTGATCGAGATACCCGGTGGCACTGTCGACCACGCCACCGGCGGCGACGCCGACCCACAGCGGGCGGCGGCGGTGCCAGCGGCTCAGGTAGCGACGGGCACTGGAGGCCAATGTGGCCAATGCCGCGGACTGGGTCCCCGACGGCGTCGGGGTCTCGACCACGTCCAGGGTGCGACCGAACAGGTCGGTGGCCACGATGCTGGTGGTGCGCGCACCGATGTGGATGCCAAGGGTGAGGTACGGCTCATGGTTCACCTCGACGGGAACGCGAGGCCGTCCGATGGCCCCGGACACCGCGAGATCCGCACGCTCACGCAGGATTCCGGCCTCGAGCAGCGCGGTGACCTGACGGTTGACGGTGGCGATGCTCAGCTGGGTGAGCTGTGCGATGGCGTCCCGGGCGATCGGGCCGCGGGTGCGGATGGCGCTGAACACCGATGCCGCGGCGGCATCGGGCACCTTGAGCGACGGGGCGACGATGTGCAGGAGCCGCGACTGCGGGTAGCGAGAGGCCGCGGCCAGCGACCGGGCGCCCGAGGCAGAGGAATTACCGGAGCGCTTCCGGAGGGGAGCGGCGATGGCGGTGGTCACGTGAATTGTCCTTACTGGTTGTCGGCTGGTGGGGAGAAACCACACCTGGCGACTCAGCAGGACGGGAAAACGGTGTCCGGGGTCTCCTCAGGCGCGGCGGGGTGCGCAACAACAACACGCACGCCGCGCGGAGCGGGACTGCAGATTTCCGGACACACGAAGAACTTAGCACGCCATCTAATGTTGGTCAGGTGACGACTTCACAGGCTGACAAAAGGGTCGCAGTGGTTACCGGCGCCAGCGCCGGCATCGGGGCTGCGACTGCCAAATCCCTTGCTGCCCTGGGCTTTCACGTAATCTGTGCGGCCCGCCGAGCCGACCGCGTCCAGGCCCTGGCCGCGGAGATCGGCGGCACCGCAATTGTGGCGGACGTCACTGACCAGGCCGCCGTCGACGCCATGGCGGCCCAGTTGGACCGGGTGGACGTGCTGGTGAACAACGCCGGCGGAGCCCGAGGGCTGGAGCCGGTGCTGGACGCTGACCTGGAGCATTGGCGCTGGATGTGGGAAACCAACGTCCTGGGCACCCTGCGGGTCTCCCGGGCACTGTTGCCCAAACTCATCGCCTCCGGAGACGGCCTGATCGTGACGGTCACCTCGATCGCGGCGTTCGAGACGTATGACGGCGGCTCGGGCTACACCGCGGCCAAACACGCCCAGGGCGCGCTGCACCGCACGCTGCGCGGTGAACTCCTCGGAAAACCGGTGCGACTCACCGAGATTGCGCCCGGCGCGGTGGAGACAGACTTCTCCCTGGTGCGCTTCGACGGCGATCAGGAGCGCGCCGACAACGTGTACCGGGGCATCACCCCACTGGTCGCCGAGGACGTCGCCGAGGTGATCGGGTTCGTCGCATCGCGGCCCTCGCACGTCAACCTCGACCAGATCGTGATCCGTCCGCGCGACCAGGCGCCCCATGGGCGCTTCAACCGGAGGTCGTGACGCGACGCGAGCATCTCATCGCGTGCTGCTCGCCGATTTCGACATCACGGCCGCGCTTCCTCAATTTCGCGACCCTGGTGTCGAAAACGGCGCGTGACTAGCCGCCGGGCGCGGGCTTCGGCGGCGTGGTGGTCGTGGGCGTGCCCGACAGCGTGGGTGCGTCCGTCGGTGTCGCCGGGGCACTCGCGGGCAGGTTCGACGGTGAATCCTCGGAGGACAGCGCCGACATGGACTTCCACTCGTTCCAGTCCACCGCCCAGTCCCAGATGTCGCCGTCGGCGTAGGACAGCTCGATGCGCGTGCCGGTGACCTCGACCGGGTCTCCGTAGATCGCGCTGTTGAAGTACTGCTGCGAGTTCTCCAGGTTGAGATTGATGCAGCCGTTGGTGACGTTCGTATTGCCCTGCGAGCCAATGCTGTTGGGGTTGCAGTGGATGAACTCGCCGTTGTTGGAGATCCGCACCGCGAACCGCTCGTGCACGTTGCTGTACCCGGCGGCCGGGTTGGTCATCCAGAAGTCTTCGTACTTCTCGGTCACCACGTGGACGCCGCTGCGCGTCACGTTGCGGTCCAGATCGCCTTCGCCGTAGCTGCACGGGAAGTCCATGATCACCGCGCCGGATCCGTCGAGCACCTGGATGCGGTGGCTGGACGCCTCGGCCTTGACCACCTGGCGCCGGCCGATCTCGAAGTCGAGCGTGGAGTCGGCCGCCCCGTAGGCGCCGTCACCGAAGCTGACGCCGTACAGCGGCGCCTTGACGCTGACCTTGGTCCCGGCCGGGTAGTACTCCCGGGTGCGCCAGTGCACACGCGAGCCGCCGGCCTCGTCGGGCAGCCAGGCCCAGCTGCCCTCGACGGGCGGCGTGGTGGTGACCTGGAGGGCCTTTTCGACGGCCGGGCGGTACTTGTCGTCGATCGCGGCGTCGAACTGCAGGATGATCGGTGCGGCCACCCCGACGACCTGGCCGTCGGCGAGCTGGAACTGACCGTTGACCTGTTTCTGGGGGGCGACGGTGGAGAACTTGCCCTGCACGGGTTGGGCCTTGCCATCCTGACCGACCACCGAGCCGGCCCACGTGTAGGTGGACTCGTAGCCGAGCGGTTCGGTGACAGTGAACGCGGTGCGGTCGCTGTTGAATTTGCCCGCGACCACCTTGCCGTTGGCATTGGTCAGGCTCACGCGCTGGAACGAGCCGTTCTCGACCTTGAGTCCGACCGGTGCGGTCGGCAGCACATCTTCGGAGTCGGCGGCAGGCTCGTAGGTCACCGTCGGCGCCGGGGGTTCCTCGGCTTGAGGCGAGGAGAGTGGAGATTCTCCCGAGCAGGCAGCCAGCAATCCGGCTCCCACTCCGACGGTCAACGCCGTCAGGGCACGCCGCCGATTGAACAACGGCGCATCGGCCTCTATATCACCGCCAGTGCTCACGTGGATCTAGGGTACTGATAGATCGCACCCAAACAGAATCGGTTCGGGGTGCAGCGTGATCCCGAAGCGGTCCCGGACACCTGCTTGCACCGCCCTGGCCAGGGCAATCACGTCGGCAGTGTTCGCCTCGCCACGATTGGTCAAAGCCAGCGCGTGCTTGGTGGAAAGCCGCGCGGGTGCACCCTCACCGGGGTAGCCCTTCCCGAAACCGGCGTGCTCCACGAGCCAGCCTGCCGCGAGCTTGACCCCGTCGGGTGCGGGGTAGTGCGGCACCGGGCCTGTCTCCGCGGACCCCGCGGCGGCCCGGAAAGCGGCCTGCACCCGCTCGAACTCCTCCTGCGACACCACCGGATTGGTGAAGAACGATCCGACGCTCCAGGTGTCGTGATCGTTCTCGTCGAGCACCATGCCTTTGCCCGCGCGCAACTGCAGCACGGTCTGGCGAACATGCATCGGATCGGCGCGCTCCCCTGTCTCGACGCCCAGCGCGTTGGCCAGTTCGCGGTAACGCAGCGGTGCACTTCTCCTGTCCGCGGGCCCGTTCGCTCTCAACGCGAACTCGACCTCGAGCACGATGACGGCATCGGAGTGTCTGAGGATGCTGGTGCGGTAGCCGAACTTGAGTTCTTCGGGTGCAGCCCAACGGACTTCGCCTGTGCGGCGGTCGAGTAGGCGCACCCGGTTGATGGTGTCGGCCACCTCGGCCCCGTAGGCGCCGACATTCTGCACCGGGGTAGCCCCGGCCGAACCCGGTATCCCGGACAGACATTCCAGCCCGCCCAGACCGTGCCGCAGGGAGGTGACGACGACGTCGTCGAACACGGCGCCGGCCTCGGCGCGCACCAAATTGCCCTCGACCGTGATGGCGGTGTTGGCCACTCGGACGACGGTGAGCTCGGGCATCGTGTCGGCCAGGTCGTCGGCCAGCACCACGTTCGATCCGCCCGCCAGCACCAGGATCGGCTCGGCCACGGCGCGCAACACATCGATGAGCTGATCGGTGGTGGTGCAGGTCAGCACCCGGGGCACCACCGGACCGACCCGCAGCGTGGTCAGCGGCGCCAGCGCAACCGCCTCGGCGACCGCGACACCGGCAACATACGAACTGACCACGGGCCGTAACGGTAGCCTGACCAGCTATGCCGCGATCATTCGACATGGCCACCGACTACGAAGGCAGCGTCGAACAGGTCCACCGGGCATTCGCTGACGAACGGTATTGGCGGGCCCGGCTCGACGATTCGGGGGCCGACGAAACCACCCTGAATGCCCTGACGGTGAGCGGCGAGGGCGGCATCGAGGTGCTCACCACCCAGACCCTGCGCGCAGACCGACTACCCGGGCTGGTGTCGCAGTTCCATCGCGGCGATCTGAGAATCCGCCGCGAGGAGCACTGGCAGCCGATCCGCGCCGGCTCGGCCGACGGCACGGTCAAAGGCTCCATCGACGGGGCGCCGGTATCGCTGTCCGGCACCGCGAGGCTCGCCACGACCGACGGCGGGTCCCGGCTGTCGGTGCACATCACCGTCGAGGTGAGGGTGCCGCTGGTCGGCGGGAAGATCGAGAGTTTCATCGGCACACAGCTGGCCGATCTGCTGATCGCCGAGCAGCGCTTCACCTCGGTGTGGATCGCCGGCCGCGGCTGAGCCCAGCGGTACGGTCTGTAGCCATGAGCCGACGCCGACAGTCGACGATGGTGTTCGACGCACCTGCACAAGCCATCTACGCCGCGTACGCGAGCGACAAATACTGGCAGGCGTTGATGGACCGGTACGACGACCTGACGCCCGGAAAATCCGACATCACGGAGTTCAGGGCCGACGACGACGGCATCGAGGTCGAGTTCCGGCAGGTTCTGCCGCGCGCGGAGCTGCCGCCGATCCTGCGATCGGTGATACCGCTCGACATGGCCATCACCCGCAACCAGTATTTCGGCCCCTTCGACCGGGACCGCGCGAACGGCCACTACTCGGCATCGGTTTCACACGTCCCGGGCCGGCTCGACGGCCGGTACGTGCTCAGCGGGGCTTCCACGGGCAGCCGTCTGCAGGCCGACAGCAAGTGCAAGGTGCCGATGCCCCTGCTCGGGGGCAAGCTCGAAGACATGGTCCTGCAGTCCGTCAACGACGTGTTCAGCATCGAGGGGGCGTTCACCGCTGAGTGGATCGCCGAGCACGTCTAGACCCGTCGGGGCGGTCACCCGGGGCACCACCGGGTACAACCGGCTGCGCCGCAGCGACCGCTGGCTGGTGCACTCGCCGCGGGTGCGCACCGCGCTGCGGGTCACCGCCGATCCGCTGGTTGTCGACCTCGGCTACGGCGCACTTCCGGTGACCACCCTCGAATTGGCGGCCCGGCTGCAGGCGGTCCGCCCGGACGTCCGCGTGGTCGGCCTCGAGATTCACCCCGAGCGGGTGGCCACCGCACAGATCATGGCCGGCGGCACCGATGTGGAATTCGCGCTCGGCGGGTTCGAGTTGGCCGGGCTGCGGCCGGTGCTGGTGCGGGCGTTCAACGTGTTGCGCCAGTATCCGGTCGAGGCGGTGCCCGAGGCCTGGGCCACGATGTCGCGCCGGCTGGCGCCGGGCGGGCTGATCGTCGACGGGACCTGTGACGAGCTGGGCCGCCGATGCTGCTGGGTGCTGCTGGATGAGGCCGGGCCGGTGAGCCTGACCCTGGCCTGCGACCCGTTCAGCATCGATCGACCCTCGGACCTGGCAGAACGGCTGCCCAAGGTGCTGATCCACCACAACGTCGAAGGTCAGCCCATCCACACGCTGCTCAGCGCGGCCGATCGGGCCTGGGCCAGTGCCGCCGGGCACGGCGTCTTCGGGCCACGGGTGCGGTGGCGGGCCATGGTGGAGCTGCTGCGCGCCGAGGGGCTGCCGATCGCCGCGCCGCGCCGACGGCTGCGTGACGGGGTGCTCACGGTCCCCTGGGCAGCCGTGGCGCCACTAAGCTGAACCGCATGCGAATTGCCCTGGCGCAGATCGCCACCGGCACCGACCCGTCGTCGAACCTGGAGCTGGTCGACGAGTTCACCCGGCGTGCCGCCGATGACGGCGCCCGGTTGGTGCTGTTCCCCGAGGCCACGATGTGCCGGTTCGGCGTGGCACTCGGCCCGGTTGCCGAGAGCCTGGACGGGCCATGGGCGACGGGTCTGCGGGAGATCGCCGCAAGGGCCGGCGTCGTCGTGGTGGCCGGGATGTTCGCACCCAGCGATGACGGCCGGGTCACCAACACCCTGATCGCGACGGGCCCCGGCGTCGACGCGCACTACCACAAGATCCACCTCTACGACGCCTTCGGATTCACCGAATCACGCACTGTCGCACCGGGTTTCGAGCCGGTGACGATCAGCGTCGACGGAGTCACGGTGGGGCTGAGCACCTGCTACGACGTCCGGTTCCCGGAGCTCTACGTGGAGCTGGCCCGGCGCGGCGCCCAGCTGATCACCGTGCACGCCTCGTGGGGATCCGGGCCCGGCAAGCTCGAGCAGTGGACCTTGCTGGCCCGCGCCCGCGCCCTCGACACCACCGGCTTCATCGCCGCGGTCGACCAGGCCTACCCGGGCGACGAGATCGCCAAGGCCGGCCCGACGGGCGTCGGCGGCAGCCTGGTGACCTCCCCCACCGGCGAGGTTCTCACGTCGGCGGGCGCCGACCCGCAGTTGCTGGCCTTCGACGTCGACGTGGACGCCGCCAACCAGGTCCGGGACACCATCGGGGTGCTGCAGAACCGCTCACAGTTCGCTCAGTTGGGTAAGGCACAATCGCTGGGGTGACCGATCCCTGGGCTCGCCCAAACGACCAGTCCCCGCCGGCGCCCACCCAGGCGCTGCCTCCGCAGCCCCCCGCGCCCGATCAGCCGGTGCAGCCCGGGCAGGTCGAGGACCCGACGCCGGCCGCGCCCCAGCCGCAGGACTCCTCGGCGCTGGCGAAGGTCAAGAAGCTGTTCTCGGACCCGCTGTCCGTGGTGCTGATCGTGGTGATCGTGGTGGCCCTGGTCGCCGCCGGTGTGCTCGGCGGTGAGCTGTATGCCCGCAGCCGTGCCGACAAGATCGTCGCCTCGATCGTCGAATGCACCGTCGAGGACGGCGCGAAGGCATCGTTCGATCCGCTGCCGCCGTTCCTGCTGCAGCACGTGACCGGGCACTACACCAACATCAACATCGAGACCGCCGGCAACCAGATCCGCGATGCCAAGGGCATGAAGGTGAAGCTGGACATCAGGGATGTGCGGATCCAGGAAACCGCTGACGCCAGCGGCACCGTGGGCTCGCTGGTCGCCGACATCTCCTGGAGCACCGACGGCATCCGCCAGACCGTGGCCGACTTGGTGCAGCTGCCGTTCATCGGCTCGGCCATCTCGGATGTGAAGACCAACCCGTCCAACGGGACCATCGAACTCAAGGGCCTGCTGGGCACCATCACCGCCAAGCCGACGGTGGTCAACAAGGGCATCTCGCTGCAGATCGTCGATCTGAGCGCGATCGGCCTGTCCTGGCCGCGGGAGACGCTGCAGCCGATTCTGGACAAGTTCACCGCCCAGCTCACGGAGAACTACCCGATGGGCATCCACGCGGACAGCGTGCAGGTCACCGACAAAGGGGTGGAGGCGAAGTTCTCCACCACGAACGCGTCGATGCCCAAGGCCGAAGAGGACCCCTGCTTCAAGCTCTAGGTTTTCGGGGTTTTCCCGAGCCGAGGGCCTAGCCGGTGAGGCCGTCGAGCACCGCCCGCGTGCCCGACAGGCCGAGCCGGGTGGCCCCGGCGTCGAGCATGGCCGCAGCCGCCTCGGCGGTGCGGATACCTCCGCTGGCCTTGACCCCGACACCGTCGCCGGCCGCGCGTGCCATCAACTCGACGGCCCGGGCAGAGGCACCGCCGCTGGGATGGAAACCGGTCGAGGTCTTGACGAAGTCGGCCCCGGCACCGACGGCGGCCCGGCACACGTCCTGCAACAACGCCTCGCCGGCGAACTCCAACAGCGCGGCGGACTCCACGATGACCTTGAGCGTGGCGCCGGGCACTGCGGCACGCACGGCGCCCACCTCGGCCGCCGTCGCCTCCAGGTCACCACTGAGCGCGACCCCGACGTCGATCACCATGTCGATCTCGGCTGCGCCTGCGGCCACGGCCAGCTGCGACTCCCGGGCCTTGATCTCGGCCAGGTGCTTGCCCGACGGGAAGCCGGACACCGCGGCGACCGCCAGACCGGACGGGGCGATCGCGGCCGCGGCGGTCACCAGCGACGGTGACACGCACACCGAGAACACCCCGAGGTCGACGGCCTCGGCCACCAGTTTCTCGATGTCGGCCACGGTGGCCTCGGGCTTGAGCAGGGTGTGGTCGACCAGCGCAGCCACCTGGGCGCGCAGATAGCTGCCCATCAGAACGGTTCCTCGCTGCCGCCTGGATTGCAGCCGGCGGCCAGCATCACCTCGGGGGCGACCTCGGGCCGCCACGGCTCCAGGTTCCAGCTGGTCTTGCCGGGCTCGGCCAGTTCGGCGAACGTCCAGTGGCACACGAACTGCTCGCGCATCCCGGGCAGGTCGGCATCCGGGGACAGCGCCAGCACCTCTGCCCAGGCCTGATCAGCCTGGGCGGTACTGCCGGGCTGATGGGTCAAGGCGCGGGCGGTGTCGGTGGGGTACACGCGCAGGCTGGACAGGTCGCCCCATTTCGCCCATTCGACGTGGTCGACGTAGAGGTGGTCACCGGGGCCTGGATCGGCGGCTCCATCGGGGGCCGACGTCAGTGCCGCGCCCAGCGCGATGCCTGCCGCGCAGAGCACGACCAGTGATGAGCGCATCGGGTCAGCGCGACTTTCCTTGGATCTCAAGCAGTTTTGGCCGCACGTCGACGAGGTAGATGCCGGTGGCGCAGGCCGAGATGGCGGCGCCGAAGGCGTCGCGCAGCAGCAGGGCGAGCAGCAGGGCCACTCCCAGGATCGCCAGCCAGACCGGCTTGGTGAGCTTGCCGGTGGCCGTATAGGCGTCCGGACGCTGCATGGCGGCGTGGACGAGCGCATAGACGCCCACGAAGAAGACGACGGCGACCAGTACAAAGACAATGACGCCCGCGAGGTTGGCGAGTTGCACCTCACCAGCCTATGCGGGCGTCATCATCAGCGTCGACCCACGGGGCCGGGGCCCGGGGCGGTCGATACCGGAATTACTTCTGGGTGACCTTCTTGGCCGGAGCGGCCGCGGTCTTCTTGGCGGCCGGGGCCGTCTTCTTGGCGGCGGCCGGAGCAGCCTTCTTGGCGGGAGCGGCCTTCTTGGCAGGCGCGGAGGCCGGGGCGGCCTTGGTCACGGCCTGCTCCGTCTTTTTGGGCAGCTCGACGCCGACCAGCTTGGCGGCACGCTCGCCGACCGCGCGGGTCTGGGTCGCCACGGTGCCCAGGGCCTCCTGAGTCAGCTCGACGGCCTGGTCGGTGTAGCCCTCGACCCGGCTGGCGGCTTCCTCGATGGCCGGCTGGTTGCGCAGGCGCTCCAGCGCCGCCTCGCCGCGCTCGACCAGCTTGTTGTAGGTCGCGGTGGCCTGATCGGCGTAGCCCTCGGCGGCCTTGCGCAGTTCCTCGGAGGTGAACCGGTCGCGCAGCTCGTCGAACTGGGCCGGCAGGTCTTCCTGCAGCTTGGTCAGGCGGGCGCGGCCTTCCTCGACGCGGGTCTCGGCGTCGGTGCGGGCACCCTCGGCACGCTCCCGCAGGCTGGCGACGATCTCGTTGACCGTGGCCAGGGCCAGGTCGGCAGCGCCGACTGCGGCCAGCAGCGGGGCCTTGAGGTCTTCGATGGTGGGCTGAGTCTTCTCGGTCATGCGAATTCCTTTCTCAGGATGGGCTTTTCGTGCGAGTGGTTATCGGGCAGCTGGTGAGGCGTCAATCAGTTGTCGGCTCCTCACCTGCATCGGCTTCGTTCTGCTGTCGAAACGATGTGTAGATGTCGAGCAGCACCTGCTTTTGCCGCTCGGTGATCGCCACGTCGTTGACGATGGCGTCGCGGACCTCGCTGGGCTCGCTGGGCTCCAAGATCCCGGCGCGCACATAGAGAACTTCCGCGGACACCCGCAGTGCCTTCGCGATCTGGTTGAGCACGTCGGCGGAGGGTTTTCGCAATCCCCGTTCGATCTGGCTCAGATAGGGATTGCTGACGCCGGCCTTCTCGGCCAACTGCCGCACCGATACCTGTGCCGCCTCACGCTGGGACCGGATGAAGCTCCCGATGTCCTGCGCAGCGTTGGAGACGACAGCCGCGAGATTTTCTTCCTGCGCCATGTCATTCCCCTCGTAGCCCGGGTATCCGTTAACGACGAATTTCACGCTACGACGGGGTGCTAACTTTTGCAAGCACTAGTTAGCGCAGGTCAGAAGAGTAGTTGGGCTATCGAATAGATGATCAGGCCCGCCAACGAGCCCACCACGGTGCCATTGATCCGGATGAACTGCAGGTCACGGCCCACGTGGAGCTCGATTCGGCGGCTCGCCTCGTCGGCGTCCCACCGCTCGATGGTCTCGGTGATGATTGCTGTGATCTCGGTCCCATACTCCGCGACCAGGTGTTTCGCCCCACGGATGATCCAGCCGTCGACCTTGTCGCGTAGCTCGGCGTCGTCACACAAGGACTCACCGATCCGCATCACCGAGTCCGCGATCCGGGTCCGCAACGCCGAGGACGGGTCGTCCACCGACTCCAGGATGATCCGCTTGGCCGCCGCCCACGCCGTCTCGGCCGCCCGGGCCACCTCGTCGCGGCCCATGATCTGTTCCTTGACGTTCTCGGCGCGCTGAATCGTCGCCTCGTCGTGTTGCAGATCGTCGGCGAACTCGAACAGGAAGCGCGTGGCCGACCGCCGCAGCTCATGGTCGGGGTTACGACGGACCTTGTCGGTGAAGTCCATCAACTCCCGATGGATCCGGTCCCCCACCAGGTGGTCCACCCACCGGGGCGACCAGGTCGGCGAATCCCGCTCGATGACGCGCTCGATGACCTCGCCGGAGTTCAGCGACCACTGGAACGCCCGGTCGCACAGCAGCTGGATCAGCGCCTCCTGACGGCCCTCCTGCAGCAGCGTCGACAGCACCCGGCCGATCGGCGGGCCCCATTTCGGTTCGGCGATGCGTTTGACGATCATCCGGTCCAGCACGTGCTGGACATCCTCGTCGCGCAGCATCTCCACCCCGACCCGCAGCACGGTCGACGCCTCCGCTGCCACCCGCTCGGCGTGGGTGCGGTCCGACAGCCATTTGCCGAACCGGCCGGCCACCTGCGCGTCGCGCAGCTTGTTCGCGATGACCTCGGGGGACATGAAGTTCTCCCGGACGAAGGTGCCGAGGCCCTCCCCCAGCTGGTCCTTCTTGCGCTTGATGATGGCCGTGTGCGGGATGGGCACCCCGAGCGGATGCTTGAAAAGCGCCGTCACGGCGAACCAGTCGGCAAGCGCACCGACCATGCCCGCCTCGGCCGCGGCCCGCACGTAACCGATCCAACCTGGGGCGCCACGCGACTGCGCCCAGGTGCACAACAGGAAGATCACCGTGGCGCCGACCAGAAAGCTCAGCGCGACCAGCTTCATCCTCCGCAAACCCCGCCGCCGTTCGGCGTCGGCGGCGCTGTCCGCCCCGGCCAGCGTCTCGGCGAAACTCGGCCGCGGGCCCGCAAGCGCGCGGACTCCCGCGTCGGATCGATGTACCACGGTTTCCATCTTGCGCTATCACCGCAACTGACGGTCCGACCCACAGACCGGTATGCCCAGATTCGCCGTAGTATCAAGTGGAACTAGGGAATGGGACTACTGCGACTGTGGCACAGACTCCGCCGGTGACGGTGAAGACCGATGGACGCAAGCGGCGCTGGCACCAGCACAAGGTGGAGCGGCGCAACGAATTGGTAGACGGCACCCTGGAAGCCATCCGGAGCCGGGGTAGCAACGTCAGCATGGACGAGATCGCCGCCGAGATCGGCGTGTCCAAGACCGTGCTCTACCGCTACTTCGTCGACAAGAACGATCTCACCACCGCCGTGATGATGCGGTTCGCCCAGACCACCCTGATCCCGAACATGGCCTCGGCCCTGTCCTCCAACCTCGACGGGTTCGATCTGACCCGCGAGATCATCAAGGTGTACGTGGAGACCGTCGCGGCCGAGCCAGAGATCTACCCGTTCGTGATGGCGAACAACTCGGCCAGCAAGAGCAAGGCCGTCGCCGATTCCGAGCAGATCATCGCGCGCATGCTGGCCGTCATGCTGCGCCGCCGGATGGCCCAGGCCGGCATGGACACCCGCGGCGCCGAGGCGTGGGCCTTCCACACCGTCGGCGGCGTCCAGCTGGCCACCCACTCATGGATGTCGAATCCGCGGATGACGGCCGACGACCTGATCGACTACCTGACCATGTTGTCCTGGAACGCGCTGTGCGGCATCGTCGAAGTCGGCGGCTCGCTGGAAAAGTTCAACTCGCTGCCGCACCCGTCACCGGTTCTGCCGCCGCAACTGCTTGACTGAGCGGGTGAGCGACAGAGATCTGCCGGCGCTGTGGACCCACGAACCACACGAACACCTGGCCTTCCGCCCGGGCGACGAGGTCGGGCGAATCGAAACCAACAGCACGCCGGGATTCCGCGGCAGCAAGAGCGATGCGCCGACTCTGCAGACCGAGCGCAACATGCGGCTCGCCTCGCTGCAGGAAATGCTCTATGCCCGCTGCAAGAGCGGCGACGACAACCGTTCGGTGCTGCTGATACTGCAGGGCATGGACACCGCGGGCAAGGGCGGGATCGTCAAACATGTTGTGGGAGCGGCAAACCCACAGGGCGTCCGGTACACCAGCTTCGGCAAGCCGACAGAGGAGGAGCGCGCCCACCACTACCTATGGCGCATCCGCAACGCCCTTCCGCCTGCGGGACACATCGGCGTGTTCGACCGCTCGCACTATGAGGACGTGCTGATCGTCCGCGTGCACAACCTGGTGCCGCCCGACGTCTGGGGCGCGCGCTACGACGAGATCAACGCCTTCGAACGCGAGTTGGTCGATGCCGGCACCACATTGGTGAAGGTGGCGATGTTCGTCTCCCTCGCCGAACAGAAGGAACGTCTGGCCGAGAGGCTGGAGCGGCCCGACAAGTACTGGAAGTACAACCCCGCCGACGTCGACGAGCGGCTGCTCTGGCCCAAATACCAGGAGGCCTACCAGGCCATGCTGGAGAAGACGTCGACCGATTACGCGCCCTGGCACATCGTGCCGTGTGACAAGAAGTGGTACAGCCGGCTCGCCGTCACCGAGTTGCTCATCGAGGCGCTCAAGGGCCTCAACATGTCGTGGCCGCCGCCGGACTTCGACGTCGAGGCGGAGAAGAAGCGGCTGGCGGAAGCCTAGCTGTCGCGGCAAGCTGCGCCGAGAGTGAATCCAGGGACATGAACAGCGCTGAGGCTTGTCCCTGGGTGCAGTTTCACGATGCCCGCGCCAAATACATCAGGCGCCTCGGATCTGGGATCCGAAGCGCCTGATGCGGAAGTGCGAAACTACTTGACCAGCGTGAACTGGCCGATGTTGGTGATGCCGCGGCGGAAGAAGTCGGCGCAGCCGGTCAGGTACTTCATGTACCGGTCGTAGACTTCCTGGCCCTGCATGGCGATGGCCTCGTCCTTGGCCGCCTCCAGGTTGGCCGCCCACATGTCCAGCGTCCGCGCGTAGTGCGGGCGCAGCAGGTGGGTGCGCTCCAGCTTGAAGCCCGAGCCGTCGGCCAGCTTCTCGATGTCCTCGACCGCCGGAAGCTGCCCGCCGGGGAAGATCTCCTCGCCGATGAACTTCATGAACTTCAGGTCGCTGATGGTCAGCTTGATGCCGTTCTCACGGAAGAACTGCTGGGTGTGCGCCAGGATCGTGTGCAGCAGCATGCGGCCGCCGTTCTCCGGCAGGATGTTGTAGGCCCGCTCGAAGAACACCGGGTAACGCTCGGCCTTGAAGGCCTCGAACGCGCCGATCGACACGATGCGGTCGACGGGCTCGTTGAACTCCTCCCAGCCCTGCAGCCGGATCTCGATGTTGCGCTCGGTGTCGATCTTGGCCAGGCGCTCACGGGCGTAGTCCGACTGAGCCTTGCTCAGCGTGATGCCGATGACGTTGACGTCGAACTTGGTGACCGCACGCTCCAGCGCACCGCCCCAGCCGCAGCCGATGTCGAGCAGGGTCATGCCCGGCTTGAGGTCCAGCTTGCCCAGTGCGAGGTCGAACTTGGCGTTCTGCGACTCGTCGAGCGTCATGTCCTCGCGCTCGTAGTAACCGCAGGTGTAACCCATGGTCGGCCCGAGCCACAGGGCGAAGAACTCGTTCGAGATGTCGTAGATCGACTGCGACTCCTCGTAGTACGGAGCAAGATCGGACTCGACGTTAGACATGCGAAAAATTACCTCTTTGCGTTTCTGCTGCTGTGACGACCGACGGGGTTGGGCCGACGCGTGTTTTCACGCAGACTCTATAGAGCGAGCCAGCAGGCCCTACTGTGGGTAGACTAGCTAAGCCTCGGCCATAGTGCCAGCGCGGGTCCGGTCAGTACTTGTAGAAGCCCTGACCCGATTTCTTGCCCAGCTGTCCCGCTTCCACCATGCGCAACAGCAGCGGCGGCGCCGCGTACAAAGGCTCTTTGAACTCGTCGAACATCTTGTCAGCGATGAGCTTCAGGGTGTCCAGACCGACCAGATCGGACAGCCGCAGCGGGCCCATCGGGTGCGAAAGACCTGCCACCACGGATTTGTCGACGTCTTCAATCGTGGCAAAGCCACCTTCGACCATCCGGATCGCCGCCAACAGGTACGGAACCAGCAATGCGTTGACCACGAAGCCGGACCGGTCTGTACAGCGGACAACCTGTTTTCCGATGACCGTGCCGGCGAACTCCTCGACGCGCGCGGCGGCGGCATCTGACGTCACCAGGGTGCTGACCAGTTCGACCAGTGGCAACACCGGAACCGGGTTGAAAAAGTGCAGGCCGAGCACCCTGGAAGGATTCTGGGTAGCTGCTGCGAGTTTCATGATCGGAATGCTGGAGGTGTTGGAGGCCAGCACCGCGTCGGGGTCGGTGATGACCCGATCCAGATCAGCGAAGATCTTTGCCTTGACGTTCTCGTCCTCGATCACGGCCTCGATGACCAGCTGACGGTCGGCCAGGTCGTCGATCGTGGTGGTGAACTTCAGCTTGCCCAGCGCGGCGTCCTTCTCCCGCTCGGTGACCTTGCCCGCGCTCACCGCCCGCTCGAGTGACTTGGTGATGCGGTTGCGGCCCGCGGTCACCAGTGCGTCGGTGGTCTCGAACACCAGAACGTCGACGCCGGCGCGCGCGGACACCTCGGCGATGCCCGCACCCATCTGGCCGGCACCGATCACACCTACTCGTTCAATTTGATTGCTCACTACTTCACTTTCGTCTCGATGTCCGGACACGCGACAGGCCCCGCCCAAGAATTCTGAGCGGGGCCTGCTGCTGTCAAGACAGTCGGTACCGCGAGCAGACGCAAACTCGTCCATTTCGGGACCGAAACGTGCGAGTTTGTGTCTGTTCAGCGGATGCGGCCTAGTGGAACTGACCCTCTTCGGTGGAACCGGCCAGCGCGGTGGTCGAGCTGTTCGGGTCCACGGTGGTGGCGATCCGGTCGAAGTAGCCGGCGCCGACCTCGCGCTGGTGCTTGGTGGCGGTGTAACCGCGCTCCTCGGCGGCGAACTCGCGCTCCTGCAGCTCGACGTAGGCCTTCATCTGCTCGCGGGCGTAGCCGTGGGCCAGATCGAACATCGAGTAGTTGAGGGCGTGGAAGCCGGCCAGCGTGATGAACTGGAACTTGAAGCCCATCGCGCCCAGCTCGCGCTGGAACTTGGCGATGGTGTCGTCGTCCAGGTGCTGCTTCCAGTTGAAGGACGGCGAGCAGTTGTACGACAGCATCTGGTCGGGGAACTCGCTCTTGACGCCTTCGGCGAACTTCTTGGCCAGCTCCAGGTCCGGGGTGCCGGTCTCCATCCAGATGAGGTCGGCGTACGGCGCGTAGGCCTTGGCGCGGGCGATGCAGGGCTCAAGGCCGTTCTGCACCCGGTAGAAGCCCTCGTTGGTGCGCTCACCGGTGATGAACGGGCGGTCACGCTCGTCCACGTCGGAGGTGATCAGGGTGGCGGCCTCGGCATCGGTGCGGGCGATGACCAGGGTCGGAACGTCCGCGACGTCGGCAGCCAGACGGGCCGAGGTCAGGGTGCGGATGTGCTGCTGGGTGGGGATCAGCACCTTGCCACCGAGGTGGCCGCACTTCTTCTCCGAGGCCAGCTGGTCTTCCCAGTGCGAGCCGGCGACGCCTGCGGCGATCATGGCCTTCTGCAGCTCGTAGACGTTGAGCGCACCACCGAAGCCGGCCTCACCGTCGGCGACGATCGGGGCGAGCCAGTTCTCGACCGAGGTGTCGCCCTCGACCTTGGCGATCTGGTCGGCGCGCATCAGCGCGTTGTTGATGCGGCGGACGACCTGCGGCACCGAGTTGGCCGGGTAGAGGCTCTGGTCCGGGTAGGTGTGGCCGGACAGGTTGGCGTCACCAGCGACCTGCCAACCCGACAGGTAGATGGCCTTCAGGCCGGCACGGACCTGCTGGACGGCCTGGTTGCCCGTCAGCGCGCCGAGCGCGTTGACGAAGTCCATGTCGTGCAGCTGCTCCCACAGCACCTCGGCGCCACGGCGGGCGAGGGTGTTCTCCTCGACGACAGAGCCCTGCAGGGCGACCACGTCGGCCGGGGTGTAGGTACGGGTGATGCCCTTCCAGCGGGGATTGTGATCCCAGTCGTGCTGGATCTGCTCCGGTGACTTGGGGGTGCCCACGGTCGACATAGGACTGCTCCTTCGGTTTGTTTCAGTCGCCTTGATCCACCGCCGCGGTCGTTCGCCTTGTTAATTGCTAACGCCGTGACAGCTTCACTGTTGTGCTAATCCGACGATGGCACAGCACATATCCGCAGGTCCACCCGTTTCAGTTGCCAAGTTTCGCCAAAGCGCTTAGTTAACTTGCAAAGGTTGCGAAGAAATATGATGGCTGTACCGGTTCAGAAGCTACCGACGGGTAGCCCATAGGCGCAGGTCAGTACGCTCGTACTGTTAAACCGAGAGGGGTCAGAGCGAGAACAGTGACGCGATCGCTTTTGTCTCGTCGCCGACCGCATATGTGAGCGTTCTAACAGTCCGGTCGGTGAGCTCTTCGCCGAATTTGTCGGTCGATCCGGCCGGGTGAACGTGCGACACGATCTCGAGCTTCTCCCCGAGAGCCACCGCGGCGTCGTGCTCGATGGTCACCCGCAGCGGCTTCTCCAGCAGCTCGGGATGGGAGTACAGGTAGTCCTCGATCACCGTCCAATAGACCGAGTTGTTCATGTGGTCGAACAGGTCGATGTCGGACACCCGCACCGGATACTCACGGATTTCCGCCGCGTCCTCGCGGCTGCCGGCCTTCAGGTAGGACTTCCAGCGCAGCCGCGCTTCGTCGGTGGTGCGGCGCAGGCCCGAGAGGAAGTCGTCGGAGATGCGGGCCGGGCCCTGCGTCTCCCGATTGATGTTGATCCAGAACGCCTCGGATTCCATGAGCCCGCCCTTGCGGCCATCGATCCGCACCCGCATCTCGCACCACCGGTTGGAGGTACCCGAACACCACCGCCGCATCCGCAGCATGTCCTGGAATTCGATGGGCCTGATGAGATCGATCATGGTGCGCCGCACGATCCACAACGGGTGGGTCTCCTCGAAACCGAGTTCGCGGAGATGGTCGGAACCGATGTCTTGGATGTGACGGGCGGCGGCGTCGAAGCGCAGCCGGCCCACCCGGTCGATATCGCCCACCCGGAGCGGCCATTCGCGGTCGAAGACATCGGGGTGCGGATCGGGCACCGGCATCATCACCTTGTTCAGCCCGGTGGTCGAATTGTGCGCGGTTCCCGTCATGGCCTTCTCCCAGTCGCTGTCGCCTGAGCCGATCATGCCAGGCAGCCCGATGATGCCAGTACAGGCCAAACTGCCAAGAATGCAAAGTGCATCTTCGCACTGTTGTTAGGCTGTTTGACGTGGCAAAAACGTTCGTCGGGTCGCGGGTGCGTCAACTGCGGAGCGAGCGTGGTTTCAGCCAGGCGGCCCTGGCTCAGATGCTCGACATCTCCCCCAGTTACCTCAACCAGATCGAGCACGACGTGCGCCCGCTGACCGTGGCCGTGCTGCTGCGCATCACCGAGGTGTTCGGGGTGGACGCCACGTTCTTCGCCTCCCATGACGACACCCGCCTGGTGGCCGAGATGCGCGAGGTCACCATGGATCGCGATCTCGGCGCCGAGATGGACGTAGCCGAAGTCGCCGACATGGTGGCGGCCTATCCGAACTTCGCCCGCGCCATGGTGAACCTGCACCGTCGTTACCGACTGACCACCACGCAGTTGGCCGCCGCCACCGAGGACCGGTACTCCGACGGCAGTGGCAGCGGTTCGATCACCATGCCGCACGAGGAAGTTCGCGACTACTTCTACCAACGGCAGAACTACCTGCACGAACTCGACACTGCCGCCGAGGATCTGACCGCCAAGATCCGCATGCACCGGGGTGACCTGGCCGGTGAGCTGGCCAACCGGTTGACCACGGTGCACGGGGTCCGGATCGTGCGGCGCATCGATCTCGGCGACACCGTGCTGCACCGTTACGACCCGGCCACCAAGACCCTCGAAATGGGCAACCACCTCTCCAGCGGCCAGCAGGTTTTCAAGATGGCGGCCGAACTGGCCTTCCTGGAATTCGGGGAACTCATCGACAAGATGGTCGACGAGGGCATGTTCACCAGCGATGAGTCCCGCACCCTGGCCCGGCTCGGGCTGGCCAACTACTTCGCCGCGGCGACGGTGCTCCCGTACCGCCAATTCCACGATGTGACAGAGAATTTCCGCTACGACGTGGAACGGCTGTCGGCGTTCTATTCGGTGAGCTACGAGACCATCGCGCACCGGCTGTCCACGCTGCAGCGCCCGTCGATGCGCGGCGTGCCGTTCTCGTTCGTCCGCGTCGACCGCGCGGGCAACATGTCGAAGCGACAGTCCGCCACCGGATTTCACTTCTCGTCCTCGGGCGGCACGTGTCCGCTGTGGAACGTCTACGAGACCTTCAGCAATCCAGGAAAGATCGGCGTGCAGATCGCCCAGATGCCCGACGGGCGCAACTACATGTGGGTGGCCCGCACCGTGGAGCGCCGCGCATCGCGCTACGGGCAGCCCGGCAAGACCTTCGCGATCGGGCTGGGATGCGAACTGCGCCATGCGCATCGGCTGGTGTACTCCGAAGGACTCGACCTCTCCGGCGAGGTGGCCACACCCATCGGCTCGGGCTGCCGGGTGTGCGAACGCGACAATTGCCCGCAACGCGCGTTCCCGGCGCTCGGCAAGGCCCTCGACCTCAATGAACACCGTTCGACGGTGTCACCGTATTTGGTGCGGCAGCACTAGCCGCACAACGAGATCTTTGATGCCAGGGCATCGGGCTTCCTCCCGTTGTCGCGACAGGAAGCTACTAACGGTAGGCTACTATCAGTAAGTTACTGTTGGTAGGTACTGCCGAGGAGTCAACATGGGCGACGAATCCGTCGCGGCCCCGAAACAACGCTTGTCGAAGCAGGACCGCCACACTCAACTCCTCGGCGTGGCAAGGGAGTTGATCCGGGATGCAGGCACGGAAGAGTTCACCCTCGGCCGGCTGGCCGAGCGGGCCGGTGTGACCAAGCCCGTGGTCTACGACCACTTCGGAGACAAGGCGGGGGTCCTCGCCGAGCTCTATCGCGAGTTCGAGGAACGCCAGCGCGAGATGCTCGCCGCCGCACTGGCGGGCGCCGAGCAAGAGGTGCGAGCAGTGGCGAGCGTGGTCGCGGGCGCATACATCGACTGCTGCCTCGCGGAGGGGCGGGAACTGGCCGACGTCGTCGCCGCACTCGCCGGCTCACCCACCCTGAGCCGGATCCGCCAGGAGGCCGAGGACGCCTATCTCGCCATGTGCCGCGAGGCACTGGCACCGTTCCCCGGCCGGATCGACGCGACAGGGCTGAGCGCCGTCATCGGGGCCGGCGACGCCTTGGCCCGAGACGCGCTCGCCGACAGGATCAGCTCCGCCGATGCCCGCAGCACCCTGGCCCGTGTCATCACGGCCATCGCTGCTGACGACCAACCCGACACGACAGAGGTGACTTCATGACGATCACACATCCACCGAAGCCCGGCACCGCCCTGTGGCTCTACGCGCATCCCCGCCGCGGCTCACTGAACGACCGCCTCTTCCAGGCGGGAACCGAGGCACTGTCCGCGCAGTACGAGGTGATGATCTCGGACCTGCACGCCCAGGAGTTCGACCCGGTCCTCAGTGATCGCGACTTCGGAGAGCCCGCCGGCAAGCCGGGGAACATCGTCGAGCTGGCAGGCGAGGCGTACTCCCGGGGCCAGCTGCCTGCCGATGTGCGCGAGGAACAGGCCAAGCTCGCCGCGGCGGAGCTGCTGGTCGTGCAGTTCCCGCTGTGGTGGTACGGACCGCCGGCAATCTTGAAAGGCTGGTTCGACCGGGTGCTCACGAACGGGTTCGCCTACGGCGATCTCGATCCCGACCTCGGGGTGCCCCGGCGCTACGGAGACGGCGGCCTGATCGGGCGCAGGGCCCTCATCGTGGTGACCGCAGGAGAGGATGCGCGCTCCATCGGCCCGCGCGGCATCAGCGGTGACCTGGAATCGCTGCTCTTCCCCCTCATCCACGGCACTCTCTGGTATGTCGGAATCGAAACACTTGACCTGCACGTGATCCACGACGCCGACGGCTTGGAGGCGGCCGACGTCGACCTGGAGGCTCAGCGCCTGCAAGAAAGACTGCGGACAATCGGCACCGAGCCGGTCCGCCGGTTCCGGCGCTTGCGCGATGGCGACTACCAGGAGACTCGTGCCCTGCGTGGGGACCTTCTCCCGGGGCGCACCGACCTTGGCATCCACCTCGCCGACCACGGATAACCCGAGCTGAGTCGGTCTCGGACGCCAACCGGCAGCTGGACCTTCTGAGCCGCACCACCTGTGCCAGACTCGGCTGGGTGAGTGCACTCGAGCCGGCCCGTATCGCACCCGGCGGATTCCGTGAGCTGGGGCCGATCAACTGGGCCATCGCCAAGCTGGGCGCCCGCGCCATCCGGGCGCCGAGGTTCACCCTGATGAACGTGCTGGGCCAGCACAAGCTGCTGTTCCTGGCCTGGCTGCCCTATTCCGGGTTGCTGCTCGGCCCGCTGGGCAAGTTGCCGCGTCAGGACGCCGAGCTGGTGATCCTGCGGGTCGGCCATCTCCGCGACTGCGAGTACGAGTTGCAGCAGCACCGCCGGCTCGCCCGCAGCCGCGGCGTGGATGTCGAGACACAGGCCCGTATCTTCAAGGGCCCCGACGCCGAGGGCCTGACCGACCGTCAGCGGGTGCTGATCACCGCGACCGACGAGTTCGTCGTCACCCGGTCCGTCTCGCCGGAAACCTGGGCCGCGCTCTCGGCGATCTTCACCAAGCAGCAGCTCATCGAATTCTGCATGCTGGCAAGCCAATACGATGGCCTGGCCGCCACGATGACGACGCTGCGGATCCCGCTGGACTTCCCGGACTGAGTGATTTGTGTGCGTTTAGCGGCGGTCAGCGCCGCTAAACGCACACAAATCGCAGGGCTTCCGGGCTACAGGTACGTGACCCCGAGCAGCACCAGCGAGAAGATCACCGGCGACACCGGCAACGCCCACAGGAACGCCGCCCACGTGTGGGACTTCGCCTGATACTTGCGCCGGCCGAAGTATGCGCCCGCGGCGCCACCGATGAACGACAGGGCAGCGACCAGCAGCACCCAGATGTTCACCCGTGAGCCTTCGGTCGCCAAGGTGATGGCGGCCAGCCACAGGATGTGGCCGACCACCAATCCGACTATGCCGGCGACGATTTCGTTTCTCAAAAGTTGATCATGTGGCCGGCCAGACCGTGGAAGCACTCCTGCAGCGCCTCCGACAGGGTCGGGTGGGTGTGCACATTGCGGGCCAACTCGTTGGCGGTCAGGTCCCACTTCTGGGCCAGCGTCAACTCCGGCAGCAGTTCGGACACGTCGGGCCCGATCAGGTGCCCGCCGATCAGTTCGAGGTGCTTCTTGTCCGCGATCAGCTTCACGAATCCGGTCGGGTCGGCCAGGCCGTGCGCCTTGCCGTTGGCGGTGAAGGGGAATTTGGCGACCACAACGTCGTATCCCTCGGCCTTGGCCTGCTCCTCGGTGAGCCCGAAGCTGGCCACCTGCGGCTGACAGAAGGTGGCGCGCGGCATCATCCGGTAGTCACCCATCGCCAGAGTCTCTGCGCCGCCGATGGTTTCGGCCGCGACAACACCCTGCGCCTCGGCGACGTGGGCCAGCTGCAGCTTGCCGGTGACATCGCCGATGGCATAGATACCCGGCACATTGGTACGCATGTAGTCGTCGATACCGATGGCCTTGCGGTCGGTGAGTGCGACGCCGGCCGCCTCCAGGCCGAAGCCCTCGACGTTGGGCGCAAAGCCGATGGCCTGCAGCACCTTGTCGGCCTTGAGCTCCTCGGACTTGCCGTCCTTGCTGACCGTCACAACGACGGGCCCGTCGCCCCCGTTGTCCACGATTCCCTCGACCTTGGTGCCAGTGAGGATCTTCACGCCCAGCTTCTTGTACTGCTTCTCGATCTCCTTGGAGACCTCGGCGTCCTCGTTGGGCAGCGCGCGCGGCAGGAACTCGACGATGGTGACGTCGACCCCGTAGTTCTTCAGAACGTAGGCGAACTCCATGCCGATCGCGCCCGCGCCGGCGATGATGATCGACCCCGGCAGCTCGCGCGAGAGGATCTGGGTTTCGTAGGTGACCACGTTGTCGGACAACGAGGTACCCGGCACCAGACGGGTCGACGATCCGGTGGCGATGATGGCGTTGTCGAAGGTGAGCTCTTCGGTCCCGCCCTCGTTGAGCTTCACCGACATCGCCTTGGGCCCGGTGAAGGTGCCGTAGCCGTGGACCTCGGTGATCTTGTTCTTCTTCATCAGGAAGTGCACGCCGGCGACGCGGCCGTCGGCGACCTTGCGGCTGCGGTCGAAGGCGGCGCCGTAGTCGAAGGTCGCCTCACCGGTGATGCCGAAGGTCTTGGCTTCCTTGTTGAAGATGTGCGCGAGTTCCGCGTTGCGCAGCAGCGCCTTGGACGGGATACACCCGACATTCAGGCACACGCCGCCCCAGTATTTGGGTTCGACAATTGCGGTATTCAGCCCCAGTTGGGCGGCACGAATGGCCGCGACGTATCCACCGGGACCAGCTCCGAGAACGACGACGTCAAAGTGGGTCACGACCCCACCCTAATGGGCGGCGCAATGGTCCTACCGGCCGATCCAGCCGAACACGTAGGCGCCGTAGAAGACCGCCGCCGCGGCCAAGGCCGCCACCGGCGCAGACATCAGGGCGATCGCCAGGGCCGAGACCAGCGCTTTGCGCTGGGCCGTCGAGGCCACCAGGGCGCCCAGCGTGGTGACGACGACGTAGGCGAGGACGGCGAACACCGGCCAGGTCTTGTCGGCCGACTGGTACCAGTAGTAGTACAGGCCGGCCCCCGCCGCGGCGGAGACGAACCACACCCCGGCCAGGATGCCCACGAACGTCCACCACTTGACGTACAGGTATGACCCTTCCACCACGATGGGCGGAGCCGGCGCGGGCAGCGGCGCCGAAGGCGCGTCGTCGTCGGAAGCGGTTTCGTCGTCGAGTGCGGTCTCGTCCGGGGTCATGTCTTCCGCGGACGTCGGTTCCGACGGCAACTGCTGGTCGAGGGCCTCGTTCTCCCCCGTGTCGAACAGCGGGGCGAAGTCCGCGGTGGAGGTGTCGACGTCTTCAGCCATGCGATGCCACCTGGACGATCGCCAGGGCACCGAACCAACCGGGCGCGATGGCCAGCACAGATGCGCCGAGCGTGGTAACCCACCGTCGCCCCGACACCAGCACCATCAGTATCCCGAGGACCCCGGGCACCCCGAGGACGAGGGCGATCACCACATCGGGCCGGACGGTGACCGTGACCAGCAATGTTGTGGCAATGCCTACCAGCAGCCCGACCGCTACGCCGACCAACATCGCGCTGGTCAGCAGCCACGCCCGTGGCAGCGGAATCACTCTTCGACGATAACGCCGCGACCCGCGACGGCCCGCTACATCCGTGCGGCGCGTCCGCTTGGGATCGGACAGGCGTCGGCGGCCTCGTCGACGACGTGGCTGCCGGTATCGGAAGGTCGGGCACCGGCGCTGTACTGCGCGCCGGTCACCGGTGGATCTTCGGCCAACAGGTCGTTCTCGGCGTCGGTGAAGGCCCGGCCGCGGGACAGGAACCGCATGCCCTCCGGCGCTTCCAGGCTGAAACCGCCGCCGCGGCCCGGAACCACGTCGATGACCAGCTGGGTGTGCTTCCACGCCTCGAACTGCGGACCGGATATCCACACCGGCACACCCGCATCGCCCACGTCGAGAACACCCAGCAGGATGTCGCGATCGCCGACGATGAACTCGCCGTCGGGGTAACACATCGGCGATGACCCGTCGCAGCATCCGCCGGACTGGTGGAACATCAATGCCCCGTGCCGTTCCTGTAACCGCGCCAACAGTGCGGCAGCGGCCGCGGTGATCAGGGCCCGAGCCGGTGCCTGACCCATCGCGTCCTCGCTTCTCCTCGACAGTGGTGTTGTTCAGCTCACATTACGCGCGCGGTCACAATGGACGCGTGGCAACGGACCCTTACCTGTGGCTTGAGGACATCACCGGCGACGACGCGTTGGCGTGGGTGCGTGCGCACAACGAACCGACGCTCGCCGAGTTGAGCGGTGACCGCTTCGAGGCGATGCGCTCCGAGGTGTTGGAGATCCTCGACACCGATGCGCGGATTCCCTACCCGGGACGGCGCGGCGAGTATCTGTACAACTTCTGGCGCGACGAGGCGAATCCACGCGGCCTGTGGCGGCGCACCACATTGGAGAGCTACCGCACCGATGATCCGGACTGGGACGTGATCCTGGACATCGACGAGCTGGCCCGCGCCGAGGACGAGAACTGGGTATGGGCCGGTCCCGAGGTGATCGAACCCGAGCACACGCTGGCGATGATCAGCCTGTCCCGGGGCGGGGCCGACGCTACGGTGGTACGCGAGTTCGACATGCGGACAAAACAATTCGTCCCCGGAGGGTTCGAGCTGGCCGAGGCCAAGTCGTCGGTGTCCTGGGAGGACGAGGACACCCTGCTGGTGTGCACCGACTTCGGCGAGGGCTCCATGACCGAGTCCGGCTATCCGCGTATCGCCAAGCGCTGGCGCCGTGGCGAGCCGTTGTCCGACGCCGAGACGGTGTACGAGGCCGAGCCGACCGATGTCCGGGTGATCGCCTCGATCGACCGGACACCCGGCTTCGAGCACACCCGGTTGGGCCGCTACACCGACTTCTACAACCGCATCCGCTACGAGGTGCGCGACGGCGAGCTCATCGAACTCAAGGTGCCGACCGACTCCTCACTGTCGTTGCACCGCGAGTGGTTGCTCATCTCGTTGCGCACCGACTGGCAGGTGGGTGGGGTGACCTATCCGGCGGGCGCGTTACTGGGCACGAAATTCGACGATTTCCTGTCCGGGACAACCGATCTGGCGATGATCTACGAGCCCGACGAGCACAGCAGCCTGTCGAGTGTGCAGTGGACCAGGGACAAGCTGATCCTGATCACGCTGCGTGACGTCGCCAGCCACGTCGAGGTCGTCACGCCCGGCACCTGGGAACGCGCAGACGCGCCGGACATCCCGCCGGCGACGGACACCATCGTCGTCGACATCGATCGATTCGGTGACGAGGTCTTCTACAACTCAAGCGGATTCACCACCCCGTCGCGGCTCCTGTACGGCACTGCCGGCGGGCCACTGGTCGAGGTCAAGTCCGCACCGGCGTTCTACGACGCCGCCGGTATCGACGTCGAGCAGTTCTTCGCCACGTCGAAGGACGGCACCGAGGTTCCGTATTTCGTCGTCGGCCGCCGCGACGAGCCGAGCCCTACGTACCTGTACGGCTATGGCGGATTCCAGAACTCGTTGACGCCGGGCTACATCGGCGGCATCGGCCGGGCCTGGCTGGAACGCGGTGGCACCTACGTGCAGGCCAACATCCGCGGCGGCGGGGAGTACGGCCCGCGCTGGCACAAGCAGGCGATGCGGGAGCACCGCCATGTGGTGTACGAGGACTTCGCCGCCGTCGCCGCGGATCTGGTGCGCCGCGGCATCACCACGGTCGAGCAACTCGGCGCCTCCGGCGGCAGCAACGGCGGGCTGCTGATGGGCGTGATGCTGACCCGGTACCCGGAACTGTTCGGGGCACTGGTGTGCAGTGTGCCGCTGCTGGACATGAAGCGTTACCACCTGCTGCTCGCCGGCGCCTCATGGGTCGCCGAGTACGGCAATCCCGACGATCCGGCGGACTGGGAGTTCATATCGAAATACTCGCCGTACCAGAATATTTCGAAGGACGCGAAGTATCCGCCGATCCTGATCACCACCTCGACCCGCGATGATCGGGTGCACCCCGGGCACGCCAGGAAGATGGCCGCGGCACTGGAGGCCGCCGGGCACCGGGTGCTGTACTACGAGAACATCGAAGGTGGCCACGGCGGCGCGGCTGACAACAAGCAGGCCGCATTCAAGGCAGCGCTGACCTACGAATTCCTGTGGCAGACGCTGCGGTCCTAGCGGCCCCTGGGCACCGGCCCTGACAGCTACGTTGAGGCAACCACGCCCGATATGCTGACCGCCATGTCGGTGTTGCGCCGCTACCTCGCCTTTCAGACCATGATGTTCGTTTTCGGCATCGTGGGCCCGATCTTTCTGGTCGTCTACTTTGCCTCGCAGCCGGATCCGGCGCTGAAGTGGATGTACTGGGCCGGCTTGTTCGTCACCGCCGCGGACATTCTGATCGCCCTGGCGCTCACCGCATCGAGTGTCAAACAGGACCGGACACCCGCCGACGCCCGTTTTGCCGTCGCCTTCCAGAACTTCCGCCAGCGGCGCGACGACGACTCCTGACGGCGTCGTTTAGCCCTGGCTCTGCGTGTCAGACCCACAGACCGGCGTCCACCGGCGCAAACTTCACCCATGCAATCCATGCCTGCTCTGGAATTGCTGGGCCGTGTCGGGTTCGCGACACTGCTGGGCATCGCGATCGGTATGGAGCGCCAGTGGCGGTCCCGGCTGGCGGGCCTGCAAACCATGGCGTTGGTCAGCATGGGCTCGGCGCTGTACCTGATCCTCGGTGCGTACGCATTCGAGGGCGCTGACCCCACCCGCGTGGCAGCGCAGATCGTCACGGGCATCGGCTTTCTCGGTGCGGGCGTGATCATGAAACAGGGCACGTCGGTGACCGGCCTGAACACCGCTGCCACACTCTGGGCGACCGCGGCCGTCGGCGCTATGGCCGGTGCATGGTTCTGGCGTGAGGCCACCGCCGCCGCGGGCATCATCATCGTGGCCAACGGCCTGCTGCACTCAATCGGCCAACGCATGGATCGCGTCAAATCCCGCGCCGGCCGGGAGACCTCACCGGCCGACTACGTGCTCGACGTGGCCTGCCGGGCCGACGCGGAAGCCGACGTCCGGGCCGTCATCCTGCGGGCGGTCGCCGGCCCCGAACTGCAGCTCCGGTCGCTGCTCTCGACGGCCACCTCGGCACCCGATGAGGTTCGGCTCCGCGCCGAACTGTCAGCGGACGTCCGGGACGACAAGGTGCTCGAAGACGCGATTGCCAATGTCAGTCTGCAGCCCGAAATCCGGTCGGCCCGTTGGTCGATCCGCGACGAGGCACCGGCCAGTTGGATCGGCAAAGACTGAGTATCAGGCTGCAAGTCCTTCTTCGTCCAGCTGAATCGCCGCTGACATCGCGAGATCTACACCAGGGTCGTGATTTTCGCGGCGAACGACCCAGGTGCAGAAACCGGCGGAAAGTCAGCTGGGGCGACGCCGCAATCCCCCGAGCAGCGCCACGACGATCCCGAACACCACCAGTCCCCCACCGGCCGCCAGCGTGAGGTTGAGCCATTGGTGCAGGCTGCCGATCGCGTGGCCGGCCATGGCGTCGGCGATCTGCCGGATGTCGCCGCTGGTGTGGTTGAGCGCTTCGTTGAGGTAACGGCGGCCCGCCTCCAGCCCGGCCCATCCGGCGGCACCCACCAGCAATGCGGAAATCCCCAGGGCAGCAAGGGCTTTACCGCGGGAACGGGCGGCAGCCAAAGTGAACAGGGCCAAGACACCGGCCAGCACCGTCACTCCGATGCTGACCCAGGGCCCCCACACCGCCAGCGGACGCAAGATGCCCGGCCGCAAGCTGTCAGGGGCCGACGACGCGATGGGAACCGTAAGTGTTTGCGGCACTTCGACACCGAATCCGGACAGGGTTTCGCGGAACGACGCATCCGAGAGCATCGGGGCGAGGTCGATCACCCAACTGCCGTTCTCGTTGCGGGACAACCTGTCAGTGAACATCCAGGTGTGCGAGACCTGATTGGCCAGGGCGAACTGTCCGGGGAACGCCGACCCCGCGGTGTAGGCACCCGCGACAGCGCGGATCTGCCGCGAGTCCACGTCGGACCCGCTCCTGGCGGCCAGTGATTGCACCTGGGTGGTGAGTTCACCGGCGACCGCCTGCTGCAACTGCGGGTCGGCGGCCGCGGCTGCGGCGAACGCCGAATAACCCTGCTGGTCGATGATGTTCTTCTGCACCCACGCCGACGGCACCGCCGCCGCCAGCAGGATCGTCGTCAAAACCCACAGGAACAGCGTCATGACGAATCGCACGCCGCCTCCTACTCTCGGGCGGCGGCCAGACTGCTCAGTCCGACAGGGCACGCCCCACGATCAGCGGATCGGCGTGGCCGACCACCTCAAAATCCTTGTTGTCGTAATCGAACTTACCGAGCACGTACCGCATGGCGTTGATGCGGGCGCGTTTCTTGTCGTTGCTCTTGACCACGGTCCAGGGCGCCATCTCGGTGTCGGTCCAGGCGAACATGTCTTCCTTGGCCGCGGTGTAGTCGTCCCATTTGTCCAGCGAAGCGAGGTCGGTGGGTGAGAGCTTCCACTGCCGCACCGGGTCGACCTGGCGGATGGTGAACCGGGTGCGCTGCTCGGATTGCGTGACGGAGAACCACAGTTTGGTCAGGCTGATGCCGTCGTTGACCAGCATCTGCTCGAACAACGGGGCCTGACGGATGAATTCGGCATGCTGCTTGGGCGAGCAGTAGCCCATGACGCGTTCCACCCCGGCACGGTTGTACCAGGACCGATCGAACAGCACGATCTCACCGGCGGCCGGGAGGTGCTGTACGTAGCGCTGGAAGTACCACTGGGTGCGTTCTTTTTCGGTCGGCTTCTCCAGAGCGACGACGCGGGCCCCGCGAGGGTTGAGGTGCTCCATGAACCGTTTGATGGTGCCGCCCTTGCCCGCGGCGTCGCGCCCCTCGAACACGATGACGTGCCGCAGGCCGTTGCTCTGACTCCACTTCTGCAGCTTGAGCAGTTCGATCTGCAGCAGCCGTTTCTGCTCCTCGTACTCTTGCCGCGACATGCGGTCCTCGTACGGGTAGTTCTCCCGCCAGGTGTCGACGACCTCGCCGCTGGGTTCCAGCAGCAGAACTGGGTCGTCATCGTCGTCGTCACGGACCGCGTACCCGGTGATGTCGAGAGTCACCGGCGCAACCTAGCGAACCGCGAGGACGAAATGGTGATGCTCGGGTGAACGTCCGGTAGCAGCGGCCGCCGACACGTCGCCGAAGTGCAGTAGTGCATTACTCGGTCCACCCGGCCGGCTGGGCTCCATCATCACTGGTGTCAACGGTCACGCACCATCTTCGAGAAGGGCCTCTCTTGTTCACGAAACGTGTTGTTCGCAGGTTCTCGGTCGGCTCGGCGCTGGCGGCCGGAGTTGGCGCGGTAGCGATGATCGGAGCGGGCACGGCCGGCGCCGCGCCGGGTATCTCCTACGACCGGGGCCCGGGTGACCCGATAGGAATCGGGGACAACTCTGCCACCGGCGCCCGGGCCAACGCGTCCAACGACAACCGGGCGTTGGCCATCAGCGTGTTCCGGCCGGCCACGGCTACGGCGGTCGGTCAAAACCGCTCTGGCAACAAGATGTTCGCACTCGACGGCACGGCGGGCTTCCAGAAGGACTACATCGACCCGTATACCGGCGACCACGACAACACGGTGGTGGCGATCAACGGCACGGCGATGGTGCACGGTGAGTGGACCAACGTGCTCGCCGTCGGCGGCAAGGTTTCGAACAGGCCCATCGCCACCTACCCGGACGGCTCGCAGGCGTTCGCACCGAGTAGGGCGGCGTCCACCTTTCCCGTGATCGTCCCCAGCTCCGTGGTCGTGGTCTGCGGACAGCGGATCACAGGAAGCGACGACATCTTCGAGACGTCCGGAGGCGCCGCCTGCCAGCCGTAGCCCGGTTACTTGGACTTACGACGCGGACGAGCCAATGCCAGCTTGGTCATCAGCTTGTTCATCCGGGCGAGCGCCTTCTCCGAGTTGTTGTAGTACGTGCCGCCGGCGCCGACGTTGGTGCGCGGGACCACCACGGTCTCCTGCTTGCAGAACTTGCGCACCCCGTCCACACCGCCGAAGCGGGCTCCGATGCCCGACGCCTTCCAGCCGCCCATCGGCGCCGTGGTGCACATCAGGTTGGAGATGACGTCGTTGACGTTGACCGCACCGCAATCGAGCTGCAGTGCAACCGCTTTGGCCCGCTCGACGTCCTTGGAGAACACCGACGCGCTCAGGCCGTACTGGCTGTCGTTGGCGAGCCGCACCGCCTCCTCGACGGAGGACACCTTCATGATCGGCAGCGTCGGCCCGAAGGTCTCCTCGGTCATGCAGGCCATCGAGTGGTCGACGTCGACGAGCACGGTCGGCTCGAAGAAACTACCCCCGCCCTCGGGACGCTTGCCTCCGGTCAGCGCCTTGGCGCCGGCGGCGACGGCATCCTTGACGTGGCGGTCGGTGATCGCCACCTGGCTCTCGTCGATCTGGGAGCCGAAGTGGTAGCCCTCACCCGTGCCCATCTTGAGGTTTTCCACGGCGCGCACGGTCGCGGCGACGAACTGGTCGTAGACCGACTCGAGCACATAGACCCGCTCGGTCGAGACACAGGTCTGGCCGGCGTTGAACATCGCGCCCCATACAGCCGCGTTCGCGGCGAGTTCGACGTCGGCGTCTTCCAGCACGATCATCGGGTCCTTGCCGCCGAGCTCCAGGCTGACGGGGGTCAGCCGGCGGGCGGCCCGCTCCATCACCTTGGCGCCGGTTGCGCTGGAGCCGGTGAACTGGATGTAGTCGGAGTTGTCGATGACGGCCTCGGACACCGCACGCGCACCCTGCGCGAGGGCGAACACCTCGGGCGCACCGGAATCGAGCCAACCGCGCAGCAGTACCTCGGCGGTCAGCGGGGTGCGCTCGGAGGGCTTGAGCAGCACGGCACACCCGGCGGCCAGGGCGCCGATCGCGTCCATCATGGCGTTGGCCACGGGGTAGTTCCACGGCGCGATGATGCCGATGACCGGCCGCGGCCGGTAGTGCACAGCGATCTTCTTGATGGACAGGAACGCCAGCGGGGCGGGCCGGGAATCCGGCTCCATCGCCTTCTCGACCACCTTGATGTAGTACGAGAGGATCATGATCAGCAGCGGGACCTCTTGGGCGGCGTCCATGGCCGACTTACCGGTCTCGGCGATCAGGAGTTTCTCGATCTCGTCGCGGTGGTCGCCCAACCAGACCGCGTAGCGGGCGAGCACCTTGGCCCGGCCTTTCGCGCCGCGGGCCTCCCACTCCTTCTGAGCTTCCCGCAGACCGGCCGCGATGCGTGGCACGTCGGCCGCATCGGTCCATGTCACCTGGCCGGCGACGGCACCGGTCGCGGGGTTGTGGATGGTGCCGGAACCCGTGAACTCTCCGGTCAGATCAACATCTGGCGTCGCTGTCATGGGGCCTATGTTAATCACCGTTTGTGACGCACGTCGCACCGGGGTTGACACCTGTCAAGTGCGGAGGCGATGACGACTACGCCCAGATCAACGAAATGGTCGCTCCGCGGGTGCGTGAGCGACCTTCTCGATGATTTCGAGGGGGCTTATCCCGGTCGTGGCGACCCCTCGTCTGCAGAGGAGCGGAGCCGGCAACGTGTGATGACCCCCCAGTCACCGCACGCTGCCGGCTCCGCCGGCTATCAGTCCTCTGATCCCTTCGAGGCAGCCTTCTGGGCGGCCTTCGGGGATTCCTTCGGCGTGACCTTCTTGGTCAGGTTCTTCGCCGCGGTCTGCACCCGCGTCACGGCCCTGTTCACGTTGGCCTTGACCTTGTCACGCCGCTGCTCGGCCCGGTCCTTCGCGCCGTCGAGCGACTTGTTGATCGAGGTGTTGAGGGACGTCACATGTGGCTTGAGCTTGTCCACCTTCGGCGAATCGGCCTCGGGAGATGCGGCGGCATTCAACGTGGCAACCCGCGAGGTGACGCCCCGAGCCGACGTGTCCGCCTCCTCGATCACATCTCCGTTGGCGTTGACGTTGACCCCGAGCGCGTGGGCAATATTCACCCGCGTGTCCCGCGTGGCCGTCCACAGCTTCTCGTTACGGAACCGCATGAGCGCCCCGTCCTCGGGACCTTGCTCGGTAAACACGCCATCGGTGCCACCCCCGAGCGACTCGGGCAGAGCCAACGCCAGACCCTCGATGGTCGGGTCGGCGACCCACAACGGGGCGTCCGTGTATGACCGGACCGCCGTGTAGAGGGCCTCGTTGTCCCCCTCGACAATCGCCTGCGCGATAGCGACCACGCCGACCGCCCCGAGCACGGCGCCGTTCATGCCTCGCGTCGCCGACTCGGTCAGGCCCGCCGCGAGCATCGCGGTGTAGTTCGCGTTCGGCCACGGGGTGTCGACGCCGAGAGCGTCGGCGAACTGACCGTTGATCGCGTCCCGAAGGCCCAGAAGTTCGTTGTTGCGGAACTGCATGAAGGCGCCGTCACCGGTCGTGATGTTGGTGATGTGGTCCGAGCCGCCACCAAACTCTCTCGGGACCGTGATGGCGATCGCCTCGATCAGCGGATCGGCCACGTAGAGCGGCGAATCGACAATCTGGCGGATCTGCGAGAACAGCCGCTCGTTGTCACCGGCGGCGATCTGCGCGGCGAGCACGAACGGGGTGAGCGGTACCTGCAAGAACTGATCGGCAAGCCGTTGCCCGGACAGGAACGCCAACCCGAGTTGATTCATACCCGTGAAGTCGGCCATCAGCGATGCCGAGGCGTCCACGATGCGCGGCGGGGTCGGCGTCGGCGCTGCCACCGGAGTGATGGCGATGACGCCGGCGGTGGCCGCGGCCACGCATGCGGTCAGACCGCTCGAGACAAGACTTGTCATAGGTGAATCCCCTCGGAAACTGGCTGTTTGGCCTGGCTGATTGCCTGGTCCGGGCAGAAAATTACCTGTTGCTAATCAAGATCTCAGCTTTTTCTCAGGTAGCCGGATGCAGGTATTTGCACATGCAAACATCCACCCTTTCGGACGTGTTGCCGCAAAGTACTTTGCGTAACCATCAGCCCAGCTCGTGACGGTTGAGAAAATTTGCCAGCCGCCCACGCCACGGCCGAAAGTCTTGCCGGACGCAACCATGCGATTCGGCTTGTCGGCCTGAACAATCAAGTGGTTCTTGACAGTTGGGGCCATCGCCGGGGACGCCAGAGCTGCCGACGGTGGCGCCCTACGAATCGAATCCCTGACATGAGTTGCCACCACCCAAAAAGGGTGAGGCCGAAAGGTGATCGCTCAGCGAAGCTCAGATGGACCGCTTGCCACCCTGCCGTGCTCGCCTTCGCGGGCCAGGATCGCGGAAATGCACACAACTGACGATCCCAGCAACACCCCGCCGACGGTGTCGGTGAAGTAGTGGAAGGTGATCGACAGGCCGAAGATGCCGAGCAGGACGACGCACACGGCTGTCGCCAGCGCCCACATTCGCATGCAGGCCACCAGCATGAGCAGGCCGGTCGCCGTCACGAGGAACGTGGTGTGTCCGCTCGGATAGGCCAGTGCGCCCTCCTTCTCCCTGCCGAAGAGAGGTTTGACGAGCCGCACGACGGTGATCGCCAGCAACGGACTGACCACCATGGCGAGGGCCAACCGCTTGCGCTGTTGCCGCAGCGCCACGACGATGCCGATCACCAACGCGGCGGCCACCAGAGGTGGCTTGGTGAACACGAGGAACACAGACCGGTGCGAACCCAAGTCGCTACCGAGGCTCTGAAACCAGTCGTCGATCGGAATCGGTGCGCCACGCACTGCCCAGCCCAGCAGCACCATGGCGGCGAGAAGGCCGACCGGCACCCACCATCGAGGGGTCAAGGGATGATGCCGCGCAGATACGCCGCCTGTCCGAGGTGCTGAGCGCAATCGTCGATGATGCTGACCAACCGCGCGCTCGCCGTCACTGGCGGATCCCACCGCGTATCGACGATGCGGCCCAGGTCGTCAGAGGTCACGCCGGCGATGTAGGCCAGTGTCACCTTGTGCACGGCCAGGTAATACCCCGCCAACAGCTCGGCCGGTGCGTGCACCTTCGCGACATCGTCGGGCCCGTGCCCGTACCCGATGTCGTCGGCGGGCAGGTCGAGCCCGAAGCGGTCTTTCCATCCATCGCGGGTCCACACCTGCTCGATCCCGGCGATGTCACACAACTGCAGGTCCTGGCATCGGGCACTGTGCCAGATCAACCAGGCGATGCTGTTGGCCTGCGGGGTGGGGCGATAACTGGAGACCTCCTGGGTCAACCCCTCGGTGAGATCGTCGACGTGCTCGATGAGCCGGGTGAATGCGTCGCGCAGCAATTCTCGGACGGCATCGGAATCAGCGGCAGCCATGACCTCGACGCTACTCGCGGACCGGCCCGCCACCGCGCGGGCTAGCATCACCGCCATGCCGTTGAATTCCGGCGAGGTGTTCGCCGGTTACACGATTCAACGTCTGCTCGGCTCGGGCGGCATGGGTGAGGTGTATCTGGCGCAGCATCCGCGCCTGCCCCGCCAGGATGCGCTCAAAGTCATGCCCGCCGCCCTGACCGGCGATGCTCAGTATCGCGACCGGTTCAACCGCGAGGCCGATATCGCCGCCTCGCTGTGGCATCCCCACATCGTCGGCCTGCACGATCGCGGCGAGTACGAGGGCCGGCTGTGGATCGCGATGGACTACGTCGACGGCACCGATGCCGCACGGCACGTGCGCGAGCGTCACCCCGGCGGGATGCCGCTCCGGGAGGCGGTCGAGATCATCACCGCCATCGCCGAGGCACTCGACTACGCCCACGAGCGCAACCTGCTCCACCGCGACGTCAAACCCGCGAACGTCCTGCTGACCGGACCGGACGCCGCGCGGCGCCGGATCCTGTTGGCCGACTTCGGCGTTGCCCGCCGGACAGACGACATCAGCGGGATCACCGCGACCAACATGGCCGTCGGCTCGATGGCCTACTCCGCTCCCGAACAGCTGCTCGGGCAGCCGCTGGACGGGCGGGCGGATCAATACTCCTTGGCGGCCAGCGCATTTCAGCTCCTGGCCGGGCACTCGCCGTTCCATCATTCCAATCCCGCGGTGGTTATCAGCAAGCAGCTCAACGAGCGCCCGCCCAGCCTGCGCATCCTTCGCCCTGAACTGGCCGACCTGGACGATGTGGTGCTCAAGGGCATGGCCAAGGAGCCCGGCGCCCGGTTCCGTCGATGCAGCGACTTCGCGAAGGCTCTCGCCGGCGACAGCGCGACCGCCCCGGTCAGGCAGCGGCCCCGCACGCGGGTGTCGCCGCCACCGCTGTCAGCCGATCCGTCACCGGTGTCGGCCGAACCTCCACGCATCATCGCGGCCCCGGCCTTCGCCACACCCCGTGGCCCGTCGATCAGCGCGCCGTACCCCTCCCCCATCTGGTCTGGCCCCAGCCCGCAACCTCGGCCTCCCCAGAAGCGCAGTACCGCAAGGGTTGTGCTGCCGATCGCGCTGGCGGTGCTCCTGGTGTGCGCCATCGGCTTCGCGGTCAGCCAGTTCGGCCGGACCACGCCGGAGCCGCGCAGCACCCCGTCATGGCAGCCGTATGTCGAGGCCGCCCGGACCTTCGCGCTGCACACCGTCACCGTGAGCGCCGACACGGCCGACAGCGATCTCGAGGCGATCATGGACGGCGCCACCGATGAGTTCCGCGCCGACCTGAGAAGCCAGGCGCCGGCGATCAAACGCAAGGCCCGGGAACTGGGTGTGAAGACTGACGGAACGATCACCGGGGCGGGCGTCGAATCGTTGTTCTCCGATGAAGCGGTCGTGCTCGTCACTGTCGACACGAAGGTCACCGTGACGAGCAATCGGGTGGGCGTGGTCTCACTGCAGCGGATGCGGGTCACCGTCGAGCATGTCGACGGCGGCTACAAGGCCTCGAAACTGGAGTTCGTCAACTGATGGAGGCACGCACACGAGGCTGGACGCTGCTGATCGTCCTGCTCATCGTCGGGACCGTGGCCGCCGCCGGCCTGGGTTTCTGGCAGCTCTCGGTCAAGAACCGGCCGGCGCCCGCGCCCATCGCCGACGGCGACCGGGCGCGCGAGCAGGTCACCGATTTCGTCGCCACCAATGTGGTCAAGATGCTGAGCTTCACCCCGACGACGAGCCGGGCAGACATGGACGCGGTGGCCGAGGTGCTGACCGGCTCAGCGGTCGACGAGTACCGCAAGACGATCCGCACGAAGGCGGACAACATCACCCAGACCGCGACGGTGCGCCACACCGGTGTGGAGTCGCTGACGGCCGACGCGGCCAGCGTGGTGGCATTCGTCGACCAGAAAACCGAGGCCGCCGGTGACGGTGCGCAATCGACCAAGGATGGGCTGGCTTACCGAGTCAGCCTCACCCGCGTGCACGGCGACTGGCTGATCTCGGAATTGGAACCGCTGTAGCGGCTACTGCGGCGCGGCTCCGTGGAAGACCGCCTCGACGTTGTTGCCGTCGGGATCGCGGACGAAGGCGCCGAAGTACCCCGGGTGGTACTCGGGCCACAGCCGCGGTGCATGCAACGACTCGGCGCCCAGTTTGAGCGCGGCCTCGTAGAACGCCGCGACCGCGTCCACGCCCGCGGCCTGAAACGCCACGTGGATTTCCCGGTTGGGGCCCTTGGCCTCGCCGGCGCCGGCATCGGCGATCCAGAAGTCCGGATGCCCTTCCGTGCCGTAGCCGATGGCCACGCCGTAATCGAGCTGCCGGGTAAAGCCCAGCACGCCGAGCACGGTGTCATAGAACTCGGTGGACTTGGGAAAATCGGAGCAGTTGATGCCGAAGTGATCGATCACGGCCTGATCCTGACACGGGCCGCCGACAAGCCCGCGAATTTCGGCCAACCCCATGGGCATACACAGCCGGGAGTCGTAGGTTAGTTAGATGAGCTACGACCTGTGTATCCGTGGCGGCACGATCATCGACGGCCTGGGCGGCGAACCGTATGTTGGTGACGTCGCGGTGCGCGACGGCGTCATCGCCCAGATCGGCACCGGGGTTGGTTCCGTGGCCGGGACCGCCGCACGCGAGATCGATGCGACCGGGCTGCTGGTCACCCCGGGGTTCGTGGACCTGCACACGCATTACGACGGTCAGGCCATCTGGTCGGACCGGCTCAACCCGTCCTCGGCCCACGGGGTCACCACGGCCGTGATGGGCAACTGCGGTGTCGGGTTCGCGCCGTGCCGGCCCGACGATCATGACGTGCTCGTCGACGTGATGGCCGGGGTGGAGGACATCCCCGGGGTCGTCATGGTCGACGGTCTGCCGTGGACGTGGGAGACGTTCCCCGAATTCCTCGACGCGTTGTCGTCGCGGCGCCTCGATATTGATGTGGCGGCGTTCCTGCCGCATTCACCACTGCGGGTGTACGTGATGGGTCAACGGGGCGTCGATCGCGAACCGGCCACCGCCGAGGATCTGGCGCTGATGCGCAAGCTCGCCGCCGAGGCGGTGCATTGTGGCGCGCTGGGGTTCGCGTCGTCCAGGCTGACCATCCACAAGACCGAGAGCGGCAAGCCGATCCCGAGTTACGACGCGGGCTACGCGGAGATCGAGGCGATCGCCCGGGGCGTCGACGACGCCGGCGGTGGCCTGATCCAGTTCGTGCCGGATCTGGTAGCGGGCGACTACGAACCGGCACTGCAGACGGTGTTCGACGTCGCGGCCGACGTCGGGTTGCCGGTCACCTTCACCCTGGCCATCGGCAATGCGGGCCCCGCGTTCTTCGAAGACGCGCTGCGAATGGTGGAGAAGGCCAACTCCAACGGCGGCAGCATCTCGGCACAGATCTTCCCGCGGCCGATCGGACTGGTGCTGGGCCTAGAACTGTCCGGCAACCCGTTCGTGCTCTACCCCAGCTACCGGGAGATCGCGCACCTCCCACTCGCCGAGCGCGTCGCCGAGATGCGTAAGGCCGAAGTCCGCCAACGTATCCTGAGTGATTCCTCGGCCAGTGACGGGCATCCGCTGATGTTCGCGGTGCAGGCCTGGGACTACATGTATCCGCTGGGCGAGGTGCCCGACTACGAACCCGACCCGTCGAACTCCATCGGTGCGAGGGCCCGGGCGCGCGGCGTGGACCCGCTGGAGGAGGCCTACGACCGCCTGCTCGACGACGACGGGCACGCCATGCTTCTGGTGACGCTGGCCAACTTCCGTGACAACTCGCTCGACACCGTCGCCGAGCTGCTCCGGCGCGACGACGTGGTGCTCGGCCTCGGTGACGGCGGCGCGCACTACGGCATGATCTGCGATGCGAGCTTTCCCACCTACCTGCTGACGCACTGGGTACGCGACCGGGCCGGCGACAGGTTGTCGTTGGCCCAAGCCGTCCGCGAGCTGACATCGGTGCCCGCCCGCGTCGCCGGACTGGCCGACCGTGGCCGAATCGCGTTGGGCTACAAGGCGGATCTCAACGTGATCGACCATGCGGCGCTGCGGTTGCACCGGCCGGTCGTCGCCCACGATCTGCCCGGGGGTGGGCGCCGGCTGGACCAGACCGCCGACGGTTACGTCGCCACCGTGGTGTCCGGACAGGTGATCGCCGAACACGGTGTCCCCACCGAGGCGCGGCCCGGTCGGCTGGTCCGGGGCAAACAGCCCGCACCCATGTGACAGGTCCGCCACGACGGGGCGCCAACAGAACTATTCTCACGTCATGAGCGTGAAAGTGGATCTCAACCAGCTGGCCGACAAGCTGACGGACTACACGTTCGCCTACCTCGTCACGGTCGACGACGACTACCACGCACACACGGTGGCGGTCGAGCCGCACTTCGTCGACGGCGTCATCGACATCGGTGCCGTCGGGGACCACACCCGCAGGAATCTCACCCTGCACGACGCGGTGACCCTGATCTGGCCGCCACACAAGCCCGGTGGTTACTCGTTGATCGTCGACGGCCGCGGTAAACCCGCCGCCACCGACGACGACACCCCGCAGGTCGTTCCCAGTCGTGCGGTGTTGCACCGCAGGCGGCCGGCTCAGGCGCCGAGCTCGGCGAGCAACGACTGCGTGGTGCTCTCCGAGAACTGAGTGGGTTCAACGCCATGTGGGCGCTCGACGTGCGACAGCGTCCGCGTCGTAGGTTTGTCGGGTGAACCGTGACCGCATGACGCGGGTCGAGCCGCTGGCGCAGCCGTGGAGCGACGACGACGCCGCCGGCATCAACAGTTGGGGTCATCCCGATCGCACCTACGAACCGTTGCTACTGGTGCGGTGCCTGCAGCGCCACCCGGATCTGGCGGCCCGGCTGCGGAAACTGGGCGAGTCACTCTACGTCGATGCTCGGCTGCCACCGCGGGTGCGCACCATCGCGATCCTGCGGATCTGCGCGCTCGTGGGCTGTGAGTACGAGTGGGGTGGGCAGGCAGCGTTCTGGGGTCCGATCGCGAAGGTCAGCGACGAGGAGTGCGACGCCCTGGTCACCGGCGCCGAAGCGGGGTGGACCGATTTCGAGCGCGTGCTGATCGGGGCTGTCGACGAACTGGAACGCACCGGGTCCTGGACGACCGAGACGTGGGATGCGTTGGGGCGCAAGCTCGACGACGAACAACGGATGGAACTGCTCGTGGCGCTCGGCTGGTATCGGACCATCTGCACGCTGTGCAATGGCCTGGACCTGCCCGTCGAAGGGTGGATGCGACCCTGGCCGGCTAACCAGCCGACCGGTCGCGGCGCAGCGCGGGGTGCTGGCGGACCAGCATCGGCAACAGGATCCGTCGCGGAATCAGTTGCGCCACACGGGTCGTGAACCGGCTGGGGGCACCGGGGATCACCATGCCGCGGTCGTCGTCGAGTGCGTCGACGCCGGCCCGCGCCACATCCTCGGATGACATCCACAACGCCTTCGGGAACGCCGCGGCGAACTTTCGCTCGTCCATACCGGCGGTCCGGAGGAACTCGGTACGCACCGGGCCGGGGCACAGCGTCGCGACGGTGACACCGGTGCCGGCCAGCTCGGCGCGCACGCCGTCGGTGTAGCTGTGCACGAACGCCTTGGTGGCGGCATAACCCGCCTGCCCGGGGAACGGGTGGAAGCCGGCGGTGGAGCCGACGTTGAGGATCGCGCCCCGGCCGCGGGGAACCATCAGCTGCACCGCGCGGGTGGTCAGGTCGATCACCGCTTCCACATTTACCCGCACCTGGGCGATCTCGTCGGCGGGTGGCGATGTCACCACCGAGCCCATGGTGCCGATGCCGGCGTTGTTGACCAGGATGTCGACGGTAAGGCCGCGTTCGGCGATGGTGTCGAAAAGTCTTGCGCGTGAGTCGGGGTCGACGATGTCGCAGGCGATCGTCTCTGCTCTGGTGGCCAGTTCGGCGGCCAGCTCCCGCAGCTTGTCTTCGCGGCGGGCGACCAACGTGACGCCGTAGCCGCGGCGGGCCAGTTCGCGGGCGATATCGGCACCGATGCCCGAGGAGGCGCCGGTCACGACGGCGGTGGTGGTCGGTGACGGCGGCGGCAACGGCATGGGATTGACCCTACTTCTTGCCCCTACTTCCATGCCTTCGATGCCGAGTGGCCAGTTGATGCACACCGACCACCGAAACGCGTGACACAACTGGACACTCGGCGGCACGAAAAAGCCCCGGCGCGCGTAGCGCACCGGGGCTTTTCTCGTGAAGGGACTTAGAAGTCCATACCGCCCATGCCACCGGTCGGGTCGCCCGCGGGCGCCCCGGCCTTCTCCGGCTTGTCGGCGACGACAGCCTCGGTGGTGAGGAACAGTGCCGCGATGGACGCCGCGTTCTGCAGCGCCGAGCGGGTGACCTTGACCGGGTCGGCAACGCCGGCGGCCAGCAGGTCCTCGTACTCACCGGTCGCGGCGTTCAGGCCGTGACCCGCGGGCAGGTTCGACACCTTCTCGGCGACGACACCCGGCTCCAGACCACCGTTGAAGGCGATCTGCTTGAGCGGAGCCGACAGCGAGACGCGCACGATGTTGGCGCCGGTGGCCTCGTCACCGGTGAGCTTCAGCTCGTCCAGCGACGGAGCCGACTGCAGCAGAGCCACGCCACCACCGGCGACGATGCCCTCTTCGACGGCAGCCTTGGCGTTACGCACGGCGTCTTCGATGCGGTGCTTGCGCTCCTTGAGCTCCACCTCGGTGGCAGCCCCGGCCTTGATCACCGCAACACCGCCGGCCAGCTTGGCCAGGCGCTCCTGCAGCTTCTCGCGGTCGTAGTCGGAGTCGCTGTTCTCGATCTCGGCGCGGATCTGGGCGACACGGCCCTGGATCGCGTCGGCATCGCCGGCACCCTCGATGACGGTGGTCTCGTCCTTAGTGACGACGACCTTGCGGGCCTGGCCCAGCAGTGCGACATCGGCGGTCTCCAGCGAGAGGCCGACCTCTTCGCTGATGACCTGGCCACCGGTGAGGATGGCGATGTCCTGCAGCATGGCCTTGCGACGGTCACCGAAGCCCGGGGCCTTGACGGCCACAGACTTGAAGGTGCCACGGATCTTGTTGACCACCAGGGTCGACAGGGCTTCGCCCTCGACGTCCTCGGCGATGATCAGCAGCGGCTTGCCGGACTGGATGACCTTCTCCAGCAGGGGCAGCAGATCCTTGACGGTCGACACCTTGGAGCTGACCAGCAGGATGTAGGGATCCTCCAGGACGGCTTCCTGGCGCTCGGCGTCGGTCACGAAGTAACCCGAGATGTAGCCCTTGTCGAAGCGCATACCCTCGGTGAGCTCGAGCTGCAGGCCGAAGGTGTTGCTCTCCTCGACGGTGATGACACCCTCGTTGCCGACCTTGTCCATGGCCTCGGCGATCAGGTCGCCGATGGACTGGTCACCGGCGGAGATACCGGCGGTGGCAGCGATCTGCTCCTTGGTCTCCACCTCCTTGGCGCTCTTCAGCAGCGTCTCGGTGACCTTTTCCACGGCCTTCTCGATGCCGCGCTTCAGGCCGAGCGGGTTGGCGCCGGCAGCGACGTTGCGCAGACCTTCGCGAACCAGGGCCTGGGCCAGAACGGTGGCGGTGGTGGTGCCGTCGCCTGCGACGTCGTCGGTCTTCTTGGCGACCTCTTTGACCAGCTCAGCGCCGATCTTCTCGTACGGGTCCTCCAGCTCGATCTCCTTGGCGATGGACACACCATCGTTGGTGATCGTGGGGGCGCCCCACTTCTTCTCCAGGACGACGTTGCGACCCTTGGGGCCCAGCGTCACCTTTACCGCGTCGGCGAGGGCGTTCAGACCCCGCTCGAGGCCACGACGGGCCTCTTCGTCATACGCAATTGTCTTAGCCATTGCGAAGTGTTTCCTCCGGATTGGGGATGCACGTCTTGTTGGCCGGGCTCAGTGCCCGCGACGGACGACTGGGGTGTGCTCCCGCAGGTGCGGCCCCGGTCTCACCGTCCCGACCTAGCACTCACTGATCGAGAGTGCCAACTGCATTCTTAGCACTCGACCAGGGCGAGTGCAAGGTTTCAGACGCCGGCTCGGGCTTTCCTGGTTCCGCCGCTGGCGAAAGTCGCCGATTTCCACCTCTTGGCTGCCCCCTGCGCGCTCTGGCGCCCCCTGGGTAGAACTCGGTGTAGGCGCGGCCATCGCGAAGAACATTGCCGCGGTTTCCCGTCCTGACATGGGCCGACGCTGTGGCAGAGTTTCCAGCCGAGGGGGTCATGATGGTGGACTTGACGCGCAACGACACGACGAGCACTGATGACGAGCACAGGGCCGCTGTGACGTGGGCGGGCCGGTTGGCCATCGCGCTTGCTGTCGGACTGACGTTGGGAGCTGTTGGGCTCGCGGTTTATGCCTATGCCGCACGGGTCCCGGCCGGGCAAACCGCGACCTACCTGGCGCCGGCGAGCCAGCTTCTGCTCGTCTCGCTCATCTGCATGTGCGTCGCCGGAGCGGCCACCATCTGGCTCGGTGCGCGGGCCGTCGCTGGTCTCGACACTGCCGGGCATGCCTCGCTACTTCTTGCGGGAACCGTCGCCATCGCGGCGTACGGACTCCTCAGCGCCAAGCCTCCACTGCACAGGATGTTGATCTCGGGTCCCGATGCGCGTCCGGTCATCGTCATCGCCCAGGTGTCCTGGCTCGTGCTCGCGGGCGCAGCGGTGCTGCTGCTCGCCGGTGCCACATCCGCATCTGCCAACCGTGCGCGCAGGCCCGGCCGGGCTGCGCTCGCCGTGTCGACGGCCTGCGGCGTCACCATCGCCGTGGTGGCCGGCCTCGCTGTCACCTCGCTCAGCTCGGTCGGAGCATCCTCGGCGACCACCGCCGCGCGTGTGCCGATCCCCGCCGTGCCGACGTCCGTGGGTACAAATGTGGCCTACAGGGTGAAGGTCGACGAGCAGGGGGTTCGTCCGGCCGGACCTGGATTCGTCGGCATCACGGACCGCGCGGTCGTCAGTTTTGACGGGTCAACCGGCGCTCAACGTTGGCGGTTCCCGACGGCCGACCTGCCCGAGCGCTGTGGCGACGTCACAGTGTGGTCGACCGGGATCGGCGACGATGCGGTCGTGGTGGTTCAGTGCACTCGGCCGCCCAATACCCTTGAGCCGGACAGGTATTCGCCTGCCGGCGATGATCGGGTTGCTTTCCTGGTCGGTCTCGATGCCTCGACGGGTGAACAGCTTTGGCTCAACGACGCGGACTGGCACCTTCGGGGCCGAGCGAATGGCGACGGTGACATCTTGGCAGCGGTCAGCACCGACAAGATCGGGGCGCTCGATCCGAGGACCGGTAAACCATTGTGGGCCAGGGACCGTCCGGACGACGACTGCGGCCGAAGCCGCTACGACGCCGTCGGCTCCACGCTGATCATCGTCGACCCGTGTGGCGACGCGCTGCACGCGTACGACGCGGAGTCCGAGTACACCATCGACTTCACCAAGCAGCCCGGCTTCCCATCGGGTGACGTGGACACGGAATGGCTGGCGGTCGACGGCGGCGTGGTCGCCGTGTATGCAAGTGGAATCAACAGCGTTGACGGCGTTCTTCTGTCCGTCGATGTCGAGACCAAGGCGGTGCAGGTCACGCCCGAACCCTTCGTTCGCACCCCGGATCTCGAGAAATCGCTTCCTGGGCCCGTTGTCGAGCTCGGGAAGGACGGCCGGGCAAGGACGGTCACCCTGTATGTCCCCGCAGAGCGACGGGAGGTGCGGGCAACAGGCGTGGCAATGTCCGCCGATCCCAGGGCGCAGCGGTGGGCTCGGGTCGGCGACGAGTTCGTGACAGCCGCTGCCTATCAGGACAACTTCGACGAGGTACTCGCCACTGTGCCGGCCATAGGCGGGCAAGCCACACTCAGACCGAATCCTTGCCACCGTGCCGGCGGCGTGATGCCGGTGCCAGGAGCAGTTCTGGCGTTGTGCGCCAACCACTCCGATCGCGGAGAAGTCAACGGCTACGACGTCCTCGGGCTGCGCTGAGGCGTTACCGGACGGCGGCGACGGCGTCCGACCTACCGCACTCGACGAGCACCGCACCGGGCACTCGAGAAACCGTCGGAGCTACTTGCATGCGTCCTTCGCACGGGTTGGGCAGCGTCTGCGCCGGGCCAGACTTGCCGATGATGCGCATCGGGACCGGATCGCGCCCTGACCAGACAGGCACCGCGGCGAGCGGGGCATCGGGTAGCAATGTCAGCCACTGGTTCCCCACCCGCGCCATTGCCCCCCAGGTCTGCTCGCGCCCCTGCCACGCGAACAGCAACCCGGTGTCAACCGTCATGCCGTCGCGCAGGTCGTGAATCGAAACTGGTTGCAGCTCTTCTCGATTCTCGCTCACAGGGGTCAGCATGAGCGAGTCCGCATCGATGAACGTGGCGTCATGGCGATCAGGCAACCGGGCGATCACCCGTCCTGCCGCGACGTCGACAACCAGCGGCGCGCCGGCGCCGTTCACCAGCGCCCGGTCCCCTGCGGTGGCACCGATCGTCAGGTCATCGTTCGGCGCGAGCTCCCCGGGCCCGACGCCGAGCGATGATGCGGTGATCACGCCGTGTTGCTGCCCGGTCTGCGGATCCAGCACCTTTGTCAGCACATCGGGGCCGTCGTCGCATGTGCTCATCATGATGAAGTTTTCGGTGGCACGCATCGATGACTTGCAGTCGCGAGCGAATGTCTTGGTCCACAACTCATTTCCGGTCCGCGCCGCAAAGGCTGTCCACGTCGCGCCACCGCCCTGCTCCGGCCTGCTGGTCAACAGCACGCTCGACGTCAAGGGATAGTCCTCGTCGAACACGTCATGGTCGACGCGGGTCCACAGCAGCGCTCCGGTGGTCGCGTCGAGCGCGATCATCGCATCGGTGGGGATATATGCCTTCACCAGAACCACGCTGTCGGGGCCGGTGCCCGTCGTCCGTAATTCGCTGGCGTTGAAGCGGGGCACGCTGAAGGTCCAGCGCCGCTCCCCCGTTGCGCCGTCGAAGCCCACCACAGTTTCCTGCCGGTAGTCGGGACCGCTCTCGACGTGCACCCAACCAGCACCACCGGGCCGGGAGTAGGTAGCGAGCGATGTCACCTCGGCCCGGTAGGCAACCTTGCCGGTCAGTGTCGCCAGCGTGGGCGGATCGACACGCGCAGCAGTTTCGTTGTGGAACGGCGACTTTCTGGCAAGAGCCACGGTCGGCACAGCGAGTGCGACCGCCACGATCACTGCTACCGCAGCCGCGACCCACCGGCTCATCGGACGGGAGCGGGACGCAGGCCGGGGCGGTTCGTTGCGGTTGGCCAGCGCACAAAGCACCGCCAGCGCGGCAAGAGCCAGGCACGCAAACCACCAGGCACCGTGCGCGACCGTGGTGATGGCGAAGGGCCGCAGCGCGAGTTGATCGTCTGTCGCCCCACGAAAGGCCTTGCCGATGGTTCCCCGGCTCTGTGCCATCATCGCCGCCACGGCGAGTACGAACAACGCCGGGCTGGAGTAGGCCACGAACTTGGCCCGCCAGCCCGACGACTGCCGGTACACACGTCCCGCCGCGAGGTACAGCGCGGCCAACACCGCGACGCCTCCGACGACGAAGGTAGTGCGCCACAGCACCGTGGCGAGTGACGAAAAATCTTCCCCCAGAGGCAGTTCTGGGGTTCGCCGACTCCAGCCGAAGCCCAGGCTTACCACAGCGGCGAGAAGCAGTCCCAACATCAGCCCGACCAGGACGGCGGGTTGCCGGTAGGACGTGGCCTGCGCGTCGTCGTCGCCGTCGTGTGCGTCCTGATCCCCCGAGGTCATTCGCCAAACCTAACCCTTCGGCGGGGCGGGTCCCGGCAGATGTTCGACGTGCGCTGGCACCCGATGAAACCGCCCCTCAGCGTCCGGGTATTGAGATCGGCAGCTCACTGAGCAGCAGGGTGTTGCCTACCGCACCGCCCGCCCCGTCGGCGAGACGAACTGCCAGCCCGCAGCCTGCATGGCGGGTATCGCCTGGGCGAACCCCGCGTGGGTGCCCGACTGCGGATGGTTCATGTGAGCGATGACGATCGATCCGGGGGCCGCGTTCATGACGTTGGACCGCACGGCCGCAGCGGACGCGGTCGCGCCGTTGTCGGCGTTGACGGTGAATCCCAGCGGTTGCTCACCGAGTTCGTGCACGATCTGGACGGCCACGTCGTCATAGTGCGCGGTGCCGGGACGGAACCAGGTCGGGGCGCGGCCGGTCAGTGCGGTCAGCCGCTGGTGATTTCCCCACACCTCGTTGACCACCTCGTCGGCCGAGCGGGTCCCGACGATCCCGTACGCGGCCCGACCCGTCACCGACAGCGGCACATGCCGGGTGCCGTGGTTGCCGATCTCGAACAACGGGTTGCCGGCCAACTGCCGTGCCCGGTCCGGGTTTCGGTCGAGCCACTTCGAGTTGAGCATGAGCACCGCCGGCACGCCGTTGCGTTGCAGAGTGTCGAGCAACGCGTCGTCGCAGGCGCCGTCACACGCGTCGAAGGTCAGTGCGATCTGGCGGCCCGCGGCGGCGAATGCCGTGGTGATGCCGGGCAGGGCCATCCCCCACTGCGTGGGCGTACGCCGCTTGCCGGTCACTGCGACCGATGGCGGGTCGATCGTGTTCGGGTCGGCGGATGCCGGCGCGGCCCCGCCCCGCATGGCCCGGCCGGCGGCAATCGAACCGACGGCGCTCGCCGCCAGGAACGCGCGCCTGGTGATCACAGGCCGGACGGTAGGCGCGAATCTTGACGCCGGCCCGTCGATCAGCTGTGGATTGGCTGCGACCGTTGCCGCATCAGTGCCCCTGCGACAGCACGAACAGCTCGACCAGATCGCCGTTGCGCGCCAACAGCACGGTCTCGCAGTCGGGCGGGGTGCCCAGGTAATGGTCGGTCAGGACGTCGGCGCCGTCCAGGGTTCGAGTGCTGATCGCAAGCTGGGTTCTGGTATCGCAGTGGAATTTTGGGTCTTGGGCGAAGTCCTGATTCACGATCTCGTCATCACATCGCACGCTTCGCAATGGCGGGAAGCCCGGATTCTCCTGAGCCAAGGCTTGTTTCGCGGCGTCGAAACTCGTCCCGGCCGAGTACCGACCTCGATAGAAGTCGGCACCGGTGAACATCCGGTTCACGGTCATCTCCTCGAAGGTGAAGCCGCCCGGGATTCCGACCTGACGCATTTCCATCGCCTGGACCGCCTCACCGGCGTCCAGGTCGTGGTGACCGAGGTTGTCGTCGTCACCGAAGGACAGCGCGAAGACAACGATCGACGCCACGAAGAGCAGCCCCACCCCCGACACCACGACGGCGACGGCGATCAACGCCACCATCCACCAGTTGGTCCGCTGCCTCATCTGATGAGACTAATGGCCCCCGAATCGGTTCCGACGCGGCAGTTTCGGCGAATGGTGACGGTACCGCCCGAGTCAACTCCCCGACTGATACTTCTGCACCTGCGCGGCATAGTCATCGAGCAGGCGCAGCGATTCATCCTTGCCGACCGATGGCAGGTACAGCCCGAGCTGGCCGAAGCCGAGTTCCTCAGTGGCGCGCCAATAGTCGGCCTTGATGGGGGCACCGAACATCATCAGCGGCACGTCCTGAGCACCACCGTCACGCATCTGCGCGATCCGCCCGGCCAGCACGTCCCTCGGCAGCGGGTTGGAAATCCAGCCTGCGCCATGGCGAATCACGCGCCTGACCGTGGCATCGGAGTTGCCGCCGACGTAGATGGGCGGATGCGGTTGCCGGACCGGCTTCGGGCGGCAGTACGACGATTCGAAGTCGACGTACTTGCCGTGATACTCGGCGGGTTCCTCTGTCCACAGCGCCTTGATCGCCTCGATGCTCTCATCCAGCCGTGCGCCACGGGTTTTCGGATCGGTGCCGTGGTCGCGCATCTCTTCGAGGTTCCAGCCGGCTCCGACACCGAACACGAACCGGCCTCCGGAGATGAGGTCGATGCTCGCGGCTTCCTTGGCCGTGTGGATCGGGTCACGTTGGATCAGCAGGGCGACGCCGGTGACGAGTTCGATGGTGGAGGTGACGGCGGCCGCCGCGGCAAGCGTGACGAACGGGTCGAGGGTGTTGTAGTACCAGGGCGGCAGATCGCCGCCGTTCGGATAAGGAGATTCCCGGCTCACCGGGATGTGACTGTGCTCGGCAACGATGAGCGAGGCGAACCCCCGCTCCTCGATCGCACGGGCGAGTGACACCGGATCGATGCTGTCGTCGTCGACGAAGGTGGCGATGCCGAACTTCATTTCGCCGACGCTACTCCCAGCGCGGGCCGGCGAAGAGTGTGTCGGTGCCCCGCCGCCGCTCAGAGATCGGGTGGGCATCGGCCGGGAGCGGACAGCTGGCCAACACGCAGCTGCGTCTGTTCGGCACAGCACTCCGCGGGCCCGGCAAGCTCACCTTCCGCGAGCATCGCCAAGTTTCCCAGTGTCACAGGGTTGTTCAGGTGGGACATTACGGCGCGGCGGCAGGCGCACCCGGCATTTTGACCCGACGATCAAAATCCTGGCAAATATCAAGATATTGATTCATCTGCGGGTTTTGCCACCCCGCAAGTCTTGCAGCAAGCAAATCCGTTGGTCGATTGCTTGCGTGCGCAAAGACCGCCCGAAGACCCCCTGAGAAAAAGCTGAGATTCCCGATTCTTGGTGCGTAAATTCCTCCGCAAGCCGGGGGAATCGTTCCTCTGGGTCGGGGAATCTCACTACTGGAGCAACGTCGTCGGCGACTGGTGCCAGCGTCCGCGCATTTATTGACGCTGACGTCAACCTTCGCTGTCGGAGAGCGGGGAAAATCGTGGGGAAGCACAGCATCGCGGGAGCGCGCGGCCGCAGAAGCGCAGCGGGTCCGATCGCGACGGCAGGACTGGCGAGCGTGGCGTTGGCGGGAGCCGGCGTCATGCTCTTGTTGGGGCCGGACTCCCCGACGATGCGATCGGTGAGCGCGGACGTGAGGCTCGTCAACACCGAGGGTCCGTCCGGCGACGGCGGCTCCGACACCGGTAACACCCCCGGCGCCACCGGCACCTCCGGCACCACCAGCGACAAGCCCGAAGCCGGGAAACCGCGACATCGTGACGTCAAGAACGTGCAAGAACGCTTACGCGAGCGCGCCGACGAAGCCAAGGACGCCCTCAACGACATCGTCCGGGACACCGGACTCAAACGCGCCGCCGACCACGTCACCGCAAAGGTCAACGGCGACAAGGAGACCCGCAGTCCGCTCTGGCGTCACAAGTCGCAGGCAGCCGCAAAGAGCGACACGGCCGACAAGGCGGCCCCGACCGAAGCACCCACCGCCGGCGCCGCCGACGACCAGCCGCAGCAGCGCCCCACGCTGAGCCACCGCTTGCGTGAGGCCGCCGAGCGGGCGACGGCCAGGCCGGCCAACCCCACGATCAACGACCAGCAAGACAGCCCCACGACGCCTGGTGTATTGGGCCAATCGGGCGACTCCACGCCACCAGCGACGACCTTCGCCGCCCCGGCGCCGGCCCCGGCACCGGTCGCACCCATCAGCCCGATCACCGGACTGCTCTCCGCGGTCACGCTGGGCACGATCATGACGCCCAACGCACCGACCGAACCCGCCGACATGCCCGCTGTCTGGGCCGTAATGGCTTGGGCGCGTCGACAATCCGCGTACACGACGAGCAACGACACCGCAGCGAACCGCAATACCCTGCTGGCCCAGACCACAGCATCGGCCACCCTCGATCCGGGAGTCCTGGACCCGACCGAGATCGTCAATCGCTGGATCTATCAACCGGTGCACTACGGCACCCAGCTGTGGATCACGAGCCCGGTGGGCAGCGCCCTCGGTGGCGCGATCAACCAGGTATCCGGGCAATACCTGATCGGCAACGGCGTCGACGGCACCCTCGAAAACCCCGATGGCGGTGATGCCGGTTTGTGGATCGGCGACGGCGGTGACGGCTACGACGGTGCCGCGACCGGTGTGGCCGGTGGTGACGGCGGTGATGCCGGCTGGTTCGGCGACGGCGGCGAGGGCGGGACGGCCTGGGCCGGACTGGACGGCGGCGACGGTGGTGACGGCGGCAGCTTCATGGGCATCGGTGGCGGTGGTGGTGCCGGCGGCGCGTCTTCGAACGGACAGGCCGCGGGCGGAGGTGGCGACGGCGGCGACGCCAACGGCTGGCTGTTCGGCATCGCCGGTGACGGCGGACAGGGCGGCGTCGGTATCACCGGCACCGACGGACGAGACGGCGTCTGGGGCACCGACTTTGGAAACGGCGACGGCAACGGCGAGGACGGCGGGGTCGGCGGCGGCGACGGCGGCCAGGGCGGCAAGGGTGGCAACGCCACCGGATTCTTCTTCGCCACAGGCGGCGACGGCGGCCAAGGCGGCACCGCAGGAACCGGCGGGACCGGTGGACAGGGCGCCGACGGCGACGCCACCCACCTGAGCGGCGGGACCGGCGGCACCGGTGGAACCGGCGGTGGCACCGGTGGTATCGGCGGCGCGGCCGGCGCCGGCGGCGGGCTCCTCGGCCTGCTCGGCCACAGCGGAACCGTGGGCAGCACCGGTAACGGCGGCGCCGGTGGTGACGGTGGCGCTGGCGGCGACGGCTTCGGACTCGTATCCGGCACCGACAACACCGGAACAGCGACCGGCGGGACGGGCGGCGCGGGCGGACAGGGCCAGGCGTCCGAAACCGCCGGAGCCGGCCACGGCGGTGGCGGTGGCGGTGGCGGCGGTGGCGCCGTCGTGAGCACCTCGAACGGCGGAACCGCCAGCGGCACTGCGACCGGCGGTGACGGCGGGCGCGGCGGCGACGGTTCGACGACTGCGGCCGGCGGTGACGGTGGAACTGGCGGCATCGGCACGATCGAAGCCGACGGCGCGAGCACCAATGCCAGCGGCAATGCCACGGGCGGGGCCGGCGGCGACTCGATCGGCACGGGCACCGGCGGTGACGGTGGAGAGGGTCTGATCCAGGCCACCGGAGCCGCGAGCACCGCGACGGGCGAGGCGACCGGCGGGGCCGGTGGCGTTGGCATCGACGGCGGCCTGGGGGGCAACGGTGGACGCGGTGTCATCTCGGGTGGCTACGGAACTCTCGACCATCCCGGTGCTGCGGAGGGCACCGCACTGGGCGGGGCCGGCGGAACCGGAACCGGCACGGGCAGCACCGGAGGCGTCGGTGGCAACGCCTTCGTCGTCGCTGCCAGCGGATACGGAAACGACGCCTCTGCCAGTGGCACCGCCACCGGCGGAGCGGGTGGCAACGGCTCCAACGGCGGCCACGGCGGCGCCGGTGGCACCGGACTGGTCGACGCCGGCATCGGTGGCGACTACAGCGGCGGCACCGTCGTCAACGCCGTCGGCACCGGCGGGGCCGGCGGTGCCGGCGGCAACGGATATGACGGCGGTACGGGCGGACAAGGCGGAAAGGGCGGCGTCTTCGGCGAATACGGCGCCGCCGTCCACGAAAGCACCGCCACCGGCGGCAAGGGTGGCAACAGCGGCACCGGCATCGGCAACGGCAAGGGCGGCGACGGCGGCTACGGCTATGCCCTGTCCTCGATCGACCTTGTCGGGGGCAGCGTCACCGGCGGAGCCGGCGGCACGGGCGGCAACGGCGGAACCAACGGCGCACTCGGTGGGGCCGGCGGCGCCGGCGGCAACGCCCACCTGTGGATCGGCACGGACAACACCGTCCTCGGCGGTGCCGGAGGTGACGGCGGCAGCGGCGGCAGCGGCGGCGCAGGCGCGGGCCACAACGGCGGCGCGGGTGGTAACGGCGGCTATGCCACCATCACCGGCTACACGCCGGCTGGCGGCGTGACCGACAGCAGCGCCACCGGAGGCAATGGCGGTCTCGGCGGCAACGGCACCGCCACGGCTGCCGGCGGCACCGGCGGCGGTGGCGGAACCGCCACCCTCAGCGCCAACGGCGCAGACACCACGGTCACCGACGCCCACGCCACCGGCGGCAACGGGGGCGATTCGACGGGCACGGGCACCGGTGGCAGCGGTGGTGCTGCACTCGTTGGTGCGAACCTGGGCGGCACCGTGACCGACGCGAGCGCCACAGGCGGCGACGGCGGATCGGGTACCGATGGCGGCCAGGGCGGCACCGGCGGTTACTCCGAGGTCAGCGCGGGTCTGCAGGGTGGCACCGGCGGCAGCGCCTCCGGTGTCGGCGAAGGCGGTGACGGCGGTGACGCCACCGGTATCGGCAGCCTCGGCGGCAATGGCGGAAGCGGCAACATCCAGGCCGGATTCGTCAGAACCGGTATCGGCGGAAATGACGGCACCGCAAGTGGATTCGGCACCGGCGGCGCCGGCGGGGATGCGACCGGTGGTGGCAAGGGCGGCACCGGCGGTACCGGCAGCGTCGTTGCCGGCGGCACCGGCGCCATCGCCGACGGAATCGGTATCGGTGGCGACGGTGGCGACGGTCTCCTCGGCGGCACCGGCGGCAACGGCAGCAGCGGTCAGGTGGCTGCGCTGAACACCGGCGCGAAGGCCAGCGGTACCGGTCGGAGCGGCGACGGCGGTGACGCCACCGGTTCCGGAAGCGTCGGCGGAAACGGCACGATCGGCAACGTCCAGGCCTTCGGTGTCAACAGCGAGGCCAGCGGTACCGCCACCGGCGGTGACGGTGGCGCGGCGGCCAACGGCGGCAAGGGAGGCACCGGCGGGCAGGGCCGGATCGTGGCCAACGGCACCGGCAGCATTGCGACCGGCAACACCGCGACAGCCGGTGCCGGCGGCGACGCCACCGACGGCGGCAACCATGCAGCCGCGCTCGGTGGGCAGGCCTACGTGTTCGCCGGGGTGTTCGGTGATCCCGCCAGTGGAGGCGACATCACGGGTAGTACCGCCATCGGCGGCGACGCCGCCGAGTACAACGGCGGAATCGCCATGGTCGAGGCGGTCAACGGGACCATTTCCGACAGCACCGCCGACGCAGGCAACAGCGGCGCCGCGGGATTCGGTGGTTATGCGACCGTGCGCGCCACCAACGGCGGCACCATCTCCGACAGCAGTGCCATCGCCCAGGACACCAATGACACCGCCCTCGGCGGTTCGGCAACAGTGACCGCCGACGGCACCGGCAGCGCCGTCGATACCGGCAATGCCACCGCGGGCACCTCCGGGCTCGGCGACACCAACGGCGGCATCGGTGGTGACGGCGGCGACGCCAACATCGCCGCCACCAACGGCGGCAAGGTTGAGGACGCTGCTGCGACCGGCGGCAACGGGGGCGACGGCAGCAACGGTGGTATCGGCGGCAATGGCGGCAAGGGCATCGTCACCGCCACAGCCACAGGCAGCGTCGCCACCGGAACGGGTACCGGCGGCGCCGGTGGGAACGGCACCAACGGCGGTACCGGTGGCGCCGGTGCCGAGGGTGGCATCGTCGCCCAGAGGACAGGCAGCACGGCCGGCGGCACAGGTATCGGTGGCGCCGGCGGCAACGCTGCCGGCCTCGGCAGCACCGGCGGCAACGGCGCCGGCGGCTGGGTCCAGACCGGGCTCTACGCCGGGCTGGGCGACGGCAGTAAGGCCAGCGGCTACGCCCGCGGCGGTGCCGGCGGCGACGCAACCGACGGCGGCCACGGCGGCGCCGGTGGCTTCGCAACCATCATCACCACCGGGAATGCCTCTACCGCAGGCGGTTCCGCGTACGGTGGGGCCGGCGGCGACGGGTTCGCCAACGGTACCGGCGGCAGCGGAGCGCGGGCGCAGGTGGTGTCGAAGGGCAACGGCTCCGACGCCAGCGGCACCGTGACCGCAGGAAAGGGCGGCGATGGCACCGGTATCGGTGTCACGGGCGGCGCAGGCGGTCAGGCCATCATCAGCACGGGAGCGAGCTCCGGCCTCGGCGCCGACAGCACCGCCGAGGGCACCGCGACCGGCGGTGCCGGCGGCACAGGTCAGAACGGCGTCAACGGCGGCAATGCGGGTGGCGCCACCATCACCGCCAGGGGCACCGGTGACTCCATCACCGGCAGCACCGCGACCGGCGGTGACGGCATCACCGGGGTCAACGGCAACAACGCGACGCTCAACACCAGCCTGGGCACGATCACCGACAGCTCCGCGATTGCGGGCAGTAACACCGACCAGGCAGTCGGTGGCGGCGCAAGCATCAATGTCACAAGCGGCGGGGTGGTCAACGACACCCACGTCACCGGCGGCGACGCGGGAAGCGGCGCAACCGGTGGAACTGCGTCGGTGGCCGCAACCGGCGGTGCCCAGGTCACCAACACCTCCGCCACCGGGGGCAAGGGGTCGGACACCGCAGTCGGTGGCAACGTCACCATCACGGCCACCGACGCCGGCACCACGATCACCAACGCCACGGCAACCGGAGGCAACGCTGGGACCGGCGACGCCAACGGCGGCACGGGCGGCAAGGGCGGCGATGTCAAGATCACCGCCGACACCGGTGGTCACGTCGGAACGGATGACCAGACCGCGACGGTCATCGGCGGCAACGGCGGCAACGGAACCAACGGCGGCACCGGCGGAGCCGGCGGCACCAACGGCGCCGGGGGCGGCCAGACCGAATTTCTGGCTCGGCATGGCGGCACCGCCTACGGCGAGGTCCGCGGCGGAAGCGGCGGTGACGCTGACGGCGCCGGCAACAAGGGTGGCGAAGGCGGGTTCGGTTACATGAGTGCCGGCCGGGACAACCTGGTGGTGTCCGCGCCGGGCGGCGGCAATCTGACCATCGCCCCCGGAAACAACGCCCTGGCCCACGGGACTGTGGCGGGCGGCGACGGCGGGACCGCTTCCGGTGCAACAGGTTCCAAGGGAGGCAATGGAAGCAGAGTGGCCATCAATGCTGCCGGCAACAATGCCGTTGCCGAAGGCACCATCACCGGCGGCAAAGGCGGCGACGGCACCGGCGGCGTCGGCGGTGGAGATTCGGGCATCTCGTCGATCAGCGCGCTGGGGCCGAACGCGAAAGCAACCGGTGTCACCGCGACCAGTGGCGACGGTGGTGACGGGATCAACGCAGGCACAGGAGGCAAGGGCGGCTACTTCCAGATCGGCGCCTACAGCTTCACTGACACCAACGGCGCCACCTACACCAACAACACGGTCACGACAGGCGACGGCGGCGATGGCACCGGAGCCGTGGGAGGCAACGGCACCAGCCTGACCCAATCGGGCTCATTCATGGGCGTCCCGGCTACCGCCACTCCGGGAAGCCCTGTCACCGGCAAGACGGTCATCACGACAGACGGCGCGGACAACCCGTAGTCGACGGCACCAAAGCAGAGGCCCCGCACACGTGATGTGCGGGGCCTCTGCCGTCGTCTCCTACACGATGCGAAGTCCGTCCGGAACCTTGCTCAGGTCACGCCAGAACGCGTCGTGCACAAAGCGATTGAACAGATCCGGCGGCAGCACCGTCTCGCGTGGTTCTGCTTTCACCTCCGCGCGCACGGTGTGCAGCCCCGGCGTCCCCGCCCGCTCGTCGAATTCGCTCACGTCGTAGTCGACGTGGTCGAAGTCGTGGTCGAAAACCGGCTCACCGATGAATTCGTAGATGGCGTGCAGAGCCTTGGCGGGTTCGGTGGTCAGGGTTTCGTACTGCACCAGCAGCAGGCGGTCACGCTGCGCGCCGAAACACGCCTGCTTGAGGGCGTCGTACGGACCGCCGACCATACCGTCTTGTCCGGCAACATCATTGGCCCTCGTGTAGACGGTGCCACCGGGGCTGTAGTTGAAGATGGACGACGGGCTGAACACGTTGCGCTGCACCAGCCGCTCGATGCTGTCGATCACCCACGGCAGATCACGCACGCACGCAACAACTTTCGCGTCCGGAAACAATTGTGCGATGGCCGGCATCCGCGCACACCAGCCACGGTTGGTGTCGAAGACCACCTCGGCGGTGCAGTCCGAGTAGTAGCTGGCGAACAGCCCGCGCAGGATGCGCTCGCGCTTGGCATCGTCGAGGAACACCGAAAACTCGTTGCGGGCGCTCATCTGGGCAAGCAGGGCATCGAACAAGCCGGCCAAGGGTCCCGACATCCCGGCCTGAAATCGGGGGTTCTGTCGCAGCAACGCCGCCAGCAGCGTCGACCCCGATCGCGGGAGACCCGAGATGAAATGCAGCGCCGTCACTGTTTTCCTTCCGCCCGTAGTCCATCGAACACCACCGAGGTGACCTTCTCGGCCACGTCGGCGTTGTAGCCGTGCACGGCCTGGCAGCCGACCAGAAGTGCCTTGACTTCGGGGACGGTGACGTCGCCGCGCACGGTCCCCGCGCGCTGGGCAGCCTGGAGCAAATCCCCGAGGACCCCGAGATACTCGCCCTCCGCTTCGGGGACCACGTTGTTGATGTCGATGCCGAACCCGGCGAGGGCGTCGACCAGACCCCGGTCGGCGGCGCCCCACTGCAGCACCATCGACCTCAGGAAGTCGAAGAGTCCGCCTGCGGGGTTCGCGGCGAGCAGGCTACGTCCCTCCTCGACGACACCGCGGATCCGTTCGGCGATCACCGCCTGGAACAACGCCTCCTTGGTGGGAAAGTGCCGGTAGACGGTGCCCGCCCCGACCCCGGCGCGGCGCGCGATCTCGTCGATGGGCACGGACAGTCCGTCGGCCGCGAATGTCTCGTAGGCGACGTCCAGTACCCGGGCACGGTTTCGTGCCGCATCCGCACGCACTCGCGATCACCTCACAACCAGTCGGTGCCAAACCATTGACAAAGCGGAGCGCACGTTCCGTATAGTCGGACACAACCGGGGCACACACTCCGTTTAACCCTCCTAGGAGTCTCTCATGACCAAGTGGAACGCCGCCGACATTCCGGATCAAACCGGGCGCACAGCCGTCGTCACCGGCGCAAATACCGGCCTCGGGCTCGAAACCGCCAAGGCTCTGGCCGCCAAGGGCGCCCGCGTCGTCCTCGCCGTCCGCAACCTGGAAAAGGGCGAGGCCGCCCGCGAGTGGATCTCCCGGTCGGTTCCGGAGGCCGACCTCCAACTGCAACGCCTCGACCTGGGCTCGCTGGCATCGGTGCGCGACGCCGCAGATGAGCTCAAGGACAAACACGACCGCATCGACCTGCTCATCAACAACGCCGGGGTGATGACTCCGCCGAAGGAGACCACCACCGACGGGTTCGAGCTGCAGTTCGGCACCAATCACCTCGGGCACTTCGCCTTCACCGGCCTGCTGCTGGACCGCCTGCTGCCGGTGACCGGGTCCCGCATCGTGACCGTCAGCAGCATCGGGCACCGTTTCTCGCGCGGCATCCATTTCGACGACCTGCAATGGGAGCGCAGCTACAACCGCCTCGTCGCCTACGGGCAGTCCAAGCTGGCCAACCTGATGTTCACCTACGAACTGCAGCGCCGCCTGGTCGGGCAGCGCACCACGGCCCTGGCCGCCCACCCCGGCGGATCCGACACCGAGCTCGCGCGCCATCTGCCGCGCGCCATGCAGGCGGCAATCCCCGTGGCACGCCTGCTGTTCCAGGAGGCCGCCATGGGTGCGCTGCCGACGCTGCGGGCGGCGACGGATCCGAGCGCCCTGGGCGGGCAGTATTACGGCCCCGACGGATTGGGCGAGCAGAAGGGGCACCCGAAGGTGGTGACGTCCAGCCGACAGTCCTATGACATCGATCAGCAGCGTCGGCTGTGGGCGGTGTCCGAGGAGCTGACCGGTGTGACGTTCCCGGCGCTGCAGGACACGCCCGCCTGACCTCACGGTGCCCAGATCGACACCAGGGCTGTGATCGGGGCGGGCGGCCACGACCCTGGTGTCGATCTCGGCGTTTGGCGACAATCCGCACAGCGATCCGCGACTAGGCTGGCACTCGTGTCGCTCTGGGACCCCAGGAATGTGCCGCCCTATCCCCCGCCCCGCTACACCGAGGACGAGCCGGAGGTCAGCGCCTGGGTCAGACGCGCCGACCAGCCGCCCGACTACGACTCGTTCGGGTTGGTGAAGTACCACTACCTGGCCAACCAGCAGCAGACCAACGGCGACTACGGTCTGTATCGCGTCGACATCAGCCCACAGGGCGGCGGCCCCGGCCCGCATTTTCACCGGGCCATGTCGGAGGCGTTCTTCGTCTTGTCGGGCACGGTGAGGCTCTACGACGGGAACGAGTGGGCGGATGGCAACCAGGGTGATTTCCTGTATGTTCCACCGGGCGGCATCCACGGTTTCCGTAATGAGGCCGACGCGCCGACGTCATTGTTGATGTTGTTTGCTCCAGGTGCGCCACGAGAGGCCTATTTCGAAGGGTTGGCCCAGTTGGCCGACCTCACCGACGCCGAACGCGCCGAGTGGTTCGTCAAGAACGACAACTACTTCATCTAGCGACACGCCCGGTACTTTCCTGCAGAGATGCGCCGGTGTAACGCGCTGGCCTAGACTGCTTTCCGACTGAGAGGAGTCCTCGGGTGCGGGCTGAAGCAGCGCCCAGCACCCAGGCACTTCGGGGCTGGCAGCGCAAGGCGCTGGTGCGGTATTTGACCGCCAAGCCACGGGATTACCTGGCGGTCGCCACGCCCGGCGCAGGCAAGACGACGTTTGCGCTGCGGATCGCGGCGGAACTGCTCAACGATCGGACCGTCGACGCGATCACGGTGGTGGTGCCCACCGAGCACCTGAAGATTCAGTGGGCGCAGTCGGCCGCACGTAACGGCATCGCGCTCGATCCGAAGTTCAGCAACTCCAATTCGCAGACCTCGGCGGAGTACCACGGGGTGGTGGTCACCTATGCCCAAGTTGCCAGCCACCCCACCCGGCACCGCGTGCGCACCGAGAACCGCAGGACGCTGGTCATCTTCGACGAGATCCACCACGGTGGCGATTCGAAGAGCTGGGGCGACGCGATGCGCGAGGCCTTTGACGATGCGACGCGGCGGCTGTCCCTGACGGGTACCCCGTTCCGCAGCGACGACAGCCCGATCCCGTTCGTCAACTACGAGCCCGACGAGAGCGGGTACCAACGGTCCCGCGCCGATCACGTGTACGGCTATGCCGATGCGCTGGCCGACGGCGTGGTGCGGCCCGTGGTGTTCCTGGCGTATTCGGGCGAAGCACGCTGGCGCGACAGTGCCGGCGAGGAGCACGCCGCGCGACTCGGCGAACCGCTGACCGCCGAGCAGACCGCGCGGGCCTGGCGCACCGCACTGAACCCGGCCGGTGAGTGGATGCCCGCCGTGATCGCCGCGGCCGACAAGCGGCTGCAGCAGAAGCGTCAGCATGTGCCCGATGCCGGCGGCATGATCATCGCCACCAATCAGACCACCGCGCGGGCGTATGCGGACCTGCTGACCAAGATCACCGGCGAGGTCCCCACGGTCGTGCTCTCCGACGATCCGGGCGCCTCCGATCGGATCAGTAAGTTCTCCGAAGGCACCAGCCGCTGGCTGGTCGCGGTCCGCATGGTGTCCGAGGGTGTCGACGTGCCGCGCCTGTCGGTCGGTGTGTACGCGACGAGTGCGTCGACGCCGTTGTTCTTCGCACAGGCCATCGGCCGGTTCGTGCGCTCCCGCCGTGCGGGTGAGACCGCGAGCATCTTCCTGCCGTCGGTGCCGAATCTGCTGCTGCTGGCCAGTGAGATGGAGGCGCAGCGCAACCATGTGCTGGGCAAGCCGCACCGGGAATCCGACGGACTGGACGACGAGGCGCTCGAAGCGGCCGAGAAACGCAAGGACGAGAAGAGCGAGCTGGAGAACGGCTTCGAGTCCCTTGGCGCCGACGCCGAGTTGGACCAGGTCATCTTCGACGGCTCCTCGTTCGGCACGGCGACGCCCGCGGGCAGTGACGAGGAGGCCGACTATCTGGGCATCCCCGGCCTGCTCGACGCCTCCCAGATGCGAGATCTGTTGCGCCGCAGGCAGGATGAGCAACTCACCAAGCGCACGGCCGAGGCCGCGGTGTCGGGCGGCCCGCCGGCGTCGCGCACCACACACGGCCAGTTGCGGGAATTGCGCCGGGAACTCAACGCTCTGGTGACCATCGCACATCACCGCACCGGCAAGCCGCACGGCTGGATTCACAATGAGCTACGGCGCATCTGCGGCGGGCCCCCGGTGGCTGCCGCGACGACCGATCAGCTCAAGGCCCGCATCGAGGCCGTGCGGGACCTGAAGGCCTGACGGGCCGAACGCACCCGATACGCGCCAATAAATTCAGAGTCGCCCAAACTCGCCCGAGACCGAACTGGAACTTGTTACAGTCGGCCAATTGCGTTCTGTGACAGTCAGAACAGTTGGGGGAGGCGAAATGACGACGACGTCGGCTACCGCTGGAGGCGCACGATTCATCGGACGGGTGGGCGCTCTCGCTGTCGCGCTGGGCATCGGTGTGGCGGTGGCCAACGGCTCCGCGATCGCGTCGGCCGGGACGGGCAGCCCGGACTCGTCGGGCACATCGTCGGGTACCTCGTCGGGTACGTCATCAGGCGCAACCGGCAGTCCGAAGTCGGATAGCTCGACGCCCAAGCGCGGCCCCCGCAAGCCGTCGTTGCCCGGCCCGGACAAGCTGGCCAAACGACTCGGCGAGGTGTCGGCGAAAGTGGAGTCGGCCCTTGGCGGCTCGAAGCCCGGTGAGCGTCGATCGTCCGCGGTCTCGACCGACCGGAAATCCAAGGCAGATGACGCCGAGGAAGCCAAGGGCGGCAAGTCGGCCTCCACCGCGGCCAACGAGGTCGAAACCGCCGTCGGCAATGTGCGGCAGGCGGTGTCGCGGGCCATCGGCACGACAACCGATGCGCCCCGCAAGCGGCCGGCCGCGCCGGAGAGCAAGCCCGCCCTCACGGCCGAGGTGGACACCCCCGGGGCCCCGCAGCCGCTGACGTCCATCACAGTCCTGACCAAAAGCGTTGTGAGCCAAGCACTCCCGTCATCGATTCCCACGAGCGCTCCCGCGCCCGCCCGCGTCATCCCGCAATTGGTGGCGGACGTGACGGAGCGGCTCAAACCGCTCATCCCGGAAACCCCGGTGAACCCCGTCAACGACATCGGGCTGGCGGCACTGTTGGGCTGGTCGCGCCGCGACGGCGGGCAGGGCCCCTCGGTCGATCTCTTCGGCCGGTCTCGGGAGACCCAGCAGGTCGAAAGCACCGTCACCACCTCGGCGGTGGTCGACGAGGCGACGAGCACACTGGCCACCGAGGAACAGCTCGCGGCCGAGCGGGAGGTCGCCCGGATCGTCAACACCCCGGTCGTGCAACTGGCCAAGGTGGTCTTGATGGCGGCCTGGTACGTCGAGGCGGCCAAGAACTTCTCCGCGGTCGGCGGTCCTGACTTCACGAACCTGTCGCAGCTCCACCAGGCCGCGACCGAGTTCGCCAACCAGTCGGCGACCGAGTTCCTGCTGCTCAATTCGAACGATCCGAAGCTGCTGCTCCAGGTCAACCCGCCACACAGTTGGAACGGGCAGGACGCCGGTGGCACCCGTATCTGGTACGACAACCCGGACACCGTCTACCGGTTCACCGGTATCAACGGCGCCTCCACCTACGAGATAGAGGGGAAGGTCGCGGGATACGACCCGGCCGATCCCACGACCCACCCCACTTCCGCCAACACGAATTTCAGTGTGCTCACCGGTATCAACGGCGTGACGGCGGCGAACCTCAGCGGTGAGGATCTCAGTATCAGGGATGACGGGACGTTCACCATCGTGGTGAGTCCGGACGCAGCGCCGGCCAACCCCGAACAGGGCATGAACTACATCCAGGCCCCGTCCAACTCGACCATCCTGGCCACCCGAAACACCTTGGGAGACTGGAACACCGAGTCGCCCATGACGCTGACCATCGAAAAGACCGACGGCCCGCCCAGCAGCTTGTTCAGCCAGATCGGCGGATTCGCCATACCGGGCCTCGGCCAGACGGTGATCGAGAATCCGGCCTTGATGAGCCTGGTGTCGGTGATCCCGGCGTTCGACAAGGTACCGCTGCTGTTGTCGTCCACCGAGACCGCGCTGCTGATGCTGGTCACCGGAATCAGCGGCGAGAACACCTACATGTCGGTGGCGACCGCCACCGGCACGCCCAACACGCTGTCCCCGCCACAGCACAACGCCCAGTTCCTGTCCACGCAGTTGCAGAGCGCCGGCTACTTCCAGCTCAAGGACGACGAGGCGATGATCATCACCGTCGATCCGGGTGATGCGGAGTACTTCGTGGTGCCGGTGACCAACGACTGGACCATCACCAACGACACCCGCAATCAGCAGACCAGCCTCAACAACAGCCAGGCGATCAAGAACGCCGACGGCACCTACACCATCGTGGTGTCCAAGAACGATCCCGGCGTGGCCAACTGGGTGTCCACCGGCGGGCTGAACCAGGGCACCATCTCGATGCGGTTCCAGGGTGTGGACCCGGATTCCGCCAACAACCCCACGGTGACGACGCGGGTGGTGAACGTTTCGGAGGTCGCGGGCATCGTGGCAAGTGATCCGAACACCACGCCCGAGCAGCTCAACTACGACCGCGCACAGCAGATCGCCGAGCGCCAGGCCGGGTACGACAGGCGCTACACGGTGTAGATGCCGGCCGGGCCAAGGGAGACCGCCCGAGCCGAGGGAGACCGCCCGAGCCGAGGGAGACCGCCCGAGCCGAGGGAGACCGAGCCGAGGGAGACCGAGCCGAGCGCCGTTTTCTGCGTGCGGGTCGTGCTCGCCTCGACAACCACAGCCGCGGCGTGGAAAACGGCGCATCGCCGGCCGGCCAGGCCAGCCAGACGGGGCGCCAGACGGCTACAGTCCCAGAAGCTCGGGAAGGTCGGCGACCGAGTCGATGACGTAGTTGGGTTGCATGGCGAATTCGTCTGCGGCCCAACGGTCCAATGTGTCCTGGCGGAACTTTCCGGTACGCACCAGCACGCCGGCCATCCCCACCACCTGGGCGGCCAGCACGTCGTTGTTGAGGTCGTCGCCGATCATGTACATCTCTTCGGGGTCGACGCCGAGCCGGTTCGCGGCGGCCAGGAACCCTTCCGGAGCGGGCTTGCCGACGGCGGTGGCCTTGCGACCCGAGGTCTCCTCCATGCCTGCCAGGTACATGCCGGTGTCCACCCGCAGTCCGTCGGTGGTGTTCCACGCGGTGCTGCGGTGCATCGCCACGACCGGCACGCCCTGAGCCATCCAGTCGTAGACCCAGCTGAGGGTGAGGTGGTTGTACTCCGGCCCGGCACCTCCGAGCAGCACCACGTCCGGGGTCTCCGGTGCGGCCGGTCCGGTGAAGTCGCTGGAGTAGACGACGTCGACGCCGGGCATGTCCTCACCGATGTGTCCGCTGTTGACCAGGAAACATCGGGCGCCGGGATAACGGTCGCGTACGTACTGGGCGGTCAGCACCGCGGCGGTGATGACCTCGTCGGCGGCGACATCCATGCCTGCCGCGCTCAGCAGGTCGGCGATCTGCGCGCGGGTGCGGGTGGTGGTGTTGGTCAGGTAGGACCGGGCGATCTGATTCTCGGCCAGTGTCCGCAAGGTCTGCGCCGCGCCGTCGATGGGCTGCCAGGAGGTCACCAGCACACCATCGATGTCGAACAGCACTCCACCGATAGCCATGCAGCGACAGTAAACGCCGGTGAATTCAGCGCAAGTCGGGGCCTGCCGGGCCGGCCGCCCAGGCATTGTCGGCCACCCACGGCGAGGCGGCCACCGCCACCGACCACGCGTGTTCCGCGGGCACGTCGATCACCTCGTAGCGCTTCTCCCCCGCCGCGGTCGCGGCGATCAGGGTGGCGACCCCGGCGCGGCGCTGAAACAACGTCTGCCGCACCGTCCATCCGATGATCCCGGCGGTGTCGAGGTGGTCGCGGCGACGCTCCAGGCTGCCGGCGCGGGCCACCAACCAGCCGTCGTGCACCAGGTGGCCCAGTGATCGTGCCCGGTCCGCGGCCAGCAGACCGGCGCACCCGGTCAACAGTGCCCACAGCACCCACGCCCATGGCGGCACCCCGGCCACCAACAGCACCACGCCCACGATCAGCGGCAGCGTCAGCGCGCGAGTCCAGCGCCTGCGCGTCGCCGCCGGTCCGTGGGCCACCAGCCGTGCGTCGACGGCGCCGGGGTGGTCTATCAACTCGGCCAGCACTTTCCTGGCGGTGCCCGCGGGGCAGGGCGGCAGCAGGAGCGACGCTTCCCCCTCGCCGCCGACGCCGGTCATCACCGCGTCCAGGCGCGCACCACCGAAGGCGCGTACCAGTAAGGGTTCACGCAGTGTGCCACCACGCATCCGGCGCATGTCATAGGTGTGTTCCCGCAGCCGCAGCAGGCCGTGCTGCAGGTGAAGTATGTCGGAATCTCTGCGCAGCACCAGATTCCCGTACGTGAGCAACGACCTCAAAACGGACAACACCACCGAGGCCACCAGCACCACTACGCCGACGGCTACCACGCTGACCAACCCGCCGAGGCGTTCGGCGGCCGCAATGCCGGACTGGGCGAGTTCCGAATCCTGTAGCACTGCACCGATTCCGGCTTGGTAGATCACTCCGGCCGCCGCGGCGATCATGGCCAGGCCGGTGAAACTCAGCGGGCTGTAGCGCAGCCAGGACGGCTGCCAGCGGGCCAGCTCCCGGCCTGCCGGCGCATCGGCGACCGGGACGGCATCGGCCAGCAGGATCGCGCGCAGCCGCGGCACCTGCTCCGCCTGGACCGCGTCGAGGGCAAACTCGGTGTCGCCCTTGGCCTCCTGGCCGGTGCTGATCCGTAGCACGGTCAGCCCGAGAAGCCGGTGCAGCAGCCGGGCATCGGTGGAAACCGAGCGGATCCGGTTGCGCGGCACCGACAGCACTTTGCGCTGCAGCAGCCCGGTGCGCAGCCGCACCTCGCCGGCTTCGATGCGGTAGCTGGTGGTGAACCACCGCGCCACGCCGACGGCGACAGTGAGACCGACCGCCGCGAACGTCCACCCGGAGTTGCCGGTCGCCGAGCCCAGCACCACCGCACCGATCAGCAGCGGAATCTGTTGCAGTACTTCATGGACCGGGTGGACCAGCAGCATGCGTGGGCTCAGCCGCTGCCATGGCGGCTGGGCGGCCGGCTCAGCCGGCGGCGGCCCGATGACCGGCTCGGCCGGCGGCGTCACGTGGCGTCCTGTTCACCGATCGCCGCGATATCGGTCAGCTGCGCCACCACCCGTTCGGCGACATCGTCGTCGAGCGCCACGATGCGCACGGCACCGGCCGAGGACGCCGTCGTCACCGTGACATTGGCCAGGCCGAACAGCCGATCCAGCGGGCCGCGGTAGGTGTCCACGGTCTGCACGCGGGAGATGGGCGCGATGCGGCGCTCCTGCACCAGCCACCCGGTGCGCGTGTACACCGCGGGTGTGCCGGATCCGACGTTGATGTCCCACCGGTGCACGCGGTAGCGCCACAGCGGGACGACGACCACGAACACCACCGCGCCCACGACCGTGACGGCTGCGGCCGCGATGTGCAGCCACGGCATCCGTGAATCGAGCACGAACCAGATCAACTGGGCGAAGGCCAGCATGGCCCACGGGATGGCCGCGCTCAGCGCCCACACCAGTGGCGCCTTACGGCTCGGCGGCTGGGCCGGATCGACCAGATTCACTGGGCGAACACCGTCTTCCAATCGTTCTTCATATCGACGACGGTCCAGCCGTTCGGCCCGGCCGCCTGCAGCGCGGTGACGAGTTTTCCCGAGGCCGGTGGGTGGGCGTCGTAGGCGTATTCGCGCTCTGCGTCGGTGTGGTGGATCAGCACACCCAGGCTGGGTCGCGGGTTGTCGATGGTGGTGTACTCCAGCATCGCCTGGTCACCGTCGCTGTTGCCGACCGCCAGAATGGGGCGCCGGCCGATGAATTCGTGGATGCCCGACGGCTTTCCCGCCTTGTCGTCGACGAATACGTAGTCCAGGGTCTTGACGAGCACCGGTTTGCCGTCCCGCAGTTCGTATTTGGTGGTGCCGGTGGAGCCGACCACCTGCCCGGGCGGGATGCCGTACACCCGCTGCGCGAACACCCGCATGAAGTCCGCGCCCCCGCCGGAAACGATGTAGGTGCGGAACCCGTTGTCCCGCAGATAGTTCAGCAGCTGTTGCTGCGGTTCGTACGTCAGCTGATCGTAGGGCCGGTCGAAACGGGGGTGCTTGGCGGTGGCCATCCAGTCGGTCACGCGCTTGTCGAACTCTTCGGTGGTCATCCCGGCATGGGTGAGCGCCAGGACGTGCAACAGACCGTCGTGCCTCTCGCCCGCGAGCAGCGTTGCCACGTCGCCCTTGAGCGCCGCCTGCACCATGGGATCGGCGGCCAGCGCCGGCTCCTGCGGAGCCCTGCGTCTGAGCTCGTCGAAGACGAACGCCGCCTGGAACGGCACCGGTGCCTCGGCCCACAGCGTCCCGTCGTTGTCGAATACCGCGATGCGGTCCTCCGGCGCCACGAAATCGGGGGTGTCCGCGGTGGTGACGCGTTTGACGTAGTCGGTGATCGAACTCTTCGCCGACGTGTCGTTCCACGCGGACAACGGATCTGCGGCACGGTCGTCCGGTGAACACCCGGTGATGCACAGCAGAATGGTGAGCAGGACCGCCGGCAGTGTGCGCATGACTCCCACACTGCTATGGCGCCGGAGTCCCGTCCAGCACCCGGCTTACCGCGCCGGGTACTGAGCCGTCATCTTCCGCAGGTACGGACAGTCCTCGGCCGGATTCTCGTCCGGACAGGTCAGTAGGTGCTCGAGGTGCTCCTTGGCGTTCGCCAGCCGATCCTGTTGCCGTGCAATCTCCTGCAGGCGGTCGCGCACGGCGTCGCGCCAGTCATGGTTACCTGCGGTGACGATGGCCTCGATCTCGTCGAGGCTCATGAGCCCGCTCTCCCGCCACATCTTGATCAGCCCGATCCGGTGGAGTTGCTCCGGGCCGTACAGCCGCCAGCTGGACCGGCGCTGGGCCGGATGGAGCAGGCCGCGCTTCTCCCAGTACCGCAGTGCCGATTCGGCCAGACCGAACCGCCGCGCGGCCGCACCGATGCCGATGAAGTCGTCGTCACTCATGTCACCCACCGCGTTCACGACCTTGATCTGAAGCCGACTTGAAGTGCTCTTGTTAGGTCACCCTAACTAACTGGCCACGAAAAGAAAGGCTCTCCATGAGCAACGAGTACATCGAGACCGTCATCATCGGCGCCGGCCAGCAAGGCTGCGGCGTGGCCGGAGCGCTACAGGAAATCGGGCACGAGGCGATTGTCTTCGAGAAGGGCGAGGTCGGCCAACGCTGGGCACACGAACGGTGGGACAGCCTGCTCGTCGGGAGCGGCAACCGATCGATCCGGCTGCCCGGCTGGGACTACGACGGCGACGATCCGCTCGCCCTGCCGTCGGGGCCGCAGGTGGCCGGCTATCTGCGACGCTATGTGCGGGACCACGACCTGACGGTCCGCGAGCACACCCCGGTACAGGCCGTCGAGAGTCGGTTCGGCGCGCCCGATGACGACGTGCGGTTCAGAACCCGACTACACGACGGCGGGACGGTCGAATCGCGCAACCTCGTCGCGGCGGTCGGCGGCTACGCCCAACCGCGCAAGCCCATCCTGTCCTGCGACATCGATTCGGCCATCCACCAAACACATTCGTCCGACTACCGCAATCCCGACTCGCTTCCGGACGGGTCGGTCCTGGTGGTCGGTGCGGGGATCAGCGGTCAGCAGATCGCCGATGAACTGACAGACGCCGGACGACGGGTCTTCCTGGCCGTGGGACGGCACCGAGCCTGGCCCCGGCACTACCGCGGCCGCACCATCCAAGAATGGATGCACGTGTTCTCGCTGTACGACGACTTCGTCACCGCCGCTGCCGACGACAACTCACGACTCCCCGGATTACCGGTGTGCGGCAACAGGCTTGGCACCGCTGAACTCAATCTCGGCACGTTGGCCGAGAAGGGTGTCGTGCTGGTCGGCTCGGTGCGCGGGGCGCGTGGAAACGTGCTGACGCTGGAAGACAACGTCATCGACATCGCCGAGGAGTCCGCTCTCTCATACCGAGAGGTGATCAACAAGATCGACGCCGGGCTGCGCGACCGCGGCTTCGTCGCCCCCGAGGCCGAAACGGCACCGGCCGTGAATCTCGATGCGATCGCGGGCTTCGACACCCGGCTCGACCTGGTCCCCCACCACATCTCAACCATCGTGTGGTGCACCGGATTCCGCCCTGATTATCGGATCCTTCCCGCTCACGCGCTCGACGAGAACGGGGTGCCGCTCCAGCAGGGCGGCATCCTGGGGCATTGCCCGGTCTGTACTACGCGGGGCTGCCTGACGGTCACTCGCTGGCCCGGGCGGGTCTGGCCGCTGTCGCGGACAACGGACGGTTCATCGCCGGCCAGATCCATATCGATCACGTCATGCGGTCGAGGCCCTCGGCCTCACTGATCGCAGCAGTGTGAGGTATACCGGCGCACCCGTAGAGTTCGAGCCATGAGCGCCAATTCCAAGTGGACCGAGGCCGATGTTCCCGATCAGTCCGGCCGGATCGCGATCGTCACCGGCTCCAACACCGGTCTGGGGTATGAGACCGCCCGTGTGCTCGCCGCCAAGGGGGCGCACGTCGTCGTCGCGGTGCGCAACCTGGACAAGGGCCGTCAGGCCGTCGACCGGATCACGGCCGCGGTGCCGAAGGCCGACCTCAAACTGCAGCAGCTCGATGTGGGCTCGCTGGATTCGGTCCGCACCGTCGCCGACGAGCTCAAGGCCGCCTATCCGCGTATCGACCTGCTGATCAACAACGCCGGGGTGATGTACCCGCCGAAGCAGACCACCGTCGACGGTTTCGAGCTGCAGTTCGGCACCAACCATCTGGGCGCGTTCGCACTGACCGGCCTGCTGCTGGATCACCTGCTCGGAGTCGACGGGTCCCGCGTGGTCGCGGTCGCCAGCGTCGCGCACCGCATCCAGGCCGCCATCCACTTCGACGACCTGCAGTGGGAACGCAGCTACAACCGGGTGGCCGCGTACGGACAGTCCAAACTGTCCAACCTGCTGTTCACCTACGAGCTGCAGCGGCGCCTCGCCGCGAAGAATGCGCCCACCATCGCGGTGGCCGCCCATCCGGGTCTGTCGAACACCGAACTCATGCGCCACATCCCGGGCACCGGGCTGCCCGGCTACAGCCAGCTCGCGAGCCTGTTCACCAACAGCCCCGCAAAGGGCGCGCTCGCCACGCTGCGCGCGGCCACCGATCCAGCCGTGCGCGGCGGTCAGTACTACGGCCCGTCGGGTTTCCGTGAGATGGTCGGACACCCGAAGCTGGTGACCTCCAGCAAGCAGTCGCATGACGAGGACCTGCAGCACCGGCTCTGGACCGTGTCGGAAGAACTCACCGGCGTCAGCTTCCCGGTGTGATCATGCGGACCGTCGAAGAACACCAGAAGATCGTCGCCGGCCTGTTCAAAACCCGTGCATCACAAGATCTTCCACTCAACGACACGCTCGGCCTGGTGCTGGGCGCCGATGTGGTGGCCCCGCTGTCACTACCCGGCTTCGACAACTCCGCGATGGACGGATACGCCGTCGTCGCCGCCGATATTGCAGCGGCCACCGAGGACAGCCCCGTCCGGTTGCCGGTCGCCGAGGACATCCCGGCCGGCCGCACCGACCCGCTGACACTGCGGCCCGGGACGGTGCACCGCATCATGACCGGGGCGCCGCTGCCGTCCGGTGCCACCGCGGTCGTTCCGGTCGAGGCCACCGACGGCGCGACGGACACCGTGACCATCCGGGCGGCCGCGCGCGAGGGCCAGCACGTCCGCCGCGCCGGTGAGGACGTCACCGCGGGCACCACCGTGCTGCGCGCCGGTCAGGTGATCACCCCGGCCGCCCTCGGACTGGCCGCGGCGCTGGGGCTGGCCACGCTGCCTGTGTTGCCGCCGCAGCGCGTCATGGTGATGTCCACCGGCACGGAGCTGGTGGCGCCGGGCACCGAGCTGCAGCCTGGGCAGATCTACGAGTCGAATGCGGTGATGCTGGCCGCCGCGGTCCGCGACGCCGGCGCGCAGGCCACCATCGCGCCGATGTCCGCCGACGACGTCGATGCCTTCCGCGCCGCGCTGGCCCAACACACCCGCTCCAACGACTCCGTAGATCTGATCATCACCACCGGCGGGGTCAGCGCAGGCGCGTATGAGGTGGTCAAGGATTCACTGTCTGATCAGGTGGAGTTCGTGAAGGTGGCGATGCAGCCCGGAATGCCCCAGGGTGCCGGCACCGTCAACGGGGTCCCGATCATCACGTTGCCCGGCAACCCGGTCAGTGCGCTGGTTTCGTTCGAGGTGTTCGTCCGCTCGCCGCTGCGTGCCGCGATGGGCCACGCCGAGCCGGACCGGCCGCGGCGCACCGCACAGCTGACCGAGGATGTGACCTCGCCGCGCGGAAAGCGGCAGTTCCGCCGGGGCGTACTGACCGGGGACACGGTGAGCAGCTACGGTCCTCCGGCCTCACACCACCTGCGCTGGCTCGCCTCGGCGAACTGTCTGTTGGAGATCGCCGAGGACATCACCGAACTCAAGGCGGGGTCGACGGTTCCCGTCTGGGACCTGACCTAGCTATTCCGACGCCCTGCGCACGTAGAATCCTCCCGATGGCCAGACGCCCCGACCTCCAGTCCGGACCAGAACGCCTTGCGGCGCTGGTGCGATCCAGTGTTCCGCCGATGCATTCGGCGGGCCTACCGTTCGTCGGCGCGAGCCTCGCCGTGGCGGCCCTCGGCCGTAAGCACCGCTGGGTGCGGCGGGCCGGCCTGTTGGCCGCCGGGGCGAACGCGGCGTTCTTCCGCCACCCACCGCGGGTGGCGCCGACCCGGCCCGGCGTGGTCGTCGCCCCCGCCGACGGGCTGGTGTGCCTGATCGAGGAGGCCGTGCCCCCGGCCGAGCTGGGCCTACCCGACGTCCCGCTGCCGCGGGTGAGCATCTTCCTGTCGATCCTCGACGCCCACGTGCAACGGGCTCCGATCGCCGGTGACGTGGTGGCCGTCCAGCACCGCCCCGGGCGCTTCCATTCGGCCGAGCTCGAGGCCGCGAGCGAGGACAACGAGCGCAACAGCGTCGTCATCCGCACGCCCGACGGCACCGAGGTCATCGCCGTGCAGATCGCCGGGCTCGTCGCCCGGCGCATCGTGTGCAACGCGCACGTCGGCGACAAACTCGCGATCGGTGAGACCTACGGTCTGATCCGGTTCGGTTCCCGGCTGGACACCTACCTCCCCGCCGGTTCGAAACTGCTCGTCAGCCGGGGCCAGCGAACGCTGGCCGGCGAAACCGTCCTGGCGGAGCTGCCATGATCAAGCCGCGTGTGAGGCCCCCATCGTTGATCAAGGGCCGCATGAAGCCGCCGCCGTTCACGGTGCGGATGCTGCCGAGCGCGATGACGGTGGCCGCCATCTGCCTGGGTTTGTCGGCCGTGAAGATGGCGCTCGACGGCCGGCCCACCGAGTCGATGGCGTTCTTGGCGGTTGCCGCGATCCTCGACGCGCTCGACGGCCGGGTGGCCCGCATGCTCAACGCGACCTCCAAGATGGGCGAGGAGATCGACTCGCTGGCCGATGCGGTGAATTTCGGTGTTGCACCGGCTTTCATCGTTTACGGCACGCTGCTGTCGAACTCGCGCATCGGGTGGATCGTGGTGCTGCTGTACGCGGTGTGCATCGTGTTGCGGCTCGCCCGATTCAACGCACTGCTCGACGTGGATCAGCCGGCGTATGAGAAGGAGTACTTCGTCGGGATGCCCGCGCCGGCCGGCGCCATCGGTGCGATCGGCTTGCTGGCCGCCAAGATGCAGTTCGGCGAGGGCTGGTGGACCACCGAGTGGGCGGTGTCGATCTGGATGATCGGCGTCTCGCTTCTGGTGGTCAGCCGGATCCCGATGCGCAAGATCCACACGTTCTCGGTGTCGCCGAACATGGTGGCGCCCTTGCTGGCACTGGTCGCCATCGGTGTCGCCGCGTCGGTGTTCTACGGCTACATCGTGATCATGGTGATCATCGTGGCCTACGTGATCCACATCCCGTTCGCGGTACGAACCAAGAAGTGGGTGGCCAGCCACCCAGAGTCCTGGGATGCCAAGCCGCAGCAGCGGCGCGCCGCTCGCCGTGCGACGCGCCGAGCGCAACCGCACCGGCGGTCGATGGCCCGACTCGGGCTGCGGAAGCCGGGGCGCTGACATGTCGGAGCTCGAGGTCGGCGAGGATCACGCGCTCGGGCATCTGCGCCTGACGGCACGGCTGAACACTTCGGCGCTCGACTCCCGGCGTGGGGTGGTCCGGCTGCATCCGGAAGCCATCGCGGCGCTTGGGCTCCGCGAGTGGGATGCGGTCGCGCTGACCGGTTCCCGCACCACAGCCGCCGTCGTCGGCATTGCGCCCAGCGGCACCCCGACCGGAACCGCACTGCTCGACGATGTCACGTTGTCCAATGCCGGGGTGCGCGAGACCGCCACGGTGATCGTCGCGCCGGTGACGGTGTACGGAGCCCGCGCGGTCACCGTGACCGGGTCCAGGCTGGCGACCGATTCGATTTCGTCGGCGACGCTGCGCCAGGCACTGCTGGGCAAGGTGATGACGGTCGGCGACACGGTGTCACTGCTGCCCCGCGATCTGGGGCCCGGCACGTCCACATCGGCGGCCACCTCGGCGTTGGCGTCGTCGGTGGGCATCACCTGGACCTCGGAGCTGCTGACGGTCACCGGGGTCGATCCGGCGGGACCCGTGAGCATTCAACCGAATTCGGTGGTGTCCTGGGGATCGGCGCTCGAGCCGAGCACATCCGAGTCCACCGGTGCCCATACGATCAGCCCCGCGCGTACCGAACCGGCGGTCAGCTTCGACGATCTCAAAGGCTCCCACGTCCAGGCCGGCAAGCTCACCGAATGGCTCAAGCTGTCGCTCGACGAGCCCGAGCTTCTCGAAACCCTGGGCGCCACACCCCATCTCGGTGTCTTGGTGACGGGTCCCGCCGGGGCCGGCAAGGCCACCATGGTGCGCACGGTCTGCGCCGAGCGACGGTTGGTGGAACTCGACGGGCCCGAGGTGGGTGCGCTTGCCGCCGACGATCGGTTGAGCCGGGTGTCCAGCGCGGTGTCCACCGTGCGCGACGGCGGCGGCGTGCTGCTGATCTCCGACGTCGACGCTCTGTTGCCTGCCGCCACCGACCGGCCTCCCGATCCGGTTGCGGCCCTGATCATCTCCGAGTTGCGGGATGCCGTGGCCACCCGCGGGGCGGCCTTCATCGCGACCTCGGCAGTACCCGTCGGGGTGGATCCCCGATTGCGAGCGCCCGATCTGTGCGACCGGGAACTCGCTCTGACCCTGCCCGATGCTGCCACCCGCAAGTCACTGCTGGGGGTGCTGCTGCGCGGCGTGCCGACGGCCGAGCTGGATTTGGGTCAGATCGCGGACCGCACACCGGGTTTCGTGGTCGCCGATCTGGCTGCCCTGGTGCGTGAAGGCGCACTGCGGGCAGCGTCCCGGGCCAGCGCCGACGGCAATGAGCCGGTGCTGTGGCAAGAGGACCTGACCGGTGCGCTGACAGTGATCCGTCCGCTTTCGAGGTCGGCGGCCGAGGAGGTGTCGGTCGGCTCGATCACCCTCGATGACGTCGGCGACATGGTCCAGACCAAACAGGCCCTCACCGAGGCGGTGTTGTGGCCGCTGGAGCATCCCGACACGTTCGAGCGGCTCGGGGTGCAGCCGCCGCGTGGTGTGCTGCTGTACGGCCCGCCCGGCTGCGGTAAGACCTTCGTGGTGCGGGCACTGGCCAGTTCCGGACGGCTCTCGGTGCATGCCGTCAAAGGTGCTGAGCTGATGGACAAGTGGGTCGGCTCATCCGAGAAGGCGGTGCGCGAGCTGTTCGCCCGCGCGCGTGATTCGGCACCGTCGCTGGTGTTCCTCGACGAGATCGACGCGCTGGCCCCGCGACGCGGGCAGAGCTTCGATTCCGGCGTGACCGACCGGGTGGTGGCCGCCCTGCTGACCGAACTCGACGGCATAGAACCGATGCGCGACGTCGTCGTGCTGGGGGCCACGAACCGCCCTGATCTCATCGACCCCGCGCTGCTGCGGCCGGGCCGGCTGGAGCGGCTGGTGTTCGTCGAACCCCCCGATGCCGAGGCGCGCCGCGAAATCCTGCGTACCTCAGGCAAATCCATTCCATTGGCCGCTGATGTCGACCTCGACTCCCTGGCTACTGAGTTGGATGGCTACAGCGCGGCCGATTGCGTGGCCCTGTTGCGCGAAGCGGCGTTGACGGCGATGCGCCGGTCCATCGACGCGGCCGACGTCACCGCTGCTGATGTGGCGAAAGCCCGTGACACCGTGCGGCCGTCACTGGACGCGGCGCAGGTGGAATCCTTGCGGGAGTTCGCCGCGGGACGGTGACGCTGTCGACCTGAGCGTCGTCGTCACCGGCACGCGCGTGGCCGCTCCCTTGCTGGGTCCGGCGCTCCCGGTTACGCGGCACATCCGTCGCGAGGTTTCACCGCGGTCCCGTATGCACCAGCAGCCACGGCGGCGGAAGGGGTACTCGACCTGCCCGGCTATGCGCGACAATCGAGCGACAATCGCCTCCTGAACCACTTGAATACCACTGGCCCCGCACCCCGCAACCTCATCTGCCACTTCGGATAACGGGCACCCCGACAGAATCACCAGTCCAGTGCCCGACTACGAGCGACACTGTCGCTGAAGGTGGGCACGCCGAAATCTGTGGCACACGAGGCAAAACGGTGTCCACGCGATGGAAGTAAACACCGCGCTCGTGACCAAAGGTGCCACCATGACGCGTGTGGCGATAGTCGCTCGATTGTCGCGCACAGGCGGGCACAACGGCACGTGCTTGCCGAGCCGTGACCACCGAGACAAATGCGACTTTGACTACTCGGCGATCGATGCCAGTCGATCGATCGATCCCTGCAGCTTGTCCGCGGTGGTCGCCCGCGCGCGCACCAACCGCTTCTCGTCGTTCAACTGCGTCCAGTCGTAGGTGTGGGTGACGAGGGTTCGATTGTCCCCCAACGGTTCCAGCTCCCAACGCCACAAGTGACCAGGCGGTTCCTTGCCGACTTCCGATGGCCGCCAAGCGATCCGCCGGCCTTCCTCGAACTCAACGATCCGGTTCTCACGGTCTCCGCCCTGGCTGATCGTCATGACGAAGACGTCCCCGACCGCACGAACCCGCTGCCCCGACGCAGCCTCTGCCAGATTCTCATTGCCATCCCACCGAGGCTGCTGTGAAGGGTCGGCGATCAACTCGAAGATGACCTCCGCTGGTGCGGCGATCTCCCGACTGGCTGCGACAACCCTTGAGACTTCGGCCGTATCATCCATGGGCCAGACGATACCCACAGAACTGCGGGCACACATGAGGGGCTAAATGGAAAACTTCAGCAGGCGATTTGGCATCACGCTCAACCTCATTCTTGCGGTGGTATGCGGCATCTGGGCATTTATCGCGATCAAACATTCGGCCTTCGTCACCGCAGTGATCGCGGTTGGGCTTCTTGCCACCTGGTTGTTTGTAGCCACCCAGTTGGCGGCATCGAAAAATGCGGCGATCGATGCGAAACTCAACGAATCGGGCACGGTATTACGCCCGGATAGTCGCGTAGAGGCGAGTCAGCGGAGATCTAACGCCGCCCTAGCACTATCTGGCTTATCGATGGTGATCGCATGGATGTCTGGCTGGCTCTACCTACCGCTACCCGAGGGAGTCGCCCAAGTCTTCCCCATCGCCTTCGGCGCCACCGGATTGGTTGCCGGATGGTTCTGGTTCGTATTCAAGCGGCAAGGGGGTACCAGCTACATGCTGCTCACTGCCGAGAAGTTCAAGTTTGTCAATCTTGGTTGTTTGCACTCTGGACAGTGGGACGACATCGCCTCAGTGACAGACAAGCTCCCCACGGAGGAACGCTTCTGGACCCCCATGGTGATCACCATGAAGGATGGTTCGGTACTGGCGATGGACTCGCCGGGCAGCTACACCCCGAAAGGCACTGCCCTCATCGAGTTGATGCGGTTCTACTGGCGCCACCCTGAAAAACGCGACGAGCTCACCGACGGACGCGCGCTCGACCGGATCCACGCGATGCAGGCAGGTGGGAGTCCAAACGCCAAGCGCTGATCGGACCAGGTGTCGTGCTCGATGCACAATTTGGTGCGTTCCAGGGCACAGTCGCGGTGTTAGGGTCTTCCGAGCTAACCCGTGATCACGGCGTTGGGGCACAGTCCACGGCGCCATCAGCGAAACGGAACACCTCATGGGCACCTTGAATATCGTGAATGCGGTCTACATGGGTGGTAACTACCTTGGGGGCGCCGCTGACCACGTCGCCGGGGCGAGTTCCAGCGTTCCGTGGGCGATGGCTGGCATTGCCAGCGACTTCACCGGAATGATGCAAACTCTCGCGTCAGTCGGTCCGGCCAAGTATGCCGCTGCCGCAAGTACGCCGATCATCAACGGCGGCCTGATCATGCTGACAATCGCCAGCAATACGCTGGGTTTTGGCAGGCCGGAGGACGGCGAACGATTCGGCCGAGGTGCCGATCAATTCGACGTCGCCCATCAGACACTTGGCACCGCTGCACCACCGCCTGACTGGCAGGGCGATGCATCGGATGCTTACGGTGCGCGGACTACCGAACAGCAAGACCGTGCGAACAATATGGCAAGTTACGACCGTGCGATTCAAGCGGTGCTCTTCACAGAGGCCGACCAGGTCCAAAAAGCACGCGACTTTGTATCGAAACGCCAGACGGCGCTCGCCCTATGCATTCCAGCAGCAATCGCAATGAAGTTCTGGGGACCTGGCGGACCAGCAATATCCTTAGCTTTCGAAGCTGCCTCAGTAATGGCGACCGTGCCGTTCGCGATGGACCGAGTGGAGAACACGGTCCACGAAGGCAAAGCGAATGCAGCTCAGATAGACAAGATTACCCACGACTACGATGCATTGACATCTACCGCCGAAATCCCCGGCGGCGGCTTCGGCCCGGCGCCGCAGTGATTTCCTTCCCTCGTCCCGACACAAGTAAGGCACCGCGATGACACAGCCTGCCCTGAAAGTCTCCGACGACATCCGCTTGAAATCGGTGCCTCAAGAGGAAGCCGCGTCTCAGATCGAGAAGGCGAAATCCGCGCCCGACGGGGCGTCGGCCCATGTCTTCCAGAGCCATGGCCTTGTCTGCTATGCGACAGCGATGGCGCTGCAATCGGCAGAAGCATCTCGCCGCGAAGCGGCCGGGAAGATGCATCTGATCTCGACCGACCTGGCCGTGAAGCTCAGGCAGGCTGCCACCGACTACACCACTACCGATCAGCATGAGGGCGCCAACCTCGACGGCCAGATGCCCCCGCGTTGAGCGGGCCAACCGCTAATCCCTGAGCCAACTCGCGCCGCAACACTCCTGCAGCGCACTGTGACGAACATGCACTCTGTTGCGATGAAATGCCGAAATCAGCCCAACAGACTGCACATTCGCCACAGTGTCCGGCACACCACATTCCCAACCCCCACGACCAATTCACCCAACCGTCAACAACTTCCGCACAGCCTCGGCCAGGTCCTCCTCCATCCAGGCCGGCAGCTCAGCGGAGTTGGCGTGGCGGCGCACCGCGGCATAGGGCAGGTCGACGACGGCACGCGCCATGGCATCCATCGAGCGGGGATCGTCATCGCCGAATATCGCCCGGGCCAACTCGCGTAGCCGCTCCACCAGCGGGGCGTTCATCGCGGCGAGCGTCGCGGTGAATTCTGCATCGGGCGCGCCGTCGAGCAGGTCGCGCGGCCGGATGGTCAACAACAGGCGGGCATCCTCGGGAACCGAACGCGCGAAGTCCACGGCCGCCACCCCCATCGCCACCGCCGCCTCGACCGGGCTCTCGCCACTCGCCGCCATCGCGCGGGATTGAAACCGCTCCAACGCCCGCAGCCAGGCCGCGGTCAATACGCCATTGCGGTTGCCGAACCGGTGATACAACGTGCCCGCCGGAGCCCCGCTGACCTTGGCGATTGCCGCAACGCTTGCGGCCCTTGGCCCTTCGGCAAGCACCAGCGCCCGCGTCGCATCCAAGATCGCATCGGTTTCATGCTTCCGCGGCGGTGCCATGATCTAGTACAGTCCTTCTATATGGAACGTTTACCCTATATCGATGAGCATGCCACAACCGTCGACGCCGACGCCGCTACGACATGGGCCGCCGTACTACGCGCGATGTGCGGTGACCCCGCCGAGCCTCGCGCCCCGTTCGGCTTCGCAATCGGCGAGTGCACGCCGCGTCAACGCCTGGTCCTCAAGGGCCGTCACCCGTTCTCGATCTACGAGTGGGTCTTTGAACTGGATGACCTGGGCCCGCACCGCACCCGGGTGCGGTCACAGAGCTGGGCCGCGTTCCCCGGCCTCCACGGCAAGATCTACCGCGCCCTGGTGATCAGCTCGGGAGCCCACAAGGTTGCGGTCCGCCAGACGCTCAAACGCATTGCGGGACAATTGCGCCCACGCCCGGACGTGCTGGCGTGAGCCTGAATTGGGGCGCCACGGCGAGTGAATGTGCCGCCAAACTGCCATGCGACGCGCTCGCATCCGACGCCGCGATATCAGCGGACCGGGCCATCAGCATCGACGCCCCACCGGCCACCGTGTTCGCCTGGCTGTGCCAGCTTCGAGTTGCGCCGTACAGCTACGACCTGCTCGACAACATCGGCCGGCGCAGCCCACGCACACGGGATCCAGAACTCACGCGGCTCGAGATCGGCCAACGCTTCATGGAGATGTTCACCCTGCGCTCGTTCGTCGAGGATGAGCACGTGACGTTGCAGTCCGGGAGGGTCGCGGTCACCTACGCGGTGCGGGCCCAGACCGGAGAGAGCACACGGTTACACGTGCGAGTCCGGTTCGCGGGCCCGCGGATCATCGGCTGGGCGCTGGCACTCGGCGATGTGGTGATGATGCGCAAACAGCTGCTCACTTTGCGCGAGCTGGCGGAGAAGGAAGCGGCCACGACAGCATCTTGACGGTGGCAAGTTCAAGTGGGAAGGTGTAACTAGTCACCGACTAGATTCACGGGAGTTGAGATGGCCGACACCGCCCTACCCACCGTAGAAACTGCGCGCGCCGGGGACCGGGAGCGTGAGCGGACCGCCAATGACCTCGGCCAGGCCCTCAGCCAGGGCTATCTGACCATGCCCGAATACGAGGATCGGCTGCAGTCGGCCTTCCAAGCGCAGACCACCGGCGAGCTACGCCAACTGACAGCCGATCTCCCCGTCAACAGACTCCGGCGTAACGATCCCCGACGCCACGCCGCCCAACAGCGCGCTGCCCGGTTGAGCGTCCGGATCCATCTGGCCGCCTACCTCGCCGGGTCGCTGCTCATGCTCGGCATCTGGCTGGCCGTCGGGCTCGGCGGTGGCGGCTGGTACTTCTGGCCGGTCTGGCCGATCATGGGTTGGGGTATCGGCGTGGCCTCACATGCCATTCCGGTGTTGGCTCACGGTGCGACGCGCCCGGCGCGGATCGGATGACGCGATCAGTTTGAGGGTGTGTCCGCCCTGAAGCTGTTTCTCGGCCCGGTCTTGGTGCCACCCCCATCAGAACCTTTCTGGCTGCCAAGAGATTTCGATCCGGTCGCGCGCCGCGGCTCTGCACGCTGATCGGAGCCACAACGGCCCACGTAGAATGGGTAACCAAAGCCCGAAAGCCATATAAGGCTGACACCCCGACCCCAACCCGATCGGAGTGCCATGCTCGCCGTTCTGCTCGCCCACGCGGTCGCGACCGCGCTGGCGCCACTTCTGGTGGCCAAATGGGGGCGGATGGCGTTCTATCCTCTCGCGCTGGTGCCCCTGGGTTCCCTGGGCTGGGTCGCGGCGAACTGGCCCGACGCCGAGCACGTGCCCACCCTGAACATCCCGTGGGTCGACGAACTGTCGATGGACATCACGCTGCGGTTCGACTCCCTCGCAGCGATCATGAGTGTGCTGGTGCTAGCCATCGGGGCGCTCGTCCTCTTCTACTGCGCCGAGTACTTCCATCACCACGACGGAAAGATCGAGAAACGGCTACCCAGCTTCGCCGCCGAGCTGGTGGCGTTCTCCGGTGCCATGTTCGGCCTGGTCGTCAGCGACAACATGCTGGTTCTGTACATCTTCTGGGAAACCACGACGGTGTTGTCGTTCCTGCTGGTCGGCCACTACGCCGAGCGGGCCACCAGCCGCCGGGCCGCCACCCAGGCACTACTGGTGACCACCTTCGGCGGCCTGGCCATGCTGGTCGGCATCGTCGTGCTGGGCAACCTGGCCGGCACCTACCTGCTCTCCGAATTGATCGCCGCGCCTCCTACCGGGACGGCGGCCGCCGTCGGGGTGGCCCTGATCCTCGTCGGCGCCCTGTCCAAGTCGGCCATCGTGCCGCTGCACTTCTGGCTGCCGGGTGCGATGGCCGCCCCCACCCCGGTGAGCGCTTACCTGCATGCCGCGGCCATGGTGAAGGCCGGCGTCTACCTGGTGGCACGGATGACGCCCGGATTTGCCGACACGTCGTTCTGGCGGCCCATGGTGGTGGGCCTCGGCCTGGCGACCATGATGTTGGCCGGATGGCGCGCGGTCCGTGAGTACGACCTGAAACTGATCCTGGCGTTCGGCACGGTCAGCCAGCTGGGTCTGATCACCGTGATGGTCGGCGCCGGCGGCAGCGACATGATGCTGGCCGGGCTGGCCATGCTATGTGCGCATGCGATGTTCAAGGCGGCATTGTTCATGGTGGTCGGCGTGATCGACCATGCCACCGGCACGCGCGACATCCGTCGGCTTGCGGGGCTGGGCCGGCGGCATCGACCGCTTCTCGTCATCGCGATCGGCGCCACCGCCAGCATGGCCGCCCTCCCGCCGTTCTTCGGTTTCGTGGCCAAGGAAGCCGACCTGGAGACCGTGGCGCACAGTCCTGCGCTTGGTGTCGCGGCGCCATATGTACTGGCCTGCATCGTGATCGGCTCGGTGTTCACCACCATCTACAGCCTGCGGTTCATGTGGGGAGCCTTCGCCGGCAAAGGGTTGCCGGATCCCAGCCCGCGGGTGGCCGAAATGCACCGTCCCCCAACGACTTTCCTGGTCGCACCGGCGATCTTGGCAGCGGCCGGTCTGCTGTTCGGCCTGTGGCCGGCCGGGTTGGACTCGGTGCTCGACGAGTATGCCGACACGATGCCCGGCGGATCCGGCTATCACCTGGCGTTGTGGCACGGGCTGGGCCTGCCGTTGCTGTTGTCGGCGTTGGTCCTGGTGGTGGGTACCGTGGCATTCCTGGTCCGTCGCCGCTTGCCGCGGACGCGCTTCGCCTATCAACCGCTGGGCAACGCCGACCGCATGTACGACGCCACCATCCGTGGGCTGGACGTACTTTCGCTGCGCTTGACCGGCTCGACCCAGCGTGGCTCACTACCCGCCACGCAGTCGGTGATCCTGTGCACGTTGGTGGCGCTGCCGATTGCGACGCTGGCGCTGGGAATGCGGGACCGGCCCGTTTTCGCGTTGTGGGACACGCCGCTGCAGGTGGTGGTCGGGTTGTTGATGCTGGCCGCCGCGATCGGGGCGATCGTGATGCGCAACCGCCTGGCCGCGGTGCTGCTGGTCGGCGTGACGGGTTACGGGTGCGGCGCCATCTTCGCCTTCCACGGCGCGCCCGATCTGGCGCTGACCCAATTCCTGGTCGAGACACTGGTTTTGGTGATCTTCGTGCTGGTGCTGCGGATTCTGCCGGCCGAGGCCGATGCCACCAACATCGCGCGCAACCGCGTGCCGCGAATCCTGTTGGCCCTGACTGTGGGCGCCGCTGTCACCACACTGGCCGTGTATGCGATGGCCGCACGCACCGGCGCGGGCATCGCGGAGCTGCTCCCGGATGCCGCGTACTACCGCGGCCAGGGCGCCAACACCGTCAACGTGCTGCTGGTCGACATCCGAGCCTGGGACACCATGGGCGAGATCATGGTGCTGCTGGTGGCCGCGACCGGCGTCGCCTCGCTGGTGTTCCGGCACCGCCGGTTCGGCGCCGCCCCGCGGGTCAGTACGGCCGCCGGGCAACCCGACATCGGGCCGGTCGGTGCCTACAGCCCGGCCATCGGTGACGTGACGTGGTTGCGGGGTTCGGAGATGCGCGATCCGCGGCACCGGTCACTGGTTCTGGAAGTCGCGACGCGGGTGATCTTCCCGCTCATCATGGTGCTGTCCATCTACTTCTTCTTCGCCGGGCACAACACACCCGGCGGAGGTTTCGCGGGCGGGCTCACCGCCGGTCTGGCGTTGGTGCTGCGGTATCTGGCCGGCGGCCGTTACGAACTGGGTGAGACCCTGCCGCTGGATGCGGGCAAGATCCTCGGCACGGGGTTGGGATTGTCGGCCGGCACGGCCGTCGCCTCGATCCTGCTGGGTGCGCCCGCGCTGTCGTCGGCGGTGTTGCAGTTCGACCTTCCGGTGTTCGGTCACGTCAAACTGGTGACCGCACTGTTCTTCGACCTCGGTGTGTATCTCATCGTGGTCGGCCTGGTACTCGATGTGCTGCGCAGCCTCGGCGCGCGGGTGGACGTGGAGACGGCCACGGTTTCCCCGACGTCGAAGGCGGTGGCGCGATGACGACCTTCCTGATTCCGCTGATCATCATCGGCGGCCTGACCAGCGCCGGGGTATATCTGCTGCTCGAGCGCAATCTGACCCGAATGTTGTTGGGGCTGTTGCTGATCGGCAATGCGGTCAACCTGCTGATCCTCACCGTCGGCGGTGCGGGTGGCAATCCGCCGATCCGCGGGCGTACCAGCAACGGCGCCACCACCACGGCTGATCCACTGGCGCAGGGCATGATCCTGACGGCCATCGTCATCAGCATGGGCATCGCGGCTTTCGTGCTGGCCCTGGCCTACCGGTCCTACCGGCTGACGACGGTCGAAGAGGTCAGCAACGATCCCGAGGACACCCGCGTCTCGCAGCAGGCCGGCGCCGACGATCTCGAGTCCGGCTCCGCCGACGGCATCCCCCAGCCCGATGCCAGCCGCGACACCGACGCACCCGACGAACTCGACGCGCTACCGGGATTCGAGGGTTCCAAATGACGGCCCAGGCGTTGATCCCGCTGCCGGTGCTGATTCCGGCGCTCGCTGCCGCGGCGACCCTCGTCGCCGGACGCCGGCCGCGGCTGCAGCGGTTGATCACCCAGATCGCCCTGGTGGCCGTCGTCGCGGTGTGCGCGGCGCTGGTGTACCTGGCCGATCGCGACGGCACGCTGGTGCTGCATGTCGGAGGTTGGGGGCAGAGCGTGCCGGGGATGGGCCCGCTGGGCATCACCCTGGTGGTCGACCGGCTCTCGGCCATGATGCTTTTGGTGTCCTCGATCGTGCTGCTGGCGGTCGTCGCCTACGCCATCGGGCAGGGTATCCGCGACGGCGACGAACGCCAGCCGGTGTCGATCTTCATGCCCACCTACCTGGTGCTCTCGGCCGGAGTGTGCACGGCGTTCCTGGCCGGGGACCTGTTCAACCTGTTCGTGGGTTTCGAGGTGCTGCTGTCGGCGAGCTTCGTCTTGCTGACCATCGGCGCCAGCGAGGAGCGGGTCCGGGCCGGCATCTCCTACGTGATGGTCTCGATGGTGTCGTCGCTGATCTTCCTGATCGGCATCGCACTGGTCTACGCGGCCACCGGAACACTGAACCTGGCCGAGTTGGCCGTGCGCCTCGACGACGTTCCCGCCGGTACCCGCAACGCGCTGTTCTCGGTGCTGCTGGTGGCGTTCGGCATCAAGGCCGCGGTGTTCCCGCTGTCGACGTGGTTGCCCGACTCCTATCCGACGGCCCCGGCTCCGGTCACCGCGGTGTTCGCCGGGTTGCTGACGAAAGTCGGTGTGTACGCGATCATCCGGGCTCACGCGTTGTTGTTCCCCGGCGGCAGCCTGGATTCGGTGCTGCTGGTGGCAGGGCTGCTCACGATGGTGATCGGCATCCTGGGTGCCATCGCGCAGAGCGACATCAAGCGGCTGCTGTCGTTTACCTTGGTCAGCCACATCGGCTACATGGTGTTCGGCGTCGCGCTGGGCAATCAGCTGGGCATGTCGGGTGCGATCTATTACGTCGCCCACCACATCGTGGTGCAGACGACGCTGTTCCTCGTGGTCGGGCTGATCGAGCGCCAGGCGGGCGCGTCCACGCTGAACCGGCTCGGCGGCCTGGCCGCCGCCAGCCCGGTACTGGCCTTCGTGTTCGTCGTCCCCGCACTCAATCTGGGTGGTATCCCGCCGTTCTCGGGCTTCATCGGGAAGGTGGCGCTGATGGAGGCGGGGGCCGCGAACGGGTCGGCGCTGGCTTGGACGCTGGTCGCCGGCGGCGTCGTCACCAGCCTGTTGACCCTGTATGTGGTGGCCAGGGTGTGGACCAAGGCGTTCTGGCGGGCCCGGGCCGACGCCCCCGAAGGACATCTGTCCGCAGCGGCACCGGCTGTGTTGCTCGACGACGCCGAGGACATCGAGTTCGCCGATCGTGACAGCGTGGGACGCATGCCGGTCGGCATGTTGGTGCCGACCGCCGCGCTGATCGCGGTGGGGTTGATACTGACGATCGCGGCCGGCCCGATCTTCGGCTACGCCGAACGCTCGGCGGCCGAGGTGCTCGACCGTGGCGAGTACGTCTCGGCGGTGCTGGGAGGACCGGCCTGATGAGCGATTCGGCGGACAAGAGGCCGCAGCTGAGGCACACGGCGCTGCGGATCTGGCTGCTGTGCTTCCTGATGATGGTCTGGGTGCTGCTGTGGGGCCACATCTCGGTCGCCAACATGGCCAGCGGCCTCGTGGTTGCGGTGGTCATCACCGTCCTGTTGCCGCTGCCCTCAGTGCCGGTCGAAGGCAAACTCCACCTGCTGTCGCTGCTGAAACTTGTTGTGCTGGTGGGTTATTACCTGGTGCTCTCGTCGTTTCAGGTGGCCTGGATGGCGATCCGGCCGGGTCCCCCGCCGCTGGTCGCAGTGCTGCGTGCCCACCTGGACCTGAAATCTGACCTGGTGCTGGCGCTCGCGGTGAACATCTTCAACCTGATCCCCGGCTCGATCGTGCTGGAGATCGACCAGTCCCGCCGGATTCTCTACATTCACCTCATCGACGTCGGCTCGGACAGCACGGTGCAGCGGTTCTACCGTCAGGTCGAGCAGGTCGAACGGCTGCTGGTGGCGGCGTTCGAGCGGGACAGCGATTGGCAACCGTCGGCCGAGCGGGAGGCGGGAAACACATGACCACCGTATGGATCATCGCCGCGGTCATGTTGACCGCGGCAGCCTCGATCACCATGTTCCGCGTGCTGGCCGGGCCGAGCACGTTGGACCGCCTGGTTGCGCTGGACACCCTGATCGCGTTGACGATGTGCGGCATCGGCACGTGGGCGGCGTTCAGCCTCGACGCCACGGTCACCTACAGCCTGACCGCGCTGGCGTTGATCAGCTTCGTCGGCTCGGTGAGTGTGGCCCGCTTCCGTGTTCCCGACACCGATGACCCGCGGCCGCGGTCACGCCGGGGGCAGCGATGAACGTGCTCGACATCATCACCGCCGTACTGGTTCTCAGTGGGTCGACGCTGGCGTTGACGGCCGCGATCGGCGTTGTACGTTTTCCCGACACGCTGTCCCGCATGCACGCGGCCACCAAGCCACAGGTGCTCGGTCTGCTGCTGGTGCTGGCGGGCGCGGCGATACGGCTGCGCGGTCACGCCGATGTCGGCATGGTGATCCTCACGGGGCTGTTCACCTTGATCACCGCACCGGTGGTGGCCAACCGGGTCGGACAACTGGCCTATCGGGAGCAGACCATCCGCGACGATCTGCTGACCCGCGACGAGATGGCCGAGTTCGGGCAGACTGAGGACGATGGCCAGAACTGACGACGACAGCTGGGAAATCACCGAGAGCGTGGGCGAAACCGCACTCGGGGTGGCACTGGCTCGCGCCAACGAGACCGCCTCGGATTCCCCGTTGTTCACCGACCCGTGTGCGCAGCTGTTTCTGGACGCCGCGGCCGCGCGGGGCTGGCGTCCGCCCACCGGCGCGATGGCCCAGCGGATTCGCACCATCGGCAATTACGCCGCATCACGGACCAAGTGGTTCGACGAGTTCTTCGTAGCCGCTGGCGCAGCGGGTATCCGCCAGTCGGTGATCCTGGCGGCCGGGCTCGACGCCCGCGCCTGGCGGTTGCCGTGGATCCACGACAGCGTGGTGTTCGAGATCGACCAACCGCAGGTGCTGCAGTTCAAGGAGGAGGTCCTCGCGGCCCACCGGATTGCCCCGAAGGCCCGGCACGTGACGGTCGGCGTCGACCTGCGCCAGGACTGGCCGAAGGCATTGCGGGACGCGGGTTTCGACCCCACCGAGCCGACGGCGTGGTCGGTCGAAGGCCTGCTGCCCTACCTTCCCGCCGAGGCGCAGGACCTCCTCTTCGAGCGCATCACCGAACTGTCGGCACGGGACAGCCGAATCGCGGTCGAGGCGTTCGGTGAAGGCTTCTTCTCCGAGGAGAACCTGACCCGACGCCGTGAGCAGATCGCCCAGATGCGCGAGGAGGCGGCCGAGTCCGGGGACGACATGCCCGATCCGGAGGCACTCTGGTTCATCGAGGACCGCGCCGATGTCGCCGAGTGGCTGAGCGAACGTTGTTGGGAGGTGGCGGCGCTGCCTGCCGATGATCTGATGGCGCGCTACCACCGCTCAATACCCGCAGACATCACCGGCGGCACCATGCCGACCGAGTTCGTCGAGGGTGTTCTGACCGAAACTGCCGGTCATATGTAGGGTGCGGGTCCCTGTGGCGAACCTGTAGTTTCTCGAGGTGAATCGACGAATCTGCCGCAAAAGCCTGCAGATTCGCCACAGTGTCTTCGTTTGGCAACCCCACGAGTCGCCCGTAATCGGCTGGGCACCGAGGATGTTGCACCCGAGTACGCACCTGCACCGGTTTGGCGTTCGCGCCAGTAACGCTGTGGCGGTGGAATCGCGAAATCTCCACCACAGCGTTACTCGCGCGAACATCGGAAATGAGGTGGACGATTAGTTTCGCCGTGGCCCCACGCTGGCGGGAAGAGTCTGTGAGAAATCCACGGAGAACCAATCACGGGGCACAGTTACTGAACGCAGTGAGCGTGATGGCATCGATGAGCAGCAATTTCATTGCCGCATGGCTCACTACTCCGAGAGCTGGAATTCCACGATGGCGGTGACGTTGTCCACGGCCTCGCTGAGGACCTCGACGCGGGCCGCCTCGGACGGGGCCTCCAGCAGCGAGTAGCGGTCCGCCTGTCCGATGGGCAGCCGAGCGGCCAAGGCGTACAAGCGGTTCTCCGGATCCACTCCGGCGGACTCCACGATCTCGCGGCTGCGGATCGGTGTGCCTCGGGCCTCGCCGATCCGGTCGAGCAGGGCCACCATCCGGTCTTCGACATCGCTGATGCGGGCCGGGTCCGCCGGCCCGTCGGCGTCGTCGGGCCACAGTTCGATCTCGGCACGTGGATACGGGTCGTCGTCGAGCCAGCGCTGCACCCGGATCCGCTCACCCATCACACACAGCAGCCGGTACTTTCCGACACCGAGTTCTTGGCAGTCCACGATCTTGGCCAGCGCCCCGACGTCGCACCGCCGGTCACCACCGCCCACCTCGCGGCCGGCCGAGATCAGCACCACTCCGAAAGACGGCTCCGGCATGGCCATACAGTCGCTGACCATGGCGACATAGCGCGGTTCGAAGATCCGCAGCGGTAGTTCCTGGCCGGGCAGCATCGCCACTTCGAGAGGAAACATCGGTGAGACCGTCATTCGGCCAGGATCGTCCTCGCCTCCGGTTCAGTCAATCAACGGCAGGCGCCGGCGCGGGTTACAGCCGAAGTTCGCCGACCAGGGCGTCGACGACCTCGCGGAGGTCGCCGTCGCTTTCCTCGGCCACCCGGCGCTGCCGTTGATACGAGCCGCCGCCGTGGTAGATGTCGGTCACCGCGGCGAGCTCGTCGGAGCAACCGAGTGATTTGGCCACCGGCTCAAGGTGATTCAGCAATTCGTCGAGGTCTTCGGTGACCAACCGCTCATTGCTGTCGGCATCGAGGATGATCACGGCGTCCAGGCCGTAGCGGGCCGCCCGCCACTTGTTCTCCTGCACGTGCCACGGCGGCATGGTGGGCAACTGCTCGCCTGCGTCGAGGCGGCGGTCCAGATCGACGATCAGGCAGTGGGTCAGCGCGACGAGCGCACCGAGCTCGCGCACGTTCGACACCCCGTCGAAGATCCGAACCTCGACGGTGCCAAGGTGCGGCGAGGGCCTGATGTCCCAACGAATCTCGTTGAGATGATCGATGATGCCGGTCTTCTTCTGATCGTGGACGAAGCCCTCGAATTCGGGCCAGGTCTGGAATTGGAACGGCAGGCCGGCGGTGGGCAACTGCTGGAACATCATCGCCCGGTTGCTCGCGTATCCGGTGTCCTCACCGTCCCAGAACGGTGACGACGCCGACAGCGCCAGCAGGTGCGGGTACTGGTTGAGCAGCGAGGAGATGATCGGCATCACCTTGTGCGCCGAAGAGATGCCGACGTGCACGTGCACGCCCCAGATCAGCATCTGCCGACCCCACCACTGGGTGCGTTTGATCAGCTCGGCATACCGCGGCGCGTCGGTCAGCTGCTGCGCCGACCATTTCGCGAACGGGTGGGTGCCCGCGCAGAACAGTTCCATGCCGCGTTCGTGCACGATCTTGCGCACGGGGCCGAGGGTGCCGCGCAGGTCGTCCATCGCCTCGCCGGTGTTCTCGCAGATTCCGGTGACGATCTCGATGGTGTTGCGCAGCAACTCCTTGTGCACGTGCGGGGTCTCGCCGACCTCGGCGATCACCTCGGCGGCGCCGTTGCTCAGATCACGAGTGTCGGCGTCGACGAGAGCGAACTCCCATTCGACGCCGACAGTGGGCCGGGGCGACCCGGCGAAATCGATACGGCTGTCAGCCGGCGCCGATAACACCGCACGCCACCCGACTTCCGGCATCGCCGGTCGCCAAGGTCGCCTGATCGGGACCGGGTGCGCCGCCGACGACCTGCTGGTACTTCTCCGGCGGGATGTTGGCGAAGTTGTCGGCCTTCTCGTGGATGACGATCGCTGTCTTGGCGCCGCCCAGCAGATCCTCGGCGGTGAAGGCGTCGGTGGTGGTCACGAGCTTGCCCGAGCCGTCAGCCCGGACCTGCAGCGAGCTCAGGTCACCGCTGGAGGGATGGCCGCTGTGCCCGGACACCTGGAAATGGCCTCCGGCGGAGTTGAAGTCGCCGGGCGCACCGCCGGTCGGTGCCACGGAGTTGGCCTCACACTTGCCGACCGAGTGGATGTGCAGGCCGTGGAATCCCGGAGCCAGCTTGCCCGGCGCCGTGGTCTCGACGGTGACGGTGGCGAAGCCATCGGCGAACTGGAAGTCGGCGGTTGCCACGGACGTCCCGTCGGCAGTCTTCAGCTCTGCTGTGAGGGTCTCTCCGCCGCTCGTGGCCGGTGCACCGTGCCCGCCGCCCTGCTCACCGGGAGCAGCCGAGGGCGAAGGCGATCCGGTCCAGATCGCCGGGGTGGTGCCGGGCGTGTCGGACGGCACCTGTCCGGGCGGACTGCAGGCGCTCATTGCGACAACGGGGGCAGCGAACAGAATGGCAACACTGACGGACTTCAGCATGGCCCAAAGCCTAGCCGGTGACTACCACGATCACGCCCGGTGGTTGCTCGAGAAGTTCCGGGCGTCGGGGCTCGACGGGTGCCTGGATCGCCTTGCCCACGGCTTCGGCGGCTTCCTTCTCACCCGAGGTCTCACCGAAGAACACCGTGGTACCGGCGACGCCTTCCAGTGTCAGGTTGCCGGTCTCGGTGACGTTCCAGCGCGCCTCACGCAGCCGGTTGGCCGTGGTCTCGGCCGCGCCGGCGACATCGGAGATGTTGTACACGCGCACGTCGGCCTTGGCCTCTGATGCGGGTGCGGCCTTTGCCGATGTCTTCGTGGTGGTCGTGGCGGTCGTGGTGGCCACAGGCGACGACTGGTCCGAAGAGTCGTCGTCGGAGCCGAGCGCCTGGAACCCGACCAGCAGGAACACGACCCCCAGGAACAGCAGCACCATGACCATGGCGCGCAGGGGTAGCCCGGAGGAGTCTCGCTGATTCATCGCCACCACTGTATCGAGCGAACCGCCCGATCCCTCATTGCGTGACCTTTAGGTAGTGATATCGAAGCCGAGCCGCCGCGCGGCCCGCGCCTTCTGACGGCTCGCCCGCATCCGGCGCAGCCGCTTGACCAGCATCGGATCGGCCGCCAACGCCTCGGGGCGGTCGACCAGGGCGTTGAGCACCTGGTAGTACCGCGTGGCCGACATCGAGAACAGCTCTTTGATCGCGTCTTCCTTGCTGCCGGCGTACTTCCACCATTGGCGTTCGAAGGCCAAAATATCGTGCTCGCGCCGGGTGAGCCCATCGCTCAGTTCAGAGTCGTCCCCGGATTGCTCAGTCCGCGCCATGGCGCCGTCCATATTGCTCCCTGGACCCTTCCGACACTTGAGAAATGACATCGCTGTGGTTCGGCGCTTATTCAACCACGGCTTGCTGGCTCGCCGTGACACATAAACCCGCGAGTCGGGTGAGAAGGCTTGCCCACTTAAGCTTTCCCCATGGCTGTCGTACCGATCTGCATCGTCGGAGATCCCGTTCTGCACACCCCGACCGAGCCGGTGCCGGTCGGCCCGGACGGGTCACTCCCGGCAGACCTGCCCGAACTCATCCAGTCCATGTTCGACACCATGGACGCCGCCAACGGGGTTGGCTTGGCCGCCAACCAGATCGGCGTGGCCAAGCGGTTGTTCGTCTACGACTGCGCCCCGACGCGCGGCCAGACCACACGCCGCCGCGGAGTCGTCATCAACCCGGTGCTGGAGACCTCCGAGGTTCCCGAGACGATGCCGGACCCCGACGACGACGAGGAAGGCTGCCTGTCCGTGCCTGGCGAGAATTTCCCGACCGGCCGGGCCGACTGGGCGCGCGTCACCGGGCTCGACGCCGACGGTTCACCGGTCGTTCTCGAGGGCACCGACTTGTTTGCCCGGATGCTGCAGCACGAGACCGGGCACCTCGACGGTTTCCTCTACATCGATCGGCTCGTGGGCCGGTATGCCCGGGCCGCCAAGAAGACCGTCAAGCGCAACGGCTGGGGTGTTCCCGGCCTGTCCTGGATGCCGGGCGAGGTTCCCGACCCGTTCGGTCACTGATGTCAGGCACCGATGTCTGAGCTGCCCGCGCTCGGGTCCCGGGTCAGCCTTCGTTACCGGCTGCCTGCCGGGTCTGCCAAGCCACTGACCGACGTCATCGGTCACCTGGAGCGCCTGGAGCCGACGCTGCTGCTGCGCACCAAGGCCGGCGACCTCGTCGACATCGATCCCGCCGACGTCGTCAGCGTCCGCGAGCTGTCGCACGCCCCGGTGCGGGCTTCGGAGGTCCGCACGCTGGAACACGCGGCGGCGCTGGCCTGGCCGGGCGTGGAGCACCAATGGCTGGGCGGCTGGCTGCTGCGCGCCGGGCACGGAGTCACCAGTCGCGCCAATTCAGCCATCCCACTCGATGTTTCGGCTCAGATCGCCGATCTGTCGGCGGTACTCGACTGGTATCGCGCACGTGACCTGCCGGCCTGGCTGGCCCTGCCCGAGCGGCTGCTGCCGGTACGCACTCCCGGAATCAAGCCGGCCCGAGTGATGGTGCGCGAGCTGCCTCCTGCGCCCCTGCCCGCCGCACCGCCCACTGTCACGCTGGCGCAGCAACCGGACGCCCAATGGCTGCGGATCTACGAGCGCGAGGTGCCTGTCGACGTTCTGACCGCCGTGGTGGACGGGACGCTCACCTTCGCGACGGTGCCCGATCGCGCGGTCGGCCGCGGCGCTGTGACCAGGGCCCCCGACGGCACGGCCTGGCTGGGCATCTCGTCGGTCCGCGTCTCCCCCACCCATCGCGGGCAGGGCCATGCCCGGGCGGTGTGCGAGGCACTGCTGACCTGGGGTGTCGAGGCCGGCGCCGGCCGGGCGTACGTCCAGGTGGAGGTCGACAACCACGCGGCCGTCGCGCTGTACACGTCACTGGGATTCCGGCTGCACCACCAAACCCGCTATGTCGCGGCCGAGGACGTGCTCGGTTCGCGCTGACCGTAACCTCTAACCTCATGCGCCTGGCCACCTGGAACGTCAATTCGATCCGAACCCGAGCGGACCGCGTGGTCGACTGGCTCGAGCGTGCCGATGTCGATGTGCTGGCCATGCAGGAAACCAAGTGCACCGATGCGCAGTTCCCGATGATGCCGTTCGCCGCGTTGGGCTACGAGGTGGCCCATGTCGGGCTCAACCAGTGGAACGGCGTGGCCATCGCCTCACGGGTCGGCCTCGACGACATCGAGATCGGGTTTCCGGGCCAACCCGTATGGGGCGGTAGTCCCGGAAAGGATCCAGCGGAGGCCACTGCCGAGGCCCGCGCGCTGGGCGCGACCTGCGGCGGGGTACGCGTGTGGAGCCTGTATGTACCCAACGGCCGTACCTTGGCGGATCCGCACTACGCCTACAAGCTGGATTGGCTTGCCGCCCTGCGCGATACCGCCGCAGGCTGGCTCAAAGAGGATCCGGAGCGGCCCATCGCGCTCGTCGGCGATTGGAACATCGCGCCCAAGGACGAAGATGTCTGGGACATGGCCGCGTTCAATGGCCGCACGCATGTGTCAGAACCCGAGCGCGCCGCCTTCCAGGCCATGCACGAGGCCCAATTCACCGACGTGGTGCGACCTTTCACGGAAGGTCCGGGAATCTACACCTACTGGGATTACACGCAGCTGGCATTCCAGAAGCGCCGTGGCATGCGCATCGACTTCATTCTCGGCTCCCCCGGCCTGGCCTCGCGCGTGACGCACGCCGAGATCGTGAAGGACGAACGCCGCCCGAAGAAGGGCACCACCGCACCCAGCGATCACGCGCCGGTCGTGGTCGAGCTGAGCTGAGCCGTCCGGCTGACTCTGCGCCCAAGGCGCGAAAGTGCGAGTAGGCCGCGCCCTGGGAGCAGAATCAACGGCCTGACGGCACCACTTCTCCGCTATCGGGCCGACGCCGCGATGAGGTCGACGGCTTCTGCCACGCTGTCGGTGCAATGGAGCAGCGCCAGATCGGATTCGGAGATCTTGCCGTCCCGCAGCATGGTGTTGCGAATCCAGTCGATCAACCCCGACCAGTAGTCGACGCCCATCAGGATGATCGGAAACTGTGTGACCTTGTGGGTCTGCACCAGGGTCAGCGCCTCGAACAGTTCGTCGAGGGTGCCGAATCCACCCGGCAGGCACACGAATGCCTGCGCGTACTTGACGAACATGGTCTTACGGACGAAGAAGTAGCGGAAGTTGATGCCGAGATCGACCCAGTGGTTGAGGTGCTGTTCGAAGGGCAGTTCGATACCCAGTCCGACGGAGTAGCCGCCGGACTCGCTGGCCCCGCGGTTGACGGCCTCCATCGAGCCCGGACCGCCGCCGGTGATCACCGCATAGCCCGCTCGGACCAGCGCGATGCCCAGTTCCTCGCCCAACCGGTACTCCGGCGAATGCGGAACCGTGCGGGCCGATCCGAAAACCGTGACAGCCCTGGGCATCTCGGCCAGGGCATCGAAACCGTCAACGAACTCGCCCTGGATGCGCATCACGCGCCACGGATCGGTGTGCACCCAATCGGCGGAGCCGCGCCGGTCGAGCAGGCGTTGGTCGGCGGTGGTGGTGGCGCAGCGGTCCCGACGGAGTTGCACCGAACCACGAATCTGAAGCGGGCTGTCGTCGTTCTCGGTCACGTTTGCCAGCGTATGGGAAAGCAATCCCCTGCCGGCTACGCGGGCTTGACGCCCACGGTGATGGCGTCGGAGATCGGCGTCCACACCGGCCGCCGCACCCGGTGCTGTTCGACGACGGTGAATCCGGCCATTTCGAACAGCGCGCGCATCTCGTCCTCGGTGGGACTGTGGGCGGGTGCGCTCAGGTCGGCTGAAATGGCGTGCAGCGGAAGGAATGTCCGGCGGGGACTCATCGTCGTCACGGCCACCATGCCGCCAGGCGCGAGTGCCCGGTAGAACTCCGCGAGGGCGGCCGGTTGATCGAAAAAATGAAAAGCCGATGTGGTCACCACCGCATCGAGGAAGCCGTCCCGGAAGGGCAGTTCTTCGGCCGGCGCCGACATCCACCGCACCCGGTCGGATCGCTTGGCCGCCTGGGCCAGCATGCCGTCGGACATGTCCAGGCCGTAGACCTCGTCCGGGCGCAGTTCACGCTCGATGCGGTCGGCCAGGATGCCGGTGCCGCAGGCGATGTCGGCGATCGTACGGGCACCGCGCTGCTGCAGTTGGGCGATCACCTCGTCCTGGGCGGGTCGGTACACCCACCGCTGGAGGCAGCCCTGGTCATAAGCCGGTGCGGCGAAACTCCAGAATCGCGTGATGGCGTCGTTGAATCCGCGGCGCTGTGTGGTGGTCACCGACCCGAGTGTAGGTGCGTTGCCGGCGGCCCTGCTCAAGCCTGATTGTCGGCTCCCGCCTCTCGGGCCTGATTGTCGGCTCCCGCCTCTCAGGCCTGATTGTCGGCTCCCGCCTCGGTCCCATAGCGGCCCGCGCTGAACATCGACGCCACCGCACCGATCACCATCATCACCGCCGCGGCGGTGAACACCACGGTCAGCCCGGAGTGGAACGGCTCAGTGATCAACTGCGGGAAGAACGTCTGCCCGGTGATCACATCGGCGTTCACGCCCGGTTGGTGCAACGCGTCGTAGGGCGCCAGCAGTTCGGCCATCGGGTTGTAGCCCAGGAACGCCGCGAACAGGCTGCCGACCGGGGGCAGGTTCGCCACATCCTGAGCCACGGATGCCGAAACACCTTGCTGGGTCAGGCCGGAGGTCAACGCCGCGGGCAACGTGTTGGCCAGCCCGACGATCATCAGCGAGAAGAAGATGCCGATGGACAGTGAGTTGCCTGCGTTGAAGAACGTCGATCGCACACCCGAGGCGGCGCCACGCTGGTCGGCCGGCACGCTCGACATGATGGCCGCCGTGTTGGGGGCGGTGAAGATGCCGCCGCCCAGACCGTTGAGGAACACCAGGATCGCGAACACCCAGTAGTCGAAGTTGACCGGGATGAGCAGCAGCGCCACGAAGGTGGCCGCCATCAGCAGCATGCCGCCGACGGTCAGCGGCCGCGCGCCGATGCGGTCGGAGAGCGATCCGGCGATCGGCGCGGCGACCAGGAATCCGATGGTGACCGGCAGCAGGTAGATGCCAGCCCACAAGGGGGTGGATTCGAAGCTGTAGCCGTGCAGCGGCAGCCAGATGCCCTGCAACCAGATGATGAGCATGAACTGCAGCCCGCCGCGGCCCACCGAGGACATCAGGCCCGCCAGGTTGCCCATCCCGAAGGCTGCCGATTTGAACAGCCGGATGTCCACCATGGGCGAGGACACCTTCAACTCGACGATGCAGAACGCCACCAGCAACAGCAGGCCGACGGCGATGGAGCCCAGCACCCACGGGCTGGTCCAGCCGGTGGTCGCGTCACCGTAGGGCTGGATGCCGTAGGTGATGCCGATCAGCAGCACCGTCAGGCCCAGCCCGAACGTCAGCGTGCCGGCCCAGTCGAGCCGACCGGCGGTACGGACACCGAGTTCTTTGAGTGAGCGGTAGCTCCAGATCGTGCCGAGGATGCCGATCGGCACGCCCACCCAGAAGACGGCCTTCCAGTGCCACTCGGACAGGAAGCCACCGATGAGCAACCCGAGGAAGGATCCGGCGACCGCGGCCACCATGTTGGTCCCCAGCGCCATGCCGCGCTGGTTGGCGGGGAAGGCGTCGGTGAGGATCGCCGACGACGACGCCATCAGCATGGCGCCGCCGACGCCTTGGACCACGCGCCAGCCGATGAGCCAGATCGCACCGCCACCGAGTTGGAACGGGTCGAAGGACAGTGCGATCGCGGCCACGGTGAAGACCACGAAGCCCAGGTTGTAGATGCGGACCCGGCCGTACATGTCGCCGAGCCGTCCGAAGGGCACCACGAGCACCGCGGTGACCACGAGGTAGCCCATCAGCATCCACAGCAGGTAGCTGACGTTGCCCGGGGCCAGCGGATTCAGGCCGATGCCGCGGAAGATCGCGGGCAGCGAGATCAGCACGATCGAGGCGTTGATCGAGGCCAGCAGGATGCCCAACGTGGTGTTGGACAGCACCACCCACTTGTAGAACGGGTGATCGTGATCCATCCGTTTACGCCGGTCGGCGGTCTCGGCCTGCGCAGCGTCGACGCCGCCGGCCGCGTTCGTCATCTCAGTCGTCATTCCGTCTTCGCTCTGGTCGCAATCGAGGGGCGGCAATGCCCAACATGTTCAAAACACATATATTAGCTATACAAATCATGTGACGGCAATTTGAGCGAGCTTCGAATCTCGCGGTCGCCGGCCTCCACGTCAGGGCGCGACGCTCAGTCCGGTGTCGGAAACCGCGGCCTCCGGGGTTCCCCACCGCACAACGTCTGCGCTAGGTTGGGCCCTGCAAACCACACACGCGGGAGTGCGCACGAGCGCGCTGAGAGGACGGGTACGCCCGTCGACCGTACGAACCTGACCGGGTAATGCCGGCGTAGGGAGATTTTCATGAGCAGTTCTGTTTTTGGCGGCTTTACCGACCCTTCCGTGACCACCGGTCCGATCACCGGAAGTACCAAGGTCTATCGCGAGATCGACCATGACGGCGCGGTGTTGCGGGTGCCGTTCCGCCGGGTGAACCTCACCAACTCCGAGCATCTCGACCTTTATGACACCTCAGGCCCGTACACCGACGACGATGCGGTGATCGATCTGACCGCCGGCCTGGCGCCGCGTGCCGGCGTACACAAGGATCGCGGCACCCAGCTGCAACGGGCCCGGGCCGGCGAGATCACCGCCGAGATAGCGTATATCGCTGAGCGCGAGGGTGTTTCACCCGAGCTGGTGCGTGACGAGGTCGCCCGGGGCCGGGCGGTCATTCCCGCCAATCACAACCATCCGGAGAGCGAGCCGATGATCATCGGCAAGGCGTTCTGCGTGAAAGTCAATGCCAATATCGGTAATTCGGCTGTCACCTCCTCGATCGGCGAGGAAGTCGACAAGATGGTGTGGGCCACCCGATGGGGTGCCGACACCATCATGGACCTGTCCACCGGCAAGGACATCCACCAGACACGCGAGTGGATCCTGCGCAACTCACCGGCCCCGGTCGGCACCGTGCCGATCTACCAGGCGCTGGAGAAGGTCAACGGCGACCCGACCAAGTTGACCTGGGAGATGTACCGCGACACCGTGATCGAGCAGTGTGAGCAGGGCGTCGACTACATGACCGTGCACGCGGGGGTGCTTCTCCGCTACATCCCGTTGACCGTCAAGCGGGTCACCGGCATCGTGTCCCGCGGCGGGTCCATCATGGCGGCCTGGTGCCTGGCGCATCACACGGAGTCTTTCCTCTACACCCACTTCGAGGAACTCTGCGAGATCCTGGCTCGCTACGATGTGACGTTCTCACTGGGCGACGGGCTGCGTCCCGGGTCCATCGCCGACGCCAACGACGAGGCCCAGTTCGCCGAACTGCGCACCCTGGGTGAGCTCACCAAGATCGCGAAATCCCATGGCGTGCAGGTGATGATCGAAGGCCCGGGCCACGTCCCCATGCACAAGATCGTGGAGAACGTGCGGCTGGAAGAAGAGCTCTGCGAAGAAGCACCGTTCTACACGCTTGGCCCGCTGGCCACCGACATCGCACCGGCCTATGACCACATCACCTCGGCGATCGGCGCGGCCATCATCGCCCAGGCCGGCACCGCGATGTTGTGTTACGTCACGCCCAAGGAACACCTGGGCCTGCCCGACCGCAAGGACGTCAAGGACGGCGTCATCGCGTACAAGATCGCCGCGCACGCCGCCGATCTGGCCAAGCAGCATCCGCGCGCGCAGGAAAGGGACGACGCGCTGTCGAAGGCGCGGTTCGAGTTCCGGTGGCACGATCAGTTCGCGTTGTCGTTGGATCCCGACACTGCCCGCGAGTTCCACGACGAGACGTTGCCGGCCGAGCCGGCCAAGACGGCGCACTTCTGCTCGATGTGCGGTCCCAAGTTCTGCTCGATGCGCATCACGCAGGATATTCGCGACGCTTACCCCGACGGTGTCCCCGACGAGATCGCGCAGGGCATGGCGGCCAAGTCTCAGGAGTTCGCCGACCATGGCAACCGCGTGTATCTACCCTTGACCTCGTGAGGCGAAAGTGAACTTCTTGCCGCTGGTCGCCGCGGGTGAGACCCCGCTGCGAGTGATGACCATCGCCGGATCCGACTCCGGCGGTGGCGCCGGGATCCAGGCCGACATGCGGACCTTCGCGATGCTCGGCCTGCACGGGTGCGTCGCGGTGACCGCGGTGACGGTGCAGAACTCGGTGGGCGTCAAGGGTTTTCACGAGATACCGCTCGACATCGTCTCGGATCAGATACGGGCCGTCGTCACCGATATCGGCATTCAAGCCGCCAAGACCGGGATGCTGGCCTCCGCGGAGATCATCAGCACGATCGCCGAGACGTGGCGGGCCGAGGGTCTGGCGTCGAACGTGCCGCTGGTCGTCGACCCGGTGTGCGCATCGATGCACGGCGATCCGCTGCTGCATCACAGTGCACTGGACGCGTTGCGCACCGAACTGTTCCCGCTCGCCACCCTGGTCACCCCGAACCTCGACGAGGTGCGGCTGCTCGTCGACATCGAAGTCGTCGATGCCGCAAGTCAGCGGGACGCGGCGCGGGCCCTGCACGCCCTCGGCCCGCAGTGGACGTTGGTAAAGGGCGGGCACCTGCGCTCGTCAGCGGACAGCCCCGACCTCCTGTTCGACGGCACCGATTTTCACGAGTTCCAGGCGCCGCGGGTCGATACGGGTGATGATCACGGCGCCGGCGATACTCTCGCCGCGGCGACGGCTTGCGCTCTGGCACACGGTTATTCAGTGCCCGAGGCGGTGGAGTTCGGCAAGGCATGGGTGACCGAGTGCATCCGCGCGGCTTATCCGCTGGGGCACGGCCACGGCCCGGTCAACGCGCTGTTCCGGTTGCCGCGATGAACCTCGAGGCGATCGCGGGAATCGCGCACGAGCCAGTGGGGCCGACACAGGGTGTCGTGGTGCTGACCCACGGGGCGGGCGGTAACCGCGATTCGGCAATGCTGGTCAAGCTCTGCGACGAGTGGGCGTCTCGCGGCTGGTTGGCCATCCGTTACAACCTGCCGTACCGCCGCCGCAGGCCCAAGGGCCCGCCCTCGGGATCGGCGACCAGTGACCAGGAAGGGATCGCCGAGGCGATCGCGCTGGCCCGCACCATGACCGATGGGCCCGTGGTCGCCGGCGGGCATTCCTACGGCGGCCGGATGACCTCGATGGTGACCGCCGGGGACGATGGGGCCGGCCCAGACGTACTGACGCTGTTCTCTTATCCGCTGCATCCACCGGGCAAGCCGGAACGGGCGCGCACCGAGCATCTGCCCGGAATCACGGTGCCCACGGTGTTCACCCAGGGCACCGCCGATCCGTTCGGCACGATCGACGAGCTGACGGCGGCCGCGGCCTTGGTGAGCGGACCGACCGAACTCGTCGTCATCGACGGCGCTCGCCATGATCTCGGATCCAAGCGGGTGGACGTGCCCGCCCTTGCGGTGGATGCGGCGCTGCGGGCAGTCGATATCGTCGAGCCATGACCTTCACTTCCGGTCCGCCCGGCCCCACCGGTGGTCCTGGCCCGCACGGCCACAACTACCCGCCGCCACCTCCGCAGCCGTATTCCACCGGTCCTGACCAGTTCTCGGCGCAACCGAACAAATCCCCGGCGCTCAAATGGGTGCTGCTGGGTGTCGTGGTGCTGGTCGCGATCGCCGTCGCGGCCGGTGCGGTGTTCTATCTCGCCCGGGACCGCGGCGCCACGGAGGCCAGCCAGGTCCGCTCGGGCGATTGCCTGACGGAGATTCCCGACAGCAGCCGCGTGCTGTATCTGAAGACCGTGACTTGCGACCAGCCGCACAAGGGCGAGGTGTTCGCGGTGCTGCCGCTGCCTGACGGAGATTTCCCGGGCGATGCCGCGGTGGTCAAGTACGCCGACAAGTGCGGACCGGCACTCACCGAGTACGCGCCGAACGCCAACTCGGAATCCGGGATTCAGCTGTTCGTGTTGTACCCGACGGCGGACTCCTGGCAGCGTGGGGACCGCACGGTGACATGCATCGCTACCAGCAAGGAACCCCGCACCGGCAAAATCGGGTAAGGCGCGCATCACCAAGAGATAATCGCTACGAGGCTTTGCACGCGGTGCCGCATGCCGAGCGGTGGTGCGGCGGGAAGGCAGGTAGCTGGCCCATGAGCGCTCTGTCCGACAACCCGTGGCCCGCACTGCGGGTATCGGATTGGGAACCTACGCGCGACACCCTCCACATGTGGACGCAGATCGTCGGAAAGATCCGCCTGACGTACTCGCCGCTGCTGAACCACTGGTGGGGGGTGACGCTGTATGTGAGTCCGCGCGGGCTGACCACGTCATCGATTCCCTATCGAAACGGGTTGTTCGACATGGAGTTCGATTTCATCGACCATGTGCTCGCGATCCGCACGGGTGACGGTGGAAAGGGCAGCGTGGCGCTGGCACCGAAATCGGTGGCCAAGTTCTACGCCGAAACCCTGTCGGCACTGGGTCAATTGGGCATTGAAGCGCAGATCCACGCCCGGCCCAACGAAGTTGAGCCCGCGATACCGTTTGCCGAAGATCACCAACACGCGTCGTACGATCCGCGCGCCGCCAACCTGTTCTGGCGCCAGTTGGTGCAGGCGCACCGGGTCATCAGCGACTTCCGGGCACATTTCATCGGCAAGGCGAGTCCCGTGCACTTCTTCTGGGGCTCGTTCGACATGGCGTGCACCAGGTTCTCCGGGCGGCCCGCACCCGAGCACCCCGGCGGGGCGCCCAATTGTCCCAATGGCGTGATGGTGGAAGGTTATTCGCACGAGTTGAGCAGTTGCGGCTTCTGGCCGGGCGGTGGCGAGGAGGGCGCGTTCTACGCGTACGCCTATCCCGAGCCGGAAGGATTCGCCGATTATCACGTCGGCCCGGGCGCGGCCTTCTACAGCCAGGATTTCAGACAGTTCCTGCTGCCCTACGAGGCGGTGCGGAAGTCCGTCGATCCCGACCGGGCGCTGATGGAATTCCTGCAGTCCACCTACGCAGCCGCGGCCGACCTGGCGGACTGGGACCGCGCGAGCCTGGAGTGCGACCCGAAGCGCTGGAGCTGATCCGGCCATCGGCGTCGTCAACCGATTCCACCCCTCGACAAAGTACCCGGTACCTGCGGTACTGTCTGCATCATGAGCCCGGGGGAATACGAGGCGATCATCGTCGGCGCCGGCTTCGCCGGCATCGGCGCCGCCATCCAGCTCAAACGGCTGGGCATCGAGGACTTCGTGATCCTGGATCGCGAGGATGACCTCGGCGGCACCTGGTACGTCAACCACTACCCCGGCCTGGCGGTCGACGTGCCGACCACCACGTACTCGTACTTCTTCGAGCCGAATCCAAACTGGTCACGCCTCTTCTCCACGGGCACCGAGATCAAGCGGTACGCCGACGACGTGGCCGACAAGTACGACGTGCGGCGCCACATCCGGTTCAACACCTCGGTCGAAAGTGCCCGTTGGGATGAGGAGACGTCGCGCTGGCGCGTCGCCCTCGCCGGCGGTGAGGTGCTCAGCGCGCGTTTCCTGCTGACTGCCACCGGCTTCCTGTCTCAGCCGCGCACCCCTGACATCCCGGGCATCGCCGAGTTCACCGGCAAGGTCATCCACACCACCGACTGGGATGACAGCTACCGGCCCGACGGTCGCCGGATCGCCATCATCGGCACGGGCGCCACCGCGGTGCAGCTCATCCCCGAGCTGGCCCGCGACGCCGCGGAGCTGACGGTCTACCAGCGCACCCCGATCTGGGTGGTGCCCAAGATCGACCTGAAATTCTCGGCAAGGGTCAAAGCGTTGTTCGCCCGGGTCCCGCTGACCCAGCGCGCCATCCGTGCCGTCACCGACGCCGTCTATGCGTTCATGGTCGACACCGCGGTGCTCAAGCACCGGTACTTCCGGCGGTTCAACATCGCCGCTTCCGACCTGGCCAAGCTGCACCGATTCGTCTCGATCCGAGACCCCGAGCTACGCCGCAAGCTGACGCCGGACTACGACTTCGGCTGCAAGCGTCCGACATTCTCCAACGGCTACTACCGCGCCTTCACCAAACCGCACGTGCACCTGCAGGCCGATGGCATCGAACGGATAGAACCGGGTGCCATCGTCAACGCCGACGGCACCAGGACGGCCGTCGACACCTTGGTCCTGGCCACCGGGTTCGACCTGTGGGACGCGAACTTTCCGGCCATCGAAGTGATCGGGCGCGACGGACGCAACCTCGGAAAGTGGTGGCGGGAGACCCGTTTCCAGGCCTACCAGGGTGTATCGATGCCGTACTTCCCGAACTACCTGAGCCTGGCGAGCCCGTACGCATTCCTGGGTCTGAACTTCTTCAACACGATGGAGTATCAGATGCGCCTGATGGACCGGCTGTTCGGCGAGGTCGCGCGTCGCGACGCCACCACGTTCGAGGTCACCGAGGAGGCCAATTCGCGGTACCTGGACCGTATGACCGAGGCTTTGGGTGACTCGTTGTTCACCCTCGGAAACTGCGCATCGGCACGGTCGTACTATTTCAACCCGAGCGGCGAGGCAACGCTGCTCCGGCCGATGACGACCCGCCGGGCCGTCGCCGAAGCTTCACGATTCCCGTTGAGCGACTACACATTTGCCTGATCAGAGAGGATCACACATGGCAGAGGGCAACAACTCCAAGCTGGTCAAGCTCGCCGGCCTCGGCCTGGCCGGCGCCGGTGTCTCACATTTTGTGAAGCCGCAGCTGTTCGAGTCGATCACCAAGCCTGCGTTCCCCAACGACACGCAGAAGCACATCTACACCAACGGCGGCATCGAGACGGCGATCGGCCTGGGGCTCCTCCTGCCCAAGACCCGCAAGCTGGCCACCATCGGCACGCTCGGTTATCTGGCCTACCTGGCCGGCAACGCCGTTCGTAACCGGTAACGACCCAGCAGGGTCAGATCGATCATGACGGCGACGACGGCTCGGGCCTGCTCTGAATTCTGATAGTTCATGAGCCGGCCCAAGTCGATCACCAACGCCATCGCGGCATGAACCGCGAAGCGTGCCTGGCCGACACTCCACTCGGGACGCACCGGCATCACGACCTCGACCCACGATTCCACGGCTGCACGCTGCAGATCCCGCAGTATCTTCTGGTCGGCGGGCGTCATGTTCAGGCGTTCGGTGTAGTAGACGTAGTCGAGTTCGGGCCGATCGAACGATCGGGCCACGTAGTCGTCGATGAGGGCACCCAGCGCCTGTTCGGGGTCCTCGGCCGCGCCGAGGACTTCGGACATGTCCGCCGACAGCCTGTCGGCGGCGCGCCGGAACCCGGCCGCCAGGATGTCGGATTTGCCCGAGAAATATCGGTAGATACCCGAGGCGGGCATGCCGACGGCGGTCGCGATGTCCTCCATCGTGGTGTCGCGATAGCCCTTCTGATTGAACAGCCGCATCGATTCGGTCAGCAGCGCTTCGTATTTCGTCGGGTTCGCCACCCCCGGAGGAGGCGTCACCGCGTCGGTCGGGTTCGGGAACTCGGGCAGCTCCGCGGCCAGCACGGTGTCGCAGATGTCGGCGAGCAGTGCGCGGATCTGACTGGCGGGCAATTTGGACCGATGATCGACGACGCTGCCGACCACGCCGAGGACCGCGGTCGACAAGGTCCAGCGGGCCCGCGAGCTGAGTTCGGGCCGCAACTCCATCAGCGGCCGGTGTATCCGGCGGTGCACCGTGCGCACCTGCGCGTCCAGTGTGCTCTGGTCATCGCCGCGCAGATAACGCGCCTCCCAGCGGTACAACCCGCCGGATTCACGGTTGGCCAGGGCGGTGTCGCTGAGCGCGGCGACCAGGCGGCGCAACAGCTCACGCGGGTCCCCGTCGGCCTCCTCAGCAAACGCCGTCCCGTCGACAAGTTGCTGGCTGAGGTTGAGCACGGCGTCGCGGAACAATTCGTACTTGCTCGAATAGTGCCGGTACAACGCGGCCGCCGAGATCCCGACGCGCGAGGCGATGGCCTCCATGCTCACCCCGTGATATCCCAGGGCGCTGAAAGACTCCGCCGAGGCCCGCGCTATCTGGGCCTTTCGGTCTTTCGGTCGGCGTCGCACACCGTTGGCAGCGCTGTCCGTCGACCGGGGCGAGATGCGCGCCATTCCGTCACACTAACGGACCGAACAGCCGGGTCAAAATGGTGGTTCCAGGGAGAATAAGCATTAACATAGGCGGCAATAAGGGCGGACGGGGGTTGCGTGCTTGCCAGGCTGCGGAGGTTGCTGGCCTACCGGGTCGCGCTCGGCGAACTGATCGTCGTTGCTGTGGTGCTGGGTGTGCCGTATCTGCTCATCGGTATCTTCTGGTCCGGCACACACACCGACCATCTGCAATCGATGGGCGGCCTCGACGCGGTGGTGTCCTTTCTGGGGGCGATGGTTTCGTGGCCGGTGTTGTTGTTCGCCGACGTATGTATGACATGAAGGGGGAACGGTGAGTTTTCGAGCCGTCTACATCGGGATCGCCGGGGCAGTCGTGTTGGGCATCGGGCTGTACCTGTTGAGCATGCCGGTCTACCTGGACGACTTCGATCAGTTCGGCATGCAGGTCCCGTGCGGCTCCGGCTATGGCGCCCACTTGGTCCAGGCGGAGGCCGCAGGTCAGGAGTATGTCGACAAATGCGGGTCAGCCCTGATGATGCGCCGGTTGTGGACTGTCCCAGTGGCCGCGCTCGGGGCGCTGGCCCTGATCGCCGTATTGTTCCGCGCTGCCACGTCGTCGGCGCACGAGACGCTGCTGCCCAATCGCGATACGCACTGACATGGGCTGAAAATCTGCACGGCCGTACTTGTCGGTGGTCGAATGTATGTTCGATATATGGAGGCGGGTGCGGTTGAGGCGGTGGCGGGGTTGCGGGCCGCGTTCGACGTGTTCGCCGCCTGTGATGTCGGCGCGCTGACCCGCGCGGAAGTGTTGGCGGTGCTCGACGAGTACGAAACCTTGACCTGTCAGCTGCCCGGTCCGCTGCATCGGTTGTTGGCCCAGCTGCAAGCCGAGGCCACGCCACGGGAGTTGGGCGCCAAATCCTGGAACGCGGTACTACGCATCCGGTGGCGCCTGTCGAGTGCGGAGGCCGGGCGCCGGCTGGCCGAGGCTGCCGAGTTGGGGCCACGCCATTCGCTGACCGGGGAACCTTTGGCCCCGGTGCTGCCGGTGGTGGCTGTCGCCCAGGCGGCTGGGTTGCTCACCGGTGATCACGTCAAAGTGCTGCGCGACGCGGTGGGTGATCTGCCCGGTTTCGTCGATCAGACCACCCGGGAACAGTTCGAGGCCGACCTGGTCCGCGTTGCGGTCGGGGTGGGGCCCAAGGAACTCAAGGAGACTGCCGAGTTGCGGTTGTTCCTGCTCGATCAGGACGGACCCGAACCCGACGACATTGAACGCGCCCGCAAACGCGGCGTGACCGTGTCCAAACAGGGTCGTGATGCGATGACCGCCCTGACCGCCAACATGACCCCCGAAGCCGCCGCCGTGTTCGAGGTCTTGTTCGCCAAGTTCGCCGCGCCGGGCATGTGCAACCCCGATGACGACGAACCGTGTACCACCGGCACTCCGAGCCAAGCTCAGATCGACAATGATCATCGCGGCCTGGCTCAACGCCAGCACGACGCGCTGCTGGTGATCGGGCGGATCGTGTTGATGAGTGGGGATCTGGGGCAGCTCAACGGGCTGCCGGTGTCGGTGATCATCCGCACCACCCTGCAAGACCTCGAATCACGGGCCGGGATCGGCGTCAGCGGTGGTGGCACCAAAATCGCGATCAAAGATGTCATCCGGATGGGCGCTCATGCCAATCATCATTTGGCGGTTTTCGATGAGGCCACCGGGGCGGCGGTGAACTATTTCCGGGCCCGCCGCATCGCCAGCCCGGCGCAGCGGATCATGTTGATCGCCCGCGACGGCGGTTGTACGAAACCGTGCTGCACCGTCGGCGCCTACGGCTCCCAGGTTCATCACGCCGCGGCGGATTGGGCCGATGGTGGGAACACCAACGTCGATGAGATGACCCTGGCCTGTGGGCCCGACAACCGCATGGTGCACACCGACGGCGGCTACCGCACCACCATCAACGCCCGCGGCGAGGTCGAATGGCACCCACCTGCCGGTCTCGACCATGGCCAGTCCCGGATCAACTATCACCACCGCCCCGAACTGCTGCTCACCCCACCCGACCAAAAACCCACATCCACGCCCACACCCACACCCGAGGTCGATCCTCAGCCCGGCACCACCTCAACCCCCGAACCCGAGCCGGCGCGTGGCCCCGAGTGGAAAGCCGAACCCGAACCGCACTCGGACATCACCCCCGACCCCGAGTGGGAGCCGGAGTGGGAGCTCAGGCCAGAGCGCGAGCCGGAGTGCGAGCGGCAGCCCGAACCGGAGCCATACCCGGCACAGCACGCCGGACCGGAACGGGACATGAAACCGGTACCGGACCCGCAGTGGGAGTCGCGGCCCGAACCGGAGTGGGAGCTCACCCTGCAGCAGGAACCGTGGCCCGACCTGACGCGCCACCCCGAACCTCGCCCGCACTTGAAACCAGACCCCGACCCCGCGCCGGCCCCGAACCGTCCACCCGATGACCCACCACGCAACGACCCGACAGTCCAACGGGATCCAGAACCCGACTGGGACTTGGCGCCCGACAGTGTGCCGCAACCGCACTGGGACGAATTCGACCTGGAATGGGACCAATGGGACCTGGAGCGCGACACAAACTTTGATCCACCCGCACCCATCCCGCCGCGCGCCGAAGAAGCCTGGGACACAGAATCATTCGACCCCGCAAGCCCACCCGACTGGGAACTGCTGCACGACACGCCACCGCACGACCCCGACCCATGGCAACCCATCGACCACCATGCCCTCACAGCCAAACCGGCACGCGGCCCCTGACAAACACGCAAGCCCGGCGCTTGCCCACCCCGCGCGCAACCCGCCGCGCGGAAACGCTGCACACCGCAGCGTCGTGCGCATGGGCAAAACGAATGCGCGCGCGAGCGAAATGACCACCCCACAGGCGGGCCGCAACCCCGGTGTGGGTGCGACGCGAACAACTACACCCGCCGCAGAGTCACATCACGATTCGACCGCCTAGATCGGGTTGAACGATGAGATCAGCCAATTGCCATCGATTTTCGTGAGCCCGACCTTGACGGCACTCGCGGCCTGCGCCGGTTCGGGGTTGTCGCGGCTGGTTGTCGCCTGGTTCAGGTAGACCAACACCTCCGCGGTGTCGGATTGCACATCGAGCGGGGCGGCGCGAACAACAGTGGCGGTGGCGTTGATGTCTTTCTGCTTGGCTGCCGGCGCCACGAACTTGTCAGCGAACTCGCTGTAGTACGTCAAGAACTCACCGGTCAGGCGGGATCGTGCGTCGGCGAAGTCCTTGTCCAAACTGTTTGGTGCATAAGACAACAACGCCACCGAACCTTCGGATGCCACGTCGATCACGGTCATGGTCGCCGCGGCATTCCCATGGTCCACTCGATATACGCCGAAATAGAGCGCCGCTGCCGAGGCCGCCGATGCCAGCAGTACGCAGATGACCGCTATCGGGCGCCATCGCAGGGCAAGACGGTGCATCCACCGTTCGGACGGGGCGTCGGCCAATGCCGTCTCAGCGTCAATTCCGCTGGGGCTGTTGGTCTTTGACTCGTCAGAGATCGACTCATCGTCCGCAGCGCTCTCGATGTCAACTTCGGATGTTGTTGTGCTCATGGGACGAACTCCACCTTCGACATCTTGATCTGTCCCCCGTCTTTGACCATGGTGACGCTCAGCCGCCAGTTCCGCGGCTGCTGGTTCGCCCCGGCCGAATTGCTCACCGTGGTCGCCGTACTGACGAGGACGACCGCGGAGTCTCCGTCCATCGACTGCACGGCCGAGGCGCGCGCCGTCGCCTTCGTCGTCGCTTTCGAATCCTGCGCCGCTTTCACCAGATCTTCGGACGTGGACTCGATGTCCTCCCTGAACGGCCCGGTCGAATTGTCGATGATCTGCTGGACGTTGTCCTTCGCGGTGGCGCTGTCGATCGACATCAAGGTGACGGCGGCCTGCGACGCGGCAGCCGAGAACTCGGCGCGCCGCTGCTGCTCACGTTCAGCTTGCTGGTGAAACCAGACCATGTAGCCACTGGCCGCCATCAACGCGCCGCTGACAAGAACGGCAACGCCGCCGAGCACGGTCGCAAGTTTGGGACGCCATCTGCGCACGCGAGAAGGTTGGTTGTCGTCCCCGTCCCCGTCCCCGTCCCCGCCCCCGTCCCCGTCCCCTGGGGCAGCGTCAGCGTCAGTTTCGGTGCCCTGCAGCGGCTCCACGTCATCGGCGCCCGGCGACGAGTCGGCATCGCCGGTCTCGTCGCCCACGGCTGTCTCAGTTTCCTGGTCGGAGCGGCTGAGTAACCGCATAGAGCACCTCCGGTTGGTCTCGGCCACTCACGGATGCACTAGTGACTGCCGTCGTATGGCCGATGTGATTGCTGCCACACGGTAGTGCCGTGGAAATCAGCGGTGATGCAGCTGTCCCATCCAGTGGACAAACCCGCAGCCGAACAAACCGGTGGCCGTCACCAGTTCCGCAGCGAGCACAAAGCTCCTTTGGGTCCGGCGGCTCGGTGTACGACGATGCCGTCCACGGCCAGTTCGCAGCGCAGCGTACGAGCGTCTTGCGGAGCGAGCCCGGCGGTGGTGACCGTGACCATGGCCCATCTCATCGGATCGGCGAGTGTGGTCTCGCGGATCCACGGCTTGCCGGGTTCGAGCACGACATCGTCCTTGGGGCTGAACTCATAGGGGTTGTGGCTGTAGTCCGCCCACGTCGGCGGGTCGACCTCGCGGAAATAGATGCCGACGGTCGTCGTCTCCTCGGCGGTGACCGTGTAGGTCACGCGGTGCATCATCGGACCCTCGTCGGCATACACCGGTGCCGCCAGCGAAAGGCCGGAAACCAGCGCGACGGCGAACACTGCAGGGACCATGCCCGCACGCCCCAGCTCAAACATCGCCACGCTGCCACCTGCTCGACCCGTCGCTTGTCACGCAACTCAAGAAGAGTCCGTCGGGCGCCTGCGCGACGGAATTCTCGAAACCTGTGCATGGCGCGTTCTCATCGCGAATGCCTTTCAAGGGCGGTGACCGGAAATAGCGGGGCTCGAAACGCCGCGGCGATCCGCAGAACACCAACCGCCCCCAGGAGGTCGTGCCGAAGACGTAGTGCGCCGTATCCCCACACGGAGCACCGAGCACGACGCCGCCGGCGATCCCGGGTACGCACGCGGGTTCGCTGCATACGACAGGTTCTGCGCTCGCCGGGGCCGGGGATGGGGCGATCATCGCCGTGACGATCAGCCCTGTCGTGACCGCGATCGGTATCCGCACGAACGTCACTGTGGCACGGCTGAATCCATCCGCCAGCCAATAGCCCACTAGGTGGGACATCGTCGGCAAAATCACGCCAAAAGCTGGACAGTGAACACTGCCACGGCAACCGCCCGTGGCAGCGTTCAGAGGAGCTGGGTCATGCGGGTGTCGACGGCATTCATTGGGGCAGGGGTACTTACGACCGTTGCAGTGGGCGGGGTGGGCAGCCCCGTGGCCGCGGCATCCCCCAGCTGGGGCCTCAACGGCACCTACACCGCTACGTCCAATGGCGAGTGGGCGAAGACAAACGACATCTTCCACGACGAAGCGAGCATTCGCAGCACCTGGACGATCTCCACGACCTGCAGCTATCCCAGCGAGTGCACCGGCACGGTCGACAGCGACTGGGGATGGAGCGCACCGATCTACAAGAAGAGCGGCGTCTGGTTCGTCAAGAAGACGGTGGACAACTGGCAGCCGTGTGGGGACGGGACTGCAGGCCCGGGACTGCAGGTGTTCCGCTTCTTCCCCTCGAACAAAGACGCCACCGCCACCGATCCGACGTCGACGACACTGCTGGGCGAGGATTCGACGACAGGCGTCAGCGGATCGTGCGGCACCAGCAAGGTCGTGTTCATCACGATGCCTTTCAAGCTGGTGAAAACCGACTGACCGGAGAGCTTTTCAGCTGTCGTAGCGCCTACACCAGACCCCCGCAATGGATTCCATTGCGGGGGTTTCGGATCAGGTGGTGAAGAGGTCCTGCCAGGTCTCCTCACCGGTACGCGGCACGAGGTCGGACTGCCGGTACACCTTGCCGTCCGGAGTGGCGTACCGCCCCGTCCGCGGGTCATAGGTCGCGATCGCGACCGACGGACCGCCAGATCCGTTGGGAGTGAACGCGCTCGGCGCCATCGTCGGAGCGTTTGCGCTGGGCGGTACCTCGGCAACCGGCGCCTCCGCAGGCGGTGCTTCAGCAGGCGCTTCAGCAGGCGCTTCAACAGCAGGCGGTGCCTCATCCGGCGGCACGGCCGCCGGCGGCATCGGCGTGCCCTCTACCGGACCGTGGATGAACGCGTCGCGATCGACACGCGAATCCGGCGCGATCCCTTGAGCCAGCAGATTCGGATCGATCGGGTACGGGCCGAGGGCATGCTGGCGCATCGCCAACGGTTCGTACGGACGGTCGCTGTTACAGATTTCGACTGTGGGCGCACGCTTTCCCGGTTGGCCCATGCACGGGTAGTTGCGCGCGCCGCGGACACCGATCGGTGAATCCTGTGGCAGCTTGCAGTACAGGCCGTCGGGGGTGTCGATGTCGCTGGTGTCCTCAGGAGACCGCCACGCTGACGGCGGAAGGAATCCGACCGTGCAAGCCGGCGGATCTCCGACGTTGAGGGTGAAGTCGCCCAACGACATTCCGGTCGGATTGTTCTTGGGCGCACCGTATGACTGCGTGGCAGCGATGGACGGTGGCAGAAGCACCAGGAGTTGCTCGAGCGCGGGATGGTAGGTCACTCCCACCTGTCCGAGGCTGGAGAGGTTGGCCAGCAACAGCGGCAGCGTGGGCTTGACCTGATTGAACAACCGGGATGCTTCGTCAGCCGTGCCCGGCCCGTCCTTGAGCAGGGTGCGCACGTGCTGGTCGTCGTCGGCGACCTGCTTGGTGATTCCGGCCATGCTGCGCGCCCACGTACGGATCGCATCGACTGATTCGGCCTGCCCGTCGAGCAGTGGCGCGCCGTCGTCGATGAGGGCACGGGCCTGATCGGAGGCGGCGTTCGCCTCGGCGATCAGTCGCGACGAAGAGTCCAGCAGCGATCCCATGTCGTTTCCGGAACCGTTGAAGGCCTTGAAGGTTTCGTCGAGCAGCGGGCTGATCTTGTCCTTCGGGATGCTGGCCATGAGCGAACTGACCTGATCGAGCATCGGGCCGACTGCCTGAGGGATCGACGTGTTGGATGCCGGGATCACCGACCCATCGTGCAGATAGGGACCCGAGTCGTTGCGGGGTTGCAGATCGACATACTGCTCGCCCACCGCCGACACGCTCAGGACCGCTGCGTGCAGGTCCGCGGGCACCTTGGGCGACGTGTCCAGTGACAGTGTGGCTTCCGCTCCGTGCCGGGTGGGCCTCACCTCGGTGACCTTCCCGATCTGCACACCGCGATAGGTCACGTTCGAGAACTGGTAGAGCCCACCGGTTCCTGGCAGCTGCAGGGTCACCGTCATCCGCCCGATGCCCAGCAGAGTCGGTGCTTGCAGATAGACCATGCCCATCAGGGCCATGCCGATCACGGAGGCGACGGCGAAGATGGCCAGCTGGATTCTGACAAAACGGGTGAGCATCAGTTGCCACCTTCATTCGGTGCCACAGGGTCAGACGGCGCCGGCGCGATGGGCGAATCAGATTGCGGCGCAGGCACTGCCGACGGGTCCGACGGATCGTGCTCGCCGGACTGCACCACCGGAGCCGCTGGGGCGGATTGACCATCGTCCGGAATCGGATCAACCAGCGGTGGCACCGTGGCCACCGCCGCTGGTGGCGGTGGCGTCAGCGGCATACCCAGCGGATCCTTCGTGTAATTGGCGAACCAGGGGTCTCCGGGCGCCGGCGTGAGGGGCAGCCCCTCCTGGCCCCAACGGGTGCCCAGGAACAACCCTCGCTTCAGCCGCGGAACGGTGAAGTCGAAGGTGATGAACTGGTTGAGGTAGTCGCCGCGGATCGCCCGGTCGATGAAGTTCTGCGGGTATGGATACGTCGGTGCGTATGCCAGCACCGTGCCCAGATTCGGCCCGACGTCGGCTAGTGCCTTGACTGTTGGCTCGAGGTTGCGCAGGTTGGTCAGCAAGTCGTCGCGCGTGGCGTGGATGAGATTGGTCGCGGTATCGCTGAACCGCCCGAACTTCTCCAACGCCGTGGTGATCTGTGGGCGCTGTTTCACCAGGACGTCCAGTGCTGGAGGGATCCGTTGCAGCGCCGTGGTGATCACTTCCTGTTGTCCGGCCAGCGTGCCCGCCAGCCGGTTCAGTGCCGTGATCGAGGCGTTGATGTCGTCACGCTGGTCGGCGAACATTCCGACGATGTCGTCAAGGCGCGTGAGCAGATCACGGATCTTGTCTTCACGGCCGTTGAGCGCGGCGTTGAATTCGGTTACCAGGTCACCGATCTTGCCGAGCCCGCCACCGTTGACGAGCACCGAGAGCGACGACAGGGTCTGTTCGGTCGACGGATACGTCGACGTGCGATTGAGCGCGAGGGTGGCGCCAGGGGTCAGCCGCCCGGACGGAGGCTCGCCCACCGGCGGATCGAGGGCGATGTGCATGGAGCCCAGCAGGCTGGTCTGCCCGACGGTGGCGACCGCGTTGGACGGGACGACGATGTCGGGCTTGACCGAAACCTCGACGTCCGCGTTCCAGCCCTTGACCACCATGCGGGAGACGCTGCCCACGATGACGTCACCGATCATGACCGGTGAATTGGCTTCCAAGGTACCGATATTGGCGAGTTCGACGTGATAGACCGTCGCGTCGGCCCCGCGTCCGACCGTGCCGGGCAGAGGCAGTGAATTCAGTCCGTGGAATGCACAGCCTGTCAGCGTGGCCACCGAGCAGGCGGCCACCGCGGTCAGGCGGGTCAGTGAGCGCCGCGTGATCATGGGGTGCCTCCTGGGGCCGGCGGTGCGGGCATGGGTGCGGCTTCGGCGGGAAGCAGCATGTCTCGCAGTGTCTTCGGCCCTTGTCCCGGCGCATCAGCAGGGATCGGCGCACCGGGGTACAACGCGGGTGCGGGGTTCCCGGGAAAACCGTTCGGTACGTATGCACCAGGCGGCCCCGGAGGTGCACCCCATCCGGCCGGCGGCGGCACGTCACCGGCTCCGGTGTAGGCCGACACCGCCGGCGGTTGATCCGCGTAGGGCTGAGGATGTCCGCCGGCTCCGCCCGGAGCGAGGTCGGGATCGGTGTACACCAGGTTCTCCGGGCTCGGCGCCTTCTTCAGGTAGGCGTTGAACGGCATCGGCATGTAGTTGAAGTTGATCAACGACAGGGCCGGTCCGAGGTACTGCGAGCACAACTTGGACGACTCCGCAGCTGTCGCATTCTTCACCGCCGAGATGGCCGAGCACACCACGGAGACCGGATCGGAGAAGTTCGACAGCGCGAAGGCACCGACGGCGGTGCCGCTGTCAGGGTTGTAGATGTTGTAGCCGTTGGCGATCGCGTTGGGTGCGACGTGCAGAACGTTCTCGAGCTTGCTCTTGTTGTCCACCAGGTTCTGGGTAACGCTGTTCAACCGCTCCAGCTGCTCGGCGGTCTGATCACGGCTGCCCTCGATGAAGCGCCGGACGTTGCCGACGGCGTCCGCGAGGTTGGTGAGGGCGCCGTCCAGGTCAGAACGACTCCCGTCGACGACACTTGTGACGCTGGCGAGATGGCCCTGGAACTCCACGATCTGGGTATTGCTGTCACGCAGCGCGGTGACGAAGACCTGAAGGTTCTTGATGATGCCGACGACGTCACCGCTACCCTGACCCAGAATCTTTGCGACACCGGACAACTGGCTGATCGCCTCGTGCAGCTTCTCGCCGTTGCCGTTCATCGCCGCGGCGGCGCTGTCGACGAAGCGGCTCAGCGACGTGGCCGACGCTCCGTTGAGCGGTCCCAGATCGGATGCCAACCGCATGAGCTGGTCCTTGACCTGGTCCCACTCGACCGGAACCGCGGTGCGCTCCACACCGATCCGCGCTCCGTCGGCCATCGTCGGCCCCGTGTCTTCATAGGCCGGCGTCAGCTGGACATACCGTGCGGCAACCAGGTTCTGTGCCATCAGGATCGCCTTGGCATCGGCCGGCACTTTCACGTCGTGGTCGATCGCGAGGGTGATTCGCGCCTGGCCGCCCACCGGTTCGATGCTCTTGATGGAGCCGACCTTGACCCCGGCCACGCGAACCTCGTCGCCCGGGTAGATCGCCGTGGCCGACGTGAAGTATGCGGTGATGGTGGTCGGCTTGAAGACGGTCTGCCGCACGATCACCACCGCGCCGGCCAATGCCAGCACGGCGAGCATTACCAGCGCGGCGCGGCTGATCCGCTTTCGATTGCGGGCGATCATCGACTTCCTCCCGGAATGCCGTTGTGGGGCCAGGGGAATTCGGCGCGGGGACCCGCGTTGTCCGGTGGTTGCCCGGCATTGGTGCCGCGCCGGAACCCGAAGGCGTAGTCGAGGAACGGCTGAAGTGTCTGTGCCGGCAGGAGGTTTCCGACAAACGCGTTGTAGTACCAACCATTGTTCACCGACTCGCCCTGGGTCACTTGGTATTTGGCGAGGCCGGCCAGCGCACCGGCGATGTTGTCGCGATTCTTCTCCAGCATCGCGGTCACCGAGTTGAGCTGTTTGAGGGTGGGTGCGAGTTCTTCTTCGTTGTCGTGAACGAGTCCGGACAGCTGTTGGGACAGCGCCGACGTGTTGGCCAGCAGGTTGACGATCGCGTATCTGCGTTGATCGAGCACCCCGGTCAATGCGTTCGCATCCAGCAGCAGCGTGTTGACCTGCTCACTTCGCTTCGACAGGATCCCGGTTACATCGGCAGCGCTCTTGAGCAGGTTGGACAGCGACTCGTTGCGGCTGTTCAGCGTTTCCGACAGCCGGGACAGCCCCTCGAACGTCGGCCCCAACTGCGGCGCCATCCGATCGATGGTGTCCGACAACGTATCCAGGGACTGGGTGAGCGCTGCGGTGTCGGTACCTGCGGTGTTGTTCGTGAAGTCACCGACGGCGTTGGTCAATGAGTAGGGCGACGCGGTCCTGGTGATGGGGATCGTGTCCGCGGCATGCATCGTGCCCGCGCCGGCCGGTTCCAGGGTGAGCATCCTGGCACCGAGCATCGTCCCGGTGCGAATGTGTGCGGTGGTGTCTGAGCCGAGACGCACCTGGCTGTCGACGGTGAAGGTCACGAGCGCCTTGCCGTGGCTCAGGCTGACATCGGTGACGAGCCCCTTGGTGACCCCGGAGATCTTGACGTCGTTACCGGTGGTGAGACCACCTGCCTCGGCGAACAGTGCGTGGTATTTGACCGAACTGGCCCATGACCACAGCGCCTGCGGCTGCAATCCCACGGCGATGATCAGTGCGATCAGCACGATGCCGATGAGTCCGCTGCGGATGAGGTGCGCTCCACGGTATTTCAGCATCAGGGCTCCCCACAGCGTCCGGTGTTCTGCATGATCCACGGGAAGTACGCGGTGCGCCCCTGCAGGTCGGTGACGCGGACGTTCATGCCGCACAGGTACTGATTGATGAAGCTGCCGTACGCGCCCAACCGGACCAGCTTGCGGTAGTTCTTCGGTGCGTTCTGCAACGACAGGTCCAGACGCGCCATGTCGTCTTCATTGGAGAGCAACGGCGCAAGGCGCGTCAGTTGATCCACCGTGCCCGACAGCGGCGGGCGGGCCTGTGTCATCAGGTCCGTCAACGATGCGGTGCCGTTGTCGAGCGCGGTGATGGCCTCTCCGACGGGATCGCGTTCCTGCGACAGACCGGTGATGAGTTGTTGGAGTTGATCGACGGCGCCGGAGAACTTGTCGCCGTCCTTGGCGACTGTTGCCACAGCGGTTTTCAGGTTGTCGATCAGCTGCTGCACGGTCTGCCCGTTGTCGGCGAGCGCCTTCGTGAACGACGTCGTATGGGCCATCAGTGATTCGACCGTGCCCCCCTGGCCCTGCAGGATCTGGATCAGCGAGTTGGTCAGGGCGTTGACGTTCTGGGCGTTGAGACCCTGGATGACCGGCTTGAGCCCGCCGAGCAGCAGGTCGAGGTCCAGCGCCGGCTCGGTCCGGTCGACCGGAATCCGTGAACCGGGCGGCTGGATCTTGGTCGATCCCGGACCCTCCAGCAGCTCCAAGTAGCGGTTGCCGACCAGATCCAGATAACGCACCGCGATCTTGGTGGCCGTCGTCATCACGACTTCACGGTCCGAGTCGAAGTGCACCAGCACGGTGTTGTCGGGTTGCAGCGCAACGTCGTTGACCGTACCGACGCGGATACCGGCTACCCGGACCGAGTCTCCGGCCTTCAGGCTCGATGCGTCGGTGAACACGGCCGAGTAGCCGTTGGTCGCCCCGGTGCGGTACTGGCCCATGATCGCGAACAACGCCCCGGTCAGGAGCAGCATCGTCACTCCGAACACGCCGAACTTGACAGCGGTCCCGCGGCTTCGCGTCATCCCGGTTGTCCTATCTGCGTGGTGTTGCGTGGCGGGCCGTCGAGCGGGCCGTACAGCGCCTGCTTGAGTGCGTCGGAGTTCAACAAGATCCCCTGATTGCCGTACTGCGCTGGGTTGGCATCGATATCGGTCACCACGAACGGTGGCCGCTTCTCGAAGCCGACCTCGGGCAGGCCCTGACACTGCGGGCCACCGGTGGCGGCCACCTTCGGCAGGTTGCCCGGGAAGCGGTAGCGTTCGGTGCCCAGCAGGAACGAGTCCAGCAGCATGACACCCGGCAGCGGCTGGGGCGGCCCGAGCGCCAGCGGCTCCATGCCCTTGAGCGCACAGTTGAGCGCCGGGTTGTACTGGCCGAGCAAGTTCGTGGTCGGTACCAGCAGGCGCATGGCATCGGTGACCCCGGCACTGTTGGTCGCCACGACGTCGTTGCCGACGTCGGCAAGCCCGATCGCGCTGATCAGCAAGGCGTCCAGATCGTCTCGGCGATCGGAGATCGTATCGCTGAGCTGTGTCGCGTTGCGAACGGTGTCCATCAGGTCCGGTCCGGCGTCCGCGTAAGCGTTGAACACCTGTGGTGCCACAGCCATCTCATGGCTCAGCGCCGGCAGGCTTGGCGCGAACTTGGCCAGCATGTCGTCCAGATCGACCAGGGTCTGCCCCAGCTTGTCGCCGCGGCCGTCGACGGCCTGGGCCATCGCGCCGAGCGTCTCGTTCAGCTTCTCCGGTTGGATCTGCGCCAGCACCGATACCAACTGCTCGAACACCGTGTTGATCTCGACGGTCGTGTGGGTGGCGTCGAGCACCTGGCCGGCGTACATCGACTCCTGCGACGGTTCCGCCGGCGGGACCAGCTGGACGAACTTGGCGCCGAACACCGTGCTCGACGCGATCTCGACACCGGTATTGGCCGGAATCAACTGCAGGTCTGCGGGATTCATCGCCAATCGCAGGGCTGCCTGCCCGTCCGGCAGCGGATCGATGGCGACCACCTTGCCGACCTGCGCACCGTGCAGCTTCACCTTGGCGTCGGCGTTCATCACCAGGCCGGCGCGCGGGGAGATGACGGTCACCGAGGCGGTGGGCGCGACCCCACCGCGGAACAGCACGATGGACCCGGTGACGATCGCGGCGATCACCACGACCGTGATCAGTCCGCACAGTTGACGTTTGGCGTCACGCGACATCAGATGCCTTCTCTAGCCGGAGAGGTTGAAGTTGCCGTTGGAGCCGTAGACGGCCAGCGAGATCAACAGGGTGATCGAGACGACGACGATCAGCGACGTCCGGACCGCGTTGCCGACCGCCACGCCGACACCGGCTGGGCCGCCGGTGGCGAAGAATCCGTAGTAGGTGTGCACCAACAGGATTGCCAACGCCATCAGCAACGCCTGCAGGAACGACCAGAGCAGATCGATCGGGTTGAGGAACGTGCTGAAGTAGTGACTGTACAGACCGCCCGACTGTCCGAGCAGAACGACGGTGGTGAACTGACTGGCCAGGAAGGACAGGATCACCGCGATCGAGTACAGCGGGGTGATCGCGATCATCCCGGCCACGATGCGAGTGGACACCAGGTACTCGACGGGCCGGATCGCCATCGCTTCCAAGGCGTCGACCTCTTCGTTGATCCGCATCGCGCCGAGCTGCGCGGTGACACCGGCACCGAAGGTGGCGGCCAGACCGATACCGGCGACGATGGGCGCCGAGATCCTGACGTTGATGAACGCCGCGAGGAATCCGGTGAGCGCTTCGATGCCGATGTTGCCCAGCGAGCTGTAACCCTGGATGGCCAGGACCCCACCCGTGGCCAGGGTCAGGAACCCGACGATCACGACGGTTCCGCCGATCATCGCCAATGTTCCTGCACCCATGCTGATTTCGGCGATCAGCCGAATGACTTCCTTGCGGTAGTGCGCGGCCGCGAACGGTACGCCCGCCAAGGCGCGGCCGTAGAACAGGACATGGTCGCCGATGCCGCCCAGCACCGCCCCGGGCCGTCGAACCGCCCGGGACAAGCGCGGGTAGGCCGACTGGAGTACTGCCGTCGTCGCCGTCATCGGGTGGTCATCTGGATACCGATGGCGGTGACCACCACGTTGACGACGAACAATGCCATGAAGGCATAGACCACTGTTTCGTTGACGGCGTTGCCGACCGCTTTGGCACCTCCGCCCGAGACGGTCAGCCCGCGGTAGCAGGCGACCAGTCCCGCGATCAGGCCGAAGAGAGCCGCCTTGACGCAGGAGATGACGACCTCCGGAATGCCGGTGAGCAAGGTGATACCGGCGGCGAACGCGCCGGGGTTGACGTCTTGGACGAACACCGAAAACAGGTATCCGCCAAGGATTCCGATGATCACGACGACGCTGTTGAGTAGCAGCGCAACCAGACCCGAGGCCAGCATCCGCGGAGTGACCAGGCGCTGTATCGGATTGATGCCCAGCACCTCCATGGCGTCGATCTCTTCACGCACGGTGCGCGATCCCAGATCGGCACACATGGCGGTGGCCCCGGCACCGGCGACGATCAACACCGTCACCATGGGCCCGACCTGGGTCACGGCACCGAACGCCGCGCCTGCCCCGGAGAGGTCTGCCGCGCCCAGTTCACGAAGCAGGATGTTCAGGGTGAACGACACCAGGACGGTGAACGGGATCGCCACCAGCAGTGTCGGCGCCATGGATACCCGTGCCACGAACCAGGATTGGTCAAGGAATTCGCGCCATTGGAATGGTCTGCGCACCACGAATCTGGCGGCATCCACCGACATGGCGAACAACCCACCCACCCCCTCGAGTGGGCCGGCGAGTTGTCGCTGCAACATCGGGCTCTCCTTTTCCGCATGCGAGTCACTCCGGGGCGCCGGTATGACCTGGAACACGTCTAGACCGGGAACCATCGCAGTTCACAACCGAGCACACCATCGGATGTCCCACCTACCGGGAATACCGCCCCCGCCGCCCCAGACGGCCACTCGTCACCGGTCAGCGGGACACGCCATTGCCTGCCGCGCGAGCGCGTGTGAGGGTGGAAGCATCGGGCCCGCCAACATGAAGGAAGATGCATGTCAGATCCTGCGGCGATCATCAACGATGCCGGTGCGGCGGATACGCTGCGTGAGATCAACACGAGCGCGGGCGTTTTGCGCTACTACGACATGGGCGACGGCCCCACCGTTCTGTTCCTGCACGGATCAGGGCCAGGCGTCACGGGCTGGCGCAACTTCCGAGGCGTGCTGCCGACGTTCGCCGAACGCTTCCGATGCGTCGTCCTGGAATTCCCCGGCTTCGGCGTCTCAGACGACTGGGGTGGGCACCCCATGGTCACCGCGCAAGGCGCGGTGGTTCCCTTCCTGGATGCCCTCGATATCGAGCGAGTGGACATCGTCGGCAACTCCATGGGCGGCGGTGTCGGCATCAACACGGCGATCAACGCACCCGAGCGCGTCGGTCGCCTCGTGACGATCGGCGGTATCGGCACGACGATCTTCTCCCCCGGGCCCAGCGAAGGCATCCGCCTGCTTCAGGAATTCACCGAGGATCCCACCCGGCAGCGCCTGGTCGACTGGCTGCGCTCCATGGTCTACGACCAGGCGCTGGTCACCGAGGAGCTCATCGAGGAGCGGTGGACGCTGGCGACCGATCCCGAGACGCTGGCCGCCGCCCGCCGCATGTACGGGAAAGCGGCGTTCGCGGCGATGATGGCGTCGATGGCCGCATCGGATCTGCCCATGCCGTGGGCACGGATGCACAAGGTTTCTGCCCCAACACTTTTGACATGGGGCCGTGACGACCGTGTCAGTCCGCTGGACATGTCGCTGATTCCGATGCGCACCATTCCCAATGCGGAGCTACACGTGTTCCCCAACTGTGGGCACTGGGCGATGATCGAGGCGAAAGCTGCATTCGAGTCGGTTGTGACCGCGTTCTTGACCCGCACGGATTAGGCCCCGCGGGGAGCCTGGCGCGCAACCTCCAGCGGCTGTAAACCGGCCAGCACCATACCGATTCCGGACCGGTGCGCGAGGACCAACTCGTCGAGTTCGTGCGGTTCCTTGGCGTCGGCCCACCAGATGTAGGCGTTGCTGCTGGCGTGGACGATCAGTCTGCTCGGCAGCGACCGGGTGAACGGATCCTCCGCCAATTCGAAATGGCCTGCCAGGAACTCGGTGATGGCGTCGGCGAGGCCTTCACTCCATTCCATCCAGCGCAAGCGGTACTGCGGGGTCTCGGCAACGAGGGACATGAGTTTCCGGGCCATTTCGACCGGCTGCAGGTTCTGCGTCTCAACCGACTGCCGGCGGCGGACTTCGACCGTGAACATGTCGACCAGGACATCTACGGGGTCGGAATCCGCTGCAGCACCGGCCAACAGGCTGCGCATGTGTACCTCGCTTCGCCGGAACAGCGGCCCCAGAACATCTTCTTTCACGGGGAAGTGGCGGTAGAAGGTACGCGTCGCGATGCCGACTTCGGCGCAGATGCGTTCCACGGTCGCCGTGGTGTCTCCGTCCGCGATGAAGATGTCGCGTGCGGTCCTGGCGATGCTCAGCCGCAATTCCTCTGCGCGACGCTCTGTGAGCGTCGGCCCTTTACCTCTGGGCATTCGACGATTGTCGCCGAAGGTGCCGACCGCCGGCCTGGGTGTGACCTGCTTTACTTCGCTGCCTCATTGTGCCTAGACTCACACCTGTCATCTTGTGCCACATATACAGAGTGTGACAGGTATGGAGGGTGGTGTGTCAACGTCGCATGACGACGGAACTCCCATAGTGATGCTCAATCGGGTGGCTGCACTCCTGGACGTTTTCGGTGCCCGACAAACGCTCACGCTGGCCGAGATCAGCCGGTATTCGAACGTGCCCCGCTCATCGGCTCATCGCATCCTGCAAGGTCTGGTCCAGCTGGGCTGGGTCGAACGGCAGGGCGGCGAATACGTGCTCGGGATGAGGATGTTCGAACTCGGCAGCCAGGCGGTGCGGCAACGCCGGGTCCCCGAGGCAGCCCTGCCGGTCATGGCGGACCTGCACCGACGTACCGGCCTGACAGCCCATCTGAGTGTCCTCGCGGATGCCCACGTGTTGCACGTCGAACGCATCGGCTCGTGGCCCAGCAGCGGGAATTGCTGGCAGGTCGGATTCAGGCAGCCCGTGGAACAGAGTGCCCCCGGCCGCGCGCTCCTGGCGCAGATGGACGAGTCCGCCTGGCCAGAGTTGCGATACGCGGTGACATCGCCGTACGGAGTTCGCAACCGGGCGGAGTTGGATCGAAGTCTGGCCGCCGTACGCGCTCGCGGCGGGGTTGCCGTCGATGCCGAAGGTTGTGAGCGGGGAGTCACCGTCGTGGCCGCTCCGATCAGCGCGAGCGAGGGAGGCAATCAATTTGCGCTGTCGCTGTGCGGACCCGCCAGGTCGACTCGGATCGAGCCCGTCGCCGCGGCCGTTCACAGCGCGTCATGGGCTATCTGCCATAGCCTTTCGGATGTGCCCCGCAACGGCGCGCGCCAGTCACGAGCGGCGCATCGAGTGGTCACGCCGGCCATGATCCGTCGAAACGGTGAGGTCACCGTGGCAGCCGCAGGCGGTAGGTGACGAGAACCTAGCGGCGCATGTACTTCACGGCATAGTTGAGAATCCGGGATGTGGGTACCCGCCGAGGCCAATCATCCGGCCGGAAGTGGGCATCTGATCCACCATCGACGAAGATGACGCTGCCGCAGAGGAACTCAGCCGCGTCGGACAGCATGAAGATCATCCATTCCGCAATATGGTCCGGATCGCCGAAGCCCCCGACCGGGACCGGGAAGGACTGCACAGCCTTGGCTTCTCGTGGGGAGGCGAGCTGCTTCTCCAGAAGAGGAGTCCGTACCGCGCCAGGGGCAATCACGTTCAGTCGAATCCCCGCGCCTGCCCAAGTCTGCTGCACCGCAGTGCGCCGCACCCATCGCGATACCGCGATCTTCGATGCGCCGTAGCTGAGCGACGGTGCGACCGCACGGTAGCGATGCAGGGTCTTGACCGCGCGGTCGAGATCGTCGCGCAGCAGAGCCCGCACCGCGCGCACCGGCACCATCGGCATCGTCGTACTCGAATTGCTACCGACGACAACCACTTTTGCGTTGCCGGCGGCAACGAACGCCGAACGCCACTTCTGCAGCAGATCGACCACCCCGAGATAGTTGACCGACAGGATCAGCCGTACTGCGTTGCGGTCCGGCAGCGGGCCGACCCCTGCCGCCATCACTGCGCCGTCGAGCCGACCCTCGGCCAACTCAAGCACCGCAGCGGCGGCGTCCGAACGACCCTGTGCAGTCGAAAGATCCGCGATCACTTCAGCATCGCGCAGATCGACACCGATCACGCGATGCCCGTCGGCCCGCAACCGCTCGGCCGCCGCGCGACCCATCCCGGAGGCCGATCCCGTCACCGCATAGGTACCCATGTTCACCAGTCCTGCCAGGGAATGATCGTGTTCAGTGGCGTGTCGATGACGCATTCTCCGGGTGCGGTTTCAGCCTTGTCAGCCAGCCGCTCCCTGATCCGGTCGGTGACGCGGACCGGATCGTCATCGAGGTAGAGCAGACGGATGCGCAGGCCGCCGGGCGGATCTGCCGCCTCCGAGGAACGGAGGCCGAGCCCGTTGTTCTGGTGGCGAGCCAGCGCGAAAGTCCACGCCCCGGCGACACCGTCCAGTTCCAGAAGAGCCGGGATCGCCACCCGGTCCTCCCACCGGTGATGCTCGTGAGCCTCGGCGGCGTGGGGTTCGGCAAACCGGGTCATCGTCAGATGCAGCCCCTGGTTGGGCCGGTACGGGATCACGCCGGGCGACACCAACGCCGAGGCAGCGGCGTAGCCCTTGACCGGTCGGAAGAACGCGAGCACTGTGCGACGCACGCCGGGGATCATCGGTCCGCGACCCCACTGAAATGAGTCCGCACCGAGTTCCTCCCACTCCCGCACCGACTGCTCCACGGGAGAACGGAACCAGTACATCGCGACATAGTCGGTATCGGCCTGTGCGGGTTCGGCGGTGGACGCGGCGCGACATGCCGCCGGGCGGCTCCACCGGTCACCCCAGGCGACACCGGGTAGTGCGAGATTTTCCGGCCGGTGGTCCAACTGATGCCATTCGTTGTAACGCCGGTGTTCCTCGGCTCCCCCGCAGCCGAGGGCCACGAACGAGAAGAACACCAGCGGGCAATCAGTAGCGGACATGGCGACCTCTCAGATCTGCTCGGGGACAGGCGCTCCCGCCAATCCAAGGTTCAGTAGAGTGTGCGCATACGGGTTCCCGTTGAGCAATCTGCTGGTGCGCGTCGTGATCTGCCATTGCCCGTCGAGACGTTCCAGCGCGAAGTGGTTGGCAGTCGCCCGCCATACTCGATACTCACTCTCGCCCTCGCGTAACAGGACCAGCGATTCGCATACCGCGACAGCGCGGTCGCCGTCAACAGTCACCACCGCCGGGCCGAGAAAATGGCAACAGCCGGCGGCCACCAGATCCTGGTGGCCGGTCGAGCTGACCATCTGATGCACGCCGCCCCGGCCGCTCATCAGCCAGTCCTCGACGTCATAGGTTCCGTCGACCGCCCATAGTGCGGCCGCATTGCCGGCGTTGCCGGCGTCCACCGAAGGGCCGTATGAGGCAATCAGTTTCGTGATGGCCAGTTCATCTTCGAGGCGCTGTAGCCGGATGAGTATCTGCTGTTCGATGGTCATGAACACTGCTCCTCGATGTCACGTAGTCGGGCCAGTTGCTCGCAGTAGTGGTCCACGCTGTCGGCCCGCACTGCGCAGGTAACGGCGGTGGCGCCGGCATCACGAAGTGTCACCAACCGCTTTCGCGTGGCAACGGGGTCTGCCTCCGGATCCACCGTGGCCGAGAGCAACACGTCGAATTCAGCGGGAAGAACGACGCCGTCGAGCAGATCCCGTACCGAATCCGGCACCAGCCCGAACGGCATCCAACCGTCCGCCAGCTCGGTCGCGCGACGCAACGACGCTGCGCTGCGACCACCGACCCAGATGGGCACTCGATCCTGCTGCGCGTAAGGCAGCACTGTCATGTCTTCGTAGTCATAAAAGTGACCGTGGTAGCTCGGCGTGGCACTGGACAATGAGGCTCGCAGCGCGCGCAGCGCATCGTCGGCCCGTGCGGCCCGTTGATCCCAGGACGCGCCAAGAAGGCTGAATTCTTCTTTCAGGGAACCTATTCCGACGCCAAGGACTAACCGGCCCGCACTGACGCGGTCCAGGGTCCCGTAGCGTTTGGCGATCTCCAGCGGGTGGTTGTACCCCAGTACAAGCACCGACGTGGCAAGCCGGATCCGTTGGGTGTGCGCGGCCAGGAATCCCAGCGTTGCCAGCGGATCCCAGTACACTGCACCTCGGGCCGCCGCCTCCGCCGACGGAATGGCAACATGCTCTGAACAAGTCAGGTAGTCGAAGCCGAGATCATCGGCTACCGCCGATATCCGGGCCAGATCGTCGATCCCGGCGTCGGCCTCCCAAGACGAGGCAACACCGGGAACCTGTACCACCACCGGCGTCGACAGGCCCATCCGCACGGTTAGTGTGCCCCTTCAATGAGCGCCGCGATCGCCCGATGAGTTTCCAGCACCACCCGGGATCGGTCCGCAGCGCTGTTGGCCACGGCGCGGTCCGCGTTTCCGCCGGCCACCCATACCGGGCCGTCTGCCAAGTGGGCCAGCCCCTCAGCGGCCACGTCCGCCGGCTCGTTGACCAAGATCCCGGGCGCATCGAAGTTCAGCCCCACCCGCTCCATCGCCGGAGTCCGGGTCACGCCCAGCACCAGCTCGAGCACGTCGACGTTGCGTTCACGCAGTTCCAGCCACAAGCTTTCGGCGAACATCCGGGAGAATGCCTTGGCCCCGGCATAGATGGAGTGCCGCCACGCACCCATGTAGCCCGAGAGTGAGCCGACGATCATGATGCCGCCGCGCCCGCGGTCCGCCATCAGGCGTCCGTAGTGCTGCACCAGCTCAAGCATCCGAGTCACGTTCAGGTCGGTGACCTTCTGAAACTCTGCCAGATCGGTGTCCAGGAACAATTCGTTGCACGTGCTCGCACCGGCGTTGTAGATCAGCAGCCCCACCTCGAGATCAGCGGTGTCTTGAGCGATCCGAGAAACCGACTGCGGATCCAGCAGATCCACCGAGATTGCACGCACCTCGACACCCAGCTCACGGCATTGCTCAGCGGTATCGGACAGCGGACCGGGCTTGCGAGCGATAAGCACCAGATTGAACCCGGCTTCGGCCAGTTGACGGGCGAACTCGGCGCCCACACCTTCGGACCCACCGGCAATCACAGCCCAGGGGCCGTACTTGGCCAGATCAGTCATGTCTCCTCCTAGCGTTGGGTACTTCCGGCGTCAACCGGCAGGCTGACCGCGGTGATATAGCGGGCTTCGTCCGAAGCCAGGAACAAGCTGGCATTCGCGATGTCGACGGGCTGCACCCACGGGACGGTGAGCAGATTCATTTTGGTTGCGGCCGCTGCGAATTCGTCGCGGGTGGGCGGACGGTCCAGGTCGGGCCGGAACCCACTACGGACGACGTCGTTCTGGATCAGTGGCGTGTCGACGTTGGTCGGGTGCACACAGTTGACCCGCACACCATGGGGCACCAAATCATGGGCAAGGTTACGCATCAGTCCGACGACGCCGTGCTTGGCGGCGGTGTAGTGTGCGACGCCCACCAGTCCCCGGAGGCCCGCGATCGAACTGGTCAGCACCATCGAGCCCGCGCCGCGTTTGATCAGGTGAGGCGCCGTGGCAGTGCAGGTGTTCCACACCCCGGTCAGATTGACGTCGAGCATGGTGCGCCACGCCGCCTCGGAGAGTTCGATGGCGGCACCTCGCGACGTGATACCCGCAGTGGCACAGACGATATCGATCCCATCGAACTCTGTGTCGCCGCGGTCGACAACGTCATGGAGTTCGTCCGGGTTCCGGACGTCGACGATCTCGGTGACGATCCGCCCGCCGGCCTGCTCGACGAGACGGGCGGTTTCCGCAAGATCCTCCGGCGTGCTGGATGGCACCTGTACCGACTCGATCGGCCCGCACACATCGATTGCGATGATGTCCGCGCCTTCTTCCGCAAAGCGCACGGCCTGGGCGCGGCCGATGCCGCGCGCAGCACCGGTGATCACGGCGGTCTTGCCCTTCAACCGGCCGGTCATGTCGTCTTCTGGGTCAGGCCGGCGTCGACGACGAGCTGGGTGCCGGTGATGTATCGAGCTTGGTCGGAAGCCAGGAAAACCGCGGCGTTGGCCACGTCGACGGGTTCCACCCACGGCACCGGGAGCAGGTTTCGGGCGGTGAGCACTTCGATCGCATCGGCTTCGGTGGGGTTGTCCAGATCTGGTCGCAACCGCTTATACGTGTCGGGGTTGCGCACCATCGGCGTCGCGACTGCCCCGGGATGGACGGTATTCACCCGGATACGTTGCGGCCCGAGCTCATTGGCGAGCGTGCGGGCCAGCCCCACCGCCGCATGCTTACTCGCGGTGTAGGGCGCCGTGCCGGCTGTGCCGCGTAAACCGTTGGTGGAGCTGATGATCACCACGGATCCGCCGTCGGAGCCGATGTGGGGCACACCGGCTTTGACGGTGTACCAGACACCGGTCAGGTTGACGTCCAGATTGCGTTGCCATTCCTGGGTACTGATCTCCCACGCGGGCCGGTTGGGTGTATGGATACCTGCATTGGCGACGATGACGTCGAGGCGGCCCAATGTCGTCACACCCGAGTCGACCGCGGACGTGACGTCGGCGAGACTGCTGACGTCGGCCGCCCCGACGGCACAACGCCTGCCGCGCTGCCGAACTCGCTCGGCTGTCTCTCGTAGGTCGTCGGTGGCCTCAGTCCGGTCGAGCGCGATGACGTCGGCCCCGGCGTCGGCGAAGCGTTCGCAATGCACGCGCCCGGTACCGCCTCCGGCGCCGGTGACCAGGACGACCTTGCCTGCCAGGTCCGGCACTAGGGCGCCTTCAGCAGATCGAATCCTTTATACCCAGCTGCCGCGGCCTCGTTGCAGATATCGAGGTACACGCCGAAGCCGCCGATGAACAGCATGAACATCCGAGGCTTGCCGGGCACGTTGGCGCCCATGTACCAGGAGTTGGCCTTGGTGAACAGCGTGGCTTCGGCGCGCTGGGCACATTCGGCGATCCAACTGTCCACGGCGTCGGCCGTCGGTTCGATTGCCGCGTAGCTGTTCTGATCGAGATAGGCGATGGCGTCGGCGATCCAGTTCACATGCGCTTCGGCATGCAGAACCATGTTGGCCAGTACGGCGGGTGCGCCGGGGCCGGACACCAGGAACAAACTGGGGAAACCGTCGGTGCCCAAGCCGAGGTAGGTACGTGGACCGTCGGCCCAGTCGTCCACCAGCTTCTCTCCGCCGCGGCCAACGATGTCGATCTTGGCCAGCGTGCCGGTCATGGCGTCGAACCCGGTGGCCAGTACCAGCGCATCGATGTCGTAGTGCGCGTCAGACGTGTTGATGCCGGTTTCGTCGATCGAATCGATCGGCGTTTTCCGGACGCTCACCAGCGTGACATTGCGCCGGTTGAACGTCTGGAAGTAGTTGGTGTCGGTGCAGATCCGTTTTGTGCCGATCGGGTGATCGTCTGGAATCAGCAACTCGGCCAGGTCCGGATCCTCGATCACGGCACGTATCTTGTTCTCGTAGAACTTGCGGGCTTCTTCGTTGGCTTCCAGTGAGACCATCTGGTCGGTGAACGTCTTCGAGAACAGCACGCCGCCTAATTCCCAACGCTTTTCGAAGGCTTCCTGACGTTCTTCAGGCGTGGCTTCCATGGTCAGCTTGGGATGGGCGACGTGGGGCGAGCCGCCACCGCTGCGCCAGGACATCCGGCGACGCTCGGCATAGGTGGCCTTGATCTCCGCGATCTCCTCGGCGGTCAACGGCCGGTTGCCGGCCGGCACACTGTAGTTCGGGGTTCGCTGAAACACATACAGGTGCTCCGCCTGTTCTGCAATGATCGGAATGGACTGGATACCAGACGATCCGGTTCCGATCACGGCGACCCGCTTACCGGTGAAATCCGCATCCTCATGCGGCCAGTGCGCGGTGTGATAGACGTCGCCGGCGAAGCTGTCCAGGCCCAGGAAGTCGGGAGTCATCGCTGCCGACAGCGGGCCGGTGGCCATGACCACGAACCGCGCTTCGACGGTTTCACCGGTATCGGTGGTGACGGTCCAGCGCAGCGTCTGCTCGTCGAGCACCGCTGAACGCACCCTGGTCTCGAACGTGATGTCGCGGCGCAGATCGAGCTTGTCGGCAACCCAGTTGATGTACTTCAGGATTTCGGACTGGGTGGCGTACTTCTCGGTCCAGGTCCATTCCTGTTGGAGTTCGTCGGAGAACGAGTAGCAGTAGTCGACGCTCTCGACGTCACAACGCGCCCCCGGGTAGCGGTTGAAGTACCAGGTGCCACCCACTTCCGGCGCGGCCTCGAAGACTCGCACCGACAGTCCCTGCGACCGGAACTTGTGCAACGCGTACAGGCCACCGAAACCGGCGCCCACCACCACAACATCCACGACGTTCATCGATCCACTGCTCACAGGCCGAACGGTAGGCGCCGATCGCGCGCGCGGCCGCCACAGTTCCCGGTCACCGGACCGCGAGACCTGACGTCCCGACCACCGGAATCGGCGGATCGTCCCATCGGCCGCGTCGACGAGAATCTCGGCCCATGACCGACCCGAGCCTCCAGACCAGACGGAGCGTCGTTGTCACGGTGGCCGATGTCATCGATGAAAGCCCCGACGCTCGTTCTCTGGTCCTCACCGTGCCGCAGGAACAGCAGGAGCGATTTTCCTATCGGCCCGGACAATTTCTGACGCTGCGGGTGCCAAGTGAGCTGACCGGATCGGTGGCGCGGTGCTACTCACTTGCCAGCTCGCCACACACCGATCCGGCACCCAAGGTGACCGTCAAGCGCACTGTCGACGGTTACGGTTCGAATTGGTTGTGCGACAACGTCAGTGTCGGCGACACCCTCGAGGTACTGCCCCCCTCGGGATTGTTCACCCCGGCCAACCTCGACACCGACTTTCTGTTGTGGGCGGCGGGCAGTGGCATTACGCCGGTGATGTCGATCTTGAAGTCGGTGTTGTCGGCCGGCACCGGGCGGGTGGTCCTGTGTTACGCCAACCGCGACGAACGCTCGGTGATCTTCGCCGGCGAACTACGCGAACTTGCCGCCCGCTATGCAGGCCGACTGACGGTGCTGCACTGGCTGGAATCGATTCAGGGCCTGCCGACCCAGACCCAGCTGAGCGGATTCGCCCACACCGTTTTCACCGGGTCCACGGGCTTCGAGGCCTTCGTCTGCGGTCCGGCCCCGTTCATGGCGGTCATCAAGGAGACGCTCGTCGAGGCCGGTGTCACGCGGGACCGGATTCACCTCGAGGTGTTCCAGTCGCTGTCCGGTGACCCGTTCGCCGATGACACCACTGCACCGGCAACAGATTCCGACGAAGATGACGCCGCCGACCTTCAGGTCGATCTGGACGGCACCAGTCACCGGCTGAGATGGCCGCGCCAGGCGACGTTGGTCGACGTGTTGATCCGCTCGGGTGTCGACGTTCCGTATTCCTGCAAGGAGGGACAGTGCGGATCGTGCGCGGCCACGGTGGTACGCGGTGACGTGGACATGGCCGCCTGCGACATTCTCGAACCTGAGGATATCGCCGACGGCGTGATTCTCGGTTGTCAGGCACGGCCGGTCTCCGACGACGTCCACATCGAGTTCTGAGCCGCCCCACGTTTCCACTGACCGGGATTGGCCCCCGCGCCCTGGGTCAAAGCGATACACCATCAGTACAGCCCTCGACGATAGGACCGAACAATGACTGAGCGCGTAATCGACCGGGTGCGCGACCTCGCCGACCAGTTGCGCCACCAGGGCGCCGAAGCCGAGAAGATCGGCAAGCTCACCGACGAGACCGTCAAGATGATGAAGGCGGCGGGAAACATCCGCCTGTTGCAGCCGACGGCGCACGGCGGCTTGGAGGTCCATCCGCGCGAGTTCGCCGAGACCGTGATGGCCACCGCGGCGCTGGACCCCTCGGCCGGATGGATCAACGGCGTGGTGGGCGTGCACCCGTACCAGCTCGCTTACGCCGACCCCAAGGTCGCCGCCGAGATCTGGGCCGAGGACGTCGACACCTGGGTCGCCTCTCCCTACGCTCCGCAGGGTGTGGCCAAGCCCGTCGACGGCGGCTTCGTACTAAACGGCCGCTGGCAGTTCAGCTCGGGCACCGACCACTGCGACTGGATCTTCCTGGGCGCGATGATCGGCGACGCTGAAGGTAAGCCGCTGATGCCGCCGCAGATGCTGCACATGATCCTGCCGCGTAAGGACTACGAGATCGTGGAGGACTCGTGGAATGTCGTGGGGCTGCGCGGAACCGGCTCCAAGGACGTCATCGTCAAGGATGCCTTCGTTCCGTCGTACCGGACGATGGACGCGATGAAGGTCATGGACGGTACCGCTCAGCGCGAAGCCGGGATGACCGAAACCCTTTACCTGATGCCATGGTCGACGATGTTCCCGCTCGGCATCAGCTCAGCCACCATCGGCATCGCCGAGGGCGCGCTGGGCGCCGCGCTCGCTTACCAACGTGAGCGGGTCAACTCCAGCAGCGTGGCGATCAAGGACGACCCCTACGTCATGTACGCGATCGGTGAAGCCGCCGCAGATATCAACGCGGCCCGCCAGGAGTTGCTGGCCAACGCCGACCGCATCTACGACATCGTCGACTCGGGCAAGGAAGTGTCGTTCGAGGACCGGGCCGCGGGCCGGCGCACCCAGGTGCGGGCGGTGTGGCGCGCGGTGTCAGCGGTCGACGAGATCTTCGCCCGCTGCGGCGGCAATGCCGCGCGGATGGACAAACCGCTGCAACGGTATTGGCGCGACGTGCATGTCGGCCAAGCACACGCCATCCACGTCCCGGGCACGGTCTATCACGCATCGGCCCTCAGCTCACTGGGCGTGGACCCGCAGGGCCCGCTGCGGGCGATGATCTGAGAGGACAGCGCACATGGGATTGATCAAGAGTCTGGGCTACGTCACCGTTGCCACCTCCGACATCGAGCGCTGGCGGCACTTCGCCTTCGACGTGCTCGGCTTCGCCCAGGGCACCGGGCCCGACGAGTCCGCGCTGTACCTGCGTATGGACGAGCGTGCCGCCCGCATCATCGTGGTACCCGGAGAGTCCGACAAGGTCGTCACTGTCGGCTGGGAGGTGCGTGACCACGCCGACCTGGAGCAGGTGAAGGCCGCCCTGGATACCGCGGGGGTGCCGTTCAAGCAGCTGTCACTCGAAGAGACGGATGCCCGCCGGGTCGAGGAGGCCATCGCCTTCGAGGATCCGGCCGGCACCTCGCTCGAGGTGTTCCATGGCGCGGTCCTGGATCACTCCCCCGTCGTCACACCGCACGGCGCGAAATTCGTCACCGGCGACCAGGGCCTGGGCCACGTGGTGCTGCCCGCCCTCGACGTCAACGGCTTGTTCGAGTTCTACACCGAGGTGCTGGGTTTCAAGTCCCGCGGAGCATTCCGCGTTCCGGTGCCGCCGGAGTTCGGACCGGTCCGCGTGCGGTTCATGGGTGTCAACGAGCGCCATCACAGCCTGGCTATCTGCCCCGCGCAAACCCTGCGCGATCCGGGCCTCATCCATCTCATGGTCGAGGTCGACACCCTCGATGCGGTGGGCCAGGCCCTGGACCGGGTCAATGGCGAAGGATTCCAGCTGTCGTCGACACTGGGTCGGCACACCAACGACAAGATGGTGTCGTTCTACGTGCGCGCTCCGGGTGACTGGGACATCGAGTTCGGCACCGAGGGCATGCGGGTCGACGAAACCTATTACACAGCAGAGGAAATCACCGCCGACAGCTACTGGGGACACCAGTGGGTCACCGATCTACCGAAGGCCATGCAACCGTGATGCTCACTGACGACATCCAGCCGATCCCGGTCAGCGCGATCACCGAGTGGGCCGACGAGGCCGACGTGGTGATCGCCGGTTACGGGGTGGCCGGCGCCGCCGCCGCGGTGGAGGCGACGCGGGCCGGGGCCGACGTACTGGTACTGGAACGCACCGGCTCATGGGGCGGAGCCGCCTCGATGGCAGGTGGCTTCATCTATCTCGGCGGTGGGACCGAGATCCAAAAAGCCTGCGGGTTCGAAGATTCCGTCGAGAACATGGCCGCGTTCCTCAACGCCGCCATGGGCCCCGGCGCTGATGCCGCGCGCATCGCAGATTACTGCGAGGGCAGCGTCGCGCACTTCGACTGGCTCGTGGGCTGCGGCGTGCCGTTCAAAGCCGAGTTCTTCGGCGAGCCCGGCTGGGAGCCGATGGGCGACCAGGGCCTCATGTACAGCGGTGGCGAGAATGCCTACCCGTTCAACACCATCGCGACGCCGGCCCCGCGCGGGCACGTCCCGCAGATGCAGAACAAGAAGCAGGGCGAGTCCAGCGCGGGTTACATGCTGATGAAGGGCCTCGTCGACACCGCGACCGCAGCCGGGGCCCGCTCGCTGTACGACGTGCGGGTGCAGGCCCTGATCGTCGAATCCGACGGTCGCGTCGTTGGCATCCGGACCCGTCGCTACGGCACCACGATGGATATCCGGGCCCGACGCGGAGTTGTGATGGCCACCGGTAGCTTCGCCTACAACGACGCCATGGTCGCCCAGTACGCCCCGCGCATTGCCGGGCGGCCGGCCGCCTCGATCGAGCAGCACGACGGGCAGGCCATCCGGATGGCGCAGGCGCTCGGCGCCGATCTGGCCCACATGGACGCCACCGAGGTGGCCCTGTTCATCGACCCGCAGCAGTTGGTGCGCGGGATTTTGGTCAACGAACGTGGCCAGCGTTATGTCGCCGAGGACACCTACCCCGGCCGGGCCGGCCAGTTGACGCTGTACCACCAGAACAACACCGCCTACCTGATCATCGACGGCGATGCCCAGGATGAGGCGATGGCCTCACTCTCTCCCCAGCTGATGATGCGGCCGCCGACCTGGGTGGCCGACACCATCGCCGATCTGGAGGCCGAGATCGGGCTGCCGCAGAATTCGTTGCAAGCCACCGTCGATGCCTACAACGAGGGCGCGTCGCGCGGCGAGGACCCGCTGCTGCACAAGAAACCGCAGTGGCTCAAGCCGATCAAATTTCCGGTGGGTGCGATCGACCTCCGCGAGAGCACCGGCGGTTTCACCCTCGGCGGCCTGCACACCACCCTCGACGCCGAGGTACTGCACGTCAGCGGCGAGCCGATCCCGGGCCTGTTCGCCGCCGGGCGCTGCACCGCCGGCCTGGCCGCCTGGGGCTACGCCAGTGGAGTATCGCTGGGCGATGGAAGTTTCTACGGTCGCCGGGCCGGGCGGACCGCGGCCGCATCCGCCTGACTCCAGCTACGAAAAGATCGCGAGACTCGCACGGTGTCTCGCGATCTTTTCGTATTCGGGATGTGTCTCTAGACCGCACGAGCGATTCCTAGGCTGATCAGCGCTCGGTCGGAGTCCTCTCGGCCGCAACGGTTTTAGCCCAGCGGTAATCGGCCTTACCCGACGGTGAGCGTTGCAGCGCGGCCACCCGGATGATCGCTTTGGGGAGCTTGTAACGGGCCACCGATTGCGCGCACACCGCAAGCAATTCCTCATCTGAGGGATCCGCACTGTCGACGAGTTGCACGATGGCAACGACCTCGTTGCCCCAACGCTCCGACGGCCGGCCGGCCACGACGACATCGCGGACATCGCGATGCTCGGCCATGGCGGCCTCGACTTCTTCGGCGAAAATCTTCTCACCACCGGAATTGATTGTCACCGAGTCCCGACCCAACAACTCGATACTTCCGTCCGCGAGGTAACGTGCACGGTCGCCGGGAACCGACCAGCGGATGCCGTCGATGACCGGGAACGTGCGGGCAGTCTTCTCGCCGTCACCCAAATAGCCGAGTGGGATCAGCGCGCGTCGCGCCAGCCAGCCCTCGCCCTGCCCAGGGGAGAGAACAGAGCTGAAATCGGTTGCAACGACCGCTGTTTCGGCGTTCGGCAGGAACCGCCCCATATCGATCGGTGCGTCGGGTGTCGACACCGCACTCATCTGCAGCCCGGACTCCGACGCCCCCGCATTGTCGAGGAACATCACATGGGGCAACTGCGCAAGGAATCGGCGGCGCACGGCAGAGGTGAGCGCGGCGCCGCCGTTGCTGATCGAGATCAGACCGGACAGGTCGTAGTTGCCCCGCTCGAGTTCCTCGACCAGCGGGCGGGCGATCGCATCACCGACCACCGGGATGCTCAGCACCCGCTCGCGCTCCGCAAGCCGCAGGATCTGGTCCGATTTGACAGCCACGACGTCGTCGGGGAAGGCCACCCAACCGCCGAGTGAAAAGATGTTGAACACGCCCCACTGCGCGGCACCGTGCATGAGCGGCGGGACCAGTAGGACGGAGCTGAACCCTGCAGCAGCCTTGGCGCGTTCGGCAAGCTCGGAGTACGAGCCCAGCGCATCGTCGCTGCCGAAATTCCGCCCACCCATGGACGACACGAAGATGTCGTGCTGGCGCCACAGCACACACTTGGGCATCCCGGTTGTCCCGCCGGTGTAGAGCAAATAAAGATCGTCAGGACTGGGAGTGGGCATTCCGCCCACCGGAACGTTTGTGTGAATGACTGATTCGTAGGCGACAGCGCCGGGGAGCAGCTGGTTACCAGACTCGTCGGCGACCTGGATCAAATGCTCGAGGTGCGGAAGCCGGTCGCGGATCGCGGCGACGCTTGGCGCGAACTCGGCGTGGTACACCAGGGCGCGCGCCCGAGAGTTCTCCAGCAGGTAGACCAGCTCGGCCTCGACGTAGCGGTAATTGACGTTGAACGGCGCCACCCGGGCCCGGTAACTGCCGATCATCGACTCGAGATACTCATTGCCATTGCGCAAGTAGAGCCCGACGTGATCCTGACCGGATTCGTGATCGGCCAAGTCGGCCCGCTCGGTGTGGCAACCCAACCCGGCCGAGACCAGATAGTGTGCGAAACCGTCGGCGCGCGCGTTCAATTCGCCGTACGTGAACTCGCGATCGCGCCAGATCAGCGCCCGGTGGCCGGGCAAAGTCTCGGCCAAAGTGGCGAAAACGGCAGAGAGATTGAATCCAGTCATCAAGCACCTTTCGGAAATAGACATCGGAGTTCGGCGCAGAGGCGCGCGTGGTCAGGCATGTGAGGCGAAGAAATGCGCGGCTTCGGCGATGGCGTCGTGCACGGATGCGGGCTGCCAGCCAAGCTCACGCACGGCCTTGGAGTGGTCCATCGGACTCATGATGTGCATCAGCCGGACATTCAGCGGAGTCAGCCGGACATCGCGGTTTGCGATCGCCCCGACGAGGGCGCTGACCTGGCTGAGCGCCGACAGGAATCGGACGGGTAGACCCCATTGTGGCGGCCTGACACCGACTGCGTCACAGGCGGTTCCGAAGATGTCCCGAAGGCTGATGAAACGCTCCGAGACGACGTAGCGCTGGCCGATTTGGCCGCGCTCGCCAGCCAGAATCAGCGCACGAGCTGCGTCCTTGACACCGACGGCCTCGGCGCTGTAGCCCTCTATGTAGAACGGCATCTTCCCCTGTACTGCGGCGGCGACCATCCCGCCGTGGGGCGTTGGTAGGTAGTCCCCGGAGCCGTAAGTATTGGAGACGCACATTGCCACCCCGGGCAGCGCATTTTCGCGGCAGTAGTGCAGCATCAACTTCTCGGCTGCCACACGAGTCCGAACGTACTCGCCGGCGACATCGAGCCAGTTGTGTGATGTGTTCTCATCAGCTAGGCCGGATTTGACCCGCCCGATTGTCGACATGGAACTGGTGAACACGAACCGCGACAAATCGGCTTGGGCGGCAACATCGAGGACTCGCTGCAGACCAGCGACGTTCGTGCGCCACATCGGAGTTGAGTCCCGTAACCATGTCCGGGCATCGACGACGCAGTAGTAGACGACGTCGCATCCGGCCATGGCGTGCCGCACTGCGACGGTGTCGAAGATGTCGCCGTAACACCGCTCGACCGGCAAGTCATCGATACCGCGGGTCGAGCTGGTCTTGCGAATCATGACGCGCACATCATCACCGTCGGCCACCAGCTGACGTGCGACGTGTGAGCCGAGGAACCCGCTGGCTCCGATCACCAGTTTCTTCAGGCGCACGTTCGAATCCCCTCAAATTTAGTGGAATTGGCAGTCAAGCCGTAGGCAGAGCAGGTCATCACTCGTACTGCTCACCAGGAACAGCGGAGCTGTAAAGGTTTTCGGTGCCGGCAACCGGACCGCTGGCAACTGACACCGCCCCTACCGCGTGTGTTTTGAATGCACGAGCCGCACTACTGAGCCGGTATCGCAGTTCATGGACATGACCGTCGAGCTCGCCCGGTATCGGCGAGCCGCACACGGTGACCTCAGCCCAGCCGTTACGCAGAGCTCTGAGTACCTCGCGGCGAAGATCGCTGTGTTGATAGAAGGCCCTGGGAGTGAAGGCGATGGACGCGAACTCCCCTGGATCACTGTTGGGTTCAAATATCGGAGGGCTGGCCACCGTGGTAAGTCCGAGTATGTGCAGCGGTCGCAGTTCGGTCGTATCGGTGAGCGCCACGTTGACGTCCCAACCGGCTTGGACCCGGTCGCACAGGAAGCCGCCGGCCGATCCGACCAGCTCCCCGACATCGCAGGCAACGACCCACAACAGATAACGCGAGCACGGAATGCTCAGTCGCTTGGCAGAGTCGCTGCGGCCCACGGTCACTCGGGCCGCACATCGGCAGACTGCTGCAACACGACCCCTGTGTCTGCGTGGAAGCCACGCAGATCTGCGACCTCCGACAATGGGGTACGGTCGGTGCGGAACGCATTGACCGGATGCTCGCGGTCGGGGTAGCCGAGCGCCACCGCGCAGACGACGTGGCGCGTGTCCGGTAGGCCCAGCGCCTCACGCACAGCATCGGAATAACCGGCGACCGATGCCTGGGCGATGGTGGCGAGCCCGCGGGACTGCGCCGCCAGAAGCAATGTAGTGACATAGCCACCGCAGTCGACGTAACCGTACGGACCGAGCGCTGCCTCGCTGGTGACCACGACGACGTGCGGGGCGCCGAAGAACCGAAAGTTCTCCAGCGCCTGTCCGATTCGCGCGTCGGCATCGTCGTGCGCAATCCCCACGCTGTCATAGAGCGCGAAACCGGCGCCTCGCCGACGCTGTTGGTATATACCTTCATAGTGGGCCGGAGGGTCGATGTCGTAACCGCCGGATCCCCCGCGAACACAGTCCATCAGGCGGTCACTCAGACGCAGCGTCTCCGCTCCGGCCGTGACGACGACCTGCCAGGGCTGGGTATTGCACCAGGACGGTGTCCGCTGGGCGTCCTCCAGCACGGCCCGCACCAGCGACTGGGGCACCTGGCGCGGAAGGAACGCTCGGCAGCTGTGCCGGGCGGCCAGCAGCATCCGCAGACCCTCGCTGGGTTCGCACTCATGCATCCGCACGTCACGCTCCTGCCAGCACAAACTCGGCACAGCGTTCGCCGATCATCATCGACGGCGCATTCGTGTTGCCCCCGGTGACGGTCGGCATGATCGAGGCGTCGGCGACCCGCAAACCCTCGATGCCGCGCACTCGCAGCTGTGGGTCGACGACCGCCCGCTCGTCAGAACCCATTCGGCAGGTCCCCACGGGGTGGTACTCGGTGTGCACGATGTTGGGCAGGATGCGGCGCAACTCGGCCGGGTCGCTGTAGGCGGGTCCCGGCACGATCTCTCCGGTGCTGTCGCCGACGCCGGCCATCGCCTCGCGCACCATGGCGATGCCCTCGAGCAGCACCTCGGCGTCCTTGTCCGCCTGCAGGTAGGCCGGGTCGATCAGCGGCGCGAGCATGGGATCGGAGCCGGCGAGCCGCACGGTACCGCGGCTCTCCGGGTAGATCAGGGCCGGAAAAACAGAAAGGCCGGGCTTGGTCGTGGGTGGACGGACAGCACCCTCGTTGTCCTGATTGGGGAACGGGTACAGCCAGTACAGCGCGAGCAGCTGAAGGTCGGGGACTGACTTGGCGCCCGAGGAGCGCACGAATCCGGTCACCTCGAACTGCGCACCGGTCGCCCAGCCCGAACGACGCAGCCGCGCCCGCGCCAATCCGCGCATGAAATACGCCGGCGTGGGACGGCGCAGCGCCGATTTCATCTGGAAGCCGACGGGGACGAAGAGATGGTCGTGGAGGTTCTCGCCCACGGGAAGGTCGCTGACGGTCTCGATGCCGTGCTGACGCAAGTGGGCAGCCGGGCCGATGCCCGACAGCATCAGTAACTTCGGCGAGTCGAAGGCGCCGGCCGAGACGATCACCTCGCGGTCGGCCCGGATCACCTGACGCTCGCCGTCAGCGCCCACGACCTCGACGCCGACCGCCCGGCTGCCCGCCAGCACCACGCGCGTCGCACGGGCCCGGGTCAAGACCAGCAGGTTCTCCGGCGGGTCGGCCCGCAGGTAGGCACGCGAGGAGGAGTAGCGCGCGCCTGCATCCGCACTGAGCTGCATGACGCCGATCCCCTCCTGCTCGGCGCCGTTGTAGTCATCCAGTCGACGAACTCCGAGCCGGTCCGGCGCGCTGTCGAGGAAGCTCTGCGAGGCGGGGGTGAGGTCGCGCTGCCGCCGGACCTTGACCGGGCCACCGGCGCCGCGCACCTCGTCGCCGCCGTCCTCCCAATCCTCCATTCGCTTGAAGGCCGGGAGCACCTCGTCGTAGGACCAGCCGGGGGCGCCATCGGCGGCCCAGTCATCGAAGTTGCGCCGGTTGCCCCGCACGAAGAGCATCCCGTTGACGGAGCTCGAGCCGCCGAGCACCTTGCCCCGAGGCTGAGGCATGACACGGCCCAAGGCCGCCGTTTGCGGCACCGACTTGTAGCCCCAGTCGACCAGCTTCTTCAACTGTGGCGTCGAGAGCATCACCGCGACGGCTCCGGGGATCTCGATCAAGTTCCGCACCCCGAACGCGGTGTCGCTGCCGCCGGCTTCGAGCACCACGACGCTTGCGCCGCTCTCAGCAAGCCGGCGCGCCACCGCACAGCCCGCACTCCCAGCTCCGACGACGACATAGTCGGCAGCGACCATGACGGCCTCCTTTCTCTGAATGCGCTTCATCGGGTCACCGACCGCTCCAGCGGGGCGGTCGCCGCTCGAAGAACGCCGCCAGACCTTCGGCGAGATCGGCCGTGCCCAGCAACCCCCGCTGAGCCGCGCGACTGCGCTCCCAGTCGGCGGTCTCGTCCGAGGCGACCGCCGAGCGGGCCGTGTCGAGGGCGGCGCGGACCGCGAGCGGCGCGTTGGCGTTGACGCGTTCGGCGAGCGCGAGCGCGCCCTCGAGGGCGGCGCCGGGAGCGGTGAGTCGGTTGACGAAGCCCAGGCGTTCGGCGCGCTCGGCGGTCAGGGTGTCGCCGGTGGCGAGCAGTTCATGGGCGACGTTGGCGGGCAGCGCGCGGGTGATCCGGAAGGCGCCACCGAAGTCGGGCATCAGGCCGCGCTTGACCTCGGGGAGACCGAATTGGGCATCGCGGGCTGCGACCACCATGTCGCAACAGAGCACGAGCTCGAGGCCGCCGCCGAGCGCGAGGCCCTCGACCGCGGCGATGAGCGGCTTGGTGCGCTTGCGGTGGATGAGTCCGACAAGACCACCACGCTCGGTGGGTTCACCAGGTCCGCTGGCCAGGTCGGCACCTGCGGAGAAGATGGCGGGCCCGCCGGTGAGTATCCCGCACCAAAGGTCGGAGTCGTCTTCGAGCTCGTTCATCGCCCGGTCGATACCGGCGGTGACCTCTGCATCGAGCGCATTGCGCTTGCGTTCCCGGTCGATGCGCATGACAAGGACCCGGCCGTGCCGGCTGGTCACAAGGCTCACCGTTGTCCACCTGTGCTCGTTGGGAAAGGGGCCCGAGTTCCGACGCGTCGCAAGGACCCCCGCCGCGATGTCGAATAGTCGACATCGCGACCGTCGTTATTTCGATGAACGTATACTCACCCGCATGGGAGGTCAAGATGTGCCGGTGGTCGCGTCCCGGCCAACGGAGCGGGTGATCGATGTCCTCGAACTCCTGGCCCGGCGCGGCTCAGAGCCACCCCGGCTCAGCGATCTCGTCCGCGACCTCGGCCTGACGCAAGCGACCGCCCACGCGATCATGACGTCCCTCTGCGCCCGCAGGTGGGCCGTGCGGAACCCGCTAGACCGGAGCTTCACGCTCGGCCCCGCTTTCAAGGTCGCCGCAGCTCAATCCGGTGCCGACCGTGGCCTGCTGACGGCGGCCCACACCGCCGTCCGCTACCTCGCCAGCGACCTCGGCTATCCGGCATCGGTCACCGAGCGCGTCGGGGAGTCGCTCGTTATCACCACCTTGGAGTACGGCGGCAAGGAAGCTTTCGACATCGCGGCAGGCGACCGCCTTCCGTTCGCAGCGCCGCTCGGCTCTGTCTTCGTCGCGTGGGACGTCGACGAAGCACGCCGCGCCTGGATGGAGCGCGGGGCCGTAACCCATGGCGCGCTGGCGGACGGCCTCGAGCAGCTCCTCGCCGCGACCCGTGATCGCGGGTACAGCGTCGAGAGCGTGAGCCAGGCCATGGGACGAGCGGTGAAACTGATGACCACTCTCCATGGCGAACCACTGACCGAGGCCACCCGCCGCGCCATCGACGGGCTGTTGGTGGAGATGACAACCAACAGCTTGCACTCTGGTCCGCAGAACGGGGCGGATGAGCAGATGGTCTCGGCCATCTCCGCGCCGATCTTCGATCCCCAGAGCGAAGGGGTCGCCTTCAGCGTGAGCATCCATCCGCTGCGGGCGCTGTCCTCCCGTGCCATCGAGGAACTCGCACATCGGGTGGCCGCCGCCGCTGCCACCATCAACGCCACCACCGGGAGCCACGCCTGCGCGAGCGATGCCTAGGGCGTTAGCCCCTAGGGCGGTCATCCGTACGGCCGCAACAGTTTTGACCAGCCATATGCTTCATCGCCCAGACTCATGCATCGGGCACACGCCAGGTATGAAAAAGATCGCGAGACACCTCGAGGTGTCTCGCGATCTTTTCGTATTCGGTTTGAAGCTCGGTAGGTGAAGCCAGCTATGCCTCAGCAAGGTCCGTAGGCGCGAAATAGCTTCGCACCGAGGTGATCTTGCCGTGCCCGTCGAATGTCATCGTGTCGATCGGCTGCAGGCGCATCGGGGTGTCGCCGACCTTGAAGGTGATGGTGAACGAGAACGCTGCCTCGTTCGCGACCACACGGAGCAGGACCAACTCGGTCTGGCGCTCCAATTCCTGCAAGGTGGAGAAGAATTCGCGAATCTCATTCCGGCCGGCGCGGACATCACTGCCCACCGGATCCTCCACGGTCGCGTCTTCGGCGAACAGCTCCAGGAGATCATCGGTACTACCGGTCGCGAGCAGCGAAACGTAGCGGCGAATCACTTCGGCAATCTGGTCATCCCTGTTTGACGACATCATCACCCCTCATCGTGATGACGACCTTGTCGGCCGCGCCCGGCGTGGCCACACACTGCAATGCCTGGTCGAGGTCAGCGAAATCGAAGGTGTGGCTGATGATCAGCTGATACTTCTCCCAGTTGTCGATGATGTCCTTGGTCACCTCGAAGATCTCTGTGGGATAGCCCATCGAACCGATGATCGTCAGTTCGTTGCTCATCACGTTCATGAAGTCGATGCCGATGGGCTCTTTGTGAACGGCCACGACGCCGAGCTTGGCTCCGCGCTTGGCAGCGGCCAGGGCCGTGTCGACGGCCGCCGGAACGCCGGCGGCGTCCAGGAACACGTCCGTGCCGGCCTTGTTCGGCCACATCGAATCTCCTGGTCCGTGCAGTTCGATCAATCGCGCGACGACGTCCTCGTCCCTGGAGTTGATCACCGCATCCGCGCCGACTTTCAGCGCTTTCTCCAGCCGCGACGGCAGGATATCCGCCACCACAACGTGTTTGACTCCCCTCGATTTCAAGGCGATCGTGATGCCCAGGCCGATGGGACCGGCTCCGAGCACCAACACCTGGTCGTTCGTCCGAGGCGCCACCTGGTTGACCGCGTGAAGGGCGACCGCCATGGGCTCGTTGAGGGCCGCGACCTCGTACGGGACGTGATCGGGCACCACCTCGAGGCTCTGCCCCCGAATGGCGTCCTTGATGAGCAGGTAGTCGGCCAGCGCACCGGTCGAACCGCCGTTGCCGATGATGTCATCGGCGATTGCCATCGGATTGACCACCGCCCGGTCGCCGACCGCGATGTCGCGCACGTCGCCCCCGACCTGCACTACCTCACCGGCCGGTTCGTGGCCGATCGGCATACAGCCGTGCCGTGGCGGCAATCCGCCGATGGAGATGTACATCGTGTCGGACCCACAGATTCCACACGCCCGGATTCTCACCAGAACGTCCTTGTGCCCTATCTCGGGCGTCGGTACGTCCGAGATCTCGGTTTTGTCAGGGGCGGTGATGATGGCTGCTCTCACTATTGAGCTCCCTTTCACGGATGTCGTTGAATGACTCAGAGCACGCTGTAGCCACCGTCGACGACGAGCGCCGATCCGGTGTTGTACGAGGCATTTCCACTGCACAGGTAGAGGATGGGGCTGGCGATCTCCTCTGGCGTGGCGAAGCGGCCGAGCGGAATGTGATCCATCTGTTCCTGTTTGATCTCCGGCACGTAGTCCATCGGCGCGGTCATCCGGGTGGCCACGAGTCCCGGCACGACGGCGTTGACGCGGATGCCGTCGCCGGCCCATTTCACGGCCAGGTTTCGGGTGAGCGCGAGCACCCCGGCCTTCGCCGATCCGTACCCGGGCACCACCGGCACCGACCGGATGGCCGCCATGGAGCCGAACATGATCACGCTGGCCCCGCCCGGCGCGTTCGACGATTTCAGTGCGCCGTACAGCCGTTCGGTCAACCGGAACGGCGCCAGCAGATTGACGGCCACCGATTCGGTGAAACCCTCCGGGGTCGATTCGTCGAGCCCGCCCGGGAAGTTGGCCCCGGCGTTGTTGACCAGGATGTCCAGTTCGGTGAATTCTTCTGCCAACGCATCGATTCCGTTTGCGTCGGTCAGCGCCAGCTGTCGATACTTCAGTCCCGACAGGTCGACGTCGTAGTCTTCCGGACCGCCTCGCGTCCCGGTGATCGTGACCTGGGCGCCGCTGTCCCTCAGAAGCAGGGCGGTGGCATGCCCGATCCCGCTGGTGCCTCCGGTGACGAGGGCAGTCGTACCGGAGAAGTCGAACAGCACACGGTTTGTCATGAGAATTCCTTGATCTTTTCGCGCAGCCAGGCTGCTTCCCAGAAATTGGTACTGCCCTGCAGTAGATCCTGATGAGCAGCGATCAACACCTGCTTGGCCTCGCCGTCGTCGGGCTCGGCCCGGTGCACCATCTCGGCCAGGCGAATGGCACGCACCGGTTCACCGGCGTCGCGCAGTGCGCGGGCCCGGCCGAGAACCGCGGCTGTGCCGGCGAGTTCGAGCAGATCAGCCTCGGTGGCGCCCGGAGCGTCGGCATAGAGTTCGGCCGTCGACCGATGATGGAACCAGCCGGCGTAGTTCTCCCAGATGGCTCGCACGTTCCAGCGGACCAAGCCGTAGCCTTGACCCACCTCCAGTTCGGGCGGTAGTACCACTTCCCGCATCAAGGTGTGCACGTCCTTGCCGGCGTTCATCCCCGCGACAGTTTGATCGTGCAGGTACATCACCGCGTCACGCAGTCGCGTCAACTCCCACTCGATTCGGCCTTTGCCGACGATCGGCCCGAAATGCCCGGTGAGCAACGTCTCGGCGCCCAACGCCCGGACCCGGTCGATGGACTCGACCACCGTCAGCGCATCCCGATAGCGGTCCCCGCGCATCGTCACCAGGTTCGGAATATGTCCGAACAGCGCGCCGAATACATTGCCGCACAGGCAGACCCCCTCTTGCGGGAGCCACACCACCAAGCTGTCGGTGGTCTCGCCACCGGGGGTGGCATACAGCTCCAAACGGCGCCCGCCGAGTTCGATGACGAGTTCGTCATCGACGACCATCGTCGGGGTCGGGACACTCTGCGGCGGCGGCGGGCCGAATCGTGCCGCGGTGCGCCCGATCGTGTCCATCACCTTGTCGACCCACGCGAACGCCGAGTTCCTGGCCCGGAACTCGGCCAGCAGTTCGTTGTCCCGCCGCCACGTCTGCCAGTCAGCCTGGGCGACGATCTCGCTGTCGGGGTCGGCGACGGTGTCGAGGCCACCGACGTGGTCCACATGCCCTTGGGTCAGGATGACGTAGCGGATCGGCGCGGTATCGATGGCGTCATAGTTGGCCCGGTGCACGGGCCCCTCGAAACCCATCCCGGTGTTCAGCACAATCCGGCCTGCCTCGGTCGTCAGCAGGTACGAGTTCGACAGCCCCGGCGAGACCCAGATGCCAGGGCTCACTTGCTCGGCCGAAGCACCCGCCCCCACGATGTCGTCGGCACCCGGGCGGCTCAAGTATGCGGGTTGGTAGCTGGTCACGCTTCCTCCCGTACGTCGAATCGGTCGAAGTAGAACCCGAAGCGGGACCGGACTTCGTCCGGTGTCCGGCCGAAGTGGCGTTGGAGGTCGTACCGTATTTGGCCGTGTTTGCCGCGCGGATTGTCATCGAGATAGCGGGTAAACGCCGCGCGAGTATCCCCGGTCAGGGCAGTGCCGTTGTAGCCGTACAACGTTTCGAGAATCGGTATCTCGTTGCCGTTGAGCTGATGGAACCCGATGTCGACGCTGCGCTCCGGGCCGATCAGATCCCGGTCGCGCACACAAGCCCGCAGCAGCCGCTCGATCCGGTCGATCCAGTAGTCCACCAGCCCTTCCGGATCGATCTCCGTACGCCGCATCCGATCTCCGTACGCCAGCATCGTGACCGCGGACTGGATGACGGCGACGGGGTCACGGTGGGTGAACGCGACGGTGGCATCCGGGAACGTGCGGGTCAGCGGTCCGAGTTGCTCACAGTGTTGCGGCGACTTCAGCACCCACTGACGCGGACCGCGTAAGAATGTCAGAGCCTTGAGAACCGTACGTAGATAACCGTAATGCTGGTCTTGGTCCAATCCCAGGTAGAAGTCGCGCCATTGCGGCACTCGGCAATGCCACTCCAGCACATAGCTCGCGAAGTCCAGATCGAGGATCTCGACTTCTTCTTCGATCGCCTGCGGAAACCGGTCGTGCATGTTCTGCACCAACGGAGTCATGGCCATGGCCGACTCGTGCTCCGCGACACTGCGCGCGAACCTGGGATCCACGCCGTTGACGTCGGGGCCTTCACCGCGCAGGGGGAAAGGCTCCTGGCTCTCCCAGTACGGCAGGGCCCGCCGCCTGGCATCGGAGGCGATGAGATTGACCAGATGCGTTGTCCCCGAACGAGGAAGGCCGACGACGATGATCGGCCTCTCGATCTCGATGTCGTGGATCTCGGGATAGCGGCGCAGTAGATCCGTCAACAACAACCGTTGGGTGAGCAACCGAACGATGCGGTTGTGCAGGATAAAGCGGTTGAGGTTCGTATTGCCGCTGTCGGCGTCGACCGCCGCGGCGTACGCCTGCAGCCGTGGATGGAAATCGTCGGGTCCGAAGTCCTCCAATCCCGTCTTCTCGATCGCCTCGGCGATCAGGGCGGCTGGATCGAGGTCCACCGACAGGTTCTCCAGCTGCGCGAGAACCTCCCGTTGTATCGGGTTGAGCACGGGGACGGTCAGATCCTCGATGCCCAGTGCGCTGTTCGGCACGCTGCTCCTTCACGGGCTTGTAATGACGAATATTCGATGTAGTGTCCGAATATATGAACGCCAAGCTAGGCCAGTCCGACGAGCAGGGTCAAGACCCTTCGCCGCCCACCCGTCGTGTCGTCGGGGTTGTCGAGTTGCTCGCCGACCGGGCAGACCACCCCCTGACCCTGGCGGAAATCTGCCGCGAGCTGGGAATCAGTCGATCCACCGGGCACGCGATCCTGAGCACGCTCTGCTCGTGCGACTGGGTGCAGCGTGACCCACTGAGCGGGAGATATCGCCTGGGCGCAGGCCTTCCCACCACGTCTGCATCCACAGCCCCGCTGTCGCGAATGCTGCGCGAGCCGCTGCGGAAGCTGTGTTCGGACATCGGCATGGCCGCATGCATTTCCGAACTCAGGGACGGCTCCATCGCGGTGATCGAGTCAGCCTCTCCCGGCGCCAACCGCCCGCCCGTGGAAGCCGGCGTCCGCCTACCCTTCGTAGCGCCGTTCGGCCGCGAGTTCGTCGCATGGGCGCCCGCGGAGGTGGGCGATGAGTGGATGGCCGCCGCGGGCCCTGTCAATGACGTGTACCGGGCGCGTATGCCCAAGGTGCTCAAAGCGATCCAGAAACGCGGCTATGGAATCGAACGGCTCACCGACCCCCTGCTCAAGGTGTTCGCGGCCCTGATGGCCCTCGATGAAGCCACTGCGCCGGACCCTGTGGCGGCGCGACTGGCCGGGGCCGTGGCCGATCTGACGATCATCGACTTCCTGCCCGGCGAGCTGAGCAAGGTCGAGGAGTGCCCACTCGCGACGATCTCGGCACCGATCTTCGACGGGCACGGCAACGTCGTGATGTCGGTGTCCGCGCAGCCGTACAAGCGGGTCACCAATGAGGAAGTCCGCAGCGTCGGCACCAAGGTCGTCGAGTTCGCCGGGCAAGCCAGTTCCCTGATCGCGCAACATGTCCCGGCCGCCGCGATCCCTTACGCCGATCGGAATCACTGAGATGACACTGCCCATACTCAGATTCAACTTCGCCTCGCCCAACGGGGAGCCGGCGACGCAGCGGGAGTCGATTCTGGCCGCGCTCGAGATGGCGACGTGGGGCGATACGCGAGGTGTGGCCGCGGTGAGTATCGACGAACACCACGTGACCGGCCATGGCTGGAGCTCCAATCCGATCATGGCGGCAGCGTTGTTCCTGCAGAACACCAGAAATCTCATCGTGAGTATCGACTGCGCGCTCGGTCCGCTGTGGGATCCGCTGCGGCTGGCCGAAGACATCCGCTTCGTCGACCTCATGAGCGCCGGACGACTCTCGACGACCATCGGTTTGGGATACCGGACGGTGGAATACGAAGGGTTCGGTGTCGATTTTCACCGCCGGGGCGCACTCATGGACCGGCTGCTCGAGACACTGCTCGCGGCGTGGTCCGCCGACGGTGACTCAGGCGCGCGCATCGGCGCCGGCACCTGGTCGCAACCCCATCCACCGTTGTACGTGGGCGGCGGCGTGCAGGCGAGTGCCCGACGCGCAGTGCGATTCAAGTTGGGGCTGAGTCTGCCGGCGCATCTTCCCGAACTCGCCCGGTACTACCTCGATCTGTGCCGGAAGGCGGACGTGGCACCGGCCCTCATCATGCCGGCCGCGGTCAACCGCGGAATGGTGTTTCTGCACGAGGACCCCGAGAAGGCGTGGGCCGAGTTGGGCCGGCACATCCTCTGGGAGGCCGTGACCTACGGCGGCTGGGTCGACGGCGTACCGCTGTCATCGATGCATCTCCCGGGCGTCAAGACGCTCGACGCGGTCAGGGCCTCGGGCCGATACCGATTCCTGACACCCGACGAGCTGGTCGCCGAGGCTGAAGGCTGCCCTGACTACGGGGCGATGGTCTTTCACCCGTTGGTCGGCGGGATGCCGATCGACGAGGCATGGAAGTCGGTTCAGCTGCTCACAGACGAAGTGCTCCCGCGGCTGAGCAGCCGTCACGCTCACGATCAGGCAGAAACGTGACAGCGGCCACATACTTGTGGTAGTCATATGACTATTAGTCATATGTGACTGGCAGTATCTGCAGCCCGGAGGACCCCATGACCGCGATCATCGAACAGCCTGTGACCACCGAAAAGAAGGCGACCACCTGCAAGAAGGAGACCGTCGAGACGCCGAACGCCGTGATCGACCGGGTTTCCCTGGTCCTCGATGCCTTCGACGGATCCGCGCGCCTGACGCTAGCCGACATCGTGCGTCGCACCGGCCTGCCCCGCTCGTCGGCTCACCGCATTCTCGAGCGCCTCGTGCAGCTGCGCTGGCTGCGCCGCGACGGCCGCGACTACGAGTTGGGCATGCGCCTGGTCGAGTTGGGATCGCTGGCGCTACACCAGGACCGCATCCATTGCGCTGCGATCCCATTGCTGCGTGATCTGCATCGGGCCACCGGATTGGTGGTGCACCTGGCGGTCCTCGACGGGTCCGACGTGGTGTACCTAGAGAAGATCGGCGGCCAGATGGTGGCGGCCATCCCCACCCGCATCGGGGGACGACAGCCCGCGCACTGTACGGCGGTGGGCAAGGCGATCCTGGCCGACAACCCATCGGTCCAGGTCGACCTCGCCTCGCGAATGACGCGATTCTCGATCGGCTCGGAACGACAGCTGGAAGCCGAGCTGGCCAAAGTCCGTGCCCATGGCGTGGCATTCGAGCGGGAAGAATCGCTGGCCGGATTCGGTTGTGTGGCAGCGCCGATCGGGCCGGCCGGCGCTGCGGTTGCCGCGGTGTCCGTGTGCGGTCCGATGAGCCGGATCAGTTTCGACCAGCGGCTGGCCGCTCCGGTACGCATGACGGCGATGGGCATCTGGCGCAACACCGAAGGCGGGCCGCATCGAGTGGTGCCGACCTTGCAGTCGCTGCGGCCGCTGCGCGTCGGCGGCCCTGCCGGTTCTCGAGCTGCCCTGATGCCGGCATGACCCTCGATCCTCAGATCGCGGATCTGATCGAATCCCTCGATTCAGGCTTCCCGCCCGTACACACGATGACTGGCGCGCAGGCCCGCGCCGAGATCCGCGCACGCTTCGTCGCCAACCCTCATCCCGAGCCGGTCGCTTCCGTGACCGACCACCAGGTCGCCGTCGACAACGGACGTATCGACGTCCGCGTCTACCGGCCCGACAGTTCCGAACCGCTACCGATGCTGGTGTTCGCCCACGGCGGCGGATTCGTGTTCTGCGACCTGGACAGCCACGACGGGTTGTGCCGCAACCTGGCCAATCTCATTCCCGCCGTGGTGGTTTCGGTGGCGTACCGGTTGGCGCCCGAGCACCGCTGGCCGACAGCGGCCGAGGACTTCTACGCCGCCACCAGTTGGGCCGTCGAGCACGCCGCCGATTTCGGCGCCGACCCATCACGCGTCACCGTGGGCGGCGACAGCGCAGGCGGCAATCTCGCCGCGGTGACGACCCTGATGGCCCGCGACCGCGGTGGGCCAGAATTGGCCGGGCAACTCCTGTTATATCCAGTGATCGCCGCGGATTTCGACACCGAGTCCTACGGGCTGTTCGGGAAAGGCTTCTACAACCCGCGGCCGGCGATGCAGTGGTATTGGGACCAGTACGTGCCCGAGGTCACCGATCGCCGGCATCCGTACGCCTCGCCTCTGCGGGGCGACCTCAGCGGATTACCGCCGGCGGTGGTGGTTCTCACCGGCCACGACCCATTGCGCGACGAGGGCATCGCGTATGCCGACGCGCTGGAGGCAGCGGGTGTGCCGATCACCCGGTGCGCCTTCGACGGTGGCATCCACGGATTCATGACGATGCCGATGCTCGACATCGCCCACCGGGCGCGACGAGAGGCCAGTCGCGCGCTAGGTGATCTGCTCGGCGGATAGGGCAGCCCCGTAGCGTTGGCCGGGATCGAGGACGCAGTGTGTGCGGCCGAACACGGTCACCATGCACTTGTTGTTGTGGTTGCAGCGGCTGCGTGATGCCGGTTCGGCCATCATGGTGTTGACCCGGTCGGGCTCGCGCAGCAATGCCCGCCCCATGGCGAGGAAGTCGAATCCTTCCCGCAGCCCCGTCTCCAGGTGGTCGCGATCGGTGATGCCGCCCAGCAGAATGAGTTTGGTGTTGCGCATGACGGGGACGAACTGCCGTGCCGCCTCCAGCATGTAGAGGTCCCGGTACGGGTAGACGCCCATGGTCTGCTTGCCGACGAGCCTGACCGCCGGGCGCAACGCGGGTGGCATCACCTTGGCGAACTCCTTGACCGGCACATCGCCCCGGAACAGGTACATCGGCTTGTACACCGAGGACCCCTGGGTGAGTTCGATGGCATCGAGGGTCGCATCCGCGTCGAGGAGTTGGGCTGTCCTGAGTGCCTCGTCGATCCAGATGCTGCCCGGAAGCCCGTCATCCATATCGAGTTTGGCGATCACCGCGATCTGATCGCCCACGACGCCACGAACGTGTCGGGCGATCTCACGGACCAGCCGTGACCGATTGTCGATGGATCCGCCGTATTCGTCCTTGCGGCGGTTGATCAGCGGGCTCAGAAACGAGCTCGGCAGGTAGAGGTGACCGAAGTGCAGTTCGACGGCATCGAACCCGGCGTCCAACGCGACTCGGGCCGCATCACCGAACTGAGTGATCACCGTGTCGATTTCGGTGCGGGTGATCTCACGGCAATAGGCGAACGAGGTCGGGTTGACGAACCGGCTCGGCGCTACAGCCGTGACACCGGTCAGCTTCTTCTGCGCCACCACCCCGGCGTGCCCGAGCTGTGCCGAAATGGCTGCCCCCGCATCGTGTACCGCGTCGGTGAGCCGGCGCAGGCCCGGTACCGCCTTGCTGTCCATGACGATCTGACCGGGTGCGCTGGCACCTTGGGGCGACACACAGCAGTACGCGACGGTGGTCATCCCGACGCCACCCTCGGCGAAGCTGCGGTGGAAGTCGATGAGGTCATCGGTGACCAGTCCGTCGGGTGAGCGGCCTTCCGACGTGGCGGCTTTGATCACGCGATTCCGCAGCCGTACCGGGCCGAGTTGGGCCGGAGCGAACGGATCTGGGCTGGACGGATCGGTCATCGGGCCACCATCGTCGCAGAGTACGGAGTGGTCAACGGTGGGTTCCCGGTGGCCGGGAACGGATAGATGCAGTTGGGGTGGCGCGCCGTAATCTCGCGTGATGGCTGAGGTTTTCGTCATCGACCGGGTGGTCACCGCACCAGGCTGTGCGCAGAGGTTCATCGACGCGTACCTGTCCGGGTATGCCCCGGGTGCCCGTGCGCGCGGTATGACATTGCGGGACGTGCTCGTCAGCCCGCCCATCTGGTTCGACGACCGGTCCAACGTCGTCACCATCACCTGGTCGCTGCCCAGTCCGCAGGCGTGGTGGCAGATGACGTGGCAGGGCCGCCCTGATCCGGCCGTCGCCCAGTGGTGGGACAGCATCACCGACCTTGTCGTCGAACGCGACCGCAGTGTCGCGTCGGCCGCTGGAGACATCGACGAGGAGGCGGTCGCGCCAGCGCCGCCGGTCCCCTCGACCGGTGCACCCACGTTCGGGGTCACTCGACTGGTAGATGTTGCCGAGTCCGAACGGGGCCGGGTTCTCGACGCGCTGCGTGACACGGCCGAGAGAAGTGGCGCGTCAAAGGCATTGGTGCAGCCGACGCTGTCCGGATCGCGCAACGGTGGTGACATCCTGGTGCATCTGCGGTTCTCCGACGAAGATGCCTGGGCGAAAAGCGGTTTTGATGCCGCGCTGTCCGACCCGGCGATTACCCACGTCAATGGGGTGACCTACCGGGGCGCTCCGGCCCGCAGGGATAGCGGCACCGTGTATCGCGCACTGCTGCTGCGGGTTCCCGCTGAGGTCGAGGCCGAGACCGTCACGGCATTCGAGCGTGAGCTCGCGATGATGCCGCGATATGTCCCGACCATCGCCGCCTGGCAATTGAGCCGGGTCGAGCAGGCCATCGGAACCAGCGAATGGACCCACGTCTTCGAGCAGGAATTCACCGACGTCGACGGTCTGATGGGTCCCTACCTCATGCACCCGATCCACTGGGCGGTGGTCGATCGCTGGTTCGATCCGGAGACTACGGACATGATCGTCCGCGACCGGGTATGCCACAGCTTCTGCGAGCTGGCCGCCCCCGTGCTCTAGGCCGACCGGCTAGATTCCCGCGTCGAGAATGTTGGGGTTCGCGGACGCCGGCGGCTGCAACGGCGGCAACACCGTCGCACCGTCGAGTGAGTGCACCGGAAGTTGTTGCGACCACGGGTAGTGGAGGCTGAATGCCACCAGGCCGGTCCGCTCCGCAGCGGGCAGATGGCACATCGCCAGCACCGTCTCGGCCAGGTACTCAACGGGTTCGGTGGGAAAAGTGTCCGGAATCAGCGACGCCGCACCGGGCGTGCGCACCGCGGTCGACGGTCCGACGCAGTTCACCGCGATGTCGGCGTCCAGTAGTTCCGCAGCCACGCCCTGGGTGAACCGGTGCAGTGCGGCCTTGCACGACGCGTAGATCACGTCGCCCGCGGTCTTGTTGTAATCCCGGTACGGCCGGACCGGGGCCACACCGGTCACCGAGCCGATATTGACGATCCACCCTGCGCCCTGCGCACGCATGTGCGGCACAGCGGCTTTCGTCAACGCGAACGGCGCCTTCAGATAATGCTCCACAGTACGGTCGAAGGTCTCGACCGGCATGTCCTCGATGACCGAATAGTCGGCATAGCCGGCGTTGTTGACCAGGATGTCCAGCCGACCCGTGCGTTCGATGACAGCATCGATCAATCCGTCACGGGCGGTGGCGTCCTCGAGATCGGCAGCCACTCCGAAGGCCGATCCCCCGGCGTCTTCGATGAGAGCGATGGTCTCCTCGATCGTTCCCGGGATCGCCTCGGTGACCCCGGCCCGCGTGGACGGTGTCGGGGTGTGGGAGCGCGCGGTCACGGCCACGGTCGCGCCTTCCGCCGCCAGCCGCTGGGCGATCGCGCGACCAATGCCGCGGCTGCTTCCGGTGACCAATGCCGTTTTACCGGCGAGCATCTGGCTCATCGGAGAACGAAATCCTGCTCGATCGGCGCGCGGTGCTGGTGCCACAGATCCACCAGGCGGTACGGCGTGGCCACCACGACGCGTCCGGACTGCGATCGGTAGTAGGTGTGCGCGTTAGGGGTGTGACACCACACTGTGCCCTGCATGGTCTTGTCGATCCCGTCGACGTAATCCTCGAACGCGGACTGGGTGACTTCCATGGTCGACGCGCCGCGCAGCGCCATCAGCTGCAGGCACTCGAGGATGTAGTGCGCCAAGATCTCCATCGAGAAGTTGGCCCCTGCACCATGTCCCGGGCTGTAGTTCGGCGCGGAGGTGATGAACAGATTCGGGAACCCCGGTACGGTACCGCCGCGGTAGGCACTGGGACTGTCGCCCCACACCTGGGCCAGGGTCTTACCGTCCCTGCCCCGAATATCCACAGTGGACAGGAAATCCAGATGGTAACCGGTTGCGTAGATGATCACGTCGAGGTCGATCTGGCGACCATCGGCGGTGACGATGCCGCGCTCGTTGATCTCCGCGGGTTCGCTCGCCTCGACGTCGACGTGGTCGCGAGTGAGCGCGGCGTAGTAACCGCCTGGGTCACGGATGATCCGCTTGCCGTACGGGGCGAAATCCGGCGTCACCTTCTGCGCCAATTCTGTTTCAGCACCGAACATCCGGTCGATGTAGTCCAGGCACATCTGCAGAAGCACGTCGTTCGTCGGCGAGATCGACAGGTGCGTCTTGGACCATTCGGGGTCCTGCAGGATGATCGGGTAGTTGTTGTCCGCCGTGCCCCAGTACGACTTGAGCCGGTGCCACATCGAATAGAACGGCAGTGCACGCCCGAGGTAGCGTCGGTGTTCGGGCACCTCGTCGGAGGGGCGCTTTCGGGGGGCGACCCAGTGCGGCTGACGTTGGAAGACGGTCAAGTGCTCGACCTCGTCGACACAGGCGTCGATGATCTGGACCGCAGTACAGCCGGCGCCGATCACCGCGATCTTCTTACCCGTCAGATCCAGTGACGGGTCCCACTGCGCCGAGTGAATACTCGTGCCAGCGAAACTATCTGAACCCTTGATCTCCGGGAATCGGGGGCGGTTCAGGTAGCCGGCCGCCGTGACGACGACCCTGGCACGGTCGATGCTCTGGGTGCCATCGGCAGAGCGGGAGTGGATCTCCCACTGCTCCCGCTCCTCGTCCCACCACAACGCTTCGACCTCGGTACCGAACCGGATGTGGCGGCGCAGATCGTGCTTGTCGGTCAGCGAGACAAGATAGGCCTGGTACTCCGCGCCCTGCGGATAATAGTTCGACCAGTCCGGGTTCACTTCGCGTGACAGCGAGTAATACGCCGACGGAGTATCCACGCCGATGCCCGGGTAGGTGGTGGTCAGCCAGGTGCCGCCCACTTCGTCGTTGCGGTCGAAGATCTCGAACTGCACGCCCTCCTCAGCAGCGGCCAGCGCGACCGCGATGCCTGCGATACCGGCGCCGATGATAGCCACCGTGGTGGACGAGGGAATCGGCGTGGTGCGCGGCAACGTCGGATGTGACGGCCGGAATCCGCCTTGCTCCAACAGCAGGTCGACGTGTTCGTCGTCGACGGGACCGCCCAGCGCAATCGGGAGCAGGCTGGCGAAGAACTCGCGATCGTCTACCGGCAGCGCACCAACCGGACGCGGCTGGCCGAGCGCGGCAATGATTTCGTCCGCCAGCATCTCGGCCGTCTGGGGATCGGTCGTTCCGGCTCGCTCGGGCGGATCGGGAACGTGATCGATCTGGGATGCGTACCGATCGATGACCGCCGGATCACCTGTCATCTGCGCCAACACCGCGACCAGGACACCAGGATCCGCCTCCAGGAGATGGGCGCGCAGGACGTCAGGGTCTGGGGCACGATCCGCGAGTGACGAGGATTCAGTGGTAGCGGTCATGGATTCGAGTATCGAAGGATGAGGCCCGCACCGCGCCCTCCCTGTCTACTGAGCGGGAGACGAACCACCGCAGTGACCGTTGGCGTGCCTACTCTGCCGATCATGCATTCCGACGACCTTGCCGCCGTCATCGCCCGGGCTCACAGCCACAGCCTCGCAGATATCCCCCGCCGGTCGGCGCGTAAACAACCTGGGAAGACAGCCATCATCGATGGCGACGTCACCCTGAGTTTCGCCGAGTTCGATCACCTGGTGGATCGCGCCGCGGCCGCATTGCACGAGAACGGTCTCCTTCCCGGAGAGCGACTCGCGTTGTTGTCGCGCAACTGCTGGCAGTACGCGGTATTGGCCTTCGCCACCGCCCGCGCCGGCGTGGTGCTGGTGCCAATCAATTTCATGCTGATGCCCGACGAGATCTCCTATATCCTCGGCCACAGCCAGGCCGCCGGATTCATCGTCGAGGCCGACCTGATCCCGGTGGCCGAACGGGCAATGGCTGGGACTGCGGTTCGCACGAAGGCAGCACTTGTCCCCACCGGCCAGTCAGGTCCGGGCGACTGGCCTGATTTCGCCGAATGGCTCACCACCACCGCGGACGTTCCCGATTGCCGGATCGAGGACGATCAGCTGCTGCGGGTGATGTACACCAGCGGCACCGAATCTCGGCCCAAGGGCGTCATGCACAGCAGCCGCAGCTTGATGTGGCAGTACATCAGCACCATCGTGGCGGGCTCGATGTCCGGCGACGACGTCGAAATTCACTCCCTGCCCTTGTATCACTGCGCGCAGCTGGACAACTTCCTGGCCACCGACATCTACCTGGGCGCCACCAGCATCATCCTGCCCCGGCCGGATCCAGAGCTGGTGCTGCGGACGATCGAGCGCGACGGCGTCACCAATTACTTTGCGCCACCGACGGTGTGGATCAGCCTGCTGCGCAGTCCCGTGTTCGACGAGGTCGACCTGTCCAGCCTGCGCAAGGGGTACTACGGCGCCTCGCCGATGCCCACCGAGATCCTGCACGAGATGCGCAGGCGGCTGCCCAATCTGCGCCTGTGGAACTTCTACGGCCAGACCGAGATGGCCCCACTGGCCTCAGCCCTTGGTCCTGCCGAGCAGGATGCCCACGCGGGCGCGGCGGGCCGACCCGTGGTCAACGTCGAAACCGTGATCCTCGACGACAACGATGTTCCGGTCGAGCCCGGGACGGTCGGTGAAATCGCCCACCGCAGCCCGCATCTGATGCTCGGCTACCTCGACGATGACGACAAGACCGCCCAAGCCTTCGCGGGCGGCTGGTTCCATTCCGGCGACCTGGGCTTCTACGACGAGCACGGCCTGCTGCATGTCGTGGACCGCAAGAAGGACATGATCAAAACCGGCGGCGAGAATGTCGCCAGCCGCGAGGTCGAAGAAGTTCTCTACCGGCACAGCGGGATAGAAGAGGCCGCGGTCTTCGGGGTGGCCCACCCGATCTGGGTGGAAGCTGTCGTCGCCGCGGTGGTGACTCGCGCCGGTACCACCGTGACCGAAGACGAGGTCCTACGTCACTGCCGTGACCATCTCGCCGGGTTCAAGACCCCCAAACAGATCTTCTTCGTCGACTCCCTGCCCAAGAACCCCAGCGGCAAACTGCTCAAACGCGATCTGCGGCAGCGGTTCAGCCTCGAACCCACCAGCAACTGAAGGAACACTGTGCACTCCACATCTCAGGCCAACACTTCTCGAACTGGACGCATCGCGCGCTTCGACGAACCCGGCAAACCATTTCAGATCGAAACGGTGACGTTGCCTGACGTCCGGCCCGGAGAAGTTCTGGTCCGTGTTCTGCGGACGAACATCTGCGGTTCAGATGTACATGCCTGGCATGGCACCTTCGCCACCCGCGGCTTGGGTGGACAGCTACCCACCGTCTTGGGTCACGAGATGGTCGGCGCCATCGAGGTGCTGGGCGACGGAGTGACCGCCGACTCCAACGGCAAACCGTTGGCCGAAGGCACGCGAGTGGTGTTCCCGTACTTCTACTGCTGCCACAGGTGCCGCAACTGCCTGGCGGGACGCCGTAACGCCTGCCTGAACCTGAAAATGGCGATGTTGGGCCGCGCCGACGAACCGCCCTATTTTGTCGGCGGCTACGGCGACTACTACCTGTTGCCCGCCGGCGCAGTGGTTTACGCGGTTCCCGACACCCTGAGCGATGACATCGCCGCAGGCGCGAACTGCGCGCTGTCGCAGGTCATGTATGGACTTGAACGGGTCGATCTGCAACTCGGCGAGCACGTCGTGGTTCAGGGTGCCGGCGCACTCGGTCTCTACGCGGTGGCCGTGGCCAAGGCGCGCGGGGCGGCCAACGTGATCGCCATCGACGGCGTTCCCGAAAGGCTGGAACTGGCAACTGCATTCGGAGCTGACTCGGTGATCGACCTCAACGAGGTCGCCACGCCCAAGGACCGCGCCAAAGCCGTACGCAAGTTGACCGACGGCCAGGGCGCCGACGTGGTGGTCGAGGTTGTCGGACACCCGTCGGCCATCGACGAGGGTCTCCAGATGCTCGCCCAGTTCGGCCGCTACGTCGAGATCGGCAACATCAACATCGGCAAGACGTTCGCGTTCGACCCGTCACGGTTCGTCTTCACCAACAAGACCATGGTCGGGGTCTCGCTCTATGACCCGGCAGTCCTGTCCCGCGCGTTGACCTTCCTCGACCGTTACCAGCACCAGCTGCCGTTCGAGCGACTCGCCGCGGCGTCGTACTCACTCGATGACATCAACGAAGCGTTCACCGCGGCCGATGGCAAGCGCGACGTCCGCGCCAGCATCGCGCCATAAACAAAAAGGATGACAGTGCCCACTTTCGAACACGACAGACTGTTCATCGACGGCAGCTGGATCACCCCCTCGGGGGACGGGTTCATCGACGTTGTCGACCCGGCGACCGAAGAAGTGATCGGCCACGTGCCCAATGGCGACGCCGCCGACGTCGACACCGCGGTGGCCGCGGCCCGTCAGGCGTTCGACCCGCTCATCACCCTTGACGAACGCCGGGACCGGGTGCAGCGGGTCATCGCTGCGATGGAGAAACGCCTAGCCGAAATCGCCGAACTCATCACCGCCGAGATGGGTGCACCCATCCGCATCGCGCAGACGGTGCAGACGCAGGTACCGCTGGCGGTGGCCAAGGGTTTCGCCGATGTGCTGGAGACCTTCGAATTCGAAGAGCGCATCGGCAATTCGCTGGTCCTGAGGGAGCCCTACGGCGTCGTTGGGGCCATCACGCCGTGGAACTACCCGCTCTACCAGGTGGTCGCCAAGGTGCTGCCCGCCATCGCCGCGGGCTGTCCCGTCGTGCTCAAACCCAGTAACGAGGCCCCGCTTTCGGTGTTCGCCTTCGTCGAAGCCTGCGAAGAGGCGGGCCTGCCACCGGGGACCATCAATCTCGTCTCGGGCCCTGGTCGGGTGATCGGCGAACGTCTCGCCTCGCATCCCGACGTCGACTTCGTCTCGTTCACGGGGTCCACCAGTGTGGGTGCGCGCGTCGGAGAACTGGCAGGCCAGTCGATCAAGAAGGTCGCCCTCGAGCTCGGCGGCAAGTCGGCCAACGTCATCCTCGACGGCGCCGATCTGGCGACTGCGGTCAAGGTCGGGGTGGGCAATGCCTTCCTCAACGGCGGGCAGACCTGCATGGCGTGGACCAGGATGCTGGTGCCGCAGAATCGATATGGCGAGGCGCTGGACCTGATCGAATCGGCTGTGGGCCGCTATACCGTGGGTGATCCGCGCGACCCGGCGACCCGGATCGGACCGTCGGCGTCGCGGTCGCAGTTCGACTCGGTGCGTGGCTTCATAGAGCGCGCCCAGCGTGACGGTGCTCGGCTACTGATCGGCGGCGCGGAACCGATCCGCGACGTCGGGTACTACGTGGCACCAACGGTTTTCGCCGATGTGGATCCCGACTCCGAACTCGGTCAGGAAGAAGTGTTCGGCCCCGTGCTGGCCGTGACACCCTTCACCGATACCGACGATGCACTGCGCATCGCCAACGGCACCCCCTACGGTCTCTCGGGCGCGGTCTGGGGTGCCACCGACGACGATGCCATCGCCTTCGCCCGTCAGGTGCAGACCGGGCAACTCGACATCAACGGCGGCGCGTACAACCCGGCGGCCCCGTTCGGCGGGTACAAGAAGTCCGGGATCGGCCGCGAATTGGGCCGGTTCGGCTTCGAGGAATACCTCCAGACCAAATCCCTTCAGCTCAAGGAGCGTGCGTGACCTCACCGCTCGACGTCCACACCGACGGATCGGTGCAAATTTGGACGATCACCCTGCCCGACGTCGGCAATGCCATCACCGGCAAGGACATCATCGCCGCATTCGAGGACAACGTCGATGCGGCCAACTCTGACAACACCGTGGGTGCGGTCATCCTCACCGGGGCCGGCAAGATATTCTCCGCCGGCGGCAACGTCAAGGAGATGGCCGACCGCCATGGCATGTTCGGTCTGGATGCCATCGACCAGCGACGGGCCTACATCGATGGGATCCAACGGATCCCACGTGCGCTGGGACGCCTGGAGGTGCCCCTTATTGCGGCGGTCAACGGCGCGGCCATCGGCGCCGGGTGCGATCTGGCGATGATGTGCGACATCAGGATCGCTTCCGAGCGCGCGTGCTTCGCCGAGAGCTTCGTGCAGCTCGGCCTCATCCCGGGCGATGGCGGAACCTGGTTCCTGCCTCGTGCCATCGGTTACGCCCGTGCCGCTGAGCTCACGTTCACCGGTGAACGGATCGATGCGGCAACGGCGTTGGGGTGGGGACTGGTCAGCCGTGTCGTGCCCCACGAGGACCTTCTGAATGAAGCACGGGCACTGGCGGACCGGATCGCGGTCAACCCGCCGCACGCGCTGCGGATGGCCAAGCGCCTGTTGCAGGAATCGACGACCGGCTCCCTGGAATCGACCCTGGCGATGGCGGCGGCGATGCAACCGCTGGCCCACCACGACGCGGTACACCAACAGCGCATCGCGAAGTGGCGGACATCGTGAGCGACGCACACCTGGACCAGTTACGTCGGGAAGTCCGTAGCTTCCTGGCCGAACAGTTGGCCGCCGGGGCATTCAGACCTTCCGTCGATGCCTGGTTGTGCGGGTGGGACGAGAATTTCACCGCATCCCTGGCGATGCAGGGCTGGCTGGGCATGACGGTTCCCGTGCACTACGGCGGTCACGGCCGCTCGTTTCAGGAACGGTTCGTCGTGACCGAAGAACTGCTGGCCGCGGGCGCACCGGTTGCCGCTCATTGGATCGCCGACCGCCAGATCGTGCCGTCGCTCCTGAAATACGGGACAGAAGAGCAGAAGTCAGAGTTCTTACCTCGCATCGTGCGCGGTGAGTGTTTCTTCGGAATTGGGATGAGCGAACCGGATTCCGGCTCCGATCTGGCCAGCGTGCGCACCCGTGCGGTACCGGTCGATGGCGGGTGGTCGATCACCGGGACCAAGGTATGGACGTCGGGAGCGCACCGTGCTCATGCCTTCATCGTGCTGGCCCGCACCGAACCGGTCGATCCGTCGCACCGGCATGCGGGTTTGAGCCAGTTCATCGTCGACCTGCGCGCCCCGGGGGTGCAGGTCCGCCCGATCATCTCGATGAACGGCGGGCATCACTTCAACGAGGTCGTGCTCGACGAGGTGTTCATTCCGGATGCCATGGTCTTCGGCGAGATCGGCCGCGGCTGGACCCAGGTCACCTCCGAACTGAGCTTCGAGCGCAGCGGGCCGGAGAGATTCCTGTCGACGTTCCCGCTGCTGCCCCTCGCACTCGAAAACACCTCCGATGATGCCGAATTGGGCCGTCTCGTCGCGCGAGTGGCCGGACTGCATCACATGTCGACCGCGGTGGCCGGCGCCCTGGAACGCGGTGAGAATCCCGATGTTCCGGCAGCGGTCGTCAAGGTCCTCGGCACCACGGTCGAAGGCGACATCGCCGACTTCGCCGACCGGCAGACCGGAGATGACGCCGCCAGGCACGCCGAGTGGGCGCACCTGGTCGCCAACGCGGTGGACCAGCGCCCCGGCTTCACGTTGCGCGGCGGAACCAACGAAGTACTGCGCGGTGTCATCGCGCGGGGATTGGGTATGCGATGAACACCACCGACCTCGCTCCGAGCACGCTGTCCGCCGTGGACCCCGACCTGGCGGCCATGATGGACGGCGTCTTCTCCGACTACCGCCAGACCACACCCACCGGCGGCCCCGGCGAACGTGTCGGGTACGACCGCGCACTGTGGCAGCGGCTCGACTCCCTGGGACTGGTCCGCCTGACCGGCGCCGAGGAATCCGGTGGCAGCGGCGCAGGTTGGCTCGAGGCTGCTGAGTTGCTCAGTGCCGCAGTCCGTCACGGCGTCCGCATCCCACTGGCCGAACACGACCTGCTGGCCTGTTGGCTATTGGAGGCCCTCGGCCGACCCGTCGATGACGCCGTGCGAACGGTGTATGTGGCTCCACTCAGCGGCGAATCCACCACATCTGTGCCCTGGGCGGCTGAGGCCGAACGGATCGTCGCGCTCTGGCCGGCCGGCGACGAATACCGGCTCACCGAGTTCGACACCGCGGAACTCTCGCTCGCTACAGGCACCAACCTGATCGGCGAGCCGCGCGACACCATCACCGTCGACACCACCGGAATCACCGGCCATCCGGTGCCCACCAGCCTGGTAGAGCAGCTCGGCCGCAAATCGGCGGTGATACGGGCGATCCAGGTATGCGCAGCGCTCGATCGTGCTGTGGCGCTGTCCATCGAACACGTGGCGTCACGGGTGCAGTTCGGGCGTCCGCTGGCGAAGTTCCAGGCGATTCAGAACCTGATCTCGGATGCGGCGGCGGAGTCGGCGCTGGCGCGGGCCGCCACCGAGGCTGCGCTCCACACTGCGATCGGAACGGACTGGCAGTCAGCTCAACTGGACTTCCAGATTGCGACCGCGCGATCCTGCGCCGGGCATGCCGTCTCGGTCGTGACCCGCAACGCGCACCAGGTGCACGGCGCGATCGGCACCACGCACGAACATCGGCTGCACGAGTTCACCCGCGCAGCTCTGGCCTGGCGCTCGGAATTCGGCTCCGTGCGCTTCTGGGATGACCGGGTTGCGGCGGCGGCCGTTGCGGCAGGCGGACGGCAACTGTGGGCGTTGATCGCCGGCGATTAGGGGTTTCTGTGTTCCGCTGACCGGTCACGGGTGCTGTTACCGCCACCACATCCCGGGTTGACTGCCGGCATGAGCAACGAGATCACGCTGTCCGATGTCCAGGAGTTCATCTCCGGTTTCTGGTACCACTACGACCAGGGCCACTTCGACGAGGTGGGCGCCCGCCTCGCCGACGAGATGGAGTACCTGAGCCGCTCAGACTCCGGGGCCTGCCCATTCGAGCACCTGCTGGCCGCCGAGCTGCACGGTAAGGCCGAGACCTGGGCCTGGCTCATCGAGCATCGCAACGAGAATCCGTACCCGTGCCGTCATCACGCCACCAATGTGTTCCGTACCGGCGTCGACGGCGAGGTCACCAACGTCCGCTTCTATCTGTACGTCAACCAGATCACCAACAACGTTCCGTTCGCGGTGTCCAGCGGTATCGTCGACGCCGGAATCCGGCGTTCGGAAGCCGGCCTGGTGTTCACCTCGCTGAATGTCGTGCTCGACGCCGAGGATTCGATCCCGCTCGCGCAGCACACCGCCAAGGTCGCCGCCGGCGCCCAATCCGCGTGAACGCCCGAGAGGTCTTCGGCGGCGGGGTCGCTGTCATCACGGGTGCCGGCGCCGGGATCGGCGCCGGCCTGGCGCGGCATGCCGGCCGGTCGGGCATGACGGTGGTGCTGGTCGACATCAACGCGGCCGCCGTCGCGGACCTGCGCGACGAGATCGTCGCCGCCGGTGGGTCTGCCGTCGCCGTGGTGTGCGATGTGCGTGATGCCGACGCCGTGCAGGCGATGGCCGAGGAGGTCTACCGCGACATCGGGCCGGTGCGACTGCTGGTGAACAACGCCGGTGTCGAGCAATTCGGTTATCTGTGGGACACCCCGGTTTCCAATTGGCAACGCGTCGTCGACATCAACATCAGCGGAGTGTTCCACGGCATCAAGGCATTCCTGCCGAAGATGATGGCGACCGACGCTCCGGCGTGGGTCTGGAACCTGTCCTCGATCGGCGGAGTCGCCGTCGTTCCGCTGCAGGCGCCCTACATCATGAGCAAGCACGCGGTCCTGGCGCTCACCGAGTGTCTGCATCTGGAGGTGCAAGCCGCCGGTCACGACCACCATGTGCACGTGCAGGCGGTGCTGCCTGGGGCCGTGGTCTCCGAGATCTTCGAGTCGGCCGGCGGGGTGGACTCCGGGGACACCGGTGCTGCCGAAGGACAACGCGCCGCGATGCTCGACATCAAAGCCGAGGCGATGGATCCGCTCGCCGCCGCCGAAGTGGTGTTCGACCAGGCCGCCGAAGGCCGGTTCTATCTACTCACCCAACCCGACTACGTCGGCTCGGCGATGGCCGAGCGGGCCCGGGTATTGAGCAACCAGGAGGCTCCCCGGTTACGGACCGAGCGCCGATTCGACCCCGCGCAGAACTGAAATGACTTATCCCCCACTTGATCCCGATGCGGCCGCCAGAGTTGCTTCGTTCGGCGAGATGGCTCCCATGCGGGCCCGCGGCTTGGCGGCCGTGCGGGAAGGTGTCGAATCCGCGCCTCTGCCCGAAATGCCTGCCATGGCAGGTATCGACGATCTGACCGCCCCGAGCCCGGCCGGCCCGATCCCGTTGCGGTTGTATCGGCCCAGCCTCGAGCCCGGGCTGCCGGTCCTGGTGTATCTGCACGGGGGCGGGCTCGTGATGGGTTCGAACCGGTCGTTCGAACCCACGGCGCGTGCGCTCGCGCAGGCCAGCGGTGCCGCCGTGGTGGCCGTCGAATACCGGTTGGCACCGGAATCGCCGCCGCCTGCTCAATTCGATGACGCGTATGTGGCCACCGAATGGGTGGCCGGCCACGCCGGTGAACTCGGACTCGACCCAGACCGCCTTGCCGTCGTCGGCGACAGTGCCGGCGGATCACTTGCTGCCGCAGTGGCATTGGCGGCCCGCGATCATGATGGCCCGAGGATCTGCGCCCAGGTGCTGTTGTATCCGGGTCTGGACCGCGACATGGGCGCCGCGTCGATCACCTCCATGCCGGATGCACCGATGCTGAGCCACACCGACATCGTCTACATGCATGAATTGGTCGATCGCAGCGGCGGATCGCCACGCGACCCGTATCAGGTGCCGGCCTACGCCGGTGATCTGAGCGGGCTGCCCCCGGCGATCGTCGTGACCGGCGAGTGCGACCCCATCCGCGATTGGGGCGAGCGGTATGCCGAAAGGCTGCGTGACGCCGGAGTCCAGACCACTCTCACCCGCTATCCCGGTATGTACCACGGCTTTCTGATGCGCTCAGAAGCCACCGCACGCGGCCGCTTGGCGATGGCCGAGGTCGGTGCACTGCTCAAGGCCAAATTCGCCCACCCACTCGGAAGCAACGAGTCTCCCGATCAACGGACGGCTGCACCCTCGCAGGGTTGAGCGCTGCCCACAATCGACAACACACCATCGAAGGAGATCACCATGCTGACCGATGAGCAGCGTCTCGCGCTGTCCGACATCCTGCGTCCTGCGGCCCCGCCCTGCGAGCTCAGCGATATCTACACCGAAGACCAGAAGCGCAGACTGCTCGACGTTGTGCACAACCAGGGTCCGTGGAAGCTGATCATCGCCCAGCACTTCGCCTCGGCGGACGAGTTGATGGCCACGATGAGCGGCGCCTTCCCGGAGGGGTTCACCCCGTCGCTGGACCTGTTCCTCACCCCGACGTTCCGCGGCTACCTGGCCAACTACGGCACCGTCCTGTATCCCGAGCTGCACGATTGCTTCTACAACGCCGGCTTCATCGAGCAGGCCAAGAGCTACTGGAACGCCGAATACGCCAAGCCCGAGATGATGCTGTTCAACATCAACGGGCCCTGCGCCAACCGCGACCCCGGTCATCTGGACTCCCCCAGCTTCCGCGGCGTCCGCCACGAGAACGCCCCGACCTGGCTGTGCAGCGTGATGGGCAAGTCCGGTCTGTTCACCGACTACCTGATCAAGATGGCCCAGGTGATCACCTGGTTCTCCCTCGACGAAGGTTCGGGCTTCACCTACTGGCCCGACGGTCCGCTCAAGCCGCCCGCCAGGGTGCTGCCGCCGATCAACAACCGCGGCGTCGTGGTGCAGAACGAGATGATGATGCACCGCGGGGAAGCCAACGGCCCAGTGGAGCAACAGGTTCCGGCCGGGCTGGCGTTCGACACCGTGTTCACCGGAGACCCGGCGGACCGCGACCAATGGCTGCTGAAGAACGGCGAAGACGTGATCGCCCGCCACCACACCGACGAACTCCGGTTCCTCGTGCACTGGTCGGCCGAGGTGTTCTCCGATTACGACGAACTCAAGAAGAACATGGACGGATCGGACGACATCACGATCGAACGGGCCATCGGAATGATGGTCGACGACCTCAAGGGCAAGGGCATCAACCTGGACGTTCCCGGCGAGCCGTTGCACGATCCGCAGTTCATCGGTGCCCTCAACGCCGCCTACGACCTCGGCGGGCCCAGCAGCTACCCGGACGAGGCTCCGATCTCCGCATTTCAACTCGCTTGATTCCCAGGGGTATTCAATGGACCGCTTCTCAGATCGCCGTGTGATCGTCACCGGCGCCGGCTCCGGGATCGGCGCGGCCACGGTGGCCCGCCTGCTCGACGAAGGCGCGACGGTGGTCGGCTACGACATCTCCGCCGACGGGCTGGCCGCGACCACCGCGGCCGCAGAAGGTGCCGGCACCGCCAAGCGGCTCACCACGGCAATCCTCGACATATCGCGCGAGGACGACGTCATCGCCGCCGTGTCGGGGGCGGTGGCCGAGCTGGGCGGGCTTGAGGTACTGGTCAATGTGGCTGCCATGCAGACGTGTTCGCACACCCACGAGACCAGCCTCGAGGAGTGGAGCCGCACCCTGGCGGTCAACCTCACCGGAACCTTCCTGATGACCCGTCAGGCGCTCCCGGCACTACTCGAATCACGGCGCGGTGTCGTGGTCAACTTCACCTCTACCGCCGCGACATTTGCCCACCCGTATATGGCGGCCTACGCGGCCAGCAAGGGCGGCATCCTCAGCTTCACCCACTCCCTGGCACTGGAGTACTCGAAGCAGGGTCTGCGCGCGGTCAACATCCAGCCCGGCGGGGTGTCAACGGCTCTGGCCAACAGCACCCTCGACAAGATGCCAGAAGGATACGACCTGGGCCTCTGGGCCAAGCAGACCCCGTTGCTGCACGGCGCCGAAAGCGAAATTCTCGGAGACCCAAGCGCTGTCGCATCTGTCATCGCTATGGTCGCCTCTGACGACGGCGCGTTCATCACCGGCACCGAGATTCGTGTCGATGGTGGCGCTCACGCCTGAGCGGTCCCCGGCGAAGTCCGGAAAGCGGGTGCTCCCGGCATTGCCGTGAGCACCCGCTTTTCGTTCGGTTCATACGCGTCGCCCCTTGGCATGAACACTCACCGCACTTCGGTTGCGGTACCTAATTCGAGCTGAGCCAGAAACTGATTGCGTTCGGCTTGTTGGCGGTAGCCGGCGGTATCGCGCACACATTGCGGGCACCAGTGACCACCACGCAGTACAAGCCTTGGACTGCCGTGGAATTCGTGTCCGTCAGCGCATCGCCATTCCAGCGGTGTGGCGATATCGTTGCCGACCACGTGTGATGAGAGTAGTTCGCCACCGCGAAAGTCGGCTGCGGCCGCATAATCTGCCGTAGTCCATTCGGCAGGGTCTTTGGTTTCGTCGTAGCCATGGTCGAGCAGTGCGGGCATCCGGTCCGGCTGCGGTGGCGAAAAGGTGCTCCAGTCACCGATGTCAGCCCACTCACGGTGGGAACCGAAGTAGGCGTTGATCTTTGCTTCATCGTTGTCACGAATGAATGCCATCGTGCCACGTGGCTTTACGGTGAGGGGTTTGAGGATGAGGTTCTTGACGATCCACGGTGGCATCTTGCCGGCCAGCTTCAGCGACGGGTTCGCCGCCACGGCCCGCGTAAGAGCAGCATCGAAGGTGTCACCGCGGAACGGGATGAGCTTTTCCAGGTCGTCGGAATCGGAGTACCACTGGCCGTGAAAGTTTCGGGTCGCGAACCAGTTGCGGTTGTACCACTTGCGGACGTCACGCACGCCGAAGGCCGCCGTCATGCGGGTCTGCAGTTCCCAGTTCGTGAGCCGCCAGGACTCGCCACCGCCGATGTTGTAGATGTCGCACCACAACTCGGATGGCACGCCGTCCTCGCAGAGGTTGACCAAAAGCCGGGCGGAGTCCTCGGCCGAGACCCACTCCATGACTCCCTCGAACGGAGAATGCGTCATGATCGGGTCACGGATTGCCAGCATTCCCGGGTGGAATATGCCCGTCTGGCGCAACCACACCCACTTTGCGAGACCCGAGTCGACCAGTACTTTCTCGGCGACAATCTTACTCTGCCCGTAACCGTCGAAATGCGCTGCGCGCAAGGGGTCCCCGATACGGCCCCAATGATGGGGCGGGTTGCGGTCCCCGGTTTGCGCGACCGTTCCGATACCGACGACACCGATGGCCGCCGGGTTCGGCTGGGCCTGCACGGCCCGCACGATATTGCGCATACTGCCGACATTCACCCGGTGCGCCAACTCGGGGTCATCGTCACCGACCGGAGACACGATGCCGCCGAGATGCACGACGAAATCCGCACCCGCTACGCATGATTCGACGTCTGTGTAGTCGGTGAGATCACCGAAACGTACCTCGAGGTTGGGCATGTCCTCATAGCGGCGAATCGCCGCGGTGTCTGCCGGTGTGGGCAACACCAGCGCGACGACATCGAAACGATCAGCGCGGGACCGGAACTCATCCAGGGTGAACCGTCCCCAGTAACCCGTCGCCCCGGTCAGGAACACCCGTGTGCGCTTATTGACCATCGTCAACCTTCCTATCGGTCTTGCTGCGCGTCATTCAGCCGGCGAACACGTCGAGCGAACCCACGGTGCCCCGATTGTCTTTCACCCGCTCGACCAACCACCAGCGGCCATCGCGGCGCTCCCAGCGGTCGTGATAGTCACCGAGGGTGTGAAAAGTCAGTTCCGGATTGCTGCGCGACAGGTGGAGGTCTTGCACATACGCCCTGCTTGTCGCGTGGCCACCGTCGACATCGATGAGCACGTTGCCGAGCAGGTGCTGAGTCACTCCGCAGTTATCCAGGAATCCTCGGATCATCTCGATGATCGCTGAACTGCCCTCCAGGCGGCCGGTGCCGAACTCCCCGGCGGCGTCGGGAGCCAGGATCTCCGACAGTGCCTGCCAGTCGCGGGCATCCATCGCACGTGCGAATTGCACGAGAGCCCGCTCGATTTGCCGTTCTTCGACGATCTGGTTGTTATCAACAGTTTTCATCGATCACTTCCCTAGCTCGTTCGCATTTCTCGTTGATTTCCTTCCACCGGCCGATTCTCTCCAACGTGGCGACATCTACATCGCGGTTGCCCATTGGCCGGGAGAAAGATCAGTGGATCGTTCGAGGCACAGCTGCGAATACGGTCGATAACGCTCGTTGTAACCCTGTTGGCGTGCTGCGATCTGCGCCTGGCGCTCAGCAGCCGTTACGTAAACCGTCTCTGCAGGCAACACGGTAGCGAGCTGATCGAGTTTGACGACCTGCGAAGTCCCGTCCGATTCACGGCAGCGGAGTGTTGACGCAATACCATCATCTCCAGCCAGAGCCCGCGAACTTACTCCCAACCCACTCGTTGAAGAGATATGAGATCTCCAGCTATAACCTGGAGTCACTTAGCACCGCCCAATCGGAGCCACTGGTCGGGCGGGGCCGTTGAGGGCGATGCATCAGGGTTCGGTCCGGGTCAGATCCCCGGGCGTCCCGGAGGGCAACGGGTTGGGAGGGGTGTAGACCGGGCGATACCGATACTTCGGTTGGTAGCGATGTTAGGCGGGCAATCGTCGGCAGCGGCAGACTCAACCCCCTGCTGGGTGGAGGACCTTGCGCACTCTGAAAGGCTTTGGGATCACTCCGTGGCGCCCCTCGGGCAGACATGACCGGTGACGAACACCAGTTCGCCATGCCTACTGCACAGGGCGTGCGGAGCGCGCCGCGACCGTCAACAACGGTTGTAGGTGGGCCTCTCAGCAACTGGGCCGGCAATTCTCACGTATACGAATTGTTGCCGAGATCGCACCTGGCGCCCAAGCCATGAACGTGCGGTCGAACTCGACCGTGCCGCGTTCTTTTCTGCGTTTGGTGAGCGCCGAATGCCGGCGATGGTGACCGGCTCCCGTTCAGTGGGCAATTCCATTGGCAGGTAACGGCCGCGCTGTAAAAGTGCTCTGGGTCACTTTGGAAATCCACAAAGGAGTAGATCACATGGGCGCGTCGAGGTATATCGGGCGGGTTGGCGGGCTGGCCGTGGCGCTGGGTGTGGGCGCCGCGCTTTTTGGTGGACAGGGAACCGCTTGTGCAGACACCGGGACCACCGCGTCGGACAACGCGCGATCGGCGTCGACCGGAAGTGAGAGGAATGGTTCAGCGGGCCCTGCTTCTCCACGCACACCGGATCGTTCGACGGCCGGCAAACACCGATATCGCCACGCGCCCACAACATCCAAGCGTGCCGATGCCAAGCAGGACTCAACTGATGACGTCGACTCGATCCCCCGAATCGGCTCCACAAAGGAAAAGCCATCGAGCTCATCGTCAGCGGTCCGCGACACTTACACTGATTCTCCTCGAGCACAGAAAGATTCGACCTCCGGCAAGAACCGGCACCGCCAGGAGCCAACACATCCCAAACGCGCCAGGACCAAGCCAGGCTCAACACGCGACATCGACTCAAGCCCCAGCAGCGGCCCCACAGCGGAAAAGCCATCGAGCGGGTCCTCACCGGCTCGCGAAACGGACACGAATCAGAGTGGAACGACGGAGGCCACTGCCACTGAGGGCAACCAACAGGCGGAAAGCGACGCTGCAGCGGTCACACCTGCCCGCCCGTCCGCTCCTGGAGCAGCCGAGATCACCAAAATGACAACGGATCTGCGCAAACCAGCCGCGGATTCATGGGGGGCGAACACCCCGACGCCGCCGGGGGATGTAGCAACCTCATGGGTGCTGCTCGCTGCGACACGGCGAGAGCTGTCCCGCTCAGGCTTCAGCCGGCCTGGCACCAAGCCGACCACGCTGGACGCGACACGCACAACCACCGGCACTCCCGCTGCAGCTGCGGCCCCGAATCCGGCACTCGCAACGTTCGCATCTCCCCCTGACTTACCTCAGCAGTTCAACGAGTTCGTCTACACGCCGATCTACACCGCGATGTCCAACTGGGTCGACACTCCCGAGGGCCAGGTGTTTGCAGGATTCGTGAACACCGTGACCGGATCGTATGCGATCGGCGATGGTTCGGCGGGGACCAGCGCCTCGGACGCGGACGGCACCAACGGAGGGTGGCTATTCGGTGATGGTGGGGATGGCTGGAACAGCACCGTGGCCGGCGTTGCCGGTGGCGATGGTGGTTCTGCCGGCCTGTTCGGTAACGGTGGTGTCGGCGGTGCCGGCGGAGCGGAAGCCGCAGGCGGAATCGGCGGAGCCGGGGGATCACTCATGGGCCTCGGCGGCGTGGGTGGCGATGGCGGCGCTGCCACCGGCACCGCCGCTGGTGGCGCGGGTGGCGATGGTGGCACCGCGCCAGGATTGTTGTTCGGTATCGGCGGGACCGGTGGTGACGGCAACGACGGTGGGGTTGGCGGTGTCGGCGGCGACGGCGGCAACGCCACCGGGTTGCTGGGCAGCGGCGGACGCGGCGGCAATGGCGGCGACGGTAGCCTGACCGGGCGGCTGCCTGCCCTGGGTGGGGCCGGCGGCACCATCGCCCAGTGGAGCTTGGGCAACCACGGCGAAGTTGGCCGTTTCGGCAATCAAGCTGGAGTGAACTTGGTTCCGGGCCATCCGACGATCAGCACCACCGGCACTTGGTTCACCGACGAAGACGGCAGAGTCGTCATCTTGCGCGGGATGAACGTCGTCGACATCACGGACCCGATCCGTACACCGTCTGAAGAGGGCTTCAGCGAAGACGACGCGGCGTTCCTGGCCGCCAACGGATTCAACGTCGTGCGGTTGGGTGTCGACTGGGAGCGGCTACAGCCCGAACCCGGGGTCTACGACGAAGAGTATCTCAACGAACTGGACGAAACCGTGGCGATGCTGGGCGATCACGGCATTGTCACCGTGCTGGACTTTCACCAGAACGTTCCGCCCACTTATGTCACCGGCGAACTACCTCCGTCGAACATCGGATTCCCACTCGACATTTTCTTCGATTCAGCGAAAAACGCGGCACTCGACAAATTCTGGGCGAATGACCCCGGCCCGACCGGCGCCGGACAACTCAACGAATACGCTGCGATGGTCCAGTACTTGGCGAATCACTACAACGGCAACCCCAACGTCGTAGGCATCGAGATCATGAACGAACCCCGGCCGGGCAATCAGTTCCTGCCGTCGCTATTCGGCAGCTCATATCATGAAGCCCAGCAGCTGACCCCGTTCTACAACCAGGTGGCCACTGCGATTCGCAGCGTCAACCCTGATGCGACGATCTTCTTCGAACCCAGTGTGGCGGCCACGGCGATGGTGCCCGTGAGACTGGGCACGGTCCACGACCCCAACTCCGCCCTGTCGTTCCACGACTACGCCTTCTTGAACCTGGGTGGCCTGGTACTGCCCTTTGTCAACGTCATCGCCAACACGGCCGCCGACTACGCCAAGGCGCACAACATTCCCGCCATCATGACCGAATTCGGCTCCTCAAGTAACCCATCGTCGCTGAATCAGACGATGGCCCCAGCCGATCAACACCTGCTCAGCTGGACCGAGTGGTCCTACGCCAACACCACCTATCGCGGTGTCGACGGCACCGTCGAATGGCTGGTCGACGATCCCAGCAAGCCACTCGAAGGCGACAACGTCAACTGGGACAACCTGAAAATTCTGACCCGACCCTACGCCCAAACCACTGCCGGCACACCACAATCGATGTCCTACAACGAGAATGACGGCACGTTCAAATTCAGCTACACCACCGACCGCGTAGACGGCCAGGGCCGCTTCGCTCCCGGATCAGAAACCATCATCTCCGTCCCCGATGTGCACTACCCCAACGGCTACACCGTCAGCGTCGAAGGCGGAACAGTCGTATCCACCGACAACGGCAAGATCATCATCGCCTCCGGCGACGCCACCACCGTCACAGTAACCGTCACTCCCAACACGAGCGTGTAACGAACTCATCGGCCGCACTTGCTGTAGGTCAGCCCTGCCGCGCCAGAACCGGCAGGGCTTCCACAGTCATCTGCATCCCGACTCGCAGAGCCGATCGCAGTCCGGCGAAGTTCCCGTCCGCGACCCAGCGCACATATGCGTGTCGGCACACCTGAATTACCAACTGTGCCGGTAATTCTCGCGTGTTCGGGTTATCACCCAGGTCGAACCGGGCAGCCAAGAACTCGGTTATCGGGCCGATGAGGTCCTGCCCCCAGTCCAACCAGCGCAGCCGGTACTGGGGGTCGTTGACCACCAAAGCCATGAACGTGCGGTCAAACTCGACCGTTCCCCGTTTGGGGACTTCGGTACTGAACGCCTCGACCAGCGCCTCGACAACATCGCCCTGCGGTTCAGCCTGCGCAAGCATCTCGACACTCAGTGTTCCGAAACGGCGAAACAGCGGTAGCACCACATCTTCTTTCACCGGAAAGTGCCGATGAAAGGTGCGCGGCGCAATACCGGCCGCGGTACAGATCCGGTCCACAGTGACCGAGGTCGAGCCTTCCGCGAGGAAGAGATCGTGTGCGGCCAGCGCGATATCAAATCGAAGCTCCTCGGCACGACGCTCGCTCAGCGTCGCCGGCCTGCCGGCCTTGTCCATCTGCGATTCCTCCCTCCTTATCAGCGCATTCGATCATATCGGCGGTGAGCGCCCGCCAGGCCTCACAGCTCGACGCACCTCCCGGTGACCGGGAATCGACCGGCGACCTCTGGGCATCCGCCGTTAACTTTCCCTTGTCAGATTCTGCCATATGGGCAGATTCTGACAACGAATAGCGTCGCAGCCCCTTAGGAGTAACCCGTGACAAGCGAAGCCGACGAACTCACCGCCGAGGGCGAGGAGCTCAACTACGACGACTACACCCACGACTTCATGGGCAAGGTCGGAAATATTCAAGACTTCTCGCGCGACTTCCTTCTCGGCCTGGCCCGGGTCTTCGAAGACGTCTTGAACTTCATGCCGTACGCCCACGTCAAGATCTACTCGGAGAGAGTCGGCATCAATGCCGCAATGGATGTGGCCGCCGAGGTATCCCGAGCCGGAATGCGCCAGGTGATGCCGATGGGGCGGTTCATCGCCCCTCCGGGCTGGGACTGGAAGAACGCCCAGTACCAGGCCATCCCCTTCGATGTTCAGACCGAAGACCTGACAAAGCCGGCGTTGATCCGTTTGATCAAGACCTACTGGGACCAATACCTCAAGGGCCACAACTACTTCATCGACCAGTGGACGAAGATCATCCCCGAGGAAGATGTCTGGCTCGGCCTGCCCGACATGTACCAACTCATCATCGACTACCAGTACCCGAAACTTGCGAAGGTCTTCAAGATCGAGCCTGTGCACGTCGTCGACTTCCTCAAGCTGGCGGTATTGAGCATCGACGGAACCTTGGGCTACGGCGGCGAGTACATCGTCTACAACCCCGATCACGTCGTCCTGAACATGCGTCGATGCGAGGTTCTCCAGAAGTACACCGATGAGGGTCTCTACCCTCCAGCGCGGGCATGGATGAATTGCACCTTCGAGCAACGCATCGCAGCCCCATTCTTCCCAGGCTGCAAGCTCGCCATCAACCTACCGCCCAAGGACTTCAAGTTTGCCGACGGCGAGCCCTTCTGCGTCTGGACCTACACCAGAGGCGAAGAGAACCATGCGGCCGCGGCCGCCGCGCCAGACCCCCGAGCCAGCGCGATGAAGAAGATTCCGATCATGCCGGTGTCATCTACGTAGGAAGCCTGCGGTGCCCCAGTCGCCGTGCAATGCCTAGTCGACTGGGGCCCTGTGCAGTGCAACTCAGGTAGTGCAATCCGATTTCGACTGCCCGGTCAGCGAGAGCAACTGCGCTCCACCACCTGAGCCGAACCTAGTGTTGTCACCGTGAGCACATCTGAGTTGGAAGTGGCGATGTTTCAACCCCTGACTACCGACTCAGGCTTGGGGACAATCGAACTCACGGCCAGCCGAATGGCCCGGCGCGAGCGGATCGTCAATGCCGCGACGTCACTGGCGCTCAAGGGCTACGACGCATGCCAGATCCGTTCAGTCGCCACGGCGGCAGGTATGGCACCCAGCACGGTGTACCAATACTTCCCGTCGAAGGACGACCTGCTGCTCGCCTGTTTCTACGAATGGCTGTGGGATTTCGAAACCGAGTATCGGTGCAGTACAAGCGAAACAGATCCGTTTCAGCGTCTGCTGCAGGTTTCCCTGGCGCTCACCGGCAGGCTCTGCTCCTCACCGCTGTTTGCCGAAGCCATGATTCGCCCGTATCTCTATGCCGACGGCGCTGCTGCGACCCAGGCCGACCTGGTGCGACGGCAGACCGTCCGGATCTTCATCCGTGCCGTCGGGGGCGAGAATTCGGCAGCGAGGGAGATCGGCGCTGCCGAAATCCTCTCCGACGTCTGGATGTCCAACATCGCCGCATTCACTCAGCAGCGCATCGCATCGGGCGAACTGTCAGAACGGATCGCCCGCACCGTCGGCCTCCTGAAGGGGTAGCCGACGGTTTCCGGGCTTCACGACGTCTCGTCGACGACGTGCAACGCTCCCGCGCGCACTGCGTCGACAATGGACCCGCCCAGAGCCGAGCAGGCCAGGAACAGACCGTTCCCACCGTTGCCGGCCAATTGCGCGGCGGTGCAACGCTCTTCGCAGCGGGCCAGGGCGGTGCCGGTCCACTGAACGCTGGTCTGGTTCCAGCTGCTCTTGCGCACCTCGACGCCGGCCCCGCAGCGGGTGCAGGTCACCGGCGTCATCGGCGCATCGTCCAGGCGATTGTCCGGGCGGACAGCCATCCTCACCCCACGGACCCGGAGGTGGCGGCGCGGGCAGCGAGATTGGCTTCCACTTCCCTCATCCAGGCTTCGTACGGCCGGGTGGTGTCCAACTCGAATTCGAACCGGTCCACCATGTCCGGCGCGACGTCGGCCACATCGACATAGAACTGCTCATACCAGCGCCGCAGCTGGTAGACCGGCCCGTCCTCCTCGACCAGGAGCGGGTTGTCGATCCGGGTCTTGTTGCGCCAGATCTCGACGTCCTGCTCGAATCCCATCTTGACGAAGTCTCCGAGGGCGATCGCGGTCTGCATGGCAAGTTCCTCCGGCATGGCCGCGTTCTTCTCCACCACGATTCCGTACTGCAGCACGAAGGAACTGGCGTCGATCGGGTAGTGACAGTTGATCAAGACCGTGCGCTGGTCGAACTCCTGGTAGTGGTAGGTCAGATCGTCGATCATGAACGAGGGACCGTGATAGGAGGCCAGCGAGGTGGTGCCGAGCAGCTTGGACCCCTCGGGATCGCCGATGTCGGGCCGGCCCGCGCTCTTCATGTACTGGGTCGCGACATGGCCTTCGAAAATGTTCTTGAAGTGCGTGGGAAGCGAGCCGTGGATGTAGAAGAAATGCGCCATGTCGACGACGTTGTCGATGATCTCGCGGCAGTTGGTGTTGACAACCGTGGTGTACCAGTGCCAGTCGGTCCAACCGTCGCTGGTCGCTCCCTCGATCCGCGGGATGGTCACGTCGGCCGGCGGGGCCTTGCGCTCGGGATCGTTCCAAATGAGCAGCATCCCGTCCTGCTCCAGTGTGGGCCAGGCAGCGGTCCGCGCCAATCGCGGGGTGCGCTTGCTGTAGGGCACCATCTTGCAGCGGCCGTCGCCGCCCCAGCGCCAATCGTGGAACGGGCAGGCGATCTCGTTGCCCTTCACCGTCCCTTGCGAGAGGTCGCCGCCCATGTGCCGGCAATACCCGTCGAGCACGTTGATCACGCCGTCCTCGCCCCGGAACACCACCAGCTTCTGCCCGAAGGCGTTGATCTGGTGCGGCTGCCCATCCCCGAAATCACGGATCAGGCCCAGGCAGTGCCAGCCGCGGGCGAATCTGGTGGGTACCGAACCGGCCTCGATCAACCGGATTTCGTCGGTATCTGCGTGCGTCGTCATGGCCCCATTGAACTGCGATGACGGACCGGCGGGAAGGTCAGTGTTCCGCTCAACAGGAGACCAGAATCAACTTTGCCCGTTGTCGCCCTATCGTCTCCGCTCGTGACCGCCACCACCCACAAGACCATTCCCGCCGGACTGACCGTTGCCGCCACCGAGGTAGATCTTCTCGTCGTCGGATCCGGTACCGGCCTGGCCGCGGCCCTGGCCGCCCGCGAGCAGGGGTTGTCCGTTCTCGTCGTCGAGAAGTCGTCCTACGTGGGCGGTTCGACGGCCCGATCCGGTGGTGCGCTCTGGCTGCCGTCGAGCCCGGTGATCGAGGGCTGCGGTGGCAACGACCCCGTGTCCCGGGCACACACGTACCTGGAGTCGGTCGTCGGGGATTCCGCACCACGGGAGCGCTCCGCCGCATACCTCGACAACCTGCCGGCCACGGTCGAAATGTTGCGCCGAACCACACCCATGAAGCTGTTCTGGGCCAAGGAGTACTCCGACTATCACCCCGAGGCGCCCGGTGGATCGGCGGCGGGGCGCACCTGCGAATGCCGCCCGCTCGACACGGCCGTGCTCGGCGAATACCTGGCCGACCTACGGCCCGGGGTCATGGAAGTCAAGATTCCGATGCCGACCACAGGTGCCGACTACCGCTGGCTGAATCTGATGAGCCGGGTGCCACGAAAAGGGCTGCCCACCATCGCAAAACGACTTGCGCAGGGCATCGGCGGGCTCGCCCTCGGTAGGCGTTACGCCGCCGGCGGTCAGGCCTTGGCCGCCGGATTGTTCGCGGGAGCGATCCGGGCCGGGATCCCGATCTGGCTCGATACGTCACTGACCGAGCTGATCACCGAGGGAGGCCGCGTCACCGGCGCCGTCGTCGAGCATGGGGACAAGACGTTCACCGTCACCGCCCGGCGCGGTGTCGTGCTCGCGGCCGGCGGTTTCGATCACGACATGGACATGCGCCACAAGTTCCAATCCGAGTCTCTCGGCCGCAATCTCAGCCTGGGCGCGGAGTCCAACACCGGCGACGCCATTCGGCTGGGACAGGACATCGGTGCAGACATTGCGCTGATGGATCAATCGTGGTGGTTCCCCGCCGTGGCGCCACTCCCGGAGGCCGCTCCGGCCGTGATGCTCGCGGAGCGGTCGTTGCCCGGATCGTTCATCGTCGACCAGGACGGTCAACGGTTTGCGAACGAATCGGCCGACTACATGAGCTTCGGGCAACGCGTCCTGGAGCGGGAAGCTTCGGGAACGCCGGTCGAAAGCATGTGGATCGTCTTCGATCAGCAGTACCGCAACAGCTACGTCTTTGCCGCCGAACTGTTTCCGCGCATGCCGATCCCCCAGACCTGGTATGACGCCGGAGTCGCGGTCAAGGCAGACAATTTCACCGAGCTGGCAGCCAAGATGCGGGTGCCGGAGGACAGCTTCTCGGCCACCGTCAGGCGGTTCAACGAGAACTCGTTCGCCGGTGAGGATCCCGACTTCGAACGGGGCCGCAGTGCCTACGACCGTTACTACGGCGACCCCACGATCACGCCGAACCCCAACCTGCGGCCCCTGGTCAAAGGCCCGTTCTACGCGGTCAAGATGGTGCTCAGCGACCTGGGTACGTGCGGCGGTCTGCGAGCCGACGATCGTGCTCGCGTGCTTCGCGAGGACGGCACCGTCATCGACGGGCTCTATGCGATCGGCAACACCGCCGCCAACGCATTCGGCAATACCTATCCCGGTGCCGGGGCAACCATCGCCCAAGGGCTGGTCTACGGCTACATCGCCGCACTCGACGCGGCCGAAGGGTAAGCCGCGACCCGAATACCAACGGACGGAGGTTAGTCGGCGTCTTCGGCGTCGGCTTTCTTCTCGATCTCGTACCAGTACGCCGGATCTGGCCACGGGATCTTGGCGCCTTCACCGACTTTCGGGAAGTTGGCCTCGGCCTCGTCGAGATCTTTGATGAGTTGCAGTGTGAGTTCCCGTTCGGACGCGTAGTAGCGCTCCGCCCAGTCCAACGCGATCTTGGCGTATGCCCACGCGGGATCGACCCCGGCCCAGCGGGCCTCCTTGGCCGCATCACGTTGCATCTCGTCCACATAGGCAAGATGCTCTTGGAGCATCTGCTTCAGCGTGGCAGGGTCGCTGAGGTGGCCCATCGTCACCCGCATGACTGCTGGATGCTTCAACGACGGCGGATCCGGCGGTGTCTCCCGAGCCCACCGAGTGACCGCGTCCAGGCCGGTCTGGGTGATCTTGTAGAGGCGGCGGTTTCGCGTACCGTTGCCGTCCACCCGCGAGGTCAGATATCCCATCTTTTCCAGCTTCTTCAGATCGGAATAGATCTGGCTGAAGGCGGGGCTGCCGTAGTAGAAACGCATAGCCCAGCCGAGCCACTTGCGAATGTCGTAGCCGGAGAGTTCTTGCTCGTAAGACAGCAACCCGAGCAGCGCCCAGCTGTTCGCGGCCAGCGCCGGCTTGGCTGCCTGCTCGGAATCTTCCATGGTGCAAGGGTAACAATCGAGGTCACGACACCTCTCCGGCCGAACCACTGACCGGGAGACACCGTTGCCCACGGTCCACGTCTCGACGAATCTGGTTGACGACACGAGTGTGAGGGAGACACAGCGATGGGACTCGATGGCACTGCGACACTGGGCAGCCCACCCCGACGGCCAGGCCCGCAGGACATGCGGACGGTGCTCGGTCACTTCTGCACCGGCATCGCTGTCATCACCGGTCACGACGGGCAGCGACCGCTGGGTTTCACCTGCCAATCGGTGACGTCGGTGTCGCTGGAGCCGCCCTATGTGTCGTTCTGCCCGTCGCGATCCTCCTCGACCTGGCCGCTGATCCGAGCTACCGGCCGGATGTGTATCAACATCCTGGCCGACCATCAGCAAGCGGTATGTGCCCAGTTCGCACGCAGCAGCGCGGACAAGTTCGCCGGCGTCCACTGGAGCCCGGCCGCGAATGGCGCCCCGCGCCTGCACGACACGTTGGCCACCATCGAAGCCGACCTTGAGTACGAGCACGGCGCGGGCGACCACACCATCGTCGTCGCCCATGTCACGTCGTTGAGCGCCGACGGCGGACAGCCGTTGTTGTTCTACCGCGGTGATTACGGTGGCTTCGACGACCGACGACTGGATTCCACGACGGAGTAAGGGATTGTCCATACACAGCGAAACCGATGTCCCAGAAGCGCTTTACGCATCCATCACCGAATCTGTCAGACGACTCGTCGATGCGACCATCCGAAGTCAAGCCGATCTCGACACCCTCCTGTCCGCGAAAGCGAAGATCGATGCGGCGGCAGACGAACTCAGCCAGTCACTGATCCCCGGTTCGTTCGGTGTGCAACAAGCCGTCGACGGCCAGTCACTGGCGTGGGGAAACGCCGTCATCGGGCTCCGCAACGCCTTGGCTCCGCCGTTGGTGGTCCACCACGAGTCCGACGGGCGAGTTTGGGCCGACGTGACACTCGGCGCCGCCTACGAAGGACCCGCCGGCCACGTGCACGGCGGCATCTGTGCCCTTCTCCTCGACCACGTTCTCGGCGCCACCGCACACAAACCTGGCCAACCGGCCGTGACCGGAACGCTCAAACTTCGCTACGAAGCCGGCACCCGGCTGGGCCCGCTGCGGGCCCAGGCATACATCGATCGGGTGGAGGGCGTGAAGACCTTCGCCGTCGGGCACCTCGCCACCTCCGACGGCATCACGGTTCGGGCGGAGGGGGTGTTTTTTCATCCACCTGTATCTGCGCAGTAGAGAGGCAGTGTCCCAATGAAAGATCTGAACGGACGAGTCGCCGTGGTGACCGGCGCCGCGAACGGCATTGGTCTCGGCCTGGCCACACGATTTCTCGAAGATGGCATGCGGGTGGTGCTGGCCGACCAGAACGTCGTCGATCTCCGGCGCGCCGAACGGGAGCTCGGCTCACGCGGCGAGGTACTGGCCGTGGAAACCGATGTGGCCGACCGAAATTCGGTGCAGGCACTGGCCGACGCTGCCGTCGACTGCTTCGGCGCTGTTCACCTGCTCTGCAACAACGCCGGTGTCGGCGGCTTCCAGCGCTTCGACACCACCAGCCTGAGCACTTGGGACTGGACCCTCGGGGTCAACTTGTTCGGGGTCATTTATGGGTGCCACATATTCCTGCCGATTCTGTCCGCGCAAGACGAGGCCTACATCATCAACACTGCATCCATGTCGGGCTTCCTCACCGGCCCGTATCTCCAACCGTACGCGGTGTCCAAGGCCGGGGCGGTGGCGCTGTCAGAGTCGCTGGCCGCAGAGTTCGCCGTCGAGCACCCCAACGTGCGGGTGGCCGTCCTGTGCCCCGCCTACACATCCACCGCGATACACGACGACGAGAGAGGCGCACCGCCCGGGCACATACCGCGGGCGGTGGCCGACTCACGCCTGCAAGAGCTACGTGACACCGTGAACGCCTCCATCGCAGCGGGCATCTCCCCCACAGCAGTCGCCGATCTCGTGGTCAAGGCGATGGCTGCGGGTAGAACCCACATCTTCCCGCACCCGGACTGGCTGAACCGATGGCAGGACCGCGTGGACACCGTAAAGACGCAAACGCGACCTTTCGAAGGGGAGAACGCATGACAACACCGTCCGGCACCGCGCGAAACATCGCCGCCGTCCAGAGCTTGTACGACCGGTATCGCGATGCGTGGCAATCCCACTGGATTCCGACTCCGGAGAAGGGCATGTTGGTCTGGGCACCAGGCGCTGTCATCGAGAACGGCCCGCACTTCACTGAGATCACGGGGTCGCGCGACTTTGCAGCGGAACCGACGTTCATGAACATCGAGGCACAGTACTTCTGGGTGGGAATCCCCGACTTTCGGGTGACTGAGCTCCATGTCAGCGGATCCGGTGACGAGGTCATGGCGTTCGTTCAGTACTCGGGTACGAGTTGTGACGGCACCGTACTGGCGCCGATCTGGACCGCAGACCGATGGGTGTTCGATGAGCGTGGACGCATCACCCGGTGGCTTCAAGTGACCGACCTGGGTGCGTGGGCGGCCTGGCAGGCGCTCAACACCGAGACCGATTATCTGAGCCATGTCACCGCCGCGTTCACCGCCGCCGGGGTAGAGCCACGCTTCGCGCCCTGAGCCAAGCGCGTATCTGCAACCTAATATCGCTGGAGTGACCACACCCGAGCGTCTGCGACGTCGTCTCGGGACGACCGATGCCGTCGTGATCGGCCTCGGCTCAATGGTAGGGGCGGGCATCTTCGCCGCGCTGGCGCCGGCCGCGGCCGCCGCCGGGAGCGGTCTGCTCATCGGCCTTGCTGTCGCCGCCGTCGTCGCCTATTGCAATGCGACATCCTCGGCCCGGTTGGCCGCGCGCTACCCGCAGTCTGGCGGCACGTACATCTACGGCCGCGAACGCCTCGGCGAGTTCTGGGGTTACACGGCCGGCTGGAGTTTCATCGTCGGCAAGACCGCGTCGTGCGCGGCGATGGCATTAACGGTCGGTCTCTATGCCTGGCCGCAGTGGGCACACGCCGTGGCGGTCGCCGCGGTGGTGGCGCTGACCGCGGTGAACTATGCCGGTATCCAGAAGTCGGCCTTGCTGACCCGGATCATCGTCGCGTGTGTGCTGGCGGTCCTGGCCGCGGTCGTGGTGATCATCGCCGGTTCCGGCAGCACTGACCTCTCCCGACTGGAGATTGGTGACGACGTCGGTGCCCGCGGCGTGCTGCAGGCCGCGGGCCTGTTGTTCTTCGCGTTCGCCGGTTACGCCCGGATCGCCACGCTGGGTGAAGAAGTCCGGGACCCGGCTCGCACCATCCCGCGCGCGATTCCGATCGCACTCGGTATCGCGCTGGTCATCTACGCGGTGGTGGCCGTCGCGGCGCTGTCGGTCCTGGGCAGTTCGGGCCTGGCATCCGCGCCCGCGCCGCTGGCCGATGCCGTGGACGCCGCAGGCGCCCCGCAGTGGCAACAAGTGGTGCGGGCCGGAGCTGCGGTGGCGGCGCTGGGCTCGCTACTGGCCCTGATCCTCGGGGTGTCGCGCACGACGCTGGCGATGGCCCGCGACCATCACCTGCCGCACGCACTGGCCGCCGTACACCCGCGGTTCGCCGTGCCGCATCGGGCCGAAGTGCTGGTCGGCATTGTCGTGGCCATCCTGGCCGCCGTCGTGGATCTTCGTGGGGCAATAGGGTTTTCGTCGTTCGCGGTGCTGCTCTACTACGCGATCGCAAATGCCGCCGCCTGGACTCTGGGCCGGAGGGTCATTCCGGTGCTAGGCCTGGTCGGCTGCCTGGTGCTGGCCTTCTCGCTGCCTCTGACTTCGGTGCTGACCGGGCTGGCTGTGGTCGCGCTCGGTGCGGTGATCTACGCCGTGCGCCGGCGCTGACGGGCCCGGAGCTCAACGGTTGCGGAACGCCTCGACGGCGGTCGGCAGGGTGGGAAAGATCCGGTCGGTGCCGACCCGATCGAGAAAGCCCCCCGCCACCAGGTCGTCCCGCAGATCGGACTTGACCCGGGCCATCGCGAACACGATGCCCTGCGCGGCAAGTTCACCGCGCAACTGCTCCAACGCATCGACAGCCGTCAGGTCCGGATCGACGTTGGCCTCGGCGTTGTAGACGAACCATTCGACCTTCTCCGGCGCGTCCGCGACAGCGGCCAACGCGCGCTGGCGGAAATCCTCGGCGTTGGCGAAGAACAACGGGGCGTCGTAACGGTAGACGACCAGCCCCGGAACCACAGCGGCCTCCGGATAGTCGTCGACGTCATGCATCCCCGCCACGCCGGGGACATAGCCGAGCACACTGTCGTGCGGGCGGGCGATCCGCCGCAGTGCATCCATGAGCGACAGGGCAATCGCCACCAGCACGCCGTAGAGCACGCCGAGGCCCAGCACCGCGACGGTGGTGGCGACCGCCAGGATCAGCTCGCTGCGCCGGAATCGTGCCAACCGCCGGAACTCCGCGACGTCGATCAACCGCAGCGCGGCGTAGACCACGAGTGCACCCAACGCGGCCATCGGGAAGTTCTCCAGCAGATCACGCCCGGCCAGCATGACCAGCAAGACCGTCGCCAGCATCACCAACGAGTACAGCTGCGAGCGGCTGCCCACCGTGTCCCCCAGCGCCGTACGGCTACCGCTGGAGCTGACCGGAAAGCCCTGTGTCACACCAGTTGTCAGGTTGCACACCCCCAATGCCCGCAGTTCGGCGTTGGCGTCGATGGTCTCGCCCTTGCGCGCCGCGAAGGTGCGGGCCGTGAGGGCGTTGTCTGAGAATGCGACGACCGCGATACCGACCGCCGGGATCAGCAGACCTACCAGCTCGGTCATCGGTACCGGCGGAAAAGCGGGTTTCGGCAATCCGGACGGAATGCCACCGACCACTCGGATTCCGTTGTCGTCCAAGGAGAACAGCCACACGACCGCCGTGGCTGCCAGCACCGCGACCAGCGGGCCCGGGAACCGCGGCGAGATCCGGTACAGCAGCAGCAGCGCCGCCAGAACCGTGGCCGACAGGATCACCGTCGGTGTGTGCACCGATTCGAGGACCGTGACGAAGGAGCGGACCTGATCGAGGAACTCATCCCCATCGACCTCGACGCCGGTGATTTTGCCGAGCTGGCCGCTGATCATGATGACGGCCACCCCGGTCATGTAGCCGACCAGAACGGGGCGCGACAGCAGGTCGGCCAGGAATCCCAGCCTGCACAACCCGGCCACCAGGCAGATCGCCCCCACCAGCAGGGCCAGCACAGCCGACATCGCCGCATAGCGCGCCGGATCGCCGATGACCAGCGGAGCCAGCGCCGTGGCCGTCATCAGGGCCGTGGTGGATTCCGGCCCGACCGATAGTTGCCGCGACGAGCCCAGCACCGCATAGACCGCCATTGGGACCAGCGCGGCCCACAACCCCGCGACGGGTGGCAGGCCGGCCACGGTCGCATAGGCCATCACCTGAGGCACCAGGTACGCCGCGACAGTCACCCCCGCGAGGACGTCGCCGCGCAGCCAGGACCGCTGGTAGCCGGTGAACTGCGCCAACCCGGGGGCCCACGTTTGGCGTGCGCGACCAACGCTCATGGTGTTCAGTCAACACTCGTGACCCTGCTGAGTTGGAAGTACGTCGAGACCCGCACCGATGACGACTTCGTCGTCAACCCCGGGGAACGGCTCGACTGGGCCAGCACGATCGGCATCGGGGCCCAGCATGTGGTGGCCATGTTCGGCGCCACGTTCCTGGTGCCGGTGCTCACGGGCTTCCCGCCGGCGACCACGCTGCTGTTCTCCGGCGTCGGAACCATCCTGTTCTTGCTCATCACCGGCAACCGGCTGCCGAGCTACCTTGGGTCGAGCTTCTCGGTGATCGCCCCGGTGACTGCCGCGGTGGCGTCGGCCGGAACCGGAAGTGCCCTCGGGGGTCTGATCGCCGTCGGGCTGCTGCTGATCCTCATCGGTGGCGTGGTGCACCTGGTCGGCACCCGGTGGATCGACCTGGCCCTGCCGCCGGTGGTGACGGGTGCCATCGTCGCGCTGATCGGCTTCAACCTCGCCCCGGCCGCCAAGTCCAACTTCGAGAAGGGGCCTCTGGTCGGCTTGGTCACGCTGGTGTTGCTGATCTGCACGCTGGCCTTCTTCAAAGGTTTGATCGGCAGGCTGGCGATCTTCGGCGCCGTGGTGATCGGATATCTGCTGGCGCTGGTCCTCGGTGACGTCGACACCGCGGCGATCGCCGCCGCACCGTGGCTGGGGCTGCCCGAGTTCCACACCCCGTCGTTCAACCTGGCGGTGCTACCGCTGTTCCTTCCCGCGGTGATCGCCCTTGTCGCGGAGAACATCGGCCACGTCAAGTCGGTGGGACAGATGACGGGCACCGACCTCGACCCGATGATCGGGCGCGCCCTGGCCGCCGACGGCGTGGCCACCGTGCTGGCCGGTGCCGGTGGCGGTTCGGCCACCACCACCTACGCCGAGAACATCGGGGTGATGGCAGCCACCCGGGTCTACTCGACCGCGGCGTACTGGGTCGCCGCCACGGTGGCGATCGCATTGTCGTTGTGTCCCAAGGTCGGAGCCGCCATCTCGGCCATTCCGCCGGGCGTGCTGGGCGGGGCCACCATCGTGCTCTACGGCCTGGTCGGCATCCTGGGCGTACGCATCTGGCTGACCAATCATGTGGATTTCTCCAAACCGGTCAACCAGATGACCGCGGCCATACCGTTGATCATCGGGATCGCCGACTTCACCTGGCATCTCGGTTCCCTGACGTTCACCGGGATCGCGCTGGGGTCCATCGCCGCGCTGCTGATCTTTCACAGCATGCGACTGCTCGAGCACCTCGGCTCTCGCACCGGACGAGCCCCTACTCACCCAGGGCATTGACCACGCGGGTGAACACCGAGGGCAGCGCCGCCGAGGCCGGGGTGATGCAAGCCCGAACAGGGCCAAAACCGCTGCCGTGCAACAGGGCTGCGGTGAGCCACCGATAGCGGCGGGTCATCGCACGCCATTGCCGGTCATAATCGCCGGGTCGGTCGGCCCGCACGCATCCCACGAGAAGTTCGGCCGCGCCGAACGCCAGCCCCATCCCCTCGCCGGTCAGCGCATCCACGTAGCCCGCCGCGTCACCGACCAACAGCACCCGGCCCGCACTCCGGTCGCGGACCTTCTGCCGCAACGGCCCCGCAGCCCGGTCCTGACCGTGCTCAAGACCGCGAATCCGCTCGGCCAGCAACGGGAATGCCGCCAGGCGGTCGTCGAAGCCGCCGCGCACCGACGTCAGGATCGCCACCCCGACACAGTTCTCACCGACCGGCGTCACGTACGCCTCGGCGTCAGGCCCCCAGTACACCTCGACGCAATCCGACCACGGGGCGATCTGGACATGACGGCGAATTCCCCAGCGGCGTCTCCTTCCCTCACCACCGCTCAGGCCGAGCGAGCGGCGGATCGGGGAATGCAGGCCATCGGCGGCCGCCAGGTAGCGGGCCCGGAAACCGGCCGCGCTCACCGATGTCGAGTCCTGGGTCACCGGGCCCACCTCGGCATGTATCACCCGGACCCCGGCTTCTGCTGCGGCGTCCGACAGCGCGGCATGCAGAACCGTCCGACGCACTCCGCGGCCGGCCCCGCCGCGGAACCTGGCCTCTGCGACGCGGTGATCGTCGAGGTAACGAATGCCCTCAAAGCTCCGGCCTTCCGGCTCCACCCCCAACCGCTGCAGTTGCCGGATCGAGTGCGGCATCAGCCCCTCACCGCAGGCCTTGTCGATCGGGCCGCGACGACGTTCCACCACCACGGTCTCCAGCCCGGCGCGCGCGGCGTGCACCGCGGTGGCCAGCCCGGCCGGGCCGCCGCCTGCGACGAGCAGATCGATCACGTCAAGCCTTGCAGCGCTTCGTTTTCCACTCGGATGCGGGTACGCAACAACGCGGCGTTGGCCACAGTGAACACCACCGCGGTGAGCCATGCGCCGCCGGCCAGCGGTAACGCGGCTCCCTCGGTGACCACGGCAACGTAGTTCGGGTGCGGCAGCAACCGGTACGGACCGTCGACGACGCGCGCGGCACCGGGCACCACCACGACCCTGGTGTTCCACTGCCTGCCCAGCGTGGTGATACACCACCAGCGCAGCCCCTGGGCGGCGAGCACGACGGCGACCATGACGGGGCCGAGTACCGGGTGGGGCCTGCGCCGGCGGGCCTCCACCACCGAACCCACCAAAAGCGCGCTGTGCAACGCCACCATCACGGGATAGTGGCCGGCCCCGAATTCCTTGCCGCCCTGGGCGGTACTCCACTTCAGGTTACGTTTGGACACCACCAGCTCGAGTACCCGCTCGGCGGCGACGAGTGCGATCAGCGCGGAGAATCTCTTGCCCGTCATCAGCGCCAACGCAGCAGGACGAGCTCGGAGCAGAACCCCGGCCCCATGGCCATCATCACCCCGGGTGTGCCCGATTCCGGTCGTTTGCAGATCGTGTCACGCAGCACGTGCAGCACCGATGAGGACGACAGGTTGCCGACCTCGGCGAGCGACTGCCAGGTGAGATCCAGTGCATCCTCAGGTAATCCGAGGGTTTCGATGATCGCCTCGATCACCTTCGGCCCGCCGGGATGGCTCACCCACGCGGATACATCGTCGGCGGTGAGACCGTGTGCCCCGAGGAACCCTGTGACATCGTCACCCAGGTAGCGCCCCACGAAGCTCGGAACTTCGGCACTGAGCACGATCTGGAAGCCGTCGGCGCCGATATCCCAACCCATGGCGTGCAACGAGTCCGGGTAGAGATGGCTGCGTGAGTCCAGCACATCGGGTCCGCTCGGATTCAGCTCCCGGGCGCGATGTTCGCCGACCGCGACAACCGCGGCCGCTCCGTCACCGAACAACGCGCCGGCCACCAGCGTCGGCATCGTGGGATTGTGTTTGCGCGTCAGCGAACACAATTCGACCGACACCAGGACCGCCACCTTGTCGGGCGCGCCCCGCAGATAGTCGTTGAGCCGCGCGATGCCTGCCGCGCCGGCCACACAACCGAGCCCGAAGATCGGGATGCGCCGCACGTCGGGACGCAGGCCGAGGCGCCCGGCGATGCGGGCGTCCAGGGACGGAACCGCTGCGCCGGTGACGGTGGTGGTGACGATCAGGTCGACGTCCTCGGGGCGCAGACCGGCCTCGTCCAGCGCGCCGGACAATGCAGCGCAGCCCAGTTCGGTTGCGTGCTCGATGAACAGGCGGTTGCTCTCGCCGAAATCGTCGAGCCCGGCGTACTGCTCGAGCGGCAGCACGAGATATCGACTGTTCACTTTCGCACTCTTGTGCAGGGCCCGTACCACGTCCTCGGCCTCGGCATATCCGGGCAACTCCAGCAGCGTCCTGGTGACCTCATCCTGGGTATACCGATGTGGCGGCAGGACGGCATGGACGCCGGCAATCGTGCTGTGACTGGGCATTCTGGCGACGTTAATTCCCATACCCGTACAACGGGGGCCTACCTCCGACGGTTCAACGATCCGCCTGTGAATCTGATCGATCCGAGTTCAGCCGCGATGCCGCTTGTCCCGCGCCGGCACACCGTTGGGCCCCTCGATCGAGCGACCATAGGTGCCGACGGTGAAAGCGATCGCCGATCCCATGATCCCGAGCGCGCGCGCATCGACGTTGTCGATAGTGTCGCGCGAGGTGTGGTAGTTCGGATCGAACGCCACTCCCGCCCGTCCGCCCCACAGCCTGGCCTGTACCTCGGTCTTGCGTTGCGACGATCCGGTGGTCGCGCCGCCGATCGGCACCCCGGCCCGCAAGAACGGGTGATAGTCGGTGTTACCGCTGATCGGCATGTCCGCCGGCCGCGCCCCGGCCAGGTTCAGGTAACCGGCCATGGTTCTTTCGATACCGGCCGATCCCTCGGGTATCGGCTTGGGATCTCCTGCCTGGCCGGACTGGTCGCCGTCATAGGTGAAGAACCCGGCGTTGGGCGAGCCGACCATGTCGAAGTTCAGATACAGCGCGAGATCGTCGAGCTGATCCAGCGGTAGGTTGCGCGCATAGTGCGAGGACCCGTCCAGGCCCAGTTCCTCGGCACCCCAGAACGCGAACCGCACCGCGTTGGCCACCTGCGGCGAGCTGCCCAGCTGCAGCGCGGTTTCCAGCACCGCCGCCACCCCGGAACCGTTGTCGTTGATCCCCGCACCCTTGCCGATGCTGTCCAGGTGGGCGCCCACGAGCACCACGTCGGACGCCGATCCGGTCTTGGTCTGCGCGGTCACGTTGCGGGACTTGACCATCTCGGCTTTGCCGTCGAGGGTCAGCCGGACCGGCGCGCTGGTGCGTCGCAGCGCGGCATCCGCGTTCTCGTCGATGACGCCGACCGGAACGGTGAGTTGACGGTAATAGCCCGTGGAGAACAACCCGCCGGGAGCAGGCTGATGCCCGCCGTTGACCACCAGCAATCCCACCGCACCCTTGGCCAGCGCGGTGTTCTGTTTCGCCACAACCGAACAGCCGGTGTCGTCGACGACCGCGATGGCCCCGGAGATGTCGACCGACCCGTAGTCGGTGGCCGCACATCCGGACGGCCTGCCCGGGCGCAGCGTCGGGGCGTTCAGCCCGCCGGGCGCCGTCGTCACCAGCATCGACGCCTGGTCCACCTGGTACTTGGTCCCGGACACGACCAGTGCCGGGTTACCGCCGCGCATCGTGCCCATGCGCTCGAACTCCGGTGTCTGTACGTCGAACCCCTTGCTCCGCAGCAGGTCTGCCACATAGTCGACGCTGGCGTCATATCCCGAGGTGCCGGTCGCCCGGTTCCCGTCGTGGCTGTCGGCGATCTCCTGAAGCTTGCGTAGGTGGGTGAACATGGCGTCGACGGTGATCCTGCCCGCCAACTCCTGCGGCTCGACAGCCTGGGGCGACGGCTGCGCCGAGCAGCCCGCCAGGGCGGCACCGAGCAATACGACAGCGAGTCGACGCGCCGTCACTGCGCGGAGATCTGGTGCCGCGTGCGGTCCGAACGAACCGGTAAACCGTTGCGGCCACGCTGATCTTGGGCGTACAGCCCGACAGCGAACGCGACTCCCTCACCATGTATCCGCAATGCATCCCGGTTCACGTGGTCAAGGGTATCGGTGATCTTGTGATAGTTCGGGTCGAACGGTTGATCCACCTGACCGGCCCACAATTTGGCCTCTTCGGCGTCCATCTTGTCCTCGGCGCCGGAGAACAGTCCACCGGCCGGAATGCCCGCCAAGGTGAACCCGTCGTAGTCGGACCGGCCGTCAAAACCGGTGTCGCGCGGGGTCTTTCCGGCATCCTCCAGATACCTGGCCAGGGTGCGTTCGATTCCCGCCGAACCCTCGGGGACCCGGGGACGGCCCTGCTCGTCCAGCGGGGCGGACTGGTCGCCGTCATAGGTGAAGTAGCCGGGGTTCGGCGACCCGAGCATGTCGAAGTTCAGATACATGGCGATGTCTTTGAGCTCTTCGGTGTCCAGGGATTCGACGTAGTTGGTCGAGCCGCGCAAACCTTCTTCCTCGGCTCCCCAGAACCCGAACCGCACCGCGTTGGCCACCTCCGGTGAATCACCCAGTTGCAGCGCGGTTTCCAGTACCGCGGCCACCCCGGAGCCATTGTCGTTGATGCCGGGACCTTCCGGGACGCTGTCGAGGTGGGCACCGACCATGACCACGTCAGAGGTCGAGCCGGTCTTGGTCTGGGCGATGACGTTGCGGGTGCGCTCGATGCGTACCCCCGCGACCAGTTTGAGTGTGGTGGGCCCGGGCGCGTTGCGCAGCCGGGTGCCCTCGTCCTTGGTCACACTGACCACCGGGATCTTGACGTCGGTGTTGCGGCCGAGGGTGCCGCCCATCTTCTCGTCGTTGTCGGTGTTGACGACGATCATCGCGACGGCACCCCGCTCGGCGGCCGCGGCCTGCTTGTCGGCGAAGGGACACGAACCACGGTCGACCAACACGACCGCACCGGCAACCGGGAGTCCGTCGTAGTCGGCGGCCTGGCATCCCGGGGTGTCCTCGACCTTCGCCGGCACCAATGGCGCGGACACCCCGACTTGGTCGGTACCGATGGTGAACTCCAGTGGCTTGGCGCTCACGGTCTGGCCGCCGACGGTGACCTGCGGGTCCTCCGCGAACGGGAGTTTCACCTCGAACTCGGGGGTCTGCACATCAAACCCTTTGTCGCGCAGCGCGTTGGCCACATAGTCCACACTCGCGTCGTACCCCGAGGTGCCCAGCGCCCGGTTGCCCTTGTTGGCGTTGGCAATGTCCTGCAGCTTGGTCAGGTGCCCCATCATGGCGTCGGCCGACACCTGCCCGCGCAACTGGTCGGCGAACTGCACCGCGGCCGATGACGACTCCCGGGACTGCTGCCCGTCGGTCTGCAGTTCGGTCTTTGCATCACAGCCGGCCAGCCCCGCGGTCAGCGCCAGCGCGCCCAGAACCGCCCCCGTCGAAGTACGTCGCATTGCACCCACGGTAGCTGCTCGGTTGAACCGCTCGGCGAATAATTCGGTTGCCTGGGGATTTGCTGTGATGGCAAGGTGTTCCACGGCGCCGACAGGGAAGCAGACCGAGCGGGGTACCGCAACGTTTCTGCGCGTTGCCGGCGGCGCCATGGCACAGGTAAAGGGCCTGAGGTTCGAATCCTCTCTTGCAACCCCGATACCGTCGCCGGAATCGCGCAGTCGGGGGCCTTGCGGCCCACACCCGCCGGCATTCGGGGTGTGACGCCCCGCCCGTGATTGCGTCCGGCGACGGTATCCCTTTGCCGCACAGACACATACACCGGAAGGAGGACACGACATGGGTATCTTCACGTTCAACCGAATCACTGTTTCCGCAGGCCAGTGCGCACTGGAATACCGGGACGGCACGCTGGGTCGTGTCCTGCCCCCGGGTCGGCACCGCATTGATGTGGCGGCCTCGGTGGTGCGTGTCGAGATGCGCGAGCAGGTGCTGACGCTGGCCCCGCAGGAGGTGCTGACCTCGGATGCGGTGTCGCTGCGGATCACCGTCGCGCTGCAGTTCAAGGTCGGCGACGCCGTGGCCTACGTGGAGGCGGCGGCCGACCCCATGGCCGCGGTGTACCTGGCCGCGCAGATCGCGCTGCGCGACCTGGTCGCCACGCTGACCACCGACGAGGTGATGCAGCGCGGCAACCGCATCGATGCCGGGGCGATCGCGGCGGCGGCCCGCGCGGCCGGTGCCCGTGCCGGGGTCGAGGTGATCGAGGCGTTCGTCAAGGACGTGATCATCCCGGCCGAGATCCGCGCGGCGGCAATGCAGCTGGTGACGGCCAAGGCCACCGGTGCGGCGAAGCTGGAAGCCGCCCGTGCCGAGACGGCCGCCATGCGCGCGCTGGCCAATGCCGGCAAGCTGCTGGACGCCCACCCGGCGCTGGCTCAGCTGCAGCTGGTCCAGCGGGTGCCGTACGGGTCGAAGGTGGTCCTGGCGCTCGGCACCGGCACCGCCGGTGTCGCGGACGTGGCGTCTGACCCGGAGTGAATCCGGGTCAGGCGTCACGCCTGGTCAACACCACCGCGGCGGCGATGAACGCCACCGCCACCCACAGCAGGAAATAGATCAGCGAGCCCGTCTCACCCCACGGCATGTCGTAGTACGCCGGGAATAGCCAGTCCACCTGCAGGAACCGGAACATGTTGCCGAAGGGCAACCACGGCCCCATCTGCTGGCCGGAGTTGGGCAGGTTGCCGAGCAGCGGCTCGGCCACCAGCGGCCACAGCAGCAGGACTGCCACGGCACCGGCGGCGAAGCGCAGCAGCGCGCCCACGGCCACCCCCAGCACCGCGGCCAGCGCGGCATACAGCGCGAACCCGCCGGCCACCCGCCAGGTCGCGGGGTTGGCCATCGACAACTGCGCACCGACCACCGGGTCGGCCACCATGCGGGCCACCAGCACCGTGGCCAGCACCATGACCACCGCACACACCGAGGAGAAGGCCGCGCATACCACCGCTTTCGCGGTCAGCACCTGCGTCCGGTTCGGGGTGGCCAGCAACGTGGTGCGGATCAGCCCGCTGCGGTATTCGCCGGTCATCGTCATCGAGGACAACACCATCAGCACCGGAACGCCGAACACCGCGACACCCAGCGCGGCCCTGGACGGGGACAGCGCGGTGTAGTGGTGCGCGGTCATGCCCTGCACGACTGCCAGGCCGAGGCTGAGCACCGCCACCCCGACCGTCGACCACAGCGGGGAACGGGTGGTGGACAGCTTGATGCGCTCGGCGTCGAGCGCGGCCAGCGCGCTCATGCCTGCGCAGCCCGGTAATCGACGGCATCATCGGTGAGTTTCAGGTACGCCTCCTCCAGCGAGGCCTGCGGCTGACTCAACTCGTGCAAGGTGATGGCGTTGCGTCCGGCGAGGTCGCCGATCACCTCGATGGCCGCGCCGTGCACTCCCAGCGCGTCACCGTCGGCAGCGGCCTCCACCTCGAATCCGGCGTCGGTGAGCACCTCCCGCAGCGTCTCCAGCTGCGGGCTGCGCACCCGCACGGCGTCGGTCGAGGTACCGCTGACGAACTCGCTCACGGTGGTCGACGCGATGAGCTTGCCCTGTCCGATCACCACCAACCGATCGGCGGTGTTGGCCATCTCGGCCAGCAGATGACTGGACACGAACACCGTGCGGCCCTCGGCGGCCAGGCTGCGCATCAGGGTGCGGACCCAGTGGATGCCCTCGGGGTCCAGGCCGTTGACCGGTTCGTCGAACAGCAGCACCGGCGGATCGCCCAGCAACGCTGCCGCGATTCCCAGCCGCTGGCTCATGCCCAGCGACAGTGTGCCCGCGTTGCGGTCCCCGACCGCAGTCAGCCCGACCATCTCGAGCACCTCGTCGACCCGGGCCGACGGAATCCGGTTGGCCGCCGCGATCCAGCGCAGGTGATTGCGGGCCGAACGGTTCGGGTGGGCCTGACGCGCGTCGAGCAGCGCGCCGACCGTACGCAGCGGGTCGCGCAGCTCCCGGTAGTGCTTGCCGTCGATCGTCGCGGTCCCCGCGTTGGGATGATCCAGACCGAGGATCAGCCGCATCGTGGTGGTCTTGCCCGCGCCGTTGGGCCCGAGGAATCCGGTCACCACGCCTGATTCGACGGTGAACGTCAGATCGTCGACGGCGCGGTGGGTCCCGTAGAGCTTTGTCAGCCCGGCCAGTTCGATCATGGCTCCCATGGTGTCAGTGCCACCCCCTTCGAGAGCTGTACCGAGATTGTGTGGCTACTCACCTCACGTATCAGGGCCTGTCTGCGCCACCACCATATCGGCGACTGCTCGCATGCCGGCGGCGTTCGGGTGCAGCGGCGCGGGCCGGCCCGGCCAGGGCAAACCGGGCCGCGTGGTCCACGGCTGGGCCGACCAGGCATGGTGCGCCACGCTCGCCCGCCCGGCGCGAACCCAACCGCACCGCGTTTTCCCGGCAGCCTCTCCGGTGAGCCGTTCCAGCGTGGCCGCGACATGTCTCCCGAGCGCCGCGTCGGCCTCCGACAGCGGCGGTGCCGCGACGCCTTCCGGCGGCAACATCGTCAGATAGTCCACGAAAAGCACCCGGGCCTGCGGAGCGCGTTCCCGGATCTCATGGCCCACCGTCACCAGAGCACCGGCCACGTCGGTCAGTGCCGCCGCGCGCGCGTCGGGATCGAGCAGCTCGCGCAGCCGCGGCCCGAGCATCGGAAGGGATCGGGCAAGGTGCGGCAACGCCGCCGCCATCAGCGACGGCACGTAGCCCGCGTCGTTGCCGCCGATGGTCACCGTGACGAGCACTTCGGAGCCGTCGAGGGCGTCGATCTGCGGCGGCACACCGTTCTGCTTGTCGCTCAGCACGTGCGCTGTGGTGGCACCGGAGTACGTCACATCCACCAGGTCGAGCCCGAGCCGGGCGGCGACCAGATGCGGGTAATTGCGGGCCGAACGGCCCGACCGCCACGGCGCGCCCGGAGCCGACGGCTTGATCCCGGGCCCGGCCGCCATCGAACTGCCCAGGGCCACATAGCGTTTACCGCGCATGTCGAACTACAGGGCCGGGCTCGACGCCTGGGCCCAGAACCGCTTGGGGATACGGCCGGCCTGACGCGCCAGATATCCGGCGGTGACCGCGGCCGACATCGCGGCGGCCATGGTCGGCGGATCGGATGCCCGGGTCACGGCGGTGGCCAACAGCACGGCGTCACACCCCAGTTCCATCGCGAGCGCGGCATCCGACGCCGTGCCGATACCGGCATCCAGCACCACGGGCACCCCGGACTGCTCGACGATCATCTCGATGTTGTGGGGATTGGAGATACCGAGACCGGTGCCGATCGGCGATCCCAGCGGCATCACCGCGGCACAGCCGGTGTCCTCCAGCCGGCGGGCCAGCACCGGGTCGTCGTTGGTGTAGGGCAGCACGATGAATCCGTCGTCGACCAAAAGCTCAGCGGCCTTGACCAATTCGATGGCATCGGGCAACAGGGTGCGCTCATCGGCGATGACTTCGAGTTTGACCATGTCGGTGCCCAGCGCCTCGCGGGCCAGCTGTGCGGTCAGCACGGCCTCGGCCGCGCCGCGACAGCCGGCGGTGTTGGGCAGTGCGGCGATGCCGAGCCGGTTGAGCAGGTCGAGCACCCCGGTGCCGGTCTCGGCGTCCACCCGCCGCATCGCCACGGTCGTCAACTCCGTGCCCGAGGCCACCAAAGCCTCTTCCAGCACAGCGAGATTCGGTGCGCCGCCGGTCCCCATGATCAACCGGGAGCCGAACTCCCGGCCGCCGATCGTGAGCGCTGCATCAGCCACCCTGCACCGCCGTCACGACCTCGACCCGCGCCCCGTCGGACAGCGTCCGATCCCATTCCGAACGGGGCAGCACCGTCCAGTCCAGCGCCACGGCAATGCCCTTGTCCGGGAAGCCCCGCGTCTCCAGCAGCCCCTCGATGGTGGTCTGCTCGTCCACCTCGAAGGTCTCGTTGTTGACCGTGATGGTGATCATTTCGCTCCCACGCTCACCTCGAGTTCAGCCGCGATCCGCTCAGCGGTCCACGGCGCCAACAGAAATCCGTTCCGGCCGTGTCCGACGGCCACCAGCGTGCGCGCGTCGACACGTTCGACGATCGGCAGGCCGTCGGGCGTCATGGGCCGCAGCCCGGCCGCGGTTTCGGCCAGCTCGTACTCGCCCAGTGCCGGTATCACCGCGCAGGCATCCTCCAGCAGATCGCGCACCCCGCTGACCACCGGCGCGGTGTCGCGGCCGTGCTCGTACTGGGTGGCACCGACCACCACGCCGTCCGCGCGCGGCACCAGGTACACCGGGCGCCCGTGCACACGGGCCCGGATCACCCTCTGTGGCACCGGCATACAGCCCTTGCGCCACCGCAGCCGCAGCACCTCGCCCTTCACCGGACGCACCGGCAGGTCAGGGAGGAGTTTCGGCGCGTCGATCCCGTTGGCGACCACCCGCACGTCCGCATCGACATCGGCCAGATCCTCGACGGGCCCGGCCCACCGCACAGCGAGTCGCTCGCAGTGCGCGGCCAGCCCGTCGACCACCGCGCGGTTGTCCACCGCGAGTTCGGTGGTGGCCCGGAACCCATGCCGAATGCCTTGGGCCAGCAAAGGTTCCACGTCACGGGCGGCGGAGGTCAGCTCGACCGGCTGCCCTTGGGCCGAAAGCCATTCGGCGACCGTACGCAGGTCGGCCACGTCGGCCCGGTCGACGGCGACGACGAGCGACTCACGCGCGGTGACCACCTCGGGTGACAGCCCGTCGAGGAAACCCGAGTGCCACAGCTTCAGCGATTCCAGGCCGATCTGAAGCATCTGCTCCTCACCGGGCCAGCCTTCGCTGTGCGGGGCCAGCATGCCGCCGGCCACCCACGAGGCACCGTGCTCGCGCGTGCAGTGCAGCCGCACGGTCCAGCCGTCCAGCGCAGCGCGCCGTGCGACAGACAGCCCGATCACACCGCCGCCGATGACGGCAAGTGTTCGCGCCATACCCGCTCCCTTCGCCGGCATTACCCGGATCAGGTGTGACGGTCAGGGCCGGTCCGAATGCCCACTCTCAGCCCCTCGTCCCCGGGGCCCCCGTATTGCCAGTCCAGGGTACTCGGGCGGCACCGGCTACCGTCGCGGTGTGGAATCACCCGTCGACCGTCTACAGCGCGCCACCCTGTACCTGTGCACCGACGCCCGCCGGGAGCGGGGTGACCTGGCCGAGTTCGCCGATGCCGCGCTGGCCGGCGGGGTGGATCTGATCCAGCTGCGGGACAAGGGCTCGGCCGGGGAGAAGCAGTTCGGCCCGCTGGAGGCACGTCAGGAGCTCGAGGCGCTCGAGATCCTGGCCGACGCGGCGCGCCGGCACGGTGCGTTGCTGGCGGTCAACGACCGCGCCGACATCGCGCTGGCCGCCGGGGCCGACGTACTGCACCTCGGTCAGGACGATCTGCCGCTGCCCGTCGCCCGCGGCATCATCGGCGAGCGTCCGGTGATCGGCCGCTCCACGCACGACGCCGAGCAGATGGCGGCGGCGATCGCAGAACCCGTGGACTATTTCTGTGTCGGACCCTGTTGGCCCACGCCGACCAAACCCGGCCGGTCCGCGCCGGGCCTGGACCTGGTGCGCTCGACGGCCGCGCGGAATCCGGCCAAACCCTGGTTCGCGATCGGCGGGATCGATCAGCAGCGGCTGCCCGAGGTGCTGGCCGCAGGAGCCCGGCGCATCGTCGTGGTCCGCGCGATCACCGCGGCCGAGGACCCTCAAGCGGCGGCAGCCGAACTCAAGGGAACGATCAGCGCGGCGGGTTGAGTTCGAGCGGCAGCGCCGCCGTCACCGTCCGCAGCTGCTGCCAGCTGGCGGCGAACCCCGGATGCAGCGGCAATTCGGCGACTTCGTCCTCGGCCACCCAGCGCAGCTCCGAGCTCTCCCGGTTGGGGATGGTCTCCAGCGGTTCGGGCACGTCGGCGATCACGGTCGTGTACGACCAGTGCGTGCCGCCGATGCCGGCCACCTCGGCCGTCACCACCGTGGTCCGCACGGTGAGCTGTTCGGCCGTCACGCCGGCTTCCTCGTGAGCTTCCCGCACGGCGGCCTGCTCGGCGGTCTCGTGACTGTCGCGGGCACCACCGGGCAAGGCCCAGGTTCCGCCCTGATGACTCCACGGGGCCCGGTGCTGCAGCAAAACGACGGCCGATCCGCCCGGCCGCGGCGCTCGCAGCAGCAGGCCGGCCGCACCGTGGCGCCCCCAGTACCGGGCGCCGTTGTCGGAGAACACCCAGCCGTCACCGTCGCCACGCACTCGTACAGGATAGGGAACGTCGCCAGATTCGGCGGGGCATGATTTCCCCGCGAGCCTAAGCGCGGCGCTCTTAGAATTTTTTTATAGTGGTGGAACGCCCCGTAAGTACCGAAACTAAATGAGGTCCGCGCGCAGGTGACTGTGGAGTTGGCACATCCCTCGACCGAACCGCTCGCGTCCCGGTCGCCGACCACTCCTGCCCACCCGCGCTGGTGGTTTCTGTGGACCACACCCGGGCGCATCCTCACCATCGGGCTGGTGCTGTCGGCGCTCGTGCTGGCCAGTGCGTTCGCCACCTCCACCACCATCAACGACCGTCAGCAGGCGCTGACCACGGTGCTCGACCACACCGAACCGCTGGCGTTCGCGGCCGGCCAGCTCTACACCACGTTGTCGGTCGCCGACGCCGCCGCCGCCACGGCCTTCATCGCCGGGGCCGAGCCCCGAGATGTGCGTCAGCGCTACGAACAGGCGATCACCGACGCCTCCGTGGCGGTGACGCGGGCCTCCAGCGGGCTGACCGACGAGGCACTGGTTCAGCTGCTCGGCCGGATCAACGCAAGGCTGGCCGTCTACACGGGGCTGGTGGAGACGGCGCGCACCAACAACCGGGCGGGCAATCCGGTCGGTTCGTCGTATCTGTCGGAGGCCTCGGCGCTGATGCAGTCGCAGATCCTTCCCGACGCCCAGCGCCTCTACGAGGAGACCTCGGCGCGGGTCGATGCCGAGACAACGGCCTCCACGCGGATTCCGGCCTCGGTGATGCTGGTGGTGCTGGCCACGCTGATGTTCGGCGCATTCGCCAACCGCTGGCTGGCGCGACGCACCCGGCGCCGGGTCAACATCGGTTTCGTGGCCGGCGGTATGGCGGTGCTGATCATGTTGATCTGGGTGACCACGTCACTGGTGATCTCGACATCGGACAGCCGTAGCGCCAAGGACACCGCCGCCGAATCGCTCAAGACCGTGACCAACCTGGCCATCACCGCGCAGCAGGCCCGGGCCGACGAGACCCTGGCCCTGATCCGGCGCGGCGACGAGAATCTCCGCAAACAGTCCTACTATCAGCGCATCGAGGCCATGCAACAGCAGCTCGCGCAGTATCTGGCCCGCGACACCGGCATCGACAAGAGCGATCTGACAGGTGCCGAGGATCTGCTCACCAAGTGGCGCGCGGCGGACGACCGGATCAACGCCTACATCGCGGTGGGCAACTACCAGGCCGCGACGCAGGTGGCACTGGGCACCGGCGAGGACGATTCGACCTCGGCGTTCGACAAGCTCGACGACGCCTTGTCCAAGGGCATCGAACAGAGCCGCAGCCAGTTGCGCAACGACATCGCCAACGCCCGCCGGGTGTTGTCCGGCGCGACCGTCGGCGCTGCCCTGCTCAGCGTGGCCGCCGCGCTGGCGGTGGCGCTGGGACTGTGGCCCCGACTGAGTGAGTACAGGTGATGAGGAAAACCGTGCGGAACACGCTGGCCGTACTGGCCGCGGCCCTGACGGTGGCCGGGTGCGGTCAGAGCGCGCCCGCGTTGACGTTGCCGACGATGACCCTGGCCCCGCCGAGCCCGGCCGGCATGCAGGAGCTGGCGCCGCAACCGGTGCGGGTGCCGGAGCCGGAGACCGACGAGTGCAACCGCACCGCGAGCCTGCGGCCCTTCACCGACAAGGCCGACGCCGATGCGGCGGTGGCCAAGATCCGCGACCGCGGCCGGTTGGTCGTCGGGTTGGACATCGGCAGCAATCTGTTCTCGTTCCGGGATCCGATCACCGGTCAGATCAACGGCTTCGACGTCGACATCGCCGGAGAGGTCGCCCGCGACATCTTCGGGACGCCGTCACAGGTCGAATACCGCATCCTGTCGTCGGCCGACCGCATCACCGCGCTGCAGAACAATCAGGTCGACATCGTGGTCAAGACCATGACGATCACCTGTGAGCGCCGCAAGGAAGTCAACTTCTCCACGGTCTACCTGATGGCCCACCAACGCATCCTCGCCGCGCGTGACTCCAACATCTCGCAGGCGTCCGACCTTTCGGGCAAGCGGGTATGCGTGGTGGACGGCACCACATCGCTCAAACGGATCCAGCAGATCAGCCCGTCGCCGATCATCGTGTCGGTGGTGACCTGGGCTGACTGCCTGGTGGCGCTGCAGCAGCGGCAGGCCGACGCGGTGAGCACCGACGATTCCATCCTGGCCGGGCTGGTGGCCCAGGATCCGTACCTGCACATCGTCGGCCCGAGCCTCAACGAGGAGCCCTACGGCATCGGATTGAACTTGCAGAACACCGGGCTGGTCCGGGTGGTCAACGCGACGCTGGAACGCATCCGCCGCGACGGCACCTGGAACACGCTGTACCGCAAGTGGTTGACGGTCCTGGGCCCGGCGCCGTCGCCCCCCGTCGCGAGGTATGTCGACTGATGAAGAAGCCCGACGACACCGATTTGCCCACGCCTCCCGATTCCGATCCGGACACGAGCGGCGGCCCGGGCACGCAGCCGGCGAGCCTGGAAGACCTCGACATGGACTCGCAGTCGACCATTCGGCCGATGGCGACCCAGGCGGTGTTCCGTCCCGAGTTCGACGATTCCGACGACAGTCCGTTCGGCAGCGGCGACACCGAGCCGCAGAACCTTGCCACGATCGCCACCCGGATGCTGTCTCCGATGCGGCGGCTGGGCGGTGGGCTGGTGGAGATCCCGCGCGTGCCCGAGCGGGATCCGTTGGCGGCGTTGATGACCAATCCGGTGGTGGCCGAACAGAAGCGGTTCTGCTGGAATTGCGGCAAGCCGGTGGGCCGGTCCTCCTCCGACGGGCACGCCCTGTCCGAGGGCTGGTGCCCGCACTGCGGCAGCGCGTACTCGTTCCTGCCGCAGCTGTCCCCGGGTGAGATCGTCGCCGACCAGTACGAGATCAAGGGCTGTATCGCCCACGGCGGGTTGGGCTGGGTGTATCTGGCCTTCGACCACAACGTGAACGAACGTCCCGTGGTGCTCAAAGGCCTGGTCCATTCCGGTGACGCGGAGGCCCAGGCGATCGCGATGGCCGAACGCCAGTTCCTGGCCGAGGTGACGCATCCGGGAATCGTGAAGATCTACAACTTCGTCGAGCACGACGACAAGCACGGCAACCCGGTCGGCTACATCGTGATGGAGTACGTCGGCGGAACATCGCTGAAACAGGCCAGGGGCACCCGGCTTCCGGTGGCCGAGGCGATCGGCTACATGCTCGAGATCCTGCCCGCACTGGGCTACCTGCATTCGATCGGGTTGGCCTACAACGATCTGAAGCCCGAGAACATCATGATCACCGAGGAGCAGCTCAAGCTGATCGACCTCGGCGCGGTGTCACGACTCAATTCCTACGGATACCTGTACGGCACACCGGGATTCCAGGCACCCGAGATTGTGCGGACCGGCCCGACGGTGGCCACCGACATCTACACCGTTGGACGCACGTTGGCGGCGCTGACCTTGAACCTCCGGACCCGGCGGGGCCGTTATGTCGACGGCCTGCCGTCGGAGGACCCGGTCCTGGACACCTACGATTCCTTCGGCCGGTTCCTGCGCCGCGCCATCGATCCCGACCCGCGGCGCCGGTTCGCCAGCGCCGAGGAGATGTCGTCGCAGCTGCTCGGTGTGCTGCGCGAGGTGGTGGCGGCCGATACGGGGATCCCCCGCCCCGGTCTGTCGACGGTGTTCAGCCCGTCCCGGTCGACGTTCGGAGTCGATCTGCTGGTCGCCCACACCGATGTCTACGTCGACGGACAGGTGCATTCGGAGAAACTGACCGCCCAGGAGATCGTGCGGGCGCTGCCCGTCCCGCTGGTGGACCGCACCGATGTCGGAGCCCCGATGCTGGTGGCCAGTGTGCTCAGCCAGCCCGTGCACACGCTGGACCAGTTGCGCGCCGCGCGTCACGGCGCGATCGACTCCGAAGGCGTGGACCTGGCCGAGTCGGTGGAGCTGCCGTTGATGGAGGCCCGCGCGCTGCTGGACCTGGGTGACGTCGCCAAGGCCACTCGAAAGCTCGACGAGCTGGCGTCCTGGGCCGGCTGGCGCTGGCGGCTGGTGTGGTTCCGCGCCGTGGCCGAGATGCTCTCGGCTGATTACGACTCGGCGACAAAGCATTTCACCGAGGTGCTGGACACGCTGCCCGGGGAGCTGGCACCCAAGCTGGCCTTGGCCGCCACGGCCGAGCTGGCCGGCACCGCCGATGAGCTCAAGTTCTACAACACGGTGTGGAGCACCGACAATGGCGTGATCTCGGCCGGTTTCGGCTTGGCCCGCGCCGAGTCGGTTGCCGGCGCACGCGACAAGGCGGTCGAGACCCTCGACGAAGTCCCGCCCACCTCAAGGCATTTCACCACAGCCCGGCTGACCAGCGCGGTCACCCTGCTGTCCGGCCGGTCCACCGGCGAGATCACTGAACAGAACATCCGCGATGCGGCCCGCCGGGTGGAGGCGCTGCCCGATTCGGAGCCGCGCGTGCTGCAGATCCGTGCGCTGGTCCTGGGTACCGCGATGGACTGGCTGGCCGACAACTCGGCGAGCAGCAACCACATCCTGGGCTTCCCGTTCACCGAGCACGGTCTCAAGCTGGGCGTCGAGGCGTCACTGCGGGCATTGGCCCGCGTCGCGCCCACCCAGGCGCACCGCTACGCCCTGATCGATCTGGCCAACAGCGTGCGGCCGATGAGCACGTTCTGATTTCTCGCCGAGCGCTAGCGGGCGGCCAGCGCCGCGCTGGCCCGCGCGATCGCCAGCTCCTCATTGGTCGGCACCACCAGCACCGTCACCGGTGAGTCCGGTGTCGAGATCGTTCGGGTCTCGTGTCCCCCTTCGGCATTGAGCGCCTCGTCGATCTCGATTCCCAGCCCGCTCAGGCCGGCCAGCGCATCGCGGCGCACCGCGGCGTCGTTCTCCCCCACCCCCGCGGTGAAGCTGATGACATCGGTGTGGCCCAGCACCGCGAGGTACGCACCGACGTACTTCCGTAGCCGGTGGATGTAGACGTCGTAGGCCAATTGCGCGTCCTGGTCGCCTGATTCGATCCGGGCGTGCAACTTGCGGAAGTCGTTCTCACCGCCGAGGCCACGCACACCCGACCGGCGGTTGAGCATGGTGTCGATCTCCTCGACACCCATGCCCGCACTGCGCCGCAGGTACATGATGATGCCCGGATCGATGTCACCGCTGCGGGTGCCCATCACCAGACCCTCCATCGGCGTCAGGCCCATCGACGTGTCCACGGGCCTGCCCCCGGCGATCGCCGACGCCGACGCGCCGTTACCCAGGTGCAGCACAATCTGATTCAGCGAGTCGTAGGGCCGGCCGAGGAAAGCGGCGGCCTGCTGACTGACGTACTCGTGCGAGGTGCCGTGGAAACCGTAGCGCCGAATCCCCCAGCGCTCGGCCACCTCACGATCGATGGCGTAGGTCGCCGCCGCCTCGGGCAGATTGTGGAAGAACGCGGTGTCGAACACCGCCACATGCGGCAGATCGGGTAGCAGCCTGCGCGCCACGTCGATACCGAGGAGGGCAGGCGGATTGTGCAGCGGGGCCAGCGGAGACAGCTCTTTGACCTTGGCGATCAGCTCGCCGTCGATCAAGGTGGGCCGGTAGAAGGTCTTGCCGCCGTGCACCACCCGGTGCCCGACCGCCACCAGACCGAGAGTGTCCAGGCGCAACCCTTCGGCCGCGAGTTCGTCGAAGGCGGCCCGCAGCGCGGCGTCATGATCGGGCACCTGTGCCGAGCCGATCTGTTCGATGATGCCGTCGGCCAGAAATTCACCGGTGTCCGGATTCACCACTGCGTATTTCAGCGACGACGAGCCGGAGTTGACCACCAGAACCGTCATGATTGTCCTTGCGCCTGAATCGCCGTGATCGCCACGGTATTGACGATGTCCTCCACGAGCGCACCGCGGGACAGGTCGTTGACCGGCTTGTTGAGGCCCTGCAGCACCGGGCCGATCGCAATGGCCCCGGCACTCCGCTGAACGGCCTTGTAGGTGTTGTTGCCGGTGTTGAGGTCGGGGAAGATCAGCACGGTGGCCCGCCCGGCCACCGCCGATTCGGGCATCTTGGTCAACGCCACCGACGGCTCGACCGCGGCGTCGTACTGGATCGGCCCCTCCACCAGCAGATCCGGTTCCCGTTGCCGCACCAATTCGGTTGCGGCCCTGACCTTGTCGACATCGGCACCGGTACCCGAGGTGCCCGTCGAGTAGGACAGCATGGCCACCCGGGGATCGATGCCGAACTGCGCGGCGGTGCGGGCCGAGGAGATCGCGATGTCGGCCAGTTGCTCCGAGGTCGGGTCGGGCACGATCGCGCAGTCACCGTAGGCCAGCACCCTGTCGGCCAGGCACATCAGGAAGATGCTCGACACCGTCGAAATGCCCGGCGCGGTGCGGATGATCTCGAAGGCGGGGCGCACGGTATGTGCGGTGGTGTGCGCGGCGCCGGAAACCATGCCATCGACCATCGCGTTGTGGACCAGCATGGTGCCGAAGTAGGAGACGTCGTGGATGGTCTCGCGGGCCTGCTCGACGGTCACGCCCTTCTTGCGGCGCAATTCGGCGTACTGCTCGGCGAATTGATCGCACAATTCACTGGTGCGCGGATCGAGGACGACGGCCGCATCGATGTTCACGCCGAGTTCGGCTGCCCTGGAACGAATCTGGCTTTCCTCACCGAGGATGGTCAGCTCCGCCACCTGGTGCTGCAGCAGCCGGCCCGCGGCCTTGAGGATGCGATCGTCGGTGCCCTCGGGCAATACGATGCGCTTGCGCTCGGAGCGGGCCTGGTCGAGCAGTTGGTAGGTGAACATCTGCGGCGTGGTGACCGCGGGTATCGGGATGCTCAGTTGCGCCAGCAGATCGTTGACGTCGACGTGTTTGTCCATCAGCGCCAGCGCGGTGTCGATCTTGCGCTGCGATTTCGCGGTGACCCGGCCGCGCGCGCCTGCGACCCGGCTCGCGGTCTCGAACGTGCCGTACTCGGTGGCCACGATGGGCAGCCGTAGCCCCAGCCCTTCCACCAGCGAGCCGATGGCCGGATGCAGTTCGAGACCACCGTTGAGGATGATGCAGGACAGCGACGGAAATCCTTCGGCGGCATGGGCACTCACCACCGCCAGCACCACGTCGGAGCGGTCACCCGGGGTCACCACCGCGACCCCCTCGGTGAGACGCTCCAGCACGTGCTCGGCGGTCATACCCGCCACCAGCACGCCCATCGCCTCGCGGGACAGCAGCTCCGGATCCCCGGCGATCATCGTGCCGTCGACCGCGACCTGCAGTTCGGCCACCGACGGCGCCACCAGCAGCGGCTCCTCGGGCAACACGTAGGCGGGCGGTCCGAGCGGTTTGAGCGCTTCGGCCACCGCGGTCAGCTGGGCCGGGTCACACCGGTTGGCCACCACGGCGGCGGCGTGGGCATGCTGATGGTTGAGCTCGGCCAGACACACCTCGACCACATGCGCGACCTCGTCGGGGGTGCGGTCGGCCGCCTTGACCGCGAGCACCACGGGCGCACCGAGGTTGACGGCGATGCGCGCGTTCATGCTGAGTTCGCTGGGAGTGGCGACGTCGGTGTAGTCGCTGCCGACGATCAGCACCGCATCGCAGCGCTCGGCCACGCGGTGGAACCGGTCGACGATGTCGGCGATGGCGACATCGGGGTCCTCGTGCACCTGCTGGTAGCTGACGCCGACGCAGTCGTCGTAACTCAGGCCGGCGGTGGTGCCGGCCAGCAACAGTTCGAGGATGTAGTCGCGGTCCTCACCCAGGCGGGTGATGGGCCGGAACACGCCCACTCTGGGCACGGTCGCGGCCAGGCGATGCAGAATTCCCAGCGCAATGGTCGATTTACCGGTGTCCCCTTCGGGCGACGCTACGTAGATCGCGGTCGCGATGTCTCCATCCGGCACCGCTCCAGCATTCCCTAGATCAGGGCAGCGCCGCCACCGCCCCCGCAAATTCCGTGCAGAACCAGTCCACGTCGCTCATCGAGAACACCAAGGGCGGACGCACCTTGAGGACATTGCCGTCCGCCCCGCTGACCGAGATCAGCACCTTGCGATCGCGCATCGCGTTGACCAGATCGTGCGCACCGGCCCGATCGGGGGTCTTCAGATCAGGGTTGGCCACCATCTCTATCCCCACGTACAGCCCGGCGCCGCGGACATCGCCGATCCGCGGGGTCTCGCCGGCGATCCGGGTGAGTTCATCGCGCAGCGCCGTACCGACCCGGGCCGCATTGGCCATCAACTGCTCGTCCTCGATCACGTCGAGCACCGCGGCCGCCGCTGCCATCGAGACCGGATTGCCGCCGAAGGTGTTGAAGTAGGGCACCTCGCGGGCGAACGCGTCGAGCACCGCGCTGCGTGCGGCCATGGCAGCCACCGGCAAGCCGTTGGCCATCGGCTTACCCATGGTGACCAGATCGGGAACGACACCGTGGCGGCTGAAGCCCCACATCGATTCCCCGGTGCGGCCGAACCCGGGCTGCACCTCGTCGGCGATGAACACTCCGCCGGCGGCGTGGACCGCCCGCACCGCGGGAGCCAGCACCGAGGGGTCGGGATAGATGCCGTCGGAGGAGAAGAAGGTGTCGACGATCAGGCAGCTCAGCCCGTGACCTGCGGCCTTCAGGTCGTCGATCGCGGCCTCGACGTCGGCCAGGAACCGGCCCGTCACATCGTCGCCCACGCGGTAGCTGTCCGGCGCGGGCACGGCGCGGACATGCGGACCGATGGCGGTGGCGCCACCGATCGAGGGCGAAATCGCCGTCACCGCTTCGGTATTGCCGTGGTACGCGTCGCGGGTGACGATCACCCCGTGTGCCCCGGTGTACATCTGGGCGACCCGCAGGGCGAGGTCGTTGGCCTCCGAGCCGGTGCAGGCGTACATCACCTGGTCGACTTCGTCCGGGAAGGTGGCCAACAGCCGCTGGGAGTACTCCACGATGCCTTCGTGCAGATACCGGGTGTGCGTGTTGAGCGTCTCGGCCTGACGCGTGATGGCCGCGACCACACGCGGGTGGCAGTGCCCGACGCTGACGACGTTGTTGTACGCATCCAGGTAGCGCTCGCCGTCGGCGTCGAACAGGTGGCTGCCGCTGCCCCGGACCAGGTGTACCGGCCGTTCGTAGAACAGCCGGTACGCCGGGCCCAGCAGGCGGGTGCGGGCCTCGATCAGCTGTGCGGTCTGCGGATCGGTCGAAAGACCGCTGTAGCTGTTCGAATCCATGATGTTGGAAAAACCCATGGCACTTCCTTTCGCCACCCGCACGCCCCCTACCGCTCGTGCGCCTCCTCCAACACTGTGCGCCCCAGATCGGAATAGCGTTGCGGATCCCTGAATTTCAGGAACAGCGCCCACAGCACACCACCGATTCCGGCGATGCCGACAACATACGGGATCGACGTGAAGACCCAGTCCGACGCGGCTGAACCCGCGGCGAACGACGCGTTCTTGGCGAGCAGGTAGATGACGTAGAGCATCCCGGTCCCGCCCAGCAGCGGCGCCAGGAACGTGGTGAACCAGTTCGCCGTCTCGGGATGGCGCTTCTGCACGTGGAAATACGAGATCACCGAGAACGCGGCCAGGGCCTGCACGATCATGATCGCCGTCGTACCCAGCAACGCCATCAGGCCGTAGAGCCCGGTGTAGGGGTCACGTCCGGTCAGGTCGAAGAACAGCACCACCAGAGTGGCGAAGCCGGTCTGGACGAATCCGGCGATGTGCGGTGAGCCGTGCACCGGATGCGTCGCACCGATCGTCTTGCGCATGCCGGGGATGACGTTCTCCCGGCCGATGGCGTAGAGATAGCGCGCGGCGCAGTTGTGGAACGCCATACCGCACGCGAACGAGCCCGTCATCAACAGGATCTTGAACATGTCGACTGCCCACTCGCCGAGATGCTGGTGCACCGGGGTGAAGAAGATGTCACCCGCGGTCGTCGAATCTTGCGCCAGCGCAATCGCATTCTGCGGTCCGGTGCCCACGATCGCCAACCACGAAACCAGGACGTAGAACGCGCCGATGCCGACCACCGAGCAGATCACCGCGATCGGGATGATCTTCTTGGGGTTTCGGGATTCCTCGCCGTACATGGCGCTGGATTCGAAGCCCACCCATGACCAGAACGCGAAGAACAGCCCGACGCCGGCCGATCCGGCGACGGTGATCATGCTGCCGTCGACACCGGCCACCTCACCCGAGAGGCTCTGAAAACCGTTGAGCGGGTTCAGTGATCCGAGCGACCAACCCTGCGGGCCGCCACCGGTGAACACGACGGACAAGGCCATCATGGCCAGCATGATGATCTCGGTGATCAGGAATACCCCGAGCACCTTGGCCGCCAAGTTGATGTCGAAGTAGGTCAGCACGGCGTTCACGGCCAGCATCACGACGGCGAAGATGACCCACGGCACGTCGATGCCGAAGAACGACTTGAACAGATCGTTGCCGAAGAACGAGAAGATGCCGATCAGCGAGGCCTCGAACACCATGTAGGCCAGTGCGGTCAGGAAGCCCGCGCCCAGGCCGACGACGCGGCCAAGTCCGTGCGAGATGTATCCGTAGAAGGCTCCCGTGGCGGTGATGTGCTTGCTCATCGCGGCATATCCGATCGCGAACAGCGTCAGCACGATGGTGGCGACGAAGTACCCGGCGGGCGCGTAGGCGCCGTTGCCGAAACCGACCGCGATCGGCACGTTGCCGACCATTGCCGTGATGGGGGCGGCCGTGGCGACCGCCATGAACAGCACGCCGACCAGTCCCACGGCGTTGGGTTTGAGGCGCTGGATTCCGGTACTCGACGGTGCCGGCGGATCGATGATCTCACTCATTGCGGGTCCTTACTGAGGACGACTTTCGGACCACTATTTGGTCTGATTGTTTGGCGTCGACGACGGCATTGTGGTGCGACGCAGCACATTGTCATCCCGCCCAGATCATCGGGCAACTCGAAAATTGTTGCGGCTCAGGACCTTTGTTGCCGACATGTTTCGAACCTGGGAATCGTGCAACGGCCAGGTTAATCGGTGGGTTTTGGTCTGCTCCGCGCGCTCGATTTGGTTCACACTCGGGGCATGTCCCAGACCCCGGGCGGCCCGGTCGCCGAGGACGTGCGTCGCCGCATCCTGTCCATGCTGGCCCTCGGCACCTTGCGCCCCGGCTCGCGGCTGGGCACCGAGCGTGAGATGGCCGAGAGCTTCGCGGTGTCGCGGTCCACGCTGCGCAGCGCGCTGCTGCCGTTGAGCCAGGCCGGAGTACTGGAGCGTCGCACCGGACGCAACGGCGGTACGTTCGTGCGGTCCGATGTGGTCGAACGCAATGCCGCGGAGTTGGCCGGGCTTCCCGCCCGATTGCGCAGCGGCGGGCACAGCAGCGCCACGCGCGTCCTGGCGACCGACCGCCGACCGGCCACTCAGGTGGAAGCCCATGCCCTCGCAATCGCCGATGGCGCAGAGGTGTTCACCGTCCGCCGGCTGCGCTTCGCCGATGGCGTGGCGCTCTCGGTGGACCTGTCCTGTTTCGTCGCCGGACGCATGGAGGACCTGCTCGAACAACCGCTCGGCGGTTCACTCTACGAGTTGTTGCGGGTCCGGTACGGCCTCACGCCTGCCGTCACCACCGAGACCATCGAAGTGGTCAGCGCCAGCCCCCGCGAGGCGGGCTGGCTCGACATCGCCCATCGGAAGCCACTTTTGGCGATCACACGCATCACGCGCGATCACAGCGGCGAGCCGTTCGAGTATGCCTACGACCTGTTCCGCGCCGACCGGGTACGGCTCACGGCGACGAGCCACGGCGCGGTCGGCGCGGTGCAGCGCTCCGTGAACAGTGCTTAACCCAGCTTGCGCAGCCTGGGCTCCAGGTCGTTCTTGAACAGTTCGAGGAATCGGCGTTGATCATGGCCAGGGTCGTGGAAGACCAGGTGGTTCAGGCCCCACTTCACGTACTGACCGACCATCTCGACGGCCTCGTCGGGATCTGAGGCGACGATCCAGCGCTTGGCGACCTGTTCGATGGGCAGCTCGTCGGCGGCTTTCTCCATCTCGATCGGGTCGTTGATGCTGTGTTTCTGCTCGGCGGTCAACGACAGCGGCGCCCAGAAGCGGGTGTTCTCCAGCGCCTTCTGCGGATCCGGATCGTAGGAGATCTTGATTTCGATCATCCGGTCGATGTCCTCGGCGTTGCGCCCGGCCGCCTCCGCACCTTCCTTCACCGCGGGGATCAGCTTGTCCTTGTAGAGCTCCTCGCCCTTGCCCGACGTGCAGATGAACCCGTCACCGGCCCGGCCGGCGTATTTGGCGACCTGCGGCCCACCGGCGGCGATGTAGATGGGGATGCCGCCCTCGGGGACGTCGTAGATCGAGGCGCCCTTCGTCTTGTAGTACTCACCCTCGAAATCCACGCGGTCACCGAGCCACAGCTCGCGCATGAGTTTGACCGACTCGCGCAGCCGGGCGTAGCGCTCCTTGAACTCGGGCCAGTCGCCTTCGTAACCGGTGGCGATCTCGTTGAGCGCCTCACCGGTACCCACCCCGAGGAAGATCCGGTCGGGGTACAGACATCCCATGGTCGCGAAGGCCTGCGCGATCACCGCCGGGTTGTAGCGGAACGTGGGGGTCAGCACCGAGGTGCCCAACACCAGCCGCTCCGTGCGCTCACCGACCGCCGTCATCCAGGCCAGGGAGAACGGTGCATGCCCGCCCTCGTGACGCCACGGCTGGAAATGGTCGCTGACCGTCGCGCTGTCCATGCCCGCCGCCTCCGCGGCGACCGCGAGCTCCACCAGTTCACGCGGAGCGAACTGCTCCGCCGACGCCTTGTATCCGAGTTTCAGTTCAGCCACGAGTTCGTTTCTACTCCTATGCCTAAACTCGCGACATGGCAGCAGCCCTGAGTGCTATCACCGAGCATGTCCACTTCGCACAAACCGACTTGGTCAACTGGACGCTGGTGACCGACGGGAGCCGCGTCATGCTGATCGACGCCGGTTTCCCCGGGCAGCGCGAAGACGTCATCGGCTCGGTTCGCCAACTCGGCTTCACCGTCGACGACATCGCCGCCGTGCTGTTGACCCACGCCCACATCGATCACCTCGGGACCGCCATCTGGCTGGCGAAAACCCATGGCACACCGGTCTTTTGCCATGGCGCGGAACTGGGTCACACCAAGCGTGAATATCTGGAGCAGGCTGCGCCCGCGGATGTGGTGCGCAACATCTGGCAGCCCCGCTGGCTGAAGTGGGCGGCCACCATCACCGCCAAGGGCGGCATGAACCACGCCGGCATCCCCACCGCTCAGGCGTTGACCGGCGCGGACGACCTCCCGGGCAAGCCGACACCGGTTCCCACGCCGGGCCACACCGGCGGGCACTGTTCGTTCATCGTCGACGGGGTCCTGATCAGCGGAGACGCCCTGGTCACCGGCCATCCGCTGTTGCCCCGCCCCGGACCGCAGCTGCTGCCTGCGCTGTTCAACCACGACGAGGCCGGGTGCCTGTCGAGCCTGAAGGCGCTGGCCGCTGTCGACGCCGACGTGATGCTGCCCGGACACGGTCCGGTGTGGCGCGGACCGATCGCCGACGCCGCCTCCGCCGCCGCGGCCCGGCACGGTTGAGCCATGACCGCACGATCCAAGATCTCCGAATATGCCGGGGGCTGGGCGCTGGTCACCGGCGCGGCGCGTGAACAGGGCCTCGGGTACGCGTTCGCGCGCCACCTGGCGGCGGAAGGGCTCAACCTCGTCCTCGTCGACGTGCTCGACGAGGACCTGACTCTGCGCGCGCAAGAGCTCCGCGACCAGTTCGACATCGAAGTACGCACCGCCGCATGCGATCTCGGTGAGCCCGCGCCGTATGCCGCGATCGAGTCCGCGATAGCCGGCATCGTCGTCGACGTGCTGATCTGCAACCACATGTTCACCCCGACCGACACGCCGCCGATCCTCGACATGCCGCTGGAGACGCACAGCCGGATGATCGACATCAATGCGCGCGGCTACACCAACCTCATCCACCGCTTCGGCACCGAGATGCGTGGCCGTGGTCGTGGCGCCATCATCATCGTGTCCTCGGGCGTCGGGCTCACCTCCGGCCCGTACACCGGGGCGTACTCGGCCAACAAAGCCTTCCAGCTCATGTTCGGCCAGGCGCTGTGGTACGAGTTGCGCGGTACCGGCGTGGACGTGCTGGTCATGATCGCCGGCCTGATGAACACCCAGGGCGACGCGCTGTCGAAATACCCCCGCTGGCTGATGGCCGAGCCGGCAGCCGTGGTCCCGGAAGTGCTTTCGGCCCTCGGTCGCAAACCGACGGTGGTGCCCGGGTTCGCCAGCCGCGCATTTCTGTTCGTGCAGACCCGGCTGATGTCCAGGAAGCAGGCGCTCACCGCGATCGGCCGGTTCATGGCCTCCGGGCTCGGCAAGAACTGAACTCCGAGGACCGAGCTAGTGCTGCAGGATCCGGTAGCCCAACAGGAAGAAACCCGTCAGGCACAGGCCGCAGGCCAGCACGATCGTCGGCATCAGGACCATCTGGTCGAGTTCGTCGGGATCGAACACCTCGTCGTCATACACCGACCCGAACAACACCCGGGCAAACTTTGTCCGGCGAAATGCGTGCATCCGCCGCTGCGATTCAGCCGAATCCGCCCGCCGGCCGATGAACACCCGCAAAGCCACGCCGGTCGCGAACACCACGGCAGCCGCTGCCAGCAGCAGCGATCCCACGATTACCTGCAGACTCGGCAAATACACCCCTAGCGGCGACGACAGCTTCGGGGGCCAGCCTAGCCGCTAATGGCCCCACCGCTGCGCGAGTAGCTGGTGCGACCGCAACCGGTCCTCGTGCCGGTGCGTCACCGAGGTGATGACGAGTTCGTCGGCCCCGCTGACCCGCTGGAGGGCCTCCAGCCTGGCTGCCACCTGATCAGGGTCGCCGACGAATTGTGTTGCGGTCCGGTCCCGGACCACCTCCAGCTGCTCGTCGGACAGCGGTACGCAGTCGGCCGGATCCGGGTACGGCATCGCGCCGCCGCCGGCCCGGATCGAATACACCCAGTGGCCATAGCTGGACGCCAGATACCGCGCGGTGGCTTCATCCTCGGCCACCACCACGTCGGCCGATACCGCCACATACGGCTCGGTCAAGTGCTCCGACGGGGTGAAACCGTTGCGGTACACCTCGATTGCCTCCAGCGCGGTGGCCGGAGTGATGTGATAGCTGGCGACGAACGGTAGCCCGCGCGCAGCGGCAACACGGGCACTCTGCCCCTTGCTGCTGCCGAACACCCACGGCGTCAGGCCCGCGCCCGCGCCGGGAACGGCCGTACCAACCGGATACCGGCCGGCGAGCATCGCGAGAATGTCATCGACCTGTTCGGCGAAATCCGGTGCGACAGCTTCTGGTTGTTGCAACACCGCCATCCGGGCGCGCAACCGCGGATCCCGCATCAGCGCGGCGACGTCATAGGGCGCCGGGATCACCACACCGTCGATCTCGTGCCATTCTCGCGGCGGTCTGGGCTCGCGGGGCTTGGCTTGCACGGCTTCGGCGCGTTTCTGCCCCGAGCGACCCACCCCCAGATCGATCCGGCCGGGATGGAACGCCGCCAGCGTGCCGAAACTCTCCACCACAGCGATCGCGGTGGTGTGGCCGAGTTGCACGGCTGCGGTACCGACCCTGATCCGTTCGGTGGCCGCGGCGATCTGGCCCACCAGGACCGCCGGCGACGAGCTCGCCACCGATACGAAGTGATGCTCGGCAACCCAATACCGTTGGTAGCCAAATTGTTCGGCGTGACGCGCCAGATCGACGGTGTTCCGCAGTGCGGTCACCACGTCACTACCCGCACTGATCGGAGCCAGATCGAGTATCGAGAGCGGAACGGTCATGTCGACTCCCTCGACAGCACCTTCTCGAATGCGATCGGGAAGACCGCCCCGTCACCCTCAGGCGGCAGCGGCACGCGCAGCCGGCTGTAGCCCGCCGAGTCGTAGAGCGCTTCGGCTTCGGGCTGCAGATGCCCCGTCGTCAGATATACCCGGCGATATCCGCGTGCGGCGATCTCGGCCTCCAGATGCGCCAGCAGCACCTTGCCGTATCCGCGTTTCCGCAAGCGGCTGTCGGTCCAGATGCGTTTGAGTTCGGCGGTCTCGGCGTCGAATCGGGTGAACGCACCGCCGGTGACCGGCACGCCGTCGAGCACACCGATGTAGAGGCCACCGCCCGGCGGCGCGAAGTCGTCGGCGGACTTTCCCCGTAGCCAGGCCATCATCTGGTCGGGCGTTCCGCCGTAGCGCTCCGAGTACTCGACCGACAGCTCGGCCAGCAGCGGGACGGCCAGAGGATCGTCCAGGCCGGCCGCTACAAACTGCACACCACTCACGGGGGCTGACTTAACCACCGTTTCGATACCCACGGCACTTCCAACGCAGATCAGGCCGAGTCATTCCAACCACGATCAGCGTGATCGAAATCCCCTCAGCGGAGATGCCGTAGACCCTGACTCACCCGATCACCCCAGGCGACGGCATCGTCGCGCCGGGTCAGCCGCGCCGTAAGCTGGGGCGCCAGGCCCGCAAGCCGGGCCACGATCCGGACCGGCAGCTCGGCCGCGTCGACTTCAGCTCGGTCCTTTTCGATGGCGGTGATGACACCACGTGCCACGAAATCCGTAGTGATGCCTTTCGAACCGGGATTCGCTGGGAGCCCGGCATCCGCGAGCATCCCGGCATCGGTCATCGTTCCCGGAAAGACGACCGAGGAGCTGACGCCGGACCCGTGCAGATCGAGCCGCAACGACCCGGAGAACCCGCGCAGCCCTGCCTTTGTGGCCGAGTAGATGGGCACCCGCGCCGACGGAACCTTGCCCGCGATCGACGAGATGAATACGAAATGGCCCCGTCGGCGGCCCAGCATCCCCGGCAGTAGTTGCTGGGTGAGCAGCATCGGCGCCCGCAGATTCACATCGAGGGCGCGGTCTAGCTGCTCGGGCGTGAAATCGTCGAGCTTGCCCGTCGCAGGTACCGCCGCGTTGGCCACGACGATGTCGGCGTCGGAGAGCTGAGTCCCCAGTTGGGCCACCTGCGCACGATCAGCCAGATCGGCGACGACGATTTGTGTCCCTGCCAGCCGCGACGCCAGCGCCGCAAGCGGCTCCTCGCGCAGGCCGGTGAGGATGAGCCGGGCTCCACGGGCGTGTAGTGCACGTGCGATCGCGCTGCCGAGGCCGCCCGCGGCACCGGTCACCACTGCCAGTGCACCCTTGATCTCCATGTCAGCCTCCCTGCTATCCCGAACGGTAGGCGCGAAGCGGCCGCCAGGGGCCCGATCCACCCCCTCCCGCACCAAACTTGGCACGTGTGAGGTTCGGCGCCACGGACATTTGGCAGTCTCAGGGTCGAACCGGGTGATCGGGAATATGGCCCAGGGCGCTAGTCGCCAGTCAGCACGTCTAGCGAAAATGCCATCTCGGCGGGCTGGTGCACCCGGATCCGGGCTCCGTCGTACACCTCAACCTGTCGATAGATCTCGCCGTCGAGGCGGTAGGCGATGAAGCGGTCCTGGGCCGGCGCGTCGGGATCGACGATCCAGTAGTTCGGTATGCCTGCCTTGGCGTACTCGTGCAGCTTCATCACGTGGTCCGTTCCACGCGATCCCGGCGACACGATCTCGACGACGAGGGCAACATCGGCTGCCGGGACGCGGGCAAGGCGCCGCTCGACTGCGTCCGGAATCACGACGATGTCAGGGTCACGCACGCTCGGCGGGAACGTGGCGTTCGTTATCACCTCGATCTCGGGAAACGCTTCGAGCCCATCCGGCAGGTGATCGTCGAGGAGGCGGACAAGTCGTTTCGAGATGCGTTGGTGCCCTAGTTGCGGACGGGGCGACATGATGAGAGTCCCCTCACTGAGCTCCCACCGTCGCGTCGGGTCGAGTTCCAGCGCGTCCCACTGCTCCAAGCTCAGCAGGCCACGCGGTAGGTGCGCGAGGTCGGTCACAGCGCACCTCCTTCCGACGAATAGTTGCAGATTACGCGCAACGGCGATCAGATCCGAGTCTGCCAAGCCGGTCCGACAACCCCCTTCCGCGCAAAACTTGACACGTGTAAAGTTCGCCGCCATGGACAACATCAGGGGCAAGACCATCGCGATCACCGGCGGCGCCCGCGGCATCGGTTACGCCACCGCCAAGGCCCTGCTGGCACGTGGCGCCCGCGTCGTCATCGGCGACCGTGACGTGGCACTTCAGGAATCGGCCGTCGTCGAGCTGACCAAGCTCGGCCCGGTGTCCGGCTACCCGCTCGACGTCACCGACCGGGAGTCCTTCGCGACGTTCCTGGACAAGGCCCGCACCGACGGCGGTGGACACATCGACGTGCTGATCAACAACGCAGGCGTCATGCCGATCGGGCCCTTCCTGGATCAGTCCGAGCAGTCGATCCGATCCTCCATCGAGGTCAACGTGTACGGCGTGCTCACCGGGTGCCAGCTGGCGCTGCCCGAGATGGTGAAACGCCGCCGCGGGCACGTCATCAACATCGCCTCGCTGTCGGGACTCATCCCGCTGCCGGGCCAGGTGGTCTACGTCGGCGCCAAGTACGCCGTCGTCGGGCTGACCACCGCGTTGGCCGACGAGATGGCCCCGCACGGGGTCGACGTCTCCGTGGTCATGCCGCCGTTCACCAACACCGATCTGATCTCGGGCACCAAGTCCAGCGGGGCGATCAAGCCCGTCGAGCCCGAAGACATCGCGGCCGCGATCGTCAAGACGCTCAACAAGCCCAAGACCCACGTGTCGGTACCCCCACCGCTGCGGTTCACCGCCCAGGCCGCGCAGATGCTGCCGCCCAAGGGCCGGCGCTGGATGAACAAGAAGCTGGGCCTGGACAACGTGTTCCTGGAGTTCGACGCCGCCAAGCGCAAGAGCTACGAGGACCGGGCCCAGACCGCCCAGGGCGTCATCGAAAGCTAGAACTTCGGCAGCGGCTGACCGGCGCGGTAGCCCTCGATGACGTCGAGGGCGCCGCCGCGCAATTCCTCATGGGTGAACTCATAGCGCTCGACGCTGCCGACGAACACCACCCGCACGATCTCGCCGTCCTCGGCCGCATCCAGCCACAGCGAGGTCACCGCGAGGCCGTCTTCCACTTGGGCCCCGGACGGCTCGTAGAACCACACCGCGAAGTCGTCGTTTGACTCTTCCTCGTCAAAAGTCCAGCCGCGGGCGGTGATTCGCTCGTCGAACTCGGCCAGATCGGCGACGACGGCGTCGGGGATGTCGGCCAACTGCTCGACGGACTCCGCCGACACCCGGTTCACGCTCCGGTCGGCCTGCCGCTTGCGGCGGCGGGCCTTCTTCGCGTCGGATCCGCGTGACACGTGCTAACCCAGCGCCTGGTCCAGGTCGGCGATCAGGTCCTCGGTGCCTTCCAGGCCGATCGAGATGCGCACCACGCCGTCGCCCAGCCCGATCGCGGCCCGGCCCTCGGGTCCCATGGCCCGGTGCGTGGTGGTGGCCGGGTGGGTGATCAACGTCTTGGCGTCGCCCAGGTTGTTGGAGATGTCGACCACGCGCAGTTTGTCGAGCACCTCGAACGCCCGGTCCTTGCCGCCATCGAGCTCGAAGGTGACGACGGTGCCGCCGCCACGCATCTGCCGCTTGGCCAGGTCGTATTGCGGATGTGATTCCAGGAACGGATATTTCACCCAGTTCACGCCGGCCTTGGCCTCCAGGAACTCGGCGATCCGATGGGCCGAACGGTTTGAATAGTCCACCCGGACAGCAAGTGTCTCAAGGCCTTTCAGTAACGTCCAGGCATTGAACGCACTGATCGCCGGGCCGGTGTGGCGCATGAGCTTCTGCACCGGGCCGTCGATGTACTCCTTGTCACCCAGGATCGCCCCGCCGAGCACGCGGCCCTGCCCGTCGATGTGCTTGGTGCCCGAGTACACCACCACGTCGGCGCCGAGCGGAATGCCCTGCTGCAGCAGCGGAGTGGCAAAGACGTTGTCCAGCACCACCTTCGCGCCTGCGGCATGGGCCAGCTCGGACACCGCGGCGATGTCGACCAGGGACTGCATGGGGTTGGACGGCGTCTCGAAGAACACCGCCTGGGTCGGCACCGACAGTGCCTGCTCCCACTGCGACAGATCGTCGCCGTCGACGAACACCGTCTCCACGCCCCAACGCGGCAGGATTTCGCTGCACACCACGAAGCACGAGCCGAACAGGCTGCGGGCGGCCACCAGACGGTCGCCGGCACCCAACAACGCACCGAGCGCGGTGAACACCGCCGCCATGCCGGTGGCGGTGGCGAAGCAGGCAGGCGCGTCTTCGATGAGCCGCAACCGTTCCTCGAACATCGAGATGGTCGGGTTGCCGTAGCGGGAGTAGACGAAGCGGTCGATCTCGCCGGTGAACGCCTTCTCCGCCGCGGATGCGGATTCGTAGACGTACCCCGAAGTCAGGTACATCGCCTCGGCGGTCTCCTCGAACTCCGACCGCAGCAGGCCGCCGCGCACGCCGATGGTGGCCTGGCTGACGCCGTCGGGCAGGGCAGCGGGGATACGGACCGAGGGAATGTCGCCGCTCATGACTGCCCCTAGCTCTGTTTCCATGGCAGGCCGACCGCCTTCCACCCGGTGCTACCACGGTGGCGGTTCTCGTCGAGATTGCCCTCGAACCCGTCGAGCACGTTGTAGGACGGTGCGATCCCGGCCGCGGTGGCGGCCTCGGCAGCGCCGATCGAACGGTTGCCGGAGCGACACAGGAAGACCACAGGTCGCTCGCCGGGCGTCACTCCCGACGCTTGAAGATCGTCGACGAACGCATCGTTGTGGCTGCCGTCGTTCCGGTTCCATTCCACGTACACCACGTCACGCTGAAGGCTGGACAGGTCCGGCACACCGACGAAGCGCCATTCGGCGTCGGTCCGACAGTCCACCAGCACGGCCTCGGAGTTCTCACTCAGAAGTTTCCAGGCCTCCTCAGGCGTGATGTCTCCCGCATAGCTCACGGCCGTGAGTCTCCCATACTCGAGCAGACGCGCCATTGGCCGTCCTCACGCACGAAGGTCGTCTCGGTGTTCACCTTGGCGTCGGGGGTATTGCCGTAGTGGTAGACCACCGTCGCGGTGGCCCGCTCCCCTTCGATGTGCACAGCGGTCACGTCATCGACATACCGCGCGCCCTGCTTGGCGACTGAATCACGCTGGCGGGCAATGAAATCTGCCTCGGTGCCGCGCTGGGCGGTGCAGGTGTGATCGGAGAATTCACCGAAATTCTCCCGCTGCAGCGCGTCGTTCTGGCCGACCGCCGCGAGGCTCACCTTCTGCTCCTCGCTGCGGCCGTCGGCGCCGAAGACGTTGAGCAGGACGACAACGATCACCACGAGCACAATGACGGCCAGCGCGCCCAGGAAGGGCGCCATCGTCGGCCTGTCTTCGGTTTCGTCCGCCTCGTCAGCCATCACGGCCTACCACAGCTTGCGCAGCGCGCTGCCGACCCGTCGGGCACGGTCGCGGGCGATGATCACGTCGGGCGCGGTGGCCAGCGCGACCCCGAGACGACGCGGAGCGTCGGACTCACCCGGGCGACCGAACAAGCGCACATCGCTCTCGGAGGTGGCCAGCGCTTCGGCCAGCACCGTGCCGATGTCGGCGGACGGCTCACCGGCGTCGGCCCCACCGTAGGTGACCTCGGCAGCCGCCGGGGAGATCATGATGGTGTCCACGGCCAGACCGAGGATGGCCCTGGCATGCATCTCGAACTCGGACAAGCGCTGCGACCGCAGGGTCACCAATCCGCTGTCGTGCGGACGGATCCGCACATCGGAGAAGTACACGTCGTCACCCTGGACCAGCAGCTCGACGCCGAAAACCCCGCGCCCGCCCAGTGAGTTGACGATGCGCGCGGAGATGGACTTCGCGGCATCCAGCGCGGCCGGCGTCAGCGGCTGGGGCTGCCAGGACTCCAGCACGTCCGTCCCGACCTGGCGGTGCCCGATCGGCTCACAGAACTGCACGCCGGGACCGGTCGGCCCGGTGGTGCGCACGGTCAGCATCGTGATCTCGTACTCGACCTCGACGACGGACTCGGCCAGCACCCGGGTCTGGGCGATGTGGCCGGCGGTGGTGGCCCGCTGCCAGGCCGGTTCGACGTCGTCGGGACGCAGCAGCACCGACTCACCGTCGCGCTGCGCGCCCACCACCGGCTTGACCACCAACGGGAAACCGGCATGCTCGGCCACCGCGGTCAGCTCCTCGGCCGACCCGGCGAACCAGAACGGCACGGTCGGCAGGCCCAGCTCGTCCGACGCCAGCCGGCGCAGACCCTCGCGATCCTGGCTGAGCCGGATGCTGCGCGGTGCCGGCAGCACCTCGATGTCGCCCCGCTCGGCCACCGCGACCAGCGCGTCGGCGGCGATGACGCCGGACTCGGCGACCACGTAACGCGGCTTCTCCCGCTCGATCAGCGCGGTGAGTTCTTCGGCGTCGTTCATCTTGATCACCGCCGAGCGGTCGGCGACACCGTGCGCGGGCGCGTAGTACCGGTCGGCGGCCACCACGACACTGCCCAGCCGCTGGAACGCCAGCGCGAGCTCACGGCTCAGGTCACCGGAACCCAGCAGCAGCACCGTCGCGGCGGGCTCGGTGGGTTTGTCGGCGTCGACCTGATCATCGGCCAGGACAGTTGTCTTCCCGGCGGGCTGCGCGTCTTCTATCGATTCACTCATCGCACGCACCAGCCTGCCAGATCGTCACCCGACTCGATGGTCGATATAGCACCAACGCCAACTCTCCCCGGGTTCCGCCGAGCGCATCACCGGATGACCGCTCTTCTGAAAATGCTTGGTGGCATGCTGATGCGGGCTGGAGTCACAGCAACCGACGTGGCCGCACGCCATGCACATCCGTAAGTGTGCCCAGCTGCTCTCGCCGAGCTCCTCGCATTCCTGGCACTGTCCGGGGGTCAACGGTTGCGGGTCGTCGACCTCCTCATCGAGATGCGCGCAGGTGCGAGGCGCCGGATTCTGCAGACGCCGACGTGATCTCCTCAACATGTTGATCAAGGATAGGCACGGCACACGAAGGAGGAACGACAACGTGGGTGCCTCACTCCTAGCGGCCCTGGTCGCCGCGGTACTGCTGGCCGCCGTCGCCCGCCGTTTCGACGTCTCTGCGCCGTTGGCGCTGGTGGTGGCGGGATTGGCCGGCAGCGCGCTGCCCGGATTCGACGACGTCCACCTGGATCCCGAACTGGTGCTGTTCGTGATCCTGCCTCCGCTGCTGTGGTCGGCCGGTCTGGAGAGCAGCTACGTGGCGCTGCGCCGCAACATCCGGCCCATCGGGCTGCTCGCCGTCGGATTGCCACTGGCCACCACCTTCGTCGTCGGCATCGTCGCCTACGAGACCGTCCCCGAACTCACCGTCGCCGCGGCCCTGACCCTCGGCGCCATCGTGGCCCCACCTGACGCCGTATCGGCCACCGCCGTCGGCCGCCGGCTCGGCCTGCCCCGACGCACCATGACACTGCTCGGCGGGGAAAGCCTGCTCAACGACGCCACCGCGCTGACCGCCTACAAGGTGGCGCTCGGTGCGGCGATCGGGACGGCGGCGTCCTGGGGCAGCGGCCTGGCGACCTTCGCGCTGGCCGCGGTCGGCGGCATCGTGGTCGGCGGCGTGCTCGGGATGGTGGTGCATTTCATCCGCACCCGGCTCGACGATCCTCTGGTCGAGAGCGCGATCGGTCTGGTGGCGCCGTTCTTCATCTACCTGCTGGCCGAGGAGATCCACGGCTCGGGCGTGCTGGCCGTCGTGGTGGCGGCGTTGTTGCTGGGTCAGCGCGAGACGCAGGCCAGTTACGCCACCCGACTGCAGGACAAGGCGGTGTGGAAGGCCCTGCAGCTGATCCTGGAGTCCTTCGCGTTCCTGCTGATCGGCCTGCAACTGCCCAAGGTGATCAGCGAACTGTCCGGCATCTCGGCGGCCACGCTGGCCATCTCGTCGGCGGCGGTTCTCGCCGCGGTGATCGGCGTCCGCATCGTCTGGGTCTTCGCGTCCACCTATGTGCCCCGGATGTTGTCCAAACGGCTCTGCTCCCACGAGCCCGCCCCGCCGGCCGGGCAGGTGTTCGTGGTGGCGTGGGCCGGCATGCGCGGCGTGGTGTCACTCGCCGCGGCATTCGGCGTTCCCGCCACCACGCTGGCCGGCGATCCGTTCCCCGGCCGCCCGCAATTGGTGTTCCTCACCTTCGTTGTCGTGGTCGGAACACTGCTGCTGCACGGCCTGACGCTGCCGTGGTTCATCCGGGTGCTCGATGCTCAGGGCAACGAGGCGCACAGCGATGCGATCGCCACGGCCGCCGCGCAGGACAAGGCGGCCCGCGCCGCGGCCGAACGTCTCGACTCTCTGCTGGCCGAACAACCGGCAGGCAACGATGTGCCCGAGCGTGCCGCCGACGTGCTGCGAGCATGGAACACCCGGCGCCGCAACGCCGCATGGGAGCGGCTGGGGCGCGGCGAAGACGACATCGGGGAGAGCCCGGCGGCCGCATTCCGCCGGCTGCGACTGGAAATGCTTGCCGCCGAACGCGACGCATTCATCGCCGAACGCGATGCCGGGCACATCGACGACGAAGTGCTGCGTACTGTGCTGCATGGGCTCGATCTGGAAGAGGCGACACTGAACCGTGATTAGGCGTCTGGCGTGGCTCGCGGTGTTGGTGGTACTGGTCTCCGGCGGGCTGCTCGGCCTGCTCAGCGGCGGCGACGCCGCCTCACAGTCGCCGGTCGCCGTCCCGGCCGACGCCGAATCGGCACGGGCCGATGCCCTGCGGGCCGATTTCCCCGGCGGAGATCAGGTACCGGCGATCCTCGTGCTGACCCGCACCGACGGCGGCGAGCTGACCAGCAGCGACGTCGACGCCGCCGCGGATGCGCGCAACCGGATGACCGATGCGCCCGGGCCACCCGTGGTGGTGGCCGACGACGGCAAGGCCGCGGTGGCCACCGTGCCGTTGAAGGCCGGGCTGTCCGGTTTCGCGCTGAACGACGCCGTCAAGGATCTGCGCGCGACCGCCACCGACGGTTTGCCCGCCGGGCTGCGGGTGGAGATCACCGGCGGCCCGGCCTTCGGTGCCGACATCGCCAATTCGTTTGCCGGAGCGAACATCACGCTGCTGGCGGTAACTGCGGCGGTGGTGGCGCTGCTGCTCATCGTCACCTACCGTTCGCCGGTGCTGTGGCTGGTACCGCTGCTGGTCATCGCCTTCGCCGATCGCGTCGGGGCCGTCGTCGGGACCGCCGTGGCGTCCGGATTGGGCCTGAGCCCGGACGGGTCGACATCGGGCATCACGAGCGTGCTCGTGTTCGGCGCAGGCACCAACTATGCGTTGCTGTTGATTTCGCGCTACCGCGAGGAACTCGGGCGCACCGAGCAGCATCGGGAGGCGCTGGTGACGGCGGTGCGCGCCGCCGCACCGGCCATCGTTGCCAGTAACGCCACCGTGGTGCTGGCCCTGTTGACCTTGCTGTTCGCCTCGGCACCCAGCAACCGCAGCCTCGGCGTGCAGGCCGCATCGGGTCTGGTCGTCGCCGCAGTGTTCGTTCTCGTGGTGCTGCCGCCGCTGCTCGCGCTGTGTGGCAAACGACTTTTCTGGCCGTTCATTCCTCAGGTCGGCGCCACGCCACTGACCGAAAGCGGTGTCTGGCACCGGATCGCGGACTCCGTGGCGCGCAAGCCTGCCCGCGTCGCGGTTGCCTCCCTGGCGGGCCTGGCCGTGCTGTGCACCGCTCTGCTGGCCACACCCATCGGGCTCACGCAGACAGAGCAGTTCCGGGTGCAGGCCGAATCGGTGACCGGATACGAGACGCTTGCCGCACATTTTCCCAGCGGTCTGACCGACCCCACTCGCGTCATCGCCTCCACCGCCAAGGCCGGTGCGGTACAGCGCGCGATCAACGACACCCCCGGCGTCGTCTCCGCCGGGCCCGTCGGTCAGTCACCAACCGGGCTGAGCCAGTGGTCGGTGGTGCTGGCGGCCGAACCGGCCTCCGACGAGGCCTTCAAAACGATTGACGCACTGCGGGATTCAGTACATTCAGCCGACCGTACCGCGTTGGTCGGCGGATCCGATGCCCAGGCCAGGGACATCGCCGCAGCAGCCCAGCGCGACCGGCTGGTGGTGATCCCGGCGATTCTGGCGGTGGTGCTTGCGGTGCTCTACCTGTTGCTGCGATCGGCCTTCGCGCCACTGGTGCTGGTCGGAGTCACGGTGCTCAGCGCGGTTGCCGCACTCGGGCTGGGCGGCTGGGCCAGCGTCCATATCTTCGGATTCCCGGCCCTGGACAACAGCACTCCCCTGTTCGCCTTCCTGTTCCTGGTGGCTCTCGGCGTCGACTACACGATCTTCCTGGTGACCCGGGCCCGCGAGGAGACGCCCGAACACGGCACCCGTCAGGGCATCGTGCGGGCGGTGTCGGCCACCGGCGCGGTGATCACCAGCGCCGGTGTGGTGCTGGCCGCGGTGTTCTGCGTATTGGGCGTGCTGCCGCTGATCGTGCTGACGCAGCTGGGCATCATCGTCGGCCTGGGCATCCTGCTGGACACATTCGTGGTCCGCACGGTGATCATCCCGGCGCTGTTCACGCTGATCGGCCCGCGGATCTGGTGGCCGGGACTGCACGCCGAGAGCTAGCGCTGCCTACCATGGCGCCCGTGGAGGAGTTGACGCTGCCGACCAGACTCGGCCGGCTCCGGGTTCAGGCCACCGGTCAGGGTGAGGCGATCCTGTTCTGGCCCAGCCTGTTGATGACGGGTGACATGTGGGCCGCGCAGGCAGCGGAGTTCGGCACCACCCACCGGGTCATCCTGGTCGACCCACCCGGCCACGGCCGCAGCGAAAAGCTGACCGCGCCATTCAGTTTCACCGAATGCGCAGATACCGTTGCCGACATTCTCGACGGCGTGGGGGTCGAACGCACGCATTTCGTCGGCAACTCGTGGGGCGGAATGATCGGCGGGACGTTCGCGGCGTTGTACCCGAGCCGCATCGGCCGGGCCGTATTGATGAACTGCACGGCGTCGGCTGCCGGCAGGCGTCAACGGTTTGAGTACGGGCTGCTGCTCCGTGCGGCAAAAATGCTCCGCGGCATCCGCGGCCCCCTCACCCGGTCAGTGCTCAAGGCGTTCCTGGGACCGACGTCGATGCGCGTACGCCCGGAAGTCGTCGCATTCGTCGGCGACGCCGCGCACCGGGTTGACATCGACTCGAGCGCATGGGCAGTGCGAAGCGTGGTGCCGCGACGCCCGGATCAGCGGACCCTGCTCTCGCAGGTACGAACCCCGGTGCTCGTCGTCGCCGGCGCCGAGGACGCGACCTTCCCCCTCTCCGAGACCAAGGCCATGGCCGATTCCATCCCCGGTGCCGAGTTCGTCGTTCTCGACGGCGTCGCACACCTGGCCGCGCTGGAGAATCCCGCCCTCACCAACTCCCTGATCAGGGACTTCCTCGGACGCGCGTAGCGTCGAAGCATGACAGAGCCGGTCACGCTGCCACCACTTCACATGCGGCGCAATGCGTTCGATCCGACACCGGAACTCGCAGAGATCCGTGAATCCCACGGGGTGCGCACCGTCATCAGTGCGCTCGGCAACCCCGTGTACCTGATCACCCGCCACGAGGACGTCAAGGCGGTGCTGGGCGACCATGAACGGTTCTCGAACAGCAGACCACCGGGTTTTACCCTGCCCGGGGCGCCCGAAATGTCCGACGAAGAGTTGGCCAGCGCACGGGCCGGAAATCTGCTGGGCCTCGACCCGCCCGAGCATCAACGGTTGCGCCGCATGCTGACGGCGGAGTTCACCATCCGCCGGATGAAACGTCTGGAACCTCGGATCGTCGAGATCGTCGACGCCCGCCTCGACGCGATGGCCGCGGCCGGTCCGCCGTCGGATCTGGTGGCCGATTTTGCGCTCCCCATCCCGTCGCTGGTGATCTGCGAACTGCTCGGGGTGCCCTACGAAGACCGCGACGACTTCCAGCACCGCTCGACGCTCCAGCTCGACCTGTCCCTGCCGATCGCGGAACGCCTTGCGCTGCAACAACAGAGCCGTGACTACATGCGCGGCCTCGTCGGACGGACCCGCCAGGATCCAGGTGAGGACATCCTCGGCATGTTGGTCCGCGACCACGGCGCCGAATTGAGCGACGACGAACTGGTCGGCATCGCGGGGCTCTTGCTGCTCGCCGGGCACGAGACCACGTCGAACATGCTGGGCCTCGGTGTCCTGGCACTGCTGCGCCATCCCGAGCAGCTGACCGCGGTACGCGACGACCCGGACGCCGTCGGCCCCGCCGTCGAGGAACTGTTGCGGTGGCTGTCCATCGTGCAGAACGCCATCCCGCGCTTCACCACCACCGAAGTCGAGATCGCCGGCGTGCGAATACCCGCGGGCGAGTTGGTCTTTGCCTCACTGCCCGCGGGCAACCGCGATCCCGACTTCATCGCCAGCCCCGATGTCCTCGACATCAGCCGGGGCGCGCCCGGACATCTGGCATTCGGTCACGGCGTGCACCATTGCCTCGGTGCCCCGCTGGCCCGCATGGAGATGCGGATCGCCTTCCCCGCCCTGCTGCGCCGGTTCCCCAGCCTCGCGCTCGCCGAACCGTTCGAGGACGTCGCCTACCGGTCATTTCACTTCATCTACGGGCTGAAATCATTGGCGGTAACGTGGTGAATGCCATGAAAGTAGAAGCAGATCAAGACGCCTGCATCGCATCGGGCAACTGCGTGATGATCTCCGAGGACATCTTCGACCAGGACGACGACGGCGTGGTCGAAGTCCTTGTCGACGAGGTGCCCGACGATCAGATCGACAAAGCGCGCCAGGCCGTCAAACTGTGCCCCGCATCGGCATTGAAGCTCACCGGGGAGTGACGTCGGGCGTCAGCACGATCACCGGAATCGGCCGCGACGTTCGCTTCTGATATCCGATGTAGCGGCCCTTGTTGCCTGGCATGTCATTGACGATCTGCCAGAGCCGCGGATAGTCGGCCCCGTCCGGAAGCACGGGTTTGGCGGTCGCTTTCAGCCGCTTCGGTCCGACGTTGATCTCGACCTTCGGGTTGGCCTTCACGTTGTGATACCACCCCGGCGCGGTTGGCTCACCGCCCTTTGACGCCACAACCAGATAGTCGTCGCCGTCACGGGCGTAGGCGAGCGAACTGGCCCGCTGCTGACCGGTCTTGGCTCCCACGGTGTGCAGGATCAGGGTCGTCGGACCGCCGGGGATGTGGTGTCCGATCCGGCCATCTGTGGCCTTGTAGACCTTGTCGTGCAGCATCAACATCGGCAGGCCGATGTACCTCTCCCACCACGGCATGCTCATGCGCCAATCCTGCTCGGCATTCCGTAGTAGCGCCAGTGCCAACACTCAGAATGGTGGGGGTGGTTCGTAGTGTTCGGCGATCCAGGCTTGGAATTGGCGTTCGTGTTCGAGGTCGTTGTTGAGTTCGGCGCGTAGCCAGCGTTCTTCTGAGATGCGGTTTTGGCGGTCCTGTTCGCGGGTTTGGCGGCGGGTCGGCATCATCGCGCCGCGGTTGGGGTGGGGCGCCTCTGGTTCGGGCAGGTCCAGGTCCCCGGTGGGTGTGGCCAATGCTGGGAACATGGCGGCGCCGTGGGGTTCGGTGACATAGGTGTGCCCGGTGGGTGCGGTGAATATCACTGTGCCGTCGGGTAATTGGCGATCGGTCCAGCCGGTGCTGAAAGTTTTGAGCAAGTGATGGGCGCGGCAGTAGAGCTTGTTGTTCGACGGGTGGGTGGGCCCCAGTGGGTACGGGACGCTGTGGTCGATATCGCAGCGCTGGGCGGGGGCGTCGCAGCCGGGGAACCGGCAGGTCAGGTCGCGCCACCGGATGAACTCGGAGAGTGCCGCCGATGGGCGATACCCGGGCTCGCCTGCATCGGCAGGCTCGCTGAGGTCGTCAGTCCCAGTGGTGTCGCTGGGTTCAGTCGATGCTGTCGTCTCGGCTGGCCCGCGCGACTCACTAAACTCGGTCGCCTCGCTTGACCGGGTGGTCGCGCTGAGTTCAGGCGACTCGGATGCGTCGGCCGGTTCAGCCGGTTGGGTGGACCCGGTGAATCCGGTCGGCTCTGAGTTGCCTGTGGACTCGTTGGGTTCGGATGGCTCGGATGCCTCAGACGCATGGCTGGGTTCGGCCGGTTCGGTGGGTTGGGTCCGCTGCGGCGTGTCAGTCCGCGCGGCCGGCACGTGCAGCGGCTTGAGTTTGGCCGAGCCCACCAGGTCGCGCACCCTGTGGCCGGGCAGGATGCCATGCCCGGGCAGATAGCCCGGATTGTTGGAGGTGCCGTCCACGGTGGCCTGCTCAGCCAGCACATGAATCACCGCCGCATTGGCCGCCGCGCGTTTCTGCGCGGCTGGGCACTCCGGTAGCCCGCACAGGCACCGCAACTGCGCTTCGAGGCGGGCCAACGGCCCGACCGCCGCGGCGCGACGCTGCGCATGAGTACGTGGATCGTTGTCACACACGGTGTTGGCCAGCGCGTCGAGGCGCTGATCCAGTGCTGCCCCATCCACTGCGTCGATGTTGGCCCACAGTGTGGCCCGCCCCGGGCTGCCCGGCTCGATCTGAACGAACGCATCCTCGGTCAGGTCGGGTGGGACCCGCACCCCGTTGGCGTCGAGTTTGGCCACCTGCTGATCGATTCGTTCGCGCATTTTGCGTTCAGAAAGCCGCATCCAGGTCCGTGCCCGCGACGCGAGTGCCTCATCGAGCTGGCCCCACACCGACGCATGCACGGTTTCGGTGCGGTCGATGATGATGCGCACCACCCGATAGTCGATGTCCCCTGCGGCGAACCGGGCCGCCACCAACGGAAGTTTGTCGCGCAACACTCGGGCGTGGTGGATCTGGGTGCCGGCGCGGCTGCGGCTGATCCGCATCGCCGCCGAGATTTCGGCGGCCACCTCCTCGAACGGATCGGTGGTCCAAAAGATGGTCTCGGCCAACTCGTGTTCCCGGAGGGTATCCAACTGCCCGATCGCGGCCAACCGGGCCGCGATCGCTGCTGATTCGGCCCGCGCCCCGGCACTGATCGCAGCGATCAACGCCGCACCGGCGTCAGCACCGGCGTCAGCATCGGCATCAGCGTCGGACTCGAACATGTGTTCGATTATGTCATCGGCCACCGACACGATTGAGCGTTATCTCTCAGGACATCGGTGGCGGTCTGGCGACACTTGTTGGCGACACTTGTGGCCTAGTTTCGACCGGTGCCGACCGCCAGAGATAGGAGCGCGACTTCAGGCAGATGGCACCAAGAGCTACGCGGATTCCTCGCGTTCGCCCGGCAGGTCGATCACCCCGGCCCGGATCAGGATCAGCAGACTGACCGCGAACACCCAGAGCGGGAATGCCAGCACGATCCACATGCTGACGTTGCCGGCGACCAGAAGTGCCACTGCGACAAGGTAAGTCGCGTAAACCAGCGGGCGCGGCATCAGGCCGGTCTTCAACCAGATCGTCGCCAACGACATCATGAACACAGCCGCCATCCGGACGCCGTAGGTCTTACTCAACGCCATCAGCACCATCTGCCCGAACGTGGCGACGTGACTGTAGGCGGTCGCGTCGGCAATGCCCGCCCGGCTGGCGATCAGCCCGGCACCCACGGCCGAAGAAACGAACATGGTCGCCAGGAACAGGATTCCGCTGCCGAGGAACACTGAGGAAAAGAACCGGTCCTCGTAGCGGCCGAAGCCGTCCCGGACCACTCCGATGAACCACAGGAACGCGATACCCGCGAACGGCATCAACACCGCCGCGACCCGCAATCGGGTAGTCGCGCCGTCGACCCATTGGGAACCTGGCTCGGCACCCTCGGGCAACGCAGTGCGGATCATCACCAAGGCCACCCCGAACAGCACAGCGAACAGTACGCCGGCCAGCGCCGCCGCCCGCGGCGTCGACAAGCGGTGCAAATGTTGTTGAACCACGGCGCCATGGTGACACTCGACGCGGCGAAGTGCGGGGAGATCGCGATTCGATGCGTAATCGAGTCCGATATTCGACACCCATACGATGACCGGATGTCACTCAGTGGGAAAACCGCCTTGGTCACAGGAGCGACCAGCGGTATCGGTCATGCCACCGCGCTTCATCTCGCTGAACGCGGCGCTCATGTCCTGGCGAGCGGTCGAGACGCGGACCGCGGTGCCCAGGTTGTGTCCGCGATCCGTAATGCCGGCGGCACGGCCGACTTTCTGGGTGCCACGCTGACCGATGCGGCCAGCGCACATGAATTGGCACAGAGCGCAATCGATACCGCCGGCCAGATCGACATCCTGGTGAACAATGCCGCCATCGCGGTCTTCGGGCCTACGGCGGCGATCGCCGAGCATGACTTCGACGCCTGCTACGCCCTCAACGTGAAGGTTCCGTTCTTTCTCGTCGGGGCCGTCGCACCGGCCATGGCCGCGCGAGGAGACGGCGCGATCGTCAACGTCAGCACCATGGTTTCGATGTTCGGCACTGCGGGCGCGGCGGTGTACGCATCTTCCAAGGCCGCACTGAATCTGCTGACCAAATCGTGGGCGGCCGAATACGGCCCCAAGGGCGTCCGGATCAACGCCGTCGCGCCGGGACCGACACTGACCGAAGGCACCACCGCTCAGTACGGCACCGACCGCCTTGCCGCGCTCGCCGCCCAGGCTCCGGCACGACGTGTCGCAGATCCCGCTGAAATCGCAAGGACCATCGGGTTTTTGGTCAGCGAGAGCGCCAGTTTCATCCACGGCGCAGTGCTGCCCGCCGACGGCGGACGTACCGCGATCTGAGCCTTACGGCTGGCCGGGCAGCAGCCTGATCATCAGACCGTTGGCCTCGGCGAGCAGATTCTCGTCGGGGTCGCGCAGCTCGGCATTCACGAATGCCTTGCGGCCCTCGGCTTCCCGCACCCAGCCGCGTGCGGTGAGCTTGGTGTCGATGGGAGTCACCTTGCGGTAATCCACGTGCAGGAAAGCGGTACGGCTGATCGGGCGGCCCGCAGCGTGGATCACCATGCCGAACACCGAGTCGAACAACAGCGGCAGCACGCCGCCGTGCACCGCATAGTTGCCGCCGACGTGAAACCGGCTGAACTGCACGTGCAATTCGACGCCTTCGGGCTCGAACTTCGACATGGTCCACGGCGGCATCAGCAGGCTGCCCGCGCCGGGCAACGAGGGCACCCGGTTGGCCGGGCCCACACCTTCGGCAGCTTGGTACGGATCGAGCAGCTTGACGAGTTCCTCGACGCGGTCGGCCGCGTCATCCCAGGTGTCGCTGTCGGGGTCGGCCGAGACTGCCAGGTCCTGAGCCCGGCGCATGGCCGTCAGAAACCGCTCGAAACCCGGCCCGGGATCGGCCGGCTCGAAAACCGGGAAGCCACCGTGCTGATCGACGTAAGGGTTCGGGTCACTCGCCCCGTCTCTCATGAAGACGCCAGGATGTCGCGTCGCACGATCGTCTGCTCGCGCCCCGGCCCCACACCGATGCATGAAACATGTGCGCCGGCAAGCTCTTCCAGCCGCAGCACATAGTCCTGCGCCTTGGCGGGCAGGTCGGAGAACTCACGCGCGGCGGAGATGTCCTCCCACCAACCGGGCAGCTCCTCATAGATCGGCTCGGCGCGGTGAATGTCGGACTGCGTCATGGGCATCTCGTTGGTGCGCTTGCCGTCGACCTTGTAGCCGACACACACGGGCACCGTCTCCAGGCTGGACAGCACATCCAGCTTGGTCAGGAAGTAGTCGGTGATGCCGTTGACCCGCGTCGCGTAGCGCGCGATCACCGCGTCGAACCAGCCACAGCGCCGGGCGCGGCCGGTGGTCACGCCGACCTCGCCGCCGGTCTTGGCCAGATAGGCGCCGTGCTCGTCGAACAGTTCGGTCGGGAACGGGCCCGAGCCCACGCGGGTGGTGTAGGCCTTGAGAATTCCCAGCACCGTGGTGATGCGCGTCGGTCCGATTCCGGAGCCGACGGCGGCGCCGCCTGCCGTCGGATTCGACGAGGTGACGAACGGGTAGGTGCCGTGATCGACGTCGAGCAGGGTGCCCTGCGACCCCTCCAGCAGCACGGTCTCGCCCTTTTCCAGTGCCTGGTTCAGCAGCAGCCTGGAATCGGCGATGCGGTGCTTGAAGCCTTCGGCCTGGGTGAGCAGGTTCTCCACCACCTCGGCGGGTTCGAGCGCCTTGCGGTTGTAGATCTTGACCAGCACCTGGTTTTTGAATTCCAGTGCGCCCTCGATCTTTTCGGCGAGCAACTGCTCATCGAGCACGTCGGCGACCCGGATGCCGATGCGGGCGATCTTGTCCTGGTAGCAGGGGCCGATGCCGCGGCCGGTGGTGCCGATCTTCTTGCTGCCCGCATATCGCTCGACCACCTTGTCGATCGCGACGTGGTAGGGCATCAGCAGATGTGCGTCGGCGGAGATCAGCAGGCCCGAGGTGTCGACGCCGCGCTCATCCAGGCCCTGGAGCTCGGTGAGCAGCACACCGGGGTCGACCACCACACCGTTACCGATGACGTTGGTGACCCCCGGCGTCAGGATGCCCGAGGGGATCAGATGCAGTGCGAAGTTCTCCCCCGTGGGAAGCACGACGGTATGCCCGGCGTTGTTGCCTCCCTGGTAGCGAACTACCCACTGCACGCGACCACCGAGTAGATCGGTGGCTTTACCTTTGCCCTCGTCACCCCATTGGGCGCCGATGAGGACGATTGCCGGCATGGCGTAATCTCCCGCCTAATCTTCCGCACTAGTGTGGTGCAGCCGGTAGGTCACCTTATCCCAGCTCACGCCGGGAACACATTTTCTTGACCGCGAGGAGCAGTTTTGACCGCCTCACATGGGGTCGCGGTGCTCGGCGCGGCGCCCGTTCCGCGCCCGCTCCGCGGCCTGCCGCGGGTCGACATCGATGAACTCGGCGCCCACCGCAGACTGGTCGTGAGCGGCGGCGACGCGGAGTTGTCCGCCGTGCTCACCGCGTTGCTGCGTACCGACCGACTCGACGTCGAGGTCGCCGTCGCCACCGGCAGCTGGTCCGCCCGGCGTGCCCTGCGCGCCTCGGCCCGGCGTGTCCCGCTGATCCGCGACGAGACCGGCACGGTTCTGGTCAGCGCCGCGCAGTGGCACGGAGTCGACGGAAAGCCATTGCAGGGTGAAGCCATCGTCGACGACTGCGTTCTGTTCGACGGCGAGGCACCGGGCGTCCGCGTCGAGCCCACACTGGCCATGCCGGGACTGCGTGCAAGCGTGCTGTCGGAACGTGGCCGGCCGCGCCGCTGGGTTGCCGGACGCGCCGCGCAGCTGGGCACCCCGGGTGCCCGGGTGATCCACGATGGCGTGCCCGCGCCCAAGACGGTGCGGCGCTCGACGTTCTACCGCCACACCGAAGGTTGGCTGAGAGTCGGCTGATCTGCCAACACTGCAGGTAGCGTCGAATCGTGAACATCCGCCCGCTGCATCAGTCGGTACGCCCGAGCCCGGTATTCCTGGCCGTCGTCGCGCTCACCGTCGCGGGCGGGGTGGTGGCCTGGCTCGCGGCCGACAACGTCAAGCCGCTGTCCTATGTCGGCGTGTTCATCCTGGTGATCGCGGGCTGGCTGGTGTCGCTGTGCCTTCATGAGTTCGGCCACGCCTTCACCGCCTGGCGTTTCGGAGACCACGACGTCGAAGTACGCGGGTATCTGACGCTGAACCCGTTCAAGTACTCACATCCGTTGCTGTCACTGGGTTTGCCCGTACTGGTCATCGCCTTGGGCGGGATCGGGCTGCCCGGCGGTGCGGTCTACGTCCGCACCTCCTGGATGACCGCCCGGCAGAAGACCCTGGTCAGCTTGGCCGGCCCGGCCGCCAACCTGGTGTTGGCAGTCCTGCTGCTCGGCATCACCCGGATCTTCTTCGACCCGGCCCACAGCGTCTTCTGGTCCGGGCTGGCGTTCCTCGGCTTCCTACAGGTCACCGCGGTTGTGCTGAACCTGCTGCCGGTGCCGGGACTCGACGGCTACGGCGCCCTCGAACCGCACCTGAGCCCCGACACGCAACGAGCGCTCGCGCCGGCCAAGCAGTGGGGCCTGTTCATCCTGCTGATCCTGTTGTTCACGCCGGTCCTCAACCGCTGGTTCTTCTCGGTGGTCTTCTGGTTCGTCGACCTTTCCGGCGTGCCGGGCCAGCTGGTGTCGATCGGCAGCCAACTCACCCGGTTCTGGTCCGCCTGGCTCTGACGCTTGCGACATATGCGAACTTCCGCATATATTTCGGGCATGGGTGCCGGCCACGATCACAGCCACAGCAGCGATACGCGCGTCAGCAGGATGGTCATCGCGGCTGCCATCCTCAGCGGGTTCTTCGTCCTCGAGCTCGTCACCGCGCTGATGATCAACTCGATCGCGCTGCTCGCCGACGCCGGCCACATGCTGACCGACCTGGTCGCGATGTTCATGGGGTTGACCGCGGTTCTGCTGGCGCGACGCGGCAGCACGTCCCCGGCCCGCACCTACGGCTGGCACCGGGCGGAGGTCTTCACCGCAGTGGCCAACGCCGCGCTTTTGCTCGGAGTGGCCGGCTTCATCCTGTACGAGGCCATCGAACGCTTCGGCAACGCTCCGGACGTTCCGGGTGTGCCCATGATCGTGGTGGCGTTGGCCGGCCTGGCCGCCAATGCCGTCGTCGTGCTGCTGCTGCGGTCGCACTCCAAGGACAGCCTGGCCGTCAAGGGCGCCTACATGGAGGTTGTGGCCGACACCGTCGGAAGCATCGGCGTCCTGGTCGCCGGCATCGTGACCGTCACCACCGCCTGGCCCTACGCCGATGTGGTGGTCGCGGTCCTGGTCGCGCTGTGGGTGCTGCCCCGCGCCTTCGCGCTGGCCCGTGCCGCGCTGCGGATCCTGAGCGAGTCCTCCCCCAGCCACATCGATGTCGAAGAGCTGCGCAGCGCACTCGGCGCAGTGGACGGTGTGACGGGCGTGCACGATCTGCACGTGTGGACGCTGGTACCCGGCAAGGACATGGTCACCGCACACTTGACGAGCAGCGCCGACACCGCCCGGGTGCTCGACGACGCGCGGGCGGTCCTCAATGCCCGCGGCCTCGCCCACGCCACCGTGCAGGTGGAACCGCCCGACGCCGCCGAGGACTGCTCCTGCGAGGCGAAGGACTGAAGTCAGGCCAGGCCGAGCTCCCCGCGCGCCGACGGATCGCAGTCGTCGAGCAGATCCAGGCAGCGCTGGAATTCGTCGGTTTCGCCGATGTCGTCGGCGGCGCGGGCCAGCGACGCCACACACCGCAGGAATCCCTGGTTCGGCTCATGGGCGAACGGCACCGGGCCGAAACCCTTCCAGCCGTTGCGCCGCAACTGGTCCAGCCCCCGGTGGTAACCAGTGCGGGCGTAGGCATATGCGGTGACGGCCTTGTCGTCCGCGAGCGCCTGCTCGGCCAGTACGGCCCAGGCGATCGATGCCGACGGGTGGGCGGCGGCCACGACGGCCGCCTTTTCACCCGCAGCCAATTCGTCCTCGGCCTCGGGGTCCCCGGGAAGGAGGACCGGCTCCGGTCCCAACAAATCACCCATCCGTGTCATGGGCCTATTGTGCACCGACCGATAAGCTCCACCGGTACCGACGTACGGGAGGACCGCAGCACGGATGTCGAACCCAACGGGACCTGACGAGGGCCGCACCGACCACAGCGATACACCGACCGAGAAGGTCGAGCTGACCGAGCCGGCCACCGAGATCTTCGGCTCGGCCGACGAGGTCACCGGCGAAGTGCACCTCAACGAAGAACGACGATTCACCGCACCGTCCGGATTCGACGGGTCCACGCAGAAGATCGACACCCCTCCCGACCCGGAGACCGAGATCTTCGCGCCGCCCGGCGACGGCGACACCGTCGCTGCCGAGGTGCCGAAAGGCGCTGCCCCACAGGTCATCCCACCACGCGAAGAGCCTCAGGCGCCGCCGCCCGCAGCCCGCCGGAGCTGGGGCTGGGTGATCGCGGTCGTGCTGGTGATCGCCGCACTGGTGGCGATCGCGGTGCTCGGCACCGTCCTGCTGACCCGCGAGTCATCGTCGACGGCGTCGGAGGAAGACGAGGTTCGCACGACGATCCAGACCTTCGACTCGGCCATTCAACGTGGTGATCTGGCCGCCCTGCGGTCGATCACCTGCGGCACCACTCGCGACAACTACGTCAAGTACGACCAGAAGGCGTGGGACGAAACCCACGCCCGGGTGGAGTCCGCCAAGCAGTACCCGGTGGTGGCCAGCATCGATCAGGTCGTCGTCAACGGAGACCACGCCGAGGCCAACGTCACCAGCTTCATGGCATTTGCCCCGCAAACCCGGTCCACGCGCAGCTTCGACCTCCAGTTCCGTGACAATCAGTGGAAGATCTGCCAGGCGCCCACCGGTTAACCTGATCGGGTGACCCTGCGCGGACCAAAGCTCTGGTTGGCATTGTGCGCGCTAGGCGCGATCGTCGTGGTCGGTGTGGCCGCACTCCTGATCCGGCATCCGGGCTCTGCACTCGACATGCTGCCCGGCAAACGTGTCGCCTTCCCCCAGATCGACCGGGCCGCACTCGATCCGGTCCAGGCACGCATCGTAGACGTGCTGCAGGCGCAATACGACGCCCAGCCCGGCGGCCGTCATTTCTCCGAAGGCGTCGAGGAGCCGTGGTGCGCCGATTTCGTCAGCTGGGTGCTCAACGAGGCCGGCAGTCCGCTGACCAACCCCAACTCGGGAAGCTGGCGGATTCCGGGTGTCTACACGCTGCAGGAGTACTACCAGGGCACCGGCCGGTTCGCCGAACCCGACGGGTACCGGCCACGCACCGGTGATGTCGTGATGTACGCCGACGGCAGCCCACTGGGCCTGCACACGAATTTCGTTGTGGCCGCGGATGACAACGCGATCACCACAGTGGGCGGCAACGAGGAGGGCGGCATCCGGGTGCACACCCTCGATGACGCCGAGACCGCGGGCATCCTGGGATACGGCCGACTGGCCGGCTGAGCCGCTTACCCGCCGGTGACGCTGCGCCCGGCGCTGTGCAGGTCGTTGCAGGCCTCGATGACGCGCTCGGACATCGAAGCCTCGGCCTTCTTGAGGTAACTGCGCGGATCGTAAAACTTCTTGTTGCCGACCTCGCCGTCGATCTTGAGCACACCGTCGTAGTTGGTGAACATGTGCGCGGCCAGCGGACGGGTGAAGGCGTACTGGGTGTCGGTGTCGACGTTCATCTTCACCACGCCGTACTTGAGGGAATCGTCGATCTCCGACTTCAGCGAACCCGATCCGCCGTGGAAGACGAAATCGAAAGGCTTTGCATCACTGGGCAATCCGAGCTTGGCGGCGGCTACCCGCTGCCCCTCGGCCAGCACCTCGGGCTTGAGCACCACGTTGCCGGGTTTGTAGACACCGTGCACGTTGCCGAACGTCGCGGCCAGCAGGTATGCGCCATGCTCGCCTGCGCCCAGCGCGTCGATGGTCTTCTCGAAGTCCTCCGACGAGGTGTAGAGCTTCTCGTTGATCTCGGCCTCGACACCGTCCTCTTCACCGCCGACCACGCCGATCTCGACCTCGAGAACGATCTTCGCCGCGGCCGCGACCTTCAGAAGCTCCTGGGCGATGGTCAGGTTCTCGTCGATCGGGACTGCCGAGCCGTCCCACATGTGCGACTGAAACAGCGGATCGCGGCCCGCGGCAACCCGCTCGGCGGAAATCGCCAGCAGCGGCCGCACGTACGTATCCAACTTGTCCTTCGGACAGTGGTCGGTGTGCAGGGCCACCGTGATCGGGTACTTCTCGGCGATCACGTGGGCGAACTCGGCCAGCGCGACAGCTCCGACGACCATGTCCTTGACGCCAAGGCCGGAGGCGAACTCGGCCCCGCCCGTCGAGAACTGGATGATGCCGTCGCTGCCCGCGTCGGCAAAACCCTTGATGGCGGCATTGATGGTCTCCGACGACGTGCAGTTGATGGCCGGGAAAGCGAAGGAATGCTCCTTGGCCCGGCCCAGCATCTCGGCATAGACCTCGGGCGTGGCGATCGGCATGGCTTGTCCTTCCATCTGGACGCGGGTTATCGCAGGTGAAGACCGGTGGTGGGGCCCAGGTACCCTAGGGAGTCGTGATCGACATCGCCCTCCCTGAGGCTACGACCAATCTGGCGCTCATGCCGGATTTCATGGATCCGCTGCACCTCATCGGATCCTTCGGCACCTGGGCCCTGGTGGGCATCCTGGTCGTCGTCTTCGTCGAGTCCGGGGTGCTGTTCCCGGTTCTGCCCGGCGACTCGTTGTTGTTCGTCGCGGGCATGCTCGCCGCGGGCACCGCCGCCCAGGGAACGTCGGTGGACGCGAACTTCGAGCTCTGGCAGCTGCTGGTGTTCATCCCCTTGGCAGCGATCCTCGGCGGCCAGGTCGGCTACCTCATCGGCCGGTTCATCGGCGTCGAGATGTTCAAGCCCGACGCCCGGGTTTTGAAGCAGAAGTACCTCGACGAGGCCCACGCATTCTTCGAACAGCGCGGCCCGTTCGCGATCGTCATCGCACGTTTCGTGCCGATCGTGCGCACCCTGGCACCGATCGTCGCCGGCGCCGCCAAGATGCGTTATTCGGTGTTCACGACGTTCAACGTGCTGGGCGCGATCGTGTGGGGCGTCGGCCTGGTGCTGCTGGGCTATTGGCTGGGCCAGTTCGAGATCATCCAGAAGCTGCTGGAGCCGATCTTCATCCTGATCGTCGTGGCCTCGGTGGCGCCGATGTTCATCGAGTGGTTCAAGCGCCGCCGCGCCGCCAAGAAGGCCGCCGAGCAGGTCTAGCCGCGCCGGCTACCCGAGACCCAGCGCGGCCGCCAACTCGCGAAGCGCGGGACGCGGATCGGCTGTCGGGTTCTCCCCCAGTGCCTGCACGACGACGTGATCGGCGCCGGCATCCAGGTGTGCGGTGATCGCCGCGGCAGCCTGCTCCACCGAGCCCATGCCGACGAGGCGGCGAGCCAGCCGGTCCGAGCCGCCACGAACCAGGTCGGTGTCGTCGAAACCCTGCCGTAGCCACGAGTTCCGGTAGTTCGGCAGGCCGCTGTACACGTCGAGGTGCTTGTGCGCCCGTGCCAGCTGGTCCGCGTCGTCACCGCCGATGGCGATGGCTTGTTCTGACACCACCCAGCGGTCCGGCCCCAGGATCTCGCGCGTCGTCGCGGTGTGCTCCGGCGTGACCAGATAGGGGTGTGCGCCGTCGGCGTGGGTGCCGGACAGCTCGATCATCTTCGGCCCGAGCGCGGCCACCAGCCGGGGCGGGCGCCCGATCCCCGGTTCGATCTGCTCGGGCACCGCGGCCATGCGGTCCAGGTAGGTGCGCATCGTGGCCAGCGGCTTGGCGTAGGTGCCGCCCAGGCCGTGCTCGACCAGAGGTCCGTGGCTCACGCCGAGTCCGAGCACGAACCGTCCCGGGTACAGCGCGGTCAACGTCCGCGCCCCTGATTCGGCGGCCGACGGCACCCGCACGTGAATGTTGGCGATGCCGGTGCCCACCACGAGGCGTTCGGTGGCGGCCAGGTATGCCGCCGACTGGGTGAGGGCCTCCTTGCCGACCACCTCCGGCAGGAACAACGAGCCGAATCCGAGGCTCTCGATCTCCTGCGCCACCTGCTGCGCGTCCGGCATCGACCACGTGTCGCCGGCCCACCACACACCGATACGGCTGGGGAAATCGATCCTGGCTCGTGTCACTGACCACTCCTCAATTCACTCGGTTCATTGTGTTCGTGATGACTGTGTTCGTGATGACTGTGTTCGTGATGAATGCGGCCGCCGGTCTCGGTCAGCGGCTTGCCGGTGCCACCCCAGCGTTGGGCGATGATCTCCGCGGCGATCGACACCGCGGTCTCCTCGGGCGTCCTGGCTCCCAGATCCAACCCGATCGGGCTGGACAGCCGGGCCAACTCGGAGTCGGTCAGGCCGATCTCGCGCAGCCGGGCCAGCCGGTCCTCATGCGTGCGACGCGATCCCATGGCACCGATGTACCCGAGCGCCGGTAAGCGCAAGGCCACTTCGAGCAGTGGGACATCGAACTTCGGATCGTGGGTGAGCAGGCAGACGACCGTCCGACCGTCGATCGCACCGGCGGCAGCCTGTGCCGACAGGTAGCGGTCGGGCCAGTCGACGACGACCTCGTCGGCGGTCGGGAACCTCGCGGCGGTCGCGAAGACGGGGCGCGCGTCGCACACCGTGACGCGGTAACCGAGCAGTGACCCCTGCCGCGCCACGGCAGCCGCGAAGTCGATCGCCCCGAACACCAGCATCCGAGGGCGCGGCGCGAAGCTCGCGACAAACACATCCATGCCCTCACCGCGCCGTTCACCATCCGGGCCGAACGTGAGCACCGCACTGCGACCGGTGTCGAGAAGGCCGCGGGCGTCGTCGGTGACAGCACCGTCGGCACGGGCCGAGCCCAGGGTGCCGGTCACCTCGTCGGCGCGGATGACCAGCCGCCGGCCCACCCACGCGGGATCTGGATGCGCGATCACCGTGGCGGTCGCGGCGGGCCGATGGCCCTCGATGTCGCCGACGAGCGCTTCCAGTTCCGGGAACGTCCGCTCGGACACCGGCTCGACATATACGTCGAGGACGCCGCCGCAGGTCAGCCCCACGGCGAAGGCGTCGTCGTCGCTGACTCCGTAACGCTGCAGTACCGGTGTGCCGTCGGCGACCACCTGTCCGGCGAGTTCGTACACGGCACCTTCGACGCAGCCGCCGGACACCGAACCGGTGACCGCGCCGTCAGGGGCCACCACCATCGAGGCCCCGGCCGGCCGGGGGGCGGAACGGAACGTGCGCACCACCGTCGCCAGGCCCGCGGTGTCACCGGCGCGCCACACGGCCAGCAGCTCGGCGAGCACATCTCTCACGTTGCCCAACCTAGCCTCCGCTGAGCGGACGCTCAGTCTTGGGCCGAGGAGCGGAACTACTCGGACAGGGTGTGCGCCGCTTCCATCAGCATCCAGCCCGAAATCTGCACCGACAGGTCACGTTCCGGGATCGCCGAGGCGTTGACCGCCCCGTCGACGAACTGCGCCTGCTGGCCTTCGGCCCCGGGCACCTCGGCAGTGCGGTCCCAGAACGGTCCGAACAACGGCAGCCCATCGACGGTCTGGCGATTGTCCCAGGCGGCCTGTGCGGATTTGAGCACGAGCGAGCGGGCCGTCTCACGCGCGGCGTCGTCCTGTGCCGTATCCCCGGGCAAGGAGTTCGCCACCAGCGCCAGGTACCGCGCCGTGATGCCGTTGAACAGCCCACCGTCACCGCCGCCGGCGCCTTTGATGACACCGTCGGTGGACATCTCCTTGTCCACCGCCGCGACCAGGCGGCGCACCCGCTCGGCGTGCCGGACATCCTCGGTACGCACCGCGAGTTCGACTTCCAAACCGAGCACCACGCCCTGGCAGTAGGTGTACTGCGCACGCACCATCGAGCCGGCCTTGATGCCGTCGAAAACCAGGTGCGTTTCCGGGTCGATCAAGGTTTCGTCGATCCAGTCGGCCATCTGCTGGGCCCGGCGCAACCGGTCGCCGGCCACATAGCGGGCCAGGAAGATGCCTGCCGGACCGTTGGCCGGGGCGTTGAAGAACTGGTCCTGCTTACGCCACGGGATGCCGCCGCCGTCCTCGGGCACCCAGGCATCGACGAACTGCCCGCACAGCTTCTTGAGTGCGTGGGATTTCTCGACCCCGGCCAACCGCCCGGCCCGTTCGAGGGCCAATGCCAGCCAGGCCATGTCGTCGTAATAGTTGTTGGTCCAGGAAAAGTTGTTGCGCAGGTGATGCGTGCGAATCTGCCGTTCGATGCGCGTCTTCCGCTCGGGCTGCGGATCGCGCACCTGCGCGTCGACCAGGGTGTCCAGGAGGTGGGCCTGCCACCAGTAATGCCAGGTTCCGAACTTGCTGTACTTCTTGGTCGCCGGCCAGGCCACCACACCCAGCTGGGTGCCCGGCAGACCCCAGAGCTTGGTCAGGTGACGTTGGGTGATCGCAGCTTCGGCACTGGCCGCGCGGTTAGCCCATAGCTGATCCATACTGACGATCCTGCCTTACCAAGCGCGCGAAATGTCGGCATGTCGGGTGATCCAGGCGTGCATGACGATTCCGGCGGCAACTCCGGCATTGATGCTGCGGGTCGATCCGAATTGCGCGATGGACACGGTGACAGCCGCCCCGGATTGCGCCTCCGGGGTGATGCCCGGGCCTTCCTGGCCGAAGATCAGCAGGCAGTCGCGAGGTAGTTCGGTCTGTTCCAGCCGCGCCGCGCCGGGCACGTTGTCGACGGCGACGACGGTCAGCCCGGCATCGGCGGCGAAGGACAGCAATTCGGCGGTGGTGTCATGGTGGCGCAACCGCTGATAGCGGTCGGTCACCATGGCGCCCCGCCGATTCCACCGCCGCCGTCCGACGATGTGTACGGTGTCGACGGCGAAGGCGTTGGCGGTGCGCACCACGGTGCCGATATTGGCGTCGCTGCCGAAGTTCTCGATCGCGATGTGCAGCGGGTGCCGCCGGCTGTCGATGTCGGCGATGATCGCGTCGCGGGTCCAATACCGGTAGGCATCAACGACATTGCGGGTGTCACCGTCGCGCAGCAGCTGAGGGTCGTAGCGTGCGGCATCGTCCCCGGAGGGCAACGGACCCTCCCAGGGACCCACTCCCGGCGATTCGCCCCACTCGGTCGGACCGACTGCGTCAGGCACGAGTGGTCCACAACGCGGCGTGCGTGCCGATCACCGAAACCGACGCGTACAGCAGCGCCGCGTTCATCTCGCCCTGCGTACACAGCGAGGCCCGCACGTTGACGGCGTCGCGTGAGGCCTCCGGCAGGATCAGCACCGACGAGCCGTAGACCGAGCAGGCATGACTGAGTCCCGGTGGCGGCAGCGTGGGGCCGGCCACAACCATCAGCGGGCCACCACGCGCTGCCGCGTCATCTGCGTAACGCTTTGCCGCACCATCGATTTCGAGACCGATCAGCATGTAGCCCTTGCCGTTGAAGGCGCTGGGATCGCCGAGCGCGGCCGGGGCGAGTTGGCCGCCGTCTGCACTGAACGCGTCCACGCTGGTCGACTTGACGGTCACCCCGGTGTCGTTGACGTTGGTGGGCAGCACGCCGACCGGGAAGGCCGCCGGATAGGCGACGGTGGTGCCGGCGATGCGCTCCCGCGGGGAATACACATACACCCCGCGCACCTGGCTCTGATCCTTTAACGGCCCGAGACAGACTGTGCCGCTGAGTTTGTCAGGCGCCGAGGCCGACAGCGGCCGGATCCCGAGGCTGGTCACGTCGTCACAACCGTGCAGCCCGTCGACCTCGATCGGATGCGCCAGTGCGCCGTAGAGACCGAACCGGATGTCCTCGGGCTTGGCATGAGCATCGCCCGAAGCCGAACCCTCGACGTCGACCAGGACGTGTTCGGCATCGAACCGCAGATCCGATACCTTCAGGTGCCAGCCGAGGATGTCCAGCGAATCACCGAGCGCGGCGGTCGATGCCTCATAGGTTCGCCCCGGTTCATCGGAGGCACAGCCCGCGGTGACGACGAGAAATATCGCCATCACCGCCGCGATCAGCCCCCGCACTGCCACGAAAGTTCTGTTCTAAGTTCTCCCACGACCTTTTCCCACTGCTTTTGTTATGGCGCGCACCACGTTTCGCGGAACCATCCGGCTTCCGGTGGTGAGCACCTTGTACTGCAGGCCGGGCACGATGATCACTTTGCCCGCGGCCGCGTCGGCCAGGCAGTCACGCACCACATCCTCGACCTGCAACCAGAGGAACGACGGTGTGCCCGCCATGTCGATGCCGGCACGGGCATGGAACTCGGTGTGGACGAAACCCGGACACAGCGCATGCACACCGACCCCGGTGCCGCCCAGCCCGTTGGACAATCCCTCGCTGAACGACACCACCCAGGCCTTGGATGCCGAATACGTCGATCCGCGCCCGGGCACCAGCCCCGCGACGCTCGCCACGTTGATGACGGTCCCGCTGCCCGCGTCGATCATCGACGGCAGCGCGGCGTGGGTCAGCTCCATCACCGCGGTGACGTTGACATCCAGTTGGGCCTGCAATTGGGCGAGATCGGCAGTCCAGAATTCGCCCGATGTGCCGAAGCCGGCGTTGTTCACCAACACCTGCACGCCGACTCGCAACCGGTCGGCGACCTTGGCCCGGTCGGGTGCGCACGCCAGATCGGCGGGAAGCACCTCGACGTCTGCCCCGGCCTCGTCGTGCAATTCGGCGGCGAGTTGCTCCAACCGTGCGACGTCTCGTGCCACGAGGACCAGGTCATAACCGTCGCGGGCATATCTGTGGGCGAATCCTGCGCCCAGCCCCGAGGTCGGTCCGGTGATCAGCGCGACGGGACGAGGCATGCCGACAGGGTACTGAACGGTTCTGATGCGCCGGCTAGCGCTGGTAGTGCGGTGCGTGCCGCCCGTTGCGCGCCGGCGGCGGGGTCGCCCGACGGACCACATCGGGGCGGCCGGCTTCCTGACGCGGCTGGGTGTAGCGGCTCACATCGCCACGTCCGGGCGCGGCATCGGCACGACCCGGCGGCAGTTCCCGACGCCCGGCAGGCGTCGGGGCCAACGGGCGACTGGGCGAGCCTGCGCGACGTGCCAGTGCAGCCTGGCTGCCCTGACCCGACTGCGGAGCCACACCGTTCTGCGGGGCCGGAGGCAGTACCCGCAGCAGGTCGTTGAACTGGCGGACGGTGCGCAGCCCCTCGTCCCATTGGGCGCGAGTGCTGGTGACCGGCATGCTGACGAGCGTCCAGTTCTGCTCGTTCCACATGATCTCGGCGCAATCCGGAGCAGTGTGGGCGAACGTGACCATCCGGCGGTCGCAGGCACGGCGAGCGGCATCGAGGTTGGTGGAGTACACCATCCGGGGCCCGATCGCGCCGAGCAGCCAGATGTCGCTCTCCCGAGGCTCCTTGATGCCCTTGAGCCGAAGATCGACGACGACGTTCGTGCCGACCTTGCGGTGCAGCGCGATCACGGTGGCGACCTCTTCGATGTCAAAGATGAACACCGCCTCGCCACGGATCTGGCCGAGCACGACGTTCTTGGCCGTGACGTCACCGACGGTCGACATCACCCCGCGCTTCCAGCGCTTGAGGATCTCGTGCGACTCGTGCTCGTAATCGAAGCCATGCGACTTCGCCCACGACTTGCGGCGCCGTCCCAACCCACGTCGACGGTCGATGTCGACATACAGCAGCACCGCCGCACCCACGAAACAGAGTGCGGACAGCGTGAACCAGAGCGGGACCATCGTGCCTAGCCTACTTGTTGACGGCCCCATTGCCTCCACCTTGGGAGGTCACAACCCGATTACTGGTGATCAGACGGCCGTGAACGGGACTCTCGGAGGTAGGTGACGATGGCGTTCGTCAGACCTCTCCGCGCCACGTCGAGGTCTGTGTACGTGCCGAGTTGCCGCTCGGAGGTGATGCCGCGCATCGCACCCGGGATGAATGACGCAACCTCGCGGACCCGCTCGGGGTCCACGTCGAGGTCGGCGAATGCCTGCTGGCAGGTTTGCAGCCAGCCCTGACCCCACGAGGACAGCTCGGCCGCCGTCTTCGGGTAGAGCCGCTCGAGCTCGGCCCGGTCCCGCGGCAGCGCCGCGCGCAGGTTCTCGATGGCCCGCGAATCGCTGGCGGTCAATCCGTCGTAGAGCAGGTCGATGATGCCGGCGACGCGCTCACGCAGCGGCGCACCGCTGTCCCGATGGCTCAGCATGCCCGCGCGGCGTTCCGCGGTGCGCTGCAGGACCGCGGCCCAGAAGCCATCGATGTCGCCGAACTGGTATTTCACCGCGCCCCAGGTGGCGCCGATGTCCTTGGCGATCCGGTTGGCCGAGACCGCTCCCGGGTCTCCGGTGGCCAGGGCCTTGCGCGCGGCCTCCAGCATGCTCTCCCGGGTGGCTTCGCCGCGCCGGTTGGTGCGGCGCCCGCTCACCTCGGTCATCTTCACGAGGTTAGCCGGTCGGACGAAGTTTCACAGAACCCTCTACTAAACCTCTTCACAAGTTTCACAGAACCTCCTACGATTCGCGTCATGGCAAAACCACCGTTGTCGATGAAACCGACGGGATGGTTCCAGGTCGCCTGGTCGGACCAAGTCGGCGTCGGGGCCGTGCACGCCATGAAGTACTTCGGTGAGGAGATGGTCGCCTGGCGCTCGGAATCCGGGCAGGTGACCGTGATGAACGCCTATTGCGAGCATCTCGGCGCCCATCTGGGTTTCGGCGGCCACGTCGTCGGCGAGGTCATCCAGTGCCCGTTCCACGGCTGGCAATGGAATGCCGAGGGCCGCAACGTCTGCATCCCGTACCAGGACCGGCCGAACCGCGGCCGCCGCATGCGCACCTACCCCGTCGCCGAACGCAACGAGGCGATCTACATCTGGCACGACATCGAAGGGCGCGAGCCGTTCTTCGAGGCGCCGGACGTGTTCGCGTCTTTCGCCGACGGCAGCACCGCCGCCGACTACTACCCCCAGCAGCGGCTGTTCCGCGGAGGACTCGAGCTGCACCCGCAATACGTGCTGGAGAACGGCGTCGACTTCGCGCACTTCAAATTCGTGCACCAAACTCCGATCGTGCCGGTGTTCACCCGTCACGACTTCGCCGCACCCGTCTCCTACGTCGACTTCACCATCACGTTCGAGGGCAGCGATCAACAATCCATCGACGATGTGCAAAGCGGTGTCGAGGCGATCAACGGCGGCCTGGGCATCGCGGTGACCAAGAGTTGGGGAATGATCGACAACCGCACCATCTCGGCCGTCACCCCGGTCGACGAGTCGACCTCCGATGTCCGGTTCATGGTCTACATCGGTCGGACGAAGGGGAAAGCCGCCGCGAAAGATCCAGCTCGCGCGGCCGCGAAGGCAGCCGAGTTCGGCGACGAGGTGATCCGGCAATTCACCCAAGACATCCACATCTGGTCACACCAGCGCTATTCCGATCCCCCCGCTCTGGCCACCTCCGAATACGAGGGCTTCACCGCAATCCGCAAGTGGGCCATGCAGTTCTATCCAGATGGTCTGGGAGGCAGTGCCGCAGACCTGGCTTCCGGCGGCGGAGCCGCCAATTCAACATCACGACGGAAGGCCGATTTCACATGACAGAGAAGATCCGCGTGTTCCAGGTGGCGACCGGCAACGTCGGCACCGAGATGATCAAACGCATCGGCAAACGCCCCGATCTGGAGCTGGTCGGATTGCATTGCTACACACCGGAAAAGGTGGGCCGTGACGCCGGCGAGATCGCCGGGATCGAGCCGATCGGGGTCACCGCGACAGGCACGATCGAGGAGATCATCGCCGCGCGTCCCGACGTATTGACGTTCCACGGCGTCTTTCCGGATGAGGACCTCTACGTGAAAGTCCTTGAGGCCGGGATCAACATCGTCACCACCGCCGACTGGATCACCGGCTGGCACCGCGACACCAACCATCCCCACCCCTCGGGGAAGCCGGTCACCCAGGTACTGGCGGAAGCGGCCGCACGTGGTGGTTCTACGTTTTATGGCACGGGCATGAATCCCGGTGTCAACCAGATCCTGGGCGTGGTCTGCTCGGCCGACGTCGCCGAGATCGAGAACGTCACCACCATCGAATCCGTCGACGTGTCATGCCATCACAGCAAGGACACGTGGATCGAGGTCGGCTACGGCCTCCCGGTAGACGATCCGTCGATCCCGGGCAAGTTGGAGAAGTACACCCGGGTTTTCGCCGACAGTGTGCTGATGATGGCCGACTGCTTCGGGCTGGAACTCGACGAGGTCAAGTTCGAATATGAACTGGGCGCCTGCACCAAGGACGTCGACCTGGGCTGGTACACCCTGCCCAAGGGGTCACTGGGTGGCAACTACATCAAGTACGTCGGGACCGTCGACGGCGTACCGCGAGTCGAGACCCACCTCGAATGGCAGATGACCCCGCACACGGACCCCAGCTGGGATATCAAGGGCTGCTACATCACTCAGATCAAGGGTGATCCGTGCATCTACAACAAGCACATGATCTTCCCGAAACCCGGTGTGGACCTTTCCGATCCGGACTCGTTCGCCTCCATCGGCATGACCGTGACGGGCCTGCCCGCCCTCAACGCCATCGCCTCCGTCGTCAAGGCGCCGCCCGGGCTGCTCACCAGTGCCGACGTGCCGCTGCGTGGGTTCGCGGGGAGGTTCGCGCTCTAGCGGGGATAAGTCGCCTCAGCGAGCTCCAGGATCTCGGCACGGTCCGCAGGCACGATGAATCCCGCCTTGACAGCCGTGTCCAACGACTCGGTGAAGCGGGCCAGGTATTCGGCCGAGCCGCCAGGGTAGCGCGCCTGCAGCGTGTCGGCGTCGAACGGTTCGCCCGATCCGAAAAGAAACGACATCGGACTCTCATCGTTCGCGAGTCCCGACGTCCGCGCTATCGGCACGTCGACCCACGGAGTCCGAACTCCGCCCCTGGCAAGGCCGTTGGCGTCGAGGACCATCTGGCCGCCGTCGGATAGTTCGATCGGCGCGGCCCCTGGTGCCGGCGCACCAGTTCGCACCCAGGTGTTGAGGGCATCGACCGCGGCCTGCAGCACGTAGTGGTGTTGCGGGGCGAAATTGATGAAGTACGACAGCGTCGTCCCCATCAGCTGGTCGGTCGGCGCGTACGCCGCGACGATGTCCGACAGGGGCGCTGACCCGTTGTCGATGAATCCGACGCGAATCGTGTAATTGTCGGCGTGGGAGGTTCCGGGTATCTCCCACGCCCGGAAGTTATCGGTGTCGGGCCGTCGCGCTTGGTGATAGCCGGGCAGATGGCCGTCGACCACGTCGGTCTCGGTGAGCACCGTGAGGACCGGGACCCGCAGGTGGTCCCGGAACGGCACCGGACGGGACTCGTTGAGCGCGCTGGTCCCGCCAAGCGGAGCGGCCGGCCCGAACCGCGAGTGGACGAGAAAGCCATCGAAAACTGAGACGATGGGGTCGACGTCGTTGACGTAAGTGGTCAAAAACATCGCTGATTGTGACTCCCCAACCGCCAGTATGGTTTCCGGTTCGAGGCCGTCGACAGCGCCATCGCGCACCAACCGGGCGACGTGGGTGAAGATGTCGAAGGAGAATGCGTCACCAGGATGGCGCAGGTTCGAATAACGTTCGGGGTCTTGCGCCTTCAATGACATGTCGGCGCCGACGAGGCTGTCCCCGCCCTCCACGCCGACGTGTTGGGCCGACACCGCCACATATGCGTAACCGCTTCGGACGATTTCGCGGTGCGCCATGAACCACACTGCAGGAGCGTCGATACCGCCGCTGACGTTGAGCCATTCCACGAGGACGGTGCCGTTGAATTTGGCGGGGTCGATCGGCATCACAACCACGATGCGCGTCGTGTACTCCGCCGAACCCGCCGGCGCATACGACTGAGCCGTCCCCGAGACGAAAAACTCCTCGGCGCCGTATCCCAGCGTGGCCAGGTCGTAGGCGCCGAGGAGCAGATTGGGCTTACCGGGGACCGGCGTAACAGACGTGAGCACCCGTCATCGATATCACGCCGGTCCCCACCGTGAGCAGGCTAGGTCAGCCCAGGATCAGACCTTCGCCGTCGGCGCTGACGTTGACCGGCACTACGTCGCCGTCGTGCACCTCGCCGGCCAGCAACTGCTTGGCCAGCTGGTCACCGATGGCCTGCTGCACCAGCCGCCGCAGCGGGCGGGCACCGTAGAGCGGGTCGAAACCGCGCTGGGCCAGCCACTGTTTGGCGGGCAGAGACACCTCGAGGGTGAGCCGGCGCTGAGCCAGCCGCTTCTGCAGCTGCTGCAACTGGATGTCCACGATCGACACCAGCTCACCAGGCTCCAGCCCGTGGAAGATGATCACGTCGTCCAGCCGGTTGATGAACTCGGGCTTGAAGGCCGACCGCACCGCCGCCATCACCTGCTCCTCGGTGCCACCGGCACCCAAGTTCGAGGTCAGGATCAGGATCGTGTTGCGGAAGTCGACCGTGCGGCCCTGGCCGTCGGTCAACCGGCCCTCGTCGAGGACCTGCAACAGCACGTCGAACACGTCCGGGTGGGCCTTCTCGATCTCGTCGAACAGCACCACGGTGTACGGACGCCGACGCACCGCCTCGGTGAGCTGACCACCCTGGTCGTAGCCGATGTATCCCGGAGGTGCACCGACCAGCCGAGCCACCGAGTGCTTCTCGCCGTATTCGCTCATGTCGATGCGGACCATGGCGCGCTCATCGTCGAAGAGGAACTCCGCCAACGCTTTCGCCAGCTCGGTCTTACCGACACCGGTCGGACCGAGGAACATGAACGAGCCCGTCGGCCGGTTGGGATCGGCCACCCCGGCCCGGCTGCGGCGCACCGCATCGGAAACCGCTGTGACTGCGGCCCGTTGGCCTATGACGCGCTTGCCCAGCTCCTCCTCCATGCGCAGCAGCTTGGCGGTCTCACCTTCGAGCATCCGGCCCGCCGGGATGCCGGTCCACGCCTCGACCACCTCGGCGATGTCGTCGGGGCCGACTTCTTCCTTGAGCATGACGTTCTCACGGGCCTCGGCCACCGGCAGTGCGGCGTCGAGCTTCTTCTCGACCTCGGGGATACGCCCGTAACGCAGCTCGGCGGCCTTGGCCAGGTCACCGTCGCGCTCGGCCCGGTCGGCCTCACCGCGCAGCGTGTCCAACTGCTCCTTGAGCTCGCGGACGATGTCGATGGCGCTCTTCTCGTTCTGCCACCTGGTCGTCAGCTCGGCCAGCTTCTCCTTGTAATCGGCCAGCTCGCCGCGCAGCTTCTCCAGCCGCTCCTTGGAGGCGTCGTCCTCCTCCTTCTCCAGCGCCATCTCCTCGATCTCGAGGCGACGGACCAGCCGTTCGACCTCGTCGATCTCGACCGGCCGCGAATCGATCTCCATGCGTAGCCGGGACGCGGCCTCGTCGACCAGGTCGATCGCCTTGTCCGGCAGGAACCGTGCGGTGATGTAGCGATCCGAAAGGGTCGCCGCGGCAACAAGAGCCGAGTCGGTGATGCGCACACCGTGATGCACTTCGTAGCGGTCCTTGAGGCCACGCAGGATGCCGACGGTGTCCTCGACGGACGGCTCGCCGACCAGTACCTGCTGGAACCGGCGTTCCAGAGCGGCGTCCTTCTCGATGTACTTGCGGTACTCGTCGAGCGTGGTCGCGCCGACCAGGCGGAGCTCACCGCGGGCCAGCATGGGCTTGATCATGTTGCCCGCGTCCATCGCGGATTCGCCTGTGGCACCGGCGCCCACGATGGTGTGCAGCTCGTCGATGAACGTGATGACCTGCCCGGCCGAGTCTTTGATGTCGTCGAGGACAGCCTTGAGGCGCTCCTCGAACTCACCGCGGTACTTGGCACCGGCCACCATCGAGCCGAGGTCCAGGCTGATGACGGTCTTGTCCCGCAGGCTCTCCGGCACGTCGCCGGCCACGATGCGCTGGGCCAGGCCCTCGACGATCGCGGTCTTACCGACACCGGGCTCACCAATGAGCACCGGGTTGTTCTTGGTACGCCGGCTCAGCACCTGCACGACGCGACGAATCTCGTTGTCGCGGCCGATGACCGGGTCGAGCTTGCCTTCCCGGGCACGTGCGGTCAGGTCGGTGGAGTACTTCTCCAACGCCTGGTAGGTGCCTTCGGGGTCGGCACTGGTGACGCGGGCGCTGCCACGCACCTTGGTGAAGGCGTCCCGCAACGCCTGCGGTGATGCGCCGTGCCCGGTCAGCAGTTTGGCCACCTCGGAGTCGCCGGTGGCCAGGCCGACCATCAGATGTTCGGTCGAGACATACTCGTCGTCCATCTCGGTGGCGAGATGCTGGGCCGTGGTGATCGCGGCGAGCGATTCCCGGCTCAGCTGGGGTTGGCTGCTGGCGCCGCTGGCGCTGGGCAACTGGTCGAGCAACCGCTGCGCCTCGGTCCGGATCGTCGCGGGGTCCACGCCGACGGCCTCGAGCAGGGGTACGGCAATGCCCTCATTCTGTGTGAGCAGTGCCATCAAAAGATGGGCGGGCCGGATCTCCGGATTGCCTGCGGAACTGGCCGCCTGCAACGCTGAGGTCAGCGCCGCCTGAGTCTTGGTCGTCGGGTTGAACGAGTCCACGACACCTCCCTTTTCCGATAGAGAAAATGCTTGTCGCGATGTACAACGTAGTCAAGGTTGAGTCTGTTCCGCTCAACTTTAGAAATTTTTGCCGGGCACACTCGGATGCGTGTCCTCCCCGTCCCACATCGCCGTCGTCGCCGCATCGGCTCCCAGCCATATGTACCCACATCTGGCCGTCGTGCACGAGCTGGTGCGCCGCGGCCACCGGGTCAGTTACCTGGTCGGAGGCCACCTGACCGACCTGGTCACCCCGACCGGTGCCGACGTGATCGCCTGCACCTCCATCCTGCCGGGGGCCCCCGGCGCACCGGAAACCTTCGACGACTCCGACCCGGCGGCCGGCATGCGGATGTTCCTCGACGAGGCCGTGCATGTCCTGCCGCAGGTCCATGCCGCCCTCGACAACGACCGTCCCGACTTGGTGCTGTACGACATCGGCGGCTTGGCCGGGCCGGTCGCCGCCGCGCGCTGGGGCGTGCCGTCGGCCCAACTCTCCCCCAGCGAGGTGGCCTGGGAGGGCTATCACGAGGACATGGCCGAGATCCTGGACCCGATCCTCAACAGTCCAGGCGGACTGGCCTATCGCCAGGCGTTCGACCAGTGGCTCGCCGATTCCGGGACCGGGCTGACGTTCGACGAGGTGACCGGCCTGCCGCGGCGCTGCCTGGTGCTCATCCCACGGGTCATGCAGCGCAACGCCGATCGGGTCGGCGACCGCTACCGCTTCGTCGGCCCGTGCATCGACCCGCGGCGCGAGGACGCCGGCGACTGGACCCCGCCGGCCGGAGACGGCCCGCTGGCGCTGCTGGCCTTCGGCACTGCCTACACCGAACGAGCCGACGTGTACCGCAACGTGATCGACGCACTGGACGGGCAGGGCTGGCGGCTGGTGCTGGCGACCGGCCGCGCTGACGTGGGCGCGGTCCCGTCGTGGGTTCAGGCACGAAAGTCCGTTCCCCAGCCGGCCGTGCTGCGACAGGCCGATTGCTTCATCACCCACGCCGGCATGGGTTCGTGCACCGAGGGCCTGTGGTTCGGCGTCCCGATGGTGGCGATCCCACAGGCCGTCGATCAACCGGCCAACGCGGCCAGGTTGGAGACCATCGGGGTCGGCCGACACCTGCCCGATCACCTGCCCAGCGTGGACGACATCCGCGACGCGGTACTCGGTGTCACGACCTCGCAACAGCTCCGGGACACCCTCGACACCATCCGCACGGAAATCCACGCCCACGGCGGGCCGGAACACGCCGCCGACGCTGTCGAGAACATCACGGCCGGCCGATGGTGAGCATTCACGACCACGGCGATTCCGTATTGCTACGTTTTGCACTGGCACGGCAATCGAGAGGGCGGCCATGACGGAAACCTGGGGTTCGGTTCTGACCGAGCTCATCCCACTGGCGCTGGTGGTTGCGCTGTCACCGCTGTCGATCATCCCGGCGGTGCTGGTGCTGCACACGTCCCGCCCCCGACCGACCGGGTTGGCGTTCCTGGCCGGCTGGCTGATCGGCATGTTCGCGTTGACCGCCATCTTCGTCGGGGTGTCGAATCTGTTCGGCGCGCTTGACGAACCACCGACATGGGCATCATGGCTGCGCATCGTGGTAGGTAGCGCACTCATCGTGTTCGGCGTGTACCGCTGGCTCACCCGGGCAAAATCCGAGCACAGCCCGAAATGGATGCAGAGCCTGAGCAAACTCACTCCCGCTCGCGCGGGCGCCACGGGCGCACTACTAACCGTGGCGAACCCCAAGGTGCTCTTCATCTGCATGGCAGCAGGTTTGGCGATCGGCTCGGCCGGCCTCGGCCAACCCGGAGTCTGGCTGGCAGGCCTCTACTTCGTGGCGGCCGCGGGGTCGACAGTGGCATTGCCGATCCTGGCGTACGCGGTGTCCGGCGAGCGCTTGGATCCCGCGTTGGCCCGGCTCAAGGAATGGATGGAACGCCAACATGCCGTGTTGGTTGCGGCAATTCTGGTGGTGATCGGTCTCCTCGTGCTCTACAAGGGAATTCACGGCCTGTAGCCGAGGCTTTTCGACGCATATCGGGCTACGGTGTGCGCATGTCCGAATCCGGTTTCGGTGATTTCGAATTCGAGCGGAAGTTCTTTGTCCGCGAATTGCCCGCTGTGGCAGCATCGGATCCCGCCCCAGCACTGATCGTCCAGGCATATCTGTTCGCCTCCGACGGATACGCCGTGCGCGTCCGCGTCCAGGGGCCCGCCCCCGCAGAATTGGATGCCACGCCCGCCGAGCTCGTGGCGGCATTGGGCGAGGAATCGCTGGGGACCATGACCGCCAAAGGTCCCGCTGTCGGGGGCACCCGCTACGAAGCCGAGCGGGAACTCGATCCATTGATTGCGGCCCAGATCGTGGGCCGATCCGAACATGTGATCGCGAAGGTTCGCTATTCGATGTGGCTCGGCGAGGACGGCTGGATCATCGACCAGTTCCTCGGGCGAAATGCACCGCTACTGCTCTCCGAAGTTGAGCGCGGCGGGCCCGTGGTCGATCTGGCGATTCCCTCGTTCTGCGTTTCCGAGGTATCCGAGGATGACCGGTTCCGTAACGAATACCTGGCGCACAAGCCATTCGGCACCTGGTCCGGTGAATACCTGAGTGAGCTCGGCCTAAAGGGTCCTACGTTTGTGGATACCCTGGGGCACAATCACTTTGAGGGCAGCTGAGTTTTTGCGCGGCAGGGCAATTCAGGCGCGGTAGGCCTGCTGCTGCGGGCCACGGCCCTGAGAGATCGCGTAGTTCATAGCGCTGTGGACGGTGGCGAGCATCTGCTGGTACATGACTTTCTCGCGTTCGACCTGCTCACTGAACTCAGCGTGTAAGGCTTCTGCCTGCTTTCTCGCCGGCCCCCTTTTCACAGGCAGTCTCATTGATTTTTCGCCTACGGTTCTGAAGAGGTGATCGCACCTGTCCGCTTCAGCGGCCAGTTCGTCGTAAGGCGCCACCCAAAGCCGGTCCCCCGGCCAGCGCGCCCAAAATGCCGACGAGTGCGTATACAGCAGCGCGAGCTCTCGATACGACGCCCTTCTGCTGTACCACATGACCCCAGCGAAGAAAGCCGAGCTTCCAATCCCGCACACCAACGCGATTATCGCAAGGGGAATGGACCCCTCGATGAACGAGCCGAGATCGAATTCGGTGCCCATGTCACCTGAACCCTTCCGCAACGGCGGCCTGCCGATTGCGGGCAGCGGCCGCATTCATCGCGGCCACCACTATGCCTATCCAATGACGCAGGGCGGCAATCTCTTTGGCGCGCTCCTCGTAATTGGGAGCCACCAGTTTGCCCTCCTCGAGCAGGAGAAGCACCAGCCAACACCTTTGCGCTTCCTTGTCCAACTCACCGTAGGGCGCACGGCCCAGCTGGTCAGCGGGCCAGCGGGCACGGAACTCTGCCGATTCCTGCCCCAAACGTCGCTGGTAGGCATTCGGCCGGCTCGCACCGAACCACCACCAGAACACGCCTGTGGCCGCGAGAACCACGGCCGCCACCAGGCATATCGCGATGAAGCGAGCCAAAGCTTCTTCTGGTGTGTCGGGCCAACTACGTGAGCCGAGCGGGATGCCTGCTCCCCCCAGAATCAGCATGCCCGCAGTCTAACTAGAGTGCATCTATTGAACAGGCTGCGGGCACACGCCAGCTGCTCAGATTGGTGCACCGACCCCCGTAATCACGCTGTTAGGCTTGCGAAGTCGCAGAAGAGGGGGGAAATGAGCAAGCTGGACCACGTCCAATCGGTCATCGAGGTCGTATTCGCCGGCAAGGGTGCCAAAGAGCACTGGGACGCGAAGGGCAAGGAGAACCCTGTCGAGGCGGCCGTAGCCCAGGCCGGGCTTGGCGCAGACGTAATCGGCGGCACGCACCTCCTCAGCGAGCTTGGCGCCGAACACTTGCTGAAGAAGTCCCCCACCAGCTTCAGCTCTTACGGTTCTCCGGAAGGACGGATCAAAGGATTTGGGACGCCCATCCTCGGTGCAGCCCTCCTCGCCCTAAATGGGATCCAGTTGACGTGCGGAATCGGCGATCCGGAGACCGGCGACCGGTTCACTGAGGGCGCCGACCACTTCAACACCATCGCGGACACTTTGAAGGGCGCGACGCCCACCGAGCAGTGGCATGGCAGCGGATCGGACGCGTACGCCGCCCAGAATGATCTGCAGCAGGACCGCGCCGCGAAGATGGCCAAAATCGACGCAGAAGTAAAGGGCATCATCGCCGGCCAGGCGGGGCAGCTTGAAAAGACGCGCATGGCCCTCGACATCGCGGCGACTTGCCTCACCGTCTGTATCCCGATAGCGATTGCCATAGGGAAGACCCCGCCGACCGGCCCGGCACAACAGATGGCGTTCGAGATGAGCGCGGTCGCCATAGCAATGCCCCCGGTGCTCGGCGCGGTGACGACAATGGGATACCTGGCGACCGACAATGCGCAGAAGTTCCAAAAAGCAGCCAACGCCTACCGAGAGGTCGCCGCTGGCGCCAGGCCGGCCGGGGCGCCACCAGGATCTATGTCACCTCCGCACGGCAACACGACTCCCGCACCGTGGAGCCCCTCCGGTGGCACGTCGACAGGTACTGGAGAGGGATCGATCGATGTCTGACGGCACACTCGGCGTCACTGCGTCCCACGTCCGCGAGCTGTCCAGGCGACAGCGCACTGCGCAGGGTTACATCAAGGTCGGAGCGACCATCACCGACGGCGTCACTGATTCCATGGTGGTGAACCACGGCTCGATCTGCACTACCAGCATCGTGGCCCTAGCTTTTGCCAACGATGCCCGCGCAGCGGCATGCGAGGCAATGGCAGCTGTGTCGCAGGATATGTCGGAGAAGCTGAATATCTCTGCATCGCATTACGCCCAGACGGATGTGCAAGGCGGCGCCGACATCGGCAAGCAGATGCATCCACGGTGATAAATCCGACCAGGTAATCGATGACCGACCCCCAACAGGTATGACTAACGAATGACGCCTCACGGTTCCGATTGGGACGACGACGCCGATGACGACAACGGCCTCGATGCGTTCGACTTCGGCGCACCTCAGGTCGAGGACGACGCGTCCGACCTCGACGCGCTGCCGGACTTCCAGAGCGGTCTGGACGTCCACGACGACCACGGCACCGGTTTGGACGCGGTCCATGACTACGCCAACCACGACGAAGTCGAGGACCACGAAGACGGCGGTTTCGGTGCCCTGGACGCCGAGCCCCACGAAGAGGACGAAGAACAGATCCCGGTGGTTCAGGCCATCAATCCGCCGGGCACCGTCACCGTCACCGCCTATCTGAACGGGTCAGTCGCCCAGGTGGACCTGGACCCGAAGGTGACCACGCTGACGGAGGCTCAGCTGGCAGACGAGATCCGCTTCGTCGCAGGCGTCGCCGCCAAGCGGGCGACGGCAGTGGTGCACATCGGCGTGGTCAACATGATGGTCGAGCAGGGTATGGACTTCCAGGAAGCGCGGGACTTCGTCGGGACCAACATGCCGTTCGCCACCCCGGAGCAGGCCGGCGAAGCCGAGCTGGCGCTGATCGCGCGTCACTCCGACCGGGCGCACTGACCGTCTACAACTCGGGCAGGCCCAGCTCAGCCGGATCGGCGGTGAGGTAGCGGGTCACCGTCGGGGCGAGCAGCCGCACTACCTCTTCGCCGTCGAGCGTCGCCATCGGCGGCACCGCCATCACGTAGCGCAGCATCGCGGTACCGACCAGATTCGACGCGGCGAGCATGGCGCGCAGCCGAGCCTGCTCGCCACCGCCCAGCACACCTGACACCGCGGCCAGCACGTAATCCTGCATGAACGTTCGAAATGCCACGTGCGCATCGGAATTCGACGTTGCGGACTGCAGCATGACCCGCATGCTGGCCGCGGTGTCGGGCGTCTCCCACATCTTCAGATAGACGCGAACCATGCGTTCGCCGATGTCCTCGGGCGGCCCTTCCAGCGCAGCCACCAGCACGTCGGGATCCAGGATCAGCCGGAGCGACTCCCGGAACAGGTCGGCCTTCGAGCCGAACAGATACAGCACCATCGACGCGTCGACGTGCGCATCCGCGGCGATGGCGCGGAGCGTCGTCTTCTCGTATCCCTCGGCCGCAAACCGCTGCTTGGCTGCTGCCAACACCGCGTCGCGCGACACTGGGTCGCCCTGACGGCGCCCCCGTCTCGTGGCGGTATTCCCAGGTGAAGCCATGCATCGACACTATCATTTCAATAGGTGTTGAAAAATGACTCGGCCCGGCTTACCCTCACATCAACCGATTAATTCAACGTCGGATGAAAAGAGGGAACGATGTTCTCGACCCAAGCCCCCACCCCCGTCCACCACGCGGCTCCCGAACACCAACCACCCGCCGCTCTACGGGCAGCGGGCATCGTGGCCGTGCTGACCATCGCGATCGCCGTCGTGGCCATCGCCTTCGCCCTGCCCGCATCACGCTCCAAACCGCACGACGTCCCGATCGGCGCCGCCGGACCCCAGGCCGCCACCAGTCAGATCGCCGAGCGCCTGGAACAACAGGCTCCCGGCGCTTTCGCGGTGACCTACTACCCCGGCGAGGAGTCCCTTCGTGAGGCGATCCTCAATCGAAATGTCTACGGCGGCATAGCTTTCGGTCCGCAGGGCCCGACCCTGCTGACCGCCACCGGAGGCAGCCCGGCCGTCGCGCAACTGCTCACCCAGATCGGCACCGGCATCGCCGCGCATTCCGGGGTAGCCCTTCACACCGAGGATCTCGCCCCGCCGACCAGTCAGGATCCGCGCGGCACCGGTCTGGCCGCCTCTGCCCTGCCGATCACCCTGGCCGGGATGCTGCCGGCCATCGCACTGGTGCTGGTCTTGCGCCGCGAGGTGTGGACGCGCCTGACCGCCGCCATCGTGTTCTGCGCACTCGCTGGCACCACGGTGGCGGCCCTGCTCTACTACGTGTTCGGCTCGATCGACTCGAACTTGTGGGGCGTGGCCGCAGGGCTCACCCTCGGTATCGCCGCCGCGGGGTTGTTCATGCTCGGCCTCGGCTCACTGTTCGGCAAGGTCGGCCTGGGTGTGGGCGCCGCGCTGGCCTTGCTGCTGGGCAACCCGCTGTCGGGGTTGACATCCGCCCCGGAGATGCTGCCGGCCGGCTGGGGCCAGCTCGGCCAGCTGTTGCCGCAAGGCGCCACCGCCACGCTGCTGCGATCCACCGCCTACTTCGGCGGTGCAGGCGCAGACCTGGCGCTCATCGTGCTCAGTTGCTGGGCCCTCGCCGGGCTGTCATTGGTGATCATCGCCGCATTGCGGCGGCCCGGACCCCCCGCGCCTAGACTGCGACTCCGTGGGACTCGATGACCGTGAAGCGCTGCAGACATTGCAGAGCGCCGTCGACCCCGAGCAGGGCTCCGCGACGCTGATCCGCAACTTCTACACCCAGTGGTTCGCCACCGACCTCTCGGCCCGCGACCTGTTCCCGCCCGACATGAACAGTCAGCGCGACGTCTTTGCCCGCGCCCTGACCTGGCTGTTCGGGGAGTTGATCGCGCAGCGTGCCGAGGAGCCGGTGGCGTTCCTGGCTCAGCTCGGCAGAGACCACCGCAAGTACGGCGTCACGCAGAGTCATTACGACTCCATGCACGATGCGCTGTACAACTCGCTGCACAGCCACCTCGAGTCCGAATGGGACGACCGGTTGGCCGAGGCCACTCGCGACGCCGTGGCCCTGATCATCGGGGTGATGCGCGGGGCGGCCGACGCCGAGGAGTCCCCGGCCTATTGCGACGGCACCGTCATCGAACACCACCGGGTCAACCGCGACATCTCGGTGATCCGGCTGCAACTCGATCAGGCGCTGTTCTACCACCCCGGGCAGTACGTCACCGTCCAGGTGCCTCAATGGCCGCGCCGGTGGCGTTACCTGAGTCCGGCGGTTCCGTCCGACCGCTCCGGGGGCATCGAGTTCCACGTCCGGTCGGTACCGGGCGGCATGGTGAGCACCGCGATCGTCGCCGAGACCAAGATCGGGGACCGCTGGCGCCTGTCCAGCCCGCACGGCGGGTTGCACGTCGACCGCGACGGCGAAGATGTGCTGATGGTGGCGGGCAGCACGGGTCTGGCCCCGCTGCGCAACATCATCATGGACATGACCTTGCACGGTGAGAACCCGCGCGTGCACCTGTTCTTCGGCGGCCGCTACCCCTGTGATCTGTACGACCTGAAAACGCTGTGGCACATCGCCTCGACCAACCCGTGGCTGTCGGTGACCCCGGTGTCCGAGTACAGCACCGATCCACCCTGGGCCGGCCAATACCCCGACGTCCAGCCGCCGCGCGGCCTTCATGTGCGCCAAACGGGCACCCTCGCCGAAGTGGTGACCAGATACGGCAACTGGGGCGATCGGCAGATCCTGGTCTGTGGTGGTCCGGACATGGTCACCGCGACCAAAGCCGCCCTGGTCGAGCGGGGAGCGCCGGCCGAGCGCATCCAGCACGACCCGCTGACGCGCTGAGGATGCCAGACTGGCGCCATGGCCGCGGTTCAACCAGTCACCCTGCATGACCCGTCATCTCCTCTTACGGCAACGTACGTCCCCGCCGCGGGAATGATCTGCACCTCGCTGGCCGACGAAGACGTCGAATTCCTGGGCCAGCGGCGCGGGCTGCAGGCCTACCTGACCGACGGCAAGACGATGGGGATCCCGATCCTCTACCCATGGGCAAATCGCCTGAGCGCCAACGGGTACCGCGTCGAGGACACCATCGTGAATGTGACAGCCGGGATCAACGGGGTACGCGGCGACGCGTACGGGTCACCGATGCACGGGGTGCTGGCAGCCAATCCGAACTGGCAGGTGGTCGAACATACCGAGAACACGTTGACGGCCGCGCTGGACTGGGACAACCACCCGCGGCTGCTGGCGACTTTCCCCTTCCCGCATCGCTTGACCATGGTGGTGACACTGGCCGATCGCACGCTCAGCGTCGCCACCACTGTGACGGCGACCGCCGAACAACCCGTGCCGCTGTGTTACGGCTATCACCCATACCTGACGATTCCCGGTGTGCCGCGCGGGGATTGGCAGTTGCAGACCCCCTCGATGCGGCATCTGCTCGTGGATGAGCGGGGCCTGCCCACCGGCGAATCCGAAAAGTGGCCGGGTGGGCCGAGGCAGCTGAGCACCACCGAACTCGACGACGGATTCGATGGCGTCGACGAGGGTGCGGCGTTCACGCTCTCGGGCGGAACCCACCGGGTCGAGGTCACCTTCGGCGCGGGGTATCCCGCCGCGCAGCTGTTCGCTCCGCTCAGCGACAACGTGGTGGGCATCGAGCCGATGACCGCACCCACCGATGCCTTGCGGCGGGGGAAATACAGAATGGCCGCCCCGGGAAGTCCGGAGACGGCCATCTTTTCGATAAAGGTCGGCTAGCGCCGCGGCTCTACGGCCTATGTCGCCGCCGAGCGGCTCTACGGCCTATGTCGCCGCCGAGCGGCGGGCTGCCACAGCACCACAGCTTTGGACGCCACCGAAACATCGCGGCGCTGATCGCTGAGTTGTTCGACCTGCTGCGTCAACTCGGCAACCCGTGCGCGCAACGCGTCGACCTGATTGGTCAGTTCGATGATGCGCTTGATGCCGGCCAGGTTGACGCCCTCGTCCTGCGACAACCGCTGCACCTCACGGAGCAGGTCGACGTCGCGCTCGGAGTAGCGGCGCCCGCCGCCGGAACTACGCTGCGGGCTGACCAGGCCGAGCCGGTCGTATGTACGCAAGGTCTGCGCGTGCATACCAGCCAGCTCGGCGGCCACCGAGATCAAAAATGTGCGAGCTTCCTCTTTCCGCTGGCTCATATGTTGCCTGCCCATCCGGCCCGCGGATCGAAACCGCTGGCCCTCTCGGCTTTCGCATAGGCCTCCAGCGCCTCTGCCGCTTCACCTTCCAGGTTCGGCGGCACCGCGACCTTCACCGTGACCAACAGGTCACCATGCCCGCCGGAGCGTTTGGGCACCCCGCGGCCGCGCACCCTCAGGATCCGGCCGTCGGAGGTGCCCTTGGGCACGCGCACGCCGACCTTGCCGTCCAGGGTGGGAACGGAAAGCGTTGTTCCCAGGGCCAATTCGTGGAAGCTGACCGGCACGCTGACAGTCAGGTCGTCGCCGTCGCGCCCGAACACCTTGTCGGGGCGCACATGCACGGTGACGTAGAGATCGCCCGAGGGCGCACCTCGTAGCCCGGCCTCACCCTGGCCGGCCAGCCTGATGCGCTGACCGTCCTCGACGCCCGGAGGAATCCGCACGTTGATCGTGCGGGTCCGGGTGGTGACGCCGGTGCCCTGACATTCGCCACAGGGATGCTCGATGATCGAGCCGCTGCCCCGACATTCGGTGCAGGGTTCGGAGAATCCGAACGCGCCCTGGTTGCGGTTGACCACACCCGAGCCGTTGCAGTTCGGGCACACCTTGGGGCTGGTACCCGGCCGCGCACCACTGCCATGACAGTTGGTGCAGGGTGCCGGGCTGGTCAGCCGGAGCGGCATGGCCACGCCCTTGGTGGCTTCCAAGAAGGACAGCTCGGTTTCGGTTTCCAGGTCATTGCCCCGGCGTGGCCGGCTCGGACGCGGTTGTGCACCGCGCCCGAACAGCCCGCCGAAGAGGTCACCGATGTTTGCGCCGCCGCTCTGGCCGGCCGCGTCGAACAGGTCACCCAGGTTGAATTCGGCTCCGTCGGAACCGAATCCGCCACTGAAGTTCCCACCCGGGTTGAACCGACGCCCACCCCCGGCGAACAGCCGGCGGGTCTCGTCATACTCCTTGCGCTTCGCGGGATCCGACAGAACACTGTTCGCCTCGGAAACGGCCTTGAACCGCTCTGCCGCTCCCGCATCGGGATTGCGGTCGGGATGCAGTTCGGAGGCCAGTTTCCGGTAGGCCTTCTTGATCTCGTCGGCGCTGGCGTCAGAGGAGACGCCGAGCTCCTTGTAGAAGTCCTTCTCGACCCACTCGCGTTGGGCCATGCGCCACCTCCTTACCTCTTCTCTCTAGTTGGATTGTCTAGTTGTCTGATTCTGCGGCCTGATCACCGGCGGCGTCAGCGTTATCCGCTGTCCCCGACGGGGAATCGTTACCGGCGTCGGCCTCGGGCTCGGACTCGGGCACCGTGTCGACCACACCGACGAGGGCGTGCCGGACCACCTGGTCACCGATTTTGTAGCCACGGCGCATCACGGTCCCGACCACGGGATGGGTGCCCTCGCCCTCGTGCTGCACAGCCTCGTGCAGTGACGGGTCGAACTCGTCACCCTCGGAGCCGAATGAGGAAAGGCCCTGTCCTTCAAGGGCGCTGACCAGCTTGTCGGCCACCGACCTGAGCGGTCCGGATTCCAGGTCACCGTGGCTGCGAGCACGGTCCAGGTCGTCGAGCACACCCAGCAACTGGGTGATGACGCCGGACTTGGCTCGCTCGGCGGTGACCTGCTGATCGCGCAGTGCCCGCTTGCGGTAGTTGTCGTATTCGGCCTTCACGCGTTGCAGCGTGGCCTTGAGCTCGGCGACCTCGTCGCTATCGCTCGCCGACTCTCCGGCTTCGGAGGCGGCCGACGCCGGCCCACCAGGGGCCGGCGCCTGCTCACGAACCTCACCGGTGTCGGGATCGATGCGCCGTTTGTCGGTGATGGTCACCGGCTCGTGCGTATCGACTTCGTCCGATGCTCTTCGGCGGGCCTCATCACCGCTCACTTGGTCTCCTGATCATCGTCGACAACCTCGGCGTCCACGACGTTGTCGTCCGCGCTGGACGAGCCGGCAGCTCCGTCGGGTCCACCGGCGGCCTGCTCGGCCTGGGTGGCCTCGTAGATCGCCTGGCCCAGGCCCTGCGACTCGACGCCGAGCTTCTCCATCGCCGACTTGATCGCAGAGATGTCGCTGCCTTCCAGCGCCGTCTTCGCCTCGGCAATGGCACCGTCGACCTTGGTCAAGGTCTCCTCGGGAACCTTCGACCCGCCTTCGGCCTCACGCTGTTCCTTGACGAACTTCTCCGTCTGGTAGACCAGCGACTCGGCCTGGTTGCGGACATCGGCCTCTTCGCGACGCTTCTTGTCCTCTTCCGCGTGCGCCTCGGCGTCCTTGATCATCCGGTCGATCTCTTCCTTGGACAGGCCGGAGCCTTCCTGGATCTTGATCGTGTTTTCCTTGCCGGTGCCCTTGTCCTTGGCGGTGACGTGCACGATGCCGTTGGCGTCGATGTCGAAGGTGACCTCGATCTGCGGCACGCCGCGGGGGGCCGGCGGGATACCGGTGAGCTCGAAGGAGCCGAGCAGCTTGTTGTGCGAAGCGATTTCGCGCTCACCCTGGAAGACCTGGATCTGCACGGACGGCTGGTTGTCGTCAGCCGTGGTGAAGGTCTCGGACCGCTTGGTGGGGATGGTGGTGTTGCGCTCGATCAGCTTGGTCATCACGCCGCCTTTGGTCTCGATACCGAGGGACAGCGGGGTGACGTCAAGCAGCAGAACGTCTTTCACCTCGCCCTTGAGCACGCCGGCCTGCAGCGCGGCGCCCACCGCGACAACCTCGTCGGGGTTGACGCCCTTGTTGGGCTCCTTGCCACCGGTCAGTTCCTTGACCAGTTCGGTGACGGCGGGCATGCGGGTCGAGCCACCGACCAGCACGACGTGGTCGATCTCGGAAACCGAGATGCCGGCGTCCTTGATCACCGACTGGAACGGCTGACGGGTGCGGTCCAGCAGGTCCTGGGTGATCTTCTGGAACTCGGCGCGGGTCAGCTGCTCGTCGAGGAACAGCGGGTTCTTGTCGGCGTCGACGGTGATGTAGGGCAGGTTGATCGAGGTGCTCTGCGAGCTCGAGAGCTCAATCTTGGCCTTCTCAGCAGCCTCACGCAGCCGCTGCATCGCCATCTTGTCCTTGGTCAGGTCGATGCCGCTGGTGGACTTGAACTTGTCGACCAGCCATTCGACGATCCGGTCGTCCCAGTCGTCGCCACCGAGGTGGTTGTCACCGGAGGTGGCACGCACCTCGACGACTCCGTCGCCGATCTCCAGCAGCGAGACGTCGAACGTGCCGCCACCGAGGTCGAAGACCAGGATGGTCTGTTCCTTGCTGCCCTTGTCCAGGCCGTAGGCCAGTGCGGCCGCAGTCGGCTCGTTGACGATGCGCAGCACGTTGAGGCCGGCGATCTGACCGGCTTCCTTGGTGGCCTGACGCTGGGCGTCGTTGAAGTACGCGGGCACGGTGATGACCGCGTCGGTGATGTCCTCACCGAGGTACGCCTCGGCGTCGCGCTTCAGTTTCTGCAGCACACGCGCGCTGATCTCCTGCGCGGTGTAGTTCTTGCCGTCGATCTCGACGGTCCAGTCGCTGCCGATGTGACGCTTGACCGAACGGATGGTCCGGTCGACGTTGGTCACGGCCTGGTTCTTGGCGGGCTGGCCGACCAGCACCTCGCCGTTGCGCGCGAATGCGACAACCGACGGGGTGGTCCGGGAGCCCTCGGAGTTCGCGACGACGACGGGGTCGCCACCCTCCAGAACCGCGACGCATGAGTTGGTGGTCCCGAGGTCGATGCCGACCGCACGAGCCATGGTGTTGCCTCCTGATAGATATCGGGGTCTGAGCGGACTGCGCTCAAGCTTGCTCTGGGCGAGCATAGATTGTCAACCCAGACTTGAGTCAATGTCACTCAACTTGCTGTCGATGTGGTCAACGGGCGTTTCGGCGGATTTGTTCCCGGGATCGCGGGTTTCTTCCCGGACGGTTCGCGACGGCACTCGCCTCCGCCCAGGCCGGGTACCGTGCCCCATAATCAGATGCCGCCGGTCGGCCCGACCACGGCTCGACATCGGCTCATACCGTCGCCCCCAGGGGCGCGACAGCCACTGAGGGGGATCGACCGGCGATGGCAGACGAGATAACCAGACCCGAACCGAACGTGCCCGAGGACAAGCCCGCCAAGCACGGCTACCAGCGCCGGGCGTTCAGGTGGGCCACGCCGGTCGGCGACATCGCCATTGCCATCCGGACCCCGCGCAATCCCCGGCCGCTCGTGCCGAAGCGGTACGACCCGTTCGGGATCGCCGATCGGGCGCTCGACGCCGCGAAGACGAGCATGAAGCTGGCCGCCTGGGGCGAGGAGCAACTGGCCACCCTGGTGAAGAACCGGTTGGAGGCCATCGAATCGACGTCGCGTCCGGCGCCGATCGCCACACCGGAGGAGCCGACCGCCGACTCACTGAACACCAAGATGGACCGGTTGCTGGACCGCGCCCTGGACCAGAGCACCACCGGTAGCCAGGTCGAGCTCTACCACCGCCTCCTCGACCAGTTGGTGGCCGATGAAGCACGAATCATCGGCGCGCTGTCGGAGGGCGCGGCTTCGCCGCTGGTCAACGTCTACACCTGGACGCGGGCCCGGACCCCGGGGCAGGCCGTCCTGGAGAACGCGTGCCTCATCGGTCGCACCGCCAATGTGGCGCTGCCCGCCATGGTTCCCCAGTACGTCGGCCATCTGTTGTCACTGGGTCTGGTCGAGACCGGCCCGGAGGATCCGGCACAGAAGGCGGAATACGAGGTGCTCATGGCCGAGCCCATGGTGTTGAAGGCCGTCAAGAGTGCATCGCGCGGGCCACTCACCGCCCGGGTGGAGAAGCTGACCCTGACGCTGTCGGGTCTGGGTCGCGGCCTGTGGGAGGCTGCGGTGCAACGGGACGGTTCGTAACCGCATGGCCGGCAGCGAGAAGCCGAAGGCGGATCGCGCATGAGAACAGCCGAGACAATCCTCGCCATCCAGACCTGGCAGGAGATCAAGGCCGATTTCGGCGTCAATTGGCTGATCTATCTCTCCATGCCGTTCGTGGCCGCCTTCGTCGGTTGGAGCACCAAGATCGTCGCGCTGGAGATGCTGTACCGGCCGATGGAGTTCAAGGGCATCGGCCCGGTCGGCTGGCAGGGCATCGTGCCCCGCCGCGCGGGCAAGGTCGGGTCCAAGACCATCGAGCTGCTCACCCAGAAGCTGCTGAGACCGGAGGAGCTGCTGGAGAAGGTCGATGCCAGAGAGGCCGTCGACGCACTGCGCGGGCCTCTGACCCAGGCGGTCGACGAGATTTCCCGCGACATCGCCGAGCAGATCCGCCCGGGGCTCTGGGATTCGCTGCCCGATGCCGCGCGCAAAGCGATCATGTCGCGTATCCACGACCAGACATCGATCGTCGTGGAGAAGATGCTCACCGAGATGCGGTCGGACCTCAACCGGTTCGTCGACATCCAGTACCTGGCCGTCACGACACTGGTCCGCAACAAGGACAAGCTCAACAAGCTGATGCGCGGGCTCGGCGACAACGCGATGGCTTTCGTCCGTCGCAGCGGCATCTACTTCGGACTCGTGATCGGCGTGGTCCAGATGGTGGCGTGGGCGTTGTTCCAGAATCCTTGGATCATGCCGGCTTTCGGCTTCGGGGTCGGTCTGATCAGCGACTACATCGCGCTCAACATGTTGTTCCGACCCGTGCGGCCCACGAAGTATCTCGGCTTCATCCCGTTCCAGGGGTTGCTGCACGCCGAACGCGAGCAGATCACCAAGGACTACGCGCGCATCCTGGCCGAGGACCTGTTCTCACCGGAGATCCTGTTCGACGGCGTGTTACGCGGCCCGGGCTCCGACAAGCTGTTCGCGTTGGTCGGCAAGGAGGTCGCGGCGGCCATCGACGCGCAGACCGGCATCGCCACCCCGCTGGTGAAATTCGCCGTCGGGACACGGCGGTACAACGCCCTCAAGGACAACATGGTGAAGGTGGTGCTCGAGCGGCTGCCCACCACACTGGTCGAGGCTCAGGACTACGCCATGAACGCGCTGGACCTCGAGCAGACCATCATCGACAAGATGGGGCAGCTCACCAATGAGGAGTACGAGTCGATCCTGCGGCCGGTGTTCAAGGACGACGAGCCGACCATGATCGCGGTCGGTGCGATCCTCGGTGGTGTCGTCGGCGAAGTCCAGGTGCAGGTCGTCGAGCACTTCGGCAACGACCCCGCGGCCGTCGCGCTGCGCGCGCTTCTGCACCATTAGCATTCGACGACGTTGACGGCGACGTTGACCGCCAGCCCACCCGTGGATGTCTCCTTGTACTTGGCGCTCATGTCCATGCCCGTAGCACGCATCGTCTCGATGACCTGATCCAGGCTCACCCGGTGGGTCCCGTCTCCCCGCAGTGCCATGCGGGCGGCGTTGATCGCCTTGCCCGCCGAGATCGCGTTGCGTTCGATGCACGGAATCTGCACCAGCCCGCCGATCGGATCGCATGTGAGGCCGAGGCTGTGTTCCATGGCAATCTCGGCGGCATTCTCTGCCTGTTGCGGTGTGCCGCCGAGGATTTCGGCCAGGGCGCCCGCGGCCATCGACGCGGCGGAGCCGACCTCACCCTGACAACCGACCTCCGCACCCGAGATCGAGGCCCGCTCCTTGTACAGCGAACCGATCGCCCCGGCGGTCAGCATGAAACGGATGGTGGTGTCGTCCGGGTCGGCCTTTCCGGCCGGCGTGTAGTGCAACGCGTAGTGCAGGACCGCCGGGATGATCCCGGCCGCACCGTTGGTCGGCGCGGTCACGATCCGGCCGCCCGACGCGTTCTCCTCGTTGACCGCGAGCGCGACGAGGTTCACCCAGTCCTCGGCGAAAGCCGGATCACGCTGCGGATCCTCGGCGTCGAGCCGCACGAACCAGTCCCTGGCACGACGCCGGACCCGCAGGTCGCCCGGCAGATAGCCGTCGCGGGACATCCCGTTGGCCTGGCACGCGACCATGACGTCGCGGATCTGCAGCAGACGTTCCCGCACCTCGGCTTCGCTTCGAAACACGCACTCGTGCCGCATCATCGCCTGGCTGACCGACAGCCCGTCCCGCTCGGTGAGGGCCAGTAGATCGGCGGCCGAGTGGAAGGAGCCGGGCGTCTCCGATTGCGTCGTATCATGCTGCGCCGGTTCGGTTTCGGTGACGACGAATCCCCCGCCGACCGAGAAGTATGTCTCGCGGTAGATGACGTCGCCTGCGGCCCCGAATGCGGTCAACGTCATGGCGTTCGGGTGCTGGGCCAGCCGGCGGCCCGGTTGCAGGCGCATGTCGGACTCGGTCAACGCGATGGTCACCCGGCCCGCCACCCGGATCTCGCCCTCGGCGCGGATGGCGGCGAGGCGCCGTTGCATCTCGTCGGTCTCGATCGTCTCGGGCCGGTAGCCCTCCAGACCCAGCAGAATGGCCGGCATCGTGCCGTGGCCCGCACCGGTCGCCGCGAGTGAGCCGAACAGATCCACCCGGACCTCGGCGACATCATCGACCGCGCCGCGATCGACAAGCTCCTCGACGAACATGCCGGCCGCCCGCATGGGGCCCACGGTGTGTGAGCTCGACGGGCCGATCCCCACCGAGAACAGGTCGAACACGCTGGTCATGAGGTGCTCCGGTCGCTGGGCATCACGAGTGATGCATCGTGTGGTTACACCTCCCCGCTCTGTCCTGAAACCTGAGAGTTTTGGCGCGTCGCGCCTTTCACCTTCGGTAAGCGCGACGGACACGGCCGCGCTGTTCTCCAGAGTTGTCTCGACGCTGCGGTATTGGGGCCTGAGAGATTCCCGGGGAGGATTTGCTCCTACGGCGCCTCCGGAAAGCGGAGGTTCTCCCACAGCGCGTCATCGACGTATTGAGTTATGTGACGGATATTACTCGGCTCGGCGGCCCGAACTGTTGCCGTCAACTCTGGCCTGGACCGCACCCGCAGGTATCGCCGATTCGCAGTGACGGGTCCAGAACCTCGACGGGTTGAGCTTCTCCGAGCAGCCGGCCCAGCGCCAGCCGGGCCAAGGCATTAACGGGCTGTTGCGCCACGGTGAGCCGAAGCCGTCCGTAGTCGGTCGCGGCGCCGTCGAACCCGACCACCCGGATGTCGTCCGGGACTCGCAGCCCCGCATCGGCGATCGCCCGGTTGGTGGCCGCCGACTGGCCATAGGTGCCGACCACCAACGCACGCGGGATACGTTGCCCGGGAACCAGATACTCAGCGACCGCGGCATAGGCACCCTCCGGAGTGAGATCGGTCCGGATGACCGGAACATCGCGACCGATCACAGCGGCGACACCCTTGAAACGCTGCTGCACGGTTTCCCGGTCGCCGAGACGGACGTCGGCCTGGGTGAAACCGCCGACGAAGGCCACGTCGCGACAACCGTGGGTGTCGAGCAGGTGCCGGGCGAGCAGTTCGCCGGCCTTCACGTGATCCACCCCGACGATCTCGGCCTCCACCTCCCCGCGGATGTTGTGCATCCACACCACCGGAATACGTTCCTGCTGACAGAGTTTCGCCGTTTCTGGAGCGTTCGCCGCGCCGACCACGAGCAGTCCGTCGACGCCGACCTCGGTGAAGGCGGTGGCGAATTCGAGTTCCCGCTCCGGGTCGTATCCGGTGTTGCCGATCAGGGTCAGGTGATCCCGCGCTCGGGCTTCGACTTCGATGCGACCCACGAACTGGCCGAACAACGGCAGGGTGAGATCGGGAACCAACAGGCCGATCTGCCGCCAGCGCCGAGACCGGCGCAACGCCCTGGCCCGGACATCGGGCCGGTAGTTCAACTCGTCGATCGCACGGAGCACCTTGGCCCGCAAGAAGTCCGAGACCGGACGCGGCCCGTTGTTGAGCACATAGCTCACCACCGCCGTCGAGGTGCCGGCGCGGCCGGCGACATCTGCCAGGGTCGGACGTTTCCCACTCACAACGGGTGGACCCTCCGCTCGTCGATGGCCGCTCGTAAGAGTTTGAATCACCTCGATTGTGACGGTTCCGCCGACGCTTCGCCTGCCTACGCTAATCGATTAGAACCGTAACGAGGAGGACCCGTGGTTGTAACCGGACATTGGTGGAGTAACTGACATGGCATTTGTACGTCACAACGGAGTCAGCTACCTCGATCCCGAACTCGTCCATGACAGCTACGTCCTGTTCACCGGCGCCGACGGAGTCACCCGCGTGATCGACCTCAACGGCACCGTGGTGCACGAGTGGCCGTATGCCGGTGTGCCGCCCCGCATTTTGGATCCCGCACTCAACGACGGCCGCCTCGGCGATGTCGGAGTGCAGTTGTCCGACAGCGGTGATGCCCGCGGCGGCATCTACGCCAACGGCACCGTCGGCCAGCTCGACTGGGACGGCGAGATCGTCTGGGAGTGGGGCACACAGGCGCCGGACGGCGCGGCCCGGCAGAACCACGACTGGGAGCTGCTGCCCAACGGCAATCGTCTGATTCTCGTGACGGTTCCCCGCGTGGTGCCCGCTCTCGACGAGCACACGGTCGGCGATCAGGGGCTCTACGAAGTCACACCCGAGGGTGAGATCGTCTGGCAGTGGCTGGCCGGGGACCACCTCGATGAGTTCGGGTTCTCCGCGGACGGTTGGAATGCCTTGCGCCAGACCGTCGCCCGAGACCCCGACGATCCCTGGGGTTATCTGGAGATGAACAGCGCCAAGACACTGGGGCCCAATCGGTGGTACGTCGACGATCCGGACTCCGCCTTCCACCCCGACAACATCCTGATCAGCTTCCGCAAGGCCAACATCATCGCGCTGATCGACAAGACGTCCGGCAAGGTCGCATGGAAACTGGGCCCGTACCACGAGGCCGAGTTCGGTGCACAGCACCAGCGGATCAACGTGCACAAGGTGCCTCGTCCGGTCGATCAGACCTCAGGTCAGCACAACCCGCACATGATCGCCCCGGGCCTTCCCGGAGCAGGCAACATCCTGGTGTTCGACAACCAGGGCGGCGCCGGATACCCGCCCGCACCGCTGGGCATCTACGCCGGTTCACGGATCCTCGAAATCGATCCGGTCACAAAGGAAATCGTATGGCAGTACACCGCTGAAGATTCCGGCCTGCCGTCCTGGACTTTCTTCAGTTCCTTCGTCAGCAATGCCCAGCGACTGCCCAACGGCAACACCTTGATCACCGAGGGCATGCAGGGCCGGTTGTTCCAGATCACCGCGGATGGTGACGTGGTGTGGGAGTACCACAGTCCGTACGAAGGCTACGGCGTCGCCGGTGAGCCCGAGGTCAAGCAGACCAGGGTGCCCGGGGTCGACCGGCTCACCCGGACCGCGCTGGTGTACCGCTCACAGGCCGTGCCGTTCGACTGGGTACCTGCGGGCACGGCACGCGAACCGTTGCGGGCAGTGGGCGTTGAAGCAGAAAGCCGTCCATGACAGCCGGTTTGGCGCTCCGCACGCCCGCAGTGGGCCCTCCGCGCAGCGTGGGCACGACACGGTGGCGCGCGGCGTTCGCGCGGTTGGGTGTCCTCGGCTGGACGCTGGCCGGGCTGGGGATCGCCGCGGCGTTGTGGTCGCTGATCGTGGCGACCGGGCGGTTCCCGCGGCAGCTGTTCCCCAGCGTCCCGGAGATCCTCGCGGCCGGGCACACCCTGTGGACCGAGGGGCTGTTGGCCGATGACATTCTTGCCAGCTTGGGCCGGGCGGCAGTCGGTTTCGCGATCGGCGCGTCGGTGGGGATCGTCGTCGCGGTGTTCACCGCGACCACCACGGCGGGGCGCAACCTGCTGCAACCGGTGCTCCGGGTTTTCTCCCCGATCCCGACGATCGGTCTCGTCCCGCTGGCGATCCTGTGGTTCGGGCTTGGCGAGAACAGCAAGCTCCTGGTCATCGCGCTCGGCGTCTTCGTCCCGGTGTGGATCAACAGCCATACCGGGTTGGCGAGCACACCTGTCGACTATCTGAAGGCTGCCCGCTGCCTGGGCGCCGGCCGCCGGCAGACTTTGTCCAGGGTGGTGTTGCCCGAAGCCGCCCCCGATATCGCGTCGGGACTGCGGGTGGGTGCCGCGATGGCGTTCGTACTCATCGTGGTGGCCGAGATGACGGGCACCACAGCGGGTATCGGGTACCGGATCTCCCAGGCCCAGCTGTTCTCCCAGGCCGATCGGCTGATCTTCTGCCTGATCATTTTGGGCATCGTCGGCGCCCTGTGTGACCTGCTGGTCGCGTCGGTCACGTCCCCGTTCACCCGCTGGGCTCAAGAGGAGCGCTGAGATGGCCATCCAGACCCACGATCTCGTGGTGCGGTTCTCCGGAAAGCAGCAGCCCACCCTCAAGGGCATTTCCCTGACCATCCCCGACGGGTCCTTCTCCGTCCTGGTCGGCGCGTCGGGCAGCGGGAAATCGACACTGTTGCACTGCCTGGCCGGTCTCATCACCGCTACCGCGGGTTCGGTGACCGACAATGGCGAGGCCGTCACTGCCCCGCATCCCCGACGCGGCGTCGCCTTCCAGCGCGACGTGCTGTTCCCGTGGATGACGGTCGCCGACAACATCGACTTCGCCCTGGCGGCCCGCCGACTGTCAAAATCCGAACGCCGGGAAAAGATTCGCGAACTGCTCGACCTGGTGGGCCTGCGTGACGAGGTGGCCGCCCAGCGCCCCGGCGAGTTGTCCGGTGGTATGCGGCAGCGCGTCAGCATCGCCCGGGTGCTGGCCGGGGAGCCGACCGTGATGTTGATGGACGAACCGTTCGCGGCGCTGGACGCACTGACTCGCCTGCGCATGCAGGATCTGCTGATCGATCTGTGGACCCGGTTGAACCGCACGATCGTCTTCGTCACGCACGACATCGACGAGGCGATCCGGCTCGGCGACACCGTCAGCGTGCTGCGCGACGGGCAGATCGTCGATCAGATCACCAACCCGCTGAGCCGGCCCCGACCGGCCGACGCACTGGCAGACCAGCCGGGCTACAGCGAGATCCGCAAGACCCTGCACCACCAGCTCGGCATCGACCACGCCGTGCACTGATCCTCCGCCCGCAATCCGACTCCCCCACAAAGGAATCCATCCGTGAAGACCCCCCTTCGGCGCATCGTCGCCGCAGCAGTCGCCGCCGCCGCCCTCACTGTCGCAGGCACCGCCTGCTCTGACACGGGCACCGCGAACGCCGATCAACTCACCGTCGGGTTCGTCGTCGACCCGTCCTGGGCGCAGATCCCCGTCGCCGCCGACACCGGCCTGTTCGGCAAGCACAACGTGGACGTCAAGGTGGTGAACTTCCAGTCCGGTGTCGAGGCATTGCAGGCCGCGGCCGCCGGCCAGGTCGACATCACGACCGCCGCCGATGTGCCGACCTCGGCCGCACTGACCCGCACCCCCACTCTGCGGGTGATCGCCGACGGATCCCGCTGGGAAGGATCGCGCATCGTCGCCCGGCGCAGCGCCGGTATCAACACCGTCGCGGATCTGGCCGGCAAGTCGATCGGCACTCCACTGGGCACGAGTGCTGCCTACTACGTGTCGAACGCCTTGGCCCAGAACAACATCAAGGCTGAGTTGGTCCAGGTCGCCCCGTCGGCGATCGTCACCGCGGCCACCCAGCGCAACGTCGACGCCGTCTCGATCTTCCAGCCGTATCAGGCGCAGACCATCAAGACCCTCGGCGACGACGCCGTGGCGCTGACCGGCGGAACCTACAACCAGCACAGCCTGTTCGTCGCCACCGAGTCGGCAGTCACGACCAAGGGCAAGGCGATCAGCGCCTTCCTCGCCGCGCTCGGTGACGCCGGCACTGCCCTGTCCGAGCACGACAAGGCCGCCACCGACGCGGTGGCCAAAGCCACCCAACTGGACCCCGTGCTGCTGGGCACCGTGCTCGGCGAGTTCGACTTCACGCTCCAGCTGAAGCCGGACCTGGCGGGCAAGCTGGCCGAACTCGGGGCGTGGGCCAAGACCCAGAAGTCCATCGATCCGGACACTCAACTGCCCGACTACGCCACGTTCCTCGACAGTCAGTTCCTGCAGAAGTCGGTCAGCTAAGAGACGCCATCACATATCTGGGGCCGGCGGTAATCCGGGACAGGTCTCGACGTAGTCGATGTCGGGCGCCACGGACTCGGCCCACTCTTCGCGGCTCATGTTCGTCGTGAGTTTCCCACAAAGATCTGTCGGGCTCGCGACGGCCGGCCAGAGCCGAACGGTGTGGTCGAGGTGGCCCGACACAATTCGCGTGCCGTCCGCACCGAACGCCACACTCTTCACCTCGACGGTGTTCGCGGTGAGCGGATCACCCAGCGCCCGGCCCGTTGCAACGTCCCAGAATCGCAGCGTGTCATCGTTGCTGGCCGAGACAATGCGCTTACCGTCCGGGCTGAACGCCACGCTCGTGACCTGACCGGTGTGTCCGGTGAGCGGATCGCCTACCGGCTCACCAGAATCGGCATCCCACACCCGCAACGTCTCGTCGGCCCCACCGGACACAATCCGCGTCCCATCGGGACTGAACGCCACACTCTTCACGTCGTCGGTGTGGCCCGTCAACGGATCACCCACCGGCTCACCAGAATCGGCATCCCACACCCGCAACGTCTCGTCGGCCCCACCCGACACAATCCGCTTACCATCCGGACTGAACGCCACACTCAGCACGCGACTGCCGGTGTCCATGTCATTTTCTGTCTCACCGCTGGCGGCATCCCATACCCGCAATGTGCCGTCGTTGCTGCCCGAGACTATTCGACTACCGTCCGGACTGAATGCCGCGCTCTCGACCCAGCCGGAATGCCCGGCCAACGGATCCCCCACCGGCTGACCGGTTTTCGCATCCCACAGCCGCAGGGTCTTGTCGTAGCTGCCCGACACTATCCGCGTACCGTCCGCATTGAACGCCACGCTGCTCACAGTGTCGGTGTGACCGGTCAGACCTGCGCGGACGTCCCACACCCGGGCCGAATTGTCGTAGCTGCCCGACATGACGCGCGTGCCGTCCGGGCTGAACGCCAGATTCATCACCCAGCCGGTATGTCCGGTCAACGGAACCCCCACCGGCTGCCCCGTGCCGGCGTCCCACAGGCGCACTGTCTGGTCGCGACCGCCCGAAACGATCCGCGTACCGTCCGGGCTGAACCCCACGCTCTCGACCCAGTCGGAGTGTCCCGTCAGCGGATCCCCCACCGGCTGACCGGTATTGGCATCCCATAGCCGCACCGTCTGGTCAGCACTTCCCGACGCGATACGCCCACCGTCGGCGCTGAACGCCACGCTTTCGACATCGCCGGTGTGCCCGGCCAGCGGAGCACCCACTGGCTGGCCTGCGATGGCGTCCCAGAGTCGTACCGTCTGATCGGTACTGCCCGACACGACGCGGGTGCCGTCAGGACCAAACGCCACACTGGTGACGGCACCGGTATGTCCGGTCAGCGGAACCCCTACCGGCTGACCGCTATTGGCATCCCACAACCGCACCGAGTGGTCCCAGCCGCCCGACACGATGCGCGAGCCGTCCGGACTGAAAGCGACGCGCTGCACCATGGCGGTGTGCCCGGCAAGAGGCTGACCTACCGGCCGGCCGGTGCCGGCATCCCACAGCCGCACCGTCCCGTCGGCGCCTCCGGTGGCAATCCGCTTGCCGTCCGGGCTGAATGCTGCACTCCACACCGTGCCGGTGTGCCCGGCAAGGGGATCACCTACCTGCGCTCCGGTATCCGCGTTCCACATCCGGACGGTCCCGTCGTCGGCTGCGGTCGCCAGCCGCTGCTGTCCTGGAGCCACACCGATGACAGCCGATGGGACTTCGATGACCTTGTGCAGGTTGAGGTTATCGACGACGGCACCGTATAGCGCGTCCTTCGCTGCGGCGGGGGCGACGGCATGGGCAGCCAGCAAGTGGCGGAATGCCCAGGCATCACCCTCGGGACGATTGCGGGCAAACGCGCCCTGAGCCTCCGCGACCAGCCGGGCAGCGGTGGCCTCGAAGAACCGACTCTGAGCCTGGGCGCGGGCGTTCCGGGCCTGCACGAAGGCGACCAGGGCCACGACTGCCACGGTCACCGCCAACATGGCTATCGCCGCCGTCACCCGGGAGCGCTTGCGCAGCGTCGCAGTATGCGCTTCTGCGGTCGCCTGGCGTTCTCGGGCGTTACGGACTTCGGCTTGCCGGTACTCCTCCTCAGCGCGGACGCGTTCGTTCTCAGCTTGCCGAGATTCGGCGAGATAATGCCGGACCGGATTCAAGCGTTGCGCAAAATCAGCTGTGCCTACCAGCTTTTCAGCGTCCGCCAACCGGGTCCCGGAAAGCAGCCAGGCGGCGTCTTGACGATTGGTGCGCCACGCGCCTTCCGCACGCTCAAGGTCGTCCGCCACTTTGAGGTTGTGCCGTTGATCGTGTAACCAGCCGGCCAGTTCTTCCCACCGCCGCAGCAAGCTTTCCAGCGCGACCTCCACCACCGCCTGCCCGTCGCGGTGGTCTTTGACCATCAGCCGTCTGGCCACCATCTGGTCGATCAGCGGACGGCTCTCTTCGGGCAGGTCGTCCCACTTGGCCACGCGCCGCATCGGCTGGTCGTTGTCGGGATTGATGGTGGCCAGCCATGGAATGAAAGCGGTACGAAGACACTGAAGTTGGCGCCCGCGCACTTCCGCATCGCTGGACAGAATCTCATCGATCTCGGTCTGCACCACTTGGTGCATGCCGCCCATCGCCTCGTACTGCTCGACGGTCAGCTCGCCGCTCGACCCGTAATCGGCGTAAAGCCGGGCCAGTGTCAAGGACAGCATCGGCAACGTGTCCGCGCCCTCGGCAGCGTCAACCAGCAAGCGCTGCACCAGATCAGGGGCGATCTCGAGCCGCTGGCCGCCCTCTGTGGCCCGCTGGGCCGGACCGGTGATGACCTCCTTGAACTGCGTCGGCGGCATCGGTTTGAGGTCGTCGAACACCCGGGTCTCAATGCCTGCCAGCTCCGGATGGGTCTGCATCACTTCGTAGCGGTCGGTGCGGATGGTGGCCGCAGTGATCAGGCCCAGGCCGCTGCCATCCCGATTGTCGGTCAAGGCACTGATCAACGTCAGCAGCTTCGGTCCCTGCGCTCCGGCGTCGGCGGAGAACAACTCTTCGGCCTGATCCAACGGCAGGATCAGCGTTGGCGGATCCGGCTTCTCATCACCCTCCTCGGCGGCCGGCAACCGAGCGGCCGCAGCCTGTTGAATCTCGACCAACAGCTCGCGCACGCGATCCGCATCACTGGTGCACGCCGTCTTGATCTCGCCGAGGCTGGGAGTGGTGAGCCCCAACTTTTCTCTCGTGCTGCGAATGGCCGCGGCCAGCCCCGTGTCGCCCGTGAGAGCGTGGCGGCCGGGACGCACGGTACCCAGCAACACGAACCGGCGATCTTCTCGGGCCAGCCTGGGCAACAGACCGGCGCGCATGAACGACGACTTGCCCGCGCCCGACGGTCCCAAGACCACAAAGAGCGAACGAACCCCCGTCAGACGCATCCCGCGCAGCTCGTCCAACGCGCGCACGATCGCGGCGTCGCGCCCGAAATACACCGCCGCGTCGACTTGTTCGAATGGCTCCCAGCCGCGGTACGGCGCCCGCTCCGGGTCGCCGGGCGGTGGCCACACGAACGACATCGCACTGATGCCCGCTCCTCGAATCGCGTCGCGCAACCGGTACAGACCGGCGGTGGCGAACTCCACCGGAGGGCCGTCGTCAACATGAATTTTTGTCGTCGGCCCGCCGAACAGATCGCAACGCTGCCACTCGGCCGTGAGGTGATCGCCGGCCGAGGGTTCCAGCCGCGCACACAGAATCTGTTTGTTGAGATTCTCGGCCACACGGTATTCCACCCGGCACTCGTGCGAAGCCTCCCAGTTCGCGGACAGCAGGCAGATGACGGCCTCGCACCGGGCAGTGGCCCGCTGCAGTGCATCCTTCCACCGCTGTCCGGGCTGCAGCCCGACCTCGGGATCTACGTCCACGAAGATCTCGTTGGCCAGGGCCGGTTCCTGATTGACGAGCCATTGCTTCAACGCCATGGCTTGACGGAGATCCAAACTTGAATGACTCAGGAAAAGACGCGACACAGCCCCCACTCTCCGCGCGTCCCAGTCCGATTCGAGTCCTTGCTGGTTTTCAGCGGGCCGCTCTCGTCGGCTGGGGTGACATGGACCTCGGCTATGTTAGTGACTCGCCGGCCGTTGAGTCGGCTCCGGTGCACGCGTGAAGGGAGGCGCGAGTGCCCGCCAGGGTATCGCCGATTCGGATAGCTCTCATGGCCTCGTCAGCGGTGGCGGTCGTGCTGGTCGCCGCCCTCGCGGTGCGGGCAAATCACCCATCCGTGGCGACGAAGTTTCCCGGCTGGCCCGACTGGTACGGAAGACCGGGATCGGCCGCGTCAATCCTGGTCGTCATCGCGACGCTGGTTGTCGTTTGCGTGCTCTTCCTCCGCTCCAGACAGGTCCGGCACACTGGGGCACCGGTCGCGATCGTCGCCGGGCTCGTCGTCGTGAGTGTGTCCCTCGGTATGGCGTCCTACTGGCGTTGCCACGACGATCGTGAAAACGCATTCTTCTTCACCGCATTGACGTGGACGGCGTCGCTGATCAAAGGCAACATCGGCGACCCCACGCCCAACGGTGCACGTTGCCCGGTCCCGACTCCCGTCGCGCTGGACGTCGCACGGCTGACGGCGCTCGGCGTCCTGTTCATCACCGTGTTGGGTGTGGTGGCGGCCTTGTTCCGGGCCCGTCTCGACCGGCTGCGGATCGCGCTCGCCCGCTCGGTGACCGTGGTGGTGGATATCGACGACGACGCACAGTCGATGGTGCGGGCGATCACCAGCGACAACGGCGGCTTCGGGACGGTGGTCATCGTCACTGCGAACCCTGACCGTCCCTGTGTGCAGGAGCCACGCAGCAAAGGCGCGCGCGTCGTCGCAGTGGACTTCGATCGCCCAGAGACTTGGACGTCACTGTCCATGTGGCGCAAGATGACCCGGCTCTATCTGCTCTCGCCCGACGCGTCGGCGAATCTGGTGCGTCTCGACCAGATCAAACGCCGCGTCGATCTCGACGACGGGTCCGGTGACGGGTGGGCGCGGCATGTTCCGCTGATCGTGCGCATCGACGATCCCTGGCAGGCAGAGGCCTGGCGCGCCCAACAGATGGGCACCGACGACAACTGGGCCCCCGACGCTGTGGGCAAATACGAGGTAACCGCCGGTCGACTACTTGACCGAATCATAGAGAAAGACAAGGTCTCCCGAGTGATCGTGTGCGGGCGATCCCAGTTGACGTTGGCGCTGTGTGCCGATATGTCACAGCGTCGGCTCGAGTACGACTACTACCCCGGCGACGCCCAGCCCCCGACGCTGACCCTGGTCGGCGAAAACGCCGACGAATACAAGCACGACCACGAGTACCACCGCAAACAGCTCGGACTGCAGGCCGAAAGCCTTGTTGTGGAAGCGATCCCGCAAGCACCGACAGTTCCGTTCCTGAAGTCTCTGCTCACAGATCGCCGTGGCGCCGTCCAGACGACCACCGCGGTCATTCTTGTGGACAGCGATCCCGTCGGCGGCTCGTCGATCGATTCCTCGACCGGCACGCGTCTGGCCGCCCAGCTTCCCACCGTGCCCATCTACGCCTGGGGTCCGAAGTCCCGCGGCTGGGGCGGCAATGAACGGCCGACGGAGAACGAGACCGGCGACGACGAGCTGTTTTTGGTGGGTCGGCTGCGCACCTTCGGGCTGTCCATGGATTTGCCGAAGGGCCAGGCACAGGATGCATGGGAACGCGCGGCACGTCTCATCCACAGCCGCTACGCGGCGACGGTGAAGACGCCCAGCCCCTCGACAGTGCCGTGGGAGGAACTCGACGCGTTCTACCGGGGCTCGAACCGCCGCCTGGTGCTCAATACGCTCTGGATCGTCCGCAATTTCGGTGGCCACACCTGGGACACCTGGGGCAGCGCGACGGAATCCACCGCGCCATCAGGTTTTGCCGACCTGGCGCCGCTGAAACAGCTTGAAGCGCTGGGTTTCACCGAGCACGCGGCAATGACAATGGCCGAGAAGGAGCACGCCAGCTGGTTCGACTACTACGTCAAAGCCGGCTGGCGTCCCGGGGAAGCGCGTGACGACGCCCGCAAGATCCATCCTCGGCTGATGTCGTGGGACGACCCACGAGCCGCAGACACCATCCACGAGGCGACCTTGCGGAGCCTCGCGAACACGCTTGTCGCACTTCGCCAACTCGGCTACCGGTCGCGGCCGAAGTGGCAGCGGTTCGACCGCACCGGCACCGTCACGGCCCGACAGCGTAGCGAGCCATGGACGTGGACCTCGCACACCGGCGACACGATGCGTGCCGAAGCCGGCGATTGGGAGGTGTCCGACGACAACGGCACGACGTGGTCGGTGAACAACGAGCGATTCGCGGCTACCTATGAGCGGATCGGCGAGAACGGTCAGTGGCGTCGAACTGGAAACGTTCTGGCCCGGTTGGCGGTCGACGGCGAGGTCATCGAGACGCTCGAGGGCCCTGAGCGCGTGACGGCGGGCGACTGGATCGTGAAGGGCGACCGCGGAGAGCAGTGGCCGGTGCCGCCGGCAGATTTCGCGATGAACTACCGCGCGCCGGCCGCCCAATAACAACCACTTCGGCGATCCGGCAGCAACAGCAGCGCACGAGGCGAACCATGGACCTATGGACACAACAGTCGACGAGATCGCCCCGGACGTCTACCGGCTGTCCACCTGGATACCCGGGATCACCGAGCGCGGATTCACCTTCAACCAGTTCCTGCTGACCGGCGACGAGCCGTTCCTGTTCCACACCGGTCAGCGATTCCTGTTCCCGCAGGTCTCGGCAGCCATCGAGCGGGTCCTGCCGCTGACCCGGTTGCGCTGGATCTCGTTCGGACACCTGGAAGCCGACGAGTGCGGCGCGGTCAATCTCTTCCTGGATTCGGCCCCCCACGCCGAGGTGATCCACGGCCCGCTGGCCATCATGCTGTCGCTCACCGACATGTGCGAACGGCCGCCCGTCGCAGCGCCTTCAGACGGTGTGCACGACATCGGTGGGCATCGGCTGCGGTTCATCGCCACACCACACGTGCCGCACAATTGGGAGGCAGGGCTGTGGTTCGACGAGACCACGTCGACGCTGCTCGCCGGTGACCTGTTCACCCACACCGGCCAGTGTCCGGCCGTCACCGAGTCCGATTGTGTGGCACCGGCATTGGAGGCCGAGGGACTCTTTCATGCCACCGGCCTGACCACGAATCTGACGCCCACGTTGATACAGCTCGCCGAGTGGAACCCCACTACCTTGGCGATCATGCACGGCGCGTCGTTCCACGGCGACGGTGCCGGGCAGTTGCGCTCGCTGTCCGACGGTTACGCAGGGCTGTTCGGCGCGTCATAACCCGCCGTCATCACGTGTGATGCGTAGCCTTGGCGCCGTGAAGGCGTGGCAGTCACTGGGCGCCCTGCTTGCTGCGGGTGTGCTGTTGGCCGGCTGCCAATCGAGCATCGAGGGCACTCCCGGCACCAGCCCGCAATCACCGACCGAGCCCAGTTTTCCGACCGCACGGCCCACCCGGTCCAGCCCGGCGCCGTCGCCGAGCACCACCTCCGCGGCTCCGCCCAGCACGTCCCACGCGCCGTCCGGCGCCACCCCGCTGCAACCGGAGAATGGCTACGTCTTCATCGAGACCAAATCCGGCAAGACCCGCTGCCAGCTGTCCAAGCAGGACGTCGGGTGTGAATCGGACTTCACCGATGCACCGGTGATCGACGGCGAGCAGGCCAACGGGGTCAGGCTCACCCCGGACGGCCAGATCAAGTGGATCGTGGGGAATCTGGGCGACATTCCCGTGGTCACTCTCGACTACCGCACGTACAGCGCCGTGGGTTGGACCATCGATGCGAGCGAGGCAGGTACCCGGATCAGCAATGACAGCACTGGCCACGGGATGACCATCGCTGTCGAAGGAGTGAAAACCTTCTAGAGTCGGTTCATGACTGTCGCTCGGCGGGAACGTGCCGCACTGGTCGAGTCCATGCGTGCCGCAGGTCCTGATGCGCCCACCCTCTGCGAGGGCTGGAACACCCGCGATTTGGCCGCTCACCTGGTGGTGAGAGAGCGTCGGCTCGACGCCGCACCCGGGATCCTGGTGCCCCAGCTCGCCGGCTACACCGAGCGGGTTCAGCGCAAGGTCGCCGAGGGCACCGACTGGGCCGACCTGGTCGACCAGATCGCCGCAGGCCCTCCCCTGTACTCGCCCTTCAAGCTGCTCGACCCACTGGTCAACGTGGCCGAGATGTTCATCCACAACGAGGACGTGCGACGAGCCCAACCCGATTGGGAACCAAGGGAACTCGATCACGCGACCGTATCCGCGCTGTCCCGCGGGATCGGCGCGATGGCCCGGATGGCGATGGGCAGTTCTCCGGCCCGGGTGGCCTTGACCACCCCCGCGGGCAAGACGCTGGCCACCGTCGGCTCAGGCCCAGAGGTGACGGTGACCGGGGAACCCGGCGAGTTGCTGTTGTTCGCCGCCGGCCGCGAGCCGGCCCGGGTCACGTTCTCAGGAGACGACGCCGCCGTCGCCGCGCTGCGTGCCGCCCGCCGCGGACTGTAAAAAGCCAGGTAGTTCCCGCCTTTACTGGTTCTTGATCCTGCGTTGAATCGTCACCCCGACCATCATTAGGTGAGTACGCTTCAACAGGTGGAGCTGGGGGTTTTAGGACCTCTGCAGGTCCGGCAGTATGGTCTGCCGGTCGCGATCCCCGGCGCCAAACCCCGCGCCATCCTCACCATGCTCGGGCTGCACAGTGGTTCGGTGGTACCGGCCGACGTGCTCACGGAATTGCTGTGGGGCGACGATCCACCGCGCACCGCCGCCAAGGCCCTGCAGACCCACATCTCCTCGCTGCGTCACGCCCTCGGCGACGGTTTCGTGTTGACCGAGGGAACCGGCTGGCGCCTGGGTTCCGCCCAGATCGACGCCCCGCGTTATCAGTCGCTCGCCAAATCAGGCCGGGACGCTCTCGGCGCCGGCGACACCAACGGTGCCGGGGCCCGGTTCGACGAGGCAATAATCCTCTGGCGTGGGACCCCCGAACTGCCCGACAGCCGACGGGGAGTGTCCGAGAAGACCCGGTGGATCGAGGGCCACGCGGCACTTGTCGAGGACCGGGCCGACGCGCTCCTGGCGACTGGCCGTGCCGCGGAGATCATCGGTGACCTCGAGGCCGCGGTGGCTGAGGCACCACTGCGCGAAAGGCGTTGGGGCCAACTCATGCTCGCTCTGTATCGCGCCGGCAGACAAGGCGAGGCCTTGGGGGCGTTCAAACGCGCGCAGTCGGTACTGGCGGACGAGCTGGGGGTTGACCCGGGACCTGACCTGCGGCGGCTCGAATCCGCGATCGTCGGACAGGATGCTGAGCTTGACGTCCCTGCGACACAACACGCTCCTTCGGTGACGCGCGCCGTGACATTTCTGCTCACCGACATCGAGGGGTCCACTGCCGCGTGGGAGACAGACGCCGCGGCCATGGCCGTCGCACTCGCCCGGCACGACGAGCTCGTCGAACAGATCGTCACATCTCGCGGCGGCCGGCTGATCAAGACTCGTGGCGAGGGTGATGCCACGTTCTCGGTCTTCGACCGTCCGTCTGCGGCCGCCGCCGCCGCGATCGAGTTGCAGGATGCGATTTTCCACGAGCCGTGGACGCTGGCCGAATCGATGCGTATCCGCATTTCTTTGCACACCGGAGAGGCTGAGCAACGCGGCGGCGACTACTTCGGCCGCGCCGTCAACCGCGCCGCCCGCTTACGCTCGCAGGCCGCCGGCGGCCAGATCCTGTGTTCGGGTGCAACCGCCGAACTGGTCATCGACTCCTTGTCGGACGACACTGCGCTCATCGACCTGGGGATGCGCCAGTTGAAGAATCTCGCACGTCCCGAGCATGTTTTCGAGCTCCGCCTGGAAACCGAGGACCGCCGCCCGGAGCCGCCCAGAGCCGAGACACCCATTGAGCGGCCTGCCCTGCCGGCCGTGCTTACGGGACCGGGCCCCTTCGTCGGGCGCGGTCCCGAACTCGGTCAGCTCCTGTCCGTGTGGCAGACCGCGCTCATCGCCGGAACCCGCGCCGTTTTGATTGCCGGCGAACCCGGTGTGGGCAAGACCCGTCTGGCCGGCGAATGGTCCAGGCAGGCCTATGAACAGGGCGCGGTGGTGCTGTATGGCCGTTCCGACGAAGACCTCGGTGCGCCCTACCAGCCATTCGCGGAAGCCCTGCGCACTCTCGTGCCCTGTGTCGGCATCAACCGGCTCCGCGGGATGCGCGGCGCCGAAGCGTTACTGCCGTTGGTTCCCGGCTTGACCGACGTTCTCCCCGATCTCGCCGCACCCCCGCACGGTGACGCGGACACCGAACGCTATGCACTGTTCGATTCCGTCGTGGCACTGCTGGGCATCGCCTCGCTCGAAGTGCCGATCGTTCTGGTCCTCGACGATCTGCACTGGGCGGCCAAGCCCACCCTGCTACTTCTGCGCCACCTGCTGCGCTTCGGCGAGCACGCCCGTGTGCAGATCATCGGCACGTATCGCAGCACCGACCTCGATCGCTCCCACCCGCTGGCAGCGATGCTCGCCGACCTTCACCGTGACGGCAGCGCCCACCGGATTGCACTGGGTGGTCTGGATCAGGACGACGTCAGCACGTACGTCGCCGAGGCCGGATACGACGATGAAGAGCTGGCTCGTGCGTTGGCGTCGGTGACCGGCGGCAACCCGTTCTTCCTCATCGAGGCATTGCGGCACGTGGACGAAAGCGGCGGGCACTGGGACCCGAGCACCCTGCCTCAAGGAGTCCGGGAAGCTGTGAGCCGCAGGCTTTCCCGGCTTCCGGCGGAGACGAACAAAGCCCTGGCCGCAGCTGCGGTGGTGGGCAGCCAGTTCCCGCTGGAGCTGGTCGAGCGGGTTGTCGGCTCAGATCTGATCGACGCGTTCGATGAGGCGTGCCAGGCCGGCATCGTCATCGAGGAACCCGGTGGGCGTTACCGGTTCAACCACGCCATCGTCCGGCAGTCGCTACTCGCCGAGCTGGCCTCGGTGCGGCGCATGCGGCTGCACCAGCGGATCGCCACGACGTTGGAGGCGATGCCGGGCGCCGACGACGAACTATTGGCCGAACTGGCACACCATTACTTCGAATGTGCCTGGGCCGGAAACGCCCTCAAGGCCGTCGAGTATTGCCGCCGCGCCGCCGATCAGGCGATGACGCGACTGGCCTACGAGGGCGCCGCCGATCTCTACGACCATGCCCTGCACGCACTGGAGGAACTCGACGACGAACTGCCCGACCGCGACGATCAACGCGCCGAACTCCTGGTCGCGCGCTGCGAGGCGTTGCTCGCCGCGGGTGATGTCGTGTCCGCTGCAGGCGCGGTCTCGCAACTCCGGGAAGCGACTCGTGATTCCGCGCGTCTGACGGCATGGGCTACGTGCTTCGAAGGGCAACTCTCGATGCTCATCGATCCCGAGCACCTGGACGAGATCGAATCCGCGGTCCGCGCCGCCGCTGCGACCCTGGCCGAATTGGGCGACGCCGCAGGGGAAGCGAAGGCACACACCGTACGGGCAAGCTGCCTTGCTCGTCTCGGGCGCGTCGGCGACTGCGAAGTGGCGCTGGACAACGCGCTCACCGCGGCGCGCCAGGCCGGTGAGCACCGGCTCGTGAACGCGGTGCTGGCCGGCGCCCCGTTGGCTGCGCTGTGGGGGCCCAATCCCGTTCCGCGGGCGGGCGGGCGGTGCCTCGACGTGGTGCGCCTGCTGCGGATCACCACCGATTCGCCTGCGGTCGAAGCGACGTCGACGCGGTGCCAGGCTGTGTTGGAGGCGTTTCGCGGGCGGGCCGCCGCGGCCCGGCGGATGATCGACTCCGCCCGGCGCACAGTCACCGAGCTCGGCTTGCGCCACGCCCTCCTTGAAGTTGAGCACTTCGCCGGCATCGTCGAGTTGGTCATCGACGATCCCGCAGCAGCCGAGCTACATCTTCGGCTTGCCTACAACGGTTTTCGCCGCATGGGTATCGACGCCGACACCGCGGAGACCGCCGCATTGTTGGCGCGCGCTTGTCTCTTGTTGGACCGAGACGTCGAGGCTGACGAACTATGTTCGGAAAGCGAACGTCTCGCCGGACATGCGCTGAAAGCATCAATCACATGGCGGACCGTTCGGGCGCAACTGCTTTCGCGGGGCGGGGACCATGACGGGGCGCGGCGGGTCGCTGAGGAAGCTGCTGCACTGGCTGGACGCACCGATGCTCTGGTCGACCACGGCGATGCGTGCCTTGCCCTGGCTACGGTGCTGGGCGCCGGCGGTGACTCTGCGGGTGCGCGAGCCGCAGCCGAGCGAGCGGCGGAGTTGTACGAGCGGAAAGGTGCTGCGGCACTTGCTGAGCGGGCTCTTGGTCTGCTCGGCGACCGCGTCCTGACCAACGCCCCGGCACCACTCGACCTGCCGATCGAAGAGCCGCAGAATACTTGCGTCCGGACACTCACCCAGCTGCACTCTGCTGTCGACCGTGAGGCCTGGGACGAGCTCGAGCACCTGCTCGCGTCCGATATCTCCGTCCGGAGCCAGCGAAAGGTCGTTGGTTTTTCTCGGGTCACCCTTGGGCCGGAGGAATGGACACGCGAAGCGAAGCGTCTCCGCGAGTGTGGTTTCGTCCGGCACCGCCACGTGGTTGTCGCTGTACGGGGTGAGCGCCTCGCCCTCACCCGAACGCGGGTGAACACAGCGGATGCTACTGCGGGTGCGCCGCAGGACGAGCTGCTCCAGCTGATCGGCCTCGACACAGATGGTCGAATCGCGATGGATGTGTACTTCGATATCGATGACATGGACGCCGCCCTCGCCGAACTCGATGCCGCACATTCACGATTGGAGGAGCAGCGCCACCAAGCCTGTCGGCTAGAAAATGCGGCGACCCGCGCAATCGAGCGCTTCCTCGCATACCTCGCGGACCGCGAATGGACTGCCATGGCTGAGATGTACGCCGAGGACATTTCCAGCGAGGATCGCCGCCGAGTGGTGTCCGCAGAAGTCATCCGCGGTCGAGAGACCAACATCGCCAACTGGCGGGCCATCGTCGAGATCGACGCCGACAACCTCACGTCGACCACGATTGCCACCCGCGGCAACCGCCTCGCTCTCAGCCGCATGCACTCCGCGGCATTCCAAATCGATGTGCTCAACCTCCTCGAGGTCGACGCCGACGACCGGGTCACAGCGGTCGTCGTATTCGACCTCGACGACATCGACGCCGCCTTCGCTGAACTCGACGCCCGATACCTCGCCGGCGAAGCGGCCCTGTACGCGAACAGTTGGTCGGCTGTGGCGGAGTTCTATGCCGCGCTGAATCGGCGCGATCTCCCTGCGACGACACCGGATTGGGCGACCGTCGACCACCAGCGAGGACAAGCGCTCGCCCTCACTCCCGGTGAGATGGCCGCCAACATCCAGGATTCCTGGGACCAACTTCCTGGCGGCGGTATCCACATCGAAGCGCTGCACCGGTTGGGCAGACTTGGAGCTGTCGTCACCCATTTGGGGCATGGGACCTCACTAGAGGGTTTCGCCGTGGAGTGGCGATCTGTCAACCTTCTGACGGTAGAAGGTGGGCTGATCAACCGCTGCGAAGCCTTCGATGAGGAAGATCTCGATGCTGCACTCGCCCGCTTCGACGAACTGAACCGACAGGCGCCGAGGCTGGAGAACACCACAAGCCGGGCCCATGACCGCTTCTTGGCGTACTTCGCGACTCGCGATTGGGCGTCGATGGCCGAGATCGTGGCCGACGAGGCATACACCGACGATCGCCGGCAAGTAGTGAACTCCGGCGTTCAACGTGGTCGGGATGCCGTGCTCGCAGAGATTTCGGCATTGGCCGACATCGGCGGTCAGATAACCACGTCAGACGTGATCGCGACGCGGGGTGAACAGCTCGCGCTCCGTCATACCCAATATTCGGGCAGCGACGAGCGGGCGGCATACAACGTCGGTGGCTTCGAAGTGCTCGAGACAGATACCGACGGGCTCCTGTTGGCGCGAGTCGCATTCGACCTCGACGAGATCGACGCCGCATTCGGAGAACTGAACGCCCGGTACCTCACCGGCGAAGCATCACCGTACGCACACACATGGTCGGTAGTCGCGGCCGCCTACGATGCGTTCAATCGGCGCGAGATCGCCGCGACGACCTCTGACTGGGTGAACGTAGACCACCGTCGCGCAACAGCTTTTCAACCCGGCGACATGGTCAGGTATATCCAAGCTGGATGGGAAGATTCACCTGACACCAAGATCCACATCGCAGCGGTACATCGCCTGAGTGACCTCGGAGCGGTCGTCACCCATTTCGCACACGGGAGCTCGCAAGAGGGCTTCGACGCCGAGTGGCGGGATATCCATCTTGTTTTGGTGGACGGCGAAATACTCTGCCATTCAGAGCTATTCGACGAGGCGGACTGCCACGCCGCGCTCACCCGGTTCTATGAACTCAGCCAATCGGTGCCGCGACTCGAGAACTCGGCAACGCGCGCGTTCGGACGCATCGAGTCATCCTTCTGTGCCCGAGACTGGGACGCCATCGCTGACGCTGCGACCGACAACCTCTCCATCGACGATCGCCGGCGGATAGTGAATGTCGGCATCCGATATGGCCGCGAAACCGCGGTCGGAGATTTGCAGGCGACCGCCGACATCGGCTTCGCGCTAACCACATCAGGCGTCACGGCGACTCGGGGCGAGCGACTCGCCCTCGTGCGTGTCAGAGGCTCGGGTGCCGACCCCGAAGCGATTCAAAACGATGCGCTCAACGTCGTCGAGGTCGACGCCGACGGGCGGACCGTGGCGGTGGTTGTGTTTGACCCCGACGACATCGACGCTGCCTTCGAGGAACTCGACGCGCGATACCTCGCCGGCGAGGCCAGCGAGCGCTCGCATACGTGGTCCTGCCTTCTGCACGGTTACGTCGTAGCGAACAGACAAGAACTTCCCGGCATGACGCCGGACTTGGTGAGCATCGATCACCGACGAGCGAGAGCGTTCGCGCCGGGTGAGATGCCCGCATACATGGAAGCCACGTGGGACCTCGTGCCCGGCGTGAGGGTTTACGTCGAGGCCGTGCATCGGCTGAGCTCCCTTGGTGCAGTCGTCACACACTTCGCGAAGGGACCATCGCGACAGGGGTTCGAAGCCGAGTGGCGAGAGGTCGCCCTGCTCACGCTCGGCGGCGACCAGATCGACCGCTGCGAGCTGTTTGACGAATCGGATCTCGACGCTGCGCTCGCACGGTTCGATGAACTCGGCCGTCCGACACGGCCATTGGAAAACGCAGCGAGCCGGGTGTACGAGCGCTTCAACGCCCACCTAAACGCTCGTGACTGGGATGCCATGGCGGAAATCCTGGCCGAGGACGTGTTCGACGACGACCGTCGACGCGTGGTGAACGCCGGCACCCTGCGGGGCCAGAATGACGTGATGGCCGACGCCGCGAAAATCGCCGGCGTCGGGGCCAAGAACATCGCGGCAGAGGTGATGGCGACCCGAGGAGCGCGCCTCGTCCTCAGTCGTGTTCGATACTCGGGCACCGATGGGCAACAGGAAGCGTTTCATGTCGATGCCCTGGATCTTGTCGAGATCGGCACCGACGAGCTCCTAACTGCACACGTCGCTTTCGACCCCGACGACCTCGATGCCGCCTTCGCCGAACTTGACGCGCGATACCTCGACGGAGAAGCGGCCGCCCACGCCCACGCGTGGTCGGTCATCGCCCGGAATGCTGCGGCTTTCAACCAGCGCGAGCCGTTGATGACGACGCAGGATTGGGTAACCGTCGACCATCGGCGCGCGACGGCATTCGAGCCCGGCGACATAACCCCCTATATCCATGCGACGTGGGACGTCGCGCCGGACATCAACCTCTACATCGAGGCTGTACATGGTCTGAATGATCTTGGTGCGGTCTTTACCCAAGGATTGAAAGGCACGTCGCAAGAGGGCTTCGATGCCGAGTGGCGGGACGTCATCATCCTCACCGTCGCCGGCGAGCAGCTCAGCCGTTTGGAGGTCTTCGACGAGGCAGACCTCGACGCCGCCCTTGCTCGCTTCGACGAACTCAGTCAGCAGCCGCCCACTTGAGATCGCCGTTAGGCTGGCTTCCGTGGATTTCCGTGTGTTCGTCGAACCCCAGCAAGGCGCTACCTACTCCGATCAGCTCGCGGTGGCCCGCGCCGCCGAGGCCCTCGGCTACTCGGCGTTCTTTCGGTCCGACCACTACCTGGCGATGAGCGGTGACGGCCTGCCCGGGCCGACCGACTCCTGGGTGACGCTTGCCGGAATCGCACGCGAAACCTCGACGATCCGGCTGGGCACCATGGTCACCTCGGCGACCTTCCGCCATCCCGGGCCGTTGGCCATCTCGGTGGCGCAGGTCGACGAAATGAGCAGTGGCCGTGTCGAACTGGGCTTGGGCGCTGGCTGGTTCGAAGCCGAACACCAGGCGTATGCGATCCCGTTCCCACCGCTGCGCGAGCGTTTCGACCGATTCGAAGAGCAGCTGCGCATCCTCACCGGTATGTGGAACACACCTGTCGGGAAAACCTTCGATTTCTCCGGCGAGCACTACACCGTCGTGGACTCACCGGCGCTGCCCAAGCCCAAGCAGTCCAACCTTCCGATAGTCATCGGCGGCATGGGCGCCAAGCGCACACCGGCGCTGGCCGCGGAGTTCGCCTCGGAATTCAACGTGCCGTTCGTGCCGCTGGACACCCTCAAGACGCAGTTCGCGCGGGTTGCCGACGCCCTGGCCGACGCCGGTCGCCCAGCAGACGCGCTGACCTACTCGGCAGCATTCGTGGTGTGCGCAGGCGGCGACGAGGCGCAGATCGCCAAACGGGCCGCCGCCATCAATCGCGAGGTCGACGAACTGCGCAGCAATTCACCTCTGGTCGGCACACCCAGCGAAATCGTCGACAAGCTCGGCCCGTTCTTGGAGGCCGGCGTGCAGCGGGTCTACCTGCAACTGCTCGACCAGTCCGATCTGGAACACCTCGAGCTTTTCGCCGGTGAAGTCGTTCGTCAGCTGAGCTGACCGAGGCCCGCCCCGGGGCCGGGCATAGTATCGGTGCCCGTGACCGGTGACGAGGACGAAGGGCAGCCTGCCGAGGCGCCCTGGCATCACTCGACGCCGGCTGTTGCGGGGGCCAGCGCGGCGGCCCTCGCCGTGATCGGCCTGGTGGTGTGGGCCGCGATCGCGCTGACCGGATCCGGCGGGCCGGAGGACGCACCGATAGATTTCGTCCCGCCCAGCTACGCGTCGACGACGGTGAAGACTTCGAAGTCCACCACGACCCGGACCACCACCAGCCGCCTCCCCTTGACCACGGAGTTCGGCCTGCCCGGCGAATCGGACACGTCAACCACGTCGCCTTCGGAGACTTCCGGAACTTCGACCACGTCCGAGACGTCGACCACCACGACGACCACGACGACCACGACCACTGAGTCGGGCAGCGCCGGTTATGAGGACCCGACCACCACCTACCGCCGTCCCCGCACCAACGTGACACGCACGCTGTATCCGGCGCCGGGCGGCTGAACACGCCTACCATCGGCGCGTGTCGAACTATTACGACGACGACGAGCCCACTCAATACGCCCCCGGCTACGGCGAATACTCGGAGCCACCCGCACCCGAGCCGGTTCCCTGGTACCGCAAGCCCGCCGCACTGATCGGCATGGGTGCGCTGGGCGCGGTCATCGCGGCGCTCGTCATCTATGCCCTGGTGCAGCTGTTCTCGTCAGACTCTCCGTCGTCGACCACGACAACGACAACGTCGACCACAGCGACCACCACATCGGTCGTCACCTCGGCCCCGGTGGTGCCTGCGCCGACTCACACCGTCACCGAGACCGTGGCACCGACCACCACGACTGTCCAGCAGACCACCACGACCACCACACCTCCCACCACAACCACCGAGACCACGACCACCACACCGCCGACCACCACCACGACCACACCGGTGACGACGACAACACCGCCTGCTGAAAACCCCTAGCCCACTCGCCGCAGGCAGTTATCCACAGGTCCGCGAAATGCTTCTGGTCGCGATCGCGCCTGTCCACGAGTATCGAGTTGGTGGATGTCGACGATGTGCTGCGCCAACAGGACGGGGTGATCTCGCGTCGGCAAGCCTTGGACACCGGCCTGCAGGAGCACGAAATCCGGCGTCTGCTTCGCCGCAACGAGTGGGCGCGGGTCCACGCCGGCGTATACGTCGACCACACCGGACCGCTGATGTGGTCGCAACACGCTTGGGCCGCAGTGCTTTACGCGGCTCCGGCGGCGCTGTGTTTCGATTCCGCGCTCGGAACCGAAGCGTTGCCCATCCATGTCGCCGTCGCCCAACGCCGGGCGATCCTGGCTGAACCGGCGGGGGTCCGCATTCACCACCTCGTGAACCTTGAGGAGCGGGTGCTGTGGAACGTCAGCCCACCGCGGATGCGTTACGACGAAGCCGCTCTCGACGTCGCATGCCGCGCCGCGTCCGACCTCGATGCCATTGCAGTCCTGGCCAACGCCTGCCAGTCGCGGCGAACCACCGCACACCGGCTGCTGCAAGTACTCGATTCTCGGGCACGGGTCCGCCGTCGCCGGTGGTTGCGGGCCGTCCTGGTCGATATCGCCGACGGCACCTGCTCGGTGCTGGAACACGGCTATCTGGTTCGCGTCGAGCGTCCGCACGGTCTACCCAAGGCCACACGGCAGAAACGGGCAGCATCGTCGCTCGGTGTCTGCTATCGCGATGCCGAGTACGGCCAGCAGCTCATCGTCGAGCTTGACGGCCGGATGTATCACGACACTGCGACCCGGCGGGATGCGGATTTCGAACGGGACCTCGACGCCGCTGTCGACGGCCGTTCAACAGTCAGACTCTCCTACGGGCAGGTCTTCGACCGACCGTGTCAGACCGCGGGAAAGATCGCTCAGGTGCTACAGCGGCACGGGATCGCGGTGGCAGGCCACCCGTGTGGGCCGGGATGTGAGTTCACTCGAATCGACCGCGCCGCATAGTCATCAACACCGAGGATTGCAGTCACTATCAAGCAGTGATCCTAGATTTAAGTCCGACTCACGGTGACGGCGCCGCCGATGTGGGCGTGGGCTCCGGCGTCGGCTCAGGCGCCGCAGTGGGCTCGGGTGTGGGCTCAGGACTATGGGTGGGCTCAGGCGTCGGCTCAGGCGTGGGTGTCGGACTGGGCGACGGCGACGGCGACGGCGACGGCGACGGACTCGGCGACGGACTCGGGCTCGGCACCGGCGGCTTGAACGTCGGGACCGGCAGCTGCGGCAGCGTCACCGGCGGAAACGCCAACGGCGGCACCGGAATCGGGGGCAATCCCACAGGTACAGGTACAGGCACAGGGGCCGGAGCCGGCGCAGCCGGTCGAGGGCGGGGCGCCTGCGGCGCTGGTGCAGCCCGCCGCGGAGCCGGAGGCAGCGGTGCGCTTTGGCGGCTCTGCACCAAACGCGGCGCACCGGCCGGCCGCGGCGCGGCCGCTTGCCGAGGAGCAGCGGGGGCACCGGGTCCGGGCCAGGACGGATCACGCACCACCACGGTGCGGGTCGGGGGCGCCGGTTCGGTTTGGGCCAGCGGAGATTCGGCCGGGACCGTCTGCGGCGCCAACAGGCTGGTCGCGGACGCGTCGCGGTGGTCGGCCCGGACAGACAACACCATGCCGACCGTGCCGACGACGGCGAGGAACGCGGCCGCGTAGCCGACCACACCTCCACGGCGGTACCAGGGCACTCGCGCCGGTGCGGGCGGCAGCGGCGGTTCGGTGAACACGAATTCCGGCCGGGCCGAATCGTCGGTCACCGACTCGGGCACGAACGGGGCCACCTCGGCCACCGAGTCTTCCACCGACCAGGCCAGTGCGGACGCGGCGAGGGTGCCGGTCCCCGCCACGGGCGCCAAGGCAGCCGGCACACCAGCCACCTGGGTCGCGGTCTCGTCGACGCCGCGGCGAGCCAGCAGCGCAGCTCCCACCGCGGCGATCACCTGGGCCTGCGGCACGGTGGTGACGGGCATGCGGAATGCCTCGGAAAGCCGTTGGGTGACAAGGGGTATCCGTGCGCTCCCGCCGACGGTGACCAGCGCTGCCAGTTGCGCCGGATGAATGCCGTTGCGGCGCAGCAGGTCCAGCACGGCCTCGATCACGCCGCCGAGCGACTGATCCACCACCGCGTCCAGTTCGGCGCGGGTCAGCCTGATCGCGCCGCCGGGGCCGGCGAGGCTCGTCGCTCCCTCGTCGCTCAGCCGTTCCTTGGCGGCCCGGCACTCGTCGCGCAGCCGGCCCAGCGTGGCCACCGCCGCGGTGCCGGCGGGTTCGGCTTCCAGATTGCTCAGGACGTGGCGCAGCACTTCCTGGTCGATCAAGTCTCCGGAGAATTCGTCGTAACGGGTCGTCTGTCCGATGGTCGCGTATCCCGCCCCGGCATCGGCCAGCGTCAGGCTGGTGCCGGAGCCGCCGAAATCGCAGAGGGCGACGACGCCGCGGGCGGGCAGGCCGGGATAAGACTGGATGGCGGTCAGCGCCGCGACCGAATCGGAGACCACCCGGACGCCGGGCAACGCGCGGCGCACCGCGTCGAGGGCGCCACCACTCCAATGCGCGGGCACCGCCACCACCGTCGTGTCCGGACGATGCGTCGGGCTGCTCTCGCGGGTCAGCGCTTCGACCGCCCCGGCCAGCAGGCGTTCGGCATGATGCATCGAACCGTCGGCGGCGACCAGCGGCACCGGGTCGCCCACCCGCCCTACGAAATCGGTGAACACCAACCCGTCATCGGCCGAGGACGGCGCGCCGACCGTGGGCCCGCGCTGTGCGGAAACGGTGAGCATTGCCCGCCGCACCAAAGGCGCACGATCGGCGATCGCCACCAGATTGGTCGCCCCAACAGACAACCCCAGGCAATCACGCATACCTGTATGTCGACGGAGCGGCCCAATTCGTTAGTGGCGTGCCGCGTACTCGGCGACGAGTGCCTCTGCACTGCGCACCGCGGCCCGGCAGGCCCGCGTGGTGAACGGGTCGTTGAGCGGGTGATCGGCCCGCCGCCGCCAGCGTTGCGCGGCTGCGAAGGCGGCGCGGGGCCCATCGAACGGCGCGTCGGGTTGTAGCCCGAGCCGGCTGGCCGCATCGGTACCCGAGCCGCCGATGATGCGGCGCAGTGAGGCCATCTCGTCCTCGTTCAACGTCGTGGGGCGTGACCGCAGCAGGCTGAGCAGGCGCAGCTCCTCGAAGGCATGCGTGTCAGCCAGCAGCGGGTCGATGTCGGCGAGGATGTAGGGCGTCGCGTAGATCGGGTTCTGCTGCACGAACTGGCGAAGCGACAGCAGTGCCGTGTGCGCCTTGAGCAGCTCCGAACGTTGCGCGAACTGCTGGTCGATGACGTCGCGCAAGGCGATCAGGCCGCTGCGTTCCAGCAGTTCGTCGGCCAGGGCGACGGAGTCGGACACCCCCGCGTGCATCACCGCGATCGAGATCCGGATGCCGAACATGCCGAACCGGTCCAGCAGCGCCGCCCGGGTGGGTGCGTCCACCGGAAGCGAGCTGTCCTCACGCACGAACCGGTCAACCGAAAGCATTGCCTTGGTCAGCTGGGCGGGCTCGACGCCGGCGAGCTTCTGCAGCGCGACGAATTCGCTCTGGCGCAGCGTGCGGGCGGTCAGGGCGAGCAGCCCGGACACCGGGACGACGGCCTGGCAGATGCCGGTCTTGTCCATCTCTTCGGTGAACCGCTTGGCCACATCCTTGGCCGACATCATCGCGTCGATGCGGCCAGCGCCGATCTCGTCGGCACGGGAGGCCACGCCGATCACGCCGAGCGCTCCCGAGGACCCGCCGACCAGCTCGCCGATCTGTTTGAGCAGGGCGATATCGGCGGCGTTGAGCGTGCGCAACAGGAACACCACCGCGTCGACGCGGGGCACGCCGTCTTCGGGAACCAGCAGTCGGTGGGTTCGCTGCGAGACATCGCGCGAGAGTGATGAGGTTCCCGGGGTGTCGATGATCGTGGTGTCGATCAGCTCGGCCGCGGGCCACTCGACGTCGAGGTCCGCCACATCGTCGGGATTGAGGCCGGCGAAGCTGAATGTGAGGCCCCGGTCGTGCGGATCGCGTGCGATCGGCACATTGGAACGGCGGCCGCCGCGGTGGTTGGCGGTCACCTTCGGCGTGGGACCGTGCCGGAACCAGGTGACGATGCGGGTTGCCTCGGTGGCGTCGGTGGGGGCGATGTCCTCCCCGACCAATGCGTTGACGAGCGTGGACTTACCCGCCTTGAGCGTGCCGGCCAGCGCTATGCGGATCGGCTGGTTGAGCCTGCGCCCGATGCGGTCGAGCTCGTTGTGCACGTCGGGCCGATTGCGGTAGGCCGGGTCGCCCCGGTACGCATTGATGGTGCCGCCCAGAATCGAGCGCACCTGATCGGCCGTGCTCACGCTGCGGAGTCCAACCCTTCCAACCCGGAAGTCAACCGGGAGTTCAATCGAAAACTGGCTCTTGGAGCTTAGTTGCCCACCGGGGCCAGGTTCTTGGCATGGTCGAGGACCTGCGTGAGGATGTTCTTCTGGCGTTCCAGTTCTTTGACGCGGGCGTTGCGCTCGGTCTCCTCGGTCCTGGCCGCGGCGAGCGTGGCCTGCAGCGACTCGTTGAGCGAACGGGTGGTCTGGTTGGCGATGTCGCGATAGTGGTCCCGCAGTTGACGCTGGATTCCTTTGAGCCGGTCTCGTGATTCCTTGCCCACGACGAAGGCGACGTCGTCGACGAACTTGCGCATGTTGGTCTTGGCCTCACTACGGACCCGCAACATGCGGTTCTCCATGTCCTCCTTGTAGGCCTTGCGGCCCAGCACCAGACCGGCCCCCAAGGACAGTGGGTTGAACATGCCCAACCCGGCGAACGAGGTGAGCATGCCGAACATCAGCACACCACCGTAGGAGCCGCGCATACCGGTGATGACCTTGTGTCCGGCCTTGATCGGCTTGGCCTCCAACCGGGCCAGCGATTTCATCTCACCGAATCCGGCGCCCATGTCGCGGGCATCGATCTGGGGCAGCTGCACGGCCTCCAGACCCGCTTCGGTGAAGGTGCGGGCCACCTCTGCCGCCAGCGCCTCGGCACGCTGATACGCCCAGACGAAGTTGTCGCCGACCGCGGTGGCGACTGCCTCCTCCAGTTCCGAACCGATCTCGGCCCAGTGCAGCGTGGGGTCGCCGGAGTCGATCACCTTCTCGGTGTGCGCGGTGATGTTGCGGAAACGGTGGCGCAGATCGTGATCGACGTCGGCGGTCAGATCCGCGATGCCGTCGTTGAGCACCTGCTGCCACAAGGCGGTCTGCTGCAGCGCGTCCTGGGCTTCCTGCTTGCGCCGTTCCAGATCAGCGGTCAGCCGCTCACGCTCGCTCGGATCGTTGAAGGCCGACAGCTCGGCGTCCACGGCCAGCAGTAGATGCTCTGCCGCCGAATATATTTCGGACACCACCTCGTCGCGGATCCGGTCGTTCTCGCGCGTCAGCACCCGGTCGGACAGGAACTTCACGATGGCCGGAAAGTTCGACTCCTCGTTGAGTTCCTTGTCGTTGAGCTGGATGGCGTGGCTGCGCAGCACGCTGGAGACAGGAGTGACCGGGACATCGAGTCCGGCCCGCTGCAGGTGCGAGGTGTTGGCGCCGACGATCTGCCGCCAGTGCGGGTACAGGTCGGTCTTGGTCGCGACAATGGTTGCCACCGGGCAGATTTCGATCGCCTGGCGGATGAAGGTCATTTCCGGTTCGGTGAACTCCTGGCTGGTGTCGCTGACCATCAGCAGCGCATCGGCGTCGGGCAGCAGACCCAAGGTCGACGAAAGATGCGGCTGCCCAAGGCCGCCGACACCTGGGGTGTCGACGAACGCCAATCCACCCTTGAGCAGTGGACTCGGGGCGGTCACCTCGACGCGCAAAACCTCACGGCCGCCGGCCTGCGGGGCGCGGCGCAGATCGTTGGTGACGTCTGACGGTGGGATCTCGATCACTTCCGGCTCGGCGCCGTCGGGCCGGGCCACCACCAGGCGCGCCGAGGCCTGTTCGCCGTAGGAGACGACGGTGGCGAGCACGGTGGATTCGTCGTCGCCGACACGGGCCACCGGGATGTTGAGCAGCGAGTTGAGCAGCTGACTCTTGCCTTGCTTGAGCTGACCGGCGATGACCACCCGGATCTGCGGATCGCTGATGCGTACCTTCGCCAACCGCAGACGCTCTACCAGGTCACCGCGGTCGTAGGAGGCGGCGATCCTGCTGGTGTGGTCGATCAGTTCGACGATCACCTTGACCGGTCTGGCCGGCGGGCCGGCCGCAGCCGGCCTGGCCTCACTGGGTTGCGTCATCGGAAGTTCCCTCCTGCCGGGCTCAACGGTAGGCGCGCCAATGGGACGGGGACCACCCGGCTGTCGGATGGTCCCCGCCCCTTGTGCGTTGCGGATCAGAAGGCGTCGAAACCGGTGTTGGTCGAGTTGTTCGACGCGACATCGGTGTCGGACTGCGACTCGTAGCTGTTGCCGGAACCGAATGCCGAGCTGGTGTCGTAGCTGTTGCCCGACGCGAGCGCGGTGTTGGTCTCGTTGCCGGAACCGAGTGCGGTTTCGTTGCCCGAGGCGATGTTCGACTCGTAGGACGAGGAGTTGTCCTCGACGCTGGAGTGCGTCTCGGTCTGCACCGAGGTGCTGACCGAATTGTCCTGGGTGTTGTCGCTGCCGTAGTCGCCGTCAACCGAGGTCTGGTTGCCGCCGACGGCATTGGTGTCGTTGTCGGCGATGATGATCGAACCGGCGTTGCCGCCGTCACCACCGGACGCACCGCCGCTGCCGATGCCGATCAGGCTGTCGCCACCGGACGCGCCGCCACCGTGGCCGCCGCTCATGTCGACGTCGCTGATCACCGGGCCCTCGTTGTCGGAGATCAGGTCTCCACCCGCGGTCTGCGAGTTGTCCTCGATGTCGTTGTCCTTGCCGACGGCGACGTTGGAGCCGGCACCGGCCAGGATGTCGCCGTTGTTCATGGTGTTGCCGTCGCCCAGGACCGCGCCGTCACCGCTGACGATGTCGCCGTCGTTGTCCCCGTCGACCACCACGCCGCCGTTGGTGGCGGTGTTGGTGCTCTTGTCGCCGAGCGTGATGTCACCGAAGCCCAGGTTGAATGCACCCTGCTGGGCGTTGGCGCCGGCGTCCTGGTTGGGGCTCATGATCGGCGTGTGGTTGTTGCTGGCGAAATCGGTGTCGTTGTGGCTGGCGAAATCGGTGTTGTTGCGGCTGGCCACCTCCGGCGCGAACTGCGTCTGCGGGGAGAACGGCGAGGCGACCTGGTTCGCGAACTGCCCGGGGATGCTGTGGTGGTCGGCGACTGCGCGCTGCAGGCCGACGACCGGGTTGCCTCCGCCGAGCAGGACGCCGGCCGGGGCCGCGGTGGCCGCGACGGCGTGCAGCTGCGCTGCGGTGACGTTCGGCAGGCCGGCGTCACGCAGGCTGCCGTCCGGGTCGGCGATGAACGATGCCGCCGAGGCGGGGCTGCGGAACAGGTCGAGGATGAAGTCGATCAGAGAGATTGCCATTGCTCCAACCCTTTCGGTTGTTGTCGGGAAGTTCTTCCGAAGTCCCCCGCCGGGCTGTCCGGCGATCTGGAGACAACGTTATGGCGAGGCGACAGCCCCGGAAACGGGGTCGATTCCCCTCCCCGTATCGCCCCTACTCGGGGTGGAGGGGGACACCCCAATAGGGGGTTAGGGGATGACTAGGGGCGCATGGGTTCACCCTTCCATCTATTGACGTTTCTGCTGGTAAACGCAATAAGCGCACGACCACATGGGTCGTGCGCTTATCGGGGGCGCCGGGGCAGATCAGTCGAAGATGTCGAATCCGCCACCACTGTCGGTGTGGTGTTGGTCGTCGACCGCGGGCTGGTCCCAATCAGGTGTCGGAGCCGGCTCGGCGATCGGCGCATCTTCGATGGCCGGCTCGTTGAGCTGCAGCGACAGGTCGTCGAGTGACTGATTCACCAGGCCGCCATCGTCGATGACCGACGCCGCGAACTGGTCCAGGGAGCCGGGTTCGTCGATGACCTGCCCGGCGGTGGTGTCCCAGGCGTCGTTGGGGGCATCGAGCGGCACGTGATCCCCGAATGCGTCGAACGCCGCGGTCGCCGCCCCGCTGGCCCACACGTTGCCGTCCGGGTCGGCGGCGCCCGGACCGCCCAGCCCGCCGTTGGCGCCGGTCATCGACAGCGACTCCGATACGACCGGAATCAGGTTGTCGACGTCCACGCTGGTCACATCGGTCAGATTGGCTTCGGCAAGAGCCTGCGCCGGGTCGGCGGCATAGTGGGCAGCGGCGTCGGGATCGCGCACCAGCGACATCACGAAGTCCAGCAATGTGTTCGCCATCGTCCACCTCCTCAACAGTTCGATTTGAATGCTAGCCAGCCGTGAGGGTGCTGGGATCGGTGCCGAACCCACCCCCGCCGCCCGGCCATTAGGGGGGTGGACGTTAGGGGATTGACGCCACTAGGGGTTCAATCCCGGGCCCGGGGTGTTCCAGCCGCTAGGGTGGGGGTTCGGCCGAGACAACAGGAGTGACGCCTGATGACCGACTCACTGGGGTTGTCGATCGGGATGACCAACCTGGTGGCAGCCCGCGAAGGCCGCCAACCGGTGATCCGCCGATCGATCCTCACCCTGCACAACGACCGTGCCCCGGACGTGGGCGAGTACACCGGCAGCGGCCTACCGTTGGCCGGCTTCGTGGAGCGGGTGGGTGATCCGGTGCCGCTGGTCGCCGCCGATGGGTCGCAGCATCGCGGTGAACTGGTGTTGGCCGAGGCGTTGGCCGCGATGGCGCGCCTGGCCGGTGGCGGAACACCCGTGGTGATCGCCGTCCCGGCGCATTGGGGTCCCAGCACCGTCGGCGCATTGCGCGACGTACTGCCCCGCTATCCCTCGTTGACCGCCAATGGCACCCCGCCGGGGCTGGTGCCGGACTCCCTGACCGCGCTGGCGGCGCTGCAGGCCGATCCGGGCCTGCCCGCCGATGGTGTTGTGGTGTTGTGCGATTTCGGCGGCAGCGGCACCAGCGTGACGCTGGCCGACGCCGGTGCGGCGTTCGCCACCATCGGCCCGACCGTGCGCTATGCCGATTTCTCCGGCGACCTGATCGACCAGGCCTTGCTCAACCATGTGCTCAGCGGTGTCGCCGCGGCCAACGACGCCGATCCGGCGGGCACCGCAGCGGTGGGCTCGCTGGCGCGGCTGAGGGCCGAATGCCGTCAGGCCAAGGAGCGACTGTCCGCCGACACCGCCACGGTGATTCACACCGAGCTGCCGGGGTTCAACTCCGATGTCCGGGTGACGCGCCCCGAGCTCGACCAACTCATGTCCGCGCCGCTGGCCGGCCTGCTGGATACGATCGAAGACACGTTGCAGCGCAACAATATTGCGTTGTCGAGCGTGAACGCGGTGGCAACCGTTGGCGGTGGTGCCGCCATTCCCCTTGTCACCCAGCGGCTTTCAGAGCGTTTACGCGCACCGGTCGCCACCACCGCTCGTCCGCAGTTCAACGTCGCCGCCGGGGCCACGCTGATCGCCGAGCGCGTCATCGACGCGGGTGCACCGACGGGGATGGCGCCCGAGGTGGCCGCGGCCGACGCCCCAACGGGTTTGGCTCCCGGGGTCGCCGCCGCGGACCTCCCGACGGGCATGGCCCCGACGAGTCTGGGGCCCGCCGCCGGCGCCGAATCGGGGAACTTCGGCGCCCTGGCCTGGTCACAGGACGATGCTCCCGGCAATGAGCCGGTGCCCTACGCGGGCGGTGAATACGAGACCCCCGCGGGCAACACCGCGGCGCGGCCGCCCGTCGAGTTCGCCCACGACGAGGAGATGTTCGACGCCGGTCCGGCGCCGCTCCCCTGGTACAAGCGCCCGACGATCCTGTTCGGGGCGGCAGCCGCGGCCGCGCTGCTTGCCGCGGGCGGCCTCGCGGTGACTTTGACCAGCTCCGAAGGGGATTCGTCGCCGGTCACCGAGACCAGCACCACCTATTCGATGGGGCCGTCGCCGGAGGGCCCGCCACCTGAGCCGGTCACCACCGTGACCGAGGGCCCCGACGGAGTAAGGACCACCACCGTGGTGGCGCCACCGCCACCACCGCCCGAGACGACGACGTCGGCCCCGGAAACCACGACGACAACTCCGCCCACCACCACGACGACAACGACGACGACAACTGCGCCGACCACAACAACGACCCGCACCACGACGACCACGACGCAACCGCCGACCACCACCACCCAGCCACCGACGACGACACGTCCGCCGACCACCACCCAGCCGCCGGTCACGACCACTGCGGCAGAGGGCGGCGGCGGCGCCTAGGCCGCGCTGATGACCGCAGCGGAGCCCGTTCCGGAGCTTCCGTCGGCTGCCAGATCGGCAATCGATGCCGTATCGGCCGACCCCACCGCACCCGTCAAGCGGCTGGTGTCCGGAGGCATCGGAACCGGGAAGAGCACGGTGCTCGCCGAGATCCGCCAGGCGCTGCGCGACGCCGGCCGCGTGGTGTTGACGCGGGCGCCCCGACCGGATGACGCACCCGACGCGGCGTTCGTCGTCGACGACGTACACCTTCTCGGTGACGACGAAATCGACTGTCTCACAGAGAAAGTCGCCACCCCGGCAGCGACGGTCGTGGTGGCCGGCGAGCCGTTGACCCATCGCCCGCGTCTGCAGGAGTTGGACACCGCGCTGGAGCGGGAAAATCCGGTGGTGCGGCTCGGGCCGCTGACCGCGGCCGAGGTGGGCCGGCTACTGGGCACGGCGCCGAGCGCCCCGGCAACGCAGGAAACCGTCCGATCGGTGCTCGCCGCGACGGCTGGATTGCCGTTTCTGCTGTCCTCGGCCGCGGCTGCTGCCGACGCGCCGGCCGAAGCGGCCCGGTTCGCGTTGCTGCAGCGGTTGCGCCGGGTCGACGACGACACCCGCGACGCACTGCTGATCCTGTCGTTGAGCCAGGACCTGGGTCCCGACGATGTGGCGGCGGCGCTCCGGTTGCCCGGTGCCGAGGCATCGGCCCTGGTTGATCGGGCACGGGCCGGTGGGTTGGTGGAGCCATCTCACGACCGGCGGTTCGTGCGGATGGTTCACGAGTCACTCGCCCAGATCGCCGGGGCCGCGCGCCACCACGAGATCGAAACCTCCCTTCTTGCTTCACAACTCGAGCTGGCGACGTTGTCCGCCGACCTCGCCGTCCGGCTGGCCGAACACGGCCTGCGCGACGATCGGCTGGCCGAGGCGCTCGCTGAGCACGCCGCACACAATCGCGCCAGACCGGCCCGGGCGGCCAGGCTCTACCGCGCAGCGGTCACGGCCGGCGCGGCGGCAGTGAGCACCCGGCTCGCCGATGCACTGGCCCTGGCCGGGGACTGCACCACGGCGGCCCGGATGGCCGACGAGTTGCTCGGTTCCGACGATCCGGCCGAACGGGCCACCGCGGTCCGCGTCGCTGCCAGCGTCGCCATGCACGACGGCAACGCCGCCCAGGCCGCCGAGCTGTTCCGGTGGCTCGGGCCGTATCCGGACATCGTGACGAGTTCGGCGAGCACCACCGCCTTCCTCGCGGCCGGTGACAGTGCCGCAGCGCGGGCCGCGCTGAGCTCGGAGCTGGCCGGGCCGCCGACCTCGACGGCGCGGGCGGCCCGCAGCTTGGCCGAAGGTTTGGTGCTGTCACTGGACCAGCCGTTCGCCGTGACCGTGGCCCGGCTGAACCACGCCGTGACGGGTTATCAAGCCGGCGGCGTCGCACCCGATACCCCGGCCGCACTGGTGACCCTGGCGGCGCTGCACGGAGGCGACTCGGTTCGGGCGCGCAGCGTGATCAGCCGGGCAGTGCGTGCCACAGGAGCCGATGGCGTGGGCGAGGAGGCCTTCAGCGCGGCACGCCATCGCCTGCTGCTGGGTTGGGTGAAGATGCAGGACGGTCAATTGGCCGCGGCCGGGGTGGACGCCGCCGCTGCCGAAGCCGGTGACGAGCTGCACCGGCGGGACGCCTTGTGGGCGGCGGCGCTGCGCACCGCGATCGCGCGGCGCAGCGGGGACAGCGGCGCGGTGCAGAAGCACTGGTATGCCGCGGTGGAGGTGCTCGCCGAGTACTCGATCGACCTGTTCGCGCTGCTGCCGCTGGGCGAGCTGTGGGTGGCCGGGGCCCGCATGCGTCAGGTCGATCGCCTGGAACACACGCTGTCCGAGGCGTGGGAGCTGCTCGCCGCGCTCGGCGATCCGGTGTTGTGGTCGGTGCCCCTGCACTGGGCGGGTGTGCACGCCGGGATTCTGGCGAACTCACCCGGCGCCGTCGCACCGCACGGCCAGGCGCTCACCGCCGCGGCCGGGCAGAGTGCCTTCGCCCGCGCCCTGGCAAATGCCGGCCGCAGCTGGCTGCGGGTACTGGCCAACCACGTCGACACCGATGAAGTCACGACCGCGGCCCGGGCGCTGGCCCAGTTCGGGTTGACCTGGGATGGCACCCGACTGGCCAGTCAGGCCGCACTGCAGACCCCGGACGCCCGGGTATCGCAGGCGATGCTCCAACTGGCCCGCGACCTCAAGCAGAGCAGTGCGGTCGACGAGGTGGAGGTCGCGGCGGGAGCGTCGGCGGCTCCGGCGGGCATTGCGGCTCACGCCGCACCGGCCCCGTCGTCGACCAAGTTGTCCGACCGCGAGCGGGAGGTGGCCGAACTACTGCTGCTCGGGATGCCCTATCGCGATATCGGCAGTCAGCTGTTCATCTCGGCCAAGACCGTCGAGCACCATGTGGCCCGGATTCGGCGCCGCCTCGGCGCCGAATCGCGCACGGAAATGCTGTCGATGTTGCGGGCGATGCTGGCGCCGCAAGGCTGAGACCTCGAACACAGTGGGCTCCAAGTTAGGCAAGCCTCGGTAGCGGTAAGAAACGTGTAAATGTCACTATGAGCTGAAGGAAGCTAAGTTACCGACGGGTAACTGTGCCCAAGTTACCCGCGAGTAACTCGCGAATGGAGGCGTTTCTGTGGAGAGTCTCGAACACACCCTTGTGGTGTCGCGGCTGATTCTCGGTGTGCTCGCCACGCTCGTCGTGCTGGCGTTCGCCGCCAAGCGCGTGTTGTGGCTGACGAAGCTGATCAGCTCGGGGCAGACACTCGGCGATGAGCGTGGCCGCAAGGATCATCTGGTCACCCGCTTCCTGAACCAGAACAAGGAAGTCTTCGCTCAGTCGAAGCTGCTGAAGTGGTCGATCCCCGGCATCGCGCATTTCTTCACCATGTGGGGCTTCTTCGTCCTCGCCACGGTGTACCTCGAGGCCTACGGCGTGCTGTTCAACCCCGAGTTCCACATTCCGCTGGTCGGCCGCTGGCCGATCCTGGGCTTCCTGCAGGATTTCTTCGCCGTCGCCGTGCTGGCCGGCATCATCGTCTTCGCGATCATCCGTATCCGGAAGAACCCTGAGCAGCTGGGCCGCGAGTCCCGCTTCTACGGCTCGCACAACGGCGGCGCCTGGACGATTCTGATCATGATCTTCCTGGTTATCGCGACCTACGCGGTGTTCCGCGGTGCGGCCGTCAACGTGCTGGGCGAGCACTTCCCGTACCAGTCGGGCGCCTTCTTCTCCGACGGCATGGCCGCGCTGCTCGCTCCCCTGGGCCACACCGCCAACGTGTGGCTGGAGAGCCTGGCGCTGCTGGCCCACCTGGGCGTCATGCTGGCCTTCCTGCTGATCGTGCTGCACTCCAAGCACCTGCACATCGGCCTGGCCCCGATCAACGTCACCTTCAAGCGCCTGCCCGACGGCCTCGGCCCGCTGCTGCCGATGGAGTACAAGGGCGAGCAGATCGACTTCGAGGACCCCGCTGAAGACGCGGTGTTCGGCAAGGGCCGCATCGAGGACTTCACCTGGAAGGCCAACCTCGACATGGCGACCTGTACCGAGTGCGGTCGCTGCCAGTCGCAGTGCCCGGCCTGGAACACGGGTAAGCCGCTGTCTCCCAAGCTCGTGATGATGAACCTGCGCGATCACCTGTTCGCCAAGGCTCCCTACATCATCGAGGGCAAGCCGATGCCCGAAGAGGGTTCGGTCGACTTCGCCAAGCTGGGCGACAGCCTGCACGCGCACGGGGTGGCCGAAGACGGCTTCGCCCGCATCGGAGGCTCCGGCCCGGAGCAGGCGCTGCGCCCGCTGGTCGGCACCGCTGAGCAGGGCGGCGTCATCGATCCCGACGTGCTGTGGTCCTGCACCAACTGCGGCGCGTGCGTCGAACAGTGCCCGGTCGACATCGAGCACATCGACCACATCGTCGACATGCGCCGCTACCAGGTCATGGTCGAATCGGAATTCCCCGGTGAGCTGGGCGTGCTGTTCAAGAACCTGGAGACCAAGGGCAACCCCTGGGGCCAGAACGCCAAGGACCGCACCAACTGGATCGACGAGGTCGATTTCGACGTGCCGGTCTACGGCGAGGACGTGGAGAGCTTCGACGGCTTCGAGTACCTGTTCTGGGTCGGTTGCGCCGGCGCCTACGAGGACCGCGCCAAGAAGACCACCAAGGCCGTCGCCGAACTGCTGGCCGCCTCGGGCGTGAAGTTCCTGGTCCTGGGCACCGGTGAGACCTGCACGGGTGACTCAGCTCGCCGCTCGGGCAACGAATTCCTGTTCCAGCAGCTGGCCGCACAGAACGTCGAGACCATCAACGAGCTGTTCGAGGGTGTCGAGACGGTCGACCGCAAGATCGTGGTGACCTGCCCGCACTGCTTCAACACGATCGGCCGCGAGTATCCGCAGTTGGGCGCCAACTACACCGTGGTGCACCACACGCAGCTGCTCAACCGGCTGGTCCGGGACAAGAAGCTGGTGCCGGTCAAGTCGACCGGTGGCCCCGAGGTCACCTACCACGACCCGTGCTTCCTGGGTCGCCACAACAAGGTCTACGAGGCTCCGCGTGAGCTGGTCGAGGCCTCTGGCGTGACGTTGAAGGAAATGCCCCGCCACGCCGACCGCGGCCTGTGCTGTGGTGCCGGTGGCGCGCGGATGTGGATGGAAGAGCACATCGGCAAGCGCGTCAACGTCGAGCGCACCGAAGAGGCGATGGACACCGCCTCGACCATCGCGACCGGCTGCCCGTTCTGCCGCGTGATGATCACCGACGGTGTCGACGACGTGGCTGCGGCGCGCAACGTCGAGAAGGCCGAAGTGCTCGACGTGGCTCAGCTGCTGCTGAATTCGCTGGACAAGAGCACCGTGACGCTGCCCGAAAAGGGCACGGCGGCAAAGGAATCCGAGAAGCGGGCCGAGGCACGTGCCGAAGCAGAGGCCAAGGCCGAAGCTGCGGCAGCGGCTGCTGCGCCTGCGGTCGAGGAGGCCGCACCGCAAGAGGCAGCTGCGGCTCCCGCCGCGGAAGCCAAGCCGGTGACCGGTTTGGGCATGGCAGGTGCCGCGAAGCGTCCGGGTGCCAAGAAGGCGGCTCCGGCCGCCGAGGCCTCCGCCGCACCGGCTGCGGCCGCGGCCCCGGTCAAGGGCCTGGGCCTGGCCGGTGGCGCCAAGCGTCCCGGCGCGAAGAAGGCTGCTGCTCCGGCCGCTGAGGCCGCACCGGCTGAAGCTCCTGCCGCTGCGCCGGTCAAGGGCCTGGGTATCGCCGGCGGTGCCAAGCGTCCGGGTGCCAAGAAGGCAGCTCCGGCGGCATCGGCTCCCGCTGCTGAAGCACCCGCCGCCGAGGCTCCGGCCGCACCCGCGGCACCGGTGGCACCGGTGAAGGGCCTGGGTCTGGCCGCCGGCGCGAAGCGTCCGGGTGCCAAGAAGGCAGCTCCGGCGGCATCCGCTGCTCCGGCTCCGGCTGAATCCGCCGCCCCCGCCGAGGCTGCCGCTCCGGCGGCTGAGCCGGCCAAGCCGGAACCCCCGGTGGTCGGGCTCGGCATCGCAGCGGGCGCGCGTCGTCCGGGCGCGAAGAAGTCCGCACCGGCTGCTCCGGCCCCTGCCGCGACACCTGCTGCCGAGCCGACACCGGAACCGGAACCGGAAAAGCCGGCCGAGGCCGAAAAGCCCGCCGAGCCCGCCAAGCCTGAGCCTCCGGTCGTGGGCCTGGGCATCAAGCCGGGCGCCAAGCGCCCCGGTAAGCGCTGAGCACGTCGTAATTGCACCGAACGGCCACCTCCACGGAGGTGGCCGTTCGGCGTTTCCGGGACAGTTTCCCGGGACATAGTGCGGTTCCGGCCCCTGTGGCGAGTGTGTCGCCTCTTGCGAAATCGAGCGCGTCTCAGCCCGAGAACCTACACATTCGCCACAGGGTGTCGCATGCGTATATCGGGCCCCGAAGACCAGCCTGCCGGCACCAGCCGACTGTGGCGGTGACCACCGACCAGGTCGGCAAATTCCAAATTCAGTGGACGGTGATGAGACGATGGTGAGCGTGACTACTCACCAGTTGCCGTGGCATACCGGTCAGCACCCGAAGCCGCGTACGTTTGCCCAGTCCACGAAGCTGCAGGACGTCCTGTACGAGATCCGTGGACCGGTACACGAGCATGCCTCGCGGCTGGAAGCCGAAGGTCACCGCATCCTCAAGCTGAACATCGGCAACCCCGCGCCGTTCGGCTTCGAGGCACCCGACGTGATCATGCGCGACATGATCCAGGCCCTGCCGAACGCGCAGGGCTATTCCGACTCCAAGGGCATCGCCAGCGCGCGCCGCGCGGTGTTCACCCGGTACGAACTCGTCGAGGGTTTTCCCCGGTTCGACATCGACGACGTGTACCTGGGTAACGGCGTCTCCGAGCTCATCACCATGACCCTGCAGGCGCTGCTCGACAACGGGGATCAGGTGCTCATCCCGGCGCCGGACTATCCGCTGTGGACTGCCTCGACCGCACTGGCCGGCGGCACCCCGGTGCACTACATGTGCGACGAGACCCAGGGCTGGAATCCCGACGTCGCCGACATCGAGTCCAAGATCACCGAGCGCACCAAGGCGCTCGTCGTGATCAACCCGAACAACCCCACGGGCGCGGTGTACAGCCGCGAAACCCTGGAGCAGATGGTCGACCTGGCCCGCAAGCATCAGCTGTTGCTGTTGGCCGACGAGATTTACGACAAGATCCTCTATGACGACGCCAAGCACATCTCGCTGGCGACACTGGCGCCCGACCTTCTGTGCCTGACTTTCAACGGGCTGTCCAAGGCCTACCGGGTGGCCGGCTACCGCTCGGGCTGGCTGGTGATCACCGGCCCCAAGGAGCACGCGACCAGCTTCATCGAGGGCATCAGCCTGTTGTCGAACATGCGCTTGTGCCCGAATGTGCCTGCACAGCATGCGATTCAGGTCGCCTTGGGAGGGCATCAGAGCATCGATGACCTGGTGTTGCCGGGTGGTCGGCTGCTCGAGCAGCGCGACACCGCGTGGACGAAGCTCAACGAGATCCCCGGGGTGTCCTGCGTGAAACCGGCGGGTGCGCTGTACGCGTTCCCACGCCTGGATCCCGAGGTACACGACATCCACGACGACGAGCAGCTGGTGCTTGACCTGCTGTTGCAGGAGAAGATCCTGCTGACGCAGGGCACGGGATTCAATTGGCCCACACCGGATCACCTGCGCATCGTGACACTGCCGTGGGCCCGCGACCTGGCCCAGGCGATCGAGCGGCTGGGTAACTTCCTGGCCGGCTACCGGCAGTAGCAGCGGGCCCCCTCCTTCTGGCTGAAGGAGCGGGCCGCCTCAGCCACGCCGTGCCCGGCTGAGGTCCCAATCACTCACGCTCTCAACCGTTTTGGCGATAACCACTTGGAGTCACCCCCACCCGGCGCCGAAATGCGGTCGCGAAGTGGTTCGGTGTCGTAAAGCCGACCGCGCTACTGATTTCGGTGACCGTCTGGGTCGTCGTCATCAAAAGCGACTTGGCCCGATCGATACGCCGGTCCAGCAGATATTGGTGGGGAGTGGTGTGGAACGCCACGGCGAATGCCTTGATGAATCTGCCGACTGACATGTCGGCGAGTTGAGCCAAGGACTCCAACGTGATCTCCGACTCCAGCCCGTCTTCGAGGTACTCGACAAGCGCCGAGCGGGTGGCCGGATCCAGTGCATCGCGGCCCGCTTTCCGCGCGGGTCGGGCAGACACGTAGGTATCGACGATATGTAGCCGAAGCGTCTCGGCCAGAGAGTCTTTGAGCAACCGGGCCACAGCGTCATCACGGCCGACGAGCTCGGCCAACCCCTCGGTCAGCTGATATATCAAGGGATCGCGCTTCTTGACGCGTGGCAGCCGAGCGGCCTCGCCCACCGCCTGCACGGGAACGGCGATTTCGCAGAATCCGGCGGGCTCGCCGCCCTGAACCTGAGATACGCACCTCTCCCCTGCCGGGACCACCCAGACATCGCCGACGCGAGGCGGACCGCAATCCGACGGCCCCCACGCTTGAGCCGTCTCCATCGAGTGCGGATTTCCCTCGCGGTGCACGTAGATCAGGTGCCGGGTGTCATCGAAGCAACACCAGTCGGTCGGTTCGTCGATGTGCTCGGTGGCGAACCGGAGACGTAATTCCCGCGCCACCACGTCTTGCTGGGCGAGGACGATCCGCGGGGTGAGTGTCCGCTCGCCGTCCCATACGTTTAGCGGCACAGCGGGACAGTATCGCGCCGACGTTGACGCCGTGGGCAATTCGCCAGTCCTCCAACACCTGGTCACCGCAACCTCTGATACGAGTGCGTTGGGCGCGATGCCCTTCGTCTTGGTGCGACTTGTCACGCAGCCGAGACCAGATGGGCAGTACTGGCAAACGGCGACGCGTGCTGACGGCGAGACTTTAATGAGCAAGCTTCGCGACGGCATTCACTTTCTGTAGACGTTCAAATAGTTGCCGCCGAGATTGGGGTCTCGGCGGGTCAGGGACCCGACAGCCGACCGCTCTACTCTGTCGGGGTGGCGCACACGCATTCGCACTCCCATTCGCTGGCAGGGCCGTCTCCGCTGGGTCCGTTGGCCGCCCGGATCGTCGTCGGCCTGCTCGTCGCCATCGGGCTCGCTGTCATCGCCGGCGCCGCCGTGCTGTGGCCCAGCCATCAGAAAGTGGACATCCCGCTGCCTTTCCAGAATGCCGCGGGCGGGGCGGTGACCACCGAGGGCGGGCATGTGCTGTCCAGCAGCCTGGCCGATTGCGGCAGCCCGTCGGCCGGCGGCGTGCTGACGGCCAAACCGCAGCCCGCCGAGCCGGGTGGCGGCACGTGTGTGCAGAACCTGGTGGCCATCGATTCCGGCCCCAACAAGGGCGCCAAGACGCTACTGGAATTCACCACCGGGCCTGGCCAGCCGAATCTCGTTGCCGGAGACAACATCCGGGTGAGCCGTCAGGTCGATCAGGCCGGCTCGACAAGCTACGCGTTCTTCGACTACGAGCGCACCTGGCCCCTGATCGCACTGGCCGTGGCGTTCACCGTGGTGATCGTGGCGGTGGCGCGCTGGCGCGGCCTGCGGGCCATCGTCGGCATCGTGGTGGCGTTCGCGGTGCTGATGATCTTCCTGTTGCCCGCATTGCGCGACGGCGCCCCGGCGGTCCCGGTATCGCTGGTGGCATCGGCGGCCATTCTCTATGCGGTGATCTATCTGGCCCACGGCGTCAGCCTGCGCACCAGCGCGGCCCTGCTGGGCACCTTGACCTCACTGCTGTTGGCCGCCATTTTGTCGTGGGCGGCAATCGAAATGGCGCATTTGACGGGTCTGTCCGAGGATCAGAACAACGAGGTCGCGGCCTATCTGGGCAACGTATCGATCACCGGCCTGCTGCTCGCGGGTTTCATCATCGGCTCACTCGGTGTGCTCAACGACGTGACCATCACCCAGGCCTCGGCGGTGTTCGAGCTCGCCGAGCACGGCGGGTCTCGGAGGTCGATCTTCGTCGGTGCGATGCGGGTCGGTAGCGATCACATCGCCAGTACGGTCTACACCCTGGTGTTGGCCTATGCCGGCAGCGCGTTGCCGCTGCTGTTGTTGTTCAGCGTCGCCAACCGGTCCCTCCCCGACGTGCTGACGGGCGAGAGCGTGGCGATCGAGATCGCGCGCTCAGCGGTCGGCGGCATCGCCTTGGCGCTGTCGGTGCCCTTGACGACGGGCATCGCCGCGGTGTTGGCGACGCCGCAGACCAGCAGGCACTGAGCCGGCACGTTTGACTACCGTCGGCCGGGGTATTCGGCGACGGTGAGCCAGCCCGATCATCACAGCAGCACCGTGACGCTCGATGTCGACGGAACCCGGCGCAGTCTGACCGTCGACAACCGCATGACGCTGTTGGACGCGTTGCGTGAGCGGCTCGGCGTCACAGCGCCGAAGAAGGGCTGCGACCACGGCCAGTGCGGTTCGTGCACCGTTCTGCTCGACGGTCGGCGGGTGACGACCTGCTTGCTGCTGGCGGTGGCCGCCGACGGGGCGCAGATCACCACGGCTGCCGGGCTCGAGCACGACGGCCACCTGCATCCGGTGGCCCAGGCGTTCTACGACGAAGACGGGTTCCAGTGCGGCTATTGCACACCTGGCCAGATATGTTCTGCGGTCGGCATGTTGGACGAGGCCAAGGCGGGCGCTCCCAGCTTCGTCACCGATGATCTCGAGCTCTCACCGGTGCTCACCGATGACGAGATCCGCGAACGGATGAGCGGCAACCTGTGCCGGTGTGCGGCCTATCCGAACATCGTCGCGGCGATCGGGCTGGCGTCCACGCAATGAAGCCGTTCGACTATCACCGGGCCACCACCCCCGCCGAGGCGGTGGCGATGCTGACGAAGCACCCACATGCCGCGTATCTCGCCGGCGGCACCAATCTGGTCGACCACATGAAGCTCGGTATCGCGGAACCGGACCTGCTGGTCGACGTCAGCCGCCTCGATCTGGCGGAGACGGTGGGCACCGATGACGGTGGCGTGCGCATCGGCGCCAATGTCCGCAACAGCGAGCTGGCCGCCGACCCGGTGATCCGCTCGCACTATCCGATGCTGGCCCGCGCCTTGCTGTCCGGTGCGTCAGGCCAATTGCGCAATGCGGCGACCACGGCCGGAAACCTGTTGCAGCGCACCAGATGTGTCTACTTTCAAGATGTCACCACCCCGTGCAACAAAAGGGCTCCCGGCAGCGGCTGCTCGGCGCTGGGGGGCTACGTCCGCTACCACGCCATCCTCGGGGCGTCCCCGCACTGCATCGCCGTGCATCCGTCGGACATGGCGGTGGCGATGTGCGCGCTGGATGCGCAGGTGGTGGTGCAGACCGGTGACGGGGAGCGCCGGATCCCGGTCGACGAGTTCTATCGGCTCCCCGGCGACGAACCAGACCGCGACACCGTGTTGGAGCACGGCGAGCTGATCACCGCGGTCGAGTTGCCCGCACCGCCGGCCGGGGCGGCCTCGGACTATCGCAAGGTCCGCGACCGGGCGTCCTACGCGTTCGCGCTGGTGTCGGTTGCCGCCGAACTGACTTTCACGCCGACGTTTCAGATCGGCTCGGCGCGCATCGCCCTGGGCGGCGTCGCGCACAAGCCGTGGCGGGCGCGGCGGGCCGAGCAGGTTCTGACCGGCGATCAGCCCTCGGCGGAGACGTTCGCCGCCGCGGCCGACGCGGAGCTCAAGCGGGCCGAACCGTTGCCGGGCAACGAGTTCAAGGTTGACCTGGCCCGCCGGACCTTGATCGCCCAGTTACGCATGCTGACCGAGCGGAGACGGCCATGACCCTCGTCGAACCACATGCCATCGGTCAGCCGCTGGCCCGCACCGACGGCCGGGCCAAGGTCACCGGAACCGCCCGCTACGCCTTCGAGCAGCAGGTCGAGAATCCGGCCTACCTGCATCCGATCCAGGCCACCGTCGCACGTGGCAGGGTCGCTGCGATGGACGCCACCGGCGCCCTCGCGCTCGACGGGGTACTCGATGTGTTGACGGTGTTCGACGCTCCGAGACTCGCCGATACCTCCGACGGTGAATTGACGATCCTGCAGGACGTTCAAGTGCACTTCCGCGGGCAGATCATCGGTGGCGTGGTCGCCGAGACGGCCGAGATCGCCCGGGAGGCAAGCGCTCTGGTGCGGGTCGACTACAGCGAGCAGCCACACGACACGGAATTGTCGGCGGATCACCCCGGGCTGTACACGCCTGAGTCGGTCAATCCGTCGTTTCCCCCCGACACCGAGCAGGGCGATGTGGACGCCGCGCTGGCCACCGCCGAGGTGACCGTCGATGCGACCTACCGCACGCCGATCGAGCACAACAATCCGATGGAGCCGCACGCCTGTATCGCGCAGTGGGCGCTGCGTGACGGTCAACCCGCGGTGACGTTGTACGACTCGACTCAAGGTGTGCACGTCGTACGCGAGACTCTGGCCCCGCTGTTCGACCTGCAACCTCAACAACTCCGGGTGGTCGCACCGCATGTGGGCGGCGGGTTCGGATCGAAAGGGGCGCCGCATGCCCACGACGTGCTGGCGGTGCTTGCCGCTCAGCGCGCCAACGGCCGTCCGGTCAAACTCGCGCTCACCCGACAGCAGATGTTCGCTCTCGTCGGTTACCGCACGCCGACCATCCAGCGGCTGCGGCTGGGCGCCGACAAGGATGGCCGGCTCGTCGCCCTTGCCCACGAGGTGATCGAACAGACCTCGACGGTAAAGGAATTCGCCGAGCAGACGGCCGTGACCTCTCGCAAGATGTACGCCAGCCCGAACCGGCGCACGTCGCACCGGCTGGCCGCGCTCGACGTTCCCGTCCCGTTCTGGATGCGGGCCCCGGGCGAGTGCCCGGGCACGTTCGCCGCCGAGGTGGCGATGGACGAACTCGCGGTGGCCTGCCATCTCGATCCGATCGAGCTGCGCGTCCGCAATGAACCCGAGGCCGATCCCGAGTCGGGCAAGCCGTGGTCAGGGCGTCACCTCATCGAGTGCCTACGGGTCGGGGCTCAGCGCTTCGACTGGTCGCCGCGCGACCCACGCCCCGCCAAATACCTTGCCGGCCATTGGTTCATCGGCACCGGGGTGGCTGCCGCGACGTATCCCGGCATGGCGATGGAGGGCAACACGGCCCGCATCACCCATATCGAGCAGGGCCGCTACACAGTGCAGATCGGTGCGGCCGACATCGGCACGGGCACCTGGACGGCGCTGACCCAGATTGCCGCCGACGCATTGGGTTGCGAGATCGACGCGGTGGACTTGCAGATCGGGGACACGGACCTGCCGCAGGCTTCGGTGGCCGGCGGCTCGTCGGGCATCACCTCGTGGGGGTCGGCAATCGTGGCCGCGGCCAAGCAGTTTCGCAGCGAGCACGGGGAGCACCCTCATGTCGGCGTGACAGCCGAGGCCGAGGCACCGCAGAATCCCGACGCCGAGGAGTTCACCGTGCAGTCGTTCGGCGCCCACTTCGTCGAGGCACACGTCAACTGCGACACCGGTGAGATCCGGATTCCGCGGATGCTCGGGGTGTTCTCGGTGGGGCGCGCCATCAACGCGCGCACATTGCGTTCGCAGCTGATCGGCGGCATGACGATGGGGCTGTCCATGGCGCTGCACGAGGAGAGCGTCCGCGACCCGCGGTTCGGGCATGCCGTCACCCAGGATCTCGCGTCGTATCACATCAGTGCGCACGCGGATGTTCCCGATGTGGATGCGATCTGGCTCGACGAGGTCGAGGAGCACCTGAATCCGATGGGCTCCCGCGGCGCGGGCGAGATCGGCATCGTCGGCGCTGCCGCGGCCGTGGTCAACGCCGTCTATCACGCCACCGGGGTGCGCGTGCGGGATCTGCCGGTCACCCTCGACAAGGTGCTCGCCGGCCTGCCCTGACGTCCCGTCAGCCCGCGAGGTCCTTCTCGGTGAGCTCGGTGGCGGCCAGCGCCGCGGCCAGGGTGTCGTGGCGGAACACCGAGGTGACGTGGTCGTGCACCACGCGGAAGGCGGCTGCCCCGGAGCGGGTTGAGCCGTCTGCCGCGGTCACCGTCTGCTCGACGACGACCACGCCGTCGTGCACGTACATCCGCCCCGGCGTCACGGTGGCGCCTGCGGATGCGGCCCAGTCGCGCAGGGCATCGTGCCCTTGGGCCGCCCCGTCGGCGTCGCCCAATTCGATGTCATCGCTGGACAGCGCGATCAGGGTGTCGACGTCGTTGTCGTTCAGCGCGTCATGCCAGGCCAGAACCGTGGCGATCTCGGATGTGGTCATGAACGAAACGTACGCCAATCAGAACGGTGTGCGGTCCAGCCAGGTGTCCCAGGTTGCGGTGTCGCCGAACATCTCGAGCCCGAGATCGGCCGCGGTCCCGCGCCGGGTGACGGCCATCAGCAGGTCTCTGGCCGGCCCGCGCAGCGCGACGGTGCCCTTGCCGTGGCTGTGGGACCACGCGAGCCCGTCCTCGTCGTGCTCCACGGTCCACTCCCCCATGGGGCCCAGACCGTCGTCGGTGGCGTGCAGGTGCACGCTGGAACCCAATGCCAGCGGTTCGCCGTGCCGTTTGTTGGCCATGCCGGTGGAGATCTCAAGCCACTCACTGACCGCGTCGGCGGCGAGATCGACCGGCAGGTCGTATTGGGTGCCCACGGCCAGCGCAGCATCGGCGTGATGTACCGCTGCCTCGTGCACCCGTCGCCGGATCCACCAGCCGCCCGGTTTGGGGCCCAGGAACGTCCATACCCGCGTGTCGGTGCCGATCTGATCGACAGCCTTGAGCACCTGGACCGCACCGGCGTTGAGCCATTCGATCGCGCCCTCGAGATCGTCGGGCGGTTTGCCGTCGTGAACCTCGCGCGGATCGAGAGCCGAGACCCGGCGCTCGGAGATAATCTGTGCCGCCCAACGGTTTCCGCGCCCGACATGGCGAAAGAGTTGCTTGAGTGTCCAGTCCGGACACGTCGGCACCGGCGTCTCGGGATCGCTGGAGGCGATCAGCTCCCCGAAGCTCCGGGTCTGGTCGAGCAGAGCGGCTCGGAAGTCCACGTCACGAACTTACCGCTGTGCGTGCCTTCCCGAGCGTGATCGGCAGAGTCGACCAGCCTCGCAGGATGCGGGTCTCGCGACGGCTGCCCTCGCCGGCTGCCCGTGCGTCGGGGAACCGGTCGAAGAAGGTCTGCAGGCCTACCTGACCTTCGGCCCTGGCGAGGGCCGCGCCGAGGCAGAAGTGCCTGCCACCGGAAAACGACAGGTGCCGGCCGGCGTTTTCCCGTTCGATGTCGAAGCGGTGCGGGTCGGTGAACACCGCGGGGTCACGGTTGGCCCCGGAGAGGTGCACGATGACGAGTTCCCCGGCCTGCACCGGGGTTCCGGCCACCTCGGTGTCGACGAGTGCCACCCGGGCGCTCATCAGCACCGGTGAGTCCAGCCGCAGGATCTCCTCGACCGTGTTCGGCCACAGTTCGGGGCGGGCGGACAGGGTCTGCAGGTGTTCGGGATGGTCGAGCAGCATGCGGATCCCGTTGCCCAGCAGGTTGACCGTGGTCTCGAAGCCCGCCGCCAACACCAGCCCGGCCAGCGCCCGTAGCTCCGCCTCGTTGAGCGGTTCGCCGGCCGCACCGGCGTCGGAGGCCTGGATGATCTGGCTGAGCAGGTCCTCGCCCGGGTTGCGCCGCAGTTGACGCAGGTGATCGGTCAGCCAGCTCTCGAACCCGTGGATGCCGGAGTTGACCTCCTGGTATTGGCGCCAGGTGAGGCCGATGTCCAGGCTGGGCGCGCCGAGCTCGCCGAAGCGCAGGATCTGGGGCCGGTCGGCGTCGGGAACACCGAGGATGTCGCTGATCACCGCGACCGGCAGTTGCGCGCAGTACCGGCCGACGATGTCGACCACACCGTCGTCGTCCATCGAGTCCAGCAGTTCGTTGGCGGTTTCCTGGACCCGTTCACGCAGCCGGGCGACGGCGCGGGTGGTGAACACCGAGGAGACGAGCTTGCGGTAGCGGGTGTGGTCGGGCGGTTCCACGGCCAGCAGTGACGGCGGCAGCAGCGGATGCAGGGAGCCGGTGTCGGTCTTGTCGACGATCCAGCGCAACGGTTTCGGCAGGTTGCCGCCCAGCCGCGACACCCGGAAGTCGTCGGAGCGCAGCAGCTCGGTGGCCACGTCGTGGTCGAAGGTCATCAGGAGGGCACGGCCGCGCACAATCGGTCCGTGACGGCGCATTTCGTCGGCGAAGGGCGCCGGGTCGGCCCGCACCGCCGGGTCGGCGATCAGCCGCGCCTGCGGGTCGCCGTGCCGCATCCCGAACGCGGAGATGCCTCGTACCACCCCGTGCAGGGCCATCCACCGGATTCGTTCCCGCATGGCCCGAGCCTACGACCGCGAAATTTGTTCTACAAGCGTCAAACAGTGGCGACGGGGCGTCCCAGTGCGTAGACGCGCCATCCGGCGTCGCGCCAGCGCTGTGCGTCCAGGCAATTGCGACCGTCCACAACAACTTTGACGCGCACCGTGTCGGCCAGCTCGGCCGGATCGAGGTCGACGAACTCGGCCCACTCGGTGAGGACCAGCACCGCGTCGGCCCGGTCGCAGGCTTCGACGACGGAGGTGGAGTAATTCAGAGTGGGGAACACCCGCTGCGAGTTGTCCATCGCCTTGGGGTCGTACACGTTGACCGCGGCGCCGTTCAGCTGCAGCATTCCGGCGACGTTGAGGGCCGGCGAATCGCGCACGTCGTCGGACTCGGGTTTGAACGCGGCGCCGAGGACGGCGATGTTGGCGCCCAGCAGCGATCCGCCGCATGCCCGCGTGGTCAGCTCGACCATCGCGGTGCGGCGGCGCATGTTGATGCTGTCGACCTCACGCAGGAAGGTCAGCGCGTGGTTGGCACCGAGCTCACCGGCACGCGCCATGAACGCGCGGATGTCCTTGGGCAGGCAGCCACCGCCGAAGCCGAGGCCGGCGTTGAGGAAGCGTCGTCCGATGCGCGGGTCGTAGCCCAGTGCGTCGGCCAGCAGGGTGACGTCGGCACCGGCGGCCTCACACACTTCGGAGATCGCGTTGATGAACGAGATCTTGGTGGCCAGGAAGGCGTTGGCCGACACCTTGACCAACTCGGCGGTCTGCAGATCGGTGACCAGGAACGGAATGCCCTCGTCGATCAGCGGCGCGTAGAGCTCACGTACCGCCGACTCCCCACGCAGCGAATCACGCTGCACCCCAACCACAATCCGATCCGGGTGCAAGGTGTCGTGCACGGCGTACCCCTCGCGCAGGAACTCCGGATTCCAGGCCACCTCGACGTCCACGTCCGCCGGTGCCAGTCCGCGGGCCCGCTCGGCCAGGTCGGCCGCCGTGCCGACCGGCACGGTGGACTTGCCGACGATCACCGCGGACCGGCGCAACCGCGGCACCAGGGTGTCGATGACCGCGTGTACGTGCCGCAGATCGGCGCTGTACTCGCCCTTTTTCTGCGGGGTGCCGACGCCGAGGAAGTGCACGTCGGCGAAATCGGCCGCCTCGTCGTAGTCGGTGGTGAACCGCAGCCGCCCGGCAGACAGGTTGTCGTTGAGCACCTTGCGCAGGCCGGGCTCGTAGAACGGGATGTCACCGGCGGCGAGTTTGGCCACCTTGCCCGGGTCGATGTCGACCCCGATCACCTCGTGGCCGAGCTCGGCCATCCCCGCGGCATGTGTCGCGCCCAGATAGCCGGTACCGAAAACGGTGCATCGCATACTGCCTGGATAGGCCGCGCGAATGAGCTAGCCGCTACGTGACACTGAGCGGCAGGCCAACGTCAGGTGACGGTTGGTGGCGGATGACTCAGTGGCCGCCGAATGACGGGAAGGGCCAAATCGAGCCGCCGTCACCGCCCGAGCGTGAACCACCCGAACGGCCCGGGTTCCAATCGCCTGACCCCGAGCCACCCGGGTTCCAGTCGCCCGAGCCACCGGAGCGGCCAGGGTTCCAGTCACCTGAGCCCCGGCCCGGATTCCAGCCCGAACTCGGACCCGAATCAGACCCCGGGTGCCAGTCATCCGAACCGCGGCCCGGCCACTGCGGGGTTTCCGGCTCGTGGCGCGACGGCGGATCCCACGAGGGGCGCTGCGGCGGGTCCCACGGCGGACGGAAGATGTTGGGCAGTCGTGGCGCCGGCGGCAGCACGACCAGCGGCGGGATGTACGGCGCCGGCGGGTTGTAGATCGGCGGGGCCGGTGCCACGGGGACGGGCGCCGGCGGCGGAGCTTCGGGGGCCGGAGCGGGCGCCTCAGGAGCAGGTGGCGGGGCCGCGGCGGGCTGCTCGACATAGACCGTGCGCGGCGGAGCCTGCGGAGCGGGAGCCGGAGCTTCCTGCACCACAGGTATCGGGGCCTTGATGGTCTCTGGCGGCGGCGCCGGTGGCGGGGCTGCCGGCTGCGCGGGCTGAGCCTCCGGAGCGGGTGCAGGCGCCGGGAGCTTGGCCGGGGCGCTGGGCGCCACCGCACCCTGTGCGGGCGAGGGACGCTGATCGACCGTCGGGCGGATGCTCACCGCAAGCGAAATCACCAGGGCGACAACGCCGACCACGAACACCGAGGTCAACGCGGAGCCCACCAGCAGGAACGGCTTGCGTTCCTCGTCGAGCGGCATCTCGTCGGCGACGAGGTCCACCTCGTCGAGCGCATCGGCGCCGACCGGAGCCATCTGGGTGGCCAGGCCGGCCAGCGCGTAGGCGCTGCCCGCCGTGGTGCCGTCGGGGTCTTGCGAGTAGGCCAGACCGACCGTGGTGGCCTCGAACGCCGGAGCGTTGGCCGACGCGAGGGCGGCACCGCGGGCCAGCGCCATCTCGGGCTCGTCCGGGGCGCTGACGGGAAGCGACACCAGAGGTTCTAGGTGCGCCTTGACCGAGGCGACGTCGACGCCCGCGCCGAGCACGAACATGCCCTGCGGCGCGGAATCAGCGGCATCCACGGCGGCGGCCATATCGGTGAGCACGGCCATGGCGTCGGAGCTGTGCAAGGAGCGGCTCAACACCTTGACCACCGAGCCGTCGTCGGTCTTGACCACCGACAGCGTCGCGGCGTCACGATCGATGAACAGCAGCGCCGTGGTGTCGTACCCGACCGCGCGGCCGACCGCCTGCGCCAGCGCCGCGGCGGCATGACTTTCGGAGACCAGCATGACGTCGTCGATGCCGTGCGCGGACAATGTGTCGCGCAGCGCGGCGGCGTCGGAATGGTCGGTCCAGGTGACACCGATCGACTTCAGATGGTGCCCGCCGGAAGTGGCGCTCTCCTGCGTTCCGAGGATGGCGGCGACCACCTGATCGGCCGCGGTGGTGGTTGCCGAATCCTCACCGGCAGCGATGTCGAAGACGTCGTGATCGACGGTAACTCCGTCGGCCTTCTCCCCCTCGACCAGCACCATGCGGACCGTTGTAGGTGCCATCGCCACACCCAATACGATGTCCACCGAGCCCTCCAATGTGTTTGCTGCACTGCATTTGTCGCCATTGCGCACACATTCCGCACGAACCGACAACTAGAACCTAAATCGGTGTAACCAGCTCGATCGTTACACCTGCGCCCGTTAGCTACAGCGCCAGATTCCGGTCGGACCGCGACGGCATGGTGCGCGCCGGCGCCGGTTAGTTAGACCCTACTCGGCATTACGACAAAGAGCGCCGCCCGGTTCATCCCGCGCTGTCTTCTTCGGCCGGATCGGGGCGTCGTCCGCGGTCTTCGATCGGGCCCGTCTGCCCCGTCTGTCCCAGCTGTCCCAGCGTCCCGCCGAACAACCCGGGCCGGCGGGCGGGCAGGTGCCCGTGCACGCCCTCGGCGTAGGCGGATTCGGCGTGTTGGGTGAAGTCGACGCCGGTGGTCTCGTCCTCGGGGCTCACCCGGAACCCCATGAACCGGTCGATCGCCTTGGCGATCAGATAGGACATCGTGAACGCATAGGCGGCCACGACGACCGCTCCCAGCAGCTGCCTACCCAACTGCGTGAGCCCGCCGCCGTAGAAGAGGCCCTGCGGACCCGCGGTCATCACCTCGGTGGCCAAGAATCCGATCAGCAGCACCCCGACGACACCGCCGACGAAGTGCACACCCACCACATCGAGTGAGTCGTCATAGCCGAACCGGAACTTCAGCCCGATCGCGAAGGAACAGACCACACCGGCGGCCAGGCCCACCACGACCGCGCCGAGGGTGTTGACCGTGCCGCAGGACGGGGTGATCGCCACCAGGCCTGCCACCACACCGGAGGCCGCACCGAACGTGGTGGGCTTGCCGTCGCGGACCTGCTCGACCGTCAACCAGCCCAGCATGCCCAGGCAGCCGGCAACCAGGGTGTTGAGGAAGATCGCGGCGGCGGTGCCGTTGGCGGCCAGCGCCGAGCCCGCGTTGAAGCCGAACCAGCCGAACCACAGCAGGCCGACGCCCAGCAGCACGAAGGGCAGGTTGTGCGGCCGCATGGCGTCCTGTTTGAAGCCGATGCGGGGACCGAGCACCAGGGCGAGCGCCAGGGCCGAGGAGCCGGAGACGATCTCGACGACGAGGCCGCCGGCGTAGTCGAGCACGCCGAGCCCGGCCAGCCAGCCGCCCGGGCCCCAGACCCAGTGCGCGACGACGGCGTACACCGCGACGGCCCACAGCGGGACGAACACCATCCAGGCCGCGAACTTCGCCCGGTCCGCGATGGCCCCGCTGATCAGGGCTGCGGTGATGATCGCGAAGGTCAGCTGGAACGTGGCGAACAGCAGCTCGGGTACCGCGCCGTGAGCCGTGCTCGGGGTGATGCCGAGCATGCCGAAGTGCTGCAGGCCACCGATCAGACCGCCGCCGGCGTCTTCGGAGAACGCCAGGGTGTAGCCGACCAGCAGCCAGGCCACCGTGACCAGCGGGATCGAGATGAAGCTCATCATGATCATGTTGAGCACGCCGGTGGTGCGCACCATGCCGCCGTAGAAGATGGCGAGGCCGGGGGTCATCAGCAGGACCAGCGCGGTGCTGGCGAGAAGCCACGCTGTGGCAGCCGGATCGATTTCGGGCACGTCGAGCTCCTTTGGTCTCGACGAGAATGTCCGGCGCGCGTTTCAGCCGCGCGGCGAGTGTGTTTCAGCCATGTTTCGTGTTGCGGTGTGGTTACTGAAAGTTCACGGGCTGGGCTTCTTGGCTTCTGGTGTCGCCGTTGGTGTCGCCGGCCTGCCTCGCGCAGCCGCCGAGCGGCCACTTATGGCACGCGATTCGCTGATTTACGTGGCACAAGTGGCCACTCGGCGCTGCCTAGGACTTGATGAAGTTCAAATGCGAACGCGACGGCGTCGGCCCACGTTGGCCCTGGTATTTCGAGCCGACCTTGTCGCTGCCGTACGGGTGCTCGGCCGGGCTGGTGAGCCGCAGCAGGCACAGCTGGCCGATCTTCATGCCCGGCCACAACGTGATGGGCAGGTTGGCGACGTTGGACAGCTCGAGAGTGATGTGCCCCGAGAAGCCGGGGTCGATGAACCCGGCCGTCGAGTGCGTCAACAAACCGAGACGGCCCAGCGAGGACTTGCCCTCCAGCCGTCCGGCCAGGTCGTCGGGCAGCGTGCACACCTCGAGCGTCGAGCCGAGCACGAACTCACCGGGGTGCAGCACGAAGGGTTCGCCCTCGGCGGGCTCGACCAGGCTGGTCAGCTCGTCCTGCTGTTTGGCCGGGTCGATATGGGTGTAGCGGGTGTTGTTGAAGACCCGGAACAGGGTGTCCAACCGGACATCGACGCTCGACGGCTGCACCAGGGCATCGTCGAACGGCTCGATGGCCAGGCGTTTCGCGGCGATCTCGGCCCGGATGTCTCGATCGGAGAGCAGCACCCGACGAGCGTATCGGTTACCGACGGACCACCTGCGGCAACGGCGGCACCGTCGCGGGTTTCGGAGGCGTCCGCACAGGCACCTTGCGCGCGACGGTGTGGATCTGCCGGCCGTTGAGGGATTCGATCAGCGGATTCGGTGGCGGCCCCGTCGGCACCGGACTGGCATCGGGCGCGGGCAGCAGGGGCTGAGCCGGCGTGCCGTGGTCAGCCCGAGTCGACGCCTGGGGCGGAGAGCCACCGTGGCCACCGTGCACGGTGATCGCCAGAAACACCGCACCTGCCACGATCAACACTGCCGTCGCCACAACCATGGACAAGGTGTGCGTCAGGTGGTCTCGGCGGGTTTCTGACGCTTCATCATCGGTCACATCGGCGCTGGCCATCAGCGCACCGCGAGCCAGCAACAGGGCCGCATCGTCGCCGAGCGCCACCGGTCGCGACATCACCGAATTGACTTGTTCGACAAGGCTTTCGGCGTTCGGGGCGGATCCGGAGACGGCCACGGTGCCAATCGGCTCGGGGAAGCTGTCGCAGACGCCGCGCAGAGCCAGCACTGCGGTGTCCTGGTCGGGCCCGTCCAGACGGCGGCTGCGTAACCGGCGGGTGCCGTCCTCGCCCTCGGCGCCGATCACGGCCAGCAGGGTCTCGTCTGGTTCCACCATGCACAGGGCAAGGGAGTCGCAGTCTGCGATCTGAACGGTGTATTCGGCGGCCGCTTCGAGCGCATCCGTACTGCGGATCACCGCGACGTTGGTGACACCCAGCTCCTGGAGTGCGTCGAGGACCAGTTTGGCCTCATCAGCCACCGCGTCGGTCCAGGTCATCGCGACACGGGCGACGGCGTAGCCGCTGGCCGGGGCGGCCGCGCGGGCGTCGGTCACCGCGTTGACGACGTGCTCGCGGAAGCCAAGATGCTCGACGTCGGCGTGGGTGGCTGTGTCGAGCGAATCGTGGTCGATCACCGCGCCGTCGCCACGGGTGCCCTCCACCAGGAGGAGCCTGGCGTCGCGCGAGGTCATGGCAATACCGATAACAACTTCCATGGGTTTGAATCCCTCGATTGATTCGGCCCGACGTGCGGGCCTGTTCGCTCCATGCAGCACCGGATGGAGCCGACGACACCCGACGGTAGACAGCGCGCCTGAGAACGGCGGCTCACAGGATTTACCGGACTCTCAGGGTGGCGCGCGAACAGGAAACTCGTTCTGGGGTCAGACGTTTCGCCACGCCCGTCGAGGCGCCGGGTCCGCACTGGGCATCGGTCCGTCGGCCGCGTCGGACGGCTTCGCCCATCGGCAGTCACCACCCCGCCGCTGAGCCGGCGTCAATTTCTTAGACTCACCGAGAGGATGTCTGCCCGCCTTACCCGGAACCAGGGCTGAGTTGCTATCCTTCGTCAGCACCATGCCGATGTAGTTCAATGGCAGAACATCAGCTTCCCAAGCTGAATACGCGGGTTCGATTCCCGTCATCGGCTCCACGAAAAACACTGGTAGAAGGCAGTTTCTGCGACCGAAATCCGACAACGGAACGTTTCAGTACCGCCGTCGTACCGCGGCGCACTACTGAATCGGGCCTGACCTCGCCCACTCCATCGACACACGCCGCTGACGTACGCGCAAGTTTCTGGTGTCGATGAGAACATCTTGCCGTGGATGAGAAGCGCTACCAGATATTCGTCAGCTCGACGTACAAGGATCTCACCGAGGAGCGCGCCGCAGTTATCCAGGCGATTCTAAATCTCGAGCACTTCCCTGCAGGCATGGAGCTTTTCCCGGCCGCGAACGACGACCAGTGGACACTGATCAAACAAGTGATCGATCAGAGCGACTACTACGTAGTCGTTGTCGCCGGACGCTACGGATCGGCGAGTGCCGAGGGGATCAGCTACACCGAGATGGAATACGACTACGCAGTGGAGACGGACACTCCCATCCTCGGCTTCGTCCATGGCGAGCCCGACAAGATCGAATCAGGGAAGACTGACTCCTCCGAGGAAGCCAGGAAGAAGCTGGCTGAGTTTCGCTCAAAGGTCGAGACCCGAATGGTTAAGTACTTCACCAACCCTGATCAGCTCGGCGGCCAGGTAATCACGAGCCTGAACCGTGAGATCAAGAAGAGTCCGCGAACTGGTTGGGTCCGGGGCGACAAGGCGATGACTGTCGAAACAGAACGCGAAATTATCGATCTTCGCGAGCGGCTCGCCAAAGCCGAACAAGACCGGGAAAGCGCCCAAAAAGCGTTGGTAGAAAACACTTCCGAGTTGGTCCAAGGCGCGGACAAGGTCACGCTACCTGTGGTGGTATCCGGTTATGGTACGGACTACTCTGACAAAAAGCGCGAAGTCCTGCATTCTACGACCACCTGGGATGCGATGTTTGCCGACATCGGCGGGGTGATGATCGATGAAGCTACCGACAGAGTCGTGCGTGACCGGGTACGGGACCACCTTGCGAGCGGAAACGCACACATCTCCGAAGAAGATCTCGAGAAAGTCCGTGGATGGAGACGCGCCGAAATCAGCATCAAAGACGAGGACTGGGATCAGGTCCAAATTCAGTATCGTGCGCTGGGACTTATCGACAAGGGGCAACGAAAGCGCACTGCCTCTGACGTTCGGAAGTACCTCGCGCTCACCGAAAAAGGCGACCGCCACCTCGCATTCTTACGTGCCATACGGCGAGACGGCGACAACACCGCTGGCGAGAAATCGTCAAACAAATAGCGGCACAACGTTGTCCGCGTAGGGACGTCGCGCAGCCATCGCCCCAAGCTGGCTCATGACGTCGTGGCCGCCCTTCTTGTAGACGTGGGTGTAGATGTGCTCGGTCGTCGTGGGGTCGGCGTGCCCCATGAACTCCGCCACCTACCGCACTGGAATCCCGGCCTCCCCGCACAACGACGCGCACGTGTGACGGAGGCTGTGAAATTTCAACGCTCGCGACAGGAGCGCCGGTTGCTCGTCGCGGCGACAAATTCGATTCGCCCCGGAGCACCCCAGGCCGGCACGCGGCCTGGTAGAACGTGACGTGCCGCAGCGGGCTCGTCCCACTTCACCTCCAACCGGGCCTCAGCATCCTCAACTGACAGGTCTGCCAGGGTGTTCGCTTGTCGCCGGGCGACTTGCTTTGCGCCCTGAACGTCCAGCTCGCCGGTTGCGGTGATGGCGCTCATGCCCGTGGGCCGCAACGGCCTTCAGCACCATCCCCGGGAACAAAGAGCGGTCGGGCCGTCACGGCGCGGATGGCATCGCCAAGTAATCCAGCAGCAGCGCCGTGGTCTGTTGGGAGAACGAATAATCCCGGCTGCAGCGAAGAAAACGAATACAGATAATCATGTTCGCCGAGCCTGACGGATTTTCTTTAACCGCGATTGGACCTGTGCCCCGTATCGACCTCGTATTTGCCCCATACTGTCTTAAAAAATAAATGTCGGCGCGTACAGGCGAAACGAATTTTGAACGCCCCGCGCGTCTAATTCCGAGATCCGGAACCTCGCTGTTCGAGCAGGGCCCACGCACGTTGGGCAATGTGGAAGGCGGCCAAGTAGGGGTTCGCTATTAGGCTAAGTGATCCTCCGGCTTGGAATTCAGCCACTCCGTCGGCGTCGGCCGATGCCGATTGCGCCATTGCCGTCGTGCCGAACAACGGCCAGACCAGACCATGCGCTGTCCCTGAACCTGCCTGCCAGGCGAGCACTGTTTCCCTCGTCAGGATTTCGTCATTGAAGACAGCGGCTGCAGCGCTACGGATCATCTCAGTTGTGTTCAGCTGTATCACTTCCCCATCTGCGGCTCGTTTGGCAGCAAGCTGCGACCGACGATTGTCGACATGGGCTGCTACGAGGTCAGTACCTTCGTGCGGCGACTCAACCGACTCCTGCAGGCCGCGCAGATACTGGTGATGCTTTCCGTGCAGGTAGAGGGCGACGGTCCGAGCCCGCTTCACCCGGTCAGCGCGTTCAGTCGGCGAGAGCACCCACGCCGCCTGCGCCGCCCCTATCAACGCTGACCGGCATAGCGTTAGGTGCGCGAGGGAAAACAACTGCCGCGCCTCGATGTGGCGCTGAATCGCGACGAGATGATCTGTTGCAGTGGTAAGGCCCATCCATGCCATCACAGAGACTGGCATCGGCGGCCAATCTTGGTCATCGACCGCGAGGGAGCTCCCTAGCTCGGGGCGATAGGCCGTTGCCCCTCGTCGCCGCCAAGCAGAGAGGTGCGGGAATGTCGACCGGATTACGCGTTCAACATCTAGGTCCACAGCGTCGCCCGCCATACCGAGGAGGATATGACGGCACGTCCGTCATGCCAGGCACACGCCTCACTGGTTGTCACACGTCCCCGTTCGCTAACTCGATCAGATCTTTGCCAGGAATGATGCGGCGGATCTCCAAGATTGCGTTCGAATCGAATGTGCGACTTGATGATCCATCGGCGAAGTCCACGACGATCTCCCCATCTATGGGGCCGAAATGCACTGCCGTGACCATGCGGGCCAGTGAGGTGCGGATACCCGTTCCGGGCTCAGCTGCTTCGATTCCGTCTTCGATGAACATCGGCATCGACAGTAGTTCGTCTTTCAACTCTTCCGCCGTTACGAATTGCGTCATTATTACGGTATACGGCGCTCCCATGGCGCTCATCATGTCTCATTCGGTTCCTATCCAGACAAGATTGAGCGGAAATCAGAGGATTCTTTCGGAACCGATCACGCAGCAGTTATGTCTACCTCGGCACGGGAACGCGAGACGATTGATGCCGGGCTTCGGCTGATCTCCTTGACGCGCCGCGGGTGGCGGCGTGCTGATGCCCGTCACCGAGTATCGCGCGGGCAGCCGAGTTACTAGTTGGCGGCTGGATGCGCCACCTCATTCGGCGGCGTTACCGCCAGGCCAGGAACGACACCATTCTCGATGCAGAGTTCGCGGCATTCATACCCACGATTCACACGCCCCGAGGGCCACATGGATCGTGCATCGACTGCTGGCCCCTACACCCGACAGCCTCGACAAGTCTGCTCATCCCATTCATTGAGAACCCTCATTGACAATTGTCGTCGCGGTGGTCGACAGTGCTAGGCGTCCACGGCACGAGAGGCACGTAATGAGCACGAACCACCCCGATGACCAGCTCAACGAGCTCGGCTACTACGCCGTGACCCGCCACCCCGCGGATGTCCGGGTGGTCCTGCCCGAGGCTCGTACCGCAGAGGCGCTCGGCCTGGGCTCCTGCCACATCGGTGAACGCTTCACGGTCAAGGACCCGGCGGTGCTCTCGGGCGCGGTGGCGGGCTGCAGCACAAGCCTCGGTATCGCGCCGTCGACCAACTACCACACCCGCCATCCCACGGTCACCGCGACGATCGGGGCGACGATGCACGCGCTCACCGAGGGCCGCTTCGCCATGGCGTTCGGGCGGGGAATGGCGGCGTACTGGCAGGCCATCGGTCTGCCGGTGGTGACCGAGGCCCGGCTCCGTGACTTCTTCGGCATCCTGCGCCGGCTCTGGGCCGGCGAGATGATCCTGGACCACGACGGTCCGGCCGGGAAGTGGCCGTTCCTGCGTCACGCCAGCGGCCTGCCCGACGGACCTCCGATCGGCTTGGTGGCGGTCGGCCCCAAGACCATGGAGCTGGCGGGTGAGATCGCCGATTTCGTTGTGCTGCATACCTTTTTCTCCGACGAGGCGACGACGTCGTCGGTCGCAGCGGTGCGCCGGGGCGCGGAACGTGCGGGCCGGGATCCTGACAGTGTCCGCATCTGGGCGTGCCTGGCAACGGTCCCCGACGCGTTGTCGGCCGACGATCAGATGCGTCGCGGCGTGGGCCGGCTGGCGACCTACCTGCAGGCGTACGCCGACGTGCTGGTGTCGGCCAACGGCTGGGATCCCGCGGTGTGGGAGCGGATCAAGCAGACCGAACTGTTCGCCGATGCGGCCACAGCGGGGCCGATCGATGCAAGTGCCTCGTTCGAGACGCTGCAGCGCATCGCCGAGCTGATCCCCACCGAGTGGCTGGACGCCGTGGCCAAGGGCTCGCCGCAGGACTGCGCGAAGACCATCGCCCGGCAGTACGACCTGGGCGTGCATTCGGTGATCATGCACGGCGCGAGCCCGCAGGAACTGGAGCCCGTCGTCCAGGCGTACCGGGCCGACCGGCCGACGCTGCGACGAGCGGTGGCGGCGAACCCCGGGAGGTTTGCCTGAACGCCCGCGAATCTCCCCAGGCGATCCGCGCTCGGGAGCAGTGGCGTGCGGCGGTTCCCGGCGCGGTTACCTCGGCCGCGGGCACCAAGTTGAACAAGCGCGGCCTCGAGACCCGGGCGCGCCTGCTCGACATCGCCATTCGTTGTTTGGCAGACAGTGGCGGGGAGCCGGTGTCGGCCAATCGCATCGCCAAAGACGCGGGCGTCACCTGGGGTACGGTGCAGCACCAGTTCGGTGACCTGGACGGCCTATGGGTGGCGGTGATCACCGAGATCCATTCCCGCAGTTGGGCATCCAATCCCGATGACGCACAGCCGCCTCGCACCGGCACCTTGCGGGAGCGGGTGGTGGCGGCCGTCGACTCCATCTGGACCTATCTGGACACCACCGAGGGGCGGGCACTCACCGCGCTGCGCACCTCACTGCCGCCGCGTCGTTCCGACATCGCGGCCGAATATCCGCGGACAGCAGCAGCTTTCGCGGCCCGCGAACACGACTGGATCGAAGGCTTCGACTATCTGATGGACGGGCTCGATCTCGATCCCGAGCAGCTGTACCGGGTGCGGTGTCTGCTTCCCGCCGCCATCCGGGGGCTGAGCAACGAGCGTCAGATGGGCTTTACGTCAGACCTGGAGATCGCCCGCGCGGCGCTGACCGATGCGGTGGTGGCGTTGCTGGCCCTACCGCGGTAGTGAGGTGCGACGACTGCCCGCCGGTTTCTACACCCAGGCGGTCGACCGGCGCTCGCCACGACCCTGCGGTAGAAAACTACGACGGCGTGGCGCCAACCCTCCCCCGCGTGAGCGGATAACAGCACAGCCCGATCAGCAACGCCGATACGTGGCCGATCGCGGTGAAGTCGACGTTGCTCACCAAAGCGGCGCCGAAGTAGACGAACACAGCGCCCAGATACAGCCACCGCCAAGGCCGCACCATTCGATATGCCAGCACGGCGCCGACCCCGGCGAGGAAGTAGCTCACCCCGACATCGCGGACGTGAACCAGCCCCTCGGGAGCCAGGTGATGGTCGATCGCGAGGTAGAGCAAGCCTTCACTGATGTAGGTGGCCAGCACATGGGAGATCAAACCGACCGCCAGCCAACGAATTTGGCCGAGCCAGCGTTCGGCCGGGGCAAGAATGAGGGTGAACAGCACCAGGTATGGCGTCCAGAATTTGCCATCGATCCAAAACAAGCTCGTGAACAGCACGTAGAGCGGGTCGGTTTCGAGGTGGTGGATGTTGGTCGAGCTCTCGACCAGAAGGTCGTGCAGCTTCCGCCCATGGGTCTGGCGCTGGATGATCGTGGTGACCAGCAGAACCGCCAGCCAGGCATAAGTCAGCGGGGCACTGTGCACATACCCCCACACCGCCCTGGGCCACGACTTCAGCACGCCATTCAGTATGTGCCTGACAGCTGTACAGGCGCGCCAATCCGGAAGCAGTTGTGCGTCAACCTGTTCTGTCGGCCACGGAAACACCACCACCAGATGAATCCAATCGCACCTGACCCGGATCGGCCTCAGCAACGAATTCCTTTGACGGAAAACACTTTCCCAATCGGCGATGCTGCGCACTCGCACAGCAACAAGAAGGACCCGGCCCATGGCCGTGCCGAAAATTCTCAGCCACCACTGCGGCGATGCGTGGGATACTCACTGGATGGGCAGCGCGCCGCAGCACGAGATGACCCGAACCCCCGTCGACGAGTTGTCGGCGTTCGAAGTGGCGACCCGAGATCTGGTGGGCGTGGCCCTGCGGAGCGTGGACCAATTGGAGATTTCTCTTCCGCAGTTCCGGCTGCTGCTCGTCCTGCAGGAGCGTGGGAAGTCGACGTCGACGGAATGCGCCCAGGCACTCGGTGTCGTCGGGTCGACGGTGACGCGGTTGGCAGACCGGTTGGACGCGTCTGGTCATCTGGTCCGCGGGTCCGATCCCACCAACCGCAGCGTCGTCACGCTGTCGCTGACCGATCGCGGTCGCAAGCTCGTACGCCAGATCACGACTCGCCGCCGGCGCGAACTGAGCAGAGTGCTCGACCGCCTCGACCCTGCGGAGCGCGCGGCATGCGCATCGGCTTTGCGGAGTTTCCATGAGCTACTGGCCGACGACGCTGCCGACGACCTGAACCGCCCGATACCGCTGTAGGGACCTCACCCGAAACGGGCGAAGGCCGGCGTCGCGAAACGCCCTGGCGCACAACGGTTCACGATTACGATGAAGCCGATCGGCGATTTGCCGGGACGGTGGGCCCGTTCAGGAATAATGTGAACCAACATGGAATCGAACAACGATGACATGACCGAGACCGATCGTGATCAGCGCGGCAAACTGTCGAGACGTTCGATGCTGGGGGGCATCGCGGCCGCCGGAGTAGGTGCGGCCACCGTGGGTGCGCTGGCCACCGGTTGTGACGACTCCGACAAGGCCGGAAAGCCGGGCGCCAGCGGACAGGCCGGCCCGCCGGACTATGGGACCGGCATCAACGAGGGCTTCAACGGGAAGATCGAGCTGGATGTTCGTGATTCGAAGCCGGACTGGAAACCCTTCGAGCTCAAGCATGCACCGGAAGGCGCTCCCAACGTCCTGGTGGTGCTCTTCGACGACACCGGTATGGCCTCGTGGTCGCCCTATGGCGGCCGGATCAACATGCCGACGCTGCAGAAGCTGGCCGACAACGGGCTCACCTATTCGCAGTGGCACACCACGGCGCTGTGCTCGCCCACCCGCTCCTGCCTCCTGACCGGGCGCAACCACCACGTGAACCGCTTCGCCAGCATCACCGAGGGTTCCGACGGCTTCCCGGGCGCGGCTGCCCGGCTGCCCGCGCAGTGCGCCACAGTGGGGCAGATACTGCAGGACAACGGCTACAGCACATTCTGGGTGGGCAAGGACCACAACGTGCCGGAGGAAGATGTCTCCAGCGGTGGAAGCAAATCGGAGTGGCCGCTGCAGAAGGGCTTCGACCGGTTCTACGGCTTCATCGGCGGCGAAACCAACCAGTGGTATCCGGACCTGTCCGAAGACAATCGGTTCATCGACCAGCCGTACCCACCTGAGCAGGGCTATCACCTGTCGAAAGACCTTGCCGATCAAGCGATCCGGATGCTGCGCGATCAACGTTCCAGCAATCCCTCCAAGCCGTGGTACATGTGGTTCTGCCCTGGGGCGAACCACGCGCCGCACCACAGCCCCGAGGAGTACTCGGCAAAGTACAAGGGCAAGTTCGACGACGGCTATGAGACCTACCGCGAGTGGGTGCTCAACCGGATGATCGACAAGGGCATCATGCCCAAGGGCACCGAACTGACCCCCATCAATCCGCTGCCCGAGGACGTGGCATCTGATGCCGACGCGGTACGGCCGTGGGACTCCCTGAACCCCGACGAGAAGAAGCTGTTCTCACGGATGGCGGAGGTATTCGCGGGTTTCTCGGAGTACACCGATGCCCAGGTCGGCCGGGTCGTCGATTATCTGGAACAGACCGGACAGCTCGACAACACCGTCATCTTCTACTGTGCCGACAACGGTGCGTCCGGTGAGGGATCACCGAACGGCTCGGTCAACGAGAACAAGTTCTTCAACGGCTACCCGGACGACCTTGCCGAGAACATGAAGATGCTCGACAAGCTCGGCACTCCCGACACCTACAACCACTATCCGACAGGCTGGGCGGTGGCGTTCTCCACACCGTTCCAGATGTTCAAGCGCTACTCCCAATTCTCCGGCGGGACATGCGATCCGATGGTGATCCACTGGCCCAAGGGCATCAAGGCCAAGGGCGAGGTGCGTCACCAGTACCATCACGCCACGGACGTCGTCCCGACCATCCTCGATGTCGCGGGTATCGAGATGCCGGAGGAATATCGCGGCATCAAGCAGTACCCGGTCAACGGGGTTTCGATGCGGTACAGCTTCGACGGCGCGGACGCGCCGACCGCCAAGAAGCGGCAGTACTACGCGATGTTGGGCACCCGGGGTATCTGGCAAGGCGGCTGGAAGGCATCGGCGCTGCACGCGCCCATCAGCGGGAAGGGCCATTTCGACCAGGACAAATGGGAGCTCTTCCATGTCGATGAGGATCGCTCCGAGGCCAAGAACGTCGCTGATCAGAATCCGGAGAAGCTCAAGGAATTGATCGACGCGTGGAACGAGGAGGCCAAGAACAACTACGTCCTGCCCCTCGACGACCGCGTCCCGGTCGAATTGATCACCATCGAGCGGCCACAGTTCGAACCGCCCCGCACTCGCTACGTCTACTACCCGGACACCGCCCCGGTACCCGAGGGAGTGGCGGTCAACATCCGCGGCCGCTCCTACAAGATCATCGCCGATGTGGACATGACCAAGGATGCCCAGGGCGTGCTGTTCGCGCACGGTTCTCGCTTCGGCGGGCATTCGCTGTTCATCAAGGACAACAAGCTGCACTACGTCTACAACTTCCTGGGTATCAAACCCGAGCAGGTGTTCGTCTCCGGCCCACTGCCGGAGGGCAAGCATGCACTGGGCATGGAGTTCATCTGGGAGAAGAAGGGCGAGCACGGCGAATCCCTCGGAACCACAATCGTTTACGTAGACGGCAAGGAGGCCGCGAAGGGACCGATGCGCGCCCAATCCGGCAAGTTCACGCTCGCCGGCGACGGGTTGTGCGTCGGGTTCGACAGCGGCGACAACGTGTCGTCGCTCTACCAGAATCCCGGACGGTTCACCGGTGGCACCATCAAGGGCGTCGCGGTCGATGTGAGCGAGGAGAAGTACATCGACCTCAACCAGGAGGCGCAGGCCGCGTTCGCGACGGACTGATGGTCGAGGTGCTCTGAGGCCGGAGACTCCGTTGGAGAACCCTGTGACGAATGTGTCGCTTCTCGAGGTGACGGCGCGGTTCTGACGCAAGAGCCTGCACGTTCGTCACAGGGTCCGGCCCGACTACTTTGTTCAGGGAATCCTGACGATAGGAGCGGCCATGGACTCGGACACGATCTGGCGCAACATCGATGAACAGCGGGGGCAGCTCGCCGATCTCCTCGACACGCTCCAACCCGATCAGTGGTCGACACCGTCACTGTGCGCGGGCTGGACTGTGCGCGAGGTCGCGATCCACATCACGCAGTCCCATGCGAGCCTCGGCGAGATGTTGCCTGCGGCATTCAAGTCGGGCTTCCGGTTCGACGCCATGGTGCGCCGGGCAGCGCTGGACGACCCCGCCGATCCGGCGGCCATCACGGCGCGGCTGCGCGCCATGGCAGGTTCGCGCAAGCGGCCACCGATGACCAAGGAAGTCGATCCGTTGATGGACATCCTGGTGCACACCCAGGACATCTGCATACCACTCGGGATCGACCGGCCCATGCCCGTCGACGCGGCCGTCGTCGTCGCACAAAGGTTGTGGCACATGAAGTTTCCGTTCGCGCCACAACGGGACCTGCCGGGTTACCGCTTCGTGGCGACCGATGCCGATTTCGCGGTGGGCCCCGAGTGGGGCGGGCGCCGTGAGGCGCCGATCCGTGACCTGGTGCTGATGTTCGCGCGGCGACGCGACGTGCCCGACGCCGAACGCGAACCAGACGACGCCGCCGATTAGCCCTGCCGCGTGGCGGACTCGTCGTCCTCGAAGAACTGCCGGATGGCGACAAATCCCCCGCGGCGATATGCCTCGTAGGCCCAGATCGCGGCGATGATCGGCAATGGCCCGAATGCCACCCACCACCGTGCCGCCGGCGGGACCAGTTCGGCGATCACCTGAGAGCTGGGTTGACCGTCGACGACGGCGGGCAACCATTCGTGCAACAGGATGGTCAGCATCCGGGTCGCCTCGAACGGTCCGGCGATGGTGGCCAGTACCCAGCTCAGGCACGCGATGATCAGCGCCCACGGCCAGGCCAACAGCAGCGACTGATCGTCGACGATGTCGGCGGCCGATCGGATCGATTCGGCGATGAACGCGAAACCCAGCGCCACCAGCAGCACACCGATCTGGGCGGCCAGCAGATCGTCGAGCACCGAGTTGGCCAGCTCATCGCCGCTGCGCGTCGGCAGCCCGAACGCCAGGGACAGCAGGCCGGCCAGCAGAGCCAGCAGCATCAGCGCCGAGGTGGAGTCGTCGATACGCATGAAAGAGTCGGTCAGAATGCGCATCACCAGGCGCGAGGACGACGCAGGCCGAGTCCGGTACAGGATCATCACCACCAGCCCGGAGATGACGATCGAGAACAACCAGGCCACCGCGGCCGCACAGATGATCACCAGAGCCAGTGAGCCGATGACCGGGACCAGTTGCTCGTTCGCGATTTCCCCGTTTCGCACCACCAGCAGTGGCACCACGCCGATGGCCACCAGCCCCAGGGCACGCACCAGGATCGGCAGGGTGAATCCGGCGATGTCGCCGGCGTCGAGGTCAGGGTCGGTGCGGCGAATCGCGGCGATCTCCGCGCTCATCACAGAACGCGCCCGGCGGAACGAAATTCTGCGCGCCACGACGCGAATGTAAACGGAGGGTGCAGTCCTGATCGCGGGACACGCTGGGCGAACGCGGACTCAGCGCAGGTAGAGCTCGTCGCCGCTCGGGTAGCCGCCACCCTTGGTGGTCAGGTGAACGTGGTCGTAGTGGCCGTAGCCGCCGGATTTCGCTCCGCCGCCGGGCGTGTAATAGGTGCCGCGCCAGATGGCGTCCTGCAGGGCGAACCGCTCGGCGTTCTTCAAGGCGTAGGCGACGATCCGGTTGCCGAGCTCGATGCCGTGGGCGCTGCTGGGGTTGGGGATCATCACGTCGAGGGCCAGGCCGTTGGGATGCCAGCGCAGCGCGTCGGGGCGGACGCCACCGATGTCGCGGATCTCAGGGAAGTCCGCGCTGACGCTGCGCGACGCGAGGATGGTCTTGACCTGCAGGCCCCGCTCGGGCGCGTCGCCGACGGGCAGCAACTGCGGGATGTTGATGACGCGCCAGCGTGAGGCTGCGGCAGGCGGTGCCTGATCGGCGCTGAGGCCCACGGTTTGTGCAACAGCAGGCGATGCGGATGCGGCGGGCGCAGCCACGATCTCCATGCAGCACGGCGGCGCCGGGGCCGGCGCGGGGGCTGCGGCAGGTTTGGCTTCGTGCGCGAACGGGGATGAAGGAACATCACTGGCGCTTGCGAAGAACGCAGCGACCGGCGCGATGACGGCAGCCGCAACGGCCGGCAGTTTGCGCTGGCCTGGGCTGGCTAATGAGTGTCGGCCCACACGGGCACCATACGGGCCTTTCTGGGCGTTGCAGCAACTGCTCCCCTGTTCTGAGAGTTTCCTTAAATGACTGTCAAGCACATTTGCGGCGTGTTTTCCGAGGTCAAAGGTCACGAATTGGTCACGGACGCGCCGGCTTTCTAAGAATCCCATTTCGGTCGCGAGCGGTACTTCAATTCAAAAATCACCACCTTGCTACCCGCCGCTCGTTACGCTGCGATCCAGATTTACGCGGCCGCAAATCGCGCAGGAGGTTTCGCGGGTGGCAATGAAGCTGTGGAACGGCGACCGGCCCCAGACCCGCCGCGTCGTGCTGGGCGAGAGGACCATCGCGACCCGCGGCATGTCCGTCAGATTCGCCACCGAGCAGATCGACACCGCGACCGATTGGTGTTGCTGCGACGTCACCCGTCACCTGGTCTTCGTGCACCGGGCCGGCCGCCTGCGCTCGATGGAGACCGACCTGGACTGGGGCCCGTCGGGCCGGGGCGTGCCCAACGTGGGCGACATGTGGGTGGTGCCGGCCGGTGACAAGTGCGCCTCGCTGGTCGAAGGGGATACCGCGGAATATTGCGAGATCGCCATCCCGGAACAGCTGCTGGGTGCGACGACGCTGATTCCGCGCGTCAGACACCGCGACCCGCTGATCCATCAGATGGTCGAGCGCATCCACGCCGTCTCCGATCGCGACGATGCGCTCGCGCGGTTGCTCACCGACTCGGTGAGCGAAACTCTGCGGTTCTTGATCACCGATATGTACACGGTGAATCCACCGCCACAGACCAAGCGGAGGCCCCAGATCCTGGATGCGGCTGCCCGCTCGATGATTGTCGCGTTCCTCGAGGACAGCCTCGATTCCGAGATCACTCTGGAATCACTTGCCCAACAGGCGAATATGCCGGTGGGCGTGTTCATCACAGCATTTCGCGCGGCATTTCACACGACTCCGTACCAGTACCTACTGGACCGGCGGATCGAACGTGCCAAGTCTCTGTTGCGACACACCACGCGGACCGTCACCGAAATCAGTGCGATGGTGGGGTTTTCGACGCCGAACCACTTTGCCACGGCGTTTCGGCGCCGGGTCGGGGTGTCGCCCCGCGCGTACCGAGGCAACCGCTGAGCGCGCAATCGGGTGGCCAGTCAGCCAACTCATCAAACCCACGCCGCGCAGCCTGGCATGTACTCACAGGCTCTTGCGGAACACGCTGGGTGAGACCCCGACGCGCCGCTTGAATGCCGTCGCGAAATGACCGGGTGTCGAAAATCCCACTGAAACAGCAATTTCCGCGATGCTCCGCGAGGTGGCCGCCAGAAGCACCTGGCTGCGGTCGATCCGTCGGTCAAGCAGGTACTGGTATGGAGTGGTCTGAAACGACCGGCGGAACGCGCTGATGAACCCCTGGACCGACATCCCCGTCAACCGCGCCAGGGCATCGACATGAATATCCGAGTCCAAGCTGTCGTTGAGGTACTCGACGAGCATCTTGCAGGTAACGGCATCGAAGGTGCGGCACTCGCGCTGAATGGGCGGCCCGACTGTGCACTTGTCTGCGACCAACAGACGCAGAGTCTCAGCGGCAGAGTCGGTCAGCAACCGCGCGATGGCATCGTCACGATCAGCGACGCTGTAGATCTCCTCGACAAGGCGGTGAAACAGCGGATCCCGGTACTTGATACGCGGCAGCAATGCGGTATCGCCGATGACTCGCCGCGGAATCGCAATCTCGCAAATGCCCGCGACTTCACCTTGGACCAGAGCCGCACAGTGGACGCCGGCGGGCTTCCACCAGATATCCCCCGCCATCGGCGGCACCTGTCCGGACGGGCCCCAATCGAGGGCGGACTGTATCGAATGCATTGCACCGCCCCGATATACGTACACCAGATGATGGGTGTCGTTGACGTTGCACCAATCGGTGGGTTCCGAGATCTGCTCCCTCAAGAACGTCATCGACAATTCACGTGAAGCAACATCCTTGCGTTCCAACACAATGCGCGGGGTCATCGGCCGATCCCCGTCCCATGGCTTCATCCCCATACGACCAACTCCCAGCACACGTTCACGATCGACGTCGGCCCCCGCAGCCCAACTTACTTGCAGAGCGCTTCGATCCGCTCGGTTTCGGTTTGCGCCTTCTGCAGCAAGCCGGCCTGATCGGGTGCATCGTTGCCCATGCCGGCCAGCGCGTTCACCGCAACCGTCTGCAGGGTGCCGGCGAATTCCTTGACCGCATCGTTGAGGTCGCTCGGTGCGGCCGGATCGATATTGTCGAGCAGATACGTGCCACCGCCCAGCATCGACAGCCGCGCATTCGCCGCAACGGCCTGCCCCGAGGTTGGGTTGTCTTCCGGCTGAGTGTGCGTCTGAATGGCGACCCCGGAGGCGACCTTCTTGAAGTTGTCGCAGGTACGCGTGCGGGCGGCACTCACCTGCTCCGAGGTCGGTGTCAGCGCCGGCGTCGCAACACCGTTGGATGCCTCAGGCTTGTGCAATAGGGCCGAAATCGCGACCCCGGACGCGGCCAAAGCGGCGACCAACGCGACGATCGCCACGACGAGTGGGGTACGGCTGGGCTCTGACATAGTCGCGATGTTAACAGTGGCTTTAAATGAAAAATGGTAATTCACAGATCTTTTCGATCTACTCCTCTCAAACTAGCTGATCTGCAACGCAATCCACCCCCTCCGAGATGGCGGGAGGGGGTGGATCGTCGTTGTCATGACCGGCTAGCGCGGAATCCGATTGCCGAAGTCATGACTAGATTTGGCGGGTTGCACTGGCCCACCGATAATTTGGCCGCAATGGCGAGTTGGACTCAGAGGCCACCTCCGGCACCGCCGGCGCCACCGGTTCCGCCGTTCCTACCATCGCTGGAAGCGTTGCCCGATTCTCCGGTGCTGCCGGGGCGGCTCCCGCCGAATCCCGTGCCTCCGGTGCCGCCCGTACCGCCGGAGCCGGGGGGTTTAGTGCCGGCGATTCTGCTGCCGCCTCTGCCGCCCGTGCCGCCCGCGCCACCGTTGATTCCGCCGGCGCCGCCGGTGCCGCCGGTACCGCCGTTGGCCGCGCCACTGGTGGAGCTGCCTGTGGCGGAACCGCCCGAGCCGCCGGTACCGCCGGCCCCGCCGGTGCCCAGAATTCCGGTGCTGCTACCTCCATTCCCGCCGCGGCCGCCGGTGCCCTGGAGAGCTCCGAACGTACTGCCGCCGCCGCCTTGCCCGCCGGTGCCGCCCTGGCCGAACACCTTTCCACCGGTGCCACCGTCGCCGCCGGTGCCGCCGGTCTTGCCCTGACCCGATTGACCATTACCGCCCTGACCGCCGGTGCCACCATTGCCGACGAGGGAGATCGCGTCACCACCGCGGCCACCATTGCCGGCCTCCCCAGCGGTGGCTGCGCTGCCGTTCGCGCCGGCACCTCCGGTTCCACCGCTGCCGAACACCGTGCCGCCGGTCCCTCCGTCCCCACCGGTGGGATTGTTGGCATTGCCGGCACCGCCGGTGCCGCCGTTGCCGATGGCGCGGGCATCACCACCGGCGCCGCCACCGGTCCCACCGGTGCCGCCGTTACCGGCGAGCAGGCCACCCAGGCCGCCGGTCCCACCGGTCCCACCGGTCGTCCCGGCTGCCCCACCGGTGCCACCGTTACCGAACCCGCCGGCGTTCCCACCGGCTCCACCGCTGCCGGTGTCGAACCCGGCTCCTCCGGCACCGCCGTTGCCGAAGATGCCTCCCGTGCCACCAACACCACCATCGAGATGCTCGGCAGTGCCCGCACCGCCGGCACCACCATTGCCGATCAGACCAACGCTGCCGCCCGAGCCACCGCCGAAACCGTTGCCGCCCTGACCCATTAACAGTCCGCCTCGACCACCGTCGCAACTGGACGCGCAGTCGCCGGCCACCGTGCCGTAGCTGTAGCCCTTCCCGATCAACAGCCCGGCGTTGGGATTCTCAGCAGTCCCGTCACCGACGAACATCCCGATCAGTCCGCGTCCGCCCGCGCCGAGTCCGTCAAGATCCACCCCGGCCGGCTTGTCGGCCGGACCGCTACTCACCGCAGTAGCCAAGGACTCACCGCCACCCGACCGGCTCACCGAGTTGACCTGTGCACCAGTCGAGCTCGCAGTACTCGCACCGCCGCCGATCAACCCGCCCAACGCTCTGCCGGCCGCGTTGAACGCTGCTTCCGGCAGGCCCTGCAACCCTGCCGCGATACCCGTCGGGATGGCGGCCAACTCGTTGGGCGTGGGCCACCCGGTGGTCATTTGGGTGGCGAAGTCCTGCAGCGCTGCCTGGACCGTGCCCCCGGTCATGATGTTCTGTGCTCCCGGGGCCGCAATGGCGCTGGCCAGTTCGCGGGGCAGTGTTTGCACGAGCAGACCTAAGAAGCCGCCGCCGGTGATGATCGAGGCGGCGGGCCCAAGCAGGCCGTTGACTCCGCCCACCCCGTTGAGGACCGCGTTGCTTACCGCTACCGGCAGGTCAGCGAGGGCAGCGATCGTGCCCACCCAATTACCGCTGGTGGCTGCATCAAGGGTTGCCTGCAGGTCGGCACCGATCGCGCCGGTGACCGCGGGAAGCATCCCCTGTATCACCACCGACCCCGCGGCGGTCACAAATGCCCCCGTTAGGTAGACGGCCGCGGCCGCGAGGCTGGCCGCGATTTGCTGTGGGATCGCCAGCGCCAACTGCATCGGCGACAACACTTGGAAGAACATGTTGAAGATCGCGCTGTTCACACCAGTCATGAACCCCACAGCATCACCGGCGTCCAACGCGGCGATCGCGGTCTGCATGGTCGCCGGGAACGTAGTCCCGAAATACGCCACCGCACCCGTGGCGGCCCACTGAAACGCCCCGATTTCAATCGAGGCGTATTCGATCAGATTGGCCGCGACCTGCCGCAGCAGCGGCGCCGGCAACGCCCACGCTTCCTGCCCCACCGCAGTCACGTTGTTGGTCGCAGTGATCACGGTGTTCAACCAGGTCTGCAATGGGAACGGTGCAGCCACCAACCCGACATCCGCCTCCATCACAGGAGCCCGCAGGTCACCCAGATTCGGATCAACGGGACTGACCGGACTCAAAGCCATCGCGCCAGCACCAACAAGCGCGGTGGTGGCGGTAAGGCATGAACGAACAGATACTTCCACTTGGACTTCCCTTCTAGACGCAGTTGCAACGCTGGAGATTGGTGAAGTTGCGTTCTGAACCGACACCGGCGTTCAGGCCGACGGGCGAAATGTAGTCCCGCCGTCGCACCGATACGAGCCTTTTTCTGAAACACGTTTCAGTGTCGGATTGTGAACGTGCACATTCTTTTTCACCATGTAGCCAGAATGCGAAGGCGCCGATAGAACGACGCGACCAACCGCAGTTCAGAGGCTGATCGGCCCGCCGCCGTCATCGACCGACAACAGTTTATTGTTCGCCGCGCTTTAATATTTTGAACATTACGACCCGTAGCACCTGAGGCCTCTAAGCGGGCCGAGTCAGCCCCATTGTGAGGCTGCCATGCATTTTCGGCTAACCACTTGGTAGGGCCGACGGTCAGCCAGAAAGAAGACTCCTAAGACGCGGTCATCACCGCGGTGAAAGTCATCCGGTCACCCCGGTACAGGGAGCGCCGTTGCTCGATCGGAATTCCGTTCTGGTCATAGGACACTCGATTGAGCAGGAACATCGGGGTGCGGCTGTCGACGGTGAGGAGTGCCGATTCCCGTGCGTCCGGAAGCGCGGTGTCGATGGTGTCGACGGTCCGCTCGAAGCGAATGCCGCGGCTGCGGATCTCGGCGTAGAGCGACTCGCGGTAATCGAAGCTCTCCCGCAGTCCCGGGTAGCGTTCGGCCGGCAGCTTGGTCGTTTCCAGGCCTACGCGGATGCCGTCGGTGGTCAGGACACGCTCCAATTGCAGGATGGGTGCGCCCACCGTGATGGCGAGCTTCGCGGCCAGGATGTCGTCGGCGATCAGATCACTCCAGCCGACCAGGATGCGCCCGCCCGTGCGGCCCTGCTCCTTGACCGCCTCCGTGTAGGACCCCATGGACAAGGGTTGCAGGATCTTGGGCCGCGCGACGATGGTGGTCCGGCCCCGACGTTCAATACGACCGGCCAACAACAACTCTCGCATCGCCTGGCGAACGGTCTCGCGAGCGACGTCGAAGCGTTCGGCGATCTCCCGCTCGGCCGGGAACGGGTCTCCGACCTCCAGGTCGTCGAGCAGCCGCTCCAGTTGCGCGCGGACAACCTGGTGCTTGAGAACCCTGGGTTCTGCACTCGCGGACACCCGCTCACAGTAGCAAGTCTTGGTATAGACCAAGACTTGCCGCGTTGTTAACCTCCTCGCCAACTTGGATGCACCCGCTGGTATAGACCAACGCACAGGGTGTGGGGCATGGCAGTTCTCCGCGTCCGCAGCAGCGCTGCCCATCAAACGACCCCGCCCCGAAAGGTCCTCCGCGCCATGAAGTTCCGCAGCTCTCCTTCCTCAGCCCGCATCGCTGCCGTCGCAGCCGCCTGTACCGCACTGGTGTTGTCCGGCTGTTCGAGTTCCGACAACACCGACGCCAAGACCGCCCAGGGCTTCCCGGAAACCCTCACCCTGGCCGCGATTCCGGCCGAGAACTCCACGGACCTCAAGGCCAGCTACCAGCCGCTGATCAAGCTGCTGGAGAAGGAGACCGGCGCCAAGGTCGAGTTCGTGCAGGCCTCCGACTACGCCGGGGTGGTCGAGGGCATCATCGCCAACAACGTCGACCTGGCCTTCTTCGGGCCCTTCGCCTATGTGGTGGCCGGCGTCAACGGGGCCAAGATGACTCCGGTCGGCGCGGTGATCCAGGAGCAGGGCGCCAAGCCCGGCTACCAGTCCTACGGTCTGGCACGGGCGAATGAAGCGAACATCAACGGCCTCAAGGACTTTGCCGGTAAGAAGGTCTGCTTCGTGGACCCGAGCTCGACGTCAGGATTCCTCTATCCGACCGCCGGGCTGATCGAGGCGGGAGTGATCAAATCCGGTTCCGAGGGCGACCTGTCTGCGGCTATGTCCCCGATCTTCGCCGGTGGCCATGACTCCTCGGCCCTGGCAATAGCCAACGGTGATTGCGACGCGGGCTTCGCCTTCGACACCATGGTCGACAAGACGATGATCGCCAAGGGTGACCTCAAACCCGGCCAGCTCAAGACGGTGTGGAAGTCGGAGATGATCGCCGGTTCGGTGTTCGCCGCCAACGACTCACTGGGCAGCGAGGCCATCGGCAAGCTCAAGACCCTCTTCGCCGACAAGGTCAACGTGCCCAACCTGGAAGCCGAGGGGTTCTGCGAGGGTGACGCGTGCCGGATCACCGACGAGCGCGCCTGGGGATTCGTACCGGTCGAGGACTCGGACTACAGCGGCGTGCGCCACGTCTGCGATGTCACCGGCTCCGAGAAGTGCAAGGGCTGAAAACCCATGAGCACCAGCGGACCGCATCATCCCGTCGCGGGCGACGATCTCGTCGTCATCGCCCGCGACGTCACGAAACGCTTCGGTGACACCCTCGCCCTGGACCAGGTCAGCCTCGACGTCCGGCGCAGCGAGATGCTGGTGCTGCTGGGACTGTCGGGCTCGGGCAAGTCCACCCTGCTGCGCTGCCTCAACGGGCTGCAACCGGTCACCTCGGGCAGCGTCGAGGTAGGCGGCACCCACGTGGACACCGCCTCAGCCAAGCAACTGCGCGCCCTGCGCCGCAACGTGGGATTCGTGTTCCAACACTTCAATCTGGTCGGGCGGTTGAGCTGCCTGGAGAACGTCCTCATCGGCGGCCTCGGCCATCTGAGGCTCCCCCGCTACGGTGCGCTGACCTACCCCAAGGCGATGCGTGCCGAAGCCCTGGCACATCTCGACCGGGTGGGCCTGGCCGACTTCGCCGACCGACGGGCCGACACTCTCTCCGGCGGGCAACAGCAGCGCGTCGCGATCGCGCGCACCCTGATGCAAAAGCCAGGGCTGCTGCTCGCTGATGAACCCGTCGCCTCGTTGGATCCCGAAAACGCCGGTGTGGTCATGGATCTGCTGTTCCGGGTGTGCATCGAGGAGAAGCTGACCGTGGTGTGCACACTGCACCAGGTGGACCTCGCATTGGGCTGGGCGCACCGGCTGGTGGGCCTGCGCAACGGGCAGAAGATCCTCGACCGGCCCGCGGTCGGGATGAGCCGCGAGGACGTCATGGAGATCTACCAACGCGTCGACCCCGCAGTGCAGTCGGCGGCCCGGCCCTCGTGAGCACCGACCTCACCGAACGCCCGGTCGTCTCCACACCGCCGCGCAGAACCCTGCCCGGGCTACTGCACCTCGTCACGGTCGCCGCACTGCTGGCCACGATCGTCGCGGCGTGGTCCATCGACTTCGCGCCCGGGACACTTCTGGACGGGGCCGACGAGGTTGCGGCGCTGCTGGAGCGGATGATTCCGCCCCGCCTGGATGATCCGGGACGGATCGCCGGGCTGGCGGTCGAGACCCTGCTGATGGCCGTGCTGGGAACAGTGCTCGCCGCGATAGCCTCAGTGCCGCTTGCTTTCCTGGCCGCCCGCAACACCACGCCTCACCCTGCGGTGCAGGCCGTGGCTCGGGCGATCATAACGTTCTGCCGCGCCATGCCCGACCTGTTGTTCGCCGTGCTGTTCGTCCGGGCCCTCGGAATTGGTGTGCTCCCAGGCATTCTCGCGCTCGCGATCCATTCGATCGGCATGTTGGGCAAGGTGTTCGCCGACGCCATCGAGCAGACCGATCCCGGTCCGCGCGAGGCGGTGCGCAGCACCGGCGTCGGCTACTTCCGTGAAATGCTCAACGCGGTCGTCCCTCAGGTGGTGCCCTCCTGGATCGCGACGTTCATCTACCGCATCGACATCAATCTGCGCATGTCGGTGGTGCTCGGCTTCGTCGGTGCCGGCGGGATCGGCTTCGCACTGCAGGATGCGTTGCGGGGCTTGATCTATCCGCGGGCGCTCGGCATCGCCTGCGTCATTCTGGCGATCATCGCGGCGATGGAACTGCTGTCCATCGTGATCCGCCGGATGCTGCTGGACTCTGCTCACTCGAACCCCACCCGGGAGCGTGCTGCGAGGTTCGCCTTCGGCGGTGCGCTGGCCGGCGTGTGCGTGACGGCCCTGGTGGCGCTCAAGATCAATCCCGTGTCCCTGGTGACGTGGGTCGGGCCGGCCATCGAGGTGTTCACCCGGATGGTGCCGCCCAATTTCGGTGCGCTCGGTGGCGAATTGTTCGCGGCCGCAGGTCAAACCGTCGCGATCGGCGTGGTGTCCACAGCGATCGGCGTGGTGCTGTCGATCCCAGTCGGAATCCTGGCCGCCCGCAACGTCACTCCCCACCCGGCGGTCTACTGGGCGGCCCGGGGGTGGATTCTGTTGGTACGGGCGGTACCTGAGCTGATCCTGGCCGTGGTGTTCGTCGCCGCATTGGGTCTGGGCCCCATCGCCGGCACCTGCGCCTTGGCCATCGGCTCCATCGGATTCCTTGGCAAACTGGTCGCCGACGCGGTCGAGGAAATCGACCCGGGACCGCTGGAGGCGGTGCACTCGGTGGGCGGCGGGTGGTGGAAGACGTTGTTCGCCGCGGTCATTCCGCAGGCGATGCCGGCGATGGTCGGGTCCAGCTTGTACATGTTCGACGTGAATGTGCGGACCTCGACCATATTGGGCATCGTCGGTGCGGGCGGTGTCGGCTACCTGCTGTTCGAGTCGATCCGCACGCTGAACTTCGACATCGCCGGCGCGATCGTGATCGTCATCTTCATCATCGTCTATGCCATCGAAAGGTTGTCCGGATGGATCCGATCCCGCCTCGTGTGACGGCGGCCGCGGTGTGGACCGGTTCAGGCGTCGATGTCGGCCCCGTCCCGATACCCGCACTCGGTACCGGCGAGGTCCTCGTTCGGGTACGGCTGGCCACAGTGTGCGGCAGCGACTTACACACCGTCACCGGCCGTCGCCCGGCGGCCTGCCCGTCCATCCTCGGCCACGAGGCCGTCGGCGACATCGTCGCCACCGGTCCTGACACGGACGCCCAAGTCGGGCAACGCATCATCTGGTCGGTAACGGTGGCCTGCGGTACCTGCCAACGGTGCCGGTCCGGCCTGAGCGCCAAATGCCTGTCGGTGCGCAAGGTCGGCCACGAAGCGTTCGACGGGGACTGGCCGCTATCGGGTTCCTATGCCGAACATGTGGTGCTGCCCCGCGGCACCACGCTCGTCGCGGTCCCCGACACGCTGCCCGACGCCGTCGCCGCACCCGCGGCGTGCGCGACGGCGACGGTGATGGCCACCCTGGAAGCCGCCGGCGAATTGACGGGCAAGCGGGTGCTGATCGGTGGGGCGGGCATGCTCGGACTCACGGCGGTCGCCGCGTGTGCCGAGGCCGGGGCAGACGTGCAGGTTGTCGATCTCGATGCCGACCGGCTGGCGTCGGCGTCGCAGTTCGGTGGCCGCGTGTCCGACGGAGGTCTGGTCGATGTCGCGATCGACTACACCGGGTCAGCACAGGCCGTCGCGGATGCACTGGGACGCCTCGACATCGGGGGCACCCTGGTGCTGGCCGGTTCGGTCACCCCTGGGCCGCCGTTGGCCGTGGATCCGGAAACCGTTGTGCGGCAATGGTTGACGCTCACCGGCGTGCACAACTACGAACCGCGACACCTCCACCGGGCCGTCGACTTCCTCGACCGGACCCGCGAACGCTATCCGTGGTCCGCGCTCGTCACGCCGCCTGTGCCGCTGTATCACATCGCGTCGGCACTACGACCTCCGCCTGCGGGCAAGCTCCGCACTGCGATATGTCCCTGATCGGTGCCGTCAAAAATTTTGACGTTCTTCCCGAGCAACACAACTCAAAGAGAGCGCGAAAAGGCGCGTCACAAACGCAAAGCGAGAAAACTCAGCCCTGGAAAACGCGGATCCAGTCGACCAGCATCTCGGCCGGGTAGTTGCCCCCACTCGGATCGCGGCCACCCGAGCCGCCGACCGCGATGTTGAACACCGGCACCAGCGTGTAGCCCGGATCGTTGAAGGGCCAGTCCTGCAACGAGTTCGCCGGAACCTCGAAGAACGGTTCCATGCCCGGGGCATAGTCCTTCCAGAAGTACATGCCCGTCGGGGTCCACGACATGCGCCAGGTGTGCCACCCGCTGTCGATGGGGTGCGGGTTGGTGGCGAACGATTCGCCGTCCAGCCGGGCGTGCACCGTGCTGCCCGACGGCCAGTCCCGGTTGCCGTACCACTCCACCAGGTCGACCTCGCCGCCTCGGACGGGATCGTCGTTGAGGAGCCAGAACGCGGGCCAGGCACCGTCGGTCAGGCAGTTGAGCTTGACGCGGGCCTCCCAGGTGGTGCCGATGCCGCCGCGCCAGTTGCCGACGACCTTGGCGCTGGCGTACTTCTCCTGCACCGTGGTGCCGGGGCCGCGCGTCGCGCGGATCACCAGGTTGCCCTTGCCGTCCTGGAACGCGTGGTCGGTATCGGTGACGTAGCGGCCCATGTTGAACGGCTTGTCCCACTCGACCGGGTTCTTGATGGTCTCGCGCTCCGGAATCAGGTGCCACCACGCCGGGTCGGGCGGAGACCCGGCCGGGCCGTTGAACTCATCCTGGAACAGGAAGGTCGGCTGCGCTGCCGCGGCAGCGGGCGGAGTGGGCGCTCCGGGGGCAGGCGCAGGCGGGTTATCGCCGATTGCCGGGTCGGCGTTGGCCACCCCGGCGGGCAATGCAGCCGCTGCCGCCCCCAGACCCATCATGAACATCACACTGCGACGATCCATCTCAGGCACAGCAGAACCTTAACCGAACTCTTACCCAGATACCTGACCCCTGCCCAAAGTTTCGCGACACCAGATGCGTTTGCCCAGCTAGGAACACACCGCAGGCGCGTCGTCACGCACCGGAGCGTCGGCGGGCAGCGTGTAGGTCACCACGACGTCGGCGTCGGCGGCGCCCTCGTTGGTCACTCGATGCGGCACCCCGGCGGGAACGACGACCGCCTGGCCCGCGGTGTACTCCACAGGCGCACAATCGGCCGCGGTTTGCACCACCACCGCCCCCTGGTTGATCACCGACTGCTCCCATCCGGGATGACTGTGCCAACCGCTACCGGCGCCCGGTTTGAGCAACAGGCCCTGCACATGCAACGTGGTGGGCTGGCCCGCGGTGACCACCCAGATCGGCGCAGTGGTGGTGCCTTTGCCCAGATCGGTGCGCACCACGTCCCCTTCGGCGGGGGTGGCCGCAGCCGGTGCGGGCAGTGCGCCCGCGGCGAGCACGGTCAGAGATCCGACGATGACGGCATGAATGCGGTTCACGGTGCCTCCCGATTGTTGATCGAAAGGTACAGCCGAGGCGACGGCTCGGCAGCGCATTCCGCAGGCTCGACGCCGGTCAGTCCCCTGATGCGGCCTTGGGCGAGACCTTCGACTTGTTGGCCTCAGCAGTATCGCGATCGCCACTGGTGAGACCCCGAGCCGCCTTCTTGGCCGCTGCCCGGACGTCGTCAGTTGCCTTGTCCACCTGCGTGCGCAGGTCCTTGGCCGCGTTGCCAACCTGGGTGCGGACACCTTTCGCCGCAATGCGTGCCGGGGTGCGAACCTTGGTTGGTTCCGGCAGCTCGGCCCGGACAGGCTTCTTCTCGACCGGCCGCGCGAGCTTCTGCACCGCGGTCTCCGGCGCCTCCCGCGCCTCCGTAATGGCCAGCGGTGCAGCCGTTTCCGGTGCGGCATCTTCTGGTTCCGGGGCACCGGGAAGAAACTCGTCGCGGAACCCGCGCACCAGAGCGCGGGCGACATCACCGGGCACCCGCAGGTAGTCCGCCGGCGAATCCAGCGGGAACTCCGAAAGCAACGGGGTGGGATCGCCCGCGGTGTCGTAGGTGCGGTGATAGGTCCCGTCAGGCTCACGCACCACATCGGAATAACCGATGTCGACAAGGATCTGCACCGCGGGCTGAATCGCGTCCGCGAGCGGGGTGTCCAGGTTCCAGCCCGTTACGGCGTTGATCACCCGGACCGGTAGGCGCATCGGCTCCAGCAGGGCGAGATCATTCGGGACCGCGGTCAGGTAGTAGCTGCCGCCGGTCGGCGTGACGTCGATGAGGTTGCCCGCCAGGATCGCTCCCACGTTCAGCAGCACGTCGTTCGGGGCATCGCCCTCGATCTCGACTCCGCCGAGCAGATTCGTCAAAAAGATGGACGCGGCTATGGAATTGGCCCATGAGACCGGATTGAGAGTGACGGGCGCATCGGACAGCACGTCATACGCCCAGGTGACGTCCACGGTCGCGGTGTTGAGGTCGATGCCGGTGGCGGGGTCCGGTACCCGTCCACCCGGCGGCGTCACGGTGTCGACACCGAAGAGGTCCGCAACCGGCGCGAACCGGGCGAACAGACCACCGTTGGGCCGACTTGGATTGCGCAGCAACACCAGAACGAGGTTGGTGGTATTGGTGCGTTGCCGGCCCAGAACGACAGGGCCGGGTTGCAGTGCGTCGTAGCCCTCCCAGGTGTCGCCCTGCGCACTCGATCGCAGTGCCTGGTAGGCCCGTGTTGCCGCGAACGAGCCGAGTCCGAAACCGACCACCACCCCGGCCCTGCTGTTGATGAGCGGCGGTGCGACGAAGCTGATGTCGTTGATGGCGTTGTTGATGTCGACCGAGTTCGACGGGACGTTCACGATGTCGACGCCGAGGGGGTCGAGGATCGCCCGCACCTCCTCGGGCAGCAGGTCGTTGATGTCGACGCCCACCGCGTCGAGCGCACGGAACAACGGGCCTGTCGTGAACACGCCGTAGGCCGCCTCGGCGGGAGGCGTCGACGGCACCGCGGTGCCAACGGTCAACGCCGTGGCCACGGCCGCGGCCGCACCCACCATCGCGAATTTCCGAACTGGTTTGCCCCCACCCATTCCCACCATGGGCACAGACGTTACGCCGCCGTCAACTCACTGTATTGACAATGCGCACAACACGTTTCGAACCTCAGAAGACAAGTCCACGGCGACGACGAATCAGCGAAGGCGGATCGCCCACCATGGATCGCCGCAACCTACGCCAAATACCACTCACCGCAACCACAGCAACGCCGAAGGCGTCACGGATACGGCTGGTACGGGTACTGCGGTTGCTGCTGGTAGGGGTACTGAGGCTGTTGCTGGTACGGGTACTGGGGCTGTTGCGTCTCACCACGGTTCGGCACCTGGATCGGAATCGGTACCGGCACGAACGGCACGGTGACGTACGTCGTCGTCATCGGGTTCGTCGTGGTGGTGGTTGGTGTCGGCGTGGTCGTCGTGGTTGTCGGCGGCGTCGTCGTTGTCGTTGTGGTCGTGGTGGTCGTGGTCGTCGTGACGGGGGGCGGCGTCGTGGTCTGCGTGACGACGTGGGTTTCGGTCACCGGCGGCGGCGGTGCCTGCGTCACGGTGACCGGCGGCGGCGGTTGCGTCACCGGCTCAGGCGCGGGCGGCGGTTCGGCCGGGGCCGGCGGCGGGGTCTCGATCGGGCTGGGTGACACCTCCTGCGGTGGCAACGGCTTGGGCTCGGGCGGCTTGACCTCTGAACTCGGCGCGGTGCCCGTCGCGCTGGTCAACGCGTATGTCACGCCACCGATGGCCACCACGACCAGCGCCGCGGCGACCACGAAAACCGTCAGCGGCAACCGCTGCCAGCCTCCGCTCGGCTGCTCGATCGGCCCCGTCGGCGGCACGTACTGCACAGCCGGACGCGCCGCGGTCTCGCTGCCGTAGGCGTCCACGAGGTCGGGCCCGGTGTAGGGCACCACATCGTCTCCGGCGTCGTCCTCGGACCAGGCCAGCGCGCGGAACGTGGAGGAGCCCTCGGATGATCCTCCTGCGCCGGAAGGGATTCCGGCCGGCGGCAGCACAGCCGCCACACCCAGGGTGGGGGCCACACCGGTTTGCGCGTCCGAGTCGGCGAGATACGCGGCCGACAGCGCGGCGCCGATCGCAGCATCGAGAGCAGGCTGCGGCGTGGTCACCACCACGGCCTGCGAGTGTTCCGAAAGCTGTTGGGTGACAAGCGGAATACTGGCACCGCCGCCGATGGTCACCACTGCCGAGACCGCGGCCCAGCTGATCCCGTTGCGTTCCAACGCTTTTTCCAGTGCGTCCAAAACGCCGGCGAGCGGGGCCTGCATCAACGATTCAAGCTCGGTGCGGGTCACGCGCACCGTGGCCGAGTAGCCGGGCAGTTCGACCACGAGATCAGTGGCGGTATCCGCCGACAGCCGCTCTTTGGCCTGACGGCACTCCTCACGCAACCGGGCCAGTGACCCGACCGCCGCGGTACCCGCCGGATCGATTCCACCGGCCTGGGCCACGCCGTCGAGCACGTGCGTCAGCAGCGCCTGATCGATCTGGTCACCCGAGAAATCGGGATGGCGGGTGGTCTCGTCGATCGGCTCGAAGGCCGACGCGGCGTCGGCCAGCGTGATGCTGGTACCGCCGCCGCCGAAGTCCAGTAGGGCCACCACGCCGTTGGACGGCAGTCCGGGATTGGCGCGCAAGGCGGCCAGGGAGGCGACGGCATCGGGAACCAGCCGCGGCGGCCTCCCGTCACGGGAAAAGCTCGGGTTGGTGCGCAGCGCATGGCGCAGGGCACGCAGTGTGGGCGCTCCCCAATGCGCGGGGACGGCGATCGCCAGCTGATCGGAGGGCCCGCCGGCGAGCTCCACCATGGCGTCGAGGGCTTCGACCAGGAGGGTATCGGCGGGATAGGACGCGCCGTCGGGCGCCACGAGTGGTACCGGATCACCGACCCGCTCGACGAACCCGCTCAACGTGACACCGTGTCCGGATTCGGGCACGCCGACCTGCGGCGTCCGGTCCGTCGACAAGGTCAACACCGAACGCCGGCTGACAGGTTGATTGCCGACGCGCGCCGCAACCAAGTTGGTGGTCCCGATCGACAACCCCAACGGGCCGCTCATAACGCACGCCACGATAGCCGTCCTGCGGCGCCTGGGCCTTCCGACACTCCGTGAGACCGCCGCCAAGCACGTTCCGCCGGAGCGGTTTTGGACGCGTCAGCAACGCTCATGCGCCGCACAGGAACAGTGATGGTCACTGCAGATGCGGAGCGGAAGGCGCCGACTGGCAACGATGCTGCGCGCCGCACCGCGCGTTTGACCGGCCCGCGTGCGGGTACATCCACGATCATGACCTCGCTTTGGCTTTCCGACCGCCCTGACCACCCTGGCCATCCGATCGCGCCCACTCTCGCCGAGGAATCAGAGCGAAGCGCGGACGTCGTCGTGGTCGGCGCCGGTATCACCGGTTTGGTCACCGCTGTCCTGCTGGCACGCGCCGGACAGGACGTCCTGGTCCTGGAGGCGCGGACCGCGGGAGCGGGCGCGACCGGCAACACCACCGCGAAGATCAGCGTGCTGCAGGGCACCAGGATGACCGACATCGTGCGCAAACATTCGCCGCGAGTGGCTCAGCAGTATGCCCAGGGCAACCTGGAGGGCCAGCAGTGGTTGGTCGACTACTGCACGGCCCGCGGGATCGACCTGCAGCGACACGATGCCTATACCTACGCCCAGGCACCCGATGGCGTCGCCCGGGCCAAGGCTGAGTTGGCAGCCTGCCTGACAGCGGGTCTGGATGTCGACTGGGTCGACGAGGCCGACGTCCCCTTCCCGTTCCACGGCGGAGTTCGGTTGGAGAACCAGGCGCAATTCGACCCCATGCCGTTCCTGGACAGCTTGATCGCCGAGCTACACGAACGCGAAGGCCGCCTGGTCGAGGGGGCCAGGGTGCAACGCGTCAGCCATGACGCTGGAGCCCGCCTCAAGCTGCGAGTGCACACCGATTCGGGCGCCGAGGTCGACGTGCTCGCCAATCGGTGCGTGCTGGCCACGGGTGTTCCGATTCTGGACCGAGGCGGATTCTTCGCGCGGCTCACTCCCCACCGCTCGTACTGCATGGCGTTCCGGGTACCGGGCAACATCACCCGGGGCATGTTCATCTCGGCCGATTCCCCCACGCGCTCAACACGTTCGGCGCCGACGTCGGATGGCGAGTTGCTCATCGTCGGCGGGGCGGGCCATCCGGTGGGACGCAGCAGCGACCCCGCCGCAGCTATCGACGAGCTGGCGTCCTGGGCCAAACAACACTGGCCCGGTGCGGTCCAGACCCACTTCTGGTCGGCGCAGGACTATGCCCCCGTCGATGCGCTTCCCTACGTCGGCCCGATCCTGCCGGGCAATGAAGAGATCCTGGTGGCAACGGGTTTCGACAAATGGGGGATGACCAACGGCGTTGCCGCCGCTCTCGCATTGGCCGGGCGCATGCTGGGTGGTCGCATGGATTGGGCGGAGGCCTTCGCAAGTTGGAGTCCGCATGAGCTGTCCGGGCTCGCCACCGCGGTGCAGGCCAACCTGACCGTCGGCCTGAACATGGCCAAGGGCTGGATCGCACCGGTGACCCGCATCGGCACCCCGGCCGCCGAGGACTGCGGCGTCGTGAGCGGACTGCCGTGGCATCTGGAGGCGCACAGCGTCGTCGACGGAGTCCCGCGCACGGTATCGCCGGTGTGCCCCCACCTGGGCGGGATCGTGAATTGGAACGACGCCGACAAGTCCTGGGACTGCCCGCTGCACGGTTCGCGATTTGCTCCGGACGGCACGCTGATCGAGGGGCCGGCGACCCGGGACCTCAGCCGTTCCGGATAGCGCCACACCGGCTCGGACCGGTGTGCTCAAATGTCGGGCATGGGTGACATCGACGACATCAAGCAAGTCAAGTACCGGTACCTGCGAGCGCTGGACACCAAGCACTGGGACGAGTTCGCCGACACCCTCACCGAGGACATCGCGGGCGACTACGGCCAGTCCATGGGCAAGACGCTGCACTTCACCGACCGCGACTCGCTGGTCGATTACATGAAGAGCTCCCTGGGTGCCGAGGTGATCACCGAGCATCGCGTCGCGCACCCGGAGATCGAGGTGAACGGCGACGAGGCCACCGCCACCTGGTACCTACAGGACCGGGTGATCGTCCCGAGCCTGAACTTCATGCTGTTCGGCTCGGCGTTCTATCACGACCGCTACCGGCGGACCGCCGACGGGTGGAAGATCAGCGCAACCGGCTACGACCGCACCTATGACGCCACTCTCTCGCTGGAGGGGCTGAACTTCAAACTGGAACCCGGTGCAGCCCTGAATATCTGAGCTATTTCGCGACCGCGATGACGGCGCCCGGCCGCAACCACTGCATGATCTTCACCAAGGTGGCGTCATCGATCGCCACGCAGCCGGCCGTGGGGCCGCCGTCGGTGGTGTGTACGAAGAACGCGCCACCGTTGCCGGGCACCCTGGCCTTGTTGACACCCATCACGATGGCGTGTTTGTAGGCCGAGATGTTCAGGTTCTCGGTTCCGCTGCTCGGATCGGTGTTGAACGGGCACTGCGCCTTCTGACACACCTGCATGGTGTTGTAGGTCGGGCTCTTCATGTCGCCGTCCCACCAGTGGTCGGAGCCGACCTGCACATACTGCAACCCGCCACCGGGATTGGGTGCGGTGCCGAATGCGAAGTCGAGGCTGAAAACGCCCATGGGCGTCTTCATTTCACCGTCGTGGGTTTGTGGCGCCATACCGTTGGCGCCGATGTTGGCCGGAATTCCGGCACCGATCGGCTGCCAGCCGGCGGGACCACGTTGCCAGACATCCATCTTGGCCTTCGAACCACCTACGCCGACAACGGAGATCACCTGGGTGGCATTGCCGACCGACGATGCGAACCATGGTGGATCCACCGCATGCGCAGCCGGAGCTGATGCCAGCGCCAGGACCGCAGCACACAGCACAACCAGCATTCGACGCACTCGTCCATCGTCGACGGGCAGGCTATCGCTGATGTAAAGGTTCAGACACGATCAGGTCGCGGCCTGCGAACGTGTTCACAGCTAGGTTGGCGGCATGAACCTTCGACGGATCGGCCGAGGCCTGGGCACGTTGGATCGCGAGGTTTTCGAGGCGGTCGCGGAATCCCCCAGTCCGCTGCTCGACACCGTGATGCCGAAGCTGACGTCAGCCGCCGACCACTCGAAGATATGGCTCGCGCTGGGTGTTGCCCTCGGCGTGTTGGGCGGACCGGCCGCGCGCCGCGGCAGCGCACGCGGCGTGGCGAGCCTGGCCGTCACCAGCCTGCTGACCAATCAGGTGGCCAAGCGGGTCTGGCGCAGGCCCCGCCCGGATCACCGGCTGGTGCCACAGGTCCGCCGCACGCGCCGCATGCCGACCTCGCACTCCCTGCCGTCGGGACATTCCGCGAGCGCAGCCGCTTTCGCCGTCGGGGTCGGGCTGGAAAGCCCACCCATCGGACTGGGTCTCGCGCTGCTGGCCGGGCTGGTCGGGCTGTCCCGGGTGGCCACGGGCGCCCACTACCCAGGCGACGTGTTCGCCGGATTCGGCATCGGTGCGGGCATCGCCATCCTGGGCGGCCGCGTGGTCCCGCCGATCCCCACCGCGAGCCTGCCCACGGCCGCACCCCTGCGCTTTCGCACTCCTGCCCGCCCCGACGGCGCCGGCGTCGTGCTCGTCATCAACCCCGCCTCCGGCGGAGGCACGGGCGCCCGGGTGGTCGACGAGGTGCACGACGCGCTGCCGGAGGCCGAGATCATCGAGTTGAGCGACGGCGACGACGTCGTCGAGGTACTTCGCGCTGCGGCCGCACGCTGTGAGGTGCTGGCGGTCGGCGGCGGCGACGGCACGGTGGCGTGTGCGGCCGGTATCGCCGTCCAGGCCGACGTGCCGCTCGCGGTATTTCCCGGCGGGACGTTCAACCACTTCGCCAAGGACATCGGCTGCGACAGCGTGGCCCGGACCGTCGAGGCCATTCGCGACGGCAGCGCGGCGTACGTCGACCTGGTGAGCCTCAACGAGGACGACGGACAGAACACCATGGTGATCAACACGGCCAGCATCGGCGCGTACCCGAAGTACGTGCGGGTGCGGGAGAAGCTCGAGCACCGACTCGGCAAGAAGCTGGCCGGCGCCTACGCGCTCTATCACGTGCTGCGCCGCGACGAACCGGTGCGCATCACCTACGACGACAAGACGCTGCAGACTTCGCTGTTCTTCCTCGGCAATTCCACGTACTTCCCGTCAGGCTTCGCACCGTCGCACCGTCCGCGCCTCGATGACGGCCTGATCGATGTGCGGATCCTGGAGACCGGCAGGCGGTTGAGCCGGCTGCGCATCGCGACCGCCATCGCGTTGGGTCGCCTGGAGCGCAGCCCGCTCTATCACGAGCTGCAGGTGCCCAAGTTCCGGTTCACCACGGTCGACGGGCCGACGGTGCTCGCGCACGACGGTGAGATCGGCGAGTCATGCAGCGAGGCGACGTTCAGCGCCCGCTACCGGGCGTTGCCGGTGTTTCGTCCGCTGCCGTGACCGGTGCCGGGTACGGCGGGCACAGCAGGTAGACCGCCACGAAATACGCGTAGCCGAGGCCCCAGCCGGCCACCACGTCGGAGGGGTGATGGACATTGAGCACGACGCGACCCACGCCGATGAGGACCACCACGGCTGCGCCGAACACGCACAGCCACATGTACACCCGCCCAGACAGCGCGGGCCGTGCCACGCACAGCAGGGCCAGCACGCTGACGATCACGCCGAGCGCGTGTCCGGACGGGAACGATGACGACAGCGCGTAGACCATGGCCGTGTCGGGGCGCGGGCGGTCGACCACGGACTTGACCAGTTCGGTGACGATTCCGCTGAGTTCGACGGTCAGGGCCAGGAACAGCGCCACGCGGTACTGCCTGCGCACCAACGCGGCCACGATGATGGCCAGGCCGACCAGGCGGAATCCCAATGGGCCCATGACCGTGCAGAAGACGTCCCACGCCGTCACCCATCCGGGCCGGGCGATGCCGTAGGAGTACGCCGCGGACAGCGCGGCGTCGTCGACGTCAGCCAACCAGCCCCAGTGCAGCGCGAAACCCAGCCACATCGTCGCGAACACCGCGAGTGCTGCCACCGCGGTCACGCTCAGCCATCCGGCCCGGATTCTCACCAGGTCATCTCTACCAGCTCCAACTGATTTGCCATCTTTGCGCGCTACCGTCGAAGACATGGCACTGATCCTGCGAAAGCTGATGCACATCGGGGCACTGCCGGAGGGTTTGCGAACAGAAGCCGAAGCCGAGGGCATCCTGTTTCTCGCCGAATATGTCTCGCTGACCAGGCGCTTCACCGGAACAATCCCGGGCAAGCGGTCGGCGGGCAGCGTGGCCAGCTACGCCGGTGCCCTGGTGTTGACCAACTACCGCGCACTGGCCACCATGTCGACGCTGCCCAAGCTTGCCGGGCGCAGCATCGACCAGCCGTGGTCGGCGCCGCAGGTCGGCGCGGTGCACGCCGAGTTGAGTGCGGACGGGCTCACCCTCCAGGCCGATGTGGCCGAAATCGACCCACGTTGCCGCGGCCAGTTGTCGCTGCACTACAAGACCGCGATCCCGGACGAGGTCCTGATGCAGTTGCCTCGCACGTCACTGGCCTTCGATGTCGGGCCCGAATACGTATTTCGGGCGGTCGGGGTGCCCTACCACCCGTAGTCCGGCCCGGCCCGCCCATAGTCCCGAGCAAAAGACTATTTACCGGGACGCGAAGTCTCGGTAAATTGTGGCCATGGCTTCCACCTCGCCTGACACCGCACCGATGGATGCGGGTTACCAGGATCTGTTGCAGACACTGTCCGAGGGCTCTGTACGTCGCCGCTTCGACCCCTACCTGGACATCGCGTGGGATTCCCCCGAGTTGGCCATCGACCTCGACGATCGACGCTGGGTGCTGTCACCCAACGTCGATCCGCTCGGCGCCACCGCCTGGTACCAGGCCCAGCCGCTGGCCCGGCAGATCGAGATCGGCCGCTGGCGCACGCTCAACTCGGTCAAGGTCGGCGCGGCGTTCGAGAGCATCCTGATCCGCGGGTTGATGGCCTTCATCATGAAGCTGCCGAACAACTCACCGGAGTTCCGCTACGCGTTGCACGAGATGACCGAGGAGTGCAACCACATCCAGATGTTCCAGGAGCTGGTGAATCGCAGCGGCGTGGACGTTCCCGGCATGCGGCCGCTGTTCCGCCGGCTGTCGCCCTACATCGGCCTGGTCGGCCAATACTCGCCTACGGCGTTCATGGCAGGCATCCTGGCCGGCGAGGAGCCGATCGACCACTTCCAGAAGGGGCTGATCCGCGAGGGCTCCAACATCCCGCCCGCGGTGCTGCGGACCATGCAGATCCACATCGCCGAAGAGGCACGCCACATCTCCTGGGCGCACGAGTTCCTCAAAACCCATATGCCGGAACGGTCCTGGCGGATGAAGGCGTTCGCGTGCGTCGCATTCCCGCTGACCCTGCGCTGGCTTGCCCACGAGATCGTGGCTCCCCCGAAGTCGTTCGGCGAGGAATTCGGGATTCCGCGCGCGGTGATCAAGGACGCGTTCTGGCGTAGCCCGCACTCACGCAAGATCCTGGCCGGCTACTTCGGTGAAATGCGCTCGCTCAGCGAGGAACTGGGGTTGATGAACCGGGTCGGCCGCTGGGTGTGGGGACGCTGCGGAATCGACGGTGAGGCGGCCCGCTACCGCGGCGTGCCGGACCGCGAAGCGGTTGCCATCGCCTGATGCCCCACGTCATCACGCAGTCCTGCTGCAGCGACGCATCCTGCGTCTACGCCTGCCCGGTGAACTGCATTCACCCCACACCCGACGAGCCTGACTTCCACACCGCACAGATGCTCTATGTCGACCCCGTCGAATGCGTCGATTGCGGTGCCTGCGTATCGGCGTGCCCGGTGGACGCGATCAAACCGCACACCAAGCTGACCGGTGCGGAGGACGTGTTCGCCACCCTGAACGCCGATTTCTACGCCACACCCCGGCCGAGGCCGATTCTCGCACCCGTGGTGCCGCCCTTGCAGGTACGCACCGGCGATCTTCGGGTCGCGATCGTCGGATCGGGCCCAGCCGCGATGTATGCCGCCGAAGAGGTGCTGACCATTCCCGGCGCGCGGGTCCGGATCTACGAACGGCTCACCCGCCCATACGGATTGGCCCGATTCGGGGTGGCCCCCGATCACCGGCGGACTCGCGGGGTGGCCCGCCAGTTCGACGACATCGCCGCCGACCCTCGCCTGGAGATGCGGCTCGGAGTCGAGGTCGGCAACCAGGTCACTCACGACGATCTGCTCGCCGAGCATCACGCCGTCATCTACGCCGTGGGTGCCTCGACGGACCGTCGCCTCGACATCGACGGCATCGATCTGCCCGGTGTCACCTCGGCCACCGAGTTCGTCGCCTGGTACAACAACCATCCCGATCACGCCGGTCGATCCTTCGACCTGTCGAGCCGTCGCGTGGTCATCATCGGCAATGGCAACGTCGCGCTCGACGTTGCCCGCATCCTCACCATCGATCCGGACCTCCTCGCCGACACCGACATCGCCCCGCACGCGCTGAGCACCCTGCGCGACAGCGCAATCGAGGAGGTGGTCGTGGTCGGCCGGCGCGGGATCGAACAGTCCGCGTTCACCGTGCCCGAGCTGGTCGGGCTGTGCTCGACACCGGGTGTCGATGTCGTCGTCCGCGACGAGGACCTCAGGATGCTGCCTGCCACTGACCCCAGGGCGGCGATTCTGCGCGGGGCGCCACACGGGGCGGGTAATCGCCGGATCGTGCTCGAGTACCTCTTGTCACCGACCGCCGTCCTGGGCGAATCAACGGCCACCGGAGTGGAATTCGTCCACAACGAATTGATCGCCGCGCCGGACGGTTCGACGCGGGTGAAATCGACGGGGCGCGAACGGGTCATCGAAGCGGGGCTGGTGCTGACGTCGATCGGATACCGCGGCCGGCCCGTCGCAGGATTGCCGTTCGACGATGCCACGGCGACGGTGCCGAATGACGGTGGCCGCGTGCCAGGAGTTCGCGGCGCCTATGTCACCGGGTGGATCAAACGCGGACCGACCGGTTTCATCGGCACCAACAAGTCCTGTGCCCAGGAGACCGTGCGCAGCCTGGTCGCCGATTTCAACACCGGACTGCTGGCCTAACGGTTGGTCAGCGCGGCGATCACCGACGTCAACTCGTCGTCACGGTTGATGTCCAACCCGCTCGCGCGCGCCGCGCCGTCCAGCACGTACCAGCCGAAATCGGCCAGATGCGTGACGATCTCCTCGCGCGACTGGGCCGGCGCGGCACCGCGCGTCCACGCCGACAGCGTGGCTTCCACCATCGTCACGACCGCGAACGGGACCGTCTTGAACGCGCTGTCATCGATACCGATGGTCTGCGCGATCGCGGCGATGATGCCCTCGGATTGCCTGGTCATGCGCAGCTTGAGCTCGCTGACCGCATCCAGCGAGCCGTCGCCGTCGAACGTCGGCCCGCGCCGGACGAACTCATCCAGCCGCGGGTGCTCGAGCATCCAATCGGCCACCGCCGCCACCGTGCGGGTCAGGATGTCGCGCAGCGAACCGTTGGTGACGTCGAGTTTCGCGTCGAGAAGCGCCGCGAAGTCGTCGAACACATAGGACCGGACGCGCCGCTCGAGCTCCTCTTTGCCCGCGAACTGGCGATACACCACGGACTTCGCCACCCCGGCGCGCTCTGCGATACGCGCCATGGAGATCTCCGCGCCCGGCGGATTCTCCTCCACCAACGCGACCGCCGCCTGCATGATCTGGGCCCGGCGCTCGGCATTGTGCTGCTCCCAGCGGGCTTCATAGCCGCTGACCGCTGTGGGGTCGGCGGCGGTCGGCATGGCCCCACCCTACCGACGAAGCCTCGGCGAACAAGCAGCTCTCGATGAGCCGAACGGTTGCGCGAGCAGGGCTCAGGCTGTTCGGTCGTAGGGTGGATGGAAAGGAGTGACGTGACGTGACCGAGCCGCAACGGCAGAATCTGCTGATCGTCCACTGGCATGACCTCGGGCGCTATCTCGGTGCGTACGGCCACGCGGACGTGGCCAGCCCCCACCTCGACCAGCTCGCCGCCGAGGGAGTCCTGTTCACCCGTGCGCACGCCACCGCGCCGTTGTGCTCCCCGTCGCGAGGTTCGCTGTTCACCGGGCGCTACCCGCAGAGCAACGGCCTGGTGGGTCTGACCCACCACGGCTGGGAGTACCGGGCCGGCGTGCGCACACTGCCCCATATTCTTGCCGAAAATGGCTGGTACACAGCGCTGTTCGGAATGCAGCACGAGACCTCGTACCCAGCCAACCTGGGCTACCACGAGTACGATGTGTCCAATTCGTTCTGCGAGTACGTCGTCGAGAAGGCCACCGCGTGGCTGGCGGATGCTCCGCGCGAACCGTTCCTGCTGACTGCCGGATTCTTCGAGACCCACCGGCCCTATCCCCGTGATCGGTACGAACCGCGCGACGCGGCATCCGTCGAGGTTCCCGACTACCTGCCCGACACCGGAGAAGTACGCGAGGATCTCGCCGAGTTCTACGGCTCGATCGCGGTAGCCGACGCGAAGGTCGGCGAACTGCTCGACGCCCTGGCTGCCGCCGGGCTCGACGAGAACACCTGGGTCGTGTTCATGACCGATCACGGGCCTGCGCTGCCGCGGGCCAAGTCCACGCTGTACGACGCGGGCACGGGGATCGCGTTGATCGTGCGGCCGCCGCGAGGACGGGCCGGCGGGGTTCCGCACCGCTACGACGAGTTGTTCAGCGGGGTCGATCTGCTGCCCACGCTCCTCGACCTGCTCGGCGTCGACATCCCGGACGACATCGAGGGATTGTCACATGCCAGCAACCTCACAGCAACGGCCACGGAAACGTCTGAGATTCGATCCGAGGTCTACACGACGAAGACCTACCACGATTCTTTCGACCCTATTCGTGCCGTCCGCACAAAGGAGTACAGCTATATCGAGAATTATGCGGCGCGACCATTGTTGGACCTGCCGTGGGATATCGCCGACAGCCCACCCGGACGCCTGCTCGGCGACAAGGTCCTGACCCCGCGGCCCGGCCGCGAGCTGTACGACCTCGTGGCGGACCCGACCGAACGCCACAACCTGCTCGGACCAGACGCGACCGACAAGGCCGAAGCGATCGCCGACGATCTCGCATTGTTGCTGAACGACTGGCGCCAGAAGACTCTCGACGTCATCCCGTCAGAATTCGCCGGGACCCGCATTTCGGAGCGTTTCACCGACACCTATCTGAGTATTCGCGCCCGGCCGGTCACCAGTAGATCCGCCATCGCCGCCGACCGCGGCATCACCGATACCCGCCAATAGTTTTCATCTCCGTGAGCTAAAACTCTTGACGCTTCTTTGAATAGGCGCCGCAAACCAATGATGGTTAGAGTCTCGCCCATGTCAGATCATCCGACTGCCTACCTGGTGCTCGCTTCCCAGCGCAGCGGCAGCACCTTGCTGGTGGAATCCCTGCGCGCCACCGGCATGGCCGGCGAGCCGCAGGAGTTCTTCCAGTACCTGCCGCAGACCAGCATGTCGCCGCAGCCCCTGGAATGGTTCGCCGACGTCGAAGACCAGTCGATCCTGCGACTGCTCGATCCGCTGGTCGAGGGCAAGCCCGACCTGGCCCCCTCGGAGATCTGGCGCGACTACATCCGCACGGTCGGCCGCACCCCCAACGGGGTGTGGGGCGGCAAGCTGATGTGGAACCAGACCCCGCTGTTGCTCGAGCGCGCCGAGGGTCTGCCCGAGCGCTCGGGGCCCGGACTGCTCGCCGCGATCCGCGATGTCATCGGCAGCGACCCGGTGCTGATCCACGTCTACCGCCCCGACGTTGTGTCACAGGCAGTTTCATTCTGGCGGGCGGTACAGACCAGGGTCTGGCGGGGGCGTGCCGATCCGGCGCGCGACGCCCGGGCCGAATACCATGCCGGCGCCATCGCCCACGTGATCAAGCTGCTGCAGGCCCAGGAAGAGGGTTGGCGCGCCTGGTTCGCCGAGGAGAACATCTCCCCCATCGACATCTCGTATCCCTACCTGTGGCGCAACCTCACCACCGTGGTGGCCACCGTGCTCGAAGCGCTCGGCCTCGACCCGCGGCTGGCCCCGCAGCCGGTGCTGGAACGCCAGGCCGACCAGCGATCCGACGAGTGGGTGGATCGCTACCGCAAGGACGCCGAAAAGGAGGGCCTGCCGGTATGAGTATCGATGAGCCGCTTGCGCGAAGAGCAACAAGTACCGATCTCTTGCATGTCGACGAGCTGCGGCTACTGGAAGCCGAAGCCGTCCACATCATTCGCGAGGTGGTGGCCGAACTGCAGCGCCCGGTGCTGCTGTTCTCCGCGGGCAAGGACTCCATCGTCCTGCTGCGCCTGGCCGAGAAGGCGTTCCGCCCTTCGCCGTTGCCGTTCCCGGTGCTGCACGTGGACACCGGGCACAACTTCCCGGAGGTCATCGAGTTCCGGGACCGGCGGACCACCGGCGTCGGGCACAAGCTGCTCGTCGGGTCGGTGCAGGAAACCATCGACAGCGGCCGAGTCGCCGATCCGGGACCGGGCGCGTCCCGTAATCGACAGCAGACCCGCACGCTGCTCGACGCGCTGGAGGCCGGCGGTTTCGACGCGGCATTCGGTGGCGCCCGCCGCGACGAGGAGCGAGCACGCGCCAAGGAACGCATCCTGAGTTTCCGCGACGAGTTCGGCCAGTGGGATCCGCGGGCCCAGCGGCCCGAGCCGTGGGCCCTCTACAACGGCAGGATCCGCAAGGGCGAGCAGGTTCGGGTATTCCCACTGTCGAACTGGACCGAACTCGACATCTGGCGCTACATCGAGCTGGAAAACCTTGAGCTGCCGTCGATCTACTTCGCCCACCAACGCGAGGTCTTCGAACGCGACGGCATCCTGCTCGCGGTCTCGGAGTACGCCCGGCCCGTCGGCGCCGAGCGGTCGGCTGTGGAGTGGGTGCGCTACCGCACGGTCGGCGATCTCACCATCACCGGAGCCGTCCGGTCGGAGGCCACCACCATCGACCGGGTGATCACGGAGATCTCGGCGGCCACTGTCTCCGAGCGGGGCGAGACCCGCGCCGATGACCGCACGTCGGTCGCCGCCATGGAAGACCGCAAGCGAGAGGGCTATTTCTGATGACGAGGCGAGCGGAGCGCAGCGGAGAGACGGGGAATCAGGCACGGCCGCGTCAGCTTCTTCGCATCACCACGGCCGGTTCGGTCGACGACGGCAAGAGCACCCTGATCGGCCGCCTGTTGCACGACACAGACAGCCTGCCGCTGGATCATCTTGAGGCCGTGACCGATTCGGACGGCATAGCCGACCTGGCGGCGCTGTCCGACGGCCTGCGGGCCGAACGGGAGCAGGGCATCACCATCGATGTGGCCTACCGGTTCTTCTCCACTGCCACCCGTAGCTACATCCTCGCCGACACTCCCGGACACGAGCGCTACACCCGCAACATGTTCACCGGCGCCTCCAACGCACACGTGGCCATTCTCTTGGTCGATGCCCGGGCCGGGGTACTGCGTCAGACCCGGCGCCACGCCCGCATCGCGAAACTGTTGGGCATCAAGCACTTCGTGGCCACCGTCAACAAGATCGATCTGGTCGACTTCGACAAGGGCCGGTTCAACGAGGTCGAGGAAGAGCTGCAGCAGGTGGCCGACCGGCTCGGCGGGCTCGATCTCACCGTCATCCCGATCGCGGCCAAGCTGGGTGACAACGTCGTACACCGCTCGGAGAACACCCCGTGGTACGACGGGCCGACCCTGCTCGAATACCTCGAAGGCATCGAACTGACGGCGCCCCATGCCGATCCGGCGAACCTGCGACTGGCGGTGCAGTGGGTGTCGAGGCCGACACCCGAGCAACGTCGCCGCTACACCGGCCGGCTGTCCGCGGGCACGCTCCAGGTCGGTGACCCGGTGGTGAGCCTGCCGGCCGGGACCCGCTCGGTGGTGACGGCGTTGGACACTCTGGACGATGACCGATCGGTAGGCGTTGCGCCGCTCTCGGTTTCGATCGAGCTGGCCGACGATATCGACGTCGGCCGCGGCGATGTCTTCGTCAGCGGCGCCTCGGAGGCCGTGGCGCCGGTGCTGGCCCGTGAGATCGACGCGACGGTGTGCTGGTTCTTCGACAATCCGCTGCGGGCAGGCGACCGGCTGGCTCTCAAGCACGGCACCCGCACGGTGCGAGCCACGGTCCAGGAGTTGCACACCAAACTGGACCCGGAGACCCTGAACGAGGTCGAGGCCCCGGTCGAGTTGACGCTCAACGACATCGGCTCGATCACCTTGCGCACCAGCTCGGTACTGGTGGCCGACAACTACGCCGACAACCGCGACAACGGCGCGTTCATACTGATCGACGAGGTCTCGAACGACACCGTCGGCGCCGGGATCATCATCGAGGCCCGGGAACTCAAGCCGAGCGGACACAACCGGTCCGACATCAAATGGCATCCGTCGTCGCTGGACCGCGAATACCGCTGGAACAGCACCGGACAACGCGGCGCCACCATCTGGTTCACCGGCCTGCCCGCATCGGGCAAGTCCACGCTGGCGGTGGCCGTCGAGCGGGCCCTGGTCGAATCGGGCCAGGTGGCCTATCTGCTCGACGGGGACAACCTGCGTCACGGCCTGTCCGATGACCTCGGTTTCTCGGCCGGGGATCGCACCGAGAACATCCGCCGCGTCGGGCATCTGACCCGACTGCTGGCCGATGCGGGTGTGGTGGCGCTGGCATCGTTGGTGTCGCCGCTGAAGTCGGACCGGGACACGGCGCGGGCCCTCAACGACGCCGCCAAGCTGCCGTTCATCGAGGTGCACGTCGCGACCTCGCTGGCCGAGTGCGAGCGCCGCGATCCCAAGGGGCTGTATGCGCGGGCCCGCGCCGGTGAGCTCAAGGGACTGACCGGGGTCGACGCTCCCTACGAGGCGCCCGAGAATCCCGATCTGGTGCTCGACACCACCGGCGCTGTCATCGACGACCTGGTCCAACAGGTCATCGACTTTCTCAACACCCGCCGCTAACCCGTGATTTGTGTGCGTTCAGCGGCGGTGAGCGCCGGTGAACGCACACAAATCGCATCGATCACCCGGTCGGCATGGGTGATGTACAAACCGTGGGCGGCGCCGGGGATCTCGATGAGCTCGGCCTGCGGCAGCAGTGCGGCCGCACGTCGCCCGGTGAGCTCGATAGGCGTCGACACGTCGGCGTCGCCGTGCAGCAGCACAATCGGCAGGTCCAGGCCGGTGAGCTCGGCACGGTGGTCGGTGTGGGCACCCATCCTCTGGGTGGCGACCAGAGTCTCGACGGGCACAGCGACGACCTCATCCACGGTCCAGTCGACAACCTCGGGCGACACCGCGTGATCTCCGAAGAAGGGTGCGACGTTGTCGACACACCATTGCCGCACATCGCGTTCCAGCTCGGCGATCATTCCGTCGAGCATCGCCTCGGGGACACCATCGGGGTTGTCCGGGGTCTTGACCACCAGCGGAAGCTGGGCCGCCACGAGAACACCCCGGGTCACCCGTGCCGCCCCGTAGCGGCTGAGGTAGCGCACGATCTCACCACAACCCAGCGAATGTCCGACCAGTGTCACGTCGTCGAGATGCAGGTGATCGAGCAGCGCGGCCAGGTCGTCGGCCAGCAGATCCACCGTCCAGTCGCCGGCATAGGCGCCCGAGCGTCCGTGCCCGCGCCGGTCATAGGCAACACACCGAAAGCCCTTGTCCACCAGGCGTTGGATCACCTGACTCCATTGGCCCGAGTTGAGTCCCCACGAGTGGGTGAAGACCAGGGCCGGACCGGATCCGATGTCGATGTAGTGGATGTCGAGAAGGTCGGCGCTCTTGAATGTCGGCATACGCCAATGGTCGAACGTGAAGGTACGCATGTCGATTACGTCCTAGGTAATGACTGTCCACCGAAAGCCGTCGCGCATCAGCGGATCACGTCGCCCGAAGCGTCAGAACGGTGATCTCACTGGAGGCGAACACCCGGAACGGTGGGCCCCAGAACCCGGTGCCGCGGCTGGTGTAGAGCTGCGTCCGGTCGCCGTGCCGGCTCAGCCCGTGCACGGACGGCTGGTCGAGCCGGACCAAGAAATTGAACGGCCAGATCTGACCGCCGTGCGTGTGTCCGGAGATCTGCAGATCCACCCCGGCGGCCACCGCCTGCGGGATCTGCTTGGGCTGGTGTGCGAGCAGTAGCACCGGCAGCCCAGGATCAGCTCCGGATAGGGCGGTGGCGAGATCCTCGCCGTGGCCTGGCACCCCGGACGCCCCGGCGGTGTCGTCGTCCACACCCGCGACCACCAGCCGGTCGCCGTCGCGCTCGACGATGATGTGCCGGTTGTGCAGGACGTCCCAGCCGATGGTCTCCATGTAGTCGAGCCAGCCCTGTGCCTCGCTGAAGTATTCATGGTTACCGGTCACGTAGACCCGCGCCGAGGCCGCCCGCACCGCGGCGAGCGGAGCGGCCTGCTCCCGACGGATGTCGACGGTCCCGTCGGCGATGTCGCCGACGTGGCACACCACGTCGGCTTCGAGTTCGTTCACCCGGGCCACCACCGCCGCTGACCACCGCACCCGCTCCAGCGGTCCGTAGTGGGTGTCGGTGATCATCGCGACGCGCAGTCCGTCCAACCCGCGGCCGAGACGCGGGATCCGGACCTGGACGTGTTTGACCCGTGGCACCCGCATCGCCTCGAAGTGTCCCCAGCCGAGCAGGACGACGGAAACCGCGATGACCGCGACTGCCACCATCCGTGAGCGCACCGGTTCGGCCACCCCGCCGGTCAGTAACCCCAACGCCAGCAGCTGACCGACTACCGACCAGACGAACAGCACCCATATCACGCCGAGTAGCGCGTCGCCCAAAGCTGCCGCGCGGTCACTGCGGCGGCCGTGGCCGCTGATCAGCAGCGCGGGCAAGCCGACCAACCCTGCGGCGAACAGCACGCTGCCGGCGACGACGACCGGTCCGGGCCACGCCGCACCGGACACCACCAGCGTCCACCACGGCACCCCGAACAGCAGCGCCAGTACCGCCGTCACCACTGCCATGCGGCGCCACCGATGGCGCCGCCGGCGGGACGGGTGCGCGGCTTCTTCGACTACTTCAGCCGGGTTGTCGGTCATCGTGCCTCGATCGTGTGTGGGACCTGAGCGACCACGAATACCCGCCGAAACGGGAAGAACGTGGTGCCGTCCCCGCGCCTCGGGTAGGCCTCGGCCAGCATCGGGATGATGGCCTGGCGATACTGGTCCCACAACTCGTCGGTCAGCCTGCCTTTGACCTGAGTCAGAGCCGTTCCGGTGATCCAGTTCAGAACCGGTGTCTCACCAGACAATTGGTGCACATAGGTGGTTTCCCAGGCATCCACGGCGCATCCCGCGTCGGTCAGCAGCCCCGCGTATTCCGCCGGGGTGTCGACCTGGCCCACGTCCCGCCAGGGCATGTCCCGCAGCGGCTCGATGAACGGCTCGCGCCGCGCCAGCTCACGCACCGCGTGGTGCGAGGGCGCATCGAAGTTGCCCGGCACCTGGAAGGCGATCCAGGCCCCGGCCGGTAGCTGTCCGGCCCACCGCACGACGAGCTCGCGATGCGAGGGCACCCATTGCAGAGCGGCGTTGGAGATCACCACGTCGCTGTCGGGTTGTGGTGTCCAGTCCTCGATGGCACCGGCGTGCGCCTCAAGCCCGCGGGCCCGCGCGGCCGCCACCATTTCCGGTGAGCTGTCCCAGGCCTCCAGCGTGGCATCGGGCCAGCGCTGCAGCAGCGTCTCGGTCAGGTTGCCCGGGCCGCATCCCAGATCGACCACGCGGCGCGGCGCCGTGGCCCCTACCCGCGAGAGCAAGTCGTAGAACGGCCGGCCCCGATGGTCGGCGAAGTTGAGGTAGGTGTCCGGATTCCACATAACCCGATCATGCCTGCGTCGGTCTCCACCGGGGCTGCGCAGAACCGCTCCGGACGACCCAGAGGTGGAAGGCGGCGCTTCGCCGCGTGGCGATGTGGGTCGATAGGGTCGGGACACGATGGATGAAGCGAACGAAGTCCGCAAGATCTGGACCGATCTGGGCCTGCCCGGCATCGTCGACGTGCACACCCACTTCATGCCCAAGAACGTCATGGACAAGGTGTGGCAGTACTTCGACAGTCAGGGCCCGCTGATCGGCCGGGAATGGCCCATCACCTACCGCGCCGATGAGGCCAAGCGGGTCGCCACGCTTCGGGAGTTCGGCATCCGAAAGTTCACCTCGCTGGTCTACCCGCACAAGCCGAACATGGCAGCCTGGCTCAACCAATGGGCGCGCGCCTTCGCGCAGGACACCCCGGATTGCCTGGCCACCGCCACGTTCTACCCGGAACCCGAGGCAAAGGGCTACGTCGCCGACGCCATCGCCGCAGGTACCCAGGTGTTCAAGGCTCACATTCAGGTGGGCAACTACGAACCCAACGATTCCCTGCTCGACAACGTCTGGGGGCTCATCGAGGACGCCGGTGTCCCGGTCGTCATCCACTGCGGGTCCGGCCCGGCGCCCGGTGACTTCACCGGCCCGGAGCCCATCGCCCGGTTGTTGAGCCGCTACCCGCGCCTGGCACTGATCGTCGCGCACATGGGCATGCCTGAGTACTCGGCGTTTCTCGATCTCGCCGAACGCTACGACAATGTGCGTTTGGACACCACGATGGCGTTCACCCCGTTCGTCGAAGAGATGATGCCGTTCCCCAAAACCGAGTTGAGCCGCCTGAAGGCCCTGGGTCAGCACATCCTGTTCGGCAGCGACTTCCCGAACATCCCCTACGGGTACGCCGAGGCCGTGCACCACCTCATCGATCTGCCCGGTGTCGACGACGCCTGGCGGCGCAATGTTCTGCACGACAACGCCGCGAAGTTGTTCGGCCTGAGCTGAGCGGTTGGCTAGCATCAGGGATCGTGGACCCGGACCCGGTGGAACCCCCGATTCCCGTTCCCGACGTCCCCGGTGGTGATGCAGGCGCCCGCGGCCTGCCGCGCCGCGCGGATCTGACTGTGCGACAGCGCGCGATCGTCGACGCCTCCGCACTGGCCGACATCGCGTTGCGCACCGGAGTCGCTTCGATCGTGGCCACGTCGATGGTGCCGACCACGCTGGCGTCGATGCTGGCTTCGATTCGGGCACCGTCGCAATCCCGAACCGAGCACGACCACATGCGGTTCTACGCGGATCTGGCTGCGGCACAAGATCCCGCCGTGTCGTTCCCGGCGCCGACCCGGCTTCCCCAGGTATCCACCCGCCCGGCCAATCCGGTCGCCGAGATGATCGCGCACGGCCGGGTGGAGAACATCCGGTTCGACAGCGGCTTCACCGCGGTCAACCCCGCGCTGCGTGAGATGTGTGGCGGTTTCACCCGCAACAACGTTGTCCGGGCACAACATTGGCGCCACGACGACGGGCCCCACCCCACCCTGTGCGTGATCCACGGGTTCATGGGTTCGCCGTATCTGGCGAACGGACTGTTCCTGTCGCTGCCGTGGTTCTACCGCTCCGGGTACGACGTGTTGCTCTACACCATGCCGTTTCACGGTCGCCGCGCCGAACGGTTCTCGCCGTTCAGCGGGTACGGATTCTTCTCCCACGGATACGCCGGCTTCTCCGAGGCCATGGCCCAGGCAGTGCACGACTTCCGTTCGGTGATCGACTATCTGGAGTCCACCGGTGTCGACCGGATTGCCCTGACCGGAATATCGCTCGGCGGCTTCACCTCGGCGCTGCTGGCCAGTGTGGACGATCGGATTCAGGCCGTGGTCCCGAATGTGCCCGTGGTGACACCCGATCGCACGGTGGACGAATGGTTCCCGGCCAACAAGCTCGTGGCGCTGCAACGGCTCGTGGCCCGAACCGATCCGGCGTTGACCGAGGCGGCGGCGCGATACGCCTCACCATTGAACTACCGACCCCTGGTTCCCAAGGAACGACGGCTGATCATCACCGGGCTCGGTGACCGGCTGGCCCCGCCGCAGCAGGCCGAAATGCTCTGGGAACACTGGGATCGCTGCGCGTTCCACTGGTTCCCGGGCAACCACCTACTGCATGTGAGCCAGCCGGACTACCTACGCCGGATGACCCGCTTCCTGCGGGATTTCATGTTCGACTGAGCCCCGGCCCAGCACTGCCTGAGGCAGCGCGGCGGGAGTACCTTCCAGACGGTCCGAAGACAACGGGTTCAGCGCCGCCAACGCCGGGCGGTGCCGGCCACGCGCCGGCGTCATTCCCGCCAGCGGAGCCTTGCGTGACGGCCGGTCCTGCGTGCGGATCGCCGCGCTCACCGTCAACTGCGGTTGTGTCGGAGATCCGGTGAACTCCAGCGCCGTCCACGTTTCCTGGGCCGGCAGAGCGCCGATCCCGGCCAGTGCGGCCTCCAGCTTGTCACTGACCTTGACTCGGTATGCCGCAACGTATCCGGACTCGTCCTTCACGCCGCGCCAGGTCTCCTTGCCCGGGTCAGGCAGCGGGGAATCGACGCCGTCGACGATCGTGACCGTCCAGCCCTGTTCACGCAGGAGATCGGCAAGCCGACGCCCGACAATTTCCGTGGTGTCCCGCAACGGGATTCGCGACGAGCGGGCGCGCAACGCATCGAGATTGTCGCGGGCGGCCACGGTCAGGCTGATCCAGCTTCGGCGCGAACCACCGGCGTCGCGATGGGTCACGCGTACCTTGTCGCAGCGGATCCCGTAGCGGTCGAGGTAGCTGACCACTGCCGGCAGCTGGGCCGGATCCGCGGGATCGACGCGCAGCACGACGGTCTCTGTCTCGACCGGCTGCTCAGGCTGCTTCTTGGAGAGGTTCCGCCGCCACACCGCGAGGTGCCGGGCGATCCGAGTGGTCAGGAACAACCCACCCCACCAGGCCAGCAGCAGCACCACGGCGGCCACGGACACCCCGAGCACCCAGCGTTCGGTATTACTCTGCCACGGCCGAGCCAGCACCGCCGCGACGATGAAAAGGGACGCCAACGCAAGTCGGGCGGTCATGAATGGTCCTTCCGTCGATATGCGCTGAAGGCGACAGCGATGGCGGCCAGCGCAAGTACCCCGGTGCCGGCGAAAGCGACTATTCGCCCGGTGTTGTCACGCGGAGTCGGCTCTGCCGGTGCGGCAATGGGTTTGCCTGCGGGAGCCGCCGGGCCGTCCAGCGGCATGTCGGCGACGTCCCAGGTGAGCGCGGCCACCGGATCGACACCGCCCGCACCGATCACGTTCGACGGCGAGCGGGCGGCGCCCTGCGCCGTCGTGGTCAGCCGGTGCACCACCTGACGTGCGTTCAGGTCGGGAAACTTGCTGCGCACCAGGGCTGCAACGCCGGACACGTACGCCGTGGCGTAGCTGGTGCCGTTGAGCGGCACCAGCTTGTCCTGGTCGGTGGGCATGGCATTGGCGAGTCCTCCGCCGGGAGCGTTGCTCACCGAGGAGATGTTCTCCCCGGGCGCGGCAATGCCCACCCAGGGGCCTGCCATGGTGAACCCGGAAGGCTGACCGGTCGCGTTGAGTGAGCCGACGGACAGCACGTAGGGCTGCCACCACGACGGGACGGACACCGATGAGACGCCACCCCAGTTACGCGGATCGCCCGGAGCACCCGTGTCGGCAAGCGGATTGGATCCGCACGCGGATCCGGTGGTCATCCCACCCTGGGTGTTACCCGCGGCCGCGACGATCACCGCGTCCTTCTCGACCGCCGCATAACGCAGCGCCGCACCGAGTTCGGTCTGGTCGATGTGTTTGTCGGCCGGCACACAGGTCACCACGGAGATGTTGATGACGCGTGCACCCATATCGGCCGCGCGCACCACCGCCCGGGCCAGGCTGGCCACGTCGGCAGCGACACGAGCCTCGACGGGGTCGGCGCCCGGGGTGCGCGGCGCGAACCGCGGCGAGTTCTGCCGGATCGAGATCAGCCGGGCTTCCGGCGCCACACCGGAGAATCCGTCGGCTCCGGGTTGACCGGCGATGAGGCCGGCCACCGAGGTGCCGTGGCCGTCACAGTCGGTCAGACCGTCTGTGGACTCGATGAAATCACCGCCGCCTTCGACGTGGGGCAGCCGCGGTCCCGGCTGCACCCCGGTGTCGATCACCGCGACGGTCTGCCCCTGTCCGCGGCTCTGCTTCCAGGCGCCGGACAGGTTGAGCGCCAACTGATTCGGATTGACCGCGCCGGGGTCGGTACCCGGCATCACCCCGGTGGTGGCACAAGCTGAACGCTGCGCCATCGCCTGCACCGGACCGGCACTGCCGGCAGGCGGGGCGACCTGCGGGTCGACCTCGGGCGGGCTGACGGCACCCGCCGATGGGGAGCCGACCAACAGCACCAGACCGGCTGTGGCCAGAACACCCAGGCTCTTCTGGATCACCGATTCATCACCTGTCGAGAACGAGGCTGAACAGCCCGATGAGGAAAGCCATCACCGGAATCAGCGATGCATCGAGACCGGTGGCCAGGAAGCCGACCAGGCGCCGCATCGGCAGCGAGTACGTGTCCGGGGATGCGGCCCGCGGATTCACTGCGGCGACAACCCAAACCACGACCAGGGCGGCCAGCACGGCCAGCGCCCACCACGCGGCCTCGTACCGGCCACCGATCGCGAAGGCCACCAACAGGACGACGGTCAGCAGGTAGGGATGGCCCAACAGCCAGGCCTTGCACGAGGCCGAGTCCCAGACGCGAGCCCGCAGGGCGGCAGCGAGCGCGGCAGCCACCACGACGTACCAGGCCCACGGCGACGCGGTCGACGAGCCGACCAGAGCCAGCGACCCGGCCACGCCGAGCAGCACGCCCGCAGCGATGACGCCGGTCTGATGCGACTGGCTCACCCGGACCCGGCGCGGCAGATCGGCCAGCACCGAAAGCGGTTGTGCCGACGGGGACGGATCGCCGGGCGCCGGGATGACTGGCAGCGGGAAGCGGGCCCACATCGCGGACAGCTGGGCAGCCTGAACGGTGACCACGAGAGCGACGAGGATCAGCGCACACCCGATCACCGTCGAGTTGATCTCCCACAACGAGGCCGCACCGGCCACCAGCAACACACCGACTCCGGCCACGGTGGTCGCGGTGAACACCGCGATACCCCGGTCATCGGGCGAGCTGGCCATGCTGATCAGGGACCATGCGGCGACTCCGGCCGCGGCCAACAGGATGCTGGGCGCACCGAAATCACCGGGGACGCCGAGCGCGAACGCCGCGGCGACAGGAACCAGCGCGGTGACCGACAGCGCGGTGGCCAGGACCGGTGACCGGCCTCTGGTCGACAGCGCGGCCAGCACGGTGGCGATGGCGATGCCGCTGACGACGAACAGTCCGAGCAGTTCACCGGTCACCACGCGGTGGGCGACGGCCAGGCCGGTGCCCACCAGGATCAGACCGATCAGCGCCAGCGATGCGTAGCGCTCGATATTCGCTGCGCCCCACGGACGCTGGCGGGCAGCCGAGAAGATCACGGCGGCGTCGGCGATGTCCTCGACGATGCGCGGGGCGGCGGGCCCGGCGGGAACGGCTTGCAGCGCAAGCAGATCCCCGTCCACCACGCCGACGGTGTCGAGCGTGGCATCCAGGCTGTACGGCGCTCCCCCAACCGGGGCCAGGCTGAGCCGTGCCGGGTCCGGGGCGCTCGCGCCGTCATCGCCCCCGGTGGGGAGCACGATGCGCTGGACCGCGGGCAGGATCTCGCGCAACGGCAGCTCGGACGGCAGGGCCATCTCGGTCAGCCGGCCGCCGTCGTCTCCAGCGGCCAGCACGGCCACCCGAACGATCGGCATCACAGTGTTGTCGGACATTCCTATGCTTTCTGGGTTCTTCTCATGGAGCGTGAATCTCGGTGGGATAGAGCGTGGTCGTCGGGTGCCGCGGCTTCGCTGTCGAAGTCGCGGATGATCGGTTGGTCCGGGAACCAGGAACCGCTGGGCAGCGAGGCAGTGAGCCGCTCGATCGCCATCGCGATCGCTTCGGCAGTGCCCGCCGTGAAGGTCGAAATCCATTCCCCGTCAAAAGCCTTTGACGGAGAGACCAGAATCCGGCCCTCGGGGGTGTCGATGATGCTGACCCCCACTTGAGTGGTGACCCGGTGACCGTCGCGGTGTTCTCCTGCGACGATCTCGACGTAGGTACGCCGTCCGTCGAACACCGATTCCACGATCGGCCGGGCCGAAGCCGGGACACCGAGGAATCCGAGCACTTCGACCAGCGGGGTGCCGTTGCGGATCTGCTCGTCGGCGCGGGCGCCGGCCGCGGCCGGCAACGCGAACTCCTCGAACCGTGCCGGCCGGCGTTGCGACAGCCCGGCAGTGAGCACCGGGACCAGGCCGTGTGGGTGGTGGATGTCCATCTCGGTGAACGTCACCAGCTGCGCGTTGCGCAACACCACAACTGTCCGGCCGGCCGGACCACCCGACCGCGCGACGATCCCGCGCAGCAGATCCCCCGGACCGGAGACAAACCGCAAGTCGAGCCACTGGGTTGCCCGGCAAGCCAGCCGAACCCATTGCGCCACCTGCGGATTGACTCCACCACTGGCGTCGAGCACGCCCATCCTGGTCAGTTCAGCGGTCTGCGCGGCGGCAAAGCCGAAGCGCTGCGCCGGCTCGCTGTAGGGCGGCGTGATGGCCAGCACCCACGGGTACGCCCCGGCGCCGAGTACCTCGGCGAGGTACCAGGCCTGATCGGTGGTCAGCTCGACCGCGTTAGCTCCCGTGCTCAATGTGGAGCCTCCCGAAGGCCACTGGCACTAGCCCCACTTGGCGCCTTCGGCAGCATCGCGTGCGCTCATCGACATGGTGTTCATCTCGTGAGTGGACGCCATCGCACGGTAGGCCCGGGTCAGCTCTTCCATCGCCTGGTTCCACTGCGCCTGCCAGGCCTGGTAGGTCATACCGGTGTCACCCTGCCAGGCGCTGCTCAGCGCGGCCTGCTCGGCGGCGATGTCGGCGCCCACGGCGTGCAGGGCACCCGAGTAGGTGTTCATCTCCCCGGCGTGCGCCAGCATGGCCGGGTAGTTGTACATGATCTGAGACATGAAAACTCCTGTATCCGTTGCTTGTTCGGCTAGACCGAGGTGTAGGTGCTGGCGGCGGCGGCATCCTGGGCGACGTAGGTGCCCGCAGCATCGCCGAGGTTGAGCTGCGCGATGTCGAGCAGCGCGTTGACCTTGGCCGACACCTCGACAAACCGGGCGTGGGCGGCCTGGAAGGCGGCGGAGGCCTCACCCATGTGGAAGGCCTGCGAGGACATCGCGGCCTGCTCGGCCTGCGCGATGGTGCTGCGCATGAGGGCGGCCTTCGCGCCGAAGGCGGCCTCGGAGGCGATCAGCTGGGGGATGTGAGCGTCCAACAGACTCATGGTTTTTCCTTTCGGATCGTTGATGGATGGTCATTCAAGAGCGGTCTGGTCAGCTGCGCGAACCCCCTTCCGGATTACCCGGGGCCTCGTTGGGGTCCCAGGAACCGGGCAGCATCGGCGAGACGGGGCTCTCGTCGAATCTCTCGCCGGCCAGGGTGGTCAAGCCCGCCGCGGCTGCGTCGGATCTCGTTTCGGTACCGGTGAATCCCATGGTCCCCGCACCGCTTTCAGATGCGCGTACCCGTGGTTCCGGCTGGGGCGCGGGATCCGGATCCGGCGCTTCGTAGTCCATGTAGGCGTCCGCGTAGGCGTGGTCCTCCAGTGCCGCACCCCGCTTGCGCCGACGCTTCCGGCGGGCGGCCAGCGACGCCGCCACACCCGAGGCTGCGGCGGGTATTCCGGCAGCGGGTGCCGAGGCACTGGACTTGCCGCCCACCGTCGGGCTGAAGCCCTCATCGGGGTCGTTGCTCATCACGGCATACGGCGCGAGCGGTGCGGCTGCTGCCGCAGGTGCCGCGGGGGCACCTGCCGCCGTGGCACCTCCGCCTGCGGGTGCACCGGCACCCACCGCGGTGCCGCCGGGGGCGGGCAGGCCGGCCAACGGGTAGGAATGTTGTTGCTCGACCCGCGGCGCGATCTCGGCGGGTGCGCCCGCGGGTGCAGGCGCCGCGGGGGGCTGCATGACGTGGTCGACCAACAACACCAGTCCGGTGATCCCCAGCGCCGCGAGCGCCGGTATCAGGAACGGCGAGGCCAGGATCATGCCCCAGGTCGGCCATCCGACCAGGTTTGTGAAGACCTGGTAGGCAACGGCCGACAACAACGGTCCCCAGGTACCCCACGCGCCGATCGGGTCGGTCATGAAGTCGTTGAGCATTTTGCTCAAGTTGCCCATCGGGTCTTTGAGGAAGTCGATGATGTCCTGCCCACCGGGCACGTTCTGCAAATACTGCTCGAGCAGGTCGGACAAGAAGTTCGAACTGTCCATCGCCGAACCGGATTCAGCGGCCTGGGCCTGCGTCGTCATCTGCTGCATGTTGGCCGATGCGGTACCTGCCTCCCCCACACCGGGTTTGAGCAGCATCGGCGACGGTGTTCCGGCTGGGGCAGCCATGACGGCAGCTCCCGAGACGGCCTGATAGGTGGCCATGGTGGTGGCTGCCTGGATCCACATCCGGACGTAGTCGGCCTCGTTGACCGCGATCGGAATCATGTTGATACCGAAGAAGTTCGTGGCGATCAGGACACCGTGTACGACGTGGTTCAGCGCGAGCTCGGGCAGCGTCGGCATGGTGGCCACTGCCGTGGTGTAGGCCGCGGCGGCGGTCTCGTGTTGTACCGCGACCGCGGCACTGTTGGCGCTCTGCTGCGCCAACCAGGTCAGGTACGGCCCGTGCGCGGCGACGTACTGCTCCGAACTCGGCCCTTCCCATCCGCCGGCCTGCACCCCACCCAACACACTGGTGAGTTCTGCTGCCGCCGAGGCGTATTCGGTGCTCAGCGACTGCCACGCCCCCGCTGCGGCCAGCAACGACCCGGCGCCTGGACCGCTGGAGAGCAGCGTCGAGTGCACCTCGGGTGGTAGGGCCATCCAGATGGGGGCGGTCATGTCAGATGCCGCGCGCAGTCATGTAGGACGCGGCGGCCATCGCGTCACCGGTGACGTAGCTGGCGCCGGACTCCGCGACACCGGCACCCGAACGGCCGAGCTCCTCCACACCCTGAGCGGCCAGCGTCGAGTGCTGGGCGCCGTGGGCGCTGAATCCGGTCGCGGTCTGCAACGACACCGCATCCGCGGCAGGCGGGATCACCGCCGAGACCAGGGGGGCGGCCGCGGCATGGGCGGCGGCCAGACGCGCGGTGAGCGCCTCGACGGCCGCACTCGCGGCGGTCAATCCTTCCGGAACTACTCGCAATGTCATCAGGATTCCTTTCTCCCGTTGTTCACGGACAGTGCCGCGTCATCGATGAGTGGGTTGACGAGCTGAACGAACTCGGGCGCGTCGCCGTCGCCGAGCAACATGCCGCGTCCCGCGGGGAACCGGGCGAACCGGTGCCCGCGGAGCTTGCCGCTGTCGGCGGGATTGCCCGACAGCATCAACGTGGTCGCCTGAAGGTCGTTGAGGCGACGCAGCAACGGCGCCGTCATCACGGCGTGCGCCGATCCGGTGGCCCGGGCCGTGACGATGACGCGCAGTCCCAGATCGGATGCCTCGGCCAGCAGACCCACGATGTTGGTCCACGGCCGCTGCCCGGCGAACTGGCCGCTGACCGCGGGTCCATCGGGGATCTGGTCGACGTCGTCGATGATCAGGTAGTGGATGTGGCCGTCGGACCCCGTCCGCTGACTCCAGGCGCTGAGCTCCTGCGGGCTCAAACCGGCAGGCGGACGGCGCTTCTCGATGAGTGCCGACAGACCCAGCATCGCCGGCAGGACGCGGTCGATATTGGCGGTGTACTCGTTGTCCGGGAACAACGGCTCCTCCACCAGGTGCAGTCGCCGGTCGATGACCGTGAAGGCCACCTCATCGGGCCGGGAGTTTTCCCGGATGGTCCGGATGATGTGACGAAGCAGCGTGGTCTTGCCTGACTTCGCATCGCCGAACACCGCGAGCAGCGGGTTGTTCTTGAAGTCCAGCACCACCGGCGCCAGGTCTTCTTCGCGCTGGCCGATGACCACCTGCTCGGGAGCCGGGTACAGCGGCCGCAGCGCGGCGGGTGCCAGCGCGGTGGGCAGCAGGCGCACCGGCGGTGCACTCTGTCCCGGGTAGCGGGAGTTGATGACGGCGATGTCGCTGAGTTCCGGCTGCGCGAACAGGAAGTGCTCGGCCGCCATGGTCAGACCGCGGCCCGGCTGATCGGCCGGCACGGACTCGGCCGGGCGACGCAACGCACCCACCACCCGCACGATGCTGTCGTGGCTGTCGTGCAGCTTGAGCTCCAGGCGCAGGCCCAGGCCGTCGCGCATCGCCAACGGCACCTCCAGCCAGTTCGGCGTCGTGATGACGACGTGGATGCCGTAGGCCAGACCGCTGTTGGCCAGCTCGGTCACCTTGGCCAGCAAGGGGTTACGGGTATTGAAGGTGTCGGTGTTGTCGCGGCTGAAGGCGTACAGGTTGTCGATGACCAGAAACACCTCGCCATAGCCGTCGGCATACCTGCCCACCCGGCTCACCGCACCCTGCTGCTGGCGGGCCCGCAGCAACTGCTCGAGCTCACCGAAGGTACGGCGGATGCGCTCGGGCTCCAGCGGGGACGCGACACTGCCGACGTGAGCCAGATCCGCCAGGCCGGCGAGCTGGCCGCCGCCGTAGTCCAGGACGTAGAAGCTCACCTCGCTCGGCGAATGCAGCGCGGCGGCCGACAGGACGAAGGTCTGCAGCGCGGTCGACTTACCCGATCGCGGACCACCGTGGATCAGCACGTTGGCCGCCGACGAGTTCGCGTCGAACACCAAGGCATCGCGGCGCATCTCGAACGGCTTGTCGATTTCGCCCAGCGGCCAACGCAATTGGCCGGCTTCGATGCCGGTGCGGGCCAGCACGTCATCGAGCGCGATCACGTCGTCCAGCGGCGGCAGCCACAGCTTGGGTGCCTGCGGGCCGTAGGCGGCCAACTGGTCGCCGATGGTGGCGATCAGCTTGCGCGGTGGCGCGACGTTGACCTCTGGCTCGTTCGTGACGATCACCGTATCGGGCTCTGGCTCAACGCGCGAGGCGGTGAACAGCTGAGGCTGCGGCAGGGCCCGCACCACGATCGACTTCTCGGCGCGCGGCGGATCGTAGATGCCGTCGACGTAGGTGCTGCGGAACTTGATCGGCACCGCGCCCGGGGCAGGCACCAGGAAGCCCTCGCCCTTGTGCTCGCGACCCGACTCGATGTGATAGGCGTCCTCGACCCCGATGATCTGACGAGAGATGCTGGGGCTGGCCACCTTCAGGCCGATCCGGTACGACGTGTTCTTGTCGATGTCCTTGATCCGGCCCACGTCCAGGGTCTGCGACGCGAACAGGATGTGAATCCGGAACGAGCGACCCTTGCGCGCGACGTAATCGAACAGGTCGGCGTACTCGGGATGCTCGGCGAGCATCAGGGTGAACTCGTCGGCGACCACGAACAGCGTCGGCATCGGGGGCAGGTCATGTCCAGCGGCGATGGCGGCCTCGTACTCGGTGACCGAGTTGAACGCGCTGCCCTGCACGCGGCGGCCGGCCTCCTTGAGCATCTGCTCACGGCGGGCCACCTCACCACGCAGGGTGTCGGCAAATCGGTCGGCCAGCGACTTCTTCTCGGCCATGTTCGAGATGACCGCGACGACCTGAGGGAAGTTGCGGAAGATGTCGGCCCCGGCCTCACCCTTGAAGTCGGCGTAGATCACGATCAGCCGCTCAGCGGAGTGAGTGGTCAACAGCGACAACAGGATCGACATCAGGGTCTGAGACTTGCCCGAGCCGGTCATACCGATCATCAGGCCGTGCGGGCCCATGCCGCCCTCGGCCTCGTCCTTGAGGTCGAAGTACAGCGGCTCACCGGTGGCGGTGACGCCGATCGGCACCCGCAGCTCGTCGTCGCGGTTACGCGGAGCCCACAGGCTGGCGACATCCAGTGCCGCGGCATCCGGGATGTCGAGCAGCGTGGTGAAGGTGGCACCGCCGGTGGCGGTCGACCGCACGTAGCCGGGGTTGGAGTCCCAGCGCGACAGGCGCCGCGCGATGTGGGCGGCAGCGGCGGCCGACATCGCGTCGGCCTTGTCCACGAACGGCTGCCATCCACTGCTCTGCCACCGCTCGATCCGGCCTTCGGTGACCCGCAGGATGGGCCGCTCGGGATCGGGGTACTGCTCGCGGTTGGGCAGCTTGTCGCTGCGGTGGATCACGGTCACCCCGGTCAGACCGGGCTTGCGGGCGATGTCGTCGGGATCGGCCTCGGGATCGTCGAGCACCACCAGCAGGTGCTTGAGCGCCTGGTCCGCCTCAGCGGGGAATGCAGGCCGGCCGGCCAGGGCCGAATCGAGTTGTCCGCGCAGCTCGGTGACACCGGCGGTCAGGTACCGCGCCGGGCCGACACCGTCGGCCTGGGACGGAATATCAACGTGCGGCAGCCATTTCAGCCACGACCAGTCATCGGCATCGACGTCGGGTGAGGCCAGCGCCACCCCCAGCATGGTCGGGTCGTGCCAGGTGACGGCCTGAGCGATCCAGGCCCGCAGCGCATCACGGACCTCCCCGGCCTCACCGATCACGGTGATCCGGGCGAGCTTGGTGACGTCGATTCCGGTCGGGGCGTCACGCACGGTGCGCTGCACGTCGAGCAGACCGCGAAGAGTGCTGTGCGACACCGGCTCCAGGTCGATCTCGTCGGCGATGTCCTTGACCTTCAGGGCCGCATCCAACGGCACGTCGTGCAGTCCGGCGCGCAGCACCAGGAAGTCACGGTCGCGCGGATCGCGCTCCCACTGCCGACGGGTGCCCGGAATGATGGCCAGCGCCTCGGGCTCCGGGTGGGACCACTCCAGCGCTGCACGCTGCTCAGCCGCGTGGGCCCGGACGTTGTCCCGGACCACCGACAGGTAGCGCAGATAGTCCGCACGCTCGGCATCGACCTCTTCGGTGCGCATCTTGTTGCCGCCGCGGTAGAGCGCGGTGGCAGCCAGAAGCAATACGAACGGGAAGAACAGCATGGTCGGCGAGATCATCCGCATCCCGGTGGCGAACAGCGCCACGATCATGCCCACGATCAAGATGACGATCAGGTACGGCAGCACCCGACGCAGCAGCGACGGCGGGACTATCCGCTCCAACTGCGGCGGCGGCTCGATCGTGATGGTGCCCTTGCGGGTGGTCGGCGGAGCCAGCCTGCGCTGGTGCTCGAAAATAAGCCTACTCATCGCGTTGCCTCCAGGCGGGCAGCATTTGCATTGGACGACAGCGCATCATGAGCGGTCAGGGCGTCGCCACGGGACAGGGTCGGGCCGGCAGCGAACTGCGTCAGGATCGACCATGGAATGGGTAGGGCAGGCGAGGTAAGGCCCAGCGCCGCAACAACTTTGTCGTCACCGGCGGTCTCGATGCCGTAACGGACTCCGGTGTCGCTCACCCAGAACAGCGAGCCCGCGGTCGGCGAGCCCGGCTCGGCTCCGACGGTCTGCACGAAGTAACCGCTACCGGGGGCGAGCGCGACCCGGTTGGCGGCGCCGTTGCTGCCCGCTCCGACCAGATCGACGGGGCGCAGACCGTCGGGCACCGGCAGCGCCGCACCCGAGAGAACCGACAGCTTGCTCTCGGTCGCACCGGTCGGCTTGATCCACTGGGCGCAGGTCACCGGGGCGGTCGACTCTGACACCAGCTGGACGGGTGCATCCGGGTAGGCGGCGGTGTCCAGCGCATGTGAGACAGGCATCCGCGACACCTCGTCGGGCCCGATCCGCGGTGCCTGGTCCAGGCCGTAGGAGTTGGTGTTGCGCAAGATCGAAGCCAGCACCGGAGAGACCGGCTGCAGACCGTCGGACAGCACCGCGTAGTAGTGGGCGGTGTTGTCAGCGCCATAGGCCGCCACCACACCACCGACGGGCACTGGTGTCGACAACCCGTAATTCGTCGGTGCGCCGGCGTCGGCGATGGCCGGGGCGGTCAGCGCGGGCGCTTCGGGGATGGCGTTGAACAGGCCGGCCGCGATGGGCCGCGGCGCGGGGATCTGCCCGCCGAGACCGAGGGCATCGGTGACGGCACGGTTGGCCAAGTCGATCGGGCTGCGCTTGCCGTCCCACAGCAGCCAGTCGCCCGGGGTGGGGCCACCGCTGTGGTGCACCAGCACGGCCTGGTCGGAAGTCAGCGCCAGGGCACGCTCACCGCCCGATCCGAGTGTGCCGGCGATGACCGTCACCCCGGCGTTGGCGCCGGAGACCGCGTCGCACACGGTCCAATCCGCGTCGGTGCTGGTGGTCTGCACCATCCGCTCGGGCGCACCGGGGATGCCGAGCAGGTTCCCGCGCGGGAACTTGTCGATCTCACTGGTCTTGACAGTGGTCGGGTTGTCCGCCTTGCCTGCGATCAACCGCGCGGAGGTCAGGTTGAGCACGGGATGCAGCTGCTCGCCGACCCGCACGTACAGGGCCGCCGTCGACCGGTCGGCGAGGACCGTGTCGTTGCCCGCCGATCCGCCCGGCCGGAACAGTGAGAACAGGAAACAACCAACCAGACCCGTAACCAGGATCAGGGCACCGGTCAGCACAGCCCGGCTCTGCGTGCGCAACGGGTCGACCAACATGCGGGTGTCGTGCAGCGCCACGCCAGAAGCAATGCGGCGCATGACGAATCGCCAGCCCGTGACCTGGTTCTTGGTGACAAAGCCACGCCGGTACTGCACACCGTCGGGATTCTCGTTTGACGGCGTGCGTGACGTGAAGGAGCGGCGCTCGTCAGACCCCGGGGCGGTCATTCAGGCACCGACAAGCCCAGGCCACGCAGCAGCGGGGCAGCCGAATTGTTCACGTCACCGGCGGTGATCGTCATCATCTCCTCGTCGGTGAAGTCGTCGTTGTCAGAATGATCGAGGCGGTACTCGCGCTCCTCTTCCGAACGCTCGACCAGGTTTCGCACGAATCGACCGTTGCCCGCGATGTCGAGGCAGCGGCGCTGCACTCCACTGGCGTCGGGCATGGTGGCCGACGCCAGGTGGCCGAACAGCCTCTCCATCTCGTCGTGCGCAGTCTTCTCAAAGGTGCTGTCGCGCTTCTCGGCCATCCGCTCGGCGATCTCGACGAGCTCGGACGACGAGTACGACGGGAAGTCGATGCTTCTGGTGAAACGCGAGCGCAGACCTTCGTTGGTGTCGAGGAACATGTCGAGGTCCTTGCGGTACCCGGCGACGATGACGACGAGCCGGTCGCGGTCGTTCTCCATCCGGGCCAGCAGGGTGTCGATGGCCACCAGGCCGAAGTCGTTCTTGGCGCCGGTGGACACCAGGGCGTAGGCCTCGTCGAGGAACAGCACGCCGTCGAGTGCGCTGTCGATGATGGCGTTGGTCTTGGCCTCGGTCTCACCGATGTGCTGGCCGATCAGGTCGGCGCGATGCACCTCGCGGACCGTCTCCTTTTTGAGAAGGCCCAGGCCGCAGTAGATCTTGGCGACCACGCGGGCGATGGTGGTCTTACCCGTTCCGGGCGGGCCCGCGAACACCAGGTGGTTGGTGCGCTGGGCCACGGCCAGCCCGCGCTCCTGGCGGCGGATCGACATGGCGACCGAGCTCTTGAGCCGTGCGACCTGGAACTTCACTTCTTCCAGACCGATGAACTCGGCCAGCTCGGCTTCGGCCTCGACCAGCAGGTGCGCCTTGCGCTCCTTGGCGCCGGGATCGACGAAATCCGACTCCGAGGGTTCGGTCTCGGGATCCCACGGGTCGGTGCGGGCGTCGATGCGGGCGGCGTTGGTGGTGAGCAGCCCGAAAGACGGATCCGTAAGGGCGTCCTCGACCTGCTTGTTCTCCGGGTGCGCCGCGAACAGGTCCTGCAGTACTTCGCCTGCGTCCTCGTCTTCGCCCTGCGCGCGCAGGGTCAGTGCCTTGGCGAGCGCACCGTCGAGGGCTGCCACCGCGATCGGGCCCGACGGGTCCTCCAGATAGGACAGCGCGGGGGCCGGCATGCCGAGCCGGGCCAGCGCGATGCCGAGGGTGATCCGTGCGGCGTGCGAGGTGACCTCGTCGAGCGACGGGTTGGTGACCACGGGGGTGAGCAGACGCACCACGTCGGACCAGCGCTCGGCGTGGTGGTTGAACGCCACCCGCAGCCAGGTGGCGTTGAGCCAGCCGGGACGGCGGTCGAGTAGGTCGGCCACCAGCGCGTCGGCCTCGGCACGCGCGCCCGAGGCGTAACGCCGCGCCGCGTAGGCGAGCTGGAAATCGTCCACCTCGCTGGCCCGGAACTGAAGATAGAGCCCACTGTCGTAGAGGAACCCGAGGGCACCGGCAGCCAGGTCGATCTCGCGCTGCAGCAGGCCGGCGCTGCCCCGGGTGCGCCACACCGCGTCGATGACCGGTCCGGACACATCACCGGCCGCGGCCAGACCGGCCCAGGCGTCACAGTGGTCGTGCGCGATGCGGGTCAGACCAGCAAAGCCGGCCCGGGCCGCGTCGAGATCGGCGGGCCGTTGACGGTCGTTCACCGTCAACCCCAACGCACGACAACATGTGGCGAAGCGGCTGATCACATCGCGATCGAGCCGGGGTGCTCCCTGAGGCGGAGCCGCAAGCGTGTCACTACCCATATGCGTGCACGGGAGCGACGAAGCCCCCGATTCTCTCCCTTATGTATGGCTAAGCTAACTTTTGCTGAAGTTAGCATTGCATAACTTAAGTGTCGAGAGGCACCTCATCGCACAGGCTGGTGAACTGCCTCACCTTTTGGTCGCGGCCACCAAGGTGATAGTTCCCGTCATGAGCCCGGCCTCGGAGTCGGGGGCGGGCACCGGCCGACCGACATCGGCCAGATACTGGTGCAGCGGCGCCGCTGCTGCATCCCAGCCCCGCGCGCCGAACCACTGATCCGCGGGCGCGTGTTGCTGGTTGTACACGAGCGTGAAAAAGGCGTTCTCCTCGCCGGAGGACAGCGCTTCTGCGCGCTTCGCCTCGAACGCGTCGTCCGGCATCGGAACCGCCTCCTCGATCGCCACGAAACTGCCCGGCGCCGCCAGCGCATCGATTCCAGCAAACAGCTGTTCCTGTGCTGTGGCGGGGAGATAGATCAACAATCCCTCGGCGATCCACGCCGAAGGGCGCGACGGATCGAAACCACTTGCCCGCAGGGCCTGCGGCCAATCCTCCCGCAGGTCGATCGCCACCTCGCGCCGTTCGGCCGTCGGCACTTCCCCGAGCCGGTCCATGGTGTCGCGCTTGAACTCCAGCACCCGGGGCTGATCCAGCTCGTAGACCACGGTGCCGTCGGCCCACGGCAGCCGGTAGGCCCGCGAGTCCAGGCCCGCCGCCAACAGCACAACCTGCTTGACCCCGGCGTCGATGGCCCTGGCGAAGTATTCGTCGAAGTACTTCGTGCGGGCGGCCTGGAAGTTGACGAAGGCCTCGCCGAATTCGGTCTGCAGCGGATGTTCTGGGTCGGTGCCCTCGACTGCGGCCGTCCACTCGCCCCCGACCGCGCGGCAGAATGCCTCGGCATGCCGGTCGACGGCAAGCGGATCAGGCTTCTTGGCCTCCAATGCCCTTGAGGCAGCGACGAATAGCGCTGTCTGCCCTACGCTCGTGGTGATATCCCAGTTGTCGTTGTCTGTTCGTCCGGTGCGCACGGCCGCGAGGGTACGCCGCGAATCTGACAGCTAAACCAGGGGACGACCGGTGCGGATCCGCCAGTCGAGATCTTTGAGCAGCAGGTTGAACGGGAACTGCCGTAAGAACGACGGCAGCAGATCGTTGATCGTGCGCAGGACCGCTATCAGCCGGTCGAAACGCCTCTGGCTCTCCGCATCCCACGGCAACCGCATCTCGTCCCGGAACCGCTGCGGCAGGAAACCCGTGGTGATGAGTAGAGCAGCCGCGTCGAGCCGGCGCTGCACCGCACGGGGCAGCTTCGGATTCTTGGGCCGGCCCGCCGCGATCGGATACAGATAGCCCCGCACGGTGTCGTCGATGTGCAGCTTCTCCAGCGACTCCTCCCAGTACCGGTCGAAGGCGGCGCGGTCGGCCGGCCACATGCCCTCGGGCACCTGCAGCGTGGTGCCCATCGTGACGCTGTCGCGGTAGTGCTGGTCGGCCGTCTCGTCGTCCAGCTCACCGACGAACATCCGGAACACGTCGACTCCGCCCTTGTACAGGCACGCAGCCACCCACAGCTGCAGGTTCTTGTCGAACGCGTTGTACTTCACCGGACTGTCCTCGGTGGAGTACACCTGCGCATGCGCCTTGTTGACCGCGCGCCGGTATGCGGCCTTCTGCGCGTCGGTGCCGCGGGTCGCGACGGCCAGGTAGGTGAAGGTGGTCCTGGCGCGCTTGATCGGGTGCAGGTCGGTGCGGCCGCTGTCGACGCGGCTCTCGACGACGCCGTAGCCGACGCCCGGATTGGCCAGCTGCATGATCACGTTGGCCGGACCGGCCAGCAGCGCCACACCCATCAGTCCGTCATCGAAGCCGGCGCCCCGCCTGCGGCGTTTGGGTGCGGCCGCCGGGCGCGACGAGTCACTCATCGCCCGTTCGACGTGCGGGATCGGTTCGCTGACCGTCATGGCCACCCCTTCTAAAACTGAGAACGTGTGATTCCTGATATTGGCCCGGCCGCGTGACAGGTGTCAAGATGTCTGGGTGAAGCAGGTCCGTCCGTACCGCGGCATCGAGGCGGCCGACCGCCTCGCGCAGCGGCGTCGTCAACTGCTCGAGGCGGGGCTGGACCTGCTCGGGGCCGAGGACGGCGAGGTGACGGTCCGCGCGGTGTGCCGCACGGCCGGGCTCGCCGCTCGGTATTTCTACGAGAGCTTCGCCGACAAGGACGACTTCATCGGCGCGGTCTACGACTGGGTCATCGCGGACATCGCGACCTCGACGCAGGCCGCCGTCGACGCCGTTCCGCTGGCCGAGCAGACCACCGTCGGCATGGCCAACATCGTGCACCTGATCGCCAAGGACCGGCGGATCGGCCGCCTGCTGTTCAGCGTCAAATTGTCCAACGAGGTGCTGATGCGCAAACGCGTCGAATCCACGGCGCTCTTCGCCACGTTGCTCGGTCAGCACGCCGGCGACGCGCTGCATCTGAAGGAGAACGACTACCTCAGGGCCACTTCGTATTTCGCAGTCGGTGGCGTGACCCAGACCATCAGTGCGTGGCTGTCCGGCGAGGTCGCGATGGCCCCCGAACAACTCATCAACCAGCTGCGCTCGATGCTCGATGCGGTGGCCGGCTTGCAACAACCGGGCAGTTGACGTGCCGGGCCCGGTGTTGCTGCGCCCCTCCGCGCTTCCCAGTCAAGTCGGGATCAGCCGGTGAATCTGTGCATCGCCGACGGCGCCCAGCCCGGATCTCCGGTCGTGGCGTAACCGACCCAGGCACCGTGCATCTCGGCGGCCAACGCAGCCGGAGGCTCGCCGGGGCCGAGCAATGCCCCAGGCCCGCGCAACGACGTCACCCCGATCCGGTCGAACACGAACGGCAGCTCAACCGCGTGCGCCGCGCCCAAGGCGCCATCCACAGCTTCAGAGCGCCAACAGAATTCGTAGCGGTGCGTCGTAGACCCATCCAGTTCTGTGTGGGCCTGAGCGGTGCGATCGCTGCCGGTCCGGAACAGCGCGTCACCGAGGATCGACGAGCGCAGCTCACCCCAGCTCGCCTGCGGAAAACGCTTGCGGTACCGCTGGATCAGAGCGGCCGGATCAGTTTCCACCTGCGCGGCGAGCTGCTCGACGTCGCCGCGGGTGGAGGAGTCGAGGTGGCCCTGCGGCATCAGGTACAGGTTGCCCTCCTCGGTGTTGGTCCCGATGAGCAGACCGACGTCGGGATTGAGCTGCTCCGCGGGCTGGTCGGCCAGCACGAGACTGAACGGACTCAGACCCAGCAGCGGGTCGAACCGCCCGTCGGTGCGCAGATCCAGCCCACCCAGCTTGGCCACCACGGCGACCAGCTGCTGGTCCGAAAGCCGGTCGAACGCAGCCGCCGTGGGCTCAACCGCCAGGGTCTCAGCCGCCGCCGTGGTCACCAATGCCGCTTGCATCGGGCTGAACGCACCGAAGCCGTTGCCGCTCTGCATGATTGCGCGGCGGATCAGCCGCTCTACGCCGGGCGTGCTCAGCACTCCGGCAGTGATCGTCGCGCCGGCGGACTGGCCGAACAAGGTGACGTTGCCCGGATCCCCACCGAATGCCTCGATGTTGGCTTGCACCCAGGCCAGCGCCGCCAACACGTCGAGCAGGCCTCGGTTGGGTACGGCCCCGGGGAGATCCAGAAAACCGGTGATGCCGAGCCGATAGGTGACGGTCACCAGAACTACGCCGTCGCAGGCGAAGGCAGTGCCGTCATACAGCGGCGAGCGCGTGGAGCCCGCCACGAAGCCACCTCCATGGACGAACACCATGACCGGCCGACGGCGCGCGTTCGGCGGAGTCCACACGTTGACCGTGAGGTAGTCGTCGCCGGGCACCCAGCCCGGCCCGAAGAACGGCGACATATCCAAGCGCCCAAAGCCGTTTCGGGGCGGCTGTGGTGCGGTCGGTCCGAGCCGAGTCGCATCTCGCAGATCGCCCCACGGCTCACGTGGTTCCGGAGCCGCGAAGCGACCTGAGGCGATGGGCGGTGCAGCGTAAGGAATCCCCAGGAAGGCCAGCGCGTCTCGGGTGCGCGTCCCGCGGACGGCTCCGCCGGCGGTATCGACGATGGGTTCAGCCATTCTCGGTCCCCCGTGTCAGTCGGTCGAACGGTGCCCATGCCTTCACGGCGAACCGGTCGCCGTCACGCATCACCTCGGCGGCTCCATGCCCGCCGAAATGCGCCGGGATCACCAGGGTGTTGGTGTCGGCTGCCTGATCCAGCACCCGACGTCGGGTGGCCCGCGCCTGCACCGGGTCCTCGCAGTAGCAACTGTTGGTGTCGGGCTCGACGATCTGCAGCGGGGTGTGCATCATGTCACCGACGAAAACAGCGTGGTCAGTTCCAGACTGGAGCCTGACCACCGCGGAGCCCGGGGTGTGGCCGGGTGCCGGTTCCAGCGTGAGGTTGGTATCGATCTGAAAGGTGTCCTCCCACAACGTGGTTTGTCCCGCTCGGTGCACCGGCGCAACGCTGTCGAGGAAGACGTTGTCCCGTCCGGGGACCGCGCCGCCCCGATTGGCCGGGTTCCAGAAATCGAAGTCGGCGCGCGGCATCAGGTAGGTGGCGTTCGGGAACGTCGGTATCCAACTGCCGTCATCGAGGTAGGTGTTCCAGCCGACGTGGTCGACATGGAGATGGGTGTTGATCACCACGTCGACGTCCTCGGGAGCGACGCCGGCCCGGGCCAGGTTCCCGAGGAAATCGGTATCCAGCCGATGCCACACCGGCGCGTGGGGCCGATCCTTGTGGTTGCCCACGCCAGTGTCGACCAGGATGGTCTTCCCCTCGCTGCGCAGCAGCCAAGTCTGGATCGCGGAGACGCAGACGTCGTCATCGGGATCATAGAAATCAGGAACCATCCATGCTTCGTTGCGCCGCCACGACTCCTCCGGGCTCTCCGGAAAGAACTCCCGCGGCGACAGCCGCACCGAGCCGTAGTACTCCATGACCCGGGTCACCGTGACGTCGCCCAACACGATTTCGTTCATGCCGCCAGCCTGGCAGCGCGGTGGACGGCCAACCAGGCCCAACGGTGCCTACCACTGGCAGGGATAGGCACGACGTATCAGACCGGCGGCATAGTGAAGTCATGACCACGGGACAACTCGGCGAATTCCTGCGGGCCCGTCGCGGGCGGCTGCATCCGGAGGATGTGGGGCTGTCACGGTACGGCGAACGACGACGAGTGGCGGGACTGCGGCGGGAAGAGGTCGCTCAGCTGGCCGGGGTCAGCGTTTCCTACTACACGCGGCTGGAGCAGGGGCAGTCGGTGAACGCCTCGGAGACCATCCTCGACGCGCTCGCCCGGGCCCTGCAGTTGGACATCCACGAGCAGGCCCATCTGCGGGAGCTGGCGTCCCAGCGTGCGCAGCCGCCTCGCCGCCCTCCGGTCGAGCGCGTCAGCACATTGACCCGCGATCTGCTGCGATCGCTGGACCACCTGCCGGTGCTCGTGGTCGGCCGTCGCACTGACGTCCTGGCCTGGAACGAGCTGGGCCATGCCCTGCTGGCCGGCCATGTGGATTTCGCGTCGGTGGACAACCCCGCGACACGGCCCAACCTGGCCCGGCTGCTGTTCCTCGATCCGCACACGCGCGACCTCTATGTGGATTGGCACCGCAAGGTCCGGACGGTGGTGGGTAGTCTCCGGCTCGCCGCGGGCCGGCATCCCGACGACGCACTGTTGTCCTCCCTGATCGGCGAATTGTCGGTCAAGAGCCCGGAGTTCGTCGCGCTGTGGGCCGATCACCGTGTCAAGCCGTGCGAGGCCGATTCCTACGAGCTGCGGCACCCGCTCGCCGGCCCGCTCACCGTCACCATGCAGAACCTGAAACTCGCCCGCGACATCGAACAATCACTGTGTGTGGTGACGACCGCGGAAGGGTCGAGTTCCGCGGATGCGCTGCAACTCCTCGCCCGCGGGAACCCGGACAAAAATATCCAAGCGTCCACGGCTGCCGGACGCGCATGATGGCGCCATGACCAACTCCGGACAGACTCCAGGCCGGGCAGTGGCCGACACCGGTGTCCTGGTGGCGGCCATCCGCGCGGAGGAAACCCGCCGCCCCGACCGGCTTTTCGAAGACCCGTTCGCAGCACGCCTGGCCGGTGAATCAGGGCGGCACATGCTCGCTGAAGCCATCGCCGCCAGCGGCGACAAGTCCACACTGCAGATCGTGGTGCGCACCCGCTTCTGGGACGAGGCGCTCCTTTCCGCGGTGCCGCCCGTCACGCAGGTGGTGATCCTTGCCGCGGGCTTGGATGCGCGGGCCTACCGGCTGCGGTGGCCCGACGGCACCACGGTGTTCGAACTCGATCAGCCCGCGGTGATCGCGGCCAAGGCTGAAGCGCTGGCCGACGACAAACCGCGGTGCCGACGGGTGGCGATCGGTGTCGATCTCACCACCGACTGGACCGATACCTTGCGAGCCAACGGCTTTGACGCCGGTCTGCCCACCGTGTGGTTGATGGAAGGCCTGCTGCAGTATCTCGGCGAGCGCGCCGTGCACACATTGTTCGAGCGGGTCGACGCGGTATCCGCACCCGGCTCCGTCCTGCTCTACGACATTGTCGGCAAGGTGCTGCTGGACAGCGTGATGCTGACCGCGGTCCGTGAACAGATGTCGCGCAACGGGGCACCGTGGCTGTTCGGCACCGACGCCCCGGAGCAGCTGTGTGAACCGCTGGGCTGGTCAGCAGCCGTCACCGATGTGGCCGAACCCGGCAATAAGTGGGGCCGCTGGTTCGCGCCGGCGGTGCCACTGGAAGTGCCCGGGGTGCCGCTTGGGTATTTTGTGACGGCGACCAAGTCCTGACGCCGAGGCGCCGGAAAGTCAGTGGATAACCGCTGCTGTCCGGAATCGACTATCCCGCACGCACCGGGGGGCGACGGTCCGCAGCGGTCTTGGGCGCTGCCTGTGCGTCGCCGTCGGTGAATTCCTTGGTCCAACAGGCGAATTCCAGGGTGATGCCGTCGGGGTCGAGGAAGTAGAACGACCGTACGTAAACGCCGGGATGCACTGTCGCCGACGCTTGCATCGGGCTGTCGTCATGGTTGAGCACCGGGCCGACCCGCACTCCCTTGGCCTTGAGCTTCTGCCGGTACTCGTCGAACTTCTCGGCCGGCACGTGCAGGGCGATGTGGTTCAGTGAGCCGGTGGCGCTGACGAATTCACCGATGCCGGGGATCGCCGCGGGCGCTGAAATGCCGGGCACACCGTCGGGCGCCTCACGGAACCAGAAGAACGCGATGCAGTCACCATTGCCCGCGTCGAAGAAGAAGTGCTGGCCCATATCGCCGGGCAGGTCCAGCGATTTGATCAGTGGCATACCGAGCACGTTGGTGTAGAAGTCAACGGTGCGTGCCATGTCGGCGCACACCAGCGCCACATGGTTGATGCCGCCGAACTCGAACTCCGGGTTGGGGTTGTTGGGCTTGATCACGTCGACACACCTCCGAGGCGGACACCGAACACTGGCGCAACTGCGAATCTGAATCTAACATCAGATTCAGATGTGATCAATGGTGTGCCAATTCTCGGCCCGCCCGGGAGTGAGGAAATCCGTGACCGTCAGCCCCCGAACCCCGTTGCCGACCGCGCGTGGCCGCCAAACCCAGGCGGCGATCGACACCGCGGCCCGTGCGGTGATCGCCCGTAAGGGCATCCTGGCCACGACGATCTCCGACATCGCTTCAGAGGCCGGCCGGTCCGCCGCATCGTTCTACAACTACTACGCCTCGAAGGAGGCCATGGTCCGCGAATGGGCCCTGCGCTTCCGCAACGAGGCCCGCGAGCGCGCGCTTCCGGCGACCGCGCCGGATCTCACCAACTGGCAACGCTGCCATCAGGCGGCGTCGGCGCACTGGATGACCTACCGGCACCGCCTGGCCGAGATCATCAGCGTGTCCCAGATGGCGATGATCGACGACGACTTCGCCGAATACTGGGACGAGATCTGCCAACTGCCGATCGCCATGATCACCGAGATGATCAAACACGCTCAGCAGCACGGCTTCTGCCCCGACGACGATGCGCACCTGACGGCGGTCGCACTGGTGTCGATGCTCAACCAGTTCTGCTACACCCAATTGTCCGGCGGGCGCGATGCCGCCGCCGACGACACCGCGTGCATCACCACGCTGGCCAACGTCTTCTACCGGACCATCTACCACGAGGGGAACCCGCGTTCATGAGCACAGCGTCACCGGAAGTGGTTCGCGAATTCGTCGGCCTGGAATCGCCGACGGCTCAGCGGGCCGGCGCGGGCGGATACCCGTGCCAGGGCCTGTATTACCGGAGCGCGGAACACAAGCCGACGGTCGCCGTGATCGCCACCCACTACCAGATCGACTTCTCCGAGCACTATCTCGCGGACCATCTGGCCGGCAGGGGTATCGGATTCCTCGGGTGGAACACCCGCTTCCGCGGATTCGAGAGCAGCTTCCTGCTCGATCATGCCCTCGTCGACATCGGAGTCGGCGTGCGGTGGCTGCGGGAGGTTCAGGGCATCGAAACCGTTGTCTTGCTCGGTAACTCCGGCGGCGGATCCCTGATGGCCGCCTACCAGTCCCAAGCCGTCGACCCGAATGTGCAGCCACTGGACGGGATGCGGCCGGCAGCGGGGCTGACAGAACTGTTGCCCGCCGACGGGTATGTGGCCAGCGCCGCCCACCCCGGGCGCCCCGATGTTCTGACCGCCTGGATGGACGCCTCCGTCGTCGACGAGAACGACGCCGTCGCCAGCGACCCCGAGCTCGACCTGTTCGACGAACGCAACCCCGCGCCGTATTCGGCGGAGTTCGTGGCGCGGTATCGCGCCGCCCAGGTCGCCCGCAACGAGAAGATCACCGACTGGGCCGAAGATGAGCTCAAAAAGGTTCAGGCGGCAGGATATTCGGACCGCCCGTTCACCGTCATGCGCACCTGGGCCGACCCGAGGATGGTCGATCCGACGGTCGAGCCGACCAACCGGCAGGCCAACCTGTGTTACGCCGGAACCCCGATCAAGGCCAACCGGTCGGCGCGTGGCATCGCCGCGGCCACCACCGTGCGCAACTGGATCGGCATGTGGAGCCTGCGACACGCCCAGACACGGGCCGAACCCCACCTGGCCCGGATCACCTGTCCCGCATTGGTCATCAATGCCGACCAGGACACCGGAGTGTATCCGTCCGACGCCAAACGCATCTACGACGCGTTGGCGAGCACGGACAAAGCCCAGTGCTCGATCGACACCGATCACTACTTCACCACTCCGGGTGCGCGCGACGAGCAGGCCGATACCATCGCCCGATGGATCGCGAAGCGGTGGCGGTGACCGGGTGAACCCCGGGCGGATCAGGGTCCTGGCCCACTTCACCCCCGGGGATAAGGTGCTGGATTTTCTTGCACCCCAACAAGACTGGTTGGACGTGACGTTCTGCGCCGAGGACGATGACATCAGATTCTACCGAGAACTACCCTCCGCCGAGGTGCTCTGGCATGTGTTGCGGCCGGTCTCCGGCGATGACCTGGAGCAGGGACTGCGCCTGCGGCTGGTGCACAAGCTGGGCGCCGGGGTGAACACCGTCGACGTCGACACCGCCACCCGGCTGGGCATCCTGGTGGCCAACATGCCCGGCGCCAACGCGCCGTCGGTGGCAGAGGGCGCCGTGCTGCTGATGCTCGCCGCGCTGCGCCGGCTGCCCGAACTCAACCGTGCCACCCGCGAGGGCAAAGGCTGGCCCTCGGATCCCAGCCTGGGTGAAACCGTGCGCGACATCAGCGGATGCACGGTGGGCCTGCTGGGCTACGGCAACGTCGCCAAGCGGGTCGAAAAGATCGTCATCGCGATGGGTGCCGAGCCGTCACAGGTGATCCACACCAGCACCCGCGACACCGGCCATCCAGGATGGCGCAGCCTGCCAGATCTGTTGGCGGTCAGCGATATCGTCTCGCTGCACCTTCCGTTGACCGAGTCGACCCGAGGGTTGCTCGACGGCAAGGCCCTGGCGTCGATGAAGCCGGGCGCCGTCGTCGTCAACACCGCACGCGGACCCATCGTCGACGAGTCAGCCCTCGTCGACGCACTGCGCACCGGGCAGTTGTCCGCAGCCGGTCTCGACGTCTTCGCCGAGGAGCCGGTGTCGCCAGGAAACCCCCTGCTGGAGCTGCCCAATGTGGTGCTCACCCCGCACGTCACCTGGTACACCGCGGACACCATGCGGCGCTATCTGACCATGGCGATCGACAACTGCCGTCGCATTCGCGACGGCGAGCACCTGGCCAACGTAGTAAACGCAGTCAGATAGGCCGACGGAGTGGCGCGCATCACGCCGGGGTACCCTCGGCCCAACCGACCGGTTATTCGAGACATGCCCCGGATGGAGGTGCCGCATGCCCATTGCGATCACGTCTGAGCACAGCGACCTGGCCGATTCAGTTCGGTCCCTGGTAGCACGAGTGGCACCGTCCGAGGTGCTGCACGAAGCCCTGGACGCGGACTGGCAGAACCCGATCCCCAACCCCCCGCCGTATTGGAAACCCGCGGCCGAGCAGGGCCTGCACGGCGTCCATCTTTCGGAAGCCGTTGGCGGGCAAGGTTTCGGGATCCTGGAGCTGGCCATCACCCTGGCCGAGTTCGGCTACGGCGCAGTCCCCGGACCGTTCGTCCCGTCGGCGATCGCCGGTGCGCTGATCTCGGCCGACAATCCGGAGGCCAAGGTGCTCGCCGGCCTCGCCTCGGGCGAGACCATCGCGACCTACGCCATCGACTCCGGTCTGACCGCGACCAAGCACGGCGATGGCCTGGTCATCCGCGGCGAGGCACGGGCAGTGCCCGCCGCCGCCCAAGCCTCGGTGCTGGCGCTTCCGGTCGCGATCGAGTCCGGCGTCCAGTGGGTCGTCCTCGACGCCGCCCAGCTGGAGATCGAGCCGGTGCGCAGTGTCGATCCGCTGCGCCCGCTGGCGCACGTGCGGGCCAACGCCACCGAGGTGACCGGCGATCGCGTGCTCGCCAACCTCGGAAGCACCCGCGCCAGGGCATTGATCACCACGCTGCTGTCGGCCGAGGCGATCGGCGTCGCCCGCTGGGCCACCGACACCGCCACCGCCTACGCCAAGATCCGCGAACAGTTCGGCCGGCCGATCGGCCAGTTCCAGGCGATCAAACACAAGTGCGCCGGGATGATCGCCGACACCGAGCGGGCCACCGCCGCCGTCTGGGACGCTGCCCGGGCTTTGGACGAGGCGCAAGAAGACGATTCGGCGACAACTCATTTCGAGTTCGCCGCCGCGGTGGCTGCCACCCTGGCGCCGGCCGCCGCGCAGCACACCACCCAGGACTGCATCCAGGTGCACGGCGGTATCGGATTCACCTGGGAGCACGACGCGAACGTCTACTACCGGCGCGCGCTCGTGCTGGCCGCGTGCTTCGGCCGGGCCTCGGACTACCCGCAGACGGTGGTCGATACCGCCACCACATCCGGAATACGCCCGGTCGACATCGACCTCGATCCCGACACCGAGAAGCTGCGTGACGAGATCCGCGCGGAAGTGGCTGGGCTGAAAGCGATTCCGAGCGGCGCGGAGCGCAATATCGCGATCGCCGAAGGCGGATGGGTGCAGCCGCACCTGCCCAGGCCATGGGGCCGCGCGTCAGAACCGATCGAGCAGATCATCATCGCCCAGGAGTTCAACAGCGGCCGTGTGCGGCGCCCGCAGATGGGCATTGCCTCGTGGATCATCCCGTCGATCGTGGCTTTCGGCACCGACGAGCAGAAGCAGCGCTTCCTGCCGCCGACGTTCCGCGGCGAGATGATCTGGTGCCAGCTGTTTTCCGAGCCGGGTGCGGGTTCGGACCTGGCCAGCCTGACCACCAAGGCCACCAAGGTCGACGGGGGCTGGCGCATCACCGGGCAGAAGATCTGGACGACGGGCGCGCAGTACTCGGCGTGGGGCGCCCTGCTGGCCCGGACGGATTCCAACGCTCCGAAACACAATGGCATCACGTACTTTCTGCTCGACATGAAGGCGCCGGGCGTCGAGGTCAAGCCGCTGCGAGAGCTGACCGGCAACGCGATGTTCAACACAGTGTTCATCGACGACGTGTTCGTGCCCGACGACATGGTGCTCGGTGAGGTCAACCGAGGCTGGGAGGTCAGCCGCAACACCCTGACCAACGAGCGGGTGTCGATCGGCAGCAGTGAGCCACCGTTCCTGGCCAATCTCGAGCAGTTCGTCGCATTCCTCGGCGCGGGCCAGTTCGACCAGATCGACCAGAACCGCGCGGGTCAGCTGATCGCCGAAGGCCATGCCGCCAAGGTGCTCAACCTGCGGTCTACGCTGCTGACGCTGGCGGGCGGCGACGCCATGCCGGCCGCGGCCATCTCCAAGCTGTTGTCGATGAAAACCGGCCAGGGATACGCGGAGTTCGCGGTCGCCTCCTTCGGCACCGACGGCGCCATCGGCGACCCGGAGTCGGAATTCGGCCGCTGGGCTGAGTACCTGTTGGCAAGCCGCGCCACCACGATCTACGGCGGCACCACCGAAGTTCAGCTCAACATCATCGCCGAGCGTCTGCTGGGCCTGCCGCGCGATCCGTAACTTCGGCGCGGGTCAGGCGTACCGTCGAAATAGGCGGCTAGCAGAAACGGTTGACACTCATGATGAGGACGTCACGACCACGCATTCTGCGCCCGGTGCTGCTGGGCGCAGCTGCGCTGTCGGTCGTCATCGCACCGACCGCCGTGTGGGGGCAGGTCTCCCCCGCGCCCACCCAAACCCACGCCGAGCCATGTGTGAACGGCGTCATTCCGTGGAACCCGTATGTGGTGAACTGCAACCTGCAGCCCAGGCCACCGCGGGTACGCGGTTCGGCTCCCGACGCCGGCGCCATCATCGCGTGCCGGGGCAAGCCGGGATGTCTGGCCTGGTACATCAACGGACCGCCGTGAGGATGCGACCCGAGACCATGACCGGCGACCGCAACGACGTCGAAAAGCGTTGGCACGATCCGCAGATGTTCAGGTCGGCGGCGGTCTATGCGTTGGCCGTGATCGCCGTCGCCGGGCTTGCCTTGGTGTTCTACGCATTCGACCATTCGACGCTGTCTGCAACGCTGGTGCCGACGATTCTGTTCGTCGGAGGGGTCGGCGCATTCGTCCGCACCTACCAGGTGTGGAAAGCCGAGGGGACATGGCCGATCTGGCACGGCGCGGGTTGGTTCCTGTTGGCTTTGTCGCTGATGGCTCTGGCGGTGCCGGGTTCGGCCATGCTCGCCTGACCGCGCGCCGGGAAAACTACGGCAGGATCGAATCGACGTAGCCACCGTCGACGCGCAGCGCACCGCCGGTGGTGGCCGAGGCCAGCGGCGAGGCCAGGTAGGTCACCATGTTCGCGATCTCCTCGGGCTCGATCAGGCGCTGGATCAAGGACTGCGGCCGATGCTTGACCATGAACTCCCGCTGCGCCTCATCCCACGGCAACGACTTGTCGACGAGCTGATACACGAAATCCTCGACACCGGCGGTGTGGGTCGGACCGGCGATCACCGAGTTGACCGTCACGCCGGTACCCGCGGCCTCCTTGGCGAAACCGCGTGACACCGCGAGCAGCGCCGTCTTGGACACCCCGTAGTGGATCATCTCGGCGGGCGTCACAATGGCCGAGTCACTGGCGATCTGCATCGCCCGGCCCCAGCCCCGCTCGGTCATCCCGGGCAGGTAGCTACGGATAAGCCGTACCGAGGCAAGGACATTCACGTCGAAGTAGGTACGCCACTGTTCGTCGGTGATCTCCAGCGGCGGCACCGCGCCGAAGATCCCGAGGTTGTTGACCAGGATGTCCACGGTGGGCAACTGACGCAGCAGGTCAGCCGTCCCCTCCTCGGTCGATACGTCAGCGGCGGCACCGAGGATGTCGAACTCGCCCAACTTGGCGACGGCCTCATCGACGCGTTCGGTCGTCCGGCCGTTGACGGCCACCCGGGCGCCGCTGCGGGCCAGTTGCTCGGCAATGGCCAGGCCGATGCCCTGGGTGGAGCCCGTGACGAGGGCTGTCTTTCCGCTGAGGTCGATGTTCACAGGGTTGTACTACCACCGCGGGCGGCAGACTATTCCAAGTTGCGCAGCTCGCGCTTGAGGATCTTGCCGGTCGGGTTGCGCGGCAGCTCGTCGAGGAAGACCACCTCGCGCGGCACCTTGTAGCGGGCCAGATGCTCTTTCACGTAGGACTTGACGGTGTCCTCGTCGAGGTCCGCCCCGTCGGCCTTCACCACGAATGCCTTGAGCCGGGCACCCCATTCCTTGTCCTCGACGCCGAGCGCGGTGGCTTCGACGACGTCGGGGTGCCCGCTGATCAGATCCTCGACCTCGGCGGGGAACACGTTCTCCCCGCCGGAGACGATCATCTCGTCGTCGCGGCCGCTGACGTAGAGCAGACCGTGCTCGTCGAAGTAGCCGACATCGCCCGACGACAGCATCCCGTCGATGATCTGTTTGCCGCCACCTCCGGTATATCCCTTGAACGGGAACGTGTTTCGCACGAAGATGCGGCCCACCTGTCCCTGCGGGAGTTCGTTGCCGTTGTCGTCGATGATCTTCACGGTGATGCCCTTGACCACCGGCCCCACCGTTGCCGGGTTGATCGACAGATCCTTGGGGCGCGCGATGCTCGCGAACGCGATCTCGGTCGAACCGTAGAGGTTGTAGACGACCGGCCCGAGTTCTTTGGGGGCACGCGAGGCCAGCTCGGCGCCCAACTGGGATCCGGAGACGAAGACGATGCGCAGCGACGACAAATTGGGCTTGGGTGTCATCTGCTCCAGATGGTCGAGCATCCGCGAGAGCATGACCGGCACCACCACCATGGCGGTGACGTGGTGTTTCTCAACGTCTTCCAACAGGGTGGCGGGTTTGAACCGGCGACGCAGCACCAGGGTCGTGCCCAGCATCATCGCGATGGTGGCATGCAGGAAGCCGAGCGCGTGGAACATCGGCGCGGGCAGCGAGGTCACCTCGCCGGCCTTGAACGGGACGTGCGACAGCACGCCGCCGATCGGGGCCAGCGACGGCGGGGCGGCACGGTTGGCGCCCTTGGGCGTCCCGGTGGTGCCGCTGGTCAGGATGATGATCGACGGATGTTGGCTGGCCTTGGGTGCGGGCCGGCCGTTGCTGCGCGCGATGACGTCGGCCAGGGTCTCATCGGTGCTGCCGGACGGCTTCTCGGAATCCGGGTTGACGCCCAGCGCCCGTAGCTTGCCCAATTCTGGTTCGGCATGGTTGACCGCGGCGGTGTACTCGTCGTCGTAGATGATCACCTTGGCGCCCTCGCGTTCGGAGACCTCTTTGATCTGTGGCCCCGAGAACTCCGAATTGAGCAGGACGATGCGGGCGCCCACTCGAGCCGCGCCGTACAGCGCGACCAGGAACCAGCGGTGGTTGCGGGCCAGGATCCCTACCCCGTCACCGCCCGTGACACCCATGGTGAGCAACTCGTGAGCCACCGCGTGTGCGGCGGCGTCGAGTTCTCCGAACGTGAATTCACCCTCGTCGTCGATGACCGCGACGCGGTTGGGGTGCCGACGCGCGTTGAGCGCCGGGATCATGCCGATCTCACCCCAGGTACGGATGTCACCCAACATGGCCACGATGTTCTGTGGCGGTTCCAGCCGCAGCGCGCCCGCCTCGAACATCTTGCGCGCGTAGTGCAATTCGGCCGCGCCGCGCTCCGCGTACTGCTTGGCCTTCGCGGTCAGGGTCGCCGGCAGATCAGACAGACTTGGCATGTCGCAACAATAAGTGACATCTATCGCACCAGGGGTGGTAACTACGATGTGGTCATGGCCGGTGCAACGTCGCTGGAGATCGACGGCCTCGAGGTGGCCGTCAGCAACCCCGACAAGGTGGTTTTCCCTGACGCGCACGTCACCAAGCTGGACCTGATCAACTATTACCGCGCGGTGGCCGACGGGGCGCTGCGCGGGGTGTACGGCCGCCCGATGATCCTCAAAAGGTTCGTCAAGGGCATCGCCGAGGAGGCCATCTTCCAGAAACGCGCGCCGGAGAAGCGGCCGGACTACGTGGACGTGGCCGAGCTCAAGTATCGGTCGGGCACGTCGGCCAAGGAAGCGGTCCTGCGCGATACGGCTGGCCTGGCGTGGGCGGTGAATCTGGGATGTGTCGACCTCAACCCGCATCCGGTGCGGGCCGAGGATCTCGACCATCCCGATGAACTCCGCGTCGATCTGGACCCGATGCCCGGGGTCGGCTGGTCCCAGATCGTCGACGTCGCTCACATTGCCCGGGCGGTGCTTGAGGAGCACGGCCTGACCGCGTGGCCCAAGACGTCGGGCTCGCGCGGTTTCCACATCTATGCGCGCATCCAGCCGACGTGGCCTTTCGCCAAGGTGCGACTGGCGGCCGAGACAGTGGCTCGGGCGGTGGAGCTCAGGGCGCCGGACATTGCGACCGCGCGCTGGTGGAAGGAAGAACGGGGCACGCGCGTGTTCGTCGACTTCAACCAGAACGCCAAGGACCGCACGGTGGCATCGGCTTATTCCGTGCGGGCCACCGCCGATGCCCGGGTGTCGACCCCGCTGCGCTGGGACGAGGTCGACGGCTGCCGGCCCGAGGCCTTCACGATCGCCACCGTGCCCGACCGGTTCGCCGAGATCGGTGACCCGTGGGAGGGCATGGACGTCACGGTCGGCCAGTTGGACGCGCTGCTCGGGCTCGCCAAAGAACTCGGCCCGGCCGAGAAGGCACCCAAGGGCGCGTCGAAGGACGGCAGGCGCGTTTCTTCGATGCCGCTGATCGAGATCGCCAAGACCAAGACCAAGGACGAGGCGCTGGCGGCGCTGGACGTGTGGCGCGAGCGCTATCCCGCGGTGGCCGCGCGGCTGGAGCCTGTCGACATCCTGCTCGACGGCATGCGCGGCCCGAGTTCCATCTGGTACCGGGTACGGATCAATCTCCAGCATGTGCCCGAGTCGCAGCGCCCGCCGCAGGAAGAGCTGCTCGCCGATTACAACCCCTGGGAGCACTACCGGGGCGCGCAGTGGCAACGCGGACCAAACACATAGGAGCGCAATGCGAATCGCCCTGTTCGCGACCTGCCTGGCGGATGCGATGTTCCCGCCCGCAGCGATCGCCACGGTGCAGCTGCTCGAGCGCCTCGGGCACCAGGTGGTGTTTCCACAGGCCCAAACGTGTTGCGGCCAAATGCATGTCAATACCGGCTATCTCAGGGAAGCCACCGCGCTCGTACGCAATCATGTCGAAGCCTTTGAATCCGCGAACTGCGACGCCATCGTCGCCCCGTCCGGGTCATGTGTGGGTTCGGTACGCCACCAGCATGCGATGGTGGCCCGTCGGGCCGGCGAGGAGGACCTGGCAACCCGCGCCGAGCGACTGGCCGAACAGACCTACGAGTTGTCCGAGTTCCTGATCGACGTGCTCGGTGTCGACGACGTCGGCGCCTACTATCCGCACCGCGTCACGTATCACCCCACCTGCCACTCACTGCGCATGCTCGGGGTGGGTGACAAGCCGCTGCGGCTGCTGCGCAATGTGCGGGCACTCACCTTGGTCGAGTTGCCCGAGGCCGAATCCTGTTGCGGCTTCGGCGGAACCTTCGCGATCAAGAACTCCGACACGTCCACGGCCATGCTGGCCGACAAGATGGCGCACATTCTGGAGACCGACGCCGAGGTGTGCAGCGCGGGTGACTCCTCGTGCCTGATGCACATCGGAGGCGGGCTGAGCCGGCTGCGGTGCGGGGTGCGCACCGTGCACCTGGCCGAGATCCTGGCGGCCGGGCCATGACATTTCTCGGCACCCCCGGCGTCGGGAACCTGCGCGGCGATGAGCCGTTCCCGCGAGCCGCTCGCACCGCGCTCGCCGACTCCCAGTTGCGCCGCAACATCGGGCACGCCACCCACACCATTCGCACCAAGCGTCTCAACGCAATACGCGAATGCGATGACTGGGAGCAGTTGCGGGCTGCGGGCAGCGCCCTCAAACAGGACGTCATGGCGCGGCTTCCCGAATTGCTCGAGCAGCTCGAAGACAACGTCACCCGACGTGGCGGCGTGGTGCACTGGGCCCGCGACGGCGACGAGGCCAACCGCATCGTCGCCGATCTCATCCGAGCCACGGGCTCCGACGAGGTGGTGAAGGTCAAATCCATGGCCACTCAGGAGATCGGGCTCAACGAGTATCTGGAAGCGCAGGGCATCGCCGCGTTCGAAACCGATATGGCCGAGCTCATCGTGCAGCTCGGCCACGACAAGCCCAGTCACATCCTGGTTCCGGCGATTCACCGCAACCGCGCCGAGATCCGCGAGATCTTCACGCGGGAGATGCCCGACGCGGGCGAGCTGACCGACGACCCGCGGGTGCTCGCGATGGCGGCCAGGGCCCATCTGCGGCGCAAGTTCCTCACCGCCAAAGTGGCGGTGAGCGGCGCGAATTTCGGTGTGGCCGAGACCGGGACGCTCGCGGTGGTGGAATCCGAGGGCAACGGGCGGATGTGCCTGACCTTGCCGCGGACGCTGATCACCGTGATGGGCATCGAGAAGATCGTTCCGAGCTTCACCGATCTCGAAGTGTTCATGCAATTGCTGCCGCGCTCGTCGACGGCCGAACGGATGAACCCGTACACCTCGATGTGGACCGGCGTGCATCCCGGCGACGGACCACAGGAATTCCACCTGGTTCTGCTGGACAACGGCCGTACCCGGGTGCTGGCCGACGAGGTCGGCCGCGCCGCGCTGCACTGCATCCGCTGCAGCGCATGCCTGAACGTGTGCCCGGTGTACGAGCGCACCGGCGGCCACGCCTACGGCTCGGTCTACCCGGGCCCGATCGGGGCGATCCTGAGCCCGCAGCTCACCGGCACCACCGGCCACGACGACCCCAATGCCAGCCTGCCGTATGCCTCCTCGCTGTGCGGGGCGTGCTTCGAAGCGTGCCCGGTACGCATCGACATCCCCTCGATCCTCGTGCACCTGCGCGCGAAGCAGGTCGACCAGGAACGACGAGGCCTGCCGTCCGGCCAGGATCTGGCGATGAAGGCCGCGGCGTGGGCGATGGCGGGTTCGGGTCGGTTCTCGCTGGCGGAGAAGGCGTTGAGCGCCGGTCGCCTGATCGCCGGGCGCGATCACCGCATCTCCGCGTTGCCCTGGCCGGCCTCGAAGTGGACGGCCAGCCGGGACATCCCGGCGCCGCCCGCCGAGACGTTCCGGCAGTGGTGGAACCGGACCCATGAGGGAGGCCGACCGTGACCGGCCAGGCACACGACAAGGCGCACGACATGGCCAGGTCCGCGGTGCTGAGCCGGGTCCGCGCCGCGCTGGCGACCGCCCCGCCGCAGTCCGTCGCGGTGCCACGCGACTATCACCGCGAGCCGCTCACCGGCGCGGGCAACGTCGGACGGTTCGCCGAGACCGTGGCCGAGTACCGGGCCCGGGTGCATCGCATCGAGGCCGACGCGATCGGGGCCACGGTCCTCGAGCTGGTCGGGCCGAGCGCCTCGGTGGTCATCCCCGCCGATCTCCCGCCCGATTGGGTGACGGGGCTGACGACGGTCACCGACGCGCCGCCGTTGCGCGTCGAGCAACTCGACCGGGTCGACGCGGTGCTCACCGGATGCGCGCTCGGTATCGCCGCGACCGGGACGATCGTGCTCGACGCCGGCGCGGGACAGGGACGGCGGGCGCTGACCCTCGTGCCCGACCATCACATCTGCGTGGTGCGGGCGGATCAGATCGTCGACACCGTGCCTCAGGCGTTCGCCGAATTGAGCCCGACGCGGCCTCTGACCTTCATCTCCGGTCCCAGCGCCACCAGCGACATTGAGCTGCAGCGGGTCGAAGGCGTCCACGGTCCCCGAACACTCGACGTACTGATTGTGTGAACCTTACCGAGGAGTAGGGCCCCAGCGGTTCTTAGCAAAGTATTAACGGCAGCACCCAGCAGCCTTAAGTTGCCCGCATAGCGTCATGGACAGGTTGACGCGACGGAGCTCAGCCAAGAGCTCAAGAAAGACGGCGGGAGGCTGATCATGACTTTCACGAACAACACCCCGGCAATGGATCGACACTTTCGGTACGGGAATCCGGCAGTCATCTTCGATGGCGCCTCGATGCGCGCGTACTGCCGCCAGCTGGCGACAGTGGTGTCCATCAAGGGAGATGTCGACAGCAACAACATCGAACAGATCGCGTCTCACGTGAATCGGCTGATTCTTCCGGAGAAGCCGTTGGCACTCGATCTCAGCGGCGTGAACAGCTTTGCACCGCAAGCAGTCTCACTTTTCTACGACATCGATGAACGGTGCGGCGCGCTCGGTGTGGACTGGACGGTGATCGCCAGTCAGTCGGTAATCGCCGAAATCCGCCGCCAGGAGATGGGCGTACCGCTCAGCTCGTCGGTGCCCGAGGCCCTGCATCACTTCGACGAAGGCAACATGGCACGCCGCCGGTTGCTCCCCCTGCTTACCAAGAGCGCCTGAGAGAAAGGCCAACGCAATGTTGATCGATGTCCGCTGGTTGAACCGCCTGCTTCGTCATCGTCACCGGACGGTGCACATCTAGTTCGCCACATACAGATACCGAAAATGGCTGCCAGACCTGGTCTGGCAGCCATTTTCGGCTGTTGGGTGAGAAACCACAACGTTTCGGGGTCCGCGAATCTTGGTGCGCGACAAGATGAACCGATCAGATCGCCGGCGCTGCGTCCCACATGCCGATGCATTGCGCCTCGCCACGTCCTTGCCGAGCGAACGATTCATCGCATACACCGCTGCCCACCTGCTAATGTTCGGCCCGCCGGGCGATGCAATCGGCACCTGCCCAATTCGGGAAGGAGTTCCGCTGTGTCCCGCACAATGACCACCGTGCGCTACGGAATGGTGCCGGCTTTCGCCGCCGGCGTCGTCGGGGTCGTCCTCGGTCTGTTCGGCCCCGTGACCGCCGCCGCCGAGCCACCACCACCGCGCCCGCCCAACTGCACGGCCGCCGATATCGCCGGAATCGCTTCCGGGGTGGCTGCCGCGACATCCACGTACTTGTGGGCCCATCCAGACGTCAATGACTTCTACACCAACCTGCACGGCCGCCCGCACGAAGAGGTTCCCCAGGCAACCAAGGACTTCTTCGATGCGAACCCACAGGCGCATGCCGATCTGGTCGGCATCCGTCAACCACTCACCGACTTCCGCGAGCGCTGCGGAATCAAGCCAACCGATCAGCCTCTAGGACAATGATGTTCAGCTCATCGTCACATTCACCATGGCGGCGCGCGGCCACGGCCGTGCTCTCGCTGACTGCGCTTCCCGGCGCCATCGTGCTGGCCGCCCCGGCCAGTGCCGACGTGTGTGCGAGCGCCGGCCGCCGGATCTCCGTCGGTGGGTGCGTCAACGTCGCCGACGCCGTCGCGCCCTACGTTCCGCCGCCCGCCTACTACGCCCCGCTACCGGAGGACCCGCCACCGCCGCCGCCACCACCGCCTGGCTCCAACGTCAGCGGTTGCATCGGCTACAACGGCAGATGGGTCCACGCGGGCGGCTGCAACTAGCCGGCGCCAACTCTCAGCATCACCATTTTCTACCTGCGGGTTGTAGCCGCCGTCCGGCCACCGCCCGCAGGTAGAAAAGCGCACACCTCAGCCCCGGGCAAGCGGGCGGAAACTCAGGCGATCGCGCCGGAATCCTTGAGTTCGGAGATGCGATCCCAGTCGATTCCGAGTTCCATCAACACGATCTCGGTGTGCTCGGATGCCTGGGGTGCGCGCGTGGTCTCCAGCGGTTCGTGATTGAACTGCACCGGCCCGCGCACCACCTTGAACGGCTTGCCGCCGTCGGTGGCCTCGACTTCGACGATCATGTCATTGGCGACGGCCTGATCATCACTGGCGAGGTCGGTCAGGCTCTGGAACGGCGCCCACTGGCCCTTCATGGTCTTGAGGTGCTGGCGCCAGTATTCGAACGGCTTGCTCCCGATCGCCTGTGCGATGAGTTCGACGCCTTCCGAGGCGTTCTCGATCAGCGGGAGCACGTCACAGAACCGGGGGTCGTCGGCCAGCTCGGGCAGGCCGAGGTGTTCGAAGGCATCGCGGATGTAGCCGGTCGGACTGACGATGCACAGGTTGATGGTGCCGCCGTCGGAAGTCCGGTAGTTGGCCATGAAGGGGTTGACCGACGTGGCGTCGTCCGGCATCAGCGAGCGCATGGTCTCACCGGTCTCCATGCCCTGCGTCACGCTCGCACCGGCCGCCCACCAGGCCGTGCTCAGCAGCGAGACGTCGATCTCGGCGGTTTCTCCCGTGCGCTCGCGATGGAACAGAGCCGCAGCGATGCCACCGGCGATGTTCATCCCGCCGATCGAATCGCCGAAGGCCGGGATGCCCTGGGACAGCGCACCATTGATCGCTTCCGGGGTGAGGGCGTGCCCGACGCCGCTGCGGGTCCAGAACGCGGTGCCGTCGAAGCCGCCGGTGTCACGCTCCGGCCCCTTGTCGCCGTACGCGCTGCCGCGGGCATAGATGATGTCCGGGTTCGCCGCACGGATGTGCTCGACGTCGAACTTGTTCTTCTGCCGTTGGGCGGGCAGGTAATTGGTCAGGAAAACGTCGGCCGTCTTGGCGATCTCGTAGAGGATCTCCTGACCGCCGGGGGTCGAGACGTCGATGCCGACGCTGCGCTTGCCACGGTTGGGATGCTCGATGAGCGGATGGCGGTTCGGGTCGAGTTGGAACCCGCCCATGTTGATGAAGCCGCGCTGGGTGTCGCCGCGCACGGGATGTTCCACCTTGATGACGTCGGCACCCCAATCGGCGAGGATGGCGCCCGCCGCCGGTACGAACGTGAACTGCGCGACCTCGAGCACTCGCACGCCCTGCATGACCTTGATCAACGCGGCTCCTCACCGTTGGACTTACGGTAAGTGTAGCGAGAAGCTCCGCACGGTGGCCGGCCGTCCCTTTCGTTACGCCCCCAGCGCATACGGCGGTTCAGGGCCCGCGCAGGAAGTCCACGAGTTGCGGGTTGACTTCGTCCGGGCAATCCTCATGGACGGAGTGTCCGCAGCCAGGTAACACTCGCGCGGCGGCACCGGGGATCCGGCGGGCGAGTTCGGTGGCCTGCCACGGCTTGTCGAACTGGTCCTCGTCCCCCCAGATCACCAGAGTCGGTGAGCGCACGTCGCCGAGGCGCTGCTCGGTGAGTGCGTAGTCGAACCGGCGCTGCTGCAGCCACAGGGCTGCGCGGTTCTCCGGGCGGCTGAGCGGCGCCCAGTTTTCTTCGACAAGTTCCGGCGTGACGCGTCCGGGCCGCGCGAACGACTTGCGTTGGGTGGCTTCGCTGTTGCCCTTGGTCATCAGCTTGCCGACAAGTTCGCCCACGACGGGAAACTCCAGTGGGCGCCAATCCCAGCTCGATGGCACATCAAGGCCGGGTGAGGCCATGAGCACCAGCTTGTTCACCCGTTCGGGCTGCCGTTCTGCGAAGTACAGCGACGTCGCCCCGCCCCAGGAGTGCCCTACCAGCGAGGCTTGCCGCAGTCCTACCGCGTCGAGGAACGCGGCCAGCGCCGACGACATGGCTTGAAGGTCGTAGCGGAAATCGTTCTGCTTCACCGTGGTGTAGCCCTGCCCGGGTAGCTCGACCGCGTACACGGTGAACTGCCGCGACAACGCAGGAATCGTGTTGCGGTAGGAGTAGATCCACTGCCCTCCGCCGGGCACGAGGACCACTGCGGGCCCGTTACCGGTCTTGGTGTAGTGAAACCGGGCTACTGGCGTGTCCGCGTACTGCGATTGAATCTCGGCCAGATAGGGCGATTGGAAATCTTCGTCCGTAGGCGGCTGCCACCAGTAGGCGACGACAAGTGTCGACGCGATGAGAGCCACCAGCCCAGCGGTCACGCCGATGAATGTTCGGCGTACCCAGCGCCGTCGGCGAGGGTTCTCGTGCGTGTGCGCAGCGTCGTCGTTCTCCGAAGCAGTATCGGCCTGAGCCATGCGTTTCCTCCCTGCGGACCAACGGGTGAGTTGCAGGCCCGCCGGCTCAGCCGAGTTGGTATGCCGCCGTGACGGCCAACGTCGCCGTAGCCAGGGCGAGAGCGGGCAGGACGGCACTGAAGTGGCGATCGCCGACACGCAGATGCGCGATGAGCGCCCCGATGAAGAACAGCACCAGTCCGGTGGCCGCCGCCAATCCGATCGGCGGGATCACGAATCCTGTGATCAGCCCCAGCGCGCCGGCGCCCTGCACGGTGCCCAGCGGGACCATCCAGGACTCAGGCACCTGAACCTGTTTTGCCGCGCTGACCGGAATGGGGTGATGGGTGTAGTTGAGCCATGTTCCGGCCGCCGCGGCGAAAGCCGTGACCAGGGTCAGGATGACGTAGAGGGCAAACACAGGGATGACACCTTCCGGGACGAATGGTCTTGCCGATCCAGTGTTGGATCGGCGGGCATTGCCCGTCCAATACCTGCGTCCATAACCTGTTGGAATGGATGTCGACACCCGGCTGCTGCGTTACTTTGCCGCTGTCGCCGAGGAGGAGAATCTGACCCAGGCGGCACAACGGCTGTATGTGTCTCAGCCAGCCTTGACCAAGCAGATCAGGCGCCTGGAAACCCTGCTCGGTGTTCCTCTGTTCACCCGTTCGCGGGCAGGGATGTCGCTGACCGAAGCCGGGCGGTCCCTTGCCCGTTCAGCACCGTCGCTGCTTGCCGATTGGCACCGCGCGGTCACCGACGTGAAAGCCGCGGCGGCGCGCGAAGGCCGTGTGATGCGCGTCGGGTTTCTCGCCAGCGCCGCCAACGAACAAACCCAGCAGATCATCGCCGAGTTCGCGACGCGTAGGCCGGGCTGGCGAGTAGACATGCGGCAGAGTTCCTGGTCGGATCCCACGGCAGGTCTTGCCGCGGGCAGTGTCGACGTTGCCCTCTTGCGTCTGCCGTTCCCGGGTCAGGAGTCGTGGCGGGTGCAGGTGCTGCTGACCGAGCCTCGCTGTGTTGTTCTGCCGAGCACCCACCGGCTCGCCGACCGAACCGAGATCGCTTTCCCAGAGCTGCACGACGAGCCGTTCGTTGCCGCCCCGGACGCGACCGGCGCTTGGCGCGACTATTGGCTGGCCGTCGAGGAGCGGCGCGGCGAGCTGCCGCGCATCGGTGCGGTCACGGAGCATCCGGACGACTGGCTCAATGCGATCGCCAACGGATACGGCATCGCCCTGGCCCCCGAATCCAGCGCCCGCTACTACCGGCGACCCGGCGTGGTGTTCGTGCCGGTGACCGGCGTCGCCCCGAGCCAGGTCGGTGTCGTCTGGAGCCCCGCCAACGACGGCAATTCGGTCGTTCACGATTTCGTCCTCAGCTGTGTGCGCTTCAAGAAGTCCTGAGAGTCATCGTCTCGACAGCAAGCGTGGGTAGGACCGTTTACGGGTATGCCACCAGCCAACGGGCGTTTGGAGGCCGGCGATGACCGCTACCGGAGAAGTCAACGAACGACAGGCCAGGCAGGTTGCCGAGCAGGCGCGCGAGGCCCAGTGGCGCCAACCCAGTTTCGGGAAAGAACTCTTCCTCGGCAGATTGCGGCTGGATCTGGTGCATCCACATCCTCGCGGTCCGGCCGAGACGAGGGAGCGCGGTGAGGCCTTTCTGTCCAAACTGCGCGAGTTCTGCGAGACGCAGATCGACGCGGCGGTCATCGAACGCGACGCGCAGATCCCCGACAAGGTCATTCGTGGCCTGAAGGAACTCGGCGCGTTCGGCATGAAGATCTCCACCGAATACGACGGACTCGGCCTGTCGCAGGTGTACTACAACAAGGCGCTCACCCTGGTCGGCTCGGTCCATCCCGCACTCGGAGCCCTGCTTTCCGCACACCAGTCGATCGGGGTGCCCCAGCCGGTGTCGATGTTCGGGACCGACGAGCAGAAGCGCACCTGGCTCCCCCGGTGCACACGGGAGATCAGCGCATTCCTGCTCACCGAACCCGACGTGGGTAGTGACCCGGCACGGCTACACGCCACCGCCGCTCCCGACGGCGACGACTACCTGCTCAACGGCGTCAAACTGTGGACCACCAACGGCGTCATCGCCGACCTGCTGGTCGTGATGGCCCAGGTGCCGGCCAGCGAGGGACACAAGGGCGGCATCACCGCATTCGTCGTCGAGGCGGACAGCCCCGGCATCGTCGTCACCAACCGCAACGCGTTCATGGGTCTGCGCGGCATCGAAAACGGGCTGACCAAGCTGACCGACGTGCGGGTGCCGGCCGCCAACCGCATCGGCCGCGAAGGCGAGGGGCTGAAGATCGCGCTGACCACGCTCAACGTGGGACGGCTCTCGCTGCCGGCTGTGTGCACCGGGACCGCGAAGTGGTGTCTGAAGATCGCCAGAGAATGGTCCAAGGAACGCGTGCAGTGGGGCCGGCCGGTCGGTGAGCACGACGCGGTGGCAGGCAAGGTGGCGTTCATCGCGGCCAGCGCCTACGGAATCGAGTCGATGGTCGAGCTCGCCAGTGAGCTCGCCGACGCCGGACGCACCGACATCCGGATCGAGGCCGCCCTGGCCAAGCTCTACGGGTCGGAGATGACGTGGTTGATCGCCGATGAGCTGGTGCAGATCCGTGGCGGCCGTGGCTTCGAGACAGCTGAGTCACTGGTCGCCCGTGGCGAACGCGGAGTGCCCGTCGAGCAGATCCTGCGAGATATGCGGATCAACCGCATCTTCGAAGGTTCGACCGAGATCATGCACCTGATGCTGGCCCGTGAGGCGGTAGACGCCCACCTGTCGGTTGCAGGAGACATCATCGACCCCGACACCGACCTGAAGCACAAGGCGCAAGCCGCCGCTCAGGCCGGCAAGTTCTATGCGCGCTGGTTACCCACCCTGGTCACCGGAAAAGGGCGGCTGCCAACGGCGTTCAGTGAATTCGGACCACTGGCCGAGCACCTGCGCTACGTCGAACGGGCCAGCCGCAAGCTCGCCCGGAGCACGTTCTACGCGATGTCCCGATGGCAGGGAAAACTGGAATACCGGCAGCGCTTCCTCGGCCGGATCGTCGATATCGGAGCGGAGCTGTTCGCGATGACGGCGGCCTGCGTCCGTGCGCAGGACGACGCGGAGGCTTCCGCCGTGGAGCTGGCCGACGCGTTCTGTCGCCAGTCCCGGGTGCGGGCCGAGCAGCTGTTCACCCAGCTCTGGACCAACAGCGACGACTCCGACCGCGCGCTGGCGCGGGGCGTGCTCGCCGGGCGCTACACCTGGATGGAGAACGGGATCATCGATCCGTCGATCGAAGGGCCGTGGATCGCCCAGGAGGGCGGTGACGTGACCGAGGACGTGCACCGTGTCATCGGTTGAAGAAAGTACTTGCGCACGTGAACAAGTCGCCGCCGAATGCTTCCTGACAGCCAGGGGCGCTCGTAGAATCAATGGGTTATGACGACCCCGTCTGACGCGCACGGCGGCGCATGGGGACATTGGCCGCATTCGGTGCCTGCGCTCGATCACCGTCTGACCCGCAGAGAGGCGCGTCAGCTGAGTCGCCGGTTCGCCGGGGTGGGCGTGGGCATCGCCGCGGCCCGGCTTCGCGAAATCTCCGCCGGCGCACCCGCCGCGGACGACGAACTGGAACGTGTCGAATTCGCCGTGGTGGCAGACGAACTCATGCACGACGAGCGGATAGCGAAGTTGGCGCGCGGCAAGCAACGCTGCGTGTCGTGGTTCGTGGTCGCCGTGATGGGGCTGATCATGTTCAGTTCACTGTTGTGCATGGTCGTGCTGATGTTGAGCCTGATGCAGCACTCGGCACCGTTCTGACGCGGGCGGCGCTCAGTCGAACGCGACGCTGAAGTACTGCGTTTCCTGGAACTCGTACAGACCTTCACGAGCACCCTCGCGCCCGAGGCCGCTCTGCTTCATCCCGCCGAACGGCGTCGACGGGTCGGACACGATGCCGCGGTTGATGCCGACCATGCCCGCGTCGAACGATTCCGCGAGCCGCAGCGCGTCCTGCAGCCGGCCGGCGTAAACATAAGCAGCCAAACCATATTCGGTGTCGTTGGCCCAACGCACCAGATCCTCCTCGCGCTCCCACACCACGACCGGGGCGACGGGTCCGAAGATCTCGTCGGCAAGAATCTCCGCATCCGGGGCGACACCGGTCAGCAGCGTCGGAGCGACGAACCAGCCCTCGGCCGGAGCCTTGGCCTGCGCGGCGATCACGGCACCGTCAGCCACCGCGGCTTCGATCGCGGCAGCCACTCGTGTGGCCGCGCGCTCGCTCACCAAGGGGCCGACCTGGGAAGCAGGATCTGATGCCGGACCGACCCGCAGCGCCGCGACCTCGGCACCGAGCCCGGCGACGAATTCGTCGACCACCGAAGCGTGCACATAGAACCGGTTGGCCGCGGTACAGGCCTGACCGCCACCGCGGAACTTGGCCACCATCGCGCCCGCGATGGCCGCTTCGATGTCGGCATCGGCGGTCACGACGAACGGGGCGTTGCCGCCGAGTTCCATGCTGGCGTTGACGACCCGGTCGGCAGCCTGCTTGAGCAGGACGCGGCCGACGCCGGTGGATCCGGTGAACGACACCTTGCGGACCCGGTCATCGCTGAGCCAGTTCTCGACCACGGCGGCCGCATCGGTGGTCGGCACCATGTTCACCACACCATCGGGAACACCTGCGGCCGCAAGGATTCCGGCGATCGCCAGTGCCGTCAGGGGCGTCTCGGCCGCCGGCTTGAGGACCACGGTGCATCCCGCGGCCAGGGCCGGGGCGATCTTGCGAGTCGCCATGGCGGCCGGGAAGTTCCACGGCGTCACCAGTGCGGCGACGCCGACGGGCTTGTGCGTGACGAGGGTGCGGGTGCCGCCGGCGGGGCTGACGCCGTAGGCGCCGTCGGTCCGCACCGCCTCCTCGGAGAACCAGCGGAAGAACTCGGCGGCATAGCCCACCTCGGCACGGGCGTCGGCCTGCGACTTGCCGTTCTCCGCACAGATCAGTGCGGCCAGCCGCTCGGTGTCGGCGACCATCAGATCGAACACGCGCCGCAGAATGTCGCTGCGTTGCCGCGGGCTGGTCCGGGCCCAGCCACCGAATGCCCGATGCGCGGCGTCCACTGCCGAGCGGGCGTCCGCGACAGTGCCGTCGGCGACCTCGGCGATGGCCTGGCCGGTGGCCGGGTCGTACACCTCGAACGTCGTGGCGGCACCGCGGGCTTGCCCGTCGATGAGGACGCCGTGCTTGGTGTCGAGTTCGGCGATCGCGTTCTGCGTGTTCACTGACGTCTCCCAGGGATGGACCGGACAGCCGGTCAGCGGGTCTCGGCGAAGATGGCGGCCAGGATGTCCAGCCCCTCCTCGAGCAGGTGGTCGGGCATCGACAGCGGCGGCAGGAACCGCAGCACGTTGCCGTAGGTGCCGCAGGTCAGCACCACCAGGCCCTGGGCGTGGGCGGCGGCCGAGACCTGCTTGGCCAGGCCGGCGTCGGGCTCGGTGGTGCCCGCCTTGACCAGCTCGACGGCGATCATGGCGCCGCGGCCACGGACTTCGCCGATCCGGGAATCCTCGGCGGCGATCGCCTTGAGGCGTCCGACCATGGTCTTCTCGATCTCCGTGGCGCGGGCGAGCAGGCCGTCACGCTCGATGGTGTCGATGACCGCGAGCGCAGCGGCACAGGCGATCGGGTTGCCGCCGTAGGTGCCGCCGAGGCCGCCGGGCTGCGGGGCGTCCATGATCTCGGCGCGGCCGGTGACCGCCGAGAGCGGCAGTCCGCCGGCGATGCCCTTGGCGGTGACGATCAGATCGGGCACGACGTCGTCGTGCTCCACGGCGAACATCGCCCCGGTACGCGCGAAGCCCGACTGCACCTCGTCGGCGACGAAGACGGCGCCGTTGTCGGTACACCATTTCTGCAGTGCGCGCAGGAAACCCGGTGCGGGAACGATGAATCCGCCCTCGCCCTGAATGGGTTCGATCACCACGGCGGCGACGTTGTCGGCTCCGACCTGCTTGTCGATGAGGTCCAGGGCGCGGGCGGCCGCAGCGGCACCGTCGGTCTCGCCGTCACGGAACGGGAACGACGTGGGCACCCGGTACACCTCGCCGGCGAACGGCCCGAACCCGTGCTTGTAGGGCTGGTTCTTGGCGGTCATTGCCATGGTCAGGTTGGTGCGGCCGTGGTAGGCGTGATCGAACACCACGACGGCCTGCCTGCCGGTGTGGACGCGAGCGATCTTCACGGCGTTCTCGACGGCCTCGGCGCCGGAGTTGAACAGCACGCTGCGCTTCTCGTGGTCGCCGGGCGTGAGCCGGTTGAGCTCCTCGGCCACCCGCACGTAACCCTCGTAGGGCGTGACCATGAAACAGGTGTGGGTGAACGCCGCGACCTGCTGGGTGACCGCGTCGACGACGGCGGGCGCGCTGTTGCCGACGGTGGTCACGGCGATGCCGGAGCCGAAGTCGATGAGCTGGTTGCCGTCGGCGTCCACGAGGATTCCGCCGCCGGCGGCCACCACGTAGACGGGCAGGGTGGTCCCGACGCCGCCCGCGACCGCAGCGGTCTTCCGTGCCTGCATCTCCTGCGAGATCGGGCCGGGAATGGCGGTGACGAGCCGGCGCTCCTGGGTGACGGCCGTACCCGCGATCTCAGCGATGGTCACGTGTTCCTCCTGCAACTGGCGGTTGTTGCCCTCACGCTAGGGAACGACGAGCGTCACCGGCAGGTCTTAAATGCACATTCGTGCTGTTTCTTGATGTGCAAAAATGACACTATGGTCCTCGTCAGCGACGTGCTCGATGTGAGCGCGCTCGGCTTGCGCGCGGTCGAGGTGTCCCGCCCGGAGGCAGCGGTCCGCTGGGTGGCGACGAGTGAACTCGCCGACCCGGGCCCGTTCCTGGAGGGCGGCGAGATCCTGCTGACCACAGGTCTGGAAACCGGCGCCTGGCACGACGAGTGGAACGGTTATGTGCGTAGGCTCGCCGACGCCGGCGTGGCCGCCGTCGGCTTCGGTGTGGGGCTCACCCACGAGGAGACCCCCGCCGCCCTCGCCGGCGCCTGCCGCAGGTATGCGGTCAACCTGTTGGAGGTGCCGCGGCCCACCACGTTCGTCGCGGTCAGCCGCCACGTCGCGCACCTGCTGGAGGAACAGGAGTCGGCCGAGACACGCGACTCACTCAAGACGCAGCGCAAGCTCATCTCGGCCGCGGCCAAACCGGATCCCGCCGTTGCCGTCATCACCGCCCTGACCGCTGCTCTCGACGGCGCGACGTGTCTGATGAATCCCGACGGCCGGGTACTGACGGGTCCGGTCGGCAGCCGTCGCAGCGAGTTTCCGCTCGACGAGGTCGCCGATGACGTCAAACGATTGCAGGCTCACGGATTGCGTTCGGCTGCGGCACAGTCCAACCCGACGCACTCCGTGTCGGTCCAGCCCATCGGACTGCGCGGCCGGGCCTCGGCCTACCTGGCGGCGCTGATGCCCGCCCGGGCATCGGAAGGACAACGCCAGGCCGTGACGACGGCGGTTGCCCTGCTGGGGCTCATCGACGAGCAGCACCGCAGCCGAGCGACGACCCGACAGCACCTGCGCAGCCGCGCGCTCGAACTCCTCGCCGAAAGTGATTACCACACAGCACAATTAGTCCTGGAAGTCGATCAGCCGGCCTTCGAGCTGCCGAAGCGGATCCGTTTCCTGCGGGCAGCGGGGGACGATTCCGCCGTCGAAGACACGGCAGCCATGCTGGAGCGGCGCGGCATCGTCGCCGGCATCTACGCCGGGGAACTGTGCGCGGTCACCGAACCCTCACGCGCCGAGGCGACCGGTGCCCTGCTGGCCGGCGACGGGCTGCAGGTCGGCGTCGGCAACGCGGTGTCGCCCAGCGACGGCGCGGCCGGCTACCGCACCGCCGGGCTGGCGCTCGCCCAGGCCACCGAGGTGTCGGGGGTCGTGGTGTGGGACCGGGTGATCGATCACGGCCCCCTCGGGCTCATCGATCCCGAGAAAGCCGCGGCGTTCGCCGAATCCTGGTTGCACGGGCTCGATCCCGAGCAGCTGGAGACCCTGCGTTGTTTCCTGCGCCATCACGGTTCACGGCTCAAGGTGGCCGAAGAGCTCGGCCTGCACCGCAACACCGTACGCAACCGGCTCGCGGCCATCGAGGCCGCGCTGCCCGGCAAGCTCGACGATCCGCAGACCCGGGTGAGTGCGTGGATCGCTCTGCAATCGGTCCCGGAAAACAGTCAGCCCTTGAAGTAGACGATCTGGTGACTCGTGGCCAGCAAGGTGGCGTCACGGCCCCACAGGTGCGCCGTCTGATCGAAGTAACCGCGCGAAAACCGTTGCGCCCGTGCGGTAGCGAGCACGAAGTCGTCACCCTGAGCCGCTAGTTGGTCGTCATCGGCATGGAAGTACGTCGTGATGGATACCGTTCCGGCGGGCACGAATTGGCCCTGCCGCAGGAAAACCCGCGGATAGAAGATGTCGCTCACCGAGGCCAACGCTGCGAAATCCATTGCCCTGGGCGGATTATTGCGCACCCACAACGTCGTGGTCGACGAGCCGGAAGCGGCACCCTCTTCGGGCATGCCACCGTCGACGAAACGCATGTCGTAGTTGTCGAACCACACCACGCCGAACGGCGGGATCGACGGCGCGATGTCCTCGGGCCTCTGCGCCGCAGGCGGGGCCACCTCGGTATCGGACCAGGTGTCGCGGCGCAATCCGAAAATGGCCGTCGCGGTGGTCTTGACGTCGCCGTCCTGGCTGAGCTCGACGATCCAGTGCTGATTGGACCGGTTGGTCTTGACGGCCCTGGTCACGATGTCGAACTCGCCGTCGGAGATCGGGGCCAGGTAGTTGACGGTCAGCGCGATCGGGTGGCCGTGGCATTGCGGATGCAGCTCGATTGCCCGCACGATGGTGGCCGCGGTGATGCCGCCGAACGGGCCCACCATGTTGGCCCACTCCGGGATTGTGTGCCCGCGCCATCGATCATCGCCGGACGGTTCGAGTTCCAGGGCCTTGTCGAAGGGATGCACCACGCCAGCGTACTGACGCGGTGCCGCTCACTTTGCCGGCGAGTAGTTCGGCCGGCCCAACCCCAGCGCCTGCTGCGCGATCATGTTGCGGAACACCTCAAGGGTTCCGCCGTAGATGCCGGTCGGCCCGGCCAACCGGAAGATGTACTCGGCGCCACCATCGTCGGCGGCCCCGGTTGTCCCGACCGGCAGCGCGCCTGCCGATCCGAGGATGTCCATGAGATCCGGGGAGACCTCGCGCATTGTCTGGGCGATGGCCACCCGCCCGTACATGCCCGGGCTGCTCAACGCGGCCTCCAGCCGGGCGATGCCACGGCCCAGTCGGTAGCGCGCTGCCGCGTCACCGGGAGCCACAGCCGCCACCCGGTCCACGGCTTCGGCCATCAAGTTGATGTGCTCGGTCATGGTGGCGAGCTTCTGCAGACCGCGGGTCTCGCGTTCGAACGTGCCGTGTTCGAGTTCGAGAGCCCCGCGCAGCACCGTCCAACCACCGTTCACCTCACCGATGCGGTACCGATCGCTGACCCGGACATCGCTGTAGTAGGTGATGTTCGTCCGGTCGCCGTCGACGGTGCGGATCGGCTGGATCTCGACCCCGGGGGAATCCAGCGGCACCAGGAACATGGTGAGGCTCTTGTGCTTGGGCGCGGCGGGATCGGTGTTGGTCAACAGGAACACATAGCGGGCGTTGTGCGCATTCGAGGTGAACATCTTGGAGCCGTTGACAACCCAGCTCGATCCATCCGCCTCCCGCACCGCGCGGGTCTTGCAGGTGGCGACGTCGGATCCGCCGTCGGGCTCGGTGAAGCCCAGGCACAGCCGCAGACTCCCGTCCAGGACGCCTGGCAGCACCTCATCGAGGAGCTCGGAAGAGGCGAACTTCTCCACCGTGTGGGCGACCATCGCCGTCGTTCCCCAGTGGAACCACGGGGTGTGGGCCCGGCCGATCTCCAGCTCCCAGATCCGGCGCCGGACGGCGCTGAATCCTCCGTCGGCCTCGGCCTGATAGTCCCCGGCCAGGTACCCGGCCTCCCCCAGGGCCAGATGCACTGTCTCGTCGAAGTTCTCGCCGGTCTGACGATCACGCTCGATCACCTCGTCGGTGACCACCCGGGCCAGGAACGCCCGCAGCTCATCACGGAAGGCGAGGTCCTCCTCGGAGAGCTCGACATGGGAGAAGTCCATCAGCACACCGTGACACTTGTGATGCCTTTTGTAAAGGCGCTCTCGCATCCGCGCAGCGGTTCCGCCCCATCGCGATCGGCCCTCGACACGGCAAACGAATTTCACTCACGATGGAGACCTCACAAAACTCGGCCGGGAAGCGTCTACAGGGTGTGAAAGCCAAACCGCCATTTGAGACCGTGGTCCGCGACCACGGCCCCACCGTCTTTCGGGTCTGCTGTGCGATCGTCGGCGCGGACGACGCCGATGATGCCTGGTCGGAGACGTTTCTGGCGGCGCTGAAGGCTTACCCCGACCTGCCCGACGGCACCAATTTCGAAGCCTGGCTGGTGACCGTCGCGCATCGCAAAGCCATCGACCTGACCCGGACCCGGACGCGCCAACCCATGCCGACCGACGTCGTCCCCGAAACACCAGGCCCCCGCAGCGGCGAGAGCTTCGGCGATCTGACCGCCGCGGTGCAACAGCTGCCGCACAAACAAAAGCACGCCGTGGCCTATCACTATCTGGCCGGCCTGCCCTACAGCGAAATCGCCGAAATCCTCGGCGGCAGCGCAGCGGCCGCACGCCGCGCCTCCAGCGACGGCATCGCCACGCTGCGACGCATCTACCTCAAAGGAGACACCCATGAATGACGACGGCATCGTCGGCGACCTGGTCCGGATCACCCAGCCCGCGAGCGGCAAGCTGGCCGAACTGCACGACCGCCTGGCGGCCGCAGCCCAGCGCGACGGCCTCCTCGACATCGCCTACCGCACCGTCGACAGCCCGGTCGGCCCACTGCTGCTGGCCGCCACCGAGCAGGGTTTGGTCCGCGTTGCCTACGCCCGCGAAGACCACGACAGCGTGCTGCAGCACCTCGCCGATGCGGTGAGCCCACGCATCCTGAACGCACCCGCCCGCCTCGACACCGCAGCCCGTGAACTCGACGAGTACTTCGCCCGGACGCGACGCAGCTTCGACCTGCCGCTGGACTGGCGGCTCGCCGCCGGATTCCGCGGCACGGTGCTGCATCACCTGCCTGAGATCGACTACGGACAGACCGCCAGCTACGCCGCGGTCGCGGCCCTGGCCGGCAGCCCGAAAGCGGTGCGCGCCGTGGGGACCGCGTGCGCGAAAAACCCACTGCCCGTGGTGGTTCCCTGCCACCGCGTGGTCCGCAGCGACGGCGCGATGGGCGGCTACCTCGGGGGCGCGGAAGCCAAGCGCCTGCTGCTCGACCTGGAGGCCGCGGCATGAACAGCACTACTTCCTGGCAGCGACGGGTGGACACGACCGACTGGAGCCGGGTCAGCGATGAACTCGACAATTCGGGATGCGCCCTGACGGGGCCGCTGCTGTCTCCGGCGGAGGCCGACGACATCGTGGCGCTGTATCCCGACGTGTCCCGGTTCCGCTCGACGATCGACATGGCCCGCTACCGATTCGGCGAGGGTCAGTACCGCTACTTCCGGCAGCCCTACCCGCCGGCCGTGACAGCGCTCAAGAAAGCGCTGTATCCACACCTGTTGCCGATCGCCCGCACATGGTGGGATCGGCTCGGCCGGGAAGCACCGTGGCCCGATGACTTCGATGACTGGTTGCAGATGTGCCATGCGGCCGGTCAGACCAAGACGACGGCGATCCTGCTGAAATACGGTGCCGGGGATTGGAATGCGTTGCACCGCGACCTTTACGGCGAGTTGATCTTCCCGCTCCAGGTGGTGATCAATCTGACCGACCCGGACGTCGACTACACCGGTGGCGAATTCCTGCTCTACGAGCAGCGGCCCCGCGCGCAATCGCGCGGTACCGCCACCGTCATCCCCCAGGGGCACGGGCTGGTGTTCACCACCCGCGACCGCCCGGCCAAGTCGGTACGGGGCTGGTCGGCGGCACCCATCCGGCACGGTGTCTCCACCGTCCGCTCCGGGACCCGGTTCACCCTGGGCCTGGTCTTCCATGACGCCGCGTGAAGCGCTATGTCCTGATCGGCGCCGACGGCCGGCCCCGTCACAGCACTATTCCGGGAACTATTGGGGGACACCGCCGTAGCAAGATATACGGCCGGCTCGACTGCCCCTCGGCGCTGCGCGCCATCGCCGCCGGCGGGTACCTCGGCCACCGGGTGTTCTTCGCCGATACGCAGACGGCCGCAGCGGCCGGCTACCGACCCTGCGCCGTCTGCCTACCCGATGCCTACCGGCAGTGGAAGAGGGCTAACCCGTAGGCACCGGCAGGGCCGCCGTGTCCTCGTCGTCCGCGCCCGGCGGACGCTTCGGCGCCGGCTTCCGAAAATGATTGTCCCCGCGGGGATAAACCACCTGCGGCCACCAGAACCACCGGCCCAAGAGGGTGGCGATCGACGGCATCAGCAGCGAGCGCACGATCAAGGTGTCCAGCAGCAGACCGATCGCGATCGTCGACCCCATCTGGGCCAGCACGACGAGGTCACTGCCCAGCATGGCCGCCATGGTCGCCGCGAACACCATGCCCGCCGACGTCACCACACCGCCGGTGCCACCCATCGAGCGGATGATGCCGGTCTTGAGGCCGGCGTGGATCTCCTCCTTGAACCGGGAGACCAGCAGCAGGTTGTAGTCCGATCCGACCGCCAACAGGATGATCACCGACATCAGCATCACCAGCCAGTGGACGTGGATACCGAACAGGTCCTGCCACAACAACACCGAGATGCCGAACGATGCCGCGATGGAACTCGCCGCGGTGCCGACGATCACGGCGGCGGCCACCATGCTGCGGGTGATGATCAGCATGATGATGAAGATCAGCGTCAAAGCCGATACCACCGCGATCATCAGGTCGTAGCGCGCGCCGTCGCTCATGTCCTTGTAGGTCGCCGCGACGCCGCCGAGATAGATCTTGGCGTCCGACAACGAGGACATCTTCAGGCCCTCCTGCGCGGCGGTGCGCTCGGCGTTGACCCGTGCGATGCCTTCCGGTGTGGCCGGATCGGTCTGATGGGTGATGAACATGCGTGCCGACTTCCCGTCGGGCGAGAGGAACATCTTCAGACCGCGCTCGAAATCGGGGTTGGTGAAAGCCTCCGGCGGCAGATAGAACAGGTCGTCGTTCTTGGCGTCGTCGAAGCTCTGCCCCATCGCCAGCGCCGTGTCGTTCATCGCCTGCATCTGGTCGATCAGGGCCTTCTGCGAGTTGTAGGAGGCCAGCGACAGGTCCCGGCTGGTTTTCATCGACGCGATGGTCTGCGGAAGCAGCGCAGTCAACTTCGGCGCCAGGTCCGCCAGTTGGTCGGTGTTGACCTGCACCGACGAGGTCTTGTCGGTCAGTTCGTCGATGCCGTCGAGGGCGTCGAAGACGGATCTCACCGCGGCACACATGGGTATGTCGAAGCAGTGCGGTTCCCAGTAGAAGTAATTGCGCATCGGCCGGAACTGGTCGTCGAAGTTGGCGATGTTGTCCCGCATCTTCTTGGTGACCTCGAGCAGCGCCTGCGACTTGGCCGCCGAGTCCTGCGTGAGCTGGGTCTGCTGCAGCGAGAGTCGATACTGCTCCTCCAAGATGGAGATCGAAACATTGGTCGCGTCAACCATTTTCAGCTGGTTTGCCAACTGCTCCCGCTGGAACGGCAGGTTCAGATTGCTGGTCTGCCCCTGGATGGCGGTCTGGAACGGAATCGAGCTGTGCTGGATCGGGATACCCAGCGGGCGGGTGATGCTCTGCACCATCGCGATGCCCTCGGTGCGCAACACGTTCTTGGCGACCCGGTCCAGCACCAGCATGTCGGCCGGATTGCGCATGTCGTGTGTAGATTCGACCATCAGAATGTCCGGATTCATCCGGGCCTGGGTGAAATGCCGGTCGGCAGACGCGAATCCGACGTTCACCGGCGCCTCGGTCGGCAGGTACCAACGGTCGTTGTAGGCGGGCTTATAGCCGGGCACGGCCACCACACCGATCAGCACCACAAACGCGCTGGCCACCAGGACCGGCGCCGGCCAACGGACCACCGTCGTGCCGACCTTGTACCAAAACCGGCCCTTCGCCGCCTTTTTCGGCTCGTACAGTCCGATCTTGGCGCCCAGATACAGGACGGCGGGCCCCATCGTGACCGCCGACGCAACCACCACGATCATCCCGATCGCCACGGGCGCGCCCATGGTACTGAAGTAGGGCAGCCGGGCGAAGCTCAGGCAATAGGTGGCCCCGGCGATCGTCAGGCCCGATCCGATGATGACCGGCGCGACGGACTTGAACGTGGCGTAGTAGGCGTCTTCTCGGTCCAGTCCCTGGCTGCGGTCCTCGCGGTAGCGGCCGAAGATGAAGATGCCGTAGTCAGTCGCGGCGGCGATGGCCAGCATCGTCAGGATGTTGCCCGCGAAGGTGGTCAGCCCGAACACGTCGTGGGTGGCCAGAACCGAGACCAATCCGCGCGACGACAGCAGCCCCACACCGGTTAACACCAACTGCACCAACGTGGTACGGATCGACCGGTAGACGATCAGCAGCATCACGGCGATCGCGATCAACGTGTACAGGGTGATAGTGGCCAAGCTCGCGTTGCCGATGACGTGCAGGTCGTCAGTCAGTGCGGCCGGACCGGCGACGTAGGCTTGCACGCCCGGCGGGGCCGGGGTTTCCTTGATGACCTCGCGGACCTTCTCCACGCCCTCGTTGGCAAGCGTCTGGCCCTGCTCGCCGGCCAGATTCAGCATCACGTAGGACGCTTTGCCATCGGCGCTCTGCGCGCCTGCCGCGGTGAGCGTGTCACCCCAGAAGTCTTGGATGTGCTGGATGTGCTCGGGATCCTCGCGCAGTTTGCGGATGATCTCGTCGTAGTACTTGTGTGCGTCAGGGCCCAGCGCTTGCTGCCCCTCCACGACGATCATCACTGTGCTGTTGGAGTCGAACTCGCCGAAGTTCGCGCCCATTCGCTTCATCGCGATCATCGACGGCGCGTCTTCGGGTGCCATCGGCGCCGAATGGAGTTCGCCGACCACCTCGAGTTGCGGTGCGATGACGTTCACGACGACGGCGAAGGCGATCCAGAACAACACAACCGGAATCGAGAGGATTCGCAGCGCGTGGGCGAAGTAGGGGCGGTGGCCCCGATCGTTCTTGGCGTGGGCGCCCGTGGAAGACGTCATGCGGACTTCACCAGGCAGTAGGTCTGGGGTTTGACCCCATCGGCTGATTGCTCCTCCCGAACGATGCCGTTCACCGTGACGCGGCAACCGATGTCGCTGCCGTCGCCGAGCGCCATGAGATTGGCGCTGACCGTCGGCAACGTGGTCGACAAGGTGACCGACCAGGGCAGCGCCGCGGTGACCTGGTGCACCTTCGCATCCGGGTCGAAATAGCTGATCTGGGCGGAGGCCCCCGGCGGTCCGTACACGTCGTAGACGAGGATCTTCGGATTGAACTGGACGATCTCGATGCCCGCACCCGCGTTCGCGTTGAGGTCTTCGGAACCGAACATCCGATGCAGGCGCGAGACCACCAGGCCCGACACCGCGAGCACGACCACCAGAACCAACGGAATCCAGGCATTCTTCATCAGCCGAGCACCCCGACCAGGACCCACCGATACCTCCCGACGATTACCCGAACCCGCCGATGGCGATGACACACCCCGGCGATCGGCGAATTAGTTCGAATAACTATGTACAGCTGGACGAACGTTACACCGGTCCACAACCCGCCGCAGCGGCACCCTATTTCCCTGTGAAGTTGCTGAAAGAACGCTTGGCGCACCAGCTTTGGTCGCACCGCTCGGTTGTGGTCGACACTTCCGCCCGTCGAGCCATTTGGCGTCGGCTATCTAGATCGGCTATTATTATTCATAGATATTCTATGCATTAGTCGGGAGGTGCACCTGCGTTGAGCAACGTGACAGAACCACTCCCCGACCAGCAGGACGCCACTCGGTTCGTCAACACGGTGCTGCCCTGCATCCAGCAGATCCGGGGGCGCGCGCGGCGGCTGACCACCAACTCGTATGACGCCGAAGACCTCTTACAGGACACACTGCTCAAGGCCTACAGCGGATTTCACACCTTCCAGCCGGACTCGAATGCACGGGCTTGGCTGTTCCGGATCATGTACAACAACTGGGTCAACATGTACCGCACGCGCCAGCGTGGGGTGTGCGAGCAACTGTGCGAAGACTTTACGGACTGGCAGTTGTCAGCCGAGGCGCGCCACACCTCCCTGGGCCTCCGATCGGCAGAGGTGGAGGCACTCGAAGCGATGCGCGACGACGAGATCGCCGATGCCCTTGCCGCCGTTCCCGCCGTCAACCGGGTGACGGTGTACCTCGCCGACGTGGAGGGCTACCCGTACCGCGAAATAGCCTCTCTCATGGGGACTCCGGTCGGCACCGTGATGTCGCGCCTTGCCCGTGGCCGAAAGCGCCTGCGGGAGTTGCTCAGTGATGTGGCAAAGGATCGAGGTCTCGTCCGTGCCCCAGCAGGCGGTCCGAATCCTCGACCGCGACTGACCGACCCCCAGCACGTACGCTAAGCCGCCGTACCGTTGCGCGACGGAGGTTCGAGATAGCCTCGGGCGACTGCCATTTCGACCAGCCGGGAACGCAGCGCGCGTCGCCCCCGATGCAACCGCGACATCACCGTTCCCGCCGGAATCTGCAAAATGTCGGCGATCTCCTTGTACCGGAATCCCGCAACGTCGGCGTAGTACACGACGACTCCCTGCGATTCCGGCAACGCCCGCATGGCCTGGCGCACGTCGTCGTCACCCATCGCCTCCAGCGCCGCCAGTTCCGCCGAGACCACGCCGAACGGGAAGCGCTGCGCCACTTCCGCGAGTTGTGCATCCGAGAGTTCGTCGGCGAAGACCTCCTGCGGGCGGCGCTGCGCCGTGCGATACGAATTGATCCAGGTGTTGGTCAGGATCCGGAACAACCACGCGCGGATGTTCGAGCCGTCCCGGTAGGTGTGAAAGCTGCTGTACGCCTTGACCATTGTCTCCTGAACGAGGTCTTCGGCGTCAGCCGTGTTGCGCGTGTAGCGGCGGGCGGCCGCAAAAAGCTGGTCCACCAACGGCAATGCATCGCGCTCGAACCGTTCGGCGGGACAGTCACTACCCAGCTGCATATCTGTGCTCATCGGCCCGGCCCCCGCTCCTGCCATTGCTCATCTCGCTAGCCTCAGACACTTCGCCACTCGAAGCTATCCGGCGACGCACGCGACTCCCAGGGGGATTACCCCCAGGTTCGGGGCGGTTTTCCACACCGCGCCTGGCACGCCGCACTGTCATGTAGGCAGCATGACACCTCAACCCAAGTTGAGGTCAAACGATTTTCCAGCGCCAATCACATTGCGCCTGTTGCCGTTCAGCAACTCGATATTGACTCCACGGCAGATCACGACAGCCCCGGCGGGCGCGACAGGCTCGTGTCCGCGACGACACTGCGCACGCTGTTCACGTCATGTACCCACACCGATCATCGGCAATACGCCAGGAAACCGGGGCACTTCCGCCTTAGGCTCATCGCTTATGAATCGAGTCGATCGCTTCTTCGAGATCTCGACCCGTGGCTCGACGGTCTCCTCCGAGATTCGCGGAGGCGTGGTCACGTTCATCGCGATGGCCTACATCATCGTGCTGAACCCGGTGGTGCTCTCGGGCTCCGCCGATGTCGACGGCAACAAGCTCGAGTTCGCACAGGTCTCTGCCACCACGTGTCTGGCCGCAGGCGTGATGACCATCCTGTTCGGAATCATCGCGCGGTTGCCGTTCGCATTCGCCGCAGGTCTGGGGATCAACTCGTTTCTGGCCACGACCGTGGTGGGCACGGTCACCTGGCCCGAGGCGATGGGCCTGGTGGTCATCGACGGCCTGATCATCGTCGCCCTCGCGGTCAGCGGGTTCCGCCGCATGGTGTTCGACGCGGTCCCGATGCAGCTCAAGCTGGCCATCACCGCGGGCATCGGATTGTTCATCCTCTTCATCGGCCTGGTCGACGCCGGATTCGTCGGCTCGACCGGCCTGCCGTCACCCCCGGTCGGTCTCGGCACGGGCGGCGTCGGCTCGATCAACACCGTGCCGACGGTGGTCTTCGTGTTCACCTTGTTGGTCACGGGCATCCTGGTGGCCCGCAAGGTCCGCGGCGGCATCCTGATCGGCCTGGTCACCGGCACCGTTGTGGCCGTGGTCGTCGAGGCGATCTGGCACCTCGGGTCGGCCCAGGAAAAGCACGGCGGGTGGGGCCTGTCGGTACCGACCCTGTCCGGTTCACCGTTCGCACTGCCCGATCTGTCCCTGGTCGGCGAGGTCAGCCTCGGCAGCTTCAGCCGGATCGGCGCGCTCGCCGCGATCATGCTGGTGTTCACGTTGGTGTTCGCCAACTTCTTCGACGCCATGGGCACCATGACCGGGCTGTCCCGGGAGGCCGGGCTGTCAGACTCCCAGGGCAACTTTCCCCGGCTGAAATCAGCGCTGATCGTCGAAGGCGCCGGCGCCGTGGTCGGCGGCTCCTCGTCGGCGTCGTCGAACACCGTCTTCATCGAATCCGGCGCCGGTATCGAGGAAGGTTCGCGCACCGGATTCGCCAATCTGATCACCGGTGCGCTGTTCTTGGCGGCGATGTTCGTGGCCCCGCTGGCCTCGATCGTGCCGACGGAAGTGGCGGCCGCGGCCCTGGTGATCGTCGGCGCCATGATGGTGTCGCAGCTGCGCCACATCGATCTGTCGGAGTTCTCGGTGGCCCTGCCCGTGGTGCTCACCGTGGCCACCATGGCGTTCAGCTATTCGATCGCCAACGGCATCGGTGTCGGCTTCGTGGCATGGGCGGTACTGCGGTCGGCGGCAGGCAAGGCCCGCGAGGTCAGCCCGCTGCTGTGGATCGTGGCCGCCGGCTTCATCTTGTACTTCGCCCGAGGCTGGATCGAGTCGCTCATCGGCATGTGAGGGCCGGTAGCCTTCTGGGTCATGGAGATGGTGGACCGCCGATGAGCCGCTTGCGCGAAGAGAGAAAGCAGCGATGAGCCGCTTGCGCGAAGAGAGACGACAGTGAGCGCCGGCCTTTTCGGTTTGCTCGACGACATCGCCGCGCTGGCACGGCTGGCGGCGGCCTCGATCGACGACATCGGCGCGGCGACCGGCAAGGCGACCGCCAAGGCCGCAGGCGTCGTGATCGACGACACCGCGGTGACACCACAGTATGTCCACGGCATCACCGCCGACCGCGAGTTGCCGGTCATCAAACGCATTGCGATCGGCTCGCTGCGCAACAAGCTCCTGTTCATCCTTCCCGCGGCGTTGCTGCTCAGCCAGTTCGCCCCGTTCTTGCTCACGCCGATCCTGATGGTCGGCGCGACCTACCTCTGTTTCGAGGGCGCCGAGAAGGTGTGGGGACGGTTCATGGGCCACGGCGGGCACGGGGCCGACGACCAGCCGACCACAGCGATCGGCGGCGACGCCGAGAAGTTCATGATCACCGGCGCGATCCGCACCGACTTCATCCTCTCGGCCGAGATCATGGTGATCGCCCTCAACGAGGTCGCCAATCAGACCTTCTGGCCGCGCCTGATCATCCTGGTGGTCGTCGCCCTGGTGATCACCGCCGCGGTCTACGGGGTGGTGGCCGGCATCGTCAAGATGGACGACATAGGGCTGCTGCTGGCCCAGCGCTCGTCAAAGGTGGCACAGACGATCGGCCGTGGCCTGGTCGCCGGGATGCCCAAGCTGCTGTCGGCACTGTCGACGATCGGCACGGTCGCGATGCTCTGGGTCGGTGGACACATCCTGCTGGTGGGCACCGACACCCTGGGCTGGCACACCCTCTACGGCCTGGTCCACCATGCCGAGGAGGCGGTGCACCACGCGGTGGGCGACGCGTTCGGCGGAGTGCTGGCCTGGCTGACCAACACCGCCGCGTCGGCCGTCATCGGGCTGGTGGTCGGCACCGTGGTGGTGGGGATCATGCACGTACTGCCGTTCGGCAAGAAAGACGAGCACGACGCCGCCGCGTGACGCCACGCCGTGCGCCGAGTTCCCTTGCGGGGGTTGGGCATTCGGGGAACGAGGAGCGCGCAGACCGAAAACTGGCGGGGCGCGGGAGCGCCCGGAGCGGGGATTCCGCCTGCGGCCGAAAAATGACCGGTGGAAATACTTTTTAGGTCAATGCGTTTCAGACGTGCCATACTGGACGCGGACGCGTTTCGTACGTCCGGTTTGAACAATGAGAGAAGCAAAAATATGGCACAGGGAACTGTGAAATGGTTCAACGGCGAAAAGGGCTTCGGCTTCATCGCCCCTGATGGCGGCGCCCCCGACGTCTTCGTCCACTACTCCGAGATCACCGGCGGTGGTTTCCGGTCGCTCGAAGAGAACCAGCGCGTCGAGTTCGAGATCACCCAGGGAGCCAAGGGCCCCCAGGCAGTAGGAGTTACTGCGGTCTAAACCGCTCTAAAACCTGAGAATGGGCTGGTACGGATTAATTTCCGGACCAGCCCATTTTGGTATTTCAGACAGTCGCTTCGGTCGGGTCCTGTAGACGCCCCAACCAGCGCGCAGATTCGAGTTGCGCAACGCGCAGCACGCGGTCTGCGGTCTCGTATGCAGAGGTGCGGCGCTCCGTCTCCTCCACCGGCATCGCAGCGGCGCGTCGCATCACGAGTGATCCGAGCGAGACCGACGTCCTGCACGGCACCACAAGCAATTTCACGGATTGCCGTCGGCCTGCCACCATCATCAGCCGCGGCCGGCTCAGCTTGGTCCCGGTCGGCCCACGCGTTCCCGTCACAATCGAGTCCAGGTCGAGCTGCCCCTGTGCGGCAGACCAGTTGACGCGGATATCAACCACTTCACCCAGTGCCGGATGCAGGACCTCGACGAGTTCGGGTAATTCGCTCGCCACCGACGCGGTGTGCGGCCACCAGGCACCGTCGATATCGGCGCCCAACTGCCGGGCGAGGGTGAGCCGGACAGGACTGGCCAGTCGCCGTGCGCCGGTGAGGCCGTTCACGACGACTGCGCATCTGCACGACGAGGCTGCGACGCGGACCGATCAGAGAAGATCAGCTCCGGAGTCGGCTCCGTCGAGCCCTCGACATCCGGCATCGGTTCTTGCTGTTCAGGGTGTGAAAAGAGTTCGGACGATTCCATGAGAGTGCCCTTGAGAGGTGCGGGACTACCGCACAGGTATTGGAAACCGAGCGATGGTTAATCCCCGGCTGACGGACCACTGATGCATCCGGCCTATCACAAACCTACACCCGATGAACACCGTCCTGACGTCGAGCACCTGCAAGCGGGTTGCGCGTCAGCCGCCGCGCACGGCAGGCAGGATCAACGTGTCGATGACTTCACGGATGAATTTCGCATCGACGCTCTGCCCGCTGATCACCCGCATGAGACACATTCCGGTCATCACATCGGCGATCAGGGACCAGTCCCGGTCGGGTGCCACCTCACCCCGAGCTGCGGCCTGTTGCAGGATCGCGGTCACCACGCGCCGTCCCTTGAGCAGCATCAGATCGTCGAGGGCCGAGGCGAGGTGGGGATCATGGGTCGCCTCGACGGCTGCCCGCAGCACCAGATCGTATGAAAAGTGCTCTTCGTCGTTGCGAACCGCGCGGCGCACGATCTCGTCGAAATCACCTTCGAGACTGCCGGTGTCGGGCGCGTCGTCGTCCATCAGGTCGGGCCGCCAGTACACGAGGGCATCGGTGATCAGAGCGGCCTTCGACGACCAGCGACGGTAGATCGCCGCCTTACCGACACCGGCTCGCGCGGCGATGTCGTTCATGTTGGTGTTGACATAGCCGTTCTCGGCCAACGCCTCCAAGGCAGCGTTGAGGATCGCCGGATCTCGCGATCGGTCCAGGCGACCGTCGGTGCGCCGACGCAGCTTTGACTCTGCGTCCGGCGGATCGTCGTGACCGCTGGTCATTTTCAGCCCGTCGTCGTCGGGATGGGCGCGGTGCTGTCGTCGATGTCGCCGGCCGGCTTCCGTTCCCGATCCAGGCGGCCCTGCCGGGTGATCTCAAAGGTGTTGAGCGGCCACCAGAACCAGCGACCCAGCGCCGCGGCGATCGACGGGGTCATGAACGAGCGCACGATCAATGTATCGACGATGAGGCCGATACCGATCGTGGTGCCCAACTGGCCGATCACCCGTAGGTCGCTGACGATCATCGATGCCATAGTGAAGGCGAACACCAGCCCGGCCGCGGTGACAACCCGTCCGGTGGCGCCCACGGCGCGGATGATGCCCGTGTTGAGCCCGGCGTGAATTTCCTCTCGCAGCCGGGACACCACGAGCAGGTTGTAGTCCGAGCCCACCGCCAGCAGGATGACCATCGACAACGGGATCACGATCCATTGCACACCCAGCCCGAGGATGTCCTGCCACAGCAGCACTGACAGGCCACACGCGGTGCCCAGGGAGGCGGCCACGGTGCCGACGATCACCAAGGCGGCCACCACACTTCGCGTGATGATCAGCATGATCGCGAAAATCAGGATCATCGAGGCGATGATCGCGATCATCAGATCGGTCTTGACGCCGTCCTGCATGTCGGCGTACATCGAGGCGGTACCGGCCAGCGACACCTTCGCGTTGGCCAGTGGGGTGCCCTTGACCGCGTCGGCGACGACGTCCTTGAGGTCGCGCACGTGGGCGATGCCCTCGACCGAGGCGGGGTCACCCTGGTGGGTGATGATGTAGCGGACCGCGTGGCCGTCCGGTGACACGAACATCTTCAAACCACGCTCGAAATCGGGGTTCTGGAACACATCCGGCGGTAGGTAGAAGAAGTCGTCGTTCTTGGCCTGATCGAAGTACAGACCGATCTCGGTGGCCCCCTTGGCCAGTTCCTGTTGCTGAGCCTGGGTACCGGCCATGGTGCTGTGGGTCGCGATCATGAAGTCGCGCATGGTCTTCATCGATCCGATGGTCTGTTCCAGAACCGGCAACATCTGCGGCATCAACTCATCCAGACGATCCATGTCGACGGTGAGTGTCTGCATCTTGTCGGTCAGTGTGTCGATGCCGTCCAGTGTGTCGAAGATCGACCGCAGCGACTGGCAGATCGGAATATCGAAGCAATGCGGTTCCCAGTACAGGTAATTGCGCAACGGCCGGAAGAAGTCGTCGAAATTGGCCAGGTTGTCGCGCATCTCCTTGGTCGCTTCCACCATCTCGTGGGTATTGGCGACCATGCTGTGCGTGGTCTCCGTCATCTCCTTGGTGATGGTGTACATGCGTTCCATGCTGGCGACCGTCTTGCTCAACTCGTCGGCCTGCTCAAGCATCTGAGCCGAGTTGTCGTTGTTGAACTTCGCGCCCTGCAGTGTGCCGGCGTTCTGCGCGCCGAGCAGGAACGGGATCGAGCTGTGCTCGATGGGCGACCCCAGCGGGCGGGTGATGGTCTGCACCCGCTCGATGCCCCGCATGTGCACCACGCCCTTGGCGACGCGGTCGATGACCAGCATGTCCGCCGGGTTGCGCAGGTCGTGGTCGGCCTCGAGCATCAACAGTTCCGGATTCATCCGGGCCTGGGAGAAGTGCCGGTCGGCGACACCCATGGCGAGGTTGGCCGGCATGTCGGCGGGGGTGAACTTCTGGTCGTTGTACTGCGGCACGTAGGTCATCAAGCTGACGAACCCGATGATGGCGATCAGGCTGGTGACGAAGATGATCGGAATCGGCCACCGCACCACCGACGTACCGACCTTGCGCCAGCCCTGGGTCGAAAGTTCCCGTTTGGGATCGAGCAGCCCGAACTTCGACGCGATGGTCAACACGGCGGGCGCCAGCGTCAGGGCGGCGGCGATGATCACCAGAATCGCGATGGCGCAGGGCAATCCCATGGTCTGGAAGTACGGCAGCGTGGTCATGGTGAGGCACATGCACGCGCCGGCGATGGTCAACCCCGAACCCAGGATCACGTGTGAGACACCGTGATACGCGACGTAGAACGCGTCTTCCTTCTCCAGGCCCTTCGATCGCTCCTCGTGATAGCGGCCGAGCAGGAAGATCACGTAATCCGTACCCGCGGCCAGAGAAAGCATGGTCACCATGCTCACCGCATACGGAGTCAATCCGATGATGTTCACGTAGCCGGCTGCAGCGGTGATGCCCTGTGCGGCAAAGAGTTCCAGTCCGATGATGACCATCGAAACCAGCATCGTCACGATGGACCGATAGATGAACAGCAGCATCAGCACGATGACGGCGACCGACACCAGCTCCATGGTCGCCATGCTCTGGTGGCCGGCGACCTGGGTGTCGGCATTGAGCACTGTGTTGCCGGCGACGTGGGCCTTGATGCCCGGCGGTGCGGGCACCGAGGCGACGATGTCGCGCACCGCGGCCACCGACTCATGGCTGGCGCTGGTGCCCTGGGAGCCGTTGAGGAAGATCTGCACATAGGCCGACTTCCCGTCCACACTCTGTGAGCCGGCCGCGGTCAGCGGATCGCTCCAGAAGTCCTGGATGTTCTGTACGTGCTCTTTGTCGGTCTCGAGCTTGTCGATGATCGCGTCGTAGTACTTGTGCGCTTCGTCGCCGAGTTTGTCGTCGCCCTCCAACACGACCATTGCCGAAGAGTCCGAGTCGTACTGCTGAAACACCTTGCCGATGTTCAGCATCCCTTGATATGACGGCGAGTTGGTCGGGCTCAACGGCACCTGTCGCATTTCGGCGACGGCATCCAGCGAAGGAACCAGGGCGCCCAGCGCGACCACCACTAGTACCCAGAACAGGACGATCGGCAGCGAGAAGATCCGGACCATGTGACCGATGAACGGCCGGTGGGGCTTCGAGTGCGAGTTGCTCATACGGATTTCACCAAGCAGTAGATGAACGGTTTCACGGTGTCGGTGCTCGCCCGGTCGTCACGGACCTCGCCGTCGACCGTCACCCGGCACTTGAGGTCACTGACGTCACGGTCGCCCTGGGCCATGATGTTGGCCGACATCGACGGCAGGGTCGTGATGATCGTGAACGACCAAGGCAGTGGCGCGTTTTCGATGAGGTGGGGTTGACCGTTCTCGTCGAGGTAGTTGAGATTCGCAGTTCCACCTGAACCGGTGACCTCGTAGGTGATGTGCTTCGGGTTGAAGTTGGCGGTGATACCGGAGCCATCTGCCACCCTCGGTTCGTGATGGTTGGACTCACGTATTCGAAGGATTGCGTACGCGCCCAGAGCGACGACCACCACCAAAGTGAGCGGTATCCACGCTTTCTTGAGCAACCGGAACACGATTGCGCCTCCCCGACCTGCTATTCACTAATTTACCCAGACGGAACTCAAGTTCCGTCCAAGATGATGGTGGGTACTGTACCCGAGCCGGCCTTGTGCAGCGACCGGTACCTACCCGGCCAGGAACCCCTCGAGGCCGGCGATGACGATGTCGAGGTTGAATTCGAAGTCCTGGGCCGCGGTCGCGGCGGCGTCGCGATCGGCCACCACTCCGCTGAGCAATGGAAACTCGTTGGGCGGAAGGTCTTTCAGAGCACGCACCACCTCGGGAGTCTGATGGTGCAGCCGAGACTCCGCCGAGCCCAGCACATCGTGCGCGGCCGACATCGCCAGCCCGGACACCAAGGTGAGCACACGCCCGGCGTCGTCGGCGCTGAAACCACTGTCGGTCAGGACCCGCAACACCTGTTCGGCCAGTGCCAGGCTGGCCGCCCCGCTCGTCCCCCGCAACCGGAAACTCGTCGCCGTCACACCGAGTTTGAGAACGCCCTGACGAATGGCGCTGCCGTACGCCCGCAGGACCGCCTGCCAGCCCGCGTGCTCGGGTAGCTCGATCGACCGCAACTCGGTCTCGAACAGATCGGCCACCACCAGCTCGAGCAGACCGTCACGATCGCCGACGTAGTAGTGCAGCGTCGTGCGGTCGACCCCGAGGGCATCGGCCACCGCCTGCATCGTCAACGCACCGGGCTCAATCGCCCGCGCCGCGGCAACAATCTGCTCCTGATCGATGCGCGGTGGACGGCCCCGCCCCCGACGCGGCGTGTTTCCGGTGGTCACACGGTCGACTCTAGTTGCCCAGCTCGCCGCCGGCGGACCACTCTTCCTTTTTTCTCACGGTCGTGGAAAACTGCCCGAAACCGAGACAAGGGAGTCGCTGCGGTGTCACACACTTCGCCATACCGGGTTGTCCAGTGGACGACAGGAAACGTCGGAAAGAGTTCCGTGGCGGCCATCGCCCGCAACCCCACTCTGGAACTGGTCGGCTGCTATGCGTGGTCGCCGGACAAGGCGGGCAAGGACGTGGGCGAACTCGTCGGCCTCGAACCCCTCGGAGTCGCCGCCACCAATGACGTTCAGGCGCTGCTGGCCCTCAAGCCGGACGTCGTCGTGTACAACCCGATGTGGATCGACGTCGACGAACTCGTCGAAATCCTTTCCGCCGGAGTCAACGTCGTCGCCACCGCCTCATTCATCACCGGCCACAACCAGGGCGAGGGCCGCGAACGCATCGCTGAGGCTTGCCGCAAGGGTGGCTCGACCATGTTCGGATCGGGCATCAGCCCCGGCTACGTGAACCAGTTGGCGATCGTCGCGGCCGGCATCTGCGACCGGGTAGACAAGATCACCGTCAACGAAGCCGCCGACACCACGTTCTACGATTCGCCCGAAACCGAGAAACCGGTCGGATTCGGTCAGCCCATCGACCATCCCGACCTGCAGGCCATGACCGCCCACGGCACCGGCGTCTTCGGCGAGGCGGTCCGGATGATCGGCGACGCACTCGGCATCGAGTTCGACGAGGTGCGATGCGACGCCGAATATGCCCAGACCACAGAAGATCTCGACCTCGGCTCGTGGACCATCCCGGCCGGCGGCGTGGCGGGAGTGTTCGTCAGCTGGAAGGGCCTGGTCAATGACTCAGCCGGCGATCAACGCACTGTTGTCGAGCTCACCCTGCGGTGGCGCAAAGGCCAGACGCTGCAACCGGATTGGCAGATCGATCAGGACGGCTGGGTGATCGAGGTGGCCGGCCGTCCGACCGTCACCATGAAGGTCGGCTTCCTGCCGCCGCCGGACTTCGAGGCCACCACCCTGGAGGAGTTCATGGTGCTGGGACACATCATGACGGCCACTCCCCCGATCAATGCGATTCCCGCGGTGGTCGACGCCGCACCCGGCATCGTCACCTACAACGACCTCCCACTGATCCTGCCGCGGGGCGTGGTGCCGACGGGCTAGTCAGCCAACCACACCGCGGGCTACACGGGCTACACAATGTAACGGTGATCGCCAGATCACTGACACTTTGCAACCCCCGAAGGCGTGCTCCACACCACAGGATTGGTCCATCCGTCGAACGCAACCGACGGCATCGATCAACGACGATTGAGGAGCCGAACCGTGGATTCGTTGCGCGCCAACCCCATTGCGCCGGACATGCAGGATCACCAGGCCGGGGTTGTGGTACCCGGTCTGCTGCTGGGGGCCAGCGCGCTCGACGATTTGATGGGCGACGCGGTCGCGGTGAATCTGGACTCGGCCGGTACCGGCGACGGCCGGCTGAACTTCGCACTCGCCGCGCTCGAACCGGTTCCGTTGCGCCGGATGCTGCCTGCGCTCCAGAGCATGGACCTGGAGGTCCTCGAGGAGCAGGCCGGCACCTGGACCCGACCCGACGGGCGGGTCTGCCACATCTATCACTTGCTGTTGCAGCCCGGTGTGGACGTGGTCGATGCGCTGGCCCAGCCCCAGGACGGCACCGCCGACCGGATCCGCGAGACATTCCAGGCGATGTGGGCCGGACGGGCTGATTCCGACGGGTTCAACACGCTGATCCTGCGGGGGTCGTTGAATTGGCGCCAGGTTACGGTGCTGCGCAGCTACAGCCGCTACCTGCGGCAGCTGCCGTTGCCATACGGTCAGGCCCGCATCCAGCGCGTCCTGCTGGACAACCCTGAGGCCACCCGCGCGCTGCTCGATCTGTTCGAGGCCCGGTTCGATCGCACCGAGCAATCCGCCGACAGCCCCCATCGCGTCGCCCGCATCACCGACGCCGAGCAGCGGGTGGCCGCCGAGATCGATCAGGTGCTGCACATCGACGCCGACCGGATTCTGCGCTCGTACCACAATCTGATCAACGCCACCGTCCGCACCAATGCGTACGCACCCGATGCCCTCACGGTCTGGGCGCCCTATCTGGTGCACAAGCTCGATGCTCAATCCATCGATGAGCTGCCGCAGCCCCGCCCGCTTTCCGAAATCTTCGTGTACTCACCGGAATTCGAGGGTCTACATCTGCGCTTCGGACTGGTGGCCCGCGGCGGGCTGCGCTGGTCGGACCGCCACGACGATTACCGCACCGAGGTCCTGGGACTGGTGAAGGCACAGGCGGTCAAGAACGCGATGATCGTGCCGGTCGGCGCCAAGGGCGTGTTTGTCGTCAAGGCCCGGCCCACAGCGGGCGAATCCCCCCGCGTGCAGGGCTTGCGGAGCTACCGACAGTTCGTCGCCGCACTGCTCGACGTGGTCGACAAGACAGCACCCTCACCGTCGGCCGATCGCCCCCGCTTCGGCGGCGTGGTGTGCCACGACGGCCCCGACCCCTATCTGGTGGTGGCCGCGGACAAAGGCACGGCCACATTCTCGGATTCCGCCAACGCCGTAGCGCTGGACCGCGGTTACTGGATGGGTGACGCGTTCGCCTCCGGCGGATCGGCGGGTTACGACCACAAGGCGATGGGCATCACCGCCCGCGGAGCCTGGGTCAGCGGCGACACCCACCTGGCCGAACTCGGAATCGATTCCGCCTCCGACGAGTTCACAGCCGTCGGCATCGGCGACATGAGCGGGGACGTCTTCGGCAACGGAATGCTGCTGCGCCCCGGCCTGCGATTGGTGGCCGCCTTCGACCACCGCCACATCTTCGTCGACCCTCGGCCCGATACCGTGGCGGCGCGTAAGGAGCGGCAACGGCTGTTCGAGCTACCGCAGTCCTCCTGGGACGACTACGACCGTTCCGCGATCAGCCCGGGCGGCGGGGTGTGGCCCCGGACCGCGAAAACCATTGCCACCACGCCGGAGTTGCGTGCCGCACTCGGCATCGACGACCACGAGACCCGCCTGACTCCCACCGAGCTGATCAGCCGCATCCTGCGCGCTCCCGTGGACGTGTTGTTCAACGGCGGAATCGGCACCTACATCAAGGCCGCCGACGAGCAGCACTCCGACATCGCCGACAAGGTGAACGATCCGGTGCGGGTGAACGCCGAGGAGATCCGGGCCCGCGTGGTCGTCGAGGGTGGGAATCTCGGTCTGTCCCAACGCGCCCGCATCTCCTACGCCCGCCGGGGCGGCTTGGTGAACACCGACGCCATCGACAACGCGGCCGGAGTGGACTGCTCAGACCACGAGGTCAACATCAAGATCCTGCTGGACTCCGCTGCGCGCTCCGGCCTGATCACCGGCAACGCACGCAATCGACTGCTCGCCGACATGACCGACGAGGTGGCACAGCTCGTCCTGGCCAACAACCAGTCGCACAACCGACTGCTCGCCGACGCTCGTTCCAACGCGGCCCAGATGGTCGATGTGCACGCCCGGATGACGGCTGATCTCGAGACCCGGCGCGGGTTGCACCGCACTCGCGAGAACATGCCCGGCCCAGCTGAATTCGCCGGCCTGGCCAAAGACGGCCGGGGGCTCACCGCCCCTCAGCTGGCGACCCTGATGGCACACGCCAAGCTCGACCTCAAGGCGGAACTGCTCGACTGCGAGAGCTTCGACGATCCGTATTTCGTTGCGCTGCTGACCCGTTACTTCCCGCCGACGTTACGACGCCGGCTCGGCGAGCCACTGCCCGAGCACCCGCTGCGCCGGGAGATCATCGCCACTTCGATCGTCAACCGTGTTCTGGCGACCTCGGGGCTGACCTTCGCATTCCGCCTCGCCGAGGAAACCGGTGCCACCGCAACCGATATCGTGCGGGCTCACGCCGTGGCGTCAGAGGCATTCGACCTCGACACCCTGTGGGCGGACATCTATGCCGCCGGCCTCTCGCCCGCGCTGACCAACAGGATGATCATCGAGGGGCGCCGCCTGCTCGACCGGGCTGCCCGTTGGTTCGTGCTCAACCGGCCGCAACCCCTCGAAGTCGACGCGGAAATCATGCGCTTCAGCAATCAGGTGGCGAAGTTGCGGGGTCAGCTCGGGTCGATGCTGCGTGGCCAGGAGCTGGAGACCGTCACCGAAGCGCACAACGGCATGGTGGCGCGTGGCGTACCGAGCGATATCGCCAGGCGGGTCAGCGAATCCCTCTACGCCTTCAGCCTTCTGGACATCATCGAGGCGGCCCATGTCCATGACGAGGACACCACGCAGCTCGCGACCGTGTATTTCGAGCTGTCCGACCGGCTCGGGGTGGACCGGTTGTTGTTGGCAGTCTCCTCGCTGCCGCGAGGAGGGCGCTGGCATGCCCTGGCCAGGCTCGCGCTGCGCGAGGATCTGTACCGCTCGTTGCGCGACCTCACGATCGACGTGACCAGACTCGGCAGCGACGGCGAAGCCGCCTACAGCATCCGCGACTTCGAGGCCTACAACCGGCCGCGGTTGGACCGGGCGAAGCGCACATTGGACGAGTTCCTGCACACCGAGAAGCCCGACTTGGCTGCACTGTCGGTGGCCACGGCACAGCTGCGTCGGCTCCATCGGTGAAGTAGAGGCAAGGGGCCGAAACCCCGTCGGGCGGCCGATTCAGCGGGATAGCATCCAGCCATTCGTGGATCGGCTACCCAGGGGAACGCATGGTGCAGTTGTCAGGATGGGTGGGCGCAGGCCTCCTCACCGCCGGGGTGTCGGCAGCCTTGCTCGCCGGCACCGGTGTCGCCGGCGCCGAGACCGACGGCGGTTCGGATCCCGGCCCGGCGAAGGCGGCATCGGCCGGCAGCGAGAAGTCGGCCACCGGTGGAAAGTCGGCCGGCGCCGCATCCAGTGATCACCGTCGCGACAAACCACGCCTCAAACGCGAAGGGCACAAGACACACTCGACGACAGCCCGCGTCCGCCGTGCTGTCGAAAAACGGCTCGAAAACCAGGTCGAGAAACCGGCCGCGCAACCGGAGAACGCCGATACCGATTCGACGCCGCTTCACCGGCTCACGACGGCGCGCGCCGAGGTCCAGGAGCGGTTGCGTGAGCGTCTGACACCTCTGACCGCTGCCGTTGCGGAGCGCCGCCCGGCGCTTCACGCTCCGCGGCCACTGGGCGTGCTTCCACAGGTGACCAAAGCCGTTTCAGCTCAGCCGGCGACGGCCGGGGAACGCGAGACTCCGCTATCGCCGGCCTCCCTCCTCGCCTCGTCGGAATCGAGCCTTCCGCCGTTGGCGGAGGTCGTCGGTTCCGCGCTGTTCAACGCCGTCGGCGTGCTGATGCAAACCCTGGACGGCCCGCCGGTGGTGCCGCCGGCACTGCGCGACTCGGTGCAGGTGAGCAGTTCGACGCTGGTCGTCTCCCCTGGCAACGAGGTGCCCGCCGACTGGTACTTCCCGACCGAGGGCGAACCGGAGCGACTGATCTACCTCCAGCACGGGTTCATCGCGACCGGTCCCATCTACAGCTACACCGCGTCCTATCTGGCCGAGCGCACCAACAGCGTGGTTGTGGTCACCACCGTGACATCCAACCCGTACGCCGAGGACGGCATGTGGCTCGGCGGGGACAACATGCACAAGGCAGTCGCGCAGCTTTTCCTCGATCCCGATCGAAAAGCCTTGAACGCCAGCATGTCCACTGCGACACTGAAGGCCGGCCAGGAGACCTACGCCGTCCCGCAACGGTTCGTGCTCGTCGGCCACTCCCTCGGTGGCGGCTTCGCGCCGGGGGTGGCCGGCTATTACGCCGAGGGCCTGGTGGCCCGCCGGGCCGACGGCCAGGACGCGCCCAACGATCTGGCCGGGGTGGTGCTGCTCGACGGGGTTCCCCCTTCCGGCAGCCTGCCCGATGCGATGGAGCGACTGGAGCAACTGGAAGCCAGTAACGGCAACGATCCCGCCGACTATGTGCCGGTGTATGAGCTGGGTGCGCCACCGAACTCGTTCAATTCGACGAGCACGGTGAACGAGGATCTCGCGGCCGCCAGGCCCGGGAAGTTCAACGGAGTCGTGGTCGACGGTGGTGTCCACATGGATGCCATGCTCGGCGGCAACCCGCTGATCCAATTCGCGGCCTACCTGGTCGCCGGTATTCCGCAACCGCAGAACCCGCCGGCCGTGCAGTGGTTGATGGCCGGGTGGGTCAACGACATGTTCGAAGGCAACATCGATCCCGCCACCGGCCGGTGTCTGACCGACTGCAACGGGGTCTACGGCGATGCGGGCGAGACCGTCGACATCGATGGCGATCGGGGGGATGCCACCGCGGTGGTGCTCGGCTCCGGCGAGAAGCCGGACGAATCAGCCTGGGAGCTGGCTCAATTCATCCCGCTCGCCGCGTCGTTCATCCCGCCTTCGGTGCTGTCACGGTTGGCGTAGCGTTCACCGGAAAATTCACGGAGTTGGCGATGAAGCACATGCGGTGGGCCTCGTGATGCAGTTCCGTGGCATCGTCGACCCGGTCCGGTTCGGCGATGGTGACCTGCGGCCGTAGCGTGACATCGGTGAAAACGCCACTGCCCTCGGCATTCTCGCTCATCGTGCCTTCCGGCCGATCAGTGTAGGCAGTGACGGTGATGCCCACTTTGGCGCACAGCGCGAGGTACCAGAGCATGTGGCATTGGGACAGGCTGACCACGAGCAGTTCCTCGGGGTTCCACCGCTCCGGGACGCCGCGGAAGGCAGGATCGGCGCTGCCCGGGATCACCGGTTTGCCCGGCGTACCGACGCCCGTGACGTCATGATCGCGCGCATAGTCGCGGTAACCGCTGGTGCCCGAACCGGTGTTGCCGGTCCAGGTCACCTCGACCTCGTATCGGTGCGTCCGGTTGGCCATGCACGCGAACGTACCAATGGGCGCCGACCGCATCGCGGCCGCCATTGACACATTGGCACAAATTGCTAGCCTTTGTGTCATGCCTACAGTCAGCAAGGTTGACCAGACCGCGGTACGGGCGGAAGTGCTGCGGGATTTCCGCAGGCACTCGGGCAGCATCCTGGGCGGCGCATTCGGTGCTGCGGCGTTCGATGAAGTGGCCCTGGTTCCGGTGGCTGCCGCCGTCGACCGCACCGGCCGATTCGAACGTAACTTCGCCGATCGGGGGGTGCGTAGCGGATTTTCCGCCTTCTTGGCGATCTGGGGTGACTCCGCAGACCGCGAGGCCGAGGGGCGCCGCCTACAGACCATGCACCGCGATGTCCGTGGGCACGGCAAGGATCACTTCGCCGATGTCCGCTACAGCGCGCTGAACCCGCAGCTGTGGAACTGGATCGCCATCAGCGGCATCTTCGTCGTTCTGCACTCGTTCACGCCGGCGACCGGCATCACGATGAACGCCGCGGAAGAAGAGGCGGCCTACGGCCAGCTTCTCGACGCCTTCCGATCGATCGAGCTACCGGGCGCGTCGGCGAAACTCCCCGAAACGTATGCCGAGGCGACCCGCTATTACGACGATATGGTGGAAAACCAGTTGCAGGGCAACGAATTCCTCAGCAGGGTGACGGCCGGCCTGACCCGGCTGCCGCTGCCCACGCTGTTGCTGCCCGGGCCGGTGCGGTTGGCGTTGAGCCCGCCGTGGTTGGTGGTTCGACCGGTCGCCGGGCGCGTGCTCAAGGTCTGCTCGTTCGGCATCATGCATCCGGGAGTGCGGAAGCTGACCGGGTTCCAGTGGCAATCCCGGCACGACCGCGAGTTCGCCGTGTACACCCGGCTGCTTCAGCTGGCCTGGCGCACGTTGCCGGACCGGCTGCTGCTGGTGCCGCTGGCCTACAACCGGCTGCAGTACGAGAAGCTGGTCCGCCTGCACCGATCCGTCGCGCTGGATTCATTCGCACCGCTGGGCTGCCCGGCAGCGGGCTGAGACACTGGTAGCGATGCCACGTAGCAACGCCAGCCAATCCGAACAGGAAGACGCCATCCTCAAGGCCACTGCCGAGGAGGTGGCGCTCGTCGGGCTCGGTCGGGCCAGCCTGGACGTGATCGCCAAGCAGGCCGGCGTCAGCCGCCGCACGCTCTACCGCCGCTTTCCCACGCGCGACGCGCTCATCACCGAACTCGGACGGCGCACCTTCGACAGTGCGATGCACCGACTGCGCACCGTCGCAATCGATTCCGGTCCCAGCGAGGCAGCGGTGGCAGCGTTCTGCGAAGGTGTGCGGCTGTTGACCACCGAGCCGGTGATGCGGAGATTTCTGCGTTTGGACACCGACTTCACCGCGGTGGCCGGCGCCTACGACCAGGCCCCGGCTTTCCTGCACCATGCCTCGTCGGCGATGGCCAAGGCTCTGCGCGCGGCGGGCGCCACCCTGCCCGACCCGGACCTGCTCGCCGTGGCCGAGCTGCACATCCGGCTGGCGTGCTCACTGGCCCAGATGCCGACGTCGGTGCTGGATGTCAACGACGACGACGCGGTCCGCGACTACGCGCGCCGGCATCTGGCCCCGCTCGTGCGATAGCCGCCTCCGGCCTCAGCTCTCGCGTCCCCGCAGGTTCTCCGCGGCGGCGGTGACCGCAGCCGTGATGGTCTGCACCATGGGGCTGTCGAGTTTCCAGCATTGCCAGTACAGCGGCACGTCGAGGTATTGATCGGTGATCCGCACGAAGTCGTCGTCCACCAATTCCTCGGGGTACATGCCCCAGCCCAGCCCGGCCCGCACGGCGGCTCCGAACCCCTCGGCGGTCGGGATGTAGTGCGTCGGCCTGCCGATATCTTTGCGGAACACCTTGCGCACCAACTGATCCTGCAAAGCATCGTCTCGGTTCCAGGACAGTGACGGCGCCTCCCCGGCGGCGTCCCGGCTGAAACCGTCGGGCAGGTAACGCCGCACATACTCCGCGCTGGCCACGGGTACGTAGCGCATCGCCCCGAGTGGATGTACCCGGCAGCCCGGCACCGGGCGGCGTTCGGTGGTGACCGCACCCATCACCACGCCCTCACGCAACAGCCGCGCCGAGAGGTCTTGGTCCTCGATCCTGATGTCGAACAGGAACTCCGATGCCGTGGCGAACACGCCGGTGAACCAGGTGGCCATCGAATCAGCGTTCACCGCCACCGCAATCCTGGTTCGATGCCCGGTCCCGCTACCCATCTCCGCCAGGGTCTCCGACTCGAGCAGTGCGGTCTGTGCCGCCAACCTCAGCAGTGGAACGCCGGCAGATGTTGCTGTGCAAGGCTTCTCGCGGACCACCAACACCTGGCCGACACGTTGCTCGAGTGCCTTGATGCGCTGACTGATCGCCGACGGCGTCACATGCAGACGCTGGGCGGCCGCGTCGAAGCTACCGAGCTCCACCACCGCGGCGAAGGCAGCAAGCTGCTGGCCGTCGATCTGCACGCCACGATCCTAGTCGGGCAGGCCCTCGCTGCCACGTAAACCATTGCCGGTGAACCGGACGAGCTGGTCGACCCACCCACGGTCCAAGCCGCCGGGCCCCAACGGGCGTCCATAGAGGGCAAGGTCGGAACTGGCCAGCGCACCGATCATGGAAAGTACGGCAATTGTGCTGCGCTGCTGGCCTTCTCTGGTCTGGATGTCGGGGACCGCACGGCCTGCCGCGGCGAAGAACAACTCCGGCAGGCTCGGTGTGCCCGCCAACTGGTCGAGCCAGATCTGGTCTTCGTCGAGGGCAAGCTGATTCATCACCTTCAGCCAGCGCAATCCACCGACCGGATCCTCGTCGAGCAGCCGCACGTAGGGCGCGATCAGCGCCTCGACGACATCGCAGACACCAATCTCGTTCTCAGACTGCGCCACCCGCACGAGTTCGGAAACGACAGCCTCGAACACCGTCGGTGCGCGCCGCCCTGCCACCTCCGAGACCAGATCGCGTTTAGCCGGGAAGTGATAGGCCACCGCACGACTCGCAACGCCGGCCTCACGGGCCACCGCGCGCGAGGCCACCGCACCGATCGACGTCTCGGCGAACATTCGCTCGGCGGTATCGACGATCAGTGCTCGGGTGTCGACATCACGCCGGGGACCACGTCTACGGGTCGAACTGGAGACCACGGCACGAGCCTAACCACTCGCGGTCTGATCGTCCTGTGGTCGGTGCAGTTCTCCTACTACGGTCGTAGGTCAAGATCGGACACCAGCGCGATGTGGCCTGACCTGCATTCTTCATAGCGTCAAGGCATGACACGAGCACAGCGTTCCCCAGCTATCTCGATAGCGAATTCGATGACAGGCGTCGCCCGTGACTGGACGGCGCGACGAGAAGACGGTCTGTGGCGGCGCGCCGTCACCGCGGTGCGCACGGCACTGGCGGCCATTCCCCGACCCGACCTGAAGCAGCCGTATTACCCGCCGGCGCGTGAGGGCTTTGTCGAGGACGCCGCGATGGCGCGCGAGATGTGGCGCCTGTGACTTGTTGACATCCGCCCCCACGAAATCCGACGCCATAAAATCCAACCCTGGTAGGAGGCGCGGCACGGGCTTCACCTTCTACGATCACAACATGCTCGGTGGCATCGCGCGCGGCATCCGTGCGCACGCGCGCCGGCGGGGCTACGCCCTCCCGGTGGGCTACAACTGGGCCATCGTCCTGGCGTTCGACGCCACGGTGATCGGCGCGGGCGCGGTCGCCGTGTTACAGCGCCCATCCTCCGACCTTCCGGCGGGGCTGCTCGCACTCGTGGTCTGTACCGCCCCTTTCGCCTTGTTCTATCTGTCCGGCGTCGATTTCAAGGCACCGATCGTCTGGGCAACCTGGTCCACCGGGACCGCCGTGTTGTTGTTCGCGACGGGCACGCCGATTGCCAACGACTTCGCTCCGCTGATCGCGGTGCTGATGGTCGGCGAGGTCGCTTCGCTGACCGGGGTGTGGGGTGGTTTCCTGGCCACCCTCTCGGGAGCGACACTGCTGTTGACCGCCGCCGCCCAGCATCGCCTCGACGCGTTGCCGCTCTATCTGGGGATCCTCGGAATGGGCTGGCTGGTCGGCTATCTGGTCCATACCCAGCAGCAGCTCATGCGCCAGCAACAGGAGGCCCAGGCCGCGCAGGCCCGGCACGCCGCGGCCGACGAGCGGCGGCGGATCGCCCGCGAGGTGCACGACGTCATCGCGCATTCGTTGAGCGTGACGCTGCTGCACGTGACGGGGGCGCGGCGCGGCCTGCAACAGGACCGCGACATCGACGACGCGGTCGAGGCACTGGAACAGGCCGAACACCTCGGGCGTCAGGCCATGGCCGATATCCGCCGCACGGTCGGGTTACTCGACGGTGCCCCGATGAGCCGGGCGCCCGAGCCCGGAGTAGATGACATCTGTTGCCTGGTAGACGATTTCGTGCGCGCGGGGCTGAATCTCAAATACGATGCCACCGGCCGCACCGATGCGGTGTCCGCCGCGGTCGGTCTGGCGCTCTACCGCATCGCCCAGGAGTCACTGGCCAACATCGCAAAGCATGCTCCCGACGCCGAATCGACTGTGTTACTCAGAGTTTCACGGACATCAGCGGCGTTGACCGTAACCAACCGGCTGCCGGTGGCCGTGCTCTCCCGCCGCGCCGGTCACAACGACCAGAACATCGACGGCCGCGGAGTGCGCGGCATGCGCCAACGCGTCGAGTTGCTCGGCGGGATCATCAGCGTCGGTCCCGCCGACGGCGGATGGGCAGTGCGCACGAACATTCCACTCGACGACGGCGACCGGACACCCCGATGGTGCCCCGTGCTGTCATGACGGATCCCATCTCTGAGGTAGCAGTCCTCCTGGTCGACGACCAGGATCTGGTGCGCTCCGGGCTGCGACGCATTCTGCGGCGCAAGGACGGTTTCACGATCGTCGCCGAATGCGCCGACGGCGAGGAGGTGCCCGATGCCGTCATCCGGTACCGCCCCGACGTGGTCGTGATGGATCTGCGGATGAAGCGGGTGGACGGAATCGAGGCCACCCGCCGGGTCACTGCCGCCGACGGGCCTCCGGTGCTGGCGCTGACGACGTTCAACGACGACGAGTTGCTCTCGGGTGCGCTGCGTGCCGGCGCGAGCGGGTTCGTGCTCAAGGATTCCTCGGCAGAGGAACTGATCCGGGCGGTGCGCGCGGTGGCACAGGGCGACAGCTATCTCGATCCGGCGGTGACCTCGCGGGTGCTCACCACCTACCGCAAGTCGGCGGAGCCGCGGCCCGCGGCCGCTGTCGGTGACCTCACCGCCCGAGAACTCGATGTGCTGACGCTGATCGCCAAAGGCCACTCCAACGCCGAGATCGCCGACGAACTCAGCATCTCGGGACTCACCGTCAAGAGCCATATCGGCCACATCTTCGTCAAACTCGACCTGCGCGACCGCGCCGCCGCGATCATCCACGCGTACGACACCGGGCTGGTCAGCCCCCAATAAGCCGAGGTCAACAGGCCGAGCCATTACGGATTTCAGAGCCCTTGTAATGTAAAAAGGCAGCCTTTCTTCCGGCTGCTACCTGCACAAACGCACCGGCCGGCGAGGTTCGGCACACCCACCGAGGGGGAAATATGAATGAAGTGCTGGCCCGCGCCGGCATCTTCCAGGGTGTGTCGCCAGATGCCGTGGCCGCACTCGTCCAGCAATTGGAGCCGGTGACCTTCCGGCGCGGCGAGGTGGTCTTCGCCGAGGGCGAGCCCGGCGACACGCTGTACATCATCATCGCGGGCAAGGTGAAGATCGGCCGCAAGTCCGTCGACGGCCGCGACAGCCTGATCACCCTGATGGGCCCGTCGGACATGTTCGGTGAGCTCGCGATCTTCGATCCGGGTCCGCGAACGTCCACGGTGACCGCGTTGACCGAGGTGAAGACGGTCGTGATGAGCCGCAGCGTGTTGCGCAGCTGGATCGCCGATCGTCCGGAGATCGCAGAACAACTCCTGCGCGTGCTGGCCCGCCGGCTGCGCCGCACCAACGACAACCTGTCCGATCTGATCTTCACCGATGTGCCCGGCCGGGTGGCCAAACAGCTGCTCTACCTGGCGCAACGGTTCGGCAGCCGCGACGGCACCGCGCTGCGCGTCGACCACGAGCTGACCCAGGAAGAGATCGCCCAGCTGGTGGGCTCCTCTCGGGAGACCGTCAACAAGGCGCTGTCGGACTTCGCCCAACGCGGCTGGATCCGAGTGCAAGGCCGCAGCATCCTGATCGACAACGCCGAGCGATTGGCCAAACGCGCGCACTGACGTGTTGCCATGTGATCACTGAGACATTGTTAGTGCCCTAACTATTAGGGTACGTTTGTTTTGTGTCCGCAGTATCCGAAGCGCCTCAGCTCAGTTCCGATCCATTAGCCCTGGAACGGCAGGTCTGTTTCGCGCTGGCCGTCACCAACCGCGCCGTGCTCGCTGTGTACCGACCGCTACTGGAACCGCTCGGCCTGACCCATCCTCAGTACCTCGTGATGCTGGCGTTGTGGGATCACCAACGGTCCGGTTCGGATGACATTCCCCCGCTCTCGGTCAAACAGATCGCCGCGGCCCTGCAACTCGATTCGGCGACGCTCTCGCCGATGCTCAAACGACTCGAAGCGCTGGGCCTGCTCACCCGCAGCCGCCGGGCCGGCGACGAACGCGCGACCGATGTCGAGTTGACCGAGGCCGGGATCGCGCTGCGTGAGCGGGCGGTGGCCATCCCACCCGCGGTGGTCGAACGGCTGGGGGTCGACTTGGCCGAACTCGAAGAGCTGCACCGGGTCCTCACCCGAATCAACTCGGCTGCGCTGACGGCCAATTCACTCACCGACTGACCCGAGGAGCCCATCATGGCCGGCCAGAAAACCAAAGACCGCCCCAACCTGTTTCAGTACATCGCCTACTGCTACGGCAAGCGACTGCCCGATTCCATGCGCGACTGGGTGGCCCACGACCTGGCCGACCATGGCGCCGTGCGCCGGCACTTGATCCGCATGGCGATTCCGCCGTTGTTCGTGCTGGCGCCGCTCTGGCTGCTGCCCGCCTCGCTCTATGTGCACATCGAGATGACCGTGCCGATCTACATCTGGGCCCTGTTGATGGCGCTCGCGCTCAACAAGATCTGGCGGCGGCACCGGCTGGCACAGCATGGCCTGGACCCCAACCTGGTCGACGAGATCCAGTACAAGAAAGACCAGCGGAAGCACGAGGACTACATCCGGCGGTTCGGACCGCGTCCGGAATCATCCAAGTACCAGGCCAACAGCAGCCCGTTCTGAGCTTTTCCCCTGAATAGACCCCTTGCATGCAAGCTTGCATGCAAGGGGTATCGTGGTGTCCCGTGGACACCGACGAGAAGTCGAGCAACAGCCAACGCGTGTACCGGATGACCAAGGACCAGATCCTCTCCGGTGAGTTCCGCGGCGGGCAGCTGCTCAGCGAGGTAGAGGTGGCGACGCAACTCGGCGTCAGCCGTACCCCCGTGCACGAGGCGTTTCTACGTCTGGCCGCCGAGGACTTCCTGGACCTGGTGCCGCGGCGCGGCGCCGTCGTCGTCCCGGTGTCCGCACAGGAGGCCACCGACCTGCTGGAGATGCGCCTGGCGCTCGAGACCGCGGCGGTGCGCCGGCTGTGCCGGTCGGCCGACGCCATCGACACACTGTTCGGCGAACTGACCGAATTGGTGGACCGGCAGCGCCATGGCGCGGCGATCGGGGACGCCGATCAGTTCGCCGCCGCCGACGACGCCTTTCACCGCCGCATCGTGGAGGTGGCCGGGAACACCATCGGCGGGCGTTTCTACGGGTCGCTCAGCGACCGGCAGCGCCGCATGATGGCCGACGCCGCCCGCTCGGACTCCGCCCGGCTGACCGAATTGATCGGCGAGCACGCGCAATTGGCGGACGCCATCGGCCGACGCGATGTGGCCGGCTTCGAGGCCGCCCTCCTCGCACATCTGGAAGCGACCTACCGCGTGGTGCTGGCATGACCGCTGTCGCTTTCGAGCCCCCTGAGGCGCCGGAGCGGGTTCGGCACCGTCTCCAGCCTTGGCTCGCCGTGGCCATCGCCGTCTTCTGCATCGGTTGGGGCGGAAACCAATTCACCCCGCTGCTGATCGCCTACGCCCAACACTCCGGCTACACCCGGGTGGACGTGGACATCCTGTTGGGCGCCTACGTGCTCGGCCTGATCCCGGGCCTGCTGATCGCGTCGACGTTGTCGGACCGCCACGGTCGGCGCAATGTCATGGCCGCCGGCGTCATCAGTGCGGCGCTGGGCAGTCTCATCCTGGCGGTCGGCGACTACTGGGGATTTCCGGCCCTGTTCGTCGGCCGGCTGTTCAGCGGCGTGGCCGTCGGTATCGCGATGGCGGTCGGATCGGCCTGGATCACCGAACTGTCCAGGCCGCCCTTCGACGACGCGTCGCCCGGCGCGGGTGCGCGGCGGGCCTCGATCTGCCTGTCGCTGGGATTCGGGGTCGGCCCGTTGTTCGCCGGAGTGCTCACCGTGTACGCGCCGCTGCCGCTGGTGCTGACCTATCTGGTTCACGCGGCACTGTGCGTGCCGGTGCTGTGGGCGGTGTGGAATCGGACCGTCGAGACGCGCTCTCCGACGACTTCTCGGCCCTTCCTGGATGGGTTGAAGGTGCCCGCCGCCGGCCACCGCCGGTTCCTGCATGTCGTTGTTCCCATGGCGCCGTGGATCTTTGGTTCTGCGGCCATCGCCTACGCGGTGGTGCCGTCGCTGGTCGCCGATCAACTCGGGTCCTGGGCGTTGCTCTACACCGTCGGTCTGACGGTGCTGACCCTTGGCTGCGGCGTGCTGATCCAACCCGTCGCGCGGCGCCTCGATGACGTGTCCAGCTCGCGGGCCGTGGTGGTGTCGATGGCCTTGATGGCGCTGGGCATCTTCGCCGCGGTGGCCACCGCGGTCACCCGCTCCGCACTCGTCGCCCCATTGGTGGCGATGCTGCTCGGCAGCGCGTACGGCATCGCGATCGTGTCGGGTCTGCTTGAGATCCAACGCATTGCGCCGCCCGACGAACTCGCCGGGATCTCCGGGGTCTACTACTCCCTGGCCTATCTGGGCTTCCTGTTGCCGGCGGCGCTCGCGGCGCTGGCGCACTGGTTCAGTTATCCGGTGATGCTGACATTCGTCGGCGTACTGGCGTTGGTCTGCACGGCGGTGTGCGCGTCGGGATGGGCGAAACACCTTGAGCCGCGGACGCCGTCGCGGGACGCGGCGGAACACTAAGTCGAGGATTACTGCTTGATATTGACCGAAATCCTAGGTGCAATCGTTGTCGCTCGCCGGGTCCAGGTGTTCTGCGGCACGCTGTGGCGAATCTGCAGCTTGCGGTGATGACAACGCTGAAACGCCTCAAGAGGCTGCATATTCGCCACAGCGCCGGGTGAGGTAGTCGATCTGTAGGTAGATCGCGTAGAGAACGAGTGGCGGCAGAACGATGAATGGCACGTTCTCGCCGATGAATTTGAACCAGAACCCGAACGCGCCCTGCCCGATGTCGTCGAAGCCGGCTCCGACCTCGCTCAAAAAGTAGACGGCGGTGCTGCTCATCAAAACCGCGATGCCGGCGAACGCCACCCACAAGCACCGGATCCGCGATTCGGTGGGCAGGTCGGAGCTGATCAGCTTGGTCCACATCACGAATACCGTCGCCCCGGTGCACACGCCCACGATCTCCAGGGCGAAGACCCACGGGTTTCCGCTGACGTAGCGGGTGTCGGCCAAACCGTACTGCCACCAGAGCCACTTCCAGCCGGGGTCATCGGTCGGTGCCCACAGCCCCAGTGGATGTCCGATCAAGAACATCAGTTCGTACCCGATCTGGCTGCCTGCGGTGAACGGGATGTAGAAAAGCGTGAGTTCGGCCGCCTTGCCGACGCGGGTCCGTTGCTCCCCCGGCGCGTCCCACAGGATCACGAACGGCAGCAGCATCACCGGAATGCCGAACACCAGGTTGGCGACGACATCGACGGTGAACGTCGGCGGAATGAGGTGAACGCTGACCGCGATCGTCAGCAGGACGAACATGATGCCGACGAACAAGCCGGTGCCTGTGTAGATCCGCAGCCGGTGCGGTGCCCATGGCTTCGCGAAGTCGATCTCGGGATGCTGCACCGTGGTCATGGCGTCTGCCTTCATCTGCAATCTCAACTACTTGTGATTGCATGGCAGCCTATACCCGCTCTGCGGTCTGGAACGGCCGGTTCGAGGTGCCAAACGCATCGGGTGCACTCCCACGGCTACCGTCGTTCTGGTGACAGTGTCGCGATCACTTCTAACCCGGCTCTGCGTCGTCGGAACCGTCGTGTTCACGATCGCCGCGACCACGTCATGCGGACAATCAGCACCGCCACCGGTGGCCAGCAGCCCCACGCAGACCACAACCGCGCCGGCACCCAACGTCCCCGTGCCGACCTTGGCCGCCGTCGTTCCGACGGGTGACTTCACTCCGGTCTCGAAACTGGTCAACGATTCGATTGCGGCCCATCGGCTGCCCGGTGCGGTGGTTCAGGTCGGACACGGTGGCAATGTCGTCTTCCGCCAGGCGTACGGTTCGCGCAAGCTCGACGGTGAACCGGGGCTGGACGGGGTGCCCGCTCCCGCCGAGCCGATGACCGAGGACACGATCTTCGACCTGGCCTCGCTGTCGAAGAGCATCGCGACGACGACGGCCTTCATGCAGCTCTACGAGCAGGGCAAGGTCACGTTCGACGACCCGGTGCAGACTTACCTGCCGGACTTCAACCCCACCGATGACCCACGCCGCGCGCAGGTGACGGTTCGCATGTTGCTCACCCACACCTCGGGCATAGCGGGTGATCTGAGCCTGGACGGTCCGTGGGGTCTCGACAAGGCGGACAAGGCCGAAGGGATTCACCGGGCACTCGGCGCGTGGGTGGTGTACGGACCCGGGGAGTTGTTCCACTACTCCGACATCAACTTCATTCTGGTGGGCACGATCATCGAACGGATCACCGGCCGGCCCTTGGATCAATACGTGCGGGACAATGTCTTTGCACCACTTGGGTTGTCAGAGACCCGCTATCTTCCCGCGGCGAAAGCGTGTGGCCCACATCAGATCCGGGGAACGGCCATCGCCTTCGATCCGGACGCGCCCAAGGTGAATGACTGCCCGGAGGGTACGTGGAGCACCGACCTGTTGTCCCGCATCGCACCGACGGCGCTCGACGAAGACACCCCGGGCCTCAACCCCGACTACGGCCGCCCACTGCGCGGGACCGTGCACGACCCGACGGCACGCCGCATGGGCGGGGTGGCCGGCAGCGCCGGCGTGTTCGCCACGGTCAGCGATGTCGGCCGGTTCGCGCAAGCCCTGCTCGATCGTCTCGCAGGCCGCCCCAGCACCTTTCCGCTGAAGCAGGAGACCGTCGAGTTGATGACGACTCCGCAACAACCCGGCCACACCGCCGACCAGGTCGAGGCGGCCGACAACGCCACCCGCCGAGCTGTCGAAAACACCCCTAACACCACCGATCCGCTGTTGGCACCGCACTACCCGGCGATCGACGGGCAAGACCTGCGCGGATTCGGCTGGGATATCGATACCGCCCATTCCAGACCGCGCGGGCTGATCTTTCCCGTGGGCAGCTTCGGCCACACCGGGTTCACCGGCGTGACGCTGTGGATGGATCCGGGATCGGACACCTATGTCGCCGTCCTGGCCAACGTCATCCATCAACGCGGCGGTCCGCCGATCGCGAAGCTGAGCGGCGAGATCGCGACCGAATCCGCCCGGGCGCTCCATCTCTACGGGACTTAGCCGGCGACCACTGAGCCGACGAAGTAGCTGCCGAGCAGGCAGATTCCGATGAGAACCACCCATCCGTCGGTAAGGCGGCACAGCAACGCCGGCGCATGGCGAACCTCCATGAACTCCCGGAAAATGATGCGCACCTTGACAAGTGCGATGACGATCGCGCTGACGGTGACGACAGTGCTGGCTTTCAGCGTGCCGTTCTCATCGACGGCTTCGTCGAGCCATACGTAGGCGAGCGTCATCGCCGTCAAGACCAACCAGACGATGAGCAGCCTCTTGTTGAAGTTGGTGCGCACAACTCACCTCACCACGTAGATCAACGCGAAAATCAGGACCCAGAGGAGATCGACGGTGTGCCAATAGGTGGCACCGGTTTCGATGAGTTGCTGAGAGCGCCGCGCAGGGCTACGCAACTGATAGAGGACCACACCCAGCACCACGAAACCGATCAGCACGTGGATGCAGTGGATCGATGTCAGGAAGAAGTAGTGCTGGAAGAACTCGTCACTCGTGAACGTATTACCCAGGCGAATCTGTGCGACCCACTCGATGATCTTGCCCACCAGGAAGACGGCGCCGAACGCGACCGTCAGGAACACGTTCGTCAACGCGGAACGGTAGTTTGCCTCGCGGGCGGCCTGGACGCACCGGGCGATGGCCCACGAACTCAGCAGCAGCGCAACGGTATTGACCACACCCACCCGCAAGTCCAGATGAGACTGTGACTGCAGAAAGAGCTCTGGACTCTGGGTGCGTGACACCAGATATACCGAGAAGTACGCGGTGAACAGCAGCGATTCGAAGAGCACGAACATCCACATGTCGGGCTGCCCGGGCACCGACCGGGTGCGGGCGGCTTCGACGTGATCGGTCATCGGACCGCCTCCACCGTCATCTGTGTCCCGCCGGCCTGTCGCTCCTCAAGCTCGGGTAGCGGACCGGTGCCGAAGTCCTCACGCTCGATCATCCTGCGCAGCAGCACGATGAAAACGCCGGTGTAGGTGACGAATACGACCATGTTGACCCACCAGGCGATCGCGCCGTTCCAGGCGAACGCGCCGCGCTGGAAGATCCAGGCCGGTGCGACGACTACTTCGGTCAGCGCGTTGCAGAGGTTGAGGTAGCCGAACCACTTCGGGAACACCCGGTTCTTGTCGAGCAGGATCGCCGTCATCCACACCAGGGAGCCGATCAGGAACACCCCCATGGTGCCGCTGAACGACAGGAAGGCGAATTCGTAGAGCCAGTGGATGATCTCAGGGTCGCGGTCGGGCCGGAGCGCGGCGGCGGTCATGGCGATGGCCATGACGAGCATGCCGGGAATCGCACTCAGCGAGTACATGATCAGGTACGAGTACGCGAAGACGGGACTGACCGACATGCGTCGCATCGAATAGGCCAGGAGCGCATTCATCGGTGCGCACAAGCCTGTGATGAGGAAGACGACGCCGAAGCCGGCGAGAACACCGAACCGGTGGTCGGTGACCCAATGCACGACCGTCGGGGTATCCCAGGCCGGGCTCGGCGGTGGCTGCACGCGGGTGACGAAGAAGAACAGCACACCGTAGAGCTGGTAGAAGAACACCATCACGTACCAGGCGAACCACAGTTCGCGTTTGGGGTGATAGCGGACGTTCCACCTGAGTCTGCTCAACCGTGAGCCGGTCATGCGGGCACCTTGTCTGTCGCCCGCTGCTGCCTGATCGCCTGGGCGAGAACGACTCCCATCACCACGATCCAGACCGCGATGGCGATGTTCTTGAGCCAGAAGGACAACAGCCCGTCCCAGGCCAGGGGTCCGTCGAATGAGAGCGCGGTGAATGTGGCGGGGACCAGCGCGGCGGCGACGGCAAGATTGAAGTAGGCCACCCACGGTTTGAAGACCGGCCGCTCCTGCTGATCCCAGAAGATCGCGAGCGCCAGCAGCAGGCACTGGGCGATCAGGTACGGCACCAGCAGCGTGAAGGTCAGCCACCCGAGATCGTTGAGCACCTGGGTCAGTTCGGGGGCGCGGTCCGGCCGGAATGAGCCAAGCAGCCAGAACATGTTGGCGATGAGGAAGAGCGTCGGCGGACCTCCGGCCGCGGCGATCAAGCTGTAGGAGACGATCGGCGTGCGGTGAGCCATCCGGCGTACCTGCATCGCCAGCAGGATCACGATCGGGATGAGACCGACGCCGAACCAGTTGAACAGGATCATGCTGTAGCGGATCCGCGCGGCTTCGTCCTGATAGAAACTCGCGACCTGCTCGGCAGACATGTTGGGGGACATCGGATGTACGAATCCCGGGAACAGCAGGAACGCGGAGATCCAGATGATTGCCACCACGGGCAACGTGCCCAGGAGGATCAACTCACCGTCAGGTCGTCTCATCGTGGGACTCTCTTCATGCGTGACGTTAGTTGCCGATCGGCAACTTGAACGGTAGCCGATCGGCTACTCGACGGTCAATCGTCGGTTACCGTTGACGCTGTGACATCCACCCGGGAGGCCCGCACCTTCAGTGCGATCACACGCACCGCTGCTCAAACGCGGGTGATGGACGCGGCGCTGAAACTCATTGCCAATCAGGGCGTCAGCGGAACGTCGTTGCAGATGATCGCCGACGAAATGGGCGTCACGAAGGCCGCTGTGTATCGGCAGTTCAAGACCAAGGAAGAGATCGTCATCGCGATCACCGAACGGGAGATGGGCTTCCTCGAGGAAGCGCTCGAGGAAGCCGAGGCCGAGGGGTCCGCCCGTCAGGCCCGTGAGGTTCTGCTCGACCGGATGATCGAGCAGGCCATCGACCGCCGCGGCGCCTTCAGCATTCCGATGTTCGATCCCGTCATCATTCGCCTGCAGGCCGAATACGAGCCGTTTCAGCGGTTCATCGAACGCCTCTTCGCGGCGCTCCTGGGCACCGAAGCCGGCGTCGAAGCCCGGCTCCACGCCGCGATGCTCTCAAGTGCGATCAGCGTCGCCGTCATGCATCCTCTGCTCGCCGACATCGACGGCGAGACGCTCAGAGTCCAGTTGAACCAGATGACTCGCCGGATGCTCGGGCTCACGGACTGACAACGCCGCCGCGGTCAGCGGGCCGCTCAGTACTTGCGGTCGCCCTCGCTGTCGTCGAAGAACGCCCAGTCGCCGTCAGCCGAGAGCACTTCCATGCGCCAGCCCAGCTCGGGCTCAGCCTTCTGGTCGACGAACCAGGCGTGGGCGTCGTCGGCACTCTCGATGTCCTTGGTGTCGACGACTTCGCCTTTGGGGTTGAGAACTCGATAAGTAGCCATTGGTTCAGCGTTCCCGCCAACCGTGCCTTCGAATCAGCGCGTCGCGGCCGATGCCGGTGGTCAGGCGCAGTCGACGCAGATCGGATTGTCGGCACCGCCCCTGGCCAGGCGATGGCTGTGCTGCACGAGAAAACAACTCGAGCACGTGAACTCGTCGGCCTGTTTCGGCACCACCCGGACGGTGAGCTCCTCACCGGAGAGATCGGCCCCGGGTAGTTCGAAGTCATCGAGCGCATCGGCCTCGTCGACGTCGATCGCCGCGGTGGCGGCATCCTTGCCCCGGCCGGCCAGCGCTTCCAAGGACTCGTCGACCGAGTCCTCGGTTTCCTTCTGGCGGGGTGCGTCGTAGTCGGTGGTCATTGCGTGTCCTCTCGGTCGGTCCTGGGCATCTGCCCGTCGCCGCGATCACGGGTGCATTCCCCCGCCACTACATCGCCAAACCATGGGCTTCGCCCCGAGGGCACATCGAGGGGTTCAGCGACCCATCCGGCGATACGCTCAGCCAGGAAATTCAACCAGGAGGGCTGTCCGCCGCTATGTAGTTGCAGCGAAGATTGAACTAGACAGTTGAACTTTTGAGGCGCGGTGTCTCACGTGATGTCGCACGGATTTGCCTCACGCGTCGTCCAAAAACAGCGGCGCGTCCGGTAGTCACATCGGTCGGGCCAAACTATCGCCCAGCCGGTTCGTTCAGCAATCGACGCGGACGCCTGGATCGGTGGTGTAGTCCAGTACTTTGCCGTAGGCGTCACCACCGGCGGCCCACACCCGAGAGCAAACCTCAGCAAGGGTGGTTCCGCCCAAGATGTATACGGCGTAGATCGGGTCACCGTCTTCGGTGGCCGCCCGCAGCGACGGGCAGGATTGATCGGTACGCAGGTAGAAGGCGCCAGGGTGGGCATCCAAAAGTCGTTGCACTCCAGCCTCGTAGAGGCCCGGGGTGGTGACGGAACCCAAGATGACGATGTACTGACCGTTGCACGCTGGCCTGCTGATGGGTTGGCGCAAACCCAAATCGCCGAAGGGCGCCGACGCCGTCCGTGGTGGCGCCGTTTGCTTCGGTGGTCCCGGAGCGGGGGCCGGTTGGGTCACCGTCTTGGGCGGCGCGGTCTGGGTGACGGTTCGTGGCGGTGCTGGGGTGTCGATGGTTTCCGGCCAGGGTGAGGCCGTCGGTTGAGGTTGTGCAGCCGGCGGCGATGGTTGCCCTAGTCGAGCAGCAATGAAGGCAACCAGTGCGACGGCCAGCAATCCGGCGGCGATTGCGCCAGCGATTAGCGCCCACCGCCGTGATGAATGATTCTCGCGCGCAGCCGCTTCTGGAGTCGGTTGTGGCGCGAAGTCGTACATGGTGGGCGCGGCTGACGCCGGGACGGCGAGCTGGGTGACATCGCCCGGGCCTGCGGTGCGGGCACCGCGTTGAGTGAGTGCGGCAGCGAAGGTGCGGCAGGTGTCGAACCGTTGGTGTGGCTCTTTGGCCATCGCCTTGCCAAGCGCGTCGTCGATGTCACCGAGATCGGGCCGGATAGAGGCCAACCGCGGAGGTGGCGAGGACAAGTGATTCCCGATCACCACCGCCGGATTGGTGTTGGAGAACGGCACCGTGCCAGTGAGTAGATGAAACGCGGTGGCTGCCAAGGCGTACTGGTCCGCGCGGCCATCCAGTGACTGGCCGGTGAGTTGTTCTGGTGCGGCGTAGGCGACGGATCCCACAGTGACATTGGTGGCAGTTAACCCGCTGGAATCAAAGGTGTCGCGGGCGATACCGAAGTCGGCCAATACAATCCGCTGATCACCGTGGCGAGGGTCCGTGAGCAGAATGTTGGCGGGTTTGACGTCGCGATGCAGGAGATAGCGTTCGTGGGCGTAGTCGAGTGCCTCCGCGATGGCCGACACGATCTTGAACACTTCCGTAGGCGGCATGCCATGCGGGTATCGATCCTGCAGGAGTTGGGCGGCATCTTTGCCTTCGACGTAGTCCATCGTGATCCACAGCTGGCCGTCGTCCTCACCGCGGTCGTGCACCGCCACGATGTGCGGATGCCATAGCGTCGCGGCGATATCGGCCTCGCGAGCGAACCGGGCGCGAAACTGCGGGTCCGCGCTCACGGCCGGCGGCAGGATCTTCAGCGCCTCCTGCCGCGGCAGCCGTGGGTGTTGCACGAGGTAAACCTCGCCCATCCCCCCGGTTCCCAATAACCGCACAATGCGGTAGCCGGCGAACACCTCGCCGTCAGCAATTGGCATGGGCGAATACTACCCACCCAGATGTGAGTTGATCAGGCCTTTTGCGGCCCATCGCTGTACCGGGTTCTCTCCGAACCTGTGGCTCGAGAGTTTTGCCAACGTGCCCGTGGCCGGCCGGGCGGCTGCGTATCGTGACCACGATGCAGACGCAGCCCAGTCGTGGATCCGGGCGCTGGTTTGACACCCTGAGCCGTCGGCAGTTGCTACAGCTCAGCGGCAGCCTCGGGTTGGCCGCGACGCTGGGTGCCTGCGCCAACAATGCCGAATCCACTCCGTCCTCCGCGCACTCAAGCAGCCACGCGCCGGGGCTGTCCGCAGAACCTGCTGCCGTAAGTCCGCTACCGCTAGAACCGAGCCCGCCAACCACTACGACGACCGGCGGCCAGCCGATGGTCGAGATTTGCAGGCAAGCCTGGGGTGCCGCACCGGCTCGGCCTGCTGGGCGTCCGCACACCATCAACCGGATGACGCTGCACCACACCGCTGTTGTCCTCGGCGACAATCGCCACGCCCCCAGCCGATTACGTCAACACCAGCAGTACCACCAGGACGACCGAGGATGGATCGACATCGCCTACCACGTGGGCGTCGACCGCAACGGAAACATCTACGAACTCCGTACCCCTGAGCTCGCCGGCGACACCGCGACCAACTACGACCCGGCCGGGCACTTCCTGGTCCTATGCGAGGGGGATTTCGACCAAGAACCCGTCACTGAAGCGCAACTCGACGGTGCAGCAACGGCTTTCGCTTGGGCAGCCCAACAATTCCACCTTGCCAGCGGCACCCTGGGCGGGCACCGCGACTTCGCCGACACAGCCTGCCCTGGAGCCAACCTCTACGCACACATCACCTCAGGAGACCTGCACATGCGCATCGATGCCCTGCTCGCCGGCGGGCCCATCGACCTGCAACGCCTGTGCGGAGAAGAAGCGGCCACAAAGGTGGCTGCTATCGAAGCAGGTCAGTGACAGAACGGATCTGGGGTGCGATGACTGTCGAGCACATCGATCGGATCCGGTGATCCCGAAAACAAACACCAAACGCGTCAGGCCGGATTCTTACCTGTACTTGCTTGGCAGTCGACACCCGGTGCTGCCGGTGATCAGCGCTGCGGCTTGGGATCCGAAGCGCAGCGTTGTCCCGGTCTCGCTACTGAATAGCAGATCGTGATCGTTGGGTTGGCCCTTGAATACGATGAGCTCCGTTGCGCCTAACGAAGAGGCGACTAGTTGCGCCAAGTCGGCAGCCTGCTTCCAGTTCTGTTCCGGAATTGGGGTGTCGGATACGTAGTTTCGTAGCAGTAACAGTTGGCCGTCGGATTGCTCGTACGGTGGATTGCATCCGCCTTTGCTGTCTGTACGTCGCCATTCCCATGTCACAGACGGAGCTATCGCAGTGATCTGCTGACCGAGCTTTTCGAGGGCTGACTCCACTTGCGTGCGAGTGTCTTCAAGTGACGGCAGCGCTTTCAGAGCATCTGCTGCCTGGCTGGCTTGGCCGGCATCTGTGGGCTTATAGGGATCGCTCACGTGACATCCTGTGGCTAGTAGCGCAATCGATGCGAAGCACGTAATCGCACCGAGCTTGGTGCTCCAACTCATCGAACTCAACTCCGAACGACGCCACCACTACCATCCCGCCGCTCCGCCAACACGAACTGCCGCCGGATGAGATACAGCGGAAATGCCACGCTCACCGCGATGACCCCACTGAGCACAAGGTAGATCCACACCTTCGGGATTCCGATCCGGCGTGCCTCGACGATCATGAAGACAAATGCCGCCAACCCCATCAACAGCAGGTCATTGGTGAGCGAGGACGCCCCGTAGTTGACGTAGCCACTGCGGACGAAGTCGATCAGGCTCGTACTTTCGGTGGTGAAGAAGCCGATGTTGTTCCACCAGGTGGCGACAAACGCCACCAGCGCGATCACCGCATAGGTGCCACACAAAATCTTGTCGTGTCGTGTCAGCATTGCCATCGTCGCGCCTCCCCCGTCGGACCGAAACAGTCCAGGTGAACCTATCGTTCCGGCGGGCGCGAGGGGGCTGTTTGCCGCCAACTTGGTGAGTGAGTACTCTCTCACCATGTCATCCGGAAGGGACCGACTCTTGGCCACAGCACTCAAGCTGTTTGCCGCCAAGGGCTATGCGGCGACATCGGTGGCCCACATCCAGCAGGCCGCCGGCCTGGCCCCCGGATCGGGTGCGCTCTACAAGCACTTCGGCTCCAAACGCGAACTGCTCGAGGCGGCGGTCTCGCACCGCATCGACGCGATCGTGACCGCGCGGGAGCAGTACGACGCCGGCAATCCCAAATCCGTCGAAGAGGCGGTCCGCAGTGCCGGACAATTGATCTGGACCAACCTGACCCAAAGCGAGGAACTGCTGCGGGTCATGCTGCGTGAACCCGATGAGCTCGGTGAGCTCGACGAGAAAACGTGGCAGGTCATCACCGACAACGCCTATCAGCGGTTCGCCGATGAACTGGCCGCCTCCAATCGCTCCGGCCGCTTCCAGATCCCCGATCCCGAGGCCACCGCGGCGGTCGCCATCGCGGGGCTCTCCTATGCAGCGACACTGCAGGCGCTGACCGGGCGCTTGCCGGGCAATGTCGACCACGAACGTTTCTTCGAGGCCTGGGTCACCCAGACCGTCAGCACGATCAGGCAACACCGCTCTCAAAACAACTGACCACCAACATATTTCAGGAGCCACCGTGACGTTCTCCATGCAACTGAGCGACGACGTGATCGAGGTCCGCGACTGGGTGCACCAGTTCGCCGCCGATGTCGTGCGTCCCGCCGCCGCCGAATGGGACGAGCGCGAGGAAACGCCATGGCCGGTCATCCAGGAGGCCGCCAAGGTGGGGCTCTACTCCCCGGAGTTGTTCGCCCAGCAGACCGCCGAGCCCTCCGGACTCGGCATGCTGACCGTGTTCGAGGAACTGTTCTGGGGCGACGCGGGTATCGCGCTGTCGATCCTGGGCACGGGTCTGGCCGCAGCGGCCTTGGCGGGCAACGGAACTCCCGAGCAGATCGGCACGTGGCTGGCGCCGATGTTCGGCACGCCGGGCGAGCCTCAGCTGGGCGCCTTCTGCTCATCGGAACCCGATGCCGGTTCCGATGTCGGCGCCATCCGCACCCGCGCGCGGTTCGACGAGGCCACCAGCGAGTGGGTGCTCAACGGGACGAAGACCTGGGCCACCAACGGCGGTATCGCCAACGTCCACATCGTGGTCGCCTCGGTCTATCCCGAACTCGGCTCCCGCGGACAGGCCACGTTCATCATCCCGCCGGGAACCCACGGCCTGAGCCAGGGACAGAAGTTCAAGAAGCACGGTATCCGGGCCTCGCACACCGCAGAGGTCGTGCTGGACAACGTCCGGCTGTCCGAGGATCTGATCCTGGGCGGGCGGGAGAAGTTCGAGGCCCGCATCGCGCGGGTGAAGTCCGGCGCCTCGGCCGGCGGTCAGGCCGCGATGAAGACCTTCGAGCGCACCCGACCCTCGGTCGGCGCCATGGCGGTCGGCGTTGCTCGCGCCGCCTACGAGTACGCCCTCGACTACGCCTGCCAGCGTGAGCAATTCGGTCGCAAGATCGGCGAATTCCAGGCCGTGGCGTTCAAGCTCGCCGACATGAAGAGCCGGATCGACGCGGCGCGGCTGCTGGTGTGGCGGGCCGGGTGGATGGCGCGCAACAACCAGGCGTTCGACAATGCCGAGGGGTCGATGGCCAAGCTGGTGGCCAGCGAGACCGCGGTCTATGTGACCGATGAGGCGATCCAGATCCTCGGCGGCAACGGCTACACCCGCGACTACCCGGTCGAGCGGATGCACCGGGACGCCAAGATCTTCACGATCTTCGAGGGCACCAGCGAAATCCAGCGCCTGGTGATCTCCCGCGCGCTCACCGGCCTGTCGATCCGGTAGCGCCGAGCGGCTACTTGCCGGTGCGCTCGCGGTGCTTGCACCCGGGCCAACAGCACGGTCGCCGCTGACCTTCCTCCAGCTCCTCCTGTGTGCGGCGGATGCGTCGCTCGCGCGTCACCTGCTGCTTGGCGTCCTCGACCCAGCAGATGAACTCGTTGCGCGCGAGCGGCGTGATGTCCTTCCACGCGGCCAGCGCCGTGTCATTGCCGATCAGGGCGTCGCGCAGATCCGCGGGCAACTTATGCACCACCCCGCCGGGTACACGTTGGCCAGTCATGAGGTCAGGTTAAGCCGCGTCGCTCGGCAACACACTTGGGACACGACATTGCCCTTACCGTGACCTTAAGAGAGCCTTATTTTTCTTAGAGTTGGTGTACGGTGGGTGCTCAGGGCGGTGTGAACACGGACACACCCAAGGTGCTATCACAGGTCAACTCGGACCAACCGCCCTCGGCAGTGACGGAAGGAACCCGACATGCAGCCTGCAGCACACACCAGGATCGCTCTTGTCACCGGCGCATCCCGAGGTATCGGCGCCGACGTCGCCCAACAGCTCGCCGGTCCGGATACCCATGTCGTCGTCAACTACCGCGAGAAGGCCAAACGGGCCAACTCGGTCGTCGATGCGATCCGCCGTGCGGGCGGTCACGCCTCCACGCTGGGGGCCGACATCTCCGACGAAGCGGCCGCCGCCGCGATGATCGAACGTGTGGGCCGCGAGTTCGGCCGCTTGGACGTCCTGGTGCTCAACGCGTCGACCGGGCTGGAGCCGGGCACCGATCCGGGCTACGCGATGCGGCTGAATCGCGATGCGCAGCGCCGCCTGGCCAAGCTGGCCCTGCCGCTGATGCCGGTGGGCGGCCAGATCGTGTTCGTCACCAGTCATCAGGCCCACTTCTTCCCGAACAAGGCCGTGCCGAAGGGTTACGGACCGATCGCGGCGAGCAAGCGTGCCGGTGAAACCGCGCTCTACGCGATGCGGACCGAATTCAACCGGCGGGGAATCGATTTCACCGTAGTGTCCGGCGAGGTGATGTCGGACCGGGAGTTGGCGACGACCATCGCCCGCGCCGCCTCCGCACCGTACCCGTCCGGGATCGTCTACGTCGGAGGGCCCGACTTTCTCTGCCAGATGTCGGCATAGATCACCTACTGCGTAGCAGAAACAATCGCCTGTAGCTGATCGCGCACCGCGGTGCCCAGCGCGCTCGTCGTCGCGGATCCACCCATGTCGGGAGTCAGGATGTCGCCCCCACGGGCCAGCACATCCTCGACGGCAGTCAGGATCGCAGCCGCGGCGTCGGGCTCACCCAGGTGGTCGAGCATCAACGACGCGCTCCAGATTTGACCGATCGGGTTGGCCACCCCGCGCCCGGCGATATCGGGCGCGGAGCCGTGAACCGGCTCGAACAAGCTCGGAAATCGCCGTTCCGGGTTGATGTTTCCGCTCGGGGCGATGCCGATCGTACCGGTGCACGCCGGGCCCAGATCCGACAAGATGTCGCCGAAGAGGTTGCTCGCGACGACGACGTCGAACCAGTCAGGGTGCAGAACGAAATTCGCCGCAAGAATGTCGATGTGGAACTTGTCCACCTCGACGCCGGGGAACCGCTGGCTCATCAGCTCGACGCGTTCGTCCCAGTACGGCATCGTGATGGAGATACCGTTGCTCTTCGTCGCCGAGGTCAGGTGCCTGTCGGGGCGACGTTGGGCAAGCTCGAACGCGTACTTGACGATCCGGTCGACACCGACGCGGGTCATCACCGTCTCTTGCACCACCGTCTCGCGGTCGGTGCCCTCGAACATCTTGCCGCCGATGCTCGAGTACTCGCCCTCGGTGTTCTCCCGTACGACGACGAAGTCGACGTCGCCGGGTTCCCGGCCGGCCAGCGGACTTTTCACGCCGGGCATCAGTTTGACCGGACGCAGATTGACGTACTGGTCGAAATGCCTGCGGAACTGCAGGAGGCTGCCCCACAGCGAAATATGGTCGGGCACAACGCCCGGCCAACCGACGGCGCCGAAGTAGATCGCATCGAAGCGACTCAACTCGTCGAACCACCCGTCGGGCAGCATCGCGCCGGTATCGGTGTAGTACTCCGCGCACGCGTAATCGAACTGTTCGTAGTCGATGGCGAAACCGAAAGCGGCCGCCGCGGAGTCCAGCACTTTGAGTCCCTCGGGCACCACTTCCTTGCCGATGCCATCGCCCGGGATCACTGCAAGCCGGTGGGTGGTGGTCATTCCGCCACCCTACGTTCCGGCGATTCGGTGCCGACGACAAGCGAGGGGCGCCCGGTATGGGCGCCCCTCGCTGGTGTCCTGTGTCAGCGACCGTTGCCGAACACGGGTGTGACGGCGCCGGTGCTGGCATGCTGCTGGATGTCGTGCACCCACTGGTGGTGGGAGATATCAGCTTGCGCCGGGGCGGCCAGGCCGACGATAGCGGCGGCGAACCCTGTGGCGATCATGCTCGCAAAACCAATCTTCTTCATGTCGAAGCCCTTCGTTCTTGGGCGTTCGAGCCGTGGCGTGTGTGTCGCGGTTCGGACGTCTGTCCATCGGTTCGGGGGATTCCTACCCGGTCTGACTTCCACAACACGCAGGTCAGCGCAGTTAATTCCGATGGCAGAAATTGAGCGGCGGCTGGCAGAAACAGCGGATCTCGACGTGCCGGCGCGCCGTTTCCACTGCAGGGTTGCTCTTCCGCACTGGCCACGACCCAGCGGCAGAAAACGGCGTACACAAGGGCTTCACAGCGCGGTTCATAAGTACTACATTCGGTAGTAGTCGAGTCCTGGGGGAACGATGCGGTGGCGCGGAGTGAATCATGTCGAGTTCGCGGTGTTGGACTACGACGAATCGATCGCGTTCTACGACGCGATGTTCGGCTGGCTGGGGTTCAGCAGCTTCTCCTCGCTGAACATGGAGTATCAATCGATCTACTACATGACGCGATTCGTCAACCCACACAGCTACATCGGCATCCAGCCCGCACGCACCGGTGACAAGCTCACCCATACCGACCAGGCCGTCGGCATCAACCACATCGCGCTATGGGCCCGAAACCGCAAGGAAGTAGACCATTTTCACCGCGACTTCCTGATCGCCCGCGATATCCCGGTCACCGATGAGCCCAAGGACTACCCCCAGTACTGGCCAGGCTATTACGCGGTCTTCTTCGACGATCCGATCAACGGCATCCACTGGGAGCTGGCCTGGGTGCCGAAAGTTCCTACCCCACGGCAGGTCTGGTCGTTCTATCGAACAATGCGGGCGTTCGGTAAGCAGCGCCCGGACCTGGCGAACTCGGTGCCCGGCATCGCCCTGCAGGCGATGCGGCCGTTGCCGGGCAAGTGACACGCCAGCCTAGGCCAACGCGACACCCAACTCGTGGGCGAACACCTTGATCATGTGCTGAACCGCGATTTCATTGCGGCCGATGATCATGTGGTCGTGCTGGCCGTGCCGGACCCCTTCTCCGCACTGCGGGAGCATCGCGAAATCCTCGTCACGTACCGCTGCGTGAACTCCTTCGTAGACGGCGTCGTAGCCCGCCCGCATGTCGTCATTGGTCGCCGGGATGCGTCCCATCCAGCTGTGCCGCACCGTGCAGCGGGTGGGCTCCCCCTCGGGCAACATGTCGATGATCTCCACGCCGACGGGGCTGTTCGCGAGGATGAGGTTCGGATAGACCCAGTAGATGACGCCCATGTTGGCCGACGGGTCGTATGAGGCGCCTGGATCCTCGGCGAGATTCTTGATCCAGTTGAACGGGAATCCGATGCGGTGGTGCTTGCCGAATTCGTCGTAGATCGCGGTGTTCGGCAGGGTGTTCTGGCCGATCAGGCTCTCCCCGTGGACGAATGGGAAGTGATAGCCCTCCGCGAACGCCTCGAGCGCGCCCTTCCACGACACTTCGGAGGAGAACTCGCGGTCGATGTGGTAGCCGTAGGCTTCGTAATTCCATTGCGCCAGTTCGGGTCCGAGCGTGCCGAGATGCGCGTCGAGGTCGATGGTGGCGTCTGCGGTCAGAACCGCCCAGACGAAACCGTGACGCTCCTCCGACGGCAACTCCACCAGGCCGTACTGCGCAGGGTCCATCGTGTCGAAACCGGCCTTGCCCGGCACCATGAACAGCTCACCGGTGTTGCGGTAGGTCCACGCGTGATACGGGCAGACGAACCGGGACGCGTTGCCGGACCCGCAGGCGGGCATGGCACCGCGGTGTCGGCAGTAGTTCAGGAACACATGGACGGCGCCCGTGCGGTCGCGGGTGACCAGCAGTGAGTCGCCGAGCACCGAGCGGACGACGAAGTCGTTCTTCTGCGCGATCTGAGCCGACGGCACGATCGCCAGCGGAACCCGACGCAGAATCTGGGATTCCTCGATCTCGGTGATCTTCGGGTCGCGGTAGTAGTGCAACGGCACCTTCAGCACCGCGTCGGCCATATCCGTCGTCCCCTCGACGGCGTGCCGCAGAGCGCGGCGGGTCAGTTCCTCATCGGTGCTGCTCACTGGGGTGACGGTCATAAACTGACCATACAATGACCATCGACTGTATTGTCAAGATCTGATCGTCATCCGTGCGACGATCGACAGATGCGCAGGCACGGCTGGTCGGGAGACATTCCCGCCGACGACGACGAAGCCGAGCGCCGCATCATCGACGCGGCGCGCCGGGCCATCGACGCGCGCGGCACGGTCAGCGTGTCCGAGGTCGCGCAGGCCCTCGGCGTGACCCGGCAGACGGTGTACCGCTACTTCCCCACCCAGGAGAGCCTCATGGTCGGCACCGCCGTGTCATCGGTGGACGGCTTCCTCGACCGGTTGGCCGCGGAACTGGGTTCGATCACCGACCCCAGCGAAGCCGTCGTCGAAGGCATCGCCTACACCGCTGAACAGATTCCACATGACCGCTACCTCAGCCTGGTCCTGCAACCCGGCAAGGCCAGCGCCTTCACCGCGGGCGTCACCTCGGACCTCGCCATCGAGTTCGGCAAATCGATCCTGCGGCGTTTCAACATCGATTGGCCTGCAGTCGGTTTCGATGGGGCGGTGTTCGACCAGCTGGTCGAGTTCATGCTGCGGACACTGCAGTCATTCATCATCGACCCGGGTGGGCCGTCACGCCATGACTCCGGCCTGCGTACCTACCTGCGCGACTGGGTGGCCCCCGCAGTTTCCGCGCACACCTCCGTCCATCGCTGAGTCACAGCGTCGCAACGCCTTCGAAGCATGTGGTGGTGACACCGCCGACCCAGACCGTCCCATCGGATTCAGCCACCACACTGATCTCGCCGGCCCGGCCGAGCCGCACACCCTGCGAGACGCGGTAGTGCGCCGGTGCGGCGCCGGTACTCGTCAACCATTGCCCTACCGAGGCATTCATGCTGCCGCACACCGGATCCTCGGGAACGCCGACCCCGGGCGCGAACGTCCGCATTTCGTAGTCGTGCGCCGACCCGGGCGGATATGCGCCGATGACGCCGACCATGGCCATGGGGATCCGCGCCAATTCAGGTTCCAGTTCGAGCACTCGTTGGGCGCTGGCCAGTACGAGCACGGCCCATCCGGGACCGTTGTCCACCCACTGGTGAGCGAGGACGTCGGCGCGGGACACCCCGAACGAGTCGACGATCTGATTCAGGTACTCGTCATCGAGAAGTCCGGACCGCAGCGTCGGCGGTGCCTGGAAGTAGACCTCGGAGTCGCGTTGCCGGATCTCCACGAGTCCGGCACCGCATTCCTGCACGATGCATCCCTCACGCCCGGGTTGTCCGCCGTGCCCGAGCCAGGCGTGTGCGGAACCGAGCGTGGGGTGCCCGGCGAACGGGAGTTCGCTGCCCGGGGTGAAGATGCGCAGACGGTAGTCGGCTTCAGGCCTCGTCGGCGGCAGTACGAACGTCGTCTCCGACAGATTGGTCCAGCGCGCAAGCCGTTGCATCGCAACGTCATCGAGGCCGTCGCTGTCGAGTACGACCGCGACGGGGTTGCCAAGGTACGGGGTCCGGGAGAAAACGTCGACCTGGGCGAATGCACGATGACGGGGCATTCTCTATCTACCTTTCAGTCCTGACGGGCCACGTTCTGATCGATGTGGGCCTCGGTGGCGGCCCACGAGGCGAGCAGATCAAGGGCATGCGCGGTCGGCGACGCTGGTTCGGCGACGTAGATCGTCATGGTCAGACCCGGATCAGAGATCATGTCGACGCTCTCGTAGGCCAGTTCCAGGTTGCCGACGACCGTGTGATGAAAATGCTTGGTCCCCGCCCCGTGCAGTCTGACATTGTGGGAACTCCAGAGTCTTCTGAATTGTTCGCTACGGGTGGACAATTCGCCGACCAGGTCGTGCATCGCCTTGTCGTGCGGGTCCCGTCCGGCTTCGGTACGCAGGATCGCCACGCAGGTATCGGCGGCGGTGTCCCAATCGGGATAGAAACGGCGGGAGTCGTCATCGAGGAAGGTGTACCGGGCGAAGTTCGGCACACCACCGGGTTCGCGGTCGTATAGGTCGGCGTGCATGGCGCGGCCGAGGTGATTGGTGGCCAACAGGTCCATGCGCCCGTTGCGAATGATGGCCGGCGGCCCGATACCGTCGAGCACCCATTGCAGCGCGGGACGAGGCGTCCATCGGGTGCTCGGGCGACGACGCGGACGCATGCCGGCGCTCGTGCCGTCGGCGGCGTGGGCGAGGTGGAACAGATGCGCACGTTCGGCGTCATCGAGTTGTAGAGCCCGGGCCAGTGCGTCGAGCACCGACGCTGACACACCGCCGAGTGAGCCGCGTTCGAGTTTGGCGTAGTACTCGACGCTGACTCCGGCCAGCGCGGCGACCTCGCTGCGGCGCAGTCCGGGCACCCTGCGCTGACCTGACTCGGGCAGACCCGCCTGCTGAGGGGTGATCTTGGCTCGCCGCGAGGTCAGGAACTCGCGAACCTCGGTGCGGTTGTTCACACATTCGACGGTACGACCGGCAACCCGCTCGTGGGATGCCCTTTCAGTACACCTTTCATCAGTGACTCCCTCATCCCTCGGCTCCCGGGTTGCCTGGAAGCATGCTCCTTTCCACCGAACGTGAACCCGTCGACACCGAGCACAGACCCCGGCTCCCTGCGCTGGTCTACGTCGTCGCCGCCGGGATCTTCCTGATGGGCACGACCGAGTTCATGCTCGCCGGCCTGCTGCCCGACGTTGCCTCCGACCTCGGCGTCGACGTCACCCGCGCCGGGATGCTCATCACCGCTTTCGCGGTCGGCATGATCATCGGCCCGCCGATCATGGCGCTGGCAACGCTGCGCCTACCGGCACGGGCCACGCTCGTCGGCGCCCTGCTCGTCTTCGCCGCCGGTCACATCGTCGCCGCGCTCAGCGACTCGTTCACGGTCGTCGCGGTGTCCCGGGTGATCACCGCCCTGGCGACGGGCACTTTCTGGGCGATCGGGGCGGTGGTGGCGACGACGGTCGCGGGCCCCGCTGCCAGAGCACGAGCGCTGGCGGTGATGTCGGGTGGGCTGAGCCTGGCGGTCGTCGCCGGAGTGCCACTCGGTACGTTCGCGGGCCTGTTCACCGGGTGGCGGGGCCCGTTCTGGATGCTGGCCGCCCTGGCGGTGGTCACCGCAGTGGCGGTGCGGCGTATGGCTCCGGCAACGATCGGCGAGTCATCCTCGGACGGATCGATCAGCACCCAGATTTCGGCCGTTCGCTCATGGCGGATGTGGGTGGTGCTGGCGGCGATCGTGCTCGCCCAGGCCGGGTTCCTCGGCATGTACAGCTTCATCAGCCCGCTGCTGACCGACCGGGCCGGGATCCCGACGGCACTCGTGCCGGTCGTTCTGGTCGGATTCGGCATCGGCGCGCTGGTGGGCACGGTCGTCGGCGGACGCTTCGGTGACCGGCATCCGTGGGCCACCATCATCGTGGCGGTGGCGTCGTCCACGGTGGGGATGCTCGTGCTGGCCTCGACGTCGAGCAATCCGACCATCACCGTGGCGCTGGTGGTGCTGCTCGGCGCCTCCGGCCTCGGCGCCAATCCCGTCCTGATCGCGCAGACCCTGCGGTATGCCGGCGCCGGCTCGACCCTGGCCTCGTCGCTGGCCACCGCCGCGTTCAACCTCGGCACCGCCATCGGCTCAGCCCTTGCCGCGGCCACGTTGTCGACTTCGCTGGGGCTGGTCGGCCCGGCGGTGCTCGGCGCGGCGATCACCGGAACCGCGCTGGCACCTATCGCCGCGCTGGCGCTAATCCACTACCGCACAAGTATTTTCGATCGACAAGGAGATCCGAGATGACCATCACTCCCCTGGGCCGACGCAGCATGCTGAAGCTGGCCGGAGCCCTTTCCGCACTGACCGCCTTGACCGCGTCGGGATGCGGACCGTCACAACCCAGCGCCGCACCGGCAGCACCCACGGCCGGCCTCGCTGCAGGCGATACCTCACGCGGCGCGGACAACTTCTTCGTCAGCGACCGAGTGGACGTCCAGAAGGTCTCGTTCAAGAACCAGTACCAGATGAAGGTGGTCGGCAATCTGTTCGTGCCCCGGGACCTGGACCGCTCCCGGAAGACGGCGGCGATCGTGGTCGGACATCCCATGGGTGCGGTGAAAGAACAGAGCGCCAACCTCTACGCCACCAAGATGGCCGAACAGGGCTTCGTCACGATGTCGCTGGATCTGTCGTTCTGGGGCGAAAGCGAGGGCCTGCCACGCAACGCGGTCTCTCCGGACATCTACGCCGAAGACTTCAGCGCCGCCGTCGACTACATGCGCAGTCAACCGTTCGTCGACCGGGAACGAGTCGGGGCGATCGGTGTGTGCGGCAGCGGCAGCTTTGTGATCAGCGCGGCCAAGATCGACCCCCGCATCAAGGCGGTCGCCACCGTGAGCATGTACGACATGGGCGCGGCCAACCGCGACGGACTGCGAAACGGCCTCAGCCTGGAAGCGCGCAAGCAGATCATCGCGCGGGCAGCCGAACAGCGTGACGTCGAATTCTCCGGCGGCGGAGCAGAATTCACCTCCGGCACGCCCGAAGAGCTCACCGCGCAGTCGACGCCGATCGACCGCGAGTTCTACGACTTCTACCGCACCGCACGGGGTTTCAGCCCGAACACCACCACGCATCCGACGCTCACCAGCAACGTCAAGTTCATGAACTTCTATCCGTTCGCCGACATCGAGACCATCTCACCGCGCCCGATGCTGTTCATCACCGGCGAACAGGCCCACTCGCGCGAGTTCAGTGAGGACGCGTACCGGCTTGCCGCTGAACCCAAGCGGCTGGTCGTCGTCCCAGGTGCCGGTCACGTCGATCTCTACGATCGAGTGGGCCTCATCCCGTTCGACGCATTGACCACGTTCTTCCGTGAGCACCTGACCCGCCACTGATCGCGAGGGCGAGCAACCGAGGCGTACGCTCACCCACGTGGTGGACCTCTCCTATGTCATCGCCGGATCCGAAGCCACTGGCGGCGCCGGCCTGCAGGCAGACCTGCGGACGTTCCAGCAGTACGGCACCTACGGCGTGGGCACCGTGACGTGCATCGTTTCGTTCGACCCCGAGAACAATTGGGGCCACCGATTCGTCGCCGTCGACCCACAGGTGATCGCCGATCAGATCGAAGCCGCGACGTCAGCGTATGACCTCGACGTCGTCAAGATCGGCATGCTCGGTACGCCCGCAACCATCGACGTCGTCGCAGAGGCTCTCGCCCGCCAACCGTGGCGGCACATCGTCGTCGACCCCGTGCTGATCTGCAAAGGCCAGGAGCCCGGTGCCGCACTCGACACCGACACCGCCCTGCGCCGCCAGATCCTGCCAATGGCCAGCGTGGTCACCCCCAACCTGTTCGAGGCCCGCACGCTGGCCGGGATGGATGACATCTCCTCCATCGAGGACCTCGTCGAGGCGGCCCGACGCATCGCCGATCTCGGCCCCACCTACGTTGTCGTGAAGGGCGGGGTCGAGTTTCCCGGTGACGACGCCATCGATGTCCTCTTCGACGGGAGCGACGCTGAGATCCTGCGCGCACCGAAGGTGGGACACGCCCGCGTCGCCGGCGCGGGATGCACTCTGGCAGCGGCCATCACCGCCGGCCTGGCCAAGGGGTCCAGCGTCCCGGAGGCGGTGCGCCTGGCCAAGGACTTCACCACCGCCGGGATCGTCGATCGGATCAGCGGTAACGCGCCGTTCGACACCGTGTGGCAGGGTGCGGGCAGCACGACTCGCTGATACCGATCACCTGGGCGCGATTCCCAAAGCCCCGGCAAGGGATTCGTAGATCCGGAACGCGTCGTCGTCATACACCTGGAGCAGGACCTCCGGCATCTGCGGATGCGGCGCCGAATGCTCGCCCACCACCTGGATCTGCACGTGATTTGCCCCGGCGGCCAGATGATCGCGCAATCCGCGCGCGACCGTTGCCGCGTCGCCGTGGACGGCGAGCTGGTCGATCAACCGGTCACTGCCGTCGCCGGCGAGGTCCTCATCCGTGAAGCCAAGTCGTCGTAGGTTGTTGGTGTAGTTCACCAATCCGAGATACGGGTGCTTGATCCGCGGACGAGCGAGAGCACGCGCCCGTTCGGGGTCGGACTCGAGTACCACCTTCTGTTCGGGTGCCAGTATCCGCTGAGGCCCCAACGCCGCCCTTGCGCGACGGGTGTGCTCGGGCGTAACGAGGTAGGGCACCGAACCGGCGGCGCGCTCGGTCGCCAGTGCCAGCATCTTCGGGCCGAGTGCCGCCAGCGCCCGCTTCTCGCGGGGCAACGCATGTGCATCGAGCGCATCAAGGAACCCGGTCAACGTCGCCATCGGCGTGCGGTATTCGCCAACCTGTTCGGGATGGCCCACTCCGATGCCGAGCAGCAGGCGGTCCGGATAGGTCCGCTCGAGCCGCCGGTACTCTGCCGTCAATGTTTCCGCATCGCCGCGATAGATGTTGTAGATGCTGCTCGCCACCACCAAATGGTCCGTGGCAGCCAGCAATTCATCGATCCCCGAAAGATCCGGCTCCGGGCCACCCAACCACAGGGCCGTATAGCCCAGGTCCTCGATCCGCTTGGCCATTTCGGGTGTCGTGGCATACGCCGGTTGCCAGACACCGAACTCACCGAGATTCACTGCACACCTCCAGTCACACGCTGATACCTCACGAGCGTGACTCGAGAAAAATGGACCAGCAAGTCCAAAGTTTTACAGCTATCGAGCAACCAGAAGTGTGCCTACGTCACGACGCGCTCCTGTTGTTGACACTCACCAGCCCGCCTGATCCAACGAGTCCAGCGGCGGCGCAAGGGCCTCGAGTCCCACTGTCATCGTGTCGTGGTCGCGGAGCGCACCGAACGACAGCCCGGAGAGGAGCTCGATGTCGGCGACGGATTTCTGGAACATGACGACTTTGCCGATGTCGGTGAATGATTCGGTGTCGGAGCCGAACGCCGCGTCCAATGCCGCGTTCTGATCGGCCAGAAACGCCGTGGCGCGGAGGTTGCCGTCGACGGCGCTGACCCGCACGACGATCTTCCAAAACTGCCGCGGCACGTTGACACCCCGATACAGCGGATCCTCGGCACCGAACACCGGCCCGGTGATGACGGTGATCTGACGCTTCTCCGCCCCTGCGTTGTTGAGGGCGTAATTCTCGATGCCGGCCCACAGGTGCTGGTTGAAGGCCGAGATCTGCGGGCAGCAGTTGGCGAAGTGGAAAGTGTCGTCCGCGGCCTGTTTGGCGGCGACCGGGCTGCCCCACGCCGGATCGAGGCGACGCACCATGTGTCCGCGGTCGAACAGTCGCGGCTTCTGCCGTTCGAACACGTCCTGGTCGAGCTGTTGTTCGGGTCGCAGCCGCGGGTCGGTGTACCAGGTTTCGACGGCCTCGACCTCGCCCGTCGAACGGTTGATCTTGCGCAATCGCCGACCGTCGATGTTGACGATGGTGAACAGCGGCATCCGCCGGTCGGCACGGATCACCAGGCTGAAGTGGTGGTAGCGCAAAACCACGTTGGCTGTCGACCGTTTGAGACCCTTCGGAACGGCGCACAGTGCCAGCATCTTCGGCGGGATCGACGGAACGGCAATGGCTTTGGACAGGAACTCCGGATCGTAGCCCGAGCGATTGCTGTAGTCGGGGTTCGGTGCGTCATTGCGCTCGAGGACCGATGGTCGCACTGAGTCGGATTCGTCCTCGGCAATCGTGCCGACTGGCGGCGCTGAGTGAAGTCCGGCCATGTCGCCGGTGATGACCAGCCGGGGCAACACCAAGTCGGCGGTCACCACCGTGGGCGACGTTCCGACCACCGAGGCACCGTCGCGACTGCTGACCGGAACGGACGCCACCGCGGTACCTTCGAGCGGCGTGTCGGCGGCCGGTGGATTGAGCGCCTCGGCCAGTAAATCGCGTAAACCGGAAGGCAATTGATCGTGCCGGATGCGTAGGGCGTCGACGATGGCGCTGATCCGGATGCCCTCATTGCACTCCTCCGGAACAGGCTGACCGTCTTCGAGTTCGGTGTCGTTGCGGCCACCACCCGCGTGATGCAGGGCGACCAGACTGAATTGATCGTTGAAGACCGGGCTGCCGCTGGAGCCGTGAAGAGTGTCGGCGGCGTAGTAGAGCGTGACGCCCTTCTTACCGCGACCGATCACCCGGTTGTCACGCAAGGCGATCTGTTTGTAATCGGCGTCGGGGTGTTCGATGATCGTGACGTGGTCGCCTTCGGCGTGTTTGTCCTGCGCCGATGACAGTGGGCTCCAACCGAAGTCAGCCAGGTTGCCGTCGCCGGCCTTCCGCGGCCCGACCGCGATCAGCGAGACGTCGAGTTCGTCCTCCACGCTGGTCCAGAAGAAAGTTGCCGGGTCGAGCCGAAACTCGCTGACGGCTGCGGGCACGTCGTCGATGTCGAGTTGGTAGTTGAACTGAATCGAGGCCGATGCCGCGCTCTGGGCATCTGCGATCACGTGGTTGTTGGTCATGAACAGCCGCGGCGACACCATCACGCCGGTGCCCAGTGGCCGGCGCTTGCCGTCGATGACACGCGCCACCGCGTGCGCGGACAACCTGGCCTTCTCCACGTAGTAGATCGGCACGAAGTCACTGGTCGGACCGATGATCTTCTCCAGCTCACCCTTCATCTGAGGCTTGACCAGGGCGGCCACCTTGTCCTTGCCGGACTGCGGGAGGTTGTTGAGCAGATCGAGGTCACCTCCGACCACCTTGTCGATCTGCGTCGAGGTCAGGTCACCGGCGGTGATCGCGGCGACGCGACGAACCAAGCGGCAGTGGTCGGGTTCCATGAAGACGTTCGACATGACGGCTACCTCATTTACGTCGGGATATCGCTGTAACCAGTCTTTTCTCCACCGGTTTGCGGCACACGCGTAGGTGGCTACTCGTTTCCGCTGCGTGGAGGCGTCCTGGCTGACCCGCGTCGAGAGATTGCACTTTCAGTGCGCTATATTGCACTGATGGACGAGGCCGCGGCTAAGCTGGCCACCGCGATCGGTGCGCGCGTGAAACAGGAACGCGCCACACGCGGCTGGACGCTCGATCAGCTTGCGGCCGCCGCGTCGGTGAGCCGGCGCATGGTGATCAGCGTCGAGCACGGCGAGGTGAATCCCAGCGTCGGGACACTGCTGCGGCTCAGCGACGCGCTCGGAGTGGGCTTGCCCGCCCTGGTCGAGCCGCCGGAGACCCGCTCGGTCAAGGTCACCCGCGCCGGCGACGGCGCACAACTGTGGAGCGGCGCGGCCGGCGGTCGTGGCGTTCTGGTGGCGGGCACAACGCCACCGGACGTTGTCGAGTTGTGGGACTGGTCGCTCGGACCCGGCGACCGCCATGCCAGTGAAGCTCATGCCGCAGGCACCGAGGAACTGATTCACGTGCTCGAGGGGGCGATCAACGTCGAGGTCGACGACGAGGTGATCACCCTGCAGGCCGGGGATGCACTGTCCTTCCCCGGCGACGTCGAGCACGGTTACGCCAATCCGCACGATGTACCCGCCCGGTTCGCCCTGACCGTGTTCGAACCTGGCGTGGGCGCCGCCCAACGACCCCGAGGAGACTGACATGCTGATCCACCCGTGGGACGCCGCTCTCGACGAGGCCGAATGGCAGAACTGGCTGGCCGGCACCGATCGATTCGGGATCCTGGGCGTCAACAACCTCGACCCCGCTGCCGCGCCGGTGATGGTGCCCACCCAGTTCACCCATGCGGGCACCGAACTGCTGCTGCATCTGGCCCGACCCAACCCGGTCTGGCCGCACCTGGAAGCTGCCATCGAGGTGCGCATGACGGTGATCGGTGACTACGCCTTCATCCCCACCTACTGGCGCGCCAAGGCGGGTGGTCCCGATGAGGACGGGGTGCCCACGAGTTACTACTCATCAGTGCAGTTCGTCTGCCGCCCAACGATTCTCGATGATGCGGAAGACAAGGTCCGGATCCTGTCCGCTCAGCTCGCCGACTTCCAGCCCGAGGGCCGCCACGCGACCGTCGCCGTCGGGGAAGACCCTTACGGGCGGATGCTGCCCGGCATTCGCGGGATCCGCCTGGAGGTGGTGCGGGTGGAAGCAAAGTTCAAGTACGACGATGCCAACCCCGTCGAGCACCGGGAGCGCGTCATCGACAACCTCGAACAGCGCGGCCACGGTCTGGACAACGCCGCCGCGGCCCAGCAGCGCCGACGTCTGGCCGCGATCGGTGACTGGAAGCTCAGGCGCAAGGGAAGCGGAAAATGAGGGCATCGAGTAGGCGCTGCACCTCGTTGAGCCGTGCGCGCACCGCAATCTGATGATGATGCGCGCCAGGACGACCGAGCCTGACCCGCTCCTCGATCCGCGCCAACTGTGACTGGACGTCGGCCATTTCAGCTTCGAGCAGCACGATGAACGCTTGTGCCTGACGCACGTCAGCCCCGGCCCGGGGAGCCCGATTCAGCATGGGAGCGGGCGCGGCCACCGGCCGATGCCAGAATGGATCAACAGGTTCTGCCGTCATCGCCATACGGTGGCACTGTCCACCGGCGATTCAGTTTCCCGGCCGTATCCGTCCGGTAAGGGCCTGTTCACACAGCTCCCAACCGCCGTGTGAGCAGCGCCAATCCCCGCCGAATCGCGGGCCACCCTTGTAGCTTCGAAATTGGAGAGCCAGAAAGTACGAGCGAACAAGGAGGAAGACCAATGACCAATCGTTCAGGAAGTGCGTTCTCCCGACGCACGTTCATCCGCAGCGCAGCCGTCACCGTGCCCGTCATCGGGGCCGCAGTCATTGCACCAGTTGCCCTTGCGGCACCACCGGAATGCGGTGATCCATCCGGCAAGGTCGGCAATTGCGCGGCTCAGCTGCCGCAGGAGTTCACCTCGACGAGTTTCAGCACGACAGCGATCGTCGGCGGCACCAACTACTCAATCCTGTTCAGCACCAACATCAGACGCGGCCCACTCATCCCCTCGGGCACCACCGGCTATCGGATCAGAAGTGTCAGCGTGTCCGGCACCAAGCTCGACGGTGCCCCGTTCTATCTCACCCCGGGCATCGGCGAGGTGGGTCCCCGACTGCTCAACGCCCTGTCCGCGTCATCTCTCGGTTTCGCCCTCGACGTGCCCTGGGATCCGAACCAGCTCGTGCGTTCGTTCCTGTACACCTACGACGTCGAATTCCTCACCGGCCTGACGGTGAACCAGACCTGCCGCTACACGACGACGATGACGCTCGCGGACAACGGGATGACACTCGGCGGCGTGGGATCGGTCAACTTCTCCACACCGATGCTCGCCGAGTGCGAGGTAGCCCCACCGCCTCAGTAGGCCAACGGCCCGTCGGCTACCCGTGCGCCTTCCGGACGAGATCGATGGCGTACTGGTTGACGAAGGTTCCCGCGGATGCCTCGCCCGTACCACACGAGCCGTCGGACTCGCCGGGACGCTTGACCCACAGGAAGGCGTCGACGTTGCCGTTTCCGGTCGCCGTGGTCGGCGCTGCGCCGAGGGCCCGGCCGCTGGGGTTGCACCAGTACATCTCGCCCTCGGCCGGTCCGGCACCATTGCGCGACGTATCGATGACGTAGGGCTTGCCACCCGTCTGGCCCGAAATCGCGTCGCCGTAACCGATTTCCTCTTCAGTGGTGAAGAAGTTGGCGGTATTGAGACTGAATCCGCGCGCCTTGGCCACACCAACCCGGTTGAGCCTGTTGGCCATTTCATCGGCGGCCACCCAACGGGAGTGACCCGCATCGACATACAGTGCGGTGCCCGGGTTGCGGGTCAGGGTGTCGACGGCGTAGCTCATCAGGTTGTAGCGTTCCTCGCGCTGATCACCCGACAGACAGTCGGCCATGGCGAGCGCATCTGGTTCGAGGATGACTGCGGCCGGCCCACCACCGATGGCGGCGGCCACCCCGTCGATCCAACCTTTGTAAGCACCTGCCGATCCGAATCCACCCGCGGCATAGCTTCCGCAGTCACGGTGTGGGATGCCGTACAGCGCCAGGATCGGCATGGTGCCGGCGGCCTGGGCCGCGGCGATGTACTTGGCGTCCACCGCCGGGCTGGAGACGTTGTCCATCCAGTACGCCGTCGGAGTATTGGCGATCGCCTGCAGCTCGGGGCTCGGGTCGCTTTGTGCCGCGCGCATGGCCTTCGACGAGGGATTGACGTAGAAGGAATGCCCCTCCAGCGGGTTGCCGTCACTGGCCAGGCGCACCATGGGCGCCGGCTCGGCAACGAGACCCGCGCCGACCACGGCGGCAACTGTCAGGAAAGGGGCGACCAACCGCGCGACTGCGCCAGCAGCTGAGGACATCACCTCACGGAAGGTAATGGGGCGAGACGATAAGCGCCAGTCGCTGCCCGGAAGCCGCAACAGCCCCCTACGGCGACGGTGCGGCTTCCAGTTCGACGGCATGCGCTGCGGCCCGCCGCCCCGAGAAGACGCAATCGGACAGCGACAGCCCACTGACATAGGAGTTCGCGCAGATCCCTATCGCAGTGCGTCCCGCCGCATACAGCCCGGGAATCGGCTGCCCTGCAGGCGTTTTCACTGACCCGGTATCTTCGTCCACGATCAAGCCGCCGAGGGTGAACATCGGGCACGGGTTGATCAGGCTGCGCTTGACGGAGATCGCGATCAGCGAGAACGGCCCCTGCTCGACGGGCCGCACGAACTCGGCGGGCTTACCCAGCGGATCCGGCAGGCCGCCCGCGGCCGCGGCATTGTGGGCCTCGACTGTGGCCCGCAGGCCCGTTGGATCGACGCCGGCCTTGGCCGCCACCTCCTCCAGGGTGTCCCCGACGACCCGGTCGGTGCGCAGCATGGCTTCCATCTGCAGGCGCTGGAACCAGATCGCCTGCGTGGGAAGCTGCGCGCGTGCCTCGTCGAGCAGCCGCTGATCCGCCAGAATCCAGCCTCGGCCGCCGTGGTCTTGAATCATGGCGTGACCGACGGCCGCGCCGTAGCGGGTCTCGTCGATGAATCGTTGTCCACCTTCGTTGACGACGAGCGCGCCCAGGAACGCGCTCGGTGGGGTGATGAATCGCCAGGCCGAGACGTTGTCGAGGCGATCGACGGCGGCACCGACGTCGGCTGCGAGAGTGATTCCGCCGCCGTCGTCGGCACTGGTGCCGAGCTGAAGCCCGTCGCGGTACTGCGGCGCGTGTTCGGCGATCCATTCACGATTCGCGATGTAGCCGCCCGCACTGAGGATGACCGCCTGGCGCACATGAATGTCGACCGTGCGGGCATACCTGCGCTCCAGGCGGTTCAGGAGCTTCTCCATCGCGGCCCGCAGCGGCGGGTAGTAGATGCCCGGTTTGATCGCGAGCTCGGCATACGCGCGATAGCGGTGGCGGACCCAGGCCGGCGCATCGGCGAGCGTGCTGGCGCGCACGCCGATCACCCGGCCGTCCGAGTTGGTCAACAACGCGACAGCGCGAGTGTGGAACTGCGTGCGGACTCCGTGGGTCGCCGCCGATTCGGCCAGAGGTTGATAGATCTTCTTGCCCGAAGCGCCCGGCCCCTTGGCCCGGTGACCTCGTTGCACCGGCGGCGTGATCGCACGGAAACGCCCGGAGTTCTCGCTGCCCGAGTAGTACAGGTAGTACTTGTTGTTCGGGTAGGACGTCTTGTACGGACACACCGACGCTTCGAACGGCACGCCATGTTCGGTGAGCCAATCGATCATCGCCGGGCTGGTGTCGACGAAACGTCGGAGCGTTTCGGGTCGCACGGCATCGCCGATCTCAGCCTGCAGGTAGGCGTACATCGCATCGGCGTTGTCGTCCACACCGGCTTGACGCTGCACCCAGGTGCCGCCACCGGCATAGATGATCCCGCCGGACACCTGAGTTGCGCCGCCGCCATTGAATCGGTCGATAGCCAATACGTCGGCACCTCGCGACCGCGCCTCCAGGGCAGCACAGACCCCGGCGGCTCCGTATCCGACCACGAGGACATCGACTGTGTGGGCTTCTGGCATGGCTCTCCCTGAAAGTGATCGACCGTCACTCTTGAACTCATAGTTTGTACTCAAAGTACAAACTATCCGCAAGGACGCTCGTAGACTGCGCTCGTGGCTGAACAGACCGGGCGGACAGTGCCCCCTGCGGTGGCCGAGAAGCTGTACACCGCGACGGGCCTCATCGCCGCCCGTGGCCTCGCGAAGACCAAGATCGAGGACATCGCGGCCACGTCGGGCGTCCCGAAGGCAACGCTGTACTACTACTTCAAGGGCAAGGACGACATCCTGGCCTTCCTCTTTCGGGATTCCCTCGATGCGCTCGCACGCGAGGTCGCCGAGGTTGCCGACGCCCCCGGTCTGGGCAGAGACCGATTGGCCGCGGTAATCCAGGTCCAGGTTGGGCACACCATGAACCGCTCGGGCACCGCCCAGGCACTCGTCGGTGACCTCGGCCGCGCGATTCGACTGCCCGAACTCGCGATGGCGGTCCAAGAGGCGTTCTACGACCCGATTGCACGAGTGCTCAAGGCGGGCGCCGCCGACGGCTCATTGCGCAGGCTCGCCGACCCACAAAGCACGGCGATCAGCATCTTCGGCGCCATCATGATGACCGCGATGCTGCACAACGTCATCAACTCCGAGAAGACCCAAGACGAGGTCGCCGACGAGGTCATGCACCTCATCGAGAACGGGCTCGCGCCGTCGAGTTGATCCGTTCAGACATGATGGAACCCATGAGCCACGCGCGAACTCGGTCTGCACACCGGCCACCAGTCATCTCGATGCTCATGGCCCTGGGCCTACTGGCGGCGGTTCTGATGTGGGGTCCCGGCGTCGGACGCGCGTACGCGGCCGAAGCCTCTCCGGCCGGGGACGTCCTCTCGATCGGTGACCCGGCCGCGCCGGGCCAGATCGACCTCTATCTGGATCCGCTGTGTCCCTACAGCGGGAAGATGGTCCGCGAACAGGGCGCCGAGATCGGCCGTCGCATCGAGACCGGCAAGCTCCACATCAATCTGCGGCTCGTCAATTTTCTCGAAAAGTACTCCGCCAGTGGCACTTACGACAGCCGCGCGATCTATGCGGCCTTCATCGTCGCCGATCACTCCAAGTCGAGCGACATCACGTGGCGGTTCATCGAGCAGATCTTCGCCGCCGATCAGCAACCGAAGGAGGAGGGCCCGACCGATCTGAGCAACGATCAGCTCGCCGGCCTGGCCGATCGCGCCGGCGCCCCGTCGTCGGCGCAGGACATGATCAAACTGGGGCTCCCCATCCCCTTCGACGGACATGCCATCGCCGCCAACAACCTGCCACTGTTGCGGCAGCTTCCCGACTCCGGAGTGCCGATGGTGGTCATCGACGGCGAATCGGTCGACGGAAACTCCGATTGGCTCGATCGACTGCCACGCTGAGCACCTGACGGCGCTCCCCGACGCTGTCGACGCCAGAGTCTGACCCGCCTGACCGTCGGGATGTGCCGACGGGACCGATACCCTTCAGCAATGCCCACCGGCCAAACCCCACGCACAAAACCGGGCCCGCTGCAATACATCGGATATTGCTACGGCAAGCGGCTGCCCGACTCGATGCGCGAGTGGGTGGCCAATGACCTGGCAGGCCCCGGCGCCACCATCCGGATGATGGTCCGCGTCGCGATCCCGGCGATCCTGGTCCTGGCGCCGATCTGGTTCATCCCGATGTCGCTGTACCTGCACGCCAGCATGACGGTGCCCATCTTCATCCCGTTCGTGTACTTCTCCCACGCACTGAACAAGGTGTGGCGGCGTCACATGCTGGTCAAGCACGGCCTGAACCCGGCGCTCATCGATGAACTGTCGCGCAAGAAGAACGCGCACATCCACCAGGCCTATGCCGAACGCTACGGACCGCGCACCGGCCCGAGCAGCAGCGGCGACATCTGACCCACCCGCGGGCTAGGGCTGCAGGGTGCACAACGCGAGCGCGAAGGCGGGCCCGGCGGCAGTCCCGATGACGATGAGCACCATCGCCATCGACCGTGGATGCCACCACACCGCCCGCCGGGGTTGCAAGAGGCGGGTGACCCGGTCGGCCACCGCGGTGCCGGTCGCGGCCAGCACGCCGTCCGGGAGGCGGAGCCGGGTGCTCAACGTGACGAGACCGGCCAACAGCGGCTCCCGGCCATGCCTGCGGGTAGCGGCATCGTCGGCGCACATCTCCAGTAGTGCGGGTACCGCCCGCGCCGCCGCGCGCGTCAGGGGCAACCGCGGCAGCGCAGCGGCGAGTGTGCTGAGCAAACCGATGATGAGGTGGTGGCGCTCACGCAAATGAGCCCGCTCATGAGCCAGAACCGCGGCCAGCGCGGGCGGATCCAGTAACTCCAGGGCGGCGGTGGTGACGACGATGGCGCGCCGCCGGCCACCGGATACGCAGTATGCCGTTGGTTGGTCAGCCGGGATGGCGACGACGCCATCATGCTCGGTGGGCCTGCCGATGATCCGGACCGCTTCGACGTGCCGGCCATTGGCGCGGCGCGTTCTGTACAGCGTGACGATCACCCGGCGCGTGGTGTTGGTCGCCACCGCGGCAGTGACTGCAAGCAGGGCGACGACCAATACCGTTGCCACGGTGGGCGGCAACGTCACCGCGCTGGCGATCCCCAGTGTTTCGACACAGAACGTCGGCGCGCTGCGAGTGATCAGGCTGTGGGCGGCACCCACGATGAGGATCACCAACGCCGCCACCCATGCGAACGACGCGGTGGCGACGACCACCAGCCAACCCGCTACCGAGAGCCTGGGATGAACGCCGGCCGAGATCGGGCCGGTGAACAGCACCGGCGCCAGCCAGCTCAAAGCCATCGCGTAGCCGAGGAGAAACGTGACCGCGTTCATCATGACCGCCCATCGGTGAATCGCTTGAGCGCCTGCCGGAGCTTCACCGAGTCATCGTCAACGATCTGTTCGAGGAAGAAGTTGAGGATCAGCTCGCTGTCACCGCCGGATTCGAACACTGTGCGCATGAGCTGCGCAGAATGTTCCTCGCGGCTCATCACCGGCCGGTAGCTGTAGGCCAGACCAACCTTCTCCCGCTGCAGCCAACCCTTTCGAAACAGGTTGTCCATCGTCGACATGACCGTGGTGTAGGCGATCTGGCGCTTGGTGACGAGCTCATCGTGCACACTGCGCACCGTGGAAGGCTCCGTACGTGACCAGAGCACTTCCATCACCACAGCTTCGAGATCGCCAAATCCCTTTATTCCCATACCCACTACCGCCCGCCAAGGTGCGCCGTCATCATTTCCCGGCCTCGCGCATCAAACCTATGTAGCGCGATAGTAGCTGCTCCGCTCATTTCGTAGCGCTCCCGATCCCGCTGACGGAGGAATCGGCCTCCACCGCGGGGGATTCCGCAATGCGGGTTCGCGAACCGACTCGCTTCCGCCACAACCGAATTGACCGCCACAGGATGAGTGCGACCACCACGCCCAGGATCAGCCAGGGATCGCTGACGCTCGACGACAGGCGACCCAGCCAAACTTGCAGGTCGTACTGCGCGTCGACGGACAGCGCCCCACCGAGACTCGCGGTGCCGTCGGTGAACAGGAACACCCCACCGAGAATGATGAATGCCGCTCCCGTGAGCAGCGAGGTGGTGTGGGTCTCCAGCCGGCCCAGACGTATCGGTCGCCCCCGTAGCCAAGTCCGCTTCGACAGGTTGAAGCGATCCCACAACCAGGCGAGCAGGAACAACGGCGCGGCCATCCCGAGGGCGTAAACGCCCATCAGCACTGCCCCGTAGGCCGGGTCCGCCCCCATCGCCGACATGGTCAGGACCGCGCCCAGCAGTGGACCCGCGCAGAAGCCCGCCAGTCCGTAGACAGCTCCCAATGCGAACACCGATACGGTGCCGGAGATGTTGATCCGTGCCGTCATCCGTTGCATGGACGACAGGCCGAATCCCTTGCCCAGCAACGTCATCAGTCCGAACCCGATCAACACCAGCCCACCGATGGTGGCGACTTCACTGCGATAGCGGGTGACGACGCTGCCCAACAGCCCGACGCCGGCACCCAACGGCACCAGCACCGCACCGAGACCCAGCCAGAACGCGAACGTGCGTCGGATCAACAGGCGGGTCCGGTCGAAGGCGTACGCGAAGAACGACGGCAGGAGCAGGGCCGAGCAGGGGCTGAGCAGGGAAGCCAACCCACCGAGGAAGGCTCCGAACAGACCGACGCCACTCACCGGCCGGCCAGCGCTGCGTCGATGGCGCGTACGAAGTCTTCCGTGGGCTGCGCACCGAGCATCGGCACATCGTTGATCAGGAATGCCGGAGTGCTGGGGACGCCGATCCCCGTGCCCTGTGCGAGATCGGCATTGATGGCGGCGTCGAAGGCGTTTCCGCGCATCGCCGCGGTGAATCGGCCGATATCGGGAACACCGGCCTGCCTGGCGAACTCGATCAAGGCGCCGTCCGTCAGGTCTGCCTTCGACCGCTCCGGTGCCGCACCGTAGACGGCTCTGTTGAACTCCCAGAACTTCCCTTGCTCGGCTGCCGCGCGTCCGGCGCGTGCTGCGGACATCGACTGCGGGCCGAAGATCGGGAAGTCGCGCCACTCGATGCGGAGCCGGCCCGCGTCGACGTAGCGCTTGACGAGTTCGGGCTCGATATCACGGCTGAATTTGGCGCAGAACGGGCAGCGATAGTCCGAGAACACAACCATTGCCACGGGCGCGTCAAGAGCACCCAACGCCAGTGGGTCACCCGCCTGACGACGCTCCACCGGAGGCCGGCCGTCAGCGCCGCCGGCCGCCTCGGCGTCCGTTGCCACCGACGTCACCGACGGTCCGGCGGAGACGGCGTCGTCGCCGGGACGCATCATCAGGTAGGCGATCAGGGCAGCCGCAATGACAACAAGTCCTCCGATGAGGATGAACTCCTTGTTGACACTCTCTCGCCGTCCATTCACTGCGCACCTCCATGCTAACCTCGTCTACGTAGCTACGCCGTAGCTACGTATTTCGTTCTAGCACACTACGTCGCCGAGACGCAGGGACAGATGGGAGACGCCGGGATGTCGGTGGGTTCACGCCAAAAGCGGCCAGCACCAACACTGTCGGCGCTCGCACTCATCCTTGTCGCCATCGTCACCGCGTCTTTCTGGCGTGCCGACACCTCATCCGGCTACGGCGCCGCCTACGTGCTGGCAGCGTCCAGCGAGAAGGCTCAGGTCAGCTTCACCACCACGTCAGGCGCCACGCTGGTCGACGGTGGGACATACGGGGTCGGCACCGTCATCGTGGCGAAGTTCGACGGACCGGTTGCCGACCGTGCGGCGGCGGAACAGCAGCTGGCAGTCAAGACCGTTCCGCCCGTCGAGGGTTCCTGGTATTGGATCGACAACCAGCGGGCCCACTGGCGCCCGCAGAGCTACTACAGCCCGGGCACCGAGGTCGTCGCGACCGCGAACAGCCAAGGCGCGGACGACGCCGCCGGCCGAGGTCGCCGAGTTTCGTTCCGTATCGGAGAATCGCACGTATCCATCGCCGACGACGCCACCAAGCAGATCCGCGTCTACCGCAATGACGAGCTGGTCCGCACGATCCCGACCTCAATGGGCATGGGCGGGTCGGAAACCGTTGCAGGCAACAAAATTTCGTTCTGGACCCAGCCCGGCATCTACACGGTGATGGACAAGGCCGAATCCGTCGTCATGGACTCCTCCACCTACGGGCTGCCGGTAGATTCGCGACTGGGCTACAAGCTCACCGTCAGCAACGCCGTACGCCTCACCAACAGCGGGATCTACGTCCACCAACTCGACAGCACGGTCTGGGCGCAGGGCAAGACCAACACGTCGCACGGATGCCTGAATGTCAACGCCGACAACGGGCGGTGGTTCTACGAGTTCTCCCAGCCCGGAGATGTGTTCGAAGTGCGCAACACCGGCGGCGACCCTTTGCCCGTGTGGCAGAACGGCGACTGGGGTGTCCCGTGGGACAAGTGGCTCGGGGGCAGCGCCCTGCGATGACGGGCACGGGCCCAGCGCGGGGATATGCGACCTATGCCGTCGGGGCTGCGGCCCTCTGTTGAACGCGGATCACGACGAACTCCGCCGGCCTCACCGGTGCGAACCCCACCAGGATGTTGACCACGCCTTGGTCGATGTCGTCTTGCGTCATGGTGGTGTGGCGACCGCATTGCACGAAGTAGGCCTCGTCATCGGTGTGGCCCTCAAAGGCGCCCTGCCCGAACAAAACTCGCATGATTTGCACGATGTTCCGGCGCAGCTGTGCCCACAGCGGTTCCTCGTTGGGCTCGAACACCGCCCACTGGGTGCCGCGGTAGATCGACTCTTCGATGTAGAGCGCGAGCCGTCGCACCGAGAGGTACTTGAACTCGTCGGCCTCGGCGTCGATGCCGCGCAGCGTGCGGGCACCCCACACCACCGGCCCCCTGCCGGGGAGCGTCCGCAGGCCGTTGATTCCCGACGAGTTCAGGGTGCCGTTCTGCCCATCGGTGAGCGCGAGGGTCAAGCCGGTCACCCCGGAGAGTCCGGCATTGGACGGCGCCTTCCACACTCCATGGTCGGCGTCGGTCCGCGCGATCACCCCGGCCACCGCGCCGCACGGTACGAAGTCGCCGACCGCCCCATTGCGGAGTGGATCCGGGCGCCGAATCCTCGGGAAGTACATCGCACCGTTGCGGGCCGCGTCCCCGGTCAGACCACGAGCGGCCGGCCAACCACGAACGGTGTCGGGTGTCGCCGCGACGGGCGGGTCCACGAGCAGGACCGCGCGGCGTCGCGCACAAAAGCTGAGCGCCGCCGGCCACACATCCAGCGGCAGATCGCCGCCCGGGACCGGTGGTGGCAAGCACAGCAGTGCGAACCGGTCCGCCTTGGCCAGGGCATAGATGCCCTTCTCTGCGTCCTCGAAACCCACGCCGACGTAGTCGGTTTCCGAGAGCACGGAGCCGTCGGCGGGTACCAGACGCACGATGATGGCGTTGACTCCGCCGTTGGCGAAGAAATCCTGCACGGCATATCCGAGACCGCTGTCAGCCGACAACCCGCCGAACGCGCTCTCGAACTGGGCATAGGAATCGACGCCCACCGGATCTTCGACAGGGCCACTCGGAGCGGCTCCGACGAATGCGCATATCGACGTCGCCGCGCCGGTGATCGGGTGGACACCGAGCTCATCGATTTCGACCCCGGGAGGTTGCTCCGGCACCGGCATGAGAACCCCTTTCGGCCCACCCGGTTCCCATCATCGCACCTGTGACCTGCGCCACTGCTCATTCTCACCGCCATACCGTGGCGTTTTGTGAGATCAGCCAATCGTTACCATCGAAGCGCTACTCACCCGAGGGCCAGCCCACACGACCCACAGGACGCTTGATTTGAACTCGCCAGAACTCGCCCGTTGGAATGCCCAAGAAGCACTCGCGGAGGCGATGATCCCGATCATCGGCACCCTGCACCGGGCGAAGGGCGTGACGGTCCTGCTGCACAGCCGGTCGCTGGTGAACAAGTCCGTGATCAGCATCTTGCGGACCCATCGCTTCGCTCGACAGGTCGGCGGCGACGAGCTGTCGGTCGAAGAGTCCTTCCCCTTCCTACAGGCGCTGGCCGATCTGGACCTGGGCCCGTCCAAGATCGACCTCGGCTTGCTGGTCATGGCCTACCGCGCCGGCGGTGCCGGCCTGTCCGTGCCCGAATTCACCGCGCAGGCGCTCAGCGACGTCACCGGTGAACACAAGATCGCCCCGCAAGGCCCTCGTGACGTGGTCCTCTACGGATTCGGCCGCATCGGCCGGCTCGTCGCGCGGCTGCTCATCGAGAAGGCCGGATCCGGCAACGGCCTGAACCTGCGGGCCGTCGTGATCCGCAGCAACGGCGACGGCGACCTGGCCAAGCGGGCCTCGCTGCTGCGCCGCGACTCGGTCCACGGCCAGTTCAACGGCTCGATCAAGGTCGACAACGAGAACAACTGCCTCATCGCCAACGGCAACGTCATCAAATTCATCCACAGCGATGACCCGTCGGCCGTCGACTACACGCAGTACGGCATCGACAACGCGATCCTGATCGACAACACCGGCAAATGGCGCGACCGCGAGGGCCTGTCCAAGCATCTGCGCCCCGGCATCGCCAAGGTCCTGCTGACCGCACCGGGCAAGGGCGATGTGCCGAACATCGTGCACGGGGTGAATCACCGCACGCTCGATCTCGAGCAGCAGATCTTCTCGTGCGCGTCGTGCACGACCAACGCGATCGTCCCGCCGCTGAAGGCGATGGACGACGAGTACGGCATCGCGCGCTGTCACGTCGAGACCGTGCACTCGTTCACCAACGACCAGAACCTGCTGGACAACTACCACAAGGCCGACCGCCGTGGCCGGTCCGCTCCGTTCAACCTGGTGCTCACCGAAACCGGTGCCGCGTCCGCGGTCGCCAAGGCGATGCCGGACCTGAAGGCCAAGATCAGCGGAAGCTCGATCCGCGTTCCCACACCGGACGTCTCGGTGGCGATCCTCAACATGCAACTGCACCGCCCGACCACCAAAGAGGACGCCTTGGAGTACCTGCGTCAGGCGTCCCTGTCGGGGCCGTTGAGCCGCAACCTCGACTTCACCGCGGCGACCGACGCCGTGTCCAGCGACTTCATCGGCTCCCGCGCGGCGAGCATCATCGATGCGAACGCGACGATCGTGGACGAAGAGAACGTGATCCTCTACGTCTGGTACGACAACGAATTCGGTTATTCGAGTCAGGTGGTGCGGACGGTTCAGTACCTGTCAGGCATTGAGTACCCGACCTATCCGCGGATCGGAGCCGAGGCGGATCAGACGGCCTTGCTCACTCCGTAATCAAGCTTGCCTGTCGATCAACGCCAAGAGCTCAAGAGCTTGAGCGGTGCGGTAGCGATAAGGGCGGCGACGAGGGCCGAAAACGCCAGCCCCAAGAACGCTGCCGTCATCGCTATGTACATGGCAGTTGCCAGCCGCTCGAAAACACCACTCATGAAGCAACCTCTACAGACGAACTGACGGTCTTGCGGTGCCATCACCTTGATCGGTGATCGCGCACAACTGCGACCTTAGGTCGCCCGCCCACCAGGCAAGAGTTACAAGATGTAACGAATCTGGTGAAATCATTGACATCCTGCAACTGGGCGAGCGACCGCCCTCACGCTCGCCTTGGAACCGGGATCCTCATCAGGTCCTCAGCCACTATCACCTCGCCGTCGAAGACTTCTCCCGCCTCGTCACGGTGGCGAGCGGCATCCTCGTAGCGCTGCGAGAAGTGGGTGAGCACGAGCCGTCGCACTCCGCCGGCCGCGGCAACCTGCCCGGCCTGCCGGGCGGTCAAATGCCCGTAGCGCGAGGCCAGTTCGGCGTCCGAGTCGAGGAACGTCGCCTCAATCACCAGCAGATCGGCGTCCTCGGCCAATGCGAAGACCGCATCGCACAATCGGGTGTCCATGACGAAGGCGACTCGCTGTCCCCGTCGCGGCTCGCTCACCTCGGACAGCCGCACCCGCCGGCCACCGACGTCCACCTCGCCGGTCCGCTGCAATTGCCCGACGATCGGTCCGGCGATGCCGAAACGTGTTAGCAGTTCTGGCACCATGCGCCGGCTGTCGGGTTCGATGAGCCGGTAACCGATCGAGGGCACCGAATGATCGAGCCGCAGTGTCTCAAGCCGGCCGAATGCATCCTCGGCGACCGGGCCATCCGCATCTATCGGGTGTTCGCGGACGTCGAGCGTGTCGTGGAAGATGCTGGCCCGCCTGAGCCGACTGAAGTACTCCTGCCCTGACGCCGGGAAGTAAGCCCTCAGCGGATGCGGCACGCCGTCCAGCGACATGCGTTGCAGCACTCCGGGAACGCCGAGACAGTGGTCGCCGTGAAAGTGGGTGAGGCACAACCGAGTGATCGAGCCGGCCGACACACCGGCCAGCAGAAGCTGACGCTGAGTTCCCTCCCCCGGGTCGAACAACAGGCCCTCACCGTCCCAGCGCAGCAGGTAACCGTTGTGATTGCGGTGACGGGTGGGCACCTGGCTGGAGGTACCGAGCACGACCAACTCGCGGACCGACACCATTCCGACAGTAGGCCTGCGTGCCATGCCACCGGAGATCTATGCCAACATGGCCGAAGTACTGGCGTCGGTGAGTCTCTCGGACGGAAACATCGACGATGGCGACAAGGCTGCGGTGCGCCGGACAGTCTGAGACCGCGAAAATGGAGACTAGGCCCCGAGATTCGATATCGCGGAATCCAGCTTGGCCGCCTGCTCCGCCATCTGATCTTCGGACAGTTGCACTCCGTGGGCCTGGTTGATCAGATCTGTCCGCGAAATCACCCGCAGTGCGCCACGGTAGTCATCGGTATCGAGCTGTTCAGCGGGCACCACATCGGTGTGGCCCTGGATCAGGACCAGCACAGCGTCAGCCATATCTGAGGCCAGCAGCCGTCGTACGTCATCAGCCGAAATTGTCATCGGTGCTTCCTCGTCCCTCGTGCGTTGTGGCTCTCCCTTAGCTATGCCCGTTCGCTGTCCGCCTTATTCGCGCGGCCTGGTGCGCCACTCCATCGTCGCGCACAGGACCAGACGAAATCAGGTAGTTGCCGAGTCCAGAACGGGTTCCCGGTAAGTGTTTTCGGCTGTATCGGCTTCGGCACGGCGCAGTTCCATCCACATCGCGCGCGCCGCTGTGACGGCGTCGCCGTCGAGGTGGCACGTGGGAGCGTTCTGGGCGATCGCGACGAGAGCCTCCGCGAGGCAGATGGGACCCACGCGATGGCGATGAGCTTTCTCTACGATGTCGGCGAACGCTTCGTGCGTGTTGCATCGACGCAGGGCCACCACAATGCCCTTGGCTGTATCGAGCGCCCTCGCGCCTGCGCGCCGATCATCGGGCCATCCACCGTCGATGTACACCAGAACTGCACCTCCACACAGCAATACGACAAGAACGCCCTGAGTCGTGACGACACCACGCACGCCTCACCGATATGTGCCACCCCGAGTGGCGCTATGCGTCGGCCCTGGTGCCGTACCGCATCGTGTTGCATAGGTGGGGTGCGCGGTGTCGTCAGCAATTGATCATCGAGCCTGTGAATATCACCTCCGTTGGCGCTCACGGTGTTTCACGACCGGTTCAGCCGGAGGTGAGCGCTGCGTCGGCCACACCTGTTGTGCGGGCCGTCGCCATTCGGGCCCGCCTCCTGCCCAATTCGGCGGTGTCCGGCCCGGGCGCGAGATAGCGGTGAGGACGCACACGCTGGGCCGCGGGTAGGCGGGCGCCGGAAGTTCGGCGAGCGTGCCCGCGGCCGCGCCCGCATGCTCCTGCCCGTGTCCGAGGCGCATCCACTCGGCCTGCACGATCGCCGCCGCCTCGTCGAGCACGGCAGGGCACAGTTGGGTTGCGGCTGTCATCTCACACACCCCCTTTCCCAGTGCTATCAGAGCCACATGCGAATTGGGCGCTTCGGCCATTCGGTCATCAGATCTGTGCCTGAGGACATAATTTTCTTATAGCACTGATCAAGGGTCGGTGCAAGTGGCCCGCAGGCCGTGGATTAGGCGATGCGTTGAGCCCCGGTCAGCCCGGCCGGCCAGTTCCCAACGGCGGGAGCGCGGCGGTGAAAAGGCTGTTGCATGCCGCCACCGCGGGCTTCAGCTCCGGAATGCTGTCGGCGCTGACATCGCCGCGCATCTTCGAGGTGTCGATGAGGGGGTCACGTGCGGTCGCCGGGTCCGGGAAGTCCGGAACCCCGTGCTCGCGTACGCATTCGGCGAACTTGAGTGCCGAGACCTGTTGTGCGGGAGTACGCCCGGCGCCCGCAGACCAGCCCGGCGGCTCCAGGTCCGCACACGCATCGACGGCTTTCTGCCAGGTCACCTTCGACACTGAGATGCCTCCGTAGGGGAACTGGCCTTCGGTGTCCGGGTTGGGAAAGTCCGCGACACCATTGGCCCGCATGCACTCGGAGTACTTCACCGCTCGTTCCTGACCGGCCGGGTCAGCGCCGGCGTGGACGGCGATGGCCATGCCGGCCGAGCCGATCGCGGTGGCCAAGGCGAGGGTGACGAGCGGTCGGCGGGTGTGTGCTGAGTTGTGGTTTGTCATGGCGGTCAGTCAAGGCCCGGTGGTGTTGTCGGCGCGTATGCGATTTTCGATATGCCGGCGATATGCGGCGGCTCGTAGCTTGGAGAGCATGCGTGTGCTGGTCGTCGAAGATGAGCCCTACATGGCGACGGCCATCCGCGACGGTCTCCGTCTGGAGGCGATCGCCGCCGACATCGCCGGCGACGGGGAAACGGCGCTGGAGTTGTTGAGCATCAACACCTACGACATCGCCGTCCTCGACCGCGACATCCCTGGGCCCTCTGGCGACGAGATCGCCGAACGTATCGTTGCATCGGGCAGCGGCACGCCGATCCTGATGTTGACCGCCGCAGACCGGCTCGACGACAAGGCTTCGGGGTTCGAACTGGGCGCCGACGACTATCTGACCAAACCCTTCGAACTGCGCGAACTCGTGCTGCGTCTGCGAGCACTCGACCGCAGGCGCGCCCAGAACCGGCCGCCGGTGCGGGAGATCGCCGGCCTGCGGCTGGATCCGTTCCGCCGCGAGGTCTACCGCGACGGCCGCTACGTCGCCCTCACCCGAAAGCAGTTCGCGGTGCTCGAGGTCCTGGTCGCCGCCGAGGGGGGCGTGGTCAGTGCTGAAGCGCTGCTGGAGCGGGCCTGGGATGAGAACGCCGACCCATTCACCAACGCGGTACGCATCACCGTCTCAGCGTTGCGCAAACGCCTCGGCGAACCCTGGATCATCGCGACCGTGCCCGGCGTCGGCTACCGCATCGACACCGCGGCCGGTTCCGGACGCGAGGAACGAAACCATGGATAGAGCACCGGGATTGAGCCTTCGACTCAGACTCACCCTCAGCTATGCCGGATTCCTCATGCTCGCCGGCACCCTGCTGCTCGCCGCTGTCTGGGCGTTCCTCCTGCGTTACGTCCCGGATCGGATGATGATCATCCCGGGCAGCACCGACATCCCCTTCCCCAACGATGTCTTCCCCATCCGGTCCAGGCTCCTGCACGTGTTCGCTCCGAGGGCTGCCGCCGTGATGGCGTTCCTCCTGGTGTTCGGTCTGGCGGGCGGGTGGATTCTGGCCGGCCGGATGCTCGCACCCCTGACCCGTATCACCGCCGCCACCCGGATGGCCTCGAAAGGATCCCTGACGCACCGAATCCGGCTGTCAGGCCGTCGAGATGAGCTCCGCGAACTCGCCGACGCCTTCGACACCATGCTCGAGCGCCTCGAAACCCACGTCGCCGAGCAACAACGATTCGCCGCCAACGCCTCCCACGAACTGCGGACTCCGCTGGCCATCACGCAGACCCTCCTCGACGTAGCCCGTCAGGATCGCCGCACCGACTGCGCCGAGCTGATCGAACGCCTCCACGCCGTGAACACCCGAGCGATCGACCTCACCGAGGCGCTGCTTCTGCTCAGCCGCACCGACCAACGGTCTTTCACCCGAGAACCTGTCGAGCTCTCCCTCATCGCCGAGGAAGCTACGGAAACCCTTCTGCCCCTGGCTGAACGCCACGGCATCACTCTGGAGACCTCCGGCGACACGACGCCCGCCATCGGCTCATCCGCACTCCTGCTGCAGATGACGACGAACCTCGTGCACAACGCAATCGTCCACAACCTGCCGGAGCACGGCACCGCGTGGGTCACGACCAGCGTCCGCGCCGACACCGCGGTGCTCACGGTCGAGAACACCGGCGAAAAGCTCACTCCGCAACTGGTATCCACCCTCGTCGAGCCGTTTCAGCGCGGCGCCGAACGCATCCGCACCCACGAAGCAGGCGTCGGCCTCGGCTTGGCGATCGTCAACAGCATCGTCCGAGCACACGACGGAACCCTCACCCTCGCACCACGTTCCGACGGCGGCCTGTGCGTCACAGTGCAACTGCGAGGTCTCACCATGCGGCCCTGAGAGTCGGTGGCGCTACAGTTGTGCATGCTGCTGATAACCGGGCCCACTGGCAACGTCGGCTCCGAGTTGGTGGACCGGCTTGACCGTGAAGCCAGAAGCCCATGGCGAGTGGCCAGCAGACACCCGAGCGAGCTCAAGGCAAGGCTTGGCAGCGGCTCCGCCGACGTCGTCGCACTGGACTTCTTCGATCGGTCGACATGGGACCGCGCGCTGTCGAACGTGGATTGCTTGTTCCTGCTGTTCCCGCTTCCCGGTAACCGTGCCGCGCGCGACGCCATCATCCCGTTCATCGCCGCAGCCGAGAAGGCCGGATGTCGGCACGTCGTCTACGTCTCCGTGTTCGGTGCGGACCGGGCAAGGTTCATACCGCACTACAAGGTTGAGAAAGCGTTGCGAGACAGCGGGCTTTCCTGGACGGTGTTGCGGTGCAGCTTCTTCATGCAGAACCTGCACCGACAAATCTCGACGCACGGTCAGGACATTGTTGACCACGGGGAGCTGTTCATTCCCGCCGGCCGCGGCCGCACCACCTTCATCGATGCCCGCGACGCCGCCGATGTCGCCGCTGCAGTATTGGCCCAACCGCAGGACCACACCGATGCCGTCTACCACCTCACCGGTCCGGCCGCACTGACCATGAATGAGGTAGCAGCGACGTTAACCATGGAACTGGGCTATGACGTCAACTACACCCACCCAGGGCTGATCACCTTTGCCCACCGCTTGCGCACACGCGGAGTCGGTTGGGACACCATAGGTTTCATGTGTGCGGTGTACACCCTGACGCGTCTCGGCGCGAACCAGCCACTGACCCACGACGTCAGCCGGCTGCTCGGCCGCGAGCCGCGCAGCCTGGCCGAATTCGTCCACGACAATGCCTGGCGATGGCGAGACCGCGCGTGGACCTAGGTACCGTCGTCGGAACCACGGAAACAAAACATGACGATCAGGCGTCGACCGTCTTGTAGACGGCGTTTAGGTAGGCCTCGCTGCGCGGGGATCCGAGAAGGCCGCCGCCCATTCGGTTCATCGCGTAGGTGACCGTCATCCGACGGTCGAGATCCATGACGACCATCGATCCGCCCCAACCGCCCCAGAAGCAGATCCGTTCGTCGGGGATGAACGGGACCGTGGCGGTTTGGGGAAGTCCGTAGCCCATGCCGAAGCGCAGGGGAACTCCGAGCACGCCGTCGGGCCCATTGCTTTGTTCCTCGAAGATCAGGTCGATCGTGTCTTGCCCCAACAAGCTGATGTCGTCGACTGTCCCGCCGCGCGCGATGACCGACATGATGCGAGCCAGCGAACGGGCGTTGCCGTGCCCGTTGTAGGCACCCAGATCGGCGTGCCGCCATGCTGCGGTGTTCGCTGCGCCCGCGTCCAGCGGCGGGGTGCCCAGGGCCTTGCGCGTCAGGTTGTCCTCGGGAAGCGCGTTCAGGTCTATCGGAAGGGGCGGCGGCGGAACGACATCGGCGATACGCGGCCAGTCCGCTTCGCGCGCACCGATCTGGAAATCGGCGCCCAACGGCCCGGCGATTTCGTCCGCGACGAACTGGGCGAGCGTTGTCCCGGTGACGCGGCGAACGACTTCACCGAGCAACTGACCGAAGTTCTGTGCGTGATATCCGGATGCCGTTCCCGGCTCCCACCACGGTGCCTGGGCGGCCAGACGTGAGCTCGCCAGCTCCCAGTCATACAGGTCATCGAGGTCGAACGGTTGATCCCAGCCAGCGACACCGGAGGTGTGCGAAAGCAGATGGCGAAGCTCGATGCGATCTTTACCGTTGGCTGCGAATTCGGCCCAGTACTTCGCCACCGGCGCGTAGACATCGAGCAGGCCACGGTCCACCAGCATCAGGACCGCCAGACTCGTGACCGTCTTTGTTGACGACCACACGTTCGTGATGGTGTCAGCCTCCCATGGCCGCGTTCGTTCGCTGTCACGGAACCCGCCCCACAGATCGACCACGACATCACCGTCAACGTCGACGACGATCGATGCGCCCAGTTCCTCACCCGAGGTGAGGTTCTTCTCGAATTCCGTCCGGAGCAAGCCAAACTCAGAGCCACAGTGCCCATGCACGGTCATGACGAAATGCCTTTCGGTTGGTAGGTGGCGTCGCCGAGCAGAGCTGCCACCGCGATAGCGGCCTTGGCCGCATCGGGGCGTTCGCCGGTGATGATGTCGGCATAGACGAACGATTCGGTGATACGGGCAATGAGATATGCCAGGTCGTGCGCCGACATCGGATGGACCAGGTTGCCGCGATCTGACTCTTGCTGCACCAGACGCTCTGCGGCAGCAATCATTTCGTGTTGCACCGGGCTGGCCTTCGTGGTGAGCACACGCAGCGCCCGTTGAGGTTCGCGGCGAAGAAACGTACGAAAGTACGGTGCGTCGATGAGCGCCTGGGCGAAGATGCCCGTCGAATCGGCGATGCGCGCGGCACCGCGGCGCTTGGTCGCACCGACCGCGGCACGATAGGTCGGCTCAGCCAGTGACCACAGCACGGTCGCCAGCAGCCGATCCTGATTGCCGACCCAGCGGAACAACGTGGACCGGTCGACACCGAGTTCGGCAGCGAGCTTCTGCATGTCGATCCGCTCGCCGGCGAGAAACCTCCGGCGCGCGACATCGATCGCCTGATCGCATCCGGCGCCACTGTGACCGGGAACACTCATGCATGCAACATAGTCACATATGATGCATCAAATCAAGCATACGTTGCATCCACGCTTCGACATCGTGAACACCCGCTGGAAGGACGCCGGCGTGCGCGCCCGCGGCTGGACTCGAACCAGCAGCCTCCTGCTTCGTAAACAGGCGCTCTCTCCATTTGAGCTACGCGGGCATCCCGTGCCGTGCCCCTGGGCGGACTCGAACCGCCAACCTTCGCCGGTCCCAGCGATTTTCCGGGTGTAACTCGTGCTCACGCATCCGCAGGTGCGACGGTGGTTGTCGCGCTCACTCCGATGTCGACGAGCTCTGCAGCAGTCGCAGGTCGGCGTTGAATCGTCGATGCAGTAGCACGGCCGTCACGGTGAGCCCGGCACACAACCCGAGCCACACCCCGGGCCCGTCCAGCCCCAACAGGTATGCGCATCCGAGAAGGACCGGCAGGCCGACCGCCCAGTATCCGACGAGCGTGATGAGAAATCCGCTCTTCGTGTTGCCGAGACCGCGCAACAACCCCACCCCGATGTTCTGCGCACAGTCGACTACCTGCTGTACGACGGCGATGAGCAGCAGGGTCTGCGCGATCGGCAACACTGTGGCCGCCTCATCCGGGTTGAGGAACGGTGTAAGCACCACTCGGGGCGCGACCAGATACACGATGCCGACTGCGGCCATGACGATGCCGCCGAGGGTGTAGGCGGTGCGGGCGATCTGATGTGCCTCATCTGGATTGCCCTGACCGATCACACGGCTGACCAGTGTCGAGGATCCGTGTGACAGGCCGATCGTTACCTGAAAGACGATGTAGGTCAACTGGATAACCACATTGTGGGCGGCCAGCGGCGCGGGCCCGAAGCTCCCCATGATCAGTGCCGCCACCGAGAAGATTCCGGCCTCGGATCCGTAGGTGAGGCTGATGGGCAGGCCCAGTCGCAGGATCTCGCGCACCGTGGCCGGGTCGGCCTGCCACGCCCGCAGCGACAGCAGGTCGGCAAGATGCTCGTCGCGGCGCACGATCAGATAGAAGGCACCGAAGGTGAGCAGGTTGACCAGCGAGGTCGCCACGCCGATGCCGGTGACCCCAAGCACCGGCAGGCCCAGCCAGCCGTAGATGAACGCAGCATCTAACGCGGCGTTGACGGCTACCGAACCGATGGTCACCCACAGCAGGGATCCGGGCCTGCGCATGCCAACAGCGAACTGCCGAAGTACGTTGAGCCACAGCATCGGCGTGAGCCCGAATGCGAGCGCGATCATCATGGGCTGCGCCAATGCCAAGACGGTGGCGTCCTGGCCGAACCACGCCAGAGCGAAACTCAATGCGGTCAGCACGATTCCGGCGAATATCCCGACAACGGTGGCCACCAGAAACGCCGACCGCACGATCGCGCGGACCTCGGCGCGTGCCTGATCGTCGAGCTGGTCTGTGCCGCTGCGTAGTTCACCTCTGCCCGCGGCCGCGGCCACCAGGTTGCTCACCGCGGTGACCGCGCCGACGCACATGGTGCGGATTTGGTTGTAGAGCGTGATGGCCAGTCCGCCTGCGGCAATGGCTTGAACGCCGATCAGGCCCATCATGAGCAGATCAGTGGTGGTCAGCGCCACCTGCGCCAGCTGGATGCCCGCGATCGGGGCCGCCAGGGCAACCAGTTGTCTGCTGTTGCGCAGCGATGTCGGGAGGGTCATGTGGCTCTGGGGGTAGTCGGGTTGTTGTCGAGAGGCGCGGTGACGAGCGATCCATCGACCAGGTGCACCACATTCTGGCAGTGTTCCCGCGCCAGGGCCCCATCGTGGGTGATGAGCAGGACCGCGAGATCCCGCTCGACCATCTCGCGATGCAGAACATCCATGACCAGGGCGCTGGCCACCGGGTCAAGAGCAGACGTGATCTCGTCGCACACCAGCACTTTCGGCGAGTAGGCCAACGCACGGGCGATCGCGACACGTTGACGCTGGCCTCCCGAGAGCATGTGCGGATGACGACCAGCGAACTCTGCGGGCAGACCCACCCTGCTCAACAACTCGGCCACCGATCTGTCGAGGTCTGGGACGCCGCCGCGAATCGCCAGCGGCCTGCGTAAAGTGGCGCCGACGGTCCGCCGTGGATTCAGTGTGGCGAGCGGATTCTGTGGAATGAGTTGTATTGCCAGCCGGTCATTTCTGGACCGTTTCCGCAGCGGTTGCGAAACGGGTTGGTCATTGAGCCGGACAACACCTGCGTCGGCGACAACTTGTCCGGTCAGCGCGCGAGCCAAGGTGGTCTTGCCCGAACCCGAATCGCCCATCAGCCCCACCGCCGAGCCGGAACGACAGCTCAGGTCGATGCCGTTGAGGATCTGGGTGCCGCCCAGTGTGACGCGCAAGCCTTCGGCCTGAAGTGCCGTCGCACCACCGTTGTTGCGCTGCGCCGGTGACGACCCCTCGACGCCTGTGACCGGCGCGTCCACCGGCAGTTCGACGATGCGGTCGGTGAACAATGCGGCGGCTTCGGCCGTGTGCGCGGTGACCATGACCGCGACGCGGTGGTCACCGGCCACCCGACGCAGGGTATGGGCGATCACCGCCCGCAACTCCTGGTGTAAGCCGGCGAGCGGCTCGTCCACAACCAGAACGGGCGTCATCCGGGACAGGGCCCGCGCCAAGGCAACCCGACGTTGCTGACCCCCCGACAGGCCGGCGGCCCGGCGGCGGGCCAGGGCAGGATCGAGCTCGAGCAGCTCCAGTAGCTCGGGCACCGTCGGCGCATCGGGATGGGCCAGTTCGGTCAGCAGCCGCTCCACGGTCGCGGCGGGATTGAGCTGAGAGCCCGGATCCTGTCCAACGAACGCGATCTGAGATCGCCGCAGCCTGCGCAGGGCCCGCCGGTCCAGTGTTGATACCTCGGCACCGGCGACAGTCGCGCTGCCACTCATGCTGACCCCGGCAGGCAGATCGCCCACCAGGCAGCGGCTCACCAATGACTTACCCCCGCCGGAGGGCGCTACCAGGGCGGTCACCGTGGCGGCGGCGAGATCGAATTCGGCGGGACCAGCCAGCAGCCGCCCGTCTGAGGAGGCCACGGTCACCTGGCGGACTGTGACAATCGGTGCGTCGCAAACGTTGTCAGGATTCATGAGCGATCACCCAGTGGCGAAGAGGACCCCAACGCAGTCACATTGACGACCACCGCGAGGACGGCAATCGCCGCTGCCGGAGCCACCACCGCCGCCGGATTGAGCAATAGACCCGCTGCGTTCTCCCGCACCATCACGGCCCAGTTCGCCGACCCCACACTCGGAATCAGTTGCAGGAAGGCCGCAGTGCTGACCACATAGATCGCTTCGACGTAGCGCAACCCCAGCTGGGTCGCCACTGTCTGGCCCATATTGGGCAATACTTGGCCAAAAATCAGATACGGCAACCGTTCTCCGGATGCGTCGGCGACTTGCACGTACCCGCTGGCAGCGATCGGGGAGGCGGCGGCCGACATCACCCGTGTGGTGTAGGGCGTACCACCCACCACCGCCAGGGCCACCAACGCCCACACTCCCCCGCTGGGCCAGGACACCAGGACCAGCAGGATGAGCAAAACCGGCGGCACCAACAACATCGCGTCGGCGAGCCAGGCCAACGGCCATGCCAACCTCGGCCGTAACGCGACGAGCGCGCCCAGCATCGAAGCCAGGCCGGTCACAACTACCGCGATCAGGGCCGCGACCAGAGCGAGCACCCAGCCCCCCTGCGCAAGCTTGGCCAGGACGTCCTCGCTACGCGAATCAGTTCCGAGCCAGTGCTGGGCCGAGGGCTGCGCGAACGGTATCCCCGACCCCTGCCCGTGCACGTCGGGTGCGACCAGCCAGCCCACAGCGATCACCACGAACACAGCTGCCACCGGCAGCAGCAACCGGACCCGTCGCCACGTCATACGGCGCGCAGTCGGGTCCAGGACCGCAGCCCGTCAGCAGCCAGCAGCAGCAACAGGATCACCACGCCAGTGCATGCCACCACGGCCGCGACGACGTTGATATCGCGGGTGCCCACCGAGGCTGCAACAAGGGCGCCGACGCCGGGGAAGTTGAACAACGACTCGACGACGACGGCACCACCGACCACCATGCCAACACTGGTCGCCAGCGAGGCGACCATTGTCGGCGCAGCCCGCGGCAAGATGTAGCGCACGAACAATGCGGTCTCGCCGACGCCGTCCAGCTCGGCTGCGTGGATATAGGGCAGGGCGCGGGCTTCCTGGATAGCTGCGGCGAACACTCGGGTGTTCCAACCGATTTGAGGAACAGCCAAGGAAAGGATGGGCAGCACATACATCGACAGGTTCTGCGGCGCGCCCGCAGAGTTCTGCATCGTGACGGCGGGTAGGACATCGAGCGTCAGCGCGAAAACCAACACTGCGAGGGTGGCCACCACGAACTCGGGTAGCGCGATGACAACGATGGTGGCGACCGAGGCGAACTTGCCGAACGCGGGTCGTCGGCCGCTGGACCACCACACTGCCACCAGCGCGGAGACCACAAACGTCAGCACCAGTGCCGGGACGGCCAGCGCCAAGGTGTTGGGCAGCCTGTTGGCCAGCAGCGCGTTGACCGACTCACCACGCAGGGTCTGGCCGAAATCGGCGCGCAGCAGCCCGCCGAACCACTCGGCGAAACGATCCGTCAGCGGCCGGTCAAGCCCGAGTCGGTGGACGTGGGCGGCCACATCGGCCTCGGTGGCGTCACGGCCCAGCAGTGCACGCACACCGTTTCCGGGCAGCAGCGCCATCGCAACCACCACGGCGAACAGCGCGACGAGCAGCATCGCAAGCCGGCTGACGGTGCCCGCGGCCACCCGCACGGCGAGTCCTACGATGCGATCCACGACTTCTCAAGCTGCGCACGTCCCCACCCGCCGACGTCGGGCAGACCCTGGACCCGTGAATGGGCGATGTCGATTCCGTCAGCCATGCCCCATAGGACATAGCCGCCGCGATCGAACTGGATCTGCTGCATCGCGGTGCTGGCGTCGCGATACTCGGGCGAGTCGGGCGGAGCCGCCAACGCATTGCGGTAGGCAGCGTCGAATCCGGGATCTTTGAAAGCTGTTTCGTTGCTGGTCGACCCGGAGTTCAAAACCTTGCTGGCGAAGAACATGACCGAATCGTTGGTCGCCCAGGTGACCGTCGACAGCGGCGCTGCCGGGGTGGCCCAAAAATTGTCGTAGAAATCGGCGGTGTCTTTGACCTCGACGTCAAGGTTCAGGCCGATTTCCTTCATCTGCGCGGCGAACAGCTGCGCGGATTCGACTTCGTTGAAGGCCTCCCGCTTGGTCAGCAGCGGGTAGCTCTTGGTGGTGTCGAAACGCGCTTCTGCCAGAAGCTGTTTGGCGCGATCGATATTGCGGCTGCGTTGGCCGACGTCCGCATAGGTGGGATCACCGGTGCCGAGGATGTCATTGGCCACACTGCCGTATCCCGACAACACCTGCTCGACCATCGCGCCGCGGTCGACGCCCAGCCGAATCGCTTCACGTACCCGAGGGTCGGCAAACGGGCCATCGGAGGTCCGAATCGCGACCGGCATCGACAGGTCGTTGGGCCGGCGCACGACCGCCAGCTCAGACCGTCCCGCTGCCGAGCGTGCAGCCAACGCACCGACGTTGGAGGCCAGATCGATCTGCCCACCGAGCACAGCATTTGACATCGCGTCGGTGGTGTCGAACCGAGTCACCTCGATGCGGTCCAGCAGAGGCATGCCGCCGTGCCAGTTGTCATTGCGCACCAACGCCACGTTGCCGTCGCGGTAGGACCCGGGCTCGATGCGGAACGGGCCGCTGCCGTTGAAATTCGAACGGTCTGTGGTGCCTTCCTTGACCGTGAACGTCATCAACCTCATCAGCAATGGCAACTGACTGTTCGGTGTGGCCGTAGTCATGGTGACGGCGTTGACGCCCGCGGGCCGGATCGACGCCAAATCCACCGGCACCTTCCACGAGGTGCGCTCGCCGAGGGTGCGCAGCGACCACGCCACGTCGGCCGGCCGGACCGGGCTGCCGTCATGAAATGCCGCGTTGTCGGCGATCGTGAACGTCCAGTTCCGCTGATCCGGATCAGAGGTCCAGCTGGACGCGAGACGAGGCACGACATTGGGTGACTTGCCCGGAACTGTCAGCGGATCGTAGACCAACGACATGATCAACATGTCAGAGTCGTTGGCGAACAGGCCAAACGGGTCGGACACGACTCCCGATGCCTGCCCGAGTGCGCCGATGCGCAGGGTGCCGCCGGCTTTCGGGCTTGCTGAGTTAGCTGCGCCAGTGCCGGAGTTCGCACCACATGAGCTCAGCGCGAGAATGGCCCCGGCCCCTAGCGAGCCGCCCAGAAATACCCTGCGACTGAATTCCGACAATCGAAATCCCCCTGATTGTTCGGCATCGGCCTATTTCTCAGACAACGTAGCTCATCCACATCGCGTATGGGCAGCCCGTGTCGCCTGACGAGTATGTGTTCTGCAGTCAGATTTCGAACGATCCGAGCACCCAGATGGCGTTACCGAACTTGCTCTGGAGCAGGTGCTTTCCAGGTTCCGTCGAGCGCGGCTTCCTCGGGCCAGTACAGCCGCTCGATCAGCACGAACGGACCTTCCGGAGCCGGCAACCAGTTCGACTCCTTGTCCGCGCCCGGGGACTCCTTCTGGACGTAGAAGGTGTAGCCGCCATCGGCATCCTTCTTCAGGTCGGGCAGCATCGGCGAGTTGATCAGGTACCGATTGATCGGATTGGCCACCAACAGGCTCTGCGGCAGCCGGTACATCGTGATGGACCAGAACCCCTTGACCGGCGGTAGCTGGCCGGGAGCGAATCGATAGATGTACTTGTTCGCGCCGTTGAGCGTGGCACCCCCCGAATCCAGGCGGAAGATCGGATACATCGCCTCGGCGGCATCGTTGCCGTAGATGCCGTTGATGGCACCGGCCATCCGGTACAGGTAATTGGTTCCCACCATCTGGCGGGTACCGAACATCTGGGCGGTCGTGATCTCACCCTTGTCGACCTTCGCCTGCACCTGGTTGTATTCGGTCCAGGCGTCGTTGAGCCCGTCCTGGAAGGCCTGCTGCTGGTCCGCCGGCAGCGCACCGATATCGAGTTTCTCGTCGGTGCCGATTCCGATCGACGCGAACTTCTCCCGGAGTTCCTTTTCCGTGTCGAGCACCGGCACGTACTTCAGCACGAAGTTGAGCGTCTCGAAGAACTTCGGTGACTTCCGTTGATCGTCCGGGGTCTGCGGAACCACGAAGTCGATCGCGGGCGGCGCCGTGGGCGCCGCTGTGCCGAGGAACGTCGACAGCGGTTCCACCTTGTATCCGGCCTGGATCGCCTTCACGTTGTCGATGTCGTCGGGGCCGAACAGCTGGGTGCGGTACAACGCGATGACGAAATCGGTTTCGGCATGCAGTATTTCATCGATGCCGGCGGGCTTCTCGCCCTTCCAGTTCGGACCCGCGAGCAGGTACTTTCCGGGCTTGTTCCCGGTGGTACGGCTGCCGAGGTAGCCCATGTTGTATGTGTAGGCATCGATGAGTTGCACCGAGTAGTACCGGTTGCTCTCGACTTCGGGCACCGTCAGCACCACTGGCTCCGCACGCAGATCCGCGCCCAAGGTGCTGTACGGGGTATCCGAGTTCGGGGTCTGCACCGCGGTGTCCGCGGGAGTGGCCACGTGGGCGTCGGAGTGCAGCGTGTTCCACGGGCTGCGGAACTGTGAGCTCTGCTTGTCCTGGAAATACGCGTACTGGATCCGATAGCTGTCGACCATCGGATACCCGTAGATGTACGCCTGCTTCGCGATCTCACGCATCTGTGCGGTAGTCACCTCAGTCGGTTCGCTCGACTGCATGTCGCCTCCGCAACCGGACAGCGTCACCGCGAGCACCGCCGTGGCGATGACGGCCGTCCCACGGCGCCAAGATCTATTCCGCCCCAGCATGGGTCTCCTCCGTGACTGTTTGACCGCATATCGAATATCGCGCCGTGAGTTCCCAAGCGCGGCAACACAGAACGGACGATCACATTCATCCGGCCTTCTGAGGCACCGGCGCTTGCCAGTTCCCGTCGAGCGCGGCCTCCTTGGGCCAGTACAGCCGTTGCGTCAACCGGAAAGGTCCCTCAGGTGCCGGTAGCCAGTTCGATTCCCGCTCCGGGCCCGGGGTTTCTCGCTGTACGTAGATGGTGTACCCGCCATCGGGATCCTGCTTCAGGGTGGGCAGCATCGGCGAGTTGATCAGGTAGCGGTTGATCGGATTCGCGACCAGCAGACTCTGCGGCATGCGGTACATCGTGAGCGACCAGAACGCGTTCACCGGAGGCAACTGTCCCGGCGCATAGCGATAGGTGTACTTGTTCGCGCCATCGAGCGGAGCACCAGCGGAGTCCTTCGAGGCGCTCGGGTACATCGCCTCGGCCTTGTCGTTGCCGAAGATGCCGTTGATGGCTCCGGCCATCCGATACAGGTAGTTGGTGCCAAGCGTCTGGCGGTTGCCGAACAGCTCACTGGGTGCGATCTGCCCGCTCTCCACCTTCGCCTGGGTCGGATCGTATTCCTTCCACGCATCGGTGATCGCCGCCTGGAAAGCCTCCTGCTTGTCCTTGCTCAGCGACTCGATGTCCAGGTTCTTGTCCGTACCGATTCCGATCGAGGCGAACTTGGCGCGAAGTTCCTTCTCCGTATCCAGGACCGGCGCGAACTGCAGAACAAAGTTGAGCGTCTCGAAGAACTCCGGAGACTTCCGCTCCTCCTCCGGGGTCTGCGGAACCACGAAGTCCACCGCCGGTGCAGCGGTCGGCGCCGGCTTACCCTCGAACTTCGACAGCGGTTCCGCCTTGTACTCGGCCTGGATCGCCTTCACGTTATCGAGGTCGTCTGGGCCGAACAGCTGAGTCCGGTACGCCACGAACGCGAATTCGGTTTCCGACCGCAGCACCTTGTCTATGCCGGCGGGCTTCTCGCCCTTCCAATTCGGCCCCGCGAGCAGGTACTTGCCCGCATCGTTGCCGGTTGTCCGGCTGCCCACGTAGTCGAAGTTGTACATGTACTGGTCCATGAACTGGAGCGAGTAGTAGCGCTTCGCTTCGATCGCCGGAACGCTCAGAACGTAAGGCTCCGTGCGCAGATCGGCACCGAAGAAGCTGTACGGGGTGTCCGAATTGGGGGTCTGAATCGTGGTGTCCGCAGGTGTGAACACCTTCGCCACGGAATGCAGAACGTTCCACGGCGCCATGTACTGCGGATTCTGCTTGTCCTGGAAGTAGGCGTACTGGATCCGATAGTTGTCCACCATCGGGAAGCCGTAAATGTAGGCCTGCTTGGCGATCTCCCGGATCTGGTCCGCGGTCACCTCACCGGTGGATGCGCTCGAAGTCTTGTCCGAACCCTTGTCACCACCGCAGGCGACCGCGGTCAGCGCGATCGCCGCGATGCCCACCACACTCAACCATCGCCGGTGCCACGACCTGCTGCTGTCCATTGCTGTCCCTCCGCTACCCGAGCCCCGACCATCGTTGCCTGAACCAGCGGTGCCTGTCTTGACTTTCCTGGACATCTTCTTGATGGTCATGGACATGCAGTTGGTCCAAGGATCCTCGCTGGTGGGGTTCAAGGAGCTCGCCGCCGCGCATGGGGGCGACCCGGCCGCGTTGCTCGAGTTCGCCGGCATCGATCCCGCCGATGCCGGCCAACGTGACCGGTACATCCCGCTGCGCAACGCCATCGCCGCAGTCGAAAGTGCCGCCGCGGTGCTGAGTGTGGAGGACTTCGGACGTCAGCTCGCGCTGCGGCAGAGCATCGACATCCTCGGCCCAGTCGGTGTCGCGGCCCGCACTGCGGCCACCGCAGCAGAGGCGTTCACCATCCTCGACACCTACATGAGCGCTTACAGCCCCGGCATCACCGCCCGCATCAACTCGCACACCGACGAGACGGCGTGCCGGTTCGAATTCGACTTCCTGCTACACCCGCCGCCGCCACAGGCCCAGGCCATCGAACTGGCCCTCGGCGTCACCCTCCGGGTGCTGCATCTGTTCCTGGGCACCACCTACCGGCCCGTGTCCGTGCACGTGCCGCACCCCGCGCTGGGCACGAGAGCCGACTACCGCCGCTACTTCGGCTGCCCAGCGCATTTCGACGAACCGATCGCGGGCTTCACCCTGCGTGCCGCCGACTTGCAGCGCCCGCTCAACCATGACCCGCTGGCTCATCAGCTCGCCTTGCGCTACCTGTCCAGCACCCGCACCGAGCATGCGGCAGGCTTCGCCGACGCCGTGCGCAGCTTCATCCGCCAACTGCTGCCCACCGGAGAGGTAACCGCCGAACTTGTCGCCCGCCAGTTCGGCATCCATCCGAAGACACAGCAACGACGCCTCGTCGCCGAAGGAATCACCTTCGGGGAGATGGTCGATCAAACCCGCCGCGAACTCGCCAACCGATTGCTGCTCGACACCGATCTGCCTCTCGTCCAGCTGTGCCGTCAACTCGGCTACGCCGAACAAAGCGTGCTGACGCGAGCATGCAAACGCTGGTTCGGCATGACACCCAGCGACTACCGCCGCACCCGCACCGCCCCCTCGCAATCTTCTGGTCAGATCCCAAACGGTGTGGCGTAGCGGACGGTACCGCTCGGCAGCTGCTCGGAGTCGAGGCCGAGCGCCATCAATGCCTCGTCGGGGACATCGATGCTCAGTCCGATCCCGTAGTGCGATGCGCGGGTGAACCCGAACCGTGGGTAGTAGGTCGGGTGCCCGAGGACGACCACGAAGTGCTCGCCCGCCTGCTCGGCCGCCACGAGAGCGGCGCGGATCGCAGCGGATCCTGCGCCTGTCCCCTGGTACTCGGGCAGGACCGCGCACGGCCCCAGGCACAGCGCCGGAGTGTCGTCGACGTGGCAGCGGGTCAGCAGTGCGTAACCGGTGGGCTTGCCGTCCGGTCCCGCGCTGATGATGGACAGACCGTCTATCCAGGCCGGATCGGCGCGCAGAGCATCGACAAGATCGGCTTCCTCGGCGGTCTCGAACGCGGCGAGGTTGATCGTTCGAATAGCAGGAATGTCGGCGTCGGTCTCGGCGCGAGTGATCCAGTCGCTTTCAGTATTCAAAACAGTTTCTCGATTCATGGTGGTCAGTTGTCGGTCACGACAATCGACCGGCCTCCTGGGATCTCAGTGGCAGGCCAGATCCTGTGTACCAACATCCGGTTCCGGAGGCGATCCGTTTTACTTCGAGAACGCCCGGCGCTGAGAAGTTTTGGCCAGGGTTGCCGATAGGCTTCGTTCGTCCGACGTGAGAGGGGCGCTCAGTGTCCAGCCCGGAAAGCGCCGCCGGCGAGAAGCCGACTGTCCCCACCAGGATCGAGGTACGGGGTGCGTGCGTGCACAACCTCGCACACATCGACGTCGATGTGCCGTTGAACCAAATGGTGGCCATCGCAGGGGTTTCTGGCTCCGGAAAGTCGTCGCTGGCGATGGGGGTCCTCTACGCGGAGGGCTCCCGTCGCTACATCGAGGCGCTCTCGACCTACACCAGACGCAGGATGTCGCACGCCACCAAGGCCACCGTCGACAGCGTCCGCCACGTCCCGGCCGCGCTGGCCCTGCGGCAGCGGCCCAACGTCCCCGGTGCGCGCAGCACCTTCGGTACCTCGACCGAACTCCTCAACGTCCTGCGCCTGCTGTTCTCCCGTGTGGCCGAACACCTCTGCCCCAACGGGCATCGTCAAGAGCCGACGATCGACGTCGCCGCCGGCCTGGATCTCACCTGCCCGGTTTGCGGCGTCACGTTCACCCCGCCGGGCGCAGAGGCGCTGGCCTTCAATTCCGACGGGGCCTGCCCGACCTGCGGCGGACTGGGGGTCGTGCGTGAGATCGACGACGCCCTGCTGGTCCCCGACCCCTCGCGCACCATCGCCGACGGCGCGGTCGCACCGTGGAAGATGATGGGCCTCACCGTCATGCCGCAGATGGTCGGAGAACTCTGTGTGCGCACCGACGTCCCCTACCGCGATCTCACCGACGACGAGCGCGAGGTCGTCCTGCGCGGGCCCGCGGAGAAGCACCGCATCACAGTGCCGTCCAAGAGCGGCAAGCTGTTCGAGGTCAACTTCACCTACCGCAACGCCCGGATGGCCGTGCAGGAGGCGCTCGACAAGGCCGCCAGCGAGGGTGGCCTCAACCGGGTCAACAAGTTCATCCACACCGGGACATGCCCGACCTGCCACGGGGCCCGGCTCAGCGAGCGGGCCCTGGCCCCTCGGGTCACCGGGATCAATCTGGCCGAGGCGACCGCGAAAACACTCGATGACGTGATCGCCTGGGCACCAACGATCGTCGATACCTTGCCCTCAGACATGCGCGCGATGGCGACCGCAATCATCGGGCAGCTGCTCGAAATGGCGCAGCGGCTCATCGAACTGGGCCTCGGGTATCTGGGCCTGGACCGGCCCAGCTCCACACTGTCCACCGGTGAGCGGCAACGGGTCGCGCTGTCACGCGCCGTGCGCAATCAGACCACCGGCGTGCTCTACGTCCTCGACGAGCCGTCCATCGGCCTGCATCCGTCCAACATCGACGGCCTCAACGGCGTCGTCCGCGACCTGCTGCGCGACGGGAATTCCGTCGTACTGGTCGATCACGATGTGCAGGTGTTGCGGGAAGCGGACTGGTTCATCGAGATCGGCCCCGGATCCGGCAACGACGGCGGGACAGTCCTGGCCGAAGGAACACTCGACGATCTGATGGCCAACCCGGCCTCGCTGATCGCCGGATTCATCGACGGCACCGAGGCGGTCCGCGTACGCGCCACCGTCAGCGCCGAGCAGTTGTTCGATCATGGCCGGATCGGCCTGGAGACGCGCCCGCTGCACACCGTGCACGCCCTGGACGTCGAGATCCCGAAGGGCCGACTCACCGCGGTGACCGGAGTGTCCGGCTCCGGCAAGACCACACTGGTGCTGGAGAGCCTGGTACCGGCCTTGCAGGCCACCGCGGCGGGCGATCCGCTGCCGCCGCATATCGCGTCGGTCGAACCGTCGGGCATCCAGCGCGTCAACGTCGTCGATGCCACCCCGATCGGCACCAACGTCCGCTCCACCGTCGCCACCTACAGCGGCATTCTCGACGACCTACGCCGCGCGTACGCCGCACTCGACGAATCGACCCGCCGGGGCCTGACCGCCTCGGACTTCTCCTACAACACCGGATCCCTGCGCTGCCCGCGCTGCGAGGGAACCGGACAGATATCGCTCGACGTCCAGTTCCTCCCCGACGTCGACATCCCCTGCCCCGACTGCGACGGCACCCGTTATGCCCCTGTGGCACTGGAGTTCCGACGCGCTGTCGACGGTGGGCTCGCCCTGCCTGAACTCCTCGCGCTCACCGTGAAGCAAGCGCTGGAGGTCACCGAAGACCTGCCGAAGGTGCACCGCAAGTTGCAAACCCTCATCGACCTCGGGCTGGGCTACCTGACTCTCGGTGAGGACACGCCAGCGCTGTCGGGCGGCGAAGCCCAACGGCTCAAGCTCGCAACAGAACTCGGACGCAAGCAATCTGATGCACTGTTCGTCCTCGACGAACCCAGTGTCGGACTACACCCCCTCGACATTCGCGTGCTGCTCGGCGTCATCGACCGCCTCGGCGCCAAGGGAGCCACCGTCGTCGTCATCGAGCACGACCTCGACATGATCGCCAACGCGGACTTCGTCATCGACATGGGACCCGGCGGCGGCGCCGCGGGCGGAACCATCGTTACGACGGGAACCCCGGATCAGATCGCGCGATCCAGCGTCAGCGTCACCGGACGGTATCTCGCTCCGCGGTCGGAGTAGAGGCCCTCGGTGCGGCACTGATCGACACGCTGCACCATGGCCGCCCCACTCTCGATGCTTTAGCCTCGATGCACCGATTGGGTAGCGGTCCGGGGTGGGTCGTAAAGGCGAAATGCCCTGTCGTGGTGGAAGAATGAGATTTCGTCGTCGACACGGATAGTCACCGAAACCGCATATCGGGGTTGAGTTTTGCTTAGATAGGCGACATGCTTGTCCATGATGCGCGATGACTGATTCCGGCGAGTACCCGCTAACGCCGAGGCAGCAGCGGGCCTGGCTGAATTTCATGCGGGTCTATCACCGGCTCGAATATGAGGTGAACCGTCACCTGCGCACCGAGTGCGGTCTTTCACTCTACGACTACACGGTGCTCAGTACGCTCTCGCGCGCACCGGATCGCCGCCTGCAGCTGACCACACTCGCCACGGTGATCGGGTGGGAACGCAGCCGGGTTTCTCACCACCTTATGCGGATGGCACGCCGCGGCCTGGTCGAGCGCACAACCTGCGACACCGACGGCCGTGGCACTGTCGTCGTCCTGACCGACGAGGGCTGGGACCGGCTCGCCGACGCCGCCCCGGTGCATGCACAGTGGGTACGCCGGGCGTTCTTCGCCGATTTAGATCCCGAGCAGGAGGACACCCTCGCCGACATCCTCGCCGTTGTGCACGAGGGTCTGTTGCGCGAGGGCACCTTGCCGCGTCCCGATCTCAGATAGACCAACTACACCTGGTTCATGCCCCCGTCGACGAAGATCTCCGCACCTGTCATGAAGCTGCTCGCATCGGACCCGAGGAACACCACCACGGCGGCCAGTTCGGCAGGATCGCCTATCCGCTTCATCGGGTTCGTCGCCAGACCGTCGAAGAACACCTGCCGCTGGTCTTTGTCAGGCACCAGTTCGGTGAGTCCCTCGGTCAGGATGGGACCGGGTACGACCGTGTTGACCCGGAAGCCACGGTCGCCCAACTCGGTGGCCCAGGTACGGCCGAAGGACCGGACAGCAGCTTTTGCCGCGGCGTAGGCGCCGAATGCCGGGGTTCCCCTGGTCGCCGCGGTGGAGCCGGACAGAATGATCGAGGCACCGGGATTCAGTAGTGGCAGCGTCTTCTGCACGGTGAACACCGTCCCGCCCACGTTGCGGTTGAAGGTGTCGATGAGGTGTTCGGGCGTCTCGTCCTCCAGCGTGGCGAACTCGCCACTGCCGGCGTTGGTGAAGACGATGTCGAGGCCGGCACCTGCGTCGCGGATGACCCCGACAAGTCGGTCCAGGTCCTCGGTGTTGGTGACATCGCTGGCGACACCGATGACACCGGAACCCAGCGACGCTGCGGCGGCGTCGACGCGCTGTTGGGTACGCCCGGTGATGAACACCTTGGCGCCCTCGTCGGCGAAGGCGCGCGCCGTCGCATAGCCGATGCCGGATGTGCCGCCGGTGATCAGTGCTGTTTTTCCTTCGAGCTGAGCCATCTCGTCCTCCTGTTGTCGAAAACGCTTGTTGCGTTTCAGATCCAACAACTAGGTGACATGTCACGGTTATTCCGGGACATGTCACCTACTGTGGTCGTCGACTCCCTCTGGTGCGCGCGGCTGATCCTGGGCTCGTGGAGTCGCGCGCCGGCGCCCCCGGCGGGGCGCACTTTGCCGGCAGGGCCATTAACGAGGCCATGCAGGAGCTCTACAACGAAGCGCAGCTCGACGTGCTGCGCCGTAGCCGCGACATCATCCGAGCGACCACTGCGGAAGCGGCAACGGAGCCAGGCGGTAGCTAGGCGGTTCGGTCCCGTGGAGGTGGGCGACAAAGTAGTCCCAGGTGCGGCGGTAGGCATAGTGCTGGTAGCCGAACAGCGCGTGCTCGCCGCCCGGAATGAGGATCAGATCGAAGTCCTTGTCTGCCTTGATGAGTGCATCGGCCAGGCGCATTGTCTGGTAGGGATGGGCGTTGTCGTCGAGCTCGCCGTGGATCAGCAATAGCTTGCCCCGCAGTTCGGCGGCCAGATGAGTATTAGAGATCGTCTTCCTGCCGTTGTCGCTGAGGTCGCCGTGGTAGTGCTCGGCCCACATGGCCAGGTTGACGGTGTTGTCGTGGTTGCCAGACACCGCGACCCCAACCCGGTAGAAGTCCGGGTACGTAAGCAACGCCCTGGCGGCGGCGAAGGCACCGGCCGACAGACCCGTTATCCCGACGCGCTCGGTGTCCAACCAGCTGTGCCGCCGGCCCAATTCGCGAATCGCGGCGACGCGGTCGTCGAGGGCGCCTGCGTTGCCCATGTCCCGGTAGGAGTGGTCATGAAAGGCTTTGCTGCGTCCGGCAGTTCCGCGTCCGTCGATTACCACTACGGCGAAACCCAGCGCTGCCAGCGCCTCGGGTTGGCCGACGTGCGGTGAGTCGAATGCGGCCCCCGCGTTCCATATCTGCGGGCCCGGATAAATGTGCTCAATCACAGGGTAGCGGCGCTGTGGGTCGAAACCGTGTGGACGCCAAAGCAATCCGTAGATGCGGGTTCTGCCGTCGGCAGCCAAGGTGCAGAACCGCTCCGGCGCGCTCCAGCCCTGCTCCTCCAGCGCTGAGGCGGTAGGCGCCTCGAGTTCGACCAGTAGTTGGCCATCCCCGTCGCGTACCACCGTGTGCGGAGGGCGGTTGGGTGAGGATGCCCGTTGAACGAAGTAGTCGCCGCCGTCGGGACTGACCGCGTCATGGTCGAGGGTGTCGTCCTCGGTGAGCCGCACAAATCCCTGGCCGTCAAGCCCGATTCGGCAGATCTGGCGTACATAGGGATCATCGGCGACGAGGCCGGCAGCGACGAACCACACCTGCCGGCGATGTTCGTCGACCCAGAGCACCTTTCGCACCGGCCACTGCCCGGTGGTGATCTGCCGGACCTGTTGTCCGTCGGGCGAATAAAGATAGAGATGGCCCCAGCCATCGCGTTGTGACCACCACACGATCTCACCGGAGTCCAGCACCCGGGTCATCGTTGGTTCTCCCAGCTGGGGCGTCGGGTCCACCCGCGTCTCACCGGATTCGCTGATCAGGGTGGTGACGGCTCCGGTGGTCGGGTCCAGGCGGCGCAGCTCCAGCCTGCGGGCGTCGCGGGAATGGTTCAGGAAGTGCACCCCGTCCCCCGATGTGCCGGTCCACCAGGCGTACATGACGGCAGTGCCGTGCATCATAACGGTGGGTTCGGCCTGCCGGACCACGGTGCGTTCTGCCACGTGGAGGACATTCCAGGTCAGCATCGCCTGCGCCTGCTCACCCGGCATGGTGTACCGGGTGCGGTGCTCGACTGGTCTGCCGCCGTCGGGGGGCGATGATTCGACCAGCACCAGCTCGGGCAGGGCACGCTGGTCGATGCGCTGGGCCAGTATCCGGGTCGAATCCGGTGACCACTGCACGGCGAACACGGGCGGCAGCCCAAGCACCCGCATCAGCGCTCGCCCGCCGGTCGCGTCGGCCATCCCGCCGTATTCGAAGTGCGGTTCGGCGTCCTCGGTGAGCGCGAATTCCCGCTTACCGTCGCGGGATCGGACCCAGATGTTGCCGTCGCGGCGAAACGCCACCCACGACTTGTCGGGCGACTCCACCTCCCAGGGCAGCGCGCGGTCGCCGCGGTCGGCCCGGTCGCAGGTGCCCGCCCCGGGCGACCACACCCACCATGACCCGAACGCGGAGAAGCCGACCGTGCCGTCGTCGCCGAACTCGACGGCGCTGATCGGGAGATCGTCCACGCTGACCGCATGACCGGAAGCCAAGGACAACGCCGCGGCCAACCGGTCGTGGTCGAACGCGTCGTCTCGGCTGCCGTTGCGGGGATCCACCACTACGAAGCGCGACTCGACCTGGTACCAGAAACGGTGTCCGTCCGGAAGCCACTGCGGCTGTACCGCTGCTCCAGGCACGCGGCGTGCCCGGTACGGGGCCAGCATCTGTTCAGCGCGGGCGTAGTCGGCGGCGGTCAAGGTCGTCTCGTGGGGGGCCGCTGTGGCATCGGGATTCACAGCCACAATGGAACAGCAGGACGTAACGGCACAGTCAAGCCCGTGATTGCCCCGGCCGCGACGGGACAGTCTGTGCTGATCCCGTGTCACTCGCCGCGGTCGCCTGCCTGGGTTCGACCGATGTCATTGAACGCTTCTGAATCGAGTGGAGCTCCTTGCAGACTCACGAGGCCGTCGGAATATACCTCGGTTGACGACGTTTCGAATCGGTCGTCTGATCTGTCATGCCCGGCCGTACATCGGAGCAGGTGACTTTGGTTGCGGCGCTGAGGATTAAGCACGCCGAGTTCGGAACATCACCATCGCGCATGACACGGACGCCCCATACAGGCTGACCGGCCGAGCACATCCTGATCACTACTTCCTTGGGCGCACATGGGATTACCTAGGTGGCCAGCCGCCTCACGATCTGACCGGCCCGGCGCAGCACGTCCAGCTGCGCCGGGTTGTACAGATCGGCCATCGCGTCATCGATGGCCTTCTCGGCGAAGTTTGCACCGCGCGGCGCATCGACGCGCGCCTCGGTGAGTCCGGGGTGGGCCTGCCGGACCGACCAGATGTAGGGCGCCAGCCGCTCGGCGAGGTCCTGGCGGGTCTTCTCGTCGGCGTCGGCGGACAACGCGTCCAGCTCCGATGCGGCCGGATCCTCGCGGGTGTCCCTGATCAGGTCGGCATAGACCTGTCGGCCGCGCGGGCCCAGCACCCGGCTCAGGACCACCACCAGTTGGCGATCCGCGTCGGTCATCTTGGCGACGGCGTCTACGGGCGCGAACTCGGGTGGCAGGTCCGTGGGCGCGGAGTTCTCCAGCAGCTCGCCGAGCTCCTCGCGGGCCCGTTGCAGCCGGTCGATGGTCGCCGCCAGCTCGGCGTCCAGTTCCCGCAACGCCTGTTCGGGATGCTCGTCGGTGTCACCCAACGCCGCGATCTGCGGGAGCGAGAAACCCAGGTCGACGAGCCGTTTGATGCGGACCAACCGGACCAGGTGCGCCACGCCGTACTGCTTGTACCCGTTTGGCCGACGTTCAGGCTCCGGGAGCAGGCCGACCTGGTGGTAATGGCGGACGGCTCGCAGACTGGTTCCGGCCAGTTCGGCGATCTCCCGTGTACTCCACGCCACCTGTCCATCATGCCCATACCCGTGCCCGGGACTTGACTGTGCCGTTACGTCCGAGTGTGCGATGGAGGCATGCCAACACCTGAGTTGCTCTCCGTCGACGATCTGTTCGCGCCGCCCGCCCGCGCGCAGGCATCGATCTCACCCGACGGCACCCGTATCGCCTACCTGGCGCCGTGGCGGGACCGCCTCAACATCTGGATCCAGGACGTGGACAACCTCGACGGCGAGCCGCAGCGCGTCACCGCCGACAGCACCCGCAGCATCATTCACTACGAGTGGACCAAGGACTCCCGCTGGCTGCTCTACCTGCAGGACACCGGCGGCGACGAGAACTGGCACGTCTTCCGGGCCGACCTGCAGGACCCCGAGCCCGGTGCCGTCGACCTGACTCCGTTCCCGGGAGCGATGGCCGCCCACGAACTGCTCGGCGATCCTGCGAAGGCGATGGTGTACACCAACAACCGCACACCAACCCTGATGGACGCCTACGAACTGGACATCGCCACCGGTGAACTCACATGGTGGCGAAGAACCCCGGTAAGGGATCAGGCTGGCGAGCCAGCAGCAACGGCGACTTGTTCTCCACCGCACTGACTGCCGACGGTGACGTGGAGCTGTTGCAGTGGGAGCCGCGGACGGAGACGCTGCGCTCCATCGTCACCTTCGACGGCCGTGACTACCCGATGGGGCTGTATCCGATCACCATCACCCCGGACGGCACCGGCATCTGGATCGGCTCCAACGACGGCACCGACCGGACCCGCATCGTGCGCGTCGACGTCATCACCGGCGAGCAGACCCACGTCGACAGCCATCCGGTCTACGACGTGGACACCCGGGCCAGCGTGTTCACCACGCTGGCCGAGCCGCTGATCCTGGACCGGCGGACCGGCGATCTGCTCGGGGTGCGGTACCTGTTGGAGCGTCAGGTGATTCAGCCGCTGGACCCGCACTTCGCGGCGGTGCTGGCGAACCTGGAGAAGCTGTCCGATGGCGACGTGAACGCCCTGAGCTCCGACCTGACCGGCCGACGCTGGGTGGTCAACTTCACCCATGACCGCGAAGCGGGGATGACCTACCTCTACGACCACGACACAGGGGAGAGCCGGCTGCTGTTCGGGTCGCATCCGCAGCTCGATCCCGGCGTCCTGGCGGCGATGGAGCCGGTCACCATCCGCTCGCGCGACGGGCTGGATCTGCACGGGTATCTGACCCTGCCGGTCGGGGTGCCGCCGAAGAATCTGCCGATGGTGCTGCTGGTGCACGGCGGGCCCTGGACGCGGGACGGCTGGATGTTCAACCCGCCGGTGCAGCTGCTGGCCAACCGCGGATATGCGGTGCTGCAGGTCAACTTCCGCGGGTCGGCGGGCTTCGGCAAGGCCTTCACCAAGGCCGCGGTCGGTGAGTTCGCCGGCAAAATGCACGACGATCTGATCGACAGTGTGGACTGGGCCGTCCAGCAGGGGTATGCGGATCCGAAGCGGATCGCCATCTTCGGCGGCTCCTACGGCGGATACGCGACGCTCGTTGGCGTCACCTTCACACCCGATGTGTTCGCCGCCGCAGTCGATTACGTCGGCATCTCCGACCTGAGCAACTTCATGCGGACGCTACCCGAGATCGCACGCCCGCACCTGGCCAACAACTGGCACCTGTTCGTCGGCAACCCCGACGACCCGGATCAGTTGGCCGACATGCTGTCCCGTTCGCCGATCACGAAGGTCGACCAGATCCGCACGCCGCTTCTGGTCATCCAGGGCGCCAACGATGTTCGCGTGGTGCAGGCCGAATCCGACAACCTGGTCGAGGCGTTGCGCAGCCGCGGAGTCAAGGTGGAATACATGATCAAACACGACGAGGGGCACGGATTCATCAACCCCGACAACGTGATCGACATGTACAAGACCGTCGACCGCTTCCTCGCAGAGCATCTCGGTGACGGAAGGAAAGCGTGACCGACAAACTGGAGCAAGAACATTCACCGACATTGCTCGAACGCATGGGCGGGATATCCGGGCTGGTGTACGCCAGCCTGCCCACGTTCGCCTACGTCGTCGCGAACGCGATAGCGGGCCTGAACGCCGCGGTCGTGATATCCGTTTGCGTCAGCGTGGGACTGATCGTGTTCCGGCTGTTGCGCAAGCAGCCGATTCAGCCGGCGGTATCGGGACTGCTCGGGGTCGTCGTCGCCGCGCTGATCGCCTACTACACCGGATCCGCCGAAGACTACTTCCTGCCGGGAATCTGGCTCAGTCTGGCGATGGCGGCTGTGTTCTCCGTATCCCTCTTGGTGCGGCGCCCCTTGGTCGGAGTGATATGGAACCTGCTACGTAGCGCCGGACCCGATCGGACATGGCGCGCCGACACCGTGGCGCTGCACGCGTTCGACGTCGCCACGCTGGCATTCGTGGCGTTGTTCACCGCGCGATTCGTTGTGCAGCAATGGCTTTACGACGGTGGCTTCAGCGGCTGGCTGGCGCTTGCCAGAATCGCCATGGGCTATCCACTGCTCGGCGTGGTGTCGGTGGTGGTGTACTGGGCGGTCCGTCGTGCCAATCGACGAATAGACCCAGATATCCACCGGGACAGCGCCGGGACCGATGCGAGCGACTCTCCCGAGCCCGCAGCTTGCCCCTGACGCGGTGCCGGGCGGTTCTGGCCAGTCGTGAGTCATTGATTCTGGTGCAGTAGATTCCGATGCCGCCCAGGATTTGGGCGGTGGTTTGGTCCAGACGTTCGGGCGAGGTTGTCGTTGCATGATTGGACCAAGGCGTGGATGTCGACGTTGCGCTAACGCACTGAGGTGTGGTGCCGCGGCGCAGTAATGTCGGTCAGCTCAGAAAACCAGCGTTCAATCAGATTGAGCCAGGACGAACTGGTCAGGGTACAATGCAGGACGACTCTGGGATGGCTTGTCAGCCAACGCTTCACCGCCGCAGTCGGGTCTGCTACATGGATAGGTGACATCTGAGTTGGCTTGCCCGGCGTCGGCGAGCTGGAAGGATGTCACTGCGCCCAGGCCCTATCCCCGTAAGTTCGGCGACGACGTGCATATTGCCCAGATGGCAAGTTCACTTGCCATCCTTGACGCCAGGCGGCCACCCTCGTGCCGTGACCACACCAACGAACCCATTTGACGATCCCGCCCACGTCGCCATGTACGCCAAGCGCGCCGGGCAGATGGTGCCCGCCCTGGCCGACATTCACCGCCTTGTCGGCGTCCTCATCGAGGAACGCGCTCCGTCTGACGCGAGGCTGCTGGTGCTGGGGGCCGGCGGAGGACTGGAGACGAAGGCACTCGCGGAGACTCACCCAGGATGGACCTTCGATGCGGTCGACCCATCGGCTGCGATGCTGGATCTCGCGGTACAGACCCTCGGATCAGACGCGTCGCGGGTGACGATGCACAACGGGTATATCGACGACGCACCGCTTGGCCTCTTCGACGCTGCAACCAGTCTGCTGACACTGCACTTCCTTACACCCGACGAACGACTGCGTACAGCGACCGAGGTACGGCGCCGGCTGACGCCCGGGGCCCCGTTCGTCGTGATGCATCTCAGCATTGCGCACCGCCATGAGGCTGAACGACAGACCTGGATAGACCGGCATGTGGCATACCTCGTCGCAACAGGCATCGATCCCGCGGATGCGGAGAAGGCTCGTGTTGCAATCGAATCCGGCGTCCCCGTCGTGTCACCAGAGGAAGACCGCACCATCCTCGAGGAAGCCGGATTCAGCGACGTCGCAGACTTCTTCCTGGCGTTCAACTTCCGGGGATGGGTCGGCTACGCGTAGTCCACCCGGAGATCTAGCTAGCATCGCGATCTAGCTTTCCGGTCGGCTGTCAGTGTTGATCGACCGGGGTGTGAACCCGACTTTTCCGCGATGCGCATGGTTTCGCGAAGGTTATCCATAAGATTAACTAATCCACATGAAGAATCATTAGCTGTACTTGATCACCGCACCTCCATACGCTCAAAACATGGCTTCCCCCGTCCTCATCGGATTCCTCACCACCATGGCGTTGATCGCCGCCATCGGCGCGCAGAACGCCTTCGTGTTGCGCCAAGGCATCCGTGGGGAGCACATCGTCGCCGTGATCGCGTTGTGCACGGTCTCCGATCTGATCCTGATCGCCGCGGGCATCGCCGGCGTCGGTGCAGTGATCACGGCTCACCCCGATGCCATGGCGGTGGCGAAGTTCGGGGGCGCAGCCTTCCTTATCGGCTACGGCGTGCTCGCCGCGCGCCGCGCCTTCCGGCCGGCAACCCTCAACCCGTCCGAGCGCACCCCGGCCCGCCTGGCCGAGGTGCTGGTCACCTGCCTGGCGTTGACCTGGCTGAACCCGCACGTGTACCTGGACACCGTGGTGCTGCTCGGCTCCCTGGCCAACGAACACCGCGAGCAACGATGGCTCTTCGGTGCCGGCGCGGTGGCCGCGAGTGCACTGTGGTTCACCGGGCTGGGCCTCGGCGCGCGTCGGCTGGCCGGGCTGTTCGCCACCCCGATGACCTGGCGCATTCTCGACGGCGTCATCGCGGTGATGATGGTCGCGCTGGGCGTCAGCCTCGCGGTGTCCTGACCGCCGGGCACCATCACCTCGACACTGTCGGAAATCGTCGGGCATGTGTCGATCGGGTTTCCGGGATGCGACAGACTTAGCAGGTGAGTCGCATGTTCCGCCGTGAACCGTCCCCGCCGCCGCATCCCATGGCGGATGCTCCGGCCTGGTTCACCTCTGCCCTGGAACAGACACCAGAGCACTCCACCATCGATGTCGACGGCTGCTCCATTCACGTGCGCTCCTGGGGCGACCCGGACAAACCACCGCTCGCGTTCGTCCATGGCGGTGGAGCGCACTCCGGCTGGTGGGATCACATCGCGCCGTTCTTCGCCCGCACCCATCGGGTGATCGCACCCGATCTGAGCGGGCACGGCGACAGCGGCACCCGCACCGAATACGCCCTGTCGATCTGGGCCCGGGAAGTTCTCGCGGCATCAGAAGCCTCGGGATCCTCGGCGCGGCCCGCCATCGTCGGGCACAGCATGGGCGGCTGGGTCGGCGCCTCAGCCGCCACCCGCTACGGCGCACAGATCGACAGCATCCTGGTCATCGATTCGCCGCTGCGTGAACGCGCCCCCGAAGAAGTCCGACTGCGTAACCGCCGCCGGGACACCGCCGGATACCAGTCCGAGGACGAGATCCTGGCCCGGTTCCGCGCGGTGCCCAAGCAGGACGTGACGCTGCCCTACATCGGTCACCACATCGCCGTGGAATCGATACGCAAGACCGACGACGGATGGGTGTGGAAATTCGACCCCGATATCTTCGGCGGGCACCTGCTGGACGAGACGGCCGCCGACGAGGAGATCCTGGAGAACGCCTTCGCCAGGATCCCTTGCCGGGTGGGGTATTTGCGTTGTGAAGACGGCGTGGTTCCACCTCGGATGGCCGATCAGATTCGCTCGATGCTGCAACTACGCGGGCCGTTCGTCGAACTCGCAGAGGCCGGCCATCACCCCATGCTGGATCAACCCCTGCCGCTGGTGGCGACCATCCGCACCCTGCTGGAGTTCTGGTCGATCACCTAGCCTGCAGCGGCCCGGCGAACGACTTCTTGAGCGCGCTGGGTGCCACGACGGGCAGCAGCGCGGCAAGCAGCTTGCGTTTGAGTCCCGTTGGGTTGCGGATCAATTCGATGTCCACCCGGGTGCCGGTGGCCTGCGAGGTGAGTTGGAACGTCCAGCCACCGCCGGGGCCGAAGACCTTCGAGTCATGGGTGGCGATGGTGACGCGCCCGCGCTTGGGGTCCCAGTCGTAGCGGGCGCGTTCCCACGCCGACGCTGTCCCCTCGGTCACTTCGGCCCAGGTGTCCCCGAGAGCGTGCACTTCAAAGTGATCCGCATCGATCGTCGGCCACTGCTGCGGCCGGGACGGCCCGAAGTCGGTCAGCACACCCATGAGGGCGGCCGGGTCGAGCGCGGAGGTCATCTGGAAACGGACGACGGGCATGTAGGACTCCTTGAGCCGACGAATTCATCAGGGGCATAACGACATTCATCTGTTACAGCGACGGGGCGGCTCCTGCTGAATGCCATGCGTCCATCTGACTCCCGATAGAGCATCAAGTCCAACGATTGCTTTTGATCTCAGTCATCTTCCGCGGAGATGAGGGGGACGCCGGGCCACCGATCCTGGCGGGGGACAAGCACCAATACCGAGGCTGGATCAGCTCATGCCATATCGGTCTTGGACGTGCATCAATACGATGCTTTACGTTCCACTGTGAGGCGGGTCACTCGCCGGTGTATCCCTGACCACCGCGCACTCGGTGCGGTTGACCGAATGGAGCGGCAGTGCAGATCACGCAGCCCGCGTCCGCCGACCTGCAGTCGGCGGTGTCGAAATTCTTCCGTCGCGTGGTACCGCTGCTGATCATCATGCTGATCTGCAATCAGCTGAACCGCGCCAACATCGGCTACGCACAGGAGTACCTCGAGGCGGACGTCGGCATCGGTGCTGCCGCTTATGGTTTCGGAGCAGGCGTGTTCTTCGTGGCCTACGCCATTTTCGAACTTCCGAGCAACATCCTGATGGAGAAGTTCGGCGCCCGCATCTGGCTGACGCGCATCATGATCAGCTGGGGCCTGGTGTCGGCCGCCATGATGTTCGTCCAAAGCGCCGAGATGTTCTACGTCCTGCGATTCCTGCTCGGCATGGCCGAGGCCGGCTTCTTCCCGGCGGTCATCTACTACATGGCCAAGTGGTTGCCCGACAGCCACCGCGGGCGGGCAACGGCGCTGTTCATCGCAGGCTCCTCCATCGCCGCGGCGATCTCGGGTCCGCTGTCGGGCCCTCTGCTCTCCTTGCACGGTCAGGGTGGTCTGCGCGGATGGCAGTGGCTGTTCCTGATCGAAGGCATGCTGTCGGTGCTCGTCGGCGTCGTCGCATACTTCATGCTCAACTCGAAGATCCGCGATGCCCGGTGGCTGACCCGCGCCGAACAGGACGCCCTGATTGCCACCATCGACGCCGAGGAAGCCGAAAAGGCCGAGGCGTCCGGTGTCGAGGGGAAGGGCAACCGCTGGAAGATGTTGGCGGACCCCAAGCTGCTGCTGTTCTGCTGGATCTACTTCGCCATTCAGTTGTCGATCTACGCCAACACGTTCTGGCTGCCATCCATCGTGCGTCGCATCCACGGCCTCAACGACATCACCGTCGGCCTGCTGTCGAGCCTGCCGTGGATCAGTGCCGTCATCGCGATGTACCTGTCCTCGCGCCTCGGGGACCGCAGACCCGATCTACGCCGCCCCCTGCTGATCTTCGCGCTGCTCACCGCAGCCACCGGCACCTACCTGGCGGCCATCACTTCCCCCTTGCTGGCACTGCTGTTCCTGTGCATCGCGGCAATGGGGTTCAAGAGCGCCAGTCCCCTGTTCTGGTCCATCCCCCAATCTTCAATGCACCCAATGGTGTTGGCGCCCGCGATCGCGATCATCAACTCGCTGGGCAATCTGGGCGGGTTCGTGGCACCGTTCGGATTCGGCCTGATCAAACAAGCCACCGGCGCCGTCACCTGGGGCCTGTACGCACTGGCTGCGGCCAGCCTGATCGCAGCCGCTTCCGTGATGCTGGTCCGGAAGAAGTCAGTCGACGTCACGGACGTGTTCTTTCCCGAGCCGGCACCGGCACACAAGACGCATTGACGAAGATTCCGTCCGCATCACGACCGCCCGCGATACCGCGCCGGAGCACCCGTCGACCTTGACCACCGTCACCACTGCCTACCGGTCATCCGATCTGGAACCCAGCTCAGACGTTTGCGCTCTCCTGTTCGGCTGGGAAGGAACGCTTTTCGGCACACCGGACTTCAACTACAACGTGCTGAACAGAACTCTGGCAGCCCACGGTGCCGACATCGATCAACGCTGGTTCGACCAACACCACCATCTACCGATCGTCGACATGGTCACCCGCGCCTGCGAACACTCGTCAGTGACAGCCGATCCACACGCGATCATTGCCGAACGTAATCGGCTGACCGAGAGACTCTTCACAACGATCCAGCCGAATACCCTCGTGCACAAGCTGATCCACCGGCACCAGCCATCGCTTCCCATCGGAGTCGTCACGACATCCGACCGATCGGTGGTCACCGCATCGATGCGCGCGTTCCGTCTCGACACCACGATGAGCGTCGTCGTCACCCGCGATGCCGTTGTGCGGGGCACGCCGTATCCGGACGGCCACTTGCTCGCATGCCGTCGGCTCGGCCTCCCCGCAACCGGCGTTCAGGTCTACGAGGCGACCGACAACGGCATCCAGGCCGCACGTGCCGCCGGAGTGGCACACATCATCGACGTCCGCCCACTGCTGCGGCGATCAACCGCATCCGTCGGCAACGATTCAGCGCGGCTACTGGATTTCGCCCGACGGTGGGATCCCTTCGGCGGACCGCCCGCAGAGGACATCATGGTCCAATTCGGTCTGACTCCAACCGCTTTCACCGAACGAATCGCGCAACTGCGCTAGACAGATCACACATCCGGTCAGACCGGGGCGAGGCGACCGGCCCAGGGCATCGCTTGCTCGAGCTGGGCTGAGAGCTTGAGCAGCAGCGCCTCCCCGGCAAGCGGAGCGACGAACTGGACACCAAGCGGCAGACCTTCTGCGGTCCAGTGCAGCGGTAGCGAGATCGCCGGGCGGCCAGTGATATTCGCCAGCTGCGTGTAGGGCACCCAGCCAAGGTTCTTGTCCACCATGTCGTCGACGATCTTGGTGTAGCGCAACAGGCTTGCGGTACGGGTCTTGATCAGCGCGTCAGCCGCGTGCTGCAGCACGACCGGCAGGTCGAACTCGCCGATCCGGGGCGGCAGGGTAGCCAGGGTGGGGGTCAACAGCAGGTCATACGACTCGAAATAGGTGCTCAGCCGCCGCGTGTGTTCCTGGCGCCGCTGCACCGCGTCCAGATAATCAACGCTGCTCGTGGCTCGCCCGAGCGCCGCCATGATGAGCGTGTCACGCTCGAACGCGTCGTCACCCGCGCCGGTCAGCCGCTTGGCCTCGGCCAGTTCCCATGCGCTGTAGACGAACCAGGTCAGCAGGAAGTCGCGGGCCAGCGCGGCGTCATCGAAGGGCGCTTGCGGCAGTTCCTCGACATGGTGGCCGAGTTCGGTCAGCACGGCAGCCGTTGCCTCGACGGCTGCGAACGCCTCGCGGTGTGGTGCCGGGTTGATCGCCGTCGGCACCCGCAACCCGATCCGCAGTTTTCCGGGTTCCGCCCCCACACACGACGCGAACGACTCGGCGGGCACAGCCGGCAGGTACGGCCCCCAGGGTTCGCCGCCGCTGAGGACATCGAGCATCGCCGCGGTGTCCCGCACGGTCCGGGAGACGACGCCTTGGACGGCCGCGCCGTGCATGGATTCCCCGGTCGCCGGACCCGACGGCGTCAGCCCTCGGCCCGGTTTGAGCCCGACAAGCCCACAGCTCGCCGCGGGAATGCGAATCGATCCGCCGCCGTCATTGGCGCCGGCGCAAGGCACGATGCCCGCGGCGACGGCCGCCGCCGATCCGCCCGAACTGCCACCCGGCGACCGCCCCAGATCCCAGGGGTTGCGGGCCGGCCCCCACGCGTCCGGCTCGGTGATGCCCTTCGCACCGAACTCAGGGGTGTTGGTTTTCCCGAAGATGACCAGGCCCGCGTCGATCCAGCGCTGTACGACCGTGGCGTGCTCGGGGGCGATCAGCGACATCTGTGCACGGGACCCGGCCGAGGTGGGCAAACCCGCGTAGTCCTGAGCGAGGTCCTTGATCAGGAACGGGACCCCGGCGAACGGGCCGGTCAGGTCGTCCGACGGCGACGCCGGGACGTCGCGCACGATGGCGTTGATCTTCGGGTTCACCACCGCTGCTCGCTCCCGGGCCGCGGTGAGGAGCTCAGCCGCCGAAACCTGCTTGTCAGCAATCAGTTTCGCCAAGGAGGTGGCGTCGTGCGCACGATAGTCGTCGAAGTCCATTCCAAAAAGGTAGACCCCGTAGACCTTGCGCGGTGGTGTACCACCGGTGAGCAACGCGGGGGCCGTTGCCGCCGAGCAATCCGACTTGGGCAAGCTGAGTACCAACCGACCCGAGGAGGAGCATCCGTGGACTTCACGACGATCCGGCATGAGCTCGACGACGGGATCCTCACCGTCGTCCTCGATCGCCCGGACAACCTCAACGCCTTCACCGTCGAGATGGCCGAGGAGTTGGAGCAGACCTTCGTCGCGGTCAACGACGACGACGCGGTACGCGCCGTCATCGTGACCGGCGAGGGCCGGGCGTTCTGCGCCGGCATGGACCTGTCGAGCGAAGGCAACGTGTTCGGCCTCGACGAGTCGAAGTCGCCGAGCCTGGCCGACATGGCCGACCTCGACGATCCCGAGCTGCGGCGGGTACGGGACACCGGTGGCCGGGTGACCCTGGCCATCTACGCGTGCCGCAAGCCCGTCATCGCCGCCATCAACGGGGCCGCGGTGGGGATCGGCGCGACGATGACGCTGGCCATGGACGCCCGGCTGATGTCCACGAAGGCCCGCTTCGGGCTGGTGTTCGGAAAGCTCGGCATCACCCCGGAAGCGTGCTCCACCTGGTTCCTGCCCAGAATCGTGGGCATGCCAGCGGCTTTGGACCTGGTGTACCGCTCCGACATCCTCACCGCGGACGCCGCCCGCGAGATCGGGCTTACGCAGGCCGTCCACGAGCCGGACGCCCTGATCGCCGAGGCGCGGGCGCTTGCCGACGCGTGGACCCGGCACCGCTCACCGGTCTCGGTCGCCCTGATGCGGCAGATGCTGTACCGGAATTCGGCCGAACCGCACCCGGTCGACGCACACCGGGTGGACTCGTTGGCGATGTTCTACACCAGCATCGGCGACGGTCACGACGGCGTGCGCGCCTTCCTCGACAAACGCACCCCGGAGTTCACCGGGCGGGCTTCCGAGATGCCGCCGTTCTATGAGCAGTGGGTCGACGGCGGGTAGCGAAGTCCACACCGGTTCCCCGTAATTCGGCCGTGCGAGCAGCGCGCGTCGTGTAGGGATGAGCCCATGAACGCATCGGCGTATGTGGGTCGTGTCGGGGGGCTGGCGGTCGCGCTGGGGATCGGCGCCGTGCTGGCTTCTGGCAGTTGGGTGGCGTCCGCAGACACTGGCGACTCCCCCGGCAGCCCCACCAGTGGGCCCGCCAAAAGTGAGTCGAGTGCCCGGGCGGGGTCCAAGGACTTCGGCCCGAACCGCAAGGTGAGGTCGCCGAGAGCACCCACATCCACCGCGCGCTCGGACACCGCAACCGTGGAAGGCGCCGCGGCGACGACGACGAGCGCCGGCTCATCTGCCCGCCAACGCAACCGAAGGCACGGTGACGGTCCGGGTCACACAACCCCGGTCAAGAAGTCCACCACCAAGCGCGCTGTGACCACGACCGCCGACGACGTCTCGTCGCCCCCATCGGTTGAGCGGGCCACACCCACGCTGTCACAGAGTTCCTGGGCAGCGCCTCAGAAGACCGATCCGGCGAGCCCAACCCCTCGGCCGACAAGAACACTGGCCGTGACACCGCGCGTCACCGAACCAACACGCCTGCCCGCGACGACACGTCAGGCACCGGCACCGGCACCGGCCAACCCGGTCGTGAATGCGATCGCCACCACCAGCGTGTTGTTGGGCCTCGGTGAGGTGGCGCCGGTCAAACACCCCACCACACCGCAGGATTCGAATCCATTGACCTGGGCAGCGCTCGGTGTGGCCACCCGCAGGACCGTCGCGGCGGAGCCGAAGATCGTCGGGCAGCAGGCTTCATCGCCAGCAGCCGTGGTCGGGGCCTCCTTGTACGACCCCATCCATGACGCGGCCCAAGCGTGGATCGTCAGCCCGATCGGTCAGGTGGTCGATGGTTTCGTCAACACCGCGGCCGGGTCCTACGTGATCGGCAATGGCGCGGCGGGCACCGCCGAAAACCCGGACGGCGGCGCCGGCGGTTGGTTGTTGGGCGACGGCGGCGCGGGCTGGCACAGCACCGAGGCAGGTCAGACCGGCGGAGCCGGAGGTGCTGCCGGACTGCTCGGCAACGGCGGAACCGGCGGCATGGGAGGCGCCGGCGCTGCCGGTGGCGCGGGAGGCGCGGGTGGACTACTGATGGGCATCGGTGGCCTCGGCGGGAACGGCAGCTCGGGCACCTCTGGCGCGCGCGGAGGCGCGGGAGGTTTCGGCGGTGACGGACGGGGGCTGTTCTTCGGTCTCGGCGGCGACGGTGGTGATGGGGGCGACGGTGCGGTCGGCGGTATCGGCGGTGACGGAGGCAACGGCTCGAAGTTCTTCGGCATCGGCGGCGCCGGCGGCGATGCCGGCGACAGCGGCGTCGGAGGCGCGGCGACCGGCCTGGTCGCCCTCGGTGGCGCGGGCGGCATCGCGGGAATCTTCGGCACCCACGGCGACGTCGGAAAGTTCGGCACCATCGCCGGAGCGCCGCCAAGCACAGGCGTCACCGACAAGCTGTCCACCACTGGCACCTGGTTCACCAACAGTGACGGTCAAGTCGTGATGATGCACGGGGTCAACGTGGTCTACAAGGTTGCGCCGTATGACCCTTCGGCAATGGGTTTCAGTGACGACGACGCACAATTCCTGGCGGACAACGGGTTCAACGTGGTGCGGCTGGGAATCAATTGGGCGGCAGTCGAACCCGAGCCCGGTGTGATCGACACGGAGTACCTGGCCGGAATCGACCAGACCGTGCAGACCCTGAGTGACCACGGCATCTACACCTTCATCGATATGCACCAGGATCTCTACAGCACCGAGCTCCACGGCGAAGGCGCCCCGGATTGGGCAACCCAGACCGGCGGGCTGCCCAACCCCGACTTGGGCGCACTTCTGGGCCAATTCGTCGTCAACTACTACCTGAGCCCCGCCCAGAACCACGCCTGGGATGCGTTCTGGGCCAACTCCGACGCACCCGATGGGGTTGGACTGCAGAACCACTACGCACAGAGCTGGCAGGCCGTTGCCAGCTACTTCGGCGACAATCCCGACGTCATCGGCTACAACATCATCAACGAGCCATGGGTCGGGTCCGGTTGGCTGGCAACGCTTCTCAACGGCTCTTTCTTCGGCAAGCAGCAGCTCACGCCGATGTACAACCAGACCATTGCCGCCATCCGGTCGGTCGACCCGAACACTCCGGTGTTCATCTCACCGGCGAGCCCGGCGGTCGACGAGATCAGTGCCATCCTCTTCGGCCAGCCCGTGCTACTTGGCACGATCTCGGATCCGAACACAGTCTTGGAGTACCACGGATACGGCAACGTGGCCGGCATCAATATGAGTGCCATCGTCGGACCGATCCTCGCGCGGCGCGCCGCCATCTACGCCGCCGCCAACGAAATGCCCGCCTTCATGGGCGAATTCGGGGCCACCAGCGACCCGGCCGCGCTCGCTGCCGAAACCCAAGCCGCCAACGCGAAGCAGATCGGTTGGGCGGACTGGGCATACTCGGGTATCGGCGAGATCACCAGCAGTGCCAGCCCGAGTGACCAATCCTTGGTCTACGACCCGTCATTGCCACCGACCGGCGACAACGTCAACACGAGCAACCTCCAGGTGCTCTCCAAGCCGTACCCGCAGGTGGTCTCGGGGACCCCGCAGGGTTGGACGGTCAGCGACGACGGGAAATTCAGTTTCACCTACTCCACCGAGAGAGTCGACGGATCGGGCACCTTCGCCGCGGGCTCGCAGACCACCATCTCGACACCCGCCGTCCAATATCCGGACGGCTATGAGGTCGTCGTCACCGGTGGACACGTCGTCTCCGCCCCGAACGACCCCAAACTCGTCATCGCATCGGATCCGGGCGCAACCGTCATCACCGTGACCGTCACCGGGAAGGCGACCGGGGCCGGGGCCCTGATCTCGATGTGAGGGTCAAACCACATGGGCAGCACATTCGACTACGCACCGATCCAGCTGACCAAAGCGTTTCGCGACGCCCAGGATGATGACAAGTTCCAAGGCTGGCTCAAGCTGCAGGACGCCGCGATGGGTACCGAATTCCCCATCGATGACCTGCCAGAGGTGCGCGACAGCATGTTCACCAAGGACAGCCTCGCTGTGGCCGAAGCCAAGCTGACTGACCTGTACGACAGCAACCGCGCCGCCTACACCGGTGACGAGAACGTCCACCGCACCATGCGTTTCGTCTATTACATCGGTGAAACCTTTCGCCGCGCCTTCGAAGGCACCTGGGTCGCAATCCCCCCTCAAGAAGACACTTCTGAACGAACCGCCCCGTTGCCGGGCATTGATGTCCCATTCCGCGAGGGTTTTATCCAGCCGACCCAGCTCGTCCACTTCGCACTCACCCGACGCAGCGGCATCGAGATCACACGCGTGTACGGCCACATGGAACGGGCCTACGACAAATGGCAGCAGGCGGGACGGCCAGAACGCATCTTTCGCGGCACACTGCGCGAAACTGACTAACCGCCTGGACAGTCGGTTCATTCGGCTGCGAGGGTGCCGCCTCGACGGTCTTGCCGGACTAATTGGCCTGTAACCAGGAGTACAGCGACTCACCCGGCAGAGGTTCGGTCCGTAGTGGGAATGTACGCGGTCCGTCCCTTCTCGTCTGGGGGAGATGCCGAGACATGACGGTGAATTCCGTAACCGTGTCGTTTCCTGTTAGGCCTGGACGCCAATTCCGGGCCGCGCGCATGCCGCATCTCCATTCTCGCAGGTGGCGACTTCACTGCATGGATGTCGCGGAGTTCTGATGCGCGATTCGCCAAACGAGGCCGCACACCCAAGTACGGGTGGCACATCAGCCCTTGCTGCGCAGGAATACATCGAGGCCACTCATCGCAGCAGAGGTTTCTAGCCGAGCTCCGATCGAGAAAGCAGGCTTGGCGGCGGCGTAGGGCTTGGCGCAGTCAACACACTTGACAACGCGATGCTTTGCAGAGGCTGAAGAAAACAACGCAGGTGTTCATCAGCCAGCACGTTTTGTCGGAGCCACTTGCGATGATCAGGCTTGGGTCAAGAAAGGGGAAGCGCGGTGGGGCAACGCTTGAAGATGGACGCGCCGAGAGAATCGGATCTACGGATGCTTCCGTATTGGTACCAATTGGCAGGTGTGCATAGCTCCGATCCCGCGGATGAGACCGGCCTGCTTACCCGCGGGCTGACTGACGGTCTTCTAGGGATAGCTACTGCAAAATCACGTCGGAAGAATCTACGGACGCTAATGGATTTACCGGGCAGCCAGTGGTACCTCGCACGAATGAGCGTACGAGTACTCCGACTCTCGGAGGAACCGATCGGCATCCTGGTGATGGGTCCACACGGACGATTGTGGAGCATGCTAAACGAACGGATCACACTAGAAGACCTGCCGGATCCTGACAGCCTGCTCTCCTCTCCCGCTTTCGTGAACCTCACGGCGACAGCACTGTCTATGGCAAAAATCCATGTCATCGCAGTGCACCCTGATCAGCAAAACCGCGGCCATGGGCGGCGGCTATTGCGTGAAGCGGTCCGGATCGGGGGTGTAGACGGCGTGACCATGCTGTACGGACAGTTCGATTCACATCGACACCATCTACGTCAGTTCTACATGGGCGGCGGATTCGAAGTTCTAGAGGCAGGCGCGCCCCTTTCCTTATACCCGGCCACTGGCAAAGCCGAAGACGTCATGGTGCCGCAGCCCACGGAGACCTACTTCTATACCCGGCCGCGGCAATGACAGCCTCCGCGGGATCACACAAGCGCAGTTGAATCTCTCGACCTGGTCGTCTACCCAGGAACACCGTGCCCGCAGGTTCTTTCAGACTACGGATAACGCTATGCACCCACGGAGACCGTCGCGCGAACGGGGTGCTTTCCTAGCGTTCTGCAGACCACGCCAAGCTCCTTCGGCACACAGGGATTCGTATCACGCTTGCCTGATCCACACCACTGTCACCGCCGATGTCGCTGACTCCGCATTAGCTGCCACTCCATCGCCCGCGAACCCGCTCGTGGGCGAGCACCCTACCGGTGCGGACTGTGCACAAAAAGCGCGGTCACCCGCTTATGCGACAGTCACCGTGTAGCGGATCCCGCCTGTTGTGAGGACGTATTCCAGGTCGCTTCGTCGTGCGGGCGGGACAACCATTACGAGCACTCTCATCGCTCGGCTAACTCCGACGTAAAGAACCCTCCGTTGCTCCGTGTTCGCACCATTTCTCCAGTCGTCGAGAACATGGGTAGATCCAGCCATCGTCGACGGGAGCGCAAAGATCACCCCCTCAAATTCATCGCCCTTGACTCCGTGTACATGCCCCCAACGAAGCGAGTCGGCCGGCGCTTCTGCGAACGCCCCTTCAGTCCTGCTCACCCAGAACTGCCAAACCTTATTCGGTACCGTCAACCGACTACCGAGACGCGGGATGAGTCCGATCGGTGAGTCTCGTGCCATACCTTCGACAATCGTACGGATGGAGGTCTTGCACGATGCAATGTCGCCCCAGTCTTGCGAAGATTTCAGCAGTTGACTCGCCAGTACACGAAGCTGTTCCGGCGTAATGCCAAGAAGGTCTAGTTGCTCCGCCCTGCCCTCCGAACGTGGTTCGTCTGGCCAGTCGAACTGATTGAGTAGGTATGCCTCAACATTCCGGATGGCTCGCAATCGTCCTCTCGGATCCAATCTGGACCGCAGATCAGCTAGGGCAACTAGGAGAGGCTCGATCTGGGAAGTGCCATGCGGCGGCTCCTTGCCGGCACGCAACAATGCGCGTGCGTCGGATCTACGGTGGGCGATGACACGCGTCTTCGATAGCGATACGCCTGTTTGGCGGAGGATCTTGAACCCCGCCGCTCCAGCGCGGATGCCCGATCCGACTACGACGTGGACGGCGTCCGGGCCGCCGAAGTGCTCGGGGTCCGGTGTTATTTCACCGGTTCCTACGATGCGCAGGTCATTAACCAGAGAACAGATCACGGGAGTGGATCTGTAACAGGTGGTTAGAGCCGCCCGCTGATCCGGGGCGATGCTGGCACGGTACCGCTCATACAGAGCTGAATTAGCCTGGCGGAACTCATATATTGCCTGATCCGGGTCCGCAACGGCGACGACATGGATGCCAGCCTCCTTGAGGCGTGCGACGATTCTATGCTCGAGTTCGTCGCAATCTTGAAACTCATCGATGATGATCTCGCTGAACCGCCTTGCGAGCTCTGGAAGCGGCGATTGCGGTGAGTCCAAGATCTCCAAAGCACGTTGGCGGGCAGCGTTTGTGTCAAGAATGTGGGCGCGGTGCAGGGAGGAGATGCGCGCATGGCCGATCTGGTTCAAGTTGTTTCGCGACCAAGGCGTCAGCTTGTCCCATGTACTCCGTTCGGTTCTACTGAGCTTCGCCTCATCTACGACCCATACTCCGTCTCGCTGAACGAACCGCGTGAGCCGTATCGCAGCACCAGATTGAGGTCGAACGACAGCCATTGCTGCCCGTAGGTCGTCCCATGATGTCAGGTAGCTCGGTCGCTTCCCTGTATCCCGCATGATCGCTGGCGTCACCACATACCGGCGAAAGAACGAGTCAAAAGTCCCTACGAAGTTCGGAGGTTCGAGCAGTAGCGGAACATCTCGACACCTCAATCGTGCAACGTCAACCGCAGCATTTGTGAAAGACAACATCGCTACGCGGCGACCAGTTTCGAAGTGTCGGCGCAGACGACCTACAACTGTGCGAGTCTTACCCGATCCTGGCCCTGCTTCCACCAGCCGAATACCTGGTTCAAGTGCTGCGAGTTGTTCGGCACTGAGCCCGAGCGGATTTGCGGCTGTCATCTGACTTCCGCGTCCAGGTGAGCGACAGCATCAATGGCGTCCATCAGATACTGCGGCACTCCAGGTGAGGACAAGTCCTCCGACTCCAGCGCCTCGGCGACGAGATGGGCGAAGTCACCTTTCGCAATGTCTAAGTACACCTCGGCTTCCGGAGATTTAGCGCGGATGGCTGCCGCGAAAGTCTCGGCACGCTCGTCTTGACTTGTGCCGTCGACTTTGGCAACCACGTTCTTCCAGTGTTTGTCTGAGCCTGGGCGAAGGTCGAGGAAGGCCTTATGCAGAGTCTCCTCGTTCTCTGCCATCCGAAACATCTCGGCTTCCAGAGTTGTTCCACCGACTACGACGGTTAGGCGTCCGGCTTTCACGTGGTCTGCGAAGAGTTGTTCATACCGACTGCGCCTTTCGTCTCCGGCCCCTGTGTGGTCACGATCGGTGACAACAACAACTCGGTCAATGCGCGGGTGCTCACCGTCCAAGAGGACCCGCAAGTAGGGCTCGAAGTCGACACCCTCGATGTTTATCATTGTGGCACTGCGGAATTGACGGTGCAGCCGCGTCGCCACGTCGGCAATCGTGGATGCCACAGGTTTTTCCACTGCCTCACCATCCGGCGCCTTATCAGGGGCCAACTCATCCGCAGTACCTTGCGGATTTGAGCTCTGACCGGCCGATCGGGTTGGGATAGCGCTGAGCTTCTCAGCAGCTTGTCTGAGGTGACGCTTCGCCAACGCCGGCAGTATCAACATTTCGGCGATACCTTCGACGAGAACAACATCACGAGCGAACAAGAGCGCAGCACGAGTCGAGTTCAAGTAGCGGTCAACCTTACGGCGATCTGCGGGCTTCAGATCTAGGTCGCGCAGCGAGGTGACCTTGGTGCACCAGTCCGCACCGTCGCTGTCACGCGCTACCACGGCAACATTCGCAATCGACACTGTGCTAGCTAGCACGGGTGAATGCGTCGTGACAATCACTTGAACCTTGCCGCTCGGTAGCGCGACATCGTGATGCTGGCCGCTCGACTTAGCTTGGCCATGGAGGAAGTCGAGCAGAACAAGTTGCAATTGGGGATGCAGATGCGCTTCAGGCTCCTCAACGAGAAGCAAAGTCAGATCGCTGTCTTTAGCCTTGACAAGCTGCAGCACAACCACGGCAATGAAGAGCAAGTTCGCGTAGCCGAGGCCGGTCGATGCGATGTCGCCAATGGGTATGTCACGCTCCGCTAGTTGGATACGTAGGAGGCGCGCGATGCGACGCAATTCAAGCTTTCGTTGATTGAGTTCTATGACGTGTGCTCGGTTCGGAGGCGTCGTCTGGACAAAGAAGCTTTGGATTGCATCCCTGGTTGCCAAGGAAAGTTCGTGGTCCGCAACCTTTTTGAGGGCGGCGTTTGCTACGTCGACGAAACCCTCCTCCGCGGTGGAATCGCCACCGAGAACGATTCGAAGCACGTCAAAGAGCAAGGATTGATCACCGCCGTCAAGGTCCCTCACCGCATCTCGAAGCGGGGGCATGTACACGTAGGAGATCCGGCGCCGCAATGCAGGTTCGGGATCTTCAGCGCGTGCGTCACCCACGCCCCAAGTAAGAACGCTCCGTTTCGGAACGTCGGGCCGAGTCGCGAAGGTCGCGGTGTAGATGAGGTCCTCATGAGGATCTATGAGTTGCGCCAGGTAGATCGACTTCTCGGTGTCACTTAGATCCGAATAGCGAGCCGAAAGGTCAACGGGGGCGCCTACAGGACTTCCATACGAGAGATCGCGCTCGCCACTGAACCAGGCAGATTGCCGTCCCGAGGCGGGAAACGTCACCAGTCTGAGAGCATCGACGATGGCCGACTTTCCGGCCGCGTTCTCACCCACGACCACGGTGAGGTCCGGGGCGAACTTCACCACCGTGTCGCGGCAAGAGCGAAAGCGTTGCAGTAGCAACTGCGATAGAAACATCTACTGTCCGATCAAGAGTGTGGAGGTTCGACAATAGAAATTGGTGCCGCTTCGGCGGTGGAGACTCGCTGAAGTTCCTCGATCGAGGATTTGGCTATGTAGCGGCAATTGCTGCCGTTCGGCCACACGACCACCAGAAGGAACCACCTCCGGTAGGCGACCAAATTGCGAAGCGCAGACTTGCCACGGTCGCCGGCCAGAATCATCGGCCCGCGCTACGGCTGGGCTGCACACTGGCAACCGTGCGGGCGTGAACCTCAAAAGTCAGGTTTTGCAGTCCGAGATGGCGAATTCGCCGTCGTCTGCCGTTCCGAAACGCAAAATGCCACGGAGAATTGCAACCGACAACAGGTCCCAACACCCCTTGTCACATAACGCTACTAGCAGTAGCGTAACGCCGCGTGACCCGGAGTTTCCACGTCGGCCAGCCGTTCACCACGTCCGATGCCGACATCGCGGCGGCATTGGAGCAGGTCAGCATCCCGACGCTGCTGCTCTCCCTCGTGCACATCACCGGCGACCCGCGGTTCATCCGCGAGTTCAAACAGGCCGGCCTGTTCCTCAACGAGGTCCAGGGCTTCATGAGCGAGGAGGACAAGGCGCGGGTCCGTGAGGTCGCGCTGCCGGTGATCGCCGACTACCGCGACCGCGGCTGCCCGGCACCCGCCCCACTGCCCGCCGAGTTGGTCCGGGAGATGCTGGACTGGGCGGCCTGCGAGCCGGTCGACGACGACAATGTGCCGCTGATGCTCGAGGAGCTCGATCTCGAGGGTGTCGACCCGCGCCGGCCCACCACGTTGGAGGACACCGACGGTTTCCGCGTCGTCGTGATCGGCTGCGGCGAGTCGGGCGTACTGGCCGGGGTGCGCCTCAAGCAGGCCGATATCGACTTCACGATCGTCGAGAAGAACGCCGGACCGGGCGGAACCTGGTGGGAGAACAGCTATCCCGGCGCCCGCGTCGACGTGGCCAATCACTTCTACTGTTACAGTTTCGAACCCAGCAATCACTGGGACCACTTCTTCGCCGAGCAGCCCGAGCTGCGTCAATACTTCCGCGATGTGGTGGACCGCCACCACCTGGAGCCCCACATCCGGTGGAACACCGAGGTGGTCTCCGCCGCATGGGACGGCCAAATGTGGAACGTCACCGTGCGCTCGGCGGCCGGGACGGAGATCCTCAAAGCCAACGCCGTCATCACCGCCGTCGGCCAGCTCAACCGGCCGCAGATCCCCGACTTCCCCGGCGCGGAAACCTTTGCGGGACCGGCCTTTCACTCGGCGGCGTGGGATCACGACGTCGACGTCACCGGCAAGCGGGTCGCCCTGATCGGGGCCGGCGCCAGCGGCTTCCAGATCGCCCCGGCCATCGCCGACAAGGTCGAGCACCTCACGGTCTTCCAACGCACCGCACAGTGGATGTTCCCCAACCCGATGTACCACGAGCGGGTCGCCGACGGGGTGCGCTGGGCGATGGAACACCTGCCGTATTACGGGCGCTGGTACCGCTTCCTGCTGTTGTGGCCCGGAGCCGACAAGGGCCTGGACGCCGCACGGGTGGACCCGGAGTATGACGATCAAGGCAACGCGGTCAGCGAGATCAACGCCATCGCCCGGATCATGTTCACCGACTGGATCACCACCCAGGTAGGCGACGACCCCGAACTCCTCGCCAAGGTCCTGCCCGACTATCCGGCCACCGGCAAGCGCACGCTGCAGGACAACGGCAGTTGGCTGGGCGCGCTCAAACGCGACAACGTGGACCTGATCCGCACCCCGATCGAACGCATCACCCCGAGCGGGGTCGTCACGACCGACGGTCAGACCTTCGAAGCCGATATCATCGTGTACGCCACCGGTTTTCGCGCCACCGACGTGCTGTTCCCGATGACCATCACCGGCCGGGACGGCATCGACCTTCGCGACGTCTGGGGGCAGCGCCCGTACGCCTACCGCGGCATCACGGTGCCCGGTTTCCCCAACTTCTTCATGACCTACGGCCCGGGTACCCATCTGGCGCACGGCGGCAGCCTCATCCTCAACTCCGAACTGCAGATGCGCTACATCAACAAGTGCCTGGAGCATCTGATCACCGAAGGTCTGCGGGCGATGGAACCGCTGCCCGAACCGACGAAGGAATGGCACCGGCGCTCACAGGAGGCGATCCGCCAAACCGTGTGGGCGCAGCCGTCGATCAAACACTCGTACTTCAAGAACGCCGACGGTGAGATCCACACCGTCAGCCCGTGGCGGTTGAGCGAATACCGTTCCGCGATCAACGAACCCATCTGGTCAGACTTCACAGTGCAGGAGGCGTGAGCATGCGCGCAGTTGTCGTGGAACCCTCCGGTCAGGTCAGCGTCGAATCGCGCCCAGACCCGGCCCTGCCCGGGCCCGACGGCGCCATCGTCAAGGTCGAGGCCGCCTCGATCTGCGGATCGGACCTGCACTTCCTCGAGGGCCACTACCCGATCACCGAACCCGTGTCCGTCGGGCATGAAGCGGTCGGCACGGTCGTCGAAATCGGGCCTGATGTCACGGGATTCGCCGTCGGCGACCGGGTGCTGGTGTCCTCGGTCGCCGGGTGCGGACACTGCGCCGGCTGCGCCACCCACGATCCGATCCGCTGCGTGCAGGGACCGCAGATCTTCGGCACCGGATTCCTCGGTGGCGCCCAGGCCGAACTCCTCGCGGTGCCGGCTGCGAACTTCCAGCTGCTGAAGATGCCGGAGGGCATCACCACCGAACAGGCTCTGCTGCTCACCGACAACCTGGCCACCGGCTGGGCAGCGGCCAAACGCGCCGACATCCCGATCGGAGGTTCGGTCGCGGTGATCGGCCTGGGCGCGGTCGGCATGTGCGCGCTACGCAGTGCCCTCACCCTCGGTGCGGCAAAGGTTTTCGCCGTCGACCCGGTGGAGGCCAGACGCGAGCGCGCGGCGGCCTCGGGCGCGACGACCTTCGCCCCGCCTTCGGCGCAGGCGATCCGGGAGGCCACCGGTGGCCTCGGTGTGGACTCCGTCATCGACGCAGTGGGCATGGACGCCTCGATCAACGACGCCATCGACGCGGTCCGCGCCGGCGGCACGGTGTCCATCGTCGGCGTGCACGATCTGCAGCCCTACCCGATGCCCGCACTCGCGTGCCTCCTGCGCAGCCTGACCATCCGGCTGACCACCGCGCCGGTGCAGCAGACCTGGCCGGAGCTCATCCCGCTGCTGCAGGCCGGCCGCCTCGACGTCGACGGGATCTTCACCACCACACTGTCGCTGGACGACGCCGCCGAGGGCTATGCCGCGGCGTTCTCCCGCTCGGGTGAGCATCTCAAGGTGCAGCTCAAGCCATAGCTCTGCACAGGCGAGTGGCGCTGACTGTCAACGCTTTTCATGAATCTGCGGGAAGGCTTCCCCTGAGTTCGCTGTCAATTCACTGTGAACTCACTGAAAGCATTTGGCCCGCAGCACAATCGGCATCCTTACAACACATCGTCACGTCATGCAAATCGGCGTGAGTCCCTTCACACTCCGGAATTTTCCTCGCCGGCAAGGGAATAAAGGCCGCGGTAAGCACGGTTCCACGGACACGTGCGCCAACCGAATCCGATAGCTGACCGACCGATCGAGGTGCGTCCGCACCAGGCCCCACCAACAGACCTCGTCGGGCGGCGCTGATGCGTCAAGGTCCACTCGCCGGCCGGTATCCCGCGGTGGCCACCATGGTCACCCTGGCGCTGATCCCCTACCTGGCGTTATCGGCGGCGGTCGACCCGCTGGTGCCGATCATCTCCCGAGAACTGCACATATCGGCTCAGACGATGAGCCTGGGTTTCGGTTTGGGTAACGCGGCCTATGCCGTCGGCACGGTCCTGGCAGTCCAGTTCGCCCAGCATTTGCCGCAGCGCAGGATGCTGCTCGGTTACGCGGTGGTGCTCGTGGCGGGCTCGGTGCTCGCGGCATCAGCGCTCAACGGGGCGATGTTCATTGCCGGCCACATCCTGCAAGGGCTGGCCACCAGCATGCTGCTGATCGCGGCCGCACCGCCCCTGACCATCGGTTTTCCCAGGGACAAACTGCGGCACACCGCAGTGATCATGAATATGTGCGTGTTCGGTGCCGTCGCCCTCGGCCCGTTCGTCGGCGGAGCGCAGGCCGAGGCGCAGGCGTGGCGCCCGCTGTTCTGGATCGTCGCCATGGTCGCTGTGGCAGCCCTGATCATGGCGGCCCTGACGTTCGAGGACGCGCCGCCCGCCGATCTGGACGCGCCGCGTGACCTCCGGGCCATCGGACTGGCGTCGGTCGGTTGCGCCGCCGCCTTCATCGGCGCCGCACAACTGACCACTCACGCATTCACCGATCCGGTCGCGATCGTGCCGATGCTGGGCGGCCTAGCGCTGATCGTTGTGCTCATCGTCTACCAGTTCAGGTCCCGTCGCCCGCTGCTCACCGTCCGCACGATGCTCACCAGCTCAATCCCGGTCGCCGGAGTGGGCCTCGCCCTGTTCGCGGCGGCCGCCTCGGTGGCGGCGACCGCACTGACGGCCCAGGTCTTCATGCAGACGTACAGCCCCGTGCAGGTCGGCCTGTTGTACCTGCCCGAACTCGGCGGTGCCATCGTGATGGCGTTCGTGTTCGGGTTCGTCATCTCCCGACGTGCCATGCACTATCTGCCCTTGGTCGGCATGGCCCTACTGGCGGCCGGAATCGTGGTGTTCCGGTTCGCCATCCCGGCCAACCAGCCGCTGGCCCTGCTCGCGTCCGCCCTCACCGGTCTGGCGTTGGGCGCCACCGTGGCGCCCGCGTTGTTCGTCGCGGGTTTCTCGTTGCAGTCCAACAGCCTTCAGCGGGTCTTCGCGATCATCGAATTGCTGCGGGCCGTGGCGGCTTTCATGGTCGCGCCGATCTTCGCCCATTTCGCGGCCACCGCCGCGGGCGGGCTGGTGGCGGGTGCCGGTGATGCACTGTGGATCGGTGTCGGGCTGTCGGTCGGCGGCGCCGTCTTCGGAGTGGCCGTCTACGCACTCAGCGGCGCGCGGCCCCAGCGGCCCGACCTGGATCAGTTCCTCGATGGCGAATCCCCGGCCTGGTACTCGCCCCCACTGCTGGCGCGGCTGCGGCCGGGCCTGCCTGCGCCGCTGCCCCCGGTCGCGCCGGCCCGGCCGGTCGAGGCGGCCGATGCCACTGCCCTATCCACCGGACCGGTCCTGTTCGCCTACGACGGGTCACAACGTGCCGCATCCGCCATCGAGCGGGCCGCCGCCGAGCTGCCCACGCCCCGCGACGCCCTGGTGGTTTGTGTCTGGCAACCAGTCGACGTGGGATTCACCCCGGTGGAGACAACGCACTTCGACGCCGATCAGGCGACCGAGGTGCGTCGGGCCGCCGAGCGGACGGCGGCCCACGGCGCCTCGCTGGCCACGCGGGCCGGTTTCGACGCCCGCAGCCTCGCGGTCGAAGCAGCACCCATCTGGAAGGGCATCGTCGAGACCGCTCGCCGGCAGAATGCCAGCCTCATCGTGGTCGGCCCGCACCAGCGCAGCGGATTGCTGGGCCACTTCGAGGGCAGCGTGGCCGGCGCCGTCGTGGCACATTCCACCACGCCGGTCCTGGTCATCCCCGAGGGCGCGCGTTCATCCTGCGCTGAGGGCGGGGATTCGTCGAACTTTCACGCCGTGGGCGCAGAGTCGGCGGCCTCCAGATAGGCGCGCAGGTTGTCCCGCAGCGTGGAAACACCGCGCTGCATGATCTTGAGCTCGTCCAATGACAGACCGGTCGCCGCGACGAGGTCCATCTCGAAGGCCTGCTCGCGCAGTTCACGGCCGGCATCGGTGAGGCTGACGATCACCTGACGCTCGTCACCGGGATCGCGCCGACGTGTCACATAGCCGAGTGCCTCGAGCTTCTTGAGGATCGGCGTCAACGTGTTGGACTCCAGGAACAGCTTCTCCCCCAGGCTGCCGACCGTCTGGTGGTCCTGCTCCGAGAGCGCGACGATCGCGATGTACTGCGTGTATGTGATGCCCTTGCTGTCCAGGATCGGCTTGTAGGCCTTGCCGTACGCGAGGTTGGCCGAGTAGACGGCAAAGCACAGGAAGTCGGAGAGCTGCGCAGACTTAGGTGCCATACCCAAATTGTATCGCATCCGATTTAATCGGATGGGATGGAATCTCGAACATCCTGCGTTCATCTCTAACGCATCCAATTGCACCGAACGATCCCTACCGAGGAGAACCCAGTGACCACCGAGACCGGCAACGTGCTCTACACCGCCCAGACCCACACCACCGGCGGACGTCAGGGCGAGTCCTACAGCTCCGACGGCAACCTTGACATCCAGCTCACCCCGCCGGGCGGCAATGGCACCGGCACCAACCCCGAGCAGCTGTTCGCGGCCGGCTGGTCAGCCTGCTTCCTGAGTGCGATGGGCCTGACCGCGGGCAAGCACAATGTGAAGCTGCCCGCCGATACCGCCGTCGACGCCGAAGTAGACCTGCTCAACACCGACGGGGCGTTCTCGCTCCGGGCCCGGCTCAACGTCACCATCCCGGGGGTCGATCGGCAGACCGCCCAGGCGATCGCCGACGACGCGCACCAGGTCTGCCCCTACTCCAAGGCGACCCGCGGCAACATCGACGTCACCATCAGCGTGGCCTGACCCGAGGAACGGATCGAATGGCCACTTGTTGCACGCCTTCCGCGTGATCGCGTGTCACAAGTGGCCACTCGGCGGACATGGCTACTCCTTGAGGTCCAGCACCGGCGTCGGTCGCCGGAAACCGCGGGTGACCCCGGCCAGCCACACGAATCCCACTGCCAGCCAACATAACCCGATGATCAACGTGAGGCCGGACAAACTGGTCCACAGCCACACGGTGAGCAGGAAACCGATCAACGGCAGAACGAGGTTGGTGACCACCCGGGCCCCGTCACGCTCCTGTCGGTCCACGAAATAGTGCTTGATGACCGACAAGTTGACCACTGAGAACGCCACCAGCGCACCGAAACTGATCACCGAGGCAAGGGTGGTCAGGCTGATGACGATGGCCAGTAGCGACACCGCCGACACCGCCAGAATGGCGTACACGGGCGTGGCGAACCGCGGTGAGACATACCCGAAGATCGCGCGCGGCAGAATGCCGTCGCGGCCCATCGCGTAGAGGATGCGGGCGACCGAGGCCTGCGATGCGATGGCGGACCCGAGCGCGCCGGCCACATAGGCCGCGGTGAAGAAACTCTGCAGGAACTGCCCGCCCGCGCTCATCATAAGGTCCAGCGACCCGGACTCGACGTCGCCGAACTGGTTGGACGGGAACACCAGCTGCCCAAGGTAGGACAGCACCACGAAGATCAACCCGGCGACCACCGTCGCGATCATGATCGCCTGCGGCACTGACCGTTTGGGGTCCTTGGCCTCCTCGGACAGTGTGGACACCGCGTCGAACCCCAGGAACGACAGGCACAAGATCGCCGCGCCGGCCAAGACCGGGCTGAATCCGGTCGTGCTGCCATCGCCGTAGATCGGCGCCATCACGTCAACCGTGCCCAGGCTGAACACCTTGGAACTGGCCAATATCAGGAACACCACGATGAAGATCGCCTGCACGGCGATGATGACGACATTCGCCCTGGCCACCGACACGATGCCGACGATGTTGAGCAGCGTCACCCCGGCGATGGACAGCACGACGAACACCCACGCCGGAATCGCCGGCAACGCGGCATGCAGGTAGATGCCGACCACCAGATAGTTGATCATCGGCAGGAACAGGTAGTCCAGCAGGAGCGACCAGCCGGCGAGAAATCCGGCCGGGGCACCGAACGACTTCTGCGTGTACGTGTATGCCGACCCGGCGACGGGGTAGGCGACCGCCATTCGGGCGTAGGAACGCGCGGTGAACACCATCGCGGCCAACGTCACCAAATAGGCCACCGACAGCCGGCCGCCAGTGGTCTGGGTGACGATGCCGTAGGTGGTGAACACCGTGAGGGGCACCATGTACACCAGACCGAACAGCACCAACGACGGCAGCCCGAGAGCGCGCCGTAGCCTGCCCTCGGTAACCTCAGCCACATCGGCCATGACAGTTCCTCTCATTCCGCGGCCGAATAGACCTGTGTGCCTTGTAGATAGGTGGCGCGCACTTGCACCTTGGGAAGCTCCGAAGAGTCGACGTACCGAGGGTCGCGGTCCAACCACACCAGATCAGCACTCGCGCCAGGAGCGATCTGACCCCACTCCCGCTCTGCGAACGCCTGATACGCCACGGCGCCGGTGTAGGAGGCCAGTGCGGGCTCGATCGGCAGGACTTCTTCGGGAGTCCAGCCACCGGCGGGCTCACCCTCGGACGTACGCCGCGAGACTGCGACGGCGATCCCGTCCAGTGGCGCACCCGAAGACACCGGCCAATCCGAGCCGAACGCCAGCGCCGCGCCCGAGTTCTCCAGGGTCCGCATCCGATACTGCCGATCTGCACGTTGCGCACCCAGCCGGGGAATCGTGAGCACCGTCATCAACGCGTCCATCTGTGCCCACAACGGTTGCATGTTGGGGATCACCCCGAGCTCGGCGAACCGCCCCAGATCCGCGTCGTCCACCAACTGGGCGTGCGCGATCACCGGCCGCCGGTCGCGCGGACCGTTTTGGCGCGCAACGTATTCGATGGCATCCAGCGCTTGGCGGACGGCGGCGTCACCGATGGCGTGGATGTGGATCTGCATCCCCAGGTCATCGACTTTTCTGGCCGCCTCGGCGAGCGCGTCGCCCTCCCACAGCTGCATGCCGTGCGAATGCAGACCCGAGCAGTACGGCTCCAGCAGCGCACCGGTCTCGTTCTCCACCACCCCGTCGGCGAAGAACTTCACCGTGTTCGCGGTCAGCAGCGGCGAACCCGCCGCGCGGACCCGGTCCCGGTCGGCCGCGTATTGCGTCACCTGCGAGTCGAAGTGGCGCGGATCGGCATAGAACGCCAGATTGAACCGCATCCGCAGGGCTCCGGCCCGGGCCGCCGCCAGATAGGTGTCGAGTTCAGCGGGCTCGACCCACGCGTCCTGAACCCACGTCACACCGCGCGCCAGGTAGTAGTCGGCGGCCGTGCCCAACGCGGCGATGCGCACCGCCTCGTCACGGGCCGGCATGACGGCGGTGACCAGGTCAGTGGCGCCCCATTCTCGCAGCGTGCCCAGCGGCGAGCCGTCCTCGCGGCGCGGAATCTCACCGAGCACCGGCTCGGCTGTCTCGGCAGTGATACCGGCGCGTCGCAACGCCTCCGAGTTCACCCACAGGGTGTGGTAGTCCCAGGCGCGCAACACGACCGGCCGGTCGGGGACCGCGGCGTCCAGCCATCGCGCGTCGAACAACCCGTCGGGAGCCAGGCTGCCGTCATAGGACGCCCCGACGATCCAGTCCTCATCCGGGTGCGCGTCGGCGAATTCCTTGACCGCCGCGACGATTTCGTCGACCGACCGGCAACGCCGCACCGCTGGACCCGCTGATTCCAGACCACCGAACAGCGGATGGGCATGGCCGTCACCGAACGACGGCATCAGGAAGCCGCCCTCCAGGTCGATCTTCCGATCGACTGCCGACGCCAGCGCGTCGTCACCCACTGCACGCACCACCCCATCGGCGACGAGCAGCGCATCGGTGGTCGTCGTGGGCGTCCAGATCACACCGCCGTGAAAGAGCGTGGCGGTCTTGCCGGGCACGGAGAATGAAGTCACAAACTGGTCCTGTTTCTCGGGTCCTATTTTTCGGGCAGATGCACCGCGGTCGCAGCACCACACGCCACAGGTGCGCGGGTGGTCGCACTGAGCGTGGTCATCTGACTCCTAAAGCGAATGGAATTCGTTTATTGTGTGACCCAGACCACCGGTTGTAAAGCCGTGCGATGAAATCAGGGGGAACAGGGACATGGGGCGACCCTCGAAACCGATCCTGTCACTGGACAGGATCACCAGTGCGGCAATGGATCTCGTCAACACAACGGGCGGATTCACCATCCCCGAACTGGCCCGCAGGCTCAAGGTCAGCCCGTCATCGCTGTACAACCACGTAGCCGGGCGCGAGCAGATCGTCGAACTGCTCCGCGAACGGGCGATGTCGGAGGTCCAGTTACCCGACGTCGACGCCGACCGGCCGTGGGCGGAGATCCTGGCCGACATCATGCGCTCCTACCGCAGCAGCTTCGCCCGCTACCCGCGACTGATTCCCCTGCTCACCGCCCATGCCGTCAGCAGCAGCCAGGCTCTCACGATGTACAACGCACTGGCCGTCACCCTGACCCGGGCCGGCTACAACCCGACCGACACGCTGCGGATCATCACGCTGGTCGACAACTACGTGCTGGGCTCGGCCCTCGACCTCACCGCCCCCGACAAACCGTGGGAATCCGGCGACCAAGTCGGCCCGGAGCTGACCGCCGCGCTGGCCACCGGCGCGCCCAAGCCGGCGCGCGCCGACGATGCGTTCGAGTACGGATTGGCGGTGCTGCTGCGCGGGCTGGTCCGGACCTGAACACCCACCTTGCGGAGCGCGCTACCCGCCGCAGCGGTTACGGAAATCAGTCGCCGGTTGCCGGAGGCCCTGCAGTTCGGCCCGGATCTGCGGCTTGTCCTCGAGGTATACCTGCACCGAATCGGCCATCTGGTCGTTCGACTGCCCCTTGAGGCTGGTGAAGAAGTCATTGACGTCGGGATGGGTGAACAAGTAGGCCGAGGTGGCCGCGCGGACTCCGGCCATCACACCGGCCAGGTCCGCAGCCGTGCAGTTCGGCTCGTCCGCGGCAGCGACGGGCGCCCCAACGGCCAAGAGCGACAGGCTGATTGCGCCGGTGGCAATGACACGGGTGAACATCGTGGCTCCTAAATCGACTCGGATAACTGGGCTGAGGCTCACGGACGCCCCGGCCGCCAGCCGCCACCACCACCACCGTTGTCGGGCGGGCGGGGGTCGATGTTGATTTCTAAGCCTCCGCCGGCGCAGTACCAGTCGTTGGCGCAGTAATACGGGTAGTAGGGGCCGGCCTTCGGCGGCGTCGGTCCCCCACCCCGGACGTTTCCCTGCGCGCAGACCGTCGAACCGCCGGCGTCGACACAGTCAGCCGCGGCAGGCGGTGCAACGGCGATGGCGATCGGTACGGTCAATCCGGCCAGGCCGAGTAGCACCGGACCCCACAAGCTCCGCATGGCCACTCCTCAGTAGATCCCCTTGGGCCGAGAATAAATCCCGAGGATGTCCGAATATGCAGAATCGACAATAACCGGCCGCATGCCAGCGCGCACCTCGTGCGTAACCGGTTGCGTTCGCACAGATTGCAAGCCTCGCCACCGGATTCGATCCCACCTAGCCTCACGCGCGTGAACGAAGACTGGCTGGCCGTGATCGTCGGCCTCACCCTACTGGCTCTCGTGCTCGTCGGCGCCATCCCCGGCAGCGTGATCCCGTGACCCGCACCGAGGAACGCGCCGAACAGCGCTCATCGAAGCTCGGCTACATCGTCGCCGGTGTGCTGGTGGTCGTCGCGCTGGGCGCGGCGACCCGATTCCTGGAGACCCAGGTTCCCCAGTGGGCCGCCGGAACACCGTTCGCCGGAATCGCGAAATCGGTCGAATTCCCGGTCTACGCAATCGCTCTCGGGTTGATCGGCAACGCGGTCCTGGCCAAGTTCGCGGTGCGGGATGTCCTGTCCCAAGGCTTCCGCACCGAGTTCTTCATCAAGACCGGGCTGGTCCTACTGGGTGCGTCGATCAACCTCAAAGTGCTCGCCACCGCGGCAGGCCCGGCGATCATCCAAGCCCTGCTTCTGATTTCGATCGTTTTCGGGTTCACCTGGTGGCTGGGCGGACGGCTGGGCCTCGACGACAAACTGCGGGCGTTGCTCGCCTCCGCGGTCTCGATCTGCGGGGTGAGCGCGGCCATCGCGGCCGCCGGTGCGGTGCAGGCCCGTAAAGAGCAGCTCGCCTACGCCGCGTCGCTCGTCATCGTGTTCGCCCTGCCCTCGATCTTCCTGCTGCCCTGGCTTGCCGACGTCTTCGGACTCTCCGACGCGGTCGCCGGAGCCTGGATCGGCGGCAACATCGACACCACTGCGGCAGTGGCCGCCGCGGGCACGATCGCCGGCGAACAGGCGCTGCAGATCGCCACGATCGTCAAGACCACCCAGAACGCGCTGATCGGCATCGTCGCCATCGCCGTCACCGCGTACTTCGCGCTCAAAGTCGAGCGTCAGTCCGATACGCCCGACGCGGCGGTGGCACGCCCGTCGCTGCGCGAATTCTGGGACCGGTTCCCCAAATTCGTCCTCGGTTTCCTCGCCGCTTCGGTCATCGGCACGCTGTATCTGCAGTTCGCGGACGACGGCAAGGCGACGATCGCCACCGTGAACGACCTTCGGACCTGGTTCCTGATCTTCGCCTTCGTGGCGATCGGACTGGAGTTCTCACTACGCGGTCTCAGAGAAGCCGGATGGCGGCCGATCGTGCTGTTCGCCGCGGCCACCGTGGTCAACATCGTGGTGGCGCTCGGATTGGCCCCCCTCCTTTTCGGCGGATTGTTCGGCACCTTCACCAGTGGCTAGGTAGCCGTTACCCTGGCTAAGTGCCGACAACCTGGTCGCGACGAGGGTTTTTCACGGTCACCGCTGCGATGGCCCTGGTCGCCGCATGTAGCACGCAAAAGCCCGGCGAAGTTGCCAAGGACGGTTCGGTGACCGTCCGCCACCTCTTCGGAGACACCAACATCCCGGGACCACCGCAACGAGTGGTCAGCGCAGGATTCACCGAACAGGACGACCTGCTCGCCCTCGGCGTCGTCCCGGTCGCCACGACGGAATGGTTCGGTGGCGAGCCGTATGCGGTGTGGCCCTGGGCGCGACCGAAGCTCGGGGGCGCCCAGCCCACCGTGCTCGGGCTGACCGACGGCATCCAGGTCGATGAGATCGAAGCGCTCAAACCCGACCTGATCGTGGCCACCAATGCCGGACTCGACGCCGACACCTACGCCAAGCTGTCCGAGATCGCCCCCACAATCGCCCAGTCCGGAGCCGACGCGTTCTTCGAGCCCTGGCGCGACCAGGCCACCCTCATCGGCCAGGCACTGTTCCAGAATGACGCCATGTCCGGCCTGATCGCCGGGGTGGACGAAAAGTTCAAGGCGGTCGCCACCAACAATCCGCGATTCGCCGGAAAGAAGGTCATGCTGCTGAGCGGCACCTTGTTCCGTGACAGCGTGCAGACCCAGACCGGATGGCGCACCGAATTTCTCACCCAGATGGGATTCGTCGTGCCGCCGACACCGGCACTGATACCCCGCGACGACATCCCCTCGGTGCTCGACGGCGCCGACGTGCTGATCTGGACCACCGAGAGCGACCAAGAGCGTGATGCCCTGCTCGCGGATCCGGTGATCGCCGGACTCAAGGCGACCGCCCGCGAGCGGCACGTTTTCACCCCAAAGGACCTGACCGGGGCCATCGCATTCGCCTCGCCGCTGTCCTACCCGGTGGTGGCCGACCAGCTGCCGCCGCTGCTCGATCGCGCGCTGGCCTGACAAGATAACCGGGTGACAAGCACCCAGGATCATCAGCACCGCGGCACCGCCGCCGTCGGCTCGGCCTACTATCCGGTGCTCGTCGCGGTCTTCACGGCTCTGGTGATCATCTCCAACGTCACCGCCACCAAGGGCGTCGCATTCGGACCGATCATCGGCCACTGGTCGATCATCACCGACGGCGGGTTCATCGTCTTCCCGCTCACCTATGTGATCGGCGACGTGTTGTCCGAGGTGTACGGCTTCAAGGCCGCGCGGCGCGCCATCCTCCTCGGATTCTCGATGAATGCGCTTGCCGCACTGGCATTCTGGATCACGATCTACCTTCCGGCGGCTGACTTCTACACCAATCAGGAACACTTCGAGAACGTCGTCCACGCCTATACGCAGCTGATCGTGGCAGGCCTGGCCGGGTTCATCGTCGGGCAGACCATCAATGCCTGGGTTGTGGTGGCCATCAAGGAGCGGACCAAGGAGAAGCACCTGTGGGCCCGGCTGGTCGGATCGACGTTCGCCGGCCAGCTCGGTGACACCCTGGTCTTCTGCGCCATCGCGGCGAGCGCCATCGGCATCAGTACGGTCGGCGACTTCGTCACCTATACGGCGCTCGGCTGGGTGTACAAGACCGCTGTGGAGGTGATCATGCTGCCGATCACCTACCGCGTGATCGGCACGATCAAGCGCCGTGAGCCCACATATCAGCTCGCCGTTTGAGGCTTCGGTAAGGCACCTCTGGCAAGGTTCATAGAGCTGCAGCATTCTTAGCTACCGACGGGTAGCTTCAGGTCATGAGTGTGACATCAGAGGTGATGGACGCGGCGGGGCCCAGCTTGAACCCAGGCACCGCCCGCGACTACGGCGATCAGGCTCTGCTGCTCGAGTTCGACAGCACTGCCGATGTTTTGGCGTGGACCGCCACCCTCACGGCGGCCCAACTACTCGGTGTGGTCGACATCGTGCCTGCGTCACGCACGATCTTGATCAAGCTTGCCGACCCCCGCTATCAGGCACCCACCCGGCAACGTCTGGGCAGGTTGCGGTTGCAACCCGGATCGGCGCCGGTCCGCCCCGTCGGCCAGGCCGACGTGACCATCGACGTGGTCTACGACGGTGCCGACCTGAACGAGGTCGCGACCCTGACCGGGCTGACCCCGGAGCAGGTGGTCGCGGCGCATACCGGCACCCCGTGGCAGGTCGGCTTCATGGGTTTCGCGCCCGGGTTCGCCTACCTCATCGGCGGCGACGAGCGCTTGCAGGTGCCGCGCCGTGCCGAGCCCCGCACCAGTGTCCCGCCCGGAGCGGTGGCGCTGGCCGGGGAATTCAGCGGCATCTACCCGCGGCAGTCACCCGGCGGCTGGCAGCTGATCGGGCGCACCGACGCGGTGCTTTTCGACGTACATCGCGATCAGCCCGCGCTGCTCACCCCGGGCACATGGGTGCAGTTCCGGTCCATCGACTAGCCGGCGAGGAGAACATCATGACAACAACCATGACAACGACATCGAACCCCGGGTCACTGCGCTCACGCCTGCCGAAATTGGAGGTTCTGCGCACCGGACCGCTGGCCCTTGTCGAGGACCTCGGCCGCCCGGGCATGGCCCATCTGGGTGTCACCCGCTCGGGCGCCGCCGACCGTCGGGCGCACACGCTGGCCAACCGGCTGGTGGCCAACCCCGGTGAGCACGCCACCATCGAGGTGATGTTCGGCGGATTCTCGGCCCGGGTGGTCGGCGGTGACGTCTCCATCGCGGTCACCGGCGCCGACACCGACCCGGCAGTCAATGGAATCCCGTTCGGCACCAACAGCATCCACCACGTGCACGACGGCGAAGTGATCTCACTGGGTGCGCCGCACTCGGGACTGCGCAGCTATCTGGCGGTGCGCGGCGGCATCGCCGTCGAGCCGGTACTGGGCTCGCGGAGCTACGACGTGATGTCGGCGATCGGCCCGGCGCCGCTGCGCCCCGGCGACATCCTGCCGGTCGGTGAACACACCGCCGACCTGCCCGAAACGGACCAGGCCCCGGTCGCCTCGATCAGCGACGACGTGCTGGAACTCAACGTCGTTCCCGGCCCGCGCGACGATTGGTTCGTCGACCCCGACGTGCTGATCCGCACCAACTGGCTGGTGACCACCCACAGCGATCGGGTCGGGATGCGCCTGGTCGGCATGCCCCTGGAATACCGCCGGCCGGACCGGCAACTGCCCAGCGAAGGTGCGACTCGAGGGGCAATTCAGATACCGCCCAACGGTTTTCCAGTGATCCTCGGCCCCGACCACCCTGTCACCGGGGGCTACCCGGTGATCGGCGTCGTGACCGACGAGGACATCGACAAGCTCGGCCAGGCGCGGCCCGGGCAGACCGTGCGCCTGCACTGGGCGCACCCCCGCCGCCCGTTCGAGGGCTAGCCGCGAGAAAGGTAAAGACACCGGCGCGCGGCGCTGGTAGAACATGGGTGTGCCCTACCAGGATGTCAGCGCGCCGTCCGTTCGAGGCGGAATCCTGCACACCGCGCGTCTGGTGCACACCTCCGATCTCGATCACGAGACCCGCGAAGGTGCCCGGCGCATGGTCATCGAGGCGTTCGAGGGCGACTTCAGTGACGCCGACTGGGAGCACTCACTCGGTGGCATGCACGCGCTGATCTGCCATCATGGTGCCCTGATCGCGCATGCCGCCGTAGTCCAGCGGCGCCTGATCTACCGCGACACCGCGCTGCGCTGCGGATATGTGGAAGCCGTGGCGGTGCGCGAGGATTGGCGCGGTCAGGGGCTCGCCACCGCCGTCATGGACGCCATCGAGCAGGTGTTGCGCGGCGCCTACCAACTCGGCGCGCTCAGCTCGGCCGACACGGCGACCGACATGTATCTCTCCCGCGGCTGGCTGCCCTGGCAGGGCCCGACATCGGTGTTGCAGCCAACCGGCGTGACCCGAACCCCCGACGATGACGGGTCGGTGTTCGTGCTGCCGGTCGACCTGCCCGCCGGCATCGACTTCGACACCTCGGCGGAGATCACCTGCGATTGGCGTGACGGGGACGTCTGGTAGCCACCAGAAATCACCTGCTCACACCGGTGTATGTGAGCTGGTGAGCGGAATTTCACGGCCGGGTCACGGCGGGGAGCACCTCCGCAATAAACGCTTCCTACTTTTGCGCCATGCCCACATTGCTGAAGTCGAATCGCATCACCAACTGGGATCCCGAGGACACGTTGGCCTGGGAAGCCGGAAACAAGTACATCGCGCGGCGCAACCTGATCTGGTCGGTGTTCGCCGAACACGTCGGCTTTTCCATCTGGTCCATCTGGTCGGTCATGGTGCTGTTCATGCCCGAGGCCGTCTACGGCTTCTCGGCCGGGGACAAGTTCCTGCTCGGTGCCACCGCCACCCTCGTGGGTGGATGCCTGCGGATCCCCTACACGCTGGCCACCGCCACATTCGGCGGCCGCAACTGGACGGTGTTCTCGGCCTTCGTCCTACTGATTCCCACGGTCGGGACGATGGTGCTGCTGGCCAACCCCGGCCTGCCACTGTGGCCCTACCTGCTGTGCGCGGCGCTGGCCGGTTTCGGCGGCGGCAACTTCGCCTCATCGATGACCAACATCAACGCCTTCTACCCACAACGGCTCAAGGGCTGGGCCCTCGGGCTCAATGCGGGCGGCGGCAACATCGGTGTGCCGATGATCCAGTTGGTCGGCCTGCTGGTGATCGCGACCGCGGGCAACCGCGCCCCGTACTGGGTGTGCGCCGTCTACCTGGTGGCGCTGGCGGTGGCCGGAATCGGCGCCGCGTTCAACATGGACAACCTCGAGCAACACAAGATCGACCTCGGCGCCATGAAAGCCATTCTGGCAGAACGTGATACCTGGGTGATCTCGCTGCTCTACATCGGCACCTTCGGATCGTTCATCGGATTCGCGTTCGCGTTCGGCCAGGTGCTGCAGATCAACTTCGCCGCCGGCGGCCAGACCGCTGCGCAAGCCTCGCTGCACGCCGCGCAGATCGCTTTCATCGGGCCGCTGCTCGGCTCGCTGTCGCGGGTGTACGGCGGCAAGCTGGCCGACCGGATCGGCGGCGGCCGGGTGACCCTGGCGGTCTTCGGCGGCATGATCCTGGCGGCCGGCCTGCTGGTCGGAATCAGCATGTTCGACGACCACACCACCGGCGCGGCCAACGGCCTGATGATGATCGGCTACGTCATCGGATTCGTCGCCCTGTTCCTGCTCAGCGGCCTGGGCAACGGCTCGGTGTACAAGATGATCCCGTCGATCTTCGAGGCCCGCAGCCACTCCCTGCAGGTCAGCGAGGAGGAGCGGCAGCGTTGGTCACTGTCGATGTCGGGCTCGCTGATCGGATTCGCCGGCGCCATCGGCGCCCTGGGCGGGGTGGGCATCAACCTGGCGCTCCGCCAGTCCTACCTGTCCAGCGGATCGGCCACCGCGGCGTTCTGGATCTTCCTGGCCTTCTATGTCGTGGCCTCGGTATGCACCTGGATCTGCTACGTCCGACGGCCGGCTGCGACGGGCGCCACACCGACCCAGGCAGACCGACACGCCTCGGCAATGGCCGGGTAATCACTTGGAAACACACGATCCCTTCACTGGAACCATGAACGAGCCCGACTGGGCACCGCTCACCGGATTTCGTGTGGCGGTGACCTCCGCACGACGTGCCGACGAATTGAGCGCGCTGCTGACCAGGCGTGGCGCGACGGTGACCAGTGCGGCCGCCATCACGATGGTTCCGCTGCCCGACGACGAGGAGCTGCGCGGGCACACCGCGTCGCTGATCGACGTGCCACCGGACATCGTGGTGGCGACCACGGGGATCGGTTTCCGCGGCTGGTTCGCCGCAGCAGACGGTTGGGGCCTGGCCTCCGAGCTGGGCGACGCCCTGAGCAAGGCCCGCATCGTCTCCCGTGGCCCGAAAGCCACGGGAGCGTTGCGAGCCGCGGGCCTGCCCGAGGAGTGGTCGCCGGAATCCGAATCCTCCCGGGAGGTGCTCCGCTACCTCGTCGAGAAGGACATCGCGGGGCAACGCATCGCAGTGCAGCTGCACGGAGCCACCGACGACTGGGACCCCTTCCCGGAGTTTCTCGATGAACTGCGGGCCGCCGGCGCCGAGGTGGTGCCGATCCGGGTCTACCGCTGGCATCCGGCACCACGGGACGGCGAGTTCGATCAGATGGTCACCGGAATCGCCGAACGACGTTTCGACGCAGTCAGTTTCACGTCAGCCATGGCGGTCGCCTCGGTCCTGATGCGGGCCACCGAGATGAACATCGCCGATCGGGTGCTGGACGCGCTGCGCACCGATGTCCACGCCATGTGCGTCGGCCCCGTCACCGCACGGCCCCTGGTGCGGCTCGGGGTGCCCACCTCCGCGCCGGAACGGATGCGCCTGGGCGCCTTGGCCCGTCACATCACCGACGAGCTGCCACTACTGCAGGCGCGGACCGTCCGGGTCGCCGGGCACACGCTCGAGATCCGGGGCACCTGCGTCCTGGTCGACGGCACGGTCAAGTCGCTGTCCCCGGCCGGCATGGCGACCATCCGCGCACTGGCCCACCGGCCGGGTGCCGTGGTGTCCCGGTTCGACCTGCTCAGCGCATTGCCGGGCTCCGGTACCGACACCCACGCCGTGGAGACCGCGGTCCTGAGGCTTCGTACTGCACTGGGAGACAAGAACATCGTGTCAACGGTCGTCAAGCGCGGGTACCGGCTGGCCGTCGACGAAGCCGAAATGGCCCGAGTGCGATGAGCCTGGTCCTGGTCGCTCATGGAACCCGCAAACCCGGCGGTGTCGCGATGATCGGCGATCTCGCCGCACGGGTGTCCGACATGCTGGGCCGGCCCGTGCACGTCTCCTTTGTGGACGTGGTTGGCCCGACCCCGAGCGAGGTTCTCGCATCGCTACCGACCGACTGCCCTGCGGTGGTCGTACCCGCGTTCCTGGCCGCCGGCTACCACGTCCGGGTCGATGTGCCCGCCCACGTGGCGGCCAGTGAGCACCCGGCCGTCTCCGTCACCCAGCCGCTCGGCCCCTGCCCGGGCACGGTCCGGGTTCTCGCCGACCGACTCGTGGAATCGGGTTGGCGGCCAGGCGATTCAGTGATTCTCGCGGCGGCCGGCACTTCCGACAGAAGCGCGCAATCAGATCTCCGGCGCACGGCCGCACTGCTGTCAGCGGTGACCGGCGACCGCGTAGAACTGGCCTTCGCCGCCACCGGAGCGCCGAGTGTTGCCGAAGCCGTCGCCGCGCAGCGCGGCCGCAGCCATCGCCGCATAGCTGTGGCGTCCTATCTGCTGGCCGACGGGCTTTTCCAGGACCGGTTGCGTGAATCCGGTGCCGACCTCGTGAGCGAACCACTCGGCACCCACGCCGGCATGGTTCGGCTGATTGCGAACCGGTTCCGGCGCGCCGGCGTACTGAGTCTGCCTGCCGCGGCGTAGCTGGATCGACCGGACGATGACCGGCCCGGCGCATCCGGCGAGGACGAGTACGCCGCCGGCGCCCGCCACCGAGAAGACCGCCGCGCGTCGCGTGGCGACTATCGCCGAACATTGCTCGACGTAATCGCTGGCCATGAATCCCGGTCCGGCGAGCGTGTGCTGATCCAGGTTGAGCCGGTCCTGTTGGGCGGCCACCGAGTAATCCGGACGCGCTCCGTTACCGCACGGGATGGGCTGGCCGGTGCGATCCACGGCAGTCAAGGCCAGGGGCACAAGCGTTGCCCCGAGTGCGCCCAGCACCGCTGCCGCCCCCACCAAATTCAACACCGAACGCCCAAACATCCCTTGTCAGCCCCTCTGACGACGCTTCCTTGAGAGGGAGTTTAAACACACCCAGCGAACTATTCTAGTTAGCCAGAGCGATGTGTACCACAGCTTTGGAACATCTCGCGGCCGTGCGATTCTGGCAAATTCCGAACCGAAACCGCCTCTGTGCAGGTAGTTGCCTGGGTAACCAGCCGCCAGCTGTTTGCCGACGGATCGCGGTGTCAGATTCGGGCCGGGAACTCAGCTATCGTTATCGCGATCGACAGGCGATGTGGCAGGAGCAGAGGACAAAGGTGCAGGTGACAACAGCGGCGGGCGCAGCCCGACGAAACGACGCGCACGGCAGTGCGACCCGGTGACCGGGTCTCGGCCGAACGTCTGCGTCAGCACCTGCTCAACGCTCTGGAACGCACGTCACGGCCGATGACCACTGCCCAGCTACGTGACGACCTGCACGAGCACTTCCGTTCACCGGTCGTGATCGAGTCCGTGTACCGCAACCTGACGGTGCTGGAACGGCGCGGCCACGTCGAGCGCCGCACGCTGCAGGGGCGCGACGCCCGCTGGAGCCGGGCCGCCGATCAGGCTGCGAGCTGAACGAACCCGCCCGGTGTGACGCGGGTGCGGTAGACCGGTATCGACACCGCGGGCTCGTCGAGGCAACTGCCGTCGTCGAGTGCGAATGCCTGCTTCTTGATCGGTGACTGCACGGTCGCCCGCCCACCACGGTCTCCCACGATTCCGCGGGAGAGCACCGCGGCGCCGGAGAACGGGTCGATGTTGCCGACCGCGTGCAACGAGCCGTCATCGAGGCGGAACAGCGCCGCCTGCGAACCGTCGGGCAGTAGCACCGCGACGCCACGGCAGGGCATCAGGAAGTCGTATCGGCAGGCCGTTGTCCACTCTGAAAGAGTCGGAGCACAAACGTCTTTGCGATCGTCGAGCACTGTCATTTCGCCTCCTGGATGATCGAGGGCATACCCAAGCTCGTCGGCACCTTCCGGCCCGAACGTTCGGTGAACGCGATGGTGGGGTCGTCGACGTCGGGTGCATTGACGAACGAGACGAATCGCGACAACTTCTCCGGATCGTCCAGCACCCCCTTCCATTCGCAGGCGTAGCCGTCGACGTGCCGGGCGACCGCCGCCTCGAACTCCTCGGCCAGGCCGAGCGAGTCGTTGCACACCACCTCGCGCAGGTGTTCCATACCGCCATCAAGAGCTTCAAGCCACGGAGCAGTGCGCTGCAGGCGATCGGCGGTTCGGATGTAGAACATCAGGAAGCGGTCGATGTAGCGGATCAGCGTCTCGTCATCGAGATCACCGGCCAGCAATTGGGCGTGCTTGGGTGTCATGCCGCCGTTGCCACACACGTAGAGGTTCCAGCCGGTCTCGGTGGCGATGACGCCGACGTCCTTGCCACGGGCCTCGGCACATTCGCGCGCACAGCCCGAGACGCCCATCTTGAGCTTGTGCGGGGAACGCAGCCCGCGGTAGCGCAGCTCGAGGTTGATGGCCATCTGCACCGAATCCTGTTGCCCGTAACGGCACCAGTCACTTCCGACGCAGCTCTTGACGGTCCGCAGCGACTTCCCGTATGCCTGACCGGATTCCATGCCGCCCTCGACCAGCCGGCGCCAGATCTCGGGTAGCTGTTCCACCCGCGCACCGAACATGTCGATGCGCTGGCCCCCGGTGATCTTGGTGTAAAGATCGAAATCCCTGGCGATCTCGCCGATCAGGATCAGCTGCTCGGGTGTGATGTCACCACCCGGAACCCTGGGCACCACCGAGTAGCTGCCGTTCTTCTGGATGTTGGCCAGGAAGTGGTCGTTGGAATCCTGCAGTGAGGCCTGCTCACCTTCCAGGATGTGATCCGAGCTGGTGGACGCCAGTATCGAGGCAACCGTGGGTTTGCAGATATCGCAACCCTTTCCGGTGCCGAACTTCTCGATCAGGCCGGAGAACGTGCGGATCTCGGTGGCGCTGATGATCTCGAACATCTCGGCGCGCGACTGGCTGAAGTGCTCGCACAACGCCTTGGACTGCTCGACGCCCTCGGCCTCGAGCAGCTGCTTGAGCAGCGGCACGCAGGACCCGCACGAGGTGCCGGCCAGCGTGCACTTCTTCAGCTCCGGCACATCGGTGCAGCCGCCGCAGATCGCTTCCTTGAGATCACCTTTGGTGACGTTGTTGCACGAGCAGATCTGCGCGATGTCGGGCAGCGCGCTGACCCCGAGCGCGGGCGCGTCGCCATCGCTGACCGGCGCGATCAAGGCCAGCGGGTCCCCGGGCAGTTCGCTGGCGACCATCGGCCGCAGCACCCCGTAGGCCGACGCGTCGCCGACCAGGATGCCGCCGAGCAGCGTCTTGGCGTCGTCGGAGAGCACCAGCTTGGCGTAGGTCTGCTTGACCGGGTCGTTGACCACGACCTCCAGGCAGTTCGGCGTAACTCCTTTGGCATCACCGAAACTCGCGACGTCGACGCCGAGCAGCTTGAGCTTGGTCGACATGTCGGCGCCGGGGAACTCGGCCTCGCCGCCGAGCAGGCGGTCGGCCACCACCTCGGCGGTGGTGTAGCCCGGCGCCACCAGGCCGTAGCAGCGCCCCTCGATGGCGGCCACCTCGCCGATCGCGAAGATGCTGGGATCGCTTGTGGCGCATGACAGGTCGGTGAGGACCCCGCCCCGCTGCGCCATGTCCAGTCCGGCGGTACGGGCCAGCTCGTCGCGCGGACGCACACCGGCGGCGAAGACGACCAGGCCGGCGTCGATCGTGGTGCCGTCGTTCAGCGATATCCGCATCGAGTCGTCGACTTCGGACTTCCGCAGCGGCTTGTGCCGCTGCACCGGCTGGATGCTGTCGGTCCCGACCGCGGTGTGCACTTCGATCCCGAGGCCGCGCATCATCCGGTTCAGCAGGGTGCCGCCGGCCTCGTCGAGCTGGGCCGACATCAGGTGCGGCGACATCTCCAGGACATGGGTCTTCAGCCCGAACTGCCGCAGTGCGTTGGCGGCTTCCAGGCCGAGCAGGCCACCGCCGATCACCACGCCGACGGGCGACTTCGAGGCCAGCGCGGTCTCGGCGCTGGCACGGATCGCGTCGAGGTCGTCCAGCGTGCGGTAGACGTGTACGCCCGGCAGGTCGCGCCCCGGCACCGGCGGCACGAAGGCGTACGACCCGGTGGCCAGCACCAACGCGTCGTAGTCGAAGGTCTCGCCGGTGCCGGTGCGCACCGTGCGGGCCTCCCGGTCGATCTCGGCGACCGCGCAGCCCAGGCGCAGGTCGACCAGGTCATCGCCGGCATAGTCATTGCCCGGCAGGGCCAGCTGAGCGCGGTCCCAGTGCTCGGTGTAGCCGGTCAGGCCGACCCGGTCATAGGCAGCATCAGCTTCCTCCGACAGGACGGTGACGCGCCACGCGCCCGCGGCGTCACGCGACCGCAACGCTTCGACGAAGCGGTGGCCCACCATGCCGTGTCCGACGACCACGACGTTCTGTGTTGAGGACATAGGGCGAGGTTAGAAACCTGAAGTTGCCGAAATGTCGCGCTGTGTGAAGCGCCCGTCACGGTGTGCTCACGGTCTGCGCGTCGCACATGTGAGATTGCCCGATCGTGAGGTCCCGCTATCCCGGCTGACGGTCCAGCGCCTGGCCGATGACGCGGGCGGCCTCGGCGAATCGCTGCGGATCCGGCCCGCAGTAATTGAGCCGCAGGTACGGCCCCGACGGCTCGGCGGGAAACCACTCGTTGCCCGCGGCCACCAGCACCGAGTCGGCCTCGCACTCGCGAACCAGCCGCTGCAGATTCGTCGCATCGGGAAGCCGCAGCCACAGATGCAGCCCGCCCCGGGGCACGTGCGCCAACTGTGCGCCGGGTGCATGCTCGGCCAGGGCAGCGATCAACAGGTCGCGGCGGACCCGCAACTGTTGCCGCAGATCACGCAGGTGGGTTCGCCAGGCCGGCTGAGTGACCACATCGAGCGCCGCGGCCTGCAACAGACCACTGACGTACATGGACTCCGCTCCACGGTCGGCAAGGATCCGGTCGCGGGCAGGACCTCGGGCCACCATCGCGGCCACCCGGACCGACGGCGACACACTCTTGGTCAAGGACCTCAGATAGATGACGTGGCCGGCGTCGTCAGACGCCGCCAGCGGTATCGAGGTGCTGTCGATACCGAAATCATGTGCCCAGTCGTCCTCGATCAGATAGGCGCCGTGGTTGCGCACCACATCCAGAATTTGGCTTCCCAGTTCTGGATCCCATTGGGCACCAGTCGGATTGGCGTAGTTGGGCTGGGCGTAGAACACCCGGGCACCGGACTCTGCGAAGGCGCGCGCAAGCTCCTCGGGCTCAGGGCCCCGTGGCCCGCTGGGCACCGGTACCAGCCGCACACCGCACTGCGCCGCCGCCAGGATGGCTCCCCAGTAGCTGGGCGACTCGATCAACATCGGCTGTCCGAAGCCGACCAATGCGCGGAAGATCGAGCTCAGGCCGCTCTGACTGCCCGGCAGCACGATCACCTCCCGCGCGCTCGGCGCCGTCACGCCGGCACCGAACGCCTCGGCCAGTTCCTGGGCGAACCAGCCCTGCAACTCGGGTTGTCCCGCTACGGGTGCGGGATTCAGCGCGGCGTCCCCGCGGGCTGCCCGGGTGAATGCGCTGCGGACCAGCCGCTGGGGCAGGAGTTCGCGGACGGGATAGCCGGAGTGCAAGGCGATCACGTCGGGAGCGACGCTGCGCAGCGGCGTCGACAAGGCGGGGATGCGCGCCTGTGGGGACCGTAGCGCGGCGGTCTGCCAGCCATAGTCCGGCAGGCGCGCGCTGCGGACCGCGCGCACGAACGTCCCGACGCCCGGCCGGCTCTCCACCAACCCGAGACTGCGCAGCGTGCGCATGGCCTTGGCGACCGTCACCGGGCTGGCCGCGTATCGAGCCACCAGCGCCCGGTTGGACGGCAGCTGCGCACCCGGGGGCGCGGTGGCGATCCACGTGCGCAGGCCGGACACGATGAGCTCAGTGCTATCGTTATCCATGTTGATACAGAGTAGCGCTACCCGCGGAAGCTCGTCAGCGCTATCCCACCCGGGACTGTGGTGGGGGCTGCTGGGTGTCACGGCGTTCTCGTTCACCATCGTGTTCACCAAGGTGGCCACCGGTGGACTGTCACCGCTGTTCATCGGCGCCGGACGCGCCGTCGTCGCCGCCGCCATCGCGGTCCTCGCACTGGCACTGACCCGGCAGACTCTGCCCACCGGCCGGCAGTGGGCCCGGCTCGCCGTCGTCGCAGCAGGTGTCGTCGCGGGATTTCCGCTACTGACCTCCTACGCGCTCACGGTCGTTCCCGCCAGCCACGGCGCCATCGTGGTCGCACTTTTGCCCGCCGCCACCGCGGTGTGCGCGGTGTTACGCGGGCACGAGCGCCCGCCGGCCACGTTCTGGGCGATGGCAGCCGCCGGAGCGGTGGCCGCGGTGGTGTTCGCCATGGTGCACGGCGCCGGATTCGGCCATCTGAGCTGGCCGGACCTGCTGCTGTTCGGCGCGGTGCTCGCGGCCGCGGTCGGCTACGCCGAGGGCGGGTTGCTGGCCCGGGAACTGGGCGCCTGGCAGACGGTGTCCTGGGCCCTTGTGGTCGCCGCGCCGGTGATGCTGGCACTGACGGCGATGACGGTCGTGCAACAACCGCCGCATGCGACGCCGGTGCAGTGGGCCGCCTTCGGCTACCTGGCCGCGGTCAGCATGTATCTGGGCTTCTTCGCCTGGTACCGCGGCCTGGCCATCGGTCCGATGACGCAGGTGAGCCAGGTCCAGTTGGTCCAGCCTGTGCTCACCATCGGCTGGGCGGCACTGCTCCTGCACGAGCGCCTGGCCTGGTCGACAGTGCTCGGCGGCGCCGTGGTCATCGGATGCGCCGCCCTGGCCGTCCGGATCCGCCTACGCTGAGCCGCCGACGCCGAAAACCGGTGGAACCCATTGGAGGCCACCGGTTTTCGGATAGTTCAGAACTTCGCCAGGAAGTCCGAGGTATAGACGTCACCGCGGATGCGGCCCGGCGGTGGGGGACCCTCGACCACCACCCAGGCCGCGTTCGCGTTCTCCATGGTCGGTCCGGAGACCGTGATGGTTCCGGTGCCGCTGACGTCGGTGTGCAGCACGCCGCCCGACACCCCCGGATCGCCCACATTGCACGGGGCGGCGCTCGATCGGGGCAGCTGGATGAGCCGGACGTGGTAGCCGGAATCGGGCCGGGCCGACTGTAGGTGGACCTGGGCACGGAGATTCGAGCCGTCGGCGCTGACATCGGCCCATCCCGAGCCGGAACCGGACCCCATTCCGTCGAGGAACAGTGCCGCGACGTGATCGCAGTTCCGGATCTGATTCGAGAACGGCGAGAACGACGAGGCCCCAGCCGGTGCCGCGCCGATCCCACCGAGCACCACCCCACCGACCGCCGCCAGTGTCATCACACTTCGTATGCGCCAACCCATCGCTGCATCCCGCCCGCTCGAGGTATCAGTGGGCAATTATTGGCACAGATCGCCCGGCGGGAAGCGGAAGTTTGCCAAAATCTCTGATCGGCGCGGATGGTGGGCGCCTCACCCGGGGTCGGTTACCGCCAACGGCCCAGGATCTCCTTGGCCCGCGCGCTCAGTGCGCCCTGCAGGAACGGCCCGAACGTGATGCGCCCGACGCCGGCGGCGGTGAGCGCGGCCAGATCGGCGGTATCGGCCGGAACCGTCACGCTGACCGGCAGCGGCACCGCAGAGACCAAGCGCGCCAGGTCTTCCGGATCAGCCAGGCCGGGAGGGAACAGCGAATCGGCCCCGGCGGCAGCCGCCTCGGACAGCCGGGCGATCGCGCGGTCCACGCGATCCGCGTCATCTCCGTCCTTGCGCAGGAACAGGTCGGTGCGCGCGTTGATCACCACGTGCACACCCGCGGCGTCCGCGGCCGCGCGCAGCTGACCCACCAGCTCGGCGTGCTCGGTAGAGCTGCGCAGCCGCTTGCCCTCCTTGTGCACGGTGTCCTCGATGTTCAGTCCGACCGCGCCGACGTCGAGCAGACCCTCGATCAACCGCTCGGGCCGCTCGCCGTAGCCGGACTCGATGTCGACCGAGACCGGCACCTCGACCGCGTCGGTGATTTGCCGCACCCGGGTCAGCAGATCGTCGAACGACATCACCTCGCCGTCGGCCTTACCGATGGAATCGGCCAGCGGATGACTACCCACGGTGAGTGCGGAGAAGCCCTCGCCGACGGCCAGGCGGGCCGACCAGGCATCCCAGACCGTCGGCAGCACAACCGGGTTACCGGGCTGGTGCAGCGCGAGCAGCGCCGCGGCCCGGTCCTGCAAATTCGTCTCGGCCATAACTCCTCCAGGTGCTCAAATGTCTTCTGACCGGCCACGAAGCCGGCGAAACCAACCCTACGGCCCAGGTTCGGACGCCCCATCACGAGCGCCCGAGAATTGCCCCGGGGACGTGATGCGCATCACGTCGGGATCGTGATGTGGCTAGCATTGGTTGTCGTACTGTGAGCCCTGACACCTTCAGCCCGAGGAGGTCACTTGTCCACCACCACCGAGTTCTCCGAACTCCACAACCTGATCGGCGACATGCGTCGCTGTGTCACCACGTTGGCGTCGAAGTACGGGGATTCCCCCGCCATGCGCCGCGTGGCGAACGACGCCGAGCGGATCCTCAACGACATCGAGCGGTTGGACATTGACGCCGAAGAGTTGGAGATGCGTCACGGCGTGACACGCCAACAACCGGCCCGCGAGAAAATCGGGATCCCGGACACCCAATACGGAGGCGAGTTCTGGCAGGACGTCGCCGACGAGGGCCTCGGCGGATACCGCTGAGCCCGTGGGCGTTTGGCGCCCGATGAACAACTGAACCGCAGAAAGGGAACAGTGAGCGCACCCACCGCTGACCGTCGCGCGACCGGGGTCTTCTCGTCCACACGAGCACAGATCCCCCAACGCACCCTACGGACCGACCGGTGGTGGCAGGCACCACTATTGACCAATCTGGGGCTCGCGGCGTTCGTCATCTATGCGACGGTCCGGGCGTTCTGGGGCAGCGCGTACTGGGTGGAGGACTACCACTACCTGACGCCGTTCTACTCGCCATGCGTCAGCACGGCGTGTGCGCCCGGATCGAGCCACTTCGGTCAATGGGTGGGCGACCTGCCCTGGTTCATCCCCATGGCGTTCATCTCACTGCCGTTCCTGTTGGCCTTCCGGCTGACCTGTTACTACTACCGCAAGGCGTACTACCGATCGGTGTGGCAGTCACCGACCGCCTGCGCGGTGGCCGAGCCCCACGCGAAATACACTGGGGAAACCCGGCTTCCGCTGATCATGCAGAACGTGCACCGGTACTTCTTCTACGCCGCGGTGCTCATATCCCTGGTCAACACATACGACGCGATCACCGCGTTCCATTCGCCGTCCGGGTTCGGGTTCGGCCTGGGCAACATCGTCTTGACGGTCAACGTGATTCTGCTGTGGGTCTACACGGTGTCGTGCCACTCGTGTCGGCACGTCACCGGCGGCCGGCTCAAGCACTTCTCGAAACACCCTGTCCGGTATTGGATCTGGACACAGGTGAGCAAGCTCAACACCCGCCACATGCTCTTCGCCTGGATCACGCTGGGCACCCTGGTCCTGACCGACTTCTACATCATGTTGGTGGCCAGCGGCACCATCTCCGATCTCAGGTTCATCGGCTGAGTCGGCCAGCTGATTTATTGGCCGACAAGTACATACACGCGAGAGGCGAGTGGGGATTTTCATGGGTGAGCTAGAGCGGCACTCCTACGACGTAGTCGTGATCGGTGCCGGTGGAGCGGGTCTACGCGCGGTGATCGAGGCGCGTGAACGCGGTCTGCGGGTGGCGGTGGTGACCAAGTCGTTGTTCGGCAAGGCCCACACCGTGATGGCCGAGGGCGGCTGCGCGGCCGCCATGCGCAACGTCAACACCAAGGACTCGTGGCAGGTGCACTTCGGTGACACCATGCGCGGCGGCAAGTTCCTCAACAACTGGCGGATGGCCGAACTGCACGCGCAGGAGGCCCCCGACCGCGTGTGGGAGCTGGAGACCTACGGTGCCCTGTTCGACCGGACCAAAGACGGCCGGATCAGCCAGCGCAACTTCGGCGGGCACACCTATCCGCGGCTGGCCCACGTCGGCGACCGCACCGGCCTGGAGATCATCCGGACCCTGCAGCAGAAGATCGTCTCGCTGCAGCAGGAGGACAAGGCCGAGCTCGGCGATTACGAAGCCCGGATCAGGGTCTTCCACGAGTGCTCGATCACCGAGTTGATCAAAGACGGTGAACGGATCGCCGGCGCGTTCGGCTACTACCGTGAGACCGGCAAGTTCGTGCTGTTCGAGGCCCCCGCGATCGTGCTGGCCACCGGCGGTATCGGCAAGTCGTTCAAGGTCTCGTCGAACTCGTGGGAGTACACCGGCGACGGCCACGCCCTGGCGCTGCGCGCCGGCTCCGGGCTGATCAACATGGAGTTCATCCAGTTCCACCCCACCGGCATGGTCTGGCCCTTGTCGGTGAAGGGCATCCTGGTCACCGAGGGCGTCCGCGGTGACGGCGGAGTGCTCAAGAACTCCGAGGGCAAGCGGTTCATGTTCGACTACATCCCGGCGGTGTTCAAGGGCCAGTACGCCGAGACCGAAGAAGAAGCCGACCAGTGGCTCAAGGACAACGATTCGGCGCGGCGCACGCCTGACCTGCTGCCCCGCGACGAGGTGGCCCGCGCCATCAACTCAGAGGTGAAGGCGGGCCGCGGCTCGCCGCACGGCGGGGTGTACCTCGACATCGCCTCCCGGATGCCCACCGAGGAGATCAAGCGCCGGCTGCCGTCGATGTACCACCAGTTCAAGGAGCTGGCCGAGGTCGACATCACCAAGGACGAAATGGAAGTCGGCCCCACGTGCCACTACGTGATGGGCGGCATCGAGGTCGATCCCGACACCGGCGGGGCGGCCACCCCGGGACTGTTCGCCGCGGGCGAGTGTTCAGGCGGCATGCACGGCTCGAACCGCCTTGGTGGTAACTCCCTTTCAGACCTGTTGGTGTTCGGTCGCCGCGCCGGTCTGGGCGCAGCCGACTACGTGCAGGCACTGCCGGAGCGGCCCGCGGTCTCGGAGGCCGCGATCGTCGAGGCCACGGAACTGGCGTTGTCGCCGTTCGACTCGCACCCCAACCCGGAGAACCCGTACACCCTGCACGCCGAGCTGCAGCAGTGCATGAACGACCTGGTCGGCATCATCCGCAAGGCCGACGAGATCGAGGAAGCACTGGCCAAGCTGGCCGAGCTCCGCACCCGCATCCACAACGTCAGCGTCGAGGGCGGTCGCGTCTTCAACCCCGGCTGGCACCTGGCCATCGACATGCGCAACATGCTGCTGGTCAGCGAGTGCGTCGCCAAGGCCGCCCTGGCACGCACCGAAAGCCGGGGCGGGCACACCCGCGACGACTATCCGGACATGGACGCGAACTGGCGCAACACCCTGCTGGTGTGCCGGACGACGGGTGAGGATCAGGTGGTCCCGGACGTGACGGTGACGCCGGAATCCCAACTGCCCATGAGGGAGGACCTGCTCGCCACGTTCGAGCTGTCCGAACTCGAAAAGTACTACACCGAACAAGAACTGGCCGAACACCCCGATCGGAAGGGCTGACATGGCGGCGTATGACGCGAACCTGCGAGTCTGGCGGGGCGACGAGACCGGCGGCGAATTGCAGGACTACACCGTCGAGGTCAACGACGGCGAGGTGGTGCTCGACATCATCCACCGCCTGCAGGCGACCCAGGCCGGCGATCTGGCGGTGCGGTGGAACTGCAAGGCCGGCAAGTGCGGGTCCTGCTCGGCGGAGATCAACGGCCGCCCACGGCTGATGTGCATGACCCGGATGTCGACGTTCGACCCGTCCGAGACCGTGACGGTGACGCCGCTGCGGACGTTCCCGGTGATGCGCGACCTCGTGACCGACGTTTCGTTCAACTACGAAAAGGCTCGCCAGATCCCGTCATTCACGCCGCCGAAGGATCTACAGCCCGGCGAGTACCGCATGCAGCAGCAGGACGTCGAGCGCAGCCAGGAATTCCGCAAGTGCATCGAGTGCTTCCTGTGCCAGAACGTCTGCCACGTGGTGCGCGATCACGAGGAGAACAAAGAAGCCTTCGCCGGCCCCCGGTTCCACATGCGGATCGCCGAGTTGGACATGCACCCGCTCGACGTCGTGGACCGCAAGGACATGGCTCAGGACGAGTTCGGCCTGGGCTACTGCAACATCACCAAATGCTGCACCGAGGTGTGCCCGGAAAACATCAAGATCACCGACAACGCGCTGATCCCGATGAAGGAACGGGTGGCCGACCGCAAGTACGACCCGATTGTGTGGTTGGGCAACAAGCTCTTTAGGCGGTAGCTATCTTGCGTCGACTGTGCGTTCAGATCGCGATTTCACTTCAGGATGCGATCTGAGTGCACGCTCGGCGTAGGCTCGAGGAGCAGCCAATCAGCGTCGAAAGGCAGCTTCATGAGCATGGGACAGACTCACAGCGTCAACGAGATCCGGACCGCGATCCGGGAACTATCGGTCCGGGCCGAGCTGGCCCGTAAAGAGGGCCGCCCGGGCGATGCGGGCGAGATCGAAGCGCGCATCGCCAAATATCGCGACGAACTCGCCGCTCGCCCCTGAGTCGGCCGATCCGTTACCGCGGCGCCGAGGAAGTCAGGCGCCCAGCTTACGGAACGTGCTGCGGTGGAACACTATTGGCGCCACGTCGGCATTGACGGTGATATCGCTGACGCGCAACACCACGATGGTGTGATCGCCGGCCTCCACCAGTTGCTCGATGGTGCTCTCCAGCCACACGCTGGTTCCGTGGATGAACACCGCGCCGGATTCGCGTGACTCGGTCTTCAGGCCGGCGAACCGGTCACCGGTCTTGGCCGCCAAGGTGCGGGCCGCCTCATCATGGGATTCGCCGAGCACGCTGATGCCCAGCGACGGCAGATCCTTGAGCTTGGGCCAGGTGGTCGAGGAGTTCTGCACGCAGAACGACACCAACGGCGGATCGAGCGACACCGGCACGAACGTGCTGGCGGCCAAGCCGACCAGGGTGCCCTCTACCTCGGCAGCAATCGCGATGACACCGGACGGAAAGTGGCCGAACGCCTCACGCAGCGATGTCGGGCTCAGTTCTGTTGCACTCATAACATCTCCATCTTCACACAGCGCCCGGTCACACCGGATCCGCCCGTCCGTACCCGTGGGCGGCCGCCACGTCGGGGTGCGCGCGCACCCTGCTCTTCCACGCATTGCGCCCATACACCGCATAGATCGGGTCATCGGACGGGTCGGTGCTCACGCCCCGCGCTCCGGCCGCGAGCTCGTCGGGCAGCGTCAGCACCGGCAGGCCGGCATCGAGCCGCGGATTGAAGAAGTACGGCACCGAGATGCGTTCGGTGGCGCTGACCCGGACCCGATGCTCGGTGGCCCGCAGATAGCCGCCGCTGGCGATCTCCAGCATCTCGCCGATGTTGACGATGAACGCTCCGGGCAGCGGATCGACGTCGATGAACGCGCCGTCACTGCCACGGACCTGTAGACCACGAGTTCCGGGCTCGGCCAGCAGCAGCGTCAGCACGCCGGCGTCGCGGTGCGCACCGACACCCTGGTCGCTCTCGGCCTGGGCCGGGTACCGCACGATCTTGATGAGCGTGGCCGGGGTATCGGCGAACGCGGCGTCGAACACCTCGGGATCCGCGCCGAGGCCCGACGCCCAAGCCCGCAGCAGCGTTCGCCCCACCCGGGCCAGTTCAGCGTCCCACTGCGCGATGACCTCGGGTAGTTCCGGCAGACCCGCGGGCCACTGGTTGGGGCCCTGCAGCCGCAGATAGTCCTCGTCGGGATCGGCCAGCGGTGCACGCTCGGGACCGATGTCGATCTGTTCGCGCCAATCGACCCGCCCACCGGTCAGCTCACCACCCAACCGCGTGTAGCCGCGGAAGTGCGGGCTGTTGGTCATCGCCACCGCGTCCTTGACCGCTTGCGGCAAGGCGAACAGGCGCCGCGCGGAGGCCAGCAGGCGGTCTGACAGTTCGTTCGAAACCCCGTGGCCGGTCAGGTAGAAGAAACCCACGTCGTGCGCGACCTGGCGCAGCCGCTCGGGTGCGTCGTTCAGGTCGACCACCGGCAGGGCCGTGTGCACAGACGTCACGTGCTCCATCATCGTCGTGACCGGCGGCGCGGGCCAGAGTCGCGATCGCGGTGAACACAACCCGGGGGCGGGCCGGTAAGTTGGCGCCCATCATGTGGATTCCGCTTCTGGTGATGGCCGCCGCCGTCAGCCTGGAGCCCTTCCGCATCGGCATGACCGTCGTGATGCTGAACCGGCCGCGGCCGCTGCTGCAACTGCTGGCGTTCCTCATCGGTGGTTTCGCGATGGGAACCACGGTGGGCATCGTCGTGCTGTTCATCTTGCGGCCGGCCCTCGGATCGGCCCATTTCACCCTTCCCAGAGTGCAATTGGCGGTGGGGGCGGCAGCGCTGCTGGCCGCGGCTGTCCTGGCCATCGGCAGACCGACGCGCATCCTGGGTCCCAGACGTGAGCGGGAACCCGGTCCGCTCATGACACGCGTCCGGCAACTGCTGGGTGGTCACTCACTGTGGACGGCCAGCGCCGCGGGCCTGGGCATCGCACTGCCGTCGGTCGACTATCTCGCCGCACTCGCGCTCATCGTGGCCTCCGGCGCCGCGGCAGCCACCCAAGTGGGCGCCCTGCTGCTGTTCAACGTGGTGGCGTTCGGACTCGTGGAGATTCCGCTGATCTCCTACCTGCTGGCCCCCGAGCGCACCCGCGCTGCCCTGTCGGCGCTGCACACCTGGCTGCAGACGCAACGCCACCGCAAGGTAGCGGCCGTGGTGGCCACTGTCGGCGCGGTGCTGGTCGTCGTGGGGCTCGTCGGCCTGTGAGTGTGATCGGCGATGCCGCCCGGTCGTTCGTAGTCTGATCACCGCTCCGGAGCTGAACGTATCGCACGACAAACAGCGTCCAGCGCCATGAGGCGGACGGTGTCGACATCGGCCTCGACTTCACCTGTTGCCACGGCCACGAACCCATCGCCGTCATATCTGGTGTGGGGCGGCGTGAGAGCACGCGAAAGTCCGTCGTGCGCACCCTGAGCAACCACGAAGCATGCCGTCTTATCCAGTCGCGCATTGGATATCACGACACCGATCGTCGTATGGACACGGTCCGACGAGTAAGTGAACGGTGGCTTCAGATCCGCGACGCTGTCCAGACTCACGGCGGTGTTCCCGCGGTCGACGTCGCCATATGCGTTCACCGCGCACAGCGCACCGACCACCAGATCTCCCAAAACGGTTTCCGCGTACTGGATCCCGCCGGGCTTGCGGTCTCCTTCGCCGCGCCAGTGCGATGTGAAGGCACCGACTCCCGCTCCGATCCGCCCCACCGCGAAGCTGGGACCGGTCGCCGACGAGGCGGCCTGGTATCCGTTCTCAGCCGTCGGACGGACCGATGAGTTGCCGACTGCCAGGTCAAATAGAGCCATCGTCGGAACGATGGGAACGAGCCCACCGGGAGTGGGTACGCCGCGTCGTTGTTCCTCGAGGAACCTCATCACCCCGTCGGCAGAAGCCAAACCAAAAGCCGAGCCTCCGGTGAGAAGAACGGCATCGATAGATGTAACCGCCTTGTCCGGAGCCAATGCGTCCAAATCCCGCGTCGCCGGTGCACCACCACGGACCTCCCGCGACGCCACGGCGCCGGGAGGAAGCAGAACAGCCGTACACCCGGTCAGAGACGACTCATCGGTCCAATGACCAACGGACACCCCACCTAACTGCGTGATTTGCGAGTTGACTACCGACATCGTCCCAACGGTACTGACGATGAAGGACCAACCCGTGACGCTCAGGCGTCCAACCGGGTGAACTCATCCTGTCGGTACTGCTCGACGCAGGCGGCGCGCCTGACCTTGCCGCTCGTGGTGGTGGGAATCGACCCCGGAGGTACCAGCACGAGATCCCCGACGTTCAACCCGTGCGCATTGGATATCGCGGAGGTGACGTCGCTCTTGATCTCCTTGAGCCAGTGCACCGCCTCGACCGGAGACTCGCCCCGCTTCTTGACCTCGATGACGGTCACCAGCTTCTCGGTGCTGTTCACCGGAACCGAGATCGCCGCGACCCGACCACCGGTGATCTGTTGCACCGTTGCCTCGATGTCCTCGGGATAGTGATTGCGCCCGCGGATGATCAGCAGATCCTTGATGCGCCCGACGACGAACAGATCACCCTCGGAGACGAAGCCCAGATCACCGGTCTTCAACCACGGACCCGCAGGCGTGCCGGGTGTCGGTTCGGCGAGGGTGGCACCGAAGCACTGCTGCTCCTCCGGTGACCTGCTCCAATAACCGGTCGCGACGTTGTCGCCGTGCACCCAGATCTCGCCGACCACGTCCGGCGCGCATTCCGTGTTCGTCTCGACATCCACGATGCGCACCACCGGTGACTGCGGCGGCCTGTATTTGACCAGCGCAGAACCAGTTCCGGCCGCACACCGCCGAACCCGGCCAGCCGCCAGTTCATCGACATCGAAGTGACCGACCTCCGACGAGTCGCTCCAGGTTCCGGTCGCCACGAATACCGTCGCCTCGGCGAGTCCGTACGACGGACGCAGCATGTCCTCGCGAAAGTTGAAGTGGGCGAACCTGTCTGCGAATCGCTCCAAGGTGGCCGGCTCGACGCGCTCGGCGCCGTTGATGATGCCCGCCACGCCGCCGAGGTCCAGACCGGCGAGGTCGGCATCCTTGGTCTTGCGGGCGGCCAGGTCGAAGGCGAAGTTGGGCGCGGCGGAAAAGGCACCCGGGTTCTCGGCGAGCGCCCGGACCCACCTGGACGGCTTCTCCAAGAACGCCACCGGGCTCGTCAGGGCCGCGGAGTAGCCGCCCAGGATGGGTGCGCAGACACCCAGGACCAAACCCATGTCGTGGTAGAAGGGCAGCCACGAAACGATCGTCATATTGCCCGGCGACTTGACGTTGGCCTCGGCGAACAAGCCACGCATCAACTGCTCGAAATTCGCCTGCAGGTTGCGGTGCGAGATCATCACCCCGGTGGGCAGCCGGGTCGAACCCGAGCTGTACTGCAGATACGCCGTGCTGGGGAACTCGACGGTGCCGCCGTCGGAACCGCTGTGTTCTTCGGCGTCCAGATTCAGCGAGTCGATCACCACGATCTTCGGCGCGGTGTTCATGCGCGACTGATCCACGTAATCACCGACATCCTCGGCGGCCGCGGACGTCGTCAAAACCACCGAAGGCTTCGTATCGATGAAGACCGCACTCACGCGATCATGACTCGAACCGCGGTGAGGCATCGGGAGCGGAACCGCCACGAACCCGGCTTGCATGGAACCCAGGAACGCCAGGATGTACTCGAGGCCCTGCGGGGCGAGAATCACCGCCCGGTCACCGACCGACCCGTGCAGGCTGATCTCGCGCGCCACATTCATCGTCCGGCGCGACAGCTGCGACCACGTCAGAGACTCGACCACACCCGCCGGGTCAGCCGTGTAATCGGTGAAGGTGAACGCAAGATCGTCGGGGCGCAGACTGGCACGTCCGTGCAACATCGACAGAATTGACGACTGGGGGCTAGGCATCAAAACATCCGTCCGTAACTCGTCGAATCAATCGGTTCGGCGACTGCGTCAGCCGTGCGGGTTCAGCACAGACAACGCAGCGTTGGCCAGCTCCGACATCGGATCGGTGCCGCCGCCGAAGGTCGCCTCGTTGGCAGGTGCGGTGACTTCCGCCGGGTCGAAACCGTGCACCGGATCCACCGTGATCGGCGCCGTCGCGGGATCGTCGTTCCGCGAATAACCGGCATCGACCATGGGGAGCAGGATCCCGTCGAGCTGATTGAGTGTGTTCTGGTCATATCCGAGGTACTTGAAGGGCAACACCAAGGGCAGGTGCTCTTCGGGAACCAGGTAGGTCGTCGTCGTCCCACCCTTGGAATTGACCGTCGTTCTGATGTTCTGCGGCGGCACGTTGCTCGGATTGGTGAAGGCTATCGCGGTGTGGCCGGTGGCCAGGCCCGCAATCGCGTTCATCACGCTCATCCAGTTGTCGGGCCGGTCCGGCCAGTCGGCGATGCTGTCGTAAGCGGAGACGAACTGGTCGGTGTGGTACTGGCTCTCCACGGGAGCCGGTATGCGGTAGTCCATGAACGGCACGACACTGCCGACGGGGAAGTTCTGGGTCAGGAAGCTCTCACCGAAGGCGTGCTTGGCAATCGGGTCGCCGAACGTCGCGAAGCTCAGCTGGTCCGGCGGCGGAGCAGTCGGGTCATTGGCCAGTCGCGCCTTTACCGCGTTGAGCACGAGCGCTCCCTCGGACAGCCCCATCGCTGTTCCCTTGCCGCCGTTACGGATCGCGGCTTCGAGGTTTCCTTCTCCCTCGTCGACAGACTCACCGATGCTGGGCCCGTCGAGACCGATGCCGGGATACATCTGTTCTCCGAGAGCACCGATACCGGGGAAGAAACGTTCCAGGGTGTGACCCTGAACCTGCCCCGCCGGGTAGTCGACCTTTGTCCGCTTCATACCGGGGAACCAGTGCTCGCCGGTCATGCGGATGTACTCGTCATAGGGAATGCCGAGAACGTGCGCGCCACCCAATGCGTACGCCGTTCCGGGGTTTGACGGCGTTCCGGCGGCGGGCCCGCCAGGCGGCGGCGTAGGGGCCGGCGTGTCATCAGCCCATGCACTCCCGAGGACGCCGAAGGATCCTGTGACGCTGGTGGTCACCAACACTGCAAGTCCTGCAAGGAGTTTCTTCATCCCCACTCCCGATCGCCCCGCTTCGTTTCGTAGTCTCACACACATCATGCGTGAGCGCTCACCCGTACTTACGCGCGCAACTTCCTGACTGCTCACGTGCGCAGCCTCCCCCCGGCGGCTTTCGACGGCCACCAGTTCGCCTTACCGACCAGCGCAGCGATGGCCGGCACCGTGATGGTGCGCACCACGAAGGTGTCCAGCAGGATGCCCACACCGATCATGAAGCCGCCCTGCACCACTATGCCGATGGACGAGAACATCAGACCGGCCACGGACGCGGCGAAGATCAAGCCGGCCGCGGTGATCACGCCTCCGGTCGAATTCAGCGTGCGGATGATGCTGTACCGCGTGCTGTGCTGGGACTCGTCGCGCATTCGCGATATCAGCAGCATGTTGTAGTCGGCCCCCACGGCGATCAGCACCACGAACGCCAACGGCGGCACGCTCCAATGCAATTGCTGACCGAGGAGGGTTTGGAATACCAGCACGCTGATACCGAGTGCCGCGAAGTACGAGATCACCACCGACCCGACGAGGTACAGCGGTGCGACGATCGAACGCAGCAGCAACATCAGGATCAGCAGCACCACGATGAGGGTCGCGGTCATGATGAAGCGGATGTCCTGCTGGTAGTAGTCACGCGTATCCCGTAGTGCGGCCGGGAATCCGCCCATCGATATCGAGGCGTCGGCCAGCGTGGTGTTCGGCTGGGCGCCCCGGGCGACGTCCTGGATCTGATTCACCTGATCCATCGCCTCGGGGCTGAACGGGTTCAGCTTCGTCTGAACCAGATACCGCACCGACCGGCCGTCCGGCGAGACGTATGCCGCCGAAGCCTTCTTGAACTCCGGCATGTTCAGCACCTCGGGCGGAATGTTGAACCCCGCCTGTGCCGGATCCGCGGCGTCGTTGCGCATCGTCAACAGGAACGACGAGGCCTGGTCCAGCCCGGCAGAGATCACCTTGATCTGCTTGACGAGTTCGTCCACACCGCCCGCCACTTCCCGGCTTCCGCCGGCCAACTGGTTGGCACCGTGCTGCAGATCCTTCAAGCCCGACTGCGGACCGCCCGGCTTGTTCAGCCCCATGGCCTTGACCGCCTTGTTGACGCTGGCCAGCGCGGCGTTCAGCTTGGTGACCGTCGAGTTGAGCGATTGCTTGTCGTCCCCCGCGCCGTTCAGCTGATGAGCGAGGTCGTTGATCTGGTCGAGGCTGCCGTCCTTGTTCGCGTCGACGAGCCGCTGGAACTGGATGCGGGTTTCAGCGCAGGACGGGTTGGAATCGCAGACCGCGTTGTTCTGCAGCGCCGCCAGGACCGGATCGATCCAGCCGAAGATGTTCTTGACGGCCGAGAGGTTGTACCCCATGGCATTGGAGAGCGCATTGATGCTCTGCACGAGCTTGGCCGCGGTGGCGACGTCCTTCACCAGCTTGTCGCCGCCGTACTCGGTTCGCACCGACGAGAACGTGTCGACCAGGCTCTGCAGGCTGGGCGCGATCTGGTTGATCTGAGTGCGCACATCGGCGAGGCTGCCTGCCAGTGTGTTGGCCCCGGCCGCCAGCCGGTTGAGGTCGCCGGAGCGCTGATCGATCTGGGTGGAACCGTCGGCCAGACGCGTACCGACGATGCCCGCCTGGAACGTGGCCCGGAACTCCGGAGGCACCTCACCCAGGGGACGAGAGATGCCGCTGACCAGGCCGACGTCGGGCAGCTGGGCGACGCGCGAAGCCATCTGCTCCAGATCCGCCATCCCCCTCGGCGTGCGCAAGTCATGCGGAGATTGGATGAGGATGTACTCGGGAATCGACTGACTGATCGGGAAATGACGTTCTACCGCGGCGTATCCGACAGAACTCGGTGCCGACCCCGCCACGACCTTGCGATCGTCGTAGTTGTAGCTCGCGAAGATCGCGGCGCCGGCCAGCAGGGCCAATACGAGAAGACTGGCCACGAGGTGCGGCACCGGACGACGCACGATGCGGATTCCCGAACGCCGCCAGAACCGGGCAGTCAATTCGCGCCGCGGTTTCACCCACCCGCGCGGTCCGACCAGCACCAGAATGGCCGGCAGCAGGGTCAGTCCGGCCAGGTACGCGACGGCGATGCCGATCGCCGCGGCCACGCCGACCGTTTTGAAAACTCCCATCTTGGTGAAGCTCAGCAGCAGGAAGGTGAGGCCGACCGTCGCCGCGGACGCGGTGATCACTTTCCCGATCGACAGCATCGCGGCCCGTACCGCCTGGTCGAAGTCTTTGCCCGACCGCAGATAGTCGTGATAGCGACTGATCAGGAACACCGCGTAATCCGTGCCCGCGCCGGCCATGATCGCGCTCAGGAATACGACGGACTGGTTCGAGACCCCAGCACCGGTCAACTCGGAGAATCCCGCTACCAGCGCCTGGGCGATGAGCAGGGACGACCCGATCGTCACCAACGGCAGCAGCATCGTGACCGGACTTCGGTAGACCACCAACAACACCAGCAGGACCAGGACCGCGATGGCGATCTCGATCGGGAGCCGATCGTTCTCCCCCGCGACGGTGAGGTCGGCGGCGGTGGCCGCGGGACCTGTCAGGTGCACTGCCGCCGGACTGCCGGCGGTGTTGAGTTTGACGATCTCGGAAACCCGGTTGAACGAGTCCATCGCGCGCGGTGTGCCCAGCTCACCGACCAGGCCAACCGGAAGCACCCAGGTGGTCTTGTCCTTGCTGGTCAGGAACTGTTTCAGCTGTGGCGTGGCGATGAAATCCTGCACGCTCTCGACGTCTGCGACGTCGTCGCGCAGCGCATCCACCAGCTTGCGGTAGGTCGCCTCGTCGGAGGAGCCCAGCCCGTTCTCGTTGATCAGGGCCACCAACAGCAGGTTGTTGTTGCCCGATTCGTGGAACGCCTCGGTCATCTTCTCGGCGGTGACACTCGACGGTGCGTCGCCGGGCAGGATGGCGAGCGGGTGCTTCTGGGCCATGTCGCTCAGCGACGGACATGCCAGTGGCAGGGCCACCAGAAGGGCCGCCCAGATCCCGATCACCGCCCAGGGCCACCGGACTACGAAATCGGCCAGCCGTCGCATCTCGCCCTCACCCTCGCGCCGAATTTGCGCATCGCATCATTTGCCCGCCGCTATGCGACGCGCCCCCAGTGCCCGCTGTCAGCAACCCGAGACGACACCGACCTCATGGCATCCATGTAGCGCGTCACCGATTTCTCGGCGACGGCATTGTCGGGATGCATGATCGCCATGACCGTGCCCTCGCCATACCTGAAGATGTAGATGGTCAATTGGTAGGAGAACCGATTGTCCGGATACATCCCGATGTTGTTCGCGAGGCCCAGATCGCCTGCAGCGAGGATAGCGTTGAGCGGAGCGGCGCCGCCGTGCAGGAAATTCGAAACGGGGAAGTTCGGCTGCGGCCAGTTCAACCACGGCGCCAACTCCAGCACGCGGTAGTACGGCACCCGCGCCATGTCCAGGCCCGAATCGAATGACGCCTGCGCGGCGCCGGCGGCGTCACTGAAAGAGGTTGCCGCGACCGGCACGACAATCGGGATCAGGCCGGTGAACCAACCCTGCGTCATGAAATTGTCGCCGGCCTTGCGGGAATCCCGCGGGGTGAGTCCGTAATAGGTGAGCGCACCCGTGAACTCATGCTCCACCAGACCCAGGCAGGCGAACAAACCGCCGACGAAACGGGCGCCGGCCGCGGCGCAGGCCGCATCGAAGCGGTCCGTCTGTGCGTTGTCCATCAGAACCTGTGAGCTCCACGCACTGCTCAGAGACTTGTCCGGGTTACCAAGCGGCAGTGGGAATTCCGGAAAGCCGTCCCGGTTGTTCTCGGCGAAGTCGATCCACGCGCGCACGCCAGGGGAATCCAGGGTCAGCGCTGAGGTGTACTCGCGTTCGCGGACACAGAAATCGTCGAAGCTGCCGGCTTCGGGAAGCTGAAGGGCTTGCCCACTCCCGCTCATCGCCGAATACATGCCATTGGCTTCCATCATCGTCGTACCGATCAACGTCGCGTCCCCGTGTACGTGATCCATGGCGGCGAAGAAGGTGAAATGATTCTCGCTTTGAATGATGCCGAAAGTGAAACAGCCCCATTCCAAGGGATTCGGTATACCCACGACGTGGGCGCGAATTTCGTCGGCGGTCATCTGCCCCTGGTCGACGGGCATGAACTCGATATCCGCCGGATCTTCGATTGCATGTCTAACAAATTTGCCGTCTTCGGTCCGCTCGAACCAACTGCGGAATGTGTCGTGCCGACGCAGGTAGGAATTGACCGCGTGATCCATGGCCGCGATATCACACTGCCCCGGCACTTCACAACTGGCGATGATCTGCCGTGAGAAGTTCAGTCCGGCCAAGTTTCTCTCGCAATAATTTCTAAGGTGTTGGCTCTGCATGTAGCTAACTGGCACTGAGCTGACGGGCGCGCGGCTCGCCGTTTCCTGAGCTGCGGCCGTCGGGTGCCACGAAGTTACCGAGCCCGGACTCAACGCCCATTCCTCAAGTGCCCCAACAGTTATCTTGCCGATGCGCAAAGCTCACCCTCCCAGTTCGGCCGGCTGTGGCCGTGATCACCCGTGGTTGCCCAACATACCCTCGGTCCGCTGGCAACCGTCCACCCCACCTGACGGCGAGACCTACGCCTCACGCGTCACAGGTTCGCGTGTAATAGTGCGTAGTGCCGTCGGGGGGCGGACAATTTTCGCGAGCGACAAATGTCCCGCGTAGTCAACGTGTGACCGCCGATGCAAGGAGGACAACGGCATGGGAACCGCTGAACATCCGATCGAATCGACCCCTCGCTTTGCCATAATCGGCTATGCGGCGCGTTTTCCCGGGGCCCAGGACACTGACGGGTTCTGGGAGGTGTTGCGCGAGGGCCGAGACGCGGTGTCAGAGATACCCGCAGACCGCTGGGATGTCGACGAATTCTTCGACCCCGACCCTGGTGTGCCCGGCAAGGTCGTGACCCGCCGTGCGGGATTCGTCGACGACGTGACCGGGTTCGACGCACCGTTCTTCGGTCTGTCGACCCGCGAAGTCCGGTTGATGGACCCTCAACATCGACTTCTGCTTGAGACTGCGTGGCGAGCCGTCGAGCATTCAGGCACTGCACCAACAGCTTTGGCCGACACCAACACCGGTGTCTTCGTCGGTCTGGCCACCCACGACTACCTGGGGATGGCCTCCGACGAGCTGACGTACCCCGAGATCGAGGCCTACATGGCCATCGGGACGTCAAACGCCGCGGCGGCCGGCCGGATCAGCTATCGGCTGGGTTTGCAGGGGCCCTCGGTCGCCGTCGACACGGCGTGCAGCTCGTCGCTCGTGGCGATCCATCAGGCGTGTCAGGCGCTCACCCTCGGAGAGTGCGACCTCGCCCTGGCCGGAGGGGCGAATGTCCTGCTCACGCCGGCGACGATGATCACCTTCTCGAGCGCTCACATGCTCGCTCCCGACGGCCGCTGCAAGACGTTCGACGCCGCCGCCGACGGCTACGTACGCGGAGAGGGCTGCGGCGTCATCGTCATCAAGCGTCTCGAGGACGCGGTCCGTGACGGTGACCGAATTCGGGCCGTGATCCGCGGCAGCGCAATCAACCAAGACGGTGCGTCCGGTGGCTTGACCGTGCCGAATGGTGTGGCGCAGCAAAGGGTTATCAGCGCCGCCCTCAAGCGCGCGGGCGTCAAACCCAGCGAGGTCGACTATCTCGAAGCGCACGGCACCGGAACTTCGCTGGGTGACCCCATCGAGGCGCAGGCCGCGGGCGCAGTGCTCGGCGCCGGACGCGAAGCCGACCGGCCGCTGTTGATCGGCTCGGCCAAGACCAACATCGGACACCTGGAAGCCGCCGCGGGGATCGCGGGCGTCATCAAGGTCATCCTCTCGCTCGAAAACGAGACGCTGCCCAAGCACCTGCACTTCGAAAACCCGTCGCCCCATATTCCGTGGGACCGGCTGGCGGTGGAGGTCGTCAAGGAGTCGACCCCCTGGGAACGCAATGGTCAGCCCCGTATCGCAGGCGTCAGCTCGTTCGGGTTCGCCGGGACCAACGCACACGTCATCCTCGAAGAGGCGCCAGCGCCACAGGTCCAGCCTGATGTCGCCGCCGGGGCGGCTCCCACGCCTGATGTCGCCGCCGGGGCGGCTCCGGCGAAATTCAGCGTGCTTCCCCTCTCGGCACGAACCCCGACCGCCCTGGTGCAGCTCGCCGACCAGTACCGCAACTGGCTGACCGCGCATCCTGAGGCCACCTTGGCCGATGTGTGTCTCACGGCCGGAGTCGGGCGCGCGCACCTGGAGCACCGCGCCGCGCTGGTGGTCAACTCCCGCGAGGCGGCCGTCGAGCTGCTCGGGGCGCTGGCCGACGACCGTCCGGCCCCCGGCCTGGTCCGTGGCGAATCGCACGACACCCCGAAGACCGCGTGGCTGTTCACCGGTCAGGGCAGCCAGTACCCCGGCATGGCCCGCGAGTTGTTCGACACCGAGCCGGTTTTCGCCGACACGCTGCGGCGTTGCGCGGCCGCTGTCGCCGACGTTCTCGAAAAGCCGCTGCTGGACGTGATTTTCGACCTCGACAGTCCGGATGCGGAGGAGACGCTGCGGCAGACCTCCTACGCGCAGCCTGCGCTGTTCGCGGTGGAGATGGGCCTGGCCCACCTTTGGCAGTCATGGGGCTTCGAGCCCGATGTGGTGTTGGGCCACAGTGTCGGCCAGTACTCGGCGGCCTGCGTGGCAGGCGTGCTCAGCCTCGAAGACGGCGCGCAGCTGATGGCCGAACGCGGTCGCCTCTTCGGCAGCCTGCCTGCCGGCGGCCGCATGGTCGCAGTGTTCGCCCCCGCCGAGCGCGTCGAGAACCTCACCGACGCGTACCCGACCCTGTCGGTCGCCGCCTACAACGGCGCGAACACCGTATTGTCCGGGCCCGCAGAGGATCTGGAGAAGGCGATCGCCGGGCTGACCGCCGAGAGCATCCGGTGCGACTGGCTGGAGACCAGTCACGCCTTCCACTCGGCGCTGCTTGAGCCGATCCTCGACGAATTCGAGGCATACGCGCAGCGGTTCACCTTCAACCCGCCACAACGCATCCTCATCGACAATCGCACCGGCGCCGCTCTCGGCCGCAGCGTGAAACTCGACGGTGCGTACTGGCGCCGGCACGCGCGGCAACCGGTGGAATTCGCCAAGAGCGTGCGCACCCTGGCCGATCTGAACTGCAAGCTGTTGCTGGAGATCGGCCCGCGACCGGTGCTCACCGCCACGGCCCTGAGCGCGTGGCCCGACCCGGCCACCGCACCGCGGGTCATCACCTCCCTGCGCCGGAACACCTCCGACCAACGACAGATCACCGAGGCCGTCGCCGATGCGTACGTCCTCGGCCACCTGCCCGAGTTCGGCGCCTTCCGGCAGGCACACGCGCAGAAGCTCGATCTGCCCACCTACCCGTTCGAGCACCGCCAGTACTGGTACTCGGACAATCGGGCGGAGCCGAACCAACAACAGCACGTTGCCGCACGCACCCAGACTGTCCGGCTCCTCGAAGACGGCCGAATCGACGAACTGGCCGGCCTGCTCGGCGGCTCGGGCGACGATCCGCACACCGTGCAGCTGCTGACCAAGCTTGCGGCGCAACACAACCAACAGCGCACAAGCCACTCCATCGCCGACGACCGCTATGAGATCCGCTGGCAGAAGTCCCCGACTCCCCTCTCCGGCGCGGAGGCCAGCGGGCCGTCGACCTGGCTTCTCATCGGTGCGGACTCCCCGGCGGTCCAACCGCTGGTCGAGGCCCTCACCGCCCGCGGGCAGCAGCATCGATTCGTGGCGCTGCCGGCTTCCGATGCCGACGAGGAACAGCTCGCCGACACCTTGCGCGCTGCTGCCGCCGACGAACCGTCACTGCGGATCGTGCATATCGCAGCGCTGGAAACCGATCCGAAATCCCCGACCGCTCCTTCGATGCGGTCACTGCTGCGGATGCAACATCAGATCCTCGGCGGGACACGGCGGCTCTTCCGTGCGGCGACCGCCGCCGAATTGCGCAGGCCCATCTGGGTGGTGACCCGCGGCGCGCAACGAGTCACCGACGCGGACAGCGTGGCACCGGATCAGAGCGCTCTGTGGGGTTTCGGCCGCGCGGCCGCGCTCGAGGTTCCACAGGTCTGGGGCGGACTGGCAGATCTGGCCGAAGGAACCGCCGACGAATGGTCCCGTTTCATCGACCGAATCTCGACGGCGCCCGACTCCGCGAGCCGCGAAGACCAGATCGCCCTGCGCGACCAGTCCGTCTACGTCCCGAGGCTCATTCGACGGGCTGACGGGCCGAGCGGCGCACAGCTGCAACTGCGCGGCGACGCAACATATCTCGTGACAGGCGGGCTCGGCTCCATCGGGCTGGAGATCGCCGGTTACCTGGCGGCCAACGGCGCCAAGAATCTGGTGCTGACCAGCCGTCGCGCGCCCAGCGATGTGGCACAACAACGCATCGACGCGCTGAACGCACAACACGGCTGCGATATCAGGACCGTCACGGCCGATGTCGCCGACGCGCACGGCGTCGCACGGCTGTTGGCGGCGGTGCGGGCCGAGCGGCCGCCGCTCGCCGGCATCGTCCACGCCGCGGGCGAAATCGGCACCACTCCGCTGAGCAACCTCGACGACGCCGAGATCGACCGTGTTTTCGCCGGCAAGGTCTGGGGTGCTTGGCATTTGAGTGAGGCGGCCGCCGATCTCAAGCTCGACTTCTTCATCAGCACCTCGTCCATCGCCTCGGTGTGGGGCGGCTTCGGTCAAACCGCCTACAGTGCGGCGAACGCGTTCCTCGACGGCATGGCCTGGCGCCTGCGCGAGCAGGGCGTCGCCGGTGCGAGCGTCAACTTCGGTCCTTGGTCGGCGGGCATGGCCGATGCCGAGTCCCGGGCCCGGCTCGAACAGCGCGGCGTCCGGACGTTGTCGCCGGCCGATGCGCTCGCGGGTATGGCCGACGCCGTGGCGTCGGCCGCGGCTGCGGGACCGGCACAGGGAGTTGTCGCCAGGATCGATTGGTCCCGCTTCCTGCCGCTGTATCAGCAGGCAGGTCGGCGCGGATACATGGCCGAGCTGGAGAGCGAGTTGCCGGCGCACCTGACGGACGTCTCCCCGTCCGCCACAGGGTCGGGGAAGACCGATCTGGTCGACCGATTGACGAATGCTCCTGTGCAGCAACGCAAGAAGCTCCTGACCGACTACCTCCGCGACGCCGTCGCAGAGGTGACGCGGGTGGACGCCGCGGAGATCCGCGAGGATGCCGGGTTCTTCGACCTCGGCATGGACTCGCTGATGGCCGTGGAACTGCGGCGCCGCATGGAACAGGGTGTTGGCAAGGAAATCCCCGTCACCCTGGTGATGGACCATCCGCGACTGTCCGACGCGGCCGACTATCTGCTCGGCGAGGTGCTCGGCCTCAGCGAGCAGAAGTCCGAAGCCGCACCGGCGTCAGTGGCGGCCACACGCACCGACGAGCCGATCGCCGTCGTCGCGGTGTCGTGCCGGTTCCCCGGCGCCCCGAACCCGGAGGCATTCTGGGACTTGCTGTCCGGCGGCGTCGACGCCATCCGGGAAGTCCCGGAGGACCGATTCGACATCGACGAATTCTTCGACGCGGATCCCGATGCTCCCGGCAAGACCTACACGCGGTTCGGCGGTTTCCTCGACGGTATCGACGGATTCGATCCCGAATTCTTCGGGATCTCCCCGCGCGAGGCGGTCTGGATCGAGCCGCAACAGCGCCTGATGCTCGAAACAGTATGGGAGGGCCTCGAAAGGGCCGGTCATTCACCCGAGGCACTGCGCGGCAGCCGGACCGGTGTGTTCGTCGGCGTGGCGGCCAACGAGTATGCCCATCTGCTTTCCTCGGAACCGATCGAGAAGATCGAACCGCACTTCATCACCGGCAATGCGCTCAACGCCATTTCCGGTCGCGTTGCCTTCGCCCTCGGATTCGAGGGGCCGGCGGTGGCGATCGACACCGCATGCAGCTCGGCGTTGGTCGCTGTCCATCAGGCCTGCCAGGCACTGCATTCCGGTGATTGCGACATGGCGTTGGCCGGCGGCGTGAATGTCCTGCTGAGTCCGGTGACCGTGGTCGCCGCATCCCGCGCCAGGATGTTGTCCCCCGTCGGACGATGCAAGACCTTCGACGAATCCGCCGACGGCTATGTCCGCAGTGAGGGCTGCGGGATTCTCGTCCTCAAGCGGCTGAGCGACGCGCAGCGCGACGGTGACAACATCTGCGCGGTCATTCCGGCCAGCGCCGTCAACCAGGACGGCGCTTCCAGCGGATTGACCGTGCCCAATGGTGGTGCGCAGCAACGCCTCATCGGGACGGTGTTGAGCCGTGCCGGCCTCAACGGCGGCGACGTGGACTACCTGGAGGCACACGGAACCGGTACCCCGCTGGGTGATCCGATCGAGGTGCAGGCCGCCGCCGCGGCCTACGGCGGGTCACGGGACACCGACCGGCCGCTGCTGATGGGCTCTGTGAAGACCAACATCGGCCACACCGAGTCGGCATCGGGTGCAGCCGGCCTGATCAAGGTCGTGTTGTCGCTGCAGCACGAGACCCTGCCCCAGAGCCTGCATTTCGACAATCCGTCACCGCACATCCCGTGGGATTCGCTGCCTGTGCGGGTGGTGGACAAGGCGATCCCGTGGCACGCCAACGGCAGGCCGCGGCGCGCCGGGGTGAGTTCCTTCGGATTCACCGGCACCAACGCACATGTCCTGGTCGAGGAAGCGCCGTCACAGCCCGTCTCCGCCGAGGAAGCGCTCGCCGACGAAGCCTTGACGGAATCAGCCGCCGAATCTCAGGTCGAACAGGTCGAGGTGTTGACGATGTCCGCGCGGTCACCGGAGGCACTGGTGGCATTGGCGCAGCGCTACGACGACTGGCTGGGTGCGCACCCCGACGTGGACCTCGCCGATCTGTGCCTCACCGCGGGCACCGGCCGTTCGCACTTCGAGCACCGCGCTGCCCTGGTGGTGGACTCGGTGGCCGATGCTCGTGCCGGCCTGGCAGAGCTGGCCGAGAACCGGCTGCGACACGGTGTCACCCGGGGCGAGCGTCCGCACCACCCGATGACGGCATGGCTGTTCACCGGGCAGGGCAGCCAGTACGCCGGCATGGCGCGTGAGTTGTTCGACACCGAGCCGGTTTTCGCCGAGACGGTCACCCGTTGCGCGGATGCGGTGAAGGACATGCTGGCGCAACCGCTCCTCGACGTGATCTTCGCCGACAATCGCGAAACGGGCGGCAAGGCCGGCGAAACGTTGCGGCACACGTCGTTCGCCCAGCCCGCGATCTTCGCCGTGGAGATGGGCCTGGCTCGCCTGTGGCAGTCGTGGGGCATCGAGCCCGATGTGGTGCTCGGGCACAGCGTCGGCCAGTACGCCGCGGCATGCGTGGCCGGCGTCTTCAGCCTCGAGGACGGCGCGCGGCTGATGGCCGAGCGCGGCCGACTGTTCGGCAGCCTGCCCGAAGGCGGGCGGATGGTGGCCGTGTTCGCCGATCCCAAGCACGTCGAGCAGATCGCCGGCGAATTCCCCCGGGTCTCGGTAGGCGCCTACAACGGGCCCAACACCGTGCTCTCGGGTCCGGGCGAGGATCTCGAACAGATCGTCGACAAGTTCGGCGAGGAGGCGATCCGTTGCACCTGGCTGGAGACCAGCCACGCCTTCCACTCGGAACTGCTGGACCCGGTGCTCGATGAATTCGAGTCCTACGCAGCGCAGTTCAAGTTCGCGCGGCCGACGCTGCCGCTGGTGTGCAACCGCACCGGCGCTGTGCTCACCGCCCAGACACCGCTCGACGCGCAGTACTGGCGCAAGCATTCCCGCCAGCCGGTGCAGTTCTCCGAGAGCGTGCGCACCGTGGCCGCACTGGGCTGCTCGATTCTGATGGAGATCGGCCCGCAACCGGTGCTGACCGGGGCTGCGGTCCAGGTCTGGCCGGAGCACTTGGCGGCGCCGCGAGCCATTGTCTCGCTGCGCAAGGGCGTCGGTGATCGCCGTCAGATCGCCGATGCACTGGCCGCTGCCTACGTCGGTGGTCACCGGCCCGATTTCACCGCACTGCATCGCGGGACCCGTCGCAGGCTCGAACTGCCGACCTACCCGTTCCAGCGACGTCGCTTCTGGCCCAAGGGGTCCGGAATCACCTCCGAGGTCAACGGGCCCGTGGGTTCGGGAATCCTGGGCAGTGGGAAGGATCTCGCTTCAGGCGATTCGGTCTACACCAGCCGGTTGTCGGTCAAATCGCAGCCATGGCTTTCCGACCACGTCATCTACGGCACCGTGGTGGTCCCCGGCGCCACCTATGCGGCGATGGCGCTGGCCGCCGTCGGAACTCCGGCCCATGCCAAGGACGTCTTCTTCTACGAGCCGATCATCCTGCCCGAGAAGAGTTCTCGCGAAGTGCAACTGTCCTTGCATCCGCTCGACGAGGGCAGTGGCTGGAAGTTCCAGGTGCACAGCCGCCCCTACGGGGACCGGACAGCCGACTGGTCGCTGAATGCCGAAGGCACAGTGGTGGCCGGAGTCTCCGATGCCGATGGCGAGCAGGCCGCCGAGCAGTCCGATCCTGTCGACGAGGCGATCGAGCGCCTGGAACGCATGCGTCCGCAGGAGTTGTTCGAGACGTTCGCCGACCTGGAACTGGCATGGGGCCCGACATGGTCGGGATCCCTGAAGTCGTTGTGGCTCGGCGAAGGTGAAGCGATCGGCGACATCCTGGTCGGCGAAGAACTCGCCGAACAACTGGGAACCGAGCCGATGCACCCGGTGCTGATGGACCTGTGCACGGGCGTCGCCTTCCCCGCGTTCCCGGCCCTCCTCGCAGCCGAGCAGGGAGTCAACGACCTGTTCCTGCCGCTGCGGTACGGACAGGTGACGTTGAAGGAGAAGATGCCCCGGCGGTTCTACTGCCGTGCGCGGTGGCATCAGAGTGCCCTGGACAGCGAAACCCAGGTCTTCGATCTCGACTACCTCGATCGCGATGGCCGTTATCTGGGCGGGGTTCGAGAGTTCACGGTCAAGCGCGCGCCTCGCGAGGCGTTGCTCCGTGGCCTCGGTGGCGATGCCACCCGGCTGCTGTACACGCTCGGCTGGCACGAGGTTCCGGTGCCGTCCTCCGACGACGCAGCTGCAGCCGAAAATCCCACCGGCACTTGGCTGATCGCCGGTTTCGATGAACTGGCCGCCAAGATTCCGGGCTGCATCCCGTTCGATCGCAACACCGACCAGGAGCTCCTCGGACAGGTGTTGGCGCAGGCCTTCGAACGCGGTCTTCCGTTCTCCGGTGTCGTCTGGCGTGCTACCGCGCCGGACTCACAGGAGTCGAGCGCCGACAGTCAGGCACGGCTCGAGGCCGAGATCGCCAACCTGCTCAGCGCGGTGCACACCGTACAGAGCGGTGACGTGAAACTTCCGAACGGACTGTTGATCGTCACCGAGCGCGCCGTCGCCACCGAGTCCGGTGAGCCGGTCGATCCGGTACAGGCGGCGCTGTGGGGATTCGGACGCACCACGATCAACGAGGAACCGGCGCTGCGCGCCAAACTCGTCGATTGCGACGGGTCGCCGGAGGCTGTGCAGGCATTGGCGAACCTGTTGGTCACACCGGTCGAAGAACCGGAAATCGCGGTGCGGCAAGGCAAGCTACTGGCCTCCCGGCTGTTGCCGTGGGCACGGAGCGGGCATCTCACGGTGCCACGCGGCAGCGATTACGTGCTGGCGCCGACCGAACGCGGCGCGATCGACAACCTGCGGATCACCGAGAAGGAGGTTCCGGCACCCGAGGAGGGCTACGTACAGGTCCGAGTCGAGGCCGCGGGCCTCAACTTCCGGGACGTCCTCAACGTGCTGGGCCTCTACCCGGGTGATCCCGGACCGATCGGTGGTGACTTCGCCGGTGTGGTCACGCAATTGGGTGAAGGTGTCACCGGAGTCAAGGTGGGCCAGCGGGTCTACGGCTCCATGCAGGGGGCTTTCGGTAGCCGGTTCAACGTGCCGGAGCAGTTCCTGGCGCCGATTCCCGACGGGATCAGCGCGGTCGAGGCGGCCACGATCCCCGCTGCGGCGCTGACGGTCCGGCTCGCGTTCGACTGGGCGCAACTCAAGCAGGGTGACCGGGTGCTCATCCATGCCGCCAGCGGTGGTGTCGGATTGGCCGCCATCCAGATGGCGCAGCAATGCGGCGCCGAGGTTTACGCGACGGCGAGCACCTTCAAGCGGGCGACGCTGCGCAAGCTGGGCGTCAAGTATGTGTACGACTCGCGGACAACCGATTTCGCCGACCAAATCCTCGCGGATACCGGCGGCGCGGGTGTCGATGTCGTACTCAACTCGCTGACCAGCGAAGGGTTCGTCGAGGCGACCGTGCGGGCCACTGCCAAGAACGGCCGTTTCGCCGAGATCGCCAAGCGCGATATCTGGACCGCGGAGCAGATGGCCGAGGCCCGACCCGATATCGCGTACGAGATCGTGGCGCTGGACACGGTGATGTTCCAGGAGCCCGAGCGCATTCGCACCCTGCTGACCGAGGTGTCGGAGGGGTTGGCCAACGGCGACTGGACGCCGCTTCCCGCCGAGATCTACCCACTGACGGAAGCCAGGACGGCGTTCCGGCGCATGCAGCAGGCCCGGCATATCGGCAAGATCGTGTGCCAGATGCCGACTCCGCTGCAGCCGAGGTCCGACCGGAGCTACCTGATCACCGGTGGGCTCGGTGCGATCGGTCTGCACACGGCGTCGTATCTGGCGCAACTGGGTGCCGGGGACATCGTCTTGACCAGCCGCCGTACGCCCGACGCGGAAGCGCAACGGTTGATCGATGAGATCACCGAGCGCTACAAGACCCGCGTCCACGTATTCAGCGCCGATGTCGGTGAGGAATCCGGGGTGTCGGCGCTGCTCGACCGCATCCGCGCAGAACTGCCACCGCTTGCCGGTGTCGCGCATCTCGCGGGTGTGCTCGATGATGCGCTGCTCGGTCAGCAGAGCGTGGAGCGCTTCCGGACGACGTTGACCCCCAAGGCCTTCGGTGCCGACTACCTGGACAGGTTGACGAAGGACGACGATCTGGACTTCTTCATCGTGTCCTCGTCGGTGTCGAGCCTGTTCGGGTCACCCGGTCAGGCCAACTACGCGACGGCCAATGCGTTGCTCGACGGTCTGATCGCGCAGCGGCGGGCACAGGGTCTGCCGGCCACGGGCATCAACTTCGGCCCGTGGGGCCAGGGCGGTATGGCGTCCTCGGAGGCGGCGACCGCGAATATCAGTGCGCAGGGCTTGATTCCGCTGGATCCCTCGGCAGCGCTCTCCGCGCTTGCCGAGGTGATCGCCAACGGCACCGGCCAGGCCACCGTCATCAAGGCGAACTGGCAGCGGGCCGCGAAGGTGCTGGGCAGTCAGCGGCCGCCGATTCTCGATCTGGTGTTGCCGAACGCCGTGGGCGAGGTCGTCGGGGACAGCGAGGTGCTCAAGCAGCTGCTCGAGATTCCGGTGCCGCAGCGCGCCGGGTTCGTGACCGAGTTCCTCCAGAAGGAGGTGCAGAACTTCCTGCGCCTGGCCTCTCCGCCTGCCGCGACCAGCCGCTTCCTGGATCTCGGTACCGACTCGCTGATGGCGATCGAGCTCCGCAACCGGCTGCACAGTCAGTTCGGCGGCAAGTTCACGCTGAACGCGACCGCGGTGTTCGACTACCCGACCATCGGCGGCCTCGCCGAGTACCTGGTGGGTCAGCTGCCCGACGCCGAATCGCCGGCATCCCCCCAGGCGCCGGCGGAATCGCCTGAGGCGTCGCAGCAAGACGCTGAGGGAGAGTCCGCAGCAGCGGCACCGGCCGATCCGGAATCACCGCCGACTGAGGAGCCACCCGCCACGGAGGCGGCAGCGGACTAACCGCCGCCCTCGATTGCCGAGCAGACGTAGAGTCGCACCTTTCCACGCGGATTGGTGCGACTCTGCGTCTGCTCGCGGGCGAGAAGCTAGACCCAGCGGGTCGCCTCGACCTCGGCGGGCAGCGGCGGATGCAGCGGCACGTCGAGGCCGTCGTAGATGCCGGGTTTCTGGGTCGACAGCCAGTCGATCGCGCCCAGCAGGCGGTTGGCCGCGGTGGTGTTGCCGCCGTCGGCACGCGTCCCGCCCGGCACGTCGGCACGCACCACCATGCTCAGCTGCGGATCACCGTCGATGATCACGCGATGGTCGCCGACGCCCTCATCGGGTTGTGGCCATTCCGGCGCGCATGACGGGTCGATGCGCGTGATGTGCTCGATGATGATCCGCTCGACGCCCTTCGACCATCCGATCACCTGAAGGCGGAACGCTCCCTGCGTGCCCGCTTCGAACCGGCCCATGACGTTGTCGACGGTCTCGGTGAGCGGCAGCCGTTCGACCGTTTCGGTGATGTCGTCGATCTCCAGGCCCAGCCCGCGACCGATCAAACGGACATTGCCGCCCCACACCATGGTCGGAATGGACGGCAGCAACATCATCGGCGTCTCGTCCATCGACCCGCCGAATCCGCAGAGCACCCGCACCGAATGCGGCTGGTTGTAGGTGGAGTAGTCGAAGATCTCCTGACACCGGATGGTGCGGATCCGGGTACACAGCCCCGCTGCGATCACCGCGAGTGCGTCATTGCCCCAGCCCGGATCGACGCCGCTGACCAGAAGTGCGGCGTTGCCGGCCACCGCGGCGTCGGTGAGCCGGTCGACCCACTCGGTCGGTGCCGAGGCCGGGTCATAGAGCGAGTACAGCGACGGCGTCACCACCTGTTTGCCCGCGCGTAGGCACCGCTCGATCTCGGCGATGGCCTCCTCCGGCCGGATATCGCCGGAGGACATGTACGCGACGGCATCGCACTGCGCGAGCGCCGCGTCGACGTCGGTCGTGGCGGTGACGCCGGTCGAAGCGTCGAGCTTGGCGAACGTCGCGGCGTCACGACCGGCTTTTTCCTCGGACGACGTGATGACTGCAGCCAGTTCGAGGCCCGGGAATGCCGTGGCCGACCTGATCGCCGTCGCGCCCATGTTCCCTGTACCCCACACCGCGATTCGAAGCATCCGCTGACTCTAATGGCCATATTCGTGAGGATCGTCACAATGCGGCAAAACAGCTGGTCAGATTCATTTTGACCACGCGGTACAGAGGTCGATCAACCGCTGGGTTGGTTAGCTCCCAGAAATTGCTCAGAGTTTCTTTGCGTTGAAGTTACCGAACGGTATAGTTGGCCGCAGTTACTGGTGGGTAACTTATCCGAAGTACCCAACCTCAGGTGGCATTCTCACAAGGAGGAAAAGTGAGCCACTACAAGAGCAATGTCCGTGACCAGGTCTTCAACCTGTTCGACGTCTTCGGTCTGGACAAGGCCCTCGGCGCAGGCGACTACGCCGACCTGGACGCCGATACGGCCCGCGAGATGCTCAGCGAAATGGCTCGCCTCGCAGAGGGCCCGATCGCCGATTCGTTCGCCGACGGTGACCGCAACCCGCCGGTGTTCGACCCCAAGACCCACACCGTCACGCTGCCCGAGCCCTTCAAGAAGTCGGTGCGCGCGGCGATCGACGGCGGCTGGGACAAGGTCGGCCTGTACGAAGAGCTTGGTGGCGTGCCTGCCCCCAAGGCGCTGCTGTGGGCGCTCAACGAGCACATCCTCGGCGCCAACCCCGCCGTGTGGATGTACGCCGGTGGGGCCGCCTTCGCGCAGATCTTCTACGACAATGCCACTGAAGAGCAGAAGAAGTGGGCCGTCCTGGCCTCCGAGCGCGGCTGGGGCGCCACCATGGTGCTCACCGAGCCCGACGCGGGCTCTGACGTCGGCGCCGGCCGCACCAAGGCCGTCAAGCAGGACGACGGCTCCTGGCACATCGACGGCGTGAAGCGATTCATCACCTCCGCCGATTCAGATGACCTGTTCGAGAACATCTTCCACCTGGTGCTGGCCCGCCCCGAGGGCGCAGGCCCGGGCACCAAGGGTCTGTCGCTGTTCTTCGTACCGAAGTTCCACTTCGATTTCGAGACCGGCGAGCTGGGCGAGCGCAACGGCGTGTACGTCACCAACGTCGAGCACAAGATGGGCCTGAAGGTCTCGGCCACGTGTGAGCTGACCTTCGGCCAGCACGACAAGCCTGCGGTGGGCTGGCTGGTCGGCGAGGTGCACAACGGCATCGCGCAGATGTTCGACGTCATCGAGCAGGCTCGAATGATGGTGGGCACCAAGGCCATCGCGACCCTGTCGACCGGTTACCTGAACGCTCTCGAGTACGCCAAGGAGCGCGTGCAGGGTGCCGACCTGACCCAGATGATGGACAAGACCGCCCCGCGCGTCACCATCACCCATCACCCTGACGTCCGTCGCAGCCTCATGACCCAGAAGTCCTACGCCGAGGGCATGCGCGCGCTGTACCTGTACACCGCGACCTTCCAGGACAAGGACGTCGCCAAGGCGCTGCACGGTGTCGAGCCCGAGCTCGCGCACAAGGTCAACGACCTGCTGCTGCCGGTGGTCAAGGGCTTCGGCTCGGAGCAGGCCTACGCCAAGCTGACCGAGAGCCTGCAGACCCTGGGCGGTTCCGGCTTCCTGCAGGACTACCCGATCGAGCAGTACATCCGCGACGCCAAGATCGACTCGCTGTACGAGGGCACCACCGCCATCCAGGCGCAGGACTTCTTCTTCCGCAAGATCGTCCGCGACAAGGGACAGGCGCTGGCTTTCGTGGCCGGCGAGATCGAGCAGTTCATCAAGAACGAGACGGGCAACGGCCGGCTGAAGACCGAGCGCGCCCTGCTGGCCACCGCGCTGGAGGACGTCCAGGGCATGGCCGCCACCCTGACCGGCTACCTGATGGCCGCGCAGGAAGATGCCGCCAGCATCTACAAGGTGGGCCTCGGCTCGGTCCGCTTCCTGCTGTCGGTCGGCGACCTGCTGCTCGGCTGGCTGCTGGCCCGCCAGGCCGGCGTGGCCATCGAGAAGCTCGACGCCGGCGCCACCGGTGAAGAGCGCACCTACCTCGAGGGCAAGATCGCCGCGGCCTCGTTCTTCGCCAAGAACATGCTGCCGCTGCTGACCAGCACCCGTCAGGTCATCGAGACCATCGACAACGAGGTGATGGAACTCGACGAGGCTGCGTTCTAGAGCAACTCGACGATCAACACGACATGAGGCCCCTGGGTACATCCCAGGGGCCTCATGTGTTGGACGGCCGGCGACGGGCGATCTACGCCGGTTCGGACACGCACCTGCGCCACGTGATCGGGCCGGCAACGCCGTCGACGTCGATGTTCTGACTGCTTTGGAATTCGCGCACCGCCTGCCTGGTGCGCGGGCCGAAGCTGCCGTCCACGTCGATCGGATCGGCCTGACGCAGATTCATCCGCACCTGTACCCCCTTGACAGCCTCGCCGGTGCTGCCGAGCCGGACCGTGATGAACAGCCGGCTCCAGGTGACCGGCCCCACGATGCCGTCGACGCCGATGCCCTGGTTTCCCTGGAACCGGCGCACGGCCCGTTCGGTGACCTCGCCGAAGATGCCGTCGACCTTCAGTCCGAACGCCCGCGCGCGCAACAGGTGCTGCAGGATCGCGACGAATGGACCGTCGTCGCCGCGCCGCAGTGCGATGATCTCCAGCTGCGGCGAGGGTTCGTCCCCGAGTGGATTGAGTAGGTCGGCCCGGCCCTCGAAGGCGAACAGCAACAGGTCCACCATCCGGAACGTGAAGGAGTCCGGGCCCAGCGTCGGGCGCCACTGAGGTTCTCGCACAATCGAATACGTGCTGCCCTCCATGGCGCGGTGGAAGACCTCGGCCACGATGCGGCCCCCGACACCGGTGAGCCGCCCACCGTTGAGCTCGGCCTCCCGCAGGATGTACAGCCACAGCGGGGTGTTGGCGGCCAGTTCACTGCGCAGCGCCGGAACCAGCCCGGTGAAGTCGACCCCCGCTCCATTGCCCGCGCCCTTGAGGATCTCGGCTTCGGACAGCGCTGTGACACCGTCTGCCAGCTCCACCATCTGCTGTCCGCTGGCGAGCCTGACCATGTTGCCCCGGATCAGGTTTCGGAATGCGAGATTGGCCTGCGGCGCGCGTACGGGGCTGCCGGATCCGAACGAACCCGGCGGCAGGGTGGCCAGCGGATCGGTGAGTCGGGTGTCGATCTTCCGCGCGCGATTGAACTTGGTATCCGGCACGACGAGGTCGGCTCGCCCGGCCTCGGCGAAGTCGTACAACCGGCGGAAGTCGGCGATCCAGGTGGAGGGCAAGGGATTGTCGCCCGAGAGGCCACCACTGGTTCCCGAGAATCCGAACAGGAGTTCCAAGGTGCCACCGCCGTTGTCGAAGATCCGATTCCAGTTGTAGGTGTTGCGGACCATGCTGTGCCCGAGCCGGAATGCCGCGACCGAGAATTCGATCGGCATCGTGGGTGCGTCACCGGGGACCGGTGAGGTCTCGAAGAGCGTGCGACCGTTGGCGAATACGTCCTCGACGATCCCCGGGTCGACGATCCTGGGGAGATAGTCGTGGCGCAGCATCCACTGGTAATGCTTGACGACGAGCTCCCGCGCCGTCTCGAACATCGCCGGAGCAGGCCCCGGGGAGATCGTGTCGACCACGCGGTTGTGGAATCTGATGAACGCCAGGTGGGTCTGCGCCACCACCAGGTTCTCGTCGTTGCGTGGGTCCGGAATCAGCGCGCTGGGTTGCTGTGGATCGCGTGGCAGATCGTGGCCGTCGAATGCCGACAGGCCGGAGCCCGCCGCGGTGCGCCCCATTTTCAGGTGCATTCCATCGGTGTAGAACTGCGGAGCCTCGGCCGGACCACGGTCGTAGAGAGAATCGAGATCGAGCGCAGGCGAACGGCCCTGGATCATCTCGTCCACGGTCACGTCCGATCCGAGCGCGCCCTGGGTCTTGTCCCTCGTCAGGTCGTGGTCGACGAACTGACCCAGATAGGTGTATCCGGCCGGTATCCCACCATCGTCGCCGGGATCGGTGGCGGTGATGGCTTCGGCCATCGCCGTGACGAGCTCTGTGGTCGCCTTCGTTCCCTCCGGCCCGATACGGGAGAAGCGGAACTGCCGCAGTTCGTCGGCGTCCGACAGACGCGGTGCCGGATCCGCCGTCAGGAGGCCCTCTCCCACGATGAAAAAGCCGTCTCTTCCATGTCGCATGGTCATTTCCCCTTCGCATATCCGCTGTGCGTGAGGGGAAGTCAACCGCCGGGTCCCGTGCTGCGTCGTGAGTAGCGCGCTACCTGTATCGGGGACTTCGGCGACGCTCCATCGGTAATGCGTGTCCTCGGCGGCCTGGCCGAACAGGCAAACTGATCCCATGACCGAAGCCCGTGGCATCCTGCTGGTCGTCTCACTGATGGCGACGACCGCGCTGACCCTCGCTCTAGGCATCACCGATCCGGCGGCACCGATGTCGTACCCCACCAAGTTCCTGATCTGGAACCTCGTGCTGGCCTGGATTCCGATGATCTTCGCCGTGGCCTTCGATCTGGTCGAGCGCCGCTTCTGGCTGCTGCCGCTGGGCGCGGGCTGGTTGGCCTTCCTGCCGAACGCGCCCTATCTGGTGACCGACCTGGTCCATCTCGGCGAGGGCTACGAACTGTGGCGTCACGTGCTGCAATACGGGTTCGCGGCGTGGACCGGGATCTTGTTGGGCGTGGTGTCGTTGCTGCTCGTGCATCAACGCCTGACCGACGAGTTCGGCGCCTTCTGGGGCTGGTTGGTCGTCGTGCTGTCCGTTGCCCTGTGCGCGGTCGGAGTCGTCATCGGCCGTTTCCAGCGGTGGAACTCGTGGGACCTGGTGACCCGACCGGATGCGGTGGTCGCGGCGACCCTCGACTGGGTGCGATCACCGCTGTCCTACGTACAGTCGACGGGCGTGGCGATAGCGGTTGCGGCATTCTTCGGCCTGGCCTACCTGACCATCTGGGCGATACGCGGATTGCGTTGACAGACATGGCGTTCTGAACTGTCACGAGCGTTTACTCGTCCTAATCACACCGGCGATTCGTGGGCGAGCGCCCGGTAGCCCTTGGCCCCCGCCCGGTCGACGGCGGCGCGGACCAACCCGAACACCAACCCCTGGATGGCCGCTGCCGTCAGGGCCTTGGCGGCCGACCGCTCGAGATCTTTGGGGTCGGGCGGTTCCAGATTCGGCTCGTCGATGCGTTTCCAGATCTGGGTGAACAGCGCGCCGGCGAGCAGACCTCCACCCACACTCGTCGCCATCGACAACGGCATGTACAGCATCTTGGACAGCCGGCTCACGGATCCTCCTCACGTCGGCACCGCTCCAGAACGAAGCGGAGCTCGTTTCGACAGTGCGGATACCCCGAACCGGACAGTTTTAACGGCGCAGCTGCCGGCTCAAGGTTTTGCCCGGCCGCGCGTCGGGCACTGCTGTGAGAGAAGAAGTACGCCTGGTGAAAGGCACACCGATGACGACCGAATCAAGATCCATCAATGAAGCGTCCACTGCTCAGCTTCTCGGACAACTGCAGGAGCAGACGACACGACTGGTGCGCGACGAGTTGCGGTTGGCGCAGCGCGAGTTTCAGGAATCCGCGCGCCATGCCGGCATCGGCGCCGGGCTGATCAGTGTCGCCGGCCTGCTGGCGGTGCTGGGCCTCATGACCGTCGTCGCCGCCGCGGTCGCCGCAATCTCCCTGGCCCTCCCGGTCTGGGCCGCCGCGGTCATCGTGGCCGCTGTGTTGTTCCTCGGCGCCGGGGTGGCCGCTCTGATCAGCCGCAGCCAAGCCCGGCAGGTTCCACCGCCGGCAACAGCATCAGTCGGCAGCGTCAAACACGACCTCGACGAGATCAAGGAGGCCCGACATGGCAACCGCTGACCGCCTTCCCCCCGAACCGGGGCCAGACGCCGGCATCGACGAACTGCAGGCCGATATCGACAAGACGCGCGGCGAGCTGGGTGAGACGGTGGCCGCACTGTCCGACAAGCTCGACGTCAAAGGCCGTGCTCAGGACAAGGCAGCCGAAACCAAGGAGGCCGTCGTGGATCGGGCACACGCCGCCACCGAGGCGGCACGGTCCAAGCCTGCGGTGCCTGCCGCCGCCGTGCTCGCGGTACTCGCGGCGGTGGGCCTGCTGGTGTGGTGGCGCCGCCGCTGACCGGGCTCAGAGCCGGGTCAGGCTGGGCATCAACACGTCGTCCACCAGTGCGCGAACCGTCTCTTCGGTGGGCGGACGGCCGGGAATCAACGAGCGGAACACGAGATAGCCCGGCATCACGTCCCACAGTTCTTCATGGATCGCCGCGGCGTCGATCTCACCCCGGTCGACCGCTTCGGCCAGGACCTCGGACATCAGCTTCTTGCGCGCGAGAACGAACTGGTTCTGCAGGGCCGCACTCAACTCCGGGCTGTGCGCGACCTCGCTCATGATCGCGCTCATGGTGCTGCCGTGCTCGCGTGCCTGTGTACACACCGAGGCGCCGATGCTGAGGAGGTCCGCGCGCAACGAGCCGGTGCGCGGTGGGACCAGCTGAACGCGAGTGCCCTCGATGAAGGCGGCCAGGACGAGTTCGGTCTTCGACGGCCAGCGGCGGTAGATCGTGGCCTTGCTGGACTTCGCTTCGGTCGCTACGGCTTCCACGGTCAACCGGTCGTATCCGTGCTGCTGTAACAGCCGCAGGGTCACCGCCAACAACTCCGACTCCCGCTCAGTCCACTGCACCGCCGCGGCCGGCGGTGGGAGGTGATGTGTCGAAGCAGAAGCCACGCGGGGGCACCTTTCTGTGGCGGTGGGCCGAGCCTGTCCGTAAGTCTTGCCCCATCCAGGATAGTACCGTACGGTACCGTTCAGAAGCTTGGACGGCCACAGACTCTCGCGTCACGGTGCGCAGGGCGGCCGTTGTCGAAAGGCACTGAGATGGCGGGGATCTCGGTAGGGAGCCTGGTCAGGCGCCGCTGGACGGTGATCGTGGCCGTGCTCGTGGTGGCAGTCGTCGCGTTCACCGTCAGTCGCCTGCACGGCATATTCGGTTCCGATAACGAGGTGTCGCGCCCCAGCGCCGACACTCTCGAGAACACCGGATACAACCCCAAACGGGTTCTCTTCGAGGTGTTCGGATCACCGGGTTCGGTTGCCACCATCAACTACCTGGACATCGACGCACAACCCCAGCGGGCCGAGGACGTGACCCTGCCGTGGTCGCAGACCTTGGTGACGGACGACCCGACGATGTTCGCCGATCTCCGGGCGCAAGGGGACGGTGAGACCATCGGGTGCCGCATCACCGTCAACGGGGTGGTCAAGGACGAAAGGTCCACGAGCAACGTGAACGGTTACATCGCCTGCTTGGACAAATCGGCATGAGCGGCCAGCACGTCGAGGGGGCCACCGAGCGTTCCAGGACAGCACGGACCATTCGTCTGCTCGCCGTACCCATTGTCCTGGTGTGGGTCGCCGTCGCAGCGCTGACGAACATCCTTGTGCCACAACTGGAAGTCGTCGGCGCGGCGCGCTCGGTGGGGCTGAACGCGCCCGACGCCCCGTCGACGATGGCGATGCGACACATCGGCCAGGTCTTCGACGAGTTCGACTCCGACAGTGCGGCCATGATCGTGCTCGAAGGCGACCAGCCGCTGGGCGACGATGCCCACCGCTTCTACGACACCCTGGTGAAACGGCTGGCCGAGGACACCACGCATGTCGAGCACATTCAGGATTTCTGGGGCGATCCGCTCACCGCCGGAGGCTCTCAGAGCAAGGACGGCAAAGCCGCTCTGGTGCAGGTGTACCTGGCAGGCAACCAGGGCGAGGCGTTGTCCAACCAGTCCGTCGACGCCATCCGCGAAATCGTGGCGACCACCCCACCGCCGCCCGGGGTCAAGGCCTACGTCACCGGCGCCGCACCGCTGATCACCGACAACTTCGAGGTCGGCAGCGAGGGCACCGAAAAGGTCACGCTCCTCACGTTTTTGGTCATCGCGGTGATGCTGCTGGTCGTCTACCGATCCTTCGTCACGATGCTCCTCATGCTCGTCACGGTCCTCATCGAACTGGCGGCCGCGCGGGGTGTCGTCGCCGCACTCGCGCACAGCGGGGTCATCGGCCTGTCCACATATTCGACGAATCTGCTGACACTCCTGGCGATCGCCGCGGGCACGGACTACGGCATCTTCATCGTCGGCCGCTATCACGAGGCACGTAGCCGTGGCATGGACCGAGAAGCCGCGTATTACGACATGTTTCGCGGCACCGTGCACGTCATCGTCGGCTCCGGGCTGACCATCGCCGGGGCCGTGGCGTGCCTGCACTTCACCCGGCTGCCCTACTTCCAGACCCTGGGTGTACCCGCCGCGATCGGCGTGCTCGTGACCCTGGCGGCCGCGCTGACGCTGGGGCCCGCCGTGCTGACCATCGCCAGCCGGTTCGGACTCTTCGAGCCGAAACGCAACCCACGGGCACCACGTTGGCGCCGCATCGGTACCGCGATCGTGCGCTGGCCCGGCCCCATCCTGGTGGTGTCGTGCCTGATCGCGCTCGTCGGCCTGCTCGCCCTGCCGGGGTACAAGACCAGCTACGACGGGCGTCCCTACCTCCCGGAATCGGCACCGGCCAACGTCGGATATACCGCCGCCACCCGCCACTTCTCGGAGGCGCGGCTGAACCCCGAGCTCCTGATGATCGAAACCGATCACGACATGCGCAACCCCGCGGACATGCTGGTTCTCGAACGCGTCGCCAAGGCCGTGCTGCACACCCGCGGCATCGCCCTGGTCCAGTCGATCACCCGGCCCCTGGGCACACCGATCAAGCACAGCTCCATCCCCTTTCAGATCAGCGCGCAAAGCGCCAGCCAGATCATGAATTTGGGCTATCAACAGGACCGGGCCGCCGATCTGCTCAAACAGGCCAACGAGCTGTCCAACACGATCAATATCCTCAAAAAGCAAGTCGCGCTGCAGCAGGCCAGTGCCGCTGCCACGCATGAGCAGACCCAGGCCTTCCACGACACCGTTGCCATCGTCAACGACCTTCGCGACAAGATCGCCAACTTCGATGATCAGTTCCGGCCCCTGCGCAACTACTTCTACTGGGAGCCACACTGTTTCGACATTCCCATGTGCGCCGCGCTGCGGTCGGTGTTCGACGCGCTCGACGGCATTGACAAGCTCAGCGACCAGTTCGGGCAGATCACGGCGAGCCTGGACAAGCTCGACGCGCTCCAGCCGCAACTCGTCGCGCTGTTGCCGCCGCAGATCGCCATTCAGGAGCGCAACCGCGACCTGACCCTGTCGAACTACGCGACCACCGCCGGGACCAATTCGCAGTCCGAGGAGGCCCTGAAAAATGCGACCGCCATGGGGCAGGCCTTCGACTCAGCCAAGAACGACGACTCGTTCTATCTGCCTCCGGAAGCCTTCGACAATCCCGACTTCAAGCGCGGCCTGAAACTGTTCCTCTCGCCCGACGGCAAGGCCGCCCGCATGATCATCACGCATGAGGGCACGCCAGCCACACCCGAGGGCATCTCACACATCGACGCGCTCAAGGACTCCGCATTCGACGCGATCAAGGCCACTCCCCTGTCGGACGCCAAGATCTACGTTGCGGGAACCGCTTCCGCGTACAAGGACATTCAGGATGGCGCCAAATACGACCTGCTCATCGCCGCATTGGCCGCGATCAGCCTGATCCTGCTCATCATGATGTTCATCACCCGCAGCCTGGTTGCCGCAATGGTCATCGTCGGGACAGTCGTGCTGTCACTGGGAGCGTCGTTCGGTCTGTCGGTCCTGGTGTGGCAGTACATCTTCGGCATCCAGCTGTACTGGATCGTGCTGGCACTGGCCATCATCCTGCTGCTGGCGGTCGGAGCGGACTACAACCTGCTGCTGATATCCCGATTCCAGGAAGAGATCGGGGCAGGGCTCAAGACCGGCGTCATCCGCGCCATGGCCGGCACCGGCCGGGTGGTGACCGCGGCGGGTCTGGTGTTCGCGGCCACCATGTCGTCGTTCATCTTCAGCGATCTCATCGTCCTCGGCCAGATCGGCACCACCATCGGCCTCGGCCTGCTCTTCGACACCCTGATCGTGCGGTCGTTCATGACGCCGTCCATCGCGGCGCTGCTCGGCCGGTGGTTCTGGTGGCCGCAGATCGTGCGGCCGCGTCCGGCCAGTCGCATGCTGCGCCCGTATGGATCTCGCACGTCAGTGCGCGAGCTGCTCGAACCGGAACCCGAGCCGGGAGCGGCCGCCCCCTAGCCTCGCGAGCAGACGTGAAAAACCCTGAAATAAATGGATTTTGGGGGTTTTCACTGGGGGCACCTCCCGCTTGCGGGGGACTGCTCGCACTCAGGAGTTCAGGTAGGTGACGACCGCCAGCACGCGGCGGTGATGCGCGGTCGACGGCGGCAGGTCGAGCTTGGTGAAGATACTGCCGATGTGTTTCTCCACGGCACGCTCGGAGACAGAAAGCTGTTCGGCCAGGGCACTGTTCGAATGCCCCTCGGCCATCAACGCGAGCACTTCGCGTTCGCGAGGCGACAGCCGGGCCAGCGCGTCACCACTACGGCGGGACCCCATCAACTGGCGCACCACCTCCGGATCGAGCGCGGTACCTCCGGCCGCAATGCGCCGCACCGCGGCATCGAACTCACCGATATCGGCCACCCGGTCCTTGAGCAGGTAGCCGACACCTTCGGGATTCCCTGCCAACAACTCAGCGGCATAGCGAGTTTCGACCCACTGCGAGAACACGAGCACACCGACGTCTGGACACGCGTGCCGCAATGAGACCGCCGCGATCAACCCCTCGTCGGTGAACGTCGGCGGCATCCGGATGTCGATCACGAACACCTCCGGGCGCAGCGTCTCGGCGATCTCGCGTACCTGATCGGCGGTGCCCACCTTGGCCACAACCTCATGTCCGCGTTCGAGGAGCAGCTGAGTCAACCCGTCACGCAGGATCGCGTTGTCCTCGGCGATGGCCAACCGGGTCACCGCTGCGCTCCCGACGGAACGACCGCCGTCACGGTGGTGGGCCCGCCGGGCGGGCTGTCGATGTCGAGACGACCGTCGACCATCCGGAGCCGATCGGCCAGCCCGGTGAGACCGGAACCGTTGCCCGGCTGCACCCCTCCGGAACCATTGTCTGCCACGGTGATCCGCAGCTCATCAATGTCGCTGTGCAGGCGCACCGTGGCCTGCGTGGCGCCGGAATGCCGGGACACGTTGGCCAGCAGCTCGGCCACGCAGAAGTACGCCAGGGTTTCCACGCCCAGGGAGGGCCGCACGGTGACGTCATCGACCAGTTCTACGGGAACGGGGTTGCGTGCCACCAATGTCTGAACGGCCGGAACCAGACCGAGATCCAATGCGGGAGGGCGGATTCCGCGCACCAGGTCACGAAGCTCGGTCAGCGTGTCCTTGGTGTTCGCCAACGCGTCGGAAATCAGCTGCCGGGCGTGCTCAGCCTTGTCGGGATCGGCCAATTGTTCCTCGGCGCGCGCAAGCGTCATGGCCACGGCGATCAGCCGGGCCTGAGTTCCGTCGTGCAGATCGCGCTCCACGCGGCGGAGCGTCGCGGCCGAATCGTCGACCACGTCGGCACGGGCCCGCTCCAGCTCACCGACCCGGCGTTCCCCACCGGTGGGCGCGAGCAGCGATCCGGCCAGCCAGAGGTGGGCACGCCCGATGCCGAGCATGACCCAGGCCAGCAGATACAGCCCGACCAGTCCGCCCACGGCCAACGCCAGGTAAGCGCCGAGAGAGTCCACGGGTTCGCCGAAGCTGACGATCGATTCTCCCGTGATCAGCCAGATCACCGGTGAGACCACGAGGATCGCCGATATCGCGACAGCCATCACGACGCCGTAACCGAGCGGCGTCATCACGACGCTCTGCAGCAGAAGGAACCCGAGGCTGCGCCAGCCGACGCCATCGGTCAGCGCAGCGGCCAGCGTGTGTGGCCAACTCGTCTGCTTGGCGAACGGTGCCGGCGGGTCGATGGTGACGCCGACCAGCCGGGCCAGCGACCGGTACAGCGCGTTCCACCATCGCCCCGACAGCACCACCAGCGCCAGCAGCGGTATGCCGATCAAGGTGATGAGTAGCAAGCCCGACGTCAGGCCCGTCACGAACAGGTAGACCACGCCGACCAGAGCAAGAAGGCTGACCAGCAGGAAATAGAGATAGCCACGACAAGCTGCCGCGGTGAACGGGGTCGTCAGTGTCCGGCGCCGGTCTTCGGGCGCGCAGGCTGGGGTGATTGCAGTGGTGGTCACGGACATCATCGTTGCCCGACACGTTGGCACCGGGCGATGGTGCTGTCCAGCCAATACGGGGTGTGGCTGTCCACACCGTCAGCTGTCGAGCGACCGCAGCAGTGCCCTTGTGCGAGCCCTGTTGTCCGGCGAGGCGTCGAACACCACTCCGACATATTCGTCGACACCGACACCCTGGAGGGACCGAATACGTTCGGCCACAGTGCTTTCATCGCCGATGATGGCGGCGTCCTCGGGGCCGGCATAGCCCTCCCGATCGAGCATCGCCCGATAGGACGGCAGATGTCCGTACATGGCGAACTGCTTGGCGGCCTGCGCGCGGGCCCCGTCGACGTCATCGGTGACGCTGACCGGAAGTGCTGCGACAACGCGAACCGGACGGTCCCCCGCCGCCTCGCGCAGCGTCGGGCCGACATGTTCGGCCAACGTGGTCGGCCCCGTCATCCAGGTGACAGTGCCCGCGGTCCGGCGGCCCGCGAGTTTGAGCAGCTGCGGCCCGAGCGCGGCGATGTACACGTCGGGTGCCGACGCACCCGGGATCTGCAGAGCCCCGCGCGTGGTGACCGTCTCCCCCGGCGCATCGGCGGCCTCGCCGGCCAGCAGGGGCTGCAGCCCGTCGAGGTATTCACGCAGACGGCGGACCGGCTTGTCCCACGGGATGCCCCACATACCCTCGGTGACCGCCGCGTGCGTCATGCCGAGGCCGAGCAGGAAGCGTCCGCCACTGATCAAACTGAGCGTGAGCGCCCGCTGAGCCAGCAGCATCGGATGCTGGTTCTGGATCGGGATGACGCCGGTGCCCACCTCGATCCCGTCGACCTCACGGAACGCCACGGCCAGCACGGTCAGCAGGTCGGGCTCGTACGGCATCTGGGTCATCCAGACCCGCCGGAATCCCTCGTCGTGAAGCTGGGCGAGGTTCTCTACGGTGGCGTCGATCGGGGACCGGCCGCCGGTTTCACTCAATGAGGCGAGGATGCTGATCTGCATGCCCACACGCTATGCGGAGGGCGGGCCACATGGGACCGGAAGGGGGGGCCAATCAACGAATAAGGGCGGGTTCGGGAGGACACTTGGGGGCGTTCCAATTTGTCTCACGCAGCCGGTCTTTCACCCCTGTACCGACTCTTTGGATCAGTCACTCCCGAACCCGTCGTAGGCTCGATCGTACGCCTCGGGTACCCCTCAAACCAGAGAAAATACGGCCGAATTTTTGCCGCGAATCAGAAGTTAGGTCGCCCCGTGTTGCCGTCGGGTCGGGGGGTCAGACGGCAACACGGAGCTACCCGTGTATCGACCCTTATGCCCCGCCCGTTACACATCCCGAAAAGAAACTTTTCGGATGTTTTCGGGCTGGCGGTCAGGCCTCCAGGATGGCCGTGACGCCCTGACCACCCGCCGCACAAATCGAGATCAGGCCACGCACCGGCTGTCCCGTCTGCTTCTTCTCCGCCAGCTGCTTGGCCAGCTGCGCGACGATCCGGCCGCCGGTGGCCGCGAACGGATGGCCCGCTGCCAGTGAGGAGCCGTTGACGTTGAGCTTGGAGCGGTCGATCGAGCCGAGCGCCTTGTCCAGCCCCAGGCGCTCCTTGCAGTACTCGTCGGAGTCCCAGGCCGCCAGCGTGGCCAGCACCACCGAGGCGAACGCCTCGTGGATCTCGTAGAAATCGAAATCCTGCAACGTCAGTCCGTTGCGGGCGAGCAGCCGGGGCACCGCATACGTCGGCGCCATCAGCAGACCGTCGGGTCCGTTGACGTAATCGACTGCGGCGGTCTCCGAGTCGACGAAGTAGGCCAGCGGCTCGTGACCGTGCGCCTCGGCCCAGTCCTCGCTGGCCAGCAGCGCCACCGAGGCACCGTCGGTCAACGGGGTCGAGTTCCCCGCCGTCATCGTGGCGTCGCCGGCCTTGACGCCGAACACCGGCTTCAGCTTGGCCAGTTTCTCCGGCGTCGAATCCGCGCGCAGATTGTTGTCGCGGTACAGCCCGAGGAACGGGGTGACCAGGTCGTCGAAGAAGCCGCTGTCGTAGGCGGCAGCCATGTTGCGGTGGCTGGCGGCGGCCAGTTCATCCTGGTCGACGCGCTTGACGCCCATCTTCTTGGCGGTGACGGCGGCGTGCTCACCCATCGACATGCCGGTGCGGGGCTCACTGTTGACCGGGATCTCCACACCCAGCGCGGCCGGCAGCTTGCCCACCAGCTTGAGCCGGTCGATGTTGGACTTCGCCCGGCGCAGGCCCAGCAGCACCTGACGCAGGTCGTTGCCGAACGCGATGGGTGCATCCGAGGCGGTGTCCACGCCGCCCGCGGCGGCCGAGTCGTACTGTCCCAGCGCGATCGCATTGGCGGCCGCGGTGGCGGCCTGCAGACCGGTGCCACATGCCTGCTGGATGTCGTAAGCGGGCGTGTAGGGCGACAACGCGCTGCCCAGCACACATTCACGCATGAGGTTGAAGTCGCGGCTGTGCTTGAGCACCGCCCCACCGATCACCGCGCCGAGGCGTTCACCGGCCAGATCGAAACGCTCGATCAGCCCGTCCAGGGCCGCGGTGAACATGTCCTGGTTGGAGGCGTTGGCATACGCGCCGTCTGACCGTGCGAACGGAATTCTGTTGCCACCCAAAACGGCAACGCGTCGCCGGGTCGTGTTGTTGGCCATTTGTTTGCCCTCCACTGTCGGGTTGTCCGGGGCTATATTACCCACTGTTCTTACTCTGGAGTAAGTTCGGTATGGACAACGCAGTACTGCGAAGCGAAAGGCAGCTGAAGTGGCTTCCGACCTGTTCTCCCAAGTGGTCAATTCCGGGCCGGGATCGTTCCTGGCCAAACAGCTGGGCGTGCCGCAGCCCGAGACCCTGCGCCGCTACCGCCCCGGACAGCCCGCGCTGGCCGGTTCCCTGCTGATCGGCGGGGAGGGACGCGTCGCCGAGCCGCTGCGCGTGGCCCTGGCCGACGACTACGACGTGGTCTCCAACAACATCGGCGGCCGCTGGGCCGATTCGTTCGGCGGCGTGGTGCTCGACGCCACCGGCATCGACGATGCAGCCGGGCTCAAGGAGCTCTACCAGTTCTTCACCCCGGTCCTGCGCAACCTGGCCTCATGCGCGCGCGTGGTCGTCATCGGCACGACACCGGAAGAGGCCGGCAGCGTCCACGCCCAGATCGCGCAGCGCGCACTCGAGGGCTTCACCCGCTCGCTGGGCAAGGAGCTGCGCCGCGGCGCCACCGCCTCACTGGTCTACCTCGCCGCTGACGCCAAGCCCGCCGCGACCGGCCTGGAATCCACCCTGCGCTTCATCCTCTCGGCCAAATCCGCCTACGTCGATGGGCAGGTCTATCGGGTCGGCGCAGCCGATTCGACGCCGCCGGCTGACTGGGACAAGCCGTTGGCCGGCAAGGTGGCCGTGGTAACCGGTGCGGCCCGCGGCATCGGCGCGACGATCGCGGAGGTGTTCGCACGGGACGGAGCGACCGTGGTGGCCGTCGACGTTCCCCAGGCCGCCGAGGATCTGGGCAAGGTCGCCGAGAAGGTGGGTGGCAGCGCACTGACGCTCGACGTCACCTCAGAAGATGCGGTCGACGCCATAATCGCGCATGTCACCGCGCAGCATGACGGCAAGGTCGATGTGCTGGTGAACAACGCAGGCATTACCCGCGACAAGCTGCTGGCCAACATGGACGAGAGTCGCTGGGACTCCGTGATCGCGGTGAACCTCCTTGCCCCACAACGGCTCACCGAGGGTTTGGTGGAGGCCGGGGTGCTGGGCGAGGGCGGCCGGGTGATCGGACTGTCCTCGATGGCCGGCATCGCCGGTAACCGCGGGCAGACCAACTACGCCACCACCAAGGCCGGCATGATCGGACTCACCGAAGCATTGGCCCCGGAGCTGGCATCGAAGAACATCACCATCAATGCCGTGGCCCCCGGTTTCATCGAGACCAAGATGACCGAGGCCATCCCGCTGGCCACCCGCGAGGTCGGCCGCCGGCTGAACTCGTTGTTCCAGGGCGGACAACCGGTGGACGTGGCCGAACTGATCGCCTACTTCGCCAGCCCGGCGTCCAATGCCGTCACCGGCAACACGATCCGGGTCTGCGGCCAGGCCATGCTGGGAGCCTAGACGTGAACAACATGCTGCGTGCCGTCGTCGGGGCCCTGCCGTTCATCCCCCGTGACGACACCCTGCCGGACCGCACCATCACGGTGGACGAGTTATCCATCGACCCGGCCAACGTCGCCGCCTACGCGCAGGTGACGGGGCTGCGGTTCGGCGACACCCTGCCGCTGACCTATCCGTTCGCCCTGACCTTCCCGACGGTGATGTCGCTGCTGACCGGATTCGATTTTCCTTTCGCCGCAATGGGTTCGGTGCACATCGAGAACCACATCACGCAGTACCGGCCGATCAAGGTGACCGACACCGTCAGCGCGGCTGTGCATGCGGAGAACCTGCGTGAGCATCGCAAGGGCCTGCTGGTGGACATCGTGACCGAACTGAAGGTCGGCAACGATCCGGCGTGGCACCAGGTAGCGACGTTTCTGCATCAGCAGAAGACCAGCCTGTCCGGCGAGCCGAAACCCGAGCCACAGAAGCAGCCCAAGCTGCCGCCGCCCAACGCGATTCTGAACATCACCCCGGGCCAGATCCGGAACTACGCGTCGATCGGAGGGGACCACAACCCCATCCACACCAATGGGCTGGCCGCCAAGTTGTTCGGCTTTCCCACCGTGATCGCGCACGGAATGTTCAGTGCGGCAGCGGTTCTGGCCAACGTCGAAGGGCAGATACCCGGCGCCGTCAAGTACTCGGTGCGGTTCGCCAAGCCCGTGGTGCTGCCGGCTAAGGCCGGGCTCTACGTGGAGCGCGATGCCGACGGCTGGGAGCTGACCCTGCGCAACCTGAAGAAGGGCGACCCGCACCTGTCTGCGACGGTCAGCCCGCTGCGCTAAGCCCATCGAGTGTGCATACAGATCGCGTTTTCACGCTCGATCGCGATCTGTACGCACACTCGGCGCTACTCACACGCTGGGTACCGCGTCCCCCGAAGTCCGTCGCAGATCGGCGAATTCGGAGATCGACGCCGAGGTGACCGACGCGACCGGCCGGGCATTGGGCGCCGACGCGTCAGACTTGGACACCATCACCACGTTGTCGATATAGGGCTGAATCGTGGTGCTGTTCTGCACGGTCGACACAATCACCAACTGGAACCCGAACTTGCGGAACGCCGAGAGTGCCTGCTGGGCGAACTGCGGATCCGACTTGGAGAACGCCTCGTCGAGCATCAGCTGGGCGAACAACGGCCTGGTGTCATTGCTGTCCGGGCTGGCCAGGTTGAAGCTCAGAGCCCCGGCCAGGCAGAACGCCATCAGCTTCTCCTGCTCACCGCCGGAGTTGTCACCGGAGTTGCTGTAGGTCCGGATCACCTCGCCGGTCTCGGCGTCGCGCTCCTCGCAGTACAGCACGAAGCGGTTGCGCACATCCAGCGCATCGCGCGTCCACTGTCGGTCCTCGGGTGTGTTGCCGGCCAACAACTTTCGCAGTTGGAGAATGTCGGTGTACTGCTCGAACATCGCGGTCTCGTCGCCGAAGCTCACCAATGACACCCGAGCCGAGATGCGCTGCGCCTTCTCGTTGAGCTCGTCCACCGCCGCGAGATGCCGGGTACCGGCGTGCAGCGTCAACCGCGTGCCACGGTTGAACTCCACGGCCCCCAGGCCGGTGTTGACGCGGGCGATCTGCTCGGTGATCCGCCGCGCCTCGTTGTCGGCGATCATGTGCAGGTTGAGGATCGCCCCCGGTGCCTGCTCGGTGATCAGCCGCTGCATGCGCTCGTAGGCGTCGGGCAACTCGCGCTCGTCGATCCGGCGGCACAGCGCCACATAGTCGTGCACCCGCTCGTCGAACACGTCGCTGTCGTTCGGAATCGCATCGGGGAACGAGCTGTCGTAGGCGGCCATGATCCCGGCCAGCTCATCGTGCGAGCGGTTGCGGTCCGCCCGCAACCGATCTCGCTCGCGGCTGATGACCCGCGTCAGTTCGGCCCGGTACGGCTCGGAGTCGAGCAGCTCCAGGGTCAAGGCGATGTCGGCGGCGTAGCCGTCGATGGTGTCGCGGGCATGCGACGGAAACTCACTGGAACCGAGCCGCTCCGTCAGGAGCTCGCTCAGCTCCAGGAGTGCGGTGCGCCTCCGGTCCAGCGTGGTCTCACGTTCGTTGAGCGAGCCGATCTGCTGGATGACCTTCTCCACCCGCTCCCAGCATTCGTCGGCCCGCTGTTGCAGCCGTTCGGCGTCGGGGTTGTCGGACACCAGCAGATCGTGTTCGTCCTGCAGGCGCTCCAGCATCTCGTCCACCGAATCGGTGTCGATGTCGCTCCACTGCATGAACTGGTCACACAGGGCCCGACAGGCCCGTTCCCGGGATTGCAACTGGCCGCGATGCTCGTCAAGACGCTCACGGGCGGTGCGTGCCACCTGGTACACATCCTGGGCCGCGGCCAGATCATCCTGCAGCGCTTCGATTTTGGCCGCGGTGCCACCGAGGAAGATGTAGTCCGAAGGTCGTAGCCGGGACCGGTCGTCCTTGATCGAGAGCCGGCCGCTGTCCTTGCGCAGACCCTGATCGGTAACCGCACGGGACTGCTCGGTGAACTCTTCCGGCCCGTCGACACAGACATAGTCACCGACCGCGGCGATCACGTTGAGCGCCTCCACAGCGCTGTCGTGCGTCGGATCGGCGAGCTGGAGTTTGGTGGCCAGCGTGCCCGCAGGCGGGGTGCGCAGTTGCGTGCCGTGCTGGACATGCTGCAGCTGGATCCGGCCGCGCATGTCGTTCTCGTTGACGAACCGCAGCGCGCGTTCCATGTGAGCATCAGGAACCAGCAGGCGTAATCCCGCCCCGCGCAACACCTTTTCGACCGCCAGCCGCCAGCGCGACTCCTCCGGCTTGAGCTCCATCAGCTCGGCCACGTAGACCAGGTCGCGCTCGGAGATGTCGAGCGCCCGGGCGATGCGTGCCCGCATCTCGTACTCGGTCCTGGGCAGTGGGGAGCCCAGCCGCTGCACCCGCTCCAGTTCGGCTTCCACACTCTCCCGCGCCTCGCGGGCCCGAACCTCCTTCGCCGACGCCTCGACGTAGGGCTGGTTGCCGGTGAACAATTCGCGATGCAGCCGGTCAGCCTCGTCCATCAATGTCTCACGCAGCGACCAGAATTCCTCGCCGTTGTCGGGCGGGGTCAAGCCCAGTACGGTGACCTTGTCCTCGTAGGTGGTGCGCCGACGCGATACCTCTTCGCTGATCCGCTCGGCCTCCGTCAGCCGTTGCTGCAGCGGCACGAGATCCACTGTGACGGTGTTGATCTGTGCCATGAGCGAGTTGTGCTCGTTCTTGAGCTGACGCTGCTGCGAACCGAACTCGTCACGCTGGGCGCCGAGCTGGGTGATCTGGTCGTCGAGATTGTCGATCTCCGGGCCGGCCTGCGCCAGCCGGAGATGGTCGACGTAATCGCGGATCATGGCATTGTCGATGGTGTCGATCACCCCGAACTTGGCCGCCTCGTCGGCGTAACGCGCCTGTACCGCGGCAATGTTGCCCAGCGTGTTGCGCTTGCGGCGGGCCACATCGAGCAGGCCGCGGGCCTCGACCAGCGGGTTGATCTGCTCCAGCGCTTCTTCGACGCCGCTGAGGCTGGCCGGCTCGTCGAGCATGAATTCACGGACGAATTGTTCAAGACCACCAACGCTTTTCAGCGATTTGGCCTTACCGAGCAGCTGCTGGGCGGCCTCCGACGCCCGGATGCCGATGCTGGAGTACAGCTGGGCCAGGTACTGGCTCTCACTGCGACCGCCGGTCCAGCCGTCGTCGCGGAACACCGCCGCGTCATAGCCATTGGCGGCCCATCTGTTGCACGGGCCGAAGATGTCGCGGTCGTCGTCGATCAGGTAGTAACGACTGCCCGGATCCGAGGTCTTCTCGGCGGCCAGCCATTTGAGCACCAAACCGGTGACCGAACGCCCGGTGCGGTCCGTGTAGGTGACCGCGACGGCCGACCAGGCCGGACCGGTCCCGCGCAGATACATGATCTGGCGACTGGTGCCCTCGCGCCGCTCGCCCCAGGCTCCGCGCACGTACTTGTCGACGGTGCGCTTGCCCGTACCCGATCCCGCGGCGGTGGTATCGCCGGAGGCGTTGAAGTTGCGGCGGTGCGACGGTAGGAAGGCCAGCGAAATCGCATCTAGCAGTGATGATTTGCCGCTGCCGGAGGATCCGGTGATCAGCGTGCCGTGCCGGCTGAACGGGATCGAGTGATACCCGTCGAACACACCCCAGTTGATCACCTGCAGGCGCGACAACGAGAACTGGTTGGTCGGGTCAGCCATGAGCGTCCACTTCGTCGTCAAGTCGTGCGTCATCGGTTTCGTCGGCATCATTGCCGGTGCCGTTGGCGGTCCGCTTGAGCTGCTCGAACTGCTGCTGCAGTTCGGTGATCATCGAGGCCGTCATGATCGCGTTGACCACGGGGCTGATGGTGAAGCTGTCCTCGTCCTCGCGATTGCGGGCGAGCATGTCGATGTCGGTGAGCCGCTCGATCGCGTTGTCGATCCGCTTGTCGAAGGACGCTGTGTCGCGGTCGGTGTCGTTGTTCACCCCGGCGAACAGCTCGTGGATCTCGTCGCGGCTGATCAGGACATTCTCGTCGCGTGCGGCGGCCCGCATCAGCTTGGCCAGGTGCAGGGCCAGGATCGAATCGTAGGTGTTCAAGGTCTCGCGGCGCAGTAGCCGGCGGCGCCACTGCGACTCGTAGTCGGCCTGCTCGACGTAGGCGATGTCGTGATCATCCGAGATGCACAGCCGCATATCGAGTTCCGACAGCCGCACGGTGAGCTCGCTGCGGTATCGGGTGACCCACGACCACAATTCGGAATGGTTGTCCTTGCTGACGTAGCGACGCGACAGCAGGTGCTGCAGCGCCCAGCAGGCCCGGTCGGGCAACTCGCTGACGTCCCCGTCGAAGCGCGGCGCACGACGCTGGTCGGTGGACCGCTCGACCGCGTCGATGCTCGGCAGCGCATCGAAGTCGATCGCCACATCTGAGGCCTGCACTGCACCTGAGATGGGAGAGGTGTCCGGGACATCGGTCATAGCAGGCTCTCGCTGACAGTAGGGATCGGTTCGGTGAAAACCAGTCGGGGGATCTCGATTTCGCGGTCGGTGCCCTCCAGCGACCGGAAGCGCACCCGCGCCGACGAACCGGCGTCGGCCCCGCCTTCGGTGCCTTGTTTGAGGGCCCAGGACCACAGCACGATCACATGCCCCAGATAGGCGGAATCCAGCATGCCGATCGCGTCGGGCAGCGACAGCGGCCCGGCCGCGATCGCGTCGTTTACCAGCTCGGCCAGCTCGGCGGCATCCACCTGGGAGGCCAGAGCCGAGAACGCCGACAGGTTGACCTCACCCTCCGATGGCTCGGCCTGCGACGGTGGGATGGCATCGCGGATCTTGAAGGCAACGGCGCCAATCGAATTGAAGTCGGTCCGAACCAACGGCACCTCGATACCGATGCGGCTGTCGGCGAGCGAGACACTGAGCAGCTCATGCGCGCTGGCCAGCGCATCGTTGAGCTGCCGGGTGACACCGCGGCTGTGCTCCAGCGTGCCGGAGGCGACGAAGCGTTTGATCCGGCGGGCACAGCGCTGCCGGGTCCGGCCCACCTCGGCCGTCTGCGCCGAGACCAGGCTGAAGAACCCCGTCATCACCTCACGCAGACCCGGGTCGAGGTGCGGCAGCTCGCGGGTCACCTCTTCGATGTCGGCCACCAGCGCGGCCCGCTGCTCGGGATCCTGGATCATCCGGGTGAAGGCCGTGTAGGAAGCGCTCTCGCGGGAGGCGAACAGCGACTCGTAGTCGTCGAACAGCTGGCGCTGACGTTCCCGGTATCCGAGATCGGTGTCGGCCGAGGCATCCAGCAGTCGGGTGGTGATGCGGTTGAGCATGCTGCCGTACTGCCCGATGTCGGAGATGATCTGCTCCATCTGCAGAGCGATGGCGCGGGCCTCGTCTTCGATGTCGACCAGGTCGGGCTCGGGCCGCTGCCCTTGCTCGAGCGCATCCAATTCGTCACGCAACCTGGCGATCTCGGCTTCGATGTCGGCGCGGATGCGGTCCGGGTCGTTGCTGACCTGTCCGGCCACGCGCCGCAGCCCGGCCGCGATCCCCGTGATCGATCCGCCGGTGGCGAGCGTGTCCTCGCGGCGCATGCGACGCGCGAAATCCAGCACGGCCCGCGCCTCGTACGTGAGGTGGCAGACATTGCGTTCGGTGTCGCCGGACTGTTCGGTGACCCGGTGCAGCCAGCCCTGACCGGCCCAGTACTTGATCAGCGACAGGCCCGACTGATCGGTCTCGGAGCCCAGGTCCGCCAGGTCGCGTTCCAGCCGGACCACCAGGTCTATCTCGGTGAGCTTGGCGCCGCGGTCCAGGTGACGCTCCATCAGCGTGAGGTAGGTGGCCAGGTTGTTCGTCGCCAGCAACCGCGCCGAGCGCGAATCGGCCACCTCCCGGTTGAGCTGGTACAGCTGGTCCAGAGACCCGGCAGGAGTCCGATCGCCGGCACCGCCGTCTCTAGCCCGATCGCCGGCACCGCCGTCAGGCATGACCGGCCGTTCGTTTCGCAGTGGACATCGGCACCACTTTAGGCGGCTGACGCAACCGCTTTCGACGCCAGTTCCGTTTGCTGTTCACCACCGCGACGGCCATTGTGACCGACACCTCAACCAACCTGCCCTACAGTCATCCGGTGACTCCCGCCAAGGTGCCGCCCGCTGGACTGGTCCGCGCGGTCGAACGCGTTCGCCACCATCTGCGCCGCCTGCATCAACGTACGGCGCCGCCGCCCGCGGCAATGCTGGAGATGATCCTGGGCGCATGGGTCGCCCAGGGTATCGCGGCTGCCGCACAGCTCGGGGTCGCCGATGCGCTCGCCGACGGCCCGCTGCGCCCCGACGAGCTGGCCCGCCGGGTCGACGCTGATCCCGACGCCGTGGACAGGCTGATGCGCGCCCTGGTCAGCGAGGGCATCTTCCGTCGCACCCGCGACGGCGGGTACGCACTGAACCCGCTGGCCGACACCCTGCGCACGGATGCACCGGTGTCCGTGGGCGCGATGGCACGGTTCGTGGGCTCGGTGCAGCACCGCGAGCATTGGAGCCACCTCACCGACGCCGTCCGAAGTGGTGAGGCCGTCATCCCCAAGCTTCGCGGTCAGCAGCCCTTCGACTACATCGCCTCCGATCCGGAACTGTCGGCGATCTTCAATGACGCGATGACCAACATCTCCGAGTTGGCGATCGCGCCTGTGGTGGCGGCCTATGACTTCACCCGGTTCGGCACCGTCGCCGATGTCGGCGGTGGCCACGGCCGGCTGCTGGCCGCCGTGCTGGCCGCGGCCCCAGCGGCCCGCGGCGTGCTCTACGACCTGCCGACGGTGGTGGACGGGGCTCCGGAACTTCTGAGCAGATACGGCGTGGGCGAGCGCGTCGAGGTGGTCCCCGGTTCGTTCTTCGACCGCGTTCCGGCCGGCGCCGACGCCTACGTGCTGAAGAACATCATTCACGACTGGCCGGACGGTGAGGCGATCGCGATCCTGCGCAATGTGCGTGCCGCCGCCACACCCGGCACCACTCTGCTGCTCATCGAGGCGGTCATCCCCGACCACGACCGTGAGTTCATCGGCAAGTGGACCGACATGGAGATGCTGGTGGGTGTCGCCGCCCGGGAACGCAGCGAGGACGATTACCGAAACCTGTATCAGCAGGCCGGTTTCCGGCTCACCCGCGTGGTGGCGACGGCCTCCCCGTTCAGCGTGGTGGAGGGTGTGGCCGTCTAGACCGGTCGGACCTTCACAGTCGGCTAATCGTCGTTCGCGCAGGGCGAGGTGGCCCGGACTGTCAGCACATACCCGTCGCTGCCTCGGTTTTCTGCCTTGGCGAAAACGACGTAGCCGCGGGCATCACGGTAGGTCTTGTCGTTGGGAGGTTCTGGGTCCGGCCGGGTCCAGGGCACAGGTTCGAAGCCCTCACCCACCAGGGCGTGGATACGATTGAAGACGGCCTCGACGAGCTCGGGCGCCGGATCGCGTATCCATTCGTAGACCTGCACCTTCCACGGCGGGCCGACCGACATCAACGCCTCGTCTGTGCGGCACCCGATCTTCCGCGCCAGGGCGGGGTTGGGGTCGACCGGCTTGTCGAGGATGGTCGATACATAACCGGCCGCGGTGCGTGCGGCCTCGGTGACGGTCAATGAAGTGGGTTGCATCGTCGCCTCGTCCTCGGTGGGCGGCCGGTCCTCGGGGGAAGGCCCGCAGGAACTGGTGAGCATCACCATCACCGCCATGAAAAGTACTGTGAGTAGTCTCATTTGACCGGTATTCGTGGTCCGCGATCCGGATTGTCGGTCACGCGCGGATTGTCCCACGGATTTTGCCGTCGATCGTAGGATCCGTCATCGTCCCAAGGAAGTTCGGGGATCTTGGGACCGGCTTGGGCCCGACCCTGATCGGAGGCTTCTGCCCGGAAGTTGCCGTCATCGCCGACGTCGATATCGACGTAGTTGCTCTCGATACCGCGCTCCACATAGCCGGTGACCTCACCGCCCTGGATTACCGCCACCATGTTCCGGAACGCATCGGATTCATAATCGTCCCAATACTTTCCGTGTGCATCCTGACCCACGATCACCTCGTTGGCGTGCTCACCTTCCCGGCCGTAATACCCGGTGTCCAGACGAGTGACGCCAGGAATCCGGTCCGGATCGGTCGCCGACGGCAGACCACCCAGCGGATTGCCGACCTGCCCGTCGACCGTCTGCGGAATCCCGGGTATCCCGCTGGGGATCGGGACATCGCGCGGCAACGACTGCACCACCGAGATCGGGTCTCCGGGCGCGGTCATCGAGTAACGCTGCACATTCGGGTTCGGGTTGGTGTATTCCCCGGTGAGGATTCCCGTGCCGGCCGAGGACGCGTGCAGGATTCGGTCGGCGCGCAACCCCATCTGCTCAGCGGTCCCGACGATGGCACCGCCGTAGGAATGGCCGATATAGGTGACGGGTGTACCCGGCGCTCCCGCACCCACCGCCCGGTCGATCTCGTGGCCGAACGACACCAGCTTGGGAGCCATCGACGCGGCGTAGGACGGGTCGGCCGCCTTGTCCAGGCCCTGCGGAAAGTCGTCACCCATGTACAGAAAAACCGGCGAACCGCTCTGCGCGGCCAGTTCCACCGCAGATGCGTGATTCGAGCCGCTGCCGTTCAGGTTGGTGTTGGTGCCGGGCACCACTACGCCGACGCCGTTGATGCCGGGCTTGATGTCGCCGATCATCTCGATCATCCGGCCGTTGCCCTCGGTGGAGAACGCGACGAACTTGCGTGGTACCAACTGTCCGCTGTTGTTGGGATCCTTGATCGGGGTGAGCATGGCCTGCAGTTGCTTGACCCGGGCGTCATCCGGTGGCTGCTTCTTCAGCTCCTCGGCCAATGCGTTGCGGATGTTGATGTTGTTGGCTTCGATCCTGGTGTCGAACGGCACGCCATCGGTGTTGCCCATCGCCTGCGGATCGGCGAGCACCATCTCGTGCAACGTTTCCGGGCTCAGCCCGGCGAGGAACGCGGCCCGCTCATCCGGTGTCATCCCTGCCAGCCGGTCGACCAGTGACTGCGGGCCGGTCGGCGCGGGCGACTCCGTCGCTCCCGGCCCGCTGAGCGCCGCTGCGGCGTCGCGTACCTGTTGCCCGACCTTGTCGTCGGTGCTTTCGAACTGCGCCAGCATGGTCTGCAGATCCAGAGATGCGTTCGCAGCCAGCGCTTGCAGCAGCATCCGGTTCACCGGACTCAACCTGGCGAAGATGTCGAGTGCGCTGCCGGGACGGACCGACACCGTTCCATCGTCGGCGACCTGCCACCCCTGCCCTTGAAGCCGGCCGACGGTACTCACGATGCGGCTGCGTTGCTGCACCAGTTCGCCACCGCCGTCCTGCAAGGCGGAACTCAGCGTGCCGAGCGCACCATGGAGCCGCTGCATCCGTTCCAATGACGCTGTGGCACTTGCGATGGCCGCATCTGCCGAGCTACCTGTCCACCCGGCCCGCAGCTTGTCGATGATGGCGCGCTGCTGATCCATCTGTGCCGCCAGCTCGGCGGCCCGGCTGCCGACGGCGGCGCCGCTGTGCACCAGCGCCTCAGGGTTGGAGGCTTCCACCTGAGAGATAGAAACCGGCATGTCAATCCATTGCGCGGGCTGAGTCGATCAGCTGACGTGCGGACGCGTCATCGACTTGCTCGAACACGTTGGCCGCATGGCCCAGTTTGTTGGCATGTGCACCGAGATCGCTGCCGAGGGCGTTGGCCGCGCCGTCCACGACCGGAGAGACCTGACCACAGGCGGCACCACTGCGCAGCCCGGGCATGGCGGCGGCCGCGGCGCTCAGCGGTTGCCCGAGCCCGAGTGCTGCGACAGCCTCACCCACCGCGGTCTCGGCTGCGGCAGCCGACCGCAGCCCGGCCGGGTCAACCTTCAGCTCAGAACCCATATTGGAAGCGTAATGCCGCCGGCAGGGGGCTCAGGACAGCAATTTCAGCCGGACCTAGCCGGTGGAAACCGACTGCGTGCCCGCGTCGGACGGGGTGCCCTTCAGGCCGCGCCAGAACAGATTGATCATCAACTCGGCGGCCTCGTTGACGTCGGCGTCGCCCGTGCTGACCCGGCTGGCGATCGCCTCGCCCGCACCCACCAGCGCCACCGCCATCATCTCGAAGTCACTGTCCGGCTGCGGATTACGGGTACCGGTGCTGAGCAGGCGGGCCACCAGGTCGATGATCCGCTCACGGCCCTCACGGACGGTGTGCGCGAAGGCCTGCGAGCTGGTGGCCTGGGTATAGAGCACCATCCAGGAAGCGCGATTGGCGTCGATGTAGGTGAGGAACGCCAGCACGGCGCTGCGCAGCAGGTCCTTGGGGCTCTGGGTGAAGTCGATCTCGCCGCGCACGACGTCCACGAAGCGGGTGAGCTCGCGGTCCAGGCAGGCGCCGAACAACTCCTCCTTGGAGCCGTAATAGAGATACAGCATCGGCTTCGAGATCTCGGCCTCCGCGGCGATCGCGTCCATCGAGGTCTCGTGGTATCCGTTGACCGAGAAAATCTGCACCGCGGCGTCGAGCATCTGCTGTTCACGCACGGCCCTCGGCAGCCGCTTCGTTCCACCTGCCATCCGAACAGGATAAGCGCCCGTTTGACGGTCGGGTTCTTTCCGGCACAGCTGAGCACCGGGCCTGGAACTCGCCGCGGTGGTGTACTACGTCGACGGCAGCGTTTCGGCGATCGCCGACACCGCCGCACGAGAGGTCGATGCGAAGGAGGTCGCCCGTCATGCCGGATGCGGACATCACCGGCCCGACCATCGACGTGTTCGACGGAGTACACGATGCGGTGCCCGAGACGCTGGCCGCACATCTGCGCACCGTCAGGCTCATCGATCATCACGTGCACGGGACATTCCACACGCCCGTCGACCGCGCCGGTTTCGAGGCCGCCATCAACGAGGGGTCGACAGCTCCGATCCCGGATTTCATGACCCAGTTCGACTCACCGCTCGGTTTGTCGATCCGGCGTTGGTGCGCACCGATTCTCGGGCTGCCTGCCCAAGCCGGGGCCGACGAGTACTGGAAGCGCCGCACTGACTTCACGCCCGACGAGTTGGCCGCACTCATGTTGCCGCCCGCCGGCGTCGAACGCTGGATCGTCGACACCGGGTTCCAGGGTGACCTCATCACCTCGCCGCAGCGGCTCTCCGAGCTCAGCGGCCGGCCCTCCTCAGAAATCCTGCGATTGGAGCAGCTGGCCCAGAACCTGCTGGAGTCCGGCACCAGCCCTGAGGCATTCCCCGACGCATTCCGGGCGGCGCTGTCGACGGCAGCGCACGCGCCGGGAACGGTCGGCACCAAGACGATCGCGGCCTACCGCACCTCGTTCGACATCGACTGGGCCAGGCCGGCCGATCACCTGGTGATCGAGCACGCCCGGGAGCTGGCGGCGCGGGACTCGCAACGGGTGGACAGTCCGGTGCTGGTCGCGTTCGGGGTACACGAGGCCGCCGATCACGGCCTGCCCATCCAGGTCCACGTCGGGTTCGGCGACCGCGATCTCGACCTGCACCGCACGGACCCGATGTTGTTGCTGCCCTTGCTGCGCACCATGGCGCCAGTCCCGGTGATGCTGCTGCACTGCTACCCGTACCACCGTCAGGCCGGTTATCTGGCCCAGGCCTTCGACCACGTGAACTTCGATGTGGGCCTTGCCGTCAATCACCTGGGGGCACGTTCGGGCGCCGTGATCGCCGAAGCCTTGGAGACCGCGCCGTTCGCCAAACAGCTCTATTCATCGGACGCGTTCGGCCCACCTGAACTGCACCTGCTCGGTTCGGTGTTGTGGCGCCGCGCGATGGGTCTGACGCTGGGCGAGTGGGTGCGCACCGGGGACTGCAGCGAGGTCGATGCGATCCGCATCGTCGACATGATCGGCGTCCACAACGCCGATCGCGTCTACGCGCTACCGGTCAGCCGGTGACCGTCAGCAGTGCACCCCGCCCTTGGCGTCGGCGTTGCGCTGCACCGCGGCGTCGACGGCGGCCTGGTTCAGCTGGCCGTCGGCCAGTGCCTTCTCCAGGCCGTCCAGCACTGCGGGCACCTCATCGGTGGTGATCCACAGCGCGTTGTCGGCCCCGGCCTGCAATGCCTTGAGCACCGCCGCGGCCACGCCGTAGCGCTGGTTGATCGCCGCCATGCTGGACAGGTCGTCGGTGTAGATGACGCCGTTGAAGCCGGGACCGCCGTAGTTGCCCGAGCGCAACAGGTCATAGGCGGCGGGGCTCAGGCTCGCCGGATCCGCTCCGGTCAGGCCCGGCACCTCGAGGTGTCCGACCATGACCGCGACCGGGGCCTGCGTGGTCAACGTGTGGTACGGCACGAGATCGTTGGTCTGCAGTTCGGACAGCGGCGGCGTGGTGACGGCACCGGCGGTGTGCGAGTCACCCGACCCATGACCGTGTCCCGGGAAGTGCTTGAGCACGGGGAGCACCCCGGCGTCCCGAAGCCCGCGGGCGTAGGCGCCGGCGTACTCGGTGACCTTGGCCGGGTCGTCTCCGAAGGACCGGTCGCCGATGACGGTGTCATCGGCGTCCGAGGTGACGTCGACGACGGGCGCGAAGTCGACGGTGATCCCGAGGTTGCGCATCTTCTGTCCGCGCTCCCGAGCGATCCCGTACACCTCGTCGACGGATTTGGTCTGGGCCAGCACCCGCGCCGAGGGCTGCTCGCCGATCAACGAGGACAACCGGGACACCCGGCCGCCTTCCTCGTCGACGGTGACCGCGAGCGGCAGCGGGCCTGCGGCCGAGATATCGGGCAAGGATCCGTCGGTGAGCATCGACAGGTCGGTCCAGCTGCCGATCATGATGCCGCCGACATGCTGCTCGGACACCACCGAACGAGCGTCGGCCCCATCTTTGACGCCTACTGTCAGCAACTGCGCCAGCTTGTCGCGGGGCGACAGACTGGCAAGGTCGCAGACCGGAGCTGCCGGCATCGGCGCGTGGGTGGACATCGGCTTGGTGTCCGAGGATTGAGACTCGGGTGCCGGGGTGCTCGGGGAGCAGGCCAGCAACAGTCCGGACAGCGCTGCGAAAGTGGCGACGAGGCGCGGTGAGGCCATGGGCCCCGACCTTAGCCGCTGAGCACGCGGTAATCGATTCTCCGCGTGTCGATCGATGTCCGCCTCGCACGGATTCCGGGGGTCTCCATGTTAGGTTGGCCGGGTGAACCGGTTTGTCGTTCCCTCCGCGGCCAGCATTGTCGTCGGCCTGCTGTTGGGGGCGGCTGCCGTCTTCGGTGTGACGTTGATGGTGCAGCAGGACACGAAGCCTCCGCTGCAGGCGGGCGACCCTGCGTCATCGGTGCTCAACAGGGTCGAGTACGGCGACCGGTCCTAGCTTGGATGTGCCGCTGACGCGGCGGGCATCTGACTCGCCACTGTCGCGGCGCTGGTTGTGGGTGGTCGCCGCCGCGACACTGCTCCTGACTTTCGCCCAGTCGCCCGGAGAGATATCACCCGATACGAAGCTCGACCTCACCGCGAATCCGCTGAGGTTCCTGGCGCGCGCGTTCAATCTCTGGAACAGCGATCTGCCGTTCGGGCAGGCGCAGAACCAGGCCTACGGCTACCTCTTCCCCCACGGCACCTTCTTCCTCGCCGGTGACCTGCTCGGAATTCCCGGCTGGGTGACCCAGCGCTTGTGGTGGGCACTGCTGTTGACGGTCGGCTTCTGGGGGTTTCTGCGCGTCGCCGAAGCCCTGGGCATCGGCAGTACCACCTCCCGGATCCTCGGTGCGCTGGCGTTCACGCTGTCACCGCGCGTGCTGACCACCCTCGGCGCGATCTCGTCGGAGACGTTGCCGATGATGCTGGCACCGTGGGTGCTGCTGCCGGTCATCCTTGCGCTGCGTGGACAGCACAATCTGCGGCTCATGGCCGCCCGGTCCGCGGGCGCGGTAGCCCTGATGGGTGCGGTGAACGCGGTCGCCACACTGACCGGTTGCCTGGCCGCGATCATCTGGTGGGCCTGCCACCGGCCGAACCGGTTGTGGTGGCGATTCACCGCCTGGTGGGCACTGTGCGGCGCGCTGGCCGTCACATGGTGGGTGGTGGCGCTGGTGCTGCTGGGCCGGATCAGCCCACCGTTCCTGGACTTCATCGAATCCTCCGGCGTCACCACACAGTGGATGTCGCTGACCGAGATGCTGCGCGGCACCCACACCTGGACGCCCTTCGTGGCACCTACCGCGACTGCCGCGGCCTCGCTCGTGACGAGCACGGTGGCGGTGCTGGCGACCACCCTGGTGGCCGCCGCGGGGTTGGCCGGGCTCGCACTGCGCTCGATGCCCGCGCGGGGCCGGTTGATCACCATGCTGTTGATCGGTGTGGTGCTGCTGGGCCTGGGCTACTCCGGCGGGCTGGGCTCCCCGATCGGGACCGCCGTTCAAGACTTCCTGGACGGAACCGGCACCCCGCTGCGCAACCTGGCCAAGCTCGATCCGATATTGCGACTGCCACTGGCACTGGGCGTGGCCCATCTGCTCGGCCGGATTCCGTTGCCGGGCAGCGCACCTCTGCCGGTATGGGTGCGGGCGTTCGCCCGGCCCGAGCGCGACAAGCGGATCGCGGTGGCCATCGTGGTGCTCGCAGCCATGGCAGCCGGAACCTCGATCGCCTGGACGGGCCGCATCGCCCCGGCCGGAACGTTCACCGCGATTCCGCAGTACTGGCACGACACCGCGGCCTGGCTTGACGAGCACAACACCGGCGGGCAGGAGCGCGGCGACCCGGGGATCGGCACCGGCGGGCAGGAGCGCAGCGACCCGGGGATCGGCACCGAGCGGGGCCGGGTGCTGGTCGCGCCCGGCGCCCCGTTCGCCACCCAGACCTGGGGCAACAGCCACGACGAACCGTTGCAGGTACTCGGATCCAGCCCGTGGGGCGTTCGGGATTCGATACCGCTGACACCGCCGGAGACGATTCGCGCCCTGGATTCGGTGCAGCGGTTGTTCGCCGCAGGCCGGCCCTCCCCCGGACTTGCCGACAGCCTTGCGCGGCAAGGCATTTCTTACGTTGTGGTGCGCAACGACCTCGATCCCGACGTGTCCCGGTCGGCCCGCCCCGTTTTGGTGCACCGATCGATCGAAGGGTCCCCCGGACTGACCAAGGTGGCCGAGTTCGGTGACCCGGTTGGACCGGGGATGTTGGAGGGCTTCGTGGCCGACAGCGGCCTGCGTCCGCGATATCCCTCCGTCGAGATCTACCGCGTCGAAACCGGCGGAACCAACCCGGCCGCGCCCTACCTCGTCGACGCCGACGCGATGACCCGGGTGGCCGGTGCTCCCGAGGCGCTGCTGCGTCTGGACGAACGCCGACGCCTGGTCGGCAAGGCTCCGCTGGGGCCGATGCTGCTGACCGCCGACGCCCAGCGGGCCGGGCTGCCCGTCCAACCGGACGGATCCGCCGGGTTGATCGTCACCGACACCCCGACGGCACGAGAGATCGACTACGGCCGCGTCGACGACCACGCGTCGGCGATCCGCGCGCCCGAGGACGCGCGGCACACCCACAATCGGGTCCAGGACTATCCCTCCGACGGGGCCGCGCCGGTCTACGGCAAGTGGAACGGCGGACGGATATCGGTGTCGAGTTCCGCGGCGGACTCCACCGCCCTGCCCAACGTCGCGCCGGCCACCGGGCCCGCGGCGGCCGTCGACAGCGACGGTTCGACATCGTGGGTGTCCAACGCCCTGCAGGCCGCCGTCGGCCAGTGGCTGCAGGTCGATTTCGACCATCCGGTCACCAACGCCACGCTGACCATCACCCCCAGCGCGACGGCGGTCGGTGCTCAGGTGCGCCGCATCGAGGTGGCCACCGCCACCGGCACCAGCAGCCTGCGTTTCGACACCGCAGGCCAGCAGTTGACCGTGCCGCTGCCGGTCGGCGAGACGCCGTGGGTACGGGTGACCGCGGTCGCCACCGACGACGGTTCCGCCGGGGTGCAGTTCGGCATCACCGACCTGTCCGTCACCAAGTACGACGCGTCGGGATTCGCGCACCCCATCAATCTGCGGCATACGGTCGAGGTGCCCTCACCACCTGCGGATTCCGTTGTCGCACAATGGGATCTGGGCACCGAGCTGCTGGGCCGGTCTGGCTGCGCCGACAGTCCGGTCGGGGTGCGGTGCGCCGCGGCGTTGGCCCTGGCCTCCGAGGAGCCCGTCAACCTGAGCCGCACGCTGTCGGTGCCCGCCCCCACCGAGGTCGAGCCGACGGTGTGGATCCGGTCGCGCCAGGGACCCAAGCTGGCCGATCTGGTCGCCCAACCCGGGACCACGCGCGCTTCCGGTGACGCCGACCCGATCGATGTGCTCGGCTCGTCATTCGCCGCCACCGACGGTGACCCGCGAACGTCCTGGACCGCGCCGCAACGCGTTGTTCAGTTCAAGGCCCCGCCCACGCTGACCCTGAAATTGCCCGCGCCGACCGAAGTGGGCGCGCTGCGCATCGATCCCGGTGCCAACGAACCGCCCGCGCACCCGACGCTGGTGTCGATCGACCTCGGCGACGGTCCACAGGTACACAAGCTGACCGGCAACGGTGATGTACAGACCGCGAAGCTCAAACCGCGGGTGACCGACACCATCACCGTGTCGTTGTTGGGCTGGAACGACATCATCGACCGCACCTCTCTGGGCTTCGACCAGCTCAAGCCACCCGGTTTGGCCGAACTGACCGCCCTGGACGTCCGCGGCAAGCCCATCGCCGCGGCCGACTCCGCCGCCAATCGCAAACGGACGGTGTCACTTCCGTGCGGGCAGGGTCCGATCATCGGCGTCGCCGGGCAGTTCGTTCAGACCTCGGTGCAGACCACGGTGGGCGCGCTGCTCGACAGCGCTCCGATTGCGGCTCGCCCATGCCGGACCGGCCCGATCTCCCTGCCCGCGGGTCAGCAGGAGCTCCTGGTCAGCCCGGGCTCGGCATTCGTCGTCGACGGTGTGGTGCTGAATACCCCGGCCGCCACCCAACTGCGCACGGCGACAACAACTCCCGTCGACACCCCGGTGTGGTCGGCGGATCGTCGCCAGGTGCAGGTGCCGCCGTCGTCCGATGCCCGGGTGCTGGTGGTGCCCGAGAGCGTGAATCCCGGCTGGGTCGCCCGCAACGCCGACGGGATCGCGCTCACCCCGGTGAAGGTCAACGGATGGCAGCAGGGCTGGATTATCCCGGCCGGGTCGGACGGTCCCGTGACACTCTCCTTCCCGTCGAACCGGCCCTACCGCATCGGGTTGATCGGCGGGCTCGCGCTGCTGCCGGTGCTGGCGTTGCTGGCACTGTGGCCGGCCCGGCGGCGCGGTCCGGATCTCGAACCGGTGCGGACATGGCAGCCGGCCCCCATGCTCGTCGGTGCCGCGGTGCTCGCCGTCGGCACGGCCATCTCCGGCCTGCCGGGACTACTGGTCGCCGGCGCCGCGGTCGGGTTGCGCTACCTGTTGCGCGATCGCGTCATCTGGCGCGAGCGGCTGACCGTGGCAGTGGCGGCGGGCGGGTTCATCCTCGCGGGGGCGACGCTGAGTCAATACCCGTGGCGGTCGGTGGACGGCTATGTCGGACACTCGCCGTGGGTGCAGTTCCTCGCGCTCCTGTCCGTCACGTTCGTCGCCGCATCGACGATCACGCCTCAGCAAACTCCTGAGCCAACATCGAAACCCGGCTGAGCTGGGCCTGCGCCGAATCCTTCCGTGTAGCGGTTGACAACACGGGTATGCGGTACTTACGGTACCGGCACGCGGGGCGCAGTCCCGGAATTCGCTTTGCTGCGTGGGGGATGACAGGAAGCGGACCAGGATGGCGCCCGACTGGATGCAGTAACTGCACGTCAGTTTACGGCCGACTCTTCGGAGTTAGCTGTGTTCGCGTGGTTGCGCATTAAATGGTGCGTACGGCGTGCGGTGTCGGCGGCGGAGGGGTTCGCCGACACCGCATTGTCCGTGGTTCCGACGTCCCGCATCCACGTCGCCCCTGCGGGTTGTGGCGGTTTTTGCGGCAAACTCGTCGGAAACCCGCCGGAAACCCGCCAGAACCCCTCGGAATCCGTGGCCTCGGCGGGATCAGGCCGTGGCCGCCAGGGCCTTTGCGTCCTCGTCGGCGAAGGTGTCCTCCAGCGTGAGTGGCGAGTAGTCGAGATCGATCTCCTCGAGCGGCCGGCCTCTGGCGCTGCTGATGGTGCCGAACCGGCGCATGCCCTTGTCCGCGGAATACTGCATGAACTCTTCCTGCACCAAGCCGAACGGGATGTCCGGTGCGTAGAGGGCAAATCCCTCTTCGGTGAGCCGCAGCGCCAGCGGGATGAGCTCGTTCATCCGCTCCTCGAAAACCGCCCAGTTGGCGTCGTCGGCCGCGATGTGACGCCGGCAGGTGAAGGTGCCCCATGCCATGTGGCGGCGTTCGTCATCCCCGATCCGCCGGACCAGCTCCTGCATGCCGGGCAGGATCCCCCGGTCGACGCAAATCTTGTGCCACGCATAGTATCCCGTGAGCGCGAGCATTCCTTCGACGATGTGGTTGTAGGTCACCGATGCCCGCACCTGGGCGGCCGGCGACGGGTCGGCGTACAACGCTTCGAGCGACGCAGGCAGCTCCTCGTAGAACACCTGCCGGTACGCCGGCAACTCGTCGAAGTAGTTGTGCAGATCATCTGTGACGCCGACGGCGTCGAGCCACATCCGGAACACCTGCGTGTGTTTGGCCTCCTCGAAGGCGAACTGCGTCAGGTACATCTCGTCGCCCAGGCGGCCCTCCGCCCGCATCGCAGTCATGAACGGCTGGATGTCCTTGGTGACGGCTTCCTCGCCCGCGATGAACTCGGCGCACAGCCGGGTGGCGTACTCGCGTTCCCGATCCGTCAGCGCCTCCCAGTCCGCCCGGTCACGCGAAAAGTCGATATCGGCCGGGTTCCAGAACTTGGCGTTCCCTCCCGCGAACAACCGCAACGGCACACTGTCCCAATTGAGACCGCCTTTGGCCAGCGAACCGAACTTTGTGTGAGACATGGGAATTGACCTCCTCAGGTCTGGCGGACTGGTTGATCAGAGGCTGAGAATGCGGCCGACAACACCCCGACGAGGCGGCGTACGGCCAGTGCCGGTTGTTCCGGGGTCGGCTCATCGAGGCCGAGAACCGGATCCATGCCGCGCACATAGGGCGCGAGCGCCAGGTGCGGAATGATCATCAACAGCAGCGACAACAACGCGTCCGTATCGGCGTCCGCCCGCAGGTCACCCCGGTTCTGCGCGTCCCGGACCAGCGGGCGCAGCACCTCGAGATAGTGACGGTGGATCACCGTGCGCACGCTGACGCGGGCATCCGTGTCCACCTCGAAGCTCGCCGCGGCGTGCAGCGAGCGGTCCTGCGGGTGGTCGGCGAAGTAGGCCACCCAATCGTCGAGCAGGTCGGTGAGGAACTCGAAGAACGGGCGGCTCGAATCGAGGGCGCGGATGCGTTCCTCCATGTACGCACGCACGCGCTGGCTGCCGATGTCGGCGATGAAGGCGTACAGATCGCGCTTGTCCGCGAAGTACTGGAACAGGCTGCCTTTCGCGACACCGGCTTTACGCGCGATGACGTTCAGGCTGCCGCGGGAGTACCCATGCGCCCCGAATTCCGCCTCGGCGGCATCCACCACCGCAGCTCTGCGAGCGGGATCCAAACGTGCCCAGGTGACTGTCGGCATATGACTCTCCAGCCTGTATGACCACTGGTCATACTACTGTGATCGGCCTCACAGTCAAGGAGTCTTCACCGCGATCAGGTGGTGCGAGACGGGCTCGCCCTCGACCCACCGCTCGACCGCCTGCTCGATGGCCAGGTCGTTGCCCGTCAGCCGGGTGCGGTGCTGTCGGACATGCTCATCCCAGGACCGCACCACGAACGCCTCGACGAACACGCGTTCGCGCTCCACAGCGCGGAACAACCGCCATTGGGTGGCCCCGGTGCGCTGCCGCGACCGGCCCAACACCCCCATGGCAGCGAAGAACTCGCTCTCGTGTTCGGGCTCCACCCGGTAAGAGGTCAACACCAGGACCGGGCCGTCTGGTGGCTCGGGCTCGAACACCAGGGCGGGTTCGGGCCAGTGCGCCGACGGGGTCAGATCCAGATCGCCGGTGCGAGCGTGCAACGGCCACCACCAGTCCGACACAGCGCAGAACACCAGCAGGGCCGCGCTGATCAGCAGTGCGGTGACGGTGCCGGCGGCACCGGCGACCAGACCCCACACCAGGGACCCGATGGCCTGCCCGCCCATGAAGGTCAACTGGTACACCGACAGCCCACGGGCCCGGACCCACGCGGGCAGACTCAACTGCATGGACGCGTTGAGAGTGGACAGCGCCAACAACCAGGATGCGCCGCCGAGGACGAGGGCCACCAGAACGACTCCGAAGTTGTGGACGAGTGCCAAAACCGCTGTGGCACCGGAAAATCCGAGCGCCGCGACGATCAACAACGTGTTCAGTCCGACGACGGACTGCAATCGGCCCAGGACGAGGGCGCCGAGCACGGCCCCCACCCCCAGCGCACCCAACAGCAGCCCGTAGCCGGACGAGGACAACCCCAGCTGCCTGTCCGCAACCACCGCGAGCAGGCCCCACAGCGCGCTGCCCGGCGCGATGAACAGCACCGCCCGCAGCAGAATCCGCCTGATGATCGGCGACCTGCGAATGAATCGGCCGCCGGCGCCGAGCGCGGCCAGCGGCCGCTCGGCGGGCAACAACTGTTCAGCGGCGGGGCGACGCCAGAGCAGCAGCACCACGACGATCCCGGCGAACGACACCGCGTTGAGCGCGAACACCAGCGTCGGACCCGACAGTGACACCAATGCTCCGGCGATCGCCGGACCGATGGCTCGAGCACCGTTCATACTCATGCTGCCCAACGCGGCGGCAGCTGGGATCTGTTCGCGGGGAACCAGATCCGGCTGGATCGCCTGCCAGGCCGGCGCCGTCAGCGCCTGCCCACAGCCGATCAGGAACAGCAGGGTGAGCAGCACAGTCGGGGTGGCCAGCCCGGCACCGGTCAGCGTCGCGAGCGCCGCCACCCCGGCGGCCATGGCGCCCTGGGTGGCCAGCAGCAACCGGCGCCGGTCGACCAGATCCGCGAGCACGCCCGACGGCAGGGCCAGCAGCATCACCGGCAGCGTGGTGGCGGTCTGCACCAACGGCACCAGCACCGGGGCCCGCGGATCCCCGACCAACATCCACTGGGCGCCCACCGTCTGCATCCACGTCCCCAGATTGGAGACGAACTGTGCGATCCACAGCGCCCGGTAGATCGGCGACGCCAACGGCGCCCACGTCGACGTTGCTCGGTCCGCCATCCCACTGATCGTGCCAGTGCCACTGCGGCATAGTGAGGACATGGCTGAAGTCCGCAACATTCCCGAAGCACGCCACTACGAGATCACTGTCGACAGTGAACATGCCGGCCTCGCGGCCTATGTCGACTCCGGCGATCAGCGCATCTTCTACCACACCGAGATCGACGACAAGTTCGGCGGCCGCGGCCTGGCGGGCGAACTGGTGTCCGCCGCCCTGACCGATGCCCGCGAAGCAGGCAAGCGCATAGTCGCCGTCTGCCCGTATGTCGCCAAGTACGTGCAGAAGCACCACGACTTCGACGACATCCTCGACCCGGCCACCCCTGAGGTGCTGGCCGTGGTCGAAGCCGCCAACTAGGCCTTCGTCGCGGTCACCAGGAACCCGGGCATCTGCGTGCGGCCTTCGGGTAAGGCCGCGTGCAACTGGGCCGGACGGATGTCGTCGACCCGCCAGTGCTTCGAAACCTCTTCGCGCAACTGATCTTCGGTGAACTGAGTCGGGCCCGGACCATCGTGCTCTGCGAATGCGCCCGTGCCGAAGGCCAGAACGTAGAACCGCGCACCGGGCGCGGCCGCGCGGTGCATCGAGTGCAGATAGCCGTCGCGTAGCTCATTCGGTAGCGCGTGCAGCAACCCGCTGTCGAAGATCGTGCCGAACCGCCCGTCATACCCGGTGAGCGACGAGATGTCGGCGGCGGCGAACGTCGCGTTTGGCAGGCCCCGTTCCTCGGCGGCCGCGGCTGCGGCCGCCACGGCTGTCGGGCTCAGGTCGATACCGACGACGGTGTGGCCACGCACCGCCACGGCCAGTGCCAGCTCGGCATGCCCGCAGCCGGCATCGAGCACTTCACCGCGTACCGCGCCGTCGGCATCGATGATCGCGGCGTACTCCGGCTGCGGCGCACCGATACTCCAGGCGGGCGCCTCGTCAGCCTGATATGCCTGGTCCCAGTCAATGCGATGGGTCATGTCGTCACTCCTTGTCGTAGGCGAACTGGATGCCGGCGGTGCCGCCGGTCTCGATGAACAGGTTGATGAACGCTGGAACCGTCTGGCCACGTGCCCAATCTCGTTGCAGCTCACAGAACAGCTGGGGAACGCTGATCAACGTTGCACCGGCCTGTTCGATTCGACGCAGGGCGGCCTCGTGCGCGGCGACCGACGTGCCTCCGACGGCATCCACCACCACGTATACCTCGTAGCCGTCCTTGAGGGCGTCGAGCGCCGGGAAGGTCAGACACGCTTCGGTCCACAGGGCGGTCATGATGAGCTTCTTGCGACCGGTCGCTTCGACAGCCTCGCGGAACTCGGTGTCCTCCCAAGAGTTGATCGTGGTGCGGTCGTAAGTGGGATGGTCGCCGAGCACGGCGCGCAGCTGTGGAATCGGCGGCTTGTTGAGGCCGGTCTTGACATTGACGGTCGAGTGGACGATCGGAAGACCGTAGGCCACCGCCGCCTTGGCCGCGCCGACGATGTTGTCGACCAGCAGTTGCCGGTCCATCGACGCGATCGAGTTCACTTGTACCGGTTGATAATCGATGATGACGAACGCCGCGTTCTGCGGCGTCAGCAATTGGTCCGTGACGGGGTCGCGAATAGGTTCGCTGGTCATGGCACTGCCCTTTCGGATTGTTGTGTGGTGGATCCGCCGTCAGACCGCGGCAGCCAGTTTTCGTTCAGCGTCGGCACCGGCACTGCCGGTGGCCTCGGCCTGCGCGCGGTCGTAGGACTCGATGAGCAACCGGTAGTTCGTCATGACCCCGGAGTACAGCTCCGCGAATTCGGCGGCCTCGGGACGGTTCCAGGTCCGCTGCACCTCGCTGGCGACGGCCGCGGTGTCGATCGGCACGGCGCCGGCCTGCACGAGTCGCGCCATCGCGGTCTGCTGCGACACCTGCGAATAGGTGCCGGAGGCGTCGATCACCGCATACACCTGATACCCGTCGGCGAGCGCGCTCAGCGCCGGCTCGACCAGGCAGACCGAGGTGATCACGGCAGCGATGACGAGGGTCTTGCGTCCGGTGGCGGCGACGGCTTCGCGGAAGGCCGGGGTGTCCCACGCGTTGATCTCGCCATTGCGCGGCACGTAGACGGCTTCGGGAACGATCTGGTGGATCTCCGGGATCAGCGGGCCATTGGGACCTTGGGGGACCGACGCTGTCGTGATGACCGGTAGGCCGGCCAGCTTCGCGAGTTTGGCCAGCGCCACAGCATGTTGGCGGACCTGGTCATGCGCCTGGTCGTTGACGACCTGGAACAACCCGGACTGGTGATCGATCAGCAGGACGACGGCGTCATCTGGGTCGATCAGGCCGAAATTGGTGGTCATGGCGAGCTCCCGTCAAAGTAGTTAAGATTTGTACTATCTGAAACTAGGCTTGAGTCCGGTTTATTTCAAGGAACGGCCGAAAAGAGGTTAAAATTAGAATCACTGAATCGAGGAGGTGACGGCGATGGCACAGCACCTGTCCACCGCGCAGGAGCGGGCCTGGCGGCCCTACATCGAGGCCAGCCTGCGGCTGGAGACCAAACTCGATGAACGGCTACGCGAGACGACCGGCCTGACGCTGATGGACTACCACGTGCTGATGCTGCTGTCGGAAGCTCCGCAGCACCGGCTGCGGATGAGCGAACTCGCCGACAAGATGGTGTTCTCCCGCAGCCGGATCACCTACCAGATCACCTCGATGACCAAGCGGGGGCTGGTTCTGCGCGAACCGGTTCCCGAGGATCACCGGGGGCACCGAGCCGTGCTCACCGCCAGCGGCATGGACACACTGCGCCAAGCGGTGCCGTTGCACACCCAATCGGTACACGAGCTCTTCTTCGACCACATTCGCCCCGGCGAACTCGACTGCGTCGAAAAGGTATTCAACCGGCTGCACCAATACCTGGAAGACCACGACAGGAAGCAGACATCATGACATTCACCGCTGCCGAACTCGCCTATCTGCGCGACCAACCGATCGGGCGGCTCGCCACGGTCGGCCGCAACGGCGACCCACAGATCCGACCGGTCGGTGTCCACCTGAGTCCCGACGAGGCCGGCATCGACATCGTCGGCCACGCCCTGGCGTCGACGCAGAAGTGGCGCAACGCGCTTCGCAATCCGCAGGTGGCGTTCATCGTCGACACGGTGCTCTCAGTACATCCACCCGAAGCTCGCGGAATCGAAATCCGCGGTACGGCAACGGTATTGCCGGGAGCGGGCACCACCGACGGCGGGCTGAGCGGCGACATCATCCGGATCGCGCCCCGCCGGATCATCAGCTGGGGACTCGACGGCGCGGGCACCGTTACCAGGGACTGGCCTGAATCCCCGCACACGGCGGACTGATCCACCTAGCATCGGGCTGGTGCCGACAGTCAACACCGCCCACGGAACCATCGACACCTCCGACCTCGGCGTCACCCTCATGCACGAGCACGTCTTCATCATGACGACCGAGCTGGTCCAGAACTACCCGGAGTCGTGGGGCGACGACGCCAGCCGGGAAGCCGATGCGATCGCGCGGCTCACCGAACTCAAATCCCGCGGCGTCGACACCATCGTCGACCTCACGGTGATCGGACTCGGCCGCTACATTCCGCGCATCGCCCGGATCGCCGAGGCCACCGACCTGAACATCGTCGTCGCCACGGGCTTCTACACCTACAACGACCTGCCGCTGGCCTTGCACTTCAACGCGCCCGCGGCGGGCCAGACCGACCCGATGACCGAGATGTTCGTCCGCGACATCGAACATGGCATCGCAGACACCGGGATCAAGGCGGCGATCCTCAAGTGCGCCACTGACGAGCCGGGTGTCACCCCCGGCGTCGAGCGCGTTCTACGGGCCGTCGCCCAGGCCCACCGACAGACCGGCGCACCGATCACCACCCATACCCACGCGGGCACCCGGCGCGGTCTGGAGCAGCAGCACATCTTCGCCGCCGAGGGTGTCGACCTTTCCCGGGTGGTGATCGGGCACTCGGGCGACACCACCGACATCGGTTATCTCGAAGAGTTGATCGCCAACGGTTCCTACATCGGCATGGACCGCTTCGGCGTCGACGTCTACCTACCGTTCGAGGAGCGGGTGGCAACCGTCGCGACCATGTGCGAGCGCGGCCACGCCGCGAAGATGGTGCTCTCCCACGACACTTGGTGCTATTTCGACGCGCTGCCCGATGAGATGACCGCGACAGCGTTGCCCAACAGTCATTACCTGCACATCCACGACGACGTCCTGCCCGCGCTGCGTGAGCGCGGGGTCACCGAGGAACAGATCACCACGATGCTCGTCGACAACCCGCGCCGGATCTTCGACCGCAAGGGCGGGTACTGAGATGACCCACGCCCGCCGTGCGCGGCGAGGTCATCGCGCGACCGGGGCGGGCTCGGGCTGGTCGGTGATCGAACTGTCCAACGGCGGCACCGGCCTCTCGTTCCGGTATTCCCAGCGCCGCAACGCCTCCCGGCACGGTGATTCCACCAACGCGTAACTCACGGCGGCCAGCGCGAAGCCGAACACCATGGTCAGCACCAACACCACCAGCATCTGGCCGTTGAACAGGAACTCGCCGATCATCGGGAAGACCATGGCCAACGCCGCGAGGTGCCAGACGAACAGCCCGTAGGACCAGCGGCCCAGCGTGACCATCACCCGGTTGCCCAGAATCCGGTGCCGGGTGTCCGGCCGGTCGAGCACCAGCGGAGCCAGCAGCGCGCCGGCGACGATCGCGCCCATCGCCGTTTTCAGCGTCACCTGGCCGACCGAGCCCGGGCGCAGCCCTTCCAGGCCGGCCAGCGGCGACGCGGCGATCCCGAACGCCACCGCGGCGATGACGCCCATCAGCACCCGGCGCCGGGCCAGCCGGTGCACCCAGCCGAATGGGCTCACCGTGAGTTCAGCGAGCACCATGCCCGCCGCGAACCAGGAGAAGAACGCCGGCGGCCAGTTCCACGGGTTGAGCCCGGTGGTGCCGGAGAACGGGATGCGCACCCACAACAGGCTCAGCGCCGCCAGGGCAATGATCACGCCGATGCGGGCCCGCACCGGCAGCCGCCGCGCCAACAGCGCCAGCACCGGCAGCGCCAGATAGAAACTGACTTCGACCGACAGACTCCACATCTGGGTCAGCCCCGCGGTCAGCGTCAGCGGCACATAGATCTGGGTCAGGGTCAGGTTCGCCAGCCACACCGTCAGATCGGCCTTGGCCTCCGGAAGCAACAGGATGATCACCACCACGGCCACCACATAGCCCGGCATGATGCGCACGATGCGGGAGCGCAGGTAATGACCGCTGCGCGGACGCGGCCGCAGACCGCGGGCGGCCGCGGCATGACCGCGCCACAGCAGGAAACCCGAGAGCGCGAAGAACACCGCGACCGCGAGGTCGAATCGGCCGAAGAACCGGCCGCTCACCCCGGTGGTGTGTCCGGTCTGGAAGGCGACGTGGGTGAGCACCACACCCATGGCCGCGCACGCGCGCATGCCTTCGACGGCCGGCAGGAAGCTACGGGTTCCGCCGACCCCCGAATCCGACCCGGAATCCTGACCGGTTTCCGGGTCCGATACTCCGGTCGCCACGGCGACCAGTGTGCCGCGCCGTGGCAACCCCGCCAAACTGCGGGTCAACGCACCTCCGGGATGTCACCGGAGTAAGTGATGGCCTTAAATAGTGCTGTTAGGGTCGAACGGGTTTGCCTCACGACGAGTTGGCCCACACTGAAGGAGGCCCGGTTTGAACCGCGCAGTGGCGCTGCGTATCGCGGCATGCGGACTGATGGGGCTGGGTGCAGCCCTGCTGATTGCCGCACTGTTGCTGACCACCTACACCAAGGGCAAGATCGCCAAGATCCCGCTCAACTTGGATGCGAGCCTCGTCAGCGATGGGACCGCGACCGCTTTCGATCCTGAATCGCTGGTGGCCCCGAAATTCTCCGTCGACCGCAATGTGCCGGTGGCACTGCAGCAACAGGTCAGCGTGGAGTCTCCGTCGAACGCCGAGGTGGTGACCCTGCAGGTGGGCAGCACCTTGCGGCGCACCGATCGGCAGAAGGACTCCGGCCTGCTGCTGGCGCTGGTGGACACCGTCACCATGAACCGCAGCACCGCGCTGGCCGTGTCCAGCGACAACAACCCCGGCGGGGCATTGCAGAAGCCGCGGGCCATCGAGGAGGAGAAGCCTCCGACCAACGTCGCGCTGCCGCACGAGGGCCTGACCTACCGGTTCCCGTTCGACACCGAGAAGAAGACCTACCCGGTTTTCGACCCGATCGCGCAGAAGCCGTTCGACGCGAACTACGACGGTGAAGAAGACGTCAACGGGTTGACCACCTACCGGTTCATCCAGAACGTGGGCTACGACTCCGACGGCAAGCTGGCCGAGCCGGTGAAGTACTCATCGCTCTACGAAGACGACGCCGACAGTTCGGTCACCGCCAGCCCCGAGATGTGGGGTGTGCCCGGCGAACCCGACGAGCGGATCACGATGGACCGCTTCTACGCCGCGCAGCGCACCTTCTGGGTCGATCCGGTTTCGGGCACCATCGTCAAGGCGCAGGACCACGGCTACCAGTACTACGCACGTGACGCCCTCAAGCCAGAGGTGACCTACGTCGACTACAAGGTCACCTACAACGACGAGACCGTCGAATCCCAGGTCGCATCCGCTCAGGACGAGCGCGACCGGGTGTCGCTGTGGACCCGTGTCCTGCCGATCACGTTCGCCGCGCTCGGCCTGCTGGCCCTGGTCGGCGGCGCCGTCGTGGGTTCGTTCGCGGTGCGCGCCGAGTCCACGCTGATCGATCCCGGGCTCGACACCGCCGATCACGGCTTCTTCGACACCCAGGGCTTCCAGGTCCCGGGAGCCGAGGCCAAGACCGAGAAACTACCGGCTCAACGACCGTCCGACCTACCACCGGACCGGCCGCTCTGAGCTTGCGCTCTGCTGTGCTGCCGGCCTACGCGCTGGCATTGTCTCTGCTGATAACCGGGCCGCTTCTGGCGCCCGGTTATCTGCTTTTACGCGACGCGGTTTCCACGCCGCAGTCGTATCTGACCGATACCGCGCTGGGGCTCGGCGAGGCCGCTCCACGGGCGCTGCCCCAGGACTTCTTCGTCGCGATCACCTCCGCCGTGCTCGACGGCGGGGTGGTGGTCAAGGTCTTGCTGGTGGCCGGTCTGTGGCTGGCCGGTTGGGGCGCCGCTCGACTGGCCTCGACCGTCCTGGGATCGGGTTTGCCGGGCCAGTTCATCGCGGCGACGCTGGCCGTCTGGAATCCGTATGTGGCCGAGCGGTTGCTGCAGGGGCACTGGAGCCTGCTCGTCGGATACGGCTGCCTGCCCTGGGTGGCGGTGTGCGCGTTTCGGCTGCGCACCGAGCCACGTTCTGCCGTGGCCTGGGGATTGCTGTTCTGGATCGCGCTGGCCGGGTTGACGCCGACGGGTCTGATGCTGGCCGCGACGGTTGCCCTCGTGTGCGTCGCGGCGCCCGGGCCCGGCTGGGAACGCCTGCGGGTCGCCGCGCTCGCGTTGGGCGCCGCAGTGCTTGCCGCGACGCCGTGGCTGGTGGCCGCGGCTGTCGGCGGAACAGTGTCATCCCCGGAGTCGGCGGCCGGGGTTCACGCTTTCGCGGCCAGGGCCGAGCCCGGCCTGGCCACCGTGGGGAGCCTGGCCGGCCTCGGCGGCATCTGGAACGGCGGCGCCGTACCCGACTCGCGCGCAACGCTTTTCGCGGTGGTGGCCACTGTGGCGCTGCTCGCCATCGTCGCCCTCGGGGTGCCCGTCGTGATCCGCAACCGCTGCGCGGTACCGCTGCTGATCCTGGCCGGCGCCGCGGTACTGATCCCCGCTGCGATGGCCACCGGTCCCGGACTGGAGTTCGTCGACGCGACGATCCGGGCGGTGCCCGGGCTCGGTGTGTTGCGTGACGGCCAGAAATGGGTGGCCCTGGCCATGCCCGGCTACGTGCTGGCCGCTGCCGCCGCGCCGGTCACATTGCGCCGGGCGCGGGTGCCCGTGGCCGCTTCGGCCGCGGTGGGTTGCGCGGCGCTGATCGCGGTGTTACCCGACTTGGCCTGGGGTGTGGGCAACCAGATGCGCGCGGTTCAGTACCCGCCGGGCTGGGCCGCCGCGGCGGAGCAGATCAACGCCGACCCTCGGCCGGTGGTGGCGTTGCCACCGGACAGTATGCGTCAATTCTATTGGGCTGGAAGTGCTCCCGTGCTCGACCCGCTGCCCCGCTGGCTGCGCGCCGAGGTGCTGACGACCGGTGATCTGCTGATCGGTGGCCAGGTGGTCCCCGGAGAGGGAACGCGGGCCCGCGCGGTGCAGGACCTGCTGCGCTCAGGCGCAGACCGGCAGGCGGTGGCCGACGCCGGTGTCGGCTGGTTGGTAGTCGAAACCAACGGTGCGCCGGCGAAACTCGATCTGCCGGTGGCCTATCGGGATGGCGATATCGCCGTGTACCGGCTAGGCGGTGATCGAGCGGCCTCGCCTCACCGAAGCCTGTTGATCGCCGCACACCTGGTATGGCTGCTCGCCCTCGTCGGCGGGGCGGTCGGGATGGCCGTCAGCTCCTGGCGCGTACCAGGACGATCAGGCCGACTCACTTAGCGGCGGCGCGTCGGCAGCGGACTACACCAGCCCGCTGACGTACTGGCCCTCGTGCACGCATCCCAGCACGGCGCGCATCGCGTCCGCGCTGAGCCTCCAGGAGAATTCCTCACTCCGGGTCTGCGCCTTGCTGCCCAGCTGCACGCGCATGACCGGGTCACTCAAAAGCTGACGGATGCCGGCGACCAGAGCGTCGCGATCCTCGACCAGCAGCCCGGTGACCCCGTCGACGATCGAATCGGTCAGCCCACCGGACGCGCGATAGCCGATGGTGGGCACCCCGTGTTGGGCTGCCTCGGTGACGGCAAGCCCCCAACCTTCCTTGCGCGACGGCAGCACGTGCACCCAACTCTGCTGCAGCACACGGTGTTTGGTCTCTTCATCGACGTGACCGTGGAATGTCACGGAGTCCGTGATGCCCAGCAATCTGGCGTATTCGACCAGCCGCTGCTGCCACCATCCACCGCCGAGGATGTCCAGGTGCAGTCCCGGCACCTCGTCGCGCAGTGCCGCGACCGCCTCGAGCGCGTCCTCGATCTGCTTGTGCGGCACGAGCCGTGACAGCACAACGAGCCGCGGGCTGGTCGACCGGGGCAGCTCCAGTGTGCGGCCGGGAGCCTCGTCGAGCCCGTTGCGCACCACCGCGATCCGGCCGGAATCCACGCCGAGCTCATTGAGGTCACGGGCCGAGGGCAGTGACACGGTGACGTACTGGTTGCGACGGTGCAGCCGCGGGGAGAGCTTGGACTCGACGAACCAGCCGATGCGGCCCTTCATCGGGCCGGCCACCGGCCACAGTTCGCGGTGGCAGTGGTGCACCAGCACCGCGACCCGGCGGCCGAACGCCAGCCGCGCCAGAAACGGCAGCCCGTTCTGGGTGTCGACCACCACGTCGGGGCGGACCCCTCGCAACGGCCCGAGGCCGACGCGGGCGGCGACCATGGCCAGCCCGGCCCAGATGTAGACGCTGTAGGGGCCGCCCGCCCGGTTGATCTGCACACCGTCGACCACCTCGCGGCGAGCCGCTCCGGGGTAGCGCGCGGTGCGCAACGTGACGTTGACACCGTCGTCGGCCAGGCAGGCACCGATCCGCTGCAGATAGGCCTCGCTGCCACCGCCCTGGGGATGCCCGGTATCGCGCCAGCACAAGAGCAGGACGCTCCGCAGGCGTGGATCAGGACGGGCAGACATCGTGTTGAGGGTACCGGTCAGTAGGTTGGTCAGGTGCAGCCCAGCAACATCTCGGCGCGCTTCGCCCGCCGGGCAACCCTGAGCCGATCGGTGCGTCTGCTGGCGCAATTCCGGTTCGAGCAGAGCGAACCGGCCCGGTTTTACGAGGCACTGGCCACCGACACCGTCGCCTTGACCACCGACCTGTGGACGGCGGCCACCGGCGAATCCCCGTCCGGCCGCACAGTCCTCGACGTCGGCGGTGGGCCCGGCTACTTCGCGTCGGCGTTCGAACAGGCCGGCATGCACTACATCGGGGTGGAACCCGACCCCCGCGAGGCGCATGCCGGAGCCGCGAGAGCGGCCACATCCGGCCCGAGCCCGGCCGCACATGCCGCGTCAGGCACCTTTGTCCGGGCCTCCGGGATGGCCCTGCCGTTCGCCGACGACAGTGTCGACGTCTGCCTGTCCTCGAACGTCGCCGAGCACGTGCCGCACCCGTGGCGGCTGGGCAACGAGATGCTGCGGGTGACCAAACCCGGCGGGCTGGCGGTGTTGTCCTACACGGTGTGGCTCGGCCCGTTCGGCGGCCACGAGATGGGGTTGACGCACTATCTGGGCGGAGCCCGGGCCGCCGAGCGCTACACCCGCAGACACGGTCACCGACCCAAGAACGACTACGGCTCGTCGTTGTTCGCGGTGTCGGCGGCCGACGGCCTGCAATGGGCCCACGCCACCGGATCACTGGTCGCCGCATTTCCCCGCTACCACCCACGATGGGCGTGGTGGATGACGTCGGTGCCGGGGTTGCGGGAGTTCTTGGTGAGCAATCTGGTGCTGGTTCTGCAGCCTCGGTGAACCGACCAACTGGAACAGGTTCTCGTTTGGCCGAAATCTGGGTAGTGTGACGCTCATGACACAGAGTTCCACCGCCACGCGCACCGAGTTCGACAAGCTGTTCATCGGCGGCCACTGGGTTGAACCGTCGACCACCGAGGTCATCGAAGTCTTCTCGCCTGCCACCGGAGAAAAGGTCGGTCAGGTGCCACTGGCCGCCGAAGCCGATGTCAACGCCGCGTGCGCCGCTGCCCGCAAGGCGTTCGACGAGGGCCCCTGGCCCCAGATGTCGCCCGAGGAGCGCCAGGCCGTGCTGGCCAAGGCCGTGGAGCTCATCAACGAGCGGGCCGAGGAGTTCAAGCACCTGCTGAAGCTGGAGACCGGCCAGCCGCCGACCATCGTCGACATGATGCAGTTCGGCGCGGGGGTATCGAGCCTGCAGTACTACGCCGGCGCGGCCGACAAGTACGACTGGAAAGACATCCGCGACGGCATCTACGGCCAGACCCTGGTCATCAAAGAGCCGATCGGCGTCGTCGGCGCCGTCATCGCGTGGAACGTGCCCTTCTTCCTGGCTTGCAACAAGCTGGGCCCGGCTCTGCTCGCCGGCTGCACGGTGGTGCTCAAGCCGGCCGGTGAGACACCGCTGACCACCAACCTGTTCGCCGAGGTGCTGACCGAGGCCGGCCTGCCCGAGGGCGTGCTGTCGGTCGTGCCGGGCGGCCCTGAGACCGGCCGCGCGCTGACTGCCAATCCTGAGCTCGACAAGTTCACCTTCACCGGCTCCAGCGGTGTCGGCAAGGAGATCGGCAAGATCGCCGCCGAGAAGCTCAAGCCCTGCACGCTGGAACTCGGTGGCAAGTCCGCGGCGATCATCCTCGAGGATGCCGACGTGGATTCCACGCTCCCGATGCTGGTGTTCTCAGGCCTGATGAACTGTGGTCAGGCATGTGTGGGCCAGACTCGCATTCTGGCGCCGCGGTCGCGCTACGACGAGATCGTCGAAAAGCTCTCGGCAGCCGTCGCCGCCATGCCGGTTGGCCTGCCCGACGATGCGGCCTCGATGATCGGCCCGCTGATCTCCGAGAAGCAGCGCGACCGGGTCGAGGGCTACATCAAGAAGGGCCTCGAAGAGGGTGCGCGCATCGTCACCGGCGGCGGCCGTCCCGAGGGGCTGGATTCGGGTTGGTTCGTTCAGCCGACCGTGTTCGCCGACGTCGACAACTCGATGACCATCGCCCAGGAGGAGATCTTCGGGCCGGTGCTCGTGGTGATCCCGTTCGACACCGAGGAAGACGCGGTGCGCATCGCCAATGACTCGCCGTACGGCCTGGCCGGCAGCGTGTACACGACGGACTTCGCCAAGGCCGTCCAGATCGCCTCGAAGATCCGCACCGGCACCTACGCGGTGAACATGTATGCCTTCGATCCGGGCGCACCGTTCGGCGGTTACAAGAACTCGGGCATCGGACGCGAGAACGGCCCCGAGGGCATCGACGCCTACACCCAGGCCAAGAGCGTGCTGCTGCCGTTTGGCTACACCCCGGAGTAAAACTCCTCGAAAATCGTAAAGGCGCCCTGGGACTGCGGTTTCAGGGCGCTTTTCGTTTGGCCCACGTCGCACCGGCAGTCAATATTCAGGTTCGCCAACTAGCCTGGCGCGGGCTTATCCGACACCGAGACGCAAGGAGATTTCCATGGCAGTTTCCGTTGATCTGGCCAAGTCGCTCGACAAGACATACGAGGACAAGTCCCTCGGGGAGATCCTGGATGCCTCGCCTGCGGCGCTCGCCGGGGTGACCGACGCCGACGCCGAGCACCTCGCCGCGGCGTTCAACATCAAGACCGTGCGCCAGCTCGGGTCCAACAAGTTCTTCGCGGTGGCCGCGGCCCTGGTCGCGCTGGAGTCCGCCGGCTGATTTCCCTCAGCGGCCCACGAAGTTCGCGGCCCGGCGTTCGATGAAGGACTGCACGCCTTCGGCGGCGTCGGCCGTCGCGAACAGCTCGGCGATCACGGGCCGCAGCCGTGCGATCGCGGCTTCGTCCCCGTCAGTGTGCGCAAGGTGTGCCGACGCGAGAGTGGCCCGGACACCGAGCGGCGCGGACCGGTCGGCGATCGTGTGCGCGATCTCGGTGGCGCGGATGAGAGCGGTGTCGGCATCGGGCGTGACCTCCTGGACCAGCCCGATCCGGTGTGCCTCGGCGGCATCGAACTCGTCACCGGTGAGCAGCCACCGCATGGCATTGCCCCAGCCGGTCTGGCGCGGTAGGCGCAAGGTGGCACCCCCGAACGGGTAGATGCCGCGTAACACCTCGATCTGGGCGAACCGGGTGTCCTGCGCCGCCACACGGATATCGGCGGCCAGCAGCAGTTCGATACCGAGGGTCAGGCATCGGCCCTGGGCCGCGGCGACCACCGGTTTCGTCCAGTCGCCGTCGAGGCGCCACGGGTCACGTCCGCCTTCGGGCATGGGTAGATCGCCACTGGCCACATACGGCGCCACGTCGACGAGATCGAGGCCTGCGGTGAAGTGCGCCCCGTGCGCGAACAACACACCGACGCGCAGGTCGTCATCGGATTCGAGCAGTCCGTAGGCGAGGGCGAGATCGGTGAGCATCGCGACGTTGAACGCGTTGCGTTTGTCCGGACGGTTCAGTCCGATCAGCAGGACGTGGCCGTCCCGCTGCAGCGTGAGGGTTTCGAATGCCGGGTCGGTCGTCATGGGAGCAGTCAACGCCGGCTCACAGAATTATGCAAGGCACCATAATTTTGGTGGAGCCTCGCGACACAGGGAGAACCTGTTCAGAAGCAGTTAACCTGCTAGTCTTTTACACACCAGCATGCCTGTCGGATACTCGACATCATGCGAGGATTCCATCATTTCTATGGTGGATGACATAGAAGGGCGGTGCGCGATGTGGGTCGTCGAACTCAATCTCGCCGGTCACCGGTTCAGCCGTCGGGTTCGCACACCCCACACCCCGGTGCGTGTCATCACCCCCCGGATGCTCCTTCGCTGTTCCTCGCAGTTCCTTCATGACCGCGTCGCCTGACACCGCCACGAAGCCGCGCAACAAGCGTGGCTCGACCCGCGCCCGCATGCTCGGCAGTGCGGTGGAGGTTCTGCGTGAGCGGGGCGCCGCCGGCGTCACGATCGACGAAGTGCTCGCCCGCAGCGGTGCGCCACGCGGGTCGGTGTATCACCATTTCCCCGGCGGCCGCCGGCAGATGCTGATCGAGGCGCTGCAATACGCCGCGGACACCATCGGTCGCGTGGTGGGCGCCGAAACATCCGGCAGCGCATGGGATCTGGTGCACCGATTCGTCGAGTTCTGGGAACGGGTACTCACCGGAAGTAACTTCAGTTCCGGCTGCCCGGTGGTCGCGGTGGCGATCGCCGCACCGGACGAAGAGCCCGATCTGGCCGCGGCCGCGGCCGCGATCTTCGACCGCTGGCGCACGGACCTGGCCGGAGCCTTCACCGCCGATGGCTTCGACGAATCCGACGCGTCATCGCTTGCGGTGATGTGCATAGCGGCACTCGAGGGGGTCGTGGTGTTGTGCCGGTCCTCAAGATCTGTCGAACCGTTGCACGATGTCGCTCGGCAACTCGAATTCCTCATCAAGTCAAGGGAATTCGTCCGCCGTAACGGTGTCCCCCGGCTCAGTCGGCCGTCGCCCTGACCCATCGGGCGCAGACGAACTCACCGTTGGGCGCGGATTCGGCCAGCACCCACTCGGAGCGGACCGGCAAGACCGGCGACCCCGCCCCCAGAGTGCACGGCGCGTAGCTGACCACCATCTCGTCGATCAACCCGGCCGCGACGTACTGCGCGGCGACGTCGCCTCCGCCGACCACCCAGACATCCTTACCTGCCGCCGCCTCGACGAGGCTCGGCTGCAGTTCGGCGATGTCTCCGGAGAACACCTGCACCGGATGCCCGGCGGCGATGATCTGCGGCCGGTGCGTCAACACCCACGTCGGCTGCTCGTACATCCACTCACCGGGCTGGTCCTTCAGGATCCACTCATAGGTGGCCGAACCCATCACCAGTGCCCCGATCGTCTTGATGAACTCGTCGTAGCCGAATGGGCCGTGCTGATCGATGTTGCGGGTGATCAGCCAGTCCAGGCTGTCGTCGGTATCGACGATGAACCCGTCCAAGCTCGACGCGGTGTAGTACACGGTCTTCACCGGTCAGTCCCTCCTCATCCATTCCAGTGGGTCGCCACGGTCCACTTCGAGACCATGTCGGGCCAACATGCCCCGTACCAGTGCGCGCCGATGCGCGGAGTAGGTCAGCACATGCGCGATGATCCCGTACAGCTGAAAGGATTCCGGCGGATCGCACAGTGCGTCGATCACGGTGTCGCCGAGCCGTCCTGCCGCTGAGTACTCCGATATCAGTGTGGTCCAACGCTTTCCGATGACGCGGTGGTGCGCGGCGAGTTGCCCGGCCGCCGCCTTGCGGGTCACGTCACGCGAGGGAAAATCCCTGCCCTCGATGGTCGCCAGCCAGACCTCCTTGGTCCACACGATCGCTCCCAATACCGCGGCGACGCTGGGCTCCGGACCGTCCCAGTCCAAGACCACCTGCCCCGGTGAAACATCCTGGGCCCATTGCTGTTCGGAGAGCCGGCCGCCGACACCGATCAGGTATTCGGTGTCGGCGACATCGTGCACGAGCATGAACTGGGCGATATCCGGCCCGGATGCCTCGCCCGGGTCGGCATCGCACCACAACGACTGGGGCGGATGGAAGTGGACACCGTTGGGGGCGGTCAACCGGAAGCCGACATCGCCGGCGCGCGACGGTGGCACACCGAACGCCCGGCGGAACGCCCGGGAGAACACCTCCGCCGACGACCAGCCCTCGGTCTCGGCCACCTCCGCCACGCCGGCACCCTGCTGCAACCGCCAGGCCGCCCGCTCCAGCATGACCCGTCGGCGCAGCGCCGCAGGCGGCTCTCCGGTGAGCCGGCGTACCTCCCGGGAGAAGTGGAACTCCGAGGCGTAGCTGCTGCGCGCCATGTCGCCGACGCCCGAGTTGTCGTCGTCGACGACGGCGTCGAGCAGTTCACGCAGCCGGTCGCGTCTGTTCGGTTGGTCCTCCACGGTCACCGAGTATGGTCGGCCGACCGCGCCGGGAACATGACATTTCCTGCTGTGGTTGCCCGGGCCAGGATCAGCTGTCGAGCACCTGCGCCACCCGGGCTTCGACGTCGACATCCGGGTCGAGATCGGACAGGTTGATGCCGAACCGCTCGGTGAGCGCCTCGAGAACCTGTGCGGCCGTGTCGAATCGGATCCGTTCGGTATTGCCACGGCTGTGGATGGCCAGGTTTCTCCCGCGCAAGTTGAACCTGGCGTCATCGGTGACCAACGCCGCGGTCAGACCGACGACGAACACCCCACCGGGGTGCGTTGACACATACCAGCTTCCGACCTCCAGGTCGATGCGCGGTTGCGGCGCCGTGGTGAACCGGTACAGCGGCTGCCACTGCCCGCGAACCTGCGCGGCCAGCTCATATTCCGGCTCGTTGAGCGTGGGCAGCTCGAGCAGCCGGTACGGCTCGTGGCGGGTCTGCTGCACAGCGCCGGCATGCAGTCGGATCGGCGAGGACAACGTCTGCCCGCCGAACCCGACGTCGACCAGGAAGCGTCCGGCCTCGTCGGGAACCGTCACCGCCAGCACATTGTGGGTGAGTGCGGGCAGAGGGGCATCGGGCTCTTTCATCCACACCACCCGACCGGCCAGCCGCTCGACGCCGTACCCGAGCTCGTCCAGGGCGTAGCCGAGAAGGCCGTTGTGCTCGTAGCAGTAGCCACCGCGGCGGCGCGTGATGAGCTTGTCGCCCAAAGCTTGCGCGCTGAGGTCGGACACCGGGACACCCAGCAACGGGTCCAGGTTCTCGAACGGGATCGACCGTCCGTGGGCGGCGACGACGTTGCGCAGCGTTTCCACATCGGCTGACGCCGGGCCTTGATAGCCGATCCGGTCGAAGTAGGCGGCGAGGTCTAATCCCATGACGCTCAATGATGCTGCCTCAACAACGGTTGAGGTCAACCGCGGCGCACACTGGACCCATGGCTGCCCATCTCACCGAGGCCCTGCGGGAGGATTTGCTGGCCCGCTGGTCGGAATCCCACCGCAGGCACCACAACGTCGCGCACCTGCGTGAGGTGCTCGACGCGATAGGAACCCTTGCCGACGACGGACTGCACTTCGACCGGGAAGCCGTCGAGCTCGCGGCGTGGTTCCACGACGCGATCTACGACATCGGCCGCGACGACAACGAAGACCGCTCGGCGATGCTGGCCCGCCGGCTGTTGGACGGATCGGCCGACCGCGAGGAAGTGGCTCGACTGGTGCTGGCGACCAAGTCCCACAAAGTCGACGCCGGCGACGTCAATGCCGCGGTGCTGAGCGACGCCGATCTGTCGGTGCTGGGCGCGCCCGCGGCGCGTTATCGGCAGTATGCGGACGCGGTACGCGACGAGTATGCGGCGGTGCCCGACGACGTATTCCGGTCGGCGCGGGCGCGGGTGCTCGCAGCACTGCTCGCCGGCCCGATCTTCCACACGGCGCCCGGCCTGCAGCGCTGGGAGGAGCAGGCCCGGCGCAATGTCACCGGCGAAATAGCAGAGCTGACCATGCCGGACCCGCGATTTTGAGAGGATCGACCGCAGCTACTGGGCGGTAGCTGGACGAACGCAGGGAGCAAATGGGTTTTTTGCCCGCGAGCTGGGTACACTAGCAAAACTAGAACACGTTCCAATCCACATCAGGGGGACCCTGTGGCTGCGACCGACATCGACCCGTCCGAAATCACCAAATGGGATCCGGGCCTGACCGAGAAGGTCATGGGCCTGCTGCGGCCGCTCATCAAGGGCTACCACCGGGCCGAGATACGGGGGCTGGACAGCTTCCCCAAGGGCGGCGCGCTGGTGGTGTCGAACCATTCCGGTGGCCTGTTCGCCCTGGACGTGCCGGTGTTCGCGACGGGCTTCTACGAGAAGTTCGGCTACGAGCGGCCCGTCTACACCCTCAGCCACGACATGCTCATGACCGGCCCGACCGCGGCCTTCTTCAAGAAGACCGGCTTCATCCGGGCCAGCCACGAGAACGCAGACGAGGCGCTGCGCTCGGGTGGCGTCGTCGTGGTGTTCCCCGGCGGTGACTACGACGTGTACCGGCCCACGCTGTCGGCCAACAAGATCGACTTCGGCGGACGCACGGGCTACATCAAGGCCGCCATCAACGCCGGCGTTCCGATCGTCCCGATGGTCGGCATCGGTGGCCAGGAAACCCAGCTCTTCCTGTCCCGCGGCACCGGGCTGGCCAAGGCGCTCGGCCCGATAGCGCGGATGGCCCGCACCAAGATCGTGCCGGTGTCGTTCGGTTTCCCGTTCGGCCTCTCGGCGGTGCTGCCCCTCAATGTGCCGTTGCCCAGCAAGATCGTGATGAAGACGCTGCCGCCCATCGACATCGCAGCCGAGTTCGGTGAAGACCCCGACATCGACGAGGTCGACGCTCACGTCCGCAGGGTGATGCAGCGTGCGCTGGACGAGCTGGCCGAAGAGCGCCGCTTTCCGGTGATCGGCTGAGCACCGGTGAATCCGCTTGATCTGCTGACCGGACCGCTGGACCGCGTAACCGACACCGTCGGCCTGGTCACCACCATGCGGCGGGCCGGAATCATCACGGTGATGCGCCCGGACAAGTATCTGCGCATCGCCACCGCGATGGCGCGCGAAAACATGGGCGTCACTTCGGGTTTCGCGGCCTCAGCGCAGCGCTGCCCGAACCGGCCGGGCCTGGTCGACGAACTCGGCACGCTGACCTGGCAGCAGGTCGACCAACAGGCCGATGCGCTGGCCGCCGGCCTGCAGGCGCTGCCGGGTGGTGAGCCGAAAGTTCTCGGCATCATGGCGCGCAACCACCGCGGCTTCGTGCTGTCGCTGATCGCCGCCAACCGCATCGGCGCCGACGTGCTGCTGCTCAACACGTCGTTCGCCGCTCCGGCCATGGCCGAGGTGCTCAACCGCGAAGCCGTGGATGCCGTCATCTACGACGAAGAGTTCACCGGCACTCTTGATCAAGCACTCGGCGCGCATCCGAACGTCGCACGGATCGTCGCCTGGACCGACACCCACGCCCACAACCTCACCGTCGCCAAACTCGTCGAGGAGCACCGCGGCGAGGAGCCGCGCCGCTCGGCCGAGAAGAGCCGAGTAATCCTGCTGACCTCCGGGACCACGGGAACTCCCAAGGGCGCCAAGCATTCCGGCGGTGGCCCCGAGGTGCTGAAGGCCATTCTGGATCGCACCCCGTGGCACACCGAAGAGCGGGTCGTGATCGTCGCGCCGATGTTCCACGCGTGGGGCTTCTCCCAGTTGGCCTTCGCGGCGTCGATGGCCTGCACCATCGTCACCCGGCGCAAGTTCGATCCCGAGGCCACCCTCGAGCTGGTCGACCGGCACCGGGCCAAGGGCCTGTGCGTGGTGCCGGTGATGTTCGACCGGATCATGGAATTGCCGGAGAACGTGCTGAATCGCTACGACGGACGCTCGCTGCGATTCGCCGCGGCATCTGGATCGCGCATGCGTCCCGACGTCGTCACCGCGTTCATGGACCGGTTCGGCGACATCATCTACAACAACTACAACGCCACCGAGGCCGGGATGATCGCCACCGCGACACCGGCCGATCTGCGCGCCGCACCCGACACCGCGGGTAAACCCGCCGAGGGCACCGACATTCGCATTCTCGACGCGGAGTTCCGGCAGGTCCCCGCCGGCGAAGTGGGCACCATCTACGTACGCAACTCGACCCAGTTCGACGGCTACACCTCCGGCACCACGAAAGACTTCCACGAGGGCTTCATGTCCTCGGGCGACGTGGGCTACCTCGATGCGGCAGGCCGCCTGTTCGTGGTGGGCCGCGACGACGAGATGATCGTCTCCGGCGGCGAGAACGTGTACCCCATCGAGGTGGAGAAGGTGCTGGCCGGCCACTCCGATGTCGCCGAAGCGGCCGTGATCGGTGTCGAGGACGAACAGTTCGGACAACGTCTGGCAGCGTTCGTGGTGCTCTCCGGCGCCATCAGCCCCGAGGACCTCAAGGCGTATGTTCGAGAGAATCTGGCCAATTACAAAGTGCCGAGGGAGATCGCCGTGCTCGACGAGTTGCCGCGCAACAGCACCGGCAAGATCGACCGGCGCCAACTCCAGGAGAAGGTGAATGGCTGACCGCCATCATGCACTACGAAGACGGCTGCTCGCAGCGGCCGCTGAGCTGCTCAACGCCGCCAACGCGGTGAAGCCGATCGGACGCAAGGGTTACAGCACCGTCCTGGCCTTTGCCTTCGGCTGGCCGACCTCGGAAAACGCTCCGCTGGTGATCACCGGGTCGGCCCTCGATGCACTGCGCCGCGGTATCCGTGGCGATTACCGGTCCACGAGCGGCCGAATCTCTTTGCTGCTCAAGGCGATTTCCTGGGCGCTGCTGGTGCTGGTGCACCGTCGCGGTGTGCAGTCCCGGCCCTACTTCGAAGATCCGGTGCGCGAGGCGCTCGCCGACGAGTACCCGTCGGCCCTGCGGCCCCTGCGTCGCGGCGAGGTGTACGCCACCTCGATGAGCCGGCGCCGCTACGCACGCAAGACCGTGCACTACGGCCCGCACCGGGCCAACCTCGCCGACATCTGGATGCGTCCGGACCTGCCGCTCGACGGCAAGGCGCCGGTGCTGCTGCAGGTGCCGGGCGGGGCGTGGATGATCGGCATGCGCCGACCGCAGTCGTATCCGCTGATGAGTCACCTGGCCGAGCAGGGCTGGATCTGCGTGTCGATCGGCTACCGGATCAGCCCGCGCCACCCCTGGCCGAACCACATCATCGACGTGAAGCAGGCGTTGGCCTGGGTGAAGGCCAACATCGCCGAGTACGGCGGTGATCCCGACGCGGTGTGCATCACGGGCGGATCGGCGGGCGGCCATCTCACCGCGCTGGCCGCGCTGACCCCCAACGACCCCAAATGGCAGCCGGGTTTCGAGGACGCCGACACGTCGGTGGCAGCTGCGGTGCCCGTCTACGGCCGCTATGACTGGTTCAGCAGCACAGGCACCGGCCGGGCCGAGTTCATGGAGATCCTGGAGCGACTGATCGTCAAGAAGCCGCTGGCCACCCATGGCCAGGTGTACAAGGACGCCTCACCGATCACGCTGGTACACCCCGACGCTCCACCGTTTTTCGTGTTGCACGGCACCAACGACTCCCTCATCCCGGTACGCGAAGGCCGCGAGTTCGTCGAAGCGCTGCGCGAGGTGTCGAACTCGCCGGTGATCTACGCCGAGATTCCGCACGCCCAGCACGCGTTCGACATCTTCGGCTCACCCCGCGGGCACTACACGGCCGATGCCGTCGCCGAGTTCCTGACCTGGGCCCGGGCCAGGGCCCGCGCCGACGCTGAGAACACCACGGACGTCGCTTCCAGTTACTAAACTTCCGGTGATGTCCACCCCGGACACCGACATCGCCACGCTGGCCGCCGAACTGCCGGACCGCGCGGTGATCACCGACCCCGCCGTGATCGAGGGTTATCGCCGCGACGCCGCGCTCGACCCGGAGGCGGGACGAGCGCGGGCCGTGGTGCGTGCCGCCGGCACCGAGGATGTGCAGGCAGTGCTGCGGTGGGCGAGCGCACACGGTGTTCCCGTAGTGCCCCGCGGCGCGGGATCCGGGCTCGCCGGCGGCGCCAACGGAGTCGACGGCGGCATCATCTTGAGCACCGAACGCATGCGCGACATCCGCATCGATACCGCGAGCCGCACCGCGGTGGTGCAACCCGGTCTGCTGAACTCAGAGGTGAAGCGGGCAGCCGCTGAGCACGGGCTGTGGTACCCGCCCGACCCCGGTTCGGTCGACATCTCCTCGATCGGCGGGAATGCGGCGACCAACGCCGGCGGGCTGTGCTGTGTGAAGTACGGAGTCACCAGCGATTACGTGTTGGGCATGCAGGTGGTGCTGGCCGACGGCACGGCCGTGCGGTTGGGCGGCCCGCGGCTGAAAGACGTTGCCGGCCTGTCGTTGACGAAGTTGTTCGTCGGTTCCGAGGGCATCCTCGGGGTGATCACCGAGCTCACCCTCCGGCTGATCCCGGCGCAGCCTCCGGCGTCGACCGCGGTCGCGCTGTTCGGCTCGGTACAGGACGCCGCAGACGCGGTGGTGGCCATCACCGACAAGGTCCGGCCGGCGATGCTGGAGTTGATGGACCACGCCACCATCAACGCCGTCGAGGACTACCGCCACATGGGCCTGGATCGCTCGGCAGAGGCGATGCTGCTGGTTCAATCCGACGCGCCGGGCGCTGCCCAAGAGGAGATCGCCCACATCGTCGAGGCATGCGAAACATCCGGTGCCACTGAGGTTTACGCGACAGATGATCCGGACGAGGGCGCCGCGTTCACCGCCGCCCGCCGGCTGGTCGGCCTGGCCCTGATGCGATTGGGCACGTTCTACCTCGAGGACGTGACGGTGCCCGTACCCGACCTGCCGGAACTGGTGGCCGGCATCAAGCGCATCGCCGACGACTGCGACGTACTGATCTGCGTCGTCGCGCATGCCGGTGACGGAAACACCCACCCGGTGGTGGTGTTCGATGCCGAAGATCCGGATATGAGCGCACGCGCCCGTCAAGCGTTCGCCCGGGTCATGGAACTGGCGATCGCGATGGGTGGCACCATCACCGGCGAGCATGGCATCGGCCGGCTCAAAAGAGATTGGCTGCCACTACAACTCGGTGACGACGTGATGAGGTTGACCCGCCGGATCAAGGATGCCCTGGACCCACAGGGCATCCTCAATCCGGGCGCAGTGCTGCGCTAGCCCCCGCGCCCGCCGGGAGCTTACTGGGCCAGCACCCCGTGCAGGGCCTTCTTCGCCTCGGTGATGGCCGCGAGCAGATTCGTCCGCACCTCACCGAGCTTGGCCTTCTGTTCGTCCGTGCCGGTGAACGCGATGGTGCGGGCCAGGCCCGCGACCTCGTGCAGGCCGGTGCGGATCTTGATGACGTCGGCGAACTTACCCGCCTTGCCCAGAAACGCGTGTGCGGTCTCGCTGGTCACACCGCGCCAGGCCAGCAGCTGGGTGCCGAATTCGGTCAGCGTGGCGACCCCGTCGGAGACGGTGACCACACCTCGGCCGGCCAGTGCGGCGATGGCCAATTCGACGATGTCCAGTGGTGGGGTGACGGCACCGCCGGTCGCCTCGGTGGTGCGCTCGACGATTTGTTCAGCCGTGGCCGGACCGTCGAGCAACAGTGCCGCGGTGCCGACTGCCGCACGCTTGAGTGCGAAACCGGGCCCGAAGCCCTTGCCGAACCCGGGGCCGCCGAAGCCTCCGCCGAAACCGGGCGCACCGAACCCTCCCGGACCAAAACCGCCCTGCCCCTCAGGCCCGCAGTTACCGCCGCCGAATCCCGCCGGGCTCCAACCGCCAGAGAATCCTCCAAAACCCATGTCACACATCCTTTTATCAGATTTCAGCCGGGCCGGCGAAGCGCGGCCCGACAGGTGTATCAAGTTCCTTGATACGCCGCTATCGGACCCAATTCAATGAGATCTGGCTGAGAACTGGTTGAGCTGTCGGCGAAATGGCGCGATCGATCCTGATGGTCGACGCGGGTCGCGCGTGTGAGGATGCCACCTATGACTGTCCCCGACAGCGAGCCGCTGGGCTACCTCCTGCACAGGGTGGCCGCAACATTGCGGCCAGAGGTGGCGGCGGTTCTCGCCCCCCTGGGACTCGGACTGGCCGAGTTCGTCTGCCTGCGGATCATCTCGCTGAACCCCGGGCTCACCAACGCCGAACTGGCCCGCCTCACGCACGTCAGCGCGCAGGCGGCCAACCAGCTGCTGCACCGCCTACAAGCTGCGGGCGCGGTGCGCCGCCCCGATACGGCGGCGGCCGGGAAAGCACTGCCCGCCGAACTCACCGCGACGGGGCAGACGTTGCTCACCCGCGCGGAGGACGCCGTCCACGTCGCCGATCAGCGAGTACTGGACCGCCTCACACCCACTGAACAACGGCAGCTCAAAGCATTGTTGCGCAAAGCCGGAAGCGACGACACCGCGTGCGGACGTAGCGACGGCTGATGTTCATGGTGATGCCCTGGCGTGGTCACCGCGGTTTGGGAGCGGCGAGTTCACGCAGCGCCGACAAGAACAGCTCATCCATCCGCGGGCTCAGCTCGGACAACGTCGCGGCGCTGGCCGAGCTGGCCGCGCCGAAGACCTGATCGAGCGTGTCAGGGTCGCCGCCGGGACCTATGGACAGGCACAGGCACCCCATGCCGTCCGCGCGCAACTCCTCGAGGGCCTTCGAGGCGTCGGCCTGGGCGTAACGCCCCTGGTAGCCGTCGTCGTACGGATAGCCGTCCGACAGCACGATCAGTAGCCGATGTGGCGTTCCTGCCTGGTTTTTGAGTATCTCGCCCGCGCCTCGGATGCCGGCACCCAGCCTGGTGTAACCGAACGGCTGCAGCTGGCCGAGGCGGGCCCGCCCGGCAGCTCCGAAGCGTTGCCCGAACGTCTTGATCGCAAGCAGGTGCACCGCGCGGCGGCCCTGTGACCGAAACCCGTATACCGCGACGCGGTCGCCGAGTTCCTCGAGCGTCGCGGCGAGCGTCGCGGCCGCCCGGCGTTGGTGATCGTGGACGGCGAGGCCGTCGCCGTCGGCATCGGTCGCCGATCCTGACGCGTCGACGAGGATGAGCACACCGAGGTTGCGGGCGAGCTTGCGGCGCTCCGTGTACACGTGCTCGGGTGCTGAGTAGCCTGACCGCAGATCGACGAACAGGTCGATCAAGGCCTCGTTGTCGACGTCGTCGCCGTCAGCACGAGCACGCAACACTTTGGGACCGAGGCCCACTCGCGCCAATCTGCGTCTCAACACCGCGTCCCGTGTCACACCGATGGCTGAGACGTCCACCGCGGCGGTGATCGGGAAATCGATGACGCGGCACCAGTTTTCCCGATACCGGTCACCGAAGACGTCCCATTCCGGATACATGGCGCCACCGACCGCGAGTGCCGCACCAGGCTTCTCGGCGCGGGTGAAGTGGATCGGGGTGGGTACCGGGCGCGCATTCATGCCGGCGTGCGACGTCCGTCGTATCGAGCCGACTCCCAATTCCCCACCGACGCTGTCGCTTTCGGACGAACGGGCACCGCCGAACAGCCTGCGCAGGAATTTCGCGGGAGCCTGCATGCCGATGGGCGCCTCGAACAGTTTGAGGATCCAGCTCTTCTCTGCCGGTCCGTCGTCGTCATCGTCCTCGTCCATCTCGGATGGGTCGGTGTGCTCGGCGTCCATCCGGACGTCGGCATCGGTCGCGCGTGACCCCGCCCCGCCGCCGACGCGGCCCAGTTTGGACGGTTTGATCGTCCCGAACCAATCCGGTGCTGGGTCGAGTTTCGTTCTGCCCAAGGCGATCTGTAGCGATTCCTCGGAATTGGCCGACCGCGCGGCGGAGTCAGGACCGACCGCTGCCGCCAGGGAAACACGCGGACCGAGATCGGCGAGTACCCGGTGCCCTTCGAGCGCCAGGTAGCGGCGGGCAAGCTGGGGCCGCCCCCGCAGTCGCTTGACGTACTGATCGTCGAGGCTTCCGGCTCCCAGAAGTGCGCTCTGAACGAGCACTTCGCGACGCTGCCTGTCCGGATCCGCGCTCGCCGATACGAAGACGACCTGCCCGTCGGTGTACGCCAACTCGTCCACGCGGGCCACGGCCACATCGATGGACCGCCCGGCGAGGAAACCGGCCAGAAACCGGAAGTCGTGCGGCTCCGGATGACCGGTGTTCACCGTCGGGGCAGGACGGCGTCGACGAGTTCTCCGAGGCCCCGGATCACGTCGGGATCGTCGGACAGCACCTCCACCACGGCGGACTGGACAGCGTCGCGCAGACTCAGTCCTTCGGCGGCGAGCCCGCCGGCGAGAATCAGCATGCGGGTCGAGGCCACCTCGCTCAGTGCCGAGCCGTCCAGATCCCGGATGGCGTTTCCAAGAGTGACCAGCGACTGAGCGGTGGACGCGTCGATCCCCGCCTCCCATGCCACGATCTCGGTCTCGATCTCGGCGGCCGGGAAGTCAAGGCTGATCGCGACGAAGCGCTGCCGGGTCGAGTCTTTGAGGCTCTTCAGGATGCTCTGGTAGCCGGGGTTGTAGGAGATCACCAGTTGAAAGCCCGGCGCGGCGGACAACGTGGTGCCGAGCCGGTCGATGGGCAATTCGCGACGGTGGTCGGCAAGCGGATGGATGACCACAGTCGTGTCCTGACGCGCCTCCACGATCTCGTCGAGATAGCAGATGGCGCCCTCTCGCACCGCCCTGGTCAACGGGCCGTCCACCCAGACCGTTTCACCGCCCTTCAGCAGGAACCGGCCCACCAGATCGGCCGAAGTCATGTCCTCGTGGCCGGCGACGGTGATGAGCTCACGACCGAGTTCGTGCGCCATCGCCTCGACGAAACGGGTCTTTCCGCACCCGGTGGGTCCTTTGAGCAACACCGGCGCACCGCGCCGCGCGGCCGCCCGGAAGGTCTCGACCTCTGTGCCCGCGGCGCGGTAGAACGGTGCCGCCGAACCTGTTTCGGTGATCGGCCTGAACTTGCTGGCCGTCATCGCTGTGGACCCTGAACGATCGGAACGACAGGCGGCATCGTTGCCCCTTCCGGCAGGACCAGTTCACCCTCGTTGTTGATATACCCCGAACGGTGTGTCGTCAACGGCAGGTCAGGGTTCGGGCACGGCCGGTCGGTCCCCTCGCCGCAGATGCCGGGGTTGAAGTACGAACGCTTCTGCACATCCTCCGGCCACGCATCGGCCTGGGTGCCGAGCCACGTCGCCGGGACGTTGTAGAACAGGAAGAAGCATGCGCTGACACCGCCGAAGATCGCCAGGAACCGGATGAACTGTTGTTTGACGAATCCGCCGCGGACCCGGTCGATTCCGCGTTCGACCACGGTGTGGCCTTTGTCATCGGTGAAGAAGCGCAGGCAGACAAGCGCCGTCTGGACGCCACCCCACATGAAGCCCTCGTAGATCGGCCACTGGTAGTAGGTGCCTGCGTTGAACGACAGCGACTGGATGGCGCCGGGGTAGGAGTAGAACCCGATCGGCAGCATGATCAGGGCCTCCATGACGAAGTCGAAGGCGATGGCGATCGCATAGGTGACCAAGACCAGCCGCAGATTGCTGATCCCGGGCCAACGGTTCTTGATCTTGCGCATGATCAGGCATCCGACGATGGTGAGCAGCAAGACGCCGTACGCGTAGCCGGGGATGTTGGTCAGTATCGGTTCGGGCACGGTATGGCCCGGTTCCTCGTGTGCCACCCAGCCTGGGATGTACGGCGCCCAGGACCCCTGGTTGAACAGCCAGGCGTTGTACGTGCACCAGGTGCTGTAGTAGTTGAGCATCGGGTCCTGGAACATCATCAGGCCCATCGACACCAGCAGCATGCCGTCGAGCGTGATGCGGCGCTCCCGCACCCAAGGCCGAATGATGAAGAACCACAAGGCAACCGGCAGGCCGACCCAAAGTACGACGGAGTTGGCGATCAGCGGGATCTTCATGTACATCGGTGGCTCGCTCGGGCCACCCGACACCGACTCGAAATAGGGCCCGGTGACCCACCGGGTGAACAGATACAACGTCAATAGCAGCACCATGCCGCCGACGGTCGCCCAGATCTTGAAGGCGTTCGACGACGACGGACCTTGCTTTTCGAGCTCGGCGACGCCGCTGATCGATTCGGTGACAGCAGACTTTTTGGACAGATCACTCATGATCGGTTTCCCCTTGACGATCGTGGAGGCAGTGGGCAGCGCGAGGCGGCCCAACCGGTGCAAATATACTCGTCGGTATCTGAGAATCCAATAGGTCGCTCAGATTCTGTGGCAGACTTTCTGCCATGGCGGAGCGCTGGACCCGAGAACGCAGACTCGAGCACACGCGCTCGGTGCTGCTCGATGCCGCGGAGGAGGTATTCGCCGAAAAGGGCTTCGCGCCAGCCACGCTCGACGACATCGCGCGGACCGCCGGATACACCAAGGGCGCCATCTACAAGCACTTCACGACCAAGGAAGACCTGTTCCTGGCCGTGAGCGATCGCTATTGGCGGCGCTACTTCGACAACTTCGCCGAGGTGATGTCGAGCGCGAAACAGGTCGGTCCGCGTGAAATCGATGAGATCGCGCGGCGGTGGCGCCTGCTGAGCCAAGACCGCGGCGCCGAACACGCCGCGCTCGGGCACGAGTTCATGCTGTATCTGCTGCGCAACCCCGACGCGCGAGAACGCGTCGCGGCCAAGCGATCCGAGGTTGTCGACGCGCTGACGAAGTTCATCATCGAGGGCATCGACCAACTCGGTGGCACGCTGCTGATCCCACCGAAGACGTTCGCCCAGGTGCTCATCGCGACCAGTGACGCAGTCGTGCTGGGTAGCGAACTCGACGACGTCGACCTCTACCGGCCGATCGTCGACATGTACGTGTCAGCGATCAAGCTGCCCTAGAAGACTCGTACCTGGCCTTCCAGCACCGGGACGGTCTCGGGCAGCTTGTAAGTCTCAATCCCGTTGCGGAACATGATGTTTTCGCGGGCATGCTCGGGCAGGTGCTTGACCAGCCAGCGCGGATCGTCGAACGTCCAGTGCGGGTAGTCGGACGAGAACAGCAGGATCTTGTCGCACTCCATCCACTCGAGGGCCCGGGACAGTTCGGTCTTGTCCTCGGGGTAGTCCAGCGGCTGGGTGGTGAACTTGATGTGGTCCTTGACGTACTCGCTCGGCTTGCGCTTGATGTCCATCCAGCTCTTGCGCTTCTCATAGATGGCATCCATCCGCCACATCAACGGCAGGATCCAGGTGAAGGCATGCTCGACGAACACGATGCGCAGCGTCGGGAACCGGTCGAAGACCCCGTCGAAGATCAGGCTCATCACCTGGTTGGCCGCCAACAGCGAGTACGTGACCATGAAGTCGTGGTTGTAGCTGGGCAATCCGACCGGCGGCAGCGGCAACTCGTCGTACTCACCGCGGGAGAGGTGGCAGCTGACGGTGATGTCGTGCTTGGTGGCCGCGGCCCAGATCGGGTCGTACTTCGGGTCACCCCATGCCGGGCGCGGCTCGGCCTTGATCAGGATCTGCGCCATGTAGGGATGGCCGGCCCACCGCTCGATCTCCTGAGCGCCCAGTTCCGGCGCTTCCACAGCCAGGCAGATGGACCCGCGCCAGCGCTCGTGCCAGTTGTTGTGGGAGTCCAGCCAGTGGTTGGCCTGCCAGTCGTTCAGCGCGCAGTTCATCGCGTGATTGGCCTCGGGGATGTGGGCCGAGTACGCCGCCGGCTCCAGTACCGCGATGTCGGCGCCGGCCTCCATGATCAGTTGCCGGAACGCGAGATCCGGATCGCTGCCGGCGAATTCGCCGTCGGCGGGAAAGGAATCGGTGCGCATGGCGTAGGCGTGCGCATAGTCGGGGGCGTCGTAATAGATCAGGTCGCCGACATCGTGGGTCCCGAAGTACTTGCTGCGCCACGGCTCCGGGATGTACTGGCCCAGCTCGCCGCTGCGGGGCACCGGATGCACATCGGAGTCGACGCAACGGACCGCGATGCGCTCGGTGGCGGGAATCCTTCGAGCTGAGTTCTGCGTAGACAACGTGTCGGTCATGACTGTCCCCTCAACGTGCGGTCGCGACGGCGATGGACTTGGTCTCGAGATATCCATCGAGCCCTTCACGGCCGAGTTCCCGGCCGTATCCACTGTCCTTCACGCCGCCGAAGGGTGCGAACGGATCCATCGTGTACCCCTGGTTTACCCCGAAAGTGCCCGTTTGTACACGCTCGGCGATGCTGACACCGCGGTCGGTGTCCGCCGTCCACACCGAGCCGGCCAGCCCGTAATCGGAGTCGTTGGCGATGGCGATGGCGTCCCGCTCGTCCTCGTAGGTCATCACTGTGAGGACCGGCCCGAAGATCTCCTCACGCGCGATGCGCATCGTGTTGTTCGCCCCGGCGAACAGGGTGGGGCGCACATACCAGCCGGTGTCGACGCCGTCGGGCAGGTCGGTCCCGCCGCAGATCAGCCGGGCCCCCTCGCGCTGCCCGAGGTCGATGTAGTCACGTACCCGTTGTTGCTGCCGTCGTGAGACCAGCGGGCCCAGCTCCGTGGCCGGATCGGCGGGGTCGCCCACGACAAGGGCACTCATTTTGGCTGCCAGGGCATCGACGAACTCCTGTTCCCGCGCGACGGGAACCAGGATGCGGGTCAGCGCATTGCAGATCTGCCCGCTGTTGGACAGGCTGGCCGAACGGACCCCGGCCGCAACGGTTTCGGGATCGGCGTCGTCGAGCACGATGGCCGCCGACTTGCCGCCGAGCTCGAGGCTCACCTTGGTCAAGTTGGCGGCGGCCGCCGCCGCGACGGCCCGGCCCGCGGCGCTGGACCCGGTGAACGAGACCTTGTCGACGCCGGGGTGGCCGACCAGGTGGGCGCCCACTGCGGCGTCCCCCGGCACCACGGTGACGACGCCGTCGGGGAGGCCGACCTCCTTGAGCAGTTCGGCCAGGAACAGCGCATCCAGGGGAGATTCGGGGGCAGGTTTGAGCACCACAGCGCAGCCGGCCAACAGCGCGGGGACCAGCTTGGTGGTGATCAGGAACTGCGGCATGTTCCACGGCACGACGGCTGCGACGACACCCACCGGCTCCTTGCGGATCTGGACGTCGGAGCCGAAGAAACCGGCGCGGTTCTCCTGCCACGGGTACGACTCGGCGAGGTCGCAGAACGCCGGCATCATCATGGTCGGCAGCCCGACCTGTGCGCGTTGGGCGAAACTGATCGGCGCACCCATCTCGGCCGAGATCAGCCGGGCCATCTCGCCGCGTCGCTGTGCGTAGAGCTCGGCCAGGCGCCGCACCGCGGCGATCCGCTCCGCCGGGTCGAGCCGCGGCCACGGTCCGTGGTCGAAAGCCGCGCGGGCGGCCGCCACCGCGGCGTCCACATCGGCCGGGCGACCTGCCGCCACGCGGGCGATGGTCTGCTCTGTGTGCGGCGAGATGACCTCGATCGTGTCGCCGGGATCGCCGTCCAGCGACCAGTCCGCCTCGACTCCGAGATACTCGCCAAGATGCTGATCCATTCGGATCCTTCCGCCTCTGTGCCCCAAGAGTATCAACTACTTGTCATTGATGGAACCGCGGTCTACCGTCAAGCCTGAAGCCCTGGCCGGCGTCCGCAGCCCCATGTCGGCATCGTCGGTCGAATCACATCGCAGAGGAGCGGGCATGGCTCGGTTTCCCAAGCCGGCTGAAGGCAGCTGGACGCAGCACTACCCCGACCTGGGTACCGGGCCGGTGTCGTATGAAGACTCGATCAGTCCGGAGATCTACGCACTGGAGCGTAAGGCGATCTTCAAACGCGCCTGGCTGAATGTCGGCCGGGTAGAACAGCTTCCGCGCAAGGGCAGCTACTTCACCAGAGAGATGAAGGCGGCCAACACCTCGATCATCGTGGTGCGCGGAAAGACCGGGGAGATCAAGGCATTCCACAATGTCTGCCGCCACCGCGGCAACAAGCTGGTGTGGGATGACATGCCGTTGGAGGAGACCAGCGGCGTCTGCCGGCAGTTCACCTGCAAGTACCACGCCTGGCGTTACGACCTGGACGGCCAGCTGACGTTCGTCCAGCAGGAAGACGAGTTCTTCGACCTCGACAAGAGCCGCTATCCCCTGGTGGGCGTGCACTGCGAGGTGTGGGAGGGGTTCATCTTCGTCAACTTCGCCAAGACCCCCGAGCAGCCACTACGCGAATTCCTCGGCCCCATGATCACCAATCTGGAGGGCTACCCGTTCGACAAGTTGACCTCCAAGTTCACCTATCGCTCTGAGGTGAAGGCGAATTGGAAGCTGTACATGGACGCCTTCCAGGAGTTCTACCACGCACCCATCCTGCACGCGAACCAATCCCCCACCGCCTACTCGAAGGCGGCCGCGGAATCAGGTTTCGAGGCACCGCACTATCGGATCGAAGGGCCGCACCGGCTGGTGAGCACGTCCGGCGTGCGCGCCTGGGAGATGGCCGACGAGATGCGCAAGCCCATCGAAGACATCTGCCAGAGTGGCCTTTTCGGCCCGTGGGACAAGCAGGACATCGGCGAGATGCCGGCCGGGCTCAACCCCGCCAAGTGCGATCCGTGGGGGTTGGACTCGTTCCAGTTGTTCCCCAACTTCGTGATCCTGTTCTGGGGCCAAGGCTGGTATCTGACCTACCACTACTGGCCGACCTCGTTCAACACGCACACCTTCGAGTGCACGTTGTATTTTCCGGAGCCCCGTACCCCGCGGGAGCGAGTGGCACAGGAGTTGGCTGCCGTGTCCTTCAAGGAATACGGCCTGCAGGACGCCAACACCCTGGAGGCCACTCAGACCTCGATCGAGACGCGGGTGGTCGACGAGTTCCTGCTGTGCGATCAGGAGATCCTGCTGCGGCACCTGCACAAGGAGACCGCTGCATGGATCGAGGACTACCAGCGCAAGACCGCAGGAGTGTGACGCGATGAGCAGACTGCCGGCTGAATTCGCCGACCTGGAACAGTTTTCGGACTGGTGCCTGTCCAGCGAGCCGCAGCGCTACGCCAAACGGCTGGCCAGCACCATGTCGGAGATGCAGGCTTTCTACGACGCGATCACGCCGCGGGCCGAGGAAGCGATGAGCTACTGCGACAAGTTCAGCCTCGATGACCTGCCCGAGGATGTGCTCAACCTGATGCACCTGCTGTATTCGATGATCACGGTGTCGTTCCCGGTGGAGTGCTGGAAGCAGCCACGGGTACCGGATTCCGGTGCGACGTCCCTGGACTGCGTCGTCGAGCCCGTCCCGTGACCCACGCGGATTCCGGCGCCGGTACTCAGACGTCGGTTCTGCGCGCGGCCCGCTGGGTGGACGTGGCCGCCGGACAGGTCCGCTCCCCGGCGGTCGTGGTCATCGAGGGCAACCGCATCAAGGCCATCAATCCGGAAGGGCCACTGCCGGATTCGGCCACCGTCGTCGACCTGGGTGACAGCACCCTGCTGCCCGGGCTGATGGACATGGAACTCAACCTGCTGATCGGCGGGCCGGGCAATCCCGGCGGGCTGCCCACCCCGATGCACGGCGTGCAGGACGATCCGGCGTACCGGACGCTGCGTGGCGCGGTCAACGCCCGCACCACACTGGATGCCGGGTTCACCACCGTCCGCAACCTGGGCTTGATGGTCAAGACCGGCGGTTACCTGCTCGACGTCGCGCTACAACGAGCGATCGATCAGGGCTGGCACGAAGGCCCCCGCATCTATCCGGCCGGCCACGCCGTCACGCCCTACGGCGGGCACCTCGATCCCACGGTGTTCCAGCGGTTGGCGCCGGGCGTCATGCCGCTGTCGGTCGCCGAGGGCATCGCCAACGGCGTGCCGGACGTCATCGCATGTGTGCGCTACCAGATCCGCCACGGGGCCAAGCTGATCAAGGTGTCCGCCTCCGGCGGCGTGATGTCCCACAGCACCGCACCGGGCGCCCAGCAGTACTCCGATGCCGAGTTCGAGGCCATCGCTGACGAGGCCCACCGGGCCGGAGTCAAAGTGGCGGCCCACGCGGTCGGGGACACGGCCATCCAGGCCTGCATCCGTGCCGGCATCGACTGCATCGAACACGGATTCCTGGCCAGTGACGAGACGATTCAGATGATGGTCGACCACGGCACCTTCCTGGTGTCGACCACATATCTGACCGACGCGATGGCCATCGACCGGATCGCACCTGAGTTGCGCAAGAAGGCACTCGAGGTGTTCCCCCGGGCGAAAGCCATGCTGCCCAAGGCCATTGCCGCCGGAGTCCGCATCGCCTGTGGCACCGACGCGCCGGCAGTCCCGCACGGCGAGAACGCCAAGGAGTTGTGTGCGCTCGTCGAACGCGGCATGACACCGATGCAGGCGATACAGGCCGCCACCGTGGTGGCCTCCGAGTTGGTCGATGCCGCCGACGAACTGGGGCAGCTGGCACCGGGGTATTTGGCTGACGTCATCGCCGTCGCGGGCGATCCCAGCGCGGACATCGCGACGACGCTCGATGTGCGGTTCGTGATGAAGGACGGTGCGATCTACAAAAACGCGGAGGCCACGGTGCGCTAGCGTCGAGGTGACGGGCACGGCAGGAGACGAGATCATGGACCTCAACGAGAACACCTTGTGGTGGCTCAAACAGGCGTTCTATTTCTCGCTCACCGAGGTGAACGAGTCGGTCAAGGAGCATGGTGTCACCACTGCCCAGATCGGTGTTCTACGTCAGCTGGCCAATCAACCCGGCCTATCGGGGGCCGAGTTGGCCCGGCGCCTGCTGATCACCCCGCAAGGCGTTCAGATCGCGCTGACCGCACTGGAGAAGCGTGGCCTGGTCGAGCGCAAACAGGACCCGCAGCACGGGCGCATCCTGCAGGTCTTCCTGACGGATGAAGGCCGCGCGGTGGCCTCGGCGGTCGTGGCCGACGCGGTGGCGGCCCATGAGCGGGTGTTCGGCGTGCTCAGCGACGACGAGCAGGAGCAACTGAAGACTCTCCTGCGCCGGGTGATCGAGCAGGGAACCGGCCACACCCCGCATTCCGATCACATCGACCCGTGAACTCTCCGTCTTCCACGGAGCGCGCAGCCAGGCCTATTCGCGGCGTCGCCGGCCGATGCTCGACAGCCAGTCGGGAAACGCCAACCCGTGGATGATCCGTTGCGTCCGCAAGTACTGGCGCGGTAGCGATGCCGTGTTGTAGGGCAGGTCGTACTTGTCGCACAGTTCCCGTACGCGAACGCTGACCTGCGAGAGGCGGTTGCTCGGCAGATCGGGAAACAGGTGATGCTCGATCTGATAGCACAGATGGCCACCCGAGATCGCCAGCAGCGGGCTCACTTCGAAGTTGGCCGTCCCGAGCATCTGCCGCAGATACCACTCGCCCTTGGTCTCGTCCTCGACCACCGCCGGGTCGAACGTCTCCGCACCGTCGGGAATGTGCCCGCAGATGATGTTCACGTACACCCACAGGTTCCGGAGCACATTCGCGGTCAGGTTGGCCGTCAGGGTCCGTCGCCACCGGCGCAGACTCAGCGCGGGCAAGAACACGTAATCCTTGGCCAACTGGCGGGCCGCCTTGCCGAAGAACTTCCGCTTCTCCAGCGCAACAGCGTCCGGCGAGTCCAACCGCAGACGCTCCGAGTGCAACCCGTGCAGGGCAATTCCCCACTCGAACATCGCTGCCAACACCAGGTTGCGCAGCGGCGTCGCCAGGTACCACCCGCGCCACGGCTGGTCGGGAGTCACCCGTAGCAGGCGGTAGCCGATGTCCTCGTCCATGCCGAGCACATTGTTGTAGACGTGGTGCCGGTAGTTGTGCGAGTACCGCCACTGCGCGGAATGCCCGACCATGTCCCACTCCCAGGTATTGGAGTGGATTTCGGGGTCGTTCATCCAATCCCACTGGCCGTGGGAGATGTTGTGGCCGAGTTCCATGTTCTCGATGGACTTCGCGTACGCCAGCGCGCACGTGCCCAGCAGCCAACCCTTCTTCGACCGGCTGCCGGCGATCACCAGACGCGCCGCGACATCGAGCGCCCGCTGGAAATGGATCACCCGCCGGATATAGGCCGCGTCCTCCGCGCCGAGCGACTCCTCGACGTCTCGGCGGATCACGTCGAGTTCATAGGCGATCTCTTCGACGTCAGCGCTGCTGAGATGCAGGTAAGTGGAGACATCGGTGATCGCCATCAGGGTGTCCTCGGGTGGGTGCAGCGTTGGAGCGGTGCAATCCGGGCCACCGCGAGGGCAAAACCGCAGCCTAGAGGCTCGGACTCGACGATAGGTAATCGAGGTGAGCCGACCAGGCGAAACGTACGGCCCGCGCGCCTCTACCGGCGTCGACCACGCCCCGATATCTACCACTTGAGATTAATGACAAGTACTTGATATTGTGGATCGCGATGGAGACATCGACGACACCCCGCATGCAATCCGCCGACGTGAACGACGCCGACGGGTTCACGCCGTTGCGCATCAAACACGTGATCCGCGAGACCACTGACGCCGTATCACTGGTCCTCGATGTCCCCGAGGCGCGCAAGGACCAATTCCGTTATCTGGCCGGACAATTCGTCACCTTGCGAGTGACGATCGACGGTGCCGAACATCGCCGGTGCTATTCGATGTCCTCTTCCCCGGCCGTCGAGTCAGATCTGCGGATCACCGTCAAGCGCGATCGAGACGGCCTGGTCTCCAACTGGATCAACGACACCCTGAGCGCCGGCGACGAATTGCATGTCGCACCGCCCGAGGGCCGCTTCGTCCTCACCTCCACCGCCGGCGACGTCGTCACCTTCGCCGGCGGCAGCGGCATCACTCCGGTGTACTCATTGGTGCATTCGGCGCTGGCCGCCACCACCCGCAACGCCCGCCTGTTCTACGCCAACCGCAACCTCGAATCGGTGATCTTCCGGGATGCGCTGGCGGGCCTCACCGACTCCCACGGTGAGCGCCTCGAGGTGCATCACCATCTCGACGACCTCGACGGCGTCGTCTCACCACGACACATCGCCGACTTCATCGGCAGTGCGGAGCCGGGACACGACCACGCGGATACCGACTATTACGTCTGCGGTCCGGCCCCGTTCATGGACACCGTCGAGCGCGTCCTGCTCGATGCCGGGATCCCCAAGCAGCAGATCCATCTCGAGCGCTTCACTGTCGCGGCGATTCCGCCTCTCGACCCGGCCGAACCCGTGGTCACCGAAGAGGTGACCATCGAATTGGGTCGCAGCACCGTCACCGCGCCCTACCGCGCGGGCAACACCTTGCTGCAGACCGCTCGGCTGGCCGGCCTGAAAGCCCCGTCGTCGTGCGAAACCGGTTCGTGCGGAACATGTATGGCTCAGGTGGTCGAGGGCACGGCCCGGATGCTCAACAACGACGCCCTCGATGACGACGAGGTCGCCGATGGGTGGGTGGTGACGTGTCAGACGATCCCCACCAGTCGCACAGTGACAGTGGTCTATGAGTGAGAACAGGTGACTGAAATGACGAACAGGGTGGCCGTGGTGACCGGCGGGGCGTCGGGTATGGGGGAAGCGACCTGCCACGAATTGGGGCGGCGTGGCCACAAGGTCGCGGTGCTCGACGTGAATGCCGATGCCGCCCAACGTGTCACCGATGATCTGCGGTCGGCCGGCGTCACCGCGTTCGCGGTCGGCGCCGACATCACCGACCGCGCCGCCGTGGAAGAGGCTTTCGGCAAGGTCCGCAGTGAGCTGGGAGCCGTGGGCATCCTGGTCACCAGCGCGGGCATGTTCGGGTACGCGTCATTCGCCGAGATCACCGAGCAGTCCTGGGCCCAGATGATCGACGTGAACCTGAGCGGCACCTTCCGGTGCTGTCAGGTCGCCCTTCCTGACATGGTCGACGCCGGCTGGGGCCGCATCGTGATGATCTCCTCGTCGAGCGCCCAGCGCGGCACACCGTTCGCGGCGCACTACGCCGCGTCCAAAGGCGCGCTGTTGACGTTGACCAAATCGCTGGCCCGCGAATATGCCACGCACGGCATCACGGTCAACAACATCCCGCCGTCCGGCATCGAGACGCCGATGCAACACCAGTCGCAGGCGGCAGGCCATCTGCCGTCCAATGAGACCATCGCCGCCAACATTCCCCTCGGCCGGCTGGGAACCGGTGCGGATATCGCTGCCGCCGTGGGCTTCCTGTGCTCCGAGGAGGCCGGGTTCATCACCGGTCAGACCCTCGGCGTGAACGGCGGCTCGGTGATGTAGCGGCGAGTGCCGCCCGAGCAGTCCCAAAACCCACTAGTCACACGGAGGTTCGCATGGCAACCAAGTGGCCCAAGCCGGCCGAGGGGTCCTGGACCGAGCACTATCCGGATCTGGGTACCGGGCCGATACCCTTCCGGGATTCGATCTCTCCCGAGTTCTACGCTCTGGAGCGGGAAGCTGTCTTCAAGCGGGCCTGGCTCAACATCAGCCGGGTGGAGGAGACTCCCGAGGTCGGGAGTTTCATCACCCGCCAAATCGAGGCCGCCGATGCATCGCTGCTCCTGGTCAAAGACCACGACGGCGGCATCCGGGCCTACCACAACATGTGCCGTAGACGTGGGCACCCCCTGGTACCGGCCGACTTCCGGGCCACCGAATTGCGCCGCGCCGATGGCGAATTCGAATGCCGGCACTGCGGATGGCGGTACGGCCTCGACGGGAAGCTGCTGTCACAGCCCGACGTCGACGACTTCCGCGGCCTGGATGCCGCCGACTACGGCCTGGTCCCGGTGCATTGCGATGTCTGGGCCGGCTTCGTGTTCGTCAACTTCGACCGCGAGCCACGCCAGACCCTGCGCGACTTCCTGGGTCCGATGGTCACCGCACTCGATGACTACCCGTTCGACAAACTCACCGAGCGCTACGACTGGGTGGCCCACAACAACAGCAACTGGAAGATCTTCGCCGACGCCTTCCAGGAGTACTACCACGTGCCGTCGCTGCACACCCAGCAGGTGCCACCGGAAGTGCGAGATCCCAACGCCGGCTTCACATGTGGACATTTCCAGCTCGACGGTCCGCACCGGCTCGTTTCGACGGCCGGCACGCGGCGCTGGCTCCTCGCTCCGGAGTACATGTACCCGATCGAGCGGGCCACCCAGAGCGGGCTCGTGGGTCCGTGGCGGACTCCCGACATCGGCGACCTACCGATGCAAGGACTCAACCCGGGAAACATCGAACCGTGGGGCATCAGCAACTTCCAGATCTTCCCCAACCTGGAGATCCTGATCTACGGCGGCTGGTACCTGCTGTACCGCTACTGGCCCACCTCGCACAACACCCACCGGTTCGAGGCGTTCACCTACTTCCACCCGGCCCGCACCGTGCGAGAGCGCATCGAACACGAGGTGGCCGCTGTGGTGCTCAAGGAGTTCGCCCTCCAGGACGCCGGCATGCTCGGCGGCACGCAGGCCGCGCTCGAGTACGACGTGATCGACGACTTCCCGCTCAACGATCAGGAGATCCTGGTGCGCCACCTGCACAAGGTGGCCGTCGACTGGGTCGATGCCTATCAGCGCGAACGCACGCCGGCAGGAGCGTCACGATGACGTCTGCCCGACTGCCCAGCGCATTCGCAGAGTTGGAGCCCTACGCCGAGATCTGGTGTCTGCCATCAGAAACCGAACGCTGGGACCAGCGCTTGGCCAGCACCATGCCCGAAATGCACCAGTTCTACGACGCCTTCTTCCCGCGGCTCGAAGAGGCGATCGAGTACTGCGACAAGTTTCCACTCGACGACGTTCCCGACGATGCGCTCAATCTGCTGCACATGATCTATTCGCTGATCATGGTCTCGATGTCGGTGGAGATCATGCACCACCCCGCCCCGATCGACGCCGCCGACGCAGTCATGATCCGCACCGGCGACCCACGGCCGTAACCGGCACCGAATACGAAAGGACACACCTATGAGTGTGTTGACCATCAACAAGCTGACCACATCGGTGGGCGCCGAGGTTGTCGGTGTCGACGCCGAACGACTGGGCACCGACGACGGCCTCGGGGCCGCCGTCTTGGACGCCCTGGAAGACAACGGCGTGCTGGTCTTCCACGGCCTGCAATTGAATCCCGAAGCCCAAGTGGCCTTCTCACAGCGGCTCGGCGAGATCGACCGCTCCGCGGACGGCCACCACCCGGTGTCGGGCATCTACCCGATCACCCTGGACAGAACGAAGAACAAGGCCGCCGAATATCTCAAGGCCACGTTCGACTGGCATATCGACGGCTGCACTCCCGTGCACGACGAATGCCCGCAGAAGGCGACCGTGCTGTCAGCCATCGAAGTCGCTGCCCGTGGTGGGGAGACGGAGTTCGCCAACGCCTATGCCGCCTACGACTCCCTGACCGAAGCCGAGAAGGAACGCTTCGGCACGCTGCGGGTGGTTCATTCCCTGGAAGCGTCGCAGCGGCGCGTCTACCCCGACCCGACACCGGAGCAACGGCAACGGTGGGCGGCGCGGCCGACGCACGAGAACCCGCTGGTATGGACCCACCGCAATGGCCGAAAGTCCTTGGTACTGGGCGCTTCGGCGGATTACATCGTCGGCATGGACCTCGACGAGGGGCGCGCACTGCTCGCCGAACTCCTCGCCCGCGCCACCACTCCGGACAAGGTGTACCGCCACAAGTGGTCCGTCGGCGACACCGTCATCTGGGACAACCAGGGCGTGCTACACCGCGCCGCACCGTATGAGCCCAACTCACCGCGCCACATGCTGCGCACCACGGTGCTCGGGGACGAGCCGATCCAATAGCCGGCTCGGCTCAGATGCGGTCCAGAATGAGATCTGCTGCGCGGTGGGCGATCATCATGGTGGGCGCATTGGTATTGCCCGATGTCAGTGTCGGCATGACCGACGCGTCCACCACGCGGAGCCCGTCGATGCCGTGGACCCGTAGCCGGGGATCGACAACCGACCCATCGTCGATACCCATGCGGCAGGTTCCCACGGCGTGGCCGATGCTCATCTCTCGCCGAGCCAGCCAGGCATGATCTTGCTCGCCGATGTTCTTGTACGCTCCCGCGATACCCCGCATCGCCTGGGATCCGTCGATGACGTCGCGGGCGAGCCTCATGCCCTTGAGCAGTCGACCGGTGTCATCACCATCGCCCAGTCGAGGAAACTCGATCTTGGCCTTCCCATCACATAGTCCGACCCGCCCGCGCGCTCGCGGGTGCATGAGGACCGTGTAGACGGTGAACCCGTCAACCCTTTCGACGTTCATCCGCCCGGTGCCTGTGTCGAGTTCGTAATGCATTGGGCTGACGGCGATCTGGAATTCCTCGGTGAAGATCTGGGCTTCGAACGGCGACATGGTGAGGATTCCGTCGCCACGGATGAGCAATGAGCCGATGCCCTTGAGCGCCCCGAGCGGGCCGAGGGTGTTCGCGGTGGGCACCTTCGATTCCCACCACTGGGTCCCCACCAGATGGTCCTGGAAGTTTGCGCCGACGCCCCCAAGATCCAGGGTGGCGCCCGACGGCCCGATGCCGGAGCGCAGCAACAGAGTCGGCGATCCGATGGCCCCCGCGCTCAAGATGACTTCCCTGCGGGCGCGCAGTCGGCGGCCATTGCATTCGATGCCGATGGCCCTGCCGTTCTCGATCACGATGCGTGACACCGCGGTCTTGGTGAACAGGCGCGGCCGTCGATCTCGCGGTAGGGGCCGTAGGAATGCGCGTGCCGAGGAGACCCTCAGGCCGCGGTGCTGATTGACCTGTGTTCGCGAGACACCCAGCTGGGAGCGACCGTTCTGGTCGGGGTTGACCCGGTGCCCGGCCTCGGCACCTGCCGCGAGGAACGCCTCGTTGACCGGGTTGCGGTGCGCGCACCACGACACGGGGATCGGGCCGGAGTCGCCGCGGTAGTCGTCGGCACCACCCACCCAGTTCTCGATTGCCTTGAAATGTGGCAGAACGTCGTCGTACGACCAGCCTTCACAACCGGCATCGGCCCACCCGTCGTAATCGGACGCACGTCCCCGTACATAGACCATGGCATTGATCGACCCACTACCACCGACGATGCGGCCGGCTGGGAACCCTTCGAGAGCGTCGCCCTTACTTGGATCAGGTGCGCACTGGTGTTTCCAGTTCGCCGTCATATACAGCGACGCGATCCCAGCCGGTATCCGAACGTCGGGCCGGCGATCGCTGCCGCCGGCCTCGATCAGCACCACATCGGCACCTTCCGACGCCAGCCGCGACGCCACGATCGATCCGGCCGAACCCGCACCGACGACGATGAAATCGGCAACATCGTTAGCTGACATGGCGGGCCTTCGACGCGCTACTGCGGCATCGCGGACTCGACCACGGTCAACTTCTCCGAAAGCCCTGCCACCCTTCGGATTTCGCGGAATTCTTCGAGCATGCAGTCGGTGACCTCATGAGGATCGTCGACCGTGGCATCGTCAGAGAGCACCGAGATGTTGAGCTGGTCGACATAGCTCCACACCGTGATGTTCAGCCCGCTGCCCGTGGTGATCGGGCCGACCGAGTAGATCTCGGTGACCGTGGCCCCGCCCACCTTGCCCCGTTCCCGCGGGCCCGGCACGTTGGAGATGTTGAGGTTGAGCACCTTGTTCTGACCGTCCTGGTGGGACAGCCATTTGAACATCGCCTCAATCGGGGCCGGCGGCATATATGCGGCCCAGCGCGCGATCAGTTCGGGACCGATGAGTTGATGGCTCTCCTTGGCCAGCGCGGCCGCGTCATGAGCTTGGCGCACCCGCTCGGCGGTATCGGCGACGTCGACCGGCAGCGCCACCAGCACGCCGCTGAACCGGTTGCCCGAGATGCGGTCCGGCGAGAAGTCGAAACTCATGGGCACCGAGGCCAGCAACGGATGGTCGGCCTTGCCGTCGTACTTGAGGGACAACTTGCGCAATGCCCCCGACGACATGGCCAGCACCACGTCGTTGATGGTGATGCCGAGTGCCTTGCTCGTTTCCTTGACGTCAGCCAAAGCCAGTGTGGCAGTGGCGAACAGACGTTTCTCGTCGAGGATATGGTTCATGAAGCTGGGCGGCGGGGTAAAGGGCCGGGTCAGCTCGGGCGACAGCTTGCGGCTGCTGCGCCGTACCCGACCGAAGCCCTTGGCCGTGTAGCGGACGGTCCCGGGCAACCGGCCGAGCTGACGCATGTGGTCGGCGAACGCCGAACGCACCAGTTCGGTCTTGCTGGGGGCAGGGTCGGTGGCATACGAGTCTTCGTCGCGCTGCGGGCCGTCACTCAAGTCCATCCCGCGGGCCAACAGATTCGCCGAGGCGACCCCGTCGGCCAGCGCGTGGTGGATCTTGCCGACCACGGCAATCCGCCCGTTGGCCAGACCTTCGACGAAGTACATCTCCCACAGCGGCCGGCTGCGGTCCAGGGCGGTACTGCCGATCTCGCCGATGGCCTCGTCGAGTTCGCGGCGCCCGCCCGGCGGGCGTACCCGCCACGGCCGCACGTGGTACTCCAGGTCGACGTCGCAGTTCTCCCGCCACATCGGGTGGTGGAACTTGAACGGGATGTCGACGAGCTGATAGCGGAACGGGTCCAGCTTGTGCAGCCGTCCGCGGATCACCTCGCGGAACTCGTCGATCCCGAATGTCCGGTCCCCCATGTCGTCGAGCGCGATCACCGCGATCTTCAACGTGTGCATGTGCACGTTGGGCGTCTCTGTATAAAGCAGGAACGCGTCCCACCCACTCAACCGCTTCACGGTGTCCCTCCCCAGGTGTGGAAACGTCTATATGACCGCTTTAGCCTCGTCCATCGCCCGGTTTCGGTGAATCTGGTTGAGGAACAAGCCGATTGCGGTGGCCATCGCCCCGGTTCTGGCCCCGTCGGTCATGTCGAAGGCGTGCCCGGCACCAGGCAGCTCGATGTAGCCGACCACTGCCCGCGACACGGCTTTGAGCTTGTCGACGAAACTGCGTGCCTGCGCCACCGGAATGACGGTGTCACCGGTGCCGTGAATGACCAGGAACGGCGGTGCCTCGGGATGGATCTGCGCCATCGGTGAGGCCTGCCGGTAGATCTCCGGATGGCGATCGATCCTGCGGCCCACCACAACCCGCTCGAGGAAGTCGACGAACCGGACCCGCTCCTCGGTCGAGCGGTCCTCCCAGTCGTAGCGGCCGTAGATGCCGACCACGGCGTCGACCGATGTATCGGCCCCGTCGGGCAGATCACCTTGCAGCTCCGGATCATTCGGGGTGAGACCGGCCAGCGCGGCCAGGTGACCACCGGCCGAACAGCCCGCAACGGCGACGAAATTGCGGTCGCCACCGAACTTGTCGACGTTGGCCCGCGCCCAGGCGATCGCGGCCTTGACGTCGGTGATGTGCCGCGGCCAGCGATGGTGCGGAGCCACCCGGTAGTCGATCGACAGACACACCCAGCCCTGCCGCGCCAGATGAGACAACAATGCGTAGCCCTGGAGGATCCGGCCGCCGTGTACCCAGGCTCCGCCGGGCACGAACAGCAGGACGGGCGCCGGTTCGGCGGGCAAATTCTTGGGCCGCCACACGTCGAGCAGCTGGGCCGGGTCGTCGCCGTAGCGCACCGAGGTCCGATACACGTCGCGCCGGTACTCAAGGGTGTGCCACAACGGCGGCAGGTTGTCCGGAGCCGGCCAGTCAATGGCCAGCTCGCCGGCGGGAACCACACCGCGCAGCCCGTCCTGCGCCACGGTGTTGGTCTGGGCCCGCTCGGCCTTGCGAAGCTCGCCGTTTTCCGGCGCGAGCCAGGACTTCGCCGACGCACTCACGAATTCGGGCAGGTGACGGAACCCCCACACCCCGATCGCAGCAATGGCGCCAAACGGTTCCAGGTGCTTACCCACGACTGGCAGCGAAGCCGATGCCACGCTCAGCGCCAGCATATGGTCGGCAGGCTTCGCGCGTAGCAACCATCTCGCCCTATCGGCGAGTGTCGGTGCGGGGTACCGGTTATCCGGTCGTGCCGTCATTGCGCGAGCCTACCCCGCAGCGGATTGGCGGACGGGACAACTTCGCCGAGTTGTTCACCCGGCGTCAAAATGTGACCTGCATCACGTCGACGTAACCACGCACTCCCGTTAGCTTCGCTAACCATGACTAAGTCCGCGTTGGCCATCACCGAAGAACACCAGGATCTCGCCGACGCTGCACTCGGGCAGTTCAACCGGCTCGGCAGCCGCGCAGCTGCCCGCGCCACGCTTGAGAATCCCGGCACCTACCCCGACGAGATCTGGTCCGCCTGCGCCGAACTCGGCTGGAACGGGCTGGCCATCTCCGAGGAGCACGGCGGTTCCGGTTTCGGCCTGCCCGAGCTTGCCGTCGTCGCCGAGGTGGCCGGCCGCGAACTGTCCCCCGGCCCATTCCTGCCGACCGTGTCGGCCTCGGTGGTCATCGACCGCTACGCCCCGGACGATGTTCGGGCCGAACTACTTCCAGGCCTCGCTGACGGCACGACCGTGGCAGCTCTCGGGCTCGCCGGCTCGGTGGCCATCGGCGCTGACGGTCTGGTCGGCGGGCAGGCGCGCGCCGTGCTGGGCGCACCCGACGCCCAGTTGCTCGTCCTGGCCGCCGGGGACGACATCGTCATCGTCGACGCCACGGCCGACGGGATCACCGTCACGGCACAAGATTCCCTCGACACGACACGCAGTATCGGCGCGGTGGATCTCCGGGCGGTGTCGGTCGACGAGAGCCGGATCCTGCGCGGTATCGCGCGGGCCGCCCGCACGGTGTTCCGCATCCTCGGCTCGGCGGAGGCGGTTGGCGTGTCATGGGCGGCACTCGACATGGCCGTCGAGTATGCGAAGGTGCGCGAGCAGTTCGGCCGCACCATCGGCACATTCCAGGCTGTCAAGCACCACGCGGCCAACATGCTCGTCGACGCCGAGCAGACCACCGCAGCGGTGTGGGACGCCGCGCGTGCCGACGACCTGGACGCCGCCCGATTTGCCGCCGCGGTGGCCGCGTCGCACGCGATCCGGTCGGTGATCTTCAACGCCGAGAACAACATTCAGCTGCACGGCGGCATCGCTTTCACCTGGGAGCACGACGCACACCTCTACCTGCGCCGCGCCCGCACCCTGGCCGCGGTGCTCGGTGACGGCGCCGATCCCCTGATCGACGTCGTCGACGGACAGCGCAGCGGGCAGGCACACGGAGCCTCCTTCTCACTCCCCGAAGAGGCCGAGCAGTACCGGAAGGATGCGCGCGACGCCGCGGCGGCCGTGCGCGCACTGCCCGAGGACAAGCGCCGCGACTATCTGGTGGACTCGGGCTATCTGGTGCCGCACTGGCCCAAGCCGTACGGCCGCGCCGCCGATGTGCTGGAGCAGCTGGTGATCGAGGAAGAGTTCGGCCCATCAGGCAGCAGCGAAGAGACCGGGGAATCGGCACAGATCGAGCGCGCCGACATGGGCATCACCGGCTGGGTGACCCTCACCATCGCTCAGGCCGGCACCGACGATCAGCGGGAGCGCTGGGTTGAGCCGGTGCTGCGCGGGCAGGTCATGTGGTGCCAGCTGTTCTCCGAGCCGGGAGCGGGTTCGGACGCCGCCGCGGTGCGTACCGCGGCCAAGAAGGTCGACGGCGGTTGGCGGGTCACCGGCCAGAAAGTGTGGACCAGCCTGGCTCAGCACTGCCAGTGGGGGCTGGCCACCGTGCGCACCGACCCTGACGCACCCAAGCACGCCGGGGTGACCATGATGGCGATCGACATGAAAGCCCCTGGGGTGACGGTGAATCCGCTACGCGGCCTGACCGGCGACGCCCACTTCAACGAGGTGTTCTTCGACGACGTGTTCGTCCCCGACGCGGATGTGGTGGGTGACGTCAACCGCGGCTGGCTGGTCGCCCGCGCCACCCTGGGCAACGAGCGCATCTCGATCGGTGGCGGTTCCGCGGCACCGACCGGATTCGACGCCGACGAGCTGGTGGCCCTGATCGACGCCGATCCCGACGGAGCACGCCACGTGCGCCGCGCCGGCGAGGTGATCGCCGTCGGGCACACGTTGCGGCTACTGAACCTGCGCCGGGTCAGCCGTGCCATCGCCGGCGCCGAGCCCGGCCCCGAGGGCAACGTCACCAAGCTGCTGGTGGCCGAGCATTCCCAGCATCTGACCGCGCTGGGCATGGACCTCGTGGGCTCGGCCGGAGTCACGGGCCAGACGCAGAAGCTGACCCGGGCCTATCTCGGCAACCGCGCCATGACCATCGCCGGCGGGACATCCGAGATCACCCGCAACACCATCGCCGAGCGCATCCTGGGCCTGCCCCGCGACCCGCTGCTGAAGTAGCGGCCGCGTGGCCGTAACTGCCACCGCGATCACCTACACCGTCGGCACCGTGCCGCCGTCGACCACCAGTTCGGCGCCCACGATGGAGGATGCGGCGTCGGACACCAGGAACCCGACCACCTCGGCGACTTCGGCAGGCTGGGCCGGCCTCCCCAGCGGGATGCCACCGAGCGCGGACATCACCGATTCGAGCGCCTCCGCGCGGGAGGTCTCGGCGGCTGCGGCGATGCGACCGATCAACGCCTCGGCTGCCGTGGTCTGAATGAAGCCCGGGGATACCGTGTTGACCCGAATACCTTTGGGCGCCATCTCATTTGCCAGGCCCTTGCTGTAGGCCCGTAGCCCTGCCTTGGCCGCCGCATACCCCAGGGTGGCGTCGTACAGCGGCATCCGGCTCTGAATCGACCCGATGTGCACCACCGCGCCCGAACCCGCTTCGATCATCATCGGCAGCAGCGCCCGGTCGAGCCGAACCGCCGCCAGCAGATTCAGGCTGAGCTCATCGGCCCAATCCTGATCGCTGAGTGCCGCGAACCCTCCGGATGGCGCCGCGGAGCCGCCCGCGGTGTGTACCAAGATCTCGGCACCACCGTTCCGGCGAACATGAGACGCCAGATCGGCTACATCGGTCACCGAGGTGAGGTCCGCGGCGACGAAATCGTCTGCTGCCACGGCTCCTTCACCATGGTGACGCGCCACTGCGGTCACGTGCGCACCGGCATGCCGCAGCCGAGCGACAATCGCGGCGCCCGCACCCTTGGTGCCACCGGTCACCACGGCGCGCCGCCCCTCGAGCCGGTTCACGCGTCGGCCCGAAAGACGGGCCAGCAGAGCATCGTCAGCCATTCTGCGGAATCATCGGTGTCCCAGAAGAACCGCTCGTAATACTCGCGCAACGGTCCTTCCACACTGATCTCCCGGCTGGTCGCGTATTCCCCGAGTGCGCTGTAGGCCAGGTCCACATCGTCATGCGACCCGCGGTGATTCACCACCGCGAGTTCGGCTGCCGGAATCATCTGCGGTGCGACCCGGCCGACCGGGTGGACTTCGCCTTCGACCGGGATGAACACAGTCGCGACGCCGCGATCACGTGCGAAGATGTCGAACCCGAACAACGCCCCTGGCGCTCCGGTCACGGTCAGTTCGGGTTCGCGCAGCACCGTGGCCCGTAGCTCGCCGACCGCACCCTGCCACCACGGCAGCAGCTCGTCGCGATCCACCGTCGCGGTGACGGCCGCAGCCGAGGCTGCCGCGACGCTGCGATAGTGGATCCGGGACGCTTCGTCCGGCCGCTGCAGGATCGCTCTCAGCGACTCGACAGCGCTGCGGGTCGCGGCAAGCTGGTCCTCCAATTGCTGGAGATGACCACCGATCAGTGCATTGCGGTCGGCCGGCGCAGCTGCCAGCACCGCGCGCACATCCGCGATCGGCATCCCGACCTGGCGGAGCCGACGCACCACTTGCGCCGTCGCCACCTGCTCGGCGGTGTAGTAGCGGTAACCGGAGGACGGGTCGATGTGGTCGGGTTCCAGCAATCCGACCTCGTGGTAATGGCGCAGCGTCTTGACCGGCAACTGTGTCATTCGGGAAAAGTCGCCGATCGACAATTCTGTAGTCACCGGCTCAGTCTGAACTCTCCCGTCGGGGGAGACTCAAGACCGTTCTACGGCCCCTGCCATCGGTGCCGCACGAGGCGAGGAGGTAGAACTGACGCTGTGACCTCCCGCACAGATTTCCATCCGGATCTCGAACGCATCGCGCGCTTCATCCCGCGGCAGCTGGTGAGCCGGCGCACGTTACCGCTGCTGCAGCGGCTGACGGTGCTGCAGAACCGGCAGACGCCCGCTGACGTCGAGGTGCTGACCTTGAGCTCCGGCGTCGGGGTGCGACTGTTCCGGCCGACCGGTGTCACCGAGCCGACGCCGGCCGTGTTGTGGATCCACGGCGGCGGCTATGTGCTGGGCAGCCCCGCGCAGGACGACGCCCTGTGCCGGCGCTTCGCCAGGGAACTGGGCGCCACGGTGGCTGCGGTCAAATACCGGCTGGCACCGCAGAATCCCTACCCGGCCGGGCTCGAGGACTGCTATGCCGCGCTGAAGTGGCTGGCGGCACTTCCCGCAGTCGATTCGTCGCGGGTGGCGGTGGCCGGTGCCAGCGCAGGCGGTGGGTTGGCCGCTGCGCTCGCCCTGCTGGCCCGCGACCGTGGCGAGGTTTCGCCGGCCGCGCAGGTTCTCGTCTACCCGATGCTCGACGACCGTTCGGTGGGCCCGGAGCTGGACAATCCCGGCCACCGGCTGTGGACCCAGGGCAGCAACAAGTTCGGCTGGTCGGCGTACCTGGGCGGAGCCGATCCGGCCGTCGCCGTCCCGGGACGACGTGTCGACCTGGCCGGACTGCCGCCGGCCTGGATCGGTGTCGGAACCCTGGATCTGTTCCACGACGAGGACATGGCCTACGCCGAGCGGCTGCGCGCCGCAGGCGTCGAATGCCAGGTGGAAGCGGTGTACGGGGCGTTCCACGGGTTCGACCAGATCGCGGCGAAAACACCTGTGGCCCAAGCCTTCATGGCCAGCCAGTTCGCCCACTTACGGGCAGCGTTCGCCTGATTCGCGCTGCTGCCGCAGATACCGGCAGGCCTGCCCCAGCAGTGACCGGTCGGCCGCCGAGAGCGTCCGGGCCCTGGGCACCTGACCGGCCACCGTCCTGGCGAACCGGACACGCAACTGCTCGGCGGTCATACCGAATTCGATCCATACGTCGTCCTCGCGTGGACCCCCATAGGGTGCCCACGCGAGGACGAATTTCAGCAGCACGCGTTCGAAGGAGTCCATCTACCGGCCGGGTAGGTGATCGGTCCCCGATGGCTTCGATTCGGAGCAGGTTCAGTCTCGAACAACGTTGTCCTCGAACACGATCCGGCCGATCAACTCGTAGCGGCGCGGATCGCGCAGCTTGAAGTAGGTGGCCATACCCGCGCCCAGGATGAAGATTCCCACCACGATCCACGGCGTCAGCTTGAACAGCAGGGTGCCGGACGCGGTGCCCGCGGCGGATTCTTTGTGTTCCCACAGCAGGTACACGACGTAGAGCATGCCGATGCCACCCAGGCCGGGGGCGACCAGTGTCTTGAACCAGTGCTTGGACACCGGGTGGTTCTTGCGGATGTGGAAGTAGCTGATCACCGAGAAGGCGCACAGCGACTGCACGATCAGAATCGCCATGGTGCCCAGGATCGCCAGCAGCGTGTACATGTGCACATACGGATCCAACCCGGCGAGCAGGAAGGCCAGGATGATCACCAGGGTGATCGCGCTCTGCACGAACGAGGCGATGTGCGGCGAGCCGTGCGTGGGATGTGTTGCGCCGATGGTCTTCTGCAGGCCCTTCGACAGCCCTTCCCGGCCCAGCGCGTACAGGTAGCGCGACGCACAGTTGTGGAACGCCATGCCGCAGGCGAACGACCCGGTGACCAGCAGGATGTTGAACACCGTGATCGCCCACTCGCCGTAGGTGCTACGCACCGGGCCGAAGAAGATCTCCGATGACGTGGCGGAATCCTGCGCGAGTTCCACGGCACGCTGCGGACCGGTGCCCGCGATCGCCATCCAGGACACGAACACGTAGAACGCGCCGACGCCCAGCACACTCAACATGGTGGCGCGCGGAATGATCTTCTTGGGGTTACGCGACTCCTCGCCGTACATCGCGGTCGATTCGAAACCCACCCAGGACCAGAAGGCGAAGAACAGACCCAATCCGGCACTGGCACCGGCGATTCCGGCGGCAGGAGAGAACGCGCCGATGGGGTTGATGGTCTCGGCGACCGCGAAGCCCTGCGGCCCGCCGCCCTTGACCAGCACCGCCAGCGCACCGAGCGCGAGCATGACGATCTCGGTCACCAGGAACACGCCGAGGACCTTGGCGGTCAGGTTGACGTCGAAGTAGGTCAGGACCGCGTTGACCGTCAGCATCAGCAGCGCCGGGATTATCCAGTGGATGTGCATGCCCAGCTGGGACTGCATCAAGTTCTGGAAGAAGAACGAGAAGATCCCGATCAGGGAAGCCTCGAACACCACATAGGCCATGGTGATCAGACCGCCGCTGGCCATCCCGACGATGCGGCCGAGGCCGTGGGAGATGTAGCCGTAGAAGGCTCCGGTGGTGGTGATGTGCTTGGCCATCGTCGCGTAGCCGACGGCGAACAGTCCGAGGACCACGGTCGCCACGATGTAGCCGGCCGGTGCATGTGAACCATTTCCGAAGCCAACAGCGATCGGGACGTTGCCGACCATTGCCGTGATCGGAGCGGCGGTCGCCACCGCCATGAAAATGACGCCGACGGTGCCGACGGCGTTGCGTTTCAGTCGTTGGACATCGTGAGCTGCGTCTTCACTCCCAGCGACAGCTTGATCGGTCATCTAGGGGGTACCTTCCAGGTAACAATGGGACGCCCGCTGTGGCCTGTGCCACAGTTGGGACCTACGTATATTGGCACTACCAAAATCAGTTGGCAAGCACTTCCCGCAACCATTGACATAAATGGTTGCGACCGTTTACGGTGAGGCCCATCACAGCTACCGCATAGCTGAAGAGGGAGCCGCATGTACGACTACGGCACGTTCACGTTCGATTCCAAAGCCCAGGTGCTGGAGCGAGCCAAGACGTTCTGGAATCCAGACAAGACACAGTTCTGGACGGACTCGGGTGTCGATCTGGTGATCGACCGCCGCGAGGGTTATTTCTTGTGGGACATGGGCGGACGCCGCCTGATCGACATGCACCTCAACGGGGGGACCTACAACCTGGGTCATCGCAATCCCGAAGTGATGCAGGCGATCACCGAAGGCATGGCGCACTTCGACGTCGGCAACCACCACTTCCCGTCGGTGGCCCGCACCGCACTGGCGCAGCGGCTGGTCGAGACGGCGCCGGCCTCGATCAAGAAGGTCGCGTTCGGCTCCGGCGGCGGGGAGGCCATCGACATCGCGCTCAAGAGCGCCCGCCACGCCACCCAGCGCCGCAAGATCGTCTCGATCGTCAAGGCCTACCACGGCCACACCGGTCTGGCGGTGGCCACGGGCGACGACCGGTTCGCCAAGTTCTTCCTGGCCGACCAGCCCGACGAGTTCCTCCAGGTGCCGTTCAACGACATCGACGCGATGGAACGGGTGCTGGCCTCCGGCGATATCGCCGCGGTCATCATGGAGACCATCCCGGCGACGTACGGATTCCCGCTCCCCGCACCGGGTTACCTCGAGGCGGTCAAGGCCGCTGCCGAGAAGCACGGCACGCTCTACATCGCCGACGAGGTGCAGACCGGGCTGATGCGTACCGGTGAACTGTGGGCGATCACCAAGCACGGCATCGAACCCGACATCCTGGTCACCGGCAAGGGCTTGTCCGGCGGCATGTACCCGATCACCGCCGCCCTACTCGGTGACCGCGCCGCGCAATGGCTCGACCAGGACGGATTCGGCCACATCTCGACATTCGGTGGTGCCGAGCTCGGATGCGTCGCCGCCATCAAGACCCTGGAGATCTGCACCCGCCCCGAAGTGCGCTCGATGGTGCACTACATCGCCGACATCTTCGACCACGGGCTGCAACGCATTCAGGCCGACAATCCGGACTGGTTCGTCGGGATCCGGCAGAACGGCGTCGTGATCGGGCTGGAGTTCGACCATCCCGAGGGCGCGAAGTTCGTCATGCGTGAGCTCTACGAGAACGGGGTGTGGGCGATCTTCTCGACCCTGGATCCCCGTGTGCTGCAGTTCAAACCCGGCCTGCTGCTGTCGCGTGAGTTGTGCGAGGACGTCCTGGACCGCCTCGCCGTCGCCGTCGGCCGAGCTTGCGAGGCCGCGAGAGGGCCCGGGCGCCGGTCGAACCCGAAGGGACGTAAAGCATCATGACCAGTACCGCACAGGCCGGCCACATGCTGGAACGTGCCCGTTGGGCCGCCGGCGCGTACGCCGACTATGACCGAGCCGCAGTGTCGGAGATCGTCAACGCGGTGGCCGACGCCGCCTACACCGCAGCCGAACGGTTCGCCGCCGAAGCAGTCGCCGAGACCGGGATGGGTGTGGTGGCAGACAAGGTCACCAAGAACCGGGCCTGCTCGCGCGGCATCGTCGATTACTACGCTCGGGGCGAATCCGCAGGAGATTACGTGTCGCCGCGGGTCGACGAGGCCCGCAAGATCGTCGAACTGCCACGCCCGGCCGGGGTGGTGCTGGCTCTGACGCCGACGACGAATCCCGTTGCCACCGTGTACTTCAAGGTCCTGCTGTCGTTGATGACCCGCAACGCCGTCGTCGTCGCCCCGCACCCACGGGCCAAGCGGTGCTCGGCCGATGCGGCCCGGCTGCTGGCCCAGGCCGCGGTGGCGGCCGGCGCACCGGACGGCATCATCCAGGTGGTCGAGGAACCGTCCATCCCATTGGTACAGACCCTGATGGCCGACGAGCGCACCGATGTCATCGTGGCGACCGGCGGCACCGGCGTCGTGCGGGCGGCGTACTCGTCGGGCAACCCCGCCCTCGGAGTGGGCCCCGGCAATGTTCCGGTGTTCGTCGAGGCCAGCGCCGACATCGACGCCGCGGCCAAGCGCATCGTGGACAGCAAGGCCTTCGACAACTCGGTGCTGTGCACCAATGAATCCGTCCTGATCGCCGAGGACGTGATCGCCGGCAAGCTTTCGGGTGCGCTGACCCGCGCCGGCGCGCACATCCTCGACGAGGACGGCGCACGGCGGCTGCGCGCCTACATGTTCGCCGACGGGCACCTCAACACCGACGTGGTGGGCCGTGACGCCGCCTGGATCGCAGGGCAGGCGGGCCTGCGGGTCACCCCCAAGACCCGAGTGTTGATCGCGCCGTTCGACGACGTGATCAGCGAGGAGATGCTGGCCCACGAGAAGCTGTCCCCGGTTCTCGGCATGACGACCGCCGCCGACGCCGCACGCGGAATCCGTGCGGCCCGGGCGGTGGTGCGGATCGGCGGAGCCGGGCATTCGGCTGCTATCCACAGCGAAAACCCTTCGGTCATCACCGATTTCGCGGCCCAGGTACCGGTGCTGCGGGTTTCGGTCAACGTCGGCAACAGCACCGGCAGCTCCGGACTGGACACCAACCTGGCGCCCTCGATGACCATCGGCACCGGTTTCGTCGGTCGCAGCTCGATCGGGGAGAACCTGCAACCGCAGAACCTGATCAACTGGGCCCGCATCGCTTACAACAGCGATTCGGGCGTGCCCATGGGCAACTTCGCGGGGATCAACCCGTGGCACTCGCCGGCCGGACCGGTGCCGGAATATCCGCGCGCCTCCAACGACCGCAACGGAATCGCTTCCGGGGCCAGGCCTGCTCCGCGCTCGCCGGGCGCGGCCCGCACGACCGACCTGGGACTCGACGCGCTGCGCGCGGAACTACGCGCACTGGTGGCCGAAGAACTCGCACAACTGATCAAGAGGTAGGGCTGTGGCTGAACTTCGTTCTTTCATCTTCATCGACCGGCTGCAACCGCAGACCATGTCGTACCTGGGCACCTGGATCAAGGGTGCTCTTCCCCGGGCCAACCAGGCCGCCCAGATCATCGAGGTGGCTCCCGGCCTGGACATCGAGGGCGTTACCGATGTCGCTCTCAAGCATGCCGAGGTCAAAGCCGGAATCCTGGTGGTAGAGCGCCAATTCGGCTACCTGGAGTTCCACGGCGAGACCGGTGCGGTCAAGGCCGCCGCCGACGCCGCACTGGATGAGCTCGGTGGCGACACCGGAAGCGCGGTACAGCCGAACGTGCTGGCCTCGCGCATCATCTCCAGCGTCGACCATCAGCACGCATTCCTGATCAACCGCAACAAGATCGGGTCCATGGTGCTGGCAGGCGAATCCCTGTTCGTGCTCGAGGTGGCCCCCGCCTCCTACGCGATCCTTGCCACCAACGAGGCCGAGAAGGCCGCCGACATCAAGGTGGTCGACTTCCGCATGATCGGCGCCACGGGCCGCGTCTACCTGTCCGGAACCGAAGCCGACGTTCGAACCGCAGCCGAGGCGGCCCGGGACGCGTTGGCGAGGGCCACAGCGTGAATGGCCAGCGAGGAGCGAAGGCGGATCGCGCATGGACATGAGCCGTGACGAGCTCCGCGCCCTCGTGCGCGAAGTGGTGCGGGAGGCGGTCCGGGACGCCCGCGCCGCCGCCAAGACCCCGGGGCCGGTGGCTGTCCCCCCACCACCGGCCCCGGCTCCGCCGACGGTCGCCGACCAGTTCGGTGTGCAACCCACCGGGCCTCGTGCCGTCGACAGCAAGAACCGCACCGAGACCGTGCAGTTGTCCAACGACCGAGACCTCGACAGCTTTGTGCGAAAGCTGTTGCGGCTCTTCGAAAGCCCCAAAACCCGTGCTGATCTCAAGGCCGGCCGGCTCAGCTTCCGGCTGGCGGGATCCAATCGGACGTCCGGCGGCGGTGCCAGCCGGCGCATCGAAACCGGCGCGGTCACCGAACGCCACATCGCCGACATGACCGGCGGCACGCTCGTGCTCGGTCGCAAGGCGGTGCTCACCCCGCTGGCTCGAGAAAAGGCCCGCAGTCTGGGGATCACGATTGAGAAGGAGCGCAAATGATATCTGCGACCGTGACCGGCAACGTGTGGTCGACCCGCCGGATCGACGGCATCCCCGCCGGTGCGTTCCTCGAGGTCGAGATCGACGGCACCGGATCGAAGCTGATCGCCTTTGACGTGCTCGGCAGCGGTGTGGGCGAGCGGGTCCTGGTCGCCCAGGGCTCCGTGGCCTCGGGCTGGTTCACCGGCACCCCGCCCCCGGTCGACGCCCTCATCATCGGATCCATCGACACCGGCACAGACACAAACCCATCCGGCATTTCCAACAAATAAGGAGAAACACCCATGTCCAGCAACGCAATCGGACTGATCGAGACCAAGGGCTACGTAGCTGCGCTGGCCGCCGCCGACGCCATGGTGAAGGCCGCCAACGTCACCATCACCGATCGCCAGCAGGTCGGCGACGGACTGGTCGCCGTGATCGTCACCGGCGAGGTGGGTGCCGTCAAGGCCGCCACCGAGGCCGGCGCCGAGACCGCCTCGCAGGTAGGCGAACTGGTGAGCGTGCACGTCATCCCGCGTCCGCACAACGAGCTCGGCGCGCACTTCGCGGTCGCCGGCAAGTAGCAATGCCGACCAAAGCGGAGGAGAGCACGCGGATTCGCACCCAGATCCGCGTCTACCTGTTGGTGGAGGACCTGCAGCGCCAGTTCGCCGCCTACCTCGGAACACCGACCCGGGCCCGGGGTTACCCACCGTACGAAGGTGAGCACGCTCTGATCGTCGAGGTGTCCCCCGCCTTGGCGATCGAGCGGGTCATCGACCTGGCCCTGCGTGAGGTTCCGGGTATCCAGCCCGGAATCCTGTACGTCGAACGGCAATTCGGCGTGCTGGAGATCCACTCTGCCAATCTGGAGGACGTCCGGCGGGCCGGCGAGGCGATCCTGGCCGGCACCGGCAACAAGGCCTCCGACCAGCTGCGGCCACAGGTGCTCTACCACGACATCATCGAGAACATCACCGATCAGCACGCGGTGATCCTCAACCGCAATCGCCAGGCGTCGATGATCCTGCCCGGGCAGTCTCTGCTGGTGTACGAGATGACCCCGGCGTTGTTCGCGGCCGTCGCGGCCAACGAGGCGGAGCGGGCCGCACCTGGGCTTACTGTGGTCGACGTGCAGATGATCGGCGCCGCTGGGAGGCTCTACATCGGCGGCAGCACCGCCGACGTCACGGTGGCGCGGGACCGGATCACGGTTGTGCTCGATGGCATCGAAGGACGGAGCCACCAATGAGCACTTGCGCGAAGAGGAGATAGTACCGATGGTTATCACCGACGAGATCGATGTCGCTCAACTGGCATTGAGCCAATACGACATCGGGGCGGATGCGACCCTGCGGTTGCTGAACCTGTCCGAGAATGCCACCTATCTCGTCGAGGACGCCGGCAACCAGTCCATCCTGCGGGTGCACCGGCAGGATTACCACGAGCCTCGCGAGATCGAATCCGAACTGGACTGGCTGCAGGCGTTGCGGACCGACAGCGATGTCACGGTGCCCACGGTGCTGCCGGCCCGCGACGGCCGGCGCGTGGTGACCCTCGGCGGTCGGGAATCCGGCGGGTTTGCGCGCCACGTCGTGCACTTCGGCATGGTCGCCGGGGCGGAGCCGGACGAGGACGCGTTGACACTCGACGACTTCCACACGCTGGGCCGGATCACCGCGGCGCTGCACGACCATTCGCAGCGGTGGGAACGTCCGGCAGGATTCGCCAGGTTCTCCTGGGACTGGGAACACAGCCTGGGCGCCGCTCCCAGGTGGGGCCGCTGGCACGACGCCGAAGGCGTCGGCCCGGCCGAGCAGCAGGTGCTCGAACGCGCCCAGCAGTTGCTGCACGACCGGCTGCATGCCTACGGCACCGGATCCGAGGTCTACGGGCTGATCCACGCCGACCTGCGGCTGGCCAACCTACTCGTGGACCCCGACGCCTCGGGTGTTTCCAAGATCACCGTCATCGACTTCGACGACTGTGGATTCGGTTGGTATTTCTACGATTTCGGCACCGCGGTGTCGTTCATCGAAGATGACCCGGCCCTGCCGGAATGGCAGGATGCCTGGGTGAGCGGCTACCGCACCAGACGTGACCTGCCCTCCTCCGACGAGGACATGCTGGCATCGTTCGTGCTGCTGCGCAGGCTGCTGCTACTGGCCTGGATGGGCAGCCATAGCCACTCCAGGGAATCGGCCACCAAAGCCATCAGCTATGCCGCCGGCAGCTGTGAACTCGCCGAGCGCTACCTGCGCTCCAACGGCCTCACCTTGACCTGACTCTCAAAGGATCCCAAATATGTTCGCATCGCTTCAGGGCCGCTCGGCCATCGTCACCGGCGGAAGCAAGGGCATCGGCCGCGGCATCGCCCAGACGTTCGCCCAGGCCGGCGTGGACGTCCTCATCACCGGTCGCAACCAGGGCGATCTCGATGACGCGGTCGCATCGCTCGCGGACGCCCCGGGCAAGGTCAGCGGCCTGCGCGCGGATGTCACCAGCCCCGAAGACGCCCGTCAGGTGGTCAGCGCCGCCGTCGAGCGGCACGGCGGCCTGGACATCGTGTGTGCCAATGCCGGAATCTTCCCCTCCGGGCGCCTGGAAGACCTCACTCCCGACGACATCGACCAAGTCCTTGCCGTGAATTTCAAGGGCACCGTCTACATCGTGCAGGCCGCGCTGGCGGCACTGACCGCCAGCGGCCGCGGTCGCGTCGTCATCACCTCATCGATCACCGGTCCCATCACGGGCTACCCCGGCTGGTCGCACTACGGTGCGTCCAAGGCCGCCCAACTGGGCTTCCTGCGCACCGCCGCAATGGAACTGGCGCCCAAGAAGATCACCGTCAACGCCGTGCTTCCCGGCAACATCATCACCGAGGGTCTGGTCGAAATGGGCCAGGACTACATGGACCAAATGGCCACGGCGGTACCTTCCGGCCGGCTCGGGTCGGTCGCCGACATCGGCAACGCGGCGCTGTTCTTCGCCACCGACGAAGCCGCCTACATCACCGGACAGTCGCTGGTCGTCGACGGCGGACAGATTCTGCCCGAATCTCACATGGCGATCGCTGAACTCTAGTTCAACCTGGATAGAATTGGCTGGACCAATACGCGGGCAGGGGGCCGGGGTGGCAGTTCACAGCGAAGAGTTACGCAGGCGCATCGTCGCCGATATCAACGCGGGCACCCCCGGCGCCAAACTCGGCAGTGAGCGTGACCTGGCCGAACGCTACGGCACCAGCCGCTCCAGCCTGCGCCAGGTGCTGGCCGCGTTGGAGGAAGCCGGGCTGGTGCACCGGGTGATCGGCCGGGCGGGCGGCATCTTCATCAGCCACGGGCAGGTGGAGCGACACCTCTCCGATGTGGTGGGCGTACCCGCCTTCCTGGCCAACCAGGGATATGTCGCGGGCACCCGGGTGCTCTCGACGCGTATCACCATCCCCGACGACGCAACCAGAACAGCGCTTCGGCTGGGCCCGGGCGACTACGTGATCGAGATCCAACGCGTCCGGCTGGCCGACGGCTCGCCCATCTCGCTCGAACACGCCCAGTTTCCCGCCGACGCCTTTCCCGGCCTGCTCGAACAGCAGCTGGGCGGCTCACTCTACGAAATCCTGGAATCCCGATACGGTTTGGTCACCGGACGCGCCGACGAGCGCATCGAGGCGGTGAGTGCAACCAACAGCGAAGCCACCTTGCTCGGCATCAAGCCCAAGGCGGCACTGCTGTTGATCACCCGGGTCACCTACGACCAGAACGGTTCTCCGTGCGAGTTTTCACGCGACCTGTTCCGCGGGGACCGTACGGCGCTGGCCGTCACTGCCAAGGGCAGCGGCATCGCCACTCACGAAGATGCCAACACCGCCTCGGTCACGCTGCAACGTCAGGCCGGCTGAGCTGCCGATCTCACTCCACCGAAAAGAACGAATCGCCCTCGTCCTGCGGACCGCTCAGTTGAACCTCTTCGGGTACGTCATCGGGATGCACCACGTCGACATCCTCGGGTTCGTCCACGTCTTCCTCGATGTCCGGCGGAGCCGGCCGGCCAGCTGAGGTGTCCGGAATCTCCGCCGCGAGTCTGCTCTCGAGGTCTCCCGTCGGCTCCGGTCGATCGGCTGCATGCCAATCCTCGGGCGGGTCGACGACCTCGTCACCGTCGTCGTTGGCGATCTCGTCGGAATCAGTCGACTCACTCGGCGACAAGGTGTCGTCGGGGCCCATATCGGTGTCACTCATCAGAACCTCCGGATCAGGCTGGGACGGCGGCGGTTTCGCCATCGCCGGGCGATTCGCGTCCGCCGTCAACTGACGTCTGCCGCTGGATACCCGAGGCCGACACAACGGAAACTCGGCTCCGGGCGCACATCGGAGCGATCCGTCACGCCCTTCACGAAGTCGCCCAGGTAGCCGATCGCGCGTCGGCCTTCCGGCAGAATGTCAGCGGCCAACGGGAAGTCATGTACCTGCCCCCGCCACACATGCAGTTCGCACGGCGACCGAGCCTCGGCCAACCGTTGCGCCACCACTTCCGAATCGACCAGCAATGATTCGTCCGCACTCACGTGAATCATCACCGGCGGCATACCCGACAGATCAGCCGTCATCGGATCGATCAGCTTCGCGGCGCCGCTGCACTGGCCCCTCCGGAGAAACCGAGCGAATGCCGAGAACGCCGCTGCGGTGAACATGGAACACCGGCCGATGTTGGGGTGTGCCAGTTTGCGCGCCGGGTCCAGGTCGATCAGGGGCGAGATGGCCGCCAACCCGGCGACCGGGGCGAGGCCGCGCGACAACGCCTTGAGGGTGGCGGCGAAGGCCAGATAGCCACCGGCTGAATCACCCGCGATCACCACCCGGCCCGGGCCATATCCGTTGTGGCGCAGCCAGGACAGCCCGGCCAAGGCGTCATCGATCGCGTCTGCCAATCCACAGGTGGGCAGCATCCGGTACCCGACATTGAGCACCATCGCATCGGCGGCAGCCGACAAACGGACCGCCAATGCACGATGCGTGTTCAGCCCGCACGTGAGAAAGGCGCCCCCGTGCAGATACAGGATGGCGTTGCGGGGCGAGGTTCCTCTGGCCCTGACGATTTCGGCCGGGCAATTCGGCAGGGCCACCGGGCGGATCGATGCCATCGACCGACGGCCCGGGACCAGGCCGACGAACCGATCGATCGACCCCAAGGGCCAGGCCAGATTCGGCTGCAACGCCCACGCACGGACGACGTTCTTCACAGCCACCCGGCAGCCGGTTCCCAGAGCCGCTGCCTCCAGGCTGCGCCTGCGGTGGAGCACCCGCTTGCCAATGACCTCTACCCTGGCCATCTCAACCATCTCCCGTTGTAATGACACAAATCGAATACCCGCCAGAGGCTTGGTAAAACACCTCGGTGGGTATGTCCATCGACATGGGCGGAGCCGAGGAGTTCGTACCCGCAACTCACGACCTGAAGAAGCTGGCGGCGGCATCCCGGGATTGTCAAGGCTGTCCGCTGTATCGGGACGCGACCCAAACCGTGTTCGGGTCCGGACCTCGATCGGCCAGGATGGTGCTGGTCGGCGAGCAGCCGGGTGACCGGGAGGATCGGGCCGGGGCACCCTTCGTCGGGCCCGCAGGCCGCATATTGGACAAAGCGTTGGCATCAGCCGAGATCGACCGCTCCGAGCTCTATCTGACCAACGCCGTCAAGCATTTCAAGTTCACGCCCGCCGAACGCGGGAAGCGCCGAATCCACAAGACTCCCAGCCGGACCGAGGTGGTGGCATGCCGGCCCTGGCTGCTTGCCGAGCTGGACACCGTCGCCCCGGAAGTCGTCGTCCTGCTGGGAGCGACCGCCGCCAAATCGCTGCTGGGCAATGACTTTCGCGTCTCACATCACCGAGGGGAGATCATTCACGCCACGGTGCCGGACGAGGGAGAAGAGCGGACACTCGTCGCCACCATCCACCCCTCGGCGGTGTTGCGTGGCCCATCGGATGCCCGCGACGAAGCCTTCGACGGGCTGGTCGCCGACCTTCGCACGGCCTACGCGGTGACCCGCACGGTACCCAACGCCGGATCGGCAGGGTCGGGCACATTCATGCCCGCCGCGAGCCCGCTCCGCAGATAGTCCAGGACGGCCTGGTTGAGCCGTTCGCCCGGAACCACTGCGGGAATCCCCGGCGGGTACGGCGTGATCTGCTCGGCGGCAATCCGGCCCGCCGCCTTCTCCACCGGTACGTCCTCGACGGGGCCGAAGAACGCATCGCGGGGCGACACGACGGACTCCAGCTCCAGCTCGTCGGGGGTGGGCAGGTCGACTTGCGGTGGCGGGTCGAAATCGTGTGCGGCCTTGCGCCACAACCGGAGCGCCTCGACCAACCGCCCCGCCGTGTCCGGGCCGTCCGCCAGCGACATGGTGGCCAACACCCGGCGATGGTCCGTCATCCCCAGATCGAGCTGACAGTGCTCCCGCAACCAGTCTGCGGCCTGATAGCCCGAGGTGCCCGTCGCGGCGACGTCGATCAACACCTGCAGCCGGTCCAGATCGTGGGAGGCCTCCTTGCCCAGCAGTTCCGCGTCGAGCACCTCGACGTCGTCGATCTCCTCGATCTCACGGCGGGTTTCGTTCGCCAGATCCAGTGCCGCCCCCATCAACTCGTGCCCATGTTCCACCATGTGCCGTCGCCAGCCGTCGATCGCGCTGTACACCAAGACATTCGGGCTCGTCGTCATCAGCAGGTCCGCACAGGCCGACAGCCGGTTCTGGTCGACCAGGTCGCCCTGCAGATGGAACACCGAGCCCTGCTCGAAGCCGGCACCCATCTTGTGGACGCTCACCACACACACGTCCGCGCCCGCGTTCATCGCCCACGTCGGCAGATCCTCGTGGAAGGGCAGATGCGCGCCCCAGGCCTCGTCGACGATCAACGGCTTGCCCCGGCGATGGCAGACCTGCGCGATGCCTTCGATGTCGGCGCACGTGCCATAGGGACTGGGGCTGACGATCAAGGCGGCCGCGGCATCGGGGTGACGCTGCCAGGCCTGCTCGACCTGTTGCGGCGACGGCGGGTGCGACAGGTGACGCTCGGCGTCCCACTGCGGCGTGATCCAGCGTGGTGTCAGACCGGAGAAGATCAAACCGGCCACCACGGACTTGTGGCTGTCGCGGCTGAGCAGCAGGCTGCCGTCACACCCGGCGACGGCCATCATCGCGGCCTTGACCGACAGCGAGCTGCCGCAGGTGGAGAACCATGCCACCTTCGCCCCGACGGCCTCGGCCATCAGGTCCTCGGCCCGCTTCAGGTAACCGTTGCTCATCCGCCGGTCATCCAGCCCGCCGCTGGCCAGGACATCGCTCAGGAACGGCTCGCGGCCCAGGACTTGCAGCACCCGCTGATCCACACCCCGCCCTTGGCGATGCCCCGGCGGCGAGAACCCGTACCGGTTGGAATTGTGGTACTGGTGCAGCGCGTCAACCAGCGGTGCCGCGCCCTGATTGCCCGTCATGGCCGGTGAGTACCCACATCAACCCGACTCCCACACACGCTGCCGTCATCACGGCGAATGCCGTCGGGAAGGAGAAGGAGGTGGCCAGCGCACCTACCGTCAGAGATCCCAGGCCGGTGCCGGCGTCGAACCCGACGTTCCAGGCCACGCTGACGACGCCGCGGGCATGCTCGCCGGTGGTGGCGAACGCCTGCACCAGGGTGAGATTCTGCAGCGCGCCATAGGCAGTACCGAGCAGTGCACAGCCCGGGATCACCAAGGATCCGCCCACCCCGATGCCGACGGCGATCAGCGCCAGCCCGACCGCACCCACACCCAGCATCGGGGCGATGAACCTCGCGGCACCGTGACGATCGACAATCCCTCCGATCAACCACCGGGCCAGCGCGGCCGTGCCGGTCATGGCCAGCAACGCCCCGAGCGCCGTTGTCGCACCGCTCAGTTGCGGCGCGAAGGTGAGGATGCCGCCGCCGGCCGCCGTGATCACCACGAGCGCGGCGATCGGACCGACCAGCCCGCGGCTCACCCCGTCGAGCCGGTCCGGATGCGCCTCATGCACCACGGCAGGTGCCGGCCGGATGAACGCCAGCGGCACCGCGAGCAGAGGTGCCGCGGCCGACACGAACACCAACTGATACCCGACGTGCTCGGCCAGCCACGGCGCCAACGGGGTCAACACGAACTGCGGTGCCGCGATGGCCAATCCGTACGCCCCGATCGCGCGACCCCGACGCTCGTGCGGGATCAGGGCGGCTATTCCCCTGACACTGCAGACCGTCAGGATCCCGAAGCCCAATCCCCGCAACGCTGCCAGCAGCAACACCTGCCACAGCGATCCGGTCAGCAGGTGCAACACTGCCGGAACCCCCAGCAGCACAAGACCGAAAGCCTGTGTGACGGCCCAGCCGACCCGCCGCAACAGCGATCCGACCAACAACTGCGCGATGACGGTGAACAACATGAGCACGCTGTTGACCGCACCGGCACCCAGGTTGTCGGCGCCGATGTGCACCGCCCACATCGGCGCAGCGGGCAGCAGCAGCGAGAATCCGGAGAATCCCACTGCGGCACACGCCAACAACGCCGGCATACCCGGCACCCGCCACACACTCACCGCTCGAACACCACCACTCCGCCGACGATGGTGGCGGCCACCAGATCGGCATCGAGCGTATCCACCACCCGCTGCGGGGTGTCCGCGAGCAGGCACAGGTCACCGGGTTCGCCGGACGCGATGCGCCGTGGCCGGGCCGGATTCCCGGCGCTGCCCAGAAACAGGGTGAGCGCGCGCCGTCCCGATATCCGTTCGACGGGGTTGAGCACCACACCACCCGGGGTACGACGATGCACCGCCGCGCGCATGGCGGCCCACGGGTCGGCCGCACCGAACGGTGCATCGGTGGACAGCGCCACCGGGACTCCGGCAGCCAGCAGGGTGGCCACCCGCCAGAGCTGATCCTGTTCGGCAGTGGGCACATCCGTGCGGTACTGATCACCCCGCTCGGCCACGAAATTGGGCTGGGTCACCACCGTTGCCTCGAGCGCGACGAGGTCGTCGATGCAGTCCAGCGGCACCATCGCGGCGTGTTCGATCCGGTCGGCGGGATGGCTACCCGCAGCTTGCAGTGCCGCGATGGTGACGATCAGCTGGGCCGCCGTCACGCAATGCACGGCCACCGGTTCACCGGCGCGGTGCCGTTCGGCGATCCACGCCGTCAGATCGTCCAGGTCGAGTCGGTCGTCGTGCAGGATCCGCTTGCCCGGGGCCAGAAAGTGCACACGCTGCCGCAAGCCCGTCGGACGATCGGCGGCCGGCAGGTCGGGCGTGGCATCGGTGACACCGGTGACGCCGTATCCGGCGAGCCGGGCGCTGAACTCCTCGACCGCCGCGGCCCTGCGCTCCAGCGCCTCCGACCAGGTCGGGTCCGCGCTACGCAGGCGCCCGTCAGGGTGATCGCCGAGCCCCAGCACCGCGAGCCCGGCCGAGTTGACCGTCCACAACACGCCACTGCGATGTTGCACGCGCACCGGGACATCGGAAACCAAGCGATCCAGCGAATACCGGTCCAGCGGGCCTGCCACCGCCTCGTGGTAGCCGACGGCACGGATCCAGCCGTCGCTGCCCGCGACCGCAGCCGTCAGCACCTCGGCCAGCTCGGCCTCGCCTGCCACCTCGGCGGGGCCGACCCGGATCGAATCCTGCTCGGCTGCAGCCGAGTACACGTGCAGATGGTGATCGTGCAGGCCGGGTATCACCGTACCGAACGCGGCGTCGAGTACTTGTTCGCCCGGCTGGGGCGGCAGTGACTCCGCGACTGCTTCGATGGTGTCGCCGACCCGCAGGTCCACCACGGCCCCGTCGAGCAGCGTCGCACGGCGAATCAGCATGGGGCATCGTTCCGTTCCGCCACCAGCCGACGTACCACGTCGTTGTCGGCGCCGAGCTCCCGGCCGGGCAGCCCCGAAACGGGACGTTTCGCGATCACGTCGGTCTCGTCGCCGCTTCGGGAGCGGTAACCGGCGGCCACCGCCGCCATCGAGAACTCGATCAGCTCGCCGCCGCCACGGGTCCGCGAATCGGCCACCGCAGCGGCGGCATGCAGCCCGGTCAGCGGATCGGCGATGGCATCACCGACGAACACCGGTGCGCCCCGGCGCTTTCCGACCAGGCCGCCCGACACCGCAGCGTCGTCTCCGAATGCCACCCAGTCGGCCTTCTCCCCCGAGGCGCCGTGTCCGGTGATGCGCAACCAGATCCGCCCGGGCCTTGGCGCGACGGTGTCGGGCCCGAGTCCGCGCCTGGCCAGCGCCGCCGGCCGTGAGGACTCGATCACCACATCGGCCGCGCGAAGCAGCACTGCCAGATCACTGGGGTCATCGAAATCGGCCGCGTACGAGAGTTTTCCACCGTTCATCCAGTCGAAGAATTCCTGCGCGCCGGCGCGGGTCCCGTCCGGACGGCTCGGGCTTTCCACCTTGACCACGGCGGCACCGGCTCGGGCCAGCAGCTGCCCACACAACGGCCCCGCCCACATCGACGACAGGTCGGCCACCAACACCCCGGCCAGCGAACCGGTCTGGGTGGGGCCGAGCGGGCTCACCACCGGCGGCGCAGGCGCGGTTTCACCGAGCACACCGACCGGCAGTCCGAGGAGGCGCGCCCGTTCGGCCATCTCCTCGGCAGAGTGCTGTGCGGCCCAGCCGCCGACCGCCGGCCACGGGTCGGCATCAACCGAATCATCCTGCAGCAGTGCGGGAACCGACGCGATGTCGTCAGGGCGCGACAACGTCAGGGCACACCATCCGTCGCGGCCTTTCAGCAGCCGCGTCGCTCCGCCCGCCGAGACTTGTCCGTGTGGTGCGATGTCCAGCTGTGCAGCGCGACCGGTGAGCAGTTCGGTGGCGTCGACCGCGACGCCGGTGTGGGCCGTGAAGTCATCGGCGACCGTCTGGGCCTGCCGCAGCAGATCCCTCGGCATCGCCAACGCTGTCATCAGAACTGCAGCGCGCTGAACCGCCAGTCGAGCACCTGGCGGTCGTCGCCACCCTCGGGTCCGCCGGCGGCGTACACCAGCGAACGCAGTTGCAGTACTCCGGCGTCGGCCGATTCCACATGTAGCTCGCTGAACAGGGTGTCGCCCTCGTGTACCGGGCCGGTGTGGTCACACGATTCCCAGCCCAACACCGTGACCAGGTTCGGCAGCAGGCGGCCGGCCTGGGCCAGAGCCAGCCCGATGGTGTGCCCGCCGTATACCAGGCGCTTGCCACCCGCGCGCCAATCGTGATGGGTGGCAGCAATATTCAGCGTCAGCCGGGCCAGTTCGGGGGCACTGCTGACCACGTCGGCGGTGCTGTGCAGCACCGTACCGGCCAGGCCGGCATCGAAGTGGGGGCCGGGCACCCGGGCCCGGAAAGCGTCCCCATCCCACCCCGCGGTGGGGTTCGGGGCGGCTGCGTCGGCCCCGATGGTCGACAGATCGTCGGCGTGCCCGGTGTCAATGTCATCTCCGGACAGTGGCAGCATCGCGCAGCGGTAGAAGTCGAGAACCTTGCGGTCCAACTGGTCGACGGTGGTCATCCGCAGCGCCGCAAGACCCGTGGCCGCGCGTCCGGGTTTCACCGAGTTCTGCTTGAGCCCAACCACTTCGGTGCGGGTGTACAAGCTGTCCCCGATCACCGGGCAGCGGTGGAATGCCAGCCCGCGGTAGAACAGGTTTGCCTTCACCCGTTGGGTCACCAGCGTGCTCTGCCCGATCGCCACGTCGCACACCAGCGCGGGGTGGGCCAGCGGACCCGGCTCGCCGGTCACCGCGGTGGCGAGTTCGGCGTCGAGCGCCAACCGCAGCCGGTCACCGAGAATCGCCTGATGCGTCGCAGCCGCACCGGCGGTCAGCGTCATCGACGGCGCGGTGTCGAATACCTGGCCGACCGCCAGGTCATCGAAGTACGGGCCACCTTGTTTCACATCTCGCACTATGCCATTCACCGACATCGATTCTGCGTCTAGGGCGTGGAAGCGCGAGGAAGCCCAACCCTCACCGCAGAGTCACCGGGCGCACCTCATCGACCAGGCCCCACGCCAGCGCCGTCGCCGCGTCGACGGTGCGCCCGGAGAGCACGAGGTAGGCGGTGCGCCACCGGCCGATGCGTCGCGTGATGCTCACCGTGCCGCCCGCCCCCGGGATCAAACCCAGGGCCAGTTCCGGAAGGCCGATTGTGGCGTCCGGATCGCAGCTGACCCAGCCGCAGTAGGCCGCCATCTCCAGGCCGCTGCCCAGCACCTGACCGTGCACCTCGGCGCGGCAGCGCTGTCCCAGCCTCGCCGTGAGTTCGTCCAGCACCAGGGCCGGGCTGTGCCTGGTGCGCGCCAGGTGGGCGCTGGCCGGATCGGCGAACGAGCCGAATTCGGCCAGATCACCACCGCTGCAGAATGATCGGCCGTTGCCGCCGAGCACGACCTCGTCGACCGACGGATCCAGCCGGGCCACCTCGAGCGCCTCCAGCAGTGCGCCCCGGGCATCGGTGGAGAACGCGTTGTGGCGCTGCGGCCGGTTGAACCGGACGTGCAGGATGTTTCCGTCGCGTCGGGCCTGCACCGGATCGGGCAGCTGCGGTGCGGTGGCCGGGCCCCGCTCTGCCAGCCACCGAGCGAACTCCGGTCCCGCCTGCAGTGTCGAATACGCCAGCGATTCGGTGATCACACCGGCCCGGGCCGGACCGGCCGGGTCGAACGAACGCAGCACGTCGTCACACACCGCCGCCGCCTGCGGCCATGCCCGGCAACGCTCGGTGAGTTGATCCACCGCCTGTTCCACCGAACCGACGGTGACCGCACGCCGGTCCTCGCAAGGCCGTTCGGTCAACGTGAACGTCGCGTCATCCGTCGGGATGTCGATCCCGACGCGGATTCCCGCAGGCAGCTCAAGGACGCTCACGAGTACTTGTTTATCAGCCCCTGTTTGTAGAGCTTGCCCGTGTCGGTGCGGGGCAGCTCGGCCTCGAACGAAATCGTGCGCGGGCACTTGTAGTGCGTCAGACGCTCACGCAGCCAGCCCAGTAGTTCCTCGGCGAATTCCGGAGTGGCATCGGCCGGGTCCACGGTCTGCACGACACCCTTGACGCTCTGCCCCATCTCGTCGTCGGGGATGCCGAACACCGCGGCGTCCATCACCTTCGGGTGGACGACGAGCATGTTCTCGGCTTCCTGCGGGTAGATGTTCACCCCGCCCGAGATGATCATGTGGTGCCGCCGGTCGGTGAGGTAGAGGTAGCCCTCCTCATCGACATAGCCGATGTCCCCCACCGTCTTCCAGCCGTGCGAGTCACGCGAGGACGCGGTCTTCTCGGCATCGTTGAGGTACTCGAAATCGGCGCCGCCATCGAAGAAGATCTCGCCGGCCTGACCGGGCGGCAGCTCCTTGCCGTCCTCGTCGAGGATGTGCACGGCACCGTTCATCGGCTTGCCCACCGACCCCGGGTGCGTCAGCCAGTCCTCGGCGAAGATCACCGTCGCACCGATGGCCTCCGAGGACGCGTAGTACTCGTCGACGATCGGCCCCCACCAGTCGATCATCTGCTTCTTGATCTCCACCGGACACGGCGCCGCGGCGTGCATCACCCGGCGCAGGCTCGACACATCGTACGAAGTCCGCACGCTGTCAGGCAGTTTCAGCATCCGGGTGAACATCACCGGCACGAACTGTCCGTGAGTGACACCGTGTTTCTGGATCGCGTCGAGCGCGCCTTCGGGGTCGAACTTCTCGAGTACGACCGTGGTGATGCCGGCCGCCTGCGTCTGCATCGACCACACCGACGGAGCGGTGTGGTACAGCGGCGCGGGGCTCAGATACACCGAGTCCGGCTGCATCCAGAACCCGACCAGCGCCGACATCATGCCCGGAGTTTCCGATGGCGGCACATGCGGCAGCTCGCGCTTGATTCCCTTGGGCCGGCCCGTCGTACCCGACGAGTACTGCAGCAGATCGCCGTCCAGCTCGTCGTCGATCGGGGTGGCCGGCAGGTTCGCGACGGCTTCCGGGTATCGCTGCCAGCCGTCCAATTCACCGTCGGGGCCTGATGTCGCCGCCGGGGCGGCTCCAGCCATCAGCAGGGTGGGCGGCAGGCCATTGGTCAGCTCCTTGTCGAGCCCCACCAGGATGTCCTTGAGCGCCGCGGAGCCGACGATCGCCTTGGCACCGCTGTTGTCGATGATGTAGGCGGCCTCGGCCGGGGTCAGATGTGTGTTGATGGGCACGTAGTAGAGACCACTGCGCCGCGCCGCCCACATCACGGCGTGGATGTGCTCGTTGTTCTCCATGAGGATCGCCACCACGTCGCCTTCTCGCAGGCCCTGCCTGCGGAAGTGGTGGGCCAGGCGATTCGCGCGGGCTTCCAGCTCACCGAACGTGACGACGGTGCCCGACGGATGAAGGATGATCGCCGGCTTCTCGGGGTTGGCCTCGGCATGCTCGCGGATCTGCATGAGGGCACTGTAACCGGCGCCACTTGACAGGTGTCAAGTGGCGAGTGCCGCGGTGCGTCTGCGGCCTCGAAGAATCCGCACCACCAGCAGTGATCAGTCGGCCCCAACACCACGCAGCAGCAGCATCAGGCCGGTGCCGGCGTCGTCGAGGGGCTGCACCGACCTGGCGCTGCGGCACTGGATGATGGCACCTTCCAGTGCACTGACGATGAAGCTGCCGAGTGAGGCCGCGGTGGCGGTGTCAACACCCTTGGATGCGATCGACTCCGCGATCACCCTGGACCAATCAGCAAACACAGCAGCGGACGCTTCCCGCACCACGAGCGCGTCCGGCCCGGCCTGGGCGGCGGCCACGATGGGACAGCCCGCGGCGAAAGAGCTGTCGACGAGATTGTGCTTCCATCCGGCGATAAAGGCGTCGACGACGTCCACAGCGGGCAACGTCTGCGCCAAACGTTCGATGCTCGAGGTGATGATTCGCCCGGCCTCCAACGTCGCCTGCTCCATCAGTTCAGTTTTCCCGGCAGGAAAGTGCTGGTAGATCGACCCGCGAGCGGTGTTGCTGCGCTCGAGCAGATCACTCAACCCCGTCGCGTGCACGCCGTATTCACGCATCAGCTCGATGGCGCTCCGAATGAGACGCTCGCGCGGGCCTGCCACCGCCATCACCCTCTCCATCACCGAAATAGACCAATCAGTCCATCCTAGCCAGCCACCCATAGACTGATTGGTCTATCATGCCGGAATGCACAATCTGGCAATCTTCGGCAAACTCTCCAGAGGCTGCGCGAAGTATGCGTGGTTGATTCTCGGGGCGTGGCTGGCCCTGGCCGGCGTGCTCAACCTGGCAATCCCCCAGCTGGAACGCACGGTTGCCGAGCACTCCGCGCCGTTCACTCCGGAAAGCGCGACCACCGAAACCCTGCGGCAGATGTCACGGGATTTCGGCGTTCCCGATACCACCGCGATCGGCAGCATCGTGGTGTCCAGTGACCGGGTGCTCGGGGCGGCCGATACCGCCTACTACCGCGATCTGGTCGCCCGATTGGTAGCCGACAAGGACGACGTCGCCTATGTGCTCGACACCTACGGCACCCCGGGCCTGGAGGGAATCGGCCTGAGCCCCGACGGGAAGGCCATCCACCTGATCGTGGCTACGATCGGCGACGTCGGCTCCACGCGTGCGCACCGCTCTACCGAGAACGTCCGCGCCGCCGTCGAGGCTCTCCCGCGCCCGTCCGGGATCGACGTTCATTTCACCGGCGCCGCACCGACCCTGTCTGATCTGTTCTCCGCGATCGACACCTCACTGGCCATCATCACGGTGGTCTCGGTGGTACTGATCACCCTGCTGCTGCTGGCCGTCTATCGATCCTTGCTGACCGCGATGATTCCCCTTCTCACCGTGGGCATTTCACTGGCAATCGCGCGTCCCGTCATATCCTTCCTCGGCGGCCATGACCTGCTGACGGTTTCGAACTTCACCATCGCATTGGTGACGGCGATGGTGCTGGGCGCGGGGACCGACTACGGCATCTTCCTACTCGCCAACTACCACGAGGGCAGGCGCCGTGGGATGGCCGTCGACGACGCGGTCGCCCGGTCCGGTGCGCACACCGCGGGTATTGTCATCGCCTCCGCACTGACCATCGCCGGCGCCGGAATGGCCATGATATTCACCGAGATCGGGATGTTCCGAACCGCCGGGCCGCCCATCGCGCTGTCGATCGCGATCACCACGGCGGTCAGCCTGACGCTGACTCCCGCCATCATGGCTCTGTGGGGCCGGCGCGGGTACGCCGAACCCCGACCCCTCGACGAACGACGCTGGCGCAAGCGTGGCGTAGGCATCATCCGCCGGGCACCGGCACTCGTCGCAGCGTCCTTGGCGTTCCTCATCGCCATGAGCTCAGTGCTGCTCACCTTCGAACCGAACGTCGATGAGAACGCGATGCAGCTGCGCGCCACCGACAGCAAGCGCGGTTACGAGGCCGTATACCGGCACTGGGGCGTCAACGAGGCGGCACCGGAATTCGTCACCATCCGAGCCGACCACGACATGCGCAACACCAACGACCTGGCGGCGCTGGACCTCATCGCCATGTCCATCGGCAACCTTCCCGAGGTCGCCTACGTCCGATCGATCACCCGGCCAGACGGAAAACCCTTGCCCGAGACGGCCATCGGCTCGCAGACCGCCCAAGTCGGCGCCGGCCTGGCCGACGCCCACCAACGGGTCGAAGAGGCCATCCCACAACTGAAGCGCCTCGCCTCCGGAGTGACCCAACTGCACGACGGCTCCGCGGACGCCGCCGCCAGGCTCCCCGAACTCACCGACGGCGCCCGGTCCCTGGTCGACCTGGCGCGCAACCTGCTCGGCACGCTGGAATCCGCCGATCGGGTGGCAGCCACGCTCTCCGGCGGGTCACTCGACGTCGTGACCGCGGTGCGCAGCATCTCCAACGCCGTCGATTCCCTGGACCGGGTGGTCGACGACATCGATTCCGCCCAAGAGCGATTGGCAGCCCCCACGGCCGCATTACACGCGGTGTTCGATCCGCTCACCGGGCCAGAGCCGTCGGCCGCCTGCGCGGCGGACCGTTCCTGCCTTCGAGCCAGGCAGGCCTTCGCCGACCTCAACGCGGCCACTGGAGGACGAGCACTGCTGGCCGTCAACGGATTGACACTGGCCGCACCGTTGGTTCCCGAACAACCCGTGACCACAGCCTTGGACACCCTGCCTGACCTGCGCGCGGGAATCAAAGGCCTGCGAGCCATGCTCGATCAACTCGGCACCCGTACCCCCGACCAGACCCGTCAGGAACTGAGCCGGCTGCTGTCCGGAATCAACGAACTGACAACCGGTCTCGGTCAACTCACCGCTGGATTGGGTCAGGTCAAGACGGGTACCGACACCATGGTCACACTGACCACCGAGCTCAGCGCGGGGCTCGATCGCGCCGCGAACTTCCTGCACCGGATGTCTGCCGATACCAGCACCGGCGCGGGGCGGGGCTTCTACCTGCCCGAGGAGGGCCGCACCGACCCGAGGTTCACCGCCGGCGAGCAACTGCTGATCTCCCCCGACGGGCGCAGCGCCCGCATGATGGTGGTCTGGGCGGTGAACCCCTACGGAGCCGAGGCAATGGGTGCGGTACCCGACATCATCGCCGCGGCGAACAATGCCGCGACGGGAACCGTGTTGGAGCACGCCCAGATCGAGTCGACCGGCCTGGCCTCGCTGTCCAAACGCCATGTCGACCAAACCTGGCGTGATTTCGCACTTTTCGGTGCCGTGGCGGTGGCGGCCGTGCTGCTGGTGCTCATCGTGATGCTGCGCAGCCTGGTGGCTCCGGTCCTGATGATCGCCGCGGTCGTGCTCTCCTTCGGCGCCGCGGCAGGGATGTCCACCCTGATCTGGCAGCATCTGATCGGCATCAGCCTGGACTGGTCGGTGTTCCCGGTGGCGTTCATGGCCCTGGTCGCGGTCGGCGCCGACTACAGCATGCTGTTCGCGGCCCGCATCCGCGAGGAGTCCCACAGCGGGGTGATCAGCGGCATCATCCGCGGATTCGGCAGCACCGGCAGTGTGATCACCACCGCCGGAGTGGTTTTCGCGATCACCATGTTCGCGTTGACCAGTGGGACGGTGCTCAACCTGGTGCAGATCGGATCCACGATCGGCATCGGGCTGCTGCTCGATATCACGGTGGTGCGGACCTACCTGGTTCCCGCTGCGATGAGTCTGCTGGGCGATCGCATGTGGTGGCCGTCCCGGGAGATGGCGCGCGCGTAGAGGTTTGGTCCCTACGCAAACGCGCACCCTCGTGAATCACGAGGGTGCGCGTCTTGCTCTTGCGTTGGGGTCCTGGCTAGGACTCTTCGGCGAGGCGGTGCTTGAGGGCGTCGAACTCGTCCTTGATGCCCGTCGGCAGCTTCTCGCCGACGAACTCGAACCACTCTTCGATCAGCGGGAGCTCTTCGCGCCACTCGTCGGCGTGGACGGCCAGGGCCTCGTCCACATCCGCCGGGTCCACGTCGAGCCCGGACAGGTCCAGGTCGGCGGCGGTGGGCACGATGCCGATGGGGGTGCTCTTGCCGTCGGCCTTGTGCTCGATGCGCTCGATGGCCCACTTCAGCACGCGGCTGTTCTCACCGAAGCCGGGCCACAGGAAGCGGCCGTCGTCTCCACGGCGGAACCAGTTGACGAAGAACACCGCGGGCAGCTTCGACTCGTCGGCGTTCTTGCCGATGTTGATCCAGTGCTGGAAGTAGTCACCGACGTTGTAGCCCAGGAACGGCAGCATGGCCATCGGGTCGCGGCGCACGGTGCCGACCTTGCCCTCGGCGGCGGCGGTCTGCTCGGAACCGAGGGTGGCGCCGATGAACACACCGTGCTGCCAGTCGCGGGCCTGGGTCACCAGGGGGACCGTGGTCTTGCGACGGCCGCCGAACAGGATCGCCGAGATCGGCACACCCTGCGGATCGTCCCACTCCGGTGCCAGTGTCGGGCACTGGGCGATGGGCGTGCAGTAACGCGAATTCGGGTGCGCCGCTTTGTCTTCCGACTCGCGGTACCAGTCCTGACCCTTCCAGTCGATCAGGTGGTCGGGGTCGCCCTCCAGGCCCTCCCACCACACGTCGTTGTCGTCGGTCTTGGCCACGTTGGTGAAGACGGTGTTACCGGCGGCGATGGTCTTCATCGCGTTGGGGTTGGAATCCCAGTTGGTGCCGGGCGCGACGCCGAAGAAACCGAACTCGGGGTTGACGGCATAGAGCCGGCCGTCCTTGCCGAACCGCATCCAGGCGATGTCATCACCGACGGTCTCGGCACGCCAGCCGGGGATGGTGGGCTGCAGCATCGCGAGGTTGGTCTTGCCGCACGCCGACGGGAATGCCGCGGCGATGAAGTACGACTTGTTCTCCGGGGAGATCAGCTTGACGATCAGCATGTGCTCGGCGAGCCAGCCCTCGTCGTGGGCCATGGCCGAGGCGATCCGCAGCGAGTAGCACTTCTTACCCAGCAGCGCGTTACCGCCGTAGCCCGAGCCGAAGCTCCAGATCTCGCGGGTCTCGGGGAAGTGGGTGATGTACTTGGTGTCGTTGCACGGCCAGGGGACGTCCTTCTGACCGGGTTCCAGCGGCGCACCGATCGAGTGCAGCGCCTTGACGAAGAAGCCGTCGTCACCGAGCTTTTCCAGCGCGGCGCGACCCATCCGGGTCATGGTGCGCATCGAGACGACGACGTACTCGGAGTCGGTGATCTCCACACCCAGCTTGGGATCCTCGGCATCCAGCGGGCCCATGCAGAACGGCACCACCCACATGGTGCGACCGCGCATCGAGCCGCGGTACAGGTCGGTCATGATCCCGCGCATCTTGTCGGGGTCCATCCAGTTGTTGGTGGGCCCGGCGTCGATCTCACGCTGTGAGCAGATGAAGGTGCGCGACTCCACCCGCGCGACGTCCGAGGGATCCGAGAGCGCCAGGTAGGAGTTGGGCTGCTTCTCGTCGTTCAGCTTCTGGAACGTGCCCGCCTCGACCAGATGGGCGGCCAGACGGTCGTACTCCTCGGCGGACCCGTCGGCGAAGACCACCCGGTCGGGCTGAGTCAGTTCTGCGACCTCCTGGACCCAGGCCAGCAGTCCCTGATGTTTCGTCGGTGCGGTGTCCAGACCCGGAATGGTCGCTGAGGTCATCAAATTCTCCTGCGTAGGTTTGTGTAACCCAACCCGCGTTCGACGCGATCACGGCTACCCCTTGGGTAGAGGTTAACGCGGGTGACATACCCACTGTGAACCAGTGCTATGTCCGATCACTCACAGGAACGATTCAGAAGAACGTTATCGGACGGTTACTCGCCAGTAGCATCGCCGTTGCCGTACAAATCCGCCCGAACGGCGTCCAGCGCGCGCTGCAGCGGCGGGATCCGCCGGTCTCGTTGGGCGGCCGCCCGCGCGGTCGCGATGGCGTGTTCACGCAGCTCGGCATCCATCGCCGCGATCTTCTCAGCCACCACAGCCGCCTCAGTTTCCTCACGGGCCGCAAGCTGCGTGGTGAGCGTCGCCTCCGCGGCCACCACACGTTGGGCGACGAGTTCTTCAACCGTCGCGCGGAGGGTGGCCGTCACCTCGCCGACCCAGCGATCCAGCACCCCGCGGTCGTTCAACAACCCCCGGGTGCCGACCACCCACACCGCCAGCAGCAGGCCCACCACCGCGCCGACCACCAGGCCGGCCACGGCCAGTCGCGGCGCCGCACCCGCGAGCACCCGGCTGACCGCCACCGCCACGCCCAGACCGAAGCCGGTGCCCAGGACCAACATCAGCCGCGTCTCAAGAGTCCGGGATTTCAGCTGCGGCGACGGCAGGTCCGGCACCCGCGCCGGAGCGGGCGGATCAGGCGCGGCCAATTCGAGTTCGGCCGCCATGCCGCGCAGGTGTGCGGTGACACCCTCGTCCACCTCACCGACAACCTCGTGCGCCCGCTGCCTGGCGTAGCCCTCGAAGGCCTCGATCCGACGCCGGCCGATGCCCGCGACGTCCTCCTGCAACTCGGTGCGCACCGAGTTGCAGCGATTGCGGGCGAAATAGCCGAGCTGAACCCGGGCCTGCTGCAACTGGCTGCGCAACGCGATGCTGCGTTCGGTGCGGGTAAGCCTGCGCGCCCTGGACAACTCGGCGCGCCGCTCCCGCAACACCTCCACCCGCGCCCGGCGGTCGGCCCCAGACCCGTCGGCCTCATACCGTCCGATCACGGCTTCCAACCGAGTTTCCCACGCGCGCAACCTGTTCCGGCGCACGACGTCAGGATCGGCCAGCTGCTCGGTGAGCAGGTCCACGAGTTCGTCGAGCTGCGGCTCCCCCAGATCGGGCGCGGCCGCCACCCCGACCCAGGGCATGCGCTCGTAGCGCGCAGCGCGCTCGCCCAGGATCTTCGCATCGGCGTCGCGCACATCGCGCCAGTCTCGGTAGGTATCGATCTTGGACACCACGCCGATCACCAGATCGGTGTGGCGTGATGCCAAATCGACCAGGGCGCAATCTGATTCGGTCACGGGTGCGGCCGCCGAAACCACGAACACCACCGCCGCGGGCGCCTCGCCGGCCACCAGTTCGGTGGATTCCACGAAGGTGGTCTGCGGCATCCGCGCCCGCAACGCGGCCATCACGCTCGTCGACCCGGCGAGCCACGGTCCGGCCACCAGAACCGCATCGCGGATCTCCACGCCCGGCGAGTTCAGACCGGGATCGATCGCGGCCACCACGGCGTCGGCCTCTGCGATTTTTTGTCCTCGCGTCCGCGCCGCCGCCGGATCCCGGTCCGTCACGTCGGTCACCGCCGGCCCTCCGCCGCACCCAGCAGCCGTAGTGACCCACGCACGATGTCGTCACCGCACCGGCGGTGCAGGGCATTGACCGGACCGTCCCGGTATTGCCGCCAGCGCCGGGCGCGGCAGAGATGGGCGTGGCGATCGTCTCCGGGATCCACCGCCAGCCCTTCGGCCTGCACGACGTCGACGGCCGCGGCCATCACCGCGAGCACTGTGTCGTCGGCGGCCAGAAAGCGTCCCACCGCCGGGCCGCCGATCGCACGTAGCTCGGCCAGGGCCCATCGCACCCGCCGGTACCGCACCGGCGCGGCGGCCGCATCGACGGCCGCCATCACCCTGTCGACCTCGCTGAGCCCTCGCCACAGCGCAGGCAAGCTCTCGACCCGCGCGCCACGGCTCAGCGCCAGGGTGGTGTGGGCGATCCCGAACCGGTCGAGACGTTCGAGGAGCTCGGTCCGCACCGCAAGCGGCACCCGGTGCGCACCGGCAACGAACGCGTCCGCCGAGGTCAGGTCGGCGGGTTCAGCGGTCAGCAGTCCCACCGCGTCCAGCAGCAGCGGCGGCAGCGGCTGGGCCGTCGCCAGCAGGGCCACCATGGGCACGACCGGCACACCGGCCTGCTGTTGCAGGCGCCGCGCCCTCCGATGGGCGGTTCCGACCGGACCATCTGGCCCGGAGCCGGCCAGATCAGCCTTGTTGAGCACCACGATCGCCGGCCGGCCCGCCCGGCTCAGCTCCGCGAGCAGCGCCTCATCCTCGGGTTTCAGCACCTCGGCGGTCACCAGCACCGTGACGTCGCCGGCCTCGGTGATCTCCAGGCCCGCGCCTGCCAGAGCACGGGCCACCGTGCTCACCCCGACGCCGCGACGGCCGCGCACATCCACACCCAGCGGAGCCGCCACCCGCGCACTGACCTCCGCCAACCGCGCATCGCCGTCACGGTCGGCAAAGCGTGTGAGCTCGTCTGCGAAAATCTGGCGGCCTTCCCTGCGTGGTGACGGGCGCACCGGCGCCCCACGAAAAATCGTGACACGGCCCGGGCGTACCCGCGAACAGAGGTTTAAGTCCTGACAGCTGGAGGCAACTGTTGGGTATCAATCTCTACCACGATGCGGGTACCACGCCGCAGATGAGAGACCATGGACGGATGCACCCGTCCAGGTCCGATGTCGGTGGGCCGGCGCCGGCTGATGAAACGGCCGACGTGCCGCCCGCCCATCCGCACCGCTTTCCCCGGGTGACCAGCTTCCGTACCCGGCGGTCGACACTGTCCCCGGCCCAGCAGCAGACCTGGAATCGGCTGTGGCCGGAGCTGGGCATCCAGGCCCGCGACGAGAATTCGGAACCCGTCGTCGGCCTCGACACCGCGGCGTGGTTCGGGCGCTCGGCTCCCCTGATCCTGGAGATCGGCTCGGGCACCGGCACGTCCACCCTGGCGATGGCCCAGGCCGAGCCCGATCTCGACGTGATCGCGGTGGAGGTCTATCGCAAGGGTCTGGCCCAGCTGCTCAGCGCCATCGACCGCACCGCGCAGACCGGATCGCCCGTGACCAACATCCGCCTGATCCGCGGAGACGGCGTCGACGTGCTGGAGCACATGTTCGGCACCGCGACCCTGACCGGAGTGCGGGTGTTCTTCCCCGATCCATGGCCGAAGGCCCGCCACCACAAGCGCCGTCTGCTGCAGCCGTCGACAGTCGCGCTGATCGCCGACCGGTTGCGGCCCGGCGGCATCCTGCATGCCGCCACCGACCACGCCGGATATGCCGAGCACATGGCCGAGGTCGGAGATGCCGAACCGCGGTTGCGCCGGGTCGACATGAGCGCGGAACTGCCCATATCGGTCGAGCGCCCCGTCACGAAATACGAGCGCAAGGCTCTGGCGGGCCCCGATGTCACCGAGTTGGTCTGGGAGAAACGGCCGTGAGTGTGACCGAAGACATTCAGGACGAATCCGCGCAGGTAGACGCCCGATCCGAGCCGTCCTCCGAAACACCGGCGATCATCCCCTCGCGACGCGTGCTTCTCGTATGGGATGCCCCCAATCTGGACATGGGGTTGGGCGCGATCCTGGGTGGGCGCCCGACCGCCGCACACCGTCCCCGCTTCGACGCGTTGGGCCGCTGGCTCTTGGGATATACGGCTGATCTCTCGGCCGAGGCCGGCGATGACGAGGACGAAACAGGAGTCTCGCTGGAACCCGAGGCCACCGTCTTCACCAACATCGCCCCAGGTAGCGCCGATGTGGTGCGCCCATGGGTGGAGGCGTTGCGTAACGTGGGTTTCGCCGTCTTCGCCAAACCGAAGATCGACGACGACAGCGATGTCGACAGCGACATGCTCGACCACATCGCCCTACGCCGCCGCGAAGGACTGGCGGCGGTTCTGGTGGCCTCGGCGGACGGACAGGCGTTCCGGCAACCGCTGGAAGAGATAGCCCGCGAGGGCACTCCCGTGCACGTGCTCGGATTTCGCGAACATGCGAGCTGGGCGCTAGCGTCGGATACCTTGGAGTTTGTCGATCTGGAGGACATTCCCGGTGTGTTCCGGGAACCGCTGCCACGGATCGGCCTGGACTCGCTACCCGAGCAGGGAGCATGGTTGCAGCCATTCCGGCCGCTGTCATCGCTACTGACCGCGCGTGTGTAACAACTGAAGACCATCGCCGGAGTCAAGCGCGGGTCACCACAAGTTTTAGAGCGAAGTATCAAAGCGTTAGGAGCCTAAGTGTTCGCCTGGTGGGGTCGAACGGTGTACCAGTTCAGGTACATCGTCATCGGTGTCATGGTGGCGCTGTGCCTAGGTGGCGGCGTCTATGGTGCCAGTCTCGGACAGCACGTCACGCAGAGTGGCTTCTACGACGAGGGCAGCCAGTCTGTCCAGGCGTCGCTGTTGGGCGACGAGGTCTACGGACGCGACCGAACGAGTCACGTTGTCGCCATCCTGACACCGCCGGATGACAAGAAAGTCACCGACAAGGCGTGGCAGAAGAAGGTCACCGAGGAACTCGACCAGGTCGTCAAGGACCACGAGGACACCGTCGTCGGCTGGGTCGGCTGGCTCAAGGCTCCCGACACCACGGACCCCACCGTCAGCCAGATGAAGACGCAGGACCTGCGTCACACCTTCATCAGCGTGCCCCTCAAGGGCGATGACGACGACGCGATCCTCAAGAACTACCAGGCCGTCGAGCCCGATCTGCAACAGGTCAACGGCGGCAACATCGAACTGGCCGGTCTCAACCCGCTGGCCAGCGAGCTCACCGGCACCATCGGCACCGATCAGAAGCGCGCCGAGCTCGCGATCGTGCCGCTCGTGGCCGTGGTGCTGTTCTTCGTCTTCGGCGGTGCGGTCGCCGCGGCCCTGCCCGCGATCATCGGTGGTCTGACCATCGGCGGCGCCTTGGGCATTCTGCGGTTCACCGCAGAGTTCGGGCCGGTGCACTTCTTCGCCCAGCCCGTCGTGACGATGATGGGCTTCGGTATCGCCATCGACTATGGGTTGTTCATAGTCAGCCGGTTCCGAGAAGAACTCGCCGAGGGCTACGACACCGAAGCCGCGGTACGAAGATCCGTCATGACCTCCGGCCGGACCGTGGCGTTCTCCGCCGTGATCATCGTGGCGTCGTCATTGCCGCTGCTGCTGATCCCCCTCGGCTTCCTCAAGTCGATCACCTACGCCATCATCGCCTCGGTCATGTTGGCCGCGTTCCTGTCGATCACCGTGCTCCCCGCCGTCCTGGGCATCCTGGGACCCAGGGTCGACGCACTCGGTGTGACCACGCTGCTGAAGGTGCCGTTCCTGGCCAACTGGCCCTTCTCGCGGAAGATCATCGACTGGTTCGCCGAGAAGACCCAGAAGACCAAGACCCGCGAAGAAGTGGAGCAGGGTTTCTGGGGCCGCCTGGTCAACGTCGTGATGAAGCGGCCCATCGCCTTCGCGACACCGATCCTGATCGTCATGACGTTGCTGGTCCTCCCGATCGGCTCGCTCACACTCGCCGGCATCAGCGAGAAGTACCTGCCGCCGGACAACTCGGTACGCCAGTCGCAGGAGCACTTCGACAAGCTGTTCCCCGGTTTCCGGACCGAACAGATCACGCTGGTGATGCAGCGCGAAGACGGTGAGCCGATCACCGATGCGCAGATCGCCGACATGCGCGCCAAGGCGATGACCGTCTCCGGTTTCACCGATCCGGACAACGATCCCGATGCCATGTGGAAAGAGCGCCCGGCCAACGACTCCGGGTCGAAGGACAAATCTGTCCGGGTGATCCAGAACGGCCTGGTCAACCGCGGTGACGCGGCGCAGAACATCGCGGATCTACGGGCGTTGCAGCCTCCACACGGCATCGATGTGTTCGTCGGCGGTACCCCGGCCCTGGAACAGGATTCGATTCACAGCCTGTTCTCGAGGCTGCCGCTGATGGTGACGATCCTGGTGATCACGACCACCGTGCTGATGTTCCTGGCGTTCGGATCGATCGTGCTACCGGTCAAGGCGGCGTTGATGAGCGCGCTGACACTCGGTTCGACGATGGGCATCCTGACCTGGATGTTCGTCGACGGCCACGGGTCGGGACTGATGAACTACACCCCGCAGCCGCTGATGGCGCCGATGATCGGTCTGATCATCGCGGTGATCTGGGGTCTGTCCACCGACTACGAGGTGTTCCTGGTCTCTCGCATGGTGGAGGCCCGCGAACGCGGTATGTCCACCGCCGAGGCCATCCGGATCGGTACCGCGACCACCGGTCGCCTCATCACCGGTGCCGCCCTGGTGCTGGCCGTGGTGGCCGGCGCATTCGCCTTCTCCGACCTGGTGATGATGAAGTACCTGGCGTTCGGTCTGCTGATCGCGCTGCTGCTGGACGCCACGGTCATCCGAATGTTCCTGGTGCCCGCGATCATGAAACTGCTCGGCGACGATTGCTGGTGGGCTCCGGTGTGGATGAAGCGTATCCAGGAGAAGCTCGGCCTCGGTGAGACCGAACTGCCCGACGAGCGCAAACGTCCGATGGGGCCGGAGTCCGGTGAGGACCCACGCGCCCTGGCCGGCGTCGGCGCCCTGCCTGCACCGCGACCGCACGATCCGACCCACCCGGCGGCCGAACCCATGCGCCCGCAGGTGCCGCGGACCAACGCTCCCTCGGCCGCAGGCACGGCGCGGATCACCCCGCCCCAGGCGCAAGCTCGGCAACAGCCCAACCAAGAGCCCGCCACCACACGGTTTGCGATGGCCCGCAACGCCGTTCGCAACGCGGTGAACACCGCTGTCAACACCGTCAACACCGCGACCGGCCACACCAACGCCAACACCGAGCGCACCCCGCAGGCTCCCGGTCGGCCCACCTCGGGCCCGGCCGCACCCCCGCAGCGTGAGGACCGCGAGATCGAATCGTGGTTGGGTGCGCTGCGCGGCGGGCCGGCCAAGGGCGGTCCGTCCAACGGAACCCCGCCTCCACCACCGCCGCCGCCCGCACCGCGTCCGTCAGCCGACGCCACTCGAGCGATGCCGCAACAGCGGCCGCCCGCAGGTGGTGAGAACGCGCCGACGACCGCGTTCAACGCACAACGTCCGGCCCCGGCGCCGGGTCCCACTCCACGCCAGCGTGATCAGGATCCGTCGACCCAGAAGTTCAACCCCCGCGAGGACGAGCCTCCGCGACGCGGGGGCGGGATGAGCGCGCAGGATCTGCTGCGTCGCGAAGGCCGGCTGTAACCGCGCGCTGAGCGCTAGTCGTCCGGCTGGTCCGTCTTCGCGTCGATCAGGACCCCCTCGGCGTTTTCCTGCCGGGCCTCCTCGGCGTCCGGATCCTCGGACAACAACACCCGGGTGGCGCTGTTGATGAACGCCACGGTGGGCACCGCGAGCAGCGCTCCCACGATGCCGGCCAAGACACCGCCGCCCGCGATGGCCAGCACCACCGCGAGCGGGTGAATCGACACCGCCCGGCCCATCACCAGCGGCTGCAGCACGTGGCCCTCGAGCTGTTGGACCGCGATGATCAGCCCGAGGGTGATCAGGGCGTAGACGAAACCCTTGGCCAGCAGCGCGACCACGACGGCCAGGAATCCGGCGACGACGGCACCGACCAGCGGGATGAACGCACCCATGAACACCAGCGAGGCCAGCGGCAACGCGAGCGGGATGCCCATGATCGCCAGGCCGGTACCGATGCCGACGGCGTCGACGAGGGCGACCAGGAACGTCGCCCGCATGTAGCCGCCCAACGAGTGGAAGCCGGCGCGGCCGGCGTCGCGGACACGCTCACGGACATGGGTCGGGAACGCCTTGGTGACGAACGCGAAGATGTTGCGGCCGCCCTGCAGCAGGAAGATCAGCGTGAACAACACCAGCAGCGCACCGGTGAGCAGTTCGGTGAGGGTGCCCGCGGTGGACAACGCTCCGGTGGTGAGCTTCTCCTGGTTGCGTTGCAACGCCTCGATCGCGGTGTTGCCGGCCTGGTCGATCTGCTCCTTGCTCAGCTGGAGCGGACCGTTGATCAACCAGTTGCGGGCGCCGTCGATGCTTCGGGTCACCTGTTCGACGAGTTGCGGTGCGCCCTCGATGAATTGGGAGATGACGAAGCTCAGGATGCCGCCCACCACCGCGAAGCTGGCCAGCAACACGAGGGCGACGGCGGCACCGCGCGGTGCACCGCGGCGGTCCATGAAATCGACGGCAGGCAGCAGCAAAGCCGCCACCATGGTGGCCAGAGCCACCGGCACCACGAGCACCTCTAGGCGTTTGACCAGCCACAGCAACGCCACGACGGTCGCCAAGATGACGAGTAGACGCCACGACCAGGCCGCGACCTTGCGGACGAACGGTGTGACGGCCTCATCGGCAACAGGATCCGGTGACATGCCGGTAGCCTAATGCGGCGCGCCGCCACAACCGGCGATGTCGGCGCGACCTGCGCGGTTACCCTGTAGTGCGTGTCACAAGACGCGCCGGCCGAGGCGGCCCGGGAACGGGCCGGCTCCGGGCGCGGCAAGTACTGGTGGGCGCGGTGGGTGGTCATCGCACTCGCGGTCACCGTGCTGGCAATCGAGGTGACCCTGGTCTGGGATCAGCTGGCGAAAGCGTGGCGCAGCCTGCTGACCGCGAACGGATGGTGGGTGCTCGCGGCGGTCGGCGCCGCGATGGCCTCGATGCACAGCTTCGCCCAGATCCAGCGGACCCTGTTGCGCTCGGCGGGCGTGCCCGTGAAGCAGTGGCGTTCGGAGGCCGCGTTCTACGCCGGCAACGCATTGTCGACCACAATGCCCGGCGGGCCGGTGCTCTCGGCAACATTCGTCTACCGCCAACAACGCATCTGGGGTGCCTCACCGCTGGTGGCCTCGTGGCAGCTGGTGATGTCCGGGGTTCTGCAGATCGTGGGCCTGGCGCTGCTCGGCCTCGGCGGCGCACTCATGCTCGGTGCCAGCAAGAATCCGCTGTCGCTGATCTTCTCGCTCGGTGCGTTTCTGGCGATCATCCTGCTGGCCCAGGCCGTGGCCACCAGACCCGAGCTGATCGAGGGCATCGGAGCCAAGGTCCTGGCATGGTTCAACTCGCTGCGCGGCAAGCCGACAGACATCGGGCTGGCCAAGTGGCGTGAGATCCTGCGGCAGCTGGAGTCGGTCAGCCTGGGCCGTCGGGATCTCGCGGCGGCGTTCAGCTGGTCGATGTTCAACTGGATCGCCGACGTGGCCTGCCTGGCATTCGCCTGCTATGCCGCGGGCGGTCACCCCTCCCTGGCCGGTGTCACCGTCGCCTACGCCGCGGCCCGGGCAGTGGGATCCATCCCGTTGATGCCGGGCGGCCTGCTGGTGGTGGAGGCCGTCCTGGTGCCGGGGCTGGTCTCCTCCGGACTGACTCTGGCCGCCGCCATCTCGGCGATGCTGATCTACCGGCTGGTCAGCTGGATTTTCATCTCCACGATCGGCTGGGTGGTGTTCTTCTTCATGTTCCGCACCGAGAAGGACATCGACCCCGACGCGAGCATGGACACGGCAGCCGACACCCCGCAACCCAAATCCGAGCACTAGGAGACATCCATGCGAATCCGGTATCCGATCGCTGTGCTCGCCCTCACCGTGGCCGGGTGTTCGTCGGCGCAGACTCCCCAGTCGGAGTCGACCACAACCAGCACCCCGCCGCCGGCTGTCACGCCGGTGGTGGGATCTGTTCTGGCAGAACCGGTTCCGGTGGCCGCCACCGACGGCCGCACGCACCTGGCCTACGAGCTGATGCTGACCAACACCTCACCGTCCAACGTCACCCTCAACTCTCTGAGCGCCGCGACGGCTGAGCGCAAATTGCTCACCCTGTCCGGGGACAGCCTGAAGTACTGGACCAGGGCGGTGGGTAACACCGCTGCGGGAACCAACGTGCTCGGCCCCGGCCAGAGCGCGTACGTATGGCTGGACGTCGTCGCCGACGACCCGGCACAAGTGCCCACCGAGCTCACTCACGAGCTCGGGATCACCGTGGCCAAGCCGATGCCGCCGCTGGTCCCGCCGACGCTGACCGAGTCCGTGGCGCCGGTGTCGGTGCAGACCCGCAAGCCCGTATCGATCACCGCGCCGCTGACCGGGGACAACTGGGTGGATGCCAACAGTTGCTGCGATATGACGCCACACCGCATGGCGCTCAATCCCATCAACGGAAAGGTCTGGGCTGCAGAACGATTCGCGATCGACTACGTGCAGCTCGGCCCGGACGGGCGACTGTACTCCGGGGACCGGGCCAAGGTCGCGAGCTACCCGTATTTCGGCGCCGAGATCCATGCGGTGGCCGACGGACCGGTGGTGGCGGTGCTCGACGGTCTGAACGAGCAGGTCCCCGGTGTCGCTCCGAGCGGTCTCACGCTGGGCCAGTACGGCGGCAACCACATCGTGCAGGACATCGGCGATGGCAACTACGCCTTCTACGCGCACCTGCAACCGAACAGCCTCAAGGTCAAGCCCGGTGACAAACTCACCGCCGGGCAGGTCATCGGCGCGCTGGGCAACTCCGGCAACTCCGATGCCCCGCATCTGCACTTCCACGTGATGGACGGTCCGGATCCGTTGGCGTCCAATGGCTTACCATTTACCTTCAAATCGTTCCGGCTCGATTCCCGGCTCACCTCACTGGCCGCCGCCGACGCGCTGTTCGACGGCAAGCCGGCCGCACGGCAACCGGGCTTCGCCGAGCGCGACCAAACCGACGTCAGCCCACTGGTATTGGATGTGATGACCTATGCGACGAGTTAGCGCGCCGGCCGAATATCGCCTCCGGAGCGGCTCCGGTGCGTTTTTGACCGACCTGATCTGTGTCGTGGTGTTCTGCACGATCGGCCGACGCAGCCACGCCGAGGGCATCACGGTGGCCGGGGTGGCAGAGACGGCGTGGCCGTTTCTCGCCGGAACCATGGTGGGCTGGTTGATCTCCCGCGGTTGGCGGCAGCCGGCGTCGTTGGTGCCGACCGGGGTGGTGGTGTGGGTGAGCACCGTGGTGATCGGCATGGTGCTGCGCAAACTGACCTCGGCGGGTGTGGCTGTCAGCTTCGTCGTCGTCGCCACGCTGGTGACTGCGGTGCTGCTGTTGGGGTGGCGCGCACTGGCGGCCGCCCTGCGCCGTCGTCAATCCGCGTGAGCCGCATCGCCTGTCGGTGAGATCGATATCGTCAGAGTGGCACGCAGGCCGCCGAGCGGCCCGTCGGACAATGTGATCTCCCCGCCGTGCAGGTGGGCCTGCTGAGCCACGAGGGCCAAGCCCAGCCCGGAGCCGCCCGCCATCGCGGTACTGCCCCGGCGGAACCGGCCCAGCACGGTCTCGTGTTCCTCGACAGGTAGTCCGCGCCCGTTGTCGTCGACGGTGATGACGAGATGCTCATCGCTGCGATGGGCGGTCAGCACGATCCGGGTGGCCTCACCATGGACGATCGCGTTGCGCACCAGGTTGTCCACCGCGATGCGCAGGCCTCCGGGCCAGCCCATCACCAGGCCGATGTCGTCGGCGACATGCACCTCGATACCGACATGCTCACTCCCCCGGACGTTCTCCCGGACCACCCGGTCGAGCAGATCAGCGATGTCGATCAGTTCACGATCCTCGACCTGGGCGAGTTGCCCCGAGGCGAGTTGCCCCAGCGCGGTGATGATGGCCTCGACCCGGCGCTGGGCCCGGGCCAGATCTGCCACCACCTCGTCGCGTTCGGATTCCGGCAGGTTGTGGATGCGCAGGGTGTCCAGGTCCGCACGCATCGCGGTGAGCGGTGTGCGGAGCTCGTGCGCGGCATTGGCGGCGAAATCCTGCGCAGCCTGAAGGGAATTGGTGGTGGCGCGTTGGGCGGCAGCCAAGCGGGTCAGCATGCCCGCCATGGCTTCCGAGAGGTCCTCGGCCTCGCGCACCCCGCGCACCTTCGGCATGGTGTCGGTGCCGCTGTCCAGTTTCGAGGTGTGCTCGGTGAGCTTGCGCAGCGGCCGGATGGCGGGCCCGGCCAGCAACCAGCCCAGCCCGGCCGCCACCAGCACGGTGGCCACACCGAATCCGGTGTACAGCGGAATTCTGTTGGGGCTCAACAAGATACTGTCCGCACGAATACCGATCGACATCAGCACGCCGCCGGGCTGGTCCACCGCAACGGTGCGAACCCGGTAATCGACGCCGTTGACCTCGACGGTCTCGGTACCCGGCGGCAGCGCAGGCAATTGGAAGCCGCGCTGGAACACCACCTGCCCCGTCGACCGCGACCGTCCGGTGGTCAACACCCCGCGCGTGGGATCCTGCAGATGCTCGGGGCTGATGCTGGCATCGACGATCGAATCGAGCCTGCGGTCCAACTGTGCGGAATCGTTGTTGGCCAGCGCCACCGACGTCAGGATGGTGAACATCGCGACCACCGCCCCGGCGGCCAGCGCCGAGGCCACCGCGACCCTGGTACGTAGTGACGCCGAACGGATGAAGCCGAAGATCCGCACCTACCGCTGGTTCCTCACGGTGCCCATCACGCGGCCTTCACGCGTCCTCCCGCAGCACGTAGCCGATCCCGCGCACGGTGTGGATGACACGCGGCACGTCGGGCCCTTCGAGCTTGCGCCGCAAGTACGAGATGAAGACGTCGGCCACGTTGGTGTCCACGTCGAAGTCGTATCCCCAGACCAGCTCGAGCAGCCTCTGCCGGGACAGCACCACGCCGGTGTTCTCCGCCAACACGGCCAGCAGGTCGAATTCCCGCTTGGTGAGGTCGACGCGTTCCCCGGCCACGAACACCAGACGACGGGCTGTGTCGATGGTCAAGGCACCGACGGTCATGGTGTCCGACGGCCGGTCGGCATGGCTGGCCCGGCGCAGCAGTGCGTTGAGCCGGGCCACGAGCTCGCCGAGGTCGAACGGCTTCGTCAGGTAATCGTCCGCGCCGGCTTCCAGGCCCGCGATGCGGTCGTTGACCGTGTCACGCGCCGAGAGCACGCAGATGGGGATCTCGTTGCCCAATGCCCGCAGCGCCGTGACCACGGCGACACCGTCGAGTTCCGGCATCTGGACGTCGAGAACGAGCGCGTCGTGCGACTCGTTCGACAGCAGGCGCAGTGCCTCTTTGCCGGACGCCGCGACCCGGACGTCGAACCCCGAATGCCGCAATCCGCGGGCAACCGAAGTACGCACATCCGGGTCGTCGTCGACCATCAGCACCGTGCGGTTCGCGCTCTCGTGCGTCACGTGTCCTTCGCCGCTGGCGGGGGTTGCTTCCACCCGCACTCGGTTACGGGATGGAAGGAGCCGGAGCTTCGCCGCAGCGGTTCTTCAGGTCTACCAGCGGCTGGCGGATACCGGTCAGTTCGGCCTTGGTCTGCGGGTTCGCCTCCAGGTAGTCGTGCACCTTGGTCTTGACCTCTTCACGGGGCAGGCCTTCCAGGCTGGTGAAGAAGTTGTTCACATCGGGATGGGTGAACAGGTAGGCGGACGTCGATGCCGACACACCCGAAGCGACACCGGCCAGATCGGCTGCGGTGCAGTTGGGAGGGTTGGCCGCCGGATCGTCGGCGAGCGCCGACGGGATGGTGCCGAACAGCATCGCACCGGCTACGGCGCCGGCGCCGGCCACGCCAGCTACCACGCGCCGCGCATTTCGGGCCGAGAGCAACATGGTCAAGCTCCTTCATCGGATGGGGAAGGCCGTAACCCCAAACGGTTAACGGCTGAAGGAAAGCTAAGCAGAATCCGTGACGACTTTCTTGCCTTGCGCGCAAACCGCCACTTCGTTCGGTGAACCCGCAGCTCAACGGGGTCGGCAGCGGCGACGCGGCGGCCGCCGGGTCAGCGGGTGGAGGCGGTGGTGGGGCCCGGAAGCGGACCGGAGCCCGCGGTCGCCGCCGAGACGGGCGCACGTTGTGCGGGCACCGCAACGCTGGGCACTCCGACGTTCTGCGCCGACGGCAGGCCGCCAGGCAAACCACCGGTGGACGTCCCGCCCTGCTGGGTCGCCTGCATCAGACCCATCAGTTGCGGCAGGCTGACCGGCAGCTTGCACCGCGTCCCCAGACTGGCCAACGGCTGCTGCAGCTGCTGGATGTCCTTGGCCGCCTGCGGGTTTGCGTCGAAGTAGTTCTTGAGGGCGGCGATCGACTGGGTTCCACCCTGCTGCTGGCTGATGGTCGTCAGGGCCTGATTGGTCTGCGGATGCGTGTCGAGGTAGTTGCCGATGTTGGTGGCCACGCTGCCCGCCGTGCGAGCCACCTCGCTGGCGGCGCACGGATCGGTGGCGGCCGTGGCGGACGGGACCATGAGCGCGGCCACTGCCGCACCGCCGGCCGCGGTCACCGCGAACGCGACGGCCAGACTGCGGCGCAAACCGCCGTCGGTCGGTTGCATGGGTACTCCTTCAGCGTGGGCCCCGGCGCACACGCCGTCCGGGGTCGTCTTAGGCAATGTCGCCGGAGCGGGCCACGCTGTTAGCACCGCCGGGCCGACGACTTCGTCACAACGCTACGGATGCCAGCTGTGAGAGGTCTCAGGGCGATCTCAGAACCGGAAGAGAGCGGGCCACATTACACCGGTAGAGGTACGCTCTCGCTGACACGAGCCAGGACACGCCCAGCCACGGTGGGGGGAGAAAGCGGGGACCTCGCATCCAGCAGTTCATGATGCGCTTGAGCAGCTATCTGCGCAGATTCCGCTGGGCGGTTTTCGCGACATGGTTACTGCTTCTGGTGCCCTCGATCTACCTCGCGATCAACCAGTCGTCCAATCTGACCGGCGGCGGGTTCGACGTCGAAGGTTCACAGTCGCTCCACGTCCAGCGGCAACTCGAGGAACATTTCCCGGACCAGGGCGCGTCCCCGCTTGCCCTGATCGCGGCTCCCCGCGCCGACGCCTCGTTCCAGGACATGAACGCCGCGGTGGTGTGGCTGGAGAAGGTCGCGGGCCAGGTTCCCAGCGTCAAGATCGTGCCCAACCCGCAACAGCCGGCCCCGCAGCCGGACCGGCCCTACGTCATCACGCTGCAACTGGACTTCAACAACACCGGCGCGGTGGATGTGGCCAAGCAGCTGCGCCAGAAGGTCGGTGTGCACGGCGAGGAGCCGGGCGAGAGCGAGAACGGCAAGGTCAAGTTCTACGTCATCGGCCAGGGCGCACTCGGTGCGGCCGCGACGCAGGCCACCAAGCACGACATCGCCGCGGCCGAGAAGTGGAACCTGCCGATCGTGTTGATCGTGCTGCTGGCGGTGTTCGGCTCGCTGGCCGCCGCGGCACTGCCGCTGGTGCTCGGCATCTGCACGGTCGTGGTGACGATGGGGCTGGTCTATCTGCTGTCGATGTACACGCAGATGAGCGTGTTCGTCACGTCGACGGTGTCCATGTTCGGCATCGCCCTGGCCATCGACTACTCCCTGTTCATCCTCATGCGGTACCGCGAGGAGTTGCGGGCCGGCCGTGATCCGGCGGATGCGGTCGACGCGGCGATGGCCACGTCCGGCCTTGCGGTGACGCTGTCCGGTCTCACCGTCATCGCCTCGGTCACGGGCATTTACCTCATCAACACCCCGGTGCTGGTGTCGATGGCCACGGGCGCGATCCTCGCGGTCGCGGTCGCGGTGCTGACTTCCACCACCCTGACCCCGGCCGTGCTGGCGACGTTCGGAAAGGCGGCGGCCAAGCGCTCGTCGTACTTGCATTGGTCACGCCGAGCGGAGGCGACGCAGTCGCGGTTCTGGACCCGGTGGACGGGTGCGGTGATGCGCCGGCCGTGGGCCTCGGCCATCGGCGCGACGATCCTGTTGCTCACCCTGGCGGCACCGGCATTCGGCATGGTGCTGGGCAACAGCATGCAGCGCCAGTTCGAGCCCACCCACGAGATCCGCGGCGGGGTGAACGCCGCCGCCGACGCGTTGGGTCCCGGAGCGCTGGGCCCGGTGCGGGTGCTTGTGACGTTCCCCGAAGGCTCCGCCGATAGCCCCGAAGGCACCGCCACGATCGACGCGGTGCGCCAGGAGATGACCCGGGCACCCCGCGTGCAGACCGTGCAGCCGCCGGTGTTCGCGGACAACGACACCAGCGCTCTGCTGTCGGCTGTGCTGTCGGTGGATCCCGAGGATCTGGCTGCCCGCGAATCCGTCGACTGGATGCGGGACAAGCTGCAGCAGGCCGCGGGCTCGAACGCGCGTGTCGACGTGGGTGGTCCGACCGCGTTGATCAAAGACTTCGACGATCGGGTCTCCAGTACCCAGCCGCTGGTGTTCCTGTTCGTCGCGTTGATCGCGTTCGTGATGCTGCTGGTGTCGATCCGATCGGTGTTCTTGGCACTCAAGGGTGTGCTGATGACCGTGCTGTCGGTGGCCGCGGCATACGGCAGCCTGGTGGTCGTCTTTCAATGGGGATGGTTCGAGGGGCTGGGCTTCGAGAAGATCAGTTCGCTCGACAGCACGGTGCCGCCGCTCGTCCTGGCGATGACCTTCGGCCTGTCGATGGACTACGAGATCTTTTTGCTCACCCGGATCCGGGAACGGTTCCTGCAGACCAACAACACCCGCGACGCGGTTGCCTACGGCGTCAGCACGAGCGCCCGCACCATCACCAGCGCCGCGTTGATCATGATCGCCGTGTTCATCGGCTTCGCCTTTGCCGGCATGCCGTTGGTGGCCCAACTCGGGGTGGCGTGCGCGGTCGCCATCGCCGTCGACGCGACGGTGGTCCGCCTCATCCTGGTGCCCGCGCTGATGGCCATGTTCGACGAGTGGAACTGGTGGCTGCCGCGTTGGCTGGATCGGGTGCTGCCCGAGGTTGATTTCGAGAAGCCATTGCCGAAGGTCGAGGTCACCGATCTGGTGATCATTCCCGACGACATCTCCGCGATGGGCCCGAGCGGATCCGATCTGCGCACGATGGTGCGCACCGCCGCACGGATGAAAACCCTTGCCCCGCAAACTATCATCGTCACCGATCCGCTGGCTTTCAGCGGCTGCGGCAAACCTTCCTCGCGGCTGGCGGCACGTCGCCCCGGCGGCCCGAAGCGGTGCCCCGGAGTGCATCCCGTGACGATGTGGCGGGGCAGGCTCTCGGTAGCCGTGGACGCTCTGGAGACGGAGGCCGACGCAGACCGCGCACCGATGGAGCGGCTCGGTCCGGTGGAGACCACCAATGTCCAACTGCCGACCGGTGATCGGCTGCAGATCCCGACAGGCGCGGAAACGCTGCGGCTGAAAAGTTTTCTGATCATGTGCCGTAACAGCACCAAGGACTTTGAAGAGTTTGCTGATCTTGTCGAATCGGTGGAAACCGAGACAGCAGCTCTGGTGTTGTCGGGCATGGACCGGTATTACTGTGGGCAGAACCCGAAGAGCAGATGGGTCGCCACGCAGTTGGTGCGGCGGCTGGCCGACCCGCAACCTTCCGATGAACACGAGTTCGTGATGTCGGACCCGGATGCGGCTGCCGAATGGGAGAAGGTCAGGCAGCGCTGCCTGTCAGTTGCGGTAGCGATGCTGGAGGAGGCGAAGTGACGTTGGCCCCCGACGTCCGGGAACCGAGGGATGCGCGGATCGCGCGTCGCGATGAGAATCAACCGGTTCCGTCGTCCACTCGCCGTCCTGCCGGACAACGAGTCCAAGGGCCCCAGGCGCAACGCACCTCGGCTCCCCGAACCGGCGCCACACGCGCCGCCGCGACCCCGCGCACGGCCGCCCAGCGGACACCCGCCACGCCACGCACAACGACGCCGCGCACGTCCGGCCAAAGCAATTCGACGCAGCGCAGTTCCGCACAACGCCCCCAGAAGGCGCCCGCCCAGGTACAACGGACACAGGAGCAACGGACTCCTGGGCAGGACACAAACGGACAGCGCACACAGGGGCAGGGCACGCAGACACCACGCACACCGGTACCGCGCTCGCAGCAGCCGGCACAGCCACGACAACCACGTCAGGCGAAGGCCGCACCGCCGCAGCGCCAACCCGCATTCGACGACCGGCCGGTCGAGTACTGGCCGACCGCGGCCATTCGTGCCGCATTGGAGACCGACGACATGGCGGTCTGGCAGCGGATCGTCGCCGCCATCAAGCGGGACCCGTACGGCCGGACCGCCCGGCAGGTCGAGGAAGTGCTGCAGACCGCTCGGCCCTACGGGGTTTCGAAGGCGCTGTCGGAGGTGCTGGTGCGCACCCGTGAGCACCTCGAGGCCACCGAGCGCGCCGAGGTGGCCCGCCAGATCCAGGCCATGTTGCGCCGCTCCGAACTACAGGCACCCGAGTTCGCTTCGCGCGTCGGGGTGTCCAACGAGTCCTTCGCCGATTACCTGGAGGGCACCGTCAGCCCGCCGGCCTCGCTGCTGCTGCGCATGCAGCGGCTCTCGGACCGGTTCGCGAAACTGTCCGCGCAGCGTTCCGCGAAGTAGTCCGGCGCCACCCCCTAGCGCGAGTGCAACGGGGTGACGTTGTCGACGAGCCAGCGTCCGTCGGTCTTGCTCAGGGCCACGCGCAGCGCCATCACCGCATTGTCGGTCGGTTTACCCGGCGCGCTCTGAGTTCCGCGGAGCACCACGGCCACACTGGCCACCTGTGGACCCAATGCCTCCACCCCGGCCGAGATGGTGGCGGCGGTGGCCGATACGTTCTTGCTGGCCAATTCCTTTGCCACATTGGCGAATTCGTTCTTGAACTGCTCCGCCTGCTGCGGCGACATCATCGCGGTGGCGCGGTCTATCGAGGCCGTCGGGCTCTGCGGGCTGAAGGTGGCGGTGGCCTCCGAGACGCTGCTGGCGATGCGCACCACCTCGTCGCGGTCGTTGTTGAAGGTGCGGTCGGGCACGGTCCAGCGCAGATAGCCCACCGTCACCGCGGCCACCACCGCGGCGGCAGCCACCCCGGCGACCGCGAGCCGCAGGCCGGGGGCATCGTCGTCGGTGCCCAGCGTCACGCCGTCGCGGCGGGCCAGCACGATGTTGACGATGACGCCCTGCACGATCAGCAGGCACAGCACCGAGCACAGCGAGACCCACCACAGCGGCCAGGCCAACGCCAGGCCGATGTAGAGCAACGCCGCGATCGCGGCGAGCGGGGCCAGGATGTCGAACGCCAGGACGCGCAACCGGTTCCTCATCGGATCGGCTCCAGCCGGGAGACCATCAGCGTGCCGTCGACATCGGAGACGTCCAGCCGCAACGTCCAGCGCACGGTCTGAGGCTTGTCGGTGCCCGCGTTCTCGCTGACGGACGTGGCGACCACCAGCACGGTGTCGGTGCGCGCGACCATCCCGGCCAACTCGGTCTTGGGTGCGGGCACCGGACGACCGTCAGGTCCTGGCGGCGGGTGGTACAGCGATTCGATGGCCACCGAATCGATCTGGCCGGTGGTGCGGGCCTGCAACCGCTGCACCAGGTCGCGGTACGGCTGCACGGCAGCGTCGAAGTCGGAGTTGAGCTGACCGACGGTTCCCTCGCGCAGCTTCTGCATACCGGCCTCGACGGAGTCCTTGTTGATGTTGATCAGGACGTTGGTCCAGTCGGCGGCAGTCCGCAGCACGCGGGTCTGGTAGGCGCGCTCGTCGGCCTCGTCGCGGTGCCCGTTCCACACCATGGCGGCCAGCACCACCGCCACGATCGCGATCAGGCCGGCGACCGCCGAGGCGAAGCCGAAGCCGGTGATCGCCCCGCCGGGGTGATCGGCTGGGCTGTCCTTGCTGTCCTTGCTGTCCTTGCTAGGCGCCTCGGGCATGGCCGTGAGGGTACCGGCAGCGCGACCGGCCCAGCGCACCCGCGGCCTTCTGGAAGAATGTCGGGGTGACGGTAGAAGCGATCAAGTCGGGTATCGACCTGAACCATGTCGACCCGCAGGCCCGCCCGCAAGACGATCTGTTCGGCCACGTCAACGGCCGCTGGTTGACCGACTACGAGATTCCGGCCGACCGCGCCACCGACGGCGCCTTCCGGCTGCTGCACGACCGCGCCGAGGAACAGATCCGCGATCTGATCACCGCCGCCGCTGCTTCCGGTGCGCCGGCAGGCACCGACGAGCAGCGCATCGGTGACTTGTACGCCAGCTTCATGGACGAGCAGGCCATCGCCGCCCGCGGCCTGGCGCCGCTGCTCGCGGAGCTCGCCCTGATCGACGGGGCGGCCGACCGCGATGCACTGGCCGCCGTCTTGGGCGGGCTGGAGCGCACCGGCGTATCCGGCGGCGCCGGTGTTTACGTGGACACCGATTCGAAGGATTCGACGCGCTACCTGCTGCACGTGAGCCAGGGTGGCCTCGGTCTGCCCGACGAGTCCTACTACCGCGAAGATCAGCACGCCGAGATCCTGGCCGCGTATCCCGGCCATATCGCGCGGATGTTCACGCTGGTCTACGGGGCGGAGACGGCGGATGCCCAGAGTGAGACCGCGGCACGGATCGTGGCGCTGGAATCCAAGCTGGCCGCCGCGCACTGGGATGTGGTCAAGCGCCGCGACGCGGATCTGACCTACAACCTGCGCACCTTCGCCGACCTGTCGGCCGACGCGCCCGGATTCGATTGGACCGGGTGGCTCGGTGCGCTCGGCAGCACCCCCGAGAAAGTGTCCGAGCTGGTGCTCCGTCAGCCCGATTACGTGACGGCATTCGCCGCACTATGGGCGAGCGAGGATCTGGAGGACCTGAAGGCCTGGACCCGCTGGCGTGTCATCCATTCGCGTGCCGGGTTGCTGACCGACGAGCTGGTGGCCGAGAACTTCGACTTCTACGGCCGCACCCTCTCGGGCACCGAGCAGAACCGCGACCGCTGGAAGCGCGGCGTCTCCCTGGTCGAGGGCCTGATGGGCGACTCGCTGGGCAAGCTCTACGTCGAGCGGTATTTTCCGCCGGAGGCCAAGGCCCGGATGGACGAGCTGGTGGCCAACCTGCGCGAGGCGTACCGCGTCAGCATCAACGACCTGGACTGGATGACGCCCGAGACCCGGGCCAAGGCGCTGGTGAAGCTGGACAAGTTCACCCCCAAGATCGGCTATCCGGCCCGCTGGCGCGACTATTCGGCGCTGGTGGTCGAGCGTGATGACCTCTACGGCAATTACCGGCGCGGCCACGTGGTCAACTCCGATCGGGAGCTGGCCAAGCTGGGCGGCCCGGTGGACCGCGACGAATGGTTCATGACGCCGCAGACGGTCAATGCGTACTACAACCCGGGGATGAACGAGATCGTCTTTCCCGCAGCCATTCTGCAGCCGCCGTTCTTCGACGCCGAGGCTGACGACGCGGCCAACTACGGCGGTATCGGGGCGGTGATCGGGCACGAGATCGGGCACGGTTTCGATGATCAGGGCGCCAAGTACGACGGTGACGGCAACCTGGTGGACTGGTGGACCGATGCCGATCGCGCCGAATTCGGGGTACGCACAAAGGCTTTGATCGATCAGTACGAGCAGTTCAGCCCGCGCGGGCTGGATCAGTCCCATCATGTCAACGGCGCGTTCACCGTCGGGGAGAACATCGGCGACCTCGGCGGGCTGTCCATCGCCCTGCTGGCCTACCAGCTGTCGCTGAAGGGCAAGGAGGCGCCGGTGATCGACGGGCTGACGGGCGTGCAGCGCGTCTACTTCGGCTGGGCACAGGTGTGGCGGACCAAATCCCGTGACGCCGAGGCGATCCGGCGCTTGGCGGTGGATCCCCACTCGCCGCCGGAGTTCCGCTGCAACGGCGTCATCCGCAACATCGACTCGTTCTACGAGGCGTTCGAGGTCTCCGAATCCGACGAGCTCTACCTGGAGCCGGACCAACGCGTGCGCATCTGGAACTAGGGCCTGTTCGTCTGGAAGATCAGGAGCGACTTTGGTTGACGATGTTCGTCACGACGAGGGTCCGGACGTCGACTGGTTCTGGGATGCCATAGCGGAGGCCTCGCGGAGCCGCGATCAGCTTCGTGAAATTCTCGGACGACTACCGAAGGGCGCCGTCCACAAGTTCCAAGATCTGTTCTTGGACTTCGCCGCCGAGCTCCAGGACGAGCCATATCGGTCCCATCTCGGGCCCGACGAGTCTGAAGATGGCCTTGAAGACGCAGCACACTGGGTGGTCAGCCAAGGGCGGGAGAAATATGAAGCGGTCCTCGTAGAGCCAAGCCGGATGCCGTCACACGTCGACGTCGGTGATCCAGCCAACCTTGGTGGGCTCGCATACGAGGTCTACTTTCACCGGTTCGGGGAGCCGCTGGACCTGACCTAGTCCCGATACCAAAAACCCCGCAGCGAGCTGCGGGGTTTTTGGTATCGACGTTCCTCTAGAACATCTGCCAGTCGGATGCACCGTCAGGCGTGTTGTACCAACCGCCACCGGTGTTCTTGATCACCACGGGGTCGCCGCTGCCGAAGTTGTCGTAGAACCACTTGGCGTTCTCCGCGCTGAGGTTGATGCAGCCGTGGCTGACGTTGCGCTTGCCCTGGTCGCCGACCGACCACGGCGCACTGTGCACGAAGATGCCGCTGTTGTCGATGCGGACGGCGTCCTTCACCTTCAGCTTGTAACCCTCTTTGGAGTCCACCGGCACGCCATAGGTGGAGGAATCCATCACGATGTCGGGGAACTTCTCCAGCACGTAGTACGTGCCGTTCTTGGTCTCGTGCTTGCCGTCGGGCTTGCCCATCGACACCGGGAAGGTCTTCTCCAGCTTCCCGTTGCGCATGATCTGCATCGTGTGGGCCTTGTCATCGACGGTGGCCACCAGGTAGTCGCCCACCCGGAAGCTCGACTTGGTGCCGGCCGCGTCGATGTTCACCACGGTGTTGGACGGCCAGAAGTCCTGGGGCCGCCACCGCAGCTGGGTGTCGGTGACCCAGTAGAACCGGCCCGCCACGGGCGGGTTGGACGTGATGCGGATGGCGTCCTGCGCCATCTGCCGATCGGCGATCGGCCGCTGGAAGTTGATGTAGATGGGCTTGGCGACACCCACCATGGAACCGTTGACCGGGTTGAACGACGGCGGCAGGAACGGCGCCTCACCGGTGAACGGCTCGGAGCTCTGCCCGGGCGCAGTGCCCTCGAACGGGACGGTCGGGGAACCGTAGTTGATGATCGGCGCGGGTGCCGCGGGAGCGCCCGGAGCAGCGGCGGCCGGAGCCGCCGGGTCGGCCGGCAGCGGGGGGATGTACGCGCCCGGAGGCGGGCCCGGGACAGCAGGGTCGACGGGCGCCGGCGGCACCTCGGGATCTGCATAGGCGGACGGGCTGAGTACCATTCCACCGACTACTCCCGCGGCTATGAACGCGGTGATCAGTCGACGTTTTGCCGATTTCGGCATGTGTAACCTCCAGACAGCACAACTGGCTCCAGTGTCTCACAACGCAATGACCAGCTACTGCCGCGAGAGCCTGCCATTCCCCGACAGCGACTGATACCACGGCGCTGAACTGCGATGTTTATCGACTGTAAGTCGGCTCGCGTTACTTCTCGGTGGTAGCGCAGGAAACTGTGAACACGCCGCGAGACAGCGCAACACCACACATGGCGACGATGATCAGCGCCGCGGCCACGCTGATGGTGGGTGCCGCACCACCGTGGTCGTACACCGCACCGCCGATCAGCGCACCGCCCATGATGCCGACCTGGAAGGCCGCGACATACCGGCCGGACGCGCCGTCGGGGTCTTCCGGTGCGGTGCGCATCGCCGAGGCCTGCAGCATGGGCGGCAAAGCCGTCGACGCCGCGCCCCAGACCACCACCGCCACCACGCCGAGCATCACGACAGCCGTTCCGGACCACGATTCGAGGGCCAGCACCGACAGGGTCAGCAACGCGGCAGCCAGTGCGGCCAGGCAGCCCACCACGGAGGCTTTGGGCCACCGGTCCAGGGGTGGGGCCATGACAGCCATCCCGGCCAGGCCGGCCACGCCGAACCCGGCCAGCAGCCAGGCCAGGTGCGGCCCGTGTATCCCGACCACGTCCCGGATGATCACCACGATGAACGTGAAGGCGATGAAATGCCCGGTGACTCCGATCAGGGTGAGCACCGACAGGGTGAGCAGGCGACGGTTGTGCCGATGGCCGTGCGGCACCCCGGAGGCCTGTGTGACACCAGATGCGGGCGGCAGCGGAGGCAGCGTCGTCCACGCGGTCACGGCGACCACGGCCGCGGCGACGGCGATGACCGCCACCGCGGCCCGCCAGCCCCACACCGCGCTGAGCGCCGCGGCGAGCGGATTGCCCACCACCAGTGCCAGGCCCGTGCCCACATAGACCGCGGCGGTAGCCCTGCCGGCGTGACTGGCCGGGACCAGCCGGGCACCGATCGGTGCGATCACCGACCACATCAGCCCATGGGCAAGCGCGCACAGCACTCGGCCGCCGGCCAGCACCGCGAAGTTGGGCGCGAGCGCCGAGATCACCTGCGAAACGGTCAGGCAGACCAGGGTGACGACCAGTGTCCGGCGTCGTGGCCAGCGTGCGGTCAAGCGCACAAGGGCGACCGTGGTCAGGGCCGCGACCAGGGCATAGCTGGCTATCAGGGTGGCGACCAGGCCCTCGCTGACCTGGAGATCGGTGGCGATCGCCGGCAGTGCACCGACCGGGAGCATCTCGGCGGTGACGTAGATGAACGCCGCCGCCGCGAGTACGGCGAGTTGTGCGGCGACGCGCGGTGTCCACGGACTGGCGGTGCGCGCTTCGCCGGTGACGCTGAAGGTCATGCTGGAATGCCACGGTAGTGCCATGATGTCGCGATCGGCGTGACGACGCGGCCTTGCTGCCGTGCGGAGGCGCGCCGGATCCGAACCCGGCGCACAATCGGTGTCGTGATCGTCGCCTTCAGCATCAGCCCGTCCGGTGGGGATGAATCCGGGAGTGTCAGTGCCGCGGTGGCCGAAGCCGTGCGGGTGGTTCGGGCCTCAGGCCTGCCCAACGAGACCAATGCCATGTTCACCAACATCGAGGGTGAATGGGATGAGGTGATGGCCGTGGTGAAGCAGGCCGTGGAAGCCGTGGCCGCTGTGTCGCCCAGGGTCAGCCTCGTGCTCAAGGCCGATATCCGGCCCGGCTACACCGGGCAACTGACGGCGAAGGTCGAGCGGATCGAACAGGCTCTGCGCGACTAGCGCGACTGGTCAAACCTCGCTTCGCCGAAATCGACACCACGGTCGTCACCAACGCGGCGGAACAACCCTGACGTAGATCTCGGCGAAGCACACTGGCGCGGAAAGCTCAGGAGCGGACCAGTCGGGCGATCGCAGCCGACGCCTCGGCCAGCTTGGCCTCGGCCTCATCGCCGCCTTCGGAGACAGCCTGCGTCACGCAATGTCCGAGATGCTCGTCGAGCAGCCCGAGCGCCACGGACTGCAGCGCACTGTTGACGGCGCTGATCTGGGTGAGGACATCGATGCAGTACTTGTCCTCGTCGATCATCTTGGCGATACCGCGGACCTGCCCCTCGATCCGGCGTAGCCGTTTCGCGTAGTTCTCTTTTTGCGGTGAATAGCCATGCACCGCCGACTCGTCAGCCATGACCCCATTGTATAGGTACCCTACGGGGGTATGCATCGATTACGGGGTCAACTCCTCGGGAGAGAACTTTCGCACCTCTTTCACACCCGAACCCATGGTGGCGTAGAGATTGCCCGCGTCATCGAACGCCATCTCGGAGAACGTTCCCAGGTAGGGCAGCTGGACCGGAGTGTTAGCACCCGCGCCCCACTTTAGAAGCCCGGTCGTTGACGCCGAATCGACGTAGACGTTGCCGGACTTGTCGACCGCGATCGCCGTGGGATTTTCGATGCTGGCGACCTGCGTCGGACCGGACGCACCGGGCGTCAACTTCAGAAGCCGATTTCCACCGTCGGTCACGTACACGTTGCCGACACTGTCAACCGCCACGCCGTCCGGATCATCGAGCTGACCCAACGGCAACGGCGTCAGGGCGCCACCAGGGGCCAGCTTCAACAGTTCATCGCGGTCGTTGAAGGCATACACATTTCCAGTCGAGTCCACCGCGATGGATGTGGTCGGTTCGCCGAGGTCCGGAAACGGCAGAACAGTCGGGGTACTCTGCCCCGCAGCCAGTTTCATCACCCGCCCTGGCGCCCATGACGTGACGTAAACGTTGTCCGAGTCGTCCACTGCGATACCGAATGACTCGAAAAGATCGCCGAACGGCAATTCCGTCGCCGCGTCGGCGCCGGATGCCAACTTCAGCACCACATCTTGGTTGAGCCCGCCTCGTCGATCAGTGATGTACACGTCGCCGCCTGGAGTGACCGCAATGCCCCAGGGATTCTGTAATCCGGTGAACGGCAACAACTCGCCATGACTGTCGAATGACAACATGTCGCGGATCCCGGAATCCGTAGCGATACCCCACGTGGCCAAACCGACCACTGTGGTCACCGCGACAGCCAATCCGCCGACAACGACCCGACGCCGCCGGGACCGCCGCTTCTTCGTTGTGGCGGGCTGATCGACGTACGGCGGCGGCAAATCCAGCCGCGGCGTACGCGGTGGCGACCAGTCCACCTGCCGTACCGGATCGGCCATGACCGTCTCCGCCTGATGAAAATCAGGGCGGCTCAACACATCCCGCGCGCCCGCTGCCAGCGCCCCGGCACTGGGGTACCTGTCGCACGGATCTTTGGCCATCCCCTTGGCGATCACGGAATCCAGGGCCTGCGGGACACCGGGCCGACGCCCGCTGGCCGCCGGGACCGGCGATGACAGATGCCCGTTGATGACTGATGGCGTGTCGCCGGAAAACGGGGGCGATCCCGTCACGCACTCGAAAAGGACACACGCCAATGCGTACACGTCTCCGGCCACCCCGGCGTCTTCCCCGGAGAAGCGCTCGGGCGCCATGTACGCCAGGGTGCCGACCGCCGTGCCGCTACGCGTCAGTCTCGTGTCCCCGTCAGCATTGGCCAACCCGAAATCGACCAGATAGGCGAAGTCGCCATCGGTCAGCAAGATGTTGGCGGGCTTGACATCCCGGTGCACGATCGACTGCGCGTGCGCGGCGTCGAGCGCCGCTGCAACTTGTGACACCACGTCGACGGCACGCGCGGGATCCATCGCGCCTATGTCCGCGAGCAATCCCCTCACGTCGGTGCCCTCGATCAACCGCATGTCGATGAACAACCGGCCGTCGATCTCACCGCAGCTGTGCACCGGTACCACGTGAGGCTCATGCAGCCGGCCAGCCGTCTGCGCTTCGCGGAACATTCGCTGCCGGAACGCTTCATCCTGCGAATAGGCCGGGTTGATCACTTTGAGCGCGACCCGACGACCCATCCGGGTGTCGACAGCCTCGTAGACCTCGCCGAAACCACCGCGCCCCAGCAGTCGCCCCAGCCGGTATTGGCCGAAGCCCGTCCCCTCGTCGTCAACCCCCGCCACAGCCGCATCCTGCCACGGGGCGCACCGTTGACTCACTCATTGCAATGATGAGTTCCACGGCGTCGGCCGGGCGAGGGGGAGCACATGCAGCCGCACACACCTGTGCAGGGGTGGTATGCCGACCCAGCGGACCAGACCATGGCGCGATGGTGGGACGGGAACCGCTGGACCTCGATGGTCCAGCCCCTGCCGCCGGCCGCACCGACGCCACCACCGCACCCGCTGCAGCCCGCCGCGCATCCTCCGCCCGACGGCCCCGAGGCCGTCTACCGCCGCAAGAGCTTGCTCAACGAGGAGATTCGCGCCGACGCCGACAGCATCACGTGCGACTCGACGACGCTGCGGTGGTCGGACGCCGAGTGGTACGGATACTCCATCACCAACCTCTTCTACCAGGACTACTTCATGCTGGGGATCAAGGTGGGCAAGCCGCAAGATATCGGCAGCGACCTGGTCTTTTCCGTGGGCCGCGGCCAGCGCACCCGCATCCCGGGTCCGAATCAGATTCTTCTCAAGTTCACCGGTCGTGACCAGGACAGGGCGCACTGGCAGGGCCTCGTCGCACTGTGCCGCCACCATCTCGAACCCCGGTTGCGGGACACCCTCGTCAACCGCATGCGCGCCGGTGAACGGGTCAGCATGGGCAACATCTACGCGGTCGACGCGAATGGCCTGCACTACCCACACAAGAATTGGTTCTTCCCCTGGGCGAACACCCAGATCATCGTGGACAACGGCATGGTCATCCTCATCCCGCCCACCGGGCGGAAGAAGGACCAGCTGGGGATGACCCCCGACCATCCGAACGCCCAGCTGGTGCCCTACCTGCAGTCCGTGTTCACGGGCCGCAGCTGACAGAGGGTTGCCTCAGCTCAATCCGATTAGACGCACTGCGCATACTTGAACAATGAGCACAACGCCCGCCGATAAGTCGGTCGATATCAAACCCCGCAGCCGCGACGTCACCGACGGCCTGGAGAAAACCGCAGCCCGCGGAATGCTCCGCGCGGTAGGTATGGGCGACGACGACTGGGTCAAGCCGCAGATCGGTGTCGGCTCGTCGTGGAACGAGATCACCCCGTGCAACATGTCGCTGCAACGCCTCGCCCAGGACGTCAAGGCCGGCGTGCACGAGGCCGGCGGCTACCCGCTGGAGTTCGGCACCATCTCGGTGTCCGACGGCATCTCGATGGGCCACGAGGGCATGCACTTCTCGCTGGTCTCCCGTGAGGTGATCGCCGACAGCGTCGAGACAGTGGTGCAGGCCGAGCGCCTGGACGGCACCGTGCTGCTGGCCGGCTGTGACAAGTCCATCCCCGGCATGCTGATGGCGGCCGCGCGCCTGGATCTCGCGAGCGTGTTCTTCTACAACGGCTCGATCATGCCGGGCATTGCCAAACTGACCGACGGCACCGAAAAGGAAGTCACGATCATCGACGCCTTCGAGGCGGTCGGGGCGTGCGCGCGGGGGCTGATGTCGCGCGAGGACGTCGACATCATCGAACGGGCGATCTGTCCGGGCGAGGGTGCGTGCGGCGGTATGTACACGGCCAACACCATGGCCAGCGCCGCCGAGGCACTCGGACTGTCGCTGCCCGGCAGCGCATCACCCGTGGCCATCGACAAGCGCCGCGACGAATACGCCCGCAAGTCGGGTGAGGCGGTCGTCGAACTGCTGCGCCGTGGCATCACCGCACGGGACATCCTCACCAAGGAAGCCTTCGAAAACGCCATCGCCGTCGTCATGGCGTTCGGCGGATCGACCAACGCCGTGCTGCACCTGCTGGCGATCGCCCGTGAGGCCGAAGTCGAGTTGACGCTGGCCGATTTCACCCGCGTGGGCAACAAGGTGCCGCATCTGGCCGACGTCAAACCCTTTGGCCGCCACGTGATGAAGGACGTCGACGAGATCGGCGGCGTGCCGGTGGTGATGCGTGCGCTGCTGGATGCCGGTCTGCTGCACGGCGATTGCCTGACCGTCACCGGTAAGACCATGGCCGAGAACCTGGCCCACATCGCGCCGCCCGACCCCGACGGCAAGGTGCTGCGGGCGATGAACAACCCGATCCACCCGACCGGCGGCATCACGATCCTGCACGGCTCGCTCGCTCCCGAGGGTGCGGTGGTGAAGTCCGCGGGCTTTGATTCCGACGTGTTCGAGGGCACCGCACGGGTTTTCGAGCGCGAGCGGGCAGCGCTGGACGCTCTCGAGGACGGCACCATCACACACGGCGACGTCGTGGTCATCCGCTACGAGGGCCCCAAGGGTGGCCCGGGTATGCGCGAGATGCTGGCCATCACCGGCGCCATCAAGGGTGCCGGGCTGGGCAAGGACGTGCTGCTGATGACCGACGGTCGATTCTCCGGTGGAACGACCGGCCTGTGCGTCGGGCACATCGCCCCGGAGGCCGTGGACGGCGGGCCGATCGCGTTCGTCAAAGACGGTGACCGGATCCGGCTCGACGTGGCGAGCGGAACATTGGATCTCCTCGTCGACGAGGCCGAACTCGAGGCTCGCAAGGTCGGTTTCGAGCCGCTGCCGCCCGTCTACACCAAGGGTGTGCTCGCCAAGTACACCAAGCTGGTCCAGTCCGCCGCCGTCGGCGCCGTCTGCAACTGACCCCTGCACCGCGAGCGTGCGTGTCTGTCCGCCGACACACCCGCACAACGTCGGCATTTCACGCACGCTCGCGGGCCGGTAGTGTGGCGTCCGGGCGTGCAGGACCGCCCGACGTCCGCTCGAAGGGGCTCAGCCTCCCTGCATACTGAGTTGCCGTGTGACCGACCTCTTCTCAGCTCGATCGCGGACGCGGGCATGTGAGAGGAGGCCGTCATGGCCAGCCGTCTGCCGAGCAATCCGTCGATCGACCACCTGCGTGCCGAAGCCCGCAAGCTGCAGCGTGTGAATGGCACCCAGCTGCACGAAGCCCAGTTCGCCGTCGCCCGCGACTACGGTTTCAGCGGCTGGCCCAGGCTCGTGCACTACCTGCGCGACGCGGCCGCGCTCAGCGTCGACCCCGGCGCGCTCGACGAGGACAGCCTGGACTCCGCGGACCGGTTCTGCTCGTGGGCATCGTTGCGCTACAACGAAACCGATGCGCCGCCACGCTGGGAGGCCGCGGCCGATCTGCTCGACGCCACACCGGATCTGGTCGACAAACACATCTGGGCCGCCGCCTCGGCCACGAATCCGAACGCCCTGGCCGTACACCTCGCCAAGCAGCCCGCCCTGGCAACGACCGGCGGCGGTCCGTTTGGCTGGACTCCGTTGTTGTATCTCTGCTACTCGCGAGTTCCGTTGGGCCGCAACGTCGACGACGTGCTCGCAGCCGCGACATTGTTGCTCGACGCGGGCGCCGACCCGAATGCGGGCTACCTGTGGTGCGGGCTGTCGACACCGTTCACGGCGCTGACGGGGGTGTTCGGCGAGGGCGAGCAGGGTCCGCGGCGTCAGCCCCGGCATCCGTTCGCAGCCGAGCTGGCCGCCCTGCTGCTGAACCACGGAGCGCATCCCGTCGACCAACAGACGTTGTACAACCGCATGTTCCGGGCCGATGACTCACACCTGGAACTGCTGTTCGCGCACGGGCTTACCGACGCTGTGCCGAGTCCGTGGGAGCTGCGCCTCGGCGAAGCGATGGAATCCCGCGACGAGATGTGGCGCCGCCAGGTCGATTGGGCCGCCGAGCACGGGTTCACCGCGCGGCTCGACCTGTTGGCCCGGCACGGAATCGACGTGTCCGGCGTGCATGTGGTCGCCCCTGTGTTCCCGGACGACCCGAACGCGCTCGACGACGAAGGCGCCACCCCGCTGCACCAGGCCGCCTGGGCCGGCGACCTCGAACTGATCCGGCGTCTCCTCGACGCCGGGGCCGATCCCACCATCACCGACCGGCGCTTCGGTTCGACTCCCCTGGAATGGGCCGAGCACGCCTACCAGACCGAAGCCGCCGATCTGCTGCGGCCGATCACTCCCCGCAGGTAAGTGGCTGCGGAACGGCGCCTCCTCAGTCTCATCGTGATTCTTCGTCGTCGGTCAACGAGCCTTGGTGACGTCATTGACGGCGTTGAGACCGTTGAGGGTGCGCGGATAGCCGATGAACGGAAGCACCACGGTCAGCACCGACAGCAGGGTGGATCGATCATTGCCGACGTTGAGGTTGGCCGCCACGTGACCCTTCACCTGCGCGTCGGCTCCGCCCAGTGCGACGAGCATCGAAAAGGTCAGCAGTTCACGGGTCTTCACGTCAATCCCGGCGCGGGTGAGATAGTCGCCGAAGCAGTTCGCCGACAGATACCGTTGGAAGTGGCTCTCGTCATCGGCTGCGGCGGCGTACATGCCGTCGACGAGCTCATCACCGACGATGCGCTTCTGCACCGCAATACCTTTGTCTGCCCGGGTTTCCGGTGTCGTCGTAGATTGGCCGGGCAGCGGCAATTGCACGCCGCGCTCGGTCAGCACGTCGTTGGTGGCGTGCAGGAAGTCGAACACCTTGGCCAGACCGACATACGGCACAGCCTGATAGACGATCTCCTTGACCTCCACCGGTGTCACCCCGGCCGTCAGTGCGGCGCCCAGCATGGCCCGGAACTCGCTGACGGATTGAGAGGCGATGATCGAGGCCAACTGAACCATCAGCCGGGTGCCCACGTCCAAGTTGGCGTCGCCCAGTACCTCATCGAAAGCGAAATTGTCGAAGACTTCGATCAACTCGGGGTCTGTGACCGCCAAGGCTGAAACGTGATCGGGAAAGAGCTCATCGTGGTTGCGTTTGGCGGTTTCGCTGATCGCCATGATCTCTCCTTATGGTCAGCCGAGGTATTCCTCGTCGGTGACGTGCTCAAGCCACGTCGTGGTGGTGGCGGGGTCGTCGGCGTTGTCGAGCATCGCGAGGTGTTCCATGAACGAGTCGGGGCTGGCGCCGTGCCAGTGCTCCTCGCCCGGCGGGCAGTAGATGGTCTGCCCGGGGTGGGCCTCGACCTTCTCCGCGCCTCGCGACTGCACCCATGCCACTCCCTGGGTGACGTGAAGCGTCTGGCCCAGCGCGTGTGAATGCCAGGCCGTGCGGGCGCCCGGAGCGAACCGCACCTTGGCGACCGTCATCCGTTGCCCCGCTTCGCGCGGGTATGCGATCGGATCCAGCCAGACGTCGCCGGTGAACTGCTCGGGCGGGTTCTTGGTAGTTGGGTTGCGGGCGTCGACCTGCATGTCCGTTTCCTCTCGGTCAGTCGCGGGGCGTCACCCGCAGCGTCGTCTCCAGCACGTCATCGCCGGTGACCGCGCCGACGGGACCGGGGCCGTACCGGTCGTATTTGGCGTGATACGTCGCGGTGATCTCGTCGGCCAAGGCGGGTGGCGCCGGTTCGAACGTCACGTCCCGTTCCACACCGCCGGATTCGATCCGGGCGCCGGTCTTCTGGGCGCGGCGGAACCAGCCGTTCTCCGGTCCATGCGCAGAACGCACAAAGATCGCATCGCCGACGCGGACCTGCCAGATCGGAATCGGTTGCCGGGCCGTGCCGTCCGGACGGTATGTCGCAATGTGGAGCTCATACGCGTCACCGATGCCGCGCAGTTCATCCTCGGTCCACCCGCTCACAGGCCCACCATGGCCATGCCGGCGTCGTTGTAGCGGTTGCCTTGCACGCCGACCCGCGTGGCGAGCGCATCGAGGTCGGCGATCTCGTCGGCCGAGAGCGCGACCTGGGTAGCGCCGGCGTTCTCATCGACGCGGCCACGGCGGCGGGTACCGGGGATCGGCACGATCCACGGCTGCTGGGCGAGCAACCAGGCCAGCGCGATCTGTCCGGGGGTGGCGTTCTTCGCCTCGGCGAGGCCGCGGACGTGAGCCACCAAAGCCTCGTTGGCAGTGATGTTCTCGGCGTTGAACCGCGGGATCGTGTTCCGAACGTCGCCGGCGGCGAACTCGGTCGACGCGGCGACGGTGCCGGTGAGGAAGCCCTTGCCGAGCGGGCTGAACGGCACGAACCCGACGCCGAGTTCGGCGCAGGTGGGCAGCACTTCGGGTTCGGGGTCACGGGTCCACAGCGAGTACTCACTCTGCACCGCGGTCACGGGATGCACGCCGTGGGCGCGTCGGATCGTCGAGGCGCCGGCCTCCGACAGCCCGAAGTGGCGTACCTTGCCGGCCTTTACGAGTTCCCCGACCGCTCCCGCCACGTCCTCGATGGGCACGTCGGGGTCGACCCGGTGTTGATAGAAGAGGTCGATGACGTCCGTCCGCAACCGTCGCAGCGACGCGTCGGCGACCCGCTTGATCTGTTCGGGCCGTGAGTCGGTGCCAGACATCTTGCCGTCGACGATGTTCCAGCCGAACTTGGTGGCGATGACCACCTGGTCGCGTACCGGGGCCAGCGCCTCACCGACGAGTTCCTCGTTGACGTAAGGCCCGTACACCTCGGCAGTGTCGATGAACGTCACCCCCGCCTCGTCGACGGCGTAGCGCAGCACCCCGATCATGTCGTCGCGGCCGCCGGGATTGGGTCCATAACCCTGCGACATTCCCATGGCGCCGAGACCGATCGCCGAGACCTGCAGGCCTTGGCCGAGTGTGCGTGTGTGCATGAATCCTCCTCAGGTGCTCTGTTCTTCGCGCAAGCGCTCATCACCCGGCTTCGGGAATTTCGATCCCGAACTTTTCTCGGGTGATGTCTTCGGGTTCCGGGCCGCCGCGCACACCGGTGTCGAGCGCATCGATGGCGGCGAGTTGGCCAGCGGTGAGTTCGAAGTCGAAGACGTCGAAGTTCTCGGCGATCCGCGACGGCGTCACCGACTTCGGAATCGCCTGACGGCCCTGTTGCAGATGCCAGCGCAGCATCACCTGTGCGGGTGTCTTCCTGTGCGCGGCGGCGATCTCGCCGATGACCGGGTCCTGCAACGTGGACCCGTGGGACCCGTCGCGGTAGAACGTGATGCCGCCGATCGGGGACCAGGCTTGGTTGAGAATGCCGAGCTGGTCGTCGATCTCGAGCAAGTCGGACTGCCGGAAGTAGGGGTGCACCTCGATCTGGTTGACCGCGGGTACCACCTCGGTCTCGGCCAGTAAGCGGTCAAGGTGGGCCGGCATGAAGTTCGAGACGCCGATCGCGCGTACTTTGCCGTCGTCGTAGAGCTTCACCAGTGCCTTGTACGCGTCGATGGTCCGCTCGAACTCGCCCGGCAACGCCTGGTGCAGGATCAGCAGATCGATCGTGCCGACTCCGAGCTTGCCGGCCGCCTTGTCGAAGGCGTGCAGGGTGGCGTCGTAACCGTAATCGGTTATCCACACCTTGGTTTCGATGAAGACGTCGTCGCGGTCCAGGCCGGAGCGGCGGATCGCCTCGCCGACGCCCCGCTCGTTGCCGTAGGCCGCGGCGGTGTCGATGTGGCGGTAGCCGGTCTCCAGCGCAACGCCGACGGCCGCAAGAGTTTCGTCCGGCGGAGTCTGGTAGACGCCGAAGCCCAGGGCCGGCATCGTCACGCCGTTGTTGAGGGTGAAGGTGGGAACGCTCATGACTGTCTCCTCTTCGCGCAAGCGCTCATCGGGGTTTGACCATCACTTTCAGTGCTTCACGAGAATCCATGGCGGCGTACGCCTCCGGCGTTTCGTCCAGGGCAACGGTGCGGTCGAATACCTTGCCCGGCTGCACCGCCGAGTCGATCACGCGGACGTCACCCGGTCCGTAGATATACGTGGCTCGCATGCTTCTAGTGAACGCCTCTGCTCGGCGCTGAGGGAGTGACGCTTGAGCGGGGTATTGGCATTACCTGTTTACGCGCCCGGGACGGCCCTACCGTAGAGGCATGGGCACGATGGACTTGCGCAACGAGATCCGCGAGTTCCTGAGCTCACGACGGGCCCGGATCAACCCCGAACAGGCCGGACTACCCGCCTATGGCGGAAACCGCCGCGTCAAGGGCCTGCGCCGCGAGGAAGTGGCATTGCTGGCCGGGGTATCGGTGGACTACTACGTACGCATGGAACGCGGCAGCCTGGGTGGAGCCTCCGAGAGCGTGCTCGACGCGCTGGCCTCGGCGCTGCAGCTCGACGAAGCCGAACGCGACCACCTGTTCGCGCTGGCCCGCGAATCCGGGTCTCACGGCACCCGTCGGCGGCGCAAGACCACCGCGACCGTGCGTCCGGTACTCCAGCAGGTCCTCGACGCCATCACCGATGCGCCCGCCTGGATCCGCAATGGCCGTCACGACATTCTGGCGATGAACCAACTCGCCCGCGCCCTTTATTCCCCCGTCCTCGCCGACCCCCGCCGGCCGGCCAACACCACCCGGTTCGTCTACCTCAATCCCGAAGCCGCCGAACAGTTTTTCGTCGACTACGACAAGGTCTCCCGGGATGCCGCTGCGATGCTGCGGCTGGAGGCGGGACGCAACCCACACGACGAGGACCTGGTCGCACTGATCGGCGAATTGTCCACCCGCAGCGAGTTGTTCCGCCAGCGTTGGGCATCGCAGGATGTGCGGTTCCACCGCTCCGGCCGCAAGCGGCTCCGGCATCCCGTCGTGGGTCAGCTCGACCTCGACTTCGAGGCGATGGAGCTTCCGTCGGAGCCGGGCCTGGCGCTCAACATCTACACCGCAGCCGCAGGCACTCCGGCCGCCGACGGTCTCACGCTGCTCGCCTCGTGGGCGGCGAGCCAGGAGAACCTGGCCACCGAGGGGGCTCAGGCGCGAGCCTGAGGTGATCCATGCCGGATGATGGCCGCGAGTTCCTCACGTGAACTGACGCCCACTCGCTGGCAGGCCCGGTACAGATGACCTTCGACGCTGCGCACCGACATCACCAGCCGATCCGCGATCTGCTTGTTGGTCATCCCACCGACCACGAGTTCGACGATCTCCCGCTGCCGATGTGTCAACGGCTGACCTGCCGGATTGCGCAGCGCGGGGGTGCACAGCCCGCCACATTCGTCGGCGCCCTCCTGAGCAATCGCGGCCGCATGCGCACTGCGCTTGCCCTGGCCGTCACGGCCGAACGCGACCGCGGCCTGCGCGGTCGCGTCGACAGCAGTCGCCCGGTCACCGATGGCGCGGTAGCGCTCCGCGACCGCAAGTAGTTCGGTGCCGTCGTCGGCGGCCAGCGCCTCGACATGGCGGGCGACGATCTGGGCCAGCGGCAGTTTCAGGGTCTCTGCGAGTTCCCGTGCCCGCGCCGCGCCGGTCGTGTCACCCCACTGTGCGGCGGCTTGCAGGCACGCCAGTTCATGCGTGGGTTGTTCCCGCCGGGCGGCGTCGCGGCCGGCGTCACGCACGACGGCGACCGCATCGGTGAGCGCCCCACCCGCGGCCAGCGTCCACCCGGTGGCCAGTGACATCGCGGTATGCACGAAGACGTAATCCTCGGGCACCCGCTCGCCCGCCCGGGCCAGCGCTTCCTGGGCTGCGGCGGCATGGCCGAGCTTGGCATGCGCCTCGGCCAGTGAGAAACAGCTTGCAACCCGCAAACCCGTTGTTATGTCATGCGTTTCGACGCCGGCATAGGCCTCGTGCAGGTGTTTGACCGCGCCGACGAGATCGGCTCGGGCCAATTCAGCGTGACCGAGGAGATAGGCGAGGTTGGCGTACGCGATGCCGGGAACGTCGCGCGCGGACTCGTCCAGACCAGCCGCCATCGCGACCAGGTCGTCGATGCGCCCGGTCAGCCGGCAGGCCCGGCCGTGGACCGCCCCGAACCAGAACCGCATGGGAGACGATTCGAACGATATGGTGGCCCGCTCGATAGCTTTCTCGGCGACGAGGTCGATATCGTCAATGTGTCCGAGGGCACCGAGCGCCATGACCAACGCGATCGAGGCCATCATGGCGTGGATATCGGGCAGCCCGGCGTAATCCAAAGCAGCCCTGGCATTTTCCTCCGCACGCACGCAGTGGCCGAGCACGGCGTCGACACAGCACTCGACCGCCAGGCGCTCCATCCGCTGGGCATCGGATTCTGTTGTCTCGGCGAGCTTTTCCAATACCGCGCGGGCTTCGAGCGGTCGGCCGAGCATCCAGGTCAGGTTGGCCGCCCGCACCGTCGCCCAATGGTGACCGTCCGGCCTGCCGTCGGTGCTGATGTCACGCAGGATCGCCTCGGCTTCATCACCCCGACTCAGCAGGACCAGTGTCATCGCCCGCATCGGCGCGGCCTCGGGTGCACCGCATTCGGCTGCGGCAGCGGCGAATCGGTCGGCCGCGTGGGGATCGAGTAGGACTGCAGCGCACCGCGCCGCCGTCAGGTACAGGTCCGGATCCGGTGGCAGGTCGGAGTTCAGCGCCAGCAGTGCCCGGCGCACCGTGGCGCGCATATCCCCGTCGGGCTCGGCCGCCAGCCGCCGTGCCAGCTTTCCGCGGATACTCGACAGGTGCATCTCACCGGCTGTGGCCCTGCGTAATTCGCCGTACAGCGGATGCGCGAGGGTGGCCACCAGGTCGCGCCCGGCGCGTTCGACCGTGACCAGATGCATCTGCTCCGCCGCCTCCAGGTCGGCGAGGTCGACAAGATCGCGCAGGACGTCGACGCTCAGTGGCTCACACTGCGAAAGCGTGTCGAGCACCAACGCCATACCGGGATCGAGTTCGCCCAGACGTCGCCCGACCATGTCGGTGATGCTCTGGGACACGGCCACATCGCCGTCCCACATCCACACCCCGGCGGACTTGTGCATCCGCCCGGCGGCGATCTGATCCTTCACCAACTGCAGCAGATACAGCGCGTTGCCTCCGGTGAGTTTCCAGAACCGTCGCGTGCTGCGGCTGTCGACGGGTCCAGCGGCGGCCGATTCGATCAGAGTGGCGGCCGCGGCGGCCGAAAGGGGTTCGAGGTCGATCCGCTCGAGCAGGCCGTCTTTCCACAGTGCCGTCACCGCATCGGGTTCGGGGCCGCCGGAACGCGCGGTGACGACCATACGCACGCCCTGTGTCTGTGCGAGTTGGTGTACGACGTGGGCCGAGAGCGGGTCGAGCAGGTGGGCGTCGTCCATGCCGATGACCACTCTGCCCATGCGCTGTTGCGCGACGAACGAATCGATCACCCGCCGCACGTCGGGCAGCGGGTCGCACATGTTCTGGCTGATCGATCCGGTGAATGCCCCCAGCGGGATGGCCCGCGCAGATTCGGTGCCGACGAACCAATTGGTCCGGTGCCCGGACGCCGCCGCGTGGCCGAGGGCCTCGCGGGCCAACCGGGTCTTGCCGACGCCGGCGCTACCGACGATCACCACTCCGTGATGGGTTCCCGGCCCACCAAGGGAGCGACGGATCGCCGCCAGTTCTTCTTCCCGCCCCGCCAGCTTCATCTCAGCAGTTCATACCCGCCATCGCCGTCATCGGAGTCCTGCGATTGCCCACGATATGGCGTGCGAGCAGCCACGGGGCGCAAATTGACGCAGATGTGCCCAACCGGCCGGTCGGAGCACGGCTGGTTTACCGGACCTGCCTACCGTCAGGCGTGCCGCGCTTCAGAGTTGCGCACCCGCATCCCGAAGTACATCGCGTTGAAGCCCAGCACCATCACGAGCGCACCGCTGATCACGTGCGACCAGATCATGCCGGTGGTCGGTCCGCTGACAAACACCCACGGCGAGATGATCAGCCACACACCGAAGATCGGCAGTGTCCAGGTCATGCCGTGCGCGCGGTCCAGCGCGAAGCTGAAACACATTGACAGGAACGCGATCGCCCCTCCGACGATCAGATCGTTGACCGTCAGCCCGTTGAAGGCGTCGAAGCCGACGATCCATGGTGACAACGCGACGTACATCGCCGTCAGCAACGTCAGGCCGAAGGTGACCTGCGCTGCCATCGACTCTGCGACACGGTCATAGCCGGCCCGTAGGGCCATGATGTCCGGGTGTTGGTCGATTGATGAATGGACTGTACTCATTTCTTATCCTTTCCGTTACCCGGCAAGGCGTTTGGGCCTCACCGCCCCCATCCATCACTTCTCAGATTACGCCGTGACGGGCGCGATGGCGGCGGTCGGCGACGGTTCACGCCGGTAGGCAAGTACAGTCTTCTCAATGCGGTGGCGCAGCAACGCCCGAACAGATGATCCCACCGGCGCACGACAGCAACTCGGCTGGTTCGCAACACTGTTCGCGATGGCCTTGGTGTTCCACTATTCCGACAGCCAGCCCCTTGCGGTGGTGCCGGTTCTGCTGGCCGGCCTGCCCGCCCTGTTCTTTCCCGGCTCGGTCGCCGCGGCCGTTCTGACTGTGGCGGCCGGCGCGACGGTGGCCGTGCTGAACCTGCCCGCCGCATCGAACCATTTGGTGCTGAGCTTGCTGGTCGCCGTCGCAGTCGGCACCGCGGCCCTGTGGGCCCTGGCCACCAGAGACCGGCCCGGGGCGCCGGGCAGCTTTGTCGAGCGGTGGCTGGATGCAGCCCGCAGTCCGGTCGGCCTCGTGTTGCTCGTGGTCTATGCGTTCACGGTCTTCGACAAGTTGAACACCGCTTACTTCACTCCGGAAACCTCGTGTGGCAGCGACCTGTTCGGCCAGCTCATCTGGCTCAACGGCTTCGACGATGTGGTGCCGGCCCCGGCCCTCGGGCAATTCGTCGCCGTCGTCGCGGTCCTGATCGAGGCCGCCATTCTGGGGTTGCTTGCCGTGCCGCGCCTGCGCTTCTGGGGCGTGCTGCTCGGGGTGGGCTTCCATTCGGTACTGGCGCTCGCCTCGTTCTACGACTTCGCCACCGTCGTCTTCGCGGTGTACGTGCTGTTGGTCCCGACCGAGGTGTTCGCGACGCTGGCACCCCGAACGACCCAGCTGCGACGGCTGGCGCTCACCGGATTCGCGGCCCACGTGCTGCTGAGTGTGCTGTCGAGCTCGGCCGAGTCTCCGGCGAGCCCGGTCGGCCTGCCATGGCACACCCTGCTGGTCCTCACGTGGTTCATCGCCGTGACCCCGTTCATGGTCGCGCTGCTGCGCGCCTACCGGGTGGTGCAGGCGGCCGGCGTCAAGACTCCGAACTGGAGCCTGCGCCCGCTGGTGCTGCTCATCGCGCCACTACTCGCCGTGGCCAATGGGGCCACGCCGTATCTGGGGCTCAAGACCGTGGCGAACTTCTCGATGTTCAGCAACCTGCACACCGAGGAGGGCACCACCAATCACCTGCTGCCGGGCGTCACCGCCTTCCAGCCGGCGGGCTACCAGCGCGACACCGTCACCATCGTCGGGCTGGAGCTGCCCGACCAATCGGGTGACATGACAAACCTTCGTCGGCAGACCCGCTGGATGTCCGAGGATCCTCCGGTCCGCATCCCATGGCTGGAGCTGCGGCGCACGGTGCTGCTGTGGCAGGACGCGGGCCTGACCGGCGTCCGCATCGCCTACCTGCGCGGCGGCCCGCCGCGCGTGGTGGACGATGCGACGCACGATCCCGTCCTCGCCGCGCCGCTGCCCTGGTGGCAACGCCACCTGCTCGCGTTCCGAGCGGTCGACTCGGGCTCGGGCGCAGAGGTTTGCCGCTGGTAGGCCCGAATGGCGGCGTGCGGCCCGATCTCCCGCCACGGCGCCCCATACGCGAACGTCAGGCGAGGCCGACGCGTTCGGGGTTTCGGTAGGTCTCGGCCCGCGCGGCGATCACATCAGGCGTCGGCAGCGGTTCGGCGCTGTCCAGATACACCCCACCGGCCCGCAGCGTGTCGTCGACCAGAAGCCAGATCCACCGGACGAGGTCGGCCACCAACCGGTCCTGCGCGGTCGAGCCGGGCTGGTCAAGCCACCGGCCGGTCGTCGATTCGACCAGCCCGACGATGGCGAAGGCCAACGGCTGCGGATCCGTAGAAACGCCAAAAGCGTTGAGGTACACCGTGAACAACTCACCGAGCTGGGTACCGATGGTCAGCCGGATGTCCGCGATGGCGTCAGGCGTCGAGGCGTCCTCACCCAGTGAGCAGCGAGCCAGGTAGCGGTAGAGGTTGCGGTGCTCGACGAGGAACCGCACGTGGGCGCCGACGCTGGCCTCGATGATCTGGGCCATCGAACCGTGCGGTGTCCACAGCGGCGCAAGTTCGGTGTTGAGCATTTCGGCGGCGCGCTGCGCGATCGCCCGCTGTAGGTCGGCCGCGCCGGCGAAGTGCCGATAGAGCTTGGTGCGGGTGACACCGACATGTGCGGCGATCTGCTCGGTCGAGGTCTGCGGACCGTGTTCGGCGATGGCGGACAGCGCGGCGTCGACGAACTCGACCCGTCGGCGTTCCCGCTGGCCCGCCCATCTCCCGGTGACGCCGCTCTCCACAAGCACACCCTAGCAATCAAGTGGTACATGACGTACCATTCAGCCAACTGGTACGTCATGTACCACTAACTTTCGGAGGGAACGACGCAGATGGACGCGCTAATCGCACTTCGCAAAGCGGCAGGCCTACCGGCCGTCGCCGAACCGTTGGCGCCGGCCGAGGACTACGGATTCTTCGGCCCGGATTCGGTCACCTGGAAGGTGTGGAGCTACCCCACATCGCTGCTGATCGGCTTCTCCCGTGCGGTGACCATCGAGCACCTCGACCCGTTCCTGGCCGCCGCCGTGGACGCCACCGGGCAGGTGTACGCGCGCACCCGGCTGCGCTACGACCGGACCATGCAGTACTTCGCCCTGGTGGCCTTCGGCGACGCCAAGTCCGTTCTGGATGCCTCCGAGGTCCTGGTCAAGATTCACGCCAAGGCGATCGGTACCGAGCCGATCACCAAGCGCCCGTTCGACGCCAACGATCCGCACTCGCAGCTGTGGATCCACCTGACCGCGTGGCACTCGATCCTCTACAGCTACGAGATGTACGGTCCCGGCAAGCTGTCGCCCGCCGAGGAGAACCAGTATTGGGAGGAGTGCGCGCGGGCCGCGGAATTCCAGACCATCAATCCCGACGACGTGCCACGCACCCGCGAGGGCATCCGCGAGTACTTCGAGAGCAACCGAGCAGACCTCGTGGGCTCCGAAGTAGCGCAGAAGATGATGGACTACCTGGTCGACCTGGGCTACCACATCCTGCCCGAGCGGATGCCGCACTGGATGCGCAAGCTGTTCAACGTCCCCATGCGGGCCGCCATCATCGCCACCATGCCGCGCTGGATGCGACTGCTGGGCGGTATCCCGCAGCGCCGGTTCGCCGATGTCGCGGCCCGAGCGGTGGTCCGCCCCCTCCTCAAGGCCATGGCCATGAATCCGCGTCTGGAACTGGCATTCCTGGACCTCACCACCCCGCACACCACGCCGATCGTCGGCCCCACCCTGCTCGGTGTCCCGGCCAAGAACACCGTGACCTACACGCCGGCCGAGGCCAGGGCGAAATGGGACCGGACCACTCCGTTCGAGCAGTACGCTGCGATCGTGGCCAAACGCGAGGCGGGCGACGGCCCAACTCCATATGCCCACAACCACCACGAAGCGTTGGTGCAATTCGACAAGAGCGCGAGCTGACATGACCGAAATGCAGATAGACGAGGCCCTCGAGGAACTCGTCGAGGGCGAAAAGACCTGGGCTTCCCTGTCATTGGCGGCCCGCCGCGGGTTGCTCGACGAGGTGCGCGCGCTGACCGTGCGCCATGCCGCCGAGTGGGTCGACGCTGCCGTCGGGATCAAACAACTCGACCCGTCCTCGCCGCTGGTCGGCGAGGAATGGATGTCGGGCCCGTACTCGCTGGCGGCCGGGCTGGGTGCCCTTTCGGAGAGCCTGGCCAAGCTCGAATCGGGCCGCAGCCCGCTCGACGGCGCCGAGTTCGGCTACGCCCCCGGCGGCCGCACGACGGTAAAAGCCCTGCCGCTCAATACCTTCGACCAGCTACTGCTGTCCGGGTTCAGCGCCGAGGTGTGGCTGCAGCCCGGTATCGAGAAGGCCGAGGCGATACGGGCGGCCGGCCTGGCCCAGCGCGACCCGTCGGCCACCAATGGTGTGGGTGCGGTCCTGGGGGCAGGCAACATCTTCTCGATCGCCCCGCTGGACACCATCTACGAGCTGTACGCGAACAACCGCGTCGTGGCCCTCAAGCTCAACCCGATCACCGATCCGCTACTGCCCGTCCTGACCAAGGTGCTGGCTCCGTTCATCGCTGTCGGCGCGGTGCGCATCCTGACCGGCGGAGCCGAGGCCGGCACTTACCTGGTGCGGCACAAGCGCGTCGACCATGTGCACATGACCGGCAGCGCACTGACGTACGACGCCATCGTGTTCGGCACCGGGGAGGAAGGCGCCCGGCGCAAGGCGGCCGACGAGCCGGTGCTGGACAAGGAAATGACCGCCGAGCTCGGTGGGGTGTCGCCGACGATCGTGCTACCCGGCGTCTGGAGCAAGGCCGACATCGAGTTCCAGGCCAATCACGTTGCCACACAACGGCTGCACAACAACGGCTACAACTGCGTGGCCGCGCAGGTGGTGGTGCTGCCCAAGCGCTGGGCGCAACGCGACGAGTTCATCGCCGCCATCCGCAAAGCCGTCAACGACGCACCGACGCGGGCGGCCTACTACCCCGGCTCCGACGTCAGGGTCGCCAGCGCCGACACGTCATACCCGGACGCACAGCACCTGGGCTCCAGCGGAGCCCGGGTCCTGGTGGTCGATCCGGCCGACCGCAAAGCCCTGTTGTGCACGGAGTACTTCGGTCCGGTGCTCGGCGTGATCGAACTCGACACAGAAGACGACAATTCGGCTGAACGATTCCTCGAGGAGGCGGTCCGCGTCGCCAACGACGAGTTCGTCGGCACCCTCGGCGTCAACATCATCGCCCACCCGGACACCCTCGCCGGCCTCGGCGACAAGTTCGACCACCTCGTCGAGCAGCTGCGCTACGGCACCATCGCGATCAACGCCTGGACCGGCGTCGGCTATCTGACGCCCACCGCCACCTGGGGCGCCTTCCCCGGACACAAGCGCAACGACATCCAGAGCGGAACGGGCGTGGTGCACAACGCTTTTCTGCTCGATCGCCCGGAGCGCACGGTGGTCCGCGGCCCGTTCCGGCCCGCGCCGCGCTCGGTGGTCCGCGGCGAGTGGTCGTTGTCGCCGAAGCCGCCGTGGTTCGTCAACAACCGCACCGCGGCCACGACGGGCCGCCTGCTGGTGGACTTCGCCGGCAACCCCGGATGGGGCAAGCTGCCCGCGATCTTCGCGTCGGCGCTGCGGGGCTGATTTTCGGCGTCAGCCGGAGGAGACGGGCGTGGCAGGCGCGCGCAGCAACCGTTGCGCGCAATCCAGCAGCACGCGGTGCAGTTCCTCGTCGGTGACGTCGGCGAGCGCGGGGTCGGTGGCGCTGCCGTAGACACCGGCGGCGAGCACCGACATGCAGATCCGGTCGGCGGCATCGGGTTCGGGGCCCAGCAGGATCCCGGTCAGTCGTTCGATCGTGTCCTGGAGTTCGTCACGACTGTGCACGAGGCTGTCGATGACTGGGTCTCCGTGGAACACCGCGGTGACGCGACGGTGCCGCACCGCCATCTCCACCATGCCGCTGATCGCGGCCTCCCGCCGGGCCTCGGGTGTGGACATCGCCTCGGCGATGCGGACCAGGCGGATCATGTCGTCGAAGACCGGCTGGATGACCGCCAGCACGATCTCGTCCTTGGAATGGAACTGGTAGTAGACGGCGGCCTTGCTGACGCCCAGGCGGTCGGCGATCATCTGCAGCGACGTTCCGTTGACACCGTGCTCGGCGAACAGGCTCAGCGCCGCTTCCAGCACCCGCTCGCGCGCAAAGCCACGCGGCGCAACAGCCTTCGCCACACCCCGTCCCTTCGTCGCGCCGAGCGTACCCAGACGCGGGCTAGATCACAGTGTCAATAGTCGAACTAACTTGATTGAAGTTAGCCGACTGTATAGGTTTCACTTTACATCCGGCAAGGAAATCGCGAGGAGGAGTGCCGATGCCGAGCTCGTGCCTGGCACTTCAATCAGACCTCCTCGACACCTATCTCTTGACTGCTGTCGAGTCCGGCGTCGCACAGGTCGTTTTCCTGGCCTCCGATCTGGATCCGCGACCGTACCAACTGCCCTGGCCGGCGGACATCACCGTCTACGTCGTCGACGATCCGGCGATCCTCGACGTCAAGACCCACGCCGTGACAGGTATCACGCCAACGGCGGCGGTGTGCGGTGTGCCTGCCACGATCAGCGACAACTGGGCCGCAGCACTGGTCCGCGCCGGATTCGACGCCGACCGGCCGACCCTGTGGAGCGTGGAAGGCGTATTACCCTTCATCCCATTGGACGAGCAGCGTCGGCTCGTCGCCGACATCACCGTCATGAGCGCACCGGGCAGCAGGCTCGTCTCGGAGATCTCGGTGAGTCCGTTCCGCGACGAATCCGACGGAGATGTCGCCTCGGATGTCGACGTAGAACGATGTTGGCGGGAAGCCGCCGACGCCGAGATGATCACGAAGTGGCAATGGAGCTTCCAAGCTAGCCGGTACGTCACCGCGTACCTGACCTCCGAAAGGCCGACCAGCGAATATGAAGCTGTTGAGACGGTTCTGGATTCCATTGATCATCATCGCGGTGGTGTTGGTCGGCGGATTCACGGTGATGCGGGTACGCACGTTCTTCGGCGCAGGCGACGGCTCCGGCTTCGCCAGCGCCAAGGTCGATGACACCAAACCCTTCGACCCCAAGGTCGTGGTCTACGAGATCTACGGCGAGCCGGGCGCCACTGCCGACGTGAACTACCTCGATCTCGACGCGCAACCGCAGCGCATCGACGGGGTCAGCCTGCCGTGGACGCTGCGCTTGGAGTCCACCGCACCGTCGGTCTTCCCCAACATCGTGGCCCAGGGCAACGGCGACATGATCAGCTGCCGGATCACCGTCGATGACGAACTCAAGGACGAGAGAACCTCCAACGGCGTCAACGCCCAGACCTTCTGCTTGGTGAAATCTGCATGAGCAATTACGACACCCCGACCGACTCGATCCCGGCGGCCCCCGCACCTAAGCACAGCAATCATGGCGGGATCGCCAAGTGGATCCGGCGCTTGTCGGTGCCGATCATCATCGGCTGGATCGCCGTCATCGCTGTCCTGAACACCGTCGTTCCGCAGCTCGAAGAGGTCGGGAAGATGCGCTCGGTGTCGATGACACCGGACGATGCGCCGTCGATGATCGCGATGAAGCGCGTCGGCGAGGTGTTCCAGGAGTTCAAGTCCAACAGCTCGGTCATGGTCGTCCTCGAGGGTGATCAGCCCCTGGGCGACGAGGCACACAAGTACTACGACGAGATCGTGGACAAGCTCGAGGCCGACGACAAGCACATCGAGCACATCCAGGATTTCTGGGGCGACCCGCTGACCGCCTCGGGCGCCCAGAGCTCCGACGGGCATGCCGCTTATGTGCAGGTCTACACCGCCGGTAACCAGGGCGAGGCGCTGGCCAACGAATCCGTCGAGGCCACCGAGAAGATCGTCCAGAGTGTGCAGGCGCCGCCAGGCGTCAAGGCGTATGTGACCGGACCGGCCGCGATGTCGGCCGATCAGGAGATCGCCGGTAACCGCAGCCTCGAGATGATCACCGCCCTGACGTTCGTGGTCATCATCATCATGTTGCTGTCGGTCTACCGCTCTGTGGTGACCGTGCTGCTCACCCTGTTCATGGTGGTGCTGTCACTGTCGGCAGCCCGCGGCCTGGTGGCGTTCCTGGGCTACTACAACATCATCGGGCTCTCGACGTTCGCCACCAACCTGCTGGTCATGCTCGCGATCGCGGCATCCACGGACTACGCGATATTCCTCATAGGCCGATATCAAGAGGCCCGAAGTGTCGGCGAGGACCGAGAATCGGCCTACTACACGATGTTCCACGGCACCGCCCACGTCATCCTGGGTTCGGGCCTGACCATCGCCGGCGCCACGTTCTGCCTGCATTTCACCCGCCTGCCGTACTTCCAGTCACTGGGTATCCCGCTGGCCATCGGCATGGTGATGGTCGTGGTGGTCGCGCTGACCCTCGGCTCGGCGATCATCACGGTGGCCACCAAGTTCGGCAAGACGCTGGAGCCCAAGCGGGCCATGCGCACCCGCGGGTGGCGCAAGATCGGTGCCGCCGTGGTGCGCTGGCCCGGTCCCATCCTGGTCGCCACCATCGCCATCTCGCTGGTCGGCCTGTTGACCCTGCCCGGCTACAAGACCAACTACAACGACCGCAAGTACCTGCCGCCGGACCTGCCGGCCAACACCGGGTACGCCGCGGCGGACCGCCACTTCTCGCAGGCCCGGATGAACCCCGAATTGCTGTTGATCGAAAGCGATCACGATCTGCGCAACTCGGCGGACTTCCTGGTGATCGAGCGGATCGCCAAGCGCATCGTCGGCGTGCCGGGTGTCTCCCGGGTGCAGGCCATCACGCGTCCGCAGGGAACGCCGATCGAACACACTTCGATCCCGTTCAACATCAGCATGCAGGGCACGACCCAGACCATGAATCAGAAGTACATGCAGGACCGCATGGCTGACATGCTCAAGCAAGCCGATGAAATGCAGGTCACCATCGACACGATGGACAAGATGATCGCGCTCATGGAGCAGATGCGCGACGTCATGAACAGCATGGTCGGCAAGATGCACATCATGGTCGACGACGTGAAGGAACTTCGCGATCACATCTCGGATTTCGACGATTTCTTCCGGCCGATCCGCAACTACCTGTACTGGGAACCGCACTGCTACGACATTCCCATGTGCTGGGCGATGCGCTCGGTGTTCGACACCCTCGACGGGGTCGACACCATGACAGCTGATTTCGAGCAGATCGTGCCGGACATGGACAAGATGAACGCACTCATCCCGGTGATGATCGCGAACATGCAGCCCATGATCGCGACGATGAAGACGATGAAGACCATGATGCTGACCATGCAGGCCACCCAGGGCGGCATGCAGGATCAGATGGCGGCGATGCAGGACAACTCCACCGCCATGGGTCAGGCCTTCGACGCCGCCAAGAACGACGACTCGTTCTATCTGCCGCCGGAGACCTTCGAGAACCCGGACTTCAAGCGCGGCATGAAGATGTTCCTGTCTCCCGACGGGCACGCGGTGCGGTTCATCATCAGCCATGAGGGCGACCCCATGAGCCCCGAAGGGGTCGCTCACGTCGAACCCATCAAGCTGGCCGCCAAGGAGGCGATCAAGGGCACCCCGCTGGAGGGCTCCAAGATCTACCTCGGCGGTACCGCGGCCATGTTCAAGGACATGCAGGAAGGCGCCAACTACGACCTGCTGATCGCCGGAATCGCCTCGCTCTGCCTGATCTTCATCATCATGCTGATCCTCACCCGCAGCGTGGTGGCCGCAGCGGTGATCGTGGGCACCGTGGTGCTGTCCCTCGGCGCATCCTTCGGTCTGTCGGTGCTCATCTGGCAGCACCTTC
>NZ_JTJW01000018.1 GCF_000805385.1 Mycolicibacterium setense | reverse complement strand
CAGTGAAGTTGGAGCCGGAGTTCACCTACACCGCAGAACTCGCCGAACCCCAGATCGTCGGCCCGGGACCCTACGGACTACGCCAAGTCCTCGCCGTCACCGGCGGCAAAGTCACCGGCAACCGATTCAGCGGAACCGCCGCCCCCGGCGGCGGAGACTGGCTACTGGCCGGAGAAGACGGCTACGGCCGCCTCGATGTGCGCGCCCAGTTCTACACCGACGACGGCGCCGTCATCTACATGAGCTACCAAGGCCTGGTCGAAGTCACCGAAGCCGCCGCAAGCGCCCTCAGCGGCGCCACCACCGGCACCGACTTCGGCGACCACTACTTCATCACCACCCCACGCCTGGAATCCGGAGACCCCAAATACAGCTGGGTCAACCAAACCATCTTCGTCGGACAAGGCCGCATCCAACCCGGACCCACCGTCGAATTCCAAGTCTTCCGAGTCGCCGCATGA
>NZ_JTJW01000013.1 GCF_000805385.1 Mycolicibacterium setense | reverse complement strand
CCCCGTTACAGGTCGGGTCGGGTGTGGTGCCGATCGGTGTGCCGGTGCCGGGTGCGGCGTTGTTCGTGTTGGATCGGTGGTTGCGTCCGGTGCCTGCGGGTGTGGTGGGTGAGTTGTATGTGGCCGGCCGTGGTGTCGGGTTGGGTTATGTGCGTCGGCCGGGGTTGACCGCTTCGCGGTTTGTGCCTTGCCCGTTTGGTGGTGCGGGTGCACCCGCAACGCGGATGTATCGGACCGGGGATCTGGTGTCGTGGGGGCCGGATGGGCAGTTGCGGTATGTCGGGCGCGCTGATGAACAGGTCAAGATTCGCGGTTACCGCATCGAACTCGGCGAAGTCCAAACAGCTTTGGCTGAGGTGGACGGTGTGCAGCAGGCCGTGGTGATCGTTCGCGAAGACCATCCCGGAGACAAACGCCTCGTCGGCTATGTCACCGGCACGGCTGACCCGACAGACATCCGCGCAGCGCTGGCGCAGCGCTTGCCGGCTTACATGGTGCCCACCGCGATCGTGGTGCTGGATGCGCTGCCGTTGACGGTCAACGGCAAGCTCGACAAACACTCCCTGCCCGCACCCGAATACACCGACACCGACCAATACCGGGCGCCGGTTACTCCCACCGAGGAGATCCTCGCCGGGATCTACGCCCAGGTCCTCGGCCTGGACCGCGTCGGCATCGATGACTCCTTCTTCGACCTCGGTGGCGACTCGCTGTCGGCCATGCGGCTGATCGCTGCGGTCAATGCCAGCCTCGACGCTGATGTGGGTGTTCGCGCCCTGTTCGACGCACCGACAGTTGCGCAGCTGGCACCACAGATCCAGGCGGGCTCGGGCGGACGTCAGCGGTTGACCCCGCAACAACGTCCCGACATCGTGCCGTTGTCCTATGCGCAACAGCGGTTGTGGTTCCTGGAGCAGTTGCAGGGGCCGTCGGCGATCTACAACATGGCGGTCACGCTGCAGTTGCGTGGAGACCTGGATGCCGACGCGCTGGGGCAGTCGTTGACCGACGTCGTGGGCCGTCACGAGAGCCTGCGGACCGTGTTCGGCGCGGTCGACGGGACTCCGTATCAAATCCTGGTGCCCACCGAGCGGGCGGAACTCGGTTGGCAGATCGTCGACGCTGCCGGTTGGTCTGCAGACCGACTGAAGGACGCCGCTGAGGCGGTCGCGCGGCGCCCGTTTGACCTCAGTCGCGAAATACCGTTGCGGGCCACCCTGTTCCGGGTAGCTGAGAACGACCATGTTCTGGTTGCGGTGGTGCATCATATCGCCGCCGACGGTTGGTCGATCACCCCGTTCATCGCGGATCTGGGCGCCGCCTATGCGAGCCGATGCGCGGGCCAGGCCCCGGAGTGGGCGCCGCTGGCCGTGCAGTACGCCGATTACACGCTGTGGCAACAAGAATGGCTGGGGTCGGAGTCCGATCCGGACAGCGTGCTCGCCACGCAGTTGGCGTACTGGGAAGACACGCTGGCGGATCTGCCCGAGCGCCTCGAGTTGCCCACCGATCGGCCCTATCCACCGGTGGCCGATTACCAGGGTTCCAGCGTGGTGATCGAATGGCCTGCCGAGTTGCAGCGGCAGGTGGCGCGGGTGGCTCGTGAGCACAATGCGACGAGCTTCATGGTGGTGCAGTCCGCCCTGGCGGCTCTGCTCGCGCAGTTGAGCGCCAGTTCCGATGTGGCGGTGGGCATTGCGACCGCAGGTCGCAGCGATCCAGCGCTCGACGACCTTGTCGGCTTCTTCGTCAACACCCTGGTCCTACGGCTCGACCTGGTCGGCGATCCCACCGTCGCCGACCTGTTGGGCCAGGTGCGTCAGCGCGGGCTTGCGGCGTTCGAACACCAGGATGTGCCCTTCGAGGTACTGGTGGAACGACTGAATCCGGCTCGCAGCCTGACCCATCACCCGCTCGTCCAGGTGATGGTGTCCTGGCAGAACTTCGCCGCGGAGCAAGCGTCCAGTCTGGCGCTGGGAAATGTCGAGGCCACTCCGTTGGACGCCGAATCCCGGACAGCGCGTATGGATCTGGTGTTCTCTCTGGCGGAACGGTTCAACGATGCCGGTGCACCGGCGGGCATCAGCGGTGTCGTCGAGTTCCGTACCGACGTATTCGACGCCACCACCGTCAACACTCTGGTGGAGCGGTTGCAGCGGGCGTTGGTGGCGATGACCTCCGACACCGGGCAGCGGTTGTCGACCATCGATCTGCTCGATGCGGCTGATCGTGCACGGCTGGATCAGATTGGTCACCGGGCCGTACTGACGCAATCGGTGCAGGAATCCTCGATTCCGGCGTTGTTCGCGGCGCAGGTGGAGCGGGCGCCGGGTTCCGAGGCGGTCAGTTTCGATGGTCGCACTCTGAGCTACCGGGAACTCGATGAAGCGTCGAACCGGATGGCGCACATGCTGGTCGACCGGGGCGCTGGTCCCGGCGAGTGTGTGGCGTTGTTGCTCGAGCGCTCGGCTCAGGCGATTGTCGCGATCCTGGGTGTGCTCAAATCGGGTGCGGCGTATCTGCCGATCGATCCGGTGGTTCCCGACGCCCGTATCGAGTTCATGCTCACGGACGCCAAGCCCGTCGCGGCGGTCACCACGGGTGGTTTGGCCGAGCGACTCGACGGGTCGGGTGTGCCGGTGGTCGAAGTCGACGATCCGCGCATTGATGTGCAGTCGACGGCCCCGTTGCCGGTGCCGGCGCCGGAGGACATCGCGCACATCATCTACACGTCCGGGACGACGGGTGTTCCCAAAGGTGTTGCGGTCACTCATCAGAATG
>NZ_JTJW01000002.1 GCF_000805385.1 Mycolicibacterium setense | reverse complement strand
ACACCGGCATCATCCGCGCCATGGGCGGTACCGGATCGGTGGTCACCTCCGCGGGCCTGGTGTTCGCCTTCACCATGATGTCGATGGCGGTCAGCGAGTTGGCGGTGATCGGTCAGGTGGGCACCACGATCGGTCTGGGTCTGCTGTTCGACACCCTGGTGATCCGATCCTTCATGACCCCGTCCATCGCGGCGCTGATGGGCAAGTGGTTCTGGTGGCCGCAGATGGTGCGTCAGCGCCCCAAGCCGGAACCGTGGCCCAAGCCGATCCAGCGCGAGCCGCAGGACGCGTTGACGTAACCGCTTACCGCACCAGCGCGACGGCGAAACCGTCCCAGCCCTTGGTGCCGACGGTCTGTATCGCGGCGACGTCGAGCCGCGGGTGGCTACCCATCATCTCCAGCATGTCGCGCACACCACGCGCCTGTGCGTCGTCCACGGCCGGCGCCAGCACCCGCCCCATTCGGGTGACGTTGTCCACCACGATGATCGAGCCCGGCCGGCCCAGCTTGATCGCCCACTCGACGTAGCGGACGTTGTTCTCCTTGTCGGCGTCGATGAAGGCGAGATCGAACACGTCCCCGCGCTCGGCCAGCCGGGGCAGCGTGTCGAGCGCGGCGCCGACGATCACCTCGACGCGGTCGGCGACACCGGCCCGCTGGAGATTGGCCCGCGCCACTTCCGCATGACGAGGCTCGTATTCGAGGGTGACGACGCTGCCGTCCGGGCCCACGCCACGCGCCAGATTGATGGTGCTGTAGCCGGCGAGCGTGCCGATCTCCAGCACCCGACGCGCGCCGGACATCGTGGCGAGCAGCGACAGCAATTTGCCGTGTTGTGCGGATACCTCGATGGCCGGCATATCGGCGGCCTGCGCGGATTGACGTGCCGCGGTGAGCGCCTCGTCCTCGGTACGCAGCACCTCGTTGAACATGACATCGACATCACGGGGTTCGGTCACAAGCGCCAGGCTAGACCCGGATCAGAGCACACCCTCCTTGGCGTACACCATCCGCAGCACCAGCCCCACCTCCGGCCCCATGATCGTCTCGCACAGTTCGCAATACGCGGCGACGAAGGCCGGTCCGTGGGGTGGGTCCGCATCGCTCACGTGGTGGGCGAGTTCGTGCAGCACCACCAGCTCACGCAGCGCCCAGGTATCGCGTTCGGGCACGGCGATGACGGCCTTGCCGTCGACCAGCTCGTAGTGCGCCGCGGTGACGCCCCGGCGGCGTCGAACCGCCAGCGGCCGCGCGCCGACGCGGGCGACGACGTCGTCGACGTAGCGTTGCACCGATTCGACGGATCCGAATTTCGCCTCCGGCGGCAAGGTCAGTGAGGTGCCGAAGAAGTCGATGGCGCGTGAACTGTGTTGGGCCGCACGGTCGAACATGGTGCGCACGAACTGTTCGGCGGCATACACCCTGGCGCGCTGGGTGTCCTTGGCGCTCACTTCTCCAGGGCGCCGCGCGCGCCGGATATTTCCTGGTTCAACCCGAGCCGGGCGTGGCGACCGGCGCGGTCCCCGGCCCGGCGGGCCGCCGAGGAGTACCCGGCCGAGGCGTTGGTCGCCCGCCACGTCCCACGGGCCTGCGACGCCTCGCGGTAGAAACTGCGCAGCTCGACGTCCTTGTCCCGCAAGGCGATAGCGGTGCCCGGCCGGTCGGCCTCATCGGCCTCGCGTTGTGCCTCGTCCCGCGCCTGGGTCAGCCGCTGGCCGATACGGGCGCCGAAGGCCAGCTGGAAGTTGAGCCGCGCGGTGATCGTCGGCGTCGGACGGTGCGCCCCCGAGGCGATGTAGGCCTCCGACGCCTTGACCATCTGCATCAGCAGGCTGGTGTAGAGCGCGTGGGTGGCGTCGATGTCCTCGGCGAACCCGTAGGCGTAGACGAACGTCGAGTTGGACGCCACGTCGCACTTCACATCGTTGGCCTGCCCGATCATCACGAACAGCTGCACATAGGTGCGCAGACCCTTCGTCCCCGCGGCACCGATGGTGATGGTGCGCTGCACGGGCATCTGGGCCTTGGTGCGTTCGGTCGAGTGAGACCGGGCCAGGGCCAGATCGATGGACGTCGCCGTGGCCAACCGCTGGGCCGCTGCCATGAATGCTTCGGCTTCGTGGGTGTTGTCGGTGCCTTCAGCCTGGCGCAACAGTGCGGCGATCCGCGCCAGCATCTTGTCGTCGCTCACGCGACAAACCTAGCCATCGGCACCGACAAACTTGCCGATCGCGTCCACCACCTGCGGGGACAACGGTCCCGGCTTGCCGTAGTTGGCGATGCTGTCGGTGGGGTCGTCGCGCAGCACGTGATTGACGCCCCTGAGCTCGACGAGTGTCAGTGCGGTGTGCTTGAGCGCGTCGATCAGCGGGCGCTCGATCTGGCAGCTGGCCTGCGAGTCGGAGTCCGAGCAGGTGAGCAGCACCGGCATGCCGTCGGGCAGCGCGGCGGCCAGCTGCAACGGATCGATCTTGTCGGCCTCGACGATGGCGCTGATGTTGTCCTTGTTCACGATCGCGCTCAGGCCCTCGGGCAGGTCGGCGGGCACGGTGCCCTTGGTGCGGATCTGGTCGACGGCACCCAACCAGGCCGTCAGCACCTCGGGTGTGGCGCCGGACCGCACGCGGTTGGTGATGATGTCGAGGTAGCGTCCGGACAGTGGCTGGAACAGCGCCAGCGAGTGCACCTTCGGGTCGCCCGCACCGGCCAGGGTCATGGCGTGGATAGCGCCTTCGCCGACCGCATAGATCGACAACTTGGCGGCGTCGGTATCGGGCCTGCCGGCCAGGAACCGCAGCGCAGCGGCCGCGCCGCTGGTGTAGACGCCGCTGACCACCTCGGCAGGCTTCTTCTCGTAGGGGCCGAGCTTGGTAGCGCCGGTTCCGATCTTGTCGTAGCGCAGGCTGGCAACGCCCTTGTCCGACAACGTTTCCGCCAGCTGGCGCATGTTGCCGATGGGGCCGACGACCTTGTTGTCACCGTTGCGGTCGGTGGGCCCGCTCTCGGAGATCAGCAGTGCCGCCGGGCCGGTCGCCTCCGCGTGCCGATAGGTGCCGTGGATGGTGAGACCGTCGGCATCGAACGTGACGTCGGTGTCGGTCCACGACGGTTGCCCGCTCTCCTTCGTCGCCTCCGGCGAACCGCACCCGGCCACCAGCAGCACCGAAACGAGCACTGCCACAAGCTTTCTCACAGGTGCGTCTCGATCCAGGCCGTCACGTCGTCGAGAACAAGCTCCTTCTCGGGCTCGTTGAACACCTCATGGAACAGGCCCGGATACACCTTGAGGTGCACGTCCGGTGACCCCACACATTCCACGAGATGGCGGCTACCTTCGGCCGACACCAGGCGGTCCTTCTCTCCGTGCACCACCAGCAGCGGCGCGGTGAGCGCCGAGGCCCGCTGCGGCATGGTCTCGCCCACGATGATCAGCGCCCGGGCGATGCCTGCGGGGACCTTGCCGTGCCACACCAGCGGATCGGCGTTGTACGCCGCCACCACCGCGGGATCTCGCGATACCGCGTTGGCGTCGAGATTTTCCACCGGCAGCCCGGGGGCGACCTTGCCGAGCACCTTGGCCACCACCGCGAGCACCGGGGACACCGCCGCCTGTGCGGCTACCGCCGGCCCGGACAGCACCATCGCGGAGTACTCGTCGGGATATTCGACGCCGTACGTGAACACGATGCCGCCGCCCATGCTGTGGCCCAGCACCAGGCGCGGCAGGTTCGGGTACTCGACGGCGGCGATGCCGACCAGCGTGTGAAAGTCGCCGACGTACTCCGACATGTCACGCAGGTACACCCGCTTGCCTCCGGAGCGGCCGTGACCGCGGTGGTCAAGGGCGTAGACGACCAGCCCGGCCTGCCCGAACCGCTGCGCGACGTGGTGATAGCGCCCGGCGTGTTCGCCGAGGCCGTGGGAGAGGACGACGACGCCTTTCGGAGCGATGTCGGGCGTCCATACGTCGTAGACGATGCGGACCCCGCCGACGCCGTCGAATGTCTGTTCACTGCGCGTGCTGGTCACTCTCGCGAGCGTATTCGATCGAAGTTGTCGTGGGTGCTGCGTAAGCTCGCGAATGTGACGGTCCTCGCTCATCGCCTCGATGACGACAGCCCGGCCGATGCGTTCCTGGCCGAGGCCCAGCGCTACCGCCGTGAACTGCTGGCGCACTGCTACCGGATGACCGGCTCGCTTCACGATGCCGAAGATCTGGTGCAGGAGACCTACCTGCGCGCATGGAAGTCCTACGAGGGTTTTCAGGGCAAGTCCTCGGTACGTACCTGGCTGTATCGCATCGCCACCAATACGTGCCTGACGGCGTTGGAGGGCCGGCAGCGCCGTCCGCTGCCGTCTGGCCTGGGCAATCCGAGTTCGTCGCCCACCGATGAGATCGCCGAGCACCACGAGATCCCCTGGCTGCAGCCCCTGCCGGATTCGACCGACGACCCGGCGGATCCCAGCACGATCGTCGGGACCCGTGATTCGGTCCGGCTCGCGTTCGTCGCGGCGCTGCAGCATCTATCGGCGCGCCAGCGTGCGGTTCTGGTGATGCGTGAGGTGCTGCAGTGGAAGGCCGCCGAGGTCGGTGAGGCGATCGGTGCCTCGACAGCCGCGGTCAACAGCCTCTTGCAGCGGGCCAGGGCCCAACTCGACGCCGTCGGCCCCAACGAAGACGACGAGATCGCCCCGCCGGACTCCCCGCATGCCCAGAACCTGCTGCGCAATTACATGGCCGCCTTCGAGGCCTACGACGTCGACAAGCTGGTCGAGCTGTTCACGGCCGAGGCCATCTGGGAGATGCCGCCCTTCGACAGCTGGTACCGCGGGCCGGAGGCCATCGGCGGCCTGACTCGGTACAAGTGCCCGGCCGAGCAGCCCGGGGACATGCGGTTCATCGCGACGAGCGCCAACGGCCAGCCCGCCGCGGGGATGTACATGCTGAATCGCCAGACGGGCCGGCACGAGGCATTTCAGCTGCACGTCCTCGAGGTGCGCCCCGAGGGCATCTCCCACGTGGTGGCATTCATGGAGCTGGAGCTGTTCGAGAAATTCGGCCTGCCCGCTGAGCTCTAGACGCCAGTGACCGATCGCCTACCTCGTCGATTGACACTTGGGCAGTGTCATGCGGCGACTCGGAAGACTTGGAATTCGACGGTGGGTCCGGGTTGGATGCGGCCTTGTCCGACGAAGATGGTTTGGTTGACCCAGCTGTATTTGGGGTCTCCGGATATCAGGCGTGGGGTGGTG
>NZ_JTJW01000014.1 GCF_000805385.1 Mycolicibacterium setense | reverse complement strand
TTTTCCCGTTTAGGGTGTGGTTGTTGTTTTTTGATGCCAGTTTGTTGGTGTCTTTTGTTTGTGATCGGATTTTTCTGATTCGAATTCTGCCTGGTTTTTGGACTGGGAAGTTTTTGTTTGGAGAGTTTGATTCTGGCTCAGGACGAACGCTGGCGGCGTGCTTAACACATGCAAGTCGAACGGAAAGGCCCTTCGGGGTACTCGAGTGGCGAACGGGTGAGTAACACGTGGGTGATCTGCCCTGCACTTTGGGATAAGCCTGGGAAACTGGGTCTAATACCGAATATGACCATGCACTTCCTGGTGTGTGGTGGAAAGCTTTTGCGGTGTGGGATGGGCCCGCGGCCTATCAGCTTGTTGGTGGGGTAATGGCCTACCAAGGCGACGACGGGTAGCCGGCCTGAGAGGGTGACCGGCCACACTGGGACTGAGATACGGCCCAGACTCCTACGGGAGGCAGCAGTGGGGAATATTGCACAATGGGCGCAAGCCTGATGCAGCGACGCCGCGTGAGGGATGACGGCCTTCGGGTTGTAAACCTCTTTCAATAGGGACGAAGCGCAAGTGACGGTACCTATAGAAGAAGGACCGGCCAACTACGTGCCAGCAGCCGCGGTAATACGTAGGGTCCGAGCGTTGTCCGGAATTACTGGGCGTAAAGAGCTCGTAGGTGGTTTGTCGCGTTGTTCGTGAAAACTCACAGCTTAACTGTGGGCGTGCGGGCGATACGGGCAGACTAGAGTACTGCAGGGGAGACTGGAATTCCTGGTGTAGCGGTGGAATGCGCAGATATCAGGAGGAACACCGGTGGCGAAGGCGGGTCTCTGGGCAGTAACTGACGCTGAGGAGCGAAAGCGTGGGGAGCGAACAGGATTAGATACCCTGGTAGTCCACGCCGTAAACGGTGGGTACTAGGTGTGGGTTTCCTTCCTTGGGATCCGTGCCGTAGCTAACGCATTAAGTACCCCGCCTGGGGAGTACGGCCGCAAGGCTAAAACTCAAAGAAATTGACGGGGGCCCGCACAAGCGGCGGAGCATGTGGATTAATTCGATGCAACGCGAAGAACCTTACCTGGGTTTGACATGCACAGGACGCCGGCAGAGATGTCGGTTCCCTTGTGGCCTGTGTGCAGGTGGTGCATGGCTGTCGTCAGCTCGTGTCGTGAGATGTTGGGTTAAGTCCCGCAACGAGCGCAACCCTTGTCTCATGTTGCCAGCACGTAATGGTGGGGACTCGTGAGAGACTGCCGGGGTCAACTCGGAGGAAGGTGGGGATGACGTCAAGTCATCATGCCCCTTATGTCCAGGGCTTCACACATGCTACAATGGCCGGTACAAAGGGCTGCGATGCCGTGAGGTGGAGCGAATCCTTTCAAAGCCGGTCTCAGTTCGGATCGGGGTCTGCAACTCGACCCCGTGAAGTCGGAGTCGCTAGTAATCGCAGATCAGCAACGCTGCGGTGAATACGTTCCCGGGCCTTGTACACACCGCCCGTCACGTCATGAAAGTCGGTAACACCCGAAGCCGGTGGCCTAACCCCTTGTGGGAGGGAGCCGTCGAAGGTGGGATCGGCGATTGGGACGAAGTCGTAACAAGGTAGCCGTACCGGAAGGTGCGGCTGGATCACCTCCTTTCTAAGGAGCACCACGAGACTCAGACCCGCCCACGAGTGTGGGGGTTCGGTGATCTGGGCGATTCGTTGGATGGGCCGTTGACCTGTAGTGGGTCCGGTTCTGGTGCACGACAAACGTTGAGCCGGCGTCGGGAAATGCGCTGGTGATGAACTGCTGAACACACTATTGGGCTTTGAGACAACAGGCCCGCGGTCCTGTCCCGTTGGGGGCAGGGGGTGTGTTGTTGCCTCATGCTTTGGTGGTGGGGTGTGGTGTTTGATTTGTGGATAGTGGTTGCGAGCATCTAGCACGCAAAATGTGTGGCTCTCACCGCCTGTATGGGTGGTGTGGGCCAGTGTTTTTGTGTGTTGATGTGCAATTTCTTTTGAAACTCATTTTTTGGTTTTTGTGTTGTAAGTGTTTAAGGGCGCATGGTGGATGCCTTGGCACTGGGAGCCGATGAAGGACGTTGGAGGCTGCGATATGCCTCGGGGAGCTGCCAACCGAGCGTTGATCCGAGGATGTCCGAATGGGGAAACCCAGCACGAGTGATGTCGTGTTACCTGTATCTGAATACATAGGGTGCAGGGGGGAACGCGGGGAAGTGAAACATCTCAGTACCCGTAGGAAGAGAAAACAAAAGTGATTCCGTGAGTAGTGGCGAGCGAAAGCGGAGGATGGCTAAACCGTATGCATGTGATACCGGGTAGGGGTTGTGTGTGCGGGGTTGTGGGACCTGTTTTTCCAGTTCTACCTGGCTGGAGGGTAGTGAGAAAATGTCGTGGTTAACGGAAGTGGTTTGGGATGACCTGCCGTAGACGGTGAGAGCCCGGTACGTGAAAACCTGACATCTGCCTTGAACAGTGTTCCCGAGTAGCAGCGGGCCCGTGAAATCTGCTGTGAATCTGCCGGGACCACCCGGTAAGCCTGAATACTTCCCAGTGACCGATAGCGGATTAGTACCGTGAGGGAATGGTGAAAAGTACCCCGGGAGGGGAGTGAAATAGTACCTGAAACCGTGCGCTTACAATCCGTCAGAGCCCTCCTTCGTGGTGGGGTGATGGCGTGCCTTTTGAAGAATGAGCCTGCGAGTCAGGGACATGTCGCGAGGTTAACCCGTGTGGGGTAGCCGCAGCGAAAGCGAGTCTGAATAGGGCGTATCCACACAATAGTGTGTGGTGTAGTGGTGTGTTCTGGACCCGAAGCGGAGTGATCTACCCATGGCCAGGGTGAAGCGCGGGTAAGACCGCGTGGAGGCCCGAACCCACTTAGGTTGAAGACTGAGGGGATGAGCTGTGGGTAGGGGTGAAAGGCCAATCAAACTCCGTGATAGCTGGTTCTCCCCGAAATGCATTTAGGTGCAGCGTCACATGTTTCTTGTTGGAGGTAGAGCTACTGGATGGCCGATGGGCCCCACAGGGTTACTGACGTCAGCCAAACTCCGAATGCCGACAAGTCCAAGAATGTGGCAGTGAGACGGCGGGGGATAAGCTCCGTGCGTCGAGAGGGAAACAGCCCAGATCGCCGGCTAAGGCCCCTAAGCGTGTACTAAGTGGAAAAGGATGTGCAGTCGCGAAGACAACCAGGAGGTTGGCTTAGAAGCAGCCACCCTTGAAAGAGTGCGTAATAGCTCACTGGTCAAGTGATTGTGCGCCGATAATGTAGCGGGGCTCAAGTACACCGCCGAAGCCGCGGCAGCCAAACTTGTTTGGCTGGGTAGGGGAGCGTCCTGCATCCGGTGAAGCAGCAGAGTGATCTAGCTGTGGAGGGTGTGGGAGTGAGAATGCAGGCATGAGTAGCGAATAGGCAAGTGAGAACCTTGCCCGCCGAAAGACCAAGGGTTCCTGGGCCAGGCCAGTCCTCCCAGGGTGAGTCGGGACCTAAGGCGAGGCCGACAGGCGTAGTCGATGGACAACGGGTTGATATTCCCGTACCCGTGTATGTGCGTCCATGATGAATCCATTGTGCTAACCATCCAAAACCGTCGTGACCGATCCCTTCGGGGTGAGGCGTTGACGGGGCTGCGTGGGACCCCGGTGGGTAGTAGTCAAGCGATGGGGTGACGCAGGAAGGTAGCCGTACCAGTCAGTGGTTGTACTGGGGTAAGCCGGTAGGGCGAAACGTAGGCAAATCCGCGTTTCATGTGCCTGAGAGGTGATGCATAGCCGTTTGAGGCGAATTCGGTGATCCTATGCTGCCAAGAAAAGCCTCTAGCGAGGACATACACGGCCCGTACCCCAAACCAACACAGGTGGTCAGGTAGAGAATACTAAGGCGTACGAGTGAACTATGGTTAAGGAACTCGGCAAAATGCCCCCGTAACTTCGGGAGAAGGGGGACCCCCATATCGTCAAGGCTTTTGCGGCCGGCAGCGGGAGGGGGTGGCACAAACCAGTGAGAAGCGACTGTTTACTAAAAACACAGGTCCGTGCGAAGTCGCAAGACGATGTATACGGACTGACGCCTGCCCGGTGCTGGAAGGTTAAGAGGACCCGTTAACCCTTCGGGGTGAAGCGGAGAATTTAAGCCCCAGTAAACGGCGGTGGTAACTATAACCATCCTAAGGTAGCGAAATTCCTTGTCGGGTAAGTTCCGACCTGCACGAATGGCGTAACGACTTCTCAACTGTCTCAACCATAGACTCGGCGAAATTGCACTACGAGTAAAGATGCTCGTTACGCGCGGCAGGACGAAAAGACCCCGGGACCTTCACTACAACTTGGTATTGGTGCTCGATACGGTTTGTGTAGGATAGGTGGGAGACTGTGAAGCTCACACGCCAGTGTGGGTGGAGTCATTGTTGAAATACCACTCTGATCGTATTGGGCCTCTAACCTCGGACCGTATATCCGGTTCAGGGACAGTGCCTGGTGGGTAGTTTAACTGGGGCGGTTGCCTCCCAAAATGTAACGGAGGCGCCCAAAGGTTCCCTCAACCTGGACGGCAATCAGGTGTTGAGTGTAAGTGCACAAGGGAGCTTGACTGCGAGACATACATGTCGAGCAGGGACGAAAGTCGGGACTAGTGATCCGGCACCTCTGAGTGGAAGGGGTGTCGCTCAACGGATAAAAGGTACCCCGGGGATAACAGGCTGATCTTCCCCAAGAGTCCATATCGACGGGATGGTTTGGCACCTCGATGTCGGCTCGTCGCATCCTGGGGCTGGAGCAGGTCCCAAGGGTTGGGCTGTTCGCCCATTAAAGCGGCACGCGAGCTGGGTTTAGAACGTCGTGAGACAGTTCGGTCTCTATCCGCCGCGCGCGTCAGAAGCTTGAGGAAATCTGTCCCTAGTACGAGAGGACCGGGACGGACGAACCTCTGGTATACCAGTTGTTCCACCAGGAGCACCGCTGGATAGCCACGTTCGGACAGGATAACCGCTGAAAGCATCTAAGCGGGAAACCCCCTCCAAGACCAGGCTTCTCACCCTTTTAGAGGGATAAGGCCCCCCGCAGACCACGGGATTGATAGACCAGACCTGGAAGCCCAGCAATGGGTGCAGGGAACTGGCACTAACCGGCCGAAAACTTACAACAACCAACAAACACCAAACACATGGTGAGTTGACAAAAGTAAGAACACATCTGTCTCGCAACCACACCACAAACACACCCACACTCTTTGTGTGCGGACGTGCAACCCACGCCCCACCACCAAAACACAAAGATTCACACTCACAAACGAGTGAATAGAGTTACGGCGGTCCATAGCGGCAGGGAAACGCCCGGTCCCATCCCGAACCCGGAAGCTAAGCCTGCCAGCGCCGATGATACTACCCAGTCGGGTGGAAAAGTAGGACACCGCCGAACACAAATTAAG
>NZ_JTJW01000015.1 GCF_000805385.1 Mycolicibacterium setense | reverse complement strand
GCCCGTTACAGGTCGGGTCGGGTGTGGTGCCGATCGGTGTGCCGGTGCCGGGTGCGGCGTTGTTCGTGTTGGATCGGTGGTTGCGTCCGGTGCCTGCGGGTGTGGTGGGTGAGTTGTATGTGGCCGGTCGTGGTGTCGGGTTGGGTTATGTGCGGCGCGCGGGATTGAGTGCGTCTCGGTTTGTGGCCTGTCCGTTCGGCGGGGTGGGTGCCCGGATGTATCGGACCGGGGATCTGGTGTCGTGGGGTCCGGATGGGCAGTTGCGGTATGTCGGGCGTGCTGATGAGCAGGTCAAGATTCGTGGTTATCGCATCGAATTGGGTGAAATTCAAACAGCTTTGGCTGATCTGGATGGTGTCGATCAGGCGGTGGTGATCGTTCGGGAGGATCGTCCGGGTGACAAGCGTCTCGTCGGCTATGTCACCGGCGCGGCTGACCCGGCAGATGTGCGGGCAGCGCTGGCGCAGCGGTTGCCGGCGTACATGGTGCCCGCCGCGGTCGTGGTGCTCGATGTGCTGCCGTTGACGGTCAACGGCAAGCTCGACAAACGCGCCCTGCCCGCACCCGAATACACGGGTGACAGATATCGGGCCCCGAGCACTGCCACCGAAGAAGTATTGGCGGATATCTACGCCCAGGTCCTCGGCCTGGACCGCGTCGGTATCGATGACTCCTTCTTCGACCTCGGCGGCGACAGCATCATGGCGATGCGGGTCGTGTCGGCGGTCAACATGACCTTGGACGCCGGTCTGGCGGTGCGCACGCTTTTCGATTCGCCGACGGTGGCGCAGTTGGCGCCGCATGTCGGCGAAGATTCGGACCGGCGCGCGCCCTTGGTGGCGGGGGAGCGTCCTCGTCTGATTCCGTTGTCCTTCGCGCAACAGCGGCTGTGGTTCCTCAACCGGTTCGAGGACGGGGCGGCGACATACAACATGCCGATCGCGTTCCGCATCAACGGCGCACTGGATCTCGGCGCGCTCGATGCGGCTCTCGACGACGTGATCACCCGTCACGAATCGCTGCGCACGGTGTTCCGCGATGTCGACGGGGTGCCGTCGCAGAAGGTGCTGCCCGCGCAGCCGGGGCTGTGGCGGCGCGGCGGCCCGGCAATGGTGCAGGTTGCAGAAGGGGACCTGGCCGGCGAATTGACTGCCCTGGCGGGCTACACGTTTGACTTGGCCAGTGAGATCCCGATCCGGGCCCAGATCTATGCCCTGGGACCCGAACGGTTCGTTCTCGGAATCGTCTTGCACCACATCGCCTTCGACGGCTGGTCGATGGCGCCCATGGCCCGGGACGTGAGCGAGGCGTATCGGTCGCGCACCCTCGGCCGGGCCCCCGCCTGGTCACCGCTGCCGGTGCAGTACGCCGATTACACGCTGTGGCAACATGGTTGGCTGGGATCCGAGTCCGATCCCGACAGTGTGCTCGCCAGCCAGTTGACCTACTGGCGTCGGGAATTGGCCGACCTCCCCGAGGTGGTGTCGCTTCCAACGGATCGTCCGCGTCCGCCCGCGCTCAGCTATCGCGGCGACGCGATTGACCTGTGCATCGATCCCGAGTCCTGGGCGGGAATCAAAGCGGTCGCCACGGCGCACAACGCAACGGCGTCGATGGTGTTGCAGGCCACGATCGCGGTCGCGCTGCACCGGGCCGGCGTCGGCGACGACATCGCACTGGGGACCCCGATCGCCGGTCGTACGGACCAGGCCCTTGATGAGCTGGTCGGCTTCTTCGTCAACACCTGGGTGCTACGGCTGGGCGTTGACCCTGCGCTGTCGTTCAGCGAAGTGTTGGAACGTGTGCGACAGAAGGCACTTGATGCCTACGCGAATCAGGATGTGCCGTTCGAGCTGTTGGTTGAGCGGCTCAACCCGACGCGCTCCACATCCCACCACCCGCTGTTCCAGGTGGCATTGGCATTCCAGAACAACGTGCGCCCCGAAATCCAACTGGACGACCTCGATGTCGAGCCGGTCACCGCCGATATCCGTACCGCCCGGTTCGACCTTGAATTTGACCTGCGAGAAATATCCAGCGGGGACTCCAGTGCGCTGTTCGAACTGAAGGCAGCGCCTGACGAAGGCCGCGGTGCGCTGATGGCGGCCGGCACGGTCGCCTATGCCACGGATCTGTATGACCGATCCAGCGTCGAGCGGTTGGTGGGTTGGTTCAGCCGCGTGGTCGACGCTGTGGTGGCCGATTCGTCGGTGGTCGTGGGTGAGATCGGCCTGCTGGATCACGATGAGCAGGATCGCGTGCTGCACAAGTGGTCTGGTGCTGAGGTGAGCCCGCCGGTGGGATTGGCGCAGGATTCGCTGGCTGCGGCGGTTGCCGCTGACCCGGACGCCATTGCGGTGATAGATGGGACGCGCGAGCTGTCCTACCGGGAGCTGGATGAGGACTCGAACCGGTTGGCTCGGGCGTTGATCGAGGCGGGCGTAGGCCCTGAGCGTGCCGTCGGTGTGGCTATCAGTCGCTGCGCGGAGTTGGTGATCGCCTGGTGGGCAGTGCTCAAGGCCGGCGGGGTGTACGTGCCGGTCGATCCCGGCCACCCGGCCGAGCGGATCGCCACGGTACTGGACACCGCCGAGGCTGTATGCGTGCTCACGCGCGGCATGGGCGGGCTCGAAGGGACCGACGGCCACCTCGTCATTCCGCTTGAAGTGGTCGATCTGTCCGGGTACAGCGCCGAGCGCGTCACTGATTCGGACCGGTTGTCCCCGTTGGATATCGACGATGCGGCGTATGTGATCTTCACGTCGGGGTCCACGGGTACGCCGAAGGGTGTGGCGATCAGCCACGCCGGTGTGCTGGGTGTGGCAGCTGCGCACCACGATCTGCTCGGCGTGGCCCCGCAGTCTCGGGTGTTGATGGTGGCCGCGCCGACGTTCGATGCCTCGGTCTTCGAGTGGCTGTGGGCGGTGGCGTCGGGAGCGGCGTTGGTGGTGGCTCCGCCGGATTCCTACGCCGGCGAGGCATTGGCCGAGGTTCTGGCGGGTCAGCGCGTCGACGCGGCTCTGATCACGCCGACCGTGTTGGCCACGCTGGACCCGACTCAAATCGACGGCTTGGATACGTTGGTCACGGGTGGTGAGGCGTGTCCGGCGGAGTTGGTGGCCGCGTGGGCACCCGGTCGGCGGATGTTCAATGCGTACGGACCGACCGAGGTGACGATCTGGTCGACCTGGAGCGCGCTCTCGGCCGGGGAGCCGGTACGCATCGGCGCCCCGGTACCGGGCACCTGCGCGCTGGTGCTGGATGCGCGGCTGAACCCGGCCCCGGTTGGGGTGGTCGGTGAGTTGTATCTCGCCGGACCCGCAGTGGCGCGTGGTTATGTGGGCCGCCCCGATCTGACGGCGGATCGGTTCGTGGCCAACCCCTTTGGCGCTCCGGGGACGCGGCTGTATCGTACCGGCGACCTCGTGCGCTGGACCGATACGGGCTGTCTGGAATACCGGGGACGCGCCGATGCTCAGATCAAGCTGCGGGGGCAGCGTCTGGAACTGGGCGAGATCGAGAACACCCTGCTGACGTGCCCGAAGGTCACGCGTGCGGCTGCGGCCGTGCATCGGGGCAGCACCGGTGTCGATCACCTGGTCGGCTACATCGCCCTCGAGCAGACCAGCAGCGCCGACCACGACGCCGATGTCGTCGACCAGTGGCAAGGCATCTACGACGAGCTCTATGATGCCGACCTCGACACGGTCGAGTTCGGCAACGATTTCCGGGGGTGGAACAGCAGCTACACGGACGATCCGATCCCGCTCCAGGAGATGGAGGAGTGGCGCTCGGCCACCGTGGACCGGATCCTGGCGCTACGGCCGCAGCGCGTGCTCGAGCTCGGCGTGGGATCGGGCTTGTTGCTCTCGCAGCTCGCTCCGAAGTGCGTGGAGTACTGGGGGACAGACTTTTCCGCACCGACCATCCAGAAGCTGCAATCGGCGGTGGTCGGCCACCCGTGGGGAGATCGGGTGCATCTGCTCACCCGACCGGCGCACATGACCGAGGAGCTGCCGCAGAACCGGTTCGACATGGTGGTGATCAACTCGGTGGTCCAGTACTTCCCGAGCGCCGGGTACCTGGCCGAGGTGATCGACAAGGCAGTGGATCTGCTTGCGCCGGGTGGCACATTGTTCGTCGGCGACGTGCGCAACCACAGTCTGCAGGCCGCATTCCAGACCGGTATTGCGCTGGCGCGCAGCCGGAACGGCACCGATACCGACGAGATCCGCCAGCGGGTACAGCGTGCGATGCTGGGCGAGCCCGAGCTACTGCTGGCCCCGGAGTTCTTCACCACCTGGGCAGCCGACCACCCATCGGTGGGCGGCATCGCCATCCAGGTCAAACGTGGTGAAGCCGACAACGAGCTGAGCCGGTACCGCTACGACGTGATCATCCACAAGTCGCCCACCCAGGTGTGCTCGCTGACCAGTGCCCCGAACTGGACGTGGACCGATTGTGCGGGCCTGAGTGGACTGCAGGCCGAGCTGACGGCTCAGCAACCGTCCACCGTGCGGGTCAGTGGCATTCCCCGTGCCGGGGTGATCACCGATGTGGTGACCGAACAAGCTTTGAGCGCCGGACTTCCCATCGTGGAGGCGCTCGTCCACGCCGACACCGGCGCCGCCGATGCCGTCGTCACACCCGAAATGGTGTACCGGCTCGGCGAGGCGGCCGGATACCACGTCGCGGTCACCTGGGGCGCACAACCCGGAACACTGGACGCCGTCTTCATCGCCACCTCCGACGGGCAGGCCCTGCCGGCGCTCACCGATCTATACCAGCCCGCCACCGACTCCCGGCAGCGCGGCGGCTATGCCAATGACCCGCACACCAACTCGAAGGTCACCGCGGTCCGTCAATGGTTGGCCGATCGGCTGCCCGAATACATGGTGCCGTCCCAGATCGTGGTGCTCGACGAGTTTCCGCTGACCTCTTCGGGCAAGATCGACCGTAAGGCCCTTCCTGAACCCACCTTTGTCGCCACCTCCTTCCGTGCGCCCGAGACCGATATGGAAAAGATCGTCGCCGAGGTGTTCACCGAGGTCCTGGGACTCGGCAGGGCGGGGCTCGATGACGATTTCTTCGTCCTCGGCGGCGATTCGCTGATCGCCATCCGGGTCTGTGCGCGCCTACGGTCCGCTCTCGGTCGGGATGTGCCGGTCCGCTACCTGTTTGACGCGCCCACGGTCGGGGGGCTGGCCGACTATCTGAATCGGCACCACGACGGCGTGGCCCGGCCTCCGCTGACCGCGCGGCATCGTCCGGCGATGGTCCCGTTGTCGTATGCCCAGCAACGGTTGTGGTTCCTGGAGCAGTTGCACGGTCCGTCGCCGATCTACAACATGGCGGTGGCGCTGCGGCTCCGGGGACGCCTGGACGCTGACGCGCTCGGCGCCGCGCTGGCAGACGTCGTGGGCCGGCAGGAGAGCCTCCGCACCGTGTTCACATCGTCCGACGGGGTACCGCAGCAGGTTGTCCTCGACGTTGAGCGAACTGTCCCGGGGTGGCGAATCATCGACGCCGGCGGATGGCCCGCAGGCCGCCTCGACGAATCAATCGGTGATACGGCGCGTCACAGTTTTGACCTCACAACCGAGATCCCGATCAAGGCAACGCTTTTCCGTATCGACGAGAACGAGCACGTGCTGGCGGCGGTCGTCCACCATATCGCCGCCGACGGCTGGTCGGTGACCCCTCTGGTCATCGATCTCGCGACTGCGTACGCCAGTCGGTGTGCGGGGGAGGCGCCGGATTGGGATCCCCTGCCGGTGCAGTATGCCGATTACACGCTGTGGCAGCAGGAGTGGTTGGGATCCGTTTCCGACCCCGACAGCGTCATCAGCGGCCAGCTGAGCTACTGGGAGGGCGAGCTGGCGGAGCTGCCGGACCGGTTGGAGCTGCCAACGGACCGGCCGTACCCGCCCGTGGCGGACTACCAGGGCTCCAGTGTGACGGTGCAGTGGCCGGCCGACCTGCAGCAGCAGATCGCACGGGTGGCCCGCGAACGTGGCGCGACGAGTTTCATGGTTGTCCAAGCGGCGCTGGCGGCGCTGATGGCCCAGATGAGCGCGAGCACTGATGTGGCCGTGGGGATTGCGTCTGCCGGCCGGGGGGAGCCCGCGCTCGACGACCTGGTGGGCTTCTTTGTCAACACGTTGGTGCTGAGGGTGGACGTGGCCGGTGACCCCACGGTTGCCGACCTGTTGGACCAGGTGCGGCGGCGGAGTTTGGCGGCGTTCGAGCATCAGGATGTGCCGTTCGAGGTGCTGGTGGATCGGCTCAATCCGACGCGGAGCCTGACCCATCATCCGCTGGTGCAGGTCATGCTGACATGGCAGAACCTGCCGTGGCAGCACAGTGATCCCGCTGCCGCGCTGACGTTGGGTGACGTTGGGGTCACCCGGCTGGAGGCTGAAACTCAGACTGCCCGTATGGATCTGGTGTTCTCCCTGGCCGAACGTTTCAACGACGCCGGCACACCGGCCGGTATCGAAGGATCCGTCGAGTTCCGCACCGACGTGTTCGACTCGGCCACCATCGAGACCTTGATCGAGCGGTTACAGCGGTTGCTGGTGGGGATGACGGCCGATCCGACCCAGCGGTTGTCAGCGGTGGACGTGCTCGATGCGGCTGACAGCGCCCGGCTGGATCAATTCGGTCATCGAGCGGTGTTGACCGGGTCGGTGGTGGAGTCTTCGATTCCGGCGTTGTTCGCCGCGCAGGTGGAACGGACTCCGGATGCGGTGGCGATCAGTTTTGAGGGTCGTTCGATGTCGTATCGGGAGTTGGATGAGGCGTCGAATCGGTTGGCGCACTTGCTGGTTGTCGAAGGAGCCGGCCCGGGGACCTGTGTCGGCCTGATGATGAGCCGTTGTGCCGCCGCGGTTGTCGCGATCTTGGGCGTTCTGAAGTCGGGTTCGGCGTATCTGCCGATTGATCCTGTGGTCCCTGACGCGCGTGTCGAGTTCATGCTGACCGATTCCGGGCCGGTCGCGGTGATCACCACGACCGACCTCGCCGAGCGAGTGCGCGGGAGCGGCGTGTCCGTGATCGACATCGGGGATCCCCGGATCGATTCTCAGCCCGGTACTCCTCTGAAGGAGGGCCCCGCCTCTGATGACGTGGCCCACATCATCTACACGTCGGGAACGACCGGTGTTCCCAAAGGTGTTGTGGTCACTCATCAGAATGTGACGCGGTTGTTCGATGGGATGGATGTCGGTATCGAGATCGGCCCGCAGCAGGTGTGGGCTGCGTGTTCGTCGCTGGCCTTCGATTATTCGGTGTGGGAGATCTGGGGTGCACTGCTGCACGGCGGGCGACTGGTGGTGGTGCCCGAGCAGACCACCCGCTCACCGCAGGAGCTGGAGGCGTTGGTTGTTGGCGAGGGTGTGACGGTGTTGAGCCAGACGCCTTCTGCAGTGGGCGTTTTGGATCCGGAAAAGCTGGAAACGGTGTCGGCGTTGATGGTCGCGGCCGAAGCGTGTCCGCCGGATGTGGTGGATCGTTGGGCGTCGGGTCGGGTGATGATCAATGGTTACGGTCCGACGGAGACGACGGTGTATGCCACGATCAGCGCCCCGTTACAGGTCGGGTCGGGTGTCGTGCCGATCGGTGTGCCGG
>NZ_JTJW01000020.1 GCF_000805385.1 Mycolicibacterium setense | reverse complement strand
GGTGGCCCCCACTCCGGCGGCCGCCATCACTGCTGACATACCCTCGGCGATCACGTCGCGCCCGAAGGCCTCGAGCACGACATTGGGATTGAAGTACTCGCGGATCAGCACAACTTTGCCGTCCCGGATCCGCATGTGGGTGCAATAGGTATTGGCGTAGATCTTGCCGGTCTGCGTGACCGTCGCCTTCCCGTGCAGTTCCAGAACGAAGAGTTCCGGGTCGGTCGTGTCGTGCACGATCAGCGAATCGATCCGGAGGTCCGGCACGGAGTCGAAGAACCAGTCGATGAAATGACCGATCAGGTGTCGACCGGGGACGGTATCGGCGAGCGGCTCGGGCGCGAAGGGCATCTCCCAGACGCCATCCTCGGCAAAGTTGTCCTTCCACGCCTCGAGAGCCGCACCACGAGGTGGGCCGTCATCAAGGGCCTTCCAGAATCGCTCAACCGTCGCGCGGTTGTCCGTTTGTACGCTCATGCGCCGCCTCCATCTCTCGGTCGACTGCCCTCACAGTCGGATGCTCAAATCCGACAGTGCACTATGCGTCGTTAATAGTCAACAGTCTGTCGACAATACCCACATCCCGAGGGACTCAGGCGTGCTCGGCGTCCAGCGATGTGGCTGTCCCATTATCTCGACATGGCGTTGATTAATACCGACACACAGTCTATTCTGGCCGGTGGCCTCACCGCCATGCCCTGTCCGCGGCGCTTACGCGGCGCGACGACCCCTACCCCAAACCCCCTGCGACCAACGAGGATCCGCCATGACGACACCCATCAACCGGCTCTTTCGTCTGCAGAGCCGACCGCAAGGCGCGGTCACCGAAAAGGACCTCGAGTGGATCGAGGAGTGCGTTCCGGAAATTGACGAAGGGCAGGCGCTGGTCCGTACCCTGTACCTCTCGCTCGACCCCACAAACCGCGTCTGGATGAGTCAGTTGCGTTCCTACATCCCACCGGTTGAGTTGGGTGCCGTGATGCGAGGCCTCGGTGTCGGGCAGGTCGTCGAAAGTCGGCGAGACGATCTGCCGGTCGGAGCGTACGTCCTCGGCTTTACCGGTTGGCAAGACTATTGTGTCGCTGACGATTCCGTTCTGGAATTTCCGTTCACAGTTCTTCCCGACCCGCTGCCGGCACCGCTTCCCGCATTCCTCGGAATACTTGGCCACACGGGTATTTCTGCGTTCATCGGTGTTGAGTTGGGCGATCCCCAGCCAGGCGAGACGGTTGTTGTTTCCGCCGCTGCGGGGGCGGTCGGTTCTATCGCCGGACAGCTGGCCAAGCAGCGTGGCGCCCGCGTGGTCGGCATCGCCGGCGGTGTTGAAAAGTGCCGACACTTGGTGGAGGAACTAGGCTTTGACGCATGCGTCGACCGGCACGCGGACAACTGGCGCGAGTTACTCGACGACGCGACTCCCGACGGCGTTGACGTCGACTTCGAGAACGTAGGCGGCCCGATAATGGATCACGTCCTGGGGCGGCTGAACATCGGCGCACGAGTGTCGCTATGTGGCCTGATCTCGGAGTACGACACGTACAACGAAGACAGCGGTCAGCCCGGCCTGCGTAATGCAAACCAGTTGTTGATGCAGCGAGCCACCCTGCGGGGCTTCATCGTTACCGACCACGTCGAACGTTACGGCGAAATCATCGACAAGATCGCCGCGGCCCTGGGCGAGGGCTCGTTGACGTACGACGAGACCATCGTCGACGGACTGGAGAACGCTCGGGAAACCCTCAATCAGGCACTGTCCGGCGGCACCCGAGGTAAAGCAGTCATCAAGGTCGCGTCTCCCGTCGATTGACGAGGCGTGGCGAGGCTCGGCCCGGCAGCGTCGAGCCTCGCCACGATGGCTGAAAGCACTTACGCCTCAGCCAGTTCGGCGGAATGGGGCGGCTGCACCTCACGCCTGAGGATCTTCCCGGTCGGCCCCTTGGGCAATGAGTCGACGAACCAGATCTCGCGGGGGTATTTGTACGCGGCGAGTCGACCTCGGACGAAGGTCTTCAATTCTTCGGATTTCGCCGACGCCCCAGGCTTGAGTGCCACGGCCGCGCCGATCTCCTCCCCCAGGTCTGCGTGTTTGATGCCGATCACCGCCGCTTCGGCGACGCAAGGATGTTCGTAGAGGACTTCCTCGACTTCGCGGGGATAGACGTTGTACCCGCCCCGGATGATCAGGTCCTTTTTTCGGTCGACGATGGTGTAGTACCCGTCGCCATCGCGAATGGCGATGTCCCCGGTACGAAACCACCCATCGGGGATGGCTTCGGCGGTTGCCTCAGGCCGGTTCCAGTATCCCTTCATGAGATTCTCGCCCTGGATGACGATCTCGCCTGGCACACCGTCGGGAATGTCCTCGCCGTCGTCGGCGACGATCCGCAGCGCGCAGCCCCGTACGGGTATTCCGATGGTGCCCGGTCTGCGTTGGTGCCCTGGCTGGTTGAAGCAGGCGATGGGTGCCGTCTCCGAGAGTCCGTACCCTTCGTAGATCTCGCAGTCGAACTTCTGCTCGAACGCTTTGAGAATCTCGACGGGCATGGGCGCACCGCCGGTGATACACGTGCGGAGCGAGGACATGTCGGTGTTGTCCGCATCTCCAGAGTGCAACATCGCGGCGTACATCGTCGGCACACCCTCGAGAACCGTCACTCGATCGCGGGCCAGGATCTGTAAAACCTTGGCCGCCTCGAAGCGAGGGACCAGGGTGAGAAGGGCCGCGGATTTGACCGCTGCATTGAGCCCGCAGGTGAGGCCGAAGACGTGAAACAACGGCAAGCAACCGAGGATCACATCTTCCGGGCCCGCTTCGATCAATGTGTCCACTGTCGTCGCGGCGTTGGTCGACAGGTTCCCGTGGGTGAGTTCTGCCCCCTTGGGTTTCCCGGTGGTACCGGAGGTGTAGAGAATGACGGCGGTGTCGATGTCGGTTCGACCGGTTGCTTCGTAGATTGGGCTGCCGGACAAGTTCATTGGGCCCGTGGCGGGTACCAATTCCGAAGGAATCCCGACTTTCGCCGCGGCCGACACGACCGCATCGCTCCCGTCCAACCCGTACACCAGTGACATACCCGAGTCGGTGAGGTAGTACTCGACCTCGCGCGCATTGAGCAGTGGATTCATCGGCACGGCAACCGCGCCGGCCAGTAGAGCACCATAAAACAACACCGGGTATGCGGGGACGTTCGGAAGCACCAGGCCTACCCGCTCGCCTGGGAGCACGCCCCGGGCTCGCAGGTCTCCGGCCACAGCCGAAGCGTGGTGGTGGAGCTGCCGATAGGACACGACGTACTCGTCAAGCTTCACGGCCGGCCGGTCGCCGTATGCGTGGGCGGTTGCGACGAGATTGTCTGCGAGGTTGGACACGGTTGACTCCCGCTTCGCGTAGAGAGCATTTCATTCCGCGGCCGGCGTGCGAATCCCGTTTGAGCGCAAGCAGATCAGCGGCAGAATCTGAACAGACGGCCGGCGCGGCCTCCATGAGGCCAGACCGGCCATCCCACTTAGTATGCACTACATGTTGAGTATTATCAACGCACCGTCGATAGTTTGCCGATGCGCTGTCCGCGGCACGCCGGCTTCGTGGTAGGCCTGACCTATCATGTGTCTCATGGCGTCCACTTCACCTTTCGGCCCGAGCACCGCGGAAACACGGGTGGGCCGCCGCAACATCAAAGGTGACAGGCGCGAGCAAGCCATCCTCGAAGGTGCTTACGACATGTTGCGCACGGTGCCACTGCGCAACATCTCCATCGACGATCTCACCAAGCGGGCCGGGCTGTCGCGGTCGTCGTTCTACTTTTACTTCGAGTCCAAGTGGCAGCTGCTGTCTGCGCTGCTCTCCCGGGTCACCGCCGACGTGTTCCAGGCGTCGCAGCTGATTTTTGAGCGTCCGGCAGGCATGCCGCCGGAGGCTGCCATCGAGCACGCGGTCAAGGAAGTCATTCAGGTATGGGAACAGCATGGTCACGTTCTCCGTGAAGTAGGCGACGCCGCTGCGGCCGAGCCAGACTTGCAGACGCAATGGGACACGATCCTGGGCCGGTTCATCGACGCGTCGGCTGCCAGCATCGAGCGTGACAGAGCCGCCGGCGTGGCCATCGACGGGCCACCGGCCCGGTCTTTGGCCGCAGCATTGATGTGGATGGGCGAACGCAACCTTGCGTTGATGAGTCTGCGCAGTGAGAACGCGATCCCATTGGAAGACATGGCCGAAACGGTGACCACCATTTGGCTGCGGACGGTCTATGGCCTTGAGTGGAAGCCCGCCAAAAAACCCGTGAGACGCCGCAAGCCCTCCGCAAAGGCGTGATCGACGCCTTCGCAGAGGGCTCACCTGACTCCAGGGTGTGCTCGGACGCTATTGGTTGTCCAAGGCCATTTTCGTCATATTGAGGCCCGGCATCAGCATGTGACCGCCTTCGACCAACATCTCCAGGCCTGTCGTCCATCGTGATTCGTCCGATGCCAGCCACAGCACCGCCTCACTCATGGCCTGCGGTGGCAGGAGGCCCACATCCCGCAGGACCGCCCAGTACTTCGCGCCCTGTAAGTCCTCTTTGACACCGTTTCCCGGCCCCTTGCCCGCGCAAAGGTCGTAGCCACCTTGCCAATCCAAGGCGGGAGTATCGGTCGGCCCGGGAAGCAGCGAGTTGACTCGGATGCCGAACTGGCCGAACTCGAGTGCTGCGCTCTTCGCCAAGCCGAGTACGCCATGCTTCGATGCCACGTAGTGGACGTAATGGGGAGATCCCTCGACACCGTTGCCGGACGAGGTGATGATCACCGAGCCACCTCCGCGCGCCTTCATGGCGGGAGTCACCGCTTTCAGCGTGCGCCAGGGCCCCATGATGTTGACATTGAGCACATCCAAGAACTCGTCCTCGGGAATGTCCGCGAACGGGTGCACAGTCCAGATGCCGGCGTTGGCCACGGCGACATCGAGTCCGCCGAAGGCCCGCACGCCCTCGGCTACCAGCTTGTCCAGCGGAGCCTGTGCGCGAACATCGCCGTGGTGCGCGATGATCCGCCGGCCCAACGCCTCGACCTCCTTGACCGTGATCTCGAGGTCAGCGGCCGTGCCAACGGGATAGGGAACCCCTCCATTCGCCGGGCAGTCGAAGGCGAGGATATCCGCACCTTCCTGGGCGAGGCGGATCGCGTGTGCTCGCCCCTGACCTCGGGCCGCGCCGGTGACCAGCGCGACCTTTCCTTCCATGCGTCCCATTTTCACTCCTCTTCTAAGGTGAATCGTTTACGGCCGGCCTGTCGGCGGGACCGCCTGTGGTGCAACGGATATCGATCGAGACCTCACTCGCTCGGCCTGATCAGTTGGAGCAGAACATCGATCCCGGGAGGCTCGGTCCAGACATGTGTGGCGTCTCCCATCAGGATCGGTGCTGCGATCGGCTCCGCGCGCCCAGGCCCTCGGATGGCGCAGCCCGCGAGTTCGGGACCGTCGGCGTGGTGCAGCCGTAGTGCTACGTGGTCAAGCTTTGCCGGTGCTCCGTCGAGGGCTACATCGAGCGCGTCCAGGTCGTGCATGGTGTACAGCTCGACCTCTGCGCCGGAAACGTTGAGGAACGCCGCGCTGATGCTCATGACCGGAACCTCGACCGCGCGAGCGACCTCGACCCCAAACCGATTGGACCAGTGCGTGAGTGCCGAGTCCAGGTCGCGCACCAGGATGCCGACGTGGTCCAGTCGAGGAGGGGCGGCAGCGGGTGGCGAGGTCACTGGCTGCCCGCCGCGACGAAGTGCGGGGCAAGGCCCGTTGCGGGCTCTGTCCAACGCTGAGTGATGACCTTGGACCTGGTGTAAAAGCGGTAGGCGTCGTAGTTGAGCCCGTCATCACCGAAGCGCGAGTCGCCCCATCCGCCGAAACCGAACCACGAGATCGGCACGGGGATAGGCACGTTGATCCCTACACTGCCGGCCGATACGCCGCGGGCGAATCGACGGGCCGCCGCGCCACTACCCGTGAAGATGATGGCGCCGTTCCCGTAGGGATTCTCGTTGACGATCTGCAGGGCCTGCTCGAGATCTTCGGCGCGCAGCACGCTGAGGACCGGTCCGAACACTTCGTCGCGATAGAGATCGCTCTCGACGCTGACGCCATCGACGAGACTGGGACCGATGAAGTAACCGGCTCCGGGTGCTGTCCGTTCACGGCCGTCGACGACCAGTCGGCCGCCCTGCTCGACGGAGCGCTGTAGGGCCCCACGGACCCGATCGAGTGCGCCCTCCGAGATCAACGGCCCCATGTCGGTGCCCGACGCCGCACCCGGGCCCACCGTGAACGCGTTGGCGCGCTCGGCAACCTTGGCCACCAACGCATCTGCAGCAGGGCCGACCGCGACCGCGACCGTCACGGCCATGCAGCGCTGACCCGCAGCCCCGTAGGCCGCCGAAACCAGGGCGTCGGCCGCGGCATCGAGGTCTGCGTCGGGCATCACCACCATGTGGTTCTTGGCGCCCCCGAGGGCCTGCACTTTCTTGCCGGCCTCCGCCGAGCGCCGGTAGATCGCACGGGCGACAGGGGTGGAGCCGACGAACGACACCGCCGCGACATCGGGGTGGTCGATGAGAGCCCCGGCTGCCTCCACACCACCGTGCACAACGTTGAGCACGCCGTCGGGCAATCCTGCTTCGCTCGCGATCTGCGCCAATCGCACCGATGCCGACGGCACCTGTTCACTTGGCTTGAGCACGAACGCGTTCCCGCACGCAATGGCGGCGGCGAACATCGACACCGGCACCATGGCCGGAAAGTTGAACGGTGTGATGCCGGCGCAAACGCCCAGCGGTTGCCGGAAAGAGTACGTGTCGACCCCGTTGGCAACCTGCTCGGCGTACTCGCCCTTGAGTTGCTGCACAACCGAAAGCGACACGTCGATGGCTTCGATCGAACGTGCCAGCTCTCCCCGGGCATCTGCAAGCGTCTTGCCCTGTTCGGCCGTGATGATCGACGCCAAGTCGTCCGTCTGCTCGTGCAGCAACACCCGGAAGCGATGCAATACCGCTGCGCGGGCGGGGCCAGGGGTATCAGCCCAGGCCACCGCCGCAGTGCGCGCACTGGCTACAGCTTCGTCGACGGCATCGGCACCGCCCAAGACGACGGACCCGATCACGCGCCCCGTGGCGGGATCATGGATCTCGGCTCGCGTCCCCTCCGTCGAGGAGACGGCCGCACCGCCGATCCAATGCGGCACGGTGTCAAGAGATACATCGATGGTCACAGCAACTCCAATGGTCAGTAACGCCAAATACCTGAAACGACAACCACGTTCAGGCCTGTTCGCGCGGATGTGGAATTTCGGGGAACATCTCCAGGCCGTAGTTGACCTTGAGGTTCTCGACCTCCGCCTGCAGCTGCTCGGGCGTCCGGAGCTCACGATCGCGCGCTTCGTAGAAGTACTTGTCGATACCGCCGTTGGGCTCGAAACCACTGCTGTCGGGCCCGGGCACGAACACCACGAGAATCCGGGCTTCGTCACCGACCACCTCGTAGGTGTGCCGCTGATCCTTACGCCCCCAGACGAACTGACCCTTTTTGGCGTTGTACGAACCGGCCTCGGTGTGGATCTTGATTTCGCCGTCCATCACGAAGAAGCCTTCTTCTTCGCGGTGGTGGATGTGCCAGACCGGTTCGGTACCGCGCACCCAATTCGTCTCGATGACGATCAGCTGGCCGTTGGTGGTCTCACCGGTCGCGTGAATCCAGAAATCCACGCCCGTCATGAAGTCACCGGTCATGTTGAAGTGGATGTCGTCACGGTGGGAGACGTAGCTCTCTCCATCGCGTGAAGTCGACGGTTGGATCTGGTCGACGTCCGATCTCGTGGCCATGTCAATCCTCTTTTTGTGGTTGTGACGCCGTGCGCCGGTGTTCGGTGTCACGGCCTTGGCCAGATTGAGATTAGACTCACAGTTGAAATTAGTCAACACAGTGTCCATTTTGCGTGAGCGGTTCAGCCGAACCGACGTCAACCCAAAACTCGACAGTGTGTTGACTATCACCAACGCATGGTGCAGACTCGGTTCCACCACGGGTCTGGACGGCAGCCCGCTCGAAAACGGAGGTACGA
>NZ_JTJW01000011.1 GCF_000805385.1 Mycolicibacterium setense | reverse complement strand
CCGACACCGAACGCTGCGCCGAATACCCCAGATGGTTACACAACTACAATCACCACCGCGGCCACACCGCACTCGGCGGCCAACCACCGGCCACCCGCGTACCTAACCTCTCAGGTCAGTACATCTAACCCACGCTCAGCTCAGGTGCGGGGCCTCCTTGATCTTGGAGTCCTGCTTGCCCGTCGTCTGGCAGAAGGTCTGCACCGCCAGGCGGGTTCCGGTGATCTCCAGCTGCGCGGCGTCGGTGCCCTTCTCATCCTTGAGCATCTTGGCCACCGCGTCGTTCTGCGTCTTCTCGTCCTGCCCGATGAAGTCCTTGCACTTGGTGTCGCCACCGGTCACCTCAGGTGTGCACCCCACGAGCACCACGCCCGCGGCCAAACCCGACATCAACACACTCGCCAGCTTCTTCATCGTGGCCTCTCTCCTCTGGTGGCGCGCGGTACGCACCATCGCGCCGGGTTTGGTACCCCGCAGCAGTAGGTGTGAAACCTCTGGAGACGTTCGCTCTACAGTCGAGCACGTGAGTGCAGACAACCCGTTCGACCCGACAGCCTGGGAGCCGGTTCCCGGCTTCGACGATCTGACCGACATCACCTACCACCGGCATATCGCCGACGGCGCTCGTCGGCCCACGGTGCGGGTCGCGTTCGACCGGCCCGAGGTGCGCAACGCCTTCCGGCCGCACACCGTCGACGAGCTGTACCGCGTCCTCGACCACGCCCGGATGTCCCCCGACGTCGGCGTGGTGCTGCTGACCGGCAATGGTCCGTCGGCCAAGGACGGCGGCTGGGCCTTCTGTTCCGGTGGGGACCAACGCATCCGCGGCCGCTCCGGCTATCAGTACGCCGCGGGCGAGACCGCTGAGACGGTCGATCCGGCACGGGCCGGCCGGCTGCACATCCTCGAGGTGCAGCGGCTCATCCGGTTCATGCCCAAGGTGGTGATCTGCCTGGTCAACGGATGGGCGGCCGGCGGCGGACACAGCCTGCACGTCACCTGCGACCTGACCCTGGCCAGCCGTCAGCACGCCCGGTTCAAGCAGACCGACGCCGATGTCGGCAGCTTCGACGGCGGGTTCGGCAGCGCCTACCTGGCCCGCCAGACCGGCCAGAAGTTCGCCCGCGAGATCTTCTTCCTGGGCCGCGCATACGACGCCGAAACGATGCGGGCCATGGGGGCTGTGAATGACGTCGTCGATCACGCCGAGCTCGAGTCCGTCGGCCTGCAGTGGGCCGCCGAGATCAACGGCAAGTCGCCCCAGGCGATCCGGATGCTGAAGTTCTCGTTCAACCTGATCGACGACGGTCTGGTGGGCCAGCAGGTGTTCGCCGGGGAGGCCACGCGTCTGGCCTACATGACCGATGAGGCCGTCGAGGGCCGAGATGCGTTCCTGGAGAAGCGCGATCCGGACTGGAGCGGGTTCCCGCGCTACTTCTGAGCGATTTGTGTGCGTTTACCGGCGGTCACCGCCGGTAAACGCACACAAATCACCAACGAAAAACCGTCTGACCGTGGGGCGACTTCGCGAACGCGAGCACCTTGGCCGGCTTGACCTCGTAGACGATCGCCGCCTCGCCCTGCGGGTCGAAAACCTCGTCGTCGCAATCGAAATCCCAATCGTCGCCGTACTTGCTCCGGTAGGTGTCGGCCAGGGTGGTCAATCGCTCTCGCCCGGTCACCCGCTCCGCGGTGCCCTCGACGACGACGTCGAGGCCGGCGTTCCATGTGTTGGTTCCGGTGGTGACGACGACGGCCGTTCCGGCCTGCAGGTTGCGAGCCTTCTGCTCGGTGGGTCCGGTGCAGAACACGAACGCATCGTCGACCCACACCCCGACCAACGGGGTGACGTGCGGGCGCCCGTCGCCGCGCACGGTCGTGAGCCAGTACAGGCCGGCAGCCTCGAGGGCGGCTGCGGTGGCCTGCCAACTCGTCGCTTCGGTCACCTCGCTGAATCGCTGGTCGAGCTTGCCGATGATGGTCATAGCGGTATCGACTCGGCAGGCACCGACAAGTCATCGCGGCCGCGAGGCATGCGGGATACCGGGCAGAAAGCTAGGCGACCTAAACTCAGCGCATGAGCAAGAGCCCGCTGCGCCGGCTGTCCGAACAGCTGTTGCTGACCAGCATGCGTCCGCCGCTGACCGAACGGCTTCAGGCCCGTGGCGACATCGATGTCGCAGGCAAACGCATCCTGCTGACCGGTGCCTCCTCGGGTATCGGTGAGGCCGCGGCGGAGAAGTTCGCCGCGAAGGGGGCCACCGTCGTCGCCGTTGCCCGCCGCCAGGAACTCCTGGACGACCTGGTCGCGCGGATCTCGGCCAAGGGCGGCGACGCCCGCGCAATAGCCGTGGACCTGTCCGACCTGGACGCCATCGACGAACTGGTGGCCCGCGTCGAAGCTGATCTCGGCGGCGTCGACATCCTGATCAACAACGCGGGCCGATCGATCCGGCGCCCGCTGGCCGAATCGCTGGACCGCTGGCACGACGTCGAGCGCACCATGACGCTCAACTACTACTCCCCGCTGCGGCTCATCCGCGGCCTGGCCCCGGGCATGCGCGACCGCCACGACGGACACATCATCAACGTCGCCACCTGGGGCGTGATGAACGAATCCTCGCCCCTGTTCGCGGTGTACAACGCGTCCAAGGCCGCGCTGGCCGCCGTCAGCCGGGTCATCGAAACCGAATGGGCGGTCGACGGTGTGCATTCGACGACCCTGTACTACCCGCTGGTGAAGACCCCGATGATCGCCCCCACCCGGGCCTACGACGGGCTGCCCGGACTCTCGGCCGCCGAAGCCGCCGACTGGATGCTGACCGCGGCGCGCACCCGCCCGGTGCAGATCGCTCCACGGATGGCCGTGACCGCCAAGGCAATCAACACCGTCGCGCCGGGACTGGTCGACGCCATGATGAAACGGCAACGGGTCCAGCCGGTCTGACGTGTCGCGCAGCGGCCGGTCCCGCCGCGGTGGTAGACAAAGGCTATGGAGATCCTGGCCAGCAGGATGTTGATCCGGCCGGTCGATTACCCGAAGTCGGTGGAGTTCTACCGCGACGGGATCGGCCTGGCCATCGCCCGCGAATACGGTGCAGGCACAGTGTTTTACGCCGGTCAGTCACTGATCGAGCTGGCCGGCCACCACAGCCCCACCGAGCCCGGGGTGTTCCCCGGGGCGCTGTGGCTGCAGGTGCGCGACGTCTACGCCACCCAGGCCGAACTGGAAGGCCGCGGCGTGGCCATCACCCGGGCCGCGACCCAGGAGCCGTGGGGTCTGCACGAAATGCATGTGACCGACCCCGACGGCATCACCCTGATCTTCGTGCAGGTGCCCGACACCCATCCGCTGCGCCGGGATACCCGCGACTAGATCGGCGCGCGACCAGAATCCGGGCGCCGCTTTCTGCACCTGGGTCGTAATCGGCTCCGACAGCAGCCCTGGTGTGGAAACCGACGACGAAAAGCCCAGGAAGACCGGCGAACCCGCTCAGCGTGTCGGCGTCGCCAGCGGCCAGCCCACCGAGGCCAGCCGCGAGGCGACCTGGTTGATCTCTTCGGGAGTGGGGTCCTTTTCGATGACGCTGCGCACCGCGAGGCGGATGGCGTCATCCGTCACCGGGCTGTCGCCGTCGCTGGACCGCAGGACGGTGTGAGCGGCCTCGACCACCTCGTCCTCGGTCAGGGTCCGCGTCAGCAACGCCAGCAGGGCGAACTGGTCCTTGGGCGGAACCCCCTCGGGGTAGCCCGCACGCAGCCAGCCCAACACATTGTCCAAAACGCTTGTCGACTCACCCATGGCTACTCAGCTCACTTCTTGGGCAGGAACGGGAACAGGTCGATGCCGGTGTGGTGGATCATCGTGGTCCGGGTGATCCAGGCGATGGCCACCAGGATCACCAAACTGACCAGTGCGAACAACGCCAGCCCGAGGAACTTCAAGGCCGGGTTGGGGGCATGGGTGGCGCCGTCGGCGGTGGTGCCACCGGCCCCGTTGGAGTAGGCGACGAGCCCAGCGGCGAAGACCGCGGGAAGACCGGCACCGAGGATCAGGCCGACCACGAGCACTTTGAAAATGGCTTCGAGATAAGTCATTGCGATTCCTTGGGTTCGCTTGCGATCGGGGCGATCAGACGCTGGCTTTGTCGGCGCCGGGGTTCTTCTCGGAACTCTGTGCGGCGTCGGTGGCCTCACGCACGTCGGCGGGCACCACGGAGTTGGTGGAGTGGTCCCAATCGGCGTTGACGTTGCTGTGGTCGACCTTCTGCTGCTGGGCGCGCCACCACATGTATCCGGACAGGGCGACCAGGACCAGGAAGATCAGCCCGTCGCCGGCGAGCGCCGAGGAGGTCAGCGACTCGATACCGTGGGACAGCCAGTACGCGAGCGCCCCGACGAGGCCCGCGGCGGGCAGCGTCACCAGCCAGGCGACGGCCATGCGGCCGGCCACCGCCCAGCGCACCTCGGCGCCGGGCTTGCCCACACCGCTGCCCAGGATCGACCCGGTCGCCACGTGGGTGGTCGACAGGGCCATGCCCGCCGCGCTCGAGCTCAGGATGATCGCGGCCGACGATGCCTCGGCGGCCAGGCCCTGCGGGGACTCGATCTCGACCAGGCCCTTGCCCAGGGTGCGGATGACCCGCCAGCCGCCGATGTAGGTGCCCAGGCCGATGGCCAGCGCGCAGGAGGCGATGATCCAGAACGGCAGGCCGTCGTTCTTCACGTCGCCGCCGAGGTGGCCGGTGGTGATGAGGGCCAGCGCGATGACGCCCATGGTCTTCTGCGCGTCGTTGGTGCCGTGTGAGAGCGCGACCAGCGAGGCGGTGGCGATCTGTCCCCAGCGGAAGCCCGCCTCACGCCGCTTCTGCGCGACGTTGCGGGTGATGCGGTAGACGAGCCAGGTGCCGCAACCGGCGACCAGGCAGGCGATCAGCGGGGCGGCCACCGCGGGGATGAGCACCTTCTGGGTGACGCCGGCCCAGTTCACCCCGGCCAGGCCGATCGCCGCCAGGCCGGCACCGATCAGACCACCGAACAGCGCATGCGAGGAGCTCGACGGGATGCCGAACAGCCAGGTGAGCAAATTCCACAGGATGCCGCCGATCAGACCGGCGAAGATGATCGTCAGCCCGGTCGAGGCGTCGATCGACGGGATCAGCGCGCCGGTCTTGGAATCCTGGATTTTCAGCACCGAGCTGGTGACGGTGATGGCGACTTCGACCGAGAGGAACGCACCCACCAGGTTCAGCACGCCGGCCAGCAGCACCGCGGTCTTGGGCTTGAGAGCGCGGGTGGCGATCGAGGTGGCCATGGCATTGCCGGTGTCGTGAAAGCCGTTTGTGAAGTCAAAAGCCAGTGCCGTTGCTATCAACAGCACCAGGACGATCAGCTCAGCGCTCATGGCCGTAATTCTGTAGGACCGCAGGCGTTTTTGACCAGCCGGAAACACCTCGCTGAGCTGGCAATTCGGTTACCCTGCGAATGAGTTCACCGAGTGTTCATCTGCCCACCCCGGATTGTTCGCCGGGGCGCTTTGCCGATTCCCGGGCGGCCGATACGTTCACTGCGAGCCAGAGTCGGCTGGCGCCACTAACATCAATGCGGTCTTCCGGCTCAAACTCGTATGGCCGGAGGAACCTCGCTCGGGTGCATCAGGAGTAGGCACAGTGAACGCATTTCTCGCGAAGATCGCGGCCTGGCTGAACGCCGGGTACCCCGAGGGGGTGCCCGGGCCAGACCGGGTGCCGTTGTTGGCGTTGTTGACCCGGCGCCTGACCAACGACGAAGTCAAAGCCGTGGCACGCGATCTCGTCGATCGCGGTGATTTCGACCACATCGACATCGGTGTACTCATCACGCAGATCACCGACGAGCTGCCTCGCGCCGAGGATGTCGAGCGGGTGCGGGAACGCCTGGCGGCAAAGGGCTGGCCGTTGGACGATCCGCGCGATGGCGAGGACTCCCATGAGTCGGACGACGCCGGCACCGGGGACGACCCGAAAGAGCCAGGGGGCCCGGCATAGCCGTCCTGCGCCCCGTCACCGTCGGAGCCGCGACGGACACTTTGCTGGCGACCCTCGATGACGTCCTGACCGGACAGGGGTCGGCGATCTTGCCGGTCCCGGCCGACGACGAACGTCAGAGTTCCTTGCTGACAAGCACTTTGCGAGCCGGGGAAGAGATCGACGACGATGTCGCGGTGGTGATCTCGACCTCGGGCACCACCGGCGAACCGAAGGGTGCACTGCTGACCGCGGCTGCGTTGCGCGCCAGTGCCGAGTCCACCCACGCCCGGCTGGGCGGTGCCGGACGGTGGCTGCTCGCCCTGCCCGCCTACCACATCGCGGGTCTGCAGGTCCTGGTGCGCAGTGCGCTGGCCGGTACCACACCCGTCGGTGTGGCGGCTTCATTCGACCCGGGCGAATTGCCCTCTGCGATCGCTGCTTTGGGCAGTGGGCGGCGCTATGCCTCACTGGTCGCGGTGCAGTTGGACAAGTCGCTGCGTGACCCGGCCGCCGCGGATGCACTGGCAGACCTCGACGCCGTTCTGATCGGCGGTGGGCCGATGCCTGCCGGGGTGGCCGAACGCGCAACGGCGGCCGGGGTGAACGTGGTGCGCACCTACGGGATGAGCGAGACGGCGGGTGGCTGCGTGTACGACGGCGTGGCACTGGACGGGGTCGCGGTGCGGCTGGACAATTCCCGCATCGTTCTGGGCGGGGCCACCGTGGCCAAGGGTTACCGCAACCCGGTGCGGACGCGAGGAGCAAATAGGCCGGGCGAGCCCGACCCGTTCGCCGAGCCGGGCTGGTTCCGTACCGATGACCTTGGAACCGTTGACGATTCGGGCGTATTGCGAGTTCTCGGCCGGGTCGACGATGCGGTGAGCACCGGCGGTTTGACCGTGCTGCCGCAATTGGTCGAATCGGCTCTGGCCGGCCACCCGGCGATCGCCGACTGCGCGGTCTTCGGTGTCCCCGACGAGCGGCTGGGTCAGCGGGTGGTGGCCGCACTGGTGTTGGCCCCGGGTTCGCCGGCCCCTGACGTAGCGGAGCTGCGCGCCCATGTGGCACAGACCCTCGATGCCACCGCCGCACCGCGCGAGCTGCACATCGTCGACGAGCTGCCCCGCCGCGGTATCGGCAAGCTCGACCGGCGCGCGCTGGCTGCCCGTTACAGCTGAGCGCAGCGACACCCGTCCCCCCAAAAAGAAAAAGCAACGCCATGGCTGCTGCCCGCCACCGATGACGACCGCTGCGTTGTTCTCGCGGGAGCGTCGCCGGACCTGCGGACCCGATATTTCATTTGTCGGCTTCGGCATGATGGAGACATGCGCCGAGAAGTGACCTCCGCGGATGAGCTACGCGCCATCGTCGGGCAACCCACGGCAGCCGTCTCCAAGAAGGTGACCGACCGGCTGTCCGAAGCTCAGCAAGGCTGGCTCAAGCAGTCCCCACTGGGCTTCGTGGCCACCACCGATGCGCACGGCCGCGTCGACGTCTCCCCCAAAGGCGACCCGCCGGGTTTCGTCCAGATCCTCGACGACACCACGATCGCGATCCCCGAACGGCCCGGCAACCGGCGCGTCGACGGCTTCCTCAACGTGCTGCAGCGACCGCATGTGGGCACGGTCTTCGTCATCCCCGGCCGCGGCGACACCCTCCGGATCAACGGCTCCGCCCGGATCCTTTCCGACGCAGACTATTTCGATGACATGGTGGTGGGCGGTAAGCGGCCGATCCTGGCTCTGGAGATCGCCATCGAAGAAGTGTTCTTCCACTGCCCCAAAGCATTCCTGCGCTCTGAAGCGTGGAAGCCCGAGAGCTGGAATCCGACGGCGGTGCCCTCGGTTGCGCAGATGGCCAAGGCTTTCAAACCCGATCAGAGCCAAGAAGAGCTTGACGCCTATTACAGTGAGGACAACCTGCGCAAGATCCTCTACTGAGCAGGGCCGCCGGCCTCGCCCGAGCTGCGCCGGTCCAGATCGAGGTCTGCGGGCCACGACGAGCGCGTAGCGCCCACGTTTCACACCGGGAGCTTGCTTGCCACCAGGTCCACCGGCGTGATCACCGGCGGCGTGGCGAACAATTCGTCGCCGCGAGCCTCGATCGCTTCGCGAACCTTTCCTCGAAGATGGGCCTGGCGATCGTCTTCGGTGTCGAATGCGTCGAAGATGCGGAACGACGACGGTCCGAGCCGGAATGCGAACCACGCAAGGGTTCCCGGCTCGGCCTCCACCAGCCTCTGGGCGTCGGCCAGGAAGCGCGCCACGTCCGCCTCCTTACCTTCGCGGGCCTCGAACTCGACGAAAAAACCGTATGCCGGCATAGCACCCTTCCCAGCCTTGTAACGCTCCGCCAGAATTTCGACTCACAATTTCGACTCAGAATGATGGCGGTTCGCTTGGCTTCCACCATCCGCTTCTCCACCCGAAACCGATCGGTGTATGTCCCCGATGCGGACGACATTACCGAACGAGTGAATCCAAGTAAACCGCTCGGTGTACGCGCAGTCGCCCGGGAGCGCGCAACCGGAATTGAATGTGACGCGCACCACAAACATGGAGGTTATGGAATGATCGGTAAATAAAAGCAGCTGTGTGCACTAGCGGCGATCCGACACCGACAAGCTCGGTGAGACTCGAAATATCCAGCCGCAGAACGGAGTACACACATGTCAGGACAACCGGTCGTGTTCATCCACGGCCTGTGGATTCACTCGTCGGCCTGGGAACCCTGGGCCGCGCTCTATCGACGGGAAGGGTACGAGCCGATTCTGGCCGGGTGGCCAGGTGACGGCCCGTCGGTCGAGGCGACGCGTGCATCCCAGCGCGTCGGCGGATACGGCGTCGGCGACGTCGTCTCGAACTACAGCAAGCTGATCGCCGGCCTGCCCACCCGACCGGTGGTCATCGGGCATTCGTTCGGTGGGCTCATCGCTCAGCGCCTGCTCGACAACGGGGACGCAGCGGCCGCGGTAGCGATCGACCCCGCACCGATCAAGGGCGTCACCAAACTGCCGCTGTCGCAGATCCGGTCCACGATTCCGGTATTGCGCAGCAAGAAGAATCGCGAGGGCGCTGTCACGCTGACCGAACGGCAGTTCCGATACGCCATCGCCAACGCAATCCCCCGTGATGAAGCCCGTGAGTTGTACGAACGCTTCTCGATACCCGCTCCGGGCAAACCGCTGTTCGAGGTGGTCGGCGCCAAGAAGGATCCCCACTCCCCGACGACGGTCAACGTCAAGAACGCCCAGCGCGGCCCGCTGCTGATCATCGGTGGCGGCAGGGACCACATCGTCGCCGAGTCGGTCAGCCGGCAGGCCGCTGAACTCTATGCCGGTTCGCGCGCGGTCACCGACTACCACGTGTTCGACGACCGCGGCCATTCCCTGGTCATCGACTCACGTTGGCGGGAAGTCGCCGACTTCACCCTCGGTTGGGTCAACGCCCACCAGACGCCCGGCCTCACCTACCTCCCAGGAGCCCAGTCATGAGCGGCGATGACCGATACCTGATCACCGGCGCCACCGGAAAGACGGGTGCGCACACGGTGAAGCTGTTGCGCGAGCAGGGTGCCCACGTCCGTGCGCTGGTGCATCGCCACGACGAACGTTCGGCACAGCTGGCCGAACTCGGCGCCGAGGTCGTCACGGGTGACCTGCTCGATTTCACCGACGTCAGCTCGGCGATGGCCGGGGTCACCGCGGCGTACTTCTGCTACCCCATCGATCCCGGCGGGCTGCTGGACGCCACCACGATCTTCGCCCAGGCCGCCACCGAGGCGGGTGTGCGCGCCGTGGTCAACATGTCGCAGATCTCCGCCAGACGACACGCGAAAAGTCATGCCGCGCAGAATCACTGGCTCGGTGAGCGATTACTGGACCGGTCTGCGTTCATCACCACCCACCTCCGGCCGACATTCTTCGCGGAATGGCTCATCTGGCAATGGTCGCGGAGCGCCGACGGTGACGGCGTCCTGCGACTGCCCTTCGGCGACGGCCGCCATGCTCCGATCGCGGGAGTCGACCAGGCCCGGGTGATCGCCGCGATCCTCTCCAATCCGGCACCGCACGACCGCCAGATCTACCCGCTGTACGGTCCGGTGGAGCTGCACCACGACGAGATCGCCGAGAAGATCTCGACCACCCTCGGCTTTCCGGTCCGGTACGAGCCGGTGGAGATCTCCAGGTTCGCCGAAGCTCTTGCGGTACAGGGCCATACCCCGTTCCTCATCCAGCACCTGACAAATGTGGCGCAGGACTACCGGGACGGCATCTTCGCCGGCGCCGACAATCTCGTCGAAGTCATCACCGGCATCCCGGCGGCGACAGTGGAGCAGTTCACCGCGGCCAACCGCACCGCCTTCCACGGAGCCGGCCAGGAACGCGCCTGGGAACAACTGCGCGACAACGCACGCTAGCGGCGACAGGGTCAGGCCCGCGGGATCATGTCGATGAACGCCTCGGCTGCTGCTTTGATCTGCGCGGGTCTGACCCCGCCCTTGTCCAGCGCCTCAAGCCCACGCACGAAGGCCAACACCGCGGAGGCAAGCGCCTGTGGACGGACACCCGGCCCGATGGCCCCTTCAGCTTGGGCGACCTGGACGCATGCGACGAGCGCGCTTCGCCACTCGGCGAGGGACCGGTCGATGATCCCGGCGACCTCGTCGTCGGTGCCGGCCAGTTCAGCGGCACTCTTGGCCATCAGGCAACCTCTGCGCGGCTTGTCATTCGCGAACAGCTTTGCCTGTGATCGGATGTGATGCACCAGCCGGTCGTAACCACCGAGGTCAGGAGCCGCAAGCTCGATCCGGAAGGTGCCGATCATGTCGGTGCAGTAGCCCTCCAGCGCCCGGAGAAACAATCCGTGCTTATCACCGAAAGCCGCGTAGAGACTGCCTTTCCCGAGTCCGGTTGCTGCACTGAGGTCGTCCACCGAAGTCGCGGCGTATCCGCGAGACCAGAACTCGTCACGCGCAGCGCTGATGACTTCGGCTTCATCGAACTTGCGCGGACGGGCCATGGCCTAAGTCAACCCGGTTCTTGAACGGACAGTCAATTTGACACTGGTTTCACCAAAATCGCCCGCGTGTAGAGCAACTGGAAACCCCGGCGCTGCACGTTGTGCTGGGACTTCGAACCGGGCGCCGTTGTCACCACGGCGATCTCGCAGCCGGCAGCCGCGGCCTCGGCCAACCGCGCCGCCAACAACGCGGCCTGCACCCCGCGTCGCCGGTATGCCGGCGCGGTTGCCGCCCCGGACAGCTGAGCGATCCCGCCGGTCAGCCGCATCATCCCGCCACCGGCGATGTCTCCGTGGTAGAGCGCGATATATGCTGTGGCCCCGGCCTTTTCCATGTCCCGTTCAGCTCGCTCGATGATGTCGGCGGGGAACTGCTCGTGGCTGACCGGGCCCTCACCGTCGGGATGCGCGAAGCCCTCCACGACCACCTTGACCCACGCGTCGAGGTCGTCGGCCCGGCGCACCTGTATGTCGGACGACAGCGGCTCCTCGACACCGATCGGCCTGCCGAGCACGTTCTCGAACTCGACCAGACGATAGCCACGGTCGGACAACAATTCGGCGAGCTCGGGATCGGCCAGATTCGACAGCTCCACCCGGGTCGAGCCGCCCCGGGCAGCGAAAGCCCGCTCGATCTCACCGAGCACCGCCTCGTCGGGCAGGCCGTCGAAGCCCAGGCCTACCACCTTGTTCATCGGTGACTCCGCCTCGGCGAAACAGGCGTAACCCCCGGCCACGGGCAGTACCAGCCCGTCCGCGCCCCGGTGTCCCGCAGCATGGGTCGCCGCTGTGATCAGGTCCGCCTCGGCCTTCTCGATACGCCGCGCCAGATCGATACCGCAGAACAACTGATCCGAGCCCGCGTCCGAGTCACCGTAGATAGCCACGTCGATATTGTGCCCGCACAGGCATTTCCGAAACGTCGCGACACCGTCCCGACATCGTGTCGGTCAGCGTGGCGGCCCGGCGGGCTCCCATGACTGCATCGCGGTGTCGAGCTCATCGGCATCGAGCGCCTTTACCGGAATGGGCGATTGGCCGTCGTGGTAGCGCATGCCGTCCAGCAGGATGGCCACGTAGCGACGCCACAGTTCGGCGTCGACGTTGCCGGCGAATTCGCTGACCGTGCCGGACAGCAGCCCGAAGAGCGGCATGTCCGTGGACGACAGCTCCGGACGTAGATACCCGTCGCCCTGGGCCCGCTCGACCAGTTTGGTCAGCACCGGGACGAGCTGCTCCTGGCAGGCCTTGACCCGGTCGCACCCGTAGGACTTGCTGAACGCGATTTCCCGCAAGCCACGGTCAGTCGCCGTGATCTCACACATCTTCTCGACGTACCAGGCGAACCCCTGCCACGAATCTTCCTGCTGTAGTGCGGATTCAGCGAGCGCGGTGAGCTGCTCCATGCCGTCCACGAAGATCGCCGCGATCAGCTCGTCTTTCGTGGCGAACCGCCGGTAGACCGTGCCCACTCCGACGTTGGCGTGATGCGCCACGTCGTTGAGCGTCGCCTCGAGACCCTTCTCGGCAAACAGCTCGCGCGCAGCATCGAGCACCCGTTGCCGGTTGCGCTCTGCATCCTTGCGCAGCGCGGGTCGCGTTTCCTCGGTCATATCTCTCTGTCCAAAGTGATCGGCGTCATAAGTGGATTGATCCTATCCACTTATTGGGCTAACTTTACCCTTCGAAGTGCGTAGGCCGCCTAACAGCAAGGTCGCCCGCGAACGCATCGAAACGTCGGGAGGCCCACCAATGACAGCCGTCATCGTTATGCCCGCCGCGGGCCTCCTCGTGGAGCCGCCGCAATGCTGAAGGCCATCCGCCGAATATGGCTCCCGGTACTGATCGTCATCGCCATGGGAGCCGGCGTGCTGATCGTGATGAATGTGCGCAAGGTCTTCGGCGCACATCCGGTCATCATCACCGACACCACCTCGGACAACGCCGAAGACTTCAACCCCAAGTTCGTGAAGTACGAGATCTTCGGCTCGGGCGGCACCGCCGTCATCAACTACATGGACCTCGAAGGGAAACCGCAGCGCACGGGAACCGTGCCGCTGCCATGGACTTTGACACTGCAGACCACGTTGCCGTCAGTGCAGCCCAACATCATGGCGCAAGGCGACGGGAACAGCATCAGTTGCCGGGTCACCGTCGATGACAAGGTCAAAGAAGAGAGAACGGCTACTGGATTGAACGCACAAACTTTCTGCTTTGTGAAGGCAGCATGAGCAGCCCCAAGGACGAAACCCAGACCGACGACACCCCGACCGACGCCATCCCGGCTGGGCGCCACGCGGCACCTCAGCGGCCACCGATCCCCCGATTCATCCGGGCGTTCGCCTTGCCGATCATCCTCATCTGGATCGTGATCGTCGCACTGCTCAACACCGTCGTCCCGCAACTCGAGGTCGTCGGGAAGATGCGCGCGGTGTCGATGAGTCCCAACGACGCCCCGTCGATGATCGCCATCAAAGAGGTCGGCAAGAAGTTCCAGGAGTACGACACCAGCAGCTCGGTGATGGTCGTACTCGAAGGCGATAAGCCGCTGGGCCTCGAAGCGCACATGTTCTACGACCAGATGGTCCGTGACCTGCGCGCCGACACCACCCACGTGCAGCATGTGCAGGATTTCTGGGGCGACACCCTGACTGCCAAGGGCGCGCAGAGCCGCGACGGTAAAGCCGCCTACGTGCAGGTCTACATCGCCGGCGACCAGGGCGAGACGCTCGCCAACGATTCCGTCGAGGCGGTACGGCGCATCGCCTCCGAAACCCCCGCACCCGACGGCGTCAAGGCGTACGTAACGGGATCCGCGGCGTCGAGCACCGACCAGAACATCGTCGGCGACGAGAGCATGCAGATGATCGAGCTCGTCACCTTCGGTGTGATCGCGGTGATGCTGCTGGGCGTCTACCGGTCGATCATCACCACGCTGATCGTGCTGGTGATGGTCGTGCTCGAATTGTCCGGCGCCCGTGGACTGGTCGCGGTCCTGGGCTATCAGAATTTCTTCGGTCTCACGACGTTCGCCACCAACATGCTGGTGACCTTGGCCATAGCCGCGGCCACGGACTACGCGATCTTCCTGATAGGCCGATATCACGAAGCCCGGCGCCGCGGCGAGGATCGAGAAGCGGCCTACTACGACATGTTCCACGGCACGGCCCACGTCGTGCTCGCGTCGGGCCTGACCATCGCCGGCGCGACGTTGTGCCTGCACTTCACCCGCCTGCCGTACTTCCAGACCATGGGCATCCCACTGGCGGTGGGCATGGTGGTCGTGGTCGCCATGGCGCTGACCCTGGGGCCGGCCGTCATCTCGGTGTTCAGCCGATTCGGCAAGATCCTTGAGCCCAAACGGCACTCGCAGTCGCGCGAATGGCACCGGGTGGGCACCGCCACGGTCCGCTGGCCGGGCGGAATCCTGGTGTGCGCCATCGTGGCAGCGTTGGTCGGCCTGCTTGCCCTGCCCGGCTATCACACCACGTACAACGACCGCATCTTCCTGCCCAAGGACGTCGGGACGAACGTCGGATATGACGCGGCGTTCCGGCACTTCTCGCAGGCCAAGATGAACCCGGACCTGATGATGATCGAGTCCGACCGAGATCTGCGGAACCCGGCCGACTTCCTGGTGATCGACAAGATCGCCAAGGCGCTCAAGAGCGTGCACGGCATCGCCCAGGTGCAGACCATCACCCGTCCCGATGGGGATCCGATCAAGCACTCGACGATCCCGTACACGCTGGGCCAGAGCGGCACGACCCAGCTGATGAACAACGACTACCTGCAGAGCAATCTGGACAACATCCTCAAACAGGCCAACGATCTGCAGACCAGCATCGACTCGATGACCGAGATGATGAGCATCCAGACCGAACTGGCCGCGGTGTCGCAAAGCATGGCCGACAAGATGAAGAAGACGTCCGGCGATATGTCCGAGGTGCGGGACCACCTGGCGGATTTCGACGATTTCTTCCGGCCGATCCGCAACTACTTCTACTGGGAACCGCACTGCTTCGACATCCCGGTCTGCTGGTCCATGCGGTCGATCTTCGAGAGCCTCGACGGCATCAACACGATGTCCGACGACTTCCAGGAACTGGTTCCGGAAATGCAGCGCATGGCCGACCTGATGCCGCGGATGGTCGCGGTGTTGCCGGCGCAGATCCAGACCATGAAGAACCAAAAGCAGATCCTGCTGAACCAGTACCAGGTTCAGAAGGCCCAACAGGATCAGACGATGGCGATGCAGAACACCGCCACCGCCATGAGCGAAGCGTTCGATACGGCCAAGAACGACGATTCGTTCTACCTGCCGCCGGAGGCATTCGAGACCGACGACTTCCAGCGGGGCCTCAAGCTGTTCATGTCGCCCGACGGACATGCGGTGCGGTTCACCATCATTCACCAGGGCGATCCACTGACCCCGGAAGGCACCGCACGCATCGCACCGCTCAAGGTCGCGGCGGCCGACGCGATCAAGGGGACACCGCTGGAGGGATCCAAGATCTATCTCGGCGGCAGCTCGGCGACCTTCGCCGACATGCAGCAAGGCGCTGACTACGACCTGATCATCGTCGCCGCGGCGGCACTGATCCTGATCTTCATCATCATGCTGGTGCTCACCCGAGCGGTGGTGGCCTCTGCGGTGATCGTCGGCACGGTGGTGCTCAGCCTTGCCTCGGCCTTCGGGCTGTCGGTCCTGCTGTGGCAGCACATCGTGGGAATCCCATTGCACTGGATGGTGATGCCGATGTCGGTCATCGTCCTGCTGGCTGTGGGCGCGGACTACAACCTGCTGCTCGTCTCACGAATAAAGGAGGAGATCCACGCCGGGCTGAAAACCGGAATCATCCGGGCCATGGTCGGCACCGGTGCCGTGGTCACCTCCGCGGGCTTGGTCTTCGCCTTCACCATGGCATCGATGGCGGTCAGCAGCCTGATCGTGATCGGCCAGGTCGGAACGACCATCGGCCTGGGCCTGCTGTTCGACACCCTGGTGGTGCGGTCGCTGATGACCCCGTCCATCGCCACGCTGCTCGGACGGTGGTTCTGGTGGCCGCAACGGGTCCGCCAGCGCCCGCTGCCCCAACCGTGGCCGAAACCCATCCAGCGCGATCCCGAGGAGGCGATGGTCTGATGAAGCGTGCATTGGCCGCTGTAATACTGGGTGCGGCAACAACTCTGGCCGTCGCGGCACCGGCGCATGCCGAGATCGATACTGATTTCGCCAACGAGTTGCACACCTACGGGATCTATGGGCAGCGTGACTACAACGCCTGGATCGCCAAGATCATGTGCAAACGGTTGCACAACGGGGTCGACCACAACGCGCAGGACTCGGTCGGTTTCGTGAAGAAGCAACTGGCCAAGGACAGCTCCGACGCGCAGGCGTGGCAGTTCCTGGGCACCGCCATCAACTACTACTGCCCCGATCAGCGGTTCGTCTTCGAACAGGCCGCGCACTGAACGACTTTGGAGTGACATGCTGAAGAATCTGATCCGCGGCGGCGTGGCCGCCTGCGCAGTCGCCGCCAGCCTGGCCGGCGCCGGCATCGCCGGGGCCGATGCCACCGACGACTACCCGATCCCCAACCGGATCCTCAAGACGCCGTGCACCGCCGAGCAGATCATGGCCGCGGCCCGCGACGTCGAGCCCGTGTACTACGAGCGCTACATGATCGACTACAACAACA
>NZ_JTJW01000004.1 GCF_000805385.1 Mycolicibacterium setense | reverse complement strand
CCCCAACCGGATCCTCAAGACGCCGTGCACCGCCGAGCAGATCATGGCCGCGGCCCGCGACGTCGAGCCCGTGTACTACGAGCGCTACATGATCGACTACAACAACAAGCCGGTCGCCGACCAGCAGCGCGCCCAGGACCGCATCCACTGGTTCTTCTCGATGGACTACGCCGGCCGCCGTCAGTACTCAGAGAACACCGCCACCAACGCGTTCTTCGAGAACATGTCCTGGCGCTGGCCGAACTGGGCCAAGCTGTTCTTCAACAACAAGGGCGTCGCGGCCAACACCACCGACGTCTGCATGAACTACCCGCCCAACGACATGTCGGTGTGGGACTGGCACTGACGGGTCGGGCCCGCGTGAGTAACGCTGTGGCGATTTTCTGCACGATTCTCCGCCGTGGCGTTACTGGCGCGAAAGCCAAAGGGTGAGTGCCGCACCGGGATTGCACTGAGGGACTCCAAACAGCACGACGTTGTCCCTGGCTTCAATTTCGATGCGGGACCGGCGCTGAACGGCCCACGCCGGCTCAGTCCGGGAGTGAGTTGCTCAACCGCTCGGTGGCGGCGAGGTAATCCTCGATGAACTCGCGTACCACCTCGCGGGCGGGCTTGACCTTGTTCATCAAACCCACACCCTGCCCGACGAAGTAGGTGGCCAATGCCTGCGCGCCCGGATGCCCCTGGGCGGCAAGCACATCCACGCGCCGAATGATCGGCTCAGCCAGCATGTTCTGCAGCGGCAGCGGAAGAGTCTGGTGCCCATCGGGATTCGGCTGCCAGGCGTCGGTCCACTCCGACTTGAGCTGACGGGCCGGCTTGCCCGTCCGCCCGGTGGAGCGCACGGTGTCCCGCGAGGTCGCCTCCAGCATCTTCTGCACGGTGTGTGGTGCGGTCTCGGCCTCCTCGGTGGTCAGCCACACCGATCCGGTCCACGCACCGGCGGCGCCCATGGCCACCGCCGCCGCCATCTGCCTGCCCTTGACGATGCCGCCTGCCGCGAGCACCGGGATGTCGCTGCCCGCCTGTTCGAGGGTCTCCAGCACCTCTGGAACGAGCACCATCGTGGTGACCTCACCGCAGTGCCCGCCGGCCTCCGTCCCCTGCGCGACGATCAGGTCCACCCCGGCTTGCACCTGCTTGAGTGCATGCTCACGCGCGCCCACCAGTGCCGCCACCGGAACTCCACGCTCGCGTCCGGCCTCGATCATGTAATCCGGCGGCACCCCGAGCGCATTGGCGATGAGCTTGATCGGATGGCTCATCGCCACATCCAGCAACTCGCGCCCGGTGTCGCCGGACAGCGAGGACCCGCCCAGACGCTGCTTTTCCTCGGGCTCGATGCCGTGATCGGCCAGAAGTTGCGCGACGAACTCGCGGTACTCGGCGGGGATGCGATCGGTGAGCTGCCCGCGCGACAGGTTCTCGCCCTTACCTTCGAACTTCGCGGGCACGATGATGTCGGCACCGTAGGGCTTGCCGCCGACCTGCTCATCGATCCAGGACAACTCCTGGTCCAACTGTTCGGGCGTGTAGGCGGTGGCGCCCAGCACGCCGAAGCCGCCGGCGTTGGTCACCGCGGCCACCACGTCACGGCAGTGGCTGAAGGCGAAGAGCGGAAAGTCGATACCGAACTGCTCACAGATCGCGGGTTTCACCCCGTCAGTATTGACACCCCGACTTGACGGGTGTCAAGTGCCTGAGCGGTCAGGGCAACTCGAACGGCAACTTCACCCCGTCGTGGGCCAGACAGTGCGTGCAGGCGCGCTCGGCGTCGACCGCCTCCAGCGCCTGATGCACGAGCTTCTTGAACGGCACCAGGTTGCGCTCGAACTCGGCGAACACGTCCACCGTCGTCACCCCGGAACCCGTCTCGATGCCGGCATCCAGATCGGTGACCAAAGCGATTGCCGCATAACACATCTCAAGCTCGCGCGCCAGCACCGCCTCGGGGTAGCCGGTCATGTTGACCAGGGTGAAACCCTGATCGGCGAACCACCGGCTCTCGGCCCGGGTGGAGAACCGCGGGCCCTGGATCACCACCATGGAGCCGCCGTCGACCACCCCGGGCAGTCCGGCCGCGGTGGACCGCAACGCCGGGCAGTACGGGTCGGCGAAACCGACGTGGATGCCGCCGGAATCGAAATACGTGTCCTCACGCCCGCGGGTGCGGTCGACCAACTGATCGGGCACCACGATCGACCCGGGGCCCAGCTGCGCGGTCAGACTGCCCACCGCACACGGAGCGAAGATCCGTCGCACTCCCAGTGTGCGCAGCGCCCACATGTTGGCCCGGTACGGGACCGTATGCGGCGAGTACTCGTGGCTCACCCCGTGCCGGGGCAGGAAGGCCACCTCATGCCCGCCCACCGCGCCCACCGTGATGGGCGCGCTCGGAGACCCGTAGGGGGTGTCCACGCTGACGGTGCGGGCCTCCGGCCCGAAGAACGAATAGAAGCCACTACCGCCGATGACGCCGAGCATGCAGTGCTATTCGGCCTCGCCGGGTTTCTTGACGGGATCTCCCGGGCCCTCGTCGAGATCCGTGTCAACGGCTGCGCCGAGGTCGTCGTCGAAGTCGTCGAAATCCTCGTTGGCCTTGCGGGCGCCGTCGGCGATCTCGAAGACATCGGTGGCCAGGCCACCGATGACGGTCGCGACATCCTTGACGGCCGTGGTGATGATCGAGGTGACCTGCCCGACCGTCGAGGCCACTGCCTCGACGGATTCCTGCAGCACGTCCTTGCCGATCTCGGTCTTGCTGAGCTGCTCCTTCATGAGGCTCAGTGTAAGGCGGCATGAAACGATGGCGCTCGTGGCCAGTTTCGCGCAATGGATCGAGGGCGCCCGTCCCCGCACCCTGCCCAACGCCGTCGCCCCGGTGCTCGCCGGTACCGGCGCCGCCGCCTGGGTGGGTTCGGCGGTGTGGTGGAAAGCGTTGCTGGCGCTGGCCGTATCGCTCGCCCTGATCATCGGGGTGAACTACGCCAACGACTACTCCGACGGCATTCGCGGCACCGACGACGTGCGGTCCGGTCCGCTGCGCCTGGTGGGCTCCAAGCTGGCCTCCCCTCGGGCCGTGCTGACCGCGGCCGTGGTGAGCCTGGCGGTCGGCGCGGTGGCCGGATTGGCGCTGGCAGCGGTGAGCCAGCCGTGGCTGATCGCGGTCGGGGCCGTGTGCATCGCCGGGGCGTGGCTGTACACCGGCGGCAAGAAGCCCTACGGCTACCTGGGCCTGGGTGAAATAGCCGTGTTCATCTTCTTCGGCCTGGTCGCCGTGTTGGGCACGCAGTACACCCAAGCCCTGCGCATCGACTGGGTAGGGCTGGTGGCGGCCGTGGCCATGGGTTCCCTGTCGTCAGCCGTGCTGGTGGCCAACAACCTGCGCGACATCCCGACCGACACCGAGTCGGGCAAGATCACGCTGGCCGTGCGCCTGGGCGACGCCCGCACCCGGCTGCTGTATCAATTGCTGCTCGGCCTGGCCATGGTGCTGCCCGTGGTGCTGATGCGGGCCACCCCGTGGTGTGCGGTGGGCCTGCTGGCGCTGGTGCCGGCAGTGCGGGCGCTGCGCCCCGTGCGCGACGGCAGCACCGGTGCCCAGCTGATCCCGGTGCTGCGGGACACCGGGCTGACCATGCTGGTGTGGGGTGTCGCGGTGTCCCTGGCCCTGGCGCTGGCGTAGCTTTCTCCCGCGGGCAGCCTCCCGCCGATTTCTACCTGCGGGTTGCGGTTCGTCGACAGCCACGACCCAGACGGAGAAACCGGCGAGTCCGGCTTACGCCGCGTTGTCCAAGAGCCCGACGATGCCGTCGCGCAACTCGCGCGGGCCGACATGTTCGGTGATCAGCGCGACGGTCTGGTCATCGCCGCCGCGCAGGACTCCCAGCAGAATGTGCTCGGATCCGATGTAGCCGTCCTTGTGCGCCAACGATTCTCGCAATGCGAGCTCCAACACCTTCTTGGCCGGTTTGGTGAACGCGAGGTGCCCCCGGCGCCTGCGCCGTCGGCCGGTGCTGCGCAGGGCGTTGTCGAAGGCGCCGCTGCCGAACGTGCGATCGACGTTGTCGCGCACGGCCCGTAGATCGATGCCGATCGACTTCAGCGCCTCCGCGTCGCCGTCGAAAGATTCGTCGCCGGGCGCGTCGGCGGCGACCAACTTGGCACGCACCGCGTCCGAAGTCAGGCCGTATCCGGCCAGCAGCGCGGACAGTTCACGCCCTGAGCTCTGCAGCACCCCGACGAGAATGTGCTCGGGGCGGATCTCGTTGGCCGCCAGTTCGCGGGCTTCCTCCTGCGCCAGCACGACGGCCACGCGCGCATGACGACTGAACCGTTCGAACATGTCATCCCCTCCGATTGTGCTTCTGGTGCACGGCCTGGCGGCTGACCTCCAGGGCATCGGCGATCGCCTGCCAACTCCAGCCCTGCTCGCGGGCATTGGCGACATGGATCGCCTCCAACCGCTCCTGCAACCGCTGCAGGGCCCGCACCGCGCGGAGCCCGACAGCCGGGTCGGGGCTGCCGGCGCCGTTGGTGATCAGCTCATCGACATCACTCACTCTGTCAAGATAACTTGACACGGTTTTAGCGTCAAGAAAACTTGACAGCCATCGTGCGAGGGCGTCCTGCCCGATCCGGCTCCCCGCGCCCGCGATCGTGCACTAACGTGACCGTCGGCCTGCAACGCCGACGATCTAGGGGATGCGCGCGTGACCACTTCGACCGAGGCGCACCAGCCGGCAGCATCGGGCCGCGCCGAAACCCGTCGGGCCATCTGGAACACCATCAGGGGCTCGTCGGGCAACCTCGTCGAGTGGTACGACGTCTACGTCTACACCGTGTTCGCCACCTATTTCGAAGCACAGTTCTTCGACAAGGCCGACAAGAACGCCACCGTCTACGTCTACGCGATCTTCGCGATCACGTTCCTCACGCGCCCCCTCGGATCGTGGTTCTTCGGCCGCTTCGCCGACCGCCGCGGCCGCCGCGCCGCATTGACCATCAGCGTCTCGCTGATGGCACTGTGCTCACTGGTGATCGCGTTCGTCCCCTCGCGCGAAACCATCGGCATCGCGGCGCCGATCATCCTCATCCTGTGCCGGCTGGTGCAGGGCTTCGCGACCGGAGGCGAGTACGGCACCTCGGCGACCTACATGTCCGAAGCCGCCACCCGGGAACGACGCGGCTTCTTCTCCTCATTCCAGTACGTGACCCTGGTGGGCGGTCACGTACTGGCGCAGTTCACCCTGCTGATCATCCTCACCGCGTTCAGCACCGAGCAGGTGCACGAATTCGGTTGGCGCATCGGCTTCGCCATCGGCGGCGTAGCCGCGATCGTGGTGTTCTGGCTGCGGCGCACGATGGACGAATCGCTGTCCGCCGAACAGCTGGAAGCGATCAAGGCCGGCAAGGACAAGAGCTCCGGGTCACTGAGCGAGCTGCTCAGCCGCTACGCCAGACCCCTGCTGCTGTGCTTCTTGATCACGATGGGCGGCACCCTGGCGTTCTACGCCTACAGCGTCAACGCCCCCGCCATCGTCAAGACCACCTACAAGGACCAGGCGATGACGGCCACCTGGATCAACCTGATCGGATTGATCTTCCTGATGGCCATCCAGCCGCTGGGCGGCATGATCAGCGACAAGGTCGGCCGCAAACCGCTGCTGCTGTGGTTCGGTATCGGCGGGGTGCTCTACACCTACGTGCTGTTCACCTATCTGCCCCAGACACATTCGCCGATCCTGTCGTTCCTGCTGGTCGCCGTCAGCTACGTGATCCTGACGGGATACACCTCGATCAACGCCCTGGTGAAATCCGAGCTGTTCCCGTCACACGTACGCGCCCTCGGCGTGGGAGTCGGCTACGCCCTTGCCAATTCGATGTTCGGCGGCACCGCGCCGGTGATCTACCAGGCCCTCAAAGAGCGCGACCTGGTGCCCTGGTTCATCGGCTACGTCACGGTGTGCATCGCCCTGTCACTGGCGGTCTACGTGTTCTTCCTCAAGAACAAGGCCGAAACCTACCTGGATCAGGAGAAGGGCTCGGCCTTCATCCGGTAGCGACCGAAAGTCGTTGCACCCCAACAGATCCGCACATTGGCCGGAGCCTCACGTCTCGGCAGGCGGCTCGTCGCCACGCAACCGTGCCTGCAATTGCTCGCGATCCTTGCGCCGCCGCTCGTCGACCACCGCGATGGAGGCCGTCGCACGCTCACGCAACGGACGGAACAACCAGATACCCAACGGCAGCGCGATCACGATCGCGAACAACAGCGCCACCACGACGGGGAAATTCGCCACGACCAGACTTCCCACACCGTAGATCGCCGCGGTCAACACAGCGACCAGCACCAGCCGGGCGATGAGGTAAACCGCCACGTCGGTGACCATGCGGGAGGTCGAACCACTTCCTGACACGCTCCGAGCCTACCGACGGCGCGTATATTCGGATAAAGGAGGTTTCGAGTGGCGTATCTACTCCTGCTCATTGCCGCGGCAAGCCTGGTGTACATCGGCTGGCGGCTGGCGCGGGTTTCTGGCGGTCAATCCAAGACCCGCGTGATCGGCCCCGATGACGACCCGGATTTCTTGCGCCGGCTCGGGCACGGCGACAATCCCCGCAGCTGACCTGCGTCAGGCCCGCGGGGCCAACTGCCGGCGCGCCCCGGGAAAATCAGACGCCACCACCGCGGCCAGTTCGATCAGCGCCTCGCGAGTGCCGGGCTTGAGGCGGTCCAGGCTGATCTCGGCGCCCTCCTCCAGATGCGGATCAAACGGCACCAGCCGCACCGCACGGCAGCGCCGGGAGAAGTGGTCCACCACCTTGGCAAGATCGACCTTGCCCGACCGCGGCCGCACCGCGTTGATCACCGCGATGGAATTGCGCACCAGATCCTGATGTCCGTGGGCGTCGAGCCAGTCCAGCGTCGCCGACGCGCTGCGCGCCCCGTCCACCGAACCCGAGCTGATCACCACAAGCACGTCGGCCTTGGAGAGCACCGCCGACATGGCCGAATGCATCAGCCCCGTCCCGCAGTCGGTGAGCACCAGGCTGTAGAACCGCTCCAGCACCTCCAGTGCACGCAGGTAGTCGTCGGAACTGAACGCCTCCGACACCGCCGGATCACTCTCGGAAGCCAGCACCTCCAGGCGGCTCGGGCCCTGTGACGTGTAAGCCCGCACGTCGCTGTAGCGCTCGATGCCTTCGGCGTCGCGCAGGAGGTGCCGCACCGTCGCCGCCGTCTCCAGCGGCACCTTCTGGCTCAGCGTGCCTCGGTCAGGGTTGGCATCCACCGCAACCACCCGATCACCGCGGATCGAGGCGAACGTGGCGCCCAGCGTCGCGGTGATCGTGGTCTTGCCCACGCCGCCCTTCAACGACATCAGCGCGATCCGGTAGCAGCCCTGCAGCGGCTGGCTGACCTCCGCGATCAGGTTGTTGCGATGCGTGATCTTCGGGCTCTCACCGACGTTGACCTGTTTGAACGACGCCACATAGAGGGCCTTGCGCCACCCCGAGGTGGGCGGGTTCTTGCGCTGGCCGAGCAACGCGTCGGTGGACAGATCCCGGTACGGCGTGGCGAAATCGCCTGGGGCGGCCGGCGGCTGGGGGCCTGCGACCACGGGGGGCGCGAAGAGCCCTGCGGCCGGCGGATCGAAGCTCGCGGGCACCGGCGGCGCGGTGATCACCGGGATACCGTGCGGCGGCGTCGGGGCGGTCCACTCCGCCGGCAGCGGAGTGGAGACCCCGGGCTCGGCGGGATTGCTGAACCGTTGCTGACTGCGGAATCCGGGCACCGGGGCGAATACCGATGGGACAGGCGGCAGTTCGACGACGGGAGCCGGGGCGACGGCCGGCGGTGGGTCTGAGCGCGTTGGGTCGGCGGGCGCGGGTGCCGCGTCATGGACCTGGGACGCGGGTGCCGCCTCATGGGTCTGGGCCGGCGGTGCCGCCTCATGGGTCGGGGTCGGTTCCTCGAGCGGGGCGTCCGTTGACGGCTCGCCGCTGTCCTGCGCCGCAGCCTCCTGCGTTTCGGACGGCTGCGACACCGGCTCGGACTCTGACTCCTGCACCGGTTCAGACACTGGTTCGGACACGAAATCCCCTCTTTTCCACACACTCCCGGCCGGACCGCAGCCGCGCCACAACCTCTGGGCGCGCGGTCATCTCACCACCCTGACGGTGCCTAGCCAACCCCGGCGTACGAATGCAGGCCAACGGTCACCAGGTTGATGAAGAACAGGTTGAACACCATCGCGACGAAACCCACGACGTTGATCCAGGCCGACTTACGGTCCCGCCACCCCGCGGTCGAACGCGCGTGCAGATACGCCGCGTACACCACCCACGCGATGAACGACACCGTTTCCTTGGGGTCCCAGCCCCAGTAGCGGCCCCAGGCCTCCTCGGCCCAGATCGCGCCGAAGATCACGCCGAAGCCGAAGATCGGGAACGCGAAGATCGTGGTGCGGTAGGCGATCCGGTCCAGCGTCTGACCGTCGGGCAGCCGTTCGATGATCCGCCCGAGCGCATTGTCTCGGTCTGCCAGCGGCGACATCTTCAGCAGGAACAGGATGCTGGCCACACCGGCCACCAGGAACACACCGGACCCGAGGCTGACCACCGACACGTGGATGGGCAGCCAGTACGACTGCAGCGCGGGCATCACGGGCGCGGCATTGGAGTACAGCCAGCGCCCGGACACGGTCAGCAGGATCAGCACGGGAACGAGCACGAAAACCCACAGCACGCGGTACTGCGGCTTGCGCAGCACGACCGCCGCGGCGACCAGGCCGCAGAAGCTGGTCAGGTTGATGAACTCGTACATGTTGCCCCAGGGCACCCGCGAGGTGGCCAGGCCGCGCAACACGATGCAGATGAACAGCATGCCGATGCCGACGTAGGTCAGCGCCAGACCGGTCTTGCCGACCCGCTCGTCGAAGGGCCGACGCTGTTCCTCGGCCACGACGCCGGGGGTGGCACTGTCGGCGCCGACGGTGGCGCCGACCAGTTCACGATTTTCGACCCGCCGGCCGCGGCTGTAGGCCAACTCGACGGCGAGCAGGATCAGCGCGCCGACCAGGACCACCACCGACGACGTGAACGCCCAGTCGGAGTACCTGGCCAGCCCGATGTCGATGTGCTCGGTATTCATGCGTCCTTCTCTCCTGCCGGCTGTTCGTACCCCTCCAACAGCCGCCCGGTCAGCTTCTCGAACTCATCGCCCCAACCGGAGTTGTCGGTACGGGCCAGCCCGCCCAGCTCGACGTTCACCGTACCTGCCCCAGCCGGCTGGACCCGAACCCAGATGCGGCGCCGGCGCACCACCAAAGACACCAGCAACCCGGCCATCATCGACATCGCGAACACCAGGACCCACACCTGGGCCGGGTCGTGCGAGACCTGCAGGTTGACGAAGGGCACCGCGCCGTCGAACCGGACCTTGGTGCCGTCATCGAGGCGGGTGTCCTGGCCTTCCACCAGGTTGACCCGCGCCACCTTGGTCAGCTGCTTGCGATCGATCAACCGGGGATCCAGCGAGAACAACGACTGCGGCCGGCCGGTATCGAGGCCCGTGTCACCGCGGTAGATGTCGACCGCCACCGCCGGGTCGTTGAGCGCCGGGAAGCTCGACGACAACAGCGTGCCCTCAAGCTGCTTCGTGGGAGCGAAAAGGCCCTGGATCGCGATCTGGTGTTTGCGACGCTCGTCGGCATCGGGATAGGTACCGGCCGGAGGGTCGATCCGCATCACCCCGGAGGACAGCAGCGTCATCTGTTCCTCTGGGCGCCACTGGATGGTCTGGCTGCGCTGTTGGCCGTCGGGGAACGTCACCGTGAAGGTCGGTGCATAGCCGTGGCCCTGGAGGTAGACGCGGTCGCCACCGATGCGAAGCGGGTGGTTGACCTCGAGTCGGTAGGGCTGCCAGATGTTGGCGGCCAGATCCTCCCCGGACTGGTAGTCGATGTTGGCGGCGAACGACAACGCCTGGCCCGTGGGCAGATAATGCGCGTCGAAGTCGTTGACCCGCAGACAGATCGGGCTCAGCGAGGTGCCGTCGACGGTGTTGCCGGCCCGGAACGAGTCGAAGGCCGCCGGCGAGGCGGTGCAGAATCCGGGACCGCCGTCGGCGATGACGATGACGTTGCCCTCGTAGCCGAACAGCTTGCCCGCGGCCACCGCCACCAGCAGGCCCAGCAGCGAGAAGTGGAAGACGATGTTGCCGAACTCGCGCAGATAACCCTTCTCTGCGGATATCTCTGTGATCTCGTCGTCTTGCTTGCGGGTGACCTTGCGCCAGCCCTTCAGCCGCTGCGCCACGGTCTCGGCGACCACGTCGGCCTCGGCGTTGACCTGCTCGGCGTGGTGTTTGGGCAGTCGGCCCAGATTGCGTGGCGCGGGCACCGGCACTGCCCGCAGGTTGCGGAAATGCTCGATCATCCGCGGTGTCAGACAGCCCACCAGAGAGATGAACAGCAGCACGTAGATGGCGGTGAACCAGAAGCTGGAGAACACGTCGAAGGCCTGCACGCGATCGAGCCAGGGCCCAAGCGTGGGATGGGCGGCCAGGTACTCGTCGACCTTGGACTCGTTGAGGCTGCGTTGCGGCAACAACGCGCCCGGGATCGCGCCGAGTGCCAGCAGGAACAGCAGCACCAGCGCGGTTCCCATGGAGGTGAGGGTTCGCCAGGTGTTGCGCATCAGAGCGAGCAGACGCTGAATCGCACCAGGGCCACCCGATTTCTGCGACTTTGTGTCTGCTCGCGGGGACAACTGGGTCATATCGGCAGCCTCACATCACTGACGAAGGCGTCACGCACCCACGACACGAACTCGCTCCACAGGCCCGTCACCAGCGCGGCACCCACCAGGATCAGCAGCACACCGCCGAAGATCTGAATGGTCCGGGTGTGCCTGCGCAACCAGCCCAGGCCCGTCACCGCCCGCGCCGATCCGAGCGCCAGCAGCACGAACGGGATGCCAAGACCGAAGCAGTAGGCAAGCACCAGCACCACACCGCGGGCCACGGTGGCGCCGTCGGTGGCCGAGGCCACCGCGATCACCCCGGTCAGCGTCGGACCGAGGCACGGAGTCCAGCCCAGCGCGAACACCGCGCCAAGCAACGGGGCCCCGGCCATGGTGGACCACTGCCGGGGTGCGAAGCGCGCCTGACGTTGCAGCGCCGGGATGAAGCCGACGAAGACCAGGCCCATCACGATCGTGACCACACCGCCGATACGTTGCAGCAGAACCTGATTGGCGATCAGCGTGGTTGTCATCCCGAGGACGGCGACCGCGCCGAGCAGAAATACCACGGTGAATCCCGCGACGAACAACGCCGCCGCGCCGGCGACCCGCAGCCGCGCGGTCCGGGTCGCCTGCCTTGTCGTGCCCGCCTCGGTGAGCACCGGGGTCTCCTGGACCCCGACCACCGCGGCCAGATAGGACAGATAGCCGGGCACCAACGGCACCACACACGGCGAGGCGAACGACACCAGGCCGGCCAGCACACTGATTCCCAACGCCAGCAGCACCGGCCCGGCGGCCGCGATCTCGGCGAAACCGGTCATTTCTGCGGCCCCGGTACGCCGGCCGGCTCCGAGGCCAGCCGCTCCACCACCGGCTGCAGATCGTCGGCCAGCAGCTCACGCAGGAACACCGCGGCCACCCTGTGCTGACGGTCCAGCACCACGGTCGACGGAATCACCGTCGTCGGGTACTTGCCGCCGAACGCGATCATGGTGCGCATCGCCGGGTCATAGATGGACGGGAAGGTGACATTGCGGTCGGTGACGAAATCGACTGCCGCATCACGGTTGTTGTCCCGCACGTCGATGCCCAGGAAGGCAACTCCGGCGCCACGCGTCGCCTCGTAGACCTTCTGCAGCTGGCCGATCTCGGCCCGGCACGGGCCACACCACTGGCCCCACACGTTGATCACCACGACCTTGCCGGCGAAATCCTCCAACGAAAGCGTCTTGCTCGGATCGGTGAGGTCAGGCCCGCTCAGTTTGCCTGGGGTGCTGCGCTTTTCGGGCGGATCGTAGAAGATGTCGGTCTTGCCGCCAGGTGCGACGAACTCGAAGGTGCCGCCCTGGGCCACCGCGTCGTCACCCGTCGAGCAACCGGTGAGCAGCACCAGCCCTGCCAGCACCGCCGCACTCACCCGGGCGACCAACGACGTCATTCAGATTCCCCAGGGCTCCGTGTAGCCCCATCGGATCAGCTTGTCGCCGTCGAACGTGAACGACGTGATCGAGGACAGATCGCACAGCCGGCTGTGCGGCAACGGCAGATGGGCGAGCTTGCGTCCGGTCATCGCCCGGCGCAGCGTCTCCACCGGAAGCTGATGGCTGACGCACACCGCCTCATGCCCGGCCGCCTTCTCCCGGGCCCGGTGCATGGCGGCCATCATCCTGGGAGCGATCTCGGCGTAGGGCTCACCCCAGGAAGGCTTGGCAGGGTTGCGCAGCTTCGGCCAGTTCCGCGGGTCGCGCAGGGCACCGTCGCCGGGGGCCACCCGCTCCCCCTCGAACATGTTCCACGACTCGATGAGGGCCTCGTCGGTGAAGATCGGCAACCCGTGACGCTCGGCGATCGGCGCGGCGGTTTCCTGCGCCCGCTCCAACGGAGAGGCCACCACGTAGACGATGTCCTTCTCCGCCAGCCAGTCCGCGGCGGCCCGCGCCTGGACCTGCCCGCGCTCGGACAGGTGGTACCCGGGCAACCGGCCGTAGAGCACCTTCTCGGGGTTGAACACCTCACCGTGACGCATCACGTGCACGGTGGTTCTGACGGATGACGCGCGTTCGGTCACGGCCGGGCCTCCGCGGCGGCACGGGCCGCGCCGGGCAGCGCGTCAGCGATGCGGGAGAACGCCTCGTCATCCAATGCCGCTGAGACGAACCATGTTTCGAACGCACTGCACGGCGGATACACCCCCGCCTCCAGCAGCGCATGGAAGAACGGTGGGAAGCGCCAGGTTTCGGTGGCCTTGGCCGCGGCGAAGTCGTCGACCTGCTCATCGGTGAAGAACACGCTCAGCATGTTGCCTGCGCGCTGCACACGGTGGGCCACCCCGGCCTCGGTCAGGGCACCGGTGAGCAGACCGGCCAGCCGGTCGGCGTTGGCATCCAGCCGGGCATAGGCGGCGTCGTCGGCATTGCGCAGCGTCGCCAGCCCGGCCGCCATCGCCACCGGGTTCCCGGACAGCGTCCCGGCCTGGTACACCGGCCCGAGCGGCGCGAGCCGCCCCATCACCTCGGCGCTGCCGCCGAACGCCGCGGCGGGCAGCCCGCCGCTCATCACCTTGCCGAAGGTGAACAGATCGGCGTCGACGGGATCCAGCCCGTACCAACCGGCCCGGCTCACCCGGAAACCCGTCATCACCTCGTCGAGGATCAGCAACGCGCCGTGGGCCGCGGTGATCCGGCGCAACGCCGCGTTGAACCCGGGCAGCGGGGCCACCGTACCCATGTTGCCGGGGCTGGCTTCACTTATGACGCAAGCGATTTCGTCGCCGAACCGGCCGAAGATCTCCTCCACCGCGGCGACGTTGTTGTACGGCAGCACGATGGTGTCGGCCGCCGCCGCACCGGTGACCCCGGGCGATGACGGCAGCCCCAAGGTGGCCACACCCGAGCCGGCGTCGGCCAGCAGCGCGTCACTGTGGCCGTGATAGCAGCCGGAGAATTTGATGATCTTTGCCCGGCCGGTGTAGCCGCGGGCCAGCCTGATCGCGCTCATCGTGGCTTCGGTGCCCGAGTTGACCAGCCGCAGCCGCTCGACGGGAGCCACGCGATCGATGATCTCGGCGGCCAGTTCGGTCTCCGACGGCGTCGGGGCGCCGAAGCTCAGCCCGTTGGCCGCCACCTGCTGCACCGCCTCGACCACCGCCGGGTGGGCGTGACCCAACAGCATCGGGCCCCAGGAGCAGACCAGGTCGACATAGCGGTTGTCGTCCGCATCGGTCAGCCAATAGCCCTTGGCCGAGGTGATGAACCGGGGGGTGCCGCCGACGGAGTTGAAGGCACGCACCGGGGAGTTCACTCCGCCGGGGATCACTGCGCAGGCATCGGCGAACAGCTGGGCCGATCGCTGGAAGTGCGGTTCGTCAACACGCATGGCCACCAGTGTCCCAGTCGGCGCAAATCCGTCCACTACAGGGTGTAGTGGTAACGATCACCCGGCCGGCGTCAGCGCGAACACCGGATGATCGGCGTCGTCGGGCAGGTCACGGAAGTAGCCCTCCACCACCTTGCCGGCCAGCGGGCGGTAGGCCGCGATGATCGGCGCGCGCTGATCGACCGGAACCTCGGCCGCGAGGTAGCTCGAGCCGCCGAGCGTCACCTGCGGGTTGGCCCGAATATTGCGCACCCATTCCGATTCCCCACGGGTCGAGACCAGATATTTCACTCCGCCGACCTCGGGGACCACGACGGGGATCTGCTGGGGCTGTTTGCTGACTCGGGTGGTCACGGTCAAGGTCTCGCTGTGGCCGACTCCGGTGGCCATCGCGATCCGGTTGAACACTGCGCGAACAAACCAAGGGGGCTTGAGATAGGCCATAACTCACGAGTTTGATGGTGAGCATGCAGTTACCGCAATCGCTGGCCAGGTTCAACCGTTATGTGACCAACCCCATCCAGCGCGTGTGGGCGGGCTGGGCGCCGACGTTCGGCATCCTCGAGCACGTCGGCAGGAAATCCGGGAAGACCTTCCGGACCCCATTGAGTGTCTTCAGCACCGACGACGGTGTGGCCATCATGCTGACGTACGGTCCGGATCGGGACTGGTTGAAGAACATCACCGCGGCCGGTCACGCGCGCATCCGCCGCCACGGTAAGACCATCGACGTCAGTGAGCCCCGGGTGGTGTCCAAGGCCGAGGCGGCCGAGCATGTAACCGGTGCCATGCGCCGCCCGTTCGCGCGCCTGCCATTCGAGCAGGCCGTCTTGCTCAAACGGGTCTAGCGTTTCCCAGCGGAGTCACGGAGCCGCTGAACTCGACGGCATCCGCCCGGTACGGCGTGGACGCCTGGGAGTCCAGTCGACGGTTCTGACAGGCCACCACGGAGCGCAGGCCCAGCAGTATCGCAACCGGAACCGCCATGAGCGCGATGATCTGAAGCATCTCGCTCATCGCGGGTTCCGCCTCGAGCGCCCGAGGGGAATCAGGGCAACCACGGTGGCAGGAAACTCCGTCGCTGTGTCGTATCGCATGCCTGCCGGTCTACTCCGCGCCGGGGCGCCCGCCGTCGATCTCGACGGTTTCTTGACGGCCCACGGGCGGATCCTTACGCACTTGCTCGGTTGACCACGCCCGCACGCTGTACCCGAGGACGCGCAGACCCCTGTTCACCTGGGAATTCAAGGTCTACCGTAGATAGGTCACCACTGCGGCCGGCAGCAGCGCGCGGCATCTGTCCGGCCGGTGGCAGGAGGTCACCATGAACCGCCTACTCGTCATCGGCTACGGAATCGCGAGCTATCTGGCATTCGTCGTGGCCTTCTTCTACGCGATCGCCTTCGTCGGCGACTTCGTGGTGCCCCGCACGGTCGATTCCGGTATCGCCGCACCGACCGCCGAGGCGGTGCTGGTCAACCTGCTGCTGTTGTCGGTGTTCGCCATTCAGCACAGCGTGATGGCCCGGCCCGCGTTCAAACGCATGTGGACCCGGATCGTCCCGCAAGTCATCGAACGCAGCACCTACGTGCTGTTGTCCAGCCTGGCGCTGTTCCTGCTGTACTGGCAGTGGCGCACCATGCCCGCGATCGTGTGGAGCGTGGAATCCGCTGCGGGACAAGTGGTTCTGTGGACATTGTTCTGGGCCGGGTGGGCAATGGTGTTCAGCTCGACGTTCATGATCAACCACTTCGACCTGTTCGGGCTGCGGCAGGTGTGGCTCAACTGGCGCGGCCGGCCGTATCAGGAGCTGGGATTCCGAACGGTGATGCTGTACCGGGTGATCCGGCACCCGATCATGGCCGGGTTCATCGTGGCGTTCTGGGCCATCCCGACGATGACGGCAGGTCATCTGCTGTTCGCGGCCGTCAGCACCGCCTACATTCTGGTGGCGATCCAACTCGAAGAGCACGACCTGGTGGCCGGCCTTGGCGATCAATACCGCGACTACCGGCACCGCGTGGCGATGCTGGCGCCGGGACTGCATCGCGGACCCGACAGTGCCACCCCGAACGTCAGGCATCGCCCGGCCTGACGGCACGAATTCCACGACTGGCTTTTATTTTTTTCTGATGTATGGTCGGGCTCAGTGATTGTTTGCGACAAGGAGCAACGATGGCTGACAAATCCCAAGGCCGCCTGCCCAAAAAACCGGCGATGACCATCAAGGAAAAGCGGGCAGCGAAACGCGACAAGGTCGCCGAAGAGACCATTCCCAAGCGCAAGCGCCCAGACCGGGCGTAGCGGTTTCACACAGCTCAACAAGGTTCTTGGGCTTGCGCGCAGCGAGGGTACCACGACGGCTTCAGCCCGAAATCCATCGCCTATTTTCGGCGGCATGCTTTTAAATGGCCATCCATTTAATGCCGATTTTCGGTGGACATTTTGGTGGAAATTTCCTTTTCGGCCCGGCGCAATAAAATTGCCGACAATGGTCGAGAACGGCTGGTGAATTGCCGTGGCGGATCTCGTAACCGCAAGCGCCGGAGTATCGGTGTTCGGCTGGCTCACAGACCTGCCCTGTCAGCTCACCCCTCGAAGCCCACGGTGGTGCGCGGGGTCGGCCACGAATGCTCGGTCAATGGGACCGCCGGACCGCCAAGCGTGGTCATTTCGCCCACGCGCGCAATCGTTTTGCCCACGCGCGCGACGCTGAGGTGTGCAGCGTTTCCGTGCGGCGGGTTGAGCGCGGCGGGTTGCGCGCGGGGTGGGCAAGCGTCGGGCTTGCGCGTTTGTCAGGGGCCGCGTACCGGTTTGGCTGTGAGGGCATGGTTGTCGATGGGTTGCCATGGGTTGGGGTCGTGCGGTGGCGTGTCGTGCAGCAGTTCCCAGCCGGGCGGGATTGCCGGGTCGAATGATTCTGTGTCCCAGAGGTATCGCTCATGGGTTGGAATGGCTGCGGGTGGGACGAAGTTTGTGTCGCGCTCCAGGTCCCATTGGTCCCAATCCAGGTCACATTCGTCCCAGTGCGGTTGCGGCACGTGGTCGGGCGCCAAGTCCCAGTCGGAGTCCGGATCCTGTTGGGGGGTGGGCGCAAGGTCGGGTTCAAGTTCCCACACCGGGTCGGAGGCTGGCTCCGGGTCGTGGTGCTGTGTCAGGTCAGGAATGGGTTCCCACTGCGGTTCGGGTTCGGGGGTTGAGGTGGTGCCGGGTTGAGGGTCGACCTCGGGTGTGGGTGTGGGCGTGGATGTGGGGTTTGGGTCGGGTGGGGTGAGCAGCAGTTCGGGGCGGTGGTGATAGTTGATGCGATGTTGGCCGTGGTCGAGGTCGGCGGGTGGGTGCCATTCGACCTCGCCGCGGGCGTTGATTGTCGTGGTGTAGCCGCCGTCGGTGTGCACCATGCGGTTGTCGGGACCACAGGCCAGGGCCATCTCATCGACATTGGTGTTCCCACCATCGGCCCAATCCGCCACCGCGTGATGAACCTGGCAGCCATACGCGCCGACGGTGCAGCACGGTTTCGTACAACCCCCGTCGCGGGCGATCAACATGATCCGCTGGGCCGGGCTGGCGATGCGGCGGGCCCGGAAATAGTTCACCGCCGCCCCGGTAGCCTCATCGAAGACCACCAAATGATGATGGGCATGAGCCCCCATCCGGATGACATCTTTGATCGGGATCTTGATGCCACCACCGCTGACGCCGATCCCGGCGCGGGATTCGAGGTCTTGCAGGGTGGTGCGGATGATCACCGACACCGGCAGCCCGTTGAGCTGACCCAGATCCCCACTCATCAACACGATCCGTCCGAT
>NZ_JTJW01000006.1 GCF_000805385.1 Mycolicibacterium setense | reverse complement strand
TCAGGTGCTGCCAGATGAGCACCGACAGACCGAAGGATGCGCCGAGGGACAGCACCACGGTGCCCACGATCACCGCTGCGGCCACCACGCTGCGGGTGAGGATCAGCATGATGATGAAGATCAGGCACAGCGCGGCGATTCCGGCGATCAGCAGGTCGTAGTTGGCGCCTTCCTGCATGTCCTTGAAGGTCGACGCGGTACCGCCGAGGTAGATCTTGGAGCCCTCCAGCGGGGTGCCTTTGACCGCCTCCTTCGCGGCGTTCTGGATCGCCGCGATGTGGGAGATTCCCTCGGGGCTCATGGGGTCGCCCTCATGGCTGATGATGAACCGCACCGCGTGCCCGTCGGGAGACAGGAACATCTTCATGCCGCGTTTGAAGTCCGGATTGTTGAAGGTTTCCGGCGGCAGATAGAACGAGTCGTCATTCTTGGAAGCGTCGAACGCCTGGCCCATGGCCGTCTGGTTCTCCATCATCGCTTCCATCTGATCCTGCAGACCGCCCATCGTGGCCTGCATGGTCAGCATCATGTTCTTCATGTTCTTCATCGTCGCGATCATCGGCGGCATGATCGTCAGCATCTGCGGCATCAGCTGATCGAGGCGATCCATGTCCGGCATCATCTTCTGGATGTCATCGGTCATGGTGTCGATGCCGTCGAGCGCGTCGAAGATCGACCGGATCGACCAGCACATGGGAATGTCGAAGCAGTGCGGTTCCCAGTACAGGTAGTTGCGGATCGGCCGTAGGAAGTCATCGAAATCGGCTATGTGATCCCGCATTTCGGCAACATCGGCGACCATGGTGTGCATCTTGCCGACCATGCTGTGGGTGGTGTCCGACATCTGCTTGACCAGCACGAGCATCTGCTGCATGGTGTCGACCGTCGTCTGCATCTCGTCGGCCATCTTCAACATGTCCTTCATGCGGTCCTGCATGTATTTCATGTTCATCATCTGCGTGGTGCCCTGCATGCTGATCTGGAACGGGATCGAGGTGTGTTCGATCGGCGTTCCCTGCGGACGCGTGATGGCCTGGACGCGAGATATGCCGGGCACCTGGAAGATTCGCTTGGCGACCCGGTCGATGACCAGGAAGTCCGCCGGGTTGCGCAGATCGTGATCGCTTTCGATCAACAGCAATTCGGGGTTCATCCGGGCCTGCGAGAAGTGCCGGTCGGAAGCGGCGTACCCGGTGTTGGCCGGCAGGTCCGGCGGCAGGTATTTGCGGTCGTTGTAGTTGGTCTTGTAGCCGGGCAGGGTCAACAGGCCGATCAGCGACAGGGCGATGGTGGCGACCAGGATCGGTCCGGGCCAGCGCACCACCGCGGCGCCGATCTTGCGCCAGCCACGAGTCCGCATGGCCCGCTTGGGTTCCAGCGTCTTGCCGAACTTGCTGGCCACCGTGATGATGGCCGAGCCGAGAGTCAGGGCGGCGACGACCACGGTGACCATGCCGATGGCCAGCGGGATACCCAGTGACTGGAAGTACGGCAGGTTTGTGAAGTGCAGACACAGTGTGGCGCCGGCGATGGTCAGGCCCGAGCCCAGCACCACATGCGCGGTGCCGTGAAACATCGTGTAGTACGCCTGTTCCCGGTCCTCGCCGACACTTCGGGCCTCTTGATATCGGCCTATCAGAAAGATCGCGTAGTCGGTGGCCGCCGCGATGGCCAGCGTCACCAGCAGGTTGGTGGCGAACGTCGAGAGCCCGATGATGTCGTAGTAGCCCAGGAACGCGATCAGGCCGCGGGCGGCCGAGAGTGACAGCACCACCATCACCAGGGTGAGGATCACCGTGACGATGGAGCGGTAGACGAGCAGCAGCATGATGATGATGACCACGAACGTCAGCGCCGTGATCAGTTGCACACTGCGGTCACCGGCGATGTGCTGGTCGGCCGCCAGCGCGGCCGGGCCGGTCACATACGCCTTGACCCCGGGTGGGGGAGTGACACTTTCGACGATCTTCTGGACGGCCTCGACGGATTCGTTGGCCAGCGCCTCGCCCTGGTTACCGGCGGTGTAGACCTGCACATAGGAGGCCTTGCCGTCGGAGCTCTGCGCGCCGGAGGCGGTCAGCGGATCGCCCCAGAAATCCTGGACGTGCTCGACATGCGCGTTGTCGGCCTCGAGCTTGGCGACGACTTCGTCGTAGTAATCGTGGGCCTTGATGTCCAGCGGCTCTTCGCCTTCGAGCACGACCATGACCGAGCTGTTGGACTTGAACTCCTGGAACACCTCGCCGACGCGCTTCATCGCGATCATCGACGGCGCCTCGTCCGGGCTCATGGACACCGAGCGCATCTTCCCGACTTCTTCGAGCTGGGGAACGACGGTGTTCAGGGCAGCGATGACGGCGATCCAGCCGATGATGATCGGCACCGCCAGGCGCCGGATCCACTTGGCGATCCCGCCGTGCTTGGCAGGCCCTGGCCCAGTGACCGGGAAGGCGTCGGTCGGGGCGTCGTGGGTGCTCATGCAGATTTCACCAAGCAGAAGGTCTGGGCGTTGACGCCGTTGGAGGTTCTCTCGTCCTTGAGTTCGTCATCGACGGTGATCCGGCAGCTGATCGTGCTGCCGTTGCCCTGGGCCACGATGTTGGGGAAGACCGACGGTGCGGTGGACTCCAAGCGCAGCGTCCACGGCAGGCTGACCCCGTCGATGCGCTGCGGTTGCGCGTCCAGATCGAGGTAGTTCACGTCGGCAGTGGCGCCCGGCTCGCCGTAGATCTCGTAGACCACGACCTTGGGGTCGAAGGGTTTGGTGTCATCGACCTTGGCGCTGGCGAAGCCGGAGCCGTCACCTGCGCCGAAGAACGTGCGTACCCGCATCACCGTGAATCCGCCGACCAACACCACCGCGATGATGATCAATGGAATCCAGAACTTCTTGGCCAGGCCCGAAATCGAAAACTGTTTCCGGCGAGAGCTTTTCGTCGCATTGGTCATCGTGGAAGGGCACCGGTCCGTCGGTAGTGGGCAATGTGGGCAATGGGTAGGCAGGGCGAGGTCGACATACCGACGGCACGGCAGTCGATGGGGCAGTACCTGTGCACCATGTTCACCTCGATCATGCCTCGTTGTCTAGCCGAATGGCTAACTGAAGTTAGCGAGATATTAGCCTATTTAAATGAGTGGCAAAACGGTGACACAGCTGTGACGCCACAGCCGCGATGCTGCCGGCCGGTGACGGCGTTCAACGTCGTCACAGGGCACGTATGCCGAGGTCAGGCAGCCATATTCGTCGCGCGCCAGGTACAGACCGGGCCAAGCGAAGCTGCCCACTGTGATGGAGCTAACGGAATGGGCTGGGCCCCGCTGCCGTGTCGGCCGCCAGACCCAGCCCGGTGGAAATCTTGTGACTAGTGCCAGTTCCAAACGGACATGTCGTTGGGCGGGTAGTTCTGGCAGACGTCGGTGGTGTTGGCCGCGACGCCCTTGTTGTTGAAGAACAGCTTGGCCCAGTTCGGCCAGCGCCAGGACATGTTCTCGAAGAACGCGTTGGTCGCCATGTTCTCCGAGTACTGACGGCGGCCGGCGTAATCCAGTGAGAAGAACCAGTGGATGCGGTCCTGGGCGCCCTGCTGGTCGGCGACCGGCTTGTTGTTGTAGTCGATCATGTAGCGCTCGTAGTACACGGGCTCGACGTCGCGGGCCGCGGCCATGATCTGCTCGGCGGTGCACGGCGTCTTGAGGATCCGGTTGGGGATCGGGTAGTCGTCGGTGGCGTCGGCCGACGCGACACCGGCCCCGGCCAGGCCGGCGCCGGCGAGGCTGGCGGCGACCGCACAGGCGGCCACGCCGCCGCGGATCAGGTCATTGACACTCTTGCGGTTCAACATCTCGCTCCAAGACTCGTCAGATCGGCGTCGGAAATCAGACTACGGCCGCGTGGCGGCCTGTTCGTAGATAAAGCGCTGATCGGGGCAGTAGTAGTTGATGGCGGTGCCCAGGAACTGCCACGCCTGCGCGTCGGAGCTGTCCTTGGCCAGTTGCTTCTTCACGAAACCGACCGAGTCCTGTGCGTTGTGGTCGACCCCGTTGTGCAGTCGCTTGCACATGATCTTGGCGATCCACGCGTTGTAGTCACGCTGCCCATAGATACCGAATGTGTGCAGCTCATTAGCGAAATCGGTGTCGATCTCGGCATGTGCGGGAGCGGCGAAGGCGATAGCCGCCGCGGCGCCGATTGCTGCCAGGCCTGCAAGCTTCATGCGGTGAATCTTAGCCCATCTAAGCCTGTTCCGGTCGGGTGCTTCACTCATCCAATTGCCGACAAAAGCGGGATTTTTTGCTCAGCACTCGTCAGCGAACCGTGGTGGCCGACCAACGCGGACTCGAGGGGTTCGGCAGTTCGGCGCAGCATCGCGGCCGATCCACGGGCGGCAGCGACGACGTCGCCGATGCGATTCCGGACGCCATCGCGCACCCGGGCGCCGAACCAACCAGCGGCGATGGCCTCGTCGCGGGACAACACCCACGCGGAATCGGCCAGGGTGGCGCGCCACGCGGCGAGGACGTCATCGGCCGCCCCGTCAGCGGTGTAGATGTGGCGGGCGCGGGCTTCGCCACCGACCGCGGCCACCCCTTCGAGCAGCGGTCCGCACTCGTCGATGTCGGTCACGTGGGCCTGGTCAACGCTGACCATGCCGTGGTCGGCCACCACAGCCAGCAGACACTCTGACGGCAGCGCCGCCAATATAGACTCCACCAGGCGGTCGACCTGCCGCAACTGCATGCGCCACGCGGGGGAGCCGGGCCCGTGCAGGTGACCTACCAGGTCGAGGTCGGCGTGGTATCCGTAGCAGAAGCCACGGCCTGCGACGGCGGCGATGACTCCGGCCGCGAGATCGCCGAGGGCGTGCACGCCGACGTAGGTCCCGCCGCGCAGGATCGCCCGGCTCAAGCCGGAACCGGCGTGTTCGGCGGCCGAAACCACCGAGACCTCGAACCCGGCCGCTCCCGCCCGTTCGAACGTGGTGGGCAACGGTTGGATCCGTTCGGGTACCACCCGGTCACGCAGGTCCGGGCCCCACGGGTGAGGACGCCACCGCAGCGCGTTGACGACGTCGAATTCCGGGCCGGCCTCGGGGACCCGGAACGAGTAGCCGACAAGGCCGTGCTCGCCCGATCGGCATCCGGTGCCGATCGCCGCCAATCCGGCCGCCGTGGTCGAGGGAAACCCGACATCCAACGTCCGGGAGGCCGACCGACCGGCCAGCTGGGTCAACACCGGGGCATCGTCGGCATGGGCGGCGAGCAGCTCGGCGCCGAGCCCGTCGATCAGCAAGACGCATGCGCCACAGATCGGGCCGGGCCAGGACAGTCGCGCATCGAAACCGGGCACTCCCATCGCGGCGAGGACAGAAGGGACGACGTCGGCCAGGTGGGGGGCATCTGGATCAGGACGCGGAAGCTCCACTCCGCGAGCGTGCCACAGATCACGTCAGCGGGGTTCTGGCGACGTAGACCTCGGCGCAAGCGGGCCCGACCAGTTCGCCATACCCGGTACGCTCGGTTTTCATGAAGCCGATGAAAGCCGTGATCTTCGCCGCCGCTTTGGCGGTGTCCGCAGGTGGGGCGTTCAGTGGCATCGCCGCCGCGGATCCGGAGGCGCCGATGCCGGTGCCCGCACCTGGTCCGCCGCCCGGTCCGGTGGAGGCTGCTCCGGCTGCTCCTCCCGCTGCACCTGCGGGGGCGCCCGCGCCGGCGGCGTCAGGGGTGATCGACCACGACGGTCTCTTCATCGTCGGTACCGACGTCCAGCCTGGCAACTACGCGTCGGCGGGCCCGGTCGAGGGCGGCACCTGCTACTGGAAGCGGATGGCCGATCTGCACGGCGGCGACATCATCGACAACGCCTTCAGTAAGAAGCCGCAGGTCATCACGATCGAGGCCACCGACAAGGCGTTCAAGACCAGCGGTTGCCAGCCGTGGCAGCCCACCGACGCCGTTCCGAATACCCCGGCCAACGGTGCCATCCCGGCGTTGGTCGGCCAGGCCAAGCTGCGCGCGTGGATGGATTCGCTCAACAACAACGCCCGCAATTACGACGGGTCCTCCGTGCCGATGCCGTGATGACCCAGCCGTGATGACTCAGCCCTGAGTCATCACGTGTGAGTCATCAGCCCGGGATCAGCGGTGGCCGGCAGGCGTTGCCCACGGGATCCCACCACCAGCCGTTGTCGCACATCGGCGGCGGAGGCACCACCGGCGGGCGACAGGTGTTGGCCACCGGATCCCACCAGGCGCCGTTCTCGCAATCCAACGGCACGACCGGCGGGCGGCACACGTTCGCCACCGGGTCCCACCATTCTCCGGCTCCGCAGTCGGCCCAGCTGACGGCCGGCGTGGCCACCGTGACTACCGCCATCAGGCCGAGTGGCGCCAGGACAGCGCCGATGCCCGCCGCAGCGCGGCTGACGATGCTGGTCATCTCAAACCTCCCCGAGAGATCACGTCGCCGAGCCTATCCGGACCTTCGGTCGACGGCCAGGAATCGGACACGCCGCGTCATCGCCGGCCCCGGCGGCCACGGTGACGCGGGCGGTACGGGAATTGCTTTGCTGCACAAGATCACCCGCGCCGGTGACAGCAGGTATACGGATTTTGCCCAGGAACCACACACGGCGCGGCCGGCGCGCTGCGCGAGGGCTCGCTGCTAGTCTGCGAGAGCTGCCGGTTGCGCGTATCGCGGGCCGATCCGCCCGGCCAGCCGCGGCTATGACATGACAAAACAGCGAAGTGACGAAACAGCTGAGTGGATACGGAAAAGGGTGTTGTGCGCGGCGCAGAGATCAAGGCCCTGACAGGCCTGCGCATCGTTGCGGCGGTGTGGGTGGTCTTGTTCCACTTCCGGCCCTTGCTCTACCAGGTGGCACCCGATGTCACCGAGGCGCTCGCCCCGATACTCGATTGCGGAGCCCAGGGTGTCGATCTCTTCTTCATCCTCAGCGGATTCGTATTGACCTGGAACTACATCGACAGGATGGGCCCGACCTGGTCCACCCGGGCCACGCTTCACTTCTTGTGGCTGCGGCTGTCGCGGGTGTGGCCGGTCTACCTCGTCACGCTGCACCTGGCGGCACTGTGGCTGATTTTCACTCTCAACGTCGGGCACATCCCACCCGAGGACACCAGCGGCTACAACGCCGTCAGCTATGTGCGCCAGCTGTTCCTCGTCCAACTGTGGTTCGAGCCCTACTTCGACGGCTCGAGCTGGGACGGACCGGCCTGGTCGATCAGTGCCGAATGGTTGGCGTACCTGCTATTCGGGGCACTGATCCTGGTCATCTTCCGGATCGCGCGGGCCACCCGGGCACGGAGCCTGGTCGTGCTGGCCATCGCTGCGGCCGTGCCGCCGATGGTGCTGCTGATGGCCACCGGCCACTTCTACAGCCCGTGGAGTTGGCTGCCTCGCATCGTCATGCAGTTCACCGCGGGTGCGTTGGCGTGTGCGGCGGTTCGCAAGCTGCACCTGACCGAACAGACCCAGCGGCGGGCGGGCTACCTGTCGATCGTGCTGGGCGCCCTGATCGTCGGCGGACTGTACTTCTTCGATGCGCACCCGTTGAACACCGTCGGCGATGCCGGCGGGCTGGTCGACATTCTGTTCGTCCCGCAAGTGGTGGCCCTGGCGGTCGGCGTCGGGAGTCTGCCGGCGCTGCTGTCGACGCGGCTGTTGGTCTACGGCGGACAGATCTCCTTCGGTCTGTACATGGTGCACGAATTGGTGCATACCGCGTGGATCTGGACCACCAGGCAATTCGAGCTCACCCTGACACCGACGCTGTCGGGCAAAGCGACGCTCGTCGGCCTGTTCGCGATCGCGCTGCTGGGAGCAGTAGCGCTCTATCACCTCGTGGAGGAGCCGGCCAGGCGGTGGATGCGCAGGATGGTCGACATCCGTCCTGTTGATTCGGTCGGCACGAAACTGCACCGGATCGACACCGAGCTCGAGGACACGTCCGACAAGGTTTCCGCCCGTGCGGGCTGACTGCCGCAGCTGACTGCTGTAACTATCCAAACCCGCTGCGCGACAGGTTGTTATGCCCTTGTTATCGGTGTGTCATCGACCGCTTATGTTCGGCCGGGGTTCACCCCATAGGCTGTTCGGCGTATCGCGGTCCGGGATGGATGGGTCCCGCCGGCAGTGGAGGTTGCAGTGAGTCGTCTGACCACTTTCATCGTCTCGCTCGCTCTTCTGGTCGGGCTGTTCATGCAGACCCCTCAGCAGCGCTATGTCACGTCAGGTCTGGACCCGCAGATCAACCACATCTCGGTGATCGGCGACTCGTACACCACCGGCATGCTTGCCGAAGGCGGCATGGGTCCGAGGAACTGGGCGCCGCTGGCCTGGCAGAAGCTGTCGCAGCGCGGTGTGCAGGTGGACGCCGATGTGGTGGCCGAGGGCGGCGCCGGTTACGAGGCGCGCGGTAATCACGGCAGCGTCTTCGCCGACCTCACGGCCCGCGCGGTGCAGCCTGACGACGCCTTGATCGTGTTCTTCGGATCGCGCAACGACAAGGACTCCGACCTCGGGATCTACACCCGCTTGAGCCACGACGCGCTGACGATGGCCCGCCAGGCCGCCCCCACCGCCCGGATGCTGGTGATCGGGCCGCCATGGGTGAATGCCGACGTGCCGCCCAATCTGCTGGGCGTTCGCGACATCCTGCGGGATCAAGCGCGACAGGTGGGTGCCACTTTCGTCGATCCGATCGCCGACCGCTGGTTCTTCGATCGCCCGGAGTTGATCGGTGCCGACGGGATCCACCCGACCGACGCCGGCCATGCCTACATGGCCGACAAGATCGCGCCACTGATCGGCAAGGAACTCCCGCGCTGGGTCTGAGGACCGCGTTCAGCCCCTCGACGTGGTACGGAACCTGTCCCGGTAGGCCTTCGGCGACACCCCGAGATGGCTGGTGAACACCCGGCGCAGGGTCTCGGGGCTCCCGAACCCGGCGAGTCGGGCGGTCTCGCCGACCGGGCGTCCCGCGTCGAGAGCCGCCCGTGCGACATCGATCCGTACCATTTCGACGTAGCGCGCCGGTGTGGTGCTCAGCTCGGCCTGGAACAGCCGGGTCAGCTGTCGGGTACTCAAAGAAGCCAGGGCCGCAAGGCTTTTCACACTGTGGTTGGCGGCGGGATCGGCCGCGATCGCATCGGTGACCCGACGCAGCGCGGATTCTGCGGGTGCATCCGACTCGACCAGTGTGGAGAATTGGGACTGGCCGCCTGCACGCTTGAGGTACACCACGAGCGACCGCGCGACGTCGCGCACCAGGTCGGCTCCGCAATCCGATTCCACCAATGCCAACGCCAGGTCGATGCCCGCCGACACCCCCGCAGAGGTGTAGACGTCGCCGTCCCGCACGAAGATCGCGTCAGGCTCGACGGTGATCCTCGGATACGCCCGCGCCAACAGCCGCGCGTGCCGCCAGTGTGTGGTGGCCCGGCGACCGTCGAGCAGTCCGGCCTCGGCAAGAATGAACGACCCTGTGCAGATCGAGGCGAGCCGCCGGGTCCGCAGGGGCAGATCTCGAAGCGACGCGACCAGCTCGGGATCGATCGGCCGGCCCACGAGATCGTCTCCGCCGGAGACCAATACGGTGTCCACGTCGCAGATCTCCGCGATGCGATCGGTCACCGCGAACGTCGTGCCGATCGAGGTGGTGACGTCGGCGCCGTCAACTGAGGCGATTCGTAGGCGGTAGTCGGCACCGAATCGATTGGCCTCGGCGAAAACCTCGGCGGGGCCTGCGGCATCCAGCAGTTTCATACCGTCGAAGACCACGATCACGATCTCGCGCGGTCCCACAGCGTGTCCCATGCGCCCATTGTGTCGCTTGTTGTGGGAAAGGTGGCGCATCGGCCACGGGTCCGGCCGCCGGAGGCGACGCAGACTGGTCTCAGATCAACAGGCACCCGCCGACTCATTGACCCGCACCGCCTACGTCCACCGAAGAACCGACAACCTGGGAGCCACATCATGACCACGTCCCTGACCAACAACATCGCCGGCGTCGAATTGCCCGACACCGCGCTGACGCGAGACGTCACCGAGTACATCCGTGACGTCGAGGACGATCTGCTTTTCGATCATTCCCGCCGGGTCTTCTACTTCGGTGCGCTGCAGGGCCTGCGCCGCGGCCTGCGGCCCGATCTCGAATTGTTGTACGTGGGAGCGATGTTCCACGACATCGGACTCACCGAGGCTTACCGCACGACCTCGCAGTTGAGGTTCGAGGTCGACGGAGCCAACGCCGCCCGGGACTTCCTGTTGCAGCGCGGGTTCGACGAGGCGGCTGCGCGCAAGGTATGGCTGGGCATCGCACTGCACACCACGCCTGGGGTCCCCGAGTTCCTGGACCCCGAGATCGCCCTGGTGACAGCGGGCGTCGAAACCGACGTTCTCGGCATCGGCCGGGAGGACCTGACACCGGAGGATCTGAGCGCTGTCACCGCGGTGCATCCGCGGCCGGATTTCAAGAACCGGATTCTGCGCGCGTTCACCGACGGGGTGCAGCAGCGCCCGGGGTCGACATTCGGCACCGTCAACGCCGATGTGCTGGCGCACTTCGACGACTCGTTCGTGCGTGAGGATTTCGTCGACATCATCCTCAAGAACGGCTGGCCGGAATAGTCAGAGCCGCAAGGCGATTCGCAGCCGAAATCGGGATACCCAGCTTCACCGGTCGATCACGCCGTGCCGATGCGGCGTTCGGCGAGCTCCTTCAGGGGCTGTGGCAGCGCGGGTGCCTGCAGGACTGCGGGCAGATGCTGTGGCTCCAGGGTCAGGGCACGGAACACCAACCCGACGGTGACGTCGTGATCCGGCCGGCCGGTCACCACGATCTCATCGCCGGCCGACACCGGTCCGGGTGTCACCAGGCGGAGGTAGGCGCCCGGAATCGCTGTTCTGGTAAAGGTTTTGACCCACCCGTTGATCTGCAACCAGTTCGCGAATGTCCGGCAGGGGATGCGCGGCCGGGACACCTCGAGCTCCAGACCGTGCGTCCCGACTCGCCAGCGTTCACCGATGACGGCGTTGGTGACGTCGATGCCCTCGGTGGTCAGATTCTCGCCGAACACACCGTTGGCGATCTCACGGTCCAGCTCGGTCTGCCAGTTGTCGAGGTCCTCACGTGCGTAGGCGTACACCGCCTGGTCGTCTCCGCCGTGGAACTGTTGGTCGCCGATCGTGTCGCCCACGAGGCCGCTGCCGAGCCCGCCGTGCATCGGGCCGGGGGCGCGCACCGCGACCGCTCCGTCGACGGGGCGTTTGTCGATGCCGGTGACGGCACGCCCCTCGGCGGTGTTGGGTCGTGGATGGGCCACGTTGACCGTCAGTACCTGCGCCATGACGGACAGCGTAGTGGCTTAGAAGGCCGCTGTCGCAACGCCATTCGGCGCGGCAGGAGGTGGCGGCACCGGAAGGCACAGTCCGGTGGCCAGATCGAGTTGCCGGCCTGGCACGCAGAACGGCGAACAGCCGTTGGTGACACCGGTTTCCCCGGGCGGGCAGGCCGCACCGGCGGCCGGCGCCACGATGGTGGCCACCGCCATCGACCCGGCTGACAGCACCGCGGCCGACACCACGGTGAACACCCCGCGCCACATTGCGCTCGTCATCGGCTGTCTCCTCATGAGCTGTACCTGCCACGACCCATGGCCGCAGTCTAGGTGGCACACCGGCCACGTACCGGCAGTTGCCCCGTTGTCCGCCCGTAGGCGGGCCCGTCCGCTAGCGTCACGTGGTTGTGCAGACCCTGATCGACTTCGAGCGTGCGCCCGTGTTCGCCATTCCGACTGTCGAGCCGGTCGGTGGGCTCACCGTTCGCGAGGGCATGCTGCTCGAGGGCCCGCAGGGTTGGGGGGAGTTCAGCCCGCTGCCGCACGAGCATGCGCTGGGCCGTTGGCTCACGGCGGCGACCGAGCCGGGAACGGTCGGTTTTCCCGATCCGGTGCGTGGGCGAGTGCCCGTCGCGGTCACCATTCCCGCGACCGTCGACGCCGCCCGCGCTCAGCAGATCGCCGCGGCATCGGGTTGCCGGACGGCGGCGATCGAGGTGGGTGTCGAGGGGCTGGCGCAGGATGTCGAGCGGGTACGGGCCGTGCGTGACGGGCTCGGCGCGGGCGGAGTACTCCGATGCGTCGCCAAGGGCCGGTGGGATCCGGATACCGCGGTCACCGCCATCACGGCCCTCGATCGCGCTGCCGGCGGTCTGGAGTTCGTCGTGCAACCATGCCGGACGTTGGATGAGCTGGCGCAGGTCAGGCGCCGGGTCGAAGTGCCCGTGGCGGCCGGCGAGTCGGTCCGCGATGCCGACGACCCGATGAGTCTGCGCCTGGGCCGGGCCGCCGATATCGCAGTGCTCGCGAGCGGACCGTTGGGTGGCGCCCGGCGCGCGTTGCGGGTCGCCGAGTCGTGCGGGTTGCCCTGTGTGGTCAGCTCAACCCTGGAGACGACGATCGGCCTGGCCTCGGGACTCGCCCTCGCCGGTGCGCTACCGGAGCTGGCGTTCGCGTGCGAACTGGGAACCAGGGAGTTTCTGGCCGGTGACCTGGTCGCGGATTCGCGTTCCCTGGTTGTGGTCGATGGCTACCTTCCCGTCGCGCCGATGCCCCCGGCTCCGCAGCGTGACCGGCTCGAGCGGTACGCCGTCACCGACGAAGGCCGGGCGGCATGGTGGCGCGCGCGTCTGCAGAGCGCCGTATCTGCATCCTGAACTGCGCTGATGTGATTTCCGGCCAGGCACTGCCTGCAGCGGCCCGGCACGTGCTGCCCACGAGATTCAAGTAGCGCACTACGCATGTGCGCGAGCCACCGGCGACTCGAGAATCGACGTGGTCAGCTACCGCTGGCGGGAAGATCCAACGGAGGATGCCATGTCGTTGTTCGCCAAGCTGTCGGAACTCCGGGCCGTCAAGACCCAGGACTCTGGTGGAACCGACGAGCTCAGTATCAGCAGAGCGGATGGGTTCCAGTTCAAGGCGGTGTCGATGTGCCAGGGGGATGTGGTGGATCTGGACCGGCTGCTGCCGTTTGACGGCAAGCTCGAGATCGTGTTGAGGGAGGTGGATGTGCGTACCGACGAGATGGAGGATGTCGGCTCGATACTCATCTGTTCCGACGACCTGGGGCGCGGAGAGCTCACCCAGCAGTTCCGCGGCGCTCGCGCCCAGTACGACCTCACCTACAAGGTGATCTGAGCTCGCTGAAACTCAGTCCTGCACGGCCTTGGCGATCGCCACACACGTGGTCAACCAGTCCGCGTCGGGTTCTGGCGTCTCCGTCAGCTCCCACATCGCGTTGTGCATCATGCGGACGATGACCCAGGCTCGGGCGCGATCGGTATCCAGCCCGGCGGCATCGACCAGAGCCGACAGCCGGCGCCGGACGCCGTCGCGAACATAGCCGGCAAGCTCGTCCCAGCGGTTCCACAGCATCGGCGCGACCTCGTAATGCGGGTCCCCGTCCATCGGCTTGGGATCGATCACCAGCCAAGGCTCGCGGTCGGCGGCGAGCACATTTTCGTAATGCAGGTCCCCGTGGATCAGGGTGCCGGTGACCGCCGGGTCGGCGGCCAGATCGTCGCCCAGGGTGATCGCCTGCTCCACCAGCCGACGTGGCACCGGCGCGTTGCGGGGGAGTCGCTTCAGATCAGCGGTCGACCGGGCGGTGTGATCGGCCAGCGACCGCAGTTGCGGCAGCGCAGGCACATGAATTCGGCGGTACAGCTGCGCGACGATCTCGCATGCCTCAATATCCCAGAGCTCGTTGAGGTTTCGCTTGTGTAGCCGTTCCAGCAACATCATCCGGCGGTGCGGGTCGGCGCTCAGCAACCGGACCGCACCGGCACCTGCCCACCGGCGCAGCGCCAGGTGCTCGTGTTCTGACTCGTCATCGGGAAATGCGGACTTGAGGACGGCGGGTACACCGTCGCCGGTCCGCACCGGCAACACGATCGAGCAATAGCCGTAATCGGCGGGCCCGTCGGCGTGCAGGTCCCATTCGTCGAACTGGGTCCGGATCAGTCTGGGCAGGCCGTCGACCCACGATTGCCACTCCGGCCCTCGCGCGCCCATCGCACGCACGCCCTCGGGCAGATCGATCATCGCGACCATCGTCGCACCCCGGGCGGTCCGCGAGGCATCCGGTTTTGACAGACTGTGCCCTATGGCACAGATAACCCTCAAGGGAAACCCCATCAACACGGTCGGTAACCTGCCCGCAGTCGGTAGCGCGGCCCCCAGCTTCTCGCTCACCGGCACTGATCTCGGCGCGGTCACAAGCGAGCAGTACAACGGCAAGGCCGTGCTGCTGAACATCTTCCCGTCGATCGACACCGGGATCTGCGCGGCCAGTGTGCGCGCCTTCAACGAGCGTGCAGCCGCAAGCGGCGCGACGGTGTTGTGTGTGTCGAAGGACCTGCCGTTCGCGCAGGCGCGGTTCTGCGGTGCCGAGGGCATCGAGAACGTCACCACCGCGTCGGCGTTCCGGGACAGCTTCGGTGAGGACTACGGGATCACACTCGCCGACGGCCCGATGGCCGGCCTGCTCGGGCGTGCCGTCGTCGTGGTCGGCGCCGACGGCAAGGTGGCCTACACCGAGTTGGTGCCGGAGATCGTCCAGGAACCGAACTACGACGCGGCGCTGGCCGCCCTCAAGTAGTCGCTTCGGTCCCTCACCGGCGCGACGCGTCGGTGAGGGACCGAGCGCAACCAGTGCCGGCGATCAGACCGGCCACTGCTCGCGGCGATAGGCCGCGTCGAAGAACATCCACTCGTATTTCGCTGTGACCGCGAAATGAGCTTGAGCGGCGGCCGCTTCCGCCCCGCTCAGTGTCGGTCCGAGCCGATCCGTGAGATCGAGCACCTCGGCGACGGTGTCCGCGTATTCCTCGCCTCCGTAGCTGTCGATCCACCGCTGGTAGCGCCGATCGGGCGAACCGCGCTCCAGCAGCGTCGCCCCGACCCGGGCATAGATCCAGTAACAGGGCAGCACCGCCGCCAGTCCCTCGGCGAATCCGCCGCCATAGGCGGTGGCCAGCAGATAACTCGTGTAGGCGCGGGTGGTCGGGGTTACCGGCGTCGCGTCCAGTGCAGCCGCATCCAGCCCCAGTTCGGGGAGCAGTTCGTTGTGGAGCCCGAGTTCGACATCGAAAACCTCGGCGGCGTGCCGGCTGAACATCGCGGTGTCGGCCAGGGTGGGCGCCCTGGCGGCCACGATCGTCAACGCGCGGGCGTAGTCCCGCAAGTAGTGCACGTCCTGTGCCACGTACTGCGCGAATGCGCCGTCGTCCAGGCCGCCGTCGGTGAGGCCGGTCAGGAACGGGTGCGCCAGGATCGCGGCGAATGTCGGTTCGATGGTCTCCCACAGCTGGGTCGACCAGGATTGCGGTTTCGCATCGGGACGCATGCCACCATGGTGGCAGGTCGCCCGCAAATGTTGGGCGCCACCTCCGCAAGCAGTCTGTCGCAACGATTTTCGTGGCGGCGCGCTTTGAGCGGCTCCTTCACGAATGATTTGCCGTGGCGCAGATCGTCATCCCGGATCAGCGGTGCCCGCGCCGCTGTGGCCGGCGACTCCGCTGGCAGTGACAACCGCTTGAGCGGTAACCGTTCGGTCACGGTACTGCATCTGATCGTGCTTGTGCCCCATACGGATTGGGCAAAACGCGCGGTGCGCGGTACAAATGGTTGACTCGACTGACGACGACCCGCAGTCGATGTCGTCGTCCGGTGGTCGAGAGAGTTGATGTTCGATGAGACGTACCTTTGCCCTTCTGCTCGGTCTGGCATTTCTGGTAGCGGCTCCCGGACTGGCCGGCGCCGCACCGATCGAACGCCCCACCGGCAACCAGCGTTATGTCGATCTCGTGATCGCCCGCGCCATGTCGCAGCGCGGTGTGCCTTTCAGCTACGGGGGCGGCGACGTCAACGGACCCACCCGTGGCGTCGCGCGCACGCTGCCCGCCCCGGGTCTGACGCCGGTCACCCCGCCTGCCATCGGGGGCGGTTTGACACCTGGCCTCTCCACCCCGGCGGTAACCGCTCCGATGGTGTCTCCGGGCGTCGGCCTGGTTCCCGATCCGTCCTCGAACGTGGTCGGATTCGACGCCTCCGGCTTGATCGTGTACGCCTTCGCCGGGGCCGGTGTGAAGATGCCGCGATCCTCGGGCGAGCAGTACAAGGTGGGGCAGAAGGTGTTGCCGTCGCAGGCACTGCCCGGCGACCTGATCTTCTACGGGCCCGAGGGCACCCAGAGCGTGGCGATGTACCTCGGCAACAACCAGATGATCCAGGGCACTGAGCCGGCGGTCGCCGTGACGCCCGTGCGGACCCAGGGCATGACTCCGTACCTGGTCCGCATCATCGCCTGACACCCGAAATTTGGTGAGTCTGAGGTAGCGCAACCCTCCGTAGGCTGTGAGCCGTCGACGACGAAGGGCGCACACAACCGATGGAACAGACCCCCGCGATCACGCGAACCGTGTTTCCCGACATCAGTTCGCGGGCCTGGGAGCACCCGGCCGACCGGACCGCGCTGACCGCGTTGCGTCGGCTCAAGGGGTTCGATCAGATCCTCAAGGTGCTGTCGGGGATGTTGCGCGAACGCAAGCACCGGTTGCTGTATCTGGCCAGTTCGGCACGGGTGGGTCCGCGGCAGTTCGCCGACCTCGATGCGCTGCTCGAGGAGTGCGTCCAGGTGCTCGACGCTCCGGTGCGTCCGGAGATGTTCGTCATCCAGTCGCCGGAAGCCAATGCGTACTGCATCGGAATGGACGATCCGTTCATCGTGATCACCTCCGGCTTGTACGACCTGATGACACACGACGAGATGCGGTTCATCATCGGCCATGAGCTCGGCCATGCACTCAGCGGCCATGCCGTCTACCGCACGATGCTCAATCATCTGCTGCGCCTGGGCGCCTCGTTCGGCTTCATCCCGATCGGCGGCTGGGCTCTGCGCGCGATCGTCGCGGCCCTGCAGGAATGGCAACGCAAATCCGAGCTCTCCGGGGACCGCGCGGGCCTGTTGTGCGGCCAGGATTTCGATACCGCCATCCGGGTCGAGCTGAAGCTGGCGGCGGGCAGTCACCTCGAGAAGCTCGACACGCAGGCGTTCCTGGCCCAGGCGCGGGACTATGACGCCACCGGGGACATGCGCGATGGGTTGCTCAAACTGCTCAACCTGGAGTTGCGCACGCATCCCTTCTCGGTGCTGCGGGCGGCCGCTTTGACCAAGTGGGTCGATACCGGCGGATATGGGGCCATCATGGCGGGTGACTATCCGCTGCGGTCCGACGATGACACGGCGAGCTGGGCCGAGGATGTCAGCGCGGCGGCCCGCCATTACAAAGACGGATTCGATCAATCCGACGACCCGTTGATCCGAGGCATCCGGGATGGTTTGGGTGGGGTGGTCGACGGCGTCGGGCAGGCAGCGACGAGTGCTGCCGACGCGATGGGCCGCAAGATCTCCGAGTGGCGCCGCGCCAACAGGCCGGGCGAAGAGTAGCGCCCGGCCGGGTGGTTGCCGTCGGAGCAACGGTAAGCCCATAGACTGGCGCTCGTGGGCATCCTGTTTGGCTTCGCGCCGTGGATCATCTACTGGGTACTCGTCGGAAATGTGCCGTTCCTGGTCGCCGTGCTGGTGGCTCTCGTGGCGGCCATCGCGACGTTTGTGATCAGCCGGATCTCCGGCGCACCGGGACGCACCCTGGAAGTCGGCGCACTCGCGACCTTCATCGTGCTGACGATCCTGACCGTGGTGCTGAGCCAGGACGTGATGGAGCGCTGGATACAGCCGCTGAGCACGGTGGGTATCTTCCTGGTCGCGCTGATCGGCCTGTTGATCGGCAAGCCGTTCGTGCTGGAATTCGCGTCGGCGGGTCAGCCGCCGGGAGTCGTGGAAAGCGATCTGTTCCAACGGATCGTCAAGATCCTGACCTGGATCTGGGTGGGCGCCTTCGCCGGGATGACCATCTCCGCGGCCATCCCGCCCATCGTGCAGGGTGATGCCACGATCCTGGACACCAAGACGCCGCTGTCGTTCGTCTTCTACTGGGTCATCCCGTTCGCCCTGTTGGGCCTGGCCTCGATGGCTTCACGTGTCCTGCCCGACCGGATGACGGCGGGCATGAACGACATCGTGCGCAAGACGACGTTCGTGGCGTTCTCCGAGGCCGAGATCGACCAGCTCTACTACCTGGCTCAGGAGCATGCCAACCGTGAGGTCGGCGCCGGGCAGGAAGCCTACGACGTCCGGGTCGGCGGGTCCGGAACTCCCTTGGTGGGCGACGAATCCCGTATGTCGTGGCCCTCGACGTACAAGGTGCGCGACCGCAAGCGGTAGGCAGGCGGAGTACACGCCCTCAGCCGGTGGGCATCATCCCCAGCAGGCTGAACATCATCACGACTCCCGGCAGCAGGTTGGTCACCTGGTGCGCGATGATGCCACCCCACAAGCTGTCGGAATACAAGCGGGCCATCGCAATTGGGATTGCGACCACCAGGAGCAACGGGGCGCGCTGAGGTTCCAGGTGGGCCAGGGCGAACACGAGGGTGGACACCGTCACCGCGGTGATCCGGCCCCAGCGTTGTTCGAGCGCACCCCAGAGCAGTCCGCGGTAGACCACCTCTTCGCAGATCGGTGCGATGACCGCCACCAGGAGCAACACGGTCACCGCGACGGGCCAGACGGTTCGTACGCCCTCGTAGACGCCTCCCACGGCTGACGTCGCGTCCGGTCCGACGATCGACTGGTAGAGCAACGCCGCGGGCAGGGTGACGAAGAGTCCGCCGATGCCGAAGGCCAACCCGATACCGATAGCGCGCCAGGACCATTGCCACCGAAAGTCGATGCGGGGCCCGTTGCCTCGCCACGTCGCGATCGCGATGGCCAGTGCCGCGGCCACCAGTGTCGGCGCGCCGATGGCCAGTGTGATCAACCAGGCCGGCGGTGGACCGGCGGGGGCGAACACGCCGAACGCCGCGGAGGTGAGCAGGTAGACAGCCTCGACGATCAGGAAGGCGCCCAGGCCCCAACGGTGTGTGGTCACTTGGTTCCGAAGATGCGGTCTCCGGCATCGCCGACGCCGGGCACGATGTAGCCCTGTTCGTCGAGTTCCCGGTCCAGTGCCGCGGCGTAGATCGGCACGTCCGGATGCGCCTCGTGCATCGCCGCGACCCCTTCTGGGCAGGTCAGCAGGCAGACGAATCTGATGGAGCGGGGCCCGAACTCCTTGATGCGGTCGACGGCCGCGACGGCCGAATTGCCCGTGGCCAGCATCGGATCCACGACCACCACGTCTCTTTCCTGAAGATCGCTGGGCAGCTTGAAGTAGTACTCCACGGCCACCCGGGTCTTCGGGTCGCGGTACAGGCCGATGTGGCCGACCCGGGCATTGGGCATCACACTGAGCATGCCGTCCAGGATGCCGCTGCCTGCGCGCAGGATGGACACGAACACCAGTTTCTTGCCGTCGATCACGGCCCCCGTGGTCGATTCCAGTGGCGTCTCGATGTCGATGTCGTGCACGGGGATGTCGCGCAGCACCTCATAGCTCATGAGCATCGAGATCTCGATGAGCAGCTGGCGAAACCCTTTGGTGGACAGGTCTTTCTGTCGCATCAGGGTCAGCTTGTGCTGCACCAGCGGATGGTCGATGACGTGCAGGTTGCCCATGGTGTCCTCCTAGAAGACCGTGCCGTCGCTGACGATGGACAACGGAGGTCGGCCGCCGCGCAGGCGAGCGGCGAGCGTGCGCCCGGTCGCCCAGGTTCCGCCCTCCAGTACGCAGGCGAGCGGCAGTTGCGGTACCCCGAGATGGCCGACGATGAGCGGCGCCAGTTCGTCGAGCAGCGCGACGGTCAATGCTCGCCACTCCACCACGATCTCGTCACCCACGGCCCAGTCCCGCTCGGCGAGCGCAGGATCGGCCAACCGCAGGACGCCGGTATCCAGGAACAGGCCGCCGTTGCGGTACTCGGGCAACCCGGTGAGGGCGTCGATGTCGGTGACGGCGACGCCTGCCCACTCGAACGGCTCGAGCAGTGAATAGGTCAGCCACTGCGACAACTTGTGAAACGGCATCCATCCGCGCGAGAGGCCGGGTCCGGCAACGGCCTCATGCGGCCAGCAGTCACCGAGTGGTTGGCCATCGATGGCGTTGTCGCTCAGCCACACGCCGGAGAGTGTGCGCAGCAGGGAGGAGAGGAGGTCGTGCGCCGCGACGGCCGGGCCGGGCACCGTGTCGAACAGTCCACCGGGCCTGCCGTGCGGGCCGAACACATCAGGGTGGGCGGCCAGTTGCGTGCCGAGCCGGCGTAGCAGCTCGACCCGACCGTTGAGTCCCACCAACGGATTCTCAGGGCCCACCTGAAAGGCGCCGGCCAGGCTGTCGACGTCGAGGGCACGCAACGCGGCTGCATCGGCTCGCAGTGGATCGCCGGGATCGCTCGAGAACAATCCGTTGCGGAATGCGTGCCAGCTGGCCACGCCCAGCCCTTCCGACCGGCTCAGATCGAGACCGGTGCCCGATTCGCGGTAATGCCAGGCGGTTCCGGCGCCGGCGTCCAGTAGCACGCTCACCACCACCAGGTCGATCATCGAGCGAGCCTGGGCTGCAGTGTCCCTATTTGTTGTGCGCGTGGCCAATTCGGCTCGGCGGTCGACGCCGCCGGCCTCGAAATGACGCCACCGGCTGTGGTACGGGATGGCGAGTGTGGGGTAGCGGCTACGCGTCACTTCGGCGACGGTGACTGCCGCCTGGTCCAGGGCGTCGTCATCGACGCGGAACCAGGAGGACTTGCCGGCCCGTGCCCGTTGGAGAAGATGTTGGGCCCGTTCGCGAATCGCGGCGGTGGTGCGCAGGGTGGCGACGGCCGCCGAGCCGTCCAGGGTTGTGGTCACGGGATGAGTCCGCGGCCCTTGGCGATCTTGAGTTCGGCGGCGCCGGGCACCGGCCCCGGGGTGAAGTAGCCGGCCGCCATCTTGGCGTCGATCTCGACCCGGGCGTCGGCTGGGATCAGCTCGTCGGGGATGTTGACCCGCTCGCCGACCTCGATCCCGGAACCGGTGATCGCGTCGTATTTCATGTTGCTCATCGAGACCAGGCGGTGAATTCTGCGGATGCCCAACCAGTGCAGGACATCGGGCATGAGCTCCTGGAACCGCATATCCTGCACGCCCGCCACGCATTCGGTACGGGCGAAGTACTGGTCGGCGGTGTCGCCGCCGTCCTGGCGCTTGCGTGCGTTGTACACCAGGAATTTGGTCACCTCGCCCAGTGCGCGGCCTTCCTTGCGGGAATACGCCACCAACCCGACCCCGCCGCGTTGGGCGCCGGCGATGCACTCCTCGATCGCGTGTGTGAGATAGGGCCTGCACGTGCAGATGTCGGAGCCGAAAACATCCGAACCGTTGCACTCGTCGTGCACGCGAGCCGTCAGTTCGACAGTCGGATCGGCCAGATCGCGTGGTGCACCGAAGATGTAGAGGGTCTGCCCGCCGATCGGGGGCAGGAACACCTCGAGATCACCGCGGGTGACGAGTTCGGGGTACATGCCCCCGGTCTCCTCGAACAACACCCGGCGCAGCGCATTCTCCGTACAGCCGAACCTGGCGGACACCCCCGGCAGGAACCACACCGGCTCGATCGCGGCCTTGGTCACCAGTGCCGCACCGTTTTCCAGCAGCACGTCGCCATCGGGATGTAGCCGTCCGGCAGCGATGGCCGTGGCGATCTCCGGCACGAGCACATGAGCCTTGGTCACCGCGATGGTCGGCCGGATGTCGTAACCGGCGGCCAGCTCGGCGGTGAACACTTCGGAAACCATCGCCCCCCAGGGGTCCAGGCTGACGATCGTGTCCGGTTGACTCCACTGGGGATAGGGTCCGATCACATCGGTGGGGGCGGTGTTGGTCAGATCTGCGCGGTGTTCCGGCGAGAGTGCACCGGCGGCGACGGCCAGTGCCCGGTACACGCTGTAGGACCCACTGTGGGTGCCGATCACGTTGCGGTGCGCGCGTGTGGTGGTGGTACCGATCACCGGACCCCGCTCGGCGGCGCTGGGTGCGGCCCACTGGATCGTCGGCGTCCCCGCCACAGCACTGTGCGATGTCAACCGAATGTGTCGGGCCTTCGCCGGCTCCGCGGATGCACCACCTGATTCGACGACCATGTCGGTGCTCCTTCCTCCGCGCATGCGCCCGGTGAGACCGTCCAGTCAACCCCGATTCGGCCAGTTCTGCATGCGGTGTGCCCGTACCGTCGGTGGGGTGCGCTGGATCGTGGACGCCATGAACGTGATCGGATCGAAGCCGGACGGCTGGTGGAAGGACCGCCGCGGCGCGCTGGTGAGTTTGGTCGAGCGGCTCGAGCGCTGGGCCACGGCCGAGGCGCAGCGGGTGACCGTGGTGCTCGAAGGGCCGCTCACGCCGCCGATCGCGTCATCGGTCATAGACATCCGTCACGCCCCGCGGGCGGCCGCGAATTCCGCCGACGACGAGATCGTGCGGTTGGTTCATGCGCATTCATTGCCCGCTGAGATCACCGTCGCGACATCGGACAGCGCACTGGCCGAACGGGTTCGCGCCGCGGGCGCGTCGGTGCAACCGGCCGCCGGGTTCCGCGACCTCATCGATCGTTTCTGAGCTCAGATCGTTTCTGGGTTCAGCGGCGTACCGTCTTGATCTGTCCATCGATGATCAACTGCCGCAGGGTTTTCCGGTCGAACTTTCCGCTGGACAGGGTCGGTATCCCGGCACTGGTGGTCAGTGCCCACCGGGTGGGCACCTTGTAGGCGGACAACTGTTCGCGGGCGCGCGCGGCCAGGGAGTCCAGATCGAGCTCTGCGGTGGGCACCACGATCGCGCAGACTTCTTCGCCGCGCTGCGGATCATCGATGCCGACGACCACACACTGCGCCACACCGGCGGATTCGGCGATGACGGCCTCGACCTCCAACGGGGAGACGTTGGCCCCTGCGGTTTTGATCAGGTCGGTGGTACGGCCGACGTAGAACAGCCGGGGATCGCCGTCGCGCCGGTAAACCTTGTCGCCGGTGTGGTACCAGCCGTCGGCGTCGAACGTGTCGGACCGTTCACGCTTGTTGTATCCGGCCATCACCCCGATTCCGCGGACCAGGAGTTCACCGGTGTCACCGGGCACGACGGGGGAACCGTGTTCGTCGACGATCGCCATGTCGGTGAAGGCGAATCCGCCGGCGGTCTCGGACATCGTGCGGTGCACGGGGAATCCGTCTGGCACATCGGTCATGGCGATGTCGAGCGGGCCGTCGCGCAGCATCGGTGCGCTGCTCAGGTCTCGCTCGGCGAATGACGGATGCTCGCGCAACCGCTGGGTGAACGCGGGCCAGCCGACGAGCCCCGTGATGCGTTCGCGTTCGGCCAGATCCAGCGCGGTGGCCGGATCCAGTTTCGGCATGACCACAACGGTGACCGGTTCGTGCAGCGCACCGGTGACCGCGAGCAGTCCGCCGATCCAGAAGAACGGCATCGCGCACAGAACCCGGGATTGATCCTCGGACCCGGTGATGGCCCGGATGGCGCTCGGCCAGGTCGAGGTCTGACGCACCAGCGTGCCGTGGGTGTGCAGGACCCCTTTGGGATCGGCGGTGGACCCCGATGTGTGAACCATGACGGCGAGGTCGGCGGGGGAGACCTCGGCTTCGGCAGCGGCCAGGACGTCGACCGGCATCAGCTCGGCGCTCTCGTGGCAGCCCCGCGACGCCCAAGGCCGGTCCACCCCGCCGGTCAGCGCGATGCGACGCAGATACGGGGCGGCGCGCAGTGCCAGTCGGTTCGTGGGCTGGTCGGCCAGCTCGGGCAGGGCGGCCTCCAACCGTTCGGCGACATCGATGTTCAAGACGGTGTCGGGCGCAAGCAGCAGCCCGATGTCGGCCAGGCGCAACACCTTTGCGATCTCGGCGGGGGTGTAGAGCGTGCTCAGCGGCACGGCGACCGCACCGATCCGCGACACCGCGAGCCACCACGTCACCCACTCGGCACTGTTGGGGAAGAACAGGCCCACGCGGGTGCCCTTGCCCACCCCCTCGTGGAGCAACCACCGTGCCAGGCGCGCGGACCGCCGCTCGGCCTCGACGTAGGTGAGTCGGTCGGTGGGGGTGACCAGATACGCGGACTCACCGAACTCGGCGACGCCGCGGTGGAGCAGAGCGGGGATGGTCAGCGGGGATGGCGTCACCCGACCATCTTCTCCAATGGGCCGGGCGGACAGCGCCGCGGTGTCAGTCGCCGCCGCAGGCTCCGCACGCGCCATCGCGTGGTGGGCGTGGATCGTGGGGGTTGTCGGGGTCGGGGTTGCCGAACCACCGCGACGGCTCATGCGCGGCGTAGTTGTCGTGCCAGGACCACCACTCGTACGGTTTGGTCTGCGGATAACCCGGCGGGGAATCCTCCCAGCTCTCCTGTCGACCGAGCGCCGTCATATCAAGGAAGTTCCAGGTGTTGACGAACACTTCGTCGCCGCGGTCGTTGATGAAGTAGGTGCGGAAAATCTGATCACCGTCACGGATGAAGGCATTGGTGCCGTGCCATTCGTCGACTCCGAAGTCCACGTCGAACTCCGCGCCCTCGGTGGGGATCATGGTGTACCACGGGTGACTCCAGCCCATGCGCGCCTTGATCCGGGTGATGTCGGCCTGCGACCCGCGGGAGGCATAGACGAGTGTGGTGTCGCGGGCATTGAGGTGGGCAAGGTTGCCGATGTGATCGGCCATCAACGAGCAGCCGACACAACCGTGCTCCGGCCAGTCGTCCACACCCGGATCGAGGAATGCGCGGTAGACGATCAACTGACGGCGCCCGGCGAACAGGTCGAGCAGTGTCGCCTTGCCCTCGGGTCCTTCGAAGGCGTATTCCTTGTCGACCGGGGTCCAGGGCATACGCCGGCGCAACGCCGCCAGGTGGTCGCGTGCCCTGGTGAATTCCTTTTCCTTGACCAGCATTTCTTCCAGCGCGGCTTGCCATTCCGCCGCAGGCACGATGGGTGGATTCTTCACGGTTGCTCCCGTCGTCGGTGCTGTTGATCCCGGGTCAAACATTCAACAACTCAGTTGAATAACATAGCTTCAGCACACCACGACTCGCGGCTATAGTCAACAAGGTGGTTGAAGATCAAGTCCTGGACCGTGCCTACTCGGCCCTGGCCGATCCGACCCGTCGTCGGCTGCTGGAGGCGCTGCGTCGCGGTGATGCGCGCATCAGCGACTTGGCCGCGCCGTTGCCCATGACGTTCGCCGGCGTCTCGCGGCATGTCGGGGTACTGGAAGCCGCCGGTCTGGTGCAGCGGGAGGTCCGTGGTCGCGAGCACTGGGTGTCGCTCAAGCAGGACGGATTGACCATGGCCCAGCAGTGGATGAACGAGCAGACGGACTTCTGGTCGAGTCGCGCCGATGCGCTGGCCGCACGGTTGCGGCGACAGGCGGATTCGCGATGACCGACGCACCGACAGTGCGCGTGCGCCGACTGATGCCCGCGGCTCCCGATGTCGTGTTCGACCAATGGCTCGACCCCGAGTCGCTGCGGGAGTGGATGTGCCCGCGCCCGGTGCACTGCGTCGAGGTGGTGGTCGAACCGCGAGTCGGCGGGATCGTGCGGTTCGACGTCGACGATTCCGGCGCAGCCGTGTTGATCACCGGCCAGTTCCTGGTGATCGAGCGGCCCCATGTGCTGCGATTCACCTGGAGCAACTCAGACTGGCTCGACCCCACCGTGGTCAGCATCGTCAACGTCGAGTTCGAGCCGGCCGCGGACGGGCAGACCATGATGTCGATCGAGCATTCCCTTTTGCCGCCAGAGGAATTCGACAATTTCCACAGCGGCTGGACCCTCACGCTCGAGCAACTGGGAGCCCTCCTCGAAGGTGCCGCGCCCTAGACTTGCGGTCATGGATAGTGGCTCTCAGGTTCAATATGAGGCTCCCGCAGGACTGCTGCGTATCGAGGACTGCCTGGACGAGGCCGGCGGCATCGTGCTGCCCCCGGGGACCACGCTGATTTCCCTGATCGACCGCAACATCGCTCACGTCGGTGACCTGGTTGCATACCGCTATCTGGATTTCAGCCACGGCGAAGACGAGGTCATCGAGCTGACCTGGACTCAGCTGGGTGTTCGGCTGAGGGCTGTCGCGGCGCGGCTCCAACAGGTTGCCGCGCGTGGCGACCGCGTCGCGATCCTGGCGCCCCAGGGCCTCGACTATGTCGTCGGCTTCTTCGCCGCGATCAAGGCGGGAAACATCGCGGTGCCGCTGTTCGCGCCCGAATTGCAGGGCCACGCCGAACGACTCGAAACGGCGCTGCTGGATTCCCGCCCGGCCACGGTGCTCACCACCTCCACCGGAGATGCCGCGGTGCAGGAGTTCCTCGCGAAGATGCCGGAGTCCGGGCGTCCCCGGGTGGAGCTGATCGACGCGATACCCGATTCTGACGGGGACGGTTTCGCCCCGATTCCGGTCGATCCCGACGACGTCTCGCACCTGCAGTACACCTCCGGTTCGACGCGTCCGCCGGTCGGAGTGGAGATCACCCATCGTGCGGTGGGCACCAACCTGCTGCAGATGATCCTGTCCATCGATCTGTTGAACCGAAACACCCACGGCCTCAGCTGGTTACCGCTGTATCACGACATGGGCTTGTCCATGATCGGGTTTCCCGCGGTGTATGGCGGGCACTCGACGCTGATGTCGCCGACCGCGTTCATCCGTCGCCCCCAGCGTTGGGTCCGCGCGATGTCGGAGGCATCGAAACACGGCCGCGTCATCACTGCCGCACCGAACTTCGCCTATGAGTGGACCGCCCAGCGCGGTGTACCCGCCGCGGGGGAGGACATCGATCTGAGCAATGTGGTGCTCATCATCGGCTCCGAACCGGTGATCCCTGAGGTGATCACGGCATTCAACGAGACGTTCGCGCCGTACGGGCTGCCGCCGACTGCCTTCAAACCGTCCTACGGCATCGCCGAGGCGACTCTGCTGATCTCGACGATCGCTCCGGCCGAGCAGGCATCGGTGGTCTATTTCGACCGCGAGCAGCTCGGAATGGGGCGAGCGGTCCGCGTGGAGGCCCACGCCGAAGGCGCCGTCGCACACGTATCGTGCGGCCACCCGGCCCGGAGCCTGTGGGCGGTGATCGTCGACCCGGCGACCGCCGACAGACTCGCTGAGGAAGTGGCCGACGGTGAGGTCGGCGAGATCTGGTTGCACGGCAACAACATCGGTCGAGGCTACTGGGGCCGGCCCGAGGAGACGCGAAAGACGTTCGGGGTGACACTGCACTCGCGCCTTGCCTCAGGCAGCCACGCGGAAGGGCTGCCGGAGCACGCCAGGTGGCTGCGCACCGGCGATCTGGGGGTGTATTTCGAGGGGCAGTTCTATGTGACGGGCCGGATGGCGGACTTGGTGCAGATCGGCGGGCGCAGCCACTACCCACAGGACATCGAGGCGACCGTGGCAGAAGCCTCCCCGTTGGTCCGGCGGGGCTATGTCACCGCGTTCACGGTGAGCGCGGACGGTGACGGCGCCCGGCTGGTGGTGATCGCCGAGCGGGCGGCCGGCACCAGCCGGGCCGACCCGCAGCAGGCCGACAATGCCATCCGCGCGGCGGTGGCCGCTCGGCACGGTTTGACCGTGGCCGATCTGCGGTTCCTTCCGGCCGGTGCGATCCCGCGGACCACCAGCGGCAAGCTGGCCCGGCTGGCATGCCGCAGTGAGTATCTGGAGGGCACATTGGGCGTGCGGTGACCGCTCACCGCGGGCATGCTGCCTATATGAGCAGAGACGAGATCACCGCCGCGATCGTGGAAGCCCGCCTTACCAAGGGCCTGACCTGGCAGCAGCTGGCCGATGCCATCGACAGACCCGTGGTGTGGACGGTTTCTGCGCTGCTCGGACAGCATCCGGTTCCGGTCGAGGCCGGCAGGATCATCGTGGACCTGCTCGGATTGGACGAGTCGGTGATTCCGGTGCTGGCCGCGGTGCCGATGCGTGGTGGGTTGCCGACGGCCGTGCCCACCGATCCCACCATCTACCGGTTCTACGAGGCGCTACAGGTCTACGGCGGTGCGCTCAAGGAACTCATCCACGAACAGTTCGGTGACGGCATCATGAGCGCCATCAACTTCAGCGTCGACGTGCAGCGTAAATCGCACCCCGCCGGTGACCGAGTGGTGGTGACGTTCGACGGCAAGTTCCTGCCCTACGACTGGACGGCTGCCGAGAGAATCGTCCGCTGCTAGTTTGCAGTCGTGGGCCAGTTTTCGGATTCGTGGGCCGCGCTGCGTGCGGCGGTGGCCGGGCTCGCACCCGGCGACTTCGGCCGGCCGTCCGGATGCGCCGGATGGTTGATTCGAGATCTGGTGTGCCACCTCATCATTGACGCCCAGGACGTGTTGATCACCCTGGCCACCCCGGCCGAGTCCCTACCGACCCGCGATGCACTGACCTACTGGGAGGTCACCGGCACACCTCCGGGTGGTGAGGATCCCCTGGACGCGCTGACCGTCCGGCTGGCAGCGGCATACGAGGATCCGGCGCTGCTCGCGTTCCATCTCGACGACGTGGGCTCGGCCGCGGGGCGAGCGGCCGACCTCGCCGACCCCGACCTGCGGGTGGGTACGAAGGAGCAGGTGCTCACCGTCGGGGACTACCTGAACGCCTACGTTCTGGAATGGACGCTGCACCACCTTGATCTCGTCGCACACCTGCCGACGATGCCAGGCCCGCCCGCGTCGGGCCTGGCCGAATCTCGGGCGATGTTCCAGGCCATCACGGGTTTCCGGTTTCCCGCGACGTTCTCCGACACCGATGTTCTGCGGGTGGGCACGGGCCGACGGCCCCCGACCGATTCGGAGAAGTCGGAACTGGGGGCGACGGCGGCGCGACTGCCGATTGTGCTGGGCTGATCGCATTCTCTGGTCAAGCGGGCCGCAAACAGTCGATGATTACCTGACATCAGAGGCGACGGTAAGGATCTCCATGTCGACACATCGAGCTGTTCACGTCCAATCCTCAGGCGGTGCCCTGGAACTCGTTGACACACAGACCGTCTCACCGGAGCGGGGCCAGGTTCGGGTGGCCGTGGCCGCGTGCGGGGTGTGCGGCACCGATCAGGCCATCGTCAACGGCGGGTTCCCGGGTATGGCCTGGCCGGTGACCCCGGGCCACGAGATCGCCGGCACCGTCGCCGAAGTCGGTTCCGGTGTCACCGATTTCGCAGTGGGTGACCGCGTCGCGGTCGGCTGGTTCGGTGGCCACTGCGGGGTCTGCACCCAGTGCCGTAAAGGCTTCTTCATTCATTGTGAGAAGGGACAGATACCGAGCCTGCACTACCCGGGCGGCTACGCAGAATCGGTGACGGTGCCGGCCAATGCGCTCGCCCGGATCCCCGACGAACTGTCTTTCGTCGAGGCCGCCCCGATGGGGTGTGCCGGGGTGACAACCTACAACGCCCTTCGCCACACCCGTGCCGTTGCGGGCGATCTGGTCGCGGTTCTGGGTGTCGGCGGCCTGGGGCATCTCGGCCTGCAGTTCGCCCATGCGATGGGTTTCGAGACGGTGGCGATCGCCCGTGGCCCGGGCAAGGAGGCCGATGCCCGCTCGCTGGGGGCCAGGCATTACATCGACTCGACCGCCGGGGACGTCAGTGCGGCGCTGCGCGATCTGGGCGGCGCGGCCGTGGTGCTGGCCACCGTGGGCAATTCGCAGGCCATGGCCGACACCGTCGGCGGGCTGGCGCCGCGCGGCGAACTGGTGGCGATCGGGGTGTCGGCTGACCCGTTGCCGATCAGCCCGGTGCAACTGATCCAGCCCGCGCTGAGTATCTCCGGGCACCCGTCCGGTACGGCGCGGGACGTCGAGGAGACGATGCATTTCGCGGTGCTGTCGGGGGTGCGCGCACTCATCGAAGAGCGTCCGCTCGCCGAGGCGGCGAGCGCGTACGCGGCGATGGAACAGGGCCAGGCGCGCTACCGCATGGTGTTGACGATCTGATCTATCCCACCCCGCCCGTCGCTGTGAACAGGTAGCGTCGGTACTTCGTTTGCTGGACGACGAATCGGTGGGGGCCGGGATGGGATGGAAGCGGATGGACACGGTTGCCGGGCGGATTTTGTCCGGACGGCCACGTGGTGTTGTCCGAAAGTTCGTCCGTGACATCTACTCTGCCCCGGTGCATTTCACGCCGGGATGGCTCAGAACATCGGTATTCGCCGCGCTCATCGCCCTATCGGGCTGGACGGTAGGCGTCCCGTCCGCGTGGGCGGCGCCCGTGCCGTCGGCGCAGATCGACTTCGGCGGCATGATGCGCACCTACCGACTCCACCTGCCGGCCGGAGGGGCGCCGTCGGGGCTGGTGGTCAATCTGCATGCCGCCGGTGCGACCGGTGCCGAGCAGGCGGCGCTCACCCATTACGACGCGGTCGCGGATGCCCACGGATTCGCAGTCGTCTATCCCGATGGCATCGATTACAGCTGGGCGGACGGTCGTGGCGCCTCGGTGCCGGACCGGCAGGGCGTCGACGACGTGGGGTTCATCTCGACGCTCGTCGACCGCCTCGTCGCCGAGAACGGCATCCCGCGGGGCCGGGTGTATGCCACTGGTTTGTCGGCCGGGGGGTTCATGGCCAACCGGTTGGCGTGCGACCGGGCCGACCTGTTCGCGGCGATCGCGCCGGTCGCCGGCACGCTCGGGACGAATGTCGGTTGCAGTCCATCGCGACCGGTGTCGGTGCTCGCCACATATGGGACAGCGGACCCCATCGTGCCGTTCGACGGAGGGCCGATGACCGGGCGCGGCGGAGGGAGCACCGTGCTGTCGGGCCCGGCCATGGTGGACCGGTGGCGGCAGGCCAACGGGTGCCCGGCACCGTCTGATGAGCTGCTGCCCGGCACCGGCGACGGCACCGAGACCCACCGCATCGCCTCCGATGGGTGTGCGGCCGGAACAGCGGTGGTGTTCATGCGGATCGACGGCGGCGGGCACACGTGGCCGGGCGTGCCCGAGTTACTTCCGGTCCAGAGCGTGGGCGCAGCAAGTCGAGCCTTCGACGCCTCTGACCTGTCCGGCCAGTTCTTCGCCTCTCACGGCAGATAGTCGCTTCCTGGCGACCGAGCGATCCGGCCGCCAATATTGATCACGCCGCGATTAACTGGTGCGCAGGTCGGGAACCCGGGTCGCGCTGGATCGAACAGCGTTGCGTACCAGTAGGATTCACGAATCCGTCGCGGGCGGTCACGGTCAAGTGGCAGGGCACGTCCTCGGCAGGCGCGCCGGAGCCAGGAGGATTGCGGCGATAGGGTCCGGACGTGGACTGGCACACCTGGCATGACGATTACGACCGGCCCGATTCGGCGTTGGCACACCGGCTTCGCGCGGTGCAGACCCTGATCCGGCAAGCGCTGGACGACGCTCCGGCAGGCCCGCTGCGGATCATCAGCCTGTGCGCCGGCCAAGGCCGGGATCTGCTGGAGGTCCTGGCGGATCATCCGCGTCGCCGTGACATCCGGGCGCGTCTGGTCGAGTTGGATCCCCGCAATGCCGAGGTCGCCGCCGGGACCGTGGACAAGTACGGGTTGAGCGAGGTGGAGGTGGTGACCGGTGACGCCGCACTCACCGACCACTACGCGGACCTGGTACCCGCCGACATCGTGGTGGCCTGCGGCATCTTCGGGAACATCACCGATGAGGACATCGAGCGGACGATCGGGTTCTTCCCGCAGCTGGCCAAATCCGGTGCCACCGTGCTGTGGACTCGCGGGCGCACCGTTCCGGACCGGATCCCGTTGATCCTCAACTGGTTTGACGAGCGGTCCTTCGACCTCATCTGGGTGTCGTCACCGGAGGTGAGCTATGGAGTCGGGGCCCATCGGTTCACCGGGCAGCCCGAACCGTTGGTGCCCGGTGCCCAGATCTTCGACTTCGTCGGCTCCGATGTGATCCGGGCGGCCGACCGCGCCGGCTGACGACATCGCAGGCTGGGCCGTAGTTCCACCGGGACCCGCCCGTTCCTAAGTACGCTTTTGAACGATGACTGAGGAAGGCCTGAACGGCAGGGCCCGCTTGCGCGGGGGGCTGCGTATGGCGCTGCGCGGACGCCGCGATCCGGCACCGGTCGCCGGCCGGCGCAGTCGCGCATCGGCCGGGATGGGTGACGTGCACACCCGCAAGGTGCTCGACCTGACCATCCGGCTCGCCGAGGTCATGCTGTCGTCGGGGTCCGGTACCGCCGACGTCGTCGCCACCACCCAGGACGTGGCCCAGGCCTACCGGCTCACCGACTGCGTCGTCGACATCACTGTCGCGACGATCATCGTGTCGGCGCTGCCCACCGCGGACAGTCCACCGGTCACGATCATGCGCGCGGTGCGGACCAGGTCGACGGATTACACCCGGCTTGCCCAGCTCGATCGGCTGGTGCGGCGGATCACCTCCGGCGGTATCACCGTCGACGAGGCCCACGAGGCCATGGATGAGCTGACCGAGAGCCCGCATCCGTTCCCTCGGTGGCTCGCGACGGCCGGATGGGCGGGTTTCGCGCTCGGCATCGCGATGCTGCTGGGCGGCAACTGGTTGACCTGCCTGCTGGCCAGCCTCACCGCCGCGCTGATCGACCGGGTCGGCCGGCTGCTGAACCGCATCGGTACGCCGTTCTTCTTCCAGCATGCGGTCGGCGCGGCGATCGCGACGGTGATCGCGCTGGGGGCTTACCGCTACGCCGGACAGGGTCTCAGCGCGCTGGTCGCCACCGGCATCGTGTTGCTGTTGTCCGGCATGACCCTGGTCGGTGCGGTACAGGATGCGCTGACCGGGTACATGGTCACCGCGGTCGCGCGCCTCGGTGATGCGGTCTTTCTCACCGCGGGCATCGTCGTCGGCATCACCGGGGCGCTTCAGGCCGCCACGCTGCTGGGCGTCGAGATCGAACTGCACGTCAACACCGCGGGCACCTTCATCACGCCGAGGGGACCACTGCCGATCGTCTTGGCGGTCCTGGGTGCCGCGCTGGCGGGGATCTGTCTGACCATGGCCAGCTATGCACCGCTGCGTTCGCTACCCACGGCCGGGCTCGCGGCCGGGCTGGCGGAGCTCACGTTGATCGGCCTGGGGACCGCCGGGTTCGGCCAGTGGGCGGCCACCGGCATCGCGGCGGTCGGTGTCGGTTTTCTGGCCACGCTGATCTCCATTCGCCGGCAGTCTCCGGCGCTGGTGACGGCGACCGCCGGCATCATGCCGATGCTGCCGGGCCTCGCGGTGTTCTGGGCGGTGTTCGCCTTCGCCGTGGATGAGAAGTTCGGTGAGGGACTGGCGCACCTGCTGACCGCGGCCGCGACGGCGTTGGCACTCGGTAGCGGCGTGGTGATGGGTGAACTACTCGGCTCGCCATTGCGATACCGGGCCGGACGCATCGGTGAGTTCTTCCGCAAAGAAGGGCCGCCGGGGCTGCGCCGGGCAGTGGGCCAGGTGGTGCAGCTACAACCGGCCGAGAACACCCCGGTTGTCGGTGTTCAACGCGAAAGCGTCCCGTTGGAAGCGGCCCCTGCCGATGAGCCGGACGCCGATGAGAGTGCGGAACCTGGCCACTGAATCAGCCGGTCAGGGTGATCCCACACCGGGAACGCCGACGCGCGCCTGCAGGATCCGTCCGGTCGACGAGCCCGCCAGAAGGCCTTCATGGGTCGTGTCGTCGACCACGAGGTACAGCGTTCGGCCGTCGTGACCGCCCAGCGCAGGTGCGACTGCCCAGCCGCGGTCGATCCCGATGCGGTGAGTGATCTCTCCGCCGGCGATCACACGCAGGAACTCCGCGGTGTCGTAACAGCCGACCCAGACTCCGCCCGCGGCATCGACGCACAATCCGTCGGGATGCCGGTCCGGTCCGAGTTCGGCGAAGACGGTCGGGCTGCCCAGGTTGCCGTCGAGGCCGACGGTGAAGGCCAACAGCCGCGACCCGTGGGTCTCGCTGACCACCAGGGTCGACCCATCGGGCAGGATGCCGAGTCCGTTGGGCATCGACAGCCCGCGCGCGACGACCCGCACGGTACCGTCGGCGCCGACCAGCCCGATGCTGCCGGTGATGGTACGGCCGTCTGCGATGTAGAGGTCGACGAATGTCCGGCCGTCCGGGGCCACCAGCAGATCATTGGTGGACCATGCGACGTCACTGATGTCGTACGAGGCGGTGACGCTGCCGGCGGCGTCGACGTGGTGCAGCTCGGCCGCGAAAAGCGTTGACACCACCAGTGTTCCGTCTGGAAGCCAGCCGAGCCCCGAGGCCCGTGCGAGTTCGACCTCGACTGCGAGGTCACCGGCTTCGCCGACCGAGTACACCCGGCCGGCGAGTCCGTCGGTGAACCACAGGCGCTCACCGTGCCAGCGTGGCCCTTCGCCGTAGACGAGCCCGTCGAGGAACGGGGCCGCGGCGATGGCCTCGACCGATGTCATCGGGCCCTCAGGTCCGGTTCAGCGATCAGGTGAACGGAAGGAAGTCGCCGTTGATCCAGACACCCCAGTGGCCGCCCGCGGGCAGGTTCCACCACACCATCGGGTGGCCTTGCCACGTCTCGGCCGGTTTCTTGGGCGCATTCGGCGGCGGCGGGAGGCTCGGGTCGGGATCGGCACTCGCGATGGCGGTGCCCAGGCCGATGGCGGCCCCCAACATGCCCGTGGCCGCGATGGTCGCCAGGGTTGCCTTGCTCATGAACATGAATGTCCACCTCGGTGCTCGACTGGAGAAGAACTTGGTACCCGAAGCTTAGCCAAACGAAGTGGTTGATTCTGCACTTGAGGTAGGCGACGGGCACATCGGTCATCCTGAACCCGCACGATGTGGCCCGCGGATGAGATCAGAAAAGTTTCTGTGCCGGATGTCGAGAACGCCGCGACGGCTCCGTCCCAGAGGTGAGCGACCAACTAGGGTCGCAGAACTGAAGGGAGAATCCCATGGCCAAGTACCTGTTTCTCAAGCACTACCGAGGCGCGCCCGCAGCGGTCAACGACATCCCGATGGACCAGTGGACGCCGGCCGAGATCGAGGCCCACATCCAGTACATGAACGATTTCGCGGATCGCCTGAAAGACAGCGGCGAGTACGTCGACAGCCAGGCCCTCGCCCCGGAGGGGGCCTGGGTGCGCCACGACGGCGAGGGTAAGCCGCCGGTAACCGACGGCCCGTTCGCCGAAACCAAGGACCTGATCGCAGGCTGGATGATCATCGACGTCGAGTCCTATGACCGTGCGGTCGAGCTTGCCGGAGAACTGTCCGCGGCGCCCGGCGCGGGTGGCAGGCCCATCCACGAGTGGCTCGAGGTACGTCCGTTCCTGACCGCCCCGCCGACCGTGACCGAATAGATGGAGCCCGGCGCGGTGGACGAGGCCCAGTTGCGGGATCTGATTCCCGGCGTCCTGGCCGCTCTCGTCCACCGCGGGGCCGACTTCGCGACAGCCGAGGACGCCGTACAGGAGGCGTTGGTCCGCGCCTGGGAAACCTGGCCGACCCGGCGACCCGACGATCCCAAGGGCTGGCTGGTCACGACGGCGTGGCGGCGATTCCTCGACACCACGCGCTCCGATGTCGCGCGGCGCAACCGCGAGGCGCAGGTCTTGGCCGAACCGGCGGCCGAACCTGCCTCGGCGGCGGACGACACGCTGCAGCTGTACTTCCTGTGCGCACATCCGAAGCTGACCGCGTCGTCGGCCGTCGCGCTGACGCTGCGTGCGGTCGGCGGCCTGACCACCCGCCAGATCGCGCAGGCCTATCTGGTGCCGGAATCGACCATGGCGCAACGGATCAGCCGCGCCAAGCGCACAGTCAGCACAGTTCGGCTGGATCGTCCCGGCGATCTGGGCACCGTCCTGCGCGTGCTGTATCTGGTGTTCAACGAGGGCTACACCGGCGACATCGACCTGGCCGCCGAGGCCATCAGGCTCGCCCGCCAATTGGCCAGGACCACCGACGACCCGGATGTCGCGGGTGTGCTCGCGCTGTTCCTCTTGCACCATGCCCGGCGTCCGGCGCGTACCCGTGCCGACGGGACCCTGGTTCCCCTGGCGGACCAGGACCGAACGCTGTGGCGGCGTGACCTCATCGCCGAGGGGATTTACATCCTGCAGGGCGCACTGGCCCGGGACCGGCTCGGCGAGTACCAGGCGCAAGCGGCGATCGCGGCGCTGCACGCCGACGCGCCGTCCACCGAGGAGACCGACTGGGTGCAGATCGTCGAGTGGTACGACGAACTCGTCGCCCTCACCGACAGTCCGGTGGTGCGGCTGAACCGAGCGGTCGCCGTGGGGGAGGCAGACGGTCCGCGGGCAGGGCTCGCGGCGCTCGCCGAATTGGAGCCGACGCTGCCACGTCACACCGCCGCAGCCGCCTATCTGCATGAGCGTGCGGGCGACATCGCGACCGCGGCACAGCTCTACGTGCGGGCCGCCGCCGAGGCGCAATCGCTTGCCGAGCGCAACCACCTCACCCTGCGCGCGTCTGTCCTGCACGGTCGCATTTCCTCCGGCGGCGGCTAACCTCCTAGTTGTGGGCAACAGTCGGATGAGAGTGTTGATCATCGGTGGGGGATTCGGCGGCCTGTTCTGTGCGCGCCGCCTGGGCGGCGTGGACGTCGACGTGACCCTGCTCGACCGGGCGGCCGGACACCTGTTCCAGCCGCTGCTCTACCAATGTGCCACTGGGACGTTGAGCATCGGGCAGATCAGTCGCCCGCTGCGTGAGGAGTTCGCGCGTCACCGCAACGTCACCACCCTGCTCGGCGAAGCGGTCGACGTCGACCCTCAGTCGCGTCAGGTGACCGCCCGCCGGCCGGACGAGACGACGTTCACCATCGACTACGACGTACTCGTCGTGGCGGCGGGAATGCAGCAGTCCTACTTCGGCAAAGAGCATTTCGCGCAATGGGCGCCGGGGATGAAGACGCTCGATGACGCGCTTCACATCCGGCAGCGCGTCTTCACCGCCTTCGAGATCGCCGAGACGCTGCCGCCGGGGCCCGAACGCGACGGTTGGCTGACATTCGCCGTGGCCGGGGGCGGGCCTACCGGAGTCGAGCTGGCCGGGCAGATCCGGGAGATGGCCACCCGAACCTTGGCGCACGAATTCCACAGCATCGATCCCGAGGAAGCCAGGGTGCTGTTGTTCGACGGCGGTGAGCGGGTGCTGAAGGCATTCTGTCCCGAGCTGGGGGAGAAGGCGACGCAATCGCTGAACCGGCTGGGCGTCGAGTTGCACATGGGTGTTCATGTCACCGACGTCCGTCGGGACGGGGTCACGATCTCTCCGAAAGCCGGTGGTCCCGACGAGCAATACGCGGCGCGGACCGTGTTGTGGACCGCGGGGGTCGAGGCTGTGCCGTTCGCCCGGCACATCGCCGAGGTGCTGGGCGCCGAGACCGATCGCAGCGGCAGAATCGCTGTGGAGCCGGACCTTTCGGTCGCCGGATATCCCGAGGTGTTCGTGATCGGCGACCTGGCCGGCCGCGAGAACCTCCCCGGTGTCGCCGAAAACGCGATGCAGGGCGGGTTGCACGTCGCGTCGTGTGTCCGCCGAGAACTCGCAGGCAAGCCCCGAAAGCCTTTTCGTTACCGCGACCTCGGCTCAGCGGCGTATATCGCCCGGGGTCAAGCACTTCTGCAAGTCGGCCCGGTGAAGGTGGCCGGGTTCTTCGGTTGGCTGGCGTGGGGTTTCATCCACATCGCGTTCCTGGCGGGAATCCGCAACCGGTTCAGCACGGTCGGCACCTGGCTGGTCACGATCGCGCGCGCCAGCCGCTCGCACCGGGCATTCATGCTCGGTGCCGCCGGCCTTCCCGAGCAGCGCTACACGTGGACGACGTGGGATGCGCTGCCACCGCCACCTGATTCGTCTCCGGAGCGCGACAAAACCTGAACACCGGCTTCGCGCCGGTTTCAGTAATCAGTTACCCGCCCCGCTCCGGCCTGGACTGAAGATCCGGTGCGGCGGCAGCGAGCAACGCCTTGCGGTCACCGGTGAGCGGTGGGTAGATCCGTTCGGTGTTGATGGTCCGCTTCGTGGCCGTGGCCACCGTCCCGGTTGCCACGACTCGCCGATCCCAGCCCTCGGTGTAGACCGCGCCCGCCGGACCCAGATCGAGAACGGTGACATACCAAGGGATTCGAAGTGCACGCATCGGGAGTCCGAGAATGTCGCCGATCACGTTGTACCCGGCGTACCGACCCATCGGCCTGCCGTGCTGACACGACATCACCGACAGATGACCATCGTCCACTCTGGCCGCGGCCACATCGCCTGCCGCGAGAACTCCCGACACCCCGTCGACCCGAAGGAAGTCGTCGACCGGCAACCGCCCGAACCGGTCGAGCGTCACCGGGAACTGCGCCGTCAGAGGATTGGCCCGCATTCCCGCGCACCACACCACGGTCGCAGTAGGCACCATGGCTCCCGATGAGAGCGTGACCGCGCCGATGTCAACCGCGTCCACGCTGACACCGGTCATGACCTCAACCCCGTTCTCGGCCAACGCCGTTTCGATCACCGGCCGCGCCGATGCACCCATATCCGACCCCACCTGGGCATTGTGGTCGACCAGCAGAACCCGGGGCGTGACGGTGCCGGCGCACATCGCGGCCAGGCGCGCGGGTAACTCGCACGCGGTCTCGATACCGGTGAGCCCCGCCCCGACCACGACGACCGTTGCAGCTCCTGTTGTTCGGGGATCGGCGGTCACGGCGTCCAGATGGGAGGCCAGCCGGGTGGCGCCGTCGAACGTGTCGACGTCGAAACCGAACTCGGCAAGCCCGGGGACATCAGGTCGCGCGACCCGGCTGCCTGCCGCCAACACCAGACGGTCATAGTCGACGACGAGCGTTCGCCCGCCCTGCTGCGCGGTGACAGTGCGAGCCTCGACATCGATTGCGGTGACCTCGGCGACGATGTGGGCCACACCGGCGGGATCGAGCAGTTCGCCCAGCGGGATCCGGCATTCCGTGAGGTCGGTTTCGTAGTTGCGCACCCGGATGTCGTGGAAGGGCCGGTCGCTGATGACGGTGATCTCGACCGGGGCCTCCGCTGATCCGATCTCGTCTACCCGTCGGGCCGCGGCGAGCGCTGCCCACAACCCGGCGAAACCCGATCCGATGATCAGAACGCGACCCACCGATTCAGCCTGCCACGCGGGACAAACCGTGGGCGCCGATATCGCCCGGCATTCGGTTTCGGTCCGGTCTGCGCCGCAGGACGACGATGGTCGTGACGGCGGTGACGATGAACAGCGCGGGGTTTGTGGAAACGACCAGAAGTTTGTCCAGCCTGGTCATCGTGGCAATCGCGGCATCGAGGGCTTCGACGTAAGTCGGGTACCCGGCACTCAGGCGATGCGACGTCCGATACAGCCAGGCGGCAAACCACATGAAGACCGCCAGGTAGACGGCCACCGCACCGGCCACCCAGATGCCTCGGCGCGGGCCCGCGGTTCGCACGGCCCGGTCGACCAGGGTGACCAGCAGCGGTACCGTCCACACCCAGTGATGTCCCCACGCGAGCGGCGTCACCGTGCATGACAGCATGCCGATGAGTGCGATCGCCAGCAGCGGATATCCGGTTCTGTGCGCCTGTTGTGCGGCAACGAAACCCAGTATCGCCGCGGCGCCGATCCCGAGCATCCACCACAGTGTCGGCATCGGTGCAGGTGCGGCCAACGTGGCCATGATCCCGCCGATCGAGAAGTTCCCGGGATGGGTGAGCGGTCCGATGCGGTCTGTCTCGAAGACCGCGTGCAGCCAGTAGGTCGTCGAATCGGTCGGTAGGACGCACCAGGTGACCGCGACGGTTGCCAGCGCCGTCGTCAGCGCGGTGACGCCCGCGCGCCACTGCCGGGTGAGGAACAGATACGGCACGAAAACGATGGCGGTCAGCTTGATGCCCGCGGCGATGCCGACTGACCATCCCCGCAGGCGAGCGTCCGGCGGTCGGGTGAGATCCCAGACGATCAGTCCCATCAGGACGAGGTTCACCTGCCCCTGCCACAGCGTGCCGCGTACGGCCTCGATGTCCACCGCCACCACACTCATCGCCGCGGCCAGCAGGACCAGTCGGCGATCGGTCCGGTAGCCGAGGAACATGGCGCATCGCCAGATCGTGGCGGCCAACGCCGAAAAGGACACCGCCATCCAGATCACCTGAGCGGCAGGGAAACTCGTGAGCGCCAACGGGATGAAGGCGATGGCCGCGAACGGCGGGTAGGTGAACCAACCGCCTCCGGGCACTTCCGTGGCGTACAGCGGTTGACCGTCGAGCAGCTGTTGTCCGCCGTGGCGATAGACGTCGAGGTCACCGCCGTTGGTGAACAGCCCCATGTGGGAGCCCGCCGTAAACGGTTCCAGATATTGCTGAGCCAGCACCGCCACCACGGCGGCCAGCCATGCGATCGCCACGGTTCGCGTCGACACCGCCCTGACCGTTGGAGAAGAAATGATCGAGCCCCCTCACGTTGCGAACCAGCCGACCCCCGACTGGTGAACGAAGCACGTTCGCACGCAACAACCAACCAATATATGAACCGCTTGTCGGATGGTGTTCGGCATGGCCAACACATGGCGATATCGTGCGAGCCGCGCTTCACCGGGCGCAGTGTGCGACGATGCACGGACCGCCCGGTACCTGCCCTGTATCCCGGCCAGGACCGTCGGAGAGCGTGACAGAGAGGACTGCCGGACTGATGACCGAAGCGCGCCGAGCCACCGTCTCAGCCAGGGCCGCGAAGCTCGCGATCGCCGGGTTGAGCGTCGCGGGAGCCGTGCTGGCCGGCTCCGCACAGGCGGCCGCCGATCCGGCCCTCCCTGATCCGCCGCCGGCCCCGGCGGACCCCGCGATGGCAGCGCCACCGCCGCCGGCCCCGGCCGGTCCGCCGCAGGTGCCCGAGATCGCCAACCCGGTGTACGGCTCCGGCCAGTACGGATCGGGCCCGGTCGGCACACTCAGGGATCTCTGGCACCAGGCGCATGATCCGGGCGGGTTCCAGGCCGGCGGGGGAGCACCCGAGGGCGTCGCGCCGCCGCCCGGAGCGGGCCCGGCGCCGCCGCTGCCACCCGGGTATCAATCGATCAACGCCCCGGGCTCGGAGACACCGATCACCGCGCCGGCGCCAGGCACCGGACCGGCGGGACCACCGTTGCCACCCGGGTATTACCCGTTGGACGGTCCGCCGCCTCCCGGCTACGAATACAACGCTCCGGGTCGGCAGCCGGGCGCCGCCGCGCCGCCGGCCGCGCCTACGCCGTGACCTCGCGTCCCAAAACGTGTCGTAGCGCCTGATCCAGGTGGGGATGGCGGAAGCGGTGCTCAGCCGCGCTGAGCACCGCGGGGACGGCGCGTTGGCTGGCGCAGGCCAGTTCGCGCGCGCCCTGGTCGCCCAGCAGCAGCCGGGGCCCGAGCGCCGGCACCGGCAGAAACGTCGGGCGGTGTAACACGTGACCGAGCGTGTCGGTGTAGTCAGCGTTGCGTACCGGCTCCGGTGCCACGGCGTTGACCGGGCCCGACATCTGGTTGTCCCACAGCGCGCGGTGATAGATGTCGACCAAGTCATCGATGCCGATCCACGGCAACCACTGTTGCCCATCACCGATACGCCCGCCCAGGCCGGCCGCGAACAATGGGCGCAGCAAGCGCAGGGTGCCACCGCTCGGGGACTGCACGATCCCGGTGCGGACACGCACCACCCGCACACCGGCTCCTTCGGCGGGTGCCAGCGCGGCCTCCCAGTCGGCCACGACGTCGGCCAGAAATCCGTCGCCGCGTTCGCTTGATTCGGTGAGCACCTCGTCGCCGCGGTCATGGCCGTAGAAGCCGACCGCCGAGGCGCTGATCAGGACCCGTGGTCCAGCGTCGGCGTGCGCGGCGAGTTCGGCGAGCTTGCGGGTCGGCTCGATGCGGCTGTCACGAATGGCGCGGCGATGTTTGTCGGTGAAGCGCCCGGCGATCGACGCGCCGGCCAGATGGATGACCGCGTCGACGCCGTCCAGCAGCTCCGGATCGGGATCGCTCGTGTCCCATTGGCGCTCATCGGGTTTGGACGGCGGGTGGCGTACCAGACGGATCACATTGTGGCCGCCGGTGCTCAAGAAGGCGGTCAGCGCCGAGCCGACGAGCCCGGACGCGCCCGTGACCGCGACCGTCATCGGGGTGAGACCCTGCTCGCGGGCCTGGCGGTGTGCCGCGAGGTCGTCGGCCAGCTGACGATGGCGATAGGCGAACATCGGGCGCAGGAACTGCCCGGGAACCGGGGTCTCCACCCGGTCGGTCATGCGGGTGTGGGTGGCGTCGACGGGTTCGAAGTCGTGAATGTGCTTCCAGCGCACCGCCAGCGCCGCCGGCCACGAGGCCGGTGCTGCGCCGGCGATCTTGTCGACGAAGCGCCGGGGCGGATCGTAGGCGTCGGCCTGGTGCTGGGCCACCCACCGCAAACCGCCGGGCAGGGCGAGCTCGGCGCGGCCATCGCGCAGTGAGGACGCCTCGGTTTTGAGCCGCATCGGTTGCCATGGCGGCGACAGTCTGGTGAATGCGGGCCGGCCGTGCCAGGCGAAGACTTCTTCAGCCGGAGCGTCGATGATGCTGGAGTACACCAATCTCATCGACCGACGTTACCCGCGATTCGGGACGGACAGGGACTGCGCGTTTCTCGCCCGCGCGCCCGCATAGGCGAACAGCAGGCCGGTGCCGATTTCGGACAGGGCTGTCACCCAGGAGAACCAGGTGACATTGATGCGTGGTCCGCTGATGAAGCTGTCCTGGAAGGACGGCCAGAAATTCGGCAGCAGGTGCGCATAGCTGAACACCAGCGCGCTTCCGACACCGGCGAAGATCGCCGCTTCGGGAGCTCGTGGAATGCTGCGTAGTGCCATGGTGATCGCGATGACGACGACCACGCCCTGGATCATTCCGCCGGCCATGATGAATGTCGGGGACGCAGACATTCCCCGCCGCAGGTGATCGATCACGTGCAGGCCCCAGCCGAGCAGGAACGCCCACGCGGTCGCGCACAGAAAGCGTTGAGCCGCAAGGATTGTCGGTACCGTCATGTGACCCCCATCGACGTACTACAACCGATAGTAGATCGCCCCGGTGTTCAGGGCAATACCGAAGATCGCGGCGGAAATCCGCTGGTGTTCGAAGTCTGACCGACATCGTCATTCGAACCGCAGCCGTGTCGGTAACGGCCTGGGTTCGGGCTAAGCGGGCCGCAGGATCGCGACGAGGAAGTCCGAGGTTTCGGTGAACGGACGAACATCCCAGGTGGACAACAACTGATCCGGAACCAAACCGGCCGTCGCCGCGTCGTCGAGGAACTGATCGAACCCGTACTCGCGGCCGGCGCCGAATCCGATCACCACTCGGCCGTCGTCGGCGAGATGTGCGCGTAGCCGCCCGAGGACCTGGACCCGGGTGCTCGGGGCGAGGAACGTCATGACGTTGCCCGCCGAGACGACGATGTCGAACGGATCGGCGATGCCACGTGCCTGCAGGTCGAGTTCGGCGAGGTCGCCGACCAGCCACCGGGGCCCTGGATGATCGTTCTCGGCCGCCTCGATCAGTACCGGGTCCACGTCGACGCCGACGACCTGGTGTCCGACGCCGGCCAGATATCCGCCCACCCGCCCGGGACCGCAGCCGGCATCGAGGATCCGGGCGTTGCGCGGCGCCATCGCATCTACCAGACGAGCTTCACCGGCCAGGTCCTGACCGGCGCGCTCCATGGCGCGAAAGCGTTCGATGTACCAATGCGAGTGGCCGGGATCGGCCGCGACTTTTTGCATCCAGATGCTCGGCTCGACCATATGAGCATTGTCGCAAGCGGGTAGCCGGCTCCGGGCGGGCGGTGTAGCTCAGCCCTGGGCGTCGAGGATCTTGATCGCGAAGATCAGCGAGTCGCCCGCCTGGATACCGGCGGCGGGTTGACCCTCGGGATAGCCGTCGGCCGAGGTCATCGCGACGGCCACCGTGGATCCCACTTTCTGTCCCGAAATGGCCTTCTGGAACCCGGGCACCACGCCATTGAGCGGGAAGTCGACCGGCTCGCCGCGTTCGTAACTGCTGTCGAACACCGATCCGTCGCGTCCGTTGACGCCCATGTAGCAGACCGAAACGTTGGCCGACGGTGACACGACGGGACCGTCACCGGCCTTGAGGGTGTGCACCTGCGTCTCGGCGACGCTGAACGGTCCGGTCACCTTGACCACGGGTGCCGCGGTGTCGGTTGAGCCGGTGACAGCGACACTTCCGGTCGCCCCGGACAACGTCCATTCGGGAGTGCCGGCGGTCTGCGGCGCGGCCGTCGGACAGGCGGCGGCCTCGGTGGCGGTCTCGGCGATGGAGGGGGTGAGCGCATCGGCCACCGACGGCGTGCTCGCCGACGACGTGGCCGAGGAGGTCTCGGTGTCCGAGCCGCACGCGGCAAGCGCCATGGTCAACGACGCGGCGCAGGCCACGAGCACAAACGAGGAAGGCACGCGAAAGGAGTTCATCCTCGTCACGCTACAGCCGCATGGCGCGGGCATTGTCCACGGCCGGTGTCGCGACTCCGGGATGCCCGGCAAACGTCTCCCGGCGCGTGGAGTAGCCCGATCAGAGGCGTTGTACCGCAGTGAGTTTGGTGAGAACCTTGATACCTTCCAACTTAGCCGCCACACTCGAGGTGATGGCTGAACGCCTCGACTTCACCGGCATGTTGCGTTCGGCCGGGCTCCGCGTCACCCGCCCCCGGCTGGCGGTGCTCGACGCGGTGAACAAACATCCACACGCCCAAACCGACCTGGTCATCCGTGCGGCGCGCGGCCGGCTTCCCGACGTCTCGCACCAGACCGTGTACGACGCGCTCAATGCGTTGACCGAGGCCGGGTTGGTACGCCGGATACAACCGACCGGATCGGTGGCTCGCTACGAGACTCGCGTCGGCGACAACCACCACCACGTCGTATGCCGATCGTGCGGAGTCATCGCCGATGTGGACTGCGCGGTGGGCGACGCGCCGTGTCTGACCGCATCGGATGACAACGGCTTCGCCATCGATGAAGCCGAGGTCATCTATTGGGGTCAATGTCCTGACTGCGCCCGCGCTCGAACCACTTGATGGCGAACCCGTCACACGAAGATGAAAGGGAATGTAATGCCTCCGAACAGCTCCGATACCTCCGACGCCCGTCCACCACACGCCGATACCGAAACCCATAGCCACAGCGAATCCGAGAATCCGGTCATCGAGTCACCCAAGCCCAAGGCCCACGCACCGCTGACCAATCAGGACTGGTGGCCAGATCAGGTTGACGTGACGCGACTGCACCGGCATCCGGCCGAGGCAAACCCGTTGGGTGCCGACTTCGACTACGCCGTGGAATTCCAGAAGCTCGACGTCGACGCCCTGCGGTCGGACATGCTCGCACTGATGACGTCGTCGCAGGACTGGTGGCCTGCCGATTACGGCAGCTACGCCGGGCTGTTCATCCGGATGAGCTGGCACGCCGCCGGGACGTACCGCATCTTCGACGGGCGCGGCGGTGGTGGCCAGGGCGCGCAGCGGTTCGCCCCGATCAACAGCTGGCCGGACAACGTGAGCTTGGACAAGGCGCGCAGGCTGCTCTGGCCGATCAAGCAGAAGTACGGCAACAAGATCTCCTGGGCCGATTTGATCATCTACGCAGGCAACGTCGCTCTGGAGTCCGCCGGATTCAAGACCTTCGGCTTCGCGTTCGGCCGTGAGGACATCTGGGAGCCCGAGGAGATCCTGTGGGGCCAGGAGGACACCTGGCTCGGCACCGACAAGCGGTACGGCGGTACCAACGACAACGACCGCAAGCTGGCCAACCCGTTCGGTGCCACCACGATGGGCCTCATCTATGTGAATCCCGAAGGGCCCGAAGGTAAGCCGGATCCGCTGGCAGCGGCCCACGACATCCGCGAGACCTTCGGCCGGATGGCGATGAACGACGAGGAGACGGCCGCGCTGATCGTGGGCGGACACACGCTGGGCAAGACGCACGGCGCCGGCCCGGGCGACCTGGTCGGTCCCGAACCGGAAGCCGCGCCCATCGAACAGCAGGGCCTGGGGTGGAAATGCGCATTCGGCTCGGGCAAGGCCGGCGACACCATCACCAGCGGCCTGGAAGTCGTCTGGACCACGACTCCGACGAAGTGGAGCAACAGCTACCTGGAGATCCTGTATGGCCACGAATGGGAGCTGACCCAGAGCCCCGGTGGTGCTTGGCAATTCGAGGCCAAAGACGCGGAGTCGATCATTCCCGACCCGTTCGGCGGACCGCCGCGCAAGCCGACGATGCTCGTCACGGACATCTCGATGCGGGTGGACCCCACCTATGGCCCGATCACGCGACGCTGGCTGGAGCACCCTGAAGAGCTCAACGAGGCCTTCGCCAAGGCCTGGTACAAGCTGCTGCACCGCGACATGGGTCCGATCAGCCGCTACCTCGGTCCGTGGATACCCGAACCGCAGCTGTGGCAGGACCCGGTGCCCGACGTGGACCACCCGCTGGTCGACGAGCAGGACATCGCGACCCTGAAGGGCAAGGTCCTCGAGTCCGGCCTGTCGGTGCAGCAGCTGGTGAAGACGGCGTGGTCCGCGGCGGCAAGCTTCCGGGGCACCGACAAGCGCGGTGGCGCCAACGGGGGACGGTTGCGCCTGCAGCCGCAACGCAACTGGGAGGTCAACGAACCGTCCGAGCTGGACAAGGTGCTTCCGGTGCTGGAACGGGTGCAGCAGGACTTCAATGCCTCCGCATCCGGCGGCAAGAGGATCTCGCTGGCCGACCTCATCGTCCTGGCCGGGTCTGCTGCGATCGAAAAGGCCGCCCGAGACGGCGGATACGAGGTCAAAGTGCACTTCGTCCCAGGGCGCACCGATGCCTCGCAGGAGAACACCGACGTCGAATCGTTCGCGGTCCTCGAACCGCAGGCCGACGGATTCCGCAACTTCGTGCGGCCGGGCGAGAAAGCGCAACTGGAGCAGTTGCTGGTGGACAAGGCGTACTTCCTCAACCTGACCGCGCCAGAGATGACCGTCCTCGTCGGCGGCCTACGCGCGTTGGGCGCCAACCATGGTGGCAACAAGCATGGCGTGTTCACGGAGAACGCCGGAGCATTGTCCAACGATTTCTTCGTCAATCTTCTCGACATGAGTACCGAGTGGAAGCCCTCGGAGACCGCAGAGAACGTATACGAGGGCCGAGATCGCGCTTCAGGTCAACTCAGGTGGACGGCTACGGCCAATGATCTGGTGTTCGGGTCGAATTCAGTATTGCGTGCCGTCGCCGAGGTCTATGCGCAGGAGGACAACGAGGCCAAGTTCGTCGAGGACTTCGTGACGGCCTGGGTCAAGGTGATGAACAACGATCGTTTCGACCTCGACTGAGCCGAGCGGTGGCCCATGATGTCACCTACCCCGACAAGCGGGAATTCAGCACGGTGGGAATCCATTTCGGCCAGGTAGGTGATCCGATGACGAATCCGCCGGCGATCTGAGCGACGATCCGCGGGCCTCTGATGGTGCTGTTGTCGTAGAACGTCGCGGCGTCCGCACGCATCGCGGCGACTGCGACGAGGTCCCAAAGGCGTTGGTAGCGTTCACGGATCTTCGTCTCGGGGACATCGTGGCCGCCCGCTTGCACCCGATGGCGCACTCGCTGAACAGCAAGGTCTTCGGGTATCAGCAGGCAGTGCAGGACCAACGTGTATCCGGCCGCGTGTGCGTTGTCGATGAGCTCGAGCTTGGACGGGTGTGAGAACACGGTCTCGGCGATGAAGGACTCACCGAGTTCGATGAGTTTGGCCCGGGTTTCGGCCGCGACCAGTGCGGCCTCGTAGGAGTGCGGGGCCGGGTCTTCGGGCCATCGTCGCTTGGCGATCTCGTCGGCGTTCACAAACGCGCTGCCGGGCAGCAGAGGTGCGAGGGTGAGTTCGACGAAGGTGGACTTGCCGGCGCCGTTGCAGCCGACGACGAGGTCGAGGCGCTTCACCGCGCGGCGGTGCGGTCTGAGTCAGCGCAATCCACGGTCACTGCTGGTGCGCCAGCACCGCGGTGCTGCCGTCGGGGCGGTACTGGACGATCTCGCCGTTGTCGTCGAGAGCCACGGTGGTGATCCCGCGGCCGGCCAGCGTCTTGCCGTAGTCGGCACGTGCCAGGCTCTCCTCGATGGAGGCGGCGATCTCGGCGTCGAACACCATGCCTTCTTCGGCGGTCAATTCGCGTAGGGGGATTTCGCCCGCCAACGCTGACTCCACCTTGCGGCGCGCCGCACTGTGCTGGCTCGACACGGCCCGACCGACCCGCGCCCAGTGGTCGAGTTGCTGTTTGGCCGATCGGCTCTGACGTGCGCCTTCCGCGGCAGCACTGTCCATCAGGTCGGCGGCGAACCGGGTCACCCGGTCTGCGGTCTCGGTCATGACGTGCCCCCTTTGTAGCAGTCTGAAACCAGCGTAGCAGAATGCTACAAGATTGGCTGGGTCCGCGTTATGCCGCCGAAACCCGCGCACCCATCTTGTCAAGATCATAGGAAGCCTCGTGGTGATCGAGCTTGCCGGCGCCGGAGGCGGCGAAACGATGGATGGCGACGCGATCGCCACGCTCGTACGTGCGGGGCGGCCGGTTCGGTGAGTGGGGGCCCGGAGAATCCCGCCGACTGGTACAACCGGCAAGGTCGCCGTTTTTTGCCGACGACTGCGCACGGGTCATACCGTCGACCTACACCTCTGCGGCGAGTTGTGCCGAACGTCCGTAAAGCCTTAGAAGTCAACCGTTTCAGTTCGCTGCGCGCCTAGACTTGTGGGCATCAGGGCAGCCGAGTTCGTGCCCCGATCTCGTGACAACTGAAGGAGGGGACCATGGTCAGGATTCACACGGTCGCGTCGGGGGAGACGCTCTCAGCGCTGGCGCTGCGGTTCTACGGAGACGCGGAACTGTACCGGCTGATCGTGGCGGCCAACGCAATTCCCAATCCTGACGTCGTCAACGTCGGACAAAAACTGGTCTTTCCCGATTACACGCGATACACCGTCGCACCCGGGGACACGTTGCCTGCCGTTGCCTCACGTTTCTACGGCCACGCCGAGTTGTCCCGCTTGGTGGCTGCCGCCAGCGGTATAGCCGAGGATGCCGGAGTCAATCCAGGGCAACCGCTCATCGTGCCGGAGCTCAAGAGGTACACGGTGGCTCCGGGAGATACGTTGTCGGGGTTGGCATCACAGTTCTACGGTGATGCCTCGTTCTATCCGCCGATCGCCGGTGTCAACGGGATCCCGGACCCAGGTCACATCAACGCCGGCCAGGCGCTGGTCATCTTCAGCGGTCGCGGCGACGGGTTCGGGCTGCGCATCGTCGACCGCAACGAGAACGATCCCCGGCTGTGGTACTACCGGTTCCAGACTGCCGCCATCGGCTGGAACCCCGGCGTCAACGTCCTGCTTCCGGACGACTACCACACCAGCGGCCGCACCTATCCCGTCCTCTACATGTTCCACGGCGGCAACGACGATTTCCGCTCATTCGACTTCATGGGTATTCGCGACTGGACGGCCGGGAAGCCGATCATCGTGGTGATGCCCGACGGTGGTCACGCCGGCTGGTATTCCAATCCGGTCACCTCGTTCGTCGGACCGCGCAACTGGGAGACGTTCCACATCGCACAGCTGCTGCCCTGGATCGAGGCGAATTTCCGTACATACGCCGAGTACGACGGCCGCGCAGTCGGTGGTTTCTCGATGGGCGGCTTCGGCGCGCTGAAGTACACGGCCAAGTACTACGGCCACTTCGCGTCGGTCAGCTCCCATTCCGGTCCGGCCAGTCTGCGTCGCGATTTCGGCCTCGTGGTGCACTGGGCGAACATCACCTCGGCCGTCCTCGATCTCGCTGGTGGAACGGTCTATGGAGCCCCGCTCTGGGACCAGTTCAGGGTCAGTGCCGACAACCCGGTCGAGCGGATCGAGAGCTATCGCAACAAGCGGATCTTCCTTGTTGCAGGCACGAGTCCGGATCCGCTCAATTGGTTCGACAGCGTGAACGAGACGCAGGTCCTTGCCGGCCAACGGGAGTTCCGCGATCTTCTCGGGCGCGCCGGCATCCCGTTCGAAGCGCACGAGGCGCCCGGCGGTCACGTCTTCCGTCCCGACATGTTCATTCGGGATCTGGACGGGATCATCGCCCGCCTGCGTCCGGCGAGTGTTGTCGGTAGCCCCCTGTAACAACAACCACATCTTTCTCAACTGTCACAATTACATCAGAATTCATTCTTTTCACTGCTACCGCTTTAGAACCTGAATTCACGATAGTGAGCAATTGTCACAGCGGTTGCCTTGAAATTTAGAAACCCTCGCAGGCCTGCCGCCGGCCTGAGCCTCTCCGTGCTGTAGGTCGCTGAACTGCAGTTTTACTGCGTCCGGTTCCGACCCCGGCCATGCTCATCAGCCCCATCAGCCGCATAACTATTAAATAAACTCAAAGAAGATAATTAGACTCTCTAGCACGGCTATTTTACTTTCACCCCATGGGTAAACTCTGTATCACGATGGGCTGCAAATCAGTCTTTTCGCCCGCAATTACCGGCATGCACGCCGCCACGAAGGGATCGACATGCGCGTGCGCAAGGTCGTCACCGTCTTCGGGTTCATCGGTGCGATCGCTCTGGCTCAGACCGTCCTGACAGTCCCGCACGCCGGTGCAGAACCGAACTGGGACGCGATGGCGCAATGCGAATCTGGCGGCAATTGGTCTGCCGACACCGGCAACGGCTTCTACGGTGGGCTCCAGTTCACGCCGGCCACGTGGGCTTCCCATGGCGGTATGGGATCACCCGCTGCGGCCAGTCGAGAGGAACAGATTCGCGTGGCCCGCAACGTGTTGCAAACCCAAGGGCTTGGTGCGTGGCCCGTCTGCGGCGGGCCGATCGGCATGGCCACCGGGACCTGCCGCCAGATGGTGGCGTGGATTCCGATCGGGCATCTCCCGCGTCTGTGCACCGTGGTGCTCAATCCGCTGTCCTGATAACACATTCCCCGGTGGCGGTGAGCCGCCGACTGCTCGGCTGGGTAGGGTCTTGGCTCCGTTGCCCTTTCGCTCGGCGTTCGCTTCTGTGTCCGTGTGACCGCCCCCACGTGCGGCCGGGAAAGTCTTGGGCCGCACCGAACCTACTCTCAGCAAACCCTCAGTGCGGAACTGCAACATCTACGTAGGCGCCGGCACGGCGCATAAATGTCGGTGTCGCAAGGGAAGAAGCAAACAGATGAATCAGTGGTCGGGGATGTCGTCGCAAAATAGCAACCGTGGCTGGGAAGCGAAACGGACGGCGGATCAACAGGATCCGAGCCCATGGAGCCGCAAGGGCTATCAGCAGCCGTACCCGCCTTATGGGGTGCATCCCGAGACGACCCAGAAGTTCGACGCGCCTGTGGCGCACGAGAGTTCACAGCCGAAGAAGAAGTCCCGCGTCGGCGTGCTCGTCGCCGGCACCGCCGCCGTCGCGATGGCTACCGGCGCGGTGGCCGCGGTTGCCGTGGTGGATCACGCCGCGAGCCCGACGCCGGTCGCACAGGCGCCCGCCGCTGACCGCATCGGCAAACCGTCGCCGGCCGCGGGAGCCGCTCCGGCCCAGCCGAAGAGTTCTGCACCGGCCGGATCTGTCGAACAGGTCTCCGCCAAGGTGCTGCCCAGCGTGGTGAAATTGCAGGTCGAGACCGCGCAAGGGCGGGAGGAGGGCTCCGGCATCGTTCTGAGTGAAGACGGCCTGATCCTGACCAACAACCACGTCGTGGCCTCGGCGGCCCGAGGTGCCGGTGATCAAGGTCCGATGGCCGCCGAGGCGTCACCTGAGGGCCAATTCCCCGGATTTCCGCGCGGCCTGTTTCCCGGTGGACAGTTCCCAGGCGGACAGTTCCCCGACGGCAACCAGTACTCGCCCAACGGACCTTCGGCCGATGGTTCCGGTCGCAGCGGCGGCGCGATGCAGGCGACCGTCACGATGTCGGATGGACGCACGGCGCCGTTCACCGTGGTCGGCACCGACCCTGACGACGACATAGCGGTGGTGAAGGCGCAGAACATCTCCGGGCTCACCCCGATCACGATCGGTTCCTCGAAAGACCTGAAGGTTGGTCAGAATGTGGTCGCGGTCGGATCCCCTCTGGGCCTTCAGGGGACGGTGACCACCGGCATCATCAGCGCGCTGGACCGCCCGGTGGCGACCGGCGACGGGCAGACCGGCCAGCATTCGGTGATGAGTGCCATTCAGACTGATGCGGCGATCAACCCGGGCAATTCCGGAGGTGCGTTGGTCGACATGAACGGCGATCTCATCGGAGTGAATTCGGCGATCGCATCCCTGGGTGAGGGCCAGGGTTCGCAGGCTGGCGCTCCGGCCGGGTCCATCGGGCTGGGTTTCGCCATCCCGGTGGATCAAGCCAAACGTATTGCCGACGAGCTTGTTTCGACCGGAACCGTGCAGCACGCATCACTGGGTGTGCAGCTCTCCGGCAATGATGCACAGGGCGCCGCTGTCGCCGGAGTCGTCGCCGGCGGACCGGCAGCAGCCGCCGGCTTGCCGGAAGGGGCCGTGATCACCAAGGTCGACAATCGCGTGATCGACGGGCCCGACGCCCTCGTCGCAGCCGTGCGCTCCAAGGCGCCGGGGGACACCGTGACGCTGACCTTTGAGGATGCGTCCGGAACGTCGCGGACCGTGGACGTCACTCTGGGGCAGGTGCAGGCGTAATCAGTCGTCGCAGCAGGTGTGTGGGCTGACGTCTTCGGTGATGCTGTCGGAAACGGTGGTCGCGCAACAGGTTTGCCCGCGCCAGGCTTGGCGTCCTTCGTTGACGGCGACACCGGCGATGATGAGCGCTGCGATCGGGTCGGCCCAGCTCCAGCCGATCAGGCTGTTGAGCACCAGGCCGAGAAGTACCACGCCGGACAAGTAGGTGCAGAGCAGTGTCTGTTTGGAGTCGGCCACCGCCGAACGCGAGCCGAGCTCACGGCCCGCGCGGCGTTGAGCCCAGGACAGCAGCGGCATGACGACCAGGCTGGCAGCGGTCAGCGCGATACCGATTGTTGAGTGCCGTACTTCAGCCGCGCCGGTGAGCGAGCGGATTGATTCGACCGTCACGTATCCGGCCAGTGCGAAGAAGGACATCGCGATGATGCGCAAGGCGACCTTCTCGCGAGCCTCCGGGTCCTTACCTGAGAACTGCCAAGCGACCGCGGCAGCCGAGGACACCTCGATTACCGAGTCGAGCCCGAAGCCGATCAACGCGGTCGAGGACACCCTTGCGCCTTCGCCGATCGCGATGATCGCCTCGATCACGTTATAGGTGATGGTGGCGGCCACGAACCATCGGATTCGCTTGTGCAGCAACGCCCGCCGCGCCGGGGCCGGGGAAGCGGTGGGGTGACCGACCTCGGCGGCCATCAGCAGCACTCGGCGGACGCGGCGTTCGGGCAGTGCTTCGATTCGGCGGCGAGCACCACATGCAACAGATCGTTCAGGGCATGGGCGAGCTTGGCGTCCGCGAGCTCGTAGCGGGTGCGCCGGCCTTCTGGAACTGCCACGACCAGGCCGCAACCACGAAGGCAGGCAAGGTGGTTGGACATACTCTGCCGGGATACCCCCGCCGCCTCCGCCAGGTCGGCCGGGTAACCCGGAGAATCTTTGAGGGCGATCAGGATCTTGGACCGCGTTTGATCCGACAGGGCATGACCGAATCGAGCCAACACCGCCACCTGCGTAAGCGTCTCCACGCCAGCTACGGTACATCTGTTTCTGTATTCACAAAAGGCTGAACAATCGCGCGTCTCGCATTCGGTGCACACGGTCGAGCACCTGTCCCGCGCGACGTGGGCCGGCCTTCGGCGTTGTCGCGATGACGCCTAGATGGCGCCAGGTGTACCGGGCGGGCTCATCGACCCGTCGACATTGGGCACCATTGCCGGTGCCGGAATCCCGCCTCCGGCCGCGTCGTCTCCGGGTATGCCGTCGTCGGGCACCTGGTCGTACATGCCACCGAAGCAGGACGGATTCCACCCCTCTGTCGCGCACGCCGGATCATCCGGGCTGTTGGGTTCAAAAACCGCAGGCATGCCGGGTGGCGCCGAAGCAACGGCCGCGATGTTCGCTGGAAGCACCGCGCTCAACACGGATAGTCCAGCAATTGCCGCCACGGCTGCTCTGGTCAGCGCGCTTCGTACCTCAGAAGTCATCATCCAACTCATCTGCCGCTCCTTTACCTGGGGCCTGCGCGAGTCGGCCTGACGTTTGCCATCGCCGATCCGGTATCGCCCATGCTTGCAGTTCCGCGGGTGCCGCGGATGAAAACCGGAGCTTCGCTGGCGGAAAGTTCGAACACCCGGTCAATGTTTGACGGGGAGGTCAAAAACCGATGTGCATTCGATGACCCTGCTGACGTGCTCAACGTTGCGGTGCGCCCGCCCAGGCAACGGTAGTTACCGAACGTCCCACGATCCCCGCCATGCGGTGGTCGGAGGGGTCCTCTCACGTGGATGGCAAGGCATCGACGACCGGTGTGTTCTGCGCCGCGGCGACCCACCATTTCTCGCCGTTCCGTACCAGGACATACATCGCCATTTCGCTGAAACCGCCGTCGATCGCGCTGCGGCGAATCTGCGCAACGGTCACCCCGGGCGCGGGACAGACGGCCTGCGCGAGCTCAAAGCGTGACGGTGGAACAACCGGAGGACCGTCCATCATCCGACGGTGAATCGGGTTGAGGTTCGAATATCCCTGGAGCACCATGCCTTTCGGAGTGCCCCAAAGAATGTCATCGGCGAACATGCTGTCGTAGATGTCGGCTTCGCCCGCGTCGCCGCCCCGCTGAAGTTGGTCGATCAGATCACGCACCGCATGCGAGCCGTCGAGGGTCGGGTCATTGAGTTTGGGGCGTTGGGTCGTCATCGCTCAACCGTAATATCTCAACTGCACTTGAGCTCAAGGAGTTTCATGCGCCCGGTTGCAGGCATCAATCTGCTCTCGAAGGATGTCCCCATGACCCGCATGTCTGGCGAACTCTTCGATCATCGCGAGCAGGGTCCATCGCATGCTGACCGTGCCTTCGCGAGGATTGTCCTTGGTGTCGTCGAGGTCGAACCTCGACGCGATGGCTCGCGACCGCCGGCTTGCGGCCTCGAACTCGGTGATGACGTCCGTTAGCGACTCGTCGTCTGAGACAGAGAAGGTGCCCTCGTCGCGGTTGGAGTATCCGTCGCACTCAGAATCGTCGAGGCCGGCCCAGAACCGTTGGAACCAAATCCTTTCCGCGGCAGCTGCATGTTTGAGGAGCGAAATCGGCGTCGTCAGCGATGTGACGAGCCGACGGCGGGCGTCTGCCTCGGACAGGCCACGCGCGGTCTCGATGAGCGCCTGACGGTTGTGGTCGAGCATGTTCTCGATGACCTCTCGCTCATTACCATTGGTGATCCGGCTGGTATTCATGGGTTTTGGCTCCGTTCTTCTGGGTGCTGTGGCGGGTAGCGGCTGAACGTGATGGCAGCAGCTGTGGATATAGCGATGCAGTTGGGGAGAGGTGAGGTGTCCGACGCCGGATGGCGACCGGGGGGCAGCGCTGCCGCGCAGATGCGGACCAAAATCGGGCGATGTGCGCCCTTGCGCCGCGATCACAGTCCCGATCGATACGCAGAACGGTCTGCTGTCAGAGCCAGTATGTCGGAGATCTTGACTCAGGGAGACGACTTGACGACTCCGGGTTCAGATGACGAGCCAGGCGCCCCCGGAAATTCGTTGGACGGGATCCGCGGTGGCTTGATAGCGTCCGCGAGACCGTGGCATTACGCGAGGAGGTGAGACCCATGACCGCAGGAATCATGTGGGTGCTCCCACTCGTGCTCACGGTCGGGCGTTGACATTCGGTGTCGCCGGGAGCGCCTGAATCAGGCAATCCCGAAAGGCAACACCATGCATTTCACTTCTGCGACATCGTCGGACGGTGTCATCGAACGCAATTTCGTCGTGGGCGAGGTCACCGGCGTCCTGTGGTCGCCCGCATCCAGATCGGTAGGCGGCCCGCTGCTGCTGTTGGGGCACTCCGGCGGCATGCACAAGCAGTCTCCGGGGCTGGTGGCCAACGCTCTTCACAGCGTTACCGGCCACGGGTTCACCGTCGCTGCCATCGATGCTCCAGGGCATGGCGACCGGCCGCGCAGCCGGCAGGATGAACAGTGGGCCGGGGCAATCCATCAGGCCCGCGCGGCGGGGGAGCCGATCGCCCCCATCGTCATCGATTACAGCATGTCGCTGGCGCAGCGGGCCGTACCGGAATGGCAAGCGACACTGGACGTTCTACAGGAGTGCCCAGAAATCTGTGCCGATGCGCCGGTCGGGTACGGCGGTGTGTCGTTGGGGGTCGTGACCGGGCTGCTGTTGGCCGCGGTCGAACCCCGGATCGCTGCCCTGAGCTTGGGTGGGGTTTTCGTGGACGACACGCTGATCGAGTCCGCACGACGGATCAGCGTCCCGGTCGAGTATTGGATCCCGTGGGACAACAGCGATTTCAACCGCACGTACGAGGTCGCATTGTTCGATGCCTTCGGCTCGGTGGAGAAGACGTTGCACGCCCATTCGGGCCGGCCGCACTCGGCACCCGAACATGCATGCGACAGTTCGGCTCGATTCTTCGTCCGCCACCTTGGCCGTGCCGCGAATAGTGGATCGGACTGACGTCAACCGGTATCCGTGGAGGCGCCATCGTGGCGGCTGCGGTGGGCGAGGCCGGTGACGGGCATTTTGGCGCGGCGCCCGGGCTCAGCGAGAGGTGGTGAGCAGCGCCTGATCGACGTAGGTCAGGCCGGTGGGCGGAACCTTGCCGGAGATGGCCTCCAAGAACTGGGCTGCGAACTCACGCAGTTTGGTATTCGTCTCCTGGGAACGCCAAACCAGAATCTCGAATGCCCGCTGAGCCGACAGTCCATAGGCCGCCATGAGGACGCCCTTGGCCTGCTCGATGAGCGCCCGCGACGCGGCGATATCCGAGATCATCTCGGTGATGTCGGACTGCTGGGCCTCGGTGACATCGATGTAGAAGCCCGAGGTGCCCGTCACGGTGCCCTGGTCGTCCCGCAGAAGGTCACCCACCACGATCACCAAATGGGTGTGGCCGGCGGTGTCGATGATTCGGTGCCGGCTGCTGAACGGCTGGCCCTGCAAAACGAGGTCCAGCACCGCAGCCACCTGCTCACGGTCCTCAGGATGCTTGTGTTTCAGCAGCAACTCGGTGGTGGGCTGGACCGTGCCGGGTTCATAGCCGTGCATCCGCGCCACGGCATCGGACCATTCCCAGCGTTGGCCGTCCAGTAGAAACCGGAATCGGCCGACCCTTTGTGGCGCACCGGAACCCATGACCTGCTCCACAGCGGTGAGCTCCCGAACGATGCTTCCGTCGCCGTCCGGCGAGGCGATTGCCGTTTCGGGAACGACAAGGGTGGGCGTGGCCCTCTCGCCCACGTCCGGCGTGAGATCTGATGAACGCTCCACCATATTTGGCCTTCCGTCCGGAATGGAAAACCTATGTCTGAAAGCATAGACTTGTTCTATCGACGCATCTACCCTTACCCGACGAAAATGGGTGAAGCGATTGGTCACGGAGGACGGAGAAAGGGTGTGACGAAGGAGGAAGGGGTCGCGCGGTCGGCGCGCGGCGTGTACGGGATCTCGGTGGCCGCCGAGCTGTCCGGGATCGGGCAGCAGACGCTGCGACTCTACGAGCGGTGGGGATTGATCACCCCGTCACGAACCGCGGGCGGCACCCGACGTTACAGCGATGACGACATCAAACAGCTGAGGCGGATCACCGAATTGGTTGACCAAGGCGTCAACCTGGCCGGCATAGTGCAGATTCTCGATCTACAGGACGAGAACCTCCGGCTCGAATCCGTCAACAGCAGGCTGGAATTGCGCAACGCTGCCCTCGAGGCCGACCAGCCAACGCCAAGCCTCCAGTCACCACGGCAGACGGCTGGGGCGCGCAGCGGGCAGCGTCATGGGTCCGGGCACAATCCAGATTCAGCGAGACGCCCGGGCCGGCAGTCACACCCGGCCGGCGAAGACACGTAGGGCCTGCACGACGTTGTCGGGACCGGTCATGGTGATGTCGCCCGGCGTCGTCCGCCCCGAGAGCCATCGGATCAGGTCCGGGGGAGAACCGCCGACAATCACCTCCTGGCCCGACTTCGGCCCGACCGACCACCGCTGGTTCTCCTCGCTGCTGTCGACGGTCACTCGTACGCCGGCGGGCAGTTGCCTGAGCTGGTAACGCAGCACAAGCGGAATGACCTTCACAAGCGTCCTCGGCACGGCGTGGGAACCGCTGTCGAAGCCGATGAGATCGTCGTGATGCGTCCAGTACTCGAACAGAGCCAGTGGCGCGACGCGCGGGTGCAGCAGCAGCCGCGGCATTGGTCGCCGCAACCGGTCGATCAGTGCCGTGAAGCCGCGCCGTCGCTCCAGACGGAGGGCGGTATCGACCAATTTTGGTGTGCCGGTGACACATACGCCCCGCACCACAAGGGATCGAGCGATAAAGGTCGTCACACCGCCGTAGCGTTCTTCACCGACTACGTGGGCCGCGAGGTCGAGTGCGGTCCATTCTCCGCATGCGGTAGAAGCCGAAGGGCCCGCTGCGATCAACGATTCAGCGAATGCCGCCCGTTCGGCCTCGACATCATCTGTGATCGTCATGTCCATCAGTGTTACGGAGCAGTCGGCGCCGATTGTCGGGTTTCCCGCGATTGGATGTGCCGCTCCCTCTCACGGCGCGAGCACGATCCGGCCAAACACAGTCCCTTGATCCATCTGACGGTGCGCTTCGGCTGCCATCTCAAGGGACATGACGTCGTGCACGACGGCATGCAATTCCCCACGCACCGCCGCGTCGAACTGCGCGGCCCGAACCGCGGCCGTCGCGTCGGCAGGGATTGTGTCGAGGCTGAACGTGGCGAACGAGCGGGACTGCTGGAATGCGTCCACACTGATGAGCCGCGTCCCGAAATCCGCCGGTGGCAGTCCGGCCACGACACCGGCCAGCACCAGGCGCCCGTTCGGTGCGAGGCGGTCGATGAATGCGGGAAGGCCTGTCCCGCCGACGATGTCGATGATCACGTCGAAGCTCGTCGGCGCAGCGGAATCGCCTTCGCCGGCGCGGTCGAGGATGTGCGTCGCACCCAGGTCGCGGAGCCGACTGCCGCGCTCTGGCGATGACGTCGTGACTGCGACAGCGCTCGCACCAGCGCGCGCCGCGATTTCGACTGTCGCGATGCCGATGCTGCCCGCCGCACCGCGGACAAGAACAGATTCACCAGGGGCGAAGTGCGCGTGGGCAAGTGCGAAGTGCGCGACGGTCGCCGAACTACCCAGCGTCACCGCGTCGATCGACGATAAGCCTTGCGGCAACGCGACGATGTCTTCGATGCGCGTCACCGCCTGCTCGACGTAGCCGCCGGTACGGGTGAACGCCCACACGCGCCTACCCACCCACGCTGCGTCGCCATCGGCCCCGACCTCGGTGACGGTGCCCGCGACCTCGCTGCCCGGGATCATCCCCTCGGGGAACCCGTATCCGGCGAGTGTGCCGCGGCGAATCACGGCATCGACGCCGCCGACCCCGATCGCCTCGGTCTCGATGACCACCTGTCCAGGCATGGGAACCGGGGATGGCGCATCGATCAGCGCCATACCGCTCGGGTCGCCGAATTCCTTTATCACCACTGCGCGCACCATCGCCTCCGTCTCGCTCCGTGTTGTCTGCGGTATCGTCTGCGACGTTATTGGACGCTGCCGTCCACTTCCGCGAAGTGAGAACCATGACCGATCGTTTGCCTCACATGCTCCGTTCCGATGCACAGGACAACCGGGACCGTGTCCTCAAGGTCGCGCGACAGCTGTTCTCGGAACGCGGAATGGACATCACGATGCGTGAGGTCGCGCGCCGTGCCGGAGTCGGTCCCGCAACCCTGTATCGACGGTTCCCGACCAAGCAGATGTTGGTCAACGCGGCCTTCGCGGACGAAATGCGATCGTGTCAAGACATCGTGAATGATGGTTGGGCCGATCCGGACCCGTGGCGAGGATTCTGCTCGGTCATCGAACGGATCAGCGTCCTCAACAGCCGCAACCAGGGCTTCGTGGACGCGTTCACGTCGGCTAACCCTCAGATCGACACGTTGGACACTCACCGCGCCTTGGTGCTGCGGAAGCTCGCCGAACTCGCCGAACGCGCGAAGGCGGCCGGCGAGCTGCGCCGCGACTTCGTCATCGACGATCTTGTGCTCGTTCTGCTGGCCGGGCGCGGACTGTCTTCGACAGAGCCTTCTGACCGGGAGGTCGCGGCCCGCCGCTTTGCGGCGCTGGCCATCGACGCGTTCCGGCAGTCCGGTGCGACGGGGAAGTTGCCACGCTCGCCGGGGCTCATTCCGTGCGTCGTGCGACAGATTCCAGATTCACACTCAACGCAAAGACGATAGGAGCTCTGCCATGGCAACTGTCACAACGCAATCCGAGCTGCCCCGACAGGATTGTGCGGCCCTCGTCGTCGGTGGCCCGACCACCGTTCTCGACCTCGGCGGACTGCGTATCGTCAGCGACCCCACCTTCGATGCCCCAGGCCCACACGGTTACCTGACCAAGACCGAAGGCCCGGCCATTGTCGAGGACCAACTCGGCGCCGTGGACGTCGTTCTCGTCAGCCATGACAACCATGCCGACAACTTCGACGATCGTGGCCGCGTTTTCGCCCTGGCCGCGCCGCTGCTGCTCACCACACTGGGCGGAGCCCGTCGGCTGGGCTCCCCAGCGGTGGGCATGACTGAGTGGAGCACCTACAGCCTTCCGCGGCCAGGCGGCGGCGAGCTCACGGTCACCGCTGTCCCCGCGGTCCACGGTCCCGAGGACGGCGAGCGCGACCCGGACGGGAACATCAACTGCGAAGTCATCGGATTCGTTCTGTCCGGCAGTGGGCTGCCCACCGTGTACATCAGCGGCGACAACGCCTCCATCCGGGTTGTTGCCGAAATCGCTTGTCGCGTCGGTAAAGTCGATGCCACCGTCCTGCACGCCGGCGCTGCCCGCGTCCCCGGCAAGTTCGGGCATCGGTCGGTCAGTTTCGACAGCATCCGAGCCGCCGCGGCCGCGGCCGTGCTCGGCGCCACGGTGAACATCCCCGCCCACTACGACGGTTGGGCACACTTCACCGAGGGGCGCGACGACATCGTGCGTGCCTTCGACGACGCCGGCCTCACATCGATTCTGTGCGTCGCGGATCACGGCACCTGGCTGCCTCTGTGGAGCAATCCGAAATATGTTGCAAATCAATCGAATTAGCGCTTCGAGGGCAGGTGGCGTCGTTTCATTTCAGCCGCTCTGTGAGGTGGACCGTGACGTGGTCTCCGTCCTTCTTCCCGATGGCTTTGCGGATGGCAACAGCCACCGGAAGCTTGTGGGTTCCGTCGCCCAGCGCCATGAACGCTCCAGTGAACGGCTGACTGTCAATGGTGCCTGCGACCTTGACCAGACCACGGGTGCCGAAGATCTGTGCCGAGTCAGGTAGCTGGACGCAGGTCCAGGTGTCTCCTGGGCGCACCTTGCCCAGGCGAGCAGTAAACGTGATGTCCAGTGGTTGCGGGTCAACCATGATCGTCGTCCTTTAGTGGCAATCTCGTTGTGATCGTCATGCTCAATCAGACTCCGCCGCAGTCGAAGACTCATCGCTTCGTCCGGGCTGCCAATAGTGAATGGCTTCACGCCCTGTGAGGGCGACGTTGACGTTCTTCTGCCGCCCTATCAGCCGAGCGACTCAATTGTTGCCCCGGGCGGTCTAGGGCAAACGAGCATCCCCGCAGAATCCAGCCGGCTCAAGCACCTTCTCGGCAAATCTGTACTGGGGTTTTGCAGGAACAGAAATGTTCCAATACAGTGCATGGCTAATTGCTACTGCGTAGTAATGCCAGGCAAGGTGACACAGATCACTTTGTGGCAAATGGGGTGGTTGTTGCCACAAAAGTGACGTGTCGGCGGCGAGCTGGGCGCTCGTTCCGCCGCGCCCCAAGCGCACAGCAAACTGTTCTGGTGCGCACTGGTCGGTCGGTGCTTTGGTCGCCGCACAACGGCCAGTGTGCAGTTCAACCCTGTCGTTTCACCTCGAGGCGCGGGGTTGGAAGGGGGGTGTCCGTGCCCGACCCACGGATCCACAAGTTCAAACCCCACAGAGAAGAGCAAGACCTTGTCGAAAGTCGACCGACTGATCGCGACGTCCGGAAAACAGAAGCAACTGAAGAGAGTCATCACCACGTGTCTCGTTGTTACCGGCTTGGGCGGTTCCACCCTGGTTCTTCCTCCGATGCACCGGGATGCAGCTGTCGCGGTTGAGCAACGGCCGGCGAGCGCTCCAGTCGCCACAACCGCGGCACCCACCCTCCCCACGCCTGTGGTCGTGACCAAGGATTCGAGCGCGCAGGACATTGTCAAAGCCATCGTGAGCCAGGGGCGGGCCGCGAGGCTGAGCGAAGACCAGATCAAGACCATCATCGCCACCGCGAAGATCGAATCCACATTCCGCCCAACCGCATCCGGAGGTGTGCAGGCTTACGGCGGCCCGGGAGGTGCGGCCGATGAGGTCATCGGCCTGTTCCAGGAGAAGGCCAGTTTCGGGACTGTGGCCGAACGTCAAGATCCCAACAAGGCGATCGCCCGGTTCATCACCCGGTTCACCGAGACGTCCAAGAAATACGGCATCACCAGCGACACTGTGCTGGCGGCCACTCTCGCGCAGAACCCGCAACTGTTCAAGTTCCGGAGCCGCGGGGTTGGAACTCACTACTACAACACGGTCAAGGCCGCGATGAGCGCGGCCGCAAGCTTGTACAGCGAGGCCGCCGGCGCCACGCCGCATCCGGTCACCTAACCGCTGGCTGGAAGCGCCTGATCATCGCGGCTCGTGCTGCGGTTGGAGGCTTGGCTTGGCCGTTCCCCACGGGAGTTCGCCCGCGTCGAAAGCATTTCGTGATGGTTTCAATTCGGCGAATGTACTGCAGCGTAGCGGCGAAGCGCGGGCCGATGTCGCCTGTTCGGCTCTAGTGTTGACCGCTGTGGCCGAATGGGGCAGTCATGTGAAGCGCTGGCGCACAGCGCTTCACGTCGCCGTGTCGGTACTCACCGTGGCCTTCCTCGGAATCGTCATCACGCCGGCAGCTCATGCCGCTGCGGCCATGGCGACGTTGTCGGTGACTTCGACGTGGCAGACCGGTTTCATCGCCCGCTTCACCATCACCAACTTGAGCATGGCGCCGATGGCCGATTGGAAGCTCGAATTCGACTTACCCGTGGGCGAATCTGTCTCTCACACGTGGAGTAGCACCCTTACTCGATCCGGCACGCACTATGTCCTCACGCCCGTCAACTGGAATCGCATCATCCCGCCGGGTGGTTCCGCCAGAGGTGGTATGAGGGGCGTGCTGAGCGGTTCCTACACGCCGCCGCTGAATTGTGTGCTCAACGGGCAGTATTTCTGCACCTAGGGAGCCGACTGCATCGAGACCCCGGCCTTCGGTCTCGATGATCCGACGCCGACCGGCAGGCATCTGTTGCGTGATTCCATGAAAACGCTTGTGCACCAGTATGTTCAGTTGCGTACGATGAGGACGGCAGGGGGCGCCGGCTGGCGGCGATCCTGTACTCGGGTGCTCTGATTCGTCGTCCACGACGGCTGGACTGTCGGGTGCCAGGAAGAGCGCGACCGCCTGCGGCACTCGTGGGGTTCCGTTATAGTCCCGGCTGGGCGAGGGCTCAGCCGCAACCGCCCCAGAACACACGAAGACGCGAGAGGACATCATGAGGACCATCGCATGCCGCCGCAGGGCAGTCGTCGGCCTGGCCGCCGTCGCGCTGATCACGGTCGGTTGCAGCAATGGCAAGAATGTCGATGCATCGGTGTCGCCTGAGGTCGGGTTGATCGCCACGTCCACCGCTGAAGCCCCGGCACCGCCCGCTGAAGTGAAGCTCATCGGGGAGCGGGACGTCGAGGTGACGCTGACCGGCCCGATCGCTGCCAAGTACTCGACGGCAACCGAGGATCAGAAGCAGGCGCTCGGCAAGCCACTGACCGGTGACCGCAACGCGGGAACGCGGGAGAGCGGTGTGGTGTTCCAGCAGTTTCAGGGCGGCGTGATCGTCGCCAAGAACGACAAGACTGGCACCCCTGCATTTATCACCGGGGGCAAGATCCGGGAGGCCTGGAACGTCGAACGCGACCCGAATGGCATTCCACAGCTCGGCGGCAAGAACGGCTCGCCAGGTCCGCTGGGCGTTCCGACCAGCGACGAGAACACCGTTGGCGATCTGCTCGTGTCGACCTTCGAGCACGGCAAGATCGAGTACAACACGAAGACCGGCCTGGTCGAGGTGACAGTCAACGACAAGGTCGTACCGTCCGGGCTCTAGCCGGCGAGGAGCATTCAGTCAGGATCGTCAGTTGAATGGGTGACCCGGTCCAGTCGTGAATCTGCCTGCGTCACAGCCGCTTCAGCAGCGTGCAACCTTTGCTGCAGCACTCGCGCTGACCGCTCCGCTGCGTCCAGCTCCGTCGTCGCCGCCTCGATGTCATGCTCAGCGGCGGCCACCGCCTCGAGCAGCTTCTCGTAGCGCCGACGCGCGGTTGTGACGCTTGCCCGATGCTCCGTCACCAAGGCGACCGCGTCGTCGTGAGCGGCGCGCGCGGCATTCACAGCGGATTTCGCGTTCTCGCGGTCGCGGCGGGCCTCATCGAGCGCGGCGTCCCGGTCCGGCGGTTTCTTTGTCGACGGCGGCGGGGACTTCCGCGACGTCGACCTCGTCTCGGGCCGCGTTTGAGTGATGACCGCGGACGAAGTTCCGAAGTCACCAAAGCCGGACCACTCTTCGGCTCGAGACAGCCGGCCCAGACGTGCGGCGACATCGGGATCGGCGATCGCCGCTTGCAGCGTGCCCGTGACGTCGTCGCGCACCGCCGCCGTCGGATCCAACTCGGCGGCTGCAAACGCGGCGCGGGTCAGTTCCTGCACCAGGCGCCGCTGCACCGCGGACAATTCGCGGATGCGTTGCCCGTCCATGGCTGCGTGTGCGGCATGCAGGGCGTCATGCAGTTCGGCCAATCTCGGTCGCACCGTCGCGTCGATCAGGGCCAGCCGATTCACCACCCATGCCGCCATCGTCGGTCGTCGAGCCGCGGCGATCACCTTGGCCGCCTCAGCGTCACCGCGCTTGCGTGCGGCGTCCGCGAATTCCTTGCGCCGAGCGGTGAACTCCTCTGGGCGCGTGCCGTAGAGCGAGTCGAGGTCGTCGTCGACGCTCACCGCCGCGACCTCGGAATCGAGCAAGCCACCCGTCGATTTTCGCAGATGAGCGACCGTTGCTGCCACGTTGTGGGAATCAGCGTGGCGACAGCGACGAGTTTTGCCTTCCGGTGCAGTCTGATCTGCATGGGCAGACTCATCTATGGCTTCAACGTGTCGGTGGACGGCTACATCGCAGACGCGCAAGGCAACATCGACTGGTCCGATCCGAGCGACGAGCTACATCAGTACTGGAACGACTTCGAGCGGGAGACCGCGTGTGCGTTCTACGGCCGGCGGCTCTACGAGCTGATGTCCGCGTACTGGCCGACCGCTGACAAGGATCCGGACGCCACCCCTCTGATCCTCGACTACGCCCGCGTCTGGTGCGACATGCCCAAGGTCGTGTTCTCGCGCACCCTGGAGTCCGTCGACTGGAATTCCCGACTCGAGCGTGGCGATCCGGTCGAGGTGGTGACGAAGCTGAAAGCCGAAACCGACGGCACGCTGGAGGTGGCCGGCGCGACGCTGGCCGCACCGATCGTGCAGGCGGGACTGGTGGATGAATACCGGATCGTGATGGCGCCCATCGCCGTTGGCGGCGGCATCCCGTTCTTCCCGACCCTGCCGTCATGGATTTCGCTACGACTGTTGGAGAACCGCACCTTCCCGGGTGGCACGGTTCTGCTGCGCTACGAGGCGAAACGCGACTGATCGGACCCGCAGCCGATCACTATCATGCTGCGCACCAGGCAATTCAGAGTCGAGCGCAGCAGCAGTTGGTCGTGACAGCGCCTGTTCACTTGCGGGCGTCCAGCGTCGGCGAAATTGCTCCGGCGAGCACTGCGCTGTCGCTGCTGGCAATTGTCAGGCCGCGACGTGCGGCTTGTGCCACCAACATTCGGTCGAACGGGTCGCGGTGAGGCCAGGGGAGGCCTCCGGCCATGATCGCGTCCGCTGCCGTGATGTCAATGACATCGGCCCGGATGCTCGACAGCGTTTCGTCCCACACAGACAGCAATGCGTCGCCGCCGCGGAGCTTGCCTGCGCGCACTTTGATGGCCACTTCCCATGCGGACGCCGCTGATACGGTCAGTTCGACCGACGGTGCTGCCAGCTGCTCGCGCACCTGCTCCGCGATCCTGTCGGGCTCGACGACCCACCACAGCAGCACGTTCGTGTCGAGAAGGACCGCGTTGCCGATCACTCGTTGCCTTCCCAGAGTGCAAGCTCCGCCTCATCCAGTGGGGCGTCGAAGTCTTCAGGAATCACGAATCGGCCGGCGAGTTGTCCGAACCGGCGCGGGGTCGGGGTAGCGGGCGACAGTATGGCGACAGGTTTCCCATGGTTGGTGATGGTTACCGACTCACCCGTCTCGGCCACCTCCGCAAGCAGGGCATTGAGGCGGGCCTTGGCCTCGGTGCTTGTGGTGGTTTTCATGCAATTGACGATACCCGAATCGGACTAGTGCAACTAGTCCGACAGGTGCGCGCCAGTTGAAACCTTGGTCGTTCGCGGGACAATGCGCGCTGATGCGCTGCTAGCGTGGGGTATGAGAGCGCAACCAGTGCCATTCCACCCCGCCCATTGCGCCGATGACCTTGTCGACGCCTACTTGGAACACGAGGATCGGCTACTCGCCGAAGCCGCGGGCGACGCCACCGGTGCCGGCGAGTACCGGCGTCGCGACGATGACGACGTCCTTGCAGCCCTCACCGCCTGGAAAACGAAGGCGGCCGATCGCGGCAAACCGCTCACCGAGAAGGACTGGACAAGTCTGGTCCTCGAGCTTGTGCACCGCGCTGCTGCACAACGGTGATTACCCCGCACAGGGCATCGTCCTCGATCTCTGCGCACCCCCGTGTGCACACCCAGCCGGCATAAAAATTGGTGTCCAGAAGGGCTCCGTCGGCGACTTAGCCTTAGGGCCATGGGTGAGGGGACGGCCGACGGTTCATTGCAACGTGCTTACGCAGTCATGGTTTCCGCCGATGTCGGTCCCTTCCTGCGGGCGCGCGGGTTCGACGTAGCGGGCTCGGGCTTCGAGCGGGACCGGGGACCGCTCTACGACATCATCAACTTTCAAGCCGACCGGCATAACGGCACGATGTCGTGGCATGGATTCTTTGTCAACGTAGGCATCGGATCGGCTGAGGTCGACACCGCGTGCCCTGGATACGAGCGAATGAGTCATCCCCTCAAAGGTTCGCTATTGCAACGTCGTTGGGAGCATTTGGTACCCGATCTGCCTCACGAGGTGCGGTTCAACGATCGCACCGACATGCGGCAGTTCGCTGCCGCGCTCTGCGACGGCATAGATCTGGCGCTGGCTGCGATGGAACGGATAAGCACCACAAAGCAGTTGGTGCGCTACGCGGTCGACAACAACTTGCTGATCGAATACGACAAGACCTGCCGCTACCTGGCGGCTATCGACGATATCGAGACGCTTACGGAATACGTCACGACGTTGCACAATTGCTTTGGGAGTCAAGAGCGTTGGTCGATCTTCAGCCGTAACATCAGCGCGGCTGTAGGGTGTTGTGCGCCGGTTCTGCGGGAGCGCGGGGTGCTTGACCCGATTACTCCCATTGGCGGGGGTGAGCGTCCTTGACGGACGCCGTCGCGAACTGAAGCGCGCCGGTTCTATCCCCGCTTCCCAGGCGCAAATTGGGCGGGGGAGTCGTCGGCATCTGAGTAGTCACGCTCACTGTGCGTTTTCCGCGACGCGTGCGAGCTGGTCGGCGACGGTGCCCCACCCATCGGCGAAGCCGAGTTCGGAATGCTTGGCTCTGGCGGCTGGGTCGGCGTGGCGGGCAACGATGCGGTAGTCGGTGCCATCCGCGTGGTCGCGCATAGTGACCTCGGCTGTCATTGCGATAGGAGCGGGGCTCGCCGGACGCCACCCACTGTCGACAGCGTTTGTGAACACCAATCGCTCGAACTCGTCAACCAACAGGAAGCACGCGTCCAGATGCGAGACGAACGTGCGTCCGTCATCGCTCATCTGCGTGACGAACGCACCTCCCGGGCGGACCTCCAACCGATCGACGCGGCACAGAGTCGGTGACGGTATCCACCACTGAGCCAGGCTCTCGGGGGTGGTCCACGCTTGCCATACGGCCTTGCGGGGCGCGCGAATGATGCGTTGGATGCTGAGGTCCAGATCGGAATTCATGGTGTGTTCTGCTCCTTGGGATTGGTGACGAAATGCTCCAACCGGTCGGTGCGCTCCAGCCAAACGCGACGCTGCTGCGTCAGCCAATCTTCGACAACCGTGAGCCGTTCCGGGTTGAGATTGCAGGTACGCACGCGACCGACCTTCACCGTGCGGATGAGATCGGTCGCCTCCAGCATCCGCACGTGCTTCATGAACGAGGGGAGTGTCATCGTGGCCTCGCGGGCCAGATCGCCGACGCTTGCCGGCCCACGTCCGAGCTGATGGATCACGGCCCGCCTGGTCGGGTCTGCAAGTGCCAGGAAGACTTCATCGAGCTCGGCTGAATACTGTGCCACTTGGCTAAGTATTCAGGAAAGTAATACTTAGCGCAAGGGCTAAGTATTACCCGCTGAGGCCCGGGGCTCGCTGCGCGGCTGGCTGCCGCAGAATGTCGGCCAGTGCCAGGCGGTCCCGCCGTCGGGGCCGCTTGGCGCAGAGCGGCGACGTTCGCGCTTACAAAGGGCGGCAGGTTCTGAGGTAACTGAGGAACGAGGCCTGTAGGCCAGTGAGGTGCGTTTCGTGCAGGACCTCGCTGGTGACCGCTTCGCCGCGGGAGTTGAGGCGGTGCAGGACGGTGGCTGTGTTCTTCGCGAGGCTTTGGTAGACGGCCAAGTCTCCGAGAAGCTCTCGGTCGTTGAAGGTCACGTGAAGCTTGGCGGCACGGGGTCTGTCACCCAGCTCATGGAGCTGGGCGAAGATCTGACTGTCTTCAGCGATGACGCCGGGGCTGCCCGCGCCGATGCTCGCGAAGAGCGTGGCACCGGTGAGCCAAGCGTAGAGAGTGAACAGTCCGCCGTAGGAGTAGCCGAAAAGGCCGTGACCGCTTGCGGCCGTGCTGTATTCGTGTTCGATCCGCGGGTGCAGTTCTGCGGTCAGGAAACTCAGGAACACGTCGGCGTGGGTGTCGCGTAACTCGGCGAGGTACGCGTCGGCTTCCTCGCGGGTCCTCATGCCCGATTTCAGGCTCATCTCCACGGCATCGATGAGCTCCTGGGCGATGGGCTCGCACGGTGGCACGAAGTCTCTGTTGCGCAGCCGATCCCAGTCTTGCGCTTCCTCGCCCGCGTAGCCGACGCTCACTTGGATGTAGGGCTGGATCCGTTGCATGGGGTCCATCTGGGTGACAATCAGCGGGGCAGTCAGGCCCACAGCCCAGTTCCCGTCGAGTACATACACGACAGGCGCTTGCGTCGTGGCGCGGTTGTAGCCCGGCGGCGTGGTAACCCAGACGCCGTAGTCACGCCCACCGCTGGAACGCATCTCGAAATAGTCGGTGTCGGCGAGACAGCCTTGCCACATGGAGCTCATCGAAGGCCCTTCACAACTCGGCCGGCCTCGCAGCTCGGCACCTCTGGCGGATGTTATCCATTGGATGATTCTTATCCAATGGATAAACTGCAGGAATGGTCCTGTCAAGCGCGGAACGCAAAGACGACGCCCGCGACCGTCTTCTTGCCCGGCTTCTCGACGCGTTCGACGATGGCCTTCCCTCGCCGGAGGTGTCGCTGCGTGAGGTCGCCGCCCGGGCCGGGACCAGCCACGCCCTGCTGCGGTACCACTTCGGGTCGTTGTCAGGCGTCTTGGCGGCCATGCTCACAGTGCAGCGATCTCGTGACAACGAAGCGCTTTTCAAGACCGCACACCAGGGCAGCTTTGACGATCTCGTCGTCGCGATCTGGCGGGCCTACACCCGGCCGGCGCAACTGTCGCGTGCCCGCGGCTTCTTCCATGTCGTAGGACTCGCCGCGTACAACCCAGAGCACTTTCGCGAATTCATCGACTCGCTCGATGACCTGACCACCATGCTGGCCTCGCTCGCGGAACGGGAAGGGTGCGACACCAAAGAAGCGCAGAGCTTGGCTACCGTCGCCATAGCCGCGATTCGTGGCCTGCTCTTGCAAGAGGTTCTGACGCCAGGAGCCCACCCGCAGGAGGCGGTCGAGTTGATCTTGCGCATGAGGAAAGGCGGAGGGCCTCACCCGTTGTCCCGCCAGGTGAGCACCTCCTTGAGAGACGCGAGGTCGTAACCGTTGTCGGCGGTGAGTTCGGTCTGGAACAACGTGACTCCTGCCTCGCGGAAAGCATCGGCGCTGTCGGGGTTTTCCCACAGCGTCGAGCGTTCGATGTCAGCGCCGTTGCGGCCGAACGTCGCCGCCAGCTCATCGACGCGATCGCTGGCCCTGCGGAAGGCGTCGAGGTCCTGGAACGCGTGCCAGATGTCGGCGTGGCGGGCAACTGCGGGCAGCGAGCGCTTGGGTCCTGTGCCGCCGATGAGGATCGGTAGCTTGCGTACCGGCGGCGGAATCAGTGCAGCGAGCCGTTGCTCGATGCGGATCAAGCTGTCGTCGAACAGATCGAAGCGGGAGCCGAAGGTGCCGAACTCGTAACCGTAGGTGGTGTAATCCTTTTCGTACCACCCTGCGCCGAGGCCGAGGATCAACCGGCCGCCGCTGATGTGGTCGACGGTGCGCGCCATGTCAGCGAGCAGGTCTGCGTTGCGGTAGCCGACGCCGGTGACGAGCAGCCCGATCTCGGCGTGTGAGGTGATCTCGCCCCACGACGCGAGCGCGGTCCAACCCTCAAAGTTGGCGACGTCGGGCTGCGCGTCCGACAGGATGGGCTTGCCGTCGACGATGGCCTCCAGCGCTGGGCGGTGGAAGTGGTCGTAGCCGAAGATCACGTCGACGCCGAGGTCGTCGGCGGCCAGCACGGCGTCGCGCCATGTGCGGTAAACGGGTGTGCCGCCGGGCTGGATCTGCACGGCAACGCGGACAGGACGAGTCATGGATGCTCCTGAGTCGGGGAGGGGCGACTCTTGAGCCAAGTCCACTGGCCGCGGAGTTTATTCCGGGGACCACTCGGCATTGACCGACTTATCCCAGGATCGCTCGCGCGGCGCGTTCTGCGATCAACATGACCGGCGCGTTGGTGTTCCCGGAAGTGATGGTGGGCATCGCCGAAGCATCAACCACTCGAAGGCCGGCGACGCGGTACACGCGACAGTCGGTGTCGAGCACCGTGGCGGCCGACCGCGGCAGACCGCGTGTGTCAAAGGCTCCCATCGCGCAGGTGCCCACCGGATGAAAGATCGTGGTGCCGAGCTCACGGGCCGCCTGCTGCAGCTCGTCGTCGCTCACCAGTTGCGGGCCGGGAAGTAATTCTTCTGGGCAGTAGCGGGCGAGAGGTTGCGCCGCCATGATCTGCCGGGTCATCCTCAAGCCCCGCACGGCGATTTCACGATCGGCGTCAGTCGACAGGTAGTTGCAGGAGATCTTCGGGTAGATCAGGGGATCCGCGCCGGCTATGCGCACGTGACCCCGCGAGCTGGGCCGCAGATTGCAGACCGAGGGAGTGATCGCTCCGAAAGGGTGCAGCGGTTCGCCGAACTTGGCCAACGACAAGGGCTGCACATGCCACTCCAAATCGGGACTGGCCAGTGCGGGATCGCTTTTGGCGAAAGCTCCCAACGTGGAGGGTGGCATGGTCATCGGCCCTGAACGCAGCAACAGGTATTGAAGTCCCATGCCTCCACGGGTCAACCAATTCCGGTACAGCGTGTTGACGGTCTGGGCGCCCCGCACCCGGTAGACCGTTCGCAGCTGCAGGTGATCCTGGAGGTTTTCGCCCACACCCGGCAGATCGACGGCCACCGGCACCTGCTGCTGAGTGAGCAGCCCGGCCGGACCCAGGCCGGAGACCTGCATGAGATGAGGCGACCCGATCGCTCCGGCGCTCAAGATGACCTCGCGGCGGGCCTGGACGTCGATGATCTGGCCGTCTTTGAGCAGCCGCACACCGGTCGCGCGGCGTTGAGCTGTGGTCCAGGCACCGCGCCGCTGATCCTCGTGGACTTGGTCGTCCATCAGCAGCTGCAAGGCCTGGGTGTGGGTGTAGACGGTGAGGTTGGGTCGGTGGGTGACCGGATGCAGGAAAGCGTCGGCCATCGACCAGCGACGGCCTCGCCGCTGGTTGACGTGAAAGTACGCACTGCCGGCGTTGTCTCCGCGGTTGAACTCGTCGATCGGGTCGATGCCCACCTGGGCGGCGGCGGCCTGCCAGGCGTTCAGGATCTTCCAGCGCACCCGCGGCCGCTCGACCGGGATCTCACCACCGGCGCCGTGCCACTCGTCTGCTCCGCCGAAGTAGTCCTCCAACTCCTTATAGATCGCCAGGGTCTCACCGGAGCTGCCCGGGCCACCCCAAAGCCATCGCTCGTCATCGGTGGCCTGTGCCCACAGTTCGTAATCGGAGGCTTGTCCGCGCATGTGGATCATCGCGTTGATCGACGAGCAGCCGCCGATGACGCGGCCCCGCGCGTAGTGAATGCTGCGGCCGGCCAGGCCTGGATCGGCCTCGGTGGTGAAGCACCAGTCGGTGCGGGGATTGGCAATTGTGTACAGGTAGCCCACCGGGATCTTGATCCAGAACCAGTCGTCCTTGCCGCCGGCCTCGATCAAGAGCACACGGTGATCAGGGTTGGCGCTGAGCCGGTTGGCGAGCAGGCAGCCCGCGCTGCCTGCGCCGACGATGACGAAGTCGAACTCGGCGACAGGGCTCATCTCCGGCAATGTTCCTCCGCGATATTCGATTCCGTTGTATTCCTCCCCAGAACGTACTGCCCGTGGGTTGGTGAGTAGTGGTCGCGTCAGACGAAAACAGTTGGGGTGGAGCTCGATACGAAGGTTTACCGCTCCCTTGCCCCGATCAGGGCTTCCGAGATCACGCCGGTCGCGTTCTTCAGTGCGGGAACGGCTCGAGCGATCAATTCCTCACTGACGTGAGCCGAGGGCCCGGAGATTCCGATTGCCATCGGTGTCGGAGCGCCTGGCACCGCCATCGCGACGGAGCGAACACCGATCTCGAACTCCTCATTGTCGATCGCATAGCCGTCGACGCGCACGCGCTCGACGTTCGCGAACACCGCAGAAAGGGTCGACGCACTGTTCTCGGTCGGCGCGGGGAATCCAGACTGCGTAACCAATTTCAGAATGCGTGCGTCATCCAACTCAGCCAAAACCGCCTTGCCCACACCGGTTGTGTGCAGACCGACGCGCTTGCCGACCTCACTGTTCGTCCCCGTCAGCTTCGGAGGCAGCACCTGTCCGGTGTAGATCACCATGTCACCGTCGAGCACAGCAAGACTTGCCGTCTCCGAGAGTTCGTCGACCAACGACTGCAGCACCGGAGCGGCGACCGCCCCCAGCTGGCGGTTCGCCACGACACCGAGGCGAATCAATCTCGGTCCCAGCGCGTAGCGGCGATTGGGCAGTTGGCGCACATAGCCAATTCCGACCAATGTGCGCAGGAAACGGTGGATTGTCGGTGGCGGCAACGGAGACTCTGCCGACAACTCGGTCAGCGAGCACTCTCCTCCGGCACGTCCGATCAATTCCATCAACTCGAACGCGCGCTCCACCGACTGCACGCCGCCCGACTTCTCCGCCATGCACTCCACTCCCGGTCGACGATTGTCGTTCCATCCAACATGCGCAAGATAGTTTCCGCAATATGGAAACGTGTTCGGGTGGCAGATCGGGACATTTGGTGCCGATACCCTCGCGCTAAACTCCACAATGTGGAATTCTGTTTCCACAGAAGCTTCCGACAGGGGAGGGAGACGCCTGTGACACGACGCCTCGACGATGCGGTGCTGGCCGACGTCGATCGCCGCCTCTCGGCCGCCGACGCGCAACTGGTGAACCAATACCCCGGTGATGACGGCCGTCGGCAACCGGTCCACACCGTCTACGTCCCGGGCAACCGGTACTCGGCGACGACGCCCGCAGACTGGGGCGCCACCGCTCGGGCAACCGCCAAGGAGGCGGGCGGGCTCGACGCGGTCGCCGCACTCGTCGGTGCGAGCAGCGGAACCGACTGTGCGCCCGAGACGCTCGCAGCCCTCGTCGAGAACAAGCTGACCACCGAGCCGATCGAAGACCTCCGCATCGACTTCGAGGACGGTTACGGCACCTTCGACGATGCGACCGAGGACACCGACGTCGCACACGCGATCGCCGCACTGCGGATCGCGCTCGACGCAGGCACCTCGACGCCGTTCGTCGGCACCCGCTTCAAGTGCTTCGAAGCAGGCACCCGTGCGCGCGGACTGCGCACGCTCGACATGTTCGTCAGCGGACTCGTCGAATCCGGCGGCCTGCCCGACGGCCTCACCCTCACCCTCCCCAAGGTGACGTCCGTCGACCAGGTCGAGGCGATGGTCGAAGTCGCGAGCGCGCTCGAACGTGCGAACGGACTGCCGGCCGGCCGCATCCGCTTCGAAGTGCAGGTCGAAACGCCGCAGGCGATCCTCGGCGCCGATGGCCGCGCACCCGTTGCCCAGTTCATCCACGCCGGCCAGGGCCGCGTCAGCTCGCTGCACTACGGGACCTACGACTACTCGGCGTCCCTCGGTATCGCCGCCGCCTACCAGTCGATGGAACATCCGGCGGCAGACCACGCCAAGAACGTCATGCAACTGGCCGTCGCAGGCACGGGCGTTCACATGTCCGACGGCTCGACCAATATCCTCCCGGTCGGCGAGCCCGACAACGTCGCCGTGGCGTGGAAGCTGCACGCGCGCCTCGTCCGGCGCCATCTGGAACGCGGCATCTACCAGGGCTGGGACATGCACCCCGCCCAACTCGTCACCCGATACCTGGCGACCTATGCGTTCTATCGCGGCGCCTTCGCGCCCGCCGCGACGCGCCTGCGCAACTACGTTCACCGACTCGACTCGACCGTCATGGACGAGCCGGCCACCGCCCGCGCACTCGCGAACGTGATCCATCGTGGCAGCGTGTGCGGCGCCCTCACCGCCGACGAGATCGAGACCGCCACCGACCTTCCCACGTCCACCGTGCGCGACATCGCGCTCGGCCGCACAACCAGGAGCAATCAGTGACCCCCCCAGTGACCGAAGCGTCGTACTACACGCCCCGCGGCGGCCTGCCCCCGCAAACCGATCTGCTGACCGACCGCGCCATCGTCACCGAGGCCTACACGGTGATCCCGCGCGGCGTCCTCTCGGACATCGTCACCTCGGTGTTCCCGGAGTGGACCGATACCCGGGCATGGATCATCAACCGACCCGTGGCCGGTGGTGCGACGACGTATTACCAGGCGATCGTCGAGGTCAAACCGGGCGGTGGGGCACAGCGACCCGAGCCGCAGCCCGAGGTGCAGAGCTTCCTGTTCGTCACCTCCGGTGCGCTCACCGTCGACGCGGCAGGCCAGTCGCAGACCCTCACCGAGGGCGGCTTCGCCTACCTCCCGGCAGGCACCGACTGGTCAGCCCACAACAACGGCGACGCCGACGCGACGTTCGTATGGATCCGCAAGCGCTATGAGGCCATCGAGGGCCATACGGTATCGGTCAAGTTCGGCAACGAGCAGGACATCGAACCGTCGGCCATGCCGGGGACCGACGGCAAATGGCGCACGACACGGATGCTCGACCCGCAGGACCTCGGGTACGACATGCACGTCAACATCGTCACCTTCGAGCCCGGCGCGTCCATTCCGTTCGCCGAGACCCACGTGATGGAACACGGCCTCCTGATGCTCGAGGGCAAGGCCGTCTATCACCTCAACGGAGACTGGGTGGAAGTTCAGGAAGGCGACTTCCTCTCGCTGCGCGCCTTCTGCCCACAGGCGTGCTACGCCGGCGGGCCGTCCAACTTCCGATACCTGCTGTACAAGGACGTCAACCGACAGATCATGCTCTGACGCACGACGAGAACGGGCGCCTCGCAAGAGGCGCCCGTTCTCGTCGATCTCGTTGGCCTACAACCGAAAAGGCCAGCCGGTGACCTTCTTCTCGCGCGGCGTCGCGTAGGTACGCACCTTCGACGTGGACAGACCCATCCGGACCAGACCTTCGGCGATGGTGACCGCCGAGCGGACTCCATCGACGATCGGGACGCCCGTCGCGGCCTTCACCTTCTCTTCGAGTTCGGCCATGCCGCCGCAGCCGAGACAGATCACTTCGGCGTGATCGTTCTCGACTGCCTCTCGCGCCTGGCGGACGATCGCCTCGACGGCCCGCTCCGGATCCGACTCGAGTTCGAGCACACCGAGGCCGGACGCCCGCACCGACGCGCATCGTGCGTCGAGGCCGGCGAGCTTGAGACGGTCCTCGATCAGTGGGACGGTGCGGTCGAGCGTGGTGACGACCGAGTACTTGTGTCCGAGGTACATCGCCGTCGACGCGGCCGCCTCCGTGATGTCCACCACCGGGACATCGAGCAACTCCTGCAGACCCTCCCGACCGTGCTCGCCGTAGCCGGCCTGAATCACCGCGTCGAACGGCTCGGGGTACGACGTGATCGCGTCCATGACAGCGATGGCTGCGAGATAGCTCTCGAAGTTCCCTTCGCACGAATCCGCACCGAAACGCGGTGTGATTCCGATGATCTCGGTGCCCGGCGACGCGACACCGCGCGCCGACTCAGCGATCGCATCGGTCATCGAAACCGTCGTGTTGACGTTGGCTACGAGGATTCTCATGGCGGTCCCTACTAGTGCGTGCTGGCCACGGCGATCGGCTCGCCGGAAACATCGTTGAACGGTCCCCGGCGGTCTGCGACCAGCAGGTACACGATCGCACCCAGTCCTGCGCCGATGAACCAGGAGAACTCCGAGACGACCTTGAACGCCGGCAGGAACGCCAGCAGGAGGGCCACGATCGCCGTGATGGCGAGGGCGACCACGGCACGGACGTTGATGCCCTTCGCGTAGTGGTATTCACCGTCGGCGTCGGTCGTGAACAGGGCCAAAACGTTGATGTTGGAACGACGCACCAGCCAATAGTCGGCCATGATGATGCCGAACAGCGGCCCCAGAATGGCACCGAGGCCACCGAGAAAGTAGTTGATCACGGCAGGGGAGTTGTACAGGTTCCACGGCAGGATCACCAGACCGATGACGGCCGAGATGAATGCTGCGCGACGGAAGTTCAGGTGCTTGGGGAACAGGTTGTTGAGCGCATAGATCGGTGCGACGAAGTTGGCCATCATGTTCACGGCGACGGTCAGGATCAGCAGCGCGAGTGCGGCGAGCACCAGCAGCAGGGTGTTGGGGACTTCCTTGACGATGTCGGCGGGCGCGTCGATGATGCGTCCGTCAATGCGGAACTGAGCGCCGGCCAACGTGATGACGATGCCGCCGAACACCAGCATGTTGAGCGGGATGCCCCAGAAGTTGCCTTTCACGATCGCCCGCTTCGACGTTGCGTTACGCGTGAAGTCGCAGAAGTTGAGGACGAACGTGCCGTAGATCGCGACCCACAGGCTGGCGCCGCCGACGATCTTCAGCCACATGTCGAGGCCGGTCAGCGAGTCGGGCGTCGTCCATGCGATGGACCAGTCGGCGTTGTTGAGCATCCAGATCGCGAGCGCGACCATCGTGATCAGAATGACCGGACCGGCGAAGGCCTCGTACTTGCGGATCATCTCCATGCCGTAGCTGACGATGACCACCTGGATCACCCACAGCGCGACGAACGAGATCCAGCCGAGTGTCGACAACCCCAGGAAGCTGTTCGAGTCGAGAGTCTGGGCCGACGGTGCGAGCGCGATGATGAGGATGCGCAGCACCACGGACGCGAGATAGGTCTGGATGCCGAACCATGCGATCGCGACCGCGCCGCGGACGATGGCGGGGATCTGCGCGCCGCGGATGCCGAAGGCGATGCGGCTCATCACCGGGAACGGGACACCGGTCTTTTCGCCCATGAACCCGGAAAGGCTGAGCAGTAGAAAGAGGAAGGCGCCGCCGAGTCCGAGCGCCAACAAGATCTGCCAGCCGCCTAGGCCGAGTGCGAACAGTCCGATGGCGAACGAATAGTTGCCCAGGCTGTGCACGTCGTTGGCCCACAACGTGAAGATGTTGTACGCGCCCCACCGTCGACCTTCGCGCTTGGTGGGCGCCAGATCGGCGTTGTACAGATCCGGACTCACGTCGGCGAGTGGGGTTACATCGTCACGATTGGAGTCGTCGATCAGCCCGGTTGACTCTGTGCGCATGAATAAGCCTGTCATGGTCAGAGCGCCGACGCTCGGCGTCGCCGCAAACATTCCACTCTGTGGAAGAAATACTCCACAGTTTTGATAAGTAACGCGTATCTAGACGCCGCGTGTCAAGCTTTTGGCCCGATTGACTGTGTCGACGCTCACATCTAATGTCGCTCTACGATGGAGTTTTACTTCCACGATGAGGAATCATGTTCGTAGCAATGAAGGGCTGCCGATGACCGCCGACACAGGGGAGCGGTCCAACCACCCCGAATTCGACCTTGTGGTCCGTGGCGAGCGCACGCTGACGACGGCGGGAATCGTCGCCCGCGAGATCGGTATCCGCGACGGTCGCGTTGTCGCGATCGAGCCGCTGGGGAGTGGACTCACCGGCGCGGAGATCGTCGAACTCACCGACGACCAGGTCATGATCCCCGGCTTGGTCGATACGCACGTGCACGTCAACGAGCCGGGGCGCACCGAGTGGGAGGGGTTCGACTCCGCTACTCGCGCAGCGGCGGCGGGCGGTGTCACCACGCTGATCGACATGCCGCTGAACTCGATTCCGCCGACGGTCAACGTCGAAGCACTGAATGCCAAGCGCGCGGCCGCATCTGGCAAGACACACATCGACGTCGGTTTCTGGGGCGGCGCGATTCCGGGCAACACCGACGATCTGCGCGGCCTGCATGACGAGGGCGTGTTCGGCTTCAAATGCTTCCTGCTGCACTCCGGCGTCGACGAGTTCCCGCATCTCGACGCCGATGAAATGGAGAAGGACATGGCCGTGCTGGCCGGCTTCGACTCCATGATGATCGTGCACGCCGAGGACTCTCGCGCCATCGACCATGCTCCGTCGGCCGAGGGCGACCGGTACGAACGCTTTCTGGCGTCGCGGCCGCGTGGTGCCGAGAACGTGGCGATCGCCGAGGTTATCGAACGCGCTCGTTGGACCGGTGCCCGCGCGCACATTCTGCATCTGTCGTCGTCGGACGCGTTGCCGATGCTCGCCACCGCGAAGCGCGACGGCGTCAAGATCTCTGTCGAGACGTGCCCGCACTACTTGACGCTTCTGGCCGAGGAGATCCCGAACGGCGCGACCGCATTCAAGTGCTGTCCGCCGATCCGAGAGGCGTCGAATCGGGAATTGCTGTGGCAGGGCCTGCTCGACGGCACGATCGACTGCATCGTCTCTGACCACTCACCGTCGACGGTCGACCTGAAGGACGTCGAGAACGGCGACTTCGGCGTGGCATGGGGAGGTGTCGCGTCGCTGCAGCTCGGCCTGTCGTTGATCTGGACCGAGGCGAAGCGTCGCGGGATAAAGCTCACGCAGGTGCTCGAGTGGATGGCGGCCAAACCCGCCGCGCTCGCCGGACTGAACAACAAGGGCAAGATCGCGCTCGGCTACGACGCCGATTTCGCGATCTTCGAGCCCGAGTCCGCACAGGTCGTCGACGTGCACAAGCTGCACCACAAGAACCCGATCAGCCCGTACGACGGACGTGCACTCGCCGGTGTCGTGACGAGTACGTGGTTGCGCGGCAAGAAGATTGACTTCCAGACCGCACAGGGTCGGATGCTGCGCCGCGGGGGCGTGTAGCGCCAGTCGATACCGGCCCGACGGCCCAGCGGCGTGTTCGCCAGCGGGTAGACGCTGATCGGCACACGTCGAATGTGCTGCGCATCATGCGCCCGTTAAGCTACGGCCCAACCGGCACCCGAAAAACCCGACTGATCAATGTCGGTGGGCGGAACGCACACCAGTTTCCAGTGATGACCCTTCGGGCAATACAACGAGTCGAGGTTGGCCCACATGTTGAGCGTGCGGTTCACCCACATGTACATCCGCATGAACCCCCATAACGCGCCGCATTCAGGGCAGACCCTGCCGTCGTCGTGCCCCCCACCGAACCGCTCGTAGCCTCCGTCGTGAAACATCGACCAGTTCGGGTCTTTCTTGAACATGTCGGACAGAGCATCGGCAATCGCTGGAACCGCTCCGTCTGAGATGAGTTCAGTCATGCTTCCTCCAGACACGAAGAAAGCCCCCGGCCAAAATTGGCCGAGGGCACAAAAATAGGCCGCGAGGTCACGCACCCCACAGCCGAACTGAGCGTAGCAACCGCTGTCAAGCACGGCTCGATTGCCAACCGAACGTGCTGATCAACTAATTCCGAAGGCTAGAGTTTCCGCAGCTGCCGCAGGATCCTGACGAAGGGGACGCTCGCGGCCATGCCACGCCTCATATCAGGTTGCGCAGCACTCATGTTGACCACCACGGCGTAGCGCAGTCCAGCGTCACGCAGCTCCGCCGCTTGTTCCAGCACTTCGGCGGGTGTGCCGTTGAGGATGCTCGCGGTCAGCAGCGATCGCGGAACGTCCTTGGTCGCGGCCAGCACGTCCTGCTCGTCGAGGGTCTGCGGAATGAGATCCTGCATGCCCGTGAAGTCGTCCCCGAATGGATGCCGCGCCCCGTGCCGAGACCATTCTTTGGCGGGGATGTTGAGCGCGAACGCGCGACTTAGCTGAGAGCCGAGCGTTTCATCGACTTCATCGCGGCTGCGGCCCGTCACAACCATGACGAGGCTGGCCGGCACGATCGACATCGGGTCACGACCCGCATCGGAAGCCGCCGCCCTGACGACATCGAGGCCTGCTGCGTAGTCCTTCGGGTGGACAACCGCTGCAGGAAACCAGGCGTCGGCGTAGCGGCCGGTGGCCTTCAGCATGCGCGGGCCATGGGACGCCACCCAGATCTCGGGCCATTTCCCGCGATAGGGCGGTAGCTCGAAGATCGCGTTGTGCAAGGGAAAGAACTCGGAATCGCGGGTAACGAGTTCACCGTTGGAGTCCCACAACGCGCGAATCGTGGCGAGGGCTTCGATCAGTCGCCCGACCGGTTTGGACCACTCCACGCCGTAAGGTTCGTTGGTCACGCGTTCGCCGGTGCCGATGCCGAGGATCGCCCCGCCCTTGGTGAGCAGGTGCAACGTGGCGGCTGCCTGCGCGGTCACCGCGGGGTTGCGGCGACCGGCATCGGTGACAGCTGTCCCGAGTCGCAGCCGCGCGAACCGATTCTTGGCGGCGAGATAGCCCAGCGCCGTCCACGGCTCGCTGATGGCGTCGGGTCGGGGCATCAACTTGGCGGCCGTCGAGCCGAGGTACTTTCCCGTCATGATGGACCGGGGTGTCAGTGCATTGAGGTGATCGGCCACCCAGAACGAGTCGACCCCCGCCATCACCGCGGTGAGGTAACTCGCGCGAGTCATGGCCAACGGGCCGATGCGCGTGTAGGCGAGTGTGTCGATTAGGCCGACTCGAAATCCCATGTAGATCCCTCACGTCCGACGATCACCCAATTATCAGCTGCGGCGAACGAGCCTGTCTGAGTATCGGACTAACACCCGACCCAGTAGGACCTCGGGCTCAGGCGTTCATTGCAATGGCTCGGGCGTGAAGGTGGCGTCGACACCGCCCACGGTCATCGTCACCTGACCTTCCATCACCATCACCTGTGCCGAGACCCGTCGATCGACACTCTGGGCCAGTTGCTGCACCGGCGCGTGCGGTATCTGCACCACCGACAGGTTCGGCAGTTTCGCGACTTTGGGTCCCACGGTGCGCCACCAGGTGGCCACGCCGGCGGCGAACGGGAACAGCAGCACCTGGTCAGCCTGGCTGGCCGCCTTACCCAAGGCGCGTTCATCGGGCTGGCCAACGTTGATCCACTCCAGGATCCGGCCCGTGTAGTCCGCAAGCCGCAAGTCCGGTACACCAGGGGTGGACAGGCCCGCTCCGAACGCCAACTCACCGTCGACGTCGCTGAGTCGGTGTGCGCGCAGCCCAAACGCCAACAACCGCACCACCATCCGCTCATCGGTCTCACTGGGATGGCGGGCCACGGTCAGCGTGTGATCGGCGTAGTAACCGTGATCGACATCGGAGACGCCAAGTTCGACTTTGAACACTGTTGCAGAAAGGGCCACGTCATAGTGTCCACCCTGGTGGTGTTCCCCGAGCAGGCAGGCCGCTTCGAGTGGCCAGACCGCCGCGCTAGCCGTCGGCGTATAGCACGGCGTGTGCAACGTCCTCTGCGGCTGCGGCACGGCCCGTGCCCGCGTGACAGCCTCCGCTCCTTCGGATGCCGAAGGGATATCCGCTGTTCGACATATAAGCTGAGAACGCATGGTGTCTGGCAACAGCGCGAACACGATGGGGGAATACGGCGAGGTGAGTCAGGCATGGCATAGGGGTTCGCAATGGTAGCTGTTTCGGTGCTGGTGCTTTCGGGTAAGGGCGGAACAGCGAAAACGCTATGGCAGATGATGCTGGCGGGAGAGGCCTCGCGGGCCGGGATCTCCGCGTTGTTGGTCGACGCAGACCCAGAGCGAAATCTGTCTAATCACTTTGGGGTGTCGCAGCATTCGACCGGCTTGGGTTCGGTGCTTGAGGATGCCGAAATCAGTTTTTGGGGGAATCCCGACAAGGGGGCGAAGCGAATCGATGAGGAGATCATTGAAACTAGATGGCCCGGCATCGATTTGCTACCTGCGGGTGCTTCCTTAGGCCGTGTTGCGGGCTTCGGAGTGCCGGACACCGGATTGTTGCGGGCCATCTTCGACGCTGCCGGCATCTTTGGCCGTTATGAGGTTGTCCTGATCGACACCGGCGGCCGCACTGGCTCTCTGGAAGCCCTGGCAATGCATCTAGGCGATGTTGCGTACGCGCCGATCACTCCGACCCTTGATGCGGTACGCAAAGCCCGCGAGGCCCGTGACAGAGTTGAGCGAATCCAACGAACACATCCACTCAGGTGGTGTGGTGTGGTTTTATCCGGTTTCGACCGTAGAAACGGCATCGATCAGTCGATCAGGGAACGGGTGCAGACGGAATTTGGCGACGAGGTCCGCGCTGAACTGCCACGTCGGGCCGTTATTAATGAGGCCTTTCAATTCGGAAACCGACTCGGTGATTATTCCGACCCAATCGCGATGAATCTCGCGCGAATCTTCCGAGATTTCCTGGAACGCGACCTGCTGGGACGAAACCCGAGCGGCCGGTGACGCTAGCGAAATATGTTGGGGAACAACGGGATAACGAGTGCCGTATGCCGTGTATGACTGGTGACCCTCCATGTTCGATTCCGCCGTATTTCACCCGGTAAAGAGATGCACCGACGGAAGTTCGAGCACAGCCACCTGTCATGTGCGTGATCGCAACACGTTGTTGTCGGTTGCCGATGATCGGACTTCTGGTCGCCGGCGGAGTGCCCGTAGCGTAGGGGACCGTCCGGGACGTGCACACCCACCGGCCGACTCAAGCTAAAACGATTGCAGCACAAATGATCGCGATCCACGCGAGGCCGAGTACCTGCAGCACGCGGTCTTCCAGAACGATGTCTTCCGGCTCGCCGGCAAGGCCACCGTCGACGTCGACGGCATAGCGCAGGATTGCGATCGTGATCGGGACCATCGAGACGGCGAACCATGACGCAGAATGTCCATCGCGCTCGAACGCCCACAGTCCGTAGCACACAACGACGGCAGTGGCGGACATCGTCCACACAAATCGCAGGTATGTGCTCGTATAGCTCTCCAGCGACTTGCGGATCTTCGCGCCAGTCCGTTCAGCGAGCTGCAGTTCGGCATAGCGCTTGCCGGCAACCATGAACAGCGATGCGAACGCCATCACCAATAAGAACCACTGCGACAGCGGGATGCCGGTCGCTGCGCCACCAGCAATCGCCCTCATCAGATATGCCGAGGAGACGATGCAGATATCAAGCACGGCTTGATGCTTGAGACCGAAGCAGTACCCGAGTTGTATCGCCAGGTAGACCGCGATCACGAGTGCGAGCGATGGTGCAATCGCCGCCGAGATCGCCAGCGTCGTCGCGGCGAGCGCGATTGCCAGTGCGTAGGCGAGGGCAGGGGAGACCACCCCGGCGGCAATAGGCCGGAAGCGTTTGGTGGGATGCTGGCGGTCGGCCTCCACATCACGGGCGTCGTTGACGAGATAGATAGAGGATGCAGCCAAACTGAACGCCACAAACGCGACACCTACTTTGAAGAAGAGATCACGGTAGTCGTAGTGGACATCGCCGCCCAGAGTCGCCAAAGGCGCAGCCACCACCAGGACGTTCTTGATCCATTGCCGGGGTCGCAGCGCTTTGATAATGCCGACGGCAAGGTTGGGAGGCGGCCCGACGAGGGTGGATGCTTGTTCGCTCACAAGTCGTGATTATCGACTAGCAATAACCGCAGGTCGTACTGGCGCGCCTGACAACAAGCAGATTTGGCGGCCGTTGTCGCGGATTGCTCCTGGGTCTGGGATGGCGCGCCTCTTCAGCCCATCGCGTGAATCGGGTGCCTGTCTTACAAAACGTCGTACACTGTCGTTATGGCTGACACAATTACCTTCCGGCCGGACGAAGACACAGCGAAGGCGCTGGAGGTGTTGACCAAAGATGGCGCGGCAGTGTCTGCAGTCGTTCGATCTGCCCTCATTGATGCCGCACGGCGGAAGGCCAGTGCGGCGATTCGCGCTGAGGCGGAAAGGCTTGCTGCCGACGAGTCGGACCGCGCTGAGGCCATGCAGGTGCTGCGCGATATGGAGACGCTGCGTGCGTGGTGAGGTCTTTCATTTGCATGCCCCGCGGGGGAGTCGCGGTCACGAGCAGTCCGGCTCCCGCTACGCCGTGGTTGTCCAGTCAGATCAGCTGCCGCTGTCGACCTGGCTGGTGGCCCCGACATCTACGTCGGCTCGTGCAGCCAGTTTTCGTCCCGAGGTTGAAATCGGCGGTGTGAACACCCGGGTTCTTGCCGAGCAGGCCGCGGCCGTTGACCCAGGCCGTCTCGGCAAGAGCGTCGGGTTCCTGAGCTTCGACGAGATGCGCCGCGTTGACGCGGCACTGCGCATCGTCCTAGATCTGTAAGCGCCGCACAGTCGCATCACCATGGGATGAAAACACCTGGGGTGCACCGCAATAGGGCGTACCGTTACTGGTAACCCGCCATATTCGATTCCGCCGTATTCCTACTTCATCCGCGACAGCGCATCAGTCGAGATGCGGCAGGGAAGGGGCGATATTGCCGGGATCATTGTGGCGTGACCAGTTGGCACTTCTTCGCGTGGTTCCGGCGCGAGTTCGTTTGCTGAATCGTGCATGCATTCGGCCCTCATTGGTAGCGTTTCGCATCCCATATCGGTACCATTGGGCTATGAGCAAGCAGATCGCCGTTCGACTTCCGGACGAAGTCGTCGATTTCATTGACAGGGAAGTGGACCAGCGGCACGTCGAGAGCCGCGCGTCATTCGTACTCAAAGCGCTCGAACGTGAGCGACGCCGGCTGATCGCTGCCCGCGACGCGGCGATCCTCGCCAAGCCGACCACCGCAGACGACGACTTCGATGCGCTCGCCGCTCATGCCTCTACGTTCGGGCTGGATATCGATTGAGACCAATTCACATCGCCCAGCTTGATAAGGCTCGGCCGGTTCTGATCCTGACTCGGGAGCGCGTGCGGCCTCACCTAACCAGAGTCACCGTGGCACCGATCACCGGAACAGTTCGCGGCTTGTCGACCGAAGTTCCAGTCGGTGCGCGTAACGGGCTTGAGAAAGATTCCGTCGTGAGCGTCGACAACATTGTCACGATCCCGGTTGCCGCACTGGGGCGCCAGATCGGGTTCCTTCTTCCTGATCAAGAGGAATTGCTGACAACGGCGATTCGGCACGCCTTCGATCTTGATTGACAAGCAAGGGCAGCTGCTGTGCGGGGAGTTCCCTCCCGTTGTCACCGCCACGTTAGACGGTAGCTACACGGTTGCTGCACTGCACTGGCCGTTCGATAGATGAAAACGATTGGGGCGCAGCGTAATAGGGCGACTTTTAGTTGTCATAATGTAGCTTATCGGCACATTCCGGAATTGGCTGGACATCGGGAGTTGTTGGCGTCGAGCCGATCTTCTGTGCCCGTGGCGTGGCGGATCGAAGTCGCTTCACCGGGACCTTCCTGCGCCCGCCCATCGTCCGTCTCGCTCGTGGCGGCTGTGTGATGTGCGGACCGCACAAGCGACAAGCGACGGGCCGGCCCGCGACGCCCAACGCTAGGTCGGCCGGTGCTCGTGCCAGCCCTTGGCAGTGACCGCCGAGGCTAAATCCGGGCCCGCCCATCCAGGGAGCCCTCCTGCCTTCAAACCGTCACAGTGACGATTTGGCATACTGTCGGCGGTACGTGGATATGGCTGCACCACAGGCACTTTGGACTGCACGCTGGGCTCGTTTCGGCCTTCGGCAGCCCAGGCGAAGCCTGACGACAGCGCCAATGTTGTGCCGGTGTTAGCGTCGTTGGTGAACCGTAAGGATGCTGTCCAGATGTTAATTGGGACGCGATGGCGAGCTGCGCTGCTCTTCTGTCGCCCCCAAACATGTTCGCCAACCATCTGCCGGCGAAGTGCCACGACACGGTGTGCAGCTCCGCAACCAGGTTGGGATCGACAATATCTGTTGGGAGGCCGACTATCCGCATTCGGATTCCATGTGGCCCGGGGCCCCGAACAACTGCACGAAGTGCTCACCGAGCATGATGTACCTGACAGCGAGATCAACAAGATGATGTTCGAAAACGCCATGCGCTGGTACCACTTGGATCCGTTCACCCAGATCACCAAAGAACAGGCCACAGTCGGCGCACTACGCGATGCCGCGCAGGGACACGACGTCTCGATACAGTCACTGTCGAACCGCGAGAAGACTGAAGCCAGTTTTGCCGATTTCGCCATGGCAGCGAAATCGATTACCGGGAACCAAGATTGAAGCTTCGTGAAGTACTGGCTGGCGGACATCGGTGCGTCGACATCCTCGACACATGGGCCGCCGCTCAAATGTGCGAGCCGAGGTTCTGCTCGGCAATAACGACCGCGGTTGTGTTCGACTCAGCTGCGAGACGACTATCCGGCAGCGGACAGCGGGTCTTGTGTGTTGGGCGGTATCCAGCCGAACAGCGAGCGCGTGAACTCCGCGTCGGCAGTGATTGGGGTGAGCCTGGCGGTGAGATCCCGCAATCGGGCCGTCACGCGGGTATTGCCTTGCAGCGCTTTGCCCATCCGAGCAGAGCGTTCGACGATGCGCTGGGCGCGTGGCCGCCGGACGGTGTCGTAGCTGACCAGACCCTCGTCGACACCACGTTCGGTGACCGCGCGCGCGAGCACCACCGCGTCTTCGACCGCTAGGGCGGCACCTTGGCCGAGGTCGGGAGTGGTGGCGTGGGCGGCGTCGCCGAGTAGTGCTACTGGTCCGCGCACGAACCTGGGCAGGGCCGTCGCGAGATAGTGCACGGGGTGCACCTGCACGGTCTCCGCTGGGGTCGCTGCCAGTACCGCGCCGACCTGCCCAGACCAGTTGACGACGCGTGGCAGGAGGGCGGATAGATCTGGTGCGGGAATGGCGTGCGCGGGAGCGGTGTCGAGGGCGTACCAGTAGATCCGGCCGTCACCTAGGGGGCGAATGCCGATGCGTAGGCCCTGACCCCAGGTCTCGGTCAGCCATTGCGCATCGAATCGCCCAGCTTTGTCGGCCGGGACGATGCCCCGCCAGGCCGCGTAGCCCGCGTATCTGGCATCGGGATGGTCCGGGAATAGGACGGTTCGGAGCGCGCTGTGCACGCCGTCGGCGGCCACGACCAGATCGGCCGCCACCGCCGAGAGGCCGTTCGGGCCCTCCAGGGTTACGATGGCACCTCCCCCGTCGGGAATGACGTTCAGCGCCCGGTGTGCGGTATGCACCGGGGCATCGAGCGGGTCCAGCAGCGCGCGGTGTAATTCGCGGCGCCCTACCGAGTAGAAGCCGTCGCCGTAATGCGCTGCGAGCGTGTCAGATTCGATTCGCATCACCCGATGCCCCGTCCGCAAGCGAGATTCCAGACCGTCCAGCCGTCGAGCTTCCCCGCGTACGGCGGAATCAAGGTCGAGGTGTCGGAACGCGCGCATGGCGTTGGGCGCGAGGCTCAGCCCGGAACCGGGCTGAGCGAAGTCCTTCGCCCGTTCGTAGACCTCCACCTGCCAGCCGTTGCGCCGCAAAGCATGTGCGGCGGCGAGCCCTCCGATGCCGGCGCCGATGACGAGTGCCGTGTCGCCCATGCTTCGCCTCCGCTCGATAGTGTCAGTGCAGTTATAGTATCTAACTTACGTTAGTATGCGTAGCATGGCAACGGAACAATTGCCCCCTCGGCGGGACAGGGTCCGGCAGGCGACGCTGAATGAAATTCACGCCACCGCGCGGCGCCTGCTGGTCAAGGACGGGCCGCGAGCGGTGACCGTCAACGCCGTGGCGCGCGAGATGGGTATGAGCGGCCCGGCGTTGTACCGCTACTTCCCCAACCACGAGGCGCTGATGCAAGCGCTCACGGCCGACTGCTATATGGAGGTGACACGCGAGTTGGCCGGCGTGCGTGCGGCACACGCGCATGCCTCCGCGTCCCGACGGATTCTGGCCATGTGTCGGGCGTTGCGTGCGTGGGCGACAGCGCATCCAGCGGAGTTCGGCCTGATGTTCACGACGCCGGCGAACACGATCGGGCCCGAGTCGCTCAGCCACGATGCGGCTTTGTCCTTCGAAGCCGTCTTCCGCGACGAGATCGCGACACTGTGGGAGTCGAAACCCTTTCCAGTGCCGGATCTCTCCCGCCTCGAGCCTTCCCTGCGTAAACAACTCGATGTCTACTCCAACTCCATTGGCGGACAGCTGCCACCCGAGGCTTCCCACGTCTTCCTGCAGTGCTGGATGCGGCTGTACGGGCTGCTGGTGATGGAGGTGTTCCGGCAGGTGGAATTTGTCTTCACTGATCTCACACCGGTTTTCGAGCAATTACTGCGCGAAATCTGCCAGGCCCTCGGACTCGACTATGCGAAGGCAGGCCGCCACCGATAAACCGACCTCCGCAAGCACCTAGCTCAGGGTCGAACACCGAAGCGTCCGAGACACGTGGGTCTCCGGAAAGCGCCTCATCCACGGGTCTTGACAACATCTCCGGCAGTGTCCCGAGCCCGTGAGCTTCGGGGCCATCGGGATGGGTGGCACGTCGGCTTATTCCTTCGGCGGCGCGCAGATCAGCACCGGCGCATCCAAAAGCTCAAGAACATCATCGACTACATCGCCGACGATGACAAAGTCGTTCTGGTCTCGGGCAACTGGATGCGCTTCAATCAAGACATCTGGACTACCTCGACGCCATCGACCAGATGTTGCTTGGGACGCGACGAGCTGCGCTGCTCTTGGCTCTCGCGTCTGCGACGCCACCGCGGCCGTTTACGCGACGGCGCTTCGCCGAGCAGAAAACCGGTGACAACCCCGCGAGCGCGGTCTTGCTAATCGACTGCAAAGGCGCGTATGTCCCCGAGTGCATCCTCGGCCCGCCCACACAGGGTCGGGTCGTTGAGTAACCCTTCGAGTCGATGAACCACGTCAGGGCTTGCGGCACGATGAAGTCTCCCAATATGTCCCATACATGTGACAGCCAACTCTTTCACCTGATGGTGGACATCCGGAGTCGAAAGTTGGCGCATTAGGACGACTTCGACGGCTCGACGATCCGGATCGCCATACGTTAGGTCCAGCAGCGCCCTGGTCGCTGCAGCCACGTCCGGACCCTGCAGATCGGACATGATGGTTGACCGCCATCCTTCGAGTTCCTGCTGTTCACGGTCCAACTCAGCGCCTCCATCTGATAGCGTCTTTTCACTGCGATCTGCCATGCTCACCCTCCGGCAGGAGAATTACCCGGCGTTAGCAAGATGCTCCTCGACGTGGCCTTTGCCCGGCGGCATCAGGCTGGTTCAACACCTCTGGCGATTCGCCCTGGCTTGCACCGAAGTTCAGGAGGAGCCCGAAGGTGGGCAGCACCCATTGCGGGGACCCCTTCCGTCGTGCGCCGCGTGGCTTCGCCACGATCACACCCAGGATTATCCGCGGCGCCAAATGACCACTCTCCGAACCGTTACGGGGCGCGCATCGCAGAGTTTCACGACGTATCCTCACGTGGGCTGTCCCTCACTAGGGTTCCGAATCTCCCGAGGGGCTTTTCAAGCTCCCGGCCCATGTACCCCAGTTGAATTCGACTCCCCATTGGTCAACATTGATGCCGTAGGCGGAATACAGATGGTCCTTGAGTACCTGCTGATCGTCGAGACCGTCGACCTTTAGTTGGTCGGCCTTTGGTTGGTCGACCTTTAACTGGATATCCCCGGTCACGGGGTCCGTCACGCGCAGCGGCGCAAGCACGGGGTCGTTGACCACTGAGGGATCTTTCGCCAGCAGGCCGTTGAGCACATTCTGCATGGTCACGTCCGAATCAACTATGGACGTCGCCACCTCGTGAGGCTTGCCGTTGTCGGGGTTCACCACCTCAGCTTGGTCGACGATGCCAAGTTGTTCTAGCTTGGCTTGTGGGGCGAAGATGTCGGTAAGCCACTTCAAGGGCTTGTTCCCGGCGGCGTCGAAGGCGGCCGTTGCAACCGACTTGGCTGTATCGAAGTTGGCCGTATCCACCGCCAGCCGCCATTGCGCGTCGTAGATGTCATTTTTGTCCATGGCTGTCTTGGCCTCTAGCGTGCCTTCCACCAGCGCACTGTGCATTTGGCCGGCGATCTGCCCGTGGGTGCTCGGCCTTTCGCCACTGCCGTACTGGGCGGCCAGCGCGTTCTCCTGCACATAGGTGTGAACGGCTGCCGCCCCCCCAGCCTGCGGATCGCTAGCCAGCACGGCATACATCGCGGCCAGATCCTTCTTGTCCGTGAAATGGTCTACGCCGGGGATGGCCTCCGATCCCGCGAACGTGCTGTAGTACGGCGCCAGATCGTCGGCGAGATGCCGAATCAGTTCCGGATTCACCTGGCCGACCGAGGCCTTGTCCTCGAGGCCCGGGACCCGCAACAGATCATCCTTGTTGTTGGACATGTAGTCAGCGGCCACCTCAGCGATATCCCCATGCAACTCAGCGCGTTTCGCGTCGGCGGGATCGCTGCCGGGTGGCGCCACCGCCTGATTGGCCGAGGTGTCGAACAGCGCTGAGATTGCCGTCCCGTCGTCCTGCCACTCATGGCGGAATATGTTCTCGATGAGTTTGTTGCCGGTGGCGGGGTCGGTGAGTGCGGCCGCGACGGCAAATTTGTCGTCGGCGACCGCTGTGAACATCGGCTCGGTGATCTGTGCCGCCTGCGGATCGACACTGCCGTTGTCAGCCCACAACACCATCAGCCTACCGTCGCTGGTCTCTGCCCGGACTTGCCCGTCCAGGTATTGCCCAGCGACATCCAGGATCTCGTGATCGAGGTCAGAACCCGAGCGCATCTCGTAGCCGCTCATGGCCGCGACACGGGCGATCGCCTGGTTGTCGGCGACCCCATTAAGTCTGATGGTGTAGGGAGAAGGCCCGTCTGTCACCAAGTCTTTGCGGGTGAGAGAGTCCTGGATCTCCTGCGGAAGCAGTCCGAATCCGCCGTTGGACGGCACCTCTGCATCGCCCTGGATGGTGGCGGTGACCCGCTGGTTGGAAACGATCTGCAGGGTATTGGCCAGTCCCATGCGCGCCTGGGGCGGAAGGGTCTCAAGGATCTGCTCGATCTCTTTGGGGGACTTGCCGTCCAAAGAGTTCATCAGCGCGTTGAGGTACTCCATCTGCGAGGCCGAGAGCTCGACTTTTTGTCCGGACTGCAGTGCCTCGGCCTGTTCGGGTGTCAGCGAACCGGCCTCGATAAGTCGTTGCAGCGCATCGGGGCTGAGCGTTCCGTTGCCGTCTGCCAGTTCATTGAGGGCAGTGCCATCGGCCGAGCCCTGTTGGCCACTCAACGACGCCGGATCGGTGAACGTGGCGATCAGGTTGGCAACGAGGCCATCAATGGTGGCGGCGCCGTTGGTGTCGGCAGTGGTCAGCGCCTGCTCAAGGGTTGAGAGATCGTTCAAGAACTGAACGCGCAGCGCATTCCGCTGCTTAAGGAAATCGGGGCCGTAGAGATCTATGTCAGCAAGGTTGTCGGTGACACCCCACTGCTCACCCACCGTGAACTTCTGCAGCTCGATGGAGACGACTCTGTTTTCCAGATTCGTTCGCGCCGTTGAGATGGCGGTGGCGACACCCCGCGCTGTTTCGGCGGCTGCTTGAAGTTTGTCGACCAATTGGATCGCCACCCTGCGATCACCATCAGCGCGTGTCTGGGCGGCTTCGGCTGCGAGCCCCTCCCAGTAGCCACCACCAGTGGTGTTGGTCAGCAACGAGACATACTGATCGAATTTCTGCTCGAGCGCTACACCGAGTTTGTCCCAACCAGAGGCCATGTCGGCGATGGTGTTGGGGTTCATGTTCTCCACCTGGGATTTGGTAAAACTCATTGAACACCCCACGCGCCGGTCGCCTTCGTGAACATATTCGCCAGGTCGACCACTTTTCCCTCGTCCTGGTTTTGGAACATGGTCGCGCAGTTACCCATGATCTCGCCGGTCTCGGCCAACCGCTCCCCGCATGACGGAATCAACGTGGTGTTCAACACACCATCCTGAATCCGAAGTGCAGCGCCGACCGACTTGAGCGCCAATGAGTCGGCACCCAACGCCTTCGGCTCGAATTTCAAACCTAGTATTTCGTTGCCGTGGAATATCAGATGGCCACCAACGCTACGCATCTGATCCAGATCGACTTTCAACGACATCTCAGCCCCCGTAGATTCGATTGATTCCGAGCCCCTACGCCGCCTCATCGCGGATCGTCACGACCCACGTTAGCCTCTTAATCTGTTGTGGCGCAATGGTTAACGTCCTTGCAGTAAGCCATTCGGTATCAACGACAAGATGCCCACGACGAGCGCGCCAGGGTCGGACGTGTGGACCCAAATTCATTGTCAAACAACACATGGACAATTGTTGTCTGTATTTCACGGTGCATTCGGTTACGTGGGTTGCGATTTCAGCATCGATTCACCATCGACTCGTAGACGACTATCCGGCAGCAGGCCGTGGTCCCGTTCTGCGGTTGGACTTCTATGTGCTCGTCACTGGCGGCGTAGCTGAGGCAACACGTCGGCTGCGAGCGCTTCCAGGGTGGCGATGGCGAGCTTGTGGTCGCCGATCGCCTCGGGGTACACAGCAATTCGTTGTGCGCCGGTGGTCTGTATGAAGCGCCCCAACTCGTCGACGACCTGGGCGGGCCCGCCGATGATGGCGTTTCCGGCGACGATGTCGGCCATCTCTGCAGGGCTGCCTGGCTGCCCATCAGGGCCGTGGTGGCGGTTCATGGCCTGCGGAACATGGGGATGATCTCCGTCACGGAAGGAGCATTTGAGTGCGCCCGCCAGCTGCTCGCGACGCCCGTCCGCGCTGTCGACGATAACGATGAGAGTGTGTAGATGTTTTGGCGCAGCCGCGGTCCCGTCCGATAGCTCGCGGTACCGGTCTTGCAGCTGCATCCGTTGCTCGGCCGGGGTGGCGAAGTAGTGCTGTAGCGGTAGCCCGCACTGCGCGGCGAATGCGATCCCGGCTGCGCTGGCGGTGGCCATCAACAGGTTGGGGTGCGGCTTTGTCCGCACCGGCGGCTGCAAAGTCAGGGATTCGCCCGTGCCGGGGTTCTGCTCACCCGATCGCCACAGCTCCAGGATGCGTTGCGCACTTGCACAGGGCTCCTCATCCCACCGGGCGAAGTCCACACCCAGCACCTCGAAATCGCGCCGGTAACCGCCGCGGCCCAGACCCAGTTCGAATCTGCCGTGGCTGAGTTGATCGAGCAGAGCGGCGCGTTCGGCGAGTTCGACCGGATGGCTCAACGGCGACAGCACGACCGACGTCCCGACCCGCACATGCCGCGTGCGGCCCAGCAGGAACGCCGCTGCGGTCAACGCGCTCGGATTGATCCCGAACCGAATGAAGTGATGCTCGGTAACCCACAGATCATCGAACCCCAACTGCTCGGCAGTGTGAGCCTGGACGGCCCCGAAGTCGAACACCTGCTCAACCGAGTCCCCCTGGCTTGCACCAAAGTTCAGCAGCACCCCGAAGGTGGCCTCATCAGCGGTCATTGACCGAATCCCTTCCGTCGTCCACCATCTGGCTCCACCCCACTCACACCGACCCCTGCACAGCACCGAATGAACCACTCCTGGAGAGGCAAAGGACAGCGTGCATCGCCAGAATGACACGACGCACCCCCACGCGGGGCTCGCCCTCGAAGGCGGCCGTGCGGGGCGCGTGATATCCCCACCGGCCCAGTACGATCGACCTCACCGAAACTTCGCGTATCGCCCCGCCCACCTCCCACCCGAGGCAGAAGTTTCCGCTCGTAAGCATCGTGGCTAGGTTGATCGCGTCGGCAGCGGCATGACCACTTCTTCGATCCACCGGAATCGGCCGTCGTCTGCGAACTGGCCGAAAAGGTAGACTTCGGTGCATATTTCGTTGCCGTCGCGGGTGGTGACAGAGACGGTGTGTCGCTCGGCGTATGCGTTGCCATCGACGAGTTCGTCGGCGACTGCCACGTCGGCGTGAGCGACCTGCTCACGCAGCATGGCGTGGTGGTTAGCAAATCTCTCCCGGTCGACCCACGTCCCGTTGGTGCGTTGACGAAAATCCGGGCTGTAATGCTTGTCCAGGATCTCGTCGAGCGGGGCGCGCGGGTGACCGAACAGGTCATCGAGTACCGCCGCAATCGTCGTGTGGTTCATGCTAGTTCTCGGTTCTGTGTATCGCGCCCAGCGGGCGCTGCGCTGTTCCAGAGCATGTCGACGATTTTGGCGATCAGTTGCGGTGTCAGTTTGGTCGTCGGTTTGGCCAGCAGGTACCAGGTGAGCGCTCCGACAGCGAGATCAATGAACAGATCCACATCGAGGTCGGCGCGAACTTCGTTGCGCGTCATGCCTTTCTCTAGGACGCTGCGCAGCGCCTCGCGCCGAGGGATCACGCGCGTTCGGTGAAGGGTTTCCAGCAGTTCGTCTCGTGACGTACTCATTGCGACTGCGGCGAGCAACCGGGCCGGGTTGGGGCCTTCGGGCGGCAATTGGCCCAGCAGCATCGCGAAGTCGCCGCGGGTGTCGCCAGTATCGGGCGGTTCGACGGTTCCGATGGCCCGTTCAAGGGCCGCGGCAAGCAGGTTGTCTTTGCTGCGGTAGCGGCGGTAGATGGTGGCTCGGCCGATCCCCGACCGCTCGGCGATGACATCCAGCGTGGCGGCGTCGAATCCGACATCGGTGACGACTTCGAGGGCGGCGTTTTCGATTGCTGCGTCGACCCCTTCCGATGGTGGTCGGCCGGGTCGGCGCCGCTCGGGGCGCTGCCGTGCGTCGCTATCCATCGACATTCTCGAAAACTGTGTCCAGCCAATCGAACATGGCTGCGTGTTTCAACGCGAAGTTGTCGAGTTGACGGTATCCGCGCGTGCCTTCCTCGACGGTGAACATCCGGGTGGCGTTCGCCGGATGTGTGGCTGCGCTGGTTGCGTGGCGTGCCTGCGCGACCAGGACTTCCGAATCTCTGGGGTCGCTGAGACACAATAGGGGGCAGGCGATCTGGCTGGGTTCGCACGTCATCTGCTCGATCACGCTAGGGTCACCCATGCCCACCGCGATCAACGCCTGGCCGCTCTCGGCCAGGATCGCTCCCAGAGTCGCGGGCGCGCCCGGGGAACGTGTCGTTGACAGGACAGCGTCCTCAAAATGGGCGATGGTTGGAGAGAGGTCGTAGACCAGCGGATCGACCACACATGCTGCGATACGCGGTTCACGGCTGGCTGCGCGAGTCATGATGTAGCCGCCAGGTTCCCCTCCGCCGTAGACGGCGATCCGGGAGGCGTCCACCTCGGTGCGAGATTGCAGGTAGTCGATCACCGCGGCGACGGGTACTTCAGTGTCGGGCCGGAAGTTGACACCGTCGAGGTGGTTCAGACCGATTCCGGGCAGATCCACTAGGAGTGCGTTGTAGCCGCGCTCCATCGCCGGCGGTCCGACCCAGTAATAGAGCTCCTCACTCACGTTGTCGCCGATCACGATGGTCGGCCGGGGTACACCGTCGTCAGACGGCCGCAGGAGATATCCCGGTAAATATGTTCCCTGGTACGGGATCTCAATACGCTCGATCGGTACATCACTCAGCTCACCGAACCGACCGAATAATTCGCGGCAGCGCAGCAGCCCTTCGCGGTATCGCGGATCGGTGGGTCGAACAGCAACCACCGCGTTGCGGTCATAGGTGACGGCCCGAAGGTACGCCTTGCGGGCGGTAATCGTGTTTCCGCGTTGCTCTGCGAGCACCGCTGTGGCTTCCGTCCGCCGGGCCAGCGCTTCCCAGGCATTGCGCCAGCTTTCTGGGTCGCCGTCTGCGATCTGAGCCGCAGCCTGGTAGCACTCCCCTAGTTCGGCACCGCCGAATCCGTGTAGGGCGAGCGTGTGCAGGAACGCCAAGTCCATGAAGGGATCGGTGAAATAGATGTTGTCTCGAGTCATAGCAGGTCCATTCCGCTCACAATATGAGACGAGATCGTCTCATATCTAAATGTAGCAGGCGGCACCCAAGCTGACCGAGTCCGCCGGCTCGGGAGTCGTGCGCTCATCACCGACGGCGGGTGAGGCAACGCCTCGGCCCGACACCCCCTACTGTCCAGCGAGCGCTACCGGGGTGGCCCCGTAATCGAAAGTCCGTAAAAACTTTTCACGAGGGGTCTTCCGACATCGCCGAGCAACTGACCGCGCGCCAGGCAGGCCGGTGGGATACGACGGGATATCACCGGACGCGACATCGTCCTGCTGCTGGGCGCCCCCTCCAGCGTCGCCGCCCCGGTCGCAGGGGTACGCCCTGACCTGTGGCGGCGCTACCTACGTCTGATACTCGACGCGTTACGTCCGGATGCTGCCCGTGACCTCCCTGTTGCTGCGCCAACAAGGCCGGACTTCACCGCCGCGTCAGACTCCTAGGTACTGCCCCAATAGCCGGGGGCCTCTGGTCTTGTCGTGCGCCGAATCCTCGACCACGACTCCGCTCCGATGACAGGGCGTGGCGCCCAACACGCCAGCGTCTCCCGCGCCTGGATCTACACCCAGACGAGCTGCGGGCCGTCATCGTCGCCAAACATGGCGCCACGACACTGGCGAAACAACACCAAAACGCCTAGCATTCACCATGACTCGCTGATCGCAACGCGTGAATCACAAGCGATCCGGGGTCGTACCCTTGACTTCGTGCAAGCAAGACGTATGGCCCATTCATCCGTAGTTGAAGCGATCATTGATGATGTGGTCGCGGTCGCGGCGACGCATGGGTTGCGCTGCACTCAACCACGTATCCTGCGAGATCGTTCCAATCTACTGTTATGGCTTTTCCCGACCCCGGTTGTCGCTCGGGTACCGCGGCTGAGTCGTGTCATTCGGCCCAATCCGGAGCGTCATCTTCGAGCTGAGTTAGAGATAGCGCTGCATCTCCGCAGTCATGGACTCCCGGTCGTGCAACCCAGCCCCGAAATTGCCCACGGACCACACCGAATCACCCACGGGTACTGCACGTTCTGGCAACACCACCATCTCATCGACATCCAGCCACACCCCGCTGAACTCACCGAAAGCATCGCGGCCATGCACAAGGCGCTGCTGACATTCCACGGTGACCTCACCGATTTCGGCCCGCTCGCAGACCTTCGCCATGGCAGCGAGCGATTGACCTGGACCGAACCAGAACGAACGCAGCTCGCCAATACCATCGCGTGGTTCGATCAGTCGCTGGCGAACGTGATCAGCCAGCCACTACACGGAGACACGCACCCGGGCAACATTTTGGCCACCACACACGGAACACTATGGACGGACTTCGAAGATGCCTGGGTAGGACCGACTGACTGGGACTACGCGGCATTAGTTGAGGAGCCCGTCGTTGTAGATTCACAACCCTCCTGGACAACCTTCGAGTTGTGCCGTCAACTCCGAAGCGTCCACAGCGCGCTCTGGGCGCAAGTACTGCGGCCCGGGGCTTACGCGCAAGCTGCCAAGGCCGTACTACTGCGAGACCGGATCCCAAATACCTAATATGAACAGCGATTCAACCGATCGCACTCGACCACGCCGCGCTTGGCGTTGATAGTCCCCAGCTGAGGCAAACTTGCACGGTCGACGCAGGGGTGAACACTATGGAGGGTTACGCAGGTGGTTCTTCCGGCTGTGGTGATCTCGCGACTTGCGAATGGCCGAAGCGGAGCATTAACAGGTCGGTCGGGATCGACTTCTTGGCAGCGGAGTCGCTAGTGCTCAGCGCTTGAGTGTGAAGCCGAAATCACCGGAAAGCTTGCCGCTGAGCCGTTGTGCTGAAACGACCTTGCCTTCGGCTATTAGCTTCTCGGCCTCGGTTCGCGAAATACCGAAACCTTCAGCAATCAATCTCGCCGGCCGGATCGGGATACGCGCCGCAAAGCGCACGGCCACATCGATCACGTCGCGGTCGAGGTGATGCGATCCGTCGGTGTCGAGGCGCCAGGCGTTGTCCCAGTCGAGTGCAATGCGGTTGCGGCGTTGCAGGACCGGATCCTGGAGGAGCTCAACGGCCAAGTCAATGTCGTTGTGGTGCAGCCTGTCTAGCAGCTCGGGTTGCACGGATCGCACGCTCACCCGTTCCAAGACCGACAGTTTCGCAGTCTTGCCGCACACGGCACAGAGCATGAGGAGCCATGCGTCGATGAGCTTGTGGTTTGCGTTGACGCGAAATTTGCCGCTTGCCTGGAAGCGCTGAGACGTGCAGGCCTGGCAACGACGGTCAACGAGGGGCAGGCAGGTGGGCACGACCGCCCAGTTTTTGAGCACAGAAATACACCTGTTTCAGCGAGAAGTCCGCGCCAAAAGACGCGCGGCGCACGCATGTGCGGCGCGCGATTGATCAGCGCTTGGGAGGTCTCACACGGTGTACAACGGCATAATCTCCGGCTGGACGAGTTGCTTCGGCAGCATGGTAGTGGCGCTCAGCGGCTCTGCACCACCGGTTTTCGAGCGCTAACGGCTGAGTGAGTGGGCGAGACGTTGTTGACGGCTGTCACCGCGGTTGACATTCAAGTTGGTTGAGGCCCGACGAAATGTTCGGGTGGCTGCCCCAGAGTTGATGTCGATCGGTGCGATGTTTTATCGAAGACCTGCCAGACCTACGTTATCGGGCCTGGAGCTTGACACCGGCTTCAGTTAAGGCGGACCGCAGCTCCGCAACCCCTGAAAACAAGTGGGTGACCAAACCCACGGATTGTGCGCCCTCGAGTTTGGATGCAGCGTCGTCAGTGAAGAACACCTCCGTCGGCTCGCGGCCCAATGCATCCAGGACGTGCCTAAACACTCGACTGTCGGGTTTCGCGTGACCGATGTCGGCAGAGTTGAAGACCTCGTCGAAATGAGCGTCAATCCCGGAATCGGCGAGCTCGGCGGCGATTGTGTTCGTACCATTCGTCAAAATCGCTGTGATCAAACCGATGCTGCGCAGCTCGTCAACCAGCCTGAGTATGTCTGTATCGATGGACGGAGTGAGGCGCGACCATTCCGCTGCGGCAGTCGCGTTGCCGATCTGCTCTCCGATCTGATGCACCCACTCGTCTCGGGTCATCTGTCCCGTCGTAACTTTGGATAGGAGTGGTTGCGAGAACGCCACCTCCTGAAGCGCGCCTTCGTCCAGATGATGGCGCCGCTCGATATCAACGACATCGTCCACCCCGAAGTGTCGGATGACGCCATCCAAGTCAAACACCGCCGCGCAAATCACGGACCGACACTATCGCCGTGTGCACCAGCGTCGGCGCACCGATGACGTCTTCACCCGCTCGGGGTCACGTTATGGGAGAACCAGGAAGCGGTCGGGGCGTTCGACGCCCCCACCGGCTGCCGCGAACGGTGGCAGCGATCTCCCCTCCCCGCGCAACTATGCAATGGAGTAGGAAGGAGGTGGAGAGATGCCATGGCTGTAAAGGTGAGACCGGACCGGGGTCTACACATGGGTATGCCCTCCGTCCGCGCGGCAGTACCGGATATGCTCACCATGATCACAGATGGCGTCCTTCGGCCCGCAGAAGTCACCACCGATACCGACCGAATTGACAATGCGCCCAACGCGAAACGCCGCTATTGGCCGGAACTTCCGTCAAATGGGACTTGGACCTTGAGTTAACCAAGTGTCTGCGGTGCGCGAGGGCGGCCTCTTCGGCCTGGGGCCAAAGCCCAACCAACGAAGGGACTCTTATGGAAAACGCTCGTCTGGGAGCAATCGCCCTCGATTGCCACGATCCGATCGCGCTCGCAAACTTCTACAAAGACGTCCTTGACCTGTCGGTGGCGCTATCCACGGACGAACTGGTCGTTCTCAAAGGAGCAGAAGTCTTTCTGACTTTCGAGCGGGTCGCTGACCACCCGGCCCCTACGTGGCCAGAGGGCGCGGTGCCTAAACAGCTCCACCTCGATCTTGCAGTCACAGACCTTGATGCCGAAGAGGCACGCATCGTGGCCCTTGGGGCCACCAAAGCTGAAACCCAACCGCGGCCAGACCAATGGCGCGTACTCATCGATCCGGCCGGTCATCCCTTCTGCATCACAACCATGATGTAGAGCCCGCCACCTTCCAGGCGAGCGCGTGCATAGCCTTTGGCACTTGGAAGCGCTTCACACGCAGCCAAGTTGCGTGAATCCTTGTGTAATTCGAGTGTGCGGGTGTGCCAACGAGTTGCCGACCTAAAGAGTTGAACCACCTTGAAGGCTTTGGTGACGGTGTTGCGCGGGAGACCGCATGGCAAGCTCTGTGACAAGAGGAGCGTTCTGGGATGGTGGATGTGGGTAATAGGGTCGCGGAGCTGTATGTCCGGTTCGCCGATCAGCAGGCCCGGGGCAGCTCACCTAGCTTGGAGTCGTGGGCATGCACGGTCGCCGAGGACTCGGCGGTGCTCGCTCGGCTGGCCACGCTTCCGGAGGCCAAGCGGCAACCGAATCTGGTGTTCGCCTGTCTGCGCTGGCACGGGGCCAGGCCCGGCGACGCGGAGTCTTTGCGCGAAGGCGTTTTGGGTGACTGGGATCGGTTGCGCGCCACGATCATGGGGCGTTCCACCCAAACCAACGAGCCCGCACGATGCGCAGTCTTGCTCCCACTCATGCATGAGATCCCGGGCCCCATCGCGTTGATCGAAGTCGGCGCCGCCGCTGGACTGTGCCTAATTCCCGACCGCTACAGCTATACCTATTCCGACGGCACCGTCGTGCACCCATCCACCGGCCCGTCCCCTGTCGTCATCGGCTGCAACATCACTGCAGGAACCCTGCCGCAGAATCTCCGCTGCCCCGAGATCGTGTGGCGTGCCGGACTCGACCTTAACCCGCTGGATGCGTCGGACCCAGATACCGCCGCCTGGTTGAGGACACTTGTCTGGCCTGAGCACGACGATCGACGCGATCGACTCTCAGCGGCCCTGAAACTCGCAGCGAGCGTGGGTACCCGCATCGATCGTGGCGATCTGCGCGACGGCTTGGCCGAGCTCCTGGCAGAGGTGCCCGCCGGGGTAACCCCTGTCATCCAGCACTCGGCCACCCTGGCCTACCTTTCGTTGAAGGAACGCCGTCAGGCTGCCAGGATGATCGCCCACAGCGGTGCCCGCTGGATCAGCTTCGAAGGCCGCGGCGTGATCCCCTTAATCGCTGGGCTCCCCGAATCCTTCGGTCCCAACGACCTTTTCATCGCAGCCCTAGATGGCAAGCCCGTAGCCACGTCGTCCGGGCACGGCGGCAACATAGCCATCCTCACCTCGCCACCACTCACGGCCTAGCTACTGCCGGTACGCCGAACCCAGGCGGGCCGACCAAGACACGTCGCCGTCCGGATCGGGATACGCGCCCCAAAGCAGACTGAAAATCGGCCATCCGCTACGTGTCTGCGCGGGGAACCGGCTGGAGTAGCAGCTTGGGGTTGCCGGCCCGGCTTGCTTCGTTCTGGGTCTCGGACATGATGCCCGTCGAGCCCTCGTCTGGCTTGACGAAGGTCAAGGGATCGAGGCGGTCGCCCCAGGTGCCCAGTCCGAAGCCAGCTCGGTCGTAGCCGATGAGTCGGAGGAAGTCGTTGTCGAGCGTGCGCGCTAGGTCGAGCGGGACGGAGAGGTACTGGTTCTCCTCTTGGCGCAGCCAAGCGCTGGAGTAGGTGATGTTGATGCCGCTGCGAGGCGTTTCGGTGCGGTTCGCGCCTCCGCCGTGGTACAGCGAGCCGGTGTAGATCAGCACAGACCCACGTGCCATCTCCGCGGGCTCAGTGTCGGTCTCCTCGAACAGGCGGCCATCCTCGAAGTGGTTGCTGGCTGGGATCAGCCGGGTTGCACCGTTCGCCCCCGTGAACGGGGTCAGGGCCCACATCGTGTTGCACATGACCTCGTATCCCCGAGGAAATGGGCACTCGAACGCCCACTGATCACGATGGATGAACTGCCCGGGACTCCCGGGCTCGACAGTGATCACCTCCGTCAGATGCAGCTGGAAGCGGGTGGTCTTGTCGAGCACACGTTGCACGGCTCCGAGGACGAGCGAGTCAGAGATCAGCTTGCGGACCGCCGGCGATCGTTCGATCAACGAGCCGGTGCGTCGGGGCTGGAAGTCGCCGCCCGGGTCGACGCCGCTAGGCGAAGCATCGATATACGGCCGAAGCTCAGCCTCGACGCGGTCCATCAGATCCTCATCAGCAAGCTCATCGACGATGCACACGCCGTCGGAGCCAAGCACCTCGGCCACTTCGTCAGCGGACGTCGACGGTGGGACATGGACAGCAACCATGGTCTTCCTCTCTGCCAGATGGCGAACCGCCGCCGGAACTGCATCCGCCCAGGACGAGACTAACTTACCAATTGGTATGTTAGATCTGTCAAGCCTCGTCACGCCGAAAGCGTCGGGCGAACGCCCACTCGCGCAGCCCGGCTCCGATACTGTTAGAGGCCGAATGGCCAGTTCCCCTCCGCCCAACCCACCGGTGATAAACGACAACTCCGACGTGACTACGCCTGGCGGGAATCACTCCGGATCAGGCGGCGACCGCTCGCGGAAGGCGCGGGGACGCTACGGCGGTCGACCGTCGCGGCGCGATGAGCTCTTACGCGCTGCGGTCGAACTCTTCGCCACCGGTGGAACCCGAGGTACGACCTTGGACGCGATCGCCAAGCAGATAGGCGTGAGCAAAGCAGCGATCATCCATCACTTCAGCACCAAAGAAGACTTGCTGCGCGAGGTGGGCGCGATCAGCGACGTCCTGAGCGCCTCGGCAATCTTGTCCGAAGAGCCCTCGACCGGGATGGAGCAACTGAGGTCACTGCGTTCGTGGGCGAGCGTGGTTGCCTCAGATCCCGGGCTGGCCAACCTTGACCGGCTCGGCGTGGTAATGGCCGTTGAAGCTTTCGACCCGGACTATCCCGCCCGCGAAGACCGCATGGTTCGTTACCAGACCTTCAGAAAAGGGTTGGCGGACATCGTTGAATGCGGTCAGCGCGACGGCACAATCCGAGCCGACGCCAACCCGGGTCTCGTCGCTGCCGAGGTACTGGCCTTTATGGAAGGTATCGGTATCCAGTGGCACCTAGATCCAGTCGAGGTCGATATCGTCGGCGCATACGAAGGCTACTTCGACAGATTAGACGCTCAACTATCGCCCTCATCGCCCGATAACGGCAACGCAGACGCGAAGCCGCCACCATCCCAAAACCGCGGCCAAAGATGAGTGTGCGCCATGCGCGAGTCATCGGAATCTAGGTCGTCACCCGACCTACGTGACAGTCAGGCGGATTACCCGCGATCCTGCTCGGCAACTTCGCGGGTATTGGCTTTCGCGCGGCATCCGGCCCAGGCAAACAGAAGTCCGGTGCCAATCTCAGACAGTGCCGTCACCCAGGAAAACCGGCTCTTCGATCTTGACCGGGCAATCATCTGCAAGTCCGGGTTGCGGCCCGCTGTTTGCGGGTGCAGTGGAATCGTATCCGTCGTACCGAGTTCTCCCTGTTCCTGAATCCGCAGGCGGTCCGCTTGACCGTCTTCACGAGCCGGTTGTAGCCCTCGGTGCGGGCGTTCGTGATCCCGGTCGTTACGAACGCGTTGATCTTCGGCCACCACACGTCGACGGTCTTAGCGAGGGCGAGAAGTTCCGGGATGTTGGAATCCACGCACCAGGCCAGGAACCGGTACAAACGGTGCCGGGTCAGGTGCCCATCGCCGCCGACACGGACGGTCGCCAGTAAAGTGCGGAGTTCCTCCTTCGCGATGTAAGCGGACAGGATCTGCCCACTCGGGTCCTCGTCGACAATCGCATTCCACATTCGTGCGAACCTGTTGTCCGACAGTCGCTCCCGCCCTGTGAGCAATCGACGGCGGTTCGCCCACTCCGGATCGACCCTGCGGCCGCGACGGTCCCGCAGTTCCCACGTCACTCGGCGGCGGACCTTCGTCACCGCCTGGTTTGCCAACTGAACCAGGTGGAAGTGGTCGACCACCAGCGTCGCATTTGGCAGCAGGCCCTCGGTATGGACAGCGGCCGCGTAGACGGCCGCCGGGTCGATGGCCACATACTCGATCGACTCTCGGAACTCGGGTGTGCGTTCCGTAAGCCAGCCGATCACGGCGGCAGTGGTGCGCCCTTCCCGTTGCCCCAGCAGACCCTGCCGGCCGGAGAGATCGACGAACCCGGTGTCCCACGGATCGATCCGCACCCAAGTGCAGGTCTTCTCGCATCGCTCCCAGCGGGGTTTGCCGCGCCGGGTCTCGTCGATGCCGAGTACCCGGACGGGCTCGGGCTCGGCGAGTAGTTGCTGCGCATGCTCGACGAACGCGCGGTGAGCTGTCGGCCAGGACACCCCATGTGCGGTGGCCACCTCGACGACCGATCGGGCGGCGTCGCCGATCGCGGCGCCTATCTGGGTGCGTAGCCGCAGGGTGGTGCGGGACCTGGCCGGAATCTGCCCGATGGACTCGGTGAATGAACCCCGTTCGCAGTAGTCCTCCAGGCACCGCCACCGGATTTTGTTCCATCGCAGCAGGATCCGATTCTCCCCGTAGGGGATGCCTTTGGGCCTGGTGGTGACTCGCTCCTTGACCGATGTCGATAACACCCCGCAGGACGGACATGCCGCCGCGGTCTCCTCATCGGTCACTAGCTCAAGCACCCGAGCCCCGTCCGCCTCATGATTGACGCCGACAACCCGGACGCCGGGCATCCCGAATAGCAGGGTTGCCTGCTCAGTCACCTGTGATCGCTGGAGTCGCTGCGACGGCTTGCTGAACGTCCTGCTCGAGGAGGAAGTGGTTGAGCGCAATCGCAGCTTTCGTGCCTGCACCTGCGGCGTTGATCAACTGAGCCGGCGAATCAACGACGTTGCCCACCGCCCACACCCCGGTCACACTCGTGTGGCCCGTGGGATCGGTGCTCACCCACCCGCCCTCGCCAGCTTCACAACCCAAGCAGGTCAGCAGCTCGTCGTAGGGTACGAACCGCGGACCGACAAACGCGACCGACCTCGGCACAATCTGGCCGTCGACAAACTCGACACCGCTCAACTGGTAATCCTTCACCACCAGGCCGGCAACCTCGCCTTCGACGATACGGATCCCTCGGGCGGTCAGCCGAGTACGTTCCTCGACGGTCAGAACTATCCGGTTCGGGAAAAAGATCACATCCGAGGACCACTGCCGCACCAGCGACGCCTGATGCAGCGTGAATGGCCGGTTGTTGCCACCGAGCACCGCGAGTGGCATGTCCCGCACCTCGTATCCGTGACAGTACGGGCAGTGCAAAACGTCGACGCCCCATTGTTCCCGCAGGCCGGGGATCTCGGGCAACTCGTCGCGCAGCCCTGTCGCGACGACAACGCCACGCGCTGTGAGATCGCCGGCGCCGTCGCATCGCACGACGAACCCTCGGTCTCCGAGTTGCTCGATCCCCGTCGCCCGAGCCTGCACAACCTGCCCGCCGTACCCGAGTAGCTCGTCCCTGCCGATTGAAAGCATCTGCGCCGGAGCGATGCCGTCACGAGACAAGAAACCGTGCACGTGCTGGGCCGGGGCGTTCCGAGGCTCGCCGGCATCGACCACCGTCACCCTGCGGCGGGCACGCGCCAGCACCGTCGCGGCACTCAGCCCCGCCGCTCCGCCACCGATCACCACGACATCGTCTTCCACTACAACTCCCCTCCAAAATTCCCAGGGCCCCGTAGACGCGCTTCAGTCAGGGCCGCTAGGCCGATAAACGTTGACGCTCACGGTTTTCCGGACAGCGTTGACGGCCACGCACTCCAACGGGCGCAGCACATCCCACCCGGCACGCGTCAGAGAACTACACGAGGCCATCGCGGTCACCGCCAGGAACCGTGGGTAGGCTCGCAACCTAACAGATTTGTTCACCAGTTAACAAAGGGGGCGGGATGTCCGATCCTTCGCTTCGAGCACAGACGATCACGCTATGGACTGAGCGCAACCCCGCGCTGAACACCTCCCCGATGGAGATCGTGGCCCAGATCAAACACATCTCCTCACTGCTCGATGCCGCCGTCGAACCGGTCTACGCCGAAGCCGTGCTTACCGCCGCGGAAGTGGAGCTCCTCGTTCCGCTGCGCTACGCAGACGAAGCGGTCACAGCCATCCGTCTCGCCGAGCTCCTCGGCATGTCGAGGGCAGGGGTGAGCAAGACCCTGACCAATTTAGAGCGCAAGGGAATGATCAGTCGCACAACTAATCCCGCTGACCGACGGTCAGCGCTGATTGCACTGTCGGATGCAGGAATGAGCGCCGTCGATGACGTGTTCCCCCGCGAACTCGAGGCACACGCAAGACTGCTGGCGGGGCTGGGGAAGGACTGGAACAAGGTGCTGAATGCGTTGACTCATCTCGCCGAGACTCTGGAATCTCAACTCAACCCGTCCGAGGGCAAGTAACTCCTCGCATGCCCGGTCAAGATCGAAGAGCCGGAAAACCAGGTGACATTGATGCGCGGACCGCTTAGGAAGCTGTCTTGAAAGCGAGGCCAGAAATCTGGCAGAAGGTGCGCGTATGTGAAGACCAGTGCGCTGCCGACCCCGGTGAAGATCGCTACCTCGGGCGCCCGGCGATGACCCCTCAGCGCCATCGCGATCGCAACGATCACCGCCAAGCCCTGCACCGCACCGCCGGCCATCACGAATGCCGGCGACGCCGACATTCCCCGACGCAAATGATCGAGAACGTGCAAGCCGAGGTCGCCCACATCGCTGGCTACCGCCGCGCCGAAGACAACACGCGGTTGCCCCCATCAGCGCACCGGCTGCGGATCGTGTGAAGGAGTCACCCAGCCGCTCGGCGACAAGACGAACGAAACCCAGGTGCGGCACGCCCGATTAGCGGTAGCTCGGTCAGCCCCGATCGCGGCGGCCTGGGGCGCAACCGGCGACGTCGGTCCTCCTTGCCTGCGCGCGGCGAATCTGACGGCCCGGCCGACCATCTCGGGATTGGCCGCAGCCCTGCGTACCGAGAGCCGCAACTCACTGGAGTGGGCCAGCCTCAAGCGATGCGCCCGCCGCGGCGACGCAGGGTCGCCACCGACAGGCCGCTCTGGGCGATCGGCGCGCCGTGGGGAGCGGTGCCGCTCATCGTCCACGGCGCGATATGCACGGCGATGTCGCCGGCGATCATGACCTCGTGCCCGTCGCCGTAGCGGAAACCGGGTTTCACCGCGGCAAAGGCCTCGAAACCGGCCCGCAGCTGCTCCTGGCCCCGCACCGGCGCGCGCCTGGCGCCAGTTGGACCTCAAGTGGACATTTGGGATGAGAAACACCCAGTGTTCTGCGGCGTAGTCAAATCCCCCCTTCTAGACGTGCGCGTCGTCGCCGATGAGTGCGGCTCTGAGCGCGCGGCACTGACTGGCGAAGAAGCGCTGTGAAACAGACGCATTCGGAGCTATCAGATCGAACGCGTGGAAAGCTCCGGGAGCGATCTCTTCGTGCACGGGAATACCTTCTTGGCGGAGTCGGCCAGCGTAGGTGCGGCATTCGTCGTGGAAGAGGTCGAGTGTGCCGACTCCGATCCAAGCAGGCGCCAACCCTGAAACATCGACGCGTCGTGCCGGCACCGCCGCGTTCCGGTCGGCGCCGCCGAGGTACCACTCCCATGCGAGCTCGTTGTCGCGCGGCGACCACATCACCCGATTTCGGTGGCCGGAATCCGGGCCAGTCCGATCATCAAGCATCGGATACACCAACATCTGCAGGGCGAGGGGGATCTCGCCCCGGTCGTGGGCGAGCTGCGCCACGGCGGCAGCGAGGCCACCGCCTGCACTTGCGCCCCCGACCGCGACCCGAGATGGATCTACCCAGGGCTGGCGTATCAGCCAGCGCAATGCTTCGTTACAGTCTTCGACCGGGGTCGGATACGGGTTCTCGGGCGCAAGCCGATGATCGACCGCCACCACCGCGACATCGGTGAAGTTGACGAGCTTTCGGCAGAACCGGTCCTCTTGAGAAGCGCTGCCCATGACAGTGCCGCCACCATGGATCCACAACATCGCTGGCGCGGCATCACTTACGCTGGCGGGGCGGTGGACCCGGACGGTGACGTACGGGTTGACATGCTCAACGGCCACGCTGGGTATCCGACCTGCGCGGGCCGCCAGCTTCATCAGCGCCCGTGGAACGCTTAACCCATGTTGTAGCGCATACCCTTTGGGAAGTACTCGCGCCGCCCTACGAAGTTCTGGGTCGACAAGCGCGTAGCCCATGCTACGCATCGGCGGAGGCCGTTGCCGGCACCGGCGGTGCGTTGAGCTTGCGCCCAGCCCTGAGAAATCGGCCTGTTCGTACCCGGTCGACAAGGGAGGTTGGCACACCCTTGCGGAACACCGTTCGGCCGCCGACGAGTACTGCGGTGACGGTGTCGTCATTGCGGTTGACCATCCGGGATAGGCCACCGTACTGCTCGACGGGTTCCTCGGCGTAGGTGTCAAGGGATTCGTCAAGGTAGGCAGGGTTGATCACCGCGATATCCGCGCGGTCCCCGACCCGCAGATGTCCAGCATCAAGTGAATACCATTGTGCCAGTTCCCCAGTCAGCCGATGAACCGCATGTTCGACAGACATGAACGGCGCACCGGCCTCGATGCTCTGGTGCACATGCCGCAGCAGGCACAGCCCGCTGTTGTAGAACGCCATATTGCGCAGGTGCGCGCCGGCATCGGAGAAGCCGACCTGTACACCGGAATTGACTGCCAGTTGCTTGAGAATCTTCGGGCGATGGTTGGATATGACAGTGCGCCAGCGCAGGTTTCGGCCGTGTTCTAGGACGAGATCAAGGAACGCGTCGACCGGGTGGACGCCGCGCGCCAGTCCCAGTTGACCGAACGTTTTGCCGACGACGGTGCGGTCCGGGCACGAGACGATATCGGCATCGAAGAAGTCGCGGTGCCAAGCGCCGATAGCGAATTTGTCGTCGTACTCCTTGCGGAACTGGCGACGGTAGCCCTCGTTACGCATGAGTGCGTTTCGTTCGATCTCATCGCGAATATGCAGCGCTGCAGAGCCGGAACCCAGTTCTTCGAAGATCACCAGATCGATCCCGTCCCCGTATACCTCGAACGGGACCGGCAGGTGTTGCCAGCGGAAGTCACCGCCCAAGGCGTTGATCAGTCGAGCCGCACCGGTCAGGATCTTGTAGCCGATCGGGTTGGACTTGGCATCGGCGGCGGCCAGAAAACTGATCTTCAGAGGTCGACGCAGTCCACCGATCGAGCGTGCGAGTTGCGCCGCGACGCGCAATGGGTGCTGGATATCAGGACCGCTTTGCAGTACCCGCCCGCGCTTGCGCACCAACCGGGTCAGACGTCGCATCTCGCGTCGCTTGACATAGGTCGACGGCAATGTGCGCGAGCGGCACACATCGCCGTCGAGTCGATCGAAAAGCAGTTGCTGCGACGACAATCCGACGAAGCCGGCGTCAAGGGCCTCTGTAAGCCACTGCTCCATTCGGGCTTGCTCAGCTTTTGTGGGCCGATCCTCCAAGGTGGTGGCGCGCTCCAACCCCATGATGGCGGTGCGCATATCCGAGTGACCGATGAACGCCGCCACGTTGGGTCCCAACGGGCGTTTTTCGAGGGCCTGGATGTACTCCTCTGCATTGGACCAGGTCTTGTGCCGGTCGATCGCGGCGATGACGTAGTCTCGCGGGATCGCCTCGACTCTGCCGAACAGATCTCCCGCGTCAATGCCCCCGACATGCACGGTGGAGATGGAGCACGATCCCACCATGACGGTGGTGACTCCGTGTCGCAGCGACTCAGATAGACCTGCACCGTTGAGTACTTCCACATCGTAGTGAGTGTGGATATCGATCAGGCCCGGGATGACCCACTGACCCGCCGCGTCGAACTCCTCGATGCCGACCATGCCGTGCACGCCGACTGCGGCGACGCGTCCGTCTCGGATGCCGACATCGCAGATACTGGACGGCCCACCGGTGCCGTCGAAATAGCGGCCGTTCTTAATCACCACGTCGAAACTCATTGGAGTCCACTCCTACTGTCGGGTCGCCTATTCACAATACATATACTGATTATTGTATGGTCATGGAATGGCTGACCCCGATCTGATCGAACTTCAACTCCCGCGGGTGCGGATGTCCGCGTTGACCTGGGGCCCACAGGACGGAAGGCTGGCACTGTGCGTACACGGTTTCCCCGATAGCGCGCACACCTGGCGATTCATCGCACCCATGCTGGTAGACAAGGGGTTTCGCGTCGTCGCGCCTTTCACTCGTGGCTACGCACCGACCGGTCCCGCTCCCGACGGCGACTACCACATCGGCGCCTTGATGACCGACCTCATCGATCTGCACACTCACCTAGGCGGCGGCGATGACGCCGTCCTGATCGGCCATGACTGGGGAGCATGGACCACCAATGCGCTTGCCGCGTACGCCGGAGCACCGTTTGGCTCCTATGTGTCATTGGCGCTGCCGCCGGTGGCATCGATCCAGACAGGCCCTGGTGTGGGACGCAAAATCCGGATGAGCGCAAAGCAATTGCGCAACAGCTGGTACGTGCTGTTCTTCCAATTCCCGTGGCTGCCGGAGCGGATGTTGGCGCCGATCATTCCCCGGCTATGGAAGGACTGGTCGCCACGTGGAGCACAGGTCGGCGACGATGTGCACAGAACGCTCGCGGCCCTGCCGACAGTGGCGCACCGGAAGGCGGCGATCGGCTACTACCGGGCAGCGGCTCGCTTCGCGGGTGTGGCACCGCACTATGCGGGTCTGCAGCGTTTCTGGCGCAAGGTGCCGCGGACCCCGATGCTGGTTCTGCACGGACAACAGGACGGGGCCATGCAGATCGGCTATCTGGACGGCACACTGGACGCGCTGCCGCCGGGCAGCAGAGTGGTCCGGATTCCCGATGCCGGACACTTCCTGCAAATCGATCAGCCAGACGCGGTGTTCAACGCGATCGCCGAGTACCTGAAGGTGAACTGACCTCACATGGTGAGCGTCACCTTCACGCAATCGGCCGTCCTGGCGGCGACCGCCGCGTAGGCAGCGGGAGCGTCGGCCAGCGACATGCTACCGGTGAAGATCCCGTCGACGTCCAGGCGCCCCGACTGCAACAGGGGCACGAGTTCGGGCCACGTGCTCTGCACCGGTGCCAACGTTCCCCGAAAGGTGATGCTGCGGGTAAGACACAGCGTGGCCGGGAACGGGAACGGGTTGAGGTCATGCACCCCTACCACCGAGACGGTGCCGCCGGCCCGCACCAAACTCAGCGCGTCGTTCATCGTGGCGTCACTACCGACCGCGTCGATCACGGACACCGCCCCGCGCCCGCCGGTGGCATCCAGCACAGCGTCCAGCGCTGGCGGCTGCAATGGCGTGGCCCCTAACCGTACGGCCCGCCTCCGCCGGCCCTCGACGGGATCGACGGCGAACACCGTTGCCGCACCGAGGATCAGCGCGGCACGCACCGCACACAGCCCGACCGCCCCCAACCCGATGACGACCACCGTGCCTCCGGGCGGAAAATCGGCTCGCCGGGCGGCAGCCCATCCCGTCGCGAGATTGTCGGTGAGCAGCAGAGCCCCTTCAGTGCTGACACCCTCAGGTACACGCAGCAATTGGAAATCGGCGGATGGCACCGCGAGCAGCTCTGACTGCGCACCGCCGAGCGCACCGGCGCCGAAAATTCGCGGCCCGTCGATACACGTCACAGGGTCGTGGGTCGCGCAGCCGGCACACCTACCGCAACCGGCTACCGACGACACCAGCACCTGGTCTCCGACTGCGACGCTGCGCACACCTGGACCGGTCTCCACGACGGTGCCGACAGCCTCATGTCCGAGCGGTATCGGCGCGAAAAGTGGGTAATCCCCGTCGTAGAAATGCAGATCCGATCCACATATCGCTGCGGACAGCACCTGCACGATCGCCCCGTCGGGTCCGGGAAGCTGCGGGTCAGGCAACGTCTCGACGCGAACCTCCCCGGGTGTATCGATCACTACACCTCTCATGCAGACACCGTCCTTTCTCGTCGTTGCCATTGACGCAATGCCAGCGTCGCTGCGTGATAACCACACATCCCGTGCGCACCCGGTCCCGGCGGTGTGGCCGCCGAGCAGATGTACATGCCGCGTATGCCCAGGCTGTAGGGCGACAATGTCGTACGCGGACCGAAGACCAGCTGACGGACGTCTTTGGCTCCGGTGTTGATGTCGCCGCCTGCGTAGTTGGCGTTGTAGCGGTGTAGCTGCGCCGGCGAACGGACTTGCTGCCCTACCACCCGGTCCCGGAATCCCGGGGCGAACCGTTCGATCTGAGCGATGAGGGGTTCGGTCGCATCACTGGTGTAGCCGTGGGGCACGTGGGCGTATGTCCAGACCGGGTGCACCTCACCAACCGATCGTTGTGGATCAGCGAGGTACTGCTGACCTACCAGAACGAAGGGACGCTGCGGCATCTGGCCGTGGTGAAGGGCACGTTCGTTGCAGGCGATCTCGGAGAATGCACCGCCCACGTGTACGGTGCCGGCTCGACGCGCAGCGGAATTCGTCCACGGCACACCACCTTCGACTGCGAAGTCGACCTTGAACGCCCCAGGACCGCGCCGGAACCTGGCGAATGCCTTCATGATCCGGGGCGGCAGCCGGTCGGCGAGTATCTTGACCACTGACTCGGGGTCGAGATCGAACAGGGTGATGTCAGCGGGCGGTAGCTGAGAGGCCGACGCGATCCGGCAGCCGGTGACAATGTGCCCGCCCAGTTCGACCAGCACCCTGGCCAGGGCTTGAGTGATCGCCTGAGACCCGCCCGCGGCAACCGCCCAGCCGGCTCGGTGACCGGCGGTCAGGATGCCCAGCCCGATCGCGGATGTCAGTGGCCGGTTCAATGGTTGAAAAGCATGCGCGGCAACACCTCCGAACAGCGCCTTCGCGCGTTCGGTCGAAAAGTACTTCACCAGCGTTGAGGCGGGCAGCAACGTCGGAAGCCCGAACCGTGCGAGAGCGAGCGGACGCCTGGGCACGCGCAGCAATGGTCGCAGAATGTCGCCGGCGAGGGCGTCGTAGTGTTCGGCGTTGTGCGCGAACAAGTTTCGCCATCGGTTTCCGTCGGCGCCGAGACCCGCGGCGGTCTGCTCGACCGAGCGGTACAGCGCCCCGGCTGATCCATCATCGAGTGGGTGCACACAGTCGATCTCGGGATACCGCCATGACAAGCCGTAGCGCTGCAGATCCAAACTTTGCAGGAACGGTGAGCCGACGGCCATTGGGTGGGTCGCCGAGCAGACATCGTGCATCAGGCCCGGCACGATGGCATCCACGGTGCGGGTGCCGCCGCCGATAGCGGGGGCAGCCTCGAGCACAGTGACCGACATCCCGGCGCGAGCCAGGGTCACTGCCGCAGCCAGCCCGTTGGGACCGGCTCCGACAATCAGCGCCTGCTCACCTCTCATCATTCGCGCAGTTCGAAATCGTCGGGGTCCGGTCGGTTTGTCCATCGCCAGTAGTCGAAGATTCGAAACGCGTACAGCGTCGGGACGTCGCCGTCCGCGTTCTTGTAGTAGCTGTTCACGACCGCCGGGTGGGTGTACACCATTTGCTTGCGCCGCTCCCGGCTGCGGCTGTTGTAGTCATCGCATACTTCCTGCTTCGGCATCACAGATCGGCCGTCGGCGGCCATGACCATGTCGATACAGCCCATGATGTAGCGCATCTGGCATTCGGAGTTGTAGATGATGCTGGCGCCGTTCACCCCGTTGGTGCCAGGTCCGTACATGCAGAAGAAGTTCGGAAAGCCGGGCACGGTGATACCGAGATAGGCATATGGGCTGTCACCCCAGGCGTCGTTCAATGTGATGTCGTCAAGACCGCGCACGTTGATCGGTCCTAACTGATGGTTCACATCAAACCCCGTGGCCCACAACAACACGTCGGCGCGACGGTGTGACCCATCCACGGTGATGACACCGTCCGGGGTGATCTCAGAGATGGCGTCGGTGATCAGCTCTACGTCGTCACGCTGCAATGTTTTGAGCCACGTTCCGTTGTCCTGCAGCGTCCTCTTTCCCATCGGGGGATATTTCGGCGTGACCTTCTCCAGAAGTTCCTCGTCATCACAGAACGCTCGCATCCAGGCGATAAACATCTCTCGGATGGCGTGGTTTGACTCGTTGCAGGACAGTCCGCCGGTGTCCCAGTCGGGATCGATCTGAACCTGCTCGTCGAGCGCATCGGCGATCGGCCACCACGACACGAACCGTAGCCAGCGCCCGTAATACGGCAGGTGCCGGATCGCCCACCTCGCCCCGTCGGGGATGGCCTCGTGATACATAGGGTTTGGTGCCATCCACTGCGGTGTCCTCTGGTAGACGTCGATATGCGCCGTCACATCGGCGATCGCAGGCACCAGCTGGAATCCGCTCGCGCCCGCGCCGATGACTGCCACCCGCTTGCCGGTCAGATCGACACCATCACGCCAATCCGCTGTGTGAAAAGAGAGCCCTTCGAAATCGTCGGCGCCCTTGATATCCGGGATCACCGCATTGCTGAATTGCCCCACAGCACAGATCAATGCGCGTGCGGTCACCACCTCCTCGGTGCCGTCTGCTGCGTGGATACGCACAGACCAGGTTGCGGTGTCTTCGTCCCAGTGCGCGCCAGTGACTTCGGTGTTGAACCGGATAAACGGGCCGATGTCGTGTCTGTCCGCGACGTTGTCAAGGTAGCGGAGGATCTCTGGCTGCTCGGAGTAATAATGGGTCCAGTGATCGGTCGGCTCGAACGAGTACGCGTAGTACTGGTTGGCGATGTCGACGCGACAACCGGGGTAGCGGTTTGCCAGCCAGGTGCCACCCACCCGCGACTGCTTCTCCACAATCGTGAACGGCACCCCAGCAGCCTTCAGTTTGATTCCGGCCAGCAGACCCGCCTCGCCGCATCCGATGACCAGGACCGGAAAGTCGTTGCGCTGTTCGGGTGTCGACGCCAACACCGGTCCACTCTGGTCGGCATCGCTGAAGCGAAGGTCGGCTGCTATGTATTCGACGAACTCCTCGGTCACCGTGCCCGCAGAAATCACGTCGAGCATCGTGCGCATTTGTTCGGGATCCGGAACAAACGGCGGTGGGCAGCCCCGGTCGCGGTAATCGCAGATCACCTCAAAGGCACGCCGGCGCACCGTTTCCTTGTCCAGCTCACTCATCGCCCCCTGCAAGTCCATCGCGAGGAGCATGAATGGCTTCGGCAATTCCTGTAGCAGGCTCATATCGCCGGTCATGTGCACTATCGACATCAGGAGAGCAGGCACACTCGCCTGCTCGACGGCCGCCCTGATGACGTCATCGGTGTCGTCGAACGGTATTCCGATCAATCGGGCCAGATCAGGCGAGGGTGCGTCACTGCCGACGTCCACCGTGGAGCGAGTCATAGACTCACCATACATAGTTGAGTTATCGTATGGTCAAGGGGAGGCCATACGTTTTGACTTTTCTGCATTCTCAACGAGCCAGGATCGAGCCGGTGCCGGTCAGGTGCCACACCGAAGGATGGGACGCGACATGGCAGACTTACAGGTACGGCGGGTTCGGTTCGACTTCGCGGGAGAGGATGTGCCGTTCAACTGGAACCCGCAACGGCCGGCATTCGCCATGCAATGCAACCTGATCACCTTCTTCGCGCCGGCTTTCGAGAAGTTCATCGTCGAGGCCACCCGCGAGGCCATCCCACTCATCCGCGATCCCCAGAAGGCAGAGGAAGCTGATCTCTACTTGCGCCAGGAAGCTCAGCATTCGGCTGCGCACCTGAGTCATTTTCGGGCACTCACTCGGCGCTGGCCTGGGTTACGGGACACCATGGACGAGGTGCACGCTTCGTTTGATCACCTCACCGCCACCAAGACACTGGCCTGGCGGCTCGGCTACACCGCTGTGATCGAGGCGACGTTCACTCCATACTTCAGAGTGTTCCTGGACCACGAGGACAAGCTTTTCGAACCCGGTGACGAGCGCGTCGCTTCACTGTTCCTCTGGCACTTCGTCGAGGAAATCGAACATCGCAGTTCCGCGCTGATGGTGTATGACGCCGTTCACGACAGCTACCTGTATCGGCTCAAAACCATCGCGGGAGTCATCCGGCACATCGACGAGCTGCTGAAGATCATCTCCACCGGCTTCCGCAAGCACGTCCCCGAAGCGGACGGCGGGGCATACGCAGCGATGCTGCCCGCGGGCCTGTCGTTGCGTGCGATGCGGTCTTCGCAACGCGCAGCCCGCCAATTCAGCACACCCAGGCAAGCCACCTACAGCGGCGTGCCGAAGCGCGAGCTCGCCGAGATGGCGATCGGTTTGGTGCGGTCGCAGGGCCCAAGTCACGACCCCACCTTTGAGCGACTGCCGCACTTCGCCGCGCGGTGGTTTCGCCGCTACAACGAAGAACCCAAGAGTGCTGGACGCTGGTATTCGGTCGGCGTGACCGGCGGATAGCATGAGCATCGCCGATATGATTGCCGCATGCTTGTGACACGGATGCTCGGCTAGTGGTGCGCAGTCACGGCTGGGGCGGTAATTCCCCCGCTTCAGACGAGGAAGCCATCACCCGGATTCTCGACGCGGCCGACGAGATCATCGCCGAGCGCGGATCGGCGATGCGCATCGCTGACGTAGCGCGGGATCTCGGCGTCACGCGGCAGACCGTATACCGCTACTTTCCGGGCACCGAAGCGCTGCGGCTGGCCACCGCCATGCGGTCCGGGAGTGGGTTCCTCGAGCAGCTCGCCAAACACGTGCAGGGAGAGACGGACCCGGTCACCGCGGTGGTCGAAGGCCTCGCCTATGCAATCGAGAATCTCGCCGGCGATGAGCGGATCGGCTTCATCCTCAACAGGCGGTCGCAGGGCGACGTCAGTGCGTCGCTCACCTCCGACACCGCCCTGACTTTCAGCCGCGCCATGCTGCATAGGTACGAAGTCGACTGGGAGAAGCACGGCTTCGACGAAGACGCCCTGGGCGAACTCGCCGAGTTCCTGCTCCGATTGCTCTACTCGTTCCTGGTCGACAACGGCCGGGCGCCCCGCGGCCAGGACGAACTGAGGGTGTTTCTGGCGCGCTGGGTAGGGCCGGCGGTCATCTATCCGCGCTTCGCCACGGCGATGGAGTCACTGACGAAAGTGTCTGCACCGCAACGCAAGCATCGACGGCCGGCCTCTTAAGCATCGACCTACTAACGTCTCGGCGACAGATCGTCGTACCGGCTGACTCCTGCCCCTGGCACATTGGCTAGACATAGTTTAGATTGCGTCTAGCCAACGTCGTCAGAGCGGGGTACAAGCGTGGGGTTTTTCAGTTCGGACCTACCGGTCGTGGACATGGACGCGTGGCGGGCCACCGCACGCAGCGACCGTCTGAGGCTGATGGCGCGTCATATCGCCGAGCGCGGCACCGGGAATCCCGACGTGCTCTACGTCGTCTACGCCATCAAGATCGTGCTCTACATACTCATCGGCATGGGGTTCGCGCTCGCGACCGAGGGCATCGACGGCTGGACCGATGTCGCAACGTGGTGGAGCGAGCCGATCGTGTTCCAGAAGGTCGTGCTGTGGACTCTGCTGTTCGAGGTGCTAGGCCTGGGTTGCGGATTCGGGCCACTCGCCGGCAGGGTCGCGCCCCCGATGGGATCACCCCTATATTGGCTGCGGACCGGTACAGTTCGCCTGCCGCCATGGCCAATGAGGATCCCGTCCACAGCCGGTGATCGTCGGAGCCCGGTGGACGTGGCACTCTACGCGGCACTGCTTGTAGCGACGGTCGTCGCACTCCTGTCGGACGGCACTGGCCCACTTTCTGCCCCTGCGACATCCGTCGGCCTGATACCGACGTGGAAGATCGCCATCGTCGTGGGTGTACTCGCGGCGATGGGACTGCGGGACAAAGTGGTCTTTTTGGCCGCGCGAGGGGAGGTCTACGGCACTCTCACCGTCGCGTTCCTTCTGCCGGGCCTGGACATGATCGTCGCAGCAAAGGTGGTGATGGTGGCCATCTGGATGGGTGCGGCGACGTCCAAGCTCAATCGACACTTTCCGTTCGTCATCTCGACCATGATGGCGAACAATCCGTTGATACGGTCGAAGTGGCTGAAACGCAAACTATTCCGTGACTACCCCGACGATCTGCGACCGAGCTGGATCGCGGCGCTCCTAGCCCACGTCGGGACGGTGATCGAACTCTGCGTGCCATTGGTGCTGTTCTTCTCCGGCGGTGGAATCATCACGCAGATTGCGGCACTACTACTGGTCGCGCTGCATCTGATCATCCTTACCTCCGTTCCACTCGGGGTACCTCTGGAGTGGAACGTGTTCATGATCTACGGGATTGGCGCGATCTTTCTGGCACATAGCGACGCCGGGCTCGGGGATGTCACACAACCTTGGTTCATCGCAGCTTTCGTCGTGGTGCTAGTGACGACTGTGGCAATCGGACACGTATGGCCACGGAAAGTGTCTTTCCTGCCGGGAATGCGCTACTACGCCGGCAACTGGGACACGTCGGTCTGGCTCTTCACCGAATCCGCCAGCCAGAAGATCGCCGACCAGCGAGTCGGCTTGGGTCTGTTACAGCACAAGTACTTCGAGAAACTCTTCGGCAGCAAGGAGAAGGCCGAACTGCCGTTGCACATGGGCTACGCATTCCGGTCCATGTTCGCCCACGGCCGTGCCGTCATGACGTTGCTGGATCGTGCCGTCCCCGCCGGCCGGGAGCTCGACTACACCGCCGTCGAGGGCGAAACGGTCGCCGCGTACGCCCTTGGCTGGGCGTTCGGCGACGGCCACCTCCATCACGAACAACTCGCCGCCGCGCTGCATTCGCGGTGCAAATTCGAACCCGGTGAAGTGCGGATCGTCATGCTCGACGGACAACCCATGCATCGCCAACGCCAGGAATACCGTCTGGTCGACGCGGCAACCGGCGAATTCGAAAGCGGCACATTCAAAGTCGCCGACTGCGTATCGAGACAGCCCTGGCAGAACGACGTCCCACTCCAAATCCGCGAAGGAAATCTGTGAACGCCCTTGAAGCGCAGTTCAACCTGTCCACGGTATTCAACACACTGGCCGCAGCCGTCCCCGACCGGGAGGTGCTCGTCTGGCGCGATCTCCGCTTGACCTACGCCGACATGAACGCGCGCATCGACGGTGTCGCACACCACCTGAGCGCTATCGGTCTGGGCTGCCACACCGAGCGCAGTGACCTGCGCGGCCATGAGTCCGGTCAGGACCATCTCGGGATCTATCTACGCAACGGCAACGAGTACCTCGAATCGATGATCGGCGCCTACCGCGCCCGCGTCGCGCCATTCAACGTGAGTTACCGCTACGTCGAGGAGGAACTGATCTATCTGCTCCACGACGCCAGCGCTGCCGCACTGGTGTACCACGCAGAATTCGCGCCACGTGTCGCGGCCATTCGAGGCCGCCTCCCCCACCTGAAAGTGCTTATCCAAGTTGCCGATGACTCGGGCAACGACCTACTGCCCGGCGCCGTCGACTACGAATCGATCATCACCACACCGGTTCCCGACAGTGGGATGCCTACACCTACCGGAGACGATCTGTACGTCCTGTACACCGGCGGTACCACCGGGATGCCCAAGGCCGTGCTGTGGCGCCAACACGACATCTTCCTGTCATCCATGGGAGGACGGCCCATGGGCCGCAACCATCCGCTGGGCTCGTATCAAGAACTGGCCGAGCAGGCCTGTGCCAGCACGGGATTCTCGCTGCTCGTCATTCCGCCCTTCATGCACGCCGCCGCCCAGTGGGCAACTTTCTTCACGATGACCAGAGGCGGTCTCCTGGTGATTCCCGACGATGTCGACGGGTTCCGTCCGGCGGCCGTGCTGCGCCTGGCGCACCGCGAGAGGATCTTCACCATCCCGATCGTCGGCGACGCCATCGGACGACCCTTGGTCGAGGAACTCGAATCCGGCGACTACGACCTCCCCGACCTGGTGAGCATCGCCAACGCCGCCGCGCCGCTCACCCCCACGGTGCGCGACCGGATTCTCACGGCTCTGCCACACGTCGTGCTATCCGACGGTGTCGGTTCGTCGGAGACCGGCATCCAGATGATGAGCGCAGCGTCGGCCGCACAAATGGCACCGCAGACCGCGACGTTCAATCCACAGTTCGACACCGCCGTCGTCAATGATGACTTCAGCCGGGTTCTGAATCCTGGTGAGGGCGAAGGATGGCTGGCACGAAGGGATCTCATCCCCCTGGGCTACCTGAAGGACGAAGCCAAGACGGCCCGCACCTACCCGACGATCGACGGCACTCGCTGGTCAGTGCCCGGGGACCGCGCCCGCATCCTCGACGACGGCCGCATCGAATTGCTCGGACGGGACTCGGTCACCATCAACTCCGGCGGCGAGAAGATCTTCGTTGAGGAGGTGGAGCGAGCAATAGCCTCCCATCCCGCCGTCTACGACGTCGTCGTTGTCGGCCGCCCGTCCGAGCGCTGGGGCAGCGAAGTCGTCGCCGTCGTCCAGATGGCCGACAACCAATCCGCAACCGATGACGACCTCGCGGACACCTGCGCACTGAAGATCGCACGTTACAAGATCCCCAAGGCCTTCATCCGCGTCGACAAAGTCATGCGATCACCGGCAGGCAAGGCCGATTATCGATGGGCGAAAACAATCGCCACCGACTCGAGCTAACGACACCACACGCCACCACCACCAGGCGGGGTGTTTCGTCGGATGGTCAAGGGCCCCTGGCCTTTATGGAAGGTATCGGTATCCAGTGGCACCTAGATCCAGTCGAGGTCGATATCGTCGGCGCATACGAAGGCTACTTCGACAGATTAGACGCTCAACTATCGCCCTCTCCGCCCGATAACAGCAACGCAGACGCGAAGCCGCCACCATCCCAAAACCGCGGCCAGAAATGAGTGTGCGCCATGCGCGAGTCATCGGAATCTGGGTCGTCACCCGACCTACGTGACAGTCAGGCGGATTACCCGCGATCCTGCTCGGCAACTTCGCGGGTATTGGCTTTCGCGCGGTATCCGGCCCAGGCAAACAGAAGTCCGGTGCCAATCTCAGACAGTGCCGTCACCCAGGAAAACCAGGTGACATTGATGCGCGGACCGCTCAGGAAGCTGTCTTGAAAGCGAGGCCAGAAATCTGGCAGAAGGTGCGCGTATGTGAAGACCAGTGCGCTGCCGACCCCGGTGAAGATCGCTACCTCGGGCGCCCGGCGATGACCCCTCAGCGCCATCGCGATCGCAACGATCACCGCCAAGCCCTGCACCGCACCGCCGGCCATCACGAATGCCGGCGACGCCGACATTCCCCGACGCAAATGATCGAGAACGTGCAAGCCCCAACCAATCAGGAACGCCCACGCTGCGAAGCGTAGAAAGGCTTGGGGCCGAACGGATGTCGCTGTCATGGAACCTCCAGCTAGCCAACGATATTCGATAGTGGATCAATGCTTCCCGCAAGGGCCTGACTTCAGGATGAGTCTCCTCAGACCGCAATCAGCGGCTCCGGCCCGGTGTTTCGCCAGACGATGCCACGCCGTTCGTAGTCGAACAGTGCCTCCACCGCGTGGGCGATACGCGGCCCCAGTTCCCGCTCCAGCAGATAGATTCCCAAGTCCAGCCCGGAGGTGACCCCGGCGGCCGTGACCAAATCACCGTCGTCGACCACGCGGGCATCGATCGCTATTACACCCATGCCGGCCAGCGCATCCATCCCGAGGTGATGCGTCGTCGCCGACCGACCATCGATGAGGCCGGCCGCCGCAAGCACCATCGAACCACCGCACACCGTAGCCATCGTCAGTTCGGGACGCTCCATTGCCTCCTTGAGTAGGCCCGGCAGCTCGGTCGATAGCGTGCGGGCCTGGATCACGGCGATGTTGTCGTCATCGAGTTCGTCTGCTCCACTGAACTTTCCGGCCGCACCCGGCACAACGATCACGTCCGCTCGTCGTGGATCCAACCGGGCCGTCGCTTCCAGTGACAGCGGACTGATGCCGCTGGGCACCTGCCGCGGCCCCTGGGCCGAGACAAGCTCGACCTCGACGGCACCGCCGGTGAAAATCCGCCCCGCAGCCAACACGTCGAACGGTGCGATGACATCGAGCGGGGCGAACCCGTCGAACAACACGATCTGCGCTAACACTTCGATCATCTTCCTTTCGGTCGCTGCTACGGACGCTAATCACCGCTCAGCGCGGACAGAACCGGCTGGATTGCCCAATATCAACGGATTCTCGCCACCTCTGTCCGGCGCCTTTGTGGGATAGGCCTATCCGATGTCGTTGGCGGGTATGAGCTGAGGTCTTAGCGTATTGCCATGCACACTGTCGCTGTACTGGCCCTGGACGACGTTGTTCCTTTCGACCTGGCGACCCCGATAGAGGTGTTCACCCGCACCCCACTGCCCGGCGGTCGGCCCGCCTATCGCGTCCAGGTCTGCGCTCCCGGTCGCGCGGTGGACACCGAGATGCTCACCCTCCAAACGCGATGGGGACTTGAAGCGCTCAACGATGCAGACACGATCATCTTGCCGGGGTGCACCCACCCCACCGTCGCAGTCCCCACCGATGTCGTCGATGCGCTGCGTCGAGCGGCGGCCAACGGCACGAGGATAGCTTCGATCTGCACCGGAGCGTTCATCCTTGCCGCGACCGGTCTGCTTGACGGACTGCGGGCGACCACACATTGGCTCAAAGGCACAGAGCTCGCCGTTCTATATCCCCAGATCGAGGTGGATCCTGGTGTGCTGTACGTAGATAACGGCCAGTTCCTAACTTCCGCCGGCGCTGCGGCCGGGTTGGATCTGTGCCTGCACCTCATCCGTCGAGATCACGGCTCGGCGGTGGCCGCCGACGCCGCCAGGCTGTCGGTCATGCCACTGGAACGCGAAGGCGGACAGTCCCAGTTCATCGTCCGCGACCTGCCACCCACTCCCCAGGGCTCAGCCCTGGAGCCCGTACTGCAGTGGATGGATGCCCAGGCGCACAGCGATTTGACGCTCGCCGAAATTGCGTCGTATGCGGGAATGAGTCCGCGAACCCTCAACCGTCGTTTTCGCGAACAGACCGGCACGACACCATTGCAGTGGCTACACCGCACCCGAATCCGGAAGGCACAGTACCTGCTTGAAACCACCGACCGACCCGTCGACCGGATCGCAAATCAGGTTGGCTTCGGCTCCCCCACCGCGTTTCGCGACCGCTTCAAACGCATCGTCGGCACGAGTCCGACCGCGTACCGCGCGGCTTTCCAGAGCCGCGACCTCGCCCGCAGCGACTCGCAAAATTGAACGGCACGAACACTCAAGTCCCAGCGAAGTACACGATCAACATACCTGTGGAGCAGACACATACACTTCGCCAGCGCCCTCCGGCGCAACGCTCGCCGCATGAATGAGTGAATGCACGAGGCTAACCACCATAGGGTTGAGAGGTGCGTGCGATCGTAATCAGAAACGGACAGTTCGAGCTGCGACAGCGCGATGAGCCGGTTCCCGGACCCGGAGAAGTGTTGATCAGTGTTCGGGCAGCAGGACTTAACGCTGCGGATCTGCAGCAGGCGCGTGGCGACTATCCAGCCCCGCCAGGATGGCCACCGGATATCCCTGGTCTGGAGGTCGCCGGAGAGATCCTCGCGGTGGGCGCGTCCGTGACGGGCTTTTTGCCCGGGGATCGGGTGATGGCACTGCTTGGCGGCGGTGGTCACGCCGAACGTGTGGTTGTCGCGGCCGATCTGCTGATCCCGGTGCCCGCTGAGGTGCTGTGGGCGCAGGCCGGTGCGTTTTCCGAAATATTCAGCACTGCCTGGGACGCTTTGGTGACGCAGGCGCAGGTCGGAGTCGGCGATCGCGTGTTGATCACCGGTGCCGCCGGAGGCGTGGGTACCGCCATGCTGCAAATCGCGTCGGCAACAGGTGCCGATGTGGTCGCCAGTGTGCGTCGTCGCGAACTGCACGGCAAGGTGAGAAATCTTGTCCCCGATCAGAAACACTTGATCGTGGTGACCCCAGACGAGGAAGCCGACGCGGACGCGTTCGATGTGATCGTTGAGCTCGTGGGCGGGGCCGATTGCTTGCAACGGGTTTCCCGACTAAGCACCGGCGGGCGCCTACTCGTTGTCGGTGTGCAAGCTGGAGCCGCGGCGTCATTGCCATTGTTCGAGTTGATGCTGGCACGCGCCCAATTGATCGGTACGACGATCCGGGGTCGCAGCCACGCGGAAAAGGCAGCGCTGTCCCAAAACATCCGGATGAAGGTTGTGCCACTACTCACCGACAACCGCATCCAGGTGCCGATCGAGACGGAATATCGACTTGACAAATACTCCGACGCCTACGGCCGGCTCGCCGCACCAGGCAAGTTCGGAAAGGTCGTCTTGATGCCGGGATGATCTCTGGAACGCGCGTGCCCTTGACAATAGGACCGGAGGAATTGCGTTCGATGTGCAGTCCAGAGACGAATTGATCCAGGTGAGTGGTCAGGGTTAGGTCGTTGTGACCTGTCTTCGGGCAGGAGCGATGAGCGCCCACAAATACAGTCCAGTGCAGATCGGTCCGCCAGGTACTACGTATCCCACACCATCGCGTCTTCAGCTTTTCGTGGACACTTCATCTCGCGCGGCGCGCGAGACGGTCGGGAGCGAGGATTTTGACGGTTTTGGATTCGGTGGTTATCCACCCGCGTTGAGCGAAGTCGACGAGTGCCTGTTCGGCCGATCTTCACGTTGCCTGATTCGATGAGGTAGAGCTCTTCACCAGGGTCGCCTTCGGTGAAGATCGTGTAGCCAGCTGGGAAACTGACCTGGTTCAGTTAGCCAACAAGCGCCGCCGCGGCGCGATCAACGCGGTCCGCAACCGGGCCGGGTTGTAACCGCATTACCGGACGAACCGGGCCACGTAGGGCGCGAAGCGTGCTTCGAGCTGTTCGCGGTCCAGGCCGAGATCCTCGGTGCGGTAGTCAATTCGGCCGAGCCTGCCACGGGTGTGGCCGGCCAGGTAATCCGCGACGGCGCGCTGCGATGCCTCACTCGGCGCGTATTCCGCGACGTCCCAGACCCGTCGCACCATCGCCAGATCATCGGCCATGAACTCGTCGAACCGAACGTCGATCGAGCGGTCGGCGGGCAGCAGATCGCGATCGCGCATGCAGGCGTTCAGCATTTCCTCGATGCGGGTGATCCAGTAGTTGGCGACGGTCGGTACGTCGACCTTGTCCACGCTCATCCGCATGGTGTAGGTCATCATGGTGGCCATCGACACTGCCACTTCGACCGGATCACGGTGCGTGACAATGAATGTCGCGTCGGGAAAGACCTTGAGCAGCGGCACGAACTGCTCGAGGTGCTGCGGGCTCTTGAGAACCCAACGCCGGTCGCGACCGTCCTGGTGGGTCAGCACCTGCAGCATCAGCCGCAGGAACTGATAGCCCGAGGTCTGATCGTGGGTGGCCAGGTAATCCGACCAACGCGGCAGGTGGGTCAGCGTGGTGAAGAACCCGCTGGCGAAATCCTGCACCATCAGGCCGATGTCCTCATGGATGTGGTCGATGGTCATCTCGTGCATCAACTGGAAGTACGGCATCAAGGTGTTGGAGATGTTCAGCGCGTCGCCGGTGCGCTGCCGCCGAGGTTCGACGGTGCCTTCCTCCCCCGGAGCCGGCAGCGGTTCTTGGGCCTCCCAGTACGGCAGCGAACGCAGTGCCGGATCGGCGGCGAGCATGCTGTGCAGATGTGTGGTGCCGGTGCGGGGCAGGCCGGCGATGATCAGCGGAGCCTTCACCTCGACGTCGAAGATTTCCGGGTGCCGCTTCAGATGGTCGATCACCCGCAGCCGGCCTTTCAGGAAGGTCAGCATCAACGAAAAAGCGTAGGTGCGGCCGAACGCGGTGAAATTCGGCAGCTCACCAAACGCCTGCAGCAGCACGTCCATTCGGTCGCGGTAGCCCTGATCACCGAAGTCGCTCAGGCCCGTCTGTGCGCTGGCCTGCTGGTGGAGCCCGTCGGCGGTCAGCGGACAATAATCGGCCATCGCGGCCATGCCGTCGATGACCTGTTGGGCCTCCGGCGAGAATGTCGGGCGGGCCAGATCGGTGAGGCGAATCGCATCGGTCATGATCGGGACTGTAGCGGCGCGTTACAGTTTTTACAAGAAGTGTTGTGCTGTAAGTTCACCTGCGCTTATGATCTGCCCTATGTCTACCCCCGAGAGCGCGGCGGCGTGGCGCGAATTGCTTTCTGCCTTCGCGGAATTCGACACCAATTTCCTGGATGGCCCCAAGGCCGTGCGTGGTCAGCTCGCGGTGGCCGAGGGCTATCAGAACCTGGCGACCATGCTGGCGCTGTCGCTGGACATGAACTTCTTCGCCGACCCGGTGGCACCCAGGTTCATCGACACGCTGACGCCGTTCCGGCCCGACCGGCGCTGGGGCGGTGACAACACCGACTGCTACTACGGGTATGCGGTGGTGGATCCGCGCCGTACCTACCGGGTCAGCGGTGCGGCGAACGACAGCGCGATGTACTCGGTCACGGTCTACAACGAACCGGAACCGGGCGCCTGGCCGAACCGCACCGTCGGACTGCTCTACGACACCGATATCGGGGTGGACGAGAGCGGGCGCTTCGCGGCCGTGCTCGGACCCCGCCGCCCGCAGGGCTACGACGGGCCGTTCATCGAACTGTCCCCCGATGCCCGCGGCATTCTCACCCGCGACTATCACGAGCATCCGGACACCGGCCGCCGCGTCGATTGGGAGATCGAGGTGATCGATCATGCCGGGCTCGAGGTCGCGCCGCCGAAGTCCGATGCCGACGTGGCCCGCGGGCTGCGCGCCGCGCTGCGGTTCGCCAAGGACATGTACGCCCTGATCCCGCTGATCCTGATGGAACGCCAGCCCGTCGAACTGGCCGACGGCCAAGCGCTGACCTCGAATACCCTGGCGCCGCCGTATCGGGCCGGCGATGCCACCTTCGGCTACTCGATGCAGGATGCCTGCTACTGCCTCGGCGGATTCTCGCTGGAACCGGGAGAGGCATTGGTGATCACGTCGAGCCATCCGGCCTGCCGATTCTGGAACTTGACACTGTGGAACCAGTACATGGCGGCCCTGGACGTCGAATACGGCCGGGCCGGAATCAATTCCGGGACCGCGGTACCCAACAGCGACGGCTCGGTCACCATTGTGATCAGCCGCGAGCTGCTCGATCATCCCAATGCCATCTCGACCAAGGACCATCCCGAAGGACTGATGTCGTTCCGTTGGTTCCACGCGGACGAACTTCCCGAACACCCGCACACCGCAGTCGTCCCGGTCGCCGAGGCACCGACTGCGCTCAGCTGACGGGGACGAGCACCGGTGCGATCCACCGGCGCAGATATGCCCGCAATACCGCCGGAGACCGTGGCGGGTCCGACGGTGCGATTACCATCGACTGAATCATCCGCAACACGTATTCCACCAGGTCGTCCATCGCGGGGCCGGCGAACCCCAGCGACGCCCAGTCAATTGGCGTGTGCTCCAACATGATTCGCGATCGTGCGACCGCCTCCGATAACACCATGCGCTGACTGACCATTCGAGCACGGTCGGTGTCGAGCAGCAGTGCGAGCAACGGCTCCTCCGGCAACCGCTCGATCAGGTAGGCCACAGCCTGCACCAGAAGCTCCGCCGGATCGTCGAGCCCCACCGTCAACTCGCCGATACGCGCGGTCCAACCTGCCAGCGCCACATCGGCGGCCGCGGCCAGCATCTCCTCGGTGGTGGCGAAGTGCCGATAGATCGTCGGTCGGGTGACGCCGAGGTCGTCGGCGATGATCGACAACGTGGTGCGCTGCGGTCCGTGCCGCTCGATCATCCGCAGTGCGGAGTCGACGATGCGCTTGCGGGCCTCGGCGTCATCTGCCGGCGGTGCACCGCGCCATCCTCTGCGTCCCATACCTGACTCGACCTGTCTGATGCATGATGATCAATACACCGGAGTGTAATGGTGTCTGTCAGCCGCTGTTTCGCAGCGCGGTGGCTAGGCCGCTCATCGTGAGCAGGGTGCCGCGCTGCACCAGTTCGTCGGTGTCCCCCGCCCGGTACCGGCGCAGCAGCTCGACCTGAAGATGGTTGAGCGTCTCCAGGTAGGGGAAGGCATCCACCCCTTCATCGGCGAATGTGCGTCGCGCCGCGTCGAGTACAGGCGCACGGCTACGCCGTGCATCAGCGCGTGTGACGAACGCTTGCGCGACTCCTGCGTGAGAGGCTACATCGGTTCGTGCGAGTGCGTCCCGTCTCCGGCGTGGTCGCCTACGGCGAGGCGCTCGTGCGCGGTGAGGAGCACGCGATCGAAGCGAGATTGGTCCAGCGTCTGATTAACCGTGGCCTGCAGATCGACGAGAAGCTGCTCGGCCAGTTGACGAAGTTTCACGTTATGCGTCTGCGACAGCCACCGAAGGACTCCGAACGCGACTTCCTCGTTGATGTCGTAGATGAGCATCATCATTCCCTTCACCTGCTCGATCCGCGCCCGGTTCGCTGTGATCTCAGCGACCCGCGCGCTGACGAGCGACTCCCGCCGCCGGGCTTCCGCCTCGCGGGCCAACTCAACCGGCGTCACGTCGAGGTACAACCCGGATGTGCCGATGACCTTGCCGTTCCCGTCGGTCAACCGATCGCCGATGATCAGCACCCAATGCACGCCGCCGGCGGTGTCGATGATGCGGTGACGACTACTCAGTGCGCCACGGTTGCTAACGATGGCGTCGATGGTCGCGGCGACATAGTCGCGATCTTCCGGATGCTTGTGCCGCAGGACGAGGTCGGTCGTGGGTGTCACGGTGCCCGGGGTATAGCCGTGCAACTCCTGCACTTCCGGCGACCATTCCCACCGCTGATCATCGAAATAGAAAGAGAACCACCCCATGCGATCCAGGCTCCCGTCCCGCCGAGTTGCATGCAGCCGCCCGGCGCAACCGCAAACCGGCGGCCGAACCCGCCATGGGTGCCTCCGACATCGGGGCATCGTGCAACGAGCCGAAGCAACGTCCCCACTACCGCGCATCACCTGACATACTTCGCGATCGGCCGATATCCAAGGCAGGCCCACGAATTGCCGGTTCGTAACTGAATAGATTGTGTTTCTATCTTAATCAACCACATTTGGGCTGTCCACAAATACAATGCCAAGCCAGCCTTCTCACGAAACCCGAAGGCGCATAGGCCGGGGCTCGATCGAGCGGATGGCGGTCCCGGTTCAGTGGCTGAGATCGACGCGTCGCCAAGCCTGGCCGCGGGCGCCGCGGGTGGCCTGCTGACCCGGTTCCAGGTTCAGTATTTCGATCAAGGTGGGATCCTCGTCGATGGCATGGTGTAGATGCCCGAATCGCCCGTCATCGGAATGGGCCGAGCCAGCAAGGTGCCATGTCCCGTTGGCGTGGTGGCAAACTCGCAGAATGGGCTCATGTTTGCCGAAGACGCCTGGGGTCTGAAAGGAGGGCGTCTGCATCAGCCAGTGCCGCATCCACCAGGCCCGACCGTCCTGTTCGGCGATGAAATCAACGAGCCACCATATGAACGGCAGGTCTTGATGGGCGCGGGCTTGGTCGGCTGTCAGATCCGGCCCACCCTGTGGGACCTGCTCAAAAGGCGCGTCAACCAGAGAGTACGCGGGTGAGCCGTCGTTGACGAAAACGACGGCATGGAAGGTTCCGCCGCCGGGGTTACCAGCACCGATTCCCACACTGATACGTGCTGCGTGTGGATCAGCACCCGTCGTCCAACCCAACGCATACGAGGCGAGTTCGCCTTGGGCGCCAATGAATTCACCGAATGATCGGCGGTCGATACCAGACGCATCCGGGGTGGGGACTTCCACCAGCCTGCCAGGGATCAATTGCATTCGCACCGATCGAGCTTAATCTGGACGCGGTGATCAGCGTTCACTGCGACCATGGCTCGCGCCCAAGGTCAGCAGCGCCGGGGGTAGCGTCGGCGGTCACTGCCGGATCGTTCGGTTGGGCACGCTATTCTCGCTGCGGCTGCCTTGGGCGGATGACGTCGGCGTTTGCGAACACCTCACCCAGCACCGTCTCAACGACTGCCATCTCGTTCTCGGACAGATCCGCACGCGCGGTGATCCGCAGTCGCGAGGTGCCCGCCGGAACCGACGGCGGTCGGAAGCAGCCGACATTCAGCCCTCGCCTCCAACAGGCTTGCGCCGCGGCGTAGGCGACGTCCGGCTCACCAAGCACGACCGGAACCACCGCCGATGGAGGCGCGTCGACGTGTGCTATCCGGGCGATGGTCGCGGCGTTGGCAAGCACCTGCGAAGCCATCTCGGGGTGCCTACGCAACACGCGCAGCGCCGCCAGCGCCGCACCGACTGCGGCCGGTGCCAATCCGGTATCGAAGATGAAGGTGCGTGCGGCGTTGATCAGGTGTGAACGCACCTTTTCGCTTCCCAGTACAGCACCGCCCTGTGCCGCTAGCGATTTCGATAGCGTTGCAGTAATCACCACGTCCGGTGTGCCAGCCAGGCCCACTTCGTGGACCAGGCCTCTACCCCCATGCCCACGTACACCGATCGCATGGGCCTCGTCGACAACGAGCACCGCGCCGTAGCGGCGTGCGTTGCTGTGCAGGTCATTCAGTGGGGCAAGGTCGCCATCGGTACTAAACACCGACTCGGTCACCACGAGGGCTTTGGCTTCAGTGCGGCTCGCGAGGAAACGCGCGACCGCAGCGGTGTCGTTGTGCGCCACGACCTGTAGCCGTGCCCGCGACAGACGGCAGCCGTCGATGATCGATGCGTGGTTGTGCGCATCGGAGATCACGAGAGTGTCCGCGTCGGCGAGGGCGGTGACTGCGGCCAGATTGGCAGCATATCCGGTCGCGAACACCAATCCTGCTTGCGCGCCGACGAACTCGGCCAACTCGCCTTCAAGCTGTTCATGATCGGTGGTGCTGCCGGTCACCAGCCGAGAACCAGTCGATCCGGTGCCCCACTTGTGCACCGCATCCACGGCTGCCGCGATCACGTCGGGGTGTTGTGTGAGCCCTAAGTAGTCGTTGGACGCCAGGTCGATCAGCCCGCTGTGAGGAACCCGTGGGCGCAACTGCCGATGCAATCCGTTCTGCAACCGGTGGTGGGCGACGGCCTCTAACCACGCGAGCGGGTCCTCGATGCTCATTCCGCGGACTCTACTTGAACAGTGTTCAAGTCGGTCAAATAGCAGGCTGTCCCTGTGGCTTGGAAGCATTTAGGGCCACCGCGCACGGTGCTAGCGACTAGCGCTGTCGCGAACGAGTCCCGTGAGGATCATGTCCAGGCCGGTATCGAACCGTTGGTCGCGGTCGCCAGTCACGATGGCGATGAGATCATCGGCGTCGGCGCGCCGATGATAGCCGCGTTCGGTGATCTGTCCGACCAAATCGACCCATTCACCACTGGCTTCGAGTTCGAGAAACGACTGTTCGTCGATGACGAATCCGATTGTATACGAACGCAACAACGCCGCGACGTGCCCTGAACTGTAATGGGGCAAAGCGACAGACTCCAGCAGTGTCCTCAGTGTCGCCGACAGCGCGAGCGTCGCCTCCAAGGGCGCGTAGGAGCCAGCAATGATGCGTCCGCCGTCACGGAACGCCAACATGGCGGCGCGCATGCGTCGGCAGCAGGTTTTTACCTGCTGCACTGACGAATCGGCGGTATCGATGTCGGATAGGTCGATCGTCGCGTAGACCGCGTCGGCCATCGCTCGCTGGAGGTCTTTTCGATCACGAAAATGCTTGTAAAGGGCGCTCGGGCTGACGTCTGCTGCGGTGGCCAACCGGCGCATGGTCAACGCGTCGATTCCGTGGTCACTCACGTACTGATGCGCGAGCGCCACCAGCGTCTCGCGCGTCCAACCCCGTTTCACCATCGCCACCCAGCCTAGATCGCCGGTGTTGACGATGATCTCAAGTCCACTTACCGTTTCAGGTGAACAATGTTCACCGGAGGCGGGAGGTTTACATGATCGAACACGACGTGCTCATCTCCGGCGCCGGGCCGACCGGGCTGATGCTGGCCGGTGAGCTGGCGCTGGCCGGAGTCGATGTCGCGGTGCTCGAACGCCGCACCGACCGCAACCTGGAGGGCTCTCGGGCCGGCGGGATGACGCCGCGCACGCTGGAAGTCCTTGACCAGCGCGGGATCGTCGATCGGTTCTTAGAAGAAGGGATGATTGGCCAAAATGGCCACTACTCCGGGATCTTCTTCGATGTGTCAGATCTGCCGACGCGGCACAATTATGGACTGGCGCTGCTGCAATACCGTGTCGAGAACATCCTTGCCGACTGGGTATCCGAACTCGGAGTCACGATCCACTACGGATGCGACGTGTCTGGCTTCACCCAAGACCTCGCAGGTGTTGATGTCACCGTGGCCAGCGGCGCGAAATTCCACGCTGCATACCTGGTGGGCTGCGACGGGGGACGCAGCCGCATCCGCAAAGCGACCGGCATCGCCTTCCAGGGATGGGGGGCATCGACGAGCTGTCTGGTCGCCGACGTCGAACTCACCGACACCCCACCTTGGGGACTACACCGGGACCCTACGTTTCACTCATTCTTTGTGTTCGACGGCGAAGACACCGTTCGAATCATGGTGACGGAACCCACGATCACCAACACCGACGAACCCACTCTGCGGGATGTCAGCGCCGCATTGATCGCGGCGCGCGGAACCGACTACGGGTTACGCAGTGCCGCCTGGGTTTCCCGATTCACCGACACCACCCGCCAAGCCACCACCTATCGTCAACGACGCGTGCTTCTAGCCGGTGACGCTGCCCATGTTCACTTTCCGATCGGTGGCCAAGGTCTCAACACCGGGATGCAGGACGCCGTGAACCTGGGCTGGAAACTGGGTCAGGTCATCAACGAGACCTCCGACCAGAGTCTGCTGGACTCCTATCAAACCGAGCGCCATCCAGTGGCCGAGCGCGTACTGCGCAACACCATGGCCCAAAGTGCCCTCAACGGACCAGGTCCCCGTGTCGAGGCGCTACGGGACACCATGACAGAGCTGCTCACCCTGGCCGAGCCCCGCGCCCAAATCGCGGCGATGATGTGCGGGCTGGACATTGGTTACGACTTTGGCGGCGCACACCCACTACTCGGCCGTCGCATGCCCGACCTCGACCTCCAAACTCCCGAAGGCCCAAGCCGACTCTTCGGCCTACTGCACGATGTCCGGGGGATACTCTTGTCGCTCGACCAGCGAATCGGCCTCGATATGACGCGGTGGGCGGCGCGGGTCTCGGTCGTCGACGCCCGCGCCGCTGACACCTGGGCAATCCCGGTTCTAGGCGAAATAGCCGCCCCGGCAGCTGTGTTGGTGCGCCCTGACGGCCATGTTGCGTGGACAGGCGATCACCGCGGGATCGGACTGGCAGAAGCGCTCAACACGTGGTTCGCCTAACTAGATCCATCACCGGGCTGGCGCAATCTCGCAACCAGTCCCGCCGCAACAGCTGAACCGAGGTGCCCCTGCGAACACCGATGTGGTGGGTACCAAAACTGGAGGGTGCAGCGGCGTAGGCCGATGGCACAACTAATGAAATAGCACGTCAACCAGTAACTTGAACAGTGTTCAATCGTGAGTTAGGTTGGCTCTCATGACGAGAGATCTGTTATCTACGTTGACGGAGAAGGCATTTCGAAAGGAGACGCCCACCCGCGACGAATCCCTAGCGTTACTCAGGGGCTCGGATGAGCTCATCGATGTGGTGGCCGCGGGGTCTCGAGTCCGCCGGGAGTTCTTCGGCAAGCGCGTCAAACTCAACACGATCGTGAACATGAAGAGCGGCCTATGCCCGGAAGACTGTGGCTATTGCTCGCAACGTCTCGGCTCGCAGGCCGAGGTACTCAAATACTCATGGATCGCTCCGGAGAAAGCAGCTCAGATCGCCGGCGGCGCCGTCGAAGCCGGCGCAAAACGTGTGTGCCTGGTCGCCAGTGGTCGCGGCCCCGGTGATCGCGACCTCACTCGCATCGAAAACACCATCGCCGCAATCAAACTCGATCATCCACAGGTCGAAGTCTGCGTGTGCCTCGGGCTGCTCAGCGACGGCCAGGCCGAACGTCTCGCGGCAGCGGGCGCACACGCCTACAGTCACAACCTCAACACCGCCGAGGACCGCTACGCCGAGATATGCACCACTCACGCATTCACCGACCGGGTAGACACGGTGCGCCGCGCCGCGGCCGCCGGACTGTCGCCGTGCTCCGGCGCCATTTTCGGAATGGGAGAATCTGATACGGATGTCGTCGATGTCGCCGTAGCACTGCGCAAACTGGACCCCGATTCGGTACCGGTGAATTTCCTCATTCCGTTTGACGGCACCCCGCTGGGCGATCACTGGGATCTCACCCCGGATCGCTGTCTTCGCATCTTGGCCCTATTCCGCTTCTTCTTCCCTGACGTCGAGGTCAGGCTCGCAGGCGGCCGCGAAATCCACCTGCGCACTCTGCAGCCTTTGGCACTGCATTTGGCCAACTCGATCTTCCTGGGCGACTACCTCACCAGCGAGGGCCAACCAGGCAATGACGACCGTCAGATGATCATTGACGCTGGCTTCACCATTGAAGGAGTCGATGAGCCGACGTTGCCTCGCGCCCGCCACGATCTGGTCGCCCTTCGACGCCGCGGAGCCGGAACAGCCCTGCCCTCCAATACCTGACGGCCTTGAACGTTGCGACGAACGGGAATCTCGCCGTGATGATGTGTGTAATCGGGCGAATTCAAACGGCCTCGGTTCATCCGCGACTGCGGCCCGATCACGCGGTTCGGGGTCACGTAGGGCGATACGAATTCCGATTGCGTCAAACGCCAGCGTCCCCGCCAGGGAGTTACACCGGACATACGCGGTGCACGTGATTCAGAGCTGTGAACCGCCGCCGTCGACAACCAACTCAGCGCCGGTTGTGTAGGTGGCGTCAAACAGCAGAAACACCACAGCCTTCGCAATCTCGTCGACCGATCCCATGCGCTGCATCGGGTTGTCGGCCGCCATCTGTGACTCGGTCTGTGCGGCTACCTCGGGTGGCATCGACTTAGCGAGGACACCGGAATCGATGGGCCCGGGACTGATGGCATTCACCCGAATTCCTTGCGGCAGCAGCTCACGTCCGAGTCCGCGTGCCATCGCGCGCACGGCAGCCTTGCCGGCCGAGTATGCGCTCAGCATCGGCAGTCCCAGTGTGTTTGCTACAGAGGTGGTGAGGACGACTCCGCTGCCTGGTGCGAGGTGGGGTGCGAGTTTCTGAACCGTGAAGTACGGACCTAGTGTGTTGATACTCAGCAGCTGCTCGAACATGTGCTTGCTGGTCTCGAGGAACGGTGCGAAGCCGCTGATGCCGGCATTGGCGAATAAGCCGTCGAGCGTGCCAAATTCACCTTTGACTCGCGTGGCAAGTGCCTCGATGTCCGGTAACGACGCGGCGTCGCTGCCTACGGCGATGGCCGCGTCGCCAAGACTTGCTTGCGCGGCGGCAAGTGCCTCCTGGTTCCGGCCGGTGATCATCACCCGGGCTCCACCGTCGGTCAGGAGGCGGGCCGTCGCCAGACCGAACCCGGTGCTACCTCCGGTGATGACGATGTTCCTGTCCCTGTACGGCTGCGAGGTGTCAGTCACTATTTCTCCGATGTTGTTGTTTACGTTCTGTCTTCGCGCCCATTTGAATACTCGTGTTCTTGTCGGGGGCGCACTGTCAGTGGACCTCGCGGCGCCAATTGGCGTCCAAGACCTGTTCGGCAACCGGCCATGCAGCAGATGCATCACACGAGGGACCTGAGGCGTCAGCGCATCAGCTGCTCGACCCGCCACCGAGAGGCGACCCCCAGTACCGTGAGCGTATGGCGGACAGTGCAGACGAAGGGCGTGAGGATTACGACGATCAGCCGTCAATCCCCGATCCGGTCCTCGATCTTGACCTACGGTTGGTCCGGTACTTCACCGTCGTCGCTGAGCACCTGAACTTCGGTCGGGCGGCAGAAGCTCTGCACGTTGCCCAGCCGTCGTTGAGCCGTCAAATCAAACGACTCGAAGCCGCACTGGGAGTCCGCCTGCTGGAGCGCACCCCGCACGGCAGCGTCCTCAGCGCTGCCGGCGCGGCATTTCTTCCACGGGCGCAAGGCCTTCTGGACATGGCTACTCAGGCGGCGTTGGCCGCCAGGGCCGCCGCGCCATCGCGGACCCTCACAGTCGGCTACCTCGAGGACCTCATGATCACTGCCGCAGTGCGTGATCTGCGGCGAAACCATCCCGATCTGCACGTCAGAACGCAACACCTCGACTGGGATGAGGCGAAGGCCCTGACCGACGGACGAGTCGACGTCTTGGTGGCCCGCACCCCGCTTCCGGTTCCTCCCGACGATCTGCGGGTGACGGTCCTTTACGACGAGCCTCGGGCGCTCCTCGTTCCCACAACCCATCGTCTTGCCGGAAAGGAATCGGTCCGCGCCGGCGACTTCGCTGACGAACCCCTCGTCGCTACTGCCGGCATGGCCGCAGCCTGGACCGGATTCTGGCGCCTACATCCTCGGCCAGACGGTGGCCCGGAGCCGGGTCCAATACTGGTGGACACATTCGAGGACAAGCTCGAGGTTGTCGCCGACGGACGGGCCGTCGCCCTGGTTCCAGCCGACGACCGTCGCAGCACATTGCGTGACGACCTCGTCACTATGCCCGTCGACGGCATCGAACCGTGCCAGGTCGCCGTCTTTACCCGGGCAGATGATCACAACCCCCTCGTTGAGGTCTTCGTAAAGTCCGCGCGAAGTACCCTCGTCAGGACACCTGTCGATCGCCAGTCTCCACAAGGGTGAGATGCGTACACGTCATACATGTTGCTGGTTTAACCGTTCGTTTAGCGGAGGCACCCGCGACCCCGGCAGCCGGGCCAGATGTTGATTGGGACGCGACGAGCTGCGCTGCTCTTGTCTCTGGTGTCTACTGTGGTATTGACTGTCGGCTGTGGCGCCGACTCGTCGCGGGCAACTGCTTCGGATGATCCGGTGACGACGCTTCCGGCGCCGGTCCATGTACCACCGTTCCCGTTGCCCAGCGAAATTCCGCCGGTGCCATTGCCGAGCTCCGTCCCCATCGTGCAGCTGCCGAACGAGATTCCGCGGGCGCCAATTCCGGCAGACGTACCGCTAGTGGAATTGCCTGCTGAGCTTCCCCGGATTCAACTTCCGTCCGCGATCCCTCCTATCCCCTTTCCGTGACCAAAGGGCAACGGCGCAGCACAATCCGTCACGGTGACGGATTGTGCTGCGCCGTAACGGGTTTAGGTGCCCCGCTCCTCGCGGGCGAATGCCTCGCCATCTGGTTGCCGTTGGCACCGCGCGGAGCCCTGCGCCGCAAACTCATCCTCCCGGCTCACACCGCAACCAGGCGGCCGGGCAGTCAACCGAGAAGGAGTCGGGCCGAGTCTCGTGACATCCTCATAGCGGGCGTCAGAGGCATGTGGTGAGAGATTGAGGAATCACGATGGCACAAGCTGACTGGACGGTCTTTCCCCGTAAGGGACTGGGCAAGCTCGAATTTGGCATGTCTCCAGTACAGGTTGACGCCCTGTCGGATACCTACGGCGCTGTCACCGGGCGGGGCAATGATCGAATCCCCGATGACATCCTGCGCGACACCCTGGCGACCTTCGGCGACGAAATGACCGCAGAGGAAAAGCAGGCTCTCATCGCCGCGTATGCAGAAAGTGGCCCTGCCCCTGACAGCGTGACCGAAACGCGTGGCAACCCGGGCCTTGTCTTGCGATACGAAGCTGACCGCCTCGTCGAGATCATGCCGGCCCAAAAGCAGCGCCCGCTGTTTCTCGATGGCACAGACATATTCGCACTGCGCGGCCTGGAGCCACTTGCGCTGCTGGAACGGCTCAACGAAGCCCCCGGACGGTACGCCGACACCGAAGCGGCCTTCGACAACCTCGCCATCTCGGTGGACGGATTCTGCGTCGCCGACCCGGCTACCGGTGTGCGCGCGTTGGACGAACCTGACGAGCGCTTCCAGGGACGCACGGTGACCTTACTGCCCAGCCCCTATCTGCCTGCGGGTGAGATGGGTCGGTTCATTCTCCATTCGGTGACCAGCACTCGCCCGTAATTCAGAACAGAATCGGATTGACGCACCCTATCGGTGCGTGAATTCGCTCTTGCGGGACATTCAGCGTTTGCACATCAGATCGACGTACGCGGTTGTATAGCGCACGAGATTGTTTACTCTGCCGGTGGGGCCCCGCTGCACCCACGAATGCTTGACGTCAGTGCCCTGGCGCACGGCGGTCACCGTGCATTGATCCATCGGCGCGTTGCCGACCTTGTTCAGGATCACCCGAAATCCCTGGGCCTCAAGCTCACTGATCGTCGCTTGTGCTGACGTCTGACCGGTCGGCGCCGCTGACGCAGTCGCAGGTACGGACAATCCCAGTAAGGCCGCAGCTGACGCGACGACAACGCACCCTGCGACTCTGCCGTTCGCCAATTTATTTCCCTTTCCGACTCTTATTCGGTGCACGCTCTATTTGGTGCACGGCCTTTTCATCGAGTTTAGCCAGGTTCGAATTTATGGCCAGGAATTCATACGTGACGCATAACTATCCCCATAGGAAACGCATTGCCGATTCATATGGATTGCCGACAACTCGACAAGATTTGGTGCGCCGACCGCGTCGTTACCTCTGCGATACTGGCGACCGTAAAGGCAAGCCGGGGAGGTCAGCGGTGCGGAGAACCGATGGCATCGCTGTGGCCTTGGCGATGTCGGTGATGACGGTCGCCGCCTGCACATCCGTGGAGGATGGGCACGCCGTCCGGGACCCGGCCCTCGCGGCCAATAGCGACGGGGCGATCGTTGCCGTCCTCGACCCGGGCAACTACCCCACCAAGCCCGTCGACCCGCTGGGGGCCGCGGGCGGTCGTGGTCACGTTGTCGAATCACAGCGGATGGCTGAGCATCTCGTTCTGCCTGGCGATGTCGAGAAGACCATCACGGCCCAGGGCAACCTCAATGGCCTCGGTACCGCCATACCGCTACCGACGGCCGCGCTTGTCGACGGATTCGTCACCAGCGACACACAACGGATCCTTGAATCGCACGGCTATGTCGCCGGGTTCGCCGCGCAGCGATTCGGGCCCACGAAGGCCATGACGGTGATGGTGGCCCGCTTTCCGGATGTGCCGACCGCGGCCGACGCAGCCCATCAGATGGCCGCGGTGCCCGCTCCACGCGGGTCACGCACCCCCTTCCCCATCCCCCGGCACCCTGAGGCGTTGGGCACCACCTTCGATGCGGGTGACGGCGCCCATTACGTCGAGAGCTACACCGCGCATGGCCCGTACGTCTTGTACCAGTTCGTCAACTCCCAGGAATCACTGGGCGTCGCCGCCGATCTCGCGGCCGCGACGTTGGACCGACAAGTGCCACGCATCGACGAGTTCACGCCGACAGACCCCGCAAGACTTGGCGATCTGCCGCTTGATCCCGATGGCCTGTATGCCGCGACGCTTCATCAGCAAAGCGACGCGAAAGACTTCACCCAAGGTGTCTACGGCCCGCACGGCGCGTTGGCCTACGAGGGCAGCACAGCGACCATGGGTGAGCTCTACACCCATACCGGCGTGGATGCCGTCGTGCGAGGAACCACGGTCGTGTACCAGACCAAAGATCCCGCCTCAGCGCGCCGGTTTACAGACGCCCTCGTCAAGGATGCCGATGGTGATCCGGAATTCAAACCGATACCGCCGGTGCCCGGACTGCCCCAATCACGTTGCTACGACGGCACAAGCGGCCGCGGCGGGCCTGAAAACAAGATGTTCCAATGTGTCGCCGGCGCGGGCCGCTATGCGTTCCGCGTCTTCTCCCGCCAGAAGCTCGACGTCGGCCAACGCACCGCTGCGCAATATCTGATGCTCAACTCACCGCGCTGACGCTCGATTCGACCGTAGGTGGCCGGCGAAGTGCCGTGTGCCAGAAGGCCTTCACCGAGTGTGTTCAACCCACAGCGACAGCTTGGCGCACCGGTTCGCTCCGGTAGCGCGATGCCGGACCGTCAATTCGCAGAATTCGCCACAGGATCTTGGCGATCGGGTTCATCAGGCCGGTGTCCTCGGCAAGCATCCTCACGTCGCCGTAGATCTCGCGCAGCATCGCCCGGGAATTGGGTGACCGCCAGTAGATGTCCTTCTTGACTGATCGCGGAACGTCGAACTCACGCCAGAAGGAGCGCGGAGGTTTGGCGATGAGCTTGGCTGCCAGCCGGAAGCTCAGCGGATACATGATCGACAGCCCAAATCGGTTGAACCGCCGCATCTCCGGGATTCGTCTACGCAGAAACTCGTGAGCGAATGAGATGTGTCGGGCTTCCTCGGCGACGTGGATCGCCATCACGCGCTCCATGATCGGGTGGACGTTGCCGCTCTCGCGCAGGATGGATTTCTGCAGGTGGTCGATCGGCTCCTCGCCACACAACACCATCATGAAGAAGAACGTCGGCATCGGACTCGCGAACAGCGGGGGTAGCCAATTGATCCATCTGAGCCACCGCACCAAACCCGGAGCGTCCACGCCTGTGTGGTTCACCAACTCCTGGAACATCAGGGTGTGGTTGCACTCCTCCACCGCCTCGTGCAGGCAGTACCGGTATTCGGGGCTGCCGTTGGGCACCCAGAACGTGTAATTCAGAATGCCCCGGATCAGCATGCTCTCGAATTGCAGGCCGGCCCTGGCGACGTTCGCCTGACGCCACATGCCGATCGCGATCTGCTTGTCCAGCGGCTGCGCCTGGTACCACGGGTTCGCGCCCATGGGGTCACTTCTGGGCAGCACCCAGCGCGGGTCATCCTCCGTCACCGTGAACTCCGGCGAATCCCACGGGATGTCCAAGTACGGATGGAAGTTGCGGTGCACCGATCCCTCTGACAGGGTTTCCAGCCTCGTGCAGTAGTCCGCGTCGTCGCTGACCTGCATCCCGTCCCGCCACCGACGGACCGCCTTCGTTAATGCCATGACGTCGCCACTCCTAGGCAAGATCAGCACCCGGGTCGATTTACCGGGACGCTGAGTCCCATTCATTGGTGGTATGAGACACCCTGTCCCATACGCCTGTCAAGGGTGCAGCGGGCGATCAGTCAGACTGCGCAGCATGTGGCGCGCGTCCGCTTGTGGGCCAAGTCAATGCGGAGGCGCGGGGCCAGACGCGGCCGCTATCACTTCACCAACCGTCTGGCCCCGATCGACGTGCAATCCGCTGCGGCGCGCCGCACCGTCGAGCATGTACCACGCAAAGTCGGCTACGTCACGCACAACCTGTGCCCTGCTCTGCACCGGCGACGGATCCGACAGCCATCGCGTGAAGGCGCCGTCGACCATCGCCACCACAGCAGACGGCAACGTTCGCAACGGTGCGTAATCGAGGCCGACCAACTGTGCGATTTCGGAGAGCAGCGCGTCGATAAGCCTCTCGAAGCGGCGACTGAGGCTCTGGACCGCGTCCGACTCCGGATTGTCGAAATCGGTCGGGCCGGTACCGAGAAAGGCATACCAGGCAGGGTGTTCGATCCGCCAATTAAGCAGCGAGCCAGCGGTTCTGGAGACGATCTCATCGATCGATCCCGTCGAGAAATCGAGGTTCGCCGCATACATGTCGAAGCACTGATCGAGAATGACCGTCCGAACGCGACAATCGAAGACTTCCCGGCTGTCGAACTGCCGGTAGAACACCGACCTGGACAGACCGGCCCGGTGGGCGATCTCCTCAACGCTCACATCGCGGCCAACCGGCTTCTCGTCCAACAGGGCTACCGCAGCCTCGACGAGACGGGCACGCCTGGCCGAATTGTGTTCAGCCCAACGTGCATCGTGGATCGGATGCGCCTCACCGGCGCGGTTATCGGAGGCAGTGGGAACGGCACCCACGTCGTCATCTCCACTTCCAGCATCGTGAAGCCCAGAAGGCTCTTGCCAGCGCTACGGGAATTCAGTGTTTCATGTGGAAACGCATTCCGTCTGTCCGATCCTGAACTCACCGGGATGGCCGCCAGGAATACGGCTCTCCTGGTGTCGAGCCGCGGCGTTCGACGTTCTGTCGCCGTTAGTGTGCAGTTATGGACGCGCGGGAGCCGGCGCATGGTGCGGACGTCGGAAGCGGTATCGCTGCGTCTTTGCTGACCAATGTGTCCGACCTCGCCGAGGACATGGCCCAATACATCGCCGAGCGAATACCGGAGGTTGGCGGCGACGCCGAGCTTCGCGGCCTGACCCTGGGATCGTGCTCGTCGAATCTCGAAGCGGTACTTTCGATGTTCCGTCATGGGATTGACGTAACGGCGGCCGAGGCGCCGGTGACCGCCCTCGAACACGCGCGAGTAATGGCATCACGAGGGCACAGCGTCGATGTGATGCTGAGGTTCTATCGGTTGGGCCACGAGTACTTCACCGACAAGCTCTCCGGCTGGCTGACTGACCAGATCGACGATCCCGCCGTCGCGCTGAGGACGTTTGTCGATCTCGAGCGGTACGGGTTTCGATACATCGACCGCATCTCCAGTCTGGTGGCTGCCGAGTATGTCGCCGAGCTCGATCGGCGCCAGAACCAGGCGAGGGCCGAGCGCGACGATGTCGTACGGGCACTGCTCGCCGGCGAACGGATCGACAACGCCCGGGCCGAACGCGTGCTGAGCCACCGGCTCACCGGTCGGCAGATCGGTTTCGCATGCTGGACCGATGACCGCGGTGTCGACCTAGAGGGACTCGCCCGGCAAGTAGGTCGGTCGCTCGGGTCCGCTCACTCCCTCGTCGTGACCGATGGCCCGCTCGGTGTGTGGGGGTGGGTATCGCTCACCGGGAGCCCGAGAACGCCACTGACAGGCATGGCAACGGAGTGGGCAGGCGGCGGCGAGAAGGTTCACATCGCGGTGGGCTCGCCGCATCCGGGGTCCGCCGGATTTCGCACCTCCCACCTCGAGGCTCTGCGTACGCGCCGGGTCATCGAACTGTCTGGGCGCGCGGCGCCATCGATCACTGAGTTCAGCGATATCGCCCTGGTGGACGCCATCTCGCGCGATCTGGATGCGGCGAGGGCATTCGTCGCCGCTCAGCTCGGCGATCTCGCACGTGATGCTGCGAAAGAGCGGGACGAGCGCACCACACTGCTGGCCGTTCTCGACGCGCAAGGCAGTCTGACGGCCGCCGCGCAGACCCTGGGCGTCCACAAGAACACGGTCCTGCAAAGGATGCGTCGCGCCGAGGACCGCAGGGGCCGGGCCGCGACGATCAAGGTCGCGGAACTGCACGCCGCCCTACTCGTCTGCGACGTGCTGGGGGCCTCGGTACTGCGCGAGCCGTAGCCTCACCGCCGGAGACCGAGCGCGCCGGGATGTGCTGACGGCACACCGGAGAGGGCTGAGAGGGCCTTGTTGGCCGACGTCGGCGGTTTATAGGTTTCGAGGCATCTCATCCCGAGCGCGAAGGACTCCGATGTTGACCACCGCTCAAGACTCCCGGCCCCCGGCACCCTCGCAGCATGCCTTGCCTGATCCGGGCGAGCGGGTACCTGCGCTGTCCTGGCCGATCGTCGGCATCTTCACCTTCGCGGTTGCACTCTTCAGCGCATCCACCTGGGCTGCCGTCACCGACGCACTGCCTGCGCTCGCCACCATCGCCGCGAGCGCCGCGGCGATCTTCATCCTGTTCACCGTGTTGCACGACGCCTCGCACTACTCGATCAGCTCACATCGCTGGGTCAACGTCGCCTTCGGCCGCGTCGCGATGTTCTTTGTCTCGCCACTGATCTCGTTCAAGTCGTTCTCCTTCATCCACATCGAGCACCACCGCAACACCAATGACGGTGACTCCGATCCTGATCACTTCGTCAGCGCCGCGCCCTGGTGGCAGCTGCCCATCCGCTTCCCGGCAATGGACGTGCCATACATCGGGTTCTTGATACGCAACCTGCGCCGGCGCCCACGGACCGAGATCTTGGAAACCGTTGCCCTGATGACGGTCTCGGTGACGGTGATCGTGGCGGCCGCCCTTACCGGGCAGCTGTGGACCCTCGCGCTGATCTACCTGATTCCCGAGCGGGTGGCGATGTTCGTGCTGGCTTGGTGGTTCGACTGGCTGCCCCACCATGACCTGGAAGACACCCAACGCGACAATCGCTATCGCGCGACACGCAACCGCGTCGGCTCAGAGTGGATCCTCACTCCCCTGCTCTTGTCGCAGAACTATCACCTGGTCCATCACCTGCACCCTTCCGTCCCGTTCTACCGCTACGTCGCGGCCTGGCGGCGCAACGAGGCTGCCTACCTCGAGCGCGACTCGGCAATGAGCACCGTCTTCGGGCAGCAGCTCGACGCCGCTCAGTACCACGAGTGGAAACGACTCAACGGCAAGCTCGCCGCGCTGCTCCCGGTACGAATGCCGCGATCGTCTGCGGCGCGCCACGCCAGTACCCACCCGATCCCGGTCAAACGCGTCGAGCCCCTGACCCCGGACAGCGTCAAGGTCACGTTCGACGTTCCCGATCACCTCCGCGACCAATTCCGGTTCCAGGCAGGCCAACATCTGACCGTCAAACACCGCATCGATGGGAAGGAGGTGCGACGAAACTACTCGATCTGCACCTCTGCCGCATCGGGAGAACTGGCCATCGGAGTTCGGCACATCGCCGGCGGGGTCTTCTCAACCTTCGCGGTCGAAACCCTGCGCGCCGGTGATGTTTTGGAGCTGATGACACCCACGGGTAGCTTCGGTGCACCCCTTGAACCACTGGCCCGGCGCGACTACGTCGCGGTGGCGGCCGGAAGCGGCATCACGCCGATCCTGTCGATCGTGCGCACCACCATGGAGATCGAAACCGAGAGCCGCTTCACCGTCTTCTACGGCAACCGCACCGCAGAGTCGACCATGTTCGCCGACGAACTCGACGAACTGGAAGCTCGATATGCCGACCGGTTACGCGTCATCCACATCCGCTCAGCCGAGGCGCACCACCCCGCCGCTCTTCGCGGCCGCATCGACCTGGCGATGGTCCGACGACTGCTCGCCGACGATCCCATCTCGATCGCGCGGTGGTACCTCTGCGGCCCAAGCGATCTCGTCATGACCATACACGAGGGCCTCATGACTGCCGGGCTGCCGACCGAGCGGATACATCTCGAACTGTTCCGCAGCACAAAGCAACCCGCACACATCGAAGGCTTCGTCGGGGCCGACGTGACCATCACGCTGTCCGGCGCGGCGCACACCGTGGAACTCGCCGCGGGTGAAACCATCCTCGAATCCGCCCTGAAGAACAACATCGACGCCCCATATGCCTGTCTCGGCGGCGCGTGTGGCACCTGCAAAGCCAAGATCAACACCGGAGCGGTGTCGATGGAGCAGAACTTTGCCCTCAACACTGCCGAGGTCGACGCCGGCTTCATCCTGACCTGCCAATCGCATCCGACGACCCCCACAGTCGCCGTCGACTACGACACCTGACGCGAGGGATACATCAGAGGGGCTGTGCACCCGATTCGAGCAGACGCTTCGGGTGCATGCCGTCGACTTGGCCGATGAATGGCGGGTGGATGCTGTAGCCGAGCATGCGGCGAATGTCTTCGGATACCGCACGCACCGTGTCACGGGTCATCGACAAGGTGAACGCCTCCTGCGGGCGCAGCCACGGCTCGCAGTACTGCGCCGTCACCGCCAAGCGTGCGTTCGCGGTTCGGTTGGCGCCTCCGCCATGCCACAACGTCCCGAGAAAGAACACGCACGATCCGGCACTCATCACCACAGGCTCACGTTCGGCCGATTCGGGCAGCCGGTTGCCCCACTCGTGGCTACCGGCGACGATGTCAGTGGCCCCGTTGTCGGCGGTGAACTCGTCGATTGCCCAGATCGTGGCCGCACTCAACGCTTTTCGTGGCCTCGGCAAAGGATAGAAACCGTCGTCGGTGTGCAGGAACTGGGCCTGCTCCCCCGGCAGAATGTTGATCACCTGCAACATCGACAACAGATAGTTCGGCATCAGCAGCCGATCCAGCAGCGCCAGCACCCGCGGATGGTCGGCGAGGTGGTCGCAGCTGCGGGTCTTGTTCAACACGCTGTACACCCGCTGGGTTGTGCGTCCTTCGAATCCGTTGCGGCCCCGCTGATCCAGCAGCGACTCAACAGAGTCGCGAATGGCATCGAGCTCGGCCGCGGTGAGCAGATCGGGCAGGATCACATACCCGTCACGCAGCACTGCCGCCAGGTCTGCCTCGGCTACCTTCGGGTCGATCTGCTCACCACTGCTGCGGGTCCGTCGATACGTACCTGCCAGATCGCCGGCCAACTCCATCAACGATGTCACTTCAGTGCTCATAGCGGCCCCTACCCGAAACATAACTGACTTCTGTTATGGTTCGCACTATGGCACGGGCCCCGATCGGGCGTCAACAACTACTCGACGCCGCCCGCGACGAACTCGTCCACGGAAACGGTGTCATCGAACTGAGCGGGCTGACCCGCCGCGCCGGCCTCAGCACCGGCGCGCTCTACCACCACTTCGGTTCGAAAAGCGGGCTTCTCACCGCGATCTACGACGCGTTCTACGACGGGTTGCGCCACGCGATCGCCGATGCCCATCTCCCCACCGGCGATTGGGCGACTCGCGAACGCAACCGCACCCACCGCTTCGTCGCATACCACCTCGCCGATCCGCTGGCGCCGATCCTGCTCAACCGCACAGCCGGTGATCCACAGCTGACCGAACTCGAAGCGGCCTATATCCACGACCTCATCGACAACGCCGCCGCCAACATCCGCCATGGCCAGGACCTCGGTGAGCTACCGGCTGATCTGGACCCCGACGGTGCGAGCGCCTATGTCATCGGCGGCCTGCGCCACGGCATCGCACAACAACTGCGGGTCACCCCGACACCGAACTCCGACCAAGCCACACAACTGCTTTGGCGCTTCACCGCTGCGGTCCTCGGCATCACGTAGGCGGGCGGTGCTGCACCACCCGCTGTCAGTCCCGGCCGGCCTGGCCGCGGCCGGTGATTCGGTTCAGGGACGAGATGCCGGGGATGTTGGTCAGCATCCGGAAAACGTCGTTGCCAGTGTTGATCAACGATTCGAGTTGCGGCAGCAGGCGGTCTACCGTCCGAAACATCGGGTCGGCCATCGCCATGTACCGTTCGGTCCGGTCGAGCGTGGTGTTCAGCCGTTCGGTCGCGACAGCGAGATTCTCGAGCAAATCGGGCAACTGCGCGGCGAGCTGAGCCGACGCAGGTGGGATACGCATCGCGCCGCTCGCCACCGCCTGCGCGGCCCCCACGGCGGACTGGGCCGTGTCGACCGCCGCCTGAGCGGCTGATTTGAGGTCGCTGGGTTTGGGCACTTTCTGGCTACTCATACTGGCAACTGTCCACCACATCGGCCACGCCGTTGCCTACAACCAGCAAAATCAACCGGGGACGACGCGCCGGCTAACCCGTCGGCTCCGGCGGAAGCCCGTATTGCACCGCTATGCCGGTGAGCAACATCGTCATTCGTTGTTGAAAAGTGTCATCGCTGAACGGGTCATAACCGGACTGGGCAACTGCACGCAGCGTGGGATAGTCGGATACGGGACGTTTGGCGAGGAGTTTGAAGATCCGGGCGAGCCACGGCTGTCCACTGTCAGCGTGCAGGTGTTCGCGATGCGCCTCGGTGACACTGCCGATGGCGATCGCGCTCACCGCGGACCACACGGCCATCGCGTCATCAGGCGCCAGGCCGTGTTCTGCCAGCACCTCCACCGCATCGCCGTTGCACTGCATCTCCATTTCGTCGCGCACCCCGCCCGTGACGAACTTCTCCACCAGCGCCGGCTCGGAGGCCAGCACTGTCCGGATATACGACGCGTAGCTTCGCATCCAGGTTGCCCAGTGCTCGCCGGTGTACCGCGGTGGTGGCGACATGACGAGTGCGCTCTCGGCGGCCAGACTCAGGAGATCGTCCTGGTTCTTCACGTGGTGGTACAGCCCCGGAAGGCTGATACCGAGGTGCTCGGCAACCCGGCGCATGGTGACGTTCTCACTGCCGATCTCACGCACCGCGGCGACGATCGCGCTCTGGTCGATGCGTGGCGGGCGGCCCCGACGCGGCGTTGAGTCGTTGGAGGTCACGCAATCCTCCTGCCTGGCGCTCCGATCTGGGGGTTGACGTTAATCGATGGGAGTTCTAAGAATCAATATGAAAATTCGGATGGGCATCTCGAAGCCGCCACAGAAATGAGCCGCGACATGACTGACACCGTGCACCGCCAGAACCGTCAGGTCCTGTTGCGCCGCCGCCCCAATGGTCTGGTCTCCCCCGAGGACACCGAGATGGTGACGACGCCTGCTCCGGCTCCCGCGGAGGGCGAGGCGCTGCTGCGCACCACCTATGTCGGCATCGACGCTGCCGCTCGCACGTGGCTGGACGGCGAGCCCGGCTACCTTCCGGCCCTCGAACTCGGCGAGGTGGTGCGGGTCGCGGGAATCGGCGAGGTCGTCGAAACACATTGTGATGCATACAAAGTCGGCGACCTTGTCACCACTCTGACCGGACTGCAGGATTACGCGATCATCCGCGACGACCTCTTCAGCACACCGGTGGTCGGGTACACCGATCCGCTGGCCGTGATGTCGATCTACGGGCCGACCGGCGCCACGGCCTATTTCGGAATGAAGGGCGTCGGCAATCCACAGGCCGGAGAAACGGTCGTCGTATCAGCGGCCGCGGGTGCCACCGGGTCGGTGGCGGGCCAGATCGCCAAGATCGCCGGCGCTCGCGTGGTCGGTATCGCCGGTGGTCCGGAGAAATGCCGTGCCGTGGTCGAAGACTTCGGCTTCGATGCCTGTATCGACTACAAGGCAGGCAACCTGACCGCCGCGCTACGGGAAGCGTGCCCCGACGGAATCAATGTCTACTTCGACAACGTCGGCGGCGACATTCTGAATGCCGTGCTGGCCAACCTGGCGCACAAGGCACGCGTGGTGATGTGCGGCATCATTTCCAGCTATCTCAACGGTGATCACCCGGGCCCGTCCAACTACGTCAACCTGCTGGCCACCGCCTCGACGATGCAGGGCTTCATCGCACTCGAGGAATGGGCGCGCTTCGACGAGGCATTCACCGCACTGCAGGGTTGGGAACAGAAGGGGCTGCTGGTGCACCGCGAAACCGTGTACGAGGGGCTCGAATCCAGCATCGACGCACTCAACGGGCTGTTCACCGGCGCCAACATCGGCAAGATGCTGGTCAAGATCAACGAGCCGCGTCAAAGCTGACGGTGCCCCGGCGCACAGCCGCGATGTGCCCTACCGATGGATCGGCCGCCGGAACCGTGCGATCCAGCCGCGCCACCGCGTCGTTCCAGCTCTCGAATTCGGTGTCCCAGCCCAGGCGATTCAGCTGTGCCCGCACGTCGGCATCACTTTGCCCAGCATCACTTTGCCGCGGCGCGTCTTCTGAATCGCCGCTGCCCATGAGGTTGCGTAGCCCGGTGTACGGGGCGCTGGTGGCGTCGACCGAGTATTGACTGACACCGAATCGGCTACCCGGCGCTGACAATTCGCTGAGAACCGCCACCGCGTCGTGACGCGCGGCGGGGGGAATAAAGGCCAGAGCGCCTTCATCGACCCACAACGTCGGTGTTTCCGGTTCAAAGCCGCTCTCACACAGGGCCGTCGACCAATCCCCCCGCAAATCGGCCGCGATGACGTGGCGGTGACAGGTGGGTTCGATCGCCTGTCTTGCCAGTACAGGCTCCTTGAAGGCGAAGAGCTCAGGTAGGTCAACCTCGAAAACGGTCACCTCGGCCGGCAAGTCCATCCGGTACGCCCGGGTGTCCAAGCCTGCGCCCAGCACGACGATTTGCGTGATACCGGCGCCGACCGCATCCCGGACTCGGTCATCGACCAACCGGACCGCCACCGAGCGTCCCTCGTAGAACTGGTCGGCGACCTGCTCCAGGGATGTCCATCGATCGGACGAAAACCCTTCACGCGCTGCGTCGACAAACGATTGTGCCACTGGATCGAGGTACAGCCGATCCGGACGTCGACTTTCGCGCATGCGGATGACAGCGACCCCGATCGCCGTCATCGCGACACCGTCGACCGGCACCGCAGAACTTGCTTCCCCCACATTTCCCCCAGAGATATGACGTGGCCCACGGTCATTCATGTGCGACATCCAGGACGCTAGGCCGCGGCCGTGCAAGCCGTCAACCATTCCCGCAGCTGCCGCGACAAATGCCGATGCGCCGCAGCCCGCTCGGTTCTTTTCATTGTGCTGATTAGGTTTACGGCTCCACGAGGTCGGATAGCCAATGGATCTGGCGAAATCATTCGCATTCAGATTGGAGGTCGACTTGCTATGAAGATCACCAAGATCATTGCCAGTGCAGCTGTTGCAGGTGGGATGGCGGCCGGAGCCGCCGGACTGAGTGCGGCCGCCGCGAATGCCGCTCCACCGCAAGCACCGGCACCTAACCAGCCGATGATATCGATGACCATCCCAGGTGGCCCCAACCCCGGCACACCGCCTGCCTGGGCACCGCCGAAGCCTGCGTCGCCGGCGTGGGGTGCCGGAAACCCGCAGGTATGGGATGAGGGCTGGAACCACTGGGGCGTCTGGATGAACGGCGTGTTCGTGCCGACGTACTAACGAAGGTTCGCCCTCCGTCACCCCGGATTCTCCCCGGGGTGACGGTTCGCGGGCGTTCTTCATTCGTTACCGCTCACACAGCCCGCGCCAACACTGCGGACAGGGCAAACACAACATGACGAAATAGCTTTGCTCTCCGTGCGGCACCGTCGTCGCACCAGTCAGAAACGGAGTAGAGCAATGCGTTTCAAGAAATCCGTGGGCGTATCGGCGATGGCGGCAGCGATCGGTGCGGCCGGCCTCCTTGGTCTCGGCGGCGGCACTGCCAGCGCTGATCCAGGCCCTGGCTGCGACCGTCCGGGCACGCCGTGTGAGCACCGTGACGACCGCGGTCCCCAGCCCGACCAGTGGCACGGTCGTGGGATCGACCAGGGACGTCGCGACCATCAGCCATTCGAGTGGAACGGCCAGCGGGTCACCCCGATGCCCTCCGGCGACGGACGCGGCTGGGGCTTCTGGTTTCTCGGCACCTGGATTCCGCTGTAGCCGAACCGGTTCCTGGTGGGGCACCCATCCCCTGGTGCCCCACCAGATACCGGGAGGCGACGCTCAACGCGGCGTCGAGCAGACCGCTTTCACCGCACCGTCCATAGCAGCGGCCGCAGACCAGCTCGCATGATCTGCCGGCTCGAACTTCGGCAGCTTGGCGGCATAGTTGTCCACGTACCGAGACTGGGCCCGCAGCAGGCCGCTCAGAAGCGGATCCGTTGACGCGTCTGCCAGACGGCGCAGTTCGGCCGCCTCCTGTCGCATGACCGGGATAACGGACATCGTCACCGCCCGCTGCTTGGGCGACCAGCGCGCGGCGGCCACACGGTGGTCCGTCTTCGCCCATGCCTGCTGCTTGCCGTCAAATCCGGCACTGGCCCGTTGCCATTGAGCACACACCGGGTCAGGTTTGGCCGCGGCAAATGCCTGGGCGGGTTTGGCACCCGGATCCGCACGCTCGGACGACGCAATCACCTCGGCGGGAACGGGTTTCGCTGCGGCCGACGTTTCCGGTTCGGCAGCGGTCGGCTCATGCTCGCGCCCCGACAACGCGACCGTCAGGACGCCGCCGACCAGCAATGCCGCGGCGGTGGTCACTCCGATCACGGTCTTCATCCTGTGGTGTTTGGCGAAGCCGGCATCCGGGCGGGAATTGAACGGCCAACGGCCGCCGTCCCCCGCCCCTTGAAGCGCCACCTTGAATGCCGCGTCCGGACGAGCCCGTAGTTCGGTCACCGCCACTTCGACGGCTGCGGTTGGCGTCCCCAGGTCGGTGAGGACCTTGACGAACCGCGCCACCGACACGAGGTCGCGTCCGTAGAGGTTCTCTTGGGGTTGCGTCGCAGGCAGGAACCGCTCGATGAGGTCCTCACGCAGCTGTGACGCACGCGCGATTTCCGTCGCGGTGAGCCAGCGTCCCGGAACATCTTCTGCCCCAATACCGGTCATTCAGATGATCCCTCTCGTCCACACCTGATGATTGGTACAACACGGTGCGCGGGTGCTGCAACCGGGCAGGCAGCCGAGGGCCGCCACGTTGCCGTCACAAGTTGGCCACCGAAAGGTCACGACCGCCGAAGTCGGTGCTTGCGCGGGATCGACTGGCAAATAACAAATCTCGTCGGCAACGACGTAATTGCGGAGCCGAGCACACCGCCTGACCGGTGAACGGAACCGGCCTGAGGACACTGCAGCCGCCGGCCTACCGCAACGGGATGGGCGGAACCCGCGAAGGACAGATTGAGGTAGTGCACTACGCGTGTCCTCACTACCCCGTCGCGGCGATGCTGAGAATGCTCGACCCGCCAGTACAGCTGCCGAACGGTGATGACGATGACGTATGAGGTGCGGACATGACCTCCGTGGCCGCTGCGCACTCCGCGACAGGCGACCGCCGGACGCTCACCCTCGCCGGCAGTGAATCGCCGCCTGCCCTCGATGAGCGCACCGGCGCCGAGCCTCGTGACAGGCTGCGCCCCCGGCCCGCGTCGGTATGGCGCGAAGTGGCCGGCGGCAGGCTGGCGGACCTGCGGGTCGAGCTCGACCGGATCCCGGCTGACAGCCGGGACGACCCGGGCTATCTCGACGCGCGGAGCAGGCTCGAGGAGGCCAACCGGATCGTCGATGCGCCACGCGGGCTGCGGGGTCTGCTGAACGGAGCCGCAGTGGAAGCCGCCTGGCTTCGCATTCACGCCGTGGATGTGGCGGTCATCCGGCTGGCGACACCCGATGTGGTCCGAGCGCGGTTGCCCGAGATCGTCACCACCGGTAAGGAACTTCTCGGCGAAAGCCATGACTCGGTGACGACCATCCGCGAGATCATGGGCCGCGCCGAGTGGACGGACCACGACCGGGAAGCGCTGGCGCACAACGTAAAGGCCGTCCACGCCGCGTCGGACAGTGAGAACATGCGGCTGCGCAGTTTCCGCAACATCCTTCTCGGCGCCACGGCAGTGCTGGCGCTGCTCGCCGTCTGTGTCGCCGTCGTCGGCGCGCATCGATCCGACACCTTCGGGCTCGTCACGTCAGGCACCTCACTGTCGGGGGCCGACATCGCGATCGCTGAGTTGCTGGGCCTGGTGAGCGCGAGCCTTGTTGGCGCTCTGGCAATCCGGAAGATGAAAGGGACGTCTACCGCCTACGCGGTGCCGATGGCCTCATTGTTGCTGAAGCTTCCGACCGGCGCGTTGACCGCCGTCGCCGGTCTGCTGATGGTCAAGGCGGGCATTGCCGGTAACGGCGTCAGCCTCACCACAAGCGCCCACGTGGTCGGCTACTCGCTGCTGTTCGGAGCTTCGCAGCAGGGTATTACCGGGATGGTGGACCGTCAGGCCCAGAGCCTGCTGAACAACATCTCCTCCAAAGACAACGCCTGATCATCGGCCGGCGGCCGGCTTGGCATGATGCTGGATATGGATCAGTACAGCCGCGGGGAATTCGTGTTCGACGTCATCGACGACGGTCCCGCCGACGGCCCGGTGGTCGTGCTGCTGCACGGTTTTCCGCAGCAGAACGCCAGCTGGCAGCCAATTATCGCGCTGCTCACCGCCGCCGGTTACCGGTGCCTGGCACCCAACCAGCGTGGGTACTCGCCCGGCGCCCGGCCGCTTCGCCGCCGCGACTACCGCGTGGAGGAGCTGGTGAAGGACACCCTCGCGCTGATCGATGCCAGCGGCGCCGAACGGGTGCACCTCGTCGGCCACGACTGGGGTGCTGCGGTGGCCTGGGGCGTCGCCGAGTACGCACCCGAGCGGCTGGCCTCTCTGTCGGCATTGTCGGTTCCCCACCCGCGGGCCTTCCTGCGGTCCCTGCTCACCAGCCGGCAGGGACTGGCGTCCTGGTACATGTACGTCAACCAACTTCCGTGGCTGGCCGAACGATTCATGCTCGGACGCGACGGCAAGGGCGCGACCATCGCCAAATCCCTGATCCGCAGCGGGCTACCCCCGGCGGCTGCCGAACGCGATGCGCGGGCCATGGCCGAAGCGGGGGCCTTGACGGCCGCGCTCAACTGGTACCGGGCCGTGCCGATGAGTCGCTCGGGCCGGGGCGGTTCGTCGAAGATCACGGTGCCGACTTTGTACGTCTGGAGCGACCGGGACATCGCGATCACTGCGAAACCGGCACACGACACCGCGCAGTACGTCAGCGGTCCTTATCGGTTCGAAACGCTGCACGGGGCCTCGCACTGGCTTCCGGAGGAGAAGCCGGTCGAGGTCGCGGAGATGTTGTTGCAGCGGTTCGCCACCTATCCGGCCTAGCGTTAGGGTCGACTGTCGCGCCGGGTGAGCAACCGATAGCCACCGTAAAACGCCAGCGCGACAATGAAATTGACGAAGTAGGCGATATCGGCCCCGTGCCATGCGGCGGCCACCGCGCCCTGGATCAGCGTGGTGTTCATGAACGGGACGGCGACGCCGTAGGCGATCAGGAAGGCGATGAGGGCAGCCGCTGCGTCACGGCGCGAGACGGACTCGACGCTCGGATCGATACTGCTGCGCCCGCGAACCCTGATCACCCAATCCACCACGACCACAGCGACAAACGCCGGAATCCAGTAGCTGACCAACAGCAGCACGTCGGTGAACCGGGTCGCCGTATCGGCGGCGTGCAACCACAGGATCAAGCCGAATGCCAGCGCCGTCACAATGATCGCGGACACTGGCCTGCGCACTCGCACACCGATGGTCTGCAACGCCAACGAACCGCTGTAGTCATTCATCACCCCCGACCCGATCGCGGCGAGCGCGATCACCAGCAACGCCAGACCGCCGAGCAGACCCCCGCCCATCACGGCATGGACACCGACGGCGGTGTGATCACCGATGACGGATGCGGCCGCGATCCCGATGCCCTGAACGAACACGTAGCCCAACACGATCCCGGCGAACGAGTAGCCGAACACCTGCCGCCGCGACGAGTCAGCCGGGAGATAGCGACTGAAATCTGCGGCGTAACTGGCCCAGGAAACGGCCAGGCTCAGTGCGATCGTGATCTCGAAGATGAACGCTCCGGCCAGATCGGCACCGGCCGCCGACGGCGCCACCACGATGTCATGGCCACTCACCAGCTTGACCGTGAAGACCGCGAACGTGACGAACAGGATCACGGTCAACACCGCTTGCAGGCGGTGGATCAACTCGTAGCCGAAAAAGCCGACGGCGCCTTGTACGGCCAGCACGATCAACACCGCGCTCCAGAACGGGATGCCCAGAAGTGCTGCGAGCGCCTCCCCGCCGAACAGGCCGACGAGCGCGTCCCAGGCGATCGAGGATCCCCACTGCAAAATGCCGGGTACCACGACCGCGCCGCCAAATGCCATGCGCGCGTTCGGAAGCTGACCCGCTCCGGTGCGCGGCCCCCACGTCGACAGGTAGGCGACGACGGCCGAACCCAGAACTGTGCCGATCACCATGGCCAGCAGTCCCAGCCAGAACCCCAGCCCCAGGGTGATCGCGAGTGTCCCGGTGAAGACCCCGGTCATGTTCACCTGGGGTGCGAACCACACGGTGAACAGGCGGGCTGGATGGCCATATCTCTGGTCTGTTGCCAGCGGTGTGATCCCGTGAGTCTCCACGGTCAGATCACCCGAGCCGGTCGGGCGGCGCCCGCTGAACGTGGACGCGTTGAGCGCACCGACTCCGAATGCCATCACCTATTCGACCACGGCCCCGGTGTGCCCACCTGGGCTGGACCCGCGCCATAATCGGACAAACATCAAGATGAGCTAACGATCGGAGCGGAAGTGGCGAGGACCGAAGTGGACCGGTCCTCCCCCGCGTCCGGGGAGACGGGCCGCCGCGCCGGTGTCCTGATCGCGGGCCTGAGCCTGGTGGCACTCACGGTCGCCATCTTGCAGACCGCGGTCGTCCCGATCCTGGGCATCATCGCCCGTCAGTTGAACACCTCGGGGGTGGCGGTCAGCTGGGCCGTCACCGCCAACCTGTTGGCGGCAGCCGCCTCGACTCCGCTGATCGGCCGGCTCGCCGATCTCTACAGCAAGAAACGCGTGCTGCTCGGCGTGCTGGTGGTCGTGTTGGCGGGCTCGGTGTTGGCCGCGGTGACGGCGTCGGTCCCGTTACTGGTGGCGGCGCGCGTTCTTCAGGGCGCCTCCTACGCGCTCTACCCGATCAGCATCGCGATCCTGCGGGAGGAGCTCGCCGAGGATCGCCTGGTCGGTGCGATGTCGGTGCTGTCCGGAACGCTGGGCTTCGGCGGCGGCGTGGGCCTCGTCGTCACCGGCCTGATGATGTCGGGCGACGCCGGGTATCACCGGGTCTTCTGGCTCACCACCGCATTCACCGCCGTCGTCATCGTGGTGGCCGTCGTGGTCGTACCCAGTCGCCCCGCTGCCGCCGGTGGCGCCATCGACTGGCTGGGCGCGGCGGGCCTGGCGATCGGGCTGTCGTCGGTGCTGCTCGCCATCACCCAGGGCAACTCGTGGGGATGGACCCACCCGGGCACGATCGGGTTTCTTTTCGGCGGCGTCAGCGTGCTGATCGGCTGGTGGTGGTGGGAACGACGTGCCGCCGATCCCCTGGTCTCGACGACGATGCTGGCCCGACGACCCATCCTGCTGACCAATCTGGCCACGATCCTGGTCGGAATGGGTCTGTACTTCGCGTTCCTCGGCCTCACCCAGTTCGTGCAGATGTCCCGCCAGGTCGCCGGCTATGGCTTCGGCGCCGGGGTGCTGCAAGCCAGCGTCTACTTCCTGCTCCCGGGAGCCCTCACCGGATTTGTGGTGGCACTCGTCAGTGGTCGGTTCATCGACCGGTACGGCGCCCGCCGAGTCCTGGTGGTCGCCGCCGTCGCGGGTATCGCCGGATTCGTCATGCTCGCCGTCGCACATGATCACCCTTGGCAGGTGGTGGTGGCCGGGATGCTGGCCAACGCCTACATCAGCCTCGGGTACGGCGCATTGCCCGCATTGGTCGTCAGCGAGGTGGACAGCGGCGAGACGGGCATCGCCACCAGCATGAATGCCATCGCGCGAACGATCGGCAGCTCGGTGGCGGCGGCCGTCGTCGCCGTGCTGCTCGGGCATCGGATGGTGCCATCGGAAGGCAGCTTCGTGACCATCTTCGTCGCCGGCGCGGTCACCGCCGCGATGGCGATGGCGCTCATCGCGGTGTCCCGTGCACCAGACCGACACGGCGAGTCCGTGCACACGCTGTCGGAGTCTCGCGCGATGAACCACGAGTGGGGCTGACTCGCCGTCCCCAGTCGCCGGTTTCCTGTCGTGGCAACGCCGGGAACTGCGAAACTGAGCCGGCCGGACCACCCGTCCGGCCCTTGGAATCGACCAGTCCGGAACTGACCGGGCCCACCGTGGCCGTTGAGCCGCCGCGCTATGGAATCACGCTGTCAAGCCGCTTCAGACGAAGGATTCCATTGAAAAATTGTTAATTCATTGCGGAATCGCTTGCGAAGGTGGCCGTTATCCGCGATTGTTTACCGACAGCTTCCAAGCTGCACCGGAGGAGGAGACCGCTGACCGGCCCAGATATCACCGCCGTCGACAAATCGACGGAACACGACGGCACGCCACGGAGTGGCGCGCCCGTCATCGAGATCGACCATGTCACGAAGCGGTTCGCCGACTACGTGGCCGTGGCCGACGCGGACTTCTCTATCGCATCGGGCGAGTTCTTCTCGATGCTCGGCCCCTCGGGCTGTGGGAAGACCACCACGCTGCGCATGATCGCGGGGTTCGAAAGCCCCACCGATGGCGCCATCCGGCTCGAAGGGGTCGACGTCTCGCGCGTGCCACCGCACAAGCGCAACGTCAACACCGTCTTCCAGCACTATGCGCTGTTTCCACACATGACCGTGTGGGACAACGTCGCCTATGGGCCACGTAGTCAGAAGAAGAGCAAGACCGAGATCAAGCGCAGCGTCGACGAGCTGCTGGAAATCGTGCGGCTCACCGACTTCGCCAAGCGCAAACCCGGCCAGCTTTCCGGCGGCCAACAGCAGCGCGTGGCATTGGCGCGTGCCCTGGTCAACTACCCCAGTGCGCTCCTGCTCGACGAGCCGCTCGGCGCCCTCGACCTCAAACTGCGCCATGCGATGCAGTTCGAACTGAAACGCATCCAGCGCGAGGTCGGCATCACGTTCATCTACGTCACCCACGATCAGGAAGAGGCGCTCACCATGAGCGACCGGATCGCGGTGATGAACAACGGCAACGTCGAGCAGATCGGCAGTCCCACCGAGATCTACGACCGTCCGGCAACGGTGTTCGTCGCCAGCTTCATCGGTCAGGCCAACCTGTGGCCGGGCCGGCAGACCGGGCGGACCAACCGGGACTTCGTCGAGATCGACGTACTCGGAACGACGCTCAAGGCCAAACCCGGCGACACCACCATCGAATCCGGCGGGCACGCCACCCTGATGATCCGTCCCGAGCGCGTACGCGTCTCGCTCGATCAGCCGTCAGGCGACGTCGCGACCGTACCCGCCACCGTCAGAGATCTGACATTCCAGGGTCCGGTTCTACGGCTTTCCCTTGCCGCACCGGATGATTCGACGATCATCGCCCATGTCGGACCCGAGCAGGACCTGCCGCTGCTGCGTCCGGGAGATGCCGTACATGTCAGTTGGTCACCGGAGGCTTCGCGAGTACTTCCGGCGGCAGACATCCCCACCGCCGAAGACCTCGAAGAAATGCTCGACGACAACGCCTAGACACTCTCCATCCAATTCCCCTCATTTACGGAAGCGCCCGAATTCCCCGAAAGGTCGCCCATGCCCGACAACCTCGACCCCCGACTGCTCGCCCGGCTCACCGCGAACCGCACATCACGTCGCCGATTCCTGGGTGGCGGTGCGGCTGCCGCAGCCGCACTGGCGCTCGGGCCTTCGGTCCTGGCCGCGTGTAGTTCAGGTGAGAACTCCAGTGCCCCAACCACCTCGGCGGCACCCGACGACGGGTCACCGGCCACCGGCACCGTCCGTATCTCGAACTGGCCGCTGTACATGGCTGACGGATTCGTCGCCGCGTTCCAGACCGCGTCGGGTCTGACCGTGGACTACAAAGAAGACTTCAACGACAACGAGCAGTGGTTCGCCAAGGCCAAAGAACCGCTGTCGCGCAAGCAAGACATCGGTGCCGACCTCGTGGTGCCCACCGAATTCATGGCGGCTCGGCTCAATGGACTCAAGTGGCTCAACGAGATCAGCGAGACCCGGGTCCCCAACAAGAAGAACCTGCGCCAGGACCTGCTGAACTCGAAGGTGGACCCGGGGCGCAAGGTGACCGCCCCCTACATGACCGGCATGGTGGGTCTCGCCTACAACCGCGCGGCCACCGGGCGTGACATCACCAAGATCGAGGACCTGTGGGATCCCGCGTTCAAGGGCCGGGTCAGCTTGTTCTCCGACGTCCAGGACGGGCTCGGCATGATCATGCAGTGGCAGGGCAATTCCGTCGAGGATCCGACCACCGAGGCGGTCACGAAGGCCGTCGACGTGATCCGCGAGCAGAAGGACAAGGGCCAGATCCGGCGCTTTACGGGCAACGACTACGCCGACGATCTCGCGGCGGGCAATATCGCTGTGGCCCAGGCATATTCGGGTGATGTCGTGCAGCTCCAGGCCGACAATCCGGACCTGAAGTTCATCGTTCCGGAGTCCGGCGGCGACTGGTTCATCGATACCATGGTGATTCCCTACACCACACAGAACCAGAAGGCCGCCGAGGCCTGGATCGACTATGTGTACGACCGGGCCAACTACGCCAAGCTCATCGCCTTCACCCAGTTCGTGCCCGTCTTGTCCGACATGACCGATGAACTCGCCAAGATCGACCCCAAGGTGGCCGGCAATCCGTTGATCAACCCGCCTGCCGACATCCTCGCGAAACTGAAGTCGTGGGCGGCCCTCACCGACGAGCAGACCCAAGAGTTCAACAGCCTCTACGCCGCCGTGACCGGAGGCTGACGCCGATGGCAGGTGTGGCCACCAGCAGCCGGCAACGGAGCAAGATCGCCCCGTACCTGATGATCCTGCCGGCCCTGGTTTACCTCGGGATCTTCTTCGTGGTGCCGTTCTTCTCGTTGGCGCGCACGTCGTTGTCGACGTCGGGCGGCTCGGTGTATTTGCCGACGCTGGAGTTCGATTGGAACTTCGGCAATTACGCGCACGCCTTCACCGAGTATCAGGATCAGATTCTGCGGACGTTCGGGTACGCGTTCGTCGCGACGGTGCTGTGCGCGATCCTCGCCTTCCCGTTGGCCTACGTCATCGCGTTCAAAGCCGGCCGGTTCAAGAACCTCATCCTGGGCCTGGTGATCCTGCCGTTCTTCGTCACCTTCCTGATCCGCACGATCGCCTGGAAGACGATCCTGGCCGATGACGGCTGGGTGGTGAGTGCGCTCGGCACCATCGGTCTGTTGCCTGACGAAGGCAGATTGTTGTCGACCAGCTGGGCTGTGATCGGCGGCCTCACCTACAACTGGATCATCTTCATGATCCTGCCGCTGTACGTGAGCCTGGAGAAGATCGATCCCCGGCTGATCGAGGCGTCCAAAGACCTCTACTCGTCGAACGCCCGCAGTTTCACCAAAGTGATTCTGCCGCTGTCGATGCCAGGAGTGCTGGCGGGCAGCATGCTGGTGTTCATCCCCGCCGCGGGTGACTTCATCAATGCCGACTATCTGGGCAGTACCCAGACCAGCATGATCGGCAACGTGATCCAGAAACAGTTCCTGGTGGTCAAGGACTATCCCGCCGCCGCGGCGCTCAGCATGGTGCTGATGGCCATCATCCTGGTCGGTGTGCTGCTCTACACCCGGGCCCTGGGAACGGAGGATCTGGTATGACCGCCGCCGCAGTCGAGGCCGCGATCAACCCGGCCGAACCGAAGATCGTCAAGGGCTCCCCGCGATGGGGCGACCTGGTGTTACGGCTCATCGCCGGGCTGGTGTTGTTGTACCTGTTCCTGCCGATCTTCGTGATCGTGCTGTTCTCGTTCAACAATCCGGCAGGCAAGTTCAACTACACCTGGCAGGGATTCACCCTCGACAACTGGGCGCACCCGTTCAAGTATCCGGCGCTGACCGAGGCCCTGAAATTGAGCCTCAACGTCGCCGCCGTGTCGACCGCCGTGGCCCTGGTGCTGGGCACCCTGGTCGCAATCGCCCTGGTGCGCCAGCGTTTCCGTGGCCAGAAGGCCGTAGACACCTTTCTGGTGCTACCGCTGACCGCGCCCGAGGTGGTCATGGGTGCCTCGCTGTTGACCCTGTTCCTCGATCTGGGTTGGGCCACCGGCTACACCACGATCGTGGTGGCCCACATCGCCTTCCAGGTCAGCTTCATCGCGATGACGGTGCGGGCCCGGGTGCGCGGTTTCGACTGGACGCTCGAGGATGCCTCGATGGATCTCGGCGCGAGCCCCAGCCGGACATTCTTCAAAGTGACGCTGCCGCTGATCGTTCCGGGCATCGTGGCCGCGGCGATGCTGTCGTTCGCCTTGTCGCTCGACGACTTCATCATCACCTACTTCGTCAGCGGTTCCACGGTCACCTATCCGCTGTATGTCAACGCGGCGGTCAAGGCCGCAGTGCCTCCGCAGATCAACGTGCTGGCCACGGCGATCCTGGTGGTGAGCCTGTTGCTGCTCATGGTCGGCACGTTGTACCGGCGCAAGCGGATCGACGCCTGAGCTCAGCGAGCGTCGAGCTGCACCGTGACGGCCACTTTGCCCCGGTCGTCACGGTGCGCGACGGCATGCCCAGTACGGTCGCTGCCGTCCAGGTTCAGCAAGGTGAGCTGACCACCCTCACCGAGGAAGTTGCGCCACCAGTTCTTGCTGTCCGGCGTCATCACGTTGATGGTCACCTGGTTGCCGTCGCGGGTTACCGAAACCGGAGTCTCGAACGTGCGGCCCGACCGGCGCCCCGTGTACCGGATGACGACCACGCCGTGGCCGATCCACCGGCCGAGCACCGGAACTCGGGTGAGGCCCACCGCGGCCGCGTTGAACCACCGGACGACGGGGGAATTGAAGATTCCACGTGACATTGGCGCCAGCGTAATCCGGTCAACCGATCTCGGCAGGGACCGGTGTGTCGCGCGCTCCGGTGCGCGCCGCACCGATCCCGGCGGCCACCACGAAGCAGATGCCGACCACGGCGGCCGGGGCCGGGATCTGACGCAGCAGCACGAGGCCGACAAGCATCGCGAACGCCGGCTCGAGCGCCATCAACGTGCCGAACGCGGCGGTGCTCAGATAACGCAGCGCGGACATCTCGAGGGCGAACGGCACCATCGGCAGCAGGATCGCCAGTCCCACACCGATCAGCAGCAACTGCGGGGTCAGGTGAGGAAACACCGATGGCCCGACGACCGCGGTACCGACCAGACCCGCGACCGGCATGGACACCCCGAGCCCCTTGATGCCGGCCACCTCGTCGCCGACGCGTTGGGTGAGCAGGATGTAGCAGGCCCAGCACAGGGCGGCGCTCAGTGCGTAGAGCACGCCGACGAGGTCGACGTCACCCGTCCACGGTTCGGTGAGCAGTACGACGCCGGCCGCCGCCAGCCCGGGCCACAGGATCCGATTACGGCCCTTGCCGTGCGCGACGGCGACCCCGAGCGGGCCCAGGAACTCCAGCGCGCTGGCCGTGCCCAGCGGAATGCGGGACAGTGCCGCCATGAACAGCATCGTCACCCCGGCGGTGACGACGCCGAGCGCGACGCAGGTCCAGAATGCCGACTTCGTGAAGGACGAGGGGCGAGGCCGCACGATCGCGAGCATCAGAACCCCGGCCCACGCCAGCCGTAGCCATGCCGCGCCCTCGGCGCCGACCTGGTCGATCAACCCGACGGCGACCGCCAGGCCGATCTGTACGCAGAGCATGGAGGCCATGGCCATCAGCGCGCCGGTACGAGCCGGATGCCCCGCCTGAGTGGTGCAGCGTTCGGCCATGGCCCCATCCTGTCAAAGGCCCGCACTCCGATGATGTTCGCTCGGTGCTCACGGTCGTGACACTTTCCGATGCGACGGTGTCCATGTGCGCAGCGAAGCGGGTCGGGGGTGTACAGCGGAGCGGTTTCACCGGTTCTGCGTCCTGCTCGTGCGTGCCCTGCCGGCGCCGCTGAATGCCGTGGTGGCGCCGACGTTCCTCGGCTTCGCCCTCATCAACACCTTCACCTTCGGCGTCGATCTGGCGATCCTGACCGCCCTCCACGGCGGATTACGGGCGCCGCTGCCGGTCGCGGTGACCGTCGGATATGCCGGGGCGTTCGGCCTTGCCTACTACCTCAACCGCACGCTGAACTTCCGCTCGCACGCAGCGGTGGGGCCCCAGCTGACCGTCTACGTGGTGGTCGTCCTGCTGAACTACGTCGCGTTCATCCTCGGTGTTTCCAGTGGCCTCGCGGCGCTGGGAGTCGAATACCACCTGGCCAGGATCGTCGCCGGAGGGTGCGAGGCGATCTACATGTACAGCGCCCTGCGCTGGGTGGTGTTCCGGCAGTCAGATGCAACAGTCAAGAGCCGGCCACGAACTCGGCCAACACGTCGAGCACCGCGGTGACCGCGGTTCGGGAGATCACCTCGTAGCCGTGCGTACTCAGGGTCGGCAGACAGAGCAGCCCGGCTTTCGGGGACAAACCCGCCGCCTTGGTATGGGATGCGTCAGATTCGAAGGCGCCGAGCACTGCCGGCTGCGCCGCGAGACCCAAATGGTCTGCGACAGAGCACAAACGATCGGCGATGTCCTTGTCGTACACGCACTGCGCATCGCTGTAGCCCACGATCGGTCCACCCGTGACGGTGGTGCCGTATTCGGCCTCTGTCGGGCCGACCTCCACAGCGATCGTGAGATCGCCGGGCAGCGTCCGGCAGGCGTGAGCCGCCCCTACCCCGCCGACCTCCTCGTTCGTGGTGAACACCAGATACACGTCTCCGGCGGGCCGTCGTCCGCTCTCGTGCACTCGTCGTGCGAGTAGTAGCAGGGAAAGCACTGCCGCCCTGTCATCCATGAAATAGCAGCCCAGGTAGTCGCCCACCTCGACCAGCTCACGCTTGCTGCGGTCGATACACACCCTGGTACCCGGCCCGATGCCGGACTTCTCGAGAGAATCGGGTTGTTGCCCGGTGAACACGTAGACATCGGGCCAGTCCAGTGCCTTGTCGCCTTGATCCGGTTTCGTCCGCCAGACGTGTGCGGTCTCCTGCGTGGTGTGTTCCGAACCCAATGCCAGTACACCGCAGATGGTTTCGTTGTCACCGAGGACAGCCACCGGGCCAAGGCCGAAGTTGGCGGGGTACATCGTCCCCAACGGCGTCAGCCGCAGTGTGCCGTCCGGCTCAACTCTTTTGACGAGCATCGACAACTCGTCGAGGTGGGCCAGCACCCTGGTGACAGGGGCGCTGCGCTGCGCGCCGGATATCAGAGCGACGAGGTTCCCGGCGGCGTCGGTCCACAGTTCGTCGGCGTAGGGTTCGAGCTCTCGACGACACACGTCGCGCACAGCGTCTTCCTGCCCACACGGTCCGTAGGCGAACAACAGTTCCTGTAACAACTCACGCTCGTACCCGTCGTCCAGAACCGGCATACCTGGGATTGCCCGGTGGCGCGGATGTGGAAACCTCGGCCGGTGACGGGCGCTGGGTCAGCTCCTCACCTGGGTGCGCTGCGTTCGGGAAACGGGTCGTTGGTGAAATCGATCTGCGCAGCGGGGTTGCTGATGGCGGTGACGAGGCCGGTGCCGAACGGTCCGGCACTGTCGAACAGTGTCGAAGCGCCCACGGCGACACCACCGGCGGCCAGATGCGAATCGGCCTGCACGCCGATCCACTCGTCACCGGGCAACCGCGACAGTGCGACAGTCAGGTCGCCGTTGATGTAGCCGACGCCGGCGGTGCCCAGATTGGTCACCAGGCTGGTGCCCTCGGCGGCCATCGCCGCCCGCACGAACGGTGAGTTCAGTTGCCCCTGCACCACGGTGATGGTGCGGTTCATGAACCGTTTGCGGGACGCGTTCTGATGTTCGGCGATGGAGCGACTCCACCCCGCGGCGTCGCTGCCGATATAGGTCATCCGGTCCGCGTCCAGTGTGGCCGGCGGTTCGAACCGGGCCTGGCCTGTCCACTCTTGCCCCCGCGGTGGCTCGCTCAACCGGTACTGCACCAGCGTCGCATGTGCCACGGTCACGCCGTCCTGCACCAGCTCACATTCGGAGTTGCGGACCCGCCGGCCATCGCGGACCAACGCCACCTTTGTCATGGTCGGTACACCACGCGCAGCCTTGAAGAGGTCGACCGTCAGCCGGGCCGGCAGAAATTCTGGCAGTCCGAAGGCACATTCCAGCGCCCGGGCCGCCAGCCCGACCAGCGCCGGGCCGTTGAGGTGATCCTCACCCCAGTGGCTCTGCGCAAAGCGGGTCGGCTGGAACCTGTCCGGCTCGGACTGCACGAAATGGGCGTCAACCTCGGTCATCGGCGAATCGTCGCATATGGGCTAACTAAATTCGTCGGCGGGGATCACGAAGTGCGCCGCGCATCGAGCCAGCGCTGCTGGAGCCGAATGAAATGGGCGTCGACGACGGCACCATGGCCCGGAACGAACACTCCGTCCTGCCCGCCCGCGGCCAGCACCACCTCGAGCGTGGCCGGCCAGGCCACGAGATCGGACTCGGCATCGACGACAGGGTCTCCCGACTGTTCGACGAGATCACCGCAGAACACCACCGTGTGTCTGTCAGGCACCGAAACAATGAGGTCGTGACTCGTGTGACCTCGGCCGGGACGGCAGACGTTCACCGACCGGCCACCGAGATCGACAGTGCCGCCGGAAGTCTGGTGCGTGGGCACCGACATTGCCGCGATCGCCTGGTCGACGTCGTCGATAGCGGCACCGTGGGCGATCGCATCCGCACGCAGGTGCGCACGATCGGATGTCATGGCGACAGCAACTTCTGGGGCACAATGGATTTCAGCATCGCGGAACCAGGAGGAACCGAGGATATGGTCGAAATGGTTGTGGGTCAGGACGATATGGCCGACGCGTTGCCCCGTCAGCGCCGCGACGTCCGCCTCGATTCCCTCGGCCTCGGCCAACGTGGTGCCGGAATCCACCAGTAGCGCCTGCTCGCCGCCACTGACGAGTCCGACCGTCACATCGAGAAATGGCAGCCGGGTACGCCACACCCCTGCACCCAACTGCTCCCAGTCGAAGTTCATCGTCCACCGTCGATGCCGACACTGCGACGCACGCCTGCGAAGTTACTCCTTCCGGCCGGGCTCCGGTGACCTGACCGCACAGGTTTGCCCAGGCGGGCTATGGGCAACTACTAGCTCATGTTGATCAGACGAATCGCCCGCCCCATGTTGTCTGCGACCTTCATCGCCCGAGGTGTCGAAACCCTGCGCGACCCGAGTGCCTCCACCGAGACGACGCGCAGAACGCTCGGTGCGCTGAGCGCACTGCCCGGCCCGGTCGGGGCCGGGGTTCCCAACAATGCCGACGCGGTTGCCCGGGTCAACGCGGCGGTTCAGGTGGCAGGTGGGCTGCTCTTGGCACTCGGCCGTGCTCCCCGGCTGACCGCGGCCGCGCTGGCCGTCACGATGATTCCGAGAAGCATTGGCTCACAGGCATTTCTGAAAGATTCCGACCCACAGCAGGCTGCGGCGCAGCGACGGGAGTTTCTGACCGACGTGAGCCTGCTGGGCGGCCTGATCATCGCGGCGGCCGACACCGCGGGCAAACCGTCGCTGGCCTGGCGTGGACGCCGCGCCGCACGCCATGTCTCGGCCAGTGTCGCCGCGGCCGTTCCGGGTGTGGCGGCCGGCGGTGACGGACTCGCCGACAGCGCCATCGCCGAGAAGATCGGCCACGGTCTTGCTGTCGGGGCCGAACGGGGCCGAGAGTTGGCCGACGCTGCCGTGGAGCGGACGACCGAACTGGCCGGCGAGTTGGCCCACCGTGCGCGTGAACGCGGTCCCGAGGTCGCCGATGCGGCGCGTGCACGTGCCGAGGAGTTCGCCCTCGTCGCCCGCGAACGCGCGCCGGAGCTGGCCGAGGCTGCCCGCGAACGCTCGGCGGCCCTGGCCGATCTCGCACGAACTCAACTCGACCAGCGCCGAGATCGGTAGCGTTGTGGCATGACCACGGGTGACTACCAACCGGAATTCGGGCAGTACGGACAACCGGGTGGCTATCCGCCGCCCCACGGTGGGCAAGTTCCAGGTGGTTATCCCCCGCCCTATGGCACCCAAGCCCCGGGCGGTTTGGGCCGACGGTTCTTCGCCCGCGTGATCGACGGCATCATCGTCGGGATCGTGGCGTTCTTCCTGTCGTTCATCACCGATTCGCTGTCGAGCTACTGGGTCACCGGCCTGTTCAGCGGATTGCTGATGTTCGTCTACTTCGTCGGTCTCGAAGTGACGACGGGCGCTACGCCGGGCAAGAAGCTGCTCGGGCTGGCTGTACATGGCGCGGGCAACACACCCAAGCCGACGGCCAAAGAGTCGGCGATCCGCAACGCGTTCACCGTGCTGCCGATCATCCCGCTCGTGGGCGGGTTCCTCGGCATCATCGCGATGATCGTGATCGGGGTGACCATCAGCTCCAGCCCCACCAAGCAGGGCAAGCACGACGAACTCGCCGGCGGCACACAGGTGGTCCGAGGCTGAAAACCGGCTCAGATCACGAGCCCGAGCAGCAGCACGAAGATCAGACCGGACACCGACAGCGCAGTCTCCATCAGAGACCAGGACTTGATGGTCTGACCGACGGTCATCCCGAAATACTCCTTCACAAGCCAGAATCCGGCGTCGTTCACATGCGAGAAGAACAACGAACCGGCACCCACCGCGAGCACCACCAGCGACACCTCGCCGGTGCTCATTCCCTCGACGAGCCCCAGCATCAGTGACGACGCGGTGATGGTGGCGACCGTGGCCGACCCTGTGGCCAACCGGATCAGCACGGCCAGCACCCAGGCCAGCAGCACCACCGACAGGTTGGCGCCCTTGGCCCATTCCGCCAGCAGGGTACCGATGCCGGTGTCGACCAGAACCTGCTTGAAACCACCACCGGCGGCCACGATCAGGATGATGCCGGCCACCGGCGGCAACGACGACTCGATGCACTTCACGATCTGCTCGCGAGACATCCGCGCACCGCGGCCGAGGGTGAACATTCCGACCACCACAGCGATGAGCAGCGCCATCAAGGGCCGCCCGAGAATGTCGAACGTCTGGCGCAGTACGTTTGACTCGTCGTCGACGAAGATGTCGACGAGCGCCTTGCCCATCATGAGGCCGACCGGCAGCAGCACGCTGAAAATGGTGATGCCGAAGCTCGGTCGGGTGTTCGTCACGGTCGCGGTGCCGGCGACAGTGCCGTTGGCGGAGTTCGCACTCGCGTCCGTGGCGTCGAAGCGGTCGGGCACATCGAGAACGACCCAGCGTCCGGCGAGCTTGCCGAACAGCGGACCGGCCACCACGATCGTCGGGATCGCGACGAGCACGCCCAAGGCCAACGTGATGCCGAGATCGGCGTTGAGCAGCGAGATCGCGGCGACCGGGCCCGGATGCGGCGGCACGAATCCATGCATCGCCGACAGGCCTGCCAGCGCCGGGATGCCCACCGTGACGAGAGAAAGCTGTGAACGCCGGGCCACCAGGTAGATCACCGGCATCAACAGCACCAGGCCGATCTCGAAGAACATCGGCAGACCGATGATCGCGCCCACCAACGCCATTGCCCATGGCAGCGCCCGTGGGGACGCGTGGCCGACGATGGTGTCCACAATCTCGTCGGCGCCGCCCGAATCGGCCAGAAGTTTGGCGAACATCGCACCCAGTGCGATGAGGATGCCGACACTTGCGGCGGTGGAGCCGAAGCCCGTGGAGAACGAGTCGAGTACGGTCCCGATGTTCTCCCCCGCGACCAGACCCACCGTCAGGGCGCCGAAGATCAATGCCAGGAACGGATGCAGCTTGGCGATCGTGATGAGAACGACGATCAGCGCGATCCCGGCCAGCGCGGCGACGATCAGCTGCCCGCCGCCGGCCACCGGTTCAACGAGTTCGGTCCCGGCCGCGAGGTTGGTGAGCGCCGATGTCATCGGTTTTCCTGTTCTGTTGTCGCAGTGTTTGATTGGGTTGCCGCTTGTTCGACGTACTCATGCACGATGGCGTCGATGCTCTGATCGACGTCGATGACGATGCCGCTCTCGTCGGGCCCGAGCGGCTCCAGCGTCGCGAACTGGGAATCGAGGAGTGCCGCCGGCATGAAGTGCCCGGGCCGACTGGCCTGGCGCCTTCGAATCACCTCCGGTGATCCGCTCAGGTACAGGAACACCACATCGGGGCAGTGTCGCCGCAATTGGTCGCGGTACTTGCGTTTGAGTGCCGAGCAGCTCATCACGCCGCCGTCATGGTGATCGACCAGCCATTCGCCGATCGATTCCAGCCACGGATGGCGGTCCTCGTCATCGAGGGCGTGGCCTGCCGACATCTTGGCGATGTTGGCGGCGGGATGAAAGTCGTCGCCATCGGCGAACGGCACCCGCATTCGCTGCGCCAGCGCGGCACCGACGGTCGACTTGCCCGACCCCGATACGCCCATGACCACCACTGGTGAACCCATACAACCCGCCTCATGTGTGTGTCTGCCGTCACACAGCATCGCTCAAAAAGCATACGTTTGCAACTGTTGGGCGATTAGATCTGTTCTTTAACCCTGCACCGTCCTATATGACACGATGTAAGCGTGTCCTCGCCCTCAAACGTCGGTGCGCTGCATGCCACCCTGCTCACCGCGCTCGGTACCGGAATCGTGTCCGGCGAGCTGGCGGCCGATCAGGTGCTGACCCTGGACCGGCTCAGCACCGAGCACGAGGTGTCCCGCAGCGTCGCACGCGAGGTGATCCGGGTGCTGGAGTCGATGGGCATGGTCGAGTCGCGCCGCCGGGTCGGGATCACCGTGCAGCCACCTCGCAAGTGGAATGTCTTCGACCCCAGGCTGATTCGGTGGCGCCTACAGGCGGGCGACCGGGCCGCACTGCTGGCCTCGCTGTCCGAACTGCGGCGAGGTTTCGAACCGGCCGCCGCGGCACTCGCGGCCCGGCGCGCGAACCCCGACCAATGCCGCATCCTCGCCGCGGCCGTCTCCGACATGGTGGTGCACGGGCGCTCGGGCAATCTCCAGGCATACCTGTTGGCGGACAAGGTCTTCCATCAGACCCTCCTTGAGGCCAGCGGTAACGAGATGTTCCGCGCCCTCAGTGACGTGGTGGCCGAGGTCCTGGCCGGACGTACCCAACACGGGTTGATGCCGGACACCCCCAATCCGGCGGCAATCGAGTTGCACGATGTGGTGGCCCGGGCCATTCGGCTGCGGGACGCGGACGGCGCTGAACAGGCGATGCGAGCCATCATCGACGAGGCCGCCACCGCGGTGACCAACGGTGATCGCCCCGATGTTTAACTAGGCGAATGGGCCGTTCTCCCGCATTGGCACGTCGTTTCTTCGATCGTCTGGAACCGGTGCACGGTGTCACCTATTTCGCCCCCGAGCCGCGCGCAGCGCTCGATGCCCTCGGCTTCCGCGGCTTCTGGATGGGCTACTTCGCCGCCCGGTCGGCCCCGCTGGGCATCGTGCCGGCCGTCGTCGCCGCCGCGTTCTACAACTTCACCCTAGAGCGGGTCGCGAAGGCTCTGCCCGCAGTCTGGGACATAGCCAGTCCAGCAACACTGTTGGCGCTGCGCTCGGACTCGGCGGTGGCGGCACTGCGCCGATCCGGCGTCGCGGACTCCGAGTCGACGCGTCTTGCCGCCGAGCTGTCCGCCAAAGCCGCCCGCACTGCCCCCTTGGACGGCCGTCCTCTCTACGCCGCCAACCGGGCACTGCCGTGGCCCGACGAGCCGATCGCCAAGCTGTGGCACGCGGTCACCCTGCTGCGCGAGCAACGCGGCGATTCCCACGTCGCTGTATTGGTCTCGGAAGGGATCAGTGGCCGGGAATGCAACGTGCTGCACGCCGCGGCCGGTCGGGTGCCACGCGAGATGATCATGCGCAGCCGCGATTACGACGAGGAGCAGTGGGAGCGCTACGCCGGCCAGCTGCGCTCACGCGGCTGGCTGGACGCCCAGGGCAACCTCACCGACGCCGGGCGAGACATCAAGCAGGCAATCGAGGACCGCACCGACGCGCTGTCGTTGGGTGCGCTGGATGCATTGACCGACGACGAGATCACCACCCTGTTCCGGGTGTTGACGCCGATCACCCGACAGGTGGTGGCCACCGGTGACGTTCCGGCCGCCACGCCCATGGGCCTGAGCCGCGACGATCTCGACGACGACAGCGCCCATCTGGACTGAACCGTTCAGCGTGGCGCGTACATGATCAGACCGACCCCGGCCAGGGCCACGAGCGCACCCGTGACATCCCAGCGGTCGGGCCGGAATCCGTCGGCGGCCATGCCCCACAACAGCGACCCGGCGATGAACACCCCGCCGTAGGCAGCCAGGACCCGGCCGAAATGCGCGTCGGGCTGGAACGCCGCGACGAAGCCGTAGGCACCGAGCGCGATCACCCCGGCGCCCATCCACATCCAACCGCGATGCTCGCGAACGCCTTGCCAGACCAACCAGGCGCCGCCGATCTCCAGGACGGCCGCCAGCACGAACAACGCGATCGATTTGCCCACCATCGACTACGCGACCCCAAGGTATGCGGCACGAATGCTGTCGTCTGCCAACAATTCCCGCGCGTCTCCGGTACGGGTGACGTCTCCGGTCTCCAGGATGTAGGCCCGGTCCGACCGGCTCAGCGCCTGTTGGGCATTCTGCTCGACCAGCAGCACCGTGGTGCCCTGCGCGTTGATCTCGGAAATGATCTTGAAGATCTGCGAGATCACCATCGGAGCCAATCCCATCGACGGCTCGTCGAGCAGCAGTACTCTCGGGCGCGCCATGAGGGCCCGGCCGATGGCCAGCATCTGCTGTTCCCCGCCGGAGAGGGTGCCGCCCACCTGGGACCGCCGCTCAGCCAGCCGGGGGAACGTGTCGAACACCCATCCCAACCGCTCGTCGTGCTCCGCACGGGACGCGAATTTACGTCCGTAGCAACCCATCTCGAGGTTCTCCAGCACCGTCATCCCGGGGAACACGCCGCGCCCCTCGGGGGCCTGGATCAGTCCGTCGATGACGCGTTGATGTGCCTTCACCCGGGAGATGTCGCGGCCCTCGAACCACACCGATCCGGAAGTCAACGGACGCAAGCCCGAAATCGCCCGCATCATGGTGGTCTTGCCTGCCCCGTTGGAGCCGAGCAGCGTGACCAACTCCCCCTCGTGCACCACCAGCGATACGCCGTGCAATGCCTTGATCCGGCCGTAGTGCACCACCGCGTCGCGGACCTCGAGCAGCACCGGCCTGCTGGTCTCAGTCGAGTTCGTCATCGGGTACCCCCAGATAGGCGGCGATGACCGTCGGGTCTTCGCGGATTTCGTGCGGCAATCCGTCGGCGATCTTGCGGCCGAACTCCAGCACCACGATGCGGTCGGTCACCCCCATCACCAGCCGCATGTCGTGCTCGATCAACAGCACGGTGTAGCCGTCGTCGCGGATCTTGCGGATCAACTCGATCAGAGACGCCTTCTCGGCCGGATTGAATCCGGCAGCCGGCTCGTCCAGACACAGCAGCTTGGGCTCGGTGGCCAGCGCGCGAGCGATCTCGAGGCGCCGCTGATCACCGTAGGGCAGATTCTTGGCCTTCTCCTCGCCGCGATGGGCGATGCCGACAAAGTGCAGGAGCGCAGCCGATCTCTCGATCGCCGACCGCTCCTCCCTGCGGTGCCGCGGCGACCGCGCCAGGGCGCCCGGCACCGAAGTCTTGTGCCGCGCATCGGTTCCCACCATGACGTTCTCCAGTGCGGTCATCTCACCGAAGAGCCGGATGTTCTGGAAGGTGCGGGCGATGCCCCTGCGGGTGATCTGGTGACGCTTGATCCGGCCCAGCGGGGCGCCGTCGAAGGTCACCGAACCCGCACTGGGCCGGTACACACCGGTGACCGCGTTGAAGCAGGTGGTCTTGCCCGCACCGTTGGGGCCGATCAGACCCAGGATCTCGCCGCGGCGGATGTTGAAACTCACCGAGTCCAGCGCGACCAGTCCACCGAACCTGACGGTGAGATCCTTTATCTCCATCAGGGTCTCGCCTTCGGCGGCCTGGATCTCCCGGTGCACCCCGGCCAGTTCCTCGACGCTCTCGGTCACGCCGGGCATGGGCTCGCTCATCGCACCGGCTCGCTTTCCGTGCTGCCGCGTAACAACTGTCGAGCCGACCGTCCGTAGGTCAACAGCTGCTGGCGCACCGGGAACAGGCCCTGCGGCCGGAAGATCATGAGCACCACCAGTGCGAGACCGAAGAACAGATACTTGAGGTCACCGAGGTTGATGCCGAGGAACTCGACGCCCAACAGCCGGTTGGGTAGATACACCACGATGAACGCGCCGAAGATGACGCCGAGCTTGTTGCCCTGACCGCCGAGCACCACCGCGCACAGGAACAGCATCGAGTTGATGATGTTGAATGTGGGCGGCGCGACGTACTGGACCTGGCCCGCATACAGCGCCCCCGAGAGCCCACCGATCGCGGCACCGATCACGAACGCCCACAACTTGAACCGGAAAGTGTTGACGCCCATCACCTCTGCGGCGTCCTCATCCTCGCGGATCGCCACCCAGGCCCGACCGACCCGGCTGCGTTCCAGGTTGCCCACCAGCAGCAGGATGCCGATCATCAGGATCAGGCCCAGCCAGAACCACCATGTGCCGTAGTTCGCCTCGCCTGCCGAGTTGCCGCTGGAGAACACCCCGTTGGGCAGCTTCTCGCTCTCCCCCAGTCGCGGATAGGCGACCTGGTTGAGCCCGCGCGAGCCATTGGTGACATCGGACAGATTGTCGGCGAGCAGCCGGATGATCTCACCGAAGCCGAGGGTGACGATGGCCAGATAGTCGCCACGCAACCGCAGGGTGGGTGTCCCCAGGATGAGCCCGGCCAGCGCGGTGACGGCCATGGCCAGCGGCACGCAGGACAGCCAGGCCCAGTCCTTGCTGAAGAAGCCGTCGGGCCCCACCTTGTTCCACGGGCTGTCGGGGCTGGTCAGTAGCGCGACCGTGTACGCGCCCACCGCGTAGAAGCCGACGTAGCCGAGGTCCAGCAGGCCTGCCTGCCCGACCACGACGTTGAGGCCGATGGCGATGATGGCGATCATCGCGAACTGTGCCATGGTGCCGCCGAAGCTGATTCCGGGGGTGTTGAGGAAGCTGGGTGTGATCAGCGGAAGCAGTGCCAGGAATCCGAAACCCACTATCCCGGCAAGCCATTTGGCCGACCGCGGCAGCGTCGACCACCAGCCCCGAAGGGCGTCGCCCGGAGCCAGCAACGTCTTGGTCACCGCCCCGGCGGACTCTGAACCGTGATGCTCGCTCATACCCGCGCCTTCCCGAGGCTTTCACCGAGTATGCCGGTCGGCCGGAACAGCAGGACCAACACCAGCAGGACGAACGCCACGACATCGCGCCACTGCGTTCCGAACACGGCCTGCCCGTAGTTCTCCATGATGCCCAGCAGCAGACCGCCGAGCAGTGCCCCACGGAGATTGCCGATACCGCCGAGCACGGCTGCCGAGAATGCCTTGATGCCGAGCAGGAATCCGCCCGAGTAGATGATGCCCTGGGGGACCTTCAACGTGTAGAGCAGCGCTGCGGCGCCGGCCAGCAGACCCCCGATGAGGAAGGTCCGCATGATGATGCGTTCCCGGGAGACACCCATCAGCGTGGCGGTTGTCGGGTCCTGTGCGACGGCCCGGATGCCGCGGCCGAACTTGGTGCGGTTGATCGCGATGTCGGTCAGCACCGCCAACACCAGGGCCGCGCCCACGATCACCAGCGTCACGTTCGACACCGTGGCGCCGAAGATCGTGAACTGCGTTTTGGGCTGGACCAGGACGATCGGTTGTTGAGCGTTACTGCCGCCGTAGCCCTTCAAGAGCTTCGGCAACACGAAGTGCACGAACTCCTGCAGCACGAACGACATCCCGATGGCCGTGATGAGGAAGGTCAGCGCGCGGGCGTTGCGTTTTCGCAGCGGCCGGTAGGCGATGAATTCCAGACCGATCGCCGCCGAACCCGAGACCAGCGTGGCGAACAGCATGGCGACACCGAGGTACAGCACGGTCAGCGCGACACCCTTGTTGTAGGCGTTGCCGCTCGGGGTGAAACCGAGAATGACGTCCAGACAGAAGTAGGCGCCGAACATGCCCAGCATGAAGATCTCGGAATGGGCGAAGTTGATCAGGCGCAGCACACCGAACACCAGGGTGTAACCGACAGCCACCAGCGCATAGATCGCGCCCCAGGACAGACCGTCGATCGTCAACTGCCAGAAGCCGTCTCGCAGGCCATCCAGATTGAAGCTGATGTTGGAGGCCAGGCAGGCGGACTGCTCGACGCACTGGTGGATCATCCGGCGGCGGCTCCTGAGTTCGTGGTGTGTAACGAAACGCGTCCGAGTCCAGGGAGAGGTCTCGGACGCGTTTCGCCTGGTCGGCTACTTGACTTCGTACATCCAGATCAGCGTGGTGGTGAGCTCGCCCTTGTCGGTCCACTGGTACTTGCGGCCCACCCCCTGGCCCCCGTACTTGCGGACGAAGTCCAGCAGAGCCGGCCGGGTGATGGCACCGGAATCGATGCCCTTGAGCAGGATGGTGCCCAGGTCATAACCCTCGGTGCTGTAGGTGCCGGGCGCCTGGTTGAACTTCTTGGTGTACTCGTCGGCGAACGCCCCGGTGGCCGGACCGCACGGGCACGACAGCAGGGCACCCTTCGACGATTCGCCGGCCTGCTTGACGAACTCCGGGTCCTTGGTGCCGTCGGCGCTGACGAACGTCGCCGTCACACCGCCGTCCTTGAGCTGCTGAACGATGGGCGCGGCCTCGGAGTAATAGCCGCTGTAGAACACCGAATCAGGAGCGGCACCCTTGATCTGGGTGACCGCGGCCGAGAACTCCTTGTCCCCCTTCTTCACCGAGATGTTGCACGACGAATCTGCAACCGGGCCAAGGGTTTCACGCACAGCCTGGGCCAGGCCGAGGCCGTAGTCGGTGCTGTCGTCGACCACGCACACCTTCTTGTGGCCCAAAGTGTTCTTGAGGTAGTTCGCCACCGCAGGCCCCTGGACGCCGTCGTTGGCCAGGCCACGGAAGAAGGTCCGCCACCCGTTCTCACTCAACGTGACGTTGGTGGCCGACGCGGTGGCCGCGACCAGGCCGGCCTGGTTGAACACGTCACCGGTGGCCTTGGTCTCGCCGGAGAACGCCGGCCCGATCAGGCCGACGATGAACGCCTCGTCGACGATCTGCGGGGCCACGCCGGTGGCCTTCTGCGGATCGCCTTCGGTGTCAAAGCTCTTGAGCTGCACCTGGCAATGGGCGTTGGCCGCGTTGTGCTTGTCGATCGCCAGCTGCACACCGTTCTTGATGTTGATGCCGAGCGCAGCGTCCGGACCGTTGAGCGCGCCCATCATGCCGATCATCACCGGCGGGCAGTTGGCCTTGCCGTCACCGGCGGGATCGGCGGGGGCGACATCGGCGGCCGCCTTGACCTCGGCGCCGTTCTCGTCGATCTGAACCTTCTCGACGATCTTCAAATCGGTCTGCGATGTCTCACCTTCCGGCGAGGATTGGTTGCAGCCGGCAATCGCCAGCGCAACCACACCCGCACTTCCGAGAGCAAATGCTTTCCGTGCCACGCGACCGCGCACGCTTCACCTCCGGGTCAGAGTTGTCAGCGGCACCGGCGCCCTGACCTTGTGAAGGTCGGGCGCCGATGCTTCGGGTAGAACATAGCCAACCACCGGCCGCAGTGCGGGATGTTGAGTGAATGGTTCTCTCGCGGGTACTGGCTGAACGCGGAATATCGGCCCGGCAGAAACGCACAATTAACAACCGGGGCCGCCGATCAGTTCTCCGGCGCGGACGCTTCCTCGGAATCTTCGAGCGTCTCCAGCACGACTTCGGCCACGCGTTTCATGGTGGTTCGGCGGTCCATCGCGGCCCGCTGAATCCACTTGAACGCCTCGGGCTCGGTCATCTGGTGTTTGCTCTGCAGCAAACCCTTGGCCCGCTCGACGAGCTTGCGGGTCTCCAGCCGATCGCCGAGCGTCGCCACTTCGTTTTCCAGCGCGGAGATCTCGCTGAACCGGCTGACCGCCACCTCGATCGCCGGCACCAGATCGGTGATGCTGAACGGCTTGACCAGGTAGGCCATCGCCCCGGCATCGCGGGCCCGTTCGACCAGCTCCCGCTGGCTGAACGCCGTCAGGATGACGATCGGGGCGATGCGCTTGCTGGCGATCTCAGAGGCCGCATCGATGCCGTCGCGGCGCGGCATCTTCACGTCCATGATCACCAGGTCCGGGCGTAGCGACTCGGCGAGCTCGACAGCCTCCTGGCCGTCACCCGCCTGACCGACGACCTCGTAGCCCTCCTCACGGAGCATCTCCGCGAGGTCGAGCCGGATGAGCGCCTCATCCTCGGCGATGAGCACGCGGCGGGGGCTGTCAGCGTCGTTCGGTGACCCGGTCATGGGGAACATTGTGTCGTGGAGGCCACCGTTCGGCGACCGCGGGTCCATCCTCTATGGTGGTAGGCCGCAGTACTGATCGGCACGCCCTCGTATCCCAACTGGCAGAGGAAACGGATTCAAAACCCGTACAGTGTGAGTTCGAATCTCACCGAGGGCACCACACGCTGTCATTCAATGGCAGTGGCGCAGGCGACGAGCGCGGCGGGCAGATACCCGATCAGCGCGGCGCCGAACATCCCGCTCAGCCCTTGAGACCAATCGCACCCTCCTGCGGACTGACCGACGGTAGGTTGAGCCGAGCGTTGTTGCGCCCGCCGCGGTCTGTGCTGCGGTGAACGACAGGAGGATTCGTGAAAGCCGTTGCGCGAGTGGTGGCATTCGGGCTGATCGAACTCATCGTCTTCGGGTTGGTCCTGTTCTCACTCGCCGGAACCCTCGACTTCTGGCAAGCCTGGGTGTTTCTCGTGGTGTTCGCGCTTTCGACGTGGATCCCCAGCATCTACCTGCAACGCGCAGATCCCGAGGCACACCAACGGCGTAAGCACGCAGGACCGGCTGCCGAAAGCCGAGTGGTGCAGAAGGTCCTGATCGCCGCCTGGTACCTGTCGCTGGCGACGATGGTGGTGGTCAGCGCCCTGGACCACCGCTTCGATTGGTCGTCGGTACCAGGGGCGATCTGCGTGGCCGGCGACGTTCTGGTAGCCGTCGGGCTCGGTGTCACGAGCCTGGTGGTCATCCAGAACAGCTTCGCGGCGTCCACCGTGCAGGTGGAGACAGACCAGAAGCTGGCCTCCACCGGCCTGTATGGGCTGGTACGTCACCCCATGTACACCGGCAACGTGCTGACCATCGTCGGCTTCCCCCTGGCGCTCGGCTCCTACTGGGGACTTCTGCCTGTCATACCCGGCCTCATCGTGCTCATCTTCCGCATCCGGGATGAGGAAAAGCTGCTCGTCGCAGAATTGGACGGATACCGCGAATACGCGGAGAAGGCGCGCTACCGCCTGGTGCCCTACATGTGGTGACCGGCCGCGCGTGAGCGGCCGGTCCGTCACAGAGCGGATGCGTTGGACAACTCCTGAGCCAACCTCCGTACGGACGGGGCGTCGACCAGCGTCAGCATCGTGATTTCGACGTCGAGGGCCCCGTTGATCGCGGCGATGGCGCGCATCGCAGAAATCGAATCGCCGCCCGAATCGAAGAACGACTCGTCCACCCCGACGCGGTCCACGCCCAGCACCTCGGCAAAGATGCTGGCCAGAATCTGCTCGATCAAGGTGGCCGGAGGGCAGTAGGCACCGTCGGTATCGGTATCCGTATCGGTGACGTCGGACGGCGGCACCGGCGTGCGGCCCCACGCGTCCAACCGGTCGGTCTTCGTCAACGGACCCAGCGACGACACGCGGCGCCCGGGATGGGCGGCCATCTCCACCAGGACTTTCTTGAAGCGCTCCATCAGCGCTTCGATGGTTTCCGCGTCGAAGACATCGGTGTCGTATTGGACGCGGAGTTCCAATTCGCGGCCCGGCCCGGCTTGCACCGAGATCGGATAGTGGTAGTAGTCGCGGCTGCTGAAACCGGTGATGGTCAAGCCGTCGCCATCCGGTTGCGCCTTGGCCTCGGTCGGATAGTTCTCGTAGACGAACACGGTGTCGAACAGGCTGTCCTGGCCGGTCATGCGGTGGATGTCGCTGAGCGCCACGTGCTGGTGCTCGAGCGTGTCGTTGTGGGCGCTCTGTAGTTGATCGAGCAGATCGGCCGTGGTGGTGTCCGGTGTGAAGGTGGCCCGCACCGGCACGGTGTTGATCAGCAGACCGACCATCGAATCCGCACCGTCGACCTCGGGAGGTCTGCCCGAGACGACAGTTCCGAATGCGACGTCACGGTGGCCGGTCAGCGAGCTCAGCAGGAGCGCCCAGGCACCCTGCAGTACGACGTTGACGGTGGTGCGATGCGCGCGGGCCAGTTTGGTGAGGGCCCGCGTGGTCTTCGCAGGCACCCGATACAAGGCGACGCATCGCTCCCCGAACCGCAGCCTCTGCGGCGGTCCGACCAGAATCGGGGTGTCGAAACCGGCCAGCACCTCACGCCATGCCGCGTGGGCGGCATGATGATCGCGTTCGGACAACCACGTCATGAAACTGCGGTACGGCGAGGCCGCCGGCAGCCGCAGACCCTGGTAGCAGGCGAAGATCTCCTGCATCAGAATCGGCATCGACCATCCGTCGAGCACGATGTGATGGTTGGTCAGGACGAACCGGTGCCGGCCGTCCGCGAGGCGAATGAGCGCGGCCCGGAAGGCAGGTTGGTTCTCCAGATCGCACACCGCCGCGCGCTCGGCCGCACATATCTGCTGAATCTCGTCGTCGACGCCAATCCCCTTGGCGCCCAACTCGACATACCGCCAGGGCGGCACCGGGTCGGCGGGAATGACCTGCACGGGTTGCTCGAATTGGGGGCAGAAACGGGCCGCCAGATGCGGATGCCGGCGGACCACTGTTTGCACGGCATCGCGGAGCCGCGGAACGTCGAGCGGACCGCTCAATGCCAGATCCAGCTGCACCGCGTAGACGTCGTCGCCGGAGCTGTTCGCGATGCCGGCGTGGTACAGAAGTCCCTGCTGCAGGGGCGTCAAGAGAAGCACGTCGGCGATGGGAAATTCATCGTAGAGGGCGTCGATCTGCTGCTGGCTCAGCCGGGCCGGCGCGATGTCCGACGGCGTCAGCCCGCCCCCGCCGCGCCTGACGTGGGCGCAGATGCCTGCCAGCGCGTCGAACCACAACCGGCTGATGCGGGTGACGGCCGTGCGATCCAGCGCACTGGGAGCCCACGTCCAGGTGGCGTTCAGATGCGGACCGGTGTCGGTGTCGATCGTGACGGCGTTGAGCTCGACGGAGTGCGCCAGCACGATCGGCATCGCTCCGGCGGCGCCGGTCAACGACAGGCCTTCCTGGCTGAAGCGCCATACGTCACCAGACGCATAGGCCGCCGGGGAGCCCAGCCGTCCGAGATAGTTGAATCCGATCACGGGATCGGCTGCCGGCAGCTCCTTTTCGGGGTTGAGATAGCGCAGCAGACCGTAGGTCAGCCCGTCGGGCAGGGATCGAAGTTGCTCTTTGGCGTCTTTGATCACCGCACCGAGCGCCGCATCACCGGCCACCACCTGAGTCCAGCGCAGCCCCCCGCCCCGGCCGCCGAAGCTCAACGACACCGGGTACTTGGTGGTGAACCACCCGACGGTGCGGGACACGTCGACACCTCTGTCCTCACCACCGCCCAGACCGGCCACATCGTCCTGGCGCCCGTGACCCTCCACGTCGATCGCGATCGGGGCGCCGCCGGTACCCAGGTACTGTGCCCACGCCAAAGCGAAAGCGATCAACAGGATCTCGTGCACCCCGGCGTGAAATGCCGCAGGCACGTCGCCGAGCAGCATGTGGGTGGTCTCCGCATCCAGGAACTCGGTCAGGTAACCCGCGGTGGCGAACGTGTCATCGGCCGGTTGCGGTGCCGGCAACGCGGCGGGGATCGATGCCACCTGCCGCCACACGTCGACGTGGGCGACGACGTCGGGATGACGGGCGTACTCCGACAGCAGTTCGGCCCATCTCGGAAACGACGTGCCCGCCGGGGGCAGCAGCACGGGTTGTCCGCCGCGATGCTGCGTCCAGGCGATGTTGATGTCCTCCAAGACAATTCGCCACGACACGCCGTCGATGGCCAAATGGTGGACGACCAATGCCAGCTGTCCCGTGGACGAGCTCCACACCGCGCTCACCATCACGCCGGCGGCAGGATCCAACCGTGATCGCGCCGCCGCCAGGGCGTCCTCGGTCAACAGGTCCACGGTGCACAGGTACGCGCGCGCGTCCACCGCTTCGGCGTCCGGCACTGTCAGCGACCATCCGCCCGCCCCGTCGTCCGCGGCGCGCAGGCGCAGCATGCCGTGCCGATCGAGCAACGCCTGCAACACGATCACCACGTCGGCGTCGGTGGCACCGGCCGGGGCTTGCAGCACCACGGTCTGGTTGAACTCGTCGATCGGGCCACCGGGACTTTCCAGGCTCTTGAGCCACAACATGATCGGGGTCGCCACCACCGGGCCGAGCCCCACGTCGGTCACGCTGCCGGTGTTGTCGGCCATCCTCACCACCCGCGCCAACCGGGCAACGGTCTGCTGCACGAAGATGTCGCGCGGGCGACCCGTCAGGCCGGCACTGTGGGCACGCCAGATCACCTGGATGGCCGAAATGCTGTCGCCACCAAGGTCGAAGAACGAATCGTCGACGCCGACCTGCTCCAGCCCGAGGACCTGGGCGAAGATATCGGCGAGCAGCTCTTCGATGCGGGTGGCCGGGGCGCGGTAGTGGTCGACGTCCTGGTATTCGGGCGCCGGCAGCGCACGGGTGTCGAGTTTGCCGTTGACCGTCAACGGCAACGCGTCGATGGCGACAACCGCGACGGGCACCATGTAGGGCGGCAGCGTCTCCCCCAGTGCCGCACGCAACTCGGCAGGATCGGCGGGCCCGGTGACGTAGCCGACCAGGCGCTTGTCGCCGGGGCGCTCCTCACGCGCGATCACGACGGCCTGCTCGACACCGTCCAAAGCTGTCAGTGCCGATTGGATCTCGCCCAATTCGATGCGATAACCACGGATCTTGACCTGTTCATCGGCACGTCCCAGGTAGTGCAGTTCCCCGTCCTGGCGCCAGCAGACCAGATCCCCGGTGCGATACATCCGCGTTCCCGGTGTCCCGAACGGGCAGGCCACAAACCGCGACGCGCTCAAGCCCGGCCGACCCACGTAGCCGGCCGCCAAACCCGCACCGGCCACGTACAACTCGCCCACGACACCGACCGGCATCGGCCGCAGCCAACGGTCGAGCACGAAAAAAGCCAGATGACTCAGCGGAACGCCGATCGGGCTGACCGCCGCTTCGACGTCAGCGGACGTGATCTCACGGAACGAGGCATGCACCGTCGTCTCGGTGATGCCGTACATGTTGATCAACCGCGGCAATGCCGGATGGTCCTGCAGCCACTCAGCCAAGCGCGTGGGGTCGAGCGCCTCACCACCGAACACGACCAGGTCGAGTTCGAGCTCAGACCCGGATGCCGGCGAGAGTTCGTCCACGGTCTGCAGCGCATAGAACGCCGATGGCGTCTGGCTCAACACGCTGACGCGTTCATCGATCAGCAGGGCGTGGAGCTCCTCAGGAGACCGCGCCACCGAATCCGACACCACGACCACCCGCCCACCGTGCAGCAGGGCGCCGAAAATCTCCCACACGGAGAAGTCGAAGGCCAGCGAATGGCAATGCGCCCAAACCTGTTCCGTCGACAGTTCGAGATACCCGTCCAGTGCCTGCAGGAGTCGGGTCACGTTGCGGTGCGGGATCGCCACCCCCTTGGGCACGCCCGTGGTGCCCGAGGTGTAGATCAGGTAGGCGATATCGTCCGGCGCGGGTCCCGGCACGGCGGTATCGGGCTGCCCGGCCACCGCGGCGTCGTCGATCGCGACCACGCTCAGTTCATGCCCGGACAGCCGATCGGCCAGATCCGTGGTGGTGACCGCTGCCAGCGGCGCGGAATCGCTGAGCACGAAGTCCAATCGGGTATCGGGCACCGCGGGGTCGATCGGTACATACGCCGCACCGGTTTTGAGCACCGCGAAGATCGCGACGATCGCCTCGACCGACCGGGAGAACAACAGCGCGACCTGTTGCCCCGGCCCCGCGCCCTGCTCGATGAGCAGGTGCGCCAACCGGTTAGCGGCCCGGTCGAGGTCTCCGTAGGTGATGTGGCTGCCCTCGAAGCTGACAGCCACCGCGCCAGGGTCTCGGGCCACCTGTGTGTCGAACAGCGCCGGAATCGACATCGGCGCGGGCGACGGGCCGGTCAGGGCTGCTCGGTTACCCACCGTGGCCAGGCGCACCTGTTCGTCCGGATCGACCACGTCGATCGTCGACAAGCGCCGGGTCGGGTCGGCCGCCATCGCCGTGAGCACCCGTTGCAGCCGATCGATCAGCGCTTCCACAGTAGCGGTGTCGTACACGTCGGTGCGGAACTCCACCGTGCCGGAAATCCCCGCGGCATCACCGGTTTCAGTCCAGCGTTCGGCCAGAGAGAAGGAGAGGTCCATCCGGGCGGTATGGGTGTCCAGAGGTATCTGGTCGGCCCGCAGGTCCCCGAGGGCGAAGCCGCCGGACGTGCCGTGTCCGGGAACGTTCTGCCAGGCCAACATGACCTGGACCAGAGGGTGATGGGTCAGCGAACGGGTGGGGTTGAGCCGCTCGACGAGCACCTCGAAGGGCACATCTTGATGCTCGAAGGCGCTGAGGCTGCCGGCTCGTACCTGGGCCAGCACCTCGGTGATACTAGGATCTCCCGCCAGATCCACGCGTAGTACCAAGGTGTTGACGAAGAACCCGACCAGATCATCGAGGGCCGGATCACGGCGCCCGGCAATCGGGAAGCCCACCGCCACATCGGAACTGGAGCTCAGCTTCGCAAGCAGGGTCAGCAGCGCCGCCTGGACCACCATGAATTTGGTCGCATTGTGATCGCGAGCCAGCCGAGCAACCTGTTGCTGCAGGTCGGCCGGCCACTCCACATCGACCCGGTCACCATGCTGATCAGCCACCAAGGGGTACGGACGGTCGGTGGGCAACGCCAGACGCTCGGGCATGCCCGCCAGGGTGTCGGCCCAGAACGTCAGTTGCCGGGAGATGCGGCTGTCGCTGTCCTCAAGATCGCCGAGCTGCGCGCGCTGCCACAATGTGTAGTCCGCATACTGGACCGCCAGTGGCTCCCAGTCCGGGGCGTGCCCTGCGCACCGGCCGGCGTACGCCCTGCCCAGATCGGCCACCAGTGGTGTGATCGACCAACCGTCGGCGGCGATATGGTGCACCAGCACGACAAGTACGTGCTCGTCGTCTGCGACGCGGAAAATCTTTGCGCTCAACGGGATCTCGGTAGCCAGGTCGAAACTGTGCCGGGCTGCCTCCTCGATCGCATCCTGTAAGCGGCTTTCCGGCCATCCCGCGGCGTCGACGACGTCCCAGGCGAACCCGGTCTGATCCGCCGGAACGATCAGCTGCTGGGGCGTTCCATCCACTGTCGGGAACAGGGTGCGCAGGCTTTCGTGGCGCTCGAGTACGTCCGCGAAGGCAGCGCCCAGCGCGTCGACATCGAGCGACCCTTCGAGGCGCAGACCTGCCGCCAGGTTGTACACCGGTGACGGCCCCTGCAATTGGTCGATGAACCACAACCGGCTCTGCGCGAAGGACAACGGCATCACCGCCGGCCGCTCGCCGGCCAGCAATGGCTGCTGCCTGCGTTCTTCCGCGCCGATCCGGAGCACCAATTGGGCAACCGTCGGGGCGTCGAACACGACACGTTCTTCGAGCCCGGCGTCCAGGGTCCGGTTGAGCGCGGCGACCAGGCGCATGGCCTGCAGCGAATCGCCGCCCAGTTCGAAGAACGAATCGTTGACGCCGACGCGGTCCAGGCCCAGAATCTGGGCATAGATGCCGGCCAGGATCTCCTCGGTCGGAGTCGACGGGCCCCGGTAGTCATCGCGATGCTGGTATTCCGGTGCGGGCAAGGCCTTCTTGTCGAGCTTACCGTTGACCGTCAACGGCAACGCATCGATGGAGACGACGGCCGCGGGCACCATGTACGGCGGCAGCTTCTCCCCCAACGCGGCACGCAACACGGCGGGATCGGCCGGACCGGTGATATAGCCGACCAGCCGCTTGTCCCCCGGCCGATCCTCACGGGCGATCACCACGGCCTGACCGACACCATCCAACTCCGTCAACGCAGCTTGGACTTCACCCAACTCGATGCGATATCCACGGATCTTGACCTGCTCATCGGCACGCCCCAGATACCGCAGCTGCCCATCGGCACCCCAGCTGACCAGATCCCCGGTGCGATACATCCGCGTCGCCGGCATGCCCGTACGACCGAACGGACACGCCACGTACCGCGTCGAGGTCAACTCTGCCCGCCCGACGTAGCCGTAACCCAAACCCGCGCCGGCCACATACAACTCGCCCACTGCACCCGCAGGCACCGGGCGCAACCAATCATCGAGCACGAAGAACGCCAGATCCGCCAACGGCACACCGATCGGCGACACCGCACGCCCAACGTCAGCGGCAGTGATCTCACGCAACGAGGCATGCACCGTCGTCTCCGTGATCCCATACATGTTGATCAACCGCGGCAGCCTCGGATGCTCGGTCAGCCACGGGCCCAAGCGCGACGGATCCAGTGCCTCCCCGCCGAACACGACGACCTTCAGCGCCATCGGATTCTCCGGCTGCGTCGCATCCACCGCCTGCAACGCATAAAACGCCGACGGCGTCTGACTCAACACGCCGACCCGCTCGGCGATCAACAGCGCGTGCAACTCTTCAGCCGAACGTGTCACCGACTCGGGCACCACGACCAACCGGCCACCATGCAACAGTGCGCCGAAAATCTCCCACACCGAAAAGTCGAACGCCAACGAATGACACTGCGCCCACACCTGACCCGCCGACAACTTCACGTCCCGACCGATCGCGTCAAGCAGACGAATGACATTCCGATGCGCAATCGCCACGCCCTTGGGCACGCCCGTCGTCCCCGACGTATAGATCACATACGCGACATCATCGGGAGCCACCGCCACTTCCGGCGCGGTGCACGGCCGGCTGTACACCGCACGGCCGTTGACATCGATCACCGTCAAGTTGTGCCCACCCAACCGATGGGCCAGATCAGCGGTCGTCACCGCAACCGACGCACCGGAATCGGCCAACACGAAATCCAGCCGAGCATCGGGTACCGACGGATCGACCGGCACATACGCCGCGCCCGTCTTCAGCACCCCCAGGATCGCCACAACCGCATCAACCGACCGCGAGAACAACAACGCCACGCGCAGACCCGGACCGACGCCCTGCTCGACAAGCAACTGCGCCAACCGATTCGAGGCCGAATCCAGTCCGCGATACGACATCGAACCATCACCGAAACTGACCGCCAACGCACCCGGATCACGAGCCACCTGCTCGGAGAACAACTCCGGAATCGACACCGACACCGGCAGGGCCACACCAAGGGCAGCCCGGTTTCCGCATGCATCCAATTCGTCGGGTGGTTGACGGACGTCGACCGCCGGAAGCAACCGACCTGGGTCGGCCGTCATCGAACTCAATACCCGTTCGAACCGGTCCGCCAGGTCGCGGGCGTCGCAACCGACGAACAACTGACCTACACCCGTCGTGCTGAGAAAGAGCTCGTCGTCCTTCTGGAGGAAAACCAACCCGAACTGATCCACCAGTCCCGTGTGCGTGACAGTTCCCGACCCTGGCGCGCCATGGAAATCGGCTATCGGAATGGTCGGAATGAAGTTGATCGCAGGCCGGGTCGACGGCTCACCGGTGCCCTGAAATCGCGACTTGTTCTCGATCGCCCGCAGCGGAAAGCGTTGATGACGCAGTGCATCCCGGATCTGCTGGTCCACGTGCCCACACAAGTCTGCCACCGTGGATCGGGGCGACAGCTCGAGAATCAACGGCACGACGCCGGAGACCATGCCGGGCACCATCAGGGCCTGTGGATGCACCCGTCTACTCACCGGAAAATCGAGTGCCACCGCGGATCCACCCACCTCGCCGTGCACCAGCAGCGCATACGCCGCGGTGATCACCGACGCGCGGCGCACCCCAAGAGCTTTCGCCAGGCCGCGGGCTCTGGCTACGACGGAAGAGGCGAGTTGGATTGGCGCAGAAGGCTCATACTCGCCGATCGCGTTTGCGACGGCGAGGGCTGACCCATACCGCTGATCATTTTCGGGCAGTACGTTCTTGGCCCAATAGGCCTGATCATCGAGGTAATCGTCGGTAGCCTCATAGTCCGACTCGCACTCGATCAGGCTCTTCAACGAGCCGAAGATCGCAGGTGGCAGCGGTGCGTCATCAGCCATTGCTGTGTAGACAGCGGCAATCTGGTGACAGACGAGGCCCATCCCGATTCCGTCGATCGCGATGTGGTGACAGCACACAAAAAAGTAGAACTCGTCGGCACGCGTCTGTAGCAGCGCGAACTTGAACAACGGGCCGCTGAGCGCCATCGGCGTCTGTCGGATCGATGACGCTACCCGATACGCATCGCGTGCCGGATCAGACGAGCCCGTCAGGTCATGGCGGAGGAGTTCGACATCCGGGTGGTCGACTACCCTCTGGAAAACCTGGCCATCTACTTCGGTGAAAGTAGCTCTGAGCGGTTCGGCCTCGCGCACCACGTGGCGAATCGCCCGCTCGAACACCTCGTGCTCGATGACGCCGTCGATCCGCGCCAGCATGCCCAGCTGCCACTTGACGCCCGCGAGACCGGTTTCCTCCGAAAGCCAAATGTCCAACTGGCCCCGCGTGAGCGGGAGTCTCCCATGATCAGATTCCATCGGTCGCGGCCTGCCGGCTACTGGTCAACAATCCGTCCCTGCGCCAACCGCTCTCGCAGACTCTTCGGCCGGATGTCGGGCCAATGTTGCTCGATGTAGTCCAGGCATGCGGCGCGGTCCGCCTCGCCGAAGACCACCCGCCATCCGTTCGGAACATCCGCGAAGGCCGGCCACAAGCTGTGTTGCTCCTCGTCGTTGATCAAGACGAAAAAACTGCCGTTGTCGTCGTCGAATGGATTGATACTCACCAGCACTCCAGACCATCTGGGCGAGTTAAATGGAACACGTTCTAAACCTAGCCCAGACGGCTGGGCCGGCAAGCGATTTTAGGGAAATCGTCAATATTTGCTGATCCTCATCCGGCGGGCCTCGCGCGATGCGGCGCTTCATAGAAACGCCACCGTTAACATGGCGAATTAGCCACTGAGCGTTAGTCTGCGCCGCGTCGGCTACCTGACGATGCAGTCGGCACCGCCCGTTTCGCTGACCGTGTCATAGTGTGCCAAATTTGCTGCCTGACGGAGGCCTTGCATCGACGCAGAACCGGCGGCCCGACGAGTGCGGCCCACGACCGGTCCGCATTACAAATTCAAGTGATCATTACGCGCTAGGCATCCGCTCAGCGTTTTGGGACGGGCACGCCCGCTCGGGGTGCCGACTCGGATCGATCCGGACGCAAGTCCGTCACCACACCGTGCACACCACTCACATGGGCTACTGCGGGCGGCGCCGGTATCGGCCGAAGTTGCCCCGCACTCAAGCCGACAAAGTACCGTTGGGAAATACCGTAGAGCCCAGAGCTGCGACCGTGGATCGACACGGAGTACGTGCTCCCCCGCGACGGGTGATCAGCGTCGGTCACAGCCCGAGGTCGTCGTGTCGGCATCCGTAACGTCTAGTAGCTAGGGATCACGAAGAAGTGAGCAATTCCGCGAAAACCGCACTGCCGCCTGGACCTCCGCTTCCCATGGTGGTGCAGTCCGCGTTGATGGCCGGCTACGGTTTACGCTTCCTGAGCGGGTGCCAACGGCGCTACGGCAACATGTTCACTCTGCGGATTCCGTTGTCCGGCACCGTCGTCTACCTTGCCGATCCCGCTGACATCAAGACGGTGTACGCCGGCGACCCCAAGGTTTTCCATTCCGGTGAAGCGCATTGGTTTTTTCGGGGACTTCTCGGCGACAGCTCCCTGTTCGTCCTCGACGAGGACGCACACCACAGCTTGCGTCGCTTGACGATGCCGGCATTTCATCGTGATGCCGTCGCGAACCAAGCCGCCCAGATGATCGAGATCGCCGCCGAGAACGTCGCCGGCTGGCCGGTCGGCAAGAGCTTCCCGGTAGCGCCCAAGACGACCGACATCACGCTCGAAGTGATCCTGCGGACCGTCATCGGCGCCAGCGACCCGGCGCGGTTGGCCGCCTTGCGCAGGGTCGTGCCGAGACTGCTCTACATGAAACCGTGGGAGACACCGGCGATTACGAAACCGAGCCTGCGGCGCCACCATCCGTGGCGTGGAGTGGGCCGGCGATTCGCGGAGGCCGATGCCTTGCTGTACGCCGAGATCGCCGACCGTCGCGCCGACCCGAACCTCGCCGAACGCACCGACGTTCTGGCGATGCTGGTCCGCGCCACCGACGACGACGGTCGGATGATGTCCGACAGCGAACTGCGAGATCAGCTGCTCACGGCGATCGCGGCCGGGCACGAGACCACCGCGACGGCTTTGTCCTGGGCGCTCGAACGGCTGACGCGCCACCCGGCGGCGTTGGAGAGGGCGGTGCAGGCCGCCGATGCGAGCGCGGCGGGGGATCCTGCCGGCGACGAGTACCTCGACGCGGTGATCAAAGAGACGTTGCGGATCCGGCCGGTGCTGTTCAGCTCGGGCCGGATTCTGAAGGAGCCGGTCGAGGTGGGCGGCTATCGGCTTCCGGCCGGCATCATGGTCGACCCGGCGATCGGGCTGGTGCACGCCAGCCCCGCGGTGTACCCGGATCCAGACGATTTCGACCCGGATCGAATGCTCGGCACCACCCTGAGCCCGACGACCTGGCTGCCGTTCGGCGGAGGAAACCGCCGGTGCCTCGGGGCCACCTTCGCCATGGTCGAGATTCGGCTCGTGCTGCGTGAGATCCTCCGCAGGGTCGAACTGAGCACCACCACTGCAGCCGGTGAGAAGCAAAGGCCGAAACATGTCACCTTCGTGCCGCATCGTGGCGGAGTGATCCACGTTCGTGCGATCAGAGACGCCACGTCGACGTCACAGGCGTCACTGGCCTCAACACACTGTCCTGCCGACATTCACCGGTCGCACGACTCGCGGTAGGTCACGGCCGGCCGAGGCCGGCGAACTTCTCCACGAGGTCGGCGGTGGTCAACACACTTTCGGCCGGCTTGGTCATCTGCCTGGCGACCTCTCGTGCGCGAGCGGCATACTGCGGGGCGAGGATGGTGCGCAGGTCGGCGACCAACGACTTTTCGGTGGTGCCCGAAAACCGGCGGGCAGCCCCGACTTTCAGCCGCTTCACCCGGGTACCCCACAGCGTCTGGTCGAGGTCCGTGGACAGGATCAACGTGGGGACCCCGGCCCGCAGTCCCGCGGCCGTAGTGCCCAATCCCCCGTGGTGTACGACCGCGCGGCAAGCGGGAAAGGCGGCCGAGTAGTTCATCGCCCCGACGACCTTGACGTGATCGGATTGCGGGACGTCACTCAAATCGGTTCCGGCCGAACACACCAGCGCCCGCTCACCCAGCTCCGCACAGGCGGAACTGATCATCGCGAGAGTCTTGGCACCGGATTCCATCGGCAAGCTGCCAAAGCCGAAGAAGATCGGCGGCGGTCCGGCGGCGATCCACGAAGCGACCTCATCATCGGAATCGCCGGGGAGGTCCATCGTCAATGCACCGACAAAGGGTCGTTGATCAGACCATTGCGCCCATTCGGCCGCGAGGCCGGGAAAGCAGACTTCGTCATAAGCCTGGATCTCGAGACATCCGCGTTCGGTGAGCCGCCACGGTGACGGTGACGTGGCGTTCGGCAGCGCCAGCTCACCGCGCTGGATGCCCTCGACCCTCTTCGCGTTGCGCCAAGCGACCCACTCCGAGGCCTTCATCGCGGAACGGCCCAATGGCGCAGGTAAGAACGGCACGAACTGGCCGTTGGCCCGCAACGGGAACAGGTGAAGTGTGGCCAACCGAATGTCGTAATACTCAGCGACGTTGCCCGCGGCGTCCTCGAAGTTCACGCCGGTGAACAGCAGGTCGGCCCCCTCGGAGAGCGACGTCAGCGTTGCGATGATCTCCTTCCAACACTGCAGGAACGGCTCGACGACCTCGCGCCGCAACTCGATCAGTTCCCGGACCTTCCAGAAATTGCGGAAGAAGTGCGTCCAGAAGTCGCGGTGGGCATCCAGCACAGCCTGCAGATCCGGCCCATACGGGACCGCCGTCGGCCCGGCTGCCTCGGCGAAAGAAACCAGATCAGGCGGAACCGCCATCTGAACGTCGTGCCCCCGGCCCAACAGCTCCCGGCCCACGGCAACCAAAGGCTCTATGTCACCGCGTGTTCCATAGCTCGCCAGCACGAACTTCATCGCAGATTCTGGCCTCTCACTTGCCTTACCGGGTCTTCGCTACGCACGCCACAGCACAGCAGTCCCATCGATGTCGATGATCTCCGCGGTGATCCCGTGCTCCGCCCGGTAGTCGGTCACCGCTTCCCGGCACGGCTTGAGATCGTGGTAGTCGTCGATGACGCAGAAGCCGCCCGGAGAGAGTCGCGGGTAGAGTGCCTCGAGAGCTTGAATCGTCGATTCGTACAGGTCGCCGTCGATCCGAAGTACGGCGATGCGATCGATCGGCGCATCGTGCAGGGTGTCCTTGAACCAGCCGGGAAGAAAGCGCACCTGGTCATCGAGAAGTCCGTAGCGCTGGAAGTTCGCCCTGACCTCGGTTTCGGGCACACCGAGGATGCCGGAAAGGCTCTGCGTCCTGAGGCCTTTGTCGGCCTTGTAGTTCTCAGGGTCTGCGGGTGGCAGGCCCTCGAACGAATCCGCCACCCAGACACTGCGAGTTTCATCGCCATAGGCTGCCAGGACGGCGCGCATCAGGATGCAGGCCCCGCCGCGCCACACTCCGCATTCGATCAGGTCACCGGGGATCTCCTCGGCCAGTACCGTCTCGACGCAACGCTGAAGGCTGGTGAGTCGCTGCATTCCGATCATCGTCTCGGCCTCGGCCGGCCAATCGATGCCCAAGTCCCGCTTGTGCTGGACGAGCGTGCTGCGATTCTCGTTCGGAGTGGCGCGAGCGAGTCGATGGGCACCGCCCCGAACCATCATGCGATTGAGGGTCTTGAAATACAGGCGTCGTCGCAGGGTCCACTGCGCAGGCATTCGCTCATGCATCCCATACCTGGTGAGGTTGCCTCGGATCAGGTCGAGGTACAGAGATCGAACGTCGTGATCGGTCACGTGAAAAGGGCCCCCAGCTTGTATTTCCGGTCGGTTTCGATGACTCTAGCCGCGAACTGGCGTGCACTCGGCTGGGTTCGTTGATTCGGATTCATTAGTTGACTCGGCGGGAACGGCCCGGTAGACGCGCCGAGGCGGAGCACCGTTTTCCCGGCGGATCGATTGCGGCAGAGCGGATTTCCAGCCGGCCGACGTCTCACATCGCCCGCAGGACAAATCCGGTCTGGTCGCCACGCTGCTTCTGGTTGAGCGACAACGCGCGTTTCTCCCACTCCCACAGTTGCTTGGGCCCGAACATCCGAAGGATCTTGGGATCCGTCACCGCAACGTCACGTCGATACGCTTCGCTGCCGAGGAACTGACCCAGATTCGAATCGTCGAACGTCCTGACCACTCGTAGTCCGGCCCTCTCGGCCGCCATTGCCATTCCGCGCCGTGAGGGTATGACCATGTGACGGGGTGCATCGGCCTGCACCCAATCCGCGCGGTAGGTGGTCCAGGCCTCTGACGTGGTCGTGGGCACCCGAGCCAGGCACATACCGCCCGCAGCGAGCTTCTCGTGGGCAACTTTGAGTGTCGCCACCGGATCGGGAACGTGTTCGAGGGAGTGATTGAACATCAGGAGGTCGAATTTGCCATCCATTTCGCTCAAATCTCGTTTCATCAATGGCACGCCTTCGGACGACTCGCCATCGGCCGAGATGAATGGATCTGCGCCGAGCAAATTGTTGAATCCAATTCTGCTCATACGGTCGAGTAGGGCACCAGTGCCACAACCCACATCGAGAATTCTTGCGTCACGCTCGACTTCGAGTTCAGCCAGCATTCGTACGACGTCGCCTCCGAGAAGAACCCGTAAGATCCCCTCGGAAACTCGCGCTTTCACGAGCGCGCCGACCATCCGATTGCCACCGCCACGCAGCTTATATGCATCATGCTGGGTCACCAGCCACCGAAACGCGCTGGGTTGGACCGACGCACTGTGCGAGTAGTAGTTTGGCGGATAATGGCGCATGAGGTCTTGGCCCTCCAGCGCATCCTGAATCTGCAAAGTGTCGCACGCAGCGCAGCTGAAATATTCAAACAGCTCCCGGGTGCCGAACATCATCTCGCGAACTTCAATTGTCGGATGCGGACCGGTCGATCCGCACAGTCGGCAATCTCTGGTAACCGCGTTCACTCGCCCAACCTCAGAGAACTCGACGCCACTGAAGGAGGATAGCGTTTGCCGGGGCCGCCCGTGCCGAAACCGTGACGCCACTCGGATCGGCACCTGGGCGAAGTTGGCTCTGGCAAGCGGACTTTGGCGCGCCGCGACCGCTCGAAGCAACTACGGCAAAAGAGCCGACAGCCGGGAGCAACCTGGGTAGTGTTTCGGCGGTGTGGGGTTCGGTGTTAGCTCTGGGAGTTCTGGTCGGGCTTGATCCCATGCGCCTTGGCATCACCCTTCTGGTGATCTCGCGGCCTCGGCCGGTGCAGAACCTGCTGATGTTCGGTGCCGGCTGTGTGACCGCGTGTATCCCGACGTTGGTGATTCCACTGACGCTGCTGCACCTCACGCCGATGTTCAAGTCCACCGCGGAATCATGGGCCAAGAGTTCGACCGGTGGATACATTCAAATCGGCATGGGTTTGGTCGCGCTGACGACTGCCACGGTGCTGACGGTGCACTTCTGGGCGCGCCGGCGGGCGGAAGTGTCGACTCCGGCGGGTGGCACGTCGACCCTGCTGTCGGACGCGGATACGTCGACACCGGTCTCGCGACTTCTGGCTCGGGCGCGAGACGCCCCGGCAGAGGGCGGCTCGGTGTTCCGGCGGCTGCTGCGGCGCGGACACGACGCGTGGCAGGACGGATCCCTGTGGGTCTCGTTCGTGATCGGCTTCTCATTTGCCGGTGCGCCGCCCGACGTGGCTCTGTTCCTGCTGGCGATCGTCGTGGTCTCGGGAGCCGCGGTCGGCACCCAGATCACCGCGACCATCGCATTCGTCGTAGGGATGCTGGCCGTCGTCGAGATCGTCCTCGTCAGCTATCTGGCAGCACCTGCGAAAACCGAGTCCATCCTGCAACGGCTGCATGATTGGGCGTGGGCTCACCACCGCAAAATCCTCGTCGCCATGTGCGTGTTGGCCGGTGCGATGCTGATCGCCAAGGGCTTGAACACCCTCTGACCTGTAGCTCAAAGCCCGTAGGCCGGCTGGCTGTCACCAGGTCAGGAGCGAGTGGCAACCGCCACCGTGGGCCCGAGCCCACGCCGGGTCCGGAACTCCACCTTGATGGACGGGTCGGCGTGATGGCCCAGCGCACGCAGGGCAGATGGGCTGTAGGCGCGAAGCGAGCTGATGAATCCGTCATGCTGCAACGGAGAAATTCTGATGAGCGGCAGCACCACTGCCAACAACGCGATGTGCAGGGGTGCGGGCGGCCTTGGAAGATCGACTATCAGTAGCTTCTTCGCCGCCCGGGTACCTGCCGCGAACACGCGGGCGGCGAGTTCGGGGGGCAGGTGGTGCAACGACAGCGCGAACACCGCGAGGTCGTAGTAGCCTTCCGGCGCATCGATTTCGGTCGCATCCATTGCGCGCACCGTGGCGCGTGGATGACTGCCGAGGTCGCCTTCTGCCATACCCGCGACAAACGCGGGCTCGATGTCGGTGACCGTCACCTGAGCAGTGGGATGCGTGTCCAGCAGCTTGCGCGACAACCCGCCGAGGCCGGCTCCGAGTTCGAGGATCTTCGGAGCAGGCACGTCGGCAACCTCCCGCAGCACCATCCGAGCGCACTTCTCGTGAATACCGATCCGTCGCCGTTGCCCGGCGCGGTCGAGTGAATCCATGACCTTGCGTTTCAGATCGTCCACATCGTCGCGATCCAGGTACTCCAGCCGATCCGTCTGCAGTCTCCGATCCAGCCAGGAAGCGTCTGGTCCGCCCCGGGGCATGTTCGCAATGTCGCGGGTTCTGCTATCCACGTAGACCATGATGGAGCATGGCGATCGGGATCAGGCCGGAAGTCGCAAAGTCAAGGGTGTAGCAGCCGAATCGAGACTGCGGCCAACGCTCTATCACTTTCAGCTCCAAGAGTTTTGGATGTGACCAAGCTGTCGAGTGGATGCCACCGGCCTGTGCCGAGACGATCAGGCCACGCGCCTGAGCTCGGCGAACTTTTCCAGCAGGTCGGCAGTGGCCGCAACGCTCTCGGCGGGTTTGGTCATCTGGGTGGCGACTTCGCGGGCGCGCGTCGCATACTGCGGCTGCAGAATCGTACGCAGGTCCGCGATCAGCGACTTTTGTGTAGTCGCCGAAAGGCGCCGGGTGGTACCCACATTCAGCTGTTTGATGCGAGCTCCCCACAGTGTCTGATCCAGGTCGGTCGACAGGATCAATGTCGGGACGCCGGCGCGTAGGCCGGCGGCGGTGGTTCCCGCACCACCGTGGTGCACGACGGCGCGGCACGCCGGAAAGGCGGCTGCGTAATTCATGGTGTCCACCACTTTGACATGGTCGAGATGCGGGACGTTGCTGAAGTCGCTCGCGCCCGCGCACACCAGCGCCCGCTCCCCCAATTCGGTACACGCCCCGCTGATCATCGCGAGCGTGTCAGCCGCCGAATCGACGGGCATGCTGCCGAAACCGAAGCAGATGGGCGGTGGACCGGCAGCGATCCAGGCTGCGATTTCATCGTCGGTGTCCGTCGGCAACTCCATTGCCAGCGCACCGACGAACGGCCTGCGACCGTCCCATTTCGCCCATTCGGCCGCCAGTCCGGGAAAGTAGATCTGGTCGTAGGCTTGGATTTCCAGCGAGCCGCGCTCGGCCACCCTCCACGCGGAGGGGCCGGTTGCTTTTGGCAGGCCCAGCTCCTTCCGCTGCGGATCTTCGAGCCGCTTCATCATGGGCCAACTCAGCCACTCCGACACCCTCATCATCGTGCGCGCCATCCGCGCCGGTAGAGCCGGAACGAGCTGACCGTTGGGCCGCAGCGGGAACACGTGCAGCATGGCGAACGGAATGTCGCACGCCTCAGCGACATTGCCGGCGGCCTCCTCGCCGATTACACCGGTGAACAGCAGATCCGCCCCGTCTGCCAACGACATCAGCGTCTTGCTGACGTCCTGCCAGTACTGGTCGAATAGATGCCATTCCTCGCGCAACAACCCGGCCAGGTCCCTGACCCGCCAGAAGTTCTTCCAGAATTTGCGCAAGAAACGCGCCCAGAAGTCGCGGTTGAGGTCTTGCCACACACGCACATCGGGCCCGCACGCTATGGCCGCCGGCCCAGCAGTCTCGACGAACTCGACCAGATCCGGCGAGACGGCCATCTGGACTTCGTGTCCGCGGCGCGACAACTCGCGGCCAACCGCGAGACCGGGCTCGACGTCACCGCGAGTCCCGTAGAAAGCCAGCACAAATTTCATCGCGGAGACCTCGAGCCTTTCAGTTGTCGCACCCGTGGGGTGCCAAGAGACATCGGTCATTATCCCGATCCCCTGTCGGTTCCGGTCCAAAACCGAGCAGGTGGATCCGCGCGAATCTCGCGAGGCTCACATGAAGATCAAATGGATCCATCAGTGGATGGGCATCATCGTCCCGTTCCCGACCGGACCGACTGGCCGCGCCGAACCATCGACGGTCGGATCCCGGCCGGGTCATCGGTCTCCTCGGAACGCGTACCTGTCCGACAATCAAACCGGAACGACGGCAAGCGCTCTCGACCTCCGGTGGCACGATCGCACCACCCGCACCCCGACCTCATATCCGGCGGGCAGACCAGATCAAGATCATCAGGGTTTCGAAAGCGCCAAATTACATACAAGCAGCAGGTAGTGTCCCGGCCCGTGTGGGGCTCACTACTCGGGATGGCGATCGTGATGGCGTTCAATCCCGCCCTGCTGGCCCTCATCCTTCTCGTGATCTCCCGTCCACGCCCGGTGCAGAACTTGCTCGTGTGCTGGATCGGCTGCCTGACGACGAACATTCCCGCCCTGGTTGTCCCCGTGGTGCTGCTGCACCGTGCGCCGATGTTCAGTCCTCAGGCGCCCGCTGCCACCGCAGCGACCCGGCACATCCAACTCGGCATGGGTGTGCTCGTGCTGTCGGTCGCCGCGCTGATCGCGGTACGGTTCTGGGTGCGTGGGCGAGTGCCCGTCCCCGCAGCGAGCGGCAACACCACAAGCCAGGTGATGGAATCGGCGGGGCCGGCCCCGATCACGTCGCCGTTTGCCGGCATGGAGGATGCGACCGAAGACAAATCCGCGATTCGGCGGCTCTTCGGGCGTCTTCAAAGAGCCTGGGACAGTGGGGCTTTGTGGGTCGCGTTGGTGTGCGGCATGGGGTTCTTACCCGGATTTCCGCTGGTGCTGTTCGTGGCGACCACGGTCGTGTCCTCCGGGGCCACGACGGGCACGCAGATCTTCGCCGTCATCCTGTTCGTCGTCGCGATGTTCGCGGTTTTCGAGGTCGCCGTTGTCAGTCATCTGATCGCCCCGGTGCGAACCCAGGCGGTGCTGCAACCGGTGCACGACTGGGCGCTGGCGAATCGCCGTCAGGTGATGATCGGCATCTTCGTGATGATCGGGGTGTTGCAGGTGGTGAAAGGCTTGGGCATCATCTGATTTGGCGGTTCCGCAAGACGCGGGTTGAGCGACGGCTAGCCTACGTCGGTCAAGCGGCCTCGATCGGCGAAACGTTCCAGGAGATCGGCGGTGTTGGCAACGCTTTCGTCCGGTCTGGTCATCTGAGTCGCGACCTCACGGGCTCGGGCCACATATACCGGGTCGAGAATCGTGCGTAGGTCCGCGGCAAGAGATTCGCTGGTGGCAGACGAGATACGCCGTCCCAGACCAACTTTCAGCCGTTCGACACGACCGGCCCAAATCGCCTGATCGAGTGCCGTCCAGAAAACCAGCATGGGGACACCGGCGCGCAGCCCCGCCGACATGGTGCCCATGCCTCCGTGGTGTACGAGCGCGCGGCAGGCCGGAAACACCGCAGCGAAGTTCATCGTGTCAACGACCTTGACGAGGTCGGAAGCAGGCATCTGCGTGAAGTCGCTCGACCCGGCGCACACCAGCGCCCGCTCGCCCAGTTCCGCGCACGCGGACTCGATCATGGCCAGTGTGTCCGAGGGCGATTTGACCGGCGTACTGCCGAAGCTGAAGAACACCGGCGGTGTTCCCTCAGCAATCCACGCGGCGACGTCGTCATCGCCGTCCGTGGTCAACTCCATCGTCAGTGCTCCCACAAAAGGCCTTTGGCCATTCCATTTCGCCCATTCGGTGGCCAGTCCGGGAAAGCAAACCTGGTCGTACGCCTGAACTTCCAGTGATCCGCGTTCGGTGATCCGTCGTGGTGACGAGATTGTCGCCTTCGGCAGACCCAGTTGACGGCGCTGCGCATCGTCGAACTTCTTGACCCCGCGCCAGTTGGCCCACTCATACATCATCAGCGCATAGCGCCCCAACATCGGCGGCAGAAATCCGAGCATCCGGCCGTTGGGGCGCACCGGCGATACGTGCACCGTTGCCAACGGAATACCGTAGTACTCCGCGACATTCACTGCCGGCGGCTCAAAATTCAGGAAGGTGATGAGTAGGTCAGCCCCGTCGGCCAGCGATGTCAGCGTCGTAGAGATCTCCTCCCAGAATTTGACGACGGACTCCCCGATTTCACGCATCTCGCGCCACAGTCTGGCCAGTTCCCGGACATTCCAGAAGTTTCCGAAGAAGCGGATCCAGAAGTCGCGATGGGCATCCGACCACACCGCTGTGTCGGGCCCGTACGGGACCGTCGGAAGGCCGGCCGCCTCAGCGAAGCCGACCAGGTCCGGCGAGACCGCCAATCGCACATCGTGCCCGCGGCGCTGCAACTCGCAACCCACAGCGACGCAAGGCTCGACATCGCCACGAGTTCCATAGCTGGCCAGCACCAACTTCATAGCGTTTCTTTCGACATGAGATCTCCGGACGACCTGTTGCGAACAACGCTGTTGCACCGGATGTTCGGCTCGAATGCTAAAGGCTACCCAGGCTTTTACGTATGCGTCAGTGAATTTCCCCAGTGAGGCCGAAATCAGTGAGTGTTTTCGCGGCAAGCTCACGCAAAGCGCACGTCGTGTTCTCTGCGCCGGGCTGGTACGCGCCGATGCTGATGAAGATCTTGCCGCTTATGCGGCCGGAGAGGATGACGGTGCGGCCGCCTGTTCGTTCGAGGAGCTGTCGCGATTCGCGCTGCCCAGTGGTTCGAGCATTGGCGTAAGCGGCCGCGGTGCCATCCGCCTGGCTGATCAATGAGCTCAGATCGCCGAGGTAGGAAGAAAACACCGCCTGGTCGGGATCGGCAGGCGCCCGGGCCACCATCTGTTTGAGCATTCGCTTCGGCACGAACGACGGCAGCCACAGCAGCTGTTCGGACTCGTCCGGCGTCTCTTTCAGGTTCGCCAGCGTCTGCTTGACTGCGGCCCGGATGTCGCGCAGATCCGTTGTGGCGTGCGTCGGGTCGATGGTGACGCGCGCGTACGACAGGGCCATCGCGCGCGTGTCGTCCTCTGACGCGCGGTCGCTGATCGGAATCTGGAGCGTGACGGCGCCGTCCTCGGCGCGTACCCGCCCGATACGTTCTCCGAACCTGGCGGCGAAGGCAGCGGCCAGGGTATGACTCGCTCCGCCAAGAGATTCTGCTCGCGCATCCCAGTCATCCAGGTCCACGAAGATGGTGAGCGCAGGCACCAGGACAATGTCGTCTGCGCCGGCCGCGGTGGTGGGGGCGGGCCGCGGCGCCGGCGAACGCTTGTTTTCGACCTTGGTGCGAGCCTGCTTCCGGGCTGATCTCACCGCACTGACAAGCGCCCGGGCGACGTCCGGCACGTCTCGTGCTGTTTGTCGGACGTCCTCGCCCAACGCACGCAATCGTGTGCGTGACAGCGGCGGGGGGTATCCGAGATCGCGCGTCTTACCCAGGGCTCCCTCGACGATGACGAGCGCGAGGCCGAGACCGTCGATCAAGTTGTGCGAAAGTACCAGGCTGACGGCGGTCGATCCGTCATCGAGGGAGACCACACCGATGTGCCAACCGGGACCCGATTCCGCATTGACGGGAAGCTGCGAACGTTCATCGACCCAGGTGGCGAATTCAGCGCGCGGGCGGGTCGACTCGGCGATGTCGATGTCTGACTGTCCGGGGTCCAGCACCCACCGATGCCGGGCGATCGGTAGCGCCGGACGCTCGATGCGACGACCCAACAACCCCTGACCGAGAAAGTGGTGAAAACGGCGTAGCCCGTCGAGATCGACAGGACGGTCATACAGCCATGTGACCTGGATGACCACATTCATGCCGGCGGCGTGATGCTCCGCCAACAAAGCTTCGTCTGCCAATGCGAGCCGATTGTCAGGGCATACAAAGCGGGTGGATGCGTGGCGAGTTCCCATCAGGCCCACGTTCCACGGCGGCGGTGAGCCATCGCGACGACCTCGTAGCGAAACTTCAGGAGTGATGGCCGGATGAATCGGTTGAGCTTGTGCAGGCGATGGGAATTCTCGAACACCTTCCGGAAACCCTGCTCGCTCGCACGGTACTCGGCATAGACCCGGTCCAGCGCGGACTGATCCCAGGTTTCGTCGCGCGCCGCCGCGTGCAGAGTCTCATAGACGGCGGAAATCCAGTCGGTGCCGAAGGTTTCGGTCACCGGGCCGGTGTGCCGCTGGCGGTGAAGATCCGGTGTGAGGAACTCCTCGATGGCGGTCTCGTCACGCGTCTCCAGATCGATTCCGAGTGCGACCGAGATCCTTTTCACCTCCCGACGCCAATCATCGAGGAGGTTGGCGTACTCGACGAACACGCGCGGCACGTCGCGGGTGTCTCTCTCGGCCAACAAGTTGAATTTCAGCCACAGCGCACTCCCGAGCTCAGGCAATGTCAGGAAGTCCGCCGCACCCGATGCGATGACTTCCTGCGGGGGGCGCACCATGTTCACGACCGCGATATCGAAGCCGGCCGCGCGCGCGGCCTCGAACCACAAACTGGCCAGCAGCGTTATTTGCAGGTCTTTGATGAGCACCAGCGGCGCATCCGGCAACGTGGAGAGAAACTGTCCGATCTTGGTGACGCAGGCGGCTTTCTGGTCGGCATCGAGCCCGCCTTCCTCCTGCAGGCGCAGCGACGCGTCGAACACAGCGCTGCCGTGGCTGCGCAGGATCGTGTTGTTGAGATGAAGAGCCGCACGCGGCTCCCAGTAGCCACGTGGATTGCGCGGATCGGCTCCCGACAACCCGACCGGCAGCGTGGCGCCACATAGCGAGAGAACCCGGGTCACCGCCGATGTTCCTGATCGAGGCACACCCAACACGAACAAGGCGACCGGGCGGGCCCCGGACTCACTGTGTCCGGCGGGGTTCACGAGAACAACTCCGCGAGCGGCGCCGACGACGACGATCCGATCGTGTATGTGGAACCTGCTGCGCGCTTCGCGGCTTTGCATCGGCTCTGATTCATGACGGCAGAGTATTCGGAGATGCGTTGCTGCCGTGGGGAATTGCCATTTGCTGCACAATCTCTTGGCCGCCCCACGCCCTCACATGACGGGGACGCCCATCTCGGGATCAGAAGTTGTTGCAGGTGTTGAAAGCTTGCTCGATGGTGCCGAGATACGGCTGAAACATCGGAGCGTTGGCCACGTCCTGGGCCGTCCTCGCCCGCTTGTCCGGTGGGTCGGCGATGAACTGACGCAAGCCGCGCTGCAGTATCGGCGATTGGTCGAATGCCTGACGGACTTGGGGATCCTGCGCATCGAGTGCCGATACCAACTGCGGGTAACTGCATGTCGTGTTGATCGCGGAATCCAGGTTGGGCCCTGCGGATGCGATGCCGGCCCCGGCGGTCAACGACATGGCCAAGCCGCCGAGCCCGACGGCCAGTCTGGTCAACGACAGACGGAACATATTCAAACTTCCTCCCAACCATTGCTCCCGACAATTCCGACTCTAATCCGCTCGCACCGATCTCACCCATGATTTGCCCAGGTCTGCCAAAGCGCGAAATCAGGCCTCCTGCTTGATCAGTGGGGCGGAAGGAAGGCGCACCGGGCCAAGGACCGCACTGGAAGGCCGCTGACGGACCCGCAGCGGCCACCAGAACCACCGCCCCAGCAGCGCAGCGATCGCCGGTGTCATGAATGCACGCACCACCAGGGTGTCGAACAACAAACCCAAACCGATGGTCGAACCCACCTGCCCGATGATGCGCAGGTCGCTGACCACCATCGAAAGCATCGTGAACGCGAACACCAGGCCCGCGGTCGTCACGACCTTGCCCGTGCCGCCCATGGCCCGGATGATGCCCGTGTTGATCCCGGCGCCGACCTCTTCCTTCATCCGCGATACCAACAGCAGGTTGTAATCGGAACCCACCGCCAACAGGACGATCACCGACATCGCCAAGACGAGCCAGTGCAATTCGATGCCGAGTATGTGCTGCCAGACGAGCACGGAGAGCCCGAACGCGGCACCGAGCGAAAGCGCCACCGTACCGACGATGACCAGTGCGGCGACCAAACTCCGCGTCACCACCAGCATGATGCCGAAGATCAGGCAGAGCGCCGCGACACCCGCGATCAAGAGGTCGAATTTCGACCCGTCTCGCAGATCCTTGTATGTCGCAGCGGTTCCGGCGAGGTGGATGGAAGCGTTCTGCAGCGGCGTCACCTTGATCGCTTCCTCGGCTGCCGTCCGCACAGCATCGACCCGAGAGATGCCCTCGGGAGTTCCGGGATCACCCCGGTGCGTGAGGATCAGGCGGACGGCCTTCCCGTCGGGCGAGAAGAAGAGGCTCATCGCCCGTTGGAAGTCCTTGTTCTCGAACACTTCCGGAGGCAGATAGAAGGAATCGTCGTTCTGGGCGCCGTCGTAGATCTTGCCCATCGCGCTGGCGTTCGACGTCGTCTCATCCATGATGGCGATCATTCCGGACATGGTGCTGTGCATCGTCAGCATCATGGCTCGCATCGACTTCATGATCTCGATCATCGGCGGCAACTGCGTGACAAGCTGCGCCTGTAACGCGTCGACTTTCACCAAGTTGTTGAGAAGTTTGTGCATCTGAAGGCTGAGCTGGTCGGTGCTGTCAAGCGCGTCGAACACTGATCGAACGGCGAAGCAAATGGGAATGTCGTAGCAGTGGCCTTCCCAGTACAGGTAATTGCGAAGCGGCCGGAAGAAGTCGTCGAAATTCGAAACGGTGGCCATCAGATCATCAGTAAGTTCGGCAGTCTCCCCGGTCACCTCGACCGTGTTGTGGGTGATCGAGCCGATCAACTTCATCAGATTGTGAGTGCCCTCCATCTGGGTGATCATTCTCTGCATGTCGTCCGCCTGCTTCAACATGCCATTCATGCGATCTTTCGCGAACGGCACGATCTGTCGAAGGCCGGCGCTCTGCAAACTGATCTGAAACGGTATCGACGTGCGCTCGATCGGGCTGCCCTCAGGCCGGGTAATGCTCTGCACCGTGGCAATCCCCGGGACCGCGAAGATCTTCTTGGCCAGCTTGTGTAGGACCAAGAAATCTGTCGGGTTGCGCATATCGTGGTCGGCTTCGAGCATCAGGATGTCGGGAGTCATCCGCGACTCGGGGAAATGACGCTCGGCGGCGGCATATCCGACATTGGCCGGGATGTCTTGGGGCACATACAGTCGGTCGTCGTAGCTGGTCTGATACCCGGGCAGGGCCAACAGCCCGACAAACGCCACCGCGCACGCCCCGGCCAGAATCGGTACCGGCCATCGGACCACCGCCGTGCCGACCCCCCGCCACCGGCGGACCATGAGCTTCCGCTTCGGTTCGAACAGCCCGAACCGGCCGCCGACGGCAATGACGGCCGGAACCAGCGTGACGGCAACCGCGACGGCAACGGCCATACCTATAGCGGATGGAATGCCCATCGTCTCGAAGTACGGCAGCCGGGTGAAGCTCAGACAGTAAATGGCTCCGGCAATCGTCAAACCTGAGGCCGCAACCACTTTGGCAACGCTGCGATAGGTGGTGTAGAACGCGGTTTCGCGGTCTTCGCCGGCTTGACGTGCCTCGTGATATCGCCCGATGAAGAAGATTCCGTAATCGGTGCCGACCGCGATTCCGAGCGATACCAGCAGATTCACCGCGAATGTCGACAGCCCCAGAACCTGGTGATCGCCGAGGAATGCGACCACTCCCCGAGCCGCCTGCACCTGTATTCCGACCATGGCCAGTAGGAGCACGACGGTGATGACCGAGCGGTACACGAAAAGCAGCACCGTGCAGATCACCACCAGGGTCACCAGCGTGATCTTCATGATCGACGTGTCACCGGCGTGGTTCATGTCGGTGATCAGCGGGGACGGACCCGTGACGTAGGCCTTCACCCCGGGCGGCGGCGGCGTTCCCGCCACGATGCCCCGGACCGCTTCCACAGATTCATTCGCGAGGGCCTGCCCCTGGTTACCCGCGAGATTCAGCTGGACATAGACACTCAGATCATCGGCACTCTGAACACCCGACGCGGTGAGTGAGTCCCCCCAGTAATCCTGAACGTGCTGCACGTGTTTCGTATCGGCCCGCAACTGACGAACCAGATCGTCGTAATAACTGCGCGCGTCCTGGCCGAGGGGGTTGTCGCCCTCCAAGACGATCATCGCCACACTGTCGGAATCGGATTCGCCGAACACCTGCCCCATGCGCTGCATCGCCTGAAACGACGGCGCATCCTTGGGAACCAGCGACACCGAGCTTTCCCGCCCGACCTGCTCGAGCGAGGGCACCGCGAAGGTGAGGACGGCGGTGATCGCCAGCCAACCGAGAATGATCGGCAGCGACAGCCGATAGATCACCCGAGCGATCAACGGCGGCCGGTCGCTTGTGTGCCGAATGCTCATGCGGCCTTCACCGCACAGAAGGAAGGCGCATTCATGGCTGTCAGCGCTCTTCTCTCTGCAGGATCGACCGCACAAGCTGGCCGCGGCCCGACGGGCGCCCCGTTGCACTGAGCGGCCGTGGATGCACCCGCTGCGGCCACCAGAACCACCGCCCCAGCAGGGCGGCGATCGCAGGCGTCATGAATGCGCGTACCACCAAGGTGTCGAACAACAGACCGACGCCGATGGTGGCACCCAACTGCCCGATGGTGACCAGATCGCTGACGACCATCACCAACATCGTGAACGCGAACACCAAGCCGGCGGCCGTCACCACCTTGCCGCTGCCGCCCATGGCCCGGATGATGCCGGTGTTGATCCCGGCGCCGATCTCCTCTTTCATTCGGGACACCAGCAGCAGGTTGTAATCAGAACCCACCGCCAACAGAACGATCACGGACATCGCCAGCACCACCCAGTTCAAGGGCATACCGAGGATGTGCTGCCAGATGAGCACGGAAAGCCCGAAGGCCGCGCCCAGTGAAAGCGCCACCGTGCCGACGATGACCAGTGCGGCGATGAAGCTCCGCGTCACCACGAGCATGATGCCGAAAATGAGGCAGAGTGCGGCGACAGCCGCGATCAGAAGATCGTATTTGGACGCTTCGACCAGGTCTTTCACCGACGCTGCGGTGCCCGTGAGATGAACCGAGGCATTTTGCAGCGGCGTGCCCTTGAGCGCTTCTTCGGCCGCGGTTTCGATCGGATCGACCAGCGACATGCCCTCAGTCGTTGCCGGGTCGCCTCGCTGGGTGATGAGCATGCGGGCCGCTTTCCCGTCCGGTGACAGGAAGATGTCCATGACGCGCTGGAAGTCCTTGTTCTCGAAGACTTCCGGCGGCAGATAGAAGGAGTCGTCGTTCTGGGCAGCGTCGAACGCCTTGCCCATCGCGGTGGCGTTGTCGTTCGACGTCGCCATCTGATCCATGATCCCGGACATGGTGCTGTGCATCGTCAGCATCATGGTTCGGGTGGATTCCATGGTTGAGATCATCACCGGAAACTGAGCGGCCAATTGCGGCAGAATTGCGTCGAGTTGATCAAGGTTGTCAACCAGGCTGACCATCTTGACGGTGATTTGGTCAATCCCGTCGAGCGTGTCGAAAACCCCTCTGATCGACGAACATATCGGAATCGTGTAGCAGTGCGGTTCCCAATAGAAGTAGTTCCGGATCGGTCGGAAGAAGTCGTCGAAGTTCGCAACGTGATCGCGCAGTTGATTGGTCACCGATTGCAGCTCGTGGGTATCGGCGACCATTTGATGCGTGGTGCTGACCATCTCTTCTGTCAGTGCTTGCATGCGCTTGACGATGGCGATCGTTTTGGTCATGTCGTCGGCCTGCACCAGCAGGTCTTCCATTCGATCCTTCTGGAACGGCATCAAATGGGTTTGAGACGCGTTGCTCATGCTGAGCATGAACGGAATCGTCGAGTGTTTGAGTGGCTCCCCGGCGGGACGGGTCGGCGCCTGCACCATCGCGACTCCGGGCACGGACTGCACACCCTTGGCCAGCTTGTTCAAGACCAGAAAGTCGATCGGATTCCGCATGTCGTGGTCGGCCTCGACCAACAGAATGTCAGGCGCCATCATCAATGACTGGGGAAAATGGCGCGTCGCCGCCGCATAACCCACGTTGGCGGGGATGTCCTGCGGGATGTAATTCTGGTCGTTGTAGCTCGGTTTGTACGCGGGAAGCGCCAGCAGGCCGATGAGCGAGACCGCGCACGTCGCGATGAGAATGGGCCCGGGCCACCGGACGACCGCAGTGCCCACCTTCCGCCACCGCCGGGTGGTGAGCTTCCGCTTGGGTTCGAACAGCCCGAACCGGCTACCCACGGCGATGACCGCGGGAACGAGTGTGACAGCGACCAATACGGCGGCAGTCATACCCACGGCGGTGGGAACGCCGAGGGTTTGATAGACCGGCAGGCGGGTGAAGTGCAGACAGAGAATCGCTCCGGCGATCGTCATGCCGGAACCCACGACCACCTTCGCGACGCTGCTGAACGTCGTATAGAACGCCTCCTCTTTGTCCTCGCCGGCCTGGCGCGCCTCCTGGTAACGCCCCGTGAAGAAGATGCCGTAGTCGGTGCCTGCCGCGATCGCGAGCGCCACCAACAGATTGACTACGAACGTCGTGATACCGATGACCCCGAGACTGCCGAGTAACGCCACTACCCCTCGGGCCACAGTCAATTCGACGCCGACAACCACCAGCATGAGAATCACGGAGATGATCGACCGATAGACGAGCAGCAGCATCACGAAGATCACCGTGAGGCTCAAGGAGGTGACCAGCCCCACCGTCCTGTTGCCGGCCGGGCCCAGATCCGCGGCGAATGCCGCGGGTCCCGTGACATAGGTCTTGATTCCCGGCGGCGCCGGAATCCGGTCCACGATCGCACGCATCGCCTCAACGGATTTGACCGCCGAGATGTCCGCGTTGCTGGTGAGCGTCACCTGTACGTAGGTGGCCTTGCCGTCGACGCTCTGCGCGGCGCCCTGGGTCATCGGGTCGCCCCAGAAATCCTGGACGTGCACGACGTGTGTGGTGTCGGCCTTGAGCTGACGAACCATCTCGTCGTAGTAGCCGTGTGCGGCATCGCCGAGGGGCTGCTCCCCCTCCAGAACGATCATCGCGACAGCGCCCGACCCGGCTTCGCCGAACAGTTGCCCCATGCGCTGCATCGCCTCGAACGACGGTGCGGCGGTGGGATCCATCGCTACCGGATGCTCTTTCTCCACCTGCTCGAGCGAAGGCACGGCCACACTCAGGATGACCGTGACCGCCAACCATCCCAGGATGATCGGCACCGACAGGACGCGGACCATGCGTGCGATGAACGGGCGGCGCCTGGCCATGGGCAACGGCTCCGTTATCGGCTCACTGTCCGTGCTCATGCGGCCTTCAGCTGACAGAAGGTGAAGGCACTCACGCCAGTACTGACCTTCTCGTCCTTCACCTCGTCGCCGACGAGGATGCGGCATCCGATCGAGTCAGTATTGCCTTGCGCGGAGATGTTTCCCATCGCCGTCGCATCGGAGATCGGGAAGTCCATCGACCATGGCAGCGGCGCATCCCTGATGAGTTTCGGTTCGGCATCGGCATCGAAATAGCTGATGGTCGCCAGCGTCCCCGGAGGACCGAACACCTCGTAAACCAGGTGCTTGGGGTCATGGGGCCGCTTCTCCTCACGCTCGGCGCTGGTGTACGCGGGGCGGCTCTGGCTGCCGAAGACGCCGTGCAACCGAGACACGGTGAATCCGCCTGCGACTCCCACCACCACAAGCACCAGCGGAATCCACAGCCGCTTCAGGATCCTGAAAATCGCGAGTTCCTCCGACTGTCTTCCGTGCCGGCACCCTGCGGGTGCGCAAACATGCATTTGCAGATCGGATGCGAACGACCGGGCCCCGGATGCGGTGGCATCCGAGGCCTGACCCTGCACGAAGCTCCCGCAAACGTGCGACGCGCCTCGATGAGCGCACCCGATCCCGAAGAGTAAACCATGCCGGTGCGTCAATATGTCGCAAACGAGTCAGTTTGCCGGAATCGGTTCAACGCCTTGACAATCGCCGCGAAGCCGCATCCGCTGGCACACCAGCCGGCACCGCGATGACCAGTACTGCGCGGTAACCCCGCAAGCCCACGCGACGCCGACGGAGAGCGGGGCCACCTATGAATTTCCTATGAAAGGACCACGAAATGCGCCATTTACCGCGGGGGGGTCAGCGGATGCGACCCCACAGCGATGAATCCATCCGGAGCACCGATCCGCACCGGTCCTTCAACCCGCAACTCGGGTCGCTCAGCTACCGGGCTTCGGAACGCTGTCAGGGCAGGAATCGGGAGATCTGCGGTGACGGCAGCGTCTGCGCAGCACGCGCCTGACGGAAACCGGCCACCCCGCCGGCCGCTGTCATCAACACGATGCCGCCGAGGCCGGGCAGCACGGCGAACAGCAGGTCGGAAGTGCTGGCCGTCCGCAAGTAGTCGGCGTAGCCGATCCGGAAGGACTCCGGCACCGCCGGTACTGAGATCGGCTGCGATGCCGGAGGTTCGGACTGCGGTGCGGGAGCGCTCGGTGCGCTCGGTGCACCCGCCGGCGGCGCGGACGGCATCGGGGCCGGGATCACCGGAACAGGAGGAGCGACCACAGGCGCGGGAGCGACCGGCGCCGCGGGTGCCTGCACGGCCGGCGCCGTGGGCGGAGTGGATCGGATGACGATCGTCCGACTGCTCGGGGCGGTGGGCACGGGCGCGAGGTTCGGGGCCCTGCCCAGGTTGCCATTTGCCGGGGCTCCCCCGCCGCCACCACCACCGGATACGACAGCCGACGGCGCCTGGGCCGCCGCAGCGGTACCGCCCGTGGTTATCGCCGCGGTGGGAGCCTGGTCGGCCGTACCCGTGACACCCGCCGACTGCGGAGCCTGCTCGGTCGCAGCCGACCGGGCTGACGACGACGATGACGACGACGCTGAATCCGACGACGTTGACCCCGATGACGTTGACCCGCTCGAGCCGACCTTCGCTTTCGGTCCGGTCGATGCCTTCGATGCGGCCGAGGCGTTCGGCCCGCCGAGGCTGCCGTTCGATTTCTTGGCCCCGCCGGTGCGCTGGTTGCCGACCTTGGCGCTGTGATCGGACTTCTTCTTGTCCTTGTGATCGAAGATGTCCAAGATGTCGAGGTCGATGCCGAACAGATCGGCTGACGCCACCCCGGTGCCGAGCATGCCCGGCCCAACCACCATGGCGCCGCACGCGATTGCACAGCCCGCTGCGGTGTTACGTACCCACGACCGGTCCACGAATAGATCCCCCCAGAAGAGATCGCGGCAGATTACCGCACGCACTGGAACAAGTTCCCATTGTGACATACCGACATTCCGTCGGATTTGCTGGACCATGATTCGAAATAGCGGCCGCGTCAATGTCGGCCAAGGGGGTGGCTTGCGGCGATACCCTTTGTTCGTGGTGGTCAGCGAGTTCCGCCGGTCGGTATGCATACCTGAGATGGCGTTGAACAACCGCGTGCCGGCCCGCACTCGGCACTATGCCGAGAGCGTGTCGAGCCGACTGCGGGTGTTGACCATTGCCACGTGGATCGCGGCCGCGGTGTCGGGAGGGTTCGGAATCTTCCAACTGGTCCTCGGGGGGCCGATGTGGCGGTTCGGATTCGTCAACCTCGGATCGGCGGCGCTGTTCCTGCTGGTGCCGCTGCTGTACCGGTTCGGTGAACTGATCGCGCCACTGGCGTTCTTCCTGTTCGCCTACGCATCGGTGTCGACGATGTGCTTCGCCGTCGGGACCGGTTCGGGACTGCAGTTCTACTTCGTCGTGGCGGCATCGCTGGCGGTGCTGGTGCTGGGGATCGAGCGCATCGTGCTGGCGGGGACGTTGACGGCACTGGCGGTGGCCGCCGCGATCGTGCTGGAAGTCCTGGTTCCCGATGATCGCGGCCTGGGGCCATCGTGGGCGCTGACCGCGGGCTTCGTCCTCTCGGCGGTCTCGGCCGGAGTAATGGTGTTTGCCACAGTGTGGATGTCGTTACGCGAGATCGCTCGGGCCGAACAGGCGATGGAAGCCGAATATCAACGATCCGAGCAACTACTGGCCAATATTCTGCCGGCCACGATCGCCCAGCGGCTCAAGGAACCGTCCCGGACCATCATCGCCGACAAGTATGACGACGCCTCGATCCTGTTCGCCGATATCGCCGGCTATACCGAACGCGCCAGCGACATCAGCCCCACGGAACTCGTGCGCTTCCTGGACCGTCTGTACACCGACCTCGATGCGCTGGTGGATCGTCACGGCCTGGAGAAGGTCAAGACCAGCGGTGACTCCTACATGGTGGTGGCTGGAGTGCCCAAGCCGCGTACCGATCACATCGAGGCCCTGGCCTGCCTGGCGCTTGACCTGGCCGATGCGGTCGCCGACCTCAAGGACCCGCGAGGGCGTGCGGTGCCGCTGCGGATCGGTCTGGCAGCCGGGCCCGTGGTGGCCGGGGTGGTCGGGGCCCGCAAGTTCTTCTACGACGTCTGGGGTGACGCGGTGAACGTCGCCTCCCGTATGGAGACCACCGATGTCGCCGGGCGAATTCAAGTGCCGCACAACGTCTATGAGCGGATCTGCCACGCGTTCGTACTGGAGGAGCGCGGCAATGTCGACGTCAAGGGCAAGGGCCTGATGCACACCTGGTACCTGGTCGGGCGCCGAGACGACGAGGCGGTGCGTACCCGGCTGGAGCAGTCCGGTCCGATGCGCGCCGCCTCACCCGTACCGCCGGCAGGCGTTTAGACCTTGCGGTTCTCCGATTTGATCAGCCACGCCAGCTTCTCCAGGCCGTCGATCAGCTGGTGCAGGATGTCGGCGGTGGTCGGGTCGTGCGCATCAACCGAATCGTGTACGCCGCGCAAGGTGCCGACCGTCGCGTAGATCCGCGTGGTGATGAGGTCGACCACCTCGTCGGTACTGCGCTCGTAGGCGGGGAACTCCGGAAGCGTCGTGCTCGCCACTACGGTGTCCGACCGCCCGTCGGGGACCGCGTCCAACGCGCGCATCCGTTCGGCGATCGTGTCGCTGCCCTCCCGGGCGAAATCGACGACCTCGTCGAGTTGCAGATGCAGGTCCCGGAAGTTGGTGCCGACGACGTTCCAATGCGCCTGCTTGCCTTGCAGCCCGAGCTCGATCAGGTCGACGAGCACCTGCTGCAGATGCCCGCTGAGCTCAGATGCGGCCTGGTAACCCTGGATATCGGTTTCGTTTCGACGTGTACTCATGCCATACACAACGAGCCCTATTCTGGAATCAATCCAAATTAGGAAATCTGTGGCCACGCTCACATCGACTGCCTGCCGGTCCCCTGGTCCTGCTGATTGAGCAGGCGCGCATACCGCGCACCCATGCCCAGCAGCGCCAATCCGACGACGATGAACACCGCGACGCGGAACATCCCGTCGAGAGTCCCCAGGTCGAACAGGAACAGTTTCACCATGGCGGCCACGACGAGCGCCATGCCGCCGCCGATCGGCAGCGAGCGCTCTGTCCTGGGACGTCGTGCCGCGAATCCGAGCAACCCGGCCGCCACCGCGATCCAGCATATGGTCGCCGCCATGTGGCCACCGAAGAACCCGGCCCCGGTACCGCCGATGACCACGCCTGCGGTCACGGTGAACACCGTGACCGCATAGCCGGCCACTACCGCCGCAGCCACCCACACCAGCCGGACCACCTCCTGATCGGCCTCGTCGCCGACCGACCATGCCCAAGAGATGGCGGCGGCCGCGGCTATCGCCAGAACGCTGCCGATCAGCACCGAAACCGTAAGCCCGGCAGACAGTTTCGTGGCATGTATCAGAGTTCCCGGACCGGCGGAGTCGAGGCAGATGACGCCACCGATCATGGCCAGGCCCACGGCGATCCACCGCGGCACATCGCCACCGCGGCCGGCCACCGCCACGGCCACCACGGTGGCCATCGCCAGCAGCAGCGGCCCGGCCACCGGCCCGTCGAAGGCCACCAGCACCGAGACCAGTGCGGCCACCGCCGCCAGCACCGACCACACCTGGCGGACCACGACGCTCAACCCGGGCACGCGGTCACCGATGGCCACGATCGCCACCAAGGCTGCCGCCAGCGCCGCCGCCATGAGGGCCGCGATGACGCGATCGACGGCCGCCACCACGCACAGCACGGGCAGGACACCGCCCGCAGCCAGAACCGCCGTCGCCGCCGGCCGAGTGGTCCAGCGCAACACCAGCACTCCGCCCACCAGCGCCAGCGTGGCCGCGAGCCCACAGGTCAGTGCGAGCACGAGGTCATGCCGGCCGTCGATCGAGGTCGATGCCAGGGCGATCAACAGCGGCAACGTGGCCGCTGCGGTGCGCGCGGCATACAACCAGAGCCAGTCCCGACCGAACTGGACCGGCAGCGCGGCGGCTGACAGAGCCAGCATGAACCCGATCAGCAACAGGGTCACCCCATCGGTGACGACGGGTGCCAGGGCGATCAGCGGCACCAGGACCAACAGGCCCAATCGTTCGGAGTTCCACCGTCGTGCCAGCATCAGGCCGCCGCCACCGATTGCCGCGGCCAACGCCAGACCCACCGGCGCCGACACCCAGTCGTAGATCGTCGTCACAGCGATCACATCCATGTAGGCGGCGGCGACACCGGTCGCAGCCAACGCGATCGCGCCGACACGGCCCCCCGGCCGGCGATAAAGCCACCAACCCACCGCGACGAGGCCGGCCGCCAGGACAGCGCCCGCGGCAATCCTGAACTCCGGTCGCAGAATTCCGGCCTGCGCCGCCAGCACGAGCAACAGCACCACACCGGTCAGCGTCACGGTCACTCCCGCGACCGCGAGTGCCCTGCCGATCCAGCCCTCCGAACTCTCCCGGCGCGGCGCAGGTGCAGGCACGGGTCCAGGAGCAACGGTCGACGACGTCGGGACCACGAATGGCACCGACGGTGGCGAAGTCACCGGCACCGGCGCCTGATCGAGCAACCGGTGCAACTCGCCCAGATCCGCTGACACCCGGTTCGTATAGGCCGAGATCGCGGCAAGATCGGATGACATCCGGGCGATCAGGAGGCGATGCGGTTCGCTCATCGGGCCATCGTGGCAACAAAACCGGCCGTCGTGATGAGTAGGACTACTCGTCGAGACCGTGTTCGATGGCGTAGCGGGCCAACTCGACCCGGTTGGCCACCTGCAGCTTGCGAAACGTCGCCTGGACATGGTTCTCCACGGTGCGGTGGCTCAAGGAAAGTCGCGTGGCGATCTGCTTGGCCGTCAACCCTTTTGCCACGTAGCGCAGCACCTCGGTCTCCCGCTCGGTCAGGCTCGGAGTGGCCGGGCCGTCCTCCGGGCGCTGCGCGATCCGCCGGTACTCCCCGAGCACCAATCCGGCCAACCCCGGGGTGAACACCGCCCGTCCATCGGCAGTGGCCCGCACCGCCGCGGTCAATTCGGCTTTCGACGCGCTCTTGACCAGATAGCCGGTGGCCCCGGACTTCACCGCTTCCAGGACATCGTCGCGCTCGTCGGAGGCGGAGAGCACCAGCACCCGCGAGGACGGTGACACCGTGAGCACCTCCGCGGTGGCGGTGGCACCGTTGCCGTCGGACAAACTCATGTCCATCACCACCACATCGGGCAGCACCACCCCGGCGCGCCTGCGCGCCTGCGCAACGCCATCGGCGGTGGCCACCACGTCGAAGCCCTCGTCGGCCAGGTCGCGTGCCACTGCGTCGCGCCAGATCGGATGGTCGTCGACCACCATGACCCTCAGTGCGGCCTCGCTCATCACTGTCCCTCCTCGAGCGCGTCGCGGTTCGGGCGGGGCAGCGTCAGCTCCCATTCCGTGCCGCATCCCGGGGCGGTGTGCAGATGGGCCTGCCCGCCCAACCAATCCATCCGGCCCACAATCGATTTCGCGATCCCCACATGTCCTTCCCGGGCCGCCTCGGCCAGTCGACCCTCGCCGATGCCCACGCCGTCGTCGCGGATGCTCACCGTCACCGAATCCCCCAGGTCTTCCAACAGCACGAAAACCCGGGCATCCGGCCCGGCGTGCGCGGCGGCGTTGTCCAGCGCGTTGCTCACCGCGGCGAACAATTCATCGGCGGCCTGGTGATCGAGCAGCACCGGATCTGCCGGCAGACTGACCGAAACGCGATCCGAGGCACGGGCCCGCAGCAGCACGCCGATGTCGACAGCTCCACCGGTGTGCACTTCCGGATCGGGTGCGCTGACCAACCTGCGTAGCGCACGCTCCTGCTCGCCCGCCAGCTCAGCCAATTGAGCTGTCTCGCCACCGATTTCGCGCCCGCGCCGCGAAACCAGGGCCAACACCTGGATGGCGCCGTCGTGCACCCGACGCGACAATCGCTCCCGTTCCTCCAGTGAGGCGGCCAGTCGCACCGCACGCTCCAGCTCCGCATGGGCGCGGCGTGCGGTCTGGGCGGCCATTCCCACGGCCAACCCCACCGCCAGTTCGATGACGATGGTGGCGTTGCGGCCCAGGTTGATACTGACGTAACCCTTCAATGCGGCCGCGGCGGCCATCACCGCCAACCCGGCCGCCATTCCCCCGGCCGGGCCGAACTGCAGTGCGGCCGAAATGGTGGCATTCGTGGCCCACAACGTGGTCGGCCACGACTGGTTGTCGGCGATCCAGTGGTCGGACGCCACCAGCTGAGTCGACAGCATCAACGCCAGGACCACGGCGATCTCGGTGATCACCCACGCCGGACGACGGCCGAAACCCTGCAGGTAGGCGATCGCACACGCGACACTCCAGGCGATCAGCACGGCGCACAGCACCCCGGCGACCACCGGACGAGCCAGATCGTCGCTGATCGCGATCTGGAAACCCAGCGCGTACAGGCAGCTCAGCAGCCGGAAGATCTGCGCGGCACGCCACAACGGTGTGACCGGGTCGGGGCGGCGCTGCATTGGCCCAGCATAAAGTTGCCGAGGAGCGCCGGGGAGCACCGTTTTCTCGTGCCGGGGCGGCTATTCGCCCGTGGCCACGGGCCGGTCCGGGTTCGACGCCCACTCCGACCACGAGCCCGGATACAGCGCCGCTTCGACGCCGGCGGCGGCCAAGCCCGCTACCGCGAGCGCAGCCGTGACCCCGGAACCGCAGTAGGCACCCACCACGGCGCCGCCTGCCGCTCCGCGCTCGGCGATCAGCGCCCGAAGGTGGGTGTCCGGGAGCAGCGTGCCGTCCGCGGAGAGCAGCTGCGTGCTGGGCAGATTGATCGCCCCGGGAATGTGGCCTGCCACCGGGTCGACGGGTTCGACCTCGCCGCGGAATCGTTCCGGTGCCCGCGCATCCAGCAGCACGCCGACGGCTGTCTGTGCCTCCTCGGCGGTCAGGGTGGGCAGGGCGCCCCGGTAGAGGTCGGCATGGACCACGTCCACATCGCCCGGCTCGGGCGTGACGGGCCCGCTCTGCAGGGACTCACCGCCAGCGGTCCAGGCCGCCAGACCGCCGTCGAGGATGCGGACGTCATCGATCCCGGCCGCGGTCAGCACCCACCAGGCTCGCGCCGAGCCGGCGCGGTTCCAGTCGTCGTAGACCACGGTGGGGACGCCCCTGCGCACGCCCCAACGACGTGCCGCTGCCTGCAGGTCAGCCCCCGTAGGCAACGGATGACGACCGCGGCCCGCAATTCCGTGATCCGTCAGTTCATCGTCGAGTGAGACGAAGACGGCACCGGGCAGATGACCGGCCAGGTACGCCTGTTCACCGTCGGGTTCGGCCAACGACCAGCGCACGTCCAGCAGGCTGAGCGGCTCCCCCGAAACGATGAGCTCCCGCAGTTCACCGGCAGTGACGAAGACATTTTCTCGTGTGGAGGCCACGCGATCGAAGCTACATCACCTTGGACAGAAACTCCTTTGTGCGTTCATGTTTGGGATTGGCCATCACCTCGCGAGGAGGGCCGGTCTCCACGATGACGCCGCCGTCCATGAACACCAGCTTGTCGGCGACCTCGCGCGCGAAACCCATTTCGTGGGTCACCACCACCATGGTCATGCCCTCGCCGGCGAGTTTCTTGATCACCGCCAGCACCTCGCCGACGAGCTCGGGGTCCAGTGCCGAAGTCGGCTCGTCGAACAGCATCAGCTTCGGGTTCATCGCCAGCGCGCGGGCAATGGCCACCCGCTGCTGCTGCCCGCCCGACAGCTGGGCGGGGTATGCGTCGGCCTTGGCGGCCAACCCCACCTGGTCAAGCAGGTCCTTGGCCCGGGTGAGCGCGGCGTCCTTCTTCACCTTCTTGACGCGCATCGGCGCCTCGATGACGTTCTCCAGCGCGGTGCGATGCGGGAACAGGTTGAAATGCTGGAACACCATGCCGATGTCGCGGCGTTGTTTGGCCGCATCGCGCGGCGCCATCTCGTGCAACTTGCCGCCACGCTCGCGGTAGCCGATCAAATCGCCGTCGACGTAGAGCCGGCCGGCGTTGACCTGCTCCAAGTGATTGATGCACCGCAGGAATGTCGACTTGCCCGAACCGGACGGCCCGACCATGCACAGGACCTCGCCCCTCCCGACGTCCAGGGTGACGCCCTTGAGGACGTGCAGGGCACCGAAACTCTTGCACACGCTCTCGGCCCGGACCATCGGTTCGGCTGCAGCGGTCATGGATGCGGTTCTCCCATCTGGGCTTTGGCCAGAGCCTCAAGCTGTTTGGTGGTCAGCTTGCGCGATGCGCCGCGCGCGTAATAGCGCTCGAGGTAGTACTGACCGATCATCAGCACGCTGGTGATCGCCAGGTACCAGGTGGAGGCCACGAGCAGCAGCGGCACGGGCTCGAACAGCTGAACCCCGATATCCTTTGAGCGGCCGTACAACTCGAAGCTGTAGGGCACGGCGGTGACGAGCGACGTGGTCTTCAGCATGCTGATGAACTCATTGCCGGTCGGGGGGATGATGACCCGCATCGCCTGCGGAAGCACAGTGCGCCGCATGGTCATTCCCCACGACATGCCGAGCGCCACCGACGCCTCGGCCTGACCCTCCGGGACCGAACTGATGCCGGCTCGGATGATCTCGGCCATATAGGCGGCCTCGTTGAGGCCCAGGCCGAGAACCGCCAGCCAGAACACATTCGGATCCGACAAGCTGAACTCGAAGAGTGTCGGACCGAACGGTACGCCGAGCTGAATGTTCTTGTAGATCACGGGCACCAGGCCCCACAGCACCAACTGCACGTAGATCGGTGTGCCGCGGAAGATCCACAGATACGTCCAGGACACCGCTTTGAATACCGGGTTGGGCGACAACCGCATCACGGCCAGGAGCACGCCGAGCACAAGCGCGATGACCATCGAGTAGATGGTCAACTGCAGCGTGTTCCAGGCGGCTTCCGAGATTCGTTGGTCGAAGAGGTACTTGACGTAGGTCTCCCACCCGTACGCCTCGTTGGTGGCCGCACCGTAGACGAACAGCCCGAGCAGGATGACGATGACCACAGCCGCCACCCAGCGCCACGGATGCCTCAGCGGGACGGCATCGATGGCGGCAGGCGGCGATCCATCAGTCATCGTCGGCTCAGCTGACTGCACCGTTGATGACCGGCTTGTCGATCATCCCGTTCTCGGCGCCCCAGTTAGCGGCCACCTGCTTGTACGCACCGCTGTCGATGAGGTGCTGCAGTGCCTGCCTGAGGGATTCGGCCAGTGGCGAACCCTTCTGCACAGCCCATCCATAGGGCGCGGAATCGAAGATCTCCCCCGCCGCCTCGAGCTTGCCGCCGCTCTGCTTGATCGCGTAGGCCGTCACCGGTGAGTCGGCCGACATGGCGTCGGCCTGCCCGAGCATGACCGCACTGGTGGCCGCGGTCTGATCGTCGAACTTCACCACGTTGATGGTCGGCTTGCCCGCCTCGATGCACTTCTGGATGCGGGCCGGCATCTCTTCGGTGTCCTGCACGGTTGCCGTCTGCACCGCAATCTTCTTGCCGCAGGCGTCTTCCGGACTGATGCCGGCGCCGACCTTCTGCGCCCACGCCGAGCCGGCCTTGAAGTAGGTGACGAAGTCGACCTGCTCCTCACGCTTTTTGGAATCGGTGAACGAGGACATGCCGACGTTGTAATTGCCGCCCTGAACCGACGGGATGATCTTGTCGAACAACGAGGCCCGGTACTCGGGGGTGAGGCCCAGCGTGGCCGCGATGGCGTTCATCAGATCGACGTCGAAGCCGATGATCTTGCCCGCGGGGTCTTTGAATTCGTTCGGCGGGTACGACGGATCGGTGCCGATGATCAGCTTGCCGCTCGACTTGATCGCCTCAGGCAGCGTGTTGGCGATCGCCTCGACCTTGTCGGCCGACGCCGCGGTGGTCTGGGTGGCCGGACCGCTGCTGTCGGTGTTGGTGGCGCAGCCCGATAACGCCAACGCGCCGCTCGCGGCGACCACCACCGCCAAACGCCATGCCTTGCGTCGACGGGGATGACATCCAAGTGTCACGGTTGCCTCTTTTCTCTTTCTTCGGCTGTGGTCGGGCTATCCCGAATCGGAGACGTTAACGGCCTCCGGCCGAGGATGCAGCGCCGGTAACGGAACCTTAACGAGCATGCTTCAACGCCACAGCCGTAACGCAAAAACCGCGATCTACATCTACGTTTGTGTCAAACTGCCTGCATGGAAACCACTGCTTCGCCAAACTTGTTGCCACATCTGTGGAAATCGACACTGGTTTCAGGGATTCTCGCTGTCATTCTCGGGATCCTGGTGCTGGTATGGCCGGGCATCACCATTCTCGTCGCCGCGATTTTTCTCGGCGTCTATCTGTTGATCACCGGTATCTCTCAGCTCGTCCTGGCCTTCAGTCTGCGCTCATCGGTCGGGGGGCGCGTGTTGCTGTTCATCGGCGGCGCCGCGGCACTCGTACTGGCCGTGCTGTGCTTCATCAGTTTCTCCAACGACCTGCAGTCCGCGGTTGAACTGCTGGCGATCTGGATCGGCGTCGGATTCGTCTTCCGCGGTGTCGCGACGGCGATGTCGGCCATCGGAGATCCCACACTGCCGGGGCGGATCTGGGAGATCATCATCGGCATCGTCAGCGTCATCGCCGGCATCATCATGTTCGTCGCTCCGTTGGAGGGGCTGGTCGCCCTGGCTCAGGTCACCGGCATCATCCTGATCGTCGTCGGGGTGTTCGAGGTGATTTCGGCCTTCGCGATCCGCAGCGGCGCCAAGCAGCTCAAGGCCGCGATCTCGCCGCAGGGTTCTGTTTCGTGACGTAAGACACCGGTCAGGGTCATCCGCCGGTTGCCGACGATCTACTACACTTCGTCGTAGATTGATCTGAGACCTCGGAAGTAGGGCCAGATGGACGCTTTGGACGTGTCACGGTGGCAGTTCGGCATCACCACCGTGTACCACTTCATTTTCGTTCCGCTGACGATCGGATTGGCGCCGCTGATCGCCGTCATGCAGACGGCGTGGGTGGTCACCGGCAACGACAGCTGGTACCGACTCACGCGATTCTTCGGCAAGCTGTTCCTGATCAACTTCGCGATCGGCGTGGCGACCGGCATCGTGCAGGAATTCCAGTTCGGCATGAACTGGAGTGAATATTCGCGCTTCGTCGGCGACATCTTCGGCGCACCGCTGGCATTCGAAGGCCTGGTCGCGTTCTTCGTCGAATCCACCTTCATCGGCTTGTGGATCTTCGGTTGGACACGCCTGCCCCGGACGGTTCACCTGTTCTGCATCTGGATGGTGGCCTTCGCGGTCAACGCGTCCGCGTTCTTCATCATCGCCGCCAACTCGTTCATGCAGCATCCGGTCGGCGCCAAGTTCAACCCCGAGAGCGGCCGCGCAGAGCTCATCGACTTCGTCGCCCTGCTGACCAACAACACCGCGATCTGGGCCTTCCTGCACGTCGTGGCCGGATCTCTGCTCACCGCGGGCACCTTCGTCGCGGCCGTCAGTGCCTGGCTGATGGTGCGCGATCGGCGCCGGGCTGCCCACCCCGAGAGCTCGGACCCCCCGGCCGACGAACTCGCCGCCGACTCCGCCGGAATGTACCGTCCGGCAACGATTCTGGGCAGCCTGGTCGCCTTGGCGTCCGTGGGTGTGCTGCTGTTCACCGGTGACGTCCAAGGCAAGCTGATGTTCGTGCAGCAGCCGATGAAAATGGCCTCGGCAGAATCACTGTGTGACACCCAGACCGACCCGGACTTCTCGGTACTGACAGTCGGCACACACAACAACTGCGCCAGCGTCAGCCACGTGATCGAGGTTCCCTATGTGCTGCCGTTCCTGGCCGAGGGGAAGTTCAGCGGCGTCACGCTGGAGGGCGTCAACGATCTGCAGCGGCAATACGAATCGCGGTTCGGCCCCGGCGACTACCGGCCCAACCTGTTCGTCACCTACTGGTCGTTCCGGGCCATGATCGGCCTGATGCTGGTACCCCTGGCATTCGCGCTGCTGGCGTTGTGGCTCACCCGCGGTCGCAGGCTCCCCGATCAGCGGTGGTTCGGCATTCTCGCCCTGATCACCCTGCCGACACCATTCCTGGCCAACTCCGCCGGCTGGGTGTTCACCGAAATGGGGCGTCAACCCTGGGTGGTGGTACCCAACCCGACCGGTGACCAGATGGTCAGGCTGACCGTGCAACAAGGCGTCTCAGATCACTCGGCCGGCACGGTGTTCTTCTCACTCGCGGTCTTCACCCTGCTCTACGGCGGTCTCGCGGTCGTCTGGTTCTGGTTGATGCGTCGCTATGTCACCGAAGGACCCCAGGAACACGATTCCGAGCCGGCACCGCCCACGCCCCCGGGCGAGGACGAATCTGCTCCTTTGTCTTTCGCCTACTGAGAGGACTGATCGCAGATGGGACTCCAAGAGATCTGGTTCATCCTCATCGCCGCACTGTTCCTCGGGTTCGTGGTGCTGGAGGGCTTCGACTTCGGCGTCGGGATGCTGATGGCGCCGCTGGGCAGCGTAGGCGAAGGCGATCCGGAAAGCCGCAGGCGGGCGGTGCTCAACACCATCGGGCCCGTGTGGGATGCCAATGAGGTGTGGCTCATCACCGCGGGCGCAGCCATGTTCGCCGCATTTCCGAACTGGTACGCAACCCTGTTCTCGGCCTTGTACCTACCGCTGCTGGCGATCCTGTTCGGGATGATCCTGCGCATCGTGGGAATCGAGTGGCGGGGCAAGATCGACGACACCAAGTGGCGGAAGTGGGCTGACGTCGGCATCGCAGTCGGATCGTGGTTGCCCGCCATACTCTGGGGTGTCGCGTTCGCAATCCTGGTGCGCGGCTTGCCGATTGACGCCGACCATCGGGTAAATTCCTCGATCGGCGATGTGCTCAACGCCTACACCCTGCTCGGTGGACTGGCCACCGCGTCGTTGTTCGCGTTCTACGGCTCGGTGTTCATCGCCCTGAAAACCGCTGGGCCCGTGCGCGATGACGCGTTCCGGTTCGCCCGGGCACTGACGTTGCCGGTGATCCTGCTGGCCGGCGGCTTCGGACTGTGGACTCAGCTGGCCCACGGCAAGCCATGGACCTGGGCAGCGTTGGCGGTGGCAGTCGTCGCGCTGCTGATCTCGGTGGCACTCATGTGGTCACGGTCGCGGGAAGGCTGGGCGTTCGTCGCGACCGTGGTGGTCGTGGCGGCCGTCGTCGTCCTGCTGTTCGGTTCGATGTACCCGCACCTGTTGCCGTCCACCCTCAATCCGGACTGGGGTGTGACGATCTACAACGGCTCGTCGACCCCGTACACCCTCAAGATCATGACCTGGGCATCGCTGACATTGCTGCCGCTGGTCCTGGTGTACCAGGGCTGGACGTACTGGGTGTTCCGTAAACGGATTTCGGCGGACCGCATCCCGGCCCCCATCGGTTTGTCACGGCGGTCGGTCTGAATCTCTGGCGCGCACTCGGCGTCCGCGGCGCCACCGGGTCGACGGCGGTTCTGCGGCGCCACCTCCTGGCTGCGGTGGCCTGCGGCGTGACGATCAGCGCGAGCACCATCGCCGCAGCCGTCGTGCTGGCCCACATCGTTGCCGGGATCATCACGGAACCGGCCTCTGCGTCCCGCCACGGTGCGGCCCTGGCCACGTTGTCCGCGCTCTGGGTTCTGCGCGCAGGGGCGCACTGGCTCCAGGGCCGGCTCTCACAGCGCGGCGCCACCGCGGTCATCGGGGAGTTGTCCGGCCAGGTGCTGCGTTCGGTAACCGCTGCGCCGCCAAGGCGATTGGCGGCCGACCGCGATGACGCCGCGGCGGTGGTCACCCGGGGCCTGGACGGGCTGCGCCCCTACTTCACGGGTTATCTGCCCGCGGTGGTGCAGGCCGCCGTCCTGACTCCGCTGGCGGTGGTGGTGATGGCCTGCTACGACCTGCAGGCTGCGGCGATCGTGGTGATCGCGCTTCCTCTGATCCCGATATTCATGGTGCTGATCGGTCTGCTCACGGCCGAGCGGTCGGCAGCATCACTGGCCGCGATGACCACCCTGCAGGCCCGGCTTCTCGACCTGGTGGCAGGCATCCCGACATTGCGGGCCCTCGGCCGGGCTGCAGGATCGGTCCAACGGATCACCGAACTCGCTGCCGCGCATCGCCGTTCGGCCATGGCGACCCTCCGTATCGCCTTCCTGTCCTCATTGGTGCTGGAACTGCTGGCCACCCTCGGCGTGGCCCTGGTCGCGGTAAGTGTCGGTGTACGGCTGGTATACGGCGAAGTGACCCTCACCGCCGGGTTGACGGTCCTGCTGCTGGCCCCCGAAGTGTTCTGGCCACTACGCCGGGTGGGCGCGGCCTTCCATGCCGCACAGGACGGCAAAACCGCCGCAGAACAGGCGTTTCGGTTATGTGAGTCCTTCGTTCCTGCCGAAGGCGGCACCCGGGTGCCGGATTCCGCACCGACGATCGAACTCGACGGTCTGAGCCCGCCGATCGAACCGGGCCGCATCACGGTGCTGACGGGCCCCAACGGGGCCGGAAAATCTACTGCGCTGCAAGCGATCCTCGGACTGACCACGCTGCCGTCAGGGCCCGTGCGGGTCGACGGGGTCGATGTCGGAGACCTGGATCAGGCGGCATGGTGGCGCACCGTCGCCTGGCTCCCCCACCGTCCTGTCCTCATCCCGGGCACCGTCCGCGAAAACCTGGAACTACTCGGACCGCTCGAGGACCTTGACCGGGCTTGCCGCGACGCCGGATTCGACGACGTCCTCGATGACCTTCCCGACGGTCTGGACACCCAGATCGGCCGTACCGGCGTGGGTTTGTCCCTGGGCCAACGACAACGACTCGGGTTGGCCCGAGCGCTGGGTTCCCCGGCTCGGGTACTCCTGCTCGACGAGCCCACCGCCCATCTCGACGCCGCACTGGAGCAGCGGGTTCTACAGGCCGTTCTCGCGCGGGCCCGGGCGGGCGCCACGGTGGTGGTGGTCGGGCACCGGGATCCGGTACTGACCGTCGGCGATCGGGTGATCACGATCGGTGCCGCACATGTTTCGTGACGATCCGCTGCTGCGATTGACCCTGGAGCTGTTGCGGCCACGGCTGAGCCGGGTGATCCTGGCGAGTGTCCTCGGCGTGCTCTCGCTGGGCAGCGCACTGGCACTGGCCGGTGTCTCGGCCTGGTTGATCACCCGGGCTTGGCAGATGCCCCCGATTCTGGACCTGTCGATAGCCGTGGTCGCGGTACGCGCGCTGGGGATCTCGCGTGGCGTGCTCGGCTATTGTCAGCGGCTGGCCGCACACGACACCGCGCTGCGGGCCGCGGCCAATGCCCGCACCGGGCTCTACCGCAAGCTCGCCTCCGGGCCGGACGACGACGCGACGCGCCTCCCCAGTGGTGAATTGGTGGCCCGGGTCGGCAGCTCTGTCGACGAACTGGCCGACGTCGTGGTGCGCTCGGTACTGCCCATCGTGGTCGCCGCGGTGCTCAGCTGCGTGTCCGTCGGCGTCATCGCACTCATCTCACCAAGCGCCGCAGCGATATTGGCGTTGTGCCTGCTGATCGCCGGAGTCGTAGCCCCGGCGCTGACGGCCCGCGCCGCCACTGCCGCCGAATCCGTTGCGGTGCAATACCGTAGCGACCGCGACTCGGCTTCGATGCTGGCGCTCGAGTATGCCCCGGAGTTGCGGGTCAGTGGACGCCTCGACGAGGTGATCGCCATCGCACAACGCCGCCACCGAGATTGGGGGCATGCCGCCGACCGCGCTGCGGCGCCGGCCGCACTGGCCGCCGCCATGCCCAGCATCGCCATCGGTGCCAGTGTCCTGGGTGCGGTCGTCGCCGGCATCGCCCTGGCTCCGACGACCGCGCCGACCACCCTGGCCATCCTGATGTTGTTACCTCTGTCCGCCTTCGAGGCGACCACCGCACTTCCCGACGCCGCCGTCGGGCTCACCAAGGCCCGCATCGCCGCGCGGCGCCTGCGCGAGCTCACCGAGAGCGTTCCCGGGACGCGCAGGCGACCCACGGCTCCGGCCGTCGATCTTCCTGCCGGTGGCCGCCTGGCCGTTGTCGGCCCCAGCGGTTCGGGCAAGACCACGCTGCTGATGGCGCTGGCCGAACGGCTGGGTAAAACTCCAGGGCGCGCAGCATTTTTCGCCGAGGACGCGCACATCTTCGACACCACGGTGCGGGACAATCTGCTCGTGGTCCGCGGAGACGCCACCGATCCAGAATTACTCTCCGCGATCCGGCGGGTCGGCCTCGACGAGTGGCTCGAGGCACTTCCCGACGGCCTGTCGACCGTGCTCGAAGGCGGCCACACCGCGGTCTCAGCCGGGCAACGACGCCGGCTGCTGCTGGCCAGGGTGCTGCTGTCCGATTTCTCAGTGGTCCTTCTCGACGAACCCACCGAGAACCTCGATGCCGCCGACAGCGAGCGAATACTCACCGAAATCCTCACTCCCGGTGATTGGTTCACCGCGGAGCGCGCCGTCGTCGTGGCCACCCACCATCTACCGGACACGCTCGACTGCCCCGTCATCCGTTGCCCGCAACCCGGCGGGGCCATCGGCGAGTAGCCTCACAGGCATGACCGACGAGCGATCGAACCCGCCCGGGTCTGACGAACCGCAACCGGACGGGCCGCCCCCGCCACCGGGGTACCCCTACGGGCCTCCTCCGGGCGCGTATCCCGGCGCCTATCCTTCTGGCCCGCCACCGTACGGCGGGTACCCGATGCAGCCGATTCCGCGCGGGCCCGCCAACGGGTTGGGCACCGCCGCGCTGGTGCTCGCGATCTTCGGCCTGCTGTTGACGTGGTCGGTGATCGGCGGACTGATATTCGGCGTCACCGCGCTGATTCTCGGATTCCTCGCCCAAGGCCGTTGCCGGCGCGGCGAAGCCACCAACAGCGGAGTGGCCGTCACCGGCATCGCACTCGGCGCGATCGCCTGCGTGTTGTCGCTGGTGTTCATCGGCATCTGGGTCTACTTCGGCAAGCAATGGTTCGACGACGTCGGCGGTTCCGACTATGTGCACTGCCTGGAACAGGCCGGCGACGACGCCGCGGCCCAGCAGCGGTGTGAAAATGAGTTCGAGCGCCGGGTCGAGGATTCGTTCGGTGTGAATCCGACCCCTACGCGCTGAGCGTTCCGGGCACCCGAGCTCAGCTGGGGAAGTGCTTGACGATGCCCTCCTGTACTACGGTCGCCAGCAAGTGCCCGGCCTCGTCGAAGAAGTGTCCGGTGCCCAGCCCGCGGGATTCCGCGGCAACCGGTGACGTAGTGGAGTACAACACCCACTCGTCGAACTTGAACGGGCGGTGAAACCACACCGAGTGATTCATGGTCACCGCGAAGATCCGGTCGAAACCCCACGACAACCCGTGCGTGGTGATGATGGAATCGAGCACCGTGGTGTCCGACGAGTACACCAGGGCGGCGCCGTGCAACACCGGGTCGCTGGGCATCGGCCCCTCGGTCTTGAGCCACACCCGGTTGTGGTCGAGCTTGCCGCCCTTTTTCCGCATGATCCAGGCCGGATCGTTGGTGTAGCGCCATTCGATCGGACGTAACGCCTCGACGAACAGCGGCACCGTCTTCTCATAGCCGCGCAGCAACTCGTCGATCTTCGGCAACGTGTCCGGATGCGGAACCTCGGGCGCGGGCACGCTGTGTTCCAGGCCCCGGCCGGCGTTCATGTAGGACAGCATCACCGTGGTCAGCAGGTTGCCGTCCTGCATGACATCCACCCGGCGGTTGGCGAACCGGCGTTCGTCGCGCAGCCGCACGACGTGGAACTCCAGATCCTTCTCCGGATCGCCGCCGGCGATGAAGTGCGCATTCAACGCACTCGGGGACAGTTTGTGCTCCAACGTGCGACCGCCGGCGACGAACGCCTGCGCAATCATCTGCCCACCGAAGGTACGCACCGGGTTCTTACTCGGATGCGAACCGATGAACAGGTTGTCATCGACGCGATTCAGATCGAGAACAGCCAGCAGCTCCTCGAAATCCGTGTGTGTCAAGGAATGCCTTTCGAATTGCAGGCGCTTCCGGCAGAGGAACCGCTAGAGGTCGTCCTCCCCGATGCGGTGCACGTGGATCAGATTCGTGGAGCCTACTGTGCCGGGCGGAGCGCCCGCGACGATGACCACCAGCTCACCGCGCTTGTAGCGGCCGAGCTCGAGCAGCGATTTGTCGACCTGGCGGATCATGTCGTCGGTGTTCGACATCTGCGGCACGATGAACGTCTCGGTGCCCCAGGTCAGCGCCAGCTGGCTGCGCACCTCGGGCAGCGCGGTGAACGCCAGCACCGGCAGCGGAGTGTGCAGCCGGGCCAGGCGACGCACCGTGTCCCCGGACTGGGTGAAGGCAACCAGCGCCTTGGCGTCCAGCCGCTCGCCGATGTCGCGGGCCGCGTACGAGATCACGCCGCGCTTGGTGCGCGGGGTGTGGGTCAGCGGCGGCACCGTCACCGAGTTGTCCTCGACGGCCTTGATGATGCGGGCCATCGTCTTGACGGCCTCCAACGGGTACTTGCCGACCGAGGTCTCACCGGAGAGCATGACCGCGTCGGCACCGTCGAGCACAGCGTTGGCGACGTCGGAGGCCTCGGCGCGGGTGGGCCGGGAACTCTCGATCATCGACTCCAGCATCTGGGTGGCCACGATGACGGGTTTGGCGTTCTCCCTTGCCATCTGAATGGCACGCTTCTGCACCAGCGGCACTTCTTCCAGCGGCAGTTCGACGCCCAGGTCACCACGCGCCACCATGATGGCGTCGAACGCCAGCACGATGGCCTCGAGGTTCTCGACCGCCTCGGGCTTCTCCAGCTTGGCGATCACCGGAACCCGTCGGCCGACGCGGTCCATCACCTCGTGGACCAACTCGACGTCGGCGGGCGACCGGACGAAGGACAACGCGACCAGATCCACCCCTAGCCGCAGCGCGAACTCGAGATCATCGATGTCCTTTTCGGACAGCGCAGGCGCCGTCACGTTCATGCCGGGCAGGGACATGCCCTTGTTGTTGCTGACCGGACCGCCCTCGGTGACCGTGCACACCACGTCGTTGCCGGCGATCTGCTCGACCACCAGACCGACGTTGCCGTCGTCGACGAGCACCCGATCTCCGGGCCGGGCGTCCTCGGCCAGCCGCTTGTACGTGGTCGACACCCGGTCATGGGTGCCCTCACACTCGTCGACGGTGATCCGCACCGATTCACCCGTCGCCCAGTAGGTCGGGCCCTCGGTGAAGCGGCCGAGGCGGATCTTGGGCCCCTGCAAGTCGGCGAGCACGCCCACGGCGTGGCCGGTGGCATCCGACGCCCCCCGCACCCGCTTGTAGGCAGCCTCGTGGTCGGAGTAGTCACCGTGGCTGAAGTTGAGCCGGGCAACATCCATACCGGCCTCGACGAGAGCCCGTACGGACTCATCCGTGCTGGTAGCCGGGCCAAGGGTACAAACGATCTTTCCGCGTCTGCTCACGTCATGTCAGCATAGTCGTTAATCGATTCAGACGACGGCCAGCGGCAGTGTGCCGGGCCGCACGGGAGACGGCAGATCCGACTCCCCCATCAGGTAGGCGTCCACCGCATGCGCCGCGCTGCGGCCCTCGGCGATCGCCCACACCACCAGGGACGCCCCGCGGTGCGCGTCTCCGCAGACGAACACGCCGGGGGCGTCGGTCTGCCAATCCGAACCACACGACACAGTCCCGCGCCGCGTCAGCTTCAGGTCCAAACCGTCGAGCAGGGCCATGTGTTCGACTCCCTCGAAACCGATCGCCAGCAGTGCCAGGTCACACGGAATCTGCAACGACTCGCCCACCGGCGTGATCTCGCGCCGGCCCTCTGCATCCCGGGTCACCCGGACCTCTGCGATCTCGATCGCCCGCACATGACCGTTGTCGTCGCCGATGAACCTCTGCACCGCCACCTCGAAACGGCGCGCACCACCTTCGGCGTGCGCCGGGGAGGTGCGCAGCACCAGCGGCCACGTGGGCCACGGCGACAGCTCGTCGTCGCGCGTCTCGGGCGGCTCGGTGTTGTAGTCGAGTTGGGTCACCGAGGCCGCACCCTGTCGGTGCGCGGTGCCCAGGCAGTCGGCGCCGGTGTCACCGCCCCCGATGATCACCACGTGCTTTCCCGCCGCCGAGATGGCTGCCGACGCGTCGCCCTCGCATTCCCTGTTGGCAGGCACCAGATGCTCCATCGCCAGGTGCACGCCATCGAGTTCACGCCCGGGCACCTCGTTGTCGCGGCCTCGCAGCGCACCGACCGCCAGGACGACTGCCTGATGACGGTCGCGCAACTGCTCGACGGTCAGGTCGACGCCGACCTCGCATTCGGTGACGAATCGGGTGCCCTCGGCCCGCATCTGGGCCAGGCGCTGGTTGAGCACCGACTTCTCGAGCTTGTATTCGGGGATGCCGTAGCGCAGCAGCCCGCCCACCCGGTCGTCGCGTTCATAGACCGTCACCTCGTGGCCAGCCCGCGTGAGTTGTTGTGCGGCAGCCAAACCCGCCGGTCCGGAACCGACGACGGCGACACTCTTGCCGGTGCGTATCGCGGCGGGCTGGGGCTCGACGGTGCCGTTCAACCAGGCGTGGTCGGCGATCGTCTGCTCGATCCGTTTGATCGTCACGCTGCCGCCGGTCTGCTCCTCGGAGATCGACAGAACGCACGCCGACTCACATGGCGCCGGGCACAACCGCCCGGTGAACTCCGGGAAGTTGTTGGTGGCGTGCAGGCGATCACTCGCCGCGTCCCAGCGGCCCCGCCGCACCAGGTCGTTCCATTCCGGGATCAGGTTGCCCAGCGGACAACCCGCCTTGCCCGAATGGCAGAACGGGATCCCGCAATCCATACATCGACGCGCCTGTTGCGACACCTCGCCGGCACGCTCGTTGGGATCCTCACGCTCGTACACCTCGCGCCAGTCCCCCACCCGTTCCTCGACCGGCCGCTTGGCCGCCTCAACCTTGGGTACACGAAGAAATCCGGTCGGATCAGCCACGGCTGGCCTCCATGATCGCGCTGTCCACATCACGTCCCTCGGCCTTGGCCATCCGGGTCGCCTGCAGTACACGCTGGTAGTCGGTGGGCATTACTTTGGTGAATTGGGCACTGCGCCTTGGCCAGTCAGCCAGGATCGAGCCGGCCAGCGTGCTGCCGGTGTGGCGGGCATGGTGGGCCACCACATCGTGCAGCCAGGCCAGGTCCTCGGCTTCCAGCCGCTGCAGTTGCACCATCTCGGTGTTGACCCGGGCCGGGTCCAGGCCGAGCACGAAGGCAACGCCGCCGGACATGCCCGCGGCCAGGTTACGGCCCGTCTTGCCCAGGATCACCACCCGACCGCCCGTCATGTACTCGCACGCGTGGTCACCCACGCCCTCGACGACGGCCAGTGCCCCGGAATTGCGGGCACAGAACCGTTCACCGACCCGGCCGCGCAGGAACACCTCACCCGAGGTGGCCCCGTAGAGAAGAGTGTTGCCCGCGATCACGTTGTCCTCGGGCAGGAACAGCACATCGTCCGGTGGCCGCACGATCACCCGGCCACCCGAAAGGCCCTTGCCCACATAGTCGTTGGCGTCACCGATCAGATCCAACGTGACGCCGGGTGGCAGGAACGCCCCGATCGACTGGCCGGCCGACCCGACCAGGGTGACGTGAATCGTGTCGTCGGGCAGGCCTGCTGCGCCGTAGCGCCTGGTGACCTCCGAACCCAGCAGGGTGCCCACCGTGCGGTTGACGTTGCGGACGGGCAGCTCCAGCCGCACCGGATGGGCATCTTCCAACGCCCCTTCGGCGAGTTGGATCAGAGTACGGTCGAGCGCCTGGTCGAGGCCGTGGTCCTGATCGCGCACCCGCCGACGCTGGCTCATGTTGCCGTGCGCATCGAGCGGAACGGCGAAGATCGGACTGAGGTCGAGCCCGCGGCTCTTCCAATGTGCCACACCGGCTTCGGTGTCGAGCACCTCCGCGTGGCCCACGGCCTCGTCGATGCTGCGGAATCCCAGTTGGGCGAGGTAGCGGCGGATGTCCTCGGCGATGAACGTGAAGAAGTTCTCCACGAACTCGGGCTTGCCGTTGAACCGGGCCCGCAACTCGGGGTTCTGCGTGGCCACCCCGACCGGGCAGGTATCCAGGTGGCAGACCCGCATCATGATGCACCCCGACACCACCAGCGGCGCGGTGGCGAAACCGAACTCCTCGGCACCGAGCAACGCAGCCACGATCACGTCGCGTGCGCTGCGCATGCCGCCATCGCACTGCACTGTGATCCGATCACGCAAACCGTTGAGCACCAACGTCTGCTGGGTGTCGGCCAGCCCGATCTCCCATGGCGCCCCGGCGTGCTTGAGCGAGGTCAACGGCGCCGCACCGGTACCGCCGTCGTAACCGGAGATCAACACCACGTCGGCATGCGCCTTCGACACCCCGGCCGCGACCGTGCCGACCCCCACGCTGCTGACCAGCTTCACGTGGATCCTGGCGTCGGCGTTGGCGTTCTTCAGATCGTGGATCAGCTGGGCAAGATCCTCGATCGAGTAGATGTCGTGGTGCGGGGGCGGTGAGATCAGCCCGACGCCAGGCGTGGAGTGCCGGGTCTTGGCGATGCTGGGATACACCTTGTACCCCGGAAGCTGCCCACCCTCACCGGGTTTGGCGCCTTGGGCCATCTTGATCTGGATGTCGGTGGCGTTCACCAGGTAGTCACTGGTGACACCGAAGCGCCCGGACGCCACCTGCTTGACCGCACTGCGCCGGCGCGGATCGTAGAGCCGGTCGACGTCCTCCCCGCCCTCGCCGCTGTTGGACCGCCCGCCGAGGTTGTTCATGGCGATGGCCATGGTCTCGTGGGCCTCTGCGGAGATCGAGCCGTAGCTCATGGCCCCGGTGTTGAACCGGGTGACGATCGACTCGACAGGCTCAACCTCATCCAGCGGTACCGGGGGCCGCAGCCCCTCCTTGAGCTCGAACAGGCCGCGCAGCGCCCCGCCTTCCCGTGACAGCCGATCGACCTCCTCGGAGTACCTGGCGAAGATGTCGCGGCGTCCCGTACGCGTCGCATGCTGCAACAGGAAGACCACTTCCGGGGTGAACAGGTGCAGCTCCCCCTCCCGGCGGAACGCGTACTCACCGCCGACCTCGAGCCGCCGGTGGACCCGCTCGGTCGGATTCTCCGGGTAGGCACGCCGGTGACGGAGCTTGACCTCCTCGGCCAGCACATCCAGCCCGACGCCGCCGAGCTGGCTGGTGGTGCCGGTGAAGTACTGGTCGACGACGTCGTGGCTGAGGCCGATCGCCTCGAAAACCTGTGCGGCCGTGTAGGAGGCCACCGTGGAGATGCCCATCTTGCTCATCACCTTCACGACACCCTTGCCCAGCGCTTTCACGTAATTGCGCACGGCGGCACTGGTTTCGATACCGGTGAGCTCACCCTCGCGGATCAGGTCCTCGATCGACTCGAAGGCCAGATACGGGTTGACCGCGGCGGCACCGTAGCCGATGAGCATGGCGATGTGGTGGACCTCGCGGGCGTCACCGCTCTCCACCACGAGGGCCACCTTGGTGCGCTCCTTGGTGCGGACCAGGTGGTGGTGCACCGCCGACACCGCCAGCAGCGAAGGGATCGGGGCGCGCGTGTGATCGGAATCGCGATCGGAGATCACCAGGGTGCGAGCGCCTTTGGCAATCGCCTCGGTGGCCCGCAACTGCAGGTCATCGAGCGCCTCGGCCAACCCTTCACCACCACGTTCGACGTCGTAGAGAGCACGCAGCACGGTGGTCCGCAGGCCGGGATGCTCGCCATCGTCATTGATGTGGACGATCTTGCTCAGCTCATCGTTGTCGAGAACCGGTGCACGCAGAACTATTTGGCGACACGAGGCTGCCGAGGGTTCCAGCAGATTCTCCTCGGGCCCCATCACGCGGGCCATCGAGGTGACCACCTCTTCCCGGATGGCGTCCAGTGGCGGGTTGGTGACTTGGGCGAACAGCTCGACGAAGTAGTCGTAGAGCAACCGTGATCTCTTGGAGAGCACCGCGACGGGCGTATCGGTCCCCATGGACCCGAGCGGCTCACCACCCGATGCCGCCATGGGCGTCAACAGAATCCGCAATTCCTCTTCGGTGTAACCGAAGGCGATCTGCCGACGAACCACCGAATCGTGATTCGGCTGGATGCGGGACCGCTCGGGCAACGTGCCGAGATCCAGCAGGCCGGCATGCAGCCACTCCCCGTACGGTTCTGCCGCCGCCAACTGCTCCTTGATCTCGTCGTCGGGCACGATCCGCCCAGCGGCGGTGTCGACCAGGAACATCTTGCCGGGCTGCAGCCGTCCCTTGGCGACGATCTCACCCGACGGCACGTCGAGCACGCCGCTTTCGCTGGCCAGGATGACCCGGTCGTCGACCGTGCGCCACCAGCGGCCCGGCCGTAACCCGTTGCGGTCCAACACCGCGCCGACTACTGCGCCGTCGGTGAAGGTGACGCAGGCCGGTCCGTCCCACGGTTCCATCAGCGATGCGTGGAACTTCCAGAATGCACGCTCCGCCGAATCCATGGTGGTGGCGTTCTCCCACGCCTCCGGAATCATCATCAGCACCGCGTGCGGCAGGCTGCGTCCGCCCAGATGCAAGAGCTCGAGCACCTCGTCGAAGGACGCCGAGTCAGAGGCGTCAGGGGTGCAGATGGGTGACAGCCGGCTCAGGTCACCGGGTATCCGGGCGCTGGCCAGCAGTGCCTCGCGTGCGTGCATGCGGTTGCGATTGCCCCGCACGGTGTTGATCTCACCGTTGTGCGCGACGAACCGGAACGGATGTGCCAGTGGCCACGACGGAAACGTATTGGTGGAGAAGCGACTGTGCACGATCGCGATCGCACTCATGCAACGCTCGTCACGCAGATCCGGAAAGTACTGCGGCAGCTGCATTGTCGTCAACATGCCCTTGTAGACGATGGTCCGGCTGGACAGCGACGCGAAATAGACCGCCTCGACACCGGTCGCCTGCTCGGCCCGCTTGCGCAGCGGGTACACCTTACGGTCGAGCTCGATACCGCCCGCCCGGACGCCGTCGGACTCGGGAGCCGCGATGAACAGCTGAGCCATGTGAGGCATGCAGCCCAGCGCGGTCAGCCCGATACCGGCCCCATCCGGGTCGACGGGCACCGCGCGCCAGCCCAGCACCTCGAGACCTTCTTCGGCGGCCAGCGCCTCGATGCGAGCGCGAGCGGCACTGCGCGCGTCCTCATCCTGCGGCAGGAAACAGATACCGGCGGCGAAGGTGTTGCTGCCGTCGGCGGCGGGGCCCGGCAGTGCGAAGTCGACCACCTCCCGCAGCAGCTCGACAGGCAGTTGCAGCAGGATGCCGGCGCCGTCACCGCTGTTGGGTTCGGCCCCGGCAGCGCCGCGATGTTCCAAATGTTCGAGCGCGGTCAAACCGTCGCTGACGATGCCGTGGGAACGACGGCCCTGAATATCGGTGATCATGGCCACGCCGCAGGAATCGGCCTCATTGGCAGGGTCATAGAGCCCCTGCGCATCTGGCAATGCCGAGAACAGCACTTGATCGCACCTCCGCAAGTCCGGAACATCCTGGTCCCGGGACTGCACCGGCCCGAATTTTCAGTGTATCAGCGCAGGTGGGCTACTACTGAGCGGTTAACGTCGGGACCAGCGGGAACCCCGGCAGGTTCCGCACCACCGTCCAGACCACCACAGACACCGCGATGATCACCACCGCCGGCAGCGGGAACAGCGCCTTGCCCAGCCGCCACCGCACCAACAGCCACACGGCCAAGGCGGGCAGCCCCACCAGGGCGAAGACATTGTCGACGACAGCTGCGCCCACGTCACCGTGCAGCAGGTCGTGGGTCATCCGCAGGCCGCCGCATGCCGGGCAGTTCCACCCGGTCAGGGCTTTGAACGGACACCCCGGGAACAAGAAACCGGGACGATGCGGATCGGCCACACCGATGTACGCGAGTGCGCCGGCCCCGAGCGCGCCCCCGGCGAGCAGCGAATATCGCTGCGTCTTCGTGCGGGTGGGACCGCTAGGTTCCATCGCGCAGCGGCCGCCCGTACGGGTCGCGGACCTTGTCGGTAAGGATCAACACAGCATCGATGACGCCCCAGATCACCGCGCCGATGGCGCAGGTCAACACGCCAACGATCAGCTGGATGACGCCGAGTTTCGTATCGCCGATGTAGATGCGTCCGATACCGACGAGGCCGAACAGGCCGACCAACTGCAGCAGACCAGCGATCACCTTGGACTTGTCGGAGAACGGCTCACCGGTGATCGGATGGCGGCCGTACGGCGCGCTCGGATCCCCGTACGGCGACGGATACGACGGGTAACCGGGCGGTGGCGGCGGGTAACCCGCAGGCGGCGGAAAGCCGGCCTGCGGCGGACCACTGGACGGGTCTGGGTACTGCGACGGATCCGTCATACAGCCAGGATGCCAGAGCGCAGCCTGTTAGCGGTTACGCCGCAACCAGCGCCGCACCCGGCCGCCCTGTTTGGTCGGCTCCGACTGGGCGACAGCAGCGGGTGATTCGTCGACTTTGGCTTGGCCTGCCGCCGACTCGTCGTCCGGCGCCGACTCGTCGGCTTCGTCGTCAGTGTCGGCATCGTCAGGTTCGTCCGAGGCGTCGACATCCGATTCCGCCGCTTCTTCGGTCTCCGTCTCGGACTCGGCTTCAACCTCATCAGCGTCGGACTCGTCAGCCACGGCTTCGGCTTCGGCTTCGGCTTCGGCTTCGGCTTCGGCTTCGGCTTCGGCTTCGGCTTCGGCTTCGGAACGATCCTCGTCTACGTCAGCCTCAGCCTCGTCGGTCTCGTCGGCGTCGATCGGCTCCTCGACAGCGACCTCTTCGGGCGAATCCTCTGCGGCCTCGGTCGTTTCGTCGTCGGTGTCGACCGACGCGACCGGCTCCGCCGCATCATCACCGGCGTCGTCCTCGTCCTCGGCATCGGTCGGGCTCTCAGGCTGTTCTACGGCCTCTTCTTCAGTGGCCTCGGCCTCGGCTTCCGCCGCCTCTGGCTCAGGCTCGTCGCCGGGTTCGTCAACGGCGATTTCGGCGGCAGAGTCCGCAGACTCAGCTTCCGGCCCGGCGGTCGCCGACTCGGGCTCCTCAGTCGCTACGTCGGCTTCGGGTTCGGCTTCCGGGTCGGCCTCGACGTCCTCGTCTACCGGGGCGTTACCCTCATCGGGCTCGCCATCGGCGTCGGTGGGCTCCTCGTCGGGTTCCTCGGCAGCTTCGGTCCCCGCCACGATCTCTTCGGCCTCGGACTCCTCTTCGGCAGCACCCTCCGCCACTTCCAACTCGGTGTCCTCGCCAGCCTCGACGTCTTCGTCTACCAGGGCGCCAGCCTCATCCGGCTCGTCGGCAGATTCGGCATCCTCGCCATCGGCCTCGGCGGGCTCCTCGTCGGACTCCTCGGCAGCCTCGGTCCCCGCCACGATCTCTTCGGCCTCGGACTCGTCTTCGGCAGCAGCCTCCGCCGCTTGCAGCTCGGTGTCCTCATCGGCTTCGACGGCTTCGTCTACGGAGGCCTCAACCTCATCGGGCTCGCCATCCTCAGCATCCTCGGCATCGGCGACGGTGGACACCTCGTCGGCCTCCGCTTCCGCGGCAGCCTCCCCCTCTTCCAGCTCGGTGTCCTCGTCAGCTTCGACGTCCGTCTCATCCTCGAGGTCTTCGGCCTCGTCGGCCTCGTCTTCAGCCTCGGTGGCGATCGCTTTCAGTTCGATCGCCGCGGCGGCTTCGGCTCCGTCGTCCTCGCCGGCGCCGACCTCATCCGGATGCATGTGGTCGGCATCCTCGTCATCGTCCTGTCCGGCCACCGCTGCGGCCGCAACGACGCCGGTCGTCGCCGCAGCCCCGACCAGCTCCTTGCCGACCTCGTCGAGAGCCGACTCATCCTCGTCTTCACGGGTTTTGCCGACCAAGGTCGCCGGGTCTTCTCGGCCCTTGGTAGCCAGCATGATGTAGACGACGGCGCCGATGAACACGAACGTTGACGTGAAGGTGTTGACGCGGATACCGGCGAATTCAGTAGCCGGGTCGCTGCGCATCAATTCGATGAGGAACCGGCCCGCACAGTAGCCGGCCACGTAGAGCGCGAACAGTCGGCCATGGCCGAGTTTGAACTTACGGTCCGCCCAGATCAACAGCGCGAAAACCAGTAGGTTCCACAGCAACTCGTAAAGGAAGGTGGGATGCACCACCCGCAGCACCTCGCCGGTGGATACTCCGTTGAGATCGTCGGGGAGCCCGGCTGCGTTCAGGCGTTTGTAGATCTCCAGGCCCCACGGCAGCGTGGTGTCTCCGCCGTACAGTTCTTGATTGAAATAGTTACCGAGTCGGCCGATCGCCTGCGCCAGAATGATTCCGGGTGCGATCGCGTCGCCGAACGCCGGTAGCGGTATCCCGTGCGCACGGCACCCGATCCAGGCTCCGACGCCACCGAGTGCGACGGCGCCCCAGATTCCGAGGCCGCCCTGCCAGACCTGGAAGGCGGCACCGAGCCCTTTGCCGGACGGTCCGAAGTAGGTGGGCCAGTCCGTCATCACGTGGTACAGCCGCCCGCCGACGAGGCCGAAAGGCACTGCCCACAAGGCGATGTCATAGATGACGCCGGCTTGCCCGCCCCGCGCCTGCCACCGCCGGTCGCCGATCACCAACGCCGCGATGATGCCCACGATGATGCAGAGCGCGTACGCGCGGATCGGCACCGGCCCCAGATGCCAGACGCCCTGTGACGGGCTGGGCAAATACGCGAGCACGGTAGTGGTCAAGCTGAAATCCTCTGCCTAACGCCGTTGGCCAGTTCTTCGGTGAGGCGGCGGACCGCGTCCAGTCCCTCGCCCAGGGCCGACACCAGGGCCGACCCGACGATGACGCCGTCGGCGTAGGCGCCGATCTCGGCCGCCTGCTCTCCCGAGCGGACACCCAACCCGACTCCGACGGGGATGTCGGATACTTCCTTGACGCGGCGCACCAACTCCGGCGCCGCGTTCGAGACGACATCACGCGCCCCGGTGACGCCCATGGTGGATGCGGCGTAGACGAAGCCTCGCGACGCGGTCACCGTCGCCGCGAGGCGCTCCGGCGTCGAGGACGGGGCGACCAGAAAGATCCGGTCCAGATTGTGTTCCTCGGAGGCGGCGATCCACTCGTCGGCTTCCTCGGGAATCAGGTCCGGGGTGATCAGACCGTAGCCGCCTGCTGAGGCCAGATCACGCGCGAACGTGTCAACACCCTTGCGCAGCACCGGGTTCCAGTAGGTCATCACGACCGCGCGGCCGCCGGCATTGCTGATCGCCTCGACCGCAGCCAAGGTGTCGCGCACCCGGACGCCGCCGGCCAGCGCCGCCTCGGCGGCGGCCGCGATCGTCGGGCCGTCCATGCCGGGATCCGAATACGGAACCCCGACTTCCACCAGATCGCAACCGGATTGGACCATCGCCGTCATCGCCGCAATGGACGTCTGCACATCGGGGAACCCGGTGGGCAGGTAGCCGATCAGCGCGGCGCGGCCCTCCGCACGGCAGCCGTCGAACAACTCCGCCAGCCGGCTCATCCCGCGCTCCCCTCATCGAGCAGTCCGAACCACTTGGCCGCCGTCTCGACGTCCTTGTCGCCGCGCCCGGACAAGTTGACCACGATGATGGATCCGCTGCCCAGTTCCGCGCCGAGCTTCAGCGCACCGGCCACCGCGTGCGCCGACTCGATCGCCGGAATGATGCCTTCGCGACGGCACAGCAGCGAGAAAGCGTCCATCGCCTCGGTATCGGTGACCGGGCGGTACTCGGCACGGCCGATGTCTTTCAGGTAGGCGTGCTCAGGGCCGACTCCCGGATAATCCAAACCGGCCGAGATGGAATGCGATTCGATCGTCTGACCGTCCTCGTCCTGCAACAGGTAGGAGAACGATCCCTGAAACGCACCGGGCGAGCCACCTGCGAATGTCGCAGCGTGCCGGCCCGTCTCGACGCCGTCGCCGGCCGCCTCGAAGCCGACCAACCGCACCGCCGGATCATCGATGAAGGCATGGAACACACCGATGGCGTTCGACCCGCCACCGACACACGCGGTGATCGCGTCGGGTAGCCGACCGGCCTGATCGAGGATCTGCGCCCTGGCCTCCATCCCGATGACGCGCTGGAAATCACGCACCATCAGCGGGAACGGATGTGGACCGGCTGCCGTCCCGAAGCAGTAGTAGGTGTCGTCGGCGTTCGTGACCCAGTCCCGGAACGCCTCGTTGATCGCATCCTTGAGGGTTTTGGATCCGGCCTCGACCGAGACGACGGTGGCTCCGAGCAACCGCATCCGCGCGACGTTGAGGGCTTGACGGGCGGTATCCACCGCGCCCATGTAGATAATGCATTCCAGTCCGAGCAGCGCGCACGCGGTGGCGGTGGCCACCCCGTGCTGACCGGCGCCGGTCTCGGCGATGACACGGGTCTTACCCATCTGCCGTGCCAGCAGCGCTTGCCCCAGAACGTTGTTGATCTTGTGAGAACCGGTGTGGTTCAGGTCTTCTCGCTTGAGAAACAGGCGTGCGCCGCCGGCGAACTCGGACAACCGGCTCGCCTCGTACAGCGGCGACGGCCGGCCGCTGTAGTGGCGCTGCAACCGGTCGAGTTCGTCGAGGAAGGCTTGATCACCACGAGCCTTCTCATACGCCGCGGTGACCTCTTCGATCACCGCCATCAGCGCCTCGGGCACCAACCGGCCCCCGTAAGAACCGAAATGCCCACGAGCGTCCGGGTCGTGAACGGTGGGTTCGGCGACGCCTGCGCTGGTACGGGGCAATTCAGGCCCCGCGAGATCCGCCATCAAAGTGTCTTTTCGTGCGAGCGGCTCATTGCCTGGTTCAGCGAGCCGGTTTCGGGCAGGACGGGTGTGTTCCGGCGGTGACCAGATCGGCGACCGCCGTGCGGGGATCCCCGCTGGTCACCAGGCCCTCACCGACCAGCACGGCATCGGCACCCGCGCCGGCGTACGCCAGCAGGTCAGCGGTTCCGCGAACTCCGGACTCCGCCACGCGGATGACATTGCTGGGCAGCCCCGGCGCGATCCGCGCGAAGCAGTCGCGGTCGACTTCCAGCGTCTTGAGGTCGCGGGCGTTGACACCTATCACCTTGGCCCCGGCCTGCAGCGCCCGGTCGGCCTCTTCTTCGGTGTGCACCTCGACAAGTGCCGTCATCCCGAGGGATTCGGTGCGCTCCAGCAGCGATTCCAGCACCGGCTGCTCGAGCGCGGCGACGATCAACAGCAACAGGTCGGCACCATGGGCCCGAGCCTCGTGAATCTGGTACGGCTTGATGACAAAGTCTTTGCGCAACACCGGGATTGACACCGCTGCTCGCACCGCGTCGAGGTCGGCGAGTGAGCCGTTGAACCTACGCTCCTCGGTGAGAACGCTGATGATCCGCGCGCCGCCGGACTCGTAAGCCTGCGCCAGCTGAGCCGGATCGGCGATGTTGGCCAACTCGCCCCGGGACGGGCTCGCGCGCTTCACCTCGGCGATCACGGCAATTCCCGGTTCCCGCAACGCAGCCATCACGTCGAGCGGCGGAGGTGCATCCTGGGCCCGCGCCTTGATATCAGCCAAGCTGATAACGGCCTCGCGGGCGGCAACGTCGGCGCGGACTCCCTCGATAATGGAGTCGAGCACTGTGGCCGAACTCATCGCCCGTCGGTTCCTTTCTGGTGCCTCCGGGCCGGTCCCGGTTGCCCTCCCTCGAAGGGTAGCCGTCGCCACACCTTCACCATCCACCGGCCCTTATTGTCTCCGATCGCCGCCGTCACCGGTCGGATCCTGCCCTTCGTCCAGCGCGTCCCAGAGCATTCGCTCCGATATCGGCTCACCATCGTCGTCGCTCTTGACCGCTTCCCGCCGGGCGGCCGGCGCTGCGTAGCGGCCCGCAACGGCACGCTTGGCACCGTTGGCCGAGCGCATCAGCATCACGGCACCGGCCAGCGCACACACCGCGGCGATCAGCGTCAGTACCGCGCCGCCGTAGGAACGACTGGTCGCGGTCAACTGCGCCAGAGGCACAACTGCCAGCTCAGCGGCCCGCACCGCGACATCCTTGATCACCCACAGGCTGACCCCCAGGTAGCCCATGCCCGCACTGGCCACGGCGATCAGTAGGGCCAGCAACCGCAATGCCCAGCCGTGGACCGCCAGTGCCGCCACCGCAGCGGCCAGCACCAGCAACGCCAGTGGGATCAATGCTGTCGACCAGGAGGCGCCGTTCAACGCCGTGGTCTTGGGTTTCCCCAGCCCGTCGAACGAGCTCACCTCCACCCAGGTCATCCGCGACGCGATCCACAACATCACGGCTGCGACCACGAACAGTGCCTGCGCCGCGCGCGTCACGGCTCGGCCAATGTGTCGGCGGCGGCGATGGCGTTGAGGACGGCTTTGGCCTTGTTCGCCGATTCGTTGTACTCGTAAGGCCCGTTGGAATCGGCCACGACTCCCCCGCCGGCCTGCACATAGGCCGTACCGTCACGCATCAGCGCGGTTCGGATGGCGATGGCGAAGTCGGCGTTGCCCGCGAAGTCCAGGTAGCCCAGGACCCCGCCGTAGAGACCCCGCCGGGTCTTCTCGACCTCTTCGATCAACTCCATCGCCCGAACCTTCGGCGCCCCCGACAGGGTGCCGGCCGGGAAGCACGCCGTCACCGCATCCAGCGCGGTCTTACCCTCGGCCAGCTCGCCGGTCACGGTGGACACGAGATGCATGACGTGGCTGTACCGCTCGATGTGGCTGTAGTCCTCGACCCGCACCGTTCCCGGGCGGCACACCCGGCCCAGATCGTTGCGCCCCAGATCGACCAGCATCAGGTGCTCGGCGCGTTCCTTCTCGTCGGCCAGCAGTTCCTTTTCCAGCAGCACATCTTCTTCCTCGGTACCGCCGCGCCAGCGGGTTCCGGCGATCGGGTGGGTGGTGGCCCGCCCATCCTTCACCGTCACCAGCGCCTCGGGGCTTGACCCGACGACCGAGAAGTCCAGGCCCCCATCGGCATTGGGCACATTGAGCAGGTACATGTACGGGCTCGGGTTGGTCACCCGCAGCATCCGGTAGACATCGATCGGGTCGGCAGCGGTGTCCATCTCGAACCGCTGCGACGGCACCACCTGGAACGCTTCGCCGGCCTCGATGTCGCCGACCAGTTTCTCCACGATCGCGGTGTACTCCGCCACCGTGCGCTGCGCGCGATGCTCGGGCACCGGCCGGCTGAACGTGGCGACCGTGGAAGGCAGCGGCTGACCGAGGGCAGCGGTCATCACGTCCAGGCGCGCCACCGCATCGTCGTAGGCCTCGTCGACACGCTCGTCGGTACCGTTCCAGTTCACCGCGTTGGCGATCAGGGTGATGGTGCCCTCGTGGTGGTCGACGGCGGCGATGTCGGTGGCCAGCAGCAGCACCATGTCCGGCAGACCGAGATCGTCGACCGCCAGTTCCGGAAGCCGCTCCAACCTGCGCACCATGTCGTAGGCGAAGTAGCCCACCAGCCCCGACGACAGGGGCGGCAGATCCGGCACCGCCTCGGTCTGCAGCACATCCAGGGTGGCCCGCAGCGCCGCCAGCGGCTCACCGCCGCTCGGCGCGTCCTTGGGCGCTGTGCCCAGCCACACCGCTTCGTTGTCGTGGACCGTCAGCGCAGACGGCGCACCGGCACCGATGAACGACCACCGCGACCACGAGCGACCGTTCTCGGCCGATTCCAGCAGGAATGTGCCCGGACGGTTGGCGGCGAGCTTGCGGTACGCCGACAGCGGCGTCTCACTGTCGGCCAGGACCTTGCGGGTCACCGGCACCACGCGGTGTTCGGCGGCCAATGCCCGGAAATCCTCGCGCGATGTGGTCAGGGCAAGCGATGAGCCGGCGCCCGACGAGCCCGACGCACGGGTGGCTGTGGTTTGCACGGGAACAATCCTCCCAGATCTAGGCCCCGGCCCTGGCATGCAGACGGCGTAGCCTGGGCAGCCATGACACAGATCAGGACGGGTGACTCCGTTCCCGACTTCGAACTGCCGGATCAGTCCGGCACGATTCGCAGCCTGACGAGCCTGCTCGCCGACGGCCCGGTGGTGCTGTTCTTCTATCCGGCGGCGATGACTCCCGGCTGCACCAAGGAAGCCTGTCACTTCCGCGACCTGGCCGCGGAGTTCGCCGCTGCCGGCGCGAACCGGGTCGGTATCAGTACCGACCCGGTCGCCAAACAGGCCAAGTTCGCCGACATCCAGAATTTCGACTACCCGCTGCTGTCGGACGCCGACGGCAAGGTGGCCGCCCAGTTCGGGGTGAAACGTGGCCTGCTCGGCAAGCTCATGCCCGTCAAGCGGACCACGTTCGTCATCGACACCGACCGCACCGTCCTCGGCGTGATCTCCAGCGAGATCAGCATGGACACCCATGCCGACAAGGCGCTGGAGTTGCTCAAGGCGCGTTGACCGCCCGCAGCACCGCCGCCATCGATGCCGCCAGCACCGAATCGCTGCGGCCACACGCCCAGCCGATGCGTCCGGCTGCCCGGTACTCCAGGTAACTGACGGCGGTGCTGCCGATCGACTGCTGGGTCAGACTCAGCACCTCGATCCGATGACCGAGTTCTGCCAGTGCGGCCGTCAGGGCATCGACCGGACCGATCCCACGGTGCGTGCTGGCGCTGGTGCGCCCGTCGGCGACCAGGGTGAGTTCGGTGACCGCGGAGGCACCGTCACCGCCGGTGTGCCAGTCCTTGAGCTGCACCGGGCCCGACGGATCAATGTAGGTCGCCTCGAACAGGTCGAAGAGGTCGGCAGCGGTGACCTCGGCACCGCTTTCGTCGGTGTGGTCCTGGACGTGGCGGGCGAAGTCGATCTGCAGCCGACGCGGTAACTCCAGGCCGTATTCTCCTGCCAGCAGATACGCGATACCGCCCTTGCCGGATTGCGAGTTCACCCGGATCACCGCATCGTAGGTGCGGCCGATGTCGGCGGGGTCGATGGGCAGATACGGCACCCGCCAATCGATTTCGCTTTCGGGTTGGCCGGTGGCGGCCGCCCTGGCGCGATGTTCGGCGAAGCCCTTCTTGATCGCGTCCTGATGCGTTCCGGAGAACGCCGTGTGCACCATGTCCCCGACATACGGATGACGTTCGTGGATCGGCATGCGGGTGCAGTGGCTGACCGTCCGGGCGATCTCGTCGATGTCCGAGAAGTCGATCATCGGATCCACGCCCTGGGCATGCAGATTCAGCGCCAGAGTGGCGATGTCGACGTTGCCCGTACGTTCACCGTTGCCGAACACGCAGCCCTCCACGCGCTGCGCCCCGGCCAGCACCGCCAGTTCGGCACACGCGATGCCGGTGCCCCGGTCGTTGTGCGGATGAACCGACAGGATGACGCTGTCGCGACGAGATACGTTGCGGTGCATGTATTCGATCTGATCGGCATACACGTTCGGGGTGGCGACTTCGACCGTGGCAGGCAGGTTCAGGATGACCGGGCGATCGGGCGTGGCCTGCCACCGCTGCGTGACCGCGTCGCACAGCTCCAGCACGTAGTCGGGCTCAGTGAGGTTGAACACCTCCGGGGAGAATTCGAATCGCACATTCGGCATGCCCTCGGTGCATTCGAGAACGTCCTGCGCGCCGGCCAGGATGAGGTCCCGCAATTCGGTGCGGGATTTCCCCAGCACGACGTCGCGCCAGGTGGGTGCGGTGGCGGTGTACATGTGGATGACGACGTCGTTGCCGATGCCGCGAACCGAGTCCACGGTCCGTTCGATCAGATCGCGGCGCGCCGGGACGAACACCACGATGGTGACGTCTGGCGGCGCGATGTCGGATTCTGCCAGTAGCCGGACGAAGTCGAAGTCGGTCTGGGACGCCGACGGATAACCGACCTCGATCTCCTTGTAGCCCATGGCGACGAGCAGCTCGAAGAAGCGGCGTTTGCGGGCCGGGTCCATCGGTTCGGCCAGCGCTTGGTTGCCGTCACGCAGATCGACCGGCACCCATAGCGGCGCGGCGGTGATACGGGCGTCGGGCCAATTACGTTGCACCAGAGGAACTTCGACTCGGTCATAGACTGCGGCGTAACGGTGCGACGGCATCTGGGACTGCCGCTGGCGGTTCCAGCTCGGTGCCTGCGCCGGGATGTCCCCGGCCGGGCTGTTGATCGTGGGAAATGTCAGGTTGGTCATGGGAGCGCCTTCGGTCGGCTGAAAATTCGACCGGCGCGACACAGCCCCACGGCAGGGGGCCGGTCGATTCAGGCCCCGCCGCGGCGGCTAAGGAGCAGGACGCGCGTCATGATGGCTAGACTATACACAACTCCTCAGACAAGTAGACAGGTTGCGATGACGTCCCAAGTTCAGCGTCACCCGCTGGCGGCCCAGACGGCCCAGCTCCTCCTGACGCGCATCCGCCAGGGCGAATGGCCGCTGGGCCATCGCCTTCCCGGTGAGACCACCCTGGCCGCCCAGCTCGGCGTGGGCCGCTCCACCCTGCGCGAAGCGATCCGCGAACTGTCCGGCAAGGGCGTGCTGGAGAGCCGACAGGGCGCCGGGGTGTTCGTAACCGCGCTCGACGCCGCCGAAGATTGGGACACCGTCCTGCGCCGCGCCACGATCGTGTCGGTGATCGAGGCGCGCATCGCGATCGAGGCCGAGGCCGCCGCGCTGGCGGCCACCCGGCGCACGCCCGCCGATCTACGCGCGATCCGCCGCACCCTGGTTGCCCGCGGGGTGCTCGGCCAGTCGGTACCCGACCATGTCGACGCGGACATGGCGTTTCACCGCACCGTGATTGCCGCAGCCCACAACGAGGTGTTGCTCCAGTTGTTCGACGCGTTCCTGCCCCGGCTGCGGCTGGCCATGATCGACATGCTCAAGATCCGGCCGATCGCCTCCGAGCCCTGCGACCACGACCTGCACCAGCAACTGGCCGACGCCATCATCGCCCGTGACCCCGCGGCCGCCGCAGCCGCCAGCAGAACCCATTTGAGCTCATTGAAGGAGTCTTTCGCATGACCCCGGTCCTCGACATCGCCGATGTGACCTTCCGCCGTGACGGCAAGCAGATCATCGACGGCATCTCCCTGACCGTGCAGTCCGGTGAGCACTGGGCCCTGCTGGGACCCAACGGTGCCGGAAAGAGCACACTGCTGGGTTTCTGTGCGGCCGTGACGTTTCCGACGACAGGGACCGTGCACGTGCTCGGCGGCCAGATGGGCCGTACCGATCTCGCGGTGCTGCGTCGCTCCATCGGCCACGTGAATCCCCGCCACCGCCTGCAGTATCCGCTCACCGTGCGCGAGGTGGTGCTCACCGGCATCACGGCCACCATCGACATCGCCGCGCATTGGACGCCCACGGCCGAGCAGGCGCGCCGGGCCGAGGAACTGATCGACACCGTCGGGCTGTCGGCCCGTATCGACGCGATCTGGCCGACGTTGTCACAGGGCGAACGCGGCCGCACCCTGATCGCCCGGGCGTTGATCGCCGATCCTCAGCTGCTGCTGCTGGACGAACCCACCACCGGCCTCGACGTTGCGGCCCGCGAACAGCTGCTGGAAACCCTTGACACACTAGATGACTCACATCCCGACATGGCCTCGATCCTGGTCACCCACCACCTCGAGGAACTGCCGACGAGCACCACGCATGCCCTGCTGATCGCTGAGGGACGGACGGTCGCCAGCGGGCCGGCCCACGACGTGGTCAACACCGAGCACGTCAGCGAGGCCTTCGCGCACCCCGTGGAGGTCGGGTTCCAGGACGGCAGGTGGAGCGCACGGGCCAAGGCCAGCTCGCGGGTGTTGTAGCTACTGCTCAGGCCTCGACCGGCGTGTTGCGACGCCGACGCGCCTCACGGTGCCGGGTCACCGGCGTGGTGTCGATGACCCGCGACACCATGGTCGCCAGGAACCGCGACGGCTGCAGCTGGGGCGGCACGGTGTCATGCCGGATCGCGATGTCGGGCAGCGCCGCCAAAGCCTCGTCGACGGCGGCCGTGGCCACATCCACGATCTCGAACAACGTGTCCGGCTCGGCCTTTTCGATGCTGTCGACTTCCTCGTCCGGAGTTTCGGCGTTGTCCGAGTCGTAGTCGATCATCACCAGCGCCACGGCATGGTAAGCGTCGTCTTCAGTCCCGAGCTTGCCGAGCAGGTCGATCAGCCACTCGGCCTTGTCCGGTTCAGTGCTCAAAATTGTCGAGCGCAGGCCGTACACGAACCCCAGGGCCGACAACGGGTGGCGCAGCCGCAGATTCTTGGCGTCGCCGTAGCTTTCCTCGACCCGGTTGGCGGCGTTTTTGCCGAAGCTCGAGTCCATCCGTTTGGTGCTGATCAGCAATTCCGGGCCGGTGTCCCAGTCCGACATCACCACGTCGACCTGCTTCATGTAGTGCTTGCCCAGCACGCTGGCGCTGGAGCCGGCAACGCCTTTCATCGAGCGCTGCAGCCGTTGCTCGATCAGATGGCGTTCCTTCTGCGGCAGCGCCTCGAGCAGATTGGCGATGGCACTGGGCATGATGCGCGGATCGGTGGGCCGCGGCCACACCGCATCCGGATCGAACCCCGCGCGCCGCAGCTCGTAGGCCAGCCACACATCGAGAGCCAACGCCGGAACCCCGGTCGTGGACGGCGCGTTGAGGAACAACGGCACACCGAGCAGCTTGCGCAGAACCCGGAAATCGGGAACGAAGCTCAGCTCGCCGGCCACCCGCACCCACGGGTTGGTGTGCACACCCGCCGGCGCGGCGTCGGCCACGATCCGGTCGAAAATGGCCCACGCGGTGGCTTTGGTCGACGGTTCAGCGGGCACGCCGAGACCTTACCGTCCGGCGTGTCGCCAATGAATCGCGCGCCGTCCGAACAGGTTCCAGGTCGACGCGGCCCGCCAGCCCCAACGCGTCGTCGACGAGGTGGGTCGCCTCGAGGAGGTTGCCGCGCTCCAACAACATTGCGACGCGGCGGCGCACCGCCCGCAACTCGTGGGCGCGAGCGGATACCAGCTCGGGCGAGGGCACCAGCCAGCGGTCCGCCTCGCGCGGTTCGATCTTGAGGATGCCGCCGCCGTAGGAGCGCCCGACGATCTCGGCATGCAACACCGTCACCGAGTTCAGCGCGGCCAACCCCAACAGGTCGCGGCCCAGCTTCCGCACGCCCTCGCGCAGGTACACGCCATGCACTGAGTTGAGGTGATGGGCCTTGGCCCGGTTGATGATCAGCCGGGGGGTGTCGGCGTTCATACACGTGAGCAGCAGGTCAGCCGGGATCACCAGCGGCACCAGGTACCAGGGCCGGCGTACCCGGCACTTGTAGGCCAGGTGGACCCCGGCGGCATGACCGGCATCGATATAACGCTGTGCGGCGGCTGACGGGGGCCCCGTCGGACGGAAGAGGTGAGTCGAACGGCCCTCTTCCCCCAGCCTGGCCAACTGCTCCGGGGTGAGTGTCAGGCCACGCAGGTGGGCGCTGCCCGGCGGCGACAACGGCAGCAGATCGGTGGGCCGCAGGCCGAGTTCACGGACGCGTTCCGGGGACAGCGCGAAGAAACTGTTGTTGCCGGTCACCATTCCCAAGGTGGTGTCACCCCAGGTCTCCAGCGTGGAGTAGTACCCGTCGGTGTGCAGGCCATGGAGCGCGTCGACCGGCGCGTTGCCGATCAGGCCGCTCACCCATTTGTCGGAGGGATCACGGGGTGACCAACTGCGCTGTGCGAGTTCAGATCTCAGTGAATCCGCGTTGCGGGCCCGATGGATGACGGCGTGGTCGCACGGTCCGCCCCCATAGCCGTCGGCCAGCAGCAGCACCACATCGGCTTCGGCCTCGGGGAACACTTGCTCGTCGAACATCACCAACTCGACGCTGGTGAACCGGTCGAACAAGAACTTCCGCACCGCCGCGGCGTAGTTGACACTGAGCAACTCGGCGGGCAACACCAGCGCCAGCCGGCCGCCCGGCTTGAGGAACAACGCCGAGTGCACCGTGAATGCCGCCCAGCTCGACGCCAGCCCCGACAACGTGACCCCGGCCTTGAGCGCTGCCCGGCGCGACTGGGCCCGGGTGGCCCCGCGGAAATCCTGATAACGGATGTAGGGCGGGTTGCCGATCACCGCGGTGTATTCGGCACGCGGTTCGATCGCGAAGAAATCCGCCGTTCTGATCCTCGCCCGTCCCCCGGCTTCGGTGACGCGGCGGCGTGCGGTGGTAGCACTGGACGGATGAATCTCGATGCCGTCCAGTGCGGGTTGGTCGACACCGAGCGCGCGCAACCTACGGGTGGCGGCCACCATGAAGGCCGCATCACCTGCCGAGGGCTCCAGGATCCGTTCATCGGCCGAGCGCACGGCCCATTGGGCCAGGTAATCGGTGATCTGGGATGGCGTGAAGAACGCCCCGCGCGCTTTGCGGGCGGTGGCGGACTCGGTCACCCCGCTATTGTGCGGTACTGCACCGACAAACCGATGTCCGCAACGCCCGCTCAGAGTTTGAAGTGGGTGTAGACGACCCGGTGCCCGAGAAATCCGCTGACCTCGGCGATGAACTCGGGCGCCAGGGGATTCCAATTCCAGACCTCCATGGTCAGGAGGCCGAAGCCCCAGGTCGGCTCCCAATCCCACCCGTTGAGGTCGTTGGCGGCACCACAAGACGCGCACGGCATCGCACCGACGCCACCATCGGCCCACTCACCGATGGCGGTGAACGCCGCTTGCCACTTCTGATCATTCGGAGACAGCAACTCCCGGTCCCCGCAGCGCCGACAGGTCAGGACCTCCGGCTCGTAGCTGTACGACACGACTCGGCCGACGCTGATTGCAGCCCCGTTCGTCCAGAGCGCCGGTGCCGGTTCGGTACCGCCGATGGCACGGCCATAGTTCGGTCCGGGCGGATGACCAAGCGGCGTCCCGAGCACGCAGTCAGTTTGCTCGGCACTGATGATCCCGGTGTCGATGAGCCAGCGGGTCAGGCGGGCACCCAGCGCCGGTGCGTCCGCGGCGGACACCTCGGCATCAACCAATGACTGCGACCAATCTCCCATCGCTCCACGGTAATACCGCGTCAGTCAGTCCACGGGCGGCAAAAGCACGTCCGCGTCGAAGCAGGTGTGCGCGCCGGTGTGGCACGCGGCGCCGGTCTGGTCGACTTCCAGCAACACGGTGTCACCGTCGCAGTCCAAGCGGACCGAGTGCACGTACTGCGTGTGCCCGGACGTCAGTCCCTTGACCCACTGCTCGCCGCGCGACCGCGAAAAGTATGTAGCCTCACGGGTTTCCAGGGTGCGGGCCAGCGCATCGTCATCCATCCAGGCGACCATCAGCACCTGACCGGTCCCCCGCTCCTGCGCCACGGCGCAGAACAATCCGTCGGCATTGCGCTTCAGCCGTGCAGCGATCTTCGGATCGAGACTCACCTCACCACAATCCCCTCCGCCGCCATCGCCGCCTTCACCTGGCCGATGGTCAGCTCCCGGAAATGGAACACGCTCGCGGCCAGCACCGCGTCCGCGCCGGCCTGCACGGCGGGCGCGAAATCGGCCACCGCACCGGCGCCACCGCTGGCGATCACCGGGACACCCACGGCCGCACGCACCGCGCGCAGCATCGGCAGGTCGAACCCCGCCTTGGTGCCGTCGCGGTCCATCGAGTTCAGCAGGATCTCGCCGACCCCCAGTTCGGCGCCCCGCGCGGCCCACTCGATCGCGTCGATTCCGGTGCCGCGGCGCCCACCGTGGGTGGTCACCTCCCACCCCGAAGGGGTCGGTTGCTCACCGGCCGGCACGGTGCGGGCGTCGACGCTGAGCACGATGCACTGGGAACCGAACTGGCGGGCCATCTCGGCCAGGAGTTCAGGCCGCGCGATGGCTGCGGTGTTGACCGACACCTTGTCGGCACCGGCGCGCAGCAGCACGTCGACGTCATCGACCGAGCGCACCCCGCCACCGACGGTCAGGGGGATGAACACCTGCTCAGCGGTGCGCTTGACCACCTCGAGCATGGTGGCCCGGCCCGACGAGGACGCGGTCACGTCGAGGAAGGTCAGCTCGTCGGCGCCCTCGGCGTCGTAGGCGGCGGCGAGTTCGACGGGATCGCCTGCGTCGCGCAGGTTCTCGAAGTTGACCCCCTTGACCACCCGGCCGGCGTCGACGTCGAGGCACGGGATGATCCGCGTTGCGACATCACTGATGGTGCTCACAGGTAGTCCTCCGGATTGCCAGCGGATTTCACGATCTCCAGCATGCGCTCATGCACACCGGGCGCGGCGGCCAACGCCGACTTCGACTCGGCCGTCCACGGATCGCCGGCCAGGTCTGTCACGATCCCACCGGCGGCCCGAACCAGCGCCACACCGGCGGCATGATCCCAGATGTGGTGTCCGAAACTGATGGCCCCGCCCAGGATCCCGGCCGCGACGTAGGCCAGATCGACCCCGGTGGCGCCGTGCATGCGTACGCGCGAGCACACCCGGCTGAGGTTGGACAGCACCTCGACCCGGTACCGGCCGGGGAATCGGCCGCGGGAGTCGATGTTGAAGGTCTGGATCCCGATGATCGAATCGGTCAGAGTCGGCGATCCGAGGGCCGGCAGCTCGGTGCCGTTGTCCCGCACCGGACCTCCGGCCAGTGCCGAATATCGCTGCCCGGTGAACGGCAGCCAGGTCAAGCCGGCGACCGGCTCGCCATCGGCCAGCAGGCCCAGCAGAATTGCCGCCATCGGCGACCCGGCTGCGTAGTTGAAGGTGCCGTCGATCGGGTCGAGCACCCACACCAGCGGTGAATCGATGGGCTCACCGCCGAATTCTTCGCCGTGCACCCCGATCCCGGTGGCCTCGGTCAGCGCCCGCACCACCTGCCGTTCGATCGCCAGATCGACCTCGGTGGCAAAGTCGTTGCCCTGCTTGCTCACCGCGGAATCGGCACGGTGTCCGGCGATGAACGGCACCGACGCGGCGTCGAGGATCTCGGTCGCCGCATCGACCAGCGCGGCCAGCTTCGACGGGTCCAGGGCAGTCACCCGCTTATCCGCTGACCGCGGCCAGCGCCTGCGGCAAGGTGAACCGTTCGGCGTAGAGCGCTTTTCCGACGATCGCACCCTCGACTCCGTGGCCGGTCAGAGTGGCGATCGCCCGCAGATCATCAAGGCTGGACACCCCGCCGGAAGCGATCACCGGGGCGTTGGTGCGGTCGGCGACCGCCGCCAGCAGCTCCAGATTCGGGCCCGTGAGAGTGCCGTCCTTGGTGACGTCGGTGACGACGTACCGCGAACACCCTTCGCGGTCAAGACGATCCAGAACCTGCCACAGGTCGCCACCGTCGGTTTCCCAACCGCGGCCACGCAGCCGCCAGCTGCCGTTCTCGAACTGCACATCCAGCCCGACCGCCACCCGATCGCCATACTCGGCGATGGCGCCGCGGCACCACTCAGGACTCTCCAGCGCCGCCGTGCCGATGTTCACCCGGGCACAACCGGTGGCCATCGCGGCCTTGAGCGAGTCGTCATCGCGGATGCCACCGGACAGTTCGACCTTTACGTCGAGCTTGCCGACCAGATCGGCCAACAGTTCGCGGTTGCTGCCGCGGCCGAAAGCGGCATCCAGGTCCACCAGGTGGATCCACTCGGCGCCGTCACGCTGCCAGGCCTCCGCGGCTTCCAGCGCCGAACCGTAGTCCGTCTCGCTGCCGGCCTTACCCTGCACCAGACGCACCGCCTTGCCGTCCACCACGTCGACAGCCGGCAACAGAATCAAACTCACAGTCCCTCAACCCAATTCGCGAGCAGCGTCGCACCAGCGTCGCCACTCTTCTCCGGATGAAATTGCGTAGCCGACAACGCGCCGTCCTCGACGGCGGCGATGAACGGCACGTGATGCGTCGCCCAGGTGACCAGTGCGTCCGGGTTACCGGACCACTCCTGGGCGGCATACGAATGCACGAAATAGAAACGGGTTGCGGCGTCCAGCCCCTTGAACAGGGTGCTGCCGGCCGCCGCGTCGACGACGTTCCACCCCATGTGCGGAATCACCGGGGCGTCCAGTCGGGTCACCGAGCCGGGCCACTGCCCGCAACCCGTCGACTCCGTCCCGAACTCCACTCCACGGGCGAACAGGATCTGCATGCCGACACAGACACCCAGCACCGGACGACCGTGCTGCAAGCGGTCGGCGATGATCTTCTCGCCGCCGATCGCCCGGAGCCCGGTCATACAGGCCTCGAACGCACCGACACCGGGCACCACCAGACCGTCGGCCGCCGCGGCAGCACCCGGATCGGCCGTCACCTCGACGTCGGCACCGACCCGCTCCAGCGCGCGCTGAGCCGAACGCAGATTGCCCGACCCGTAGTCGAGAACGACGACTTTCTTTGTCACAGCGTGCCTTTGGTCGACGGAACGCCGGTCACCCGGGCGTCGTACTCGACGGCCTGGCGCAGCGCGCGGGCCACCGCCTTGTACTGCGCCTCGGTGATGTGGTGCGGGTCGCGGCCATAGAGCGTGCGCACGTGCAGTGCGATGCGGGCGTTGAACGCCAGCGATTCGAACACGTGCCGGTTGATCACCGTGTGGTACGGCGCGGCCGACCCTTGAATCGTGAACTCCACCATGAATTCCGGTTCCCCGGTGTGTACGAAGTACGGCCGACCGGAGACATCGACGGCGGCGTGCGCCAGTGTCTCGTCCATGGGGATGAAGGCATCGCCGAACCGGCGGATGCCCTTCTTGTCACCGAGGGCCTGCCCCAGCGCCTGCCCCAGCACGATCGCAGTGTCCTCGACCGTGTGGTGTCCCTCGATCTCGATGTCACCCTTGGCATGCACGGTGAGATCGAAACTCGCGTGGGTGCCGAGCGAGGTCAGCATGTGATCGAAGAACGGGACACCGGTGTCGATGTCGACGACACCGGTCCCGTCGAGATCGATCTCGACGACGATGTCGGATTCCCTGGTCTTGCGTTCGACTTTCGCGCGACGGCTCACGATGCTCCTACCGGGCTGTTGGCGGGCTGAAGTTCGGTGGCGACGAGATCGGCGCTGGCGGCCAGGAATGCGTCGTTCTCCTCGGCCAGTCCGATCGTGGTGCGCAGGAAGCCGGGGATGCCGACATCGCGGATCAGAATTCCCTTGTCCAGGTAGCGCTGCCAGCTGGCCGGAGCGTCGCGGAACTCGCCGAACAGCACGAAGTTCGCGTCGCTGGGGATCACGCGGTACCCGAGGCGGCTCAATTCGGCACTCACGCGGTCACGTTCGGCGGCCAGAGTTGCCACGCTGGCCAGCGTGTCGTCGGCATGGCGCAGCGCCGCACACGCGGCCGCCTGGGTGAGAACCGACAGGTGATACGGCAGCCGGACGAGCAGCAGCGCGTCGATCACCGCGGGAGCGGCGGCCAGGTAGCCGAGCCGTCCGCCGGCGAAGGCGAAGGCCTTGCTCATCGTGCGGGTGACGATCAGCTTGGTCGGGAACTCGTCGATGAGGGTGACCGCGCTTGGCTGCGACGAGAACTCGCCGTAGGCCTCATCGACGACCAAGATGCCACCGCGCATCGCCTGGAGCAGCCGGCGCAGATCCTCGATCGAGACACTTTGGCCCGACGGGTTGTTGGGGCTCGCCACGAACACCACATCGGGTGTGCGTTCCTTTAGCGCCGCCACGGCCACGTCGACGGCAAGCCCGAAATCGGCAGCACGGGCTGCCTGCAGCCACTCGGTCTGGGTGCCGTCGGAGATGATCGGGTGCATCGAGTACGACGGCACGAACCCGATCGCGGTGCGACCCGGCCCGCCGAAGGCCTGCAACAGCTGCTGCAGGATCTCGTTCGAACCGTTCGCCGCCCACAGATTGTCGACTGTGAGCTCCACTCCGGTCGCTGCGGTGAGGTACGCAGCCAGGTCGGTGCGCAACGCCACCGCGTCCCGGTCGGGATAGCGGTGCAGTTCAGCCGCGACCTCGCGGACCGAGGCGGCGACGTCGTCGATCAGAGCCTGGGTCGGCGGATGCGGATTCTCATTGGTGTTCAGCCGTACCGGAACTACCAATTGCGGTGCACCATAAGGGGACTTCCCACGCAGGTTCTCGCGCAGCGGCAGATCGGCCAGCGTCACATCGCGTGCACTCACCTTTCAAACCTCCGTCGTACCGCCTCACCGTGCGAGGGCAGGTTTTCCGCCTTGGACAAGGTGATCACATGCCCGGCAACGTCCTTGAGTGCGGCCTCGTCGTACTCGACGACGTGGATGCCACGCAGGAACGTCTGCACGGACAGGCCACTGGAATGCCGGGCACACCCCGCAGTCGGCAGCACGTGGTTGGAGCCGGCGCAGTAGTCGCCGAGGCTGACCGGAGACCACGCACCCACGAAAATGGCACCCGCAGAACGGATCCGGCCGGCCACAACGGATGCATCCTTGGTCTGGATCTCCAGGTGCTCGGCGGCGTAGGCATTGACCACCCGCACCCCCGCCTCGATATCGTCGACCAGCACGATCGCGGACTGCTTACCCGAGAGCGCTACCCGGACGCGCTCGACGTGCACCGTGGTGGCCAACTGGCGGGTGAGTTCGCGGTCGGTGGCCTCGGCCAGCGCTTCGCTGTCGGTGACCAGCACGCTGGCCGCCATCTCGTCGTGCTCGGCCTGGCTGATCAGATCCGCCGCGACGTGTACCGGATCGGCCGTGCCGTCGGCCAAGATCGCGATCTCCGTCGGGCCGGCCTCGGCATCGATGCCGACCTGCGAGCGGCAGATCCGCTTGGCGGCGGTCACGTAGATGTTTCCGGGGCCGGTGATCATGTCGACCGGTGCGAGTTCGGCACCATCGGTGTCGGTGCCGCCGTAGGCCAGCAATGCCACCGCCTGCGCACCTCCGACAGCCCATACCTCTTCGACGCCGAGCAGCGCCGCGGCGGCCAGGATGGTCGGGTGCGGCAGGCCGTCAAATTCCGCCTGCGGCGGGCTGGCGATCACCAGCGAATCGACGCCCGCGGTCTGTGCGGGCACCACGTTCATCACGACGCTCGACGGGTAGACGGCGTTGCCGCCGGGCACGTACAGCCCCACGCGCTCGACCGGCACCCAGCGTTCGGTGACGGTGGCACCGGGTGCCAGCGTGGTGGTGGTGTCGGTGCGGCGCTGATCGGCATGCACCGTGCGAGCGCGGTCGATCGCGACCTGCAGGGCAACGCGCACGTCCGGGTCGAGATCGGCCAGGGCAGCCGTCAGCCGGGCAGCCGGGACCCGAACGGTGTCGGGCCGGATGCCGTCGAAGGTATGGCCGTAATCCAGGGCGGCCTTCGCGCCGTGCTCGGCGACCGCCTCCACGATCGGGCGGACCTTGGGCACCACTGCGTCCACGTCGACCCCACCGCGGGGCAGCGCGGAACGCAACTGCGCAGCGTTGAGCACACGGTTACGCAGGTCGATTCGGGACATCTCAAACTCGGCCATCGGTTCAATTGTCCCTGATCAGTCCAGTTGATAAAAATCCGTCGCCGGTTGCCGCCGGCGCGGCCCGCCGTAGGGTAGTTCCAGACTGCCGAATGGAGCCCTGAATGTCTGCGAAAGACCACCCGAACAACGCCCCCGGCGTACCGATGCTCATGCCGCCCGCGCTGGAGCGGTTCCAGATCAAATACATCAACCCGCTGCTGAAACCGTTCTCCAAGCGGCTGCCCGGATTCACCGTCATCAAGCATCGCGGCCGCACGTCCGGCACGCCTTACGAGACGATCGTCACCAGCTACCGCAAGGACAATCTGCTCGCGGTGACGCTGATGCACGGCAAGACCAACTGGGTGAAGAACGTGTTGGCGGCCGGCGAGGCCGACGTGCACCTGTTCAGCGGCGACGTCAAGATCACCAACCCGCGGGTGTTGCCGGCCGGTACGGATGACCCGACACTCCCCCGTATCCCCAGGACCGCCGCGCGCCGGATGGGTGTCTTCGTCGCAGATATCGTTTGACACGCTCGCCAGACTGCTTACATGACCTGGCAGATCTGGCTGGCGTTTCTCGGAGCGTCGATCGCCATCAGCGTGTCCCCCGGAGCCGGGGCGATTCTGTCGATGGCCACCGGCCTGACTCACGGCGTCCGCCGCGGCACGTGGAGCGTGTTGGGGCTGCAGATCGGACTGATGCTGCAACTGGTGCTGGTGGCCGTCGGGTTGGGCGCCGTCGTCGCCGGATCGGTCCTGGCCTTCCAGATCGTCAAATGGCTGGGTGTGGCGTATCTGATTTACCTGGCGGTCCAGCAGTGGCGCAGCGCCTCACTGGATCTGAATGAGCGGATGAGTGGCACGGTCGAGCGCGGCCGGCTGGCGTTGCTGATGCGTGGGTTCCTGGTGAACACCACCAATCCGAAGGGTTTGGTGTTCCTGCTCGCCGTGCTGCCGCAGTTCGTGGTGCCGGCCGCGCCGTTGCTGCCGCAATACCTGGCGATCGCGGCGACGATGGTCGCCGTGGACATCGTCGTGATGAGCCTCTACACCGGACTGGCCGCACGGATGCTCAATTGGCTGCAGACACCGCGCCAGCAGACCATCCTGGGCCGGGTGTTCTCCGGACTGTTCGCCACCGCCGCCGTGGTCCTTTCGCTGGTCCGCCGCGGCGCGCCTGCCTAGCCTCCCGTCAAGCCCTCCAACGCACCCTTGATGAGCGGCGCCGCCTGCTCCATCGCGGCCCGCAAGGGACCGGCGGCCTCGTCGGGCAGTACATCGCGGGTCCAGACGAAGCGGCATCGCTGCGGACCGTCATCAACCACCTGCATCACCGCATTGTCGTGCTCGGGCTGCGCGGTGTCGCCGATCAGCGAGTAGGCGATCCGGCGGGCCGGCTCGTCGCGGCTGACCAGGCGCTCGCGGGCGACGAAGCCATCGGCGAAGGTCACGATCCGCACGTCGCCGTCGGCCTCGGCGGACTCCACGAAGCCCGGCGCCATCCGTACAGGGCCATCTGCCCAATCGCCGATCACCTGCCACACCCGCGCACTGTCAGCTTCCACGGCGAACTCAATCTGGATCGATGCCATGGCCCCAGTCTGGTCGCGGGGCGACCTGGTGTCTTGAACATTCTTGCGGGACGGCGATGTCGGACCCGAGGGTTATCGTGCGACGTATGTTGACCGCCGAGGCGCTGATCTCGCGGCCGGATTTCGCCATCGCCACCTGGAGCTGCACCGGCGAGCACGCCGATTGGTCCGAGCCCGAGCGTCCCTCCGCCGGGCGGTTTGTGCTGGTCCGCGCGGGACTATTCCGGCGCCAGGGTTCCGCTGGGCCGAGCGACCACGACGTGACCGTCGGCTATCTGGGTGAGCCGGGCGAAATCGAGCAGTTCGCGCATCCGCACGGTGGCGATACCTGTACCTCGCTGCAACTCGAGTCTGAAAACTGGTGGCAACTTGCCGGCGAGCCGAACCGGCTGGGGCCGGCCGCCGTGTACGTGGACGCCCGTATTGAACTGGCGCACCGGCGGCTTCTGGCCGCGGGTCCCGCTGATCCCGATTACCAACTGGCCGAGTGCCTGGTGCGGCTGGTCGGTACAGCGCTGCGGTCGGCGGCGCAACGGCCGATCCCGGCGGGATCACCGGCCCGGCATTCCGAGCGGCGCCTTGTGGCACAAGCACGCGACGCGATCAGGCAGGCCGATGACGCAGCGGTCGGGCTGTTCCCCCTCGCAGCCACGCTCGGCGTTTCCCCTTACCGGCTGAGCCGTGCGTTCAGCACTGAACTCGGGGTGTCGGTGACGCGATATCGCAACCGGGTCCGGGTCGGACGGGCGCTCGACCATCTGCAGCGCGGTGAATCCACGATGGCCGACGTCGCCGTCACGCTGGGCTTCGCCGATCAGGCTCACTTCTGCCGCACGGTGCGTGCCCATACGGGGTGGACGCCGACCGCGACCCGGCGCGAATTACACCGAGCGACAGCGAGTTAGGTGTCCAGACCGATGTCGAGCACGCGCACCGAATGGGTGAGGGCGCCGATCGCCAGGTAGTCGACTCCGGTGCCGGCGTAATCGGCGGCGCTGTCCAGCGACAAGCCACCTGAGGATTCCAGCAGCGTCTTGGGCGAACGGTTGTCCCGGCGCTGTACCGCGATCTGGGTCTGCCAGACCGGGAAGTTGTCCAGCAGCACCAGTTCCACGTCGGCCGAGAGCACATCGTCGAGTTGTTCGAGGGAATCCACCTCGACCTCGCACGGCAGATCCGGCGCCTCGGCCCGCACCGCCTTGAGCGCTGCCAGCACCGACCCGGCCGCGGCGACGTGGTTGTCCTTGATCAGCGCGGCGTCACCCAGACCCATCCGGTGGTTCACGCCGCCGCCGACGCGCACCGCGTACTTCTGCAGCGCACGCAGTCCCGGCAGCGTCTTGCGGGTATCCCGGATCTTGGCATTGGTGCCGGCCACCGCGTCGACCCAGGCGGCGGTCGCGGTGGCGATCCCCGACAGGTGGCACATCAGATTCAACATGGTGCGTTCAGCGGTGAGCAGACCCCGGGTCGGCGCTTCGACCGTCAGGATCGCCGACCGGGCGTCCAATCGGGCACCGTCCTCGACGCGGTCGAGCACGCGGTAGCCGTCCGCACCGAGCACCTCATCGAGCACCAGCAGTGCGATGTCGACGCCTGCGGCCACGCCCGGCTCGCGGTTCACCACCGCGGCGGTGGTCATGGCGTCGGCGCCCACGGTGGCGATGGTCGTGACATCCGGGCCGTAGCGCAGATCCTCTTCGAGCGCACGGCTGATCGTGGCACGCGCCTCGGCCAATTCGACATCCGAAAGTGCCATCAGCACACCACCGCTGCAGTGTCGAGGGTGGGACGGCCGGATGCGGCGCGAATCGTCACGGAATGCTCCTGCGCAGGATCTGTTTCGGGGTGATCGCCACGATGATGGCAACCACGACTTTCGGTGCGGGCCAGCGCCGCAGCGGCGATAGCCCGTGCGGTCGCGGTGAGTGCCGCGTCCTCAAAGCTCTGACGGCCGGCGGGAGAGACCGCGCCCGCTTCGGCCAGGACGGCGTCGAGCCGTCGCAAGCCGTCGGCGTCACGGACCACTGACGCATGCTCGGACATGCTGTGCTGCAGCGTATTCCGATCAACGAAGTCTCGACGACGGTCCTGGGGCGCCTGTGCCCGCACCGAACCCGCCAGGCTCGAGTGCTCGGCGGCGGCGCGGCCGGCCCGTCCACCGACCACCAGCCCTTCCAGCAGGCTGTTGGAGGCCAACCGATTGGCTCCGTGCATCCCCGTGCGGGCCACCTCGCCCGCGGCGAACAGTCCGGGCAGTTCGGTGCGTCCATGCACGTCGGTCACCACTCCGCCACAGCTGTAATGAGCGCCGGGCACCACCGGGATGGGTTGGCGGGTCGGATCGATACCGGCCGACGCGCACGCCGCCGCCACCGTGGGAAAGCGGTGGGCGAACTGCGAAATGCTTCGGGCGTCGAGGTATGCGCACGGCTCACCCGTGGCGCTCAACCGGGCGTCGATGGCGGCGGCGACCACATCCCGCGGGGCCAGGTCCCCCATCGGATGCACGCCCTCGGTCACCGAATTGCCCTGCGAGTCGATGAGTACGGCGCCCTCACCGCGCAGCGCCTCGGTGATGAGCGGGCGCCGCCCACCGCCGTTTTCGGCGTACAGCATCGTCGGGTGGAACTGCACGAACTCGATGTCGCTGACCGGGACACCGGCCCACAGCGCCAGCGCGATGCCATCGCCCGTCGAGCCTGCCGGGTTGGTGGTGGCCGCATACACGTGGCCGAGGCCACCGGTGGCGAGGATGACCGACGGTGCATGGATGATGCCCATGCCGTCCTCGTTACGGACAAGTACGCCGGTCACCGCGGCGTCGTCGCGCAGGACCTCACACGCCACGTGGTCGCGGCGGATGTCCAGGCTGGCGGCCGCGACGTCCAGTGCCCGCTGCACCTCGGCCCCGGTGGCGTCGCCCCCTGCGTGAATGATCCGGCGCCGGGTGTGTCCGCCTTCGCGGGTCAGTGCCCAACGTCCGGGAGCCGTCTCGTCGAACTGGGCGCCGTCGGCCACCAGATCGGCCACCGCGCCGTATCCGGCCGCGACGATGGAACGCACCGCATCCGGATCGCACAGGCCGCCACCAGCCGCGACCGTGTCCGCGACGTGCGCCTCGACCGAGTCGTCGGTGTGTGGCAGGACCACCGCGATGCCGCCCTGGGCGTAGAACGTCGCGGTCTCGCGGGCCTTGCTCAGCACCACCACCCGGCGACCGCGACGGTGCGCGGCCAGGGCCGCCACCAGGCCCGCGACCCCGGTGCCGACCACGACGACGTCAGCGCGCTGCTGCCACAGCGTTGAACTGCCGCAGGCGAAGCGGCTCGATCCCCGGGCGGTGCCCGTCGGGGTCATTCGCCGCCGCCGGGCTGGCCGATCGCAATCATCCGCTGCACGCTGGCACGACCCAGGCGGGCGGTTTCGGGATCGACGTGCACCTCGTCGGCACCTTCGATCAGGCAGCGCAGCAGCGCGGCCGGAGTGATCATCTTCATGTAGGTGCACGACGCGCGGTCGTTGACCGCCAGGAAGTCGACATCCGGTGCCGCCCTGCGCAACTGGTGCAGCATGCCGACCTCGGTGGCGACCAGCACCTGCCGCGCCCGGGTCTCCCGGGCGGCGTCGAGCATGCCGCCGGTGGACAGGATCTTCACCCGATCTTCGGGGACCGCGCCCTCACCCGCGAGGTACAGAGCGGACGTGGCGCATCCGCATTCGGGGTGCACGAACAGTTCGGCGTCGGGGTGCGACCGGGCCTGATCGGCCAGCTCGTCACCGTTGATACCTGCGTGCACGTGGCACTCGCCCGCCCAGATATGCAGGTTCTTGCGGCCGGTGACCCGGCGGACATGCGCACCCAGGAACTGGTCCGGGCAGAACAGCACCTCCCGGTCCTCGGGAATCGAAGCCACCACCTCGACCGCGTTCGACGACGTGCAGCAGATGTCCGTCAGCGCCTTCACCGCGGCGGTGGTGTTGACGTAGGAGACGACGACCGCACCGGGGTGCTCGTCCTTCCACTCCTGTAGCTCGTCGGCCGTGATCGAATCGGCCAGCGAACAACCCGCCCGCTGATCCGGGATCAGCACGGTCTTGTCCGGGCTGAGGATCTTGGCCGTCTCGGCCATGAAGTGCACGCCGCAGAACACAATGGTGTCCTCGGAGGCCTCGGCGGCGATCCGCGACAGTGCCAGAGAATCGCCGACGTGGTCGGCGACGTCCTGGATTGCCGGCAACTGGTAGTTGTGCGCCAACAGCGTCGCACCGCGCAGCTCGACCAGACGACGGATCTCAGCGGCCCACTGCTCGTCGCCCTCGACGCCGGAATAGCCGCCGGGGCCATCGACGATCTGATCTGCCAAGCCCCCCGAGAGGGTGCCATTGAGAGCGGTCACGCCGACCTCCTCCACTACGTCAGGTTTTCGACTTATAATCGAAAACATGCCACATGGTAACACCGCGCACGAAGTTCTCGCCGTCGTGTTCCAGGTTCGCGGCCTCGACTCCCGGCAGCCCAGCCTCAACGTGCTGCTATGGCAACGCGCCCTGGAACCGGAGCGGGGCAAATGGTCATTACCGGGTGGGAGACTCGACGACGACGAAGACCTGACGAGTTCGGTGCGCAGACAGCTGGCCGAGAAGGTTGACCTGCGCGAACTGGCCCATCTGGAGCAGTTGGCAGCATTTTCCGACCCCCACCGAGTTCCCGGCATTCGCACCATCGCATCTACATTCCTGGGCCTCGTACCCTCCCCGTCCACGCCGGCCCTGCCCCCGGACACCCGGTGGCATCCGGTCAGCGACCTACCTCCGATGGCTTTCGACCATGCGCCCATGGTCGAGCACGCACGCACCCGACTGGCAGCCAAGCTGTCCTACACCAACATCGGATTCGCCTTGGCGCCAAAAGAATTCGCACTCTCGACCCTGCGCGACATCTACAGCGCCGCGCTCGACTATCAAGTCGACGCCACCAACCTGCAGCGGGTCTTGGAACGCCGCAAGGTCATCATCCGCACCGGCACCACCGCTCGATCGGGCCGTAGCGGCGGGCGCCCCGCGGCGCTGTACCGATTCACCGAATCGCGGTACCGCGTCACCGACGAATTCGCCGCATTGCGCCCGCCCTGGTGAGTCGGCTGGCTTCTTAGACCCTCCTTAAGTAACAATGCCCTGATGGACTTGGGCAGCGCGGCCAGCATCTCCGCAGCGGAATGGATCGGTCGAGCGCCTCACGAGAACCTCGACCCCGCTGCTCGCCCCGTGCTTCCCCACAAGGACGCGTTCTACGTTCCGCCCGCGGGGTTCCAGCACGCCGAACCGGGCACCGTCCTGCGCAGCCGCGATGTGGAGCTGGCCTTTCTCGGTTTGATCCCGCAGCGCGTGCAGGCCACGCAGCTGCTGTATCGCTCCACCGATCGCAACGGCATTCCCGAAGCCGCTGCCAGCACCGTCATCGTCCCGGCGGATGCCGCACCCGACTGCCACGTGGTGTCCTACCAGTGCGCGATCGACGCCATCTCGGCCCGATGCTTCCCGTCGTACGCCCTGCGTCGCCACGCCAAAGCCACCGGCTCCCTGGCCCAACTGGAATTCCTGCTGATCTCGGCCGCGCTGGCCGAGGGCTGGGCCGTGTCGGTCCCCGACCATGAAGGTGTCAACGGCATGTGGGGCGCGCCCTACGAGCCCGGCTACCGGGTCCTCGACGGCCTGCGCGCGGCGATCAACGCAGAGCAGCTGTCGTTGTCACCGTCGGCGCGGATCGGCTTGTGGGGATACTCCGGTGGCGGCCTGGCCAGCGCGTGGGCCGCGGAGATGGCGGGCGGCTATGCGCCCGAGCTCAACATTGTCGGCGCTGTCCTCGGCTCCCCCGTCGGCAACCTCGGAAACACTTTCCGCCGGCTCAACGGCACCGTCTTCTCAGGACTGCCGGCCCTGGTGGTGGCCGCCCTCGCCGACATCTATCCCAACCTCAACCGGGTGGTCACCGAACACGCGACGATCGAAGGGCGCAAGGTCCTCGACCGGCTGCACCGAATGACCACCGTGGAAGCCATCGTGCGGATGTTCCGCACGGACATGGACGATCTGGTCGACATGCCGCTGGAGGACATCCTCGACGGACCCGAAGTCAGCGAGGTCTTCCACGACACCAAACTCGGTGTGGCAGTACCGGTTCCACCGGTCCTGATCGTGCAAGCGGTCCACGACGAGATCATCTCGGTCGATGACATCGACGAACTCGCCGACACCTACCTGGCCGGTGGCGCCGACGTGACCTACCACCGCGACATGTTCAGCGAGCACCTGCTGCTGCACCCGTTCTCGGCCCCGATGGCGCTGCGCTGGCTGACCGACCGGTTCGCCGACCGCCCGCTCACCGCCAACCTGGTCCGATCCAAGTGGCCGACGCTGCTCAACCCGATCACCTATATGGGCATGGCCAGATTGGCCGGAATCGCCACCAAAGTCGCGCTGGGACGCACAGTTCGCCGGCGTCCGCTCTGATCTGCCGCCCGATGGCAGAATGGGGGTAGATGCGTTACATCCGTCAGCCCCCGCCGGTGGCCCTGCGCGACAGCGTCGACCACCTGTGGTGCATTGCGGACGGACCCACGTATTCGGTGGAACGCATCCTGCCCACCGGCACCACCGAGCTTGTCGTGAACCTCGGCGCTGACACCATCGCCATAACGAACCAGCAAGGTTCACAACGATTTTCGGCCATCGCGGTATCGGGCCCGTATACCCGACCGTTCGACATCGATGCACGCGAGCACACCGCCATGGTGGGCGTGCATTTCAAGCCGGGCGGCATCCGCGCCGTGCTTGGTGTATCACCGCACGAGCTACTCGGCTCCCATATCGATCTCGACGCGGTGTGGAACAGCGCCTCCGACCTCCGCTCCGAGATATGCGAGGCGAAGTCGATCAAACAACGCTTGGCGATCATCGAAAGCGCACTGCTCACCCGATCACACCCGAGCCGCGGACTGACCTGTGAAGTGGCCTTCGCGGTGCACGCGCTCAGCCTCAGCCGCCGACCATCGATCGACCGACTGGCCCGCGAGGTCGGCTTCAGCCATAGAAGGCTGATCCAACTGTTCACGACCCAGGTCGGAATGCCACCCAAACGGTTCGCCCGCCTGCAACGGTTCCGACGCGCACATGAGGCCGTCGCCTCGGCACTGTCGCCGCCGGACTGGTCCGCGTTCGCCGTCGAGCACGGATACGCCGACCAGTCACACATGATCCGGGAGTTCCGGGAATTCTCCGGAATGACACCCGCCCAGCAGCTACGCCAAAGCCGATACGCCGCAAAGGACGACCACATCGCGCTCAAGCAGTAGGTCAATTTTGTTCAATACATCCGCCGCGAAGTTCGGCAGACTGCGGTCATGTCCGGACACATCACCTACCGAACCGGCGCGGTCCGCTACCAGGTCACCGATGTCGAGCAGGCGGTCGCTTTCTACACCCAGCACCTGGGGTTTGGTGTCGCTCTGCGGGGAGGATCGGCCTTCGCGTCCGTGGCCAACGGCAACCTCACCCTGTTCTTGAGTGGCCCAGGAAGCTCGGGCGCCCGCCAACTGCCCGACGGCACCACGCAGACACCCGGTGGCTACAACCGCATCGTGCTCGAAGTCGATGACCTCGACGCGGCGATCACCGAGCTGCGCGGAGCCGACGTCACGTTCCGCAACACGGTGGAGACGGGTCCGGGCGGCCGGCAGATCCAGCTGAGCGATCCCGACGGCAACCCCGTCGAGCTGTTCGAAGCGGCGGCCGTCAAACCCCAGGCGGGCTGACCACCGGCGGAAGCACCGGATAGGTCGGCGTCTGCACTGGCGGCCAGGCGCCCAAGTCATCGCGAACCGTAGAGACCGCGATCAGTGCGTAGACCATGGCCGCCATGGCCGCGGGAAACAGGATCGTGCCCGCGATCTGCAGCGGCGTATGACCGAAAAAGACCGATGCCGCTTCCACCACGTAGTGGACGCGGTGTTCCGGGGTGACCGGTGCGCCCGCGATATCGAGCGAACCGAACCGCGAATGGGCAAGAGCCGCACCAACGCCGGCCGCCAGCGCGGTGGCCACCGCACTACCGACAGCCAATGCCGCGACCATGACCGGCCCGCGGTGCGCGGTCCACTGCCACACTGCCACCGCTGCGACGACGCCGAGGACGACCAGCAGGCCCACGAACATGAACGCCGAGGTGAAGAAGTGGTCGGACTCCCCGCCGAGATAGGCATGCACCCGGTCACCGCTACGGGTCAGCGCCACGACACCGTGCACGCCTGGGGCCAGGAAGGCCCACACGACGCCGAGCGCGGCACCAGCCAGAGCAAGCGCGGCAATGACGATCACCACCGCCCGCTCACGCGAAACTCGTGGTGCGCCGGGAAGATCAGCCTCGGCAGTGCTGACCGACAGCGCGGCCTCTTCGCCCAAGGGGCTCATCGGGGTCTTCTGCTCGTCGCCCGAGCGGCTCATCGCCGCGTATCCAGGTCCATCGAATCCACCTGCCCATGCCTCGAACACTTGGCCCACCACCCGGTCGGCCGCACCTGGACGATCATCCGGCGCCCACACTCGGCGCAGAACCGGGGCGGTTCCAGACCCAACTGGGCGGCCGTGGGGACAACACTTCCGTCCGCGGCGTCCGCCTGGACCCCGGTGTAGACGTTGTACCGGCCGGCGCCGACTGGCGCGGGCAGCGCCGGCGTTTCTGCCATCTCGGAGATCACCACACCCCTGTTCTACAGGCTGGCGTTCAGCGCCTTGATCGGCATCTGCAGATCGTCGAGCAATTCCAGGTCCGATTCGGCCGGGCGGCCCAGCGTGGTCAGGTAGTTGCCGACGATGACGGCGTTGATGCCGCCCAAGATGCCCTGCTTGGCGCCGAGGTCACCGAGGGTGATCTCGCGGCCACCGGCGAAACGCAGCATGGTGCGCGGCAGTGCCAGGCGGAACGCGGCGACAGCCTTGAGCGCCTCGGAGGCGGGAAGCACCTCGAGATCGCCGAACGGCGTGCCGGGGCGCGGGTTGAGGAAGTTCAGCGGCACCTCGTGCGGATTCAGCTCGGCCAGATTGGCGGCGAACTCGGCTCGCTGCTCCAGCGTCTCCCCCATGCCGAGGATGCCGCCGCAGCACACCTCCATGCCGGCCTCGCGCACCATCTCCAACGTGCCCCAGCGCTCTTCCCAGGAGTGCGTGGTGACGACGTTGGGGAAGAACGACTTCGCGGTCTCCAGATTGTGGTTGTAGCGGTGCACGCCCATGTCCTTGAGGCGGTCCACCTGCTCCTGGGTCAACATGCCCAGCGAGCACGCGATCTGGATGTCGACCTCGTTGCGGATCGCCTCGATGCCCGCGGCCACCTGGGCCAGCAGGCGCTCGTCGGGGCCACGCACCGCAGCCACGATGCAGAACTCGGTGGCGCCGGTCTTGGCGGTCTGCTTGGCGGCCTCGACCAGGCTCGGAATGTCCAGCCAGGCGCTGCGTACCGGGGAGGCGAACAGGCCCGACTGCGAGCAGAAGTGGCAGTCCTCCGGGCAACCGCCGGTCTTGAGGCTGATGATGCCCTCGACCTCGACCTCGGGGCCACACCACTTCATCCGGACCTCGTGGGCCAGCGCCAGCAGCTCCTCGAGCTGATCGTCGGGCAGCTGCAGCACCTGCAGCGTCTGGTCCCGGTCGAGGCCGACGCCACGCTCCAGAACCTGCTCGCGAGCTACGCCCAATACATCTACGGCTGCCTGCGTCACCGAAACGTCCTCCTGTGGATCGTCTGCCGGCCGGGCCGACGCTTGAACACGTCGGCGAGCCGACACTTGAACACCGTTCAGGCTAGGGTAACGGTGTGCAACTCCACAAACCCGACGTGGTGGATGCGGCGACTGCCATCCTGGACAACTACGGCATCGCCGACCTGACGATGCGGCGCCTCGCGCGTGAGCTCAATGTCAGCCCGGGCGCGCTGTACTGGCATTTCGCGAACAAACAGGAACTGCTCGGCGCCGTCGCCGACCGCATCCTGCAACCCGTTCGTATCCAGAGCACTGCCGCAGCCTGGCCCGGACGAATCCACCAGACCTGTGTGGCGCTTCGTGACGCGCTGCTGTCGCACACCGACGGGGCCGAGCTGGTCTCCGCCAGTTTCGCGGCCGGACAGTCGCAGACTGTGGGCGAGATCGTCACGCAGCTCGCCGACGCGGCCCGCCAGGCCGGCGTGATGTCACCTGATGACGAGTTGGCCGCGCGCACGGTGCTCTATTACGTACTGGGTTTCACCGCGGACGAGCAATCTCGGCTGCAATGGGACGCGGCGGGCGCGCTGACCGACGAGCAGTCGGTGCTGAACCGGGACGCCGCACGGCAATTCGCCTTCGGTCTCCAATTGCTCGTCGACGGATTGGCCGTGCGGGGCGCCAGCACGCTGAGCTCCGGACGCGACATACCGCAACGCAGCCAGAGTTGATCGTCACCCGGTCAGCCGATCAGGTGTTCCTCGCGCTTGTCGCCGTCCCAACGCCGTAAGCCCACTATTTGGCCGGCGATTTCGGCGGGCCGTCCGGCGATCCGCAGCGCCGTGGCCAGCCTGGCCGGAGCCACCCTCCGCGCCAGCGTCACATGCGGGGTCCAGTTCCCCGGTTCGGCATGAGGCATCGGAGCCGGGTCCACGTACGGCAGACACAATCGGTACACATCGGCCTGCACCTCGAGCAGTTCAGCGGTCGGGACCAGCAGCCGCGCGAGTACGCCGGCCGAACGACCGAAGATCAGCGTCGCACCGATCCGGCACGGCAGCGGGAATCGTCCGGCCACGTCGGCCAGCACCAGCTCGGCCTGCGGGTCGATGTGCTGGGCGACGGTCAATGTCGCGTGCGGCCGGCCGGCCGGCGCCTGGCTGGGAATGTCCGCGTCGCGCAGTGAATCCCAGATTCCGCGAATCACGGATTCGGTGTCCGGGTCGAAAAGCAGCTCAACGGAATGGACCATGTCAGATCAGGCCGAGCAGCCAGTCCCGGTCGACGGCGTCAGCACACAGCTTCTCGAACTCCGCGGCACTCACTCCGCCGGCCCCGGCCGGGAGCACCGCACGCACGGGAGCGAGCCGCGCCAGCGCCTCCCGGTTGTCCGACTCCGCAACGCCAGGATTCTCCGGCCATGCCCCGATCACCAGACCTGCGCAGGTAATACCTTGTCCAGCAAGCGATTCCAGGGTCAATGCGGTGTGGTTGAGTGTGCCCAGCCCTGCGGACACCACCACCAGAACCGCCGCCGACAGGTCCGCCGCCAGATCACGCACCGTGACGCCGCCCGCGCCCAACTCGACAAGGAGGCCGCCGGCACCCTCGACCAGGGTCAGCCCGCCGGCAATCTCGGCGCCACGCACAGCGTCCACCAGTTCTGCACGGGCAGGCAGTGCGCGCCCGGACCGGTGCGCTGCTGCGACCGGCGCCAACGGCTCCGGATAACGCCATCCCCCATGCAGGTTGTCCACGCCGGACAGCCGGTTCACTTCAGCAAGGTCGTTGTCGCCGTCGACGGTCCCGGTCTGCACCGGCTTGCACACCGCGACGTCGAGACCGGCAAGACGGGCCGCACAGGCCAACGCGGCGGTCGTCACCGTCTTCCCGACACCGGTGTCGGTGCCGGTGACGACCAGCGTGCTCACAACCGGACCTCGGACAACACCTCGGTCAACACCCGGCGGGCCAGGCCCATCTCGTCGGCGGTGAGCGACGCCCTGGCCGTCAGGCGTAGCCGCGAAGTGCCCTCGGGAACCGTCGGCGGACGGAAGCACCCCACCCGCACGCCCCGGTCCAGGCACGCCGCGGCCGCGGCCACCGCCACCTCGGGCTCACCGAGGATCACCGACACCACTGCCGAGTCGGGCACCGCGGTGTCCCCTGAGATCCGGGCCAGGTCGGCGGCATGGTTCAACACGGCCTGCGCCCGCTGCGGTTCGGCGATCAGCACCCGCAGCGCGGCCCATGCCGCACCGACCGCCGCCGGCGCCAGCCCCGTGTCGAAGATGAACGGACGGGCCGCGTCGATCAGATGCGTGCGAATCACCTCCGGGCCGAGCACCACACCACCCTGGCTGCCGAGTGCCTTCGACAACGTCGTCGTCATCACCACATCCGGCGCCCCGGCCAGGCCGGCCTCGTACAGCAGGCCCTGCCCACCCGGACCGCGCACACCGAGCCCGTGCGCCTCATCGACCAGTAACAGTGCGCCATGGCGGCGGCAGACCGCGTGCAGCTCCCGCAGCGGCGCCAGCGCGCCATCAGTGCTGAACACCGATTCGGTGAGCACCACAGCACGTTCCTCGGCACGCGCCGACAGCACGGCCTCGACCGCGTCGACGTCGCGGTGCGGTGTGACGGTCACCCGAGCGCGTGACAACCGGCACGCGTCCACCAGCGATGCGTGGCTCAGTGCGTCGGAGACCAGCAGTGAGCCGGGACCGGACAACGCGACGACAGCGCCGAGGTTGGCGGTGTAGCCCGAGGAGAAGACCAGTGCCGACTCGGCGCCGACGAACGTCGCCAGAGCGGTTTCGAAGCCTTCGTGCAGTTCGGTGTTTCCGGTGACCAACCGGGACCCACCCGCACCCGCCCCCCAGATTCGGAGCGCTTCGATGCCACCATCGAGGACCTGCGGGTGTTGCGACAGGCCCAGATAGTCGTTGGAGGCCAGGTCCAGCTCGGTGGCCACGGCGGGACGGGTACGCAGCTCACGACGGAGCCCGGCCTGGCGGCGCTTCTGCTCGACGTCGGCCAACCAGGCCAGCGGTGAAAGATCCGTGCGCGTCACGTGGTGCTCCTCTGTGAACCCGGCGGGCCATTGAACACCGTTCAGGTTAGTGCACGGGCCACGCCCACCATGCCCGCGGTGATCTGATCCACCTCAGCCCTCGTGCAGATGAACGGCGGCATGGCGTAGATCAGCTTGCCGAACGGACGCAGCCAGACCCCGTGACGCAACGCCGCCAAGGTGGCCACCGGCATGTTCACCGGCTCCCTCATCTCGATCACGCCGATGGCGCCGAGCACCCGGACATCGGCGACCCCCGGCAGCCCGCGCGCAGGCTCGAGACCGTCCCGCAGCCCCACCTCGATCTCGGCCACCCGCGTCCGCCAGTCGCCGCTGATCAGCAGTTCCACCGCCGCCACACCCACCGCGCACGCCAGCGCGTTGGCCATGAACGTCGGGCCGTGCATGAGGGCCCCGGGCTCCCCCGAGCTGATCGTCCGCGCGATCTTCCGCGTGCACAACGTCGCGGCGAGCGTGATGTAACCGCCGGTCAGCGCCTTGCCGACACACATGATGTCGGGGCTGACCCCGGCGTGCTCGGCGGCGAACAGCATGCCGGTCCGGCCGAATCCCGTGGCGATCTCGTCGAAGATCAGCAACACGTCATGGCGATCGCAGATCGCGCGCAAGTCGGCCAGGTAGCGCGGGTCGTGGAATCGCATCCCTCCGGCGCCCTGCACGACGGGTTCCACGATCACCGCGGCCAACTCGTCGGCATGCTCGGCCAGCTGCCGTTCGAACGCCTCGCTGTAGGCGGGGTCGTAGTCGGCGGGGACGGGCGGCGCGAAGATTTGGGGCACCAGGACATCGGTCCACAGGGAGTGCATGCCGCCATCGGGATCGCACACGCTCATCGGGGTGAACGTGTCGCCGTGATAGCCGCCGCGCCAGGTCATCAGCCGGTGCTTGGCGCCCCGGCCCAGGCTGCGCCAGTACTGCAGCGCCATCTTCACCGCTACCTCGACGGACACCGACCCGGAATCGCTGAAGAACACCGTCTCCAGACCCTCTGGGGTGAGTTCGACCAGCAGTTGGGCCAACCGTGCGGCCGGTTCATGGGTCAGACCGCCGAACATGACGTGGTTCATGGTGGCGAGCTGGTCGGTGATCGCGCGGTCCAGCACCGGGTGCCCGTGTCCGTGCACGGCAGTCCACCACGACGCCATCGCATCGATCACCTCGATCGGTGCGCCGTCGGTCGGATCGATCACAGTCAGCCACGCGCCTTTGGCACCGACCGCCACCACCGGCGGAAGCGCCTCCGCGCCCATGGCGCTGTAGGGATGCCAGATGTGGGCCGCGTCGATGGCATTGATCTGCGCCGGGGTCAGCTCAGCCACAGTCGCGCAGCCTAGCTCTTTGCTCATCGGCTGTGACGCACGCATCCGAAATATGAGCAGCAGGCCGATGTTAGGTAAATTGGCCTCGACCATGAAAACCCTTGACGCCCCCCGGACGGAGCCCGGCACCGAATCCGGTTCCGTTCCACGCGCGGCAATGGGTACCCGTTCATCGGGTTTCTACCGCCATGATCTGGACGGACTGCGCGGCATCGCGATCGCTCTCGTGGCGATGTTCCACATCTGGTTCGGCCGGGTTTCCGGTGGTGTGGACGTTTTCCTGGCGCTGTCCGGATTTTTCTTCGGCGGCAAGATCCTGCGGATCGCCCTCAACCCCGACGCGCCGCTGTGGCCGTTCCCCGAAGTGGTCAGGCTGATTCGCCGACTGCTTCCCGCCCTGGTCGTGGTACTTGCCGCTGCCGCGGTGCTGACCATCCTCGTGCAGCCCGAGACGCGGTGGGAAACGTTTGCTGACCAGAGCCTGGCAAGCCTGGGCTACTACCAGAACTGGGAGCTGGCCAACACCGCCGCGAACTACCTTCGCGCCGGTGAAGCGGTCAGCCCGCTGCAGCACATCTGGTCGATGTCGGTCCAGGGGCAGTTCTATCTGGCGTTCCTGCTGGTGGTCTTCGGATTCGCTTTCCTGGGGCGCCGAGTGTTCGGCCGCCACCTGCGGACCGCGTTCATCGTTTTACTGAGCGCGCTGACCATCGCATCCTTCGTCTACGCGATCATCGCCCACAACGACGACCAGGCCACCGCCTACTACAACAGTTTTGCCCGCGGTTGGGAGCTGCTGATCGGTGCACTCGCCGGCGCCCTGGTCCCGGCGGTGCGGTGGCCGATGTGGCTGCGCACCGCCCTGGCAACCATCTCACTGGCCGCGATCGTGTCATGTGGCTGGTGGATCGACGGAGTCAAAGAGTTTCCCGGGCCGTGGACCCTGGTTCCGGTCGGGGCCACCGTCATCTTCATCCTGACCGCCGCGAACCGGATCGACGATCCGACTGCGGGCCAGCGGTTGCCCGCACCGAACCGGATGCTGGCGACCAAGCCGTTCGTGTCGCTGGGATCGATGGCCTACTCGCTCTATCTGTGGCACTGGCCGCTGCTCATCTTCTGGCTGTCCTACTCGGGCCACGCCCACGCCAACTTCCTCGAAGGCACGATCATCCTGCTGATTTCGGGGGTGCTGGCCTGGCTGACCACGCGCTACATCGAGGAGCCGCTGCGCGCACAGAAGGCAAAGGCCACCACCGCACCGGCCGTGCCGTGGCGGGTACGGCTGCGCCGCCCCACCATCGTCCTCGGCTCCATCGTCGGACTGCTCGGCGTGGCACTGACGGCGACCTCGTTCACCTGGCGTGAGCATGTCACCGTGCAACGCGCCAACGGCAAGGAACTGTCGGGACTGTCGGCCCGCGACTATCCGGGCGCGCGTGCGCTGATCGACCACGCGCGAGTGCCCAAGCTGCCGATGCGCCCCACAGTGCTCGAGGCCAAAGACGATCTGCCCGCCTCGACCACCGACGGCTGCATCAGCGATTTCGGCAACACCGACATCATCAACTGCACATACGGCGACAAGAGCGCGACGCGCACCGTCGCCGTGGCGGGCGGGTCGCACGCAGAGCACTGGATCACCGCACTGGACCTGCTGGGCCGGCGGCACAACTTCAAGGTGGTCACCTACCTGAAGATGGGTTGTCCGCTGACCACGGAGGAGACACCACTGGTGATGGGCGACAATCGCCCCTACCCCAAGTGTCACGAGTGGAACCAAAAGGTGATGGCCCGGCTCATCGCCGACCGCCCCGAATATGTGTTCACCACCTCGACCCGGCCGTGGAACATCAAGGACGGCGACGTCATGCCCGGCACCTATATCGGGATCTGGGACACGCTCTCGCAGAACAACATTCCGATCCTCGCGATGCGCGACACGCCGTGGCTGACCCGAAACGGCCAGCCGTACTTCCCCTACGACTGTCTGGCCAACGGCGGCGACTCGATCTCGTGCGGCATCGAGCGGTCCAAGGTACTCTCCGACCACAACCCCACACTGGATTTCGTCGGAAGGTTTCCTCTGCTCAAGCCACTCGACATGAGCGATGCGGTGTGCCGTAAGGACTATTGCCGCGTGGTTGAGGGAAATGTGTTGCTGTACCACGATTCTCACCACATCTCTACGACGTACATGCGCACGATGACAGGTGAACTCGGCCGTCAGATGGCAGCGGCGACCGGTTGGTGGTGAACCATGCCACCGTCGTCCGAAGTGCCACCGTCAACTCCCACGCCGATGTCGACCGTCTGGCCCGGCGAGCCCTACCCGCTCGGTGCCACCTATGACGGTGCGGGCACCAACTTCTCGTTGTTCTCCGAAGTCGCCGAACGCGTCGAACTGTGTTTGATCGCCAAGGACGGCACCGAACACCGGATCAACCTCGAAGAGGTCGACGGCTACGTATGGCACGCCTACCTCCCCACCGTCACCCCGGGACAGCGTTACGGGTACCGGGTGTACGGCCCGTGGGATCCCGGCAGCGGACACCGGTGTGACCCCAGCAAGCTCCTGCTGGACCCTTACGGCAAGTCGTTCCACGGTGACTTCGATTTCAGCCAGGCCCTGTTCTCCTACGATCTGACGGCCGATCCGCCCGGTACCGGGAGCCCGCCCCAGGTCGACTCCCTGGGACACACCATGACGAGCGTGGTGATCAACCCGTTCTTTCAATGGGGCTCGGACCGCGCGCCCAAAACGCCGTACCACGACACGGTGATCTACGAAGCCCACGTCAAAGGGATGACCCAGATGCACCCGGGAATCCCCGAAGAACTCCGCGGCACGTACGCGGGGCTGAGCCATCCGGTGGTGATCGAGTACCTGCAGTCGCTGAACATCACCGCGATCGAGCTGATGCCCGTACACCAGTTCATGCACGATCACCGGCTGCTCGACCTCGGGCTGCGAAACTACTGGGGCTACAACACTGTCGGGTTCTTCGCCCCGCACTTCCAATATGCGGCCACCCGGCATGCCGGCGGCGCGGTGGCTGAGTTCAAGACCATGGTCAAGGCGTTCCATGACGCGGGTATCGAGGTCATCCTCGATGTGGTCTACAACCACACCGCCGAGGGCAACCACCTCGGTCCGACCATCAATTTCCGCGGCATCGACAACGCCGCCTATTACCGGCTGCTCGACGGGCAGCCGGAGTACTACAAGGATTTCACCGGCACCGGCAACAGCCTCAACGCCCGGCACCCGCATACCTTGCAATTGATCATGGACTCGTTGCGGTACTGGGTGCTGGACATGCACGTCGACGGTTTCCGATTCGACCTGGCTTCCACGCTGGCCCGCGAATTCTATGATGTGGACCGGCTTTCGGCATTCTTCGATCTGGTCCAGCAAGACCCGGTGGTCAGTCAGGTGAAGCTGATCGCCGAGCCCTGGGATATCGGCGAGGGCGGCTACCAGGTCGGCAATTTCCCAGGTTTGTGGACCGAGTGGAACGGGAAATACCGCGACACTGTGCGCGATTACTGGCGGGGCGAGCCCGCGACCCTTGGCGAGTTCGCCTCCCGGCTGACCGGTTCCTCGGATCTGTACGAGGCCACCGGCCGCCGCCCCGGCGCCAGCATCAATTTCGTCACCTGCCACGACGGGTTCACCCTCAACGACCTCGTGTCCTACAACGAGAAGCACAACGAGGCCAACGGTGAGGACAACCGGGACGGCGAGAGTCACAACCGGTCCTGGAACTGCGGTGTCGAGGGGCCGACGGACGATCCGGAGATCCTGGCCCTGCGCGCCAAGCAGATGCGCAACATCATGGGGACACTGATGCTCTCCCAGGGCACCCCGATGATCGCCCACGGCGACGAGATCGGCCGCACCCAGCAGGGCAACAACAACGTCTACTGCCAGGACTCCGAATTGTCGTGGATGGACTGGTCTCTGCTCGAGAGCAACGACGATCAGCTGGAATTCACGCGCAAAGTGGTCGACTTCCGCAAGCGGCACCCGGTGTTCCGCCGCCGGCGGTTCTTCGACGGTAAACCGATCCGCAGCGGCGACCAGGTCCGCGACATCGCGTGGCTGACCCCGTCGGGAACCGAGATGACGCCGGAGGACTGGGGTACCGGCCTGGGCACATGTGTGGCCGTGTTCCTCAACGGCGAGGCCATCGAGGCTCCCAACGCCCGTGGCGAACGTGTGGTCGACGACTCATTCCTGTTGTGTTTCAACGCCAACGATCACGAGCAGGATTTCGTCACACCGAACGGCGACTACGCCAAGGAATGGACCGCCGACCTCGATACCGCCGATCCGGCCGGAGCATCCGAGCTGGTGGTGGCCGCGGGCGAGAAGATCTCACTCCAGGCCCGATCACTGCTCGTGTTGCGCAAGACGGCCTGACATGGCGTACCCGGTCCTGTCCACGTATCGGCTCCAGATGCGTGGTGACGGCTGCACATTCGACGATGCGGTGAACCTGCTCGACTATCTGGACCGCCTCGGTGTCTCTCATCTGTATCTGTCGCCGATCCTCACCGCGGCGGACGGATCCACGCACGGATACGACGTCACCGATCCCACCACCGTGTCGGCCGCCCTCGGTGGTCCCGACGGGCTGCGGCGGCTCTCCGAGGCGGCGCGCTCTCGGAACATCGGCCTGATCGTGGACATCGTGCCCAACCACGTCGGCGTGGCACACCCGGAGCAGAACCGTTGGTGGTGGGATCTGCTGGCACACGGCCGGGAGTCGGCCTATGCCGGCTACTTCGACATCGACTGGGAACTGGATGCCGGCCGGATTGTCTTGCCGGTCCTGGGTTCTGACGACGATGTCGCCGATCTGGTGGTCGACGGCGAGGTCCTGCGACTGGGTGACCTGGTGTTCCCGATCGCCCCGGGTACCGGCGCCGGCAGCGGCGAACAGGTTCATGACCGTCAGCACTACCGACTGACCGGATGGCGCAACGGAATCTGCGGATACCGTCGCTTCTTCTCGATCACATCGCTGGCGGCGCTGCGTCAGGAGGACCGCGCCGTCTTCGATGCCAGTCACGTGGAGGTCAAACGCTGGTTCGACGAAGGTCTGGTGGACGGCCTGCGCATCGACCATCCGGACGGATTGTCCGACCCGGCAGGATATCTGCGGTGGTTACGCGAGATCACCGGTCCTGACGCCTGGATCGTGGTGGAAAAGATCCTGGCCACCGACGAGAGCCTCGACGCGTCACTGCCCGTGGACGGCACGACCGGCTATGACGCGCTGCGTGAGATCGGCGGCCTCTTCATCGATCCGTCCGGGGAGACCGTACTGACGACGCTCAGCGGTCGTCCCGAGCACGACGCCGAGCTCACGCTCAAGACGACGGCGGTCACCGCGACCCTGGCCAGCGAGTTGGGCCGGCTGTGCCGAGCCATCGTGGCAGTGACCGGACAGCACGAGGACAGACTCCCGACAGCGGTAGGCGCATTGATCAGCAGGATCGGCGTATACCGCAGCGACTATCCGGCACTCGACGCGATCCTGCCCGTGGCGCTGCAGGAAACATCGTGTGCGGCACCCGAACTCGCCGACGCACTGTCCATCATCGCAGTGGCTCTCTCCACGAGCCCCGAGGTGGTGTCCCGGTTCAATCAGCTGTGTGGGGCCGCCACGGCCAAGGCCGTCGAGGACTGCTTGTTCTACCGCGACGCACGCCTGGTGTCTCTCAACGAGGTCGGTGGTGCACCTGATCTGTTCGGGGTGTCGACAGCCGAGTTCCACCAGCGGACGTCGACGCGGATGCGTGCCTGGCCGAAGACCATGACCACGTTGTCGACCCATGACACCAAACGCGGCGAGGATGTCCGCGCTCGCATCGGCGTGCTGTCCCAGGTTCCGGTGACATGGGCGGATTCGGTCGAACGGTGGACGGCTGCGTCCACTCCCCCAGATCGAGATACCGCATTGTTCCTGTGGCAGAACATCTTCGGCGTCTGGCCTGTCGACGGCACCGTCGATGACGAGCTTCGTCTCCGGCTGCACGCCTACGCCGAGAAAGCCATGAGGGAAGCCGCCACCCGCACCTCCTGGCATGACCCGAGCGCGGATTTCGAGGACGCGGTGCACGGCTGGCTGGACCGGGTACTCGACGGGCCGGTCGCGGCCGAGCTGACCGCGCTGGTGAGCCGTCTCGACGCGCACGCCCGCAACGACAGCCTGGGGCAGAAACTGATCCAGCTGACCGCACCCGGAATTCCCGACATCTATCAGGGCACCGAATCCACCGAGGACAGTCTGGTCGATCCGGACAACCGGCGCCCGGTCGATCATGCGGCGCTGCGTGATGCGTTGGAGCGCGGGGACGATGACAAGCTACGGGTGACCACCGCGGCGCTGAACCTGCGCCGCCGAAGGCCGGACACCTTCCTGACCGGCGGCTACACGCCGCTGCCGGCCGACGGTAGCGCAGCGCGGCATCTGGTGTCGTTTCTGCGTGGCGACGATGTCGTGGTGGCCGCGTGCCGGTGGACGGTGGCACTGGCCGAAACCGGCTGGGCCGATACGGCATTGACGCTGCCCGCCGGCCAGTGGGTGGATCGTCTCAGCGGCCGGCGTTGGACTGGTCTGGTGCCGGTGAGGGCGCTGCTCGCCGATTCGCCGGTGGCCCTGCTGGAGCGTGCCGATGACTGAATTCTCCGTGTGGGCACCCCTACCGGATCGCGTGCGGCTCGATGTGGACGGGACACTGCATGACATGACGCCCTCGGCCGACGGCTGGTGGCGAACCGAGGTCAGTTGCCGCGATAACGCCCGGTACGGGTTCCTCCTCGACGACGACGAGACGGTTCTGCCCGATCCGCGATCGGCGCGCCAGCCTGACGGCGTCCACGGGCGCTCGCAGCTGTGGCAGCCCGCACCGGACGCCTGGACCGACGCGGGCTGGGCGGGCCGGTCCATCTGCGGCGCGGTGATCTACGAATTGCACACCGGAACGTTCACTCCTGAGGGCACATTCGATGCCGCCATCGACAAGCTGGACCATCTGGTCGAGCTCGGTGCGGATTTCGTGGAGCTGATGCCGGTCAACGCATTCAACGGCACCCACGGCTGGGGCTACGACGGGGTGCTCTGGTACGCGGTACACGAGCCCTACGGTGGCCCGGACGGACTGATCAGGCTCATCGATGCCTGTCACAACCGCGGACTCGGCGTGCTGATCGACACGGTGTTCAATCACCTCGGCCCCTCCGGTAACTACCTACCGCGATTCGGTCCGTATCTGTCCGCCGGCCACAATCCGTGGGGCAGTTCGATCAACCTGTCCGATGCCGACGCCGACGAGGTGCGCACCTACGTCATCGACTGCGCGCTGCGGTGGATGCGCGACTTCCACGCCGACGGCCTGCGCCTGGACGCGGTGCATGCACTGGTGGACACCACAGCGATCCATATCCTCGAGGAACTCGCGGCCGAAACCGATGCCCTGGCCGAAGAACTCGGCCGCCCGCTGTCGCTGATCGCCGAAAGCGACCTCAACGACCCCCGGCTGATCACCCCGCGCGACCGTGGTGGATACGGCCTGACCGCACAATGGGACGACGATATCCATCACGCCATCCATACCGCGGTATCTGGTGAACGACAGGGCTACTACGCGGATTTCGGATCGTTGGCCACCCTCGCGCACACGTTGAAGCACGGCTACTTCCACGCCGGCACCTACTCGTCGTTCCGCCATCGCAGGCATGGGCGTCCGTTGGACACCACCACCATTCCGGCGACCCGACTGCTGGCCTACACCGTGACGCACGATCAGGTGGGCAACCGCGCCGTCGGCGACCGGCCGTCGCAGCGTCTGACATCCGGCCAATTGGCCGTCAAGGCGGCGCTTGCCCTCGGATCTCCGTATACGGCAATGCTCTTCATGGGCGAGGAATGGGGGTCCTCGTCGCCGTTCCAGTTCTTCAGTTCGCATCCCGAGCCGGAACTGGCCCGCGCCACCGCGGAGGGACGCAAGGCCGAATTCGCCGAGCACGGCTGGGATGCCGACGAGATCCCCGATCCGCAAGACCCGCAGACGTTCCTACGGTCGAAACTGAACTGGAGTGAGGTCGCCGAAGGCGATCACGACAGGCTGCACCGCACCTATCGGCGGCTGATCGCGTTGCGGCGCAACGAACCCGACCTCGGCGATCCGTGGCTGGACCACATGTCGATCGACTTCGACGAGCAACAGCGCTGGATCATCCTGCACCGCGGCTCCCTGTCCATCGCATGCAACCTCGGCACCGGCACGGTATCGGTACCGGTCACCGGTGAAGTGGTGACAGCCTGGGGTGAGCCCGACGTCGGCACCGACACCACGGCGTTGCCCGGACATTCGTTCGCGATCCTGCGCCGGGACGCAGCGCTGCCGGGATAGCGGGTTCCCTGCCCCCGTGCGCGTTCAGCCGTCCTTGCGCACGGATGTGGTGTCGATGCCGACGGGGACGCCGCGAGTATCCGTGGGCCGCAGTTCGGCAAGTGGGAGGCCACGTTCGTCGACCAGTGCCGAGTGCGTCTCGCCTGACTCGAACGCGTGGCGCTCACCCCACTGCCGCAGGGCCACGACCACGGCGAACAGATCGCGACCGGCCTGGGTGAGCGCGTACACCTGTCGCCGGCCGGATGCGGCCACCGTGCGGTCGAGGATGCCGCGCTCCACGAGCCGGCGGAGCCGGTCGGTGAGGATGTTGCGTGCGATGCCGGTGCGCTGCTGAAAGTCGGTGAACGCCCGCGCTCCGTCCATCGCGTCACGGATGATGAGCAGGCTCCATCGATCCCCGACCAGGTCGACGGTGCGTGCCACCGGACAGTCGGGATCGGTCCAGGTCACGTCGTCGCCGCGGACTACTGACTCCGCCATCACTCCCCCTGAAGAGTTGCTGATTGAAACCATTCTGCCGTAGCCTCCATTTGGTTGCAATATGCAACCAAATGGAGGAGGGGTGTGGGTGGAACTGACGTTCGGCTTGAGAATGTTCTTCGCTGGTGTGTGCGCAGTGGCCGTCGCAACGATCTACGCGGCTCAGCCCGTGCTCACCAGGATCGGCGGCGACCTGGGCCTGCCCGAGGCCGACCTGGGATGGGTCGTCACGGCGGGGCAACTCGGCTATCTGGCCGGGCTGGTGGTTCTCGTCCCATTCGGCGACATCGTCGACCGCCGCCGGCTCATCCAGTGGCACCTCGCGCTCGCCGCAGTCGGCGTCGCGCTGGCCGCGACCGCCACGCAGACATGGTTGCTGCTCACCGGCCTGGCGGTCACCGGCTTGTTCGCGGTCGTCGTCCAAACCACCGTCGCCTACGCCGCCGCCCTGTCCACCCCCGAGGAACGTGGCCGCACCCTCGGCATCGTCACCTCCGGAGTCGTCGTCGGCATCCTCGGATCGCGACTGGCCGCAGGCACTTTCGCCGCTGCATGGGGGTGGCGCAGCGTGTATGCCGGCCTGGCGGTGCTGCTGGTCGTGCTGGCCTGCCTGGTCCCCAGGCTCCTGCCGCCTGACCCGCGCCGTGAGCCGGTTACCTACATCGAGGTACTCGCATCGTTAGCCAGCCTGTTCCGGGATCGCCTTTTCGTCTCACGCGGGCTGATCGCGTTCTTCCTGTTCGCGTCCTTCGGAACCCTGTGGAGCGGCCTGGCACTGCCTCTCACGGCAACCCCGTGGCACCTGAGCACGGCCCAGATCGGCTTCTTCGGAATCGCCGGGCTGGCCGGTGCACTCGGCGCCGCGCGCGCGGGGCGCTGGGCCGACGACGGACTGGCGAGCGCCGTCACCGGCGGAGCACTCGCGCTCCTTGCCGCGTCATGGCTCGCCATCGGACACGTCTCGTGGTCGCTGGCGCCGCTCGTGGTCGGGGTGATCGTGCTCGACTTCGCGGTGCAAGCCGTGCACGTGAGCAATCAGCATCTCCTCACCACCGCGTACCCGCACCGCACCAGCAGCGTTGTCGGTGGCTACATGTTCTTCTATTCGCTCGGCTCGGCCCTCGGCGCAACTGCCACGACCGCGGTGTACGCCATTGCGGGGTGGACGGGCTCCAGCATCCTCGGCGCCCTCTTCGCCACCTGCGCGCTCCTGGTCTGGGCATTCAGCCGAGTGGCGCACCGGACATCACGATGACGGCGATCGCCGCGAGTACGGCAGCGAAGACCCGGAGGTGGTCAACAGCGTTCGTCACCAGCTTCTCAGCCGCGACCACCCCGAACAGAACCCCCATCAACCACAGCGCGTGCGGTGCCAGCGCCATCGGCACCATCATCGGGCCGCAGGCGCCGGTGCAGCGGAGCCCGATCCGCAGCCCCTCACCCATGGCGGCTCGATCGGCCCGCCGGCCGTCGGCGGGCAGCGAGCGCACCCGGTGGCAGCCCCGCAAGAAACAGCGCTTCCCGCGGGTCAGTTCCCACCCCGCCGCGATCGCCAGAGTCCCCGAGACCACCACGGAACCAACAGGTTTCGGCGCTAATGCTCCGGCAACAGCCAGCGTCACGACACCGAAGAACCACCACACCGCGAGGTACCCGGCCGCGAACCACGCCTGACCGCGGTGCCGACGCTGCCACCTGCCGTTCAGCGAGATCGACCGGGCGGCGGGCAGCGTGGTCGGCAGCATCATCGCTGCTGCCATCACCATCCACATCGTCAGCGACGCAAGAAATGGCATTGCGGGTGAAGGCATCCCGGCACAGCGATCCGCAACCATGTCGAGCCTCACCGCGCCGTGGTGGTCGGCCCCCGTATGCGCCGCCATCGAACACTGTCCAGCTCCACTGTGAGACGGCATCGCCAGATGCAGCATCCCGACCGCGAGCCAGGCGGCCAGCGAGATCATCAACAGCGACAGCTCGGGATGCGACCACCACAACCGTCGCCAGGCCGATGGCCGGGAAGCCCGGCGCTGTTCTGCGACGAGCGTCATTGCAGGAAGACGCTCACTCGCCCGACCCGTGCATTCCCCGGCTCCTGTGGTGCCGACGCCTGGGCGCCCGGCAGTTGGATCGGCTGAGCGGCCGGCTCCACATACTGCGGCACGAATGTGACGCTGACCTGATCGCTCCAGCGCCCTTCCGCAGTGAACCGTTGATACAGGCCGGTGATGTCGAACGCGAGCCGCAGGCCGCCGTGATCGTTGTCGCGGCTTGCGGTTTCCTCGATACCGAAAAATGCTGCGACGCCGACGAAATGGTCGTCATCGACGGCGGGTTGACCGCCACCCACATTCAGATACACCTTGTAGGTCACGCCCACCGGTGCGGGCGATGTCACGTCCTCGATGCGGAGGAAGGCCCGGGACACCGACGTCGCATCCTCGGCGAGTGGCCCCATGGGCGGCGCGATTTCGAAGGTGACATCGGTTGTCTCACCGGCGAGTGCGATCGCCCGGTCCGAGGCTCCGACCAGTTCCGGCGGGTTGTCCGGTGCGGGTGCTGTTGGCACGAGAGCCTCCAGTGCGACAGGTGCGGTGATGTCCTCATAGCTGTAGCCGAGCTGGGTCGCGGTGTCGAGCACCTCTTGCACCGTCTCGGTGAGCGTCGTCCGGTTCTCGTCGTGGAAATGGAACGTCACGCCGGTCAGCCAGGCCGCCTCCGTGGTGTCAGCGCGGTCCGGCATCGTCCGCCAGATCTCCCAGATCCGATCGATGTTGGCATGGTGCAGCCAGAACACGGGGTCCAGCGCCGCGGTGTTGAATGATCCCATCAAGCCACCCACACCCACGTGGACCGCGCCGTGCGGCGTTCCTTCGAGCGGGCCCATCGCCGAACCCGGGTCCTCCCCGGCGTGGCTGAATCCGGTACGCCCACCGGCGAACCCGCCGATGCCGACGAAGTCGAGCGGCGCCAGCGCACTCGTCAGGTCGACGTCAGAGGCGGGCAGCGACGAGCCGTCATTGAGATTTCGCCCGGGCACCCACAACGGGTTGGGCGTCACACCGTCCGGCAGGGTGGTGTCGAGGAAGGCCTGCGGCAGCCGCCGATGGGCGGGGTCTCCGCTGCTGTAGTTCCAGTACGGCAACGCCCAAGTCGCCTTCGTCTGCTCGTCGACATCGTCGAGGTCCGCGATCGCCGACCTGATGATCCGTTCGAACCACTGCAGATACATCCGGTGCCAGGGCAGGAAGTACCAGCAGAAGTGCTGGCATCGGTTTCGGAAGTTGTCGGGATTCACTGTGGTGCCATGGATATCGGACTGATACTGCCAACCGATCGGGTCCAGCTGATCGGCGGCCGTGCGGTCGATCAGCACCTGCACCCCGCGGGCATAGCCGTAGATGGTCGGATGCCAGTGGTCTATCTGGTCGAGCGTCCAGATGTCGTGCCGAACACGGGTGTCCGCATCGGTGACCGTGACGATCTGCCCGGTCGGCAACCGATTCGCGTCGGTGACGCGGGGATCGGCACCGAGGGCGCCACCGGGATTGATGCGATATGTGGCCATGGCCGGCTCCCTCGACGGTGCATCCCTGGTGGGCTGCATCTCTTCGCCGTGAACGCTAGGTATCCGGAGAGCCGGACGCGCGCGTAGATCACTACCTGTATTCGAAACCGACCTGTGGCCACCCTGCGCTGCGCCGCACCCGCCCCCGGCACGGCAGGTCCGCTCGGCGCGATTTTCGAGTAGCCGACTACGCACGAGCGGCGCGGCGTCCGCGGCGCATGATCGGGCCATGCCACGGCGCCGACATCCCGTCGGCCCCCTACGGGGCAGCAACCACCGAAACAGGGGATGTGAGAACTGATGAACGACAACGGCTTAGAGAGCTTTGCGCTGCACAGCGCGGACAAGTATCAGGGCCCGGCAGTGCAGGCGATCAACGACGAGACGGTCCGGCCCGGCGCTCCCCGAGCCACCGACGTCGCGACCCTCGATCCAGAATCAGCTGCACGGCGCTATCTGAACCAGATGATCGCGAGCCCCGAGGTGCCGTCCATCACCGACGACAGCGGGGGTGCGGGCACCGAATACCGGGCCCTGGGCACCCAATCCATACCGCTGACCGACTCCACCGTCGTCAAGTTCGCCCAGTACCGTCAGCGCATTCCGATCTACGGCTCTCTGATCACGATCGAGCTGGATGATGACAACAACATGCTTGCCGTGAATTCGGCGATCGGCAATCCCGACGGTGTCGACGCGGTCGCGACCGTGTCGCCGTCGCAGGCTCAGGACGTCATCGTCAAGGACGCGGGCACGGACGCGTTGCCGTTACCCGAGCCTCCCCGGCTGTACTTCTACTTCGACAATGCCTCCGTGCCCGCGGCCTGGCGGCTGGTCTACATCGCCAAGAACGTCCAGCGGCACCGCAAGCACACCACCGACGGCCACCCGGAGTCGCTGCCGGAACTCTTCGACTACGTCGTCGACGCCCATTCCGCCGATCTGGTAGCCAAACTTCCTCGCACCCAGACCATTTCATGGACCCTGGAAGAACTGGACTCCACCGACGCACTCGGGCAGACCCGGCGTATCCGTGCACAGCGCGACGAGAACGACAACAAGCGTCTGGTGGACCCGACCCGGCGCATCGAGACCTACGATTTCGGATTCCGCAAGATCGAATCGCAATTCCGCTCACTCCCGGGCGCCGCCCCGATCAGCAACCCGCCCGCACCGTGGAGCCCGGCCGCGATCAGCGCGCATGCCAACGCCCAGGAGGTGGCCGATTACCTGCTGAACACGCTGCAACGCAACGGCCTCGACGATCAGGGTGCGCCGTTCATCTCCTCCATCAACTGCACATCGATCCAGGATGCGACGCCCCGGGAATGGCGCAACGCGGCGTGGATCGGCTCTCAGATGGTCTACGGCCAACGCGACGTCAACGGTGAGCTGCGGTCCTACGCGGTGGCCGTGGACGTTGTCGCCCACGAGATGACGCACGGATTGACCGACAACACAGCCCGCCTGGAGTACCAGGGGGAATCCGGCGCGCTCAACGAGTCCTATTCGGACATCATGGGGATCATCATCGCCAACTCCCCGAAATCCGACATCGACAGCTGGAACTGGGAGATGGGCGAGGAGCTCGACGGAACCGGCGTGCCACTACGGGATCTGAGCGACCCGACTCGACAAGGCCAGCCCGCCCACATGCGCGACTATGTGAACACCGCCCGCGACAACGGTGGTGTGCACACCAACAGCGGCATCCACAACAAGGCCGCGTTCAACATCATCAGCGCGAAGAACGGCCACGGCCATCTGTTCACCCCTCAGGACGTCGCGACACTGTTCTATCTCGCACTGACCCTTCATCTTTCGCGAACATCAGGGTTCAGCGACAGCCGGCGGGCCGTCGAGCTGGTGGCCAAGTCCCTGTTCCGTAAGGACCCCCAAGACACTCTGGACGAGAAAATCGACGCCATCAGTGCCGGTTTCGAGGCCACCGGGATCGAGGCCTGAGTCTCAGGTCAGATACCGGTAAGTCGGTGACCCCGGCTCGAGCAACTCGACGTGAATATCGGAATCCTGCATCCGGGTCAGCAGACCTTCCAGGTCCGTCGCCGCGCTCAATTCCACGCCGCACAACGCCTCACCGGTCTCCCGGTTGTTGCGTTTGACGTACTCGAACAAGGTGATGTCGTCGCCCGGACCGAGAACCTCGTCGAGGAAGCGGCGCAACGCCCCGGGTTCCTGCGGAAAGTCGACCAGGAAGTAGTGCTTGAGGCCCAGGTGCACCAACGACCGTTCGACCACCTCGTTGTAGCGCGAGACGTCGTTGTTGCCGCCCGAGATCAGGCACACCACGGTGGAGCCGGGCTCGATGTCGGCCTCCAGCAGGGCGGCCACCGACAGCGCACCGGCGGGCTCGGCGATGATCCCGTCGTTCTGGTACAGGTCGAGCATCGCGGTGCAGACGGCGCCCTCGTCGACGGTGGTGAGCTCGACCATGTCACCGGCGGCAGCCAATGCGGCATAGGGCAGCGCCCCGGCCCGGGCCACGGCGGCACCGTCGACGAACTGATCGACGTGCTCGAGGGTCACGGGCTCGCCGGCGGCCAGTGCGGCGATCATCGATGCGGCCCCGCCGGGCTCGACACCGAGAACCGACGTGTCCGACGCACGCTCGGCCAGATATGTGGTGATACCGGCGATGCAGCCGCCGCCTCCGACGGGGACGATCACCAGGTCCGGCTCCTCGTCCAACTGGTCGAGCAGCTCGGCGGCGATGGTGCCCTGGCCTGCCATCGTGCGGACGTCGTCGTAGGGCGGCACGAGCGTGGCGCCCGTGCGCGCGACATCCTCGAGCGCTGCGGCAGCGGCCAGGTCATAGGTCGAACCGCCCGCGATCAGCTCGATGAACTCGCGGCCGTGATACCGGATGCGGTCCCGCTTCTGTTTGGGCGTCTTGGCCGGCACGTAGACGCGACCATGAGTTCGCATCGACCGGCAGGCCATCGCGAAACCCTGGGCGTGGTTGCCCGCCGAGGAACACACGACACCGGCGGCGAGCTCCTCAGGTGACAGCTGGGCCATCAGGTTGAAGGCTCCGCGGGCCTTGTACGAACGCACCGCCTGCAGGTCCTCGCGTTTGAGATAGACGTTCGCGCCTGTCGCTTCGGACAGACGCTCGTTGAACTGCAGTGGGCTGCGGGTGACCACCCCGGAAATTCGCTTGGCGGCCTCGTCGATGTCGGCCGCTGTCAGGGGCGCGGCCGGCGGGGACACTCGGGAGCCTTTGCTCAGATCGGCAGTCACCGTTCAATGGTGCCACTGGCCAGCGGTTTCACCGCATCTGGGTACGCAATCACGCCAAGCGGCCGGTGGCCGTACGGCCGCCCCGCCGAGATTCCCGTTCCATGGTTGAACATGCCGCGAACTGGGAAAACAACCTGGGTGTGGCACAGTGACCAGCGAACGCGGCGATTGGCGACGCGCGCTGTGATGGTGCTGGCCCTCTTCGCCTCGGCGTGTGCGGCACCCGCGGGGCCCCCGGCCGACGCCAACACCGCCCGCATATCCATCGACAACCAGGAACTGTCCAGGGCATTTCAGGTGCAGTGCACGCAGCGCTCCTGGTTGTGGACGATCGAAACGCTGCCCGAAGAACCCGGGTTCACCGCGATCATCCAGACCGGAGCCACTGTCGAACCCAAGGTGATGCGTCTCCGGGACATGACCGGATTCACCGGTAGCACGCCGGTCGAGGGGTCGGACGCGCAGGCAAGCATCGATGGCACGACTTTCCACGTCAGCGGCACAGCCCACGGCTCCTTCGCCGATCGCCCGACCAAACCGGCCGAGGTGCAGTACCGGATGGAAGCTCACTGCTGAGGCCGCAGGCGAAAACGACACGCCTGATCCGAGGTTTCGGCTGGCCGAAATCATTGTTGCGAGCTATCGTCAACATATGACCACCGCCGGGAACTTTCGTAGCGTCACCTCCCGGGGCGATCACCAGGTCGATATCGCCGGGGTTCCCTGGCCGACCTACAAGCTGATCGCCCTGGCGATCGGTGCGCTGGTGCTGGTCGTCGTCGGCGTCGCCACGATGACCGCGGCACCGGCCGTGCTCTCGGCCGCCGCAGCCGCCCTCGTGGTGTGGCTGGGCCTGGGCCGGGCCTCCCGCTCCGATCAGTGATCTTCCATCAGGCGTCGCAGCGTTTCGAGATCGGCCGCGACCGCGGCGACATCTGCTTCGAATTGCGCATCTGTCATCCCGGGACGCTGCCGGACGGTGAACACGACCTCGCATGAGGCGGCGTCGGCCGAGGCGGGAACCACCCGCATCGGGTTGTAGACAGCTTCACCCGAAGGTAGACGCACCACGTGGTCGAGCACGCCCAGTGTGTTCGTCGCGGTGAATTCGACGGTGACCTCACCCATCGGAGAATCAGCCACCCATCCCCGCGGAGTCAGCCGCAACCCGCCCTCGGCCAGCCCCGCCGCCCACGTGACCAGCTGCCGCGGATCCGAAGCGTAGGCGTACACCACGTCGGGGGGAACGTCGATCCAGACGCTCACGTGCCTGCTGCGCATGGGTACCACCGTAGGCCGCCGGGTGACCGGGCACATATCCCCCGCAACACTCAAACCGCATGGCAAACCGTGATGGCAAGGGCGGTAAACGTTTTCGCCCAATTGTTCAGCCGCGATCCGGGTGTACCGTCGGGCTTGTGGGTATTGCGACGACGGGCCTCACCCCGGTGGAAGAAACCGCCTTCCTGACCCTGTACGCCAGGGCACTCGACAGCCGGTGGGCGCACCCCATCCTCGGCGACACGATGGCCGATGAGGCTGTGGCCCAGCTCGACTACGACTTCGCCGGTCTGGGAGTGCAGACCAGCGTGGTGTGCCAGTCGGCGCTGCGCGCCAAGATGCTCGACGACCGGGTCCGGCAGTTCGTCGCCGACCATCCTGATGCGGTCGTCGTCGATCTCGGTGGCGGCCTCGACAGCGGCGTGCACCGGGTGTCACCGCCGGCCACGGTCGACTGGTACAGCGTGGACCTTCCGGGGATCAGCGAACTGCGCGACCGCGTGATACCGCCACTACCCCAGGCGCACACCGTCGCAGCGTCGTTGGCCGACCCGGACTGGACTGACCCGATTCCCTCCGATCGGCCCACCATGGTGGTGGCCGACGGGCTTTTCGCATTCCTCACCGAACCGGCGATCATCGGCATCTTCCGGGCGATCACCGAGCATTTCGACTCCGGAGAGCTCGCCTTCAACGACTACGGCCGCATCGGCTGGGTGAGTAGGATCGCCCTCAAGTTCTTCCCTGCCAAGATGTTCAAGGATGTCGGAAGCCAGTGGGGCTACCCCGGTTTCAAGGACGCCCACCATCCCGAAACCTGGAACCCGCAATTGCGCCTCGTCGAGGAATCGAGCCTGGCCCGCCAGCCCGAGGTCGACCGGTTTCCCGGCGCGCTGCGGATCGCTACGCGCGCCGCCGGGCTCAGCAAGGCCACCGCGCGCAAGGCGCGCGTCCTGCGCTACCGGTTCTGACTCACTTCGGGGTCAGGTCGGAAATTCGTTATGGATGCCGCACGTGCACAACTCGATTGACGGGCATGTGCACCGCATCCCCCACTCGATGATGGCCCGTGCCCGCACCAGAGCCTCGAGTTGCTGATCGATCTCGGCCAGCTTGGTCTGCGCCAGTTCCCGAGCCACCGGCCGGCCCGGGGTGTCGTCCTTGAGCAGCAGCCCGATCTCGGTCAACGAGAATCCGGCGGTCTTGCACAACCTGATCACTTCCAGACGCATCAGGACCGACTCCTGATAGCGACGCTGCCCGGCTACGCGCTGCGGCGCCGGCAACAGTCCGACCTGTTCGTAGTAGCGCAGTGCCGTCTGGGCGACGCCGCTCCGCTGCGTGACGTCCCCGATGGTCAGCGTCGCGCTCATCGGTCCTCCTCGACTGCTTGACTTAGAGTCAACTCTAAGTCGTTGACTGGTTTCATGCCCCATATCGACACCGATCTCGAGACACTCGGCCGCGCCCATTACGCGCTGCTACGCACCTTCCGCCGTGACGGCAGCCCCGTCGACACCCCGATCTGGTTCGTTCTGGATGGCCGAACGGTCCTGTTCCGCACCAAGATCGGCCCGAAAACCCGCAGGCTCACCGCCGATCCCCAGGTCGAATTGGTGCTCTGCGACTACAAGGGGCGCGTCACCGGTGCCACCTGGCACAGCGGCCGGGCCACCGTCCTGGACGGTGAGAACGCCCAACAGGCCAACCGCGCCCTGCACCGGCGTTACGGATGGCAGTGGAACATCGTTCCCCTGTTGAAAATCCCCGGCGTCGTCAACGTGCACCGCGACCTCCCGCTGCGGGAGAAACTTCGACGCGCCCGCACCCGCGACCTGTGGCCCGACAGCGCGATCGTGAGGATCGACCTGGCGCCGCAGGACTCCCCGGCTCAGCCCAGGCAACCAGGGCCGAGCAGCGCCTTGAGGTCGCCCATCAACGCCGAGGACGGCGTCACCCGCAGCGACTGATCCAGCTCCAGCGTGGTGATGCGCTCACCGCTGATCAATCGCAGATGCACCTGGGAAGTACCGGGATGATTGGCCAGCACCTGCTTGAGCGCACTCACCTTGTCGATGGTGCACTGCCGGGTGGGCAGACTCACGGCCAGCGGCCGGTCGGCCTGGGCGCTGCTGAAGTCGGGTACCACCAACTCGTGGGCGATCAGCGCGATCCGGTCATCGCGGGCCGCGACCTTCGCCTTGACCAGCACCACCACGTCATCGGCGATCTCGTGGCCGAACAGCGAGTACGTCTGCGGGAAGAACAGCACCTCGATACCGCCGGTCAGATCCTCCAATTGGGCTGAGGCCCAAGGCAGTCCGTTCTTGTTCACGCGACGGTTCACCGACGCCAGGATGCCGCCGACGAGCACCTGCGCATCATTGGCCACATCGCCGTCGAGGATCGCCGGGATCTGGGTGTCGACCTGGTTGTTGAGCAGGTGGGCAACACCGTTGAGCGGATGACCGGACACGTACAGACCCAGCATCTCGCGTTCGAGGGCGAGCTTGTGCTTGTCCTCCCACTCCTCGTCCGGCACGCGGATGGTGAACACCGCGTCGGTGCCGCCGTCATCCGCACCGCCGAACAGGTCGAACTGCCCCATCGCCTCGGCCTTCTTGGTGCCGAGCACCGAGTCGACCGCGTCGGTGTGCACCAGGAACAGCCCCTTGCGGGGGTGGCCCAGCGAATCGAACGCACCTGCCTTCACCAGTGATTCGGTGACCTTCTTGTTGCAGGCCGCGATGTCGATCTTGTTGAGGTAGTCCGAGAAGTCGGTGTACTTGCCCTTCTCGGTGCGCGTACTGATGAGCGACGCAACGACATTGGCGCCGACGTTGCGGATGGCGCCGAGCCCGAATCGGATGTCGTCCCCCACCGAGGCGAAGTTCTGCACCGATTCGTTGACGTCGGGCGGCAGGACGGTGATGCCGAGGCGGCGGCAGTCGGCAAGGTAGACCGCCGCCTTGTCCTTGTCGTCGCCGACAGAGGTGAGAAGACCGGCCATATACTCGGCGGGATAGTTCGCCTTCAGGTAGGCCGTCCAGTACGACACCAGGCCGTAGCCGGCCGCGTGCGACTTGTTGAACGCGTACCCGGCGAACGGAAGGATGGTGTCCCACAAGGCTTTCACCGCGGCCTCCGAGAAGCCGTTGGCCGTCATCCCCTCCTTGAAGCCCTTGTACTCGGCCTCGAGGACCTCGAGCTTCTTCTTACCCATGGCCTTACGGAGCGCATCGGCCTTACCCATCGTGTAGGAGGCGACCTTCTGCGCGATGAACATGATCTGCTCTTGGTAGACGATCAGGCCATACGTCTCGGCCAGGATCTCCTTGAGCGGTTCCTCGAGCTCGGGGTGGATGGGCTTGATCGCCTGACGGCCGTTCTTGCGGTCCGCATAGTCGTTGTGGGCGTTCATCCCCATCGGACCGGGGCGGTACAGCGCGAGCACGGCGACGATGTCGTTGAACCCGGTGGGCTGCATACGCCGCAGCAGGTCACGCATCGCACTGCCGTCGAGCTGGAACACGCCCAGCGTGTCGCCGCGGCCGAGCAGCTCATAGGCGGCCGGATCATCGAGCGCCAGCGTTTCGAGATCCAGGTCGATCCCCCGGTTCGCCTTGATGTTCTCCAGGCAGTCACCGATGATCGTCAGGTTTCGCAGGCCCAGGAAGTCCATCTTGAGCAGGCCGATGGCCTCACACGACGGGTAGTCCCAGCCGGTGATGATGGCGCCGTCCTGCGGCCGCTTCCACAGCGGGATCGCGTCGACCAGCGGCTCGGAACTCATGATCACCGCGCAGGCGTGCACGCCCGCGTTGCGGACCAGCCCTTCCAGGCCACGCGCCGTCTCGTAGATGGTGCGCACATCGGGATCGGTGTCGATCAGCGCGCGGACCTCGGCGGCTTCCTTGTACCGCTCGTGGTTGGGGTCGGTGATGCCCGACACCGAGATGTCCTTGGCCATGATCGGTGGCGGAAGCGCCTTGGTGATCCGGTCCGCGATCGCGAAACCCGGCTGACCGTAGTGCACGCGGGCCGAATCCTTCAGCGCCGCCTTGGTTTTGATGGTGCCGAAGGTGATGACCTGGGCCACCCGGTCGCTGCCCCACTTGTTGGCCGCGTACCGCAGCATCTCGCCGCGGCGACGGTCGTCGAAGTCGATGTCGATATCGGGAGCGGACGGACGTTCGGGGTTGAGGAACCGCTCGAACAGCAGCCCGTGTGGGATCGGGTCGATGTTGGTGATACCCAGCGCGTAGGCCACCAGCGACCCGGCGGCCGACCCACGGCCCGGACCCACCCGGATGCCGACCGAACGGGCGTAGTTGATCAGGTCGGCCACGATCAGGAAGTAGGACGGAAAGCCCTTCTCGCAGATCACCCTGATCTCGTAGGCGGCACGTTCGGTGTATTCGGTGGGCACGGCCGCGCCCCGAAAGCGACGGTCCAGTCCGGCCTGCACCTCATGGGCGAGCCACGAGGCCTGGTCGTGTCCGTCGGGAACCGGGAACACCGGCATGCGGTCGGTGGGTGTCCAGACGTCGGCATAGGACTGCACCCGCTCACCGATGAGCACCGTCGAATCGCAGGCGCCCGGCACCTGCGAGTCCCACAGCGCCCGCATCTCCTCGGCCGATTTGAGGAAGTAGCCGTCGCCGTCGAACTTGAACCGGTTGGGATCCGACAGGGTCTTGCCGGTCTGGATGCACAGCAGCGCCTCGTGATTCTGCGAGGCTTCGCGCGTCACGTAGTGACAGTCGTTGGTGGCCAGCGGCGGGATGTTGAGCTTCTGCCCAATCTCCAGCAGGCCCTCCCGGACGCGGCGCTCGATGTCGAGGCCGTGGTCCATGAGCTCGAGGAAGAAGTTCTCGGGGCCGAAGATCTCGCGCCATTTGGCCGCCGCCTCCAGCGCCTCCTGACGGTGGCCGAGCCGCAGCCTGGTCTGCACCTCGCCCGACGGGCAACCGGTGGTCGCGATGATGCCCGCGGCGTGTTCGGCGATGATCTCGGCATCCATGCGCGCCCACTTGCCGAGCTGCCCTTCGAATGAAGCCAGTGACGACAGCTTGAACAGGTTGCGCAGACCGGTTGCGTTCTCCGCGACCATGGTCATGTGGGTGTAGGCACCGCTACCCGAGACGTCGTCACTCTTCTGGCTGGGGTCACCCCATTGGACACGCTTGGTGTCGAAGCGCGAGGCGGGCGCGATGTAGGCCTCGATGCCGATGATCGGCTTGATCCCGGCCTTGGTCGCCGAGTTGTAGAACTCGCTGGCGCCGAACATGTTGCCGTGGTCGGTCATGCCGATGGCCGGCATGCCCAGCCGCTGCGCCTCGGCCAGCATCGGACTGATCTTCGCGGCACCGTCCAGCATCGAATACTCGGTGTGGTTGTGCAGGTGCACAAAGGATCCAGAGGACGCCGAAGATGAACCGCTCATAGGGGTGCCAGTCTATGGCGCCCCACCGACACCTCCGCGCGTGTCGCCAGGCGTGTCTTTGCCGGCGAGTCAGAGATCACGGTCGGTGATACACAGCAATCCGTTTCCGATCATGAGATGCAGTTGCTTGGCAATCGAAGGAACGTCGACCGGCCTGCTCTGCCAACCGCTGTAGGCACCGACTCCCCAGATCATCGCGTACAGCAGTTCGACAAGTGTCGCCTGATCGGTGTGCGGCGGTAGCTCACGACGCTCCACCGCGTCGGTGACCAGTTCGCCGAGAAAACCGCGGGTGGCCGCGACGGTGGCGGCGGGCAGCTCGGGATGGCGACACGACTCCAGTCGCACATTGACCAGGAAGCCGACCACGGCGCGGTCCCGACGCCACACCGCCACCACGGCATCGAGGTACGCACGCAGCCGATCCAGTGTTCCTTCATGCCCTTTCGCGATACGGATACACGACGTCACCACGTCGTGCGCCTGCTCGAGCAATGTGCGATAGAGCTCGTCGCGACTGGCGAAATAGTAGTTGAGCGTCGGGCGGCTGAGCCCGCTGCGCTTGGCGATCTCCTGAAATGTCGCCGCGGCGTAACCGCGCTCGTTGATGACTTCGTAGGCCGCTTGGACGATGCGTTCACGCGTCTGCGCAGCGTCCGCACCGACCGGTCGACCCGGCCCTCGACGGCCGCTTCGAGGCCTGCCCTGCAGAGTCATCTAGCAAACCCTATGGCATTGCCAGAAACACGTCAAAAGGTCCGTCCGCAAATGCCGCAATCAGCGCGGTCTCACAGCAGTCCCGTCACCCGGCCGGTCAGGTGGGCCCGGACCGCATCGTCGGTGGTCAACTCGATCGCGCGTTGGTATGCCGCGACCGACTCGTCGACCCGGCCCGCCTCGGCCAGAAGATGGCCCCGGGTCACCCACGCGGGCTGAAACCCGCCTGCCGAGCGGTCCGTGATCGCATCCAGCGCACGCAATCCCGCGTCCGGGCCGTCAATCTCGCCGTCCAACGCCGCCAGTGCCACCGCAGCGCCCAGCGATGGCCCGGATCGCATCAGCGCCCGATACAGCTTGCGTAGTGCGCGACGGTCCACGTTGCGGGCACAGTGCGCCGATTGAATCGCTGCCTCGTACTGGAACCGGCCCGGCCGCCCGAACCCGTGGGCCCGGGCCAGCAGCGCTTCCCCCCGCGCATGCAGCTCGCCGTTCCACCGGCCGCGGTCCTGGTCGTCGAGCGCGACGAAGTTGCCGCGCACGTCGAGGCGTGCCGGACGTCGCGCCTCACACAGACACATCAGTGCCGCAAGGCCCAATACCTCAGGCTCCTCGGGCAGCAACTCCACAAGCACCATGGCCAGGTGCAGCGCCTCCGACGACAACGATTCGATGGCCGGGCGCTGCGGGACCGTCAGCCAGTCGATCGAATAGGCCCCATAGACGGCCTGCAGTACCTCGGGTAGTCGCGCGGCAAGGTCGGCGCGTTCGGGCAGGGTGAACGGGATACCCGTGTCGCGGATGCGTTTCTTGGCCCGCACCAGCCGCTGCGCCATGGTCGCCGGCGCGACGGCGAATGCCGCGGCGATGGCGGTCGCATCCACGCCCAGCACCGTCTGCAGCATGAGCGGGGTACGGATGTCGGCGGCGACGGCCGGGTGTGCGCACACGAGCATGAGCTCAAGCCGGCGGTCCGGAATGGCGGCCGGCCCGGTCCCGTCCTCGGCGAGGTCACGATCCTCGACCCACGGGCCGGTCAGCCGATACGCCGGAGATTTCCACATGTCGCGCAGCCTGTTTCGGGCCACGGTCAGCAGCCACGCCTCGGCGTTGTCCGGGACACCGTCGCTGGGCCATCGCCGCAGGGCACGCTCGATGGCATCGGCCAACGCATCCTCGGCGGCAGTGATGTCGCGGCACTGTGCCGCCAACAGCGCAAGCAGCCGGCCGTAGGACTGGCCGACCACCTGCGTGAGCCGCTCCCCGGCCGGCGTGTTCAGGGTGTGTACCAGCCCTGACCGCGGCCATAGGTGACTGCGACGGGTCTGATCTCGACCGAGCCCCAGGCCGCGGCGGGACACTTCGCCGCCCAGGCCAACGCCGCGTCGAGGTCGGGCACGTCGATGACGAACACCCCGCCCAAACGCTCCCTCGTATCGGCGAAAGGTCCGTCCTGGATCTCCGCCGTGCCGGCGCGTGCGGTGTAAGTCGTTGTGGCCGAGGCTGATTGAAGCACTTGCGTTCCGATGAGGACACCCGCGGCATCGAGGTCATCGGCATATCGGGCGAACGCGGCCTGGGCGGGCCTCATGTCTTCCTCGGTCAGGCCCGCCTCCGGGCCCTCCTGATAGTGCATGAGTAGGCAGTACTGCACGGTGTCCTCCTGGTTGTCGATTCCAGCCTGTCACCGTGATGACGATTGTGGTTCCACCTGATCGACAATCCTGGCTTCCGAATCCGTCCGTCTCTTCCGCAGAGCACCGAACGTCATGATCATCAGCGCCACCCAGATCAGGGCGAAGCCGACCCACCGGCCCGGCGGCATCGGCTCGTGGCCGATGAACACGCCCCAGGCCATCTGCAGGCCGGGGTTGAGATAGAACAGCAGGCCCAGCGTCACCATCGGAAGCCGCTGCGCGGCCGCGGCGAACAGCAGCAACGGCACGGCAGTGACCGGCCCGGCTAGCAACAACAGCCCCGCATGCCACGGGCCGTGGTTGAGGAAGTTCCCTCGCCCCACTACCTCCAGGGCGATCAGGTAGCCCGCCGCGAGCGGAAGGGCGAGCAGGGTTTCGACGGCCACACTCACCCGCGGATCGGCTTGCACCACTTTCTTGACCAGGCCGTACACCCCGAAGGACAGCGCGAGGACGACCGCGATGTAGGGCGGTGCGCCCAATTCGACGGTCAGGATCGCCACCGCCACGACAGCCAGTCCCAGTGCCACCGCCTGCCATCGGCTGATCCGCTCGCGGAACACCAGCACGCCGAGCAGCACACTCACCAAGGGATTGATGAAATATCCGAGCGCGGCGTCCACGACGTGACCGGTCGTGACGGCGTAGATGTAGGTACCCCAGTTGACGGAGATCAGCACCGCGGCCACGAGCAGTTGCAGCCACGTCCGCCGGGTCAACCGGCGCAGATCGCCGAGCCGCCGGGCCACCGCCAGCACCAGCAGCAGGAACAGTGCGCTCCAGACGATGCGATGGGCCAGGACTTCGAGTGCCCCCGCAGGCAGTAACAGCAGGAAGAAGCCGGGGCACAAACCCCACCAGATGTAGGCACCCGCGCCGAACAGCACACCCGCGCGGCTGGTGCCGACTCTCTGCGGAGGAGCCTGCACTCCCATGGTCAGTGGCGGCGCAGCACGTCGAGGGCGGCCTGCAGGTCAGCCGGGTACGGGCTGGTGATCTCGACGCGCCGCCCGTCGGCCGGATGCGCGAAGGCCAGGGACCGGGCATGCAACCACTGACGTTCCAGCCCAAGCTTTTTCGCCAGCGTGGGATCGGCACCGTAGGTCATGTCGCCGCAACACGGGTGGTGCAGCGCGGCGAAGTGAACCCGGATCTGGTGGGTCCGGCCGGTCTCCAGTTCGATGTCGAGCAGGCTGGCGGCCTGGAAGGCCTCCACGGTGTCGTAGTGGGTGATGCTGTGCCGGCCGCCCTCGACGACCGCGAATTTCCAGTCGTTACCCCGGTGGCGGCCGATCGGGGCATCGATGGTGCCGCTCGACGGGTCCGGGTGACCCTGGACCAGCGCGTGGTAGCGCTTGTCCACGGTGCGCTGCTTGAACGCTCGCTTGAGCACCGTGTACGCCCGCTCGGACAGGGCCACCACCATGACGCCCGAGGTGCCGACGTCGAGCCTGTGCACGATGCCCTGGCGTTCGTGGATGCCCGAGGTGCTGATCCGGAAGCCTGCGGCGGCCAGGCCGCCCAGCACCGTCGGCCCGTGCCAGCCGACCGTGGCGTGCGCGGCCACCCCCGGCGGCTTGTCCACCGCCACGATGTCGTCGTCGGCGTAGAGGATGTCCATCCCCTCGATATCGACCGGGGTGTTCTCGACGGGTCCGGGTGCCTCCGGCAGCCGGACCTCCAGCCAGGCCCCGGCGACGAGCTTGTCGGACTTCGCGGCCGGCGCCCCGTCGATGTCGACACCGCCGTCCTCGGCCATGGCCGCCACCGCGGTGCGCGACAGCCCGAGCAGCCGGGCCAGTCCGGCGTCGACTCGCATTCCCGCCAGGCCCTCGGGCACCGGCATCGACCGGGTGGCCACTATGACGTCTCGGCCTGGCGACCGACCGTGCTCGACTCTTCCGAGGGCGCTTCGATGTGGCCGGGCTCGTCGGTCTGCGCGTCCTCGTCGCTGTCGGTGTCTGCGGCCGGAGCCTCGGGGTCGGCTGCCCGCTCGGGTTGAGGATCGGCGTCGCCGCCCGAGGGGTCACCCAGCCGCCGGCGCCCGACGGTATCGAAGTCGAAGCCGAACAACGACAAGGCCACCAACAGGATCGCGCCACCCACCACCGCGGGGTCTGCCACGTTGAACACCGGCCACCAGCCGACCGAGAAGAAGTCCACGACGTGGCCGCGCAACGGACCGGGTGCCCGGAAGAACCGGTCGATCAGATTCCCCGTCGCACCGCCCAGGATCATGCCCAGACCGATCGCCCACCACGGGGAGACGAGCCGGCGGCCCATCCACACGATGCCGATCACCACGCCCGTTGCGATGAGCGTCAATACCCAGGTGTATCCGGTTGCCATCGAGAACGCCGCGCCGGAGTTGCGCACCAGCGTCCAGGTGACGGTGTCACCGATGATCGACACAGGTTGGCCGGGTGTCAGCAGGCGGACCGCGAGCACCTTGGTCACCACGTCGACGAACAGCACCACAGCAGCAACGGTGAGCAGCAGACGCAGCCGCCGCCGAGGCGGAGCAGCGGTTACGGAGGACGATTTCGCGTCCCCGGTTGCGTCGGTCACCGGCTCTGCCGGGCCTGACGTTTCATCAGTCACCGTCCTATCATCCCAAACAGCCGGTGCGGGACAATCCGCACCGTGATGCAGACCGCGAAGCCTCCCGCGCACCCGCCCACGCGCATAGTCGTCATCACCACCGGCGGCACCATCTCGACCAGCACCGACGACGCAGGAATACGACGCCCGACGCACACCGGGGCTGAGCTCACGGCCGGGTTGGCCACGGCGGCCGAGATCGACATCGTCGACGTGATGGCCACCGACAGCGCACTGCTCACCCCCGCCGACTGGGATCGGATCGCCGCCGCGGTCCGTGTCGCGGCGGCACGCGCCGACGGCGTCGTCATCACCCATGGAACCGACACCATGGAGGAAACCGCGCTCTGGCTCGACCTCACGTATGCGGGCGACGTGCCGGTGGTACTGACCGGATCGCAGCGCAGCGCGGACGCTCCCGACAGCGACGGCCCGGGCAACCTGTGTGACGCCATCGCTGTCGCGGCCGACCCGCAGACCCGGAAGCTCGGGGTGGCGGTGAGCTTCGCCGGCACGGTGTGGCAACCGCTGGGTCTGCGCAAGCGCCACACCCAGGAGTCGGACGCCTTCACCGGAACCGCACTCGGTGCGGTCGGCAACGGCGGCTGTGAGATCACCGGCGCGAAAACCCACACCTATCTCGGCGAGTTGGCCGCGGCGACCGCCCCGCGCGTCGACATCGTCGCCGCCTATCCGGGAGCGGATACGGCAGCCCTGGACGCCTGCGTCGCTGCGGGGTCGCGCGCCGTCGTCGTCGCTGCCATGGGTTCGGGCAATGTGGGCGCCGCGCTGATCGACGGAGTCCGCCGGCACTGCCGCGACGGCGTGGTCATCGCGGTGTCGACCCGGGTCCCCGACGGCGTCATCGCCGCGCAGTACGGCCCCGGGCAGCAGCTCGTCGATGCCGGCGCAGTGGTGTTGCCCCGGCTGCGTCCACCCCAGGCCCGGGTTCTGCTGATGGCCGCGTTGGCCTCCACCCGGCCGGTTGCCGAGGTCATCGAAGCCTGGGGTTGACGCACTGGGTTAAATAGAGAACGTGCGTTTCCACATTGCCGCGGCCGTTGCCGCCGGCCTGTCGGTGCTCGGCCCCCATCCCGCCGCGCAGGCTCTGCCCTCGCCGCCCGGCGTCGAGGAAATCGACGCCTATCCCATCGCCGAGGGCAAGTACAGCTCGCCCACGGATTTCTACGGGCTGTTCTTCCGGACTCCGGACGGCCGATTCTGCGGGATCCGGCCCAACCGGGGGCCGGTCGGCTGCGATGCGGTGCCCGGGGATGCCCCGGCAGGGACCAACCAGACCTTCGTCGAGAGCGGTGCACCGGCTTCCTACCGATACTCCGGAACCGCGTCCTTCACCCGCGACGAGGTCGACGTGCTCCCCGTGGGACATCGCCTGGAGAACTGGGGAGCCAGCTGCGGAATCGGCGAACAGGGCACGGTGATCTGCAAAACCTCGGGCCGGCATGGCTTTTCGCTGGATACCGCTTCAGGGGTGCTCTGGTAGTGGGCCACGGGATTGACGGCGCCGGTTCAATGGAAGCTATGCGCCACACCATGGCAGTTGCCGCGATCGGTCTCTTGACGCTCGGCGCAGCCCCGACTGCCGCGGCCGAGCCACCCCCGGGCGCCGACGACATCGACAGGTATCCCCTGGCCGAGGGGCACTACAGCTCACCCACCGACTTCTACGGCGTGTTCTTCCGGACCCCTGACGGTCGGCACTGCGGCATCGGCCCCAACGGCGGTCCGGTGGGATGCGATGCCGTGCCGATCGACGCACCGGCCGGCACCAATCAGACCGTTGTCAACAGCGGCGGACCGGCTTCGTACCGGCGCTCCGACACCGCGTCGTTCACCCGCGACGTCGACGTGCTGCCCGAGGGCCACCGGCTGGAGAATTGGGGTGCCAGTTGCGGAGTCGGCTATCAGGGCACGGTCACGTGCAAGACCTACGGTGAGCACGGATTCATGCTCAACGCCACCTACGGCGTGCTCTGGTAGTCGGGCAATCCGGTGAGGTAGTCACCCCAGTCCAGGCTGTCGACCGGGTCGGCCCGGCGGAATCCCGGTGTGTCGTCGGGGAATGTCCTGGCCGGTCCCGGGCCGCTGGCCCGGGTCTCGAAGCGCACCGTCATCACCCCGTGCCCGGCGCCCTGGACCCAGCCGTGTCCATGGTCGGGGTGGACCACATCGTCGCCGATGCGCCAACCGGTTTGGGTCGCATGCACCGGCTCCGTGGCCTGATGGTGCGAGTCCAAGACCTCGTCGGGCTGCTCGAGATCGGGGAACAACGATTCCTGCCTGATGTCGGACAATCCCGAAAAGCCCACGCCGACAAGGCGTATCGGTCCGATCTCCACAGGGTCGAGCAACAACCGCCGGGCAGTGCCGATCAGGGTGGCCGCCTCGGTGGTGGCATAGGCCAGGGTGGCGGAACGGGTCAGTGTGCTCATGTCGGACTTCTTCAGCTTCACCGTCACGGTCCGGGCGCCGCGACCGTCCTTCTCCAGGCGCCGGTGCGCGTGTTCGCCGATCGGGCCGATCGCGTCCTGCAGCTGACGCAGCGTGGTGAGGTCCGCGGGAAATGTCGACTCGGCGCTGATCTGCTTGGCCTCGGCGCGCTCGGCCACCGGGCGATCGTCGATTCCGCGGGCCAGCCGATGCAGCGCAGTGCCCACCGCCGTACCGAGCACACTGGTGGCCTCGGCATCCGACAGCGCGGCCAGCGCACCCACCGTCTCGATGCCCAGCCGGTGCAGCTTCTCCTCGGCCACCGGCCCGATCCCCCACAACTTGCGCACCGGTAGCCCGTCGAGCAGCCGCACCTCCTCGTCGCGCCGGACGACCCGGATCCCGTCGGGTTTGGCCAGCCCGGAAGCGATCTTGGCGATCTGCTTTCCAGATCCGGCCCCGACGGAGGCCACCAGCCCGGTCTGCTCGAGCACCTTGGCCCGCAACTGCTGGCAGAACTCCTCGACATCGGCCGCGGTGGCACCGGCCAGTTCGACGGGTTCGCCGAAGGCCTCGTCGAAGGACAGCTGCTCGAGCACCGGGACCACGCTGCGCACGGTGTCCAGCGCGCGCTGGCTGGCCACGCCGTACACGGCACCGCGGGGCGGCAGCACCACCGCGGGCGCACCGACGAGCCTGCGGGCCTGGTGCATCGGCATCGCCGACCGCGCGCCGTAGCGGCGCGCCTCATAGCTGGCCCCGGCCACCACGCCACGGCCGCCCAGACCACCGACGAGCACGGGCCTGCCGCGCAGGGTGGGACGGGTCAGCTGCTCGACGGACGCGAAGAACGCATCCATGTCCAGGTGCAGAACCCAGCGTCCGCCCGCGCCCGTGACCTCGGCGCCGTTCATAGTTGCTGATGCTATGGCGCTAGCCTGACTTTCATGACTCCGGAGGACGTACCGATCAGGGACGAGTCGATTCGCCTGGGACAGTTCCTGAAGTTGGCGTCCCTGATCGACAGCGGCGCCGACGCCAAGGCCGTCATCGCCGACGGGCTGGTCAGCGTCAACGGCGAGGTCGAGTTGCGGCGCGGGCGCCAGCTCCGTCCGGGCGACGAGGTCTCGCTCGGTGGAAGCTCCGCGCGGGTCGTCACCGGCTGAGCCCACGTCCTCCGTTGAGTGTGAGCTTGTGTGCCAAAAAAGTGGGACATCTCGCACACAAGCTCACGTTGGCGGATCACGCCTTGGCGATCGCGACCCGCACCCCGTCCCCGATCTCCGTGCCTTCGGGCAGCTCGGCCCCGTCGACGAATTCGAAACCGGTGGCCAGGATTTCACCGGCGATCAGCTCCCGGTGGGTACGCGCCCACGGCTCGTAGTCAGCCGGCACCGACATCTGCACGAGGATGCGGTCGGACACCTCAAGGCCGGTCGACTTGCGCAGCTCCTGCAGTTCGCGAATCCGGTCCTTGGCCCAGCCCTCGGCCTCCAGTTCCTCGGTGACCGTGCCGTCGAGCACCACCAGGCCGGCGCCGTCCGGCAGGGCCGCGGTCCACTCCGGATCGGCGGCAACCAGTTTGGCGGTGTACTCCTCCGGTTGCAGCACCACCGGTCCCGCGGTCAACGTGCCGTCGGGATTGACGACGCCCTCCCCCGACTTCACCGCCTTGATCGCGGCCTGCACGTCCTTGCCGATCCGGGGTCCCGCGACACGGGCGTTGACGGCGAGCTCGAACTTTCCGTAGGTGTCGATGTCGTCCGTCACCTCGACGGCCTTGACGTTCAGTTCGTCTGCGATCAGCTCGGCGAATGGCGTGATCGAAGACGGATCAACTGAATCTTCCAGCGCTACAGTCAGTTTCGGCAGCGGCAGCCGCACCCGCAGCTTCTTCGCCTTGCGTAGCGAGGAACCCACGGAACACACCTCGCGGACCTGGTCCATCGCGGCCACCAACTCGGCGTCGTGCGGCACCACACCGGCTTCCGGCCAGTCCGTCAGATGCACCGACCGCTCACCGGTCAAGCCCCGCCAGATCACCTCGGTGGCCAACGGCAGCAGCGGCGCGGCCAGCCTGCAGGTCACCTCCAGGACGGTGTGCAGGGTGTCGATGGCGTCGGCATCCTCTTCCCAGAAGCGTGAACGTGAGCGGCGCACATACCAGTTGGTCAACGCCTCGGTGAACTGCCGCAACTGGTCGCAGGCTCCGGAGATGTCGCACGTGTCCAGCGCAACGGTGAGTTCGTCACGCAGCTGCGCCAGCTTGGCCAGGATGTAGCGGTCCAGCACATTGTCGGAATCGGTGCGCCAGGTGCCCTTCTGCGGCGCGTACAGCGCCAGGAAGCTGTAGGCGTTCCACAATGGCAACAGCACCTGACGAACGCCTTCGCGGATGCCCTGCTCGGTGACGATCAGGTTGCCGCCGCGCAGGATGGGCGAGGCCATCAGGAACCAGCGCATGGCGTCGGAACCGTCGCGGTCGAACACCTCGCTGACGTCGGGGTAGTTGCGCAGCGACTTGCTCATCTTCTGACCGTCGTTGCCCAGCACGATCCCGTGTGCCACACAGGTTTTGAATGCCGGCTTGTCGAAGAGCGCGGTGGCCAGTACATGCATGGTGTAGAACCAGCCGCGGGTCTGGCCGATGTACTCGACGATGAAATCGCCAGGGAAATGGGCGTCCTCACCCCCACCGAGGCCGTCGAACCACTCCCGGTTGTCGAACGGATAGTGCACCTGCGCATATGGCATGGAGCCCGAGTCGAACCACACGTCGAACACGTCCTCGATACGGCGCATGGTCGATTTGCCGGTCGGGTCGTCCGGGTTCGGCCGCGTCAGTTCGTCGATGAACGGCCGGTGCAGATCGGTCGGGCGCACACCGAAATCACGCTCGAGCTCGTCGAGGCTGCCGTACACGTCGATCCGCGGGTATGCCGGATCATCGGACTTCCATACCGGAATGGGGCTGCCCCAGTATCGATTTCGCGAAACCGACCAATCGCGCGCGTTGGAGAGCCATTTGCCGAACTGCCCGTCCTTGACATGCTCGGGATACCAGGTGATCTGCTGGTTCAGCTCGACCATCCGGTCCCGGAAGTCGCTGACCTTGATGAACCACGACGACACGGCGCGGTAGATCAACGGGTTACGGCACCGCCAGCAGTGCGGGTAGGAGTGCTCGTAGGTCTCGTGACGCAACAACACCGCGCCGTTGGCCGCCGCGGACCCGTCGCCGTTCTTGAGGTCGCGGATGATCTGTGAATTGGCTTCGAACACTTGCAGACCCGCGTAGTCGGGCACGGTCGCGTCGAACCTGCCCTTGGAGTCAACCGGGGTGACCGCGACGATGTCGGCGGTGTCCGCGGTGGCCTTGTCGTCCTCACCGTAGGCCGGGGCCATGTGCACGATGCCGGTGCCGTCCTCGGTGCTGACGAAATCGGCGGCCAGCACCTGGAACGAGTTGGGCGCATCCATGAAGTAGGTGAACGGCGGCAGGTAGTGCGTGCCGAGCAGATCCCGGCCGGTGTAGCCGCCCAGAACCTCCGGCTCCTCGCCGAGCTCGCGCGCATAGGCCGCGAGCCGGGCCTGCGCCAGCACGTAGCGGCGCCCGTCGGAGCCCTGCACCAGGACGTAGTCGATGTCCGGGTTGACGGCGACGGCCTGGTTGGACGGCAACGTCCACGGCGTCGTCGTCCAGATCAGCAGGTGTGCGCCCTTGAGGGGGCCGTCGGTCACGGTGAAGCCGACGGTTACCGCCGGATCCTGACGGCTCTGATAGACGTCGTCGTCCATCCGCAGCTCGTGGTTGGACAACGGGGTCTCGTCATTCCAGCAGTACGGCAGCACCCGGTTGCCCTCGTAGGCCAGGCCCTTGTCCCACAGCTGTTTGAAGGCCCAGATCACCGACTCCATGAAGGTCGGATCCAGGGTCTTGTAATCGTTGTCGAAGTCCACCCACCTGGCCTGGCGGGTGACATAGGCACGCCACTCGTCGGTGTACTTCAGCACCGAGGCCCGGCACGCCGCGTTGAACTTCTCGATGCCCATCTCTTCGATCTGGGCTTTGTCCGCAATGCCGAGCTGGCGCTGCACCTCGAGTTCGGCGGGCAGGCCGTGGGTGTCCCAGCCGAACCTGCGCTCCACCTTGTAACCCCGCATGGTGCGGTAGCGCGGCACGATGTCCTTGACGTAGCCGGTCAGCAGGTGGCCGTAGTGCGGCAGCCCGTTGGCGAAGGGCGGGCCGTCGTAGAAGACGTATTCCTCGGCGCCCGCACGCTGGGCGACGCTGGCCCGGAAGGTGTCGTCGGTGGCCCAGTAGTCGAGCACCTCGAGTTCCCGTTCGGGGAAGTTGGGTGCGGCCGGCTTGGGGTAGCCGGCTGACGTTGAAGACTCCGATTGGGCAGCCACTGACGCGTCTCCTGTGCCTATGACGTAGCCCGCCGGGGGCCGCGTCGGAGCTCCTCACCCGAGGAGCCTGTGTGTCCAGGCACGGGGACGACGTCGCACGGGTGCGCAAGCGCCGCGGTACCACCCCGCTTGCGCGCTGCAGTGCAGCGCGCCGCTCAACTTCGGGCGATGACGGGCCCAACCCGTCCGGTTCTACTGGGCATGCCGAATCCGAGATCGAATCCCGCAGCTGTTCTTCCGGAGGCTCCCCGGTGATAGCCGGATCAGCGCCGATGCGCCCAGTCTAATGAGCGCCGCAAATCGCCCGAAATCACGCCTACCCGGAGGTGACCTCGATCAGCGCCAGCGGAAACTGCTCGGCCAGTTCCTGGACCGTGCACCGGTCGAAGCTGCGGCTGTCGAACCGCCAGTCCAGGCGCACGGTGTTCTCGGTGTCGGCATGGACGTGCAACGCCAGCGGATGTTCGGACCGCCCCGCCCGCGGCCCCGCACCGTAGGCGAAGCTCAGGTCCGCCGAAGGACGGTCGGCATCAACCGGACGTGCCGCGGCCAGCAGTTCGGCTCCCGACAAGCCACGATGGGCCACACACGGGACTCCGACCCGCCGGAAACCCGCCCGCTCCGGACCGCTCACGACGTCGACGATCACCGTGCCCTCACCGATCGCCCGGGCAACGGTGCGGGCCAGGGCGGCCAGCAGCAGCTCCTCGGCGGTGCACCCCATCGCGATCTGGGCGCCGTGCAGCTCCGCGGACAACACGGCGTCCAACGAACCGGACACCGCTGTCATGTCCGAGGCAACAGGTGCCCCGACCGTGCCGTGATCGGCGATCCACGAGCCGGTGCCAGATGCGTCGGGCAGTACGGAAACAGACATGTTCGTAACGTTAGCCAGTGATTCCCATAAATGGGAGAGCTGTGCCAAAAGTCTGACAGGCTTGTCAATTACGTCATTGCTGACTACGCCGTGGCTCGCTGTGACCAATCGCGGGTTCTGGGTCTATGGTGTTCTGATGCCGCGTACTGATGAGAACGGCAGGCAGCTCAAGGCCCTGCTGGACTATCTGCTGGACGGTGAAGTCGACGCCAAAGCCGTGTACAGCGCGTTGGGTGTCTCCAGCAGCACGTACTACCGGCGGGTGAAAGAGGCCGATTATCCCAACGCCGAGGAACTGCGGCAGGTGGCCGACCGCTTCGGCCTCAGCTATCCCGATCTGCAGATCCGCTTCGGGCTGATGAGCCGCCAGGAGGTCTGGCACTACATGGAGTCGTCGCCCGTGACCGTGGCAGCCGCGGACACCACCACCCGGACCCGGCCCGCCGTCCACCGGCCGAAGAAACTGTCCGAACTGACCCCACGACCCGACGCACCCCCGCTCTAGCAGCGCGTCAGCTGTCCGCAACACCGTCCGAGGCAAACTGTTATGTCCATCGCCACACTCATCGCAATCACACTGGCCTGCATCCTGTGGAGCCTGTGGATCAGGAGAGTCACCTGGTCCTGCCGATGGGAAGTGGCCGCCACCCTGAACATCGCGCTGCAGGGTCTGGCGGTGCTGCTGATGTCACCGTGGGCCTCGGCAACCATCGGGCAGGTTCTGCACTCGCTGACCGGCAAGTGGAATCTCGAGGACTACATCGGCCACGACTGCTACATCGTCGCCGCGTCGGCCATCGTCTACAACTCACTGGGCCGGCTCCAGGACGACAACGCCATGCAGCGCTCCTTCAAGCAGTACGTCGAGCGCCCGGCCACCATCTGTATCCCGGTGCTGCTGGCCACCTTCTCGATGGGCAACGGGGCCGCGGTGTACCGGCCCGACTTCTTCCAGGTCCCGACCGACTTCTGGCTCAGCGCGTACTGGATCCTGCTCTGCGGAACCCTGCTCTACCTGCTCGGCTACGGGGCCCGCGCCATGCTGGTGCTGCGCCGCGACCCGCAATCACGCCGGATCGCCAACATCTATCTGTTCGCCTCGGTCAGCGGAATGCTCGCCTGCACCACTCGCATCGTCACATCTCTGGTGCCGGCGCTGCAGCCCATCGAGAACGGCCGGCTGGTGTGGATTTTCGCGTGTGGCTGCGGTGCGATCTTCGCGCTCGCATCCGCCCATTCCTGGCGGATCAAGACGCGGTGGCTGGCACCGAGCAATCGGTGACCACAGCTGGCGCACAGGGACAGCGAGCCCGCCCGACCGGTCCGTGACACCACATACACTGGGCGCACCGAGAGCGTCGCCCGTCACATCGAGCGCGCCGGCACGACCCGTCCGATGCGCTCGATGGCGAAGTAGGTAAGGACATGCAGGATCAGTAGGGCAGCACAGTTGTTGCGACGCCTGCACGGCAGCGCGGACAACCCCGAGAGCGGCACATTCCACTTGCTGGGCGGTGTCGTCGTTCGCTGGCCCTGGCTGGTGATCGTCGGCTGGGTGATACTCGCCGCCGCGCTCCCGCCGATGTTCCCTTCCCTGACCGAGCTCTCCCAGAAGACCCCGCCTGCGATGCTGCCGGCCAACGCACCCGGGTCGGTTGCCGCCCAACAGATGTCAAAGGCGTTTCACGAGTCGGGGTCGGACAACATCCTGCTGGTCGTTCTCAGCGACCAAAACAACCTGGACGCCGCCGACGAGAACGTCTACCGCAGCCTGGTCGAGAAGTTGCGCGCGGACACCGCGAGTGTCGTGACAATGCAGGATTTCATCACCACACCGCCGCTGCGCCAGGTGATGAGCAGTCAGGACGGTAAGGCATGGCTGCTGCCGGTCAGCCTGACCGGCGAACTGGGCTCACCGCAGTCCTATACCGCGACGTCGAATGTCGTCCGGATCGTCAAAGAGACCGTGGGCGAGGGCGGATCCGGCATCACCGCACATGTCACCGGCCCGGCGGCCACGCTGGCCGACCTCGCCGAAGTGGGCGAGCGCGATCGGGTACACATCGAGATCGCCACGGTGGGCATGCTGCTGGCGATCCTGATCATCATCTACCGCAATCCCCTCACGATGATCCTGCCGCTGCTGACCATCGGGGTGTCGCTGGCGACCGCACAGGGTGTCGTCGCCGCATTGGGCAGTCTCGGCCTTGCCATCTCCGGCCAGACCATCGTCTTCCTCACCGCGATGTTGGCCGGCACCGGAACCGATTACGCGGTCTTCTTGATCAGCAGATACCACGACTTTCTCCGGTTGGGAGAGGACTCCGACAAGGCGGTCAAGAGCGCCCTGAACTCGATCGGCCCGGTGATCGTCGCGTCGGCGGCCACTGTTGCCGTCACCTTCATCGGGATGATCTTCACGAAGCTGACGATCTTCTCGTCGGTCGGCGTGGCGCTCGCCGTCGCCATCGCCATCGGCTGCCTGGCCGCCATGACCTTCCTACCGGCGGTGCTCACCCTGGCGGGCCGTCGCGGTTGGATCTCGCCGCGGAAGAGTCTCACCAACACGCTGTGGCGGCGTTCGGGTGTGCGCATCGTGCGCAATCCGCGCCGCAACCTGGTCGCCAGCCTGATGCTGTTGATCATCCTCGCCAGTTGTGCGGGCCTGGCGACGTACAACTATGACGACCGCAAGGCACTCCCCGGCTCCGTCGAAAGCCTCCAGGGCTACGACGCGATCGCCGCGCACTTCCCGGTGAATTCCAGCCTGCCCCAGTATCTCCTGGTCGAATCACCGCACGATCTGCGCGGCCCGAAGGAGCTCGCCGACCTCGAACAGATGGCGCATCGCATCAGCCAGCTGCCCAACATCGAGGCGGTCCGCGGGATCACCCGCCCGACGGGAGAGTCGTTGGAGCAGGCCAGGCTGTCGTTCCAGGCCGGAGAGGTGGGTTCCAAACTCGACGACGCGTCCTCGCTGGTCTCCGAGCGCGGTGGTGACATGGACAAGCTGGCCAACGGCGCCACCCAGATCGCCGATGTACTGGGCGGGGTGAAAGGGCAGCTCGGGCAGGCAGCGGTCACCGTCGGGGGCCTGATCGACGCGTTGAGCTCCATGCAGAAACAGTTCGGTGGCGACAAGGCGCTCAACCAGTTCGACAGTGCCGCCAAGCTGGTCCTCGCCATGCGATCACTCGGCGATTCCATCGGCGTGACCATCGACGATGCGGCCAATTCCGTACAGCAGGCCCGCCCGGTTCTGACCGCGCTGAATGCCAGCCCGATCTGCGACGGGGATGCCTCCTGCCGCAACTCCCGCGGCCAGCTGCAACGCATGGTCGACGCCGGCGACAACGGCACGCTGGCGGGTATCGCCACCTTGGCCAGGCAATTGAAGGCGACCGAGGGCAATCAGACCCTCGGTGCGACGACCGACAATCTTCGGGGTGCCTTCGACACCGCCACCAAGGCCCTGAAGTCGGCCGGGCTGGACGATCCGTCGAGCATGCGGCAGCAGATGGCGACGCTGCAGCAGCACGCGGACACCCTCGCCGACGCCAGCCGGCAGGTCGCCGACGGGGTGACCCTGCTGGTCAACGAGACCAAGAAGATGGGCGGCGGGCTAGGCGATGCGTCGGCGTTCCTGCTGGCGATGAAGAACGAGGCCAGGACGCCGTCGATGTCGGGGTTCTATGTGCCCCCGCAGTTCCTGGCCACCGATGACTTCAAAAAGGCTGCGGCGCTGTTCTTCTCCCCCGACGGCCACACCGTTCGCTACATGATCCAGACGAAGCTCAACCCGTTCAGTACCGATGCGATGGATCAGATCGACGCAATTCTGGATGTGGCTCGCGATGCGCAACCGAACACGACGCTTGCCGATGCGAAGGTGTCGATGACCGGATACTCGGTCTCGCTCCGCGACACGCGCGAGTACTACAACGAGGACATCAGATTCATCATCCTGGTGACGGTCGCCGTGGTGTTCCTCATCCTCGTGGTCCTGCTGCGTGCGTTGGTGGCGCCGCTGTATCTCATTGCCTCGGTGGTGATCTCATACCTGTCCGCACTCGGCATCGGTGTGCTGCTGTTCCAAGTGTTCTTGGGCCAGGAGTTGCACTGGAGTGTGCCCGGGCTGACGTTCATCATCCTGGTCGCCGTCGGTGCCGACTACAACCTGCTGCTCATCTCCCGGATCCGGGAGGAATCGCCACACGGCTTGCGGACCGCGGTGATCCGAACGGTGGGTGCGACCGGAGGCGTGATCACCGCCGCGGGCCTGATCTTCACCGCGTCGATGTTCGGAATGCTGTTCGCCAGCATCAGCACGCTGGTGCAGGCCGGTTTCATCATCGGTGTGGGAATCCTGCTCGACACGTTCCTGGTGCGGACCACGACCGTGCCTGCGATCGCCGTTCTGGTGGGACGATTCAACTGGTGGCCGTCCCGCTGGCAGCCGGAAGCGAAAGCCCCTCCGAAAAAGATCGCCAAAGACGCAGAGCCCGAGCAGGAGTTGGCGACCGTCGTGGACTGACGCGTGCCGACGCCGACTTCAGTCGATGGTCGCGGGCAGTTCGAAGTCGGCCAGGGTGCGCGCCACTGCCTCGGAAAGCTCTGCGCGCGTGTTCATCCCGCCGATTGTCCAGCCGGACACGGTGAGGAATATCCGCCCGTGGCCGCGGCCCGAGGCGAGGTAGAGCAGTCCTCCGAGACCTTCCAGTACTCCGGGCGTGATCCCGGGTTCGACCAGTCGGAACGACACGTAGTCGGCATCGGTGCCGTCCGGCCGGTTGGCCGCCGCGGGCAATTCACCAAGGTTCGAACAGCCGATCGGGCTGCCGACTTTGAGCACCATGCGTTCGAGCCTGCGCACCATCACCTTCGGCACGTAGGGGGTCAGCGGCAGCGGCGCCAGGTTGGCGTCGGGCGCGGTGCCCAATTCGGTGAGCACCCGCTTGAGTTCGCCGCGAATTTCTGTGAGGTCGGTGCCGGCCTTGGCCGGGTCCACGATGGCGGTGACGGTGTTGAGGGCGTTGGCACGGGTATCGCCCTCGGTGCGATCGCTGACCGGAAATGACAGCATGGCCCGCCCGTCGGCATCGACCCGGCCGAGCAGTTGCCCGAGCCGGGCGGCGAATCCGGCGAAGAGTGAATTACTCGTTCCGCCAAGGCGTTCCACGCGTTCATCCCAGGCCCCCAGATCGACGTAAGCCGTGACCGTCGGTGGAATGACCGGATCCGACGACCCCGGCCCGCCCCCCGGTGCGGCCGACTTGGCCGACGCCGCCAGATCCTCACGCTGTTCGCGAGCGACCCGGGCCGTGGCGAGAATCGCACGCCCCACCTCGGGCAGGTCCCGAGCCGCACGCCGGACATCCCGCAACAGCGCCTGCGTCCGGGTGGCCGATCCCGGCGCCGGATACCCCAGTTCACGCCGGATACCGTCGGAAGCGTCAGCGATCGCGAGGGTCAGACCCAACGCATCGGCGACCGAGTGCGACACCACCAGGGTGACGGCGTCGCCGCCTTCGGTCAGCGGCAGGACACCCAAGTGCCACGCGGGTCCACGCTCGGGATCAATCGGAACGACGATGCGTTCGTCGGCCCAGTCGGCGAGCTCGCTACGCGGGCGGTCGGCGGCAGCGACGGCGATATCGGCAGGACCGGCCGACGAAACCCAGCGATGCCTGCCGAAGGGCAGCGGCGACCGCTCGATGCGGCGACCCAGCAGCCCGTGCCCGAGGTTGCAGTGGAATCGCCGCAACCCGGCGATGTCGACCCCATCGGAATAGATCCAGGTGAACTGCATGATGGGCGCGCGGCCCAGGGCCCGAAGCCCGAGGAACGATCCCTGATCCATGTACGTGAGGGTGTTGTCCACGTCGGCATGGTAATTCGTGGCCGGCCTCCGTCATGCGGCACGCTGTGCGGGGTTCGGAGCCGGGCCACCGGGCCCTGGATTCGACTAAGGTCCGTTGATGTGTGGATCACCGTGCTTGGCCTTGCCATCGCGGTGAACTTCGAGCCGATGCGGCTCGGCCTGATCACCCTGGCGCTCGGGCGGCCACGACCCGCGCTGCAACTGACGGCCTTCCTGTCCGGCAGTTTTCTCATGAGCGTCACGGCCGGCCTGATCGTGTTGTTCGTGGTGCGCCCCGGAATGCTGGGGGCCCCGCAGTTCAGCACTGCGAAGGTTCAGATCGCGTTCGGTGTGTTCGCGGTGCTCGTCGCCGCTGTGCTGGCGAGCAAGGTGCGGCTCGGCCAGTTCTCCCGCGCCCGCGAGGCCGCGGTGACCGCGGACGGCGAGGCGCCACCGCCGGGCCAGACTCGAACGGTCACGTTCGTCACCTCCAGGGTCAAGAGCCTGGTGGGTGGCAGCTCGCCTTGGTTCTCGGGAGCGATGGGTTTGGCAATCGCCTTGCCGTCCATCGATTATCTGGCGCTGTTGGTCCTGATCGCCACGTCCGGAGCCACCGCGTCGCTCCAGTTCGGCCTGCTCATCACGTTCGTCGCGGTCGCCAACGCCGTCGTAGCCATTCCGATCGCCAGCTTCCTGGTGGCCCCCACCGCGACCCGCGCCCGGTTGGAGGCCATGCGCGCGTGGGTACACACCCGCACCCGGCGGGATGTGGCGCTCATCCTGGCGGTCGCCGGTGCGGCGCTCGTCGCTCTGGGTGCGACCGGGCTGTGAACGTTCGAAACACACTATGATCGAGAGACATTCCAATCGAGGGAGTACTCGGTGAATTTCCCGCACAGGCTGCTGAGAGCGGCCGGGGTCGCCACGGTCGGCGCTGCCATGTACGCACTCGCCTGCGGCGTCGCAATCGCGGATCCCGTTGATCCGCAGGCTATCGAAAACCCCGCGGACAACAACACCGCGAACAATGCCCCGAACGATGCGCCGCTGCTGCAGTGCCCGACCTGTACACCGGAGTTGCAGCAGTTGCTGTCGCAGGTCGGCCCGATTCCGGAGCCGGGTCCGTGGCCATCCGACTTGCCGGCGCCGGTCCAGGTGAGCGTGCCGGTGTCCGTCGGTCCGCCGGGGCTTCCCCTGCCGGCCCTGCCCGGTGTCGGTTTGCCGGGGCCGCAACTGCCGTCGCCGCAGGACCTACCGCCGCCTCCGCCGCCGCCCGGGTTGCCGCCACCCCCGCCGCCTCCGCCACCGCCAGGGCTGCCACCCCCACCGTGGCCGTTCGGTTAGCCGGTCGGCACGACTATCTCGTGGAACCGCCGCCGGGTGCCAGGCCGAGCGGGATCAGCATGAATCCGAGTGCCACGAGGGGGAACAGGCGCACGGCCCGTTTCGGTGGCGCCGCGTCGATCTCGGGCCGCCCGTTGGCGTACAGGACGTAGACCACCACCACGTCGAACGCCACGACCAGAAGCCACCGCGTCCAGTCGACACCGGTGATGAACAAGGGCACCAGTAACAACGCACCAACGGCAGGCAGGCCGTACCGGCCCTTCAGCTCGCCGACGAAGCTCCGCAGCGATACCCCGGAGAAGTAACTGACCGCCCGCAGCGTCGCTGCGATCCCCACGACGCCCAACACGAACGATCCGATCAGGGCGGGCAATCCGACGGCGGCGACCTCCCTGATCCCGTCGGAGACGGTGTGATCGAGGGTGGACAGATACCAGCCGCAAACCCAGTCGTGGTAGTCCGCATCGCTGCGCACAGTGCCGGTGAGGTAGCCGATCAGATCGGGAAAGGACTTGATCGACGCGAACGGCGTCTCGATCATGCGGTGCGGGACGGTGCCGCACACCTTGCCGCTGACATCGTGGTTGGCGAAGGCGGCCACGATCAGCGCGACGGTCAGGCCCGGGACGATCGCCAGGGCGGCGCAGAGTCGCTGCGCCGGTACGGTCAGCCCCCCGCCGAGCACCAGGATCGCCAGGATCGCACCCAAGCCGAACTCCAGCGCCATGCCCTCGTGTATCAGGGCGAGCACGGCGATACCCACACCGAACAGCCCGCAACACAACACCTTTGACCGTGTCTCGGAGACTGTCGTGAGCGCCAGGCACAGGGCTATCAGGGCGACCGCCCCGAACAGATCCGGACGGGCCGAGTACACGGCATACGGAATTCCGAACGGCAGCACGGCCAGTAGCAATGTCACCATGATGCGGCGTTCAGACCGGCAATTCCTGAGCAGCCGGTATGCCAGCGCGCCGAGGCCGAGCACGTACACCGCGGTCGAGACCCACCGCAGCAGGTAGGCATTGGTGAAAAAACCGGCGTCAGAGACATTTCCGACGATTTCACCGGCCAGACCGCGCCGGGTGAAGCCGAAGCGGTAGTCGACGACGTAATACGAGATCAAGTAGTGGTCGATCGGAACGACCGTCGCCGCAACGTAGACGATGGCCAGCGTCCAGGCGGTGATCAGCACCGCGACGCCGGTGTAGACGGATGCCCTCCCACGGCCCGGGCCCGACAGCGAGGGCAGTGGGCGTCGAACCCCGGGCTCAGATACCGACCCGACCACTAGCTGACAGGTACCTTCGCGTCGACGCGGCTGAAGCTGCCCTCCCGATACTTCTGCACACACGCCGAGCGCCGGGTCTTGCCGCTGGTGGTGATAGGAATCGAGCCCGGGGAAACGAGCACCACATCGGCGACGGCCACGCCGTGCGCCGTTGACACCACCGAGGCGACTTCACCTTTCACCGTCCGGTGATGCTCGGCGACGGCATCGGCATCGTCGCCCTTGTTCTTGACCTCTGCGACCACCACCAACGCTTCCGTCGCGTCGTCGGGGACGGCGACAGCAGCAACCCGACCGCGCGTGATCGCCTGCACCGACGCCTCGATGTCATCGGGGTAGAGGTTGCGTCCGCGGATGATCAACAGATCCTTCATGCGGCCGATGATGAACAGCTCGCCCTCGGAGAGGAAACCCAGATCCCCTGTGCGCAACCAGTTGTCGGCCGGCAGATCGGCGGGCGCATCGACGATGCTGCCGCCGAAGGTCTGCTCGGTCTCGTCCGGCTTGTTCCAGTATCCGGCGGAGACGTTCTCGCCGTGCACCCAGATCTCGCCGATGGTGCCCGCCGGGCACTCGGTGCGCAGCTCGGGTTCCACGATCCGCACCAACGGTGAATCCGGTGTGCCGTAACTGATCAATGCCGTGCCGCTGCCGCAGCGCTCGGCGTGGCCGGCCGCCAGTTTCTCCGGCTCGAACTGCGCGACCAACGGAGGCTGGCCCGGTGTTCTCGTCGCCACGTACAGCGTCGCCTCGGCGAGACCGTAGGAGGGGCGGATCACCGCTGGGCGAAGGTTGAAGCGCGCGAAGCGATCCGCGAAGCGGCGCACCGTCACGTCGTGCACACGTTCGGCACCGCTCATGATGCTGAGGACTTTGCCGAAATCGCAGCCGGCCAGGTCCTCGTCGGTGGTGCGGGCCGCTGCCAGGTCGAAGGCGAAATTGGGAGCCGCGGTCAGCGCGTGCGGGTGGCTGCCCACCTGCTGCAGCCACCGAGCGGGCCGCGCCAGGAACGACAGCGGGCTCATCACGACGGTCCGCCAGCCACCGAGGATCGGTGCGCACACCCCCAGCAGCAGTCCCATGTCGTGATAGAAGGGCAACCACGACACCACGGTGCTGTCGGCGGGCGGTACGCGGTCGTAGTCCGAGTAGAAGCCGCCCATCATCTGTTCGAAGTTGGCCGTCAGATTGCGGTTCGACACCATGACGCCCGCAGGGGTGCGCGTGGAACCGGACGTGTACTGGAGATAGGCAGTGTCAGGCAGCTTCTCACGTTTGAGGCGCCCGCCGCTGCGCGCATCGAGGTCGAGGGCGTCCACTTCGAACACGGTCGGTGCGACGCCGTCCGAGCCAGCCTGAGCGTAGGGCGCGACATCGCCGGCCACCGCAGACGTCGTGAGAAGCACCGTCGGTGCCGCATCGCGTAGCACCGCGCTCACCCGCTCGTCGTGCGCACCGGCCATCGGGGTAGACAGCGGGACCGCGATCAGGCCCGCCTCCATCGCCCCGAGGAACGCCACGATGTACTCCAGGCTCTGCGGAGCCAGGATCAAGGCGCGGTCCCCCACCGAGGCGTGCTCGCGCAGCACGACGGCCAGGTTCTTCACCCGGCGGTACATCTGCGCCCAGCTCAGCGTCTCCTCGACGCCGTCCCAGCTGTGGTCGTAGTCGATGTAGGTAAACGCAGGTTCGTTCGGCTGCACACTTGCGCGCTCCCGCAGCACGGCAGTCAGAGAAGATGCGATCACGTGAAATACCTTTCGTGCTCGACGGAATGCACTCGCAGACCTGTCGATGTGGTGATATCCAGACCGCAACGGCGTGTCGCGGATATTGGTTCTGTTGCCATCAGACGACCGTCCCGGTGAGGTCGAACTCGCCCAAAACCTCTGTGGCAAGGGCGCGGAGCCAGGCCTTCGTATTCTCGGCACCGGGCTGGTAGCCGACTATGGAGATCGAGACCTTTGCGCCGAGCCTTCCGGACACCAGGACCAGATGTCCTCCGGCGCGGACGATGTCGCGTTCGATGACATTCTGGTCGATCCCGCGCATCACCACGTACTCGGCGTCGGTGCCGTCGACCCTGCTGAATGCCGGATCCAGCTCCCCCATGTTCGAGCAGGACACCGGCAGGCCTGCCGCGCCGACGAAGGCGTCCGACAACCGGGTCATCGCGCGTTTCGGGACGAACGGAATCAGCGGCATGAACAGCGCGGCCTCGTCCGGTGTGTCCCGCCGCTCCGCGATCGCGGCTCTGATCGATGCCCGGGCAGGTGAGAGATCGGAGGTCACCGTGGTGGGATCTACACCGACGTTGCCGATGGTCATGGCGTTGGCACGGGTGTCGTCCAGGCCGCGGTCGCTCAACGCGAGCAGCAGGTTGACCGAGCCGTCCTCACCGCCCTGCCGTTCCATCCGCGCACCGAGTCGTGCTGCGAATCCGGCGAGCATCGAATAGGTGTTTCCGCCAAGCGATTTCGCGCGAGCATCCCACTGCTCGACATCGATGAACAGCGATATCGCCGGCACGGTCACCACGCGTTCGCCACCGCCTTGACCGGTGGTCTCGGCCGCGGCCGGAGCAGCCAGCTCGTCGCGGCGCCGGATGATCAACCTCGCAGCGGCCCCAACGGTGCGGAAGACTTCCGGCAGGTCACGAGCGGTCGCCACAAGATCCGTGCGGGCGGCGCGCAGCCAGGCCCGAACCGTCTTCGAACGGGCCGGCGGATAGCCGAAATTCAGCGGTTCGCCCTTGGCCGCACATATCACCGAGACGATGCCCGCGACACCATCGGCCATGCAGTGCGACGCCACCAGGCTCACCGCCGTCGAACCGTCCGTCATCGGAAGTACGGCGAGTCGCCAGCCCGGTCCCCGTTCGGGGTCGATCGGCCGAGCGGCCTGCTCGTCGGTCCAATCGCTGAGATCGGCCCGGGGTCTCGGCTCGGCTTCGACGTCCATGGCCAGATCTGTGCCGGGTACAGAGATCCATCGGTGCCTGCCGAAGGGCAGCGGTGACCGCTCGACCAGTCGGCCGGCGAACGTCCCGCCCAGATGATGGTGAAACCGCCGCAGGGCATCGAGATCCACGGGGTGTTCGTAGATCCACAGACATTGCATGAGTTGCGCACGGTTGCCCGCCCGCATCGCGTCGAACATCGCCTGGTCCAGATAGGCCAGCCGATTATCTTGTGCCGTAATGGTGTTCGCGTCGCGCATCGGTCAGCCCTCGGCCTGCCGAATACCGGTCAAGCCGAACTCGCCCAACACGTGTACGACATGGTCACGCAAGCTCTGCTTGGTGTTCACCGCGCCGGGCTCGTAACCCACCACCGTGATGGAGATCTGACCGCCGATGCGGCCCGATGCCACAGTCAGCAGCCCACGCCGCTGTTCCAGCAATTTCCGTGGGATCCTTCCGTTGACACCCCGCAGCATCAGGTACGCGCAGTCGTTGCCGTCGGCGCGGCCCAGAGCCGGGTCCAGATCGCCGAGATTCGTGCAGGAGACCGGTAGATCGGCGAAGCCGAACAGCACGTCGGCGCCTCGTCTCACGGCGATCTTCGGCACGAACGGAATCAGCGGGAGCAGTTCGAGCGACTCGTCGGGTTCATCCCGGCGCTTCTTGAAGCCTGCCCGGATCGCTGCCCTCGCGTCGGACAGATCTGTCGTCACCGGTGCGGGATTCACCGCGATGCTGTCCAAGGAGACCGCGTTGGCACGCGTGTCGTTCTCCGCCCGATCGGCGATGGGAATCAGCAGGCTGACCGCACCGTCGTCGAGCCGCTGTCGCCCCAGCCGCGCGCCGAGCCTTGCCGCGAAACCGGCAAGCAGTGAATGCGAATTGCCTTGCAGTTCCTCTGCGCGGCGATCCCATTCGTCGAGGTCGACGAACACCGATATGGCCGGAACCAGCACTTCGACGTCGGGATCACCGGCGTACGCGACCGGTGGTGGCGGCGCCGACCGGCTGATGTCGTTGCGACGGCGGTACGCCAGCCGCACTGTCTTCGCCACCGTCCGGGCTACCTCGGGCAGGCTCCGAAGGGTTTCGCGGGCATCGGTTTTCAGCGCACGCGCCGTGCTTCGAGATCGCGGCTCCGGGTACCCGAGCTCCCGCCGGACGCCCTTCATGGCATCGGTGATCGTGAGGACCGCACCCATGCCGTCGGTGAGGCAGTGCGATATCTCGAGACTGATGGCGGTGGATCCGTCGGTCATCGGCAGCACCCCGAGCCGCCAGCCGGGGCCGGTCTCCGGGTCGATCGGCAGACCTGCCCGCTCGTCGGCCCAGTCCGTGAGTTCGGTTCGCGGACGCGCGGACTGTTCGATGTCCAACGGTGCCGCCGGACCCGTAGCGGCGACCCAGCGATGCCGGCCGAACGGTAGCGGCGAGGTTTCGATGCGCCGGCCGAAGAGCCCGAAGCCGAGGTTCTCGTGCAGCTTTCGCACCGCATCGAGGTCTACCGGGCGCTCGTACACCCACACCAGCTGAGCCATCGATTCTTCGCCCGTCGCGCGCAGCGCCAGGAACATGGCCTGGTCGGTGTAGGACAGGCGGTTGTCCTGGTGCACCGCGGATTCAACTCCCACGGAGCCGACGGTCGCGTCCGGTGACCCGTTTAGCACTGCCACTGATCGAACCTCCTGCCCCACCGATCAACTCACCGTCGAGCTCAGTGCCGCGAGCCTGGGCAGCGGGCTGCTCGACACGGTGCCCACACGTCCGGCCACGACATCGAGATACTCGGCCTTCATCGCCTCGACGTACCGCAACGCCGACTCACGGGCGACCGCGTTGTTCGGGTAGGCGACCGTAACGGTGGTTCCTCTACCCAGCCGGTTCACCCACATCCCGACCTGGTGTGCATCACCCGCATCGGCGAAGACGCGACCGTTGAGCTGATTCCACTCCGCGATGATCGCGGGCGACAGCGGCGGCAGCCCCGCATCCAGGTACGACAGCATGGGCACGCCAGAGGTCGGCTTGCGTACGCCGGCCTGGGCGCCGAGCTCCAGAACCCGCTCGAACGGCACATTCGCGAGATCGATGCGCGAGTCGAACGATTCCTGCGCGGCCCGCGCGATGGCGCCGAACGACGATCCCGCCACCGGCACACTGATCGGCACCAGCCCGGTGAACCATCCGGTGGTCATGTACTCGGCCGGCGTTCTGCGGGTGGTCGTGGGTGTGATCACGTGGTACATCCCCGCACCGGTGATCTTGTGATCAGCCATTGCGGCACAGGCGAAGACCCCACCGCTGAACCGGGTGCCCTCCGCGGCGCACACGGCTTCGAAACGCTCGGTCTGATCGTCGTCGAGCAGTTGCACCGTCAGCAGCGCGCCGCCACAGGCCTCCGCGTTGTCGCCGAGAGGCAGCGGGAACTTCGGCAGCGTGCCGGAATTGTCCTCGGCGAACTCGATCCACGCCCGTACCTCGGGCGAATCCACCGTGAGCGCTGTCGTGTACTCGTGCTGACGGATGCAGTAATCGTGATAGCTGCCGGCCTCCGGCAGCTGCAACGGTGCGCCACCGCCGACCAAAGCCGCGTACATCATGTGGATCTCGACGAACAGGGCCCCCATGAACATCGCGTCCGCGTGGACGTGATCGACGCTCAAGTAGAACGTGAAGTGGTCCGCTCGCTGGATGATCCCGAAGCGAAAGCAGTCCCACTGCAGCGGATCCGGCGTGGCGAGCAGGTGTGCCCGCCATTCCTCGGCAGCCATTTCGTCGAGCTTCTTCGGGGTGAACCTGATATCGCGGGCGTTGGTCAACGTGCGGCGGACGAATCCGCCCGCACCGTCGTCTTCGAAGCGGCTGTGGAACGTGTCATGCCGCCGCAGGTAGGCGTTGATGACGTGCGTCATGGCGCGAATGTCGCACTGTCCGGCGATGTTCCACGACGGAATGTTCAACCGCGCCATGTTGCGGCCCTTCGCGGCGTGCTCGCGGTAGGCGTGCAGATGCTGCGACTGCTGATAGCTGACCGGCACCGTGCTGATCGGGGCCTCGGCGATCTTGGCCAGCGTCGCAGCCGAGGGCTCCCACGAGACGACCGTGCCCGGCGCATCGACCCAGTCGTGGATTGCTTCGAAGGCGACCATGTGTCTCCTAGCCCTACTTCCGGATCATCAGGATGGTGTCGAAGCAGTTGCTTCGGTGGCCAACGTTTCGGTCAGGCTCTCGGCAAGGGCCCGAATGGTGGTGATACCCATCGGGCTGATGCGAATGCCGGTCTCGTTTTCGATCCGGGTACGCAGCTCGAGATTGCCGAGGGAATCCAGCCCGTACTCCGACAACGGGCGGTCGGGATCGACCGAACGCCGCAGAATCAGGCTGATCGCGTCCGAGATGAGCCTGCGCAGCCGCGCCGACCATTCTTCGGTTGGTATCGACCGCAATTCGGCGAGGAACTGGCTGCCCCCCGCACGCCCCTTGTCGAGGTTCCGGAACGCTTCGGCGAACGGCCGGGTCTGTGCGAACGATGCCAGCCATGGCGCACCCGCGACCGGCGCGTACCCGGTGTGAGTGCGGTCGTGCCGGAGCAGCGAGTCGAACGCGTAGGCGCCGTCGTCGGGCTGGATCGCCATGGCCGCATCCTGCGCCAGATTCTGGCCCTGCCCGATCTCGGACCAGGCTCCCCATGCGATCGCCGTCGCGGGCAGCCCCTGGGCTTTGCGCCAGTGGGCGAAGGCATCCAGCCAGCTGTTGGCCGACGCGTACGCCCCCTGCCCCGGTGAGCCGACCAGGGCCGCCGCCGAGGAGAACGAGCAGAACCAGTCCAGCGGTTGACCCGTCGTCGATTCGTGAAGGTTCCACGCACCCCGGACCTTCGGTGCCCAGTCACGCTCGATGAGTTCGTCGGTGATCGAGTTCAATGTCGCGTCCTCGACCACCGCGGCCGCGTGCAGGACGCCGCGCAGCGGAAGGCCGGTGGCCGTCGCCGCCGCCACCAGTCGCCTGGCAGTCGCCGGGTCGGCGATGTCACCGCACTCCACTTCGACCTCGACACCGTGCGATCGCATGCGTCGCAGCGCCGACTGCGCCGCGGGCCCGGGTGCCGATCGCCCGTTGAGAACGATGCGCCCGCAACCTGCTTCGGTCATCTTCTCGGCGAGGAACAGCCCGAGACCGCTCAGACCGCCGGTGACGATGTAGGAACCGTCGGCGCGGAAGGTCTTGACTTCCGACGGGGGAACCACGGCGGGGTCCTGACCGATGCGCGGCACATCCAGCACCAGTTTTCCGGTGTGCTCGGCGGCACCCATCACGCGGATCGCAGTGGCACCGTCGGTCAGCGGATAGTGGGTGGTCTCGGGTGCAGGCAGGACACCGTCAGCGATGTGCTGGTAGATCGTGGTCAACAGGTCACGCACGGTGTTGGGATCGGTGAGCGTCAACAACGCCAGATCCACTGCGTAGAACGCCAGATTGCGCCGGAACGGGAACAATCCGAGCCGGGTGTCTCCGTAGATGTCACGCTTGCCGATCTCGACGAAACGCCCTCCGAACGAGAGCAGTTCCAACCCGGCCCGCTGCGCGGCGCCCGGTAGTGAGTTGAGTACGACGTCGACGCCGTAGCCGTCCGTATCCTTCCGGATCTCGTCCGCGAAATCGATGCTGCGAGAGTCGTACACATGGGTTATCCCCATGCCGCGCAAAAGCTCTCGCCGATGCGGACTTCCGGCGGTGGCATAGATCTCGGCCCCTGCCGCACGGGCGATCGCAATCGCGGCCTGGCCCACCCCACCGGTGGCGGAGTGAATCAGCACCTTGTCGCGCGAGGAGATTCTCGCCAGGTTGTGCAGGCTGTACCACGCGGTGGCGTGCGCGCTGGGCACCGCGGCCGCCTGACCGGGCGTCAACGACGACGGCAGGGCGACCGCGAGGTTGGCGTCGCAGGTGATGTAGGTCGCCCAGGCGCCGTTGGTGGAGATGCCGGCGACCAGGTCGCCCACCTCGTGCTCGGTCACACCAGGTCCGACCGCCACGACCTCACCGGCGTAATCGGCACCCAACTGGGGCATGCGTCCCTCGAAACTGGGGTACCGCCCCAGTGCCACAAGCACATCGGCGAAGTTGAGGTTCGATGCGCGCACCGCGACCTCGATCTGCCCGGGACCCGGCTCCACCCGATCCACGGCGGCGAGTTCCAGCGACTGCAGGTCTCCGGGGGTACGGATCTGCAGTCGGACCCCGTCGCGCTGGTGGTCCACCACGGTGGACCGGAAGTCCTCCGACCCCAACGGGCTGAGATTGAGCCGAGCCGCGTAGAAAACCCCGTCACGCCAAGCCGTCTCGTCCTCTTCGGATTCCGACAGCAACTGGGCGGCCAGCTGCTCGGAATCCGGGCGGCCGTCGAGATCGATCATCGTCGGATGCAGATGCGGGTGCTCGACGCCGATCACCCGGATCAAGCCGCGCAAGCCGGCCTGGGCGAGGTTGGCCTCGTCACCGTCGACCACGGACTGTGCGTTCCGAGTCAGCAGGTACAGCCGGGGCGCACCAGACGCTTCGGGCAACAGGCGGGCGATGTGCACCAGCCGACGAACCTCGTCGGCGCCCTGGGACACCGCCGCGGAGCCTGATCCGGCGCCCTGCTCGCTGCCTGCGAATACCACCACGGCCCCGACGTTTTCGTTCTCGAGGTGCGCCTCGAGCGCGGTTTGGGCCGTGGCATCGCCGACGCCGCTCGGCCAGACCATCTGAGTGGCGGTGACACCGTGCGCTGTCAGCGCCGCCACCAGGCCGGCCGACAGCGGGTTGCTCGCTTCGCTCGAGTCGATCACCAACACCGACCGGTTGCCGAAGTCGCCGGCCTTCGGCGGGCTCGGCTGAATCCAGTCCACGGTCAGCAGGCGGTTGTTGAGCGTGTGATCGCGCTGCGAGGCTCCCGCGTGCGAACCCAGGCGCAGTCCGTCGATCGTGACGAGAACGGCTCCGTGCTCGTCGAGAATTTCCAGATCCGCTTCGACCGACGCCTCGCCGACCTTCCTCACCTGCGCAAGGCAGTAGTGCGCCTGGCGGGTGGCGGCGTGCACGCGAATCCGGCGCACTCCCAGCGGCAGCAGCAACGCCCCGGTCGAATCGTCACCGATCGCGGGATGCACGGCGACCGCCTGGAAGCAGGCATCGAGAAGCGCCGGATGGACCGAATATGCGGACTGCTGCGAACGAAGCGCCGGCGGCAGGGCGACTTCGGCGAGGACGGAACCTCCGGTTCCGGTTCCCGCCGAGACCAGCCCGGCGAATGCCGGACCGTACTGGATGCCGTGTGCGGCAAACGATTCCCGCAGTTCGGCGCCGTCGGCGCGGTCGGCGTGGGCGGCCAGCAACACGGCGATGTCCCGACTCTGTGGAAGGGAACCATCGCCGGCCTGCAGTCGGGCCGATGCGCGGCGGACCCGTTCACCGTCGCGGGTTGTCTCGATCCCGAATTCGGCAACACCATCGGCGAGGACGGCCGCGACCGTCGACACCACCGTCTGCTCGTCGAGCAAGAGCAGGTCGTGGAACGCGAGGTCGGTGACCTCGGCGCCGTCACCGAGAACACCCGCGGCGGCGGTCAACGCCATCTCGCAATAGGCCGCGCCCGGCAGGGCCGCCACATCGTGTACCCGGTGATCGTCGAGCCATGGCTGCGCCGCGGTGCCGACATCCGCCTGCCAGACATGACGTTCCTGGTCCTCGGGCAGCAGGATGTGCGCGCCGAGCAGCGGGTGGACCGCGACGCTGTGACCACCGTGGCCCAGCTGGTCCTGGCCCGCCCGGGCGAGCATCAGGGTGCGGTGGGTCCAGGCGGGCAACGGCGCCTCGACCAGGCGTCCATCGGGATACAGGGCCGAGAAGTCCACGGCCGCACCGGAATCATGAAGGGCGCCGACGAAACCGCGCAGTCCCGACGGCATCTCCTGTTCGCGCCGCATGGCGGGCAGAACCGCCGTCGACATGTCCAGGCTGCGGGCCGTCTGTTCCACGGCAACGGTGAGCAGCGGGTGCGGCGACAGTTCGCCGAACACGCGGTAGCCGTCTTCGAGCGCGGCCTGCACCGCCGCGGCGAACCGCACGGTGTATCGCAGGTTGTCGGCCCAGTAATCCGCGTCCCAGGTGGGTTCCTCGCGCGGGTCGTACAGGGTGGACGAGTAGTACGGAACCGTGGGCTCCATGGGGATCAAATCGGCCAACTCGTCGGCCAGCTCATCGAGGATCGGATCCACCTGGGGCGAATGCGAGGCGACCTCGACCGCCACCTCACGGGCCAGCAGGCCCCGCTTCTCCCAACCGGCCACGAGGTTTCGGATCGACTCGGTGGCCCCGCCGACCACCGTCGACTGCGGGGAGGCAACCACCGACAGCACGACATCGCCGACGCCCTGCGCCGCGAGTTCAGAAAGCACCTGCGCCGCGGGCAGTTCCACCGAAGCCATCGCGCCGGATCCCGCGATGCGCGCCATCAACCGTGAGCGGCGGCAGATCAGCTTCACGCCGTCCTCGACCGAGAGCGCACCCGCGACGACGGCGGCCGCGGCCTCCCCCATCGAATGGCCGATCACCGCGCCCGGGCTCACTCCGTACGCCTTCATCGTGGCGGCCAGCGCGACCTGCATCGCGAAGACCGTCGGCTGTACCCGGTCCATCCCGGTCACGACCTCGGCAGCCGACATCGCCTCCGTCACCGAGAACCCGGACTCCCGGGCGATGAGCGGCTCAAGTTCGGCCACGGTCGCTGCGAAGACGGGTTCGGCCGCCAGCGGAGAGGCGCCCATCCCGGCCCATTGCGATCCATGTCCGGAGAAAACCCAGACCGGTCCGCGTCCACCGGCCGCGACCGCGGGCTGGAAGGGGGCGTCGCCGTCGGCCACCTCACGAAATGCCTTGACGAGTTCTTCCGAACTGCCTGCCAGTACCGAGGTCCGGACGTCGCGGTGCCCGCGTCGGCGAGCCAGCGTGTAGCCGAGATCGGTGAGGTCGCCTGCGTTCGCCGGATCGGCGACCCAGTCGGCCAACCGGCCCGCGGTCTGTCTGAGCGCCTCGGGCGAGCTCGAGGAGATGGTGAACAACTTGGGGCCGTCCGCAGGCGCACGTTTCTCGGCCCCGCCGTCGACGACGGTGTCGGCGGGCTGCTGCGCCGGTGCCTGTTCGAGGACGGCGTGGACGTTGGTTCCGGAAAGGCCGTACGACGACACAGCCGCTCGTCTCGGGTGTCCGGCCGGCGCAGGCCACGGCACATTCGCCTGGGGCACGAACAGGTTTGTGCCGATCTCGGCCATCTGGTCGGGCAGACGATTGAAATGCAGGCTCTGCGGAACGACCGCCTCCTGCACGGCCAGCACAGCCTTGATCAGGCTGACAGCGCCCGAGGCCGACTGGGTGTGGCCGAAATTGGTTTTCGCCGAACCGAGCGCGCACGGCCCGGCCGTACCGTAGACGTGGGCCAGCCCGGCGTACTCGATCGGGTCGCCGACCGGGGTACCGGTTCCGTGCGCTTCGACCATCCCGATCGTGGCCGGATCGGTGGCTGCGGCCGCCAGCGCCGCCTGGTAAACGGCCACCTGCGCGTCCCGTGACGGGGTGGCGATGTTGACGGTGCGCCCGTCTTGGTTGGCCGCGGTACCGCGGATGACCGCGAGAACCCGGTCACCGTCCCGCTCGGCGTCCGGCAGTCGCTTCAGCAGGACCATGCCGACCGCTTCGCCCGAGACGAAGCCGTCCGCATCCACGTCGAATGCGTGGCAGCGACCGGTCGGCGACAACATTCCCTGCGCAGAACCGGATGCCATCTTGCGTGGCTCAAGGAGCACGTTGACTCCGCCGGCCAGCGCAAGGTCACTTTCGCCGTCGTGGAGGCTGCGGCATGCGCTGTGGACCGCGAGCAGTCCTGACGAGCAGGCGGAATCCACGGTGTACGCGGGTCCCGTGGCGCCGAGCGCGTAGGCGATACGTCCGGACGCCATGCTGAAGTTGCTTCCGGTGAAGCCGTACGGCCCGTCGAGTGCCTGGGCGTCCGCGGCCACCAATTGGTAGTCGGCGCCGGTCATGCCGACGAAGACGCCGGTCAGCGATCCCGCGAGAGTGGCCGGGTCGATACCCCCATGTTCAAGGGCCTCCCAGGAAGTCTCAAGCAGCAGACGCTGCTGGGGATCCAGCGCGATGGCCTCGCGCTCCCCGATGCCGAAGAAGTCCGCGTCGAATCCGCCGATGTCGTCGAGAAATCCACCCCACTTGGACACCGACCGGCCGGCAACCCCGGCTTCGGGGTCATAGAACTCTTCGGCGTCCCAGCGATCGAGCGGCACCTCGGTGACCAGGTCGTCTCCACGCAACAACGCGTCCCACAACTTGGCCGGTGAGTCGATTCCGTTAGGCAGCCGGCAAGCCATGCCGATCACGGCAATCGGGGTCACTGGAGTCTCGGCCAAGTCGGCTCAACCTCTCTCGGTGCGATCGATGAGCAAAGCTCCGATCAACGTACTTAGGACTCGGAAAAGAATGTGCGCTACGTCGCCATCGACGCACGGTACCGAATCCGCGCATCCGGTTCGAGTCGTTGCCAACGCGGGTCCGTAGCCTAGCGCGTGGCCTAACCTAGATGTTGGAAACATCTGATCGCAAAAACGATCGGGTGTTCGCTGAGCGAAGGCTTTGTCTAAAACTGGCAGGGGCGGACGATTTCACCAGCGAGAGCATCTGGAGCCCGACCGATGCACTCATATACGCATGAATATCGCTGTGGCACAACCTTATTCGATGCAATGCTCTGGTTCGCCGCGACGTGAGGGAAATTATTCCGCTAACTAGTCCCGCATAAATCTCGGGCGGCGATATGCCTTTTCGGGCGTTGTCCACGATACGAAAACGGTGTTCGAACAGCCACTCCCAGTTAATTCATAGCAAGCCTTCAATTAGTTAGCTGGCAACCGCCACGCAAACTACCGAAACCGTAGTTGAACCGAATTCACGTTCCGCTGGAACGCGGTCCGAGAATGGTACGAATGTGTACCCAATAGGCGCATCAGCTAATGGGTTTTATTGACATCGCAACGTATCGACCTGCATGGATCATCAAGATCTGCCGATCGCTCGCAACGCCCCGGGGAGGCGATGGGACCACCCGGGCCCCGGATGTCAACATGCTGAGACTCAGCGCACGCGTCGCACGAATGCGTGAGCAAGCCCACTGTGCGCATCAAAAGCAAACCGACCAGGGTTAACGGCGAAGAAGCGCTGCATGGACAGGAATAGTGGCCCAGATTCGGGACATCATGTGATGTATATCACTGCAGATAGGAGGGCTGCGGCGGGTTGACGCCCAGCTCCGCAACGAATAAAGCCGACCTGACGGATCCCGTCAGGTCGGCTCGTGTCGTGGGCGACGAACTACCCGGCCGCGGGCTTCGGCACCTCGTACGGCGGGGCACCGAGATCGGGCACCGGTAGGTATCCGTGCTCACGTGCCCGTGCCACGTCCTTACGGATCAGCGCGTGCAGACCGACGAAGGCGGCCATGTCCAGCACCATCGGCGTCAACAGCCGGTTGTGCACGAAACCCACCGCCAGGCCGCTCGCCGGGTCCGCCCATCCGACCGAGCCACCGAGCCCGACATGCCCGAACCCCGGCATGACGCCGAACGGAACCGAGTGATAGCCGAGATGGAAGCCGAGCGGCACTCCCAGGTTCCGGTCCGGCCGCAACCCGGGCGGACCCGCCAGACCGGCGACCGTGCGCTCAGCCAGGTATTGCCCACCGTTGAGACGACCGTTGTTGGCGATCGCGCAGTACATCCTGGCCAGGCCACGGGCCGTGGCCACCCCGTTCACGGCAGGCGCTTCGGCGTCCAGGAACGGCGTCTCCCCCTGGACCAGCGACATGACCCCTGGGAAGTACATCGAGCCGAAAGCGCCGGAAAACTTCAACGCCGCAACCCGCGGCGCCACGAAATCGAAGATCTGATTCGGCCAGTGCCCTTGCGGCACGAGGATCTGCGCGGCCCGAGTGGGCGCCCCCGCGGGCGGGCGCCCCAGGTGTAGACCGTCGGTCCCCAGCGGCTCCGCCAACTCGGTGCGGAACAATTCGCGCATCCCCTGCCCGGTCACCGCACGAGCCAAACCGGACAGCAGCCACCCGTAGGTCAGCGCGTGATATGCCGACTTGCCGAACAGCAGGGAGTTCACTGGCGCGCCGGCAACCCGACCCTCCATCACCCGATGGTCGAGCAGGTCAGATTTGCTGACGCCGTTGAGTTGAGACAGCCCGGCCTCGTGCGCCATCACCTGCCGAACCGTGACCTCGGATTTGCCATTGGTCCCAAATTCAGGCCAATACGCGCACACCGGTCGGTCGTACTCGATCAGACCACGGTCGACGAGGCGATGGATGATCGTCGAGGCCATTCCCTTGGTCGCCGAGAACACCATCGCACCGGTGTCAGCGGTCCAGTACTGCGTGCCCCGGCGGTCGGAATAGCCGGTCCAGACATCGACGACGGGCGCGCCGTCCTGGTAGACGACGAGGGCACCGCCCCCGTACTTGCGGCCCGGGAAGAGCTTCGAAAAGCCGCGCACCGTACAGGCGAAGTTCCCGTCCGCCGCACCCTGGACACCGTGTGGGAGCGCCTCGTCGCGCCCCCGATCGTGATCGGTCACACATCTGAATTTACCTGGGACCCCGGCAAATTATTCAAGTGTTATCCACCTGTTAGCCGGGCCGGCGCGCTCGATCAGGGCTTCGGCTTGTCGTCCACCTTGAAGTCGATCTTGACGTTGTCGGATTCCACCGCCTGGACCGTTGCGGTGACACCGTACTTGCTGCCGTCTTTGGCCGTCAGCACACAATGCTGGGTAGCTCCCACTTTGCCGACGATGCCGTCTTCGCAGGTGACAGACTTCGCCTTGCGCTTGGCCGCGGCTTCCAGCTTCTCCTTGGCCAGAGTTTGCAGCTTGGCCTTGGCCACAGTGGGTTGCGTACCGGCCGACCCGCCGTCACCGCACCCGGTCAACACCGCACCGCCGACCATCGCGGCCGCCACGAGCACACGCAGTTTCGCCTTCACGTCCCTCATCTCCGGGTCAGCCCAGCCTTTCGCTTCCGTGTCGCTGCGAACAGCGTATGCGCGGCGGACCAGGTGTCAGTCGGCCGCGCCGAGAATCTCCTGGGCCGCCAGTGCCGGGGTCAGTTCGCCCTCGCGCACGCGGCGCTCCACCTCGTCGCGGATGGCTCGGACCCCTGGATGCGACATCACCCGGTCCAGCACGGTGTCGCGCACCATCGACCAGGTCCAGTCGACCTGTTGGGCACGGCGCCTGGCCTCGAACTCGCCCGCCTCCGTGAGCACCTCGCGGTGCTTGAGCACCGTCTCCCACAACTCGGCCAGGCCGTGACCCTCGATCGCACTCATGGTGAGAACCGGTGGGCGCCATAGTGTTTCGCGAGGGTAGATCAGGCGGATGGCTCCGGTCAGTTCCCGAGCCGCCGCCTTGGCCTCGATCGCATGCTCGCCGTCGGCCTTGTTGACGACGATGACATCGGCCAGCTCGAGCACACCCTTTTTGATGCCCTGCAACTGATCACCCGTACGCGCCAGTGTGAGGAAGACGAACGTGTCGACCATGTTCGACACCGTGACCTCGGACTGGCCGACCCCGACCGTCTCGACCAGGATCACGTCGTAACCCGCGGCCTCCAGCAGCACGATGGTCTCGCGCGTCGCCTTGGCCACCCCGCCGAGAGTCCCGGATGTCGGTGAGGGCCGGATGTAGGCGTCCGGGTGTACCGCCAGCTGGGCCATCCGGGTCTTGTCGCCCAGGATCGAGCCGCCGGTCCTGGTCGACGACGGATCCACCGCCAGTACCGCGACCCGATGGCCGGCCTCGATGAGGTACATGCCGAGGGCTTCGATGGTCGTCGACTTACCGACGCCGGGCACCCCGGTGATGCCGACATGCTGGGCTTTCCCAGCATCCGGCATGAGCTCAAGCAGCAACTGCTGAGCCTGGTCACGATGGTCGGCCCGGGTGGACTCCACCATGGTGATGGCCCGCGCCAGCGCGGCCCGGTCACCATCGCGGATGGCGGCCGCCAGTTCGTCGACTGGCCGGCTCATCTACGACCTGCCTCCCAGTTTCGATCCGATCGCCGAGACCGCAACCACGCAGAGGAAGTCCGAGAGACGGCCTGCTGGAATACGGTTTCGGCGCACAGGTACTCCGAACGCGCCACTACTGGCTCAGCTGGTAACCGAGCCGGTCCGCCAACTTCTGCAGCAGACCGATGGCGGCATCGGCGATCACCGTGCCCGGCGGGAAGATCGCTGTCGCCCCGGCCTCGTACAACTCGTCGAAATCCCCCGGCGGGATGACGCCGCCCACGACGATCATGATGTCGGGACGGCCCACCTCGGCCAGGGCGTCACGCAGCGCGGGCACCAGCGTGAGGTGCCCCGCCGCCAGCGAGGACACGCCGACCACATGAACGTCGTTGTCGGCGGCCTGGCGGGCCACCTCCTCGGGCGTCGAGAACAACGAGCCCACGTCGACGTCGAAGCCGATGTCGGCGAACGCGGTCGCGATCACCTTCTGCCCGCGGTCGTGCCCGTCCTGGCCCATCTTGGCGACCAGGATGCGCGGCCGGCGACCATCGGCCTCGGCGAACTTGTTCACCAGGCTCGTCGCGCTGGAAAGTGGAGTGATGTTTCCGGCTCCGATCTCGTCGCGGTAGACGCCCGAAATCGTACGGATCTCGGCCTGATGCCGCCCGTAAACCTTCTCCAGGGCGTCGGAGATCTCGCCGAGGGTGGCCTTGGCGCGGGCGGCGTTGATCGCCAGGGCCAGCAGGTTGTTGCCCAGCCCGTCCTCACCGGCCGAGCCTGTCGCCTCGGCGGCTCGGGTCAGTTCCGCCAGCGCGGCTTGCGTCGCCGACTCGTCGCGGTCGGCTCGGAGCTGCTGCAGTTTGGCCAGCTGCTCGGCCCGCACCCGGCTGTTCTCGACCTTGAGGACCTCGATCTCCTGGTCCTCTGCCACCTGGTACTTGTTGACGCCGATCAGGGGCTGGGCGCCGGAGTCGATCCGCGCCTGGGTCCGGGCGGCCGCCTCTTCGATACGAAGCTTCGGAATCCCGTCGCTGATCGCCTGTGCCATGCCGCCGTGCTCGTTCACCTCACGGATGTGGGCACGCGCCTTCTCCGCCAACTGATGCGTGAGCCATTCGACGTAGTACGAACCGCCCCACGGGTCGATCGGCCGCGTGGTGCCCGATTCCTGCTGCAGCAGCAGCTGCGTGTTGCGCGCGATGCGGGCGGAGAAATCGGTGGGCAGCGCCAGCGCCTCGTCCAGGGCATTGGTGTGCAGCGACTGGGTGTGCCCCTGGGTGGCCGCCATCGCCTCGATACAGGTCCGGGCGACGTTGTTGAAGACGTCCTGTGCGGTCAACGACCAGCCCGAGGTCTGTGAGTGGGTACGCAGCGACAGTGACTTCTCGTTCTTCGGATCGAACTGGGCCACCAGCTCGCTCCACAGCAGGCGGCCGGCCCGAAGCTTGGCCACCTCCATGAAGAAGTTCATGCCGATGCCCCAGAAGAAGCTCAACCGCGGCGCGAACTTGTCGATGTCAAGGCCTGCGTCCAACCCGGCCTTGATGTACTCGACACCGTCGGCCAGCGTGTAGGCGAGCTCCAGATCGGCTGTCGCCCCCGCCTCTTGGATGTGGTAACCCGAGATGGAGATCGAGTTGAACTTCGGCATCTTGGCGCTGGTGTAGGCGAAGATGTCCGAGATGATCCGCATCGACGGCTTGGGCGGATAGATGTAGGTGTTGCGGACCATGAACTCTTTGAGGATGTCGTTCTGGATGGTCCCGGCCAGCTTCTCCGGCGGCACCCCCTGCTCTTCGGCAGCGACGACGTAGAGCGCCAGGATCGGCAGCACCGCACCGTTCATCGTCATCGACACACTGACCGTCGACAGGTCGATACCGTCGAACAACTGGCGCATGTCGAGGATGGAATCGATTGCCACACCGGCCATCCCGACGTCGCCCGCCACACGCGGATGGTCCGAGTCGTACCCGCGGTGCGTGGCCAGGTCGAAGGCCACCGAGAGTCCCTTCTGGCCGGCGGCCAGATTGCGCCGGTAGAAGGCGTTGGATTCGGCGGCGGTGGAGAATCCGGCGTACTGCCGGATGGTCCACGGCTGGTTGACGTACATGGTCGGGTACGGCCCGCGCACGAAAGGCGGTGCGCCCGGGAAGCTGTCGAGCGGGTAGCCGGCCTCGGCCACCTCGTCGCGATCGGCCGCGATGTACACCGGCTTGACGTCGATACCTTCGGGCGTGGCCCAGGTGAGTTGCTCGGGGGCGTAGCCGTGCGCGGCCGCAGCCGCCGCGACGTGCTGCTCCACGGCCTGCGGGGTGACGGACCGACCGGGCTCCTCGCCGCGCAGCGGCACGTCGGCGAAGCTACGAATCTCTGATCCTGTTGTGGCAGTCATCTCAGGCCCCCAGTCCGGTGAGCAGTTTCGACAGCGCTCCGACCGCATCGATCTTTGCGGTCAGATACCCGTCGGGTTTCGAATCAGCTTCGGCCACAGCCTTTTCAGGGCCGGCCAGGAGCACGTCGCGGACGCCGGCCGCGTGCGCCGCCGCCACCGCGTCAGAGGCCTCGGCGCCGTAGCGCGCATCGGTACCGCACAGCACGGCCACCGCCGGTGCACCGGCATCGGCCACCGCCGCGGCGATCCCGGCGGCGTCGACGGTGCCCGGATTGATCGCCTCGATGCCACCGGAGGCCAACAGGTTCGCGGCGAACGTGGTGCGGATGTTGTGCTCGGCCAGCGGTCCGAGCGGCAGCAGCAGAACCTTGGGACGGGCCCCGGTCTCTGCCAGGAACGCGTCTGAGCGGTCGCGCAAGGTCTCGAATCCGGCCGCGTACCGAGCGATCGACGATGCCGAAAGCCCTTGAGGGAGCGGCTTTTCGTCCAGGTTCGGGAACTCGTTGACCCCGGTGATCGCGGTGCGGCGGTGCGCGATGTCGTCACTGCGCCGCGCGGCGACCTCGGCGATCTGGGCGGTGATGTGATCGCGGGCCGCGACGAAACCGCCACGCGCCTCGATGTCCTGGAAGTGCGCCCAGGCTTTTTCGGCGAGTTGAGTGGTCAGGTCCTCGACGAACCAGGAGCCGCCGGCCGGATCGAGCACCTGACCGATGTGCGACTCCTCCAGGAGCAGCAGCTGGGTGTTGCGAGCGATGCGGCGGGCGAAGCTCGTCGACGTCCCGTCCAGGCCGCCGGGAATCGCCACGTCGAACGGATGCACCTCCACGGTGTCGGCACCTCCGACACCCGCCGAGAAGGCGGCCAGCGTGGTGCGCAGCATGTTCACCCATGGGTCGCGCTGGGTCATCATCGGCTGCGAGGTCACGGCGTGGATCCGGGCCGCGCCGGAGGTAGCCGCCCCGACGACCTCCGCGACCCGCGCCCACAGCTGCCGCGCGGCGCGCAGCTTGGCGATGGTCATGAACTGATCGTCATCCGCGGCGTAGCGGAAGCTGATCTGCCGCAAGGCATCCGGTGCCGACACGCCGCCATCGCCGAGGATGCGCAGGTAGGCGACGGCTGCGGCGACGGATCCGGCGAGCTCCCAGGCCGCACTGGCGCCCAGGTTGTGGAACGCCGGGCCGTCGACGGTGATCGCGCGCACCCCACCGGCGTGTGCGGTGAGCTTGGCGACGGTGGCGAGTAAGTCCGAGTCATCGACCGTGGCCGAACTGTCGGCTCCGCCGACCGTGGCCTGCCCCGACAGCGGCGCGGTCAACGGGTCGGCACCGAGATCGATCGACAGGCGTGAACGCTGGTCGTCGTCGAGATCTTGGAGCAACGGCAACACCGCATCGGCGGTCGCGGCCAGGTCGGCACCGGTGTTCTCGAAGATGACCGGAACGAGATCGAGGAACACCCCGTCGAGCAGGCGATCCAGCTCGCCGAGGGAGATACCGCCCTCGCCGCCGACCCGCAGGGCCAGTGCGCTGGCGCCCTCGGTCAATGCGACCAGCATCGCACCGTTGACGGTGCCCACGTCCGAGCCTGCGACAGCGGGGAAGCTCTCGACGACCTTCCACCCGGATTTCACGTCACGCAGGGCGTCACCGCCGCGCACGAATGGCCACTGCCCCGGCAGGCTGGGCTCCGGGACCGCGTCCAGGCTCGTGTACAGCGGCCGGATGGCGAAGCCCTCGTAGGTCTCCGAGTCCAGCAGGCGTTCCGGCTCGGCCGGCAGGTCCGCCACGTCCCGCCGACTGCTCTTGGCCAGCACGCCGGCGACCGCCGTCCGCCACTGTTGACGGTCCGACTCGACCGCACTAGTCCCCTGTAACGACACCCGCATCTCCTGTTATCGCAGCGTGTGACATACCCACTCGCCCATCAGGCTAAATGATCGCCATCACGGCCCTGACCGCTGGTAGGTCGACTCACGCCCGCGCGCCGACGGTGTGGTCCACCAACGGCCCGTACTGTTGTATGACGTGAAACCCGTCGTCAGAACCCTGCGCGTGGTCCGCGCCGCGGTGATGGCGACGGCCGCGCAACTGCCACCCCGGCGGATCGTGGGCCTGCTGGCCGGCATTGTGATTCTTGTCGCAGTTGCGGTGCTGGTTCCGTTGCCGACGGCCATGCAGATGCGGGACTGGGCGACATCGGTGGGCCCGTGGTTCCCCCTGGCATTCCTCGCGGCCCACATCGTGGTGACGGTCTTCCCGTTCCCCCGAACCGCGTTCACCTTGGCCGCGGGTCTGCTGTTCGGTCCGGTCTTGGGCGTGGCGATCGCGGTGGTGGCCAGTGCGGTCAGCGCCGTGCTCGCGTTGTTCCTGATCCGCGCGGCCGGTTTGCAGCTCAATCGCCTGGTTCCCCATCCCCGGGTCGACACCCTGGACAGGCGGCTACGCCAACGGGGATGGCCGGTTGTGCTGTCCATGCGGCTGATCCCGGCCGTCCCGTTCTCGGTGCTCAACTATGCGGCCGGCGCGTCCGCCGTACGGGTCGTGCCCTACACGGTGGCGACGCTGGTGGGGCTGTTCCCCGGCACGGCTGCGGTAGTCGTGCTGGGTGACGCGCTGACCGGGAACATCAGCCCGGCTCTGGTGCTGGTGTCCCTGAGCACCGCCGCGCTGGGCGTCGCCGGTCTGGTCTACGAGATACGGCTGCACCGCCGCGATCGTGCGCGTCTGCACCCCGGCGCACCGCAATCGGTGGGTGTTTCACACACGCTCACCGAGCCCTGAGCGGGACGGAAGGAGACAGCACATGAGCGCACTGGCCGATCTCGGTGCACGGCTGTTACGCAACCGCAGGCTCGTGCGGGCTCCGATCTGGCTCTACCGAATCCGGGCCGGCGCGCTGCTGGGGTCAAGGGTGATGATGCTGGAGCACATCGGCCGGACCACCGGTACCCGACGCTACGTCGTGCTCGAGGTGGTGGACCGGCCCGATCCCGGCACCATCGTGGTCGCGTCCGGTTTCGGCACCAAGGCCCAGTGGTTTCGCAACATCGCGGTCAACCCACAGGTCCGGGTGTGGCTCGGCAGCCACCGGCCGGTCGCGGGCGTCGCCCATGCGCTCGACCAGCGCGGCGTCGATCGGGTCCTGGCCGGCTACCGCACGCGCCACGCCGCGACGTGGGACCAATTCAAGCTCGTGCTCGAAAAGACGCTCGGCCAGCCGATCACCGATACCGATTCCCCGTTGCCGATGGTGGAGATCCGGCTACAGCGCCGTCGGTGACCGTCTCACGGGGCTCGGTGCGAACCACCCGGTAGCTCAGTGGAAAGGGGTCCCGGCGGGGTCTCCAACGAGGACTGCGGCGGCCCCGCGCTCAACGGTGGGGTGGCCGCCCGGGCTTCAGCCTCCGCCTTCGCGACCGCACGGGCGATCTCAGGATCGGTCTCCGTGTTGAACCAGTCGGCGACCTCGTCGCTGTCGTCCTCCGGCTTGGGCAGATCCTCTTCGACGGCCGACGGCGTGTACCGGAACACGCCGTCCTCGCCGGGCGCACCCAGCAGCTTGGTGAAACCCTGCAGCGCCGAACCGAAGTCGCTGGGAACCAGCCAGACCTTGTTCGCCTCCCCCTTGGCCATCTGCGGCAGGGTCTGCAGGTACTGATACGCCAGCATCTCCGGGGTGGGCTTGCCCGCCTTGATCGCGGCAAAGGTCTTCTCGATGGCCTTGGCCTGTCCCTGCGCCTGCAGGTACTGGGCGGCCCGCTCACCCTGGGCGCGCAGCATCCGCGACTGGCGATCGGCCTCGGCCGCCAGGATCGCGGCCTGCTTGGCACCTTCGGCCGCCAGGATCTGCGACTGCTTCTGGCCCTCGGCCTGCTTGATCGACGACTCCCGCACACCTTCGGCGGTCAGGATCATGGCCCGCTTGTCGCGATCGGCCTTCATCTGCTTTTCCATCGACTCCTGGATCGACGGCGGCGGATCGATGCTGCGCAGCTCGACCCGTGCCACCCGCAGCCCCCAGCGACCGGTCGCCTCGTCGAGCACCCCGCGCAGCTGCTGGTTGATCAAGTCGCGTGAGGTCAGGGTCTGTTCCAGGGTCATCCCGCCGACGACGTTCCGCAGCGTGGTGGTGGTCAGCTGTTCCACACCGACGATGTAGTTGCTGATCTCGTATACCGCTGCCTGCGGGTTGGTGACGCGGAAGTACACCACCGTGTCGATGGCCAACGTCAGGTTGTCCTCCGTGATCACCCCCTGCGGCGGAAAGGACACCACCCGCTCGCGCAGATCCACGCGAGCGCGGATCCGATCGATGAACGGCACCAGCAGAGTCAGCTGGCCGCTGACCGTGCGGCTGTAGCGGCCGAGACGCTCGATCACCGCGGCCTCTGCCTGGGGAATGAGCGCGACCGATTTGGCCACGACGATGATCGCGAACACCACCAGCACGATCAGCAGAATCAGGCCGGCTACGGCACCTTCCATGGGGATTCCCTCCTGAGGTTTACAAAGCCTTGAACACCACTGCGGTGGCACCGTCGATCCGCATGACCGTCACGTGGTCGCCCGGCTCGTACACATCGTCGTCATTGAGCGGACGCGCCGTCCAGACCTCGCCATCGAGTTTGACCTGCCCCGCATGCTCGGCCACCCGGTCCAGCACCAGTGCGGATTTGCCTTCCAGCGCCTTGACCGGGTCCGGAAGGCCCTGCCCGAGTTCGAATCGGCGGCGCAGTGCGGGCCGGACCAACACCAGCAAAAGCACGGACACCACGAGGAACACCACGCCGTCGGCCCAGATCGGCAGATCGAACAACCAGCTCGAGCCGGTCGCCGCCAGCGCACCACCGGCCAGCATGAGCAGGAACATGTCGCCGGTCAGTGCCTCCGCCCCGGCGAGTCCCAGCGCCACGATGAGCCAGATCAGCGGTGCGGCCATGAGCCCACCCTAGCGAATCAGGCCTGATCGGCGGCCGACAATTACACTGCCAGGATCATGTGGTGTCCAAGTGCAACTCTCTCGATATGGGCCAACGCCTGGCTTGCCGGCGCGGCTGCGCCCGACGACGTCCTGGATGCGCTATCGCAGTGGGCACCAATGCATTCTGTGACCGCGTACGACTCGCAGGCCGCGGTCCGCACCGGCCTGCCCTGGCCCGAGTTGGAGGACTCCGGCTCGGTGTCGTTGCTGCAGACCCTGCGCACGGCCGTCGGTAGATCCGGCACCAGGCCCTCGATCAGGGTGGCCCTGCCGGTACCCGGCGACGTCCGCGGATTGCCCGCGGGCTCGCAGTTCCAGCGGGATGCGCTCACGGTCGGCGAAGCGGTGCTCGTGACCCACGACGAGTTGGACGGTGTGGGGCTGGTGCCGGAGTTCGAGTACTACGAATTCGATGACGTGGAAGCCGAATCCGGTTTCGACCCCGAACCGCAGGCGCTGTCGTGGACCGTGTACTCACTGCCGGTCCTGCCGCCGCCGCAGCACCACGATCTCGGCGACGCCGAGTACCAGTTGCGTTCGGCGGTGCGCTCTGCGGCCGACGCCCTGGTCGCGTTGCGGGCCGGCATCGGCGTGGACGTCGAAGATCCGCGCGGCATGGTGGAGGACATCCTCGACGCCGAACGGATTCACCGGATCCCCGACCACGCCCCGACACGGGCGGTGCGGGTACTGCAGAACGCAAGCCACGTGGAGGCGATCATCACGGTGAGCTCGGGCCTGATGCCGATCGGCCTGCAGAGTTCCTCTGAGGTGCAGATCGCCGGCGATGCCATGCGGCCGCTGGCCCAGGTGGTGCGCTCGGCGCGGTTGGCGGCCCTCGAGGTAATCCTGCAATCCGCCTGGCGGGATTAGCGTTTCGGTCTGACGTGGCGCGTCAGGACGGTGTCCCGCAGCAGTGCGGCGAGCAAGGCGCCCCGTTGACGCTGAATCCGTAGCCGGCCACCGGCTCCGGGCCCTCCACGCGCAGCGGTGCCGCGTCGGTGCGCAGCTCCTCGATCAGCCCCGCCGCCAACCGAGCGAAACGTGGGTCCGCATTCGGGGTACTGGCACGTGCGAACGCGATGCCTGCCGCCTCGGCCTGCTGTCGCAACTCGTAATCGAGATCCCACACCACCTCGATGTGGTCGGCGACGAACCCGATGGGGCACACGATGACCGCCCGGGTTCCCTTCTGGCCCAAGGCAGTCAGGTGGTCAGCGACGTCGGGCTCCAGCCACGGGATCCGGGGCGGGCCCGACCTCGACTGCCACACCTGGTCGAACTCCTGATAGCCCGCGGCGGCGGCCACCAACCGAGTCGCATAGCCGACCTGCCGGCTGTAGAGCCGTGGACCGTGCCGCTCGTCGGCGGCGACGGGAACCGAGTGCGCGGTGAAAACCAGCCGGGCCTCGCCACGCAATTCGACAGGAAGAGTGGCTGCCGCGGCCTTGATCGCGTCGGCGAACATCTCCACCAGCAACGGATGGTCGAAGTACTGGCGCAGCTTCACCAGTTCGGGCGCGTCGGCGCCCACCGCGGTACGCGCCCTGGCGATGTCCTCGACATACTGGGTACAGCTGGAGTACCCGCCCCAGGCCGAGGTGGTGAACACCGCGGCACGGCGAATCCCGTTGTCGCGCATCGTCGCCACCGTGTCTTCGACGAACGGCTCCCAGTTCCGGTTGCCGAAGTAGACCGGCAGCCCGGGCAGCTGCAGGCGCAGCTGCTCGATCAGCGCCCGATTGATCCCGTTGATCGGAGACACCCCGCCGAAATGCAGATAGTGCTCGGCGACGTCAGCCAACCGCTCGGCCGGGATGCCGCGCCCCCGGGTCACGTTCTCCAGGAACGGCATCACCTGTTCCGGCGCCTCGGGTCCCCCGAACGACAGCAGCAGAACGGCGTCAAACTCGATCACGTCGCCTCCTCCACACCCCATAAACCGCGAAACCGCATTCCGGCAGGATTCGTGCGAGTGCACACCTGCTGGAATGCGGTTTCGGCAGAGAACAAGTCAGAACCGCCGGCTCCGCGCGAGAGTGGTCATCAGAGCAGCTGGGTGCTGGCGCCGCCGTCGGCGTAGATGATGGTGCCGGTGGTGGCGGGCAGCCAGTCGGACAGCAGCGCACACACGGTCTTGGCGACGGGCGTCGGATCCTTCATGTTCCAGCCGACGGGCGCCCGCTGGTCCCAGCCCTCTTCGAGCAGCCGCATCTGATCACCGGCTTCGGCACCCAGCGCCCCGCCGACGATCGCACTCATCGCCAGGGTCCGGATCGGGCCGGCGGCAACGAGATTGGAGCGCACCCCGAACGGCCCGGCCTCACGCGCGACGAAGCGGTTGACCGATTCCAGCGCGCTCTTGGCCACCGTCATCCAGTTGTAGGCCGGCATCGCCCTGGTCGGGTCGAAGTCCATCCCCACGATGCTGCCGCCGGGGTTCAGCACCGGCAGCGTGGCCTTGGCCAGCGAGGCGTACGAGTAGGCCGAGATGTGGATGCCCTTGGCGACATCCTCGTACGGGGCGTCGAAGAACGGGTTGACGCCCATCCCGGTCTGCGGCATGAAGCCGATCGAGTGCACGACGCCGTCGAGCTTGTTGCCCTCGCCGATCGTCTCGGTGATGCGCCCGGCCAACGAACCGAGGTGCTCCTCGTTCTGCACGTCGAGTTCCAGCAGCGGCGCCGGCTTGGGCAGCCGGTCGGCGATGCGCTGGATCAGCTTGAGCCGGTCGAACCCGGTGAGCACCAGCTCAGCGCCGGCCTCCTGGGCCTGCTTGGCGATGTGGAACGCGATCGACGAGTCCGTGATGATCCCGGTGACCAGAATGCGCTTGCCTTCGAGCAAACCTGACATTGTCCTGACTCCTACTTCGGTGAAGAGTTGAGCGAAAGTTCTTGCGATCCAGATCGTTTGGTCAGTGACCCATACCCATGCCGCCGTCCACCGGGATCACCGCACCGGCGATGTAGCCGGCATCCTCGGAGGCCAGGAAGCTGACCGCCCCGGCGACCTCTTCGGCGGTGCCGACCCGCTTGGCCGGGATGAATTCCAGGGCACCGGCTTGAATCCGCTCGTCCAGGGCACGGGTCATCTCGGTGTCGATGTAACCGGGCGCCACGACGTTGGCGGTGACGCCTGCCTTCGACAACTCACGCGAGATCGAGCGGGCCATGCCGATCAGGCCGGCCTTGGCCGCCGCATAGTTGGCCTGGTTGCCGATGCCCCACATGCCCGAGACCGAGCCGATGAAGATGATCCGGCCGAAACGCTTGCGCTGCATGCTGCGCGAGGCCCGCTGGGCCACTCGGAACGCCCCGGTGAGATTCGCGTTGATGACGTTCTCGAACCGCTCCTCGGTCATCCGCATCAGGAACGCATCCTGGGAGATCCCGGCGTTGGACACCAAGACCTCGACGGGGCCCTGGTGCTCCTCGACCTCTTTGAACGCCCGGTCGACAGCCTCGTTGTCGGTGACGTCGCACACGACGCCGAACAGGCCCTCGGGCGCACCGGAGCCGCGGTGGGTGACGGCCACCTTGTGCCCGTCGGCGGCCAGGCGCTGCGCGATGGCCAGGCCGATCCCCCGGTTTCCACCGGTGACCAGTACGGAACGGGAAACGAAAGCGGGCCGGCCGCCGGGTTCGGTGGTGGCGGTCTCGGAGACAACAGCGTCACTCATGCCCGCCAACTTAACGTGTGAGCCATGGATCGCCGAAATCGACACCAGGGCTGTCGTACGTGCGAATTCACAACCATGACGTAGATCTCGAAGTCGGCTCAACCAGGCAGTCTGCGGTTGATCAGCAGTGCCGCCACACCCGCCACCGCCAGCACCAACGCACCGAGCCGCAACCAGCCCAGGCTGGCGTCGCCCTTGATGGTCTCGTACCCGATCTGCTGCTGCAGCGAGGTGAACACCTCCTTGAGCTGTTCGAGGCTGGACGCCGTGAAGGCGTCGCCGCCGGACAGCTTGGCGATCCTGCCGAGCATCTCGTCGTCGACCGGTACCGGCTGGCGCTGATCGTTGATCTCGACGTAGCCGTACGGCGTACCGAAGGACACCGTCGAGATCGGCACGCCCTGATCCTTGGCGGTGCGCGCCGCGGTGTAGGCGCCCTTGGGATTGTCCGGGTTGGACGGCACGGTCTCCTTGCCGTCGGACATCAGCACGATGCGTGCGGGCGGCTTCTCGTCGCCGCCGCCGATCACCGCGCCGACGGTGGCGATCGCCTGCAGGGCCGTGAAGATGCCCTCACCGGTGGCGGTCCGGTCGGCCAGCTGAAGCTTGTCCAGGCCGTTCTTGGTGGCGTCGCGATTGGTCGTCGGCTGCACCAGCACGGTCGCCGTCCCGGCGTAGGCGATCAGACCCAGGTTGATCCCCGGGGTGAGCTGATCGGCGAACTGCTTGGCGGCTTCCTGGGCGGCGGCCAACCGGCTCGGCGCGACGTCGGTGGCACGCATCGACTGCGATACGTCGATCACCAGCATCACCACCGCGCGGTTTCGCGGAATCCGCACATCGTGGGTGGGACCGGCCATCGCCACCGTCAACAGCACGAGCGAGACCGCCAGCAGAGCCGCGGGTAGATGCCGCCACCGGGTGGGCTGTTTGGGCGCCACACTTTCGAGCAGCTCCATGTTCGCGAACCGCAGGACCCGCTGCTTGCGTGCGCGCTGCACGATGACGTAGTACGCCACCAGGGCCAGCACCACGAACAGGAACAGGAACCACCACGCGTGCGCGAAGCCTGTCAGGCTCATCGGACCGAGAATCGGTAATGTCATGTGCTAGAAGTCATTTCGGTTGGTTGCTGATCAAGCGTTCGTCTACCGGTTGCTCATCGTGCGGGTTTCCTCTTCGCGCAAGCGCTCATCGTGCTGGTTTCCTCTTCGCGCAAGCGCTCATCGGCCTGCCGCGCCGCGCCGCCGATTCGCCACAAACCGCACCACGTCGGCGATCCAGTCCCGGTCGGTACGCAGGCTCAACAGCGGTGCGTCGCAACGCCGCAACGTGCGGGCCACTTCTTCACGGTGAGCGGTCGCCGCCCGCTCGAAGTCACTGCGGAGCTGCTCGTCGATGGTGAAATCGCGGGTGACACCGGTCTCGGTGTCCTGCAGCACCACATCGCCCACAGCCGGCAGCTCGACGTCGCGCGGATCCAGCACCTCGATGCCGAGCACCTCGTGCCTGCCGGCGATCGCGCGCAGCGGGCGCATCCAGTTGATCGGTCCGAGGAAGTCACTGATGATCACCGCCATGCCGCGGCGGCGCTCGGGGCGGCGCAGGGCGTCGATGGCCGCCGCCAGGTCGCCGCGGACCCCGGTCGGGGCCTTGGGCATCGTGGCGATCGTGCGCAGCATCTCCTGCTCGTGGACCCGGCCGGACAGTGCGGGCACCCGCCGCACGGAATCACCGTTGGCGATGATCGCGCCGATCCGGTTGCCACCACCGCTGTTGAGGAACGTGATGGCCGCGGCGGCCGCCACGGCCAGGTCGCGCTTCTCACAGCTGGTGGTGCCGAAGTCCAGGCTGGCCGACATGTCCACCACCAGCCAGGTCTCGAGCTCGCGGTCGGCGATCATCTGCCGCACGTGAGGCGTCATCGTGCGCGCCGTCACCGACCAGTCCATCCGGCGCACATCGTCGCCCGGCTGGTAGATCCGCGAGTCCCCGGGCTCCGAACCCGGACCCGGTATCAGTCCGAGATGGTCGCCGTGCAGCACGCCGTCGAGCTTGCGCCGAACCGTCAGCTCAAGCTTGCGCAGCGCAGCGGTGAGCGCGGGGTCGCGGATCTCGCCGCGCTGTAGCGACGGCAGGTCGACGGTGCGGCCTGCTGAGCCCGTCACCGCCCGCTGGCCGCGCCGGCGGCGGCGGGAACGGCGGGCGGAACCGAATGCCCTTGCTGCGGAAGCGCATTCACCTGAGGCAGGGCGACTGTCTGCAGGATCCGGTTGACCACGGTCTCCGCCGAGACTTCATCGGCCAATGCGTCGTAGGTCAGCACCAGACGGTGCCGCAGCACGTCGGGGATCACCTCGACGACGTCCTGCGGGATGACGTAGTCACGGCCGCGCACCAACGCGAGCGCGCGGGCCGCCGCGATGATGCCGAGCGACGCACGCGGCGAAGCACCGTAGGCGATCCAGGCCTTGGCGTCGGGCATGCCGAACTTCTCGGGCTCGCGCGTCGCGGTGACGATCCGGACCACGTAATCCACCAGGGCGTGGTGCACGAAGTTGTTGGCCGCGAGCTCTTGCAGGCGCAGCAGGTCGCCGGTGTTCAGGATCTGCTTGGGCTCCGGCGGCTTGACGCCCATCCGGTAGATGATCTCGCGCTCTTCCTCCGGCGTCGGGTAGTCGACGTTGAGCTTGAACAGGAAGCGGTCGCGCTGGGCCTCGGGAAGGGCGTAGACGCCTTCCTGCTCGATCGGGTTCTGGGTGGCCATCACCAGGAACGGGCTCGGCAGCGGGAACGTCTTGCCGCCGATGGAGATCTTGCGCTCGGCCATCACCTCGAGGAGGGCCGACTGCACCTTGGCGGGCGCACGGTTGATCTCGTCGGCGAGCAGGAAGTTGACCACGACCGGGCCGAGCTCGATATCGAAGTCTTCCTTGCCCTGCCGGTAGATGCGGGTACCGATGATGTCGGTGGGCACCAGGTCAGGAGTGAACTGGATGCGGGCGAACGTGCCGCCGACGACCTTGGCGAACGTCTCGACAGCCAGGGTCTTGGCCACACCGGGCACGCCCTCGAGCAGCACATGGCCCTTGGCGAGCAGTCCGACGAGCATCCGCTCGACGAGCTGGTCCTGGCCGACGATGATCCGCTTGACCTCGAAGATGGCGCGTTCCAGGGTGTGCACCTCCGCCTGCAGATTGCCGTTGGTGGCTGCTTGCGGAGCCGCCGGCGCGGCATGGGATCCGGTCGATCCGGGCGGGAAGCCCGGCGCCGGGCTCGAGCCGGGATAACCTCCGGCGCCCTGCGGCGGTCCACTCGGTGACGTCATCAACTTCCTCCCACGGTATTCGGCTACTACAAAACGCTGGTCATGCTTTGTGCGCTATCGGGCGATCGGGTGCCCGCCGTCAACTATTCCAGGCACTTCGAGATCCGTCGACGCTGGCCGGAAGAGTTCAGCTTCCCCTCAGGATTCGATGATGCGGGCCGCATAAGGCTGGATGCCCGCGGTGCGGACCGGACTGACCGTCACTTTTTCCGCACTTCCGGATGCCTCCAGCATCTTGCCACCACCGAGGTACATCGCCACGTGCTGGCTGCCACCCGGCCCCCAGAACAGGAGGTCGCCGCGCTTGGCCTGGGCCACCGGCACCTTGCGGCCGGTGTTGTACTGGTCTCCGGAGTACTTGGGGATCTGCACTCCGACCCCGGCGAAGGCGTAGCGGGTGAACCCCGAGCAGTCGTAGCCGACCTTGCCCGCGTCGTAATCCACACCCGGGCCGGGACCGGTCAGCGTGCCGCCACCCCACGAGTACGGCACGCCCATCTGGGAACCCCCGCGCTTGATCGCGTATTCGATGGCCTGCGGGCCCCGGACTCGCCCGCCGGGGAATGTCGAGGCAGCCGTTTTCGGTGCCAGCCCGATGGTCTGCAGGAACTGCTGACCGAGGTTCTGGGTGGTCTGCAATGCGATCTGGCTGACCTGGAACGAAGCATTCGCGATCGCCACCGGGTCGCCGGGCGCCCCGGAACTGACGATCTTCGGGAGGGTCGGATCCCACTGCCCGTCGTCAGGCGCGGCGTTGGCCGGCGTCACCAGACTGATCGCCGCACACGCAGTTGCGGCGATCAGGATCAGGCACCGTAAGACGAAGGAGCGCAAGGTATTCCCATCAGTATTCGATGTAGCGGACGACGTACGGGGTCATCCCGCTGGTGCGGACCGGCGAGATCTTGACGTGTGAACCCGTGTAGGGCGCTTCGAGCATCTGGCCGTTGCCGAGGTAGAGCGTCACGTGCTGGCTGCCACCGGGGCCGTAGAAGATCACGTCGCCGCGCCGCATCTGCGATGACGGGATCTTGCGGCCGGCGTTGTACTGCGAGCCCGAGTAATGCGGCAACTTGATGCCGACGCCGGCGAACGCGTAGAGGATCAGGCCCGAGCAGTCGAACCCGACCGTGTTGGCCCCCGAATCGATCCCGCGACTGGGACCGGCGGCGTTGCCGCCGCCCCACGAGTACGGAACCCCCATCTGGGAACCGGCCCTCTGGATGACGTATTCAGATGCCTGCCGGCCGTACACCCGGGGAATCGCCCCGTTGGTGAAGCCGGTCGGCGTGGGCAGGATGCCCATCTTCTGGAGGAACTGGCGTCCCATGTTCTGGGTGACCTGCGCCGAGGTCGACGAGATCCCCAGGACCGTGTTGATGATGGCGATCGGGTCGCCGCTGACGAATGCGCTCGGAATCGCCGGCAGCGTGGGATCCCATGCGGTGTCCCACTTCTGGCCCGCTTGGGCGGGCGCTGCCGGGGCCCGGTCCCAATCCCCCGCCGCGGCCTGCGGCGGCCGGCCCGGTGCCGGCGCGGTTGGGGCACTCGATGCCGACGCCTTGTTCACCTGGGCGAGTTGGGCCTGCGCCGACGCCCGTTCGGCGGTCAGCCGGTTCAGCTCACCTTGCTGGGCGCTGAATGTCTGCTGCGCCTGTTGCAGTGCGGCCACGGCGCTGTCTTGGCTTGTCTGGGCGTTGACGGTGGCCTGGTCGGCCTTCTGCTTGGCGAGCCGGGCGGCCGACTCGCGGTTGACCTGCTCGGTGCGGGCGCGCTGCAGATCGGCGATGACCCTTTCACTGCTGGCTGCGAGCGTCTGTCCGGTGGCGGCAGTGTTGACGATGTCGCCGGGGTCGGACCCGGTCAGGTACGAGCCGGAGGGTCCGCTGACGTAGGTGGCCGCGGCGAACGTGTCGAACCGCTTCTGCGCCTGGGCGATGGCGTTGGTGGCGTCGGCGATGCCCTGCTGGCTGGCTTCGACCTCCTGTTGTGCGGTCGCGGCCGCATCGCGGGCGTCCTGCACCTCGACGATCGCCTTGTTGACGGCTTCCTGCTGGGTCTGGATGGCAGCGCCCAGCTCCTGCAGCTTCTGGTCGGCGTTGGCCACCGCGGCGACGAGCGTTGCGATCTGGTCGGGTCCGCCCGGATCCGCCGCGGCCGGGGCACCCCCCGACAAAGCCGTGGCCAAGAGCATCGCCGCAGTCAGGGGCACGGCCCAGAAACGGCCGCGCTGACGCGACGCCGTTCCCGGACCTGCTCCTCGCCTGCGCGGGACGCCAACGATGCGTCTCATTCGACTCAAGTCTCCTATGGCTCAACGCCGGCGTACCGGCGTTTGCTCGGGGCCTTTGCACAGAAGTCACATCAAGCACAACTGCAACAATGGGTACCGATTGCACCGTACGTCACATCTGTAGCCAAAGAAACTTTAGTCACGAATTACAAGAATGTAATTGCGAATAGTGTGACCAATTAGTGATATTGGACGAATACCCGAACGAATGTTCGAGGGGTCTTTCAGACCTCGACAGCGGGGGCGCTCGAGGTGCCTGACCCGGCAATTCGTTTGCTGCGCACCTGCAGAACGCGAGTCAGCGCAGCCGCTGCGGCGACCCCCAGAGTCAACGCAATTGTCAACGCGGTCCAGGGAAAGTCGGGGGTCGAAATCTCGCCGACGAAATTCTTCGCCGACAACACGGGATTACCCGTCTTGGCAACGTCCTGACCGGCTTCCAAAGTCACCCGGTCGATCGTCGGGCTGTACGTACCGGCGAACGAGGGGCTCAACGCGAGCACCGTCGCGCCGGGATTGGCCTCACCGACCTCGGTGGCGATATCGCGCAGCGGCGTGTCGATGCCGGGGTTCTGCGGCAGCACCACGATCTTGAGGTCGACCCCGCCCTGGCGGGCATCGCTGACAACCTGCCGCAGGGCCTCTACATGGGCGTCGGGGGCACTCACGCCGTCGTCTCGAACGTCCGCCTGCACTGCTGCCATGCACTTGGCAACCCCGTCTGGTTGACCCGGATCGATCCCGACGGTGTCGCACACCTCGACCGGGATATAGGCCGGCAGGAACGGAATGACATGGGGTCCGGTCACGCCAGCACGGTACGCCGCGTCGGTCTGCGCCTGCGAGGCGACACGGGAATCGTCACCGCATCGACCGCCGATCGTCACGCCGGAGTGACGCTCGGAGCCAGGTGCCACGCCGGCGTGACGAAGCGCGCGCGACGCGCGCCGGATATCACCGATCACTCCCGCGGGGTAGCAACCAGAACGGGACAAGAGAAGACTGGACCCCGGCCCACCGGGCTATGCAGGACAAGCGTACTGTTAACATCGGAACGCCGCCGACACAGCCCGTCGGCGCGAGATCTAGCCGGGAGTTGATGTGAGCAGCGAGAATACGGAAAATTCGTCCCTTAACTCATTTGGTGCCCGCGACACATTGACTGTCGGGGACAAGAGCTACGAGATCTACCGCCTGGATGCGGTGCCCGGTACCGAAAAGCTGCCCTACAGCCTCAAGGTGCTCGCGGAGAACCTGCTGCGCACCGAAGACGGCGCCAACATCACCAAGGACCACATCCAGGCCATCGCCAACTGGGATCCCTCGGCCGAGCCGAGCATCGAGATCCAGTTCACCCCGGCCCGCGTGCTGATGCAGGACTTCACCGGTGTGCCGTGCATCGTCGACCTGGCCACCATGCGCGAAGCGGTCGCTGCCCTGGGTGGGGACCCGGACAAGGTGAACCCGCTCTCGCCGGCGGAGATGGTCATCGACCACTCGGTGATCCTCGACGTCTTCGGCAATGCCGGCGCCTTCGAGCGCAACGTCGAACTCGAATACGAGCGCAACTCCGAGCGCTACCAGTTCCTGCGCTGGGGCCAGGGCGCGTTCGACGACTTCAAGGTCGTCCCCCCGGGCACCGGCATCGTGCACCAGGTCAACATCGAGTATCTGGCCCGAGTGGTGTTCGAGCGTGACGGGGTGGCCTACCCCGACACCTGCGTGGGCACCGACAGCCACACCACCATGGAGAACGGCCTGGGCGTGCTGGGCTGGGGCGTCGGCGGTATCGAGGCCGAGGCCGCCATGCTGGGCCAGCCCGTCTCGATGCTCATTCCCCGCGTCGTCGGCTTCAAGCTGACCGGTGAGATCAAGCCCGGCGTTACCGCCACCGACGTCGTGCTCACCGTCACCGACATGCTGCGCAAGCACGGCGTGGTCGGCAAGTTCGTCGAGTTCTACGGCAACGGCGTGGCCGAGGTGCCGCTGGCCAACCGCGCCACCCTGGGCAACATGAGCCCCGAATTCGGTTCCACCGCAGCGATCTTCCCGATCGACGAAGAGACCATCAACTACCTGCGGCTGACCGGGCGCAGCGAGCAGCAGCTGGCGCTCGTCGAGGCCTACGCCAAGACGCAGGGCATGTGGCACAACCCGGACAAGGAGCCGGCCTTCTCCGAGTACATGGAGCTGGACCTGTCCACCGTGGTGCCGTCGATCTCCGGTCCGAAGCGCCCGCAGGACCGCATCGAGCTGTCGGATGCCAAGAACGCGTTCCGCAAGGACATCCACAACTACGTCGAGGAGAACCTGCCGACCCCGGAGACCAAGCTCGACGAGGCGGTCGACGAGTCCTTCCCGGCCAGCGACTCGGTCTCCTTGTCCTTCGCCGATGACGGTGCCGTCGACGCCCGGCCGTCGGCCGCCAACGGCGCGGAGGGCCGGCCGTCCAAGCCGATCACCGTGCACTCCGAGGAGCGCGGCGATTTCGTGCTCGACCACGGCGCGGTCGTCGTCGCCGGCATCACCTCCTGCACCAACACCTCCAACCCGTCGGTCATGCTCGGCGCGGCGCTGCTGGCCAAGAAGGCCGTCGAGAAGGGGCTGACCTCCAAGCCTTGGGTCAAGACCAACATGGCGCCGGGTTCGCAGGTCGTCACCGACTACTACAACAAGGCCAACCTGTGGCCGTACCTGGAGAAGCTGGGCTACTACCTGGGCGGCTACGGCTGCACCACCTGCATCGGCAACACCGGGCCCCTGCCCGACGAGATCTCGGCCGCCATCAACGACAACGACCTGTCGGTGACCGCGGTCCTCTCCGGTAACCGCAACTTCGAGGGCCGCATCTCCCCCGACGTCAAGATGAACTACCTGGCGTCCCCGCCGCTGGTCATCGCCTACGGCATCGCGGGCACCATGGACTTCGACTTCGAGACCGATCCGCTGGGCCAGGATCAGGACGGCAACGACGTCTTCCTGAAGGACATCTGGCCGTCGGCCCAGGAGATCGAGGAGACCATCGCGTCCTCGATCAGCCGGGAGATGTTCACCGACTCCTACGCCGACGTGTTCAAGGGCGACGACCGCTGGCGTTCGCTGTCCACGCCGGAAGGCAACACCTTCGAGTGGGACGACGCGTCGACCTACGTGCGCAAGGCCCCGTACTTCGACGGCATGCCCGCCGAGCCGCAGCCGGTGACCGATATCAAGGGCGCCAGAGTGCTTGCCCTGCTGGGTGATTCGGTGACCACCGACCACATCAGCCCGGCCGGCTCGATCAAGCCCGGCACGCCCGCCGCGCAGTATCTGGACGCCAATGGCGTTGAGCGCAAGGATTACAACTCGCTGGGGTCGCGTCGCGGCAACCACGAGGTGATGATCCGCGGCACCTTCGCCAACATCCGGCTGAAGAACCAGCTGCTCGACGACGTCTCCGGTGGATACACTCGCGACTTCACCCAGGATGGTGGCCCGCAGGCGTTCATCTACGACGCGTCGGTCAACTACAAGGAGGCCGGCATCCCGCTGGTCGTCCTGGGCGGCAAGGAGTACGGGTCGGGCTCGTCGCGCGACTGGGCGGCCAAGGGCACGGTGCTGCTCGGCGTGAAGGCCGTGATCACCGAGTCCTTCGAGCGCATCCACCGGTCGAACCTGATCGGCATGGGCGTCATCCCGCTGCAGTTCCCGGCGGGCGAGTCGGCCGCGTCGCTGAAGTTGGACGGCACCGAGGTCTACGACATCACCGGTATCGAGGCGCTCAACGAGGGCAAGACGCCGAAGACCGTCCACGTCACCGCGACCAAGGACGATGGTTCAACGGTGGAGTTCGACGCCGTGGTCCGCATCGACACCCCCGGCGAGGCCGACTACTACCGCAACGGCGGCATCCTGCAGTACGTGCTGCGCAACATGCTGAAGTCGAAGTAGTCCTGATCAGCTACATCGAAGCGGAGATGGTAACGCCGACGAACGCTCGCACGAGGAGTGTGAGTTAAGTGCCGCGGGTAACCGACGACCATCTCGCCGCCCGGCGCCGTCAGATTCTCGACGGCGCCAGGCGCTGCTTCGGTCAGTACGGGTACGAGAGTGCGACCGTGCGGCGGCTCGAAGAAACCATCGGGCTGTCGCGCGGCGCAATCTTTCACCACTTCAAGGACAAGGACACCTTGTTCTTCGAACTGGCCCGCGAGGACGCGGAGCGGATGGCGGAGGTGGCCGCCCGCGAGGGATTGATCCAGGTGATGCGTAACATGCTCGCCGCACCCGAACAGTTCGACTGGCTGGCCACCCGGCTGGAGATCGCGCGAAAGTTGCGCAACGATCCGGCCTTTCACCGAGGCTGGGCGGAACGGTCGGCCGAGTTGGACGCCGCCATCACCGAACGGCTACGGCGCCAGAAGCAGGCCGGCCGGCTGCGCGACGACGTACCGAGCGCGGTTCTGCACATCTATCTGGACCTGGTCCTCGACGGCCTGGTCGCCAGGATCGCCTCCGGCGAGGATCCGAAGAACCTCACCGCGGTGCTGGACCTCGTCGAGGACAGTGTGCGCCAACAGACGCCGTCGGACAGCTGAATTCGGCTATCGCACAGGCGTTCCGCTCGTCACGCACGGACCCGCGTGCGGTGGTTGGGACCGCCGCGGCTGCGCATCTTCGTTCCGGACTCACGCAGCAAGCTGTGGACTGAGCCATAGGAACGTCCGGTCGCAGCCACCAACGAACGGATGCTGGCACCTCCCTCGTAAGCCTTACGAAGTTCAGCCAGCAGTTCGCCGCGATCCTTGTTGTTCGTTTCCCTCATGAACATCTCCCCGCTTGTGATGTCCCGACGGGTACCCACAGTAGAAACACCACACACACCGATGGGCCGATTTGTCCAACGTCTTATATTTACGCTCTCGAAGACGTGGTGGTTCTTGAGGTTTCGCGGTCAGGCGAGCTCGATGAGATCCCGATATTCACTGGACCAGAAGTCCTCTGTGCCGTCGGGAAGCAACACCACCCGCTGCGGATCGAGGGCCTCGGCCGCGCCCGGATCGTGGGTAACCAGCACCACCGCGCCCTGGTAACTGCGCAGCGCATCGAGGACCTGCTCCCGTGAGGCCGGGTCGAGGTTGTTGGTCGGCTCGTCCAACAACAACACATTGGCTGTCGAAGCGACCAGACCGGCCAGTGCCAATCGCGTCTTCTCGCCGCCGGACAATGTTCCTGCGGGCTGCTCCAGTTGCGGGCCGGTGAACATGAACGCGCCCAACAGGCCCCGAAGATCCTGCTCGCCGGTGTCCGGCGCGGCATGGCGGATGTTCTCCCAGACGGTCGCATCGTTGTCGAGAGTGTCGTGTTCCTGGGCGAAATAGCCGACCTTGCAGCCGTGCCCGGGTTCCAAGGCTCCGGCGTCGGGCGTCTCGGCGCCGGCGAGCAACCGCAGCAGGGTCGTCTTGCCCGCACCGTTGAGGCCGAGCACCACCACCCGCGAACCGCGGTCGATGGCCAGGTCCACCCCGGTGAAAATCTCCAACGATCCGTAGGTCTTCGTCAGCCCTTTGGCCACCAACGGGGTTTTGCCGCACGGAGCCGGCGTGGGGAACTTGATCCGGGCCACCTTGTCGGCCACCCGCTCGGCATCGAGTTCGGCGATCATCCGCTCAGCGCGGCGCAACATGTTTTGAGCCGCAACAGCTTTGGTGGCTTTGGCGCCCATTTTGGCCGCCTGGGTCCGCAACGCGCCCGCCTTCTTCTCGGCATTGGCCCGTTCGCGGCGCCGACGCTGTTCGTCGGTGGCACGCGCGTCCAGATACTTCTGCCAGCCCATGTTGTAGACGTCGGCCTCGCCGCGCACCGCATCGAGGAACCACACCCGGTTCACGACCTCGGCGAGCAGATCGACATCGTGGCTGATGACGACGAGACCACCGGTGTGGTTGTGCAGGAAGCCGCGCAGCCAGCCGATCGAGTCGGCGTCGAGGTGGTTGGTCGGCTCGTCCAGCAGCAAGGTGGTGCCAGAATTGGACCCGGCGCCCGATCCTTCTGAAGCCGCGAACAGGATGCGGGCCAGTTCCACCCGGCGACGCTGACCGCCAGACAGTGTGCGTAGGGGCTGGGTCAACACCCGGTCGGGCAGGCCGAGGCTGGCACAGATGCGCCCGGCCTCACTCTCGGCGGCATACCCGCCGAGCGCAGAGAACCGCTCCTCCAGTTGCCCGTAGCGGCGCACCGCTTTGTCACGGGCGGCGTCGTCGGCGACTTCGGCCATCAGCGCCTGCTGCTTCTCCAGGTCGGCCAGCAAGGCGTCCAGGCCGCGGGCCGACAGCACGCGATCGCGGGCCAGCACGTCGAGATTGCCTTCACGCGGATCCTGCGGCAGGTAACCGACCTCACCGGTCCGCGAGATGGTGCCCGCGTAGGGTTCGCCCTCACCCGCCAGAATCCTCATGGTGGTGGTCTTGCCCGCGCCGTTGCGTCCGACCAGGCCGATCCGGTCGCCAGGCTGCACCCGCAGCGCAGAGCCCTCGATGGACAGCAGCGTGCGCGCGCCGGCGCGGACCTCCAGGTCCGTTGCGGTGATCACGCTGCGGTCCTCCTAGGTTGATGTCGTTACTTCTCGTCGGTGCCGGTCGGCTCCTCGCGCTAGCGCTCGTCGGTAAAAGCCGGTGGCCGCTTCTCCGCGCGCGCGGCAACCGCTTCCTCAAAGTTTGCGGTGAGCAGGCGCACGAAGAGTTGTCCCAGGCCTTCGGCCTGCATGTGCCCCTCCAGGCTAGCGGCGTCCAGTCCACTCCAAAGTGTGCGCTTGGTCAACTCGATACCCGGTCGGGAGAACGCCGCCATACCGTCCGCCATCGAATAACAGGTGTCCAGGAGTGCCTCCTCGGCCACCACACTGGACACCAGACCGATCCGTTCGGCCTCCTGCGCGTCGACGTCGCGGCCGGTCAACATGATCTCGAACGCGCGTGACGACCCGATGGCCCGCGGCAGCAGGTAGGACAAGCCCAGCTCACTGGCGGTCAGCCCGTTGTTGATCCCCGCGGCGCGGAAGTAGGCGCCCTCGGCGGCGACGCGGATGTCACAGGCCAAAGCCAGGCACAGGCCGCCCCCGATGGCGGCACCGTTCACGGCGGCGATCACCGGCTGGTGCAGCCGCCGTAGGGCGAGAATCACATCGTCGAGGATCTCCATCGACCGCAGCGCATACGTCGGTCTGGTCAGACCGGCGACGTGCGGCACCGAACCCGCCGACTTGTGATCCGCCCCGGACGAGAACCCTCGACCGGCCCCGGTCAGCACCACGACGCGCACGCTGTTGTCGTAGCGCAGTTCTTCCAGGACGCTCTTGAGCGGAACCATGACGTCGAACGCCATCGAGTTCATCCGCTCGGGACGGTTGAGGGTCACCAGGGCCACGTCCGGCCGGGAACGGTCGACCAGGACGAATTCGTTCTGCGCAGTCACGGACAGCACGCTATCGCGTGCCGGGCGTCACACCTGTTCGGCGTCGTCCTGGGCGGCCTGCTCTTTCATGGCTGCGTCGATGTCGAAGTCCTTGATCTTCTGAAGCAGGTCCTCCAGTGCCGCAGGCGGCAGCGCTCCGGCCTGGTTGAAGACCAACTTGCCCTTCTTGAACGCCATCAGGGTGGGGATGGACCGGATGTCGGCCGCCGCGGCGAGACCCTGCTCGGCCTCGGTGTCCACCTTGGCGAAGATGACGTCGGGGTGCTGCTCGGAAGCGGCCTTGAACGTCGGCGCGAACGCACGACACGGTCCGCACCACGACGCCCAGAAATCCACCAGCACGATGTCATTGCCGTTGACGATGTCGTTGAACTGGTCTGCGGTGATGTCCTGCGTAGTCACACTTTTCCTAACGTCGGGGCTTGACGGCCTGTTCCCACCATATTTCAGTGCCGGGCCGCGAACGCGGTTTCACCCGTGGCGCCCGGACACTTCAGCGCGTGTTCGTGCCCGGATCAGGCAGACGAGGGCAGGTCACGACGGCGTCCCCATTCGAACCGCCAGATGGCGGTGTGAAGCGCGCTGAGATCCCAGCCTGCGCGGTCCGCCACGGCACGCAGCAGCGCGGCGGGGTCAGCCGCACCGACCTCACGGACCACGTAACCGGCCACCACGGTGTCGATGCCGGCCTCGGGTGACTGCGCGAGAAACACGAGATACCCCCAGGTGAAGCCTGAGCGTTGCCCGGGCACCGCGCACCATGCTGCTCTGGCCCGCCCGCAGCGCTCGGCGTCCCCGGCCGCCGCGCGCAGGTCCGCGGCGGTCTCGATACCCAGCTCGATGAGTGCCTGCGCAGCCTGAACGAGCGCGGTCGCCCGCAGCGGCGCGTTCTTGGCAGTCGAGGTGGGACGCCGGTTGCCGATCGTCGACGCCCACGGTTCCGGGCCGCCGACCTCGTGGACGCTCGCCAGGAGGTCGGCGGCACCGTCGGTGTCGGCGTCGCCTCCCTGCCCTGCCCGATGACTGCGGTAACGCTCCACCACCTTCTCAACGGTCTGGTGACGTGCTCCGGTGACGTAGATCGCGTCAATGATGCACAGCGCCAAAGACTTCGGATACGCCGTCGGCTCGGGCCAGCCTGCCGGAGCGCCGAGGTCCCGCTCGCAGGACGTGCGCAGTTGGTCGATTTCGGTGTTCATGACGATGCCTTCCCCTTCAGTGAGAACCGTTCGGTCCCATTGCCGGCGAAGCTATTGACGGCGCCCGACACGATCAGAGCGAAATCGCCGCGAAACCCTGGTTTGTCCACAGGCTCGCGGGGTTCGGAGTTCATCCACACGGGTACTCGACAAAGATTGCCGATGAGGGCTGCCGGCAGTTGCTGGACCGCCCGACGCAACACCGCCGGTCGGGTCGGCACCGGCGGTCACCAACTCAAAGTGCGCCTGAGGAGGTGTCTATGTCCAAACCACTGTTGCTCGCCACGCAGATTCTGGCCGCGGGCGTCGCCGCCGGCGCCGTCGCTCTGGGACCCACTGCGGCTGCGGAGCAACCGCCGTGCACCAAGACCCCAACCGCCACGGTGTGCCAAAGCCCTGGTAGTGCCAACGTCGTGGTGTCACCGCCGGCGCAGGCACCCGGCAGCAACGGTCAAACCCCGCAGAACGGACCGTACGGTCCGTCGGGCGAGAATCCACCTGTGGGCTAGTAAGACAAATGAGCCGCCGTGATCCACACACGGCGGCCCATGTCATGTGACCCGATCGACACGCGCCCGGGCAGGTCCCGCCTCAGACGGTGAAACCGAGCGCGCGCAGCTGTTCGCGGCCGTCGTCGGTGATCTTGTCCGGGCCCCACGGCGGGTTCCACACCCAGTTGATCTTGATCTCGTTGACCAGACCCGCGCCCACCAACGCGGTCCGCGACTGATCCTCGATCACATCGGTCAGCGGACAGGCGGCAGACGTGAGCGTCATGTCGATCAGCGCGACCGCACCTTCATCGCCCTGTTCGACGTTGAGTCCGTAAACCAGACCCAGGTCGACGACGTTGATGCCCAGCTCGGGATCCACCACGTCACGCATGGCTTCCTCGACATCTGCGAGCAGTTCGTCGGAAGTGGTCTCGCTCATCGCTGTTCCTTCACGTCATCGCTGGCCTGCACCAGCGCGTCTTTGAATGCCATCCAACCGAGCAGCGCGCACTTCACCCGCGCCGGATATTTGGCGACACCGGCGAAGGCGATGCCGTCACCGAGTACATCTTCGTCCCCCTCGACGTTGCCGCGCGAGGAAATCATCTCGGTGAAGGCCTCGACCGTCTTGACGGCGTCGCCGACGCTCTGCCCGATGACCTGGTCCGTGAGCACCGAAGTGGCGGCCTGGCTGATGGAACAACCCTGCCCGTCATAGGAGATGTCCGCCACCGTTTCGGCGTCGTCGGAGAGCGTGACCCGTAGCGTCACCTCGTCCCCACAGGTCGGGTTGACGTGATGCACCTCGGCGGCGAACGGCTCCCGCAGCCCGCGGTTGTGCGGGTGCTTGTAGTGATCCAGGATCACTTCCTGGTACATCTGTTCCATTTTCACGAGAAGAACTCCACGGCGCGTTCGATGCCGGCCACCAGGCGGTCGACCTCGTCGAGCGTGTTGTACACCGCGAAGGACGCGCGGGCCGTGGCGGCAATCCCGAAGCGACGGTGCAGCGGCCAGGCGCAATGGTGCCCGACACGGACCGCAACGCCCTCGTCGTCGAGCACCTGCCCGACATCGTGGGCGTGGATCCCGTCGACCACGAAACTGACCGGCGATCCGCGGAGTTCCATGGACTGCGGACCGATGATCCGCACTCCCGGCACCGAACCCAGGCCTTCCAGCGCGGCCGCTACCAGCTCGGCTTCGTGCGTTTCCACCGTCTCCATGCCGATATCGCTCAAATACCGTGCCGCCGCTGCCAATCCGACCACCTGCGAGGTCATCGGGGTGCCCGCCTCGAAGCGCTGCGGGGCCGGCGCGTAGGTGGTCCGCTCCATCGTGACGGTCTCGATCATGGAGCCGCCCGTGATAAACGGCGGCATCGCATTCAGCAGGGCGCGGCGGCCGTAGAGCACACCGATCCCGGTCGGCCCGAGCATCTTGTGGCCTGAGAACGCCGCGAAATCGACATCGAGAGCGTGGAAGTCCACCGGCTGGTGCGGCACCGACTGGCAGGCGTCCAGCAGCGTGAGCGCTCCGACCGCCTTGGCCCGCGACACCAGCTCGTCCACCGGGGCCACCGCGCCCGTGACGTTCGAATGATGGCTGAAAGCCACCACTTTCACGCGCTCGTCGAGCTCCAGTGAATCCAGGTCGATGCGGCCGTCGTCGGTCACCCCGTACCAGCGCAGCGTCGCACCGGTGCGCAGCGCGAGTTCCTGCCACGGAATCAGGTTCGCGTGGTGCTCCAGCTCGGTGGTGACGATGACGTCGCCGGGGCCGACGGCATGCTCGAAGCGCTTGTCCCCCAGCACGTATGCGACGAGGTTGATCGACTCGGTGGCGTTCTTGGTGAACACCAACTCGTCCGTTTCGGCGCCGACGAACGCCGCGATGTCGGCGCGGCCCTGCTCGTAGGCGTCGGTGGCCTCTTCCATCAGCTGGTGCGCGCCGCGGTGCACGGCGCCGTTGGAAGTGGTCAGGAACTGCCGTTCGGCATCGAGCACCTGTAGCGGCTTTTGCGACGTTGCCCCAGAGTCGAGGTACGCCAGCTGCTTTCCGCCGCGCATGACCCGGCTCAGAATCGGGAAGTCCGCCCTGACCTCAGCCAGCACGGTGGGATCGAAAGTCCGTGCGACGGTCATTTTGCTCCTCGCGTTCGCGCTGTGTCAGGCTCCGACCGCCTGCGTAAAACGCACGTATCCGTTCTCTTCAAGCTCGTCGGCGAGCTCCGGCCCGCCCGATTCCACGATGCGTCCGCCGACGAACACGTGCACGAACTGCGGCTGGATGTAGCGCAGGATCCGCGTGTAGTGGGTGATCAGCAGGACGCCGCCGTGCTCGGCCTCGGCGTAACGGTTGACGCCTTCGCTGACGATGCGCAGTGCGTCGACGTCCAGGCCCGAGTCGGTCTCGTCGAGGATCGCGATCTTCGGCTTGAGCAGGCCTAGCTGCAGGATCTCGTGGCGCTTCTTCTCACCACCGGAGAAGCCCTCGTTGACGCTGCGCTCGCCGAACGCCGGATCGATGTCCAGCTCTTCCATCGCGGATTTGACTTCCTTGACCCAGTGGCGAAGCTTCGGCGCTTCGCCACGGACCGCAGTGGCCGCAGTGCGAAGGAAGTTCGACATCGACACCCCCGGGACCTCGACCGGGTACTGCATGGCCAGGAACAGGCCCGCGCGCGCCCGCTCGTCGATGCTCATCTCGAGGACGTCCTGTCCGTCGAGGGTGATCGAACCGGAGGTGACGATGTACTTGGGATGCCCGGCGATGGCGTAGGACAGCGTGGACTTGCCGGAGCCGTTGGGGCCCATGACCGCATGGGTCTCCCCCGACTTCACGGTGAGGTCGACGCCCTTCAAGATCGGGATCTCGGTGTTCTCAGCGCCTTCGGTGGCGTTGACCGAGACGTGCAGGTCCTTGATTTCCAGAGTGGTCATTGGTGCGTTGCTTTCGATTCGGTGATGGCAAGTTCTCTTTCGATGGCTGTGGTCAGGCGCTCACGCACCTCCGGGACAGCGATCTTGGCGATGATCTCGTTGAAGAATCCGCGCACGACCAGGCGCCGGGCCTGGTCTTCGGGGATACCGCGGGCGCGCAGGTAGAACAACTGCTCGTCATCGAAACGCCCGGTGGCGCTGGCGTGGCCGGCGCCCACGATCTCGCCGGTCTCGATTTCGAGGTTGGGTACCGAATCGGCGCGGGCGCCGTCGGTGAGCACAAGGTTGCGGTTCACCTCGAAGGTGTCGGTACCGGTGGCCTCGGCCCGGATCAACACGTCGCCGATCCACACCGTGTGCGCATCGGGCTTCTTGGAGTCCGGATCCCCTTGCAGGGCACCCTTGTAGAGCACGTCGGACTTGCAGTGGGGCTGGGCGTGGTCGACCAGCAGCCGCGACTCGAAGAACTGGCCGTCGTCGGCGAAGTAGGTGCCGAGCATCTTGGCGTCCCCGCCAGGGCCGGTGAATCGCACGGTGGCCGACGTCCGCACCACATCGCCACCGAGCGTGACGTTGACGTGCCCGAGCACCGCGTCCTTGCCGAGCTTGGCGTGGTGAGCGCTGACGTGGACCATGTCGTCGGCCCAGTCGGCGATCCAGATCAAACCGAGGCCGGCCGCATCACCGACGATGATCTCGACGTTGTCGGCGTAGGTTCCGCTGCCCCGCAGGTCGACAACCACAATGGCGCGCGAGAGTTCTTCGACCCGGATCTGCAGGTGTCCGTAGCCCACGGTGTCCACGCCGGGGCCCTCGACCACGATCTCGATCGGTTCGGCCACCTCGGTGTCGCGCCCGACCGTCACCACCGTCGCCGTCTCGAACGACGAGAATGCCTGCGCGGCAACACGATCAGTGGGCACACCGCCCTCGCCGAGCCGCTTGTCGTCACGGCCGACGGTCTCCACGGTCACGCCGGGCCGCTCGGTCACTGTGATGCCGGCATGGCCGTTGGCGACGGCGGAGCCGTCATGCAGGCCGCGAAGCCGCTTGAGCGGGGTGAACCGCCACAGTTCGTCGCGGCCGCCTGGCACCTCGAAGGCGTTGACGTCAAAGGACGAGAACAGCTCGCCTTTGTTGGCGGCAGCCAACGTCGAGCCTGAGCTGGGCACAGCCTCCGCTCCTTGGGTGAGATTCTGTGTCACTTAACCGACCGCGCCTTCCATCTGCAGCTCGATCAGCCGGTTCAGCTCGAGCGCGTATTCCATGGGCAGTTCCTTGGCGATGGGCTCGACGAAGCCGCGCACCACCATCGCCATGGCCTCGTCCTCGGTCAGGCCGCGGCTCATCAGATAGAACAGCTGATCGGCACTGACCTTGGACACCGTGGCTTCGTGGCCCATCGTGACGTCGTCCTCGCGGATGTCGACGTACGGGTAGGTGTCCGAGCGGCTGATGGTATCGACCAGCAGCGCATCGCATTTCACGCTGGAACGCGATCCATGGGCGCCCTTGTTCACCTGGACCAGGCCGCGGTAGGACGCGCGGCCGCCGCCGCGGGCCACCGACTTGGACACGATGTTCGACGACGTGTGCGGGGCCAGGTGCAGCATCTTGGCGCCGGTGTCCTGATGCTGGCCCTCACCGGCGAACGCCACCGAGAGCACCTCACCCTTGGCGTGCTCACCGGTCATCCACACAGCCGGGTACTTCATGGTGACCTTCGAGCCGATGTTGCCGTCGATCCACTCCATGGTGGCGCCGGCCTCGGCCCGGGCCCGCTTGGTGACCAGGTTGTAGACGTTGTTCGACCAGTTCTGGATCGTGGTGTAGCGCACCCGCGCGCCGGGCTTGACGACGATCTCGACCACGGCCGAGTGCAGCGAATCCGACTTGTAGATCGGCGCGGTACAACCCTCGACGTAGTGCACGTAGGAGCCCTCGTCGGCGATGATCAGGGTCCGCTCGAACTGGCCCATGTTCTCGGTGTTGATCCGGAAGTAGGCCTGCAGCGGGATGTCGACGTGCACGCCCGGCGGCACGTAGATGAACGAACCACCCGACCACACCGCCGTGTTCAGCGCGGAGAACTTGTTGTCGCCGGCCGGGATCACCGTGCCGAAGTACTGCTTGAAGATCTCCGGGTGTTCCTTCAGCGCGGTGTCGGTGTCCAGGAAGATGACGCCCTGAGCCTCCAGGTCCTCGCGGATCTGGTGGTAGACGACCTCGGACTCGTACTGCGCGGCGACGCCGGAGACCAGCCGCTGCTTCTCGGCCTCGGGGATACCGAGCTTGTCGTAGGTGTTCTTGATGTCGGCCGGCAGGTCATCCCATGTCGCGGCCTGCTTCTCGGTGGAGCGCACGAAGTACTTGATGTTGTCGAAGTGGATGCCCTCGAGGTTGGAGCCCCAGTTCGGCATCGGCTTCTTGTCGAACGTGCGCAACGCCTTCAATCGAATATCGAGCATCCATTCGGGCTCGCTCTTCTTCGCGGAGATGTCACGCACGACAGCCTCGGACAGACCACGCTGTGCGCTGGCGCCCGCGGCGTCGGAGTCCGACCAGCCGTAGCCGTACTTACCCAGTGAGGCGATCGTCTCTTCCTGGGTCAGTGGTGCCGCTTCGGGGATGGTCGTCATGTCGACGCTCCTTGGTTGGTCGCTGTGGTTTGGTGGATCACCGTGGTTGTCCGGGAGTGGGCTGTGCCCCGAACATCTTTTGTGCTGCCTGTGTTGTCGATGTCGAGTGGAACGTGGGTGGTGCAGGCGCAGTCGCCGTTGACGATGGTGGCCAGGCGCTGAACGTGGGTGCCGAGAATCTCGGCGAAGGCCTCGCTCTCCGTCTCGCACAGCTCCGGGAATTCCTCCGCGACGTGCGAGATCGGACAGTGATGCTGGCAGATCTGTACACCGTGGAGCGGCCCGCTCACCGGTGCTGTTGTGGTCGCATAACCCGCCTTGGTCAGCGCGTCCGCCACCCGGTCGGCAGTTTGTGCAACGTCACCGGACCCCTCGGTTACTCCCGCCAGGATGGTGTCGATGCGGCGCCGGGCGAACGTCCGCACGGCATCCTTGCCGCCGATCTCACGCAGCTGCCGGATCGCAGCGACCGCGAGGTCGTCGTAGGTGTGGCCCAGCTTGGCGCGACCCGCAGCCGTCAAGCGGTATCGCTTGGCCGGCCGGCCGCGGCCGTTGTGCTGCCACGCGGCGGCCGCACTGGCCTGCGCGTCACCCGCCTCGATGAGGGCGTCGAGGTGACGCCGCACGCCCGCAGCCGAAATACCGAGCCGGTCACCGATCTGGCCGGCCGTGATGGGACCCTCGAGCAACAGATGGATGATCGCGCCGCGAGTGTGCCCGTCGGACACCGGCACCACGTCGTTGACCGGCTTCGGCACCGTGGCCGAAGCTGAGCTCGAAACCGAGCCCGCGGTCTCCCGACGTATTTTCACAACACCATTGTGACGGAATTCCCCGCCGGGTTCTAGCAAGGGCACCCTTACGTGACCTGGGCCACCGTTGCCCGGCGGAGAGTCCGTCGCGCGGCGGCTACGCTGCCCTGATGGCAAGCCGCCTGTCGACTTTCAGCTCATCGATCGCCCGGTGGCACGGCGACGAACGGACCGTCGGGTCCCCACTCAACGCCGCCGAGGTCGTCGCGCAGCGTCGTACCCGGCTGTTCGGGGCCACCGGCACCGTCCTGATGGCGATCGGCGCCCTCGGCGCGGGCGCCCGCCCCGTCGTGCAGGATCCGACCTTCGGGGTACGGCTGCTCAATCTGCCCTCGCGCATCCAGACGGTTTCGCTGACCATGACCACGACCGGCGCGGTGATGATGACACTGGCCTGGCTCATGCTCGGGCGCTTCGCACTGGGTCCGCGCCGTATGTCGCGCGGTCAGCTCGACCGGACGCTGCTGCTGTGGGCCGTGCCTCTGCTGGTCGCGCCGCCGATGTACAGCAAGGACGTCTACTCGTACCTCGCCCAGAGCGAGATCGGATACATCGGCCTGAACCCCTACCAGGTGGGCCCGGCCACCGGCCTGGGGCTCGATCACGTTTTCACCTTGTCGGTACCCAGTCTGTGGCGCGAGACACCGGCGCCCTACGGACCGCTATTCCTGTGGATCGGCGAGAGTATCTCCGCGCTGACCGGCGAGAACATCGTCGCCGCAGTGCTGTGTCATCGCGTCGTGGTGCTGCTCGGCGTCGGACTCATCGTGTGGGCGACGCCGCGGCTGGCGCGACGCTGCGGCGTCGCCGAAGTCCCGGCACTGTGGCTGGGCGCGTGTAACCCGCTGCTGTTCATGCACCTGGTCGCCGGGATCCACAACGAGGCCCTGATGCTCGGGTTGATGCTTGCCGGAACGGAATTCGCGTTGCGCGGCATCGATGCCGCTGCGCCGCTCATCCCCCGGCCGCTGACCTGGCCGCACTCACGCGAGGACTGGCAGCACTGGTATCCCACCGCGATGCTGTTGTTCGGCACCGTGCTCATCACGCTGTCCTCCCAGGTCAAGCTGCCCTCGCTGCTGGCACTGGGATTCGTTGCGATGGCCCTGGCCTGGCGCCTGGGCGGCACCATCAAGGCATTCTTCGCCGCGAGCGTTCCCCTCGGCGCGGTGTCTCTGGCGGTGATGGTCCTGATCGGCTGGGTCAGCGGCCTCGGATTCGGTTGGCTCGGCACCCTCGGTACCGCCAACGTGGTCCGCAGCTGGATGTCCCCGCCGACACTGGTGGCCCTGGGTACCGGCCAGGTCGGCATCCTGCTGGGGTTGGGCGACCACACCACCGCGGTACTGGCCCTTACCCGCGCCATCGGCGTTTTTCTGATCGCGATCCTGGTCAGCTGGCTGCTGCTGGCCGTGATGCGCGGCCGCCTGCACCCGGTCGGCGGTCTGGGCGTGGCGCTCGGTGGCACGATTCTGCTGTTCCCGGTGGTGCAACCGTGGTACCTGCTGTGGGCGGTGATTCCGCTGGCGGCGTGGGCAACCCGGCCGGGATTCCGCGGATCTACGATCGCCATCACCCTGGTGGTCGGGATCTTCGGTCCGACCGCCAACGGCGACCGGTTCACGTTGTTCCAGATCGTGATGGCGACCCTGGCGAGCACGGTGATCGTCCTGATCCTGATCGCGCTGACCTATCGGCGGTTGCCGTGGCGCCCGTCACGCCAGACGGACATCAGCCCACCGCCGGCACCTGCCCAGTCGCCCGACGCCTACGCTGAATCCCCGTGACCAAGCCTCATCCCGTGTCGCTCCGCGGCGTCAGCAAGCGCTACGGCGCGACGACGGCGGTGTCCGACCTCGACCTCGAGGTGCAGCGCGCCGAGGTGTTGGCCCTGCTCGGCCCCAACGGCGCCGGCAAGACCACCACGGTCGAGATGTGCGAGGGATTCATCCGCCCCGACGGTGGTCAGGTCGAGATCCTCGGGCTGGACCCGGTCGCTGACAACGCCCGGCTGCGTGAGCGGATCGGCGTGATGCTGCAGGGCGGCGGCGGGTATCCCGCGGCGAAGGCAGGCGAGATGCTCGATCTCGTCGCCTCCTACGCCGCCGATCCCCTCGATCCGGCCTGGCTGATGGACACCCTCGGCCTCACCGAGTCCGCCCGCACCACCTACCGGCGCCTGTCGGGCGGCCAGCAACAACGCCTGGCGCTGGCCTGCGCCGTGGTGGGCCGTCCCGAATTGGTGTTCCTCGACGAGCCGACCGCAGGGATGGACGCGCATGCCCGAATTGTGGTGTGGGAGTTGATCGATGCGTTGCGCCGCGACGGTGTGACGGTGGTACTGACCACCCATCACCTCGCCGAGGCCGAAGAACTCGCCGATCGGATCGTGATCATCGACCACGGCGTCGCGGTCGCCACCGGCACCCCGGCCGAGCTCACCCACAGCGGCGCCGAGAACCAATTGCGGTTCCGGGCGCCGCGCAAGCTGGACCTGACCCTGCTGGCCGCCGCGCTGCCGGAGAAGTACACGGCCATCGAGGCCGCCCCCGGCGAGTATCTGGTCGAGGGGCACATCGACCCGCAGGTGCTGGCCACCGTGACGGCGTGGTGTGCCCGTCTCAACGTGCTGGCCACCGATATGCGGGTGGAGCAGCGCAGCCTGGAAGACGTATTCCTCGACCTCACAGGACGGGAGCTGCGGCCATGACCGACGCGGGTCGTTTCGCCCCGGGCACCTTCACCCCGGACCCTCGCCCGGCCAAGGTGCCGGCAATGCTGGCCGCCCAGTACGGGTTGGAACTGAAGCTGCTCCTGCGCAACGGCGAACAGTTGCTGCTCACCATGTTCATCCCCATCACCCTGTTGGTGGGGATGACACTGCTGCCGCTGGGCTCGTTCGGCGACGATCGCGCCGGTACCTTCACCCCGGCCATCATGGCCCTGGCCCTGATCTCCACGGCGTTCACCGGGCAGGCCATCGCGGTGGCCTTCGACCGGCGCTACGGCGCGCTGAAACGCCTGGGCGCCACGGCACTCCCGGTATGGGGCATCATCGCCGGCAAGTCACTGGCGGTGGTGACCGTGGTGTTCTTGCAGGCAATCCTGCTGGGCGCCATCGGCTTTGCGCTTGGTTGGCGTCCGTCGCCGCTCGGGCTGGCACTGGGCGCGGTGATCATCGCGTTGGGTACGGCCACGTTCGCCGCGCTGGGATTGCTGCTCGGCGGCACCCTCAAAGCCGAGATCGTGCTGGCGTTGGCGAACCTGCTGTGGTTTGTGTTCGCCGGCCTGGGCGCGCTCACCCTGGAAGGCGGCCCGGTGCCGTCGGCCTTGCGTTGGGCTGCCCGCCTGACCCCATCGGGTGCGCTCACCGAAGCGTTGACCCAGGCGATGACTGTGTCGATGGACTGGTTCGGCGTGGCCGTGCTCGTGGTGTGGGGTGTCGTCGCGGCGATCTGCGCGCTGCGTTGGTTCAGGTTCACCTGATCCCGGACCAGCCCTACTACGGGCTGTAGTTCCTGATCCACTACGATCAGGCCGTGCCCGGCGGAACAGCTTTCCAGCGACTGGTCGATCTGCTGCCCATGCCGAGCCTGCGGGTCCAGCGTCTGATCGCGGTCCTGGTGATCCTCACCCAGGGCGGCATCTCCGTCACCGGGGCAATCGTCCGGGTGACCGCATCGGGGCTGGGATGCCCCACCTGGCCCCAGTGTTTCCCCGGCAGCTTCACCCCCGTCCCGCACGCCGAAGTCGCCGTCGTGCACCAGGTGGTCGAGTTCGGCAACCGGATGATCACCTTCTTGGTGGTATTGACCGCCATCGCCGCCGTCCTGGCCGTGACCCGGGCCCGCCGGCGCCGTGAGGTGCTGATCTACGCCTGGCTGATGCCGGCGTCCACCGTGGTGCAGGCCATCATCGGCGGCATCACGGTGCGGACCGGCCTGCTGTGGTGGACGGTGGCGATCCATCTGCTCGCCTCCATGGCGATGGTGTGGCTCGCCGTTCTGCTCTTCGTCAAGATCGGTCAGCCCGATACCGGCGCACCGACGGCGACCGTGCCGAAACCGTTGCGGCAGTTGACCATCCTGAGTGCGGTCATCCTGAGCGCCGTGCTGGTGACCGGCACGCTGGTGACCGGCGCCGGCCCACACGCCGGGGACAAGAGCCTCGACCGCGTGGTGCCGCGCCTGCAGGTCGAGATCACGACGCTGGTGCACATGCATTCGTCGCTGCTGGTCGCCTATCTCTCCCTGATCGTCGCGCTGGGTTTCGCCCTCGCCGCGGTGCGTGCTCCGCGTCCCGTCATGGTTCGGCTCGGCGTCCTGGTAGCGCTGGTGTGCGCCCAGGGCCTGATCGGGGTCGTGCAGTTCTACACCGGGGTGCCCGCCGTGCTGGTCGCGGTACACGTCGCCGGCGCTGCCACCTGCACTGCCGCGACCGCGGCACTGTGGGCGTCGATGCGCGAGCGGGTGGGACCCAGCTAGAACCCCTTGTGTGACAGCGGGCCCAGCCCGAGCCGCTCCAAGGCGTCCTCCACACCGACGGCGAACCGCCGTTCGGCGTCCTCTCTCGCGGCGCGATCGAGCTGGAGGAATCCCAGTCCGGGTTCGACCAGTTCGACCTCGAGCACACGGGGATTCTCCGGGCCGCCGATCACGTCGACCCGGGCATACACCAAATCCCCGGGCGCGAGATCGAACCGTCGCGTCACCGCGTCGACCGCCAGGCGGCCGACCCGCCACACCTCGTCCTCCGGCTCGACCGGCGACAACGACTCCTGCGCGTAGGTACCGGTCGTGTCGAACTCGGGTGCCTGTCCGGCCGGGGGCAGGATCGGCCCCTTGCAGAACGCGTGGGATTGCTTGCCGCCCAGGAACACCAGCGCGGTCTCGCCGTCGGCGATCCGAGGGTCGTACGGCTGCACCAGCACGGCGCGGCCGTCGGCATGCAGTGCCTCCGCGTGGGCCAGAGCCTCCGAGGCGTCGACGAAACGCTGCACTCTGTTCGAGCCGGCACCCACCGCGGGTTTCACCACCACTTCACCGGCGGGTACGACGATCCGCTCGCCGACCGCGAAATATGCGGTCGGGACCACAGGCACGCCCATGCGATGCAGATCGTCGAGATAGCGCTTGTCGGTGTTCCACTCCACGATCTGCGCCGAGTTGATCAGGCGGGACACCGACCGCGTCCAGCTCAGGAACTCGTCGAGACGCTCGGCGTAGTCCCACGTGGCCCGCAGGATCACCACGTCGGCGTCGCGAGTCGCCGGGTCGTCCCAGGGCAGCCAACGGGCGTGCAGCCCGCGATTGCGCAGCGCCATGAGCAGGCCGGCGTCATCGCCGTCACCGTCGGGCAATGCGGCGCAACCGGCCAACACGATGCGGGGATGGAACACATCCGGACGGGCAAGCTTCACCCCCGCGATGATAGGTGTGGATGATGGATGGCGTGTATGCCATCGAAGTTGCCGAGACCGGCGGACCCGAAGTCCTGAGCTACGTCGAACGCCCCGAGCCCTCCCCCGGCCCCGGCGAGGTGCTGATCAAGGCCGAGGCCATCGGCGTCAACTTCATCGACACCTACTTCCGGTCCGGCCTGTATCCGCGGGATCTGCCGTTCATCGTCGGGTCCGAGGTGTGTGGCACCGTGGCCGCCATCGGCGACGACGTGGCCGCGCTGGCCGTCGGTGATCGCGTGGTGACGGCGAACGCCACCGGCGCCTACGCCGACTTCTGTGTTGCCCCAGCCGACTTCGTCGCCTATGTGCCCGACGGTGTGGCTCCCGATGCCATCGCCTCGGCACTGCTGAAGGGGATGACCGCGCACTACCTGATCAAGTCCACCTACCCCGTGCAGCCCAGCGACTTCGTGCTGGTGCATGCCGGTGCCGGGGGCGTCGGCCTGATCCTCACCCAGTGGGCCACCAGCATCGGCACCCGGGTGATCACCACGGCCTCGACACCGGAGAAGGCCGAACTGTCGCGGCAGGCGGGCGCGATCGAGGTGCTCGACTATCCAGAAGATCCGGCCGAGTTCGGCGACAAGGTCCGCGATCTCACCGGCGGGGCCGGCGTGGCGGCGGTATACGACGGGGTGGGCGCATCGACGTTCGACGCCAGCCTGGCCAGCCTCGCGGTGCGCGGCACGCTGGCCCTGTTCGGTGCGGCCAGCGGACCGGTTCCGCCGGTCGATCCGCAACGACTCAACGCCGCGGGCTCGGTGTTCCTGACCCGGCCGACACTGGCTCACCACACCCGCACGGCCGACGAATTCTCCTGGCGTGCAGGTGAATTGATAAACGCGATTGCCGACGGGTCGATCACCATCACCGTCGGCGGCCGCTACCCGCTGGCCGAGGCCGGCCAGGCCCACACCGACCTGCAGGGCCGCAAGACGGTCGGCTCGGTGGTGCTGGTGCCCTGAGCTTCTCCGCCGCGCACGCCGATTTCTACCGCGGGGCTGTGCCGACGGCCCAGCACCAGCCCGAGCGTAGAAGCCGACGTCGGCGCGGGGCCAAATGTGGGGCGCCTAGACCGGCTGCGCCTCAGGGAACGCCCAGGACCCGTCGAGGATCTCCGGCCTCGGCCGGTACAGCCGCACGAGGTAATTCCAGCCCTCGGTGATCGGCAACAGATTGGCGGCGCCGCTCCCGCCGAACTGCACGGTGGTGGCACCGTCGGGATCCTTGACGGCGGTGACATTGTTCAGCGAGTAGGCGTTCTGCGGGTTCGCGGTGAAATAGCCGTCCTCGTTGTAGACCGTCACTGACCAGAACCCGTCCACCGGGACATCTTTCACGGTGAGCCGGTGCACGGTCGTGCCGTCGTTATGCGCAGGCACGACGGTGAGGTACAGCGCGTCGCGGGCCGGGTTGCCGCCCCAGGCGAAGGCCGACCCGATCAGGTGGCGTACGGGATCCACGTCGTACTTCGGCCCGAACATCGCGTCCGAATCGGCGAGCGTGGTGGACAAGGTGATCAGCGCATCGCGAACTGTCTTCTGGCTGACCGGGTCCCACTGCGGGATCTCGAAAAATCCTGGATCCGCCTGCGAGACACCGATGGCGTCCTGCAGCGCGTGCACCGCAGCGAGGTCGGCGGGGTCGCCCGGATCGACCAGGGTGCGCACCGCCGCCATCACATAGCGGGTATCCACCGAGTCACGGCTGAACGTGACCTCGGCCGGCGCATAGGCGACATTGGTGGTGTAGTGGTCTTCGCTGATCACCTGCAACGACATGAACCGGCCGGCGCTGTCGGGCAGCGTGATCGTCACGGGTCCACCGTCGAGATCGAACACTGCCGCGGAATAGAGGGTGTCGCGGTTCTGCCGGATGACGATCTGATGATCGATCGGGGTCAGCTCACGGTTGTGGAAGAACTTTCCGAACCCGTCGTCCCTGACCGCTCCGGAGAAATACAGATCGGATTCGGCACGCGCGAAGTTATCGGGGCTCACCAATTCGGCCATGTCCACAACGCTGCCACACCGACGGTCTTGGGGCGGCAGGTTCGCGCCGGGCTAGTGACCGAAGATGGTCGGCAGCGCCAGCGCCGAGTCGATGGCCAGGGCGCAGAACACCACGGCCAGATAGTTGTTCGACTGCAGGAACAGCCGCAGCGGCTTCACGGGCTCGCCCCGCTTCACCCCGGAGTACAGCTGGTGGGCCATCACCAGGAACCAGGCGCCCGCCAGCAGTGCGACAGCGCCGTAGAGCCACCCGGTGGCCAGCGCCAGCAGCAGCGTGGTGAGCACCGTCAGCCAGGTGTAGATCAGGATCTGGCGGGTGACCTCACGCTCGGTGGCCACGGCAGGCAGCATCGGCACTCCGGCCGCCTTGTAGTCGTCCTTGTAACGCATCGCCAGCGCCCACGTGTGCGGCGGCGTCCAGAAGAAGATGATGCCGAACATCACCAACGCCGGCCAACCGATGGTGCCGGTCACCGCTGACCAGCCGATCATCACCGGCATGCAGCCGGCCGCCCCGCCCCACACCACGTTCTGCGAGGTGCGGCGTTTGAGCAGCAACGTGTAGACGAAGACGTAGAACGCGATCGTCGCCACGGCCAGCAATCCGGACAGCAGGTTCGACGTCCACCAGAGCCAGCAGAACGAGGTGACCGAGAGCACCAGACCGAAGATCAGCGCGTGCCGTGTGGGCACTGATGCCCGGGCCAGCGGACGCCGGGCGGTCCGCTTCATCACCTTGTCGATGTCGGCGTCGGCCACACAGTTGAGCGTGTTGGCGCCTGCCGCCGCGAGCCCACCACCGATCAGGGTGTTGAGGATCAGCAGCGGGTCAATTGTGCCGCGGTTCGCCAGCAGCATCGCCGGAATGGTGGTGACCAGCAGCAACTCGATCACCCGCGGTTTGGTCAACGCCAAATACGACAGGAAGGTGGATCGTATTCGGCTCGGCGCCCCGTTGGTGAGCCGGCGCTCGCGAATGCTCACGCAAATAACTCCTCGGGTGGCGTCACGCGGCTTCTACTACAGACGATGGTAGACCGCCGCTCAGATACCTCAGCACCGCAGGGTCTATTCCGGGGCGACAACGGGGTAAACGGGGAGGTATCGGTGTGAGAACCAGTCTGCATCGCATGAGTCCGCCCCACTAGGGTGTTTGTCGTAGCAGCATGGCAACTGCGCGCACATGCCGGCAGACAGAAGACGAGGAAGTGAGCTTAGTGACCACCGCGGAAGAGATCACCGCTCTCACCCAGCCCAACCACCCAGATGACTGGACCGAACTCGACAGCGTCGCCGTCGACACCGTCCGGGTGCTCGCGGCTGACGCGGTGCAGAAGGTCGGCAACGGCCACCCGGGAACAGCGATGAGCCTGGCTCCCCTCGCCTACACGCTGTTCCAGCGGCAGCTGCGTCACGACCCCAGCGACACCGAGTGGATCGGCCGGGACCGCTTCGTGCTGTCCTGCGGGCACTCCAGCCTGACCCTGTACCTGCAGCTCTACCTCGGCGGGTTCGGCCTGGAACTGGCCGACATCGAGGCCCTGCGCACGTGGGGCTCACTGACCCCCGGCCATCCCGAGTACCACCACACCAAGGGAGTGGAGATCACCACCGGCCCGTTGGGCCAGGGCCTGGCGTCCGCGGTCGGAATGGCGATGGCCGCTCGCTACGAGCGTGGGCTGTTCGATCCGGACACCGCTCCGGGTGAGAGCCCGTTCGATCACTACATCTATGTGGTGGCCTCCGATGGTGACATGGAAGAAGGCGTCACCAGCGAAGCGTCGTCGCTCGCAGGCACCCAGCAGCTCGGCAACCTCATCGTGTTCTGGGACGACAACAAGATCTCGATCGAACACAACACCGACATCGCGCTGAGCGAGGATGTGCCCGCGCGCTACCGCGCCTATGGCTGGCACGTCCAGGAAGTCGAGGGCGGTGAGAACGTCGTCGGTATCGAGGAGGCCATCGCGGAAGCCAAGATGGTCACCGACAAGCCGTCGTTCATCGCGCTGCGCACGATCATCGGCTACCCCGCACCCACCAAGATGAACACCGGTGGGGTGCACGGTTCGGCGCTGGGCGCCGACGAGGTGGCGGCCACCAAGAAGGTCCTGGGATTCGATCCCGACAAGAGCTTCGACGTGCGTGACGACGTCATCGCCCACACCCGCGAACTGGTGGAGCGTGGCAAGAAGGCGCACGCCGATTGGCAGGTGAGTTTCGACGCGTGGGCCGAGCGCGAGCCCGAGCGCAAGGAGCTGCTGGACCGGCTGCAAGCGGGCAAGCTGCCCGAGGGCTGGGACGCCGACCTGCCGCATTGGGAGCTCGATTCCAAACCGGTCGCCACGCGTGCCGCCTCGGGGGCCGTTCTGGCCGCCGTCGGTAAGACCCTGCCCGAGCTGTGGGGAGGTTCGGCCGACCTCGCAGGCAGCAACAACACCACGATCAAGGGCGCGAACTCGTTTGGGCCGCCGTCGATCTCGACCGAGGACTGGAACGCGACCTGGTACGGCCGCACCCTGCACTTCGGCATCCGCGAGCATGCAATGGGCGCGATCCTGTCCGGCATCGTGCTGCACGGCCCGACCCGCCCGTACGGCGGAACGTTCCTGCAGTTCTCGGATTACATGCGCCCGGCTGTGCGTTTGGCTTCTTTGATGAACATCGATCCGATCTACGTCTGGACGCATGATTCGATCGGCCTCGGCGAGGACGGCCCGACGCACCAGCCGATCGAGCACCTGGCGGCGCTGCGGGCGATCCCAAACCTTTCGGTCGTGCGCCCGGGCGATCCGAACGAGACCTCCTACGCGTGGAAGACGGTGCTGGAGCGCACCGCCAGCACCGGCCCGGTGGGGTTGATCCTGACCCGCCAGGGCGTCCCGGTGATCGAGGGCACCAGCGCCGAAGGCGTGGCCCGCGGTGGCTATGTGCTGGGCGGCACCCCGGAGGAGAATCCCGACGTGGTGATCATCGCCACGGGTTCCGAACTACAGCTCGCCGTCGCAGCACAGAAGTTGTTGGCGGACAAGGAGATCAACGCCAGCGTGGTGTCGATGCCCTGTGTCGAGTGGTTCGAATCGCAGCCGAAGGAGTACCGCGATTCGGTGCTGCCGCCTGCGGTTTCGGCCCGGGTGGCGGTCGAGGCCGCGGTGGCGCAGAGTTGGTACAAGCTGGTCGGAGACACCGGCGAGATCGTCTCGATCGAGCACTACGGCGCCTCCGCCGACGACAAGACGCTGTTCCGTGAGTTCGGTTTCACCCCCGAGGCGGTGGCCGCAGCCGCGGAACGGTCCCTGGACAACTAGCAGGACGATCAGCAGGAGAAGGCGAACATGACTCAGAACCCGAATCTCGCGGCGCTGAGCGCCGCAGGTGTATCCGTCTGGCTCGACGATCTTTCGCGCGAGCGGCTGCAGACCGGCAATCTGCAGAACTTGATTGACACCCGCAGTGTCGTGGGCGTGACCACCAACCCGTCGATCTTCCAGGCCGCGCTGTCGAAGGGCACCGCATACGACGCCCAGGTCAAAGAGCTCGCCGAGCGGGGCGCCGACGTCGACGCCACCATCCGCACCGTCACCACCGACGACGTCCGCAACGCCTGTGACGTCCTGGCCAAGCAGTACGAGGCCTCCGACGGTGTCGACGGCCGGGTGTCCATCGAGGTCGACCCGCGGCTGGCCCACGACACCGACAAGACGATCCTGCAGGCCATCGAGCTGTGGAAGATCGTCGACCGGCCCAACCTGCTGATAAAGATTCCCGCTACGCTGGCCGGCCTTCCGGCGATCACCGCGGTGATCGCCGAGGGCATCTCGGTCAACGTCACGCTGATCTTCTCGGTCGAGCGGCACCGCGCCGTCATGGACGCCTACCTGGCGGGCCTGGAGGCCGCCAAGGAAGCCGGCCACGATCTGTCCAAGATCCATTCCGTCGCATCGTTCTTCGTGTCCCGCGTCGACACAGAGATCGACAAACGGCTGGAGCAGATCGGTTCTGATGCCGCACTGGCCCTGCGCGGCAAGGCCGGCGTCGCCAACTCGCGCCTGGCCTATGCGGCCTACGAGGAAGTCTTCGGCGGTGAGCGCTTCGCCGCGCTCAAGAGCGCCGGTGCCCGCGTGCAGCGCGTGCTGTGGGCCTCCACCGGCGTCAAGAATCCGGACTACTCGGACACGCTGTACGTGACCGAGTTGGTCGCGCCACACACGGTGAACACCTTGCCGGAGAAGACACTTGAGGCGGTCGCCGATCACGGCAAGATCAGCGGTGACACCATCACCGGGACCGCGGCGGCATCGCAGGAGATCTTCGACCAGCTCAGCGCCATCGGCGTCGACCTGGTCGATGTGTTCAAGGTGCTCGAGGACGAGGGTGTGGACAAGTTCGAGAAGTCGTGGCAGGAACTGCTCGACGCGACGCAGGGTCAACTCGACGCCAGCGCGCGATGAGCGCTCGCGCGAAGAGCGGAGGAGCGGAATGAGCCCGCTCAACGACAGGTCGGAGACAGCCTGGCGTAACCCGCTGCGGGACAAGCGCGACAAGCGCATGCCCCGCATCGCGGGACCCTGTGCGGTGGTGATCTTCGGCGTGACCGGTGACCTGGCCCGCAAGAAGCTGATGCCGGCCATCTACGACCTGGCCAACCGCGGCTTGCTGCCACCCAGCTTCGCACTGGTGGGTTTCGCCCGCCGTGATTGGGCGGATGAGGATTTCGGCAAGATCGTCTTCGACGCGGTCAAGCAACACGCCCGCACTCCGTTCCGTCAGGAGGTCTGGGACCGCCTGGCCGAGGGATTCCGATTCGTGCAGGGCACGTTCGACGACGACGCCTCGTTCGAACGCCTCAAGGACACGCTGCACAAACTCGATGTAGAGCGCGGCACCAGCGGTAATCATGCGTTCTACCTGTCCATCCCGCCGAAGGCGTTCCCCCAGGTCTGCGAGCAGCTGTCGAAATCGGGGCTCGCCGACAAGCCTGAGGGCAGTTGGAGCCGGGTGGTGATCGAGAAGCCGTTCGGTCACGACCTCCAGAGCGCCGAAGAGCTCAACGCCGTGGTCAACAGCGTGTTCCCGGAGTCGTCGGTGTTCCGCATCGACCACTACCTGGGCAAGGAGACCGTTCAGAACCTGCTGGCACTGCGCTTCGCCAACGAGATGTTCGAGCCGGTGTTGAACTCGCACTATGTCGACAGCGTGCAGATCACGATGGCCGAGGACATCGGCCTCGGTGGGCGCGGTGGCTACTACGACGGTGTCGGCGCCGCCCGAGACGTCATCCAGAACCACCTGCTGCAGCTGCTGGCGCTGACCGCGATGGAGGAGCCGGTGAGCTTCTCCCCCGCGGAGCTGCAGGCCGAGAAGATCAAGGTGCTTTCGGCGACTCGGCTGGCCGAGCCGCTGGACGAGACCACGTCCCGGGGGCAGTACGTGGCCGGCTGGCAGGGCGGCGAGAAGGTCGTGGGGCTACTGGACGAAGAGGGCTTCTCGAAGACGTCGACCACCGAGACGTTCGCGGCCATCACGCTGGACGTGGACACCCGCCGCTGGGCAGGTGTGCCGTTCTATCTTCGCACCGGAAAACGTTTGGGCCGCAGGGTCACCGAGATCGCGCTGTTGTTCAAGCGCGCACCCCACCTGCCCTTCGACGCCACGATGACCGATGAGCTCGGCCAGAACGCACTCGTGATCCGGGTCCAACCGGACGAAGGCATCACCCTGCGGTTCGGCTCCAAGGTTCCGGGCCACATCATGGAAGTCCGCGACGTCAGCATGGACTTCTCCTACGGCTCGGCTTTCGCCGAGGAGTCGCCCGAAGCCTACGAACGCCTGATCCTCGACGTGCTGCTGGGCGAGCCATCGTTGTTCCCGGTGAACGCCGAAGTCGAATTGTGCTGGAAGATCCTGGATCCCGCACTGGAGTACTGGGCCACCCACGGCAAGCCCGATCCGTACGAGTCCGGAACATGGGGCCCCGATTCGGCGTTCGAGATGCTGCGCCGGTCGGGCCGGGAATGGAGGCGGCCGTGACGAGCGCTAGCGCGAGGAACCGAACAATATGATCGTCGATCTGCCCGACACCAACACCGGGGCCATCAACAAGAAGATCGTCGCTCTGCGTGAGGAAGGCGGTGCGATCACCCTCGGTCGGGTACTGACGTTGGTCATCGCCCCCGATACCGAGGCGGTGCTCGAGGAGTCCATCGAGGCGGCCAATGCCGCCAGCCGTGAGCATCCGTGCCGCGTGATCGTGGTCATCCCCGGGGACCGGTTGACCACCGAGGCCCGGCTGGATGCCCAGCTGCGGGTGGGCCGCGACGCCGGCGCCAACGAGGTGGTGGTACTGCGATTGTCTGGTCCGCTGGCCAACCACGCCAGCAGTGTGGTGACCCCGTTCCTGTTGCCCGACACCCCGGTGGTGACCTGGTGGCCTGATCTCGCGCCTGCCATCCCCGCGCAGGATCCGTTGGGCAAGTTGGCGATTCGCCGGATCACCGACGCCACCAACGGCGAGGATCCGCTGGCCTGCATCAAGAGCAGGCTCAACGGCTATACCGCCGGTGACACCGACCTGGCCTGGAGTCGCGTGACGTATTGGCGGGCATTGCTGGCCGCGGCGATCGATCAGCCGCCGCACGAACCCATCACCTCGGCCCTGGTGTCCGGGCTCAAGAACGAACCCGCGCTCGACATCCTGGCCGGCTGGTTGGCCAACCGGATCGACGGACCGGTGACCCGGACAACCGGCGAGTTGAAGGTCGAACTCACCAGACCCAGCGAAACGGTGACCCTGGCGCGTCCGCAGACCGGTGTCACAGCCGTATTGAGCCGCACCGGCAAGCCGGATGCGTTGGTGCCGCTGGCCCGCCGAGAGGCCAAGGAGTGCCTGGCCGAAGATCTACGGCGGCTCGATGCCGACGAAATCTATTACGACGCACTCACGGGCATCGACAAGGTGAGCTATGTCTGAACGCATCATCGAAACCTATTCCGACGCAGGTGAATTGGCGAGGGCGGCCGGAGCCAGGCTGGTCGGGGCGATCACCTCGGCCATCGCCACGCGCGGGTCGGCCGACGTCGTGCTGACCGGGGGCACGGTCGGGATCGCGTTGCTGCGCCACGTGGCCGGCGCCGAGATCGAATGGTCGAACGTGCGGCTGTACTGGGGCGACGAACGCTATGTGCCCCAGGGCGACGCCGAACGCAACGACCAGCAGGCCCATGACGCGCTGCTGGAGAGCATCAACATCCCGCCGGAAAATGTGCACCGGATGGCCACCAGCGACGGCGAGTTCGGTGACGCCATCGATGATGCGGCCGCCGCGTACGAACAGCAACTGCCCGCACAGTTCGATGTGCACCTGCTGGGCATGGGTGGCGAAGGGCACATCAATTCGCTGTTCCCGGATACTCCGGCGGTACGGGAGACCACCCGGTTGGTGGTCGCGGTGACCGACTCCCCCAAGCCGCCGCCGCGCCGAATCAGCCTGACCCTTCCCGCGATTCGACGGTCGCGCGAGGTCTGGCTGGTGGTGTCGGGTGAGGCGAAGTCCGATGCGGTTGCCGCTGCGATAGGCGGTGCCGATCCGGTCGACGTTCCCGCCGCCGGCGCGGCCGGCCGGGAGAAAACCGTGTGGCTGCTCGATGAGGCCGCCGCCGGCAAGCTCTGAACCGGTCTAATCCTCGGTGCCGCGGCCGTGCCGCTCGCTGGTCGCGTCTGCCAAGGCCTCGGCGTAACCGGCGAGGTAGTCAGCCACCTGATGGTTGGGTGTGATCCCGTCGGCGGCGTCAGCCGACCGGGCCCGGTGTTCGCAGAATTGCCGCACAGCCATTCAGACGCGGTTGGCCCGCGTTTGGTTCCCTACCGGCCATACTGTTCGGCATGGCAGACAAAGGGGACGGCCGCGCGCGCCCCAATTCCGGACGGCAGAGAATCCGGACGTTGACCCAGGCCGCACTCAACGCCGATATGACGGTGGAGCAGGTCGACACCCTGCTCACCGATCTGAGCACCACGCTGGTCGACCTCAACAAATCGACTGGCGGCCTGGATGCCACCCTGGACCGGTTCAACGACACCATCACGCGCATCGATGAGCTCGCGCCCCGCCTGATCGGCGTGGTCGAACGCCTGGAGGCCATCGTGGACCGGGTCGAGGTCATGGTCGGCATCGGCGAAGCGGTGCTGTCGCCACTGGCTGCAGCGGAGAATGCGGTGCGCGGGGTGGTCAGCCGGGTGCGCAAGAGCGCGGGCCTCTAGACCGGCCCACTCGGCCGCCTCGGTTACAGTGGTCGTCATGGGTGCCGGGTTCGATCGCGCAGATGCACGTCCCGTGCACGCCGCAGCGTCGTTCGCACCTAGTTTGCTGTCGTCGATCTGGAACCGGGCCCGCCTGGCGCCGCTGAAGAGGATCTCGGGTTAGCTCTCGCTGCCCATTGATCCTGCTATCAGCTTCGAGGCGTCATGAAGCCGTCCCTTTGCGCCGTTGCGGCGTCGCTCTACCTGACCGAATACACCCTCTACTCCAACTCGTCGTCGGCCGTGCTGTTGAACTCGGCCATCGCCGAGTACTTCGGCATCCCGTTCTCCCAGGCCGCCTACATCGGTGTGGCATTCCTGGCCGGATTCTGTCTGGCATTGCTGCCCGCCGGCCTGCTCTCCCATCGTCACTCTCCTACCGCCGCCTTCTTCGCCAGTTCGGCGGTACTGGCCGTGCTCGGTGTCGTCTCAGCTCTCAGCACGGAGTTCTGGGTTCTCATCGGGCTGCGGTTCTTGCAGGGCATCGCCTCGGCTGTGCTCGCACCGCAGATCTTCCGGATCATCCGGGCGCAGTTCTATCCGAACCACCATTCGGCCGTGCTGGGCGCATGGGGCCTTGTGGTATCGGCATCGGCGCTGTGCTCACCGCTGATCACCGCGCTGCTCAATGACCTGTGGGGCTGGCGCTCGTTTCCCTACGAGACGGTGGTGACGACACTCGTCGCGATGGTGCTGCTGGCCCTGGCACCGACCAGCCCCGGGTCGCCCGACGCCGAAAGCGCCGCGACGAGCCGGCTGGCGATTCCGGTCGTTGGCCTCGCGGCGGTGCAGCTGGCGATCTTCCTTGCGATGGGTTCGGCCACCGCGCTTCACACCAAGGTGGCCCTGCTCGCACTGGCGATCCTGTTGGGAATGGCGCTGCTCGTTCTGCGCGGCCGGTCGCAGTCACGCGTCCTGTCGGGAAGTCTGGTCGTGGTGTTCGTGGCCGGCATCGCGACCAACGTGTTCACGCTGTCGGTGGTGTACGTCCTGCAACAGGTGCGGGGCATGGATTCCTATGGCTCGGCACTGTTCCTGTTGCCGATGGCTTTCGTCGCGGGCCTGATCCCGATGCTGAAATTCGGCAGGCCCGGGGACAATCCGAAGAGCACCCGTCTGGTGTGCATCGGCTCGGCATTCCTGATCGTGGCCGGTCTGAGTCTGTCCGCGCAGGTTCTGCTGGTCAGTGCGGCGCTGATGGGCGCCGCGATGGGATTCCTGTGGAGTTCGCTGGCGAGTAACGTGCTGACCAATTCGACGCACATCCCGTTCGATTCCAGTCTGTACCACTATCTTCGGGCATTGGGCGCCGCGATCGGGGTGGCGACCGGAGCGACGATGATCGACGGCCTGGGCACCGCACTGTTCACCGGCGCAGCCGTCCTGGTGACGGTGGCCGGGTTGGTCGCGACGCTGGCGGCCGGTGCGGCTTGGCAGGCAACACAATTGGCGCGGGTGCGATGATGCGCGAGCTCACGTTCGGCTGGCCGACGCACCAGCTCACCGACGATCCGCGACTGGCCTACAACAGCATCTCGAAAACGTACTGCCGGATGATCTATGAGAGCCTGCTCGACATCGATCCCGATACCGGCGCACTGCTGCCGTGGCTGGCCACGTCATGGCGCTACCGCGACCCGCTGACGCTGGACCTGAGCATCCGGTCCGACCGGCATTTCTCCGACGGCACGCCGCTCACGCCGGTGACCGTCGCCCAGAGCTTCTCCGACATCGTTGCCCTGAAACAGGTCTCACCGCTTCCTGCCGCGGTCACGATGCTCACCGGGCTCGACCGCATCGAGACCGGGGCCGAGGGCGTGACGTTTCGCTTCGTGCGCCACAACGCGGCGTTCCTTCGGTCGCTGGCCAGCGTGAATCTGGCGATCCGCAAGGCACCCGGGTTGGGCACCGCACGATGGCGCCCCGTCGCCGGCGGCGTGACCGATGGATGCCAGCGGTTGATGTTCCGCGAGGCCGACACCGGCGATGTGTACGCGGGACGCGTGGACGGTTACCACGTCGCCGAGCTCCACAACCCGGGCATCAGTTACGGATTGTGTCCCAATGCTTCCCGCGGTCCGATGGCCGACCCCAGGGTGCGCCACGCACTGACGTTGCTGATCGATCGCCCCGCCCTGAAGCCGATCCTGGACGCTTACGGGTACACCGTGGCGTCGTCGGTGCTCACCCCCACGACGGGCTGCTATCGCGACTTCTCGGCCGAATTGGCCTACGATCCGCCGACCGCCCACCGACTCCTCGATGCCGCAGGCGCTCAGGAGCTTTCGTTCGAGGTGGTGTTCAACAGCTCGTTCTCTCCCATCGATGCGGCGATCCTCACCGCCGTCGCGGCACAGTGGAAGCAACACGGCATCGAACTCATCCTTGTCGACGTCGACTTTCCCGAACTACGCAGCCGCCAGCAGTCCGGCGACTACGACTTCCGGTTCTTCTATTTCACCGGCAGCGACCCCGATCTGTTGCGATACCAGTTCGCCGTGACGCAACGGAACATGAACCGCCGCACCGGGACCGATCGGCTCGACACAATGCTGGACGCCCAACTCACCTGTGCGGACCCACACGCCCGCGGCGAGCTGGTGCACGACATCCAGCATCGGATCCTCACCGGCGGCCTGTGGCTGCCGCTCTGCAATGTGCGCACCGTCACCAGTTATCGGCCCGGCGGGCTGTCCGGTATCCACCTCGACACCGAAGCCCTGGCCCGAATCCCCTGACCCTGAAAGGACTCTGATGGACATCGCCATCATCGGCGCCGGCCTGGGCGGCCTGGCCGCCGCGGTCGCCCTGCAGCAACACGGCCATCGTCCCGTCGTCTTCGACAAGACCCGCGAGCTCGGCGAGGTCGGCGGGCCGCTCGGCATCTCACCGCTGACCCTGCGACTGCTGGACCAGTGGAAGATCGTCGACGCCTTCAACGCGATCTCCTCGCCGACCCGATACTTCGAGAACCGCGATCAGCACGGCCACGTAGAGAAGGTCACCGACTACGCGGCCACCCCGGAAGCCGGTGCCGAGCACGGCCGGTTCGGCTACGCCGACGCCGACGTGTCCCCACGAACCGTGCACCGCGCCGACCTGCACAACCTGCTGGTCTCGACGGTGGGATCCGAGCGGGTGCGGTTGCGTCATGAACTTGCCGCCATCACCGAGCGCGAAGATCACGTCGAGCTCAGCTTCACCAACGGCGAACTGGCCCGGGCCGGTTTGGTGATCGCAGCCGACGGCCTGCGCTCGAGAGTGCGGAAAATCTTCAGCGACGACGACATTCACTACTGCGGCTCGGTGATCTTCCGGGCCGTCAGCCCCGCCGAGTGCCTCGACGACCCCAACGACCGGCTGCGGTCCTGGCATTCCGCGGACTACGCCAAACATGTCATCTCCATGCCGGTGCGGGCCGGCAGACAGGTCGCCGTCGACGCCACCCTCGGGGTGGATGAGCCGCCGCGGGACCTGTGGTCGGCCCGGGCCGATCTGCAGGCGTTGGCCCGCCAGTTCGACGAGTTCGATCCAGCAGTCGGGCGGATGCTGCGCGCCGCGACGAGCCCGGTGTACATGCACCCGGTGTACGACCGGGATCCGATCGACCGGTGGACCAGTGCCCGGATCGCACTACTCGGGGACGCGGCCCACCCCATGACGCCGTTCGGTGGCCAGGGCGCCAACCAGGCCATCCAGGACGCCGCAGAACTCGCAACCCAGATCGCCGGTGCGCGCGACGGCGACCTGCCCCGGGCGCTGCAGAGTTACCAACGGATCAGAACGGAGCAGACGGCCGAGATCCAGCGTGCCGCACGGGGTTACGCCGAACGCCGGGCCACCGTGTCGCTCTGGCTGACCGACATTCTGGTGAGCTGAGCGTTGGCCACCGTCGCGACAGCGACAAGTTAGCCACCGTCGCGACAGCGACAATCTAGCCACCGTTGCGACAGCGACAAGTTAGCCACTGTTACGCAGAGCGGTGGCCAGACCGCTCATGGTGAGCAGGATGCCGCGCTGCACCAGTTCGTCGGTGTTCCCCGCGCGGTACCTGCGCAGCAGCTCGACCTGAAGGTGGTTGAGCGGTTCGAGGTAGGGGAACCGGTTGAACACCGAGCGGGCCAAGGCCGGGTTGTCGGCCAGCAGGTCGTCGTGACCGGTGATCAGTTTGTACATGGCGATGGTGCGATCGTGTTCGGCGACGATCTTGTCGAACACCCTGGCTCGCAGTTCTGCGTCGTCGACGAGCTCGGAATACCGTGCCGCCAGGCCCATGTCCGATTTGGCCAGGACCTGCGCCATGTTCGACAACACCGTGCGGAAGAACGGCCACCGCTGGTAGAGGTCCTGCAACACCGCGACCCGGGACTCGTCTCCACCGATCCACTGTTCGAACGCCGCACCGGTGCCGTACCAGCCGGGCAGCATCACGCGGGACTGGCTCCAGGCCAGCACCCACGGGATGGCCCGCAGATCGGCGATCGAGGTGGTGGGTTTGCGTGAGCTGGGGCGGCTGCCGATGTTGAGCGCACCGATCTCGCTGACCGGTGTCGACGCCTTGAAGTATTCGACGAATCCCGGTGTGTCATGGACCAATTCGGCATAGGACTGCTGGGCCAGGGCGGCCAGTTCATCCAGCACCTGGTAGGCCGGCTCGGCTTCGTCACCCAACCCCTCGACATCCAGCAGGGTGGATTCCAGGGTTGCGGCCAACAGCGTCTCCAAGTTGCGGTGCGCGATCCGTGGCTCCGCGTACTTCGCCGCGATCACCTCGCCCTGTTCGGTGATCCGCAACGAACCCTTCACGGCACCGGGCGGCTGCGCCAGGATCGCGTCGTAGCTGGGTCCACCACCGCGGCCGACGGTGCCGCCCCGGCCGTGGAACAGCCGCAACCGAATCCCGGTCTTGCGTGCGGCGTCGACGAGGTCGAGTTCGGCGCGGTACAGCGCCCAGTTCGCCGCCAGGTAACCGCCGTCCTTGTTGGAGTCCGAGTACCCCAGCATCACTTCCTGATGCTGCCCGCGCGCGGACACCATGCTGCGGTAGACCGGCAGCGCCAGCGCCTCCTGCAGGATCGAGGACCCCCGCTGGAGATCGTCGATGGTTTCGAACAGGGGCACGATCCCGACCGGCGCGTACACCGCATCTCCGTGAGCCGCGCCCGAAACGTCGAGCAGCCCGGCCTCTTTGAGCAGGATTGCGGCTTCGAGCAGATCGGACACCGACTGACACATGGAGATGATGTAGTTGGGCACGGCCTGCGGCCCGAAGACACCGACCGCGCGCGCTGCGGCACCGACGATGTCGAGTTCTTTGCGGGCCAACTCCGACAGCTCGGCACCTTCACCGATCAACGGACGACGGGTCGAGATCTCCCGCGCGAGCAGTTCCACTCGCTGCGGTTCCGGCAGCGATGCGTAGTCGGGATGCACTCCGGCCCAGGCCAACAGCTCGGCGATCACCTGCTCGTGCACCTCGGAATTCTGCCGCATGTCCAGGCCGCACAGATGAAAACCGAAGACCCGCACCGCTTCTCGCAACCGGGCCAGCCGGTCATCGGCAAGCACCTCGCTTCCGTTGGCCCGCAGCGAGACGTCCACCGTGTCGAGATCGGCCAGGAACTCCCCCGGCGCTCGGTATGGTTCGAGAGCCAGATCGAGTTCGTGTTCGGGCTGCTCGTCGAGGATCTCGCGACCTGTGGCGGTCAGACGGGCGTGGATCACCCGCAGTGCCCGCCGGTAGGGCTCGTCGGCACGGGCCGGCTCATGGCAGGCATCGGCCAGCGCCGTGAGCCCGTCGCTGACCCTGACCAGCCGCGCGGACATGGACAGCTCTTCTTCCAGTGCGGTCATTTCGGTGAAGTAGTGCGCGAAGGCGACGTGGGCGGCTCGCCCGGTGGCCAGACGCACCACGCCCGCGTCGACATTGGGATTTCCGTCCCGGTCACCGCCGATCCAGCTCCCCGGCCGCAGGATCGGCTGCTCCAACAGCCGCGGCCCGGGCCAGCGGGTCTGCAACGCTGTCCGCACTTCGGCGTTGACCTGCGGGATGACCTCGAAGAAGGCGGACGGGTAGTACCGCAGGCCGGTCTCGATCTCGTCGGAGATCTTGAGCCGGGACAACCGCACGAGGGCGGTCTGCCACAGCGTGAGGATGTGGCGGCGCAACTCGATCTCGATGTCGCGGCCGTCGGCGGTGCGGGTCTGTCCGTGCAGGCGCAGCCGCATCAGCTCGGTGACCCGGTGCTGGGTGTCGAAGACGGTACGGCGCCGGGTCTCGGTCGGATGAGCGGTGATCACGGGTGAAACCAGGGCGCCGGACAGCGCGTCGGCGACGCGATTGCCGTCCAGTTCGGCCGCGTCCAATTTGAGATAGGTCGCGGCCAGGCTGCTGTCCTGGGGTGGTTCACCCGCCGCCTCGTGCAGGGCCCGGCGGCGCTCCCGGTGGATGTCCTCGGCGACATTGGCCAGCAGCGCGAAGTGGGTGAACGCACGGATGACGGGGATGGCCCGGTGAATGTCGATGCCGGAGAACAGATCGGCGAGCTCGGCCCGGTCGATTTCGGAGCGGCGCACCCGAAAGGACTCCACGCGCGCCCGTTCGACCAGGTCGAAGACCTCCGCGCCGTTCTGCTCACGCACAGTGTCACCGAGAATCGCGCCGAGCAGCCGGATGTCGTCGCGCATCGGCTCAGTGGCCTCGCGTCCCATGGGGGTGCGCTGAACGGATCCGATCGGTTCGAGTGCAGAGTCAGGACCGTCAGGCATGCTCCCCAGTATCGGCGCATGCCGAACCGGCCGCATGGTGAGGGACCGTGAGCGCGGCTTACGACCTTGACCCGCGCCGCAGCCGACGCAGGAGTGCCGCGGGCTCCGGTGCCGACGGTCATCAACCCGGGACCTGCGGGTTAGGTACCGGCGTCAGCGCACCGGCCGGACCGTTGCCGCGTCAGCTGTACTTGATCAGCAGCGCGACGCCGACGATCGATACCAGCCAGATGCCGGTCACGAACAGGGTCAGCCGATCGAGGTTCTTCTCGACCACAGTGGAGCCGGACAGGCTGGACTGGACACCGCCGCCGAACAGGGTGGACAGACCGCCACCTTTGGCACGATGCAGCAGCACCAAGAGCACGACCAGCACGCTGGTCACGACCAGAGTGATCTGCAGAGCCAATTCCATGGCTGTAAGACTACCGGGTGCGGTGTCCGGCCCAGGCCCCCGGGGTTACGGCAGCGGCCCTCCCGCGGCGATGGCCGACAGCGTCGCGAACTGCTCGCCGTCCAGCGACGCCCCGCCGACCAGGGCACCGTCGACGTCGCCCTGCGCGACGATCTCGCCGACGTTCTTGGCGTTGACCGAGCCGCCGTAGAGCACCCGCACACCGGCTGCGAGTTCGGGCGAGGACAGGTTGCCCAACTCGGCCCGGATCGCTTTGCAGACCTCCTGCGCATCGGCCGCGCTGGCCACCCGGCCGGTTCCGATCGCCCACACCGGCTCGTAGGCGATGACCGCCTGCCCGATCTGCTCCTTGCTCAGACCGGCCAGGGAGCCGCGCAACGAGTTCACGTTGAACTCGACGTGGTCGCCCGCCTCACGCACCTCGAGCTGCTCGCCGATGCAGATGATCGGCGTGATGCCGTGCTTGAACGCCGCTGCGGCCTTGGCCGCCACCAGCTCATCGGTTTCGCCGTGGTAGGTGCGCCGCTCGGAGTGGCCCACCACCGCGAAGCTGCATCCGAGCTTGGCCAGGAACGCCCCGCTGATCTCACCGGTGTAGGCGCCGGAATCGTGTTGGGACACGTCCTGCGCGCCGTAGGTGAGCCGCAACTTGTCCCCGTCGACCAGGGTTTGCACACTGCGCAGATCGGTGAACGGCGGGATGACCGTCACGTCCACCTTGTCAAAGTACTTGTCCGGCAAGGCGAATGCGATCTTCTGCACCAGGGCGATGGCCTCGAAATGGTTGAGGTTCATCTTCCAGTTGCCGGCGATCAACGGCTTGCGTGCGGCTTTGGCCATGACTACGACTCCAGTACTTCGATGCCGGGCAGGGTCTTGCCCTCAAGGTATTCCAGCGACGCACCGCCACCGGTCGAGATGTGGGAGAAGCCGTCCTCGCCGAGGCCGAGCTGGCGCACCGCGGCCGCCGAATCGCCGCCGCCCACGACGCTGAACGCGCCCTTTTCGGTGGCTCCGATGATCGCCTCGGCCACGCCCTTGGTGCCCGCGGCGAACGCCGGGAACTCGAACACCCCCATCGGGCCGTTCCAGAACACGGTCTTGGCGTTGGACAGCAGCGCGGTGAAGCGCTTGACCGACTCCGGACCGATGTCCAGGCCCATCTTGCCGTCGGGGATGCGATCGGAGGCCACGGTCTCCGCTTCGGCGTCCTCGGCGAACCTGTCGGCCACCACGATGTCCACCGGAAGGTGGATCACGTCGCCGTAGTCCTCGAGCAGTTTCTTGCAGGTGTCGATCATCTCCTCCTGCAGCAGCGAGGTTCCCACCGAAACCCCTTGTGCAGCAAGGAATGTGAAGCACATGCCGCCGCCGATGATGAGGCTGTCAGCCTTGGTGGCGAGGTTCTCGATGACCGCGAGCTTGTCCGAGACCTTCGATCCGCCGAGCACGACGGCATAGGGGCGCTCGGTCGAGCTGGTCAGCTGCTCGAGCACCTTCACCTCGGCGTCCACCAGCGTGCCAGCGTAATGCGGCAGCAAGGTGGCCACGTCGTAGACGGAGGCCTGCTTGCGGTGCACCACGCCGAACCCGTCGGAGACGAAGGCGCCCGGTGTGCCGTCGGCGCCCTCGACCAGGGCGGCCAGCGCCTTGGCCAGCGCCAGCCGTTCTGCGTCGTCCTTGCTGGTCTCGCGGGCATCGAAGCGGATGTTCTCCAGCAGCAGGACATCGCCGTCGGTGAGTCCCTCGGCGCGGGCCAGCGCATCGGTGCCGACCACGTCGCCTGCCAACTGCACGTGACGCCCCAGCTTCTCCCCCAGCGCCTCGGCGACGGGGGCGAGCGAGAACTTGGGATCCGGGCCGCCCTTGGGACGGCCCAGATGAGCGGTGACGACGACCTTGGCACCGGCCTCGGCCAGGGCCTTGAGGGTCGGAACCGACGCGATGATGCGGCCCGGATCAGAAATCTTGCCCTGATCGTCGAGGGGGACGTTCAGGTCGGAGCGGACCAATACGGCCCGACCCGCAACCCCTTCAGTACCCTCGGCCAACAGGTCGGCGAGTGTCTTGACAGCCATCGCGACTACAGCGACTTACCGACGAGCGCGACCAGATCGGCGAGGCGGTTGGAGTAGCCCCACTCGTTGTCGTACCAGGAGACGACCTTGGCCTGGTTGTCGATCACCTTGGTCAGGCCCGAGTCGAACAGCGAGCTGTGCGGGTCGGTGACGATGTCGCTCGACACGATCGGCGCGTCGTAGTACTTGAGAATCCCCTTGAGCGGACCCTCGGCGGCGGCCTTGAAGGCGGCGTTGATCTCGTCGGCACTGGCCGATTTCTTGAGCTCGGCGGTCAGGTCGGTGACCGAGCCCGTGGGGATCGGCACCCGCAGCGCGTAGCCGTCGAGCTTGCCCTTGAGCTCGGGCAGCACCAGGCCGATCGCCTTGGCGGCACCGGTCGAGGTCGGCACGATGTTGATGGCGGCCGCCCGGGCGCGACGCAGATCCTTGTGCGGGCCGTCCTGCAGGTTCTGGTCCTGGGTGTAGGCGTGGATCGTGGTCATCAGGCCCTTGACGATGCCGAATTCGTCGTTGAGGACCTTGGCCAGCGGGCCGAGGCAGTTCGTCGTGCACGAGGCGTTGGAGATGATGTTCTGGCTGCCGTCGTACTTGTCGTCGTTCACACCCAGCACGATGGTGATGTCCTCATCGGTGGCCGGCGCGGAGATGATGACCTTCTTGGCGCCGGCATCGAGGTGACCCTTGGCCTTGGCCGCGTTGGTGAAGATGCCGGTGGATTCGACGACGACGTCGACGCCGAGATCGCCCCAGGGCAGGGCCGCCGGGCCTTCCTTGACCTCCAGTGACTTGATCTTCTTGTCCCCGATGACGATGGTGTCCTCGCCCTCGAGGCTCACGTCCTGCGGCAGCCGGCCCAAGATCGAGTCGAACTTCAGCAGGTGAGCGAGGGTGGCGTTGTCGGTGAGGTCATTGACCGCCACGATCTCGATGTCGGTGTTCTGCCCCTGGGCCTGCTGCGTCGCCAGCGCCCGGTAGAAGTTGCGCCCGATGCGGCCGAAGCCGTTAACGCCTACCCGGATAGTCACGTGATTTCTCCTATTTGTCGGGGGAAAGCTGCCGCACACTGCTCGTCGCCAGCCTAGTAGTGCAGCCTGCGGACTGTGCGGCCCGGTCAGTGCATCAGATGTCGGGGTCGCGTAGGGCGAGTTGGTCGAGTTCGTGCGGGTCCTGACCGACCAGATCGGCGATCAGGCCCTCATCAGACAGGTCCATCGGCGCAGAGTGTTTCCAGTCGTGGTGGGCGACATCGTTCAGGCGCTTGATGATGTGATGATCGGTCACTTCGATGGCCAGCTCGCGCCGGTGGTCGAAGCTGCCCGGGGAGAAGTTGATCGAACCGACGATGGCACGCTCGTGGTCGGCCAGGATCATCTTCGCGTGCAGCTTCATGTGCTTGAGCCGGTGGATCTTGATACCCACGTCGTCGAGGATGCGCATCCCGCTGACGCCTTCGAGGAGCTTGCCCGACTTGAGGTGGTGGGCCGCGCGGGCCATGACGTGAACCTTCACTCCGCGGTGCGCCGCCCGGACCAGGCGCTCGATGATCACCGGGTCCTGATAGCGCTCGTTCTGGACGAACAGGGTGTGCTCGGCACTGTCGATGAATTCGGCGATGCGATGCCTGCCGTTGGTGGGGCACCAGATCAGGTGGGCCCCGCCGCCGGGATCGAAGTCCTCCCGCGCCCAGTCGGCTTCGAAGCAGTCGATGATCTCGGCGACTTCGTAGGCGCTGGGGGTGACGACGGCATAATCGCGCGTCACCGTGAAGTTCTCCTCGGTCCAGTTCAACGACTCGACGAACGCGAGGTCGTCGTCGACGATCATCGACTTCTCGTGGGTCAGATCGAAGGCCGGGTTGCTGGCACGGACCTCGATGCCGAACCGCTGCAACGTCTCCCGCGCGACGTCGTTGTCGGTTTCCCCGTCGCGACGCTCAGGGTTGAGCATGACCTTGACATCGACGCCGCGCCGGTGGGCCGCCACCACCGCCTCCAGCAGCGCCACGTGGTTGAAGGCGAACATCTTGATCCGCACCGATCGGGTGGACGCGCCGATCGCGTCGAGCACCGGCTTGGCGGAGTCGTCGGGCAGGATGATCAGCGAACGCGTCACGATGTCTCGTCCTCGTATTGGATGCGGTGCAATTCGGCGTATCTGCCGCCTGCGGTGAGCAGTTCGGTGTGTGATCCCTCTTCGACCACACGACCCTCCTCGAGCACGACGATCTTGTCCGCGTCGCGAATGGTGCTGAGGCGGTGCGCGATGGTGATGACCGTGCGTCCGTTCATCAGGCGCTGCAGCGCTGACATCACCAGGTGCTCGGACTCCGCGTCCAGGGCGGCGGTCGGTTCGTCGAGGATGAGGATCGGGCTGTTGCGGATGAGGGCGCGGGCGATACCGATGCGCTGACGCTGGCCGCCCGAGAGGGTGAGCCCCCGCTCGCCGACCGGGCTGTCATAGCCCTGCGGCATCGCGGAGATGAACTCGTGCGCGTTGGCCAGTTTGGCCATCTCGACGATCTCGTCGTGGTCGGCGTCGGGCCGGCCGAAAGCGATGTTGTCGCGGATGGTGCCCCGGAACAGGACCGTGTCCTGCAGGACGTAGGCGATCTGGCGGCGAAGGTCGTGCAGCTTGTAGTCGCGTAGGTCGATGCCGTCGATGCGGACGGTGCCGTTGCTCGGGTCGTAGAACCGGGGAATCAGGCTGACCAGACTGGATTTTCCGCTTCCGGTGTGCCCGACGACGCCGACAAGCTGGCCGGGTTTCACGTCGAAGGTGACATCCCGCAGCACGGGAGTCTCGCTGTCGTAGCTGAACGCCACCCGCTCGAAGCTGATCGCACCCTCGATCTGTTCGGGTTCGATCGCGTCGGGTTTCTCCTCGACCGACGTCTCGGCTGTCAGCAGCGCGTTGACCCGGTCCACCCCGACCGAGGCCATCGCGATGGTGTTGGTGAGCTTGGCCAGATCCTGCACCGGCTTGAAGAACGACGCCAGATAGGAGATGAACACCGTCAGCGTGCCCGCCGTCATCGCGCCGGCCAGGATGAGCGCTGACCCGCGCCACAACACCACCGCCGTGCAGGCGGCCACCACGACGGTGACGATCGGCGATACCACCGACTTGACCCGCCTGGCGTTGAGCGCGGCATCGACGGCCTGCTGGCCGGCGTCCGCCAATTGGCGCTCCTGCAGGTCCTCCCGGTCGAATGCCTTGACCACCCGAATCGACTGCAGGCCTTCCTCCGCGACCGCGACGATGTCGGATTCGCGCTTGCGCACTTCGTGTGTCGCCGCCTTGACGGCCTTACGGATCCGCGAGACGAACAGCAGCAGCAGCGGCGCCACAGCCAGGGCGATGAGCGTGAAATCCCATTGCAGCCACAGCATCATGGCCAGCATCCCGACGATGGTCAGCAGGTCGGTCGCGATGCCCAGCGTGGAGGCCGACGCGAACCCTTGGATGGTGTCGACGTCGTCGGTGAGCGTGCTCAGGATCGGCCCCACCCGGTGGGTGTCGAAGTAGTTCAGCGAGAGCTGCTGCAGGTGGTGGTAGGCGCGCGTGCGCAGGTCGTTGCCGATCCGTTGGCCAACAGTTTCGGTGAGGTAATTGGCCACATACGACGCGATCGCGGCGACCACCGCGATGGCGAACACCATGATCGCGGCCAGACCGGCGATGTGCATCTTGCCCTCGCCGCCGAGCAGCGGCTGCAGCAGACCGTGCAGCCAACCCGGCAGCGGGTGGTGCCCGACCACGCTGTCCAGCACGACCTTCAACGGCCAGGGTGCGGCCAGGCCGGTGGCGATCTGTACCAGCAGTACCGCGAAGATTCCGGCGACCAGCAACCGGTACGGGCGGATCAGCTCAAGAATCAGTCGCATCGCGGCCGCTGCCTCAATCGTGGGGTTGACGTCGAAGTTCGTCGCCACACACTACAACGCCGCAGTGACGTCGGGGTGCCGCGAACACGACGAACCGGCTGGTTGCGGCAACGACGCGGACCGCCGCGCCTACCTCATCGCCGCGGACCGGTAGCTGCTGCACGCTGGGGCCGACAGCCGTTGCCGTGTCGGCCTTTTCACGGCATCGACTACGTACTCTTGACTGTAATCGCTTGCCGTGCAGTCGCTTTCGCGCGACTCAGGCGTCGTCGAGCAGGTCCGGGGTCACCGCCGACTCGGTGTCGGGAAGCCCTTCCTGCTTGGCCTTGCGATCGGCCATGGACAGCAGTCGCCGAATGCGCCCGGCCACAGCATCTTTCGTCATCGGCGGGTCGGCGAGCCGGCCCAGCTCCTCCAAAGACGCCTGACGGTGTTCGACCCGCAGCTTGCCCGCCGCCGCCAGGTGGTCCGGCACCCCTTCACCCAGGATGTCCAACGCACGTTCAACCCGGGCAGCCGCGGCCACCGCAGCGCGCGCCGACCGACGCAGGTTGGCGTCATCGAAATTTGCCAGGCGATTGGCCGTGGCGCGGACCTCGCGGCGCATGCGCCGTTCCTCCCACGTCAACCTGGTGTCCTGGGCGCCCATGCGCGTCAGCAGGGCGCCGATGGCCTCGCCGTCGCGCACCACGACCCGGTCACTGCCACGCACCTCGCGGGCCTTGGCACTGACGCCGAGCCGCCGGGCCGCGCCGACCAGGGCCAGCGCCGCCTCGGGACCGGGGCAGCTGACTTCCAGCGCCGACGAGCGTCCCGGTTCCGTCAACGATCCGTGGGCGAGGAAGGCACCACGCCACGCGGCCTCGGCATCGCCGACGCTGCCGCCGACCACCTGCGCGGGCAGGCCACGCACCGGACGGCCACGAAGATCGAGCAGGCCGGTCTGCCGGGCCAGCGCTTCGCCGTCGGCGGCCACTCGCACCACATAGCGGGTGTTCTTCCGGATGCCGCTGGCCGACAGGACGTGCACCACGGCGTTGTACCCATAGAGGTCGTAGATGTCCTTGCGCAGGCGGCGCGCGATGATCCCGAGGTCCACCTCGGCCTCGACCACCACTCGGCCGGCCACGATGTGCAGGCCGCCGGCAAAACGCAACAACGAGGCCACCTCCGCGCGGCGAGCGCTGACCGAGTTGACTACGAGGCGGCTCAGCTCGTCCTTCACCTCGGCTGTCATCGCCACGGATCGTCCCCTCTCGGTGTGTTCGGCGCCGGCTCCTGGTGCGCCACGTCGACCGACCTCGCAGCGGGCGTGGGAACGGTGGGCTCCTGCACGGCCCCGGGCGCCATCGCGCGCAATCGGACACCCTCAAGCACCGCGGCCAACTTCGCCGGATCATGTAAAGGTGTACCAGGTCGGGACACGTCAGCAAACTCAACGCGGGCATTGAGGATGTTGGCCGTGCGGCTGAGTTGCTCCCGTTCGCGGTCGCTCGGCACCCGGCTGGCATCGACGATGATGTCATGCACGCTGAAGTCCGGGGCGTGCTGGGCCAGAACGTGGATGTGACGCTCGGCCGAGAAGCCCGCCGTTTCACCCGGCTCCGCCGCGAGATTCAACACCAGCGCACGCCGCGCTGTTGTCGAACGCAACGCCGCCGCCAACTGAGGCACCAATACGTGCGGGATCACACTGGTGAACCAGGACCCCGGGCCGAGCACCACCAGATCGGCACTCATGATGGCCTCCACGGCCTGCCGGGTGGCCGGCGGATCGCCGGGCAGCAACCGCACCCGGCGCACCTTGCCCACCGTGGTGGCGATCGCCACCTGACCGCGGATCACCCGGCTCATCCGCGGATCGGTCTCCAGCCCCGCGACGTCGGCCTCGATCTGCAGGGCGATCGGGCACATCGGCAGCACCCGGCCCTTCACGCCCAGGATGCGGCCGAGTTCGTCGAGGGCGGCGACCGGATCGGCCAGCACTTCACTGAGGCCCGCCAAGATCAGATTGCCGATCGGGTGGCCGGCCAGCGCGCCGCTGCCACCGAACCGGTGCTGGATGATCGTCGCCCACAGCCGACCGTGCGGGCTGTCGGAGGCCAACGCCGCCAACGCCATCCGCAGATCGCCGGGTGGCACCACATCGAGTTCGCTGCGCAGCCGGCCCGAGGACCCACCGTCATCGGCAACCGTCACCACGGCCGTCACGTGCGGTGTGAGCCGGCGAGCCGCGGACAGGGTGGCGTACAACCCGTGCCCTCCGCCGAGGGCCACGATGCGCGGGGTCAATTATCCTCCTCGCGTGCGGGATTCATTCGTACTCCTCGCGCGCGGGATGTCATTCGCGCCCCAGATCCCGGTGCAGCACGTGCACGGTGAGCCCGTCACCACCCTGCAACCGCTGCGCCAGCGCCTCGGCGATCGCCACGCTGCGATGTTTGCCGCCGGTACAGCCGATGGCGACGGTCATATAACGCTTCCCCTCCCGGCGGTATCCGGCGATCACCACGTCCAACAGACGATGGTAGGTGTCGAGAAATTCCCTGGCCCCCGGTTGTCCCAATACATAGTCACGCACATCCGGATGTTGACCGGTGTGCGGGCGTAACTCGTCAACCCAGTGCGGGTTCGGCAGGAACCGGACGTCCATCACCGTGTCCGCGTCCATCGGCAGCCCGTACTTGTAGCCGAACGACTCCACGGTGACATTCGTGTAGGCGACGGTCTCGCCGCCGAACGCACGCTCGATGCTCTCACGCAACGCCGGCACTGGGAGCGCCGATGTGTCGATCACCAGATCGGCCGCCGCACGCACCGGCGCCAGCAACGCCCGCTCGGCGGCGATCCCCTCGGCCAGGGTCTGCGTGCCCTGCAGCGGGTGACTGCGCCGGTTCTGCTCATAGCGACGCACCAGGATGTCGTCGGACGCCTCAAGGAACAGCACCCGAGGGGTGATGCTGCGGGCCGCCAATTCGTTGCGCACCCAATCGAGATCGCCGGTGAAACCGCGCGAGCGCACATCCATCACCACAGCCAGCTGGGTGATGCGCGATCCGGCGGCCAACCCCAACTCGACCATGCGGGCGATCAGCTCCGGCGGCAGGTTGTCGGCGACATACCAGCCGAGGTCCTCCAACACCTTCGCAGCGGTACCGCGCCCGGCCCCGGACAAGCCGGTGACCAGCACCACGTCGATTTCCGGGTCGGCGTCCGCACCACCCACGATGCCGCCCTCGCGCAGATGTTCGTTCATGCGCGATCCGCCTGGCTTTCCATGTCCCCGTTACCTGTCATCCCGACACCCTGCGTCGATCATCCTCGATAACCGTTGCGGGCGCCCCTGAATCGCCCAGTCCGGCGCTGTTCTCACTTCGCGGGCCATCCCCGCTCGTCTCGATTGGCGGCCCACCGCCGTGCTCGATGGGCGGCCCGCCGCCGAGCGCAGCGAGGACGGCCTTCGCCGTCGTCACACCGATCCCCGGCACCGCGGTGATCTCCTCGACCGTCGCCTCCTTGAGTCGCGCCACGGATCCGAAGTGCGTCACCAACGCCTTGCGACGCTGCTCACCCAAACCCCGCACCGAGTCGAGGGCCGACGCGGTCATCCGCTTGGACCGCTTGCTGCGGTGATAGCTGATCGCGAACCGGTGTGCCTCGTCGCGCACACGCTGCAGCAAGTACAGACCCTCGCTGTTGCGCGGGAAGATGATCGGATCGGGTTCCGAAGGTACCCACACTTCTTCCAGGCGCTTGGCCAGTCCGATCACCGCGACATCGGTCACGCCCAGTTCCTCGAGCACCGCGGCCGCCGCATTGACCTGAGGGGCGCCGCCGTCCACGACGAACAGATTGGGCGGATAGGCGAATCGGCGCGGACGCTGGTCGGCCCCCGCCTCGGGCTGGGTATCGCTCGTGTGCCGCAGGAAACGGCGCCGGGTCACCTCGGCGATGGAGGCGACGTCGTCCGAGCGTCCTTCACCGGCGGCCTCGCGGATCGCGTAGTGCCGGTAGTCCGACTTTCGTGGCACCCCGTCCTCGAACACCACCAGCGAGGCGACCACGTCGGTGCCCTGCACATGGCTGATGTCCACGCATTCGATCCGCAACGGCGCGTCTGCCAGACCGAGGGAATCCTGAATGCTCTGCAGCGCTTCCGATCTGGCGTTGAAGTCGCCCGCCCGTTTGAGTTTGTGCTGGGCCAGCGCCTCGCGCGCATTGCGTTGAACTGTCTCGGCCAGTGTGCGTTTGTCGCCGCGCACCGGCACGCGCAGGCTCACCCGAGAGCCGCGGAGGCCCGACAACCATGCCGACAGTTCGTCGGCATTCGGCGGCAGCACCGGCACCAGCACCTCCCGCGGCACCGGGTTGGTCGCCTCGTCGGCCGCGCCGCCCAGTTCGGCCTGCTCGCCGTAGAACTGGGTGAGGAACTGCTCGACCAATTGTTGTCGCCCGGACTGACTTTGGTCCTCCGGCTCCGAATCACGGGTCGCCTCCGGCTCCGAAGACTTCTCGACGATCCAACCGCGCTGACCCCGCACCCGGCCGCCACGCACGTGGAACACCTGCACGGCCGCCTCGAGATCATCGTCGGCGAATGCCACCACGTCGGCATCCGTACCGTCGCCGAGCACCACGGCCTGTTTCTCCAGCGCGCGTTTGAGCGCCGCGATGTCGTCGCGCAGCCTGGCGGCCCGCTCGAAGTCCAGCTCCTCGGCCGCCGCCGTCATCTGCTGTTCCATGTCGCGGGCCAACCGGTCGGTCTTGCCGGCCAGGAAGTCGCAGAAATCCAGCACGATGCGGCGGTGTTCCTCGGCACTGACCCGGCCGATGCACGGCGCGGAACACTTGTCGATGTAGCCGAGCAGGCACGGACGGTCGATCTGCCTGTGCCGCTTGAACACTCCGGCCGAGCACGTCCTGGCCGGAAACACCCGGGTGAGCAGGTCGAGTGTCTCCCGGATCGCCCACGCATGCGAATACGGGCCGAAGTAGCGCACACCTTTGCGCCGCGGCCCGCGATACACCATCAGCCGCGGGTACTCCTCGTTGAGGGTGACCGCCAGCACCGGATACGTCTTGTCATCGCGGTAGCGGATGTTGAAGCGCGGATCGAACTCCTTGATCCAGTTGTACTCGAGCTGCAGAGCCTCGACCTCGGTGGTGACCACCGTCCACTCGACACTGCCCGCCGTCATCACCATCTGTCGGGTGCGTGGCGCCAGGCTCGAAATGTCGGCGAAGTACGAGGTCAGCCGACTACGCAGGCTTTTGGCCTTACCGACGTATATGACGCGGCCGTGTGGGTCCCGGAACCGGTACACGCCCGGCTCCACTGGTATCGATCCGGGCGCCGGCCGGTACGTCGCTGGATCGGGCACGGTTTCCAGGTTACTGCCGCGATCCGACGGAACTCCGCTACCGTCGAACTGTGCGGTTGCTGGCGTCCACCCGTTCGGTCATCGCCCTGCTCAGTGTCCTCGCCGTGATCCTTGCCGGATGCGCCGATGGCAGTCGGCGCCCGGCGACGTCCGACGCCGGACCGTGTCAGATCCTGTCCAACGGCACTCCGCTACCCAAACCTCCTCGTGCACCGCCCCCGCCAACCGTGCGCCCGCCAACCGCGGCCCCGCAGCCCGCGCCACCACCGTCCCGGGACCCGGCGACCAACCCCGAAATCGGCACCGGCTACCGCAGCGACATGACCGCCGTCCGCACCGCGACCTACACGGTGGCGACCGCCAACCCGCTGGCGACCGAAGCCGCCTGCAAGGTGCTGCGCGACGGCGGCACCGCGGCCGACGCGCTGGTGACCGCGCAGGCCGTGCTCGGCCTCGTCGAACCACAGTCCTCCGGCATCGGCGGCGGCGGCTTCCTGCTGTACTACGACGCGGCCGGCAATGCGGTACGCGCATATGACGGACGAGAAACCGCGCCGGCCGCGGCGACCGAGAACTACCTGCGCTGGGTGTCCGAGACCGACCGCAGCGGCCCCAAACCCGATGCCCGGTCGTCGGGCCGCTCCATCGGGGTGCCGGGCATCGTGAGGCTGCTCGACGACGTGCATCGCCAGTTCGGCAAGAAGACCTGGCGCGATCTGTTCGATCCGGCCGTATCGATGGCCGATCGCGGATTCGACATCAGCCCACGACTGGCGGCTGCCATCGACGACGCCGACGCCCAACTCCGGCTGGATCCCGCCGCCGGCGGCTACTTCCTCAACCCCGATGGCAGCCCGAAACCCGTCGGCACCCGCATGACGAATCCGGCGTATGCGAAAACGCTGGGCGCCATCGCCTCTGAGGGGGCGCAGGCGTTCTACACCGGCGACATCGCCCGCGCTGTCGTGTCTGCGGCCGCCGACCCGGCCGGCGGCCGCACGCCGGGTGCCATCACCGAGCAGGACCTCGCCGGCTACACCGTCAAACAACGCGATCCGTTGTGCACCACCTACCGCGGCCGGGAGGTCTGCGGTATGCCACCGCCCTCCTCGGGCGGCATCGCGGTGGCGGCCACCCTGGGCATGCTGGAGCACTTCCCCATGAGCAACTACAAGCCGAGCCGCGTCGACCGCAACGGCGGTCATCCGTCGGTGACCGGGGTGCACCTGGTCTCGGAGGCCGAGCGCCTGGCCTACGCCGACCGCGACCGCTACGTGGCCGACACCGATTTCGTCCCGCTACCCGGCGGATCACCCGAGCGTCTGTTGGACGGCGCCTACCTCACGGGACGGGCCGCCCTGATTTCGAGGAACCACACGATGGGGGTGGCCGCGCCCGGGGACTTCGCGCCCCCGATGACCATCCCGCCCGCACCTGAGCACGGCACCAGCCAGATCAGCATCATCGACAGCTTCGGCAACGCCGCGTCGCTGACCACCACGATCGAGTCCGCCTTCGGTTCGTTCCACATGGTCGACGGCTTCCTGCTCAACAACCAGCTCACCGACTTCTCGGCCGAGCCGATCAGCACCGAAGGTCATCCGATACCCAACCGGGTCCAGCCCGGCAAGCGCCCGCGCAGCACCATGGCACCGACACTGGTCTTCGACAAGGCGGGGCCGCAACGCGGTCCGCTCTATGCCGTCCTGGGCTCCCCCGGCGGCGCGGTGATCATCCAGTACGTCGTGAAAACCCTTGTGGGCATCATGGATTGGAACCTGGACCCGCAGCAGGCGGTGTCGATGATCGATTTCGGCGCGGCCAACACGCCCGTCACCAACATCGGCGGCGAGCATCCGTTGGTCGACACCGTCGCCAACGGAGACCGTGACCAGCTGGTCGAGGGACTGCGGGCACTCGGGCATCAGGTGTCGCTGGCCGATCAGTCCAGCGGGCTCTCAGCCCTGGTACGCACGTCGTCTGGCTGGATCGGCGGGGCCGACCCCCGCCGTGAGGGCCAGGTGCTGGGCGACGCCGGCTGATCTCGCGGTGTCAGGCGAGGTTTGACCGGTACCGGTCGATCAGGTCGCGAACCTCGTCCATGGCCGCGACCGCACGCCCCTTGTCGATCGCCTGGATCGCCATCACCGGAATGTACTCGTCGTCGGGAAGCTCCACCCTGGCCCAACGGGCCCCGACCGGAAAGGACACGCCGAGCACGTCGGACCAGGGAATCACCTTGAACCCGATCAGGTTCCGGACCGCCACCCCCGCCGGGCCCACCTTCAGGCGGGGCCGCGCGAACATCAGCACCACTCCGCCGATGATCGCTCCCAGCAAGGCGATGGCCACCTGATCCGAGGTTTGGAAGAGCACCCCGGTGGAGCCGACCTTCAGCAGCACCCCCACCGCGACGTGCGCCAGGAAGATCACCAGTGCCGCACCGTAGGCGAAATACGGTGTCCGATAGGGGCGGACGTCGATGTCCCAGGTTTGTGCAGTCATCTGTGTCACGCGTCGGCGCGCAGCTCCCGCAGCGTCAGCGCGGTGGACAACGCCGCCGCCGCCGCCTGGGCGCCTTTGTCCTCGGTCGAATCCGCCAGACCGGCGCGATCGAGAGCCTGCGCCTCGTTGTCGGTGGTCAGTACACCGTTGGCGACCGGGGTGGAGGCGTCGAGCGACACCCGGGTCAGGCCCTGCGTCACCGCGTCGCACACGTAGTCGAAATGCGGTGTCTGGCCGCGGATCACCACGCCCAACGCCACGACCGCATCGTGGGTCGCGGCCAATGCCTGTGCCACCACCGGGATTTCGATGGCACCGAGCACCCGCACCACTTTCGGATCGGCGATTCCGGCCTCGACGGCGACCTTGCGGGCGCCCTCCAGCAGCGCATCGCAGATCGTGGTGTGCCAGGTGCTCGCGACGATGGCGAGTTTCACATCAGAGGCGTCGACCTGGGGCAGATCCGGAACGCCGTGGGCGCTCACAGGCTCGATCCCGAATCGGTCGCGGTGGGCGGCCGACGGTCGCCGAGCAGGTACACCGCCTCGTCGTAGTCGTCCATGCTCACCGCTTCGTCGTAATCTTCGAGGCCGACGAGATCGTGACCCATGCGGTCCCGCTTGGTCATCAGGTAGCGGATGTTCTCCGAGTTGGCCCGCACGGGCAGCGGTACCCGCTCGATGATGTGCAGCCCGTAACCGTCCAGACCCACCCGCTTGGCCGGGTTGTTGGTCAGCAGCCGCATGGACCTGATGCCGAGGTCGACCAGAATCTGCGCGCCGATGCCGTAATCGCGGGCGTCGGCAGGCAGGCCGAGCTTCAGGTTCGCGTCGACGGTGTCCTCGCCGGCATCCTGCAGCTGATACGCCTGCAGTTTGTGCATCAGACCGATGCCACGGCCCTCGTGCCCGCGCATGTAGAGCACCACGCCGCGGCCCTCGCGGGCCACCATCGCCATCGCGGCGTCCAGTTGCGGGCCGCAGTCACAGCGCCGGGAGCCGAAGACGTCCCCGGTCAGGCATTCGGAGTGCACGCGGACCAGGACGTCGTGACCGTCGCTGGCCGGCCCGGCGATGTCGCCGCGCACCAGCGCGACATGTTCGACATCCTCGTAGATGCTCTTGTAACCGACCGCCACGAACTCGCCGTGCCGGGTCGGGATGCGCGCCTCGGCGATGCGCTCGATGTGCTTCTCGTGCTTGCGACGCCACTCGATCAGGTCGGCGATCGAGATCAGCGCCAAGTCATGGTCGTCGGCGAAGACACGCAGCTCGTCGGTGCGCGCCATGTCGCCTTCGTCCTTCTGGCTGACGATCTCGCAGATGGCGCCGGCGGGCTGCAGCCCGGCCAGGCGGGCCAGGTCCACGGCGGCCTCGGTGTGTCCGGGACGGCGCAGCACGCCACCGTCCTTGGCCCGCAACGGAACCACGTGGCCGGGTTTGGTGAAATCGTCGGCGACGGCGGACGGATCGGCGAGCGCACGCATGGTGGTGGCCCGGTCGGAAGCCGAAATACCGGTTCCCACATCCTTTTTCGCGTCGACTGTGACGGTGTAGGCGGTACCGTGCTTGTCCTGGTTGACCGCGTACATCGGCAGCAGGCCCAGCCGGTCGCAGATCTCACCGTCGAGCGGCACACACAGGTAGCCGGAGGTGTAGCGGACCATGAACGCGACGAGTTCCGGGGTGGCCTTCTCGGCAGCGAAGATCAGATCGCCCTCGTTCTCGCGATCTTCGTCGTCGATCACCACCACGGCTTTGCCCGCCGCGATATCGGCTATCGCCCTCTCGACGGAATCGAGCCTGGTCATCTGCGCCACCTTGCCTGTTCGAATGCCGGGTCCCGATGCGGGACCCAACGCCACTCCAGTATGAACCACTGAAATCCAGCGGTTATTGCCAGCTCTTACTCACCGGGACCGGTCATCAGCCGCTCCACGTACTTGGCGATGATGTCGACCTCGAGGTTGACCGTCGTCCCCACGGCTGCCTGCCCCAGGGTGGTGAGTTCACGCGTGGTGGGAATCAGTGAGACCTCGAACCATTCGTCGGCCACTGCGGACACCGTCAGCGACACCCCGTCGACGGTGATCGATCCCTTCTCCACGACATACCGCGACAGCGCGGCGGGCAGCCCGATGCGGACCACTTCCCAGTGGTCGAAGGGCGTGCGGGAAATCACAGTCCCGGTGCCGTCCACGTGGCCCTGCACGATGTGGCCACCGAGGCGGCTGTTGACCGCGGCCGCCCGCTCCAGGTTCACCTGGCTGCCGACCCCGACGCCGCCCAGGCTCGACCTGTTGAGGGTCTCCCCCATGACGTCGGCGGTGAACGCACCGTCGGGCAGGACGTCCACCACGGTCAGGCAGACCCCGTTCACCGCGATCGAATCGCCGTGACCGGCGTCGGCGGTGACCACGGGTCCGCGGATGGTGAATCGGGCGGCATCGGTCAGCTCCGCCTTGTCGACCAGGACACCCAGCTCTTCAACGATTCCGGTGAACACGCCGACCAGACTATTCGGCCCGACTGCGAGTTGAAGAAAACGCCCGGCTGTCGCGAACCTCTACGATGCAGTCATGCAGACGCGCCCACGCTTCGCAGTCCAGTCCTTACTCGCAATTCTCTTCGCAGCGGCCGCCCTGGTTGCCGGCTGCTCGTCCTCCACTTCGGAGAAGTCGAACGCCCCGCTGCCCGATGCGGCCCAGCTGCTGCAGGAGTCTTCGGCCAGCACCAAGGCCCAGCAGAGCGTGCATCTGCTGCTGACGGTGCAGGGCACCATCCAAGGGCTTCCGGTGGAGAAGCTCGACGGTGACCTGACCAACACCCCCGAGGTCGCCGCCCAGGGCACCGCCGACCTGCTGTTCGCGGGCCAGAAGCTGGCCGACGCGAAGTTCGTGGTGGCAGGCGGCGATCTGTACGCCGCGCTCACCCCCGGCGATCCGCTGTCCAACTACGGACCCGCGGCGAACATCTACGACATCTCGGCGATCCTGAACCCCGACAACGGCCTGGCCAATGTGCTGGCCAACTTCAGCGATCCCAAGGCCGACGGCCGCGAATCCATCAACGGCACCGAAGCGGTCCGGGTCACCGGCACCGTCAGCGCCGACGCGGTCAACAAGATCGCCCCGCAGCTCAAGGCCGAAGGCCCCGTCCCGGGAACCGCGTGGATCACCGAGGACGGAAACCACACCCTCCTGCAGGCCAAGCTCGAACCCACCCCCGGCAACAGCGTCACCATGACGCTGACTGACTGGGGCAAGCAGGTCACCGTCACCAAGCCCGCGTCCTGATGCAGGCCGCGCAGGCGGTGCGCACCGGCCGTAACCGCAACATCGCGATCAGCGCGGGCAGCCTGGCCGTGCTGCTCGGCGCCCTCGACACCTACGTCGTGGTCACGATCATGACCGACATCATGTCCGACGTCGGTATCGCGATCAACAAGATCCAGCAGGTCACGCCCATCATCACGGGCTACCTGCTGGGCTACATCGCCGCCATGCCGCTGTTGGGCCGGGCCTCGGACCGGTTCGGCCGCAAGATGCTGATCCAGATCGGCTTGGCCGGTTTCGCGGTCGGCTCGGTGATCACCGCGCTCTCAGGGGACCTGACCACTCTGGTCATCGGCCGCGTGGTGCAGGGCACCGCGAGCGGGGCGCTGCTGCCCGTGACCCTGGCGCTGGCCGCCGACCTGTGGGCGGCGCGTAACCGTGCCGCGGTGCTGGGCGGCGTCGGCGCCGCCCAGGAGTTCGGCAGCGTTCTCGGTCCGCTGTACGGCATCGGCGCGGTGGCGCTGTTCCATCACTGGCAGTCGGTGTTCTGGATCAACGTGCCGCTGGCGGTCATCGCCATGGTGATGATCCATTTCAGCCTGCCGGGCAAGGAGCCGAGCGAGCACCCCGAGAAGGTCGACGTCATCGGCGGCGTCCTGCTCGCGATCACGCTGGGCCTGGCGGTTGTCGGCCTGTACAACCCGGAACCGGATGGCAAACAGGTGCTGCCCAGCTGGGGCCTTCCGGTGCTGATCGGCGCGCTGGTGGCGGCCGTCGCATTCTTCGTCTGGGAGAAGGTGGCCCGCACCCGGCTGATCGAACCCGCGGGCGTACGGTTCCGACCGTTCCTGGCCGCGCTGGCCGCGTCGTTGTGCACCGGTGCCGCCCTGATGGTCACGCTGGTCAACGTCGAACTGTTCGGCCAGGGCGTGCTGGGCAAGGACAAGTACGACGCCGCGTTCCTGCTGCTGCGGTTCCTGATCGCGCTGCCGATCGGTGCCCTGATCGGCGGCTGGATCGCCACCAGGGTCGGCGACCGCATCGTCAGCTTCGCCGGCCTGATGATCGCGGCCGGTGGCTTCTGGATGATCAGTCACTGGTCCATCACCGTGCTCGACAACACCTACAACCTGGCGCTGTTCCGGCTACCGGTGATGGACACCGATCTTGCGATCGTGGGCCTGGGGCTCGGATTGGTGATCGCCCCGCTGACATCGGCCTCGCTGCGGGTGGTGCCTGCCGCACAGCACGGCATCGCCTCGGCATTCGTCGTCGTGGCCCGGATGATCGGCATGCTGATCGGCATGGCGGGCCTGTCCGCGTGGGGCCTCTACCGCTTCAATCAGCACCTGGCCAACCTGTCGGCCGCGGCGAACACCGGCTCCATGTCGCTGCAAGAACGGCTGGCGTCTCAGGCGATTCGCTATCGCGAGGCCTACGTTTCGATGTACGGCGATATCTTCGGGATCACCGCGATCGTGTGCGTGGTGGGTGCGGTACTCGGCCTGCTGATCGCCGCCCGCAACGTCCACGTCGACGAGCCCGCCGAACCGCCCAGTGGTGATGGTGATGATGACGGTGACGCTTCGACCGGGCAGCTGTACCTCCCGACGCAGGTGCTGCCGGTCCAGTCCGCCGACGAGACGGCCCAGCTACCGCGGCAGGAGCCGCAGGGCCGGCACCGCTCCGGCTGACCGGCTCAGCAGCGTTCGGTCCCGGGAGTGAGCAATCGTGGTGCCCGGTCGGTCTCCACTGGCCGGCTGGGCATCACCATGCGCAGCGGGGCGCGCACCAGCGTGCGAATCGTGCGGGGAGTCCACGGCGTGCTGGGGAGCCAGTCCTGCAGTGCAGTCATGGTCGCGTCCTTTGCTCGAGTTCACTCGGCGCATATTCGGCAGTGAACGCGCTCTGGTACGAGTGTACCGATCTCCACCGACAGCGCTCGGCATTTGACGAGCGTAACTTAGGTCACCCTAACTTGAGCTGGCTACCTACTGCGAGCCTGCTATCAGTTGGGTACCAGGCTCAGGCGAACATCCGGCCCGATGGCGTTGATGCCGTCGAATCGCCACCGCTGCGCGTGCACGATGCTCGGCACGCCGATGTCATCGACCGCCGTGATCGGACCACCCAGCAATATCGGCGCCACATAAGCCAGGATCCGATTGACCACACCCGCGCGCAGGAACGCCCCGGCAAGGGTCGGGCCGCCCTCCAGGAACACATCGGTGCGGTCGCCCAGCGACCGCATCACCTCGAGTGGATCGTGAGTACGGATCAGCATCGTGTGCGAATCCTCGTTGAGCACCTTGGCGTCCGGTGACACCTCGCGCATGCCCACCACCACGCGCAGCGGCTGATGGCTGGTGAGCGAACCATCGGCCCGCCGCGCGGTCAGCGTCGGATCATCGACGAACACCGTTCCGGTACCCACCACGATCGCATCGGCCGCGGCCCGCTTGCGATGGACGTCGGCGCGTGCGGCCTCACTGGTGATCCACTGGCTCGAGCCGTCGGCAGCCGCGCTGCGACCGTCCACACTCGTCGCGAACTTCCATGTCACATGCGGTAATCCGGTGCGCTGCTTGTGCAGCCACTCCCTCAGCGGGCCCTGTTCCACCTCGTCGGCCAACAGACCGGTGCTGACCGTGACACCGCCGTCGGTGAGCCGTTGCGCACCGCCCGCCGCCACGGGGTTGGGATCGGACACCGCATAGACCACCGTCGAAATCCCTGCCGCCAGAAGCGCATCCACACATGGCGGAGTCCGGCCATGGTGATTGCAGGGCTCCAGGGTGACGACGGCGGTGCCCCCGGCGGCGCGCTCGCCCGCTACCTGCAAAGCCACCACCTCGGCGTGCGGGCCACCGGCCGGCTGTGTCCCACCGACCCCGGCCACCTGCCCGTCACGGTCCAGGATCACCGCTCCGACAGGCGGATTGGGATAGGTCGTGCCCTTGACCTCTTCGGCCTGCTCGATGGCCAAGCGCATCACGGCCGCAGACGTCATAGCGTCAGATGTTTGGAGCTGCTCGCGGCCTGCCGGCGCAGAGATTTCACCGCTTCGGCCGGATCGGCCGCGCTGTACACCGCGGAGCCTGCGACGAAGCAGTCGACGCCTGCCTCGGCGGCCTGCTCGATCGTGTCGGCGTTGATGCCGCCGTCGATCTCGACGACGATGGTCAGCTCGCCCGAGTCGACGAGCCGGCGCACGGTGCCCACCTTGGCCAGCACTTCCGGGATGAACTTCTGACCGCCGAAGCCGGGCTCCACCGACATCACCAGCAGGGTGTCGAACTCTTTGAGGATCTCCAGGTACGGCTCCAACGGGGTGCCCGGCTTCACTGACAGGCCGGCCTTCGCGCCGGCAGCGCGGATATCGCGAGCCACGCCGACCGGGTTGTCGGTCGCCTCGGCGTGGAACGTCACGTTGTACGCACCGGCCTCGGCGTACGGCGGGGCCCAGCGCTCGGGGTTGTCGATCATCAGGTGGCAATCCATCGGGATGTCGGTCACCTTGAGCAACGACTCGACCACCGGCAGGCCCAGCGTGAGGTTGGGCACGAAGTGGTTGTCCATCACGTCGACGTGCAGCCAGTCGGCACCCGCCACCGCGGCGACCTCATCGGACAGCCGCGCGAAGTCGGCGGACAAGATGGACGGGGCGATAAGGGGTTCTGCCATGGCGTTCACCCTACTTTCAGGGCGGCCGCGAACATCGCATCGGTCCCATGCCGGTGCGGCCACAGCTGGACGTGCGGCCCGTCACCGAGGTCGTCGGCCGGGGCAAACAACGCCCGGGTGTCCAGCTGGGTCACCGAATGTCTGCGCACGGCGTCGGCCACCACCCCGACCGTCTCGGCCAGGTGCGGCGAACACGTGGCGTAGAGCACCACGCCGCCGGGGCGAGTCAGCTTGATGGCCGCGGCCAGCAGTTCGCGCTGCAGTTTCGCCAGGCCGGGGACATCCCCTGGCTGGCGCCGCCAGCGCGCCTCTGGGCGACGGCGCAGCGCTCCCAGCCCCGTGCAGGGAGCGTCAACCAGGACCCGGTCGAATCCGGGTTCCAGACCGGACTCCCGCCCGTCCACGCGGTGCACGTCGACGTCGAGTCCGCGGACGTTCTCCTCGACCAGGTCGGCGCGCCGAGGGGTCGGTTCGACCGCGGTCACCCGGGCACCCGAGGCCGCGCCGATCGCGGCCAGCAGTGCGGTCTTGCCGCCGGGGCCGGCACACAGATCGAGCCAACGGCCGTTGTCCGGGCTGTCGAGCTCGGCCAAGGTGAGCGCGCGGGCCACCAGTTGACTGCCCTCGTCCTGGACCTGGGCCGCGCCGTCACGGATGGCAGCCAGCCGGCCGGGATCACCGCCCGGCAGATACACCGCGTACGGCGAGTAGCGGCCGACGGTCCCGTCGGCTTGGGCGGCCAGCTCTTCCGCCGTCAACGCATTGGGCCGAGCGGCCAGGTGCACCACCGGCCGTTCGTCGTCACTTGTCAGCAGCGCATCGAGTTCACCGGCCCGGGCTCCCAACGCGTCGGTGAAGGCCTGAGCGATCCACCGCGGGTGGGCGTGCAGGAAGGCGGCATGTCCGACCGGGTCGGTGGCCGCCGATGGCGCGAGCTGCTCCATCCAGTCCTGTTCACTGCTGCGCGAAATCGTGCGCAGCACGCCGTTGACGAAACCTGCTCGGGCCGTATCGAATTCGATACCGGCCTGCTCAACGGTGGTGGATACCGCGGCATGCGGCTCCACCCGGGTGCGCAGCAGCTGGTAGGTGCCCAGCCGCAACAGGTCGAGCAGCACCGGATCGATCTGCTCGGGCGGGCGCCCGGCGGCCGCGGCGATGACGGCGTCGAGCAGCCCGCGGGTGCGGCAGGCGCCGTAGGTCAGTTCGGTGGCGAAGGCCGCATCCCGCCCCTCGATCCCCCGCTCGCGCAGCAGCGCCGGCAGCGCCAGGTTGGCGTAGGAATCACGCTCGGATACGGCACGCAGCACGTCGAATGCGGCCCGGCGGGCGGGATCCAGCGGCGTGCGCCGGTGTTGGCGGTTGCGTTGCGGCGGACGATTGGGCCGGTTGGACCGGTTCGGCGTATTGGTCATGATGCGCGCACCGAATCCTCCAACCGCGCGCCGCGCGCCCAGTCGGCGGCGCTCATGAGTTTCTTGCCGGGTGGCTGGATCTGCCCCAACCGCACCGGTTGCGAACCCGTGCCGACCAACACCGCGTTGCGTTCGACGCGAATTTCACCGGCGGCCAACGAATCCTCCGACTGATCCACCGTGACCGGACCGACCTTGACGCGGAGATCCCCGATCATCGTCCAGGCACCCGGATTCGGTGTCACCGATCGGATCTGCCGGTCGACCACGTGAGCCGGCAGATCCCAGCGCACCCGGGCGGACTCCACGGTGATCTTGGGCGCGAGGCTCACCCCGTCGGCGGGCTGGGGCACCGCGGTCAGCGCCCCCTCGGCGACGCCGTCCAACGTGGACTCCAGCAGTTCCGCACCCGAATCGGCAAGTCGCCCAAGCAGATCGCCCGCCGTATCGGTGTCACGCACCCGCTCGGTCACCACGCCGTAGACCGGACCGGAATCGAGGGCCGGTTCGATCAGGAACGTCGTCGCTCCGGTCACCTCGTCACCGGCCGCCAGGGAGGCCTGCACCGGCGCCGCCCCGCGCCAGGCCGGCAGCAACGAGAAGTGCAGATTGATCCAGCCGTGCCGGGGCACCGCGAGCAGACGTTCACTCAACAGCGCCCCGTAGGCGACCACCGCGCAGCAGTCCGGTGCCAGCTCGGTCAGCTCGGCGACGAACTCGTCCGAGTTGGGCTTGGCCGGTTTCAGAACAGGGATGTCATGCTCGAGCGCCAGCTGTGCCACGGGGGACGGTGCGGGCTTGCCGCGACGGCCGGCAGCGGCGTCGGGCCGGGTCAGCACCGCGACCACATCGTGGCGGGGCGAGTCGATGAGCCGCTGCAACGACGGGAGGGCGGGCTCTGGAGTTCCGGCAAAGACAAGACGCACCGCCCCAGTTTAGGGATCCGGCCCGCTGCTTCCCTAATGCGGCACCTGGTAGTACTCCCGCTCCGACACCCCGGCCAGCGGCGCGAGATACACCCACGGGATCGTTCCGACCAGGCGGTTCAGGGTGGCGACAGCGTCGTTGTAGTACTGGCGGGCGAACGCGAGCTTGTTCTCGGTGTCGGCCAGGTTCTCCTGCAAGTTCAGAAAGTTGTTCGACGAATTGAGTTGGGGGTAGGACGATCCCAGCGCCATCACCCCGGTGAGCGCCGCGTCGAGATCATGTTCGGCCGCGCTGCGCTGCACCACCGAGGGACCACCGGTGGCTGAGGCCAGAGCCGCCTGGGCGCTGCTGACTCGGCCGAGGACCGCCGTCTCGTGTGAGGCGAAGGTCGCGACGGTGTGCACCAGCGCCGGGATCAGCGCGGCCCGGCGGGTCAGCTCGACGTCGATGCCGCTCAGCGCCTCGGCGACGTGCACGTCGGCCGTCTTCAACTTGTTGTAGCCGACGATGAACCCCACCAATGCCGCCACCGCGAGTACCAGCACCACGACCAACAGCAGTCTCACCACGATCCGCCTCCTCCCCCTCCGCCGCCGCCGCCACCACCGCCGCCGGACGACGACCCTCCGCTCGACGACGATGATGATGACGACGATTGCGAGGCGGTGTACGCCCCGATCGATGACGACAGTGCCGATTCGAAACTGTCGAAGTCTGCGCCGCCCGATCCGCCCGTGAATCCGTGGCCGCTGTCCGACGAAGACGACGAGTTGTACCAACCAGGCTGGGGTGCAACGCCGCCCACGGAATCCTGATACTTCTTGGCCCACAGCGCCGCGGCGCCACCGGCCACCGCGAACGGAACGTAGGCCAAATACAGGTCTTTGCGGGCGGCGAAGTCGAATCTGGTCTCGGCGGAGTCAGTGGACAGCAACCGGTGAAATCCCTCGGCCCGCGACCACAGTTCGCGGCCGGCGGCGGTGCGGCGAGTTCCCACACCGCCGGACCAGACACTCACCGAGAACACAAAGAATGCCGCGAAGGGCAGCCCCCACAACGTGATCGGGATTCCGAACCACAACCAGAAACCGGCCACCGCAGCCAGAAATGCCACCACGTTGGCGACGAGAACCCACCACTCCTTGCGGCGCTTGACCAGCAGGCCGCTGTCGAAGGCCCATCGCCGGGCGGCGCCGGCCATGCCGACCTTGGCGCTGCTCAGCTTCTTGCCCGATGCGGCGGTGTTCTTCGCCGAGAATTCGGCGCCCGGTGACATCACCTTGAGGGCTGCGCCCACATCGATACCGACCGGATCGACATCCGCCCAATCCGCCGGCTTGGCGAGACCCTTGACCTTCCAGTGCTTGTCGCTGACCTGCCGCAACTCCACGAGTCCTCGGTCGGCGAGGTGGAACAGCGTCGCACTGAGTCCGTTCTTGGGGATATTTTCGGTGCGGATGTACTCGACCTGCACCGGCCCCAAACCGTCCGGCGGCGCGTACTGCACCGGAAATCCCGGTGGCGGTTCGACGGTGGTCCGCGAGAGGTAAAGGCCGAGCAGTGCCATTCCCACGGTCAGCAAGGCGATCCAGGCCAGTGCGGGCACTGACTGGCCGACGATCCGGTCCCAGGTGTAGGGCCACGGCAAGCCGACCTGCGGCGGCGTCTCCGCGTCGACGCCGGCCCGCACCGTCACCGGTGTGTGCGGCTCCAGATCGATGGCCCCGAACCGCACGGTGTCGCCTTCGGTGCGCAGATCCGTGCAGGGACTGCCCACGCCCGATCCCACGCTGCAGCCCGCCCCGGTGATCTCGCCGGGCAAGGTGACCGAGATGTCGGCCCGCTCGATCGTGTTGTTCCAGGCCGGCGCGATCACGTTCCAGTAGAAAGCCGATCGGGCGCCGGGACTGCCGGTATTCGCCGCGAACGTCCGGTTGGCACCGACGGTGCCCGGATCGAGGACGCCGTCGATCGTGTAGCGCATCTCGAAGACGTGGGGTCCCCAGTCCAACGTGGTGTCGGGGTCGCCGATCTTGGCCACCCGGAACCGCTTGCCGTTCTCCCACAGCAGTTCATACCGTGCGGGCGCGCCATCCACCGTGACCGAGGTGATCTCCGGTACCTGACGGAGCCGGGAGTTGTTCTGGTTGGCCACATCCCAGTAGCGGAAGAGACCGTGGCGCCCCGAGGGAAAATTGCCGGTGATGGTCTCGACCGCGGTCATCCGTCCATCGGTGTCGACGGTGAAATCGGCCCGGTAATCGGTGATGATCACCGGATCGGCGGGTCCCCCCGTTCCCGACCCGGAACCGCCGGTGAAGATCAGCGGCCACAGTAGGCCAAAAGCGATGAGCCCCAACGTGAACAACCATGACAACACCCGACGCATGGCAGCCTCCTGGTTCGGGACTCACCGAAAACGGGTGAATATCCGCCTCAGCCTATGCGCAATGGGTCGATTTGGTTCGAAACTCGCACGTCTAACGAGTCGTCCACTCTCCTCCGTTGACGGCGATGGCCTGACCGGTTATTTGACGTGCGCCGGGCGATGCAAGGAACCGTACGGTCGCCGCGATATCACTGGGCGCTCCCGCCCGCCGTGTCATCGCCGCGTCGATCAGAGCGTGCTTACGGTCGTCAGTGAGCTTGTCCCGGAAGAATTCCGTATCGGCGATGTAACCCGGTGAGACGATGTTGGCGGTGATGCCGCGATCGCCGATCCGCCTAGCAAGGTCGACGTTCCAGGACGCGACGGCTGCTTTGGCGGCTCCGTATGAACCGGCACCTTTGTCCGCGGCAATCGAACCGATCGTGATGACCGCCGACCCGCTGGGCATGGCTGGAAGCAGCGCCGTCGTCATGAGCACCGCGGTCATCACGTTGCTCTCCACGTTCAGGCGCCATGCGTCGGCGACTTCGCGCAAAGTCTGTGGTTCATCCCGGTCGAAGTCGGTGTTACCGCCGGCGTTGTTGACCAACACGTCGACCGGCCCGATCTCCCGTGCCGCGTCAGCAGTCTGCTCGGGGTCGGTTCCGTCCATGGTGACGGCGCGAACCGAGCCACCGATCTCGTCCACCGCCTTCTGGAGGACGTCCGCACGGCGACCGGTGATGACAACGTGGCAACCCTCCGTCGCGAATTGAGCGGCGATCTCGCGGCCGATTCCCGTGCCGCCACCGGTGACTACGACAGTGCGCATTGGTGCATCTCCTGCTATGTTCAGACTCGTTCGTTTAGGTCTAAACAACACACTAGCAGGAGAGCTCATGAAGGCAACGCCAGACGATGCCGTCGATGCCATCGCCGCCGCCTGGAAGCGTGAATTACCCGATGTTCCAGTGCATTCCATCGGGATTGTGACGCGGATATGGCACATCGCGAAACTTCTCGGTGACGACCGGGCCCGCCTGCTACGCGACCATGACGCCGACATGGCCACCCTGGATCTGCTGTCCACGTTGCGGCGCCACGGACAGCCGTACCGCATGACCACCCGCGAGCTGGCGACGGCCTCCCTCATCACAGCCGGGGCAATTACGCAACGCGTGGATCGGGCGGAGGCACAGGGTCTGGTCAAACGAACTGGCCGCCGCGAGTCACGTGCGGTTGACGTCGAACTCACCGCACTTGGCCGGGCTACAGTCGACGACCTCGTCGGCGCCGTCCTGGAGCGTGAGTGTCAGCTGCTCGATGGCCTACCGAGGCAACAGCAAGAACAGCTCGAGCGCACGCTCAGACTGTTGCTCGAGCACCTTTCGACATTTCTGGGCGCCGATCGGCAACCTGGCCATGTCGGGCACTCCGGCACCGGGCATGGCACGTGATGGCCCGCCGCAGCCGTCCACTGTGAGTCATGTGGTGCCGCTGTCTACCCGATGTGCAGCGGATCGATTTGGATGCGACACGGCTGTTGATCGTGGCGCGCGCTCAGCACCGCCGTGGCCCGCCGGAGTGCGGCCGCCAACTCCAGGCCGCCATCGCGCGGCACTCGGATCAGCATCCGGCTCACCTCGGCACCGGGTTCCAGACCGGGTGGTCGGCGCGCACCGGCCGGTAGTTCCACCGGGCCGAGGGTTTCCGCGACCTCGGGCAGCTGCGCGGTTTCGAGCAGTGCCGCGACCGCCGTCGTGGTTCCGTCGATGGCCGCCATGTGTACCGCGGGCGGCAGACCTACCTCGCCGCGGCCGTCGAGTTCGGCGTCGGCGTGCCCGACGGGATCCCACCGGATCAGCGCCTGCACCGTGGAGATCCCCGACTCCGCCACCACGGCCACCACGCCGCCGTCGGTGCGCGGCCGGACCAGCGCTGTCGCGGCCATCCATCGGCGCAACGTGTCCTCGGCCGCGCGCAGATCCTGTCGGCCCAGCAGCGCCCACGCGTCGAGCAACAGAGCCGCGCCGTAGCCGCCTGCGGCGATCGGCTCCGCGCCCGGGGTAGAGACCACCAGGGCCGGCTCATCGCCCACCGTCGGGATCACTGCGTCGCCGCCGGAGGTGATCACCGAGGTACCGGCAAAGGCCCGCCCCAACTCTTCGGCGGTCCGCCGGGCACCCACCACGACGGCCCGCACCGCATCCGAACCACAACGCGCACAACGCAATGCGGGTTCGGCCCGGCCGCACCAGCGGCATTCGGCGGCCGCGCTACCCCGATCGGGCAATGCCAGCGGACCGGTGCAGTGCCGGCAGCGGGTCACGGCGCGGCACCGCGCGCACGCCAACGACGGCACGTATCCGCGGCGCGGCACCTGGATGAGTACGGGGCGTCCGGCCTGCAGCGCCGAACGCGCCGCCTGCAGTGCCATGGACGGCAGCCGGGCGGTGTGCGCGGCCGGATCGCGTTCCTGCGCGTAGCCGCTGTCCTCCAAGGCGATCACCCGGGGTGCGGCGGCGCGCACGACCGGCCGGGCCGCCACAACGTCGTGCGCCCACCGGGTCCGCACCAACGCCTGCGCCTCGGCCGTGCGCGCGTAACCACCGATGATCGCCGCACACCGCAGCTGATGGGCCCGCAGCATCGCGACCTCACGGGCATGCGGATACGGCGAGCGTGGTTCGGCGAGGTTGTCGTCGCCGTCGTCCCACACCAGGACCAGCCCGAGGTTGGCCACCGGGGCGAACACGGCGCTGCGGGTCCCGATCACGAACTGGGCGTGCCCGCGTAACGCCGCCAGCCAGCGGCGGTAACGGGCCGATGGCCCCAGCCCTGCCGACAACGCGACGACGCGTGCGGCGGCCACCCGTTCGGTGGCCGCGGCATACAACGCATCCACGTCGCGCTGATCGGGCACCACCGCCACCACGCCAAGCCCGGCGTTCACCGCCACCGCGGCCGCCTCGGCCAGCCGTTGCGCCCAGTTCTCCCCGGGCAGCGCCTGCCACACCGCCCGCGCCGCGCGGCCCTCACCGATGGCGGTCAGGAATTGTTCGCCGCGGCCGTAGCGAGCCCAGGCGCTGGTGTCGACGGGAATCGGCTCAGCCGGTGCCGGCTCGTCCTGAGTCTGCTTCTCCACCCGGGCATGTCGCGGCGGCACCGCCAGCCGCAGCACGTCGGCGCGGGTGCCGGCGTAGCGCGCGGCGACGGCGTCGACCAACCGCCGGATCTCCGGGGTGAGCACCGGTTCAGGCGAGACCACCCGATCGAGCCAGCCGAGCTTGCCGGTGTGGTCGGTGTCGGAACGCCGCTCCAGCAGGTAGGCGTCGACGAGCCTGCCGTTGAAGCGGACCCGCACCCGCACGCCCGGCTGGGCGTCGTCGGATTGCTCCTCCGACACCAGATAGTCGAATTCGCGGTCCAGGTGCGGCACCGTGAGCAGGGGAAGCACCCGCGCGATGGGCTCATGCTCGGCGGCGCGGCGGGTGATGGTCACTGCGTTGGTTTAGCAGACTTGTCCGACGCTCGACCGAAGAACATGCCCGCCGTGATCAGCAGCAGTGACGCCGCGTACGCCCACCAGATCGGCACGGCGAGCAGCTGGTCGCCGCGCACGAACTGACTGATGCCGATCATGGAGTCCGACACCGCGAAACACACCGCCCCGGCGGCAGTCCACGGGGTGGGCAGGCGGGCCAGCAGCGCGGTGCACACCATGGCTCCGAGCACCGCGATGTAGGCGACCACCGGAACGGCCATCCCCTGTTCGACGAGCCGGGGCCAGAACCACGTCAACAGCGCCAGGCAGGCCACCACGGTGAGCGCGACGGCGATCAGCCGCGGCGTCGACCGTCGTGCCAGCGGCAGCAGCGCGCCCAGGAAGCACAGGTGCGCGACCAGGAACGCGGCCAGACCCAGCACGAAGGACGGCTGCCACCACGGGATCGCCAGCAGAAAGTCGCCCAGCGCCGAGAACACCAGTGCCCCGACCAGCCAGCGGCGTTCCCGCACGATCGGATGTGACCACGCGGCGGCGGCCAGCAGCAGCGCGGGCAGCGCCTTGACCGCGGGCTGGGTGAAGAACTGGCCCGTGAGATCGGCACCGGCCGGCAACCGCAGGGCCACCACGAGGAGAAACGTGCCGTAGGCGGCACCGATCACTGCCGCGGCGCCCCACAGCCACACCGTCCTGCGGTGTGCGTACGGTGGCGGCATGTCCGTTGCTGATGAGAAACCGGCTGTCGATGCCATCCTGCAGAAGGTACTGGAGGCGGTGCCGTTCCAACTATCCACCGACATCGGTGTCGAGGAGGCCCGCCGCCAGTTCGCTGAGATTCCGCGGATGCCGGTCCATCCCGAGGTGCAGACCGAGGACCGCGTGATCCCGGGGCCGGCCGGCCCGGTCCCGGTGCGGGTGTACCGTCCGCCGACGGCTGATGGCGCGACGCCGCCGGTCGTGGTGTTCATTCACGGAGGCGGCTGGGCGCTCGGTGACCTGGACACTTACGACGGCACGGCCCGCCAGCACGCCGTCGGCGCCGATGCGGTGGTGGTGTCGGTGGATTACCGGCTGGCGCCCGAGCATCCGTACCCCGCCGCTGTCGACGACGTGTGGGCCGTGACGCAGTGGGTGGCCGCCAACGGCGCCGAGTTGGGTGTCGATGCCAACCACATCGCCGTCGCCGGGGATTCGGCGGGCGGCAACCTCAGCGCGGTCGTGGCCCTCCTGGCGCGCGACGCCGGTATCCCCTTGGATTTGCAGTTGCTCTGGTACCCGGCCACCACGTGGGACACCAGCCTGCCGTCGTTCACCGAGAACGCCAAGGCACCCATCCTCGGCCTCGATGCGGTCCAGGGCTTCTCCCGCTGGTATGCCGGACACGTGGATCTGTCCGATCCGCCGGCCACGCTGGTGCCGGCCCGCGCGACGGACCTGTCAGGCCTCGCACCGGCGTATGTCGCGGTGGCCGGGCACGACCCGCTGCGTGACGACGGCATCCGCTATGCCGAATTGCTGTCCGCCGCAGGCGTTCCGGTTCAGCTTGACAATGCCAAGACCCTGGTGCACGGCTACCTCGGTTACGTCGGTGTGGTCCCCGCCACCACCGAATCGTTCGATCGGGCCATGGCCGTGCTGAGGAAGTCGCTGCACGGCTGAGCGCCGCTACCCCTTGGAGTTCTTGCTGGGCCACAAGCTCATTCGACGGATGATCCCGTCGCGTAGCCCCACGGTGTGGAACACCATCGCGCAGATGTGCGCGGTGAACGTCGCGAACAGTAAATAGGCGCCGACGGTGTGGGCGGTGCGCAGTGCCGCATACAGGGTGAGGTTGTGCGGGGCGATCGCCGGTAGGTGTATCGCCCCGGCCAACACAACGGGTGACTGGGCGGCCGACAGCATGGCCCACCCGATCAGCGGCTGCACCAAAAGCAGTGTATACAAGAGGTATTCGGAGTAGCTGGCAACGCGGCGCTCGACCGGACCCATCGTGGTCGGGAACGGCGGCAGCCGACGAGTCAGCCGGTTGACGAGCCGCACGATCGCGAACATCAGGATCGCGATGCCCAGCGGTCGGTGAATCGCCAGTAGCAGCGGGTAGTAGCTGAGCGCGGCAATCATCGTCACGCCGATGAAGAACTGCGCGATCACCATGACCGCCATCGACCAGTGCAGCAACCTGGCCGCGAGATTGAACCGCGTGATCGGCGGTTTCGTTTCGGTGGTCACTGCGCGTCCCCGGGAACGACGACTGCGCTGGGCGACTTGGGTTCTCGGGCCCTCCGGTTGAACGAGCGGGCGTAGACCGCCGATCGCGCGGCCGGTAGCGGGTCATCGGAGACTGCCAGCCCGTCGGGCAGCACCAGCGGATCGAAGTTGATGTCGCGAGCGTTTCCGGGCGCCTCGGTGTGGACCGCGTCGATGGTGATGGTGCCCGCCTCGATCGTCGGGCGATTCTGTGGCCACGGCAGTGTCGGGTCATTGGTGGGGTCGCCGGGTTCGGCCAGGGTGAGGATCAGTTTCCAGCTGACCGGACCCCGGGAGACCGTGTCGATCAGTCCGTCGAAAAGACGGTTCTTGTCGTTGTTCTCGGGTGCTTCGGCGGTGTGCACCGGCTGCACCGGCTCGGCCGCCCACCGGATCGCCGTGGCCTCCCCCTGGGCGTTGGTGGCGCGAAAAGCGTTGAGGCCCCGGTAGGTACTGTCGGCGAACCCAGCGCTGGGAGGGTTCTGTTTGATGATCTTCATCGCCGCGGCCGTCTCCGGGTGATCGGCCAGGAACGCCGCCATCGCTTGCGGATCCGGCTTGCCGGTCTGCGGCTGTGGGCGTGACGCGAGCATCCGGTCATAGAAGCCCTGCGGCGTGTTGTCGGTGAACACCGGGATGTTGACCATCGCGGTGCGCCACTGTTCGCCGTCGGGAAGCCGGAACATCAGGCCGAGACCCCGGACGGTGTCGGTCTTGTCGGGTTGGTCGGGCAGCCCACCCGAGAGCGAGAACCTGCCGACGACGGGCACCGTGCCGGGCGCGAACACCGCCGCCCGGCTCACTGCCGCGCCGGCACCGGTGCTGGTGAACGTTCCGGTGGCGGCCAGGCCCTTGGCATGGTTGCGCCGAAATCCGTCGTGCCGGCCGGCGATCTGCTCGAAGCGGTCGGCGAAGTCGGCCGGAGTCAGGGCGTCGGGTCGCAACCATGCCGCCGCCTCGGCCAGTCCGCCGACACCGACGGCAGCGACACCACCGACCGCGGCCAGACCGAACAGTGCTCTCCTGCGGTTGAGCGCCGGACTGTCATCGGATTTCATCGTGGTCGTACCCCTATTCGCCGTCGGATCCTGTCCAGTGTGAAACGGCGCACCGCCGCCGGCCGTTCAATCTGTCAGCGTTTCTGCGAGAACGTACCTGGCGGCACCCCGTGCCAGCGCTTGAACGCATGGCAGAACGTCGAGGTCTCGGTATAGCCCAGGCGCCGCGATACCTCGTCGACGGTCAGCCCCACGTTGCACAGCAGGTCGCGCGCGAGCGTCGAGCGCGCCTCGTTCACCAGTTCGCGGAACGAGGCGCCCTCGTCGGCGAGCCGGCGCCGCAATGTGCGTGGATGCATATCGAGTTCGGCGGCCACCTCGGGCAGGGACGGGAACTGCCCGGTGTCGCGAAAAAGCTTGCTACGCACCACAGCAGTGATGCCGCGGCGTTGTTCATAACGCTGCATCAGCGCATCGCACTGGGCGATGCACAGGTCGAGGGTGTACGGATCAGCTTGCGGCAGCGGCTCGTCGAGCATGGCTCGGGGAAAATGCAAACGGGAGTGGGCACGGCCGAACGCCACATTCGGTAGCGGCATCAAGGCCAGCAGCGGCTGCATCACGTCCTCGTCGATCGACACCTCGGCAGATATCCGGTCGGCGTACTGTGCCACCACCGGATACGCGAAACTGGTTGTGGTGGCGATCATTCCCGCGATATCCCGTTCGACGAAGAAGCGTTGGACATCGCGGGGCAGATGACCGGCGTTGAGTTCCAGCACGCAGTCATCGGCACCTTCGAACAGCTGCAGATCGATCTGCAGGGTGGTCAGGGCGAAATACCGCATCCCGATGCTGAAGAGTTCGCGCAGCGTGGCACACGACATGACCGCGAACCCGAACAGCCCCATGTGCGTCAGCGCCGACCGGCCGCCCACATCGATACCCAGCCCTGGCACGTCGGGAAGCCGGGCCTGCAGGTGGCGGACCGCCAGGACCTCGTCATGGGCGCTGATCACGCCGTCGGGGTCATCGAGATCCGCTGGCGTCACACCGGTTCCGGCCAGGACCTGTGCCGCAGTGACGCCGCGTTCCGCCGCCACCTCGCAGAGCACCCGGGTGGCATGGACCGGATGGCACACGTCGGCCGACCACGATGTGCCCGACCTGGCCATGGTCCACCTCCACCCCACTGTCCCAAAATCCCAACTCTGTGTCCGATAGTCCCATTCCTCATGGGTGGTGTCACTCATACGCTGAATTCATGGCGGCGCCGGCGGCACGACTCAGCACGTGGACGATGACCCGGGAGGCCATCACGGTCGGATTCAGCACCGACGGAGGATTCCTGGCCCGCACCCAAGGCCGGGATATCACCAGATTCCGCTGCGCAGGACGACGCTTCGTCTCGATCACGCATCCCGACTACGTCGACCACGTGCTGCACCAGGCCCGCCTTCGCTACGTCAAATCCAACGAGTACGAACCGATTCGGGCCGCAGCCGGCATCAACCTGCTGACCGACGAAGGCGACTCCTGGGCGGGCCACAGATCCGCACTCAATCCGACATTCGCGCGCCGTCACCTCAATACGATCGTCGACCTGATGATCGACCCGATCGAACGGGCGACCAACGAGCTCACCGAACAGGGCGACGGCGTGCAGTTCGACATGCACACCGCGATGGTGGAAACGACCCTACGGGTGGTCTCCAACGCACTGTTCAGCCAGGATTTCGGCCCGATCGTGCACAGCATGCGCGACCTCACGACGCGTGGACTCAGACGCACCGAACTGCTGGCCCGGCTCGGACTGCTCGGACTGCTCCCCCGCCCGGTCTACGACGCGATGGCCTCGAGCACGTTCTCCGGGATCCGGCTGCCCCCACCGCTGCGTGAAGGCCAGCGGATCGCCCTGGCTCTGGATGACGCGGTCAACACCGTGCTCGACGACCGGATATCCCATCCCACCGAATCGGCCGACCTGCTCAACGTGTTGTTCGGCGCGGACGACGGAACCTGGCCCCGGCAGCGCGTCCGGGACGAGGCACTGACCTTCATGCTCGCCGGACATGAGACGACCGCCAACGCGATGGCGTGGTTCTGGTACTTGCTGGCACGTCATCCCGAGGTCAGGGACCGGATGCTGGCCGAGGTGGATGAGGTGGTCGGGGCACGCCGTCCGACGGCCGCCGACCTGACCCGGCTGCCGTGGACGACCGCGTGCCTGCAGGAGTCGCAGCGGTACTACTCCGCGGTGTGGATCATCGCGCGCGAGGCCGTCGAGCCCGACGACATCGACGGTCACCACATCCGGCCCGGCACCACGGTGATCATCCCGACCCACCAGATCCACCACGACGAGCGGTGGTGGTCCGACCCGGAAACCTTCGATCCCAACCGATTCCTCGGCGATGCAGCCAAAAACCGTCCACGCTCGGCTTATCTCCCGTTCGGCGGTGGGCGCCGCATCTGCATCGGACAGAGTTTCGCGCTGATGGAGATGGTGCTGATCGCCGCGATCATGAGTCGACGGTTCGTGTTCGATCTCAATCCTGGCCACTCGGTGGAGTTGGAGGCTACGTTGACGTTGCGACCCAAACACGGCGTCCACATGATCGGACGCAGCCGGGAGGTGGCTTGATGCCCGACTTTCACACCCTCATCGTCGGCGCCGGGTTCTCCGGCATCGGCACCGCGATCGCCATGGACAGGGCGGGCCTGCACGACTACCTGATCGTCGAGGCCGGCGATGGGGTCGGCGGCACCTGGTTCTGGAACACCTATCCCGGTGTGGCCGTGGATATTCCGTCGTTCTCCTATCAGTTCTCGTTCGAGCAGTCGCGGCGCTGGTCACGCACCTATGCCCCCGGCGGCGAGCTGCGAGACTACGCCGACACCTGCGTCGACAAATACGGACTGCGGCCGCGGATCCGGTTCAACACCACCGTCACCCGTGCGGTGTTCGACGACGCCGAGAACCTGTGGCGGCTCGACCTCGATTCCGGCGAGACGCTCACAGCGCGGTTCCTGGTCAACGCCAGCGGGGTGCTGACCATCCCGAAGCTGCCCGACATCGACGGCGTGGACTCCTTCGCGGGTACCACGGTGCACACTGCCCGCTGGGACCACACCCTGGACTTGAGCGGCAAGCGCGCCGCGATCATCGGCACCGGCGCATCCGCGGTGCAGGTCATCCCGGAGATCGCCCCGAAGGTCAAGCAGCTCACCGTGTTTCAGCGCACCCCGATCTGGTGCTTCCCGAAGTTCGATGTGCCGATCCCGCCGATCGCCCGCCGGCTGATGCGGCTGCCCGGCGGCCGGACGCTGCACCGGCTGATCAGCCAGGCCTACGTGGAGTTCACCTTCCCGCTGGCCGCGCAGTACTTCACCGTCAACCCGTTCGCCAAGCGGGCGGGTGCCGCCGGCCGGGCCTACCTACGCCAGCAGGTGCGCGACCCGGAGGTGCGCGACAAGCTCACACCCCGGTACGCGGTGGGATGTAAGCGACCTGGCTTCCACAACGGCTATCTGGCCACATTCAACCGGGACAACGTCCGGCTGGTCACCGAACCGATCGACAAGATCACCGGTTCGGGTGTCGCGACCGCTGACGGTGAGAGCCACGACGTCGACGTGCTGATCCTTGCCACCGGCTTCAAGGTGATGGATGTCGACGCGCTGACCTTCGACATCGTGGGATCGGACGGACAGTCGCTGAGCGAGTTCTGGAAGCAGCACCGGATGCAGGCCTACGAAGGGGTCAGCGTGCCCGGCTTCCCCAACTTCTTCTCCGTGATGGGCCCGTACGGCTACGTCGGATCGTCATATTTCGCGTTGATCGAGGCCCAAACCCGCCATCTGGTGCGGTGTCTCGCACAGGCGGACAGGAAGGCGGCCCGCCGCGTCGAGGTCCGCCAGGACGCCAACGATCGGTACTTCGCCGAGATGATGCGCAAGCGTCACCGCCAGATCTTCTGGCAGGACAGCTGCAATCTGGCCAACAGCTACTACTTCGACCGCAACGGAGACGTGCCACTGCGGCCGGCGACCACCCTCGAGGCGTACTGGCGCAGTCGCCGCTTCCCGCTGGACGACTACGCGTTCACCTCGTAGCCCTTCAGGATTCGGCGCATGCCTTGATGGCGTTGAGAGTCTGCTCCATACCGGCTTCCAGCGATTCGGTGAAGGCCTGCTGTCCGCCGAGATGCGACTCGGTCAGGTCGAGCGAAAGTTGGGATATTCCGTCAGGGGTTTCGCGCCGTTGGGTGAGCACGGTCGCGGCGCCGTGAGCGCTGATCGAGAACGACCAGATCGTGTAGTTCTCGGCGATCCGGAAGGCGATCTCCTTGTCGGGCGCGTACCGCACCACCTCGCCGTGGGTGATCCACTCAAGCTCACCCTGGTGATTGAGGTTGGTGAACGTGGATCCGAGCCGGATCTCACCGTCGGATTCGCGCACCTTCACCGATACCACCTGCGGGCTCCACTCGGGCATGCGTCGGATGTCACGGATGATGTCCCACACCGCAGCAGGTTCCTTGTCGATGGTGATCCGGCGTTCCAGTAGCACCTCGAAGGCGGTGGCCATTGCTCCTCCAATCTATGCGACCGATCGGTCGCATATAGGCTGAGTTGACCGTACGCGCTCGTCCGCCCGGCGTCCAGGGTGTGGCTACTGTGAGCTGATGACCGCTTTGCCTGCAGCTGACGGGCGGCGGGCGCGCGGTGACGCGACCCGCCGACTGGTCGCGCGCACCGCAGCAGACGTCGCCACCACACACGGCCTGGAGGGAATCACCGTAGGTGGTTTGTCCGCGTCGACCGGGGTGAGCAAGAGCGGCATCCTCACGGTCTTCGGCAACCGGGAGGCGATTCAGCTGGCCGCAGTGGCCGAGGCACGCCGGGTCTACATCGACGTCGTCATCCGTCCGGCGCTCAGCGCTCAGCCCGGAGCCGCGCGGCTCGACGCCCTCCTCGATTCTTGGTTGGCGTACCTGCGCGCCGAGGTGTTCCCGGGCGGCTGCTTCGTATCGGCGACATCGGTCGAGTTCGGGCATCGCAGTGGGCCCGTGGCCGACGCCGTGCGAAACCTGAAGCGGGAGTGGCTGGATCTGCTGGAAAATGAGTTCTCCGTGGCGGGTTCGTCCGATCCGGCCGAAGACGCCTTCCGGTTCGACGCCTACCTGTCTGCGGGCAACACCCGTCGTGAGCTGTTCGGCACCGATGCCGGGCTGGAGTGGGCACGCCGGCTCGCCGGCGACGTCGTACAGAACTACCGACGGGGGTAGGACAGGGGTAGACAGCAACAGCCCCCGATCAGCGATCGGGGGCTGTTGGCAGGAAGAACTAGACCGAGGCCTTCAAGTCGTCGACCTTGTTCAGCTGCTCCCAGGGCAGCTCGATGTCGGTGCGGCCGAAGTGGCCGTACGCTGCGGTCTGCGCGTAGATCGGCCGCAACAGGTCCAGATCGCGGATGATCGCGCCGGGACGCAGATCGAACACGCTGCTGATGGCCTTCTCGATACGGGCCGGGTCGACGGTCTCGGTGCCGAAGGTCTCGACGAACAGACCGACCGGAGCGGCCTTGCCGATCGCGTAGGCCACCTGCACCTCGACGCGTTCGGCCAGCCCGGCGGCGACGACGTTCTTGGCCACCCAGCGCATCGCGTACGCGGCCGAACGGTCCACCTTTGACGGATCCTTGCCGGAGAAGGCGCCGCCGCCGTGACGGGCCCAGCCGCCGTAGGTGTCGACGATGATCTTGCGGCCGGTCAGGCCGGCGTCACCCATCGGCCCGCCGAGAACGAACTTGCCGGTCGGGTTGACCAGCAGGCGGAAATCCGAGGTGTCCAGCGTCTCGTGGTTGAGATCGGCCAGCACGGTGTTGACGACCTTCTCCCGGATGTCCGGGGTCAGGGTGCCGTCCAGGTCGATCCCGTCGGCATGCTGGGTCGAGAGCACCACGGTGTCGAGCCGCACCGGCGTCTTGCCGTCGTACTGAATGGTGACCTGCGTCTTGCCGTCCGGGCGCAGGTAGTCCAGCACGCCGTTCTTGCGGACCTCGGTCAGCCGGCGCGACAGCCGGTGAGCCAGCGCGATGGGCAGCGGCATCAGCTCGGGGGTGTCACCGATGGCGTAGCCGAACATCAGGCCCTGATCGCCGGCACCCTGGGCGTCCAGCGGATCGCCGGCGCCCTCGACCCGTGCCTCATGGGCGGTGTCCACACCCTGGGCGATGTCAGGCGACTGCGCGCCGATGGCGATGTTCACACCGCACGACGCGCCGTCGAAGCCCTTGGTCGACGAGTCATAGCCGATCTCCAGGATGCGATCCCGCACGATCTTCGGGATGTCGGCGTAGGCGGAGGTGGTGACCTCACCGGCGACGTGCACCTGGCCGGTGGTGACCAGCGTCTCCACCGCGACGCGCGACTTGGGATCCTGCTCCAGCAGCGCGTCGAGCACCGAGTCGCTGATCGCATCACAGATCTTGTCGGGGTGTCCTTCGGTTACCGACTCACTGGTAAACAGGCGACCTTGGCTCACGGTCTGCTTCCTTCCTTGCCGATCTGAAAAGTCTTCCAGTCTCAAAACTACTTAGTTAGGCGAATGATATCTATTCCCTGTTGCACCCAAGCGCGTGGGACGCGAATCCGCAACCCTTAGCCGCATCTTGATGTGTGCGTCGGATCACCCGTCGAGCTTGCCCAGAAACGCGGCGATCGAGTCCACGATACGGGTGGCCATCAGAGTCTTCGAACCATGCTCGAGTGCGACCTCGGCACCGTCGGCGCTCAACAACCAACCGTCGTTGTTGTCGACCTCGAACGCGCGGTTCTCCCCCACCGCGTTGACCACCAGCAGGTCACAGCCCTTGCGTTTCAGCTTGGCCCTGGCGTGGAACAACACGTCGCCGTTGGCGTCACCCGTCTCGGCAGCGAAGCCGACGATGGCCCGCATGTTCGGCAGCTGCCCCTCGCCCCGGGCCCGCACCGCCCCGGCGAGCACGTCGTCGTTGCGGACGAGCTCGATCGAGCTGGGCTCGGACGCGCCGCCCTTCTTCATCTTGCTGGCCGCCACCTGCGCCGGGCGGAAGTCGGCGACGGCCGCGGCCATCACCAGGACATTGGACTCGGGAGCGTACTTGGATACCGCGTCGCGCAATTGGGCGGCGGAGCCGATGTGCTCGACCTGGACGCCGGCCGGGTCGATCAGGCCCGCGGTGTTACCCGCGATCAGCGTCACGTCGGCGCCGCGCTGGGCCAGGACCCGGGCCACGGCGTAACCCTGCTTGCCGGAGCTGCGGTTGCCGATGAACCGGACCGGATCGAGAGGTTCGCGGGTACCGCCGGCCGTCACCAGGGCCTTGATGCCGGCCAGGTCATGGGGAAGCGCGTCGGCGCGCTCCAGCAGGAGCTGCGCGAAAGTGACGATCTCCTCCGCCTCCGGCAGCCGACCCGCGCCACTGTCGGCTCCGGTGAGCCGGCCCGATGCGGGTTCCAGCACCACCGCGCCCCGGCGGCGCAAGGTGGCCACGTTGTCGACGGTGGCCGGGTGGAACCACATCTCGGTGTGCATGGCCGGGGCGAACAGCACCGGACATCGCGCCGTCAGAAGGGTGGCGGTGAGCAGATCGTCGGCCCGGCCGGCCACCGCGCGCGCCAGCAGATCGGCGGTGGCGGGGGCGACGACGACGAGATCGGCGTCCTGGCCGATCCGGACATGCGGAACCTCGTGCACGTCGGTGAACACACCGGTGTGCACTGGATTGCCCGACAGGGCTTCGAACGTGGCAGCTCCGACGAAGCGCAGAGCCGATTCGGTGGGCAGCACGCGCACCGAATGGCCGGCCTCGGTGAGTTGACGGACCAGGGTGCACGCCTTGTAGGCGGCAATGCCGCCTGCGACACCGACGACGATTCGCTTACGCGCGCTCACGTCCCGGCCCTGGCCTGGCTACTCGCCGCCCTCGGTGTGCTCGAGCAGATCTTCGTGGATCTCCCGCATCGCGATGGACAGCGGCTTCTCCTGCAGACCGGGCTCGACCAGGGGGCCGACGTATTCGAGGATGCCGTCGCCGAGCTGGTTGTAGTAATCGTTGATCTGGCGGGCGCGCTTGGCGGCGTAGATCACCAGCGCGTACTTGCTCGACGCGCGGTCCAGCAACTCGTCGATGGGCGGGTTGGTGATGCCCAGCGGCGTGTCATAGGCGCTGGCGGCGGACGAATCGATACCCAAGTCGTCCGCAGCGGCCAGCTGCGCGTCGGCGTGCGGGGTGCTCACGAAAAAGTCTCCTGGCGGTTAGCGAAAATGCGTTTAGTGGACAGCGTGCGGGCTCGCGGACCCGATCACGTCGGTCCCGGCACGATGAGTCATCGGCTGTCCACCAGCAAGGATACCAATTCAGCGCACGCGGTATCCAACTGGCGGTTCACAACCACCTGGTCAAAGTCGGACTTGGCAGCCATTTCGGCCCGCGCCGTCTCCAATCGCCTGGCCATCACCTCGGGCGATTCGGTGCCCCGGCGCGACAATCGGCTGACCAGTTCGTCCCAGCTCGGCGGTGCCAGGAACACCGATATGACCTCGGGCATGGCCTGCTTGACGGCTCGCGCACCGGCCAGATCGACCTCGATCAGGACCGGACGCCCGGCCCGGGTGGCGTCCCGCACAGGCTGGGCCGGCGTTCCGGAGCGGTGCAATCCACCGTGGATGTCGGCCCATTCGAGCAGCTCGCCGTCGTCGATCAGCTGCTGAAAGCGTTCCGCGGACACGAATGTGTAGTCGACACCGTCGACCTCCCCCGGCCGCGGTGCCCTGGTCGTGACCGAGACAGAGAAATACAAGTCGGGAAGCCGCTCCCGCAAACAGCGGATCACGGTGGACTTCCCGACGGCGGAGGGACCGGACAACACGACGACCGGAGCCGTCGATATGCGTTGTCCGGCCCCTCTACCAGCACTCAATCCGGGAGCCTCTACTGGTCGAACTTCTCCAGGAGGGCCTTGCGCTGACGATCACCGAGGCCGCGCAGACGGCGGGTCGGGGCGATCTCCAGCTCGGTCATGATCTCCTGCGCCTTGACCTTGCCGACCTTGGGCAGGGCCTCCAGCAGCGCGGAAACCTTCATCTTGCCCAAGACCTCATCGGTCTCGGCGTCGGTGAGCACCTGCTTGAGGTTGGTGCCGCCGCGCTTGAGTCGATCTTTGAGCTCGGCTCGCGCTCGACGTGCGGCAGCAGCCTTCTCCAACGCTGCCGCGCGCTGTTCGTCGGTCAACTGGGGAAGGGCCACGGGTTCCTCCGTCTCCTGGCGATTCTTCTTCGGCCATCTCTTGTTTTTTACGGCTGGAGTGCAAACCAGCCAGCGACGACGAACCTACCCACGCTGGCTGACTAAAGCGAACGCCACCCCCTGGTTACGACGCCAAAAGCCCAGCGTGTAGTGCGCGCAGACGACACCCGACCGGTCCGCGAAAATAGCTTCTGGCATCGCCCGCGACACCGCGCCGGGCCGGATATTCCTGCAAGTCAATGGGTTTCGGTCGCCCGACAGCTAACTACCCACGTGTCCGACAGCGGTTCCGACACCCCCGCCCCCGGTTACCACCCGGTATTCGAGAAAATTTTCGCTGGTCACGGCGTGTCGGGCGTGTCGAGACCCCTGACACGCACGTCAAGCCGGTGCGTTTCGCGACGCCTAAGCCGCGCCTAGTTGCCACATAGCGATTACACAGCTTGGCTAAATAACCTCCCCAGGTCGGGTATCCATGACCCCGAAGGGAAGCTGGACATGAACATCAAGCGTCTGACCTGCAGTTCTGCCGTCGTCATCGCCCTGGGAACCGCTGTATTTGGCGCGGGGGCCGGCGTGGCAGCCGCGCAACCGGGGCCGCCGTGCGGATTCGGCAACTGCCAGGGACCTGGCGGGCCGGGTGGGCCTGACCGTCCCGGGGGCCCAGGAGGCCCAGGAGGGCCCGAACACCCCGGTGGGCAGGGCGGACCAGGCGGACCGGGTTGGCAGGGCGACCACGGCGGGCCAGGAGGGCCAGGCGACCGCGGCCCAGGCGGACCCGGCGGACCTGATGACCGCGGTGGGCACTGGGGCCCGCCACCCCCCGATCTGTCCTGGCGCGGGATGGACCAGGGCCGATTCGACCACCAGCCGTTCAACTACAACGGCAGGTGGGTGACACCGCTGTTCAATCCGGATTTCAACGGATGGGGCTTCTGGTTCTTCGGCATCTGGATCCCGCTGTGACCGGCTGCGCCGCAATGGTTCTGACGGTCGGCTGCCCAATCCGACTGCGCTGAGCGGCTTCTCGCATCATCGCTTTCTACGGCTGGGTCGCGACAACGCGACGACCGCGACCCAGGCGTGGAAAACGGCGGGGACACGATCAAAACGGCGCCGTCAGGCGAGGTAGGCGACCTCGTCGCGAAAGCGTTCGGCCGCTGCCCGCAGATCGGCCACGGCCGGGCCGGCCCGCAGCACCTCACGCGACACCGCGGGCAACACCAGACGGGCTCCCCCGAATCCGCGCAAGGCGTCGGTACGCCCGCCCTGTGCCCCGACACCGGGCGCCAGCACCGGCCCGCCCAGGTCGCTGAGATCGGGCGGATCGGTCACCGTCGCCCCGACCACCACGCCGACCGAACCGGTGGGCACGCCGGCCGCTCGATTCACCGCCGCCACATCGTCGACGACGGACTGCGCCACGGTGCGGGTCCCCGCCATGGCGCGCTGCACGCTCGCGCCCTCCGGGTTGGAGGTGGCTGCCAGCACGAATACCCCACGGCCATGGGCCGCGGCGACATCCAGCAGTGGCTGCAGCGACCCGAAGCCCAGGTAGGGCGATGCCGTGACGGCATCGGCCGCCAACGGCGAGTCACCGGCCCACGCCGCGGCGTAGGCCGCCATCGTGGAGCCGATGTCCCCGCGCTTGGCGTCGGCCAGCACCAGCACGCCGGCGGCGCGCAGGGCCGCCGTGGTGCGTTCCAGCACCGCGAAACCGGCCGAACCGTAGGTCTCGAAGAAGGCCACCTGTGGCTTGACGATCGCGAAGCCCGCGAAAGCCGTCACGCAGATGTCGCAGAACGCGGCCAGTCCGTCGGCGTCGACGGCGAGGCCCCACGCCCGCAGCAGCTCCGGATGCGGGTCGATGCCGGGACACAGCGGCCCCCGCGTCGACACCGCGGCGGCCAGCCGTTTCCCGAAAGTCTCCATCGTCAGTGCGATCCCAGCTCACTGTGCAGTTCCTGCAGTGACATCACGCCGATGTCGCCGCGGATGCCCGCCTCGATTCCCTGTACCGCGGCCGAGGCTCCCTGCACCGTCGTCACACACGGAATGTTCATCGATACTGCGGCCGAACGGATCTCGTACCCGTCGACACGCGGCCCGGAATTCCCGTACGGCGTGTTGATGACCATGTCGACCTCACCGGCCTTGATGGCGTCGACAGCGGACGGAAGGTCGTCGCGGCCCGTGGGTTGCTCAGAGTGCTTGCGCACCTCATCGCAGGGAATACCGTTGCGGCGCAGCATCTCTGCGGTACCTTCGGTGGCCAGCACCCGGAACCCCAGATCGGCCAGCCGCTTGACCGGGAACACCAGTGAGCGCTTGTCACGGTTGGCCACCGACACGAAGACGGTGCCCGAGGCCGGCAGCGACCCGTAGGCAGCGGTCTGGCTCTTGGCGAATGCGGTGCCGAAGTCGTGGTCGATGCCCATCACCTCGCCGGTCGACTTCATCTCCGGTCCCAGCAAGGAGTCGACCTGGGCGCCGTCGGCGCGGCGGAACCGGTGGAACGGCAGCACGGCTTCCTTGACGGCGACGGGAGCATTGCGCGCGACGGCGGCCCCGTCACCGGTCTTGTTCAGCAGGCCCTCGCCGCGCAGCTCGGCGATGGTGGCACCCAGCATCACCCGGGCACAGGCCTTGGCGAGTGGCACGGCCGTGGCTTTTGAGACGAACGGCACGGTACGGCTGGCGCGGGGGTTGGCCTCCAGCACGTAGAGCACGTCGTCCTTGAGCGCGTACTGGACGTTGAGCAGTCCGACCACGCCGATGCCGTGGGCGATGGCCTCGGTGGCGCGGCGCACCGCCTCGATGTCGCTGCGGCCCAAGGTCACCGGGGGCAGCGCGCACGCCGAGTCACCGGAGTGGATACCGGCCTCCTCGATGTGCTCCATGATTCCGCCGATGTACACCTCGTTGCCGTCGCACAGCGCATCGACGTCGATCTCGATCGCGTCTTCGAGGAACCGGTCGACCAGCACCGGGTGTTCCGGCGACAGCTGGGTGGCGCGGGCGATGTAGCCCTCCAAGGTCGCCTCGTCGTAGACGATCTCCATGCCACGCCCACCCAGAACGTAGGAGGGACGCACCAACACGGGGTAGCCGATGTCGGAGGCGATCCGCCGCGCCTGCTCGAAGCTGGTGGCGGTGCCGAACCGCGGCGCGGGCAGGCCGGCGTTGACCAGGACCTCGCCGAAAAGCCCACGGTCCTCGGCCAGGTCGATGGCGTCGGGCCCGGTGCCCACGATCGGGACCCCGGCTTCTTCGAGGCGTTTGGCCAGACCCAGCGGGGTCTGACCGCCGAGCTGGACGATCACGCCGACGACGCCGGGACCGGCCCCGTCCTCACCCTTACCCGACGCATCCTCGGCGTAGTAGACCTCCAGCACGTCCTCGAAGGTGAGGGGCTCGAAGTACAACCGGTCGGCGGTGTCGTAATCGGTGGACACCGTCTCGGGGTTGCAGTTGACCATCACGGTTTCGAATCCGACCGCGCTCAGTGTGGTCGCGGCATGCACACAGCTGTAATCGAATTCGATGCCCTGCCCGATCCGGTTCGGGCCGGAACCCAGGATCAGCACCTTGGGCTTCTCGGTCTGCGGGGCCACCTCGGTCTCGGCGGCATGGTCGAGCTCGTAGCTGCTGTAGTGGTAGGGAGTCTTGGCGTCGAACTCGGCAGCGCAGGTGTCGACGGTCTTGTACACCGGGTGAATACCCAGCCGGCGGCGCAGTGCGCGCACACCCGACTCGCCGGCCAATTCCGGTCGCAGCGCGGCGATCTGGCGATCCGACAGCCCGCTGTGCTTGGCCCGCCGCAGCAGCTCGGCGTCGAGCACCGGCGCTTCCAGCAGCTCGACCCGAAGTGCCACCAGACCGGCGATCTGCTCGATGAACCACGGGTCGACACCGGAGGCCTCGGCCACCTGCTCGACGCTGGCGCCCAGGCGCAGCGCATGCTCGATGTCGTAGAGCCGGCCGTCCACCGGGGTGCGCAGGCCGGTCAATAACTGCTCAACGGTGACGTCGGGGTCCTCCCCCGTCCAGAACCCGGCCCGGCTGGTCTCCAGCGACCGCATCACCTTGCCGAGAGCCTCGATGAAGTTGCGGCCCAACGACATCGCCTCACCGACCGACTTCATCGTGGTGGTCAGCGTGGCGTCAGCTCCCGGGAACTTCTCGAACGCGAATCGCGGCGCCTTGACCACGACGTAGTCCAGGGTCGGCTCGAAGCAGGCCGGGGTCTCTTTGGTGATGTCGTTGAGGATCTCGTCGAGGGTGTAGCCGATGGCCAGCTTCGCGGCGATCTTGGCGATCGGGAAGCCCGTGGCCTTCGACGCCAGCGCGCTCGACCGCGAGACACGGGGGTTCATCTCGATGACGATCAGGCGGCCGTCGCTCGGGTCGATCGCGAACTGGATGTTGCAGCCGCCGGTGTCGACACCGACCTCACGCAGGATGGCGATCCCCAGGTCACGCATCTTCTGGTATTCGCGGTCCGTCAGCGTCATCGCCGGCGCCACGGTCACCGAGTCGCCGGTGTGCACACCCATCGGGTCGAAGTTCTCGATCGAGCAGACCACCACGACGTTGTCACGGCTGTCGCGCATCAGCTCGAGCTCGAATTCCTTCCACCCGTAGATGGATTCCTCGATCAGCACGTTTGCCGAGGGCGAAGCGGCCAGGCCGTCGCCGGCCATCCGCTCGACATCCTCGGCCGAGTACGCCATGCCGGATCCCAGGCCGCCCATCGTGAACGACGGCCGGACCACGACCGGAAGGCCCAGGTCGGCCACCGTCTCGCGGACCTCGTCCATCGTGTAACAGACACGGCTGCGGGCGGATTCACCGCCGACCTTGGCGACGATGTCCTTGAACTTCTGCCGGTCCTCACCGCGCTGGATGGCCTCGAAGTCGGCGCCGATCAGCTCGACCCCGTACTTCTCCAGCACACCGTTGTCGTGTAGGGCCACCGCGGTGTTCAGCGCGGTCTGGCCGCCGAGCGTGGCCAGCACGGCGTCGATCTTGTTGCCGCGCTCGGCTTGCTGGATGATGACCTTCTCGACGAACTCCCAGGTGATCGGTTCGACGTAGGTGTTGTCGGCGTACTCGGGATCGGTCATGATCGTCGCCGGGTTCGAGTTGACCAGGCTCACCTGGATGCCCTCGGAGCGCAGCACCCGGCAGGCCTGGGTGCCGGAGTAATCGAATTCGCACGCCTGGCCGATGACGATGGGGCCGGACCCGATCACCAGCACGTGGTTGAGGTCAGAGCGACGTGGCATCTACTTCTCTCCTGCCATCAGGTCGACGAACTGGTCGAACAGGTACTCCGCGTCATGTGGTCCGGCCGCGGCTTCCGGGTGGTACTGCACTGAGAACGCCCGGCCGTTGGCCAGCCGGATGCCTTCCACCACACCGTCGTTGGCGCAGGTGTGGCTGACCTCGGCCGAGCCGAACGGGGTGTCGAACACCTCGCCCTTCTCGCCTTCGAGTGCGAACCCGTGGTTCTGGGCGGTGATCGCGACCCGTCCGGTGATGTGATCGATCACCGGGATGTTGATGCCGCGGTGGCCGAACACCATCTTGTACGTGGACCGGCCGAGTGCCCGGCCCAGGATCTGGTTGCCGAAGCAGATGCCGAACAACGGGATTCCCGCGCTGAGCACCTCGCGGGTCACCGCGACGATGTGGTCGGCGGTGGCCGGATCGCCAGGACCGTTGGACAAGAACACGCCGTCGGGCTTGAGGTCGGCGATCTGGTCGAAGGACACCGACGACGGCAGCACGTGGCTGCGGATGCCGCGGCGCGCGAAGTTGCGCGGGGTGTTGGTCTTGATACCGAGGTCAACCGCCGCGACCGTGAACCGGTGGTCGCCTTCTGCTTCAACGATGTAGGAGTTCGCGGTGCTGACCTCACCGGCCAGATCCGCACCCAGCATCGAGGGCTGGTCGAGAACCCGGGCCACCATTTCGTCCACGGACGCCAACGCATCTCCGGAGAACACGCCGGCTTTCATCGACCCGCGCGTACGCAGGTGGCGCACCACCGCCCGGGTGTCGATCCCGGCGATGCCCACGATGCCCTGCCGCACCAACTCGTCGTCGAGTGTTCCGCTGGCGCGCCAGTTCGACGCCCGCGGCGAGGGGTCACGCACGGCGTAACCGGCCACCCAGATCTTGTCGTCGCGGCTTTCCCCGTCCTCGGTGTTCCAGCCGGTGTTGCCGATCTGCGGTGCGGTGGCGACCACGATCTGGCCGTAGTAGCTGGGATCGGTGAGTGTTTCCTGGTAGCCCGACATGCCGGTGGAGAACACCGCCTCGCCCAGGGTCTGACCGACCGCCCCGAACGCCGTACCGGTGAAGACGCGCCCGTCCTCGAGTACCAAGACCGCCCGATCATTTCGCTTGTTCGTCATTCCTCTTCCTCCAGCCAGCGGTCGTACTCTGCGCGATTGTCAGCGCGGAATCCGGTGTCGATCTCGGTGCCCGAGGGCAGCCGCCACCTGATCGCCAGGATTCCGTCGTAAGTCAGTGCCTTGCCGGCGATTCCGCGTTCGGTGCGAATCGCGACGATCGACTCGGCGGGAATCCAGATGGGCCCGGCGCCGCTGCGCTGCACCATGATTCCCTCGGGATAGCGAGTCAGCACCGCCTTGGCGCGGAAGCCCAGGTCCCCCGCGGCGACCTTGTCGTTCCAGTGCGGCACCAGCGTGGTGCCGACGTACATTCCTTTGGTGGCCGCGATCGTCGGTGCGCCGACGGTGTCGGGTAGCGGTGGCAAGGTGCCGATCAGCTGGGCCTGGCGTTGTGCGCGATGCACCCAGCCACGCATCATCTGGCGGATCAGGAACGCGATCAGCACGGCCAACAGAGCCGCCATCACCAGCGATGCGATCAGCGTGGCAGTGTTCACTCTTTGGATCCCCGGGTCGCTGCGCTCCTGCCCGCCGGTGCCGACTTCCCGTCCAGCGCGGTGATCCGGCCCCGCAGCAACGTGGCAGTCACCTTCGCGGGCAGCGTCATCGATTCGAATGGCGTGTTGTCCGAGCGGCTGGCCAGCGAATCGCCTTCGACCGTCCAGCTCGCGTCGGGATCGATCACGGTGAGGTTGGCCGGCTCCCCCACCTCCAGCGGCCGGCCCTGATCGGGCAGGCCGACGATGGCGGCGGGGGCCTCACTCATCACCTTGGCGACACCGCGCCACGTCAACAGTCCCGGACGCACCATCGTCTCGGCCACCACCGACAGCGCGGTCTGCAAGCCGAGCATGCCCGGCCGGGCCACCGAGAACTCGCAGCACTTCTCATGCTCGGCGTGCGGTGCATGGTCCGTTGCGACGCAGTCGATCACTCCGTCGGCCAATGCCTGACGCAGGGCCTCGGCGTCGCTGGATTCCCGCAGCGGGGGGTTGACCCGATTACGTCCGTCGTAGCTGGCCAGCCGGCCGTCGTCGAGCAGAAGGTGGTGCGGGGTAACCTCGGCGGTGATCGAAATACCCTGTGCCTTGGCCCATTTGAGCAATTCCACGGTGCCGGCCGTCGAGGCGTGGCAGATGTGCACCCGTGCACCGGCGTCGCGGGCCAGGATCGCGTCACGGGCGACGATCGACTCCTCGGCGGAGCGGGGCCAACCCGCCAAGCCGAGCTTGGCCGCGTTGGGCCCTTCGTGAGCGACGGCGCCGACGGTCAGCCGCGGCTCTTCGGCATGCTGGGCGATGAGCACCCCGAGGCCGGTGGCGTATTCCAGCGCGCGCCGCATCACCAGTGGATCGTGCACGCACAGGCCGTCGTCGGAGAACATCCGGACCTGGCCGACTCCGTCTGCCATCAGGCCCATCTCGGTGAGCTGCTTGCCTTCCAGGCCTACGGTGACGGCGCCGACCGGGTGCACGTCGACGAGCCCGACCTGCTGGCCGCGATTCCACACGTGGTCGGTGATCACGGCCGTGTCAGCCACCGGATCGGTGTTGGCCATCGCGAAAACCGCGGTGTAGCCGCCCAGAGCCGCTGCCGCGGAACCGGTTTCGATGTCCTCGGCGTATTCGCGGCCGGGCTCGCGCAGATGGGTGTGCAGGTCGACGAAGCCGGGCAGCAGCACCTGGCCACTGGCTTCGATCAGCTCGGCGGAATCGGAACCGATCCTTGGTCCAATCTCCACGATCTGCCCGTCGGCGATCAGCACGTCGAGCGGCTCGCCCTCGCCGTAGAGGCGGACCCCGCGAATGAGTACCTGATGCGTCATACGCTGATCGCCTCTCGATCCGCGCCAACCAGCAGATGGAACAGCACCGCCATCCGCACGTGGACACCATTTGAAACCTGTTGCAGCACAGCTGATTGTGACGAATCCGCGACCGGGAACGCGATCTCCATGCCGCGCAGCATCGGCCCCGGATGCAGCACGACGGCGTTGCCGGGCAGCATGGCCTGACGCTTCTCCGAGAGCCCGTAGCGCACCGAGTATTCGCGCGCGGACGGGAAGAACGCCCCGTTCATACGCTCGGCCTGAACCCGGAGCATCAACACCGCATCGGCGGCGGGCAATTCGGCGTCCAGATCGTGCGACACGGTGACCGGCCAGCCGGACACCCCGACCGGCAGCAGCGTCGGCGGCGCCACCAGCACCACCTCGGCGCCCAGCGTGCTCAGCAGCGAGACATTCGACCGGGCGACCCGGCTGTGCAGCACGTCGCCGACGATCACCACCCGCTTGCCCTCGATGGAACCGAGCCGCTGGCGGATGGTCAAGGCGTCGAGCAACGCCTGCGTGGGATGTTCGTGCGTACCGTCACCGGCGTTGATGACGCTGGGCCCTCCGCCGCCGTCTTCGGCGGTCCACTCGGCGAGCTGTTGCGCGGCACCGGATGCGGGGTGGCGGATGATCAGGGCGTCGGCTCCGGCGGCACGCAGCGTCAGCGCCGTGTCGCGCAACGACTCCCCTTTGGCCACCGAGGATCCCGACGAGCTGACATTGATCACGTCGGCGCTCATCCACTTGCCCGCGACCTCGAACGACACCCGGGTACGGGTGGAGTTCTCGTAGAACATGGTGATCACGGTGCGGCCGCGCAGCGTGGGCAGCTTCTTGACCTCGCGACCGAGCAGCGCCTCCCGGAAGCGGTCGGCGTCATCGAGTATCGCCGTCGCGTCGTCACGGCTCAGGTCCTGTGCCGCCAGAAGATGACGTGTCGTCATTTCGAAATCACCACCCCGTCACGGTCATCGTCCTCGGACAGCAGCACATGGACACTCTCGGTGCGGGAGGTCGGGACGTTCTTCCCGACGTAGTCGGCACGGATCGGAAGCTCGCGGTGACCGCGATCGACCAGTACCGCCAGCTGCACCACCCGCGGGCGGCCGATGTCGCGCAGCGCGTCCAGGGCCGAGCGCACCGAACGACCGGAATACAGGACGTCGTCGACGAGGATGACCACGGCGTCGTCGATGCCGCCGGGCGGAATGGATGTGGCCGCCAAAGGTCGCGGCGGCTTGAAGTTGAGGTCATCGCGGTAGAGCGTGATGTCCAGGGCCCCGACCGGCAACGCGACATCGGCGAACTCGGTGATCTTGGCGGCCAGGCGCGTGGCCAGCGTGACGCCGCGAGTGGGGATGCCGAGAAGAACGACCCGCTCGCGTTCGGCCGGATCGTCAAGAGCCGTCTTCTCGATGATCTGATGAGCGATCCGGGAAATGGTGCGGCCGACGTCCGCCGCAGACAACAATTCCCGGTCGGCACTTGAAGAGCCCATGAGGTGACCCTGACCTCCTTCTCCGCCTCTCGGGACGGATCGTTAAAGGACGTCGAACTGCGGGGTAGCTTAGCAGGCCGCAAACGCCGGGCCCGCCACGGTCACCTCGCGGAGTCGCTCGCGACGGCCTCCAATTCGGTTCCCTTCGTCTCCGGCAGCAGCACGGTCGAGACGATGCTGACGACGACGAATCCCGCCATCATCGCCCCTACCGCCCAGCTACCCAGCGTGGCCACCAAGACCCCGGCGACCAACGGTGGAATCGCCCCACCCACGATGCCTGCCAGATTGAAGGCGAGACCCGCGCCGGTATAGCGGTAACGCGTGGCGAAAATCTCAGGCAAGAATGACCCGATGGGCCCGTAGGACAGCCCGAAAATGCAGAAGATGCCGACGATCGCCACCGCGAAGCCCACCGCGGAACCCGAGTCGATCAGCGGCATCACCACGAAGGCCCACGGCAGGGCAAGGACGAAGCCGGCGAGGATGACGCGTCGCCGGCCGTACCGGTCACACAGCACTGCCGACACCGCCGAGAAGATCATCAGCGCGACGCCCGCGAGCACACCGACACCCAGGATCAGGCTGCGCGGGTGGCCGATGCGGGTGCTGGCATAACTCATCAGGTAGGTGCCGCCCAGAAAGCTCATCGTGAAGATGCCGACCATGCATCCCGCCGCCAGCGCCACCTGTCTGGTCTGGGTGCGGAACAGTTCGGCCAGCGGCGCCTTGGGCACACCACCGGCCACCTGCTCACGGGCGAAGACCGGTGTCTCGTCGATGCTCAGCCGCACATACAGCGCCACGACCAACAGGACCGCACTGAACAGGAACGGCAGCCGCCAGGCCCAGTCCAGGAACATCGCGCTCTTCTCGCCGATGGTCACACTGACCGTGAAGACCACCAGGTTGCTCACCGCGAGCCCGGCGCCGGCACCGAGCTGGGTGAACATCCCGTACATGCCGCGTTTCCCGGCCGGCGCGTACTCGGCGCTCAACAGCGCCGAACCGGCCCACTCCCCGCCGACGGCGAAGCCCTGCAACAGCCGCAACCCCAGCAGGATGATCGGTGCGGCGACACCGATCGTGGCGGCGCTGGGCACCAACCCGACACAGACCGTCGACACACCCATGATCAACAGCGTCGCGATCAGAGTCTTCTTGCGGCCCAATCGATCTCCGAAGTGGCCGAACACCGCGGCGCCGATCGGGCGGGACAGGAACGCGACCGCGAACGTGCCGAGTGAGGAGATGGTCGCCATCGTCGGCCCCATGTTCGGGAAGAAGACGTGGGGAAAGATCAGGGCAGCGGCGGTGCCGTAGATGTAGAAGTCGTAGAACTCGATGGCGGTGCCGACGAAGCTGGCGAACGCCACCCGCTTCATGGGGTGGGGCTCGGTGCCGAGCGCCTGGCCGGGATCGCCTTCTACCTGCTCCTGCTGGGTCATCTGCCTCTTCTCACGCCACGGAATTCGCCAGAGAAGTATTCACCGCCGCGCCGGTCACCGCTGAATCGACTTGATCTCCAGGAATTCCTCGAGCCCGTAAACCCCGGCCTCACGCCCGTTGCCCGATTGCTTGTAGCCCCCGAACGGTGCGTTGACGTTGAAGGCGCCCGCGTTGATCTGCACCTGGCCGGCACGGATCCTGCGGGCGATCTTCTCGGCACGATCCTGCGACCCGGACCAGACTGCGCCGGCCAGACCGTAATCCGTGGCGTTGGCGATGCGTACCGCGTCGTCCTCGGAGTCGTAGGCCTCGATCACCAGGACCGGACCGAAAACCTCCTCCTTGTGGATCGTCATGTCCTCGGTGACATCGGAGAACACCGTCGGCCGCACGAACGCACCCGGCGCGCCGGTGTCGGTCTCGCCACCGGTGACCAGACGTGCCCCTTCGGTCACCGCGGCGCGGATATGGCCGAGCACCCGTTCCTGCTGCGCCCGGGACGACAGCGGGCCGAGCGCGGTGCCTTCGTCGGCCGGATCGCCCACCGGCAGCGCATCGGCAGTCGCCTTCGCGAGTGCCTCCACCTCCGCCAGCTTGTCGCGCGGGACGATCATCCGGGTCAGCGCCGAGCAGGTCTGCCCGGAGTTGAGCATCATCGTCTTGACCGACGCGGGTACGACCGATTCCAGGTCGGCGTCGTCGAGAATGATGTTGGGACTCTTGCCTCCCAGCTCCAGCGAGACGCGCTTGACGGTGCGGGCGGCGACTTCCTGCACGCGGCGGCCGGCCCGCGTGGAGCCGGTGAAGCTGACGATGTCGATGTCGCCGTGCCCGGCGATCGCCTCGCCGACATCCGCCCCGGTGCCGAACACCATGTTGAATACGCCTGGGGGAAGCCCGATCTCGTCGATGATCCCGGCGAGCTTGATCGCGCACAGCGGGGTGATCTCGCTGGGTTTGACGACGACGGTGTTTCCGGCGGCCAAACCGTACGCGACTTTCAGAGCGATCTGGTGCAGCGGGTAGTTCCAGGGGGTGATCGCGCCCAGCACGCCGAACGGCTCCCGCACGATCGTCGATCCCCGGTACTCACTTTCGAACTCGTACTCTCGCACGATGTTGGCGGCCTCGGCGAAACTGTTGAGCGGCAGCCCCAGCTGGATCGCTCGGGAAATCGAGATGGGACAACCCATCTCGGACGAGATGGTGCGGGCCAGGTCCTCGGCGCGTTCGGCCATCTTGCCTGCGATCGCGGCGAGGTAATCGGCACGCTCACCGACCGGGGTGACCGACCACGCTCCGAAGGCGGCCCGCGCCGCCGATACGGCGGCATCGACGTCGGCGGCGGTGCCGGCCACGACTTCGGCGATCACCTCGTCGTTGGCCGGATTGATCACGGGTATGCGGGTCGTTCCACTCGAAACCGCCCACTTGCCGTCTATGTAGTTGCTGTCGTGGTTCTGCATGGTCTCCCTTTTTCCGGTTCAGTAGTCGGCGTCGGAGTACACGACGAGACCGCGAAGGTTCTTGCCGTCGAACATGTCCCGGTACCCCTGGTTGATGTCCTCCAAGCGATAGCGGGTGGTGACCAGCTCGTCGAGCTTGAGATCGCCGGAGCGATAGAGATCGAGCAGCCTGGGTATCTGGGTGCGGGGCCCGACGCCACCGAACACCGCGCCTTGCACCCGCTTCTGCAACAGCGTCAGCTCGAACAGGTTGAGGTCGACGGTCGATTGGGTGAAATCGCCCATGCCCGTGACGATCACCTGTCCGCCCTTGCCGGTGAGGCTCAGCGCCTGCTGGATGTGTTCGCCTTTGATCTCACCGACCGTGATGATCGAGACCTCGGCCATCTTTCCCCAGGTGAGTTCGGGAAGCTCCGCAGCAGCCGCCTCGACCGAAGCGAAGGTGTGGGTGGCACCGAACTCGAGCGCCTTCTTTCGTTTGAACTCGACCGGGTCGATCGCGACGACAAAGCGGGCACCCGCGAACCGCGCACCCTGCACAGCGTTGATGCCGACACCGCCGACGCCCATCACGACGACCGTGTCCCCCGGCCGGGTGTCACCGATCTCGGTCGCCGAGCCCCAACCGGTGGAGACACCGCAGCCGAGCAGTGCGGCCACCTCCAGCGGCACGTCCTTCTCGATCTTGACCACCGAGGCCTCGCTGACCGTGACATAGGGCGCGAAGGTGCCGAGCAGGCACATCTGGATGACGGGCTGACCATCGCGGGTGACCCGGTAGGACTTGTCGGCGACGGCCTGCCCGGTCAGCAGGCCCGCGCCCTCGTCGCAGAGGTTCTGGAGCCCGGTGGCACACGACGGACAGGTGCCGCAGGCCGGGATGAAGGCGAGCACGACGTGGTCGCCCTCGGACAGCCCGGTGACTGCGGGCCCGACCTTGGTGACCACGCCGGCCCCCTCGTGACCGCCGAGGACCGGCATGAACGGCACCGGACTACTGCCTGCGACGACATGTGCGTCGGAATGACACAGGCCCGATGCCGCCAACCGCACCTGGACCTCGCCGGCAACCGGGTCGCCGAGGTCCACCTCACAGATGGTCCACGGCGCACCGACCGCCTCGACGACAGCTGCCTTTACTTTCACGGGAATCTCTTTTCTCGTGGTGCCTGACACACTATTGGGCCAACTGAGAGGTGAATCACTAATCGCACCGTAAAGGCACGGCCTTGTCACGCCCGGCCCGGGGTCGCGGTTCGGGCTAGCGCCAATGAGGCCGCTGCCGCTGGATAGGCTGGTCCGGATGAACCTCGACGGCAATCAGACGTCCATCCATGAGGCGATCGATGCCGGGCTATTGGCCGGCGCGGTCACGTTGGTGTGGCAGGCGGGCAAGGTACTCCAGGTGAATGCCTTGGGTCACCGCGACGTCGACGCCCAGCTACCGATGCAACGGGAGACCATCTTCCGGATCGCCTCCATGACAAAGCCTGTCACGGTGGCGGCGGCGATGGCCCTGGCCGAAGAGGGCAAGCTCGCACTGAACGAGCCGGTGACGCGATGGCTGCCCGAGCTGGCCGACATGCGGGTGCTACGGGAAGCGCGCGGCCCGCTGGACCGCACCGAGCCGGCACGACGGCCCATCACCTTCGACGATCTGATGACTCACCGCAGCGGGCTGGCCTACGTGTTCTCGGTCCTCGGTCCGCTGGCCTCGGCCTACGGCAAACTGTCGCTGCGCCAAGATCAGGACCGCTGGCTGGCCGAGGTGGCCGCATTGCCACTGGCACACCAGCCCGGTGAGCGCCTCACCTACAGCCACTCCACCGATGTACTGGGGATCGCGCTGTCCCGCATCGAGGGCAAGCCGCTGTCCCAGGTACTCGACGAGCGGATCTTCCAGCCACTGGGCATGGCCGACACGGGGTTCTCTGTCGACGCAGCAGGCCGGCGGCGCAGCGCCACGATGTACCAACTGACCGCCGAGAACAAACTGACCCACGATGTGATGGGCCCGGCGCCGATCACCGACCCTCCGTTCTGTACCGGTGGGGCCGGGTTGTTCTCCACAGCCGACGATTATCTGAAGTTCGCCCGAATGCTGTTGGGCGGCGGCACGATCGACGGTGTGCGCGTTCTCTCCGGCGAGTCGGTGCGGTTGATGCGTACCGACCGGCTTACCCCCGAGCAGAAGCAGTTCCAGTTCCTCGGCGCCCCGTTCTGGGTCGGCCGGGGCTTCGGCCTGAACTTGTCGGTGGTGACCGATCCGGCGAAATCGCGACAGTTGTTCGGTCCGGGTGGGCTCGGCACCTTCAGTTGGCCCGGCGCCTACGGCACCTGGTGGCAGGCCGACCCGTCAGCGGATCTGATTCTGATCTATCTGATCCAGAACCATCCGAATCTGGGCGTGGACGCCGCGGCCATCAGTGGTAACACCTCGCTGGCGAAATTGCAGACCGCACAACCCAAATTCGTCCGACGCACCTATCAGGCGCTCGAGCTCTAGCGCTGCGCGCCGGCTCTCCGCCCGAGCGCGTTGGTCCCGATGGGCTCCTCACGAGCCCTGCGCCGCCGCCAGTTTGGCCTCGGCGATGCGGTAGAAGCCGTCGAGGGCGGGCTCTTCGATGCTGAGGTACTCACAGACGACGTCGCGGGCGACTCCGGCGTCGCGCAACCGCAGTGCCAGCGAGTACGGCAACGGGAGCTGTCGCAGCGCCCGTTCGCGCCTCTCGCCTTCGTCGGCCATGCGACTCAGCATGCGACGGTTCGGTGAAACCGGACCGAGTAACCCCATACCCGAATCATCGGTGCCGTCGAGGTAGCAGGCGGATCAGCTCCGCCCGGGTCGACACCCCGGTTTTCGCCATGGCGCGGTAGATGTGTCCCTCGACGGTGCGCACCGAAAGCTCCAGCCGGTCCGCGATGGCCCGGTTGGACAGCCCGGTGCCGATCAGCATGGCGATCTCACGCTCGCGGTCGGTCAGGGGCAGATGTGCCACGGCCGCCAGCAATGCCGGTGTGGCCGCACCGCCGCAGGCCTCTGCCAGGGCGGTGGCCCGGGCCGCCGAGGCCATCGCCGAGCCGCGCATGTCCCGGCGCCGATATGCCACCGCGGCCAGACCCGCCGCGTCGGCGGCTGCCACCAGGTCACCCAAATCCTCGAATTGGGTTGAGGCCTTTGACAACCCGTCGCCGTCATCGTGGGCAAGGGCCCGGCACAGTGCGGCGGCGGCACGTACCCGCGGCCCCTCGACAAGCCCGGCCAACTCGTCGAGCCGTCGGGTGCGGGTATGGTCGCCGAATTGCGCCGCGGTCTGCAGGCACCACACCTCGGCCGCCAGTTGCCCGTTGGCCCTGGCGGTATCGGCGGCAGTGAGCGCGATCTGGGCAGCCTCCGACACCGCACCTTGGGTCGCGGCGACCCATGCCCGCACCAGCGAGTGTTCGTAGGACAGGTACCGCCAGCTGGCGTGACGGCAATCGTCGAGTTCGGCCAGGGCGGTGTCATCGGCCAGGCCCCCGATGGCCAGTGCCGTGACCCTGGGCAGGTGAAACCGATAGCCGAACCCGTTCGACTCCCCCGCTGCCCGCATCATCTCGACCGCCGGGTCCAGTAATCCGGATGCGACAGCGAGGTCGCCGGCCCCGAAGGCGGCACGACCTGCCAGCGCGGCCCCGAATACCTGTGCCGCACCGGGCCGCTCGGCGGCGCGACGACTCAGCTGCTCGGCCTCTTCGCGCGCCTCGCGGATGCGGCCGGCCAGCAGCAACGCGCCGATGTGGGCGTCGGCGATGACGAACCGCGTGTGTGCGGCATCGAAGGAATGGTCCGTGATGCGGTAGCCGGCTTGCGCGGCGGCCACGGCGTCGTCGGTGCGCCCCGCATCGCCGCACGCTGCCGCCACCGCCCACGCGGTCACCGCGCCCACGATGGCAGGCAGTGCATCCAGATCCAGTCCCCGGGATGCATTCCTGGCCCGCTCCGGGGCGCCATTCGCAGCCCAGTGCACCGTGTAGTACGCGTCGATCGCGGCCCGCGCATCCGCCGGGATGCCCGCCGCCGCATCATCGACGTGCCGCTTGGCGCCGGCCGGATCGGCAAGTGACCACAGCATGTTCGAGGCCCGTAGGAAGGCCAGCCGGGCGCGCCCGTCGTCGGTGAGATCGGCCGTGTCGACGGCGTCGAGCACCGCATCCGATTCCTCACCTCGGCTCAGCCACGACAAGGCATGGGCGCGAATGAAATTCGCCTCCGTGCCGGCGCCGGCTGTGATGGCTCCGTGAGCCAGGCGGTCAGCCAGTGCCAGATCCGACATCCACACCGCGCCTTGTGCGGCGCGGGTCAGCAACTCGGGATCGACCGGCAGATCCGAATCGAGCATCAGTGTTGCGCGCCGGACCAGCACCGGCATGGCGTCGCGATCGTGTCTCTCCCCGAGCGCGATCGCCACCAAACCCCGCAGCCGGCGCAATCGAGCGCCCGCCAGCCGGTTGCGACGCACCTCGGCGTAGAGCGGGTGAGCGACGCGGACCTCGCGGTCGGCGGTGTCGATCGTGATCAGCCCACGCGCCTCGGCGGCCGCCACCGAATCGGCATCGGTGATCGCGGTCAGCTGGTCCAGCTGGATCGGCTCGGCCACTGCCAGCACATCGACGACCTCGCCCACCGCCGGCGGTAGCGCACCGATCCGTGTCTCGATCAGTTCGACCAAACCGGGCGGCATCACCGGATCTCCCATCCACCGCCACAAACCGTCCCGGCAGGCGAGCCGACCCTGGGTGACCTCATGCTCGACGATGTTGCGCAGATAGAGCACGTTGCCGCGGGTCAGCCGCCACAACCGTTGCGCCGCTTCGGCATCGAGTGTGCCGCCGAGCGCCGCGGTCAACAACCGGGTCGACTCGTCATGGGACAGCGGTTGCAGATCCAGCCGCTCGAACCGGCCGCCGTCACATGCCGCCAGCACCTCGGCCGGTAGCGGTGCACCGGTGCGCACGGTCAGCAGCAGCTTGGCGGCGCGGCGCTGCACGATCTGCTGCAAGACGAAACCAGACATCCCGTCGAGCAGGTGCGCATCGTCGACGCCCACCAGCACCGGAAGGCCATTCGACGTGGAGGTCAGGCCGTCGATCACCCGGGCCACCAGTTCTGCGCTGTCGGCATCCGAGGATCCGACCCACCGGGCGAACGCTCCCAAGGGCAGCGCACGCGCTGCCGATGTGCCTACCGCCCAGCGCGTTTCCTCCCCGTTGACGTGCGCGGCCGACAGTGCTTCACGGGCGATGCGGCTCTTGCCGACCCCGGCACTTCCATAGATCACGACGCCGGACAGCTCGGCGGAGGCCAGCGCGGCGCCGATCAGCCGGGTTTCCTCCAACCGCCCCGTCAGCGGCCAGGCGAGTCGCACGCATCGACATTAAGCCGAGGCCCCGTCGTTAGCGGCGGTAACGACGAACTTCGATGTGTCCGAAACCTCGGTGCACCCGCGCCTGGTCACCGGCCGGTGGTCCCGTCGATCAATTCACGCAGAATGTCGGCGTGACCTGCGTGGCGGCCGGTCTCTTCGATCATGTGGGTCAGGGCCCAGCGGACACTGGCCGCGGGGCGTCCGGGCCGTGATCGGGGAAGCGGTGCCGCGAGGTCGGCGCAGTCGTCGAGCACCGAGTTGGCGCACTCGACGGCATCGCGATAACGGGCCACCACATCGGCGATGCGGTCCGACGGTTCGACCGAAAACGTCGCCTGCCAGTCGGTGACGTCGTCCCCCAGAAAAATCCACCGTTCGACGGAGGTCAGGTGGTTCAGGAGGCCGAGCAACGTGGTGCCCGACGGCACCGAGAACGTCCGGGCCGCCGGCTCGGGCGCGCCGTCGACCTTGGCGGCGATGGACGTGCGGAGATAATCGAGAAATCCCCGTAGCACCTCGGATTCGCTGTTGCCCGTCCGCGGCGGCGGGCTGTCGTGTCTGCGGTGCCGTGTTTTCTGCACGCTGCCCATTATCGGCGCGCTCAGGCATCAGGACACAGAACTTGCTGTTCGGGCAAGGTACCGCTCAAACAGCGAGCGCCTGGCGGGCGTAGGCGCGCACATCGGCGTCACCGTCCTCAAGTGCGGTGCTGAGGGCCTGGCGGGCCGACGACTCCGAACCCGCCCACCGGCTCAGGCTCAGTACCGCGGCCTTGCGGACATCCAGATGCTGGTCTTCCAGCGCCCGCGCCAGCGTCGGAACCGCCACCTCGGGCGACGCCCCGGCCAGTGCCCGCGCCGCGCCCTGACGGATCTGCCACGCCGATTCGGTGAACGCCTTCTCGATGCTGACCACGTCGTCGGCGGTGCAGCCGACCGCGCCGAGCGAGGCCAGTGCCGCCGCCCGCACGAGCGGATCAGCATCGTCGAGCGCCGTCCGCACCGCGTCGGCACCAGCGCGCAGGGTTGCCAATCCGCCCACCGCGGCGATCCGCACTTCCCGGTTCTCGTCGGTGGTCGCCGCCGCCACACCGGTGTGGTCGTCGACCGACACCAGGGCCCGCACCGCCTCGATCCGTACCCGGTGATCGGTGTCGGTCGATGCGGCCCGGTACGCATCGCCGGTGCCGACGCGCCGCGAACTCAGCAGGTACACCGTGACCGCACGGACGAGCGGGTCGGCGGAGTCCAGTCGGCCGGCGAAGGCCCCCGGGTCGGGCAGAACCTCGACGAGTTCACGTACCGCATCGGCGGTTTCCCGCCGCACTCCGGCGTCGTCGTCGTCCAGTGCGGCCACCAGCGCGGGCTGGTACCCATCGGGCAGATGCTCGACGAGCGTGGCGACCGCGGTGCGCCGCACTCCTGGATCCGAATCGGCCAGGTAAGCGCTCAGATCGTCGAGTGCGGGCTCCTCCATGGCCAGGACCGCAGCGATCCGCGGTGACGGCGGTTGTCCGGATCCGGCCGGGCGCACCCGGGAGCGCTCGGCTGCTGGCGCCCGGCCACCGTGCAGGTGGGGCTGTTCGACGGTGGTCACCGGATCCTGCGAGGTCAGGTGGTCCAGCTCCGGCACGGCGACGAAATACGGTGCCACCGGCCGCTTTACGAAGTTCATGGCGCCGTCAGAACCCTTGTAGAGGTTGAGGTGGTAACGCCACTGCGCGTCGTCGCGCTCAGGCAGGTCGGCCCGCTCGTGGTACAGGCCCCAGCGTGATTCGGTGCGGGTCAACGAGGATCGGGCCGCCATCTCCGCGCAGTCGCGGATGAACGACACCTCGGCGGCGCGCATCAGCTCGTGTGGCGTGCGCGCTCCGATGCCCTCGACCTCGGCCACCATGCGCTCGAACGTCTGCACCGCGATCGACAACTTGGTCGCGGTCTTCGGCGGTGCCACATAATCGTTGACGAATCGCCGCAGCTTGAACTCGACCTGCGGTTGCGGCGGTCCGTCCGGGTGCCGCAGCGGCCGGTAGATGAGTTCGTGGGCCTGAGCTATCTGGTCGGCCGGAAGCTCTGCGGGTGCATCAACTTCCGGCAACGTCGAGGCCGCATGCTCACCGGCCAGATCGCCGTAGACGAATGCGCCGATCATGTAGTTGTGCGGTACACAGGCCAGGTCACCCGCGGCGTACAGGCCGGGCACGGTGGTGCGGGCATGTTCGTCCACCCAGACTCCCGAGGCTGAATGCCCTGAGCACAAACCTATTTCGGAGATGTGCATCTCGATGTCGTGGGTGCGGTAGTCGTGTCCGCGATTGGCGTGGAACGTTCCGCGGGTGGGTCGCTCCGTGGTGTGCAGGATGTTCTCCAGCGTGGTCAGCGTTTCGTCGGGCAGATGGCTGACCTTGAGGTAGATCGGTCCTCGGGCGGATTCGATCTCTTCTTTGACCTCGGCCATCATCTGACCCGACCAGTAGTCGGAGTCGACGAACCTCTCCCCCAGCGCGTTGACCTGATAGCCGCCGAACGGGTTGGCCACATAGGCACATGCGGGGCCGTTGTAGTCCTTGATGAGCGGATTGACCTGGAAGCACTCGATCCCGGAGAGTTCGGCGCCGGCGTGGTAGGCCATGGCGTATCCGTCACCGGCGTTGGTGGGGTTCTCGTATGTGCCGTACAGATATCCCGATGCCGGCAGCCCGAGGCGGCCACACGCTCCGGTGGACAGGATCACGGCCTTGGCCGCCACCGTGACGAATTCACCTGTGCGGGTGTTGAATGCGACCGCGCCGACCGCCCTGCCCTCGTGAGTGAGTACCCGCACGGGCATGAACCGGTTCTCGATCCGGATCTTTTCGCGCATCGAGCGTTGCCGCAGAACCCGATACAGCGCCTTCTTGACATCCTTGCCCTCGGGCATCGGCAGCACGTAGGACCCTGATCGGTGCACCCTGCGCACGGCGTACTCGCCGTGCTCGTCCTTCTCGAACTTCACTCCGTACCGCTCGAGCCGCTGCACCATCGCGAATCCGCGGGTGGCGGTCTGATAGACGGTGCGCTGGTTGACGATTCCGTCGTTGGCGCGGGTGATCTCGGCGACGTAGTCCTCGGGCTCGGCCTTACCGGGTATGACGGCGTTGTTGACGCCGTCCATGCCCATCGCCAGCGCGCCGGAATGCCGCACGTGCGCCTTTTCCAGCAGCAGCACCTGGGCACCGTTCTCGGCGGCGGTCAGGGCCGCCATGGTGCCCGCGGTGCCGCCGCCGATCACCAGTACGTCGCAGTCGATCCGGATGGCGTCTGAAATATCGGGAATCTCGGTCAGCTCGGTCATGGTTGCTCCAGGGCGGCGATGATCTCGGCGCGCAGCGCGGATCGTGCGGGATGGTCGGTTCGTGGTTGGGCCACCTCGATGAGGGCGCGCAGCGGCTGGCCGGCCCGGCCGAGCACCGCGACGCGGTCACCCAGCGTGAGCGCCTCGTCGACGTCGTGGGTGACGAACACGATGGTCGTCGGATGGGCCTTCCAGGTGTCGACGAGCAGCCGCTGCATGGCCGCGCGGGTCTGGGTGTCCAGCGCCGCGAACGGTTCGTCCATCATGACCGCACGGGGCGCACCCGCCAGCCCGCGCGCGAGTTGAACCCGTTGCCGCATACCGCCGGACAGGTTCTTCGGCAGGAAATCGGCGAACCCGGTCAGGCCGACCTCCTCGATCCAGCGGTCGGCCCGCTGCCGACGGCTGTTGCGCGGCTCGCCGCGGAGCTGCAGTGCCAATTCGATATTGGACCGCACCGTGCGCCACGGCAGCAGCGCGCTGTCCTGGAACACCATGCCGCGGTCGCGCGAGGTGGTGGTCACCAGGTCTCCGTCGGCCAGCACCCGGCCACCGTCCGGCCGCAGCAAGCCGGTCAAGGCACGCAACAACGTGGACTTACCGCATCCCGACGGGCCGGTGAGCACCAGGATCTCGCCGGGCTCGACAGTCAGGCTCAAATCGTCGATCACCGGAGTACCGGTGTAGGACAACCGGATTCGATCGAGCTCCAGCCGCATGCCGGTGGCCGTTGCGGTCGCGGCGGGGCGCACGGAGGTGCTCATCGTGTGTTCTCCTCACCGCGCGGCAGCCAGCGGGTGGCCCGTCGGCCGATCAACTCGACCGCCGCGGCGGTCACGAATCCCAGTACGCCGATCGTGATGATGCCCACGAACACGTCGGGGTAGTTCAGCACCGTGTAGGCCTGCCAGGTTCGGTAGCCCACTCCCAGGCGGCCCGAGATCATCTCGGCCGAGATCACGCAGATCCAGGCCACCCCCATGCCGACCGAGAGCCCGCCGAACAGGCCGGGCAGGATGCCGGGCAGGACCACCCGGCGCAGTACGTCGACACGCCCGCCGCCGAGCGTGCGCACCGAGTCCTCCCAGATGGTCGGCAATGCGCGCACCGCGTGCCGGACGCTGACCATGATCGGGAAGTAGGCGGCCAGGAACGTGATGAACACGATTCCCGCCTCGTCGCTGGGAAACAGCAGGATGGCGACCGGCACCATGGCGATCGCCGGGACCGGCCGAGCCAGCTCGGTGAGCGGCCGGAAGATGTCGGCGAACCACGCGGTGCGCCCCAGGAGGATTCCGGTGACCACGCCGACCACCGCGGCGATCCCGAAACCGGTGAGAATCCGGATCAGGGACTGGCCGAGGTCCAGCCAGTATTCCTGTGTGCCCAGCCGGTTCGCCAGGGCCGCAGTGATTTCGGTGACGGTCGGCAGGGTGTCGAACCGCAGGCCGAGTCTGACGTCGTTGGCGGTCAGCAGCTGCCACAGCACGACAGCGCTCACAACCGACGCCAGGCGCACCAGACGATGCGGCCAGACCGAAGATTCGCGGCGGGGATGCTCTGCCTCCGGCGCGACCGGAAGATCGTTGACGGTCGCCGGGGCGGTATCGGTGGTCGTCATACCGCACCCGCCAGCGCTTGGCGGTAGTCCACGATCACTGCGCCGGGATGCGCGGCGGTGTAGCGAGCGGCACCGGCCGGGGTGCCGAACGGCAGGAAGCCTTCAGGGCCCGGACCAGGCAAGCGCACCCACACGGCCTTGTCCGCGAACCACCGGGTGCCCAACTCGGCGTCGGAGACGTAGGCGGCGCGGACCTTCTTGCCCTCGCCTTCGGCCTGCCGGATCGCCTTGAGCAGGCAGACCGGCGTCGCGGCCGCCGTGGTGGTCTCCGATCCGTCGAGCCAGAGCTCGCCGGCGGTGGCGGGATTGTCGACGGCGGTGTGGCACACCGGGTCGGTGCCGCTCAACGCCGACGGGTTGGCCGTCGAGTTCAGTGCCTTGTCGTAGTCCTGGCCGCGCGCGGCGTAGGCCGCCCGCAGCGGTCCGTCCTGCACGAAACCGGCAACGTCGAGGTCGGCGAAGTTGTCGATCGACTTGAGATAGGGCACATCGCCTTTGAGCGCGTCGACCAGCGACGGCTTGAGGGTCGTGTCGAACGACGTGCCGCCCGGCCCGTTGTACAGGTAGACCACCTCCTGCGGCAGCCCGCTGCCCTCGGCGACGAGGCGAGCCGCCTCCAGCGGCTTGGTGTTGAGGAAGTCGGTGGCATCGAGTTGCGCCTGCAGGAAGGCGTCGAGCACCTCCGGGTGATCGGCCGCGTAGGCCCGCCGCACCACCACGCCGTGCAGGGTCGGATAGTTCAGCTCGGCCCCGTCGTAGAGCAGCTTGGCCTTGCCCTGGTGCACCAGCAGTCCCGGCCAGGCGACGAACTGCGAAAGCGCTTGGACCTGACCCGATTCCAGCGACGAGGCACCGACCTGTGGCTGCTGGTTGAGCACCTCCACACCTGTCTTGGCGTCGATACCGGCCTTGCCGAGGGCTTGCACCAGCATGCCGTGGCCGGCTGAGCCGACGCTGGCCGAGACCTTCTTTCCGGCCAGATCGGTCAGCGTCTTGGCCGGCGAATCCGGCGCCACCACAACCATGTTCAGCGCGCCCTTGGGGTTGTACCCGGTGACTGAGACGATCTCGGTCTTGGCGCGTTCGTTGGCCTGTGTCTTGGACCCGTTGATGAGCATCGGATAATCGCCCATCGAGCCGATGTCGATCTTCTCGGCGACCATCTGTGCGGTGATGGGAGCGCCGGTGTCGTAGTCCTGCCACGTCACGTTGTACTTCGTGCCGGTTCGGGTGGTGATGTCGGCCAGGCGGCGTTCCAGGTACCCCTGGGCACGCAGGAGTGTCCCCGCGGTGACGGTGTTGATGGTCTTGGACTGGTAGCCGACGACGACGTCGACGGTGTCCGCCGATTTCGTCGCGGAATCGAGAGAGCATCCGGCGGTGGTGAGGGCCAGGCCGGCAGTCAGGGCGATCAGGGCTGTTTTCACTTCGGTCCTCTAGCGGATGAGGTAGGGCATGTTGACGGTGACGGCGCCGGTCGGACAACGGACCGCGCAGGGCCCGCAGTACCAGCACTCGTCGACGTGCATGAAGGCCTTGCCGTTGTCGGGGTTGATGGCCAGCGAATCAAGCGGACACACGTCGACACACAACGTGCAGCCCTGGATACACAGGGACTCGTCGATGGTCACCGGGACATCGGCTCGTTGATTGATCAGCGTCATGGCGTGCTCCTGATGAGGTTGCTGCGCATGGTGATTCGGTCCCCACGCATTCGGATGTACTCGAGATCGACGGGCCTGCCGTCGTCCAGACTGGTCAGCCGTTCGGCCATCAGCAGCGCCGAACCCGCAGGTACCTGTAGCGTCGCGGCGGAATGCGGATCGGCCGAAACCGCTTCTAGGGCAAGGCTTGCCCCGCCGAGCTTGCGCCCACTCACCCGCTCGATGAGTGAAAAGATGTCGTTGGTCTCCAGCGAGTGGGTGATCACCTCTTCCCCGATGTCCGGCGCGAGGTAGGTGAGGTCCAAGGACACCGGCAGGTCGGCGAGATAGCGCAGACGCTCTATGAAGACCACCTGCGTGCCGGGCTCGAGCCCGAGCTTGCGCGCCACAGCGGGCGGGGCGGAGAGCCGCTGCACGGCACGCACCTCGTTACGGACATCGCCGTAGTCCTTGAAGGTCTCCTTCAGCCCGACCAACGCATCGAGGCCGTGGTCGTACTTGCGAGCCGAAACATGGGTGCCGACCTTGGTGCCCCGATCGATCAGCCCCTCGTTCTTGAGCACCGCGAGGGCTTCGCGGACGGTGTTGCGGGAGACGAAGAATTCGGCTGCCAGCTCCGCCTCGGCGGGCAACCCGTCGTCGTATGCACCCTCGTAGATCTGGTGACGCAGCACATCGGCCACCTGACGGGCCTGGTCGGCACGGGCGCGGCGGATGGGTAGGGATACGGGTTGTGCGTCGGGCTGTGACACGCACCAAACGGTAGGGCCCGGTCAGACCACCGGCGCGGCACGGAAACCGGTGCTCGCCCACGTTGACTGATTGCGCCGCTTATCGGCGGCGCTCACCAGGCCAAATCCGGGTCGTCGGAGTCATTGCGCCACCTGGCCCGAACGAAGAATTTACAATCTGGCTGAGTCGAATCCTGCGGGGTGCGGAAGCGTTGTCATAGACCTGGAACTGCGGTTCCTCCCCAACTTCAGGCAAGCGCAGTTGCCACCGCTTGTGTATCCGGCAGGATCCGCTCTTCAACGAGCTTGCCCCACACGACATGAGTGAACTGAACTCCTCGATAAACCACTCGGCCCTCGCGGGATGCGACGTAGCGGGTAGCCGCCCGGGTGGACCAGGGGCCGCCTTCGACGACCATTTCCTCAACCTCGAAGCGCAGGCCCGGAAGGCGGCGGAAAAGCTCATCGCGCAACCACGCACGAAATGTGGCGGCGCCCCGTAGATCAGTGGCCAGCGCGTGGTCACCCAAATAGACGAAGTGCACGTCGTCGGCGAGTGGGAGTTCGTCGATCCGCTGATCAGACAGCGCCTCCCATAGCTTTCGCGCCCTTTTACGTACGAACCATCGGTAGATCATCGCCCCTCCCGCGTCGACCCAGTTGCGCTCATTGGTAATTGTCCGGACGGTTCCGGATTTGCGAAGCCGAAACGTCAGAACTCAAACAGGTAGCCCGGTACCTGCAATTCCCTGCCCGATGATGGCTACCGTTCGTGGTATAGGCGGCACGTCGACTCTGAAATAACGAGTGCGACAATATTTTTGGGGAGATATGACATGCCTACGGACCTGAAAATTCCTCCGGCCAGACTGGTACGGGTGGTCGAGCGGGCCCGCCACCATCTGTATCGACTCCATCAACGGCTGGTGCCGGCACCCATCGCGATCGCGGAGTTGATCGTAGGCGCGTGGGTGTCGCAGGCGATTCAGGTCGCCGCGAAACTCCGCATCGCCGACGCCCTCGCGAATGAGCCACTGACGCTGAACGACCTCGCGCGGCGCGTCGGCGCGGATCCTGACGCGCTGCACCGATTGCTGCGCGCATTGATCAGCCGGGGCATCTTCCGCCAGCAACGCGACGGCCGCTATGCCCTGACCTCGCTGGCCGACACTTTACGTGCCGACGCGCCGGTATCCATGGCCGGACTCGCGCTGTTCATCGGTTCCTCGCGGTACCGCGAACACTGGAGCCTGCTAGCTGAGTCGGTGACGACCGGAAAGCCGAGCGTGCCACTGCTGCGGGGAAGAGAGTTCTTCGACTTCCTCGAGCAGGATTCCGATTTCGCGGCGCTTTTCAACGATGCCATGACCAGCGTCGCAGAGCTGGCCGAAGCCGCGATCGTCGCCGGCTACGATTTCAGCCCCTATCCGACCATCGTGGATGTCGGCGGCGGGCACGGGGGCATGCTGTCCGCCATCCTGGCGGCCACACCGGCAGCGCGCGGCGTGCTGTATGACCTGCCGGACGTTGTTGCCGGCGCACCGGCCCTGTTGAAGCTCCGCGGCGTGGAGCACCGCGTCCAGATCGAGTGTGGATCGTTCTTCGACGACATTCCAGCTGGCGGAGACGCTTATGTCCTCAAGAACGTCATCCACGACTGGCCTGACGAACGCGCCGCGACGATACTCCGCAATGTTCGTGCGGCGATCGGCGACGGAGCCACCGTGCTGTTGATCGAACTGGTAATTCCTACCCACGACCGCGACTTCCTGGGCAAATGGTCGGACCTCGAAATGCTACTGCAGCTGGACGGCAGGGAACGCAACGCCGTCCAATACCGTGATCTGCTCCGGCACAGTGGATTTCGGATGACGCGTGTGGTGCAGACCGCGACACCCTTCAGCATCGTCGAGGCGAGACCGTCATAATCAGCCCCCGACATAACCTTTCGAGTCCGGGCTACGTGTCCGGGCCGCCCCGCACGGCTTCCGAGGCGGCCCGGATCTGCGGGGTCACCAGCATGACCTGACCCAGCACACCGTTGACGAATCCGGGCGAATCATCGGTGGACAGCTCTTTGGCCAGCTCGACAGCTTCGTCGACCGCAACGGGTTCGGGAACGTCCTCGGCGTGCAGTAGTTCCCAGACCGCCACCCGCAGGATCGCCCGGTCCACGGCGGGCAGCCGCTCCAGGGTCCATCCCTGCAGGTGCGCGGAGATGAGGTCGTCGATATGGGCGGCGTGTTCGGTCACCCCGCGGGCCACCGACACCGTGTAGGGGTTCAGCGGGCTGACGTCGTCCTGGTCCTCGGCCAGCGCGGCGCGGCCGTCGGCCACCGCCTCGGCCGTCAGACCGCGCGCCTCGGCCTCGAACAGCAGGTCGACGGCGCGTTTGCGGGCCTGGTGGCGGCCCCGGTCGCCGCGACGATCAGCCATTCACGCGGCCGAGGTAGCTGCCGTCGCGGGTGTCGACCTTGAGCTTGTCGCCGGTGTTGATGAACAGCGGAACCTGGATCTCGGCGCCGGTCTCCATGGTGGCGGGCTTGGTGCCGGCGCTGGAGCGGTCACCCTGCAGGCCCGGCTCGGTGTGGGAAACCTCGAGCTCGACGGACACCGGCAGCTCCAGATACAGCGGAACACCGTCGTGGAAGGCGATCTGCACCGGCAGACTCTCCAGCAGGAAGTCGGCCAAACGGCCGACGAGCCCCTCGGACAACGGATGCTGGTTGAAGTCTTCGGAATCCATGAAGACGAAGTCGTTGCCGTCGCGGTACAGGTAGGTGGCGTCGCGGCGGTCCACGGTGGCGGTCTCCACCTTCACACCGGCGTTGTACGTCTTGTCGACGACCTTGCCGGACACCACGTTCTTCAGCTTCGTCCGCACGAAGGCCGGACCCTTACCCGGCTTGACGTGCTGGAACTCGACGATCTGCCACAGCTGTCCGTCGATCTGCAGGACGAGCCCGTTCTTGAAGTCGGCAGTCGATGCCATGAGGGTGTAGCTCCTAAGCTTTTGTCACAAAATGGCCAGTTCCTTGGGGAACCGGGTAAGCAGGTCGGGTGCCGCCTCTCCGACGACCAGGGTGTCCTCGATGCGGACACCGCCGCGATCGGGCAAGTAGACACCTGGCTCAACGGTGACCGCAGAGCCAGCAAGCAGTGTACCGGCGGCGGCGGCATTGATTCCCGGCGCTTCGTGGATCTGCAGTCCGACCCCGTGTCCGAGGCCGTGACCGAAGTTGTCGCCGTAGCCGGCGTCGGCGATGACCTGGCGTGATGCGGTGTCCACCGCACTCAGCGAAACCCCGGGTGCCAGCGCCTCGCGTCCCGCCTGCTGTGCGGTGGCCACGAGGTCGTAGATGTCGTGCTGCCACTGGGCCGCCGGGCCCAGGACGAACGTGCGCGTCATGTCGGAGTGGTATCCCTCGACCAGCGCACCGAAGTCGATCTTCACGAAGTCCCCCGGGGCCAGCACCGCCTCAGTGGGCCGATGATGCGGGATGGCCGAGTTCGCGCCCGTCGCCACGATCGTCTCGAACGACGGTCCGTCGGCGCCGTGGTCGAGCATCAGCGCTTCCAGCTCGTTGCGCACCTCGCGCTCGGTGCGACCCGGCCGCAGGCCGCCACGTTCCACCAGGTCGGTGAGAGCCGCATCGGCGGCCTCGCAGGCCAACCGCAACATCGCGATCTCTCCGGCGTCCTTGACCTCGCGCAGGGCTTCCACGGCGCCCGCCGCGCGCACCCACTCCACGGTGTCGCCGGCAGCCTTCCTCAGTGCGGTGAAGGCGTCCACAGTCACCACGTGGCTCTCGAAACCCAGCCGCAGCGCCCCGCAGCGTGCGGCACGGCCGGCCAGGTGCGATCCGCAGGCCCGCTCGATGACCACCTCGGCGTCCGGGGACTGCCGCGCGGCCTGCGTGCGGTAGCGCCCGTCGGTGGCGAGCACCGGTGTGGCGTCCTCGGCGAGAACCAGCAGCGCAGCGTTGGAACCCGTGAATCCGGACAGATAACGCACGTTGACCAGGTCAGTTACCAACAATGCATCCAGGCCCGATTCGGCCATTCGACGCCGCAGCCGATCCCTGCGCTGGGAAATAGTCACGGTCTGTGACGCTACTCGCTACAGTGTGCCCCCATGAGCAAGTGGTTACTGCGCGGAGTGGTGTTCGCAACAGCGATGGTCATAGTGCGCTTACTTCAGGGAGCACTGATCAACGCCTCGCCGGGTAACGCCACCTGGTTCAGCCTGGCACTGGTCACGGTGTTCGGAATCGGCGTGCTGATCTGGGGTCTGATCGACGGCCAGAAGGACGCCCGCGCCAACCCGGACCCGGATCGGCGCGCCGACATGGCGATGATCTGGCTGATCGCCGGTTTGTTCGCCGGCATCGTCAGCGGCGCCGTGGCGTGGTTCATCGGGTTGTTCTACAAGAGCCTCTACACCGATGCCCTGCTCAACGAGGTCACCACGTTCGCCGCGTTCACCGCGCTGCTGGTGTTCCTGGTCGCCGTCGCGGGCGTGACGGTGGGCCGCTGGCTGGTGGACCGCAAGGCGCCGCCGATGCCCCGCCAACGCCACCACGGCCTGGCCGCCGACGATCGTGCCGACACCGATGTGTTCGCCGCCGTGTCCGCCAACGGCGCCTCGGAGAACACCGACGCCGAGACCACCACTCCGGTCGACTACCCCGACCAGCCCAAGCAGTAGCGACGCCCGCCCGAGAGGGCGGAGCAGAATTCAGGCGCCGGTGGCGCGGGCAGTCAGGCCCGCGCCACTTCTGCGTATGCGGCCGCCAACAGCGACGGATCCGGACCTTCCAGACGGCCCGGCTTGGCCAGCCCGTCGAGCACGACGAACCGCAACACCCCCGAGCGGTTCTTCTTGTCGCCTGCCATGTAGTCCATCAACTGGGGCAGTGCGTCGCCGTCATAGCTGACCGGCAACCCGAGCGCGGTCAGCACACTCCGGTGCCGGTCGGCGGTCTCGTCGTCCAGACGCCCGGCCAGCCGGCCCAACTCGGCCGCGAACACCAGGCCCACCGACACCGCGGCGCCGTGGCGCCACTTGTACCGCTCGCGGCGCTCGATGGCGTGCGCCAGCGTGTGGCCATAATTCAGGATCTCGCGCAACTGCGATTCCCGTTCGTCGGCAGCAACCACCTCAGCCTTGACCGCGATGGCCCGGCGGATGAGTTCGGGCAAGACCGTTCCGGTGGGATCCAGCGCCGCCTGCGGGTCGGCCTCGATCAGGTCGAGGATGACCGGGTCGGCGATGAAGCCGGCTTTTACGATCTCCGCCATCCCCGCGACAATCTCGTTGCGCGGCAACGTTTCCAGGGTGGCGAGGTCCACCAGTACCGCCGCCGGCTGATGGAAGGCTCCGACGAGGTTCTTGCCGGCGTCGGTGTTGATCCCGGTCTTGCCACCCACCGCCGCATCGACCATGCCCAGCAGGGTGGTGGGCACGTGCACGATGTCGACGCCCCGCAGCCAGGTCGCCGCAGCAAAGCCTGCGACGTCGGTGGCGGCGCCCCCGCCCAGGCTGACCACGGCGTCCTTGCGACCAATGCCGATGCGCCCCAGCACTTCCCAGATGAAGCCGACGACGGGTAGCTCCTTGCCCGCCTCGGCATCCGGAATCTCGATGCGGTGAGCTTCAATCCCCTTGTCCGCCAGGTGTTTCCGGACAGCCTCGGCGGTCTGGTTCAGCACCGGTTGGTGCAGAATGGCCACCTTGTGCCTGCCCTCGAGCGTATTGCCCAGCTCGCCGAGCAGGCCGGTTCCGATGATGACCGGGTACGGCCGGTCCACCAGCACCTCGACGATTACCGGGTCAGTCATCATTACGCTCCGCGTGACGAGCGGCCAGGGCCGCGGGGGTGGGTATGGCGGTGGATCGGGCATCGGAGGTTGTGGTGGCGGCTTCGCCTGCCTTGGTCTCCGAGCCCGACGAGGATCCGGATGCCGGACCGCGCCGCCACGGCGGGCGACGCCGGCGCCGCTTGCCCGTCCGCGGCTGCTGGGCCGGCTTCTGGGGTTGTTTCTGGGCCTGAGGATTTTCCAGGCGGGTGACGATCGTGCGCACCACCGCGCCCGGGTTGCGCCGGTTGGTGTTGATCCGCATGGTCGCGACCCGCCGGTACAGCGGCACCCGCTCCGACATCAGGGCGCGGAATTTCTCTGCCCGGTCCGGCCCGGCCAGCAGCGGCCGGACGGTGGAACCGCCCGTGCGGCGGACACCCTCGGCCGCACTGATCTCCAGGTAGACGACGGTGTGTCCGGCCAGTGCGGCACGCACGCCCGGGGTGGTGACCGCGCCGCCGCCCAGGGACAGCACGCCGTCGTGGGTGGCCAGCGCGGAGCGGATGACCTCTTCCTCGATCCGGCGGAACTCCGCCTCGCCGTCGGTGGCGAAGATGTCGGCGATCGTGCGGCCGGTGGTCTCCTCGATCGCGGCGTCGGTGTCGAGCATCGTGAGGTCGAGCGCCTTGGCCAACCGGCGGCCGATGGTCGACTTGCCCGAGCCCGGCAGGCCGACCAGTACCGCCTTGGGGGCCATCAGCCCAGGGCCTGCGCCGCCGGCTCGCGCTGAGCGACGGCGCGCAGGTAGGCGTCGATATTGGCCCGCGTCTCGGGCAGCGAGTCCCCGCCGAACTTCTCCAGCACGGCGCGGGCCACCACGAGCGCGACCATGGTCTCCACCACCACACCGGCGGCCGGCACCGCACACACGTCGGACCGCTGGTGAATCGCGACCGCTTCCTCCCCGGTCGCCATGTCGACGGTGGCCAGCGCCCGCGGGACGGTCGAGATCGGCTTCATCGCGGCCCGGACCCGCAACGCCTGGCCGTTGGTCATGCCACCTTCCAGGCCACCGGCCCGGTTCGTCGAGCGCAGGACTCCGTCCGGCCCGGGGTACATCTCGTCGTGCGCGACGCTGCCGCGGCGGCGCGCGGTCTCGAAGCCGTCGCCGATCTCCACACCCTTGATCGCCTGGATGCCCATCACCGCGGCGGCCAGCTGGCTGTCGAGGCGGTTGTCGCCGCTGGTGAACGAGCCCAAACCGATGGGCAGGCCTTCGACCACGACCTCGACGACACCGCCGAGGGTGTCGCCATCCTTCTTGGCGTCCTCGATCTCGGCGATCATCAACGCTTCGGCGTCCTTGTCGAAGGCGCGGACCGGGCTGTCGTCGATCGCCTCCAGATCGGAGAACCGCGGCGGCGGTCCGTCGTAGGGCTTGGATGCGCCGATGGAGATCACGTGCGAGACCACCTCGACACCGAGGGCGGCGCGAAGGAAGGCTCGGGCCACGGTGCCCGCGGCCACGCGCGCAGCGGTCTCGCGGGCGCTGGCGCGCTCGAGCACCGGGCGGGCATCGTCGAAGCCGTACTTGAGCATGCCCGCGTAGTCGGCATGCCCGGGGCGCGGACGGGTCAGCGGAGCGTTGCGGGCCACGTCGAGGTCTGCGGGGTCCACCGGGTCCGGAGACATCACGATCTCCCACTTGGGCCACTCGGTGTTGCCGATCTCGATGGCGATCGGCCCGCCCAGGGTGGCGCCGTGCCGGACCCCGGCCAGCATGGTGACCTGGTCCTGTTCGAACTTCATCCGGGCACCACGGCCATAGCCGAGGCGACGACGCTTGAGCTGTGCCCCGATCTCCTCGGAGGTGATGGGCACGCCGGCAACCATCCCTTCGAGCATGGCCACCAGGGCGCGGCCGTGGGATTCACCAGCTGTGGTCCAACGCAACACGGGTGTCATTCTCCCACGTCGGGGTTTGCCTCCCGAAATCCGTGGTCGATCGTGACGAACGCGACCTACTGCCGTTGCGGTTGCTGCGGTGCGTTCTGGTGCTGCCCGTACTGGTACCACCACTGCGCGTAGGCCTGCGCCTGCTCGACTTCCTTGCGCAGTTTGGCCCGCGCACCCGCGTTGTGCAGCAGTGAGAGCCAGTTCATGAACAGGATCGACAGGAAGCTCCACCAGCCCAGGACGAGATTGTGCCGCTGAGCGCTGGTCAATGCGGCCTCGCACTGTTCGGCGGTCCCCGTCACCGTGCGGGTCTGGTTGAACCACAGGATCAGCAAGCCGGTGTGCCGCATCGTCTCCACGCGAAAAACCGGAACCGCGGGCGGTGCCGGGTAATGCTGCGCGGTCTGTTGCAAGTGCGGTTGTGTCATGCGAATCCCCCCGGGACGACTGGCCATCGGTGATGAGCGTAACGACGGATTTCGGGTGCGCTGAGCACCAATTCGGGCCGTCGGTCACACCAGCGCCACGGCGACCGCGACCGCACTGGCCACACACATCGACGGCCCGTGCGCCACCGTGCGCACACCGCGGACGGCGGCGCCGACGGCGAGGCCCGCGGTGAGCAGGGGTGCGGCCAGCGCGGCCAGCAGCCACACGTCGGCACCGAATGCCCCGGTCATCGCGCCGAGTCCGACCGCGAGTTTGACGTCGCCGCCGCCCATGGCCCGCGGCGACACCAAATGCACCGCCAGATACAGCGCCGACAACGCCGCGGCGCCGGCCAGCGCGGCCGGACCACGTCCCGCCGATGCCGCCACCACCAGAACCAGCAGCGCGCCGGGAAGGGTCAGCCAGTTCGGCAATCGCCGGTCCCGGATGTCGAACACGCTCAGGGCCACCAACCAGCCCACACCGACGGCCACGACCCCCACCCCCACCCCCACCAACCGAGGCTAAGCGCGACCGGTGACCCCCGAATGCGCCTCTTCGAAGCCTCAGAGCGTCCGCAACGCGCTCGCCACCTCACCCACGGTGTCGGCGAATCCAGCGAAATCGACATCCGGCCCCAACGGTTGGAACACCAGGGTCTGGGCGGGATAGGCGGACGCCGCCGCGGTGATCTCGCCGACCGTCCCGCCCACGCCGTACGCGCCGAACGCCACTCCCCGCTTCACCGCCTCGTCGTCGAGACGTTGCCGCCCGGAGGTGCCGGGCACGCACGCGAGGTACTGCACCGTCGCGAAATCCGCGGCGCCGTCGCGGCCGGCCTGCCCGGCGGCGACGTGATCCAACGATTCCCGGGCGGAGTCCGGCGTGTTCAGGCTGTCGACGATGACGCCGTCGGCGATCTCGCCGGCAAGCCGCAGAGTTTTCGGACCGGTGCCGCCGATCAGTACCGGAACCGGTTGCTGCGGAACCCAATCCAGTCGGACACCGTCGAGACGCACGAACCGGCCCTCGGTGCTGACCAACTCGCCGGCGAGCAATCGCCTCAGCGCACCGTGGTACTCGCGCAACAGTGTGAGCGGGGACGGCACCGCTGCCCCGGCCTGTCGCATCCAGGCCTGCACCCCGTGGCCGATGCCGACCCGGATCCGGCCGGGAAAAACGGTGGCCAGCGTCGCGATCTCCATCGCCGTGGACACCACGTTGCGCAGCGGCGCGGGGAGCACACCGATACCGACGGTCACCGTCTCACTGGCGGACAGCGCGACCGCCGCCTGGGCGATACCACCTTGCAGGAAGCAGTCCTCCCACAGCCAGAGTTCGTCGATGCCGGCCCGCTCCGCGGCGACCGCACTGCGGGGCAGGGCCGCGGGCGAACAGTCGGGGCGAAAGACCACCCCCACACGGGGCAGCGAGCCGGGTCGGGTCATGGTCGCCACCCTACGGTTGCCCCGCGCCCGCCCGGAAAATCGCTTGCGGCGGTATGACACGGTCGAGTGGTGCGCACATTGGTCACCGGCAGTTCCGGCCACCTCGGTGAGGCGATCGTCCGCACCCTCCGCGCCCGCGGTGAGGATGTCGCGGGAATGGACATCCGGCCGTCGCCGTGGACTGACCGGGTCGGTTCTGTCACCGATCCCGGAGCGGTCCGGGCGGCGATGGCGGGCGCCGACGTGGTGCTGCACACTGCGACGCTGCACAAGCCGCAGCTGGCGTTCGTGCCCGGGCAGGCTTTCATCGACACGAATGTCAGCGGAACCCTGTCGCTGTTGGAGGCGGCTGCGGACTCAGGCGTGCGCGCATTCGTGATGTCTTCTTCCACAACGGTTTTCGGCGATGCATTGGTACCCGATGCTCAGCAACCGGCGGCCTGGATCGACGAGTCGGTGACACCGGTGCCCAAGAACATGTACGGCGCGACGAAGGCCGCGGCCGAGGATCTGTGTCAGCTGGCCCAGCGAAACCATGGGTTGCCGTGCGTGGTGCTGCGCGTGGCACGGTTCTTCCCCGAAGGCGACGACAGGCCCGATGCCCAGGAGGGCCGGAACGACGCCAACGTCAAGGCCGATGAATACGCGACCCGTCGCGTTGCGTTGGAGGACGCCGTCGAGGCGCATCTGCTGGCCGCGGCCGCGGCCGAGCGAATAGGGTTCGGCCGCTACATCGTCTCGGCCACGACACCGTTCCTGCCACAAGACCTGGCGCAGTTGCGGACAGATGCGGCCGGGGTCTTCGCCCGGCGGGCTCCCCGGGTCGCCGAGGTCTGGGCGCGGCGCGGTTGGCGCTTCCCCGCACGCATCGACCGTGTCTACGACAACACCCTGGCCCGTGCCGATCTGGGCTGGTGTCCGAGATACGACCTGGCCTCGATCGCCGAGATGGTGGACGCCGAGGACACGGTCCAGACCCCGCTGGCGCGCCTGGTCGGATCCAAGGAATACCTCCACAGCTCCTACCACCGGGGAACGTTCGCCCCGTGACGGCTCAGCCCAACGCGGCGCGCATCGCCTCCTTGGGAGCAGGCATCCCGGTGAACTGCTCCACCTGGGCGAAAGCCTGATTCAGCAGCATCTGTATCCCGTTGATCGCCTCACCGCCCGCCGCATCGACCGCCGCGGCCAGTGGTGTCGGCCAGGGGTCGTAGATGGCGTCGAGCACACGGGGCACTACGGCCAGCGTGCCCGCGTAGGCGGCGGCCGCCTCGGCCGGGATGGTGCTGACCGCCGCGTCCGCGGTGGCCGCCGCGTCGGCCAATTCTTTACTGCCGATGTCGCACCAGCTGCCCTGTGCTCCACATCGGCCGACCAAGTCCACCAACCGCGACGCCTTGCCCTCGTCGCGGGCGACGATGGTGATCCGCTGCACGCCGAGCTCTGCCAGTGCCACCACGGCGGCCGGTGCGGTGCCGCCCGACCCGATCACCAGTGCGGAGTCGCCGGCCGTCCCGAGCGCGCCCACCACCCCGTCGATATCGGTGTTGTCGGCGCGCCAGCCGCCGGTGGACATCCGGAGCAGCGTGTTGGCCGAGCCCACCAGCTCGGCGCGCGCGGTGCGTTCGTCGGCGAACTCCAGGGCGGCGAACTTGCCCGGCATGGTGACCGACAGGCCGACCCATTCCGGGCCGAGGGCGCCGACGAACCCCGGCAGTTGTTCGGCCGTGCATTCGATGCGCTCATACGTCCACGACGTCAGGCCAAGCGCCTTGTACGCGGCCAGATGCAATTGCGGCGAGCGTGAGTGGGCGATCGGGGAGCCGAGAACAGCCGCGCGGCGGCCTCCTGTGTCTTGCCTACCTGGCACGGCGGCGGGCCGCCTATCGGGCACTGTCGAGGACACCGTTGTGCTGCGCCTGTTCGATATTGGCCAGGTGCTCGTCGTAGTCGCGGGTGAACAGTGTGGTGCCCTGCAGGTCGACGGTCACGAAGTACAGCCAGTCCCCCTCCGCCGGCCGCTCGGCCGCAGTCAGCGCATCGAGGCCGGGCGAACAGATCGGAGTCTGCGGAAGCCCTTGACTCATATAGGTATTCCACGGGGTCGTCTTGGCCCGGTCGTCATCGGTTGTCGCGACTTCCTGGCGATCCAGCGGATAGTTGACGGTCGAGTCGAACTCCAGCTTGCGATGCTCGGCCAGCCGGTTGTAGATCACGCGGGCCACTTTGGCGAAGTCCTGCGGCTTGGCCTCGCGCTGCACCAGGGAGCCGACGGTGAGGATCTGGTACGGCGACATCTGCATTGCCGCAGCGGTGTCGAGCAGGCCGCTCTGGGTGTAGAGGGTGGCGCTGCCTGCGATGAGGGTGGACAGGATGTCCTGCGCCGTGCCCGCGGGGTCGACGTTCCAGGTGCCCGGCGCGATCAGGCCCTCAAGGCGCCGGTGATCGTTGGGCATCGCCGAAACCGGAGCGACGGCCCAGTCGGGCACGGCCAGCGCGGCCGGCGGTGCGGACTGTGCGGCCGCCCGAAGCTCGTCCACCGGTATGCAGCGTTTCGTACCGTCGAGTTCGACGCAGGAGGCCTGCGAGATCAGCGTGAAGACGCCGTCGGTGACGGCTTTGGTCTTGACGTCGGAGATGTCGTCGAGCTGACGCCCTTCCGGGATTGTCAGCTTGCCTACCCGGCTCTCCGGATCCGCCAGGCGCTCAACAGCATTGGCTGCCGGGATTTCGGTGCGCAGTTTGTAGAAGCCGGGCTGGATCGCGGAGATCGCCTCGTTCTGGTCCGCCGCGTCGACGAAGGCCTTGACTGTGGCGACCACTTTCTTGTTCTGCAGGGTCTTGGCGATGGCTGTCGTGGAATCGCCGTCGTGGACCTGGATGACGACATCGGCCACACCGTCACCCGCGTAGTCGTTGGCGGTTCCGGACATGCTGTGCCACAGCTTGGAACCCAGGAACACCGTGCCGATCACCACCACGATGAGTGCTGCGATGGACAAGCCCCGGGTCGTGCGTCGCTTACGGTCGTTGCGCGCTTTGCGGGCCCGCTCGGCCTTGCTCAGTCCACGCCGCGGTGGTCCGATCGCCTCGGGCTTCGCTTTGTCGGCACCCCACTTCTCAGCCATCCATGCCCTCTCTGCGCGCAGCCAGAGCCGCACGTCGCTGATCCAGCCAGCTCTGCAGAATGCCCACCGCAGCGGCCTGGTCGATCATCGCTTTCTGTCCCTTTGCCCGGACCCCCGCTTCGCGCAACGATCGTTGTGCCGAAACAGTAGTGAGCCGCTCGTCGGCCAACCGCACCGGTATCGGCGCGATCCGGCGGGCCAGCAGATCAGCCAGTTCGACGGCGTCAACGGCTGAGGTGCCGGCCCGGTCGGCGAGCGTGCGTGGCAGCCCGACGACGACCTCGACGGCCTCGTACTCACCGATCAGGGCCACCAGTCTGCGCAGGTGCTTGCCCGAGCGGTCTCGTTTGTCCCGCTGTACGGTCTCGACCGGGGTGGCCAGGATCCCGTCGGGATCACAACTGGCCACGCCGATCCGAACGGTGCCGACGTCGATGCCGATGCGCCGCCCGCGTCCGGGGTCGTCGTCCCCTGGGCGGTCCGGTAGCCGGTCATCGACCGTGTCGGACACGAAGCTAGCCCCGGCCGATCTCGGCGCGCAGCGCGGCCAATGCCGCGTCGATACCCGCCGCCCCCTTACCGGAACCTTGTGCCATGTCCGCCTTGCCGCCCCCGCGGCCGTTGACCGCGGCGCCGAACGGTTTGACCAACTCGTTGGCGCGCAGCCCCAGGTCCTGGGCGGCGGGGTTGACCGCCACCACGAAGGGCACCGCGTCGTTCTCGCCCTCGGCGATCAGTGCCACGACCGCCGGGTCGGAACCGAGCTTGCCGCGGATGTCGCCGATCAGGCTGCGCAGATCACCGGCCGACATGCCGCCGGCCATCCGTTGTGCGACGACCCGGACCTTGCCGATGGTCTCCGCGCCCGCGGCGGCGTTGGCCGCAGCGGCCCGCGCGTTGGCCAGCCGCACCTTGTCCAGTTCCTTCTCGGCCGCCTTGAGCCGTTCGACCAGGTTCGCCACCCGCGCGGGGACCTCTTCGGAGGGCACTTTGAGCGACGAGGCCAGGCCTGCCATCAGGGCGCGCTCCTTGGTCAGGTGCCGGAAGGATTCCAGGCCCACGTAGGCCTCGACCCGGCGGACACCGGAGCCGACGGACGATTCCCCGAGGATCGTGACCGGGCCGATCTGGGCCGAGTTGTGCACGTGGGTACCGCCGCAGAGCTCCAGCGAGAACGGCCCGCCGATCTCCACCACCCGGACCTGATCGGGATAGTTCTCACCGAACATGGCCATCGCGCCCATCGCCTTGGCCTTGTCGAGTGCGGTGACAAAGGTGTTCACCTCGTAGTCGGCCTCGACGGCCTGGTTGGTGACTTCCTCGATCTGGGAGCGCTGGTCGTCGGTGAGCGCGCCCTGCCAGTTGAAATCGAACCGCAGGTAGCCGGGACGGTTCAGCGAGCCGGCCTGAACGGCGCTGGGGCCCAGCACCTGTCGCAGCGCCGCGTGCACCATATGGGTACCCGAGTGCCCCTGGGTGGCGCCGTGGCGCCACTTGGGGTCCACTGCCGCGACGACGGTGTCGCCCTCGACGAACTCCCCGGACTCGACCGATACGCGGTGCGCCCACAAGGTTTTGGCGATCTTCTGCACATCGGTGACAGCCGCCTTGGCGGTGGCCGACGACCCGGTGCCCGTGATGGCGCCTTCGTCTGCGATCTGGCCGCCCGCCTCGGCGTAGAACGGGGTGCGGTCCAGGATGAGCTCGACCCGATCGGCATCCAGCCCGTCGTGGGTCACCACCGGGACCCGCTTGCCGTCCACGAAGATGCCGAGAATCCTTGCTTCAGTGGACAATTCGTCGAAGCCGGTGAACTCGGTGGGGCCGGCGTCGACCAGCTCACGGTACGCCGAGAGATCGGTGTGGGCCTGCTTGCGCGCGGCCGCGTCCGCCTTGGCGCGTTGACGCTGCTCGGCCATCAACGTCCGGAAACCCTGCTCGTCCACGGACAGACCGGCCTCGGCCGCCATTTCCAGGGTGAGGTCGATCGGGAAGCCATAGGTGTCGTGCAGGGTGAACGCGTCACTGCCCGACAGCACGGTGGCTCCCGATTTCTTCGTCGCGGCCGCGGCGTCGTCGAACAGCCGCGAACCCGACACCAGGGTGCGGTTGAACGCCGTTTCCTCGGCCACCGCGATGCGCTGGATCCGATCGAAATCGGCGACCAGTTCCGGGTAGGACGGGCCCATGGCGTCCCGGACGGTGACCATCAGCTCGGCCATGATCGGCTGGTCGACGCCGAGCAGCTTGGCGGCGCGGATGATTCGCCGCAGCAGCCTTCGCAGCACGTACCCGCGGCCCTCGTTGCCGGGGCTGACACCGTCGCCGATGATGATCGCCGCGGTGCGCGTGTGGTCGGCGATGATGCGGTAACGCACGTCGTCCTCGTGGCTGCCTTTGCCGTACCCACGGGGCGACACGGCCGCGACCGCGTCGATCACCGGGCGCAGCAGGTCCGTCTCGTAGACGTTGTCCACGCCCTGCAGCAGGCAGGCGACGCGCTCGATGCCCATCCCGGTGTCGATGTTCTTGCGTGGCAGCGGCCCGAGGATCTCGTAATCCTCTTTCGAGGTGCCCTCGCCGCGCTCGTTCTGCATGAACACGAGATTCCAGATCTCGATATAGCGGTCTTCGTTGGCGACCGGGCCACCGTCGACGCCGTATTCCGGGCCGCGGTCGTAGTAGATCTCCGAGGAGGGGCCGCACGGCCCCGGGATGCCCATCGACCAGTAGTTGTCGGCCATGCCCCGGCGCTGGATGCGCTCGGCGGGCAGGCCGGCGACTTCCTGCCACAGCTCGATCGCCTCGTCGTCGTCCAGATAGACCGTTGCCCACAGTTTTTCCGGATCGAACCCGTAGCCGCCCTCGGACACGGGGTTGGTCAGCAAGCTCCAGGCGAGCTCGATGGCGCCCTTCTTGAAATAGTCGCCGAACGAGAAGTTGCCCGCCATCTGGAAGAAGGTGTTGTGCCGGGTGGTGATGCCCACCTCGTCGATATCCGGCGTCCGGATGCACTTCTGGACGCTGGTGGCCCGGTCCCACGGCGGGGTGCGCGCGCCGAGGAAATAGGGCACGAACTGAACCATGCCGGCGTTGACGAACAGCAAGTTCGGGTCGTCGAGGATCACCGAGGCGCTGGGCACCTCAGTGTGGCCCGCCTTCACGTAGTGATCGAGGAAGCGCTTCCTGATCTCGTGTGTCTGCACGTCGCCTCTGTCCTCGTGTTCGTGGGTGGCTGAGGTTGCGCGAGCAACCACCAGTTCGACCGCCTTACATTACCGTTCTGCGCGTTCGCCCCGAAAAGGGCGAGCAGCCTCACGCCCCCAGAAAGCTCAGCCGCACCGAACGCTGCGGGTTGTCGCGGTTCAGGTCGACCAGCACCACGCTCTGCCAGGTTCCCAGCAGCGGGCTGCCCGCCTGCACCGGCAATGTCACCGACGGCGATACCAGGGCGGGAAGGACGTGGTCTGCGCCATGGCCTCGCGACCCATGGCTGTGCCGATAGCGGTCATCGCGCGGCAACAACCGTTCCAGGGTATCGAGCAGGTCGTCGTCGGAGCCGGCGCCGGTCTCGATGATGGCCACACCGGCCGTCGCGTGCGGCACGAACACGTTGCACAGGCCATCGCGGTGCGCGCCGCAGAACTCGCGCACCGAATCGGTGAGATCGACGATGCGCCGCCGCGAGGTGTCCACGTCGATCACGTCGGTATCCATTACCCCAGCCTACGAGGGCTCCGCCACCCCGTTCCGCAACACCATTGCCACCCGCGACGCAGCGGAGGAAGGTGGGAGTGGAACCGGTGGCGCCACCGGGGCGCCGCCCTTTGGAGGGAAGGGGTGGATCGTGTTCGCACGTTCAACCACGATCGCAGCGCGCACCCATGCCATCAACGCCGGCATCGCCCATGTCCGCGACGAGGTCATGCCCGCCCTCGACACCGTGGACGGTTGCGTGGGTTTGTCCTTGATGGTCGACCGGGAATCCGGCGAGTGCGTCCTCACGACGGCCTGGCGGTCCCAAGATGCGATGCATGCCAGCGCGGCTGCGGTGGCGCCGATGCGTCACCGGGTGGTCGAGATGTTCGCCGGCACCGCGGCGGTCGACGAATGGGAGATCGCGGTGGTGCATCGCGAGCAGTACTCCGGACCCGGAGCCTGCGTGCGGGCCACCTGGCTGCGAACCCGTCCCGAACTGTTCGACCGGGCGGTGGACTTCTACCGGAGCACGGTGTTGCCCGCGATGGAGGACCTCGAGGGCTTCTGCAGTGCCAGCCTGATGCTCGACAGGGCGTCGGGGCGCGCGGTGTCCTCTGCCACGTTCGACAGCGCGGACGCGATGGACCACAACCGCGATCAGGCCAGGGCGTTGCGGACCGACCGACTGCGTGACCTGAGCGCCGATCAGCTGCATGTCGGCGAGTACGAACTTGCGCTGGCACATCTGCGGGTGCCCGAGATGGCCTGACCGCTAGCAGAATTGACGCGCCCGTTTACCTGCCGTGCGGCCGGGGTATCTCGTTCCAGTCCAACTCAGACCTGGAGGAGCAATGACCATCACCGGCATCATCAGCGCGATCCTGATCGGCATCGTCGTCGGCCTGATCGGCCGGCTGATCGTCCCCGGCAGACAACCCATCGGGGTTCTGGTGACGATCCTGGTCGGCATCGTGTCCGCATTCATCGGCAGCGCGATCGCCCGCGCGCTCGGCATCCCGACGATGACCAACGGGATCGACTGGCTCGAACTTCTCGTGCAGGTCATCGTCGCCGCGATCGGCGTGGCGCTGGTAGCGGCGCTGATGGGACGCAGAAGGACGGGCCTGCTGGGCGGACGGCGCTCCGGGCTGCTCCGCTGATCGTAAGTTCGCCCGCGAACGGTCCCGCCGCGCTCCCCGCGGGCGGGACCGTTTGCATCGCGGGCACTGCCTCAGCCGGCGGCCAGCAACGTGTCGAGGCGTTCGTACCCCTCGGTCATTCCGCCCTCCATGCCCGAGGACAGCAGGGCGTCACGCGCATCCGTGTTGGGGCAGATCGAGCGCCCGCGCAGCTGACTGCGGCCCGCGCCCAGGTCGTCGAACCACAGGTACTCGATGTTCACCATGTCTCGGGCGCCTTCGAATTCGAAGGTCTGGATGATGAGTTCGTTGGGACGCACCACGTGGTAGACGCCGTTGAACGCATATCTACCGGACGCGTCGGAGTGCACGTACCGATAACCGCCACCGGTGCGGAAGTCCCAGTGCTCGACCTTCATCTCAAGGCCGCGCGGCCCCAGCCACTGGGTGACCAGTTCGGGTTCGGCGTGGGCCCGGAACAGGGCATCCACCGGCGCGGCGAAGGGACGGGTGAAGTCCATCGCCAGCGTGTCGACGGGGGCGTTGAGGTTGAGCGCGTTCGTCATGATTTCTCCTCGGTTCTGTCGGTTGTCGGTGCCATTCGAGCCAGCAGGTCATCCAGTCGGCGATAGTTGCGTTCGGCGTCGAGCCGATATCGGTCGATCCATGCGGTCAGCCCCTCCAGCGCGGCCGCGTCGAGATGGACCGGCCGCCGTTGTGCGTCTCGGGTCCTGGTGACCAGTCCCGCCTGTTCGAGTACTTGAATGTGTTTGGAGACAGCCTGTTTCGTGATGGCGAATGGTTCCGCCAGCTCGTTGACGGTGGCCGGGCCGCGGGACAGGCGTGCCACCATCGCCCGCCGGACCGGATCGGCGAGGGCCAGGAAGGCCCGATCCAGGTTCGTATCCACATCCCCATCACGCTCCAATAGTCAATCTTTCCGTTGATCAACCAATTGATTGACTACGAAGGTAGAGCGGTCCACGGAGCCTTGTCAAGGGTTCGGCGGGCGGGGCTCAGCGACGGAGGCGGCGGATGATGGCGCGCAGCTTGTCGACGCGGCCGGTGAGCTCGCGTTCGAAGCCCCGGCCGGTCGGCTGGTAATAGTCCACACCAACCAGATCATCTGGCGGATACTGTTGCGGCACAACGCCATCGGGATGATCATGGGCGTACTTGTAGCCGACGGCATTGCCCAGTTTCTGCGCCCCGGAATAGTGGCCGTCCCGGAGATGCGGGGGCACCAACCCGGCCTTCACGGCTCTGCAGTTATGACACACTAGAGGGATGAGTAAGGCGAACCGAATCCCCGCCGCGATCTACGTGCGGATATCCCAGGACCGCAGCGGCGCCGGTCTCGGCGTGGAACGCCAGGAACAGGACTGCCGCAAACTGGCCGAATCACTCGGCTGGCGAGTCGTCCAAGTGTTCTGTGATAACGACACATCCGCCTACTCAGGCCGACGCCGACCGCAATACGAGGCCCTGCTGGCTGCCATCGAGGCCGGTGAAGTGAAGGGGGTGCTGGCATGGCATCCCGACCGACTGCATCGGTCCGTGCTGGAGCTGGAGCACTACGTCGCGGTCAGCCGCAAACACGGTTTCGACACACACACGGCGCAGGCCGGTCACTGGGACCTATCCACGCCGTCAGGGCGGGCCATCGCCATCACCTTGTCGGCATGGGCGCAGCACGAGAGCGAGCACAAGGGTGAACGCATCCGGCGCGCACGCGAGCAACAGGCCAAAGCCGGAAGGTTCCACGGCGGTATCCGCCCGTTCGGGTTTGAGTCTGACGGCGTGACGGTCCGCCCCGTGGAGGCCGCTGAGGTGGTGAAGATGGTGGAGTCCGTCGTCGGGGGCATCTCGCTGCGGTCGATAGTCCGTGACCTCAATGAGCGTGGCGTCCTTACCGCGACCGGTAAACCGTGGAGGTCCCAGTATGTCCGGGAGCTGATCTGCGCCCCGCGCATCGCTGGTTTGTCAGTGCACCACGGCGAGATTGCCGGGATCGCCGTCTGGCCTGCCCTAGTCCCCCGCGAAACCTGGGAGGCCGCCCGCCACATCCTCAACGACCCCCGTCGCCGTACAAATCCTGGGGGTGGACCCGCACCCAAGCATCTCGGTTCGGGTATCTACATCTGCGGGGTGTGCGGTGAGCGCACGTTGCGCGTTGGGCGTGCGAGCGGCCAGGAACCGGCCTACCGCTGCGGTAACCGTGACGTGCGCTTTACCGGGGGGCATGTGAGTCGCCGCGCCGCACAGCTCGACGGTTACGTCGAGGCCGTCATGGTGGAGCGGCTCTCCCGCCCTGGCCTGATCGACAGTGCGAAACGGCGAGACGATTCCGCAGAGCTTGCGGCGCTGCGCACCGAGCAGGACGCGATCAGACTGCGCCTAGAGCAACTGGCCGAGGCGTTCGCCGATGGAGAGATTGACCGCGCACAGCTGGCCGCTGGCACCAAGAAACTCACGGCGCGAGACACCGCGATTACCGCGACCCTCGCCCACCTTGGAGGCCGCAGCCCGCTGGACTTCATCACGGACACCACTGTGGACATTCCGGAACTGTGGCAGTCCCTCACGATGGGCCAGCGCCGCGCCATCGTGGACTATCTCGCCGATGTGAAGATCGTTCGGCTAGGACGCGGCACTAAGGGGTTCAGCCCCGATGGTGTCTGCATCACCTGGAAGCGCTAGCCCCACAGCCGCTATCCGACCGATCCCCCGCACTGTCTCGGCAGTCATCGTCGGGGCGGCATCTACGACAGCACGCACGGCAGCGGCAACATCGCTGCGGTCGGCTGGCGTTCCCATAAGTCCAGAAGGTACTCAGAACCGACGACGACTCTTGTGACCGAACATCATTCGGTCCCTGCACCACCGGTTGCGCTGCGGAAACGGCGCACCGCCCTGCACCATCATGCTTGGGGCGGTGTGCCGCCGGTCCTGCGAATATGCCACCGCGCCAACCGGTCTGACTTCTTCGGCATCTGCGCATGAAACCGACACTCCCGACTGCGGAAACCGGCACGACACGCCGGAAAACCTCCGCGCTGTCCAGCTGGACTGCCTGCGACCTGCGTAAATGCGCCGACTGTGGTTCACGGATAATGCCTGCGGTGTACCGAGATTGTCAACCACTGTCCACGCCAACGACTTTCAGTCTCAATCGTCGTCGGCGCGAAGCGCTGTACTCGACGCATGGAAACGCTAGAACGTGCGCTATCGCGCCATGAAACCGTGAGTATGACCGGGCTGTCCCTGCGGGTAATCGACAAGCTCATCGAAAGCGGCGAGTTGCCCGCGTCAAAGATCGGTCGCCGCGTGCTCATCCAGCCCCGGCATGTGCGCGAACTGCTGGAGAAGAACACCAGGGAGACCACCGTGAACCGTCCGGACGAACAGGAACTTGCTGCCCTGACCGTGCTGCGAGCGGTAGAACACCGAGTGAATCACGACGGTGAGGCGATGGTGAAAACCCTGCGGGGCACGGGGCGGCAAGTGTCCCTGCGCCTCTGTGAGGCCGTCGAACTCCTGGCCTACCTCGTGCGCCTATCTGACCCATCTGATCGGCCCGCCGAAATGTTGGCCGCGCTGCGCGAACGGGTGCAGTCCGCATCCTCCGACTGAAAACGGAAACCGGCCCGCGTGGCTGGAGTTTCACGTGGGCCGGTCAATTCCCATCATCACAGGAGGAACGACGCCAATGGTAAATGAAACCGCCGACAAGGCGGAGCACACGGACAAGTTCGGCTGGATTATGGCGATCCAGGCAGATACCCGGCTGTCGCCTGCGGACAAATACATCTTGCAGAACGCCGCGATCACCTACGTGAATCACCTCAAGCGTGAGGACACGTTTTACGTGCGCCAGGCCGTGATGGCTGAGCGGTTCAAGGTGGGGCTGCGCACGGTGGAGCAGGCCGTCTCTAGGGCGAAGCGGATGGGCTACCTCGTTGTTGACACGCCCCGGAAACGTGGCCCGGGGCACCACGTTCCAGACACCTACCGGCTGGCGATCCCCGAGGAATTACCCGCAGATCTTGCGGGTAATAACCCCCTATTACCCGCAGATTATGCGGTAATGACCCGCAGATTATGCGGTAATGACCCGCATGGGCCAACTCGCCCACCTGCGAAAACACCTACCCCCACGGGTGAATACACACGGGTGAGTACCACGGGTGAAGTAACTACAACGGGTGAACTATGCGCATTTTCTGCCGAAAACGCGCCGATCAATAAATCAGACGTCCGTCTCGTTGATCTTGAACCTGAACAAGAACACGGTTCGCTTCGCTCACCGGGCCTGGACGCGAAGCAGGTGGTGGATTTTGATGCCGAGCTCTTGTGTGTGCGCTGCCAAAAGAATCCGGCTCATTTCGCGTCGGACGATCAGCTTTGCCCCGATTGCATGGCAGATGCAGAAGACGACCGGAGGCGAGAATTTTCGGTGAGGGAGCTTTTTGGATGACCATGACACCGACACCAACTACTGCGCAAATCCCCACCAAATCAGTTGGTGGTGAACAACTTGCGCGCCCGATCGCCGACGACGCCACGATGGCGATTACTGGGGCTGAGTCGCCCGCACAGCATCGAACGGCTCACGGGCAGGGTGGTTCTACCACCGAAAGCTCTACGGGCCGCACAGGGCCGCGTTTCGGGTATCGCATCGTGCGCGTTGCCGACCTCCGCAGCGACCTCCACCCGCTGTGGCATCGCGGTCGCCGCGAACGCTGGTTACCCGTCGTCGGACTGGAGGGCAGTTACGCCGTGTCCGACCTTGGACGGGTGTGCTCGGTGGATCGCATCGTCACCCGCAGCGACGGCAACACTCAGCACATAGCGGGCCCCCGGATAATTCGCCTGGCCACGCATCGCAGCGGGCATCTGCAGGTTGCGTTGTACCGCAACGGCAAGCGGTCCACACGCTACGTCCACCGGCTGGTGCTGGAGGTGTTCACGGGGGCCTGTCCAGGCGGGCTGGAGGCCTGCCATTGGAACGATGAGCCGACCGACAACCGGCTCGAAAATCTCTACTGGGGCACGAAGCGTCAGAACCGGCTGGATCGCGTGCGCAACAGTCGGCGCCACAACCCGAGAAAGTCTCGTTGTGCCTGCTGTACCTGCAGAGCCCGTGCCCGCGAACGTGCCGCAGACATCGCCAGAGCGAGCACCGCGTACCCGTCCTGTGAGGTCTGCGGGAATGCTGTCGTGGCCGGTCAAGGCACGGTTCATTTCTCGTGCCTAAGTGTCGTCGGCGGTCGCGGGCAGGATGGAACCAAACGAAGCGGGGTAGCAAATGGTCGATGATTACTCACTGGTGGTCGATTGCGGACAGTTGGTTTCGCTGGGCGACACCGCCGCAGCGCTAGAACTGCTGCGCGGCGCGGAAAATCACGCCGACCTCCAACACGCGACATTGGCGGTTATGGCATTCGTGCTCTCCGGCAATGGTGCCCCCGAGCGCTTCGCCGAATTGCGGGCACAGGTGCATCACCTCGCCCTCCAGCACGGCGCACAGGACCGTCAGGTTGTTTTGAATCTGGAGACCATCGCCGCCACAGAGGCCCTGGCCGAAGGTGACACGGACCGGGCCGATGCGATCTTGCACGGGTCGGAATCAACCGCGCTCGACTTCGCATGGTGCGCGGCCTCACTCACCGGGCAGTGCGTACGCGGGTGGGTCGGCGATGACTGCCTCACCCCGTTCTGGCATGGGCTACGCCGCCACTACGGCATCGGGGGTGCAGTGTGAGCCGTGGCGTGAACCACCCGCCGCGTGTTGCCGACCAGGGTGTGGTGGGCCTGTTGGCCGTCGTCCTGCGGGGCCTACCGAGGTTGGAGAACCCGGCGTGTGTGCGGGTACGAGGCCGGTTCATGGAGGCCGAAACCGGCTCGAAACTCCTTGTCGCCGAGTGTGTCTCGATCTGCCACCACTGTCCCGCATTGGCTGCGTGCCGGGATTGGGCCAACGGGCAACGGAACCTAATCGGCGTGGTCGCCGGGAAACTGCGCGGCACCGTGCGGGTCGATGATGACGAAACATCAAGGACGACAGAGGTGAACGAACCATGACCGTAACCGACAATGGCAACACAACGCCGGACAATGCGAATGCTGATGACCAGCACCATGATTCATCGCAAACCGACGACGCCGGCCAAACCGAACCTATCGGGGCAGAAGCCGACGACATGCCCGACAGCGACCAGGGCGACGACGCCGCCCGCAAGGCTCGGCGCGAGGCAGCCGGTCTGCGGAAACGACTGCGCGAAACCGAAACCGAACGCGATGAGCTATGCGCCGAACGCGATGAAATACGCGCCCAACGCGATGCGGCCCGCGAGGAGATAGTGGCGATGATTGCCACCACCAGCGGGCTGCCCGACCTCGGACTACTGGCCGCTGCGGGGCATGACGCTGCCAGCTTCATTACCGACGAGGGCAGGGTGGACCGCGTCAAAGTCACCGACGCCTGCCGGGACGCCATGAAGCGGTACAGAATCGGCCGCCCACCAGCTCCGAACCCGCAGCAGGCAAGCGGTGTTCACCAACCGGGCGAATCCACGTCCCAACAGTGGGTTGCCGCGTTTGCGCCACCCAAGGCATAAACTGGTACGCACGTCCAGGTGACTGACCCCCGGTGCCCAGGTGCGCAACCGAGACAAATTCAGAAGTTCATTGCGGTCGAAATCACGCCGCCATATCTCGGGAGTCGTCACCATGACCACCTTGAAGACAACCACGTCTGCCTACCCGTGGCGGCCAGACGTCAGTGTGTTCCACCCCGCCGATGTCGTCCCTGAAGCTTTGATCCTGCAATGCTCCACCATCTCGGGGGCCATCGAAGGCGATGCCCCGTCCGTGCGTGTGGCGTACGTGGATGATGACGAAGCAACCTTCGTGGCGGAATCCGTCGCCATTCCCGAAGCAGAACCGGCCCTCGCCGAGGTCACCGTCTTCACCGGGAAAATTTCGCAGCTCGTGCGTATCTCGCGGGAACAGTATTTCAACCATCAAGAAGGCACACCGGAGCAGTTGGCCCTGTCCGTATCTCGTGCCCTGGTGAAGAAGGCCGATCATGCCTTCGTCAACCAGGCCGCACCCACACCGCCAGCGGTGCAGCCTGCGGCCGGGTTGCTCCACATTGACGGCATCGTGGACGGCGGCGAAATCATCGGCAGCCTCGACGCCCTCGTAGACCTACAGGCCCAACTCCAGGCCAACGGGGGCACCCCGACACACATCGTGGTGGACCCTTTGGGTTGGGCTGCCTTGCGAAAACTGAAGGTTGATGACGCGGGCAGCAATGCGTCCCTGATCGGCGCTGGCACCACTGACGCCGTGCCAATGTTGCTCTCGCTGCCGGTGTTGGTGAACAGCAACGTGCCCGCCTACTCGGGTCTGATCGTGGATAAGGCAGCCGTGGTGAGCGCAGTCGGCGACGTGCTGGTGTCCGTCACCGTTGACCGCTACTTCGAGACCGATGATGTCGGGCTCAAGGCCACGTGGCGAATCGGCCAGAACATCGTTCGACCCGACCGGGTTGGTGCCTTCTCTGTGGATGACGGCGGCAGCTGATGGCTAGCCGACCCAAGCGCACCCGACGCAACACACAACGCCGCAAGCCCACTGCGGTAAGAAAGCAGGGACGCAAGCCCACCCCGAAACCGTTGCCACAGAATCCCCCAACAGGACGCCGGTAACCAGACCCACCGCTACCCCGGGTGTCGCTATCGGCATTCCTGCCCGAGGTAGCGGTGCCGACCCACCCGGCTGCCCGTGAGGTCCCCCGCCACAGCGGGCAGCCGGGTGCCACACCCCCGGGAGAGCAAACCCATGACGTGGACCGGTGACCGGCGAACCCGACCCCGCAACGGAGCACGCCGACTCCCCGAACGACTACGGCAACGAGTCCTGCGCCGATACCCCGTCTGCTGGCTCAACATTCCCGGCAGATGCACCATCACCTCTGTTGAGGTCCACCATGTGCGAGACGACGCGGACGGTGGAACCGATACCGAATTCAACGAGGACGGCTCACCGCAGCTGGTCGGTGTCTGCGCCGAATGTCACCGTCACGTCAGTGCCCGAAACTCCGCCGCCCGCAGCAATGTGGGCACCCGCGTCATGCGGGTGAAGGAACGCCATCCCGGTGTCCTACCCTGACCAGGACAAACCCCACCGAAGTGCGCCAACCGCAACACAATTCAGCACAGCAAACACGCCAAAGGTATTGAATCACAACACATTTGAGGTCACCAAACCTGAAGTGCCACAACGTATTACGCGCGTCCACCCGCAACGCGAGACGGGCCGACACGGTGAGATGCAGCAAACATGTAGGCGTGACCAATAGTTGCTCTGACCTGCGGAAACAAGCTCTGGGGGGATGTCCCGCTAACCCCCCTTCGACCCCGACCGGAACGGGCTCGCACGCATGCCCCGTAATTCGCGGGCATTTGCGCAGGTCAGGGGGCCATTCTTGGCCCATCGATACGCTTTGCAGCACAACGATTTTCATGTTTCCGCAGGTCAGGGCATGTTTTTGGCGCGTCCAAATCCCGTTGTGTGGCAACGTCTGTCAATGTAAGTATCCCATTGTCTACCAACGGTTTTGGCGACTGTCATACGGCCTACACTCAATGTCATGACAAAGACGGCGGGTGAGGCACTGCGGGAACGGTTGGATACCGCCCTGGCCGAGCGCGGCCTCGGGTGGGAATGGACTGCCCTGGACCTGGAGGTGATCGATTCGGCGTGCCGTCATGCTGACCGGGCCGAGCAACTCCAGCGGGTGTACGACGAGAATCTCGCTGGCGAGTCTCCGAGCGTATCGGCGTTGGCCCGGTTGGCTGCCGAGTGTCGGCACCATGAGCGCCGGGTGCTGGAGATGGTTTCGCAGTTGGCGGCGCCGGAGGATGTGCCGAAGAGTGCCCGTCACCAGGCGGCTGTTAATTCCCGGTGGAATCGTAAGCGCCAGCGTGATGCTGCCCGGGTGGAGTCGCGTCCGATTCGGGCGGTGGAGTGATGCCCCGCCGCAATCCGGCGTTGGTGGCGCCGAGCCGGGACGGTATGGGTCCGGTGTACCGGCGTGTACTGGACCGGGAACGGGACTTGCAGAGGCGGTTTGGTGTGGTGGGCCAGCATCGCCGCCCCCGGTATCTGTTGGATGCCCTGGAGCGCGGCGAGACGGTCGCGGTGCCGTGGTGGAAAGTGCCGTCAGAGTTTCTGCCACGGGACCACGTGGAGACGATTGTGGTTGATCCCGGGATGTGACGTTCAAAGCCGTACGGTCTCGGTTCTCCGCGCCGATATTGTGCGCTCGGTCAATGCATTGCCCCGCAGCCACGGCCAGCGAAACGACCGATACGTCATGGCGTACCCGGTCACCTTGGTGTCCTGACGAATACCAACGAACTGTTCTCTGGTGTAGGTCCATTTCACTGCGCCGTGCCCCTCGACGCGGATAGGCAATTGCTCACCCTGTGGCAGTCGCTTGGGGTTGAGGACTTCATCTAGGGCGTAGTCGCAGGGCATGAGACTCGGGTCCATAGGTCGCAGGCCAATGTTGCTGACCGTGACCGCTTCTGCGCCGCGATTGATGACTGTCAGTTCGATTCGGTCCCGGTTCTGCCCACCTACCACCACGACCATGTGTGTCCGCGTTTCGACGGCGACACGGGGCCACCTGACGAATGTCAGAGCGAAGTTCCACACGTTGGCAATGACAGCAAGCACGACACCAAGGACGCTCAGGGTGAAGGTGGACACGCGGGAAACCCTAGTCCGACGATTCGCGTTTGACCCGGGCATATAGCGCGCCACGGGCACCATGTTTCATTGCTCAAGCTGAGGGAAGTGCGACAGGCAATAGTCCCTGAGTTCTTTGGTCGCGCGATCAATCTCGCTTTGTCGAGGTATCCCGCGAAGTAGGGCCGTTCCGAGGTTGCCCGCAAGTTGAAGGTAACCGCTGAGATCCTTTGCTTTGACTCCCTTGTTGGTGAATTCGCGCATGTCGGCGACTTCTTCGGCTGTGATCTGCTCTAGCTGCTTGACAGGCTCAGTGATGGCCGGGTCATTCGTGAGGGTCAGAATCACAAAGGCGTGCATAGCTATTCGCTTGTAGACGTCGCCAACAGTCTCCTCCATGACGGAGTTCGCGTTCTTGAGCCAGTTTTTGACGAGCCCTACTGAGCTGGTGTCAGGGGGCACAGTCTCGGCCATCCGTGCCCTGAAAACCTTGTCCCTCGGTAGCCGTTCACTCACTGCGCCCAGAAGCGCTGCAATCTCCACCCGCAACTTGTCGTTCCGTGTGTCTCTCCGGGCTTGCTTGAACTGCTCGCCAGCTCTGCGCAAGGTTCGCCCGTTGTGCCGCGCACTGACCATGACGGCCAGTGTGGCGACTCCTACCGTGAACAGGTTCCCCCACCCCGGTGTCCACCATGCGGTTAACCGCGTCCACACCACAGGCCATCCGACCACGGTGCCGGTGACGGCGATGCCGACCACTGCCACGACGGTCGCCCCTACGGCTGCTTTCCCCACGCCCCCCATCCGGTCATGCTCGCACCGGACAGGACGACTCCCCAGCAAGGCGCGCCGAACGCACGCGGGGGTGGCGACGCTTTCATGGTTCGGACGAGACCCTCACCGCCGCACCTTGCGAATGATGGCCCGCAGCTTGTCTACCCGCGAGATGAGTTCACGTTCGAAACCGCGCCCGGTCGGCGTGTAGTAGTCCACCCCCACCAGATCGTCGGGCGGATACTGCTGCGCCACCACACCGCTGGGATCGTCGTGCGCGTACTTGTAGCCGATGGCGTTGCCCAGTGATTCCGCCCCGCTGTAATGCCCATCTCTTAAGTGTCTTGGGACCGCCCCCGCCTTGCCGCCCCGGATGTCGTTCATCGCGGCACCGAGCGCTGTGGTGACCGCATTGGACTTGGGCGCGGTGGCGAGGTGCACCGTGGCATGCGCCAGCGTCAACTGCGCCTCGGGCATGCCGATCAACTGCACGGTCTGGGCCGCAGCCACCGCGGTCTGCAGCGCAGTCGGATCCGCCATCCCGATGTCCTCGCTGGCCAGGATCATCAGCCGGCGCGCGACGAATCGAGGGTCCTCCCCCGCCACCAGCATCCGGGCCAGGTAGTGCAACGCCGCATCGACGTCGGAGCCGCGCACCGATTTGATGAATGCGCTGACGACGTCATAGTGCTGATCTCCGTCGCGGTCATAACGCACCGCGGCCTTGTCGAGCGACTGCTCGATGGTCTCGACGGTGACGACGCCACCCGGCGCTCCGGCTGTTTCCGCTGCCACCTCCAACGCGGTCAGCGCCCGCCGCGCATCGCCGGCGGAAAGCTGCGCCATGAGGTCGACGGCCTCGTCGGTCACCTCGATCGCGCCTCCGAGCCCCCGCGGGTCGGTGATCGCGCGGCGTAGCACGATCTCGACGTCCTGCGGGGTCAACGGCTGCAATTGCAGGATCAGCGAGCGCGACAGCAGCGGGGCGACCACCGAGAACGACGGGTTTTCCGTGGTGGCCGCCACCAGCAGCACGACTCGGTTCTCGACCGCCGCGAGCAGCGCATCCTGCTGAGTCTTGGAAAAACGATGGACCTCGTCGATGAACAGCACGGTCTGTTCACCGTGGTGAACGAGGGCCGTCCGCGCCTTTTCTATGACGGCGCGCACCTCCTTGACGCCAGCGCTCAACGCCGAGAGTGCCTCGAACCGGCGGCCGGTGGCCTGTGAGATCAACGACGCCAGCGTCGTCTTGCCGGTGCCGGGCGGGCCATAGAGGATGACCGACGCGGCACCGGACCCCTCTACCAGACGGCGCAGCGGCGAACCGGCCTGCAACAGATGGGATTGACCGACGACCTCGTCGAGGCCGGCCGGGCGCATCCGCACCGCCAACGGCGCCGACGAGCGCTCGCGCGAGGAGCCGACCAAGCCCGTGCCGGGCGCGGTCAATGCGCCGGAGTCGCCGGACTCCGGGTCACCTGGCACGTCGAACAATCCGTCGGACACATTTCAGGCATACCACGCCGCTACGACGGGCTAGGCCGGCGCGGTGACGAAGTCGATCAGTTCCTCGACCCGGCCGATCAGCGCGGGCTCCAGATCGTTCCAGTCGCGGACCCGGCCGCGGATCCGCTGCCACGCCCGGGCGATGTCGGCCTGCTCCCGATGCGGCCAGCCCAGCGCGTCACAGATGCCGTGTTTCCACTCCACGTTGCGCGGAATCGTCGGCCAGGCCTTCATCCCGAGCCGGGCCGGTTTGACGGACTGCCAGATGTCGACGAAAGGGTGCCCGACCACCAGCGTGTGCTCACCGCCTGGTCCGCGGCGCACCGCCTCGGCGATTCGCGCCTCCTTCGAACCCGTGACGAGGTGATCGACCAGCACGCCCAGCCGGCGGCCCGGCCCGGGCGCGAATTCGGCGACGATGTCGGCCAGATCGTCGACGCCGCCGAGGTATTCGACGACGACGCCTTCGATCCGCAGATCGGCGCCCCAGACCTGCTCGACGAGCTCGGCGTCGTGACGGCCTTCCACGTAGATGCGGCTGGCCAGCGCAACCCGCGCCTTGGCCTTCGGTACCGCGACCGATCCTGACGCGGTGCGTGCCGGCGCCACGGCCCGCTTGGGCACCACGAGGCTCACCGGTTTGCCGTCGATCAGGAAGCCCGGGCCCATCGGGAACGCCCGCACCTTGCCGCGGCGGTCCTCGAGCTCGACCCGACCGCCCTCGATGCGCACCACCGCGCCTACGTAACCACTCTGGGCATCCTCGACGACCAGGCCCTTCTCCGCGGGCTGTTCCGTCGATCGAGTCAGCTTGGGTGTGTGCGGGTTTCGGGACAGGATGTCGGAACCGTAGCGATCAGTCACGCCGCGATCCTAAAAACGCCCGCAGCGATAACGATGTTGCGACATACGATCGTGATCGTGCTGTTAGATCGGCCGACTGCCGACGGCATTGCCGACGGGACCATCTCGCTGGTGCTACGACGCTGGGACCGGCCTCGGGTCAAGCCCGGCAGAACCCAACGCACACACGCCGGCACGATTCGCATCGAGTCGGTCACCGAACGCCCGGGCGATTACCGGGTCACCGCCGCGCAGGCCCGCGCGGCCGGTCATCCGGATGCGGCGACGGCGCAGGCTCAGCTCGACCGCAGGCCCGCCGGACACACCTACCTCATCGGCGTGTCGTACCTGGGCCCGGACGAACGACCGGAGCTCGCCGCCGACGACGAGCTCACCGATGCCGACGCCGCGGCGATCTCGGCCCGGTTGGCGCGCTGGGACTCGGCCGGCGAACCGTGGACGCGTCAGTACCTTGAGATGATCGGGGCGAACGAGGCTGTCCGCGCACCCGATCTGGCGGCACGCGTCGGCCTCGAGGTACCTCGTTTCAAGCGCCGCGTGCGCCAGCTCAAGGGGCTGGGCCTGACCATCAGCCTCGACGTCGGCTACCGGCTCGCACCACGCGGGCGCGCCTACCTCGCGGCCACCAGGCTCAGTCCGGATTCGTGACCCGGGCGAGCACGATCCCGCCGACGATCATGGCCAGCGCTAGCGTGCGGCCCGCGCCCAACGGGTCACGGTGGATCACCACACCAAGTGCGATGGCGCCCACCGCACCGATGCCGGTGAAGACCGCGTACGCGGTGCCCACCGGCAGACCGCGCATGGCCAACGCCAGCAGATACACCGACAGGGCACCGATCGCCACGCACACCGCGGTGGGCACCGGCCGTGTGAATCCGTCGGTCGGCTTGATGCTCTGCGACCAGGCGATCTCCACGGCCCCTGCCAATCCCAACAGCAGCCAACTCATTTCGCGTACTCCACGGCGAGGGCACCCGCGGCGGCCAAGGCGGCGGTCAGAGATTTGTCGTGCGCATCCCGGAACTGGGCCAGCGCCGGATCCACCCGGGCATTGGCCATCTCGGCATTGATGAACACGGTGTCGGTGACGGCGTAGTGGCCCACGAAGAAGTCACGCAAGAATCTTTCCTGGTAGTCGAATGCGGCCTTGGGCGCGCCGGGTGAGTAGGCGCCGCCCCGGGCGGTTGCCACGACGAAGCGCCTGGGCGCCAAGGACATTCGTGGAAACGTCACTTGGTCCAGCCAGGCTTTGAGCGACGCCGGTATCGAGTAGTTGTACATCGGGGTGCCGATCAGCACGATGTCCGCCGAGCACAGCTCGTCCAGCAGCGGTCGTACCACCGCCCATGCGGCGGCCTGCTCGGGCGTGCTCACCGACTCCCCCAGCCTGTTCACGTCGGTGCGCCCCGAGGACAGCGCCGCGTCACAGATTTGGGTCCAGCCCTCCTCGATGAACGGCACGGGATCGGCAGCGACGTCGCGGTAGAGGTACCGCCCGTCGGGCCGCGCGGCGCGCCACGTCCGGGCGAACTCGGCGCCGATCTGGCGACTGATGGAGCGACTGCGAGCGCTCGCGTCGATGTGAAGAAGTGTGGTCACGGCAACCTCCGAGTAGTTAAGTGGACGGCACGTCCGGTTCAGCATTACCGATAACCGGACATTGCGTCCAGTTATTTCCGCCATCGGATACAGTGCAGTGATGGACATCGGCGCGGACCTGCTTGCGGCCGACGAGACCGGTGCCGACCGAGTCGGCACCGAGCGGGCGGATGCGGCGCGCAACCGGGCGAAAATCCTCGCCGCGGCGGCCACGGTGTTCGCCACCCACGATCCGCGCACCGTGACGATGGACCACATCGCCACCGCGGCCGGAGTCGGACGCGGCACGCTCTACCGGCGCTACCCCAGCACGGCGGCCATCGCGCTGGCCCTGCTCGACGAGCACGAGCGCACCCTCCAGCAACAGCTGATCTCGGGTGACCCACCACTGGGTCCCGGCGCCGCTCCCGCCGAGCGGCTCGCGGCCTTCTATTCGGCCATGGTCGACCTGCTGGAAACACACGCCGATCTGGCGCTGGGCGCCGAGGCCGGGGGCGCCAGGTTCACCACCGGTGCCTACGGCTTCTGGGCAGCGCATGTGCGCGCGTTGTTGACGGAAGCTGATGTGACGGAGCCGGATTCACTCGTCGACGTCTTACTCGCCCCGCTGGCGGCCGAGAATTTCACCCACCAGCGTGCGCGTGGGCTCAGCGTCGAACAGATCGCCGCGGCACTGTCACGGCTGGCTCACGCGGTGACCTCGTCGACGACGGTGTGAACGAACCGCATCTTCTCCAGCACGGCGGGCGCCAACACAAACGGGTAGAGGTCGTCATGCCCCATCGACCGGTTGACCATGTTCAGTGACCACGCCAATGGCAGCCACATCTCGATGAGGGTGTTGAAGCCCGCGGGTCCGAGCAGACGCCGCCCGAATGTGGCTCCGGCAGGAGCGAACCCGAACGCCGCCGCGGTGTCCATGGTGTCGCGGATGTGCAGATAGTGCGCGAAGGTTTCGGCCCAGTCCTCGGCGGCGTGCATGGTCGCGTACGACGAGACGAAATCGTCTGCCCAGCCTGACGGAGGCCCGTCACGGTAGTGCCGGTCGATCGCCGCCTGGTAGTCGGCGTCGGCATCGCCGAAAAGCTGGGTGAATCGCGCGCGGTAGTCCGCCGACGGCGCCACCAGGCGATAGAAGTAGTAGTGCCCGATCTCGTGGCGGAAGTGGCCCAACAGGGTGCGGTACGGCTCGTCCATCGCGATGCGCAACTGCTCACGGTGCACATCGTCGCCCTCGGCCAGATCCAGTGTGATGACACCGTTTTGATGGCCGGTGAACACCTTCTCGAATCCGCTGGAGAGCAGGTCGAAGGCAAGACCGTACTCATGGTCCTCATCGCGGCCGACGATCGGCAGCCGCAATTCGTGCAATTCGGCGATCAGCCTTCGCTTGGCCTGCTCGGCCTCGGCGAATGCCGTCATCGCAGCGGCGTCGGTGTCGGCGGGCCGCGTCCGGGTGAGCCGGCACGACACACAGAACGGGTCATCGCCGATGCGCACCAGCCAATTGCATTCGGCCACATGCATGTTCGCGCACAACCGGTACTGATTCTCATCGACCGCACCGGCGTGCCCGCCTCCATCGGTGATCACGAGCAACGCCATGTCATCGAGCGAGAAGCCGAGCGCGCTGCGGCACGACAGGCACAGGGAGTTCTCGAACGCCAGGCGCTGACCGCAGTTCGGGCAATTGAAATCACGCATGCGGCAACCGCCCTCGATCAGACGGGCAGGGCGCCACATCCACCGAAACCTCGATCACGCTGCTTTCCGAATCCGTGTAGATGATGCCCCGAAGCGGCGGTATGTCAGCGTAATCACGGCCGAATCCGGCCACGATGTAGCGTTCGTCGACCATCTGGTCATTGGTGGGATCCATCCCGAGCCAGATGTTCTGCGGCGTCCACACCGATGCCCAGGCGTGTGTGGCGTCCACCCCGATCATGCGATCCCTGCCGGGCGGCGGATCGGTGGCCAGATAACCCGACGCGTAGCTGGCGGCCAGGCCATTTGCCCGCAGACAGGCGACGGCCAGCCGGGCGAAGTCCTGACAGACCCCTTCACGGGCCGCCAGCACCTGGGCAACCTGGGTGGACACCGTCGTCGAACCCGACCGGTAGGTGAAGTCCGCGTAGATCCTCGAGGTCAGGTCACGCAGCACCTCGATCAGCGGCCGGCCGGGCACGAAACTGGGCTCGGCGTAAGCGCGCACCGCGTCGGTGATCTCCGGCGGTGAGAGGTCGAGGCTGAACTCGGCGGCCAGGGCGCCGTCGCCGCCGACGGGGCGGGCCAGTTCCCATGGCGCCCTCGCCGATGCACCGGAATAGTGTTCGGGCCCAAGCGGATCCACCTCGACCACGGAATGGCTGGTGATACTCAGGGTGCGGTGGAGTTCGGTGACATGGAAGTACGAGCTGATGTTGCCGTAGGCGTCGCGGCTGGTGGATCTGTCGGCCGCATCCGGTTCGATCACGATTTCGTGAGACAGGCAGCGTTGCCAGGGCAGATCGCGCGGCGTGAGAAACCCTCGGCCGTAGGAACTGGTGACATCGTCGGAATAGCGGTACACGGTGCGATGGGTGATCTCGTAGCGCCGGGTTTTCGCGCCGATGAGGTCGGTCACGGGACCACCCGCCGTTCGTCGGGCCCCCACAGCGGCTGCATCGCACCGGGCAATGACAAGTGCGCCGCGGTGATGACACCCGAGAGGTCGCGGAGACCGGAATGCACACCATCGAGTAGCCCGGCCAATTTCGCTCGGGTCCCGTCCTCGTCGACTTCCTCGAGAGCTGTCGGGTTGACCCGTCGCAGCCGGATGGCCAATTCGTCGACCAGACGCTCCGCACGTGAGGAGCCCGACGATCCGGGCAGCGGCTTGAGGTCGGACCGGATGCGCTCCAGTTGGTAGATCAACGATCTGGGGTTCTCCGCATCGAACAACAGCAGTTCGGCGACGGCGGCGACACTGATCTGCCCGGGATTACGCCGCCGATAGATCACCGAGGATTCGCAGACGACCAACGACGACTCGGTCAGCGCGCGCTCGGCGGCGGCGCCACGCATCGTCGTGATTGTGGCTCGCAGCAACGCGGTCAGCGCCAACCCACGCTCGATCCGCTTGCCGAGATCCATCATGGTCCAGCCGATGTCGTGCACCATCGACTCCGCTGCCACTCCGGACAGTGCCAACATCCCGGCCAAAGTCCGGCTGTGCGCAGTGGCGAGATAGGAGTCTGCGGCAGTGGATGACTGGGGCGGGATGGCCGATGGCCGCAGCACCGCGCGTTCGACGCCTGCCAGCACCATCCAGGTGTCGTTGGACATCTGGTCACGCACCGCCCGCGCCGCCAGTCCCAGGCTCTCCACCGATTGGGCAAGGGACCCGGGCCGATGCCGGTCGGCGGTGGCCGACCACAGCGTGGTCGGCGCAATCGCGATCATCTCGTGGGCGTCGGCGGCATCGCCTGTGTCGGTTCCGGTGATCGAACCGATCGCGGCCAACAACACCGGAACGCATTGGCTTTCGTCGAGATCCCGACGATAGCGGTATTCGTGGTACCGCTCCCTGGTGACGGTCAGCAGTCGCGCGGTGCCCTCGGCGCGCTCGGCGTACCGCCCCATCCAGAACAGGTCGGCGAGCACTCGTGGCGAGCTGACCGCCCGGGTCGGGCTCGGCACAGCTCCCGCGGGGGCCAGCTCGACCGAGATCGTCGGGGTGCGCTCGGCCGTCACCCGTTGCGGGGTGTGCACCCAAACATCTTTGCCGGCAAGCGTGTTCATCCGGTACGCGGCACTGCCGGGCGCCACGACATAGCCCAGTCCACCGATCATCGGCGCGTAGCCGCCACGCTGCGCCACGGTGAACAGCCGCATGCCGACATTGCCTGCCGACAATCCCTTTGACCGGTAATAGGTTGGCGCGGTGGAGAATTGGGGCAGCTCCTGACCGATCCACTGCGCGGGGTCCGATTCGATGCGCGCGGCCAGGGTGTCACGTTCGGCAGCCGCCAGCATCGGCCCGACAATTGTGGCGCCGCCGTTCACCGGGCGGATCAGCAGTGACGAGAGCTTGGTGAGCAGATGGGAGCGCTCGATGTCGATTCCGCCCCAGTACATGGGGGCGGTCGACAGGTGCGGCGTCTCATCCAGCAACAATTCGGCCAGCTGCGGCAAAAACCTTGCCACACCGGGGCTTTCCAAAATTCCACTGCCCAGGGTGTTCACCACCGTGACCGAACCTCGGCGCAACGCCTCGACCAGACCGGTCACGCCGAGCCTGGAATCGGGACGCAGGTCCAGCGGGTCGACATATTCGGCGTCGACCCGGCGCAGCACCACGTCGACGCGTTTGAGGGTGCCCAGTGACCGCATCAACACGGTGCCGTCCCGGACCACCAGATCCGCACTCTCCACCAACGGGAAGCCGAGCACGCCGGCCAGGTAGGCCTGGTCGAAGGCAGTCTCGGAATGGATCCCGGGACTGAGCACCACGACCGTCGGTTCTTCGGCGGCCTCGGGTGCCGCGTCGAGGAGCGCCAGGCGCAACGCCTGAGCCCACGGCGAGCATGGGCGCGGCCCGATTCGCTCATACAGGTCAGGGGCCGCGTGCGCGATGACACGGCGGTCGGCCAACGCGTAGCCCGCCCCGGAGGGCGCCTGCGTCCAGTCCGCATTCACCATGAAGGCCCCGTCATCGCCGCGGCTCACGTCGCAGCCGTGCAGGAACAGCTGATGACGGCCGGGGAGCACGATGCCGCGTGCGGCCCGCAGATATCCGGGGTGGGAGAACAACAACCGGGCCGGCAGCACCCCGCTGGTGATCGAGCGGCGGGCGCCGTACAGATCGGTGAGCACCGCATCGAGCAGCCGTGACCGCTGCACGAGGCCCGATTCCAGGCAGTCCCAGTCCGCTGCCGAGATCACCAGAGGCAGCGCGTCGAGGTTCCAGGGCCCCGGCACCGCGGTGCCGTCATCGTCGGTGACCACCTCTCCGTGGCGGTCCACCTGGATGTAGGTGATGCCGTCGTTGTCGACGAGGCCGCGCACCATGGCCCGAAGCCGGTCCAACCCGTCACGGCCTCGCTCACCGACTCCTTCGGCCAGTTCACGCCAGGCCGGTCGGACTTCGCCCGAGTTGTCGACCAACTCGTCGTAGCCGGCACCGAAACCGTCGTCGCGAACATCGAACAACGGACGCTGGGCCCTGGAGCGGCGATAGGTGGCCAGCACCCCGTCGACATCCGTCATGGCGGCGCGCGCCGTCACACCGGTGTCGAGGGCAACACCGGTGGCCTGGGCGGACTCCGGTGAGCCATTCGCGCGAAGCACCATCAGTGAAGAACGGTACGCACCCGACACAGGTCCGGGCTTGCTGGCGCACCGGGACCAGCGGATCGGCGCCTGGATTCGGCCGGATTCGGTCAGCGCTGGTTGAATTCAGTGAACTGACCGACCGAAGGGAAGTGGCCACCCGCGATGTGGAGCACCGTGCTGGTGATGGCCGTCGTGGCCGCCGTCGACCCCCTCAGAGTCGGGGTCGTCGCGTTCATGCTGTCGCGGTCTCGACCCGTGCGGTTGTTGCTCCCGTTCTTCCTGTTCGCGTTCACCGCCAACGTCGCGGTGGGTGCCGCGGTGGTGCTCGGGTTCAAGAACACCACCGACGACGGCGGGCGCACCACACCTCCTGCACTGGAGATCGGTATCGGCGTCGTGGCGCTGGCGATCGCCGTCCTGTCCGCGACCGGGGTGCTCGAACGCCTGGTCAAGCGGGTGCGGGCGCGGCGCGCCGTGCCGGCCACGGTAGGTCAGCACGGCACCGATCGCGATGCGCCGGCCGCCGAGGACGCGGTACCGGCCCTGTCGAAACTGCCGGCCGGGATGCAGTCCGCGCTGCGCGGCGAGGCGCCGTGGGCGGCCGCGCTGCTGGGCCTCATCAACGGATTCCCGACGCCGTACTACGTCGCTGCGATGGCGGCGGCCCTCACCTCGGGCGCCGTATTGGCCGAGCAGATGGCCGCCCTGGTCGTGTTCAACGTCGTGGGCTTCCTCGCCGCGCTGATCCCGATCATCAGCTTCTGGGTCGCCCCGGAAGCCACGCGGTCAGGCGTTGAGCGGATCTACGCGTGGATGGGCACCCACCACCGGCTCGTGGTGGCCGTCCTCGCCGGGGCAGTCGGTGTGTTCTTCCTCGCAATGGGCGTCAGCCACCTGTGACGGACCGGCGCCCGGCCTGGACGCGACGGTAGACCGACAGCACCAAGAGACCCGCCAGTGTGATGCCCACCAGGTTGACCACCAGTTGCAGGACGGACTGAGCGGCCACATCCCAATCCCCGACCGTCGCCGCGACCACGGCGAAACCGGCGGCAGGCACGGTCGTGACCGAGATGAAGACACCGACCAACGCTGCCGACTTCGCCGACACCAGCGACAGCATCCCGGCCGCACCGGCCAGCAGCGCCACGACGAAGGAGAAGGGGCCGACCTGGAAGATGAAGTCGACATCCTCCAGTTCCCGAGTACTGGTCAACGTCACCCAGCCCAGCGCCTCGAATCCGAGCGTGGCCGCGGCGGTCACCACCATCGCCACCGGAAATCCGATCACCAGGGCCGCCGAGGCGCGTCGCGCCAATGACATTCGCCGCTGGACGAGAGCGACGGCCAGTGCGGCGAGCGGACCGAACTCCGGACCGACGACCATCGCCCCGACCACGGTGACGGGCGAATCGGTGAGCACGCCGACCGCCGCGAGCATGCACGCGATGCAGAGGAACAACACGTAGGTGACGTTGAGGTGCGATTCCTCGCGGGTCCGGGAGACGAGCTCGTCCCACACCACCGCATCGGCGCCGTCTCCCTCGGCCGCATCCTCTGCGTGGTACGCCAGGCTGGACAACACGGTGTCGAGCGGTTCCAGGGTGATGGCGCCGAAGTGGTGCACGTCAAGGGATTTCAGCCGCTCGACGACGTCGTTGGCCGCTTCCCTGGCGACATCGGCGGTGATCTGGTCACCGGCGGGATCAACCGCTGCGCCGCCCATCAACACGATGTGGGCGACACCGGGCTGGGTCTGCAGGACATGCAGAATCGGCTCGCGCAGATCCGCCGGCGCTATGACGCGTAAGTGCAGCACCAGCCGAGAGTAACGCCACCCGTCGTCACGACGTGGGCCGCTCGACGCGCACGACGAGTTCCTCAGCCGGCACGTGGTGTCCCTCATCGCAACGGATTTCGACTCCGGCCAGGGCCCCGCAGCCGTCGTGCGCCAATCGCAGGCCTGTATCGCCGAGGTGTTTGCGGCCCCACTCGAACATCGCCCAGACCACCGGCATGAAATCGGTGCCCGATTCGGTGAGTACGTACTCGTCGCGCTCCCTCTGACCGGGTTCCCGATAGGGCCGCTTCGCCAGCAGTCCGGCGGCGACGAGGTCGGACAGCCGTGCCGAGGTGGCGGCCTTGGTGATGCCGACCCGGCGGGCGAAGTCGTCGAACCTGGTGGTGCCGTAGAACGCCTCGCGCATGATCAGCATCGCCGACTTGGTGCCCGCGAAGGCCATGGTCCTCTCGATCGGACAGTGCCCCACCGCCGACCAGGCATCACGGTCGGCCAACTTGCCCTGCAGCATTCCCACGGAATCAAACTCCATCCCTGAGTTGTTCTAACTATACCCAGGTGCTATATCTGGGTAGCCATAACAATACTCAGCGTGGAGCATCAGGAGGCGGACATGACCGGATTTGCAGACCGCGACGCAGTCATCGTCGGAGCGGTTCGGACCCCGATCGGCAAAGGCAAGGCCAACGGCGCACTGCACGGCGTCCTTCCGGCGGATCTGCTGGCCCACAGCCTGCGGGAGCTGATCACCCGCACCGGTGTCGACCCGGTGCTCGTCGACGACGTCATCGCCGGAGCCGTCACCCAGGTGGGCGACCAAGCCGTCAACATCGCCCGCAACGCCCTGCTGGGCGCGGGCTTCCCGGAAAGCGTCCCCGGCACCACCGTGGACCGTCAGTGCGGCAGCAGCCAGCAGGCGATCAGCTTCGCCGCCCAAGGCGTGCTGGCCGGCGCCTACGACATCGTCATCGCCGCGGGCGTGGAATCCATGTCTCGCGTCCCGATGGGCACCTCGGTCCTGCCCGGCAGCGACCCGTTCGGCCTGGCCTTCGCCGAGCGATACTCCGAAGGCCTTGTTCCGCAAGGGATCAGCGCGGAGTTGATCGCAGCCAAGTGGGGCTTCTCCCGCGCCCAGCTCGACGAGTTCTCCGCGGGCAGCCACGAGAAGGCTGCCCGGGCCACCAAGGACGGGTCGTTCGACGCCGAACTGTCCCCCATCGCCGGGCTCAGCACCGACGAGATCATCCGGCCCGGCACGACGGTGGACACCCTGGCCGGGCTGAAGCCGGCGTTCTACAACGAGGCCTATGCGGCGCGCTTCCCGCAGATCAACTGGGCGATCACCCCGGGCAACTCGTCACCGCTGTCCGACGGCAGCGCTGCGGTCATGATCACCAGCGGCGCGACAGCCAGGAAGCTGGGTTTGAGCCCGCTCGCGCGTATTCATACCACCACCGTCGTCGGGTCAGACCCGCTCTACATGCTCACCGGAGTCATCCCCGCCACCGAAAAGGTATTGGCGCGTGCGGGTTTGACACTGGCGGACATCGACCTGTTCGAGGTCAACGAGGCCTTCGCCCCGGTGGTGCTGGCATGGGCGCACGACACCGGCGCCGATCTGGCCAAGACCAACGTCAACGGCGGGGCCATCGCGATCGGGCACCCGCTGGGTGCCAGCGGGGCCCGCATCATGACCACCCTGGTCAATGCCCTGCAACAGCGTGGCGGGCGCTACGGCCTGCAGACGATGTGTGAGGGCGGCGGCATGGCCAACGCCACCATCATCGAGCGGCTGTAGTCGACTGCTCGAACCTGAGCTTGTGTGCGACATTCCTGCGAAAGTTCGCACACAAGCTCAGGTTCGGCGTTAAGCGCGGACCAACTCGAACAGCGGAATGGCCCGCGTGGTCTTGGACTGGTATTCGGCGAAGACCGGTGCGGCCGCGACGATCTTCGGGTAGGCGGCATCCCGCTCGTCGGCAGGCAGCTCCCTGGCCGTCGCGTCGTACGCCTCGGTGCCCACCTCGACGCGAACCTTCGGATTGGCGCGCAGATTGTGCACCCACGCCGGATCTTTCGGCGCACCGGCGTAGGAGCCGACGATCAGCATCCTGCCGTCGACATCGAGATAAGCCAACGGCGACAGTCGTGGCTGCCCCGACTTCGCGCCGATGGTGTGCAACAGCAACAGCGTGCCGCCCTCGAACGGGCCGCCCACCTTGCCACCGTTGGCGCGGAATTCTTCTACGACATTCCGGTTGAAGTCATCGAGGGCCGCTACGTCGGCGACCAGTTCACTCTTGTCGAAGCCGGGATCGATATCGCTCATGACTTCTTGAGCTCCTCGGGCTTGGCGTCTATTCCCGATTCCTTGCGCTGCTGCGGAGTGATCGGCGCGGGCGCATCGGTCAGCGGGTCGACGCCGCCGCCCGACTTGGGGAACGCGATGACCTCGCGGATCGAGTCCACACCGGCCAGCAGTGCGGTGATGCGGTCCCAGCCGAACGCGATGCCGCCATGCGGAGGCGCGCCGAAGGCGAAGGCGTCCAACAGGAATCCGAATTTATCCTGGGCCTCGTCGTGGTCGATCCCCATCATGGCGAACACCCGCTCCTGGATATCGCGCCGGTGGATACGGATCGACCCGCCGCCGATCTCGTTGCCGTTGCAGACGATGTCGTAGGCATCGGACAACGCGTTGCCCGGGTCAGTGTCGAAGGTGTCCTCCGATTCGACCTTCGGCGCGGTGAAGGCGTGATGCACGGCCGTCCAGGCGCCCGAACCGACGGCCACATCGCCAGAGGCGGTGGCCACGTCGGCGGGCTCGAACATCGGGAAGTCCACGACCCAGGTGAACGCCCACGCGGTCGGGTCGATCAGGTCGAGGCGCTTGGCGATCTCGATGCGGGTGGCACCCAGCAGTGCCCGCGCCGTGCGGGCCGGGCCCGCCGCGAAGAACACGCAATCACCCGGCTTGGCGCCCACATGAGCGGCCAGACCGTCACGCTCGGCATCGGTGAGGTTCTTGGCGACCGGGCCGCCCAGCGTGCCGTCTTCGCCGATCAGCACATAGGCCAGCCCCTTGTGGCCGCGCTGCTTGGCGAATTCCTGCCAGCCGTCCAAGGTGCGACGCGGCTGCGACGCCCCGCCGGTCATCACGACGGCGCCCACGTACGGCGCTTGGAACACCCGGAACGGGGTGTCCTTGAAGTACTCGGTGCACTCGATGAGCTCGACGCCGAACCGCAGGTCGGGCTTGTCCGAACCGAATCGGCGCATCGCCTCGGCGTAACTGATCCGCGGCAGCGGCAACGGCAGGTCGTGGCCCACCAATGCCCACAGTGCGCGCAGCACCTCTTCGGCGATCGACATCACGTCGTCGGCATCGACGAAACTGAGCTCCATGTCCAGCTGGGTGAATTCCGGCTGGCGGTCGGCGCGGAAGTCCTCGTCGCGGTAGCAGCGCGCGATCTGGTAGTAGCGCTCCATGCCCGCGACCATCAGCAACTGCTTGAACAGCTGCGGGCTCTGGGGCAGCGCGTAGAAGGAGCCGGGCTGCAGGCGCGCCGGGACCAGGAAGTCGCGGGCGCCCTCAGGGGTCGAGCGGGTCAAGGTCGGGGTTTCGATCTCGACGAAGTCATGCTCGGCCAGCACACCGCGGGCAGCCGCATTCACCTTGGAGCGCAACCGGATTGCGTTGCCCGGGCCCTCGCGCCGCAGATCCAGGTAGCGGTATTTGAGCCGGGCTTCCTCGCCTGCGGTCTCGTCGAGCTGGAACGGCAGCGGCGCGCTCTCGGACAGCACCGTCAGCGAGGTGGCGTTCACCTCGATCTTGCCGGTCGGAATCTCGGGGTTCTCGTTGCCCTCGGGGCGGACCTCGACGACGCCCGTGACGGCGATGCAGAATTCGGCGCGCAACCGGTGGGCGGCGGCGAGCACATCACCTTCGCGGAACACCACCTGCGACACGCCCGATGCGTCGCGCAGATCGATGAAGATGACGCCGCCGTGGTCACGACGGCGCGCCACCCATCCCGCCAAGGTGACCGTTTGACCGGCATCCGCGGCCCGCAATGAACCAGCGGCATGACTGCGCAGCACGAAAACTCCTCGATAAGTTCGGTGGGACGATTGACCAGTCTAGAGAGTCGATCGGCGGCGGTAACTTGGCGATGTGGATGAGCGCTCGCGCGAAGACCAGACAGCACCGGATGAGCGCTCGCGCGAAGACCCGACAAGCCTGAACTCCTCCATCGCGGTGATCGGCCCCGGCGCCATCGGATCCACCATTGCGGCGCTGTTGTACACCGCCGGCCGGCCGGTCCTCCTGTGTGGGCGGACCGCACGCGACCGAATCGAGGTCCGGCCCGACGACCGAGAGCCCATTCGAATACCCGGCCCGGTTCACACCGATCCGGGTACCGTCGACGGCCCGCTCGACGTGGTGTTTCTCGCCGTCAAGGACACCCAGAACGCCCGGGCAGCCGCCTGGCTCGAGCGGTTGTGCGACGAGAACACCGTGATCTGCGCACTGCAGAACGGCGTCGAGCAGGTCGAACGGGTGAGCGCGGTCAGCCGGCGGACCGACGCCGCCCACGTGGTGCCCGCGGCGGTATGGATCTCGGCCGAGACGCAGCCCGGCGGCTGGGTTCGGTTGCGCAGCGAAGCCCGGCTGGTGCTGCCGGACAACGCGGCGGCGGGCGCCGTCGCCCATGCACTGCACGGCACCGCGATCGCCGTGGAGCGCGATCCTGATTTCCGCAGCGCGACCTGGCGCAAGCTCCTGGTCAACGCGGTGGTCGGGTTCATGGTGCTGGCCCACCGGCGCGCTGGCATGTTCCGCCGCGATGACGTGGCCGCGCTGGCGCGACGCTATCTGACCGAATGTCTGGCCGTGGCCCGCGCCGACGGCGCCCGCCTGGAAGATGACGTGGTCGACGAGATCGTCACGATGCTGGCGTCCTCACCCGAGGATCTGACCACCTCGATGCTGACCGACCACCAGGCCGGCCGACCGCTCGAGTGGGACATTCGCAACGGCGTCATCAGCCGCAAGGCGGCCGCCCACGGCCTGCCGACCCCGATCAGCGACGTGGTCGTCCCGCTGTTGGCGGCGGCCGACGATGGGCCGGGCTGACCGAGGACTAGACACTTTGCCTTAGGGTGTCTACCCATGGCCCGGACCTACCAGTGCGAACGCGTCGAGTTGGACTTCATCGACCATGCGCCGTTCCGCTTTGTCAGCACCGTCGAGCTCGCCATCACCGCAGAGCAGCTGTTCGAGGTGCTCAGTGACGAGACCTCGTGGCCGCATTGGGCCACGGTCATCACCAATGTGGAGTGGACCAGCCCCGAACCCCGCGGCGTCGGCACCACCCGTACGGTCACGATGCGCGGGCACATCGTCGGAGACGAGGAGTTTCTGGCCTGGGAACCCTTCTCCCACATGGCTTTCCGATTCAACACCAGCACCTCCAACGCGATCTCGGCCTTCGCCGAGGACTACCGCGTCGTCGAGACCGCCGACGGCTGCCACCTCACCTGGGTCATGGCCATGAAGCCCAGCGGGCTGGCCGGCCGGCTCGGGATGACGATGGGACAACCGGTGATGGCGTGGCTGTTCCAGCGGTTCTTGCACAACCTCCGCCGCTATACCGACGAGCGCTACGGCAAGTAGGGCCTCAGCCCAGCGCCTCCCACACCGTGCGCCGCGCCGCGTCGGGATCGGCGACGGTCTCGTCGCGCGTGGAGCGGATCACCCGGGTCAGGCGCTGCTCGACGTCGTACTCCGGCCAATCGGCGACCTCGGCCCGGGCGAAATCCAGCCACGTGCGTTGCATCCGCCGGCCGACCGACGGCTGGACCCGGCGACCCAACGGATGCAGCTTGCGCCCCAGATACGACCCGTAGCTGTGCTGGATGTGCACGATCTCGCTGCCGTGGGTGGCGCCGAGCCCCAACACCTTCAATGTCCACGTGGTGTGGTCGAACCGGTACGCGTGCGTCGGCGCCTGGGAGCTGTAGGCGTCAGCGAACGCCCAGGTCGGCGCACCGAACATGACGTCGGAACCGAACGCGATCAAGGCCCGGCGGCGCGGGAAGTCCGGGTAGGCGGCCAATACGCGGTCGCGCTCATGGGGGGCGTGACGGCGCAGATAGTCCTCCACGCCGGCCAGCGTGGTCGGCAGCATCGGCGGTTTACCCCAGGCGAACATCGACGCCTCGTGACTGTTCGTACCGATGATCAACGGCACCGCGGACACCGCGCCCGTGCGTGCCGCCTCGATGGGGTGCAGTGGCAAGAGATCGACGCCGTGAGTCAGCCCGTAGGCCAGCGTCGGCGTGTGTTGTGCACTCTCGAGCTGGAGCTGGCCGGCGGCGCGGCGCAACTGGCGTTGCGGCAACATCTTGAGCTGCTCGGCCCCGACGCCGAGCAATTGCATGAAGCGGCGTGACTGACGGGCCCGGTCTTCGCGGTCGGCGATCAGCGGCAACGCCGGGCTCTGGGCGATGGCCCGGGCGAACAACCCGTCGGCTGCCGGGCTGGCCAACAGCGCCAACACCGATGTGGCACCCGCTGATTCGCCGAATACCGTGACCTGTCCGGGGTCGCCGCCGAATGCGGCGATGTTGTCACGGACCCACTGCAGGGCGGCGATCTGGTCGCGCAGGCAGAGGTTGTCGTCGAATCCCTCACCCAGGTCACCGAGTTCGAATCCGCCGAACACGCCCAGCCGGTACGTGACGTTGACGACGACCACGTTGCCGTTGGCCGCCAGCCGCGAACCGTTGTACAGCTGCAACTGCCCGGCGCCGTAGACGAATGCCCCGCCGGGGATCCACACCATCACCGGCAGTGATCCGCTCGTGTCGGGCGACCACACCGTGACCGTCAGGCACGCCTCGTCACGGACCTTGGGGTCATCGCGGCCTCCCCCGACGAACGAACGGCCCTGGGGCGGCAACGGGCCGTGCTCGACGGCGTCGCGGACATCGGTCCACGGCACCACGGGCTGCGGCGCCAGGAATCGCAAGGCGCCGATGGGCTGCTGGGCGTACTCGACACCCCGCCAAACGCTGACCCCGCCTTCGCGGGTGCCGCGTAACCGCCCCAGCGAGGTGTGGGCGATGGTCGAATGTTCCGCAACGACGGACACGTCTGAATCGTAGTGTGAAAAGCTGAACGGGCTGTTGAGCACGCACCTACCGGCGAATGCGATGGAGTGACGGGATGACCTTCAACGAGGGTATGCAGATCGACACGAGCACTACTTCCAGCTCCGGGGGTGGCCGCGGCCCTGGCCGTGGCATCGCGATCGGTGGCGGTCTCGGCGGTCTGTTGGTCGTGGTGCTCGCGATGTTCCTCGGGGTGGACCCGGGCACCGTGCTCCCCCAGCAACAGGAGATCTCCACCAACGGTGTCGAGGCCGAAGGTTTCGATCTGAGCCAGTGCAAGACGGGCGCTGACGCCAACACCAAGGTCGAGTGCCGCGTGATCGCCACCGGAAACTCCGTCGACGGTGTGTGGCAGCAACTGCTCAAGGGATACAAGCGTCCCTACGTCCGGCTGTTCAAGGGTCAGGTTCAGACCGGGTGCGGTCCGGCCACAAGTGATGTCGGGCCGTTCTACTGCCCCGTGGACCAGACGGCCTACTTCGACACCGATTTCTTCCAGGTGCTCGTCGACCAGTTCGGTTCCAGCGGAGGCCCGCTCGCGCAGGAGTACGTGGTGGCCCACGAATTCGGACACCACGTGCAGAACCTGCTCGGCGTCCTCGGTCGGGCCCAGCAGGATCCGGAGGGCGCCACCGGCGGCGGCGTGCGCACCGAACTGCAGGCCGACTGCTACGCCGGCGTCTGGGCGCACTACGCGTCGATCACCCGGCAGGAAGGTACCGACGTGCCCTTCCTGGAACCGCTGAGCGACAAGGACATCACCGACGCGCTGTCGGCGGCCTCCTCGGTGGGCGACGATCGTATCCAGAAGCAGGCCACCGGCCGGGTCAACCCTGAGGCATGGACCCACGGTTCTTCTGAGCAGCGCCAGAAGTGGTTCACCATCGGCTACCAGACCGGTGATCCGAACAAGTGCGACACCTTCGCCGCGAACAACCTTGGCTAGGGCCGCCACCGCCGTCGACACGGCAGCCGAGCGTTACCTGGACACCTATGCGCGCCTCGACCCTTGCGCCGCAACAGAACTGGGCATCACGGGGCACGACGACGACGTCACCGACTACTCACCGGAGGGGGTGACGGCGCGCGCGGAGGCCGCGCGCGCCACCTTGCGGGAGCTCGACGGCATCGAACCGGTCGACGATGTCGACGTGGTGACCGTGGCCGCACTGCGCGAGCGCCTCGGCGCGATCGTCGACGTGCACGATGCCGGTCTGGACCTGGGCGAGCTCAACGTGATCGCCTCGCCGCTTCAGACCATGCGCGATGTGTTCGACCTGATGCCCACCGACACCGAGGACGATTGGGCGTTGATCTCCGCCAGGCTGGCGAAAGTGCCCGAACGGGCCGCCGGTTACGCGGAGGCGCTGCGCGAAGCCTCCAACAGCGGCCATGCTCCGGCCCTGCGTCAGGTCACCCGCGGGGTGGCCCAGTCCCGCCAGATCGCCGAGTTGTTCGCCGGGATGTGTGCCGGCGCGGCGCCGGGAAACCGACGACTGCAAGCGGAGTTGCGGCAGCGCAGCGAGGCCGCGGCCGACGCCTACCGGCATCTCGGCGACGTCCTTCGTGCGGAGATCGCTCCCCGTGCCCGCCAGTCCGACGCGTGCGGGCGCGACGCCTACGGACTCATGTCCCGGTTGTTCCTGGGCACCTCCGTAGACCTCGACGAGGCCTACGACTGGGGTCTGGGCCTGCTCGATGCCGTTGTGGCCGAACAGGAATCGATCGCCCAGCAGCTCTATCCGGGTGCCACCGTCGCCGAGACGTTGCGCCGGCTCGACGAAGAACCCAGGTACGTCATCAGCGGCACGGACGCCTTGCAGGCATGGATGCAGCAGCTGTCCGATCGGGCGCTGGAATCCCTGGCCGGCACCCACTTCGACATCGACGGTCCGCTGCGCACGCTGGAGTGCCGGATCGCGCCGACCCAGACCGGCGGCATCTACTACACCGGACCGTCCGAGGATTGGTCACGCCCAGGACGCATGTGGTGGTCAGTGCCGCCCGGGGTCGAAAAGTTCCACACCTGGCAGGAAACCACGACGGTGTTCCACGAAGGCGTTCCCGGTCATCATCTGCAGATCGGCCGCGCGGTGGCATTGGCCGACCAGCTCAACCGGTGGCGGCGGCTGGGCTGCTGGGTGTCAGGTCATGGCGAGGGCTGGGCGCTGTACGCGGAGCGGTTGATGGCTGAGCTCGGCTGGCTCGACGATGCCGGCGACCGCATGGGAATGCTTGATGCCCAACGGTTCCGCGCAGCCCGCGTGGTGATCGACATCGGTGTGCACTGCGGCCTGACCGCGCCCGACGGTGAGGTGTGGGATGCCGAACGGGCGTGGAACTTCCTGACCTCGCATTCAGCCATGGCCGAGGAGAATCTTCGCTTCGAGCTCGATCGTTATCTGGGCTGGCCGGGGCAGGCACCGTCGTACGCCATCGGGCAGCGGATCTGGCACGAACTCCGGGACGAGACCCTGCGCCGCGGATCGTCATTGCGGGAATTCCACAGCCGCGCACTCGATCTGGGCGGCCTGCCGCTCGATGTGCTCCGGTCTGCGTTGTCGTCCGACTGACTGGCAGCGACACTGGTGGGATGGAAGATCTGGAGCCCGATTCCAAGGACTGGACCTGGGTACTTTCGCGCGCCTGCGGTGAGTGCGGATTCGACCCGGCCGCAGTGCACCGCAGCGAGGTAGCCGATCGCATCCGTGAGGATGCCGCAGCGTGGGTGCCCCGGTTGCACGGCCCCGGTGTGGCCGTCAGGACGCGTGCCGACCGCTGGTCGGTCCTGGAATACGGCTGCCATATCCGTGATGTGCACCGGATCTTCGAGCACCGGGTACAGCTGATGCTGACCGAGGACGCTCCGCAATTCCCCAACTGGGATCAGGACGCCACCGCGATCGCCGACGACTACGGATCGCAGGATCCCGCAATCGTCGCCACTGAACTGTTCGAGGCCGCCGGCATCATCGCCGACACCTATGACCACGTTCCGGCCGATGCCTGGACACGTCGCGGGCTGCGCAGCAATGGCAGTGAGTTCACCATCGCGACCATCGCGGTCTACCACCTGCACGACATCGTCCACCACGCGCACGACGTCGCCCCCATGTGACGCGGTTCACAACCGGGGGTTGTCACGGTTCGGCCGCCGAGCGGTGTCTGAGAGTGTGACATCCACGGGCACAGGGGGATCATCTGAACGCGACCGAGGTATTCGCCGGGCACCGCCCGCTACTGTTCACGCTGGCGTACCAGATTCTGGGAAGCGCCGCCGACGCCGAAGATGTAGTGCAGGAAAGCTACCTGCGCTGGATCACGGCAGGTGAGGTCACCCATCCGCACGCGTATCTCGTGCAGATCGTGACGAGGCAGGCCCTCAACGCGCTACGCACGAGCAGGCGCCGACGCGAAGACTATGTCGGCAACTGGCTGCCCGAACCGATCCAGACCGCGGCCGACGTCAGCGAGGACGCCGTCCTCGCCGAGTCGGTTTCCATGGCGATGCTGCTGATATTGGAGACACTCAGCCCCGACGAACGAGTGGTGTTCGTCCTCAACGAGGTGTTCGGTTACAGCCATCCCGAGATAGCGCTCGTGGTGGGAAAGTCCGATACAACTGTGCGCCAAATCGCCCATCGCGCACGCGAACACGTGCAAGCCCGACGGCGACGCTTCACACCGGACAGACAACTGGCGCGTGCCACTGTCACGAAGTTCCTGCGGGCCGCGCACACCGGGGACATCGATGGCCTCGTCGCGGTGATGGCTCCCGAGGTCGTGGCGCTGTCCGACGGCGGCGGCCGGGTATCGGCTGCGCGTCGCCCAGTCGTCGGACCAGAACGGGTCGCGCAGTTCATGGCAGGACTCGCCCAGGGCAGTATGGCCGGATTCGACATTTCGTTCGGCAGCTACAACTCGATGCCGGCCGTCTTGTTCCGCCGAGAAGGCACGCTGGATTCGGTCCTGCTGATCGAGGTGACCGACGAACTGATCACCGCGCTGTACGCGATGCGCAACCCCGACAAACTGCGCGACGCCGCTGCCACCCGCACCCTGACCAGACAGCAGGAGGACTGATGCAGACCGTCACCGTCGAACGGACCATCGCAGCACCGCAGGAGGAGGTGTTCGACTTCATGAGCAACGCCGCCAATTTCACGCGTTCTCCATTGGTGCTTCGGCAAAGGCTGGCCGAACCCGGCCGGCAGACCGCATACGGACAAGGCGCGGTACGCATCCTGCTCTGGGTGGTCGGCTGGTTCCGGGAGCGCATCACCGCATACGACGCACCCCACTCCTTCGACTACTCGGTCGAACGCAGTTTCCCGCCGTCGGAACATCGGCTTGGTCGCGTCAGCCTCACCGCGGTGGATGGCGGCACCCGCGTCGTATGGACCACGACGTTCCGGGTGAAGTTCCCACTCATCGGCGAGGCCCTGACTCGTTGGGTCGGCCGGCCGATGCTGGCCAGGGTGTTCAACGACGTCTTGGATGCCGCGTCGAGCGATCTGGCCAAACGCTGACCACATTGAACACATGTCGTTAATGTGTGCAAATGCGCGATGTGGACCGAGCGGTGTCACCTCCGCTGCTGACTGCCACCGCTGACACGCTCAGACGTTTGGGCCCAAGACAATTCAGTCTGACTGCGGTCGCCGAACACGCAGGTGTATCCCGCGGCACGATCCACAACGCGCTGGGTAGCCGCGACAACGCCATCAGAATCGGGCTCGATCACCTGGCGAGCGCGTTCATCGAGACCATCGCGGCAGAGGCGGACCGCCACGGCACCCTGGCCGACCAGGTCGCCGCGGCCGCCGTCGTCATCTGCGCCCACCGCCGGCAGTCGGACTCCGTGGCACCGCGCGGCATCAACGAGAGCATCCTGGTGCTGCTGCTGCGCAACACGGGTGACGACCTGATGCGGCGTTCTATCGACCTGTGGAAGCCGTTCGTGCAGGCGGCCCGGGAACGCGGGGAGGTCGGATCCGGAGTTGCGCCGGCCCGGGGCAGCGAGTGGATCGTTCGCCTGCTGCTGAGCTTCGAACTTCTCCCGCCGATCGGAGTGAACCTCGACAGTGCTCGTGCGGTGAAACGATTCGTGTCCGACCACATCGTGGTCGGCCTGACCGGAAGGCAGTAATGAGCGAGCCAGATTTCGAGGTGGCGATCATCGGCGCCGGCCCTGGCGGCATTGCCACAGCACACATGTTGCGCCAGAAGGGTATCCGCGACTTCGTCATCATCGAACGCGGTAACGACTTCGGCGGTACCTGGCGTGACAACCACTACCCCGGGCTAGCCGTCGACATACCCATCCTGTGGTACCAACTGTCATTCGCCCCCAACCCGAACTGGAGCAGGTTCTTCGCGCCCGGACCGGAGATCCAGCGCTACCTGCAGGACACCGCGACAGAACTGGGCCTGTACGAGCATCTGCGACCCGACTCGGAGGTCGTGCGCCAGCAGTGGGACGACCGGCACGGCCTGTGGCGGCTGGAGATCCGCGACGGGGCCCCGGTGACCGCACGTTTCCTGGTCAGTTCGGTCGGCGGCTACGTCAACGCCAAGGACACCGTCGACATCCCCGGCGTGGACGATTTCACCGGCACCATCATGCGCCCCAACGCCTGGGACGACAGTTACGACACCGTCGGCAAGCGGATCGCGGTGATCGGGACGGGGTCCTCCGGCGTCCAGATCGCCGCCGCATTGTCCGCCGAAGCGGCCAATCTCGATGTCTACCAACGCACGCCGGCATGGGTGCTGCCCAAGGTCGACTTCGACATCACGCCGAGGATGCGCCGGTTGTTCCGGCTGCCTGGATTCGTCCCGCTCGTCAACGCGGCCGGGCGGCTGGCGATGGACATCTTCATGGTGGCGCCGATCGTGCATGTCTTCGCCCGACTGCCCGACACGGTGCTGCGCCGCCTGATGCCGCTCTACGACGGGTGGTCGCGGCTGCTGTACCGGCTACTGCTGCGAGCAGTCGTCGACGATCCGGCGACCCGGCGAAAGTTGGTACCGCGCTATGGCATCCTGGCCAAGCGGCCGGTGATCTCAAGTGCGTTCCTGCCCGCACTCAACAATCCCACCACTCACCTGATCACCACGCCGATCGAACGGATCACGGCGACCGGGGTGCGCACCGCCGACGGCATCGACCATCCGGCCGATCTGCTGGTACTCGCCACCGGCTACGAATTGTGGATCGACCCGGAAACCTATCGTCCGGATACGGTTTTGGGCGCATGCGGCTTCGACCTCGCGCAGTACTACCGGGCGCACGGCCTGCACAGCTACGCCGGCACGGCCCACCCGCGCCTGCCCAACCGCTGGGAGATCGTCGGCCCGCTCGGCTTCGTCGGCTTCGCCTGGCCGGATTATGTCGAAACCGTTGCCGCGCACGCCGTCCGGATCATCGAGGAGACCCGGCACCGCGGCACTCAGATCGCCACCGTCAGCCAGGACGCGTTCAATCGGTGGAATGCCCGGATGCGTCGGGATGGCCGCGTCGCGCACCTGTATTACACCGCGGCTTCCGGCCTGAACACCTATTTCGTCAACTCGCAGTACGAAACCCCGTATTACCGACCGCAGACGATCACCGGGTCCCGCCAGTTCGCCCGTCATTCTCCGCTGTCCGACTACGCATTCACCAATGTCCGCGTCACCGCACTACCCGAGGAGCAACTCGCATGACTACCCCATTGGCCGGTCGGATTGCCTACGTCACCGGTGCCGCACGCGGCCAGGGCCGCTCGCACTGCGTGCGGCTGGCCCGTGCCGGGGCGGACATCGTCGCGCTCGACGCGTGTGCACCGGTCGCCGAACACAACGGGTACGCCGCCGCCACCCCGGAGGATCTCGCCGAGACGGTGGCATTGGTGGAGGGCGAGGGCCGCAAGATCCTGGCCCGCGAGGTCGACGTGCGCGATGCCGAAGGCCAACAGCGGCTCGTGGCCGACGCGGTCGAACAGTTCGGACGGCTCGACATCGTGGTGGCCAACGCCGGCGTGCTCAATTGGGGCCGACTGTGGGAGATCTCGGCCAAGCAATGGCAGGACATCCTCGACATCAACCTCACCGGGGTGTTCAACACCGTCCAGGCGGTGGTACCGCCGATGATCGCGGCGGGCAACGGCGGCTCCATCATCACCGTCAGTTCGGCCGCCGGTGTCAAGGCCGTGCCCGGCTGCGGTCACTACTGTGCCAGCAAGTTCGGTGTCGTCGGACTCACCAACGCACTGGCAGTAGAGTTGGGCGAGTACGGAATCCGGGTGAATTCGATCCACCCATACGGCACGGACACCCCAATGGGCAACGACCTATCGATGTATCAGATGTTCGCCGACCATCCGAACTACATCCACAGCTTCTCCCCCGGCGCCCTGCCGACGGATTCGCTGGCCCCGCCCGAGACCATCTCCGACATCGTGCTGTGGCTGGCCGGCGATGGATCGTCTTTGGTCACCGCGGCCCAGGTCCCCGCAGACAAGGGCTATTTGAAGATCTGAGCGGCGGCGCCGGGCTACAGGCGCGAGTGCGCCGAGATGTTGGTGTCGGTGGTGCGAAGCGGACGGATCAGCCCGTCCTGGCTGAACGACGCGATGAGCTCACCCTCTTCGGTGTGCACCGCACCGCGCACATAGGACATGCCCGCTCCGACCTGGGTACTCTCGTGGCTGTAGAGCAGCCAGCCGCCCCAGCGGACCGGTTCATGGAAGCTCACCGTGACGGTCATCGGCGCGGTCGAGACGGTGAGATGCGCCTGGGCCGTGCCGATCCCCTCGTGGGCCCGCATGGTCGTCGAGATTCCAAGGTGGCCGGTGAAGTACGCGATCAGTGCCTTGGCGAGATCGTCACGGGTGGGGACGGGGTCGTAGTGCAGCCAGGCGTACAACTCGGGAGGGCCGACCTCGTCGGGGCTGTTGACGTCCACGACGTCGACGAGCCGAAGCTCGCGGCCGATCATCGGCATCCGCGAGAGGTTGGAATCGGCGGGGCCCGCGACCTCCGGCCGGGGCAGGTGATGACGGATCACGTCGCCCGACGGCACGTCGGTGAAGACCGTGATCGTGATGCAGCGCTTGCCGTTCTGCGATGCGGCGACCACGGAGGTGGCCGTGGAGCGGCCTTCACTGATCACATCGATGTCGAGTTCTACCGGCGGCCCGACCATGACCGCGCGGGCGAACACCGCGTGTGCCGAGCGGATCGACTTGTCCGGAAACCGTTTGGCAACTGCCACAATGGCGGCGCCGAGAATTTGGGTCCCTTCGACAACCTGACGCTCGTCGACACCGGCGATGCCCGTCTGCACGGTGAAGCGGTTCTCCCCCGCGGGTTCCGCGTCGAACAGATCGAGCAACATCTGCAGCGTCCACTGTGTCGGTTCCGCCTCGGTGGGCGCCTCAGATTCTGCGGTCATGTCCATCCTCTCTTTCACGCGTTGATGACTGTCTCGGCGAATTCCGAAATAGTTTGCGGTGCGGCGAAATCGGCGAACCACACGTAGAAACGTTCGACACCCTGGGCGGACAGACCGGCGAAATGGGCACTGAGTTCCGCGGCGTCGCCGCACACCAACCCGTCCCCGAGGTGCCCGAACAGCCGGGTGCTGCGTTCGGTCACCGCCGAGCGATCAGCACCGCGGCCCACGAAGCCGACCATCTGCTGCAGCGAGACCCGCGCAGTCCTCACTGTCGGCAGCAGTGCCGGCAACCGATCCAGCTGGTGTGACGGAACGTTCCACCAATCGGCATGCGCGCGCACCAATTCCATCATGCGCTTACCGGTTCCGCCCAGTACCAACGGAATTGGGTGAGATGGCTGCGGAACCTGCGCACGTTCGCCGTCGGCGCTCCAGTACTGCTGCAGCGACCGCAGGTTCTCACCGAGCCTGGCTACCCGCGCCGCAGCATCACCGGTCTCGATACCGAACCGTTCGAACTCCTGCGGCCACGAACCCGATCCCAGACCCAGCTCGAACCGGCCACCGCTGGCTTCCGACAGCGTCACGGCCTGTTTTGCCAGCACCGCCGGGTGCCGGAACGCATCGCACAGCACCAGATGACCGATCCGCAGCCGCTCGGTGCGGGCCGCCACCCAGGTGGCGACAGTCATTGCCTCCCAGATGTTTTGGTGTGTTGCGCCAGGCGCTTCCAGGTGATCGATGAACGCGATGCCGTCGTATCCACAGGCCTCGGCCACGCGCGCACGCTCAACAACGTCGTCCACACCCAGCCGCACCTGGGGCAGGAACAGGAACCACTCACTCATCGAGCCAACACAGTAATCACAAGCCGCCTATTGCTTCTACGAAACCGGTAACGTCATTCTCGCAAGTGCAGCATGACGGAGGTGATGGCGCAATGGCTAGGCCGGCCGAACGAACATCCGACGGCGCGCGCGCCGAGGCTCAGGCGGACCGGGCCCGCCGGTTCATGAAATCCGCACTCACCATCCTGGGTGAAACCGGACGCACCGACTTCACCGTGCTCGAGGTCGTGGAGCGCTCGAAAACCTCGTTGAGGTCGTTCTACCAGCACTTTTCCACCAAGGACGAGCTGCTGCTGGCTCTCATCGACAAGATCATGGCCGAGTCCACACAGCGCTGGCGCTCCGATACCGATGGGCTGGACGGGCCCGAGGCGCTTCAGGCGCTCATCCAGCGGATCACCATGCCGGCCGCGTCGAGCACCCAGGACAGCATCAACCGTGGCCTGACCTTCTACAACGACCATCTCGCCGAGTCGCTGCCCCGTGAATACGCGCGGGTGCTGGCGCCGTTACACGAGCTCATCGCGGACATCATGCGGCGCGGCATCGCTTCGGGAGCCTTCCGATCCGATACCGACATCCAGAGCACCGCGGCCCTGATCATGCAGTCGGTGCTGGGCGCGATGCGCATGCGCTCACTGGGCGTGGAACTCAACGGCGCACCGATCGAAGGCGAGCACATCTACCAGTTCTGCGTTCGCAGCCTGCTGGCGGCCGAATCTCCTACCTGACCTGCGCCTTTCCTCTGGTTTGAGCGATCGCCCGAATGGGCTCGTCTCCGCCTGTGATCGCGTGGTAACGTCATTACCAGTTTCGAAAACAACACTCTTCCAGGAGGCGAACATGCCGTCACGCGAGCTTCCCTATCCGGTGTTCGATGCCGACAACCACTTCTATGAGCCCAAAGAGGCGCTCACCAAGTTCCTGCCCGAACACCGCAAGGGCGTCATCGACTACATCGATGTCCGCGGCCGCACGAAGATCGTGGTGCGCAACCACATCAGCGACTACATTCCGAACCCCACGTTCGAGGTGGTCGCCCGGCCAGGCGCCCAGGAGGAGTACTTCCGTCACGGCAGCGGCGGCAAGAGCTACCGCGAGGTGATGGGCAAGCCGATGAAGGCCATCCCCGCCTTCCGCAATCCCGAAGCGCGCCTTGAGGTTCTGGACAGCCTCGGCCTGGACTACACGATCATGTTCCCGACTCTGGCCAGCCTGGTCGAGGAACGTCTCAAGGACGATCCGGACCTCATCCTCGACATCATCCACGCGCTCAACGAGTGGATGTACGAGACCTGGCAGTTCAACTATTCCGACCGCATCTTCTCCACACCCGTCATCAATCTCGGTGTCGTCGACCGTGCCCTGGAAGAACTCGAGTGGTGCCTCGAACGCGGCGCCAAGACGGTTCTGGTCCGGCCCGCGCCGGTGCCCGGCTACCGCGGCACCCGGTCGCTGGGATTCCCCGAGTTCGATCCGTTCTGGGACGCCTGCGTCAAGGCCGGCATCCCGGTGTGCATGCACGCCTCCGACAGCGGCTACGCGCAGTACCTCAACGATTGGGAACCGGCCGACGAGTTCCTGCCGTTCAAGCCGACGTCGTTCCGGATGGTCGCGATGGGCAAGCGGCCGATCGAGGACACCATGGCCGCACTGGTGTGCCACGGCGCGCTGACCCGCAACCCCGATCTGCGCATCCTGTCGGTGGAGAACGGCGCCTCGTGGGTGCCGTACCTCTTCTATCAGTTCAAGGACGTCTACTCGAAGATGCCTCAGGAGTTCCCGGAGGATCCGATCGCGGCGTTCAAGCGCGGCGTGTATGTGGCGCCGTTCTGGGAGGACGACTTCAAGCAGATGGCCGACCTCTGCGGTATCGATCGCATCATCTTCGGGTCCGATTGGCCGCACCCCGAGGGCCTCGCCGATCCGATCAACCTGGTCGACGACTTGCAGGCACACGGCCTGGACGACGAAGGCGTGCGAAAGGTGATGGGCGGCAACCTGGTCGACCTGTTTAAGGTCGAGAACAAGAAGGTGTACCGGCCCGATGTGCCGGCGCTGGTCCTGAACTGATCTAGTCCACCTCACAACACAAGAAGCTGGGCCGACTCCATGACCGATGTGGCAAACCCCGAACAGATGCTGTTCACCTCCACCGCGCAGGCATTCCTGGAAAAAGAAGTGCCGCTGAGCCGGGTGCGTCAGCTGCACGCCGACGGCATCGCTTTCGACACCGGGTGGTGGGGCCGCGCAGCGGAATTGGGTTGGGCCAGCCTGCTGGTACCCGAGGAGTTGGGCGGTGGCAGCCCGTCGGGTGACGGCGTCACCGACCTGGCCCTGCTCGCCGAGCAGGCGGGCCGGACGGTGGCTCCCGGTCCATTGCACCCGGTCAGCACCGTGCTGGCCGGCCTGGTGGAAGCGCCGGGAGGCCACGAGGAACTCATCGAATCGCTGGTGTCCGGTGAGGCCGTGGCGTCTTGGGCGGTCTATGAACCCAACCGGCCGTTCGGAGCGTTGCAGTCCCCTACCGGTGTCGCCACCACAGCCACCCGCACCACATCTGGCTACCGGATCGACGGCGTCAAGGACCGCGTCGAGGCCGGCGACCAGAGCGGCGCGGTGTTGGTGGTTGCCGTTTGTGATGGCGAGATCCGGCAGTTCGTGGTGCCCACCGACGCAGCCGGGGTGACGGTCACCCCGCAGAATTCGGTGGACCTCGTAAAGCGTTACGCGCGTGTGCAGTTCGACGGTGTCGAGGTCGGCGAATCCGCCGTGGTGGGTACCGCTGAGCAGACGCCGGACATCATCGAACGGCAGCGCCAAGTGGCTCTGCTGCTGCAGTGCGCGGAAATCGTCGGAATCCTCGACGCGGTGCTCACGATGACCAATCAGTGGCTGGTCGACCGGCACAGTTTCGGCCGGCCGCTGGCCTCGTACCAGGCCCTCAAACATCGTGCCGCCGACATGAAGATGTGGTTCGAGGCCGCACGGGCCACCACCGCGGGGGCCGTCGCCGCCGTGGCCGAGCGCTCCCCGGAAGCGCCGAAATACGTCAGCGTCGCGAAAGCCTATGTGGCCGAACGTGCGCCCGTGATGCTGCAGGACTGCGTGCAGCTCCACGGCGGCATCGGCGTGACATGGGAGCACGACCTGCATCTGTACCTCCGGAGAGTCGCCCTCTACCGGGCGTTCTACGGCTCACCCGAAGACCACCACCGCGCCGTGTATGCGCTGAGCCGCAAGACCCGCGCAGCTGAGGAGATTAGGGCATGACCGACACCGTGAGCACCACCGCCACCACAGAGTCTGTCGAAGAGTTCACCCTGCGCGCCCGGAGCTGGCTGGCCGCGAACATGCCACCCATCGACCCGGAGAACCCGCCCTTTTCCGTGCGTGCGGAAACCGAATCCTGGGAACGCGCAAAGGAACTGCAGAAGCGGCTCTATGAGGGTGGATTCGCGGGCATCTGCTTCCCGCGCGAGTACGGCGGTCTCGGCCTGGATTACGCGTATCAGAAGGCCTTCAACAACGAGTGCCGGAACTACGAGATGCCGTTGATCCTGAACACCCCCTCGTTCACCATCTGCGGCGCGACGATCCTCGACATGGGTAGCGAAGAGCAGAAGCGCGAACGTATTTCGGCAGCGATCCGCGGCGACGAGGTGCTCTGCCAGCTGCTCTCCGAGCCCAGCGGCGGTTCAGACCTGGCCGGTGTGATCACCCGCGCCGAACTCAAGGGCGACACGTGGATCATCAACGGCGCCAAGACCTGGAGCACCAGCGCGTTCGCCGCCGACTACGGGTTGATGCTCGCCCGCACCGATTGGACCGTGCCGAAACACGAAGGCCTCACCATGTTCCTGGTGCCGCTTGATGCGCCAGGTATCACGATGCGCCGCATCACCGAGGTCAACGGTAACGAAGAGTTCTGCGAGGAGTTCTTCGACAACCTGGAGCTTCCCGCCGATGCCGTGGTGGGTGCGGTCAACGACGGCTGGACGGTCGCCTCGCGCCAGCTGCATCACGAACGCCGTGCTGTCGGCGGCGGATCCGAGTTCGCCAGCGGAACCGGGGCCGAGAACGCCAATGAGATGCCGCCTGACCACATCGGGCTGGCCGAGGCCACCGGACAAGGTGACGACGCCCGGGTGCAGGATCTGGCGGGACGTGCCCTGGTACGACGCATCGTCAAGAAACAGCTCATCGACCATGTCGGCAGCGCCATCGCGAGCGGCGCGCTGCCACCGAATGCGGGCACCCTGATCCGGCTCTTCCACGCCGAGACCACCGAACTCGAGGTGGACACCGCGCTGGCCATCGCCGGCACGGCCGGTGTCGTCGACGAGGGCACCGACGATGTCGCGGGCCTTCTCGACATCGGGGTGCGCTACCTGTCTCGCCAGACCGGGTCATTGGGCGGCGGCAGCTCGGAGATGGCCCGCAATGTGATCGGCGAGCGGATCCTGGGCTTCCCACGCGAACACGCTGCCGACCGCGGTGTGCCGTTCAATCAGGTCAAGCGCAACAAGAGCTGAATCTCAGAACAGCGTCGGCTGCGCGACCGCCGCCTCCTCCGCGATCGGTGAGGCCGGCACGGGCATCATCCGTGCCGTTCTGGCCAGACCGTGGCGGGCAACCAGCTGAGCGGCGCGCGCCCGCAGCATGTCGCGGTACTCCGCGGGCAGGTATGCCCCACGCCGATACAGCCGTTGGTATTCGCCGACCAGATCAGGGTGTGAGCGGGCCAGCCACTCCATGAACCAGCCACGGGTGGATCCACGCAGATGCAGCCCGAAGACGGTGACCCCGCTGGCGCCGGCCGCAGCGATCCGGCCGAGCAGCGCATCGAGATGCTCGACGGAGTCGGTGAGGAACGGCAGGACCGGGGCGACCATGACGTGACACTGCAGGCCCGCGTCGCGGATCGCCGAGATCAAGGCGAGGCGCGCTTGCGGCGACGGCGTCCCTGGTTCGACATCACCGTGCAGAGCATCGTCACCCACCGCCAAGGAGACCGCCACATTCACCGGCACCCGCCGCGACGCTTCGGCGATCAGTCCGAGATCTCGGCGAAGCAGCGTGCCCTTGGTGAGAATCGAAAACGGAGTTCCTGAATCTGCCAGCGCGGCAATGATTCCCGGCATCAGCGCGTAGCGGCCTTCGGCGCGCTGATACGGATCGGTATTGGTGCCGAGCGCGACGGTCTCGCGTGTCCAGGACCGGCGGCGCAACTCGCGCGCCAGCACCTCGGCGATGTTGGTCTTGACCACCACCTGAGTGTCGAAGTCCGCGCCGTAGTCGAAGTCGAGGTACTCGTGGGTCGGACGGGCGAAGCAGTACCGGCAGGCGTGGCTGCAGCCACGGTAGCCGTTGACGGTGAACCGAAAAGGCAGCATCGAGGCCGCCGGCACCTTGTTCAGCGCCGATTTACACAGCACCTCGTGGAACGTGATGCCCTCGAATTGCGGCGTGCGCACGCTGCGGACCAAGCCGAGCCGTTGCAGACCGGGCAGCGCCCCGTCGTCGACTCCGACACCCTGCCCATCCCAGCGCACAACCTCCATCGAACGCTTGTTCGACAGTGATGTCAAGGTAATTCCACGTGTGTCGAGCTCGGAGAACCGCGGCGGAACAACGTCCGGCTCGGCCAGGTTCGTATCAGTGAGCCGGCAGACGGCCGGCCACGGCACACTCGCCACGATTCACGATTGGACCTGCGCCAGAATGACATTCACGCACGCGCACGCCGGCACGGTCGAATACGCCCGGGCCGGCACCAGGCTGAGCCATCAGGTCCGTCCCGGCACCGGGACTCCCCTGGTGCTCGTCCCGGGCGTCATGGCCGACGCGGCGACATGGCAGCCCGTTGCAGACGCCGTCGAACTCCCCAACCCGGTGTTCACCCTCAACCGACGGGGCCGCGCCGGCAGTGGCGCCCTGGGCGCCGGCTATTCGGTGGGGGTCGAGATCGCCGACCTGAGGCACATCCTGGCCGATCTCGGCCATGCCCACCTGTTCGGATGGAGCTACGGCGCCCTCATCGGGCTGGAGACCGCGCTGGAAGACGTCCACGTCCGGTCGGTGACCGCCTATGAACCCGTCAGCCGCCCCTTCGCCCCCGGCGTGGTCCCCGCGCTGCGCCGCGCCATCGCCGCCGGGGACCTCGACCAGGCGGTCACGCTGATCAATACCGAGGTCTCCGGCTTCTCGCCCGAGTATGTCGCGGAACTACGCCGCAGACCGGCGTGGCCGGTGCTCCGGGCACTCGCCGCCCCGCTGGCCGAGGAGCTGGCCGCGATCAATGCGCACCAACCAGGTCTGGACAGCTATCGGCAGCTGGACATCCCGGTAACACTGATCCTCGGCGCACTGAACGAGAACCGGGCGCCGTACGGGACCGCCTTCGCCCCGTTCGCGGCCGCGTTACCTCAGGCGGATCTGGTTCGACTGCCAGGGCAAGGTCACCTGGCGCATGTCGAAGCACCGGCCGATCTCGCACGCGCCATCACGGCTGCCGTGCGCAGCGCCGAAGCCGACACCTGAGACTGGGTGCGCCGATGCCGCGGTTTCGGGTACGGCATCGGCGCGCGCCATGGGCGCTAACCCAGTCGAACGCGCATCGGGCCGGAAGCGGAACCGCCCGCTGCGCACTCGTTTATCGAACAACAGTTCGAGTGCACCGTCAAGGGCGTTCCCAGTCCGTGGGATCCTCGCGGAGCCCGGGCCGGGGCGTCAGCCCAGCGATCACCACTGACCGAGCTGGCAGCGCGGGCTGTACGGATGGTCGTTCTGGACCGCGAGCTGACCGTCGACCGCGATCTCGCAGTGCGCGTTCGGCTCGGCCCGACCGCCGTGCGTCGTGCTCGCGACGGTGAAGATCGCCCACTGGGGATCGGCAAGGGTGGTCTCGAACACCCACGGCGCGTCGGGTCCGACATTCACCGTCGCCTTCTGCAGGTACTTGTACGCGTCGGCGTTGTAGGCGTCTTTGCTCGCAGGCTGGGTCGTCAGGTAGTAGAGGTCGAATTCGTAGGGGGCGCCCGAGGTGAGCGTGTACTTGACCTTGTGCCCCTGCGCGTCCGGCTCCGCATACGACGTTGCGTTGGAGACCGCCATACCCGCGGCCGCCAGAACCAGCGCCGCACCGACCGTGGTTGCCGCTTTTCGCATATTCGTCATATCCGTCATATCCCAGCACGGTACCGGCTTGTTACAGGTGCGACGAGTGGGTGCCGTGACACTGTGCCAACGGCAAACCAACTCGGCCTAGCTCGAGGTTAATTTGTTCGTCACATACAGACATTTCACAGTAACAACGGCGTTCTAACGTCCCGATTCGACACCCGCAGAGGGTGTCCAGCCTCTTGCCCCGCCGCCGATCGTGATCGGCCGAGAAGCGCTGCAATCCAAGGGAAAGGTCGCCCATGCGAGTTCCGAGACGTGCCCAGTTGCGTCGGTCGGCGCTAGCCGCAGGAAGTTTGATCGCAGCCACGAGCCTGTTACTGGCCGGCTGCGGCAGCCGGGCGAGCGAGACCGACACAGCAAACGCTACCTCGTGTGTGGACACGTCCGGACCCAAAATCAAAGTGGGATCACTGAACTCGCTGTCGGGCACGATGGCCATCTCCGAGGTGACGGTGCGCGACGCGATCAAGCTCGCGGTCGAGCAGATCAACGCCGACGGTGGCGTCCTGGGCAAACAGATCGAGCTGATCGGCGAGGACGGCGCGTCGGAGCCCACGGTCTTCGCCGAGAAGGCCGAGAAACTGATCAGCAGCGACTGTGTCGCAGCGGTGTTCGGTGGTTGGACCTCCTCGAGCCGCAAGGCCATGCTGCCGGTCTTCGAGAGCGCCAACGCGCTGCTGTACTACCCGGTCCAGTACGAGGGCCTTGAGTCGAGCAAGAACATCTTCTACACCGGCGCGACCACCAACCAGCAGATCGTTCCCGCGCTGGACTACCTCAAGGAAAAGGGCGTCAAGTCGCTCTACCTGGTGGGCAGTGACTACGTGTTCCCCCAGACCGCCAACCGCATCATCAAGGCGTACGCAGCGGCCAACGGCATCGAGATCAAGGGCGAGGACTACACGCCGCTGGGCTCGACAGACTTCTCCACCATCATCAACAAGGTCCGCGGCGCCGATGCCGACGCGGTGTTCAACACCCTCAACGGCGACTCCAACGTCGCCTTCTTCCGCGAGTACAAGAACGTGGGTCTGACGCCCCAGGAGATGCCGGTGGTCTCGGTGTCCATCGCCGAGGAAGAGGTCGGCGGTATCGGCGTGCAGAACGTCGCGGGCCAGCTCACCGCGTGGAACTACTACCAGACCATCGACACCCCGGTGAACAAGGCCTTCGTCAAGGCCTACAAGGACTTCGTCAAGGATCCCAAGAAGCCGACATCGGATCCCATGGAGGCCGCTTACGCGTCGGTCTACCTGTGGAAGAACACCGTCGAGAAGGCCCGGTCGTTCGACGTCGCGGCCGTTCAGGACAACGCCGACGGCGTGAGCTTCGATGCGCCGGAGGGCAAGGTCACCATCGACGGCGAGAACCACCACATCACCAAGACGGCTCGCATCGGCGAGATCCGCCCCGACGGCCTGATCTACACGATCTGGGAGTCGAAGGGACCGATCGATCCCGATCCGTACCTGAAGTCCTATCCGTGGGCTGCGGGGCTGTCCGGCTGAGCAAGCATGGATATCCTCATCGGCCAGCTGGCAACGGGATTGAGCCTCGGCTCGATCCTGTTGCTGGCCGCACTCGGCCTCTCCCTGACGTTCGGCCAGATGGGCGTCATCAACATGGCGCACGGCGAGTTCATCATGGCCGGCTGCTACACCGCATACGTGGTTCAGCAACTGATCACCAATGCCGGTGCCTCACTGCTGATCTCGCTCGTGGTCGGCTTTCTGGTCGGCGGCGCGATGGGCGCTCTGCTGGAGGTCACACTCATCCAGCGGATGTACGGTCGTCCGCTTGACACGCTGCTGGTCACCTTCGGCGTCGGCCTGATCCTGCAGCAGGTGGCCCGCGACATCTTCGGCGCACCCGCGGTCAACGTCGTCGCCCCGGAATGGCTCTCGGGTGGCGTCGAGATCCTCGGCGCGGTGGTCCCCAAGACCCGGATCTTCATCCTGGTGCTCGCCGTCATGTGCGTCGCAGTCCTTGCCGCTGTTCTCAAAACCAGCCCCATGGGACGCCGGATCCGGGCGGTGGTGGCCAACCGGGATCTCGCTGAGACCAGCGGCATCTCGTCACGCAAGACCGATATCACCACGTTCTTCGTCGGGTCCGGGCTGGCGGCGGTCGCCGGTGTGGCGCTCACGCTGATCGGCTCGACCAGTCCGACCATCGGCCAGAGTTTCCTGATCGACGCGTTCCTGGTGGTCGTGGTCGGCGGCCTCGGCCAGATCAAGGGCACCGTGATCGCTGCGTTGACCCTGGGCTTCCTGAACTCGTTCATCGAGTACAGCACCACCGCATCGCTGGCCAAGGTGATCGTGTTCGTCGTCATCGTGATCTTCCTGCAGGTGCGCCCACAGGGCCTGTTCACCGTTCGAACGAGGAGCCTGGTGTGAGAACGATCATCGAACGATGGCAGGCCCAAGCCCTTTCGCTGGCGGGGTTCGCGCTCGCCGCGGTGCTGCTGTTCGGGGTCGCGCCAGTGGCCCTGTCAGACTTCCGGCTCAGCCTGCTCGGCAAGTTCCTGTGCTTCGCCATCGTGGCGGTGGGGATCGGATTGGCTTGGGGCCGTGGCGGAATGCTGGTACTCGGCCAGGGCGTGTTCTTCGGCCTCGGCGGCTATCTGATGGGCATGCACCTCAAGATCGCCGATGCCCAGATCCGCGGGCATGACGTGCCCGACTTCATGCAGATCGCGGGCGTGCGCGAACTGCCCGGCTACTGGGCGCCATTCGCCTCCCCGGCCTTCACACTGTTCGCGATCCTGGCGATCCCGACGGGAATCGCGGCACTGCTGGGATTCGGCGTGTTCAAACGGCGCGTCAAGGGCGCCTACTTCGCGATCCTGTCGCAGGCACTGGCTGCGGCGCTGGCGATCCTGCTCGTCGGGCAGACCAGTCTGGGCGGCAGCAACGGCTTGACCAACTTCCGCACGTTCTTCGGCTTCAACCTCAATGACCCGGCCAACAAGCGAATGGTGTACTTCATCGCGGCGGCCACGCTGCTGATCGTGGTGGCCGTGGTGCGCCAGTTGATGTACAGCCGTTACGGCGAGTTGCTGGTCGCCGTGCGCGACGGTGAGGAACGCGTGCGGTTCCTGGGGTACGACCCGGCCAACATCAAGGTGGTGGCCTACACGCTGGCCGCGTTGTTCGCCAGCATCGCCGGAGCCCTGTTCGTGCCGATCGTCGGATTCATCGCACCCTCACAAGTCGGAATCCTGCCGTCCATCGCATTTCTCATCGGTGTCGCGATCGGCGGACGTACCACGCTGCTCGGTCCGGTCCTCGGCGCCATCGGCGTGGCCTGGGCGCAAACCCTGTTCTCCGAACGGTTTCCATCCGGGTGGATCTACGGCCAGGGGCTGCTGTTCATCGTGGTCGTCGGCTTCTTCCCGGCCGGCCTGGCCGGGCTCGGTGTGCTGTTGAGCCGGTGGCGCCGCGGTAAAGCGAAGTCGGCACCAACCGAGGACCAGCGAACCGCACCCGACACCGACCCCGAGAAAGTGGGTGCCACCACGTGAGCGAGCCAGACCAGACTCCCGAGCCCGCGGCCGGTGGCAATGCCGGCATGGGCGCGCAGTACCTCGAAGTACGCGGTCTCACAGTCGATTTCGATGGGTTCAAGGCGGTAACCGACGTCGATCTGACCCTGTTCCAGGGAGACCTGCGGTTCCTGATCGGGCCCAACGGTGCGGGAAAGACGACCGTCATCGACGCCATCACCGGGCTGGTGAGCGCCACCGGTTCGGTGAACAAGTCGGGGGTGGAACTGCTCGGCAAGAAAGTGCACCAGATCGCCCGGGCGGGCGTGGGCCGTACCTTCCAGACCGCGAGTGTGTTCGAACAACTCACGGTGTTGCAGAACCTCGACATCGCCGCGGGCGCCGGCCGTTCGCCGTGGACCCTGCTGCGCCGGCGCCGCGACACCCTGCCGGCCATCGAGGAAGCACTGGAAACCACCGGACTGACCGACTTGGCGGACAAGCCTGCGGGCGTTCTGGCGCACGGACAGAAACAGTGGCTGGAGATCGGCATGCTGCTGGTGCAGAACGCCGATGTCCTGCTGCTCGACGAACCGGTGGCAGGGATGAGCCACGAGGAGCGGGAGGAAACCGGAAACCTGTTGCGCCGCATCGGCGGTACGCGCACGGTTGTCGTGGTCGAGCACGATATGGATTTCATGCGGGCATTCGCGACCTCGGTGACGGTGCTGGCCCGGGGCCAGGTGATCGCCGAGGGTTCGGTGGCCGAGGTGCAGGCCAACCCGAAGGTCCAAGAGGTTTATCTCGGCACCGCCGCGGCAGGCGTGGAAGGAATTTCCTGATGCTCGAATTACTCGATGTCCGAACCGGATACGGCCGCTCCGAAGTGATCCACGGCGCCAGCATCGCGGTGCCCTCCGACGGGGTCGCAGCGGTGATGGGTCACAACGGCGCGGGCAAGACGACCCTGCTGCGCGCGGCCGTCGGGCTCCTCAAATGCACTGTGGGCAAAGTGCTGTTCGACGGTGACGACATCACCAGGCTCCGCCCGAGCGCGCGCGTGGCCCGCGGTCTGGCCTACGTACCCCAGGGGCAGCAGTCATTCGGCCAGTTGACCACCGCGGAGAATCTCCAGGTGGTCGCCGACGGCCGCCGCAACGGCAAGGCACTGATCGACGAGCAACTGGACCTGTTCCCCGCCCTGAAGGAACTGCTCGGCCGTCGGGCCGGGCTCCTGTCAGGTGGGCAGCGCCAACAGCTCGCGATCGCCCGGGCGTTGATCACCACCCCCAAGTGCCTGATCCTCGACGAGCCGACCGAGGGCATCCAGCCGTCCGTGGTGGCCGAGATCGAGGCGGCGATCACCTCGTTGACCGCTCGCGGCGACCTCGGCGTGCTGCTGGTAGAACAACACATCGGGTTCGCCCTCGAATCCGCGCAGCGCTACTACATCCTGGAGGCCGGCCGCATCACCTCGAGCGGCACCGGTGGCTCGACGTCGGAGGCCGACGTCCGCGCCGCCATGGCCATCTAGCGGTGCGTGCGACGCGCTATCGCGCCAAGCGGGAAAGCACCTCGGCGACAACGGAATCGGCGGCAATATCGACTTGCTCGCCGGTCGCGAGATCCTTGAGCCCGATGGTGCCGGCCTCGATATCGCGGTCGCCCGCCACGAGCGCGTACTTGGCACCCGAGCGGTCGGCCGCTTTCATCGCGCCCTTGAGCCCGCGGTCGCCGTAGGCCAGGTCCACCCGCACCCCGCCGGCCCGCAGCCGTGCGGCCAGCTTGGCCAACTCCAGCTTGGCGGCATCTCCGAGCGGCACGCCGAACACCTCGACGCCTCCGACCCCGGTTACCGTCTTGCCCTCGGCCTGCAGTGCCAGCAGGGTCCGGTCGACACCGAGCCCGAAGCCGATGCCCGATACGTCCTGCCCGCCGAGCTGACTCATCAGGCCGTCGTATCGGCCACCGCCACCGATGCCGGACTGTGCGCCCAGCCCGTCGTGCACGAACTCGAAAGTCGTCTTGGTGTAGTAGTCGAGCCCGCGCACCATCCGCGGGTTGATCACGTACGGCACGCCGAGCGCGTCGAGGTGCGCCTGCACCACCTCGAAGTGGGCCTTGGCGCTGTCGGAGAGGTGGTCGAGCATCAGCGGCGCGTCCGCGGTCATCTCCCGGATATGGGGCCGCTTGTCGTCGAGCACCCGCAGCGGGTTGATCTCGGCGCGTCGCCGGGTCTCTTCGTCGAGGTCCAGCTTGAACAGGAACTCCTGCAACAGCTCCCGGTAGGCCGGGCGGCAGGTGTCATCGCCGAGCGAGGTGAGCTCGAGGCGGAACCCGTCCAGGCCCAGCGACCGGAAACCGGCGTCGGCGATCGCGATCACCTCGGCGTCCAGGGCCGGGTCGTCGACACCGATGGCCTCCACACCGACCTGTTGCAGCTGCCGGTAGCGCCCGGCCTGCGGGCGTTCGTAGCGGAAGAACGGCCCCGAGTAGCACAGCTTGACCGGGAGTGCCCCGCGGTCGAGGCGGTGCTGGATCACCGCCCGGATCACTCCGGCCGTCCCCTCCGGACGCAGGGTCACCGAGCGGTCACCCCGGTCGGCGAACGTGTACATCTCCTTGGACACCACATCCGTGGACTCGCCCACACCGCGGGCGAACAGCGCGGTGTCCTCGAAGATCGGCAGCTCGATGTCGCCGTACCCCGCGCGGCGCGCCGAAGCCAGCAGGCCGTCCCGGACCGCTACGAACTGCGCCGACTCCGGTGGTAGGTAATCGGGCACGCCCTTGGGCGCCTGGAATGCAGATGTCACAGAGTCAAACCTTCGAGAAAGGGGTTGGTGCGGCGTTCGTGCCCGATGGTCGTGCGCGCGCCGTGTCCTGGTAATACCACGGTGTCGTCGTCGAGTACCAACAGCTTTGTCACGATCGACTCGAGCAGGTCACGTCCGCTGCCGCCGGGCAGGTCGGTACGGCCCACCGAGGACCGGAACAGCGTATCGCCCGTGAAGACGGTCTGGGCGGCCGATGCTTTCTCCGGCCCGCCGGAGACCCGGAACACCACTGATCCCCTGGTGTGCCCGGGGGTGTGGTCAACGGTGACCGAGACGCCGCCGAAGTCGTGTGTCTGGCCGTCTTTGTCCAGCTCGACCAGTTGTTTGGGCTCGGAGAACAGCACACCGAACGCGAGTTGGGCCAGGCGCGGCCCGAACCCCCTGATCGGATCGGTCAGCATGAACCGGTCCTCGGGGTGGATGTAGACGGGGCAGCCATAGGTGTCGGCCACCTTCTGGGCCGACCAGATGTGATCGATGTGACCGTGCGTCAGCAGCACCGCTGCCGGGGTGAGGCGGTTCTCGTCGAGAATCCGGCGCAGCCGGTCCATGGCCCGCTGACCCGGGTCGACGACGATGGCGTCGGCCCCTGGCCGCTCAGCCAGGACATAGCAGTTGCACGCCAGCATCCCGGCCGGAAATCCGGTAATGAACACAGTGCCAGTTTTCCACGTGGCCGCCGCCCGGCACCGCACCGCGACCTGGCAGACTCGTCACCGATCCCGACCGCCCACAAGGAGGACTGCTGCGGTGCCGACCAACGAAGAACGGCGTGAGACGGCCAAGCGCAAGCTGGAGGAACAACTGGAGCGCCGCGCCGCCCAGGAACGCAAACGACGCATCCTGACCATCGCGGGCTCCACCGTCGCGGCCCTCGTCGTCATCGGGGCCGTCGTGGCGACATTCGTGTTCACCAGCAAGGACTCGGGCAGCACCACAGCCTCGGCGGAGACCACCACCGCAACCTCCGGAGCGCCTGCCCAGCCGGCCGCCAACGGTCAGCTGCCTGCCTTCGCCGCGCCCGCCGACCTCGGGGCCAACTGCCAGTACCCGGCCGCGGGCCCGGCCAGCAAGCAGACCACCCCGCCGCGCACCGGCAAGGTTCCCACCGATCCGGCCACCGTCAGCGTCAGCATGGTCACCACCCAGGGCAACATCGGGCTGCAACTCGACAACGCCAAGGCGCCGTGCACGGTCAACAGCTTCGCCAGCCTGGCCGGGCAGAACTACTTCAACGACACCCCGTGCCACCGGCTGACCACGGGCGGCCTGTCGGTGCTGCAGTGCGGTGATCCGACCGGCCAGGGCACCGGTGGCCCCGGCTACCAGTTCGCCAACGAGTACCCGACAAACCAGTACCAGCCGGACAACCCGGCGCTGCAGCAGCCGGTGCTCTACCCCCGTGGCACCCTGGCGATGGCCAACGCCGGGCCCAACACCAACGGCAGCCAGTTCTTCCTGGTGTACCAGGATTCGCAGCTGCCCCCGGGCTACACCGTGTTCGGCAAGATCGACGACACCGGCCTGGCCACGCTCGACAAGATCGCCGCTGCCGGTGTCGCCGGAGGCGGTCCGGACGGCAAGCCTGCGCTCGACGTCCAGCTGAAGTCTGTGGCCCTGGACTAGGCACCGGAGCCATTGACTGCCCCGCCCCCTTACGGCGGTTACCCGGCGGGATATCCGGCTGGTCATCCCCCGTCTGCCCAGACCAACGGCATGGCGATCGCGTCGCTGGTGTGCGCGGCCCTGTTCGCACCGCTGGGCATCGTCTTCGGACACATCTCGCTGTCGCAGCTCAAGCACAGCGGTGAGCAGGGCCGCGGCATCGCGATCGCGGGCCTGGTCATCGGATACGTGCTGACGGTGCTCGGGATCCTGGCGACCGTGTTGGCCGTGGTGTTCGCCTTGATCGTCGTCAAGGCCGCAGAGGACATGCCGCGGCAGGACCGCTACACCGCCTCCCCGGGCTCGGGCCGGGAACTGCCTGCCTTCACGCCGCCGGCCAACCTCGGCGCCAACTGCCAGTACCCGGCGACCACCGAGCCCGCCGCCAAGCGGGCCACCCCGCCGCGGACCGGCCCGGTGCCGACCGAACCGGCCACGGTGGAAGCCGGGATCGTCACCGATCGCGGCAGCATCGGCCTCCAACTCGCCAACGGCAAAGCGCCGTGCACGGTCAACAACTTCGCCAGCCTGGCCTCCCAGGGATTCTTCGACGGCACCCGGTGCCACCGGCTGACCACCGGCGACCTCGCGGCGCTGCAGTGCGGTGACCCGTCGGGCAGCGGCGCCGGTGGGCCCGGCTACCGATTCCCCAACGAGTACCCGACCAACCAGTACCGGCTCTCCGACCCCGCGGTGAAGCAACCCGTGGTCTATCCGCGCGGCACGGTGGCGATGGCGAACTCCGGGCCCGGCACCAACGGCAGCCAGTTCTTCCTGGTGTACGAGGATTCCCTGCTGCCGCCGACATACACCGTGTTCGGCGCCGTCGACAAGACCGGCCTGAGCACCCTGGACGCGATCGCCGACGGCGGAGTCGCCGACGGCAGCGATGACGGCGAGCCCGCCACACCGGTGACGATCACATCGGCGAGCGTCGGATGAGCCGAGGCCGCTACGCCGCACTGGTGACGCGGTAGACGTCGTAGACGCCTTCCACGTTGCGCACCACGCTCAGCAGGTGGCCCAGATGTTTGGGATCACCCATCTCGAAGGTGAACCGGCTGATCGCCACCCGGTCGTTGGAAGTGGTCACCGATGCCGAGAGGATGTTGACCTTCTCGTCGGCCAGCACCCGCGTGACATCGGAGAGCAGCCGGTGCCGGTCCAGGGCCTCGACCTGGATCGCCACCAGGAACACCGAGGACGGCGACGGCGCCCAGTTGACCTCGATGATGCGTTCCGATTGTTGTTGCAGGGACGCCGCATTCGTGCAGTCGGTGCGGTGCACGCTGACCCCACCACCGCGGGTCACGAAACCCATGATGGTGTCGCCGGGCACCGGGGTGCAGCACTTGGCCAGTTTGGTGAGGGTCCCGGGCGCCCCGGGTACTGCGACACCGGTGTCATCGGTGCTGCGCTGGCGTACCGGCATGGTCAACGGGGTGGACCGCTCGGCCAATTCGTCTTCGGCCGCATCGTCGCCGCCGAACTGGGCCAGCAGACGCTGAACCACGTGACGCGCCGAGACATGGCCCTCGCCGACAGCGGTGTACAGCGCGGACACGTCGGTATAGCGCAACTCGCGGGCCAGTGCGCCCATGGAGTCGGCATTGATCAAGCGCTGCAACGGAAGTCCACCGCGGCGGACCTCCCGCGCGATGGCGTCCTTACCGGACTCGAGCGCCTCTTCGCGGCGCTCCTTGGCGAACCACTGCCGGATCTTGGCCTTCGCGCGCGGCGACACCACGAAGGTCTGCCAGTCCCGCGACGGGCCCGCGTTGGGCGCCTTCGAGGTGAACACCTCGACGACCTCACCGTTTTCGAGCTTGCGCTCCAGCGCTACGAGTCGGCCGTTGACCCGGGCGCCGATACAGCGGTGCCCCACTTCGGTGTGCACCGCATAGGCGAAGTCGACCGGGGTCGAGCCGGTCGGCAAATTGATCACGTCGCCCTTGGGGGTGAAGACGAAGATCTCTTGTACCGCAAGGTCGTAACGCAACGACTCGAGGAACTCGCCGGGGTCGGCGGCCTCCCGCTGCCAGTCCAGCAGCTGGCGCATCCACGCCATGTCGTCGATCTCGGTGGCGGCGTGGCTGTGCGGAACCCCGTTGCGGCCCTTGGCTTCTTTGTAGCGCCAGTGCGCCGCGATGCCGTACTCGGCGGTGCGGTGCATGTCGCGGGTGCGGATCTGCACCTCCAGCGGCTTGCCCTCGGGGCCGACGACGGTGGTGTGCAGCGACTGGTACACGCCGTAGCGGGGCTGGGCGATGTAGTCCTTGAACCGGCCCGCCATCGGCTGCCACAGCGAGTGCACCACGCCGACGGCCGCATAGCAGTCGCGGATCTCGTCGCACAGGATCCGCACGCCGACCAGGTCGTGGATGTCGTCGAAGTCGCGTCCCTTGACGATCATCTTCTGGTAGATCGACCAGTAGTGCTTGGGCCTGCCCTCGACGACCGCGTTGATCTTCATCGCGCTCAGCGCCACGCCGATCTCTGCCCGCACCTTGGCCAGGTAGGTGTCGCGTGACGGTGCCCGGTCGGCGACCAGCCGCACTATCTCCTCGTACTTCTTGGGGTGCAAGATCGCGAACGACAGGTCCTCAAGCTCCCACTTGACCGTCGCCATACCGAGCCGATGCGCAAGCGGCGCAATCACTTCCAGCGTCTCGCGAGCTTTTCGGGCCTGTTTCTCGGGTGGCAGGAACCGCATGGTCCGCATGTTGTGCAGCCGATCGGCCACCTTGATCACCAGCACCCGCGGGTCACGCGCCATCGCGATGATCATCTTGCGGATGGTCTCGCCCTCGGCGGCCGAGCCGAGCACCACCTTGTCCAGCTTGGTGACCCCGTCGACCAGGTGGCCCACCTCGGCGCCGAACTCGGCGGTCAGGGCCTCCAGGGTGTAGCCGGTGTCCTCCACGGTGTCGTGCAGCAGCGCGGCCACCAGCGTGGTGGTGTCCATACCGAGCTCGGCCAGGATGTTGGCCACCGCCAGCGGATGGGTGATGTAGGGGTCACCGGACTTGCGGAGCTGGTCGGCGTGACGCTGCTCGGCGACGTCGTAGGCGCGCTGCAGCAACTGCAGGTCGGCCTTCGGGTAGATCTCGCGGTGAACCGCGACCAACGGCTCCAGGACCGGGTTGACCGGGCTGCGCTGCGCCGTCATCCGGCGGGCCAGCCGTGCACGTACCCGGCGTGACGCGCTGGTCTTGGTCGTATCGGGAAGTTTGGCCGCCTCGACAGTCTTGCCGGCATCGGCAGCCGGTGGCGGCAGCGTCGGGGGCAACTTGACCGTCTGGCCCGTACCTGTGTCCGTAACCGGATCGCTGGCCATAGTCACCTCCCGCTGAACATCTGAGAGTTCGAGGATATCCCTCACACCGTGTGGAGGCTGCTGACCCTCAGCGGCGCCACCACGTCCCGGCCGCCCAGGGCCGTCAGTTCCAGCACCACAGCGGCGCTCATCACATTGGCGCCGCCGGCCTCAAGTAGCCGCATCGCCGCGGCCAGGGTCCCGCCGGTCGCCAGGACATCGTCGATGATCACAACGTTGAGCCCGGCGATATCAATCCCGTCGGACGGAATCTCCAGCGTCGCGCTGCCGTACTCCAGCTGATAGGTGACGCTGTGCACGGGAGGCGGCAGCTTGCCGCCCTTGCGCACCGCCAGAACGCCGACGCCGAGCCGGGTCGCGACGGCGGCACCCAGCAGGAAACCCCGCGCATCCAGCCCTGCGACCAGATCGGCGTCGGCGGCGGTGGCGGCCAATGCGTCGGTCACCGCGCGCAGGCCCTCGGCGTCGGCCAGCAACGGGGTCAGATCCTTGAACTGCACGCCCGGCTCGGGAAAGTCGGGGACCTCCCGGATCAGTTTCTCGATCAGTTTCGAGACGCTGGCACTTTCGCCGCTCACGTGGACAGCTTCCAGCGGTCCATGTTCCAGCCTGCGCCCCACCGGGTCGGGTTGCTGCTCACCGCATACATCTTCGTCGACGTCAGCACGGTGCGCTGCTGGCGGTACAGCGGCAGGGTCGGCATGTCGTTCCACAGGATGGGTGCGCCCTCCCCCGCCAGGCGCGCCAGTTCCTTCGGGTCAGTCGTGACGGCCTGGGCATCGATGATGCCGTCGACCCGCTCGTTGTAGTAGCCGGGCAGGTTGGTGCCGTTGCCGGAGTGGAATGCGTAGGCGTCGATGGCCGACGAACCCGAGGAGCCGCTGCCGGCGGCGCCGCCGGTGCCTGCCAACAATCCGTCGAACTCGTTGTTACGCAAGGCCACCGGCCCGGCGGTCGCCGATCCGGCATCTTGCACGGTAATGCCCGCAGCGGCGCATGATTTCGCGATCGCGCCGACGGTGGCGGCCAGCCTGGCATTGGGTGTCTGATATCCGATGCGGACGGTCAGCGGCTTGTTGTTGATAGCGGCGCGGGCGGCGTCAGGGTTGGCCACACCGAATTGTGCTGCCTCGCCGACGTTCTCGGCGGCACTGAACGCGTCGTCGGAGACCGGACTGAGCCGCGAGTTGATGATCGGCGTGGCGGCGTTGCGGGCGATGACGTCACGCGGGGTGCACAGAGCCACGGCGCGCCGCGCGGGCGGGGCGGCCAGCGGGCCCCCCGGCGCGAAGATCAACTGCTCGATGCCGGCCGACGGGCTTTCCGTACTGACGTAATCGTCGGGCAGGTTGAGCAGGCCCGAGGATCCGGACTCGATGTCGACGACGTCGAAGGACCCCTGGTTGACCCGTTCCTGGATGTCGGCCCCGCGCGGCCACACCGCGATCCGGTTGGTGATCGCCGGGGTGCCCCACCACTTGTCATTGGCGACCAGGACCACCACGCCGTCCTCGGACACCGAGTCGATCCGGTACGGGCCCGAGGACGGGAACCGCTTGAGGTCGAGGTCGGGTTTGAGGTCCCACACCGTGTTCCAGGCCTTGGCGATCCGGTCGATGGTCGGCTGGTCGCCGGTCTGCAGCGCGTTGGCCACGCCGCCGTCGCCGAGGTCGAGTTCGTCGGCGATGACGTGGGCCGGCATCAGTGAGGTCGCTGCGAACAAGTGCCCGTAGTCGACGAATCCGCGGTCCTGCGCAAAGGAAACCCGGGCCCGTTTCTGACCGGGCTCGCAGTCCACGGAAGCGATGTCGCGGTAACCCGCTTGACTGGCCGCGTCGAACACCCGGAACCGGCCGGACTGCGCGCCCCACGCCAGGACCATGTCGTCACAGGTGATCGGTTTGCCGTCGGAGTAGACCGCCTTGTCGCTGATCACGTAGTCGAGGATCAGCGGGGCGCGGCCCACGACGGACACCGAGCCGAAGTCGTTGTCGGCGACCACCTGGCCCTCGGGACCGTGATAGGCGAATCCCGTCAATGCCCGGGCGAATGCCTGTGGCCCGGCGGACGCGGCTCCGGCCACCGTGTTGGTGTTGTAGGTGGTCAGGGTGCCGTCGACGGCGTAGTCGATCTCGTCGGCCGCGCTGTCCGAACACGCCGCCAAGCCCATCGCGACGATCACGGACAGCGTCGCCGCTGTCACCACTGTCCGTGCCCGGGCGATGGCCCGCCACTGAACCATGTGTTTTACCGCCGGGTGTTCCGCTTGCCCGACGGACGTCCGGTCCGCGGGGCCGGACGGGCACCCGGTGCCGGCTTCTCAGGTGCAGGCTCGCGGACGACCGAGGCCGACACCGTCTCGGTAGGGCGGTCCTCTGTCTCGGCAGCGTCACCCGCGTCCTTGGTGGCCGTCGACGCCTTCGCGCCTGCGCCCTTCTCCCGGCGGTTGAGCACCTTCTTGGTGTGCTTGCGCACCAGTTCGGTGCGTTCGCGCAAGGTCACCAGCAGCGGCGTGGCGAAGTAGATCGACGAGTAGGTACCGACGATGACGCCGACGAGCTGGACCAGCGCCAGATCCATCAGGGTGCCTACACCCAGGAGCCACACCGCGACGACCATCAGCGCGATGATGGGCAGCACCGAGATGAGGCTGGTGTTGATCGAGCGCATGAACGTCTGGTTCACCGCGAGGTTGGCCTGCTCGCCGAACGTTCGGCGGGTGGTGTGCTCGAAGCCGTTGGTGTTCTCCTCGACCTTGTCGAACACGATCACCGTGTCGTAGAGCGAGAAGCCCAGGATCGTCAGCAGGCCGATCACGGTGGCCGGGCTGACCTCGAATCCGACCAACGAGTAGACGCCGGCGGTCACGACCAGGTCGAACACCAGGGTGGCCATCGCGGCCATCGCCATGTAGCGCTCATAGCGCCAGGCGATGTAGATGGACGCCAACACAAGGAACACCACCAGCGCGATCAGTGCCTTCTGGGTGATCTGTCCGCCCCAGGTCTCCGACACCTTCGAGTCGCTGATCGCCTGCTTGCTGGGTTGGCCGTCGCTGCCCTTGGGGTGGAACTCGTCGAACAGCGCGGTCCGCAGCTGCTCGATCTCTGGTTCGGACAGCGTCTCCGACCGGATCTGGACGGTGGCCGAGGCGCCGCTGCCGACCAGCACGACGGACTCGGGCGTCCGGTTCAGCGTCTTGCTGTAGACGTCCTCGACCTGCTGTACCGACACGACCCCTCCGGAGCCGGCCGACGGCATCGACACCTTGGTGCCGCCCTCGAAGTCGATACCGAAGGTGAATCCGCGGATCACCATGCTGGCGATGCAGATCGCGACGATGACGCCGCTGATCGCGTACCAGAGTTTGCGGCGGCCGATGACCTCGAAGGCGCCGGTACCGGTGTAGAGCCTGACGAAGAATCCGTGCTTGGGCAGTGCCGCAGACGTGGATTCGAGGCTCGGCGTCTCCGCCGAGGTGTCCTTCACGTCCTCAGCAGTGGAGTCGTTTTTCGCTGCCATGTGCTTATCCCCGTCCCGCGGTCGCATGCGAAGCCTCCCGGCGTTCCCGCGCGATCTGTTGCACCGCGCCGAGGCCGTTGAGGGCAGGTTTTGCCATCGTCGGGGACTTGGAGGCCAGGTACACCAATGGCCAGGTCACCAGGAACACCACCACGATGTCGAGAATCGTGGTCAAGCCCAGGGTGAATGCGAAGCCCTTGACCTGGCCGATCGCCAAGAAGTACAGCACCGCGGCGGCCAGGAAGGTCACGGCGTTGCCGGACACGATCGTCTTGCGGGCGCGCGCCCAGCCTCGGGGCACAGCCGACCGGAACGACCGGCCTTCCCGGATCTCGTCCTTTATTCGCTCGAAGAACACGACGAAGGAGTCCGCGGTGGTGCCTATACCGATGATCAGACCGGCGATGCCGGCCAGGTCCAGCGTGTAGCCGATGTATCTGCCGAGCAGCACGAGGATCGCGAAGACCATCGCTCCGGCGGCGACCAGCGACAGTGCCACCAGCAGGCCGAGCACGCGGTAGTACAGCAGCGAGTACAGCAGCACCGCGGCCAGCCCGACAGCGCCCGCGATCAGGCCGGCGCGCATCGAGGACAGGCCCAGGGTCGCCGAAACGGTCTCGGCTTCCGAGGATTCGAACGACAGCGGCAGCGAGCCGTACTTGAGCACGTTGGCCAGTTCCTTGGCCGTGTCCGAGGTGAACTGGCCGGTGATCTGGGTGTTGCCGCCGGGGATGGCCTCCCGGATCTCGGGCGCGCTGACCACCTGCGAGTCGAGGGTGAACGCTGTCTGCGTGCCCACGTTGGCCGCGGTGAAGTCGGCCCAGGTCTTGGCTCCCCCGCTCTTGAAGGTCACGTCGACGACGTACTGACCCTGCTGCTGGTTCAGCCCGGACGTGGCGTCGGCGATCTCCTCGCCGCTCATGATCGACTTGCTCAGCAGGTAGACCGTCTGGCCGTCCTGGGAGCAGGTGATCAGCGGCAGGTTCGGGTCGTCGTTGCCTGCCAGCACGTCTTCGTCACCGCACCGGGTCGCCTGGTACTGCAGCGCCAGGATCTGGATCGAGGGGTTGGTGCTCTGACGCAATTCCTTCTCGTCGGCGATGCGCTGGGCCAGGGCGGCCTTGGCGTCGCCTGGTTTCGGCGGGGCCGGTGCCGGTGCCGGGCCGGGCGCACCCGGGGCCGGTGCCGGAGCCGGGGCCGGCGCAGGGGTCGGCTCGCCCGGAGTCGGCGCGGGATCCAGCGGATAGGGCCGTGGCTGGGGAGCCGGGGCGGGCTCACCCGGCGGAGGTGCGGGCTGCTCGCCGGCCGGCGGTGCCGCCGGTGCCTCGCCCGGTGCACCCGGAGCCAAGCCGGGAAGCCCGGGTACAGCACCCGGCGCACCCGGTGCCGCTGGCGCACCCGGTGCCGCAGGGGCGCCCGGCGCGCCGGGCTGCTGGCCTGGCGGCTTGGCCGGCATGGCGTGCACGACGGGCCGGATGTACAGACGCGCGGTCTGGCCCAGGTTGCGGGCCTCGCTGCCGTCGTTGCCGGGAACGGTGATCACCAGGTTGTCGCCGTCGATGACGACCTCCGAGCCCGAGACTCCGAGACCGTCGACGCGCGCACTGATGATTTGTTGGGCCTGGTTGAGTGCCTCTCTGGTCGGCGTCGAGCCGTCCGGGGTGCGCGCCGTCAGCGTCACCCTGGTACCGCCCTGCAGGTCAATGCCGAGTTTGGGCTTGGCCTGCTTGTCGCCGGTGAGGAACACCAGCAGATAAACGCCGATCAGAAGGACCAGGAAAAGTGTCAGGTAGCGCGCAGGATGCACCGGCGCCGAAGACGATGCCACGTTTCTAGGGTCTCCTCGAGATCAGTTCGTCAGCACCGCAAAGGGTACGTGCTTGTCCTGGGTGCTCTGCGGTCAGTCTTTTTTGAGACCGTCGGTGTCGATGACACCGTTGCTCTCGGTCAGTTCGGTGGCAGATGTCGACGGGTCGGCATCGTCAGCGTCCTCGGCATCCGCCTCGACGCGGTCGCGCACCGCGAGCTTCATCCAGGTGGTGATGACGCCGGGGGCGATCTCCAGGTCGACGTTGTCGTCGGTGATACCGGTGATCGTGCCCTGCAGGCCCGAAGTGGTGTGCACGCGATCGCCGACCTTCAGCGAGTTGTGCAGGTCGATGGTCGCCTGCATCGCCTTGCGCTGGCGGCGCGACGCGAAGAACATAAACGCGCCCATGACGATCAGCAGGGGCAGGAAAATGACGAGATCCATGTCAACTATGTCTTTCGTGTCGGGTCATATGTCAGGGCGACCGAGGCCACGATACCGCCGCCGGTGCGGACCACCTCATTCGCCGCCGACAGGCGGGCGACGCGGTTAGGCTCGATACGCGTTCTTTCCGGCGCCGCCCTCGGAATTCCAGGAGGCAGTGTTGAGCCATCCCGAGCAGAGCCGCCATCTGGCCACCGCGATCCCGGGCCCCAAATCTCAGGCATTGACCGGCCGGAGATCGGCCGCCGTCTCGCGCGGTGTCGGCACCACCATGCCGGTGTACGCCGCCCGTGCCGGCGGCGGCATCGTCGAGGATGTCGACGGCAACCGACTCATCGACCTGGGTTCGGGTATCGCCGTCACCACCATCGGCAACTCCTCTCCGCGCGTGGTCGAGGCGGTTGCCGCCCAGGCCGGCGACTTCACCCACACCTGCTTCATGGTGACGCCGTACGAGGCGTACGTCGCCGTGTGCGAGCAGCTCAACCAACTCACCCCGGTGCTCGGCGAGAAACGCTCGGCGCTGTTCAACTCCGGTTCCGAGGCCGTCGAGAACGCGGTGAAGATAGCCAGGTCCTACACCCACAAGCCGGCCGTCGTCGCCTTCGACCACGCCTATCACGGCCGCACCAACCTCACGATGGCCCTGACCGCGAAAGTCATGCCCTACAAGCACGGCTTCGGTCCCTTCGCGCCCGAGGTCTACCGGGCGCCGTTGTCCTACCCGTACCGCGATGCCGAGTTCGGCAAGGAGCTGGCCACCGATGGCGCGCTCGCGGCCAAACGCGCGATCGACGTAATGGAAAAACAGGTCGGTCCGGACAACCTGGCGGCCGTGATCATCGAACCCATCCAGGGTGAGGGCGGGTTCATCGTCCCGGCCGACGGGTTCCTGCCGGCGCTGTTGGGATGGTGCCGGGACAACAACGTGGTGTTCATCGCCGACGAGGTGCAGACCGGGTTCGCCCGCACCGGTGCGATGTTCGCGTGTGAGCACGAGGGCATCGACCCTGATCTCATCGTCACCGCCAAGGGCATCGCGGGCGGCCTGCCGCTCTCCGCGGTGACGGGGCGGGCCGAGATCATGGATTCCCCGCACGTCTCCGGGCTGGGCGGCACCTACGGCGGCAATCCGATCGCATGCGCGGCGGCGCTGGCGACCATCGCCACGATCAAGGCCGATGGCTTGATCCAACGTGCCGCATCCATCGAGGCGTTGATGAAGGACCGGCTCGGCCGGCTGCAGGCCGAAGACGAGCGCATCGGGGACGTGCGCGGCCGCGGCGCGATGATCGCAGTCGAGCTGGTCAAGGCCGGCACCACCACACCCGACCCGGAGCTCACCAAGGCGCTGTGCGCCGGCGCCCACGAGGCCGGGGTGATCGTGCTGTCCTGTGGCACCTACGGCAATGTGCTGCGATTCCTGCCACCGTTGACCATCAGCGACGAACTGCTCATCGAAGGGCTCGATGTGCTCGAGCTGATCCTGCGGGATCTCTGACCCACTCAATGAGCGTGGGTGTGACGCCGGCCGAACAGCCCGCCCCATGAGCGGTGTTCGCGCGCGGGGATCGCCTCGGTCGGCTGGGCATCTGCGACTACGGCGGGCTCGGCCGACGTGGCCGTCGCGACGGGCCGCCGCGCGTATTCGACGTCACGCAGACTGCGGACCGACAACCGGCCCACGGCCATGGCGCCGAGGAACACGATCAGCGCGCCGAGGCCCGAGAAGTAGGCCAGCTCCAGCGTGATCCGCTTGGCGTCCGTCACGGCTATCGGCATGCCCGGGTCACCGATGCCCAGCGGCCCCGCAAGGGCCCGGCCCACCACGAACCACGCGCCGGCCGCCACGGCCAGCCACGCGCCGAACTGCGCGGTGGCCCGGTTACCCGAACCCATGAGAAGCAGGCCGCCCAGCGCCGTGGCAGCGCCCGGAAGCACCTCCAACCAGCCGCGCGCCGTCGTCCAGACCCAGCTCTGATCCGGCGTGAACGCGAAGTCGAAGTACGGTCCGACGAACGGGATGAGTGCACCCCAGATTCCCAGCAGCACGAGCAGGAACCCACTGGTGGCGCCGCGGCTGCGCGGCATGCGCAGACGACCGCCGCGGGTCTCGAATTCGGTCATGATGCCTCCTTTGACACCCCGGTGGGTACCCGAACTGAAGCAGGACTAACGCCCCTACGCTGAGGGGATGCGCCTCGTCGGGGTTGCCTTGCGCGATGAGTTGGCCGTTGCCTGGGAACGGTGGGCGCACCGATGCGCCGACCTGAACGTCACCCAGTGGCGTGCCGCCACCCGTTGCGGGGCCTGGGACGTGCAGTCGCTGGTCGCCCATGCGTGCCCGGAGGCCACGACTTTCGATGAACTCGCCAAGGCCGCGGTGGACGGCCCGCCCGCGGTGGCGGACGCCGCCGAGATGCTGCGCATCTTCAACCAGCCCGACGGTGTCGCCCACACCACTGCAGATCGAATCGCCGCACATGCCGTTGCCGAAGCATCGACGCTGACGCCTGAGGGAGCCTCGACACGCTTCCGCGAAGCGGCGGCCCGGCTGCACCGCATGCCGGAAATGGCTCGGGCCGGCGAGACGGTGATCCGCTATCCGATCGTCGGCACGACCACCCTGGGCGTGGTCGCCGAAGTCGCCCTCCTGGAGGCCACCGTGCACCTGCTCGACCTGGCCGATGCCGTGGGAGGCGTGACGCCGTCGGCGGCGGCCCTGGCCGCCACCCGCGATCTGCTGATCGCGGTTCCCGATCCCGTGGCGGCGGTGGAGGCACTCGCCGGGCGCACGCCGGCACAGGCGGCAGTACCGGCGATCCGTTGACGCCTTAACGCAGGCTGTCGATCGGCACCGACGAACAGCCGGATTCACAGCACATTGACAGCTCAGAAGCTGGTTTTCCGGAAATAAGTTTAGTTTCACTAACGTAGTAGTTCGGTAGCGCAACGTCGCGCCGGTGAGTATTTCCGCTATCTGCAAAGAGGGTATTTGATGTCGTTTGACACTCGTGAGGAGCAACTGGCGAGCCGTATCGCCGATCTGACCGCCAATGATCCACAGTTCGCGGCGGCGATTCCCAGCGATACCGTGACCGCCGCCGTCGACGTCCCCGGGCTGCTCTTACCCGAGATCGTCCAGACCCTGCTGCAGGGCTACGCCGAGCGTCCCGCGCTCGGCGAACGCGCGCTCGAGTTCGTCGTCGACCCGGCCACCGGACGCACCGTCGCGCGCCTGCTGCCCCGATTCGACACCATCAGCTACGGCGAGCTCTGGGGCCGGGTCAGCGCCCTGGGCGCCGCCTTTCACGCCTCCGGTGTCGCCGCCGGTGACCGGATCGCCATCCTGGGCTTCACCAGCGCCGACTACACCGTGATCGACACGGCGCTGAGCCAGATCGGCGCGGTGTCGGTGCCACTGCAGACCAGCTCCACACCCGAGGCTCTTGCGCCGATCGTGGCGGAGACCGAACCGCGCGTGATCGCCGCGAGTGTCGACCACCTCGCCGACGCCGTCGAGCTGGCGCTGAGCGCGCACGCTCCGGCCTCCGTGCTCGTCTTCGACCACCACCCCGAGATCGACGACCATCGAGACGCCGTCGCTGCCGCCGCGGCACGCCTGCGCGAGGCCGGCAGCTCGGTCGCGGTCGACACCCTGGCCGATCTACTGGACCGCGGCCGTGAGCTGCCCGCTCCCCCGGTCCCCGAGGCCGAGGACACCGACCCGCTCGCATTGCTCATCTACACCTCCGGCAGCACCGGCGCGCCCAAGGGTGCGATGTACCTGCAGAGCGCGGTGGCCAAGTTCTGGCGACGCAACAGCAAGGCGTGGCTCGGACCGGTCAGCTCCGCGATCAACCTGAGTTTCATGCCGATGAGCCACGTGATGGGCCGGGGCATCCTCTACGCATCGCTGGCCGCAGGCGGCACGTGCTACTTCGCCGCCCGCAGCGATCTGTCGACCCTGCTCGAGGACCTCGCCCTGGTGCGGCCCACCGAGCTGAATTTCGTTCCGCGCGTGTGGGAAATGATCCACAGCGAATACCAGACCCGGGTCGATCAACGCCTCGCCGAGGCCGGCCAGGACCGTGCCGCCGTCGAGGCCGAAGTACTGGCCGAGGTGCGGGACAACGTGCTCGGCGGACGGTTCGTCGCGGCCATGACCGGTTCGGCCCCCATCTCAGCGGAGCTCAAAGCCTGGACCGAGGACATGCTCGGGATCCACCTGCTGGAGGGCTACGGCTCGACCGAGGCCGGCATGGCGCTCTTCGACGGCGTCGTCCAACGCCCGCCGGTGATCGACTACAAACTCGTCGACGTCCCGGATCTGGGTTACTTCGCCACCGATCAGCCCCACCCGCGCGGCGAGTTGCTGATCAAGACCGAGAATCTGTTCCCCGGCTACTACAAGCGCCCCGAGGTCACCGCGTCGGTGTTCGACGAGGACGGCTTCTACCGCACCGGCGACGTCGTCGCGCAGATCGGGCCGGACCAGCTGCGCTACGTCGACCGGCGCAACAATGTGCTCAAACTCGCCCAGGGCGAATTCGTCACGCTGGCCAAACTGGAAGCGGTCTTCGGCAACAGCCCACTGGTGCAACAGATCTACGTCTACGGCAACAGCGCCCAGCCCTACCTGCTGGCCGTGGTGGTCCCCACCGACGCGGACGTGTCGAAGCAGGAGATCAGCGATTCGCTGCAAGAGGTCGCCAGAGAAGCCGACCTGCAGTCCTACGAGATCCCGCGCGATTTCATCGTGGAGACAACACCGTTCAGCGTCGAGAACGGCCTGCTGACCGGCATCCGCAAGCTGGCCTGGCCGAAGTTGAAGGCGCACTACGGCGATCGGCTGGAACAGCTCTACGTCGAGCTCGCCGAGACGCAGGCCAACGAACTGCGGGCGCTGCGCAGCGGCGCCGCCGACGCCCCGGTGCTGGAGACCGTGAGCCGGGCCGCCGGTGCCCTGCTGGGTGCCGCGGCGGCCGACCTGGAACCCGATGCGCACTTCACCGATCTGGGTGGAGACTCGTTGTCGGCGTTGACCTTCGGCAACCTGCTGCGCGAGATCTTCGACGTGGATGTTCCGGTCGGCGTGATCGTCAGCCCCGCCACCGACCTGGCCGGCATCGCCGACTACATCGAGACGCAGCGCAACGGATCCAAGCGCCCGACTTATGCGTCGGTCCACGGCCGGCACGCCGCCGAGGTGAGCGCTTCGGATCTGACGCTGGACAAGTTCCTCGATGAGGCCACCTTGGCCGCCGCGCCGGGCCTGCCCAAGGCTCCGACCGAAGTTCGCACCGTGCTGCTGACCGGCGCCACCGGCTTCCTGGGGCGTTACCTGGCCCTGGAATGGCTGGAACGCATGGACCTCGTCGACGGCAAGGTCATCGCCTTGGTGCGGGCCAAGTCCGACGAGGAGGCCCGGGCCCGGCTCGACTCCACCTTCGACACCGCTGGACCCAACAGCGGCGGCGACGCGAAACTGCTTGCCCACTACCGGAAATTGGCCGCCGAGCACCTCGAGGTGATCGCCGGCGACAAGGGCGAGGAGAACCTCGGTCTCGATCAGCAGACCTGGCAGCGGTTGGCCGACGAGGTCGATCTGATCGTCGACCCGGCGGCCCTGGTCAACCACGTGCTGCCCTACAGCGAGCTGTTCGGGCCCAACGCCCTCGGCACCGCCGAGCTGATCAAGATCGCACTCACCACGAAGATCAAGCCGTATACGTATGTGTCGACCATCGGCGTGGGCGATCAGATCGAGCCCGGCAAGTTCGTCGAGAACGTCGATGTCCGGCAGATGAGCGCGGTCCGCAAGGTCAACGACGGGTACGCGAACGGTTACGGCAACAGCAAGTGGGCCGGTGAGGTTCTGCTCCGTGAGGCCAACGATCTCTGTGGGCTGCCGGTCGCGGTGTTCCGCTGCGACATGATCCTGGCCGATACGACGTACTCGGGTCAGCTGAACCTGCCGGACATGTTCACCCGGATGATGTTCAGCCTCGTCGCCAGCGGTATCGCCCCCAAGTCGTTCTACGAACTCGACGCGGACGGCAACCGGCAGCGCTCGCACTATGACGGGCTGCCGGTGGAGTTCATCGCCGAATCGATCTCGACCTTGGGCGGGCAATCGGTGGAGAGCTTCGAGACCTACCACGTGATGAACCCGTACGACGACGGCCTCGGCATGGACGAGTTCGTCGACTGGCTCGCCGAGGCAGGCTATGCGATCGAGCGCATCGCCGACTACGGCCAGTGGATCCAGCGCTTCGAGAGCACCCTGCGCGCTCTGCCGGACAAGCAGCGCCAGGCCTCACTGCTGCCGCTCCTGCACAACTACCAGAAGCCCGAGAAGCCGATGCTGGGCGCCTTGGCCCCCACCGATCATTTCCGGGCCGCGGTGCAGGAAGCCAAGATCGGGCCCGACAAGGACATCCCGCACGTCAGCCCGGCGATCGTCGTCAAGTACATCACCGACCTGCAGCAGCTCGGGCTGCTCTAGTCACCTGGTGCGCTCGTACCGCTTCGGCGGGACGAGCGCACCGACAGGGCGTGACGCATCTCGCACCGTGTGAGCTGGCATCTCGAAATATAATTAGTTTTACTAACGTAGTAATCAGTAGGCGCGGCAAACGTGCCGACACTAATTATTTTGATTGCTCAGGGGAACGATATGACCACCGAAACACGCGAGGACCGGCTCCAGCGCCGGATCGCCACGCTGTACGAGACCGATTCACAATTCGCCGGCGCCCGCCCCAGCGACGCCGTCAACACCGCCGTCGCGCAGCCTGAACTGCGGCTGCCTGCCATCGTCAAAGGTGTGCTCGCCGGGTACGCGGACCGCCCCGCGCTCGGACAGCGCGCCGTCGAGTACGTCACCGACGCCGACGGCCGCACCGTCGCCGAACTTCAGCCCCGATTCGAGACCATCACCTACCGCCAGCTCGGCGACCGCATCCAGGCGGTGACCAACGCCTGGCACAACCACCCCGTGAAGCCCGGCGACCGCGTCGCCATCCTCGGGTTCACCAGCGTCGACTACACCACCATCGACACCGCACTCATCGAACTCGGCGCGGTGTCCGTACCGCTGCAGACCAGCGCCCCGGTGAGCACGCTGCGGCCCATCGTGGCCGAAACCGAACCGACCGTGATCGCGGCGAGCATCGACTTCCTCGACGACGCAGTCGAATTGGTGAAGTCCGGCCCCGCACCCCGCCGCCTGGTGGTGTTCGACTACCAGCCCCGGGTCGATGCCCAGCGTGAGGCCTTCAACGCCGCCAAGGCAGCGCTGTCCGGCACCGATGTGGTCGTCGAACCGTTGGCCGACGTTCTCGACCGCGGCCGGTCGCTGGCCGATGCCCCGTTGTACACGCCCGGCCAGACCGACCCGCTGACGATGCTGATCTACACCTCCGGCAGCACCGGCACGCCCAAGGGCGCGATGTACCCGGAGAGCAAGGTCGCCAACATGTGGCAACTGGCGTCGAAGGCGACCTGGGATGAGAACCAGGCCGTGCTGCCCGCGATCACCCTCAACTTCATGCCGATGAGCCACGTCATGGGCCGCGGCATCCTCATCGGCACGCTCAGCTCGGGCGGTACCGCGTATTTCGCTGCCCGCAGCGATCTTTCGACCTTCCTGGACGACCTCGCCCTGGTCCGGCCGACGCAGTTGAGCTTCGTGCCACGCATCTGGGACATGCTGTTCCAGGAGTATCAGAGCCGGGTCGACCGTGCCGGAGCAGGATCCGAGGACGCAGTACTCGCCGAAGTCCGCGAGGGCCTCCTGGGCGGACGGTTCGTCTCCGCGATGACCGGTTCCGCACCGATCTCGGCGGAAATGAAGACCTGGGTGGAGCGCCTGCTCGACATGCACCTACTGGAGGGCTACGGCTCGACCGAGGCCGGTTCGGTCTTCGTCGACGGCCACATCCAGCGTCCGCCGGTGATCGACTACAAACTGGTCGACGTTCCGGATCTCGGCTATTTCCGCACCGACCGGCCCCACCCGCGCGGTGAGCTGCTGGTGAAGTCCGAGCAGATGTTCCCCGGGTACTACAAGCGCCCCGAGATCACCGCCGAGATGTTCGACGAGTACGGCTACTACCGCACCGGTGACATCGTGGCCGAGCTGGGCCCTGACCACGTCGAATACCTCGACCGGCGCAACAACGTGCTGAAGCTCTCGCAGGGCGAGTTCGTCACCGTTTCCAAGCTGGAGGCGGCCTTCGGAGACAGCCCGCTGGTGCGGCAGATCTTCATCTACGGCAACAGCGCCCGCTCCTACCTACTGGCCGTTGTCGTGCCGACCGACCCCGGCGCAACCAAGCAGCAGATCAGCGATTCGCTTCAGGATGCGGCGCGCGCCGCCGGCCTGCAGTCCTACGAGGTGCCACGTGATTTTATCGTGGAGACAACGCCTTTCAGCCTGGAGAACGGTCTGCTGACCGGTATCCGCAAGCTGGCCCGCCCCAACCTGAAGGCCCATTACGGTGACCGGTTGGAGCAGCTCTACACCGAGCTGGCCGAAGGCCAGGCCAACGAGCTGAGCGAGCTGCGGCGCACCGGTGCGCAGGCACCCGTCCTGGACACCGTGGGCCGTGCCGCCACCGCGCTGTTGGGCGCGGCGAGCTCCGATGTCGCACCCGATGCCCACTTCACCGATTTGGGTGGAGATTCATTGTCCGCCTTGACCTTCGGCAACCTGCTGCAGGAGATCTTCGACGTCGAAGTGCCGGTGTCGGTGATCGTCAGCCCGGCCTCGGATCTTCGGACCATCGCCGAGCACATCGAGGCGCAGCGCTCGGGCGCCAATGTGCGGCCGACGTTCACCTCGGTGCACGGGCGCAACGCCACCGAAGTGCACGCCGCTGATCTGACCCTCGACAAGTTCATCGACGCCGCCACGTTGGCCGCAGCACCCGGTCTGCCGGGCCCGGCCAGCGAGATCCGCACCGTATTGCTCACCGGCGCAACCGGATTCCTGGGTCGTTACCTGGCCCTGGAGTGGCTGGAGCGCATGGATCTGGTCGACGGCAAGGTGATCTGCCTGGTGCGCGCAAAGTCGAACGAGGAGGCTCGCGCACGGCTCGACGCCACCTTCGACAGTGCTGGACCCAACAGCGGCGGCGACGCGAAACTGCTCGCTCACTACCGGGAACTGGCCGCCGATCACCTCGAGGTTCTCGCAGGCGACAAGGGCGAGGCCGATCTGGGCCTCGACCGCGCGACCTGGCAGCGCCTTGCCGACACCGTCGATTTCATCGTCGACCCGGCCGCCCTGGTCAACCACGTGCTGCCCTACAGCGAACTGTTCGGCCCCAACGCGCTCGGCACCGCCGAGCTCATCCGGATCGCACTGACCACGCGGATCAAGCCGTTCGCCTACGTGTCGACGATCGGTGTCGGCGGGGGCATCGAGCCCGGAAAGTTCGTCGAGGACGCCGATATCCGCGAGATCAGCGCGACCCGTCGCGTCGACGACGGTTACGCCAACGGCTACGGCAACAGCAAGTGGGCCGGTGAAGTCCTGCTGCGTGAGGCCCACGACCTGTGCGGGCTGCCGGTGACGGTGTTCCGCTGCGACATGATCCTGGCCGACACCACCTACGCCGGGCAGCTGAACCTGCCGGACATGTTCACCCGCATGATGTTCAGTCTCGTCGCCACCGGAGTCGCCCCGCGCTCGTTCAACCAGCTCGACGCTGACGGCAACCGGCAACGTTCGCACTACGACGGCCTGCCCGTCGAGTTCATCGCCGAGGCCATCTCCACCCTGGGCGCCCACGTTCAGGACGGCTTCGAGACCTACCACGTGATGAACCCGCACGACGACGGCCTCGGCATGGACGAGTTCGTCGACTGGCTCATCGAGGCCGGTTACCCGATCCAGCGCGTCGCGGACTACCAGGAATGGTTGTCCCGCTTCGAGACCACATTGCGGTCACTGCCGGACCGGCAACGCCAGGCTTCACTGCTGCCGCTGCTGCACAACTACCAGCAGCCCGGCGTGCCGGTGAACGGAGCGATGGCGCCGACCGACGTGTTCCGTGCCGCAGTGCAGGACGCGAAGATCGGACCGGACAAGGACATTCCCCATGTCAGCCCGGAGGTCATCGTCAAGTACATCAGCGATCTCAAACTGCTCGGATTGCTGTAACAGACTTCCCCACAAGGGAAGATCCCCCTGAGCGGCCGCGGTCCCACCAGGACCGCGGCCAATCAGTATGTGTGGCCTCAGGCGTGCGGCGGATGCTCCGGGAACGCAGTCACCGCAGGGTGTAGCCGCCGTCAGGGTAGAGCGTGGACCCCGTCGTGAAGCCGTTGGTGAAGAGGAACATCACGGCGTGTGCGATGTCATCCTCGGTGCCCAGCCGGTGCAGGACCGTGTCCCTGCGGTACTGCGCGAAGGCGCCTTCACGGTCGACGGCCGGACGTTGCGCCCAGAGGTTGCCGTCGATGGTGCCGGGCGAGACGACGTTGACGCGGACCGGTGCGAGTTCGAGGGCCAGCCCTCTCCCGAGCCCTTCGATCGCCGCGTTGCAGGCGGCGTAGGCGGGTGCGGGCGCAGGCGGCCGGGCTCCTGCGGCACCGGACATCAGGACCACGGATCCGTCCGCCGTCAGCTTGGGCGCGGCGTAGCGCACGACGTGGTACTGGCCCCAGAACTTGGAGGTGAACGGGCTCGCCGCCGCCTCGTCGCTCAGCTCCAGCATCGGGCCCACCTGGTAGGAGGCGGCGGAGGTGAACAGATGATCCACGCGGTCGAGTTCGGCGAAGAACGCCGCGAGCGAGGAGTTGTCCGTGACGTCCACGGACCGCCAAGTCGCCGAATGCCCCACTTGTTCCGCCGCGGCCGCCAGGCGCACGGGTGTGCGGCCTCCCAGGACGACGCGGGCGCCGGCCGCGGCAGCCTGATGCGCGACCCGCAGCCCGATGCCCGAGCCACCCCCGATCAGGACGACCGTGCGCCCTTTGAGGCAACCGTCGTGATGGGCTTCAACCTCATGAGGGAGTGAGCTCAAGGCAATTCCTTGTCGGCGCATCGCTACGTACGTGATCAGCATCCGGCAACCCGCCGACGCATGAACTTATTCCGCCCTGTCGACAGCCCGCTCCGCCCTGGTGACAAACGGCGGTGTCTCGCTCCCCGGACACGACTGCACGCTCCGCAGGAAGCGCTTCCCCTGAAACTTGTCAGTGGAGGCGGGTAGCATAGAACACATGTTCGAACAGTTCGCGTACGTCGATCCCGATGCCGGTGAAGCGGCACTGCGGGATCGCATCGCCGAGCTCGAGCGCCTCAAGTCCGCCGCTGCGGCCGGCCAAGCCCGTGCCGCCGCTGCACTGGAAGTTGCCCGCCGCACCGGAGAGGCCGCCGCCGGGGTGCCCGCCTCACGTCGTGGCCGCGGACTCGGTTCGGAAATCGGACTGGCTCGCCAGGACTCCCCCGCCCACGGTCGCCAACACCTCGCCGACGCCCGCATCCTCGTGCACGATTTGCCGCATACCCTCGCAGCCCTGGAAACCGGAGTGCTCACCGAATCCCGCGCGCGGCTGATCGTCCGGGAAGCGGCCTGCCTGTCCCCGGCCGACCGGCGCCGCCTCGATGAGCAGCTCTGCGCCGACCACACCAAACTGCTCGGGCTCGGCGATGCCCGAATCACAGCCGACGCCAAAACGATTGCCTACCAACTCGATCCGGTAGCCGTCATCGACCGGGCCACCCGCGCACCCGAGGATCGTGCCGTCACCTTCCGTCCCGCCGCCGACAACATGGCCATCGTCACCGCCCTACTGCCCGCCACCGATGCGGCGTGCGTGCGCTCATCACTCACCAGCGCGGCCGATCGCTGTGCCGACGGGCGCAACCGCGGCCAGGTCATGGCCGACACCCTGGTCTCCCGCGTCACCGGCCGCGACGTCACCAAGCCGGTCCCCGTCGCGGTCAACCTCGTCCTGTCCGACGACACTCTGTTCGCCGGCAGCACGCAGCCCGCATACCTCCAGGGCCATGGGCCCATTCCGGCGGCGACGGCCCGGCGCATGATCGGCAACGCCGTTGTTGACGACAGCTCGTGGGCCACCCTGCGACGCCTCTACGCCGCGCCCGACACCGGCGCCCTGGTCGCGATGGAATCCCGCTCACGGCGATTCCCGAAAGGCCTCGCCCGGTTCATCGCCACCCGGGATCAATCCTGCCGCACGCCCTACTGCGATGCCCCGATCCGGCACATCGACCACGTCACGCCCCACCACCATCATGGACCGACTTCCGCAGCCAACGGTGAGGGGCTGTGCGAGCGCTGCAATTACGTCAAAGAGAGCCCCGGCTGGCAGGTGGTAGCCGGTGTCGACGAATCAGGGCGCCACACAACAGAATTCATCACGCCGACGGGCGCCACCTACCGGTCGACCGCACCACCGTTGGCCGGTGGGCTCCGGGTGTTCACCCGAGAAATCCACATGGTGATCAACAGGCCCGCCGCTTAGAGCAGACCGATCGCGAGCAATACGACCGCGATGAGCGGGAAGATGCCCTGGGTGATCGCTGCCCGCGCCTTGTCCGGTGAGCTGGTCAACAGCACGACTGCGGCGGCAAGCATCGAGCCGGCACCCGCGAACACGAGCGCGGCACCAACCGCGCAGTGTCCCAGGCTGATTCCAGCGATTCCGACCACCGTGACAATGGCCAGGAACAGGTTGTAGAAGCCCTGGTTGAACGCCAGCTCCTTGGTGGCCAGCGCCTCGTCCTCGCTGGTCCCGAAAGTGGCGCGGGTACGCGGTGAAGTCCACGTCAGCGACTCCATCACAAAGATGTAGACATGCAGGACCGCGGCGAGCGCGGCGAACACCAAACCGGCGATGACCATGCGGTCTATTCAAACAGCCCGGGCTGCCCCAGTCCGGTAACCGGCGGTTGCATACCCAGATGCGTCCACGCCAGTGGCGTGGCCACTCGGCCACGCGGCGTGCGGGCCACCATTCCGGCGCGGACCAGGAACGGTTCGCAGACCTCCTCGACCGTGGTCGCCTCTTCTCCCACCGCAACCGCCAACGTCGACACCCCGACCGGACCGCCGCCGAAACTGCGGGTCAGCGCCGACAGCACGGCGCGGTCCAGACGATCGAGGCCGAGCTCATCGACGTCGTAGACCTCCAAGGCGGCCTTGGCGATATCGCGCGTGATCACACCGTCGGCCCGGACCTCGGCGTAGTCCCGGACCCGGCGCAGCAGCCGGTTGGCGATGCGCGGCGTCCCGCGGGAGCGCCGCGCAATCTCCGTGCCGGCCTCGCCGCCCAATTCGATGCCGAGGATGCCGGCCGAACGGGCCAGCACCCGCTCGAGTTCGACCGGCTCGTAGAAGTCCATGTGCGCGGTGAAACCGAACCGGTCGCGCAAAGGACCGGTGAGCGCGCCGGACCGCGTGGTCGCCCCGACCAACGTGAAGGGCGCGACTTCGAGAGGGATGGAGGTCGCGCCGGGGCCTTTGCCGACCACCACGTCGACCCGGAAATCCTCCATCGCCAGATACAGCATTTCTTCGGCGGGCCGCGCGATGCGGTGGATCTCGTCGATGAACAGCACGTCGTGCTCGACGAGGTTGGACAGCATCGCGGCCAGGTCACCGGCCCGCTCCAGCGCGGGGCCGGAGGTGAGCCGCAACGAGGACCCCAGCTCGGCGGCGATGATCATCGCCAGCGACGTCTTGCCCAATCCCGGCGGACCGGACAAAAGAATGTGATCCGGTGTGCCACCGCGGTTCTTGGCGCCCTCAAGGACCAGTTGCAGCTGCTCACGCACCCGGGGCTGACCGATGAACTCACCCAGTGAACGCGGGCGCAGGCTGGCGTCGACGTCGCCTTCGCCGACGGTCAGTGCCGGGGAAACCTCCCGCTCGTCGGGTTCGTCGGTTTCGTCGAAACGGCCCATTACTTCTTACCCAGCATGGACAGCGCCGCCCGCAGCGCGGAAGCCGTGGTCGCCTCAGGGTCGTTGGCCAGCACCTTGTCGGTGGCTTCCTCGGCCTGCTTGGCGGCGAAGCCAAGTCCGACAAGGGCTTCCACGACGGGCGCGCGCACGGCGTGGCCCGTGAAGCCGGAGCCCGCGCCGGCCGTGACCGGACCGATCTTGTCGCGCAGTTCGAGCACCATGCGCTCGGCACCGCGTTTGCCGATGCCGGGAACCCGCGTCAACGCGGTGACATCGCCATCGGCCAGAGCCTGCCGCAGTGCCTGGGAGTCATAGACCGCCAGCGTCGCCAAGGCGATCTTCGGTCCGACACCCGACACCCCGAGCAGTGTGAGGAACAGATCGCGGGCATCCCCGTCAGCGAACCCGTAGAGCGTCATCGAGTCCTCGCGCACGATCATCGCGGTGATCAGCCGGGACTCGGCACCGCGACGCAGGTTGGCCAGGGTCGACGGGGTCGCCATCACCTTGTAGCCGACGCCGGCGGCCTCGATCACCGCGTGGTCGAGGGCGATGTCGATGACCTCACCGCGAACCGACGCGATCATGCCCGGGCCGCCTTGAGTTTCGCTGCGTACTTGCGGCGCTGTTCGGCGGCGAGCGCCTCGGCGGCAGCCATCCGCGCGATCATCGGGGCGCGCCAGCAATGGCAGATGGCCAACGCCAGCGCGTCGGCCGCGTCAGCGGGGGTCGGCTTGGCCTGCAGGGCAAGAATTCTGGTGATCATCTCGGTGACCTGGGCCTTGTCGGCACGGCCGTTGCCGGTGACTGCCGCCTTGACCTCCGAAGGGGTGTGGAAATGCACCTCGATGTCGCGCCGCGCCGCGGCCAGCGCGATCACGCCACCGGCCTGGGCCGTGCCCATCACCGTCGACACATTCTGCTGGGCGAACACCCGCTCGATCGCGATGACATCGGGCCGGTGAGTGTCCATCCAGTACTCGGCCACGTCGCTGATCTCCAGCAGCCGCTTCTGCAGCGGTGCGTCGGCCGGGGTGCGGACCACGTCCACGTCCAGCGCGGTGACCTTCCTGCCCTTGCCGCTCTCGACCACCGACAGGCCGCAGCGCGTCAACCCGGGATCCACTCCCATCACCCGCACACGAACCCCTTCGTCAGAACATCTGTTCGAGAGCCTATCGCGAGCCGGCAGTAGCCTGCGGCAGGGACACGCTCACATCCGTAGGGTCGGACCTATGCGCGTAGTGATAGCGGGCGGACACGGCAAGATCGCCCTGATCCTCGAACAACTGTTGAGTGCCCGCGGCGACGAGGCCGCCGGGCTCATCCGCAACCCGGCTCAGGCCGAGGACCTGCAGGCCGCGGGAGCCGAGGCCATCGTCCTCGATCTGGAGCAGGCGTCGGTGGAAGAGGTCGCCAAGGCCCTGCGTGGAGCCGACGCCGTGGTGTTCGCGGCAGGCGCCGGGCCGGGCAGCGGGGCGGCCCGCAAGCAGACCGTCGATCGTGACGCCGCGATCCTGCTGGCGGACGCCGCCGAGGCAGCAGGGGTGGACCGGTATGTGATGGTCTCGGCGCTGGCCGCCGACGACCGTTCGCTGGACGACAGCTATGACGAGGTGTTCCGGGCCTACATGCGGGCCAAATCCGAGGCCGACGCCAACGTGCGGGCGCGCACCGGGCTGCGCACCACGATCGTGCGGCCCGGCGGGCTCACCGATGATCCGGGTACCGGCAATGTGACCGTCGCCGAGTCGACCGGACGGGGCACGATCCCGCGCGCCGACGTCGCGCAGGTGCTGCTCGCCGTCCTGCACGAGCCGGAGACCGCCGGGCGGACCTTCGAGGTGATCTCCGGGGAGACACCTGTCGACGCAGCGCTGCACCCGGCGCGGTAGGCGGCCGGACTACTCCTCGTCGAGCTGTGCGGCGACGTCGTCGGGAATGTCGATGTTGGTGTAGACCTCTTGCACGTCGTCGCTGTCCTCCAGCGCGTCGACGAGCTTGAGCACCTTTCGCGCGCCGTCCAGGTCGACCGGAACGCTCACCGAGGGCTGGAAGCTGGCCTCCGCCGAGTCGTAGTCGATGCCGGCCTCCTGCAGCGCGGTACGAACGGCGACCAGGTCAGTGGGCTCGGAGATGATCTCGAAGGAGTCGCCCAGGTCGTTGACCTCCTCGGCGCCGGCCTCCAGGACGGCCATCAGCACGTCGTCCTCGGTCAGACCGTTCTTCTCCAGCGTCACCACACCCTTGCGGGAGAACAGGTAGGCCACTGAACCCGGGTCCGCCATGTTGCCGCCGTTGCGGGTCATCGCGACGCGGACCTCACCGGCGGCACGGTTGCGGTTGTCGGTCAGGCATTCGATGAGCACGGCGACACCATTGGGGCCGTAGCCCTCGTAGGTGATGTTCTGCCAGTCGGCGCCACCGGCCTCTTCACCACCGCCGCGCTTGCGGGCGCGCTCGATGTTGTCATTGGGCACGGAGCTCTTCTTGGCCTTCTGGATGGCGTCGTAGAGGGTGGGGTTACCGGCCGGGTCTCCCCCGCCGACACGTGCCGCGACCTCGATGTTCTTGATCAACTTGGCGAACATCTTGCCGCGCTTGGCGTCGATGACGGCCTTCTTGTGCTTGGTGGTGGCCCACTTGGAATGGCCGCTCATGCAGGTACGCCCCTCTTCCGGTCAAAACTCCGGCTCTCCAGTCTACGTGGACCGTTTTCCGGCACCTACCGGCAGCGCCGCATTGGCGCCGGCGTGTGCGACTGTTGCTCGACGGAGCGCGACATCTGAAAGGGACGCCATGGATCAAGACACGTACGACAAGGGATTGGCGATCCGCACCGCAGTCCTCGGTGAGGACTATGTCCGCAAGGCAGCCGGCAACGTCGACGCATTCTCCAAGCCGCTGCAAGATCTGGTCACCGAGTACTGCTGGGGCGCGGTGTGGGGGCGTGAAGGCCTTGAACTGAAGACCCGCAGCATGCTGAACCTCGCGATGATCGCGGTACTGAACCGGCCGAACGAGCTGAGCACCCACATCCGCGGCGCGCTCACCAACGGCGTCACCCGCGAGGAGATCTGCGAGATCTTCCTGCAGGTGGGCATCTACGCGGGCATCCCGGCCGCCGTCGACAGCTTCCGGCTGGCGCGGGCCGTGTTCGCCGAACTCGACGAGAGCCCGGCAACCGATGAGTGACCCGATCGGCTTCATCGGGCTGGGCAATATGGGCCGGCCCATGATGGAACGGCTGCTCAAGGCGGGATTTCCGGTGGTGGCGTTCGATGTCCGCGAGGACGTGCGCGCCGAGGCGACGGCGCTGGGCGCCCACACGGCCGAATCGGTGCGCGCGGTGGCCGACCAGACCGAGACGGTGTGGGCGAGTCTGCCCACCCCGCAGGTCTCCGAATCCGTGGTCGCCGAACTCGCCGCCGGCTCGGCGATCCGGCGCTTTGTCGATCTGTCGACGGTGGGAGGCCAAGCCGCACAACACAATCACGCTGTTCTCGACGCGCAGGGTATCGCCGCACTGGACAGTCCGGTCAGCGGCGGTGTGCACGGCGCCCAAGCCGGCACTCTCGCGGTGATGGTGTCCGGGCCACGTAGCGAATTCGACGCGCTGGCCCCGCTTTTCGCGGTTCTGGGCCGGGCCATTTTCGTGTCCGAGCAGCCCGGCGCCGCACAGACCATGAAACTGATCAACAACCTGATGGCCGCCACCACCCTGGCCGCGACCGCCGAGGTGATGGTGATGGGCGTCAAGGCAGGCTTGAGCGCCGACGTGATGATCGACGTGCTCAACGCCGGGTCGGGCGGCACCCATGCCAGCCGCGACAAGTTCCCGCGGGCGGTTCTCCCCCGCACCTTCGACTACGGATTCGCCACCGGCCTGATGGCGAAAGACGTGCGCCTCTACCTCACCGAGGCCACCTCTCTCGGCCTGCCGGTCGCGATGGCCGAAGCGGTCCAAGACATCTGGGAACAGACGTTGCGCGTCGAGGGCCCCGAGTCCGACTTCACCTCGGTGATCAAACCGATGGAGAGGTCCGCGGGCGTGATCGTGGAGGGCGACCAACGAGGAGCGTGAACTCGACGGCAGCGGCGGCTATTTCCTGAGCGGTGCGCGCAGGTCGTACACCGTGTCCGAGCCCACCTTGGTCGAGGTGAAGTTGTCTTTCACCCAGTCCGAGATGTCGGTGTGGGAATTGCGTCCGAAGAAGCCGCCGTGGTCGCCGATTTTCGACTCGGAGCCCTTCAGTTCCGGAAGCACGTAGTAGGTGATCTGCCGTTCGGCGACGTAGGCCCGGAACTGTTCCAGGCTCGGCGCCGGGTCCGTGCCGGTGAAACCGCCGACCGCCATTACCGCTGTGCCGGTGGACAATTCGAGCGCTGCAGCGGCCCCGGACCGGTTGATGGCCGCAGACCATCTGGTGGTGGCGCCCCGCAGCATCGCGTTCACCTCTGGATTGTCGGAGCTCCAGCCATGCCCGTGGCCGTTACCGGGGTCGGGCGGTCCGACGGCTGGGCTGCCACCGGTGTGCGATTGTCCCAGGGTGGCCACGGTGTAAGCCGTCGTTCCCGCCAGCCCGCCGGCCAGTGCGACTGCCAACGCGACGGTGGCCGCCGCGCGGCATCCCATGCGCAGCGCGCACAGCAGCGCCGCGGCGGCCACGACAGCAACCACCAGGATCGTCCACCGCAGGGGTGGAAGCCACGACGCATTGCGGCCGAGGATCCAGAAGCTCCACACCGCGGTGCCCAGAAGCATGGCACTCAAACCGATCTGGCCCAGCCGGTCCGCGCGCCGACGCCACATCTCCGCGACTCCGATCGCGAACATCGCCGCCATCGCCGGTGCCAGCGACAGGCAGTAGTACGGGTGGACCATGCTCTTCATGAAGGTGAGCACCAGGCCGTCGATCAGCAGCCAGCCGCCGAACAGGATCGCCCCGGCGCGGACCACGTCGGTCCGTGGCGTACCACGCCTCGCTATCAGCACCAGCACCACGGCGAGCAGGCCCGACGGCAGTAGCCAACCGATTTCGAAGCCGAACTCTCCGGTGAACAGGCGCGCCAGGCCGTGGGACTGGTGGCCGGCCGGGCCGCTACCCATGTGGTTGTGACCGAGAATCCGGCCGAATCCGTTGTAGCCCAACACCAGATTCATGAAGTTGTTGTCGGTGGACCCGGCGAGATAGGGCCGCGACGAGGCCGGCCACACCAGGGTGAGCACCACGAACCATCCGGCGGAAACCAGAAACGCCGCCAGCGCGCCGGCCAGGTGCCGCACGCGCCGTCGCATCGGCACCGCGGCGGCGACCAGGTACACCAGGGCGATCGCAGGCGCGACCATCAGGCCTTCGAGCATCTTGGCCAGGAACGCGAACCCCAACGCCGCGCCGGCCAGCATCAGCCAGCTCGCTCCTGAGCCCCGCAGCGCGCGGACGGTGCAGTACGCCGCGGCCGTCATGAGCAGCACCATCGCGGCGTCGGGATTGTTGAAGCGGAACATCAACGCGGCCACCGGAGTCAGCGCCAGGACCGCACCGGCCAGCAGGCCCGCCTTCGGACCGCTGATCCGGCGGACCGCACCGTGGAGCAACGCCACCGAGCCGACCGCCATCAGCGCTTCGGGGATCAGCATGCCGGCGCTGCTGAACCCGAACAGCTGACCGGACAAGCCCATCACCCACTGCGACACCGGCGGCTTGTCCACGGTGATGAAATTGGCCGGATCCAGCGATCCGAACAGCAGGGCCTTCCAGTTCGAGGAGCCGGCCCAGACCGAGGCCGCATAGAACTGATTGCCCATGCCGTTGACGGTGATGTTCCAGAGGTAGGCCAGCGCGGTGGCGGCCAGCAGGGCGGGCAACGCCAGACGCTCGCGCGCGATCCGCGAAGTGCTCGGCGGGCTTTCGAACGCAGGCTCGGCGGAGGCATCCTCCAGCGTCGTCGTCACATGACCATTAAGTCGGCGCCGCCTTTGTCTGAGCTATGACTGCGCCGTGGGTTTGCTGGTGTCAGAGCGAATCGACGAACAGCTTGTGGATGCGGCGGTCACCGGTCATCTCCGGATGAAAGGACGTGGCCAGCATGGAGCCCTGGCGCACCGCGACGATGTGGCCGGCTGCGCGGGCCAACACTGTGACCTCGGCACCGACCCGCTCGACCCAGGGCGCCCGGATGAACACCGCGTGCACCGGGGAGTCGAGCCCCTCGAAGTCGACATCCTCCTCGAAGGAGTCGACTTGACGACCAAATGCGTTGCGCCGCACCGTCATATCGATGCCCTTCAGGGGAAGCGCCGCCCGTCCCTCAACACCGGCATCCTTGATCTCGGTGGCCAGCAGGATCATGCCTGCGCACGATCCGTAACAGGGCAAGCCGGCGGCGATGCGTGCCCGCAACGGTTCGAGCAGTTCGAATTCGCGCAACAGGTGGCTCATCGCGGTGGACTCCCCGCCGGGAATCACCAGGGCGTCAACCGCATCGAGTTCGGAGATCCGCCGCACCGTGCCGGCTTCGGCGCCTGCCTCCCGCAGCGCAGCCAGATGTTCGCGGGTGTCGCCTTGCAGTGCGAGCACCCCGACCCGAAGGGTCACGAGCCGTCAGCCGGAGTGAAGTTGCGCTGGTAGCGGGTCAGGCCCTCTTGCATCACCGCGGCCACCAGCTCGCCGTACCGATTGAAGATCTTGCCCTGGGTCAGCGAACGCCCACCGCAGGCCGAGGGCGAGGACTGGTCATAGAGCAGCCACTCGTCGGCACGGAACGGCCGCATGAACCACATGGCGTGATCGAGGGAGGCCACCATGAGGTGCTTGCGCACGTCGAGGTGATTGACCTGTGCCGAGCCCAGCAGGGTGAGATCACTCATGTAGGCCAGCGCGCAGATGTGCAGCACGTGGTCGTCGGGCAACGGATCGCGGTGACGGAACCACACCTGCTGTTGGGAGGCTTTGCCCGGCACGCGCGCTACGCGGTCCCGCGGCACGATGCGGACATCCCATTCGGCGAACTGGGCGAAGCCGGCGTCGTCGAACGCTCCCCCGGACCGGAACCCGGGCAGGTCGTCGGGTGCCGGCGCCTCCGGCATGACGTCCTGATGTTCGATGCCGGTCTGGTCGGTCTGAAACGAGGCCGACATCGTGAAGATCGTCTCCCCGTGCTGGATCGCACTGACCCGGCGCGTGGCGAACGACCCGCCGTCGCGGATGCGTTCGACGGTGTAGACCGACGGTGCGCGGGCATCTCCGGGGCGCAGGAAGTAGCCGTGCAGCGAGTGCACCTGATACTTGGGGTCGACCGTGCGCACAGCTGACACGAGCGACTGGCCGGCCACATGGCCGCCGAAGGTGCGCTGCAGGAAACCCGACTCCGGGCTGAACACCCCGCCGCGATAGATGTTGACCTCGAGCTGCTCCAGATCGAGGATCTCTTCAATCGCCATAGGAGGTTGTTACCAGCCGCGTTCGGCGAGCCGATGAGGCTGGGCGATCTCCTCGACGTTGATACCGACCATGGCCTCACCCAGGCCGCGCGACACCTTGGCCAACACATCGGGATCGTCGTAGAAGGTGGTGGCCTTCACGATCGCCGCGGCCCGCTGCGCCGGGTTGCCCGACTTGAAGATGCCCGAGCCGACGAACACGCCCTCGGCGCCGAGCTGCATCATCATCGCCGCATCGGCCGGGGTGGCGATGCCGCCCGCGGTGAACAACGTCACCGGCAACTTGCCCGCCCGGGCCACCTCGGCCACCAGCTCATAGGGCGCCTGCAGTTCCTTGGCCGCGACGTACAGCTCGTCCTCGGACAGCGAGGTGAGCCGGCGGATCTCGCCGCCGATCTTGCGCATGTGGGTGGTGGCGTTCGAGACGTCGCCGGTACCGGCCTCACCCTTGGAGCGGATCATCGCCGCGCCCTCGGTGAGCCGCCGCAACGCCTCGCCCAGATTGGTGGCGCCGCACACGAACGGCACGGTGAACTTCCACTTGTCGATGTGGTTGGTGTAATCGGCCGGGGTCAGCACCTCGGACTCGTCGATGTAGTCCACGCCGAGGCTCTGCAGGATCTGCGCCTCGACGAAGTGCCCGATGCGCGCCTTGGCCATCACCGGAATGGTGACCGCGTCGATGATGCCCTCGATCATGTCGGGATCGCTCATCCGCGACACCCCGCCCTGGGCCCGGATGTCGGCGGGGACCCGCTCCAGTGCCATGACGGCGACCGCGCCCGCACCTTCTGCGATCTTCGCCTGTTCGGGGGTGACGACGTCCATGATCACGCCGCCCTTGAGCATCTCAGCCATCCCGCGCTTCACGCGCGCGGTACCGGTCTGGTTACTAGAGCCGTTCTGCGCCGCGGTATCCACTGGTATCTCCTCCAAATTGCTACTGATTCAGTGTAGTGGAGCCGCCAAATCCATTGAATCCGCAGTCACCGGATGGCTTGCAGCTCGCGATACGCAGACTCCCGCGTATTCGCCAGCGTCGCTGTCGGCTGTTCGGCCAGGTCATTGGCCTGAGCCAACAGCTCACCCAGTTGAAGCGGATACACGGCCTCCCCGCCGGCAACCAACTCGGCGATCATTGTCGCATCGCACCAGCGGTGTCCGTGAATGTAGTGCCGTTCCAGGGTCGTGCGCCCCGTTGCCGACGGCTCGAACCGGGCCGTGCGGTAGATGAAGAAGAATTCCTCGCTGCGGATCACCGACGCGTTGAAGTCGATGACGGCGTCGCGCCGCCACACCGGGCCGATGAAGTCCTCCGGCGCCGCCTGCAGGCCCGTCTCCTCGGCAAGCTCGCGGGCCGCGGCGGCCGCCAGGTCCTCGCCGGGCTGGACGGCGCCACCGACGGTGAACCACCAGCGCGGGGCCGGTTTGTCCGGATCGTCGAGCGCGGGATCACTGCCCCGCAGCAGCAGCACCGCGCCGGTCTCGTCGAGCAGCACCACGCGCGCCGAGGTTCGGCGGCTCACCGGGTTGGCCCCCAAATTGGGCACCGCCTGGGCATCGGGGCTTTCCACGATCTCGAAATAGGTTGGCAGCGCCGCGGTTCCACCCAGCCGCAGCATCCGCACCGCGCGGCGCTCCCGCAAGGCAAGGGTGTCGCGGACGGCATCGTTGTGGAAGCGCCGGGCCAGCAGCACCCGGGCCTCGGCATCGGCCAGTTCGGCGACCAATGCCACCGGCAGCTCCGCCGGGTCGACCGCCGACAATGCGGCCGAGAGGTCGTTCTCGGCGGCCTCACGCGCCGGGCGCGGGGCTCGTTCGGCGGCAGCGGCCAGCGCCGCTAGCCGTTTTCCCTGCGGAGCACCGGCATAGGCATCGACCGCGACGGCGCGGGCCACCACCGCCCGGCGGGCCAGGGCGCCGTCGAGCGCCTGCCACGACAGGTCGTACCGCACGTGCAGCCGGTCGAGCCGATTTGCGGTCTGGAACGCCCACATGCCGACCAGCAGCAGGACCACCAGGACGGCCAATGACGTGATCACCAACCAGGTCGGCATTCTCAGTCACCCACCTGAACTTTGACCCCGGGGCTGGCCACCGTCTCGTACACCCGCATGATCTGGCCGGCAACCACCGACCAGTCGTAGCGCGCCACCCGCTCGGTGGCGGCGTCGACGTATCGCTCGCGCAGCGCCTCGTCGTCGAGCACCTCGATCAGCGCGTCGGCCAGAGCCTCGGCGTCGCCGACCGGCACCAGCCGGCCGGCCTGCCCACCGTCGAGCACGCGGTTGAACGCGTCCAGTTCACTGGCCACCACCGGTGTCCCGGCCGCCATCGCCTCGACCAGCACGATGCCGAAGCTCTCTCCGCCGAGATTGGGGGCGCAGTACACATCGGCGCTGCGCATGGCGGCTGCCTTGGCGTCGTCGTCGACCTGGCCCAGGAAACGAAGGTGACCGGCCAGCTCGCCGGCCTCCTCACGCAACGCATCCTCATCACCGCGGCCCACGATCAGGATCTCGACGTCGGCGAATCGGCGCACCAGTTTGGGCAGCGCGCGCAGCAATACCGGCATGCCCTTGCGTGGCTCGTCGAACCGGCCGAGGAACAGCACGCTGCGGCCGGGCCTCGGATAGCCTTCCAGCCGAGGCGCATTCGCGAACGACGGCACGTCAACCCCGTTGGGGATCTCGACCGCATCCGAGCCGAGCGCTTCCATCTGCCAGCGCCGGGCCAAGTCCGATACCGCGATACGGCCGACGATCTTCTCGTGGTACGGACGCAGAATTCCCTGAAAGACGCTGAGGGTCAACGACTTTGTCGTCGAGGTGTGAAACGTCGCGACGATCGGGCCTTCGGCGGCCTGAAGCGCCAGCATGGAAAGGCTGGGCGCATTGGGCTCGTGCAGGTGCAGCACATCAAATTCTCCCAGCATGAGCCACTTCTTGACCTTCCGGTGGGTGGCCGGGCCGAACCGCAGGCGAGCCACCGAGCCGTTGTACGGAATCGGGACGGCCTTGCCGCCCGACACCACGTAATCCGGCAGCTTCACGTGCGGAGACGACGGCGCCAGGACGCTGACGTAATGTCCGCCCGCGCGCATCACCTCGGCCAGTTGCAGCACATGGGATTGCACACCGCCCGGCACATCGAACGAATAAGGGCAGACCATCCCGATACGCATGGCTAGCTCCGTCGCCTCTTCGCGCAAGCGCTCATCAGGTGGTACCCAGTCGGGCACGACGCTCTGCGGACAGGTCGGCCGGCCACTGCGGCTGCAGCATGTGCCAGTCAGCAGGATGGGCGGCAATATTGGCCGCGAACCGGTCGGCCAGCTGCTGGATGACCACGGACACATTCCCCGACGAGGTGTCGAGCGCGTCGAAGATCTCGACCACGCAATCGTCCCCGTCGTAGTGGACGTGCGCCGGATGCAGTGGGGCGCCGGTTTCGATGGCCAGCTTGGCCGGACCGGCGGGCATCCGGCTGGTTTCACCGAAGAAGTCGACCTCGACACCGTTGCGGGTGAGGTCCCGGTCGGCCATCAGGCAGACGAACATGTTGGCCCGCAACCGTTCCGAGAGCACCTCGAACGGCGGGCGCTCACCCCCGGACAGCGGGAACACCTCGAAGCCCAGGCTCTCCCGGTATTCGATGAAACGGCGGTAGAGCGATTCGGGTTTGAGCCGCTCGGCCACGGTGGCGAACGTGCCGAACTGTTGAGCCAGCCACACGCCGGCCATGTCCCAGTTGCCGCTGTGCGGCAGAGCCAGCACAGCGCCGCAGCCCGCCTCTTGAGCGGCTCGCAGTTTGTCCGCGCCGACGAACACCTCGTCGAGACGCTTGGCCACAGCGGTCAGATCCATCGACGGCAATCGGAACGCCTCCCGCCAGTAACGGGCGTAGGAGGCCAGTGAAGCACGCATCAGCTCGTCGGGCACCTCGGCCGGGGCAACCCCGGTCACCCGGGCCAGGTTCTTGCGCAGCTGCTGCGGACCCCCGCCGCGGGCGGCGTAGAGCGCACCCGCGTCGAACAGATTGCGCGCCACCACCTCCGGCATCGCGCGGACCAGCTGCCAGCCTGCCGCATACCCCAGATCGGTCACCTGCCCGGACAGCGGAATGTTCACGAGGCTCCCGGGGGTTGCAGCCGGTCCATGGCGCCCGGCGAGGTGCGCACGGCATGGATCCGTTGGGCCACCGTGATCACGCTCGCCACCGCCAGCAGCCACGCGGCGACCTGCAGCAGCCATGGCACATGCAGGAACGACACGCCCGAAAGCCCCGCCCCGACGAGCACGATCACCAGGCGCTCCGGACGCTCGATGATGCCGCCGTCGCCGCGCAGCCCGCTGGCCTCGGCGCGGGCCTTGATGTACGAGATCACCTGTGAGGTGACCAGACAGATGAGGATCGCGACCACCAGCGACGGGCTGTGAAGTCCGAACGCCGCCCACCACAGCAGGCCGGCGAAGATGGCGCCGTCGGCGATCCGGTCACACGCCGCGTCCAGCACGGCGCCGAAGCGGGTACCACCGCCGCGTTCGCGGGCCATCGCCCCGTCGAGCATGTCGGCGAGAACGAAGAGGAACACCGCGAACGCGCCCCACCACAGTTGCCCGATCGGGAACAGCGTCAGCGCGGCAGTGACCGATCCGGCGGTTCCGACGATGGTGACGATGTCGGGAGTCAGGCCCGCTCGCAGCGCCGCCTTGGCCACCGGCCGCGACAGTTTCGCGTAGGCCGCCCGGCTCATCAGGAACAGATTGCTCACGGCTGACGGGCCCATTCAGCTGCCAGCAGCTCCCGGGTCTCGCTCAGAAGCTGCGGAATGACCTTGGCGCCACCGATGATGGTGATGAAGTTCGCGTCGCCGCCCCAGCGCGGCACCACATGCATGTGCAGGTGCTCGGCCAGCGATCCGCCGGCCGAGACACCCAGGTTCAGGCCGACGTTGAACCCGTGCGGGCGGGAGACCGACTTGATGACGCGGATCGCCTTCTGCGTGAACGCCATCAGCTCGGCACTCTCGGCTTCGCTGAGGTCCTCCAACTCGGATACCCGCCGATAGGGCACCACCATCAGGTGGCCGGGGTTGTACGGGTAGAGGTTGAGCACGGCGTACACGAGTTCACCGCGGGCGACCATGAGGCCGTCCTCGTCGGACATCTCGGGGATGTCGGTGAACGGCTGCGACGACCCGGCCGAGCCGATCTTGTTGTCGCTCTTGACCGCATCCACGATGTAGCTCATCCGGTGCGGTGTCCACAGCCGCTGCAAATGGTCGGGTTCACCCACGCCATGGTCGATGATGGCGTCTCCGCCGCCGTGGTCGACGATCGACCGCTCGTCCTCGGTCACTTGCCCACCTGAACCAGCTCGGCCGTCGGCACGGCATTGTTGCGGTCGGCGATCCACTTCACGATCGCCTCCACGGCCTCGTCGCGGGGCACACCGTTGATCTGGGTCCGGTCACCGAACCGGAAGCTGACCGCGCCCGCCGCCAGATCTTTGTCACCGGCCAGCAGCATGAACGGCACCTTCATGTTGGTGTGGTTGACGATCTTCTTCGCCATCCGGTCGTCGCTGCCGTCGACCTCGACCCGCACGCCACGCGACTTCAGTTGGGCGGCAACGTCATACAGGTAGTCCAGATGTGCTTCGGCGACCGGGATGCCGACCACCTGCACCGGTGCCAGCCAGGCCGGGAACGCGCCGGCGTAGTGCTCGGTGAGCACACCGAAGAAGCGCTCGATCGAGCCGAACAGGGCGCGATGGATCAGGACGGGCCGTTGACGCGATCCATCCTGGGAGGTGTACTCCAGCTCGAACCGGTCGGGCATGTTGAAATCCAGCTGGATGGTCGACATCTGCCAGTTGCGGCCCAGCGCGTCCTTGACCTGAACGGAGATCTTGGGTCCGTAGAACGCCGCGCCGCCCGGATCCGGCACCAGATCCAGGCCGGAGGCCTCGGCCACCTCACGTAGCGTCTGGGTCGCCTCCTCCCAGACGTCGTCGTCGCCGACGTACTTCTCGGGATCCTTGGTCGACAGCTCCAGGTAGTAGTCGTCCATGCCGTAGTCCGAGAGCAGGTCGAGCACGAACTGCAGCAGCGAGGTCAGCTCGTCGCGCATCTGCTCACGCGTGGTGTAGATGTGGGCGTCGTCCTGGGTCATGCCGCGCACCCGGGTCAGCCCGTGCACCACGCCGGACTTCTCGTAGCGGTACACCGAGCCGAATTCGAAGAGCCGCAACGGAAGTTCGCGGTACGAGCGGCCCCGCGCCCGGTAGATCAGATGGTGCATGGGGCAGTTCATGGGCTTGAGGTAGTAGTCCTGCCCGGGCTTGCGTACCGTGCCGTCCTCGTTGTACTCGGCGTCGATGTGCATCGGCGGGTACATGCCGTCGGCATACCACTCAAGGTGGCCCGAGGTGATGTAGAGCTGTTCCTTGGTGATGTGCGGGGTGTTGACGAACTCGTAGCCGGCCTCGGAGTGCTTGCGCCGCGAGTAGTCCTCCAGCTCCTTGCGGATGACGCCACCCTTGGGGTGGAACACCGGCAGGCCGGACCCGAGCTCGTCGGGGAAGCTGAACAGATCCAGCTCGACGCCGAGCTTGCGGTGGTCGCGGCGCTGCGCCTCCTCGATCAGCTCGAGGTGGCGGTCGAGGGCCTCCTGGGACTCCCAGGCCGTGCCGTAGACACGCTGCAGGCTGGCGTTGTTCTGGTTGCCGCGCCAGTAGGCCGCACTGCTGCGGGTCAACTTGAACGCCGGGATGTACTTGGTGGTCGGGATGTGCGGGCCGCGGCACAGGTCGCCCCAGACCCGTTCCTTGGTGCGGGCGTTGAGGTTGTCGTATGCGGTCAGCTCGTCGCCACCGACCTCCATGACCTCGGGATCGTCCGCGCCCGACTTGTCGTCGACCAACTCGAGCTTGTAGGGCTCGTTTGCCAGTTCCGCGCGCGCCTGATCCTTGGATTCGTAGACGCGCCGCGAGAACAACTGGCCGTCCTTGACGATCTTGGCCATCCGCTTCTCGAGCTTTTCCAGATCTTCTGGGGTGAACGGCTCGGCGACGTCGAAATCGTAGTAGAAACCATCGGTGATCGGCGGGCCGATACCGAGCTTGGCCTGCGGGAACAGCTCCTGCACCGCTTGGGCCAGCACGTGGGCACATGAGTGCCGGATCACGCTGCGGCCGTCCTCGGTGTTGGCGGCCACCGGCGTCACCTCGACATCGGTGTCGGGGACCCAAGACAGGTCCCGCAGGCGCCCGTCGGCGTCGCGCACCACGACGATCGCTTCGGGGGTTCCGCGACTGGGCAGATCCGCCTCGCGCACCGCCGCGCCGGCGGTAGTCCCGGCCGCGACCCGGATCGGGGCAGCGGCGGCTGGGCTGGGGGCGGCGCTCATCGGGGAGTCTCCTACCATGCGGGGTCTAGTGCGAACGCTGTCATGTTATCGGTGGCCCTGATCAGGAGCCGAGGCCGATTGGACTCTTGAGCCACGACTGCTCGAACCCCACCAGACCTGCCACGAGGCCCACCGCACCGAACAGCCACAGCGTGGCCACCACGATCAGTGCGGTGAACGCGGCGCTGAGTCCCTTGACCGCGATGTGCTGGCGATCGAACCAGGCCATGACGGCGTCGTAGCGGACCCGGACGTAGTGCAATGCCCGCTTGGCGAAGGCGAACTCGCTGGCCAAAATCGCCAGCCCGAGGAACACGATGGCCCAGCCGGGACCGGGATAGGGAATGGCGACGATGCCGACCGCGAGCACGATCGTGCCGAAGACGCCGATGGCGATCCGGTAGGCGAAGTCGGCCGCCGGGCGCGCGCGAAGCTTGTCTCGCCATGCCGTCCAACGGCGCTTCACCTCGGCAAGGTTCTCGGAGAGGCTCATGGCTGCCCCGGCTTGAGACGGACGAACAACGCCTCGGCATCGGCGAGCACGTCGTCGCCGTCGAGCAGCCTGCCCTCGACGAAGATCTTGCGTCCCTCGATGCGGTCAATGCCTGCCTGCACCTGCAAGTCCTTCTCGATGGGGGCGATCTTGCGGTAGTTGACGTGCAGATACGCCGTGCGCTGATACATGCTGCCGGTCAGTTTGGCCGCGGTGTAGCCGAGCAGCGAATCGAACAGCAGGGCCAGCGAGCCGCCGTGCACGGCGCCGTTGCGACCCAGGTGAAAACGCCGGAAGTGCGCGGTTCCACCGATCCGGTTGTCGGCGGTCCGTTCCAGATGCACCGGCACGTTGTTGACGTTGCCACGGTTGGGCAGGTCCATGCGCCGACCGGACGGTGAATTCCATTCGTCGGCCTCGTACGGCGCCAGCAGCGCCGACACCTTTTCGATCAGGTCGGCGGCCTCGCCGATCACCCCGTCGGGGGCATCGGCGCTGCGCGCGTGGTCCTGCAGAGTGCGCACCGCTTCGATGAACCGGCCGTAATCGGGGCCGCCGCGATCGGTGGGATCGGGCGGGTTGAACCCTCCGCCGGGGTGGTTGCCGGCGGTGTCGATGTCTGGGGCCACACCGCCACCGTATTGGTGCCATGGTGGTGACGTGAAACTGCACGACCTGGAACGGCTGTCGTTGACCTATCCGGAGGTCGGCGCCACGGCCGGCGAGATGCCCGCCGGGTACCGCCACACCCGGGCCTCCGCCGTGATCGGTACGGGCCGCGACCGCTTCGAGCGGGCCGGTGAATCGGTGTTGCGCTGGGGCATGCAGCGCGGCGCGGGCCTGCGGGTGCGGGCCACCTCGGAGGTCGCCGCGGTGGGCACCGAGCTGATCGTCCGGCTGGGCCCGGTGCCGGCGCCCTGCCGGGTGGTCTACGTGCTCGACGAAGCCGACCGGAAGGGCTTCGCCTACGGCACGCTGGCCGGCCATCCCGAGTCCGGCGAAGAGCTGTTCTCCGTGCGCTACGACCCCGCGACCGAGCAGGTGCACGCCGAGGTGGTCGCATTCTCCCGGCCGGCCACCTGGTGGAGCCGGCTGGGCGGTCCGGTGACCAGGCTGCTCCAGCGGGTGGTGACACGCCGGTATCTGACCGGCATCTGACCGCGATATCCACGGGAAACCGCCCGGTGTTGACTAGGCTCCTACTTGCCCGGCGACGGGGAGCTGACGTCCTCGGGTAACCGAATGGAGGCGCTGCGTCGTTCATGGGCTTTTTCGAGTTTGTGCGAGATCGCTGGTCGGTCCTGTCCTTTCTCGCCTATCAGCACATGAGCCTGGTGGTGCAGACGCTGCTGATCGCGACTGTGGCCGCGCTGCTTGTCGGGGTACTGATCTATCGCTCACCGTGGGGTAGCTCGCTCGGGAACACGCTGACGTCGGTGGGCCTGACGATCCCGTCGTACGCATTGCTCGGTGTGCTCGTCGGCATCGTCGGTATCGGGGTGCTGCCCTCGGTCATCATGCTGGTGTTCTTCGGCTTCCTGCCGATCCTGCGCAATGTGTTGGTCGGCCTGGCCGGCGTGGACCGCACGCTCATCGAGTCCGCGCGCGGAATGGGCATGGGCCGGCTGGCCACCCTGGTCCGCCTCGAACTGCCGCTGGCATGGCCGGTGATCATGACCGGGGTGCGGGTGTCCGCGCAGATGCTGATGGGCATCGCGGCCATCGCCGCGTATGCCCTCGGCCCCGGCCTGGGCGGCTACATCTTCTCGGGTATCTCCCGCACGGGCGGCGCCAATGCGACCAACTCGATCGTGGCCGGCACTGTCGGAATCCTCATCCTGGCAGTCATTTTGGACACCGTCCTCAACGTCATCACGCACCTGACCACACCGAGGGGGATCCGTGTCTGAACCGGCAACCGAGACAAGCGGTGTCCGCATTCTGCTCGACGGCGTGACCAAGCGGTACGACGCGAAATCCGCTCCGGCAGTGGACAACATCACGATGGAGTTCCCTGCCGGCGAGATCGTCATGCTCGTCGGCCCGTCAGGTTGCGGCAAGACCACAACGATGAAGATGATCAACCGGCTCATCGAACCGACCAGTGGGCGCATCCTGATCGGCGATGAGGACGTCACCGACCGTGACCCCGACCAGCTCCGGCGCCACATCGGCTACGTGATCCAGGGCGCGGGTCTGTTCCCGCATTACACCGTCGGGGACAACATCGCGATCGTCCCGCGGCTGTTGAAGTGGGACAAGGAGCGGATCTCGGCCCGCATCGACGAACTGCTCGATCTGGTGAATCTCGATCCGGCCCAGTACCGCGACCGCTATCCACGGGAGCTGTCCGGTGGCCAGCAGCAGCGCGTGGGCGTGGCACGGGCGCTGGCCGCCGACCCGCCGGTCCTGCTGATGGACGAGCCGTTCGGTGCGGTCGACCCCATCACCCGCCAGCGACTGCAGGACGAGCTGCTCCGCCTGCAGGATGAGCTGCGCAAGACGATCGTCTTCGTCACCCACGATTTCGACGAGGCGGTCAAACTCGGCGACAAGATCGCGATCCTGCAGCAGGGTTCGGAAGTCGTTCAGTACGACACACCCGAACAGATCCTGGCCAACCCGGCCAACGATTTCGTCCGCGGCTTCGTCGGACACGGCGCGGCGCTCAAGCAGCTCACCCTGACCCGGGTCCGCGATGTCGAGTTGCACGAGGCGGCCGTCGCCCACGTCGGCGGTGATCCGGCCGAAGCGATCCGCGCCGCGCGGGTCATCGAACGCGAACACGTGATCGTCCTGGACAGCCAAGACCGCCCGCTGCGCTGGATGTCGCTGGCCGAGCTGGACGACCCGCGATCCCTTCAACAGGTGCGCCGGGACGAGGATCTCGAAAAGGTCAGCCTCGCTTCGACACTCAACGATGCCCTGGATGTCATGTTGACCTCGTCGCACGGTGTGGTGGTGGTGACCGGACGGCGCAACGTCTACAAGGGCGTGATCCGGGTGGAGACCATCATGGACGCGATGGCCGACGTACGCAGCGCGGCCAACTCAGCGGAGCCGACCACATGACCACCGCCACACCGGAATTCGAGGCCTCGGCCCTCCCGGCCGAGCCATCGGCACGGTTGGGGCTCGGACGCTGGCTGGTGCAACCCCTGGCCTGCATTGCGGCCGTGGTGGGTTCACTCGTCTACGTCAACGTCGCGCATGTGTCAGAGTCGGAGCAACGGTCCCTCGGCATCGACCAGTTGCTGACCCTGCTGCGCCAGCACATGGCGATCAGCGTGGCCGCAACGGTGCTCACGTGCCTGGTGGCGATTCCGCTCGGGATCGCACTGACTCGGGGGCCGATGCGGCACTACGCCAAACCGATCATCACCGTCGCCGGGTTCGGTCAGGCCGCCCCCGCTATCGGGCTGATCGCGCTGGGCGCGGTGCTGTTCGGGATCGGCAGTGTGGGCGCCATCGTCGCGCTGACGGTCTACGGCGCGCTGCCGATCGTCGCGAACACCGTCATCGGCCTCGATGGCGTTGACCGACGGCTGGTCGAGGCGGCGCGCGGTATGGGTATGTCGGCGTTCGCAACGCTGATCAAGGTGGAGCTGCCGCTGGCGCTGCGGGTGATCGTCGCGGGTGTCCGCACGGCGCTGGTGCTCATCGTCGGCACCGCGGCGCTGGCCGCGTTCACCGGTGGCGGCGGGCTTGGCCAGCTCATCACCACCGGTATCAAACTGCAGCAGACCGTGACCCTGGTGGTCGGCGCGATCCTGGTCGCGGCGCTCGCCCTGTTCATCGACTGGTTGGCGCGCATCGTCGAAATCGTCGCCGCACCAAAGGGACTCTGATGCGAGGGCGTCTGCTTCTCACCTTGGTCTTCGCGCTCCTGGTAACGGGGTGTGGGCTGCGGTCGGCGAGCGGCGCGGTGCTCGAAGCGAAACCGGGGACCATCCAGCATTACGACTCGCTGGAGGGCGTGCCGATCACGGTCACCGCCAAGGATTTCACCGAGCAGCTGATCCTGGGCAACATGGTGTCGATCATCCTCAACGCGGCAGGCGCGGATGTCACCAACATGACCAACACCCCGGGCAGTTTCGGTGTGCGCCAGGCGATGCTGGACGGCACCGCGAATGTCTCACCGGAATACACCGGCACCGGCTGGATCAACTACATGGGCAACGAGCAACCCATCAAGGATCCGGTGGCCCAATGGCAGGCCGTCGACGAGGCAGACAAGGCCAACAACCTGACCTGGTTGCCGCCGGCACCGATGAACAACACGTATGCCTTCGCGATCCGCGAATCGGAAGCGCAGCGGCTCGGGGTGACCAAGCTCTCCGACCTCAGCCGACTCCCCCGGCACGACCTTACGTTCTGTGTAGAGAGCGAATTCGCCAACCGCAACGACGGATTCGTGCCCATGCTGCAGACCTACGGGCTGACCCGCGGCGACCTGGGCCGGGTGACCCACCTGGACACCGGCGTCATCTACACCGCAACCGCCAACGGTGACTGCAACTTCGGCGAGGTCTTCACCACCGACGGCCGCATCCCCACCCTGAATCTGCGGGTGCTGGAGGACGACAAGCAGTTCTTCCCGCTGTACAACCTCACCGAGGTCATTGCCACCGATCTGCTCGACGCCCATCCCGAGCTCGCCGAGATCTTCGCCCAGCTCAATCCACGGCTCACCAACGAGACCATGATGATGCTCAACGCGAAGGTGGACAGCGACGGAGACGACCCGGCCATCGTCGCGCGCGATTGGCTGATCGAGCAACGGCTGCTGACATAGGAAAACGTATGGCATACAGGGTAATTCAATGGGGCACGGGCGCGGTGGGCGTGGAGACGATGGGGGCGATCCTCGACGACCGCCCTGACCTGGAGCTGGCCGGGGTCCGGGTGTACTCGGAGGACAAGAACGGACAAGACGCGGGTGAACTGCTGGGCCGGGCTCCGGTCGGTGTCATTGCCACCACCGACGTCGACGCGATCCTCGCGCTGGACGCCGACTGTGTCGTCTACACGCCGCGCATCACCAGCCTGGATGACGTCTGCGCGATCCTGGCCAGCGGCAAGAATGTGGTCACCACGGCGTTCCTGTTCCACCCGCGGCGTCTGCCCGAAGCCGACCGGGACCGGTTGCTGACGGCCTGCGCAGCTGGTGGGACGACGGTGCACGGCAGTGGGCTCAATCCGGGCAATCTCTCGGGTGCGTTGCCGTTGGTGCTGTCGGGCATGAGCCGCACGATCGACAAGATCACGCTGCAGGAACGTGCCGACTGGTCGGATTACGACAGCACCCACATCACGTTCGACAACATGTCGTTCGGGCAGCCGGTCTCCGACATCGGGGTGGACGCCACCGAGTTCCTGGCGTTCAACAACGAGATCTTCTCCCAGCAGGTGTGGCTGCTGGCCGACGCGCTCGGCGCCGACATCGACGAGGTCACCACCTCGGTGGACGCCGTCGCCGCCCGCCACGATCACCAGATCTTCGACCACGTGCTGGCCGCCGGGACCACTGCCGGGCAGCGCTGGAACTGGGTGGGAGTGCGTGACGGCGAACCGCTGATCGAGATCGAGACGCTGTGGACCGTCGGCAACGAGTACCCCGATCATTGGCCGCGGCCCAAGCATGGCTGGACGCTGAGCATCGAAGGCGATCCGTCCATGCAGGCCCACTTCGTCAGCCTGGCCAGCTTCACCCGCGAGGCCACAATGGCCGAGCACGTCCGGGCGGCCAACGTCGCCACGGCGATGCAGGTCCTCAACGCGGTACCCGAGGTATGTGACGCCGAGCCCGGTTTCGCCACGCTCGCGACGCTGCCACTGATCCGCAGCCACACCGGTTTTCGGCGGCGCTGACTACCTGACGATGGCCGAGCTGGGTTCCCTCGGCGCCCCCAGCATGTCGCGGTGGGACGGCGGCACCCGCCCGCCTTCGTCGGTGATGCCGTAGCGGGTCGCCAGTTCGGCACCGATCACGGTGTGACCGGACAGCTGCGCCAGCTCCGGATCCCGATACAGCGCGTCGATCAGATACCCGGTGAACTCGGGGGTTTCGGCGTGCTCCGCAGTCTTGGCGAGCGCGTCGGGATGCCCGGCGAACGCCGCCTTGAACTTCTCGGTCAGCAGGATGCCCATCCAGATCGACACCGTCGACACCCCGGTGCCGGCGAAGTCGACCGCCATGTCGGCGGCCAGCTTGTCCACACCGGCCTTCTGAGCTCCGTAGGCGGGTCCATGCATATAGGCCACCGATCCGGGTGACGACGTGAACGCGACCAGACCGTGGTGGGCGGCCAGCAGCAGCGGCGCGGCATACCAGGACGCCACGTACGACGACCGCAACCCGACGTCGAGCACGTCGGCGAGTTCAAGAGGTTTCTCCCAGAAGGGTTTCGGGTTGACCAGATCGTCGTGAACCGCGGCGGCGTTGTTCACCAGGAGGTCCAAATGACCCTCCTGCTCGCCGATACGCCCGAACAGCTCCCCCACGGCAGCGTCATCGGAATGGTCGAGCTGCACCGGGATACCGCCATCGGCATCGGTGACAGTGCGGCCGGTGACGTACACCCGCCAGCCCTTCGCGATCAGGGCCACGGCAATCCCGCGCCCAGCCCCGCGACTTCCTCCTGTGACGACGGCAACCGGTGTATCCACGGGTATCAACTTACGGGGTGCTACCGCGCCCGAGACGATCAGGCGAGCCGGGCCCTCACCAGGGTCGGCACGCCGCCGGAATGAGCACGGCCGGTGAATCTCTCGCGCAAGGTCGACTCCGCGTACTCGGTGCGGAACAAGCCGCGGGCCTGCAGCAGCGGCACCACCTCGTCGACGAAGATCTCCAGGCCGTCGGGGAACACATCGGGCATCAGGTTGAATCCGTCGGCCGCACCGGCCAGGAACCACCGCTCGATGGTGTCGGCCACATCGACCGGCGACCCGACGCTGACGCGGTGACCGGCCCCGCTGAACTCGCGCACGGCCTGCCGCAGCGTCAGTTCACGGCTCTCGATCAACCGCACCACCGATTCCCGGAACCCCAGGGACGCACCGAATTTCGCCGGATCGGCGACCTCTCCGAGGAGATGCGCGGGTACCGGCGCGTCCAACGGATAGTCGGCCAGATCCTCCCCGAGCACCTGCGACAGCCGCTCCAGGTCGTGGCCGGGTGGCAGCAGGGCGTTCTGCTCGGAGAACCGGCGCTCAGCCTCGGCCGTGGTGCTACCGATCGTGGTGATCAGGCCGGGCAGAATCTTGACGTCGTGCCGCCTGCGACCGTAGGCGACCGCGACGTCCTTCACATAGCGGTAGTGGTCGATTCCGGCGCCCAGGTCGAGTTCGGCGCTGAACACCGCATCGGCGACGCGGCCGGCGAGCTCGCGCCCCTGCGGGGATCCGCCGGCCTGCACCAGCAGCGGATGGCCCTGTGGGGACGGCCCCTGCGGGAGCCCGCCAACCACGGTGAAGAACTCGCCGTGGTGATCGATGCCGCGCCCGCCGGGGTCGGCGGCGTCGCGCCACAGCGCACGGACCACGTCGACGAACTCGGCCGCCCGCCGATACCTCACGTGCCGGTCCGGATAGTCGGCGACACCGAAGTTGGCGCCGGCCGGAACCGAATACGTCGTGACGATGTTCCAGGCCAAGCGGCCACCGGAGAGCTGGTCGAGGGTGAGCAGGCGATGCGCGAGCTCGACCGGATCGTTGAAGGTGGAGGACAACGTCCCGATCAGGCCCAGGTGCTCGGTCTCGGCGGCCACCGATGCCAGGATGACGCTGGGTTCCAGCGCCTGCGACGGACGCAGCGCGGGATGCTCACGCAACGCCGGACCGTCGGCCAGGAACAGTGCGTCCAGCTTTCCCCGCTCGGCGAGCTTCGCCATCCGCACGTAGTAACCGGGGTCGGCGAACGCGGTCGGCGGCTCGCTGGTGCGCCGCCACGCGCCGGTGTGAATACCGAGGTTGAGCACGTTCACGTTCAGGATCACGTGGCCTGTTTGCGTCACAGTCGTCCTCCGGGGTTGGGTACGGTTTCGAATGCCGTCGGATTGCTGCTCAGGTCAGGCGCGGTGGGCACCGGCACGCCGAGTTGTTCTCGCAATGTCCCGGACCTCTTGTCGCTCAACAGCCCCCGCTCACGGGCGGCAGGCAGCACCTCGTGCAGTACGTGGTCCAGCTCCGATGGGTCCGCCCGCAGCAGCACCCCGGAAATGTCGGATCGACCGGCGATCCGCTCGAGCGCGGTGACGATCGCAGCGGCGGAGCGCAGCCGTACCACGACTCGGCCCTTCGCCGGGATCGGGTCGCCGTCCTCGACGATCAGGTAGTCGGCGGCCTCGGCGGCACCGTCGCGGTCGAGCCCGGCCTGCCGCCACACCGGCAGATCGCCCTGCTCCGATCCCGGCACATTGAGCGGACCGGCGATGTCATAGGCGTTGTGTACGTCGGCCCGGCGGATTCTCGACACGTCGGAAAACACCCCGGCATTCAGATCCCCCACCACCGAGTCCAGTGGCCAGGTTCGCCACAACGCCCGCACCGCGACGATGGCGTCGTCGGTATGCGCCGCGTCGAGGCCCGCACCGGTCCAGGTGTCGACGGTCGAGTTGAGCGCGATGCTGTGATCGAAGTCCAGCGCCAGCCAGCCGACCCGTCCATGTGCGGCGTGGTCCACCGAAACCAGCCTCCGGGCCAGGTTGTACGGATGGTCCCGGTGCGCGGCGGCCGCGACGACCAACCCCAGGTGGCTGGTGTGGCGCGCCGCGATCGTCGCGAGCAGGGATGGGTCGACGCCTTCCGCCGTGACGTCATTGCCCTCGCCACGTTCGGCGCCGATCACCCAGTACGAGACCCCGGCCTGCTCCAACCGCCCGGCCAGACCCGCGATACCGGCGACCCCGATGTCGAGCCGGCCGAGACCATCGCCGGCGACCTCGACTCCGATCGTGAGTGTTGCCCCCATGCCCACCACCGTGATCCAGCGACCGGCTCAGGACAACGGTTGCGATCACGGGTACTCCAAAATGGCCGGGCGACAGTTAAGCCGAACTGAACGGTCGGCTTAAAGTTCTTAAAGGTGCGAATGATTGCCGCCGTCACGCGGTCGCCCTAGCGTTCGGCGGGTGTTCAACTTCACCCTGCGGCGGATCGGCCAGTCGATCATCGTGATCGTATTGGCGTATACCGCAGTGTTTTTCGTTCTCAATGTGTTGCCAGGGGATCCGATCGAGACACAGATATCGAACCCCGAAAATCCGCTGTCCGATTCGGACGCACAGGTATTGCGCGACTATTACCGGCTCAGCGATCCGGCCATCGTCCAGTTCGGTGTATCGGTGCAGCGGCTGTTCACGGGCGACCTCGGGTACTCGCTCAACAGTGGACAATCCGTCGCGCGGTTGATGGCGCATGCATTGCCCTCGACGCTCGCATTGGCCGTCGTCGCGTTCATCCTGGCCGCGGTACTCGGATTCGCCATCGCCCTGGCCGCGGTGTTCGCGCCATGGTCACCGGTGCGCGAGTTCGCCCGGGTCCTACCGCCTGCCTTCCTGTCGATCCCGGTGTTCGTCACCGGACTACTTGCGCTGCAATGGTTGTCGTTCAGCTTGGGATGGGTCTCGGCCGTCCGCGACGAAGGGTTGCGTTCGACGGTGCTGGCCGCGCTGCCGCTGGCGCTGCCGGTCGCCGCGCCGATCGCGCAAGTGCTGATCCAGGGTCTGAGCAATGCGGCCGCCCAACCCTATGTGGAAGTTCTGCGCGCCAAGGGTCTTGACGACAAACAGGTGATCTTCGGCCACCTGGTCAAGAACGGATCCATTCCGACCGTGACCATCGTGGCCATCACGGTCGGCGAGCTGCTGGCCGGATCGGTGATCACCGAAACGATCTTCAACCGCACCGGGATCGGCTATCTCACCGAAACCGCGGTGCGCAATCAGGACACCCCGATCATCCAGGCGGTGGTCATCACGGTGTCGGTGACGTTCGTCGTCGTCAACCTCGTGGTCGATGTGATCTATCCCCTGATCGACCCCCGGATCGAGCGATCGTCCACTCCGAGAGGCGCGGTGGTACCCGCATGATCCTGACCGACGCGCTGTCCGCGGTACCGATCCCCCGCCGCCTGTCCCGGCGGATCAGGGTGAACCCGTGGGACATCCCACCTGTGCTGCTACTGCTGCTGGTCGCGGCGATGATCATCGCCCCTGCGGCCATCGCCCCCTACGATCCGCTGCAGGAGAATCCGGATCTGCCGCTCGCCGGGCCGAGCCTGTCGCACCCGTTCGGCACCGACTACATCGGCCGTGACCTGTTCAGCCGGGTGGTCGCCGGGACCGCGGCGACCATCGCCGGGTCGTTCATCGCCGTGCTGATCGGACTGCTGGTGGGGACGATCCTCGGACTGCTGGCCGCCTACTTCGGTCGTGTCACCGACAGCATCGTCGGCCGAATCATCGATGTGCTGCTGTCGATCCCGACGTTGCTGATGTCGATCACCATCATCATGGCTCTCGGGTTCGGCACCGTGAACGCGGCGATCGCCGTGGGCATCTCATCCATCGCCGTGTTCGCCCGGCTGGCGCGATCAGAGGTCCTGGCGGTGCGGAACCTGCCGTTCGTGGAGGCCAGCGCACACCTGGGCGCGGGCCACCTCACGCTGTTGTTCCGGCACATCCTGCCCAACTCCTACTCCTCCGTACTGGCCCTGGCCGCCCTGCAGTTCGGGGCCGCGATCCTGGCGATCGCGTCGCTGAGCTTCCTCGGTTACGGAGCGCAGCCACCCGAACCCGAATGGGGGCTGCTGATCTCAGAGGGCCGCAACTACATCAACTCCTCCCCCGGCTTGGTGTTCTTTCCGGCACTGGCGATCGTGTTGACCGTCATGAGCCTGTCCCGGCTCGCCCATATCATCCGAGAGAGGGTCGGCTGAATGAATTCCCCTGTACTACTGTCGATTTCCGGGCTCACCGTCGAGTTCGCAGGCCGCGACGTGGTGCGCCAGGTCTCGTTCGACGTGGGCGCCGGTGAGATCGTCGCACTGGTCGGCCAGTCCGGATCGGGCAAATCGACCATCGCGCGAACCGCCCAGGGCCTGCTGCCTGCAGGTGGCCGGGTCACAGCGGGAGACATCCTCGTCGAGGAACGCGTGGTCACCCGCCTGCCGCAGCGCCAATGGCGCCAACTGCGGGGTGGCACGATCGGTTTCGTGCCACAGGACCCGCTCGGGTCACTGGATCCGTTGAAACCGGTCGGCGACCAGATCGCCGAGGTCCTGCGAGTGCACCGAATCGCCGACCGCGCCGGCGCACGCCGGCGGGCTGTGGAGCTGCTCGAGCACGTCGGGATCGCCGACCCGGCGCGCCGGGCAGGCGATTACCCGCATCAGCTTTCCGGCGGCCAGTTGCAGCGCGTGTTGATCGCGATCGCGATCGCCGGCGAACCGCGCCTGCTGATCGCCGACGAGCCGACCTCTGCCCTCGACGTCACCGTGCAGCAGCGCATTCTCACCTTGCTCGACGAGTTGCGCGTCGAACACGGGCTGGGCATCCTGTTCATCACTCATGACCTGGCCCTGGCCGAGCAGCACAGCGACACCGTGGTGGTGTTGCGTGACGGCGACGTTCGCGAAACGGGGCGTACCGCAAGCGTGCTCACCACACCGAAGGACGACTACACCCGGCAGTTGATCGCCGCGGCCCCCGCCCTGTCCCCGGACAAGTACGCAGACCGGACCGCTCCCGCCGCTACCGCGGAGCCGATCTTGCGAGTGGACCGCCTGGTGAAGCGCTACGGCGATGCCCTGGCGCTGGACGCCATATCGTTCGACGTCCTGCCCGGATCCATTCACGCCCTGGTCGGCGAATCCGGTTCGGGCAAGACCACTGCGGCCAGAGTGCTCGCCGGGCTCACCGAATTCGACTCGGGCGAGGTTCGGGTGAACGGATCGGTGCGCGCCGCGCAGACACGACTTCATCCCGCGCAGCAGCGCCCGCAGGCCCGGGTGCTGCAGTTGGTGCACCAGAATCCCCTGGCCGCGCTCGATCCCCGGTTCACCATCGGGGAGGCAATCGCAGAGCCGTTGAAGATCAACCGCATCGGATCGCGCGCGCAACAACGTCGAGAAGTCGCCGCCGCTCTCGACCGGGTCGGGTTGCCCGCCGGTCTGGCCGACCGGAAACCGCGGGAGATCTCCGGGGGTCAGCGGCAGCGGGTGGGACTGGCACGTGCATTGGTACTGCATCCACGGATCCTGGTGCTCGACGAGCCGACCTCCGCGCTCGACGTCCAAGTGCAGGCACAGGTGGTGGACCTGCTGATCCAACTCCAGCAGGAACTGGGGCTCACCTATCTGTTCATCTCGCACGATCTCAGCCTCGTCCGGCAGATCGCCGATCACGTGAGCGTGCTCGACGGCGGCCGCCTGGTCGAAACAGGTTTGACCGAGCGAGTTTTCGCTGATCCGGCCGCGGCCTACACGCGTCGTTTGCTCGATGCGATCCCCGGCGTACCGGCCCACGCGGCATGACCGCCCCACGATGGGCGGCGGTCGCGCTGGCCGCATTGCTGATCGCCGGCTGCGGGTCCGATGCGCAGCGCGGCGCTGCCGTCGGCCAGGACCGCGGTGGTGATCTGACCTACCTGGACGCCGAGGCGCCCGCCTCGTTGCAGATCCAGGTGGGCTACTGGCAGAACAGCCTGCTCAAGGACCAGATGCTGGACCGGCTGGTCTACCAGGATCCCCAGACCTTCGAATTCGTGCCGTGGATCGCCGAGAAGTGGACCGTCGACGCATCGAAACGCGTGTACGAGTTCACCATCCGCGAGGGGGCCTCCTACAGCAACGGCCAGCCGGTCGACGCCAAGTCGGTGCGTCGCAATCTGGACTGGGAAGCCAACGGCGACAAACCCAAGGGCATCACCCGCAACATCTACTTTCCGGAGGTCGACTCGATCACGGCCGATCCCGCCCGCCGCACCGTCCGGGTCAATCTCGCCAAACCGTATGCGCCTTTCATCGCGGTGTTGTCGTTGAACACCTCGGGTCTGGTCGCCGACGCCACCATCGACGCCAGCAAGGAAGAGCAGTCGGTGGTCACCAATCTGATCGGTTCCGGCCCGTTCGTCGCCACGTCGGAGATCCCCGACAAGAAGATCGTCCTGTCGAAACGGCGCGGATACGACTGGGCACCGGCCACCGCACCACACCAGGGTGAGGCCTACCTGGACACCATCACCGTCATCCCGGTGACCGAGGACAGTGTCCGGGTAGGGGCGCTACGGGCCGGGCAGGCCGACGCCATCCGCTACTCCCAACCCCCGGATGAGCGCCTGCTGACCCGGGAGGGATTCGACGTGCGCGGGCTGCGCACGCCCGGGCTGGCCAACACGCTCGATATCCGCCAGACCGCACCGTTCATGCGGGACATCAACGTGCGCAAGGCGATCGGCTTCGGAATCGACCGTAACGAGATCCTGCACACCCTCTACACCGAAAATTGGAAGCCGGCGCAGAACATCGTCACCCGCGGCTTTCCCGGCTACACCGACCGCAGCGACGCCGTGCGCTACGCCCCGGCCGAGGCGATTCGCCGGCTCGAGGCCTCCGGGTGGACCCACGTCAACGCCGACGGCTACCGCGTCAAGGGCGGCAGCGAGTTGGCGGTGAAGATCTACGTGGACGTCTACGACCACACCGCCAAGCCGATGTACGAACTGATCCAACGGCAATTGCGGCGCATCGGCGTCCGGCTGGTGATCCGCCAGACCGATTTCGCCAACTACCCGACGGCGAGCATCGAGGATTCAGTGGGCCTGCGGCGCAACGGCTGGCCCACCGCCGACCCGGTCCGGCTATGGCAGAACTACGACAGCAAGGGTGGCGATCTGTACGCCCTCGACGGCTCTGACCCGGCGATCGATCGCATGTTGCGCGCTCAGATCGAGGCGACCGATCCGGCCGAGCGGCTGAAAGTGCTTGAGGAATACAACAACTACGTCATCGACAATGCGTATTCGATTCCGCTTCTCGAAGACACCCAGATTTTCGCCGTCGCCCCACGGGTGCGGGGATTCGCAAACGCGGCCAACTCGGTGCCCTGGTTCTACAACGCCTGGATCGACGACGCGCCGGCCGCAAACAACGGAAGGGATTGACATGACCGCTGATTCGGTACTGACGGCTCGCACCGTGCCACGTGGACAGCAACTGCAGGAGGTGCTGGACGCGATCGCAGCCGATTACCGGCGTCGCCTCGACGAGGGCGGACAGGAACCGCCCGGAATCGGGCTCCAACTGGTCCGCGAGCACCGGCTGGGCGCGGCACGGCTGGCCGGCGATCTCGGTGGCGGGGATTTCACCGTGCCCGAGTTCTTCGACCTCGTGATCAGACTGGCTCAGGCCGACCCCGACCTGACCCACATCCTGCGGGTGCACTACGCGACCGTTGAGGAATTGCAACGCGTTCCGGGCAGCGCGGCCAAGAACCGATGGCTGTCGGTGGTGGCCGACGGACACCTGATCGGTGGGGTGAGTTCCGAACTCAGCAGCGCCAGGGTGGGTGGTCAGACCTACGACACCAAGCTGGTGCGCGGCGCCGGAGGGCTGCGACTGACCGGCCGCAAGTTCTACAGCACCGGCGCCCAGTTCTCCGACTACGTGCGCGCCACCGCCGAGGACGCGGCCGGGGCGCCGGTTGCCGCGGTGGTGCCGTCCGACCGGCCGGGCATCATCCACGCCGACGACTGGGACGGGATCGGTCAGCGCCACACCGGCAGTGGGACAACCATCTTCGAGGACGTCGAGGTAGGCGAAGACGAGGTGCTGCCGATCGGTACCAACGTGGGTGTGGACCGCGCGCGCGGCGCACTGGTACAGCTCTACCTGCACGCGATCGCGGCCGGAATTCTGCGCACGCTCACCGCCGAGGCCGCCGCGCTGGTGCGGGATCGCCGCCGCACCTACACCTTTGCCACCACCGACACCCCGTCGGCCGATCCGCAGTTACTGGAGATCGTCGGTGAGATCGACGCCGTGGCGTATACGGCCGAGGCGCTGGTGCTGCGCGCGGCAGCGGAACTGGCGCCGGCCTTCGCGGCCGCCCGGATCAATGGGATCGATGCCCGGTTGGAAGATCAGGGCGCGGTCGCGGCAGCGCGGGTCAAGGTGGCGATCGAGGAGCCTGCGCTGCGGGCCGCCTCACGCATCTTCGATGCGGGTGGCGCATCCTCTATCCGCTCGGCGTCGCACCTGGACCGGCACTGGCGCAACCTCCGGACCCTGTTCTCCCACAACCCGACCGTCTACAAGGCACGGGTGCTCGGGGACATCGCGGTGAACGGCGCGGCACTGCCCGCCACCGGCTTCTTCTGAGCCGGTGTCGACGAAACGGGCCGCTGAGCATTTCTGCTCAACGGCCCGTTTCCCGCCACCCCTCAGCGCGAGGGCAGGCCCAGGCGTTCCAGTTGCTCGCGCAACCGGTGCCGCCCGGACAGAGAATGAGGGCCGGCCAGCCTGCTCAGCACCCGCTCGCTCCAACCGCCCGACAGGCCGTATCGGTTGTTGTAGACAGCGAGCCGCTCGTCGTAGGCGGGCACATGCGCATCCGCCGCCTGAGCGTCGTACTGCTCACGGTGCAGCACCGCATCCCGGGGCAGCCGCGGTTTGATCCCGGCGTTCTCGGTCGGATCGGGCCGGCCTACGGCGAGGCCGAAGGTGGCCACGGCGTGCGGCGGCAATCCCAACTCGGCCGCCACCTCCTCGGGATGGTTGCGGATCGCCCCGACGAATACCGTTCCAAGGCCCAGCGATTCGGCCGCCACCACCGCGTTCTGGGCAGCCAGGGCAGTATCGACGAATCCGATGATGGTGGTCTCCAGATAGTCCGCACCGTCCAGCGCGACCCCGGACCGTTGCGCCAGCCTGCGCGCCCGCCCGAGATCGGCCACCCAGACCAGGAACAGCGGCGCCTCGTTGATGAACTGCTGGTTGTTGGCGAGGGCGGCGAGCCGGGCCTTGCGCTGCGGATCGCGGACGGCGATCACGCTCCACGGCTGCAGATTCGAGCTGGTCGCCGCCGACTGTGCGGCGGCGATCAACGCCGAAAGTTGCTCATCGGTCACCGGTTGCGCAGTGAACTTGCGCACGGATCGGTGAGCCAATTGCAATGCCAGGGTTTCGTTGTGGACCGCCAGCGCCGCATCGACGTCACCATAACGGGCGATGACGGTCACGAGGCCGCCGCCACCGGGGCCTCCACCCCGAGGTGCTCGGGACGAATCGAACGGTGCCCGCCCACCTGATCAGCGATGGCCTCGAGACGTCCGACATGTTCGTCGCTCAATTCCACCGTCAAGGCACCGACGTTCTCACGCAGGTACTCGACATGCCGTGTCCCCGGAATCGGCACCACATCCTGACCACGTGAGAGCACCCAGGCCAGCGCGACCTGGCTGGGCTGGACGCCGATCTGCACGGCGATCTCGGTCACGGTGTCGGCCAGTGCCCGGTTACGGTCGAACACCTCGGCACCGAAACGCGGATGCCGGCTCTGCACGCCCTTGACATCCTCGGCGCTGCGCACCCTGCCGGTCAGCCAACCGCGCCCCAACGGCGAGTACGGCACGATCCCGATGCCGAGTTCCCGGGCGATCGGCAAGGTGTCTCTTTCGATATCCCTGGTGAACAACGACCATTCGTTCTGGATCGCGGCGATCGGATGCACCGCGTGAGCACGGCGCAGGGTCTGCGGACCCGGCTCTGACAGTCCGATGTGGCGGACCTTGCCTGCCTCGACAAGCTCCTTGAGCGCGCCCACCGTGTCCTCGATGGGCACGTCGGGATCGACCCGGTGCTGGTAGTACAGGTCGATGTGGTCCACCCCGAGGCGACGCAACGAGCCCTCGAGTGCACTGCGCACGTACTCGGGCCTGCCGTCCAGCGCGCGGGCATCTGGATTGGTCTCGCGATCGAGCGCGTTGCCGAACTTGGTGGCGATGGTCACGGCATCACGCCGGCCCCGGATCGCCTTTCCGAGCAGGATCTCGCTGAACTCGGGGCCGTATACGTCGGCGGTGTCGAACAGCGTGATGCCCAGATCGACAGCCTCGGCCACGATCGCGTCGGCCTGCTTTTCATCTTCGGGACCGGTGCCGGTCCGAAAGCTCATGAAGCCCAGGCCGATTGCCGAGACTTCCGGACCGTTGGTGCCGAGCCGGCGCCGGGCAGTACTCAGTGTCATGAATTCAGATCACTTTCCGTAGAACGGGTCGCCCGAGACCGATTCGGACTCGCGGCCATCGATACCCTTGGGGATGTCGCCTTCGAGGGTGACGCGGTAGAGCACCCGGTCGTAGTCGAGGTGTCCGGCATCGGGAATCGCCAGATGCGCCGTCGCGCGGTTGTCCCAGAACGCAATACTGCCCGGGGCCCACCGGAACCGGACGGTGTACTCGGTGCGGGTGGCCTCGTCCCACAACAGTTTCAGGATCGCCTCGCTCTGCGACGGCGTGTAACCGCGGATCTTGCGCGCTCCCCGGGTGAAGCCCGGGCTCACGAACAGGGCCCGCTCGCCCGTGACGGGATGCACCCGGACGGCCGGGTGGTAGGAAACCAGATTGGCTTCACGGACCTTGCGATCGCGTTGGCTGCCCTCGACTGCCCTGGTGTTGAACTGGTGCTTGATGTCGAGCTTGTCGGCGAAGTCGCGAAGCTCTTTGGGCAGGTTCTCGTACGCCGCAACAAGGTTGGTCCAGGCGGTGTCACCCCCGTACGGCGGCAGGATGTGGGCCCGCAGAATCGAAGCGGCCGGCGGATTCACCAGTGCGGTCACGTCGGTGTGCCAGCTGCTGTCGTAAGACGTGCGCTTACGGCCCAGATGACGCTCGTAGCGGCGGCTGTCGATCGGAAGGATCTCCGGAAACCCCTCCGGCGGCTCCTCCTCGTGCGGGTGGGCCGGGGTCACCTTGCCGAACTGGCGGGCGAATGCGATCTGCTCGGCGTGACCGATCTGCTGATCGCGGAAGAAAATCACCTTGTAGGTGTGCAGCGCGGTGCGGATCTCCTCGATCAGGCTGGGCTCCAGCGTGTTACGCAGATCGACTCCGCGTATCTCGGCCCCGATGTAGCCGGCTTGTGGAACGACGTCCAGACCGGTATCGGTCCGTTCGATGAGTTCGGTCATGGCTGACTCCCCTGGGTAGATGTTTTGCAAGCCGTGGTCAGCGTCGGTTCGGCGGCGAATGCAAACAACAGTCTCTGGCTACCGGAACAATTCAGTGCCGCTTAAGTCAACGCGTAGCAGCCCGTCATTGATCAGGCTGGAATTACATCCGCCGTGATTCCTGCCCGGATCTCCGCATAATCGCAGTTCACAGCACTGAGACCACCGCCGGTGGGCGCAACCGTCCTGCGCCCACCGGTCGATGTCTGTCAAGATCCGGGATGTGAACTCGACGGATCCCACCGCTCGGCGCCACCTCGGCCCCACGCCCGGCCGTAGCGCGAACTGTTGTCGCTGACGTCCTGCCGCGCAACAGTTCTGCCGCTCATCTCGCGCCACAAGCTGATGGGGTCCACATGTCTGCTGAAACTCAGCCCGCCGTCCACGCCGAGGCAAGGAGGGCCTGATGCTGGATCTGCGTCGCATGATGTTGCTGTCCGATCTGGCCGACCTGGGCTCGGTCACCGCTGTCGCCGAACGCCGAAACATCACCAGTTCAGCAGTGTCTCAGCAGCTTCGAGTGCTCGAAGAAGAGGCCGGGGCAGTACTTTTCCGGCGTGACGGCAGGACGCTGGGGCTCACCCGCAGCGGCCAGGTGCTCGCCGAACACGTGCGCCGGGTGCTGGTCGCGGTCGACGAAGCCATGAGCGCGGTGGCCGAAACCAGAGACCATGTCACCGGTCAGGTCGCCATCGCGGCGTTCAACATGGGGATTCCGACGCTGGCCGCCCCCATGATGCAGCGGCTGAGTCTCGAAGAGCCGGACCTGCGCGTGCAGGTTCAACAGGAGACCAGCACCGCGGCGTTGCGATTGCTGCGCCAGGGCGAAGTGGACATCGCCATCACGTGCCAGTACGACTTCGTCGGGGAGGAAGCCCCGGGCGGTCTGAGTGCCACACCGTTGCTGTACGAGCCGCTGGTTCTGCTCGCGCCGACACATTCGCACTTGAGGATCCGCAAGCAGGGACTTGGGGCGCTGGCCGATGGCCCGTGGGTGACCGGACCGCAGAACTCCGGGCTCGGGATCGCCGTCATGCGCGCCGGTGAAAGCGCGGGTTTCACCCCGCAGGTCAAACACCGCCTCATCGGCGCCCAGAACATCTGCGATCTGGCGGCGACCGAGATCGCCTCGGCGATCGTGCCGCGCCTTTCGGTCCCGACCAAGCTCGAGGGGCTGATCGTGCCCGGTCTGCAGCTCGGTGGGCGCACCATCAGCGCGGTGGTCCGTGCCGGACGTCAACGCGATCCGAACATCGCGCTCATGCTGCGCACGTTGCGCGCCATCGCCGCCGATGCGCTGCCCGACCGATCCGCCGAGGCGCTGAGCGTCGCGTCCTGAGCAGGACTGCAATCACATCCAAAGTTGTTCTACGACCGCATGCACCGGCCGGTTGAACGCGGCCACCACGCTCAGGAAGCTCGGGCCTCTGTCTAGGCCGTGGTCCACGCAACCGGCAGATGTTTTACACCGTGCACGAATGCCGAACGCAGGATCGCGGGTTCATCGATCGCCACGATGTCGGGAACCTGCTGACGCAGTTCGTCGAATGCGACCCGAATCTCCCGGCGGGCAAGATTGGCCCCCAGGCAGAAGTGCACGCCGCCACCGCCGAACCCGAAGTGCGGATTCGGATTTCGCAACACGTCGAAGCGCCAGGGGTCGGTGAACGCGTGCTCGTCACGGTTGGCCGAGTTGTACCACATGGAGACCTTGTCACCCGCCTTCATCTGGACTCCACTGCGCTCCACGTCCTGGGTGAGCGTGCGCCGCATGAAGATGATCGGTGACGCCCACCGCACGATCTCCTCGACAGCGGTCGGCGATACCCCGTCGAAGTCGTTCCACCATCTGGCCCGTTCGTCGGGATAACGACTCAGCGCCACCATGCCGTGACTGATCGCGTTGCGGGTGGTGTCGTTGCCCGCAGCGGTCAGCAAGATGAAGAACGAGGCGATCTCGTTGGACGACAACCGTTCTCCGTCGACTTCGGCCTCGACCAGACTGGTCGTGAGGTCGTCTCCGGGATGCTCACGACGCTGCTCTGCCAATGCGACGCCGTACCCGGCCAGCTCGGTGGCCACTTCCAGATACGCGCCGAACTCATCGGTGGACACCTCGTCGTCCCCGGCCCCCATGAGCACGGAGGTCCAGTGGAAGAGCTTGGCCTGATCTTCTTCCGGAACGCCCATCATGTCGCAGATGATCTGCAGCGGCAGCGGCGAAGCCACCTCTTCGACGAAGTCCGCGGTGCCATCCGGATGTGCGTCGACCATCTCCGACACCAGACGATGCGCACGGTCCCGCACGCTCTGCTCGATCCGCGCGATCACCTTGGGCGTGAAGGCCCGGTTGACGATGCATCGCAGCCTGGTATGACGGGGATCGTCCAAGGTGATCATCGACCCGAAGAACTCGGCGATCTCAGCCGGGACGTCGTTGAGCGTCGTGCTCGTGGGGCTGGAACTGAACAGCTCGGGATGGCGGCTGGCGAAGTGCACATCCTCGTGGCGAGTCAGTGCCCAGTGTCCCGCGCCACCGGGAAATCCGGCGTACTCCGCCACCTCGAAGAAGGACACCGGGGCGCTGTGGCGGAGCGTCGTGAAGGCGCCGTCGCGCACATCGTCGTCACGCGCCCAGAAGTCGAGCGACCCGAGGTCGATGTCGGAGAGAGGCACGGTCGGAGGCGGTGTGCCGTTGCTGCGACCGGCGATCCCGGTGATAGCTGTCATCGTGGTCCTCCCCGAGTTTCGCGACCACGCGGCCACACGTTTCGGCCCCGTCGCCCCAACGCAGTGTGACATCTCCCACATCGGCGGTCCAGGATTGCCGGGCCAATCGTGGTGCAGCTATTGGCGTTCGCAATCAATCCGCCACGTGCGCCGCGATCTCGTCGCTCGTGGTCACCCACGCGTCCGGCTGCGCGGCAAGGTAGTCCAAGACCTCCTCAAGGTACTTGTGCCGGAACGGTTGGCCGATCACGAAGGGGTGCAGTGCCAACGCCATCACCCGACCGCTGGTGGCCGAGTCCGCATACAACTGCTCGTACTGATCGATCACCATCTGCACGAACTCCGGCCCGGTGAAACCCTTCCCGAAGATCAGCAGGTCGTTGAGCTCCACCGAGTACGGCACGCTGAGCATGCCCGGGACGGTCAGCGAGTACGGCTGGTCGTCGTTGGTCCAGTCGAGAACGTAGCGAAAACCGAGTTCGGCCAACAGTTCCGGGGTGTGCGCGGTTTCGGTCAACCCCGGCCCCATCCAGCCGTAGGGACGCCGGCCCGTCGCCTCGGCGATGTCGTCGGCGATCGTGGTGAGAATCCGGCGCTCCTCGTCGACGCCGAAACCGGTGTGCAGAATCGAATTCGTCTGCCCGTGCGCCAGCCATGTCCAGTTCCGTTCAAGGCCGGCCTTCACGATCTGCGGATGATGTTCGATGACAGCCGAATTGAGTAGCACACTGGGGCGGACGCCGTGCCGGTCCAGAGCCTCGATCGTGCGCCAAATGCCCACTCGGGCGCCGTAATCGCGCCAACCGTAATTGAGTGCATCGGGAGTCAGCTCCGCGGTACCCGGCCAGATACTGGTCGAGGGCCGGTCGGCGAGGAAGTGCTCGACGTTGAGCCCGATGTACACCGCGACCCGCGCACCACCGGGCCAGTGGATCGGCGCGCGTTCGGTGATCGGGCTGTAGACGAAAGGCGGTTGCGATGTGGTCATGGCGAACGGTACGAGCTGACACCAATGTCAGAGTCAAGTCGCGTCGGTATAACTGGCATATGCGTATAGGCGAACTCGCACGCCGCACCGGGGTCAGCCAGCGGTCGCTGCGCTACTACGAGCAGCAGGGCCTGTTGGCGTCTGAGCGCACGCCCGGTGGGCAGCGCGAATATTCGGAGAAGGCCATCGACCGGGTGATCCGCATCCAAGAGCTCTACGCCGCCGGGCTGCACAGTCGCACGATCTCGTCGCTCCTACCCTGTATGCGCGACGCCGACGGCGGCCCCGCCGCAGAGGCCACGCCCCGCCTCCTGGACGCGCTCTCGGCCGAGCGCGACCGGATCGAGCAGGCGATCCGGGAGTTGTCGACCTCACGTGAGATTCTCGACGGCGTGATCGACGCGGCGTCCGGGTGAGATCCGGTACGGGAGAATCGTGGCCGCCATGACTGACGACGACTCCCCCGCCGGCCCGCGGCGACCGCACATCCTGCGGCTCGTCGCCTTCGCCGCGTTTCTGTTCGGCCTGTTCTATCTGGTGGCCGTGGCCCGCGTCATCGATGTCGACGACATCAGGAGCTGGATCGCCGCCACCGGTCCGGCCGCACCCCTGGCCTACGTCGTGGTCTCGGCCGCCCTCGGAGCGCTGTTCGTGCCCGGCCCCATCCTCGCCGCGGGCAGCGGGGTGCTGTTCGGCCCGGTGCTGGGCACCTTCGTCACCCTGGGCGCGACGGTCGGCACGGCGGTCGTGGCCAGCCTCATCGGCCGGCGCGCGGGCCGCGACAGCGCCCGAGCCCTGCTCGGGGCGCAACGAGCAGACCGGCTGGACCACCAGATAGAGCGAGGCGGCCTCTGGGCGGTGGTCGGGCAGCGTTTCGTCCCCGGCATATCCGACGCGCTGGCCTCCTATGCCTTCGGGGCATTCGGCGTGCCGCTGTGGCAGATGGCGGCCGGGGCGTTCATCGGCTCGGTGCCGCGGGCCTTCGTCTACACCGCGCTGGGCGCGTCGATCGGTGATCTGTCGGCCCCGCTGGCCTACACGGCCATCGGGGTGTGGTGCGTCACGGCGGTCATCGGGACGTTCGCCGCCCACCGCGGCTACCGGTCGTGGCGCCGCCACCGCTCCGAGGCCGATGAGGCCCCGGAGCAGACCGCGTAGCCGCTACTTGCCGAAGCCTGCGTTGCGCAGCGCCTCGGCCATCGAGCCCGTCGGCTGATTGGACTCTCGGCGACCGGAGTTGTTGCCGCGGTTCTGGTTTCGCCGGTCCCCGCCCCGGTTCTGATTGCCGCCGCGGTTCTGGCCGCCCTGGCCGCCCCGGTCGTTGCGGTCGGGTCGCTTGCCCTGCTGTGGGTTGTCGTTGAGCCGCAGCGTCAGCCCGATGCGCTGCCGCTCCACGTCGACCTCGACGACCTTGACCTTGACGACCTGACCGGACTTCACCACCTCGTGCGGGTCGGAGATGAACCGGTCGGCCATCGCCGAGACGTGCACCAGCCCGTCCTGGTGCACACCCACATCGACGAAGGCGCCGAAGGCCGCGACATTCGTCACCACGCCCTCCAGCACCATGCCCGGCTTGAGGTCGGCGACCTTCTCGACCCCGGCGGCGAAAGTGGCGGTGGAGAACGCCGGACGTGGATCACGCCCAGGCTTCTCCAGTTCGGCAAGGATGTCGGTGACGGTGGGAACACCGAACCGCTCATCGGCGAAGTCGGCGGGCTTCAGCGTCCGCAGAGTGCGCTCGTCACCGATCAGTTCGGCCAGGGTCACGTTGGAGCGGTCCAGGATGCGCCGCACCACCGGATAGGACTCGGGGTGCACCCCGGAAGCGTCCAGTGGGTCCTCCCCATCGCGGATACGCAGGAAGCCCGCGCACTGTTCGAAGGCCTTGGGGCCCAGGCGCGGAACGTCCAGCAGCGCCTTGCGGCTGCGGAAGGCGCCGGCGTTCTCGCGGTGCGCCACGATGGCCTCGGCCAGGGATTCGGTAACCCCCGACACCCGGGCCAGCAGTGGCACCGAGGCGGTGTTGAGGTCCACACCCACGGCGTTCACCGCGTCCTCGACCACCGCGTTGAGGCTGCGCGCCAGCGAGCCCGGCGTCACGTCGTGCTGGTACTGCCCGACGCCGATCGACTTCGGATCGATCTTCACCAACTCCGCCAACGGATCCTGCAGCCGGCGGGCGATCGAGACCGCGCCGCGCAGCGTCACGTCGAGGTTCGGCATCTCCCGCGCGGCGTATTCAGAAGCCGAGTACACCGACGCACCCGCCTCGCTGACCATGGCTTTTACCGGTGCGTTCGCCCCCGCCGAGCGGATATCGGCGATCAGCTCTGCGGCCAACGCGTCGGTCTCGCGCGAGGCGGTGCCGTTTCCGACGGCGATCAACTCGACGTTGTGCCGGGCGACCAGCGCCGCCAGGGTGGCCTTGGCCTGATCCCACTGCTTCTGGGGCTGGTGCGGGAAGATCGCACAGGTATCGACCACCTTGCCGGTGGCGTCGACGACGGCGACCTTGACCCCGGTGCGGAAACCCGGGTCCAGGCCGAGGGTGGTGCGGGTGCCGGCAGGCGCGGCCAGCAGCAGATCCTTGAGGTTGCGGGCGAACACCGCGACCGCCTCTTCCTCAGCGCGCTGACGCAGCCGGATACGTGCGTCGACGGCAGCCGAGATCATCAGCTTGGCGCGCCAGGCCAACCGTACGGTGGTGGCCAGCCACGGCGTCGCCGGCGCCTTGACGGTCATGTCGATACCGAGGGCCTGCGCGATCATCGCCTGGTACTGCTCGTCCTCACCACCGTCGAAGTTCAGCGACAGCGCCTGCTCCTTCTCGCCGCGCAGCACGGCGAGGACCCGGTGCGACGGCATGTTCTCCAGCGGTTCGGAGAACTCGAAGTAATCCCGGAACTTCTGTGCGGCAGGGCTTTTCGCTGCCTCTTCAGACCAAGGAGCGGTACGGAGGGAGCCGTCGGCCCAGAACTTCTCACGGGTGGCACCCACCAGCTCGGCGTCCTCGGAGGCCCGCTCGATGATGATGTGGCGAGCACCTTCCAGTGCCGCGGCCGCGTCGGCGACGTCGTCGCCCAGGAACTCACCGGCCACCTCGTCGGGCACCAGCGTCGGATCGGCCAGCAGGCGCTCCGCCAGCGGTTCCAGGCCGGCTTCCTTGGCGATCTGGGCCTTGGTGCGCCGCTTGGGCTTGTACGGCAGGTAGATGTCTTCGACCCTCGACTTCGTCTCAGCCGCCATGAGCGCGGCCCTCAACTCATCGGTGAGCTTGCCCTGCTCGTGGATCGAGGCCAGCACCGCTTCGCGGCGCTGGTCGAGCTCACGCAGATAACCCAGGCGTTCCTCAAGGGTGCGCAGCTGACCATCGTCGAGGCCGCCGGTGGCCTCCTTGCGGTACCGGGCGATGAACGGCACCGTCGAGCCCTCGTCCAGCAGTGCCACCGTCGCGGCGACCTGCCCCTCGCCCACGGCGAGTTCCTCGGCCAGACGGGCGGTTACGGATTTGATGGTTCCAACGGTCACGCCTTGAGTCACGTCGGAGGACCCTACCGAATCGGACGGACAACACTGGCTCACGGTGAAGTGTGTGTCCTGCCACGAAAAAACGGCTCCGGATACTCCGAAGCCGCCTGAGGTGATGGTGGTCCCGGCTGGGTTCGAACCAGCGACCTTCCGCGTGTGAGGCGGACGCTCTCCCACTGAGCTACGAGACCGTGGGAACGACGTCGAACACTAGCACGCATGCCCGGTGAGGCCCGAATCGGTGCCCGCGCGATCCACTTGTTTGATTTGCCAAATATGCACGCCAATGCGGGCGTATGGTCACCCGTCATGGTTCACCTGCGGGTCCGTTGGCCGGCGGTCAGCGGCGCCGTTTTTGCTGCTAGTGCCCTGTTTTCCGGCTGCCACAGTGGCCCGGCCCCCATGACAGATGACACTGTTGCCGTAACGCCCGGCACTCGGGTCACCTCCCGGCTGGTGAATCGGCAGGTCACGGAGTTGACGGGTTTCACCTCACCGTCGGGCAACGTGGGGTGCTACCTCGACGCCTCGATGGCGCGCTGCGATATCCGCGACCGTAGCTGGGCACCACCACTGCGCCCGGCCAGTTGTGAGTTCGCTTACGGCCACGGCGTCACGTTGAGCCCCGGCAGGCCCGCCGCGTTCGTCTGCGCGGGCGACACCACCTTGGGCGCGGGCGCCGAACTGGGCTACGGAGACTCGATCACCGCCGGAACACTGCGATGTGAGAGCGCTGACACCGGCATCACCTGTCGCGACACGAAAACCCGCCATGGATTCGTCCTTTCACGGGAGGCCTATCAGCTGTTCTGAAACACGGTTGTTGGCCGCACGTTGCCCTGCCGTCATGGGGATTTGTGTCTGCGCGCATCGGTGGACTAATGTTCTGCTTCGCGACGGGCGACGATCTCGCCCGTGGCGCGCGGATGTAGCGCAGTTGGTAGCGCATCACCTTGCCAAGGTGAGGGTCGCGGGTTCGAATCCCGTCATCCGCTCGAAGGTGCGATTGTGGCATCAACCCCAGCGGTGGAGTGGCCGAGTGGTGAGGCAACGGCCTGCAAAGCCGTGCACACGGGTTCGATTCCCGTCTCCACCTCCAAGTAACAGTTTCAACCCGCGCGATTAGCTCAGCGGGAGAGCGCTTCCCTGACACGGAAGAGGTCACTGGTTCAATCCCAGTATCGCGCACCAGCATAGCCCCTGATCAGGGGCTATTTTTTTGCCCGTTTCTCTGTAGGTACTCGCACCACGGTCAAGATATGAACGATCGCGACGAGATCCACGCACAGAACGACGAAGTGGCCGCCGAAGCTGTGGCGGGCGTCGCGCCAGAGTTGACCGGGCTCACCGTCACTCGCGGAGGTGGCGATCAACCGCAGCGGGCCGATACCCGTTGCGCGCCACAAACTCCGCGATGACGCGCTCGCGAGCCAGGTACTTCTGCCGGGCGGGCGAACGATCCAACCGTTCACGCAGCATTCTCTTGTAGCCGAGCATCCACATCCTCGCCAACTGGTGTTACCCGTAATACGGGTTGGCTGCGCGCAGTTTTGCCGTGCGGCCCTCAGACCACGCGCTCATGAGCGCCTCAGTGTCGATCGCCACAGATCATTCTCAGTCATCACCGCTCGAAAGACGGTATGCCACCAACAAAATTGGTGAGGCCGTCTACGGGTGCCTCGTTCTGGTCGAAGGGACCGCCACTACTCATCCCGCGCTACTTAACGGTGATGCCGATGAGGCCTGGGCTGATCCCGTACGGAGTCCGGACAAACCCCCAGGCGGCTGCTACGCCGGCGGCAGTTGCACCGGAGGTGGCGGGGCCGGCGGCATGGGCACAGCGGGCGGGACGGGGCTCGGCATGATCGGGCCGATCGACGGTGGCGGCAGCACCGGAGGAGCCGGCGGAAGCGGCGGCGCAGGCACCGGAGGGCCGGCCGGTATCGGTGGGGGCAACGCAGGAACGGGCGGCAGCAGGTCCGGGATGGCGACAGGGTCGGCGATCGGGCTGCCCGGCGGAACCTCTTCGAGCCGGGTGGCGCGAACGGGCACGGTGATCACCGCACCTTGCAGCCCGCACTCGTTGGATTGGATGGTGGTGGTCTGCGCGCCCGCCAGCATGCCGTCAGGCTGTGGCGTCAATGCCAAGGCGGTGTCCATCGCCTGCGCCTGCCCGACGAGGGGCACCTCGCAGGGCAGTGAGCCCCTCCCTGGACCAGCCTGCCAAGAATTGTTCAGCAGGCGGAACACGGCTGTCATGCCGCCACCTTCGGTGTACGGGACGGCATGGTTGGAGCCATCCATCCGCGTCGACGTGGCGACACACCCCGACGGTTTGCAGGCCGATCGAAATGCCCACCAATAGCTTGCGATTTGGTTGCCGGCACCCGGCCAGGGGTTGCCGTTGAGGGTGGCGCCGGGATTGTCGTAGTCGAGGCGGTACAGGCCGTCAAAGACCGGGGCGATGGGCGGTGGGGCGGTCGCCACATTTGAGACAGTCGCGGTGTCGGTGCTCGGCAGCGAGCTGGGCTGTTCACTCGCTGCGGCGTCCGGGGACGGCCACAGCTGCCACAGCCCGAGACTGACGACGCCGACGGCGGCGATCGCCGCTGCGGGCAACCAACCTGGTTTCTGCAGCACCCGGGACACGCTCTGTCGGCCGGGTACGGGTACGGCCGGTGCCGGCGCCAAAGTCAGTGCGGGTACCGGAGTTTCGTCGGCCAGCGCGTGCGCGAACGCGCCGCAGCTGGGGAACCGGTCTTCCGGGTTCTTGGCGAGCGCTTTGGCCAGCACCGGGTCGAGGTCGGCCAACTCGGGCCGGATGTCGGCCAATGCCGGCGGCTTGGAGTTGACGTGGCGACTCACCATGACCGCGGGATTAGCGTGGGCGAACAACTGCGTCCCGGTCAAGAGGTGATACGCGGTGCAGGCCAAGGCGTACTGGTCCGCCCGGCCATCGGCCTCCTCCCCCACCAGCTGTTCAGGTGCCGCGTAGCCGGGGCTGTCCCCGGGCCTGACGTCGCGGGCGATACCCAGGCCGACGAGAACGGCACCCGGCTCGGTATCGCCGTCGACGTCAGCGACGATGATGTTGGCCGGCCTGACGTCGCGGTGCAGCAGCCCGTGCTTGTGGGCGTAGTCGAGCGCCCCGGCAATCGCGAGGATGACGCGGAAAACCTGTTCGCGCGATAGGCCGCCTGGGCGTCGCTGATCGAGGAGATCCGCGAGATCCGTGCCGTCGACGAAATCCGTCGATATCCAGAGGTGTCCGCCGTGCTCTCCGCGATCATGGACCCTGGCGATGCTGGGATGCCACAACGTGGCGGCAAGGTCCGCGTCACGAAAGAACCGGTCCCGGTAGCCGGGTTCGGCGGACCAATGCGCGGGAAGCACCGTCAGTGCCTCACGGCCAGAACGCCTGGGATGCTGAGCGAGGTACAACTCCCCCGTTCCCTCAGACTCCAGCGGTCGAATGATCCGGAACACGACGAACGTCTCACCGACGTTGAGCGGCATCCAGGAATCCTACGACTGCCCGCTGCCGCCCACCGCCGGCATCCGGTTCAGCGCCGCCCTGAGCCTTACCAGGTTGGTGGGCCGCACCGCTTACGTTGCCCCACAATGCATGTCAGACCGAGGGATTTGTGCCTTCACGCGTTGGTGGGCTAATGTCCTGCTTCGCGACGGGCGACGATCTCGCTCGTGGCGCGCGGATGTAGCGCAGTTGGTAGCGCATCACCTTGCCAAGGTGAGGGTCGCGGGTTCGAATCCCGTCATCCGCTCAAAGGTGCGGTCACGAGGACCCGCTCGACTTCGCTCGAGCGGTCTGTGTATTCAGTGGTGGCCTGTGAACCGCGCCCACCCGCCATCGACTGACCAAGATGTCGGACCCCTCGTAGAAACTCATGCCCAAAGCCGTCGAGAGCGGAGGGCAGAGGGATGGTCACCATCTCACGGGGACTGCGGACCACGGCCGGCAGTTATTACCGGTGGCATCGCGAGATTCAGGAGAGCTTCAAACGCAGCAATCGCGGCGCGCGGTTGCACCGCATGCTCCCGATGATGATTGCCACATTCTTGATCCTCGCCGCTTCAGTGTGGGCTCTGAATGCGACGGCCAGGCTCGTCGCGCAGGCGATGTCACGCACTCCCGAGTTTCTCGGCGAGCTTCTGGGCGCGGCGGCTTTCTATCCCAACATCCTCGCCAACTCGTGCGCAGTGGCTGTGATGGTGGCCCTGATCGTGGCGGTCAAGACCAGAATCCTGCCCGACATCAGGGCGGCGACCGGTTGGAAGAAAGCGGGTCAGTGGGCGCTGTTCGGGGCCACCCTTCTCTGGTTCGCGACGACGGCCTTCATGATGTGGGCACGCGGCATCACTCTGGGAGCACAGGTATTTCTCGGCTTCGTGTTGTGGATCCTGATCATCTGTTTCTGGGCCATGCAGATCGCGGTCTGTCTTCACGTCCTGACCAGTTGGTTCCTGTTCGTCAAAGTCGTATCGCTGCACTGGCCCTGGGTCGGCTGGACTATCACCGCCGCAGCATGGTGGTTCAGCCTGAATATTGCCCACCTGCTGGAGGAGGGCACCAAATGGCTGTATCCCGCGAACCTGCACTACGCCTTCGACCTTCTCGCGCCATTCGCGGTTCCGGTGATTGCGTGGTACGTCAAGATCCCGACCACAATCGCGGCCGCCGTTCCGTGGATCGTCGAGTTCAGGTTGCTGGCCGGATTCCGGAAACACGGTGAGACATACCGGGCCAGCGAGTACTACCAGAGGTGGTGTAATCCGAGCCTCGAAGAGCTTCCCGGCGGCCGTGAGCAGCTTCGGATGGTCTGGTCATCGTTGGGCCGTCACGAGGGTGGCGTTGACGATCTCGGCGGCAAGGCGATGTGGCGCGAGCTGTTCCGCGATGTGTTCCGATGACGGCGAGCGGGTTCTGCCCGCACCTCAACCGACGGTGATCGCATCCTGAATTCGTTGTGTCATGGCCGGATCCCAGTGCGGCGGATCCAGGATGTCGACCCACAGGTCGGCGGCGTCCGGGCCGAAGGCATGCCCGTACCCGTAGGGCACCTCGGCGGAGAAGATCATGTCCAGCGTCACCTGCCAGAACGTGACGAACGGCAGCCAGCGCATTCCCGGGTCCACATCGGGCCCCAGCGGCTCCCGCAACCAGTCCGGGCGGTGCAACAGCAGATCGAACGACCACCAGGTGATCGGGTCACTGGCATGCTGCCAGAACACCACGCGCGGAAACTCCCACGAGCCGGCCAGATTCACATCGGAGGTGCGGGACGCGAACCGGATGTGACGGCCACCGTCGACCACCGGCAGTCGCTCCAGCGAGCCGGCGTCCCGGTTGGCGGTGAGCCTGCCCCACGGCTGCGCGAAATTGGGTGTGCCGACCAACAGCGCACCGTCGGTGCGGGCGACGATGTCGGCACCAGAGGCAAATGCCGACTGGCCGCCGAAGGACCCCAGGCTCTCCCCGAACACCACCAGTTTCGGACGCTTGGCTTCCGGCAGGGCCGCCCAAACCCGGTGCACCGCTTCGAACAACGCCTGGCCTGCCAGGGGCGGGGTCTCGCGGTCGGCGATGAAGGACAGCGCGCTGGGCAGGAAGGAATACTGCATGGACGCGATCGCGGTGTTCCCGCCGTTGACGTATTCGAGCGCGGCCGCCACGTTCGGGTTCACCCAGCCCCGGCCCGTCGTCGTCACCACAGCCAGCACCTTGCGCTCGAAGGCGTGGGTGCGGTGCAGTTCGGCGATCACCCGCTCGGCGATGCCTGCGACACTGTCCGCAGATGTGCGGCCCGCGTATACCCGGATCGGGGTGAGCGCCGGAGCACCGGTCACCGTCGAGATCTGTTGCGCGCTCGGGCCTCCGGCCACGAAGGTGCGACCTTCCCGGCCGAGCGAATCCCACGCCTGCGCCGAGGCCGGCGAACCGGAACGCTCCGGTGCGCTCGGTTGCGTCACACCCTCGGCGGTGCTCTTGTCGGCCACCTTCGCGGAACGTTCGGCCATGGTCAGAAGTCCACGATGCAACGCGCCGTCGAGCCCCATCACCAGCAGTGCCACCACGATCACCACCGCGGCCAGCCTGGCCACCGGGCCGGGCACGACCCGGCCGCCCACCACTGTCAAACGATTGGTGGCCCAACGTAATCCACGCCCGATGGCGACAAGCGCCAACGCGATGGCCACCGCGATCAACAACACCAGGAGGTAGAAGGACCGCTCGGTGCGCGGCATGCCGATCAGATCGCGCAGGATCTGCTGCCACCACGATCCGAGCACGAGAAACGTCGGGACGACCACGACAGCCGCACCGGCCAGCGTCCACCACCCGATTTTGCGGGTTCGCGACGACCACGGCGGGCTGACCCCGCAGCGGCGGACCACCCACGCGAGAGCGCACCCCAACCCGTACCCGATCCCGACGCTGATACCCGTCGCGACTCCTTGCAGATACCAGGCGCGCGGCAGCAGAGACGGGCTCATCGACCAGGCGAAGAACAGCAGCGCCAGCGACAATCCGACCGGATGCAGGGTGCGCGCCGCAGCGGCCACGCGCGAAGGGATGGCCGAACCCCGCAAAGCCTGCAGCACGAAGTACCACCCTTCATTCAATTGAGTACCGAGACTGTAGTGGACCGCAGGATCACCGGCCGATTGCTAAGGCTGGACTAACAGCTTCGGATTCCGCAGCGGGCGTTAGAGTCGAGCGTGCCCAGGATCAGCGCCTCATCGGTCGAAGAACACCGCGAGCTGGTCCAACAGCGCATTTTCGAGGCTTTCGCCACACTCATGGCCGAGCACAGCTTCGACGCGATCACCATGGCCAAACTGGCGGCAGAGGCCGGGATCGGCCGGACCGCGATCTATCACCACTTCCCCGACAAGGAATCGGTGGTGATCGCCTTCGCCTCACACGAGACGACCCGCTACCTCGACGGGCTGCGGGATGCCCTGTCCGAGGTCGACGATCCGGTCGGACGCCTGGGGGTCTACATCCGGCATCAGCTCGAGGCCGGGCAGGAATTCCACATGGGCATGGGCATGCAGCTCTACGGCGCACTGTCCACCGAAACGATGCTGGCCATCCGCGACCACGTGGTGGCGGTCGAGGACGTGCTCCGCGAGATCCTGGCTCAGGGTGTGGCCGCCGGGCAGTTCGTCATCGACGACGAGCCCGCCACGCTGTCGTTGATTCATGCATGCCTGGCACCGCGCCACCTTCCGGTGGAGGCAATCGAACGTTTCGTCCTGCGGGCACTCGGCGCCACGCCGTAGCCGCGACCCGCCCTCAATCCGTAGCTCCCCGAACCCGTCGGCGCCGTGTTAGGTTTCCGACATGTTGTCAGCATCATGCTGACAACATGTCAAAGTTGAGCCCTACCAAGTGGAGCCGAGTATGCCGCCAAGCGCCGTCGCAACCGAGTCCGTCCGTTCACTGTCGGCAGCGATGCGTCAGGACTCGACCGACCAGCACGACGCGGCCGAGCAGTCGCCGTTTGTCACCGAGCTCCTGAACGGCCGGGTCAACGAGCAGGGCTACGTCGACTACCTGCTGCGGTTGCGGGCGATCTATGCCGCGCTGGAGACCGCCGTCCGCGAACATCGCGACGACCCCCTCGTCGCCGCCGTGTACGACCCCGCGCTCGAGCGGTTGGAGGCCCTCGACGCCGACCTGGCCCATTGGGCCCCCGGCGCAGATCGCGAGATCGACTCACCCGCGGTGCGCGCCTACTGCGCGCGCTTCACCGATTTCCCTTGGGGCGGTGCGCTCTTGGCACACCACTACACCCGTTACCTCGGTGACCTCTCCGGGGGCCAGGCCATCGGCCGCATCCTGGGGCGTTCGTTCGACCTCGACGACGAAGGTCTGGCGTTCTATCACTTCCCGATGCGGCCCAAGCCGTACAAGGACGCCTACCGCGCCCGCCTCGACGGTCTCGGCCTCGACGACGATGAGATCGCCCGCGTGGTCGACGAGGTGAAACTGGCCTTCGGCCTCAACCAGCGCGTCTTCGACGAACTCGCCGAGAAGCTGCCGTCCTACCGACGCTGAGCGCGCCCCGACTCCAATTGACGATTCCGGCAAAACATAGGAAGTTCATACCCCAAATCAGCCGAAGTTAGCTTATGCTAACCATACTTGTCTGATGGGGGAGCAAAGCGATCGAAAGGAGACGCCGGGCCGCCTGCATGCACTGCAACCCCGGACAACGCCGATGACCATCTGCACTCCCCTCCCTGAAGCAGCAAATAGCGCTACCTCACCCTCCGGCATCCGGTTGGGCGGTCTGCGATGACCGCCCCCGTCTGGATGGCCGTGCCCCCCGAAGTGCACTCGGCCCTGCTCAGCAGCGGGCCCGGTGCCGGACCGCTGCTGGCCGCCGCCGGGGCATGGAGCTCGCTGAGTACCGAATACTCCATGGCGGCAAGCGAATTGACCACCCTGATGGGCACCGTGCAGGCCGGCGCCTGGGAAGGTGCGAGCGCCGATCGTTACACGGCAGCACATGTCCCCTACCTGGCCTGGCTGAGTGAGACGAGCGCGAGCACTGCCGGAGTGGCCGCCCAGATCGAGACTGCGGCGGCGTCCTACACCGCCGCCCTGGCGGCCATGCCCACGCTCGCCGAGCTGGCCGCCAACCGTGTGACCCTCGGCGTCCTGGTCGCCACCAACTTCTTCGGCATCAATACGGTCCCCATCGCCGTCAACGAGGCCGATTACGTGCGCATGTGGATTCAGGCCGCCACCACGATGACCGTCTACCAAGCCGCCTCAGAGGTGGCGGTGATGACCACACCCCCGTCCACCGCGGCGCCGCTGCTCGTAACGCCCGGCGTCGGCGAAGCCGGATCGGCGTCAGCCACCATGATGCAGTCCGCGGCCACAGCCCGCGCCGGCGAATCTGGCTCTTCGCTGAGCTTGAGCGACTTGATCAGTTCGTACGAGGAGTTCGTCGAGTGGGTCAAAGCGAACGATCCGATCGGCAACTGGCTGGCCGGGCAATCCGAGCACTTCTATGGGATGTACGACCAGCTCAGGGAATTCATTCTCGAGCCGTGGAAGATTCCGCAGGTCCTCGCCGAAATCATCGCCGATCCGTCCTTGTTGTTCAGCACCTACATCAACGTGTTCTTCCTCGGTGCCTACACCGCCGTGTTCGCCGTGCTGGGCACCCCGCTCTACGCCGCCGCGGTCGCCGCGGCCTCCCCGGCGATGCTCGGCCTGCTCGGGATCGTCGGACTGGCGCAGGCCTACGACATTCCGATCGACGCGCCCGCCCCTGAGGCGGTCCAGCCGGCCGAGCAGCCCGCGGTCGCCGCACTGCCCGGCTCCCCGGCACCGGCATCGGTGGCTGCGGGTGGCGCACCTACGACGGCACCCACCTCTGCGCCCGCCGGCCCCGCACCGTCAACTGCCGCTCCGATGCCGGCCGGGGCCGAGAACGCCCTCTATGCGGTGCCTGGCGGGGGTTCAGGATTCGGTTCCGGCTCGACATCGAAGTACAGCGCCACCGCCCGGGCCTCGGACTCCGTCGGCGCATCGGCTGCTGCCGCCGCGACGGCGGCAGCGATCAACAAGCGACGGGCCCAGGCTCGCAAGCGTCGCGGCGGAACAGCCAAAGACCGCGGCTACCGCTACGAGTTCATGACCGCCGACGGTGACGCCGCCGTGCCGCCACCCGAGCAACCTGTCGGCACCAGCGCCTCTGACAGCGGTGCGGGAAACCTCGGATTCACCGGCACCGCTGCGAAATCCGCCGTGGCCGGGCCGGCCGGACTGACCACGCTGGCCGACGACACGTTCGGCACCGGAGCCACCACTCCGATGATGCCGGGCAGCTGGCACAGCGATGCCGTCCCGGAGAACGAGGGCAACACCTGACCGGTCTGTGTTGAGGCTGTGAACAATTCGTGAGAACTGGCGCCATCGGCCATCCGTGACGCCCGTTTCCGGCGCTGCCACGGCAATATTGGTGATCCCCCGGCAGAAGGGACCACCGCGTGACCAATGACACCGCACGGCAGGACTCCTGGGAAAGTACGCTCCCGCACTTCTCGACCGTGGAGAAGCACGGCGCCATCACGGTGCCGGCCTCCCCGCCGTCAGAAACGCTGCGGTTCTTCGCCATACTCACGTTCGTGCTGTGGGCGCTGGTCGCCGTCGGGGCGGCCTTCTGGTTTCACAGCATGCAGACTCACAATCCGTCGCCGTGGCTGGGCGTCGCCTCGATCGTCGGGTCGTTCCTGCCCGCCATCCTCGCCAGCATCGTCGCCGACGAGGCCCGCGATACGTTCGGGCAACGCAGCACCGGCAATTGGATCGCATGGATACCCGCGTTGTCCGGTGTCGCAGTCGGGCTGCTCGGCACGGCGGTCTGGTTCAGAGATTTCACCGGCGGGGTGCTGGCGGTGCTCAGCGCCGCGTGCTCGGCCGGCGCCGCAATCTCCACATTCGCGGCCTGGCGGGGCATCCGGTACACCCGCCGCCGCCAGGACTGGCTGACGGCCCTACGCCGGCACGGCGTCCGTTCGCCCGGAGAGCTGCGCAACGTGAAATTCCTGAAGCGCTGGACCGCGGACGACCCCCAGTTCACCGTCACCGTCGCGTTCGACGCGCCGACCGGACGCCGAGTGGTGACCGCGAACATGGTCGCTCACCACTCCCGCGTCCCACTGGCAGGATCACGCGTCGTCGTCTTCAGCGCGCCCCACGACACGGACGACGTCCTCATCGAACTGGATCCCGCCAACCCGCCCAAGTTCGACCGCGATCCCAGCGGCCAGTACTGCAAGCCGAGCGGGAATTAGCCCTCGCGCTTGGCCAGCTCCCGCAACACCAGATCCGTTGCGTCCCAATCCATGCACTTGTCGGTGACCGACTGACCGTAGGTGAGGGGGCGAGCTTCGGGCGACTGGGCACCGGCGACCAGGAAGCTCTCCAGCATCACACCGCTGATCGGCAACCCATCACGAACCTGCTGGGCCACCTCAGCGGCCACCGACGCCTGGCGGACATGGTCCTTGCCGGAATTGGCGTGGCTGCAATCGATGACGACTCGACCGGGCAATCCGGCACCGGCCAACTTGGCGGCCGCATCGGCCACCGCGTCGGCCCCGTAATTGGGTCCGTCGGTGCCGCCGCGCAGGATCACGTGGCAGTCCTCGTTGCCTTCGGTGCTCACCACCGCGCCGCGGCCCAGATCGTCCATGCCGAAGAAAACGTGCTCGGCGGCAGCGGCTTTCACTCCGTCGACCGCGACCTGGATGTTGCCGTCGGTACCGTTCTTGAACCCGACCGGCATCGACAGTCCGGATGCCAGCTGGCGGTGCACCTGCGACTCGGTGGTCCGGGCACCGATCGCACCCCAGGCGACGGCGTCGGCGATGTACTGCGGGCTGGTCGGTTCCAGGAACTCACAACCCACGGGCAGGCCGATGTCGATGATGTCGAGCAGCAGCTGACGAGCCACCCGGAGGCCGCGGGCGACGTCGTAGGTGCCGTCCATGCCCGGGTCGTTGATCAGACCCTTCCAGCCGATGGTGGTGCGCGGCTTCTCGAAGTACACCCGCATCACGATCTTGAGCTGGTCTTTGAGCTCGTCGGCGACCTTGACCAGCCGGCTGGCGTATTCCAGCGCGGCCGCGGGATCGTGCACCGAACACGGGCCGACCACCACCAGCAGCCGGTCGTCGCGACCGGCCAGGATGTCGGCGATCTCATCGCGGTCGCGCGCCACGCGCTCGGCGCGACGCTCCCCCAGCGGGAACTCGGTCAGTACGTCGTGCGGGCTGGGAATCGCGCTGAAACTGCGGACCCGTCGGTCCGACGTGGTCGTGGCGTTGGCGATCTGCGCCAAATTCATTTTCAGGTGCCTTCCTGGGTGTGGGCACCTGGCAGAGGATCCGGCGCCCTGTAACGACGAAAGGCAGCGACCGATGGTCACTGCCTGGGCTCCGGGTGGATGCGTGCTTAGTGCTGCGCTTTATCGGCTCCGCCCGGAGCCTTGATAAAGCGCCAATAGCTGGCACACACACCGATAGTCACGTCGGCCAGGCTACACGACCACCGCCGCCGATCCACAACCGGTGCGTTCACAAGCGTGGTTTGTGGGCACAACCTACGATCCTGGACATGCCGCTCAGCACCCGGATGCCCGAGCTCGCAGCATTCGAAGTGCTGCTGGCGATCGCCCGCACGGGCAGCCTGGGAGCCGCCGGCCGCGAGCTCGGGCTGACCCAGCAGGCGGTGTCCTCGCGGCTGGCGTCGATCGAGGCCCAGACCGGGGTACGGCTGGTGCAGCGCGGCCCCCGCGGATCGCGGCTGACCTCTGCGGGCGCGGTGGTCGCCGAGTGGGCCGACCAGTTGCTCGACGTCGCGGGGCGCGTGGATGCCGGGCTGGCCGCGATGCGCAGCGAAAGCCACAGCCGGATCACCGTTGCGGCGAGCCTGACCATCGCCGAGCAGCTCATGCCGCGCTGGCTGGTGTCACTGCAGGCCGACGCGGCGCGCCGCAACGCGACGGCACCGCACGTCATTCTCACCGCGGCCAACAGTGATCAGGTGATCGCGGCGGTGCACGACGGGTCGGCCGACCTGGGCTTCATCGAATCCCCCGGCGCGCCCGCCGGTTTGGGTAGCCGGGTGATCGCCCATGACGAACTGGTCGCTGTGGTACCGCCGGAGCACAAATGGGCTCGGCGATCGGCCGCAGTCAGCCCCGCCGACCTCAACGACACCCCGCTGGTGTCCCGCGAAACCGGTTCGGGCACAAGGGATGCTCTCAGCTCTGCACTGCGGTCGGTGCTGGGCCCGTCGAGCCGGCAAGCCGATCCCGCGATCGAACTGTCCTCGGCGTCGGCGATGCGCGCCGCGGTGCTGGCCGGCGCCGGGCCCGCGGTGATGAGTCGGCTGGCCGTCGGGGACGACCTCACCCTTGGCCGGCTACGCGAGGTGCCGATCGCCGGACTGGACCTGCGCCGCGAATTGCGCGCCATCTGGTCGGGAGGGCGCACCCCGCCGGCCGGCGCGGTGCGCGATCTGCTCGGTCACATCGCGTCACATCAACACCGCCCACCGTCAGCCGCGCAGTAGGCGACCCGACTGCACGCCACGCAATGTGTTGGTGGCGACCGTGGCCCATGCGCCGAGCAGCAGCACATACAACGCGACCGCCAGCCAGGAGATGGCCGCGGCACCGGTGGCAGCGCCCAGCGCGGACGCACCCGTCACGCACGTACCCACCGGGAACGTGAAGCTCCACCAGGTCAGGCTGAACGACAACCCACGCCGGGCACCATGCACCGTCAGCGCGGTCGCGAGGCACAACACGAACGCCCCGAATCCACCCATCACCAGGCCGTACACGATTCCGAAGGCGTGCAGCGCCGAGATCGTCGCGGCGTCGGTGAGCACCGACCCGGCGTGGGAGGCCAGCAGATTGGCCGCCGTGATCGACTGGCCCACGACACCGAGCACGATCCAGACCGTGGGAATCGCCTGCACCTGAGTGAAGCCGCCGTGCATGAGCTGCGAGTACACCATGGTCGTGGTGATCAGACCGGCCAACAGGCTCAGGCCGAACATCGCATAGCAGACCACCAGTAGGGTCATCCCCGCCTGCCCCGGGCCGAGGTGCGACAGCAGCAGAGCGCCGGTGGAGGCCGACACCATGGGTGATACGACCGGCATCATCCAGGCGGGGACGGCCTCTACCTCGGTGTGATCCTCACGGGTGATCATCGCGAACGGAAGCCACAGGGCGACAACCAATCCCAGTACCGAACCGGCGATCCACAGCACCACGTCGAGGGCCAATGCCGCGGAGGGGCCGATGACCGCCGGACCGAGCAGCAGCGCCCCCGCGCCGACGGTGAGCAGTGCCATGGCCGGCGCGCCGTAGAACTGCCCCATCACCTGGTGCGCGGCATAGGCTTTCGCCTGATCGCGATGCCGGATCCAGTGCGTGGCGAACGCCCCGGTGAGCACTGCCAACACCGTCCCGGCGAGAACCCATACCGCAGTGGCGAATTCGTGCAATCCGGGCATGTGCAGCGGCAAGGTGGCTGCGGCCGTCGCGACGATTCCGGTGCCCATCACCGAGGCGAACCAGTTCGGCGTGATGTGCCGGAAGGCTGACCCCGCGCTGTCCAATTCGGCCAGCAGAGCGGTGTGGAACGGCCTTTCGGCTGCATAGGCGGCTGCGTACGTGGTCACCTCACCCATGGTGGTGGGCAGAACCGATCACCAGTAGGGGTCCCGACGTTGTGGCATCACAAGCCAGGCTTGTGGCTCAGACGTAGCGGTTACGACCGGCGAGCGCACCGGCCACCATCTGCACCAGGTAGACCACGAGCACCATGACAAACGGCGCGGTCCAGCCCGCGGTCATGTTGTGCAGCAGCCCGAACGAGAACGGGCCGACGCCGGCCAACAGATAGCCGAAGCCCTGTGCCATCCCGGACAGCCGGGCGGTGTCCTCGGCGTTGCGGGCGCGCAGCGCGATGACGGTGAGCGCCAGCGAGAACACACTCATCCCGATACCGATGAGGAAGCTCCACAACAGCGGCGCCGCGCCGGGATTCACCAGCAGGCCGACGGTGCCGGCGATCCCGATCACGCCGAGCCCGAGGATCCACCCGCTCTGGTTTTTCTGCTTGGCGGCCAGCGGCGGCACGATGAGGCTGATCGGCACCGCGAGGATCGACACCAGTCCGAGCAACAGCCCGGCGTCGGTCTTACTGATCCCGCTGTCGATGAACACCTCGGGCAGCCAGCCCATCACCACGTAGGCCAGGAACGACTGGCAGCCGAAGAACAACGTGACCGTCCAGGCCAGCGGACTGCGCAGCAGGGACCGTCCGGATCCACCCGCAGCCGCGCCGGCGGTGCGCGCCCGGCTGATTCCACGAGCACCCACCAGCCAGAACAGCAGCGCGAGGAGCGCGACCAACGCCCAGGAGCTCAGCGCACCGCGCCAGCCACCGAGCAGCGGCTCCAGGGGTGGGGTGACCGCGGAGCCCAAGGCGCCGCCACCTTGCAGGGCGGCGGTGTAGACGCCGGTCATCAGGCCGATCTGCGCCGGGAACGACCCCTTGATCACGACCGGGATGAGCACATTGACCAGGGCGATGCCGCCGGTGGCCACGAGCGTTCCGCCGATCACCACGTACGGGCCGTCGAGCACGCGCACGACAAGGCCGATACTGAGGATGATCAGGCCGACCGAGATCGCCCGGCCCAGCCCGATCCGGCGGGCCAACCACGGTGCCGTCAGGCCGGCCGCGGCAAAACAGAGGCCGGGCAGGGTGGTCAGCACGCCGGCCCAGACCGCCGAAGCGCCGAGCGACTCACGCATCTCCCCGAGGACGGGTCCGATGCTGGTGATGGCCGGGCGCAGGTTCAGTGCGGTCAGGATGACCGCCACGACCAGCAGGGCTCCGCCTGCCGCCATCGTCCCGGGGCGGACCTCTACGGCACCGTCCAGCTCGAGCTCCAAATCATGCTCGTAACCGTTCCGGGATTCGTTGCGCAGAGTCCTACCCACCCGGCTATAGTGCCATACATCCCATGATTGGATGAAAGGACAGTTGAGTGCCGCTCGCCACAACGCGCCGCACCGGCCTGGTCGACCAGGTCATCGAGCAGCTGCGCACCCTCGTCACTTCTGGCGAATGGCCGATCGACAGCCGGATCCCCACCGAGCCTGAACTGGTCGAGGCCCTCGGCGTCGGACGCAACACGGTGCGCGAAGCCATCCGGGCACTGGCGCACAACGGCATCTTCGAGGTCCGCCAGGGTGACGGCACCTACGTACGCGCCACCAGCGAGGTGTCGGCAACACTGCGTCGGCTCTGCGGATCCGAACTGCGCGACGTGCTACAGGTGCGACGCTGCCTGGAAGTGGAGGGCGCCCGCCTGGCCGCCACAGCGCGCACCGACGAAGACGTCGCCGAGCTACGTGCCCACCTGGCGCACACCGACATCACCGACCACGCGCAGTTCGCCCACTCCGACACCGAATTTCACCTGGCCGTCGTGCGCGCATCGCACAACCCGGTGCTGATCGAGATCTATCGCGGACTGCTCGAGGCGATCACCGCCAGCGTCGCGACCACCAGCGCCACTCCCGGTGGCATCTTCCCGCACGACGAGCTGGTCGAGGCGATCGCCGCCGGCGATGTGGAGCGCGCCGGACGCGAGGCTGCCGGCTTCCTCGACGAACTGCTGGCCCGGCCACCGGCTCAGGACTGCTGAGCGTTACCGGCTCAGAACGGCGCATCCTCGACCCGCGCCCGGGCCCGCGTCAGCGGCAGCCGTAACAGCAGCCGCGCACCGCCCAATGGGCTCTCCAGCAATGCAGCTGTGCCGCCGTGCAATTCGGCCTGCTGGGCCACCAGCGCCAGACCGAGCCCCGATCCCGAACGCGACGCGGTGGAACCGCGGGCGAACCGCTCGAACACCTCGGCCCGCTCCGCCTCGGGCACCCCAGACCCGTTGTCGTCCACGACGATCTGCACATCATCGGCCGAACTGACTGCGCTGAGCCGGATTTCGGTCGCACCACCGTGCTTGACGGCGTTGGCGATCGCATTGTCGATCACCAGCCGCAGGCCCGCGGGCATACCCAGCATCAGCACCGTCGGCGACGGCATCAGGGTGGCCCGCAAGCCCGGATAGGTCCGTAACGCGTCGTGTGCCGCACGGTCGAGCAGCTCGGTGACATCCATCGGCACGAAATCCTCGACCGTGGTCAACTCCCCCTGCGCCAGCCGCTCCAGGGCGGTCAGCGTGCCCTCGATCCGACTCTGCGTGCGCAGCACGTCCCCGATCACCTCGTCACGCTGCGCAGGGGTCATGTCCAGGGTCGACAGCACTTCCAGGTTGGTGCGCATGGCCGTCAACGGGGTGCGCAGCTCATGGGAGGCCACCGCGGCGAAATCGCGGGCCGACTCCAGCGCGGCCTTGGTGCGCTCCTGCTCATTGCCGATGCGCGCCAGCATGCCCTCGACCGCCTCGGCGATCTCGACGGCCTCGCGCACACCACGCACCTGCACCTCGTCGGGCTTGGACTGCGCGTTGATCGCACGGGCCTGCTGGGCCAGCAGGCGGAACGGGGTGATCATCACCAGCGAGATCATCCAGCCCACCACGACGGTGCTGCCGATGACGCCGCCGCAGATCAGCAATACCCGCAGATGCAGCTCGTCGATCCGGCGCTGCGTCTCGGCCAGCGGCGCGCCGAGCGCAATGCTGGCCGGACCCGCGGTGAACGTGCGCACGCGGTACTCGACCCCGTCGATCGTGGTGTTGGCGTAACCGTTCTCCAGCTTCGGCAGGACGATGTCGCTGGGGACCGAGACGCTGACACCGCCGATGTGCGCGGTGCGGACCAGCCCGCCGTCGTCGCGCATGGACTCGTCCGTCGAACCCTGCTTGGTGGCGCTGAGCAATGTGCTCACGTCACCGAGGCTGCTCAGTGAATCGAGACGACGGTCCAGCTGGCTGTACTGGTCGTTGGTGACGCCGATCCACACCCAGGTGCCGAGCGTGATCACGGTGACGACCACCGACAACGCGCCGACGATGACGATGGTGCGCAGCGACAGCACCCGCATCACCGGTCGCAGCACGGGCCGCAAGAGCTTGAGCACGCGCTCTTCGAGATTCACCGGCGTTATCTTGCCCGATCCGCATGGGCGGGGTACCCGGCGCTCCGCCACCGGTCGCGCGACATCGTCAACCTTTGGTTGACGTTGCCTCATCGTCAACCTAGAGTTGACGCTATGAGCCAACCCGTCACCGTCACCAACCCCGTCCGTCTCGACGACCTCATCGGCGCGATCAAGAAGGCCCACACCGAACCTCTTGACCAGTTGGTCGACGCGGTCATCGCCGCGGACGCCATCGGCGAGATCGCCGACCACCTCATCGGCCACTTCGTCGACCAGGCCCGGCGCTCGGGCGCCTCCTGGACCGACATCGGCAAGGCCATGGGCGTCACCAAGCAGGCGGCCCAAAAGCGCTTCGTGCCAAAGGTTCCCGATTTCAATCCGTCCACCCTCGATCCCAACGCCGGGTTCGGCCGTTTCACCCCCCGGGCCCGCAACGTCGTCGTGGCCTCCCAGAACGCCGCGCACGCAGCGGGCAACGCCGAGATCACCCCCGAGCACCTGCTGCTGGCGCTGTTCGCCGAACCGGAGGGACTGGCCGCCAAACTCCTTGCGAACCAAGGCATCACCGCTGAATCGGCCCGGGCTACCATCACCCTGCCGCCGCCTGCCGCGGAGGTCCCGGCCCTGATCCCGTTCAACGGGGGCACCAAGAAGGCGCTGGAACTGACCTTCCGCCAAGCACTTCGGCTCGGCCACAACTACATCGGCACCGAACACATTCTGCTCGCCCTGGCCGAGGCCGAAGGCGAGGACGGGCCGCTGCGCCGCCTCGGCGTCGACCCGCAACGATTCGAGACCGAACTGGCTGCCGCCCTGGCACCGTTCGCCGCGAAGGATCAGGAGACGTCCCAGGAATGAACCGGGAATGAAAGCGGCCGCGCAACCGTAGAACATTCCGTGAAACTCAATGACGCCGCACGCGAATTGATCGGCGCCGGCGCCGACGCCACGCTCGTCACGCTCAATCCCGACGGTAGCCCACAGGTCTCCCTGGTCTGGGCGGCGTTGCAGTCGACCCCGGACGGCGACGAGCTCGTCATCGCCCATCTGTCCGAACACAAGAAGGTGCGCAACGTCCGCCGCGATCCTCGCGTCGCGGTGACGATCGTCGACCCGGGCCGCGTCGGCGAGGCGATGCGCCCGTACCTGGCGGTCACCGGCACGGCGCGCATCGTCGAAGGCGGCGCGCCGGAACTCCTCAAGGAACTGGCACAGGTCCTGGCCGCCCCGGATGTTCCGTTCCCACCGAAGGATGCGCCGCCCGGTTGGCTGACCCGCATCCGGATCGACAAGGTGGGCGGCGTCGGGCCCTGGGTGTCCTGACCCCAACCGGCTGTAACACGTTTCACTCTGTGCGATCATGCCTGGCATGCCTCGCTGGTTTGCACTCATGTTCACGGCCATGGTGGTGTCGGTCGCCGCCCTCGTGGCCCCGCCTGCGGCCTCGGCCGAAGGCGCACCGATCGGCAACATCGGCGAGACGCTGCGGGTCGAGACCGACAACGGCATCATCGCCGACGTCACGGTGCACGACGTGCTCGCCAGCGACGTTCCGCCCGGTTGGGGCTGGAACGGCTCGCCACGCTGGCGCGCCCAGGGCGGGCCGTGGCGGGTGCCGATCACGGTGACCACCATCCAGGCGCCCAATCCCTATGCGATGGCGCTCGCATTCACCTTCAACGGCGTGACCCCGTACGCCGACGCGTACGCGCCCAAGCACACCGACGCGCCCAACCGGCTCGAAGCGGCGCTGCGTAACGCTCCCCCGGGAGCCACTGTCAACGGCGACGTCTACTGGGACGTCTACCGCGCACTGGTCACCAATGTGGTGCTCACCGACACCCGCTCGGGCAAGCACCTCGCGCAGTGGAATCTGTGGCAGCCGGGCGCGCCCCTGCCTTGATCAGCCTCGCCACGGCAGCTGACCTCCCGGAACTCGCCGCGGTCGCGGCCGCGACCTTTCCCCTGGCCTGTCCCCCGTCCGTGACGCCCGACAACATCGCCGCATTCATCGCCGAGAACCTCACCGAGGAGCGCTTCGGCGAGTACCTCACCGACCCGAACCGGATCGTGCTGATCGCCCGGGAAACGTCAATAACCGGATACGCCATGCTGATTCACGGCGTGCCGGACAACGCCGACGTTCAGCAGGCGGTGCCGCAGCGGCCCGCCATCGAGCTGTCCAAGATCTATGTGCTGCCCGACCGTCACGGCAGCGGCGGGGCGCAGGCGCTGATGGCCGCCGCTCTGCGCGCCGCGACGGAATCCGGAGCCACCTGCGTATGGCTGGGCGTCAATCAGCACAATCACCGGGCCCAGCGGTTCTACACCAAGAACGGATTCACGATCAGCGGCACCAAGACCTTCCGGCTCGGCACCCGCATCGAGAACGACTACGTGATGGTCCGTCCGGTCTAGACGGTCTTCTGCGCCGCGGCAGTCAGAGCCAGTAGACGCGACGTGGCCCGCAGGTACTTCTTCCTGAACCCGCCGGCCACCATCTCCGGGCTGAAAATGGTGTCCAGCTTGGTCCCTGACGCCAGCACCGGAACACCGGCGTCGTACAGGCGGTCGGTCAGTGCCACGAGCCGTAGCGCCACGCTCTGGTCCTCGATGGGGTGCACCCCGGTGATGAACACCTCGGTGACGCCCTCGATCAAGGCGTGATAGCGCGACGGATGCATGGTGGCCAAATGCGCACACAGCGCGTCGAAGTCGTCGAGGGTCGCGCCGGCGACGCCGTCGGCCCGGCGCGCCACCTCGTCGTCGGACAGCGGCTCTGGAGCCGGCGGCAGATCACGATGCCGGTAGTCGGGGCCCTCGATCCGGACCGTGGTGAAGATCTGGGCCAACGTGTTGATCTCGCGCAGGAAGTCCTGGGCGGCGAACCGTCCCTCACCCAACTGTTCGGGCAGGGTGTTCGAGGTGGCCGCGATCGACACCCCGCGTTCGACCAGCGCCGAGAGAAGCCGCGAGATCAGCGTCGTGTTGCCCGGGTCGTCGAGCTCGAACTCGTCGATGCACACCACCACGTACTCGGAGAGCAGATCGATGCACTCGTTGTAGCCGAACACACCGGCGAGCTGGGTCAGCTCACCGAACGTGGCGAACGCCGTGGGCGAATCACCTTTCGACAACGTGTAATAGGTCGAGGCCAACAGGTGGGTCTTGCCGACGCCGAACCCGCCGTCCAGGTACAGCCCCACCCCGGGCAGCACCTCGCGTTTGCCGAACAGCTTCTTCTTGCCCGCGCGCCGCAGCGCCGCCTGCTCGCAGAAACTGCGGCAGTGTTCCACCGCGGCGGCCTGAGAGGGTTCGGAGGGATCCGGGCGGTAACTGTCGAAGCTGACGTCGGCGAACGTCGGCGGCGGAATCAGCTGTGCGACCAACCGCTCCGGCGTGACGGTGGGATGACGATCGGCGAGGTGAGCGACGCCGCTGGACCCGTGCATGCAGGCAGCGTAGCCACGTGCTCCAATTCAGTTCATGTCCGATGACACCGGCGGGACAACGCTGACCGTGCTGGGAAACGTCGACAAGATCGCCGACGGACGACTGGCCGACTACTACGCATATCCCGATGACCTGCAAAAATGTTGGGTGCGCGGCAACATGATCAGCAGCGTGGACGGCGGCGCCACCGAGGACGGCAAGTCCGGCGGGCTGGGCGGTCCGGGTGATCGGGCTGTGTTCAATCTCATGCGGCACGCCGCCGACGTCATCCTGATGGGCGCCGCGACCGTGCGGATCGAGAACTACTCGGGTGTGCAGCTGTCGGTCGCCCAACGCCAGGAACGCCAGCGCCGCGGGCAGGCCGAGGTGCCGCCCATCGCGGTCATCACCGCATCGGCCGAGCTCGATCCCGACGCCAGATTCTTCACCCGCACCGAGGTACCGCCGCTGATCCTCACCACCACCAAGACCGTGGCGGACGCCCGGCACCGGCTGGGCGCGGTCGCCGAGGTGCTCGACGCCTCCGGTGCCGATCCGACCCGCGTCGACGCAGCGGTGGCACTACGGACCCTGGCCGAACGCAAGCTGTTCCGGGTGCTGACCGAGGGCGGCCCGGCGCTGCTCAGCCTGCTCATCGAAGCCGACCTGCTCGACGAGTTGTGCCTGACCGTGGCACCGATGCTGGTCGGTGGGGTGGCCCGGCGCATCGCCACCGGGCCGGGCCAAGCGCATACCCGGATGCGGCCCGCGCACCTGCTCACCGACGACGAGGGCTACCTGTACACGCGCTACGTCCGCGGGTAACGATCCCAACGGTCGCTACTGTGGTCAGCATGCGTCATCAGCTGGTGAGAGCCCTGAGAAGGTCGGCCGTCGCCGTGCCCGTCCTGTCACTGGGCGTACTCACCGCTTGTTCACCGCTGTTCGCCGCAGATCCGCGCTACGCCACCGACTCCGGCGCCCACCCGCAGGGACAGCCGGTGACCAGCTCTGCGGCCCCGCCCGGTCCCCCCGGCATCGAAGCGCCCAAGAACGACCTGTCCTGGCGGGACTGCACCCCGCGGGTGTTCGGCGACGCCGGCGTCCAGCCGCCTCCCGATGTCACGCTGGACTGCGCGACGTACGACGCCGATCTCGACTCGATCAACGGGGCCACCGGCACGGTCAGCATCGGCGTGGTGCGCGCCCGTTCGGCGCAGACGCCGGCCGACGCCGGCCCCCTGGTGATGACCACCGGATCCGACATCCCCAGCTCGGTACAGCTGCCGACGTGGCTGGCGCGCTCGGGAACCGACATCCTCAAGACGCATCCCATCGTCGCGGTGGACCGGCGCGGGATCGGCATGTCCGGCGCGCTGGATTGCCGTGACGCTTACGACCGCCAGGAAATGCTGGACCAGACGCAGTTTCAGGCCGGCGACGATCCGGTGGCCAACCTGGGTGCGGTGACCGTGACCGCGACCACCAGTTGCACCGACACGATCGCCCCGGGCGACTCGTCCTACGACAACGCGCACGCCGCCGAAGATCTGGAACGGCTGCGCAGCACCTGGGACGTCCCCTCGCTCGCGCTGCTGGGCATCGGCAACGGTGCCCAGGTGGCGCTTGCCTATGCCGGCTCCCACCCGAACAAGTTGTCGCGGCTGGTGCTGGACTCACCGTTGCCGTTGGGCCTCGGCGCCGAGGCCGCGGCCGAACAGCGTGTGAAGGGCCAGCAGGCAGCGCTCGACGCGTTTGCCGCGCAGTGCGTGGCCACCAACTGCGCACTGGCCCCCGATCCCAAGGGCGCCGTCGACGGGCTGCTGGCCGACGCCCGCGCCGGGCGCGGACCCGGCGGGGTCTCGGTGGCCACGCTGGCCGACGCGATCACCACCGGAATGGGCTTCCCCCAAGGTGACCGGGTGGCCGCCACCAACAACCTGGCGACCGCCCTGGCCGCGGCCCGCGCCGGTGATGCCGGCCCGATCTCCGCCTTGATCACCCAGGCCGACAACCTCCGCCAGACCGATGGCCAGTTCGTCAACTCCTGCAGCGATGCGCTGAGCAGGCCCACCCCGGACCGGGTCCGTGAGCTGGTGGTCGCGTGGGGCAAGCTCTACCCGCAGTTCGGCACGGTCGGGGCACTGAACCTCGTCAAATGCCTCAACTGGCCCAGCAGCACGGCACCAAAAGACCCGCAGGACCTCAAGATTCCGGTGCTGCTGCTCGGTGTGCGCAACGACCCGATCGTCGGCAACGAAGGCGTCGCCGCCGTCGCCGCGACCATCATCAACGCCGGCGCCAACAATCGTCGCGTGATGTGGCAGGGCATCGGCCACGGCGCCAGCATCTACACCGCGTGCGCGCTGCCCCCGCTGACGGGCTATCTCGACAACGGCAAACTGCCGGAGACCGACACGTACTGTCCCGCCTGACGCCGGGCCCGATCGGCGTCGGTATAAGGTTCGCTGGTGGCCGAAGCAGAATCCCCGACCAATTCAGTTCGAGTCGGTCTTCTGAACTCGTTCCGTCCCCGTACCTCCCCGCCGAGCATCGCCACGGTGCTCCGGTCGGTGCTGTGGCCGGTCGCGATCATGTCGATCATCCATCGCAGCTACGTGTTGGCCACCAACGGCTACATCACCGACGACTTCGGTCCGGTGTACCGCGCGGTGATCAACTTCAAGCTCGGCCTCGACATCTACAACGAGCACTTCGACTACGTCGACCCGCACTACCTGTACTCACCCGGCGGCACCCTGCTGCTGGCGCCCTTCGGCTACCTGCCGGTGGACGCCTCGCGCTACTGGTTCGTCTTCTTCAACGCCGTGGCGATCATCCTTGCCGCCTACTTTTTGGTACGGCTGTTCAAGTTCTCGTTCAGCTCGGTCGCGTTCCCGGCGCTGCTGCTCGCGATGTTCTGCACCGAGTCGGTGACCAACACCCTGGTGTTCACCAACATCAACGGCTGCATCCTGCTGTGCGGCGTGCTGTTCTTCCGCTGGATGCTCGCGGGCACCGTGAACGGTCAGCTGCTGGCCGGCGTCGCGATCGGCCTGACGCTGGTGATCAAACCATCGCTGGCGCCACTACTGTTGCTGCCCTTGCTGAACCGGCAGTTCTACACATTCATCACCGCGATCGGGGTGCCACTGCTGTTCAACGGCGTGGGCTGGTTCATGGTGTCGGACCCGATGGGCTTCGTCCGCAACACGGTGCCCTACATCTTCTCCACCCGCGACTACTTCAACAGCTCGATCGTGGGCAACGGCATCTACTACGGCCTTCCGATGTGGCTGATCCTGTTGCTGCGCATCGTGTTCCTGCTGCTGGCCATCGGCAGCCTGTGGCTGCTGTACCGCCACTACCGCCAACGCGATCCGCTGTTCTGGATGCTGACCTCATCTGGCGTGCTGCTGATCGCCTCGTTCCTGGTGCTGTCGCTGGGCCAGGGCTACTACTCGATGATGCTGTTCCCATTCCTGATGACCGTGGTGCTGCCGAACTCGGTGATCCGCAACTGGCCGGCCTGGCTGGCGATCTACGGGTTCATGACGATGGACCGCTGGCTACTCGTGCACTGGCCCACGACGGGGCGCTTCCTGGAGTACATGAAGATCACCTACGGCTGGTCGCTGATGCTGGTGGTCGTGTTCTGCGTGCTGTACTTCCGCTACCTGGACGCCAAGCAGGACGGCAGGCTCGACGAGGGCATCGACCCGCCCTGGCTGAGCCGTCCCCGGGAAGCCGAATCAGTCTGACGTGAACTGCATGACCTGACCCGCCAGGCGGGTCCGGGTCTGCATCGCCAGACCGTGCCGCGCACAGACCTCCTCGAGTTCGTCGGGATTCACCAATCGGAACGGTGATCGGTCGAGCCGGTGGACCGCTGTCGCCAGCGGGGTGCGGGTCAGGTCGTAGCCGGTGAACACGCCGCCCGGCCGCAGCACCCGGGCGATCTCGGCGACCGCCTTCTCCCACTCCACGATGTGGTGCAGCATCAGGCAGCTGAGCACCGAATCGAAGGAATCGTCGGCGAACGGTAGGTCGGTGGCATCGGCCCCGCGCACAGTGACATCGGGAAACCCCTGCAGCCGCCGGGCCGCCGTGCGCACCATCGCCGGGTCGAAATCGGTGGCGGTGATGGCCAGCTCCGGATTGTCCTGACGCAGCCGGGCCGCGATATCGCCGCTGCCCGAGCCGATTTCGAGAACATCGTGCCCCAACCGATCGACCGGGAGGCTACCGAGCACGGCCTGCCCCGTTCCACCCCGCCACAGCGCGGTCTTGCAGAACGCACGCTCGATCTGTGACATTGCCGGCATGTGGGGCTCCCTGTCGGTACGTGAATCGATGTGGCTCCAGCGTGCCCCGCCACGGCGCACCGGAGCTTGTACAGATCGGTCGTGTGAGACATTGTGCGGATGAGCGAAGGCCGTGCCGGTGCCGCGCCCTGGTCGGGCGCACTGGCGATCGTGGCCGGCGCACTCTGCTACAGCGGGACACTGTCGGATGCGAAGGAACACCACCACGTCGCCACCCAGGTGGTGCGCACGTGGACAGGCTCATTCGAGCTGATCGACGGACAAGGGCGCCGGGCGGTCACCACCGCCGCGATCATTCCATCGGGCCAGCGGCACGCGATCCGCATCCCCGACCCCACCACCGGGGTGTTGATCTTCCTCGATCCGAGCGCGTTCACCAGGGCCGGAACCGACAGTGACGACGTGACGGAGTGGGTGAGGGCAGGCGATGAGATCTCGTGCTGGACAACAGCACTGCCACCCGAGCAACTGCTCGACACCCTGATGGCCCGCCCGCCGAAGGGCTACTGCAGACCGAGCGCCCACACCTGGCATCCCAGCGTGTTCGCCGCCGTCGAACTGATCCCACGACTGCTTCCCGGTCCCGTCCGACTCACCGACGTGGCGGGTCGGGTCGCATTGTCACCGAGCCGGCTCGGCCGGCTCTTCAATGAACAAGTGGGGCAGTCTTTTCCGACGTACGTCCGGTGGGCGCGGCTGCGCTGCGCGGTCGAAGCGGTGCGGACCGGCGCGTCGCTGACCGACGCCGCCCACGCGGCCGGGTTCAGCGACAGCGCCCATGCGAATCGCGTCTGCCACGAGATGTTCGGCATGTCGCCCAGCGACGCGAGCCGGGACCTGGTTTGGGCCTGATCCTGCTGACAACCGGATCGGGACGGGGCGGGACGGCCGGTACCTGGCGCACATCGGCGGACAGCACGTAGCGTGGAATTATGACGACCCCGGGTCCCAAGCTGGAACTGACCGACGACGAGTGGCGCGCCAAGCTCACCCCCGAGGAGTTCGCGGTCCTGCGCAGGGCCGGCACCGAACGTCCGTTCACCGGTGAGTACACCGACACCAAGACCGAAGGCGTGTACGAGTGCCGCGCATGCGGCGCCGAGCTGTTCCGCAGCACAGAGAAGTTCGAATCCCATTGCGGCTGGCCGTCGTTCTTCGACCCGGCCGATTCGGCCGCAGTGATCCTGCGGTCGGACACCTCGCTGGGAATGCGCCGGGTGGAGGTGCTGTGCGCCAACTGCCACAGCCACCTCGGGCACGTGTTCGAGGGCGAGGGATATCCCACGCCCACCGACCAGCGCTACTGCATCAACTCGATCTCACTGAAGCTGGTGCCCAAGGCCGAGTGATCAATCGACCCGGGTGGCGTGCACCTCCCAGAACGGCATGTGCACCCGGCCGTCGACCAGCCACGGTTCGATCACCCGCAGCCGCTCCAAGAGCGGCGCCATCTGGTCGGCCATATCGGGGTTGCGGGACGCCATCGTCTCGAAGACCTCGACGCTGACGTTGCCCTGGTAGGTGGTCGTCCCGAGATAGGTGATCTCCCATCCGGCATCGGGCAGAATGTCCCGGAAATCTGCGGCGGTCATCGAACGCGGCATCTTGAAGCCGTTGACGTTGTGGTCACCGAACTCGTACATGTACAGGCGCGCACCGGGTTTGGTGGCCCGGTGCAGTGCCCGCACATAGGATTTCTGCAGCTCGGACTCACCGGTGAACACGTGGTAGAACGCGGTGTCCACGACGGTGTCGAACCTGCCCTCGAGTCCGTCGAGTTTGGTGGCGTCGGCCACCTGGAAATCGACCGTCACGCCGGCCTTTGCCGCATTCGCCCGAGCTCGCTCGATTGCGGCCGGTGACGCGTCGATACCCGTGGCCGACAAGCCTTTCGACGCGTAGTGGATGGCATGGTGACCGGGCCCGGTGCCGGGATCGAGAACGTCGCCCCTGACGGCGCCCAACGCGACGAGCTGCTGCACGACGGGCTGTGGTCCACCGATGTCCCACGGGGTGGCGGCAGGCAATCCGTGTGCCGTCCGCTCGTCGCGGTACATCTCCTCGAAGTGGTCGGATTCTTGCGGAGCAGTCATGCCCGCGAGGGTAGACCCGCTAACTAAAAGCCCAGGTCAACCCTACGGCAGCTTGGCGACCAAATCCTCGACGCTGACCCGCGGGCCGGTGAAGAACGGTGTCTCCTCACGGGTGTGGCGACGGGCGTCGGTGGCCCGCAGGTCACGCATGAGGTCGACGATGCGGTGCAGCTCGGGCGCCTCGAAGGCGAGGATCCACTCGTAGTCGCCGAGGGCGAACGCCGGCACGGTGTTGGCCCGCACATCCTTGTAGCCGCGAGCGGCCATGCCGTGCTCGGACAGCATGCGGCGACGCTCCTCATCGGGCAGCAGGTACCACTCGTAGGAGCGCACGAACGGGTACACGCAGATGTAGTTGCCCGGTTCCTCGCCGGCGATGAATGCCGGGACGTGGCTCTTGTTGAACTCGGCCGGCCGGTGCAGCGCCACGCTGCTCCACACCGGATCGCTGATGCGGCCCAGCGCGGTGGTGCGACGGAAGTCCGAGTAGGTCGCCTGCAGCGCCTCGATGCGCTCGGCGTGGGTCCAGATCATGAAGTCGGCGTCGGCGCGCAGCCCTGCCACGTCGTACAGGCCGCGCACGACCACTCCACGCTCTTCCTGGGTCTTGAAGAAGGCCGCCGCCTCGTCGATCACCGGGGTCCGCTCTTCACCCAGCTCCCCGGGGCTCACCGCGAACACCGAGAACATCAGGTAGCGGATGGTGGAGTTCAGTTCGTCGTAGTCGAGCTTGGCCATGCGCCTATCGTGCCACGTCGCTGTGGACCAGTTCCGCGGCCGCCCGGGTGGCGGTGCCCACACATGCAGGCACTCCGATCCCGTCGAGATATCCGCCTGCCACCGCCAGCGTCGGGGGCAGGCCCGCACGCAGTTCCGCCACCAGATCGGTGTGGCCCGGACCGTATTGCGGCATCGCGTCGATCCAGCGGTGCACGTGGCTGTCCACCGGATCCACGGTGACTCCGAACAGCGTGTTCAGATCGCGGGCCGACCAGGCCAGCAGGTCCTCGTCACCGGTGCTGCGGGCGATATCGTCGCCGTAGCGGCCGAAGGACAGCCGCACCAACTCGACGTTGCCGCGCCGGCCCCATTTCCGCGACGACATCGTGATCGCCTTGGCGTTGAGGCGTTCCCCCGCGGCCACGAGCACCCCGGATTGCTGAGGCAAGGGTGTCCCGCCCGGCAACGCCAGGGCCACCACTGCCGCCGAGGCCACCCGGATGCGGGCGGCAGCGGCCGCGGTGCGCGGCGCGACGTGTCCGATCAGCGCAGGCAGGTGCGGCGCCGGAACCGCCAGCATCACCGCGTCCGCATACCAACTGGCGCCCTCGTCGTCGAGCACCGACCAGCCGCGTCCATGACGGTCCACGCGCACCGCGGTGACCTGGGCCCACCGCACGTCGGCCCGGCGACGCAGCTCTTCGAGCAGCACGGTGTAGCCGCCGTCGACCGCGCCGAACACCGGCGCATCCGATGGTGGCGGCAGCGCGTCACGCACCGCCTCGGTGAGACTGCGGGCCCCGCGGTCGAGTGCGGCGGCCAGGGACGGCACCGCCGAACGCAGTCCGATCGTGGCCGAGGACCCGGCGTACACGCCGGTCAGTAGCGGGTCGACGGACCGCGTCACCACCTGCTGGCCGAACCGGTCACCCACCAGCTCGGCGACAGACGGATCGGCACCGCGGCTCCAGCGCAGGGGCCGCGAGCGCTCGTCGAGGATGCGTGCCACGGTCTCGTCGTCGACGAGGCCGAGCAGCGACGACGCCTGCGCGGGTATGCCCTGCAGAGTTCCCTGCGGGAGCGGATGCAGCCGCGCCCCGCTGTAGATCAGCGGGCGGGTGCCGGTGGGGCTGAGCCGGCGGCCCGCCAGGCCCAGCTCCCCGAGCAGGTCCAGCATCTCGGGCCGGCGCACCACGAACGCCTCTGCGCCGACATCGAACGGCTGCCCGCCGACCCGTTCGGTGCGCAGCACACCGCCGAGCCGGTCAGCCGGATCCAGCAGCGTGATCGCCGCGCGCGGCCCGGCCGCGACACGCAACCGGTAGGCCGCGACAAGCCCTGAAATACCGCCGCCGACAACGCAATAGGACGCACTCACAGCGAGTGCACCAGCGTCACCGCCTCGGTGATGATGCCGGGATCGGTCGCCGGCAGCACACCGTGGCCCAGATTGAAGACGTGACCGGCCGCTCCGGCCGCCACCGCGGCGCGCCCGTCGTCGACCACGCGGCGCACCGCCGACTCGACCACCGGCCAGCCCGCCAGCAACACCACCGGATCGAGGTTGCCCTGCAGGGCACTGCCCGGTTTGACCCGGGCCGCGGCGTCGACCAGCGAGGTGCGCCAATCCACGCCGACCACGGTGGCCGGCGCAGGACCCAACGCCTCGGACATCGCCCCCAGCAGCTCCGCGGTACCAACACCGAAATGCGTCATCGGCACACCGGCTGCGGCCATGGTGGCGAAGACGCGGGTGGTGTGCGGAAGCACGTAGGTGCGGTAGTCGGCCAGCGACAGCGTCCCGGCCCAGGAGTCGAACACCTGCAGGGCATCGACGCCGGCGTCGACCTGGGCCTGCAGGAAGGCGATGGTCAGATCGGTCAGCGCACTCATCAGCGCATGCCAGGTGGCCGGCTCCCCCAGCATCATGGCCTTGGTGCGCTCATGGTGACGGCTGGGGCCGCCCTCCACCAGATAGGAGGCCAGTGTGAAGGGTGCGCCGGCGAAGCCGATCAGCGGAACCTCGCCCAGCTCCCGCACCAGCATCGAGACGGCCTCGGTGACCGGTGAAACCTGGACCGGATCAAGTGGTTTCATGCCTTCGACGTCGGCCACCGACCGGATCGGCTGCTCGATCACCGGACCCACGTCGGGGACGATGTCCAGACCGATCCCGGCAGCTTTCAGCGGCACCACGATGTCGGAGAACAAGATCGCGGCGTCCACGCCGTGCCTGCGCACCGGCTGCAGGGTGATCTCGCAGACCAGGTCGGGATCGAAGCAGGCCTCCATCATGCGGTGCTGGGCACGCAGCGCGCGGTATTCCGGCAACGAGCGGCCGGCCTGCCGCATGAACCACACCGGCAGACGGTGCGGGGTGCGGCCGCTCGCGGCGGCAAGATAGGGGGAATCGGGCAGCTCCCGGCGGGTATTCATCGGCTCCTATGGTGCCATGTGCCGGCGGACGCAAGCCGTTGCCGGTTCGTGACGGCCCGACTTCGGCGCGCCTGCGTCCTGTCCTGGCAGTATCCGCTAGCGTCAAACGCCGTGACCTCTGCCGAACCGGCCCAGTTCCGGACGGCGGTGGCGGCGATGAACGCCACCACCGTGCGGCCCGAAATCGAACTGGGTCCGATACGTCCGCCACAGCGGCTGGCGCCCTATAGCTACGCGCTGGGCGCCGAGGTCCGGCATCCCGAAACGGCGATCATCCCGGAACGCTCAGAAGGCGACGCCTTCGGACGGCTGATCCTGCTGCACGACCCCGACGGCGCCGAGGCCTGGGACGGCACGATGCGACTGGTCGCCTATATCCAGGCGGACCTGGATTCCACCGAAGCCGTCGACCCGCTCCTGCCCGAAGTGGCCTGGAGCTGGCTGGTGGATGCCCTGGAATCACGTGCCGAGCACGTCACCGCGCTGGGTGGCACCGTCACCGCCACCACCTCGGTCCGCTACGGCGACATCTCCGGCCCGCCGCGGGCGCACCAGCTGGAGCTTCGGGCCTCCTGGACCGCCACCAACCTGGAACTCGGCCCGCACGTGGAAGCGTTCTGCGAAGTGCTCGAGCACGCGGCCGGATTGCCCCCGGCCGGTGTCACCGACCTGAATTCCCGTACCCGCGCATAAAGATGAGTGCAGAGGACCCCGACGACACCGACGCTGTCGAGACCGACGCCGTCGAGTCCGATGCTGTCGAGTCCGATGCCGAATCCACCCCGCTGCTCACACCAGCCGAAGGGGTCCCCGACCTCTGTGTCACCGCAGGTGAGATCTCTTCTGCCGCAGAATCTCTCGCGAACGGGACGGGCCCGTTCGCAATCGATGCCGAGCGTGCCTCCGGTTTCCGCTACTCCAACCGCGCATACCTGGTGCAGATCCGCCGCGCCGGTTCGGGTACGGCGCTGATCGACCCGGTCAACCACGGCGGCTCCCCCATCGACGCGATGGCTCCCGTGGCCGAGGCGCTGGCAGCAGACGAATGGGTGCTGCACGCCGCCGATCAGGATCTACCGTGCCTCGCCGAGATCGGCCTGCGCCCCGGCAAGCTCTACGACACGGAATTGGCCGGCCGGCTTGCCGGCTTCGAGCGGGTCAACCTGGCGGCCATGGTGCAGCGACTGCTCGGCCTGCAATTGATGAAGGGACACGGCGCGGCAGACTGGTCCAAACGTCCGCTGCCGGCCGACTGGCTCAACTACGCCGCCCTGGACGTCGAGGTGCTCCTCGAACTGCGCAACGCGATCGCCTCGGTCCTGGAGGAGCAGGGCAAATCCGATTGGGCGGCACAGGAATTCGAGTACCTGCGCACCTACGTCGCGCAACCCACCCGGCGTGACCGCTGGCGGCGCACCTCCGGCATCCACAAGGTACGCAACCCGCAGGCACTCGCGGCCGTACGCGAGCTGTGGACCACGCGCGACACCATCGCCCGCGGCCGCGACATCGCACCGGGCCGGATCCTGCCCGACGCCGCGATCATCAACGCGGCCACCGCCGACCCCAAGACCGTCGACGAACTCGTCGCACTGCCGGTCTTCGGCGGCTCCAAACAACGGCGCAGCGCCAAGGTCTGGCTGGACGCACTGAACCGGGCCAGAGAGAGCACCGAGCCACCCGAGGCCAATGACAGCCAGAGCGGACCACCCCCGGCGGCCCGCTGGGCCAGGCGCAAACCGGAGGCCGCGGCCCGGCTCGAAGCCGCACGCGCCGGGTTGGCCGAACTGTCCGAGCGCGTTTCGGTGCCGGCCGAGAATCTCATCACCCCCGAGGTGGTGCGCCGCCTGTGCTGGGACTGGCAACCCGTCGGCGACGTGGCCACCGCGATCTCGGAGTTCCTCGTCGAGGCCAACGTCCGGCCCTGGCAGCGAGAGCTCACCGTGCCGGTGCTGACGACCGCGTTGAGCACCACCGACTGACGCTCAGGCGCCTACCCGGTCGATGTGGGCCAGGAAATGGGTGAGCACCGCCTGCGGATCCTCGATCTGCGGCCAATGTGCGATGTCCTCGGCGAGCATCACCACGTCGGGGTCGGGAATGACCTCGAGGTAACGCTTTGCCATGTGCCGTCCCGAATTCGGGTCCGACGGTCCGTCGATCAGCCGCATCGGCACCGCGGTCTCCCGCATGGCCCGCACCCAGCGATTGCGATGGGTGTAGCGGTCGTTGACGAACCGCCCGACCTTGTGCAGCACCCGCTTGCCGTCTTGTATTCCAGGATCTGGTGGAACTTCTCCATGAGCTCTGGCGATGGCTTGGTGTTCACCCCGAACATCTCGTTGATGGTGGGCTCGACCAGCCGCCGCGAGAACCGGCTGCCCTGCAGCGGACTCATGATGTCGCCCAACGGGGTTCGTGACATGACCTTCTGCATCAGCCGCGGCGTGTAGGCCTCGTTGAACAGTCCGCCGTTGAGCCAGGTGATCGATTCGATGTCCAGTGCGCCAAAGGCGCGCCCGCCGAACTCGTGACGCGCCAGGAGCTCCTGACCGACCGACACTCCGACGTCATGGGCCAGGATGTGGGCGCTGCCGACCCCGAGGTGACGCAGCAGCGCCTCGTGCATATCGGCGTGGTCGGGCACCGAGTAGCCGTAGGCGACGGGCTTGTCGGAGAAACCCATGCCGATCATGTCGGGTGCGATGACGGTGAACCGCTCGGTCAACGTGGGCCAGATCAGCGACCAGTCCCACGAGTTGAACGGATAGCCGTGAATGAGAAGCAGATTCGGGCCGTTCCCCGCGACCCGGTAGAAGATGTCGAAGCCCAGGTAGTCGAAGAACTGCCCGGCGTCCTTCCAACTCTGCAATTCGGCGTCCATGTCTGCAACCTAGAGGTTCATGCCTGTCGCTGCGAATTCGTCCGTGCCGGGGCCGTTGCTGGAATATCGTCAGTGCGATGGCGCAGCGGGAGGAAACCGACGACGCGCAGGAGCGGGAGCGCTTCGCCGACCGTGTCCTGCGGATCGCCGAGGACGCGGTCTACTGGTCGATCGCGGTGCTTCTGCTCGTCGGCTCGATCGTGCTGGTCATCGCACAGGTCAATGCTTTGCGGCAACTGGGGAGCACCTCGACCACCCACGTCATGCTGGAATTGCTCGACGGCCTGCTGCTGATCTTCATCTTCGTGGAGCTGCTGTATGCGGTACGGACCTCGCTGCGATCTCGCGAGCTCGTTGCCGAGCCGTTCTTGATCGTCGGCATCCTGGCCTGCATCAAAGAAATCGTCGTGGTGTCGGTCGACGCGGCCAAGCTGCTCGACAAAGGGCCGCAGTTCGCCCACGCCATCGTGCAAGTCGGCGTGCTCGGCGGCCTGGTGCTCGTCCTCGCGACCGCCATCTACGTGCTGCGGCTACAACGTCGCGGCGCCGACCACATTTGCGACAGACCTGACGAAACCTAGTCGAGGCGGTGGCTGACTTCCTGCTCGCCCACCGGTGTGCCGATCGCGGCGATCCACCCCGTGATCTGGCGGGCGATGTTCCGGTCCGTCAGCCCCACCTCGGCGAGCACCTCGCCACGCGAGGCATGCTCCTGGAAGACCTGTGGGACACCGAGATCCCGGCACGGCACGTCGATCTCGGCGCGCCGCAGCGCCGCGGACACCGACGAGCCGATGCCGCCGTGCACGCCGTTGTCCTCGACGGTGACCACCAGTTTGTGCCCGCGGGCCAGCTCGCCGACCTCCGCGGGCACCGGCAGCACCCAGCGCGGATCCACGACCGTGACACCGATGCCCTGATTGCGCAGCCGTTCGGCGACCGCAAGGCCCATCGATGCGAACGAACCCACGGCGACCAGGAGTACGTCGTCGGTCAGGCCGGCGGCCGGGACGGCGAGCACATCGACGCCACCCCGCCGCTCCACTGCCGGAATATCTTCGCCCACATCACCTTTGGGGAACCGGAGGGCCGTCGGTCCGTCATCGACAGCCAGCGCCTCGCCGAGTTCCTCCCGTAGCCGCGCGCCGTCGCGAGGAGCGGCGACCCGGATACCCGGAATGATGCCGAGGACCGAAAGATCCCACACCCCGTTGTGGCTCGCGCCGTCCGGCCCGGTGACACCGGCCCGGTCCAGCACCATGGTGACGGGCAGCTTGTGCAGCGCGACATCCATCATCAACTGGTCGAACGCGCGGTTGAGGAACGTCGAGTAGATCGCCACCACCGGGTGCAGGCCGCCCATGGCGAGGCCTGCCGCCGAGGTCATGGCGTGCTGCTCGGCGATGCCGACGTCAAAGAACCGGTCCGGGAACCGATCCCGGAATGCACTCAGGCCGGTCGGCCCGGGCATCGCCGCCGTGATCGCCACGACGTCACGCCGGTGGCCGCCGATCTTGACCAGCTCGTCGGAGAACACCGATGTCCAACCGGGCGCCGAAGCCTTGGTCGGCAGCCCGGTTTCCGGGTCGATGACGCCGCAGGCGTGCATCTGGTCGGCCTCGTCGTTCTCGGCGTGCGCGTAGCCCATGCCCTTGCGCGTCACCACGTGCACGATCACCGGGGCTTTGAAGCCGCGGGCGTGGCGCAGCGCGTTCTCCACGGCATGCTCGTCGTGGCCGTCGATCGGACCGACGTACTTGATGCCGAGGTCGGTGAACATCACCTGCGGGGCGATCGCATCCTTGATGCCTGCCTTGATGCTGTGCATGCACTGGTAGCAGAACTCGCCCACCATCGGCAGTCCGCGCACCGCCTTGCGGCCCTCTTCGAGGATCCGCTCGTATCCCGGCTGCAGCCGCAGGCCCGCGAGATGGTCCGCGAACCCGCCGATGGTCGGCGCGTAGCTGCGGCCGTTGTCGTTGACGACGATGACCACCGGGCGGCCACCCGTGGCGATGTTGTTGAGCGCCTCCCAGCACATACCGCCGGTCAGCGCACCGTCGCCGACCACCGCGACCACATGCCGATTGCGGTGCCCGGTCAGCTCGAAGGCCTTGGACAGGCCGTCGGCGTAGGACAGCGCCGTGCTGGCGTGGCTGGACTCCACCCAGTCGTGCTCGCTCTCGCTGCGGGACGGATAACCGGACAGGCCGTCCTTGCACCGCAGGGTGTCGAAATCCCGTGCACGTCCGGTCAGCATCTTGTGCACGTAGGCCTGATGGCCCGTGTCGAAGACGATCGGATCGTGCGGCGAATCGAATACGCGGTGCAGCGCCAAGGTGAGTTCGACGACCCCCAGGTTGGGGCCGAGATGTCCACCGGTTGCAGCGACCTTGTGGATCAGGAACTGGCGGATTTCCCGCGCCAGATCAGTCAGCTGAGACTGTGACAGGTGCTGCAGATCAGCGGGACCGCGGACCTGTTCAAGCATTCCGCCAGTGTACGCACGCAGCCCGGGCTCAGTCCTGCCGAGGCTGATAGACATCGGGCACCCCGTCCTGGTCGGCGTCGAGCTTCTCCAACTGGTGAATACGGCGATATGCGGCATTGCGCGACACCAGGACAACCGCCGCGAGCAGGCCCGCCACCACCGATCCGGTGACCACCGCGATCTTCACGTCGTCGTCGGCAACAGACGCGTGACCGAACGCGAGTTCGCCGATCAGCAGCGACACGGTGAACCCGATCCCGGCCAGCATCGCGACACCGAGCACGTCGCGCCAGGCCAGATCCTCGTCCAGGGTGGCATGGGTGAACCGGGCCAACAGATACGTCGTCGCCAGCACGCCGATCGGCTTGCCGAGCACCAAACCGGCGATCACCCCGATGGTCACCGGATGCGAGAGCGCGTCGGCGAAGCCCGACCAGCCACCGACCGTCACGCCGGCGGCGAAGAATGCGAACACCGGTACGGCGAACCCGGCCGAGAGCGGCCGAACCAGGTGTTCGAAGTGCTCGGCCGAGGCGTGCCGGCCCAGCACCGGGACCGTGAAACCGAGCACCACGCCGGCCACCGTGGCATGGACGCCACTGGCATGTACGAGCGCCCAGGCCAGGATGGCCGGAGGCATCAGGATCCACCACTGCCGCATGCCCCGCTGTACCGCGACGGCATAGATGCCGATGGGGATCAGCGCGGCCGCCAACGGCCCGAGTGCGACGTGATCGGTGAAGAAGACGGCGATCACCGTGATGGCCAGCAGATCGTCGACCACCGCCAACGTGAGCAGGAAGATCCGCAGCGCCGCGGGCAGGTGGGTGGACACCACCGCCAGCACGGCCAGGGCGAAGGCGATGTCGGTGGCGATCGGTACCGCCCACCCGTCGATGTTCTCCGGGTGGCCGGACAGCAGGTTGATCCCGACGAAGATGGCCGCGGGCACCACCATGCCGCCCACGGCCGCCGCGATGGGCAGCGCGGCACGGGCCGGATCACGCAGGTCCCCCGCGACGAACTCACGCTTGAGCTCCACGCCCACGACGAAGAAGAACACCGCCAGCAGGCCGTCGGCCGCCCAGGCCGACAAACTCAGGTCAAGGTGCAGGGACTGCGGGCCGACGACGAACTCCGAGAGCCGGTGATAACCGCCCGACCACGGCGAATTGGCCCACACCAGCGCCGCGGCGGCAGCCGCCAGCAACAACGCCCCGCCGACCGTCTCGGTGCGCAGCAGCTCCGAGACCCGCTGCCACTCGGGCCACGACCCACGTGTCAGCAGACGTCGGCTGCTGCTTTCGCGGCGATCAATCATCGGGCTCCTGAGGTCAGCATGCATCGAACGCCGACCAGACTTCCCGGCACACCTGCGGTTCACGCTAACAGGTCAGGTGGCCGAGCAAATACCGACGAAGTCCGTGGCAGCGCCTCAAACCGGCGACAAAACTCCGGCCCTCGTGATTACGTAAGGTGTAGACGAAGTCGATTACTCCGGGGTGCGGGTTGAGTCCATTCGATCACTATTACGCGCGTACCGCCCTGCTCGCTGCGCAGGGCAAGCGCACCCGGATGCAACGCACGATCGGTGCCACGATCATCGGCTTGAGCGTCATCCCACTGCTGGTGTTGACCAGCCCGAAAGGTCCGCACGGCGGCCTTCAGTATGTGGCCGTGGGCATCAGCATCGGTGGCTTGATCCTGGCGCAGTGGTGGTGGCGGCGGCAGTGGCCCAGCCGCACCCAGTCCTGGATCGTCGTGTCGATCGGTACCGCCTGTATCGCGGCGACCTGCATCCTGCTGGTGGACCCGGTCGTCGGCCTCATGGGTTCCAGCTCGTTGAGCCTGATCACCGCCTATACGGCGTTCCTGCACAGTCGCCGGGTCCTGCACCTGACCTGGCTGGCCTCCGGTGTGGTGGTGGGCTATCTCGGGGTCCGGGTGGCGCTGGTCGACGCCTGGCTGGGCGTCGCCGGCGCGTTGGTCGCGGTTCTGGTGATCCTCGGCACCTCGTCGCTCTGCCGGATGGCCGTCGAGTTGATCGAATCCGACCGCGTCCAGCACCCGAGCGAGATCGACCCGCTGACCGGGCTGCTCAACCGCGAGGCCTTCGACATGCACACCGCCACGATGCTGGGCTCCCACAGCCGCCACGATGATCAGTATCTCGTTGTCGTGGCGGTCGGGATCGACGACATGGCCCTGCTGAGCGATATGGACGGCAGCCACAGCACACTGCACGCCCGCGTCGCCGTGGCTCAGGCCATCCGCGAGACCGTCCGCCACAAGGTGCCGCTGGCGCATGTCTCCGACAGCGAATTCCTGATCGCCGACGTGTTCAAGACCAACGATCCCTCACCGCTGGTGAACCGGATCCGCATGGCCATCACCACCACGCCCATGCGTCTGACTGCCAGTATCGGCACGGCCTGCAGCCAGTTGCGCCCACTGACCGAACTGCCCACCCAGCAGATCGTCGACGCCCTCGTGGCACTCGCCGACACGGCGATGAACCAATCGAAAGCTCAGGGCGGCAACCGGGCCACCTATGCGCACTTCCCCACTCCGATGATGGGCCCCGACACCCAGGAGTGAGCGGGCTCGATCGTCGGATCTAGCGGGTCAGCACCGCGACGCACTCCACATGATGGGTGAGCGGGAAAGAATCGAACACCCGCAATTCCTCCACCGCGTAACCATGCCGGAGATACAACCCCACGTCACGGGCGAATGACGCCGCCTCACAACCGATGTGAATGATCCTGGGCACCTCCGTGGCGGTCAGTGCGTCTATGACCTCGCGGCCGGCGCCGGTGCGCGGCGGATCGAGCACCGCGACGTCAGGGCGGCCCGCCTCCGCGGACAGCGCGCGCCGCACCGAGTCGGTGACGACCGAGACCCACGGCAGGTCGGCCAGGGCGCTGCGGGCCGCGCGCGACGCCCCACGGGAGGTGTCGACGGTCAGCACGCGACCGTCCGGCCCGACCTGTTCGGCCAGAGCCGCGGCGAACACCCCGGCGCCGCCGTACAGATCCCACGCCGTCATGCCCGGCTGCAGCCCGGACCAACCGGCCACCAGCCCGCTGTAGAGGTCGGCCGCACCACGGTGGGCCTGCCAGAACGCCGTCACCGGCAGCATCCACTGCCGCCCGCCGACGCGCTGCACCGCCTCGTAGTCACCCTCGATGACGCGGGTGGCATTTTTGGGCCCGGCCGCGCGGGCACCTTTCCGGCCGGCGGCCTTGGGGCCGGATTGCACGATGTGCCTGCGACCGTCGGAGTCCAACACGACATGCACGTGTGCGCCCGGTGTCCAACGCATCTCGGCCAGGCCCTCGGTCAGTTCGGCCGGCAGTTGTCCGCAGTGGAGGTCGGTGACCAGGTCGGCACTGTGGTAGCGATGGAATCCGGCCCGGCCGTCGGCAGTGGTGTCCAGCCGTACGCGGGTCCGCCAGCCACGGACCTCACCGGCATCGACGGGTTCGGCCACCGCGCTCTGCTCGTCACGCCAGCTGAACCCGCCCAGCCGCGCCAGCTGGTTGGCCACCACCGAGCCCTTCAGCCGCCGCGCCGCTGCGGGTTCGGCGAACGCCAGATCGCAACACCCGGCGCCGTCCACCCCGGCGATCGGGCACAACGAACCGACGCGGTCCGGCGAAGCCTCCAGGACCTCGACAACTTCTGCATGCCAATAGGATCCGCGTTCGTCGAACACCTTGACCCGCACGGTCTCGCCGGGCAGGGCGTAGCGGACGAACACCACCCGTCCCTCGTGGCGGGCCACACAACTGCCGCCGTTGGCCGCCGGGCCCGTCGTCACCGTCAGTTCGGTCATTCCAGGAACCCTCTACGCGCGTCGCCGGGGGTCGCCCGGGGTTGCAAAGCCTTCAGCCGCTGAGACGAATTAAGTTGCCACGGAACCGATGTCACCATGACGTTGGGAATGAACAGCAGCCGGCCCTTCAGGCGCAACGCGCTTTGGTTGTGCAGCACCTGTTCCCACCAGTGCCCCACGACGTATTCCGGGATGAACACCGTCACCACAGTTCGCGGCGATTCCTTGGTCACCCGCTTGACGTAATCCAGTACCGGGCGGGTGATCTCACGGTAGGGGGAAGCGATCACCTTCAGCGGCACACTGATATCGCTGTCCTCCCACTGATGCACGAGGGCGCGGGTCTCGGCGTCGTCGACGCTGACCGTGATGGCCTCCAACACATCCGGTCGGGTGGCGCGCGCGTACGCCAGCGCCCGCTTGGTCGGCAGGTGCAGTTTGGACACCAGGACGACCGCATGGTTGCGGCTGGGCAGCACGATGTCGCCTTCGTCCTCGTCCTCTTCCTGAAGCTCATGGGCCACTGTGTCGTAATGCTTGTGGATCATCTTCATGATCACGAACATGACGGCCATCGCCAGGATGGCGATCCACGCTCCGGCGGCAAACTTGGTCACCACCACGATCACCAGCACCGTCCCGGTGGCAGTGAGACCGACCGCGTTGATAACCCGCGAGCGGTGCATCTTGCTTCGCACCGCTGGGTCTGTTTCGGTGCGCAGCAAGCGAGTCCAGTGCCGGACCATGCCGATCTGGCTGAGTGTGAACGATACGAACACGCCGACGATGTAGAGCTGGATCAGCGCGGTCGTCTCGGCTCGGAACGCCACCACGAAGGCGACCGCCGCAAACGCGAGAAACAAGATGCCGTTGGAGAACGCCAGCCGGTCACCGCGGGTGTGCAGCTGGCGCGGCAGGAAGCGGTCCTGGGCCAGGATCGATCCGAGCACCGGGAAACCGTTGAAGGCGGTGTTGGCGGCCAACATCAGGATGAGCGCGGTGACGAGGGCGATGAGAAACAGGCCGGGGCCGAAGTTGTGGAACACCGCATCGGCCAACTGGGCGATCAGCGTCTTCTGGTGATAGTCCGCCGGGGCGCCGACCAACTGTTCGTGCGGCCGTTCGGCCATCTGCACGCCGGTGGCCTTGGCCAGCAGGATGATGCCCATGAACAGCGTCACCGCGATGACCCCGAGCAGCAGCAAGGTGGTGGCCGCGTTGCGCGACTTGGGTTTCCGGAATGCCGGCACACCGTTGCTGATCGCCTCGACACCGGTCAGCGCCGCCGAACCCGAGGAAAACGCGCGGGCCACCAGGAAGATCAACGCGAAGCCGAGGACATCGCCATGCTCCGAATGCATCTCGAAACCAGCGGATTCGGCGCGCAGGGGCTCACCCAGCACATAGATCTGGAACAGGCCCCAGCCCAGCATGATGAAGATGCCGATCATGAACGCATAGGTGGGAATCGCGAACGCGGTACCCGACTCCCGGATCCCGCGCAGGTTCAGGGAGGCCAGCACGAGGATCGCGATCACCGCGAAGAGGACCTTGTGCTGAGCGATGAACGGCACCGCCGAACCGATGTTCGACATCGCCGACGACATCGACACGGCCACCGTCAGTACGTAGTCGACCATGAGCGCGCTGGCCACCGTCAGCCCCGCGGTCGGCCCGAGGTTGGTGGTGACGACTTCGTAATCGCCGCCACCCGACGGATAGGCGTGCACGTTCTGCCGGTAACTCGCGATCACGATCAGCATCACGGCTGCCACCGCGAGGCCGATCCACGGCGCCATCGCATACGCGCTCAGCCCGGCCACCGACAGCACCAGAAATATCTCTTCCGGCGCATATGCCGTCGAGGACAAGGCGTCGGAAGCGAACACCGGCAGGGCTATCCGCTTGGGCAGCAGGGTGTGGGAGAGCTTGTCGCTGCGAAACGGCCGCCCCAGAACCAATCGGCGCGTTGCCGTCGAAAGCTTGGACACGAGAGCCAAGACTAAGCCCGAAGTCGAAAAGTCGTGACAAAGCTGTAGCGTTCGATGGCACGGACAGCGCAACAGCGCGTTTCTGCCACCGGAAAGGACCGTCGGGTGCGTGTAGTGGTCATGGGGTGCGGCCGGGTCGGCGCCTCCCTCGCAGACAGCTTGGCCCGCATCGGCCACGAGGTCGCGGTCATCGACCGCGACAGCACCGCGTTCCACCGGCTGTCGCCGGATTTCACCGGTGAACGGGTGCTGGGGATGGGTTTCGACCGCGACGTGCTGCTGCGTGCCGGTATCGAGGAAGCAGGCGCGTTCGCCGCCGTCTCCTCCGGCGACAACTCGAACATCATCTCGGCGCGGGTTGCCCGGGAGACCTTCGGTGTCGAGCGCGTGGTGGCGCGCATCTACGACGCCAAGCGCGCCGCAGTCTACGAGCGGCTGGGCATCCCCACCGTGGCCACGGTGCCGTGGACCACCGACCGTCTGCTCAACGTGCTGACCCGGGAAACCGAGACCACCAAGTGGCGGGATCCGTCGGGCAACGTGGGGGTGGCCGAACTTCCGCTGCACCAGAATTGGGCCGGGCACCTGGTCACCGAGCTGGAATCGGCCACGGGCGGCCGGGTGGCCTTCATGATCCGGTTCGGCAACGGCTACCTGCCCGAACCGAAGACGGTGATCCAAGCCGGCGACCAGGTATACGTGGCCGCGGTGTCCGGGCACATAGCCGAGGCGCTGGCCATCGCGGCGCTGCCGCCGAGCGAGGACCTGGAGTCTCACTGATGAAAGTTGCCATCGCCGGGGCCGGAGCCGTCGGCCGTTCCATCGCCCGCGAACTGCTCGACAGCGACCACGAGGTGACGCTGCTGGAGCGCAATCCCGAACACATCGACGTCGACGCCATCCCGGCCGCCCACTGGCGGCTCGGCGATGCTTGCGAGCTGACCGTGATGGAGTCGGTCAAGCTCGAAGAATTCGACGTGGTGATCGCCGCGACCGGTGATGACAAGGTGAACGTCGTGGTGAGCCTGCTCGCCAAAACCGAGTTCGCGGTGCCCCGGGTGGTGGCCCGTGTCAACGATCCCCGCAACGAGTGGCTGTTCGACGAGAACTGGGGCGTGGACGTGGCGGTGTCGACGCCGCGCATGCTCGCCTCGCTCGTCGAGGAGGCCGTGGCGGTCGGTGACCTGGTGCGCCTGATGGAGTTCCGCAAGGGGCAGGCCAACCTCGTCGAGATCACGCTGCCCGACGACACTCCATGGGGCGGGCGTCCCGTCAAGCGCCTCGACCTGCCCCGCGACACCGCCCTGGTGACCATCCTGCGTGGATCCAGGGTGATCGTCCCCGAATCCGATGAGCCCCTCGAGGGTGGGGACGAGCTGCTGTTCGTGGCCGTGACCGAGTCCGAGGACCAACTGCGCGAGCTGCTGCTACGTCCTGCGCCGCGCTAGCCGCGGACGCCCTCAGCCGGCGTTTTGCGCGGTGTCCTGTGCGTGCACAGCGCGTTGCGCGGCGCGGATGGCCAGATAGGTCACCAACGCAGCGACGGCCGTCAGCGGCCAGCCCATCGCGATCCGGGCGAAGCCCAGCCAACCGGTCTCGTCGGAATCGTAGAGGTAATGCTGCACCAGAAACCGCGACGCGAACACCGCGACCCAGGTGAGCGTGGCGACATCGAAAGCCAGCACCGCCCGACGGACGTCGCGCCAGCCCCGGTCGTGTGAATTCACCCAACCCCAGATGTAGCCGACCACCGGGCGCCGGATCACCACCGACACCCCGAACGCGACGGCATACAGCAGCGAGCTCCAGATACCAAGCAGGAAATAGCCTTTCGACTCCCCCACCAGATAGGCGATGAGTGCGCTGACGCCGACGGCGAAGAATCCCGACACCGCGGGCTGAACGGATTCGCGGCGGATCAGCCGCCAGATCAGGATCAGGGTCGCCACGCCGAGTGCCGCGGCGATCGCGGGCATCAGCCCGAACGCTGTGGAGACCGGGACGAACACCACCACCGGCAGCGACGAGTAGATCAGGCCGCTGACGCCGCCCATCTGGTCGAGCACGGCCCGTCCGCCACCATGGGCAGGAGCCGGCGCCGGCTCACTCTCGGATTGCGGGGACGCGTTGTCTGCGTTCTGTTCGGCCTGACTCACTTCTGGATTTCGTAGCGGGGGTTGTAGATCGCCTTCGTGCCGTTCTCCAGCTTGCCGACCCGGCCGTGCACCCGCAGGGTGCAGCCCGACTCGATACCAGGGATGCGGCGCTGCCCGAGCCACACCAACAACACACTGTCGGTACCGTCGAACAGTTCGGCCTTGATGCCGCCGGAACACCCCTTGCCATTACATTCGACGCTGCGCAGAGTGCCGACCATCGTCACTTCCTGGCCGCGCTGGGCGTCGATCGCCTTGAGCGCGCCGGTGTTGGCGGCTTCGTCGCTGAGCTCTTCGACATCGAGTTGTTCGGGGTCTTCCGTCAGGCGTCGCGTAAGCCGGCGCAGATACCCTTCGGCCGTAGCCATGGCCTCTCCTGACCTTCTGCGGATCCACTGTGAATCCGCCCAACCAACGCCACGGTAGACCTCTTGTTGAGGGAATGCCACGCGGGGTGCGGGTCGGCACGCCGGTGATTTGACGGGGCAGGCACGATCGTGTGATGAGCGTCATCCTGCACGGTGTCCCAACGGTTCTGCTGCCCGGTACCGGGTCCGACGACAACTACGTCTACCGGGCGTTTTCGGCCGCACTGCACGCCGCAGGCGCACTCGTGGTGACGCCGCCACCGATTCCGGACCGGCTGGTCGAGGGCTACCTGCACGCCTTGGACGACGCGGCCCGCTCGGGCCCCATCGCGGTCGGAGGAGTGTCCATCGGCGCCGTCGTGGCGGCGCGGTGGGCGTTGGACCACCCGAGCCGCACCGTGGCCGTGCTGGCAGCCCTGCCGCCCTGGACAGGTTCATCCCAGCACGCTCCGGCGGCCCTGCTGGCGCGGCAGTCGGCGGAGCTGCTGCGCCGGGACGGGCTGGCCGCCACGGTCGCGCAGATGCGTGCCACCAGCCCGCCGTGGCTGGCCGACGAACTGGCCCGCTCCTGGGTCGGCCAGTGGCCGACGCTGCCCGATGCGATGGAGGAAGCCGCCGGTTACCGTGCGCCCGGCAGTGCCGAACTCGAACAACTCCGGGTGCCGATGGGTATCGCGGTGGCCACCGACGACCCCGTGCATCCGGCCGAGGTCGGCTACGAGTGGGTGACGGCTGCACCGCAGGCGGCGCTGCGTTCGGTCACCCTCGAACAGATGGGACTCGACACCGGCGTACTGGGCGTCGCGTGTCTGGAGGCGCTGCACGAGGCCGCCGGCGACCCCGTGGCGAGTTGAGCAGCGGCGGTACTACCCGCCGGTGATGGTGCGCAGCTGCTGCATCGCCGAGCCCTGCACACTGCGGCGCGCCACCGGCTCGGCCGGCGGCTGATCCTGCGGCGCGCCCTGTGCCGCGGCGGGCTGCTGGGCGGCCTGCTGCATCGCGGCCTGCTGAGCGGCGGCCTGCAGTTGCGCCGCCATCGGCTCCGGCAGCTGCACCTGCAGCGGCGTGCGCACCGGCATCGGGGTGTCACCGCGACGAATCACGCTGTCGGCCAATGAAGCCCGCGCCTCGTCGGCCAGCGCGTCGATGGTCTCGGGGGCACCGTTGACCACACAGCGCACCATCCAGCGGTAACCGTCGACGCCGATGAAGCGCACCACGCCGCCATTGCCCGCGCCGACCACCTCGCGACCCCACGGGCCGTCCTGGATGTTGACCGAGCTGGCGTCCTTGCGCAGCGATTCGGCGAGTTCACCGGCCACCTCACGCCACAGGCCCGCGCTCTTGGGCGCGGCGTAGGCGGCGATGGTGAACCGCCCGTTCGGCGTGACCACCCACACCGCGCTGGGTGCCCCGGCCTCGTTGAGCTCGACCTGGACCTGCCCACCGTCGGGCATGGGAATCAGTACCGAGCCGAGGTCGAGCCTGCCCTGCACCGCGACCTCGGGATCGTCGAAGTCCTCGATGTCGAAGGGGCCCTCCACCTGGCCCTCGTCGAAGTCGTCGGCCGGGTCGGCGGTGGCCGCCGTGTCGACAACCTGCTCGTCGTCGTTCTGGCGAGCCGGGTCGTCAGCCGAATCGTTGCTCTTGCGTTTTCCGAATGCCATCACAAACTCGCATGTCCGCCGGAGGAACCGTGGCCGCCGTCGCCACGGGAGGTGTCAGCCAGGCCGGCCTCGTCGAACGAGGTCACCTCGACCAACTCGGGCAGTTCTACCCGCTGAACCAACAGCTGGGCAATCCGGTCACCGCGGTTGATCACGATCGGCGTGTCGGGATCCAGGTTGATCAGCGAAATCTTGATCTCTCCCCGATAACCGGCGTCTATCGTGCCCGGACTGTTGACGATCGAAAGCCCTACGCGGGCAGCCAAACCCGAACGGGGGTGGATCAGGCCGACCATTCCGTGCGGAATGGCCACGGCAACCCCGGTGGGCACGAGCTCGCGTTGCCCGGGAGCCAGCTCGACATCGAGCGCGCTGTAGAGGTCTACGCCCGCGTCGCCATCGTGGGCCCGGCCGGGCATCGGCAGTTCGCGGTCCAATCGGACGACCGCCAGAGAGGTGGACACGACGTCACAGATTACTCTGAGCCGCGTGTCAGACACGCGCGCAACCACCCAAAGCGTTCAGTACCGCGAACGTTTGTGGGTGCCGTGGTGGTGGTCGCTGCCGGCTGCGGTGCTGGCAGGGGTGATCGCATTCGAAATCGGGCTGGCCGCGCCTGCCATTCCGGCGTGGTTGCCTTACCTGTTGCTGTTCGGCGTGGCGGGGGCCGTGCTGATGTGGTTCAGCAAGACCGAATTGAAGGTGGTCCGGGACAGCGCCGGCGACACCGAGTTGTGGATCGGTGACGCGCACCTGCCGACGAGCGTCATCTCCCGCACCGCGGAGGTGCCGCGTTCGGCCAAGTCGGCGGCGCTGGGCCGCCAGCTCGATCCCGCTGCCTTTGTCGTGCACCGGGCCTGGGTGGGCCCGATGGTCCTGGTGGTACTCGATGATCCGGATGACCCCACCCCGTACTGGCTCGTCAGTTCTCGTCATCCGGATCGCGTCCTCGCTGTGCTCCGCGGCTGAGTCGCGAATTCAGCCGCCTCAGGCGGCGCAGTCCGTGCAGATCATCACGCCGTTCTTCTCGCTCGCCAGCCGGCTCCTGTGATGCACCAGGAAGCAGCTGGAGCACGTGAACTCGTCGGCCTGCTTCGGGACCACCCGCACCGACAGTTCCTCGCCGGAGAGGTCTGCACCCGGCAGCTCGAACGACTCGGCCGTTTCTGTCTCATCGACATCCACCACGGCGGATTGCGCCTCGTTGCGCCGTGCCTTGAGCTCCTCCAGCGAATCCTCAGAAACCTCGTCTGCTTCGGAACGCCGTGGAGCGTCGTAGTCGGTAGCCATCGCCTTGTGTCCCCTCCCTTACCTTGCAGCAGAGCTTTGTACCAGCGTCGAACGCATTCCCCAAATGATTCGTGCCCGTATTGCCACACGTTTCAGTGTGATTTACATCACACTACCGTCTGAGCACTGCTGCGCCAGCGAACACCGTTGCCCTTAGAGTGCATGTGTGGTCGCGCAAATCACCGATGGCACCGCCTTCGACCGACACGGTCGTCCGTTCCGTCGGCGCAGTTTCGTTCCCGGCATCGTGCTCTTCGTCGCACTCGCCGTGGTGACGATGATCGTCTGGATCATCGCCCTCAGTCAGCCCGCCGATGTGCACGAGGCAACGGTCTGCAACAACCCGCCGCCCGCCACCGATCCGGCTGCGCCCAAGCTCGGCGAACAAGTGGCCCGCTCGGCCATGACCGAGGTCACACCCGCACCGCTGGCCGAGACCAGGATCCGGGTGCTCAACGCCAGCGGCCAGGGCGGTCAGGCGGGCGAGGTGGCCGGTGCGCTCCGCGATCTCGGCTTTGCCCAGCCCGAGGCTGCCAACGACCCGATCTACGCCAACACGCGGCTGGAATGCCAGGGTCAGATCCGGTTCGGTCCGTCGGGCCGCACCGCCGCCGCCGCGCTGTGGCTGGTGGCTCCGTGCACCGAGCTGTTCCAGGACGAAAGGCCCGATGCCACAGTCGATCTGGCGCTGGGAACCGAGTTCAGCGAGCTCGCCAGCAACGATGACATCAAGGCAGTGCTGGCCAGCCTGAGGCCTGACGCCACGGCGCCGTCGGATTCCGCGCTGCTGTCAAAGATCCATACCGGCGCCTGCTAGCGCGCGGTGCAGGGCGTCGGCGATGCCCGGCGCCGATGCGGCCACCTGCTCGGTCGCACCGGTCGGCAACCACACCGTCGCACCGGCCTCCGCCGCGATCAGCGCCGCCGCGGCCCAATCCCAGACCTGGACACCCTCCTCGTAGTAGGCGTCCAGCCGGCCCGCGGCGACCATGCACAGATCGAGCGCGCAGGAGCCGATACGGCGCACGTCACGCACCGAGGGCAGCAGCTGGGCCAGCACTGCGGCCTGCCGCCCGCGCCGGCCGGCGTCGTAGGCGAACCCGGTACCCACCAGTGCCATCGACAGGTCCTCGACGCCGCTGCACCGCAGTGCGGTCCGGACCCCGTCCCGCACCACCTCGGCACCGTGACCCAGTGCGGCCGAGTACACCTCGCCGGCCGGCACATTCGCCACCGCCCCGGCCACCGACCGCCCGTCGTACTGCACGGCCACCGAAACCGCATACGCCGGTATTCCGTAGACGAAGTTGACCGTGCCGTCGATCGGGTCGATCACCCAGCTCAGTCCTCGCCGGCCGTCCTGCTGACCGCCCTCCTCCTCACCGAGGATCGCCTCCCCCGGTCGCAACACCGCCAGCCGCTCACGCAACCACCGCTCGGTTTCGGTGTCGACGATCGTGACGGGGTCGGTCGGGGTGCTCTTGGATCTGACGGTCCCTGCGTCGTCACGTACCCCGGCGCCGCCTGAGGCCGCGACGGTACCGAACACCTCGGCGCGCCGGCGGGCGACGAACTCGGCGGCGTCGGTGGCGAGTTGCTCGGCCACCACGCGCAGGGCGGGAGCATCGAAACTGTTGTCGGTCACGGCCCTATCGCAACATCTTCCGGCCGAAAAGTCGCTTCGCGGTCGGTGTCGGACCATCCGCGGGTGGGGTGCCGAACGACTAGGGTGGGGACGCGCCTTGGTTTGTCCCTCACCCTGTCCGACAGCCTGCTCACCGCCTGTCCCACAAAGGAGCACCCATGACCGCAGCCGACGCACCCGCGGCAGATCCGGTTCCCGCCACCGAGGCTCAACGCCGCGGATTCGGCGTCGACGTCGGCGGCAGCGGGATCAAGGGCGGCATCGTCGACCTCGATACCGGGCAGCTCATCGGCGAGCGGTTCAAGCTCGACACGCCGCAGCCGTCGACGCCCGAATCGGTGGCGAAGACGGTGGCTGCGGTGGTAGCCGAGTTCGGCTGGACCGGCAGCGTGGGCGTCACCTACCCCGGCGTCGTCACCGACGGCATCGTGCGCACGGCGGCCAATGTCGACAAGGGCTGGATCGGCGTGAACGCCGCCGAGGTGATCAGCGCCGCGCTCGGCGGCCTGCCGGTGCGCGTGTTGAACGACGCCGACGCGGCGGGCCTCGCCGAGGAGCGCTACGGCGCGGGCAAGGACAACTCCGGTGTCGTGGTGCTGCTGACCTTCGGCACCGGCATCGGTTCCGCCGTGATCCACAACGGGGTGTTGTTGCCCAACACCGAGTTTGGCCACCTCGAGGTGGACGGCAAGGAGGCCGAACATCGCGCCGCGTCCTCGGTCAAGGAACGCAAGGAGTGGAGTTACGCGCGGTGGAGCGAAGAGGTGAACAAGGTTCTGGTGACCATCGAGAACGCGATCTGGCCGGATCTGTTCATCGCGGGCGGCGGCATCAGCCGCAAATCCGACAAGTGGCTGCCACTGCTGAAAATCCGCACCCCGATCGTCCCGGCGACCTTGCTCAACAGCGCCGGCATCGTCGGTGCGGCGATGGCCAGCCGGAATCTGGTGACCGTCGACACCTAGGCTACCGCCGGGTAACTTTGCCGCTTTCGGTCGGTGACGTGTCGAAATTTGCCGCTCGGCACGGTGAACACCCACACTGTCGTTACAATGGTCCTCGGCGGCCGCCTACCGAATAGCGGTGAATATCCCAGCCGATAAGAACGCCAACATTCGATAGCAGACGCTTTCGGTGGAGTATGCCCATGCCCGCCGAGAAATTTTGTGAGACCGAAAGGGTGTACGTGGCAGCGACAAAAGCAAGCCCGGCGACCGACGAGCCGGTGAAGCGCACCGCTACCAAGACTCCCGCCAAGAAGGCCCCGGCCAAGCGGGCAGCCAAGAGCACCGCGGCCAAAGCCGAGGGCGGCACCGCCACCAAGCGCGCTCCCGCCAAGAAGGCGCCCGCCAAGAAGGCCACCAAGGCCGCGGCGAGCAAGCCAGAAGACGTCAGTGACGACCTCGAGACCACCGACGACCTGGAGGCAGGTCCCGAAGATCTCGAGGTCGACGACACCGAACTCGTGCTCGACGAGGACCTCGACACGGACGACGACGTCGAGGATGCGGCCGACGACGAGGACGACGAGGCGGAAGAAGGCAAGGACGCCAAGGCCTCCGCGCCGGCTGCGGCCAAGGCGGCGAAGGCCGACGAGGAGCACCCCGAGCCGACCGAGAAGGACAAGGCCTCCGGCGACTTCGTGTGGGACGAGGAAGAGTCCGAAGCGCTGCGGCAGGCACGCAAGGATGCGGAGCTGACGGCTTCGGCCGACTCCGTCCGCGCCTACCTGAAGCAGATCGGCAAGGTCGCCCTCCTCAACGCGGAGGAAGAGGTCGAGCTCGCCAAGCGCATCGAGGCCGGGTTGTTCGCGACCCAGAAGATGGCCGAATTCGCCGAGAAGGGCGAAAAGCTCACCACCCAGGTGCGCCGCGACTACCAGTGGATCTGCCGCGACGGTGATCGCGCGAAAAACCATCTGCTGGAAGCCAACCTGCGTCTGGTGGTGTCGCTGGCCAAGCGCTACACCGGCCGCGGCATGGCGTTCCTGGACCTCATCCAGGAAGGCAACCTGGGCCTGATCCGCGCGGTGGAGAAGTTCGACTACACCAAGGGCTACAAGTTCTCCACGTACGCCACCTGGTGGATCCGCCAGGCCATCACCCGCGCCATGGCCGACCAGGCCCGCACCATCCGTATCCCGGTGCACATGGTCGAGGTGATCAACAAGCTGGGCCGGATCCAGCGCGAGCTGTTGCAGGACCTGGGTCGCGAGCCCACGCCCGAAGAGCTGGCCAAGGAAATGGACATCACGCCGGAGAAGGTGCTGGAGATCCAGCAGTACGCGCGTGAGCCCATCTCGCTGGACCAGACCATCGGCGACGAGGGCGACAGCCAGCTCGGTGACTTCATCGAGGACAGTGAAGCCGTGGTAGCCGTGGACGCCGTGTCGTTCACGCTGCTGCAGGACCAGCTGCAGTCTGTGCTGGAGACGTTGTCCGAGCGTGAGGCCGGCGTGGTCCGGCTGCGCTTCGGACTGACCGACGGTCAGCCCCGCACGCTCGACGAGATCGGTCAGGTCTACGGCGTGACGCGTGAGCGCATCCGCCAGATCGAGTCCAAGACCATGAGCAAGCTGCGCCACCCGAGCCGCTCGCAGGTACTGCGGGACTACCTGGACTAGCCCGCCCGAACAGTCACGACGAGATCGGCCCCCTCCGTCACACGGAGGGGGCCGATTTCATACCGCGGGCCGAAACTAATCCGGCCCGCATCCGTTCATCAGCTGTCCGAATCGGCGGAAGCCTTGCCGGAATCCGAATCGCCGCGCGAAGCGGTTGGCGCGCCCGCACTTTCGGGCGCCTTCTTGGCGGCGGTGATGCTGCCGACCGAGGACTTCACCGTCGACCTCAGCTGATCGGCGGCATCGGACACCGCGGTACGAACCTGGTCACCGGCGCGCTTGGCATCGGCAAAAGCCTTGCCGGGCCTGACCATGTTGCCGGCGCTCAGGTCGGTGGCGCCGGTGCCACGTACCGCGGAGGTGGCCTTCCGGGCCGTGCCGGTGCGATCGGACCCGGCCGAATTCGACGCGTGCTTCGGGTCGGCCACCGGAGCGTCCAACGGCTTCAGCATGTCCGTCGCCGAACCTGTGGTCGCGGCGATGTCCTTGACCGGGTCCGGCACCTTGTCGGTGAGCTCCGGCACCGGATCGGAAGTAGGCTCGCCCGCTCCGCCGATCGCCTTGTCGATCCGCTTGATCACCTCGGCATTGATCGCCCGGTTGAACTTGGCCACCGAGGACGAGGCATCGGCCACACTGCGGTTGATCGCCGTCGCCACCTTGATCACGTCACCGGTGGCGAACGAGTCGGTGACCTGCTTCATGGCGGCTTCGAGCTGACGGTTGAGCGTGCGCACCTGCACGCCGACCTCGTGCCCGAATGTCGGCTCGGGGGTGAACCGTTGGCCGTCCCAATCCACCACTGTCCAGCCGTCTTCGGGGTTCCCCTCGATCACCACGTAATCGGTGTTGCCCAGCGCGTGCTGGCTCAGCAGCATGCCCTTTTCCGCCAGGGTGAGGTTCTTGGCGTTCATCATCGTCCAGAACATGATGGTGCCGCCGTGGGAGAACACGATGACATTGCGGTCGCCCTTGTCGTACATCGTCTTCAAGGCGCCGTCGACGCGCGCGTCGAACTCATTGCCGTCGATCGACCCCGGGATACGCGCGTCGAGCTGGCCGGCGAACGCCCAGGCGATCGGGGACTTGAGATAGCCACCGAGTGCACCGCTCTCCGGTGTGCCCTCGTAGTCGCCCGCCTCGATCTCCTGCAGGCCGGGCAGCACCTGGATCGGCAGACCCAGATAGGCCGACATCGGTTCCGCGGTCTGCTGGGTGCGGATCATCTGCGACGCGTAGATCGCGTCGTAGTTGTTGTCCCCCAGCTTGTCGACCACCCCTTGGGCCTGCTCGCGCCCCACCGGGGTGAGCGACGGACCCGGCGTCGAAGTGTCGATGTTGCCCGACGTGTTGCCCGCGGACTGGCCGTGGCGCACGAAGGTGACCCGCATGTTCTCGGCGGCCCATGCCGGCAGCACGGACATCACGAAAAAGCCGATGGCAGTGAGCATGATGCCAAGGGCTCTCCACGTCGTTCTCGAACGGCGACGTACAGCGGGTACGGCACCGTTGTCGAAGTTGCTGTGTCGGTCCAATTTCCTCTCCATCTGTCCAGTTGTTCGCACAGGCCGTGGTGACGTCGGACCTGCTTGCCGGCGACGTACGGACTTCACGGTTTCGGTGTGTCGGCCGCCTCATCGCGCCGGGCAATGTGATGGTGCGCACTCATGGCGCGTCCAGGAGCCGCAGTCCCGCTGATCGGTACAAGATTCCTGCCCGTGTGGTCGTCAGAGGAGTGCGGCTGCACGTCAAATACGCTGGCCGAGTGCTGAATTCAGCATCTCTCACTGCGCGAACAGGTGGACCGGCGCCAGGGTCGATGCGCTTCCGTAGGACAGGGTAGGACGAAGACGAGGTAGGACGAAGGAACCGCTAGTCGTTCAGATCCTGGTGAATGTCGAAGCCCTTGTAGCCGGCCGCCGCCACCTCCGCGATGATCTCGCCGTACACGCCGAAGCCTCCGACGAACGGCATGAACACGCGCGGCTTACCCGGGATGTTCGCCCCCAGATACCATGAATTGGCCTGCGGCATAAGCGTTTGCGCGGCACGTCGGCTACATTCGGCCACCCACTCGACGGCTGCCTCCGCACGTGCCTCGATCGCCGGGGCGCCCTGGGCGTCGAGGTAGCCGATCGCGTCGGCCACCCAGTTCACGTGCAACTCCGAATGCAGCACCATGTTGGCCAGCACCGACGGCGCGCCCGGACCGGCGATGTTGAACAGGTTCGGAAAGCCCGGGACACCGAGGCCGAGGTAGGTCACCGGCCCTTCAGCCCACGCGTCGTTGAGGGTCCGGCCGTCGCGGCCCACCACATTGAGCTTCTGCACCGAGCCGGTCATCGCGTCGAACCCGGTGGCCAGCACCAGAGCATCGAGGTCGTAGTGCGCATCGGTGGTGTCGACACCGGATGGTTCGATCCGCTCGATGGGCGTGGCCCGCAGATTCACCAACGAGACATTGTCCCGGTTGAAGGTCTGGAAGTAGTTGTCGTCGGTGCAGATTCGCTTGGCCCCGATCGGATGATCCTTCGGAATCAGCACGTCGGCGACGGCGGGATCGTCGATCACGGACCGTACTTTCCGCTCCCAGAACAACCGCGCGGTGTCGTTGGCCTCGATGGTCAGCAGCTGGTCCGGGAAGGCCTTGGAGAACAGCACTCCGCCCAGCTCCCAGCGCCGCTCGTAGGTCTGCCGCAGCTCCTCGGCGGAAACCTCCAGGGCGGATTTGGGATGGGGCTGGTGCGGTGACCCACCGCCGCTGGCCATCGAGAGCCTGCGCCGCTCGGCGTAGCCGGCTTTCTGTGCGGCGCGCGTCGCATCGTCGAGCGGAATGTTGCCGGCCGGCACGCTGTAGTTCGGAGTTCTCTGGAAGACGTAGAGCTGTGCGGCCTCTTTGGCGATGCACGGGATCGCCTGGATGCCGGAGGATCCCGTGCCGATCACGCCGACCCGCTTGCCGGTGAAGTCAACGCCCTCGTGCGGCCAGTGCGCGGTGTGGTAGACGTCGCCCGCGAACGAGTCGAGGCCCGCGATCGCCGGAATGTTCGCGTTCGACAGCGGCCCGACCGCCAGGATGCAGAAGCGCGCGGAGACCACGTCGCCGCGGTCGGTGCGGACCTCCCAGCGCAGCGTCTTCTCGTCGAGCACCATGTCGGTCACCCGGGTCCCGAAGGAGATGTCGCGCCGCAGGTCGAACCGGTCGGCCACGTGGTTGAGGTACGCCAGGATCTCCGGCTGGGTGGCGTACTTCTCGGTCCAGTTCCACTCCTGCTCAAGTTCGGGGTCGAACGAGTAGGAATAGTCGACGCTCTCGACGTCGCAGCGGGCACCGGGATAGCGGTTCCAGAACCACACGCCGCCGACGCCATCGGCGGCCTCGAACACCCGAACCGAAAGGCCCTGGGAGCGAAGACGATGCAGCGCGTACAGCCCGGCGAAGCCGGCTCCCACCACCACGACGTCCACCGCTGGGGACCTTCGCTCGGCGGTACCTGACGGAGCTGGCTGGGCTGTCACTGTGTTGCCTTTCGCTTCATGGTTCGGATCGTCACGTTACGAACCACCACGTGCGGCGGACAGCCGTTGTCCCACTCACCGGTACTGGGCCGCCCCGAAGATGGCTGCCCCGGCACTGTTCGAACGTGCCCGTTGAATGAGACTTTCCGCCGCGCCGTCGGCGCGACGAATATCGTTGCTCTCATCCTCCGGCGGCGCCGCGGCCAGGATCGACACCGAAACCAGCCGCGACTCACTGTGAAAGGAAGTTGTTGGGATGCAAGAAGATTCGCAGAGCTTATCGGATGTCGTAGCCATCGTCACCGGCGGCGCACGCGGCCTCGGCGCGTCGTTCGCCCGGCACATCGTCGCGCGGGGCGGCAAGGTGGTGGTCTCCGACGTGCTCGACGACGACGGCGCCGCGCTGGCTTCCGAGCTGGGCGACGCCGCGCGTTACGTCCACCTGGACGTGACCGATGCGGCGCAGTGGCAATCCGCGGTCGAACTCACGCTGGCCGAATTCGGCAAGCTCAACGGCCTGGTGAACAACGCGGGCATCTCGACCGGTCAGTTCATCGAGCACGAGCCGCTCGACCACTTCCGCACTGTCCTCGAGATCAACCTGGTCGGGGTGTTCAACGGGCTTCAGGCGGTCATCGCGCCGATGCGTGCTGCGGGCGGCGGTTCGATCGTCAACATCTCGTCGGCGGCCGGGCTGATGGGTCTGGCGCTGACCGCCGGCTACGGCGCGTCCAAATGGGGCGTTCGTGGGCTGAGCAAGATCGCCGCGGTGGAACTGGGTCCGGACCGTATCCGGGTGAACTCGGTGCATCCCGGCATGACCTACACACCGATGACCGCCCAGATCGGCATCCAACAGGGTGAGGGCAACTATCCCAACACCCCGATGGCCCGCGTGGGCGAGGCCGACGAGATCGCCGGCGCCGTCGGATATCTGCTGTCCGGTGCCTCCACCTACGTCACCGGCGCCGAGATCGCCGTCGACGGCGGTTGGACCGCCGGTCCCACCGTGAAGTACGTGATGGGACAGTGAACAGCATGAAACGACTTGAGGGCCGCCGGATCCTGGTGACCGGCGCAGGATCTGGCATCGGGCAGGCCACCGCACTGCGACTGCTCGACGAGGGTGCCACGGTGGTGGGCGCCGACATCTCCACCGACGGTCTGGAGGCCACCCGGCAGAGCGCGCAGCAGGCCGGCTCCGCTGATCGCCTCACCGCGCTGACGATGGACATCGGCGACGAGGCGTCGGTGATCGCCGGCGCGCGCACCGCAGTCCGGACACTCGGCGGCCTCGACGCAGTGGTCAACGCCGCGGGCATGCTGCGCGCGGTGCACACCCACCAGATGAGTCTGCAGGAGTGGAACCAGATCATCGGCGTCAATCTCACGGGGACGTTCCTGGTGATCCGCGAGACCCTGCCGGCACTGCTGGAGAACCCGCAGAGCGCGATCGTGAACTTCAGTTCCACCTCGGCGGCGTTCGCCCATCCGTACATGGCGGCCTACGCGGCCAGCAAGGGCGGCATCCAGGCGATGACCCATGCCCTTGCCCTCGAATACGGCAAGCAGGGGCTACGCGCGGTCAGTGTGGCCCCGGGCAGCATCAAGTCCGGAATCACCGACGCCACACCGGGACTCCTTCCGGCAGACGCCGATTGGTCACTGTTCGCCAAGCTGTCGCCCATCATGCCGACCAACCTGGATTCCGGTGGCGCCGGGATGGGTTCACCGTCCGCGGTCGCCGGCGTGATCGCGATGCTGGTATCCGATGACGGCGCTTTCATCAGCGGCACCGAGATCCGTATCGACGGCGGAACCCACGCGTAACCCGTGTACCGACGGTGACGGGCGGCGCTGACATCGGCGCCGCCCGTCGTGGTCACGTGATGGGCCTACGGGACGGACCTACGGAACGACGACCTTCGACTCGCCGACCACCGTCGCAAGGCCGACGTGGGCATCGCGCCACAATCGCTGCACCGCGCTGGTGCGGCGCAGCGCGTCAACGCTTGAATGACAGACGATCTCGTCGATCGCACGCACGGCGCGGCGGGCCGCGGCGATCTGATCCCGGCGCGCGCGTGCCCGCATGCCGGGGTCGACCGGCCCGTCCAGCACCCGGTTGAACGACGCCGTGAGCGTGTCGAGCAGCACCAGCCGCGACGCCCGGATCTCGGCGGCCGCGTGTTCCTCGACCGGGCCGTCGGCGCCCGCCGTCTCGACATGGTGGGCCAGGACGCCCTCGGCCATGCCGATCACCGCGGCAGTGATTCCCAGCGGCGCAATGGTGCTCAGCGGAATGTGGTAGATCGGATTGCGCAGGCCGGCGTGTCCTGCGGCGGTGCCGTCGACGATGCTGCTGTGGTTCAGCAGCCGATGCCCGGGAATGAACACGTCGTCGATCGTGATGCTCTTGCTTCCGGTGCCGATCAACCCGATCGCATCCCAGGATTCTTCGACGATGCGCAGATCTGCTTGCGGCACAAGCGAATATCCCAGCCCGGCGGAATCGCCCGCTCCGACCACACGGGCACCGGCCACCACCCATTCACAGTGGTCGATCGCCGCGACCGCACGCCACTCCCCCGAGAGGCGGTAACCGCCGTCGACGGGCAGGAGCACTCCGGACGGCGTGTGCGCCGAGGCGATCCAGACGTCGGGGTCGGCCTCCCACACCTCGTCACGCAGGCGACGGTCGGCCGAGGCCAGTGCCCACGGCGGTACCCCGACCGAGCCCGCCACCCACCCTGCCGAGCCGTCCAGCCGGGCGATCTCCAGGACAGCCTCGGCGAAGTCGCCCGGGTGGGTTTCGATACCGCCGAACTCCACGGGCTGCAGCATGTGCATCACCCCGGATTCGCGCAGCGCGGCGACCGTGCGATCGTCGAGCCGGCGCAGCGTCTCGTTGTCCGATCCGAGTGCCTGTATCCGATCGGCATTCTCATTGATGCCGTCCAGAACATCCCTGGTCATCTCAACACCACGCATCCAAAACTCCCTTGTCGCACACCTCGCGGGCTGACCACCATGGTCGAGCACGGCAATCGGTGGTTGCGGCATGATCTCGCTGAGTGAGATCGTGAGTGACTGACTGTCCGACGTCCGGAAGGGGCTCAGGTGCCGGCTTCCACGAGCGACGCGACATCACGACCACGTGCCGAACAACGCGACACGGCCGTGTCGATGGTGGATCGCGTGGCGCTGATACTCAACGCCTTCGACGAGCCCGGCAAGCACCTGAGGCTGGACCAGATCGCGGGCCGCACAGGACTGCCCAGATCCTCGGTGCACCGGATTCTCAAACAGTTGCACAGCGCCGGGCTGCTGAAACACCGCCCCGACGGCTACGCACTGGCCGCCTCGCCGCTGCCGGTGACCCGGATGGTCGACCACTCGCAATTGCGCAGTGTGGCTTCCCCGACCCTGTCGCGACTGCATGCCGACACCGGACTGGTGGTGCACCTCGGGGTCCTCTTCGGCGCTGATGTGGTCTACCTCGACAAGGTGGCGGGCCGCAACAGCGCTGTGGTGCCCACCCGTGTCGCCGGACATACGCCCGCGCACGCCAGCGCGCTGGGCAAGACCATGCTGGCCCAGCTTCCCGCCGAGGAGGTGGATGCCGTCCTGGGGCCGCGGCTGATCCGGTCCACCCGGTCGACCATCGGCGATCTGGCTACCCTGCACCGGGAACTGGCCCGGATCCGCTCCCGGCACGGGCTCGCCTACGACAACGAGGAGCTGGCGATCGGACTGACCAGCGTTGCGGCTCCGCTGCGCACCGCCGACGGCGAGGTGGCCGGACTGTCCCTGACCGGTGCGGTGCCGTTGCACCGCCTGCAGCGCACCGCCCCGTTCGTGATCCGTGCGGCCAGGCACATCTCCGAACAACTGGGCGCCGGCCGGGGCGCCGTTGCGGTGGCGCCCTCGCAAGCGCAGGCCACCGACAACCTGCTGTCCCGGGTATTGCGGACCCTGACCTCCGACGCGTGGGTCTGAGGGCGCCGGCTACCAGAGGATCTCGTCGACCTCCATGCCGAACGAGTGACGGCCGACGAGGGCCAGCACCTGCTCCACATTGCTGGCCACGTGGGTCTGCGCGGTCTGGACGTCGCGCCACACCCGTTCCACCAGTGGATCCTCGGCATCGCGGCCATCCGAGTGGGCGATGAACGTCCGGATCGCCGCGACAGCGCGTTCAGACGACAGCACCTGGTCCCGGCGCGACCGCAGCACCAGGTCGCTGTCCGGGGCGATGCCTGCGCGCACACAGTCCATGAGCTCGCCGAGGTTGCGCTCGATCTGGCTGACCGACAACTCAAGATCACTGCACGCCATGGCCACCGGATCGACCGGCGAGCCGGCCCGGGGCTGCAACGCCGACAGGATGTTCTCGGCGGCACCCAGCAGAGGAACCGTGCCGGTGTGCGTGTACATGGTCGGTTGCGGCAGGCGGTACAGCGGCGCGAGCGTGCCGAGCTGCTCGCCGCTGACCCAGCCGAACGTGCGGTACCGCGGCACCACGGCCCCCGAAACGACGACGTCGTGAGCGCCGATGCCGCGCAATCCCACGCTGTCCCAAGTGGATTCCACGACGTAATCAGCTCGTGGCACGAGGGCCACCAGGAAATCCTGGGCGGCTCCATCCTCGCCGACGAGTACCGCGGCGGCCATGAGCCACGACGAGTGCAGGATTCCGGTGCACCGGCTCCACCTGCCGGACAACCGGAAATCGTCACCGTCACGTTCCAGCCGGCCCGTCGGGGCATACGACTCACAGACCAGCGTGTGCTGATCCTGCCCCCACACATCGGTCTGCGCGCGCTCGTCGAACAGCGACAGATGCCAGGTGTTGACCCCCAGCCAGCCGGCGAGCCAGCCGGTGGAGGTACATGCCGCGGACAGGTCGCGGGTGACCGCCAGGTACTCGGCAGGGTCGGCCTCCAGCCCACCGAACGCCTTGGGCCGCAGCATCGCGAAGAACCCCGCATCGTGCAGGCCACCGATCACCGAAGGGTCGACAGCCCCGGTGTGGTCGACATCGGCGGCGGCATCGGCGATGGCCGGCAGTGTCCGGCGCACCGCAGCGCGCACATTCTGCGTCATCAGTGCCGCCCTATCCTGCCCGTCGGGTGTGTCACCATCGTGGATACCATTCGTCGCCCCTCCCAGGAGGTCATATGGCCGAGCCGCCCGGTGCACCCGGAGTCGATCCCGGCATCTCGGATGCTGAATCGATTGCCGTCCTGCGCGATTCGGCGTCGACCCGGTTGCTGCAGCCGGTCCGGCACGGCGGCCGTGCGGTGTCCCGATCGGCCTCGGAAGCAACCGATTTCGTCGTCGCGGTGGCCGATCTCGCCGAGCGCGACGGGTCCGGCGGGTGGCTGGCCGCGGCGCTGAATGCCGCGGCCTACACGGTTGCGGGGCTGGACGATACTGCCGCCGAACGGGTGTGGGGCGCCGACGCCGCGGCGTTGGTCACCGCATGCGCCCAGCCGGCGGGCCGCTTGACCACCGGGGACGGAGAGCTTCGGCTGACGGGTCGATGGGAGTCGGTGACCGGAGCCGCGTTCGCGGACTGGCTGCTGCTGAGCGCCCTGGAGGGCGATGACGAAGCTGCACGGGAATCCGTCCGCTACGTCCTTGTCCCCCGCGATGTCGTGCAGATAGACCGACACGTCGGCAGGCGCGGCTTGGCTACGGCGGGCATCGGAGACGTCAGCGTGTCCGGTGCGATCGTCGACGCCGTCTTTTCGCATCCCGGCGAAAGTTCCCGTGAAAACAGCGATTTCGACGAGTCCCGACCTTCCTGCCCGGTGGTGGCCGGTGCCGGGCAGGCCGCTGCCGTCGTCGGTGCGGCAGCCGGGGTCTGGCGAGCACACGTCGGCCAGGTCCGTCAACGCCTGGCCACCTCGTACGGCAGCGAGGACACCAACGAACTGACCTCGTCGGCGGTACTGGTGGCCAAGGCGGAATCGGACATCGACGCCGCGCGGCTGCAACTCGTCACGTCGCTGAGCGCCGATGCGGGCGCCGCCGGGACGGCGCTGTGCCAGGCCGTCACCCGCGCCCGCGATGCCGCCGACCAGCTGCTGAGCAGCGGCAGCCGCCACGCGCTGGATGCGACGGATCCGGTGGCCCGTCTCTGGTTCGACGTCCTAGCCGGATACCGCCTGACGATCCGCAGCGTCCAGCAACCCGCCATCGGCTGAACCCGCCCGCGCCGCGAGATCGGCGAGCGCCTGCGGCACCCGGTCGGCGATGCGGTACGGGTCCGACACCTGATCACCACAGGTCAGCACGCAGATAGCCATCTCGTCGCGGTAGCTCCACCCGGTGAAGTTCAATCCCATCGGGAACACGATCGGTCCCGAGGAGATGAGCTGTTCGATCGGCGCGCCGCCGAGGTACAGCGTGTTCTGCGGGCCGCGCATGTTGGACGCGATGAGGCTGAACATCGGGCGGCGCTTCATCTTGGCCCCGAGGATGGGCAGCACCCGCGAGTACAGCCAGAACAGCGGCCAGTACTCCATCCAGTCGTGCTGCAGCCAGGCGTCGCGCTCGGCCTGCACCTCACGGGCGGTGCGGGTCGCCGAGGCGATCGCCGCCAATCGTTCCACCGGATCGGCGATGTGTGTCGCGAGGTCGACGTTCCACCGCGCCACCTTGTTGCCCCACTCGGCTTCGGTTTCGGCCGGGCGCATCGAGACGGGCACCACCGCGGTCAGGGTTTCGTCGCTGAGCTTTCCGTTCTCGGCCAGGTAGTCACGCAACGCGCCACCGCAGATGCTGAGGAAGACATCGTTGATGGTGACACCGAAAGCCTTTGCGACCCGCTTGATCTCTGTCACGTCACAGCGCCGGTAGGCGAACCGGCGGCTGGCCGAGAAAGGTTCGTTGAACGGCATCGCCGGTGCGGCGAATGCCTCTGCGTAACCGGGCTTTCCGGCCTTCTGCCGCCGGCGGATGACGCCTGTCACTGCCGCGGTACGGGCAATGACGCTGGGGAAACGGGCCAGCGCCGCGACCTGGTGGCGGATGACCAGCGGCCACCACACCCACGGCGCCGGGCGCCGCTCGTTCGGCAACGGCGTCGATCGGGGTTGCGGCAATGGGGCCTGCGGATCGGTGCTGTAGAGGGTTTCCAGCAGCCTCAGCGATGCGGTGCCGTCGGCGACGGCGTGGTGGATCTTCAGCACCAGGGCGATGCGGCCGTCGGCCAGACCCTCGACGAACCAGAGTTGCCAGGCGGGCCGGTCGCGGTCGAGGGCCGGCTCGAAGATCTCGCCGATGGTCGCGGCCAGCTCCGCGTCGCCACCGGGTGCGGGCGCGGTGGTCCGCTGCACGTGGTGGTCGAGGTCGAGCTGCGTTCTCGAAACCCACCAGGGTCGGCCGAATCCCACCCGGGGGGCGAGCAGCTGCCACTGCAGGGGCTCGACGGTGTCGACCCAGCCCTGCACTGCGGCCTTGAGCCGGTCGAAGGTCAGCGGCTCGGACATCTGACTCGGGTCGAGTACGACGGCCTTCATCGTGTGCTGCGGTTGAACCGAGCTTTCCCACGCCAGGAAGCTGTTGTCCTCACCCTTCAAACGCCGCATTTTCAACCTCGCTTGTCCGCCGCCGATACGGCACTGTCTGTGGCTGCCATCACTCTTATCGAATCGTGTGTCGCAGTAGACAAGCTGTCCCGCCCAGCGAGACTCGGCCGCCCGCAGCCGCCTCGCCGACACCTACGGTTTGCGCCATGAAGCGAGCCATTCCGCGCCCTGCCCGCCTCGCCGCCAGGATCAACCGGATGCGGGTGATCGCCCGCAGCATCGCCGTCCTACGCGAGTCCGGGCTGTCCGGTGGAGCTGCCGACGGCATCCGGCAGGCAAAACTGGTCCGCCAGTTCGGCGGTTTCGCCGCCGTCATCGAGAGCGCCGCCACGCGCGACCCCAACGCCATCGCCATCACCGACGAATGGGGCGACGTGACGTTCGCCCAACTCAACGACCGGGTCAACGCGCTGGCCCGCGCCTGGAACACGAGGGGAATCGGAGCGGGCTCGGTCATCGCGGCGCTGTGCCGGGACCACCGCGGGCTGGTCACCATCCTGGCCGCGGCAGGCAAGGTCGGAGCGCAGCTGCTGCTGATGAACACCGGCTTCGCCAAACCGCAGTTGGCCGATGTCGCGGCCCGCGAGAAAGTCAGCGTGCTGATCCACGACGAGGAGTTCGCCGACCTGGTGAGTGCCATCGATCCGGGCGTACGGCGCTTCCTGGCGTGGACCGAAGAACGCTCGACCTCCGACATCGAAGGCTCGCTGGAGGGCCTGATCGCCGCGACCTCGCCCGCCCCGGTCGCCGCGCCCGCCAAGCCCGGCGGGATGACCTTGCTGACCAGCGGCACCACCGGCACGCCCAAGGGCGCCCCGCGTGGCAAGACCTCTCCGCTGTTCTCGGCGCAACTGTTGGATCGGGTGCCCCGCCGCCGGGGTCAGACGTGCATGCTGGCCGCCCCGATGTTCCACGGCACGGGGTTGGGCCAGGCGGTCCTCTCGCTGGCGCTGGGCAACCGCCTGGTGCTGCGGCGCAAGTTCAACGCCGAGGAGACCCTGCGCGCGGTCCAGAACCACGGGTGCGACGTACTGGTCGTGGTGCCCACGATGCTTCAGCGAATACTGGCCCTGCCCAAGGAAATTCGCGAGAAATACGACACCTCGTCGCTCAGGATCATCTTCGTCTCGGGCTCGGCCATGCCCCCCGATCTGGTCAAGCGCACCCTCGCCGAATTCGGCCCGGTGCTCTACAACCTCTACGGGTCGACCGAACTCGCCGTCATGACCGTGGCGATGCCCGAGGATCTGCAACACGACCCGCGCACCGCGGGTCGTGCACCGGTGGGATGCGCGGTGCGCCTGTACGACTCGGCGGGCAACGAGATCACCGAACCCGGCGTGATCGGCCGGGTTTTCGCCGGCAGCGACGTCAGCTTCGCCGGTTACACCGACGGCCGCACCAAAGAATCGATCGACGGTTTGCAGAGCAGCGGCGATGTCGGCCACTTCGACCACACCGGCAGGCTCTACATCGACGGCCGTGACGACGACATGGTGATCTGCGGCGGCGAGAACGTCTATCCGCTCGAGGTCGAGAACCTGATCAGCAGCCATCCCGAGGTGGACGAGGTCGCGGTGATCGGCGTCAGCGACGACGATTTCGGCCAACGCCTGAACGCCTACGTGGTGCCGGTCGACGGCGCCACCCTGGCCGCCGACGACATCAAGGACTACGTGCGCGCGAACCTGGCCCGGTACAAGATCCCCCGGGACGTCGAATTCGTGAGCCGGCTACCCCGCAACGCCACCGGCAAGGTACTGCGCGGCGAGCTCACCGGGGGCGTCCGATGAGTGGCTCAGATGTCCAGGAAGACACCATGAAACGCGAGGTCGCCGGCCGGATGGGCGACGCGTTCGCGCCGATCTTCGCCGGTGAACTCGACCCCATCGCCGCCGCGGCCGAGGTGAGGGCCCGGCTCAAGGCCAGCCGCAGGCCCGCCAAACCCGTGCCGGTGGCCAAAATCGCGGACCGCGCCGTCCCCGGGCCGGCCGGTGACATCCCGGTGCGGATCTACCATCCGCTCGACCCCGCCGAATCCCGCATCGACACTGACGCCGGACTACCTGTCCTCGTCTATTTCCACGGCGGCGGATTCGTACTGTGCGACCTCGACTCCCATGACTCCTGCTGCCGCAGGCTCGCCAACGGCATCGGCGCCATCGTGGTCTCGGTCGACTATCGGCTGGCGCCGGAACACCCGTATCCCGCCGCGGTCGAAGATGCCTGGGCCGCAACCGAATGGGTGGCCGCCCACGCCGGTGAACTCGGCGGCGACCCGCACCGGATCGTGGTGGCCGGCGACAGCGCGGGTGGCAATCTCGCGGCCGTGGTGGCGATGACGGCACGCGACCGCAGCGGCCCGCCGATCGCATTCCAGGTACTGATTTATCCGGTGGTCGACCAGCGCCGCAAATCGTCGCTGTCCAGCCCGCACACCCGCAGCGGCGTCCTGACCGCCGAGCACATGCAGTGGTTCACCGCGCAGTATCTCGGCGACAGCGGCGCGCAGACCGACGTCTCGGCGTCGCCGATTCTGGGTGACATGACCGGGCTTCCGGATGGTCACGTGCTGACCGGTGCCCTGGATCCGCTGTGCGAGGAGGGCGAGGAGTACGCCCGCATGCTCGCCGCCGGTGGCGCGAAGGTCAGTGTGCGGCGTTACGAGCGCGGCTTCCACGGATTCTTCAACCTCGCCGACCACCTCCCCGCCGCAGCCGAGGCCACCGAAGATGTGTGCGCCGTCGTGCGCAGCGCCCTGAATTCCGAGAACCACACCTCGAACCTCTGAAAGGCAACCCATGAAGCTTCGGAACACCCGCGCTCTGGTCACCGGCGCGAGCCGCGGGCTGGGCAAGAGCATCGCCGAGGTGCTGGCCGCCCGCGGCGTCGACGTCGCGGTGGTGGCGCGTGACGCGGAGTCCCTGAACCTGCTCGCCAAGGAGATCGACGGCAAGGCCTACCCCACCGACCTCACCGATCCGGCCGCCGTCGAGGCGCTGCTGGACCAGGTCGAGGCCGACGGCCCGGTCGACATCCTGGTCAACAATGCCGGAATCGACCGCGTCGGCCTGTTCCCCGATGCCAGCGCCGCCGATGTGCAGAACCTCCTGCAGGTCAACCTCGCCGCACCATTGGAGCTGTGCCGCCAGGCCATGCCGCGGATGGTGCGACGGGGCCGCGGCCACATCGTCAACGTGTCGTCCTACGGGGCGATCGCCCAGGGCCCGGGGGTCACCTTGTACGGCACCTCCAAGGCCGGCCTGAGCCATTTCACCGCCGGTATCCGCGCCGAGCTGCGCGGCAAGCCCGTGGGCACCACACTCGTCCAGCTCGGCGAGGTGCGGACCGACATGATCGATCACATCAGGGAATTCACGCCCGCCCGCAAGACCATCGAGCGGTTCGAGCGGCTGCGCATGTTGCCCTCGGCGGCACTGGAGCCCGAGGTGGTGGCCACCGCGATCGCCGACGCCATCGAACGCAACAAGCGCCACGTCGTCATGCCGCGCCAGATCGTGGCGATGGCCAAGGTCACCGAGTTTCCCCGCCGCATGTCGGAGATCCTGCTGACCGGCATCGACCAGAACGAGAAGTAGCGATGACCACCCCCAAGCTCATGGATCTGTCCGGCAAGGTCGCGATCGTCACCGGCGCCGCGCGCGGCCAGGGTGAAGCCGAGGCGCGGTTGTTCGCCGCGCTCGGCGCCAAGGTGGTGATGACCGACGTACTCGTCGAGGACGGTCAGCGAGTGGCCGAATCCATCGGTCCCGCAGCACGTTTCCTCCGCCACGATGTGGGAAGCGAATCCGATTGGCACGCCGCCGTCGACACCGCGATGGTCGATTTCGGGCGCGTCGACGTGTTGGTGAACAACGCGGCCATCTGCAAGGTGGTGCCACTGGCCGAGCAGGACACCGACGGATTCGAGCAGATGCTGCGGGTGAATCTCATCGGAGCCTTCCTCGGCATCCAGGCCGTCACCGAACCGATGAAGGCCGCCGGTGGCGGCTCGATCGTCAACATCTCGTCACAGGCGGGTGTGCAGGGGCTCGCCGGTTACACCGCATACGGGGCGTCCAAGTGGGGTTTGCGCGGCATGTCGAAGGTCGCGGCAATCGAATTGGGCCCGTTGGGCATTCGTGTCAACACCGTCTATCCCGGAATGATCGACACGCCGATGATCGCCCACCTCGAGGTGGAGCGCGGACTGGGCGGCCATCCCGGTGCACCGCTCACCCGCGTCGGCACCCCCGAAGAGGTCGCCGAGGTCGTCGCATTCCTCGCCTCGGACGCGTCGTCATACATCACGGGCGCCGACCTGACCGTCGACGGTGGCGCCAGTGCGGGCCGCATCCCGGTGACGCCGGTTCACTCCGCCTGACGAGTGGATCTCCCGGCAGGATGGTGACCAGGACTGTGACTTGACGCGACGACGTCATTGCAGCCCTGGCCACCTGTGAGGACATGGCTCACCCCTGCGGTATCACCAGGATCTTCACGTGCGCCTCGGGGTCACGCAGCGCCTCGAATGCGTCACCCAACCCGTCGAGTCCGACCCGTCCGGTGATGATCGCCTCGGCGTCGATCTCGCCGTCGGCCAACCGTTTCAGCACGGTCTCGTAGGCCTCGTGGTAGGGGCCGTTGCCGAAGTTGATCGCGATCTGCCGGAACTGCGCGACAACCGGAATGATCGTCTCCTCGCCGAAAGGTGATGCGACGACCTGGATTCGGGACCCGAAGGGCAGGGTGTGGGTCAGCTTGTTGAGGGTGCCGGCCCGCCCGCTGCACTCATAGGCGATCAGGATTCCGCCGCCCCCACGCCCTTCCGTCAACATCGAATTCCACAGCTCGATCGGATCCTGCTCGCCCGGGTCGACCACGATGTCGGCACCCATCTTGAGCGCCAGTTCCCGGCGCTTCGGCGAAGGCTCGGAAGCGATCACCGTGTGCGCACCGTGCGCCTTGGCGGCCAGGATCGTGCCGAGACCGATCGAGCCGCAACCGATCACCAGCGCCGCATCGGCCTCGGTCAGGCCCGACTGCTGGACGTGCATCTCACCGACGTGGAGCGGCTCGGCGAGCGTCGCGTGCTCGAGGGACAACCCGTCGGGCACCTTGCGCACCCAGAACGCGTCGACCACGATCGTTTCGCCGAAGGCTCCGTGGTAGTCGTTGGAGTAGCCGATGATCGTCGGCATACCGTTGGCCTCGGTGGCCACCCCGATACCGGCGACCCGGTCGCCCACCTCGAAATCGGTGATGTCCGAACCGCGTTCGACGACAATCCCGGCGTACTCATGTCCGAGCACGACCGGCCTGCTGTGGTCGAACACCGCGAATGGGTAGCCCGCGCCGGCCGCCACCTCGACGAATCGGCAGGGGTCTTTCGACATGCTCAGATCGCTGCCGCAGATACCGCAGGCCACAACCTTGATGCGCAATTGTCCGGGCCCCGTCGCCGGCGGCTCGATGACGTCGGTGACGGTGAACCGACCGTCGAAGTATTCCGCCGCGCGCATCACGCCCCCTGTCCGGCGAGCTGCTCGGCAGGCCGGCCGTAGTAGTCCGTGTGAGCCTTGGTGATCGCCCCGATGAGGCCGCCGAGTAGGTTCTCGCTGTTGTCCTCGGCGAACTGCAAGCTGGCCTGCCGGCCCGCATTGCGGTTCTTGAAATGCGGGACGACCTCAGAGGCGAACAGTTCGTAGCTGCGCAAGGTGGCATCCCAGCCGGCCATGTCCACGTGCATGATCAACAGCGTCCCGAACCCACCGGTCTTCTCGATGAGTCGTTCGATCTGTGCGATCGCATCCTCGGGGGTACCGATGATCGCCTGGCCGAACTCGCCGAGATTGTCGGTGCGCCACTGGTTGATGATGCCCTCGGGTGTCTGCGCCCAGTCGGGGTTGATGCCCTGCTGCCGGTTGACGTACTCGGCGATCGCGTGAATCCGGCGGGCGACCGCCCGCTCGGCCTCGACCCGCGTCTCGGCGATGAAGATCGGATTGACCAGCCGCCAGGTGGAGCGGTCGGCCTGATAACCGTTCTCGGCTGAAACCTTCTCGTACACACCCCAGTTGCGGTCGAGCACGTCGAATCCGCTCGGCGAGCTGGCGGCCAGCGACAGGAGCGACAATCCGTGGGTGCCGGCGAGCACCGACCCGTTCGGAGAGATCGTCGAGGCGGTCGCCACCTCGATACCGGCCGGATCGTAGGTGGGCAGCTGGGCGCGCGCGTCGCGCAGGGTGAACCAGTCGGTTTCCATGTTGACGACCTCACCGCGCAGCAGCCGCAGCACCGCCTCGAGTGCGTCGCCCTGCATGCGCCGCTGGTCGATCGGATTGATCCCCATCATGTGCGCGTCCAGCGGGATCTTGCCCGGCCCGGTGCCGACGATCAGCCGGCCGCGCGTCTGCAGATCGAGCTGGGTGATGCGATCGGCGGTGACCAACGGATGGTGGTACGGCAGCGACATCACGCCGGTGCCGAATCGGATGCGCTCCGTGCGCTCGGCCGCTGCTGCGATGAACATGTCTGGCGCGGGCACGATTTCAGATCCGGTGGAGTGGTGCTCACCCATCCATGCCTCGTCGAAACCGAGATGGTCCAGGTGCTCCATCAGGTCGATGTCACGGCGCAGCTGTAGTGCCGGGTCGGCGTTGAGGGGGTGATAGGGCGCCAGGAAGGCCCCGAACTTGATCGAACTCGGATTCCACATGAACGGCACGTTATCTGGATCAGATGATTGGATCAAGTGATCCATAAATTTGACCGTGAAACGCCGCCCCGTTACGTGACGGATCAGTCAGGAGCCGAGTAGGCGGTCGACGCCGCCGACCACGAAACTCACCAGGTCGTCGTAGAAATCCCGCAGCTCGCCCTCGTCCAGCCGGCTGCCGTTGCGGCGCCATTCGTCGGCTCGGCTCAGCGCTTGGATGAAATTCATGATCGAGATGGCCCAGCGCAGTTCCAAGCGCGCGGGGTCGGAATCCGGAAACGCTCGCCGCACCTGAGCGAACAGTTCGTCGGGCAGATGCTGCTCGGTGTCGAGCAGTACCGGATTGTTCTCCTGTGAGATCTGCGCGATGATCTTGATCCACCGCATGCCCCGGACCCGATGGCGCAGCAACAGTTTCAGATACGGCTCGGTGACCGCACGGACGAGAGCGTCGGCGGTCGGCGCAACCGGATCGGCCGCGAGCGCCGCGACATTGCCCGCGATCTCGTCACGCACCGGCGCTCCGACGTCGGTGAGCACCGCGCGCAGCAGGTCGTCCTTGGATCCGAAGTGGTAGTGCACCGAGGCGGCGCCCAGACCCGCGGCAGCGTTGACGGCCCGCACCGACACCGCGTCCACCCCGTGGGCGGCGAACAGTCGTTCGGCAGCCTTCACCAGGCGCAGCCGGGTGGCCGCGCCCTGCCGATTCTGGGCTGCGCCGGACACCTGACGAGCATGGCACGGGCCGCGCCTGCGGCTGAGCTGCGCTCTACCCCGACGGCGTGTCGGCGAGCGGCGCGAACCGCCCCTGGGCGTCCGGCGCGTACGGCGTAATGGTCATCACAGCGTCCACCGGAAGCGGACCGTAGAGATGCGGGAACAACATCGCCTCGGGATCCGTCGGGACTCCGGGTTCCCACCGGACCGGATCGGACAGCTTCGCCGGGTCGATGTGCAGCAGCACCAGGTCGCCGCGTCCCGAGTAGAGCCGGTTGGCCGGCAGATGCACCTGCTCGGGAGCCGAAAGGTGGACGAAGCCCTGCACGCTCAACGAGTCGGGACGAAGCTCACCGCTACGCTGGGCCGTCAGCCATTCCTCGGTGCTGCACAGGTGAACCAGGACGCGCGGCGATGGATGCATACCGATAGCTTGCCCGGCAGCAACACGGCGACCAAGTGAGACACGACACACCGGTGAACCCCTGGGGAACAAGGCCGGAATCCAAAACGTCTGACAGAGTGGACATACGCAATCACGGCGCCTTTGCCGAGATGCGCAGAGCAGAAGACGGAGGAGCCATGAACGCAACTCTGACAAGCCCGGAGCTAACCAGAGCCGACCGCTGCGATCGCTGCGGTGCGGCCGCACGCGTGCGCGCGAAGTTGCCCTCGGGGGCCGAGCTGCTCTTCTGCCAGCACCATGCCAACGAGCACGAAGCCAAGCTGGTCGAGCTGGCTGCGGTGCTGGAAATCAGCACGGCAGACGCCTGACCGCCTCCGGACGGCACCGCCGACACCACCCGCCTGGGCAGGAGCATGTTTCGTCAGTAATGCTTGACTGGTCATGACTGGCCAGCCACTCCCGGTACCACCATCACGCCACCACATCTGGCACATCACTCGGCGCACATTGTCGAAGAGCTGGGACGACTCCATCTTCTCGGAGTCGGCACAGGCGGCGTTCTGGTGCGCGTTGTCATTGCCTCCCCTCCTACTGGGGATGCTCGGCAGCCTGGCCTACATCGCACCGTTGTTCGGGCCGGACACCCTGCCGACGATCCAGGATCAATTGATCAACGCGGCGAACAGCTTCTTCTCCCCCAACGTGGTCAACGAGATCATCGAACCGACGATCCGCGACATCGTGAAGGGCGCCCGCGGCGAGGTGGTGTCGGTGGGTTTCGTGATCTCGTTGTGGGCCGGATCCTCGGCGGTGTCGGCGTTCGTCGACTCCATCGTCGAGGCCCACGATCAGACACCGTTGCGGCACCCCGTGCGGCAGCGGTTCTATGCGCTGGGCCTCTACGTGATCATGTTGGTCTCTGCGATCGGGGTGGCACCGCTGCTGGCGCTGGGGCCGCGGGCGGTCTCCGAACACATCCCGGACAGCTGGGACAACGTGCTGCGCTACGGCTATTACCCGGCGCTGTTCCTGGCGGTGCTGGTCGGCGTGACCGTGCTGTACCGCGTCTCCCTGCCGGCGCCGATTCCGACGCATCGGCTGGTTCTCGGAGCCGTGCTGGCCACGGTGGTGTTCCTGGTCGCCACGTTCGGGCTACGGATCTACCTGACCTGGATCACCAGCACCGGCTACACCTACGGTGCACTGGCCACGCCGATCGCGTTCCTGTTGTTCGCGTTCTTTTTGGGCTTCGCCATCATGTTCGGCGCCGAACTCAACGCGGCCATCCAGGAAGAGTGGCCCGCATCGGACACCCACGCCAGGAGACTGCGGGAATGGCTGGGAGACAAGGCACTCAACGGCGGCGCCCAGGCGCCGGCCGAAAGCCGTGCGCCCGAGCCCGTCGACCTGCCGCCTACTTCTTGAGTGACTCGTAGATCTTCTTGCAGTCCGGGCACACCGGAGAGCCGGGCTTGGCCGATTTCGTCACGGGGAACACCTCGCCGCACAGCGCGACCACATGCGTGCCCATGACGGCACTTTCGGCGATCTTGTTCTTCTTGACGTAGTGGAAGAACTTGGGGCTGTCGTCGTCGGTCCCGTCGTCGACGCGTTCGTCGGTGTCCGGGCGCTCGATGGTCTGGGTAGGCATGTTCTTATTCTGCTCCTCACGTGCGCGCGGCATCCATTGTGCCTGGGTGCGGGCCGCAGCGAAATCCACCTGTCACGGCCCGGGCCAGGTGTGGAACAGTAGAGGCATGAAACAAAGCCACGAGCTGAGTTTCGACGGCGATTTCGGCGACGATTTCGGCAAGGAAGCCCGCCCGGTTCTCATCACCAAAGCCGCACCTGCCTACGAAGTGCAGCACCGCCAGCGCGTCCGCAAGTACCTGACGTTGATGGCCTTCCGCATCCCTGCGCTCATCCTGGCTGCCGTCGCCTACAACATCTGGCAGAACGGGCTCATCTCCCTCGCGATCATCGTGGTGTCCATCCCACTCCCGTGGATGGCCGTGCTGATCGCCAACGATCGTCCACCGCGCAGCGCCGAGGAACCACGGCGTTACGCGGGCCGTGGCGAGCGGATTCCACTGTTCCCGACCGCGGAGCGGCCGGCGTTACAGAAGGAGCCGGTTATGCCACCGCAACCGGACACAGCGCGAACCGGCGACGATGCTCCCAGCTGAGCGGCTTCTTTAACCATTCTTAGGACATTCTCAGGTCGGCCCGGAAAAACTGCAGCTCAATGGGCATGAATCCGGACATCGGCGGGAACTCTGATGGCGTCTACGACGTTGTAGACCATGACAGTTCGAGCCGATCAGGAGGCCGTCATGGCAAATGCCACCACAAGCCGCGTCGACAGTGATCTGGACGCCCAGAGCCCTGCCGCCGACCTCGTGCGCGTGTATCTGAACGGCATCGGCAAAACGGCGTTGCTCAACGCCGCCGATGAGGTAGAGCTCGCAAAGCGCATCGAGGCAGGCTTGTACGCCCAGCACGTGCTGGACACCAAGAAGCGTCTGGGCGAGAACCGGAAACGCGACCTGGCCACCGTCGTCCGCGACGGCGAGGCCGCCCGCCGGCACCTGCTGGAGGCCAACCTGCGTCTGGTGGTGTCGCTGGCCAAGCGATACACCGGCAGGGGCATGCCGCTGCTGGATCTGATCCAGGAAGGCAACCTGGGCCTGATCCGCGCGATGGAGAAGTTCGACTACACCAAGGGCTTCAAGTTCTCCACGTATGCCACCTGGTGGATCCGCCAGGCCATCACCCGTGGTATGGCGGATCAGAGCCGCACCATCCGCCTCCCCGTCCACCTGGTCGAGCAGGTCAACAAGCTCGCCCGCATCAAGCGCGAGATGCACCAGAACCTGGGCCGCGAGGCCACCGACGAGGAACTGGCCGAAGAGTCGGGCATTCCGGTGGAGAAGATCAACGACCTGCTGGAGCACAGCCGGGATCCGGTGAGCCTGGACATGCCGGTGGGCACCGACGAGGAAGCCCCGTTGGGCGACTTCATCGAGGACTCCGAGGCGATGTCGGCCGAGAACGCCGTCATCTCCGAGCTGTTGCACACCGACATCCGCCACGTGCTGGCCACGCTCGACGAGCGTGAGCAGCAGGTGATCCGGTTGCGGTTCGGCCTCGACGACGGCCAGCCCCGCACCCTGGACCAGATCGGCAAGCTGTTCGGCCTGTCCCGCGAGCGGGTGCGCCAGATCGAGCGTGAAGTGATGGCCAAGCTGCGCAACGGCGAGCGCGCCGACCGGCTCCGCTCCTACGCCAGCTAGTCCGCCCAAGCCGATGGGCCCCGCCGGTTTCCGGCGGGGCCCATCGGCCATTCCGGGCGATTTTCGCCGGTTTACCCAGCCTGTCCTGGGCTTTTGGGTGACGATGTGAGCTGGCCGACGCCCCGACGTTGCGCCGCAGTTCAAACGCCGGAAACGGTAGACTGAGCCGTGACGTTTGGGCTGGGAAGGCGCGCATGAACGATCTGGTCGATACCACCGAGATGTACCTGCGGACGATCTACGACCTCGAGGAAGAGGGCGTGGTGCCGCTGCGTGCCCGCATCGCCGAACGACTCGACCAGAGCGGTCCGACGGTCAGCCAGACGGTGTCCCGTATGGAACGGGACGGCCTGCTGCATGTGGCCGGCGACCGCCACCTGGAGTTGACCGACAAGGGCCGCGCCCTGGCTGTCGCGGTGATGCGCAAGCACCGGCTGGCCGAGCGGCTGCTGGTCGACGTGATCGGGCTGCCCTGGGAGGACGTCCACGCCGAGGCGTGCCGCTGGGAACACGTGATGAGTGAGGATGTGGAGCGCCGGCTGGTGCAGGTGCTCGACAACCCCACCACCTCCCCGTTCGGCAATCCGATCCCGGGCCTGTCAGACCTCGGGGTCGGCACGACCGGCTTCGATGACGTCAGCCTGGTCCGGCTCACCGAACTCCCGGTCGGGTTGCCGGTGGCCGTGGTGGTGCGCCAGCTCACCGAGCACGTTCAGGGCGACACCGAGCTGATCGGCCGGCTGAAGGATGCCGGTGTGGTGCCGAACGCGAGGGTCACCGTCGAGGCCACCGACCATGGCGGCGTGATGATCGTGATCCCCGGGCATGAGCAGGTCGAGCTGCCCCATCACATGGCGCACGCGGTGCGCGTCGAGAAGGTCTAGCCGCTCAACCGGCTCTGCGCCCCCACTGCCTGCGCCGCGGCAACTGCACGCCGAGCTGCTCGGCCAGCCGATAGCCGGTGGCCGCCAGCTCCCTGATCCGTTCCGGGTGCATGCCCGATTGCAACGCGGTATCGAGCATCCCGGCCATCCGGTGCGTCGGCCGAGCCTGCAAAGCGGCATCCAGCGAAACCCCGGCCAGCGGACCGTCACCGCGCGCATATGCCGAAAAGGCCAGCAACACAAGCGCTTCCACGCGCCATGGGTCGGGCAGACTACGAGCCAACAGAGCCCACAAGGCTTCGGCCTGCTCCGCGCACTCTCCCACCGCCAACGCATAGAGCGTGTCGCGGACACGGGGATCGGCCAACCCGACGGCGAGCCGCGCCAACTCGGCACGCCCGGGCCCGTCGCCCTCGGCGAGCCGCAGCGCCACCGTCATCGCGGCCTCGACGTCGGTGCGCACCTCGGCGTCGGGCCGCGACTCCGGGCACCCGGGCCGCTGGGCCACGAGCGCCAGTGGCCGTTTCATGCCGTCTCCGGCGACGGGATCCGGCCGGATCACCTGCAGCAGTTCTTCGCGGCTGGCGTAGAGCCGCCGACCGTCCAGCACCGCGGCGGCCGCCAGCGGCGACGCACCCGGATCGTCCACGAACCCTTGTTCGCCACAACCGTCGGCGCAGTGCCAGATTCCGCCCGCGGCCACTTTGTCCACCACGTGCGCGGCGTAGAGCTCGATACCGTCGGCGGCCAGCGCCTGGTCCAGCACCGAGGTCAAGTCGCGGTAGCGGTCATCGCACGCCTGGCAATCAGTGCTCTGGTCGTCCACCACCACGGCGATCACCGCGTCGGCGCCGGCGGTGGCCGCGAGGTCGACCAGATGATCGATGCGCTGGGTCATGTCGTCCGCCAGATCGGCGCGCATGACGCAACCCAACGCGCCACGGTCGACGGTGACCAGCACGAGGCTGCGGTGTGGGACGAAGCCGAGCACCGCGGGCAGTGCGGCGATCAGCGCGCCGGGACGGTTGAGGTGGAAATCGAATTCCGACGAGGACGGCGGTGGTGTTGTCATGCCCTGACCGTCCCAACCGGTGCCGTCACGGACCGTCCCCAGCACCCCCCGGTCGCCGGTGGCTGGGGATGGACTCTGCGTTGGGGATAACCCGGGAGGCATTTGTTCACCGGGTATTCGGCGTCGGCCACATGCGCCGGGCCGGCAACCCCGCGTAGACAGTTGTGCCATGGGTTCGATGCAGGAATATGACCTCGTCGTCATCGGTTCCGGCCCCGGTGGCCAACGCGCCGCCATCGCCGCAGCGAAGCTCGGCAAGTCCGTCGCGGTGATCGAGCGGGGCATGATGCTCGGCGGCGTGTGCGTCAACACCGGCACCATCCCGTCCAAGACGCTGCGTGAGGCCGTCGTCTACCTGACCGGCATGAGTCAGCGGGAACTCTATGGCGCGAGCTACCGGGTCAAGGACAAGATCACCCCTGCTGATCTGCTGTCGCGGACCCAGCACGTCATCGGCAGGGAGATCGATGTCGTGCGGTCGCAGCTGATGCGCAACCGCATCGAGCTCTACACCGGGCACGGCCGGTTCTCCGACGAACACACGATCATCGTCGAGGACCCCAACCGCGCCGAGTTGGTCACTGTCCGTGGCCGTTTCATCGTGATCGCCACGGGGACCAAGCCGGCCCGCCCCGCCGGTGTCACGTTCGACGATGCGCGAGTCCTCGATTCCGACGGCATCCTCGATCTCAAGTCGCTGCCCGCGTCGATGGTGGTGGTCGGCGCAGGGGTGATCGGTATCGAGTACGCCTCGATGTTCGCCGCACTCGGGACCAAGGTCACCGTCGTGGAGAAGCGCGACGACATGCTCGAGTTCTGTGATCCCGAGATCATCGAGTCACTGCGTTTCCACCTGCGCGACCTCGCGGTCACCTTCCGGTTCGGTGAAGAGGTGACCGGCGTGGACGTCGGCCCGTCCGGCACGGTGACCACCCTGGCCAGCGGCAAGCAGATCCCCGCCGAGACGGTGATGTATTCGGCTGGGCGCCAGGGACAGACCGATCATCTCGATCTGTCCAACGCCGGCCTGGAATCCGATGCTCGCGGCCGCATCTACGTCGACGACAACTTCACCACCAAGGTGGACCACATCTACGCGGTGGGCGATGTGATCGGATTCCCGGCGCTGGCCGCCACGTCGATGGAGCAGGGCCGGCTGGCGGCCTACCACGCGTTCGGCGAGCCAACCAAGGGCATGATGAGCCTGCAGCCGATCGGCATCTACTCGATCCCTGAGGTGTCCTTCGTCGGCGCCACCGAGGTCGATCTGACCAAGGATTCGATCCCCTACGAGGTCGGTGTGTCCCGGTACCGCGAGTTGGCGCGCGGCCAGATCGCCGGCGACTCCTACGGCATGCTCAAACTACTGGTGTCCACCGAGGATCTCCGGGTGCTCGGCGTGCACATCTTCGGAACCAACGCGACCGAGATGGTGCACATCGGGCAGGCTGTGATGGGGTGCGGCGGCACAGTGGAATACCTCGTCGACGCGGTGTTCAACTATCCGACGTTCTCGGAGGCGTACAAGGTTGCCGCACTGGATGTGATGAACAAACTGCGCGCGCTCAACCAGTTTCGCTACTAGCAATCGGATTCGAGTGCCGCTGGCGCGGCGTCGCCCGGCCCGCCTGCCTCGGCCCGGGACAGCAACCGGACGATGCGGTCGTCGAAATGCGGTGAGTAGGACACGTCGTCGTCGCACCCACCGCCGTCGAGCCCGCCGACCAGGCCGGTCACCGTGGACCCCGAAACCCATGGGGCGCCGCTGAAACCGTCGGTGAGGCCGGCGCAGGCCAGGGACGGGAACCCTTGCGGTGACCGTTCGGTCGCGCCCCGACAGGCCAGCGGGCTGCCACCTTCCCCCATCGGGTAGCCGGTCACCGTCACGAGACTTCCCGGCGCAGGCGCCGACCCCAGGCTCAACCCGCCGTCGGCCGCCGCGAGCAGGCTTGCCCCGGAACCGCCGGTGACCCGCACGATGGCGTAATCGGCTTGCGGATCCTGCTCGGAGATCCAGCGCGGGTCCAGATACACCGCGTCGACATGCCAGGTGGCGCCACCGCCTTCGCCGAAACCGGGGACGAACGCCGTATCGGCGCCGTCGAGAAGACAGTGCGCGGCCGTCAGGATGAGATCACCGGACGTGCTGGACAACACCGATCCGCTGCACGTGTGCGTCGTGGTGTCGCCGAGGAACAACGCTCCCACGCGACGGTCCGGCATCACCGACTCCGCCCCGGCCTGGGACAACGGGCTGACCTCCACCGGTGGGTTGTCCGGCGCGACCGTCGGGGAGCCGGCAGACCCGACCCCCGCGGTCCGGGTGCCCGGCCCGGCGCACGCCGCGGCCAGCGCGGTCATCACGGCCGCCGCGATTGTGAGCTTCACCATCCGGGTCACCTGCATCATGACGATTTTGCCTGATCGCGGGCACCGCCGCCGGAATGACGGCCCCGGTCTGGCGCGTTCGCATGCACAAGCGGGGCGGAACGAACCCGCAGCGTGGGTATGCGAGACACTAGATGGCACGGTGGTGGGCCGTCACAGCGTCCTACCGCAGCGAGGAGACGAAGCGAAATGACCGACAGCAGCGACACCCCCGAGCAGCACTACCAGCCCGATCAGAGCGGAATGTACGAGCTCGAGTTCCCGGCGCCGCAGTTGTCCTCTTCGGATGGCCGCGGTCCGGTGCTGATCCATGCCCTGGAGGGATACTCCGACGCCGGTCACGCGATCCGGCTGGCCGCGGAGCACCTCAAGGACACGCTCGACACCGAGCTGGTGGCCTCCTTCGCCATCGACGAGCTGCTCGACTACCGCTCGCGGCGGCCTCTGATGACCTTCAAGACCGACCACTTCACCAGCTACGACGAACCCGAGCTCAATCTCTACGCGCTGCACGACGACGTGGGCACGCCGTTCTTGCTGCTGGCCGGCCTGGAGCCGGACCTGCGGTGGGAGCGGTTCATCACCGCGGTGCGGCTGCTGTCCGAACAGCTCGGGGTACGGCGGGTGATCGGCCTCGGCACCATTCCGATGGCGGTGCCGCACACCCGCCCTGTCATGCTCACCGCGCACTCCAACGACAAGGAACTGATCGCGGACCACACTCCCTGGGTCGGCGAGGTGCAGGTGCCGGCGAGTGTCTCCAACCTGCTCGAGTTCCGGATGGCTCAGCACGGCCATGAGGTGGTGGGTTACACCGTGCACGTCCCGCACTACCTGGCCCAGACGGCCTATCCGCCCGCCGCCGAGGCGCTGCTGGCAGAGGTGGCCCGTACCGGTTCGCTAAAACTGCCGTTGGACAAACTGTCCGAGGCCGGTGCCGAGGTGTACAGCAAGATCAACGAGCAGGTAGAGGCCAGCGCGGAAGTCGCCCAAGTGGTGACGGGGTTGGAGCGCCAGTACGATGCGTTCGTTGCCGCACAGGAAAATCGGTCCCTGCTGGCGCGCGACGAGGAACTGCCCAGCGGCGACGAGTTGGGTGCCGAGTTCGAACGGTTCCTCGCCCAGCAGGCCGGTGACAAGTACAAAGACGACAAGTACCGAGACGGACGGGATGGCTTCGGCGACGGATTCCCGAACGGCGACAACCACTCATAGCCGCCCGACGCCGGGCCGAGAGCGAGGTTGACCAGCATGACCGAGCGCAAACCCCATCTGCGGACCGTTCGCGAGCTCACCCCGACGCTCGAATACCGCACGATCCACGGATACCGGCGCGCCTTCCGGGTGGCCGGATCCGGGCCGGCGATCCTGCTGATCCACGGCATCGGCGACAACTCCACCACCTGGCACACCGTGCAATCGGCTCTGGCGCAGAGGTTCACGGTGATCGCCCCGGACCTGCTCGGGCACGGCAGCTCCGACAAGCCGCGTGCGGACTATTCGGTGGCGGCCTACGCCAACGGCATGCGTGACCTGCTCAGCGTCCTCGACATCGACCGGGTTACCGTGGTCGGTCATTCCCTGGGCGGCGGCGTGGCCATGCAATTCGCCTACCAGTTCCCGCAGTTGGTGGACCGGCTCATCCTGGTCGGCGCCGGAGGCGTCACCAAGGATGTCAACGTGGCACTGCGGGTCGCCTCACTGCCGATGGGCAGCGAGGCGCTGGCGCTGCTGCGGCTGCCACTGGTGCTGCCGGCTCTGCAGCTGGCCGGGCGGGCCGCGGGCGCCGTGTTGGGCTCGGCCGGGCTCGGGCATGACATCCCGGACATGCTGCGCATCCTGGCCGATCTGCCGGAGCCGACGGCATCGTCGGCATTTGCCCGGACCCTGCGCGCCGTCGTGGACTGGCGGGGCCAGGTCGTCACCATGCTGGACCGCTGTTACTTGACTGAATCCGTTCCCGTGCAACTGATTTGGGGCGAGTCGGACTCGGTGATCCCCGTCAGCCACGCCCGGATGGCGCACTCGGCGATGCCCGGATCCCAATTGGAGGTCTTCTCCGGATCCGGGCATTTTCCGTTCCACGACGATCCCGACCGCTTCGTCGAGGTGGTCGAGCGCTTCATCGACACGACCGAACCGTCGGTGTACGACCAGGATCGGCTCCGCAGCCTTCTGCGCAGCGGGCGCAGCGAAGCGGCGATGAGCGGAACGTTCGACACCCAGGCCGCGGCGCTCGACGCGATGGGCGCCGACGAGCGCAGCGCCACCTGACCTTCTCACCCTTGCCCGGGCCGCGCCGACAACCGGGGACTGCGACGTAGCATCGGTCTATGGCCACCGATGTCACCGTGCTGCGCGTGTTCACCGACTCCGACGGCAAGTACGGCAATCCGCTTGGAGTGGTCGACAACAGCACCGTCGCTCCTGGCGACCGGCAACGGATCGCCGCCGAATTGGGTTACAGCGAAACGGTATTCATCGATCTGCCGCAGCCGGGCGCCAACTCGGCCGGCGCTCACATCTTCACCCCGGCAACCGAGCTGCCGTTCGCCGGGCACCCGACCGTCGGGGCATCATGGTGGCTGCGTGAGATCGGGCTGCCGGTCCGCACCCTGCGAGTGCATGCCGGGATTCTCCAGGTTGAGTACGACGCAGATCGTGCCGTCGTCAACGCGCGGTCCGAATGGGCACCGGAGTTCGCCATCTATGACCTGAGCTCGGTCGACGAGTTGCTTGCCGCCGACCCCAAGGATTTCGACGACGCCGACCAGAACTACCTCTGGGCCTGGATCGACAAGGCGAACGGCACGGTGCGAGCCAGATCATTCGCCCCAGCGCTGGGGATCCCCGAAGACGAGGCGACCGGCGCGGCAGCGGTCCGGATGACCGACTATCTCAGCCGGGACCTCAGGATCATCCAGGGCAAGGGTTCTGTGATCGAGACCCGCTGGAGCCCGGAGGGCTGGGTCCGCCTGGCCGGCCGCGTGGTCAACGATGGCACCGCCCGGCTGGAGTGAACCTCGAACTACGCCTCGGCGCGGTGAGCCCGTAGTGCCTCGATCTCGCGTTCGAAGTCTTCGGCCGACGAAAACGACCGGTACACCGAGGCGAATCTCAGATAGGCGACTTCGTCCAGTTCGCGGAGCGGACCGAGAATCGCCAACCCCACTTCATGACTGGGGATTTCCGGAGTGCCGAGCCCGCGGACGGCGTCCTCGACTTTTTGCGCCAACACATTGAGGGCATCATCGTCGACCTGCCTGCCCTGACAGGACCGGCGCACGCCGCGGATTACCTTTTCACGACTGAACGGCTCGGTCACCCCGCTGCGCTTCACCACGGCCAGCACAGCTGTCTCCACGGTGGTGAATCGACGTCCGCACTCAGGGCACGACCGCCGGCGCCGGATGGCCTGCCCCTCATCGGTCTCGCGCGAATCGACGACACGCGAATCGGGATGACGGCAGAACGGACAGTGCATCACCGCTCCTTCGTCATGCCGCCGGACAACTAGTTCGAGCGTCCTTGAGCGTACCCGTGATGCCCGTGGCAGACGCACCGCCGGGTCCAGTGGCGCATAGGCGCTCACGCCGGCGCCGGCCAGTGTGGCTGGCAGCCAGGACGATTCAGCGGACATGGAACTGGTCAGCCGACCGGGGCGAGCAGCGTCTGCCCCGTGTCGACTGCTGCGGATTCGAGCTGGTTGAGGTCGCGGATCTGCTCGACGACCTGGGCCACCGGGGCATCCGGGGCGACCCGGCGGGCCACCTGCTGCAGTGTCTCCCCCGACTTCACCTGAACCACGGCCAGTTCGGCCGGCGCCGCAGGCTCAGTACCCATCACCCCGCCGAGTTGGGCCACCAACCCGAGCCACACGGTGATGCCGGCCGCCACCAGCGCCAGCAAGACAGTCGTCAACGGCGTGATGGGACGGCTGCGATGAGATGCCCGCGACATCAGCACCCCGGTTCCGTGGTAGCGGACCGCGCCACCGGCAGGCCGGGCAGGTGCCGGGCGGCGGACCCGGCGCACCGGCCGCGGCGCGCCGGTGCCGAACTGGGCGCGGGGTGACTGCGGCATGGCCCGAACAGCGCGGGAACGGCTATCGGCCGGGATATCGATGATCGCCATCTGACTGCCTTTCGGTGAGACTGATTCGCTTATGTGTTCGAACATAGTCGCTCAAGTGTTCGATGGATAGAACATGTGATCGAACTGTTGCCAAACGATAGAACAGGGCACCGACAAGTTCCGGCGGCGAAGAACGGCGGCCGCACGCCGCACCCCCGCACCGCGCGGACCGCCCAGTCCACCTGGGAACTCGCGCGCAACACGCGTCGAACACATGTTTGATTAATGTTCGACCAACGACTACATTCGGCCTCATGAGCGACGACCGCAGCAGGGACGGCAGCACCGAAAGCCCGGCCGGATCGGACGGCGCAGGCCCACGCCGGGCCGAGGGCGGCCTCACCGACCGGCAACGCACCATTCTCGACGTGATCCGCGCGTCGGTGACCAGCCGCGGCTATCCGCCCAGCATCCGGGAGATCGGCGACGCGGTCGGCTTGACCTCCACCTCGTCGGTCGCTCATCAGTTGCGCACCCTGGAACGCAAGGGCTACCTACGACGCGACCCCAACCGGCCGCGCGCGGTCGACGTACGGAGTGCCGAAGATCAAGCGGCCGCGGTGGTGTCTACCGATGTGGCCGGCTCGGACGCACTACCCGAGCCGACCTTCGTCCCGGTGCTGGGACGCATCGCGGCAGGCGGTCCCATCCTCGCCGAGCAGGCAGTAGAGGATGTCTTCCCGCTGCCCCGGGAACTGGTCGGCGAGGGCTCGCTGTTCCTGCTCAAGGTCGTCGGAGACTCGATGGTGGATGCCGCCATCTGCGACGGCGACTGGGTGGTTGTGCGCCAGCAGAGCGTGGCCGACAACGGTGAGATCGTGGCCGCCATGATCGACGGCGAGGCCACCGTGAAGACGTTCAAGCGGACCCGTGGTCAGGTCTGGCTCATGCCGCACAACCCGGCCTACGACCCGATCCCGGGCAACGACGCGGCGGTGCTCGGCAAGGTCGTCACCGTGATCCGCAAGATCTGACGGATCGATCCTCGACCCGGCCACTTCGAACGGTGGCCGGGTCCTCCGATACCGGGCTCAGTCTGTCCGCACGAATCCGTTGGTACGGGCGAATTCCTCACTGGCGAACCAGATCTCGGCCACAGCGTCGTCGTATTCGCTGCTGTCGGGTGCCCAGTACCGGCCGGACTTCGTGTCCGCCTTGATGGGGTAGCCCTCCGGTGCGCGGTACGGGTCGTCCAGCGGTAGGTGGATGGCCGTCGCGCTGGGAATCTCCTCGAGTTCGATGGCGGCATGGCGCCCACTGTGGGCCTCGCTGCTGTATGCCTCGGCTTCGGTGATGACACGGGTCGGAGCGGTGTCGACATTGTCCTGGTCGCCCACCCCGGCCAGGCCGCTCAGCGCCGCGAATCCCTGCCCAGCCCGCACAACACCGGCCGCACCTGCGAGTGCCCCCGTGTCGGCCACGTCATCCGCGAGCTCGGCCTCGATCTCGTCGTCGGTGTCCTCGCCCTCGGCGACCTCCTCGAACTCCGCATCGATAGGAGTGTCGAGATCCTCGTCCTCGTCATAGTCGTCGTCGAAGTCGTCCTCTTCGAAGTCGTCGTCCTCGAAGTCGTCATCGTCCCGGTAGCCATCGTCTTCGAAGCGGTCGCCTTCGAAGCGGTCGAAGCTCGGTCCGGACTCCGGGCCCGCCAGCCGCGAGGCGTCCTCGGGTGGTTCGTCGTCCTCGCCCGGTGCTCCGTATTCACCGGCCGACCCGGAAGGAGCGGCCCACTGACTGACCGGCATCGCGATATCGGTGGGACCGTCGTACGGCGACTCCGCACCGCTCGCCGAATCATCGGCCGGCCCGGCGAAGCGCGTGGTCGTGGCCTCACCGGGACCGTACACAGGGCCAGGTCGGTAACCGCCCGACACGTCGGCGCCGCGGTCGTCCGCATAGTCGTCGTGGTCGTATCCACGCGATTCGTAGCGGGCCTCGGAGTAGCGACCGTCGTCATAGTGCGGTTCGCCGGGGCCGCCGTCGTAGTCATCGTCGAACGGATCGTGGTCGAAGTCGTCGTCGCCACCAGCCCGGCGTCGATGCCACAGCGCCGCCCCCACGATCAGACCTGCGAGCAGCAGCACGGGAATCACCGCGATCAGCCACCACCAGCTCCAATGCCAGGTGAACGGCTTCTTGTTATCGGTACCGGATTGCTGCGGACCGCCCGCATGAGGCTGCTCGATGCCTGGGACCTGCAGTCCGCTCAGCTCGGAGGCGAGCTTGGACGGCTCGGTGGTGAACTTGTTGGCTTCGCGGTCCCAGGAGATCGCTCCCCCGCTGAACCGCTGGCTGATGACCGAGCCGTCTTCGGTCTGGTCGGCCATGGGCGCGCCCAGTGCGCCCTTGGCTCCGCCCAGCTTGTCCCAGGCCGCCTTCATCGCGCCACGGACGATCACCGCGCCGTAGTCGGGGGTCCAGAAGATGACAGGGTTGTCGGCCGCGGCGAAGGTGCTGATCCTGCTGTTCGGGCCCAGCCCGCCTTCGGACTCGCCGGCGGTCGGGAAGCCGAGATCGCCTTCGGGGCCGCCCACGCTTTCGTACTTCTCCAGTAGCTGACCGGTGACGGCGTTGGCTCCCGTGGCGGGACTGTAGAAGATCTTGCCGCCCGCGTAGTTCTGGCCCAGTCCACCGTCGCCGATCGGATACTGATCGCCGTCCTTGGCTCCCAGCGGACCCATCGGCCCGCCAGCCGCCCTGCGGGCCGCCGCGATCGCCGCGGCCGGATCCGACGGAACCTCCAGGCCGGCAAGCTGATCGGCCAGCTCCGGCGGCACCGTGGTGAACGCCTTGGTCTTGCGGTTCCAGGAAATCTCGCCGCCGGTGAACTTCTGGGAGCTCACATCGCCGTCGAACGACTCGTCCTCGGTCGGAACGCCCAGCACTCCGGCGGAACCGCCGAGCTTGTCCCAGGCGGCGTTGATGGCACCCCGGACCACGTGGGCACCGGTCGCCGGAGTCCAGAAGATCACGGGGTGATCAGGTGCGCTCAGCGTCGAGTTGCGGCTGTCGGCGGCACGCCCGGCGCCTTCGTCGATGGTCGGGAATCCCAGATCGCCGTCGGCCGCCCCGCCCAACGACTCGTACTTCTCCAGAATCGCGCCCTGCATGAAATGAGCGCCCGTGGCCGGCGTGAAGAACATCTTGCCGCCGGCGAAGTTCTGGGCGAAGCCCGAACCCACCGCGTAGACGTCACCTTGCCGCGGCCCGAGCGGCCCGCCCTCACCGCCGCCGGCTTCCCAGGCGGCGGTGACCGCCGCGTCAGCATCGGACTCCGGGGTGGCCGAAGCCACGGCCGGCACCATCAAACCGGCGACCACGACGGCGAGCAGGCCGACCGCCAACCGCCACACGGCCGCGTTCAGCCTCGCTCCAGGCCTAGTCATGCGCCCTCCCCGCTCGTTCGGCAAAGTTTCCTCAGAATTGTCCCGCCCCGACAACTTTGCTTCAGCAGGTGACGATAACCAAGGAACGTGGCCGATCATGACCAAAAAAGCCGCAATATCGGGGTCTGAAGACCCCGATTTGGGCTTCTCGGCCTCTCACCCGGGAAATTTCCGGCTCATCAGACACCCAGACCGCGTCCGATGATCTCCTTCATGATCTCGGTGGTTCCGCCGTAAATGGTCTGCACCCGCGCATCCAGGTAGGCCCGCGCGACCGGGTACTCGCGCATGTAGCCGTAACCGCCGTGCAGCTGCAGGCAACGGTCGATGAGTTCGACCTGCTTCTCGGTCGAGTACCACTTGGCCATCGCGGCCTGCTCCACGGTGAGCTTCTCCTCGAGGTGCAGGCGGATGAACTCGTCGACCATCATCCGCACCACGGTGGCCTCGGTCGCCAGTTCGGCCAGCAGGAACCGGCTGTTCTGGAAGCTGCCGATGGGCTTTCCGAAGGCCTTGCGCTCCTTGGTGTACTGCACCGTCTGCTCCAGAACCGCCTCCATCGCCGCAGCGGCCATGATGGCGATCGAGATACGTTCCTGCGGCAGGTTCTGCATCAGGTAGACGAAACCCTGGCCCTCCTCGCCGAGCAGGTTCTCGACAGGGACCTTGACGTCGGTGAACGACAGCTCGGCGGTGTCCTGGGCCTCCAGGCCGATCTTGTCGAGATGGCGGCCCCGTTCGAAGCCCTCCATGCCGCGTTCGACCACCAGCAGTGAGAAGCCCAGCGCACCCTTCTCCGGGTCGGTCTGGGCAACCACGATCACCAGGTCGGAGTGGATGCCGTTGGTGATGAAGGTCTTCGACCCGTTGAGCACGTAGTGGTCGCCGTCGCGGACCGCGCGGGTCTTGATGCCCTGGAGGTCGCTGCCGGTGCCCGGTTCGGTCATTGCGATCGCCGTGATCAATTCACCCGTGCAGAACTTGGGCAGCCAGCGCTGCTTCTGCTCCTCGTTGGCCAGCCGCAGCAGATAGGGCGCGACGACGTCGTTGTGCAGGCTGAAGCCGATGCCGCTGTAGCGGCCGGCCACGGTCTCCTCGCAGACGATCGTGTTGTAGCGGAAGTCGTCGTTGCCGCCGCCGCCGTACTCCTCGGGCACCGCCATCCCGAGAAAGCCCTGCTTGCCCGCCTCCAGCCAGACGCCGCGGTCGACGATCTTGTCCTTCTCCCACTGGTCGTGGAACGGCGCGACATGCTTGTCCAGGAATGCCCGGTACGACTCGCGGAACAATTCGTGCTCAGGCTCGAACAACGTGCGGTCGTACTTCACGACACTGCCCATGGTGTGACCTCCGGTACTGGTTACGGATTTGGGGCCAACCTATACCAACCGGGTGGTTGGTCAGCCCCGGGGAGGGTCGATACCGCCCGTAAACTCGGGCCATGCCGCAGTCCCCCGCGACCCTCGCGCACTGGGGCGCCTTTACCGCCGAACTCGCCGACGGTGACATCGCCGCCGTCACCCCCGCGGCCGGCGACACCGATCCCTCGCCGTTGCTCGGCAATCTGGCGGGCTCGCTGCGGCACCGCTCCCGCATCGCCGGGCCTGCGGTGCGGCGTGGCTGGCTGCGCGACGGCCCCGGCCCGAGCACCGAGCGGGGCGCCGACGAGTACGTCGCGGTGTCCTGGGACGAGCTCACCGAATTGCTCGCCGGCGAGTTGCGCCGGGTCGTCGACACCCACGGCAACGAGGCGATCTACGGCGGCTCCTACGGCTGGGCCAGCGCCGGCCGCTTCCACCATGCCCAGAGTCAGGTGCACCGCTTTCTGAAAATGCTTGGCGGCTATACCTTTTCCCGCCACTCCTACAGCCTGGGCGCCACCGGGGTGATCATGCCCCGGGTGGTCGGCACCCACGACGATCTGTTCAAACGCTCCACGGACTGGGACGTCATCGCCGAGCACACCGATCTGCTGGTGTGCTTCGGCGGCGTCGCGATGAAGAACACCGGCACCAATCACGGTGGCACCACGGCACATCCGGCCCGCGATGCGCTGCGCCGGCTGCGTGACCGCGGCGGACAGATCATCTCGTTCAGTCCGCTGCGCGACGACGTCGACGGCGACTGCCAGTGGCTGGCCCCGGTTCCCGGCACCGACGTGGCGGTGATGCTCGCGCTGGCCTACGTACTGGCCACCGAAGGCCTGGCTGATCGCGATTTCCTCGGCACGTACTGCACCGGGTATCCCGTCTTCGAGCGCTACCTGCTGGGACACGACGACGGTGTCGCCAAGAGCCCGCAGTGGGCATCGGCGCTCAGCGGCCTGCCCGCGGGCGAACTCACCGCGCTGGCCCGGCGGATGGCCGCCTCCCGCACCCTGGTCACCGTCAGTTGGTCACTGCAGCGCATCAGGCACGGCGAGCAGGCACCCTGGATGGGGCTCACCCTGGCGGCCATGCTCGGCCAGATCGGCGTTCCCGGAGGCGGTTTCGGGCATGGCTACGGTTCGATGAACGAGCCGGGGTTGCCGCCGCTGCGGTGCCGCCTGCCCGCCCTCCCGCAGGGGCTCAACCCGGTGCAGACGTTCATCCCGGTCGCGGCGGTCACCGACATGCTGCTGCACCCGGGTGAGCCGTTCGATTACAACGGCATGCGATTGACCTACCCCGACATCAAGTGCGTGTACTGGGCCGGCGGCAATCCGTTCCACCACCACCAGAACATTCCGAGGTTTCGCCGGGCCCTGTCGCGGGTGGACACCGTCGTGGTGCACGACCCGTACTGGACGGCGATGGCCAAGCACGCCGACATCGTGGTGCCCTCGACCACCGCCTACGAGCGCGAGGACTTCTCGGGATCCCGCAATGACCCGCTACTTCTCGCCATGCCCGCGTTGGCACCGCCGTACGCCGACTCCCGCGATGACTACACCACGTTCTCCGCTTTGGCCCGCCGCCTCGGCTTCGGCGAGCAGTTCACCGAGGGCCGTACAGCACGCCAGTGGCTGGTCCACATGTACGAAAAGTGGTCCGCCGGGCTGGATTTCGAAGTGCCCGCCTTCGACGAGTTCTGGGCCGCCGGCCACGTGCGGCTTCCCACCGAACCCGGCCTGACACTGCTCGCCGATTTCCGCGCCGACCCGGTCGGCCGCGGACTGGCGACACCGAGCGGCCGCATCGAGATCTTCTCCACCGACATCGACGGGTTCAGCTACGACGACTGCGCAGGCCATCCCCGCTGGTACGAGCCGGCTGAATGGCTGGGCGGCTCGCGGGCCGCCCGATACCCGTTGCATCTGCTCGCCAATCAGCCCGCGTCCCGTCTGCACAGCCAACTCGACGGAGGGGCCACCAGCCAGTCCTCGAAAGTTCAAGGGCGCGAGCCCATCCGGATCCATCCCGAGGACGCATCGGTGCGCGGCCTCTCCGACGGTGACGTGGTGCGGGTGTTCAACGATCGCGGGGCTTGTCTGGCCGGAGTGGTGATCGATGACCGGCTGCGCCCGGCGGTCGTGCAACTGGCGACCGGGGCCTGGTTCGACCCGGCCGATCCTGCCGACCCCGATGCGATGTGCGTACACGGCAATCCCAACGTGCTCACCGAGGACGTCGGCACCTCCGCACTCGCACAGGGCTGCACCGGCGCGCACGTCCTGGTACAGGTCGAGAAGTTTGACGGACCGCTGCCGCCCGTGCGCGCGCACGAGCCTCCGGTGATCCGAACACGCTGAGGCGTTGGGCGGCCACCACTTCGGCCGTTTTCCCGGTGACGGTTGCGTGCCGGTGCAAAGATCCCTTCAGCGCTGACCGCGGCGTCAGCAGAAGGAGATCTGAGCCGATGCGATTCTCACCCCGTTCTGCTGCCAGGTCGCTGCTGGTCGGCGCGGTAGCCGTGTCAGGCTCAGTGGTCATCGGCCTGACGCCCGCCGGCACGGCAGCGCTCGGATTGGTCGTGGCGGTGACACCGTTGGTCGTACCGGGGACCGGAACTCCGAACCCCCAGGACTCCGACAACTACATGGCCAACGCCGTCGCCTACTACGTTCAGCCGAGCGGCAGTTGCGGCGCCACCGACTGTGCGGCACCCGTGGCGGTCCCCTACATCGCCCAGTTCTGGCCGATTCCGTTGCCGGGCTGGGGCGGGCTGGAAGGCGCCAAGTGGAACGTGTCGGTGGCCAGCGGAGTCACCCGGCTGACCAGCGAGTTGGTCGGTGAGAACAACCCCAGCGCCGCGCACCCGGTGGCCGTCTTCGGCTATTCGCAGGGCGCCACGGTCGCCAGCATCGTCAAAGGCAATCTGGCCGATCTCACCGACGAGCAGAAGGAGAATCTCAGCTTCGTCCTGATCGGCAATCCGAACCGCCCGGACGGCGGGCTCTTCGAACGGCTGGCGATCCTGGGCACGGTTCCCGTCCTCGACGCGACGTTCGGCCAACCGACCCCGACCGATACGGGCATCGAGACCTACGACATCGCGTTGCAGTACGACGGGGTCGCCGACGCTCCTTCGTGGGTGCTCAATCCGCTCGCACTGGCGAACGCGCTGGCCGGTTTCCAGTACGTACACGGCACTTACCTGGATCCGCGGGGTGACGATCCGGCCACGGCGACGCCCTACGGCTATACGCCGGAGCAAGTGCAGGCCGCGATCGAGAACGCCAAAGAGAACTGCAGCAGCGCAACGCACTGCCAGAAGGTCGACGGCAGCGACACCTACTACGTCACCCTGCCGGCGAAGACCCTGCCGATCATGCAGCCGTTCCTCGAACTGGGTGCGGCGACCGGCACCTCGGCCCTCGTGGTTCCGCTCGTCGACCTGGTCTCACCGATGGCGCAGACTCTGATCGAAACCGGTTACACCAGAACCGACTACAGCACGCCCACGCCGTTCCAGCTGCTGCCCCGGTTCAATCCCGTGACGGTGGCGAACGATCTCGTCAACGACATCCCCGAGGGCATCCGGGCGGCGCTCAACCCCGGCCTCGACCCCCTGCCCGGGTGGACCGATCCGACCGAGGCCGGCGATACCGTCACAGTCCAGGACACCCATCACGACGCCGTCCTCGCCGCCACGAAGATCGCCGAGAAGCCCAATCGACCGGTGCTGCGACTGAACACGGCCGCCAAGGCCGCGACAGCAGTCACCACGCCCGACGCCGATCAGGCCACGGCTACCGAGCAGCAGCGTCCGCCGTCGCCGAAAACCGCAGGCGTCAAGGGACATCCGGCCCGTGACATGGCGAAGTCGATCCGCAGCACGGTACGCAAGGCGCTGGGGGCCGACGAAACGAAAGACAAAGCCAACACCCGTAGCATCACCGAGAAGAAGTCGAAGGCCGCGGCCTGACCCGCGAGCAATAGCTTGCTTGTCATTGGGTCTGTCCGTAGACGGCCACCACGACGGTGCGATCCAGGCTGTTCTCCGACCACACCCCGATGACGGTATGGGCGCAGTCCCGCATGATGGCGAGATAGGCGGGGTTGTGATACCACCGGTTGATCAGCTCGATTCCGCTGATCGCCAATGCGGGGTTGATCGCGACGGTTTCGGCCACCTTGCCGTTGAATCCGGCGGCGTGCGCTCGGTCCTGCGGAGTGGTTCCGTCTGAACCGATGTCGCCGTCGAGAGTGCGGTTGTTGAGCACGTCTACGGCGTGCCACTGTGCTGCAAGCTGCAGCTGCGGGCTGATCTTGAGATCCGTTGTGCATCCCGCCTGTTGCTGGATTGTGTAAACGTTGGCGACAACACCGTCGTTGAGCCGCTTGTTATCCGCATGTGCATCGGGCGTGCCCAGGATCGTCACGGCGAGAAGCATTCCCGCCGCCGACGCAGCGAGTCCCGCACGGCGGCCGATACGAAATTGCACAGTCACGATGTCAGCGGCCGGTAGTTGGCGGCGGAGTTTCTCACTTGCCATATCAACCGAGGGCATAGCTCATTCACCGACTGACTGATCACGTACGACGCGTGGTACTCGTCTCCAGTTCGGAAATCGTCTTTGACGTGATCGACGATGTCGCTGAACGCGCGGCCGGAGGCGACCTCATCGCAGATGCCGTAGCCGTAGTTGAGCGCATCGGCGGCATTGGCGAAGCCGTAACCTGGGCGCACGGTCACGTTGACCAGATAGGCGACTTCGTCGGCTCTGCCAGATGGAGCGAATGACACCGCGCCGATCACAGCCAGGGCCGCCGCGAGCGGTATACGTTGCAGTGATTTCGTATTCACGGTTCACACTCCTCGATGGGTCAGATCGGGTCGAATCCGGCGATCAGCCAACGGCCGCCGACCTCATCCAAGGTGACGCGCACGCGAGAGGCCGTATTCGTGGGCGGTTCCGCCCCAATGGTGATCTCCTGGTTGACGAAAACCAGTACGACGGCGTGCTTTTGCGTCGCGGACACCGTGGCGGCCGCCGGCACTGTGGCCACCGCCGAGATCTGCTTCTGCTGTGCACCCGGAATCACCACATCGCGGGTGAGCGTTCCGTACGAGTCTTTCAACGGACCGGTGAGACGATCACTGGCTCCCGTCAAGTCCATCTCGACGGCGTCCGGCCGATAGCTCAGCATCGCAATTGCGCCTTCAGTGGCGGCGTTGACCGATTCGGTGCGTGCCGCATCCTGCCCGTGGATTGACGAGTCCATCCACTTCAGATAGCCCGCGCCCAGAGCCAATACCATTGCCAGTGCAGGTAATAGGCCGTAGGTGAGCATGCGGCGCCATCGGCGGGCACTGGCGCGCATCGTCGGGCCACTCGAGTCAGTTGGGTCACCGGCGCCCGGTTCGTCGACGCCCGCCTCGGCATCGGCATGTTCGGGTGTTTCGACATCTTCGGTGGTCTCGCCCTCGGCAAGCTCTGACGTCGTCACGGCACGAACTCGACGTTGGAAACCTTGGCCTCGTGGCCGGACTTCTGCACGGTCACGCGCATCCGCCACGCCCTCGGTGTCGGTTCTGGATTTCCTGCCATCGAGGTTTTCACATCCACGGCGACGAGCACCTGCCCCTGATCGCCCTGTTCTGACTCGAGCGCGGCCTCGACGATAGTCCCTTCGGACTTGGACTTCGCCTGCTTGACCACCTCGATGAACGCCTGTGATCTGCTCTGGAAGTCGTCATGGAAGGACCCCGTCGCCCCGTCGAGGATGCGTTGCACGTCAGCCTCTGCCTGGGCGAAATCGATGGTGGTGAGGTTCAGCGCGCCGTGACGCCCGACTTGGACAAACACGTTGTCCTGCTGTCGGGTTTGATGCGACTGGTAGACCGTATATCCGAGCCAGCCGACCAACACCGTCAGCGCGAGAACGGTGGCGCAGCCGACTGTGGTAGCCAGTCGAGGGTTTGCGGTCGAGTCGTTGCTTTCCGGCTCGTTCAGTTCCCCGTCGGGGGTGTCAGCATTGACTGCCACGTTTGCTCCTTCGGCACGGTTTGAGACAAGTTGGACTGGGTGTAGAGCTTTCCGTCGGGTCCGATGTACGTACCGGCCGCGGGGTCGTACTCGGCGACCGCGACGGGCGGCGCGGGCCCCGGAGGCAATTGCGGAACACCTTGTCCGGAGAGGGTGGCATTGGGATCGCCTTTCCAATTGAAGCCCTCGTTCAGCGGCACGTACTGCTCGTCGCTTTCACACATCGCGACGGTGGCGGCTCGCTTGCCGGGAACGGTGATGCACGGATAGTTGCGGGCGCCGCGAACATTCATCGGCGAATTTTGTGGCACCCGGCAGTACAAGTCGCCGGGCGGACGGTCGGGATAGTCCTGGTGACTCGGCGCTCGCTGCTGCTGCGCCGGCAGATAACCGGTGAGGCAGACGGGCGGCAGGTTCAGGTTCATCTGGAAGTTCAGGAACAGACCCTTGTAGTCCTGCTTGGTGTTTGCATTCGCGGTCAGGATGCCTTGCATCGCGGCGGTGCCCTGCGGCATCAGCACCAGCAGTTGTTCGATGGAAGGCTGATAGGCGACCGCGACGTCCCCGACGCTGACCAGATTGGCCAGCAGCACCGGCAGGGTGGGCTGCAGTCGTTGGATCAGCTGACGGCCTTCGTCGAAGGCGGGGCCGCCCTGCCGGATCAAGCCGGAGAGTGATTGGTCCCGGGAACGCAACTGATCGGTGATGGCCGAGGACCTTGCCGCCCAGATCTGAATGGCGTCGGCGCTGTCGGTTTGCGAATCCAGGACTGGCTGCGACTCGTCGATGAGCGTCGTGAGGGAATCGAGATTGGCGTCCGCGTCGATAGCCAACTGGGTAGACCCCTGGACCAGCCTCGTCAGCTCCGGTCCCAATCCGCCTAAGGCAGCGTAGCTTTCGTCGATCGCCGTCTTGAGGTTGTCCTGGGGAATCGCCGACAGCCCGGCGTCGATGTCGTCCAGCAGCGTGTCGATGTCCGGCGGGACGGACGTGTTGACAACCGGAATCACGTCGCCGTCCTTCAGGGGCGGGGCGTCGCCGGTTCTAGGGAGCAGAGCGATGAACTGCTCGCCGATCGCCGATTGGCTGTGGACTTCTGCCTTCAGGTCCGAGGGGATGGCGATCCCGGAGTCGAGTGTCATCACGACCCGGGCGCCGGTGTCCGTGACGTCGAGGCTTTCGACGCGTCCGACCTCGGTGCCACGGTAGGTCACGTTCGCGCTCGGATACAGTCCCGCCGATCGGGGTAAATCCACGGAGACCTTGTACTGTCCGACGCCGAAGAGCATCGTGGGCAATCGCATGTAGACGAAACCCATTGTCGCCCCGGCGATCACCGAGATGGCCGTGAAGAGTGCCAGCTGGATCTGGATACGTCGGTTCAGGCGCACGTCAGGGTCCCTGGTTCCAGTTGTAGGGCGCGGTGAGCGGGTTGCCCGCTGTGGAGGGGCTGGGCAGCTGGCCGATGGTGCGCCCCCACTGCAGCTCGAGCTCGGTCAGGCCGCCTTCGAAACGCGTCCCGGTGAAGTACGAGGTGTCCAGGCGACTCAACGTGAGATCGATGATCATGGTGATGTTCGCGGCATCACCACGAAAGAAATTGCTGATGTTCTCTTTCGGGAACGGGTAGGTGGAGAGAAAACTCAGCGACCGCGTCAACGCCGGCCCGGCATTGGCCAGTGATTCCAGCACCGGGCCGAGATCGTGCAGTTCGGCGACCAGCGACTCCTTGGTCAGGTTCACCGAGTCCGCAGCCAGGGCGCTGAACTTGCCGAGCTGATCGAATGCGTGGGCGAGGCTGTCTCGCTGATGGTTGAGTACGGCCAGCGCTTCGGGCAATGTGCGTAACGCTTTGTCCACCACAGGCTTCTGGTCGGCAAATTGTGCGGTGAGGTTGTTGATACCGTCACCGGCCGCGAGGATGTCCTCCTTCTGCTCATTGAGTCGGCTGACGAACTCGTCGAACTGCTGGATGACCCGACGAAGGTCGTCCTCTCGTCCGGCGAACGCAGTGTTGAATGCCGTGGTGATGTCCTGGACCTGGCCCAGCCCTCCGCCGTTCAGGAACATCGAGGCCACCGACAGGGTTTGCTCGGTGCTCGGATAGGCGCCGGCACGGGCAAGTGGGATCAGCGACCCGTCGTGCAACCGGCCTTGCGCGGGCTCGTCGTTCGGCGGGGCCAGTTCGATGTGCAGCGTGCCCAGCAGGCTCGTCTGGCCGACCTTGGCGGTGGCGTTACCCGGCAGCGTGACGTCCGGGTTGAGCGTCATTGTGACCAGCGCATGCCAGCCTTCTTGTTCGATCTTGGTCACGGTGCCGACGGTGACGTCGTCGACCCGGACGCGGGTGTTCGGCTCGATGTTGGTGACGTCTGGGAGCTGGGCCTGCACCTGATAGGACCCGGCCTCGCTGCCCTCGGTGCCCGGCAGTGGTAACGAGTTCACGCCCTGCCACCCGCACCCCGCGAGAGAGACCGACAGCACCGTGAACACTCCGATTATCCTGCACAACAGGGTGTTTGGCCTCATCCTTCACCTCCGTGAACCATCAGGCCCGGCAATCCGTCGGCCGGATCGGTGGTCACCGGCGATTCTGCGGCCAGCGGAGGCGTCGCCGGTGCCGGCGCCGGGCCGGGTGGTGGGCCGGGCACGTCCGCGGGCGGCGACGGGCGATGGTCCGGGCGCATCCAGTCCTCGCTGTAGGTGAGCTCGTTGGGCCGTGCTCGGGCACCGACGAATGGGTTGCCGCCGATGGGCGGGAAGTTGTACTGCCGGTTCTTGACGATCGGAGCCAGGTATTGCACGCACAACTTTGCGGCCTGCTCACCGTTGAGCCGTGACGCCGCTTGAATCGCCCCGCACAGGAACGTGATCGGGTTGGCGAAGTTGTTGAAGGTCAGGATTCCGCTGATTGCGCCGTGAGCCGGGTCGTAGATATTGAGGAAGTTCTGCAGCGCATTGGGAAGCACGTGCAGGTTCTGTTTGACATCGCCGAGGCTGTCGGTCAGGGCCGTGGTGATCGAGGCGAGTTTGTCCGACGTGATGCCGAGCGCCTCACGGTTTTCCGCCACGAACCCGCTGACATCGGTGACGGCGGTGTTGAGGTCCTCGACCACGCGACCGACTTCGTCGGGATTGTTGGCCAGCAACGAGGTGACCGAGGCGAGGTTGTTGTTGAGCTGGCGCATCAGGCCGGCGTTGTCGCGCAGCGCCGACACCAGCGTCGACAGATTCTTCACGGTGCCGAAGATGTCAGTGCTGTGATCGCCCAACGCCGAAATAGACTGCGACAACTCGATGATCGTGGTGCGGACGTCACGGCCCTCACCCCGCAGATTGTCGGCGGTGGTGTTGACGATGTCACCCAGCGGGCTCACGCCGCCCGGCTGCACCGGCTGCAGGCTTTCGGTGAGCTTCTCCAACTGTTCTCGAAAATCGTCGAACTCCACCGGCACCACCGTGCGGTCCTGGGGTATCACCGCACCGTCGGCCATGGTGGGACCGCCCGTATAGGCGGGAGTGAGCTGGATTGCCCGTGAAGTGATCAACTTCGCCGACAGGATTGCCGCACCGGCATCGGCGGGCACCGGATATTCGTCATCGACCCAGAAGGTGATCTTGGCGCGGTCGGGTTGCGGCTCGATCGTCTCGATCTGGCCCACTTTCACCCCGAGCACCACCACATCGTCACCGACGAAGATGCCCTTGCTGTTGTCGAAGTAGGCCACGACATGAGTCCGGCCGACTTTCGGTAACGAGACCACGGCACCGATCCCGGCCAGCAGAACGACCACCAGCCCGATGCACAGGACGACCCTGGCGTGTCGACGGGTCATCGTTGCCCCTCCCCCGAGCCTGCAGCGGCGGGCGGCCCCGGCGGCGGCCCACCGGGTGGCGGTGCGGGCAGCGGCTCACGATAGGGGTAGCGGGGATCCCCAGGATTCCCGGTGATCGCGTCGGGCAGGGTCAGGTTCGGTTCTCCACCCTGGCCGGTGCGCGGGTAAGGCACCGGCAAGGCGGGGGTGCCGGGCTGGCCGACCTGCGGGTCATGCAGCTCCGACGGCGGTAACACGTTCGGATCCAGTCCAAGGTCGGAGAATGCGGCCTCGATGAACGGTTGAATGAATTGGCCGGGCAACAAATTCGGCACATACGCCTTGAAGAACGGCCCGGATGCCACGGTCTCGCCGAGCGACATCACATATTTGTGGAGCAGCGCAAGCGACCTCTGGATTCGCTCCTTGCGGTTGTCGATGATGGTCAACACCCCGTTGAGCTTGTCCAGCGCGGGGCGCAGCTGTCCGCGGTTGTCGTCGACGAATCCGGAGATCTGGTTGGCGAGCCCGGAGATGCTGCCCGAGATCTGATCCAGCGCGGCATCCTGGCTCTGCAGCTGCGCAAACAGCGCGTTGGCGTTGACGATCAGTCCGACCACCTGATCGGTGCGCTCGGAAAGCACGCCGGTCACCTCGGCGGCGTCGGCGAGTAGCCCACGCAGCTGCTCGTCGCGCTCGTTGAGTGCCCGGGAGAACCGGGACACTCCTTCGACAGCTGCGCGCAGTTCCGGCGGTGTGTCTCGGAATGTCTGCGCCAAGGTGGCCAGGGATTCGTTGAGCCGTGCGGTGTCCAGTCCCTTGACGGTTTGCGCGAGATCTCCGAGGGCGTCCGGCAATTGATACGCCGGGGTGGTGCGCTCGATGGGGATCGGATTCGACAGCTCACCTCCGCCGCGGGGGGTCAGTTCCAGTAGTTTGGCCCCCAGCAGGCTCTTGGCCCTGATCGCGGCTTCCGTGCGATCGCCGAGAGGAGTGTTCTCATCCACGTTGAACGTGATCAGTACCCGTGCTCCGTCCAGCTTGACGCCAGTTACAGCGCCTACTTGAAAGCCCGACACCTGCACCGGTGCACCGGAACTCAATCCGCTGGACTCGGCGAAATAGGCTGAGTGGGTTGTCTTCTGCGCGGTGAAGAACGGCAGTTTGTCGTATTGCAATGCGGCCAGCACCATGCCGGCGACGACCGCCACCCCGAGGACACCGATGACGGCCAGCTTGCGTTCGGACAGCGAGTTCATTTCGGTGCGCACCGCCCGCTGGCCTGCCCGGCAACTTTTACATACACCGGTTGCCCCCCTTTGCCATTGAGTTTGAGTACCGCGTCGCAGAGGTAGAAAGTGAAGAAGTCGCCGTACAGCCCCTGCCGGGCCAGCGCCTGGTAGGCATCCGGCAGCGTGTTGAGAAGATCGTCGAAGTACTCGTGATCGGCCAGCACGATGCTGTTGGCCCGGTCCGATTCGGTGACCACTTTGCCAAGCGGCGGGCGCATCTGTGTCAGCAGATCGGCGATCGTTCCCGCCGCGGCGTTACCGTAAGCCACCGCGTTGCTGATGTCGCTTTTGCGCGCGGCCAACCCATCGACCAGTTCGGACAGCGAAGTGACCGCCTTGTCGAACTGCCGGCTTTCCCCGGCCAACGAGCCCAGCACGGTGTTGAGGTTGACGATCACCTGACCGATCAGCTCGTCGCGGTCGGCCAACGTGGTTGTGACGGCGGCGGTCTGGGCGAGAAACGAGCTGATCGCCGCACCTTGACCTTGGAAGGCGTGAATGAGTTGCTCGGTGAGCGCGTTGACCTGCACAGGATCCAATGCGCGGAACAGCGGTCGAAAGCCGCCGATCAACTCGTCGAGGTTCAGCGCCGGTTGGGTGCGGCTGGTCGGGATCGTCTGTCCCGCCTCGAGGCGCTTGATTCCGCCTGCGCCCTCCTGCAATTCGAGGTAACGGTCGCCGAGCACGTTGTCGAACCGGATCAGCGCCCTGGTCCCCTCGGTGAGCATCACGGTGTCGTTGGCGGCGAACTCGACCTCGACGATGGTGTCGGAGCGCAGCGAGATCTGCTTGACCTTGCCGACCTCGACGCCGGCGATGCGGACGAAGTCGCCCTGCTTCAAACCGCTGACATTGGTGAACTCGGCACGGTAGGCAGTCTGCGACTCAAATCGCATCTGCGCGAAAACCATTGCTAATGCGAAGATTCCGAGCAAGCCGACCAAGACGAAAATACCCAGCCGCCACAGCGCCCCGCGCACATCACTTCTCACTGCTGTGTTCCTAACTGATGCACGACGGTCACGGCACTGGGGCGGGTGGGGGCGGTGGAGGCGGCACCCCGTAGGGTGGCGCGCCGGGGTACGGGATCGGTCCGGGTGCAGGCGGTCCGGGGTATCGGATGCTCGGCGGCTCGGGGACCGCCCGGGTGACCGGGAAGTAGTTGGCCCAGCCCGGGAATCCGATGCCGGGGTTGGGCCTGATGTCCATACCCGTCCCGAAACCGGTGTTGGTGACCAGTTGGCGTACCGGCCAGTTCTTGGTGACGTCCGGCAGTGAGCCGCAACTCGGTTCACCTCCGGGCCCACCCTTGGCGGCGACGACTGGCAGATTGTCGGGGTACCGGTACGGATCGTCGCCGAGAATGAACGCGTCGTCGAGCATGACCGTGCGGTGGTCACCACCGGCGGCGTCGTATATGCCGTTGTCCAGAGTCCATTTGGCGCCCTGCAGCAGACAGGTGTAGATGGGGTTGTACTTCATCAGCAGGCTGGTAGTGGGCTCGAGCACGTTGATCGCGTGGACGAAGTTGTCCTTGTTCGGGCCGAGTAGATCGATGCCTGACTGCGCGAACCCCGCGGCGTTGAGCAACAGAGCGTCCAGGTCGGAGACCTGGTTGGTGATCGTCACGCTGGTGGTGGAGGCCGCATTCAAGATTTTCAGAATGTCCTGCGCGGCAACACTATAGGCGTCGCTCGCACCCTGTATCGAGCGCCAATCCTGCTGGATGGTGCCCATCCGCGGGTTGACCGCCGCCAGCACATTGCTGGTGGCGGTGATGGCCTCACCCATGCGTTCGCCCCGTCCGCGCACAGCGTCGGCAACGGCCGACAGGACCGCGTTGAGCTTGGGCGGGTCGATCTGGTGCAGCACGTCGACCAGACTCTGGAACACCGTGTTGACCTCGGTGCTGACGTTGCGGGAGCTCAGCACCGCGCCGGCCGAAATGTGTTGAGCGCTGGGCTCGTCCGGATAGACGAGATCGACGTACTTGGCGCCGAACATGGTGTTGGCGCGAATCTGGGCCTCGATGTTGGCGGGGATCCGGTCGACCTTGTCGGGAAACAGCTCGAGCCGCAGCCGTACCGGACCCTGTCCGCCTTCGACTCCGGCCACTCGACCCACGTGTACACCACGCATTTTGACCTTGGCGCCGGATTCCATGACCAGGCCGGACCGCTCCGACGTCAGGGTTACCGGCACACTCCGGGTCAACGCGCCGGTGAACAGTGCCCAGCACAACACCATTCCGGCGACGGTGACAAAGATCAGAATCGCAGCCCACCAGGCGTCGTGGATTCGATGCTTCTCAGCGCGTTCCATGACGCTATCCCGAAAGATTGAAGTTGCCGGACTGGCCGTAGATGGCCAGCGAGATGAACACGATCAAGACCGCCGACGCCACCAGCGAAGTACGTACCGCCCGTCCCACGGCCTCGCCGACGCCTGCCGGCCCGCCCGAGGCGGTGAACCCATAGTAGGTGTGTACCAGCATGATGACGATGGCCATCGACACCGCCAGCAGGAACGACCAGACCAGATCGGTCCGGTTCAGAAACGTATTGAAGTAGTGGTCATACACACCGGCGGATTGGCCGTAAATCGCAGTGGTGCTTACCTTTGCGGCGTAGAACGCGGACAGCACCGCCACGCAGTACAGCGGAACAACCACGATCACCCCGGCCACCACCCGGGTCGAAGCCAGGTAGGCGATCGAGCGGATACCCATGACCTCCAGTGCGTCGATCTCCTCGTTGATGCGCATTGCGCCCAACTGGGCGGTCGAGCCGGCACCGATGGTGGCTGCCAATGCCACCCCAGCGGTCAAAGGTGCCGCCAACCGGACGTTGAAGTAGGCCGACGCGAACCCCGTCAACGCCTCCACACCGATATCGGCGAACTGGTTGTAGCCGATTACCGCGACCAGACCGCCGATGGTGACGGTCAGGAACCCGACGATCACGACGGTGCCACCGATCACGGCGAGCGCGCCGGTGCCCAGACCCATCTGCGCGATCAGTCGGAGCAATTCGATCTTGTAATGCGCGAACGCGTCGCCGATGGAACGGACCGTCGCCGCGTAGAACCGTGCCTGGGCCCCAAGACGATTCCAACCACTGGCCCAACCCCGGGCTCGGTGGACAAGGCGCGGGAACCGCGGGGCGGCGACGGTCACAGTGTCACCCGCACGCCGACGGCGGTGGCGACGATATTGATGGCGAACAGCGCCACGAACGTGTACACCACGGTTTCGTTGACCGCGTTCCCGACGCCGGCGGGGCCGCCAGCGACGGAGGTCCCCTTGTAGCAGGCGATGAGGCCTGCCGAGAACCCGAACAGCGCGGCCTTGATCAACGCCAGGATGACGTCGGGCAATTGGGTCATCACAGTCATGCCTGCCGCGTACGCGCCGGGGGTGACGTCCTGGACATAGACGGTGAAGAAGAATCCGCCGATCAGGCCTACCAAGATGACCATTGCCGACAGCAGCACCGCGACGATGGTGGCCGCCAGCACGCGCGGTACGACTAAGGCTTGAATTGGGTTGATACCCATGACGCGCAGCGCGTCGAGTTCCTCGCGGATGGTGCGAGCACCCAGGTCCGCGCACATCGCGGTCGCCCCGGCGCCGGCGACCACGAGGACCGTCACGATCGGGCCGACTTGGGTGACGGTTCCGTAGGCTGCGGTGGTCCCCGCGAAGTCCGCGGCGCCGAACTCGACCAGCAGGATGTTGAAGGTGTACACCACCAGCACGGTGTAGGGCATGGCCAGCATCAGCGTCGGCAGTAGCGATACCCGGGCGACGAACCACGACTGCAGCACCACCTCACGCGCGGCGAACGGCCGCCGAGGCAGTGCTGCCACTGTTTCCAGCACCATCGCGAAGAAGCCGCCGATAGCGATCGCCGGCTTCAACACCGTCGGCGCCGTCATCCGATGACCGCACTGCCACCGGCAGATCCGAGTTGGTGACCGGCGGAAACCGTCGGCCGGCAACTGTCGAGTTCGTACAACGGGATCCTCTTCCGCCCTATTCAGCATGCTCAATTGATGCGACTGCCAGTAGTCTGAGGTGACGCCGGTCACGTGTCAATAGATCTGACGTAATTGATTATGATGAATAATGGTCTTGCTTCTATTGCGTTAGGTCAGTCAGGGATTCAACGAACGAAAGCGAAGTGTGATGACCGAAATTCCCGCCCTACGACGTGCGGAGTGGGATCGTCGACCGGTCGACAGGGGTCAGACGCGACCGGAACAGGCCGCCGAGCAACTGGCCGCGATAGCGGCGTCGGTCGAACCGGGCGACCGGCTTGGAACGAAAGAAGAATTGCGCACCGCCTGCAGGGTGTCGGTGGGCACGTTCAACGAAGCGCTACGCATGGTCCAATCGAGAGGACTCGTCACATTGCGATCGGGCCCCGGCGGTGGCTTGTTCGCCAGCCGGCAGTCCCCGGTGGTGAGATTGGGCAACTCGATGCTGGCCCTCGACGACGATGCCGCATCGGTGGCCGATGCGGTACGACTCCGCAATGCCCTCGATCCGTTGCTGGTTGAAGACGCCTTGGAGCATGCCTCGGCTCACGACATCAGGGCATTGCGTGCCGAGCTGGAGCACATGAAAGTCGCAGCCGAAGCTGACGACAGCACCGCCTTCGTGCGCGCCAACTGGGCTCTGCACGCACGGATCGCAGCCGTGAGCCCGAGCGCGATACTGCGTTCGTTCTACCTGAACCTGTTGGAAATCATCGAGTCTCACCTGATGGCCGTGCAGCCCGTCGAGGGCGAGCCGCTGGTGGACTACATCCACAGCAGGTACATGCTGCACGCCGACCTGGTCGATGCGATCGCCGCCCGTGATCCGCGTGCGCTAGACCTCATTCACGAACACAACACCACAGGCCGATCGATTCCCGCGCTGTCCCGCGGTCAATCCGACACGGCGTAGCGCCGCTCACCGACCGCGCACTGCGAACTGCACTGCCGACCGGCTTTCCAGATGCGGCGCAAGCAGTTCCGAAACGATACCGAGATGCTCCGGCGATTCCAGGTAGGTGGTGAAGCTGTCGTAGTCGTCGAACAGCGCGGTGACGGAATAGTCGGCGTTGCCAACACGGCGCTGCAGATCGCGACCATGCCGATAGCTGGTTGCACCCGACCGGATGGCCAGACCGTCCAGCGCCGCACCCAGTTTCGCGATTGCGGCATCGGGTGTACCGGGTTTGAAGGTGAAGGTGACGACGTGACAGACCGACATTGCGGGGCCTTTCACCGAGCACGTGCCGAGTGGGCACCGACCATGAGGGCGGCCAGATCTTCGGGTTCCAGGAACGACGCCGGCGGCGGCGGTCCCCAGGCGTACAGGCCCTGCGCACCGTGCATGACGTCGGGACTCCACAGCTCGTCCTCCGGGATCGTATCCATGTCGGAGTAGTACTCGGAGAAGTTGCCCGCCGGATCCTTGAGATACCAGAAGAAGTTGGCTCCGGCATAGTGCCGACCCAAGCCCCAGATGTGCCGTTCCGGGTGGCCTTCCAGCATCGCCTGCGCACCGCGCCCGACCTCGTCGATGTCGTCGACCTGCCAACTGGTGTGGTGCATGAAGTTGACCGGCGCCGCCATCACCAGAACGTTGTGGTGCTCGACCGAGCAGCGAAGGAAGACAGCCCGGTCCGCCATGTAGTCGCTGACCTTGAAGCCGAGGCCTTCGGTGAAGAACTTCATGGTGGCCTGCACGTCAGTGCTGCCCAGCACCGCGTGGCCGAGCTTGCCCGGCTGCACGGGCCCGGTTCGGGCGATGAACGGTGCGCGCCCCCAGCGGTCGATCCGGCCGGGACCGTTGTACGGAGTCGGCCGGATCGGCGGTTCGACGACGATCCGCGGCCGCACGGCGACACAGACCACGGTGCCGGTGACCGACTCGGTGGCACGCAGAGTTGCGCCGTCGTATTCAACGGGAACTCCGGCCTTCTCCAGTCGGCTTGCGATGGCAGCGATGTCATCCTGGTCGTCGGCGGCAACCGTCAGCTGCACCAACCGACGCAGCGGGGCATGCACGATCTCAAGCTGCTCACCGCCATAACGGGTGGCGAACACCCCGTCGCCGCAATGCGCCAGGCCGAATTCCCGGTAGTAGTCGATGGTTTCGGCGACATTGGGCACACCGATGGTGACCTTGCCCAGTCCGTGCAGTGCCATGATGGTCCTACTTCGTGTGCGGGTCGGCGATGAAGGTCTGATGAAGCTCGCCGATGCCCTCGATCCAGGTGTCGAGCCGCTGACCGGGCTGGATGAAGCGCTGCGGTTCACGGCCGACGCCCACGCCGGACGGCGTACCGGTGAAGATCACGTCGCCCGGGTACAGCGTCACGGTCTCGGACAGGCTCGCGATGAGTTTGGGCACCGAGAAGATCAGGTCCCGGGTCCGGCCCTTCTGCATCTCCTCACCGTCGAGCGAGCAGCCGAGCTCGAGGTCATCGGGGTTGTCGAACTCATCCGGTGTGACCAGCCACGGCCCTTGCGGCGAAAAGCCCGCGAACGACTTTCCGAGACCGAATTGTGCTGCCGGGCCGCGTAATTGCGAGATGCGTTCGGAGATGTCCTGGCCTGCGGTGAGCCCGGCGATGTGGGACCAACCGTCTGTCTCGGCCACCCTGCGTGCCTCACGGCCGATGACCACCACCAACTCGGCTTCCCAGTCGACATTACCGCCGTCCGGGATGACCACGGTGCTGTCGGGCCCCGAGAAGCTCGAGACGTACTTGGCGAAGACCGGCGGTAGATCCGTCGGTGCGTCGAACCCCGACTCCTCGGCATGCTCGCTGTAATTCAGTCCGATCGCGAACACCTGCCGCGGCACCGGCGAGGGCGCACCGAGCTGCGCCCGGTCCACCGCGACGACGTCAGCTGTCGTCGCGTCGAAAGTATCGGCCCAAGAGACGAACTCGTCCCACACCTGGTACAACGCGGGAAGGTCGGAAGTGAACCGACCACCTGAGGCCGTGGCGATGTCGATCGCCCGCTCCTCGCCGGCACGCCCGGTGACAAGGGCGGCGCGGTTGTCGAGATTGGCAATACGCATGGGGTTGTCGTCCTCCTGGGTTGAGTCGTCACATCGCCGTGGCCGCCGACGGCGACCACGGAGCGGGGGTATGTCCGACGGTGGAATGAATTCGGTTGTGGTACTGATCGATCAGCGCGGGAATGGCTTCCGGGACGGCCGCCGCGCCGAAAATGTAGCGGTCCGGACGGATGAGAACTGCTGTGACTCCATGTGATTCGAGCCAGCGTGTCCAGCCGCCGGTCGAATCATCGAGGTCGGGATCACCATCGGCGGCAACGGTCAGGATGCGGAGTCCGTCCGGATCGGCGGCACCCGGATCGACGGCCGGGGTCCCACCACCGAGGACCAGCAGGACCGCACCGTAGCCGGCCGCCTCGTCGAACGGCGCATCCTTCCCGCGACACCGGACTCGGAATTGCGGCGCAAGCGTTCCACGAAGTCGCGGTACGTCAACGGATTCCGCGGTGACACCGGCACCGAGCACCGGCAGCACAGAAACAGGCAGGACGCGTGCGGGATCGGCTTCGCCGGCGATCATCCGGGCATCGCGTTCAGCTGCCTGCTGATCGTCGAGGACACAGATGACGCGGCCGAGCTCAACCGACATGGCAATGGCGTGCTGGAGGTGGACGCTGCGCTCGCTGGTGTACGAATCAAGCAGTGCCGCGTCCGAAATCCCCCGCAGCACACGGTCAAGCTTCCAGGACAGGTTGGCCGCGTCGCGCAGTCCCGAACACATACCTTGACCGGCGAACGGCGGCATCAGATGGGCTGCGTCGCCGGCGAGTAGCAGACGCCCGCGATTCCACTGCTCGGCCCAGCGCGCGGCGAACGTGTAGACGGCGTGTCGTTCCAGCTCGGTGTTCTCCGGCGTTCGTCCCCATGGCTCCAGCAGTTGCCAAGCGCGCTCGGCGGTGTTCAGCTCTTCGCGGGTCTCCCCGGGAAGTCGCATGAACTCCCAACGGCGACGTCCGGGCCCACCGGACACCAGGGTCGTGGGTCTGGCCGGATCACACAGCTGCCAGTTCTGCGGCGACCAGTCGACGTCATCCAGCGGCACGGTGTCGACGATCAGCCAGTCGAAGTAGAATCCGAGGTCGTGGACGGTGACGTCCATCTGTTCCCGCACAAAGCTGTTCGCGCCATCGCAGCCGACGACGTAGCGGGTGTTCACTGTTTCCGGCTGTCGTTCGGCGTGGAAGGTGACCGCCACGTCCTCACCGCGGTCCTCGATGCCGACGACGTCGGCACCCCGGCGCAATGTCACGTTGGGCATCGCCGTTGCCGCGGTGGCCAACAGCTCCTCGAGTTGCGGCTGGGAGAAGAAACTGGCGGTTGGCCAACCACATGGACCCGTGCCCGACCAGTCGATGCGCAACAGCGGTTCACCGGCAGCGTTACGCCATTCGTAGTGATCCGGAACGGCTGCCGAGATCGCCCGTACTTGATCGGCCAGCCCCATCGACTGCAACACCCGACCGATCTCGTCGTCGAAATGCACCGCCCGCGGCAGCGGGTACGGTTCGGCCCACCGCTCCAGTATCAGGATCTGATGCCCCCGAAGACCGAGCAAGCGGGCCAGGGAAAGACCGACGGGTCCCGCACCGACGATGACCACGTCGGGACCACTGCGTTGCGGATACCCCATATCCTTCGCTTTCTGAACCGGGTCAGCATATTCACCATTATTCATCATGCTGAATATCATCCACTCTGGCGTGACGACGACCACATGTCAAGAATTCCGACATGGGTTCGTTCATCCCCCACCTATGGCAGCCGCCGCGAAGCTGCCGAGCGCAAGGAGCGCGGCCGCCGTGCGGATGTAGTGGAATCGCCTCCAACGCAAGCGAATCCGGTTCACATCTGCAGGTACGCTACCCTCCGGCAGTCGGCGAAATTTGGAGTTGATCGGCTCGGCGATCAGCACCGATCCGACGATGATGACCGCGACCGTGCCAATCCCGATCGCCGCCAACACCGCCGGTCGTCCGTCGACGGCGAAAGCGTATGCCGCCGCGCCCGCGGCGGCGAGACTGCCGAGAATCGGCAGCAATGGGTCGAGACGGTACAGGCTGCGCCGAAAATCGACGGCGTATTGCTCGACCGGCATCCGCTGCCACTGATTGACCCGTTCCAGAGCGACGAGCAGGACGCCACCACCGAAGAGCCCGCCGGCCACCAGCATGATCCAGGCCCCGACGACACCGGACACACCAAGCGCCGTCATCAGCCCACGACCGAATGGCGCAGAGACATCGGACTACTCGTGGTCACGACGACGTACCGGTGTGACCTCGCTGGGCGGTTTCGGCCCACGTTGCGCGCCGCGGGTGGGACAAGCCACCGCGCCCCTGGCACTCACCGATACCGACAGCATGCCAACCTGATCGATATCGACACTGACGACGTCGCCGTCCCCGATCTGTCCGATCCCGGCCGGCGTCCCGGTGGTGACGATATCCCCCGGATACAGGGTCATCACAGATGAGGCATAGCTCACCAATCGAGGTACGTCCCAGATGAGATCGGCAATGTCGGTGTCCTGCCGCAGCGTCCCGTTCACCGTCGTCCGAAGCTGCAACTTGGACACATCGTCTATCTCGTCGGCGGTGACCAGGTAGGGGCCCACCGGGGTGAAGGTGTCGAACGACTTGCGGGTGGACCGGTCTTCACCACCCCGCATCGTGATATCCAGACAACATGTATAGCCCGCAACCACATTGAGCGCCTCGTCGACAGGTACGAAGCGCGCGGTCCGTCCGATGACCGCGGCCAACTCGCCCTCCTGGTCGAAACGGCGGTCCGTGTACGGCAGTTGGACAACGCCGCCATGCCCAAGCACCGAAGACGGAGCCTTGAGGAACACACCCAGCGCTTCGATACCGTAGTCTTCTGCCATTTCCTCTTGGTGGTCGCGGTAATTGACCGGTGCGGCAACCACTTTGGTCGGGTCCGGCACGACGGGTTCAACAACGACATCCTCGATGCGGACCCTGGGCAATCCGTCGAGTTCGGCCACGGTGAAAGTCGGCCGCCCCTCAGTGGCACGGAGGAGGCGGCGCATTGCGCTGAAGCCTGCCGTGCCGTCCGGAGTCAGCGGACTCAAGTCGACGAGTTCGGTGTCCGAGATCCGCGCCCCGACGGCCGAGCCCAGGCCCGGGTGGCGGAAACTGGTCAAAATCATGTGCTGACTCCTGAACGAACGTTGTGGTGGGCTACGGGTTCAGACGGTGACCGGAACACCATGCTCGGGAACCACTACTTCGCACTGCGCGGGGCCAAGGTTGCGCAGCAAGCCGTAGTGCAGATCCTGGTGCACCTGCGCCAGCCCGGACTGGTGAATCGGGATCACCACTCGTGGATTGACGCGGCGCAGGTAGTCGACGGCTTCGCCGATCTTCATCCACGGCCCGCCGACCGGCAGGAGCAGGACCTCGACCGAGTCCGGCGCGTCGAGGAAGGCGTCGCCGGGATGCAGCGTGTGTCCATCGACCAGGTAGCCGTTGTTGGTCATATTCGGAATGTCGCAGTGGATGACCGCGTGCTCCCCGGTGAGGACGTCGATACCGACATCCCCGGCCGTGACGGTGTCACCGTGCCCACCCACCCGGTGGGACACCGCTTGCTCGGTGAGCCCGGTTGCACTCGACTGATCCGCGACGACGGTCGCGCCGGGATTGGCTTCGACCAGCGCAGGCACCCGGTTCATATCGATGTGGTCGGGATGAGCGTGGGTGAACAGCACCGCATCCAGATCGCGCAGCGACTCGAAGCCCGTCGAGTATGTTCCCGGGTCGATCAGGATTCGACTGGGCTTGGTCGAAACATCGGATGCGGTGAACTCCAGCAGGACGCAAGCGTGCCCGAAATGGGTGATCTTCAATTCTTATCTCCGATCGAGTAGGTGATGGTCGGTTCACAACCACGCCGGCAGGGCTGGCAGCCCGGCGGGCGGAGAGGTGAGTTCGCTGCCGGCAGAACGCCCGATCAACCAGGCCAGCAACTGGTCCGGCGCGCCGGTGACTCTCGCGGTGGTGCCGAATTCGACTGCGGCGGTATCACTGTCGGCGACCTCGATCCGCAACGCCGGCCAGTCGGCCTTGCCCCTGGTCGAGGCCACTACGTTGTCCAGCAGCGCGCGGACAAGTTCGGCCGGCAGCTCCTGGATGGGGGCGCCCAAGTCGACGTGGTGCAGCGCCACCTCGCGTAGCCGCAGCCACGGCACGTGCCCGGCGGGGATCGATCGTCCCTGCGCGGTGACGACCTCGTTGGCCCAATCCACTGCGGAAAGCTGTGTGGCGGCCGATTGCAGCCGCTCGGCGCTGTCCAAAACGTCGGTGACGATGATCTCTGCCGGACGAACCGCGCCGAGCTTTATGTCGTCTTCCCGTTGCTGTGCGGACTGGTACATCGGGGCCTCGACGCCGGTACGGGCCCACGACAACAGATTGCACAGCGCATCGGCGTTGCGTGCGATGTGAGTCAGCAGGTGCCCGACCGACCACCCGGGCAGCGAGCTGTTTTCACTGAGATCACGATCCCGGAAGGTGTCGACCGTACGCAGCAGGCGTTCGGTCTCGACGTGCAGCCACGCCTCGACGGTGCTGCGTTCAGGAGGCATGGGCGTGCTCCGGCCGGCAGACGTTGCGACACTGACCCAGCCCGGTGATGCTCGTGGTGACGATGGCGCCGGGGGTGAGATAGCGCCGCGGATCACGCGCATGGCCCACTCCCCCGGGTGTTCCCGTGGCGATGACATCTCCGGGCCTCATGGTGAAAATCGTCGAGAGGTAGGACACCAGGTCCGCGGGCGTGAACACCAAGTCGCTGAGCTTGGCGGATTGAACGAGCTCCTCACCGACGCGAGCCTCGATGGTCGCCGACGAAATGTCGAAGGCGTCCGCCGTCAGTAGGTACGGCCCAAGTGGGGTGGTCGACTCGAAGTTCTTGCCCTGCAACCACTCCACCGTGCGGTACTGCCAATCGCGGGCGGTGATGTCGTTGAGAACGCAGTACCCGGCGATCGCCGTCTCCGCGGCGATGGTGTCGGCGTGCCGGACCGCGGCGCCGACCACCACACCGAGCTCGGCTTCCCAATCGAGTGTTTGCGAAGCGGTCGGGATGATGATGTCGTCGTCGGCGCCGATCAACGCGTCGGAGAACTTGGCGAACAGGGTCGGATACTGCGGCAGCTCACGTCCCATCTCCAGGATGTGCGAGCGGTAGTTGAGGCCGACGCACACCATCTTGCCGGGATTGGGTATCAGCGGTGCGAAGTCCAGCCCATCCAGCTGGTGTGCGGCACCGCCTGCATCGCAGGCGATTGCCTGCCAATCGGGCTCGGACAGCAGTGCACCGACGTCGCGGTATCCGGTCTCGACAGCGCAGTCATCATCGAGGCGTACCGCGACGGTACCGGACGGGGTACGGACGGTGGCCAGCTTCACCGGGCGACCCTTCGGTTGAGATGGAGGCGCTCAAAGATCGGTTGATCACTCATCCTGAACAAGGTCAGCTCGCTGGACGCGCTGAAGGTGTGCTCGCACCACGACGGCACCGCAATGACGTCGCCGTGCACGAGTTCGCGGTGCTCACCGTCGAGGGTCACCGCGCCGGCTCCGTCGAACACCTGCCAAACACTGGAGCCCGCCTCTCGCACCGCCAACGTCGCTGTCCCGGGAGCGATTCGGTGCATTTCCAGACGAATCGTCGGCAGCGCATCGCTTCCGGTGCCGGGGTGGCTGAACCGGATCGCGGCGTGACCGGGAGTGACCACCCCAAGGTGCCCCTCGGCCTCGAGCTCGAGTTGCGCACGCAACGCGGCATCGGTGTCTTCCCAGCGGTAGGCCGCCAAGGGCGAGTACGGCGGCAGCTCCTCAGCCGCTGAGACCGGCACCAGCCCGGGATGACCCCAGAGCCGCTCCGACCGTGAAAATCGGGGCGTCGCACGGTCTTCGACGTCGTCGGCGCCGAACTCGAAGAACTCCGCGTTGATGCTCGCGCAGAACGGCACATCGAGACCGTCAAGCCACGCCATCGGGGCATCATTGGGATTGTGATGGCCATGGAACTGCCAGCCGGCGGTGATGAGCAGGTCGCCACGCCGCATCGCGACCGGATCGCCGTCGACGACGGTCCAGACTCCTTCGCCCTCCAGGACGAAGCGAAATGCGTTCTGGCTGTGCCGATGCGCCGGTGCGGTTTCGCCGGGGCCGAGGTATTGGATGGCGGCCCAGAGCGTGGGCGTCGCATAGGGGTGCGGGGCCAGGCCCGGGTTCGCGACCGCGATGGCGCGGCGCTCACCGCCACGGCCCACGGGAACGAGCTCACCGGCGCGCTGTGCCAATGGATACAGATCGGTCCAGTGCCAGATGTGCGGTACCGCGGCAGGTGTGGGCACCGCGGGCATCAAGCCTTCCCGAATGGTCCACAGCGGGATCAGGCTATTGGCATCGAAATCCTGGTACAGCCGAGCTTCCTCCGCGGTGTCGATCGTCGTCATTCCTTGCCTCCCTTGCTCATCCGCACGAGGTACTGCCAACCGGCGTCGAGCTGGCTGGGATTCCAGATCTGCTCGCGCTTGAACGCGGCCTCCTCCGGATCCGACCAGCGCGCCGGTCCGCCGGCAGCCATGGCGAGCAGCTGTGTGCGACAAGCTCTTTCCAGCAGGACGGCGTACATCACCGCGGTCGCCGGATCCGGGCCCACGGTCACCGCGCCATGTTGGGGCATCAGTATTGCCGGTGCGTCACCCAACTCCTGGGCCAATGCCTGACCCAACTGCCGGTCGGCGATCAGTGCGCCGGTGACGTCGAAGCACGGCAGGTGCCGCTCGAACACGACGGCGTCGTGCGAAATCGGACGGAGTTCGGTGTCGAGGGATGCAAACGCACTCAGCGCAGGAGCGTGCGTATGGACCACCGAGCCGACATCCGTTCGGGCTGCCATGATCTCGGTGTGGATCGGATACTCCAGGTGCCGCCTGCCCGCGCCGTCGGCCACCGCACCTTCGGGAGTGACAAGAACAACCCGCTCGGCGGTGATCTCCTCAAATCCCCAGCCGGAGGCCTTCATCCATACGCCCTGCCCGTCAGGGTCACGGATCGATGCGTGACCCCACACCATGTCGGACAATCCGGCAGCGGCCAGTGCGCCGCTGGCATCGATGACCTGTTGGATCGGATCTAGTTGGACCGAATCTTCCATGGCTACACCAACTCCGACTGATAGAGCCAGTCCAGGTCGACGTAGTGCTCGGCCGAACTACGGGCGAAGACACGGTTGCGCAGAGCGGGCACGATCGCGTCTGTGGCATGCCAGATCTCGCCCCAGGCCCGAGCTACCCGCTGGATCTGCGCGGTCCGCGGCAGCCGCTCCTGCTGGTAGCTCGCGAAGGCCTCGGTGATGTCACCGTCGTGCTTGACCATGTAGCCGGCGAGAATGCCGGCATCCTCGATTGCCTGGCACGCGCCCTGGGCAAGGTACTGCAGCATCGGGTGCGCCGCGTCGCCGAGCAGCGTGATCCGACCAGTGGTCCAATTGTCAATGGGCTCACGGTCGTACATCGGCCATCGACGTTCGCGCTTGAACAACGTCACAGATGACCGCACCTGTTCACAGGCGGTGCCGAAGTGCTGGTCGAGCTCGTCCGGAGTACCCCAGTCACCGTCGCGCTCGGCGCCCGGGCGGTATCGCTCGCTGCGGAAGACGGCGACCTGGTTGTAGAGTTCACCGCCGCGGATCGGATATTGCACCAGATGCTTGTTGGGGCCGATCCAGATGAACTCGGCTTCCTGGTCGACGGGTAGGGGCAGGTCGGCCGGGGCGACCGCGCCGCGGTAGGCGACATACGCCGAACACACCGGCTGGTCATCGGAAACCAAGCGTCGCACCTGCGACCACAGCCCGTCGGCACCCACAACGGCGTCGCATTCATACGACGTACCGTCCGCGAATTCGACCCGCGCCCTGTCTTTTTCGTCGATGACGTCGGTGACGGTCTTGTTGGACTCCAGGGTGATCCGATCGTCCGCACGGCAGGCGGCCAGCAAGATCTCCAACAGATCGCCGCGGTGCAGGACGATGTAGGGATAGCCGTAGCGGTTGATGAACGGGTCGGACAGATCGACGGTGGCCAGCCGGTCAGCGGTCTGGATGTCGAGCAGGACGACCTGCTTGGGCTGCACCGAAACCCGGTCGATCTCGGCAAGTAGGCCCAGCCGGTCCAAGATCCGGATCGCATTGGGCGCCAGCTGTATTCCGGCGCCGATTTCGGTGAACTCCGGGGACTGTTCGACCAGGTGCACCGGATAGCCGGCCTGGGCGAGGGCCAGAGCGGCCGTCATTCCGCCGATGCCGCCACCGACGATGAGTTTGGGGATGCGCATTTCAGTTGGCCTTCGTGTGGGCGGCGACGGTGGGGGTGTCGGCGCCGACCGGCCCGAGGGGGCCGGCGCCGCCGGGGTCGCCGAGGGGTTGGTCACATCCAGGTAGTGGCTCGTCGAAGAAGCGCGCGTTGTCGTCGAACGCCGCCGGATTGTCTTCGGCCTCGTCGGGTTCCATGATCGCGTCGACAGGACAGGTCGATAGGCATGCGCCACAGTCGACACATTCGCGCGGGTGGATATAGCGCTTCGTCAGCCCTTCGTAAATGCAGTCGACCGGGCAGACTTCGACGCATGAGCCGTCGAGTTCGTCGATACAGGCGTCGTTGATCGCGTACATGACGAATTCCTTCTCTCAGCTCCACATCGCCGAGGCGGCGCTGGCCGACGAGCCGACGTCGCGGTAGGCCCGCTCGGCGGCCGGGTGCAGCGGAATCGCCGTCTTGGCCATTTCCGCGGGATCGATCGGTATCACCAACGGCGACCGTTCCTGGGGCAACATCGCGTACTGGGCCTCGAGTGCCTGGCGGGTGCGGATCATGCACCAGGTGATCAGATAGGCCAGATCGTCGTCGAGGTCGTCGCGGCAGAGCAGGATGAAGTCGGCGAAGTCCAATGCGCGCAGGTCTTCCTGCAGCCCGGGCAAGTAGCCGGCCGGGACGATGGCCTGGCCCCAGCCCTGTTCGGCGAAACCCTTGTACACGTCGTCACCCCAATCCAGGTAACGCACCGGGCGGTTGGCGGCGATCCGCTGCCACCCCGGGGTCATGATCGCTTCCTGGATAAGGACATTGGCGCTACCGGCGGCGAAGTGCTGCAGGCCCGGGAAGGGGCGTTCGTCGTAGTCGAACCGGGCGCCTGCGGCGACGAGGGCATCTGGGTCCGCGCCGGCCAGCCGCAACGCGGCATGCGCCGCGAATCCGACCATGTTGACGCCGTCATCCGGGCAAGTCGCGATCACCAGCTGATCGGCAACACTGGCAAGATCGGCGACGCTGTACACCGGCAGGTCGGCGTCGACGGCGATGACCAGCCGATCCCGATGCGGGATCTGCCCCAGCGCTCGCAGGAACGGCTGTGGTTCGGCGTCGGCCAGCATCTCCCCCGACCGGATCAGCGCCGACGACGCGGCAGGCGTCACCGCGGCCACGTCGGCAACGCGTGCCGCCAGCGCGACGGCAGCGTCCGTGCTGCCCCGGCCGGACCAGATCGCGAAGCGCGAACCGGCGGCCACCCGATCGCCGACCTCTTGAGCCAGCCAGCCGCAGATCCGGGTCAGGTTCGCCTGACCCCAGTCCCCCCGAAACTGCAGGGTGATGACCCGATCGAGGCGAATCTCACCGTCGGCGTCAACGGAAAGGGCGGTGTTTGCCGTCATTGATTGGCCATCGCGGACACGGCGGCAGCGTCCACGGCCGCGTCGATCTCGTGGATGTCGTCGTAGGGAAAGCCCACGCGCTCGAACTCTTCCCGGACCTCGTCGGCGCTGTCGGCCTCGTACAGCGTGAAGATGGCGCCGCTGGTGGTGTTGGCGAAGAGATTCTTGAAGGTGGCGTGCACGTTCTTGGCCACCTCTGGCGCATAGGACCCGATCTCCTGCTCAGAGAGGCCGGGGGCTTGATGAGTACTGAGGAAGAGAGCCATGATGCGCCTTTCGGTGTCGCTGTGCGGAACACTGTCCCGTGGAATGGTGACATGACCGCCATCACATTGCAAGCCTTCTGTGCCTGATCGCGCTGTGGGATAGCGTGCACGCGTGGATATTTCCCTCGGACGGCGCCGCTGCGCCGCAGGTCGCACCCGTCCGAGACGTGCCGATGCCTGAGGAGCCTGGCACCGATCGGCCGGCGGGCCTGATCGGTGCGGTCGACAACGTTCTGCGCCTTCTCGCACTGTTCGAGACCAACAAGGTCATCCGGGTCAACGAGGTGAGCCGCGACATGGGGCTGTCCCGGTCGACGGTGCACCGGATGCTCTCGACACTGCATTACCACCGGTTCGTCGAACAGGATGATCTGTCGCGGGCCTACCGCCCCGGACCGGCGCTCATAGACATCGGTCTGGCCGTCGTCCGCAACATGGACATTCGTGCCATGGCCCACGCGGTCCTCGTCGAGCTTGCCGAGGACACCGGCGAAACGGTGCATCTTGGCCAGTTGCGCGGTACCGACGTGATCTATCTCGACAGCGTCGAGAGCGCCCAGATGGTCCGGGCCGGCAACCGCGTCGGCTGGTCCCTGCCGGCTCACACGACTGCCGGTGGCAAAGCACTCCTCGCCGCGCTGCCGGAGACCGAGCTGAAGGCGCTGTACCCGGACGAGCAATTGTCGGCACCGACACCGACAGCAATCCGGACGCGCACCGCCCTCCTCGAACAGCTCGCCGACGTCCGATCCCGCGGTTATGCCGTGAACAACGGCGAGATCGAAGGCGATATCGGTGCGGTCGGGGCTGCAGTGAGCGACGGCAACGGCCGGGTCCGCGGGGTACTGGCCGTTACCGCGCCCATCTCACGAGTCGATGCGTCCTGGACCGAGCGATGCGGGGCCGCAGTGCTGCGCAGCGCGCAGACGCTCGGCAAGCGCTTCGGCTGACCCGCCCCTACCCTCAGACCCGCTCCGAGCAGCGGTGATACCAAAAGTCAAGCAGCAGATTTGCTTGCGCGGGTGATCTGACCGTTGATACCGTTCGGTTCGTGATGACGATCACTGTTCCGCACAGTGCGACATCCACCTGCGGGCGCCAGTTCGAGCGGCAGCCTCGCAGCGCACACAGAAAGGTGTCACGATGACCGACGTTGTCGAAGTAACGCCGCTGCCGGCGATGGAACCGACCCGCCGTATCCCTGCCCCCGACGGCAAGCGCGAACCGCTGAAGGTGAGCATCTTCGAACGGATGGCCAAGGCCGCGGCCAATCTCATCCCGATCTTCCCGTACGACGACGCGGGCGCTATCGTCCCGTGCGGCACGGTGATGTTTGGCGGCGAGGGCCGCGACCACGGGCATTTCTTCCACACCAACAGCATTTCGGAGGTCCTGGTGACCTTCGGATCGCATCAGGCCATGCTGGCGTCGGGCGCGATCATGGCGACGCAGAAGACGCATGGCGTGAACTCGTTTCTGCGCGACTACAACGATCCGAACGCGTTCATCGTCGCGACGATCACCCAGCGCCAGTCCGAGGAACCCGGCCAGTGCGAAGCGCTGAGCGCCAATTGCAAGAACTGCAAGAAGGAGATCGTGCGCCTCGAGTACGGTGCCGGGCCCGCCGGGGCGCCCGACTTCGACCCAACCCGGTTCGGCAACGCCGACGACAAGTTTCCGCAGTTCGCCACCCTGGCCGCGTCCGGCGAGTTCGTCGACATCCGCAACTCCGATGAGGGCCGGACCTGCGCCAACTGCGGCCATGTCAACGACGTGTTCCCGGAGGATCCCTGGGGCTGGCGCCGGATGGTGGACCAGACCCGGGTGATCAACAACGCAGTCCGCGAACTGACCACCAGGGCCAAGGAGGTCCAAGCATGACTCGCCGCCGGATGCTCGATGCCTACAAGGTCGGTGCAACAGTTGGCAATTACGCCGACCTTGCCGTGCTACCACTCGACGTCGACCCACAAATTACCTTGTCCCGCAACTGGATTGACCAGCCGTTCTATCAGATCTTCGCCGAGGACACAGTGCTGGCGGCGATGTCGGGTGACACGACCATCCGCATGCGGATGAGTTCGGTGAACACACTGCGCCTGGAGATCGGCGACCACGCCTACATTCCCGCGGGCACCCCGCACCGGATCGAGCCGCGCGAGGAAGGCATCCTGCTACGTTATCTCGCAGGCGACGCCGGTCTGGAGGCGGCGGCCTGGTTCTGCGAAACCTGCGGTGACGAGCTGTATCGGCTTGAGTGGCAACATGATCACGACGCCGATCCGCCGCGCGTATACGCCACCGCGTGTGCCCGGTTCAACGCCGAGACCGAGGCCCGAATGTGCCGTTGCTGCGGAACCGTGGCACCGGAGGTCGACCTCGATGCTTTGGGCTGGAGCGGCTACCTTGCCGAGGACCGTCAGTTCGTCGGCTCGTCTGCTGAGGATGCGTAGCCGGACGGGCTGATACCCATTGCACTGCAAGTCAGAACGTGGCGAACTCGCTCAGGCTCGCGGCCAGTGCCATGGGTACCCGTGCCTTGATGCGGGTACCGTCCGCAGTGTGCTCGGTCGCGTCGACCCGGCCGTCGGCGTGCACCCGCGCCACCAGATCCCCCCGGTCGTAGGGAATCGTCACATCCACCGTGGCGTCGGTGGGCGGAATCATCTCCGCCATGCGGGCCCGCAGCCGGTCCAGTCCGTCACCGGTCCGCGCTGAGACGAACACCGCGTCGGGCAGAGCGCGCCGCAGCGAGGCCAGCCCGAGGCCGGTGGCAGCGTCGATCTTGTTGACCACCAACAACTCCGGCGGAGGCGCGATGTCGTATTCGGCGACCACGTCGTTGACCACCTGGCGGACCGCATTGATCTGCGCCAGCGGATGCTCGTCAGAACCGTCCACCACGTGCACCAGCAGATCGGCGTCGACCACTTCTTCGAGGGTGGACCGGAACGCCTCGACCAGCTGGGTGGGCAGGTGCCGGACGAAGCCGACGGTGTCGGTCAGCACGAATGGCCTACCGTCCTCGAATTCTCCACGGCGCGTGGTGGGTTCGAGCGTGGCGAACAGGGCGTTCTCCACGAGTACACCGGCCCCGGTCAGCGCGTTGAGCAGGCTGGACTTGCCGGCGTTGGTGTAGCCGACGATGGCCACTGACGCGGCGTCGGAGCCCAGCCGACGGCTGCGCTGGGTGTCGCGGATCTTCTTCATGTCACGAATTTCGCGGCGCAGCTTGGCCATCCGCTCACGGATACGGCGGCGGTCGGTTTCGATCTTGGTCTCACCGGGACCGCGGGTGCCCACACCACCGCCTGCTCCACCCGCGCGTCCGCCGGCCTGGCGCGACATCGATTCACCCCAGCCTCGCAACCGGGGCAGCATGTACTCCATCTGGGCCAGCGACACCTGCGCCTTGCCCTCCCGGCTGGTGGCGTGCTGGGCGAAAATGTCGAGGATCAGCGCAGTCCGGTCGATGACCTTGACCTTGACCACCTTCTCCAGCGAGTTGAGCTGCGCGGGTGAGAGCTCGCCGTCGCAGATGACGGTGTCGGCCCCGGTCGCGAGCACCACCTCGCGCAATTCGACGGCTTTGCCCGATCCGATATAGGTGGAGGGATCGGGCTTGTCCCGACGCTGGATGAGCCCCTCGAGCACCTCGGAGCCCGCGGTCTCGGCCAGGGCCGCCAACTCGGCCAGGCTGGCGTCGGCATCGGCTGCGCTGCCCTCGGTCCACACGCCGACCAGGACCACGCGCTCCAGCCTGAGCTGGCGGTATTCGACCTCGGTGACGTCGGTGAGCTCGGTGGACAAGCCGGCGACGCGGCGCAGTGAGGCGCGATCTTCGAGGGCCAGCTCACCGGTGCTGGGGGTGACGGGATGTTCAGGATCAGTCATATGTACTTACAGGGTGTCATGTGGATCGTTCCGCCCGCACTCCAATTAGGTGTGCGCTGCGTTCCACCACTGCTCGGACAGGTCGCCGCGGGCCACCAGCACCGACGGTCCACGCAGGTAGCTGGTGGATTCGGTGATCGTCACCGCGACCTCCCCGCCGGGGATGCGCACCCGCAGTGAGCCGGTATCGACGCCCTGATGGGCCAATGCCGCCAGCGTGGCCGCCACGGTGCCGGTGCCGCAGGAACGGGTCTCGCCGACGCCGCGCTCGTGCACCCGCATCGACACCGCACCATCGACCGGAGCGGTCAGGACCTCGACGTTGACGCCGTCGGGGAACAGTTGCTCGTCGAAGGTCACCGGCCCCGCGACGTCGAGCACCGCCAACTCGCCCTCGGTCAACCCAACACACGCCAGATGCGGATTGCCCACGTCGACGGCCACACCGCTGAGGCTGCGACCACCGACCACCGCGGTTCCCGTGCCGAACCGGTTGGCCTTCCCCATCTCCACGGTGACCTCCGCCGAGGTTCCGTCGACACTGTGCAGCACCACGGGACGCGGCCCGGCCAGCGAGCCCACCACGAACTCGTCGGCGGTCTCCAGGCCCGAGGCGCGCAGGTAGTGCGCGAACACCCGCACCCCGTTGCCACACATCTGAGCGATGGAGCCGTCGGCATTGCGGTAGTCCATGTACCAATCGGAGGCCGCGACCCCGTCGGGCAAGCGCTCGAAAACGCCGGCGGCCTGCGCAGCCGCGGCGGTCGTCACACGGAGCACGCCGTCGGCGCCGATACCGCGGCGACGGTCGCACAGCGCGGCCACGGCGGCCGGCGTGAGCGACAGCGCGGCATCGAGGTCGGGCAGCACCACGAAGTCGTTCTGGGTGCCGTGCCCTTTCACAAAGCCCACGCTGCCGGAGATCACCTGATCAGGATACGTGCCGCCATACCCGCAGCGCCTCGTGCACCAGCCCGTCGGCGGCGCCGTCCAGCCACACCACGCGATGGTCGCGCCGGAACCAGGACCGCTGCCTGCGCACGTAGCGGCGGGTGCCGATGAACGTGGGCTCCCGCGCCGCGGCCCCGTCTCCCCCGGCGTCGAGATCGGCCAGCACCTGCGCATAACCCAGGGCCCGCGCAGCGGTGACCCCGTCACGCAGTCCCCGGCCGATCAGCGTCCGCACCTCGTCCACCAACCCGTCGGCGAACATCAGGTCGGTGCGTCGCTCCAGGCGCTCATCGAGAACTGATGTGTCCCAATCCAATCCGATGATCGCGGTGTCCCAGCGCGGGGCACCGATCTTCGGCGCCGACGCGGCGAACGGTTGACCGGTGAGCTCGACGACCTCCAGGGCCCGCACGATTCGCCGCCCGTCGGTGGGCAGGATCGATGCCCCGGCGGCCGGGTCCACCCGGGCCAGCTCCGCATGGAGTGCGGCGACACCCACCTCGGCCAGCCGGGCCTCCCAGCGCGCCCGCACGGCAGGGTCGGTGGCCGGAAACGTCCATTCGTCGAGCAGTGACTGGATGTAGAGCATCGACCCGCCCACGATCACCGGGACCGCGCCGCGGGCCGCGATGGCCTCGACATCGGCCGCGGCGTCCTGCTGATAGCGGGCTACCGTCGCGGTCTCGGTGACGTCCAGGACATCCAGCTGGTGGTGTGGGATGCCGCGACGCTCGGCGAGGGGCAACTTGGCGGTGCCGATGTCCATGCCGCGGTAGAGCTGCATCGCATCGGCATTCACGATCTCGCCGTTCAATTCCTCGGCGATCGCCAACCCGAGTGCCGACTTGCCGGTGCCGGTCGGCCCGATGATCGCGATGGGCCGGATCACGGCAGCCATTCGCCGACGAAGTAGCCGACGCCGTAGGGGGCACCTCGGTAGAGCTCACGCGCCGTGGCCGGCGACGATGCGGTCAGGCCTGCCAGCACTTGAAACGCCACCCTGCCGAGCACCGGCTCGGGCAGTTCCACCAGGGCGTCCAGGTCACCGGTTGCCAGCGCGTCGTCGAGATCCTGCTGAGTGGCCACCGATGCCGCCACGTGACCACCCGGGGCTGCCGGAGTCAGGGTGTGCAGCCCGTCGGCGACCACCAGCACGCCCACGGGATCCGGGGATTCGTCGATCCGGGCACGCAGGGTGCGCCCGAGGGCCAGTGCTTCGGCCGCCGGATGCGTCGCGGCGTAGGAGTGCACGTCGACACTCGCATGGGGTGCGGCCTGGCCTCTGATCCACCCGGCGATCAGTGCGCACAGCGGCAGTGGCATCGGCTCGCCCACCGGTCCCGGACCGAGGGCCACCGGGATGTCGACGCCGTAGCCGGCGAAGGTCCCGGCACTGTCGGGTCCGTACACCGCGTCGCCGGGGCCGACGCCGACAGCCAGCCAGCGCGGCGGCAGCGCCGTTGCCGTGGTGATCACCGCGTCGCGTAAGCCTGCGACCTCGACCGCGGCCGCACCCACCAGTTCGGGCACGAGAACCGGCGTGGCGGGGACGATCGCGATGGCGCTGAGCACGTCACCAAACTAATGCGCGGCGGCCGCCGGGCTTGTAACGGAGTGCCGGTGCCAACCCCTGAATGACCTCGCCGTGACCGCGCCGAGGGTCCGTGAAACGGCCGGATCAGGCCGATCCCGCCGCCGCCCATCGGGGTTTGTGGGGGCATTGCGCCGAAAGCCATGGGCACGGCACAGCGCGACCTGCTTCAATAGCGGACAAAGCGACAGCATCAGGCGCCGCGTCGCGCGGCAGATGCACGGGCAAACCGTGCGGAGTACGAGGAGCGGATATGACAACCAGTGAGCCAGGCGAAGCCACCCCACAGACGACGTCGGGGCCCACTCCCGAGACCAACCCGCGGCCCACCCCTGCAGCTATCCCACGGCCGGGCCCACCCCGTCCCGTTCCCCGTCCCAGCCGGGTTGCCCCGGTGGTCGCGGTCGCGCCGAGCAGCGACCCGCACCGCTTCGGGCGGGTGGACGACGACGGCACGGTGTGGTTGGTCAACGGATCCGACGAGCGCGTCATCGGTTCGTGGCAGGCCGGCGACACCGAATCTGCGTTCGCTCACTTCGGCCGGCGCTTCGATGATCTGCATACCGAGGTGGCGCTGCTGGAGCATCGGCTGTCCACCGGCACCGGCGATGCCCGCAAGATCAAGTCGGCGGCCGCCGCGCTGGCCGAAAGTCTGCCCACCGCAGCAGTTCTCGGCGACGTGGATGCGCTGAACACCCGTCTGACAGCGATCCTGGAACACGCCGACGAGGCCGCCAAGACCGAGCGGGCCCAGCGGGAAGAGCACCGCGCCGCGCAGACCGCGCGCAAGGAGGCACTGGCCGCCGAAGCCGAAGATCTGGCCGCGAACTCCACCCAGTGGAAGTCCGCCGGAGACCGCCTGCGCGAGATCCTCGACGAGTGGCGCACCATCACCGGATTGGACCGCAAGGTCGACGATGCCCTGTGGAAGCGCTACTCGACCGCCCGGGAGACCTTCAATCGCCGTCGTGGCTCCCACTTCGCCGAACTCGACCGCGGCCGCGTCGGCGCCCGCCAGGTCAAGGAGGGCCTGTGCGAGCAGGCCGAGCAGCTCTCCGGATCGACCGACTGGGGCGCCACCGCCGCCGCCTTCCGCGACCTGCTGGCCCAGTGGAAGTCCGCGGGCCGCGCCGCCAAGGATGTCGACGACGCACTCTGGCACCGGTTCAAGGCCGCCCAGGACACGTTCTTCGGCGCCCGCAACGCCGCGCACGCCGAACGTGACGCCGAGTTCAAGGCCAATGCCGCCGCCAAGGAGGCGCTGCTGGCCGAGGCCGAGAAGATCGACACGACCGATCTGGATGCGGCCCGCGCGGCACTGCGCACCATCGGCGACAAGTGGGATGCGATCGGCAAGGTCCCCCGTGAACGCGCCGCCGATCTGGAACGACGACTGCGCGCCGTGGAGAAGAAGGTCCGCGACGCACCGTCCGGCGGTGTCGATCCCGAAGCCAAGGCTCGTGCCGATCAATTCCGCTCCCGTGCCGAACAGTTCGAGCGGCAGGCCGAGAAGGCCGAGGCGGCCGGGCGGACGAAGGATGCGGCCGAGGCCAGGGCAAGCGCCGAGCAGTGGCGTCAGTGGGCCGACGCGGCGGCGGCCGCGCTCGGAGAGCGCAAGTAGCGCTGGAGCGCTCGGAGGGCGCAGCTAGGTCTGGTCCGGCTGGTCCGGCTTCTTGCCTGCGGTGTCGCTGCCCGTCGAGTCGGGCTCAGGGGCCGCCTTCGGGAAGCCGAGCACGCCGTGCTGCTGATGCTCGGCGGCTTCGCGGCGGCGCTCCTCCTCGGCTGCCAGCTGCAGCGCCGTGCGCGACCAGACCACCCGCGCCCAGTGGAACGTCAGCACGATCACCGCGAGCCAGCCGATGATCAGTCCGATGCCCGGGCCGGGGTAGCCGGCGGCGGTCTGGCGTGACCACACCGCAAGCATCCCGAGCGCGCTGGCGACCGCGGAACCGGCGAGCGCCACCCAGGCCAACGCCCAGCGGCGGGTGATCAGCGCCAGCGTCGAGAAACCGACCGAGAACACCAGCGCCAGCCAGGTGAACACCCGCGACGGCAGCGAAATCCCGTCGGCCAGGGCCGTGGCGTCACCGACCAGGACATCGAAGCCCTTGCTGGAGCCGGTGTGTGGCAGGACGAAGGACAGCAACACCACGAACACGAGGATCGCGACCACCATCGCCCGTGGGCCCGAGTCGAACTCACGGGTGACCCTGCGTTCGACTGCGGCGAGGTCGTCCTTGAACCGGTCGAAGTCGCTCTCGTTGCTCAACAGCCACATCCTTCTGATGCCGGCGGCGTTGTCGGCGCGCCGATCCGTGGTAGCCCCAGACCGACGCCGGTGCGGGGCCGCTGCCCCGCCGCGTGCGCATCACCGGCGCGGGTGCGCCGATGTGTGGCCAGCGGCGCGTCGGCGATCAGATGATGTGGCGCCGCGCCGGTCACGGTCGTGGTGACGATGTCGCCGGGCCGGATGTCCTTGGCCCCTGGGGCGAAGTGGACCAGGCGCCCGTCGCGGGCCCGGCCCGACATGCGGGCGGTGCTGGCGTCCTTACGGCCTTCGCCGGTGGCGACCAACAGCTCCACCTCCCGGCCGATCTGAGCCTGGTTCTCCTGCAGGGAAATTCGCTCCTGAAGCTCGATCAGCCGCTGATAGCGTTCGGTGACAACAGCTTTCGGCAACTGGTCGGGCATCTCGGCGGCCGGGGTGCCGGGTCGAATCGAGTACTGGAAGGTGAATGCGCTTGCGAACCTCGACCGTTCGACGACGTCGAGGGTGGCCTGGAAATCTTCCTCGGTCTCGCCCGGGAACCCGACGATGATGTCGGTGGTGATCGCGGCGTGCGGGATCGCGGCCCGGACCTTGTCGATGATGCCCAGGTAGCGCTCGGCCCGGTAAGAGCGGCGCATTGCCTTCAGGATCCGGTCCGAACCCGATTGCAGCGGCATGTGCAGCGTCGGGCACACGTTCGGGGTCTGCGCCATCGCCTCGATCACGTCGTCGGTGAACTCCGCCGGGTGCGGCGAGGTGAACCGCACACGCTCCAGCCCGTCCACGTCGCCACAGGCCCGCAGCAGCTTGGCGAAAGCGCTGCGGTCACGGGGTACATCGGCCCAGTTGGTCGGGTCCTCGCGCAAGCGCTCGTCCGCAGCGAACGACACGCCGTAGGCGTTGACGTTCTGGCCCAACAGGGTGACCTCGAGCACACCCTGGTCAGCCAGGGTCTGAACCTCGGCCAGAATGTCGCCCGGCCGACGGTCGACCTCTTTACCGCGCAGCGACGGCACGATGCAGAACGTGCAGGTGTTGTTGCAGCCCACCGAGATCGAGACCCAGGCCGCATAGGCGGACTCCCGCGTCGCGGGCAGGGTGGACGGAAACTCCTGCAGGGCCTCGACGATCTCGACCTGGGCGGCACGGTTGTGGCGGGCCCGCTCCAGCAGCGTCGGCAGGGATCCGATGTTGTGCGTGCCGAAGACCACGTCGACCCACGGGGCTCGGCGCAGTACCGAATCACGGTCCTTTTGTGCCAGGCAACCGCCGACCGCGATCTGCATGTTGGGGTCGGCCTGCTTTCGCGGGGCCAGGTGGCTCAGATTGCCGTACAGCTTGTTGTCGGCGTTCTCGCGGACCGCGCAGGTGTTGAACACCACGATGTCGGCATCGGCGCCGTCCTCGGCGCGCCGGTATCCGGCATCCTCGAGCAGGCCGGACAGCCGCTCGGAGTCGTGCACGTTCATCTGGCAGCCGTAGGTGCGGACCTGATAGGTGCGTGCGCAACCGAGGGCCGGGTCGGGTGCTGCGTCCCGGGTCTCCATCGTCGTCACGGACTCAATGGTACGGAGGCGCCCAAAACGTTAACGCGGCGGATTCACGAGATCCGGGCAGGGTGGACGTTCCCTGGGTAAGGTCACCTGCCATGGGAAGCCCCGGCGCGCAGCCGCAGGTCGACGACGCAGCGCCACGAGATGTGCCGATGATCTCGCTGTCGGGAGTCAACAAACACTTCGGACCGCTGCACGTACTGAACGACATCAACCTCGACGTGGGCCGCGGCCAGGTCGTCGTGGTGCTCGGCCCGTCGGGATCGGGTAAGTCCACGCTGTGCCGCACCATCAATCGGCTGGAGACCATCGATTCCGGCACCATCGCGATCGACGGCCGGACCCTGCCGGCCGAGGGGCGCAAGCTGGCCCAGCTGCGTTCGGACGTCGGCATGGTGTTCCAGTCCTTCAACCTGTTCGCGCACAAGACGATCCTGGAGAACGTCACGCTCGCCCCGGTGAAGGTCCGCCGCAAGTCCAAGACCGAAGCGCGGGAGAGGGCGATGGCCCTGCTGGACCGCGTCGGGGTGGCCAATCAGGCCGACAAGTACCCGGCACAGCTGTCGGGTGGTCAGCAGCAACGCGTCGCAATCGCCCGGTCGCTGGCGATGAATCCGAAGGTCATGCTGTTCGACGAGCCCACCAGTGCCCTGGACCCCGAGATGATCAACGAGGTGCTGGCGGTGATGACCGCACTGGCCGGCGAGGGCATGACGATGGTGGTCGTCACCCACGAGATGGGTTTCGCCCGCCGCGCGTCTGACCGGGTGGTGTTCATGGCCGACGGCGCGATCGTCGAGGACGCACCGCCGGCCGAGTTCTTCGACAATCCGAAATCCGATCGCGCCAAAGATTTTCTCGGCAAGATTCTCCATCACTAGCGCTCTGCCACTAACGCTCCGCCGAAAGGAACCCGAACATGCCCTCTGTGCCGTTCAAGTTGGTCGGTACCCTCGCTCTCGCGATCGCCCTCCCCTTCGCCGCGACCGCCTGTGGCGGCGGCGACGGCGGTGACTCCAGCAAGATCGTCATCGGCACCAAGTACGACCAGCCCGGTCTGGGCCAGAAGAACCCGGACGGCACCATGTCGGGATTCGACGTCGACGTGGCCAAATACGTGGCCAACGAATTGGGTTACCCCGAGGACAAGATCGAATGGAAGGAATCGCCGTCCGCTCAGCGCGAGACGCTGATCCAGAACGACCAGGTCGACTACATCGTGGCCACCTACTCGATCACCGACGCCCGGAAAGAGAAGGTCGACTTCGCCGGGCCGTACCTGATCACCGGGCAGAGCCTGCTGGTGCGGGCCGACAACACCGACATCACCGGTGCGGCGTCGTTGGAGAACAACAAGAAACTGTGCTCGGTGTCCGGTTCGACTCCGGCTCAGCGGATCAAGGACGAATACCCGAAGGTGCAGCTGCAGCAATACGACACCTACTCGCTGTGCCTCGATGCGATCAAGAACGGCAACATCGATGCGCTGACCACCGATGAGGTGATCCTGGCCGGCTACGCCGCCCAGAGCCCCGGGACGTTCAAACTGGTCGGCGACACCTTCTCCGAAGAGCGTTACGGCATCGGCCTGAAGAAGGGCGACACCGAGTTGCGCAACAAGATCAACGACGCGATCGAGAAGATGATCTCCAGCGGCGCCTGGAAGGAAGCGTTCGACAAGAACCTGGGCCCGGCCGGGATCAAGGCACCGACGCCGCCGTCCGTCGACCGCAACTGAGCCGTGAGGTAACGCTCCGACCGTGGAGATCTTCGATGAGTACCGCGACGAGATATTCGCGGCGTTCTGGACCACCATCCAGCTGACGGCGTTCTCTGCGGTTGGGGCACTCATCCTGGGCACGGTGCTGGCCGCCATGCGGCTGGCGCCCGTGCCCGTGCTGAACTGGCTGGGCACCGCGTACGTCAACATCGTCCGCAACACCCCGCTGACCCTGATCATCGTGTTCTGCTCACTCGGGGTGGGACAGACGCTGGGGGTCACCTTCACCAATCCCGACTCGCCAACCTCCATCGCGGACAGCAACTTCCGGTTGGCGGTGCTCGGACTCACGGTCTACACCGCGTCGTTCGTATGTGAGACGGTGCGATCCGGGGTGAACACGATCCCGCTGGGCCAGGCCGAGGCCGCGAGGTCCCTCGGGTTCACCTTCGGACAGAATCTGCGATTGATCCTGCTACCCCAGGCATTTCGGGCAGTGATCATCCCGCTGGGATCGGTACTGATCGCGTTGACGAAGAACACCACGATCGCCTCGGCGATCGGTGTGGCCGAGGCGGCGTACCTGATGAAGGTCATGATCGAAAACACCGCAGCGGTGATCATCATCGGCGTCATCATGGCGGCCGGATTCGTCCTGCTGACACTGCCGATGGGCTTGTTCTTCGGATGGCTGGGTAAGCGACTGGCGGTGGCGCGGTGATGAGCGCTTGCGCGAAGAACGGACAACCCCGATGAGTGGCTCAGTTCTCTTCGACGCGCCCGGACCGCGGGCGCGGGCACGCAACCAGGTCATGACGGCGATCACCGTGCTGGTCGCCATCGCGGTGATCGGATACGTGGTCTTTCAGCTGTGGGCCAAGGATCAGTTGCAGCCCGACAAGTGGAAGCCGTTCCTGACGTCGAACCTGTGGACGACGTACATCCTCCCGGGTGTCGAGGGCACGCTCACCGCGGCGGCGGTGTCGATCGTGCTGGCATTGGCGTTGGGACTGCTCCTCGGTGTGGGGCGAATGGCACCGATACCCCCGATCCGCTGGATCTGCGCGGTGATCGTGGAGTTCTTCCGGGCGGTGCCGGTGCTGATCATGATGCTCTTCGCGTACTTCCTCTACGCGACGTACGACATGTTCCCCTCCAAGCACCTGGCGTTGGCGGGCGTGATCACCGGCTTGACGCTCTACAACGGCGCGGTGATCGCCGAGATCGTTCGGGCCGGCATCAACTCCCTGCCCCGCGGCCAGCAAGAAGCCGCGTGGTCACTCGGGATGACATGGACCCAGACCATGCGGATGATCCAACTGCCGCAGGCGATCACGGCGATGCTGCCCGTGCTGGTGTCGCAGTTGGTGGTGGTGCTCAAGGACACCGCCATCGGCTACCAGATCACCTTCGTGGAGATGGTGCGTCAGGGCCAGAACATCGGGTCGGCCTACCAGAACATCCTGCCCGCACTGATCGTCATCGCCCTCCTGATGATCAGCGTGAACTTCGCGCTGTCGGTCTTGGCGACGCGGATCGAACGCCGGTTGCGCCGCTCCAGCCGCGGACCCGCGCCCCTGGAAGCAGAGGCCGTCGAGCAGGAAGGCGCACCAGGCGCTCAGGTGTTGCACGTGCAGCGAGACTGACGGCACGAGTCGCCGAAAAGACTGATCACACCCGGCGGCGCTCGCGTTCGCCGGCCAGCTCAACACGGACCACGTCGAAGGCCATCGACTGGTTGTAGCCGCGGCGGGCCAGCATGCCGACCAGCCGACGGGTCACCTTCACGTCGTCATCGCCGTCGAGCCGTTCCCGACGCAGCTTGTCACGGACCATCTCCTCGGCCCGTTGCCGTTCGGTGGCCGGATCCAGCTCGGCCAGTGCGGCCTCGATGACGTCGTTGTCGACGCCCTTCTTCCGAAGCTCGACAGCCAAGGCGCGCTTGCCTTTTCCCGCGTTGGCGTGCCGGGACCGCACCCACTGCTCGGCGAAGTCCTCGTCATCGATCAGGCCGACGTCGGTGAGCCGATCGAGCACCCTGGAGCTGAGGTCTTCTTCGAAGCCCCGTTTGGTGAGTTGTTCGGTCAACTCGGCACGGGTGCGGGCCCGTACGGTGAGCAGGCGCAGGCAGACGTTCTTCGCCTGCTCCTCGCGTTTGCGCGGATCCTGCGCCTGCTCCCCCTCGGGTTTACCCGACGGCTCAGAAGTCGACCGGAGCGGGAAGGACGTCATCAGCCTTTACCTCGGCGGTCACAACAGCACCGATACCGAGCTTTTCCTTGATCTTCTTCTCGATCTCGTTGGCGACGTCGCCGTTCTCCAACAGGAACTTGCGGGCGTTCTCCTTGCCCTGGCCCAGCTGCTCACCCTCATAGGTGAACCAGGAGCCGGACTTGCGGATGAAGCCGTGCTCGACACCCATGTCGATGAGCGAACCTTCACGGCTGATGCCATGGCCGTAGAGGATGTCGAACTCAGCCTGTTTGAACGGCGGCGAGACCTTGTTCTTGACCACCTTGACGCGGGTCCGGTTACCGACCGCGTCGGTGCCGTCCTTGAGCGTCTCGATGCGGCGGACGTCCAGACGGACCGAGGCGTAGAACTTCAATGCCTTACCACCCGTGGTGGTTTCGGGCGATCCGAACATCACACCGATCTTCTCGCGGAGCTGGTTGATGAAGATCGCGGTGGTGCCCGAGTTGTTCAACGCACCGGTCATCTTGCGCAGCGCCTGGCTCATCAGCCGGGCCTGCAGACCGACGTGGCTGTCACCCATCTCACCCTCGATCTCGGCGCGGGGCACCAGGGCCGCCACCGAGTCGATCACCAGGATGTCCAGCGCACCCGAGCGCACCAGCATGTCGGCGATCTCCAGCGCCTGCTCACCGGTGTCGGGCTGGCTGACCAGCAGCGAATCGGTGTCCACACCGAGTTTCTTGGCGTACTCGGGATCCAGCGCGTGCTCGGCATCGATGAACGCCGCGATACCGCCGGCGGCCTGGGCATTGGCCACGGCGTGCAGCGCCACGGTGGTCTTACCCGAGGATTCCGGGCCGTAGATCTCGACCACCCTGCCGCGCGGCAGGCCGCCGATGCCGAGGGCCACGTCCAGGGCTATCGAGCCGGTGGGGATCACCGAAATCGGCTGGCGCACCTCCTCGCCGAGGCGCATCACCGAGCCTTTACCGAAGTTCTTGTCGATCTGGGCCATCGCCAGTTCGAGCGCTTTTTCGCGATCAGGGGCCTGTTGCGCCATGATGTTGATGCCTCTCCGAGTAGTCCGTGCTGACCGGTGTTCCGATCGGTTGGCCGTGACGCTAGAGCAGACCACCGACAAAAATGTTTCGGTCGAGCACTGCCCACACTAGACGAACATCTGTTCGACTCAAGTGGACACGCCGGAGATGGTTCCCGTCAGTGACGCCAGTTCGGAAAGTTGTCGAGATCCCGCAGCGTCATGACGAAACCGAATGCGCCGACGGCGACTGCCAGGAAATACCCGAGAGCGGCCTGCCACCCGTCGAGGGTGGACGCGACCAACCAGCACAGCAGAACTGCTGCGATCACCAGCAGGACACCGTAGAGAGGTGTCCGCATCGGATGGTCACCGAGACCCATGCCTCCGGTATACGCCGAAAACAGGCACAGGGAAAGCAGCGCGGTTCACCACACGTCGCGCGGGACGTCGAAGTCGGCGCACAGCGCCCGCCACACGGTGCGTGGGTCCACACCGTCCTCGATGGCCTGTGCTGCCGTGCGGCCGTCGAGAGCGCCGAGCACGTGATCGACGAGCAATGAGCGACCCCGTATCGGACCGAACTGGCCGTCCACGAGTTCGTTGAATTCCGTCAGCCGCACGGGCCCCAACCTACCCAGTGTGCGCGAGAGCGTCATGGCACACCCGTACCGGATCTGCCACCCCGGCCAGTGACGCGCCGGCCCGCTGTGCGGCCGCGCGATACGACGACGACCCGAGCACAGTTCCGACCGCGGCCGTCAGCGAATCCGCCGACAACGGCCGCACCAGCTGTCCACTGCCCTGGCGCACAACACGATTGGCGATCTCCCATTGATCACCGCCGCCCGGCACCACCACCATCGGCACACCGGCCAGCATCGCCTTGGACACCAAACCGTGCCCACCACCGCACACCACCAGATCGGCGTGCGACAACAACTCGTCCTGGCGGCCCAGCCCCACCGCCGCCCACGGGGGCACCTCGACGTCGGCCCCGCCCAGTCGCGACACCACCACACGGGCCCCCTCGGGCAACGTCTCGCCCGGGCGCAACGAAAGGACCAGCTCGGCCATCCCCTGTGTCCCGGTGGTCGCGGTGGAGGGCGCCACCATCACGACCGGCCCCGACCCGGGCGGCACGGTCAGCACCGCATCGGTCGGCTCAAAGTGCAGCGGCCCCACCACTACGGCCTCGGCCGGCCAGTCCGGGCGTGGTACCTCCAGCGCGGGCAGGGTGGCGATCAGGCGCCGCAACGGGCCGGGGTCGACCGGCGCAAGACCGATGTCGGCCCGCACGCCGGCCCGCTCTGCCAGGCCGGCCCGGATGGACCTCGCGGTCAGGGCGCGCATGACGTTGTCACGCAGCCGTCCGCGCAGACCGACGCCAGGGGCCAATCCGCTGCCGAGCGGCGGCAAGCCCTTCGACGGCAGGTACAGCGGATGCGGATTGAGCTCGACCCAGGGCAATCCGAGGAGCTCCGCGGCCAACCCGCCACAGGCGGTGATCACGTCGGAGACCACAAGATCGGGCTGCAGCTCCCGCAACCCAGGCACGTTGAGCTGCGCCATCCGCCCGGCCCGCCGATGGATCTTCGCCCCGGCATCGGCGTCGTCGTCGGCATCAGTGGCATCCAGGCCGACGAGTTCGACTGCGTCGACACCCGCGGCCCGCGCGGTGTCGAGCCATTCCACTCCCGTCAGCAGCGTCGGGATGTCCCCCACGGCCAGGAACTTCAGGCACAAGGCAAGGGCCGGGAAGGCATGTCCGGGATCAGGTCCGGCGACAACAGCTACGCGCACCGGCCTACCCTGCCACAGCTGTCCCCACTAGGCTGCGGGCATGGCTGACCAATCCACCACCGCGGCTGCGTCCCAGACCAGCACGGTCGAGACCTTCCTCAACGCACTGCAGGAGGAGGACTTCGACACAGCCGAGAGCGCTCTCGCACAGAACCTCGTGTACCAGAACGTCGGTTTGCCGACCATCTACGGACGCAACCGCGCGATGAAGCTGTTCCGGTCGATGCCGGGCCGGATGGCCTTCGAGGTGAAGATCCACCGGATCGCCGCCGATGGTGCCGCCGTGCTGACCGAGCGCACCGACGCGCTGGTGTTCGGGCCGCTGCGCCTGCAGTTCTGGGTCTGCGGGGTATTCGAGGTGCACGAAGGCCGAATCACGCTGTGGCGGGACTACTTCGACATGTTCGACATGGTCAAGGCAACGGTGCGCGGCCTCGTCGGGGTGGTCGTGCCCTCGCTCCGTACGTCGCTGTAGCGGCGGTTCAGGCGCGGCGCAGCCGGCCCAGCTCGTCGAATGCCTGCGCCCACCCGATCAGTCGATCGGTGGCCCCGGTCAACTCGCCGCGGTAGCGCTGCTGCGACAACGGCGACACCGCATCCTGCCCGCTGTTCACCGTGGACACGAGTTGCGCTGCGGCAGTGACCATCTCGTTGTACTGGCGCACGCCCTCACCAAGCTGTGCGGCGAACGCGTTGATGGTGGGCACCAGATGCTGACGCGATTGCGGGGCGTTGCTGATCGCCCGCTCCATCGACACCACCTCGGTGGCGGTGGCGGCCATGGTCCGTGCGGTGTGGTTGGCCACCGCGGTCAGCTCCCGCAGTTCGTCGGGCGGAAGCATCCGCCCGCGCTCCAACACTCCGAGTAGGGAGAACATCCCCCGCTCGGAGGCCGTCAGCGCCGCCATCGGCTGCCGGGCCGCCGAACCCCATGGCGGTAACCGGCGCCCGGAGACCGGCCGCTGCACCGGAAGCGGTTCCGCGCGTAGCCACCGGTAGCGCAGCCAGAACAGTGTGGCCGGGAACGCCGCGCCGGCCGCGATCGCTCCGCTGATGATCAGGCCCCAGACCGGTGTGCTCCACGAGGCCAGCAACGCCGTCACCAAGACCCAGAACACGCTGGACAGGGTGAAGAACACGCTGAAGCGCAGCGCCCACCGCCGCTTGCGCAACAGCTTCGCGCGCGGATCGGCGGCGGCGCTGAGCTTTTCGGTCAGCGCGCCGGACAGATCGGCCGCGGTATCGATAGCCCGCTGCGCCAACGATCTCCACGCGTCCGGTCGTCCGGTCTTGGTAGCCATGATCTAAAACACTCGAATCGTTATTGCCCGAGCGGGTTTTCGGGGGTGGGAGAAGTTTGGTTGGGCGCCGGAGAGGCAGGCGTGGCCGGGGTCGCACCACCGCTGGGCAGGGCGTCGCCGCGCATCGAGGCGCGGATCTGCTCCAGCCGGGAGTGGCCCGCCATCTGAACGCTGGCCTGCTGGACCTCCATCATGCGGCCCTGCACAGAGTTCTGCGCGAGCTCGGCCTCACCCATGGCGTTGGCGTAGCGGCGTTCGATCTTCTGCCGCACTTCGTCCAGGCTCGGGGTGTTACCCGGCGCGGCGACCTCGCTCATCGACCGGAGCGAAGAACTGACCTGCTCCTGCATCTTGGCCTGCTCCAGCTGCGACAGCAGCTTGGTGCGCTCGGCGATCTTCTGCTGCAGCATCATGGCGTTCTGCTCGACGGCCTTCTTGGCCTGCTGGGCAGCCTGCAGGGCCTGATCGTGCAGACCCTTGAGGTCCTCGACGCTCTGCTCGGCGGTGACGAGCTGGGCCGCGAACGCCTCGGCGGCGTTGTTGTACTCGGTGGCCTTGGCAGCGTCACCGGCAGCGGTGGCCTGATCAGCCAGCGTCAGTGCCTGGCGGACGTTGACCTGCAGCTTCTCGATGTCGGCGAGCTGACGGCTGAGCCGCATCTCCAGCTGGCGCTGGTTGCCGATGACCTGGGCGGCCTGCTGGGTCAGGGCCTGGTGCTGACGCTGCGCGTCCTCGATGGCCTGCTGGATCTGCACCTTCGGATCGGCGTACTCATCCACCTTGGAGCTGAACAGCGCCATCAGGTACTTCCACGCCTTGACGAACGGATTGGCCATTGCTTCGTTCCGCCTTATCTGTCGGGCTTGTCTGCCAGGCCCTCGCCGGGCCTTGTCGTTTCAGGTTGCCGCATTTCCTCTGCTGCCAACTTATCGGTTCCGGACATGCAGCCACAGCCCCGCACGCAGTTCGCATGGGTGTTTTGCGAAAATTCGCGACCCAGGCACGAACAGGGCAATCAGGCCGGCGTCGGGACCGCGCTCATCTCAGGCGACGGCCATCGACACGGGCTGCGGAATGACGACCTTGATGGCCGCATCGATGTGGGCGACATTGGCGGTGACATCGGTATGGTCCGGCACCTGGACCGCTGCGCCGGCGTGCTCGCGTTCGGCCAGGTTCTCGCCCGCATCTGTGAGTACCCGCGACAGCGGGACGTCCAGGGCGTCGCAGATGGCGCCCAGCAGTTCGCTGGAGGCCTCTTTGCGGCCCCGCTCCACCTCAGAGAGGTATCCGAGGCTCACGCGCGCCGCGTCGGAGACTTCGCGCAACGTGCGTCCCTGTTCGGTGCGGGCGTTACGCAGCACGTCGCCAATCACCTCACGCAGCAGTGTCGTCATCGCGCTCTCCTTCGCCTCGCCTGTCAAGGTTCGCTATCAGACCAACGCCGTGGGCCACCGCATGGTTCCCGAGGGCCCAAGGGCAATCGCCCTGGACGATTTCGGTTACTGGTCCTGGACGAGTGAACGCAACCGGGCGATCGCCTCGTCGACGGCGGCGCGGCGAATATCCCAGCGTGAGCCGGACAACGACAACTCGACGACGTCGGTGTCGACCGGACCGGCCAGCCCGATGAACACCGTGCCCACCGGGTGTCCGCCGTGCGGTTCCGGACCGGCCACGCCGGTCAGGCCGACGCCCCAGGTCGCCGCGCAACGCTGGCGGGCCCCGACGGCCAGCGCCCGTGCCGTGGGAGCCGAAACCGGGCCGACCGCGTCGAGCACCTGAGGAGCCACACCCGCGAGCCAGATCTTGGTGTCTTCGTTATAGGTGACCAGGCCGCCCTGCAGAACTGCGCTGGCCCCGGACACCCCGGCCAGCGTCGCCGCCAGAAGGCCACCGGTGAGCGACTCGGCGGTGGCCACGCTCTGCGAACGCACCGTCAGGTCGGCGACCAGTGCCCTGGCGTCGTCAGTGAGCAGCGGATCGTCCACGCGAATCCCTGATCGCGGAAATGACGTAGTCGGCACCGGTGAGCACGGTCAGCACCACTGCGGCCCACATGATCACCCAGGCGACGTTCAGCCAGATGTCGGGCCAGGCATGCAGCGGCAGGATGAACAGCCCGATGGCGACGGCTTGCACCAGAGTCTTGAGCTTGCCGCCACGACTGGCGGGAATCACACCGTGACGCAGCACCGCGAAGCGCAGCACCGTGATTCCGATCTCACGGGTCAGCACCACCGCGGTGATCCACCACGGCAGGTCGCCGAGCATCGACAGGCCGATCAGCGCCGCCCCGATCAGCGCCTTGTCGGCGATCGGATCGGCCAGAGTGCCGAACTCGGTGATCATTCCGTAACTGCGGGCCAATGCCCCGTCGAAGTGATCGGTGATCACCGCGACCGCGAACACCGCGAAAGCGGCGATCCGCCAGACGGTTTCATGGCCGTCGCCGACGAACAAGAAGACGAGGAAGACCGGAACAAGCACCATCCGCACCCCAGTGAGCACGTTGGCGAGGTTGGCCACGCGCGCGCGCGGGACCACCGGATCGGTAGAAGGTTGGCCCGGCACCGCAACAGAATATCCGTTGCCCTAACCGATACTCTTGCGCCTGTGAACCCAGGCAGTGTCGAGGAGCGCAAACACCCTGTGGTGCGGCGCGCCCGCACGTCCGATGTTCCGGCAATCAAGAACCTCGTCGATGTCTACGCGGGCAAGATCTTGCTGGAGAAAAACCTGGTGACGCTGTACGAGGCGGTCCAGGAATTCTGGGTGGCCGAACTCGACGGCGAGCTCGTCGGATGCGGGGCGCTCCACGTGCTGTGGGCCGATCTCGGCGAGGTGCGCACGGTGGCCGTGCATCCCAAGGTCCGCGGCACAGGTGTGGGCCACGTGCTGGTCGAGCAGTTGCTCGACGTGGCCCGCGAGCTGCACCTGAGCCGGATCTTCGTGCTGACCTTCGAAGTCGACTTCTTCGGCAAACACGGTTTCGAGGAGATCGACGGCACCCCGGTGACCGCCGAGGTGTACGAGGAGATGTGCCGCTCGTATGACACGGGTGTGGCTGAGTTCCTCGACCTGTCCTACGTCAAGCCCAACACCTTGGGGAACACCCGGATGTTGTTGACGCTCTAGGCGATTTGTAGAGCCGCGGGCTAGAACTCGTCCGGATCGTCGTCGGCGTCGGCACCGTTGGCGTCGGCCCCACCGCGGATCAATGCCAGCGTGCCGGCCAACTCGTCGGGCTTGACGAGCACCTCGCGCGCCTTCGAACCCTCCGACGGGCCGACGATGCCGCGGGTCTCCATGAGATCCATCAGGCGGCCCGCCTTGGCGAAGCCGACGCGCAGTTTGCGCTGCAGCATCGAGGTGGACCCGAACTGCGAGGACACCACGAGCTCGACGGCCTGCAGGAGGACGTCCATGTCGTCGCCGATGTCGGGGTCGACGTCCTTGCGTTCGCCCGCCTTGACCGCGGTGACACCCTCGATGAACTCCGGCTCGGCCTGGGTCTTGGTGGCCTCGACGACGGCGTGGATCTCCTCGTCGGTGATGAACGCGCCCTGCATGCGCTTGGGTTTGTTGGCGCCCATCGGCAGGAAAAGGCCGTCACCCATACCGATGAGCTTCTCGGCACCCGGCTGGTCCAAGATGACGCGGCTGTCGGTGAGCGATGAGGTGGCGAACGCCAGCCGGGATGGCACGTTGGTCTTGATCAGACCGGTGACGACGTCCACCGACGGCCGCTGCGTGGCCAGCACCAAGTGGATGCCGGCCGCCCGAGCCTTCTGGGTGATCCGCACGATCGCGTCCTCGACGTCGCGCGGTGCGGTCATCATGAGGTCGGCGAGCTCGTCGACCACCGCGAGGATGTACGGGTACGGCTTGTAGACCCGCTCGCTACCGAGCGGCGTCGAGATTTCCCCGGATCTCACCTTGTCGTTGAAGTCGTTGATGTGGCGCACGCGGGACGCTTTCATGTCCTGGTAGCGCTGTTCCATCTCCTCGACCAGCCAGGCCAGCGCCGCGGCGGCCTTCTTCGGTTCGGTGATGATCGGTGTGATGAGGTGCGGAATGCCTTCGTAGGGCGTGAGTTCCACCATCTTCGGGTCGATCAGGATCATCCTGACCTCTTCGGGCGTGGCCCGCGCCAGCAGGGACACAAGCATCGAGTTGACGAAGCTGGACTTACCGGAACCGGTGGAGCCGGCCACCAGCAGGTGCGGCATCTTGGCCAGGTTGGCCGAGACGAAGTCACCCTCGATGTCCTTGCCCAGGCCGATCACCAACGGGTGATGGTCGCGCCGCGTCGACGGTGCGGTGAGCACGTCGGCCAGCCGGACCATCTCGCGGTCGGTGTTGGGCACCTCGATACCGACGGCGGACTTGCCGGGGATCGGGGCGAGCATGCGGACGCTCTCGGTCGCCACCGCGTAGGCGATGTTGCGCTGCAGGGCGGTGATCTTCTCGACCTTCACGCCCGGGCCGAGCTCGACTTCGTAGCGGGTGACCGTCGGGCCGCGGGTGCAGCCGGTCACGGCCGCGTCGACCTTGAACTGTTCCAGCACCGAAGTGATGGCGGCTTCCATCTGGTCGTTGGCGGCGGTGCGCAGTTTGGGCGGGTCGCCGGCGATCAGCAGATCCAGCGGGGGCAGCGTGTAGGGCCCCTCGATGACCCGGTCCATCACCAGGGTGTCGTCGGGCTTGGGTTTGCTCTCTGGCTTCTTGCGGCGAGTCTTGACCGCGGGTTCGGGAACGGTGGGCGCGTCAGCGTCGTCGGGCAGCGGGTAGTTGTCCATCGGCGAACCGCTGGGCGCCTTGGGCGCCTCGATCGCGGCCGTGGGCCAGGCCTGGGCCGCGGCTTCGCTGCCCGCGGTGTCGTCGTCGTAGTAGCCGTCGGAGAAATCGTCGGGCTCGGACCCGTACTCGTCGTCGTATTCGTCGTACTCGTCGTCGTATTCGTCCCGGAACGCACGGGTGCTGAACATGGTGCGCAGGGTCGAGGGCACCTCTCGGATCGTCGTGCCGGTGATCAGCAGCAGGCCGAACAGCACACCCATGAACAGCAGTGGCGCGGCGATCCACTCGGTCAGCCCGTCCGACAGCGGCCCGCCGATGGCGAAGCCGACGAATCCGGCGGCGTGCTGACGGGCGATGGGATCCTGCGGCGATCCGGACCACAGATGCCACAGGCCCAGCATCGGCAGCGCGATCATTGCCGATCCCAGGATGAGCCTGGGGCGTGACTCCGGGTCCGGCTCGGTACGCATCAATACGACGGCGATGGCGCCGAGGACGACGGGCACCAGGACCACCGGACCGCCGATCAGGGTGCGCAGCGCCGTGTCGATCCACTGCCCGACGGGGCCGGCCGCGTGGAACCACGAGCTGGCCGCGACGACGACGGCGACGCCGAGCAGCGCGAGCGCCAGTCCGTCACGGCGGTGGCCGGGCTCGATGTCGCGGGCGCGGCCCACCGAGCGGGCGGTCGATCCGGCCCCCTTGGCGAGCATCAACCAGCCGGCGCGAGCGCCTTGGCCCAGCTTCTGGCCGGCGACAGAGACGGGCGACGCCTGCGGCTTGCGCGCCGGCTTGCGTCGCGGCGCAGCCGGGCGGCCCTGCCGGGCCGGCGCCGGACGCCGCGAACCGCTCCGCGAGCTGGCGTTTGACCTGCTCGAGCGCGCTCCGGATCGGCCGGCGGTCTTGTTAGCCATGACCGCAAGCCTAGTCGCATATGCCCCATATTCACCATCTGCCACACGGGTCACAAGACGGTCTCAAATGACACTTAGCCATACGAACCGAATCCAGCGGGTTATCGCCTAGGGTGGACACTCGTCCAGTTTCGGCACTCATCGAGGAGTTCTGCACCTATGCCCGTTGTCGTCGTCGCCACCATGAAGGCCAAGCCCGAGTCCGTCGAAGCCGTGCGCGAGGCCTGCACAAACGCGGTCGCGGCCGTGCACGACGAGCCGGGATGCCAGCTGTATTCGCTGCACGAATCCGACGGCACCTTCGTGTTCGTCGAGCAGTGGGCCGACGCCGATGCACTGAAGGCGCACAGCACCGCCCCGGCCATCGGTGCCCTGTTCGGCAGCATCGGCGAGCTGCTCGACGGCGCCCCCGATATCAAGATGTTGCAACCGGTGGTGGCGGGCGATCCGGCCAAGGGACAGCTGCGGGGCTGATGATGAGCACCGAGGCTCCCCTGGCCGGGAAGGTCGCCTTCATCACCGGCGCGGCACGCGGCCAGGGGCGGGCCGAAGCCCTGCGGCTGGCCGCGGACGGGGCCGACATCATCGCGATCGATCTGTGCGACCAGATCGAGTCGGTGCCCTATCCCCTGGCCACCCCCGACGATCTGGCTGCCACGGTCAAGCTCGTGGAGGACGCCGGTGGCCGGATCGTCGCGCTGCGAGCCGATGTCCGCGATGAGGAAGCCCTTCGGGCGGCGCTGCAAGCCGGAGTGGACCAGCTCGGCCGACTCGACATCGTCGTCGCCAATGCCGGGATCGCCCCGATGCAGTCCGGCCCCGACGGCTGGCGCGACGTCATCGACGTCAACCTGACCGGCGTACACCACACCGTCGAGGCGGCGATCCCGCTCATGGTCGAACAGGGTGACGGCGGATCGATCGTGCTGATCAGCTCGGCCGCCGGCCTGATCGGCGTGGGCGGCGGCGACCGCGGCTCGCTCGGCTACACCGCCGCCAAGCACGGAGTGGTGGGGCTGATGCGAGCCTACGCCAATTTCCTTGCCCCACACAGCATCCGGGTCAACTCGATCCACCCCACCGGGGTGGACACCCCGATGATCAACAACGAGTTCACCCGGGACTGGCTGCGCCACATCTCCGAGGAACTCAATGCGCCAACCGATTTCGGCAACGCACTGCCGGTGCAGGTGGTGCAGGCCGAGGACATCGCCAACGCGGTGGCCTGGCTGGTGTCGGATCAGGCGCGTTACGTCACCGGCGTGACACTTCCCGTGGATGCCGGCATCGTCAACAAGCGATGAGCAATCCCGTCGCCGCAACCGCGATCGGCCCGATGGTGCTGGCAGCCGTCGAGCAGTACGAACCGGTGCGGCGCCGGCTCGTCGACGACGACATGGCGTCGTCCTTTCTGCCGGCCGGGCTGCGCGCGTTCATCCGGACGATGCGCTGGCCGGTTGCCCGCGGGCTGCTGATCCAGGCGACCGAACGCTTGGGCCCGGGACTGTGGGCGAACCTGACCTGTCGCAAGCGCTACATCGGCGACAAGCTCACGCAGGCATTGCCCAACATCGACGCCGTGGTGATTCTCGGCGCCGGGCTGGACACCAAGGGCTACCGGCTCGCCCGGCACAGCGCGATCCCGGTGTTCGAGGTGGACCTGCCGGTCAACATCGAGCGCAAGCGCTCGGTGGTGCGCCGCGCGCTGGGAACCGTGCCGGACTCGGTGCACCTGGTGCCGGTGGATTTCGAACGCGACGACCTGGCCGCCGAACTGGCCAAGCACGGCCACGTAGCTGCGCATCGCACCTTCTTCGTATGGGAAGGCGTGACGCAGTATCTGAGCGCCGACGGCGTCGGGGCGACGTTCGAGTTCCTCCGCTCGGCGGCGCCGGGGAGCCGGCTGGCGTTCACGTATGTGCGCAGCGATTTCATCGACGGCACCAATCGGTACGGCGCCCAGTCGTTGTATCGCCGGTTCCGGGTCCGTAGCCAGCTGTGGCAGTTCGGGCTGCAGCCCGACGGAGTGGCGGCCTTCGCCGAGCCCTACGGCTGGCAGTTGATCGAGCAGGCCGGGCCCGATTACCTGATCGAGCACTACGTTTCACCGTCCGGCCGGAATCTCACCGCGTCCCAGGTGGAATGGACGGCTTTCGCCGAAAAGCGTTAGCAGGCAACGAGAGCGTCGAGCTCGGCGGCATCCAGGCCGACCAGTCGCCGGTGCATGGCCTTGGCGATGCGCCCCGCCTGCAGCTTGGCACGCTCCGCGTGCGGACCTTCGAACAGCTCATCGACGGTCTCGGTCCACAACGTCAGCCACCGCACGAAATGCTTCGCCGACAGCGGATGGCGGGCGTGCAGTTCGCGATGGACGATCAGCGCGCTGCGCTGATAGAGCCCTGCACGGAACAGCACGGTCTCCCAGAAGTCGCACATGACGGGCAGATGGGATCGCAGGCCATTGGCGCGCAGTTCGGAGAACGGCTCGGCGAGCACCGGATCGGAAAGCGCCTTGCCGTAGAAGCGCCACAGCAGCACTTCGACATCGTCGTGGCCAGATAGGTCGTCAGCCATCGGACAATCCCCTTCTCGGATCGACAGCGCGTCACCTAGTTTCTACAACCGCTGTTTGTATAAACTCTAGCCATGATCACCGCGATCGGGAAGCGCCGAGTCGACGTGATGAGCACGCTGAAGGCCTCGGCGACACCGATGACCATCGCGCAGATCGCTGCCGAACTCGCAGTTCACCCCAACACCGTGCGGTTTCACCTGGAACACCTGGAGGCCCAGGGACAGGTGGAACGTGTCCAACCACACCACCGCGGCCCTGGGCGCCCCCCGCAGCTGTACCGGGCGGTCCACCGGATGGACCCGAACGGGCCGACCCACTACCGCATGCTGGCCGAGATCCTCGTCAACGGATTGGCCGACGACGATGATTCCGCCGCCAAGGCCCGGGAGATGGGGCGGGCCTGGGGACGCGCGATGCCGCGGCGAACAGCGGACTCCCCCGACTCGGCCATCAATGCCCTCGTGCAGGCACTCGATGACATCGGCTTCGCGCCGGAGCCACCCGAGAAGGATCACATCCGGTTGCGCCACTGCCCATTTCTGGAGCTGGCCGAGACCCGCACCTCGGTCGTGTGTCCGATCCATCTGGGGTTGATGCAGGGTGCGCTGGAAAGCTGGCAGGCACCGCTGGCGGTCGAGCGGCTCGATCCGTTCGTCGAACCGGACCTGTGCGTGGCCCGATTGGGCCCGAAAGGAGATTCATGATGGATGCCGGTCTGGCTGTCGCGGTCGCCGTGACCTTTTGCTGGCTGGGCATGGTGCTGGCGATCTCGTTCATCGAGGCGCCGCTGAAATTCCGGGCGCCAGGTGTGACGCTGCAGATCGGGCTTGGCATCGGGCGCATGGTTTTTCGCGCGCTCAACGCCGTAGAAGCCGCGTTCGCCGTGGTCGTCATCGTGACCCTCGCCGTGCACCGCCCGTCCGGGGCGGTGATCGCAACCTTCGCGATCGCCATCGTGGCGCTGGCCATCCAACTGATCGCGGTGCGGCCCAAGCTGACTCAGCGCTCCAACGCCGTGCTGGCGGCCGCTCCGGGAGCGGAAGCAGAGGGGCGGTCGCACGCGCACTACATCTACGTCGCGTTCGAGCTCATCAAGGTCGTGAGCCTGCTGACCGGCGGGGTCCTGCTACTTGCCGGCTGATTCCAGGCTCGGCGTGTCAACCTGAACCACAAGACCATTCGCGTACGGCCGGTGCGGGTCACGCGGGTTCGTCTCGGGAAGAATCAGCCGCCATCCCTTGTACGGATTCTTGTCACGGGCCACAAGAAACCCGCCCCGCGCACCCGGGCCTGCGAGTTCGTCGGCGCTGCGAATCGGACCGGCGGCGAACAGATCGCCCGACTGTGTGAGAGCCGCGGGATTCGACGCCAGCCGTCCGAGCCAGGAGACGACCGCGTCGTGGACGTATACCGCCTGCGCGTCGGGTAACCGGGTGTCGATCAGAATTGCGGTCTCGGCATCCGGAAAACCGGCCGGGTACACGTCGCACAGCAGGCCGCCACGCATCACGCGAGCATAGAAGCGACGCATCAGGATTGAGGGCATGAGCCTTGATCCAACGACGACGCTGCCCAGCGCCACCGCGAATACCACGGTAACGGTGGTATCCGGTCCGTGCTCCCGGACAAAATAGGCGTACAGCGCCCAGGGAAACACGAGCGCGAATAGGACACCACCTACAACGAGCAGATACCGAAGAAAGTACGGATATTCGACAGCACGCTTGATTTCTTCGGCCGAACCCAACGGCGGAAGCGGGCGGCGTCGCTCGAATGGCACCTCAGGTGCGGGACGGCTCACCGACCCAATCTAACGGCACCGGCGAATCGCTCGGTGCACCAAATTCGATCAGATCTCGATGACGGTCGGAACGATCATCGGCTGGCGCCGGTAGGTCTCGCCCACCCACTTACCGACGGTGCGCCGTACCGCCTGAGCGATGCGGGTCGGGTCCGTGATGTTGTCGGCGGCAAGGCTTTCCAGCTCCCGCTCGACACTGCGGGCCACCGGCTCCAACGCCTTCGGATCCTCGGAGAATCCGCGGGAATACAGGTGGGCCGGGGCAGCGGGCTTTCCGGTCTCGCGGTGGATCACCACCGTCACCGCCACGAATCCCGAAGACAGGATCAGGCGTTCGCCGAGGGTGGCATCGCCGACATCGCCTGTGATCAACCCGTCGACGAACATCTTGCCGACGGTGACCGCCCCGGCGATCGAAGCCTTACCGGCCACCAGGTCGACGCTCACGCCGTTCTCGGCGAGCACGATGTTCTCCGGCGGCACCCCGGTGCTCGCGGCCAGTGCTGCGTTGGCGCGCATGTGACGCCAGGTGCCGTGCACCGGCATCACGTTGCGCGGACGCACGCCGTTGTAGAGGAACAGCAGCTCCCCCGCGTACGCGTGGCCGGAAACATGTACGCGCGCTTGAGCATTGGTGACCACGCGGGCACCGATCTTGGCCAGCGCGTCGATGACCCCATAGACCGCCTCCTCATTGCCCGGGATCAGCGACGAGGACAGGATGATGAGGTCGCCTGCGGTCAGCGTGATGCTGCGGTGCTCGCCGCGCGACATCCGCGACAGCGCAGCCATCGGCTCCCCCTGGGTGCCGGTGGTGATCAGCACGACCTTCTCGGCCGGCATCATCTCGGCCGCGCCGATGTCCAGAATGTCGGCGTCGGTGACCCGCAGTAACCCCAGTTCGCGGGCGATGCCCATATTGCGCACCATCGAGCGCCCGACGAACGAGACCCGCCGGCCCAGTGCTACCGCAGCGTCGATGATCTGTTGCACGCGGTCGACGTTCGACGCGAAGCAGGCCACGATCACGCGGCCCTCGGCACCGCGGATCAGCCGATGCAGCGTCGGGCCGACCTCACTTTCGGACGGACTGACACCCGGGTGTTCGGAATTGGTGGAGTCGCACAGGAACAGATCGACGCCGGCGTCACCGAGCCGGGACATGCCCGGCAGATCGGTCGGGCGGCCGTCGAGCGGCTGCTGGTCGAGCTTGATGTCTCCGGTGTGCAAGACGGTGCCGGCACCCGTGTGAATCGCCACGGCCAGGCAGCCCGGGATCGAGTGGTTGACCGCGAAGTACTCGCATTCGAAGACGCCGTGCTGGCTGCTCTGCCGTTCGGCGACCTCGACGAACACCGGCTTGATGCGGTGCTCCCGGCACTTCTCCCGGATCAGCGCGATGGTGAACTTCGAGCCGACCACCGGGATGTCGGGACGCAGCTTGAGCAGGAACGGAATCGCGCCGATGTGATCCTCGTGGGCATGGGTGACGACGAGCGCCTCAACATCGTCGAGGCGATCCTCGACATGGCGCAGGTCCGGCAGGATCAGGTCGACTCCGGGTTCGTCGTGCCCGGGGAAGAGCACGCCGCAGTCCACGATGAGCAACCTGCCGAGGTGCTCGAAGACCGTCATGTTGCGGCCGATTTCGCTGATTCCGCCCAGCGCGGTAACTCGCAGACCGCCGGGGGCCAGGGGCTTGGGGGGCGCGAGTTCGGTGCTCACTATCGCAACACCGCAGCCGCACGCATATCGACGGCCAGCGCCTCGATCTCGGCCGGGGATGCCGGGATCTGCGGCAACCGGGGTTGACCGGCGTCGAATCCCTGCAATCGCAGGCCTTCCTTGGACATCGTCACCCCGCCGAGGTGGGCCTGGGCTCGGGCCAGCGGGGCCAACGACACGTTGATCTTGCGCGCCGTGGCGATGTCGCCAGAATTGAACGCGGTCAACATGTCTCGCAGCTGCCCGGCGGCCAGATGGCCCCAGACGCTGACGAAACCGACCGCGCCCATGGCCAACCAGGGCAGGTTCAACGTGTCGTCACCGGAGTAGTACGCCAGCCCGGTCTCGGCGAGGATCTGGCCGCCCCCGTGCAGGTCCCCCTTGGCGTCCTTGACACCCACGATGTTCGGGTGCGTGGCCAGGGCGCGGATGGTCTCCCAGGCGATCGGGATCGAGGACCGCGGCGGGATGTCGTAGAGCAGGTTCGGCAGATCGGTGGCATCGGCGACCGCGGTGAAGTGCGCCAGCAGACCCGCTTGCGGGGGCCGTGAGTAATACGGCGTCACCACGAGCAGCGCATGTGCACCCGCGGCGGCACACGCCTTGGCCAGGTGCACGCTGTGGGCGGTGTCATAACTGCCGGCGCCGGCCACGACGCGGGCCCGGTCCCCCACGGCCTCCAGCACCGCGCGCAACAGCGCGAGCTTCTCGTCATCTGTGGTGGTCGGCGACTCACCGGTGGTACCCGAGAGCACCAGGCCGTCACATCCGGCGTCTACCAGGCGATTCGCCAAGCGAGCGGCGGCGTCGAGGTCAAGCGAGCCGTCGGGCTTGAACGGAGTTGCCATTGCGGTCAACACCGTGCCCAACTGCGCTGTTACATCGATTCCGCTCGTACTCACGCGCCAAGATTACCCGGTGGTCTCAAGCCTCCGTGGCCGTGTACCCGAGCCACTCCGTCAAGCCTCCGTGGCCGTGCACCCGGGCCACTCCGTCAGGCCTCCGTGGCCAAGGGAGACGTTGCCACCTCACTACCATCCGCCAGCGTCGAAATCTCGAAATCGGAGAACACCGCCGGGGCCGCTTCGACGAGCTCACGCAGGCAGGCGATCGCCAGCCGGCGGATCTCCACATCGGCGTGTTCGCTGGCCCGCATCGCGATGAAATGGCGCCAGGCGCGGTAGTTGCCCGTGACCACGATGCGGGTCTCGGTGGCGTTGGGCAGCACCGCCCGGGCGGCCTGTCGGGCCTGCTTGCGGCGCAAAACCGCAGAGTTTCCGCTGGGCTGGTCCCCCATGAACTTGGCCTCCAGCCGGGCCAGCAGTTCGGTGTAGGTGGCGCGGCTGGCGTCGGCAGCCGTGGTGAAGATCTCCACCAGTTCCGGGTCGTCCTCGAACCCGGGGGGGACCACCACCTCGGCGTCGTTCTCGGGCACGTAGCGCTGTGAGAGCTGCGAGTAGGAGAAATGCCGGTGCCGGATCAGCTCATGGGTGGCCGAGCGCGAGATGCCGGTGATGTAAAAGGACACCGAGGCGTGTTCGAGCACCGAGAAATGCCCGACATCGATGATGTGACGGATGTAGCCCGCGTTGGTCGCCGTTTTCGGATTGGGCTTCGACCAACTCTGGTAGCAGGCCCGGCCGGCGAACTCGGTGAGCGCGGGCCCGCCATCGGCATCGGTGCTCCACGGCACGTCCGGCGGTGCCTGGAATTCTGTCTTGGCGATCAGCTGCACGCGCAGCGGCGCGATCTCGGCCACGGACTCACCTTACTGTCGGCCTTTGAGGCACCAGCGCTTCAGACCCGCAACGGACAGAATTGCCGCGATCGACCCGCCCGATGCCGACCTAGGCTTGCCCATGTGAATCGGGGGTGGGCGGCGCTGTCCGCGGTGACATTGCTGGCCGCGGGTTGTTCGGCTGCGACGGCTCCGTCCACAGCACCGTCGACCACCACGTCAGTACCGACGGCACTGTCCCGCGAGAAAACCATCGCGTGGGCTCGCGGCATCGACCCGTGTGCGTTGATCGCCCCCGACCGGCTCGCGTCACTCGGCACCGTCAAGGCGATCGGCACATCCTCGAATTCGACGTCGTGCGAGGCACTCGTCGACGACGGCACCCAACATGGGATCGACATCAGTTGGTCAATCGCCTTCACTGCAACCGATTTCCTCACCTCATCAGTCGGCGCGCTGGAAGAGATCGACGGTCGCAAGGTACGCCGAGCAGATCCCGCGTCGGCCTTTGCACCCGACGTGCGTGACCAACTCGTCGAAAGCGCCTGCAATTACGACGTGGCGTTCGAGAACGACATCGCAGTGCGGATGCGAGTGTCGATGGAACGGGGTCACGACGCGTGCGCGACCGCCGAACCGTTGGCGCGCGCGGTGGTCTCGACGTGGCCGGAACAACCCCGGCAGGGCAGTTCCCCGAACACGACCGTCACCGTGCTCACCGATGCCTTGCCATGCTCGGTGGTAGCTGAACTGCAGAAGTCCCGGAATGTGACTTTCGACTGGAAGGACCAGTCCCTCACCTCCTGCTTCTTCACCGTCGACGGCACCGAGATCTTGGTGACATTCGCCTACGAGGCACGAGAACTCGTGACCGCCGGGGGCGCTCCGATGAAGTTCGGGGAATACGACGGTTACCGCAAGGCCCACGAGGGAACGACATTCGCCGGGGCGATCGTGGGTGACGGGTTCGACGGCGTCGACGCGGGCCGCGTCAGTCGACTTGTCCCCTCCGTTGACGTGAACGGCGACGACGCAGCCGTGGTGTTCGATGTGACGACGGCCGTGCTGAATCAACTTCCGCGCTGACCTGCTGACGCGCCGGTTTCTACCTCCGGGCTGTTGCTCGTCCGAGACGACAACCTTGCTGCAGAAATCGGCGGCCGTTTACCCGAACCCGAGGCGGCACGCTCCTAGACTCGGCTGATGTTCCGCGTTGTCCCGCTCTTACCGGCACCCCACGACGGTTCGCAGTGCTGGTCGGCGTAACCGCCGCGCTGCTGGCGTGTGTCGGGTATGGCACGGCTTCCGTGCTGCAGTCGTACGCCGCGGGACATTCCGGGGCAGCCGAGGACACGGCGCAGAACGGCCCCACGCTGCGGTCGACCATCACTGCCATGCTCGCACCGATCTTCATCGCGGGTATCGCACTCGATCTGTTCGGTTTCGTGGGGAGCCTGGTCTCCGCCAGGCTGATTCCACTGTTCCTGTCGCAGACCATCATCAGCGCCAATCTCGTGGTCACCGCCGTGTTGAGCATTTTTGTGCTCCACGTCCGGCTCCATCGGCGCGACTGGACGGCGATCGCCATCGTGCTTGTGGCGCTGTGCGTCCTGGGCGCCACTGCCGGCCGCCTGGGCGACAGAGACCCGGGCGCGGTGATGCATTGGGGTGTCCTCGTGGTGTCCGCGGTCATCCTGGGCCTGGGTGCCACGCTGGTCCGACTGCTCGGGAAAAACGCTGCAGTGCCTGTGGGGTTGATCGCCGGCGTGCTCTACGGCGCCATGGCAGTTGCGGTACGAGTCGTCGACGGTCTTGAGCCGCTGAACGTGGGTGTGCTGCTCGCCGATCCGGCCTTGTGGGCCATTCTGGTCGCCGGTCTGGGCGGGTTCTATCTGTTCACCGTCGCCCTGCAAGTCGGGTCGGTGAACGGGGTGGCAGCGGCCCTGGTGGTCGGCGAAACCGTGGTCCCCGGCATCGTCGGCGTGGTTCTGCTCGGCGACGTTTCACGACCGGGATACGGCTGGCTGGTGGTCATCGCCTTTATCGCGGCCGTGGGCGGTGCGGTGGCACTCGCCGTGTCGAGCGCGGCGGAATACGAGCGCGCTCAGATTTCGTGATCCGGACTTGTCGGACCCTTCCTCTTTACTGTCCTGTTCCCCGGTGACAGGGCGGCGAGTCCACACAGCTCGGCCCCTTCCTCGCCACCTGGCCCACCCGCCCGAACAGGAAGGTCTATCGACGCTACGCAGAATCCTCGGCGCACCGAAACACCCTGCCCCTGTGCCTACTTGGCGAGCCCGGACCGACGAGATGGTCGCTGATCGAGGGGCGGCGACCATCTCGTCCCCGCCTCATGTCCCCTGATCGGCGGACAGGAATTGGTACACCCGGCAGGCGGATCGGAGGACAGACACCGGATGCAGGTCAACCGACGATGGATACACCGACAGGCGAACAAGGCCCGCAGAGCTCGAATACCACTGCGGGCCAATGCCTCCCCGCCATGAAAATCAGACAGTGAAGGAAACGAGAATGCACTACCAAATGTTGGATCTGGTCCGAGAACGCGCCAACGAGAAGGACTGGGACTTGATCTTCGACAGCGGCCCGCGGGCGGAGTACCGCACGATGGTGTGGGAGCATCCTCTGCTCAGCGCATCAGGTGTGGCGACCGAGTTGGAGATCGGGTTCAGCCCCGACGGCCGCATCATCTTTTCCGAGCGGCGCCGCGGCGGCATCGCTCACAAACGCATCAAGCCCGCGACGGCCTTCTCGTCGACCGATATCTACCTCGCGGCACTTCAGATGATCTGATCGGCAGCCCAGCGGGCGAAAACCGAGCGATCGGCCTCGTGGCGAGAAGTTTGCTGCCATCCTGATCAACCATGGGCGACTTTGGGACGGTCGGTGCGTGGGTCATGCTCGTCGTGGTGGTCGTCGGCGCAGTGTTGTTGGCCGTCGGCACGGTGCTGTTGGCCAGTCGTGTCATCGCTCGTGACACACGTCCAGAACACAACTCGGTGTTGTCGCCGTTTCTGACTGTCGTCGGCCTCGTCTACGGTGCGCTACTCGGGTTCACCGTAGTCGTCGGATGGCAGCAGTACCTTTCGGCCGAGACCAACGTGTCCAACGAGGCCTCGACATTGGTAACTCTGTACCGCCAGACCGTGGCGATGCCCCAGCCGGAACAGACGCAGGTGCGTGAACAACTCCGCAGGTATGCGGCCGCGGTCCAGGGCCCCGAATGGGGCAGGGAAGAGTTCGGCACGATCAGCAACAACGGCCGTAGCGCGCTTACCGAGATGTATCGCATCGTCGGCGCCTCGACATCGGACAGCGCGGCGAGCGCCATCAACAGTCAGTTCCTCAGCCAGTTGGCCGTGCTGACCTCGGACCGCAGCGCGCGGATCCTCAACTCGAGCCCACGCATACCCACGCTGTTGTGGTTCAGCCTGGTCTTCGGCAGCGTGGTATTGATCAGCCTCGCGAGCTTCATGCGGCTCGCGAACAACCGGGCTCACATGATCTTGGTGAGCTCAGTGACCGTCCTGCTTGCCTTGTTGCTGTATCTGGTTTTCATGCTGGACCATCCGTACGGCCCGATTGGCGTTACCCCACACCGTTTCTCCCACGCCGTCATGGTGTTCGACCTGATTGACCGGGGCACCTGACCCGCTGCGGACCCAGTCGCGACGCCGTTTTCCACCCGACGGCTGTCGATCGATGCCGACCACGACCCAGGTGTCGAAACCGGCGAGACGAAACCGGTGCGCGCGCAGCTATTGACCTAATTACGTGACGTATCGTAACGTAATCATGTGTCCTCGATCACAGGCCCGGGACGGCCGCGCGACCCCCGAACTCAGAGCGACATCATGAGCGCCACCCGTCACCTGCTCGCGCGTGACGGCTATGACCAACTCTCCATCGAGGCCATCGCCCGCGAGGCCGGCGTCAGCCGACCCACCATCTACCGGCGGTGGCCGTCGAAGGCGCACCTGGTCTTCGACGCCGCGTTCGACCAGCCGCCCGGGGGTGAACTGCTCTCGCTCACAGGCGATTTCGAAGGCGATCTGCGTGCCTTCACCCGCGCGGTGCTCACCTTCTGGCGTGATCCCGTGGTCGAGGCCGCCGCGCTCGGGATACTCACCGAACGTCGTCGCGACCCCGAGCTGCACATCCGGACCCAACAACTGCTCGATGAGCGGACCAAGGAAGCATTCCGCGCCCTGGTCGCATCCGGCGTCGAACAGCGCAGGGTCCATCCCGATGTCGACGTCGACATGGTCTACCAGTCGTTGATCGGCACCGCGTTCTACACCGCCCACATGGAACCCGGTGTCGATGTCGACGGCACCGCAGATCGACTGTGCTCCTTGCTGATCGAAGGAGCCGGAGTTACCCACCCCCGAAGGAAGGACCACCTATGACCGACACGACCGAGTTGTCCGCGGCATTCAACGGGCTGCTCGACGAGGTGCGCGGCATCGAGCAGAAGCTCCTCGATGCCGACCCCGCGCTCAGCGAACCCGACCTGCTCGACGGGTACCGGCTGGCGTTCAGCCTGCTGCGCGTCACCGTCGACGCGTACGTGTGGGGCGACCGGGACAAGCCGATCCTGGTCGACGTCATCAGCCCCTACCTCAAATGGGGCGGTGACAACGCGGACGCCTTCTACAAGCTCGCCCCGCTGGACCCCTCCCGCACCTACCGGGTCGTCGGCAACCGCGGTGATGCGGTGTACCTGTCGATGACCGTCTACGGCGGACCGGGTGAAGGCCGCTACAGCGACCGCATCGTCGGCACGATCAACAACCGCGACCTGGATTTCGACGAGGACGGCAACTTCGAGTTCGTCATGAGCCCCGAGCCCCACCCGGGCGCCTGGCTCAAACTGGAAGCCGACGCCGAGTTCGCCTTGACCCGTGACTATCTGAACGATCCGACCACGGGCCGCCGGCCGGAGTGGCGGATCGAGACGCTCAATCCGCCCGCCCGGCGTTCGGACAGTGCCGCCGAGCTGGCCCGCCGCTTCCAGTACGCCAGGACCTGGCTGCACGAACAGGTTTCGTTCCTGCCGACCAAGGTCGAGCCCGCCAACCAGTTGCACCCGCCGTTCCCGGTCCCGCAGAACGCCTACGGGTGGTCGGCTGCCGACGCCGCCTACGCGATGGGCGCCTACGATCTCGCACCGGATCAGGCCCTGATCATCGAAGGCACCTCACCGGACTGCGTGTTCTGGAACCTGTGCCTGTGGAACCCGTTCCTGCACACCTACGATTACACGCACGAACGCGTGACGATCAACGGCGCGCACGTCAGCTACGAACCGGACGGATCCTGGCGAATCGTGATCAGCGACAAGGACCCCGGCCATCCGAACTGGGTGTCGACGGCCGGCCGGTCCAAGGGTCTCATCTGGCTGCGCTGGTTCCTGCCCGACGAGACACCGGAACATCCTCAGTGCCGGGTGGTCGACGTGGCCGAGGTACCGGCCCTGTGACCACGAGCACGCAACGGCCGGCGCCGGTCAGGTTCGACGACCTCGCGAGCCCGGTGTATCCCCCTGCTGCCCAACCGATTCGCGACGGACTGGCAGCCTACGGCGCGACCGTGGACCTCCACCCGGAGGCCTTGCTGACGGCCGCCATCGAGCGCACCGGCCTGGACGATTTCGGCGACCCGGCTTTCCGGGAACGTCTGGAGGTGCTCTGTACGGCGCTCCGCGACGAAGCGGGTTTGTCCGATACCGGTCTGGGGATCGCGTTCGAGCAGCTGGTGGGCAACCTGGTCAACCGCCTGCGGTTGGAGGCGCTGATCGCCGACCATCCCGAGATCGAGGACATCGCGATCGAGCGGCCGATCGTCATCTGTGGTCTACCCCGCACCGGGACCACGCATCTGCACAATCTGCTCGCCGCGGACCCGGCACTGCGCTACCTGCCCTACTGGGAGAGCCTCGAACCGGTGCCAGGCCCTGGTGAGGACACGCCAGAACCGCGCAGGCAGCGTTGCGGCGCGGGCCTGGAAATGGTGAACACCTCGATGCCGGAGTTCCGGCGCATGCATGACATGACCGTCGAGCACGCGCACGAGGAGATCCAGCTCCTGGCCAACGACATCTCCGGCATGCTGTTCGAAACCACCTATTACGTGCCGAGTTTCGCCGCTCACTACAAGGCACACGATCAATCTGCGTCCTACGCCTATCTCAAACGCAGTCTGCAGGCCATGCAGTGGTTGCGCGGCGGTACCCGGTGGGTACTGAAATCACCTCAGCATCTGGAGCAGTTCCCCACTCTCGCCGCCACCTTCCCGGATGCGACTTTCGTTGTCACACACCGTGATCCGGTCGACGTGACGCTGTCGATGATGACCATGATCTGCTATGCCATGCGGATGGCCGTGACTCAGCCCGATGTGGCCAAGGTGACCGAGCATTGGCTCAAGCGCATCGACGATCTGCTCGCGGGATGCATCCGTGATCGTGAGGTGCTGCCGGCCGGGCAGTCCATCGACGTCCGGTTCGACGATTTCATGGCCGACGAGCGGGGCACGCTGGCCGGCATCTACCGACTGGCCGATCAGCCGTTCGGCGACGATGTACGCGCGGCGATGACCGACTTCCTCACCGAGCACCCGCGCGGGCGCTACGGAGGCGTCATCTACGACGCGGCGAACCTTCAACTCGACCCGGCCGCCCTGGCGGAACGATTCCGGGGTTACCGCGAGCGGTTCCTCGGCGAGACACCGTAACCACGGTCGGGACCTGGCCGCAGGTCAGTCGGCCAGGCCTCCGGCGCGCCGCATCGCGGCCGAGATGTGTTCGAAGTCGATCGCCAGATGCGCGCGTGCCAGCGCTTCGGCGTCGTCCCCACGACGTCCGGCGATCGCGTCGATCAGCTGTTCGTGCTCCCGCAGGGCTCGCAGCTCCATCTGGCGCATGGTCGCCGATTCACCCCACAGGTGGGCCGGTGCGGCGATGCTCACGGAGGCCTCCAACTCGAGCAGCATCTGTTTGAGCACGGTATTGCCGGCCGCGTCCATGATCGCCAGGTGCAACGCGCTGTCCGCCTGCTGGGCGGCCAGACCGCTCTCCGCGCGGCGGTAGGCCTCGAGCCGTTCCCTCAGCACCGCGAGGTCACGATCGGTCCGGGCCTCGGCGGCCGCACGACATACCGCACCGTGGATTCGGCAGATGGCATCGCAGCGGTCCCGCAGTTCGTCGATTCGCATGGTCAGGGTGCGCCCGACGGCGGCGGTCGACGATTCCGGCCATTGCTGCAGCACATAGGTGCCGCCACTGCGGCCGCTGCGCCGGGTTTCCACCAGGCCGAGCTCGACCAGCCTGGCCAGGGCCGCACGTACCGTCATCCGGCCGACCCGCAGGGACGCGGCGAGTTCACGCTCGGCAGGCAGGCGCGATCCGGGCAGATACTCGCCGATTGCCACTGCGGTGACGAGACGGTCGGTGATTTCATCCACCCGCGACGAGGGTTCGAGTTCGCGCTCAAGCAGCCCGGGCGTGGTGCCCGTGGGCTCTGTCGTCTGCGGCTCGGGATTCCCCATGGGCACACAATATCGACGTGTCACATTAAATCCTGATTAATGGTCTTGTCACGGGACCATTAATCATTCATGCTGACGCCCATGCCTTGCACCACCCGCACAGTGTCCTTCCGCGGTCACGAGACCTGGGTTCAGATCACCACACCCGAAAGCGCCCGGCCCGACGCTCTCCCCCTGTTCGTCCTGCACGGTGGTCCCGGCATGGCCCACAACTACGTCGCCAATATCGCCGCCCTGGCCGGCGAGACCGGCCGCACCGTCGTCCACTACGACCAGCTGGGCTGCGGCAACAGCACCCACCTGCCTGACGCGCCCACCGACTTCTGGACGCCTCCACTGTTCGTCGACGAGTTCCACACCGTGCGTGAAGCACTCGGGTTCGACCGCTACCACGTACTCGGACAATCGTGGGGCGGCATGCTGGGCGCCGAGATCGCCGTCCGCGCCCCGGAGGGGCTGGCGTCGCTGTCGATCTGCAACTCCCCCGCCTCGATGCAACTGTGGGTCGAGGGCGCCGCCGAACTTCGCGCCCAACTGCCGCCGGAGGCCCGGGCGGCGCTGGATCGACACGAGGCCGACGGCACGGTCACAGATCCCGCGTACCTGGCCGCCACGGAGGAGTTCTACCGTCGCCATGTCTGCCGGGTCGAGCCGATGCCGAAAGACTTCGCCGACACCGTGGCCCAGATGGAGGCTGAGCCGACGGTGTACCACACGATGAACGGCCCCAACGAGTTTCATGTCATCGGAACTCTGCGCGACTGGAGCATCATCGACCGGCTGCCATCGGTCATCGCCCCGACACTCGTCATCGCCGGCGAGTTCGACGAGGCCACCCCGGCGACCTGGCAGCCCTATGCCGACCTCATTCCCGACGCCCGCAGTCATGTGTTCGCCGACACCAGCCACTGCACTCACCTGGAGAAACCCGAGGAGTTCCGCTCGGTCATCGCCGAATTCCTGAATCAGCACGATCTGGCCGCTGCCGCCCGGGTCTGACCCCTCCCCTTCGACTCGACAGGAACGCCATGGCAACCGAAGCGGCCGCCGCCCATCTCACCACCGGTGAAGGGCAACGCGATCTCGAATCATTCGGCTACAAACAGGAACTCAGCCGTTCCGTCTCCACCGCCGACCTGATCGTCTACGGCCTGGTCTTCATGGTGCCCATCGCACCGTGGACGATCTTCGGCACGGTGTACAACAGCGCATCGGGCATGGTGCCGCTGGTCTACCTGATCGGCCTGATCGCCATGGTGTTCACCGCCCTGGCGTACTCGCAGATGGCCAAGTCGTTCCCGCTTGCCGGGTCGGTCTACGCCTATGTGGGCCGCGGCATCCACCCGGGCTTGGGGTTCTTCGCCGGTTGGGCGATCCTGCTCGATTACCTGCTGATTCCCACCCTGCTGTATGTCTTCGCCGCCGAATCGATGGTCGGGCTCTTCCCGGGCACTCCGCGCTGGGTGTGGGCGATCGTCTTCGTGGTGGTGAACACGATCATCAACCTGCTCGGCGTGGGATCGCTGAAGATCGTGAACCGCGTATTCCTCGCTGTCGAACTGGTTTTCGTCGTGCTGTTCGTCATCATCGCGGTGCGCGCCATCACCGGGCAGTCACTCCCCGACGTCGGATGGAGTGCACTGCCGATCTGGAACTCCGAACTGGTCACCGCGCCGTTGATCGCAGCAGCACTGTCGATCGCGGTGCTGAGCTTCCTCGGCTTCGACGGCATCTCAACGCTGGCCGAGGAATCGACCGGAAAGAAGAACCCGGCCGGCCGCGCGATGATCGTCGCCCTGTTCGTGGTGGCGTTCCTGTTCATCACCCAGACCTGGCTGGCCAGCCTGCTGGCCGGAGGCCGCGAATCGTTCGGTGACGACGAGGTGGGCAACGCATTTTTCCTGCTGGTACAGGCCGCGTCGAGCACCGGGTGGATGAACGCGTTCTTCGTGGTCAACGTGCTCGCCGTGGGCTTCGCCAATGCGATGGCCGCCCAGGCCGCCACCAGCCGGTTGCTGTTCTCGATGAGCCGCGACCGCCAACTGCCCGCGTTCCTGTCCACGATCAGCTCCCGCAAGGTGCCGATCGCAGCCATCCTGGTGGTCAGCGCACTGAGCCTGGTGCTGGTGCTGTTCTTCGTCGGCCAGATCGGCTTGATCTCGTCGCTGGTGAATTTCGGTGCGCTGTTCGGCTTCTGCCTGCTGCATGCCTCGGTCATCTGGTACTACGCCGTGCGACAAAAGTCGAAGAATTACCTGCTGCACCTCGTGGTGCCGACCATCGGATTCCTGATCATCGGCTACGTGTTGATCAACGCCGACTCGCTGGCCAAGATCGGCGGTATCGTCTGGCTGGTCATCGGCGGGATTGTGTTCGCCTCCAACATGATCCGCGGCCGTGGGGTCCCCGAGTTAGCTGAGGACGCGACGACGTAACGGCTCGGCGAGGTCGCCACGGCCCCCCACCTCGACCTCGCCCACCCCCAGCCACGACGCCATCGTCCTCAGCTCGACGGCCAGGGCCTCCGCCACCCGCGCGGGGTCCTGGCCGTCTTCCATGAACGCGCCGGGCACGTGTAGCGCGGCATCGGTGCGTTTGAGGTCGACGCGCGCGACCAGCTCCCCGTCGAGCATGAACGGCCATACGTAGTAGCCGAATTGGCGTTTGGCGGCTGGCGTGTAGATCTCGATCCGATAGTGGAAGTCGAACAAGCGCTCTACTCGGGGCCGGAAGAAGATCAACGGGTCGAACGGGCACAGCAGCGCCGTCCCGCGGTCATGACGCGGCACGGTCTGGCCTGCCCGCAGGTAGGCCGGAACGCCTTCTATGTCGACGGGCTCCAGCTCCCCATCGGCCACCAGCTTGGCGATCGCCGGCTTGACCTGCTTGGCCGCCAACCGGAAATAGTCGCGGATATCGGCCTCGGTGCCGACCCCGAGCGCGGTGGCCGCCCGCAATGCCAGCTCGCGGACCGCCTCCTCGTCGCCGATCTCGCGCGCCAGCACCTCCGGTGGCAGCACGCGTTCCGTCAGGTCGTAGTGCCGGGCGAACCCGACGCGGGTCGCCGTCGTCAAAACCCCTGACGACCACAAGGCCTCGGCCACCCATTTGGTCTCACTACGGTCCCACCACGGGCCCTTGCGACCGCGCGGCGCGGCTTCCAGGTGGGCCTCGATCTGACCGGCCGTCGACGGGCCGAGCTCGGCGACCGCCGCAACGATGTCCTCGGCCAGCTTGGGGTTCTTCCGGACGATCTCGGTACCCCAGCGGCCATGGGTGTACTCACGCATCCGCCACCGCATCAGCGGCCAGTCCTCAACCGCCATCAGCGCGGCCTCATGCGCCCAGTACTCCACGAGTAGCCGGGGTGAGCGGGTGCTGTGCGACCAGGCAGCCCGGTCCAGCGTGTCCCGGTCATACGGCCCCAGCCGGCTGAACACCGGGGCGTAGTGGGCTCGCACGGCCACCGACACCGAATCCAGCTGCAGCACCTGAATCCGGGAGATGAGCCTGCGCAGGTGCGCACGGGTCACCGCGCCGCGGGGCTTGGGTTCGTGAAAACCCTGGGCGGCGACGGCAATGCGGCGGGCCTGCGCCGTAGTCAGTGTGGCCACCCTGCCATCGTTCCCTAGGGGACCGACAAGTAGCGGAGCGGATTGGAGCGAACGGCCCGACAAGTAGCGGAGCGGATTGGAGCGAACGGCCCGACAAGTAGCGGAGCGGATTGGAGCGAGGACCACCACAAGTAGCGGAGCGCGTTGGCGATACTGGTCTGCGTGACGTTCGAGTGGGATGCGTTCGAGACGGAATTGACCGTGGCCGCTGCGAATGCCGTCCGCGCGATGGTCGAGGCGGCCGGTTCGGAAACCCCGTACGCCCTGGCCTTCAGCGAGTTCTACGCCGAGACCACCGGGGTGATCTACCTGCCCAATATCGCGCTGGCCACCGAGGAATCAGTCGAGGACCCGGACTGCCGGTTCAGCCCACCAGACTGGCAGTACCAGGACTACGAGTGGGGCGAGACCGATTCACAGTGGGGTGAGCGGCTTCGCACGGCAGTTACGGGTCTGCCTCGCGCGCAGTGGGAGCAGCAATGGGACCGGTTCGCACAGGCGATGCTGAACATCGCCGCGCGGACGCGGACCACGCTCGTCGCCGAAGGCACCTTGCCCGCCGACGCTGTGGTCTACCTCGATGACGAAGGCGCGGATCTTCTGATGCGTTCGTTGACCGACGACGAACTGCGGCGTCACTTCCCCGACTACGTCGCCGCGGCGGAAGCCGAACGAGAACTCCTGGCCATGCCGGTCGAGCAGCGTGTGGCAGCCCTCGCCGCGGCGGCGGGTCTGGTTGCCGGACCGGACAATCCACTCGGCAGAGAACGGGCGATCGAGCTTCTGCTCGACACCGGTGCGGCCGCGGTACCGGTCGGGATCACGGCGCTCAGGCACTCCGAGACTGCCTGGACAGGCGCCAAACTCCTCGCCGATCTCAACATCGCGACGCCTGAGGTGCTGGACGCCTTGTGGGCTGCATTGCCGCTGCGAGGCAATGCCCACGACTGGGTGGCAACGGCCCTGGGCCGCCTCGGTGCCGGGCTGGAAGTGCTGGCACGCCATGACCTACCGGCCGCCAGCAGGTCGGCCGCCGTCGCCGCGCCGTACCGTTCGTTTCGCGATCACGGGCGCGGGCATCCGCCGCTGGATTACACGTTGCTGGCCGCCGGGCTCGCAGACCCGGCCATCGCGGCAATCGTGGCCGAGGACCTCAAACCAGGGCGCGGATACTGCACGCTCGATGCCGCCGAGCTCCCGGGAGTCCGGCCCGGCCTCGAGCATCCCGAGCCGGTGATCCGTCGCCACGCGGTGATCGTCATCGGTGATCTGATCGGGCCCATGGGTCCCGGCGATCTCGACAGCGACGACGTCGCGGCGCTGGAACAGCGGATCGACGAGCTCGCCGTCCAAGACCCGGACAGTGAAGTGCGCCGGCTGGCCGGCTACCGGGCCCGCACGTAGCTGCAGAATCGGTACCGCAGTCCCGAACTGCTGGTCAGCCACTCACCTGTGGTCTTGGTCCAGGAATCGTCGAGCACCGGTGCCATCGCGTCGCCCTCGGTGGGTGGCAGGTCCAGGTCGATCTCGGTGACCTCACAACGGTCCGCGAACGGAAGGGCCTGCGCATAGATCTGCGCACCGCCGATCACCCAGCCCCGGAAGACGTCACCGAGTTCGGTGACCACCTCGGCCCCGTCCGCCACGTATCGGGCGTTGCGGGTGATGACGACGTTGCGCCGCCCCGGCAGCGGACGAACCTTCGCCGGCAGCGACTCCCAGGTGAGCCGGCCCATCGCCACGGTCTGGCCGAGGGTGAGTTGTTTGAACCGGGCCTGGTCCTCGGGCAGACGCCACGGGATCCCGTTGTTGCGGCCGATGACGCCGGTACTCGACTGCGCCCAGATCAGCGCCAGGCGTCGGAGGTCACCTGTCACATGCTTGTCGGTCATACAGCGACGGGCGCCTTGATCGCCGGGTGCGGATCGTAATTCAGGATCGCGACATCGTCATAGGTGTAGTCGAAGATCGAATCGCGATGTGCCAGAACTAGTTCCGGATAGGGCCGAGGTTCACGGCTGAGCTGCAGCGCCACTTGCTCGACATGGTTGTCGTAGATGTGGCAATCGCCGCCGGTCCAGACGAACTCCCCGACACCCAACCCGGCCTGCGCGGCCATCATGTGGGTCAGCAGGGCATAGCTCGCGATGTTGAACGGCACCCCCAGGAAGAGGTCGGCGCTGCGCTGATACAGCTGGCAGGACAGCTTGCCCTCGGCGACGTAGAACTGGAAGAAGGCATGGCACGGCGGCAGCGCCATTTGAGGGATCTCACCGACGTTCCATGCCGAGACGATGTTGCGCCGCGAATCCGGGTCACGCTTGAGCAGATCGAGGGCACCCGAGATCTGGTCGATGTGCTCACCGGACGGGGTCGGCCACGACCGCCACTGGACGCCGTACACCGGCCCGAGATCACCTGTCTCACTGGCCCATTCATCCCAGATGGTCACGCCGTGATCCTGCAGCCACCGCACGTTCGAATCGCCGCGCAAAAACCACAGCAGCTCGTAGATCACCGATTTGGTGTGCACCTTCTTGGTGGTGATCAACGGAAAGCCGGCGGCCAGGTCGTAGCGCATCTGGTGCCCGAACAGACTGCGGGTGCCGGTGCCGGTGCGATCCGACTTCGGCACCCCGTGCTCGGACACCTTCCGCAACAGGTCCTCGTAGGGCGTCTGGATCGGCACACACTCAGCTTACGTGGCGGCCCGGGGAGTAGAACGGTAGCCATGCCGACCACAAAGGACACGATCACCACAGCCGATGGCACCTGCCCCGTCACCGTCGCCACTCCGGAGGGCGACGGCCCCTGGCCCGGTGTCGTGATGTTCCCCGACGCCGGCGGCCTGCGCCCCACCATGGAACAGATGGCGGCCACGCTGGCCGGATTCGGTTACGTCGTAGTGGTACCCGACGTCTACTACCGCACTCCGGGTTGGGGCCCATTCGACCTCAACACCGTGTTCACCGACCAGGAGCAGCGGAGGCAGCTCTTCGAGCTGATGGGCACTCTCACCCCGGAGATCATCGCCGCCGACGCCGAGGCGTTCTTCGACTACCTCGCCGCCCGGCCGGATGTCACCGGTGAGAAATTCGGCACCACCGGCTACTGCATGGGCGGGCGTGCCTCCCTCATCGTCGCGACGCGCGTTCCGGAGCGGGTTGCGGCCGCGCTGTCCTTCCACGGCGGCCGGCTCGCCGTGGCGGACGATCCCGATAGTCCTCACCTGCTGGCCGACAAGATCCAGGCGACGGTGTACGTGGCCGCAGCCGAGAACGACGCCTCCTTCACCGAGGACGACGGCAAGCGGTTGGAGGACGCGCTGTCCGGGGCCGCGGTCGAGCACGCCATCGAGTTCTATCCCGCAGCGCACGGCTTCGCGGTGCCCGATCACGCGGCGGTGTACGACGAGGCGGCCGCAAAGCGGCACTGGGAGAACACGGAGCGGGTGTTCGGGGCCGCTTTGGCCCCGGCGTAGGCGGTAAGCGACGATTGTCGGCGTGTATGACCAGCCCTTCTCCGACGAGTCCCACCCCACCGAACCCGGATTCCGGATCGACCCGGTACTGGCCCGGAGTTGGCTGCTGGTAAACGGCGCACAGTTCGAGCGGTTCGCCCCCGCGGCACGTTCCCGCGCCGACATCGTCGTGCTCGACATCGAGGACGCCGTCGCTCCCAAGGACAAGGTGTCCGCGCGCGAGAAGGTGACCCGGTGGCTGGCCGACGGCAACAGCGATTGGGTCCGGATCAACGGCTTCGGCACCCCTTGGTGGGCCGATGACCTGGAGATGCTGGCCGGCACCTCGGTGGGCGGCGTCATGCTGGCCATGGTCGAATCGGTGGACCACGTCACCGAGACCGCTCGGCGGCTGCCCGGCGTGCCGATCGTGGCACTGGTCGAGACTGCCCGCGGCCTCGAGCGGATCACCGAGATCGCGGCGGCCAAGGGCGCATTCCGGCTGGCGTTCGGCATCGGCGACTTCCGGCGCGACACCGGTTTCGGCGACAACCCGGCAACGCTGGCCTATGCGCGGTCGCGGTTCACCATCGCCGCCAAGGCCGCCGGGCTCCCCGGCGCCATCGACGGGCCGACCGTCGGCTCCAGCGCGCTGCGACTGTCGGAGGCCACGGCAGTCTCGGCCGAGTTCGGCATGACCGGCAAGATCTGCCTGACGCCTGATCAGTGCCCGACCGTCAACGAGGGGCTGGCCCCGTCGCAGGACGAGATCAGCTGGGCCAAAGAGTTTTTCGCGGAGTTCCAGCGCGACGGCGGAGAGATCCGCAACGGGTCAGACCTTCCTCGAATCGCCCGGGCCAACAAGATCCTCGATTTGGCGCGGGCCTATGGCATCCACGAGCCCGAGTACAGCGACGACCCCGATCACGTGCCGGCGCCGTCCGACACGTATCACTACTGAGGTTCGCTCAGGCCCGCGGTTTGTCGTCGTGCCGGTGGATGAAGCTGCTGATCGCGCGGGCGATACCGCGGCCCGCGTAGATGCCCGCCGCCACTGAGACCACGATCATCAACACGAAAGTCAGGGTCCAGTTGGGCCGGCTGTGACTGACGTTCCACCAGATGAACGTGAACAGCAGCGCGCAGATGAACACCAGGATGTCGCGCCAATTGCCGCGATAGGACAGCGCGGCTTCGCGGATCTCGCGGGTGCGCTCGCCCGCATCGATCAGCTCATCGATCCGCCGGTCGATGCTGGCCTGCATTCTGGCGCGCCGTTCGACCTGGTCCGCTGGAATGCGCGCCAGAAGGTCGAGATCCTTGGTGATCAAACCGCGTACGTCTGGTGGTTTGAGGTTGCCTGCGGCCGCGCCCAGCAGGGCACCACCGGCGATGGGCGCCGCCCCGAGCGCAAGTTCGGCGATTCCTGGCATTACGTCCCTCCATCACTCCATCAGTGTTGCGGCCAGGGTGCCGCCCAGCTCGTAGGCCCGTTCCCGCACCCCCGCATCGACCGCACCCGTAACTTCGAGCACGTCCGCCGCTCTGGCCAACGCCAGCCCCGTCACGATCTTGTCGACCGCATTCGCCGCACCCACGGTGTCGTCGTTGCCGTGCACCCACAGCCCGTACGGGCGCCCGGCCACATGATCGAGGCTCGGGTAATACACCGTATCGAAGAAGTGCTTCAGCGCACCGCTCATGTAACCGAAATTGGCTGTGGTGCCGAACAAATAGCCATCGGCCGCGAGCATGTCCGTGACGGTCGCAGCTAACGCAGGTTTCGATTCGACCGTGACTCCGGAGATGTCCGGATCGTGCGTTCCCGCCAACACCGCCTCCAGCAGCTCCCGCGTTGCCGGAGACGGCGTGTGATGCACCACCAGCAGCGTCTTGGTCATGCCGACTGTTGTTCCTGCATCCGCACCGCCGTGCGCATCGTCTCGCGCGCACGGCCACGGTCACCGGCGAAGTCATAGGCTCGGGCCAGCCGGTACCAGCGAACCCAATTGTCCGGGTCGGATTCCAGTTCGGCCTTGACCGTCGCGAACAGTTCATCGGCCGCGTCGCGTTCGATGCGCCCCGACGGCCGTGTCGGCAGCTCGCTGACGTCGAGTTCCATGTCCTGCTCACGGGCGAGACGGGCCAGCCGCTGGTGCGCCAGGCCGGCGCGCAGCGTGGTGACCAGCACCCAAATGCCGATGAGGGGGAACGCCAGCAGCGCCACGCCCAGTCCGATCGCGGCCGGCTCCCCCGAGGTGATGAAGACGAACGCGGCGCGCCCCAGCATCAGGAAGTAGACGATCAGCGCCAGGCACATGAAGCCGATCACCAGTTGGATGCGCAGCGACCGCGCGCCGTCGTTCACGACAGATCGAGCAGCGGTTCAATGCCGATGGTCAAACCGGGCCGCTCGCCGATCTTGCGCACCGCCAGCAGCACGCCCGGTACGAACGAGGATCGGTCCAGACTGTCGTGCCGAATGGTCAGCGTCTCGCCCTGGGTGCCGAAGAGCACCTCCTGATGGGCAACCAGGCCGGCCAGCCGCACCGAGTGGACGGGGACGCCGTCGACATCGGCGCCGCGGGCGCCGTCGAGGCCAGTGCTCGTGGCATCCGGATTGGGCGGCATGCCTTTTCGCGCCTCGGCGATGAGCTTCGCGGTGCGCGCCGCTGTGCCCGACGGCGCGTCGGCCTTGTGCGGGTGGTGCAGTTCGATGATCTCGACGGACTCGAAATAGCGCGCCGCCTGCTGGGCGAAGTGCATGGACAGCACCGCACCGATGGCGAAGTTCGGCGCGATCAGCACGGCGGCATCGGGCTTTGCCTTGAGCCAGGCCTCGACCTGTTCGATGCGGTCCCAGGTGAATCCCGTGGTGCCGACCACGGCGTGAATACCGTTGTCGATGAGGAACTTCAGATTGTCCATCACCACATCGGGATGGGTGAAATCGATGACCACGTCGGTCTTGGTGTCGGTGAGCAACGTCAGCGGATCGCCCACATCGACCCCGGTCGAAAATGTCAGATCCTCCGCGGATTCGACCGCGTGCACCATGGTCGCACCGACTTTGCCCTTAGCCCCGAGAACACCAACTCGCATGGTGGGGAGCCTACTGCCCGGCGCGGTCGTGGATGTTCGGACCGGTCCGAGAGGCTTTGACTAAGGGTTGATGGTGTTCTCGCCGATCTGGCGGCCCCACACGTACTCGGCCATCACCGGTTGACCGAGTTCGAGGTGGTTGTACGGTGCGATCGATGCACCGGTATCCATCACCAGGTATGGCGCCGGCCACAGGTCCTTGGTGATCGGCTGCCAGCAGCCGGGGCGGCCCTCGGGCCCGCCCTTGGCGTTGACCCGCGGCAAGTTGTCGGGATAGACGTACGGGTTACCCACGCCGATCAGGAAATCGTGCAGCTCAAGCGCGTACCCGTTGCGGGTCTGCGCGGCGAACTTCGGCGCGGCCTCCGCATAGTTGCGGACAGAGCACGCCAACGCCGGGCTGTTGCGGTCCAGCATTTCACTGACCGGCAGCAGGTCCTGGGCGCCGCGGACCAGATAGGGCCCGCCGCGCTCGAAGATGTCGCCGCCGGTGTTGCCGAAGCCGACCGCCGCGACCAGTGCCTGATCCAGGTTGCCGCGCTGCTCGTTGAGAGTGCGCGCGGTGGTGACGGCGTTGTTCAGTCCGTCGAACAGGTCCGGGCCCGCATTCGCGTACACCTCACCCAGATCGGCGAGACCCGCGATGTCGCGGCGGATCTGGGGCATCCGTGGATTCAGGTCGGACAGGATGTCGTTGCCGTTGACGATCGACTGACCGAACTTGTCCCCCAGACCGTCGAGCGCCTGTGCGGTCGCCGTCAGCGTCTGGTTCAGTTTGATCGGGTCGATCTGCTCGGAGATCGCGGTGATGGTCTCGAACAGGGTGTTGAACTCCGTCGTCACGCCCTGGGCGCGGATCGGCGTGGAGGGCGAGACCCGGGCCGCTGAGGGATTCTCCGGCGCGAAGAACGAGATGTACTTGTTGCCGAACACCGTGGTGGCCCGCAACTCGGCGGTCACGTTCTCCGGGATCAGCTTCAGGTACTGGGGTTTGACGTCCAGCGTCAACTTGGCTTCCGGGTTGCCATCGACGGTGACGACGTCAACCGACGCCAACCGGCCGATCGGAACACCGTTGAAGGTCACCTTCGATCCCGGATCCATGGACAGGCCGGCCCGGCCCGACAGCACAGTCAACTGGGTCTTCTTCTCGAAAGACCCACGGAACTGCATCCACGTCAGCGTCAGCACCGCGACCAGCACGACGATCATCCCCGCGCACGCCGTCTTGTAGGGCGGGTCGTATCGCCAGTGCTTGAACCGCCGTTCGGGCTTGAACCGCGATGAGGCCACGCGCAAATCTCCAAACTGTTGACACGGCCAACCAGTTGGTCAGCGAGTGAGCGAGCAGAACTCTCGCAAACGATCAGAGACGACTGCAACTGCACGGCCCCGAGTGCGGCAAACATCAAATCGCCCCCGCCGGGCGGCGGGCGTCACAGTTGTGGGTAGAAGTAACTGACATAACTCCCGCGAGCGCTCCGCAGCAGCGCGGACCGGGCTCACACCGACCGCGCCATCCCCGCGATGTCCGGCATCGATACGACCGGGAATGACGACGAAACTGACTGTCACCCAGCCTGATTGCGCATGCCTGACCCGTGGGTGCACCCGGCATCTACGGTGGAGCCATGCGACTGATCCAGGTGGTGCCGTTCGCCGTTGCCGTGCTCGCGTTCATGGGGTGTTCCGACAACGCAGCCGCCGACGATGCGGACCTCACCGGCCGAACGTTCATCTCGGAGAAGGTGGAAGGCGAGCAGATCCCCGGCGGTGGGCCGCTGACGGTCGCTTTCGAGGGGGATCAGATCAGCACCTTCGCAGGCTGCAACCACGGATCAGGCAGAGCCGAACTGGCCGAAGGGCGGGTCAGCACACAACTGGCCATGACGATGATGGCCTGCCCGCCGCCGGCAGGCGATTCAGATGCCTGGGTATCGAAATTCTTCGACGCCCGGCCAAGCTGGTCCCTATCCGGCGACACGCTCACGTTGCGCACCGACGCTGCGACCGTCACGTTGCGGGACAAGAAAGTGGCCGATCCCGATCGCCCGCTCACCGGCACCACCTGGCAGGTCACGAGCCTCGTGTCGGCGCAGGCGGTCAGCACGTCGGTCGCGCTCGAACAGTCCAAGCCCACCTTGAGAATCGGCGATGACGGCGCCGTCACCGGTTCGACCGGCTGCAACCGGATCACCGGCCACGCAACGGTTTCGGGGTCACCGGCAATCATCGAGTTCGGTCCGCTGGCCACCACCAGGATGGCCTGCGCACCAGAGGTCGCCGAGATCGAGCAGGCTGTGCTGCGGGTCCTCAAGGGCACAGTGCAAACCGCTGTCGACTCCGACCAATTGACGCTCTCCGGTGCCGACGGCAACGGATTGGTATTGCGGGCACAGTGAATTCAGAGCGGTGAGTTCACAGCGGTGACGCCCCGCGCAGATGCTCGAAGATCAGCGAGGTCTGGGTGCCCGCCACGTCGGCGTCGGCGTTGAGGTTCTCGACCACGAACGCCCGCAGATCGTCGGTGTCACGCGCGGCCACGTGCAGGATGAAATCATCGCCGCCGGCCAGGAAGTACACGTCCATCACCTGTGGCCTGGTGCGGATGTGGGCGATGAAGTTACGGATCTTGCCCCGCGCGTTCGACTGGAGACTCACCGAGATCATCGCCTGCAGACTCAGGCCCACGGCGGCCGGATCGATGTCGGTGTAGAAGCCCCGGATCACGCCGATCTCCTGGAGCCTGCGCACGCGTCCGTGGCAGGTTGACGCTGCGATCCCGACCGCGTCGGCCAATGCACTGTTGGAGATGCGGGCATCGGCGTGCAACGCCAGCAGGATGCGCCGGTCGACTTCATCGAGCTCAGGCCGAACATCCTTCGGCGAACGGGCCGCCCGCGCGGCCGCGATTGATGATTCTTCTGCCATTCACCGAGCGTAACGAATCTTCATCCGAGATATTGCTCATTAATCGAAGGTTCTTCACAATTATTTCAGCACATCAACTTTGAAGGAGCGAGCATGCTCGTCGGCATCCCGACCGAGATCAAGAACAACGAGTACCGAGTGGCGATCACCCCGGCGGGCGTGGCGGAGCTGACCCGACGTGGCCACGATGTGATCGTCCAGGCCGGCGCGGGCGAGGGCTCAGCCATCACCGACAACGACTTCAAGGCTGCCGGTGCCGAGATCGTGACCACGGCCGACCAGGTGTGGGCAGAGGCCGAACTGCTCCTCAAGGTCAAAGAACCCATCGCGGCCGAGTACTCGCGCATGCGCAAGGGCCAGACGCTGTTCACCTACCTGCACCTGGCGGCGTCCAAAGAATGCACCGACGCGCTGCTGTCCTCGGGCACCACGTCGATCGCCTACGAGACGGTGCAGACCGCTGACGGCGCACTTCCCCTTCTGGCTCCCATGAGCGAGGTGGCGGGCCGGTTGTCCGCGCAGGTCGGCTCCTACCACCTGATGCGCACACAGGGCGGCCGCGGCGTGCTCATGGGCGGCGTCCCCGGTGTCGCGCCTGCCGAGGTCGTCGTCATCGGCGGTGGCGTGGCCGGCTACAACGCGGCCCGCATCGCCAAGGGCATGGGCGCACACGTCACGGTGTTCGACCTGAACATCAACACGTTGCGCAAGATCGACAACGAGAACAACGGCAGCATCGAGACCCGGTACTCGTCGAGCCTGGAACTGGAAGAGGCCGTCAAGAAGGCCGACCTGGTGATCGGCGCCGTGTTGATCCCGGGCGCCAAGGCCCCCAAGTTGGTCACCAATTCGACGGTGGCCCACATGAAGCCGGGCGCGGTGCTGGTCGACATCGCCATCGACCAGGGTGGCTGCTTCGAGGACTCGCGGCCCACCACCCATGACGACCCGACGTTCGCCGTCCACGACACGGTGTTCTACTGCGTGGCCAATATGCCCGGCTCAGTCCCGCGCACGTCCACGTTCGCGCTGACCAACGCCACCATGCCGTACGTGCTCAAGCTGGCCGACAAGGGCTGGAAGGCCGCCTGCGCCGCCGACCAGGCGCTGGCCAAGGGCCTTTCGACGCACGAGGGTGCGCTGCTGTCCGAGCAGGTCGCCGCCGACCTCGACATGCCGTTCACCGATCCGGCCGCCATCCTGGCCTGAGGCCCCACCGATCGCCCGGCTGGAGTTGGCTCCAGCCGGGCGACGCGCTTCTGGCCATAGCCATTCTTGACACGTGTCAAGTATGGTGGCGTCCATGTTGCAGCAGCTGTTCGCCACCGTTCCGACGACCACGCCCGAGGCACTCGAGGTATTCGACGCTGCCCCGGCCGTGGAACCGGAGTTCATGCTCGGTACCTGGCACGGGGCCGAATTACCAACCGGACATCCCATGGACGGACTGCTTGCGGCCAGCGGCTGGTGGGGCAAGCAGTTCGTCGACGGGGAGACCGTCCATCCGCTGCTGTTCCCCAACCGTGACGGCGCGTCGCTGTGGGCTCTCAATCCGGCGCTGGCGTTCGGCGGCCTCGCTGTGTCGACCAAGATCCCGCTACTGCGAGGCAGGTCGATGGTTGCCCCCATCGCGGCGCTGCGGCCCGTGCTGCAGACCCGCGCGCCCAAGGCCCGGCTGCGCACCACCCGCTACCGCGGCGTCGACACCGCGACGATGGTCTACGACCAGCTGCCCATCAACGACGTGTTCCGGCGCCTGTCCCCCGACGCGGTCATCGGGGCGATGGACCTGCGGAACTCCCGCAAGCCGTATTTCTTCGTCCTACACCGCGACGACTCACTGGCGCTGGCCTAGCAGTCCGGCGTACGCGGGGTGTTCACCGCGCATTCCGCTGGTGGCTCCACAGCGATGCTTGGATCGAAAGAGCAAGCGTTACACCAACTTAGGAGTCACCCATGGTTAACCTGCCCGTCGCGCACCAGCCCCGCCCATTGCTGCCCGAGCTTTCGGAGTTCTTCGCCGGAATCACGCCGTTCGCCAGCCTGCGCCCCATCTTCGAGCGCAACCTCATGCGCATCGAGGACGAGGTCACCGAGGATCACTACGAGCTGCGGGCCGAGATCCCCGGCATCGACCCGGCCGCTGATGTTCAGATCACCGTCGCTGACGGCCGGCTGACCGTGAAGGCCGAGCGTTCCGAACGCGCCGACACCACGGCCCGGTCGGAGTTCTCCTACGGTTCGTTCCTGCGCACCGTGACGCTGCCGGCCGAGGCCGACGAGGACAACATCACCGCCGGCTATGACCGCGGCATCCTGACCGTGCGTGTGCCGCTGTCGCAGACCCCCGCAGGAGCCCGCCAGATCGAGATCCAGGGCGCCGAGAACGGCTCGGCCGCAATCGCAACCGCCGAGCACTCAGAGTAGCGACGGCAGCATAAGAGCCGCCAGCTCCCCGATGAGCGGGCGCAGGTTGTCGGCCTTCGGGTCGTCGGCCTGCGACCGTGTCATCACCGCCAGCAACAGCTGTTGCCCGTCGGGCCCATAGGCGATCCCGACGTCGTTGGTGCTGCCGAAATCCCCGCTGCCGGTCTTATCGGCCGTGGTCCAGCCCTCGGGCAGTCCGGCGCGCACGCTCGACGTCTCATTGGCCCGCATCCAGTCCTGCAATTGACGGCGCTGCGGCGGGCTCAACGCGTCACCGGCCAGGATCTCGCGGTACCCACCCGCCAGCGCGGCCGGGGTGGAAGTGTCCCTCGGATCGCCCGGTATGGCCGAGTTCAGCTCAGTCTCCCAGCGGTCCAGGCGGGTGCGCTGATCACCGATACTGCGTGCGAATGCGGTGATGCCCGGCGGACCGTCGATGGTCTTCAGCAGCAGGTTGCCCGCGGTGTTGTCGCTCTGTTGCAACGCGGCCCGGCAGAGTTCACCGAGCGTCATCTCCCCACCCGCCCGTGGCTCGGTCACCGGCGAGTACTCGACAATCGCATCCGGGTCGACGAACACCCGGTTGTCCAACGATATCTGCCTGCGCCCGACCATCTGCAGCACACGCGCGGCGGCGTACCCCTTGAATGTCGAGCACATCGCGAACATCTCATCGGGCCGGTGGGTGATCGTCCGCCCGGAATCCAGGTTGGTCGCATACAGGCCGATCAAGGCGTTGTCACGACGTTCCAGTTCCGCGATCTGGTCGTCGATGGGGGCCGCGAAAGCCGGTGCGGCGTTACCCACACCGGCACCGACGGCAGCCACCGCCACGAGCGAACCGATCAGAACATTGCGTCGCGAGAGTCCGGTCATCGCGCCAAGCCTAGCGGGTCAGCCGGCGAGTTTTCGAAGTCGCTGCGGCAGAGACTTTTTCGAAGTATGCGGCCCGAGCACCGCAGCGCCATAGTCGCGGGAGAGCAACTGGTGCGCCACAGCATTGACCTCTTCGAGAGTCACCGCCTCGATCTGGGCCAGTGTGTGGTCGATCGTCCGGTGCTCACCGTAGTTGAGCTCGCTTCGACCGATCCGGTGCATGCGTGATCCGGAATCCTCCAGCCCGAGCACCAGCCCACCGCGCAACGAGCCCTTGGCGATCCGGCATTCGTCGGCGGTGATCCCGTCTCGGGCAACGCCTTCGAGAACATCGGTGGTCACCCGGACAACTTCGTCGAACCGCTCGGGCTGGCAACCGGCGTACACCGAGAGCGCACCGCTGTCGGAGAAGGTATCCACCGTGGAGTACACCGAGTAGGCAAGGCCACGTGATTCCCGAATCTGTTGGAACAGACGCGAACTCAGGCCACCGCCGAGTGCGGTGTTCAGCACCGACAACGCCCACCGGTGTTCCCAGTGCCGGCCGGGCGTGCGTACACCCAGCGACACGTGGGTCTGTTCCCCATCGCGGTCGACCACGAGCAGAGACGGCTTGCCGCCGATACGTCCCGATCCCTTGCGTGGGGCCACCGCGGTACGCCCCGCCTCCAGACGTGGACCGAAATGCTGCCGCACCAGCGACACGACCACGTCGTGGTCGACGTTGCCCGCCACCGCCACGATCATGCGTTCGGGTGTGTAGCGGCGGACGTGGAACGAATGAAGTTGTGCCCGGGTCATCGTCTCGATCGACTCGACACTGCCGATCACCGGACGTCCGACCGGGTGATCGCCGAACATCGCCGACAAGAAGACATCGCCGAGACTGTCCTCAGGATCGTCGTCGCGCATGGCGATCTCTTCGAGAACGACGTCGCGTTCCACCTCGACATCCTCGGTGGCACAACGACCCCGCAGCACCACATCGGCGACCAGGTCGACCGCGAGTTCCAGGTCCGAGTCGAGCACATGCGCGTAGTAGCAGGTGTGCTCACGTGCGGTGAACGCATTCAACTCACCGCCGACCGCGTCGACAGCCTGCGCTATGTCGACCGCGCTACGGGTCGGGGTGGCCTTGAACAACAGGTGCTCCAGGAAGTGGGCGGCACCCGCGACGCTTCGTCCCTCGTCGCGGGAACCGACACCCACCCAAACCCCGACGGACGCGGAGCGCACCGAAGGGAGGTACTCAGTGACCACCCGGAGTCCGCCGGGCAGAACTGTCCGGCGGACATGTGCGGTGTTCAGTGCAAACGCCTTATCGAGCCGAGGTGATCAGGACTCGGCAGCGGGTGCGGCTTCGGCCGGCGCCTGCGCGCCGTCGGTGGCCTGCTCCGCTTGGTCCTCGTCGACGAGCACCAGCGAGATCTTGCCGCGGTTGTCGATATCGGCGATCTCGACGCGCAGCTTGTCGCCCACCTTCACCACATCTTCGACCTTGTTGATCCGCTTGCCGCGGCCCAGCTTGGAGATGTGGACCAGGCCGTCACGGCCGGGCAGCAGCGACACGAACGCACCGAAATCGGTGGTCTTGACCACGGTTCCGAGGAACCGCTCACCGATCTTCGGCAGCTGCGGGTTGGCGATGGCGTTGATCTTGTCGATCGCGGCCTGCGCCGCCTCGCCGTTGGAGGCGCCGACGAACACGGTGCCGTCATCCTCGATCGAGATCGACGCGCCGGTCTCCTCGGTGATCGAGTTGATCATCTTGCCCTTGGGCCCGATGACCTCACCGATCTTGTCGACCGGCACCTTGATGGTGGTGATCCGCGGTGCGAACGGGCTCATCTCGTCGGGAGCGTCGATGGCCTCGGCCATCACGTCGAGAATGGTCAGCCGTGCGTCCTTGGCCTGCGCCAGCGCACCGGCCAGCACCTTGGACGGGATGCCGTCAAGCTTGGTGTCCAGCTGCAGCGCGGTGACGAAGTCCTTGGTGCCTGCACACTTGAAGTCCATGTCGCCGAAGGCATCCTCGGCGCCGAGGATGTCGGTCAGCGTCACGTAGCGGGTCTCGCCGTTGACCTGGTCGGAGACCAGGCCCATGGCGATGCCGGCCACCGGCGCCTTGAGCGGCACACCGGCGTTCAGCAGTGACAGGGTCGAGGCACACACCGAGCCCATCGAGGTGGAACCGTTGGAGCCCAACGCTTCTGACACCTGACGGATGGCGTACGGGAACTCCTCGACGCTCGGCAGCACCGGCACCAGCGCACGCTCGGCGAGCGCGCCGTGGCCGATCTCGCGACGCTTGGGCGAGCCGACGCGGCCGGTCTCACCGGTCGAGAACGGCGGGAAGTTGTAGTGGTGCATGTAGCGCTTGCTGGTCTCGGGCCCCAGCGAGTCGATCTGCTGGGCCATCTTGACCATGTCCAGCGTGGTGACACCCATGATCTGGGTCTCGCCGCGCTCGAACAGCGCGCTGCCGTGCGCCCGCGGGATGATGGCCACCTCGGCACTCAGCGCGCGGATGTCAGTGACGCCACGGCCGTCGATACGGAAGTGGTCGGTCAGGATGCGCTGGCGCACAAGCTTCTTGGTCAGCGATCGGTAAGCCGCGCCGATCTCCTTCTCCCGGCCGGCGAACTGATCGGCCAGGCGCTCGAGCACCTCGACCTTGATCTCGTTGGTGCGGTCATCGCGCTCGTGCTTGCCCGCGATGGTCAGCGCCTCCCCGAGCGCCTCGGTTGCCACCGCGGCCACGGCGTCGTAGACGTCGTCGGCGTAGTCCGGGAACAACGGGTACTCGGCGATCTCCTTGGCGGCCTTCTCGGCCAGCGCGGCCTGGGCATCGCACAGCGTCGCGATGAACGGTTTGGCCGCCTCGAGGCCCTCGGCGACGACGGCTTCGGTGGGAGCCTGGGCGCCGCCGGCGACCAACTCGATCACGTTCTCGGTAGCTTCGGCCTCGACCATCATGATGGCGACGTCGTCGCCCACCTTGCGGCCGGCAACAACCATGTCGAAGACAGCCTTCTCAAGCTGCTCGACGGTCGGGAAGGCGACCCACTGGCCGTCAATCAGGGCGACGCGCACGCCGCCGACCGGACCGGAGAACGGCAGACCGGAGATCTGCGTCGATGCCGAGGCGGCATTGATGGCGAGCACGTCGTACAGATCCTTGGGATCCAGGCTCAGCACGGTCACCACGACCTGGATCTCGTTACGCAGACCGCTGACGAACGACGGGCGCAGCGGCCGGTCGATCAGGCGACAGGTCAGGATCGCATCGGTGGAGGGGCGGCCCTCACGACGGAAGAACGAGCCGGGGATCCGGCCCGCGGCGTACATCCGCTCCTCGACGTCGATGGTCAGCGGGAAGAAGTCGAAGTGATCCTTCGGCGTCTTACTGGCGGTGGTGGCGCTCAACAGCATGGTCTCGTCGTCAAGGTAGGCGACGACGGAGCCTGCGGCCTGCTGCGCGAGCCGGCCCGCCTCGAAACGAATGGTGCGGGTGCCGAAGCTCCCGTTGTCGAGGGTTGCGGTGGATTCGAACACACCGTCTTCAAGTTCAACTACAGACATAGAGTCCGTTGGCCTCTTTCGAAATCTTCAACTGTTTCGCGGCGTCACGATGGCGCTAGGCCACGGGGCCTGGATACGGCTACGGCCGTCGATCGAAGCGGCCGGATGAACCCCCAGAGAAAACCCTGTGACCGGGGTTCCGGCAGCCACTACCGAAGACCGCCCGACCAGGCGGGCCCGATATGACTCGCAGGAACAACTCCCGCGGAATGCGGGCGTTGCACCTCGTTCAGCGCAGCTTTCAGCCGGCGAACGACCTCATGTTACACGGCAGCAACAGCACGACCGCTATTGCAGACCTGCTTAGGAGACGTCCTCCACGCATACGGTGAACTGGCGTTCCGGGTACGCGTAGCCCACTCCGCTGGCGCACTGGTCGACGTTCGACACTCCACGAAGGACCTCGGTGGCCCGTTGGCGGTGCGGCGCAGACGAATCCGCGCAGTCCACCCGGTACGGGTCTTTGTCGTTCTCCGGATCGATACTCATGCAGCCGCCGGTGGTCCAGTCGATGTCCAGACAGAGCGTCTGGGTCTCCTCACTGAATGCGCTACGCACCGAGTAATAGGTGTCGACGTCGCCGGGGCACTGGTCACTGTCGGTAACCGTGGAAATCACCTTGTAATTGGACGCGTCGCTGCCGCACTGGGCCGGACTGGCGTCCGGACGCTCGTACGTGCCGCTCATCTTCAAGCAGTCCCCTGCCTGCATGTCCGCGGCCGCCGCTGACGAGCACGCGGTCAACCCGCCGACGAAAAGTATCGCGGCTGCCCCCAGAGGGGCAGCCGCGGAAAGTTGTGGCATCGACGCCGCGTCAGCGACGCAGCCCGAGGCGCTCGATCAGCGAGCGGTAACGCGCCACGTCAACCTGGGCGACGTACTTCAGCAACCGGCGACGACGGCCGACCAGCAGCAGCAGGCCGCGACGCGAGTGGTGGTCATGCTTGTGCTGCTTGAGGTGCTCGGTCAGATCCGAGATCCGCTTGGTCAGCAGGGCGACCTGGGCCTCCGGCGAACCGGTGTCGGTCTCATGCAGACCGTAGCTGCCCAGGATTTCTTTTTTCTGCTCGGCGGTAAGCGCCACGAAATAACTCCATCAATTCAGTCCCGCGAACATATTCTCGGCACAGCCACCGCGGACTGCAGCATGCGCCGGATCGGAGCAAAGTCTAGCAGCCTCTATTGCGCAGCCAGAATCGCGCGGGCCCGGTCGGTGTCACCCTCCATGGCGACCACCAGATCCTTGACGGATTCGAACTTCTCCTGGCCGCGGATCCGGGCCACGAAATCGACCGCGACATGCTGTCCGTACAGGTCGGCGTTGGTGTCGAGCACGAACGCCTCGACCGTACGGGTCCGCCCCGAGAACGTCGGGTTGGTGCCCACCGACACGGCCGCCTCGTACCGCTCACCGGGGATCACGGTTCCCATCACCGGGCCGTGCCCCAGCACCGTGAACCAGGCGGCGTAGACCCCATCGGCCGGAATCGCCGAGAACATCGGCGGCGCCACGTTGGCCGTCGGGAAACCCAACACCCGGCCGCGCCCGTCACCGCGCACCACCACGCCCTCCACGCGATGCGGGCGCCCCAGCGCCTCAGTAGCGGCCACGACGTCACCGGCGTCGACACAGGAACGGATGTATGTCGACGAAAAGGTGACCCGCTCGTCGCGATGCTCGGCGTCGAGCGTCTCGGTCACCAGAGACATGCTCTCGACGGCGAACCCGAAGCGCTCGCCGGCCGCACGAAGCATGGCGACGTTGCCTGCCGCCTTCTTGCCGAAGGTGAAGTTCTCCCCCACCACGACCTCCACCACGTGCAGGTCTTCCACCAACAACTCGTGGATGTAGCGCTCAGGAGTGAGCTTCATGAAATCGGAGGTGAACGGCATCACCAGAAACACGTCGACGCCCAGTTCCTCGACCAACTCGGCACGCCGAGTCAGCGTGGTCAACTGCGCCGGATGACTCCCCGGAAACACCACCTCCATCGGATGGGGGTCGAAGGTCATGAGAACCACCGGCACTCCGCGTGATCGGCCCGCTTTCACCGCATGGCTGATCAGCTCCGCGTGTCCACGGTGAACCCCGTCGAACACCCCGATGGTGACCACACACCTGCCCCAGTCCGTGGGGATCTCGTCCTGCCCACGCCAGCGCTGCACGCGTTCAGACTACGACCCGAACGCGGCGCGGTCTGCTCTAGATCCCCCGATCAGGTGATGATTGCCTAAACTTTCCTACTGTGAGTCCCGACGGTAACCATCAAGACCTGTCCACGGTTGCCCAGGACTATCTGAAAGTCATCTGGACGGCCCAGGAATGGTCTCGCGACAAGGTCAGCACCAAACTGCTGGCCGAGCGGATCGGCGTGTCCGCATCCACGGCGTCGGAGTCGATCCGCAAGCTCGCCGACCAGGGGCTGGTCCACCACGAGAAATACGGCGCGGTGACGCTGACCGATGCAGGCCGGCACGCCGCGTTGGCGATGGTCCGTCGGCACCGGCTGATGGAGACCTTCCTCGTTCAGGAGCTGGGCTACGGCTGGGACGAGGTGCACGACGAGGCGGAGATCCTCGAGCACGCGGTCTCCGACCGGATGCTCGACCGGATCGATGCCAAACTGGGGCACCCCACCCGCGATCCGCATGGCGATCCGATCCCGGCGGCCGACGGCCAGGTGCCCACCCCGCCGGCCCGCCAGCTCTCGGCATGCCAGGACGGCGACGCCGGCACGGTGGCCCGCATCTCCGATGCCGATCCGGAGATGCTGCGCTACTTCGACAGCGTCGGCATCAGCCTCGATTCACGGGTGCGCGTGCTCGCGCGCCGCGATTTCGCCGGGGTGATCTCGGTGGCCGTTGGAAGACCGGGTGAACCCGACGATCCGTCCGGCGCGGACGATACGAGCGTCCTGGTCGAACTGGGCAATCCGGCGGCCGAGGCGATCTGGGTGGTCGCCGCGAGCTGACGGCACGCGGGAGGAGATCACGGCGATTTTTACCCGTGTGCGATAGCGGGTTCCGCACCAGGATGTCCTGTTCGTGACTGTTTCTCTGCACTGGTTCCTGCCCACCTACGGCGACAGCCGGCTCATCGTCGGCGGCGGCCACGGCACTCCGGCCGGCTCCGCCGGTGGTGACCGTGAGGCCTCGATCGACTATCTGGCGTCGATCGTCCGCTCGGCCGAGCGGTTCGGCTTCACCGGCGCACTCATCCCGACCGGGGCCTGGTGCGAGGACGCCTTCGTCACCGCGGCGCTGCTGGCCCGCGAGACCACGTCGCTGGCTTTCCTGGTGGCGTTCCGCCCGGGCCTGGTGAGCCCGACCCTCTCGGCGCAGATGGCAGCGACGTTCGCCCGGCACGCGCCGGGCCGGATCCTGCTCAACGTCGTCGTCGGCGGGGAGGCGCACGAACAGCGGGCCTTCGGCGACCACCTGGACAAAGACGCGCGGTACGCGCGCTGCGACGAGTTTCTCGACGTGGTCCGCCGGCTGTGGGCCGGCGAGACCGTCACGCACAAAGGCGAGTACATCGACGTCGAGGAGGCCTCGCTGGCGTTGCCGCCCACCCCGGTGCCGCCGCTGTACTTCGGTGGCAGCTCGAAGGCCGCCGGCCCGGTGGCGGCCCGGCATTCCGACGTCTACCTGACCTGGGGCGAGCCGCCTGCCGCGGTGCGCGAGAAGATCGAATGGATCCGGGCGCTCGGTGAGGAGCAGGGACGCAAACTGCGTTTCGGCATCCGCCTGCACACCATCTCGCGGGACACCTCCGAGGAGGCGTGGGCCCAGGCCGACCGACTGGTGGCCGCGCTCGACGAGGAGACCGTCGCCGCGGCACAGGCCGGGCTGGCCCGCAGCCAGTCCGAGGGCCAGAAGCGCATGCTGGCCCTGCACGAGGCCAACCGCGCCAACGGCACCTGGAGTGATGCCCGCAGCCTGGAGATCGCCCCCAACCTGTGGTCGGGCGTCGGATTGGTGCGCGGCGGGGCGGGCACCGCGCTGGTGGGCTCCCACACCGAGGTGGCCGACCGGATCGCCGAGTACGCCGAGATCGGCATCGACGAGTTCATCTTCTCCGGCTATCCGCATCTGGAGGAGCTGTTCTGGTTCGGTGAGGGCGTGGTGCCGATCCTGCGCGAGCGCGGCCTGTTCGGCGGTGGCACGCAACCCGGCACTCCAACTTCGATCCCCTTCGTCGGCGCACCGCGATGACCGAACTGGCCGGTGCCACCCGCATCTCGTCGGCTCGCATTTCGTCAGCTCCAGCGGCGCTGGCCGCAGCAGCGCAGTTGTCGAGGTCGTTCGCCGAGGGTGCCGGCGCCCGTGACGCGCACCGGATACTTCCGCACGACCAGGTCCGGGCACTCAAGGAGTCGGGGCTGCTGGCCCTGAGTGTGCCGGCCGAGCACGGCGGGCTCGACGTGCCCGTAGCCGTCCTCGCCGAGGTGCTGCGATTGATCGCGCACGGCGACCCGTCCATCGGCCAGATCCCGCACTCGCATTTCACGTTCCTGGAGGCTCTGCGATTGCAGGGCACGCCGGCGCAGCAGGCGTACTTCTATGGGCTCGTGCTCGACGGAGCGTTGTTCGCCAATGCCCAGTCCGAACGCGGGCCGCATCCCGTCGATGTGGACACCACCACGCTCACCGCGGCGGGCGCCGAATATGTGCTGAGCGGCCGCAAGTACTACTCGACCGGGGCGTTGTTCGCCGACTGGCTGATCGTGCGGGCCTCGCGTTCCGATGGCTCGGGCCAGGTGCCCACAGCTGCCACGCCGAAAGCCATCGCGTTCGTGCCGCGTGACGCCCCCGGGGTCGAGATCGTCGACGACTGGGACGGCATGGGTCAGCGGACCACGGCCTCGGGCACCGTCACGCTCACCGACGTGGAGGTGCCGGCCGCCCACGTCATCGATTTCAGTCCGATCTTCACGCGCCCCACGGTGTACGGGGCGCGAGCGCAGCTGCTGCATGCGGCCCTCGACGCGGGGATCGCGACGGCGGCGTTGGAGGAAGGGGTGCGTCAGGCCGCAAAGGCTCGGCCGCATTTCGAGGCGTCGGTCTCGAGCGCCGTGGAAGACCCGACGCTGGTGCAGGTGGCAGGCGAGCTGACCGTGACGGTGCGCGCGGCCCAGGCGTTGATCGCCGACGCTGCCCGCCAGGTCGACGCGGCCCGCGCCGATCTCACCGAGGACAGCGCCGCGGCCGCCTCGATCGCGGTGGCGATCGCCAAGGTGTCCGCCGCACGCGCCGCGGTGGAAGCCGGCAGCGCGCTGTTCGAATTCGGCGGGACCCGCAGCGCGTCGGCTTCGGGCAACCTGTCGCGGTACTGGCGTGACGCCCGCACCCACACCCTGCACGACGCCACCCGGTGGAAGGTCCGCCACATCGGCAACTACACCCTGTCGGGCACGAAACCGCCTCGCCACGGCCAACTTTGAGGCCCTCGCGGTACCTCGTCTGACGACCGGACCTGTCCTACTTCAGGTGGCCGGCCAGCTGTCCGTCGTCGCCGAAGAGCTCTCGGTGCCAGGTTTCCAGTAGCTCGGTGTTGTCGATCTGGTCGGGATGGAAGCCCGGGTCCTTGAACGGTCGCATCGCCGAGTAGAAGCCCTTCCACATCGGGTTACGCAGCATCTGCACGGTTTCACGCAGAATCCGCCACGGCTGGCGGCGCCCGTCGGCGTCGGTGGCGATGATCGACAGCCATGCGAACGCCAACAAGATCGGAATCCCGAAGTTGGAGTCGAACCGCATCCAGCGGATCCGCGTCGATTCCGGAACGCCTAGCGCCCGGTACACGTCGAAGGCGACGGACTTGTGCTCCAACTCCTCCAGCGCATGCCAGTTCAGCAGGTTGCGGATCTCCGGGTCGTACATCATCGTCTGGATCTCTGGGCTGTTCAGAATGTTCTCCGCCCACACGGCGGTGAAATGCTCTGCGGCCACGGTGAACCCGAGGAAGAAGTGCCGCAGTCGCACCAGCCGGTCGGGGCTGGGGTACTGCTTGTCGAGGAACTTCTCCATTCGTTCGGTGCTCTGCAGCAGATACTCGAACCAGGCCGTTGGGTAACCCATCGCCGCAAGTTGTTCGTTGAGTTCCCGATGCTGCAGCCCGTGGGTCTTCTCCTGACCGATGAACCCCAACACCCGTTTCCGCAGCTCAGGGTCGGTGATCTCGTCCAGGTAGCGGCGCACTGAGCGCACGAAGATGTCCTCCCCCGGCGGGAAGATGGCCGACAGGAGCGCCACAGTGTGACTGAATACGATGCTGCCGTCGGCGAAGTACTTGTCGCCAGTAGGGCGGGCGTCGAATCCGAACTTCATCCGACGCACCGTCAAATCCACCGCTGCGTTTCCCATGGACACGACGTTAGGTTCGGAACTCCGGACGGTGGAATGACCCGTCCGGACAGCGAGTTGATGTTTTCGGACAGCTAATCCCGGCCGCGGTCAGTGGCCGCGGTGTCTGCTCGGCGGGGTGCCGGTCCACCGGATGAACGCTCGGGTGAATGCGGCGGTCTCGGAATACCCCAGTTGTCGGGCCGTCTCCTCGACGGTGAGCCCGGACTCCAGCAGCGCGGCGGCGAGCGTGGCACGGACCTCGTCGACCAAGGCGCGGTAGCTGGTGTGTTCGGCGGCCAGGCGACGATGCAGGGTTCGTTCCGTGACGCAGAACTCGTCGGCGATGACGGCCATTGGCGGCAAACGACCGGGGTCGCGAACCAGTCGAGTGCGCACCTGCGCGGCCACGCCCCGGCGCCGGCGGCGGGCGTCCAGGAGATCCTGGCACTGCTGCATGCACATCGCCGCGGTCGCGGCATCGGCGGCCGGCATCGGCAACGCCAGTACCTCGGCGGGGATGGTGATGGCACTGCGCATCGCCGACGTGTCGATCTCGACGGCCAAGCCCGAGAACTCCAGCCGGTCAGCCGGCAGCTCGATTCCCGGAACCTCCGCGGTGACCACCGCATCGGAGTCGAGTTGCCCGATCAGTAGCGGCGCCATGTTGAGCAGCGCCCACAGGTCACGCTCAAGCATGAAATCCCGAACGTCGGAGGGCATGTGACCGATGTCGAACTCGATGACGGCACCCGCGTCGGTGTCACGTCGGATGAGCCGAAGGAAGCTCGACGACAGCGTTGCGAAGCGACAGGCGACGTTGACCGCGTCGCCCAGGGTGAGGCTCGCCAGCAGCGCGTAGCCGAAGATACCCATGTTCGCGAAGTTGTACCGGACCCCGACGTCTCGGGCGAACCCGCTGCGATCCTCGATGCGGGCCAAGATGTTTCGCAGCACCGCCAGCTCCTGGCCGGCCTGCACCTCGGTCGAAACATTCTCGATGTCTGCCGGTGTCAGACCCGTTCCGGCCAGGCACTCCGCGACGGGAACACCGTGCAGGCGGGCGGCGTCCACGAGATGCCGACAGGTGGCCGCCGGCCGCGGGACATCCCAATCTGCCTCGCTGCCCACCTGTCCGAATCTATCAAACATCGTTCTTGGGTCGGCCCGCCCCAGAATCCTCGGATGCAATCCTCGCGCCGTCCCGAGCCTCAGGTTTTGCACGTGCTCAGAGTCATCGAATCATCAAGCAAGCCAAGCGGAAACGCAGCGATCAGGCGCGAGTCAGGGTTGCAGACGGTGCTGGTAGGCCGCCCGGACAGCGGGGTCGACGTCGACGAATGCGGTGTCGAAGCGAGCCGCCTGCATGGCGCGATGCCGAAGCCGGTCGGGCAGCGTCGAGGCGACCTTGATGACCGCGCCGAGCGGCCTGGGCACCGCCACCTTGGTCCGTCGGCTACCGACGGATGCGACGATCGCGGCGGCCACATCCTCGGGTTCCACCTCGGCCACCGGCCGAACCCACTTCGGGGCGCTGTGGCCCGCGGAGAGCTCGGTTTTCACCACCCCCGGCAGAACCGCGGTGACACCGATGCCCTTGGCCTCAAGTTCCAGCTGCAAGGTCTCGGAAAAACCCACCACCGCATGCTTGGTGGCGCAGTAGGTGGCCAGACCGGGAAACGCACCCGCTCCCCCCAGCGAAGCCACATTGACGATATGGCCACGTCGCCCTGCCATCCGTACGGCGGCCAGCTTCGACCCGTTCAGGACGCCGAACAGATTGATCGCGACCATACGGTCCGTCATCTCATCGGATTCATCGACGAACAGCCCGGTGGGCATGATCCCGGCATTGTTCACCAACACATCGAGCCGGCCCAGCCGTTGCTCGGCATCGTCCAGAAACGCCGAGAACGACGCCCGGTCAGTGACGTCGAGCGGTAGGCCACACACCACGCCACCGGTGGCTTCGGCGAGCTGCACCGCGGTCTTCTCGACCAGTTCTGCGTCGATGTCGCCGAGAGCAACCCGCGCACCTGCCCGCAGAAATGCGGCCCCCGTTGCCTTGCCGATCCCCCGTGCCCCGCCGGTGATCGCCACCACTCGGCCACCTTGATACGCGTCCGACCTCATCGAAACTCCTTCCGCAACACACCTTTGAGAACCTTCCCGGTCTCGTTACGCGGCAGCGAGTCAAGGAAGATGACGTCCCTTGGCACCTTGTGCCGAGCCAGCCCGGAACGCACGTGGGTTCTCACACCGTCTGCATCCAGGTCTGCATCAGATTGCCGGACCACGAAGGCCCGCAGTCGTTTCCCGAATTCGTTATCGTCGACCCCCAGTACGCATGCCTCGGCGACTGCGGGATGGTCGGCGAGCAGATTCTCGACTTCGAGCGGAAAAACGTTCTCTCCGCCCGAAACGATCATGTCGTCGTCGCGCCCGTCGACGAACCACAGGCCGTCGGCGTTGAAGTGTCCGGTATCCCCTGACGACAACAGCCCGTCGACGATCTCCTTCTGTCTGCCATCGGTGTACCCCGAGAAACTCAGTCCGCTCGACACGAAAAGCGTTCCGGTTCGGCCCGGTTCGGTGATCTTTCGGCGCTGCTCGTCGTAGGCGGCCAGCCTGCAGCCGACCGGCGGACGGCCGACGGTCCCGGGCGCCGCGCGCAACTCGCCCGGGGTGGCGACCGCCGCGACGGCCACCTCCGTGGACCCATACAGGTTGTACAGCACATCACCGAAGGCGTCAGCGGTCCGCCGGCACAAGTCAGGGGACAGCGCAGAGCCTGCGGCGAAGATGACCTTCAATGAAGAGGTGTCGTAACGAGCCAGCACGTCGGGGCCGAGATCGAGAATGCGCTGCAGCATGGTGGGAACGAGAATCAGTGTGGTGACCTCGTAGTCTTCGATCGATGCGAGCGTGGTCTCGGGCTCGAACCGTCGGGTGAGCACGACCCGGTTGCCCAACGCAAGTCCCAACGAACAGGTCGCCAGACCTGTGGCGTGAAACATCGGCGCGGCCACGAAGTATGTACTGTCGGCCGGCCATGGGATCCGGTCGAGCAGTTGGGCGGATTGAAGCGGGCTCACCTTGTTTCGCGGTGCTCCCTTGGGGGTTCCGGTGGTGCCGCTCGTCAACAACACCATCCCACCCAGCGTGCCCGGTGCGGGCAACGGATCGGTCCACTCGTCCCCCGCGATGCTGTGCAGCGTGGGAAGTGTCGACATGTCACCAGCCCATCCGACGATCCGCTCAATATCAGGCGGCAACACGTCGAGGAGCGATGCGAACTCTTCATCGGCGATGACCGCCGAAACGTTCTCCCGCGCACAGACATCAGCCAGCTGTGGTGCGGCGAATCCGGTGTTGAGAAGTACCACCCTGGCGCCGATCTTGCCGGCCGCGGCCAACGCGAGCATCAGTCCCCGGTGATTCCGCTCCAGGACACCGAGCACCGCACCGGCGCTGATTCCCTTGCGAGACAGACCACGGGCCAACGCATTCGAGGTCCGCTCGAGATCGCGGAAGCTCATGGTTCCGGCTTCATCCACCAGTGCGGTCGCATCACCATAGCGCGAGGCAGTGTGCCTGACGAGGCCGCCGAACGACCCGTATCTGCGTAGCGCATGAGAGGCGCGGAGAGCTTCGACGGGCCGGCTCAGATTGACCAGACCGCGCCGCTGCAGCACCAGTGCCGCTGCCACGAGATCACGGAGCTGATGCAGTGCATCCATCATGCGGCCGCTCCGATCCCCGTGATGAGCCGAACCACGGCATCGGGGTCGTCGAGTTGCGGGCAATGACCTGAACGGGACAGCACGACGAGCTCACTTCCTGGAATCTGTTGGTGCAGTATTCGACTCGCTTTGACAGGGATGATGCGGTCGTGCGCGCCGTGGACAACCACGGTGGGGCAGCCGACGCGGACGTCCCGATGGGTACCCAGGGCTTCGTGCGCGTACCGGAAGGCGTCCCGGCCCATATCCGCGACATCGGAGAGCCCCGACGCCAAACCGGACCAATAAGCCACGACCTCGGGATCTGCGATGGATCCAGGACCGTAGAGCGCCCTCGGCACGGCGTTCACGGTGAGCCACCGCAGCGTACGCGCCGGAACCGGGATGCGGGCGACACATGACCAGAAACTCGCAGGCACAGCGCGCTTTCGGGCCAGTTTCGCGATCCAGTGCCCCGCGTTGAGCGGATCGTCAAGTGCCACCAGCCCGTAGACCGCCTCAGGGTTACGGATGGCCGCGCGAACCGCGGTCGCTGCGCCAAGCGAGTTGCCGACCAGAATCGCAGGTCCGAGATCAGCGAGGACCGCGTCGGCGAACGCGTCGAACTGCGGCAGCAATGGGCCGGGGTGGCGGCGCTCTGCCCGGCCGAAGCCGGGCAGATCAACGGCGAATGCCCTGCGCCCCAACGCCTCCAGTCGCGTGAGCACCGCGCGCCAGGTGTCGGCACTGTCGGCGTAGCCGTGCAGCAGAACCACCGGAGTCCCGCTGCCCGAGACCGACAGCACCCTGGTCGCGACGCCACCGAACGTGGCCCGCGTCTCGGCGATCATCCCGCCAGCAGCCCCTTCGCGATGTGCGTCACCTGCACCTCGTTACTGCCCGCGTAGATCATCAGCGATTTGGCATCGCGGGCGAGTTGTTCCACCCGGTATTCGGCCATATAGCCGTTGCCGCCAAAGAGCTGAACGGCCTCCATGGCGACCTCGGTCGCGGCCTCCGACGAGTACAGCTTGATCGCCGAAGCCTCGGAAAGCGTCGGGAGCGAACCGGTCTTCAGCCGTTCCAGAGACTGGAACACCATGTTCTGCACGTTGATCCGGGCGATCTCCATGCGGGCCAGCTTCAATTGGATCAGCTGGAACTCGGCGATCCTCTTACCCCACAGCGTGCGGGCCTTCGCGTAGTCCAGGCACAACCGATGACACTCGTTGATGATGCCCAGCGACAGCAGCGCCACCCCGACCCGTTCCGCAACGAAATTCGCCCGCGCACTGTCGCGCCCGTCGCCGCTGGAGTGGGATTCGGTCTCACCGAGCAGCCGGTCCGGGCTGATCCGGATGTTGTCGAAGAACAACTCCCCTGTGGGCGACGACATCATGCCCATTTTCTTGAACGGCTTGCCCTGGGTCAGGCCGGGCATGCCTGAGTCCAGCACGAAGGTCAACACCGGCCGATCACGCCGGTCGATTCCCGCATCGCCGTTGTCGAGTTTGGCGTAGACGATCAGCACGTCGGCGTAGGGACCGTTGGAGATGAAGGTCTTCTGACCGTTGAGGATGTAATCAGAGCCGTCACGTTTGACATAGGTTTTCATGCCCCCGAACGCATCCGATCCCGCATCGGGTTCGGTGATCGCCCATGCCGCGATCTTCTCGAGCGTCATCAGCTCCGGCAACCAGCGCTCTTTCTGTGCGAGGGTGCCGCGGCTCATGATGGTCGCCGCACCCAAGCCCAGGCTGACCCCGATCGTGCTCAACAGCCCGATACTCACCCCTGCCAGCTCCGAGACCATGACCGCGGCCATGGATGCCTGTTCGCCGAGACCGCCGATGCCACCGGATTTCTGCCCGCGTTCGCCGGATCCGCGCTCACGCTCCTTGTCGAGCATCGTCTTGACGGCCTCTGCCGCCATCACATCAAGGCCGAACTCGCTGAACAGCTTGCGGGCGAAGGGATACGGCGAAAGCTCGCCGCTCTCCAAACCGTCGAGATGGGGCCGGATCTCCTTGTCGATGAACTCACGCACGGTGTCGCGCATGATGACATCGGTGTCGGACCATTCGATCATGACGGCAGCCTCTCGGCGATGTCATCGATCAGCCACAACCCGTCGGTCTCGATGGTCTCGACATCGTGCCAGCCCGCCAGCTGCGAGATCGCGCCGCCCTGCACGGCGTAGACCCGGCCGGTGATCGGGCACTTCTCCGTCGCGAGATAGGCGACCAGAGGAGAGATGTTGGCCGGGCTGAACAGATCCGCCTCACTCTCATCCTCCGGCTCGGCCATCAGCGCGCCCATCCCCGGGGTGGCGAGGGTCAGCCGGGTCCGCGCGATCGGCGCGATGGCGTTGACCCGCACGCCGTAGCGTTCCAACTCGTCGGCGGCTACCAAAGTCAGCGCGGCGATCGCGGCCTTGGCCGATCCGTAGTTCGCCTGGCCCGCATTCGGAATCGTCGTCCCAGAACCCGACGCGGTATTGATCACCGCGGCATTCGGCTGATCGCCTGCCTTCGATTGCGCCTTCCAGTACTCAGCTGCATGGCGTAGCACCGAGAAGTGCCCTTTGAGATGCACGGAAACTACGGCATCCCAATCAGATTCGGTCATCGTCGGGATGAAGGAATCCCGCAGGATTCCGGCGTTGTTGACCACGACATCGAGCCGGCCGAACTCGTCGACCGCCTGTCGCACCAATGATCTGGCGCCGTCCCAGGTGGCGATGTTCTCGGTGTTGGCCACTGCCTTGCCGCCGGCAGCGCTGATCTCGGCCACCACCTCGTGGGCCGGCCCGGCATCAGTGCCCTCGCCGGCATTGCTGCCACCGAGATCGTTGACGACGACGCTGGCCCCTTCCGATGCGAACAGCAGTGCGTGTTCGCGGCCGATGCCCCGGCCCGCGCCGGTGATGATCGCGACGCGTCCTTCCAATGCACCCATGGTTATGCCTCCTCAGTTATTTCGGCCAGGCCGTCGGTGATGACGAAATCGGACCCCCTGGCGGTTTCGAACCCGTACGTCGTGACGCCGTCGGTCACCCCTTTTCGCCAGATGCGGGTTTCAAGGTCGTCTCCGGGCAGCACCATCTTGGAGAACCGCACGGCAAACCGCTTGAGCCGGTTGACATCTGAGCTGGCAACCTCGGTGAGCACCGCCCATGACGCGAACGCCATGGTGCACAGTCCGTGCGCGATGATCCCGGGCAAACCGGCGTCGCGCGCCACCTCGTCGTCGAGGTGGATCGGCATGGGATCACCCGAGGCGGGGCTGTAGCGGAATGTTTGATCGTCGTCGACATGCTGGATGACGGTGGCCACCGGGGCACCCTCGCGCAATGTCTCGTCGAACCGGTGACTCGGGCTCAGTTCCCCCACCGACTTACCGGCGTCGAAGCCCCGCACGAAGGTTGTGACGTACTGCTCGTTGACCAGCTCACCGTCCTCGGTGCGGCATTCGAGGTAGATCGCGGCACGGGTGCCGTTCTCCAGCCCCTCGTAGCCGATCATCTTGCCGCGGGACACCAACTTGTCTCCCGGCCGGATCGGTCGGTGGAAATGGAAGTCCTGTTCGCCGTGTACCACCCGGGGAATCAGCTCCACGGGCAGCACGTCGACCGCGGGTACCAGCAATGCCTCGAACACCGGAACGATCGCGAACACCGGTGGCGCAACGTCTCCGGCACGGTGCGACGGAATCGGATCATTGGTCGCGGCAGCGTATTCGGCGAGCCGCTCCCGTGTGACCTCGAAACGTTCCTCGTCGGTCCAGGTGTTCAGGCCGCTGTCGTCGAACCGCAGCTCTTCGTCTGCCGCGGCGTGCTTCGCCGCGGTCATGCCGACGCCGATGCCAGCTCGTCGAGCGCGTTCAGGCTCTTGTCGAGTTGCTTGACGCCGTCCTTCTCCACTGCTTTGGCAAGGGCGCCCTTGACCAGGGCCCCTTCGAAGTCTCCGCTGACAGTGAACCGGGACCCTGTGCCCACCGGCTCGATGGTGAAGGCGAACTTCGCCTTGACCCCGGCCATTCCGGTGCCGCCGAGAACCAGGCTGTGGGGCGCGTCGACCGACTCGATGGTCCAGTCGACTTTGTTGGCCATACCCAGCATGACAATCTTGGCGGAGAGCTTCGCACCGGCCGTCAGCGTGGCGGGCGGCTCTTCGAGCCACTTGTCGTGCACGGTGAACCACTTGTCCCAAGACTGCGGGTCAGAGACGGTCGCCCACAGCGCATCGGGGCCGGCCGCCAGGTCGCGGGTCGCTTCGATGTGTCCCATTGTCGTTACTCCTTGTGTTCTGGTTGATTACCGGTCGGCCCGCTGATAGGCGGTCACCACGGCGGCCCCGCCCAGGCCGATGTTGTGTTGCAAAGCGGCAGTCACGTTGTCCACCTGCCGCTTGTCGGCAGTTCCCCTCAGCTGCCAGGTGAGCTCGGCGCACTGAGCCAGGCCCGTGGCACCGAGCGGATGACCCTTGGAGATCAGCCCGCCGGACGGGTTGACCACCCAACGACCCCCATACGTGGTGTCGCCGTTGTCGATCAACTTCGCGGCTTCACCCTCGGCGCACAACCCCAGCGCCTCGTAGAGCAACAGCTCGTTCGCGCTGAAGCAGTCGTGCAGCTCGATCACCTGGAAGTCATCAGGTCCGAGACCAGACTCGTCGTAAACCTGCCGGGCGGCAGCGACATTCATGTGATACCCGATCAACGCCTTGCAGGTACCGTCGAAGCTGTTCTCGAAATCGGTGGTCATCGCCTGACCCACGATCTCGACGGCCTGCTCGGCCAGTCCGTGCTCGTCGACGAATTCCTCGCTCGCCAGGATCGCCGCGCCCGAACCATCAGAAGTCGGCGAACACTGCAGTTTGGTGAGCGGGTCGTAGATCATGCGCGCGCCGAGGATGTCGTCCAGGCTGTACTCCTGCTGGAACTGCGCGTACGGATTATTCACCGAATGCTTGTGGTTCTTGTGGCCGATCTTTGCGAAATGCTCAGCGGTGGAGCCGTATTGCTTCATGTGCTCACGACCCGCGGCGCCGAACATCCACGGCGCCGGCGGGAACAGCACCTCGGAAATCTCGGCCAGCGCCAGGAAGTGCTTGGCCATCGGTTGTTCCCGGTCGTCGTATGTCGAGCCGAGGGAACCTGGTTGCATCTTCTCGAATCCGAGCGCCAGCGCGCAGTCAGCCATACCACTGCGCACCGCGCGGGTGGCCAGATACAACGCTGTCGACCCGGTGGAGCAGTTGTTGTTGACATTCACTACCGGAATGCCGGTCATACCAAGCTCATAGACCGCCCGCTGGCCTGAGGTCGACTCTCCGTAGACGTAGCCGACGTAAGCCTCCTGGACCTCGCGGTAGTCGATTCCCGCGTCTGCCAAAGCCTTTGAACCCGACTCACGCGCCATGTCGGGATAGTCCCAGGCCGATCCGTCGTCGTTCACACGCTGACCGGGCTTCTCGAACTTCGTCATCCCGACACCGATCACATACACCTTGTTGGGCATGAAACCCTCTCTTTCTGTGCGGTGCCAGAAACATACCAACCTGTTTGTATGTTAACAAGAGGGCTGACGGTGCCCTTCTGATCTGCAGTGAATTACCGACGGCCGGCCGTGGCGCGGACTACGACGAGACTTCAGCGCTCAGGGTGTCGGAGAGCATGCGGCGCAGGTGCGCACACACCCGGTCCCAGCGTTTTCTGGCCCGGCGGGGATCGCGGTCAGCGAAACTCGACAGCAGGATCCCCCGCAGCGCATCCATGGCCGTGTACGCCAGGTCCCGCAACTCTTTCTGCGCAACCCGGTCCGGGACCAGTTGCGCAAGTGCACCGACCAACGCGCCGGTGACGATCGGTTCGACGCGCTCGATCTGGGCGGCCAACACCTCATCGGTGCGTGCTGCCACCCAAAGCTCAAGTGTGGCAACGAAAACCGGCCCCTGATGCGATTCCCACAGATAATCGAGGACCATCGAAGCAGCGTCAGGGTTCGCCGCCACCCGCCCGAGATCACGTACCGCGGCCTGCACTCGTTGTTCGGCCAAATGCTCGATCGCCGCCACCACCAGGTCTTCCTTGGACCGGAAGTGATGAACCTGGGCGCCCCGCGTAACGCCTGCAACTTCGGCGACCCGCTGCGTGGTCGTGCCGGCATAACCGTAGGTGACCAGACAGTCCACAGTGGCATCCAGCAGTCGGGTACGCATCGCTGCGCTGCGCTCGGCCTGCGTGCGCCGCCCGCCCCGATTACTGACCACTTCCGACATTGTCGGAATCCTAGTCGACCGGGGTGGACGCCACCTTCGACTTAACATACCAACTTGATTGCATGTCAGTAGCCCCTGGACGCTGTTACAGCGTCGCCGGCCGCAACACCACCACATTCTTGGTGCGCTTCGGCCCGTCTTCGAGCAGCGCGATCACCCGGCCGTCGGGCGCGGTGGCGGCGTAGATCCCGTCGATCCCGGCCGGGTTCAGCGGCCGGCCGTGGCGGGTGTCCTCGGTTTCCTCGGCGGTGAGATCACGGCGCGGAAATCCGACCAGGCAGGCCTCGTCGAGTGAGTAACTCAGCCTCGCCTCTTCGGCGAGGTCGTCCAACGTCCGCGCCTCATCCAAGCCGTATCGGCCGACTCTGGTGCGGCGCAACGCCGTCAGATGGCCGCCGACACCGAGCGCCACACCCACGTCGCGGGCCAGGGCTCGGATATAAGTGCCCGACGAACAGTCCACGTCGACATCCACGTCGACGAATTCGTCCACCCCCCGCACCGCGAGCACCTCGAACCGATCGATGCGCACCGGCCGGGCGGCCAGCTCGACGACCTGTCCTTCGCGGGCCAGTTTGTAGGCCCGCTGCCCGGCGACCTTGATGGCGCTGACCGCCGACGGCACCTGCTCGATGTCACCGCGCAGCGCCGCGACCGCGGACTCGATCTGCGCGTCACTGACGTGCACAGCTGAGACCGTCTGCAGCACTTCGCCTTCGGCGTCTTCGGTAGTGGTGGTCTGACCGAGCCGGATGGTCGCCGAATAGGACTTCGCGGTGGCAGTGAGCAGGCCGAGGATCTTGGTGGCGCGTTCGATACCGACCACGAGCACCCCGGTCGCCATCGGATCGAGCGTTCCGGCGTGCCCGACCTTGCGGGTACCGAACAGCCGGCGGCACCGGCCCACCACGTCGTGGCTGGTCATCCCAGCCGGCTTGTCGACGATCACCAGGCCCGGATCTGGGCTGCTCCTCACGTGCGCGGGTTCCGGAACGCTCACAGCACGATCGCCGTCAGCGTCACACCGTCTCGCACCGACCATCGGCCGTCCAGCGCCGTCAGCGGCGGGCCGTGTTCGGCGGCCGGATCGATCAGGATCTGAGACCGGAACGTTCCGCCCGCACCGTTCCCGTTCACCGTGAACGTGATGTGGGCATCCTCGAACCCGAGCCAGCGATGGGTCAGCGGATACCACGCCTTGTAGGTGGCTTCCTTGGCGCAGAACAGGATTCGGTCCCAATGCAGGCCGTCGGGCAGCCCGCCGAGCTCGGATCGCTCCAATGGCAGCGAGATGGCGCCCAGCACCCCGTCGGGAAGCACATCGTGCGGTTCGGCATCGATGCCGACCGAACGCACGCCGCCGACGCGGCCGACCACGGCACCGCGAAAGCCCTGACAGTGGGTCAGGCTGCCGACGATGCCGTCGGGCCAGCACGGTTCACCCTTGTCTCCCTTGAGGATGGGCACCGGGCCCACGCCCAGTTCGCCCAGCGCCTGGCGAGCGCAATAGCGCACCGTGGTGAACTCGTTGCGGCGCTTGGCCACCGCACGGGCCACCAGTGCCGCCTCCTCGGGCAGCGCCGTCAATCCCGGCGGATCGTCATACAACTCGGCCCAGGCGATCTTCTCGGGCATGTCGGGCAGCACCTGGCCCAGCAACGCGCCGCTCATGCGCGCCTGGCCTTGATCCGGTCCTGCATCTGCTGAGCGTGAGCACGCATCTCGGCCGTGATCTGAAAGTGTCCGCCGAACTCGTTGAGATAACCGGGTGCGTAATTCGGATCAGGCAGGATCTGGCGCAGCCAGCGGAAAGGCTTGCGGCGGCGCCACTCTCGCGGATAGCCGACCGAGACCTCTTCGAAGCGCACGTCGTCATACCAGGTGGTACGCGGAATATGCAGGTGGCCGTACACCGAGCAGATCGCGTTGTAACGGGTGTGCCAATCCTTGGTGGCCGTCGTGCCACACCACAGCGAGAACTCGGGATAGAACATCGCATCGCAAGGTTCGCGGACCAGCGGGAAGTGGTTGACCAGAACCGTCGGGGTCATCCAGTCCAGATCGTCGAGCCGCTTGCGGGTGGCCGCCACCCGCTCACGGCACCAGGCGTCGCGAGTCGCATAGGGCTCGCTGGACAGAAGGAACTCGTCGGTGCCGACGACGTTGCGGTCCCGGGCGATGGCCAGGCCCTCGGCTTTCGTCGAAGCCCCCTCGGGCAGGAACGTGTAGTCGTAGAGCAGGAACATCGGCACGATGGTGGCCGGGCCACCCTGTTCGGTCCACACCGGATACGGGTGCTCGGGCGTGACCACACCCATCTGGTCGCACATGTCGACCAGATAGTCGTAACGCGCCCGGCCGAAGATCTGCATCGGGTCCTTGTTGGTGGTCCACAATTCGTGGTTGCCCGGAACCCAGATGACTTTCGCGAACCGCTTGCGCAGCAGGTCCAGAGCCCAGCGGATCTCGTCGGTGCGCTCCCCGACGTCACCGGCGACGATCAGCCAATCGTCGGGCGAGGCCGGGTACAACGACTCGGTGACCGGCTTGTTCCCGTTGTGCCCGGTATGCAGATCGCTGATCGCCCACAGAATCGGCTGCCGGTCCCTCGACTCGTGATCCATCACAGTTGCACCACCACAACGGACCAGCCTAACCGGGCGCCGGCATCGCGGGCCGTTGACAACTAGAACAGGTTCTCGTTTATGGTCGAGTCCGTTGCGACTGACCGCTACACTCCCCGCAAGCCGGGGAACGTTTTGCCACCAATCTGCGAGGGAGTGTGATGGCCGCCAAGTTGCGCCTGTTGTCGGCATTGACGGCGCTGGTGTCGGCGGTGATAGTCGTGTGGCAGTCGAGCCCCTCCGAAGGCGCCGGTGCCGGCCCACTACACCTCGATGTCACGGATCTGCCGATGACCAACGTGTCCACGACGATCAAGTGGCCGGTCATCGAGACCACGGACCCGTCACCGTTCGATCCCTGCAACGACATCCCGTTCGACGTGGTCCAGCGGATCGGCCTGGCCGTCACCCCGCCGGAGCCCGAGGACAGCCTGCGCTGCCACTACGACGCGGGCAATTACCAGATGGCGGTCGAGGCATTCGTCTGGCGCACCTATGAGCAGACCATCCCACCCGACGCGGTCGAACTGGATATCGACGGCCACCGGGCCGCCCAGTACTGGATCATGAAGCCCACCGACTGGAACGACCGCTGGTGGATCACCTGCATGATCGCGTTCGACACCAGCTACGGCCTCATCCAGCAGTCGCTGTTCTACTCGCCCATCCACTCCCCGGACCGGCCGGACTGCCTGCAGACCAACCTGCAGCGCGCCCATGAACTGGCGCCGTACTACAAGTTCTGAGAACGGCGGTGTCCGATCCGTAGCCTGGTCGCGTGAACAGATTCCACCGCTTCGCCGGTAAGGCCGCCAGCAGGGTTCTGGGGCTGCCCCCGCACCAGACCGACTTCACCGTGCACCACGGGTTGCGGGTGCCGATGCGCGACGGCGTCGAGCTGGTCGCGGACCATTACGCACCCGTCACCGACTCCCCTGCGGGCACACTGCTGGTCCGCGGGCCGTACGGCCGGAGGTTTCCCTTCTCGCCGTTGTTCGCACAGGTCTACGCGGCGCGCGGGTACCACGTCGTGCTGCAGAGCGTGCGCGGCACGTTCGGCTCGGGCGGGACGTTCACGCCGATGGTCCACGAGATGGCCGACGGCGCCGACACCGTGGCCTGGCTACGCGACCAGCCGTGGTTCACCGGCTCGTTCGCCACGGTGGGCCTGTCCTATCTCGGCTTCACCCAGTGGGCACTGCTGGCCGACCCGCCACCGGAGATGAAGGCCGCCGTCATCACCGTCGGGCCGCACGATTTCAGCACATCATCCTGGGGCACCGGAGCCTTCAGCCTCAACGACTTCCTGGGCTGGAGCGCGATGGTGGCCCGCCAGGAGGAGCCCGGCGTATTGCAAGCCCTCTCCCGGCAGCTGCGCGGGCCCGCCGAGCTCGCCAAAGCGACCGCCGGACTGCCGATGGGTACGGCCGCCCGCCAGTTGCTGGGCAGCGGTGCACCGTGGTTCGAGTCCTGGCTGGAACATCCCGAACTCGACGATCCGTTCTGGGACCAGCTGCGGTTCGACGAGGCATTGGAGCGGGCCGAGATACCCATCCTGTTGCTCAGTGGATGGCAGGACCTGTTCCTGGACCAGAGCCTGAAGCAGTACGAGCAGCTCCACCGACGCGGTGTCCCGGTGGCGTTGACCGTCGGCCCTTGGACGCACACGCAGTTGATGACCAAGGGAGTCGCCACCGTGGTCGGCGAATCGCTCGACTGGCTGGGGGCCCATCTGGCCGGCCAGGGCGAGACCACCCGCAGCCCGGTCCGTGTTCACATCAACGGGCGCGGGTGGGTGGAGCTGTCGGACTGGCCGCCTGCCATGCCGGAGCACGAGTTGTTCTTGCAGCCGATGGGACGGCTCGGTGCCGCCGCGCCCCCGGAAACCGCACCCGGCTCGTCATTTGTCTATCACCCCGCCGACCCCACTCCCACGGTCGGCGGCCGGTTGCTGGCAGCTACCGGCGGCTACCGCGACGACACCCGCCTCGCCCGGCGCAGCGATGTGCTGACGTTCACCGGCGACCCGCTTGCGACCGACCTCTATGTGGCGGGCAGCCCTGTCGTCGAGCTGGCCCACAGCTGCGACAACCCCTATCACGACATCTTCGTCCGGATCAGCGAGGTGGACGCAAAAGGCCGGTCCCGCAACGTAACCGACGGATTCCGCCGGTTGAACGGCCATACCGGGCCGGTTCGGCTCGAGCTCGATGCCGTCGCCCATCGGTTCCGGGCCGGGTCGCGGATCCGGGTGATGATCGCCGGCGGCTCACATCCGCGGTTCGCCCGCAACCTGGGAACCGCTGAGCCACCGGTCTCCGGTTCTCAGCTGGTGCGGGCCACCCATACCGTGCATCACGGTCGCGATGGCGTGTCCAGGGTGGTGCTGCCGGCAGGCCCCGTCCCGCCGTCAGCCGGCTGAGGCGCGCACCCGTTCGGATGAGCGCGAACAGTGCTGAAGGTTGCGGTCACGTGGTGACTCCAATCCTCAGCACTGTCGCTGTCAGCCCACTGCTCGGCGCACCCGCTCGGCGACGTCACGCAGTACCGCGTCGTCGTGCACCGGTGTGCCCCAGTCCGCCCGCACCGGCAGGTCGACCCAGCTCTTGCAGCCGGCGAACTCGGGCTTGCGGGCCAGCGTGATCGGCGCGCGTAGCGGGTTCACTTGGACGACCAGGACGGTCAGTCGATGTTTGGGGCGAAAATCGAGCCGGTCCGCCCGCACGGACTCGGCGGTCCAGATGTGTAACGACGCCAGCTCGTCGATCGCGTCGGGCCGGTTGACCTCCACTGCCGCAACAACTTTCGCTCCGGCTCGAATGGTCACCGCATCGTCGGTGCTGTCTGGCGCCGCGGCGTCGAGCAGGTCTGCGTGTTGTGGCCGCACCCGTTCGGCATGGCTGTGCGCGATCGTCGGGAACAGGACGAACTCGGGTGCCGCCACCGAGAACCGCTTCTCATGGATGCCGCCCTTGCGCAGCAGCACGGTCTGCCGGCCGTCGAGCAGCGCGTGCACCGCCGCGCTCCACTCCTTGAGCGCGGGCTGAGTCGCGAGGCTTTCGCTCACTGTGCGGCCAGCCGGGCGCGGACCTCCGGCCGGCGCAGTGGCGGAACGGTCTTGGGCGGCTGACGCCGTGGCGCCAGCCTGTCGAGCAGCCGCGTGGTGGTCGCGGTGACCTCGGCGACCGCGGCCTCGAACGCCTCGACATTGGCGCCGGTCGGCCGGGTGATGCCACTGACCTTGCGCACGTACTGGCGGGCCGCGGCCTCGATTTCTTCGTCGGTGGCGGCGGGTTGCAGACCTCGCAGTTCTGTGATGTTGCGGCACATGCCACCCACGATAGGCGCGTTGGGCCCGGCGGTTACGGTGAGCGGATGACCGACCCAGTGCTGCTCGTCGACACCACCGACCGTGTTCGTACCCTGACGCTGAATCGGCCCCAGTCGCGCAATGCGCTCTCGGCGCAGCTGCGCACCGAGTTCTACGCTGCACTGCGCACCGCTCAGGCGGACGACGATGTCGACGTCGTCATCCTCACCGGCGCCGACCCCGTGTTCTGCGCGGGCTTGGATCTCAAGGAGTTGGGCGACACCACGGAGCTGCCCGACATCTCCCCGAAGTGGCCCGCCATGACCAAGCCCGTGATCGGCGCGATCAACGGCGCCGCGGTCACCGGAGGCCTGGAACTGGCGCTGTACTGCGACATCCTGATCGCCTCCGAGCAGGCCAAGTTCGCCGACACCCACGCCCGGGTGGGGTTGCTGCCGACCTGGGGCCTGAGTGTGCGCCTGCCACAGAAGGTCGGGGTGGGCCTGGCCCGGCGGATGAGCCTGACCGGCGACTACCTGTCGGCTACCGACGCGTTGCGCGCCGGCCTGGTCACCGAGGTGGTCCCCCACGACGAGCTTCTGCCCGCCGCCCGGAAGATCGCCGCTTCGATCGTCGCCAACAATCAGGCCGCCGTCCGCGCCCTGCTGGCCTCGTATCACCGCATCGACCAGTCCCAGACCGACCAGGGGCTATGGATCGAAGCGGCCTCGGCCCGCGAGTGGATGGCGACGGCGAGCGGTGACGACATCGCGGCCAGCCGCAGCGCCGTGATCGAGCGGGGACGTTCGCAGGTGCGCTGACGCCGAGTCAGGCGTGACAGGCGGGCCGGGCTGGTCAGTCGGCCAGCCACCCGTTTCCGGTCTGATCGATGGCGAGTTCTTCGACGCTCATCCCGTCGATGAGCCGGTCCAGCGCTCCGATCATCGTGGCGCACTCACGGGCGGGGTGGTCTTTCGGACAGCGCAGCGCATGGGTCAGAAACTGTTGCGCCCCTTGGGCTTGCGCGATCACGCGGTCCAGCGCGGCGATCTGCTCGCGCACGGTCTCGCGCCACTGCTCGCTCGGCGCGTCGAGCACGGCCGCGGCGGTGTCGAGCGGAAGTCCCAGCCGGTTCACGATCTTGAGCAACGCGAGCCGGCGAAGCTCTTCGGGTCCGTACATACGCTTGCCCGCGCGCCGCTCCCGCGGGGAGACCAGTCCGCGTTCGTCGTAGTACCGCAACGCCGACGGGCTCATCTGCAACCGCGCGGCGGCCTCGCCGATCGGGATCACGTCCATGCCGCCATTTGACTTCAACCCACCTTGAACCGGCAAGGTCTACATCATGAACGCCGGGCGTGCGATCAATCACCATGCCGATCACCCCGGATTCGCGGGTGTCACCGGGGTGCTGTGCGGGCTGATCTTCCTGATGATGGGCCGGGCGAAGGCCCGGCTGGCCTCCGATATCGCGCAGGTCTCGGCCGCGGACCATGTCGTCGATGTGGGTTGCGGACCGGGTACAGCCGCCCGAGTGGCCGTCCGCCGAGGTGCCCGGGTGACGGGTGTCGACCCCGCCTCGAGCATGCTGCGACTCGCGCGCCTGGTCACCCCGAGGCGCAGGCCCGTCACCTGGCGCGAGGGCACGGCGGAAGCCCTGCCCGTGCCGGACGGCTCAGCGACGGTGGTGTGGGCGCTGGCCACCGTGCACCACTGGCAGAACGTCGAAACAGCGGTTGCCGAGGCACACCGGGTGCTGTCGCAGGGTGGGCGGTTGATCGCGATCGAACGGCAATCACCTGACGATGCCACCGGACTGGCCAGCCACGGCTGGACCGACCAGCAGGCCGAGGCCTTCGGCGCGGTGTGCCGCGACGCCGGGCTCGGCGACGTGCGCGTTGCGGGGCAAGGCAAGGGTCGCGGCGCAGTATGGGTGGTCAGCGGCACCCGGCGGTGAGCTACGCGGTCCCGGGGACCAGCCACCGACCTGAGAACGCCCGCCAGCCGACGAAGATCAGTCGCAGCACCATGAACGTGCTGAGGCCCGACCAGATGCCGAACAGACCCCATCCGTAGATCAGCGACAACCAGATCAGCGGCAGGAAGCCGACCAGCGCACTGGTCAGGGTGGCGTTGCGCATGAACTTCGCGTCGCCCGCACCCAACAGCACGCCGTCGAGCGCGAAGACGATGCCGGCCACGGGCAATTGGGCGACCATGAACCACCACGGCACGTCGATGGCGGCCAGCACCGATTGGTCGTCGGTGAACACCGCCGGCAGCACCGAGGAGCCGACGGCGAACAGCACGGCCAGCGCCACTCCGGCCATCGTGGAGAACAGTGTGACCCGCCAGGCCACGCTCTTGGCATGTGCGAGTTGACCGGCACCGAGCGCCGCGCCCACCAGTGACTGCGCGGCAATCGCCAGCGAATCCAACACCAGCGCGAGAAAACTCCACACCTGCAGGACGACCTGATGCGCTGCCACGGCGGCCGCACCGAATCGCGCTGCCACCGCCCCTGCGGACAGGAAGCAGGCTTGGAAGGCGATCGAGCGCAGCAACAGATCGCGGCCCATGGTGAGCTGGGCCCGCAGGACCGCCGGCTGTACCCGCAGCGGCACCTTCTCGATCACCAGGGCACGCAGAAACAGCAGGGCCGCCAACCACTGCCCCACCACGTTGGCCACCGCCGAACCTGCCAGCCCCCGCCGCGGCAGTCCCAGCCAGCCGTAGACCAACAGCGGACACAACACTGCCGACACCGCGAACCCGAACACCACGTAACGCAGTGGGCGGGCGGTGTCCTGCACCCCGCGCATCCAGCCGTTGCCGGCCAGGGACACCAGAATCGCGGGGGCGGCCAGGATGGCGATGCGCAGCCACGGCAACGCGGCGTCGGCGATGTCTGATCGTCCGGCGATGGCCGCCAGCAGCGGCACCGCCGCGGCCTGCACCACCGTGATGATGAGCAGCCCCAGCCCGAGCGCCAACCAGGTGGCCTGCACGCCTTCACCCACCGCGGACTTCCGGTCACCGGCGCCGAAGAGACGGGCAGAGCGTGATGTCGTGCCGTAGGACAGGAATGTCCCCTGCGAGTTGACCAGCCCGAGGATCAAGCCGCCGATGGCCAACCCGGCGAGGCTCAGTGCGCCGAGACGGCCGACGATCGCGATGTCGAACAACAAGTAGATGGGCTCGGCCGCCAGGACTCCCAGCGCCGGAAGCGCCAGGCCGGCGATACGACGGGTGGTGGCCGGGGCGACCGGAACGTCCCCTTCGGGCTCAACCATGTGATTCACCAGGCGAGGCGCCCATGATGCAGTGAAGCAAGATGCCCTCTGATGGAGTCAGGCAAGAGCCTGCGCAAGGGCCTCAACGACGTCGTCGGCGGGCCCGGCCGCGGAGTATCCGGCGGCATGCGGATGGCCACCGCCCCCGAATGAGCTTGCGACCGTGGCCAGATTGAGCGACTTCGCCCGCATCGACACCGACCAGTGTTGCGGCTCAATCTCTTTGAATACCGCCGCGACCTCAGCCTGCTGGGTGGTGCGCACGATGTCGACGATGCTCTCCACTTCCTCGGGCCGGGCACTGGACCATTCGTCATGCGGTACAACGGCATACACCAGCCCGCGACCCCCGACGGCGTCCGGCAGCAGGCGCGCCGAGGCCAATACCCGTGACAGCATGGGCAGCCACGCGAATGGGTGGGTGTCGAGCAGGGCACGGCTGATCGAGGCGTTGTCCACCCCGAGTTCGACCAGTCGGGCCGCCAGCCGGTGCGCCCGAGCGGTGGCCCAGCGGAACGAACCGGTGTCGGTGGTCAGTCCGGCGTACAGGCAGTGCGCCACCCACTTGTCGATGGGCTTGTCCCAGGCGTCGAGAAGCTCGGCCACCAGCATGGTGGTGGAGTCCGCCGTGGGATCGACATAGTTGGCGGTGCCGAACAGCTGGTTGGACGCATGATGGTCGATGACCAGCACCTGGCGGCCGTCCTCGGCCAGCGCGCGCAACGCACCGAGGCGGTTGATACTCGGAATGTCCACTGTGACAACCAGGTCCGCGTCATCGCGGATCGCGCTCGGCGCAACCATGAGATGCCCGCCCGGCAGGGTCTGCAGGGATTCGGGCAGCTGGTCGGGCGCCGCGAAGGCTACCTCGACCTGCTTGCCCGCGTCGTCGAGCACCTGTGCCAGCGCCAGACCGGCGCCGATGGTGTCGGCATCGGGATAGACGTGGCACACCACACTGACGCTCGCCGCGTCCGCAAGCAGGTCCGCGGCCGTCTGCGCGTCGACGCGCAGACCGGAAGGTCGAGCAGTATCAGTCATCCGTTCGATCGCGGTCACCGGCATCCTCTGTGTCTGCCCCGTCGGCAAGCCCGTCCATGTCTTCCGCCCCGCTCACACGGTACGGGTCCGCGTCGCCGGCGTGCTTGGCGCCCTCCCGAACTCTCGCCAAATCCTCGTCGGCAGCCCGGGCCCGGGCCAGCAGCTCCTCCATCCGGTGCGCCGCGTCGGGCACGGTATCGCGGACGAACGCCAGGGTCGGGGTGAATCGCACCCCGGTCCCGGCGCCCACCTTGGTCCGCAACACGCCCTTGGCGCTCTCCAGCGCCGCCGCCGCACCGGCATAGTCCGGCTCGTCTTCGAGTGAGGACCCCAGCACCGTGTAGTACAGCGTGGCGTCGTGCAGATCGCCCGACACCTTCGCGTCGGTGATGGTGACCCCCGCCAGGCGGGGATCCTTGATCTCGTACTCGATCGCCGAGGCGACGATGGTGGAGATCCGTTTGGCGAGCCGCTTGGCCCGTGCCGGATCAGGCATCATGCTCCTCGCGCAAGCGCTCGTCAGCCATGCCTTAGGTCCGCACCTTCTCGACGAGTTCGTACGTCTCGATGACGTCGCCTTCCTTGATGTCGTTGTAGGTCAGAGTCAGACCGCACTCGTAACCTTCGCGGACCTCGGTGGCGTCGTCCTTCTCCCGCTTGAGCGAGGACACCGTGAGGTTCTGCGCGACCACCAGGTTGTCCCGCAGCAGCCGGGCCTTGGCGTTACGACGCATGATCCCCGAGGTGACCAGGCAGCCGGCGATGTTGCCGACCTTGGACGACCGGAAGATTGCGCGGATCTCGGCGCGGCCGAGCTCCTTCTCCTCGTAGACCGGCTTGAGCATGCCCTTGAGGGCCTTCTCGATCTCGTCGATGGCCTGGTAGATCACCGAGTAGTACCGGATCTCCACACCCTCGCGGTTGGCCAGTTCGGTCGCCTTGCCCTCGGCACGGACGTTGAACCCGATGATGATCGCGTCCGAAGCCGAGGCCAGGTTGACGTTGGTCTCGGTGACGCCACCGACACCGCGGTCGATGACCCGCAGTTCCACTTCGTCGTCGATCTCGATGCCCATCAAGGCTTCCTCGAGGGCTTCGACCGTACCGGCGTTGTCGCCCTTGAGGATCAGGTTCAGCTGGCTGGTTTCCTTCAGCGCCGAATCCAGGTCTTCCAGGCTGATCCGCTTGCGGCTGCGCGCGGCCAGGGCGTTGCGCTTGCGCGCGCTGCGCCGGTCGGCGATCTGGCGGGCGATGCGATCCTCGTCGACAACCAGGAAGTTGTCACCGGCACCGGGCACCGACGTGAAGCCGATGACCTGGACCGGACGCGAGGGCAGCGCCTCTTCGACGTCCTCGCCGTGCTCGTCGACCATGCGGCGGACGCGACCATAGGCATCGCCTGCCACCACCGAGTCGCCGACGCGCAGCGTGCCGCGCTGGATGAGCACGGTGGCCACCGGGCCGCGACCGCGGTCCAGGTGCGCCTCGATCGCCACACCCTGGGCCTCCATGTCGGGGTTGGCCCGCAGGTCCAGGGATGCGTCGGCGGTCAGGACGACCGCTTCCAGCAGCGCCTCGATGTTGGTGCCCTGCTTCGCCGAGATGTCGACGAACATGGTCTCGCCGCCGTACTCCTCGGCCACCAGGTTGTACTCGGTGAGCTGAGCCCGGATCTTCGCCGGGTCGGCGCCTTCCTTGTCGATCTTGTTGACCGCCACCACGATCGGCACGTCAGCGGCCTGCGCGTGGTTGATGGCCTCCACCGTCTGCGGCATGACGCCGTCGTCGGCCGCGACCACCAGGATCGCGATATCGGTGGCCTTGGCACCGCGGGCACGCATGGCGGTGAACGCCTCGTGGCCCGGGGTGTCGATGAAGGTGATCGGCCGGACGTTGCCGTCCAGATCGACCTCGACCTGGTAGGCACCGATGTGCTGGGTGATGCCGCCGGCCTCGCCCTCACGGACGGTGGCGTTACGGATGGTATCCAGCAGTCGGGTCTTGCCGTGGTCGACGTGACCCATGACGGTGACCACCGGCGGCCGGAACTCGAGGTCGTCCTCGCCGCCCTCGTCCTCGCCGTAGGTGAGGTCGAAGGACTGCAGCAGTTCGCGGTCCTCGTCCTCGGGCGAGACGACCTGCACCTTGAAGTTCATCTCGCTGCCGAGCAGCTCCAGGGTGTCGTCACCGACCGACTGGGTCGCGGTGACCATCTCACCGAGGTTGAACAGCGCCTGGACCAGTGCGGCCGGGTTGGCGTCGATCTTCTCGGCGAAGTCGGAGAGCGATGCGCCGCGGGCCAGGCGGATGGTCTCGCCGTTGCCCTTCGGCAACCGCACGCCACCGACGACCGGTGCCTGCATGTTCTCGTATTCGGCGCGTTTCGCCCGCTTCGACTTGCGGCCGCGCTTGGGGGCACCGCCGGGCCGACCGAACGCACCGGCCGCGCCACCGCGCTGACCGGGACGACCGCCGCCACCGCCACCGGGACGACCCCGGAAACCTCCGGCAGCCGCTCCGCCTGCACCGGCACCGGCACCGCCACCGGCGCCGCCGCCGCGGTAGTTACCGCCGCCGCCACCACCGGGACGAGCTCCCTGACCGCCGCCGCCGGGACGGGGTCCACCGCCCGGACGAGGTCCGGGACGTGGGCCGCCGCGACCCGGAGCACCGGCACCTGCCGGACGCGGGGGCATGTTGCCCGGAGACGGACGCGGGCCGCCGCCGGGACGCGGGGCACCCGGCCGCGGCTGCGGACGCGGGATGGGCCGCTCGACGGGCTGCTGCGATGAGAAGGGGTTGTTGCCGACCCGCGGAGCGCGCGGGGCCGGCTTCGGCGCGCCCGATGCCGGGCCGGGACGCGGGCCGGGCGTGGCACCGGGGCTGGGCCGGGGACCGGGCGTAGCACCCGGTGCCGGTGCTTCCGGGGCACTGGGCGCGGCGGCAGCCGGTTCACTCGGCGCAGCCGGGGGCTGCGGAGCTGCGGGCTTGGGCGCTGCGGGCCGCGGCGCTGCCGGGGCGGCCTCTGCGGCCGGAGCCGCGGGTTCAGCCGCCGGAGCGGCGGGCTTGGCCGCCGCCGGCTTGGCTGCCGTCGCCGGGCTGGGAGCGCCGGGCTTGGGTGCCGCGGACGTGGACCCAGCCTGCGGACGCGGCTTGTCTTCGGTCTTCTTACCGCCGTTTTTCGCGCCGAACGATTCGCGCAGCCGACGCGCGACCGGCGCCTCGACTGTGGAGGACCCCGACTTTACGAACTCGCCCTGCTCCTTGAGCTTGGCCAAGAGTTCCTTGCTGGTGACACCGAGTTCCTTCGCCAACTCGTGCACACGGGCCTTACCTGCTGCCACTACATCTCCTCGTCTGGAGGCAACAGCGGTGGTAGGCGCCGCGCCTCGGGTTTAGCTATGACGCATGGTCATCGGGACTTCACGGTGTGCTCATGTTCTTCGCTACCTGTTCTGTTGCCGGGGCATCGAGCTGTCGAGATCTTCAGCGATCCGTTCGACGTACTCGATCACCGCGGATGTATCCGGTGAACCGGTGAGTCGCAACGCTCGGACGAAAGCTCGTCGCCGCACTGCCATCTGTGCGCACTGCTGGTCGGGGTGCAGCCACGCACCACGCCCTGGCAGGCTTGCCGTGGGGTCAACGGTTACGGAAGTGTTCCCGTTCCCGTCGGTCACCGCGACCACTCGGAGCAACTCGGCGGCCAACTCTCGCTTCCGGCACCCGATGCAGGTCCGCACTGGTCCGACAGAGGTGTCGGAGGTGCTTCGATGCGTCAGAGCAGGAATCTCGCGCTGGATCACGGCTGAGTCTACCGCCCCGGGGGCTGTGCTCCGAAACGCCGGGCACTTCTGTCAATCGTGTACCGCCCCGGGCCGGACATCCTGGTCTGGGTGCGGCGCCGCATCGCTGCGAATATCGATCCGCCAACCGGTGAGCCGAGCCGCCAACCTGGCGTTCTGGCCCTCTTTGCCGATCGCCAGGGAAAGCTGGAAATCCGGCACGATCACTCGTGCGGCCCTGGCGGCCTCGTCGATCACCGAAACCGACACCACCTTGGCCGGCGACAGGGCGTTGGCGACGAAGCGGGCCGGGTCCTCGTCGTAGTCGATGATGTCGATCTTCTCGCCGGACAGTTCGCTCATCACATTGCGCACCCGCTGGCCCATCGGGCCGATACACGCGCCCTTGGCATTCAGACCGGGGACCCGGGAGGCCACCGCGATCTTGGACCGGTGCCCGGCCTCGCGGGCCACCGCCACGATCTCCACGGATCCGTCGGCGATCTCGGGTACTTCCAGTGAGAACAGCTTGCGGACCAGATTCGGGTGGGTGCGGGACAGTGTGATCAACGGCTCGCGGGCGCCCCGGGTGACGCCGACGACGTAGCAGCGCAGCCGGTCGCCGTGCTCGTAGCGCTCCCCCGGCACCTGCTCGGCACTGGGGACCACGCCTTCGGAGCCCTTGGTCTCGCTGCCGATCCGTACGACGACCAGTCCGCGGACATTGGCCCGCGCATCGCGCTGGATCACGCCGGCGACGATGTCGCCCTCATGGGCCGCGAACTCGCCGTAGGTCTTCTCGTTCTCCGCGTCACGCAGCCGCTGCAAGATCACCTGGCGCGCCGTGGTGGCCGCGATCCGGCCGAATCCTTCAGGCGTGTCATCCCATTCGTGCAGCACGTTGCCGTCGGCATCGGTCTGCCGGGCGATCACCTTGACCACACCGGTCTTGCGGTCGATGTCGATGTACGCGTCGGGCTCATGCCCTTCGGTGTGGCGATACGCGGTGAGCAATGCCGATTTGATGGTCTCGACGACCACGTCGACGGTGATGCCTTTGTCTGCTTCGATGGCATGCAGCGCCGCCATGTCGATGTTCATTCGCCGGCCCCCTTCCCGGTTTCTCCCGACAGTTCCAGTTCACGTCGGTTTGGAGGTGAAAACTCCACTTGCACAACGGCTTTGGCGATATCAGCAAGTGCCAGCTCACGGACGGTCAACTCACGCCCTTCTGGCACCACGACTTTCAGCATCGTGCCGTCGGTTTCGCCCAGCCTGCCGGTGAAGACCGATCCGTCGGTCAGCGTCAGCTCGGCCTTGCGCCCACGGGCGCGGCGAAAATGCTTGGCCTCGGTCAGCGGCCGGTCCACACCCCGGGAGGTGACGTCGAGCACATACGGCGTGTCGCCGTGGGCGACCTGATCGAGCAGCTCCGAGGCCGTACGCGACAGGGCCGCCAGGGAATCGAGATCCAGGCCCTGTTCGCCGTCGGCTATCACGGTGATGCGGGGCGGACGAACTGATGCGTCGATCACGACATCGTCGATTTCGTAACCGGCGCGCGCGAACTCGCCGTCAAGTAGCTCGATCACCTGCGACTGCGACGGCAAATCCGCAGACCGCAACTTTGGATCCGGTGCCACGGCGAGCTCCTCATCTTGAATTGTCTCCGACACAAATGCCAGGGCCCGCCACCTGGATCGGCCCCGGAATCGCCTATTCACGATACGCCAGGCCCGCCGCAGCAACCGCCAATCGAGAGCTGGTGCGTGGCGAATGTCGTCGCCCCGGAGCTCGCCGGCCGGTCAGCGCCGCGTCAGACCGGCCCTCGGGCAATGGCAGGATGTTCACGTGCCGAGCGCCCATGCAGACATCAGCCGGCGGCGCGTACTGCTCTCGGCCGCGGCGATTGCCCTGTTGGGCGCCACCGCCGCCGCCTGCGGTACGACGACGCCCCAGCCCGAAGTGGACGACCTGACCGAGCAGTGGGACCGGGCGCGTGCCGACAGCGCACTGGCGGCAGCTGCGGCGGCCGCCCAGCCCGCGCAATCAGCGGCCACACGGGCATTGACCGCGGTGGCGAATGACCGCACCGCGCACGCCGAGGCGCTGTCCGATGAGTTGACCCGGATGACGGGTACTGCCCCCGCGAGCGACACCGCCGACGCGGCCGGTACCACCGCCAAGCCCACCCCGAGCACCAATGCATCCGCACCCGGCGTCGACGACGTGGTCGACGCGCTCAAGCAGTCCGCCGACAGCGCCTCGGGTCTGGCCCGCACGCTCTCCGGCTATCGCGCCGGCCTACTCGGATCCATCGCGGCCGCATGCACGGCCGCCTACACCGTCGCACTGGGAGGCGGACAGTGACCTCACCGGGACCACGATCGACCACATCGCCGACCCGCCCGACCACGGCCGCCGACGCCGCCCTGTTCGACGCCGTGGCCGTCGAGCACGGGGCCATCTACGGCTACGGGCTGGTGTCGGCCCATTCGACGGTCGAGGAAAACGCCTTGGTGGCCACGGCGATGGCCGAACACCGGTCACGCCGCGAATCGGCCATCAGCATGCTCGAAGCGCGCTCGGTCACCCCACCGCTGCCCGCGGCCGGCTATCAGCTGCCCGCTCCGGTGTCCGACCCGACCGACGCCGCCAACCTGGCGATACGCATGGAAGAGGACACCTCGGTGGCCTGGCGTGCCGTGCTCGAACAGGCCACCAGCCCCGAGGACCGCGCGTTCGCGGTGACCGCGCTTTCGCAGACAGCCGTCACCGCCGCGAAGTGGCGCGCGATCGTGAATGCCTGGCCGGTGACGGTCGCCTTCCCCGGCGGAGCTGAATAGCCGTTCGCCGATTTCCACCCCTTGGTTGCTGCGCGCGAGACGCAGCGACCCTGCGGTGGAAAGCGACGACGCTCAGCCGGCGGTGAGTACGGCCGAGATCTCCGCGGCCGCGTCGTCGACGGCGATCTCGCGGTTCTCGCCGGTGAACCGGTTGCGCAGCTCGACCACACCGTCGGAGAAACCGCGCCCGACAACCACGATCCACGGCATCCCCAGCAGCTCGGCGTCCTTGAACTTCACGCCGGGTGAGGCCTTGCGGTCGTCGAACAGCACCTCATGGCCCAGCCGGTCGAGGGCGGCGACGAGTTCGGTCGCTCCGGTCCGCGCGGCATCGTCCTTGTTGGCCACGACCACGTGCACATCAAAGGGTGCGACGGCGCTCGGCCAGCGCAGGCCCAGCTCGTCGTGCTGCTGCTCGGCGATCACCGCGACCATGCGCGACACCCCGATGCCGTACGAGCCCATCGTGAGCCGCACCGGTTTGCCGTCCTCGCCGAGCACGTCGGCGGTGAAGGCATCGGCATACTTGCGGCCCAGCTGGAAGATGTGGCCGATCTCGATGCCCCGGGCCGAGGTCAGCAGGCCGGCACCATCCGGCGACAGGTCGCCGTCGCGGACCTCGGCGGCCTCGATGGTGCCGTCGGGGGTGAAGTCGCGGCCCGCGACCAGGCCGACCACATGCTTGTTGGAGGCGTCGGCACCGGTGATCCACGCCGTGCCGTCCACCACACGCGGGTCGACGAGGTAGCGAACACCGTTGTCCAACAACGCCTTCGGACCGACATATCCCTTGACCAGAAACGGGTTCTTGGCGAAGTCGGCGTCGTCGAGCAGCGCGAACTCGGCCGGCTCCAGCGCAGCGCCGAGGCGCTTCTCGTCGACCTCACGGTCACCGGGGACGCCCACGGCCAGCAGCTCCCACTCGCCACCGGGCTCACGGGTCTTGAGCAGGACGTTCTTCAAGGTGTCGGCGGCGGTCACCTCTCGGCCCGAGAACTGCTCCAGGCCAGCCGAATTGGCCCAGTCGACCAGGGTCGCGATGGTCGGGGTATCCGGGGTGTCGTGCACCTGCGCCGCGGGCTGCCCCTCGATGGGCAGCGGCGCAGGAGCCCGGGTGATCACCGCTTCGACGTTTGCGGCGTACCCGGAATCCAGGCAGCGCACGAAGGTGTCCTCACCGACCTCGCTCTCGGCCAGGAACTCCTCCGAGGCACTGCCGCCCATCGCGCCGGAGACCGCCGACACGATCACGTAGCGCACACCGAGGCGGCCGAAGATCTTCTGGTACGCCTCGCGGTGGGCGTGGTAGGCGTTCTTGAGCCCGTCTTCGTCCACGTCGAACGAATACGAGTCCTTCATCACGAACTCCCGGCCACGCAGGATGCCCGCGCGCGGCCGCGCCTCGTCGCGGTACTTGGTCTGGACCTGGTAGAGGATCACCGGGAAGTCCTTGTAGGAGGAGTACTCCCCCTTGACCGTCAGCGTGAAGATCTCCTCGTGCGTCGGCCCGAGCAGATAGTCGTTGCCCCGGCGGTCCTGCAGCCGGAAAAGCGTGTCGCCGTACTCGGTCCAGCGGTTGGTGGTCTCGTACGGGCCGCGCGGCAGCAGCGCGGGCAGCAGGATCTCCTGGCCGCCGATCGCGTTCATCTCTTCCCGCACGATCTTCTCGATCCGGCGCAGCACACGCAGACCCAGCGGCAGCCAGCTGTAGATGCCGGGGCCGACCGGACGGACATAGCCGGCCCGGATCAGCAGCTTGTGGCTGGGTACTTCGGCATCAGCGGGGTCGTCGCGCAGAGTTCGCAGGAACAGCTCGGACATGCGGGTGATCACAGGCGACAACCTTAAGGCGTGTCTTCAGTCACGGCCCTGCCAGGTACAGATGCAGGCCTCGTTGCCCTCCGCGTCGGCCAGCACCCAGAAGCGTGGCGCCACCCGGTCACTGACCAATCTGCCGCCGGCGGCCAATGCCGCGTCGACGCGGGCCTGCGCCGCATCGTGGATGACGTCGATGTCGAGGTGGATCCGATTTCTCTGCGGCCGTGGGGAATCCATTTGCTGGAACCAGATGGCCGGGCCGCGACCGAACGGATCGACAAGCCCCGCATTGAGGTCGATGTCGCCCGGCTCGTCGACATAGCCCGTGACGGCCTTCCAGAACGGGCGGATGGCGCCGATGTCGAGAGCGTCGATCGCGATCTCGAATGCCTGGATCGCGCCGGGCCCGGTGGTCAGCTCGAAGCCGTGTGCCGCGAGCGCCTGTGACACCGCGCCGGCGAGCGTCAGATCCCGTTCGGTCACCGCATGGGCGTCGCGGGTGCGCAGCCGCAGCACGGCCCGGTCGGCCCGGATGTCGATCGAAAGGTGGCCCGACGCATCGGGACCGGCCGCGTGCACAGCATGAGAGGCCGCAGCGGCGGCATCGGCCATCGACGGCGCCAACACCTCGGTGTAGAGCGCTCCCAACACCAGGCGCCAGCCCAGCGGGCCAATGGCCTCGGAAATCTCCCGGCGATTCATCGGCGTCGACCTCTCAAGCCGTCAGTCGACCTCGAGTTCTCCGGCGTCGATCGCGTCCTTGACGTCCTGGGCGTGGGCCACCTGAGCAGAGCTGTAACCGATGAACAGTGCCGCGATGCCGACGAGGACCGCGACCGCGGCCACCCACAACAACCCGTAGGTGTAGCCGGCATCAAGTGCTGCCAGCTGCGGCCCGTTCATGTCCTTGACCGGCCCGGTGATCCCGCCCAGATAGAGGGTGCGCGAGGTGATGACGGCCTGGATGATCGCCAGGACCAGTGGACCACCGAGATTCTGCAGCATCAGCGCGATGGCCGAGGCCGGACCGATCCGGTCGATGTCGACACCGGCTATGGCCGACAGGGTCAGCGGCACCACGATCATGCCGATGCCGATACCGCCGATGGTGATCGGCACCACCAGGTTCGGGAAGTACGGAATACCGGCGTGCAGCGTGGAGCCGTAGAGCATCGCTCCGAGCACCAGGATGCCGCCCGCGATGACCACGAGCCGCGGCTGGAAGAACCGCACGATTTGCGACGAGACCCCCAGCCCGATGCCCATACCGATCACGAACGGGATGAAGCCGATGCCGGCGTGCAACGCGCTGTAGCCCAGGATGTCCTGCACGTACAGGCCGATGAGCACGGTCAGGGTGAATAGAACGCCGCCGGCCAGGAAGATCGCCGCGAACGTGGCGACGCGGTTGCGCTCGTGGAACAGGTCGAACGGCACCACCGGGTTCTCGGCGCTGCGTTCGGCGATGAGGAAGGCAATGCCGAAGACTGCTGCCGCAGCGCCGGAGCCGAGCGTGATCGGGGACAACCAGCCGCTCTCGGGGCCCTGGGTGAAGGCGAACACCGCAGCCGTACAGGCCAGGGTGGCCAGCAGCGCGCCGGCGGCATCCAACTTCATGCGCTCGCGGTGCGTTTCCTGCAGCGAGGTACGGGCCAGGTACAGCATCACCAGCCCGATGGGCACGTTGACCAGGAAGGCCCACCGCCAGGACACCTCGGTGAGAGCTCCGCCGACCACCAGGCCCATCACCGAACCGATTGCGGTCATGGCGCCGAACACCGCGGTGGCGGCGTTGCGGGCCGGGCCTTTGGGGAACGTCGTCGCGACGAGCGCGAGCCCTGTAGGTGCCGCGATAGCGGCGCCGACGCCCTGCAGCAGCCGGGCGATGACCAGGGTGGTCTCATTCCAGGCGATGCCGCACAGGATCGACGCGATGATGAACAAGCCGACACCGACGATGAAGGTGCGTTTGCGGCCGATCGTGTCCCCGAGCCGTCCGCCGAGGAGCATCAGGCCGCCGAAGGTGAGGACGTAGGCGGTGATGACCCAGCTGCGCCCGGCGTCGGAAAGGCCGAGTTCGTCCTGGATCTGTGGCAACGCGACGATCGCGACCGTGCTGTCCATGGTGGCCAGCAGTTGCATACCGCCGATCGCGATGACTGCGGAAAGGAAGCCCCAGGACGGGAACCAGGACGGGAGGCGGGCAGCGAGGCCCTGGCGCTCGGCGTCGTTGAGTGCCGTCATACCGCGCCACCTTACCGGAATCTTAAGAATCCTTTAACCAGCGAAGGCGGCCACGGGGCCGATCACGATGATCGCCGGAGGTCGAATGCCGTCCGCACGAATCCTCTCGGGCGCGTCCGCGAGGGTGGCCCGCATGGTGCGCTGCGCGACGGTGGTGCCGTGTTGCACCACCAGGACTGGCGTATCCGCAGGTCGGCCGCCATCCAGGAGCGCCTTGGTGAACAACTCGATGCGTTCGACCGCCATCAGCAGCACTATCGTGCCGGTCATCGCCGCCAGCGCATCCCAATTCACTAACGATTCGGGGTGGCCGGGCGCAACATGGCCGCTGACCACCACGAACTCGTGCGTCATGCCCCGGTGGGTGACCGGAACCCCGGCCAGCGCCGGTACCGATATGGCGCTGGTCACACCGGGAACGACGGTGACCGGGATACCGGCCTCGGTGCACGCCAGGACCTCTTCATAACCGCGGGCGAAGACGAACGGATCGCCGCCTTTGAGGCGGACCACGAATTTTCCGGCGCGGGCGCGGTCGACCAGAACCTGGTTGATGGCCTCCTGCGCCATCGCCCGGCCGTAGGGGATCTTGGCCGCGTCGATCACCTCGACATGGGGTCCGAGTTCGGCCAACAGCTCCTGAGGGGCCAACCGGTCGGCGACGACGACGTCGGCGCGCGCCAGCAGGCGCCGTCCCCGCACAGTGATCAGCTCGGGGTCGCCGGGACCGCCGCCGACAAGCGCCACGCCCTTGGGGGCCTCTCCCGGCTCCGCACCGGCATCGGCGGAGAGCACGCCGCGCTGCAGTGCTTCGTGGATCGCGGTGCGGATGGCCGCCGAGCGGCGATGCTCGCCACCGGCGAGGACACCCACCGAGAGGCCGTCGGAGTCGAACGTGGCCGGGGTGACTGCGGATCCCTCGCGGGCCACGTCGGCCCGGACACAGAAGATCCGCCGTTCGTCGGCTTCGGCGGCGATGGCGGCATTGACCTCGGAGTCGTCGGTGGCCGCGAGCACATACCAGGCACCCTCGAGGTCGCCGGCGCGGAAGTCGCGCAGCTGCAGCGTGATCCCCGGTTCGTCGTGCGACAGCGCTTCGACCGCGGGGCTGGCCGCCCGGGCAATCACGTGCACGTCGGCGCCGTGGGCGATCAGCAGGGGCAGCCGACGTTGCGCGACGGTCCCGCCGCCGACAACGACGACCTTCTTGCCGGACAACCGCAGGCCGACGAGGTAGGCATTCTCCGGGTTCATATTGCTCCTCGCGTGCGCGGCGTCCACATTCCTCCTCGCGTGCGGATCACCCGCCGAGCTTAGAGGTTGCTACTGCGGGCCCGCTGGGTCGGCACCGCCGACGCCACGAAGCGGGCGATGGCCTCGGGGTGCGCCGCGGGGTGGGTGTGCAGGTAACCGGCGTGCACGCCGCCCCGAACCGTGCCGTCGCGCCGAACCGCCTGCCCGGGACCGGCAAAGGCCCACGCCGGTGGCACGTCGTCGACGAATTCCACTGTGGTTCGGTGGAATTCATGCCCTGTGACGCGGTCACCGGCGGCATGCAGACAGGAATCGACGACAGCGACGGCATCGCGGTATCCCAGGGTCAGGCGCTCGGTGAACCGCGCCGAGCCGGCCAGCACACCGCACATCGGTACCCCGTCGAGGTCGTCGACCAGATAGGTCAGGCCCGCACATTCGGCATGCACCGGGGCGCCGCGGGCGGCCAGGTCCCTGATCTGCTGGCGGACAAGATCGTTGGCCGACAGTTCGGCGGTGAACTGTTCGGGGAACCCTCCCGGCAGCACCAGTGCGTCGGCACCTGCGGGCAGCGGTTCGGTCAGCGGGTCGAACTCGGCCACCTGAGCCCCGGCACCGCGCAACAGTTCGGCATGTTCGGCGTAGCTGAAGCTGAACGCCTTCCCGGCGGCCAGCGCCACCGTGACATCGGTCACCGACTCCACCGCCGGACTCCACGGCTCGGCAGTCACGTGGGCGGCCGATGCGGCGACAACGGCGTCCAGGTCGACGTGACGGGCCACCAGCGCGGTCATGGCGGCCACCGCGTCGCGCGCCTGACGGCCGTGTTCGACAGCGGTGATGAGCCCGAGATGCCTTGAGGGAACCGTCAATTCATAGGCCCGCGGGATCGAGCCGAGTACCGCGACCCCGGCGTGCTCACAGGCTTGGCGCAATACCGCCTCGTGCCGGTCCGAGCCGACCCGGTTGAGGATCACCCCGGCGATCCGCACCGCGGGGTCGAACGTGACGAATCCGTGCAGCAGCGCGGCGATGCTGTGGCTCTGCCCGCGGGCGTCGACCACCAGCACCACCGGAGCTCCCAGCAGACCGGCGGCCTGGGCGGCCGAACCGCGCGGAATACCGGTCATCTGTCCCTCGATGCGGCCATCGAACAGGCCCATGACGCCCTCGACGACCGCGATGTCGGCACCCGCGCAGCCGTGCCGGTACAGCGGACCGATCAGATCCTCGCCAACCAGAACCGGATCCAGGTTGCGGCCAGGACGGCCAGCGGCCAGGGCGTGGTATCCGGGGTCGATGAAGTCCGGCCCGACCTTGAACGGGGCCACCGCATGACCGGCCTGGCGCAGTGCACCGATGAGACCCGTTGCCACCGTGGTCTTCCCGCTGCCCGAGGCCGGTGCGGCGATCACCACCGCCGGAGTGGTCACCCGCGCACCGCGCTCACCACGTCCCGCCTACCACTCGATGCCCTTCTGGCCCTTGCGGCCGGCATCCATCGGATGCTTGATCTTGGTCATCTCCGTCACCAGATCCGCGGCATCGATCAGGGCCTGCGGGGCGTCGCGTCCGGTGATCACCACGTGCTGCGTGCCGGGCCGCGTGCTGAGCACCTCGACGACTTCTTCCACCGAGACCCACCCCCACTTGAGCGGGTAGGTGAACTCGTCGAGCACGTAGAAGCCGTGGCGCTCCTCGGCCAGGCGACGGCGGATCTCGGCCCAGCCGTCTGCGGCGGCCGCCGCATGGTCGATGTCACTGCCGTGCTTGCGGGTCCAGGACCAGCCCGATCCCATCTTGTGCCATTCCACCGGTCCGCCGGCCCCGTGTTCGTCGTGCAGCCGACCGAGTTGTCCGAACACGGCCTCCTCCCCGACTTTCCACTTCGCGCTCTTCACGAACTGGAACACCGCCACCGAGAAGCCCTGGTTCCACGCCCGCAGCGCCATCCCGAACGCCGCGGTCGACTTTCCCTTCCCCGGACCGGTGTGCACCGCGAGCAGCGGCGCATTGCGGCGGGCCTTGGTGGTCAGGCCGTCGTCGGGGACGGTCAGCGGCTGTCCCTGTGGCATGGTGCGGTCCTTCCTGCGCGGAGTCTGGGGCCGGTCAAGCGGCGGTCTGGTGCTGGACGAGCCGGGTCAGCTCGGCCGCGCGCAACTGCTCGAGCCGTACCGCCGGCGCCCCCAGTTGTTCGGCCAGTTGTCCGGCCAATCCCAGGCGCACAAACGATGTTTCACAGTCGACCACCACGGCGGCGGCACCCTCGGCCACCAACGCGGCCGCGGCTTGCCTGGTGCGGCCCAGCGGATCCGGGCCACCGGTCGCGCGCCCGTCGGTGAGGACCACCACCAGGCTGCGCCGAGCGCGGTCGCGGGCCTTCTCCCGGATGACGAGATCGCGGGCCGCCATCAGACCCTGGGCCAACGGGGTCTTGCCCCCGGTGTCGAACCGGGCCAGCCGCCGGCCGGCGATGTGTACCGAGGTGGTGGGCGGAAGCAGCACCTGGGCGTCCTGCCGGCGGAACGTGATCACCGCGACTTTGTCCCGGCGCTGGTAGGCGTCACGCAGCAGCGACAGCGTCGCACCGGTGACGGCCGACATCCGGTCGCGGGCGGCCATGGACCCGGAGGCATCGACGACGAAGATCACCAGATTGCCTTCGCGGCCTTCACGTACCGCACGACGAATGTCCTCGGGACGGGGCCGCGGACGACCCGCATCCTGTTGGCGACCGACGGTGGCGAGCAGGGTGGCGAACATGTGCAGCCCGTGCCCGCTACCGGTTTCGGCGGTCGCCGCGATCGGCGTGCCGGTGCGGTTGCGGGCCCGCGATCGACGGCCCGGGGCGCCCTCCCCGACACCAGGGACCACCAGCGCCCTGGTCCGGAACACCGCCGCCGGCGGGGCACTCGGACGCGTAGACGACTTCGAATTACCCTGCGGTGCAGCATTTTCAGGAGCGGAGTCGGCCCCGCCGCCGGGCGGGTCGAAATCGGGATCGAAGTCCGGATCGGGCTCGGGCCCCGCCTCTGGCTCCGTCTGCGCCGCGGACTCCCCCGCCTGCTGCATGGCCTCCTCAAGACGCTCGGGGTCCAGTCCCGGATCGTCGAACGGATCGCGGCGGCGCCTGTGCGGCAGCGCCAGTTCGGCCGCCACCCGGATGTCGTCTTCGGCAACCGTGGTGGCGCCGCGCCACGCCGCGTGGGCGACGGCGGTGCGTGCGACCACCAGATCGGCGCGCATCCCGTCGACGTCGAATGCCGCGCACAGGGCGGCGATGCGGCGCAGTTCGGTGTCGGGCAGTACCACCGAGCCGATAGCCGCCCTGGCCGTGGCTATTCGCTCGGCCAGCTCGGCGTCGGCAGCCGCATGACGATCGACGAAAGCCCGCGGGTCGGCCTCGTAGGCCATGCGGGCCCGAATCACCTCGACGCGAACGTCGACGTCGCGGGAGGCAGCCACATCCACCGTCAGCCCGAAGCGGTCGAGCAATTGCGGGCGCAACTCGCCTTCCTCGGGGTTCATGGTGCCGATGAGGACGAACCGAGACTCGTGCGAGTGCGAAATCCCTTCGCGCTCAACATGTACCCGGCCCATGGCAGCCGCATCGAGCAGCACGTCGACCAGATGGTCGTGCAGCAGGTTGACCTCGTCGACGTAGAGCACACCACCGTGGGCGCGGGCCAGCAGGCCCGGCGAAAAGGCGTGCTCGCCGTCGCGCAGCACCTTCTGCAGGTCGAGTGAACCGACCACCCGGTCCTCAGTCGCGCCGATGGGCAGTTCGACCAACCGGGCATCGTCGTCGACCGCGGACAGCACCGCGGCCAAGCCGCGGACCGCTGTGGATTTCGCCGTGCCCTTCTCGCCGCGGATCAGCACGCCGCCGATCTCAGGGTGGACTGCGCACAGCAGCAATGCCAGCCGCAGCCGGTCCTGGCCGACCAGCGCGCTGAAGGGGTACGCGTGGCTCTCCGCCGTCATCAGACTCGCTCTCGCGTCGCATCGGCTCCGGGCCGCACCATCGCCACATGCGGGATTCCGTCGTCAAGGAATTCGTCGCCGTCGCGGACGAATCCGTGCCGGCCGTACATATCGATCAGGTAAGTCTGGGCGTTGATGTGGCACGGGTAGTCGCCGACCTCGGCCAACGCGGCCTGCATGAGCCGGGTGGTGTGTCCGCTCCCCCGGGCACTGCGTTTGGTGCACACCCGGCCGATCCGGAACGCCTTTTCGCCGCCGGGGTGCTCCTCCATCAGCCGCAAAGTCGAAATGACTTCTCCATCGGGGCTTTCCAGCCAAAAGTGGCGGGTCTCGGCGAGCAGGTCGCGGCCGTCGAGCTCTGGGTAAGGCGTCGCCTGCTCGACCACGAACACCTCGACACGGAGCTTGAGCAGCTCGTAAAGCGTTGGCACGTCGAGGTCTTTGGCCCAGCTACGGCGTAGTGCGACCGTCATCCGCCCGCCCCGGTCACGCAGTCACAGGTTCGTCCAGCTTGAGCGCCTTGGTCCCCCACGCCCAGACTTCGTCGAACAGGCCGGGCTCGTCGGACAACTTGGTACCCAGTGACGGCACCATCTCCTTGAGCTTGGGCAGCCAGCTCTGGTAGCGGTCGGTGAAGCAGCGCTCAAGCACGTCGAGCATGGCCGGCACCGCGGTGGACGCGCCGGGTGAGGCGCCCAGCAGACCGGCGATGCTGCCGTCGGCAGCCGTGAGCACAGTGGTGCCGAACTCGAGCACACCACCGGCGCCCTTGCGGCGGATCACCTGCACCCGCTGGCCCGCAATGTCCAACTCCCAATCGGAATCGACTGCGCTGGGCGCGAATTCGCGCAAGGTGTCGACCCGCGCGGCCTCGCTGAGCAGCAGCTGGCCGACCAGGTAGTTGACCAAGCCCATCTCGGTGAGTCCGACACCGAGCATGGACATGATGTTGTTGGGTTTGACCGACAACGGCAGGTCGGTGAATTTGCCCTGCTTGAGGAACTTCGGCGTCCAGCCCGCGAACGGACCGAACAGCAGCCAGGATTTGCCGTTGATCACGCGGGTGTCCAGGTGGGGCACCGACATCGGCGGGGCGCCCAGGGGCGGCAACCCGTACACCTTGGCCTGATGGCCCGCTGTCAGCGCCTGGTTGTTGGTGCGCAGGAACGCACCACCCACCGGGAATCCGCCGAAGCCCTTGGCCTCCGGGATACCGGACTTCTGGAGCAACGGCAGTGCACCGCCGCCGGCACCGACGAACACGAACTTGGCGTTGAACTTGCGCTTGAGTCCCGTGCGCCGGTTGGTCACCTTCAGCGTCCAGGTGCCGTCCGACTCCTTGCGCAGGTTGCGCACCTCGTGGCCGAACAGGGTGTCCATACCGCGCTGCGCGGTGAAGCCGATCAGCTGGCGCGAGAGCGCGCCGAAATCGACGTCGGTACCGTGCTGCGACCAGTTCAGCCCGACCGGATCGGAGAAGTCCCGCTTGGCGGCCATGAACGGCAGACGGCGGGCGAACTCGTCCTTGTCGGCGATGAACTCCATCGAGGCGAACAGCGGATTGCCGACGAGCGCCTCGTGACGGCGCTTGAGGTAATCGACGTTGGCGGCGCCGTGAACGAAACTGACGTGCGGGATCGGGTTGAGGAAGCCGCGCACGTCGGGCAGCACGCCGTTCTCGGCCGCGTAGGCCCAGAACTGCCGCGACACCTGGAACTGCTCGTTGACGTTGATGGCCTTGGTGGTGTCGATGGAGCCATCGGACAGCTCGGGCGTGTAGTTCAGCTCACACAGCGCCGAGTGCCCGGTACCCGCGTTGTTCCACGGGTCACTGCTCTCCGCGGCGGCACCGTCGAGGCGCTCGATCATGGTGATGGACCAGTCTGGCTCCAACAGGCGGATCAGGGCGCCCAGGGTTGCGCTCATGATGCCGGCGCCAACCAGCACGACGTCTGTCTTCACGGTCGTACCCACGTTTGCCTCAGACACCCTGATCGCTCGTCCTTCGTATCGCGCTGCCCGTCGACGTCGACGGCTTGCTGTTATGCCAAGGTTATCGCGCGACGAATCCCAGTTGGCCGGGCATGGTAGTGCTGTCTGTCACCCATCGGCCGCCACCAGCCGACAAGTAGCCACCGGTGCTCCCGAACTCGACCCGACAAGCGGAGACCGTGTCCACATATTTGCCGGTCGGGGGCATACGTTGCTGCTCTGGCTTTCGGCGCGCAGCTAGGGTGGAACCGTGACGTCACGGGAGCCCGCGTGGGAGCCGGATGTATTGCCGGGGTTCTGGCAGCAGACCATCGACGTGGGGCCCGATCCCGATGGCGAAGGCCACCTGACCGCCACCCTGGTGCGCCGCGGTGAAGCGGCCCCGCAGGCCCACGCCGTGCTGGCGTTGCACGGCTACACGGATTACTTCTTCCACACCGAGCTCGCGGATCGATTCGCCGACCGCGGGTTCGCGTTCTACGCGCTGGATCTGTCCAAATGCGGACGCTCCCGCCAAGAGGGGCAGACCCCGCACTTCACCACCGACCTGGCCCGTTACGACACCGAACTGGAGCGTGCCCTGGCCACCATCGCCGCCGACACCGGCAACGCCACGGTGTGCCTGTACGGGCATTCGGCGGGCGGGCTGATTCTGACGTTGTTCGCCGACCGTTTGCGCCGGAGAGGCAAGCTGGCCGCCCACCACGTCGGCGGGCTGGTCCTCAACAGCCCGTTCTTCGATCTGCACGGACCGGCCATCCTGCGCACCGCACCCACGTCGGCCGCTCTGATCGCCCTGGCCCGGCTGCGCAAGCTGTCGGTGATCCGTAAGCCCACCGAAGGTGGTTACGGCACCACACTGCACCGCGACTACGACGGCGAGTTCGACTACAACCTCGAGTGGAAACCGTTGGGCGGCTTCCCCATCACCCTCGGCTGGATCAACGCCATCCGTCGCGGGCAGGCCCGGCTGCATCGAGGCCTGGACGTCGGGGTACCTAACCTGATCCTGCGTTCGAACCGCAGTGTCACCGAATCAACGGATTCGGCAGCGATGCAGCGCGGCGATGCCGTGCTCGACGTCCGTCAGATCGCGCGGTGGTCCGGTTGCGTGGGCAACCACAGCACGATCGCCCCGATAACCGACGCCAAACACGACGTCTTCCTGTCCATGGCCGACGCCCGGACGGCGGCCTATCGCGAGCTCGACCGCTGGCTGGATTTCTACCTGAGCCTGCAAAACCTACCGAGCACAACATCTTCCGGATAGGGAGCGCACATGGAACATTACGACCTGACGATCATCGGCACGGGCTCGGGCAACAGCATTCTCGATGAGCGCTACGCCGGCAAGAAGGTCGCGATCTGCGAGCAGGGCACGTTCGGCGGCACCTGCCTCAACGTCGGCTGCATCCCGACCAAGATGCTCGTCTACGCCGCCGACGTCGCTGACACCATCAAGGCCGGCGCCAAGTACGGCGTCGATGCCCACATCGACAAGGTGCGCTGGCCCGAGATCGTCTCGCGGGTGTTCGGCCGTATCGATCCGATCGCGGCCGGCGGCGAAGACTACCGCCGCAACGACCCGCACATCACGGTGTACGCCAGCCACACCCGGTTCGGCCCGAAGACCGCCGACGGGCGGTACACGCTGCGCACCGAGGCCGGTGACGAGTTCAGCAGCGATCAGGTGGTGATCGCCGCCGGATCCCGCGCCTACGTACCACCGGCCATCGTGGACTGCGGTGTCACTTATTACACCAGCGACGACATCATGCGCATCCCCGAGCTGCCCGAGCACTTGGTGATCGTCGGCGGCGGGTTCGTCTCGGCCGAGTTCGCCCACGTGTTCTCGGCGCTGGGTGTGCGGGTCACCATCGTGGTGCGTGGCGACTGCCTGCTCAGTCATTGCGACGAGACGATCTGCCACCGGTTCAGCGCCCTGGCCGCCGAGAAGTGGGACGTTCGCACCCACGAGAACGTGATCGGCTCCCACCACGAGGGCGACAAGATCGTGCTCGAACTCGACGACGGCAAGACACTGCCCGCCGACATGCTGCTGGTGGCCACCGGCCGGGTTCCCAACGGCGATCTGCTCGACGCCGAACTGGCCGGCGTGGAAGTCGACGAGGACGGCCTGGTGATCGTCGATGAGTACCAACGCACCACGGCGCGTGGCATTTTCGCGCTCGGCGACGTGTCGTCGGAGTATCAGCTCAAGCATGTGGCCAACCACGAATCACGCGTGGTCAAGGAGAACCTGCTGCGTGACTGGGACGCCACCGAGACGATGGTGCGCAGTGATCACCGGTTCGTACCGTCGGCGGTGTTCACCGAACCGCAGATCGCCATGGTCGGCTTGTCCGAGGCCCAGGCCCGCGATGAGGGCTACGACTACGTCACCAAAGTTCAGGCCTACGGCGACACCGCCTACGGCTGGGCGATGGAGGACACCACCGGCATCGCCAAGCTGATCGGTGATCGCGACACCGGCAGGATCCTGGGCGCGCACATCATGGGCTATCAGGCCTCCTCGATCATCCAGCCGCTGATCCAGGCGATGAGCTTCGGGCAGACCGCCGAAGAGGTTGCCCGGGGCCAGTACTGGATTCACCCGGCACTGCCCGAGGTGATCGAGAACGCCCTGCTGGGTCTGACCGAGGGCTGATACCGCGAGATCAACGAAATGGCTGCTGCAGAAGCGCAGTCACGCGGTGATTTCGGCGAGGTCGATCAGACGCTGGTGCTCCAGCGCTGCTCGATCCGGCCGAAATGCCAGATGGCCAGAGCCACGACCCAACTGGCCACGAAAATGCCGACGATCGCGAAGCCGGCGAATTCCAGGTCCGCCGCGCCGATCAGGGCGAGCGGTCCGGAGGTGACACCGAGTCGTTCGACCAGCAATCCGGCCAGCACGATGACGCCGACAACGAGCGCGACGATCACCGACAGCACGGTGACGGTCAGGTTGTAGTAGACCTTGCGGATCGGCTGCAGGAACGCCCAGCCGTACGCGCGCGCCATGAAAATGCCGTCCAGGCTGTCGAACAGGCTCATCCCGGCGGCGAACAGGACCGGCAGCACCAGGATGGCGTACCACGGCAGCGTGAACGCCGCTGTTCCGGCCGCGAGAACCAACAGCGCCACCTGGGACGCGGTGTCGAAGCCGAGACCCATCAGGAAGCCGACCGGATACAGGTGCCACGGCTTGTTGACCCGCCGCATCACCCGGCCGAGCAGCCGGGCCAGGAATCCGCGTTGCTGCAGTTGACGTTCCAACTCGGCCTCGTCGAATTCACCGCTGCGCATGGCGCGGAACACCTTGGCGATACCCACCGCGGCAACCAGATTGGTCAACCCGATCAGGATGAGGAACGTCCCGGCCACCAGCGAACCGATCAGTCCCAGGGTCTGCAGCATCGGTGAGCCCTCGTCCTGCACCGGGCCGACAAGGGCCCTGACCCCGAGCGCCAACAGGAAAGCAAGCCCGAAGACCACGCTGGAATGCCCCAGCGAGAACCAGAAGCCCGACGACAGCGAGCGGGTGCCCTCCCCCACGAGCTTTCGGGTGGTGTTGTCGATGACGGCGATGTGGTCGGCGTCGAAGGCATGTCGCACGCCCAGCAGATAGGCGGTCACCCCCAGACCGACCCCGAACACTCCGGCGGATCCGAGCGTGATGTGTTGCGGTGCGACACCGAAAACCAACACGCCCCAGCCAAATACGTGCAGCAACAGCACGACACCGGCCATCGTGGCGATCGACATCCAGTCGGCGCGGTCCAATCGAGCGGGTCCAGTGATCGTTTCGGTCGGCGCGCCGATGGTCATCGGCCGAGCGTAGGGCTCAACGTGTCATCTGTCTATGTGAACAGATGAAAGTCAGCCGTGCCTGGCACCGATCCAATGCAGCAGGTCGTGCACGATGTCGTCGTCAAGCCGATACCTCACCATCCGCCCGACGCGGGCCGAACTCACCCATCCTTGGTCGCGCAGGACCCGAAGCGCCTGAGAGACCGCGTTCTCGGACCGGCCGAGCGCGGCGGCCAGATCGCTCACGCAGATATCCGGCGCCCGGTGCAGGCTGAGCAGGATCTCCAACCGATGCGGGTCGGACAGCAGGTCGAAACGCTGTGCCCATGCCGGCGTATCGACATCGGCCAGAGCCGACGACGCACGCGCTACCTGGGTTTCGTTCCCGGGCTGGTCCACCGTTCGAATCTAGTCCAGGAAGCCGTGCAGCAATGCCGACGATCCCCCGACATGGGCCAGCATGGCCGCCGCGGCCCGCTCGCTGTCCCCGGCCAGGATCGCCATGACGATCGCCTCATGCTGTTCGTCGGAGTGGGCGATGTTGCGGGACAACAGCGGGATCCGATCCAGCAGGGCGTTGAGCCGCATCCGGTTCTCGGCCACCAGCGGCACCAGCGACGGGGAGCCCGCCGCCTCGGCGATGGCCAGGTGCAGACGCGAGTCCAGCCGGCGGTAGTCGTCGGGTTCGGCAGCGCGGACATCGGCCAGCCTCGACCACAATCCGTCCCGCTCGGCCGCGCTCAAGGTGCGACCGGCCGCCATCCGCGCCGCCCCGACCTCCAGAATCTCGCGCAACCGCAGTGCATCGTCGATCTCCTCGCGCGTCGGGCGCGGCCCGTCGGCGGTGTGCCGGGGCAACTCGGCTGCCAGGAATGTGCCGCCGTACCGCCCCCGCTTGGACACCAGGTAACCGGCGTCGGCAAGCGATTTGATCGCCTCGCGAACGGTGTCGCGGCTGACGCCGAGGCGTGCGGCGAGTTCACGCTCGGGCGGCAACGACTCCCCCGGACCGAGCACTCCCAGCCGAATCGTCTCCAACAGCCGGCCGACGGTGTCCTCGAACGCGTTGCCCAGCCGGACCGGACGCAGCAGTGCACCCGTGGCCGCCTCCCCGGCCAGCCGCGAATCAGATGACCCGGCGGTCGGTTGCTGTGGATCCGGTTCGGCTGTCATGGCGACTTACCAGGGTGTCACAGAGGTGTCACGTACGCGGAGCTGATGCCACCGTCGACCAGGAACGTCGAGCCGGTGATGAACGACGCGTCTTCACTGGCCAGGAACGCGACCGCGGCGGCCAGTTCTTCTGGCTCGGCGAAGCGGCCCAGCGGTATGTGCACCAACCGCCGCGCGGCGCGCTCAGGGTCCTTGGCGAACAGCTCCTGCAGTAGCGGGGTGTTCACCGGGCCCGGGCACAGGGCGTTGACGCGGATGCCCTGGCGCGCGTACTGCACGCCCAGCTCGCGCGACATCGCCAGGACGCCGCCCTTGGAGGCGGTGTAGGAGATCTGCGAGGTGGCCGAACCCATCACCGCCACGAACGACGCGGTGTTGATGATCGAACCCTTACCGGCCGGAACCATGTGACGCAGTGCCGCCCGGCAGGACAGATACACCGATTTCAGATTGATGTCCTGCACCCGCTGCCAGGCCGGCAATTCGGTGTTCTCGATCAGGTCGTCCTCTGGCGGGGAGATACCGGCATTGTTGAAGGCGATGTCGACCGAGCCGAATGTGGCCGCGGCGGTGTCGAAGAGGTTGTCCACCGCGGCCTCATCGGCCACATCGACCTCCACGAACAATCCGCCGAGATCGTCGGCCGCGGCCTTTCCGGTGGTGGGATCGATGTCGCCCACCACGATCGTGGCCCCTTCGGCCCGCAGCCGCTTGCCGGTCGCCAGCCCGATACCGCTGGCACCGCCGGTGATGACGGCGACCTTGCCGGCCAGGCGTTGGGTCAGATCCATCTGTTGCTCCTCTACTGCGAATCTCTACTGTGAGTCTTGGACGGCGATGAAGACGTTCTTGGTCTCGGTGAAAGACAGTGGCGCGTCGGGCCCCAATTCGCGTCCCAGCCCGGACTGCTTGAAACCGCCGAACGGTGTGTTGTAGCGCACCGACGAGTGCGAATTGACGCTGAGATTGCCCGATTCCACCGCGCGCGACACCCGGAGGGCGCGCGAGAGATTATCGGTCCAGATCGAGCCCGACAGCCCGTAGGGGGTGTCATTGGCGAGCGCGATCGCGTCGGCCTCGTCCTCGAAGGCGAGCACCGTCACCACCGGGCCGAAGATCTCCTCGGTCACGGTGCGGTCGCTGCGCTGCGGCGTCAATACCGTTGGCGGGAACCAGAACCCGGGGCCATCGGGGGCGCTGCCCCGGAATGCCACGGGGGCGCCGTCGGGCACGTAGGCCGACACGGACTCCCAGTGCGGACGTGAGACCAAGGGCCCCATCTCGGTGTCACGCGCCGTCGGATCCCCCACGGCAACACCCTTGACCGCCGGTTCCAGCAGTTCCATGAATCGGTCATAGACACTGCGCTGCACCAGGATCCGACTACGCGCACAACAGTCCTGCCCAGCGTTGTCGAAGACCCCGTACGGTGCGGTGGCGGCAGCCTTCTCCAGATCACAGTCGTCGAACACGATGTTGGCGCTCTTGCCGCCCAATTCCAGTGTCACACGCTTGACCTGAGCCGCCGCGCCGGCCATCACGCGCATCCCCACCTCGGTGGAGCCGGTGAACACCACCTTGCGCACGCCGGGATTGGTGACGAACCGCTCACCCACCACGGAACCCCGGCCCGGCAGCACCTGGAACAGATCCGGGTCCAGACCGGCCTCGGCCGCGAGTTCACCGAGCCGGATGGAGGTGAGCGGTGTCCATTCGGCGGGCTTGAGCACGACCGCGTTCCCGGCCGCCAACGCCGGGGCAAAGCCCCACGCGGCGATGGTCATCGGGAAGTTCCACGGCGTGATGATCCCGACGACACCCAGCGGCTCGTTGAACGTGACATCCAGCCCCCCGGCCACCGGGATCTGCTTGCCGCTCAACCGTTCCGGGGTGGCCGAATAGAACTGCAGGACATCCCGGACATGCCCGGCCTCCCATTCAGCCTGACCGATCGGATGCCCCGAATTGGCGACCTCCAGGTTGGCCAGCTCGTCGATGTGGGCGTCGACGGCGGCGGCGAACGCGCGTAGCGCCGCAGCCCGCTCGGCCGGAGCCAGCCGTGCCCACGACCGTTGCGCCACGGCGGCACGGGCCACCGCATCGTCGACGGCACCCACGTCAAGGTGCTCGACGGTGGTCAACACCTGCTCGGTGGCGGGATTGACGACCTGGCTGGAAGTCATGAGATCCTTTCTGTCGCATAGTTTCTGGCGGCATCGACCACGGCGGCGAACAGCCGCAGGTCGTCAAGGGTTTCCTCGGGGTGCCATTGCACGCCGACCACGAAGGCGTCGCCGGGCACCTCGACAGCCTCGATCACGCCGTCCGTGTCACGGGCGCTGACCACCAGGCCTTCACCGAGCCTGTCGATGGCCTGGTGGTGATAGCACTGCGCGTCGGATGTCTCGCCGATCAGCCCGGCCAGCCGGGTGCCGGGCACGGTGTGCACGGCCGACGTGCCGAACACCGCATTGCCCTTCTGATGGTGGGTGTGCCCGATCACGTCGGGCAGATGCTGGTGCAGGGTGCCGCCCAGTGCGGTGTTGAGCACCTGGGCTCCCCGGCATACGCCGAGCACCGGGATGCCGCGCCGCAGTGCAGCTTCCAGTAGCGCGAACTCCCAGTCGTCGCGCGCGGTGGCCGGCTCGTTGGTGGCCGGATGCGGCTCCTGTCCGTAGCGCGCCGGGTCAACGTCCGGCCCCCCGGTGATCACCAGGCCATCGACGCTGTCGAGCACCCGGTCGGCGATGTCGTGGTTCACCGGCTGCGGCGCCAACAGCACCGCAACGCCGCCGGCGCGGGTGACACCTTCGAAGTAGATCTGGGGCAGGAAGCTCGCCTGCACATCCCACACCCCGGTCTGCGCCCGCTGCAGATACGTCGTCATGCCGAGGACGGGGCGGACCGGGCTTGCACCCATCTCAGAGCCGCTCAAAACCACGTACCCTTTCCCAGTCGGTCACCGCAGAGTTGAAGGCCGCCAGCTCAACCCGCGCGTTGTTGAGGTAGTGCTCGACGACGTCGTTCCCGAACGCGGTACGCGCCACCTCGGATTTCTCGAACAGCTCGGCCGCCTCGGCCAGTGTGGTGGGTAACCGTTGCGCCTCACTGGCATAGGCGTTGCCCGGCAACGGATCGGTCAGCTTCAGCTCGTGATCGATGCCGTACAGACCGCCCGCGATCAGCGCCGACACCGCAAGGTACTGGTTGACGTCGCCGCCGGGCGCCCGGCATTCCACCCGCATGCCGGAGCCGTGGCCGACCACACGCAGCGCGCAGGTGCGGTTGTCCAGACCCCAGGCGATGGCCGTGGGCGCAAAGCTGCCCTCGGCAAACCTCTTGTAAGAGTTGATGTTCGGCGCATACATGAGCGTCAGCTCGCGCAACGTGGCCAGCTGGCCGGCGACGAAACTGCGAAACATCGGCGACATCCCCTGGGGGTCGTCCTGGTCGGCGAACACCGGGCTGCCGTCCTCGCCGCGCAGCGAGATGTGGATGTGGCAGCTGTTGCCCTCGCGCTCATCGAATTTCGCCATGAACGTCAGGCTCTTGCCGTGCTGCTCGGCGATCTCCTTGGCACCGTTCTTGTAGATGGTGTGGTTGTCACACGTGGTGCGGGCGTGGTCGTAGCGGAACGCGATCTCCTGCTGGCCCAGGTTGCACTCGCCCTTGACGCCCTCGCAGTACAGCCCGGCGCCCTCCATACCGCGCCGGATGTCGCGCAGGAGCGGCTCCATCCGGGTCGATGCCATCACGGCGTAGTCGACGTTGTAGTCGGTGGCCGGGGTCAGGTCGCGGTAACCGGCAGCCCAGGCCTCTCGGAACGTGTTGTCGAACACCATGAATTCGAGCTCGGTACCGACGTAAGGGATCAGCTTCCGCTCGGCCAGCCGGTCGATCTGGCGGTTGAGGATGCTGCGCGGCGCTTGCTCGACCGGGCGACCGTCGAGCCACGACAGGTCCGCCATCACCAGCGCGGTGCCGGGTAGCCACGGGATCAACCGCAAGGTGGTGAAGTCGGCGGTCATCACCATGTCGCCGTACCCGGTGTCCCAACTCGACATCGAGTAGCCGCCGACCGTGTTCATGTCGACATCTACCGAGAGCAGATAGTTGCAACACTCGGCGCCGTGCGCGGCGACCTCCTCGACGAACAACCGGCCGGAAACCCGCTTGCCCGTGAGCCGGCCCTGCATATCGCAAAAGGCGACGATCACGGTGTCGACCTCACCGGCCGCCACCATTTGCTCCAGGTCGGCCTTTGCCAGCATGCCGGGGTTCTGGCTCATTGCGCACCCTCCTGCCCGTGTGGGGACTCGCCGGCCAACCCGCCCTCAAGCCGACCATTGCCTCGCGTATGACGTGACGATCGTGCACCGAATTAGCATGATTGTCACGCTCAAAAGGTAGGACAACAGACCAATAACGCCCTATTCTCCGTGTTCAGCGCAGATTCATCCGCTCAACCCGCCCGCATCACGAGGAGCCGCCATGCCCGAGGGCCACGAAGAACCGACCGCTCAACTCAGTGACGACGAACAACATCTCGCCAAGCTCGGTTACGTCCAGGAACTCCAGCGGTCCTGGTCCGGATTCTCCAACTTCGCCATCTCGTTCTCGATCATCTCGATCCTGGCGGGCTGCTTCACCTCATTCGGACTCGGCTGGAACAACGGCGGGCCGGCCGCCATCGCCTGGGGGTGGCCGATCATCTCGGTCTTCATCCTCATCATCGGGTTCTGCCTGGCCGAACTCGTCTCCGCCTATCCGACCTCGGGCGGAATCTATTGGTGGGCATCCAAACTGGGCGGCCCCAAGGCCGGCTTCTACACCGGCTGGCTCAACCTCATCGGCCTGATCGCGATTCTGGCGTCGGTGTCCTACGGCAGCGCGACATTCCTGGACCTGACCCTGGGCACCTTCAGTGAAACCTGGCTGGCCGGTTACAGCCTGACCCGGGTTTTCATCATGTTCCTGATCATTCTGGCGGCCTCGGCCGTGATCAACATCTTCTCGTCGCACCTGCTGGCGGTCATCAACAATGTCTCGGTGTGGTGGCACGTCGCGGGCGCCACCGCTGTGATCGCCATCCTGTGGCTGCTGCCCGACCAACACGCCGGGGTCTCCGAGGTTTTCGCCAAGACCATCAACAACTCCGGGATCTTCTCCGGTTCCACGTCCGGTTGGGGCTTCCTGCTTTTCGTGCTGCCGATCTCGGCAATCCTGACGCAGTACACGATCACCGGTTATGACGCGTCCGCGCATCTGTCCGAAGAGACCAAGAGCGCGGCCAATGCCGCCGCGAAGGGGATTTGGCAGTCGATCTTCTACTCGGCGATCGGCGGCTGGATCCTGTTGCTCTCGTTCCTGTTCGCGGTGCAGAACTCCGATGAGGTGTCGGCCAACGGTGGGGCGGTGGCGACCATCTTCACCCAGGCGCTGGGATCGAAGTGGGCCGGCGTGGTGCTGCTGATCGCCACCGCCGGTCAGCTGTTCTGCACCACCGCCTGCCAGACCAGCGCCTCGCGAATGTTGTTCGCGTTCAGCCGGGACCGAGCGGTCCCGGGACACCAGCTGTGGTCGAAGGTCAACGCGACGCGCGTACCGGCCAACGCCGTCATGATCACCGCGGTGATCGCGGCGATCATCACGCTGCCCGCCATCGTGCCCGTGAAAATTCCCGTCAACGGCGTCGAGGTGCCCTCACCGGTGGCGTTCTACGCGGTCGTCTCGATCGGCGTGGTGGGGCTGTACCTGTGCTTCGCAGTGCCGATCTATTACCGGTGGAAGGCGGGCGACTCCTTCGAGCGGGGCCGCTGGAACGTCGGCAACAGATACAAGTGGATGGCACCGGTGGCGATCATCGAGATCATCGTGACCTCGATCATCGCGATGTTTCCGACGTCGCTGGGCGGCATGCCGTGGGACCCGAGTTTCCATTGGAAGTTCGTGAATTACACCCCGCTGCTGGTCGGCGGCGTGCTGGTGCTGCTGTTCGTCTACTGGCACGTGTCGGTGAAGCACTGGTTCACCGGGCCGATCAAGCAGGTGGAGGCCCCGGCCGCTGGCCTGCCCCGCTGATCACCCGAGCAGCTCACGGATGTCGGAGGCGGAGATGGTGGAGCCGAACAGATCTCCGTCGTCGACGACGGCGGCGAACAGGGCCCGCTTGCGGTCCTGCAGGGCGACCACCTTCTCCTCGATGGTGTTCTCCGCGACCAGGCGGTAGACGGTCACCGGCCGGGTCTGCCCGATGCGGTGGGCCCGGTCGACGGCCTGCGCCTCGGCGGCCGGGCTCCACCACGGGTCGCACAGGAAGCAGTAGTCGGCGGCGGTGAGATTGAGCCCGAATCCGCCCGCCTTCAGGCTGATCAGAAACACCTGCTTGGTGCCGTCACCGAATTCCTCGATGGCTCTGGCCCTTCCGTCGGAGTCGACGGAGCCGTCAAGGTAGCTGTAGGCGATACCCGCCGAGTCCAGGTGTGCCCGCACGATGGCGAGGAATCCGGTGAACTGGCTGAACACCAGCGCGCTGTGCCCCTCGGCGACCAGCTGATCGAGTTGTTCGACCAGGAAGTCGATCTTGGCCGACCCCACCGAACGTGCGGAGTCGTCGACCAACCCCGGATGCAGACTCAATTGCCGCAGCAGGGTCAGCGACCGGAAGATCTGGAACCGGTTCTTCTCCCAGTCCCCCAGCAGCCCCAGCACCTTCTGCCGTTCCCTGGCCAGTCGGGTGTCGTAGATCTTGCGGTGTTTGGCGGTCAAGCCGATGGTGAGAACCTGTTCACTCTTCGGCGGAAGCTCGCGGACCACCTGGCCTTTGGTGCGACGCAGCAGCACCGGCTTGATCCGCCTGCGCAGTACCGGGAGCAGATCGTCGGCCGAGCCCGACTCGATCGGCTTGCGGAAATACGTCTCGAACACCTTCGGTGACGGAAACAGCCCGGGCACCGTGATCGACAGCAGCGACCACAACTCCATCAGGTTGTTCTCCATCGGGGTGCCGGTGATCGCCAACTTGAACGGCACGTCGAGGAGCCGCGCGGCCTGATGGGTCTTGCTGTCGTGGTTCTTCACGAACTGCGCTTCATCGAGAACCATTCCGGCCCATTGGATCTGAGAGTATGCGGCGACATCCATGCGCAGCAGGGTGTAGGAGGTGACGACGATATCCGCCTCCGCCACCTGCTCGGCCAGTCCCACTCCGGCCCGCGCGTCGGTAGAGGTGATCACCACCGCGTTCAGACCCGGGGTGAACTTGCAGCACTCGGCCACCCAGTTGCGCGCCACGCTGGTCGGTGCCACCACCAGGAACTTGCCGGCCCCGCCCGCCACGGCACGGGCGATGAGCGCCAAGGTCTGCACGGTCTTGCCCAGACCCATGTCGTCGGCGAGCACTCCGCCGATTCCGTTGTCCCACAAGAACGACAGCCAGTCCAGCCCGTCACGCTGGTAGTCACGCAATTCGGCATCGAGGCCCGCGGGCAGGTCGACGGGGACCGGCGGGCGGGCTGCGGCCAGCCGCGCCAGGTTGGTCCGCCACCGGGCGAGTTGCTCGTCGACGACACCGAGCTCGAGAAGCTCGTCCCACAGGGTGATGTTCATCGAGGCGGCATTGACCCGGTCCCCGTCGATCTCGCCGAGCGCGCGTGCCTCGTCGAGCAGGGCTCGCAACCGGACCAGCTCGGGGGTGTCCAGCCGGAAATAGATGCCGGACGGAAGAAGCATATGGGTTGCGCCAGAGGATAATTCGCGGATCACCTCGGCCAGCGCCACGGTCTCGCCGTCAACGCTCACCGTGACGTTGAGGCTGAACCAATCGCCCGGAAGCGAGGTGTCCCCGGCAAACGTCAGCACCGGATCGGCGCCGGCCGCGCGGTATCGCTCGTCGGCATCGACCGTCAGATCGGCGAAACAGTCCAGCTGGGGCAGGGTTTGATCGCACAGCACGGCAGCCTCCACGAGGGTGAGGTTCACGCCGCCCAGCAGCGTCTGCCGGGACGCCACGGCGACCGCATCCCGGGCGCTCTGCGCGTTGACGATGGCCCGCATCTCGTGGACTGCATCGGTGTCCAGCGTCGTGGTGATACGGCGGTTCACATGCTGTGCCGCTTGCCTTTTCCAGTCCTGCGCGGCCGCTGCCACCGCCTGCAACGCGGGCATCACCCGCTGCCAGAGTGCCTGTTCGGCGGCAGCATCGCGGTAACCGATCAAACCCGCCGACGACATCGGGTCGAAGTCGTGATGCTGATCGTTGACCTCGTACCGCGTACTCCAGAACGCCCGTGCGCCGCCGTCGACCACCTTGACCGTCAGCGCGGGAATCGGACCCGTGATGGTCGGCGGGACGAACAGACCGTCTGCGACTTCGGTGTCCACGGTGCCCGCCAGGCGCGGCAGGATGTCGACGGCGAGTTCGCGCGCCATGTCGGCCGGGATGTGCACCTGCTCGTGATGCCCGAGCAACTCGGCCATGGTGCGCCCCGGCACCGGGTCGAAGGCGCCAAGGCGCAGCACCGAATCGACAACCTGAAACATTCCGTGCGGAGCGGGCATCCCGATCAGCCCGACGCCGTCAGGGTCGCTGTCCTCGCCGTCGACGATCAGCGCGACCGACATCACGGCACCGCCACCGTTGTCGGCGGCGAAATCCAACCGCAGGTGGACGTTCTTGACCAGCTCGACCGCGCGGATCCCGCTCGAGTCGTCGGCCAGAACCGTCACGCCCGCATCCAGCGCCTCGTCCAGCCGGGGCCACAGGGTGGCCGGCATTCCGTTGAGCAACATCCCCTCGCTGCCGCGCGACGGGTAGTACCGCTCCATCTCCGACACCAGTGCCCGCACCGCCCGGTACTGGTCACGGTCGAACTCGCCCGCGTCGGGATGATCCATGAGGCGCCGCCACGTCAACGCCCGGGAGATCCAGTTGCCCCGTTTCCCCATCGTCAGCGGGCGCAGCATCAGCAATGTCCCCGGGCGGTAGCGCGTCGGGGTGCCCACGGAGAACTCCAGCGCGATCGGTTTGCCGCCGCCCGCGGGAACCGCCACCTCGTCGAGCACCTTGTCCAACACGTAGCGCCAGCGCTCGACCGCCGGGGCGGCCGGGTCGGCGGGCGAGGCCGCCGTCACCAGGGCGACCGCGTGTTTGCAGAACGAGCCGACCGGGCATGAACACAGAGCCCATTCGACGACAGCCCGGCTGCCCGGTGACAGCCCGACCTCAAGGACATAGAGCTGACCATGCGAACCCACGCACCGTCCACGCAGCAGGTGCTCGTCGTCATCGAACTCGATGTCACGCACGCGGCCTTCGGCGGCATAGCGCTCACCCCGCACGGTCGCCTGCGCGCCGAAATCGCGAATCAGCTCGTCACGAGCTATCCGGAAGCCGAATCCAGGCCTCATGCGAGGAGAATACGGCTGCCTGCCGACAAGACCGGGACACGCCGTCGCGACGGGCCGACCCACCTTGGTTGCGACACCGCAGCGAGATCCTTGTAGGGTCGATATCGATGTGTGGAGCCGCCGGGGAGGTGCGTCTCGATGGCCGGACACCGGATATATCAGCGGTGTCGGCCATGGCTGACGCGATGGCACCCAGAGGTCCGGACGCGGCCGGTGTGTGGTCGCAAGGCCGGGTCGCACTGGGTCACCGCCGCCTGAAAATCATTGACCTGACCGAAGCGGGCGCCCAGCCCATGGTCGATCCCGAACTCGGGTTGACCGTTTGCTGGAACGGCTGCATCTACAACTACCAGGAGTTGCGCCGCGAACTGTCCGGGCACGGGTACCGGTTCTTCTCGCACAGCGACACCGAAGTGTTGCTCAAGGCCTATCACCACTGGGGTGACCGGTTCGTCGAGCACCTGATGGGGATGTTCGCGTTCGCGATCGTCGAGCGCGACACCGGCCGCGTCCTGCTGGGTCGCGATCGGCTGGGCATCAAGCCGCTCTACATCACCGAGGACACGCACCGGATCCGGTTCGCGTCCTCACTGCCCGCCCTGCTGGCCGGCGGTGGCGTCGACACCCGGATCGATCCGGTCGCGCTGCACCACTACCTCACGTTCCATTCCGTGGTCCCACCCCCGCTGACGATCCTGCAGGGCATCAAGAAGGTGCCGCCCGCATCGGTGGTGGCCATCGAACCCGACGGCAGCCGGCACACCACGGTCTACTGGTCACCGGACTTCACCCGGCAGGCCGACCGGGCCGACTGGTCGGAACGGGATTGGGAGGACGCGGTACTTGAGTCGCTGCGGCGCGCGGTCGAGCGCCGGCTCGTGGCCGACGTGCCCGTCGGATGCCTGCTGTCCGGCGGTGTCGACTCCAGCCTGATCGTCGGACTGCTCGCCGAGGCCGGCCAGCACGGCCTGTCCACCTTCTCGATCGGCTTCGAGTCGGTCGGCGGGGTGGCCGGTGACGAGTTCAAGTACTCCGACATCATCGCCGAACACTTCGAGACCGACCATCACCAGATCCGCATCGGCACCGACCGCATGCTGCCCGCACTCGACGGCGCCATCGCCGCGATGAGCGAGCCGATGGTCAGCCATGACTGCGTGGCCTTCTATCTGCTCAGCCAGGAAGTCGCCAAGCACGTCAAGGTGGTGCAATCGGGGCAGGGCGCCGACGAGGTCTTCGCCGGGTACCACTGGTATCCGCCGATGGCCGAACCCGGCGCAGCCGGCCTCGAAGGCTCGGTGTCCAGTTACCGCGGCGCATTCTTCGACCGGGACAGCACCGGCGTGGGCGCGCTGATCAGCCAGGCATACCGGGCCGACGGCGATCCCAGCGGGGTGTTCGTCACCGAGCATTTCGCCGCGGCGGGAGCGCAGACCGGTGTGGACCGGGCGTTGCGTCTGGATACCACCGTGATGCTGGTCGACGACCCGGTCAAGCGGGTCGACAACATGACGATGGCATGGGGCCTGGAAGGCCGGGTGCCGTTCCTCGACCACGAGCTCGTCGAGTTGGCCGCCACCTGCCCTCCGGGCCTGAAGACCGCCTACGGGGGCAAAGGCGTGCTCAAACAGGCTGCGCGCCGGGTGATTCCGGCAGCCGTGATCGATCGCCCGAAGGGCTACTTCCCGGTTCCGGCACTGACCCACCTCGAGGGGCCGTACCTGGACATGGTCCGCGATGCCCTGTATGCGCCAGAAGCCAAGGAGCGCGGTCTGTTTCGCCCCGAGGCCGTCGACCGGTTGCTGGCCGACCCGAACGGCAGGCTCACCCCGCTGCGGGGCAATGAGTTGTGGCAGATCGCGCTGCTCGAGTTGTGGTTGCAGCGCCACGGTGTGACGGGGGCCGCGGCGTGACCGCAACTGATCATGATGCATCGGCAGACTCGCTGGGCGCCGATCACACCGAGGCGATCACGCTGGGCCTGCACGACGCGTCCCCGCAACACCTGGTTGACGCCATGGCCGACGACGTGGTGCTCGAACTCGGCTGGGGCCGTCTCATATTCGGGCAGACCTTCGCCGACCCCGAACAACTTGCCGAGGTGTTGCAGCAGGAGGGCCCCGGCCGGCGGGACATCTGCATCTACGCCCGTGAATCGCACGTGCTCATCGCCCGCTCCCCCGCCGAGTTGTTCATCGACCCGAGCCACACCTACCGGTTGCGGTTCACCGACGAGTTCACCGCCGCAGAACCCCTAGGGTTCACCGTGCGCACTCTGCAGACGCCGAGCGACGCCGACGCGATGAACCGTGTGTACGTGCGGTGCGGAATGGTGCCCGCCCCGGTCGACGTCATCTGGCACAACCACACCCTGACGCCGGCAGTGGTCTACCTCGTCGCGGTGCGCGACGACGACGGCTCCGTGGTGGGCACGGTCACCGGCGTCGACCACAAGCGGCTGTTCGCCGACCCCGAGGACGGCTCGAGCCTGTGGAGCCTGGCCGTGGACCCGGCGGCCGGACTGCCCGGCGTCGGGGACGCGCTGACCCGGACCCTGGCCGGAATCTTCCGTGAGCGCGGCCGGGCTTATCTGGATCTGTCAGTGGCACATGACAATTCCGCGGCCATCGGGCTCTACGAGAAGTTGGGGTTCCAACGGGTGCCGGTGCTTGCCGTCAAGCGCAAGAACGCGATCAACGAGCCGTTGTTCACCCACCCGCCCGAAACGGTCGACGATCTGAATCCGTACGCGCGCATCATCGCTGACGAGGCGATGCGTCGCGGCATCCGGGTCGAGGTGCTCGACGCGGGCGCGGGCGAGATGCGACTGTCTCATGGCGGGCGCACAGTCATCACCCGAGAGTCGCTGTCGGAGTTCACTTCCGCGGTGGCCATGGCCCGGTGCGACGACAAGCGGCAGACCCGTCGGATCGTTTCGGAGGCCGGCATCTCGGTGCCCAAGGGGCGGCTGGCGACTTTCGACCACGAGGACCACGACTTCTTGTCCGAAGTCGGCGATGTGGTGGTCAAGCCCACCCGCGGCGAGCAGGGTAAGGGCATCACCGTCGGGGTGGACGGCAGCGACGAGTTGGACGCGGCGTTGCACCGGGCCCGCGAGCAGTATCCCGAGGTGCTGATCGAGCAGCGGGCCGCCGGCGACGATCTTCGCCTGGTGGTGATCGACGGCAAGGTGGTGGCCGCGGCTATTCGCAGGCCCGCCGAGGTCGTCGGCACCGGACGGCACACCGTGGGCGAGTTGATCGAGGCCCAGTCGCGGCGCCGGTCGGCGGCCACCGGCGGAGAATCACGCATCCCGATCGACGACGTCACCGTGGGCACGGTCGCCGATGCCGGCTGGTCCTTCGACGACGTGCTGCCCGAGGGCGAGCGCCTGCGTGTGCGCCGAACGGCGAACCTGCATCAGGGCGGGACCATTCACGACGTCACCGCGGAGGTGAACGCCGAGCTGTGCCGGGTCGCCGTGACCGCCGCCGCGGCCATCGGTATCCCGGTGACGGGGATCGACCTGCTGGTACCCGATGTCACGGGCCGGGAGTACGTCTTCATCGAAGCCAATGAACGGCCGGGCCTGGCCAATCATGAGCCGCAGCCGACGGCCGCGGCCTTCGTGGACTTTCTGTTTCCGCAGCAGCCGGGGTTGCCGCAAGCCTGGACGCCTTCCGAGGCGGCTGACTGAGCGCTCGCGCGAAGGCAGGCCGCCGAGTATCAAGCCCAGTGGCGGCTGACTGAGCGCTCGCGCGAAGGCAGGCCGCCGAGTATCAAGCCCAGTGGCGGCTGACTGAGCGCTCGCGCTATTCACCAACTGCTGGTGCGCAGCACGATCTCCGCCGCGAGCTGGGCGGTCGAGTCGCCGGCGTTGCGGCGGCCCGCTATCTCCACCAGCCGGAAGTCGCCGTACACATAGCGCTGGCTGGCCTTGGCGACGGCGCGGGCCGCGGGTGTGCTGACGAGCACCGTGGTGTTCATCTCCACCGGCGGGCATTCGTCGTCGCGGATCGTCCCGGTGGCATCGGCGACCCGAGGATGGCCGCGATCCACCACCACCAGACCGATGAACTTGTCCAGCCGGGTCGCGGCGAGCTCCCAGGCGAGTTCTCCCCCGAGCCGGTCGCCGACCAACAGCGCCCATTTGATGTTGAGTGAATCGAGAATGCCGACCACCGACTTGGCGGTCAGGCGCGGATCGGGACCGATGATCACAGTGCGCAGCGAAGCGGTGTGAAGGCGCCGGCAGATCGGCTCGTATGCGGCCGGGCCGTGATGGCCTGCGCTCAGCACCACCACGGTGGAACCCTTCTCGGGCCCCGAGACGTCGACGGGTGTGGTGTATCCGTCGATCGTCGCGACGGTCGTAAGCATTCGGACAAACTACCGCCCAGTAGCTGCGGGCGGGCGGGAATCAGCATTGTCCTGACGCCTGCGTCAGCGGGCGGTAAGACGCTCGGCCTGCATACCGAAAACATCCAGAAATGTCTGCGGCAATGCACCTTTGGCGACGATCGACGGATTCGGCGTGGGGAACGCGATGCCGAAAACCGCCCAGTTGCCGACGTTTTCGAAGGCGAAGAAGATGCTCTGCTCACTAGCGCCCAGCCGCATGGTCTGCTGATAGGCCAACGCCGACGGACGCGGTGCGCTCAGCTTGGTGGTGGTCATCGGGATGCCCTTGTCCGCGGGATCGAAGTACGTGGAGAACTTCGCGCAGCGCTCCGCCGTAGCCGCCAACTGATCCAGCGGCAGTGGCGAGGTCATCACGGTCAGCACCATGCGCGCACCGTCGTAGGCGGCGATGATCTGCACCGCACTGCCCGGACCCCGCTCGGCGGATCCGGCGATCACTCTGGTCAGCCCGTCGCTGCAACCGGCCGGTGTGGACAGCATCGGCGACGGACCGCCGGGCTCCGCCGGGCCCGCGCCGTCGTCGGTGACCCGATCGACCTGCACGCCGGGCGGAAAGTCGGCGGGTGTCAGCAACACCTTCTCCATGGTGGCGCCGGGCCAGGTGGGCGCACCGGCGATCACCGACGTACAGCCGGAGAGGAATAGGGCGGCCAACCCCGCCAAAGCTGCCACCCGTCGATGGCACCGAATCATCTGCCCAGGTTACCGGGGCGGAGTGACGAGCGCAGTGCTCATCGTGGGCCGCGGCGGCGTCCCGTGCTGAACGAGGTCGAGCACTGCGTCGATGTCGAGATGGGCGGCCAGTAGGTCGGCCATCAGGTCCAGCTGTGCATCGCGGCGACCGCTGACGTCGGTGTCGTCGGCAACCACGAATCCGTCACGCCCGGCACTGTCGGCGATCTCGGTCAGCCAGGTCCGGCGCAGCCGGTCGTTGTCGAGCAGGCCGTGCCAATGCGTGCCGTATACCGCGCCGCGGCGCAGCCCCACCCCGAGCCAGTCCTCGGCGGCCGCACGCGTCACCTGACCATGATGAATCTCGTAGCCCCACAAGGGCTCTTCCCAATGCCGTAGGGTTTTCTCGGCGGCGAACTCGATGTCGGCGTCGAGCAGACCCAAGCCCTCGACGCAGACCGCCGCGGACGCTCCCGCTTCTACGGCGTCCTCGATGCGACGGCACAACATCTGGAACCCGCCGCACACCCCGAGTACGGGCCTGCCCTGCGCCGCGTGGGCGCGGATGGCCTCGGCCAGCCCGCGTTGTCGCAGCCAGGCCAGATCGTTCACGGTGGCCTTGCTCCCCGGGATCACCACGAGGTGTGCACCGGCGAGGTCGGCGGCGTCGGCGACCCACCGCACCTCGACACCCGGCTCGCATGCCAGTGCCTCGATGTCGGTGGAGTTGGAGATTCGGGGCAGTCTGACCGCGGCGACAGTGAGTGTCTGGGTGCCGTGGGGCGCTTGCGGTGTCCCCACCATGCCTCCCGGCCGGACCGAAACGGAATCTTCTGTGTCCAGCCAGATTCCGTCATCGAACGGGATCACCCCGTAGGTGGGGCGACCGGTCAGCTCCTGCAGTCGGCGCAACCCGGGTTCCAGCAGGGCCGGGTCGCCGCGGAACTTGTTGACGATGAAGCCGGCGATGAGCGCCTGATCCTCGGCGTCCAGGACCGCCACGGTGCCGTGCAGGTGGGCCAGCAGGCCGCCACGGTCGATGTCGCCCACCACGACCACCGGCAGGTCCGCGGCGCGGGCCAGCCCCATGTTGGCCAGGTCGGTGGCGCGCAGGTTGATCTCGGCCGGCGAGCCCGCACCTTCACAGATCACCACGTCGTATTCGGATCGCAGCGAGGCCAGCTCCTCGGCGACGACCGTGGCGAGCCGGTCTCGGTGGGTGAAGTAGTCGCCCGCGGCCACGGTTCCGGCCACCTGTCCCCTGATCACCAACTGCGAGGTGCGGTCCCCGCCGGGCTTGAGCAGGATCGGGTTGAACCGGGTGCTGGGCGCCAGCCCAGCCGCACGGGCCTGCATGGCCTGGGCGCGGCCGATCTCGCCGCCGTCGACGGTGACCGCCGAGTTGTTCGACATGTTCTGCGCCTTGAACGGCGCCACGGACAGGCCCTTACGGGCCAAGAGCCGACAGAGCCCGGCGACGACCATCGACTTGCCGGCGTCGGAGGTCGTCCCCGCGACCAGCAGCGCCCCGCTCATTTTTCTGGCGCGAGCAGACGTGAAACCCCCCAAAATCCAGGGTTTGAGGGGGTTTTGACGTCTGCTCGCGGGAGGAGTCTCACGGCAGGGTCAGGATGTCGGCGCCGTCCTCGGTGACCACCAGGGTGTGCTCGAACTGAGCGGTCCATTTGCGGTCCTTGGTCACCACGGTCCACTCGTCGTCCCAGATTTCGTAGTCCAGTGAGCCCAGGTTGATCATCGGCTCGATGGTGAACGTCATCCCCGGCTCCAGCACGGTCTCGACCGCCGGCTGGTCGTAGTGCAGCACCACCAGCCCGTTGTGGAACGTGGTGCCGATGCCGTGGCCGGTGAAATCACGAACGACGTTGTAGCCGAACCGGTTTGCGTAAGCCTCGATGACCCGGCCGACGATGGAGAGCGCCCGCCCCGGCTTGACCGCCTTGATGGCGCGCATGGTCGCTTCGTGTGTGCGCTCGACGAGCAGCCTGTGCTCCTCCGAAACGTCGCCGGCCAGGAAGGTGGCATTGGTGTCGCCGTGCACGCCCTCGATGTATGCGGTGACGTCGATGTTGACGATGTCACCGTCCTCGATGACGGTCGAGTCCGGGATGCCGTGGCAGATCACCTCGTTCAGCGAGGTGCAGCAGGATTTGGGAAAGCCCTTGTAGCCCAACGTCGATGGATAGGCACCGTGGTCGATCATGTAGTCGTGGGCGATGCGGTCGAGCTCGTCGGTGGTGATGCCCGGCGCCACGGCCTTGCCGGCCTCGGCCAGGGCGGCGGCCGCGATGCGTCCCGCCACGCGCATCTTCTCGATCACCTCGGGGGTCTGCACCCACGGTTCGCTGCCCTCGCGCACGGTGGGCTGCCAGGCATATTCCGGCCGCGGGATCGACTTGGGTACCGGCAGGGTAGGTGAGACCACACCGGGGCGCAGGGCGGTACGAACAGGCATGTGCACAGCTTAATCGCCGCCCCATCGGGCCAGGGCGCTGCGGGGAGACCACGAGAGAGTGCCGCTCTCGGTTATCGGTAATGGTGTTACCGTACGGGAATGACTGAGGCACGGCGATGACCGAGACCGTTCATGTCTTGCAAATGCTGGACTATCGCGAAGTCGAGTCGACCGCCGACCGGTTGGTCCTGGAGATGGACAACCGACCCGACCTCGCCAACGTCCGCGGCGCTCTGCAGGGCGGGCTGGTGGCAACCCTGATCGACATCGCGGCGGGGATGCTGGCCGGCAATGCCAGCGGTGTCGGTTACGACGTGACGACCGCTGACCTCAACATCCACTTCCTGGCACCCATCATGGGCACGGCCCGCGCGGAGGCGAAGGTGGTGCGGGCAGGCAAACGCCTGATCGTGACCTCGGTCGATGTCACCGACGTCACCCGCGATCGGCTCGCCGCCCGCGCGACGCTGACGTTCGCGGTGCTCGAACCGCGGTGAGAGCCGCCGGGCTCAGGACCGGCGCAGCGTCAGCTTCCAGTTCCGGCGCGGGCCGCGGATATCCACCGAACCGCACACCACCTTGCCGGTGAGGATGATGTGCGGGGTGCCGTCGGCCGGCGCGTCGCGGCGGTGGTCGTCGGCGCTGCCCACGATCACCTCGACATCGTCGATCGATGCGCTGGCTCCTTCGGGCAGCCGGATCTCCACGGACCCGAATTTCATGTCCAGCTCGATGACCACCATCGGCCCGGCGAATCGGGCCCGGGTCAGGTCCAGCTCGACCGAACCCATCCGGCGCACCAACGCCAGCCGGGTCGGCACCGTCCACTCACCCTGCCGTTTCAGGGAACCGAGCACGCCCCGCAACTCGACCCGGTCGGTCGCCGTGGTGACGATCGCTCCGGGGCCGGGCAGGTCCCCCACCAACGCATCCAGGTCCGAATGCAGACGGGCGTGCGACACCCTCGCCGAACGCTCCTCGAACTCGGCGATGTCGATCAGCCCGAGGGCGACCGCGTTGTGCAGACGCCGCAGCGTGCCGTTGCGATCGGCATCGGAGACCCGCAGATGCACGGATTGGTCATTGATCCCAGTCATGGCAGGTTCAACGGTACCGCCGTTCAGGCCAGGTAGGCCGGGGGCAACCCCTCGAACATGGTCTTGCACATCCGCACCGCGTACTCCGAACTGCCGCCGCCGACGATGAGTGCCGCAAAGGCCATGTCCCCGCGGTAGCCGGCGAACCAGGAATGCGAGCCACCCATGAACTCGGCCTCACCGGTCTTACCGCGCACGTCACCGAGCCCGTTGAGGTCCTTGGCCGTGCCGTTGGTCACCACCAACCGCATCATCGGCCGCAAGCCCTCGACCATCTTCGGGCTGATCGGGGCGCCTGCGCGGTCGACCATCGTCTGGCGTCCCGCGATGAGTTGCGGCACCGGCGTCTTACCGGCGGCCACCGTGGCCGCGGCCAGTGCCATCCCGAACGGACTGACCAGAACCTTGCCCTGGCCGAATCCGTCCTCTGTGCGCTCGGCGAGATCGACGGTCGGGGGTACCGAACCGGTCAGCGTGGAGATGCCGTCCACCTGATAGTCGGTGCCGATGCCGTAGCGCGCCGCAGCCTGGGTGAGGCCGCGCGGCGGCATCCGGCTGGCGAGTTCGCCGAAGGTGGTGTTGCAGGAATTGGCGAATGCCCGTGACAGCGGCACCGTGCCGAGATCGAACGCGTCATAGTTGGTGACGGTGCGGTGCCCGATGTCGAGTGTGCCGGGGCAGCCCAAAAGTGTGTTGGGCGTTGCCATGTCACGTTCGATCGCGGCGCCCGCGGTGATCATCTTGAACGTCGAGCCGGGCGGGAACTGTCCCATGGTCGCGAGCGGCCCGACGGCGTCGGCGGCCGCGTTCTGCGCGACCGCCAGGATCTCACCGGTAGACGGTTTGATCGCGACGATCATCGCCTGCTTGCCCGTGGTGTTGACGGCGTTCTGCGCGGCGTCCTGCACGGCGCGGTCGAGACTGATGGTGATCGACGGTGCCGGATCGCCCGGGACCTCGTTGAGCACGTCGACGTCGACGCCGTTCTGGTTGACCGAGACCACCCGCCAGCCCGGCTGACCGTCGAGTTGGTCGGACACCGACCGCTTGACCTCGTTGACGATGACCGGGGCGAAAGATTCGTCGGTGGGCAACATTTCGGGCTGCGGAGTGACGACGACGCCGGGCAGCCTGCCGATGGCAGGCGCTACGCGGTCGTTGTCCGCTTGCTTCAGGGTGATCAGGCTCATCGGCTGTGCTGACGCGCTGGCCTGTTCGGCAAGTCGCTGGGGGTCGCCCAGGGCCGGATCGAAGCCCCGCAGCGCGTCGGCCACCGCCCGGGCCGTCGGCATCAGCGCGGAGCCGGCCGTCCTGGCATCGAGCGCGAAGTGATAGATGTAGCCGGGCACCAGCACATCGGTGCCGCCGCGCTCGTTGATCGAGGCCCGTCGCGGTGCGTCGGCCCGCAGGGCGAAGGTTTGGTGTTCGCCCAGTTTCGGGTGCAGCCCGGTGGCACTCCAGCGCACCTCCCAGCGGCCCTCGTCGCGGATCATGTTGAGCTGTCCGTCGTAGGTCCAGGTGCGGTCCTTCGGCAGGTGCCAGGTGTAGCGGTAGGTGACGCTCCCGGTGTCCTGGGCGTACTTCGAACCGATGATCTGCGCGTCCAGCCGGGTGGCCTGCAAGCCGTTCCATGCCTCGCTCAGAGCGGTCTTGGCATCCTCGGGCCGGTCGGCCAGCATCGCAGCGGCCGCGGTGTCACCAGTGGCCAGTGCCGCGAAGAACTGCTCGGCAGTGGGTTCGGGCCCGTCGGGCCGCGGGGTGCAGGCGCTGAGCGCGGTTGCCCCGAGGACCACGAGGACAGCCAGCAGGCCTGTGGTCCGTGTGACTGGTGATGTTTGAGTTGCCATTGAGGCTGATGTTAGGAACCTCGACGCCGGTTTCGTCGGAGGCGCACCGAGACCGAACCGAGACTGTCGCGAGATCTTCCCCAGACCAGCATCCGCCTGCCCCGCGAGCCGGGACGCGATGACCGCCGGCCCATTCGTATCCGGTCAATGTCAACCGGTCACGGTTTGTGGGCGCGCCGGACGCATCGACAACTCAATTGTTCGGCAATGACGGCATATTCGCGCCACTCAATGCGAGATACAGCAAATAATCGAGTAGTTCGTCGCCGAAGGCCACCGGGCATTGCGCCCCGCATTCCGACCGATTTGTGCCACTATCTGCTGGACTGCACTGCATCGAAATCCACCCGCCCGAGGGGAGTTCGCCGTTGCACACGATTGCCCAGGCATTTATCGATCATCCTGAAATAGCGATCTTCTTGGCACTTGCCGGCGGATATTACTTCGGGAAATTCCAGTACAAAGGGCTGGGTTTGGGCGCCGTGACGGCAACGTTGTTGTGCGGCGTCCTCATCGGCGCGGTGTTGCAGACCGGCGGCCACACGATCCACATCGACGGCGTGATCAAGCAGGTGTTCTTCCTGCTGTTCCTGTTCGCCCTCGGCTACAAGTTGGGCCCCCAGTTCTTCGCAGGCCTGAAGGGCGACGGTCTGCCCCAGGCGATCTTCACCGTGGTGCTCATCGTCGTCGGTCTGGGAACGGTGATCGTGCTGGCCAAGGTGCTGAAGTACGACCCCGGTCTGGCCGCTGGCCTGGCCGCCGGAGCGCTCACCCAGTCGGCCATCATCGGTGTCGCGCAAACCTCGATCGCCGGCCTCGGCGAAAACGCCGAAACGATTGCGCAATGGCAAGATCTGGTGTCCGTGGGGTACGCCGTCACCTACATCTTCGGCACCATCGGCGCGGCGATCTACTGCGGCAACATCGCTCCCCGACTGCTGGGCATCAAGAATCTGCCCGCAGCGGCCCGAGATCTGGAACGGCGCCTGGGGTTTGAAGAAGAAATGGCCAACGTCGTACCGGCCTACGACCAGATCGTGCGCCGGTCCTACGAGATCGTTCGCGGCAGGCCAGACCGGCACGGCGAGGGCATGACAGTGGCCGAGATCGAACAGTATCTGTTCGACGAGACCGGCGGCCGGGTGTTCATCTCCCGGGTACGGCATGGCGACACGGTGGTACCCGCCGATCCCGACCTCCTGGTGGTCCCGGGTGACCACGTCGCGGTCAACGGGCGCCGGGAGTGGATGATCGGCGGCCCGGTGACCGCGCTCTGCGTCGAAACCGATGACCCCGGCCTGCTTTCGTACCCGCTCGAAGAGCTCGACGTCGTCGTGACAAGCGACACCGCCGACGGGATCACCGTCCGCGAAGCCTATGTCGACCCGGCATTCCGCGGGGTGTACCTCAAACGCATCTTGCGCGCCGGCCAGGAGATCCCCATAGCGCCCGAGGTGAAAGTGCAACGGGGCGACGAGGTTCGGCTCGTCGGCGAACGTTCCCTCGTCGAAAGTGCCATCAAGGCCATCGGTTATCCGGAGCGCACCACTCCCGAGACCGACATGGTCACCATCGGACTGGGTATCGCGGCCGGTGCCGTCATCGGCCTGCCGACGGTGATGATTCACAACATTCCGATGTCGCTGACAACCAGTGTGGGCGCGCTGCTGATGGGCCTGCTCATCGGCTGGCGCAGGTCCAAATCGCCGACGTTCGGGCGGATCCCGCCGGGTGCCCAATGGTTTTTCGAAGGGGTCGGGCTGACCGCGTTCATCGCAGTTGTCGGCATCACCTCCGGACCGGGCTTCGTCAAAGGCCTACAAAGCTATGGTGTATCGCTGTTCGTGGCCGGCGTGGTGGTGACGATGGTCCCGCTGGTCGTGATGACCTACCTGGCCCGTTACGTGTTCAAGTTCGATCCGGTCTTGACGCTCGGCATGCTCACCGGTGCACAGACCACGACCGCGGCGGTCGGCTCGGTGCGCGAAGCAGCGAAATCGAGTGTGCCGCTTTTGGGATTCACCGTTCCCTACGCGATCGGAAACATCTTCTTGTCCGTCGGCGGCGCGATCGTCGTCGCCTTCATGGCTTAGCACCGGCTCAACCTCGACCCGCACAGACCGGAAGGACAGCACGTGACCATCAAGCACATCTCCCGCGAGGAAATCGCCGAGCTGCAGCATCTTTCGCCGTTCGAACTCAAATCCAAGCTGATCCAGCTCGCCGGTGAGCACGAGCAACGCACCACGTTTCAGATGCTCAACGCCGGACGCGGCAACCCGAACTTCATCGCGCCCACCCCACGGGAGGCGTTCTTCGCTTTGGGCGGATTCGCCCTGGAGGAATCCCGGGCCAACCGCGAGTGGGATCCCGAACTCGTCGGCGTACCGCAGAAGGACGGTATCGCCGACCGGTTCAGCAACTGGCTGGACAAGCATCAAGGTGAGCCGGGCATCGAATTGCTCAGTCGCGTCCTCAAATACGGGATCGAGCAGTGCGACTTCAACCCCGACTCCTTCGTGTGGGAGCTGGCCGACTCGATCATCGGCGACCACTATCCCTCGCCGGACCGGATGCTGGTGCACAACGAAGAGATCACCAAGCGGTACCTCATGCAGGAACTGGCTCCGGGCAGAGACCTCGGCGAGTACGACCTGTTCGCCGTCGAAGGCGGCACCGCGGCAATGTGCTACATCTTCAACTCGCTCATGCTCAACCGGCTGGTCCACCGCGGCGACAAGGTCGCGCTGATGACGCCGATCTTCACCCCCTACCTCGAGATCACCGAACTCGACGAGTTCAACTTCGAGCAGGTCTTCATCCAGGCGTCGGGCACCTACGAAGACGGACGGCACAATTGGCAGTTCCCCGATTCCGAGATCGACAAGCTTCTGGATCCCGATATCAAGGTGCTCTACTGCGTGAATCCCACCAACCCGCCGTCGGTGCGCATCGCTGCGGACACTCTCGACCGGATCGCCGAGATCGTCAACACCAAGCGGCAGGATCTGATCGTCATCACCGATGACGTGTACAGCACGTTCATCGACGGATTCCAGTCGCTCATGGGCGTCGCACCGCGCAACACGATCACGGTCTACTCGTTCTCCAAGTACTTCGGCGCGACCGGTTGGCGCCTGGGCACCATCGGAATCGCCCGGGACAACGTGTTCGACGAGAAGCTCGCCGATCTCCCGGAAGAAGACAAACTGATACTCGACAAGCGCTACAGCCCGCTGACGCTTGAGCCTCGCAAGATCAGGTTCATCGACCGGCTGGTCGCAGACAGCCGCAACGTCGCGCTCAACCACACCGCAGGACTGTCGCTGCCTCAGCAGTGCCAGATGCTGCTGTTCAGCGCCTACTGCCTGCTGGACCAGGCGAACCACTACAAGCATGAGGCGCAGGAGCTGATCGCCAGACGGTTCAAGTCGCTGCAGGACGGCATGCAGATCCAGCTCGCCAAGGATCCGAATCGCGTGGCCTACTACGTCGAACTCGATTTCCTCAATTGGGCCGCCGAACGCGGCGATCCGGGGTTCATCGATTGGGTAAAGGCGAACTACGAGCCGACCGACATTCTGTTTCGGCTGGCGGAGCAGACCGGCGTGGTGTTGTTGAACGGCGGCGGATTCGAGGGACCGGAGTGGTCGATACGCGTCTCGCTGGCGAACCTTCGTGACGTCCAGTACGAGGAGATCGGTAGGGCGATGATCGCCGCGGCGGAGCAATACGCGGCCGAATACAAGACAGCGAAGGCCCGGTCGTAGCGACCTGGGTCAGGCCGACGGTTCAGTCCAGCAACACCGTGGCGAACGTGCCGACCTGTTCGAATCCGATGCGGGCGTACGTTGATCGCGCCACGGTGTTGTAGCTGTTGACGTACAGGCTGGCGATGCGGCCCGAACCCACCACGGCTGCCGCAAGCGCCGCGGTTCCGGCGGTCCCCATGCCATGGCCGCGCCACTCGGGATGCACCCACACACCCTGGATCTGGCCGACCGACGGCGATTGCGACCCGACCTCGGCTTTGAACACCACCTCGCCCCGCTCGAACCGGGCCCATGCCCGTCCCGCCGCGATCAGGCCGGCGATGCGGCGGCGGTAGCCGCGGCCGCCGTCGCCCAGCCGAGGGTCGACACCGACCTCACCGATGAACATGTCGACGGCGGCCACCAGGTAGGCGTCGAGCTCGTCCATGCGCACCGGGCGGACCGCCGGGTCGATCATGCACTGCGGCATCGAGTTCAGCGCCATCAACGGTTGTTGCTCGCGGACGTCACGCGCGGTGCCCCACACCGATTCCAGCCGCCGCCACATCGGCATCACCAACTCGGCACGACCGACCAGGGAAGAACAGCGACGAGCGGTGCTCATCGCCTTGTCGGAGAACGCCTTGAGATCCTCGGCGTCCCCACGCAACGGGATCAGGTTGGGCCCGGCGTAACACAGTGACTCGGCGACGCCGCGCCTGGTCCACAATTCCCCGCCGATGGCGCCCGGTTCGACACCGAAGTCGGCCACGCGTGCAGCCACCATGCACGACCCCACCGGGTCGTCGTCGAACACCTGCAGACAGGCGGCGGCGTCACGCACCACCGAAACTCGGCGCTCGTCGACGAGGCGGAACAGTGGCGGAGCCGACATGGACGATTCTCTCTGTTGAAGCCGAGGCTGGGTGACCCCGCTCACAGGGTCGTTATCAGCTTACGGTCACCACTGGCGAACCGGAGGCATCATCGGAACCCGCCTGTTCGGCCAACCGCATCGCCTCTTCGATCAGCGTCTCCACGATCTGCGCCTCCGGGACGGTCTTGATGACTTCACCCTTGACGAAGATCTGGCCCTTGCCGTTGCCGGAGGCAACCCCGAGATCAGCTTCGCGGGCCTCGCCGGGACCGTTCACCACACATCCCATCACCGCGACCCGCAACGGGACGTCGAGCCCATCCAGGCCCGCGCTCACCGCGTTGGCCAGCGTGTAGACGTCGACCTGGGCGCGTCCGCAGGACGGACACGACACGATCTCCAGACCACGGGGCCGCAGGTTCAGCGACTCCAGGATCTGGTTGCCGACCTTGACCTCTTCGGCCGGCGGCGCCGACAGGGAGACCCGGATGGTGTCGCCGATGCCCTTGGACAGCAAGGCACCGAAGGCCACCGCGGACTTGATGGTGCCCTGGAAGGCCGGGCCGGCTTCGGTGACACCGAGGTGCAGGGGGTAGTCGCACTGGGCGGCCAGCTGCGTGTAGGCCTCGACCATGATCACCGGGTCGTTGTGCTTGACGCTGATCTTGATATCGCCGAAGCCGTGCTCCTCGAACAGCGAGGCTTCCCACAGCGCCGACTCGACGAGCGCCTCGGGTGTGGCCTTGCCGTACTTCTTCATCAACCGCGGGTCCAGCGAGCCGGCATTGACACCGATCCTGATGGGGATGCCCGCGTCTCCCGCAGCCTTGGCCACCTCTTTGACCCGGCCGTCGAACTCCTTGATGTTGCCTGGGTTGACGCGCACGGCGGCGCAGCCGGCGTCGATCGCGGCGAAGATGTACTTGGGCTGGAAGTGGATGTCGGCGATCACCGGGATCTGACTGTGCCGGGCGATCTCGGCGAGCGCGTCGGCGTCCTCCTGGCGGGGGCAGGCCACCCGCACGATGTCGCAACCGGACGCGGTCAGCTCGGCGATCTGCTGCAGCGTCGAGTTGATGTCGTGAGTCTTGGTGGTGCACATGGACTGCACCGCGATCGGGTGCTCGCTGCCGATGCCGACGCCGCCCACGTCGAGCTGGCGGGTCTTACGCCGTGGCGCCAGGGTGGGCGCCGGGGGTGCGGGCATTCCCAAACCGATGGACGCTGTCATGTGGGATCTCCTACTGGAAGATGCTGAGTGGGTTGACCAGGTCGGCAGTGACGGTCAGCAACGTGTAGCCCAGCACGACCAACAACACCACGTAGGTGGCCGGCATGAGTTTGAGGTAGTTGACCGGGCCCGCGGCGACTTTGCCGAAGGCCGCACGGATCATGTTGCGGATCTTCTCGTACGTCGCCACCGCAATGTGGCCGCCGTCGAACGGGAGCAGCGGCACGAGGTTCACCGCGCCGAGCACAAAGTTCAACTGCGCCAGGAAGAACCAGAACGCCACCCACAACCCGGCTTCGACGGTCTCGCCGCCGATGATGCTTGCGCCGACGACGCTGATCGGCGTTTCCTTGTCGCGCTCGCCGCCTCCGATGGCGTCCACCAGGGCGCCGATCTTGGTGGGGATCTTGGCCAGGGACTTGCCCAACTCGACGATCATGTCCCCGGTGAACGAGACGGTCGCCGGCACCGCCTCGATCGGGTTGTACGGGGTTGGCGGCTGGACGGGGACCGCGCTGACGCCGATCGCCCCGACGGTGGCAGGCGCCTTCGCGTCCGCACTCGTGAAGCGCTGCGTCTGGGTCACGTCGACAACGGTGTTGATGGTCTGGCCGTCACGCTTGAGCTCGATGGGCACCGGGCCGTTGAGCTTGCGCACCGCGGCGGCCATCTGGCTGAAATCGGAGACCGTGGTGTCACCAACCTTGACGATCTCGTCGCCCGCCCGGATACCGGCCTGCGCCGCGGGGCCGGGCCCCGTGCACTCACCCATCTTGTCGAGGCTCACTTGTGCGGCGACACAACCGGTTTCGCCGACGATCGCGGTGGTGGGCTGCTTGATGTTGGGTAGGCCCCACATGATCGCGATGGCATAGAGGAGCACCAGGCCGATGATGAAGTTCATCGCGGGCCCGGCGAACAGCACCGCGACGCGCTTCCAGACCTTCTGTTTGTACATCGCGTAGGGCCGGTCTTCCGGCGCGATTTCGTCGACCGATGTCATGCCCGCGATGTCGCAGAACCCACCCAGCGGGATGGCCTTGATGCCGTACTCGGTCTCACCCAGTTCATTGGGGCGCCGCGTCGACCACAGCGTCGGGCCGAATCCGACGAAATAGCGACGGACCTTCATCCCGGTGGCGCGCGCCACCCACATGTGCCCGCATTCGTGCAAGGCCACCGATACCAGGATGGCCAGCGCGAACAGCGCGATGCCGATGACGAACATCATTTGGTGACGAGCCCTTTTCTGACGGATTTCTGCTCAAGGCGCGTATCGATGGCCTGCCGTGCCGTTTCTCTGGCCCACCGCTGCGCATCGAGTACGTCTTCCACGGTAGCGGGTTCATCGGCCCACTGGTCGGCAGCGTGCAACACGTCACCGACGGTTTGCACGATGGCAGGGAAACGGATCCGACCCTGAAGGAACGCCTCCGCTGCCTCTTCGTTGGCGGCGTTGTACACCGCGGTCAGGCAGCCGCCGCGGGTTCCGGCGTGGGCGGCCAGCTGCACCGCGGGGAACACCTCGTGGTCCAGCGGCAGGAACTCCCAGGTGGAGGCGGTGGTGAAGTCGCAGGCCATTGCCGCGCCGGGAACCCGCTCCGGCCAGCCCAGTGCCAGCGCGATCGGCAGTTTCATATCCGGTGGGCTGGCTTGAGCCAGTGTCGAACCATCGGTGAAGGTGGCCATCGAGTGCACGATCGACTGCGGATGGACCACCACCTCGATGCGCTCGTAGTCGATGCCGAACAACAGGTGCGTCTCGATGAGCTCCAGGCCCTTGTTCACCAGGGTCGCCGAATTCAGTGTGTTCATCGGGCCCATCGACCAGGTCGGGTGCTTACCGGCCTGTTCCGGGGTGACCGATTCCAGGTCCGCGGCCGACCACCCCAGGAACGGCCCGCCCGAGGCGGTGAGCACGATCTTGGCGACCTCGTCGGCAGTGCCACCGCGTAGGCACTGCGCCATCGCCGAATGTTCGGAGTCCACGGGGACGATCTGCCCCGGTGCGGCCGCCTTGAGCACCAGCGGGCCGCCCGCGACCAGCGATTCCTTGTTGGCCAGGGCCAGGCGCGCGCCGGTGCCGAGGGCGGCCAGTGTCGGCTTCAGGCCCAAAGCTCCGACCAGCGCGTTGAGCACCACGTCAGCCTCGGTGTTCTCGACCAGGCGGGTGGCCGCGTCAGGCCCGGCGTACGTCACGTCGCCGATCTGGTCGGCCGCCACCTGGTGGGCGACGGCGATGTTGGTGACGCCGGTCGCGGCTCGCTGGGCGGCGAGCAGGTCGGGGTTGCCGCCGCCGGCGGCCAGACCGACGACCTCGAACCGGTCGGGGTTGGCCGCGATGACCTCGAGCGCCTGGGTGCCGATCGAGCCGGTGCTCCCGAGTATCAGCACGCGCATTCTGTCGCTCACCAGTCCATTGTGCCGCGCTGTGGCGGGCCTTCCCTAATGTGCCGTCACCGCGTACCGGCCACCGTCCTGTCGGGCTCAGGCCCGGCCCGGCTCCGGAGACTTCCGGGGCTCCCGCGCGGAAGGGTCGGCGGTCGCCTCGATCTTGAGCACCAGTCCGTCGCGGATGGTCAGCACCACCACGGCGAACAACCGCCGCCGGTCGTAAGCGAGTAGCACCGGCTCGGCCGCGCACACCACTGTCGCCCCCGGGCCGAGGTAGCGCAGCAGATTGGTCGCGACGTCGCGGCGGCCGTGGTTGACCTGGCGGAGCGCGGGGTCGGTGAGCACCGTGCCGACACCCCAGACGCTCGGGTCGAGAACCGACGCCAACGCGTCCAGATCCCCGTTGGCGCACGCTGAGATGAACGCCTCGGTGACCTGCCGGTGCTCGTCGGCGCTGACCTCGGCCGACGTCGGCGCGGCGCCGGTCACCTTCGTTCGAGCGCGGCGCGCCAGCTGCCGGCACGTCCCGACCGGCCGTCCCACCGTGTCGGCGATCTCGTCGAACGGGATCCGGAAGATGTCGTGCAGGACGAACGCGACGCGCTCACCGGGGCTGAGCCGGGAAAGCACTGCCAGCAGTGCCGAGCCGACCCGATCATCGAGCGTGACGCGGTCGGCGGGGTCGGAGCCGTCGACCGCGGTGATCTCGAGCGCGGCCGAGCCGTCGGGGCGTTCGAGCCGGGCGCGTGCCGACCGCAGGATGTCCAGCGACAGCCGGCCGGCCACCACGGTCAACCAGGCCCGGACATCGTCGAGATGGTCCGGGTCGGCCCGGGCCAGCCGTAGAAAGGCCTCTTGTGCGACGTCTTCGGCGTCGCCGATGTCGCCGAGCATCCGGTAGGCGAGGTTGACCAGATATGGGTGGTGGTCGCGCCATGCCGCTTCGAGGCCCGCGGAATCGTTCATGTGACTACATCGTTCATGAGACTACGACGAATCCGACGGCGGAAAAGTTACCGGATGTCCGATCGACTTCTGCTGTAACTTTTCGGACGGCCGCCCCGTCCTTGATGGCATGAACACAATTCTCGTCACGGGCGCAACCGGGAACGTCGGCCGCCCGCTTGTCACCGAACTCGTCCGTGCCGGTGCCCCCGTGCGCGCGGTCACCCGCAGTCCCGAAACGGCCGGCTTCCCACCCGGCGTCGAACAGGTCCGATCCGCGGCCGACGGGCTCGCGGGCGTCTCGGCGGTCTTCCTCAATTCGCGTGCGTTGGGTCAGGAGCTGGCCGTGACGGTCGACCTGGCCCGCGCGGCGGGGGTGAAACGCCTGGTCGCATTGTCGGCGATCAACGCCGACGACGACGATTCCCGGCAGCCGTCACGCGTGCGCGGGGACCGCAACCGGGAAGTCGAACAGCTGGCCGTTGCCTCCGGATTGGAATGGGTCAGCCTGCGCCCCACCGTGTTCGCCTCCAATTTCGCCGGAATGTGGTCGGCGCAGATCCGGGCCGGCGATGTGGTGAGCGGCCCGTACGCCGCGGCGTCCACAGCGGTGATCGTCGACGCCGACATCTCGGCGGTGGCCGCGGTCGCCCTGCTCACCGACGATCTTGTGGGACAGCGTATTCCACTGACCGGACCGCAGGCGCTGACCAACACCGAACTGGTGGAGACGATCGGGCGGGTCCTGCACAGGACGCTGAGCTACCAGGAGGCGCCTACCGATGTGGTGCGCCGACGGTTCGTCGATCTGGGCTTTGGCGCCGCGTTCGCCGACGCATACATGGGCCTGCTGGCCGACACCGTCGAGCGGCCTGCGCTCGTCACTCATGAGGTGGACAAGATTCTCGGCCGGCCGGCGACCACGTTCGCCGACTGGGTGGCCGACCACCGCGAGTTCTTCGCCAACAGCTAAGGAGCACAGGACATGTCAGGACACAAGACCGGCCTGCAGCCGCCACGATGGCTCAAGCCGATGAACCGGGTGATGATGGCGGTACAGCGCCTCGGACTCCCCACCGGGCCGGCCATGGTGCTGACCGTTCCCGGCCGCAAGACCGGGAAGCTCCGCAGCACTCCCATGACCCCGTTCGACCTCGACGGCGGCCTCTACACGGTCGCGGGCTATCCCGGCTCGGACTGGGCGGCCAACGCCCGCGCCGCCGGGGCCGGGACGCTGACGCGGGGCCGCCGGTCGCGACCGGTCAGGATCATCGAACTCACCGCCGACCAGTCACGCCCGGTGCTGCGCGCTTTCGCGGTCAAGGTGCCCGTCGGCGTCGGGTTCGCCAAGCGCAGCGGCCTCGTCGTCGACGGTACACCTGACGAATTCGAGGCATTGGCAGGACGTTTGACGGTGTTCCGGTTCGACCCGGCCTAGGACGTGGCCGCCGACGACACGGCGCGGCGGATCGAGATGTCCCCCGAACCGGTGCGGGCGTGTACGACGAACGTCTCATCGCCGTCGGCGGGGCCGTCCGAAGTGTGCAGGCCGTTGTCGACGGTGCCGGAGCGGGTCTTGAGTTCGAGTCGCGCCGCGGTGCCCTGCGGTATGCCGATTTCGACTTCACCGCTACCGGTTTGAGTGCTCAGGGCACCGCTGACGCCGACACCGACCGTGACCGAACCCGACGCGCTCTGGTGCTGGACGTGCCCACGCAGTGTCCCGATCGCCAGGCTGCCGCTGGCCGCCTGGAACTTGACGTCGCCGTCGATGCGATCGATCGAAACATCACCGGAGGCCGTGGCGATCCGCGCGTTCCCCGCGACATCGCCGATCGCAATGTCTCCGGATGCGCTGTCCGCCTTGATGTTCCCGGTGACGGTCGCCACCCGCATCGCACCGCTGGCAGAGGCGCAGCGGCAGTCCGAGTAAGCGCCGTGCGCGTCGATGTCGGCCGATGCGGAGGAAAGGTTGAGCCGCGAACCTGTCGGCAGGGCGATGTCGACGCGGACCGCTCCCCCGCGCCCCAACGACAAGACTTTTCTGCCCGCGGTCACCACAAGGTTGCCGTTGTGAAAATCGACGCGGGCCTGCTCGGCCGCGCGCACGTCAGATGCGCGTTCGGGATCGCGCGGCTGGACGTCGACGACGGTGTCGTCGCGGTCGGTGGATGCCAGGTGCACCGCACCGGCCACGACTTCGACGACAGCGGTGATGGGTTCGGGTGTGTGGAAAGTGGGCATCGGAAATCTCCTATCTGTCGGGTTCAGCTCTGTCAGGTTCAGCGGACCCAGCCGCTGAACGTCTTGTCGTCGCCACGACTCGGGCGCCCGCTCCCGCCGAGGGCGGCCGCAGCGGAACGGACGAGCCACGCGTTCACCGATACGCCGTCACGGCGAGCGGCGCCCTCCACGCCGGCACGCAGGCTCTCCGGGAGTCGCAAGGACACCCGCCAGGTCCCGCCGCCGTCGTCGTCAGGCAGGTCCACTGCAGGTTCGGTCACGGGAGCCTCGACCTCGGCCGGGTCGACGGTGAACTCAGGATCGCGACCATTGAGCCGGACATGCACGGATCCGGGCGCGAGGTCGCGCGTGATCTGCTCGGCCGCCTCGGACAGGGCTTCCAGCAGCGCGAGCCGTAACGCGGATTCCAGCGGGGCGGTCAGCCGCTGGGCCAACGCCTCGGCATCGGCACCTCCCGCTGCGGCTGCGATACCGAGTTCGTGCCGGACGGTCTCGACATATGGCTGCAAGTCCATGGTGTCATGGTGACATCATTTTGATGTCACCGCAAGTGTCATACCGGCGCCTGCATGCCGCGACGGACCTCAAATACCTGCCCCGAGGTGCCCGTAAGGTGATTCGGATGAATGCCGCCGAGGATGCCCGGGTCGTCCCCGTGACCGCTCGGACCGAGTATCTGACCGGTCACCACCGACTGGCCGCCACCGCGTCGGGCACGGCGCTGATCACCGCCATGGTCGCGCTGGTCGCACTCAACTACGCCGGGACACCCGGGCCCGTCACGGCCACTGTGGCGATGGCGCTCGTCGCCGTCGCACTCGGCGCCCTGGCCTTCGGACGGCTCCGAACGCCGGGAGCGGTGTTGATCACAGTCGACGACGAGACCGTCTACCTCGGCGACGAGGCCCGCGACATCACCGCATACCCGTTGTCCTCCCTCGTCGCGGTGAGCCTGGCGGGTCCGGCCGACCAAACCCGGTCGAACAACCGGAGGCTGACGATCCGCGGGCAGAAGTACCTGACGCTGACCTTCGCCACTGATGGCATCGGGACCGATGAGTGGCGGGTGGCGGTCGTCGGACCCGATCCCGCGGCGGAAGAGGTACTGCGTCGCCTGAAGGCGACACTCAACGAAACCGACGCCGACGGTGAATCCGGTACCGAGAGCACTGGTTCGGGCGCGCGCATCGCCGACGCCGGTACCGATGAGGCCGCGAAACGATTGTGGGAGGAAGCCTTCCGACGTCACGACGACATCCTCGGCGCGTACGGCGCATACGAACTCGATCCGGCGATGTTGTTGCGCTACCCGGCCATCACCGACGTGACCGTCGAACCCACCCAGACGTTCCACGTCGCGCTCGACGAGGCCGCCGCTTTGCGCACGGACAGCTATCCCGGCAACCGAGGACTGGCCGACGCCTACCAACAGGCTGTCGTCGCGCTCCGCCGGGCGTGGATTGCCTGCGAATCGCACGGGAAGAAGGTCGGCACCTCCTACCTGGATGCGACCGAACGCGCTGACCTGGATACCGCGCTCAAGCTGTACAACCACGCCGCGTCCAGTACGACACTTGCCGAGCAGGCGACCTACTACGGCCGCGTCCGCGACATCGTCAGAAACCTCACTGACCGCGGCGTGCTACACCCGCCCAAAGTTCAACTCGCGCAACTGGAAGGCGTCACCCGGCGGGCTATCGAGGCCGCAAGGTCGAGCTGAACTCAGTGGCCGCAAGGTCGAGCTGAACTCAGTGGCGGCGAAGCCCCGCTGACCGGTCAGGTGGCCCCCGACGTCAGGAACTCGCCGGTGACCGAGTAGGTCCCGGCTGCCGCTTCCACCCCGGCCAACTCGATCCGGATCGCCAACCGGTGCTGATCGATCTCCCTGTCTGTCATCCAGATTTCGACGGCTTCGCGTTCGTAGGGTTCCAGCGCGCCCCGCTGCATCGCCTGGGTACGAACGGATTCGAAGGCGTCCCGGGAGATCTCGTCGAAAGCAAACGGCTGCGATCGGGATTGGTACGACGTGTCGGTGACCTCAGGGAGTTCACCGGGCACGATGACGATCTGACCGGACCGGTCACCGGTGTGGAACTCGAGCATCACGCCTCCGCTGCTCTGGAGTTCACTGGCGTGGGCCGTGGGTGTCGCCCGATGGGTGCCCCGGATCTCGAAGTTCGTCAGTACCCGGTCCGACGGCGCAATTCCCGCCAATGCCAGGGCATCTCGCGCACGTTGGAACGACACCGCGAAATCGGCCGGATCGAAGATCTCGCCGACGGTGCCGTTCGGCAGGCCGTTGATGGTCTTGCCGCCGAAGTCGCCGCTCACAATCACCATGGCGCCGGGACCTGAACGTTTGATCTCAAGGGTTTCCAGATCGCTGCGCCGCCCCGCAGCGTCGAGCTGCTGTGCCATCTTGTCGGCGATCGCCGTCAGATCGGCGGACGCGATGTCAGCGGCGGTGAAGGTGCTGTCCTTGCGCAGCACCTGCGCAGATGGCGTGGTGAACGCGTCCCCACTGTTGTTGAGGTAGACGATCGTGGTGTCGCCGTTGGTCGGGTCGAGGACCGTGCCGTAATCGGACCCGCTGCCGGTGAAGCGCAGGCTGAGCAGATTGTTGGCGGCGGCGGGCCCGAATTGCTCGACGATGGCCCGGATCATGCCGTCTCGGCGGGCGTTCAAGTTCATGTCCTTGGACTCTGGTCCGGTGTCGGCGGCCCGCGAAGGCGGCGATGTCGGCCGGTCGAAGGAGATATGCCAGGCGTCGCCGACACCGAACAGCACCGTCAGCGCCACCAGGACGGTGACAGCCGGGTAGATCACGGCCCATTTGCCGGGCTGATCGCCGAATTCCGGTGTGCGGGTCAGATCCCTAGCTGGCAGCCGATCCGGCGCCAAGGCGATGCTCGGACTCGCGGTCAGCGACCGAAAGTGATCGCCGGCCATCGGTGTGATCCATCGCGCCTGGAATGCGGTGTCGTGCGGCGGGCTGACCGTCGCCGTCACCAACGTCGGCTGCAGGTCGTCATCGGTGAGGCTGCTGCGAGTCAGGGCTTCGACACGGACAGGTACCGACCGGTCGTGTGGCGCAGTGTCGAACACGTCCAACTCGGACGTGCGAGTTGACCTCGGCACCAGCAAAAGCCCCACCACGACGAGCGGAATCGACACACACAGCGCCACCCACCACGCGTTGTACGCGCCGATCCCGACACCGAGCGCGATGACGGCACCGGCAGCACCGGACCGACCGACTCGCAGCGCGCGATTCATGAGCGCCCCCGTTCCCACCGGTTTTTGCGTGATCATAGTGACGACCGGTGCGCGACCGACCGCCTCCGTCTACCCCGCCTTGGCGATGACGGTCTCGGCGAACTGCTCGATGGGACCACGGAACCGGTCGACGCCCGTCGCACCGTTGGGCATGGCGAGCCACGGCGCACACATCACCGCGGTGATTCCCAGATCCTCGGCGCGCCGGTACAGATCGGGCGAGGGCGGATCCAGCAGGGCCAGGATGATCTCGAACGGTTCGCGCTCCCGGCCGTAGTGGCGACGTAGTTCAGCCAGTCGCGTGGTGTAACGGGTGGCCTGTTCGAGGGTGTAGGCGTAACCGATCCAGCCGTCGCACGACCGTGCCGCGCGTCGCAGTGCCGCCTCGGATTCGCCGCCGCACAGGATGGGGACCGGCGCGGGCGGGTGAGGCTCGATCATCATCTCCGGAACCTGTAAATAGTGCCCCTCGTAGGACACCCAGCCACCGCGCCAGATCTCGCGCAACGCCGGGATCATCTCGTCGAGGCGTTTACCGCGGGTGTCGAAATCCTGGCCCATGAGCTCGAATTCCTCCCGCATCCAGCCGACGCCGACACCGAGGGACACCCGCCCGCCCGAGATCACCGCTGCTGTCGCGACCTGCTTGGCGACCTCCAGCAGCGGACGAGCCGGCGCCACGTACACGGCGTTGGAGAACCGCAGCCGGCGGGTGAGGGCGGCCATCGCGCCGATCAGGACCCAGGAGTCCGGCCAGCCGGTCTCGGGTGCCCACGGGGGCTTGCCGGTCGGAGAATCCGGGTAGGGCGAAGACAGTTCGCGCGGGTAGATCATGTGGTCGGAGCACACGATGCCGTGGTAACCGGCTTCGTCGAGCAACGGCGCCACCGTCAGCGCGTCGGTGGTGTCCATGAACGCCGTACCGCCCCAAAACTGCATCTGAAGACCTTCCGTGTTTTCCGGTGTGTGCGTGGGCACCATGTAGTGCATGCCCACCGTGCTCTGGTTTCGCCGAGACCTGCGCTGCTCCGACCATCCAGCCCTGCTCGAGGCTGCCGAGCAGGACGGTGAGGTACTGGCCTGTTACGTGCTCGATCCACGACTGGAGGCATCTTCGGGCGCGCGCCGGCTGCGATATCTGTACGGGGCGCTGCACGAGTTGTCCGCCACCCTCGACGGGAATCTGCTGGTCACCCGCGGCCGGCCCGAACGGCGGATTCCTGCGCTGGCCCGAGCCGTCGGCGCTACCTCGGTGCACATCTCGCAGGACTACTCGCCGTTCGGGCGGCGTCGCGACGACGCGGTCCGGGCAGCCCTCGGTGAGACCACCCTGTGCGCAACGGGATCGGGTCATCTCGTGTCGCCCGGTCGAATAACCAAGGCGGATGGCGCGCCCTACCAGGTGTTCACCCCCTTCTACCGCGCCTGGCGCGCTCATGGCCGGCGCGCTCCCGCCGACTCCGGACCCGCGTCGGCCCGCTGGATCGACCCCGACGCAATATCTGCCGAGATCGGCGAGCGCATCGAAATACCTTCTGCCACAGACATTCTGATGTTCGATGCGGGCGAGCGGGCGGCGAGGTCGCAGTGGCGAGAATTCGTGGAGCACGGATTGGCCGACTATCCCAGCCGGCGCGATCGCCCCGACCTCGACGCCACCAGCCGGATGTCGGCGCACCTCAAGTTCGGCGCCATCCACCCAAGGACCATGGCTGTCGACCTCGACTCCGGTGCCGACGCCTACCTGCGGGAGCTGGCCTTCCGCGACTTCTATGCGACGGTCCTGTATCACTGGCCCGACAGCGCCTGGCGAAACTGGAACCGCGATTTCGACGCGATCGAAGTAGACGACGACGAGGCCGCCCGGCAGGCCTTCGAAGCGTGGAAGGCGGGCCGGACGGGATTCCCGATCGTCGATGCCGGGGTGCGCCAGCTGGCCTCGACCGGGTTCATGCACAACCGGGTGCGCATGATCGTGGCCTCGTTTCTGGTCAAGGACCTGCACCTGCCCTGGCAATGGGGCGCGCGCTGGTTTCTCGATCAGTTGATCGACGGTGATCTCGCCAACAACCAACATGGGTGGCAGTGGGCGGCCGGTTGCGGCACCGACGCCGCCCCCTACTTCCGCGTTTTCAACCCCACCCTGCAGGGGGCCAAGTTCGACCCCGACGGCGCCTACATCCGGCGATGGGTACCGGAGCTGAGCGATGTCATCGACGTGCACAAACTCGGTGTCGACCGGCCGGCGTCCTATCCGGAACCGATCGTCGACCACGGCGAGGAGCGGCTGGAGGCGCTGCGGAGATACCGACGCCGGGGTTGACCCCCCAGGGCCGGCATACGACGCAGCGTCGTATGTCAGAATGTCCGCAAGCCAAGCCTGAAGCCAGTTCGATCCGGAGGAGCAACCGTGGCCAGCACCGAAGTGGAGCGCAACAACGGCGTCGACGTCGAGGAAGTGCCGTCCGCAGCGTGGGGCTGGTCGGAACTCAACATCAGGGTGATCCACCTCGGCGGCATTCTCTCCGCGATCTTCCTGCTGGTCATGATGCGCGGCAATCACATCGGACACGTCGAGAACTGGTTCCTCATCACGTTCGCGGCGCTCATCCTCCTGGCCGTCGTCCGCAACATCTGGTTGCGTCGCCGCGGCTGGATTCGCTAGCCGCTCACCCCGCATGCCGTCCCTACAACCGGGCCGGCATGTCGATAGCGGTATCCACCGGTCGCATCGGGCGGATCATCCCCTCCTGGGTGAATGACGCCAGCAGGTCACCGTCCTCGGTGTGCACCTGACCGCGGACATACGACATGCCGTGTCCGGCCGCGGTGCTCTCATGGCTGTACAGCAACCAGCCATCCCACTGCACCGATTCATGGAAGCAGACCGACGCCGACATCAACGCCGTCGACACAGTCGCGTGCGCCTGCGCTGTACCGATCCCGCGGTGCGGCCGCATGGTGGTCGAAATACCAAGTTGCCCAGTGAAATACGACAGTAGTGCCTTGGCGAGATCGTCCCGTTCGGGTACCGGGTCACACGCCAGCCAGGCATAGAGTTCGGGCGGCCCGACTTCGTCAGGGCTGTTGACGTCGACCACGTCGACGAGGCGCAGCTCCTGCCCAGCCATGGCCGGACCGGCGGGGCAGGCGTCGTCGGGCGTCCCGACATCGGGACGCAAGGCGTGGTGCCTGACGACATCGGGCGTGGGCACGTCCGCCAGCACTGTCACCGTTGCGCACAGCCGTGAACCCTGGCCGACGGTGACGACCGCGGTCGCCACAGATCGGCCCTCATGTACGACACCGACGGACAGTTCGACAATGGAATCGATGTCGACCGGCCTGGCGAAGACCGCATGTGCTGACCTAATCGTCTTGTCCGGGAATCGTTTTGCCGTCGCGACGATGGCCTGGCCCAGCGCCTGCGCCCCTTTGGCCACCCGCCTGCCGTCAGTTCCGGCCGGTCCGGTCACGCCGACGAATCGATCCGGTCCGTCGGGTGCCACATCGAACACCTCGAGAAGGCCGTCCACCGACGCCTGCGCCGGGATCAACACACCGGAGCCAGGTCGGCGTCGGGCAAGCCCGCCGACCGGCCGTACCGGAACAGGGTCTCGACGCTACCGACGGGCCCGGGGTCTCCCCCGGCCATGGCCCACGCGTGGGCCTTGAACGCCAGCGCCGCCGCACTCGGCCGGTACTCCACCCGCTTGATCTGTTCGCCGAAGCCATCCGGAGCGTGCGACCCGAAGAAGACCACATCTCCGACGGCACAGCTCGCGGTGAGTCCGTGGTCACCAGATTCGAAGCAGGAGGTACCGATCACCGTCATCGCCACCGAGTCCGCCCCCGCCGATGACCACAGAGCATTCAGACCAACGGCATTCAGGCCCAGGACGCGCAATGCACGCTCATCTCCACCCTCCTCGACGACGACGCCGACCCGCCAACCTGCCATCGCCCGGTCGAACAACCATCCACCGATTCCTGACACGGTGCCGGCGACATCGGGTGCCACCACCTTCACCTCGTACTGCAGGGCGTTTTCGGGACGCACCAACGGCCGGGCGAACGGGACTGCGACCGTGTTGCCGCCGGGCACCTCGGACAACTGCGCGGACATTCCTGACTGTAGGGACATAGGTGCATCCATTCCGGGTCCAAGGCCTGTGCGGCCGGCACTCTCGACAGGTTGTTGCGGTGTGGTCCGCCTCACCCAACAGCGTGACATTCTCAAGAGAATCTGTAAAGCTTCTATCGTGACGCGTCGACCGGCCGCGCACATGGCCGCCGACGCGTCCAGCAGAGCCGTACGGTCAGGTCGATCAGCCAAATTGGAGGTGCTGCAATGAGTCTCGTCGCAGGACGGGGGCCGTTGAGTGCACAACCGGCCGGTTGGTTCACCCCTCCGTTGGCTGAGGGCACCGTCTACATCGAGCCGCATCCGCGCCGCATCCAGGCGTTCCGCGGCGATACCGTACAGATCGACACCGAGCACGCCCTGATGGTCCACCGGGCCGGGCACCCGCTGAGCTACGCGTTCCCCAGCGATGAGGTCGGCAACCTTCCGCACGAGCCGGTGATCGAGGCACCGGGATACGTCTCGGTGCCCTGGGATGCCGTCGACGCGTGGTTCGAAGAGGGCCGCAAACTGGTGCACTACCCGCCGAACCCCTACCACCGCGTCGACTGCCGGCCGACCCGCCGCGGCTTGCGGGTCACGGCAGGCGACACCGTTCTGGTCGACACCGACGACACCGTCATCGTCTTCGAGACGTCCCTTCAGCCGCGGCTCTACGTGGCTCCCGCCCGGGTCCGCACGGACCTTCTGCAGCCCAGTCAGACCACGTCGTACTGCAACTACAAGGGCACCGCCACCTACTGGTCAGCGGTCGTCGGCGACACCGTCATCGCCGATGTGGCGTGGAGCTACCCCGAAACCCCTCCGGAATCCCTGCCCATCCAGGGATTCCTCAGCTTCGACGCAACGCGCGTGGACGTGCTGGCCGAACTCCCGTCGTCCGGGACGACGGCCACGTGCGGTTGCGAACTCTGACCGGCAAAACCGAGGAAAGCGAACACCATTGGGAATCGTGACCAGCAGCTCCGAGACGGCTTTCACCCAGTCCGCCGAGGAGGTCTACGACTTCGTGACCAATCCGGCGAACTGGGTCAAGACCTATCCCGGCAGCGCCCACATCGGCGGATTACCGGAGCGGCTGCCACTGCAGGTGGGTGACACCTGGACCGAGGCCGGACCGGACGGGGCACACATCTATACCTGGCACCTGGCGATCGCCATGCGCCCCCGCATGTGGGTGTTCAACTCGGTCGGCCGGCTCGGTCACGACAGTGACGGCAACGGCGGTATGGAAGGCCGCATCACCGTGCAATATCAGTTCACCCGCCCCGGCAACGACATCACACTGTTCAGCCGCACGATGACCATCGAGGCTTACAAGGATGCGCCGCTGCCGGACGCCTTGTTCCGCGTGGTCAATCCGGCCAACATCGACGCCTATCACGCCGCGGTGGCGCGGGAGTTGGCGCTCGGCTGAGCCGAGAATCAAGCCACCTCGGCGGGGCCCAGAATCAAGCCACCTCGGCGAGCCGAGAATCAAGCCAGCGCCGCGCCGCCGTCGAAATCGTCGGAAAGCGCCGCCGCCAACTCCAGCGTGCGGCGCCGGAACGCCGGCCGCAGCAGGTCGAAATGGATCTCGGTGCCCGCGGCGATGTGCTTGTCCCACGGCAATACGAACACCCGGCCGGGCGCCACATGTTTCTGGAACTGATGCACCAGGTCGCCGGTGTTCACGTTGGGTTTGCGTGGCCCGACGTGGTTGACCACGACGCAGGAGCGGTTCAGCAGATCCTGATAGCCGTTGTGCCGCAGCCAGTCCATCGTCACCGCGGCCTGCCGGGCACCGTCGATCGAGGCGCTGGCGACGATGACCGCGCCGGACACCGTCGCGAGGACGCCGCGGCCGGCCGGGGCGAACATGTCCGCCGCGCAATCGGCCAGCACCAGGTTGTAGTGCTTGGAGACGGCGGCGGTCGCGGCGTTCCAGTCGGCATCGTTGAAGGCCCGGCTCGCGCCGCTGTACTCATCGCCGGCGAGGACCTCGAGCTTGGACTCGTTCATGCTGGTGAACGCCCGGACATCGTTGTAGCGCGACAGGTCGCCGGCGGCCAGCAGATCGCGCACCGTCGCCGCGGACTGCCGTCCGGCCCGGTCGGCCAGGTTGCCGCTGGCGGGATCGGCATCGACGGCCAGGATCCGGTCGCCACGCACCGCGGCCAGCACGGATCCGAGCGCCACGGTGACGGCTGTTTTACCCACGCCGCCCTTGAGGCCGAAGACGCCGATCTGATGGGACTCCCGGGCCGTGCGGCGCACCCTGGCGTACAGGTCGAGTTCATAGAGTTCGTCACGGGAAAGGCCGAGATTGAGCCGGGTGGTGACGTAGACCGCCCGCCGCCAGCCGCGTCGTGGCTGCATCTTGACCGACGAGCGCACGCCGACGCGGGACAGATTGTCGATGGCGCGGGCCTCACCGGGTGCGGCCGCGGGAATCGGCTGTTCGAGGATCCAGCTGCCGGCCGAGGAGGACCCGCTGATCGGGCGGCCCGGGACGACCGGGAGCTGGGTGGTGATCTCCGCTTCGCGGGGGGCGGCGAAATTCGAGGTCAGCACGACTGGCGGGGTGGATACCCTGGCGTCGCCGTGCCGGGATCGCCCGTTGGGCAGCGCTGCCACCGGGCCGCCGAGCAGGGCGTCAAGCCCGCCGTAGGCCAGCGGATCCCTGGCGTGTTTGGCGTCTCCGGAGTACATGAGCCGGTCGTCGTCGGCCGACATGTTTACCTCTCAATCGCTCACTCGCTACGGCATACCCGATTGACCGTCCGATGTGCTGACGCACCGTCAAGGCCACCGGCGCACCGGCCGCTTCGACTGTCCGCACGAGTTTCACTTGCAACAGACCTGCATTATTGCCCACAACGTCGATCACAACCACAGCCGAGCGTCCGCCGGGGTGGCCCAGCTATCAGCTCAACCGTGCAGTGCACGGCGCAGCGCCGCGCCCTGCAGCGCGAAAAGCTGTTGGCTGACCTCCCAGTCCGGAAGCAGCGAATCGAAGCCGTGGCACGTCCCGGGAAAGAGATGGAGTTCGGTGGCAACCTCCGCGGCCAACAATCGGCGCGCGTAGTCGAGCGCTTCGTCGCGCAGCGGATCGAGTTCCGAACAGGTGATCAGCGCCGGAGCCACTCCGGTCAGCGAGCCAGCCCGGCTTGGCACGGCAGGCTCCGGCACGTCCCGGCCACCGGCATAGTGGCGCCACATCGCCACCGTCGCCGGACCGTCGAAGCCCGGGGTGTCGGCGAACTCCTCCTTGGACCGCGTGGGCCGGTCGTCGAGCACCGGCTGATGTAGTGCCTGGAACACGATCGGCGGTGCGGAGCCGGCAGTGGAATGCTGCGCCAGCAGCGCGGCGAGCGCGGCACCGGCGCTGCTTCCGGCCACCGCGATGCGCCCCGGGTCGATGTCGAGGTCGCCTGCCAGCGTGGCCGTCCAGTTGAGCACCACCATCGCGTCGTCGAAGGCGGCCGGGTAGGGATACTCGGGCGCCAGCCGGTAGTCCATCGCGATCACCGTGCAGCGGGCCCGCCGGGCCAGCTCCACACATTGGATCTGGTCGGTGTCGAGATTGCCGAGGACGAAGGCGCCCGAGTGGCAGTAGACCACCGCGGGTGACGGCGAGGGGCCTCCCCGGTAGATCCGCACCGGGATGGTGCGTCGCCCCAGTGCGACGCGAGCCCCGACGATCTCCACCCCTGGGGTGTCCAGGACCTGCGCGGCGTCGCGGCGCCGTTGATCCAGCGAGGCACGCACCACACCCAACTGTTCAGTGGTCAGGTCCGTGCGGGCCTCGGCGAACCCGTGTAGGGCGGTGTCGAGGCGCTCCAGCCACGCCATGGCTCAGCCGTCCGTCCGATCGGCGGCCGCGGTGACCGGGGCCGGGTAGTTGGTGGGCGGTTCGAAAGTGTAGTCCGCGGACCGGAACCGCCGGGTCATCGACCAGAATGCTCGTGCACTGCGTGGCCATTGCGTGACCACCCGGCCACTGGGTGCCCGGAAATAACTGCTGCACCGGGTCAGCCACACCGTGCCCTGCATCCACCGGTCGATGTCGGCGAGGAATGCGGCCATCGTGCTGGGACGCACCGCGAGGTATGACTTGCGTTTGCGCCGAAGATATTTCAGAGCCCGCACCACATACCGGGCCTGTGCTTCGAGGATGAAGATGACGCTGTTCGAGCCGACATTCGTGTTGGGTCCGTAGAGCATGAAGAAGTTCGGGAAGCCCGGCACCGTCATCCCGAGGTAGGCGAATGCCCCGTCACGCCAGGTGTCGTGCAGCGACACCCCGCCTTCACCGGACACCTCGATCTGTCCCAGGTAGTCCGCGGCTGCGTACCCGGTGGCGCACACCACCACGTCGACCTCGAGTTCCCGACCATCTTCGGTGACCAGCGACCGGGCCCGTAGCGCGCGGGCCGGGCTGGACACCACCTCGACGTTGGGCCTGGTCAGGGTGGCGATGAAATCGGGTGAGAACACCAGCCGCTTGCAACCCAGCGGATGGTCCGGGGTCAGTTGGGCCCGCAATCGGTCATCGGCGACGGTCGATTCGAGGAGGTTGAGGGCGAGTGCCTTGAACTCCTGCGTCTTGTCGCTGCCGTTCTCGATGACGGCGATGTTGGACTCACTACGCAGCCAGAGCCGAGTCCGGTAGATCTTCTTCGCGAACGGCACGTGGGCGAACAGCCAGCGTTCCCGTTCGGTGTACGGGCGGTCGGGTTTCGGCAGTACCCAGGTCGCCGAGCGCTGCACCGAGTACACCTTCTCGGCGACCTTCGCCAGTTCCGGAACCACCTGTGAGGCAGTTGATCCCGTACCGAGAACGGCGACCCGCGCGCCCTCGAGCGCGACGTCGTGATCCCATTCGGCGGTGTGCATGAGAGTGCCGGTGAACGGTTCTTCGGTCACCAGTTCCGGTCGCAGCGGCTGGGTGAACAGTCCGATCGCCGAGACCACGATGTCGAACCGGTGCTGCTCACCCGATCCGGTGGTCAACACCCAACTGTTCGCGCGGGCATCCCACCGAGCCGCGGTGATCTCGGTCTTCAGCCGCAGATGCGGACCCAATCGATAGCGCTCGGCGCACCGTTCGAAGTACGCCAAGATCTCCGGTTGCCCCGCCCACAGCCGGCTCCAGTCGGCATTCAGATCGAACGAATACGAGTACAGGTGCGATTTCACGTCGCAGGCCAGCCCCGGATACGTGTTGATCCGCCACGTTCCACCGACCCCGTCTTCGCGGTCGAAGATCGTGAAATCGTCGAAACCGGCCTTTTTCAGGAAGATTCCGAGTGCCAGCCCGCCAGGGCCGGCGCCGATGATGCCCACCGACGGTGATGACGAACTCGGCACCTGCGTCATCCGATCCGCAGACATTGGCCGCCGTCGATGACGAGTTCCGAGCCGGTGATGAACGCCGCCTGGTCCGACAACAGGAACGCCACGGCGTCGGCCATCTCGCTCGGCTTGCCCAGCCGCCCCAACGTCGCCCGCTCCGCCAGCCTGGCCTGGGTGGACGCGTCGAGCATCGGCGTCTCGACGGGTCCGGGAAAGATCGCGTTGACCCGGATGCCGTCACGACCGAGTTCGGCGGCGGCCAGCTGGGTGAGCCCGCGCAGCGCCCACTTCGACGAACCGTAGGCCGCGTGGTGCGGAAACGGGCGGATCGCGCCAGTGCTGCAGGTGTTCACCACAGCGGCGCCTTCTGCGCGGCGCAGCGGTTCGAGGGCTGCCTGCAATCCGAGGAACGGTCCCAGACAGTTGACCCGCCAAGAACCTTCGAACCCGGCCGGCGTTTCCTCGGCGATCGGTGCGCGGTGCAATGCACCGGCGTTGTTGACCAGTGCGTTGAGCCCGCCGAATCGGGCCACCGTGGCTGCTACTGCGGCCTGCCAGTGCTCTGGCGATGTCACGTCCAGTTCGACTGCCAACACGCTGTCGCCGAACGTGGTTGTAGTGGGGGTGAGTTCGTCGATCAGGTGATCCCCGGCGGTCACCCGGTAGCCGTCGGACACCAGTCTGCGCACGATGGCCGCGCCCTGGCCACGGGCGGCCCCGGTCACCAGCGCGACGCGGCTGCCATTCCCTGCTCCTGCGTTCAGTTGTAGCCTCCTCGATCGGTGCCGGTCGCGGTGTGCCCGGATGGGGTTGCGCCTTCGGCCTGTCCTGTTGCCTCGGTGAGGTGTTCGCCGGCGCCGCGGCGCAGCGCTTGAGATTCCGAGGCCAGCGTGATCATCTGGAATCCCAAGTCGCCCAGCATTTTTCCGAGTTTCCCCGCCCCGGCGTGGATTCCGGCGATCAGCCCGGCGCCGTGCGCGGCGGACTGGATGGCCACCATCGCGGCACGCACTTCGGGCTGTGTCCAGGCATCGGCGAGCCGGTACCCCATGGAGATCGCCAAATCTGCCGGACCGACGTAGATCCCGGTGAGGCCGGGCACCGCGCAGATCTCCTCGGCCGCGGCCAGGCCGCGGGCCGTCTCGATCATCGCGAACACACTCACCCGGTCTTCGAGTTCGGCGGTGTCGTGTCCCAGGCTCGCCCGAAGCGGTCCGAAGCTGCGCACCCCGGCCGGGGCGTACTTGGTGGCCGCGACCGCCGCGGCAGCCTGCTCGGCGGATTCGACCATGGCGATGATCACCGCGTCGGCGCCGGCGTCGAGCACCCGGCCGATCGGAGCAGGATCAGCCGAGGGCAGCCGTACCGCGGTGGCGATCGGGACATGCTCGAGGCGACGCAACAGCAGCGCCACGTCGGCGTCGTCGAGATAGCCGTGCTGTACGTCGAATCCGACGTAGTGGTAACCGGCCGCCGCGAACTCCTCGGGACCCAGGATGGTCGGACCGACGACCCACCCGCCCCATACCTGGGCATGGGTTGCCAGCGCAACCTGCAACCTGCTGGGGTTCATCGGGTGATCGCAATCTTGACGCGCTCGGGCACCGGAGCGCAGGCGAGCTCGAATGCCGCCTGCACGTCGCCGGAGCCGAAGGTGTGGGTCACGTAGCCCGGTAGCAGGTCGGGATGCGCCCGGGCGAACTCGTCGGCACGCCGCAGCACCCGCTGACGGTCCAGTGTGACACCGGATTTCAGGGTCAGATTGTTGCGGAGCATGGTGCGCATACTGACGGGGTAGCTGTCGTCGTCGGGCACCCCGAAATAGAACACCGTGCCCCCGAAAGCACAGGCTTCCAGCGCGTGGTTGAGCGTGGCGACCTGATGCCCGACGGCCTCGATGACGATGTCGGGCCTGCCGGTCGGCCCCAAGTGCCTCACCCAACGGTCGCTGGTGGCCCGGACGGAGTCGTCGACCCCGAAGCCGGCACTCACCGATGACCGGTCCACCGGGTCGACACCGGTGACCCGTGATGCGCCGAAAGCCTTTGCCACATAGGAGAACAGCAACCCGATCGAGCCCTGCCCGATGACCGCCACATGGCACCCTCGAAGATCCGGCAGTTGTTCGACGGCATAGAGGACACAGGCCAACGGTTGCAGGCCGACAGCCAGTTCCGGCGCCAGCGCCGGATCGTAGGACACCAGCCCGGCTCCGTCCGCGATCACGCGGCCCATCAGCCCGTCAAAGCCCGAAGCCCAGCCCACCACGCGCTCCCCCGGCCGGTGATCGGAATGCCGGCTGGCCAGTACCTCACCGACGATTTCGTGGATCGGAAAGCCATCCATCTCTGCCGCGCAGCATCCGGTGTCCCCCGGCAGCTTGCCCTGGGTGCCACGGAATCCGGGTAGATCGCTGCCGCAGATGCCGGCGGCCAGGAAGTCGAGCAGCACCTGGCCATCTGTCAACGATTCCGGTGAGGGCTCTGAAACCTCGCTCCGCTCAAACGTATACGGGGCGACGAGCCGGTAGGACCACACGTCAGACCTCCACGGGAATGTTGTTCCAGCCCCACTGGAAACTCGACGGTGGCCGCGATGCCGCGGCCTCGTCGATGCGATACTCGGGCACGCGTTTGAGGAACTCCTGAATCAGGATCGTGATCTCGAGGCGGGCCACGTGTACACCGAGGCAAAAATGCTGCCCGTGGCCGAACGACAACAGCCGTTCGATGCGCCGGTTCCACACGAATGCGTCGGGGTTGTCGTACTCGCGCTCGTCGCGCGCCGCGGAGGCCAGCAGGGTGATCACCCGTTGGCCGGGTTTGATCGTGGTGCCGTGCACGGTGTACGGCCGCCGCACTGTTCGGGCGAACCACTGCGCGGGAGCGCTGTACCGGATGATCTCTTCGCGGGCGACGGGCACATTTCCGTCGAGGTCTGAACGTACTGCGGCCAATTGGTCTGGGTGGCGAAGGAGCTCCCACAGACCGGCCGCGGTGATCTTCGGGACGGTTTCCGTACCACCGATGAACACACCGAGCATCTGAACCGCGGCCTCCGTGTCACCCAACGCAGAGCCATCGGGCAGCCGGTAATCGATGAGGGCATCGGCGATCGGCACGCTGCCGTCGTGGCCTTCTGCGCGCCGGTTCTCGATGATCGGGGTGAGGTAAGACAGGTAACCGGGGCGGGCATTGCCGACCTCGACTCCTTCTCCGGGTTGCGCGAGACTGCCCGCGTTGACGGTGGCCAGCACGTCCGGCGCCAGATCGACTGGCAGACCCACGAATTCGCAGACCATGGCCGCCGCGACGATGCCGCCGTAGTCCTGCGTCAGGTCGAAGGTGCCGCGCGGCAGCAGCTCGTCGAGGCGCTCGTTGGCCAGCGTCCTGATCCGATCGGCCAGCTTGGCCGCCGACCGCGGCCGGAACTGTGCCGACGTGCAGCGCCGCACGTCCTCGTAGATGGGCGAATCGAAGTTGGCGTGGAAGGGCATCGGGTGCAGCGATGGGTCGGGCACCGCGCTGTCGTTGCGATGCGCCAGCACGTTCGCGGCGGGCAGGGTGCCCTCGGACGCCACGAAGGTTCCGTCGTTGACCCCGAGCATGTCCCAGATGTCGCCGAACCGGGACAGCGCGTAGGTGTCCCATTTGTCGATGTAGTACACCGGGTACTCGTCACGCAGGATCCGGTAGTACGGCAGCGGGTTGGCCATCACGTCTGGATCAAACGGATCGTAGGTGAAATCCTGCAGCACAGGTTGATTCACAGCAGACCTACTTCAGTGGCGAGGGCGGCAAGGCCGAGAGGATGGAATCCTCCCAGCCGTCACGAAGGGCGGGGGCCACGCTCATCCAGGTGACGATCTCCGCGGGCGGGTTGCCCTTCCACGATGGGTAATGGTTCTCGAAACAATCCCAGTCACCGTCGAGCGCCCAATAGTGGATCACCTCGTTGAACCGGAAGGTGGTGATGAACGAGCCCAGCCAGCGTTTGCCGGTGCTTTCCGACCACGGCACATACAGCCGCTCCAGCTCGCGGATGTAGTCGTCCTGGCGGCCGGGCTTGGTCTGCATGATTTCCTGAATCACCAGGCCTGCCCCGAAGTTCGCCTCTCGCAGCTGCGCGAGGGTCCTGTTGTACTTGCCCGCGTACATGATTCGGCCCTCACCACGGGCGCCGAGCTCGGACAGGTATGCCGCCCACTGGAGTGCGGGCTTCTCGTGAGTGCCGCCGACTGCCTGCGCCTTGCCGATCCGGGCGTAGTCGGCGAAGGCGTCGATCTCCCAGATGATCGTCACCTGCGGCCAGTGTCCGTTGTACGGCGTGGTTTCCCAGATCGCGAACAACCGAGCGCCGAGATCCTCCATCATCGGTTGGTAGGTCTCACCGAACGTCTCCACGAACTGGTCGGTTCGAGCCGACCCCAGATCGATGGTTTCGTGCAGATACAGCAGCGTGTGGCCATAGAACTTCTTCATCTAGGGCGCTCCGGTGGTTGACAGTGGCACCCTGCGAGCGTGACACTTGTGACGTGTTTTGTAAAGGTGCGGAGACATGACTGCAGGAACGGAACAAACCGGGACAACTGAACTGGCGCAGGGTTTCTGTTTCGGCGAGGGGCCGCGGTGGTTCGAAGGACTGCTGTGGTTTTCCGACATGCTCGGCGAAGCCCTACACACGGTCACGTTGTCAGGTTCCATGACCACCCTGCCCGTTCCCGGACATTCCCCGTCGGGTTTGGGTTTTCGGCCCGACGGCACCCTGCTGATCGTGTCCACCGAGCGCCGTCAGGTGCTGCGCTACGACGGCGACACCGTGGAGCTGCTGGTCGATCTCAGCGATCTGGTCCCAGCAGCCCTCGGCGACATGGTGGTGGACGAACACGGCCGGGCCTATGTCGGATCGCAAGCCCGAACCGGCGGGGTGATCGTGCGCATCGACCCCGACAACCGGGCGACCGTTGTCGCCGAGCATCTCGACTTCCCGAACGGCATGGCGATCACCCCGGACGGCACCACTCTGATCGTCGCGGAGTCCACCGCGCGACGGCTCAGCGCATTCACCATCCGCCCCGACGGCGGCCTCACCGGCCGGCGGGTGTTCGCCGAAGGCCTGGACGGGCCGCCGGACGGTATCGCCGTCGATGCCGAGGGCGGGGTGTGGGCGGCGTTGACATTGGCACACGAATTCCAGCGCATCGCGCCCGATGGCTCCGGGGTCACCGACCGAATCGATGCGGACGGACGCACCGCGATCGCGTGTGCCCTCGGCGGCGTCGAGGGACGCACCCTGTTCATGGTCACCACCACCGACGCGTATCCGGAGCGCCTGATCGGCACCAAGTTGTCACGGGTCGACGCGCTGATGGTCGAAACACCGGCACCGGGCGATCACGACATGCTTCACCATCATTGAAGACCACCACCAGAACGGTAGATATGTCCGACGCCTACTACGAGCTGATCGACGAGAACGACCCGATCGGTGAGAAATTCGCTGCGACCGATATGGCCCGCGGCACCTGGTCTGCCGACATCCAGCACGGCGCGCCGGTCTCGGCCTTGCTGGTGCGTGCCCTCGAACGCTGCGAGCACCGCGCGGATACCCGGCTGAGCCGGGTCGCCATCGACCTCATGGGTGGCGTGCCATCGGAGGGTGACCTGTGGGTGCGTGCACAACTGGAAAGGCCCGGCAAGCAGATCGAACTGGTCAGCGCCGAAATGCTGGCCCCCGGGCCCGACGGGGCACCCCGAACAGTGGCGCGGGCCAGCGGGTGGCGGATGCTGCAACTGGACACCAGCGCGATCGCCCACACCGGCGTCGAGCCACTGCCGCCGCTGGAGCGGGCCCGCAGCCGCGACATGGCCAAGAACTGGGAGCCCAACTACGTGCACAGCGTGGACTGGCGCTGGCTGACCGTCCCGCAGGCCCCCGGCCCGGGCGAATCCTGGCTCAGACCGACGGTCGACGTGGTCCAGGGTGAGTCGATGACGCCGCTGCAACGGTTGTTCGCGGTGGCCGACGACGCCAACGGCATCGGCTCCAAGATCGACATCCGCAAGTGGACATTTCTCAACACCGATCTGGTGGTGCACATCCACCGGGTCCCCGACGGGGACTGGATCGGCATCCGCGCCGACACCAACTACGGGCCCGACGGCATCGGTGCCACGGTGGGCACGCTGTTCGACCAGACCGGCGCGGTGGGCGCGATCCAGCAGTCGGTGCTGGTGCGCCCCCGCCCACCCAAATAGGTGCCGAATGGCCAGTTATGTCACGGCATTTCGCGGTGGGCGTGACATAACTGGCCACTCGGCCGGAAGCGTGTACCGACCTAGGCGATGTGCGCCGGCACGCGCTTGATGCCGTGCACGAAGCTGCTGTACAACAGTTCGGGTTCACCGAATTCGATGGACTTGAGCCGAGTCAGCAACTCGCGGAACAAGTGCCGCAACTCGGTCTTGGCCAGCTGATTGCCCAGACAGAAGTGTGGACCGCCGCCGCCGAATCCGATCTGCGGATTGGGCGAACGGCTCAGGTCGAATCGCTGTGGGTCGGCGAACACCGATTCATCCCGGTTGCCCGAACAGTAGAACAGGCCCACCTTGTCGCCGGCTCGGATCTGCTGGCCGGCCAGCTCGACATCCTCGGTGGCGTGCCGCGCGAACTGGATGACCGGGGTGGCCCATCGCACGAACTCCTCGGTGGCCAGACCTATTCGGTTGTCGAAATCCTCTAACAGCCAATCCTTCTGGTCTGGATTCGCGGCCAAGGCCAGCATCGCGTGAGTGGTGGTCTGTTTGGTGGTGTCGTTGCCCGCCGAGGCCAGCAGGATCAGGAACGCGCCGATCTCCTCGTCGGTCAGCCGGTGACCGTCGATTTCGGCGTTGACGATGCTGGTCATCAGATCGTCACCGGGATTGGTGCGCCGGAACTTGGCCAGCTCCACGCCCGTGTTCGAGATCAGCATGATTTCGTTGATGGTGGCCATGGCGCGTTCTTCGAGCGTCGAGTACTCGTCGTCGCTCATGCTGAACAACTTCTCGGCGGCCTTGGCCAGCGCCGGTTGATCGGCGGTCGGCACACCGAGCATGTCGGAGATGGTCCGCATCGGCAGTTGCGCCGAGCATGCCTCGACGAAGTCGACGTCCCCGGCACCGATCAGGTCATCGACGACAGCGACCGCGTTCGCGTGGATCTGCTCCTCGATCCGGCGCACGTTGCGTGGGGTGAACGCCGAACTGATCAGGCGCCGGTAGGTGGTGTGCTCCGGCGGATCCATCATCAGAAAGAAGGTCGCGAATTTCTGCACGTCGGCCGGCATCGGATCCAGCGCCACGCCCTTGGTGGAGGTGAACAGCTCGGGGTGCTGGCTGACGAACTGGATGTCGGCACGTCGGGTCACCGCCCAGAAGCCGGGCTCTTCGACGTCGAACAGGGTCGGCAGCGGCTGGTGCCAACTCAGGCCGTCACGAGCACGCAACTGCGCGAACGTCTCGTCACGTTCGGCGAAGGACCGGCTCCAGAAATCGTGCGACGTGATGTCGAACGGGCTGTACTCGCGCGCCTGCGGTGAGCTGGCAACTGTCACTGGGATTCCCTCCTCCACGGGCGTCCGACGACGATGTCGCGCCACGAATTAGCGTGACAGTTGAGCAATAGTTTGTAAAGCTGTGGGCATGGCGGAAGTATCGTCCACCGATGACGACAGCAGCACTCGAGGACGGATCCTGGCTGCCACCGCCGAGGTGCTCGGGGCCAACGGGATGACCAAACTCAGCCTGTCCGAGGTCGCCCTGCAGGCCGGGGTTTCCCGGCCCACGCTCTACCGCTGGTTCGCCTCCAAACAGGAACTTCTCGACGCGTTCGTCGTGTGGGAGCGAAAGACCTATGAGCAGGCCGTGGCGCAGGCCTCCGCGGAACTTCCCGACGACGAACACCTGGACGCCGCACTGCGGACGGTCGTCGAATATCAGCAGTCGTATCCGGGGCTGCGGATGGTCGACATCGAACCCGAACACGTCATCAAGCGGCTCACCCAGGTGATCCCCCTGATGCGCGAACGCCTGCAACGCCTGACAACCGGACCGGATGCCGACATCGCGGCGGCCACCGCGGTGCGGGTGGCGGTCTGCCACTACCTGGTGCGCAGCGACGACGCCGACGACTTTCTCGCGCAGCTCCGCCATGCTGCCGGGGTCAAGAACCAGCATTGACCAGGGCTTTCCACGTACGACGCTACCCTGGGCTCGGTGACCGACTCAGCTGATCCCACCGCCGGACTCGATCTGGCCGAACAGGCCGCGCTGGGCAGCGGCGCGAGCTTCTGGACCACGAAGGCGGTCGGCCCCGTGCCGGAGATCGTGCTGACCGACGGCCCGCACGGCGTGCGCAGGCAATCAGGTAGCGCGACAGATCATCTGGGTCTGTCCGGCAGCGAACCGGCGACGTGCTTTCCGCCTGCGGTGGGTCTCAGCCAGACGTGGGATCCCGCACTGGTCGAACGCGTCGGTCGGGCGCTGGGCGACGAAAGCCGCGCGCTCGGTGTGCATGTGCTTCTGGGCCCCGGAGTCAACATCAAGCGTGATCCACGCTGTGGGCGCAACTTCGAGTACTACTCGGAGGACCCACTGCTGTCGGGCACGCTTGGTGCTGCGTGGGTCCGCGGGGTGCAGAGCCGCGGTGTCGGCGCATCGCTCAAGCATTTCGCGGTGAACAACGCCGAACACGACCGGATGCGGGCCAGTTCCGACGTCGACGCTCGCACACTGCGTGAGCTTTACCTGCGGACGTTCGAGATCGTGGTGTGCCAGGCCCAGCCGTGGACGGTGATGTGCTCCTACAACCGGATCAACGGGGTCTACGCGTCGGAGAACGCGTGGCTGCTGACCACGGTGCTGCGCGACGAATGGGGATTCGACGGCGTGGTGGTCAGCGACTGGGGCGCAGTGGCAGACCGGGTGGCCGCCGTGGCCGCTGGTTTGGATCTGGAGATGCCGACAACCGGAGGCATCTCCGACGCCGAGGTGGTGCACGCAGTACGTGCCGGCACACTGGACGCGGATGTGGTCGCCCAGGCGGCGGGCCGAGTGGCCCGGCTGGCCACGAAGGCTACTGAAACGGCCGGCACCGCAACATCTTTTGATGTCGATGCACATCACCAACTCGCCCGCGAGGCGGCACAGCGGGCGATCGTATTGCTGAAGAACGATGATGATCTGCTGCCACTGGAGCCGTCACCACTGGCGGTCATCGGCGGATTCGCCCAGGAGCCCAGATATCAGGGCGGTGGCAGTTCCCATGTGAATCCCACGCGCCTCGACGTTCCGCTCGACGAGATCCGTAGGTTCGCAGGCGATCACCCGGTGAGCTACTCCCAGGGAACCGACATCGCCGCTGCGGTGGCAACCGCTGAATCTGCCGATGCCGCAATCGTATTCCTCGGCCTCACCGCCGAAGAGGAGTCCGAGGGATACGACCGCGAGCACATCGACCTGCCCGCGCCCCAACTCGACCTGCTCCGCGCCGTGGTCGCGGCCCAGCCCCGCACGGTGTTGGTGCTGTCCCATGGCGGCGTGGTGCGCCTCGACGCTGTCGCCGGCCTGGCCCCGGCTCTGCTGGACGGAGCCTTGCTGGGGCAGGCCGGCGGCGGAGCGTTGGCCGATGTACTGTTCGGCGCCGTCAACCCGTCGGGCCGGCTGGCCGAGACGGTGCCTCTGCGACTGCAGGATTCTCCGGCCTATCTCAACTTTCCGTCCGAAGCGGGCCATACCGTCTACGGGGAACGGATGTTCGTGGGCTACCGCTGGTACGACGCCCGGGACATGCCGGTGACGTTCCCGTTCGGACACGGCTTGTCCTACACGCGGTTCGACTACTCCGGTCTTGAGGTGGCCGCCACCGGCGAGGGGCTCGTCGTGCGCCTGACGGTGACCAACATCGGCACCCGGTCGGGCCGTGAGGTGGTGCAGGTCTACGCCGGGCACCCCGGCTCCGCCGTCGGCAGGCCGGTCCGATGGCTGGCCGGGTTCGGCTCCGTCACCCTCGACCCGGGTGAGCGAAGCAAGGTCGAAATCCCGGTCAGCCGAGCCGATCTCGCGTACTGGAGTCTAGATGCCGGACGCTGGGTGCTCGAATCCGGCGAGTATCTGGTGTCGATCGGCGCGTCGAGCCGGGACCTGCGGCTGAGTGTGTCGGTGACAGTGGAGGGTGACGAGCCGCTGCGACCGTTCACCCGCGAATCAACGCTGGGTGAGCTGCTCGCCGACCCGGTAGCCGCACAAACGATCGCGACGGTGCTGAGCAGCGCTTCCCCTTTCGGCACAGACGATTCCGCACTCGGCATGAACCTGCTGCGGATGCTGGAATCCGTACCGATCGGACGGATGGCCGGCTTCTCGGCGGGCAAGGTCACCGGTGAGCAGCTCGATGAGCTGCTCGCCGGGATCAACGCTCAGCGAGCCTGACCGCCCGTAGCTCGGCAAGAATTTCGTCGGTGTGCGCCCCGAGCGCAGGGGCGACCGTGCGCGGTTGCCATGGGGTGTTCGAGAAGTCGGCCGGGCTGGCAACCATCGGCACTGTCGAAACCCCGTCGGGGACTTCGACGATGCCTCCTGCGGCATGGAACTGTTCGTCGGCGATGACGTCGTCGAGGCTGTTGATCGGTGACCAGAAGAAGTCGGGTTCCTCGTCGAACAATCCGGCCCAGTGCTCCATGGGCCGGCCGGCGAAGATGGCGTCCAGCTCACTGATCAACGTGCGCGCGTTGACGTATCGGTCCCGCGCAGTGGCAAAACGTTCATCGGTCAACCACTCTTCGCGAGCCACCACCCGACACAGTGCGGGCCAGTGCCGGTCCGTTTGCAGTCCGACGATCCAGAACCGTTTCCCGTCGCCTGCGGTGTAGTTGTTCATACAGGGGTTGGCCATCGCCTCGCGCTGTCCGATCGCGATCTGCTGACCGCTCATCAGCAGCGTGTTGAGGTCGAAGCTGACGGTGTAGGCACCCTGGCGGTACAGTGAGGTGCTGACCAATTGTCCTGTGCCCGTGCGGTTTCTGGCCAGCAGCGCAGCGCACACGGCGGCGGCCAGCGTCATTCCCGCGGAGTGGTCCCCCATACCGCCGCGCTGGAAGGGTGGGGTGTCTCCGGGGCGGGTCAGCAGATCGGCCAAGCCCGCGCGAGCCCAGAAGGCGGCGACGTCATAGGCCGCCCGGTCGGCCTCTGGTCCGGTCAGTCCGTATCCGGTGAGAAGTCCGTACACCAGACGCGGGTTGCGTGCCGCGACGGTGTCGAAGTCGAGTTGCAGCCGCCGCAACGCGGCAGGGCGCACGTTTGTCAGGAAAACATCTGCGCTGGAAAGTAATTCGCTTGCGATACCGAGTCCATCAGCGGTCCCCAGGTCGAGCACGATGCTGCGTTTGGACCGGTTGTCCATCTCGAAGGGCGGGTTGGCCGCCACACCCAGGTCCGGATCCAGGCCGAGCATCCGCCCGAACGTTCGCGCCGGGTCGCCCGACGGCGGCTCGATCTTGACGACGTCGGCACCCCAGTCGGCCAGGATCGCTCCGGCGGCCGGCGCGGCCACCCAGACACCCAACTCGATGACCCGAAACCCCTCCAACGGACCCGCCATCGCATTTCCCTTTCCGAAAGCGCTTTACAATCTGTCGCACATTTGTAAACTTGACGAATGCTCACACCGGCCCGCCGCCTCGTCCCTGTCGCGGGCCTGGCCGCACACATCGGCCACGGCGTGCAACGTATCGCAACCGACGCGGTCATCGGGCGCATGCGGGCACTGCCCCGCCGCATCGCAGACCTCGATGCGGCGTACCTGTCGGAACTGACCGGGAGCAAGGTCGAATCGGTGTCGGTCATCGGCGGCGATGCGGGTACGTCGTCGCGCGCCCGGCTGGCGCTGACGGGTGCCGGGGTGCCCGAATCGGTGTTCGTGAAGATGCCGGCCGAAACCGCGGCCACCCGCATGATGGGCGAGCTGGGCCGGCTGGGGCACACCGAGGTGCGTTTCTATCAACAACTGGCCGGTGGGCTGCCCGGGGTTCCGCGTGCCTACGGCGCGGCCTTCGACGGCCTCACCGGCCGGTACGTCGTGGTGTTGGAGGACCTGGGGTCGAGCCCCTGTGAGTTCCTCGATACCCTGCACCCCCTGGACAAGGACCGTGCGGCACAGACCGTCGAGCTACTGGCCCGGGTGCATGCGGCGTTCTGGAATCGGCTGCCGGCGCGCCCCGGCAGCGGACCGCTCGGATGGCTGTACTCGGCATCGGGTGATCACACCTCGCTGATGACCGGCTCCCTGCTCAAGCTGGCGACCAAACGGCTGGCCGAGACCACCGACATCCCCGTGGCCGACGGCCGGTTCATCGACGAGAACTATCGGGCGGCGGCCCAACTCCTCGACCGTCCGCCGCACACGGTGATGCACGGCGACGCGCATCCGGGCAATTTGTTCTTCCGCAACGGCGAGGCGGGCCTGCTCGACTGGCAGGCCGTACGCCGCGGCCATCCCGGCCGCGAGCTGGCGTATACGCTCGCCACCTGCATGACCACGCCGGATCGGCAGGCCGCCGAACGTGACCTGCTCGACGAATACCGCCGCGCGCTGGCCGCGGCCGGTGGTCCGGCGCTCGATCGTGACGACTTGTGGGAGCGATACCGACTAGGGGCGATCTACGCGTACGCCGCACCGGTCATCACCGCCGGACTCGGCGGTATGCAGGACGAAGGCATCGCATTGGAAGGCGCGCGGCGGGGCGTAGCTGCTTTGGCCGACCTGGAGACTGTGGCAATACTCAAGAAGTTGCTCTGATGGTCCTACCATTTGGTGAACCACCATGAACCAAGGCCAGGACGTGAATGAACCTGTACCCGCACAGCGGGACGCATCAGTCGAAGACACCTCGACGCGACACCGGATATTGGTCGCGACGGCCGAGGTGCTGGCCCGTAGCGGCCAGACCAAATTGAGCCTTTCCGAGGTGGCACTGCAGGCCGGTGTCTCCCGGCCCACGCTGTACCGCTGGTTCGCCGACAAACAGGAACTTCTCGACGCCTTCGGCACCTATGAGCGCGAGATGTTCGACCATGGCATGAGCCGCGCCACCGTCGGCCTCCGGGGCACCGAGAAGCTCGACGCCGCACTGCGTTTCATCGTGCGATACCAGCAGTCGTATTCCGGTGTCCGGCTGGTCGACATCGAACCCGAAGTCGTGATCGCCCAGCTGGCCAACGTGATACCGCTGATGCGCGCTCGGCTGCTCAAACTCCTGTCGGGCGCCAACGCCCCGGTCAAGGCTGCCACCGCGATCCGGGTCGCGATCTCGCATTACATCGTGCGCAGCGACGACGGCGATCAGTTCCTCGCGCAGTTGCGTCACGCCGTCGGCATCAAGCAGACCGACGCAAACTGATCTGCTCCCGCACTTGACCTCGGGGAGCCCTGGGCACCTCCGCTCCGCCACACTGGCATGACTCTCGAATGTCCACCGCCACCCTTTCGTGACACTCTACGATCGCAGAGACTTGCCGATCGGTCAATCGTTTCCCCAAAGGGGTGACACGACACGCAAATTTTGTAAAGCTGTCGGTATGACTCAGGTGCAGAGCGACACCGGCGTGCTGGCCGGCGACGAGCGGATGCTCATCGACGGCGAGCTCCAATACACCGGCAGCGGTGCGAAATTCGACGTGATCCATCCCGCCAGTGAGCAGGTGGCCGGCCAGGCGACCGATGGCACGGTGGCCGACGTCGAACGTGCGGTGGGCGCCGCCCGGCGTGCCTTCGACGAAACCGACTGGAGCCGCGACGTCGAGTTCCGGTACCACTGCCTGATGCAGCTGCACGATGCGCTGGAGGCCGAGAAGGAGCGGCTGCGGCGGGTACTGATCACCGAGGTCGGCTGTCCGATCACCGTCACCGGCTCGCAGATCGAGGACCCGATCGGCGAGGTCAAGCACTGGGCAGAGCACGGCAAGAATTTCGATTACGTCGTCGACAACGGGGTGCACCAAACCCAGCTGGGGCCGGCGCGGCGCAAGATCGCCTACGAACCCGTGGGCGTGGTCGGGGCGATCACCCCGTGGAACGTGCCGTTCTACCTCAACATCGCCGAGACGGTTCCGGCACTGATGGCGGGCAACACCGTGGTGCTCAAGCCGGCCCAGCTGACCCCGTGGTCGGGGACCGAGTTGGGCCGCATCGTCGCCGAGCACACCGACATCCCGGCCGGCGTGTTCAACGTCGTCGTCTCGAATGCCAACGAGGTCGGCGCCGCACTGTCCGCCGACCCCCGGGTCGACATGATCACCTTCACCGGATCGACCGCGACCGGGCGCGCCATCCTGGCCGCCGGCGCTTCCACGGTCAAAAAGACCATGCTCGAGCTGGGCGGCAAGTCCGCCCACATCGTGCTCGACGACGCCGACTTCAACTCGGCGTTGCCGATCGCGGCGATGATGGCCTGCGTCATGAGCGGACAGTCCTGCATCCTGCCCAGCCGGATACTGCTCCCCCGCAGCCGCTACGACGAGGGCGTCGAGTTGCTCAAGGGCGCGATGGAGAACTTTCCGGTCGGCGACCCGTGGACCCCGGGCATCATGCAGGGTCCACAGATCAGCCAGACCCAGCGCGAGAAGGTGCTCGGCCTGATCAAGTCCGGAATCGATTCGGGTGCACGGCTGGTCACCGGTGGCGGCGTTCCGGAGAACCTGCCCACGGGCTACTACACCCAGCCCACCCTGCTCGCCGACGTCGACCCCGACTCACAGGTCGCCCAGGAGGAGATCTTCGGCCCGGTGCTGACCGTCACCCCATACGACTCCGACGACGAGGCCGTCGCCATCGCCAACAACTCCATTTATGGCTTGTCCGGGGAGGTTTCGTCCGGCGACGTGGACCGCGCATTCGCGATCGCGCGGCGCATCCGGACCGGCAACGTCACGATCAACAGCCGCAGCCACTTCGGCATCAACAGCCCGTTCGGCGGTTCCAAGCAGAGCGGCCTGGGCCGGCGTAACGGCGAGGAAGGTTTCAAGGAGTACTTCGAGTCCAAGACCATCGGCATGCCCGAGTAACTACGCCGACGGTGCACACAGATCGCGATCTGGCCTCGGAACGCGATCTGTGTGCACGCTCGGGAAGGATGACCATGGACGAATTGCTGATCCAGGCCTTGCTGTACCGGTACGCCCGGGCAGTCGACACCAAGGACTGGGAGCTGTACCGGTCGGTGTTCACCGAGGACGCCCAGATCGACTACTCGTCGGCGGGCGCCATCGTGGGGACACGTGATGACGTCGTCGACTGGTTCGCCGCCAACTTCGGCGTGATCCCGTGGAGCATGCACTACATCACCAACGTCGAGATCCTCGAGAACGACGGCGACAACGCGACCGTGCGCGCGATGTTCTACAACCCCATGCAGTTGCCGGGCATGACAGAGACCAGCGCGTGCGGCGGGTATTACCACCACGAACTGGTTCGCACACCCGACGGCTGGCGCAGTCGCGGCCTGCGTGAGGAGAACCTCTGGTTCGCCAACCCGCCGACGAAGTGACTGCTCCGTCAGCCCCGTTGATTCTGCATCCTTGGCGATAAAACACGAGTACACAGCGCCGTACGCGCAGAGTCAGAGCAGTGACGGCTCAGCCCTCGGCGGCCAACTGACCACAGGCTGCGGCGATTTCACGCCCCCGGGTATCGCGAACCGTGCATGACACGCCTTTGGCCTGAACCCGGCGAACGAACTCCCGTTCGACAGGTTTGGGACTGGCGTCCCACTTGCTGCCCGGCGTGGGGTTGAGCGGGATGAGGTTCACGTGCACCAGCGCCCCCAGCTTGCTGTGCAGTTTCTTGCCCAAAAGGTCTGCGCGCCAAGGCTGGTCGTTGACGTCGCGGATCAACGCGTATTCGATGGACACCCGGCGGCCCGTGACGTCGGCGTAGTAGCGCGCGGCGTCGAGCACTTCGTCGACACTCCACCGGTTGTTCACCGGCACCAGCGTGTCGCGCAGTTCATCGTCGGGAGTGTGCAACGACACGGCCAGGGTGACACCGAGGCGCTCGTCGGCCAGTTTGCGGATCGCAGGGGCCAGACCCACCGTCGACACCGTCACCGAACGCGCACTGATCCCGAAACCGTTCGGCGGTGGCGCGATGATCCGCTTCACGGCGGCCAGCACTCGGTTGTAGTTGGCCAGCGGCTCGCCCATCCCCATGAACACGATGTTGGACAGCCTGCCGTCATGTTCCGAACGCATGGCCGACGAGGCTGCCCGCACCTGCTCGAGGATCTCGGCGGTGGACAGGTTGCGTTGCAGGCCTCCCTGCCCGGTCGCGCAGAACGGACACGCCATGCCACAGCCGGCCTGTGACGAGATGCAGACCGTGTTGCGCTGCGGGTAACGCATCAGGACGGACTCGAACGTGGTGCCATCGCCCGCGCGCCACAGCGTCTTGCGAGTTTCCCCCGCGTCGCACTGGATCTGCTTCACCGGATCGAGCAGTGTCGGGAACAGCGCCTCGGCCACCTGATCGCGCACGGCCGCGGGCAGGTCGGTCATCTGCTGCGGGTCGGCGATGAGCCTGCCGTAGTACTGGTTGGCCAGCTGTTTGGCCCGGAACTTCGGTAGGCCCAGCTCAGCGACCGCCGCGGAACGGCCGTCCTCGTCGAGGTCGGCAAGATGCCGCGGCGGCATGCCGCGTCGGGGTGCTTCGAAGACCAATTCCTGCTTCATGTTCTCTCCAGTATCAGGCTTGTCCGGCGAGAACGTCGTGAACTGTCCGCTCGACAGTGGTCAGGACATCGGCGTCCACGCCGGCGCGACCGCGGACGAACACCGATGCGCGGCTGGCCGGGGGCAGCCCCTCGGCCAGACACAGCCCGTCGGGAAGTCGGCCGATCATCGGCAGCAGCGCGACGCCCAGGCCGGAGCGCACCGCCGCGAACAAGCCGGCCAGGTTCGCGGATTCGGCGACGATGCGGTAGTCGATCCCGCACCGGTCAAGGGTTGCGAATGTGGGTTCACGCAGCGTGCAAGGTTCGGAGAAGAGCACCACCGGCAACGGCTGGTTCGCCGCAGTTGCGAAATTGCGGCCCGAAACCCACTGCAGCGCAAGCGTTCCAGAAGCGTGAGCGGGATCCATTCCGGAGCCGTCGAGCATCACGGCGAGATCGACCAGACCGTGTTCGATGGCCTCGGCGAGCGTGACATTGCGGTCGAGACGAAACCGCAGACGCCAATTGGGTAACCGCTCGCCCAGCGCCGCGGTGAGAGCGGGCAACATGACATCGGCACCGTGCTCGGTGGCGCCGATCAGCAGAACCTGTTCCTCGGCCGCACCGAGATCGGCCAGCGCAGCGTCGTGGGCGGCCAGAATCCCCCTGGCGTGACCGAGCACGCGATGACCCAGTTCGGTGAAGGCGACACCGCGGCCGGACCGTTCGACGACGGGACCGCCGACGACGGCCTCGATGCGCCGCACGTGCTGACTGACGGCGGACTGCGTCATGTGCAACACCGCCGCGGCGCGGTGAAACCCGCCACAGTCCGCCACCGCCACCAGGCTGCGCAGCGGTGCGATGTCCAGCACCTGTCCCATGCGGTCAACGTACTCCGATCAGTGCATACGATCAAAAACCAGCGTGTTCGCTCTATTCTCCGTGTTATTCCACGTGATTGATCAGCATTTACGATCGATCGCGATTGCCGATAATCGTTGGACCGGCGGTGCGGGGCTCACCCACGATGGGAATCATGGCGACCACTGCGCTGCAAACGCGAGGAGCAATTCAGCCGATGCCGGCGCGCACGGCGACGGCCGTGACGTTCTTCTACGCCCTGGGCTATCCGATCGGGAACCTGGCCGTGCACGCCCTCTCCCCGATGGCGGTACTGGCTGTTCGGTTCGGGCTCGCGGGGCTGGTCCTGGGCGCCTGGGCAGGCGTGGCCCGGGTCGGCTTCCCCACCGGCCGCAAGCTTTTCCATGTCGCAGTGGCGGGCCTGCTCATGCAGGCGGTGCAGTTCTGCGCGCTCTACCTCGCGATTCAGCATGGGGCACCGGCGGTGCTGTGCGCGGTGGTCATCGCGATGAACCCGGTAGCGACCGCGCTGCTGGCCGCGATGTTCTTGCGAGACCGGTTGACGCCACGTCGTGTGATCGCCTTGGCGCTCGGGGTGGCCGCCGTACTGGCGGCATGCGCGACGCGACTGGTCAGCTCGGGTGGGATCGACCCGGTGGTCGGATTGCTACTTGTGGCGTTGCTCGGTCTGGCCGCCGGCGGCGTTTACCAACAACGGTTCTGCTCCGATGTCGACTTTCGGGCTTCGACGTCTGTGCAGAACACGGTCGCACTCGTGCCGGCGTTGGCGCTGGCGCTCAGCACGCCGGTCGAGGTGCATGACGCCGCCAAAGCGGTGCTGGCGGTGACCGGCGTGGTACTGCTCAACGCGATACTCGGGGTGTCGCTGTACGTGCGGGCCATCAATCTGCACGGCGCTTCGGCGGTCGCGATGCTGTTCTGCGTGATCCCCGCGGTCGCGGGGGTGCTGTCCTGGCTGATGCTCGGGGAACGCGTCGACATCGGCATCGCCGCGGGACTGGTCCTGGGCGCGGCAGCGTGCTGGCTGAACGCATCGGGGGCGCGCAGCGAAGGCGGCTCACGCCAGCAGCGTCAGCACGATCCAGCCGACGACCGCGGACGGCAGCATGGCGTCGATACGGTCCATGATCCCGCCGTGACCGGGTAGCAGCGTGCCCATGTCCTTGATGGCGAGGTCGCGCTTGATCTGCGATTCGACGAGGTCGCCGAGCACGCCGGTGATGACCAGCAGCAGGCCGAGCGGCACACCCACCCACGCGGGTTTGTCCAGCAGGAACGCGACCGACAGAACGGCCGCGGCGATGCCGAACACCAGCGAACCGCCGAGGCCCTCCCAGGACTTCTTGGGGCTGATCGCCGGCGCCAGCAGATGCTTGCCGAACAGGACGCCCGCGACATAACCGCCGATGTCGGCGAAGACGACCGTCACGATGATGGTGAAAACCCGGGCACCGCCGTGGTCGGCGAAGATGAGCAGGGCGGTGAACGCCGCGAACATCGGCACCCACGTGGCGAGCAGCACTGTGGCGGCGATATCGCGCAGGTAATTGACCGGTTGCTGATTGAGACCCTGGCCGACCAGACGCCACACCATGCAGACGACGATCGTCCCGCCGTAGGCGCCCAGTAGCCCGACCGCTCCGAACGGCCAGGTCAGCCAGATCATCGCCTGGCCACCGAGCAGCAGCGGGATGGTGGGCAGCGCATAACCGTGCTCGCGCAGCCGCCGGATCACCTCGTGGGTGGCGATGGCGATGGCCACCGCGAGCAACGGCAGCCACCATATCGGCGCGAACAGGAGGGTGCCGATCGCCATGGCGCCGAGGACGACGCCGACGGCGATGGCGGCCGGAAGGTTACGGCCGGCCCGGGACTGCTTCTTCTTCGGTTCTCCGACCGGTGTGTTTGTCACGAAAGGTACTTGCTGATCGGCCACTAGACCTCCAGCAGTTCGCCTTCCTTGTGCTTGACCAGCTCGTCGATCTGGCTGGTGTAGGTGTGGGTGGACTTGTCGAGGTCCTTCTCCGCGCGCCCGACCTCGTCCTCGCCCGCCTCGCCGTCCTTCTTGATGCGGCTGAGCTCTTCCATCGCCTTGCGGCGGATGTTGCGTACCGAGACCTTGGCGTCCTCGCCCTTGGACTTGGCCTGTTTGACCAGCTCGCGGCGGCGTTCCTCAGTGAGCTGCGGAATGGAGATCCGGATGATGCTGCCGTCGTTGGTCGGGTTGACCCCGAGGTCGGAGTGGCGGATCGCATCCTCGATCGGCTTGAGCTGGGCCGCCTCGTAGGGCTTGATCACGACCATGCGCGCCTCGGGGACGTTGATGCTCGCCATCTGCGTGATCGGCGTCGTCGCCCCGTAGTAGTCGATGTTGATGCGGGAAAACATGCCCGGATTGGCCCGGCCGGTCCGAATGGTGGCCAGGTCGTCACGGGCCACACTTACGGCCTTTTCCATCTTCTCTTCAGCGTCGAAGAGAGTTTCGTCGATCACGTCGGCTTCTCCCGTTTCCCGTTCAGGTGGTGACCAGTGTTCCGATCTTCTCACCCGCCACCGCGCGGGCGATATTGCCTTCGGTGAGCAGGTTGAACACCAGCATCGGCATCCGGTTGTCCATACACAAACTGAAGGCGGTGGCATCGGCGACCCGCAGGCCGCGATCGATGACCTCGCGATGGCTTACCTCGGTGAGCAGCTCGGCGTTCGGGTCTTCCCGCGGGTCGGCGGTGTAGACGCCGTCGACGGCCTTGGCCATCAGCACAACGTCGGCCCCGATTTCCAGGGCCCGCTGCGCGGCGGTGGTGTCGGTGGAGAAGTAGGGCAGGCCCATGCCTGCACCGAAGATGACGACGCGACCCTTTTCCAGGTGGCGCACTGCGCGCAAAGGGATGTACGGCTCGGCCACCTGGCCCATGGTGATGGCGGTCTGCACGCGGGTGTCGATGCCCTCCTTCTGCAGGAAGTCTTGCAGCGCAAGGCTGTTCATCACAGTTCCGAGCATGCCCATGTAGTCGCTTCGCGTGCGCTCCATGCCGCGCTGTTGCAGTTGGGCGCCGCGGAAGAAGTTGCCGCCGCCGATCACGACGGCGACCTGGACGCCGCTGCGCACCACTGCGGCGATCTGGCGGGCCACCTGGTGCACGACATCGGGGTCGAGGCCGACCTGGCCACCGCCGAACATCTCTCCGCCAAGCTTCAGCAGAACCCTCGTGTAAAAGGGACGAATGGGTGCTGCGCCCTCGTCGGCGATATTCGGATCCGCCATCGGTCTCCTCGGCACTCCTCGCATGTAGAGAGCCACCCGGGTTCACCCTGGACGGCCTCTCTATCCTGCCCTATGCCGGGCAGCACACCTAGCTCGGGGAGCTTTCGCGGACCGAGTGTCGCCGGCGGGCGCAGGTCAGCCCGCAACTACCCCAGGTGCGCCTGAAGCAGCCAGGCCGCCATCGACTTGCGGCCGTTGGCCTCGTCGCGGAGGTCCGCTCCGGCGAAATCGGCAAAGTTGGCGAATTCCGGTGGCACGTGGGCGTGGATGCGGGCCGGGCGAACGTCATCGATCACCCAGTACTTGCCGACGACCTCCCGCAATTCATCCTCGCTGACCGGGTTGGCGGGCCCGGTGTCGCCCATCGCCCCCTTGTCGAACACCAGCACGAAGTAGGACGCGCCGGGCGCGGCGGCCCGCACGATCGACTGCTGGTAGCCGTCACGGAGTTCCACCGGCATGGAGTGGAACAACGTTGAGTCGACGATGGTGCCGAAGCGGCCGTCATAGCCGGTGAACACACTGATGTCGGCAACCTCGAAGCTGGCGTTGGTAATCCCCCGCTTGGCGGCCTCGGCCCTGGCCAGCTCGATGGCGGTGGCCGACTGGTCCAGCCCGACCGTGGTGAACCCCTGCTCGGCAAGGTAGAGGGCCGTGGCCGCTTCTCCACAGCCGGCGTCGAGCACGTCGCCGTGGAACTTCCCTTCGGCGATCAGTGCCGCGATCTCGGGCTGGGGTTCGCCGATGCTCCACGGCGGACGGACCCCGGCGAACTCGGGAGCTTCACCGCGGTAAGCGGATTCGAACATGGCATCTGACATTTCGCTCGGCGTGGTCATACGTCCGGTATATCAACCTGGTTGATATGTGTCAATATGCTTGATATGAACGCCGATGTGGGGGGCGTCCTTGAGGAGCAGCCTCTCGGATACCTGATGTACCGCGTGGTCGCAGTGCTGCAACCGAAGGTCGCCACGCAGCTGCAACCGCTCGGACTCACGCTGCCGGAATTCGTCTGCCTGCGCGTGCTGTCCATGGCCCCCGGTCAGTCCAACGCCGAACTCGCCCGCCACACCAACGTCTCACCACAGGCGATGAACAACGTGGTGCGCGGATTACAGCAGCGCGGTGCGGTGCGCCGACCTGCCACGGTCGATTCAGGACGGGCGCTGCCGGCCGAACTGACCACCGAGGGCACCGAGTTGCTCAAACAGGCCGAAGCGGCGGTACTTGCCGCCGAGGACGAGGTCCTCGAGCGACTCGATTCCGGCCAGCGACGCGAACTCAAACGACTCCTGGCCCAAGCGGTGTTCTGACGGGCGCTCCACCGCGCCGAGCGGCCTCGCAGTCGGTAATGTCCCGGTTCGGATGAAGATCGTTCTGGCCCCGGACTCTTTCAAGGAGTCGATGACCGCGTCGCGAGCGGTGGCGGCGATGCGCGAAGGTGTCCGGTCGGTACTGCCCGACGCCGAATGCATCGGGGTGCCGATGGCCGACGGCGGCGAGGGGACGGTGGACGCCGTCGTCGACGCGCTCGGTGGCGACCGCATCACGGTCGAGGTCAGCGATCCACTGGGCCGGCCCACGCGCGCCACGTACGGTTCCATCGCCGCACGCCGCCTCGCAGTGATCGAGATGGCCGGCGCCTCAGGTCTGGAACTGGTGGCACCTTCGGACCGGGATGTCCTGAGCGCCAGCACCTTCGGAGTCGGCCAGCTGATCACCTCGGCCCTGGATCACGGTGCGACCGAGCTGCTGATCGGGATCGGCGGATCGGCGACCAACGACGGCGGGGTCGGCATGCTCGCCGCTCTCGGTGTCGTCTTCACCGACGGCGACGGCGCCGTACTGCCGCCCGGCGGCGCGGCGCTGGCGCGGCTGCAGCACATCGATGTCTCGGGTCTGGACCCCCGGCTGGCCGATGTCACCGTCCGGGTGGCGTCCGACGTCACCGCGCCGCTGCTCGGAACCGACGGTGCCAGTGCGGTTTTCGGGCCACAGAAGGGCGCCACCCCGGCCGATGTCGCGGTGCTCGACGCCGCCCTGGCGCAGCTGGTGGACGTGACGCGGGCTGCGCTCGGCCACGCCCGACCAGACCGCCCGGGGGCCGGAGCTGCCGGCGGTCTCGGCTTCGGCCTGATGGAATTCCTTGCCGCCGAATGCGCTCCGGGTGTCGAAGTGGTCGCCCAGACCGTTGGCTTGGAGCAGTCGCTGACCGGTGCGGACTGGGTGTTCACCGGTGAAGGCAGTGTCGACGCCCAGACCATGCTGGGCAAGACACCGTTCGGTGTCGCCCAGATGGCTGCGCGCACCGGTGCCCGGGTGGTGATTTTCGCCGGCCGCGTGGCAGCGGATGCCGATGTGTTGCTGGCCAACGGTGTCGAGAAATTGGTGCCCATCACCGCACCGGGCGTCCCACTGGAACAGGCTTTGCGTGACGGCGCGGCCGCGTTGACGCGTGCGACCGCCGAAGTCTGCCGCGCCTTGTAGCGCGACCTAGAGGATCGCTGCGGCGACGATCAGCCCGAACGCCAGGTAAGAGGCCGTCACGACCAGGACCTGCGGCGTGAACCGCTCGGAGGCCAGCACCATGCCGATGTCGATGCCTTTGATCGCGCCGATCAGCCGGACGGAAAACGCCTGGGCCGCAATGCCCAAGAGCCCGAACACCAACGTCATGATGAGACCGTGGATGAGGTCGCCCGACGAGGAATAGATGGCGAGAACGATGATGAATGCCATCGACACCACCCCGGAGGCCGCTACCGCGGCGGCATTGGGCCGGCCGGCTCGCACCAAGGTCCGCAACGGCCCGGGCGTGGTCCAGTCGATCACGTAGAAACCCAGGATCATCAGTGCCACACCGACAATCGTGTACAACACGATCGCCGAGACCCCGTGGCCCAGAACCGACCAGTAATCGGAGTCGAGCGCAACCAGAGTGGTTGTCATAGGATTATTCCTTCCAGGTCACAGCGGGATGCGGTGTGGCACAAAGGCAGCGCCGTTGTCGGTGACGAGACCGGAGGTCTCGCGGATGCCGAGGCCGGCAGATTCGTCGCCGACGATCCATGCACCCAACGCCGGGCGCATGTCGTCGAATTGCGGTAGTGGATCCAGCAACTGGTACACATAGCCCTCTTCGCCGTAGACGCCACCCGTCTCGGTCTCGTAGCCGGCGCCGACGATGGTGATGTTGGCGCCCTCCCGCCCCAGCTTGGGCTTGCGCACATAGTCGGTGAGCTCGTGCGGGTCATCCACATAGGCGGGCAACAGGTTCGGATGCCCGGGGTACATCTCCCACAGCACCGCCAGGATCGCCTTGTTGCTCAGCAGCGTCTTCCACAGCGGTTCCACCCACATGGTGGAGGGCATCTGTTCGACTGCCCGGCGGCCGAAATCGTCGTCGAGCATCCACTCCCAGGGGTAGAGCTTGAAGATCGACGACATGGGAGCTTCCTCCAGGTCGACGAACCTGTCGAGGTCGGCGTCGAAGCCGATGTCCTCGATGGCCAGCCCCACGGTGCGCAGCCCTGCCTCGGCCGCACACTCCTGCAGATAGGCAACGGTCACGTGATCCTCACCGCTGACCTCGGCACCCGACCAGGTGAAGTAGGTCTCCGGCCCGGGCAGGCGGTCCCGGATCTCACCCCAGCGCTCAACCAGCTTCTCGTGCAACGAGTTCCACTGATCGTCTGCCGGGTACACGTCGGTCTTCCAGTGCCATTGCAGGATCGCTGCTTCCAGCAACGTGGTCGGGGTGTCGGCGTTGTACTCCAGCAGTACCGGGGGCCTGCGGCCGTCGTAACGCAGGTCGAACCGGCCGTACAGGTGCGGATCACTGCGCCGCCAGGACTTCTCGATGTGTTCCCAGCTCCATTCGGGCAGCCCGAAGTCGCGGTAGCGCCCGGTCAGCACCACGTGCTCGACGGCCTCCAGGCACATCGAGTGCAGCACTTCCACGGAGGCCTCGATCGACAGCACCTCGTCCATGTCGAAGACGTAATGCACCGATTCGTCCCAGTACGGCCGGTCGGCACCGGTCGCGTCACGCGCCGGAGTCCCGAAACACATGCCCTGGTCGGCGACGATCTGTTCCCAGCCGGCCCGCGGGGAACTGCGTTGACGCCGCATTCAGCTGCCCGAGCTTCCGCCATAGCTGGACGACGAGCCGAATCCGCCCCGGGAGATCGAGGTCCCCGACTTCGTCTTGGCGGTGGTGCCCTTGGGCATCTCCAGCGTTCCGCCTCGGGCGATGGTGCCCACTCCCCCGTTGTTGCCGCCGTAGTAGTACCGGTACGGCGAGCCAAGGTAGATGAAGGTGCCCCCGGAGCTGCTGTGGCCACTGGAGCAATACGAATCGGGCACCACCTCGTTGGTGCCGTCCTTGACGCACGACGCTGCGATTTCCTCTTTGTGCAGCAGGTGGTAGCCCAACGCGACCACCCCCACCACACCGACCACGGCCACCGAGCCCATCAGGATCTTGCCGTTGCGGGCCTTGCGCTCCTGCGCCTTCTGCTCCTGCAGGGCCGCGAACTGCTCGGCCGCCTCACGGGCCTTCTGCGCTTTGTCCCGCTGACGTGCCTCGGCGACGGTCGGAGGCCGCGGCGTGGCGGTGGCCGGATCCTGCCAGCGAATCGATCCTCGATCTGGCCCCAGCGGGTCATAGCTCATCGAGTGGTTCGGGTCGTTCGGCCCTGACGTCATTCACACCCCCCGCAACAGTGATACCTGCCGGTCATCATAGGAGGACGATCCGCATGCGGTTCCTCCAGTTGGTGGAAAGCATAAGGCGCAATCATCGCAGCGCCGGCCGTCAGTTATCCACGGCCTCGAACCTCCACTTCACATTCGCCCACCGCGGACAGGTTCTCGAAGCGCTCACCGACGCGACTGCCCAGGGACGACGTCTGCCCGATCGCTGGATCGTTCCCGCCACCGAAGGGCGTTTCACAGACCGAACACCCATTTCGAAGATTTCTTCGGTCACGCCCTCAGGAGGAGAAACATGAGCTTGGACAATATTTCGCGCCTTGGTAATTCGGGTCTCGACGAGTTGGTTCCGTCGCGCTACGCGCAGCCGGTCGGCGACATCGAGGTGCTGGTCATCAGCGACGGGGTGTTGCCGATTACTGCCTCGACCTTGGCAACCACGACCGAGCCGGCCGAGTTGGCGAGCTGGTTGGACGACAATTTCCTGCCTCCCGAGGTCGTCGACTGGCCGCTCAACGTGGTCGTCGTGCGCAGCGGCGATCAGACCATCCTGGTCGACGCCGGCCTCGGGCTGGAGTTCCCGGACTTCCCCCGGGCCGGTCAGACCGTCCAGCGGTTGGAGGCCGCCGGTGTCGATCTCGCATCGGTGACCGACGTGGTGCTCACCCACATGCACATGGACCATGTGGGCGGGCTGCTCACCGAGGGGCTGAAGGCGCGACTGCGGCCGGATCTGCGGGTCCACGCAGCGACCGCAGAGGCCGAGTTCTGGGAGGCGCCCGATTTCTCGCGCACCGTCATGCCGCAGCCGATACCGGACGTGCTTCGGAGGGTCGCCACGCAGTTCTTGGACGAGTACCGCGGACAACTGCGGACGTTCGAGACGGAGTATGAGGTCGCACCGGGGGTGCTCATCACCCGAACCGGTGGTCACACCCCAGGGCACAGCGTCGTCCGCCTGGAGTCCCGCGGCGAGAAGCTGACGTTCGCCGGCGACGCCGTGTTCGCCCCCGGGTTCGACAACCCCGAGTGGCAGAACGGATTCGAACACGACCCCGAGGAAGCGGCCCGCGTCCGCGTCCGTCTGCTGCGAGAGCTTGCGGCCACGGGTGAGTCGCTGGTGGCGACGCACCTCCCGTTCCCGTCCGTCTGCCGAGTGGCAGTCGCCGGCGACGTCTTCCGGTGCGTCCCGGCGGTCTGGGATTACTGACCTCGTGAGGTGAGGGACGAACGGCATAACTCGCATCACGCCCGGGTGGACCACCACACGGGTTGAGGCGCCTGGGACGGGTTCTCCGGCGTCAGGACGCAAATGTTCTGACGCCGGAGGTACCCGTCCGCGCCGTATCGGAGGGGTTCATCGACAACCGAGACCGCCGCCACTACTGACCATCGACTACGGACTTCCAGGGGTCCGCTCCGCTCGCGAAACCAGCAGTCTGAATTCGACAGTCCGAGCGGGCTTTCACCACACATCGCAGCACCTGGAGGTCCATCATGAAGGTCGCCGGCGGGTCGGATCCCGACCCAGAGCTTGCGGCACGGTTCGCCGAAGAGGTGGTGCCGCTGTTCGACGCACTGGCGCGCGGCGCGCGTCGACTGGCCCGCACCGAAGCCGACGCCGAAGACTTGCTGCAGGACACGCTGCTGCATGCGTACACGGGATTTCGGACATTCAAGGAGGGGACCAACCTCAAAGCGTGGTTGTTCCGAATTCTCTACAACCGCTGGGTGAGCGCCCATCGCCGCGCTCAACGGCGGCCCGCCGAAGTCGCGGTCGACGAGATCACCGACCGCGACCTGATCCATGCGGCGGCGCATTCCGCGATCGGTTTGCAGTCAGCCGAGGCGCAGGTGTTGAACGACCTGCCGCACAACGAGGTTCGACAGGCACTTGCCGCGTTGCCCGAAGGCTTCACCACGGCGCTGTACTACGCCGAGGTCCAGGGATACACCTACGCAGAAACCGCATCGATCATGAACGTCCCCGTCGGCACGGTGACGTCCCGGGTGTCGCGGAGTCGGCAACGGCTGCGCGCCTCATTGGCACCCCTCGCCCGCAGTCGGTACTCCGACTCCGAAGTCTCACAACACATCGCATGAAGGAGTGGACAGTGGAACTGTCAGAGCAGACCGCATTGGTCACCGGCGGCACCGCGGGCATCGGCCTCGCGTCCGCCCGATTGCTGGCCGGCGCCGGCGCGTCGGTGATCATCACCGGAAGGGACGCCGGCCGCGGGAAAGCCGCCGCTGCCGATGTCAAGGGGAATGTTCGCTTTGTGCAAGCCGACCTGGCCGACATCGATTCCGTGAAATCGCTTGTACAGCAAGTTGGTAACGTCGACATCCTGGTCAACAACGCAGCCAGCTTCCCGGCCGCGCTGACGGTCGACCAGGGAATCGGCGCATTCGAGAAGACCTTCGACACCAATGTCCGCGGCGTCTACTTCCTCGCCGCCGGCCTCGTGCCGGGGATGCTCGAGCGGGGACGCGGCAGCATCATCAACGTCACCACCATGGTCGCATCGAAGGGCGTCCCCGGTGCGTCGGTCTATAGCGCCTCGAAGGCAGCCGTGGAATCCCTCACCCGCACCTGGGCCGCCGAGTTCGGCGCAGGTGGTGTCCGGGTCAACAGCGTCGCGCCCGGTCCGACCAGAACCGAAGGCGTGGCGGCGGAGTGGGGCGAGACCAACGAAGAGCTCGGCCGCTCACTGCCGTTGGGGCGCACCGCCGATCCTGAGGAAATCGCCCACGCAGTGCTGTTCCTCGCCTCACCACGCTCGAGTTTCATCACCGGTTCGACGCTGCACGCCGATGGCGGCGGCAGCGCAATCTGAGATCGAACGCGCGTGAGCCCCATCGGTTGACGCCATCTCAGTGGTGATGGCAGGCCGCCGGCGGTGAGGGTGGAACATCCAGTGCCGGGTTGCCATCGAAGAATCCCACCGGTTTGAGCTTGAAGCCGGTGTAGTGGCACGGCATCACCGGCCAGTCCTCCGGGCACACCACATGGTGGGCACCCACGGTGTACCAGAGCACGACGTCGGTGTCCGCGAGCGGCGCGTCGTCGGCCACATACTGCGGTAGCCCCTGGGCCTCGGCGCTCTGATACATGTAGTCCCCCGCGGCGTAGAGTTCCCTCGCGTCATAACGGGTGACCCACAAATTGTGCTGGACAAATCGAGCCCGGTCATAGATCACCGAGCCTTCCTGCACCATCACCGGGACGATGTCCTTGGGCATCAGCTTGTAGCCGACCGGTGCGCCGAATTCGTTGAGCTTGGACGGGTTGACCACTTTCCAGTACCGACCGGTCGAATGCTCCCAGTCGCGGGCGCCCTCGGACTCCGAGGCCACCAGGGTGTCCCGGGTTATCCAGGCGTTGTGGTGCGGGTTCAGTTCCGGGTTCGGCTCGGGGATCGAATCCACCTCGTACACACTGTTTCCCGGGCCGTCGATGCTCATATCCATGCGGAAGTTGAAGAAGTGCTGGTGGTTGGGTCCGTACATCCCGGGTGCCACCATCTTGCCCCAGCGCGGGGTCTCGCCGTCGGGAATCGCGCCGGTGGTCAGCACGCCGGTGAGTTTGACTTCCATCTCGATGGAGGCATCGTTGTAGAAGTACCAGAAGAATCCGTACTCATAGTTGCCCACCGTGCAGATCATCGAGATCACCAACCGCCGGGACCGCCGCACCTCAACCTCGCCGGTTCGGAAATCGGTGTGCTTCCAGGAGATCCCGTAGTCCTCCTCGTGCATACAGATCGCGTTGGGGATGGTGACGGCGTTGCCGCTGGAGTCGTTGACCGTACCGTCGAAGTAGAAGATCTCACCGAGACAGTCACAACCCAGGGTCAACGGATTGGCTGAGAAGCCCATCCCCACCTCACCCATGTCGAAGACGTTCTTGTTCCAGTGTGTCGGCGACGAATCGCCGTATGGCACCACCATTTCCGACAGTGCGGCGCGATACATGATGGGCCGGACCTCGCCACGGTCGGTGTAGGTCACCTCATGCAGCACCAGGCCCTCACGGGGGTTGAACCCCACCCGCAATGACCATTTCTGCCAGGTGACGTTCCATCCGTCGACGGTGAAGCTGGGCCCGTGGGGTTGGGCGATGTCGATCGTCTTGACGTCGTCACGAAACTGCGTGAATGCGGGCCGGTTGTCGGGCGTGAACATGAACTGCCCGGAGTAGTTGCCGCTCTTGGACGGTAGTGGGACCGCACCGTGGTCCTCGATGTCGACGATCTCCATATTGTCGAGGTCGAACGTGACGATCAGGCCTTCGACGGGCCGCGCGTAGCCGTTCTCCGACGGTGCCGCGCGCATGAAGGTCAGCGGCCGACAGATCAGCGGCGAGTTCTCGTAGTGGTCCTGTGCGCCGTAATAGCCGGCAGGCCACGGGTCGATCATCGCCAGGCTGAAATCGGTGACACCCCGTTTGCGCATGGCCTCCTGCCATCGCGGGTCCTCCCGCACCTTCTCCTCCACCCCCGTCATGTGTTCGACGAGATAGGACGGGAACCGGCCGGGAATCGGGGTCCACGAATCGATCACCCGCGCATCGAGGTCGACGACGGCCTCGTAGATCAGCTTGGCGGCACCGTCATACATCGTCACGAACGCCTGACGCGGAACCTCGGTCACCGCTGTGAAGGACAGCGCGGCAGTCTTGGCCGGCTCGGCCAGTTGGATCATGACGAACTTCAAGGTCGGTGTGGCGTAGTCCGATTCGGTGATGACGGCCGCGGCCGCCTCGATCTCGGCGCCGGTCAGCGGATCGAGCGGATAGCGGCCGGCGGCGTCGGTCGATTCGGTCGGCACCAGGGTGCTGTCCATGGTCATTTGGGTGTGTCCTCCGCTTCAGTCTTGTCGAGGTCGAATACGGCGAGATGGGCCAGGGCATCTTCCTGCGATACCTTGTGTGCCGAGCGGCGGCCGAAGACGTACACCACCAGACCGAGGGCGAACATGCCCAGGCTGATGCTGCCCACCCAGGTCATCCAGTTGGCGGTGGAGACTCCCTTGATCCACGGCGTCACGAACGAGTAGTAGACGCCACCGATGGTGGCCAGCGTGCCCACCACGACGGTGATCCATACCCCGACCATTCCGCCGGGGATACGCCAGAACTGTTCGGTCTCATAGCGATCGGCGTACTTCTTGCGCGCCACCAGCACCGGGATCAAGAAGAAGAACCCGGACAACAGCCACACCGTGGACAGGCCGCCCTGCAGGTAGATGGTGACGTTGGCCATGCTGGACTGCGAGTAGAGCCCGACCAGTATCAGCGACGAGATGACGCCCTGGATCAGAATCGCGGTCACCGGATTGCGGGTGCGCGGATTGAGGTGGGTGAAGATGCGCGGCAGGTGACGTTCCAGCCCGGAGACAAAGATCAACCGCGAGTACGCGACCTGGTAGGTCATCAGCGCCACGATGATGATGAAGGCCAACACGACGGCGCAGATCTCCATCAGACCCGGGAAGCCGGCGACATCCAGCATGCCGATGACACCGGTCACCGGATTGATCTGGTCGCCGGGAAGAGCCATCATCGTGCCGAGCGTGGTCATCAGGTAGATCGCCACCAGCGCGGCCGAACCCCACAAGATCATCTTCGGCCCGCTCTTGCGCACCGACAGGAACTCCGCGCCCATGTTGTACGGGGTCTCGACACCGAGCAGATACAGCAGCACCGTGCCGTACAGGAAGCCCGCGACTGCGAAGTTCGGAATCGTCGCGTCGGACCAGCTGAACGGGGTGGCCGAGCCGTTCTTGGTGGCGAAGAGCACGCCGCAGATGAAGATCGTGAGCGTCAAGATCGCGTAGACCACGAAGACGACGTTCATGATCCGTTGATTGGCGGCGAGCTTCGCCAGCGCCAGCCCGATGACCGTCCACAGAATCACCAATTGCAGGATGATGCTGGTGGTCAGGCCGAGTTCGGTGTGGAAAGCCAGTAGCAGAAATTGCAACACCACCGCGGGCGATGATGCGGCGTTGAGGATCACCGGCACCCACGACAGGTACCCGCCGATGAATCCCCAGGTCTCCCCCATCGTGCGGGTGGCCCAGATGTAGACCCCGCCCTGCCCCGGCCAGAGGTTGCCCAGCTCCACCACGGCCATTCCGGCAGGGATCAGGAACGTCAGGATGCCCAGCACCCACATCGGGATCGCAGTCCATCCTCCTGCGGCCATCACCGAGGAGCCGGTCACCCAGCAGATGATGAACACGTAGGCCGCAGTGAGGCCGAACGTGCTCATCACCTTGGGCAGGATCTGTTCAGGGACCAGCTCGGTCGTCATCAGCTTGTCACGCTCTGACGGCGCCGCGGCCTCGGTTGGATTGCTCCTCGCGTGCGCGGTCAGTTCTTGTGTCATGTGTGTCGTCTCCCAATACCGTTGATTCAGCTGACGATTTGTCCGTCTCGCATCCGGACGACACGGCTCGCTTCATCGGCCACCGTGGGATCGTGGGTGCTTGCGACGACCGTGACGCCCAATGTCGAGCACAGGTCGCGCAGCATGCGCACCACCGTCTCCCCCGTGCGGTGGTCGAGGTTGGCTGTTGGCTCGTCGGCCAGTACCAGCGTCGGGTTACTGATCAGCGACCGGGCTATCGCGGTGCGCTGCTGTTCACCACCAGACATCTTGGTGGGCTGATGGTGGATGCGATGCCCCAGCCCCACCAGCTCCAGCAGTTCGGTTGCACGCTTGCGCAACGACTTCCGGTCATAGGGTTCGAACATCAGGGGAAGTTCGACGTTCTCGACCGCCGACAGGAACGGGATCAGGTTGTAACTCTGAAAGATGAACCCGATGGTGTCGTGACGCAATGCCGCGAACTGGCTCTCGGTCAGTTGCGCGGTGTCCTGACCGCTGATCGTGACAGTGCCCTTCGTCGGACGATCCAGCCCGCCGATGATATTGAGCAGTGTGGATTTTCCGCTGCCGCTCGGTCCCATCAGGCAGACGAACTCCCCCGGCATCACCTGGAGTTCAGCGGCGACGAGGGCCTTGACCACCTCGTCGCCGAGCTTGTGCAGTTTCCATACATTGCTGACCTCGATGACAGGCTTGGTGACAGGCCCGGTGTCAGGTGCAGCGGTGGTTACGGCATCGTCGAGTGCGGTCATGATCGGGTTAACCTCCCGCGGTAAGGGATCGAATGGGCGGACGTGATGCGGCGTTGAAGGTCGGCACGAAACTCGTTGCGACCGCGGCAGCGACGCTGACCCCGAGGGCGATCGCCGCGCCGACTGCCAACCCGGCGTAGGACACCCCGGTCGGCGCCAGATCCACCAGCTCCACCACGATGCCGGTGACACCTGCGGAGACCGCACCCAGCAGCGCGCCCAGGACCGCGGCCACCACCGGTTCGACGAGAAGAGCGGCGATCACGGGGGCGCGGGGTATGCCGTTGGCTCCGAGCACCCCGAGCTCACGGGTCCGGTGCGCCACGGTTCGGGTGGTGGCCACCGCAACTTCGACCACCCCGACGAGCAGCACGGTGACCGCGATCAGGATCACCGCCCGGTCGATCTCCTCGGCGTGTCCGAGTGTCGCTGACTGCGCGCGGATTCCGGCCGACATCCCGAACACCAGCACCACCAAGAAGGAGCCGGTGGCGGTGGTCACCACGGGCAGGACCATTTCGCGGATACGCCGAAGTGCCGCCAACCAGCCGTAGGCCAGACCCTTTCCGATCCCCTGCCGTCTGTTCCTCACGCGAGCGTTCGTCACCTTGCCCCCAGAAGATCGACCGGACGTTGCTGCAGAAGCCGGTGCACAGGCACCAGGGCGCCGACGATGGCCATGGCAGGCAGGAACGCGGCCACCATGCCGGCCGCCTGTGCCCACGCGGTCGGTGTGGCGATTTCTGGGATAACCAGTGCCACAGCGACTCCCGCGCCGAGCACACCGGCAACATAGGCCACCACGAAGACGATCGCCGATTCGACCAGGAAGAAATAGAGCACTTCGTCGGCCAGTCCGATACTGCTCATGATGCCGAATTCGCGCTTGCGTTCGGCGACCGCGGCGAGAAACGAAGAGACCGCGATGACGAAGCCCAGAGCCAGTCCGATGGTCGAGATCAGGCCGAGGGTCGAGCCGGTCACCTGCCCCGAGAACAACGCCGAGAACTTCTGTTCGAAGCTCAGTGGACCCGATCCGCCGACCGTGTCGTAGATCAGGCCGCTCCCACCGGGTTCCGGCCGCACCGACGGATCCTCCGTGGACGGCAATCCGATGGCGACGCCGAAGGTTTCGGCCAGGTCCCGGCGATGTTCGTCGCCCGGCGGCGCGTTGATCGTCCACCAGCCGTTGTCGCCGACCAGCAGCCGCGCCAACGCGGGTGCCACGATCATCGACTCCCCCGGGCCTGAGACCTTCGCGGTCAGCGGCAGTGCGCCCACATCGATCACGTCTCCCGACGCTGCACCCAAACGATCAGCCAAACCGGAGCCCAAAACCGCTTGTCCAGAAGGTATTTCGTCACCGCCGCGCAGCGACACCGCAGCACCCTCGATCATCGTCACCCCGGAGATCGTCATTCGGCCGTGCCAGCCGTCGGGCAGGTCGAGCGCCGGCGGCGGCCCATCGGCCACCAGGGCGCGGGCCTCGTTGTCGTAGTGCACACCGGCGGCCGGCACCACCCACAGCTGGGCGCCGCCGAGCACGTCGGTGACCGAATCAGCTCCCGTGATCGCAAAACTCGATGAGATGGTGCGCACCACGGTGACGCAGGCGATCGCCAGTGCGATCCCGAGCACCGACAGCACGAACCGTTCGGGCCGGCGACGAATGTTCGCCAGTGCGAATCGAATCAGGCACCCGAAGGTACCCCCGGTCCGCCCCACAGTCGTCGCGATCTCCGGCGATCGACGGGCTGTGGATGCTTGAGACGACGGTATCGAAGCTACGGTCTCCACAGTGGGGAATGCTGCGAGCCGCGTGTTTCACCTGGAGCAGATCGCGGTGTCACGCGAGTTAACACCCACTGATCGGCGTTACGTCATGATGTCGCCGACACAACGGATTTCGTCGTCAACCTACGGCGTCGAGCTCAAAACGGGTCTATTTCACTGCTTTTCGCGCCCGCTTACGTGGCGCTTGGACCGGATCCTGAATCCGCGCCCAGGGCCTGGCCTCCTCGAGCTCGTAGGCCAGCTCGAGCAGCAGTGCTTCGCGACCGCGGGTGGCCGACAGCATCATCCCGGCGGGCAGGCCCGTCTCGGTCTGGGCCAGCGGCAGTGAGATCGCCGGATCTCCCGTGGCGTTCTGAAGGGGTGTGAACGCCACCCAGCCCAGCAGCCGGTCGATGATCTGCTCGTAGTCGGCGGTCGGGTCGAGCCGGCCGATCTCCAGGGTGGGCTCGGCCAGAGTCGGCATGAGCACCGCGTCGTAGCTGTTGGACAGCCGTTCGGTGATCCGCCGCGATCGGGCCAGCCGGGCGATCGCGGCCGGGACCCGGTGCAGATTGCGCGAGGCGAGGCGCTCCAGCCCGAGGGTGAGGTTGTCGAGCTTGTCGCGGTCGAAACTCGGCCCGAACGAGCGCTTCCCGCCGCGCACCGACGCGTACGCCAGAAATGACCAGTACAGCAGGAAGTCATCCTTGAACCTGGCCGGAACCGGGTTGCCGATCATCGTGATCTGATGCCCGAGTTCCTCGAGCAACGCGGCGGTCTTGTGGGTCAGCTCGGTCATCTCGACACCGGCGTCGTGCACGACGGACTGGGTGCACACCGCGATGCGCAGGCGTTGCTTGCCCGGGCGGCTCACATCGCCGATCGGAGGCAGTTTGGGGTTGCGATAGACGCGCTCCATTTCGCGCAGCAGTGCCGCCGTGTCACGCACCGACCGGGTCAGCACACCGTCGGACACGATCCGCAGCGGCATGATCCGCAGATCCTTGTCCTGCGGCAGCCGGCCCCGGGTCGGCTTGAGTCCGACCAGCCCGTTGCACGCTGCCGGAATCCGGATCGACCCGCCGCCGTCGTTGGCATGCGCGATGGGTACCGCCCCGGCCGCGACGAACGCACCCGAACCCGACGAGGACGCGCCCGCGGTATAGGCAGGGTTCCACGGGTTGCGGACCGGCCCGAGTCGCGGGTGCTCGCACGATGCGCTGAAGCCGAACTCCGAAAGCCGGGTCTTGCCCAGTGGCACCAGACCCGTGGCGAGGTAGGCGCGGGCGAAGTCACCGTTGGACGTCTCGGGCCGGGGTTCCCAGGCGTCGGTGCCGCGCATGGTCGGCATGCCCTCGACCGCCGTGTTGTCCTTGACGAAGGTCGGTATGCCGTCGAAGTACCCGCCGTACGGGCTCGGTGCGGCTCCGCGGGCATGGGCCCGGTCGAAGGCTTCGAACGCCAGACCGTTGAGGGCGGGATTGACCGCCTCGACCCGGGCGACGGCGGCCTCGATCAGGTCGGCTGCCGATACGCGGCCTGCCCGCAGTTCCTCGACGAGGCCGACGGCATCGTGCTCGCCGAGGGCGTCGTCGCCGAAGGCGTTACACCGGGTCGCTGCTTTTCGCGCTGGACGCGGACCGCTAGTCACGTTGCGACGCTAGCAAGCCGACATCAAAGGGTTCGAGCCACGCTCTGCAGCGCAGCCAGATGCTCGTCGACGGTCCGCAGGCCGGCCCCCATCGTGTTCACGGCGACGTGGGTCGCCCCGGCATCGGCCCAGGCCGCGATGTCGGCGGCCGTCTGGTCCGGATCGCCGGTCCAGGACACGCGCCCCTCCATCCCGATGGTCGCCGGATCGCGTTCGGCGGCGACGGCGGCACGTTCCACCCGGGCCCGGGCATCCTCCAGCTCGGGGCCGGGGCTGACCATGGGGAACCAGCCGTCCCCCAGACGTCCGGCACGCTCGAACGCCCGCGCGGAGGCCGCTCCGAACCACACCGGGATCGGGCGCTGCACGGGCAACGGCGCCAGGCCGGCGCCCGTCACCCGGTGGTAGCGGCCCTCGAAGGTGACCGACGATTCGGTCCACAGCCGGCGCATCAGCTCGACCTGCTCCTCGGAGCGTTTGCCGCGGTTCCCGAAGTCCTGGCCGAGCGCCTCGTACTCGACCGCGTTCCAGCCGAGGCCGACCCCGAGCCGCAGCCGCCCGCCGGTGAGCAGGTCGACCTCGGCCGCCTGTTTGGCCACCAGCACCGCCTGGCGCTGCGGCAGGATCACCACCCCGGTCACCAGCTCCAGCGACGTCACGGCGGCCAGGTAACCGAACATCACCATGGGCTCGTGGAATGTGGTGTACAGGTCGTACGGCCCTGCCCAGTCACGGTGGACGGCCGGATCGGCCCCGACGACGTGGTCGTAGGCCACGATGTGGGTGAAGCCCAATTCCTCGACACGCTGGCCGTATGCGCGCACAGCTCCCGGATCTCCGCCGAGTTCCGTCTGCGGAAACACCACACCTATGCGCATGTCACCTCCAACACCATTGGTACCTGCCACACTCCCATATCGGCAAAGCTCTCCGCCCCGGCGTGAGCAACTACCCGGCACCGACCACGTCACGAATGAACAAAACCGTTCCTGATTACTGAGCAGGAGTGTGTCCTGTGCGTCCCGAACGGTGTTGGCCGCTGACGGTGGGTGTTGTCCGGTGGACCGCCACGCCTCATGGTGGGCGGGGCGGTGAGCCAGAACTACGGCATCGTCGTGTGGTTCTCGGTGGGTGCTCAGGCCTGGCCGGTGGAGTGCCCACACCCGTCCGCTGTCGGGTGCGGGGTCCTACCGGCCGACGCCTGATCGCCACGCCGAGTCCACGTCTGCCGATCGCGACCGCCGCACCATGATGACCAGTCACGGTGGCCGGATCGGAAGTCTGCTGCTGCAAGGGTGTGCGCCAGTGCTGAGTACCCCAGCGGGAGGTGTAGGCCGGGTCCACCCCGATCACCCCAATGCCCCGCCGGGTGGCCATGCCCACCAGACGGTTGCGGAATCTGGCGGTGGGGATCCCGGCCACGATGCTCCGCAACCGTTTCCCCCGGCCACCACGCCCAAGAGTTTCGCGTCCGGTGGCCCGGGCGTCGGCGAAATCCAGATTCTCCACCACGACCGCAGTGCAGTTGTGCTGGGCGGCCAGATCCAGCAGGGCGGTGATGGCCATACGGATCCGCCCGTCCCGCCGCGAGGCGCGCAACCCCGACGTCTGGACCGCGACGGTGACAGGTTCACCGATCGGATTCCCTGACGCGTCGAGCACACAACACGCCAGATGGGCGGCGTTGAGGTCGACCCCCAGCACCGGCCCGTCCCGCAATTGGTCGATGCCGGAGACGGTTTCGGGAGCGGTTCTCCAGGAGGCATCCAGATACCAGCGGTCGCGGTCCGGGTCATGGCTGATGTCGTAGCGCACCGCCCGCCGATGCTGAACCCGGCCCGCCCATTCGGTGCCGCGATGGTGAAATGCCACTGGCGCAGCGACGGTGAGGTGGGTTCCGAAACGCTCGGCCAGGGCCGCGGGCACTTTCACCCGCAGGTGTCCGTGCTCGTCGACGCGGATCGTCTCATTGCCACCCGGTTTTCCCGACTCCCCGTCGGCGGTCAGAAACATCCGTGCGGCATTCCACCTCGCTCGCCACTGGGGTTCGGTCATGTCGGCAGCGTCGAGGTGGTTGCGTGTACGCCACAACCGCTTCCCACCCACAGTGATCGACGGCCGCCCCGCCGCCAACGCCGCCTCGGCCGCGGCAAGCCGAGCCTTCAGCACCGCCAAACGCCGGGTCTTGGCGAACCGTTCCGCGGCGCTGCGATACCCGCGCACCCGCCGCGACCGCCCCCGCCCAGCAGGTTCTTCGTCGCCGTCAGCGGCGGGTACGAGTTGCCCAGGGCGTAGCGCACACCGCACCTCGAGCACCTCGATCGCGGCCCGCAGATCAGCGACTTGGGCCACCAGCCCCCGCATCCCCAACAGGATTTGATCGTCGACGGCCCGAGTGATCGCCCCGGCCCACCGCGACGACGACACCGCCGTCAACGCCTGCTTGCGCTTGGCCCGCCACCTCACACGGCCCTGAGGATCCAACCGTCCCAGCCCGATCCGCGCCGCCAACTCGCTGCGATACATCGACCCCAACAAATCCCCGATCGCGGTCAACGCCACGGCCTCATCGGCACTCGGATGGATCCGCGTCCGAACCCGCGCCCCCGCCGGGGCGGCGGCCACTACCGGATCAGCGATCCGACGCAACGGCCGATGCCCAGCCACACCTGCATACTCGCAGCCACCACCGACAAGCAAACTGATCGTCGTGCCGACCCTGGCCACTGACAATCAGTATCGATCACTACTGCTCACCAAACGACAAACAAACAAAACCCCGCACTTTCCGGGATCGCCGGAATGAGCGCGGGGTTTTGCGGCGGGCGGCTGAGGGCCGAGCCGTCAATCGGATGTGCGGCCGAGCCGTCAATCGGGTGTGAATGTGCCGCCCGGGTCTTCTGGTGTTAGGCCTGACCGACCTCGAACCGCTCGAAGCGGGTCACGGTGACCCCGGCCTCGTCCAGCAGCGCCTTGACGGTCTTCTTGTTGTCCGACACCGACGGCTGGTCCAGCAGCACGACGTCTTTGTAGTAGCCCGTCACGCGACCTTCGACGATCTTGGGCAGCGCCTGCTCGGGCTTGCCCTCTTCCTTCGCGGTCTGCTCGGCGATACGACGCTCGTTGGCGACGATGTCCTCCGGCACGTCCTCACGGGTGAGGTACTTGGCCTTGAGCGCGGCGATCTGCAGGGCGACCGCGTGCGCGGCCTCCTTGCCCTTCGCCGCGTCGCCGGCCTGGTACTCGACCAGCACACCGACGGCCGGCGGCAAGTCCGCGGCACGCTTGTGCAGGTAGGTCTCGACCGTGCCGTCGAAGTACGCGGCGCGACGGAGCTCGAGCTTCTCGCCGATCTTGGCGCTCAGGTCGGCGATGGCCTGCTCGACCGTGGTATCGCCAATCTGTGAAGCCTTGAGGGCATCCACGTCGCCGGCCTTCGAAGCGGCGGCAGCCGCGACGACCTGGTCGGCCAGCTCCTGGAATTCGGCGTTCTTGGCGACGAAGTCGGTCTCGGAGTTCAGCTCGATCAGCGCGCCGTCCTTGGCCGCGACCAGACCTTCGGCGGTTGCGCGCTCAGCACGCTTGCCGACGTCCTTGGCGCCCTTGATACGAAGCAGCTCGACTGCCTTGTCGAAGTCGCCGCCGGCCTCGACCAGAGCGTTCTTCGAGGCGAGCATGCCGGCGCCGGTCAGCTCCCGCAGTCGCTTGACGTCGGCAGCGGTGTAGTTAGCCATTTAAGACTTCTCCTGAATTACGAAGCGTCAGTGGATGTTTCGGGTGCAGCAGCCTCGCCCTCGGCGGTGCCGGCGGTGCCGGCGGTCGCACCGGCCAGCAGCTCCTGCTCCCACTCGGCGAGCGGCTCGACACCCTCGGTGGCCTGCTTCTCACCGGCGCCCTGGCCGGCGCGGGCCTGCAGGCCCTCGGCGACCGCGGAGGCCACGACCTTGGTCAGCAGCGCAGCCGAACGGATCGCGTCGTCGTTACCCGGGATCGGGTAGTTGACCTGATCGGGGTCGCAGTTAGTGTCCAGGATCGCGATGACCGGGATGCCGAGCTTGATGGCCTCGTTGACCGCCAAATGCTCCTTGTTGGTGTCGACGACCCAGATGGCCGAAGGCACCTTCTGCATGTCCCGGATACCGCCGAGGCTGCGCTCAAGCTTGTTCTTCTCACGCGTCAGCATGAGGATTTCCTTCTTGGTGCGACCCTCGAAGCCACCGGTCTGCTCCATGGCCTCGAGCTCCTTCATACGCTGAAGGCGCTTGTGCACGGTGGAGAAGTTGGTGAGCATGCCGCCCAGCCAGCGCTGGTTCACGTAGGGCATGCCGACGCGGGTGGCCTCTTCGGCGATGGACTCCTGCGCTTGCTTCTTGGTGCCGACGAACAGGACGGTGCCGCCGTGGGCGACCGTCTCCTTGACGAACTCGTAGGCCTTGTCGATGTAGGTCAGCGTCTGCTGCAGATCGATGATGTAGATGCCGTTGCGGTCGGTGAAGATGAACCGCTTCATCTTGGGATTCCAGCGACGGGTCTGATGCCCGAAGTGAGCGCCGCTGTCAAGCAGCTGCTTCATGGTTACAACAGCCATGAGTAGATGGTTCCTTTGTATGTCGGTTGTCGCCCGGCGTCGGGTGATGCCAGGCCCTGGTGCCCGCTGGTTGCCGAACCCGATCTGGAAATCCCAGGTCAGGACCGTCGGCATCCGTGTACGACCCCGTTGAGGCGATCGATATGCGCAGACACGCGAAGTCAGCCCGCTAGCGAGCTGCGGGTAGAAGTTTACACGCTGAACAGGGGTGCTTTTACCACGCGGCGAAGCCGGACGGATTCATCCACAGCCCTGCATTTTGGGGCTTTCGCACGGCGCGTATCGGCACTGAACTGAGGCGGTGAGGTTTGCGGTGGCGGCGCTGATGCTGGGTGCGGCATCGCTCTGGCCGGCCCACGCCCATGCCGACGGCCCGCGACTGCACTGGCCGGTGACTCCCCGACCCCCGGTGACCAGGGGTTTCGACGCCCCCTCCCCCAATTGGAACCGCGGCCACCGGGGCGTCGATCTGGCGGCCGCACCCCATCAACCCGTCTATGCCGCCGGCCCCGCCACGGTGGTGTTCGCCGGCGTGCTGGCCGGGCGTCCGGTGGTCTCACTCGCCCATCCGGGTGGGCTGAGGACGAGCTACGAGCCGGTCCAGGCCGCGGTACGCCCCGGTCAGACGGTGACGGCCGGCCAGCTGCTCGGCACGCTATTGGAAGGGCACCTCGGTTGTCCGGCCAAGGCTTGCCTGCACTGGGGAGCCATGTGGGGCGCGGCTGCCCGGGCGGATTACGTAAACCCGCTGGGGCTGCTCGCCGAAACCCCGATCCGGCTCAAGCCGCTCTCGCCCCATCACGCCTGACCCCTCACCCAGAGCGGCTTACTGTCGAAAGCATGACCGTGGCCTCACGATCCCACCGCAATCGCCCCATGCGATTCGGCCTGCACACCGCACTGCCCCGCGGTGGTGACTTCGCCGAATTCGCCGTCAGTGTCGAAGAATCCGGTTTCGACGTACTCACGATTCCCGACCATCTGATGGCGTCGCTGTCACCGTTCGCCGGCGCGGCCACGGCGTGCGCGGTGACCACGCGACTGCACACGGGAACTCTGGTGCTCAACAACGATCTTCGTCACCCCGTGGACGTCGCGCGTGAAGCCGCCACAGCAGCCGCATTGTCGGGCGGTCGGTTCGAGTTGGGGTTGGGCGCGGGCCATATGAAAGCCGAGTACGACGCCGCAGGCCTCAGGTTCGATTCCGCGGGCACCCGCGTGGACCGCCTGATCGAGTCGGTCGGGGTGATCCGCTCGCTCCTGGCAGGCGAGGCGATCAACGTCGACGGTGCGCACTACTGCGTGCGCGCCGCTGCCGGCGAACTGGTCGCGGCGCCAGAGGTGGCCGTTCCACTGCTCGTCGGCGGCAACGGCACCCGGGTGTTGCGGTTGGCGGGGCAGGTTGCCGATATCGCGGGCTTGGCAGGTTTCAGTCACAACCACGACGCCACCGAAGTCAGGTTGTCCCATTTCGACGCAGCAGGTCTGCAGGACCGCATCTCGGTTGTGCGGGAGGCGGCAGGCGATCGCTTTGAGCACATCGAACTGAACGCACTCCTGCAGTTCGTGGTGCACACCGAGAATCGTGCCGAGGCCGCCGCGGAGATCGCCGCGCCGCTCGGAGCAGATCCAGAGCTGCTGCTCGACTCCCCGTTCGTACTGCTCGGCACGTATCCGCAGATGGCCGAGGCGTTGGCCGACCGGCAAGACCGGTTCGGTATCAGCTACTGGACGGTGTTCGACGAATGGCCCGGCCGTGAATCAGCGCTGCCGCACATGTCCGAGGTGCTCAAGCTTCTGCGTTGATGCCCTGCAGGAATCCGATGATGGCATCACTGACGACGTCCGGCTGATCACGCTGGACCCAGTGGCCGGCACCAGCAACGACTTTCAGCTGCGCATCCGGAATGCGATGAGCAGCGGCGCGGGCCCGCGCCAGGGGCACGCCGGAGTCACGCTCGCCGTGGATGACGAGTGCAGGGCACCGCACCTCGCCCAGCCGCGATGTGTAGTCGGTGCGAAGTGAATTCCACCGCACCTGATCGCGTTGCCATTGTTCGAATGCGTCGAAACCACCGGGTTGTCCTGCCGCGGCCATGATCTCGTCCATCAAGGCGTCGGTCAGCTGCCCGGGGTCCCGGATCAGGGCGTGCATGCTGCGGGTCATCGCGGCTCGACTGGCGCCGAACCGGCGGGTCACCGCACCGAGCACACCTGTGCGCACCGCCGCCCAGGTGATGAGTTGACGCACGCCCGACAGCGGTCCGTCCGACAGCCGGGGCATGATGCCGTAGGCGCCCAGCAGAACCGCTCCGGTCGCTCCGCGCGGGCGGTCCAGCAGATGGCCGATGGTCATCCCACCGCCCAGCGACAGACCGCCGATCACGTAGCGGTCCAATTGCATCGCCTCGACGAACTGCCCCACGTAGGCGACAAGCCGGTCCTGCGTCATCGGGTGCCGCGCCGGCGGACTGTGACCGTAGCCGGGGTGGTCCGGGGCGATGACGCGGTAACCCGCTTCGGTCAACCGGGCACCGATACCACCCCATGACAAGGATGCGTTGTCCACCCCGCCGCCGTGCAGCAACACGACCGTGGACGCTGGCCGTTCGGGAGCCCAGGTGAGGTAGGACACTGCCGCTGAAGGCAACTCGACTGTTCTTCGGGTCGGCTCGATGATCGAGTGGCGCACTGTCCCCCTGTTCAGGCTCGCGGGTGGGCTTGGTCGTGTACGGCTCGCAGTCGTTCGACGGTGACATGGGTATAGAGCTGTGTGGTGGCCAACGAGGTGTGGCCCAGCAGCTCCTGCACGATGCGCAGATCGGCGCCCCCTTCGAGCAGGTGGGTGGCCGCGCTGTGCCGCAGTCCGTGGGGGCCGATGTCGGGGGCACCGTCGACGGCTGAGACGGTCTGGTGCACCACGGTGCGGGCCTGACGCGGATCGAGCCGTTTGCCACGTGCCCCGAGCAAAAGTGCGGGGCCGGAATCGGCAGTGGCCACGGCAGGGCGCCCTTCGGTGAGCCAGGTTGTGAGCGCGTGGTGTGCGGGCTCGCCGAACGGGACTGTGCGCTGCTTGTTGCCCTTGCCCAGCACCCGCAACACCCGACGCCCGGTGTCGATGTCGTCGATGTCCAGCCCGCACAACTCGCTGACCCGGATCCCGGTGGCGTACAGCATCTCCACGATCAGCCGATCCCGCAGGGCCAGCGGATCGCCTTCCTGCACAGCGGAATTCATGGCATCCATGGCGTCGATCGCCTGGTCCCGACGAAGCACCGAAGGCAGGGTGCGGTGGGCCTTGGGGACCTGCAACCGGGCTGCGACGTCTTCGGCGAGAAGGCCCCGCCGGGCCGCCCACGTGCAGAAGGTCTTGACCGCCGAGGTGCGCCGCGCCAGTGTGGTCCGTGCTGCTCCAGCTGCCGCCTGCGTGGCCAACCATGACCGCAGCGCCGGCAGGGTCACGCTATCCAGACCACCGCCGGTGTGGTCGAACAACGCTCTCAGGTCACCCCGGTACGCCCGGCGGGTGTGCTCAGACCTGCCGCATTGCAGCGCGAGATACTCGTCGAACTCGGCAAGTACGTATCCGACTGCGGCCACCGTGACACGGTCGCAGAAGTACGCCCGCCCTGCATCCGACGCGCCGGACCGCTACCGTCGCGTGACCATCACGGGTTCATCTCGTAGCGGCCGGCCAGTCCGCGCACACCTTTCATCACGCGATCGCGGCGTCCGGCGTCGGCGACGGGCTGCTTGACGATGTCGAGGGCGCGCTGCTGTTGCACGGCGGTGGCATCCGGATGGCAATGCAGCTTGGTCGCGTGCGTGGACATGTCGGTGACGAGCACCTCGAACAGTTGGTCGATCAGATCGTTGTTGATCGTTTCGATCTCCGCCTGCTCCAGGATCAGCTGGGCATACGGAATGAGAGTGAACATCTCACCGATCGCGAACAGGAAGTCGACGTTGCGTTGCTGATCGGCGGTGGGGGCCGCCACCGCCAGCAGGGTCTGCAGCGCCAGGGCCTGCCCGAGAAAGACCGTGACATTCGGCGTCGACGAGAATCGGCGCAGCACCGACTGCCAGTCCCCGAACCGGATCTTCGCCAACCCGCTGCTCGGCCCCTGCCGGAACAAGAAGTCGTCGTTGGCCGCATCTCTGCGCGTCGGAATCTGCGGCACGTCGGCCAGCAGCGGCTTGAGTTGCGGAATACGTTGCACCACAGGCGAACTTGCGATCGCACCGCCGGCGAAGCGTAGACCGCCGGCCAGCGCGCTCACCAGCGGCGCCGGGGCACGGCCGACAGGCAGCACGTTCAGCGCGGCGAGCGCGGCATCCGCTGCCCCGAACATGTAGTTCTGCATGAACTTCAGCGACAGTGCCATGTTCACGTGCACCGTGCCCTCCAGCCGCGGCAAGCCGGTGAGTCCCAGCAGCGCCATGGTGAAGTACATGTCGGATTCGAAGGCGCGGGCCGCGATGGTGTCGGCGAGCAGCGTGACGATCTTCTCTCCCTCGCGGGTGACGTTCATCTTCTCGATCGCGTTGAACAACAGGTAACGCCGGTCATCCGGGCCGGCGCTGCGCATGTAGTCGATGGCTCGCTCGCTATAGAGCTTCATCCCGACCAGCCGGGCGCAGCCGTCGGCGAGCATCCGTCGGATCTGTGGAAACTCGGTGACCCGCCGGCCGAACAGCACGCGGTTCTCCGCGTGGGTGACGGCTTCGTACATGGCGTGTTCACAGGCCCCGATCGCCCCGAACCCGAGGTTGAACTTGCCGATGTTGACGGTGTTGATCGCGGCGTTGAAGGCGGCCTTGCCCTCATGCAGGATGTCGTCGGCGCTGACCGGGTACTCCTCCAGATCGAATGCGGCGACGTACATCTGGCCGTCGACCACGTTCTTGCGGAGGTGGTAGTTCGAATGTTGGCTGTCGGCGGCGAAGAACAGGTATCCCTCGAAATCCTGCTCGGGACGGCGCCGGTCGAGATCGGAACTGTCGATGATGGGCTTGTCGGAGCGACGGCCGAACACCGAGACCATGCCGGCCAGGTTTCCGTTGCCGATGTAGTACTTGCCGCCGGTCGCGGTGTAGGACCCGTCTGCCGCGTTGTCTGCGTCGGGCGTCAGCACCATGTCAGTCGAATAGACGTCGGCACCGTGGGCCTGCTCGGACAGTCCGAACGCGAAGATCTCGCCCGAATCCAGCAGGGCGGCAGCCTTCTTGCGTGCGACGGTGTTCGCCGACTGCCAGATCGGGCCGAGTCCGAGGATCGTGACCTGCCAGACGTACCAGTACTGCATGCCGTAGAACCCGAGGATCTGGCTGTACATGGCATTGCGGGCGGTGTCCCAGCGTTTGTCGGGGTCGCCGCCGGCCTCCGACGTCGGCGTCAGGAACGTTGCGAAGATGCCCTCCCGCTTGACCAGGTCGAGAAAATCGCTGTACCAGACCCGGTCCCGGTCCTGCTGCTTGAGCCACCGCTTGCCGTGGGACTCGAAGAAATCGATGGTGGCCCGGAAGAGTTCCCGAGTCCTGGTGTCGAACTGGTCGAAGTCGGTCCGGTTCGGGTCGAAGAGGACATCGGATCGTGCGGTCACGCCAAACTCCCCAGGTAGGACTGAGATTCGATGAGGCCTTCGTCGCTGGGCAGCTGTCCCTGTCCGAACACCCGCTCGTGCTGCCGGGCCCGCAGTTCCTTGTGCGCGTCGGCGGGTTTGACGTAGCCGTAACGCTTGCGGCCCTCCTCGGGACTGAGCACTTCGGCCGACCGTGGCGGGATCCCCATGATGTAGGGGCCTGCGATCGGCACCACCGACGGCGCAATGACCTTGGCCACCAACAGCTTCAGCCGCGGAACACGGTCGACCACGCCGAATCCGAGCTTGAGCACCGGCCGCACGGCCCAATCGACGATCCGTGGCTGGTCGAATCCACTGAGTCGGCGCATCCACCGCGGCATGGTGGCGATGGTGCCCGCACGTAGGAACCAATTGAGCACCTCGACGGCCGGCCTCGCGATACGGGGCGCGGGCGGTAACACCACCTTGGCGTTGAGCAGGTGGTCCATCATCGCGCGGGCGGCCTCACTGACGGCGAGGTGCGGCCGCATCTGCTCGAAGTAGTCGTTGATGCCGTCACGGGTCCGCGGGACGTCGGCCGGATCGCAGGTCTGGAACTCGGCGGCCCGGGCACAGTCCTGCCAGTAGCGCGCCTCCTCCTCGACCGTCAGCTTTCCGCCGCCGTACATTTCGTAGGCCTTGAGCACCGAATGCCAGCCGGTGAGCAGGATCCACAGCTGCGACTGCGGGTCGTTGGCGTCGTACCTGTTGCCGCTCACGGGTTCGGTACCAATGGCTTTCGAGTGGACCTTGACCAGGACATCGGCGGCCTTGAGCACCGACTCGGTGTCGGCGAAGGCGACCATCGCGAAGTAACGTACCGTCCGGTCGTAACGGGTGCGCGGTCGGTCGTAATTGGCGCCGGTGGTGTCGACCGCGGCGATCAGGGCGGGGTCGAGTTCCTCGACCACCACGGCGCGTTGCAGCCCGATGATCGGCGTGGTGGCATGGCCCCAGACCTTCCAGGTCACCGAATCCGGTCCGAAGAACCCGTAGTCAGCCATCGGCTGGAGATCAGACATGTGACAACTCCTCTGTTCTGGATCAGGCAGCGCGAAACGCGCGGTAGGTGGCCGATCCGATGAATTCACCCAACGTGGTTGGGGTCCAGTCTTTTCCGTCGTCCTGCAACAGCGTCCGCACCGCCCCTTCACAGGTGGACACGAACTGCTCGACCAGAACCGGCAGCTTTTTGTCGGCGTCGGTGGTGCCCCAACGTTCCAGAGTGGGCGCCAGCCGTCGGGAGACCTTGCCCACCATCAGGGCCCGACCGTCGCGGAAGTGCTTCGCCACGGCCGGGTCAGGGTCGGCGCTCATCACGAGCCGCCAGGAATCGGGCCGGCCGGCGACTGTCTCAAGCAGTGCCTGGAAGCCCTCGACGAACACGGTTTCGTCGGCGTCGGCCCGGCCGTAGGGCAGCGCATCGATCGCTCCCTGGACCAGCAGCGCCAGCTCCCGCTCAAGCAATGCCCTGAGCAGTTCGACCCGGTCGGGAAAACACGAGTACACCACCGGGCGGGTGACCTTGAGGCGCTGAGCCACCGCGCCGATGGTGACCGCCGCGACCCCCTCGGTCACCGCAATTGCCAGGGCCGCATCCAGCACCTGCGGGCGCCGCCGCTCGGGCCCCAGGTGGGCGGCCCGTTCGCGGACGGTTTCTACACTCATGCAGGAAAATGCTACACCCATGAATAATCATTGGCCAGCAATCGTGCGCTGCGTTGGCAAATGCAGCTTTACCTGCGGCTTTTAGAGCGCTGGAAGGTCAGTCCACCCGGCGCAGCGCCTCGGGCGTGAGGTCGCGCAGCGTCGGATACCCATCGACCCCCATGATCAGGTCGGCCTCGGCGAGCATCGAGCGCAGTACGTGCACGATGCCGTCGACCCCTCCCAAGGCCAGTCCGTAGGCGTACGGGCGGCCGACACCGACGGCGGTGGCGCCCAGCGCGAGCGCTTTGACGACGTCGGCTCCGTTGCGGATCCCCGAGTCGAACAACACCGGCAGCCCATCGGCGGCCTCGACCACCCCGGGCAGACAGTCGATCGCGGGCAGCCCGCCATTGGCTTGGCGCCCACCGTGATTGGAGCAATAGATGCCGTCGACGCCGCCGTCCCTCGCGCGCCGGACGTCGTCGGGATGGCAGATGCCCTTGAGAATGAGCGGCAACTCGGTCAGCGACCGCAACCACGGCAGATCGTCCCAGGTGAGTGGGTTGCCGAACAAGCTCACCCAGCGCAGCACCGTCGCCTGCGGGTTCTCCTCGGGCGGCTGCGGCAGACTGGCCCGGAACACCGGGTCGCTGGTGTAGTTGGCCAGGCACTTGCCCCGTAGTTGCGGAAAGTTCGAGGTGGTCAGGTCCCTGGGGCGCCAGCCGGGCACCCAGGTGTCGAGCGTGACGACGATGCCCTTGAACCCTGCCTTCTCCGCGCGCTGCACCAGGCTGGCCGCAAGATCTTTGTCCGTCGGCGTGTACAGCTGGAAAAAGCCCGGGGTGTCACCGAATTCGGCGGCGACGTCTTCCATCGGGTCTTCGGTCAGGGTGGACAGCACCATGGGGACTCCGGTACGGGCGGCGGCGCGTGCACCGGCCAGATCGCCGTGGCCGTCCTGCCCGCAGATGCCCAGCACCCCGATCGGCGCCATGAACAACGGCGAGGGCAGCGTCAGGCCGAACAGGTCGATGGACAGATCTCGTTCACGGTGGGCGTTGAACATGCGCGGCATCAGCCCCCACCGATCGAAGGCGGTGCGGTTGACCTGCTGAGTGCGTTCGTCGCCGGCGCCGCCGGCCACGTAGGACCAGATCGAGGCCGGCATGGCGGCTTGAGCCTTGGCCTCCAGCGCGGCATGGTCCATCGGCATGGTCGGCAGCACGCCGGACAGCCCCTGCAGGTAGATCTCGAGTTGGTAATCGCCGTATGCCATGACGGCTACCTTGCCACCCCGAAGTCGTCCGGGATGGCAGCCCGGCTCAGCCGGCGGTGTCCGCCTCGACTTTTGCCAGCTCGGCCTTCCACTGCCGGAAGGTTTCTTCAGTGCGTCCGCGGCGCCAGTATCCCGAGATCGACGCAGCCCACTTCGCGGGGACCCCGCGCTCCTTGCGGATGTAGGGACGCAGGTTGTGCATGACGGCCTGCGCCTCGCCGTGGATGAACACCTGCACCTGGCCGGGCAGCCAGGCCGCCTCCTTGACCGCGGCGATCAGCGGTGCGTTGTCCCCCGCCCGGTCCTCACCGACGAGGTCGGCGCGCCCGCCTCGGTAGACCCAGTTGACTTCGACACCGGCGGGGGCGGTGAGCTCAACCTCGTCATCGGGGCCGGCCACCTCGATGAATACCTTGCCGATCGCGTTGTCGGGCAGGGCTTCCAGCGCAGCGCCGATGGCCGGCAGCGCAGCTTCGTCGCCGGCCAGCAGGTGCCAGTCGGCGGACGAGTCCGGGGCGTAGGCACCGCTGGGCCCCATCACATAGGCGGGTTGGCCCGGCACCGCTGCCGCCGCCCAGGGTGCGGCGACCCCCTGCTCACCGTGCACGACGAAGTCGATGGCGATCTCGCCGCGCTCCGTGTCGAACTTGCGCACCGTGTAGGTACGCACGGCCGGCCTCAGTTCGGCGGGCAACTCCTGAAAACTGTCCAGCGTCAACGGTTTCGGCAACGCCGATACGTCCACATTCTCGGGAACGACGACGAGTTTGACGTATGCATCGCTGAAGTCGTTGGGCGAGAAGGTGTCGAAGCCTGTGCCCTCACCCGATCCGCCCAGCACCAGTCTGACCATGTGGTCGGTCAACTGCTCGCGATGCACCACCTGAAACGTGTGCACGGGCCGTCCTGCCATGACGCCTCCAAAATCATCCGCTGCTCGGTTGTTAGCCGACCTCATCGACTATACGGAGATCGCCGGCCGGCCCGGGGGCTACGTGAATCAGGCCTCGAGTCTCCTGCGGACCAGATCGAGCCGTTCTTGCAGCTCGGCTTCGGTGATCACCCCGCGGGCCAACAGCGAATGGGCAAGGGCGACGAGCTGGTTCTCGGGATAGGGCAGCTCGGCATAGACGGTCGCCGACAGCAGGTCTTCCTCATCGCGACGCTGTTTGAAGTCGGGCACGTTGGTGGCACACGAGGCCTGGTCGAGGGCATCGCAGAAGCCGTCGAGGCTCGTCTTCCACGGCGGAACCAGATTCTCGACACCGTATTTGGCAGCCATCAGCGGCCAAACCTGATTGCGTTCCACGATCCGCGCGAGAGTGGGTACCGGGGCGTCCCCGAGCGGTACCTGTTCGTTCGGCGCACTCACCGTGTCCTCCTCATTCACCGGCGGGGTGCATCGCGGGCCGGGTGTCGGTGACGACATTGGTGGTCACCCCGGGCTTGGGCAGTGCTACACCGATGAGGCAGTCGCGGGTGATGATCTCGGTGAGCTGATCCTCGGTCCAGCCGTCGGTACCCTCGGGACGCATCGGCATGACCATGAAGCGGTGTTTCTGATTCGAGTCCTGCACGCGCACTTCGACCGTGTCGGGCAGAGACAGCCCGAACTCGGACAGCACCTGCCGGGGCCAGCGCACCAGACGGCGCCGGTAGTTGGGTGTCCGGTACCACTCGGGCGAGTTGCCCAGAATCGGGCGCGGGTAGCAGGAACACAGCGCACAGACGATCACGTGATGCACGGTCGGGGTGTCTTCGAGAATCTGAAATGCGGTGAAGTCGCTCGGGGTACCGAATCCGGTGGGCTCCAGCCAGTCGACCCCCACCTCCTTGCTGGCGGTCATCGGTTCGGCCGCCGCCAGGCGTTTGAAGTCCGGGTCGAGCCAGGCCCGGGCGACCAGCCGGGCGGCCGGAGTCGGTCCGATCTGTTCGGCGAACTCGGTGAACAGCCGGTGCTCATCCGCGGTGAAAATGCCCTTCTCGATACACAATTCACGCAACGCGATCTCGAGTACCTCGAAATCGGTGATCTCGTCGACCATCGGCTTGACGGTGCGCTCGTGATCGTGATCGTGGTCATGATCATGCTCTGCCATGGTGCGCCCTTCGTGAGGAGGCTGATCGGCGGTGGAGGTCAGCCGGCCGCCTGCAGCCAGTGCTCGGGGATCTCGGTTCTCAACGTGTCGGAAGCTGTTCCGGTGTAGCCGTCCCACAACTGAGCCATGGTGAAGCTCACGACGTAGAACCACTCAGGGGTGGCGTCGGTGCGGTCCCAGGTTTCGTCCTCTGCCGCCGGGCTTTCGTAGGCCACCGCGGCGATCTCACCGCGGGCACCGCGGACGTACTCGGGTGTGCGGGTGTAGAACAGCACCGGCAGCTCACGCACCAGCACGGCGTCGCCGACCTTGAACTTCGGCTCCCCCGCGCGGCCCGCGTACACCTGAGGGTCACCCTTGCCCCTCGCGTGCACGATATGGCTGTTGCGCTTGACGTTCGACCCGTCGCCTTCGAATCTCGGCCGGGCCTCCAGACGCCTGCCGGCCAGCCCGCCGGCGTAGCGTTCCTGCACTTCGGCCATGCGTTCGGACAGTTCGGTCAGTCCGATGTGGTGCTTCTCGACGAGGACACGCGCAACGGACAAGAGCCAGCGGCCGTAGTAGGGGAAGCCGAGATAAACCGCGCGCCCGACGTCGACGTTGCCCATCCGCCGCCGTTCCTCCGACAGCCAGATGCCGCGCCAGGCAAGGACTTCGCAGATGACGTAAGTCATGTGCTCCCAGTACTCGTAGTCCTTGTTCTCGTACTTGATGGGCGCATCCGGCTCCCCGCCGACATCGTGCACCGGCTTCATATATGCGGTGAAGCGATCATGATCCAGTAGATCCGGGGTCGGCGCATCGGGCAATTCGGGATAGGCCGATCTGAGGCGAGCGACCAAGGCCAACTGGGCAGCGCGTTCTGCGGCTGTGCTCATGTCGCACCCTCCCCAGGCCCGGCGTACGGCCGGCGTAATGGCAGTACGCCTGGGTTGTGAGCTCACTCGATGAAGGCAAATTAACACCGGGTCGGCACCCGTTGCAGCAAATCGGCGCCGATCCATCGACGTCTACGCATGCGTTATTTATGCCCGCACCCGCCGACGCCGACGCACGATCCGCCAGCATCCGTCGACACTTTCGACCAACCCGGCGAACTCCAGCAGCGTCAACGGCCCGAGTACCTGGTGCGGGGCGAGAGCGGCGAGCATCGCGATGTCGTCGACCGTGTGCGCACCGCGCGCCGGCAGTGCGTCATAGACCTGCTTCTCGGCCGGTGTGAGCCCATCCAGCGGCCCGGACGGATGTGCCTCTTGCGGGGCCAGTTCCCCTATCCGGCCGACGATTTCGACGATCTGCTCGGCCCGGTCCACCAGGACGGCGCGCTCCCGCAGGAGCGCATGACAACCGGCCGATGCGGCCGAGGTCACCGGTCCCGGCACTGCGCACACCGAGCGGCCCAGCACTCGGGCCCACGACGCGGTACTGGCCGCGCCGCTGCGCAGCCCCGCCTCCACCACCACCGTCGCCCCGGACAGGGCCGCCACCAGCCGGTTGCGGGTCAGGAATCGAAGCCGGCCCGGCGCTGTCCCCGGCGGATACTCGCTGACCAGCAGGCATTCCTGGCGGATCCGGTGGAACAGTGCACTGTGCCCGGCCGGGTACGGTTTGTCGATGCCGCCGGCCACTATCGCGATCGTCATCCCTTCACAGGCCAGCGCGGCACGATGCGCTGCGCCGTCGATGCCATAGGCCCCGCCGGACACCACCGTCACATTCCGTTCGACCAGTCCGGCGGACAACTCGGCAGCCACGTGCTCGCCGTAGGCCGTGGCCGCACGGGTGCCGACGATGGCCGCAGCGCGCTCGGTGACCTCATCCAGGCGCGCGGGCCCGACCGCCCACAACACCAGCGGCGGATGACCGTTCGAGCGCTTGGTCACCTCACTACCGCAGAATGCCCGGAATCGCAGCAGCGGCCACTCATCGTCGTCCGGCGTGATCAACCGCCCGCCCATTCTGTCGAGCACGACCAGATCATCGGCCGCACAATCGAATTCCCGCCGCGCCTCGACCCGGCGCAGCAGCTCGCGATCGACATCGCCGGCCTTGACGCGGCCGGCCGCGTCTACCGGACCCACCCGCTCGACCAAGGCCGTCAGCTCCGGACACGGCGACTCGGCCACCCGCGACAGATAGGCCCATGCCCGCCGCACGTCGTCGGTCATGACATACCCCCGGCCCAGCGGAAGCTCAATGCTGTGGCGACATCGTCCTGGGTGGGCATGTTGCGCCCCGCCAGGTCCGCCAGGGTCCATGCGACTCTCAAACACCGGTCGGCACCGCGCATGCTGATCACGCCACGGTCGAGCACCGACCGCAACGGCTCCATCGCGGATTTCGGCAATCGGAATTCGCGCCGCAGCAACGGGCCGCTGACTTCGGCATTGGTACCGATCCCATAGGGTTTCCACCGTTCCTGGGCGGCGAGGCGCGCCGCGGCGACACGCTCACGCACCACCGCACTGGACTCGCCCGACTGCGGCATGAACGCCCCCGCGGTCACCGGATACAGCTCCACCCGCAAGTCGACGCGGTCCACCAGCGGCCCAGACAACTTGCCGCGATACCGCAGCTTGGCCTGGGCCGAACAGACGCAGTCGGCCGAATTGGGTGGGGCGCACGGGCACGGGTTCGCCGCCAGAACCAGTTGGAACCGTGCCGGATAACATGCCACCCCGTCACGGCGCGCCAACCGGATCTCGCCGTCCTCCAACGGAGTTCGCAGCGCTTCCAGGGCGCTTGAACCCATTTCGGCGAACTCGTCGAGAAACAAGACGCCGCGGTGGGCCCGACTGACCGCTCCGGGACGAGCGAACCCACTTCCGCCGCCGACCAGGGCCGCAACGCTCGAAGTGTGATGCGGCGCCACGAACGGTGGCCGGGTGATCAGCGGTGTGTCCCCCGCCAACAATCCCGCCACGGAATGTATGGCGGTCACCTCGAGCGATTCAGCGGGCGACAACGACGGCAACAGCCCAGGAAGCCGTTGCGCCAGCATTGTTTTCCCGATGCCCGGCGGTCCGGTGAGCAACAGGTGGTGGGCGCCCGCGGCGGCCACCTCGACGGCGTAGCGGGCTTGAGCCTGCCCCACCACATCGGCGAGGTCCGCCACGGGCTCCGGTGCGCATCCCGGCGCCGCTACCCGGGCCTGCAGATCCGCTTTGCCGTCGAGCCAGGCCTGCAGGTGCCGCAGCGTGCGCACACCGCAGACCTCGATCCCGTCGACCAGGCTGGCTTCGGCCAGGTTGTCGACCGGTACCACCACCAGGGGCCAGCCCTCCTGCTTGGCGGCCAGTACCGCGGGCAACACACCGTGCACCGGACGGACCCGGCCGTCGAGGGCGAGCTCACCGAGCAGCACCGACTTCTCCAACCGTGCCCAGGCCGTCTTGGTGTGCGCCGAGAGCACCGCCGCCGCCAGTGCGAGGTCGTACACCGAACCGACCTTGCGCAACGTGGCCGGCGACAATGCCAACGTCAGGCGCGACATCGGCCATTCGTTGCCGCAGTTGGTGATCGCCGCCCGTACGCGATCTCGTGATTCCTGCAGTGCGGTGTCCGGCAGGCCCACAAGGTTCACACTGGGCAACCCCGAGGTGATGTCTGCCTCGATCTCCACGATGACGCCGTCCACGGCCCGCACGGCCACCGAATATGCTCTACCCAAACCCATTTCAGCCCACCCCTTTGATATGCGTCAGCTCCGGTTCCCGGCGGTGGCCGAGGCGCACCCGGATCACATCGATGCGCAGCGCGGCGTACCGGCTCGTCTGCTCGACGAGCCACAGCGCGGCCAATCGCCGGATGCGGCGCAGCTTTTGCGCCGTGACCGCCTCGGCCAGGCCGCCGAAGCCTTCCCCGGTGCGGGTCTTCACCTCGACGAAGACCACCGTGTTGGTGGCCACCTCCTCCGCGATCACGTCGAGCTCGCCGTAGCGGCACCGCCAGTTCCGGGCCAACGTCCGCAGCCCCTGTGCCGCCAGGTACTCGGACGCCAGTTGTTCACCCAGTGCGCCGATCTCGGCCCGTGTCAAAGAACTCATGACCCCACCGTGCAGAGCAGGTCTGACAGAACCGGCCCGGTCACGGCTGGTTATCCCCAGCCCGGATTTCATCCACAGGCCAGGGCTGTCCAGCGTGACCCCCGGGCGGGCCGAAGCGTGAGGCTCTACCGCTCAGCGAACCCGCTCAGCGGGAGTCGTCGGCCTTGCGCAGTGGATTGGGAACCGCCGACTGCGCAAACCCGCTCAGCTTGCGCAGCGTGGCGATGCACGCCTGAAGCTCTTCGAGGCCAACGCCGGCAGCCTTGGCGCGGAAGAACTCGTGCAGCTGACGCAACGACTCCTGTTGCGCGGCAAGGCCTCGCGGCGTCACCTCGATCCTGGTGACCCGCCTGTCATCGGTCGACGACATACGTCGCAGCATGCCCGCGGCGACCAGTTTGTCGATGTCGGAGGTGATGGTGCTCGGCAGCACGTTGAGATAGTCGATCAGTAGGCCGGGCCGATCGAGCCCTGCGTACACCAGAAAGACGATGCCCAGTGCGCGTTCGGAAATGCCGTACTCGCGCGCCACAGGCAACGTCAGCATCGAGATCATCCGCCGGACATCGGTGGCCGCGCCGAGGAAGTCGATGATGTCCCCGTCGTCGGCGGCCCCAATGGTGTCGGTCACGATGCCACAGGATACCCGGCCATCCGCTCTGCCAGCGGCTTCCACACAATAGTTCAGAATCTGAACAATATGCGTTACCCTCGGGCGCAGGGTGAGATTCGCCTGACGCGCCACCTAAGAGGCGCGGAGAAAACAGCGCGCGGAGTGCCATGAAGCCATCAGTTCGTGTCGAGCCGTCGAAGGTCGCCGACAACCCACGCACCACATTGCCCTGGAAGGCCCTCGGCTGTTGGGCTGTCGTCGCCGCACTGGCGGTCTTCGTTCTGCTCACCGCGGAAAAGCACGGAGCCGCCTCCCCCGAGAACGTGAACCCGGACGGCATCGGCAAACCGCCACCGGTAGAGCCCCTGTGGCCGGCCATCGATTTCGTCCTGTGGGGACAGATACTGGGCGCTCTGCTGCTCGTGGTCACCATCGTCGTCTCGGTTCTGGTCTGGAGACGCAATCCCGGGCATCCGGTGATCCTCATGATCCTGGCTTCCACCACGCTGTTCTGGTGGGACCCGATCAACAATTGGGCCATCGGCCTGGTCTACAACCCGAACCTCTGGCACTTCCCCCGGGAATGGCCGTGGCTCAACATCTCTCCGGTCATCGAACCGCTGACCTCGGTCATCTACGCACCCTACGTCCTGCTCCCCTACTTCCTGGCGATGCCGATCCTGCAGGCCGTCCAACGACGCCGCGGCGCCGATGCCTTCGTCTGGCGCCATCCGCTGATCTCCATCGCCGTGCTGACGTTCGTCATCGGCGTCATTTGGGATGCGGCCCAGGAAATCCTGCTCACCCGCACCCAGTTCCTCACCTATACGCATGTGGTCGAATTCGGCTCGATGGATGTGGGTAAGAACAGTCAGTTCCCGCTGCTGATGGCCAGCGTGCTCATCACCATCATCATGATCCCGGCGTCGGTCCTGATCTACCGCGACGACAACGGAAGATCTCAGGCAGACAAGATCGCCCTGCGAATACCCTTCGCCGCGCGCCGCCCCAAGTTGGCGAGTTTCCTGGTCATGGCGATCGTCCTGAATATTGCGATGATCAGCTTCAGCTCGGCGTTCTGGCTGGTACGTGCGACCGGCGCGGCGTCCAGCGTCGCCTGCCCGTGGCCCTACCCACAGGCGAAGACCTGGGACCCGCGCGGATACTACGAATCGCAAGGCGCCCCAGGACCGTTCACCGCAGGCAAGGCCAGCACGTGGCAGATCGGACAACCCGGAGGCCGCCCGGTAGAAATCGTCGTGGAGTCCGACCGCTGCGAGCCTCGGTGACCTCAGGGTCGCCTGGCCATTGACGCCGGCCGGCAGCGCACGTGCGCTGCCGGCCGGCGCAAACGTGCGATGCTCAGCCACCTGTTATCAGTTCGGCGGCGCGCTCTCCGATCATCATCGCCGCGGCATTCGTGTTGCCGCCGACGATGTTCGGCATGATCGACGCATCGGCGACGCGCAATCCCGATACTCCCCGGACCCGCAGCGCCGGGTCGACGACCGCGTGTTCGTCCGTACCCATCCGGCAGGTGCCGACGGGGTGGTAGACACCAGAGGCGTTGCGCCGGACGAACTCCGCGAGCTCAGCGCCGTTGTGATCGGAACCGGGCAATACCTCGCGACCGACGACCCCTGCGATTTCCGGGTGCGCCAGCGTCTGTCTGACCAATTCCATTCCCGCCACCAGGGTATCCAGATCGCGGGGCTCGGCCAGGTAGTTGGGATCGATGAGAGGAGCGGTGAACGGATCTGTCGAGGCCAGTCGTACGGTGCCCCGGCTCTGCGGGTAGATCATCGTCGGCATCAGGGTCAACGACGGTGCCGAGTCGGCCGCCAAGTGCAGCCCCGGCGCATCCTGATTCGCCGGATAACTCATCGGAAGGATGAACATCTGCAAGTCCGGAACGTCGGTGCCCGTTCCGGTTCCGCTGTCCACGAACGCCACCGCCTCGAACAAGGTATGCGCCAAGTAGGTCGAGCGTGGCCGTACACATTCACGAACCGCCGCCCGGGCAAAACTCGACGGTGATGCGCTCCGTCCGCCAGTTGCCTTGTAGGACATCGGAACAAACAGATGATCGTGCAGATTGTCACCGACCGGCAGGTCGGCTGCCACCTCGATGCCATGCTCGCGCAAGTGCGCCGCGGGACCGATGCCGGAGAGCATCAGTAGGCGTGGCGAACCGAGCGCGCCCGCGCTGATGATCACCTCGCGACTCGCGCGCGCACAACCGATCCCGCGCCGGTTACGGTCCGCGACCAGCTCCACCCCCACGGCGCGGCCGTTGCGCACCATCACCCGTGTTGCGGTGACCCCGGTGAGCACCCGCAGATTCGGCGGCGCATCCCCCAGATAACCACGATCGGTGCCCGCCCTCCGGCCGCCGCCCACGCTCTGCTGCAGTGGCGCCACCCCGGCCTGCTGCGCACCGTTGTAGTCGTCGTTCTGCCCGACTCCGGCAGTCTCCCCCAGCGCCACCATGTAGCGCTCGGTGATCGTCGCCAGGCCGGTGGCCCGTTCCACCGCGATCGGTCCGTCACCGCCGCGCAATTCGCTCGGTCCATCCTCGAAACTCTCCAACCGGCGGAAGGACGGCAGCACATCGGCGAACCCCCAGCCCGCGGCACCGCCGGCCTCCCAGTCGTCGTAGTTCTGCCGGTTCCCACGGACAAACGCCATCCCGTTGATCACGCTGCCACCACCCAGTACGCGGCCGTGCGACTGAGGAAGCCTGCGGCCGTTCATATGCCGTTGCGGGACGCTGTACGCCGGCCAGGTGACGTACCGCTGCAGGGCGGTGGCCGCGTGGATTGCCCCGCACATGCCGGGAACGGTGACCAGCGGGCCTCGGCGGCGGCGCCCCGACTCGATCAATGTGACCGTGGCGCCAGTGTCAGCCAACCTTCTGGCCACGATCGCGCCGGAGCTACCCGAACCCACCACGACATAGTCCGCCGTCTCCAGGCCTGCCGAATCCTTGGTCACCCGTGCTCGCCCCATCCCAGACCTCCGTTGACACCAGGCTTATTTCATATTCTGAAGTATTTACCGACGCTAACACAGTGGCCATCGACTGCCGCGTCGATGGGCGTGCGAACTCGTTCACCGCCGTTGCGGCAGAGGGATTTCGATGAGTGGCTGCGGCGCTCGGGCCACCACTATGCAGCCGCTTCCAACCGGAACGGCAGCTCGATGACCAAGGGCTGATTGACGCCACACCCACCGCTGACACCGACGGTGCGATCCCAACCGGAGTACGTCCGCACGGCGGAGAAGCTCGGTGAACCGGTCAGGTCGGCCGAGAAATACAGCAGCTGACGGCCGGGGACCGCGGTGCCGTCGGCGCAGGCTTGCCAATTGTCATGTTGGCGTCGCACATTCCAGAGGCCGGCGGATTCACAATGGATCGGGGCGTCCCATCCCTGGCTGCTGACGACATGCCCGGCGCAATCAAGCGGCTCGCCGGTGCATGACGAGGTGATGGTCCACGTGCTCGTCACCGTCGTCTCATCGTGAAAGACATCGTTGGTCTTGGCCCACACGCCGTCCGAAGTCGCGGTGAAGCGCCCATTCGGCAAGGGATCGCAGAAGGCCGCGCCGGCCTGCGGAGCCGACGCGAGGGAGACGACGACCGCTGCGGCACAGGTCAATACCGCGGTCATCGATCTCATGCGGGTACCGCCATGATGAGGTCCTTCCATGTCCCGGCCCTGGCAGAGGCCACCAGGTTGGTCTGAGTGAAGGTCCGGCCGTCAGGATCCACGTAGCGGCCGGTTGCCGGGTCATAGCGGGCGAATGCGACAGACGGCCCGGTTTCGCCGGCCCCGCCGTAGGCACTCGGGGCAACGGGGGTGGCCCCTGGTTCGGCGGGTGGCGGCGCGGGCATGGATTGCCCTGGCGGCACTGGTGATTCGGCGTCCCCCGGAACCGGAGCTGCGGGCGGGGTGCCTTCGATCGGGCCCTGGAGATGTCGTTCCCGCTCAACGCGATCGTCGGGCGGGATCCCCTGCGAGATCAGGTTCGGGTCCAGCGGATAGGGGCCCAGCATGTGCTCGCGCATCGCAAGCGGCTGAAACGGCTGGTCGCTGTCGCAGATCTCAACGGTCGGTGCCCGCTTACCGGGCTTGCCCATACACGGGTAGTTACGAGCACCCCGTACCGCCAACGGAGAGTCCTGCGGCAGTTTGCAGTACATACCGTCGGGGGTGTCCACCTCTGTGGTGTCCTCAGGTGAACGCCACGCGCTCGGCGGGAGAAACCCCACCGTGCACGTCGGTGGGTCGCCGACCGTGAGGGTGAAGTCGCCCTGGCCCAAGCCGGTCGGATTGTGGTCGGGACCCTCCGACAGGAGATTGGCCATGAACGGCGGCAACAACACCAGGATCTGTTCGAGGCTCGGCCGGTAGGTGAGAGCCACCTGGCCGAGCGATGTCATGTTGGCGAGTAGCACCGGAAGGGTGGGTTTGAGCTGCTGCAGCAGCCGTGACGCCTCGTCGGCGGTGGAGGGTCCGTTTCTCAACAACGAACGCACATCGTGATCGGAATCGGCCAGTTGGCCGGTCACTCCTGCCAGAGCATGAGCCCAGGTGCGCAAGTCGTCGACGCCGGCGACCTGTGAATCCATCAGGGGCACAGCATCTTCCACCAGAGCACGGTTTTGGTCGCGCACTCCGTTGAGACTCCCGGACAGTTTCGCCGATGAATCGATCAGTGAGGCGAGATCGTAACCGGCACCGTTGAACGCCTGGAACGACTCGTCGAGCAGCGCGGCGAGCTTGTCCTTGGGGATGCTCGTGATCAGTGCGCTGGTCTGGTCGAGCAGTGGACCGACCTGTTGGGGGACGGTGGTGTCGGCCCTCGCGATGACCGAACCGTCTCGAAGATAGGGCGGAGCGTCGGTGCGCGGGAGAAGGTCGAGGTACTGCTCGCCGACCGCCGAGACGCTACGCACCTGCGCCGTCAGATCCTGCGGGATCTTCGGTGAGTTATCCAGCGACAATGTCGCTTTGGCGCCGCGACCGTGCAGCCCGATGCCGGTCACCTTGCCGACCTGCACACCCCGGTAGGTGACGTTGGAGAATCGGTAGAGACCGCCGGTGGCGGGCAGTTCCACGGTGACGGTGATGCGGCCGATGCCCAGCATCGTGGGCGCACGCATGTAGACCACGGCCATGGCAACCAGTCCGATGAGTGAGGCGATGGCGAAGATCGTCAGTTGCACGCGGACGAATCGGGTCAGCATTCAGCGCCCACCCTCGCCTGCGACCGGCAACGGCGTTGTCGCCGGTGGGGGCGCCGACTGCGGCAGGCCCCCCGGAAGCATGACCGGCGGACCCACGGGTGGAGCCGGGGCCGGAACCTCGCTGCCGCCGGGCGGCACTGATACCGGCAGCCCGAGCGGGTTCTTGGTGTAGTACCAGTCGTAGCCGGGATCTCCTGGTGCAGGGACGAGTTCGGCGCCGGGCATCCCCCATCGGGTACCGAGGAAGGCGGTCCGTTTCAGGCGCGGGACGGTGATGTCCGCGACGGCGAACAGGTTCAGATAATCACCCTTGAGGCCTCGATCGACGATGTTCTGCCCGTACGGGAACACCGTCGCGAACATCAGCCCGTCGACGAGACCGGGACCGACATCGGCCAGGGCGCGAAGCGTGGGTTCCAGATTCTGCAGATTGCGTACCAGATCGTCCTGTGTGTCGTTGACGAGTCCGGTCGCGGTTTCACTGAAGGCCCGCAGCTTCGTCAGCGCGGTGACGAATCGGGGTTCCTCGGCGATGAGCACGTCGAGTGCCGGTGGCAGGGCACGCATCGTCTGTGCGATGACTTCGCGCTGGCCGGCCAGGGTGCCCGTCAACCGGTTCAGTTGCTGGATCGAGGCGACCATGTCGCCGCGCTGCTGATCGAGGACGCCGACGAAGGTGTCCAGCCTCGCGAGGAGGTCACGGACCGTGTCCTCACGACCGGAGAATGCGGCGTTGAAGTTGTGGATGATGTCGCCGATCTGGCCCAGACCGCCGGAGTTGACGACCGCCGACAACGACGCGAGGGTTTGCTCGGTCGACGGATAGGTCGACGATTTGTTGAGCCCGATGGTGGCACCGGCCTCCATGCGGCCGAGCGGCGGTTGCCCGGGAGGCGGGTCGAGCGCGAGATGCATCGACCCCAGCAAGCTCGTCTGACCAATGGTCGCAACGACATTCGAAGGGACAACAGTGCCCTTCTTGACGTGCACCTCGACGTCGGCATGCTGCCCCCGCAGGGTCATCTTGCCGACACTGCCGACCACGACGTCGTCCACCATGACCGGTGAATTGGATTCCAGAGTACCGACGTTGGCGATCTCGACGTGATACACCGTAGCGCCGGACCCGCGTCCCTCGGTGCCCGGCAGCGCAAGCGAGTTCAGTCCGCCGAATGCGCAGCCGCTCAGAGTCGCCACGACAGGAAGAACGAGGAAAGTGTGAAACAGGCGGCGTCGCATCACGATGGCGGTATCCCTTCTCCCGGTGCCGATGCCGGTGCTGGTGCTGGTGCCGGTGCGTGGTCCGGTGGCAACAGCAGGTTCTCCGTGCTCGGCGGGATGGGTGCGGGCGCCCCCGGGTAGATCGCCGGAGACGGTGCGGCCGGCAACGGGCCGAGTATGCCGGGAGGAGCGGTGGGCTGATTCCAGCCCGGCGGTGGTACCACATCGCCGCCGGCGCCCGTGAACGCCGAAATCGCCGGGGCCGGTTCGGGTGCGCTCGGGGCCGGCGTTCCGCCGGGCGCCAGGCTGGGGTCGGTGTAGATGACATTCGACGGCGCGGGAGCGAGGATCGGGTTGACCGGGAACGGCACGTTGTTGAAATTCAACGACTCGAGCGCCGGCCCCAGATACTGGGCGCACAGCTTGGCGGTCTCCGCCGAGGTGGTGTTCTTGACGGCACCGATTGCCCCGCAGATGAACTGGAGTGGGTTGGAGAAGTTGTTGAATGACACCGAGCCCAAAATCGTGCCGGTATCGGGGTTGTAATCGGCATACCCGTTGGCGATGGCGTTGCCGGCGACATGCAGCAGTTGTTCGAGATCCTTACGATGCTCGGCGAGATTGCTGGTCACTTCGCTGAGCCGTTGCACCTGTTCGCTGGTGCGGTCGCGGGTCTCGGTCAGGAATCCTCGGACGTCGTCGATGGCCGAGGAGAGATTTTTCAAGGCGGCGTCGAGATCCGACCGGTTGTCGTCGAGCACGCTGGTGAGGGTCGCGAACCGCCCTTGGAACTCCACGATTTGCGGGCCGCTGTCACGCAGGGCCGTGACGAGGGTCTGCAGATTCTTGATCGTGGTGGCAACGTCTCCGCTGCCCTCGGCCAAGACACGACCCACGCCCGATAATTGGGACAGGGTCTTGCGCAACTTCTGACCGTTGCCGTCGAGTGCATTGGCGGTGGTTTCGATGAAGCGCGCGATCGCCGGCGTCGAAACTTGGCTGTTGGGCCCCAGTTCGGTGGCCAATCGCATGAGCTGATCCTTGACCTCGTCCCACTCGACCGGTACCGCGGTGCGGTCGATGGGTATCACTGCGTCATCGGCCATCGTGGGGCCGTTGGCGTCGGGGTCCGCGGATCGATAGGCGGGGGTGAGCTCGACGTACCGTGCCGATATCAGGTTGGGCGCGACGATGACCGCCTTGGCATTGGCCGGAATCGGCACACCGGGGTCAACCCGCAGTTCCAGCTTCACGCGACCACCTTCCGGTGTAATCGCATTGATGGTGCCGACTTTTACTCCCACCACCCGCACCTCGTCCTTGGGGTAGATGGACGTCGCAGACGTGAAATACGCGATGATCGTCCGTGGGATCCCCTGCTGGATCAGAAACGTGGCGGCACCGATCAGTGTGATCAGCACGCTCGCGAGAAGCGCGGTTGCCCGGTGGTGGGTCATGGCGGCCCGGACCCTTCTGGCGTCTGTGGAATACCGTTGCGCGGTATGGGGAATTCCGCCCGCGGACCGGCATTGTCCGGGGGCTGTCCGGCGTCGGTGCCCCTGCGGAAGCCGAACGCATAGTCGAGGAACGGTTGCAGCATCTGCGGAACTGCCAGGTTGGCGATCATGGCCTGGTAGTACGGCCCGCTGGCGACCAGTTCACCGGTGGTCAGCTCGTACTGCGCCAGCCCGGGAATCGCCTTGGCGATGTTGTCGCGGTTCTTCTGCAGTACGGCTGTCACCGCATTGAGCTTGTCGAGGGTCGGGGCGAGTTTGGCCTGGTTCTCGTGCACCATCCCCGACAGCTGCTGAGCGACCGCCGAGGTGTTCGCCAGCAGGTCGACGATCGCCCGCCGCTGCCGGACCAGCACATCCAGGAGATCGTTGGCATTGAGGATCAGCGCGTTCACCTGCTGACTGCGGGCCGACACGATGGCACTCACATCACTGACATTCTCGAACAGTTCGCCCAGAGTCTGGTTGCGGGCGTTGAGCGCTCGTGACAGACGCGTCACGCCGTCGAACGTAGACCCCAACTCGGGAGCGACTGCGTCGATGGTCGTCGACAGGGCATCCAGCGATTGATTGAGAGCGGCGGTGTCGGTGCCGGCCAGATCGGTGGTGAGGTCCCCGACTGCTTCGGTCAGCGAATAGGGAGACGAGGTTCGGCTGGACGGGACGACGTCGGTCTGTCGCAATCTGCCCGGCCCCACGGGTTCGACGGTGAGCACCCGCTGTCCCAGCAGCGAGCCGGTACGAATGTGGGCACGGGTCTGGGTGCCCAGCGGAATGCGTGATTCCACGGCGAAGCTGACCAGTGCCTGACCGTCGAGCAACTCGACATCGGACACGGACCCGACGTTCATGCCAGAGATGGTGACATCGTTTCCCTTGGTCAGGCCGCCGGCCTGGTCGAACAGTGCCTGGTAGTGCAGGTGTGTGGCCCGGGCAAGCAATTGCTGGGGTTGCAGCCCGACCGCCACGGCCAGCACCACCAGGACGACGCCGACGATTCCACGGCGGATGAGTTGGGATCCACGGTATTTCAGCATCAGTTGTCCGAGCACCTCCCCGTTTCCTGCCGGACCCAGGGGAATACCGCCGTCCGACCTTGTAGGTCGGTGACTCGGACAGAGATCCCGCACAGGTAGTAGTTGAAGAAGCTGCCGTACGCGCCCAGTCGCTTGAGCTTGCGGTAGTTCCCGGGCGCCTTCTGCAGGCCGACATCGAGGTGGTCATTGAGCGCTTCGATGTTGGGGGCCAACCGATTCAGTTCGTTGACAGCGCCTGCCAGCGGGGGACGTGCCCGGGTCAGCAGGTCGGCAAGTGTCGCGGTGCCCTTGTCGAGCGCCTCTATCGCCTCACCGACCGGATCGCGATGGGATGCCAACTGCCCGATGAACTGGTGCAGACGGTCGATCGTTGCCCCGAATTGATCGCCGTTGGCGCTGAGTGTGGCGACCGCCGAGTTGAGATTGTCGATCAACTGTTGAACCACCTGATCGTTGTTCGCCAACTCGTTGGTGAAGGACGAAGTGTGCGAGAACAGGGATTGCATGGCACCGCTCTGGCCTTGCAGCACCTGCAGCAGTGACTGGGTCAACGCGTTGACATCACGCGGATTCAGCCCCTGGGTGACCGGTCGCAACCCACCGAGCAACAGGTCGAGGTCCAGCGCCGGCACAGTGCGTTCGACGGGAATCCGGGATCCCGCCTTGAGAATTCTGGCCTCTCCAGGTCCGGTGGCGAGTTCGAGGTAGCGGTCCCCCACCAGATTGAGGTAGCGCACGACCGCCTTCGTCCCGGACGTCAACACCGCGGCGCGGTCGGTGTCGAATCCCACCAGCACGGTCATGTCCGGTTGCAGGGCGACGCTGTTGACGGTGCCGACCCGAATACCGGCCACCCGCACGGAATCTCCCACTTTGAGCCGTGAGGCATCAGCGAAGACCGCCGAATATCCGTTGGCCGGTCCCGGCCGGTACTGGCCGAAGATCGCGAACAGCAGTGCCGTCACCATGACCATCACCACGGCGAACGCGCCGAATTTGAACAAGGGTGCTCGGGTGGCCCTCATCCCGGTTGGCCAATCTGGGCGGTGTTGCGCGGCGGGCCGGCGAGCGGTCCGAACAACCATTGTTTGAGGGCATCGGTATTGAGCAGGATCCCCTGGTTGCCATAGCGGGACGGGTTGATGCCGACATCGGCCACCACATACGGCGGTCTGGCTTCGAAGGGTATGTTCGGCAGCCCCGCGACACACTGGGGCCCACCTGTCGCGGCCACCTTGGGCAGATCGGTTGGGTACCGGTAACGTTCACGCCCCATCGTGAAGCCCGCGTTCACCAGCGCCCCGGGGACCTGCGGTTGCTTGAGATAGGCGCCTTGCACGAATCCGCCCATCAGGCAGTACAGGGCCTGATGATATTCATTGGTCAGGTCGGTGGTGGGTGCCAACAGATGCACCACCTCGGTCAGCGGAGCTCGGTTGTCCGACAACACCTCATTTCCGATGTCTGCCAGCCCGATCACGCTCAGCAACAGCGTGTCCAGGTTGTTCTGCTCGTCGACGATGCTCTGACTGATCTTGCCGGCATGTCCTGCCACCGATGACAGGTCGGGCGCGGAGTCGGCGTAGGCGCCGGCGACGGTCGGCATGGCGGCAAGCACGTGAGTCAGCGCGGGCAGACTCGGTTCGAGCGCGGCCAGGTAGGCGTCCAGATCGACGAACATCTGGCCGATCTCGCGGCCTCGACCATTTATCGCCGCTGCGATGGCACCGAGGGTTTCGTTCAGCTTCGCCGGCTCGATGGCGGACAACACCTGGGTCAGTTGTTCGAACACGGTGTTGATCTCGACGGTGACCTGCCGGGTGTCGATGACCTGCCCGGGATGCAGCGCCTGCGCCGACGGAGTTGCCGGATCGAGGAGTTGAACGTACTTGGCACCGAACACGGTGGTCGACGCGATGGCGACGGTCACGTTGTCGGGAATGGACGGCAGCTGGGCCGGATCCATCGCGAGGTGTAACGCCGCCCTGCCGTCGGGCAGCGTTTCCAACGAGGAGACGGTACCGACCTGCACACCCCGCAGCTGGACTTTAGCGTCTGGGTTCATCACCAGGCCGGCGCGCGAGGCGAGCACCGTCACCGGCACGGTCGGGGTCAATCCGCCCTGGAAGAGGACGGCCACCAGCGCAACGATCAATCCGATCACCATCACTGTGAACAGCCCGGCAAGCGGTCTCAGTGCTGGTGCGGGCGTGCCGCTGTGCCCAATACCGTTGTGTCGCCCCACGATCCTCCCCAAGCCGAACGTTGCAGCGCCTGACACAGGCCAGGGCCGGCACCGGCGACAGCTACCGGTGCGCCAACTGGCGACGATCAGCGATACATCTAGATGTATACCGCACGATCGTTCAGATGACGAGGGGTTTGTGGTCTGAAGTATTTGCAGTGCGCCGTCAATATTCGCCCAGCACAACCAGACATCCCGATCACCAGGACCGACGGCGGCAGCCGACATCGAGGTTGATAGATCTATAGATATTTACCGAGCAGTCAGGGCGCGGTCGACCTGACGATCCGACCTTCGATCGTCGCGTGCAGTACCGTGGCGCTGGCATCCGGAAGCACGCGCCGCGCGACGAGAAACTCACTGCCCACCCAACCGTGGCGGATGAATTTTCCGAACCTCATACGTGTTCCGGGAGCACCGGTCGCCGCGGGCATCATCTTGACGCGTTCCAGCGCCTCCTTGACCGCCGGACCCGTCAACGGCCGGGCGGTCGCAATTGCGGTCATCATCAGCCGACCCACGTCGTAGCCGTACAGCGGGAAGAAGTACTCCGGGCGGCGCCCGTAGGACTGCTCGAATCGGTCGAGAAACGCTTGTCCGGTCGGGTTGCGTTCGTCGTACTGATCGAGCCCGATCCACCCTGCGAGTTGGTCACGCCACCACGGCGCGGTCGCGGCGAACTCAAACGCCGTCGTGGTGTAGCGCGGCGGCAGCCAGCCCACGTCGGCCAAGGCCGCATTCATGCCGATGAGCCCGAGCCCGAAGCCGACGTGCATGATGGCGTCGGGCTTTTCGGCGGCCAGCACCGACACGGTCGTTCGCTTGTCGCGCTCAAGCTGGGGAATGGCCACCTCGGCCGTGATCGTCAACCCGGCGTCGCGGCAGGCCCCCCGCGTGGTGCGCAAGTATTCTCGGCCGATGAGGCTGTCCTCGAAGGCCAGTCCCACGCTGCGGCAACCATCGAGCGCGGCGACCGCGGCCATGATGATGGGCTCCTCCTCCATCGAGCCTGCCGGGAGCCCGAAAACCCATTCACCGAGCATGCTTTCGGAAGCAGCCATCGTGATGATCGGGACCTGGGCGAGCTCCTCCACGTAGCGACGCAATGCGACACCGTTCTCCGAGACCCACGGCCCGAAGATCACCAGCGCATCCTGTTCGACCAACTCGTCGAAGGCCGCGCGGACGGCGCGGAACGATCCTTTCGGCAGGCCCTGAACCGCACGGACGACGAATTCAATTGGCCGTTCCAGAATTCCGCGTTCCAGATACTCGTCGGCAACCAGTTGCAGTGCCGGAAGGATGTTCTCGTCGAAGCCACCATCCTCATCCAGGTAATCGATGAGCAATCCGATGCGCGCCGGGGTGACGTCAGCCATCTGCGCCTCCAGCATGTCGAACGCCGACCGAAGACCCCCGGCGAAACATCTGACAATTCGAATCGCCCAAAGCTAACCCAGCACCGGGGCCGGAGTCCAGAGGGGCGCCTCGTCAGGTCGCGAGCAGGACCTGACCGCAAGCGTCACCGGTGGTGGTTCACCGCGATCGTCGAACTACCGTGTTCTCCGAGCAGGCCCCGCCGCAGCCGGGCCATGTGCGCGGCACAGTGGGCCTGCGCAGCGTCCCCGTCCCCGGCAGCGATGAGGTCGACGAGTTGTTCGAACTCGCGGATCGTGCGGCGCCGCGACGCCACCGGCTCTCCCTGGCTTCGCGTCAAGATGTCGGCGACCGCGGCGCGGGTGATGACCTCATTGATCATCTCGCAGATGACGATCAGCGTCTGGTTTCCCGCCAGCTGCACCATCTCGCTGTGGAATCCGACCATCGCGGTGGTGCACCCCACCGGGTCCTGCACACTGCGCTTCATCTCGATCACGAACTCGCGCAATCGCGCAGCACCACGTTCCCGTCCGCGGGACATGGCCACCATCCGCGCCATTGCGGGTTCGATCACGGCACTCGCCTCGAACACGTCGAGCAGCGAAATGCTGCGAGCCTGCATCACGAGGGCCGCGGCCCGGGCGGTCATCCGTTGATCGGGCCGGTGTACGACCACGCCACCCAGGGCGCCCCGCATCACCGAGATCAGGCCTTCGGCCTCGAGAATGCGCAATGACTCGCGCAGCGACGGCCGCGACACCTTGAAGCGTTCCAGCAACTCGGCCTCGGTGCCGAGCAGATCGCCCTCATCGAGGGCACCGGAGATGATCAAGTCGCGCAGTTCGTCGGCGATCTGCTTGGGTTTCCCAGCCGCAGTGCCACCAGGCACCCCGCCCTTGTCCGCAGTCGGCTTGGCCACTTGTCTCCCTACCGTCCGATCAATCTGGGCAACCACCTCAACCAGAAGACGAAGCTATCCGATGGTCAGTGGCGCAAGCACATCCTTTACAAGGATATCTCTAGAGATTTAAATGTGATCCTGGACGCCGAGTCTGTTCTCGAACCGATCAGCACGACCGTCAGCCGAAGGTATCCGAGAAGCTTCACTGCCACAGAGGGTCTGCGCGAGTACAGCTCAATCCGGGGCGTCATCGACTTCGCTTGGGGGGCTTGGCCATGACCGACGCATCGGGTATCCAACGGCAGGACAACGTCGGATTCACCGTGGCAACGCAGGCTCCCACGCTGGGGCACTACCGTCGGGAGTGGATACCGGGGCCGGGTGTCGGGCTGGCCGGCATGTGGATCGGCGCGGTGGTCAGCGATACCGCGGGGCACACGTACTGGGGGTTGCGCGGTGCCGACGACTTCGTCACGGGCATGACGCACGTGGTGTCGCCGATCACCGGTTTCAAGCAGCTGCGTCCGTCATTCGACCCCGACCCGCCCCATCTGTTCGCCGAATACTCCGCGATCGACTGGTTCGAACCCATGACCTACACCGATATCGACGAGAAGGTCACACTGAGCTACCCGAGCGGTCGTATCGAACGCGACACCGGCGGGCTCCACTGGTATGACGCCACCGGGCGCTGGGAGATGCACGGCACCAATGTCACCGACGTGTTCACGGTTCACGTCTCGGCCCCCGACAGCGGTGTCGAGCAGGTCTACTACCGGCACGAGTTGATGGCCGCCACGGGGAACATCCACGGTGTCCCGGTCTCTGGCTATCTGCATCAGGACTACGCGTACGGGCCTGGCGGAGCGGTGTATCCGGAGCTGCCGATCGCCCGTGGCCTGCAAGGGATGTGGGTGTCTTGGCTTCACGAAGACCCCAACGGGCAGTGGGGCGGCGGCTGCTTCTGGCAAGGGCGCGACGGAGTCACCTTCGGCCCCGGTTACCACGTGATCGATGGCGTCACGACGGCCCACGATGACGTCACGGCAACGCCGACCTTCGACGGCGCGGGCAAGCTGATCCGGCTGGAAGCCCGGATAGGCTCGCAGTCATACACTTTCACGTTCGACAGGTCCGGAAGCTTCATACACTATTTCGGCCGTCTCACCGCGAGCTCGTCCGGGAACACCCCGGCTCGCAGCTGGTGCTGGGTGGAATACGCCGAAAGCCTGCTCACACCGGAGATTCTCGACATGGCGATGGCGCCGTTCCGCTTGGCCCGTGGGCGCTGATCCCGGTCAGCCCACCGGGCGCTCCGCGACCAGACCCTCCTGCACCAGGGAGGCCGCGACTGCTCCGTCCGCGCGCAGCAGGCTCGACGTGATCAAGCCGCGGCCCCGCGCGGCGGCCGGCGACCGCGACTCCAACAGGTTCCACTCTCCGGCGCGCACCGGACGGTGAAACCAGATCGACGAATCGGTGGTGCCACTGCGGTGACTGCGCGACCGCATGCTGTGCCCGTGTACAGCCAAAGCCGGGTCGGTTCCGTACAGGTCGGTGATGTACACGGCGATGAGCATGTGCACCAACGGATCCTCGGGCAATTCGGTGGTGACCCGCCACCACATCCTGCGCACGAACCCCTCACCTGACCCGTCGTCGGCGATGCGGATGTCGAACTCGTCGAGCGGCAGCGACGGGGCCGGGCCGGGCGGGCCGGTGCAGGGCAGCACCTCCGGATCGTGCGGCATCGCGCCCAGCCCGTGTTCGGGTCCGTCGAGCGCCGCCGCGAACGACACCGTGGCCGTGGTGAGCATGCGGCCGTGCTCATACGATTCGACGCGCCGGGCCGAAGCGGTGCGCCCGTCGTACACCCGGTGCACGCGGTGCTCGACCGCTGCCCCGGCGTCCCCTCCGCGCAGGAACTGCAGGTGCATGTTGGTCGGCGCTCGGTCCTCGCCCACGGTGCGGCAGGCAGCTGCCAGGCTTTGGGCGGCCAGTAGGCCGCCGTAGGCCCGTTTGCCGTCCGGGCCGCTGGCGTGGCCCGTGAACGCGTCACCATCCACGTGCGCACGCACGTCCAACAGCTTGAGCAGGGTGCTCACTGAGCGGCACCCGTTGCGACGGTGCCGGATTCGGTCAGCGCCACGATCTCGTCGGCGCCGAGTCCGAGATGTTCTTCGAGCACGGCGGCGGTGTCGTCACCGAGTGCGGGGGCAGCGACGGCGGGCGGATACGTGCCGCCGATCGACACCGGCAGGCCCGGCGCCAGGTAGGTGCCGATGCGCGGTTGCTCCAGCGGGGTGAACAATGGGTTGGCGACCACCCGCTCGTCGACGGCGACCTCGGCGAAGCTGCGATAGCGCTCCCACAGCACCGAGGTACCCGAGAGCGCCGCGTTGATCTCCTCGGCGGTGTGCTCGCTGAACCACAACGTGAAAAGCCCCGTGAGGGCGTCGCGGTGGGTGTAACGCTGACCTTCGTCGCTGAAGTCAGCACCGAACGCTTCAGCAAGGGCGGCAACGGCTTTGGTGGTCCCGGTAACTTCGGTGAGGTCCCGGAAATGGCGGCCGGTCAGAGCCACGAGCATGAACCCGACGCCATCGCTGCTGGTGAAATTCTGCCCGTAGGTGCCGTACAGGGTGTTCCCGAGCCGCTCGCGGCCCGTGCCGTTGATCATCACCTCGGTCAAAAATCCGAGATTGCCCGCCGTGGCCAGTGCGACGTTCTCCAAGGGAATGCTGATCCGTGCGCCCTCACCGGTGGAATCGCGGTGGCGTAGCGCGGCGCTGACCGCCAGCGCCACGTACAGCCCGCAGCTGACATCCCAGGCCGGAAGCACGTGGTTAACCGGGGCGGCCAACTGCGCGGGCCCGGTGACCAACGGGAAGCCCAGCCCGGCGTTGACCGTGTAATCCACCCCCGTGCCGCCGTCGGCGCGCCCCGCCACTTCGACGTGGATCAGGTCGGGCCGGAGCGCGGACAGCACGTCGTACGAATGCCATTGCCGTCCAGCCACATTCGTGATGATCACGCCGGCTTCGGCGATCAGACGCTGTACAAGCTGCTGTCCCTCGGGTGAGCGCATATCGGCAGCCACCGAGCGTTTGCCCTTGTTCAGCCCGGCCCAGTAGATGCTGTCGCCACCGTCGGTGAGCGGCCAGCGGTGGTAGTCGGCCGCACCCCCGATGGGGTCCACCCGCACCACTTCGGCACCGAGCTGTGCCAGGGTCATGCCGGCCAGCGGCACCGCGACGAAGCTCGAGATCTCGATGATGCGCACCCCGGCCAGCGGACGGGTCTGATCCGGCACTGCAGGTTCTGCCATCAGGTCAAGCTATCAAGGCCGGTCTCCGACCAGTTTCACTGCGGCGGCCTCGATGGTGTCTTCCGAGAGCAGCACCTGCAGCGCGGCATCGCCCAGCGGGATGAAGCTGTCGGCACTGGCCACCCGCCGTACCAGGCCGGAGAAACCGTGCTCGGTGAGTTCGGCCAGCACACCTTCCCCCACACCCCCGGTGCGGCGGGTCTCGTCCACGATGAGCACCCGGCCGGTCGCATCCGCCTCCCGCAGCATGTCCTCGACCGGCAACGGCGACAGCCAACGCAGGTCGACCACGCGGGCCGCGATCCCGGCTCCCTCGAGGCGACGAGCCACCCGCAGGCTCATCCACAGTCCGTTGCCGAAGGTGAGGATGGTCAGGTCGGCACCGTCGCCGTAGGTGCGGGCCGCACCGATCCGCACAGGTTGGGCCGGATAGCTCGCCAACCACTGCTGGTCGCCGTCGTCGTACAGGTCCTTGGTGTGGTACAACGCGATCGGCTCGAGGTAAATACACACCGCACCAGCCGTTTTCGCGGCGGCGACACAGGTGTGCAGCATGGCCGCGGCATCGTCGGGACGGGCCGGTGAGGCGATCACCACTCCCGGAATATCGCGGATCGCCGCGATTGAGTTGTCGTTGTGGAAATGCCCGCCGAATCCCTTCTGGTAGCCGTAGCCCGCGATCCGCACCACCATCGGGTTGCGGTACTGCCGGTTGGCGAAGAACTGCAGGGTGGCTCCCTCGCCCCGGATCTGGTCGGCAGCATTGTGCAGGTAGGCCAGATACTGAATCTCCGGGATCGGTAGCAGGCCCGAGACACCGGCTCCCAGGGCCAGTCCCAGGATGGTCTGTTCGTCGAGCAGCGTGTCGAACACCCGCGCCTGCCCGGCCGCAGCCTGCAGACCGCGCGTCACCCCATAGACCCCACCCTTGCGGGCGATGTCCTCGCCGAACACGATCGCGTCCGGGTGCACTTTCAGGATCTCCTGCAGCGCCCGGTTGACGGCCAGGGCCAGGGTCAGCGGCGCACCGTCAGGCTCGCCAGGGGGGACGACGGAGACCGCCGTGGCTTCGTCGAGCATCTCGCGCAGCGGCTGCATGACCGCGACCGCGCTGTCCAGCTGCGGACAGTCGCTGAGCCGGCGGGCCAACTCGATCACCTCGGTACGTTTGGCCTCGTAGCGTTGGATAGCCTGCTTTGGGGTCACGATGCCTTGGGCCACAAGTGTTCTCGCGGTGTTCAGCACCGGATCGCGGTCATAGTCGCCGAGGATGTCGGCGGGCCGGCGATAGGCCGGCTCATAGTCGGACCCGGCGTGGCCCATCAGCCGCACGGTACGCAGATGCAGGAAGGCGGGTTTGCGCTCACGACGGACCCAATCAGCCGCGGCCCGTGCGGTATCGAACGCGTCGACGAGGTCGCAGCCGTCGGCCGCGAAGTACCGCAGCCCCTCCCGATCGCCGTAAGCACGGGCGATCCAGCCGCGCGGCGTCGGCGTGCTGATCCCGATACCGTTGTCCTCACAAACGAACAGCAGCGGCATCGGCAGACGTTGGTACGCGGCGTGCAGGGCCGCGTTGACGGCACCGACAGCGGTCGAATGATTGGCCGAGGCGTCACCGAAGCTGCACACCGTCACCGCGTCGTCCGGCCACGGGCAGGACACACCGAGCTTGCGGGTCCTGGCGATCGAGAAGGCCACCCCGACGGCTCGTGGAAGATGCGAGGCGATGGTGGAGGTCTGCGGAATGATGCTCAGGTCGTGACGGCCGAACACCTTGTGCCGCCCACCCGAGATCGGTTCGGCGGTGGCCGCCACCAACCCGAGCAGCACGTCGCGCAGCGGGTCGGAGCCGTCGACCTGCGCGGCGCGAGCCAGATAGAAACCGCCCGACCGATAGTGCAGCAGCGCAGGATCAGACGGGCGCAGCGCCGTGGCCACCGCGGCGTTGCCCTCGTGCCCGGACGATCCGATGGTGTAGAAGCCCTTGCCGTGGGCACGCAGCCAGCGCGCGGCCAAATCAAGGTGACGGCTGCCGATTTGGGCGTCAAACAGGTCCAGCGCCTGGCGCTCGGTCAGTGTCCAGCCGCCTGCCGGCCCGGAACCGGTCAGCGTGGAAACAGTGCTGGTGAAGTATTCATCGATGGATTCGATCACCGGGCCTCCAGTCCGCCAGCGCGGCCCTGGCAAATTCGACGACCTGACCGGCGCCTGCCAGTGACGGATCCTGGTCGGGGTCGTAGATCGCAATGCTGCACCCGATGCACTGCCCGGCGGTATTGCGCAGGCTCAGGACGAGTTCGGTGAGCTGGCTCCAGGTCAGGCCGCCCGGCTCGTCGGGCACGTCGGGCAGTCCCTGGGCCGCAAACTCGGCCGGGTCCAGCACGTCGAGGTCGATGTGCAGCCACCAGCAATCCGCCTCACGCGTCAGGTGCTCCATGGCCCGACGACCGACGGCGGCCGGATTGCGCGCCACCTCGGCCAGCGGCGCCAGCCACACGCCGCAGTCGGCGAGGGTGCCGACGTTGAACTGCCGCCGCCAGCTGTCGTCGCGGGGGCCCAGCACCACCAGCAGCTCGCGCCGCAGCGCAGGCAGCTGTCGGGCCAGCGGCCCGGTGAGCGTCCGTCCCGTCAGTCCGAGGAGCAACCCGATCTCGGTGTTCGCCGCCTCCCCGTCCTCGGATACGTCCAGCGGCATGGTGTCCTCGTGGCCGTCGATGAAGACCAAACCGACGTCCTCGGCGTGGTCGCGCAGCCCGGCGGCGATGCCCAGCAGAACCGAACAGTCACCGCCGTACACAACCGGGAACCGTTCGGCCACCAATGCATTGCGAACTCTGTCATAGAGTGACGACGTCATCGCGAGCAATGCGGGCTCGTTGATCAAGCCGGTCGACGGTCCACGCCGGGGATCGGGGGCAGGCAGGTCAAGATCGTCGGCCTGAACCACACGTTCGTCACCAAAAACACTGAGCAATCCGGCATCCCGCAGTGCCTGCGCGGCCCGCGCCTGGTTGCCGCGGCGGCCATAACCGTCGAACGGCACCCCGATCAGCTCGACGGAGGTCATCAGATCAATTCGATGGCTTCGGCGATCGACGGCAGCACCCGGCTGGGCCGGAACGGATATCGCTCGATGTCCTCGACCGACGTCGACCCGGTGAGCACCAGGATGGTGTCCAGCCCCGCCTCGATCCCGGCCACCACATCGGTGTCCATCCGGTCCCCCACCATCACGGTGTTCTCCGAGTGCGCCTCGATCCGGTTGAGCGCGCTGCGGAACATCATCGGATTGGGCTTGCCGACGAAGTAGGGGTCGCGTCCGGTGGCCTTGGTGATCATCGCGGCCACCGACCCGGTCGCGGGTAGCGGTCCCTCCGCCGACGGTCCCGAGACGTCGGGGTTGGTGGCGATGAACCGGGCACCGCCGAGGATCAGCCGGACCGCCTTGGTAATCGCCTCGAACGAGTAGGTGCGGGTCTCCCCCAGCACCACGTAGTCCGGATCGATGTCGGTCAGGGTGTAGCCGGCCTCGTGCAGCGCGGTGGTCAGCCCGGCCTCACCGATCACATAGGCCGAACCGCCGGGTTGCTGATCGTTGAGGAACGCCGCCGTGGCCAGGGCCGACGTCCAGATCGAAGCCTCGGGTACGAGCAACCCCGAACGCGCCAGCCGGGCGGCCAGATCGCGCGGGGTGAAGATCGAGTTGTTGGTCAGCACCAGGAACGGCCGTTGCTTGTCGGCCAGGGTCTGCAGGAATTCCGCGGCACCCGGGAGCGCGTGTTCTTCGCGCACCAAGACGCCGTCCATGTCGGTTAGCCAGCACTGGGCAGGTGAACGCACAGGTCCAGTGTCGCAACTCGGCGTACGGATCATGCGGCAACCAAGTTATCCACAGGGTGTCGCGATGGCATGGCGGCCCCGCCCGGACGTCCCTACGATAGGGCGATGGCAACGCTGGAAGACCTCGAGGCACGAGTCGCTGCCCTGGAGGCTGACCGCTTCGACTACCGCGCTGTGCTCGCGGCAGTCAACGCGTTGGGTGCCAATCAGCGTGAGTTGGCCGCCAATCAACGCGACCACGGGACACGGCTCACGTCGGTCGAAGGTCGACTCACCGCGGTGGAAACCGAACTGTCCGACTTCCGTCAGGAGACGCGCGCTCGCTTCAGCTCCGTCGACGAGCACCTCGCCGAAATCAAAGACCTGATCACCGATCGCAACAACGGGCGCTGAGACCGTTACCGCGCACTGTCACCGGCGGGTCAGTGCGCGTCCAACCACGCCCCTGCTGGCGCACATGGCAATCCCACGTCGCTGAGAGTCACAATGCCGGCCTGTGCGGCTGCCACGTTGAACGCGGCGTTCACCGCGGGCATGGCAGTCATGGTGTCCCATTCGTGATTGCCCCAGTGCTCTGACGGGATGAAGCGGATGCGGGTCTGCACATCGGGTTCGCCCTCGATCGTGACGTGGTAATGGTCGTCGTCGAAAACCCAGTCCCCGTTGAGTTTGTCGGTGAGATACCAGGCAACGCGTGACTCGATGACGGTCTTGCCCTTCACCTTGGCGTTCCAGCCACCACGGATCGCGGCGATGGTGTCCTTCTCCATGCAGAACCAGCCGAGATCGATCTTCTCCGAGGCGGTCTGGTACTCGACGACGAACTCCAGGTCATCGATGTCGAATCCGAGTTCCACCGCCATGCGTTGAACGGAGTCGGCGAAGGTCCCGAACCCGAACTTCGCCATGCCGATGACATCCGCAGTTGCCTCCGGGAGACCAAAACCCAGCGCCTGCCACGTTTCAGCCGACTCGTAGACGGAGACGTCTGCGGATTCGATGATCGAAATCTTTTGCACGTCACGGCAAACGGCCGTCATCGCCGTCACCATGGTGTTGATCCAGCCGGGGTTGACGCCCGTGATGTACAGCGAACTGTTGCCGCGTTCGCACGCAGCCGCGAGCTTTTCCCTGGTCTCCCCCTGGATTCCGCCCACGTTGAGGAACAGGTTGGTGCTGATCACGTCGAGGCCGCTTTCGAGCAGGCGGACGGCGTGGTCGAGATCGGCCATGAACGGCGTGTAGAGGACGGTGTCGGCGCCCAGGGCGATGAGGGCATCGATGTCGGTAGTGGCGAGCACACCGGTGTCCGGCCGCCCGCACAGCGGTCCGGCGTCGGTGCCCGCCTTCTCCTCTGAATAGGCGTAGACGCCGACCAGTTCGAGGCGAGGATCGTCGAGAATCCCCCGCATGCTGAGCTTGCCCACTTTGCCTGTGGTCCATTGGATTACGCGAAGCTTGCTCATTGGTTCCTTTCGGTTTCGACGACACTCGATCATTCGGGGCGTCGTGCGGTGGTGAGTTGGCTGAGAAGGTTCAGGGTGCGTTCCCGCGACGCGGCCCGTCCGGGACGGTCCATGCCGACGGCAACCGGTTGGGCCCAGATGTCGGTGGCCCCGGCCTCGACGAGTTGTTCCAGCTGACGCTGGACGGAACGTTCATCGCCGACGACGGCCACGTCGGCGGGGCTCGATCCCCCTCCGACTTCGATGATCCGCCGGTAGTTGGGCATCGCCGCGTAGATTCCGGCTGTCGCCGCGACGGCGGAACGCGCCTCGCCCTCGTCGTCGTGCACGGCGACCGGAAGTCCGGCGATGATGCGCGGCCCGGCGCGGCCGGCCGCCGACGCAGCGGCGAGAATGCGTGGTGCAACGAGCTTTTCGATCGCCTCCGCTGACGCCATCCACAGGATGGTCCCATCGGCGTACTGCCCGGCGACGCGCAGCAACCGAGGCGACAGCGCCGACAGCAGTACGGGTACGGGAACGGCGGGCGGCGGCTCGGAGATGTGGGCGCTCCAGTCGCATCCCGTGAAATCGACCGCGTTGCCGCGTAGCAGGTCGGTGAGAATGCGGAGGTACTCCTCGGTGTTGAGGCCGGGCCGGTCGTAGGACAGACCGAAGACGTCGCGGATGAGCGGCGCGTGCGACGGACCCAGACCGAGGGTCAATCCCGGTCGTCCCATTGCTTCGGCCGCAGCAGCGGCCCGGTTGGCCTGCAGGATGGGGTGGCAAGGATAGGTCTGCAGTACCGCGGTCCCCAGTTCGATACGAGTGGTTTCGCGGCCCGCGATGGCCATGGCGGTGAGCGGGTCACGCAAGACGCTGCTGGCGTACCACAGCGCCGTGAAGCCACGTTCCTCTGCGTCGCGGGCCTGCTGAACAAGTTTGTCCAGTGTCGAGCCTCCGCCGGTGAGTCCGATACGCATGGTGTGCTGCCGCCTTAGAAGAGTTCGTCGTACTTCTGCATCAGCTCGTAGATGTCGTCGTCGATCCCGAGATCGAGGGCGCTGAACATCCTTGCGAGCGTGTCGTATCCGCCGACGGTGAAGATCAGGTCGAGCAGCTGTTGCTTGTCGAACTCGGCAGCCAACACACCCCAGGTGGCTTCACCGATGGTGCCGTCGATGACGAGTTCGTCGACGGCCCGCAGCATTGCGGATTCCACCTCGCTCCAGAACGGCGCGTCCGGCCCGTAGGCGATACGGCCGATCTCTTCGTCGGTCAGTCCGGCGTCGCGCGCGACGAACAGATGTTGTGCCCATTCGTAACCGCATTTGCGTACCGCGGCAATGCGCATGATGAGCAGTTCCCGATGGCGCTCGCTCAGTGTGGTGGCCAGCAGCAGGTGGCCATTGAAGGTGAAGTACGCCTGTGCCAGTGCAGGGTGGTGGGCCAGGGTTCCGAGCACCTTCAGCGCCTTGGGCCGGTCGGTGGTCGGGAGGGGTTCGTGCCGCGGGTTGGGCGGCCGCAATGCGGCCAGGGCCGTGCGCATTTCGGGCGGAAAGTCGTGTGGCCGGAGGGGTTCGATACGTGGTGCCATGTCAGCTGATGGTCCTTCCGCCGTTGACGCCGATAACCTGGCCGGTGATGTATCCGGCCTCTTCTCGGACGAGGTAAGCACATGCGGCCGCGATGTCGTCCGGGCGGCCGACGCGGCGCACCGGGGTGGTTGCTTCAGCGGCTTCAACTCCCGGTCCGAGGAAGCCACGTTCCTCGGTGCGTCGCAGCATCGGGGTGTCGACGAACCCGGGCGGGACGGTGTTGACGGTGATCCCGCGGGGCCCGAGCTCCTGCGCCAAGGCCTTCGTGAGGCCGACGACGCCGGCCTTGGCCGCCGAGTAGTGCACCATGAGAGGGTTGCCGGTCTGCGCGCTCGACGAGGAAATGTTGACGATTCGCCCCCAGCCTGCGGCGACCATGTGGGGCACCACCGCCTGGCAGCAATCGAAGGTGCCGGTGAGGTTGACCGCCAGGATCTTTCGCCAACTCTCGGCCGTGATCTTCAGGAAGGGTTCGAAACCGTCGACGCCTGCGCTGTTGATCAGGATGGTCGGCCGTCCGAGTTCGCCGACGACCTGTTGGACAGCGGAATCGATGCAGGGCCGGTCGGTGACGTCGACCTCGAACGCTGCCGCGCGTCCACCCTTGGCGAGGATCTCGCGGGCGGTGGCCGCAGGCTCATTCAGGTCGAACACCGCCACCGTGGCACCGTCGACCGCCAGACGTTCGGCTATCGCACGTCCGATCCCCGAGGCACCACCGGTGACGATCGCGGTGGGCGCCTGAGTCCAGGCGGCCAGCGCACTCATGCAATCTCCTCTTCACCGACAAGCGTGGTGCGGTGCATCAGCCGCGGCGAAGTCGGCTCGTAAGGGATTGCGCGGTGCAGCATTCCGGTGTTGTCCCACACGACCAGATCACCCACGGTCCATTGGTGCCGCAACACGAACTGCGGTTGGGTCGTCCAGGCCAGCAGCTCGTCGAGGAGTGCGCGGCTGTCGTCGGGTGTCATGCCGACGATCTCGCCGGCCGTCGCACCGATCAGCAGGGAGTGGCGCCCGTCGCGGTGGCGCCATACCAGCGGATGCTCGCGCGACGGCGCGCGATTCCAGGCCGTCAGCTCCTCGGGTGAGGGGTTGGGATTGAGCAGTAGTTGTGAGGCGGCCACGCTGTGGACCACCCGGTAGGCGGCCAATTCGGCCTTTCTCGCCTCGGTCAGTGCGTCGTAGGCGGCATAGGTGTTGGCGAATTCGGTGTCACCGCCGTCGTCAGCGACGTCGCGTGCGGTGAGCAGCGTCGCCTTCTGCGGAAGAACGTCCATCAAACCGTCGGCGTGCCAGAAGATGGTGCTGCGCCGCAGTCCGGCCAAATGGCTCTTGGTCGGATCCAGGCTCACCGGCGAGATCTCCGGGTAGTCCGGGTGCGCACCCGCTTTGGCAACCACCACCTCACCGAGCGCTCGGCTGAACGTCACCAGATCAGCGTCGGAGATGTGCGCTTCGCGATAGACGACGACACCGTGGCGATTCAGGAGTTCTCGGCATTGTTCGGCGACCCCGGGAGTACGGAAGTCCTCGGTGGACAGGCCGGATACCGTGACACCAATTGCCTCGGAGATCAGAGTGAAGGTGGTCATTGTCAGTCCTTGGTCGTGCCGGCGGCAGGGGTGAACTCGAGGTGGAGGTCAGTCAGGCCGCGGATGATGTAGGTCGGGTCGTAGTTGTAGCGGCGCTGCCCGGCGGCCCCGTGATGGTCTTCCGAGATCGTCAGGGTCGCCGTGCGGTCCAGAAAGCGCCCCAGCGTCACTCGCCCTTCCGCGCGGGCCAGAGGCCCGCCGGGGCAGGAGTGCGCACCGCGCCCGAATGCGATGTGCTCGCGCACATTCGGCCGATCGAGCTGAAGTTTTTCCGGCTGGGCGAACTTGCGCGGATCCCGGTTGGATGCCCCGGGGTGCAGCATGATCGTCGTTCCTGCGGGAACGACGACACCACCGAGTCGGGTGGTCTTCTGCGTCATGCGGAAGTCGCTCATCGTCGGGCTCTCCAGACGAAGTACTTCCTCTATGAAGTCACCGATCTTGTCGCGATGTGCGCGCAGATCGGCTTGTAGGTCCTGATCTTCGGCCAGGAACCGCAGCGCGGATGCCAGCAGTCGTGAGGATGTGTCCTGGCCCGCGCCGAACAGGAACGTCGCCAAGCGGACGAGTGCCTGCACCTCGGGTAGCGATCCGTCGGGATAGGTCGAGGTGGCAAGTGCGGTGAGTACGTCATCGCGAGGTTGCTCGCGACGCTCCTCGATGTATCCGCTGAAGGTGTCGTACATGTACTCCAACGGATTCTCGGGCAGTGGAGAATTTCCTCCCACGGCCGCGACGTGCTGACCCGTGAAGATCTTGCGGAAATGCTCACGATCCTGCTGCGGGACTCCGAGCAGGTCGGCGATCACCATGGTGGTGAACGGCTTGCCGTATTCGGCAACCAGCTCGAAGCGTCCGTTCTCGATGAACGTGTCGATGCACTGGTCAGCCATGCCCGCCATCTGGGACTCGTTGTCCTTCAGTCGCTTCGGCGTCATCAACCTCCGAAGCAGACTGCGCTCGTCGTCGTGGGCGGCGCCGTCCTTGGTGACCATGAACTCGTTGAACACCCAGTGTTCACGGTTGTTCTGAACTGCGTCGGTGATGTCGTCGACACCCGGCTCTACGGGAAACGGCGGGAACGGGCCGCCCATCGCGTTGCACGAGGAAAAGGCTGAGTCATCCCGATAGACCGCGACCGCTTCGTCGTAGCCGGTGACCGCCAGCACCCCAGGTTGCGCGATCGGGTGGACCGGGCATCGCTGCCTCAGTTCATCGAAGTACGGGTAGGGGTTCATGATCACGTCTTGGTCGGTGAAGATATCCACCCCGGTCACGTGGTCGGTCATTACACATTCCCCTGTCATCGGTTGCTTACCGCCGGGCGGACCTATGCGATTAGGCGATCGCCTAGTAACCTGTTCAGGCACATGCCTAACACCTGGGCGGGTCATGGGTCAAGGGATCATGGAAGTTCGCCGCCAGCTGGGCGACGGGAACAGGACGACTGCGATGGCCACATCACGCGGAACCGGCAAACGAGATACCGGCACCCGAGACAAACTGCTTGATGCGACAGCCGAGATAATGCTCGAGGAGGGCTATGCCGCGGCAACATCGCGCCGTGTGGCCGAGAAGGTCGGCGTGCAGCGCGCAGTGGTCTACTACTACTTCCCCACCATGGACGACCTGTACCTGGCAGTTCTCCGGAGGGGAGCCCAGCGCAGCCTGGAGACCCAGCGGGAGGCGCTGAACTCGGGCACACCGCTGCATGCGTTGTGGGACATGACAATCGACCCGAAAGGGTCGCGCCTGACCATGGAATTCATGGCATTGGGAAACCACCGCAAAGAGATTCGTGCCGAGTTGGCCGCGGGGGCCGAGCGCTTCCGGGAGGCGCAGGTCGCGGCCTTGACGGTGATTCTCCGCAATCACTCGTCCGGGGCTGCACCTGACCCCGAGGTCGTCTCGGTTCTCATCGCCAGCATCGGACGCCTCATCACCATCGAAGCCGGCCTGGGGATCACCACCGGACATGAGCGGACCCTGCAACTCGTCAGCGACTACCTCGCGCGCATCGAGGTTCCGGTTTCGAATGGTGACGAATCAGTCGCACAAAGCACGTAGCGATGACTGACTAGGCAGTCGCCTAGTTTTTTCGACGCAGGTGCGTTACCTTGATGCGGATCGACATCAATGCGCTGTGCCGTAGCCAGCGTGTGACCGCCCTAGGAGCGCCATGACCCAGGCCCCGCCCACCTCGCAGCCGCGAACCGCCGTCATCACCGGCGGCGCCTCCGGCATCGGACCCGCCGTGGCGCGGCATCTGGCACAGGCCGGGCACTCCGTGGCGCTGCTGGACCGGCAAGGCGAGCTCCTGCGCCGTGTAGTTGAACAGCTTGCGGCAGAGGGCATTCGGACATTCGCCGCAGAAGCGGATGTCACCGATCGCGATGCCGTGCGCTCGGCGCTTGAAGGGGTGCGCGACGCATTCGGACCCATCGGGATCATGGTGACCAGCGCCGGTGTCGACGTCGGCGTACCGGTTCCGGTCACCGAGATCACCCCCGAACAGTGGGACCGCCTCATCGCGATCAACCTCACGGGAACGTTCAACTGCATCCAGGCCGTCGTGGCGGACATGCAAGCCGGCGGTTGGGGCCGCGTCGTGACGATCTCGTCGTCCAGTGCCCAATCCGGTGCGCCCGAACGCGCCCACTACGTCGCATCGAAAGGGGGCGTCATCGCGTTGACCAAAGCCCTGGCATACGAACTGGCGCCCCACGGCATCACGGTCAACACCATTCCGCCGTCGATAGTGGACACTCCCATGGCGCAGGCCGGCGTGGAAGCCGGAACCGTTTCCCCCGCTCGACATCCTGGCCACCATGGTTCCGGTGCGCCGCAGCGGCACCCCTGATGACATTGCCGCCGCCACCGCCTTCTTGTGCACCGACGCCGCGAGCTACATAACCGGGCAGGTCATCGGGGTCAACGGCGGTATGTACATCTGAGACCGGTCAAGACCGAAACCGAAACTGCGCTCAGGGACAAAATCGCGAGAAATCTGTCCCTGAGCGCGATCTCGGTGAAGACGAACGCTAAACGGCGTGCTGATCGGCGACGTCGAGTGCCTTGTCCAAGATCGCCAGACCTTCGCGCGCCTCTTCCGCGGTCACGTTGCACGGCGGCACGACGTGGATGCGGTTGAAGTTGGCGAACGGCAGCAGACCGTTGGCCTTGCAGGCGCCGACCACGGCGTTCATCGCCGGGCTCGAGCCGCCGTAAGGTGCCAGCGGCTCCCGGGTCTGCTGGTCGGCGACGAGTTCGACGGCCCAGAACACGCCGGCACCACGGACCTCACCGATGCTGCGGTGCTTGGCGGCCAACTCGGCCAGGCCGGGCCCGATGACCTCGGCACCGATCTTGGCCGCGTTGTCGACCATGCCCTCGTCGGCCATCGCATTGATGGTGGCGACGGCGGCCGCGGTGGCCAGCGGATGGCCGGAGTACGTCAGCCCGCCCGGGTAGGCGCGGTGTGCGAACGTCTCGTAGATGGCCGGGCTGATCGCCACACCACCGAGCGGCACGTAACCGGAGTTGACGCCCTTGGCGAAGGTGAGCAGATCGGGCACCACGTCGAAATGGTCGATGGAGAACCACTTTCCGCTGCGCCCGAATCCCGCCATCACCTCGTCGGCGATGAACACGATGCCGTAACGGTCGCAGATCTCCCGCACCCCGGCCATGTATCCGGGCGGGGGCACCATGATGCCGGCGGTGCCCGGAATCGACTCCAGGATGATCGCGGCGATGGTCGACGGGCCCTCCATCTGGATCAGCTTGTCGAGGTACTCCAGCGCGCGCTGGGATTCTTGTTCCTCGGTCTCGGCGTAGAACGACGAGCGATACAGAAACGGTCCGTTGAAATGCACGATGCCGGCGTTGCCGCGGTCGTTGGGCCAGCGCCGCGGGTCACCGGTCAGGTTGATCGCCGTGTCGGTACCGCCGTGGTACGCGCGGTAGCGGGACAGCACCTTGTAGCGGCCGGTGTGTAGGCGGGCCATGCGGACCGCATGCTCGACCGCGTCGGCACCGCCGTTGGTGAAGAACACCTTGTTGAGCTCACCGGGAGTGCGCTCGGCGATCAGCCGGGCCGCCTCCGAGCGCGCCGCGTTGGCGTACTGCGGAGCCACCGTGCACAGCTTGGCGGCCTGTTCGGCAATGGCGGCAACAACTTTCGGGTGCTGGTGGCCGATGTTGGTGTTGACCAGCTGGCAGGAGAAGTCCAGCAACCGGTTGCCGTCGCCGTCCCACACGTACGAGCCCTGCGCGGCGGTGATCGTCATCGGCGAGAGCTCCTCCTGCGCCGACCAGGAGTGGAACACGTGTGCGCGGTCGAGTTCGTAGGCCCGCGCGGCCTCGGCCTTTGCCGCCTCGACGGTCAGCCCGTTGGGCAGCACGGAGGACTCTTGAGTCACAGTCATGGGTGGAATTCTCTCACTTGTTCTCGGGGAAGCCGAGGTTGATGCCACCGTGGCTGGGGTCCAGCCAGCGGGTGGTGATGGCCTTGGTCCGGGTGAAGAAGTGCACACCTTCGGCGCCGTGCGCGTGGCTGTCACCGAACAGCGACGCCTTCCAGCCGCCAAAGCTGTAGTAGGACATGGGGACCGGGATCGGTACGTTGATGCCGACCATGCCGACCTCGACCTCGTTCTGGAAGCGCCGGGCCGCGCCACCGTCGTTGGTGAAGATCGCGGTGCCGTTGCCGTAGGGGTTGTTGTTGATCAGTTCCATGGCCTCGTCGTAGGTCTCGACGCGCAGTACCGACAACACCGGGCCGAAGATCTCGTCGGTGTAGACGCTCATCTCGGGAGTGACGTTGTCGAGCAGCGTCGGGCCCAGCCAGAAGCCGGCCGGATCCCGTTGGCCCGCCCCGTCCAGCACGGTGCGGCCGTCGAGCACGACCTTGGCGCCGTCTGCCTCACCGGCATCGATGTACGAGGCGACCTTGTCGCGGTGGGCCTTGGTAACCAGCGGACCCATGTCCGAATCCTTGGTTCCGTCACCGGTTTTGATGGTCGCGGCGCGCTCGGCGATCTTGGCGACCAGCTCGTCGGCGATCGGGCCGACGGCCACCGCGGCCGAGATGGCCATGCAGCGCTCACCGGCGGAACCGAAACCGGCGTTGACCATCGCATCGGCAGCGAGGTCCAGATCGGCGTCGGGCAGGATCACCGCGTGGTTCTTGGCGCCGCCGAGGGCCTGCACACGCTTGCCTGCCGCGGTGGCGGTGGCGGTGGCGTACACGTACTGGGCGATGGGGGTCGAGCCGACGAACGAGATGGCCTTGACCTTCGGGTTGGTCAGCAACTCGTCGACAGCAGTCTTGTCGCCCTGCAGCACGTTGAACACGCCGTCGGGCAGGCCGGCCTCGGCCCACAACCGGGCCATCCACAGCGCCGATGACGGATCCTTCTCCGACGGCTTGAGCACCACGGTGTTGCCCGCGGCGATCGCGATCGGGAAGAACCACATGGGCACCATGGCCGGGAAGTTGAACGGCGAGATGATGCCGACGGGCCCCAGCGGCTGCAGCACCGAGTGCACATCCACGTTGGTCGAGGCGTTCTCGGTGAATCCACCCTTGAGCAGATTCGGGATGCCGCAGGCGAACTCGACGACCTCGAGGCCGCGGCTGACCTCACCGAGGGCGTCGGAGAGCACCTTGCCGTGCTCGGCGGTGATGAGCGCCGCCAGCTCCTCCTTGCGGGCGTTGAGCAATTCGCGGAACGCGAACAGCACCGAGGTGCGCTTGGTGAGCGACGTGTCACGCCAGGCCGGGAACGCGGCCACGGCGGCGTCGATCACTGCGCGGGCGTCATCCACACTGGCCAAGGCGACCTCACCGCTGACCGCGCCCGTGGCCGGATTGGTGACGGGGGCGGTGGCGGTCGAGGTGCCGGCGAAGATCTTGCCGTCACGCCAGTGCTGGATGACATTGCTCATGGGGTCCGAACCTCTCTGTGGCTTGGGGTACGGGTATTACTCTGAGCCAACATCGGATGCACCAGAACCGTCATCCTGTAAGCCCGATAGACATGTTCTTTACACTTTGTAAATGATCCCGACAGTGCGCGACATCATCACCCTCCCGGTGGTGCAGGCCGGGGAGCCCGAGGTACTCAGTGCCCAACAGCTCGATCGACCGGTGCGCTGGGTCCACGTCAGCGACATGCCCGACCTTGCCGGCCTGCTGCAGGGCGGCGAGCTGGTGCTCACCACCGGAGCCGCGTTGCGTGACGCGCCCCGGGACTACCTACGACGCATGCAGCGCGCCGGCGTCGTCGGCGTGGTGGTCGAATTGGGCACCCGCATCGAATCGCTGCCCGACAGCGTCGGCGGCATGGCCCAAACTCTCGGTCTGGCACTCGTGGTGCTGCACCGGGAGACCAAGTTCGTCGAAGTCACCGAAGCGGTGCACCGGCTCATCGTCGCCGACCAATACGAAGAACTCGAGTTCGCCCACCGGACCCACAAAACCTTCACCGAGCTGAGCATGAAGCGCCCGACGATGGCCGACATCGTGAGCGCAGCCGCCGAGATGATCGACGAGTCGGTGGTACTGGAGGACCTCTCCCGCCAGGTGCTGGCCATCTCACCCCGCAATGAGCCTGCCACCACCGTGCTCGCCGACTGGCAGCGCCGGTCCCGCACGATGGCCGAACCGTGGGTGACCACGGCCGTCGGCCCGCGCACCGAGGAGTGGGGCCGGCTGATCGTGCCGCACACTCCGTCCGCACCGGCCAAGACGACGATGGTGCTGGAACGCGCCGCGCAGGCCCTGGCCCTGCACCGGATGGCCGAGCGCGGCCGGTCCGGTCTCGAACATCAAGCTCAGAGCGGGTTGATCGACGATGTCCTGGGTGGACGGATCGCCGACGACCGTGAGGCCGACGCCCGCGCCCTGGCGCTCGGCCTGCGTGCCGCCGGGCCCTACCTGCCGACCACCATCCGGGTCGGCGCGCCGCCGGACCGGCTCGACCCGGTGGGTACCCAACGCCGCAACATCCGGATCCTCGATGCGGTGGTGCACAGCGTGAAAGCTCAAGGGCACAGCGCGATCTGCTCGATCCGGCGGGACGGCGAGATCGGCCTGGTACTCGCGCTGAGCACCCGCCGCGGGCTCAGCGCCGACGCCGCGCTCAGCCGTCTCGCAGAAGGCTGGCGCGAGGCCATCGCCCGCGGCGGCGACACCGACAAGGTCGTCGTCGCTGCCGGCACTGGCGCCGGCGCCTTCGCCGACGCCGTCCACGGCTTGCGGGAATCCGCACACGTCGCCGAGGTCGCCGCGTCGATGCCGGATCTGACCCGTCCGTTCGTACGGGCTTCCGATGTCCGGCTACGGGGCCTGATCACGCTCCTGCTCGATGATCCGCGAGTCCAGATGTTCGCCGAGACCGAACTCAAGAACCTGCTGATCCACGACGCAGAGCAGGGCACCGACGATGTGGAGGTGCTGCGGGGTTACCTGGAACTCGCAGGCAACAAGTCCGCGCTCGCCAAACGCCTGCACATGAGCCGCCCCGCGCTGTACAGCCGGCTGGCCTCGATCGAACGGCGGCTCGGCGTCAACCTCGACGATGGCGAATCCATGACCTCGCTGCACGTCGCCCTACTGGTACACGACGCGCAACGCAGCACCGATCCGGCCGCACGGTAGCGAATCTGTTCAGCCGGTGAGGAGTTTCTTCTGCACCTTGCCCATGGCGTTTCTCGGCAACTCGCCGAGAAAGACGACCTCACGAGGCCGCTTGTGCTGTGACAGCGTCTGCGCGACGAAATCGATGAGGGTGTCGGCCAATTGGGCCCGGTCCTGTTCGTCGGTGACCACGTACGCGACGAGTCGCTGCCCCAGATCGGCGTCGGGTTGTCCGACGACGGCGGCCTCGCGCACCGCAGGATGGCCGAGCAGAGCGGTTTCGACCTCGCCGGCTCCGATTCGGTAGCCGCCCGACTTGATCAAATCCACCGATTCCCGGCCGACTATCCGGTGAAATCCCGACGCGTCGCGGGTGGCGACGTCGCCGGTCATGAACCAGCCGTCCTCGGTCCACGCGGCCGCGGTGGCCTCGGGCCGATTGAGATACCCGTCGAACAGCATCGGGCCGCGAACCTGGAGCCGCCCGATGCTGGTGCCGTCATCGGGCACGTCCTGGCCGTCCTCGGTGCGCAACCGGGTTGCGACCCCGAGTACCGGCTGCCCCACCGAGCCCGGCCGGCGCTCCCCGTCGGCGCGGGTGGAGAGGGTGATCATGGTTTCGCTCATGCCGTAGCGCTCGATCGGGGTGCAGCCGGTGAGCTCGGCGATGCGGTGGAACACCGGAGTGACCAACGGCGCGCTGCCCGAGACCAGCAGGCGGGCACCGCGCAACGCACGGGCCGATGCCTCGTCGGCGGCGATGCGCGACCAGACCGTCGGGACGCCGAAGTACATCGTGCCCGCCGCGGCGGCATAGCGCTCCGGTCGCGGTTTGACGGTGTGGACTACGCGGGAACCGATCCGCAGCGAGGCGAGCACACCGAGCATCAACCCGTGCAGGTGGAACAGCGGCAGACCATGGGCCACCGTGTCGTCGGGTGTCCATTGCCACGCATCGGCGACCGCGTCGATACCGGCCGCCAGCGCCCGGTGAGTCAGGTTGACGCCCTTGGGTGCTCCGGTGGTTCCCGAGGTGTACAGGATCATCGCCACCGCATCGGGTGACGGCGCTACGCGCAAATCGGCGGACCCGAGACCCCGGGCGGCCACCGGTATCGCCGGCAGCTCCGACTCGGGGTGCGGCGGCCCGGCCCAGGAGGTGACGCCGGCGTCGGTGAGCATGTGCCGCAGTTCGGCGGGCCCGGAGTCGGGCGGGACGGGCACCACCGGGACTCCGGCGAGCAGGCCGCCGACCACGGCGACGACGGTGTCGATCGTCGGCTGGGCGTACACCGCAACCGGTCCGCTGTCCGGCAATGCGCCGGCAAGCGTGCACGCCGCGCCGAACAGCTCGTCCCGCGACATTCGCTGCTCACCCACCGTGATCGCGGCGGCGCGATCGACGGAGTCGGCACCGGAAGGATCAAGGGACGTCAAAAGCATTTCAGGGCAAATCCTTTCATCACTGGTAACGGCACTCAGAACACCGTGCCCGGAACAACCAGGGCGCCCACCAGCAGGACCGGGCCGATGACCACCATCGACAGCCCCCAGCGCATCAACATGCGGGTCATGCGGGGCCGCTGCGCCTCGTCGACAGTGGTGGCCACCAATGTCGCGCCGACGGTGGAGAACGGCGATACGTCGACGATCGACGCGCACACGCCGAGCGCGCACATCAGCGCCCATCCGGGGATGCCGCCCGCGGCGACCAGTGGAAGCGCGAGCGGAACCAGTGCGGCCAGCATTCCGGTGGTTGAGGCGAAGGCCGAGACAAGCCCTGCCACAAGGCAAATGAACAGTGCGGCCAGCAGCGGCACGCCGATGTGACCGGCGAACTCACCGAGCAGATCGACCGCGCCCAGCTTGTCGAGCACGCCGACGAACGTGATGATGCCGCCGACCAGCAGAACCGTCGACCAGTCGATTCGGGGAATCGCCTTGTTGCCGGACGCCGGGTCGATGAGGGTCAGTACCGCGCCGAGCGCGAAGGCCAGCACACCGATGTCGGGGTCGGTGCCCGCCAGCGACAGGCCGATCACGGCACCGATCAATCCGACCATGGCCACCACGGTGGCAATCTGATGGGCAGTGAACGGCGTTCGATCGCTACCCGGTGCCAGGTCCGTGTCCGACGTACCGCCGGTGGATCCGCCGCGTGCCGCGCCGCGCGTACCGCCACCGACCGTCACCAGCCGATCGTCGGCGGGCAAGGAAATCGCCTGCGCGTCAACGGGGTTCACGTGCCGCAGTTTCATTCCGCCGAACAGGACGTATGCGGCTGCCAGCAATACGAGGTTGACCACGAGTGCCACGCCGAACAACAGGAACGGGCTGAGATCGATGCCGGCCTCGTGTGCGGTGCCGTAGGTGACGATGCCGAACAGGCTGGTGGGCGCGAATGCCCCGGCGCTGAGACCGGTGCCGATCGAGAGCGCCATCAGCATGGGATCGATCGCGCGTTTGTCGGCCACCATCATGCCGATCGGCGCCATCACCAGGCCGCCCAGTGGCGAGCCCATTGCCGAGATGCCGGCGGTCAGCAGGAAGAACACCAAGGGCAGCAGCACCGTCCGGTGGCCGACCTTGGCCAGGGTGACTTCGATGATCCGGTCGATGGTGCCGTTGGCGTGGGCGATGCCGAAGAAGTACGTCACCCCGACCAGCAGGACCAGGATGCTGACCGGGAAGCCGTCGATGATGTCGTCGATCGGCATCCCGGCCAATCCGAGCCCGACCCCGCACGCCGCGGCGAACATCAACACGCCGAGATGCGCGTTGCGCCATGCCGAAACCGCGAAGACGCCGACGAATATCGCCAGCGCCAGCAGCTGAACTGTCATTCCATCGCCTTTCGAAACGTTGTACTACGCTTCCCCGACTGGTCCACTGTGTGGCACACTGGTCTACAGAATGAACCAGTGCGGGTAAGCTAGCTCACATCCGCGTAGCGGGTCAATATGTCGCGTAGCGGGTCAATATGTGTAGCCGAGGGAGGGCGCATGTCGACGAACAGCGTGGTGTCCGCGTTTCAAGTGCTCGAGACGGTTGCCCGGCTGCAACCCGTGGGCCTGTCCGAGCTCACCCGCGCCGTCGGGTTACCCAAGAGCACCGTGCAGCGCTGCCTGCTCACCCTGCACGAAATCGGCTGGTTGCGGTCAACCTCGTCACAACCCACCCGGTGGAACCTGACCTACCGCGCGTTCTCCGTCGGCAGCCGGGCCGGTGACCACCAGCTGATGCGCGAGACCGCGCTCCCCTATCTCAACCAGTTGCAGCTCGACACCACCGAGACCATCCACCTCGCCGCGCCCGACGGCCCGGAGTTGGTCCTCATCGAGCGCTTGGACACACCGCATCCACTCCGCGCCTTCATGCCGTTGGGGTCACGAATTCCGTTGCACGCCTCCGCGACCGGAATCGCCTTTCTCGCCGCCAGTACCGACGACTATGTCGCCGATTACCTGTCACAGCGCCTGTTGCCGCAGACCGAACACACGATCACCGATCCGGACCGGCTGAGCGCGACGATCGAATTGGTACGGGCGCGGGGGTACTCGGTGAACGAACAGGGGCTCAACACCGGGATCACCGCCATCGGCGCCAGCATCCTCAACGCGCAACGCGAACCCATCGGGTCGGTTTCGATATCGGGCCCCAGCAGCAGGATCACGCCCGACAAGTTCGACACGTTCGGCTGTGCGGTGCGCGACACCGCACAGCGCATCCATGCGGCATTGTGAAGGCACGGGACAGAGCTTCAGGAAAAGGCGGTGACGCGATGGCCGATCGCAACGTGCTCGGTGGCCCGCTCGACGAGTGCGGCACGGACCCGCTCACCGGGTTCTACCGCGACGGGTGCTGCTCGACCGGCGACGCCGACGCGGGCCGGCACACCATCTGCGCGGTGGTGACAACCGAGTTCCTCGAACACCAACGGTCCATCGGCAACGACCTGTCGACACCGGCACCGCAGTACCGATTTCCCGGCCTGACACCGGGAGACCGCTGGTGCGTCACCGCGGTCAACTGGCTGCGTGCGCACGATGACGGCAAGGCTGCCCCGGTGGTGCTGGCCGCCACCCATGAACGGACCCTCGAGCTGGTGCCCCTCGACGTTCTACAGCAGTACGCCGTCGACGTGCCGGACGACCTGGGCAGCCTCTGACCCTCCGTAGGCTCAAGACGTGAGCATCGCACCCGAACCGACCGTTGTGCTCGACAACCGCTTCGCCCGCGCACTGCCCGAGATGGCGGTCGCGTGGCAGGCCGAGGCCACCCCGGCGCCACGGTTGCTCGTGCTCAACGAGCCGCTGGCCGCCGAGCTCGGGCTCGACGCGTCCTGGCTACGCACGCCCGACGGGCTCGGCCTGCTGTCGGGCACCGTCGTCCCCGAGGGCGCCACCCCCGTCGCACAGGCCTACGCCGGGCACCAGTTCGGCGGGTACGTCCCGCGCCTCGGTGACGGGCGCGCCCTGCTGATCGGTGAATTCGTCGATGCCGGCGACCGTCCCCGCGACCTGCACCTCAAGGGATCGGGACGCACCCCGTTCGCCCGGGGCGGCGACGGTCTGGCCGTCGTCGGGCCCATGCTGCGCGAGTACATCGTCAGCGAGGCGATGCACGCCATGGGCATTCCCACCACCCGATCGCTGGCCGTGGTGGCCACCGGACGGCAAGTGCGGCGCGAGACCCTGCTGCCCGGGGCAGTGCTCGCCCGGATCGCCGCGAGCCACCTGCGGGTCGGCAGTTTCCAGTACGCCGTCGCGTACACCCAGTCGGCCGGAGACCTCGGGCTGCTGCGCCGTCTCGCCGACCACGCCATCGCCCGCCACCACCCCGACGCGGCCGGCGCCGCCAACCCTTACCTGGCGCTCTACGAGGCGGTGATCTCCGCACAGGCCAAGCTGCTCGCGCAGTGGATGCTGGTCGGATTCGTGCACGGCGTGATGAACACCGACAACATGACCATCTCCGGTGAGACGATCGACTACGGTCCGTGCGCCTTCATGGAAACCTTCGACCCCGCAACAGTATTCAGCTCGATCGATCATGGCGGCCGCTACGCCTACGGCAACCAGCCCACGGTGGCCGCGTGGAACCTCGCCCGATTCGCCGAAACCCTGCTCCCCCTGCTCGCCGACGACGGTGACGAAGCCGTCGAACTCGCCACCCAAGCGCTGCACGGCTTCGGGGGGCAGTTCGACGCGGCGTGGTCGGCCGGGATGCACGCCAAGCTCGGGTTGCGCATCGGTGTCGACGACGGGGCGGCCCGCACTCTGGTGAACGACCTGCTTGCGCTGCTGCAACAGCACCGAACTGACTACACGACCTTCTTCCGGACCCTCGGCCGTGCCGCGCGCGGAGAGTCCGCCATCGCCGACGGATTCGACGAGTGGCTCGCACGGTGGCGCGCCCTGGGACCCGACGCCGAGGCCATGGACCGGGTGAATCCCGTTTACATCCCCCGCAATCATCTGGTCGAGGAGGCGCTGACCGCCGCCACCGACGGTGACCTGGAACCCGTTCGACACCTCATGCATGCCCTCACGGCGCCCTACGACGAGCGTCCCGGGCTCGAGCGGTATGCCGAGCCCGCGCCTGCGAGCTTCGGCGCCTACCGCACGTTCTGCGGAACCTGACGGTCGCCCGCTACCCTCGGTGAGGTGACGACTCTCACCGTGGAAACCCCGGCCGGTCCGATCGATGCTCTGCTCGCCGTCCCCAATGGCGAAGGGCCGTGGCCCGGGGTGGTGATCATCCACGACGCGATCGGCTATGGCCCGGACAACGAGGCGATCTCCGAACGCGTCGCGGCGGCAGGCTATCTCGCACTCACGCCGAATCTCTACTCCCGCGGGGGCCGGGCCCGGTGCATCACCCGGGTGATGCGTGACCTGCTGACTCAGCGGGGACGGGCACTCGACGACATTCTGGCCGCCCGCGACCACCTCCGCACGCATCCACAGTGCACCGGGGCCATCGGTATCGCGGGTTTCTGCATGGGCGGGCAGTTCGCACTTGTCCTGGGCCCCAAAGGTTTTGGCGCCTCGGCGCCCTTCTACGGCACCCCACTGCCGCGCCACCTGGACGATACCCTCGACGCGTCCTGCCCCATCGTCGCCAGCTTCGGACGTCGCGACCCGATGGGTATCGGTGCACCGGACCGGTTACGGCGCATCACCGACGCCAAGAACATCCCCGCCGACATCAAGGTCTACCCCGAGGCCGGCCACAGCTTCGCCAACCAGCTACCCGGACAGTCGTTTCTGCGGATCGCCGGCTTCGGCTACAACGAGGCCGCCACCGCCGACGCCTGGACGCGGGTGTTCGCCTTCTTCGACCAGCACCTCACGGCTAAAGCCAACTGAGCCCCGCCACCACCAGCGCCTCGGTCCCGGTGTCCAGCGTCGGCTGGAGCACCGGGGCGAACCGCGGTGAGTGGTTCACCGGGATGTCCGCGCTCACCCGATCGGCGGCCACCGCGTCGCGGAAGGCCTGCTCGTCGGCGCCGCCGAACCCCCAAAAGGTGTACGGCACCCCCAAAGCCACGGGGATCTCACTGAAATCCTCACTGGCGGAGGCGGCCGGCATGGTCTGCGCGCGGTCACCGAAGTACTCGCCGAAGGCGGCCTCGACCCGGGCCGTCACCTCGGCATCGTTGACGGTCAGCGGAAAGCTGGCGTACAACTCGAACTCCGGCTCTCGCGGCGAGTCGGATGCCTGACACTCCGCAACGACCACGCGCCGGATCGCGGCCAGCACCGCGGCGCGCACCGATTCGTCGAAGGTGCGCAGGTTGAGTTCGAGTACCGCGTGATCGCCGATGACATTGCTCTTGGTCCCCGACCGGATACTGCCGACGGTCAGCACCACCATCTGGCTCGGATCGACCTCACGCGACACGATCGTCTGCAGCCGGATGACGATCATCGACGCCAACACCACCGGGTCCACTGTGGCCTGCGGCATCGAGCCGTGCCCGCCACGGCCGTAGACCGTGATGCGCATGCTGTCGGCCGCGGTCAACACCGGACCGCTGCGGGTACGCACCTGCCCGGCCGGTACGGGAAAAACGTGCTGCGCCAACGCCACATCCAGCGGGCCGACCAGCTCGGCCAGGCCGTCATCGACCATTCCACGAGCCCCGTCGCCCACCTCTTCGGCGGGCTGGAACAGCGTGATCAACGTACCGGCCCAGCTCTCTGGCCCACGAGCGAACAGCTCGGCCGCACCCAGCAGGCAGGTCACATGCGCGTCATGCCCACACGCATGCATCACTCCGGCCTCGGAACTCGCATACGGCAAACCCGTCGCCTCCGTCACCGGCAGCGCATCCATATCCGCACGCATCAGCACCCGGGGGCCGTCACCGTTATCGAGCACACCGATCACGCCGGTGCCCCCGACACCTTCATGGACGGTCAATCCCGAATCCCGCAGCCGTGCCGCCACCACACCCGCGGTGCGCCGCTCCTGATGCGACAGTTCGGGATGCTGGTGCAGGTCTCGGTAGAGCGGCTCCTGCCACGTGCGCACCTCGGGCAAGTGCGCCAGCACCGCATCGGCGCGGCGGCGAACATCGTCGGATCCCTTACTGACATTCGCCATCGCGTCGCTCTCCGTTCGCTGTTACTCCGGCAACCGCAGCTCGGGCTTCTCGACCTCTTCGATGTTCACGTCCTTGAACGTGATGACCCGCACCTGCTTGACGAACCGGGCCGGGCGGTACATGTCCCACACCCACGCATCGGCGAGCCTCAACTCGAAGTACACCTCGCCCTCCGAGTTTCGCGGAATCAGCTCCACGCTGTTGGCCAGGTAGAACCGGCGCTCGGTCTCGACGACGTAGCTGAACTGCCCGACGATGTCCTTGTATTCGCGGTACAGCGAGAGCTCCATCTCGGTTTCATACTTCTCGAGATCCTCGGCGCTCATCTGGTGTGCTGTCCTTCTCGTTCTCGTTGTGCTGATGCCTTGTCGCCCATCTTTGCGTACGCCGTTTCAGCATGCCGCATTGGTGCCATTTCCCGCCGCACGTCCGTCATCTCTGCGGCCCGCCGCACGTCCGTCATCTCTGCGGCCCGCCGCACGTTCACATACGAGTAGCGATGCTCCGCACACGGCCCCAACTCCGCCAACGCCGCGGAGTGCGCAGGAGTGCTGTAGCCCTTGTGCTCGGCGAACCCATATCCCGGATGGTCCCGTTCCATATCGACCATCAGCCGGTCCCGGCTGACCTTCGCCAGCACGCTGGCCGCGGCGATGCAGGCGGCCGCGCCATCTCCGCCGATCACCGGCAGGGACGGCACCGCCAGACCGGGCACCCGGAAGCCGTCGCACAGCACGTAACCGGGCCGCAGCGACAACCCCGCCACCGCCCGCCGCATGCCTTCGATATTGGCGACGTGGACGCCGCGGCGGTCCACCTCATCGGACGGAATGAATACCACGTGATACGCCAGGGCATACCGGCGGATCAGGGGAAACAACCGCTCGCGTTCACGCTCCCCGAGCTTCTTCGAATCGTCGAGCGCGGCCAGGCTGTCCATGCGATTCGGGCCCAGCACGCAGGCTGCCACCACCAGCGGACCCGCGCAGGCCCCGCGGCCCACCTCGTCCACCCCGGCGACCGGGCCCAGACCGTTGCGATAGAGCGCGGATTCCAGGGTGCGCAGCCCAGAGGACCTCCGGATCACCGTTCGCGGCGGCCACGACGCCTTCACCACTGGCGGCACAGGGCAGCTCCTAAGAGTTGGTCTGCGGGTTCACGCCATTGATACCGCCCCATCGGGACGGTGGCCAGGCGATGAACCGTGCCTTTCCGATCACATTCTCCACCGGAACAGTGCCGGCCATCGGATCGCCTGTGCACAGCACACGTTGCCGCGCATCGGGCCGGGTGTCTTCGGTCAGATTCGTGCAGTGGAACCGCGAGTCGGCCGAATGGGTCCGGTTGTCACCCAACACCCACAACCGGTCCTGCGGGACGGTGACGGGCCCGAACTCAGGGCCCAGGCACGGATAGATACCGGGGTCGGCCATCATGGTCGCCGGATCCAGATACGGCTCGTTGAGCTGTTTGCCGTCGACCGTCAGCCCGGTGTCAGCACGGCATTGCACCGTCTGGCCGCCCACCGCGATCACACGCTTGACCAGGTCATTCTCATCCGGCGGCACAAAACCGACAAAAGAGAGCGCATTCTGCACCCAGCGGATGGCGGTGTTGTCCGAACGGATCGACTTGTAGCCGACGTTCCACGACGGCGGGCCCTTGAAGACCACCACATCGCCGGGTTCCGGCTTCGAGAAACGGTAGGTCACCTTGTCGACCATGATGCGGTCACCGACGCAGCCGGCACAGCCGTGCAGCGTCGGCTCCATGGATTCCGAGGGAATCAGATAGGGCCGCGCGATGAACGTCAACGTGACGTAGTACAGCACCAGGGCGATGGTGGCCAGAATGGCGATCTCACGCGCCGTGGAATGCTTGCGCTCCGGTTCGTCCGGCGCATCGCCGGTGTCAGACTCCGTCACCGCGGACGCGGGATCTGATTCTGGGTCGGCTTCGAGGTTGCCCTCCGAGCGCGCGTCGGCAGAGTCGGTGGGTCCGGTCACAGGCACCACAGTAGCGAGCGTCGTGACCGGTCCCGCGACGAGAGCTTCGTCAGGCGGAGCAGCGCGCTCAGCGCTTTTCCTTGATCTTCGCCTTCTTGCCACGCAGTTCGCGCAGGTAGTAGAGCTTGGCGCGACGCACGTCACCGCGGGTCACGACATCGAGGTGATCGATGTTGGGCGAATGCACCGGGAAGGTCCGCTCGACGCCGACGCCGTAGCTTTCCTTCCGCACGGTGAAGGTCTCGCGGATGCCGCCACCCTGGCGACGGATCACGACACCCTTGAAGACCTGGATGCGTTCCTTCGAGCCCTCGATCACCTTCACATGCACATTGACGGTGTCGCCGGGGCTGAAGGTCGGGATGTCGTCGCGCAGCGACGCCTGATCGACGAAGTCCAGCGTGTTCATCGGTGACACTTCCTTGTTGTTCGCGGCTCCGGACGTGCGCGCACATCGTGCGCAGCCGAAGCTATTTTCGGGTGTATCGGGGTGTATCTCGCAGCGGAACGCGGACAAGCCGGCCCAGCCCTGCGCAGACAACTGCTCAATTGTGCCAGACGGGTACCCATACCGTGAAATCCGGCGAGTCACAGCACCCATCCGTATCGACTCCGGCAGCATACTTCGAGCACGACTAAGGGCGCGCGCCGCACGGCCAACAGTTAGGCTTCACCCACCCGATGGGCCGGTCCCGCAGAGCCCATCGGATTTGTTGACGGTTCAAGGAGGACCATGCCACGGCGGCCGTCGAAGCGGATGGTGGCGAGCGCGGCCAGCATGACGGCAATAGTCGCGATGGCCGTCATCTCGGTCGGCTGTGAAGCCCGGGTCTACGGAACTCCCCCGGACGCACCCGACGCACCTCAGCTGACGGTCGTCGTCCCCCAGGGCAGCATGGCTCCATTACCCGAGGCGTCTCCGGGCGAACCCGCGGCCAGCTTCACCGGGCTCGAGGACCGCACCCAGCGGGCCACCGAGGACGCCGCCGGTGACGGCGCCGAGATCACGGTGCTGGTGCTCGACCGCAACACCGGCCAGCTGGTGTCCAACGGGAACGGCACGTCCATCGCCATCGCGTCGGTGGTCAAGTTGTTCATCGCCGACGATCTGCTGCTGCAGGAAGCCAAGCGGCAGACCGTCCTCAGTCCCGAGGACCGCAACAACCTCGACGTGATGCTGCGGTCCTCCGACGACAGTGCCGCCGAGGTCTTCTGGAACCGCAGTGGCGGCAGCGCGATCATCAACCGGGTGGCCGCCCGCTACGGCTTGGGCTCGACGCGGCCACCTAACGACGGCCGGTGGTGGAACACCATCAGCACCGCCGCCGATCTGGTGCGCTACTACGACATGTTGATGAACGGCAGCGGCGGCCTGCCCGCCGAACAGGCCAACGTCATCCTGTCCAACCTGGCCCAGTCCACCCCGAACGCCATCGACGGCACCCAACCGGGCGGCATCTACCCCCAGCGATTCGGCATTCCCGAGGGCCTCTACTCAGAACCGGTCGCGGTCAAACAGGGTTGGATGTGCTGCATCGGCTCGGATTGGATGCACCTGTCGACCGGCGTGATCGGGCCCGACCGTCGCTTCATCATGGTGATCGGCGCGCTGCAGCCCACGAACGCCGCCACGGCACGCGACACCATCACCGACGCCGTCAAGACGATGTTCCCCGGCGGCCGGATCTAGGACTCGTCGAGCAGATCCGGCCGGCGCTCGCGGGTGCGTTGCAGCGATTGCTCATGGCGCCATGCCGCGATCTTGGCGTGATCCCCGGACAGCAGCACGTCGGGCACTTCGAGCCCACGCCAGCTCTGCGGACGGGTGTAGCTCGGCCCTTCGAGCAGGCCGTCGGAGTGCGAATCCTGTTGGTGTGATGCGGGGTTGCCCAACACATCGGGCATCAACCGAACCACGGCCTCGATCATCACCAAGGCCGCCGACTCGCCACCGTTGAGTACGTAGTCGCCGATGGAAACCTCTTCGACCCGCATTCGGCGAGCGGCGTCGTCGGCCACCCGCTGGTCGATCCCCTCGTACCGGCCGCAGGCGAACACCAGATGCGACTCTGTGCTCCAACGCTCGGCCACGGCTTGGGTGAACGGGCGTCCGGCAGGAGTCGGTACGACCAGAAGTGTTTCTTCAGAACAGATTTCATCGAGCGCCTCGCCCCATACCGGCGCCTTCATGACCATTCCCGGACCGCCACCATACGGCGAGTCATCCACCGATCGGTGCACGTCATGGGTCCAGTTCCGGAGGTCGTGCACGGCCAGGGAGAGGATCCCGGCGTCGATCGCCTTGCCGGGCAACGACTGCCGGATCGGATCGAGATAGGCCGGGAAGATCGTGAGGACGTCTATTCGCACTGCGCGGCCCGTCAGACCAGGTCCAGGTTCAGCAGACCGTCCGGAGGATCGATGACGACGGTTCCGGTGTCCCGGGACACCGATGTGACGATGGCGCTGACGAACGGGACGAGTATCTCGCGGCCGTCGGCGTCGGCCTTGACCGACAACAATTCTCCGGCCGCGGTGTGCAGTACCTCGCGGACCACACCGACCGCGGTGCCGTCGACCGTGACGACCCGCAGCCCTTCGAGTTCGTGGTCATAGAACTCGTCGGGATCATCGATCGCGGGCAGCTCGGCGGTGTCGACGACGAACACCGTGCCACGCAACGCGTCGGCGGCATTGCGGTCGCTGACACCGGCCAGGCGAACCAGCAGCCGACCCGAGTGTTCACGCACGGACTCCACCGAGAAAGTGCGCTCCCCACCCCCTTTGGCGCGGCCCCGAAGGGCCACGCCAGGGGTGAACCGGGCGTCGGGGTCGTCGGTGCGGACCTCGACGACAACCTCGCCGGTAATGCCGTGAGCTTTGACAACCCGCCCGACAACCAGGTCCATGGATCCGACGCTACTGGTCGGTGTCCACCACGTCGACGCGAATACCGCGCCCACCGATGCCCGCGACCAAGGTCCGCAGCGCAGTGGCCGTACGGCCGCCGCGTCCGATGACCTTGCCCAGGTCATCGGGGTGCACGTGCACCTCGACGGTCCGCCCACGGCGGTTGGTGACCATGTCGACACGTACGTCGTCGGGATTGTCCACGATGCCGCGGACCAGGTGCTCGACGGCGTCGACCACGACAGAACTCACTGCGATGCTCAGCTCTCGCTTGCGGCTTCGTCGGCGGCCGCAGGTGCCTCAGCTTCGGTGCCGGTCGCCTCGGCGGCGGCCTCGTCCTGCTGATCCTTCTTCGGAGCCTTCTTCTTCTTCGGCGTCACCGCCGCGGCACCGGCGCCGCTCTCGGCCTCGGCCAGCGCAGCATTGAACAGGTCCAGCTTGGACGGCTTGGGCTCCTTGACCTTCAGCGTGCCCTCGGCACCCGGCAGGCCCTTGAACTTCTGCCAGTCACCGGTGATCTTCAGCAGGGCCAGAACCGGCTCGGTGGGCTGAGCACCGACACCCAGCCAGTACTGCGCGCGCTCCGAATCGATCTCGATCAGGCTCGGCTCTTCCTTGGGGTGGTAGCGGCCGATGACCTCGATGGCGCGGCCTTCGCGGCGGGTGCGCGCGTCGGCGACGGCGATGCGGTACTGGGGGTTGCGGATCTTGCCAAGCCGGGTGAGCTTGATCTTGACAGCCATGGTTAAGCACTTCTCCTTGCGTGTCACGCTGCAATTCGGCGATGCGGGCGGAATTGCCCGATCCGGTTTTGCCTTACGTGTGTGACCGCCGCGCAGCGCATTGAACGAGTCGCACGGCAGACAGCCGCCAATTGTGCCAGAACGATGCCGACCAGCCCAAATCTGGTCCGAATGGCCAGTTATCGCACAAGTTTTCGATGGTTGCGTGTCGCAACTGGCCACTCGTCGCGGGGACCGGCGTCGTCAGACGATCTTGTCGAAGCACTTGGTCTCGACGCGGCGGCTCATCCGCCAACCATCGGCCGTGCGGACGAACTCGTCCTCGTACCACAGCCCGCAGAACAACACCTGTTGCTCCAGCCCCGGCAGCACCATCGGGTTGAAGCAGATGGTGCGCGAGGATGCGGTGTCGCCGGCCGGGTCGTACGTGATGCGAAGATCGAAGTTCCCGAGCATGTGGGCATAGGCCGGAAAGTTCGGCAGCACTTCGGCCAACCAGGCCTTGACGTCCGGGTATTTACCGTCGATGCCACCCATCGCCCGGTAGTCGATATAGGCGTCGGCGGTGAACACCGCATCCAGGTCATCGAACAGTCGACGGTCGATCGCCGTGGAGTAGTCGATCAGCAACTGCTGGATCTCCAGGCGGTCCGAAATCTCTTCCAGGCTCAGCACCATTCGATTCAACACCACCGATCCTTGTTGCTCTTCACGTCCGCCGACCCAGATTGCTCCTCACGTGCGCGTCAGGATTGCGGGCCCTCCGAAGGCGGCCAATGCTCCCCCGGCGAGGCGTCGCCCGGCTCGGTGAAGTCACCGCGGGACAACGGCACCCACTGCTCACTGGGCGCCGGCTGCTTCGAGGACGGGAAGTCGCGGAGCGCGCCGGTCGGGTTGGAATCCCACGCCTCGAATGTCAACGGTGTCTGCAGCCAGGCGTTCAGCAGTAGATAGGTCGCCTCCAACGAGTCCAGGTGAGTCCGTTCCCACCCGTGGCTGCCGTCCAGACCGAACCCCACCAGCGCCGCCCGGGTACCTGCGCCCGCCTCGATGGCCGCCGCCGCGTCGGACCGGTAGTAACGGAACACGTCCCGCGCGAACGGGATGCCCTGCCCCTCGGCCAGGCGGCAGAGCTTGCGGGTCAGGTGATAGTCGAACGGGCCGTGCAGGTCGGCCATCGGGATCGTCACACCGTGCTCGATCGAATGCTGGCCCGGGGCGCAGACCGCGTTGTCCACCGAGACCAGCTCGGCCACATCGGGTGGCAGCCCGTGACTGGCGCCGTGCCCCACTTCCTCGGTGATGGTCACCATGAGCGTCGCGCGGTGCGGCAGCACGATCTTCTGCTCTGCGATCGTCTTGGCCAGGGCCAACGCGACCGCCACCCCCGCTTTCCCGTCGAGGTGCCGGGACACCACGAATCCGTCCTCGGTGAGTTCGGGGCTGGCGATCAGCGCGACGAAGTCGCCGACGTTCAGACCCAGACGTTCCAGATCGGCACGCGTCGACACGTTCCGGTCCACCCGGACCTCCACGTGATCCCAGTCGGTGGGCTGGGTGTCGATCTCGTCGCCGTAGGCGTGCCCGCTGGCCTTGAGCGGCATGATCGTGCCCGTGAAGAACTCGTCGGGGTCGTCGGAGAAGATCCGGACCCGGGCGCCCGCAGCGAACCGCGCGGAGAACGTGCCGACCGGGACCAATTCGAGGCGGCCGTTGTCCTTCAGATCCCGGACCATGCATCCGATGGTGTCGGAGTGCACCACCAGCGCCCGGTCGATGGTGGGCGACTCACCCGGCAGTTCGGCAGTCAACGCGCCGCGCCGGGTCAAAGTGAACGGCACGCCGAGGTCGTTGAGAATGTCGCCGATCAACTGCATCACGGCGTCGGTGCGTCCCGACGGGCTCGGGGTCTGCAGCAACGCCAGCAGCGTGTCGACCATCCACTTGCGTTCCGCCTCGGGCATGGTGGCGGGTTCTGCCACGGTGTCTCCCCTCGAATTCGTCGAATCTTCCTCGGGCTCCTATGCGCGAGGAACGTGCACGCTTTAGGGTCAGTGCACATGGTCAGGCTCGTCGGCTCAATCTCGCTCTGTCTCGCGGCACTCCTCCCCACAGTTGTAGTCGGAGCTGTGGTCGGCTCCCCCACCGCCTCGGCCGACGCCGCTGTGCAGCAGGTGGGCTCGGCGCCCATCCCGGACGGTCCCGCGCCGGCCTGGATCGTCGCCGACATCGATACCGGCCAGATCCTGGCCGGTCGAGACCAGTACGTCCCGCACGCACCCGCCAGCACCATCAAGACACTGCTGGCGCTGGTGGCCCTCGACGAACTTCCCCTGGACGCTACCGTCGTCGCCGACGGAGCCGACGCGAAAGTCGAGTGCACCTGCGTCGGGATCAAAGCCGGTCGCACCTACACCATGCAACAACTGCTCGACGCCGCGCTGCTGGTCTCCGGCAACGACGCCGCCGACACCTTGGCGCACATGCTCGGCGGCAAGGGCGCCGCTGTGGCCAAGATGAACGCCAAGGCCGCGGCGCTCGGCGCCAACGCCACCCATGCCGGATCACCGTCGGGTCTGAACGGGCCCGGCATCGACGGGGCCACCACGCCACGGGACCTGGCCGTGATCTTCCGCGCCGCACTGGCCAATCCGGTGTTCGCCGCGATCACGTCGTCGCCGTCGGCGTCGTTCCCCGGTCCCAGCGGCCCGGTCACGTTGGCCAACCAGGACGAGATGCTGGGCCGCTATCCGGGGATGCTCGGCGGTAAGACCGGTTTCACAGATGTGGCGCGCAAGACGTTTGTCGGCGCAGCGCAACGCGACGGCCGCCGGTTGGTGATCGCGATGATGTACGGGCTGGTCAAGGAAGGCGGGCCGACCTACTGGGACCAGGCCGCCAGCCTGTTGGACTGGGGTTTCGCGCAAGACCGCTCGGCAGGTATCGCCGCGCTGTAGCGGTTTCGGCGCCCCGACCATCGCAACCAATCGGAAACCGGATCGCGCGCTGCGCGAGTCCTGCGCTCCGTAACGTCGCCCCCTGTGCGAATACTGTTCGCGGCGACCGCGCTCGCCCTCGGCGCGGTGCTGTCGGTCACGCCCGCCGCGAACGCGCAGCCAAGTGCGCAGCCCGTCGGCGCCCAGATTCCCGACGGACCTGCCAAGGCCTGGTTGGTCGCCGATCTGGACACCGGTCAGGTGCTGGCGTCCAAGGACCCCAACGGCTCGTACGCGCCGGCCAGCACCATCAAGCCGCTGTTGGCGATGGTCGTGCTCGATCACCTGAGGCCCGACAATTTCGCGCGAGCCAACCAGTCGCACACCAAGGTCGAATGCTCGTGTGTGAGGCTTGTCCCTGGGCAGCCATACACCACCCGGCAGCTGCTCGAAGCGCTGCTCATGGTGTCGGGCAACGATGCGGCGAACATGCTCGCCGACATGCTCGGTGGTCAGCCCGCCACGGTGGCGGCGATGACCCGCAAGGCGGCCAGCGTCGGCGCCCGCAACACCCGGGTCTCCTCGCCGTCGGGCCTCGACGGGCCCGGTTGGGAAACCGTCACCACTCCACACGACCTGGCGGTGATCCTGCGAGCGGCGCTGAGGTACCCGCTGATCGCACAGATCATGCGGCAACCGTCGGCGCAGTTCCCTGGTAAGACCCTGACCAACCAGAACGAACTGCTCGCGCGCTACCCCGGTGACATCGCAGGCAAGACCGGATATACCGATCTGGCCCGCAAGACGTATGTGGGTGCCGCCCAACGCGGAAACCGACGCCTGGTCGTGGTCCAGATGTACGGCACCGGCGATCTGTACGGTCAGGCGATCGACTTGTTCGACTACGGCTTCTCACAGTGACCCTAGAGGGGTAGGGCCCCAACGGCACTCGCGAGAAAGTAAGGTCACCCTAAATTCGTGTGGTGTGCCCGCGCGCGATGAGGGGAGCCGATGTGTCCGACCGTGAGTTCTCGTTGGTGGTCGCCTATGGCACCGACATGGGCAACGCCGAAGATGCCGCCATGTCGTTCGCCGAAGCCGCTACGGCCGCCGGAATCCCCGCCGAGGCCGTGGAACTCAACCAGGTGGAACTCGGCCTCCTCAGTAGCACAACACATTTCATCGTGGTGACGTCAACCTTCGGTGACGGCGAATTCCCTGACACCGCCACGTTGTTCTGGGAAGCGATCAGCGCCTCGACCGAGCGGCTGGAACACATGAGTTTCGCAGTGCTCGCCCTCGGCGACACGTCCTACGAATTGTTCTGCAACGCAGGGAAACTGCTGGACGCGCGGCTCGAAGAGCTCGGCGCGACCCGCCTGGCCGACCGGGTCGACGTCGACGGCCGCTACGAGGAACCCGCTGCTGCCTGGACCACCGACCTCGTCAAGCAGCTGACCGCGACGCTGGCCGGTACCGCCGCGCCCGCCGTCGTCGTCGAGAACCCTGCGGCTGATCCCTCCCCTCGTAACCAGGACCGCAACCGCCCCATCGCGGTACCCGTGACGGTCAACCGGCTGCTCACCACAGCGGCATCCGACAAAGACGTCCGCCACTACGAGCTGGACCTCAGCGGATCCGGGATCACCTACGAAGCAGGCGATTCGCTGGCAGTCCACGCAACCAACGATCCCGATCTGGTCGCGGCGATGCTGGCCGAACTCAAGGTGGGCCCCGAGCACCGGGTCGCAGACGCCGAAGAGGCGTTGGGTGTTCTGCTCACCGAGAAGCTGGAGATCCGGACGCCCTCACGCGCACTTCAGGAGTTGACGGGTCCCGCCGCCTACGGAGAAGACGTCCTCGACCTGATCAGGCGGGCCGACCTCACCGTCGACGAGGTCGTCGATACATTGCGCCCGTTGCAGTTCCGCGATTACTCGATCGCGTCAAGCCCGCTGGTGCATGCCGATCACGTGCACCTGACCGTGGCCACCGTGCGCTACGACGGAACCGACCGCCGGCACGGCGGCGTGGCCTCGACCTATCTTGCCGAGCGCGCGCAGACGGTTCGGGTCCACCTGCGACCCAACCATCATTTCCGCCTTCCGGCCGGCGACGTGCCGATCATCATGATCGGCCCGGGCACGGGCATCGCGCCGTTCCGGGCCTTTCTGCAAGAGCGGCAGGCCGCCGGGGCGTCCGGCCGGTCCTGGCTGTTCTTCGGGGACCGGCGCCGGACCACCGACTTTCTGTACGGCGACGAGTTGACGGGGTTCGTCGAATCCGGCACGCTGAGCCGGCTCGACCTGGCGTTCTCCCGCGACCAGGCCGCGAAATTGTATGTGCAGCAACGAATGCGGGAAAGCTCGAAGGAACTGTTCGACTGGCTACAGGACGGCGCACACATCTACGTGTGTGGTGACGCCGACCGCATGGCCAAGGACGTCGACGCCGCCCTGCACCAGATCGTCGCCGAAAGCGGTGGCATGGACGCCGAGGCCGCACACGCCTACGTCAACGACCTGATCAAGACCCACCGTTACGTGCGAGACGTGTACTGAGCCGCGGTGCAGCCCGGTCGCGCCCACCGTCAATACCTTCACCACACGCTCCTCACGGGTTCATCCGGTCAAACAACGCTTCGCCCTCACGGCGAGTCCCTGCCGACTGGCCGACCAATACTTCCGCGTCGCCACGCTCCAGCAGGGGCAACGCATCCGCGACGAACTCCTCGGCCGTCACCGCCACACTCGCGGCCGGATTACGTTCGGCGCTGGCTTGCGACCGGAGGCCCGAGGCAACGATCGGCGGCGCCATCTCGATGACCTCTACGGGACTGCCGCGAAGCTGATGGCGAAGGCTCAGGGTGAACGAGTGCAACGCGGCTTTCGTCGCGCAATAGACCGGGAAGACGGCCAGCGGCGCGAACGCGAGACCTGACGTCACATTGATGATCGTCGCAGCGGGCTGTCGCCGCAGTTGTGGCAACAATTCGTCGATCAAATGCACCGGCGCGGCAAGGTTGGTCGCGATCTCGGCGTCCAGCTCCCGGGCCGCATCACCGGCGCGGAAATCCCGCGGAATCTGAATCCCCGCGTTGTTCACCAGCACGCTCAGGTCGGGATACTCGGCAGCGAGCCAACTCACCAGCGCTCCCCGGCTCGCACCGTCCGCAATATCGCATTGGCGGGCAATCAAATTGGGATCCTCGCTACACGCCCTGTCCAGATTCGCCTGATTGCGTCCACAGATGATGACGCGATTACCACGCGCACCGACCGCCTTCGCCAGCGCGAGCCCGATACCCGTCGCGCCACCTGTGACAAGCCACGTCCGATCCGTCAATTCCATCTCAAATCCTCTCGTGAGCCGTGTCGTCAGTGCGCGGACGCTTGCATCGATCGCAAGCGGCAAGCGGCAAGCGGCAAGCGGCAAACGTCAACCCACACCGAGCAACGGACTAAACCGCCTTCATACTATCAAACACTTGATAGTTCACAAGGGCTTGTTATCATTGATCCCGTGGCTGGTTCTGTCAGGTCGACTACAGCGAATCAGGCTGTGACCAGCCTCCTTGACGCTTGTGATGACTCCCCGGTCGGCTGGTCTCAAACCTTTGGTGCACAGCAAACGTCTAACAGACGTCGCGTGTCGTACCCTCGACCAGTGAAGGAGACTGACCAGGGGCCGGTCGGTGCCGATGCACTGGACCGCGTGACCTGGGCGCTACGCAAGGCCGAGGGTGCCGTGCAGACACTCAAGGAGCAGCGACTGCGCTCGCTGGACATCCCGGTGGCGCACTACTCGTTGCTGATGTCGGTGCACGCCGACCCGGGCTTGACCGGCGCGGAGGTGGCCAGGCGCCTCAACGTCACCCCACAGGCAGTCGCGTCGCTGGCGGACCGCCTGGAAAAGCGCGGCCAACTGGAGCGCAAACCGCACCCACGCCATCGCCATGTCCAGGAGTTGCACCTCACCGACGTGGGCCGCGACGCCCTGCGCCGCGCCGATGCCGTGGTCGCGGAAGTCGAGGAACAGCTCAGCACTCAACTGGGATCCGCAAACACCAAACGCCTACGCACATTGCTGGACAAGATCGCCGAAGCCGCGCAGAACGCGTGATTCGTGCGCCTCGGGTAACGGCGGACGTTACCGGAGGTGCACAAGATCACCGGGCGCAACTGTCAGTAGACGCGACCGCGCAGGATCACCAGTTCCGGGTGGCTGACGCCGCCGTGGCGGGGATCGTCGCCGTAGCACACCAGGTCTGCGGACGCTCCGTGCTCCAGCGCGGGCCGGCCCAGCCAGGCCCGAGCATCCCAACTGGCCGCTCCGAGCGCGGCTGTCGGGCTCATCCCGATGCCCTTGAGCGCCTCGACCTCGTCGGCGATACGGCCGTGGGCGATCATCCCGCCCGCATCGGTACCCGCGAAAATCGGAATCCCCGCCTCGTGGGCCGCGCCGACCCGGCGGCGGCAGGAGGCATAGAGATCGCGCATGTGCTTCGCGTAGGCCGGGTACTTGCCGGCCGCGTCGGCGATCCCGGGGAAGTTGTCGATGTTGATCAGGGTGGGCACCAACGCCGTCCCGTGCGCGAGCATCAATTCGATGGTGTCGTCGGTGATCCCGGTGCCGTGCTCGATGCAGTCGATGCCGGCGTTGATCAGCCCGGGTAGGGCCTCTTCGCCGAACACGTGCGCGGTGACCCGTGCCCCTTCGGCGTGGGCCGCGTCAATCGCGGCCTTGAGGATCCCGTCGGACCACAGCGGTGCCAGGTCTCCGATACCGCGGTCGATCCAGTCGCCGACCAGTTTCACCCAGCCGTCGCCCCAGCGGGCCTGCTCGGCCACGGCCGCGGGCAGTTGCGACTCGTCCTCGATGTCGATCGGCAAACCGGGTGAATAGCGCTTGGGCCGGGCCAGATGCCGACCGGCCCGGATGATGCGCGGCAGGTCCTCACGGTCGTCGAAGCTACGGGTGTCCACGGGCGAACCGGCGTCGCGCAGCAACAGCGCACCGGCGTCACGCTCGGTTTCGGCCTGGGTGACCGCCTCGTCGATGTCGACGGCACCGCCCGGGCCCAGGCCTACGTGGCAGTGGGCGTCGACCAGGCCGGGGATGATCCAGCCACCGTCAAACACGGTGTCCGCGTTGGCAATCGGCTCCACTGACAGCACTCCATCGGCCACCCACCACTCGACGGCTTCGCCGTCGGGCAGGCCGCGTCCCCGGAGGTGGAGCGCGCGCACCGAACTACTTCTGGCCCGGGAACTTCAGCTTGGACAGGTCGAAATCGGCGAGGCCGGGCGGCAGCTCGTCCAGCCCCTTGGGCATGTTGGACAGGTCGGGGAAGCCGGCGGGAAGCCCGCCGGCACCCAGCGGGTTACGCACCTTCGGTGGCGTCGGGCCCGCACCCTTGCGGCCCTTTTTGCCGGCCTGCTTGTTCTTGCCCTTGGCGGCCTTGCGCGGCGTGTTCTTGCGTCCGAACGGCATGCCCATCTGGCCGGCCATCGACGACATCATCTTGCGCGCGTCGAAGAACCGGTCGACCAGCGAATTGACCTCGGACACGGTCACCCCGGAGCCGTTGGCGATACGTAGCCGCCGGGACGCGTTGATGATCTTGGGGTCGGCCCGCTCGGCCGGGGTCATGCCGCGGATGATCGCCTGTACGCGGTCCAGCTGCTTGTCGTCCACGGCGGCCAGCGCATCTTTCATCTGGCCGGCACCGGGCAGCATGCCGAGCAGATTGCCGATCGGGCCCATCTTGCGGATCGCCAGCATCTGCTCGAGGAAGTCCTCCAGCGTCAGCTCGCCCGAGCCGATCTTGGCGGCGGCCTCCTCGGCCTTCTGTTGGTCGAATACCTGCTCGGCCTGCTCGATGAGGGTGAGCACGTCGCCCATCCCCAGGATGCGGCTGGCCATCCGGTCGGGGTGGAAGACATCGAAGTCTTCGAGCTTCTCCCCCGCGGACGCGAACAGGATCGGCATGCCGGTGATCTCACGCACGGACAGCGCGGCACCACCGCGCGCATCGCCGTCGAGCTTGGTCAGCACCACACCGGTGAATCCGACACCCTCACGGAACGCCTCGGCGGTGGCGACGGCATCCTGACCGATCATGGCGTCGAGGACGAACAGGGTCTCGTCCGGACGCACGGCGTCACGGATCGCGGCAGCCTGGCTCATCAGTTCGTCGTCGATGCCGAGGCGGCCCGCGGTATCGACGAGGACGACGTCGAAGTGCTTGGCCCGGGCTTCGGCCAGGCCGGCCGCGGCCACTGCCACCGGGTCCCCCGCGCCGTCGGATTCGTGCGCGCCGGGGGCGGTGCCCGGGTGCGGGGCGAAGACTGCCACGCCCGCGCGTTCGCCGACGATCTGCAGCTGGTTGACCGCGCCGGGCCGCTGCAGGTCACACGCCACCAGCAGCGGGGTGTGGCCCAGCCCCTTGAGCCATTTCGCCAGCTTGCCGGCCAGCGTGGTCTTGCCGGCGCCTTGCAGGCCGGCCAGCATGATCACGGTCGGCGGGTTCTTGGCGAAGGCCAGTTGACGGGTCTCGCCGCCGAGGATGCCGATCAGCTCCTCGTTGACGATCTTGACCACCTGCTGCGCCGGATTCAGCGCGGCCGAGACCTCGGCACCCTTGGCGCGATCCTTGATGCGCGACACGAAGGCACGCACCACCGGCAGCGAGACGTCGGCCTCCAGCAGGGCCAACCGGATCTCGCGCGCCGTGGCGTCGATATCGGCGTCGGTCAACCGCCCTTTGCCGCGTAGGCCCTGCAGGGCTCCGGTCAACCGGTCAGACAGGCTCTCAAACACGTGGTAAGCCTAGCGGGCCGCCGAATTGTGGCGTGGTCGTGCGCCGCGAGGCGGAACTCATGGCGTCCGCCGCCCAGCAGATCAGGCAGGAAAGCACGAAGATGCCCATGCTCGTGGCCGCCGCGCCCCACCACTGGCTCCACCACGCACCGTCGAAGGATTCGTGATTGTGAACCGCGTCCCGGATCAGCGATTGACGCACCAGCTGATCGACGGTTGCGAACACCACAGTCGCGATCAGGCCGACGGCCCAGATCTTGTTGCGTCGACGCGCTATGCCCCAGGCGCTTACCTGACCCACCGCGATCAGCACGGGACACGCATCGAGCACCCACATCAGCGCAGGTGAACCACCCGTCATCCGATACAGGGAGGGGTACCACAGGTACGCCGCCAACACCGCGGTGTCGAGCATCGTCATCGCGATCACGACGGTCACCGCGGCAACCCGTCGGTTACGCCGCGCCCAGAAGGCGATGACCACCAGGAAGTACAGCCAAAGCACGGCGTTGGAACCCAAGGCCCAGACATTTCTCATCAGCTCCGACGAGCTCTTGAGCCATTCCGCATGCCTCAGCCAGGATTCCAGGAAGAAGATCAGGATGGTGGGCAACAGCAGCACGGCGCTGACGATGGTTTGCGCGGCGGGTGAGAACCGCTCGGGCTCCTGGCCATGAACCGGGGGTCCGTAGCCGTACGGGGTCGGCGCACCATAGCCATATTGGGGTGGCGAGCCATAGCCGTACTGGGGCGGCGGACCGTACCCGAAGTTCTGGCCCGCGAAATTCGTCATGCGGCCAATCTTCGCGTACCCGTCACCCTGCCTGCTGCACCGGTTTCGCCGGTGGCGGCGCGGGCAGGATCGCGAACATGTCGCGCTCCAGTTCCGCCCGGAACGCAGCCCGACCTGACTCGTCGGCGGCCAATGCCGGTGCGGTGATGCAGAACACGTCGACCACCGAGGAACCCAACGTGGTCACCTTGGCCCAGGCGACGTCGACACCGTCCCGCTCGAACACCGCGGTCAGCCGCGCCAGCAGACCTGCCCGATCGATGGTGCGGATCTGGACGATGAGGTCTGAAGGCGTGGCGCCGGGCGACCACAGGATGCGCGGCGGAGCGGGCACGTGGTTGGCCGGCACCGACGCGAGGATCTCACCGGCACGGGTGGTCGGGTGCTGAGCGGCCTCCTGATCGCGCCGTTCCAGCGCACCGATCACGTCCAGTTCACCCTCGAGCGCCAGGATGAACTGCTGGCGAAGCAGTTCGGCGGCCGGCGGTGCGCCGAAGTGCGGGGACACCACGAAGGTGTTGATCGCCGAGCCCTCGTGACTGTTGACCGATGCCGAGTGGACGCGCAGTGAATTCAGTGCCAGCACGCCGGCCGCCTTGGACAGCAGGCCGCGCCGGTCCGCGGCGATCATCGTCACGTCATAGATGTGCGGGCCCTCGCCCGGCGTGAGTTCGACGTGGATGCCGGCGTCCGCGGCCAGCTCCATGAATCGAGGTTCGACGGGATCGGGCTGCGGCAGCGGCTCGCCGGCCATCACCAGTCGGCACCGTCGGACCAGATCCCCGATCAGCGATGCCTTCCAGTCGCCCCACACTCCGGGCCCCGTCGCCAGCGAATCGGCCTCGGCCAAGACGTGCAGCAGCTCGAGTAGCACCATGTCCCCACCGAGCGCGTCGGTTACCGCGTCAATGGTCTTGGGGTCCTGCAGATCTCGTCGTGTCGCGGTATCGGGCAGCAGCAGGTGGTACCGGACGATCTTGGACAGCACCTCGATGTCGGACGGCCACAGACCCAGCCGGGTCCCGATCTGGGTGGCCAGCTCCGCGCCGATCACGCTGTGGTCGCCACCGCGACCCTTGCCGATGTCGTGGCACAGCGCACCGAGCAACAGCAGATCCGGCCGTGACACCCTTGTGGTGAAAGCGCCTGCCCGCGAGACGGTTTCGACCAGATGGCGGTCGACGGTCCAGATGTGCACCACGTCGCGCGGCGGTAGGTCCCGCACCGCGCCCCACTCCGGGAACAGCCGGCCCCACAGCCCCGTCCGGTCCAGGGCCTCGATGGTGGCCACCGCGGCGGGACCGGCCGCCAGCAGCACCAGCAGGTCCTTGAGCGCCTGGCGGGGCCACGGTGTGCGCAGTTCCGGAGCGGTTTCGGCCAGCCTGCTCAACGTGGACACCGCCATCGGCAGTCCGGTGCCCGCCGAGGCCGCAGCGACCCGCAGGATCAAACCCGGATCGCGTTCCGGGCGTGCGTCACGGGCCAGGATCACCTCACCCGCGAACTCGATCACCCCCTCGTCGAGTGGCCGGCGCACCGGGCGGCGCAGTGCCGCAAACCCACGGCGCGGCAACGCATTGGCCGCGGTGCGAATACCCGAGTCGACGTAGTAGCTCACGGTGCGGGCCGCATCGGAGAGCATGCGGGCCAGATCGAACCGGTCTCCGATTCGCAGGGCCGCGCCGATCTCGTCGGCGTGCTGGGCCAGCAGGAGTTCCCGACCACGGCCGGAGGCCCGGTGCAGCTCGGTACGCACATTGAGCAGCGCCAGGTGGGCATCGCCCAGGGTTCCGGTCGGCGAGGCCAGGGCCCGGCTCGGATACACGTCGGCCAGTTGCGCTATCGCGAGCGCATTGAGCAGCTGAACATCACGCAGGCCGCCCCGGCCCGACTTGAGATCCGGTTCGGCGCGGTGCGCGATCTGGCCGCTGCGCTCCCACCGCGCCCGCGCATGCTCGACGAGCTCGTCGAACCGCGAGGCGATTCCGATCCGCCACTGCCGGCGCGACCCGCTGACCAGCAGTGCCGACAGATCGGCGTCACCGGCGATGTGACGCGCGTCGAGCATGGCCAGGCCCACTGAGATGTCCTCACCGGCCACCTTCAGCGCTTCGGGCACGGTGCGCACACTGTGATCGATACGAATATTGGCGTCCCACAAGGGATACCAGAGCTTCTCGGCGACCTCGGAGACCAGCTCGACCGGCATGTTGTCATGCAACAACGTGAGGTCCAGATCGGAGTACGGCAACATCTCGCCGCGGCCAAGCCCGCCGGTTGCCACGATCGCGAATCCGCTGGTGGCCGTGATCCCGATCTCGGCGGCCTTTGTCGCGAGCCAGAATTCGTGCAGATCGAGCAGTGCGTCCCGCAGAGCCGCCGCATCCAGTTGACGCGACCCCCCACCGAGCAACTGCTGGGTGGCCGCCGCCAGATCGTTGGCGGGACGCGATGAAGCCACCGGAGCCCCCTGTGAGGAGGCTCCGGTGAATTCTCGGTTGTTCTCTGTCATTTCGACTCCTCCCCGGCTGATCACCGGGTAGTGCTCACGCGATTGCCGGCCGGGAGAGGACGCCTCGATGGACGCTCCGACTACAGGGCGTCAGCCCCCCGCTCACCGGTGCGCACCCGGACCACGGTGTCGACGGGGCTGACCCAAACCTTCCCGTCGCCGATCTTGCCGGTCCGCGCGGCCTGCACGATGACGTCCACGACCTTGTCGACCGCGGAGTCGTCGACAACGACCTCCACCCGGACCTTCGGCACGAAATCGACCGAGTACTCAGCGCCGCGGTAGACCTCGGTGTGCCCCTTCTGGCGACCGTAACCCTGTACCTCGCTGACGGTCATTCCCAGAATGCCCGTCTGTTCCAGGCCGGTCTTGACATCCTCCAGCGTGAACGGTTTGACGATCGCAGTGATCAGCTTCATATTTCCTTATTCCTCCCCGCCGTGACGACCAAGAACAGAACCGGTTCCGACAGCGACGAAGTCGTAGCCGCCCTCAGCGTGCTCGGACTCGTCGATACCGGATGCCTCCTCCTCTTTGTCCAGGCGCAGGCCCACGGTGTATTTCACAATCAACGCCAAGATAGCGGTACCCACCGCTGAATAGAGCAGAACCGCCCCGGCCCCGACCGCCTGTCGCCACAGCTGGTCGAACCCGCCGCCGTAGAACAGGCCGGCGACCGCGGCCGGTGCCTCTGTGGTGGCCACCAGACCCACCATCAACGTGCCGACGATGCCGCCGACCAGGTGGACACCCACGACGTCGAGTGAATCGTCGAAGCCGAACTTGAACTTCAGGCCCACCGCCAGCGCGCACAGCACACCTGCGACGGCGCCGATCGCCAACGCCCCCAGCACGTTCACCGACGAGCAGGACGGCGTGATGGCCACCAGCCCGGCAACGATGCCCGATGCCGCACCCAGAGAAGTGGCGTGTCCGTCACGAATTCGCTCGGTGAGCAGCCAGGCCAGCATCGCCGTCGCGGTCGCCACCGTGGTCGTGACAAAGGTGGAACCGGCAATTCCGTTGGCCGACACGGCAGAACCCGCGTTGAAGCCGTACCAGCCGAACCAGAGCAGGCCCGCACCGAGCATCACGAACGGAAGGTTGTGCGGGCGCATCGGTGTACCGGGCCAGCCGAGCCGCTTGCCCAGGATGATGGCCAGGACCAGGCCGGCAGCGCCCGCGTTGATGTGCACCGCAGTGCCACCGGCGAAGTCGATTGCCTTGAGCTGGTTGGCAATCCAGCCACCCTGATGAATCACGGTCTCGCCGTCGGAGCCCTTGACGTCGAAGTCGAATACCCAGTGCGCGACCGGGAAGTAGATGAAAGTCGCCCACAGCCCGGCGAACAGCAGCCAGCCACCGAACTTCATGCGGTCGGCGACCGCGCCGGAAATCAGTGCGACCGTGATGATCGCGAACATCAGCTGGAAGCCGACGAACACGGTCGCCGGGATCGTCCCGACCAGCGCGATGGGCGCATCGGCCGACCCGTTCCCCCCGATCAAGCCCTTGAGACCGAAGAACTGTGCGGGATCACCGATCACGCCGGCGGTGTTGTCACCGAACGCAACCGAATAGCCGTACAGCGCCCACAGCACTGTCACCACACCCATGGCGCTGACGCTCATCATGATCATGTTGAGCACGCCCTTGGCACGGACCATGCCGCCGTAGAAGAAGGCCAGGCCCGGCGTCATCAACAGCACAAGTGCGGCACTGGCCAGCATCCATGCTGTGTCACCGGTATCCGGCGCACCCAATATCGGGAATTGCTCCACTCGCAGTTTCCTCCTTCAACCACGCCACGGTCGCAGGGATTTACGACCATTGACCTGGTCCAAGACAATGCTGAGTGGATGTTTCAGCCACGGCGCCGTTGCGTTTCGCTCGTGTGAACGGATAGGCAGGCTGCGTTTCGCCGGTGTTACGCCGTGCGTTTGCCTGGGTTTTTGGTCATCCCAGCAAGGCGTCGACGAACGCCGCCGGCTCGAACGGAGCGAGGTCGTCGGGGCCTTCACCGAGTCCGACAAGCTTGACCGGAACCCCGAGTTCCTGCTGGACACGGAACACGATGCCGCCCTTGGCGGTGCCGTCGAGCTTGGTCAACACCACTCCGGTGATGTCGACGACCTCGGCGAACACCTTGGCCTGCGGGAGACTGTTCTGGCCGATGGTGGCATCGAGTACCAACAGCACCTCGTCGACGGCAGCGCGCTTCTCCACCACCCGCTTGACCTTGCCGAGTTCATCCATCAGCCCGGTCTTGGTGTGAAGGCGGCCTGCGGTGTCGATGACGACAACATCAGCCCCGGCCCTGACACCTTCGTCGACGGCGTCGAACGCCACCGATGCTGGGTCCGCGCCCTCGGCCCCTCGCACCACCTCTGCGCCGACGCGCGCGGCCCAGGTCTGCAATTGATCGGCAGCCGCGGCGCGGAACGTGTCGGCGGCGCCGAGCACCACGCGGCGGCCATCGGCGACCAGTACACGAGCCAGCTTGCCCACGGTGGTCGTCTTGCCGGTGCCGTTCACCCCGACCACCAACAACACAGAAGGCTTGTCGGCGTGCGGCAGCGCCTTGATCGACCGGTCCAGTTCCGGCCGCAGCTCCGACATCAGTACCTCGCGCAGCACCGCCCGCGCATCCGCTTCACTGCGCACGCTCTTGCTGGCCATCCGTTCACGCAATGCCGCGACAACGGATTCCGTGACCACCGGACCGAGGTCTGCGATCAGCAGGGTGTCCTCGACGGCCTCCCACGAGTCCTCGTCGAGATCGCCTCCGCCGAGCAATCCGAGCATGCTGCGGCCCAACGCGTTCTGGGACTTGGACAGGCGGCCCCGCAGCCGGTCCATCCGCCCTTCGGCCGGGGCGATGTCCTCCACAGCGGCCGCGACAGGATCGGGCGCCTCGGTCGCGGCAGGTTCCGGCTCGGCGGCCACTTCAGGCTCGGCCGGCTTCTCCGGTGCAGCCAGCTCCTCCGGTGCAGCCGGCTCGGCCGGCGGTTCCGGCAGCTGAACATCGGAGATGGTGCGTCTCGGTGCGTCACGCGGAATGGTGGCGTCGTCGCCGACCGCAGGCAGCCCACCGGTGTCGACGCGCTCTGCCGTGGCAGAACCCGCTTGGCTGAACGTGATCCCCGAAGAGGCCGTGTAGCCCCCGGAGCGGTCGAGCGGTTTCGTCGTGTCCCGCTCGGAAAGGCTGATCCGCCGCCGCCGGTAACGCACCAGCCCCACGGTGAGTGCAACGACGACGAGAACGGCGACGACCGCGACAGCGATCCACAGGGCCAACAACGCACTTTCTGACACGCCGCCATTGTCTCAGGGCAGCCGCCCGCCAACGACCGGCCCCGTTTCTCGCCGTCACGCCGACGACCACCGCGCGCCGATCCCAGCCGGTACATCGTCATACCAAGTTGCCGAAATCTGCGGTACATGCACGTACCACGGATGTATGTTCGACCCATATCGCGAGCGCTCCCACGCTCTGACACACGCCGTAGATTTCATCTACGGCTTAACTGCGTGTGCCCTATTCCATGGCAAATGCTGTCTTTCACCACGATTTTTCCCTTTATCAACGCAATTTTCTCAATTTGCCTTCACTCGACGTTGACATGCTCCACCATCCATTTGGGTCGGGAATGGCTTCGGCATTTGATCGGCGTGTGGGCCTTCCCTTGGGAGTTTTGCGAAAGGGAGGTCAAGGATGCGCATTCGTGTGCTTCGGCTGCCGGCACTGACGCTGGTCGCCCTGATCGGCACCGTCGGGCTGGTGCTGACGGCAGGCATGAGCACGTTGGTTCAACTGGCGGCAACGGCACTCATCATGGGCGGGACCGGGATGAAAGCGCTGGGCGACCCACACCAATGGGGTACCGGGACGTACGTGGACCAGGTGAACAACACCTACCTGTCCGACCGGCACCTCGACGATGACGACCTGCACTGGGTGCCGACACCCGAACACTTCTGGCCCGCCACGGGCCTCACCGACATCAGCTTCGACACCTCGGTTGCCCGCGGTGTACTCAACTTGAACAACGCCGTATTCGCCACACCGGGAGAGAAGATCGTCGTCGGCTACTCGCAGAGCGCCAACATCGCCACCCGGGAGAAGCGCAATCTCGCTGATCTACGAGCACAGGGCGCCACCGTCCCCTCTGCCGAGGAGCTGTCGTTTGTGCTCGTGGCCAACCCCAACCGGCCCAATGGCGGCATCCTGGCCCGGTTCGGGGGTCTTTACATCCCGATCCTCGGCGTCAGCTTCGACGGCGCCACCCCCGACGATGAGTACCAGACGATCGACATCGCCCGCGAGTACGACCTGATCGCCGACTTCCCCAAATACCCACTCAATCTGCTGGCGGACCTCAACGCATTGTTCGGGTACTTCTATCTACATCCGAACTACGGGTCTTCGGTGATCAACCTGAACGATCCGAGCACGTACCAGTCCCACACATCCGGCAACACCACCTACTATCTGGTGCACTCCGAACACCTCCCGCTGCTGCAGCCGTTGCGCGACATCGGAATTCCGGCTCCACTGATCGATCTGGTCGAGCCGACCCTGAAGGTCCTGATCGACCTCGCCTATGACCGCACTCCGGAGAACATGGGGGTCCCGACCCGAGCTGGGCTCATGCCCCGCATCGATCTCGACAAGTTGGCGTCGGACCTCAGTGCCGCAGCCAAGCAGGGCGTGCGCGATGCGCTCGCCGGTTTGGGCATCGACACGGGTGATGACGCCGATCGCCACACGGAAAGCATTGCCACACTGAATAGGTCGACACCCGACACGGTGACATCCGATCTTTCGACGGCACGGAAGTCTCAGCCCGAACCCACCCGGCAGCACGCCACCGGCACGGACCCCACGACGGATGACGACGCCCTCCCCGGAGCTGAGGCCGACACCCCGGAGGCCGATCTCGAGGCGAACGATCCTGAGCCCGATACCGACGTCGACACCGCGGTCAAAGCCGGGACCCGCACCAAGACCGCGACCACTAGGCCACCGAGATCGACGGCCGAGCGAATCCGGCAGTCAGTACGGCAGGCCCTCTCACCCAAAGTGGACAGTGTCGAGCCGCAGGAGGCAGACGGCCCGCGTCCGAGCCACAGAACCCATCACCGGAACGAAAGTGAGTCGGCCCAAACGAAATCCGCGACCACCGGAGCGAAAGAAGATGGTCCGCAAGCCAAGCCGCGCGGTAGCCGTCGCGCCGCGCACTCCGACGCGGCATAGACCCGCGGCTCCGTCGAGCGTGGGGGTGAGACCCGGACTCGCGGGGGAATCCGGACCTCACCCCCAGTAGGTTCCCAGTTTCCGTAACATCGGCCGCGACTCTGAACTGCGGTGATGCTGGTTATCTCAATCCGGTACCGGTCTGCGCGATAGGCGTCGGCCCGCTGCCAGATTCACAGCTCCTCCCACAGTCGCCGAGATTCGCCAGGGCCGCCGGCTATCTGCGTATACGATCCTGCAATGCCGCTTGGCGTTGGACAGAAGTTCGCTGGTTATACCGTGGTCAGACGGCTAGGAGCCGGAGGGATGGGCGAGGTGTACCTCGCCCAGCATCCCCGTTTGCCACGCCGCGATGCATTGAAGCTGTTGAATGCGGACATATCAGCGGATCCGACATTCAGGGAGCGCTTTCTTCGCGAGGCGAACCTCGCTTCGACACTGTGGCATCCCCATGTGGTCGGAGTACTTGATCGCGGTGAGCATGACGGCAAGCTCTGGATCGCAATGGACTTTGTCGACGGCGAGGACGCCGCCAGCCTGCTGGCGCGGCGCTACCCCGCAGGTATGCCGGCTGATTTGGTGAGCGCGATCGTCACTGCTGTCGCTTCGGCCCTCGATCATGCCCACAAGCGCGGTCTGCTGCACCGCGATGTGAAGCCGGCCAACATCCTGCTGACCGACGATGTCGACGATGACGGACAGCAGCGAATCCTGCTCACCGACTTCGGGATCGCGCGCACTATCGATGACCCCGGTGGGTTGACCGAAACGAACATGACCGTCGGCACGGTCGACTACACCGCGCCCGAACAGTTGATGGGCAATGATCTCGACGGTCGCACCGACCAATACGCGTTGGCGGCAACCGCTTTCCACCTACTTACCGGGGCACCACCTTTTCGCGATCCGAATCCCACGGTCGTGATCAGTCGCCACCTCAACAACCCTGCACCCGCGTTATCGGGGATGCACCCCGATCTCGCGGCACTCGATGACGTCCTTGCCACGGGATTAGCCAAGGCCCCGGATAACCGGTACGCGAACTGTAGTGCTTTCGCCCGAGCGTTGGCAGCGGCAATACCCGCCGTCGGATCTGAGAAGACGCGTCTGGCGCCGACGAAGTTGGCGCCCACACCAAAGAAGCCTGCCAAACGTGTGGACACAAAGGTGGAGACGACGCCGGCGACGATGTTGGCGCCCGGTTGGTATCCCGACCCCAGCGGAAGACAAGGCACGCTGTATTGGGACGGACAACAGTGGCGGACCGCCTCGATTCCTGAAAGTGTTCCGGCGGCAACCACTTCGGCGCAGTCAGCTCGGTGGAGCATCCCGGTGGTGGCGGTTCTGGGATTGCTTGCCATCGTGGTGGCAGGTGGCGCGTTCGCGTTGGTCAGCACAATCACAAATCAGCGAGGCGGGACAGCGCAGACGGCGCCGGCCCCAGTCACGGTCACCAGCCGGGTGCCGACGGAGCCGGTCGGAGAGCCTAGGACAACCACAGCGCCCGCCCCGTCGCCCACGAATTCCACAACAACGATCATCGTTACACCGACCCCCACCGCCACACAGTCGGCGCTGCCCGCACCAATGTTCCGCAACGGGCTCGTGGTCGGAACGTGCGACGAAGGTGGTTCGTGCGGAGTTAAGCAGCGGATTGCCCCGTATACGGATTCGGTGCGGCTTTACCCCAACGACCTCAAGGACGGTACCGCTGTGACGGTGGTGTGCCAGACCACCGGAGACCCGCGTTCCAACGCGGGCCGAGGGTCTAGCCACGTTTGGTACCGGCTGTACAACGGCGCCTACATCAACGCGGTGTACCTGAGCCTGCAAGAAGGAGTAACCCCAGCATGTTGATGACCCTTCGGTGAGGAACGTCCTGCTGGCAGCAGGTATCGCCAGTGTCTTGGTCACGATGGTGGCAACCTCGTGCATCCGTCAAGCTGATGAATCCAGCTCGGCAGCGCCATCGCAAACCTCGGGCAGGACACTCAGCGGATCACCGTCCACGTCGATGCAAGTTAAGCCCCACCCAGTGACCACTGAAACGGGCCAAACCGTAGACGACACCGGCTGGCAGGCGATCGGACTATCGGTGCAGTCGCGGCCGATCCGGGCGCGCACGGTCGGCCACGGCCCACACCGCGTGTTGTTCGTCGGCGGGATCCACGGCGACGAACCAGAGGGCGCTTACACCACCGGAGAACTTCCAAGTGCCTTCACCGCGGCCGGGCTCGCTGACATCGCCACCTTGACGATTCTCGAGGACGCCAACCCGGATGGCCGCGCGGCAAACACCCGCGGCAACGCTCACAGCGTCGACATCAACCGCAACTTTCCTGCCGCCAATTTCGATGCGGCTGCCCCTTCCAATGGAGGAACACCACTGAGCCAGCCCGAATCCCGAGCCCTCGTCGAGACAATCGACCGCACAACCCCAGAACTTGTACTAGTAGCCCATTCCTGGCTGGGCCGCGAGTTCGTGAACTTCGACGGTCCTGCCCGCGCCATCGCCGAGCGGTTCGCGAGGACCGCCGGGATGCCGGTCGAAGAGTCCAGTGCGTTCGCCCCGACACCTGGGTCGCTGGGCTCGTATGTGGGTCGCGACCGCGGTATCGCCGTCGTGACCATCGAAGTACTGCGGGGCTCTGACCCTGTTCAAGTGTGGGACAAGCTACGCCCAGCGCTGCTGGAAGCAATCCGCGGCGCCCAATCGTCCTGAGCCGATTGGGATTCAGCAGCGGAAAGGAACTCTGGGGTCGGTGACGTAATCCAGGACTTTTCCATAAGCGTCACCACCGTAGGATCGCACCTTGGCGCACATCTGGCCTTGAGTAGTTCCGCCTGGCACGAACACCGCGTATATCGGGTTTCCGTCTTCCGTCTCGGCACGCAATGAAGGACAGGTTTGGTCGGTGCGCAGGTAGAAAGCGCCCGGGTGTGCATCCAAAAGACGTTGTACCCCTGCCTCATACAGGCCTGGGGTGGTGACGGAGCCCAAGATGACGATGTATTGGCCGTTGCAAGCTGGACGGCTTATGGGCTGGCTCAGCCCCAAATCGCCGGAGCGTGCAGGCGGGTCGGCCGGTGGCGGCACGGGGTTGGGTTCAGGGGAGTGATCTGGCGGACTGGTAGAAGTGGTCGAGGTGATCGTCGGCGGCCTGTCTGGACTGTCCATGGATTCCGGCCACGGTGAGGCCGTCGGTTGAGGTTGTGGGTCTGGCGGGGATGACTGGCCGAGTCGAGCACCGAGGAACGCTACCAAGCCGACGGCCAGCAATCCGGCAGCAACGGCTGCCGCTATCAGCGGCCATCGCGGCGATGAACGCTCCTGACGCACAACTGGTTCGGGAGCCGCAGACGCCGGGAACGCATACATAGTGGGAGCGGCAGATGCGGGAACACCGAGCTGGGTGGCATCGCCCGAGCCGGCGACACGGGCCCCTCGCTGGGTGAGTGCAGTGGCGAAAGCCCGGCAGGTATCGAACCGTTGGTGTGGTTCTTTAGCCATCGCTTTGCCGAGCACGTCGTCGATATCGCCGAGGTCGGCACGAATGGAGGCCAACCGCGGAGGTGGTGAGGACAGATGATTGCCGATCACCACCGCGGGGTTAGAGTTGGAGAACGGCGGGGTGCCAGTGAGCAGGTGAAACGCTGTCGCAGCCAAGGCGTATTGGTCTGCATGGCCGTCCAGCGGCTGACCGGTAAGTTGTTCGGGGGCAGCGTAGGCGACCGAGCCCACCGTCACATTGGTGGCCGTCAATCCGCCGCTGTCGAAGGTGTCACGGGCAATGCCAAAGTCGGCCAACAGGATTCGACGATCTTCTTGACGCTTGTCGGTGAGCAGAATATTGGCGGGTTTGACGTCGCGATGCAGCAGGTAACGTTCGTGGGCGTAGTCGAGTGCCTCGGCGATTGCCGAAACGATTTCGAACACCTCGATGGGTGGCATGCCGTGTGGGTAGCGGTTCCGCAGAAGCTGGACGGCGTCTTTACCGTCGACGTAGTCCATCGTGATCCACAGTTGGCCGTCGTCCTCGCCGCGGTCGTGGACGGCCACGATGTGCGGGTGCCATAACGTCGCGGCGATGTCAGCCTCGCGAGCGAACCGAGCACGAAACTGCGGGTCCGCGCTGACTGCCGATGGCAAAATCTTCAGCGCCTCCTGACGGGGCAGCCGTGGGTGTTGCACGAGATAGACCTCGCCCATTCCCCCGGTTCCCAGCAAGCGCAGGATCCGGTAGCCACCGAACACCTGCCCTTCGGCAATCGACATGGGCGCATATTACCCATCTGTACCGAGTTGATCAGGCCTTTTACGGCGCATCATCGTGCGTGATTCCGTCCGCACCGGATGCCGGTCAGTTTTTCCAACGAGCGCCTGGCGACCTGAGTTGCTGCGTATCGTGACGACGATGGAGATGCAGCCCAGTCGCGGATACCGGGCGCGGCTTGACGCTCTGAGTCGTCGGCGGCTGCTCCAGCTCAGTGGCAGCCTCGGATTGGCCGCAACACTCGGTGCTTGCGCTGGCGGTACCGAATCGACTTCGACGCCCACCGCGCAACCCGCCAGCACCGCACCAGCGTTGCCGCCAGAACCGATCGCGGTCAGTCCGCAGCCACTGGAACCTGGGCTACCCACCGCCAAGATGGCCGGCGGCCAGCCGATGGTGGAGATCTGCCGTCGAGCCTGGGGCGCGGCACCGGCCAGGGCCGGTGGACGCCCGCACACCATTACCCGAATGACGCTGCACCACACCGCCGTTGTCCTCGGAGACAACCGCAATGCCCCCAGCCGATTACGCCAGCATCAGCAGTACCACCAGAACGACCGGGGTTGGATCGACATCGCCTACCACGTCGGCGTTGACCGTAACGGCAACATCTACGAATTGCGCAGCCCGGAGCTCGCTGGCGATACCGCAACCAACTACGACCCAGCTGGACACTTCCTAGTCCTCTGCGAGGGCGACTTCGACCAGGAAACCGTCTCCGAAGCCCAACTCAATGGTGCTGCAACAGCGTTCGCCTGGGCTGCCCAACAGTTCCGCTTGGCCAGCGGCACCCTGGGCGGGCATCGAGACTTCGCTGACACCGCCTGCCCCGGCGCCAACCTTTACTCCCACCTCACCTCAGGGGACCTGCATACACGTATCGATGCCCTCCTCGCCGCCGGGCCTGTCGATCTACTGCGCCTGTGCGGAGAAGAGGCCGCTACCAAGGTCGCTGCTATCGAGGCAGGCCAGTAACAGAGTGGGATGAGCGCCAGCACCAATTTGGTGAGCGTCATGCGCACTGCAGACGATATTGAGGCCGCTACCTGTTCTTGCTTGGCAGTCTTCAACCGGTGCTGCCAGTGATCAGCGCTGCGGCTTGGGATCCAAAGCGCAGCGTTGTCCCGGTGTCGCTGGTGAATTGTAGGTCGTGATTGTTGGGATGGTCTTTGAATACGGTGGGCTCGGTTGCGCCCAACGAAGAGACAGCTTGTTGCGCCAGGTCGACAGCCTTCTTCCAGTACTGTTCGGGAATTGGGTTGTCGGATACGTAGTTTCGTAGCAGTATCAGTTGTCTGTCTGATTGCTCATACGGCGGATTGCAGCCGCCTCTGCTGTCTGTACGTCGCCATTCCCAGGTCACAGACGGAGCGATGGCGGTGATCTGCTCGCCGAGCTTGATGATCGCGTACTCCATTTGTGTGTGTGTCTTCAAGTGACGGCAGGGTTTTCAGCGCGTCTGCTGCTTGGCTAGCTTGGCTGGCATCGGCGGGCTTGTATGGATTGCTCACGTGACATCCTGTCCCTAGTAGCGCAACCGAGGCGGGGCAGGTAATCGCGCTGAGTTGGTGGCGGACGGTGCGGTTCAAGGTCATAGGCGCTGTGCTCATTTGTCCGGGATCGGTGTCGTCAGGGGCTTCCATCGCGTAAACGTGGCCTGGTTGCATCTGTAGGTCTTGCGGTGTCGACGCTTCGATCCCTCAGGCAAACTATGCTGCGCGGTTGTAGGTGGCGAGTTGCTCGCCGAGTACGGTGGTGGGTGGTTGCGCCGCTCCTACGGGACAGAGTCCTCTCTGTAGAGACGATGCCAAGGGGGTGTGATGAGTAGCAATGGCTCACTTCGCGGCAGTCACCTCGTATTTCTGGTGGGGGTATTCGCCTTCCTCGTGCAGCTTCCGATAACGGTGTGGATCACGCTCGGCGTGATCGCAGGCATTGTGGGTGTGATTGCACTCTCTATACGGGCAGTAGAGCATCGCAGGGAAATGCGCGCAGTACAGGTAGAGCAGATGTTCATCGGGCGAGCCGCCGAAGCTGCTGCCGTCGAAGAGAGAGTCCGAATGGCATGGAAACAGCGCATTGAGACCCTCGGCGTAGGAAACGCGCAACTTATCGACTCCGCACTCTCAGCTTTAGAACAACTAAGTGCGTCGGAAGCCGCTCGAACAGGGTGGCTCGGTGACGTCGATTTCGCGCCAGACATCCGAGGAATCACTGACAACTTCGAGAAAGCACATGCCCTACGAAAAGTTGTCAACACGTTGTCGGCTCTGGATAAGCCGAGCGACGATGACCGCCGAATTCTCGCGGAAGCGAAGAACGCTATCGCCAACCTGGAACGTACTGCGAGCGAGCGAGTAGATTCAATCGTGAAGTGTGCTAGGGCGGTACGCCTCATCGACAAAACGCTAAGCGACAAACGCCAGGACGCGAAGACTGCGGAGCAACGCGCGGAACTGCACGCCAAGTTGAGCGGCATGCTCTATGCGATTGAGGCCGCGCCAAACACCACGGCCACGGATTCGGCCATCGATGCGGTGATGATGCGAGCCAATGCGTTCCGGGAAATCATGAGATCCAACTAGCGCGCGACGACGAGTGCGTGCTTATCGATTGACCCAGACCGGAGGGCTGCCCCGAAAGGCAGCCCTCCGGTTTTACCGATTAACGGGACACATTAGAAAGCTTGAGACGCGCACGACAAGCGCGTGACAAGCGGGTGACAAGCGGGTGACAAGCGCGCTGAGAATATGACACGCGTGCTGAGAACCTACAACCCCCACGCTCGCCACAATGTTGCCGAAGTGATTTCAGAACGCGGTGCGCCTGCACATTCGAGTAGTCCACTACGCATGCGCCGCGAATGATCATGGCGTGATCATTTCGGTATCACGGCCGGCAACCCGTCGGCGGGGACAACCGGACACAAGGCACACTGCCATGACTACGAACACTCCAGCCGTCAGCACCACGACGCAGCCGCGCCCCAGGCGGCGACGCACCAACACCACCAGCAAGAGACCGACAGCGGCGAACGCGGCGATCATCGGGCTGATCGGCACCCTCGGCGGGGCGCTGATCGCGGCCATGCCGTCAATCCTCGACAGAATCGGCCCCGGGGATGGCAACGTCCCGTCCACGCCCGTCACGGAGATCCAGGGCTCTGGCCACGTTTGGGTCGACAAGGTGAAGTTCAGCGATTCCGGTACCAAGGTCACCGTGTCGGGCTCGGCCGTACCTCGCGTCGAGGCCGTCGGCGTGATGATCAGCCCGCCGGACGCCGGTGACCCGACCTGGTCCGCGGGCACGAAGGTCTCCGACGGCAAATGGAGTGTGGTTGTCAGTGCCGACCAGAAGATGCCATCGGATGTCGAGATCAAGGCGTATTACAAGGAGCGCACCGCCTCAGCCATGCCCGTCATGAAGTCGTACGTGACGTTCCAGTCAGCCTCGACCACATCGACGGCACCCCCGCCGGCCCCCGCACAGGTGACCGACTGCCCGGCTCAGACGGCCGAAGGTTGCTTTACCGGGCCCGGCTGGGGACCGCCGTCGATCTATCGAACAGGTTCATAGCCAACCTTTTTCAGCCCGAGCTTGCCGCCAGTTCCTGCCCCCGCATCCGCTGCGAGATCACCGTGGTGATGCCGTCACCTTGCATGCTCACGCCGTAGAGCGCGTCGGCGACCTCCATGGTGGGTTTCTGGTGAGTGATCACGATCAGCTGAGAACGCTCACGCAGCTGCTCGAACAGGCTGATCAGTCGGCGCAGGTTCACATCGTCGAGCGCTGCCTCAACCTCGTCCATCACATAGAACGGCGACGGCCGCGCCCGGAAGATCGCCACCAGCATGGCGACTGCCGTCAATGACTTCTCACCGCCGGACAGCAGCGACAGTCGTTTGATCTTCTTGCCGGGCGGCCTCGCCTCGACCTCGATGCCGGTGGTCAGCATGTCCGCAGGGTTGGTCAGCAGCAGCCGGCCCTCGCCGCCGGGGAACAAGGTGGCGAACACCTTCTCGAATTCGCGCTCCACGTCGACGTAGGCCTCGGTGAACACCTGCAGGATCCGGTTGTCGACATCGGCGATGACATCGAGCAGATCGGTCCGCGCGGCCTTGACGTCCTCGAGTTGGGTGGACAGGAAGTTGTAGCGCTCCTCCAGCGCCGCAAACTCTTCCAGCGCAAGCGGATTGACCCGTCCCAGCTCCGAGAGTTCGCGTTCGGCCTTCTTGGCCCGACGCTCCTGTGTCGGCCGGTCGAACGGCATCGGCGCCGGTGCCATGACCTGCTCGCCACGCTCTCGTGCCTGCTCGTATTCGGCCATCTCCAGTTCCGTGGGTGGCAGTTCAACGTGTGGACCGTACTCGGCGACCAGATCGGCGGCAGGCATCCCGAACTGATCGAGCACCTGGGCCTCAAGCTGCTCGATACGAAGTGACGCTTGCGCTTTGGCCATCTCGTCGCGGTGCAGGGCATCGGTGAGCGCGGTGATTCTCGCGTTGAGTTCGGTGACCGCCTCGCGCGCCTGCGACAGCGCGGTGCCGCGCAACTGACGCTCGGTGGCCAGCTCATCACGCATCCGCGAGGCCACCGACACCACGGCGCTCAATCGCTGGGCGACGATGCGCCCGGACTCGGACACCGCGGCCGCCACCCGCGCCGCGTGCTCACGAGCCTCACGGGCGCGTTGTGCCCGCACCCGGGCCTCGCGCTCGGCCGCGGCGGCCCGTCGCAGTGAATCAGCCCGTCCGCGAACCGCATTCGCGCGTTCCTCAGCAGTGCGCACCGCCAGTCGGGCCTCGACCTCGACCGAACGCGCCGCCTCGGCGGCAGCCACTGACGCCTGACGGTCGACGGGCTCGGCCTCGAATGTCGGAAGCTGTTCGGCGTTGTGCAGCCGGGACTCGAGTTCGGTGAGTTCCTCAACCGTCTTGGTACGTCCGGCTTCCAGCTCGTCGCGTTGGCGGATCAGGCGCTGCCATTCGTCACCGGCCCCACGCGCGTCTTGCCCCAGCCGGCCCAGCTGCTCATAGATCGCCGAGATCGCGGCGTCGGATTCGTTGAGTGCGGCCATCGCCTCTTCGGCTGACTCCTGCCGCGCCGCCTGCTCGGCCAACGCACCAGACAATGCTGCCGCCAGTTCACCGGTCTGCCGCTCGGTGACCTCCAATTCCGCTCGGGCCTTGTCGATCTCGGCGCTGATCTCGAGTGTGGAGGGTTTGCGGTCAGAGCCACCGCTGATCCAGCCGGCACCGACCAGGTCACCGTCGGCGGTCACCGCACGCAGGTCCGGCCGATCCGACACCAATCGCACCCCGGCGGGCAGATCGGCGACCACGGCCACCCCGGCGAGCATCGCGGTGATCGGCCCCCGCAACCGATCCGGGACGGAGACCACGTCGTTGGCCCAGATCGCACCGTCGGGCAGCACACCCGAGGGCGCCGAACCGTTGGCCTTCCAGTCCCCCAGCAACAGCGCTGCCCGGCCGCCGTCGGACTCCTTGAGCGCGGCGACGGCGGCTGCGGCGACGCCGAAATCCTCGGCTGCCAACGCGTCGGCAGCCGCACCCAGAACGGTGGCCACCGCCACCTCATGCCCCGGCCGCACCTTCAGATGTTCACCAATGCTGCCGAAAAGGCCTGTGCCACTGTGGTTCTTCTGCAGCCAGGCGGCGCCGTCCCGCCGGTCCAGGCTGACCGAGAGGGCCTCGATCCGGGCCCGCAACGAGGCGACCTGACGTTCAGCGGCACGCTCGGCAGCCTGCAATTCGGCCACCCGCTCATCCGCGAGCCGCAGCGCGGCCACCGAGCGATCGTGCTGCTCGTCCAACCCCACTTCGCCGGCGTCGAGCTCGCTGACCCGACTCTGCACGGTCTCGAATTCAGCTTGCGTCTGTTGAGCTTTGGCGGCAGCCTCCTCGATGTTGACCGACAGGCGCATGACACCCTCATCGATCGACTCCACCCGGGTGCGCATCGTGTCGACCTGACCGGCCAATCGCGCCAGCCCTTCGCGCCGGTCCGCCTCGGCGCGTGCGGCCTCGCGCGCGGCCCGCTCGGCCTCAGAGGCGATTCGCTCCCGCTCGGCCAACTCGGCGCGAGCGGTCTCCAAGACGATGCGCGATTCCTCGAGCTCGCCGAGCAACTCCATCTCAAGCTCGGCAACCTCGTCGGCCTCGGCCTCCAGCGCCTCCGGGTCCTGCCCCGTGGAAACGTCGGGTTCGGACTCGAACAACTGAGCTCGGTCGGTCGCGATACGCACCGTGGCACTCACCCGTTCGGCCAGGGCCGAGGCCCGGAACCAGGTCTGCTGGGCGGCCTCGGCACGGCGGGTCAGTTCGGCCACGGCGGCCTCGTGGGCCTGCAGTTCGACGGTCGATGCTTCCAGGCGGACGGTCGCCTCGTCATGCTCGCGGCGCAATGTCGTCTCGGCCTGGTTGGTGTTGTGGAACTCGACCTGCCGTCTCACCAGGTCGTCCGCGGCCAGCCGCAGCCGGGCGTCGCGCAGATCGGCCTGGATGGTCGCCGCACGGCGGGCCATCTCGGCCTGACGTCCCAGCGGTTTGAGCTGGCGGCGCAACTCTGTGGTCAGATCGGTCAGGCGGGCCAGGTTCGCCGCCATCGAGTCGAGCTTGCGAACCGCCTTTTCTTTGCGTTTGCGGTGCTTGAGCACCCCGGCGGCCTCCTCGATGAAGGCGCGGCGGTCCTCGGGACGCGACTCAAGGATCTCGGCGAGCTTGCCCTGGCCGACGATGACGTGCATCTCGCGGCCGATGCCGGAGTCGCTCAACAGCTCCTGGACGTCCATCAACCGGCAGCTGCTGCCATTGATCTCATATTCGCCTGCGCCGTCGCGGAACACCCGGCGGGTGATCGACACCTCCGAGTACTCGATGGGCAGCGCGTTGTCCGAGTTGTCGATGGTCAGCGTCACCTCGGCGCGGCCCAGCGGCGCCCGCGAAGACGTGCCGGCGAAGATGACGTCCTCCATCTTGCCGCCGCGCAAAGTCTTGGCGCCCTGCTCGCCCATCACCCAGGTCAGGGCGTCCACGACGTTGGACTTGCCCGATCCGTTGGGGCCGACGACGCAGGTGATGCCGGGTTCGAATCGCAGAGTCGTCGGCGAGGCGAAGGACTTGAAGCCCTTCAGCGTCAGACTCTTGAGGTGCACGGCGATTTACCCTACCGCCGACTCGGCTACCGTTCGGTGAACCCCACCATCGGGGCGTCGACATCTACCCAATCTGCGACGACGTTATCCACCGAACCCGGGGTCTGGCCGCTCTGCAGCAGCTCAAGCAATCGCTGACACTTCTCCCGGGGCCCCTGTGCCACGACATGCACGCGGCCGTCGGGCCGATTCGAAGCAAACCCGGTCAGACCCAACTCCAGCGCCCGGGACCGGGTCCACCAGCGGAACCCCACGCCCTGCACATGACCGTGCACCCAGGCGCTCAGACGCACCTCGGATTCGGGCCCGGCTTCGGGGAGTTCCGGTCCGGTCATCGAGTGGCGACCTCGAACTTCACCTCGGTGCCGGATTTCAGCGTGCGTCCGACTGTGCAGACCTGATCGATCGCCCGCTCGACCACTGTCAACAGCCTGGCGACCTCGGTCTCCGACAGGCCGGACACGTCGATCTCGAGCTTCTCCTCCAGCAGCGGGTAGCGCTCCTGCTCCCGGTCCGCCGGACCCGACACCCGGATCGTCGCGGGATAGTCGTCGCCCAGGCGTCGCCGCAACGGCTGATCGCTGGACATCCCACTGCAGGCGGCGAGGGCGATCTTCATCAGTTCCCCCGGTGTGAACACGCCCTCGACGTCCTCACTGCCGACGAGCACCTCTGCACCCCGCGAACTGCGCCCCACGTACCTGCGGACGCCGGTGCGGTCAACCCAAAGTTCGGTCATGCGGTATTTCTACACGCCGCGACACCCGGTTATTCCAGCGGTGATGCTCCCCCCAGCGCCTCGGCGGCCCCGGTTCACCACGGCGGTGGAGCAGGCAGCGACGATAGACTCGGTAGACCGACTTCGCCGAGGAGCACCGTGACCTATCCGCCGAGCAATCCGCCCACCCCGCCATCGGGTTCTCCCGGGCCGTGGCAGCAGCCGTATCAGCAGGGCGGGCCTCAGGGATATCCGAACACCGGCGCCAACCCTGCGTATCCGTACGGAGCACCTCAACAGCCTGAGCAGCCCTACGGCTCACCGTATGGAGCGCCCCAACAGCCCGAGCAGCCCTACGGTTCACCGTATGGAGCACCTCAACAGCCCCAGGATCCGTACGGCTCACCGTATGGAGCACCCCAACAGCCCCAGGATCCGTACGGCTCGCCGTACGGAGCGCCCCAGCAGCCGTACGGCTCCCCATACGGGGCCCAGCCCTACGGTGCACCGCAACAGCCGTACGGCTACCCGACGCCCAAGCCACCCGGCGGAGGCAACGGGAAACTGTTCGCGATCGCCGGTGTCGTCTTGGCCGTGCTGGTGTTGGTCGGCGGCATCGCCTTCTTCGCGTTCGGCGGTTCGGATTCAGGGAGCCGCAACAGCGCGGGCTCCTCGCAGTCCGGCGAGAGCTCCGCCGAGCAGGAGGTCCGGGACTTCCTCGATGAGGTGATGTCGAGCAGCAGCGACCTGAACGAGGCGCTGCCGTACTTCTGCCAGGCCGATCAGGACCTGTTCGACAAGATCGGCGGTCTGGATGCGATCGACATCCCGAAGACCACCGACTCCAGCGGTACCGCGGAGATCACCGACATCACGGTGAATGGCAACAAGGCAGTCGTCGACATCTCCAGCAGCGCGGGCCCCGGCAAGCTGTACCTGCGCAAGGAAAGCGGATCGTGGAAGATCTGCATGTCCGACATGCCGGGCATGCCCAGCATCCCTTGATCGTCAGCCCCGGGGACGGGGCTGACATTTCGGGCAGTAGAACGATGACCGGTTCATGAACTTGTCGCGGCGCATCACCGCGCCACAACGCCGGCACGGTTCGCCTTCACGGCCGTAGGCGTCCAAAGACCGTTCGAAGTAACCGGATTCGCCGTTGACGTTCACGTACAGCGAATCGAACGACGTTCCGCCCTGACCGAGCGCGTCGGTCATCACCTCGGAGGCGGCGTCGAGCAACTCGGCCAGACGGCGGCGCGGCAGCAGTGCCGCGGTTCTGGCGCCGTTGATCTTTGTGCGCCACAGCGCCTCGTCGGCATAGATGTTGCCGATACCGGACACCACGGTCTGGTCGAGTAGCTGACGCTTGATCTCGGAATGCTTGCGCCGCAACACCGTAACCACATGGTCGCGGTCGAAGAGCGGGTCCAGCGGATCGCGCGCGACGTGTGCCACCGGCTGCGGCACAGCGGTGCCGTCCACGGTCACCAAATCGGCCAGTTGCCAGCCACCGAACGTACGTTGGTCGACGAAACTCAGGGCGGTACCGTCGTCGAGCACCGCGGCGATGCGCAGGTGCCGGTCGTCACGGATCGGCCCGAGCAGCATCTGGCCGCTCATCCCCAGATGCACCACCAGGGCTTCGGTCTCGTCGTGGCCGCCGTCCTCCCCCAACGTCAGCCAGAGGTACTTGCCGCGGCGGCCGGTTCCGGTGATGCGGGCGCCGAGCAGACGCGCCGTCAGATCCCCGGGGCCGGCCTCGTGACGACGCACCGCCCGCGGGTGGTGTACGCGTACCGCCGAAATCGATTTGCCCGCAACATGTTCCTGCAAACCCCGGCGGACTACCTCTACCTCGGGGAGCTCTGGCATCGGTGCTCACGCATTGTCGAGCGCATTCCAGGCCGCCGCGGCGGCCTTGAGCTCGGCCTCTTTCTTGTTGCGCCCCACGCCCCTGCCGTATTCGACATCGGCCACCACCACGACGGCAGAGAATTCCTTGTCGTGATCGGGCCCGGTGGAGGTCACCACATAGCTGGGGGCGCCGAGACCGCGCGAGGCGGTCAGCTCCTGCAGGCTGCTCTTCCAGTCCAGCCCGGCACCCAGTGTCGGCGCCGTGTCGAGCAGCTCACCGAACAACCGCAGGATCACCTCACGAGACGTGGTCAGGCCATGCTGCAAATAGATTGCGCCGAGCAGGGATTCGACACCGTCGGCGAGAATGCTGGACTTGTCGGCACCACCGGAGTTCTCCTCCCCCTTGCCGAGCAGCAGATGGCTGCCCAGGCCGGCATCGGTGAGACCACGACCGACATCGGCCAGCGCCTGGGTATTGACGATGCTGGCCCGAAGCTTGGCCAGATCACCCTCGGAGCGCTCGGGGTGGCGATGATAGAGCTCCTCGGTGATCGTCAGCCCGAGCACCGCATCCCCGAGAAACTCCAGCCGCTCGTTGGTCGGGAGGCCGCCGTTCTCGTAGGAATAGCTGCGATGTGTCAACGCGATGGTGAGCAGGTCGCCGGCGAGGTCGACACCGAGTGCCTCCAGCAACGCATCGTGCGAGTCGCTCACTCGTCGCCCCTGGGGCGATCGTCGTCGGGCAGCATGGAAGCCAGCTTGGACCATCGCGGGTCGATCTTGTCGTGGTGGTGCCCCGGCTCGGCGGTGGCCAGCGCGACCCCGCAGTCAGGGCACAGGCCCGGGCAGTCCGGACGGCACAACGGGGAGAACGGCAGAGCCAATCCGACCGCGTCGATGATCGGCTGTTCCAGATCGACCGTATCGGCCTGACCGGACGCGCCGACCCGCCCCATCTCGTCCGCCTCGGTGGTCTCGTCGGTGGTGCTGTCCGGGTACGCGTACAGCTCGGTGAGTTCGATCTCGACGTCACCGGTCAGTGCGGTCAGACACCGGGCACATTCGCCAACCGTCGGAGCCGAGACGGTTCCACTGACCAGCACGCCCTCCGACACCGCCTGCAGCTGCAGGTCCAGTTCGAGTGGAGCGCCCTTCTCGATCGCCACCAGCTCGGCCCCGATTCGGACCGGGCTGGGCACCGTCTCCTGGTGGGCCAGGAACGAACCCGGTCGCCGACCCAATCGGGAGACATCGATCACCAAGGGCGATCGGGGGCCTCTGTGGCCCGCGCCATGCCTGCCTGATCTCGCATGCGTCGCCATGCATCGATCCTACGGCGACGCCCGATCACACCACGACGCAGTGCGCGACGATGTCGCACGCCGTGGTCAGCGGGTGGCGTAGTCGTGCGTGCCCGCCGTCGTGCGCAGCTGATGACGCCCACGCCCGACGGATCGCAACGTGCCGTTGAGGAAGTCCTCGAACTCGGCCAGTTTGCTGTCGACGTAGATGTCGCACTCGCCGCGCAGCCGGTCGGCTTCGGCGTGCGCCGCATCGACGAGCCGGGTGGCCTCGGCGGTCGCCGTCGCCACGATCTCGGTCTGCGACACCAGGCGCTGTTGCTCCTTGATGCCTTCTTGCACGGCCTTCTCGTAGGACAGGTTCCCGTTCTCGATCAGGCGGTCAGCTTCCGCCTTGGCCCGGCCGGTACTCGCGTCATACTCGCGCTTGGCCGAGGCCGCCAGGCGGGCCGCCTCTTCGCGCGCCTCACCGACCATGCGCTCGGTGTGTTGACGGGCCTCGGCCACCATCCGGTCGGCTTGCGCCTTGGCGTCGGCGAGCAGGCGATCAGCCTCACTCCTGGCGTGGTTGAGCATGCCGTCGGCATCGGCGTTGGACTTCGACATCACCGACTCGCAGTGCTCCTTGGCCTCGCGCAACAGCGAATCACGCGCATCGAGCACGTCCTGGGCGTCGTCGAGCTCGCCGGGGATCGCGTCCTTGATGTCGTCGATCAGTTCCAGCACATCCCCGCGCGGGACCACGCAACCAGCGGTCATCGGCACACCGCGCGCTTCTTCCACAATCGCGCCGAGCTCGTCGAGCGCTTCAAAAACTCGGTACACGGCAAAACCCTCCAGGCCTCGTTGTTAGTGACTAGTGTGCCTGGTGTTACGCCTGTGACTGGGGAGCACAATCGGTGTGTCGCCCACAGCCATCGCCGGCCGTCAGCACCGGCAACGTCAGCGCATCGCCGCGCCGATGAGGTCTCGCGCCCGGTCGAGCATCGATGCGAACGGTCCCACAGCGAAGTTGAGCCCGGCGGATTCCACCCCGGGATGCGGGCGGGTGGGCGCGATCGCCTCGGCCGCCTGCACGGCCTTCACCATCCGCTCAAGTTCGTGGGCGTCGAGCTTGCGGTGCAGCTTGTCGAACTCGTCATGCTCCTCGTGCTCGGCATGGTCGATCACAGCCTCGCGGAAACTGGCGAGTTCCTTGATGAATTCGTCGGACTCGACGTCCATGCTCTCCAGCTTGGACAGCTGTTCCTTGGCGGCGTGTTCCTCGTGCAGGCGGGCATCGACGATGTCGTCGCCATCGGCCACCACATGACGCACCCGCGGGTGCACCACCATCTCCTCGGCGGTCTCGTGCACTGCCAGGAGTTGACGCAATTCGACGAACGCCTTTTCGCGGGCCTGAGGTGTGGAGGCGGAGAACACCTCATCGAACAGATCATCGATCAGGCGGTGCTGATCTTTGAGGAACTTCACGACATCTTCGGTGGATTGGACGAATGTCTTGGGCACGGCACGGACCTCCGCGGAATCGGTTTTCGAAGTAGGGCGCCATGGGCTGAGCGCCACTAAAACCAATACCCGTCGCAGTGGTGGGCTAACCGCCCAGCTTTTCCTGCAACCTGCGGTTCACCGCTTCAGGCAGCAACGCCGACACGTCGCCGCCCAACGACGCAACCTCCTTGGCCAATGACGACGACACGAAGGAGTACTGCGGCGTGGTCGCCACGAAGAACGTGTCGACACCGGCCACATGCTTGTTCATCTGCGCCATCTGCAGCTCGTACTCGAAGTCCGTGCCGGTACGCAGTCCTTTGACGATGGCGGTCAGCCCACGCGTCTTGACGAAATCGACCACCAGGCCCTGACCGGACTCGACCCGCAGATTCGGCAGGTGTGTGGTCGACTCGGCGATCATCGCGATGCGCTCGTCGAGATCGAACATGCCCTTCTTGTTGGGATTCACCAGAACCGCCACCACGACCTCGTCGAACTGCGCAGCCGCACGCTCGAAAATGTCGACATGGCCAAGGGTCACCGGGTCGAAGGAGCCGGGGCATACCGCGCCACTCATGGGTGACGACGCTACAGGCCGGCCCGCCCGGCACGGGCATCGACCGATCCCCTAGCCCGCTTCGGCGAGTTCCACACGCGTATCGCCGTATCGCCGGGCACTCAGCGCATCCCAGCCTTCCGGCCAATTGACCGGCCGACTCGATGCGCGCCGCTCCACCAGGACGACGCTGCCTACGGTGACCCACCCGGCATCGGCCAACACCGTGAGCATCGCGTCGACCGAAGCGTCGTCGAGGTCATACGGCGGATCGGCGAACACCAGATCCACCGGGCGTGTGACACCCTCGGCCAGCACCTTCTCGACACTGCCCCGGCGCACCGACGCCGCCCGGACACCCAGCGACGCGATGTTCTCCGCGATCACCGCGGCCGCGCGCTGATCGGCCTCGACAAACACCGCCGATGTCGCACCCCGCGAAAGTGCCTCCAGGCCAAGCGCTCCCGACCCCGCGTACAGGTCCAACACCGCCAATCCGGCGAAATTCAGCCGCGCCGCCAAGGCGTTGAAGACGGCCTCTCTGACCCGGTCGGAGGTCGGCCGGGTGCCCAGGCCGGACCCATGCTGGGGAACCCGGATCCGGCGGCCGCCGAACGCACCGGCGATGATGCGGGTCAGGTTAATCCCCCGGTCGCTTCGCTCCTGCCCGCCGAACCCGATTCCCCGGTGGCTTCGCTCCTGCCCGCCGAGCCGACCACCACCAGGAGGTCACCGCCCTCGACCTGTGCCGTGGTGGCCACCGCGACACGTTCGACGGTGCCGGCCTTGGGTGCGGTGATCGCGGCTTCCATCTTCATCGCCTCGATGGTGGCGATCGTCGCGCCGGCCTCGACGGTGTCACCGGCGGATACGCCGACGGTGACCACACCGGCGAACGGAGCCGCCACATGATCGGGATTGTTGCGATCGGCCTTCTCCGCGGCGGGCACCTCACTGGCGATGCTGCGGTCGCGCACCAGTACCGGGCGCAGCTGCCCGTTGAGAATGCACATCACCGTGCGCATCCCGCGCTCGTCGGCATCGGAGATGGCTTCCAGACCGATCAGCAGCTGCACACCGCGCTCGAGCTCCACGCGATGCTCCTCGCCGTAGCGCAACCCGTAGAAGAACTGGTTGGCGCTCAGACTGGAGGTGTCACCGTAGGTTTCGCGGTGCGCCTCGAACTCCTTGGTCGGCCCCGGGAACAGCAACCGGTTCAACGCGGCCTGCCGCTTGGGTCCCGGTGCGGCAAGCAACTGCTCGTCCTCGACCGAGAGCTCCTGGATCGGCTTGGCCGGACCCCGGCCCTCAAGAGCCTTGGTGCGCAACGGTTCCGGCCACCCGCCCGGCGGGTCACCGAGTTCGCCCCGCAGGAATCCGATCACGCTGTCGGGGATGTCGTAGCGCGCAGGATCGGCGGCGAACTCCTGGGCGCTGATTCCGGCCCCCACCATCGCCAGCGCCAGGTCGCCGACCACCTTGCTCGACGGTGTCACCTTCACCAACCTGCCCAACACCCGATCGGCGGCGGCGTAGTTGGCCTCGATCTCCTCGAACCGATCCCCCAACCCCAGCGCGATGGCCTGCTGACGCAAGTTGGACAACTGCCCACCGGGAATCTCGTGGGTGTAGACCCGTCCCGTCGGAGCGGGCAACCCCGACTCGAACGGCGCATAGACCTTGCGCAGCGCCTCCCAGTACGGCTCCAGATCGCAGACCGCGTCCAGGGACAGCCCGGTGTCGTACTCGGTGTGCGCGGCCGCGGCCACGATCGAGGACAACGCCGGCTGGCTGGTGGTGCCGGCCAACGGCGCTGCGGCCCCGTCCACCGCCGACGCGCCGGCCTGCCACGCCGCAAGGTAGGTCGCCAACTGCCCACCCGGGGTGTCATGGGTGTGCACATGCACCGGCAGGTCGAACCGCGACCGCAACGCACTCACCAACAGATGAGCCGAATGCGGGCGCAACAATCCGGCCATGTCCTTGATCGCGAGCACATGGGCACCCGCGTCGACGATCTGCTCGGCCAGCTTCAGGTAGTAATCCAGCGTGTACAGATTCTCACCAGGGTTGCTCAGATCCCCGGTGTAGGACATCGCCACCTCGGCGATCGCCGTACCCGTCTCGCGGACCGCGTCGATCGCCGGACGCATGGACTCGACGTTGTTCAGCGCGTCGAAGATCCGGAAGATGTCAATACCTGTTGCCGTGGCTTCCTCCACGAACGCCGAGGTCACCAGCTCCGGGTACGGCGTGTATCCCACGGTGTTGCGGCCCCGCAACAGCATCTGCAGACAGATGTTGGGCACCGCCTCCCGCAAGGCGGCCAGCCGCTCCCACGGATCTTCCTTCAAAAACCGAAGCGCCACATCGTAAGTCGCCCCACCCCAACACTCGATGGACAACAACTGCGGCATCATCCGGGCCACATACGGCGCCACCTTGAGCAGACCGGTGGAACGCAACCGGGTGGCCAACAGTGACTGGTGCGCATCGCGGAACGTCGTGTCGGTGACCCCGACAGCCTTACTGTCACGCATCCACCGTGCGAAGCCTTCGGGCCCCAACTCGATCAGACGTTGCTTGGAGCCCGCCGCCGGTACCGCCGACAGATCCAGCACAGGCAGCTTGTCCTGCGGGTACACCCCCGTCGGCCGCTCCCCGTTCGGCTTGTTCACCGTGACGTCGGCGAGGTAGTTCAAGATCTTGGTACCGCGGTCGGCCGGCGTGTGCGCCGTCAGCAGCTGCGGACGCTCGTCGATGAACGACGTGGTGACCCGTCCGGCACGGAAATCGGGATCGTCGATGACAGCTTGCAGGAACGGAATGTTCGTCGACACCCCGCGGATGCGGAATTCCGCCAGCGCACGCCGGGCCCGGGCCACCGCCGTGGAGAAGTCACGGCCGCGACAGGTCAGTTTGACCAGCATCGAGTCGAAGTGCGCCAACACCTCGGCCCCGACGTTGGTGCCACCGTCCAGGCGAACACCGGCACCGCCGGGCGACCGGTACGCGGTGATCCGGCCGGTGTCCGGACGGAAACCGTTGGCCGGATCCTCGGTGGTGATCCGGCACTGCAACGCCGCGCCGCGAATCACCAACGTGTCCTGGTTCAACCCCAGATCGGCCAGGCTCTCCCCCGCCGCGATCCGCAGCTGCGAGCCGACCAGATCCACATCGGTGATCTCCTCGGTCACCGTGTGCTCCACCTGAATCCGAGGATTGCACTCGATGAACACGTGATTGCCGCGCTCATCGAGCAGGAACTCGATGGTGCCCGCACAGCTGTAACCGATCTGACGGGCCAGCGCCACGGCGTCGGAGCAAATCCGTTCCCGCAGAGCAGGGTCCAGGTTCGGTGCCGGCGCCAGCTCGATCACCTTCTGATGCCGCCGCTGCACACTGCAATCCCGCTCGAACAGGTGCATCACGTTGCCCTGGGTATCGGCCAGGATCTGCACCTCGATGTGCCGCGGGTTGATGACCGCCTGCTCCAGATACACCGCGGGATCACCGAACGCCGACTCCGCCTCACGCGAAGCGGCCTCCACCGCCTCGGCCAACGCCTCCGGATCGGTCACCCGGCGCATCCCGCGCCCACCGCCGCCGGACACCGCCTTGACGAACACCGGGAACGCCATATCTCTTGCCGCAGCGACCAATTCATCCACCGAAGACGACGGCGCCGAGGAGGCCAGCACCGGCAGCCCCGCAGCTCGGGCGGCATCGATCGCCCGCGATTTGTTGCCCGTCAATTCCAGCACCTGCGCCGACGGCCCCACAAAGGTGATCCCGGCCTCCACGCACGCCGACGCCAACTCCGGGTTCTCCGACAAGAACCCGTAACCCGGATACACCGCGTCCGCGCCGGAATGCTTGGCGACCCTGATGATCTCGTCCACCGACAGGTACGCCCGTACCGGATGGCCGATCTCACCGATCTGATACGACTCGTCGGCCTTCAGCCGATGCAGCGAATTGCGATCCTCGTACGGGTACACGGCCACCGTCGCGATGCCCATCTCATAAGCAGCACGAAACGCGCGGATCGCGATCTCGCCACGATTGGCGACTAACAGCTTGGAAATCACGGGTAGACCTAACCGACAAGTTATTTCGGAAGTGTTACAGCAGCGTTGACCAGTATTCCCAGAAACGCACCAAGATCAACAGCAGAAGTGAGGTGAACCAGAGGGCCACCAGCGACCAGCGCCACTGGTAGATCACCCGGGCCAGCGCGTTGGTGTGCAATGGCCGAAGGGCGATCGAGCCGGAGACCACGAGCAGAGGAATGGTCACCGACCACACCACCATGCAGTACGGGCACAGCGCGCCGATGCTGTAGAGGCTCTGGTAGATCAGCCAGTGCACCATGACGGTGCCCAGCAAGCTTCCGACTGCGAGCCCGACCCAGTACCACCGGGGCAGCCGGACACCCGTGACGGCCAACACCCCGGTGACCAGGGTGACCGTGAATGCGACGACGCCGATGAGCGAGTTGGGGAATCCGAAGACCGATGCCTGCGGGGTGGTCATCACCGAGCCGCAGGAGATCACCGGGTTGATGCTGCAGGACGGTACATAGGAGGGATCGATCAGCAGCTCGATCTTCTCGACAGTCAACGCCATCGCCGCCGCCAGGCCGACGACACCTGCGATGAGTACCCAGACGGCGCTGGGCTTGCCGACGGCTACTCCCGAGGAATCCTCGGTCCCAAGTTCGTCGAGCTCGGCGGCGGTGTCACTCATGGGTTGGCCGGCGCCGGGGCGGGTGCGGCCGGAGCGGGCGCCGGGGCGGGAGCGGGTGCGGCAGGGGCCGGTGCGCCCGGCGCGGGGGCTGCGGGTGCGCCGGGGCCGGGGGCCGGGCCCTTCAGCGCGGGCAGGTCGCCGACGACCTCTTTGACTTTCGCGATCAGCGCGTCAGGAGTGGTCGGGTCGTAGTCCTCGCCGTTGAAGCGAACTGTCGGTGTCGAGTTGATACCGGTGGCTGCGGCCATGCCCTGCACCATCTCCACATAGCGACCCTTGGTGATGCAGTCGGGCACTTCACCGGCGGCACCGGCCTGGCGCGCGAGTTCGATGATCCGGGCGTTGTCCGGGTAGACACCGCCGCCCTCCTCCGGCTGGATTCCGGGCGTGTAGAGCGCCGAGTGGAAGCGGCGGAACGCGTCGACGGACTCGTCGGCGACGCAGTACGCGGCGCCACCGGCCCGCGACGAGTAGCCGTTGCCGGCCTTGTCGAGGATCGCCACCATGTGGTAGTCGACGGCCACGGCACCGGTGTCGATGAGCTTGTTGATGGTCGGGCCGAACTGCTGCTCCAGATGACCGCACGCGGGGCACAGGAAATCCTCGTAGAGGCTCAGTGTCACCTTGGGCTCCGAGGTGCCCTCTTTGGTGATCACGTTGGGCGCCGAGACGTGCACCGCTCGGGCTTCCCCGGAGGCCGGCCGCTTGTGGCCGGTCGTCACGATGTAGAGCACCAGACCGGCGGCGAACAGCACCACCACGGCTGTCAGCCCGATCTGCACCCACAGGTTGCGCTTGCGGTCAGCCGCCTTGAGGTCGTACTTCGCGGTCTTCTTCGGTTTGGCCACGTCGACAAGCGTACCGGCGTCGACAGGTCAACTTTCGGCGTGGCTGAGATGGGCGCGCAGCGCGGAGATCAGCGCGCCCATGGCAGTGGCGCTGCCGCCTCCCAGCGGGAAGAAGTTGGCGAACGCGTGGATCATCGACCGCTCCTCACGGAGGTCCACCACCACCCCGGCATCCTGCATCGCCCTGGCGTACCGGTTGCCCTCATCGCGCAACGGGTCGAACCCGGCGGTGACCACCAGAGCGGGCGGCAGCCCGGAAAGATCCTCACTGAGCAACGGTGAGACCAGCGGATCCTCGGCCGACACCTCGGCGCCGTCGAGGTAGTGCCCGGCAAACCAGTCCATGTCACGCTTCTCCAGGAAGAAGCCGTCGGAGAACAGCGTCTTGGATCGCGTCTCGCTGGACCAGTCGGTGGCCGGGTACAGGAGCAGCTGCAGCGCAGGCAGCGGCAGTTCGGAGTCCCGAGCCTGCTGGGCCACCACGGCGGCCAGGTTGCCGCCCGCGCTGTCTCCCCCGATCACGATGCGGGTGGCACCCAGACCGGCGGCGTGGTCCAGTGCCCAGCGGTAGGCGGCGTAGGCGTCGTCGACGGCAGCCGGCGCCTTGTGCTCGGGGGCCAGCCGGTAGTCGACGGAGATCACCTGGATTCCGCCGTCCCGGCAGATCAGCCGGCACAGGCTGTCGTGGGTGTCGAGGTCACCGATCACGAAGCCGCCGCCGTGGAAGTACAGCAGCAACGCCGAGATCGGCGAGGATCCGGTGCCGTCGGGGACGTACCGTCGCGCCGGGATCGGCCCGGCGGGCCCGGGAATCGAAATGTCGCTCACGTCCGCGTGGATCCGGACCTTCATCATGGCGGCCGTGGCACGTAGTGCGGCCCGTGAGACGTCGACACCGACGCCGGGCCGGTAATCGGCGACCAGACCGCCGACGCCGGCCGCGCGTTCGGCGGCCAGGGTGAATTGCAAGGTGGTGTCCAAGGTGTTGCCGTCGACGACGACCGAACGCCCGCCCAGCAGCATTCGCTTGGTCCGATCCGACATCCGGGGAATCGCAGCCAAGGTGAATGCGGTCGCCCGCGCGAGCAGCATCTGTCTGATCGCGTCATGCCGCTGACCATCAGCTCCGCCTCGGGCTGGTCCGCCTGGCAGACTTTCAGTCATGGCTGCTCCCTCTTCGAGTCCTCGTGTCACGCTCAACGACGGTAATTCGATACCGCAAGTCGGGTTGGGGGTTTGGCAGACCCCTGCCGAGGAGACCGAGCGCGCGGTGACCGCGGCCCTGCAGGCCGGTTACCGGCACATCGACACCGCCGCCGCGTACCGCAACGAGGCAGAGACCGGCCGTGGCCTGGTCAACTCCGGCGTGCCCCGCGAGGACGTGTTCCTGGTGACCAAGCTGTGGAACAGCGATCAGGGGTATGACGCGACGCTGGCCGCGTTCGACGCGAGCCTGGACCGGCTCGGTGTCGACTACCTCGATCTGTATCTGATCCATTGGCCGGTGCCGGCCAACAACGACTATGTCGACACGTTCAAGGCCTTCGCGCACCTGCACGATCAGGGCCGGGTGCGTTCGATCGGGGTGAGCAACTTCGAGCCCGAGCACCTCACCGTGCTCATCGACTCCACGGGCATCGTGCCTGCGGTCAATCAGATCGAATTGCATCCGCTGCTACCGCAACACGAGCTTCGCGAGGTCCACGCCAGATTGGGCATCGCCACAGAGGCGTGGAGCCCGCTCGGTCAGGGGTCCCTGCTCACCGATCCGGTGGTCTCCGGCATCGCCGAACGGCACGGTAAAACCCCCGCACAGGTACTGATTAGGTGGCATATACATCTGGGTAATATCGTCATCCCCAAGTCGGTCAACCCCGAGCGGATTGTGAGTAACTTCGACGTGTTCGATTTCGATTTGGACGAAACGGACATGGCGGCCATCGCCACGTTGGATACCAACACACGCCTGGGGCCCGATCCCCGAACCTTCAACTTCACAGGATAGGTGACATGACCTCCTCGGACGGGGCTGCGATTCCCACCGTCACGCTCAACGACGACCGTACGATGCCCGTCGTCGGCCTTGGTGTCGGCGGCCTCTCGGATGCCGAGGCAGAGCGCGTGGTGTCCGCGGCGCTGGAGGCAGGCCACCGGTTGATCGACACGGCTGCCGCGTACGGCAACGAGGCGGGCGTGGGGCGTGCCATTGCGGCATCGGGCATTCCGCGCGAGGAGTTGTCGGTCACCACCAAGCTGGCCGTGACCGATCACGGTTTCCAGTCGTCCCAGAACGCCGGGCGGGCCAGCTTGGAGCGCCTCGGCCTGGACTACGTGGACATCTACCTGATCCATTGGCCGGGCAGCGACATCGGCAAGTACGTCGACAGCTGGGGCGGGCTGATGGCGCTCAAGCAGGAAGGGCTCGCGCGCTCGACCGGGGTGTCCAACTTCAGCCCCGAGAATCTCTCGACGATCGTCGACCTGACCTTCACGGCACCCGCGGTCAATCAGATCGAGCTGCACCCGCTGCTCAACCAGAGCACCTGGCGCGCGGCCAATGCCCAGTACAACGTCGTCACCGAGGCCTACAGCCCGCTCGGGGTCGGCAACCTGCTCGACAACCCGGCTGTCACGGCCATCGCCGACGCGCACGGTAGGACGCCTGCGCAGGTGCTGATCCGCTGGAGTATCCAGCTGGGCAACATCGTCATCTCCCGGTCGACCAACCCGGAACGGATCGCGTCCAACCTCGACGTGTTCGGGTTCGAGCTGACCGCCGAGCAGATGGACAGCCTCAACGGCCTGGACGACGGCACCCGGTTCCGGCCCGACCCGGCGACTTTCACCGGCTGACCAACCTCAGCTCGTCGGGCAGGTGGCGACCGCTTCACGCAGCACCCCGGCCGACGCGGTGTCGACCGGAAGCGCATAGCCACGCAGCACCTCGACGAACTGCACCGCATACTGACACCAGAACGCCTGGTTCGGCGGCATCCAGTGGGCCGGCTCCTGATCCCCCTTGTCCTGGTTGGCCTTACCGCCTACCGCCAGCAGATTGGCCGGGTCGTTGGCGAACCGCAGTCGCAGGTCGTCGGGCCAGTCCCGGGCTCCGAGGTCCCAGGCCAACGCCAGCGGCACCAGGTGGTCGATCTGCACCGAGGCACCCGTCTGATTGCCGCGCACGAACGGCACCACCGCGTTGGTGTAGGGATCGTGCAGCGTGCCCGTCGCCACCGCGGCGGGACACCGCTTGATCGCGACGAATGTCTTGTCGACGAGGTCGCGGTTGAGGATGTCGTTACGGGTGTCGCAGCCGTTGTGTCCGCCGGGCGCGCTGTTGTCGTCGTCCCAGGACTCACCGAACGCCGCGCGGCGATAGTCGTTGCCGTGTAAGCGGACCGGCACCTCTGGCACTCCGGCCAACAGATCGAACCCGGGAGCGACGGTGGGCGGCTGCGCCTGCGCGGCGAACCGCGACGAGCGGTCGGACGACATGCTCACCTGAACGGCGACCACCACCGCGAGTGCGACGGCGGCGGCCAGCCACCACACCCGGCGTCGGGTCATGCCTTGTCCAGGTATTCGACGCGGTCGGTGTCGACGAATTGGGCCGCCAGAAGTGCCATCCCGGGATCGTCAGGGCTTTTCTCATACAGCGACTCGCAGAACTCCCGGGCGTCGGTGATCACACCCAGGTGATCGGCGAGCGACAGAAAACGCAGATTGATTGTGCGCCCGGACTGGTTGAGCCCCAGCACATCCCCCTCACGACGCTCCCGCAGATCGAGATCGGCCAGGGCGAACCCGTCGAGCGTGGCAGCGACGGCTTTGATCCGTTCGCCGGCCTTCGAGGTCTCCGGCAACCGGGTGGCGAGCAGACACAGACTGGGATGCTGACCGCGACCGATCCTGCCGCGCAGCTGATGAAGCTGGCTGATCCCGAAACGGTCGGAATCCATCACCACCATGACGGTGGCATTGGGCACGTCGACACCGACCTCAATCACCGTGGTGCACACCAGAACATCGATCTCTCCCGCGCGGAACGCGCCCATGACCAGGTCCTTGTCCTCCCCGGACAGCCGGCCGTGCATGAGGCCGAGCCGCAACCCTGCCAATGGTCCCGCGCCGAGTCGGTCGAACAGTTCGAGGACCGTGACCGGCGGGGGGCCGCCCTCGCCATCGTTGTTGTCCTTGGACTTGTCCGACTCGTCGATGCGCGAGGCCACCACATAGGCCTGGCGGCCGGCGCCGACTTCCTCCCGGATCCGGGCCCACGCCCGGTCCAGCCAGGTCGGCTTCTGCGAGACGAAGATGGTGTTGGTCGTGATGGGCTGGCGACCGCGGGGAAGCTCGCGCAACGTCGAGGTTTCCAGGTCACCGTAGACAGTCAGTGCTACCGTGCGCGGAATCGGCGTCGCGGTCATCACCAGCAGATGGGGGGTGACCCCGTCACGTGCCTTGGCGCGCAAGGTATCCCGCTGCTCGACCCCGAATCGGTGTTGCTCGTCGACCACGACCATCCCGAGGTTGTGGAACTCCACGGCCTCCTGCAGCAGTGCGTGGGTACCGATGACGATGCCCGCCGCGCCGGAGGCCACTTCGCCGCGAGCCTCCCGCTTCTGCTGCGGCGTCATCGAACCCGTCAGCAGCGCAACCCGGGTACCGTGCTCGGCCCCACCGAGTTGGCCCGCCATGGCCAGCGGCCCCAGGACGTCGCGGACCGACCGGGCATGCTGGGCGGCAAGCACTTCCGTCGGCGCCAGCAGGGCACATTGGTAGCCGGCATCGACCATCTGCAGCATGGCCAACACCGAGACGATCGTCTTGCCCGAGCCGACCTCGCCCTGCAGCATCCGGTTCATCGGACGCGTCGCGGCCAGTTCGTCCGAGATCACGTCGAGCACCTCGGCCTGGCCCTGCGTGAGCGCAAACGGCAGGCGGGTCGCCATCTCGGCGGCAAGTCCGTCGGTCCTGCGCACCGCGACGGGCCCGGATTCGCTGAGCTCGCCGTAGCGCCGTGCCACCAGACCCCACTGCAGGCCGATCGCCTCGTCGTAGGTCAAGCGCTCCATAGCCCGATCCCGGTCGACCGAGTTCTCGGCCAGGTGGATGGCCCGGAGCGCCTCGTCCTCACTCATCAGATCCCGCTCGCGCACAAAGGATTCCGGAAGCGGCTCCGGGACGGGGTCGAGCACGTCCAACACCTGACGCACGCAGGCGTAGATGTCCCAGCTCTGTACCTTGGCGCTGGCCGGATAGATCGGGAAGAAGTCCCGCTCGAACGCCGACAGCAATTCGTCACCCGTCGCCCCTGAGCTGGTGGCGATCGCCTTCATCGCCTTGCTGCCGGGGGTCTTGCCGGTCGGGGAATCGAGCACCAGATAGGCCGGGTGCGTCAATTGCATTGCGCCCTTGAAGAATCCGACCTCACCCGACAGCATGATCCGGGTTCCGGTTGGCAGTTGATCGATCATCCAGCCGGCGTTGAAGAACGTGGCGGTCACCTTGGGCCGGTGTTCTCCCAGCGTGACGCGCAGCCATTTGCGGGCACGCTTGCCGGGTTGGCTGCGCATGAACCCGTCTTTGGTGTCGGTCACCACGTCGACGAACGTGACGTGCTCACCTTCCTCGAGGTCGAGGGCGTCGTCCTCACCACGTACCGACATGCCCTCGCTGTATTTGCGGGGATAGTGGCGCAGCAGGTCGTTGACGGTGCGCAGACCGAAATTGTCGAAGAGCTTGTCGGCGCCCTTCTTGCCGAGGATGAAGTCGAGCCGATCACCGAGGGCGGCCACTATTCCACCCCGATCAGCAAGGCGTCTCCACGGTGGCCGGTGTGATAAGTGACCAACTCGGCGCCGAGGTGCTCGCGGTGCACGTGCGCCTGCAACGCCTCCCCCACGGCGCCATCCACACCCTCACCGGTCAGCACCGTGATCAGCTCACCACCTGCCACCATCAGCAGGTCGATCAAGCCGGCAGCAGCCGCGGTGATGTCGGACCCGACGATCAACACCTCGTCGCCGGCAATGCCGAGCCCGTCACCCGGTTTGCATCCGCCCGCCCAGGTCAACGCCTCTTCGGTGGCGACGCGCACCGTCCCGTGCCGCGCGCCCGCGGCCGCCCGCGCCATGGTGTAACCGTCGTCGACTGCCTGCCGACTCTCATCGTGGACAGCCAGCGCGGCCAGCCCCTGCACCATCGAACCGGCCGGCACCGGTACGACGTCGATACCCCAGCCGATCGCTGCGGTGCAGCCGGCCACCAACTCCTCGGCGGCGACGTATCCGTTGGGCAGCACCATCACCTGGGCGGCGCCCACGTCGATCAAGGAGCGCAGCAACTGTTGGGCGCTGATCGGCTCGCCCTCCTCGGGCCGCAGCACGTGCGCACCCTCCCCCGCGAACAGTTCGACGCCGCCGTCCCCGTCGACGACGGCCAGCACCGCCCGTTCGCGGGCCCAGCCACCGGCGGACTTCACGCTCGGAGCGCCGGTCAGCGCGGTGATCTGGATGCGGCTCAGCGACCCCACCCCGAGGCCGGCCTCGACCGCCGCCCCGGCGTCATCCACATGGACGTGGACCGAAAACTGATCACTGCCCGAGGCGGCGATCGCCACCGACTCACCCATCTGCTCCAGCGTCGCGCGCAGTCCCTCGACGGCGGAGGCGCCGCATCCGGTCAGCAGATACATGACCTCGAACTGCGGCGGTGCCTCAGAGGCGGCCAGGTCTGCCGACGCCGCTGGGGGTGCGGCCGGGGCGTAGACCGGCCGGCGGGGAGCGTGGCCGACCAGCGTCGCCGTCATCGCGTCGAGCAGGACGAGCAGGCCACGCCCACCGGAATCGACCACGCCGGCCTTGGCCAGCACGTCGAGTTGCTGCGGAGTGCGATCCAGGGCTGCCGAGGCGGCTTCGCCGGCCGCGGCCGCCGCATCGGCGACATCACCGCCCTCGGCCGCACAGCGCTCGGCGGCCTCGGCCGCGGCCTCCAGCACCGACACGATCGTGCCCGGCACCGGTGCACCCATCGACGTGCCGGCCAGTGCTGCGGCATGGCGAAGCGCCGCGGCGAACAACGCGCCGTCCACAGCGGACAGAGCGCCGTCACGCTGGGCCGCCGCGTTGGTGATCACCTCAGCCAGGCCGAGCAGAATCTGCGACAGAATCACCCCGGAGTTGCCCCGCGCGCCCTGTAACGCCCCGGCGGCCAAAGCACTGGCCACCGCGGGGATGTCCCCGCCGACCGGCTCGGCATCGACATGCGCCCACGCCGAACGCATCGTGAACAGCATGTTTGTCCCGGTATCCGCATCGGCCACCGGGAAGACGTTGAGCCGGTTGATCTCGTCGGTGTGCGCGATCAGGTCATCGACGGCGGCGTGGGCCCAAGCCCGCAGCGCAGGGGCATCCAGCCGCCGTGCCGACATCGGACCTCCCAATCCCCGAATCAGATCCCCACCGAAACCCGGTGCGAACCCCCGTGTGCGACGCGGTCACCGCCGTGGCGCCAGCCTATCCACTGACAGCGACAAACCCGATCAGAGCATCGTCGGCTGTGGACAACCTGGAATCGTGTTCACGAGCCGTTTTGGCGATCCTCAGGGCTGCCGGTATTCTGATCAGGTTGTCGGGTCGAGCCCCGCCGTTTGCGGCGAGTGGGCCCAGGCCCCCCAAGTACTGATTTCGAGGAGTTGTTGATATGGCTGCCGTGTGCGATATCTGCGGAAAGGCGCCTGGCTTCGGCAAGTCGGTGTCGCACTCGCATCGGCGGACCAGCCGACGCTGGGATCCGAACATCCAGTCGGTGCGTGCCGTGTCACGTCCGGGTGGCAACAAGCAGCGCGTGAACGCCTGCACCTCCTGCATCAAGGCCGGTAAGGTCGCGCGCGGCTGACGTCGCGCGCCTGACCTGTGGCGCGACAGTCTGGTTTACCTGAGGGCACGGCAGGGTATCTGCTGGCCTCATGACTCCATGTCGTGCATCACATACACCGCTCTACGTGTTCGCTGCCGCACTTGCGGTCGGCTCGATGCTGACCGCGTGTGGTGACAACAGCTCCGACGACGACACCACCACCTCGGAGACTCCGTTGACGACCGAGGCTCCGGTGACCTCGGAAGGCCCGGCGACCCGCACCGAGACCACGGTCATCGAAACGCCGGTCTCGCCTGCGCCGACGTCGCCCGCTGAGATGCCTCCCTCCCCGACCGAGGGCAACGGTGACGTGACCATCGAGATTCCGTCACCGGGGATCCCGGCTCCGCCCGCCATCCCGCAGCCGCCGGCAATCCCCAGGCCGTGACCACCTCAGGGCAATCGCCAGTCGATCGGATCGGCACCCTTCTGCTGAAGGAGTTCGTTGGCCCGGCTGAACGGGCGTGATCCGAAGAATCCGCGCGACGCCGACAACGGTGACGGGTGCGGCGATTCGATCGTCGCGCAGTCACCTTCGGCGAGCATCGGTTTCAGCGTCGACGCATCCCGGCCCCACAGCACGGCAACCATCGGCTGCTCCCGCGCGACCAGGGCCCGGATCGCACATTCGGTCACCGCTTCCCAGCCCTTGCCGCGGTGCGAGGCCGGAGTGCCCGGGGACACCGTCAGCACCCTGTTGAGCAGCATCACTCCTTGTTCTGCCCACGGGGTGAGATCGCCGTTGGCCGGCAGCGGATATCCCAGATCCTCGGAGTACTCGGTGAAGATGTTCGACAGGCTGCGCGGCAGCGGACGCACGTCGGCACCCACCGAAAAACTGAGGCCGACGGCATGGCCCGGAGTCGGGTAGGGGTCCTGGCCCACGATCAGCACGCGCACCTTCTCGAATGGAAAGGTGAAGGCGCGCAGCACATTCTGGCCGGCAGGCAGATAGCGCCTGCCGGCAGAGAGTTCGTCGCGCAGGAACTGCCCCATCTGTGCGACCTGCGCCCCCACCGGCTCGAGCGCCCGGGCCCAGCCGGCGTCGACGAGCTCGTCGAGGGGACGTGCACCGGCTGAACTGCCGGTCGCCGTGATCGTTTCGCTCCTCGCGTCCGCCGTGATCGTTTTGCTCCTCGCGTCCGCCGTGATCGTTTTGCTCCTCGCGTCCGCCGTCATCTTTTCGCTCCTCGCGTCCGCATCACGAGAAACCAACCTAGCGTGAGCCACTAGCCGAACGATTGCCATCCGGCATTACCGCCCCACGGCGCGCCGTCTACGAGCACCACTGCCGGGCTGTCGATCACCCGTCCGATGGCGCGCCAGCCCGCGGGAAGTTCATCCGGGAATGTGGCGACCAGAGCGTGGTCCTCGCCGCCGCCCAGCACCCACTGCCACGGATCGGCATCCATTGCCCCGGCGGCCTCGGCGACCGCTCGACGGTCGCCGTCGAGAAGGCCGCTGTCCACGTCGATGCCGACCCCGGATGCCGTCGCGATGTGGCCCAGATCGGCGAGCAGGCCGTCGGACACATCGGTCATGGAGGTGGCTCCGGCGGCGGCGGCAACCGCACCCTGACCGTAAGGCGGTTGCGGTGTCAGGTGTCGCTGCCGCAGGTCCGGAAATCCGTCGACACCACGGCGCAGAAGCTCATATCCCGCCGCGGAGAGGCCAAGTGCGCCCACCACCGCGACGGTATCGCCGGGTCGGGCACCGCTGCGACACACCGGTTCCCGGCCACCGAGGTCCCCGAGCACCGTGACCGATATCACCCACTGCGGGGCACTGACCAGGTCTCCGCCTGCGATGCTCGCGCCCAGCCGGCGTGCCTCGTCCCACAGTCCGTCGGCCAATTCCGACGCGGCGGCCACCGATGTGTCCGACGGTGCGCCGAACGCCACCACGAATACGGTGCTCCGAGCGCCCATGGCTTCGATGTCGGCAGCGTTCTGGGCGATGGCCTTGCGCCCGATGTCGTGCGGCGAGGACCAGTCCAACCGGAAATGACGGTCCTGCACCAACATGTCGGTGGAGACCACGGTGCGGCCGTCGGCTGCCGTCACCACCGCCGCGTCGTCGCCCGGACCGAGCGTCACGGCGTCGGCTTGCGTGCGCCCGGCCACCAAGCGGTCGATGACGACGAATTCACCCGCTCCCGCCAGGGTGTCGTCGTTGTCGTCACCGGGATCGTCGCCGGTGGTCTCACCCGTCATATGGCCTCCTGCCGGTCGGCTGCCGCGTCCTGAGAACCCGGACCCGACCTGCGGTACGTTTGGTGCCTGCGGCCAGCAGTTTATGCAGCGAGATGGAGGAGACAGCCGGTGGTGGAGGCTTACGTCCTGATCCAGACCGAGGTGGGCCGCGCCGAAGTCGTCGCCAAACAACTCGCCGGCCTGCCGGGCGTGACGTCCGCGGAATACGTGACCGGGCCCTATGACGTGGTCTTGCGCATCAGCGCCGACACCTTGACGGTGCTGCAAGCAGACGTGGTGCCCGCCGTCCAGCAGGTACCCGGCATCACCCGTACGTTGACCTGCCCGATCGCCAACACAGGCCAGCCATAGAGTTGGTGGTGTGACCGATTCGCATGCCGTCGACGGACCGCCCCGCGCCATCCTCATCGCGGCGGTCGTCGTCGCGGTCTCGGTGCTGATCACCGTCCTCGGTATCGCGGCGTCACGGCAGCAATCCCCCGATCAGCAACCTGTGGCCATCCCGGCGATACCGGCGCCCCAGGCCGACAACCAACATTGTCGCGATCTGCTGAACGCGCTGCCCGAACAACTCGGCGATTTCCGGCGGGCCCCGACCGTCGATCCGACCCCACCGGGCACCGCGGCGTGGCGCGCCGAGCCGGACACAGAGCCGGTGGTCCTGCGCTGCGGGCTGGACCGCCCCACCGATTTTGTCGTGGGCACCCCACTACAGGTGGTCGACGAGGTCCAGTGGTTCCGGGTCGGAGACACAGGCGTCGCGGGCCCGGGTGCGCAGGCCGATGGTCAGGGCCGCAGCACCTGGTACGCGGTGGACCGCCCGGTGTACGTCGCGTTGACCCTGCCGGCCGGCTCCGGGCCGACACCCATTCAGCAGATCTCCGGTCAGGTCGCTCGCACGATGCCGGCGCAGGAACCGGCACCGGCCCCGGCGGGCTGAGCTCAGCGCAGGCCGGTGCCCCGCGCCAGCGCGGTTTCGACCATCGCAGTCAGCAACGTCGGGTAGTCGACACCGCTGGCCGCCCACATCCGCGGGAACATCGAGATGGTGGTGAAGCCCGGCATGGTGTTGATCTCGTTGATCACCGGGCCTGCATCGGTGAGGAAGAAGTCGACGCGGGCCAGCCCCTGGCAGTCGATCGCGGTGAAGGCCCGCACGGCCAGCCGGCGAACCTCCTCGGAAACGTCGTCGTCGATCTTGGCCGGCACATCCAACTCGGCTGCGTCGACAAGATATTTGGTGGCGAAGTCGTAGAAGCCGTCCTCGCGTCCGCGCACTCCGGCCACCCGGATCTCGCCGACCGTGCTGGCTTCGACGCTGCCGTCGGGGAATTCGAGGACACCGCATTCCAGTTCCCGGCCCGGCACCGCGGCCTCGACGATGACCTTCGGATCGTGGCGGCGTGCCAGTTCGATCGCCGCGGGCAGTTCGTCCCAGGCCGCGACCCGGCTGACGCCGATCGAGGAGCCGCCCCGCGCGGGCTTGACGAACACCGGCAGGCCGAGCCGTTCGCGGTGCTCCAGGTCCAGAGTGGGCTGGTTGGGGCGCAGCACCACGAAGTCACCGATCGGCAGGCCCTCGGCGACCAACAGCTTCTTGGTGAACTCCTTGTCCATCCCGGCGGCGCTGGACAGCACGCCGGAACCAACATAGGGAATCCCGGCCAACTCCAGCAGCCCCTGGATGGTGCCGTCCTCGCCGTAAGGGCCGTGCAGCACCGGGAAGACCACGTCGACGGCGGCCAGCAGCTCACCGGGGCCGTTGCTCAGCGCCAGCAGCTGGCCGCTGCGGTTCGGGGCAGCGGGCAGCGCCAGTTCGGTTCCGGAGGTCTCCGTGACCTCGGGCAGCCGGCCGTCGGTGATCGCCAGCGTTTCGGGACGCCCGTCGGTCAACATCCAGGAACCATCGGGGGTGATCCCGACGGCGACCACCTCGAACCGCTCGGGATCGAGATTGCGCAGGATGCTGCCTGCCGACACGCACGAGATCGCGTGCTCGGAGCTACGCCCGCCGTAGACGACGGCGACGCGGGTGCGGGATCCGGTCTGATTGCGGGCTGTCACAACCTAGAGAGGCTACCGTCCCGGTCGGTTCCTGCCTGTCGGCGCATCCCGACCTGCACTTTCACCCCTGAAGGGCCTGCTCGATATCGACGATCAGGTCTTCGGTGTCCTCGATCCCGGCCGAGATGCGCGCGAAGCCGGCAGGAACCGGGTCACCCCAGCGGGCCCTGCGGTCCACCGAGGTGTGAATTCCGCCGAAGCTCGTCGAGGCGATGAGCAGAGCGCTGCGCTCCACCAGCGCATGAACGGCGGCGGCATCGGCCAGTTCGATCGACACCAATCCGCCGAACCGCTTCATCTGGGTGGCCGCGAGCTCGTGAGCCGGATCCTCGGGCAGCCCGGGATAGCGCACCGAACGCACCGCAGGATGGCTGCACAACATCACCGCCAGTGCTGCGGCGTTCTGGCACTGGCGCTCGAACCGCAGCCCGGCACTGCCGAGGCTGCGCAACACCAGCCACGCCTCGAAGGCGCCCAGGATCGGCCCGGCCAGCAGCCGGTCGGATTCCACCGCCGCCATCAGCTCGGGCTGAGAGCCGGCGACATAACCGGCCACCAGATCGCTGTGCCCCGACAGTGATTTGGTGGCGCTGGCCACCACGAGGTCGGCGCCGAGCGAAAGCGGTTGCTGGCCAAGCGGAGTGGCAGTGGTGTTGTCGACGACAAGGGTGGCCCCGCGACCGCGGCAGGTCATCGCCAGCCGGTGCAGGTCGACTACGTCCAGCCCTGGGTTGGCGGGTGTCTCGGCGAGCACCACGTCAGCCCGAGCGGCGGCCTCGCACATGTCGGAAACACCCGCCTCGATCACCGTGATCCCTTGGGGTGCAAGGTATTCAGATGCATACCGGCGCACCTGGTAGTAGCCGTCAGCCGGGACCACAAGGGTGGTTCCCGGTTTCGCGAGCACGCGCAGGGTCGAGGTGATCGCAGCCATCCCGGATCCGAACGTCAGCGCTGCGGCCGCCCCCTCCAGTTCGGCGAGCGCTGCTTCCAGTTGCCGCCACGACGGATTGGAGCTGCGACCGTAGCTGTCCAGCGGTTCGGCCTCGTCGGGTGAGAGGTGGAATGCCGATGCCGGCACCGGCGTCGGCGCCACCGGCTGCCCCGGAACAGGTTTCAGTCCAACAGCTTTGACGCTCCGGGTGGAATCCCCGTACAAGCCGTCCATGCCCGTTTTCCTCCTCGCCCCGGAGGATCTCTACTCCGGTTTGGTGCTGCGGCCCAAAAGCCCCGCGACGGCCTCGTGAACCGACAGTCCCTTGTGGCACACCCGATGAACGGCGTCGGTCAGCGGCATCTCGACACCGTAACTGGATGCCAGCGCCAGCACCGATTCACACGAGGCCACGCCCTCGGCCACGTGCCCACCCGCCGCGGTCAGCGCCGATTCCATGGTGCCGCCCCTGCCCAGCCGCACGCCGAAGGTGCGGTTACGGGAGTGCTCGGAGGTACAGGTGGCCACGAGATCGCCCACGCCGGCCAGCCCGGCCAGCGTGGCGGGGGTGGCGCCCAGGGCGATGCCCAACCGCATCACCTCGGCCAGGCCGCGCGTGATGATGGCGGCAACGGTGTTCTCCCCCAGCCCGACTCCCACCGCCATGCCACAGGCCAGTGCGATGACGTTCTTGCAAGCTCCGCCGACTTCGGCGCCCACCACGTCGGCGTTGGTGTAAGGCCGGAAGTATCCGGTGGCCAGCGCCCGTTGCAGCGTGACCGCGCGGCCGGAGTCGCTGCATGCGACGACGGTGGCCGCAGGCTGCTCGTCGGCGATCTCGCTGGCCAGGTTCGGCCCGGTCACGACAGCGACCCGGGACGGATCGACGCCGGTGACCTGGACGATGACCTGGCTCATCCGCATGAGCGTGCCGAGCTCGATTCCCTTGGCCAGGCTGACCAATGTCGCGTCGTCACCGATCAGATGCTTCCAGCCCTCAAGGTTGGACCGCAGCTGCTGCGCCGGAACGCCCAGCAGCACCGTGCAGGCGCCGGACAGCGCCTCGGCCGGATCGGCGGTGGCCTTGACCGTCGGCGGCAGAACGACGTCACCGAGGTAACGACTGTTGCGATGATCGGTGTTGATCTCGTCGGCAACCTCGGGGCGCCGCGCCCACACCGTCACCGGATTACCCGCGTCCGCCAGCACCTTGGCCAGCGCCGTCCCCCACGCACCGGCACCCATCACCGCAGCCTCTACCACCCGTTCACCCTATCCCGGCGGCTGCGGCACTCGCCGACGCCGCCGGGCTGGCAGGATGAACCCATGAGCGGCTCCCGAAGCGACAACGCCGCAGCAGCAACGCAGGCCGCTGACGTCACCCTCGTCATCGCGGTGAAACGGCTGTCAGCCGCCAAAACCCGGCTGGCGCCCATCTTCTCCGCATCCACGCGCGAGGCTGTAGTGCTGGCGATGCTCGTCGACACCATCACCGCGGCGTCCGCGATCGCGCCGGTGACCGTCGTCACCCCTGACGACACCGCGGCAGAGGCCGCCCGGCAACTCGGTGCCGGGGTGTTGATGGACCCGACACCGGCCGGTCATCGTGACCCACTGAACAACGCCATCGCCGCGGCTGAGGCCGAACTTCGCTCCACCGCATCGAATATCGTTGTTCTGCAAGGGGATCTTCCTGCCCTGCAGCCCCAGGAGTTGGCCGAGGCTCTGGCCATGGCCCGTGGTTATCAACGCAGTTTCGTCGGGGACCGGCACGGCACGGGAACCTCGGCGCTGTTCGCTTTCGGCACTTCGCTGGCACCGCACTTCGGATCCGATTCGGCTGCGCGCCATCGACACTCCGGCGCGATCGAGCTCACCGGGGCGTGGCCCGGTCTGCGCTGCGACATCGACACACCCGACGATCTTCAGGCGGCGCGCCGCCTCGGGGTCGGTACCGCCACCACCCGCACCCTCGGCAGGCACGCCGGCAGGTAGCCGCACACCCGTGGGATAGGGAATGATCGGACAGATGAGCGAAGCCACCGAAGCCGAGCTGGACACCCGTTCGGACGACTCCCACCGGGACAGCGCCCCGGCGGCATCGGGCCAGGCAGTCGAGTCGGCAACACCGGAAGCCCCACCGGCGGCCACGTGGCCGGCAGTGGACGACGCGCTGCCCGAGGATCGCTACCTCAACCGCGAGCTGAGCTGGCTGGATTTCAACGCGCGGGTCCTGGCGCTGGCCGCCGACCCGTCTCTGCCGTTACTCGAGCGGGCGAAGTTCCTGGCGATCTTCGCGTCCAACCTCGACGAGTTCTACATGGTCCGGGTGGCGGGGCTCAAACGCCGCGACGAGATGGGACTTTCGGTGCGCTCGGCCGATGGCCTGTCACCGCGCGAACAGTTGCGTCGCATCAACGAACGCACCCAGCAGATCGCCAACCGGCACGCCAAGGTGTTCCTCAGCTCGGTGCGCCCGGCACTGGCCGAAGAGGGCATCGTCATCGTCAACTGGGCGCAACTCGACGAGACCGAACGCGCGAAGCTCTCCACCTACTTCCACGAGCAGGTGTTCCCGGTGCTCACCCCGCTCGCGGTCGATCCGGCCCACCCGTTCCCGTTCGTGAGTGGGCTGAGCCTGAACCTGGCGATCACCGTCAAACATCCCGAAGACGGCGGACAGCACTTCGCCAGGATCAAAGTTCCCGACAACGTCGGCCGCTTCGTGGAACTGAGCCCGCCCGCCGACGGATCGGCCGTTGTCCGGTTCCTGCCGATGGAAGAACTCATCGCGGCGTTCCTGCCGGTGTTGTTCCCCGGCCTGGAGATCGTCGAGCATCATGCGTTCCGGATCACCCGCAATGCCGACTTCGAGGTCGAGGAAGATCGCGACGAGGATCTGCTGCAGGCCCTCGAGCGGGAACTGGCGCGCCGGAGATTCGGCTCGCCTGTGCGGTTGGAAGTGTCCGACGACATGACCGAGAGCATGCTCGAACTGCTGTTGCGGGAGCTGGATGTGGCCCCAGGCGATGTCATCGAGGTGCCCGGCCTGCTCGACCTGTCCGCGCTCTGGCAGATCTACGCCGTCGACCGGCCCGCGCTCAAGGATCGGCCGTTCGTACCCGCCACCCCACCGGCTTTCGGCGAACGCGAGACACCGAAGAGCATCTTCTCCACCCTGCGTGACGGGGACGTGCTGGTGCACCATCCCTATGACTCGTTCTCCACCACCGTGCAACGCTTCATCGAGCAGGCCGCCGCCGACCCCAACGTGCTGGCGATCAAACAGACGCTCTACCGCACCTCCGGTGACTCGCCGATCGTCAACGCACTGATCGACGCGGCCGAGGCCGGCAAGCAGGTGGTCGCGCTCGTCGAGATCAAAGCCCGCTTCGACGAACAGGCCAACATCAAATGGGCCAGAGCACTCGAACAGGCCGGGGTGCATGTGGTCTACGGGCTGATCGGCCTCAAGACGCACTGCAAAACCTGCCTCGTGGTGCGGCGTGAGGGGTCGACGATCCGACGCTACTGCCACATCGGCACCGGCAACTACAACCCGAAAACCGCGCGGCTGTACGAAGATGTGGGGCTACTCACCGCCGATCCCGACATCGGCGCCGACCTCACCGACCTGTTCAATTCACTGACCGGGTACTCACGCAAGGACTCCTACCGCAACCTGCTGGTGGCTCCGCGCGGTGTGCGCAAGGGCATCATCGAGCGCATCGACCGCGAGATCGCCGCTCACCGTGAGGGAGCCACGACCGGAATCCGGTTGAAGGCCAACGCACTGGTCGACGAGCAGGTGATCGATGCGCTGTACCGGGCGTCGCAGGCCGGCATCCCGGTCGAGATCGTGGTGCGGGGCATCTGCGCCCTGCGGCCCGGTGTACCCGGGTATTCCGACAACATCAGGGTGCGCTCGATCCTCGGGCGCTTCCTTGAGCACTCGCGGATTATTCACTTTCGCGCCATGAACGAGTTCTGGATCGGCAGCGCCGACATGATGCATCGTAATCTCGACCGCCGTGTCGAAGTGATGGCTCAGGTCAAGGATCCGAGGTTGGCCGCACAACTCGACGAGGTGTTCGACTCCGCGATGGATCCGGCCACCCGATGCTGGGAGCTACGACACGATGGTCACTGGACGGCGCTGCCTCAGGAAGGGCAGACAGTCCGCGACCACCAGGTGTCGCTGATGGAACGTCACCGGCACCCCTGATCCCCACCTGGCCAAGGCCGGTGAATGACCTGCAGGAGTTGAGGTGTCGAACGACAGCACGACAGCAGCGAAGCGGGGCGACAAGGTCGTGCCCGCGGCGGGCGCCGTGTTGTGGCGTGGCGGCGAGGATGCCGCAGGTACAGCCGTGACCGAGGTGGCCGTCATCCATCGTCCGCGATACGACGATTGGTCACTGCCCAAGGGCAAGGTCGAGTTCGACGAGACCGATCCGGTGGCCGCGGTACGCGAGGTTCACGAGGAGACCGGTTACACCGCGCAGCTGGGTCGGCGGCTCGGCTCGATCTCGTATGACATTCCGCAGGGGACCAAACGGGTGTGGTACTGGGCTGCCCGCGCGACGGGCGGCGACTTCACACCCAACGACGAGGTGGACAAGCTGATCTGGCTTCCCGTGAATGCGGCGATAGATCAGCTGGTGTACCCGCATGACCGAAAAGTGTTGCGCCGCTTCGCGAAAAAGCCATCGGATACCAAGACGGTACTGATCGTGCGACACGGTACGGCCGGCAGCCGATCGCGATTCAAGGGCGACGACCGCAAGCGTCCGCTGGACAAGAAGGGCCGGGCGCAGGCCGAGGCACTCGTCGCCCAACTACTGGCATTCGGTGCCACAACGCTTTACGCCGCCGATCGGCTGCGCTGCCACCAGACTCTGGAGCCTCTGGCCCAGGAACTCGGCGTGGACATTCACAACGAGCCGGGGCTGACCGAAGAGGAGTACAACTCCGACCACAAGGCCGGCCGCAACCGTGTGCTCGAGCTGGCGAGCCGGGCGGGCACCCCGGTGATCTGCACACAGGGCAAGGTGATTCCCGATCTCATCGCGTGGTGGTGCGCGCGCTCAGATGTGCGACCCCAGACCACCGGTAATCGCAAAGGCAGTACCTGGGTGCTGTCGTTGGCGGACGGCCGGCTGGTCGCCGCGGACCACCTCGGTAGTCCCCTGCCCGCCGACAGCTAGATCCACACGAGAAAAGACACGTCGTGAGCTCAGCTAGGGCTCACGACGTGCCTTTACCGTAATTACTTGCGGCCCTTCTTGGCCGGTGCCTTCTTTGCAGCCACCTTCTTGGCGGGTGCCTTGGTCGCGGCCTTCTTGGCGGGTGCCTTGGTCGCGGCCTTCTTGGCCGGTGCCTTCTTGACAGCGGCCTTCTTGGCGGGCGCCTTGGTCGCGGCCTTCTTGGCCGGTGCCTTGGTCGCCGCCTTCTTGGCCGGCGCCTTCTTGACAGCGGCCTTCTTGGCGGGCGCCTTGGTCGCGGCCTTCTTGGCCGGTGCCTTGGTCGCCGCCTTCTTGGCCGGCGCCTTCTTGGCAGGTGCCTTCTTGGCGGCACGCTTGGCCGGGCCCGCGGTCACGCCGCGCTTGACGGCCGGACCTTCAGACGGGAGACGCTGCGCCCCAGAGACAACCGCCTTGAACTGCGCGCCCGGACGGAACGCCGGCACCGAGGTGGGCTTGACCTTCACCGTCTCGCCGGTACGCGGGTTACGCGCCACACGGGCAGCGCGCCGGCGCTGCTCGAAGACACCGAAGCCGGTGATCGTGACGCTGTCGCCCTTGTGCACCGCGCGGACGATGGTGTCCACAACGTTCTCCACCGCGGCGGTAGCCTGCCGACGATCGGTGCCCAGTTTTGTTGTGAGTACGTCGATGAGCTCCGCTTTGTTCATCCAAAACCTCCGAAACCAGTGGTCCTCCTTGGACCGACTAGAGGACACGGTAAACCCTGTGACCACTGATTTCCAAGAGCCACGCGCAATTTCAGGCGTAGCTAGCGAACAATCCGGCAATCCGCTTGCCCCACTTGGACTCCGCTCGGTCGGTTCCAGAACCGGTTTGGCAGGCGGCGAATTCGGGCGCCGATGCACCCGTAGGAGGCCCTCGGTCAGGCCGGCAGAGTGCGTGGCTTCCAGGCCGGCCGGTGCTTCTCGTAATCCTCGATCGAAGAGAGTTTCCGCAGCGTAAGGCCTATATCGTCGAGTCCGGAGAGCAGCCGCCAGGCCGTGTAGTCGTCAATTCTGAACGGCACCACAACCGTTCCGGCGACGATATTTCGATCTTGAAGATTCACAGTGATTTCCAGCCCCGGATTCTGCTCGATCAGCTTCCACAAGAGCTCGACATCGTCTTGGGCGACTTCTGCCGCCAATAGCCCGGCCTTGCCGGCGTTGCCGCGGAAAATGTCGGCGAATCGAGATGAGATAACCACCCGGAAGCCATAGTCCATGAGCGCCCAGACGGCATGTTCGCGTGAAGATCCGGTGCCGAAATCGGGGCCGGCGACCAACACCGAGCCTTTGTCGAATGGCGGGAGATTCAGAATGAACGACGGATCATTGCGCCAGGCGGCGAACAATCCGTCCTCGAAACCCGTTCGGGTTACCCGCTTCAAATAGACGGCGGGGATGATCTGGTCGGTGTCGACATTGGACCGTCGCAGCGGCACACCGATGCCGGTGTGAGTGCTAAAAGCCTCCATCACGCTTCTCCTTCTGATTTGCTTAGCGGGTCGCGGCAGGCAGATCGGCTGGGGACGCCAGTTTTCCGCGCACGGCGCTGGCCGCCGCGACGGCCGGCGACACCAGGTGGGTGCGGCCGCCCTTGCCCTGCCGGCCTTCGAAATTTCGGTTGGACGTCGAGGCACAGCGCTGTCCCGGCGACAGTTGATCGGGGTTCATGCCCAGACACATCGAGCAGCCGGCCTGACGCCATTCGGCCCCCGCGGCGGTGAATACCTGGTCGAGGCCTTCCGATTCGGCCTGGGCCCGGACCCGCATCGAGCCAGGCACGACCAGCATCCGCACCCCGTCGGCGACCTTGCGATCGCGCAGCACGTCGGCCACCACCCGCAGATCCTCGATCCGGCCGTTGGTGCAAGACCCGACGAACACGGTGTCCACAGCGATATCGCGCATGGCCATCCCGGGTCGAAGATCCATGTAGGCCAAAGCCTTCTCCGCCGACTGACGCTCGTCGTCGTCGCCCATCAACTCCGGATCTGGGACCGACGCGGACAGCGGGACACCTTGTCCCGGGTTGGTTCCCCACGTGACGAACGGGCTCAGCGTGGCGGCGTCCAGGTAGACCTCGGTGTCGAATTCGGCGCCCTCATCAGTACGCAACTGACTCCACGCGGCGACGGCGGCGTCCCAGTCAGCCCCCTTCGGAGCGTTCGGGCGGCCCTTCAGGAATTCGAACGTGGTCTCGTCAGGAGCGACCATGCCCGCGCGCGCCCCGGCCTCGATGCTCATGTTGCAGATCGTCATCCGGCCTTCCATGGACAGCGCCTCGATGGCACTTCCCCGGTATTCGATGACATGGCCCTGGCCACCGCCGGTTCCGATCTTGGCGATCACCGCCAGGATGATGTCCTTGGCGCTCACCCCTGGCGGCAGCACGCCGTCGACGTTGACCGCCATGGTCTTGAACGGCTTGAGCGGCAGTGTCTGCGTGGCCATCACGTGCTCCACCTCAGACGTGCCGATGCCCATCGCGATCGCACCGAAGGCGCCGTGGGTAGAGGTGTGGCTGTCCCCACACACGACCGTCATACCCGGCTGCGTCAGTCCCAGCTGCGGACCGATGATGTGCACGATGCCCTGTTCGACATCGCCCATCGGGTGCAGACGGATACCGAATTCCTCGCAGTTGCGCCGCAATGTCTCGACCTGGGTGCGCGAAATCGGATCCGCGATCGGCTTGTCGATGTCGACCGTGGGGACGTTGTGGTCCTCGGTGGCGATCGTCAGGTCGGGCCGCCGGACCGGCCGCCCCGCCAATCGCAGGCCGTCGAACGCCTGCGGGCTGGTGACCTCGTGCACGAGATGCAGGTCGATGTAGATCAGGTCGGGCTCTTTGGCAGCGCCCTCTCCCTCACCGCGCACCACGACATGGTCGTCCCAAACCTTTTCGGCCAGGGTGCGCGGCTTTTCGGATGTCTGTGTCGATTGGTCCATCGCTACTTCTCGATTCCATTAACGGCAATGCGGGCTTGCATCAAGAGTCCGCCAGGGCTGGGAGTTACTGTCACCATCTCGTCTGTCATCTCACGATGCGAGACGCTAGTATCTCTCTGTGAGAAATGATAGCGGCATCGGCGTTCTCGACAAAGCCGTGGGTGTGCTGCACACCGTGGCCGAGTCACCTTGCGGGCTGGCCGAACTCTGCGAGCGCACGGGACTGCCCCGCGCGACCGCGCACCGACTGGCCGCCGGGCTCGAAACGCACCGCCTGCTGGCCCGTGACGGCGACGGACGCTGGCGCCTTGGCCCGGCATTGACCGAATTGGCCTCCCACGTCAACGATCCGCTCCTGGCGGCCGGGGCCGCGGTCCTGCCGCGCCTGCGTGAAATTACGGGCGAGAGCGTGCAGCTGTACCGGCGCGAGGGGCAATCGCGGGTGTGTGTCGTGGCATTGGAGCCTCCGGCCGGGCTGCGCGACACCGTGCCGGTGGGCACCCACCTGCCGATGACGGCCGGTTCCGGAGCCAAAGTGCTACTGGCGTACGCCGACCCGGCCACCCAGCAGGCGGTGCTGCCTGCCGCCAAATTCACCGATCGCACGCTGGCCGAGGTTCGCAAACGCGGCTGGGCGCAGAGCGCCGCCGAGCGCGAGCCAGGTGTGGCCAGCGTCTCGGCGCCGGTGCGCGACGGCCGTGGCGCCGTGATCGCCGCGGTGTCGGTGTCCGGGCCGATCGACCGCATGGGCCGGCGGCCCGGGGCCCGCTGGGCCGCCGACCTGCTCGCTGCCGCCGACGCGCTCACCCGACGACTGTGAGACGAATCTCAGCACGGCGTTGAGCGCCCGGCGTGGCGGCCCGGGGCCCCTGTCCAGACAACGCAAACCAGACAACGCAAAAGCGCCCAGTTCGTGAGAACTGGGCGCTTCTACTTCTGTACCCCCGATGGGATTCGAACCCACGCTACCGCCGTGAGAGGGCGGCGTCCTAGGCCGCTAGACGACGGGGGCTAGAACTTCCGGGTGGTCAGCATAGCTCAGGCAATCGTGCTCGCCTAATCCATCTGAACCCGTCCGGATGGCTGGGGTACCAGGACTCGAACCTAGAATGGCGGTACCAGAAACCGCTGTGTTGCCAATTACACCATACCCCAATAATTGCCCATCACCGCAGGTCAAGGGCAATTTCGATCCGATCGGCTCAGCGGGGGCTTCCCCGTTTCACTTTTCGGGCCGACGAGCAGACTACCAAAGATTTTCGGCTCTCTTTACCAAGCCCCGTCACTCCCGGGGGTTCACAGCGTGGCCCGGGCGGCCCGCAACCGCTCAAGGCTGCGGTCGACGCCCAGCAGTTCCATCGACTCGAACAGCGGCGGGCTGATCGTCGAGCCCGTGACTGCGACGCGGATAGGTCCGAACGCCTTACGTGGCTTGAGTTCCAGACCGTCCAGAAGCGCCGCCTTGAGCGCTGCCTCGATGTTGGCGGTGTTCCACTCGCCGACCTCCTCCAAGGCGCTCAGCGCGGCGTCCAGGACCGGTGCGGCCTCCTCGCGCAGCTCCTTGGCCGCGGCCTTCTCCTCGATCTCGTAGGACGTGTCGTCGAAGAACTTCAGCAGGCCCCAGGCATCGCCGAGTACGACGATGCGGGTCTGGACCAACGCGGCCGCCTCGGCGAATGCGGCCTCGTCCAAACCGGTGTCGTGCCCGTGGGCGTCAAGATAGGCGCGCAGCCGGGCGGTGAAATCGTCGGGCGTGAGCAGCCGGATGTGCTCGGCGTTGATCGCGTCGGCCTTCTTCTGGTCGAACCGCGCCGGGTTGGAGTTGACGTCTGCCACGTCGAACGCGGCCACCATCTCGTCCAGGCTGAACACGTCGTGATCGTCGGCGATGCCCCAGCCCAGCAGCGCCAGGTAGTTCAGCAGCCCCTCCGGCAGGAAGCCGCGGTCGCGGTGCAGGAACAGGTTCGACTGCGGATCGCGCTTGGACAGCTTCTTGTTGCCATCGCCGAGAACGCTTGGCAGGTGGGCGAATTCAGGAACCCGCTCGGCCACGCCGATCCTCATCAGCGCCCGGTACAACGCGATCTGCCGCGGCGTCGAGGGCATGATGTCCTCGCCGCGCAAGACGTGGGTGATCTTCATCATCGCGTCATCGACCGGATTGACCAAGGTGTACAACGGGTCCCCGTTGGCGCGCGTGATCGCGAAATCCGGCACCGAGCCCGCCGGGAAGCTCACGGGCCCGCGCACCAGATCGGTCCAGCCGAGGTCTTCGTCGGGCATGCGCAGCCGCAGCACCGGCTCACGCCCCTCGGCGACGAACCGCGCCCGCTGCTCGTCGGTGAGGGTGCGGTCGAAGTTGTCGTAGCCCAGCTTGGGATTTCGACCGGCGGCGATGTGCCGGGCCTCGACCTCCCCCGGTGTCGAAAACGCCTCGTAGACCTCGCCTGCCTCAAGCAGGCGCGCGATCACGTCCCGATAGATCTCGCTACGCTGCGACTGCCGGTACGGCTCGTACGGGCCACCGACCTCGGGCCCCTCGTCCCAGTCGAGGCCCAGCCAGCGCAGCGCGTCGAGGATCGCCGCGTAGCTCTCGTCGCTGTCACGCGCTGCGTCGGTGTCCTCGATGCGGAAGACGAAGGTCCCGCCGGTGTGCCTGGCGTAGGCCCAGTTGAACAGCGCGGTGCGGACCAACCCGACGTGCGGGGTGCCGGTGGGCGACGGACAGAACCTCACCCGGACATTTGACGCCGTCATTCTATTACTTTCCTTTTCGCACAACGGGATTGGTAAGGGTGCCGATGCCTTCGACGGTGACGCTCACGGTGTCCCCGTCTTCGATCGGGCCGACGCCTTCGGGTGTTCCGGTGAGGATCAGATCGCCCGGCAGCAGCGTCATCACCGCCGAGACCCACTCGACGATGGCGCCGATGTCGTGGATCATCAACGAGGTCCGGCTGCGCTGGCGAACTTCGCCGCCGGCGCTGCCGGCATTTCCACGAGTGACCTCGGTACGGATCTCCAGGTCCGACGGGTCGAGATCCGTGACGATCCACGGACCCACAGGGCAGAAGGTGTCGTGCCCCTTCGCCCGCATCCACTGGCCGTCCTTTGCCTGCTGGTCCCGCGCCGAGATGTCGTTGGCGATGGTGTAGCCCAGGATGTTCTCGGCCGCACGTGCGGCGGGCACGTCCTTGCACGGCCGGCCGATGACGATCGCCAACTCGCCCTCGTGGTGGACGGGATTGGCGTCGGCCGGCAACTGGATCGCCACGTTTGGTCCGATGATCGCGGTGTTCGGCTTGAGGAAGATGACCGGGTCCTCGGGAGCTACCGCGCCCATCTCCGCGGCGTGGGCCTCATAGTTCTTGCCCATGCAGATGACCTTGCTGGCGAGGATGGGTGCCAGCAGGCGGACGTCGGCCAGCGGCCAGCTCCGCCCGGTGAAGTTGGGATTACCGAACGGATGCTCGGCGATCTCTTTGCAGACGGCATCGGCACCGTCGCCTTCGACACTGACGAAAGCGACGCCGTCGGGACTGGCGATTCGACCTAGGCGCATTTTGACCAGGGTAGTGCGCAGCCTCCTACCACCAGCGCTGACGCCTCCCGTCCGGTTTCGTCAGCCCGCGAACGCCGCTGCCAGAAACGGCGTGGAATCCGGAAGCGACGCCAGCACGGTGCCGGAGTGGTCCTCGTCGGGATACACCTTGAGGGTGACGTCCTGGCCGTTGGCCCGAAGCTGGTCGTCGAGCTGCAGCGTCATGTTCGGCGGGACATCTCGATCCTGAAGCCCGACACCCAGGAAGATCGGCCGGTCATAGCCGCTGGTCGGCGTGCCGAGGTAGGCATCGAGAGCTTCGGCCGCGCCGGGCAGGGTGGCCAGCGGGGCGCTGAAGAACCCGGTGGGCGTCATGCCGGTGAGCTGTTGATCCAGTTCCGGTTTGCACAGCGTCTCGGCCTTGTCGACCGCGGCCAGCCCGGCCGGGGTCAGCACGCTGTCGACATCGATGTCGGGGCGGGCCTCCCGGAACCCGGCCAGGATGTAGCCCGTGTAGCTGTTGGCCGCGGGCCCCAGGTTAGGCGGCAGCGCCATGTCGGGCCCTGACTGTTTGACGATGCTCTCGACATTGAACGGCGTGCCGGTGGCCACCACGCCGCGGTAGTCCAGACCGGTGCCGCGGCTGAATTCGGTGGCCCAGCGCGCGCTGTTGACCGCGGCCCCACCACCTTGTGACTGACCGACGATGGCCCATCTCGGCGACAACGGCAGTTCCATGTGGTGCATCGCGATCACCGAGTCGACGACGCTGTGGGCGGTGGCCACGCTGTTGAGGTAGCTCATCAGCCCCGGCGTTCCCAGCCCGGCGTAATCGGAGCCGACGACGGCGTAGCCCTGGTCGAGCCAATGCGTGAGGTACTGCGCGTCCCTTGCGCTGCGCGGCTGCGCCGACGGTGCGCAGTCGTCACCGAGTCCGACGGTGCCGTGGGCCCAGGCGATGGTCGGCCAGCCGCCTTCGGGCGCCTCACCGTGTGGAATCAATACCGCTGCGGTGCTGAGGGCAGGCGAATCATGTTGATCGACGGTCGAATACAGGATGCGGTAGGCGCTCGCCGCACCTGGCACCGACAATTCGGGATCCAGCGGCACCGCCTCGATCAGGGTGCCGGCCGCCGGAATCGGTGCGTCGTGGTGACGGGCATCCAGGCCCGACCAGTTCGGCGCAGCTGCCGATGTCGGTGCCGTCACAAGTCCACATATCAGCAAAACGGTTGCCGCAAACCACAACTTCACGGTCACAGCCTAAGCGAGCGGGTCTGCGTCTCATATATTGAGATCACAATTCAATATGATGGGACATCCGTGAAACGATGTTCACATGCCGGTTTCGTCGATCAGCACGTTGCGCCGTTGGTCGATGTTGGCGATCGCGTTGACCGCGACCACATGTGCCAACGTCTTCATCAACGGCGCGGCGTTCCTCATCCCCACCCTGCACGCCGAACTCGGCCTGGATCTGGCCAAGGCCGGTCTGCTGTCGTCGATGCCGAGCTTCGGGCTCGTGATCACCCTGATCGCCTGGGGCTACGTCGTCGACCGCGTCGGTGAACGGATCGTGCTGACGGTGGGCTCGGCGCTGACCGCCGCCGCGGCGTTCGGCGCGGCGGCAGCGCATTCCCTGGTCGCCGTCGGAATCTTCCTGCTGCTGGGCGGAATGGCTGCGGCCAGCAGCAATTCGGCGAGCGGGCGCGTTGTGGTGGGCTGGTTCCCGCCCGAACAGCGCGGGCTGGCGATGGGAATCCGGCAGACGGCAACGCCTTTGGGTGTCGGCTTGGGCGCCTTGGTGATTCCGCGCCTGGCCGAGAGCCACGGCACCGCGACGGCGCTCCTGTTCCCGGCGGCGGCGTGCGTGCTGTCAGCCGTCATCTGTGCCGTGGGCGTGCTGGATCCGCCACGACTCCCCCGCCACGAGGCACCGGCCGAACACCTGGCCAACCCGTACCGCGGCTCAAACGTGTTGTGGCGCATTCACGCCGTGTCGGTGCTGCTGGTGGTCCCGCAGGGCATGGTGTGGACGTTCACCCTGGTGTGGTTGATGAGCGACAGAGGCTGGTCGGCCGCCTCGGCGGGCACGCTCGTGACGGTGGCCCAGTTACTGGGTGCGGCAGGGCGAATCGCCGCCGGAAGGTGGTCCGATGTCGTAGGTCAACGGTTGCGGCCCATCCGGACCATCGCATTGGCGGCGGCAGCCACGATGGCGCTGCTGGCGCTCACCGACTGGCTGGGGTCTCCGATCAGTGTCGCGCTGATCGTGATCGCTTCGGTGATCACCGTGTCCGACAACGGTTTGGCCTTCACGGCCATCGCCGAGATCGCCGGCCCGTTCTGGAGCGGGCGTGCGCTGGGCACGCAGAACACCGCACAGCATATGGCGACCGCCAGTGCGGCACCGTTGTTCGGCGCTCTGATCGGGGTGGCCGGCTATCCGGTGGCTTTCGCGGTGTGTGCGTTGTTGCCGCTGCTGGCGGTGCCCCTGGTTCCAGCCGATGCGGTGCGCGAAGATCAATAGTCCCGATCCGGTGCGCGAACAGAACTAGCCGCGTGAGCGCTTGCGCGAACAGGACCAGGCGGTCTACTGCACCTCGCTCATATCCCCCGTCGCGGGTGTGCCGTCGGCGAGGCCGTAGCGCAGGTACACGATGCCGTTCGGACTGGCCACCGGCGGTTGCAGCAGTGTGACGTTGGTGGGCACCGCGCCACCGTCGAACACTTTCTTGCCGGCGCCCAGCATGATCGGGTGTATCCAGAGGTCGAGTCGGTCGAACAGTTTCTCCCGCAGGAGCGTCTGGACGAAGTTCAGGCTTCCGACCACCTTCACGCGCTCATGCCTGTCCCGGATCTCGCGTACGGCCCCGGCCAGATCGGGCCCCACTTGTGTAGCGCCGGCCCATGAGAGATCGGGATTTCCGCGCGAGGCCACGTATTTCGGGATGCTGTTGAACAACGTGCCGAATTCGTCGTCCTGCTGCGGCCAGTAGGCGGCGAAGATGTCATAGGTTCGCCGGCCGAGCAGGAGCGCGTCGGTGCCCTCGTACGCGGAGCCGACCTGTGCGCCGGACACCTCGTCGATCAGCGGTGCCTGCCAGCCGCCGAAGGAGAATCCGATCGGATCTTCGTCGGGGCCGCCGGGCGCCTGCGCGACGAGATCTAGCGTTGCGAATATTTCGATCTCGATGAGTCCCATGCCCATACAGACCCGGCGGCGTCGGCAGACTCATCGCGCCCACATCGAGCGTGCGCTGAGAGCGCCGAAATGTCGAAAATCCCGCTCTCAGCGCACGCTCGGCGCAAAGAATTACAGCAGAGACAAGATCCGCTCGCCGACCTCGCTGGTCGAGAGCTTCGTGTCACCCCGGGTGGCCAGGTGCTCACCGACAGCCTTGTCGACCCGCGCCGCGGCGTCGGTTTCCCCGAGGTGGGTCAGCAGCAGCGCCACGCTCATCACCGCGGCGGTCGGGTCGGCCAGACCCTGCCCGGCGATGTCGGGGGCGCTGCCGTGTACCGGCTCGAACATCGACGGGTTGGTGCCCGTCGCATCGATATTTCCCGATGCGGCCAAGCCGATACCGCCGGACACCGCAGCCGCCAAGTCGGTGATGATGTCGCCGAACAGGTTGTCGGTGACGATCACGTCGAACCGGCCGGGATCGGTGACCATGTGGATGGTCGCCGCATCGATGTGCTGGTAAGCCGTCTCGACGTCCGGGTATTCCACACCGATCTCATCGACGGTGCGCTTCCACAGCGAGCCGGCAAACGCCAGCACGTTGTTCTTGTGCACCAGGGTGAGGTGATGACGAGGCCTTCGCTGCGCCAACTCAAAGGCGTAGCGCACCACACGCTCGACACCGAAGCGCGTGTTGGTGGACACCTCGGTGGCGACCTCGTGCGGGGTGTCCACCCGGATGGCGCCACCGGTTCCGGTGTACGGACCTTCGGTGCCCTCGCGCACCACCACGAAGTCGATCTCCGGGTTGCCGGCCAGCGGGCTGGACACCCCGGCGAACAACCTCGACGGTCGCAGGTTCACGTGGTGGTCCAAGGCAAACCGCATGTTCAGCAGCAGTCCGCGCTCGAGCACCCCGCTGGGTACAGAGGGATCACCGATGGCGCCCAACAGGATTGCGTCGTAGCCCTTGAGCTCGTCGACGAAGCCCTCGGGCAGAGTCTCTCCGGTCGCGTGGTAGCGCCGCGCGCCCAGGTCGTATTCGGTGCGGTCCACACCGGGCAGGACCGCGTCGAGCACCTTGAGCGCCTCGGCGATGACCTCGGGCCCGATGCCGTCACCGGCGATTACAGCGAGTTTCATGACAGGTCGACCACTTCCAGCGTCGTGGCGTCGACCGCGGCGGCGATCGCGGCACGCACGTCCTCGGGCACATCGGTGTCCAGGCGCAGCATGACGATGGCGCTGTCGCCGTCGACGTCCTGGCTGAGCTGCGCGGCCAGGATGTTGACGTTCGCCCCGCCGAGCAGGGTGCCGATCTTGCCGAGCGCGCCCGGCTGATCGTTGTAGTGGACGATCAGGTTGTAGCCCTCGGCCCGCAGGTCGAAGTTGCGTCCGTTGATCTGGACGATCTTTTCGACCAGTTGCGGCCCGGACAGGGTGCCCGCGACGTTCAGCGAGCTGCCGTCGGCGTGCACGACGCGCACATCGACCACGCTGCGGTGGTTCGGGCTCTCGGTGGCGGTGCTGATCTCGGAGGCCACTCCACGGTCGGCGGCCAGCGTCGGCGCGTTGACGAATGTCACCTGCTCGTCGACCACCGCGGAGAACAGCCCACGGAGTGCCGACAGGCGCAGGATCTCGACGTCTTCGGAAGCCAGCTCGCCGCGCGCCTGCACCGACAGCGACACGGGAGCCGCATCGGACAGGGCGCCGGCCAGCAGCCCGAGCTTGCGCACGAGGTCCAGCCAGGGAGCCACCTCTTCGCCGACGGCTCCGCCGCCGACGTTCACGGCGTCCGGTACGAATTCGCCGGCCAGCGCGAGCTTCACGCTGGCGGCCACATCGGTACCGGCCCGGTCCTGCGCCTCGGCGGTCGAGGCGCCCAGGTGCGGGGTCACGACGACCTGCGGCAGCTCGAACAGCGGGCTGTCGGTGCACGGTTCGGTGGAGAAGACGTCCAGGCCGGCAGCGCGCACGTGGCCGCTGGTGATCGCGTCGGCCAGGGCCTGCTCATCGATCAGGCCACCGCGGGCGGCGTTGACGATGATGACGCCCGGCTTGGTCTTGGCCAGGTTCTCCTTGCCGAGCAGGCCGGCGGTCTCCTTGGTCTTGGGCAGGTGCACCGAGATGAAGTCGGCGCGGCCGAGCAGCTCGTCCAGCGGCAGCAACTCGATACCGAGCTGGGCGGCGCGGGCCTGCGAGACGTAGGGGTCGTACGCGACGATGTGCGCGCCGAAGGCGGCCAGGCGCTGAGCGACCAGCTGGCCGATGCGGCCCAGGCCCACGACGCCGACCGTCTTGTCGAAGATTTCGACACCGGAGAACGACGACCGCTTCCAGGTGTGATCGCGCAGCGTCGCGTCGGCGGCGGGGATCTGCCTGGCCGTGGACAGCAGCAGGGCCAGGGCGTGCTCGGCGGCGCTGTGGATGTTGGAGGTGGGCGCGTTGACCACGAGCACGCCGCGGGCGGTCGCGGCGTCGACATCGACGTTGTCCAGGCCGACACCCGCGCGGGCGACGATCTTGAGCTTGGGGGCCGCGGCGATGACCTCGGCGTCCACCGTGGTGGCGGAACGCACCAGCAGCGCATCGGCTTCCGGCACGGCGGCGAGCAGCTTCTCGCGGTCCGGACCGTCGACCCACCTGACCTCTACCTGGTCACCGAGCGCGGCGACGGTCGATTCCGCGAGCTTGTCGGCAATCAAAACAACGGGAAGACTCACGCGGACAGCCTAATGTGTGGGCCCTACCACAGCCGAACCGCGTGCGGTGTACTGATGGGCGTGGACCTCACCGTCGTCGGCAGCGGCCCCAACGGGCTGTCCGCCGCTGTCATCTGCGCCCGGGCCGGGCTGTCGGTACGCGTGATCGAGGCGCAGCCGACGCCGGGCGGCGGTGCCCGTACGCTGCCCGACCCGGAATTCCCCGGTGTCAGCCACGACATCTGTTCGGCGGTGCACCCACTGGCGTTGGCGTCGCCGTTCTTCGCCGCCTACGACCTGACCGCGCGCGGGGTGCGCCTGGCCGTTCCCGAGATCTCCTACGCGAGTCCGTTGCCGAACCGGTCCGCGGCGATCGGCTACCGCGACATCGAGCGCACCTGTGCCGAATTGGACTCCGGAGATTCCTGGCGTCGGCTGCTGGGCCCGCTGGCCGACGACTGTGATGGCGTGGTGGGCCTCATCCTCGGCGACAAACGGTCGATACCCCCGTCGCTGGGCGCGGCGGCGCGCGTCGCACCCCGGCTCCTGGCCCAGGGCACCCCGCTGTGGCGGTCGCTCAGGGGTGAGGATGCCCGGGCACTGTTCAGTGGTGTTGCCGCACACACGATCTCAACCATGCCGTCCTTGGTTTCGGGAGGCGCCGGCTTGATGCTGGCGACTCTGGGACATGCAGTTGGATGGCCTATTCCGATCGGCGGCTCCCAGGCCATCCCCGACGCGTTGCTCGCCGATCTCACCGCACATGGGGGTGAGCTGATCGTCGGACAGGAAGTCATCGAGCCGCCGGGCGGCGTGGTCATCTACGACACGGCACCCACCGCCCTGCTGTCGATCTACGGCAAGGCCCTGCCGTCGCGCTATGCGCGGGCATTGAGCCGTTACTCCTACGGGCCGGGGGTCGCGAAGGTCGATTTCGTGCTGAACGGCGAGATTCCTTGGCATGACCCACGTCTGGCTCAGGCGCCGACGCTGCACCTGGGTGGCAGCCGGGCACAGATGGCGCTGGCCGAGTCCGAAGTCGCGGCGGGGCGCCATGCCGAGTGGCCCATGGTGTTGGCCGCACTCCCCCACGTCGCCGACCCGTCCCGCATCGACGACGCCGGCCGCCGCCCGCTGTGGACCTACGTTCATGTGCCCAACAACTCCACGCTGGACCTGGCCGAAACCGTGACCGCGATCTTCGAACGGTTCGCTCCGGGCTTCCGCGATCTGGTGGTCGGGGTACGCAGTGTGCCCGCGTCGCGGATGGACGAGCACAACGCCAACCTGGTCGGCGGCGATATCGGTGTCGGCGGGAACAACATGGCCAGCGCGCTGCTGGGGCCGACTCCGCGGTTCAACCCATGGACCACACCGATTCCCAAGGCCTACCTGTGTTCGTCGGCCACGCCTCCCGGCGGCGGTGTGCACGGGATGGCCGGGTTCTATGCGGCCCGCACCGTGCTGAAACGCGAGTTCGGCATCACGGACGTGCCTAAGCTGGCGCCATGACCAACCCTGCACCCAAGGTCGCCGTCGTCTACTACTCCGCGACCGGCCACGGCACCACCATGGCCCGGCGCGTCACCGCCACGGCCGAGGCGGCGGGCGCCGAGGTGCGGTTGCGGCCTGTCGCCGAGACCGCCGACCCTGAGTCGTTCGCCCACAATCCGGCCTGGACCGCCAATTACCAAGCCACCAAGGACCAACCGAGCGCCACCGGTGACGACATCGTGTGGGCCGACGCGGTGATCTTCGGCTCGCCCACCCGGTTCGGTTCTGTCGCTTCGCAATTGCGAGGCTTTCTGGATTCGCTCGGCGGCTTGTGGTCACAGGGCAAGCTCGCCGACAAGGTCTATGCCGGGTTCACCTCGACCAATACCCCACATGGCGGACACGAGACCACGCTGCTGACGCTGTACGTCACCCTGATGCACTGGGGCGGGATCATCGTGCCGCCGGGCTATACCGATCCACTCAAGTTCGTCGACGGCAACCCGTATGGCGCGAGCCTGATCGCCAACCACGACAACATCGGCGAATTCGACGATGCCACCTACGACGCGCTGGATCACCTGGCCCGTCGTGTGGTGGCCGTTGCCGCGCGGCTGGGTGCGTAAGGAGCCTCCGACGTGGTGGTCCGATTCACGTAATGACGCCAGGGCCGTGCGCCGGCGTTCTACAGTCGACTTGGTCAAGCCTTGGATTCAAATCGAGGAGGTGACGAAGTGTCGACTCGATACCTACAGCAAGTGGCGGCCACCTGCGGAGCGGCCATCGTGTTGGCGGTGGTCGTGTCCTGCGACTCGGGGAAACCCATGCCGAACATCGAAGAGGACGTCACGATCCCGCGGATGACGATCGGCGAGACGATCACGGGTGAGCCCGAAGTCCCGGCCGGTGACACTCAAGCCCCGACGACGCCGCCGACAACGCCCCAGACGCCGAAGGCCACGCCGCCGGTCAGCGCGACCCCGCCACCGGACTTCGGCCACCCGCACTGACCGCCGCTGCGTCCTGCAGCGTGTTTGCCCGCCCAATGGCCATTGTGATCTGGGTCACGTAAAATTGTGGGCAAGCGCTATCCGCGCGCTTACCGGCCTGGCATCGACCAGCGGGCCACAACCAGAGGACCGGCAATGATGGTGCACAAGGCGACGCGGCTGAAGTTGGTGCTCGGTGGAGTCGCCGCGGCAGGTTCGCTGGCATTCGCCGGACTGTGCGTTCCGGCGGGAGTCGCATTCGCTGCGCCGGGCGATCCCGGTGGCGGCGGCTATGCAAACGACAGCGCAGGTGGCGGGTTCGCGACCGGCGAGGCCGGCGGCGCATACTCGCGCGACGCGGCCGGGGGCGGGTATGTGCGCGGCGAAGCCGGGGGCGGGTACGCGACCGGGGACGCCGGCGGAGCCTGGTTCCGGGAAGCATGTGAGGCCGCGCAGAACGGCGAGGGGCCGGCACCCATCGGCTGCGCCAGCTGAGCTGAACCACACGACATCGGGCGGTCGAAAGCACCCGCCCGCCGAAAACTGCTGCGCCACAGCCCTGCCGGGAGCAATTAGATTTGAGCGGTGAGCAGTGGCATCGCGCGGTTGGTGGGGTCTGTCCCCCATACCGATCGGATCATGAAGTTGTTCGCGGTAGGCGACATGGAGCTCTACCACGTGAGCCCCCCGTTGCACGGCTACAACGTCGTCGCCGCCTCTCAGCAGTTGTGGGCCATGCGCGCGCAGTACATCCATCCCGACGGCCGGATCGAGCCGCCGGAGCCCGACGACCCGGTGTCGACCGAGCTCTACGGCGTCGTCGGCGAAGGTCTGCAGATCGACAGCACCGAGAAACTTCCGGGCAGCGCCGATGGCAGAAGTGTGGTCCGCACGCTGGCCGCGATGGGCTACACGATCATCTAGAAATGCCGAAAGGCCAGTTATTGCACGCTTTTTCGTGGTTCGCGTGCAACAACTGGCCAGTCGGCGTCTGAAATCTAGGCCGTTTCGGTGATCGGCCGGTCGACCCAGCTCATCAGGTCGCGCAGCTTCTTGCCGGTGACCTCAATGGGATGCTCGGCGTTGGCCTTGCGCAGGCCCTCGAGCTCCTTGTTACCGCCCTCGACGTTGGCGACCAGCCGCTTGACGAAGGTGCCATCCTGAATGTCCTTGAGGATGTCCTTCATCCGCTCTTTGGTGCCGGCGTCGATGACACGCGGTCCGGACAGGTAACCGCCGAACTCCGCGGTGTCGGACACCGAGTAGTTCATGCGGGCGATACCGCCCTCGTACATCAGATCGACGATGAGCTTGAGCTCGTGCAGCACCTCGAAGTAGGCCATCTCCGGGGCGTAGCCCGCCTCGACCATGACCTCGAAACCGGTCTTCACCAGTTCCTCGGTGCCACCGCACAACACGGCCTGCTCACCGAACAGATCGGTCTCGGTCTCTTCCTTGAAGGTGGTCTTGATGACGCCGGCGCGGGCACCACCGATGGCGGCGGCGTACGACAGCGCCAGGGCCTGGCCCTCACCCTTGGGATCCTGATCGACGGCGATCAGACAGGGCACACCCTTGCCGTCGACGAACTGGCGGCGCACCAGGTGGCCGGGGCCCTTCGGGGCGACCATGCCGACGGTGACGTTGGCCGGCGGCGTGATCAGGTCGAAGTGGATGTTGAGGCCGTGACCGAAGAACAGCGCGTTGCCGTCCTCAAGGTTGGGCTCGATGTCGTTCTTGAAGATCTCAGCCTGCGCGGTGTCGGGCGCGAGCACCATGATCACGTCGGCCCACTTGGCCACCTCGGCCGGGGTGTCGACCTCGAGGCCCTGCTCCTCCACCTTGACGCGGGACTTCGAGCCCTCTTTCAGGCCGACCTTGACCTGGACGCCCGAGTCGCGCAGCGACAGCGAATGCGCGTGCCCCTGGCTGCCGTAGCCGATGACGGCGACCTTGCGACCCTGGATGATCGACAGGTCCGCGTCGGCGTCGTAAAACATCTCAACTGCCATGCGAAATTTTCCTTCTCTTTCTAGCTCTACAGCCGATAAACGTACTTGACGTGCTTACTTCACTGCGCTGATCCCACGGGGTCCGCGCGAGACCGACACCATGCCGGACTGTGCGATCTCGCGAATACCGTAGGGCTCCAGGACCCTCAGCAGGGCCTCCAGCTTCTCCGGGGTGCCGGTTGCCTCGACGGTCAGAGACTCGGTCGAAACGTCGACGACCTTGGCGCGGAACAGGTTCACCGCTTCGATGACCTGCCCTCGGTTGCTCGCGTCGGCACGCACCTTGATCAGCGCGAGCTCGCGGGACACCGAGTTGTCGTCCTCCTGCTCGACGATCTTGATCACGTTGATCAGCTTGTTGAGCTGCTTGGTGATCTGCTCCAGCGGCGATTCCTCGACACTGACCACGATCGTCATCCTGGACATGTGCTTCTGCTCGGTGGCACCGACAGCCAGGGACTGGATGTTGTAGCCGCGCCGCGAGAACAGCGACGCCACTCGGGCGAGAACGCCGGGCTTGTCCTCGACCAGCACCGACAGGGTGTGCGTGGGGGTGGTGTTGCTCATCAGGCGTGCCCCTCGGCGTCGTTCTCGTCGAACAGCGGCCGGATGTCCCGGGCCGCCATGATCTCGTCGTTGCTGGTACCGGCGGCGACCATCGGCCACACCTGCGCGTCGGCGCCGACGATGAAGTCGATCACGACCGGGCGGTCATTGATGGCCCGGGCCTGGTTGATGACGTCCTCGACATCCTCGGCCCGCTCGCAGCGCAGCCCGACACAGCCGAGCGCCTCGGCCAGCTTGACGAAGTCGGGGATCCGGCGCGAGTGCGTCGCCAGATCGGTCTGGCTGTAGCGCTTTTCGTAGAACAGCGTCTGCCACTGCCGAACCATGCCCAGATTGCCGTTGTTGATCAACGCCACCTTGATCGGCGCGCCCTCGATGGCGCAGGTGGCCAGCTCCTGGTTGGTCATCTGGAAGCAGCCGTCGCCGTCGATGGCCCACACCTCGGCTTCGGGGCGCGCGAACTTGGCGCCCATGGCCGCCGGGACGGCGTAGCCCATGGTGCCGAGGCCGCCCGAGTTCAGCCAGGTTTTCGGATTCTCGTATTTGACGAACTGCGCGGCCCACATCTGGTGCTGGCCCACGCCGGCCACGTACACCGCCTCGGGTCCGGCGATCTGGCCGAGCTTCTCGATGACGTACTCGGGGCTCAGGCTGCCGTCACTCTGCGGGCCGTAGCTCAGCGGGTAGGTCGACTTGAGGCCGGACAGGTACTCCCACCAGCTGTCGAGTTTCAGTGCGGCGCTTGTGATTCCGTCGCGGCGCAGCACCTCGATCAGGTCGGTGATGACGGCCTTCACGTCCCCCACGATCGGCACGTCGGCGTGCCGGTTCTTGCCGATCTCGGCGGGGTCGATGTCGGCGTGGATCACCTTCGCGTCAGGGGCGAAGGTGGACAGCTGGCCGGTGACCCGGTCGTCGAACCGGGTACCCAGCGCGATCAGCAGATCGCTGCGCTGCAACGCACCCACAGCGGCCACGGTGCCGTGCATGCCCGGCATACCCAGGTGCTGCGGGTGGCTATCGGGGAACGCCCCGCGGGCCATCAGCGTGGTGACGACCGGGATGCCCGTCAGTTCGGCCAGTTCGAGCAGTTCGGCACTGGCCTCGCCTCGGATGACACCGCCGCCGACATAGAGCACCGGCTTGGCGGCCGCGGCGATCAGCTTGGCCGCCTCACGCACCTGACGGCTGTGCGGCTTGGTGTTGGGCTTGTAGCCGGGCAGGTCCATCTGCGGAGGCCAGGAGAAGGTGCACTGGCCCTGCAGGATGTCCTTGGGAACGTCGACGAGCACCGCGCCCGGGCGGCCCGAGCGGGCGATGTGGAAGGCCTCGGCCATCACCTGGGCGATGTCGTCACCGTTGCGCACCAGGAAGTTGTGCTTGGTGATCGGCATGGTCATGCCGGTGATGTCGGCTTCCTGGAAGGCGTCGGTGCCGATCAGGCTGCGACCCACCTGCCCGGTGATGGCCACCACGGGGATGGAGTCCATCTGGGCGTCGGCCAGCGGCGTGATCAGGTTGGTCGCGCCCGGACCCGAGGTCGCCATCATCACGCCGACCTTGCCGGTGGCGTGGGCATAGCCGCTGGCCGCGTGGCCGGCGCCCTGCTCATGGCGAACCAGCACGTGGCGTAGCTTCTGCGAGTCGAAGAGCGGGTCGTAGACCGGCAACACGGCGCCGCCGGGGATACCGAACACGACGTCGACACCGAGCTCTTCCAGCGACCGGACGACGGCCTGGGCGCCGGTGAGTTGCTGCGGTGCAACCCGATTGGGCTGTGCCGAATCTGACTTGGACTTGGCTGCGCCGTTGGCAGGCGCTGCTCCCGACCGGGCTGGCGGTCGCGTTGTCGGTGCGCTCACGATGTCCTCTTCACGGTCCTATTCACGTTCCTTTTCAGGAAATCTCTTTTTTCACTGGTGGCGGCGCCTTTTGGCAAATAAAAAACCCCCGTCAGCCGGTAGCTGTACGAGGGTGGCGCGTCGATGCGGTCGGCTATGCCCGGCAGGGGGCCAGCGCGGCATCAACGCGCCAACCAATTACTACGAGCGATCCGGGGGTGTGCATAGCACCTGACGGTAGCTGCCGTACAGGTTAAAGGTCAAATTCGCCCTCAGCAGGACGACCACAGGACGACCACGAGCCGCGCGGCGGACCGCCCATGTGCTGGGGCAACCGGGTGACGGCCGACGGGCCGAGCGTGCGCTGGTGCAAGGATGAACCCGTGAGCGCACGATCGGCAACCGCCCCTGTCGTCATCCGGATATCGCCCATGGCGCACCTGGCAGTCGGCTTCCTGACGCTCGGCCTACTGACCCTGGTGCTGAGCAATCCAACCTTGTTCTCAGTGCTGCTGGTGATCCCGATTGTCTTGTCGGCGGCCATCATTCGGTACCGCACCACCGCCGATGCCGACACCGTCACAGCACGTTCCCTCACCCGCAGCCGCACAGTGTCGTGGGGCGATATCAAGGGACTGCGATTCGACCGGTCGTCGTGGGCGATTGCCGACCTCGACGACGGAACCGACCTGCGCCTGCCCGCCGTGACTTTCGCGACATTGCCGTTGCTGACCGAGGTGAGCGGCGGCCGCGTACCGAATCCGTACGCCTGACGGGTCAGCGCTCAGCCGAGCGGATTACCGCCGTTGAGCAGCACCCAGATGGCGATGCCGCCGGCCACGCCGAGCAACAGGGCCACAAATGATCCGACGAAGGGTCGTCGGGCCCAGCCGCGACCGGCGTCGAATCCGTAGCGGCCCGGGCCGGTCAGGATGATCGCGGCCGCAGCCACGAGGACGATCATCCGGTATTCGGTGCCGTCGGTGATGACCTCCGAGAGCCGGGCCTGCTCATGGGCCGCCATCGCCGTCGCGAGCACCCCATTGATCAGGTAAGCCAGCGCGCCGGCCGCCGCGATCGGCGTGAACAGGCCCAGAACCAAAAGGACACCGGCGGCGATCTGCCCTCCGGTGGCCGCATAGGTGAGAATGTCGGCGTTCTTGAAGCCCATCTCGTTCAGCGATGAGTTGAACCCGTCCAGTCCCGGGCCACCCCACCAACCGAAGGCCTTTTGCAGGCCATGGATGATCATCAGCCCACCGAGGGCCACGCGCAGGATCAGCAGACCGAGGTCCTGGGTACCTCTGCGACCGGCAGCCCTGACCCGGTCGTCCACGAATTCGTCGCGCTCGATCTCGGCCGGTTCGGCCGCGAAAGGCCCGATCGGGGCAGGTCCGCCCGGTTGCGCGTACGGCAGTGGCTCAGGGTCGGAGACCATGCTGAACGCCGACTGGTCGTCCGATTTGGAGTCGTAGCGGGGAATCGCGGTGGTTTCGAAGTCCCCGCCGTATGTCGCCGACGGCAGATCGTCTTCTGGGTCGACCAGGCTGGCCCCGGCCGGCCTGGCGGAATCGTCCGAGTAACCCGGTCGTTGCCAGGCTTGTGGGTCCTGCGGGTGACTGGTCACAGCTGCCAGGGTAAGTGCAAGGTCGGTCCGATCGGGGTATTTACCCCGGCGCTTCTGCCTGGTATCGGGCTGCTATGGACCTGGTGCGTGGTCCCGACGTGGCGCGTACTGCCGAGGCATCCGTAATCTGGCGGCATGAAATCGCGTCGGCGGATGACGGGGGTGGCCGCCGTTCTGTGTGCCGCGATGCTGGTCGGTTCGGGCTGCGCCCGGTTCGACGCGGCCCAGTCCGAGCCTTTCACCACGGAACCGAAGATGGAACCGGGGCCGACCACGACCCCGCCGCCACCTCCACCACTGCCGGCCAAGCCGTTCCCCAAGGAATGCAAGGCGACAGGTGTGATGCAGGGCTGCCTGGACAGCACCAGCGGTTTGGTCATGCTGCCCGACAGCCAGTCCGCCCTGGTCGGAGAGCGGCTCACCGGCGCGGTCAAGCAGGTGTCGGTGAAGGCCGAGCCGAAGGTGAAGGTCACGATTCCGGTCGATCCGTCCGGCGACGGCGGCCTGATGGACATTGTGTTGTCGCCGACCTACGGCCAGGACCGGTTGATGTACGCCTACGTCAGCACACCGACCGACAACCGGGTGATCCGCATCGCCGACGGAGACGTACCCAAGCCGATCCTCACCGGAATCCCCAAGGGCGCCAGCGGCAACATGGGGTCACTGACCTTCACCAGCAAGACCACCCTGTTGGTGCAGACAGGCGACGCCGGCGATCCGGCACTGGCCGCCGATCCCGCGTCGCTGGCCGGCAAGGTGCTGCGCATCGAGCAGCCCACCACGGTCAACCAGGCCCCGATCACCACGGCGCTGAGCGGACTGGGGGCCGCCGGGGCCATGTGTGTCGATTCGTCGGACGGCTCGCTCTACGTCACCGACCGCACCCCGAGCGCAGACCGCCTGCAGCGGGTCACCAAGGACTCCAAGGTGTCCACGGTGTGGACCTGGCCGGACCGCCCCGGGGTTGCCGGGTGCGCTGCCCTGGAGGGCACCGTGCTGGTCAACCTCGTCAGCTCCAAGAAGACCGTCGCGGTGCGCCAGGCCCCCGATACGGGCGCGGTCACCGGTGACCCGGAGGTGGTCCGCGATAACGTGCGCGGCCACGCGTGGGCGTTGCAGCTCTCCCCCGACGGCAACGTGTGGGGCGCGACGGTCAATCGAACCGCGGGCGATGCCGAGAGCTTCGACGACGTCGTGTTCCCGCTCTTCCCGCAGGGCGGCGGCTTCCCGCGCAGCAACGCCGATAACACCTGAGCCACAACATATTTCGTTCCGCTGCGACTCGGCGGACTGCGGTGGAACCCAGCCCGCAGACCGCTCGGTACGCATCGGAATCTCACAACAGACCCTTAGAAATGGTTCGCCTATCACGTACCATTGGCCGGGTGCCTGACCGCCAGCGCCGCAGATATGCTCCGCGGCTACCGCGTGAAGAACGGCGCGAGCAACTACTCGACGCGGCGCTGTCGGTGCTCCACGACTGCCCCTTGCACGAGCTGAGGATGGAAGCCGTTGCCGAGGCAGGCGGTGTCGGCAAACCCGTCCTCTACACCGCATTCCGGACGCGAACCGAACTGGTGACCGCCCTGCTCATCCGCGAACATCAGCATGGGCTGAACCAGGTGTTGAACGCCATGCCCAAGAATCTGTCCGCGGCGAGCCCGACCGACGCCTACACCGCGACGGTCACCGGTTTCCTGCGCTGCGTCTTGGAGAATCCGACCCGCTGGCGACTGATCCTCACGGTGCCCGACAGCGCTCCGCGGGACTATCGGGCGGCCGTCCGCAACGCGCGCAACCAGATCCTCACGCAGGTCGAGGAGATGGCCAAGGCCGGCATCGCGGTCGATCCCCGGCTGGCCGCCCTTGACCCGGAACTGCTCGGGCATACCTTGCTGTCGTTCGCCGAGATGTTGGGCCGCCTGGCCGTCCACGATCCGGACAACTATCCGCGCGAGCGGCTCGAACAATATGCCGCTGCGGCGATGACGATGTTCGCGCGTTCGGTGAGCTGACCGGCGCTCATCCGCTCTGGCCGCAGGCGGCCAGGACCAACTCGCGAACTCGGGCCGCGTCGGCGGATCCCTTGGTCGCCTTCATCACCGCACCGACGATCGCACCGGCGGCCTGGACCTTGCCGCCGCGGATCTTCTCCACGACGTCGGGCTGAGCCTCGAGCGCTTTATCAACGGCCGCCTGGATCACCGAGTCGTCACGCTCGAGCGCCAACCCCCGGTCGGCCATGACCTGCTCGGGTTCGCCTTCACCGGCCAGCACGCCCTCGACCACCTGCCGGGCCAGCTTGTTCGACAGCTTGCCCTCGTCGACGAGCTTGACCACGGTGGCCACCTGGGCCGGGGTGATGGGCAGCGCGTCGAGTTCGACGCCGCTTTCGTTGGCCTTCTGCACCAGGAAGTTGCCCCACCAGGCGCGGGCCTGCTCGCTGGAGGCGCCGTGGGCGACGGTGGCGGTGATCAGGTCGAGTGCGCCGATGTTCACCAGGTCGCGCATCACCTCGTCAGAGACGCCCCACTCCTCCTGAATCCGCTTGCGCGCCAACCACGGCAGCTCAGGGATGGTCTGACGCAGCTGGTCGACCAGCTCATCGCTGGGAGCAATCGGCTCAAGGTCGGGCTCGGGAAAGTAGCGGTAGTCCTGCGCGGTTTCCTTGCTGCGCCCCGGCGAGGTGTAGCCGTCCTCGTGGAAATGCCGAGTCTCCTGGGTGACCGTGCCGCCCGAGTTGAGAACCGCTGCCTGACGGCGCATTTCGTACCGGACGGCAACTTCGACGCTCTTGAGCGAGTTCACGTTCTTGGTCTCGGTGCGGGTGCCGAACTCAGTGGCACCAACCGGCTTGAGGGACAGGTTCGAGTCACACCGCATCGAACCCTGGTCCATGCGCACATCCGATACACCCAAGCTGCGCAACAGGTCTCGCAGTGCGGTGACATAGGCGCGGGCGATTTCGGGGGCGCGGGCACCGGTGCCCTCGATCGGCCTGGTGACGATCTCGATCAGTGGAACGCCGGCCCGGTTGAAGTCGGCCAGCGAGGTCGTCGCGCCAGCGATGCGCCCGGTATCGCTGCCCAGGTGCGTCAGCTTGCCGGTGTCCTCCTCCATGTGCGCGCGCTCGATCTCGACGCGGAAGGTGGTGCCGTCGTCGAGCGGCACGTCGAGGTATCCGTCGACGGCGATCGGCTCGTCGTACTGCGAGATTTGATAGTTCTTGGGCTGATCGGGATAGAAGTAGTTCTTCCGCGCGAACCGGCCCCACGGGGCGATGTCGCAGTTGAGCGCAAGGCCGATGCGGATCGCCGCCTCGACGGCCGCGTCGTTGAGCACCGGCAGAGAGCCCGGCAGCCCGAGGCACACGGGGCAGACCAGCGTGTTGGGCTCGGCGCCGAACCGATTGGCGCAGCCGCAGAACATCTTGGTGGCCGTGGACAGCTCGACGTGCACCTCCATGCCCATCACGGGCTCGTAGGCGGCGATGACGTCGTCGTAGTCAACGAGTTCAGCGGTAGCGGCAGACATGGCGTCGATCCTAATGGGCGCCCGTTCAGGCCAGTCCGGGGTGGACGCCGGGGATCAGGCCGGCCGCAGCGGACAGCCGCCGCAGCGTGTCTCGCAACGCCTCGCGTTCGTCATCGGACAGCGGTGCGGTGAGCTCGCCCTCGAGCGCACGGCCCGCGTCGTCGAGCGCCGGGATCAGTTCACGCGCCCGCCCGGTCAGTGAGACGGCGAATGCGCGCCGGTCGTCGGGGTGTGGCCGGCGTTCGACGAGCTCCTCGGCTTCCAGCGTGTCGATCAGGGTGACCATGACATTGCGGTGCAGACCCAGGCGTTCGTAGAGCTCGCGCTGCGATTGTCCGTCAGCGGCGGCCAGCGCCAGCAGGACCGCGGTGGCCCGGGGGTGCAGGCCCAGTGGTTCGAGCCTGGCTTTGAACTCCTCGGCGACATGTGCGCCGAGTTGGGACAGCAGGAACGGTATGCGCTGATCCAGCGCGCAGACGCCGATCGGTTCATCAGCCACGTAGCGGACACTAGCACCATCGATGATTGTCCCTTATAGTGATTGTCACTATTAGTGACTATTTGGGAGGCCACATGCGAATCGTCATCTTCGGCGCCAACGGGGCAACCGGACGTCTGCTCACCCGCCGCGCCCTCGACGCCGGGCACACCGTCGTGGCGGTCACCCGCCACCCCGGACAGTTTCCGATCAGCGCTGCCGCGCTCACGGTGGCCGAAGCCGATGTGCACGACGCGGCAGCGGTCAGCGCCGTGGTCGAGGGCGCCGACGCGGTGCTGTCCACCCTGGGCGTCACGTTCACCATGGATCCCGTCGACACGTACTCGGTCGGTGTGGGGAACATCGTCACCGCGATGCGCGCGACCGGAGTCGACCGCCTTGCCGTGGTGAGTTCCACCGCCATCGCCGACTACCCCGGCCGGACCGATATGCCCATCGCGCTGCGTGTGGTCCAGCCCGTGATCACCCGCATCTTCGGCAAAACGCTCTACGCGGACATGCGCCGGATGGAGGACATCGTGGCCGCCAGCGGGCTGGACTGGACCATCGTGCAGCCGTCCGGACTGTTCGACCTGCCCTATGTCACCGATTACATCGCCGGGCGGCGTGACCCGGTAGGCGCTTTCACCTCGCGCACCGATCTCGCCGACTATCTGTTGAAGCTGGCCGAACCAGTCGAAACCGGTGCCACCGTGACGGTTTCGACAACAGTCGACACTCCGTCGATGTGGCAGTTGCTGCGCCGCGAAGCTCTCAAGACTGCATGAATTCCCTCAGCCGAAGAACTCGGCGGCGTCGTCGTAACGGGACTGCGGTACCAGTTTGAGGTGGCGCGTTGCATCGGCCAGGGATACCCGGCCGATGTCCTGCCCCTGCAACGCCACCATCATCCCGAACTCGCCGGCATGCGCGGCGTCAGCGGCATTCACGCCGAACCGGGTGGCCAGCACCCGGTCGTAGGCCGTCGGCGTTCCGCCGCGCTGGACGTGACCGAGCACCGTGACCCGGACGTCCTTCTTGATCCGCTTCTCCACCTCGAGCGCCAATTGCTGCGCCACGCCGGTGAATCTCTCGTGGCCGAACTCGTCCATGCCGCCCTGGCGCAGTTGCATGGTGCCCTCGGCGGGTTTCGCGCCCTCGGCCACCACGCAGATGAAGTGCGAGGACCCGTGCTGGAACCGCTTCTTGACCAAGCGGCAGACTTCCTCGACATCGAACGGCTGCTCGGGGATCAGCGTCATGTGCGCACCCGAGGCCAGCCCGGCGTTCAGCGCGATCCAGCCGGCATGCCGGCCCATCACCTCGACCAGCATGACGCGCTGATGCGATTCGGCCGTGCTGTGCAACCGGTCGATGGCCTCCGTCGCCACTTGCAGTGCCGTGTCGTGGCCGAAAGTCACGTCAGTGCAATCGATGTCGTTGTCGATGGTCTTCGGCACCCCGACCACCGGGACATTCTCCTCGGACAACCAGTGCGCGGCGGTCAACGTGCCCTCGCCGCCGATCGGGATCAACACGTCGATCCCGTTGTCCTCGAGGGTCTGCTTGATCTGGTCCAGACCCGCCCGCAACTTGTCCGGATTGACCCGCGCGGTGCCCAATATGGTGCCGCCCTTGGCCAGCAGGCGATCATTGCGATCGTCGTTGGCCAGTTGGATTCGGCGATCCTCCAACAAACCTCGCCAGCCGTCGAGAAATCCGACCACCGACGAGCCGTACCGTTGGTCGCAGGTACGCACCACCGCCCGGATCACCGCGTTCAGGCCAGGACAGTCACCACCGCCGGTGAGAACTCCGATGCGCATGAGCACCATCTTGCCCCGACTGACACCGCCATGCCGGGGATAGGGGCGGGCCCGCCTACAACGCGCTGGGCAACGGGCCGCGGGCGGCCTCGTAGGCCGCGCCGACGCGGTACAGCCGGTCGTCGGCCAGGGCCGGGGCCATGATCTGCAGACCGACGGGCAGGCCGTCGTCGGGTGAGAGACCCGACGGCACCGACATGCCGCAGTGCCCGGCGAGGTTCAGCGGCAGCGTGCACAGGTCGAACAGGTACATGGCGAGCGGATCGTCGACCTTCTCCCCCAAGCGGAACGCCGTCGTCGGCGTCGCCGGGGAGACGAGCACGTCCACGCTCTGGTAGGCCTGCTCCAGGTCGCGGGCAATCAGCGTCCGCACCTTCTGCGCCTGGTTGTAGTAGGCGTCGTAATAGCCGGCGGACAACGCGTAGGTGCCGATCATGATCCGGCGCTTGACCTCTGGGCCGAATCCGGCGGCCCGGGTCAACGCCATGACCTCCTCGGCGCTGTGCGTGCCGTCATCGCCGACGCGCAGCCCGAACCGCATCGCGTCGAAGCGTGCCAGGTTGCTCGACACCTCCGAGGGCAGGATCAGGTAGTAGGCATCCATCGCATGGTCGAAGTGCGGGCAGTCGACCTCGGTGACATCCGCACCGAGCGCGGTCAGCTGAGCGACGGCGGCATTGAACGATTCCAGCACGCCGGGCTGGTAGCCCTCGCCGCGCAGCTGCTTGACGACGCCGACCCGCACGCCCTTGAGATCGCCCGCCGCACCGGCCCGGGCGGCACCGACCACGTCGGGCACCGGCGCGTCGACCGAGGTGGAGTCACGCGCGTCATGACCGGCGATCACCTGGTGCAGCAGCGCGGTGTCCAGCACCGTGCGGGCGCAGGGACCACCCTGATCCAGCGAGGACGCGCAGGCGATCAGGCCGTAGCGCGACACCGTGCCGTACGTCGGCTTCACACCGACGGTCGCAGTCAGCGCGGCCGGCTGGCGGATCGACCCGCCGGTGTCCGTGCCGATGGCCAGCGGCGCCTGATACGCGGCGAGCGCCGCGGCGCTACCGCCACCCGAACCTCCGGGCACCCGCTCGGTGTTCCACGGGTTGCGCGTCGGGCCGTACGCCGAATTCTCGGTCGACGACCCCATGGCGAACTCGTCCATGTTGGTCTTGCCCAGAATCGGGATGCCTGCGGCGCGCAACCGGGTGGTCACCGTCGCGTCGTACGGCGCACGCCAACCCTCCAGGATCTTCGACCCTGCGGTCGTCGGCATGTCGGTGGCGGTGAAGACGTCCTTGAGCGCCAGCGGCACCCCGGCCAGCGGCGAGGGCAGCGTCTCACCGGCGGCGACGGCGGCATCGATCCGGGCCGCCGCGGCCAGCGCGGAATCCGCCGCCACATGCAGGAAGGCGTTGAAGCGGTCGTCGGTCTCCGCGATCTGGTCCAGATGGGCCTGGGTCACCTCGGTTGAGGAGACCTCCTTGGCCGCGATCTGTGCACCCAGTGTCGCCGCGTCGCGGCGGGTCAGCTCACTCATGCCCGTCATTCACCCTCTCCGAGAATTCGCGGCACGGCGAAGCGCCCGTCTTCGGCGCGCGGCGCGGCGGCCAGCGCTTCCTCCTGGGTCAGGCACGGCTGAACGACGTCAGGCCGGCTGACGTTGACGATCCCGGACTCCTCCCCGGGTCGCTGCGCTCCTGCCCGCCGAGCCAGGGGGTTGTCCGTGGGTTCCACACCGGTGACGTCGACGGACTGAATCTGGCTGACGTGGCCGAGGATGGCATCCAGCTGGCCGGCGTAACTGTCCAGTTCGTCGTCGGTCAGCGCCAGACGCGCCAGACGCGCCAGATGGGCTACCTCGTCTCGGGAGATCTTCGACACGACAAAGCAGCCTAGTCAAGCCACCAAACCGGCCTCGCCTCGGCGGTACTCCCGGCGGGTTATCGGCATGCCGCGGACTGCGCGCTGTGCGAAGGTGATGCGCGTGCCTTCGTATCTGCTGCGGGTCCAGCTAGAGGACCGACCAGGCAGCCTCGGCTCGCTCGCCGTGGCGCTCGGGTCGGTCGGTGCCGACATCCTGTCGCTCGACGTCGTCGAGCGCGGAACCGGCTATGCGATCGACGATCTGGTCGTCGACCTGCCGCAGGGCTCGATGCCCGACACTTTGATCACCGCCGCCGAGAACCTCTCCGGGGTCTATGTCGACAGCATCCGTCCCCACATCGGGCTGCTGGAGGCGCACCGCGAGCTCGAGTTGATCGACCACGTCGCGGCCGCACGTGCCAAGGCCGATCGGTTGCGGGTCCTCGCCGAAGAGGCGCCCCGGGTTCTGCGCGTCAGTTGGTGCGTCGTGGTCCGGGCAACCGCGACCGGCGTCGAACGTATCGCCGGGAGCCACGGCGCGCCCGAGACGCAGGCCCGCTCGGCGCCGTGGTTGCCGCTCGAGCAGGCTGCCGCGCTCGACGGCACCGAGGACTGGGTGCCTCAGGTGTGGCGCGATATGGACACCACACTGGCCGCCGCGCCCTTGGGCGATCACAACACCGCCGTCGTGCTGGGCCGTCCCGGCGGTCCGGGATTCCGGCCGTCGGAGGTCGCCCGGTTGGGTTACCTGGCCGGGATCGTCGCCACGATCCTGCGCTGAGTGCCCCTAGCTGTCGTCAGGCTCTGACTCGTCCGGGGTCGACGGCGGGCCTTCGGCCAGCAAGGTCCGGAAGCCGTCCTCGTCGAGGATGGGGACGCCGAGTTCCACCGCCTTGTCGTACTTGGATCCCGGTGCGTCCCCCGCGACCACATACGCGGTTTTCTTGGAGACCGAGCTGGCGGCCTTGCCGCCGCGGCTGATGATGGCCTCTTTGGCCTCGTCCCGGGAGAACCCGGGCAGAGACCCGGTCACCACGATGGACAGCCCTTCCAGGGTGCGTTCGATGCTGGCGTCGCGCTCGTCGGCCATCCTGACCCCGGCCGCGCGCCATTTGTCGACGATGGCGCGGTGCCAGTCGACCGTGAACCAGTCGACGACGGCCGCGGCGATGGTCGGGCCCACACCTTCCACCGCGGCAAGCTGCTCCTCGCGGGCCGCGATGATGGCGTCCAGGCTGGCGAACTCGGTGGCCAGCGCCCGCGCGGCGGTGGGGCCGACATGGCGGATCGACAACGCCACCAGCACCCGCCACAGCGGCTGGGCCTTGGCCTTGTCCAGGTTGGCCAGCAGCCGCTTGCCGTTGGCCGACAGCTCGCCGGCCTTGGTGGTGAACAGTTCGGTGCGCAACAACTGTTCGGCGGTGAGGGTGAAAAGGTCGCCCTCGTCGGCGATCACCCCGGCCTGCAACAGCGCGGTGGCCGCCTCATAGCCCAGCCCCTCGATGTCGAACGCGCCGCGGCCCGCGACATGAAACACCCTCTCCCGCAACTGGGCTGGGCAACTGCGGGTGTTCGGGCAGCGGATGTCGGCGTCACCCTCCTTGGCCGGCGCCAGCACCGTGCCACATTCAGGGCAGTTGGTCGGCATGACGAACGGACGCTCGGATCCGTCGCGCAGATCGACCACAGGGCCGAGCACTTCGGGGATGACGTCGCCGGCCTTGCGGATCACCACGGTGTCGCCGATCAGCACCCCCTTGCGCTGAACTTCGGTCGCGTTGTGGAGCGTGGCCAGCCCGACGGTCGAACCGGCCACCTTGACCGGCTCCATGTAGGCGAACGGGGTGACCCTGCCGGTGCGGCCGACGCTCACCCGGATGTCGAGCAGTTTCGTGGTCGCCTCTTCCGGCGGGTATTTGTAGGCCACCGCCCAGCGAGGCGCGCGCGAGGTCGAGCCGAGCCGGCGCTGCAGCGCCACCTCGTCGACCTTGACCACCAGACCGTCGATCTCATGGTCGACGTCGTGGCGGTGCTCACCCCAGTAGGCGATGCGCTCGGCGACGGCGGCGACATCGGAGACCTTCGCGGTGTGCTCGGACACCGGCAGGCCCCACTGGCCCAGCGCCCGGTAGGCGTCGTGCAACGACTTGAACGGGAACCCCGCCGGGGTTTCGATGTGCCCCAGACCGTGGCAGATCATCCGCAGCCGCCGGCGCGCGGTGACCGCCGGATTCTTCTGCCGCAGCGAGCCCGCTGCGCTGTTGCGGGGGTTGGCGAACGGCGGTTTGCCCTCGGCGACCAACCCGGCGTTGAGCTCCTCGAAGTCGGCGACCCGGAAGAACACCTCGCCGCGCACCTCCAGCACCTCGGGCACCGGAAACTCATCGGAGCCCGTGAGCCGCTCCGGGATGTCGGAGATGGTGCGGGCGTTGAGCGTCACATCCTCGCCGCTGCGCCCGTCACCGCGGGTGGCCGCCCGGACCAGCCGGCCGTTGCGATAGACGAGCGCCAACGCGACGCCGTCGATCTTCAGCTCACACAGAAAGTGCGCGGCGTTGCCTGTCTCCCCGCTGATCCGCGCCGCCCAGGCCGACAGCTCGTCGGAATCGAACACGTTGTCCAGGGACAACATCCGTTCCAGATGCTCGGCCGGGGCGAATTCGGTGGAGAACCCGGCGCCGCCGACGAGTTGGGTCGGGGAATCCGGGGTCCGCAGCTCGGGGTGCTCCTCCTCGAGTGCCTGCAACTGCCGCAGCAGCACGTCGAAATCGGCGTCGGAGATGATCGGCGCGTCTTTGACGTAGTACCGGAACTGGTGGCCTCGCACCTCTTCTGCGAGTTCCTGCCAACGTCGTCGCAGGTCAGCGTCTCCAGTGTCGTTCGAGGTCACCCCCGCAGGTTAGTCCAGGGCTATGACACGGGAGTCAGCCGCTGGTCGCAGACGGTACCGGGCGTCCCACTAATCTGAGGGGATGCCGCACCCGATCATGTTCAGCGACGACGACTTGGGCCTGGCCGAACTCCGCACCGTTGCCCTGGGATTTCCCGAAGCGTTCGAGAAGATCTCGTGGGGCAGGCCGGTGTTCTGCGCGCCGAAGATGTTCGCCATGTACGGCGGCAACGTCAAACCCGAGGGCCGCGGCGAGATGGTGCCGTATCCGCATTCACTGCTGATCAAGGTCGACGAGAGCGACCGACGGGCACTCGAACAGGACAGCCGTTTCTTCTTCCCGGCCTACATGGGGCCCTTCGGCTGGCTTGGTCTGGACTTCACTGCGGCGAAGGTGGATTGGGGCGAGGTTCGCGAACTTGTCGACGCCTCGTTCCGCCTGGTCGCCTCGCGCCGGCTCATCAAACAACTCGACGAGAACTGATCGGAAGCAGCCATGAGTATCGCCAGCCCATTCCCCGACGTCGATCTGCCTACGGTCAGCGTCTACGACTACCTGTTCGCCGACATGTCGGCAGCCGATGCCGGCCGGATCGCCTTGGTGGACGCCAAGTCCGGCACCGAGACCAGCTATGGCGAGCTGGTGAGCCGGATCGACGCGTTCGCCGGCGGCCTGGCCGCCCGCGGAATCGGTGTCGGCGACGTGGTGGCACTGCTGTCACCGAACAGTTCGGGTTTCGCGATCGCGTTTCACGGGATCCTGCGCGCGGGTGCCACCGCCACCACCGTCAACGCGTTGTTCACCGCCCGCGACATCGCCAAGCAGCTCAAGGATTCGAATGCCCGCCTGTTGGTCACGGTCAGCGCTCTGCTGCCCCAAGCGCTCGAGGGAGCAGCAGGGGCCGGCCTCACCGAGGATCTCGTGGTGGTGCTCGACGGCGACGGCCTCGGCGCCGAGGGCCCCGCACCGGATGTGAGCTTCGATCCGGCCACTCATCTCGCCGCCCTCCCCTACAGCTCGGGAACCACGGCGAATCCCAAGGGCGTCATGCTCACCCACGCCAATCTGACGGCCAATGTCGCACAGATCCGACCGCTACAGGGTCTGACCGCCGATGACCGACTGCTGGCCGTGCTGCCCTTCTTCCACATCTATGGCATGACAGTGCTGCTCAATGCCGCCCTGCACGCCCGCGCCCAACTGGTCATCATGCCGTCGTTCGATCTCGGCGATTTCCTGGGCAACATCGCCAACCACCGGTGCACATTCGTCTACATCGCCCCGCCGGTGGCCGTCGCCCTGGCCAAGCATCCGCTGGTCGATTCCTATGACCTGTCCTCATTGCGGGCAGTCTTGTCCGGCGCCGCATCGCTCGATGCCGACCTCGGCCGCGCCGTGGCAGATCGCCTGGGCTGCACCGTGTCTCAGGGTTACGGCATGAGCGAATTGAGTCCGGTCAGCCACATCACTCCGCACGACGGTGGACTGGCGTCGTGCGGCACGGTGGCGCCGCTGGACTCGTGCGGCTGGACCGTGCCCAACAGCGTCAGCAAGCTGGTCGACCCCGACACCGGCGATGAAATCGAGATCCCGGCAGAGGGTTTGAGCGCGACCGGCGAACTGTGGTTCAAGGGGCCCAATGTGATGGCCGGTTACCTCAACAATGACGCGGCCACCGAGGAGACCATCGACGCCGACGGGTTCCTGCACACCGGAGATCTGGCCCAGGTCGATGCCAACGGCTGCGTCTACGTCGTGGACCGGCTGAAGGAACTCATCAAATACAAGGGCTACCAGGTGCCGCCCGCCGAACTGGAGGCCGTGCTGCTCGGCCACCCCGGTATCGCCGATGCTGCGGTGATCGGGGTGCAGGACAGAGAATCCGGCGAGGAAGTACCGAAAGCCTTTGTGGTCAAACAGCCTTCGTCGGAGTTGAGCGCCGACGAAGTGATGGCGTTCGTGGCCGGACTGGTCGCGCCCTACAAGAAGGTGCGCCAGGTCGAGTTCATCGACGCGATCCCCAAGTCGTCGGCCGGCAAGATCCTGCGCCGGGAGCTCCGCAGCAGATAGTCGTCGTCTATTGTCATGCTGAGCGCAGGACCGCTCAGTCCTCGACGTAGGCCCGCAAGCGGTCGATCGCATTGTCCCAGCGGCGTGAAAGGGCTGTCAGGTAGTCGCTTGCCTGCACCAGTGGTTCGGGCTGGATCCGCCAGATGCGTTCCCGGCCCTTGCGATCGCTGGTCACCAGGCCCACCGCCTCCAGTAGCAGCAAGTGTTTGGTCGCGGCTTGACGCGTCACCGGAATCACCTGCGTCAGTTGCACTGTCGAGCACGGTCCACCCTCACAGAGCCGGGTGACGATGCGCAACCGGTTGGGATCGCCGAGCGCGTCGAAAATTGGTGCGCGCTCGGCGACGGTGATGCTCACACCGGCTCGCCGAGCGCGAGGTACTTGCGCACCATCTCAGCCTGGTGGGCCCAACCCTCGCTGTTGGCGTCGAACGCCGACTTCCGCCGCGCCGCGGGAATCGCATCGAACCCGGATTCGACGATCCGGAGCAGCACCCCGCCGTCAGCCTCGGCCAGGATGAACTCGACGAGCGTGGTTGGCGCCTCCGGTTCGCGGGAGCCGGGTTCGACGGCGAACGGATGCCAGCGGAAGGCCAACCGATGCGGCGGCTCGACCGCCACGATGTGCCAGGCGTCGGCTTCACCGGCGTAGGGCTCCTGCATGGCCGCGACCTCGTCGTCGACCTCGGTCGGCGTGATCACTCCGTTGACCGATCTCCCGGCGACGAACGGCCCGTCGAACCGGACTCCGAACCAGCGGCCGAATTCGTCGGAATCGCTGATGGCCCGCCACACCCGGTCCAGGGGCGCCTTCAGCAGGACTTCTTTCTCGATCCGATCAGTACTCATAAGCAACCTTTCAGTTGCCTTTTAGCCTAAGTCCATAGCGAGCCATGCGCAACCTTTTGGTTGCCTTTTCTAGATGGCGTCCGGGTCCTCGGCGAAAGCATCGGCCGCCTTCTGCGCGAGTTCCACCGCGGTACGCGCCCATTGCGCGGTGGCGCCGGCCAACCCACACGACGGCGTGATGCCGATGCGGTCCCGCAGGACTGCCCGGTTGAAGCCGAGCCGGTCGGTCAGCGTCACTGCTGACCGGGCGACCTCTTCGACTGACGGTCCGTCCTGGGGAGCGGTCGATGGCACCACGCCGAGCAGCACGGTGCGTCCCGAGTCGACGAACTCTCCGATACCGTCCAGATCAGCCGGCGTCAGGGTCGACACATCGACCGACACCGCGTGAACAGCGCTGCGCAACAACGCCTTCCACGGCAGGTCAGGCGCGCAGCTGTGTAGTGCGACGTCCGTGCCGGCCGCCGTGACACACGCGTCGAGCAGGTTCATCGCCAACGGCTCATCCACCGGATGCACCGGTGTGAAGCTGGTGATTCCGGAAAGGCGGCCGGCGAGCGCCGCGGGTAGCGACGGTTCGTCGAGCTGGACCACGACCGGAGTCTCCAGCCGCCGGGCCACCTCGGCGCGGTGGATCGCCAGCCCCTCGGCGAGCGAGGCCGAAAGGTCGCGCAGCGCACCGCGATCGGTGATGGCCCGATGCCCGTTGGGCAGTTCGAGGTGAGCGGCCAGCGTGATCGGGCCGGGAGCTTGCACCTTGACCGCACGGCCACTGCCCCGCAGTCCGGCACGCTCCCAGGCCTCTTCGAGCGCGTCGACGTCCTCGCCGAGCAGGCTCACCGCCCGCCGTAGCGCAGTGCTGCGACCGCCGGCGATACGGTACCCGCGCGGCACGGTGTCGATGCCGATGTCGACCAGCAGCGCCCCGGCCCGCCCGATCAGATCGGCGCCGATTCCGCGTGCAGGAAGCTCCACGAGGTGCGACAGGGTGTGCAGTTCACCGACCACGACCTCTGCGGCCGCGCGGGGCTCTGTGCCGGGCCAGGAACCGATACCGGTCGCCGCTGCGAAAATGCTCACTCGAAAACGCTCACGCGCGCGTGATGGTCGCGCTGGCGATGACCTCGTCGCCCTCGACGTCAGGCCGGTACAGCACCATGGTCTGCCCGGGTGCCACGCCCCGCAACGGTGCCCGCAGCGATACCGACAGCCTGCCGTCGCGCAGCTCGGCCACCGCGTCGGTGATCCCGCCGTGCGCACGCACCTGAATCTGGCACTCCACCGGCCCGTGCAGGGCAACCCCGCTGGTGAACACCGGCTTGTCGCCGACCAGTTCCCAGATCTCGAGGTCCTCGACCGATCCCACCCGCACGGTGCCCGTCTCGGCATCGATCGCGGTCACATACCGCGGCCGGCCGTCCGCACCCGGTCCGGCGATGCCCAGACCCTTGCGCTGCCCGATCGTGAAACCGTGCACGCCTTCATGTTCGGCGAGCACGGTGCCCTCGTTGTCGATGACCGCGCCACGCCGAACTCCGATGCGGGCGCCCAGGAACGCCTGGGTGTCCCCGGAGGGGATGAAGCAGATGTCATGGCTGTCGGGCTTCTTCGCGACGGCCAGGCCACGCTCGGCGGCCTCGGCGCGGATCTGCGACTTGGGTGTGTCGCCGATCGGGAAGATCGCGTGCGCCAGCTGTTCGGCGGTCAGCACGCCCAGCACATAGGACTGGTCCTTGTCGGCGTCGACAGCGCGGCGCAGCCGCCCGTCGGCCAGCCGCGCATAGTGACCGGTGGCGACAGCGTCGAAACCGAGCGCCAGCGCCCGCGCGGCCAGCGCGGAGAACTTGATCCGCTCGTTGCAGCGCACACAAGGGTTCGGAGTTTCGCCCCGGGCGTACGACTCGACGAAGTCGTCGATCACGTCGTCCTTGAACCGCTCGGCGAAATCCCATACATAGAACGGGATGTCGAGAATGTCGGCCACCCGGCGGGCATCGCCGGCGTCCTCCTTGGAACAGCACCCCCGCGATCCGGTGCGCAATGTTCCCGGCGCCGAGGACAGCGCCATGTGGACACCGACGACGTCATGGCCCGCGTCGACCATCCGGGCGGCGGCCACCGAGGAATCCACGCCACCGCTCATCGCGACCAGGACCCTCATGAGAAAGTCCTCCCCGCACTGGCAAGGGCCGCCTGCCGGGCCCGCTCGACAGCCGCGGGCAACACCTCGAGCACTGCGTCGATGTCGGCGTCAGTGCTGGTGTGTCCCAACGAGAACCGCAGTGAGCCCCGCGCCGTCGCCGGATCGGCACCCATGGCGATCAGGACGTGCGACGGCTGCGCCACGCCGGCGGTACACGCAGAGCCGGTGGAGCATTCGACACCCTTGGCGTCGAGCAGCATCAGAAGCGAGTCGCCTTCGCAACCGCGGAAAGTGAAGTGGGTGTTGGCGGGAAGCCGGCCGCCACCTCGCGGACCGTTGAGATGGGTGTCCTCGATCGTGGCCAGCACACCGTCGATCAGCCGGTCCCGCAGTGCCTGCACCCGCGCAGCGTGCTCGGCGAGCCCGCCGACGGCCACCTCGGCGGCCGCCGCCATCGCCACCGCGCCGGCCACGTCGGGCGTACCGGAACGGACGTCGCGCTCCTGCCCGCCACCGTGCAGCAGCGGCACACAGGCGGTGTCGCGACGCAGTACCAGGGCGCCGACGCCCATCGGGCCGCCGAACTTGTGCGCGGCGACGCTCATCGCCGCCAGGCCGGTGGCCGCGAAATCGACCGGGATCTGGCCTACGGCCTGGATGGCATCGCTGTGCACCGGGACGTCGTACTCGGCCGCGACGGCGGCCAGCTCGGCGATCGGCATGATCGTGCCGACCTCGTTGTTCGCCCACATGACGCTGACGAGCGCGACGTCTGCGGGTCCGTCGCCGGCCTGCAGGGCCGAGCGCAGCGACTCGGGTGCCACGGCTCCCTCGGCGTCGACCGGCAGCCAGGTCACCTCGGCATCTTCATGGTCGACCAGCCATTGCACGGCGTCGAGAACGGCGTGGTGCTCGACGGCAGTGGTGATGATCCGGCGCCGCGTCGGCTCAGCATCGCGGCGAGCCCAGTAGATGCCCTTGACGGCGAGGTTGTCGCTCTCGGTGCCACCGGCGGTGAAGATCACCTCCGAAGGACGGCAACCCAGCAGCTGGGCCAACGTCTCGCGCGCCTCCTCCATCCGCCGACGCGCCAGCCGGCCGGAACCATGCAGCGAGGACGCGTTGCCGACGGCGGCCAGCGCAGCGGTCATCGCCTCGATGGCAGCGGCGTGCATCGGGGTGGTGGCGGCGTGATCGAGATAGACCGGCCCGCCTGAGGAGGAGGTCAGGATGGAGGCCATAACCCTCCTAGGATAGCCGCTGGCGAACTACCCGCTTTCCGGCCGCCTCATGCCACCAGAACGTGCGCGGGAGCATCAGGGCGCTCCTGGCGCTCGGTCCGATCTGAACGGACCACGGCCTCGCAGCGCCCGGCCAGTGCCCGTCGATCGTCACCGGGCAGCTGCAGCGATCCCACGTGGACGTGGCACACCGTGCGACGTGCGGTGATGACCCGCCGCACCGACCGCAGCAGGGTGTCCTCCGCAACAAAAGCCGGGATCGTCGACGGCCGTCCGTCGCGGTGGCGGTAGACCAGCCGCAACGGCTGGACCGGCCTGGCCGCGTCGATGGCAGCCTGGAACATCGCCGGCCGGAACGATCCGTACCCCAGCCCGCACCACGTGGTGCCCTCCGGGAAGGCCACCACGGTGTGCCCGGCGCGCAGGCGTTCGGCCACGGTCTGCACCACCGCGGGCAGCCGGCGCAGGCTGCCCCGGTCGATCGGGATGACCTTCATCACCCGCGCCAACCGCCCCACCGCGGGCCACTCGACCAGGTCGGCACGGGCCACGAACGATCCGGGCAGCACCGCACCGACTGTGAAGATGTCCAGCCAGGACACATGGCCGCTGACCACCAGAACGCCTTGCAGGTTGCGAATCGGCCCGCCCGACAAGGTGATTCGCACCCCGAAGCAGCGCAGCATCAACCGGCAGTAGAACCGCTGTACGTGCGAGCGGCCGGGTATCGGTACCGCCAGCAGCGGCACGCCGGGTGCCAGCAGTACCGCCATGACCACCCGCACCGTGGTGCGGATCCAGACCACGAACCGACGTCCCGCGTCGGCGCCACCTGCATGTACGCAACTGGCGTCGCACGAGGCCTTGGGCAGCCAGGAATGCTCGCGTACGGGATCCAGCTGCGCTCCCCGCGTCCGGGGCGTGGTCACGACGCGCCCCCGCTCATCCCGTCGGCCAGGTCGGCGGCCGCCGAGACCGACCGAAGGCGCTTGAGGTAGCGGACGTCCGCGCGGCGTTTGTCCAGCAGAGCCGGGAAGTCCCCCACCCCGAAGTCCGGATCGTGGGCCGGTTCCCCGCATACCTGGGCGCCGAGCCGCAGATAACCGCGCATCAGCGGCGGCACCGTGGTCCGCGACGGAGGCTCGATGTCATCGAGTCCCCTGCCGTCGAGAACCACCGGCCGGTACGGATACACCGTGTGTTCGGCGGGAGCGGCGTGGCGACGCCGCACGAAGTCACGGATTCCCCGGATCTGGGTTCCAGGCGGGCCGTCGGAGTTCCCCGCGACCGGCACCGAAACACAGCCCGCCACGTAGTCGTACCCGGAGTGGTCGAGGTAGGCCAGGATGCCCGCCCACATCAGCAGGACCACGGCACCGTTGCGGTGATCGGCCCGCACCACCGCGCGGCCCATCTCGACCAGGGACGGGCGCAGCGGGTCGAGCCCGCGTACGTCGAACTCGGTGGCGGTGTAGAGCCCGCCGGCGGCGATGGCGCCGGGCGGGGGCAGCATCCGGTAGCAGCCCACCAACTCACCGGTGCGGTCCTCACGCACCAGCAGGTGGTCGCAGTGCTCGTCGAACCGGTCGGCGTCACGTCCGGCCGCGAATTCCGGGCTCCCCCCGGCCAAGGCGAATCCGGGTTCGGAGGTGAACACGTCGTGCCGGAGCCGCTGGGCGGCTTCGATGAGCTCGGAATCGGCGGACAACAAAAGGGTGTAGCGCGGCGCATCGGACGCCGCGCTGTCGGTGTGATCAGCGGCGATGAGTACAGATGCAGTGCTCATAACCTGCACGGTCGCCCAGTGGGGTCTCCGTACGGCATCGCCCGTGTGACATGTCTGTGAGCGCCAGGTGACTTTTTGGACGGCCCTCAGTCGTCGAGGAACACCACGTTCTCGCCGATCGGGTTGCGCGGGGTATCGAGGTGGTTGGCCGGAAAACCGGGGTCGGCATAGCCGATCGACACCCCGCACAGAATCGTCAGTTCGTCCGGGATGCCGAGGTGTTCACGCAGCACGTCCGGATAGAACGAGATGGACACCTGCACGCAACTGCCGACACCCCTTTCGTTCAACGCCAGCAACAGGGTCTGCAGGAACATCCCGACCCCGAGCGCGTCGACGTTGGTGAAGTCTCGGTGCATGCAGACCACCCCGGCGACCGGCGCGTGGAAGAACGTCCAGTTGCGCTTCTGAGCCGCCCAGCGGGCCTCGGCGTCGTCCCGGGCGATCCCCATGGCCCCATAGACCAGGGCGCCACTCTCCCGGCGCAGATGGGCGAACCGTGCAGGCAGGCCGGCCGAGCCGATCTCCGGCGGCGCCGCCTCGACCGCGGTGAGCAGCGCGTCCACCAATCGGACGCGCCGCTCACCGGTGGCGAAGAAGACGTGCCAGGGCTGTGTGTTCGAGTTCGACGGCGCCCGGATCGCCAGCGCGAGTGCTTGTTCCAGAAGTTCGCGCGGAATAGCCTTGTCCGGCAAGAACATTCGTGACGATCGACGCGATCGGACGACGTCTGCAAACTCGGCCATCAGCGGACTCGCTGATCCTTGCGGGCTTCGAGTTCTTCGTCATCGACGATGACGAGCATCGGTTGACCGGGTACGCACAGCATGTTGACGAGGAATCGCAGCGGGATATCGTCGCGGTTGTTGGCATCCGAGTAATGGATGACGTCACCGCCCGGTTCCCAGAACGCCTCCCCCGCCTTGACCACCCGCGGAGCCTCACCCTCCAACTCGAACAGCATTTCACCCTCGAGCACGTAGCCGAAGGCGGGTCCGGCCGGATGGCGGTGTGGCGGCGCCCCGGGCGACCCGGCGGGCCACTCGATGATCGTCGTCATCACCTCGGCGTTCGGCGGGATGAACGGCGGTGTCACACTGGCGATCACGGTCATCGCATCGTGGAGCGCCTGCTCGCGCTCAGCCGAGACGGGCATGTCAGTTCGCCGCGATCGAGTCGGCGAAACGGATCTCACCCAAGATTCCGTCGTCGCCGGTCACCAGGCTGTTGTCGTCGACCGCCGTTCCGAAATACGTTGCCTGCGGATCGATCACGACAGGCTTGTCGTCACCCTGCTTGGCCAGCACCGCGCGGGCCATGTCGGCGAACGACAGCTTTTCTGGCCCACCGATGTTGACGATGCCGTCCCGCGGCGCGGCCTGCGCCACCTTCGCCACCTCGGCGGCGACGTCGTCGACGGAGATCAGCTGGATCCGCGCGTCGGGGACACGTACCTCGTCGCCCACCACCAACGAACCGGTGATGGCCTCGGCGAACTCCTGGAATTGCGTGGCCCGCACGATCGTGTAGGGCAACCCGGAGCCGGTGATGTTGTTCTCCTGAGCCACCTTGGCCCGCATGTAGCCGCTGTCCGGCAAGCCGTCGGCGCCCACGATTGACAGCGCGACGTAGTGCCCGACACCCGTCTCCTTGGCGGCGGCCGCCAGATTGTGTGAGGACTTGGTGAAGAAGTCCATCACGGGACCGTCTTCGAACGAGGGCGAGTTGACCACGTCGACCAACACCTCGGCCCCGCTGAGCGCCTCCACCAGGCCCGCGCCGGTGAGGACATCGGCGCCCGACGACAGGGAGGCGGCCACTACGTCGTGCCCGGCTTCGGTGAGCAACCGCACCACCCGCGAGCCGATCTGGCCGCTGGCACCTATGACTGTGATTTTCATTGTGCGAATCCTTTTCTCGACGTGCTGACAGAACCAACACTGGCACTGCCTGCCGAGATGCAAACCCTGGAAAGTCCGTAGTCGGCACGGCTGGTGTGCCCGCCTGCCCCGCCCAGTTGCCCCGGAGAGCACAGAACCCCGGTGCACCAGGTGCACCGGGGTTCTGCGTTGACGCGTCGGGGATCTATCCCTTACGGGCCTTGACCGCCTCGGTCAGCTGCGGGCTGACCTTGAACAGGTCGCCGACGATGCCGAGATCGGCGATCTCGAAGATCGGGGCTTCCTCGTCCTTGTTCACCGCGATGATCGTCTTCGACGTCTGCATGCCTGCGCGGTGCTGGATCGCACCGGAGATACCCAGGGCGATGTACAGCTGCGGCGACACGGTCTTACCGGTCTGACCGACCTGGAACTGGCCCGGGTAGTAACCGGAGTCGACCGCGGCACGGGAGGCACCGACGGCACCGCCCAGCGAGTCGGCCAGCTCTTCGACCACCGAGAAGCTCTCGGCGCTGCCGACACCACGGCCACCGGCGACCACGACGCTGGCCTCGGTGAGCTCGGGGCGATCACCGGCAACTGCGGGCTCGCGCTTGGTGATCTTGGTCGCGTTCTCGGCCTGGGCCGGGACGTCGACGTTGACGACCTCGCCGGCACCGTCGGCCGGGGCGGCCTCGATCGAGCCGGGACGGACGGTGATCACCGGGGTGTCACTGGTGACCTGGGCCTCCACGGTGAAGGCACCACCGAAGATGCTGTGGATACCCACTGCGCCTTCACGGACCTCGACCACGTCGACCAGCAGGCCCGAGCCGATACGTGCGGCCAGGCGGGCGGCGATTTCCTTGCCGTCGGCGGTGGCGGCGATGACGACGCCGGCGGGGGTGGCCGACTCGGCCAGTCCTGCCAGCACATCGACGACCGGGGTGACCAGGTAGTTCTCCGCGTCGTCGGACTCGGCGACGTAGATCTTGGCCGCACCGGCGGCCTTCAGGCCGTCGACCAGCGGGGCCGCGGTGCCCGGCTTGCCCACCACGACAGCGGCAGGCTCACCCAGGGCACGGGCGGCGGTGATTAGTTCGGCGCTGACCTTCTTCAGTGCGCCTTCGGAGTGCTCAACGAGCACAAGTACTTCAGCCATGAGTTCTCGTTACGTCTTTCGGGAGTGGAAGTAAGGAATCAACTGCTAGATCAGCTTTTGTGCGACCAGGTACTCGGCGATCTTGGTACCGCCGTCACCTTCGTCGGTCACCTTCTCACCGGCGGTCTTCGGCGGCTTCGGGGTCGAAGACAGCACCTTGGAACCGGCATTGGCAACGCCGACCTCATCGGCTTCCACGCCGATCTCGGCGAGGGTGAGCACGGTGACTTCCTTCTTCTTCGCGGCCATGATGCCCTTGAAGGAGGGGAAGCGGGGCTCGTTGATCTTCTCGTTGACGCTGACCACGGCCGGCAGCGAGGCCTCGAGGCTGAACACGCCGTCGTCGGTCTCGCGCTCGGCGGTGACCTTGCCGCCCTCGACGCTCAGCTTGCGCACGTGGGTGAGCTGAGGCAGGCCCAGGTACTCGGCGATCACGGCCGGGACCGCGCCGCCGACACCGTCGGTGGCCTCGTTACCGGCGATGACCAGCTCGGTGCCCTCGATGGTGCCCAGCGCGCGGGCCAGCGCCCAGCCCGTCTGGATCACGTCGGAGCCGTGCAGGCCGTCGTCCTTGAGGTGCACGGCCTTGTCGGCACCCATGGACAGCGCCTTGCGGATGGCCTCGGTGGCGCGCTCCGGCCCGGCGGTCAGCACGGTGACGGTGCTGTCTCCGCCCTCACGCTCCTTGATCAACAGCGCCTCTTCCACGGCGCGCTCGTTGATCTCGTCGAGCACGGCGTCGGCAGCCTCGCGGTCGAGGGTGAAATCGCCGTCGGACAGCTTGCGCTCCGACCAAGTGTCTGGGACCTGTTTGATCAGGACCACGATGTTCGTCATGACTCTGGTTCGTCCTCCTCGATGAGACCGGTGGCCCGGGCTCATATCACGTTCTAGGCAACTAGCATCATGTTACCGGTCGGTAACTTTTGATGGTTCGCAGGAACACCATAGCTGGTCGGACTTTGTATTCCGGCCTCCCCTACCACACCCCACAGGTGAGGGAACCGTTGGTTGAATGGCCACCGACCCCTTCAACCTGGGCAAGGCTGGGTTAGCCTGCCTTGCAATGAGCGCAAACGCGGAGGGCCCGGACAGTGTCCTCACCCAAGCCCTACCCCAGGCCCTGCCTCTGACCGGAGAGCGGACCATCCCCGGCCTGGCCGAGGAGAACTACTGGTTCCGCCGTCACGAGGTGGTGTATCGGCGATTGGCCGGCCGGTGCGTCGATCGCGAGGTCCTGGAGGCCGGCTGCGGTGAGGGCTACGGTGCCGATCTCCTGGCGGACGTCGCGCGCAAGGTCACCGCGCTCGACTACGACGAGGCCACGGTGGCACACGTGCGGGCCCGCTACCCGAGAGTGGAGATCACACACGGCAACCTGGCCGAACTGCCGCTGGCCGACGCTTCTGTCGACGTCGTGGTGAACTTCCAGGTCATCGAGCACTTGTGGGATCAGGGGCAATTCGTCTCCGAGTGTTTCCGGGTGCTGCGCCCAGGAGGCGTGTTCCTGGTCTCCACCCCCAACCGGATCACCTTCTCCCCCGGCCGCGACACCCCGCTCAACCCGTTCCACACCCGCGAACTCAACGCCGCGGAGCTCACCGAGCTGCTGCACGACGCAGGCTTCACCGTTGAATCCATGCTCGGGGTATTTCACGGCGCCGGGCTGGCCGAACTCGACGCCCGTCACGGCGGCTCGATCATCGAGGCGCAGGTGCAGCGTGCCGTGGCCGACGCGCCGTGGTCCGAACAACTGCTCGCCGATGTGGCCGCGGTGAGTATCGACGACTTCGACCTGACCCCGGCCGGCGAGCGCGACATTGACGACAGCCTCGACCTGGTGGCAATCGCGGTGCGGCCGTGACACCGTCCGCCCCGGAGCCCGAACCCGGACCTGTACCCCGGCCCGATGTCGCCGGCGATCCGGCTCCCCGGCCCGATGTCGCCGGCGATCCGGCTCCCCGGCCCGATGTCGCCGGCGATCCGGCTCCGGGATTGTTCACGCTCGTCCTACACACCCACCTCCCCTGGCTGGCCCATCACGGCCGCTGGCCGGTCGGCGAGGAATGGCTCTACCAGTCCTGGGCCGCGGCCTACCTGCCGCTGATGCGGGTGCTGCGCGGCCTGGCCGCCGAGGACCGCAGCCACCTGATCACCCTTGGCATGACGCCCGTGGTCACCGCACAGCTCGATGACCCGTACTGCCTGACGGGCATGCATCACTGGCTGGCCAACTGGCAGCTGCGCGCCCAGGAGGCGACGACGCTGCGCACCCAAGAAGGCTTGCAGCAGTTCGGGATTCGCGAATATGCCGAGGCCGGGGCGGCCATCGAGGAATTCACCACACATTGGCGCCACGGAGCCAGCGGGCTGCTGCGTTCGCTGATCGACGCCGAGACCATCGAGCTGCTCGGCGGACCGCTGGCCCACCCGTTCCAGCCACTGCTCAACCCGCGGTTGCGCGAGTTCGCGCTGCGTGAGGGCCTGGCCGACGCACAGCAGCGTTTCGCCCACACCCCGGTCGGTATCTGGGCGCCCGAGTGCGCGTACGCCCCCGGCATGGAGACCGGCTACGCCGCCGCCGGGGTCGGGCACTTCATGGTGGACGGCCCGTCCCTACACGGCGACACCGCGCTCGGCCGGCCCGTCGGCGACACCGACGTGGTGGCCTTCGGACGTGACCTGCAGGTCAGCTACCGAGTGTGGTCGCCCAAGTCCGGCTATCCCGGCCACGCCGCCTACCGCGATTTCCACACCTATGACCACACCACGGGCCTCAAGCCCGCGCGGGTCACCGGGCGCAACGTCCCGTCCGACGAGAAGGCGCCCTATGACCCGCAGCGCGCCGACCGCGCGATCGACGAGCATGTCGCCGACTTCGTCGACGTGGTCCGACGCCGGCTGATCAGCGAGAGCGAGCGAATCGGCCGCCCGGCACATGTGGTGGCCGCCTTCGACACCGAACTGTTCGGGCACTGGTGGTACGAGGGCCCGGAGTGGCTCTGCCGGGTGCTGCGGGCATTGCCTGCGGCCGGTGTCCGGGTCGGCACCCTGTCAGACGCCAAGGCCGACGGTTTCATCGGGACCCCGGTCGAATTGCCGCCGAGCTCTTGGGGTTCGGGTAAGAACTGGCAGGTCTGGAACGGCGAGAAGGTGGCCGATCTGGTGCAGCTCAACAGCGAGGTGGTCGATGGCGCCCTGAGCACCGTGGACAAGGCGCTCACCCAGCACGCCGCGGTCGGTGCGCCGACGGCCCGCGATCGCGTGGCCGATCAGATCCTGCGGGAGACCCTGCTGACGGTGTCCAGTGACTGGCCGTTCATGGTGAGCAAGGACTCGGCCGCCGACTATGCCCGCTACCGGGCGCATCTGCATGCGCACGCCACCCGCGAGATTTCCGATGCACTGGCCTCGGGCCGTCGCGACCATGCGGAGCGGCTCGCCGACGGCTGGAACAAGGCCGACGGATTGTTCGGTGCCCTCGACGCCCGGCGTCTGCCAAGATGACATTCACCCCACATTCCGCGAGCGCCCGTGTCCGCACGTCGACACGCCGCGAAACCATGGCACTGATCGGACGCTCGCACCGGCACGAAGGCACGCAGTCATGAAGATCCTGATGGTGTCATGGGAGTACCCGCCCGTCGTCGTCGGCGGTCTGGGCCGGCACGTGCACCACCTGGCCACCGCACTGGCCGAGGCCGGCCACGAGGTTGTCGTCCTCAGCCGGCGGCCCACCGATACCGATCCGAGCACCCATCCGTCGACCGACGAGATCAGCGAGGGCGTGCGGGTGGTGGCCGCCGCGCAGGACCCACACGAGTTCGAGTTCGGTACGGACATGATGGCCTGGACCTTGGCCATGGGCCATGCCATGGTGCGCACCGGCCTTGCCGTCAAAGACAATTCGGGTGACCGCTGGGTCCCCGACCTCGTGCACGCCCACGATTGGCTGGTGGCCCACCCCGCCATCGCCCTGGCCGAATACTTCGATGTGCCACTGGTTTCCACCATCCACGCCACCGAGGCAGGCAGGCACTCCGGCTGGGTGTCCGGGCCGATCAGCCGCCAGGTGCATGCCGTCGAGTCGTGGCTGGTGCGCGAATCCGATTCGCTGATCACGTGTTCGGCGTCGATGAGTGAAGAGATCACCGAGCTGTTCGGGCCTGAACTGTCCGAGATCAGGGTGATCCGCAACGGGATCGACGCCGATCTGTGGCCGTTCGCGCCACGGCGCTCCCGCACCGGCCCGCCCGAGTTGCTGTACCTCGGCCGTCTGGAATACGAAAAGGGTGTGCACGATGCGATCGCGGCGCTGCCCCGGATCCGCCGCGCACATCCCGGCACCACGCTGACCATCGCCGGCGACGGAACCCAGCAGCAGTGGCTCATCGAGCAGGCGCGAAAGCACAAGGTGCTCAAGGCAACCCGATTCGTCGGACGGCTCGGGCACGAAGAACTGCTGCAGGCGCTGCAGGCTGCCGACGCGGCGGTGCTGCCCAGCCACTACGAGCCGTTCGGGATCGTGGCGCTCGAGGCGGCGGCCACCGGGACGCCGTTGGTGACCTCCAACGTGGGCGGTCTGGGCGAGGCCGTGATCGACGGGCAGACCGGAATATCGTTCGCGCCACGGGATGTGGTGGGGCTGGCCGCGGCGGTCCGCGCGGTGCTCGACGATCCCGAGGCGGCCCAGCGACGGGCGATCGCGGCGCGCGAGCGGCTCAGCTCCGACTTCGACTGGCACACCGTGGCCGCCGAGACCAGCCAGGTCTATCTGGCCGCCAAACGTGCCGAGCGGGAGCCGCATCCGCGCCGGCCGATCGTCGAGCACGCACTGCCCGACCGCTGATTCGACCGGCGTCGAATCATTCCGCACCTAGCGTGCGGGTATGGCACCCAAACGTTCAGCCGCGATCACGCTGACCGCCGCCTACCTCGGGTTGTTCATCGGCCTGGTCGATGCGAACGCCGTCAACCTGGCACTACCGGCGATCGCCGGTGACCTCGGCGGCGGGGTGGCCGGTGCGCAATGGACCATCGACGCCTACAACGTGACGTTCGCGGCGTTTCTGCTCACCGCGGGATCCCTCGGCGACCGGTTCAGCAGGCGCCGGATGCTGCGGATCGGGTTGGCGACGTTCGTAGGGGCCTCGATCGCCTGTGCGATCGCGCCGTCACTGACCCTGTTGCTGGTGGCGCGGGCGATTCAGGGTGTCGGCGCCGCGATGATGCTGCCGCAGGGCCTGGCGATCGCCGCGGCGGCCTTTCCGGACCCGCGCGGGCGGGCCCGCGCCACCGCCGCGTGGGCGATGGCCGCCGCGAGCAGCACCGCGCTGGGGCCGGTACTGGGCGGGTTCCTCGCCGAATCGGTCGGCTGGCGCTGGATCTTCTGGGTCAATGTGCCCGTCGGTCTGCTGGCGTTGGCGGCGAGCGCCACGCATCTGCCGGATTCGCACGATCCGGACGCTGGGCGCATCGACCTACCGGGTCAGTGTCTGGCCATCCTGGCGCTCGGTGCCACGACGCTGGTGCTGGTCGAGGGACACGATTGGCATTGGCAGCAGACCGTGGCAGTCGCGGCCGTGGCACTGGCCGCATTCGTCGCATTCCTGGGCGTCCAGCGCCGCAGCCGGCACCCGATGCTGCCGCTGAACCTGTTCGGCAGCCGCCAGTTGGTCGGCGCGCTGCTGGCGACGTTCGCGATGACGTTCGGCATCTACGGCCTTCTTCTGGTGAACAGCTTTGCCTTCCAACAACTCCGGGGCTTCAGCGCGTTGGAGACGGCGGTGTGGTTCCTGCCGATGGCGATCGTCTACCTGCTGCTGATACCGGCCGCCAACACGCTGGCCCGCCGCACCGGACCACGCCCGCCGATGGCTGCCGGACTGGCTCTGATGGCGGCGGGCTCACTGATCTACGCCACAGCGGGGCCGCTGGGCCCGATCGAATGGCTCGAGTTGTCATTCGTGCTCGCGGGTGCCGGACTGGCCCTCAACACCGGACCGGCGGTGACGCTGGCGATGGAGGCGATCCCGCCGGCCCGGACGGGCCTGGCCGCGGGTGTGGTGAATCTGGCCAGGCTGTTGGGTATCACTGTCGGGGTCGCGGTGTTGGGTAGTGCCATGACGGTTGTGGGCGGTGCCGCCGGAGTGCGGACCGCGTTGTTGACCGGCGCCGCATGCCAGTTGGTGGGTGCGGTGCTGGCCCTACGGCTTACCCAAGGCAGACGGGCGTCCGCGGACCGGAGCAGCCACACCGTCGGGAAGGAGTCGTGTCATGCGTGAGGTCCAGGAACTGGTCTCGGCGACCGAGGTCGACATCGCCGCGGTCGCCGCCCTGCTGGCGGACCCGGCGCGCTGCAAGGTGCTGCTGGCGCTCGACGACGGTCGTGCGCTTCCGGCCGGTGTGTTGGCCGAGGAAGCCGGTGTCAGCCGTGCGACCGCCAGCAGTCATCTGGCCAAGCTCACCGATGCCGGGCTTCTCGCGGTCCGCGCGCAGGGCCGACACCGCTACTACCGCCTGGCCGGCCCTGAGGTGGGCGCGCTCATCGAGCAGCTCGGCCGGCTGGCGCCTACCCGGCCGGTCACCTCGCTGCGGGAGGGCACACGTGCGGCGCGGCTGCGTTCGGCCCGAACCTGCTATGACCACATCGCCGGCCGGCTCGGCGTTCAGCTCATGGGCAGCTTGCTCGATCGCGGCGTACTCACCGGCGGGGACGGCTGGTTCCACCCCGGCGGGACCGACCGGCTCAGCAGCCCGGGCCACGACGTGCCCTACCGACTCGCCGACGGCAGTCACGCCGTGCTTCATCGGATGGGCATCGAATTACCCAGCGGTCCAAGGCCACTGGTGCGCTACTGCGTGGACTGGACCGAGCAGCGACACCACATCGCCGGCGGACTGGGCCGGGCGCTGCTGGACCGTTTCCTGGCCGCGGGATGGCTGCGCCGCACCCCGCGCCACCGCGCCCTCACCGTGACCGACTCCGGCCGGGCCGCGCTGCGCGATCGGTTCGGCATCGTCTGGACCGATTGACCCGCAGGTCTTGACAGTTGGGTCCGAGATTCGCCGAACCACCGTCGACGGCGGAGTCCAGCAAGCACAATCGAGCAGTGACCCGGATCTGGAGACTCGGCGCACATTCGGTGTGTGCCGCACTCGTCGGCGCCTCGCTCACCCTCGTCCAGGCCGCACCGGCCACCGCTGAGCCCGCGCCCACCCTGCCCGCGTTCGTGCCCCATCCCTCGGACTGGTCGCCGAACTACACGGTGTTCCCCTACAACCTGTGGCAGGTGCGCGTCACCGCAGAGCAGATCGACGCGCAGCGTGAGTCCTGCCAGTGGTTCAACGCCCAGTACGGCACGCTGATGACCCAGATCGTGGGCTTTCAGAAGTTCCTGGGCGACCGACACGACTATTGGACCGCACCCGGGGTGCAGGCCGCCGGCGATGCCGTGAAGGCCAACGTCGATCAGTCCGCGGCGTTCCTGGATCCGCGCGCCCACACCCTGTACATCACCAATTACCCGGACCAGAGCCAGTATTCGCCGCTCTACAACGGTGACTCGATCTATCACCTGTGGTATCAGCTGACCCAGATCAGCGACAAGATCGCCAAGCAGCAGCCGGCCGGCGTCATCAACGCCAACATCGCCACCGCCAACGTCTACGGAAACGTGATCCGCGACTCCGGGGTGTGCAACGGGGCCTGAGGCCCTCAGTGGCTGTTGGCCGCCTTCTTGCGCTCGATGTCGGCCAGCGCGGCGGCCAGTTCGGCGCGCTCGGCGGCCGACGTCTCCCAGTCCAGCTTGCGGTTCTTGACCACCTTGGCCGGCGCCCCGACGGCGATCGAGTAATCGGGGATCTCACCCTTGACCACGGCATGGGCGCCCAGCACACAGCCACGACCGACCGAGGTGTTGCGCAGGATGGTGACCTTGGCGGCGATCCAGGTGTCGGGACCGATGCGCACCGGGCCCTTGATGATGCCCTGGTCCTTGATGGGCATGTCGATGTTGTCCATCTTGTGGTCAAAGTCGCACACGTAGCACCAGTCGGCCATGAGCGCGGAGTCGCCGAGCTCGATGTCGAGATAGGTGTTGATCACGTTGTCGCGGCCCAGGACCACCTTGTCGCCGATCCGCAGCGAGCCCTCGTGACAGCGAATGGTGTTCTTGTCACCGATGTGCACCCAGCGGCCGATCTCCATCTGCGCCAACTCCGGGGTGCACTGGATCTCCACACCCTTGCCGAGGAAGACCATGCCGCGAGTGATGATGTGTGGGTTGGCCAGCTTGAACTTCAGCAGCCGCCAGTACCGGACCAGGTACCACGGGGTGTAGGCGCGGTTGTCGATCACCCATTTCAGCGACGCCTTGGTCAGGAAGTCGGCCTGGCGCGGATCACGTAGCCGGGAGCCCCGCCAGCGTTTGTGAATCGGGGCGCCCCACATCGTCGTCATGGCCGGACAGCCTAGCCGAGGACGCTCGACCACTTGCCGGTCGCCGGTACTGCACCGCCTCGTCCGATTCCAGGGTCGCTGCGCTCATGCCCGCCGAGCGGCCGGGTAACCTCACCTGGGCCCCAAAAACCAGTCCCCTGCGTGTTCGGCGACGAAAGGACATCGTGTTCCGGCGATACCTTGCACTGGCGGTCGCGGTGCTGTTCACAGGCCTGCTCGCCGGTTGCGAGAACACCGATTCATGGGTGGACCCACACGCCGCACAAGGCTGGTCAGCGCAGTACGGCGACGCCGCCAACAGCAGCTACACCCGCTCCCACGGGCCCGAGGCGCTGCGCCTGGAATGGAGCCGATCCGTGAAGGGCGAGCTGGGTGCCCAGGTGGCGCTGAGCGCGGACAACCGCCTCGCCGCCAACGCCCAGACAGCAGGCGGCTGTTCGTTGATGGTGTGGGAGGCCGACAACAACGCCCGCCAGCGCTGGTGCACGCGGCTGGTGCTGGGCGGCGGCTGGTCCAGCCCCCTGTTCGACGGGTTCGACAACGTCTACGTCGGCCAACCCGGCACCATCTTGTCTTTCCCGCCGACCCAGTGGATCCGTTGGCGCCAGCCGGTGATCGGCATGCCGACCACGCCCAGGCTCCTCGATGACGGCCAGCTACTGGTGGTCACCCACCTGGGCCAGGTTCTGGTGTTCGACGGACACCGCGGAACGATCGAGGGAACACCGCTGGATCTGGTCTCCGGCGTGGATCCGACCGATTCGCAGCGTGGTCTCGGCGATTGCCAGGCGGCCCGGTCGCGGTGCCCGGTGGCTGCCGCGCCGGCGTTCTCCCATGAGGCGGGCCTCGTGGTGCTCAGTGTGTGGCAGCCCGGGGCCGAGGCGCCGGTGCTGATGGGCTTGCGCTATCACCCCGGCGAGAAGACATTGCTGACTCAGGAGTGGACCAGCAACGCCGTGGGCCGCGGACCGCTGGCCAGCCCGGTGCTGTCCGCCGACGGTTCGACCGTGTACGTCAATGGCCGCGACCAGCACCTTTGGGCGCTCAACGCCGCCGACGGCTCGCCGAAATGGTCGCTGCCGCTGAACTATCTGGCGCAGACCCCGCCATCGGTTTCGCCGGACGGCCTGATCGTGGCCGGGGGCGGGCCGGAGGCCAAGCTGACCGCGGTGCATGATGCCGGGGATCACGGCGAGGTGGCCTGGACCCGTGACGATGTGGTCCCGCTGACCACGTCGAGCCGGGCCGGCGGCGTGGGCTACGTGGTGGCCCGCGAAGGCGGGCACGGCCAGTCACTGTTGGTGTTCGACGCCACCGACGGGCACACGCGCAATGCCTATCCCGTTCCGGAAGCCACGGGTTGGCCGGTCGGGGTCTCGATCGGCAACGACCACCGGATCGTCACCGCGACGAGTGACGGTCAGGTGTACGGCTTCGCGCCGGCCTGATCCCGTCAGCTCAGCAGGGCGGCCACGGCGGACCGCGGGACGTTGGCCTGGCTGGCTCCGGCGGCTTCGGGCAGCAGCTCACCCTGGCCGAAGAAGAAGATCACCGAGTCGTCGGTGATCGCGAAGTTCTGATAGTGCACGGGGTCGAGGCCGACGGCCGACGGAATGGCCTGTTCGACGCCGGACTGCTTCTGCAATTCGCGTTGCACGATCGGAAAAATCACGTCCAACGGCTTGGAGCCCGGCTTGAACAGGGTGTCGAAGGTGATCGGTGCCCTTGTGGCCACGTTGTAGTTGAACGTCTTGTACCAGGTCTGCGGATGGGCGCCGCCGACGTTCTGATACACCTCGAACACCAGGCTCTGGGTACGCGGCGGTATTCCGGAGCTGTAGGCGGTGCCCTTGGCATCCAGGACGTAGGGCTGATCGCGTGAGCCGGGCATGTCCGAGACGTTGACGAATCCGTCGCGGGTCTGGGTGAGGTAGCCCGAGACTGCCTGCTGATCCGGATAGCCGATCGGGAACGTGTAATCCAGTGTGTAGGTCGCGTTGGCGGTGTGCACCTGGCAGATCTGGTCGCCGTCGACGGTGCCGCCGAGATCGGCGCATGCCGACTGCGCAGCTGCCACCGGCATACCAAGCCAGCCGAGCAGCGCACCGGCCGCCAGCAGGGCTGTCACAGGGGGAATTCGCATCGTCAGTCGTCCTCGCAGGCGATCAACTCACACCGGTGGATCCACCGACGTGTTTCGTCAAGGGTACGTGGCCGTTATCGCGACGGGCGACAAATGAATGCCGTTGCCCGGCTGGACGCCCCGGAACCGAGCCGCGCGATCACCACCGCCAGGTGCTCGGTGCCGCGCAGCCGCATCCGGGCCCGCAATGCATCGGGATCCACGTCGAGGCCACGAACCAGGATTTCCAGCGCCCCCACCGACCGGGCCGTCAACGCCGCCCGCAACCGCCGTTCCTGGAAATGCAACTGGTCGAGCACCTCGAAACCGCGCATTCCGGCGGGCAACTCGTCACCGGACAGGTAGGCGATGTCGGGGTCGAGCTGCCACAGGCCGTGCCGCGCCGCGTAATGCCGGACCAGCCCGGCCCGCACCACCGCGCCGTCTGGATCGACGATCCAGCGCCCGGCCGCGGCGACCGGGCAGTCATCGGGTTCGGCGTCGCTGATCTGCTCCCCGGTTTCGAGCAGGGTGGCCCGCCGCCGCACACCGGGTTCGGTCAGCCCGGGTGACCACAGACAGGCTTCGCGCACACTGCCGCCGGCGGAGGTCACTTCGATCTCCCCGGCGAACCCCATCTTGGTCAGCTCGTCGAAATCGATTCCCGGAGCGCACTTCACCACGAGGTCGCGGTCGCGGTAGACGTCGAGCACCGCGTCGAGTGCCGGGGTGTAGGCACGTGGGTCGAAGCGCCGCCGACCGCCGGACCGGCGCGCGGGATCGATGATCACCACGGTGTCGCGGGTGACCGGTGCGAGCGCGTCGGCCCGGCACAGTGGGACAGCGGCGCCGCCGTCATCCAGATTGTGCGCGGCCATCGCCAACCGAACCGGATCGAGATCGCTGCCGACCAACTGCGCAGTGCAATCACGCAGTGCCACAAGCTCACTGCCGATCGAGCAGGTGGCGTCGTGCACTTTTGCCCCAGCCAGTCTCCGGGCCCGGTGCGTGGCCACCGGTGCGGCCGTGGCTTGTTGCAGCGCCTCGTCGGTGAACAGCCACCGATCCGGGTCGTCGAACTTGGCCCGCGCCCTTCGGCGCAGTTGCACGGTTTCTACCAGCACCGTCGCGTGATCACCGAATTGCGTTCGGACAGAAGCGATGTCGTTGATCAGACTGGCTCCGGTGAGGCGGCGCCCGGCCACCTCACCCAAGGCTCGCGTTCCCGCCTCAGACCTCAGATACGCGACGTGGGTCAGATCGAAAATCTATCCCACCCTTCAGGAAGGCTTAACTCCCGTGACCATCACGTTGTAGAACCAGCCCTTGGGCACCATGCGGCGCCACACGTTGGCATCGACCCAGCTCAGCGTGGTCCAACTGCCGAATGCGAACTTGGCCCAACCCCAGCCGAGGCGCCCCGGCGGCACCGCGGCCTCGAAGGTGCGCACCGGCCAGCCCAGCATCGCCGCGGTAAATTCCTCGCTGGCGGTGCGCACTTCGACCGCACCGGCGTTGGTCGCCATCCGCTCCAGATCGGCGGGGTCGAAGGTGTGCAGGTCGACGACGGCTTCCAGCGCAGCAGCGCGGGAGGACTCATCGAGTTCGGCCTGGGGCCGGCGCCAGCCGCTCAGCCAAGGCAGCTTGGTGAGGCTGGTGGTGGCGTGCCAGGTGAGCGTGGAGAGCTCACGGGCGTACTTGTTGCCGACCGTGGTGGGCTCACCGGCGAACACGAAGCGGCCGCCGGGCTTGAGCACCCGGACCACCTCGCGCAGCGAGAGTTCGACATCCGGAATGTGGTGCAGCACGGCGTGCCCGACAACGAGGTCGAAGGTGTTGTCGTCGTACGGGATGCCCTCGGCGTCGGCGACCCGCCCGTCGATGTCCAGGCCGAGCGACTGCCCGTTGCGGGTGGCCACCTTGACCATGCCCGGGGACAGGTCGGTCACCGATCCGCGCCGGGCCACACCGGACTGGACCAGGTTGAGCAGGAAGAACCCGGTGCCGCAGCCCAGCTCGAGGGCCCGGTCATACGGCAGCTCACGCTGCTCGGATTCGGGGACGATGGCGTCGAACCGGCCGCGGGCGTAGTCGATACACCGCTGGTCGTAGGAGATCGACCACTTGTCGTCGTAGGTCTCGGCTTCCCAGTCGTGGTACAGCACCTGCGCGAGCTTGCTGTCGTGCATCGCGGCCGCGACCTGCTCTGCCGTGGCGTGCGGGTTAGGAGTCGGCATGCCAGCTACATCGACCGCCGCGTCAACGTCGGCGCCGGAGTCCTTGATGTCAGTCATGAAGGGCAGCCTAACGGCCCGGGTGGGGTGGGCGTCAGGGCCGGTCCAGGAGTCCGTCGACAGCGGCCTTCGCCGCGGCCAGCACGTCCACCGGGTGGTCGAGGAATCGCCTGGCCCAGGCCAGTGCCTCGTCGTAGACGTGGTCGGGTGCCACCATCTGGTCGATCAAGCCGAGTTCCAGTGCCTCCTCGGCGCCGACGAACCGGCCGCTGTACACCAGTTCCTTGGCCTTGCTGGCCCCGATCACCTCGGCCAGCCGCGCACCGCCACCGGCGCGGGGCGCGAGTCCGGCCAGGATCTCGGTCGCCCCGAATTTGACGTTGTCGCCGCTGACCCGCCAATCCGCGGCCATCGCCAGGCTCAGCCCGCTGCCCAGGGCGTAACCGGTGATGGCTGCCACCGTGGGTTTGGGGATGGCGGCCACGGCTTCGATGCACTGGCGCAGCGCCGTGTCGGCGGCGGCGGCCTCGCCCGTGTCGAGGGTGCGCAGCTCGGGAACGTCGTCGCCGGCGCAGAAGATCTCATGCCCGCCGAACAGGATTACGGCTGAGATGTCGGTGCGCTCGCCCAGCTCGTGGGCGGCCGCGATGATCTCGCGGTACATCTGCCGGGTCAGGGCATTGGTCGGGGGGCGCGACAGCATCAGGGTGCCGACGCGGTCCTGCTCCGGCGTCACCCCGGTGATCGCCCTGACAAATTCGTTCACTGGTCGGATCCCCCGGTCGCTTCGCTCCTGCCCGCCGAGGCTGACTCCCCGGCCGCCGCGCCCCGGCCCAGGGGCGCCCGGTGGTTCCTGGCCGCGTTGTAGCGGCCACTGTCGAAGAACTCGATCTGCCAACTCCCTTCGCCGAGGGAGAGGTTTGGTTCGGTGGGCACGATCTTGCGTTCGGTTGCCAGGACGTCGGCGACGGACCGGCCGGCGAGGGAGTTCAGCTGGGTCCAGGTCGGTGGCAGCAGGAACGAGTTGCCCTGCTCGAAGTCGTCGAGCCCGGCCTGCGGGGTGCTCCAGAACGCACGGTCGGTTTCGGTGTTCTCGCCGTCGGCCCGCTGTCCCTCGGGCAGTGCGCCGACGAAGAAGAAGGTGTCGTAGCGGCGAGTGCGCTCCTCTTTGGGCGTGATCCAGTTGTCCCACGGCCGCAGCAGGTCGGCACGCAGCACGAGTTTCTCGTCGCGCAGGAAGTCGGCGAATGACAGTGAGTGGTTGGCCAGCGCTGCGCGGGCTTCGCCGTAGACCGAGGCGTCCGACACGATGCCCGGGTCGCCGGATTCGCTGTGCGGCCCGGCGAACAACACCCCGGACTCCTCGAAGGTCTCGCGGGCCGCGGCGCAGACCAGCGCTTCGGCCAGCCCGGTGTCCACGCCGAGGCGCTGTGCCCACCAGTCCGGTTCGGGTCCGAACCAGGCGATGTCGGCGTTGCGGTCGCGGTCGTCAACTCCCCCGCCCGGAAACACCATCACCCCGGCGACGAACTCCATCGCCGCGTGCCTGCGCATCATGAAGACTTCGATCGATTCGGCGGCATCGCGGATCAGCATCACCGTGGCGGCCGGCCGCGGCACCAGTGGATCGTCACTCACTGTCATTCCCGCCTCCTGTGCGCTGCCCGGCTCCTGGTCCGCCGGGCGAAGTAGCGCCCGTCGATGACGTCCAGCGCGATCGACTGGCCGAACGCCTTGGACAGGTTCTCAGCAGTCAACACCTCGGTCAGCAGACCCGAAGCAACCGCCTTGCCTTCCGACAGGATCAGCGCATGGCTGAATCCCACCGGAATCTCCTCGACATGATGGGTGACCAGCACCATGGCCGGCGCATCGGGGTCGGCGGCCAGGTCGGTCAGCCGCGCCACCAGTTCTTCGCGGCCGCCCAGATCGAGGCCGGCCGCCGGTTCGTCGAGCAACAGCAGTTCGGGATCGGTCATCAGCGATCTGGCGATCAGGACCCGTTTGCGTTCGCCTTCTGACAGCGTCCCGTAGGTGCGCTCGGCGAGGTGTTCGGCTCCCACGCTTTCCAGCATGTCGATGGCCTGGGCATAGTCGACGTCCTCGTAGTCCTCACGCCACCGCCCCAGCACGGCGTAGCCGGCCGAGACGACGAGGTCGCGCACCACCTCGCTGTCGGGGATCCGCTGTGACAGTGCCGAGCTGCTCAGGCCGACCCGGGCCCGCAACTCTGACATGTCGGTACGGCCCAGCCGTTCACCGAGCACGTAGGCCGTGCCCGACGAGGGATGTTCGGTGGCGGCCGCGATCCGCAGCAGTGAGGTCTTGCCGGCGCCGTTGGGGCCGATCACCACCCAGCGCTCGTCGAGCTCGACGGTCCAGGTGATGGGCCCGACGAGCGTGTTGCCGCCGCGTCGCAGAGTGACCCTGGCGAAGTCGATCAACAGGTCGGGGTCGGTTCCGTCTCCGTCGGCGCTGATTGTCGAGTCGGTACGTTCCCCTGAGGCCACTCGCTCATCGTAGTGACCGGCTCACGATCCGCTCGGGCACGCCCGCCGCTGAAATCGTGGAACAGCAGTGATCGCGGGGTCAGCCGCAGGAACAGCTGCACGAGCGGCCCGATCCCGAACGCGTAGACCACGGTGCCGATCCCGACGGTGCCGCCCATGAGCCAGCCCACCGCCAGGACGGTCGCCTCAATTGCGGTGCGTACCAGCCTCACCGACAACCCGGTGCGGGCGACGAGCCCGGTCATCAAACCGTCCCGGGGTCCGGGGCCCAGGCCGGCGCCGATGTAGAGCACGGTGCTGATGGCGTTGAGCACGACGGCGCCGGTCATCATCGCGATCCGCAGCGGCAGCGCCGTGGGTGCGGGGAGCACCGCGAGGGTGGCATCGACGGTGACGGCGATGACGATGACGTTGGCGACGGTCCCGATGCCGGGCCGGTTGCGCAGCGGGATCCAGGCCAGCAGGACGACGACGCCGACGACGGCCGAAGCCATCCCGAGGGACAGCGGCGTGTGCCTGGTCAGCCCCTGATGGAAGACGTCCCACGGGTCGAGTCCCAGACCCGCGCGCACCATCATGGCCATCGAGGCGCCATAGCCGCACAGGCCGATCAGCAGCAGCGTGGCGCGCTTGAGTGCGCGTGCGGTCATGAGTGGTGCTGGAAGCGCAGACGGATCAGCTCCAGCTCACGCCGGACCCGCTCCTCGTCGCGATCCAGATACCCGTCCGGTCCCTGCCAGCTGAACACCCGGGCCAGCGAGTCAGCCAATCGAGATAGCCACTTTGATTGCATGACGCCATTTTCATGACGATCTGGCTTGCCTTTCAATATCCAGTCCGCCCATACTGGCCTTATTATGTCGACGGATATGGCCGCTCGAGCCCTCGATGTGGACCTGCTGGCCCGAGAACTGGGTAACTGGCGCACCTCCAGTCAAAGTGGACCCGCCTACCTCGGCCTGGCCGACGCCATCCGGCTGCTCATCGTGGACGGCCGGGTACCGGTGGGGTCACGCATTCCCAGCGAACGTGCGCTGGCCGAGTCACTGCGGGTGTCGCGCACCACGGTCACCGCGGCCTTCGCTCAGCTCCGCGACGACGGTTACCTGCACGCCCGCCGCGGCGCCCGCAGCATCACCGCCCTGCCCGCCGCCGGCCACATCGAACTCGATGCGGGGACGCCGACGGTCAGCCTGGCCGCAGCTGCGCTGTCCGCGCCCGGTACCGCCGTGCTGGAGGCATTCACCGAGGCCGCTCGCGATATTGCCCCATATCTCCGCGAACCGGGCCACGAACTGATGGGCGTCGTCCCACTGCGTGCGGCGATCGCCGAAAGATATTGTGTCAGAGGGCTTCCCACCGATCCGAGCCAGATCATGGTGACCAGCGGGGCCCAGCATGCGATCGGCCTGATCCTGGCCAGCCACACCCAGCCCGGCGACCGGGTCCTCGTCGAGCAACCGACCTATCACGGCGCGCTGTCGGCGATCGCGACAGCGGGAGCACGGGCCGTGCCGGTCGCGCTCGCCGATGACGGCTGGGAACTCGACGCCGTGCAGGCCGCGCTGCGTCAGCTCGCTCCGAGCCTGGCGTACCTGGTTCCCGACAGCCACAATCCGACCGGGTTCACGTTGCCCGCCGCGGAACGAAAACGGTTGGGACAGATCATCTCCGACACCCGGACCCGCACCATCGTCGACGAGTCGATCGTCGACATGTGGATCGATGCGGCGCCGCCCGAACCGCTGGCGGCCTCGGTGCCCCGCAACGATCTGGTGCTGACCATCGGCTCGATGTCGAAATCGTTCTGGGGTGGTCTGCGCGTCGGCTGGATTCGCGCCGAGCGCGCCACGCTGGCCACCATTGCCGCGATCCGCCCTTCGGTGGATCTCGGCACCCCGATCCTCGAACAGCTCGCTGCGGCAAAGCTGCTCGCGATGCACGACGAGGTGCTACCGGAGCGGCGCGAGATACTGCTGGCCCGTCGTGAGTTCCTGGTGGCGCTGCTGGCCCGTGAACTGCCGGACTGGCAGCCCGGACGCGGCCGCGGCGGGATGTCGCTGTGGGTGAAGCTGCCTGCGCCGATGAGTACCGCGTTGTCGGCCGCCGCGATGCGGCTCGGCCTCGATGTGCCCGCGGGCCCCCGGTTCGGGGTGGACGGCACGCTGGAGCGGTTCATCCGGTTGCCCTATGCGCTGCCGGAGCCCGAACTCGAAGAGGCGGTGCAACTCCTGGCGCGGGCCTGGCACAGCATCACCGGCACGCTCAGCGCTCAGCCGCGGACTCTGGTGGTCTAGCCTCGGGGCCTTACGGCTGCTGTGACATTGCGTAGCAGGTGCTGTAATGCTCGATGGTGCACGGAATTCCGTTCACCGTCGGCAGCTGGCCGGGCCGGTTCTGAATGTTGGCATCTCCGGTGCCCGGCGCCATCACCGGCGGCGCCACCGCACCCATCCCGCCGCCGGACGAACCGGCCACGCACACTCCCTCGAACTTTGTCTGCACCGTGCCCGACGGGCATCGCTTGGCCTCGGCCGGGGCCGCGACCGCCAGCTGTCCCAGGACTGCCGCAACGGCGAACACGCCAACCACGACCGTGTGCTTCAGGTTCGCCATGCCCCACACCCTACTTGAGGCCGGCCTAACCAGCGGTGTCTAGTCCTCGGGAATCTCGACGCGACGCAGCACCCCGTCCAGGGCGTCGGCGGCTTCGATCTCCCCGCGCGTGACGCCGAGGATGAACAGCACGGTGTCCAGGTAGGGATGGCTCAGCGACGCGTCCGCGACCTCGCGCAACGCGGGTTTGGCGTTGAATGCGACGCCGAGGCCGGCTGCCGCCAGCATGTCGATGTCATTGGCCCCGTCGCCGACGGCCACGGTCTGTTCCATGGGCACACCGACCTGCTGGGCGAAATCGCGCAGCGCCTTGGCTTTTCCGGGCCGGTCGATCACCTGGCCGATGACCCGCCCGGTCAGCTTGCCGTCGATGACCTCAAGTTCGTTGGCGGCCACGTAGTCCAGCATGAGTTCGTGCGCCAGCGGCTCGATGACCTGGCGGAAGCCGCCCGACACCACGCCGCAGTGGAAGCCGAGCCGGCGCAGGGTCCGGATGGTGGTCCGGGCCCCTGGGGTCAGCTCCACCTGTTCGGCGACATCGTCGAGCACGGAGGCGGGCAGACCGGCCAGGGTCGCCACCCGGCGGTGCAGGGATTCGGCGAAATCGAGTTCACCGCGCATCGCCGCCTCGGTGACGGCGGCCACCTGCGCCTCCATGCCGGCCCGGGCGGCCAGCATCTCGATGACCTCGCCCTGGATCAGGGTGGAGTCGACGTCGAAGACGATCAGCCGCTTGGCCCGCCGAGACAGGCTGTAATCCTCGAGCGCGATGTCGACGCCTTCGTCGACGGCGACCTGGGCCAGTGCGGTTTGCAGCTGGCTGTATGCGGCTCCCGCAGGCACCGACACCCGAAGTTCCAGGCCGGTCACCGGGTAGTCGGATACGCCGCGGATGGTGTCGATGTTGACACCCAGACCCGCGACCGCCCGGGCCACCACGCTGAATGATTCGGCAGTGATGGGACGGCCCAGCACGACGATCGTGTGGGTCGACGGCTCGCGCATGACGGGCATGTCGTCGCTGCGCTCGATCGTCACGTCGAGGCCGAGGCGGTGGATCGCCGTCTCGACGTCACTTCGCAGCGCATCGCCGTCAACCGTCTCGGCCCGCGCCGCGACCAGCACACCCAGGGTGAGCCGGCCGCGGACAACGACCTGTTCGACGTTGCGGAGTTCCACCTGATGGCGGGAGAGCACCTCGAACAGCGCCGATGTGACACCGGGCCGGTCGACTCCGCTGACGGTGATCAGCACCGACGAGCGCGGTCGTGGAGCACCGGTCATCGAAACATCCTCGACGTGCTCACCCCCGGATGCTGCCACCCGTCAGCTGGAGCGGTCCGCAGACTCGAGCTCTGGATGATGCTCGCGGCCCACGTGGGCCTCGGCACGCATCCGCTCGACCATGTGCGGGTAGTGCAGCTCGAACGCCGGGCGCTCCGAACGGATCCGGGGCAGCTCGGTGAAGTTGTGCCGCGGCGGCGGGCAGGAGGTCGCCCACTCCAGCGAGTTGCCGTAACCCCAGGGGTCGTCGACCATCACCGGCTCGCCGTAGCGCCAGCTCTTGAACACGTTCCACACGAACGGCAGCGTCGAGATGCCCAGGATGAAGGCACCGATGGTGGACACCACGTTCAGCGTGGTGAAGCCGTCGCTGGGCAGGTAGTCGGCGTACCGGCGCGGCATGCCCTCGTCACCGACCCAGTGCTGCACCAGGAACGTGGTGTGGAAGCCGATGAAGGTCAGCCAGAAGTGCAGCTTGCCCAGGCGCTCGTCGAGCAGACGTCCGGTCATCTTCGGGAACCAGAAGTAGATGCCCGCGTAGGTGGCGAACACGATGGTGCCGAAGAGCACGTAGTGGAAGTGCGCGATGACGAAGTAGCTGTCGGTGACGTGGAAGTCGATCGGCGGGCTGGCCAGCAGCACGCCGGACAGGCCACCCAGCAGGAAGGTGATCAGGAAGCCGACCGAGAACAGCATCGGCGTCTCGAACGTCAGCTGGCCCTTCCACATCGTTCCGATCCAGTTGAAGAACTTGATGCCGGTGGGGACCGCGATCAGGAACGTCATGAAGGAGAAGAACGGCAGCAGGACGGCGCCGGTGGCGTACATGTGGTGTGCCCACACCGCAACCGAGAGGGCCGCGATGCTGATGGTGGCGTAGATCAGCGTGGTGTAACCGAAGATGGGCTTGCGGCTGAACACCGGGAAGATCTCGGACACGATGCCGAAGAACGGCAGCGCGATGATGTACACCTCGGGGTGACCGAAGAACCAGAAGAGGTGCTGCCACAACAGCACACCGCCGTTGGCCGGGTCGTAGATGTGTGCGCCCAGGTGGCGGTCGGCGGCGAGGCCGAACAGCGCGGCGGTCAGGATCGGGAACGCGATCAGCACCAGGATCGAGGTCACCAGGATGTTCCAGGTGAACACGGGCATCCGGAACATCGTCATACCGGGGGCACGCATGCAGACCACGGTGGTGACCATGTTGACGCCACCGAGGATGGTGCCGAGACCACCGACGGCCAGACCCAGGATCCACAGGTCACCGCCGGCACCCGGGGAGTGGATGGCATCGGTCAGCGGCGAGTAGGCCGTCCAACCGAAGTCGGCCGCACCGCCCGGGGTGATGAAGCCACCGAGGGCGATCAGCGCACCGAACAGGAACAGCCAGAACGACAGGGCGTTCAACCGCGGGAACGCCACGTCGGGCGCGCCGATCTGCAGCGGGAGCACCAGGTTGGCGAACCCGAACACGATCGGGGTGGCATAGAACAGCAGCATCACCGTGCCGTGCATGGTGAACAGCTGGTTGAACTGCTCATTGCTCAGGAACTGCAACCCGGGCATCGCCAACTCGGTACGCATGAACAGTGCCATCAGGCCGCCGATGAAGAAGAAGGCGAAGCAGACGACGCAGTACATGATGCCGATCAACTTGTGATCGGTCGTGGTGATGAGCTTGTAGATCAGGTTGCCCTTGGGGCCCATCCGTTCCGGAAAAGGACGACGTGCCTCGAGTTCTCCGATTGGGGGCGCTTCGGCTACCAAGAGATCCTCCAAAGATTCGTCGGGAAATCCCGCTTATCGACCTGAATCCTAACGCTCCCGGCGGTCTCTGCGTCCCTGGGTCCTACAAACTGTCGTACTGCGCGCCTGCCCGGCGGCAGTTCTTTCGTCCGCGACGTCCTGACCAGCCGTTAAGTGCTGAATGTTACGGTCGCCCGGTGCTGACCAACCGACCTCGCGCCGCTGTCGCGGTGATCGCCGCGGCCGCGACCCTCGCCGGCGGTTGCGGCTCTGCCGAGCAGACGCCACAGGCGCAGACGTCGATGACCACCAGTGTCACCAAGATCGCCGACGCCGGCGTGCTGGGCAACCAGCGCCGACCCGACGAATCGTGTGCGCCCGAGCCGGCGGCCGCCGATCAGTCGGCGCGGGAGATCCGCAACGCGCGCGCCGAAGGTGCGGAAATTCCCGAGTCCACCGAGGTGCGCGGCGACCCGCAACGCATCGTCGCGCTGTCCGGCGACCAACTGGATGCGTTGTGCGCGCTGGGGCTGCAGTCCCGCATCGTCGCGGCCGCGGTGCCGGACGGCTCGTCGGAGCAGCCGTCCTATCTGGGTGCCGTCGTGCACGGGGTCGCCCCGGCCGGTTCCCGGACGGCGCCCGACCTCGACGCCGTCAGGGCGGCCAACCCAGAGCTGATCCTGGGTTCCGCGTCGATGACGCCGTCCTCCTTCGGGGCGTTGTCGGCCATCGCCCCGACCGTGTTCACGGGGGCGCCGGGCGCTGCCTGGCGTGACACGTTGCGCGCGGTGGGGGCGGCGACGGGCCGCGCGGACGCCGCCGACGACCTGATCGCGAAGTTCGACGACGCCGCCCGCGAGACCGGGGCGCAGAACGACGCCGGTCACTTCCAGGCCTCGGTGGTGCAGCTGACGGAGAACAGTGTCCGGGTGTACGGCGCCAACACCTTCCCCGGCAGCGTGCTGGCCGCGGTCGGGCTGGATCGCCCTGCCCCGCAACGGTTTACCGACAGGCCCTACCAGGAGCTCAGCACCACCGACGCCGACTTCCGGATCGCCGACGCAGATATCGTCTACGTCTCGTTCGCGTCCCCCGCGGCCAAGGACAATGCGCCGAAGATCCTCGAAAGCCCGGCCTGGCGGGCATTGTCGGCGACGAAGGACAACCGGGTCTTCGTGGTGAACAACGAGGTGTGGCAGACCGGGCAGAACATCGTGGCCGCCCGCGGCATTCTCGATGACCTGCGCTGGGTCAACGCCCCGATCAACTGACCCGTCCGTCGACCCCGTGCACCGCCTGCTGGCCGAATTGGCCGGTGGCGAGCGCCCCGTCTGGCAGCACCAGCTCCCCGGCCTGCATGCGGCGACGCAGGTACGTGAAGGTCTGCGCGGTCTGGGCGAACAGATGCTCACCGGCGCGCAGCGCCGGGCGCTGTGCGCGGTCGGCCGTGACGAACCGAGGCAGTGGTTTCACTTCGGTGTGGTAGTCGACGTTGAAGAACAGCGGGAATGAGTAGCGCTCCTGTGAAACGCGCCGCACCCGGTGGCTGGTGGCCACGAATGTCCCGTTGGTCCACAGTTCGAGCAGATCCCCGATGTTGACGACGAATGTGCCGTCCAGCGGCGGCACGTCGATCCACTCACCGGCGCCATTGAGCACCTCCAGCCCCGGCGCGGTGGGCTTGAGCAGGGTGAAGCACTCGTAGTCGGTGTGGGCGCCGATGCCCTGCCCGTCGTGCGCGTCCGCGTTGTACGGGTAGTGCATCAACCGCAGCTGGCTGGGTGTTTTGGTCGCGTGACGAGAGAACACCTCGGGGTCCTCCCCCAACGCCACCGCGAAGGCCCACAACAGTTGTCGGCCCACGTCGATGACAGCCCGGTAGTAGGACGTCACCGCCTCGGCGAACCCGGGAAGGTCGGGCCAGGTGTTCGGCCCGAGCATCGGATTGCCGGCCAGATGGTCGGGGTCGTCGGCCGGCAGGTCCAGCGCGGTGTCGAAGGCTTCCTTCAGATCGGGCGGGCTGTCGGATTCGAGGCCCTCCTCCCCCACCGGGACGTAACCGCGGTGACAGCGGGAGAATCCGATGTAGCTGCGCATCTTCTCCTCGAGCGGCAGCGCGAAGAATTCCTTTGTGGCGGTGAGCATCCGCTCGAACACCGCCTCGTCGATCCCGGACCCACTGATGTAAAAGAAGCCGACCTCGCGCGCCGCGGTGCCGATCTCGGCCGCTACGCGTTCGCGCTCTTCCCGCCGGTCCGAACGCAGCCCGCTGATGTCGATGACCGGCACGGCGCTGAAAGCCGCCAACGTTGATGCATTGCCACTCACAGTCCCACTGTCCCTTCAGATCGTTCCACGACCCAGTGCACGCCGTTGGCCTGAATCTTTTTGCCGCCCAGATCTATCGCCAGCGCGGACCATCGCGGGCCGCCCACTGTGTCGATCGCCACCTCGCCACCGCCGAGCCAGCCGAATGTCGGCCCGACGCGCACCAGGACAGCCCGGTCGCCGTCAGGCGTCCGTAGGAACAGCCCACCGTGCGGTGCCGTTGACCCTGCGTCCCGTACCCAGTGTTCGACGTAGTCCTCGTGCACTCCGGTCTCGACCAGAGTTTCTCCATCCCAATGCATCTCACCCTCGTCGGGGAGCGGACCCGAAGGTTCGAGCTCGACGTCGCGCCGCCAGGTGAAGACGGCGCCACGCTGGGTCAGCTCGCCACCGAAGCCACGGGAGTCGACGTAGGCACTGCCGGCTTGTAGCCACGTGACGGCGGTGTCCGTGTCACTTGATCCGTCGGCCTCGATCAGCAGGGTGCGCCGCCACAGTCCGGCGCAGTCCGATGCGAGAACATCGCTCACGAGCACTCCGTCCATTGGTCTCGAAGCTGTTGCAGCCCTTGGGCGGTTGGCGTGCCCGATGCGCGCACCCTGGCGATCCCGCCGTCGGGGTACGCCTGCACCCGCAATGCGGTGACGCCACGGGCATCGACGATGAACACCTGCCTGGCATCGGCGGCCAGTCGGACGCGGCCGAGCACCGGAATGTCGAATGGCACCGCCGCCCAGCCATGTTCGTCGTCAGCCCGTACCCCGGTGCCGAGAACGGCCACCTCCAGCGAGGCGTTGAACACGAAGTAGGACGTGTCGATCTCGATGCGCTTCAGATCGGTCGGCACGGCGAAGGAGATCACCACCGCGTCGTGATCCTCCGGGCCGACGTCGCGGCGGCGGCGCGTTTCCCAACCATCGCCCATGTTGCGCGGCCGGTTGGGGGCCACCAGCGATCCGGCGTCGGAATAGAACGCGTCGCTGCACCATTCGACACGTCCGCCCTGCTCCAGTCCCGATACTTCGACCGTGACGTCGGACCACAGTGCCGGATCGGGGATCACGTCGCCGTATGCCCGCAACCGCGCAACGCCGCCGTCGGTCGCCAGCGCGAGCCGCACATGCGTCCAACGACGGCCATCGGTCACCGTCATCAGATTGTTCGAATCCGCCTTCAACGCCGTGGATTCCACGATGGTCGTCCAGGCCACAGACGGATCCGTCGCGTCACCGGTGGGCTCGAGTACGGCCGCGTCGAGCCGGCAGGCCTGAGGGTGGTTGCCGGAGAACGACCGGGTGTCGACGTCGATCGCCCGCAGACGGCCGGGCGTGCCGAGCCGAACGATGGCCCAGTCGCCCCCGGGCCCGGCGTGACGGCGCGTTTCCCAGCCGTCCACGACTTCCCCACGCAGGTCATAGTTTCCCGGTACGAACGCCGGTTCGGCCGGGTCGACCAGCCGTTCCTTGAAGCCGAACGATTCGTCGCTGGCGGCCACGACGCTGCCGCCGACGACGCGGGAGGCAAGATCCACTCCCGCTGCTGCGGGCGTCATGCGAGGCCCAGCGCGTGCGAGATCGGCCAGTGACTCCGCGAGTTCTCCGGCCCAGGTGCGTAGACGCCGGCCTTGCTGGTCGACAATCCAAGCCCGACGACGGCCTGAGCGAGGGCGACCGCGGCGGCCACACCGTCGATGACCGGTACGCCCAGTTTGGCGGTGACCGCCTCGGCGATCCCGGACATCCCTGCGCATCCCAGGCAGATCACATCGGCACCGTCGTCGGTGACCGCTCGCGCCGCCTCGTCCACGATGGACTGGATGGCGCCTTCGGGGTCGGAATCCACGGTCGCGGTATCGAGACCGCACGCGCGTACCGAGGCGCAGTGCGCGTCGAGCCCGGCCAGCCTCAGCCGATCCTCGATGGGCGCGATGGATCTGGCCAGCGTGGTCACCACAGAGAACCTCCTGCCGATCAAGTGGGCGATGTGCGCCGAACACTCGGCGATGTCGAATACCGGCACGGTCAGCATCTCGGCGAGCGCATCCCTGCCGTGCTCTCCGAATCCCGCTACCACGACGGCGTCGAAATCGAATTCACCCGCTTCGGTCAACCTGGCGACCAGGTCCATCATGCCGACCGCGGCCAGGTAGCTCTCGGCGCCCGAGTCGATCGCCACACTTCCGAAATAAGGTGCCCGACAGACAATCTCGGCGTCACAGCGCCCCGCTGCCACGGCCACTTTGGCGATCTCGGTGGTCATCGACACCGAGGTGTTGGGGTTGAGTACCAGAATTCTCATGCCGGCACCTTCTCGAATACCGGAATGCCGGCCACCCAGGTTTGGATCGCCTCACCCCGGATCGTCACACCGGCATATGGGGTCACCCGATGCCGGTGGTGCAGATCGTCGGTGTGCACGGATGTTTCGGTGTCCGGATCGAAGGCACACAGGTCGGCCCTGAGTCCCGTCGCGATGCGTCCCCGGTCGATGAGACAGGCCAGCTCGGCAGGCTTTTGCGCCATCCAGCGGCTCAGATCGGGCAGTCCGAAACCGCGCTGCGCGGCATGGGCCCACACCGCGGCCGGCCCGACCTGCAGTGAGCTGACGCCACCGAAGGCAATCCCGAAATCCCCGTCGGCCTTGAGCTTCGGAGCGCACGGCGAGTGATCGGACACCACCATGTCCAACGTCCCATCCAGCAGCCCATCCCACAATCGGTCACAGTTTGCGGCGTCTCGAACTGGTGGGCACGCCGCGAACTCGGTGCCGCCGTCGGGGATCGTCTCCGCGGCGAATGTCAGGTAGTGCGGACAGGTCTCGGCTGTCACCGAGACGCCCGAACGTCTGGCATCGGCAAGCAACGGAAGCACGTTCGCGCTGGACACGTGCACGACGTGGGCGCGTGCCCCTGTTGCAGCCGCGGTCTCGACCACGAGCCGCACCGCATCCTCTTCGGCGGCATCCGGGCGCGACCGCAAAAACGATGCGTAGCGTCGCCCCTGTGGAGGTGGACTACCCGCGATCACGTGGTGACTTTCGGCGTGCACCAGCAGCACCGAGCCCAGTTCGGCGATCCGGTTCATGGCGGTACGGAAGTCGGCGGGAGTCAGGTGTCCGAAGTCGGGATTGCCGGAGTCGGCGAGGAAGCACTTGAACCCGCGCGCGCCCGACGCCGCCAGCGATTCGAGCTCACCGAGATTCTCGGGTACCACACCGGCCCAGAACCTGACGTCGACACGGCAGTTCCCTTCCGCAGCTGCCTGTTTCGTGCGCAGTGCCGCGACGGTCGTGGTCACCGGGCGGCAGTCCAGGGGCATGTCGACGATGGTTGTGATCCCGGCAGCAGCCGCCGCGGCTGTCGCCGTGCCGAAGCCCTCCCAGTCCGTGCCGGGGTCGTTGACGTGGACATGGGTGTCGACGAAACCTGGTAACAACACTGCGCGCGATGGCACTGTCACCTGATCGGTTGCCCGCACGTGAGCATCGACCGCAGCGATCTCGGTGATCATCCCACCCGTGACCGCCACGGATGCCGGCCAAAGCCGTCCATCCAGGAGCACCCGCTCGGCCCGGATCACCAGATCAGCCATGGTGTGTCCCCGACGTCACGGGCCCGAAGCGCTCGTGAAAGTGCTCCGTCAGCCCGGGCCACACCTCCGGGTCGTGGCCGGGGATCAACTGGTACCCCTTGTCGCGCGCCAGCCTCTTGAGCTTGCGGATCGGCTCGACCGTTTCCTCCGGTGCGACGTCGATGAACCCGCCGATCGGCAGCTCGTGCTCGATGTTCTCGGTCAGATCCGCGGCGTCGAAAGCGAACACGAACCCGCCACCGCCCACGGACTCGTCGAGCTCCACCGCGAAACTCTGATGCCCCGGCGTATGCCCGTACGTCGGGATCGCGGTGATACCGGGCGCGATCGCGGCCTCGCCGTCGGCCAGTCGCCAGTCGATGTTCGGATCGTCGAAGTCGACACGGACTATCGCATTGCGTTCGGGCTCCGGATGATTCGACAGACCGTAGTCGAGCTCGCGGCGCTGGGCATGCACCGGCACCTTGCCGGCGAACAACTTGAGCCCACCGGCATGGTCGTGGTGCAGGTGACTCACCGCGACGGTATGGATGTCGTCGAATGCGACTCCGACCTCGGCGAGCCGCTGTTCGATCGGCTCGCCGGGGCCGGGCAGCACCGGCCGATACTCCACTGTCGGGAAGAACCGCCGATACAACGCCGGGTCACGCACCAGGGCGGTGTTGAACCCCGTGTCGAGCAGCACCCAGCCCCCGTCGGTCTGAAGCAGCACTCCCGGAACGGGTTCGCGCATGCGCTGGCCGGCCGGCGCCCCGTACACCGATACCGATTTGGGCAGTTCCTCCCAGCCCAGTGTGAGCAGGATGATGTGGCGGACTCCGCTTTTGCGGATCAGCGTCGCCATCAGCCCACCGACAGCGCGGCGAGCCGCAGCGAGTTCGGGTTGGTCACCACGTGGGACTGTTCGACGCCCTTGAGCCACGGCTGGGCCACCACGAAGTCGTTGACGTCGGCGATGTTGAGCCAGCAGCCGGTCTTGACGGCTTCCAGTCCGGCCCGCGAGAACACGGCGGAATCCCCGGTGGGCAGGCCGGTTGCCAGTGCGTCGGTGACCGGCGGTGCCGAGCAGCCCAGGTAGTTCAGGCCGCCGTCGGGGTCCCACGAGATGTGACCCCAGGTGTACGGGGACGGAGCGTCAGGCCAGGCCAGAGCGGTGAAGATCTCCGGAGCGGACTGACCGTCGGTGCCGACCCAGCCGTAGATCTCTGACGTCGGGTAGGCCTGTACCTTCGCGGTCAAACCTGCTGCGGCTAGCTGGGTCTGGAGCAGATTGCTGACCAGTTGATTGTCGGGGTTGCTCGAGTCGTACCCGATGGTGATGGCCTTCTGGTCGGCGGGCAGTCCCGCCGCGATACCCGCGAGCGCCGACGGATCGTGTGCCACCGCCTGCTTGGCGAAGTCCGAGGCCATCATGTTGGGCGGGTAGATCTGGCTCGCCACATCTCCGCGTCCGAAGTACGTCTGCTTGACGAGTTCGTCGACGTTGATCGCCTGAAGTACCGCGGTGCGGTTACCGGCATCGGTCATCATGCCCTTGTGCGGGTTCACGTAGAGGTAGTTCGACATCATGGTCGGCAACGAGTAGTTGGCGAATGCCTTGTTGTCCAGGTAGGACTGGACCGCTGACGAGGGCAGATCATGCAGGATGGCCGCGAGCTGCCCGTTGTTGAACTGGAGTTGCTGCGCCGAGACATCGGTGATCACCGGCATCTCGACCTTCTCGAAGTACGGCTTGGCTCCCCAGTACTCCGGGAATGCCGCCAGCGCATAACGGGATCCGACATCGGCCGCGGTGAGTGTGTACGGACCGGTCCCGAGGTCGTGGCTGGTCAGGTAGCTCTGGGCATGGTCGGCACCGGCGTTCTGCCGCAGGCCCGCGGGACTCATCATCCTGGGCCCGTACGCGCACGCGAGATAGTCGAGAAACGCTGCGTTGGGCGCCTTCAAGGTGATGGTGACGTCGTAGTCACCGTGTGCGGTAACCGATTCCACATCCTTGACCATGTAGGACGGGCCCTGGTTGACAGCAAGTCTGCGATCGAAGGACGCCTTGACGGCCTCCGCGGTGAACGCTGTGCCGTCATGGAACTTGACGCCTTGGCGCAGCTTGAAATCGAAGACCTTGTTGTCGGGCGACGCGGTCCACTCGGTGGCCAGCAACGGTTCAAGTTCGGGCTTGTCGGTCCCGGCCTTGTACTGCAACAGCCCCTCGTAGGTGTTGGTGGTCAGCAGCAGACCTTGACCGGCGTAATAGATATCCGGGTCCGGTGGCTGGCCGGGGTCCTGCAGGAAGGACAGGTGCAGCACTTTGTCGGTGGGCGCCGCACTGGGCGTGCCGCCTCCCGAATCCGAACCGCCGCAGGCGCTCAGCGTCAGCACCGCCAGCGCACTCGCGGCGGCAATGGTCTTCCATTGCTTGATCATCGGGCAGCTCCTTCGAGCACGGGCTGGGACGTGGTGAGCTCCTCGAACGCGGCGAGGATCTCGTCGGAGGTTCGCAGCGCACCGGTCTGCAGGTACTCCATGGCATCGAGTGCGGCGTCATGCCTGTACTGCGACGACCCGCCCACGCAGTCGGTGACGACCCGGACGTAGAAGTCGCGCTGGTGGGCATCGGCGAATGTGTAATGCACACACACGTCGGTGAGTCCGCCGATGAGAATGAGCGTCGAGGCCTTGAGACCGGACAACACGATCTCGAAATCGGTTCCGATGAAACCGGAGTAGCGCCGCTTCACGATGTGGAACTCATCGGGCAGCGGCCGCAGGGTGGGTTCGAGGTCGGTTCCGGGCTGCCCCTCGACGCAGTGGACACCCTCGGTGCCGTCGAGCTCGCGGCCGAAGTCGATTCCGCTGGGCCGGTGAACCTCCTGGAAGAACACCACCGGGACGCCCGCCGAACGCGCTGCGGCGAGCAGCTTTTCCGCGACGGCGACACGCTCGGCATGGCCGGGCATCACCGGAATCCCGGCATCCTCGGCCGACATTGCCCCGCCTTCCTGTATGTCGACCACGACAAGAACTGGATTACCCACGATGAGTGGCTGTTTGGGCACCTAACCTCCTATTGCTGCGATACGTGGATCGGCTGCCGCCTGGAGTAGGTCCACGGCGGTGTTGATGACTACATAGAGCGCGCCCAACATCAGGGTCACGCCCGCGATGGCCGGGAAGTCGGCGACCGGGATGCTCTGGGCGATGTACTGGCCGATACCCGGCCACCCGAACACCTGCTCGACCACCAGCACACCCGAGAACATCAGGCCCACTTGAAGTCCGGTCATCGACAGCGCCGATCCGACGGAGTTGCGCAGCACGTGACGCGTCATGATCCGTCCCTCCGACAGCCCCTTGGCGCGGGCCGTGCGCGCGTAGTCACTGTCGATGTCGGTCATCAGGCTGCTGCGCAGCACCCTCCCGATCGCTACGGCGGGCCCGATGGCGATCACCAAGGCCGGCAGCATCAGATGTCGCAGTGCGTCGGCCACCACGTCGAACCGGCCGTGAAGGAGTCCGTCGACGGTGAGCAGACCGGTCGGCCCGCTGGGTGGATTCGCCACGGCGATCCGGCCGTTGGCCGGTACCCAACCCAGGTTCTGGTAGAACACGATCAGCCCGAGGATGCCGAGCAGGAACATGGGAGCCGCGGCGCCGGTGAACAAGACTGCCCGGAGCACCTGTGCGCCGGGCCATTTCAGCGTGGTGCTGAACGCCAGTAGCGCCGCCAGCACCAGCGCGATGACGATCCCGAAGATCGCCAGCTCCAGGGTGGCCGGCAGGAAACTGCCGAGGTCGGCCAACACCGGGTGCCGCGTGCGGTAGGACGTTCCCAGATCACCGGTGACCGCGTTGGTCAGGTAGTGCCAGAACTGCACGAGCACCGGCTGGTTCAAGCCGAGTTCCTCGCGTCTGGCGGCGACGGCTTGCGCCGAGGCCTGGGCACCCATTTGGGCCTTCACCGGATCCAGCGGCGAGATCTGCTGAAGCACGAACATCACCCCGGTCAGCGCGATCAGGATCGCCATCATCGCGCCGATACGGGAAGCCACAAAAGTCTTCAAGCCAATTGCTCCTCTCTCATCGGCCCCACTTGCTCTTCGCGCAAGCGCTCATCGGTCGCACTTTCTCTTCGCGCAAGCGCTCATCGGTCGCACTTTCTCTTCGCGCAAGCGCTCATCGGCCCCACTTTCTCTTCGCGCAAGCGCTCATCGGTGGCTCTTCATCAGGTTGCGCAGGCAGTCCCCCGCGACGTTCCCCACGAGCGCCAGCACCAGGACACCGAGGCCCGGCATCACCGGAATCCACCACTGCTGCAGGAAATAACTGAGGTTGCGGGCCGAGTCCGCACCCAACTCAGGTGCCGGGGCCGACTGTCCCAGACCGAGGAACGACAGTGCGGCCACGGTGAGGATCAGGGTGCCCAGGTCCAGGCTGGCGGCGACGAAGGCGTTCGGCAGCGCGCCGGGCAACAGATGGCGCGTGGCGAGCCGGAAACGGCTCACCCCGGCCAGTTTCGCGGCCTCGACATGGGGCCGGGCGGCCATCCGGGCCACCTCGCCGCGTACCAGCCTGGCGTAGAACGGCCACCATACGATCGACACCGCGATCAGGGTGTGCACGAAACCCGGTCCGAGTGCGGCGACAACGGCGATCGCGAGCACCGGCGCGGGCAGGGAGAGAAACGCATCGGTGATGCGCATCAGCATCGAGTCGATCCAGCCTCCCGACGTGCCGGCGATCAAGCCCACCAGCCCGCCGATCAACAGGCCGACTACCACCACGACCAGTGCCGCGAACCAGCTCGAACGTGCGCCGTAGAGCACTCGCGACAGAATGTCGCGGCCGACGCTGTCCGTGCCGAGCAGGAATCCGTTCTTGCCCGGAGCCTGCAGTGGCATACCCACCGGGGTGAGTGGGTCGTGCGGGGCGAGTATCGGCACCGCGACCACGAGCAGGGTCAGCACGATCACCGTCGAGAATCCGGCCCAGTTCAGAACCGTGGAACGCGGCCACGACCAGGACAGCCGGCGGCGTGCACCACCACGGGCCAGAGTGGGGAATGCGATCGCTATCGCCATCAGACGGCCCGCCTTTCGATACATGCCACGAGATGCGGATTGCCCGGTGTGCCTTCCAACCGGACGTCGAGTTCGCCACCGCCGCACGCCGGTACCGCGATCGGGCATCGCGGATGGAATGCGCAGCCGTCCGGCGGTGACAGTGGGCTCGCGGGTTCGCCGGACAGCACACGTGATTCGCGGCCCAGGTCGGGTATCGCGTCGACGAGGGCCCGGGTGTAGGGATGGGCGGGGTCGCCGATGACGCGATCCGCGGGGCCGATCTCGACGATGCGGCCCAGATACATCACGGCGATCCTGTCGGCCACCACCCGGGCCACCGACAGGTCGTGGGTCACGAAGACAACTGACATGTCCAGGCTGCGGCGCAGATCCCCGATGAGATTCAGGACGGACGCGGCCAGCGACACGTCGAGCGCACTGGTCGGCTCGTCACACAGCAGCACCGAGGGTGGTACGACAGTCGCCCGCGCCAGCGAAACCCGTTGACGCTGACCGCCGGACAGCTCCCCCGACCGTGCCTTTGCCACCTCGGCAGGCAGGCCGACCCGTTCGAGCACCTCGCTCACGGCGGTGCGACGCTGAGCGGCTGACATCTTGCTTCCGCGCAGCCGTTCCGCGATCAGCTCCCCCACCGACAACCACGGCGTCAGTGAGGCGCCGGCGTCCTGGAAGACCATCTGCGGCCGTTCACCGCCGGCCAACCGGACAGATCCCGACGTCGGACTCTCCAGTCCGGCGATGATCCGCAACAGTGTCGACTTGCCCGAGCCGCTCTCGCCCACCAGCGCCACGGATTCTCCCTGGCCCACGCGCATCGTCACGCCGCGCAGCGCGTGCAGCTTTCCGCGATTGTCGGCCGAACGGTCCAGCCATCGCCGCGACACCGAGAACGTCTTGGTGATGTTGGCCAACGCCACCGCCGGTGACTGCTCACCGCTGCCCTGCTCCTTGGCCGCGAACAACACCGCAGTGCCGGCCCCCGCGGTGCTCGATGTGGCCGCGATGTCGGCCATGGGCCGGATGCAGGCGCTGACCCGTTGGGGTGCAACGACAACAGGCTCCGGTGCTGATGTCGCGCAGTCGCCGATCGCCGCTGTGCAGCGCGGCGTGAATGCACACCCGGCCAACGGCGCGGCCGGGCTGGGCACCGCGCCGGGCAGGGCCGCGAGCATGCGGTCACGGGGGGTATCCAAGGTGAGCCGGCTGCCGAGCAGTCCATGGGTGTAGGGATGGGCGGGGCGGGCCAGGACCTCGGCGGCAGGACCGATTTCGGCGATGCGCCCGGCGTAGAGCACGGCGATGCGATCGGAGATCTGCGCGGCCACGCCCAGGTCGTGGGTGATCAGTACGATGCTGCAACCGATCTCGTCGCGGAGCCGCTGAAGCAGCCGCAACACCTGGGCTTGAACGGTGACATCCAGGGCGGTCGTCGGTTCGTCGGCGATGACCAGTTCGGGATTCCCTGCGACCGCCATCGCGATCATCACGCGTTGACGCAGCCCGCCGGAGAGTTCGTGTGGGTATGCCCGCATGCGGCGCTGGGGTTCGGGAATGCCGACCGCGGTGAGCAGACGCAGCGCCTCCTCCTCACCGCCGGCCGCCTCCGCCACCTGCTTGCCGATCCGCATCGTGGGGTTGAGCGAGGTCATCGGATCCTGGAACACCGCACCCAGATCGAGGCGGCGCACCTTGCGCAACTCCTTGTTTCCGCTGTTGACCATGTCGGTATTCGCCACCCGGACCGTTCCGCCGATCACGGCGCTCGTGGGCAGTAGACCGAGCATGGTGAAACCCAGAACTGTTTTCCCGGAGCCGGATTCGCCGACCAGGCCAATGATCTCGCCAGGGGCGATCGTGAGGGAGACACCGCGTAGCGCATGGATGTCGTGGCCGTTGCGACGGAAGGTCACGTGCAGGTTGTCGATGGTGGCGATCGGTTGAGGCGGTGAGAGTGGCGATGCCCCAGCACATGTCGGCGAGCTGTCATCCGCGGGTTCGCTGCGACCGAGATCCGCGGGGAGGGTGACGTCGATCGTGGCCTCAGCCATCGTGGGCCTCCCAGAAGCGATTTGGCAATTCCGCGTCACCACCCTGTGCCGCAGCCTGTCGAGCGACAGTTTTCACCGATGGCGACGTCGTCGGGTGTCACAGGCGTTAATGAGGTGTAAAGGAATTGACGGGTCCGGTAACTGTCAGGTGTCGCGCGTTTCTATCGAGTGACCGATACCCGCCGAGCTGGCCCTTTGTCACCCAAAGGCCAACCATGGCTCTATGGCAGGACGACCTCGGGTGAACGCCCAGCGCCGACACGGCGACACCGCTCGTGACGAAATCCTCGATGCCGCAGGGGAATTGTTCACCACGACCGGCTACTCAGGAACCTCGACGCGGGCCATCGCCGAAGCGGTCGGTGTCCGCCAGGCATCGCTGTACCACTACTTCAAGACCAAGGACGACATCCTGTGCGCCCTGCTCGAGCAGACAGTCGCGCCGACCCTGGAGTTCATCCCGAGCCTGCTGGGCAGCGAGCCCGCCTTGACCGCCGACGAGCATCTGCACGCATTGGCCGCTTTCGACGGCGCTCAGCTGATGTCGGGTAGGTGGAACCTCGGTGCGCTTTATCTGCTGCCGGAATTGCGGGAGGCAAAGCTCGAACCGTTCTGGTCGGACCGCGAGCGGTTGCGGCTGCACTACCTGTCGTTGAGTCGGGCGCTGAGTCGGCGGACCGGAATTCACGAAGCCGCCGGGGACCTCCCGTTCCGGCTCGTCGAATCACTGGTCAACGTGTGGTCGATGCCGGCGGGGCCGGAGCGTGCAGCGATGCCGTTTCATGTCGCGGATGCCTGTATCCGGGTGCTGGGCATCCCCGACGTCGCCACGTCAGCCCTACGCACACGTAGCCGTCGGGAGATCGAGAGGCACAACAGGGCGTCCGCATCCGCCCCGTAGGGTGCTGTTCATGTTCCACGTGCTCACCACGACATACCTGAAACCCGTCGATGTCGTCGACCAGACCCGCCCTGCCCACGTCGCGTGGCTCAAGGAAGAAGTGGCGGCAGGCCGCATCCTGCTGGCGGGCCGTCTGGAGACGGCGACGGGCGCCGTGCTGATCACCGGCGACCTCACCGACGAGGAAGTCGAGGATGTCATCGCCCGCGATCCCTACACGTTGGCCGGGCTGATCCGCTGCGAGCGCCTGTCCTTCAACGGATCGGTCCGCGCGCCCGGGCTGTGACCTGTCCCGGGGTCATCCCGGCCTGGCGATCCGGGATATATGTCACACCGGATCGCGGGATTACCGCCCCAGCCTGCGTCGTTGCACCCTGCGGACTGCCTCTCAGGCAGTAGTCAGTTAACCGGACTAATCTTTTCCGGGACACACAGACGACGAGCAAAGAGGGCTTTGATGAGCACTGTTTATGCCTATGCCGCCAATTCGGCGACCGAACCGCTGACCAAGACCACCATCACCCGCCGCGAGGTAGGGCCGCATGACGTGGCATTCGACATCCATTTCGCCGGTATTTGCCACTCCGACATCCACACCGTGAAGGCCGAGTGGGGCACCCCGAACTACCCGGTGGTGGCCGGTCATGAGATCGCCGGCGTCGTCACCGCCGTGGGCTCGGAGGTCACCAAGTACAAGGTCGGCGACCACGTCGGTGTCGGCTGCTTCGTCGACTCCTGTCGGGAGTGCGACAACTGCAAGGCCGGGCTGGAGCAGTACTGCACCGGCGGCGGCATGATCGGCACCTACAACGCGATCGGTCGCGACGGCACCCCGACCTACGGCGGCTACAGCGGCGCGATCGTCGTCGACGAGAACTACGTCCTGCGTATCCCCGATTCGATTCCTCTGGACAAGGCCGCTCCCCTGCTGTGCGCCGGCGTCACACTCTTCTCGCCGCTGCGGCACTGGGAGGCCGGGCCGGGCAAGAACATCGCCGTCATCGGCCTCGGTGGCCTGGGCCACATGGGCGTCAAGCTTGCGCACGCGATGGGCGCGCACGTCACCGTGCTGTCGCAGTCGCTGAAGAAGATGGAAGACGGCCTGCGCCTGGGCGCCGACGAGTACTACGCGACCAGCGACCCGGACACGTTCACCAAGCTGGCCGGCCGCTTCGACCTGATCCTCAACACCGTGTCGGCCAATCTCGACCTCGGCGCATACCTCGGCCTGCTGAAGACCGACGGAACCCTGGTCGAACTCGGCGCGCCGGAAAAGCCGCTGGTGGTGCCGTTCTTCCCGCTGGCTGCCTACCGCCGCAGCCTGTCCGGTTCGATGATCGGCGGCATCCCGGAGACCCAGGAGATGCTCGACTTCTGCGCCGAGCACAACGTGACCCCCGAGATCGAGGTCATCCAGCCCGACTACATCAACGAGGCCTACGAGCGCGTGCTGGCCAGTGATGTGCGGTACCGCTTCGTGATCGATACCGCCTCGCTGCGCGGCTAGTCGAAACCACGTCAACGCCGGGGTTTGCAGTCACCCAGTGACTGCGATCCTCGGCGTTGTGCGTTATGTGCCCTCAGCGTCGGGGGTCGGGTCTGCCTCAAGGTCGACGCCGGCGAGCGGCCATCCTGCGGCGGCCAGTCGGGCCGCCACTCGTTGAATGTTCTCCGGCCCGGCGTCGTGGTGGGCGACCTCGGCGATGAATTCCGCGATGTCGTCGCGCTCGATGGGGTCGTCGATGTCGGCGGGCGCCGAGGCCTCGGCGATATTGCGCACCACCTCGGCCACCTGCTCTTCGGTGAGCGGCGTGGCCCGCAGCAGCGCGAGCAGGGGCACCCGATCGGTGCCCGGGACGCCTTCCGGGTAGCCGGCGCGCAGCCAGTTCAGGACCGAGATCAGCAGCGACTTTGTGGACACCCGGCTAAGTTACGCGGTTGTCCGGCGAGCCCTCCACTGGAGGAGTCGACAGTTGGGTGGCCATTCATACCTGATTCACCGCCAAAACAATCCCCCTGAGCGCAACCGGTGACTGCCCGGTGGCCGCCCGGCATCCTCGGCACAGTGACCCGCGTGATCCGTTTCAATGCCTTCGACATGAACTGTGTCGCCCACCAGTCGCCCGGTTTGTGGCGTCATCCAGAGGACCAGTCCTGGCGTTACAAAGACATCACCTACTGGACCGAGCTGGCGAAGTTGTTGGAACGCGGGCGCTTTGACGGCCTGTTCATCGCCGACGTGCTGGGCACCTACGACGTGTACGGGGCCAGCGACGAAGCGGCGATCCGCCAGGCCGCGCAGATCCCTGTCGGTGACCCGATGCTGCTGGTGTCGGCGATGGCGCTGGTCACCGAGAACCTGGGCTTCGGAATCACCACCGGAACCGGATTCGAGCATCCGTATCCGTTCGCCCGGCGCATGTCGACGCTGGACCATCTGACCAACGGCCGGGTGGGCTGGAATGTCGTCACCGGGTATCTGCCTGCCGCGGCACGCAATATGGGGCAGACCGACCAGCCGGCCCACGACGCGCGCTACGACCACGCCGATGAGTACCTCGAAGTGCTCTACAAGTTGTGGGAGGGCTCCTGGGAGGACGGTGCGGTGGTGCGTGACGCCGAACGCGGCGTCTTCACGGACCCGGCCAAGGTGCATCACATCGGCCATTCCGGCACCCACTTCAGCGTGCCCGGCGTCCACCTGGCCGAACCGTCACCGCAGCGCACACCGGTGATCTACCAGGCCGGCTCGTCGCCGCGCGGGGTGCGCTTCGCCGCCGAGAACGCTGAGGCCATCTTCACCGCCGCGCCCACCAAAGCGCTTCTGCGCGAGACGGTTTCCACCATCCGCGCCGAACTCGAGCTGGCCGGACGAGACCCGTACTCGGCCAAGATCTTCAACCTCACCACCATCATCACCGCCGACACCGACGAAGCCGCCCACGCCAGACACGCCGAGTATCTGGCCTACGGCGATCCCGAGGGTGCGCTGGTGTTCATGTCCGGCTGGATGGGCGTGGACTTGGCCCAGTACGGCCTCGACGAGCCGATCGGCAATGTCGACTCCAATGCAATCCTGTCTGCCGTCAAGGCATTTCAGTCGGCCTCGGACAAGGGTGGTGAGTGGAACGTGCGCGATATCGCCGAGTGGGGTGAGATCGGCGGCATGGGACCGCGCATCGTTGGCTCGGGTGTACACGTCGCCGACACCCTGCAGGAGTGGGTCGAGGAGACCGACGTCGACGGTTTCAACCTGGCGTATGCCATCACACCCGGATCTTTCGCAGAGTTCATCGAGCACGTCGTACCCGTGCTCACCGAGCGCGGCGCCTACCAGACGGCGTATGCACCGGGCAGCCTGCGCAACAAACTGCTGGGTCAAGGCGATCGTCTGGCCGATGAGCATCGCGGTGCCAGTTACCGTGTGGGAGGGGCGAACTCGACGATCATCGAGCGTCCGTCGACACTGCCCTCGTCCTCGGCGTCGACAGCCGCCCAACCCGCACGAGGCCGCTGAATTCTCCGAGAAACTCTAGCGCGGGGCCGCCTGGACGCTGGTGGGTTGTTGGCCCACCGACGATGACGGCAGCTCGGTCCGGGCAACGCCGGGTGTATTGAGCTGACCGGCCAGCCACGGCAATGCGGTGCCGAAAGCGTTTGCGGCGAAAGCCCAGTCGTGGCGTCCCGGCGCGGTCTGCACCGAGCAGGTGATCGCGGTGATCCGGGCGGCCTCGCACAACGTGGTGGCAGCGGCATCCTGGCCCTCGGGGTTGGCCGTGGGGTCATGGGTTACCCCACCGTGGTGCGGCACCTCGAACCACGCCGTGACATCGGAATACGGGCCGTGGCGGCGCATGATGGTGACCGGGTCGTACGAGGCCCAGGCGTCGGCGTCCCCACCGAACAGGCGAGTGATCGTCTGTGCCTTGTCGCCCGCATTCGGGCGCAGGTCACCGGCGATGTCGATGAATGATCGGAACATGTCCGGGTGCATCAGGGTCAGGTCCACCGCGCAGGTGCCGCCCATCGACCATCCGGCGATCCCCCACCCGTCACGATCAGGACGCACCCCGAAGTTCGAGATCAAGTACGGCACAACGTCTTTGGTGAGGTGGTCGGCGGCATTGCCCCGAACGCCGTTGACGCACTCGGTGTCGTTGGTGAATGAGCCGGTGGCGTCGACGAATACGAACACCGGGGCATTGCCGTCGTGTGCGGCCGCGAATCCGTCGAGGATGCCGAGCACGTTGCCCGCGCGCAGCCAGTCCGCCGGGGTGTTCAGCTGTGAGCCGATCATCATGACCGTCGGCAGCTGCGGCGGCGGATTGTCGGCGAACCACGCCGGTGGAAGGTAGACGAGTTCACCGCGGTGGCTGAAGCCTGACGCCTCGGAGTCGATGGTCACCGGGACCAGGACGCCGCTCGGCGGCCGGAAGTGGGCGAGCTGCATCTTCGTCACGGTCAACCGGTCGGTCTGCCCCGGCAGCGGTCTCGAGGTGAGCTGCTTCCACAGCCCGTCCACCGTCGGGAAATATCCGACCCACATGTTGAGTGTGAGTCCACAGGCCAACCCGCAGGCCCCGACGGCGGCCACGGAAGCGGTGCGCCGCCACCATCGTGCGCTCACCCAACCCAGCAGTGCGACGCCGACAGCCAGGGCGGTCAACGCGATCCAGATCCACAGCTCCGGCGGCCCCGCGTTACCGGCCACTCCGATCGAGTCGATGTACCAGTAGGTCACACCTGCGAGCAACACGGCAGCCGCCACCAGCGCCGGCAACGTCCGCAAACGCCAGCGCGACGAGCGCCAGCCCACGGCAGCTCCCAGCACCAGTGCGGCGATCGCCTGCACGGCAAACGGGAACCAGCCGTGGATCAGTGAGATCTGCGCAATCAGCCGGTGCATCGGTTCACTTCATATCAACGCGGGCTGTCAGCTCGCTGAGTGGATTCTGCGCGAGCCGCCCGCGGCGCCACCGCGGCCATTCCTGCCTTATCGTGGGCCGTTTCGTCGTACCTTGAAGCAAATCCGAGACGCGGGAGGGCCGGCATGACAGGTACGACCAGGATGGCTGTGATCTGTGCGGTGGTCGCCGCGACATTCGGCGTCGCCGGGTGCGGGGGTTCCACCTCGTCGACCACCGAGTCCGCCACCACCTCCGCGGGCGCTACGTCGGCCACTGCCACCACGAGCGCGGCGCAGGCACCGACGGCGACGCCGTCGAAGGTGTCGGCCAACACCGCCAGTGAGGATGAGATCGCGTCAGCGCTTGAGGGCGCCGGGGTGAGCAACCCGGAACGGTGGGCCGAAGAGGTGGTGGAGTATCGGCCCTACCCCGCCGACGACCCGAACCTGACGAAGTTGCGCGACAACCTGGCCAAGTACAACCCCGGGCAGGAAACGGTGGACAAGATCGTCGCAGCGCTGACGCCGTGACACCGCGCCGAGTGACGCTCGTGCGGCGCGGCCTCTACATCATTGCGGTATTAGGCGTCGCGGCAACGGCTTTCGAGCTCGCGACCGAGCAACACTGGAACAGCACGGAGCAGTTGATCCCGTGGGCCGCCCTGGCGGTGCTCACCTGCGCGATCGTGTTGGCGCTGCTGCCGGCGCGCGCCGCCCATTTGGGTGCGCGCCTACTCACTGTTCTCGTCATCGCGGCGTCGGCCTACGGCGTGATCGACCACATCACGGTCAACCACCACTCCGGGCCGCTGGACCAGCGCTATGCGGCGCAGTGGGATTCGACGTCCACAACGCAACAGTGGTGGTACGCGGCAACCAAAGGCGTGGGCCCGACACCACCACTGGCACCGGCCGTACTGGCCCAATCAGCCTTGCTGGTGTTGTTCGGCAGCCTGCTGACGCCACGACGGGCCGAACCCGAACCCTAGATCACCTGCTCGTGCGAGAAGGTTAGAAGTCCCAGTCCTCGTCTTCGGTGTTGACGGCCTTGCCGATCACATACGAGGAACCCGAGCCCGAGAAGAAGTCGTGGTTCTCGTCGGCGTTCGGCGAAAGTGCGGACAGGATCGCCGGATTCACGTCGGTCTCGTCCTTGGGGAACAGCGCCTCGTACCCGAGGTTCATCAGCGCCTTGTTGGCGTTGTAGCGCAGGAACTTCTTGACGTCCTCGGTGAGGCCGACCTCGTCGTAGAGATCCTGGGTGTACTCGACCTCGTTGTCGTAGAGCTCGAAGAGCAGCTCATAGGTGTAATCCTTGAGCTCCGTACGCTTTTGCTCGTCGACCAGGGCCAGACCACGCTGGTACTTGTAGCCGATGTAGTAGCCGTGCACGGCCTCGTCGCGGATGATCAGCCGGATCATGTCGGCGGTGTTTGTCAGCTTGGCCCGGCTGCTCCAGTACATCGGCAGATAGAAGCCCGAGTAGAACAGGAAGCTCTCCAGCAGTGTGGAGGCCACCTTGCGCTTCAGCGGCTCGTCACCCTTGTAGTACTGCATGACGATCTCGGCCTTGCGCTGCAGGTTCGGGTTCTCCTCCGACCAGCGGAACGCGTCGTCGATCTCGGCCGTCGAGCACAGCGTGGAGAAGATGTTGCTGTAGCTGCGCGCGTGCACCGACTCCATGAAGGCGATGTTGGTGTAGACGGCTTCCTCGTGCGGGGTGAGCGCGTCGGGGATGAGGCTGACGGCGCCGACCGTGCCCTGGATGGTGTCCAGCAGGGTCAGTCCGGTGAACACCCGCATGGTGAGCTGCTTCTCGTGGGCGGTCAGCGTGCCCCACGACGGGATGTCGTTGGACACCGGCACCTTCTCCGGCAACCAGAAATTGCCGGTGAGCCGATCCCAGACTTCGGCGTCCTTCTCATCCTGGAGGCGGTTCCAGTTGATCGCTGACACACGGTCGATCAGCTTCATGCCTTCGCTCACCGGAACCTCATTTCACCAGGTCGTTGTGTTTGCCGGACAGTCCCCACGACACTACCCCTGGGGCTAATGGCCAGCGGTGACCGCAACACCTTGTGTTTTCGTGTCGCGTGCCTCATGGATGAAATCGAACTCTTCCGGGTCCAGCTTGCGCGTTGCCAGCCAGTACTGCCAGGTCATGCCGCTCCACAGGGTCCGGTTGACACCGTGGTTGTCCATGTACCAGCTCCGGCAACCTCCGGTGTTGAACACCGTGTGGGCCAGGTCGTGCTGTAGCTCGGTGTTGAACTCGGCCTGGGCGCGGGGGTTGGGTGAGAGGGCCTGGGCGCCGGCCTTGTCGACGGCGGCGATCGCTTGGCCCACGTAGCGGATCTGCTGCTCGATCATGAACACCACCGAGTTGTGCCCGAGCGCGGTGTTGGGGCCGAGCAGGAAGAACAGGTTGGGCATGCCCGACACGGCGACACCGCGGTGAGCGGCCATCCCCTCCCGGTTCCAGCGGTCCACCAGGTCCTCGCCGCCGGCGCCCTTGATGTCGACATAGGTGTAGGAGTCGGTGACATGGAACCCGGTGGCGAACACCACCACATCGACCGGATGCTCGACGCCGTCGGCGGTCACGATGCCGGTCGGGGTCATCCGGCTGATGGACTCGGTGATCACCTGCGTCCTGGGATTGGCGATCCCGCGGTAATAGGTGTCGGAGTTGAGGATTCGCTTACACCCGGCGCGGTAGTTCGGGGTGAGTTTGCGGCGCAGCTCGGGGTCTTTGATGCTGCGGTTGATGTTGTAGCGGCCCATCGCCTCGCCGATCTTGAGCAGCCAGGGCTGCTGCGTCATGGCGAAGCCGACGCCCTCGTGGATCCAGTAGATGGCGGCGCGCATTGCCGCCCGGGTGCCGGGCACATAGCTGAATGTGCGCCGAATCCATTGCGGGAACTTGTTGTTCACCCGTGGCATCACCCACGGCGGGGTGCGCTGGTAGAGGTGGAGCTCTGCGACGTCCTTGACGATCTCGGGGACGATCTGGATGGCGCTGGCACCGGTGCCGATGACAGCGACGCGCTTGCCCTTGATGTCGACGCTGTGATCCCACTGCGCGGAATGGAAGGCCGTACCTCCAGCGGCCGAGTATTCCTCGCGTCCTTCGATGTCGGGGATCTGCGGGATGTGCAGGCCGCCGGCGCCCGACACCAGGAACTGGGCGATGAATTCCTGCCCGGTATCGCTGAACACGTGCCAGCGCAGCTCCTGGTCGTCCCAGTGCGCACGGTCCACGTGGGTGTTGAACCGGGTGTAGCGGCGCAACCCGTACTTGGCGGCCACACCCAGCAGGTAGTCCTGAATCTCGGGCTGGAACGACCACATGTGGCTCCAGTCCGCCTTCGGCTCGAAGGAGAACGAGTACATGTGGGACGGGATGTCGCAGGCGCACCCCGGATAGGTGTTGTCGCGCCACGTGCCGCCGAACTCGCCGGCCTTCTCCAGGATGAGGAAATCGACGCCTCGGCGTTGCAGCTCGATCGCCATTCCCATTCCCGAGAACCCGCTGCCGATGATCAAGGTGCGGGTCTGGATTGGTTGCTGACCCTGCGGCGAGGGTTGGGCAGCCGTCATAGCTCAGGTCCCTTTCTGGGAACGGCGGTACCGGATACTTCCCAGTCTCCGGACCTGGGACCCGACTGTCAACGAGACGGTCAGCTGGCGTGCTGGCGGCGCTGGACGCCCTCGTGAAGCGGCAGATCCGGGTCGATCCAGATGCCGAGCAGTTCACAGGTGCCGTTGATGGAACCGACCATGATCGTGGTCAGGTGGTTGACGAACTCCTCGGCCGGCATCCGGCGCGGGCTGTCCTCGTCGGTACCCAGCCACCAGTCGGTGGCCGAGGCGCACGCGCCGAAGGTGGCGAAAGCGGCCAGCTCGATCGCCGCCCCGTCGAGTTCCATCTCGCGCAGCTCGTTGGAGAACATGTCGGCCATCGCCAGGGTGATGCCGCGGCCTTCATTGAGCGCCCGCATGGTCGATTCGCTCTGTTCGGCGAACCGGCCCTGGATCAGGAACCGCAGCACGTTGGGGTGTTCGTCGACCAACAGCACGTACTGTTCGACGCTGCGGCGGATGACTTCCCGGGCGGGATCGGCACCGAGGTTGATGGCCGGAAAGATCGCCGACCACAACATGTCGCGTAGCCGCTCGCCGATGGCCTGGAACAGGTCGGACTTGTCGGCGAAGTGTCGGTAGATCTTCGGCTTGGCCGTACCGGCCTCCTCGGCGATCTCCCGCAGGCTGACTTCGGGGCCCAACCGGTCTATCGCCCGGAACGAGGCGTCGACGATTTCGGAGCGCACCTTCTTCCGGTGCTCACGCCAGCGCTCGCTCCGGGCATCAACCTTGACGCCCGGGCCATCGCTGGAATGTGATCTCGACGTTCGCCGCACGCGATCACTGTACCCGCCCTGATAGCGCTGACCTGCCCAGACCGCCCCACAACACGCGGTTTTGCCGTTTGACCCGGTCGTTCGCCCGTCAAGCCACCGACACCGCGCTTGGGTACTATCGCAGCCACAGTCAACCAATGAGACGAGGCTCATGACGCAGCGATACGACCTGGTCATAGCAGGTGGCGGCCCATCGGGGTCGGCCGCGGCGTGGCAGGCCGCTCAGACCGGCGCCAAGGTTTTGGTCCTGGACAAGGCGGAGTTCCCCCGCGACAAGCCATGTGGCGACGGGCTCACCGCCCGCGCCGTGAGCTACCTGCAGAAGATGGGGCTGGCCGACGAGGTCGCCAAGTTCCATCGGGTCAACAAGGTGACCGTGTTCAGCCCCAGTGAGTGGGAGCTGTCCTTCCCGCGGCGTCCAGGTATGCCCGACCACGGTCACACCGTGAGCCGCACCGAACTCGACACCCTGCTGCTCAAGCACGCCGAGTCGGCTGGTGCCGAGGTGCGCCAGGGCGCCGAGGTCGCCGGACCCGAGTTCGACGCCAAGGGGCGCGTGATCGGTGTGGTGCTCAAGAACGGTGAGAAGTTCTACGGCGACGCGGTCATCGCGGCTGACGGTGCCTACTCCCCCATCAAGCGCGCGCTGAAGATCGACTCGGAGTACAACGGCTACTCGGCCATCGCCATCCGGTCCGAGATGCACGCCAACCGCCCCGACAGCGATGCCTTCGAGATCTACCTCAAGCTGCTCTTCCAGGGTGATCAGCTGCCTGGTTACGGCTGGATCTTCCCGATGGGCGGGGGCCGGTTCAACATCGGTCTCGGCTACGTCAACAGCTACAAGAACTGGCAGTCGATCAACGCCACCCAGTTCCTCGGCGACTTCCTGCGGACCCTGCCCGCCGAATGGGAGCTGCCACCGATCGAGGAGCTCAAGAAGAACAAGAGCGTGCGGGCCTGGCGATTGCCGATGGGCTTCACCGCCTGGCCGCCGTGGCGTCCCGGGGTGCTGTTCGTGGGCGACTCACTGGGTGCCGGCAAGCCGGTGTCGGGTGCGGGTATCTCCAAGGCACTCGAATCCGGTTTGACCGCAGGCGAATGCGCGATCGCGGCACTGACCAACGGCGGCCCCGACGACTTCACCAACTACGAGCAGCGGATGCGTGCGGCGTGGGGTCGTGAATACCGCCGCGGCCGGTTCTTCAACAAGCTCGCCGGGATTCCCGCGGTCGCGGGTGCGGGTCTGAAGGCGTTGGACAATCACACGTTCCGCGACATGCTGCTCAAGTCGTTGTACAAGAAGGCGCAGAGCCCGCAGCACACGTAGTTGCTCGTGTGGCCGAATGGCCAGTTAACGCACGCTGCTTCGGCTTACGCGTGTGATAACTGGCCATTCGACGCTGCAGACGACCCGACCTCATCCACACATCGGATAACGTGGCACCGTGCATTGGTTCGGCCGGTTCGGCAGGAACTGCGCATCCGCAGTAGTTCTCGCTGCTTTCGCATGTGCCACTGCCTGTTCGCATGTCGTGACCGGACAACCCGTCGCCGGAAGCGACGCCCGCTCCGCGTCCGCCCGGGTGTGGCGGGAGAAGGTCCTGCCATCGGATTGCCTGCTCAGCGGTGAGCAGATGTCGGTCCTGTCCGGCGTCGAGATCGACGACGGCCGGGACACCGACATCAAGAACCCCGACGGAACCATCGGACGTAGCTGCAAGTACTACGCTGCCGCTGGCGGAGTGCTGTCGTTCACGGCATCGATCAAGGTGATGTCACCGTCCAGCGGAGTCATCACCGAGCAACTTCTCGCCAACATCGGTAAGCCGGGTGCCACAGAGGTGCCCGGCATCGGACGACGGATGGTCATCGAACCCCTCACGCCCCCAAGTAATTTTCCGGTGATGCGGCTAGCCACCGACAGGTATCTGGCGAACGTCGTGCTCGTGGCCGGCAACATCCCCGGGCCGCCCGACATCGCGGCGTGGACACGGGCAGCATCCCAGATCCTCGAGTCGCTCCCCGCCTGATTCGTCCGGGCGCTTCGCTAGGCGGGCACCGCCAACATTCGGAGACTCGGGGAATGCCCTGTAAAACCAATATCCACGCCGCCAGTTTCGCCTACCTCGCTGCCAGCCTGCTCGCCACGTTGGGCGTCAACGACATCATGACCAGGTTCGGCCGGCTACACCCCGAACTATCGCTCGAAGCGTTAGATGAGCGTGGCGGGCGACGACCTGCCCGCAAGCACCGCGCTGACGATGCGAGCATCGGCGAACGCGGCGAACATTTCGTCGCCGGGGAGTTCAAAGCCGTTGGCTGCGTACACCTCTTCGAGTGACTGGGCCGACACATCCCAACCGCGCGCCGTCAGGTACTCGACGACGGAGCTGCGCCGCCCGTGGTAGACGAGCTGGGACAGCTCGCCATCGAAGCCGAACCGGCGGAAGCCATCCGTGACACCTCGCGAACGGTCTTCGGAGAAGGCCGAGGCGTCGGGGATGTACTCAGTGGCGATATAACTGCCCGGAGCGCTGAGCCGCGTGATGTTGTCGAACAACTGATCCTGAGCCTCGGACGGCAGGTAGATCAGCAAGCCTTCGGCAATCCACGCCGTTGGCTTGCCGGGGTCTAGCCCATTGTCCACCAATGCTTTTGACCAATCGTCGCGAAGATCGATGGCAATCGCACGATGCGTGGCGGTGGGCTGGGCGCCCAGGCCGGCAAGCGTCGTGGTCTTGAACTCGATCACCGCAGGCTGATCGATCTCGTACACGACAGTGCCGGCCGGCCACGGCAAGCGGTAGGCACGCGTATCAAGGCCGGAGGCCAGGATCACTGCCTGACGCACGCCGGCATCCGTTGCGCTGGTGAACAAGCCGTCGAAGAACCGGGTCCGGACCGCCATGGCTTCCGACAGCTGTTTCCTACTGAGTGCGGCGACTCCGTCCCGTCCGTCTTCGCCGTCGAGCATGGTTGCGACGACATCGCCGCCCACCGCACGGACCAGAGGCTCCGCATAGGGGTCGGTGATCAGTGGATGCGGCCCTCGCGAGGCAATGGCACGCTGTGCGGCCACCACAGTGGCGGTCGCGCCGACGCTCGACGTCAGATCCCAACTGTCATTGTCACTTCGGTTCATCGCGTCCTCCTTGCGCGTAGGTGAGTGTCCGGAACTGCTCGGCGATCCGTTCATAGATGGCGACGGCCTCCCGCGCCGCGGCGTCCACATGTTTTCGAGCCGGTGGCCGAGACGGCTCGAAAGCCCGGCGCACCGTCCCGGCCAGTTGATCGGCCTTGTCGTCCAGACTCAGTTCGAGTTCGTCGGGCAGCAGCGGCTCAGCCGCGAAGAAGCCGTAGACGGTCGCCGTGAGCGGATAGTGCACATCGGCCGGCTGAAGACCTTCTCGCAGCAGTCCGTGCCCGTGGACAATCTCCAGATACTCCCGCCACCCGACGAAATTCGCTCCTCCCATTGCCTTTTGGGAGCGGTCGGTGGCCAGTGCGTCCACCGTCTCGATGTCCTGCGTATAGATTGCGCGCAGGACGGGACGACCCATCGCCTCGACGAAGATTCGTCGCACGAGCAGATGCGGCAGAACTGTCTCCGGATCGGCCCGCATGGATTCCGTTACCGCGTCCACCATCCTGGCGGTTTCCCGCGATCCGACGGCGGCGAGCATCTGCTCACGGGTACGCCAATGTAGATAGACCGTCCCCTTGCCAACTCCCGACCGTCTGGCGACCTCATCGATCCTGATCCGCCGATAACCCCAGCGCAGCAACAAGTCCGACACCGTATCGAGGATCCGGTCCGCTCGTTCCTGCCGCGTGTCCGGCATCGCACCTCCCATTGAACCGCTGACCCCAGTTTTGACCAAAATACGTTTTTGGTCAACCGTCACGGCCGAGGAGGGTCTTCAAGCCGGAATGACGCCCGAATCGGCCGGCGGCCGATCCGTTTCCACCAGCGCGTACCGCAGGTTCTCGGCGACCGACTCGAAACCGATGCGCCGATAGACCCGATTGGACACCGGATTGTCGGCATCGGCGAACAACACCACCTCGCGGGCCCCTTCGTGCACGGCGAACTGCGAGGCGGCGGCGGTGACCGCGGCCCCATAGCCGTGGCCACGGTGTTCGGGCGGGGTATAGACCGGGCCGATGCGCGAGGCGCCGACGACAGGAGCGCGGACCCGCGCCATGCTGACCGGTTCCCCGGCCACCGACCACAGCAGCACGTGGTCGCCGGCTTCGTCTATCGCAGTGAGCAACGTGCGGCTCGCCTGAAGATTCGAGGGTTCGCCGAAGGCTTCGATGAAAAACGCGTCCAGCCAGTGAATGACCACGTCGGAGTCCGCGGTCTCGGCCGACCGCCAGGCACCGGCGACGCCACTGGGCGGCGTCAGCTCCCCCAACCGGTAGAGCACATCGCGCGATGACATGATCGCCCGGACACCGGTGACCGCATGCCAGGCCTTGATGAAAGCCATTACCGTCGCGGGCGTTCCACGTACCCCTGACAGATCGGCCTCGACGCCGGCGAGCGCACAGGCCGCTGTCGGCGCCACCTCGGGTGGCAGGCCATTCACCAGCAGCACCGAGTCGTGGGTCTGTACCGCCGCGCCCGCCGCACCGTCACCGTTGCCGACCGACAACAGGATTCGATCCGCCGGCCACGGAGAGGTACGCAGCGTGGTCAGCTCAGAGGTGAACACCACCGGGTCCAGGCGATACACAGCCCTGGCGACCGGATCGAAGTCGGTCGGCGACTGATACAGGTGAGCCTCCACCCGTCAATCGTGGAGACTCACCCTGATGATCGCTACTGGTTTTCGCGTCAGCCCGCCATGGCTAGCCCTCTGGATAAAACAGAAACAGCACACAGCCTTCCGTGGACTGCGGTACATGCCACGATCCGGCGGGGGCGTGCAGGAACGTGCCTGCGGCGTAGTCGTTGACGCCGTCGTTGAACACACCGGAGACGACGTAGACCTCTTCGGGTCCTGGGTCATGAAGGTCTTCCCCGACCCAGATCGCGCCCGGTGCGATGGTGGTGACCGCCGCCTTGGCACCGTTGTCGCCCTGCCAGAGCAGTTGGACGGTGATGCCGGGAGAAACTTCAATCGGTTCGACGTCGGCCGTCGACTTCCAGACATATCCAGGCGCATTGGGGCCAAACGACGCAAGGTCACCGTTAGTTGTCATGTGTGCACGAACCGTGGACGCCGGGCCAGGATTCCCGACCCGCCCGGCGTATCAGCGTCGACCGCGCTTGGCCGGGCCCGGCTTGCGGGCGACCTTGCCCGCAGCGGCCCGGGCGGCCTGCTTCGCGAGGGTCTTCTCCCGGGCGGTGCGTTTCGGGGCCGACTGCGCCTGCCCCCGTGACGAACTGGCTTTGCGGCCCCGCACGATGCCGATGAACTCCTCGATCAGTTCCGATTGCGGCCCTTCCGGGAAGGCGAGCGCCACCGGGCACGTGGGCGCATCGGTGATCGGGCGGTACGTGAGGTCCTTGCGGTGATAGAGCCGCGCGAGTGACTGCGGAACGATGAGTGCGCCCATCCCCGCGGCGACGAGTTCTGTCGCGTCCTTCGTGGTCTCGGGCCGGTGGTCGACGGGGCTGCCGGGAGCACCCGCCCACGCGACGACATCGTCGAGCGGCAGCAGGGTCGGCTCGCCATCGAGGTCCGCGGCGGTGATCTCGTCGACGGCACTGAGAAGGTGCTCGGTCGGCACCACGGCCACCGTCGTCTCCTCGTAGATCGGGATGACCGCCAGCCCGGACGTGTCGACAGCCGGCCGGAGCAACGCCACGTCGACCGTCCCGTCCCGCACGGCGTCCGCCGCGTCGGCTGCGGCGACGGCGTGCAGCCGCAACGGCACCCCGGGGTGTCGTTCCGCCCAGATCCGCGCCCACTTCGCGGGCGTCCCGCCAGGGACGTACCCGAGGGTGAGGGACTGCGGGGTCACTGCCTCAGGTTACCGATACGCTGAATACATGAGCGAGGCTTGCGGAGCGAATCGACGGCAGCCATGCGGCAACCGAGCCTGCGAGGATGCCGCATGAGCAGGCCGAACGCGCAGTCCATGAAACCCGCCACGGCGGCGAAGAAACTGGACGTGTATTTGCCCGCGACACCTGCGGAGTTCCAGGAGAACGCGATCACCCGCTCCGAGCTCGCCGCCCTGCAAGAGGATCCCCCGCAGTGGCTGAAGGACCTTCGCAAGAACGGCCCGCACCCGAAGAACCTGGTGGCCGCCAAGCTGGGCATCTCGATCGCCGGTCTGGCCCGTGGCGGTGTCGGCGATGCGCTGACCACCGAGCAGATCGACAAGCTGCTCGAGGAGAAGCCAGAATGGCTCGTCGCCGAACGCGAGAGCTACACGAACGTGTTGCAGGAGCAGCGACGCCTGAAGGCGGCACGTGCGGAGCAGGCTCGCGAGAGCTGATTCTGGAACCGCGCTGATCGCTCGATGGATCAGTGGGGTTCCGGCGTGTCGGCCGGGAGCAGGTGTGCGTACGGATCTTCGTCCGGCCCAACATGTTCGGGCATCGGATAGTAGGTCTTGATCAGCAGATTGCCCGCCTGGTCCCAGGCAAAGGTCTCGATGCTGTAGGCCGACTGGACGTCGGGCTGTGTACCGAAAGAGTTCTCGCAGACCCAGGCCATTTCGTCGCCGTTCACCTGGACGGTGACCATCCTGATCTTCAGGATCGACTGGAACATGTCGAACGCGTCGGAGGTGGCGGCGGCGAAACCGTGCTTCTCCTCGGTGCCGACGGGATCGAACATCCGGACCTCGCCCGGGCAGATGGTGCGCCACGACGCCACCCACTCGTCCTTCTTGCCGGCGTTCCACAGCTCAGCGTGCTTTGCCGCGTGCGCCAATCGTGCGCGCCGACTCGGAACGTTGCTCATCGTCGAGGTCCTCTCCAATGTGCGCCCGGCCGCCCCCGAGCTACCGGCCGATGTCGGCGATTTCGCGACGCAATAAAAATAACAGACGTAATCTTTTAGCGTGGCCATCTCCGATGCATCTCCCGAACTGGACGGAAAAGTCGCGATTGTCACGGGCACGAGCCGTGGCGTCGGAGTGGGTATCGCGCACGAACTCCTTCGCGCCGGTGCGACGGTGATCGGCTGCTCTCGCGCCCCGTTGGACGCACTTCCCGGCACCGAGACCAACCCGGACTGGGCGGACCGTTCCGCTCAAATGGTCTGTGACCAAGCGGATTACCGGGCCATCGACGCCTTCGTCACACGGGTGGCGGATACCTACGGACGCGTCGACATCCTGGTCAACAACGCCGGCGGCACCGTCCCCTCGCCATCGGTCGATGCAGTACCCGCCTTGGTCTCGCGCATCCAAGGGGCACCAGCCAGTGACGACGAGTATGAACGCAGCGTGCTGTTCCACGCCTTCGCCGTCCAGATGAACCTGATCAGTCCGCTGTGGTTCGCCATCCGCGCGTACCGGCAGATGAAAACCCAAGACGGCACCGGTTGCATCATCAACATCTCCAGCGGGGCGAGCCACGCCGCGGGCTCCCCCACGCTGGTGTCCTACGGCGCGGCGAAAGCCGGCCTCAATCACATGACGCGATCGCTGGCCCAGGAATGGGGTCCGACGGTGCGGGTGAATTGTGTGGCGCTCGGTCCCACCGTCACCGCGAACTTCCAGTCGTTCGTCCTGCCCAAGGATGACCCGGACGGCGAGAAGTACTTCGAGCCGATCCCGCTCAAACGAGGTGGCGAACCCGCCGAAGTGGGACGCACCTGCGTCTTCCTCGCTTCCGGAGCGGCCGACTACATCAACGGCACCACCATCGAGATCGACGGCGGCATGCTCCCCGGAGTCCTCTACGACGCCGGGCTCAAGACCATCACCGACCTACTGTGAGGAAACACGTTGACCCGCCGAGTCATTCAATTCTCCACCGGCAACGTCGGTGTCCACGCCCTGCGGACCATCATCGGGCGACCAGATCTCGAGCTCGTCGGTGTGCACGCGGCATCGCCGGACAAGGTGGGGCGTGACGCCGCGGACCTGTGCGGTTTGTCCACTCCGACCGGAGTGATCACCACGTCGGACGTCGAGGAACTCGTTGCGCTGCAAGCGGATTGCGTCGTCTACACCTCCCAGGCCGAGACACGTCCGCATGAGGCGATGGCGGACCTGATCCGCTTTTTGAGTACGGGGACGAATGTCGTCGGGACATCCTTTGTCTGGTTGGTTGCACCCGAATTCACCGATGCGTGGCTGCGCGAACCACTCGAGCAGGCGTGCCGAGACGGCCACTCGACGCTGTACGTCAACGGCATCGACCCGGGCTTCTCCGGCGATACCCTCGTCTATTCAGCGCTGAGCCTCGCCGGCCGGGCCACCGCGATCACCGTCCAGGAGATCTGCGAATACGGCAGTTACGACGACGCCGAGTTCACCGGTGTCAGTTTCGGTTTCGGCACCGATCCGGACCACCAACCCATCCTCTTCGCACCGGGAGTACTTGCGTCGATGTGGGGAATTCAGGTGCGCAGCCTGGCCTGCGACCTCGGCGTCACACTCGACGAAGTACGCGAGCGCCACGAAAAATGGGTGACGCCGGAACCGATCTCCACCACCATGATGGACGTCGCGCCCGGCCGGGTGGCCGCAGTCCGGTTCGCGGTGGAAGGCATCCGCGACGGCGAGGTCATCATCACCATGGAGCACATCAACCGACTCACCCCTGACGATGCACCGGACTGGGCCCGTCCCCCAGACGGCAGGCCCGGCGTCCACCGCGTCACCATCGACGGCGATCCCGGCATCCGAATCGACACTCACGTCGGCGGATCCGGCGTCGATCACAACATCGGCGGCGTCGTGGCCACCGCGGCGCGGGCCGTCAACGCCATCGAGGCGGTGTGCCGCGCCCCCGCCGGTATCCGCGCTGCTCACGACCTCCGGCCGCTGGACCACCTTGCCGGCACGATGTGGTGACATCAGGCATGGCAGGGCCAGCACCCCGGCGGCCGCCCGGCGGCAACCAGGAACGCGCCGAGCGCACACGCCGCACCGTCATCGACGAAACCGTGCGCTACATCCTCGAAGAAGGTTTCGCAGCCCCCAGCGTGCGGCGGATCACCGAGCGCGCCGGTCTCACCTGGGGGGTGGTGCAGTACCACTTCGGAGACCTGGGCGGGCTGCTGATGGCCGTGGTCGACCAGGGAATCACCGAACTCACCGAGGCACTAGAAAGGCTTCGACACGAGACCGCGGACCTGCCCCCCGATCGCCGCACCAAGGTGGTCGTGGACGCCCTGTGGCAGGCGTTCTCAAGCCCGACCTCGATGGCTGCGCTCGAAATCCTCATCTCCACCCGCGCGGCGCGCGACAGTGCGGTCAACGCCCAACTGTCCGACACGATGCGGCAATTCACCGAACTCGGCAGACATCTCGGCGAAGATCTCGACGCTCCACAGGCCACCGAGATCGGCAACCTCATCTGGGCGACATTACGGGGAATTGCGCTCGCCCAGATGGTTTCGCCGACGCCCCTGGACACCAGCAGAGATCGCAAGGCCCTGGTCGATGTGCTCAACACGTACATCCGGGCACAGCGCACGCGCCCCTAGACGCCCAACCGGTCAGGAGACGACGACATGCCTGCTCACAAAGTGACGTGCCCGCTGTGTGAAGCGATGTGCGGTTTGCACGTCACGGTGAGTGACGGCCACGTCCAAGGCATTCGCGCCAATCCCGACGATGTGTGGTCCCGCGGGCACATCTGTCCGAAAGGGGTGTCGCTCGGGCATCTTCACGCTGATCCCGACCGACTGCGCCGGCCGATGGTGCGTCGGCCCGACGGCAGTCACGTGGCGGTGTCCTGGGATGACGCACTCGCCGAGACCGAACGGGTGCTGCGACCGGTCCTCGATACCGACGGTGCCGGCGCGCTGAGTGTGTACGTCGGGAATCCCGTCGCACACAACAGTCACCTGGCCACCTATATCGGGGCGCTGATCGGCTTCGCCGAGGCGGCCGGCATGAAGGGGTATTACTCGCCCGGCACCGTCGACCAGTGGCCCCTGAACGTGGTGAGCACTCTGTTGTTCGGGGGCATGTGGAACGGGCCCATCCCCGACCTCTACCGCACGGACCACCTGATGATCCTCGGCGCCAATCCGGCTGCGTCGCAGGGGTCGATGCTGTCGGCACCCGACATCATGGGTCTGCTGGCCGGCGTCGCACAGCGCGGCCGCGTGGTGGTTGTCGACCCGCGCCGCACTCCGACCGCGCAGCGCGCGAGTGAGTGGGTGCCGATCCAACCCGGCACCGACGCATTGCTGCTGTTCGCCATTCTGCGCACGCTGGCCGAGAACGGTTGGGTCCGGCGCCCCGAGCATCTGCGCGGAAAAGTCGCTGGGCTCGATGAGATCGTCACGATGGCTGAGCCCTTCGTGCCCGAAAAAGTCGCCGGCACAACCGGTATCGACGCAAGCACGATCCGCCGGCTGGCCGCTGACCTCGCACATGCCGAGCACCCCGTCCTCTACAGCAGAATCGGCGCCTGCACACAGGAATTCGGCACCCTGGCCACCTGGCTGGTATTCGTGATCAACACCGCCCTCGGTGTGCTTGACCGCCCCGGCGGTTCGGTGTTCCCGAAACCGGCGGTCTGGGCGCCGATGTTCGCCAAGCCGCCCGACCAGGCCGGGTCGGGATGGCAGTTCGGTCGCTACCACAGCCGCGTCCGGCGAGCGCCCGAGGTGCTCAACAGCTTTCCGGTCGGCTGCCTGGCTGAGGAGATCGACACTCCGGGCGAAGGTCGGCTTCGCGCGCTGATCACCGTTGCCGGTAACCCCGCGGTCTCGGCGCCGGGAGCCGGGCGGTTGTCGGCGGCCTTGGGTCGCCTCGACGCGTTGATCGCGGTGGACAACTGGCTCAACGAGACCACCCGGCATGCCCACGTGATCCTGCCCGGATCGTCACCTCTGGAACTACCCCACTTCGACGACCTCTACTGGATGTACTCCGTCGCCTCCTGCATCAAGTATTCGGAACCGGTTTTCGAACCCGACCCCCAGCGTCCCCCTGAGTGGGAGTTGCTACTGCGACTCGGCGGCGCGATGTTCGGTACGCCCGTGCCCGAGGTGGACACCGCCGCGCTCGACGACCTCTACGTCGGTGGGATGGTCGCCACCATGTCCGCCATTCCAGGCAACCCGCTGACGGGTCGCGACGCCGGGCAGGTCATGGCCGCACTGGCCGGCAAGGGGCCAGAACGCTTGATGGATCTGGGCATTCGAGTGGGGCCGTGGGGTGATCAACTGGGCGACCGGCCGGGTGGTCTCACCCTGAGCGAGGTCCGGCGGCATCCCGACGGACTGCGGCTGGCCGAACTCGAAGGGGGACGGCTCGAGACGAGTGTGACGACACCCTCGGGAAAGGTCGAACTGCTGCACGACCATCTGGTGAGCGATATACCCCGGCTGCTGTCGCGCATGGAACGCGGAACGCCCGAGCTCGTGTTGATCAGCCGACGACACCTGCGGTCCAACAACTCCTGGCTGCACAACGTCCCTGCCCTCATGAAGGGCCGTGACCGTTGCACCCTGCTCATCCACCCCGTCGACGCGGTGCGTGTCGGTGTCGAAAACGGTTCGATGGCCAACGTCACCACTTCCGAAGGCGCCGTTGCCGTGGCTGCCGAGGTCACCGACGAGGTCATGCCCGGCGTGGTGTCCCTCCCCCACGGCTGGGGTCACGGCCTCGACGGAACGCAGTTGACCACCGCCAACTGTCATCCGGGGATCAACAACAACCTGCTCAATCCCACGGACATCATCGATGTGCCGAGCAACACCCATGCCATCAACGGCGTTCCCTGCCACGTGAGCCCGGCCTGACACCACCGAATGGCCAGTTATGGCACGTCTTTTCAAGAATGACGTGCCATAACTGGCCATTCGGAGCGCGCTAGTCGTGCGTCACAGCATGCAGCTGACGCAACCTTCGACCTCGGTCCCCTCCAGCGCCATCTGCCGCAACCGGATGTAGTACAGCGTCTTGATGCCCTTGCGCCAGGCGTAGATCTGCGCCCGGTTGACGTCGCGGGTGGTGGCGGTGTCCTTGAAGAACAGTGTCAGCGAAAGACCTTGATCCACATGCTGAGTCGCCGCGGCGTAAGTGTCGATGATCTTCTCGTACCCGATCTCATATGCATCCTGGTAGTACTCCAGGTTGTCGTTGGTCAGGTACGGCGCCGGGTAATAGACGCGACCGATCTTGCCTTCCTTGCGGATCTCGATCTTCGATGCCACCGGGTGAATCGAGGACGTCGAGTGGTTGATGTATGAGATCGAACCGGTCGGCGGAACGGCCTGCAGGTTCTGGTTGTAGATGCCGTGCTTCTGCACCGACTCCTTCAACTGCTTCCAGTCGTCCTGCGTCGGGATGTGGATCTCGGCGTCGGCGAAGATCTGTCGGACCTTGTCGGTGGCCGGCTCCCACGCCTGCTCGGTGTACTTGTCGAAGAACTCACCGGAGGCGTACTTGGAGTCCTCGAACCCGCCGAAGCTCGTACCTCGTTCGATCGCAATGAGATTCGACGCCCGCAGGGCGTGGAACAGCACGGTGTAGAAGTAGATATTGGTGAAGTCGATGCCCTCTTCGGAGCCGTAGTGGATCCGCTCGCGGGCCAGGTAACCGTGCAGGTTCATCTGCCCGAGGCCGATCGCATGCGAGGTGTTGTTGCCCTGCTCGATCGAGGGCACCGACCAGATGTGCGTCTGATCGCTCACCGCGGTCAGTGCCCGGATGGCCACCTCGATGGATTGCGCGAAATCCGGGGAATCCATCGTCTTGGCGATGTTCATCGACCCGAGGTTGCACGAGATGTCCTTGCCCACCTTGGAATAGGACAGGTCGTCGTTGAACTCCGAGGCGGTGGAGACCTGCAGGATCTCCGAGCACAGGTTGGAGTGGGTGATCTTGCCGGCGATCGGATTGGCCCGATTCACGGTGTCCTCGTACATGATGTACGGGTAGCCCGACTCGAACTGCAGCTCGGCCAGCGTCTGGAAGAACTCGCGCGCCTTGATCTTGGTCTTGCGAATCCGCGCGTCGTCGACCATCTCGTAGTACTTCTCGGTCACCGAGATGTCGGCGAACGGCACGCCGTAGACCTTCTCGACGTCGTACGGCGAGAAGAGGTACATGTCCTCGTTATTCTTGGCCAGCTCGAAGGTGATGTCCGGGATCACCACGCCGAGGCTCAGCGTCTTGATCCGGATCTTCTCGTCGGCGTTCTCGCGCTTGGTGTCGAGGAACCGGTAGATGTCGGGATGGTGAGCGTGCAGGTACACCGCACCGGCACCTTGGCGGGCGCCGAGCTGGTTGGCGTAGGAGAACGAGTCCTCCAGCAGCTTCATGATCGGGATGACGCCCGAGCTCTGGTTCTCGATGTTCTTGATCGGGGCGCCGTGCTCACGAATGTTGGTGAGCAGCAAGGCGACTCCGCCGCCGCGCTTGGACAGCTGCAGCGCCGAGTTGATCGAGCGCCCGATGGACTCCATGTTGTCCTCGATGCGCAGCAGGAAGCAGCTGACCGGCTCGCCGCGCTGTTTCTTGCCCGAGTTGAGGAACGTGGGGGTGGCCGGCTGGAAGCGGCCGTCGATGATCTCGTCGACGAGTTTCTCGGCCAGCACCGTGTCGCCGGCGGCCAAGGTCAGCGCCACCATCACGACGCGATCTTCGAAGCGCTCCAGATAGCGCTTTCCGTCGAAGGTCTTGAGCGTGTAGGAGGTGTAGTACTTGAACGCACCAAGGAACGTCGGGAACCGGAACTTCTTGGCGTAGGCCCGATCCAGCAGGCTCTTGACGAAGTTGCGGCTGTACTGGTCGAGCACCTCGCGCTCGTAGTACTCCTTCTCGACCAGGTAGTCGAGCTTCTCGTCCTGGCTGTGGAAGAACACCGTGTTCTGGTTGACGTGCTGCAGGAAGTACTCCCGCGCGGCCCGCACATCTTTGTCGAACTGAATCTTGCCGTCGGCATCGTACAAATTCAGCATCGCGTTGAGCGCGTGGTAATCAGTCTCTCCAGGCAGAGCGTGCCCGGCGTTGGTTACAGGCTCTGCAGCTGTGACGGTTGGTGGCACGTCTGGTCCTTCCAAAAGTCTTTCAACCCCGCGCGGACAGCTTCGACATCGTCCGGGGTTCCCATGAGTTCGAAGCGATAGAGGTACGGCACACCGCATTTGCGCGAGACCACATTGCCCGCGTACGCGAACTCCGCACCGAAGTTGTTGTTGCCCGCGGCGATGACGCCGCGGATCAACGACCGATTGTGTTCATTGTTCAGAAAAGCGATGACCTGCTTGGGCACATAGCCGCCGTTGTCGATGTCCGGGGTGGCACGGCCGCCGCCGTAGGTGGGCAGGATCAGAACGTAGGGTTCGTGCACCTCGATGCGGCCGTGCAGCGGGATCCGGGTGACTCGGTCTTCGGGCCACTTCAGCTTCTCGACGAAGCGGTGGGTGTTCTCCGAGACACTGGAGAAGTAGACGAGATGACTCATCGTGTTCTCCGTCCTCCCCCGTTGATGACCTTCCGTTACGCGCTGGCCGCGACTGTGCTGAGTGCCTTGATCCGATCCGGCCGGAAGCCCGACCAGTGCTCGTTGCCGGCCACCACAACGGGGGCCTGCAGGTAGCCGAGCGCCATGACGTAGTCACGGGCCTCGCTGTCAAGGGTGATGTCGACCTTCTCGAATTCGATGCCCTGCTTCTCCAACGCCTTGTAGGTGGCGTTGCACTGCACGCATGCGGGCTTGGTGTACACGGTGACGGTCATCTTCGGTACGGCTCCTCTTGCGGAAAGTGAAAAAACTAGACAGGTGACTGGCAACTGATCGGGTCTTACGTTTCGCTTAAGTTCAGCGACCTTCGGGCCGCCAAAATTCCTGCCGGTCGAAGCCGCTCTCCGGCTGGTCTTGAAACCGACTCGGCCGGATTCGCTGCGCTCCGGCCGGCTCCCGAACTGTGGTGGCCTGTCGGTCTCACAGACACTACACCTAGTGGCCGACAGTTCGAAGTCATACAACATGTTCTGAATAACATTTCTGAAATTCCCAGGTCGTAAGCTTGCCAGCAACCACGCCGACGGCGTGTCGCGCCCAACTTGACAGACCGTGTCGCGCCGCACCCCTAGATGTACCACCAGCCACCGACAAGGTGGCCTCACATACAGCCGCCGGTCCCTCAATAGCAAAGCCGCCGGCCGGGTCCCAGGACCCAACCGGCGGCAGGAATTTTGCCCGAAAGCGTCGCCAACGGCAAAACGCCAAGACGAACCCTCAGCCGACCTCAACTGTGAGCTTGCCCACAATGTCGCGGAGCGCTTGAGCGACCTCTGCGTTCTCTCTCGGATGCTTGCCGTCGAGCGACTTGGACGGCACCGAGAGCTTGAGATCCTCGACCACACGCGGTCCGGCGATACCGAACGACTTGCGGGTCTCGTCGTGCGCCCACACGCCGCCGTACTGACCGAGCGCGGCGCCGACCACCGCGAGCGGCTTGTCCTTGAGCGCGCCGTTGCCCCACGGCCGGGACAGCCAGTCGATGGCGTTCTTCAATACGCCCGGGATGCTGCCGTTGTATTCGGGAGTGACGACGAGCGTCGCGTCGGCCTCGGCGGCTGCTGCCCGTAGCGCGACCACAGGCTCGGCCACGCCGTCCCCATCAATGTCCTCGTTATAGAAGGGCAGCTCTCCGAGCCGGTCGAAGATCCGCAATTCCACCCCGTCAGGCGCCTGCTCCACCGCGAGCTCGGCGAGCTGCCGGTTGATGGATGCCGCACGCAAGCTTCCGATCAACACCAGCACCTTGATATCGGCCATGTTTCAGTCTCCTTGTTCGCTTCGCCCGATCTTCGCAACAATCAACCGGACTGTGGTCCGATTAATTCCGGCTGAGTTAAAGTGCAGTTGTGGCAGCCACCGACCGCCCGCCCCGGCTCGCGGGCATCGACCCGGTGCCACAGGAACGTGGCCCAGGGCGTGTCGATGCCGCCCGCAACCGCGCACTGATCCTCGACGCCGCACGGCGACTCATTGCCGAACGCGGGCCCGACGCGGTCAGTACCGACGATATCGCGATCGCAGCGGGCGTCGGGAAGGGAACGGTGTTCCGCAGGTTCGGCAGCCGCGCGGGGCTGATGATGGTGCTGCTCGACGAGGACGAGACCGCCGAACAGAACGCCTTCATGTTCGGCCCGCCCCCGCTGGGCCCCGGCGCGCCTCCACTGGAACGGCTGCTGGCCTACGGGGCGGATCGACTCCGGTTCGTGCACTGCCATCAGGCGCTCCTGTCCGATGCCATCCGCGACCCCGCGCTGCGCTACACCGGGCCGTTCACCCTGCACCGCACCCACGTCCGGATGTTGCTCGAAACCGCGGGCACCACAGGCGACCTCGACGCGCAGGCCGATGCCCTGATCGCGCTGCTCGACGCTGACTACCTGGCATATCAACTCTCCCTCGGCCGCAGTCTCGACGACATGGTCACCGCCTGGCAGGACACTGCCCGCAAGTTGTGTGGCCATTAGTGCGATGACCGCCTGGGTGCTGCATGTAGACCTCGACCAGTTCCTGGCCTCGGTGGAGTTGCGCCGCCATCCCGAACTTGAGGGCCTGCCCGTCATCGTCGGCGGCAGTGGAGATCCCACCGAGCCCCGCAAGGTGGTCACCTGCGCGTCGTATCAGGCCCGCGAGTTCGGGGTGCACGCCGGCATGCCGTTGCGCACGGCGGCGCGCAAATGTCCCGACGCCACCTTCCTGCCGTCGGATCCGGAGGCGTACGACGCGGCATCAGAACAGGTGATGGGTCTGCTGCGCGATCTCGGCCACCCACTGGAGGTCTGGGGCTGGGACGAGGCCTATCTGGGCGCCGAGGTCAACGATCCCGTCGAGTTGGCCGAGCGCATCCGCACCGTGATCGCCGCCGAGACCGGGTTGTCGTGCTCGGTCGGGATCAGCGACAACAAACAGCGCGCCAAGGTGGCGACGGGGCTGGCCAAACCCGCCGGTGTCTACGTGCTCACCGAGGCCAACTGGATGTCGGTGATGGGCGACCGTCCGACCGATGCGCTGTGGGGTGTCGGACCCAAGACCACCAAAAAGCTTGCCGCGCTGGGTATTACCACCGTCGCCGACCTTGCGTCGACCGACGCCACGGTCCTCACCTCGACCTTCGGGCCCAGCACCGGGCTGTGGATCCTGTTGCTGGCCAAGGGCGGCGGCGATACAGAGGTCAGCTCCGAGCCATGGGTTCCGCGGTCACGCAGTCACGTCATCACGTTCCCCCGGGACCTCACCGACCGCGATGAGATGGAGGACGCGATCCGCGACCTGACCCGGCGGACCCTGGACGAGGTGGTCGAGCAGGGCCGCATCGTCACCCGAGTGGCGGTCACCGTACGCACGGCGACGTTCTATACCCGTACCAAGATCCGGAAGCTCGCCGCGCCGAGCACTGACGTCGATGTCATCACCGACACCGCGCTCGCGGTGTTCGGTCAGTTCGAGCCGGACCGACCGATCCGGCTGCTGGGCGTTCGGCTGGAGTTGGCGATGGACGAGGTTCCCACCGGCCCGACTGTCACCGACCCGATTGTCCCCGCCGACCAATAACCTCGACCCCATGTTGCAGACCATCGCGGTTCGGGGCTACCGCTCGCTGCGGGAGGTGATCCTGCCGTTGGCCGAACTCACGGTGGTCACCGGTGCCAACGGCAGCGGCAAGTCGTCCATCTACCGCGCACTGCGGCTGCTGGCCGACTGCGGACGGGGTCAGGTGATCGGATCGCTCGCCCGCGAGGGCGGCCTGCAGTCCGTCTTGTGGGCGGGGCCCGAACAACCGAACGCACAGACCCAGGGCACCGTCCGAACCCGTCCGGTATCCCTCGAACTCGGCTTCGCCGCAGACGATTTCGGTTATCTGGTGGATCTGGGGCTGCCACAGATGGCCGGCTCTGGTGGCGAGCCGTCGGCCTTCGCCCAGGATCCCGAGATCAAACGCGAGGTGGTGTTCGCCGGGCCGGTGCTGCGCCCGGCCTCGACGCTGGTGAGCCGCACCCGCGAGTACGCCGAGGTCGCCGCGCAATCGGGCCGCGGCTTCGATGAGCTGACCCGCTCATTGCCGTCCTACCGCAGCGTGCTCGCCGAATACGCCCACCCGGACGCGCTGCCGGAACTGTCGGCCGTCTCCGACCGGCTGCGTGACTGGCGGTTCTACGACGGGTTCCGGGTCGACGCCGGAGCGCCGGCCCGCCAACCCCACGTCGGCACCCGCACCCCGGTGCTCTCCGACGACGGCTCAGATCTGGCCGCGGCAGTTCAGACGATCGTCGAAACGACCTTCGACGATCTGGCCCGAGCGGTGGCCGAGGCGTTCGACGGGGCCACCATCTCGGTCTCGGTCAACGATGGCCTGTTCGATCTGCAGCTGCGCCAGCGCGGCATGCTACGACCGTTGCGCGCCGCCGAATTGTCCGACGGCACACTGCGTTTCCTGTTGTGGGCGACGGCGCTGGCCAGCCCTCGGCCACCATCGCTGATGGTGCTCAACGAGCCGGAGACGTCGTTGCACCCCGACCTGGTCCGGCCGTTGGCCTCGCTCATCAAGACTGCCGCGAAACAGACCCAGGTGGTGGTCGTGACGCACTCCCGTGCGCTGCTCGACTTCCTGGAAACCACACCCGCCGCCGACGAAGAGCGGAGCACCGCGATCGAGGTGGAGCTCTACAAAGAGTGGGGGGAAACGAAGGTGACCGGGTTCGGCATGCTCAACACACCGTCCTGGCATTGGGGAAAGCGCTAGCGCTGCACGCTCTTCGGCCGCAGCGCCCGGCTGAATAGAACGTTGACCTGGCGCATCGCCACGCTGTAGGGCCACCACGCCACGCGTTTGAAGGCGTACAGGGCGCGGATGTCGGCCGAGGTGTAGATCAGGAAGCGGTTGCGCGCCATGCCGGCCAGGATCTTTTCGGCGGCCTTCTCCGGTGAGATGGCGTGGCCGGCGAAGCGGTCCACCCACTTCTGCACGTTCGGATCCTCGCGGTCCACGCCCGCGATCTGAACCGTCTGCACCAGACCGGTTTTCACCGCGCCCGGCACCACGACCGAGACCCCGATGCGGTGTCGCGCCAAGTCGAACCGCAGCACCTCGCTCAGCCCGCGCAGCCCGTACTTGCTGGCGCTGTAGGCACTGTGCCAGGGCAACGCGACAATGCCGGCGGCCGAGGAGACGTTCACCAGGTGCCCGCCGCGGCGTGCCTGCACCATCGGCGGCAGGAAAGTCTCGATCACGTGGATCGGGCCCATCAGGTTGACGTCGATCATCGAGCGCCAGTGCTGATGGGTGAGTTGGTCGACGGTCCCCCACGCCGATATCCCGGCGATGTTCATCACCACGTCCATCGACGAGTGCGCGGCATGGACGTCCGCGGCGAAGGCTGCCACCTGGTCGTAATCAGAGATGTCCAGGGCCCGGTGGGCGGGCACCTGGGCGCCCAGCGCCCTGGCGTCGGCGACGGTCTGCGCCAACCCCACTTCGTCGCGGTCGGTCAGATAGAGTTCGGCACCCCGACGCGCCAGCGCCAGCGCCGTGGCCCGGCCGATGCCACTGGCCGCACCCGTGATCAGACACCTTTTTCCCTGGAAGTCCGCGCGACGCGTCGCCCGACCGTTACCAGCGGTATCGCTCCCCATGCCGGTGAACCTTACCTGTGACGCTCGGCCTCTTGGCCACCCCACAGTGCGTTGAGCCACAGCCGCTCGACGATGTCGAGCGCACGTGCCGGATCGGTGCCACGCCCGACGAATGCCGAGTCGTGCGCCAGCGTCATCGCCGTCGTCGCGACCAGGGTGCGCACCAGCGCCGGCAGATCGTCGGAGATCGGGCGGGCACCCTCGTCCTGCTCGACGAGGCCGACGATCTGGCCGATGACGGCGTCCTCGTAGTCGTTCATGATTTCCCGGATCTGGGCGTCGGTGTTCTGCGCGACGGTGCAGGCCGACATGATCGGGTCGTTGGTGGCGAAGACGGTGGCAGCGCTGCCGACCATCCGTTTGGCGAAGGCCGCTGGTGTCTCGCCGGAATCCCGAGGCGCGTAGTTGTGCGTCAACGCGGCAAGTTGTTCCATCACGTCGGACACGATCACGGCCAGCACCGCGTACTTCGAGTCGAAGTAGAAGTAGAAGCCCGAGCGGGCCACCCCGGCGCGTTCGCTGATGGTGCTCACCGACAGATCGGCGAACGACTGCTCCTCGAGCAGGTCCCGCACGGCCGCCACGATGGCCTCGCGTTGCCGGTCGCCCCGGCTGCGACGGGCCTGTGGACGCCCGGCGGAGCCATTGCTGCTCCCGGGTATCGATTCGGCGGTCATGGCATTAGACCTTTGCATCCACGACGCGCCACTTCAAAACTTGACATGCGTCAAGTCTGACAGTCAGGATGGCCTCAAGTGGTGACATCGACCACACTTCGTCAGCCTTTTATGGTCAGGAGCGGCCCATGGCAACCATCAGCACCCCGCACTACCTGCTCGATCAGGCCAAGCGCCGGTTCACCCCGACACCCAACACCCTGCCGGGCATGGGCGCGCTGGAAAAGCGCCTCAAGGCCAAGCAGTGGGACCAGTTCGTGTTCGCCGAGCCCCCGGCCGGCAGTGGACTCAAGCCGATCAGCGGCGACTCCGGTTTGCCGATCATCGGCCACATGATCGAGATCTTCCGCGGCGGTCCGGACTTCATTTTGGAGCTCTACCGCAAGCACGGTCCGATCTACTACGCCCAGTCCCCCGCGTTGTCGTCGGTGATGGCGCTGGGCCCCGACGCCACCCAGGCGGTGTTCTCCAACCGCAACAAGGACTTCTCGCAGCGTGCCTGGGATCCGGTGATCGGACCCTTCTTCGAGGGCGGCCTGATGCTGCTCGACTTCGACGAGCACATGTTCCACCGCCGGATCATGCAGGAGGCGTTCACCCGGACGCGGCTGAGCGGCTACATCTCCCATATCGATTCGGTGGCCTCGGCCGTGCTGGCCGACGACTGGGTGGCCGACGACCCGCGCTTCCTTCTGCACCCGGCGATGAAGGAACTCACGCTCGACATCGCCTCCGAGGTGTTCATGGGTGTACCGGCCGGCACCGACCGGGCCCTGGTCACCACCGTCAACAACGCGTTCACCACCACCACTCGGGCCGGCAACGCGATCGTGCGGACCCCGGTGCCGCCGCTGAAGTGGTGGCGGGGCATCCAGGCCCGCAAGACCCTCGAGGAGTACTTCGCCAGCCGCATCGCCGAGAAGCGGCAGTCGGAGAGCACCGACATGTTCAGCGTGCTGTGTCATACCGCCGACGAGGACGGGCAGTCCTTCACCGATGATCAGATCATCAGCCACATGATCTTCTTGATGATGGCCGCACACGACACGTCGACTTCGACGATGACGACGATGTGCTACCACCTGGCGGCCAATCCGGAGTGGCAGGAACGGCTGCGCGACGACTCCGCCCGGATCGGCGACGGACCCCTGGACTTCGAGTCGCTGGACAAGCTGGAAACCTACGACCTGGTGATCAACGAGTCGCTGCGGATGATGACGCCGCTGCCGTTCAACTTCCGCCAGGCGGTGCGCGACACCGACCTGCTGGGCCACTTCATCCCGGCCGGGACGAGCGTGGTGACGTGGCCGTCGATCAACCACCGCCTGCCCGAACTGTGGACCGATCCGGACAAGTTCGACCCGGATCGCTTCGCCGAGCCGCGCAGCGAACACAAGAAGCACCGCTACGCGTTCGCGCCGTTCGGCGGTGGCGCGCACAAGTGCATCGGCATGGTGTTCGGCCAGCTGGAGATCAAGACCGTGATGCACCGGCTGCTGCGCCGCTACAAGCTGGAACTCGCCAGCCCGGACTACAAGCCGAGCTACGACTACGGCGGCATGCCGGTGCCGATCGACGGCATGCCGATCGTGCTGCGCCCGCTGCGCTGATTTGGCGGTCCAGTGGCCAGTTGTTACACGCTTGCTTGGAATTTGCGTGGCACAACTGGCCACTCGGCGCTGTCAGGCCGGGGTCAGGCAGCCAGCAGCCGATTGGCGCACGCGATCACCGCATGCAGCGCCGACTGCTCCGGATCATCGGCCAGGCCCATGGCCCACTCGCTGTGCACGCCGTCGCTGCCTTCGATGAAAGTCGCGGTCCGATCGCCGGTGGGCAGCTGGTGAAACGACCGGGTTTCAACCGGGATCCCGCGCGCGTAGAGCATCTCGGTCAGCGCGGCGACGGGTCCGCTCGCGGCCACGGTCAACGTACTGATGGTGTCGCCCAAGGCCAGCGTGGCCTGGTAGTGCCGCGCCTGCGGGCCCAACCTGCCCGCTGAACGCTCAGTGTCGGTGCAGGTCCACTGACCCAGTTTCAACGCACCCGGGCCGGTCGCGTATTCGGCCAGGAACTGTTCCCAGGAGGCGGCCTCGCCGGCCTCTCGCAGGCCGCGCGGCAGAGGGTTGGAGAAATGGGCCGCGAACGTCGGTGCCATGTCCGATTGCTGGGCTGATGAAGCGATGTGCATGTGCCGGTCTTCTCTGGTTAGAGGAAAGTGACCGACGAAGTAGCGAACGACCCACAGCGAGGGGTCGGTCTGATCAGACCCCGCTGCGGGTTGCTACTACAAGTCGCCTTGGCACGTTGGCGATGCTAGACGCAGCCCGGGCGGTCATGCAAACACTTTCGCTCCGTATTCTCGGCGGCGTGAAAACCGCATGAGCATCGGCGACGTCGTCTTGCTCGTCCTGGCCGGGATCGCCGGCGGGCTCACCGGCAGTATCGCCGGCCTGGCCTCGGTGGCCACCTATCCCGCGCTGCTGCTGATCGGCTTGCCTCCGGTCACCGCGAACGTGACCAACACCGTGGCGCTGGTGTTCAACGGCATCGGCTCGGTGTTGGGGTCGCGGCCCGAGCTCGCCGGGCAGAGCGCCTGGATCAAACGGATCATCCCGGTCGCGGTGGCCGGCGGGGCACTCGGCGCGGCGCTGCTGTTGTGCACGCCGGCCGAGGGCTTCGAGAAGGTGGTCCCGCTGCTGCTGGCCTTCGCATCGGTGGCGATCCTGCTGCCTCGTAGCCGCCCGGAGCCGACGCGGGTGGCCGATCATCGCGCGCATCGGATCAAGGTCACCATGGAGGCCGGGGCCATCTTCCTGATCACCATCTACGGCGGTTATTTCGGTGCTGCGGCCGGGGTGCTGCTGCTGGCGCTGCTGCTACGGACCGGCGGTGCGACGCTCGCGCATGCCAACGCTTCCAAGAACGTGATCCTCGGCGTCGCCAATTCGGTTGCGGCGGTGGCGTTCATCGTGGTCGCCCCGGTGTACTGGCCGGCCGTCATCCCGTTGGGTGCCGGCTGCCTGATCGGCTCACGCCTCGGGCCGATGATCGTGCGTCGTGCCCCCGCCGCCCCGCTGCGGTTCCTGATCGGCGCAGCGGGCGTGGCCCTTGCCGTCAAGCTCGCGCTCGACACGTACTGAGATCAGCCGAAGGGGTTGTCGCCCTTGGCCACCCGCGCCCCCAGCGCGATGAGGTTCTCCGCCGAGGCGTGCAGCTGCTCCCCGGCTTCGCGGCTGGCCCGCCCGGCCAGATACCGCGACCAGGTGCCTTCGATGACGATGCCGAGCTTGAAGCAGGCCAGCGCCACATACCAGTCCAGTTGCCCGGTCTGCCTGCCCCCGGCAGACCGGTAGGCCTCGACCAGCTCACTGCGGTGGGCCAGGCCGCCCAGGGCCGCCAGGGCCGATCCCGCGTTGATGGGGTTGGGATCATCGGGCCAGCACACCAGCATCCACCCGAGATCGAGCAGCGGGTCACCGACCGTGCACATCTCCCAGTCGATGAACGCGGCCAGCTCGGGGGTGTCCCGGCGCAGCAGCACGTTGTTCAGGTGCGCATCGCCGTGCATGATTCCCGGCTCTGCATCTGCCGGCCGGGTGTCCTCCAACCACTGCGCCAACTCTCGCACCCCGGTCAACGTGTCGGGTGAATAGTGCTCGTGCCGGTAGCTGTCCAGCAGCCCCAGAAATTGCGGAACCTGGCGGGCCAGAAACGATCCCGGTCGACGGATGGCCGCCAGTTCGCTGTTCTCCCAGGCGACGTTGCCGAGTTCGGCCAGGCTGCCGGCGTACGACAAGCCGACGCGGTGCCGCAGGTCGGCCGAGGCCTCATACGCCGGGCTCACCTCGGTACCCGGGTTGAATCCGTCGACCTCCTCCATGAGGTAGAACACCACGCCGATGACGTCGAGATCGGTGCAGGCGGCGATGAACCCCGGGTGCGGCACGGAAGAGCCGGCCAACGTGCGCAGCACCGCGATCTCCCGCAGCATGGTCTTGTCACTGGTCGGCCGCGGGTGTAATGGCGGGCGGCGCAACACCATTCGTCGGCCGTCGACGCACATGCCCACCACGATGTTCTGGGTGCCGCCGGTCAACGGTGCGACGTCGGTCAGGGTCGTGCCGATTCGCTCTGCCTGCAACCAACGCGCAATGGCGTCCTGATCGGTGGCACTGAGGGTCGGCAATTCCTGGACATCGTCGGGCATGAAGCCATGGTGCCAGCTGCCCTTCCGGATCAGCGCACGTTCGCCACTGTCAACAGGTATTCCCACGGCATCGTGGAGCCGGTGAGGAACCGGTCGCCCAGCGCGGCGATCTCGGCGTCCAGTGCCACAACCCGTTCGGCGTCGGCGGCAATGGCCCGGTAGGCCGAGATCGTGGGGCCGTAGTTCGCCTTGAAATGGTCGCGGAACGCGGCTCCGTCGGCGTAGGCGTCGACGGCCAGTTCCCGCCGCTCACAGGTCAACTCGCCGACCCGATCGCCCAGCAGGGTACGCAGGTACTCCTCGTCGCCCCAGCGCGGCGGCGGGGACACCCCGGGCGGCGGCGCGGGCACATACGGTTTCATGGTGGCGAACAGCTGCCCGATGAATCCCTCCGGCGTCCACGCGATCAGGCCGATCCGCCCGCCCGGACGGGTCACCCTGAGCAGTTCGTCGGCGGCCCGCTGGTGGTGCGGCGCGAACATCACCCCGATGCAGGACAGCACCGTGTCGAAGGAATCGTCGTCATAGGGCAACGCCTCGGCGTTGGCCTCGGCCCAGTCGATTGTCACGCCGGCCTCCGCGCTCAGCCGCCGCCCCTGTTCGAGGAGTTCCGGGCACAGGTCGCTGGCGGTCACCTGCGCACCGGTCGCAGCGGCGGGAATGGCGGCGTTGCCGGTCCCGGCCGCCACGTCCAGCACGCGGTCACCAGGGCCGATGCCGCTCGCTTCGACCAGGACAGGCCCCAGCGGGCGCACGATGTTCGCGGCGATCGCCGCGTAGTCTCCCAGCGCCCACAACGCCCGGTGTTTGGCCTCGAGCTCACGGTCGGTTGTCGTGACGTTCATGGCAGCTCCCTTCGCAGGTCGGTTTCATCGTCATCCCGCACGGTGCGGCCGATCCAGTACCAGATCTGTAGTGGGCCCGCTTCTGGATCTGTACTGGCTTCGGAGCCCCGACAGCGGTGTACTTATGACACTGCGCACTTCCCGGGGAGGTAGACCGCCGATGTCGACATACGGCCAGTTCTGTCCGATGGCCAAGGCCATGGAACTGCTCGATGAGCGCTGGACCATGCTGGTGGTCCGGGAACTGCTACTGGGCAGCACCCACTTCAACGATCTGCGGCGCGGCGTGCCCAAGATGTCGCCGGCACTGTTGTCCAAACGGCTGAAGTCCCTGACCCGCGCCGGTGTTGTCGAACGCAACGAGACCGACGGCCGTGCAACCTATTCCCTCACCCCGTGCGGTCAGGAGCTGGCCGGCGTGGTGACCGCGCTCGGCGCGTGGGGTGTGCGGTGGATCGGTGAACTCGGCGAGCAGGATCTCGATCCGCACCTGTTGATGTGGGACATGCGGCGCACTATCCCGATCGATGACTGGCCGCGCGCACGCACCACGATCGCGTTCGTCCTCGACGGCGTCGCGCCCAAGGCGTCGAGATGGTGGCTGACGGTCAGTGACGGACAGGCCGATGTCTGCGATTTCGATCCCGGCTACGAGGTTGCCGGCACGGTGCAGGCCCACCTGCGCACGCTGATCGAGATCTGGCGCGGCGATGCCGGCTGGGCCCGGGCCGTGCTCGACGGCAGTGTCGCGCTCTCGGGACCCAGCGAGGTGCGCCGCGCCATCCCCAGATGGCTGGGCCAGAGCCCCGCCGCCGCGATTCCGCGGCCGGCCTGAGCGGTCAGTCCAGGATGCGGCGGGCGACGTTGGTGGTGACCAGGTCCAGCAGTTCGTCGCCGCGCCCGGCCAGGATGGTGCGGATCGCATAGAGCGAGAAGCCCTTGGCCTGTTCGACGGTGATGGCCGGCGGTATCGACAGTTCCTGGCGGGCGGTGACGACGTCGACGAGGGCGGGGCCGTCGTGCGCGAAGGCGTCGGCAATGGCGCCTTCGAGGTCTGCCGGTTCGGTGACCCGCCTTCCGAAGATGCCCATGGACCGGGCCACGGCGGCGAAGTCCGGATTGACCAGGTCGGTGCCGAACGTGACGATGCCCGCGGCCTTCATCTCGAGTTCGACGAAATTCAGCGACGAGTTGTTGAACACGATCAGCTTGACCGGCAGCCCGTTCTGGATCAGCGTGACCAGCTCACCGAAGAGCATGGTCAGGCCTCCGTCGCCGGCAAGTGCGATCACCTGCCGGTCGGGGAACACGGTCTGCGCGCCGATCGCGTGCGGCAGTGCGTTGGCCATGGTGCCGTGGTTGAACGATCCGATGAGCCTGCGCCGGCCGTTCATGGTCAGGTATCGGGCCGCCCACACCACAGGGGACCCGACATCGCAGGTGAACACCGCGTCGTCGGTGGCGAGCCGGTTGGCCAGCGCGGCAACATATTCCGGGCGGATCGGGGTCTTGTCCCGGTCGTTGACCGCCAGTGAGTCCAGCGTGGCGCGGGTCTTGCGGTAGTGGCGTAGTGACCGGTCCAGGTGGTCCCGGTTGCTCTTGGGTCGCAGCAGCGGCTGCAGGGCGGCCAAGGTGTCTCTGACGCTGCCGCGCAGGCCGAGATCAATCGGCGTGCGGCGGCCGAGGTTGCGGCCGCGGATGTCGACCTGGATGACGGTGGCACCCTCGGGATAGAACTGCTGATACGGAAAGTCGGTGCCCAGCATCAGCAGGGTGTCGGCTTCTTTGATGGCCTTGTAACCCGAGGCGAAACCGAGGAGTCCCGTCATCCCGACATCGAACGGGTTGTCGTACTCGATGAATTCCTTGCCCCGCAACGCATGGACGATCGGGGCTTGCAGGGTGGACGCCAGTTCGATCAGGGCGTCGTGCGATCCGGCCACGCCGGCACCACCCAGGATCGTGACGCGCTCGGCGTTGTTGAGGATGTCGGCAGCCCGGCGCACCGCCTCATCGTCCGGACGCGCGATCGATCGGGTGGGCCGCACCGGGCGCGACGTCCAATCGGTGCCCCCGGCGCGTTGCAGGAAGATCTCGCCGGGGATGACGACGACGGCGACGCCGCTGTCCTCGATCGCGGCACGCATGGCCATCGCGAGGATTCGCGGCAGCATCTCGGGGGTGCTGACGAGCTCGCAGTACACGCTGCACTCGCGAAACAGGTCCTGCGGGTGGGTTTCCTGGAAGTACTCCGACCCGATTTCGGTCCGCGGAATGTGGGCGGCGATGGCCAGCACCGGGACGCGGCTGCGGTTGGCGTCGAACAGCCCGTTGATCAGGTGCAGATTGCCTGGACCGCAACTACCCGCGCATACGGCCAATTGCCCGGTCAGCGCGGCATCGGCGGCCGCGGCGAAGGCAGCGGTCTCCTCGTGCCGGACGTGTTCCCAGGCGATGTCACCGCTGCGGCGGATGGCGTCGGTGAAGCCGTTGAGACTGTCGCCGGGCAGGCCGTAGACCCGTCGCACCCCGCTCAGTGTCAGTGCGGAGATGACCTGGTCTGCGATGGTCGCCATTGCGCCTCCCCGGTATGCGATTCCGGCGTGATCGGTGACGCTGGGCGTCCTCGATCACGCCGGAATTCACTCTACTTGGGGGCGAAGCGCTGACCGGCGTCCAAACGCAGGCACTGCCCGTTGAGCATCGGGTTCTCGGCGATCGCGACCGCGAGCTTGGCGTACTCCTCCGGCTTGCCCAGGCGCTTGGGGAAGGCGGCGTCCTTGGTGAGCACCGCGGCGAACTCGTCGGGGATGCCCTCGGTCAGGCCGGTGGCGAACAGGCTCGGCGCGATGGCCAGCACGCGAATGCCGAGGCTGCCCAGGTCGCGCGCCATGGTCAGGCACATGCCGGCGATGGCGGCCTTGGACGCGGTGTAGGCGACCTGCCCGATCTGGCCCTCGAACGCCGCGATGGAGGCGGTGTTGATGATGACGCCGCGCTCCTCGGCCTCGGCATCGACGGGCTCGTTCTTGCTCATGTGCCAGGCGGCGAGCCGGCTGATGTTGAACGTGCCGATCAGGTTGAGGTCGATGGTGGAGCGGAACGAGTCCAGGCTGTGCGGGCCGTCCTTCTTGATGGTGCGCTCACCGATACCCCCACCTGCGGTGGTCACGATGATGTGCAGGCCCCCCAGGGCGGTGACCGCCTCTTCCAGCACCTTCTCGGTGCCGTCGAAGTCGGTGACGTCGACGGGGAAGAACGAGCCGCCGATCGCGTCGGCCACTTCCTGCCCCTTGGATTGCGGCCGGTCCAGCACGGCCACGCTCGCTCCACGCTTGGCCAATGCCTCCGCGGTGGCCCGGCCGAAGCCCGACGCGCCGCCGACGACGATGGCCTTCTTGCCTTCGATCTCCATCTAGCTTCCTTTCCAAAAATGACCGAAATCGTAATGCAACCTATCTCATCAACCCTTCCCGTAAGCCTTTCGGGTTCTCTCCGGATGCCCGCGCCGATCTCCGTTGCACCGCCACCGTGCGTAAATCCCTCGACGCCGGCCCACGACCCGATTAGGTTCGCCTGCCATGACACCTGCCCAGCGCTGGCGCGACCGACTCCGCGAGACGCTGCTGTCGGCGCGCAAATCCCGTGACACCACCGGCGTCACCGCGATCCGGTCGGCGTTGAGTGCCATCGACAATGCCGAGACACCGGCGCCCGATCAGACCGATACCCGCACCGGCGGACCGATCGCAGGCGCGGTGTCGGGCGTGGGCTCGACCGAGGTCGCCCGCCGGGTGCTCAGCGATCGCGAGATTCGCGGCCTCATTCAGGCCGAGGTCGATGAACGGCTCACGGCGGCAGACGAATACATCGCCAACGGGCACCATGAACGAGCGTCGGATCTGCAGTCGCAGGCCGCCGTGCTGACGCAGGTGCTCAACCAAACGCCGGAGGTTGTCTGAGCCTCGTGGCACGCTGATCACGTGTTGCTCGCCGACGTCGCCGCCGCATCTGCCGACATCGCGGGTACATCCGCGCGCCTGACAAAGATCGACCGCATCGCGGCCGTGCTGGCCGTGGCCGCCGCGGAGGCAGACGCCCGCACCGTGGCGGTCACGGTGTCCTGGCTGTCCGGGGAGCTCCCCCAACGCCAGATCGGTGTCGGGTGGGCGGCGCTGCGCTCACTACCGCCGCCGGCCGAGATCCCCTCCTTGACCGTCACCGGCGTCGACGCGGCGTTCAGCGAGATCAAGAACACCGCGGGCAAGGGCTCGCAGGCTCAGCGTGCCGAGTTGGTGCGGGGCCTTTTCGCGACAGCCACGGAAACCGAGCAGACCTTCCTACGGCGGCTCCTCGGCGGCGAGCTACGCCAGGGCGCCCTGGCCGGGGTGATGGCCGACGCGGTGGCCCGTGCCTCCGGCATACCCGCCGCCGAGGTACGGCGCGCCGCGATGCTCGCGGGTGATCTGCCCGCCGTTGCCGCCGCGGCGGCCACCGGCGGCCGCGAAGCCCTGGCGGAGTTCCAGCTGCAGGTCGGCCGCCCGGTCGGCCCGATGCTCGCGCAGACGGCGACCGCGGTGGAGGATGCGCTCGAACGGCTGGGCGGCACAGTAATTTTGGAGGCAAAGCTCGATGGCGCCCGGGTACAGATCCATCGCAAGGGATCGGAGGTGTCGGTGTTCACGCGCAGCCTCGACGATGTCACCATCCGGTTGCCCGAGGTGGTCGCGGCGACGCTGGCCCTGCCGGCCACCGATCTGATCGCCTACGCCGAGGCCATCGCGCTGCGCCCGGACAACCGCCCGCACCCCTTTCAGGTCACCGCCGCCAGGTTCGGCCGCAAGACCCCGAACGACCTCGAACCGTTGTCGGTGTTCTTCTTCGATCTGCTGCACGTCGATGGCCGGGACCTGCTCGATCTGCCCACCGATCAGCGGCTGGCCGCACTCGACGCACTGGTCCCGCACGACCGGCGCGTCGATCGCGTCGTCACCTCGGATACCGCGGTCGCGCAAGAGTTTCTGGACCGTACCCTGGCCGCCGGCCATGAGGGCGTGATGGCGAAGTCGCCGGCGGCCCCGTATGAAGCGGGCCGCCGCGGTGCCGGCTGGCTCAAGGTCAAGCCCGTGCACACGCTCGATCTCGTCGTGCTTGCCGTCGAACGCGGCTCGGGGCGACGCACCGGCAAGCTCTCCAACATTCATCTGGGGGCCAGAGATCCGGACACCGGCGGATACGTGATGCTGGGCAAGACGTTCAAGGGCATGACCGATGCGATGCTGGCGTGGCAGACCGAGCGCTTCCGGGAACTGCAGGTCGGCGACGACGGCTGGGTGGTCACGGTCCGGCCGGAGCAGGTCGTCGAGATCGCCTTCGACGGCGTCCAGCGGTCGAGCCGGTACCCCGGTGGGGTCGCCCTGCGGTTCGCCCGAGTGCTGCGCTACCGCGACGACAAGACTCCCGACGAAGCGGACACGATCGATACCGTGCGCGCATTCCTCACCTGACCTGTCCTCGGTTTCCTGGTTAGGGTGCGGAAACCGGGATTCGATGCCACGCGGTTTGGCGCGATGGAAGGATTCAGGCGACGCGCACGACACTGGGCAAGCAAGGAGAGACCGTGGCAACACCGGATGCCCCACCGGCGGATCGCATCGAGGAGCACGACGGCGACATCACCTATATCCGCACCGACAAGGACCTCCCGCCGGTGGCGATCGTCGACCGCTCTCCGATCGGCGCCAAGCACAAGGCGATCTTCGCCACCGTCGCCGTACTGGGCGCGATCGCCTGGGCGGTGATCGCGTTCTTCCGCGGGGAGACGGTCAACGCGGTCTGGTTCGTGATCGCCGCGATCTGCACCTATGTCATCGGCTTCCGGTTCTACGCCCGGCTGATCGAGATGAAGATCGTCCGGCCGCGTGACGACAATGCCACGCCGGCAGAGCTTTTCGACAACGGCACGGATTACATGCCGACCGACCGGCGGGTGCTGTTCGGTCATCACTTCGCCGCGATCGCCGGCGCCGGTCCGCTGGTCGGCCCGGTGCTGGCCATGCAGATGGGCTATCTGCCGGGAACGATCTGGATCATCATCGGCGCCGTGGTGGCCGGCTGCGTCCAGGACTACCTGGTGTTGTCCATCTCCGTCCGTCGCCGCGGCCGCTCGCTCGGGCAGATGGCGCGCGACGAGCTCGGCGTGGTCGGCGGTGTCGCGGCGATCGTCGGCGTGCTGGTCATCATGGTGATCCTGCTGGCGGTGCTGGCCCTGGTCGTGGTCAACGCGCTGGCGGAAAGCCCCTGGGGCGTGTTCTCGATCGCGATGACGATCCCGATCGCCATCTTCATGGGCCTGTACCTGCGGTTCTTCCGGCCCGGCCGGGTGTCGGAAGTGTCGCTGATCGGCGTCGCGCTGCTGCTGCTCGCGGTGATCTCCGGCGGATGGGTGGCCGAAACATCCTGGGGTGCCGACTGGTTCACGCTCTCGAAGGTCACGCTGTCCTGGTGCATCATCATCTACGGCCTGGCCGCCTCGGTACTGCCGGTCTGGTTCCTGTTGGCCCCGCGTGACTATCTGTCCACGTTCATGAAGGTCGGGACCATCGCGCTGTTGGCCGTCGGCATCCTGATCGCCCGGCCGGTCATGCAGGCGCCCGCGATCTCGCAGTTCGCCGCCAGCGGTACCGGCCCGGTGTTCGCCGGCTCGTTGTTCCCGTTCTTGTTCATCACCATCGCCTGCGGTGCACTGTCGGGCTTTCACGCGCTGATCTCCTCGGGCACCACGCCGAAGCTGCTGGAGAAGGAAAGCCAGATGCGGCTGATCGGCTACGGCGGCATGCTCACCGAGTCGTTCGTCGCGATCATGGCCCTGATCACCGCGGCCATCCTCAACCAGCACCTGTATTTCGCGATCAATGCACCGACCGCTTCCACCGGTACGACAGCCCAGACCGCGGCCGACTATGTCAATGGCCTTGGCCTGTCCGGTCAGCCGATCACCGCGCAGGAGATCACCGCCGCGGCCGAGGGCGTGGGTGAGAATTCCGTCGTGTCGCGCACCGGCGGTGCGCCGACTCTGGCCTTCGGCATGTCCGAGGTGCTGCACCAGGTGTTCGGCGGGGAAAGCCTGAAGGCCTTCTGGTACCACTTCGCGATCATGTTCGAGGCGTTGTTCATCCTCACCACGGTCGACGCCGGTACCCGGGTCGCGCGGTTCATGCTGTCGGATGGCCTGGGCAATCTCGGTGGCCCGCTGAAGAAGCTGCAGAATCCCAGCTGGCGAGTGGGCGCCTGGGCCTGCAGCCTCATCGTGGTCGCCGCGTGGGGTTCGATTCTGCTGATGGGCGTCACCGACCCGCTGGGCGGCATCAACACGTTGTTCCCGCTGTTCGGCATCGCCAACCAGCTCCTGGCGGCGATCGCGCTGACCGTGGTCACGGTGGTGGTGATCAAGCGCGGATTGGTGAAGTGGGCCTGGATTCCGGGGCTTCCATTGCTGTGGGATCTCACGGTGACGATGACGGCATCGTGGCAGAAGATCTTCTCCGCCGATCCGAAAGTCGGTTACTGGAAGCAGCATTCGCAGTACGTCGCGGCGCAGGAGGCCGGAAAGTCGACGTTCGGCGCGGCGAAGAACCCCGATCAGATCGACGCGGTCATCCGCAACACCTTCATCCAGGGCACCCTGTCGGTGGTCTTCGCGGTGCTGGTGCTGATCGTGTTCATCGCGGGCGTGGTGATGGCTCTACAGGCGCTGCGAGGGGCCGGCCGGCCGCTGGCAGTCGACGAGGAAGTCCCATCGCGCATGTTCGCACCGTCAGGATTGATCGCCTCACCGGCCGAGAAGGAGGTGCAGAAGCAGTGGGACGCCTTGCCCGGAGCACACGCCAGGCCGCACGCCACATCGGGTGGTACTGGTCAACATTGATGGGCGACAACCACTATCGCCGCTACGTCGCACACCGCGAACGCACCCACCCGGGCGAGCCGGTGCTGTCCGAGCGGGATTACTGGAAGATGCGGCACCGCAACACGGAGGCCAATCCGGGCGCGCGCTGCTGCTGAGGGACGAATGTGCTGATGGCCTGGCCTGAGGCCGTCGCGTCCGGCTAAACTGTCGTCCATACGGTAAGGCCGTCGTGAATGGAGTGCGTTCGTGAACAAAGACGACATGATCCTGATCAGCGTGGACGATCACATCGTCGAACCACCTGACATGTTCAAGAATCACCTTCCCAAGAAGTACGCCGATGAGGCGCCACGCCTGGTGCACAACCCGGATGGCAGCGATACCTGGCAGTTTCGCGACATCGTCATTCCCAACGTCGCACTGAACGCGGTCGCCGGCCGACCCAAGGAGGAATACGGCCTGGAACCGCAGGGCTTGGACGAGATCCGCAAGGGCTGTTTCAACGTCGATGAGCGCGTCAAGGACATGAACGCCGGCGGCATCCTCGGCTCCATCTGCTTCCCGTCCTTCCCCGGTTTCGCCGGCCGCCTGTTCGCCACCGAGGATCCGGAGTTCTCCCTGGCTCTGGTCCAGGCCTACAACGACTGGCACATCGACGAGTGGTGCGGCGCCTACCCGGCCCGCTTCATTCCGATGGCGCTGCCGGTGATCTGGGATGCCGAGGCCTGCGCCGCCGAGGTCCGCCGGGTGTCGAAGAAGGGTGTGCACGCGCTGACGTTCAGCGAGAATCCGGCGGCGATGGGTTACCCGAGCTTCCACGACGATTACTGGACCCCGCTGTGGAAGGCGTTGTGCGACACCAACACCGTGCTCAACGTGCACATCGGGTCGTCGGGCAAGCTGGCCATCACCGCCCCGGACGCGCCACTGGACGTGATGATCACCCTGCAGCCGATGAACATCGTGCAGGCCGCCGCGGATCTGTTGTGGTCCAAGCCCGTCAAGGACTATCCGGATCTCAAGATCGGACTGTCCGAGGGCGGCACGGGCTGGATCCCGTACTTCCTGGAGCGCGTCGACCGCACCTACGAGATGCACTCGACCTGGACGCACCAGAACTTCGGCGGCAAGCTCCCCAGCGAGGTGTTCCGTGAGCACTTCCTGACCTGCTTCATCTCCGACCCGGTCGGCGTGACCCTGCGCAACAAGATCGGCATCGACAACATCGCGTGGGAGGCCGATTACCCGCACAGCGACTCGATGTGGCCAGGTGCACCCGAGGAGTTGTGGGATGTGCTGACCGAAAACAATGTGCCCGACGACGAGATCAACAAGATGACGTACGAGAACGCCATGCGCTGGTACTCGTTCGATCCGTTCACCCACATCTCGCGCGAGCAGGCCACCGTGGGCGCACTGCGCAAATCTGCTGAGGGTCATGATGTTTCGATCCAGGCGCTGAGCCACCATGAGCAGGGTAGCCGCGGTGACGCGCTGCATGCCGCAGCGCGGGGGAACTCGGGCTCCGAGTAGCGCGAGCTTCCCGCGAGCAGACGTAGAGTCGCACGAAACAGCGTTGTTTTGTGCGACTCTACGTCTGCTCGGCGCGCCTAACGCAGCGAGTAGCGCACCGGCAGGTGCTTGAGCCCGCCGACGAACGTGGTGGCCATGTGCTGCGGTACGCCGACGAGCTCAGCGGAGCGCAACCGCGGTAGCAACTCGGAGAAGAAGCTGTTGATCTCCATCCGGGCCAGTGCGGCACCGAGACAGAAATGCACACCATAGCCGAACGCTATGTGTTTGTTGGGATCTCGCCCGACATCGAAGCGGAACGGATCGACGAAGACGTCCTCGTCGCGGTTACCCGAGACATAGGACAGCAGTACCGACTCACCCTTCGCAATGCGTACACCACGAATTTCGTAGTCCTGTTGTGCGGTACGCATGAACTCCTTGACCGGCGTCGTCCACCGGACCATCTCCTCAACCGCGAGCGGCATCAGACTCATGTCGTTCTGCAGCCGGGCCAGTTGGTCGGGATTCTGTAGCAGCGCGTGCATGCCGCCGGAAATGCTGGCACTGCTGGTGTCGTGGCCGGCAGCGGCGATGATCGCGTAATAGGAAACGGTGTCGATATCGGACAGCGGCTCGCCGTCCAGCGTGGCGTTGGCGATCGTGGAAGCCAAGTCATCGGTCGGATTCGCCCGACGCGAGGCCGTCAGTTCGGTGAAGTACTGGAACATCTCGAGCAGCGCCATGCCCTGCTCCTCCATGCTGGCCCCGCGCTTGAACTCGTCGTCGTCGCTGCCGAACAGCTCCTGGGTGAGCTTGAGCATGAACGCAAAGTCGGACTCGGGCACCCCGAGCAGCGTCATGATCATGTACAGCGGATAGTTCACGGCGACCTGCTGCACGAAATCGCATTCTGGCCCCTCATCGACCATTTTGTCGACGAACCGCTTGGCCAGTTCGTCGGCGCGATCCTTCAACGCGCGCATTGCCTTTGGCCGGAACCAGTTGGCTCCGATGGCCCGCAGGTCGCGATGTAGTGGGTCGTCCGTGTGGATCAACGTCCGGATTCCGATGGCGGCCTGCTGCTCGTCACCCTCGCGCGTGACCAATACCGGGCGCGGCGAGTTGGTGAAGATGTCGTTGGCACGCTCGATCTCCATGATGTCTGCGTGCTTGGTGATCGCCCAGAACGGGGCATAGTCGGGTACCTCGACCCAGGACACCGGGGCGTTGGCCCGCAGGTGGGCCAGGTCCGCGTGCAATGTCACCTCGTCGGTGTACGCCGACGGGGTGGCGAACATCTTGGCGACATCGTCGATCGCACGGACGGTCATACGTTGCTCCTCACTGGCGGGCATTCTCGAAACTCCTGCAGCACCGCGTTCACGGTGTCCGGGGACACCGCGGCGGGAAAACCTGGCAGCACGCGGTCGATGACACCGTCGCAGCGGCGCCGCAACGCCGCGGCAAGCTCGGGAACCGGGGCGACCACGGCGAAGGTGCCCAGCACCTCGTCATCGATGAGCCCACCCATCGCGTCCCACTGACCGGCCAGGGACAACCGATGCAGTTCGGTGTGCAGATCGCCCCAGCCGTGCAGGTCCAAGACTTTGCGGTAGGCCGGCGTAGAGCCGTAGAACGCGAGTTGTTTACGGGTCGCGATCGACGCCGCGGCCATCTCCTGTTCGTCGGCACCGGTCACCAGGAACACCGGGCAGGACAGCTCGAAGTCGGCGCGATCACGACCGGCGCGGTCCATTCCGCGCTGCAACGCGACCGTGGTCACCTCGTCCAGATAGCGCCGGGTGGTGAACGCATGCGCCAGCAGCCCGTCGGCCATCTCACCGCATACTTCGGTCATCAGCTCCCCCACCGCGGCCAGGAACACCTTGGGGAACGGCAGGTCCGACGGTTCCGGGGTGAACATGGGCGTCATGATCTTGTGGGTGTAGAACTCCCCCTCGAACCGCAGCTTCGTGCCGTCACGCCAGCATCCCCAAATCGCCTGCAGCGCTTCGATGTACTCGCGCATGCGGCGAGCCGGGTGGCTCCACGGCATGCTGAATCGCTTTTCGATGTGCGGCTGGATCTGCGTGCCCAGCCCGAGGATGAAGCGTCCACCCGAGTACGTCTGCAGATCCCAGCCCAGCTGAGCCATGGTCATCGGATTGCGCGCGAAGGCGACGGCGATGCTGGTGCCGATCTGGATCCGCTCGGTGTGCTCGGCCGCAAGTGCCAGCGGCAGGAACGGGTCGTGGTTGATCTCTCCGGTCCAGCAGCCGTCGTAGCCGTGGGCTTCGAGCTCGCGGGCGATCTGCGGCACTTCGGCCAGCCGACTGGGGATACCGCGGTCGATCTTGACCGCGCGGAGAGCCGGTTCACTCATCAGCGGTGCATTCCTTTGCCAGCTTGTACCGCCGTGCGCAATCCGGACACCTCATCGACGCTACAGTAAGCAATTCAGTATGGTCAACGAGTTAGGCTACAAGCCAACCGCCGGTTCGAGAAGTGGAGAGATCATGACCAACGCCGCCGAGTGGAAGGAAACGCTCGAGGACCTCGCTCGACGGCGTGAACAGGCGTTCGGCATGGGCGGGCCCGAACGACTGGCCAAGCACCACGCCAAGGGCAAACTCGATGCCCGAGCGCGCATTGCACGATTGCTCGACGCCGACACCTTCCAGGAATTCGGCACCTTGGCGGGTGGCGACATCGCCGCCGACGGTCTCATCGCCGGTTCGGGCCGGATCGACGGCACACCGGTGATGGTGGGCGCCGAGGATTTCACCACGCTGGCCGGCAGCATCGGGCCCGGTGGAAACGCCAAACGCTACCGACTCGCGGAGCTGGCGCTGCGCAACAAGATTCCGCTGGTGATGTTGTTGGAGGGAGCGGGTTTTCGCCCCAGCGGCGAGCACTATGGGCGTACACCCACCGACCTCATCGCTCAGGCCAAGTGTTCGGGGAAGGTCCCGACCGTCTCGGCAGTGCTCGGGCCGTCGGCCGGTCACGGCGCCCTGGTGGCTCCGGTGTGCGATTTCACGATCATGAGCGATCAGGGAGCCATCTTCACCGCCGGACCGCCGGTGGTGAAAGAGTCGACCGGAGAGGACATCTCGAAGGAGGACCTCGGCGGACCGAATGTCGCGTTGGCCAGCGGCGTGATCCACAATTACGCCGAAGACGACGAGACGGTCATCGACGATATCCGCCGCTACTTGTCCTACTTTCCGTCGAGCGCATGGTCGTATCCGCCGACCCGCCTCGCCGACGCTACCGCTGATCCCCGACCGACCCCCGAACTCCTCGACATCATCTCGCGCGACAATCGGCAGATCTACGACATGCGCTCGGTGCTCGACGAGATCTTCGACCGCCCCGACTGGTTCGAGGTGCAACCCAAGTTCGGGCGCGCCATCATCTGCGCACTCGCTCATCTCGGCGGCTATCCGGTTGCGGTGGTGGCCAATCAACCACAGGTGATGGCCGGCTCGATCGATGCAGACGCCGCGGACAAGGCGGCCCACTTCATCGCGGTGGCCGACGCGTTCCATCTGCCGATCGTGTTTCTCGCCGACAACCCCGGCATGCTGCCGGGCAGTCAGTCCGAGCGCAGCGGCGTACTGCGAAGTGGCGCACGCATGTTCGCCGCGCAGACCGCCGCGACGACGCTCAAGCTGCACGTCACGCTGCGCAAAGCGTTCGGTTTCGGCTCGATGGTGATGTCGCTCTTGGGTTTCGACGATCAGGTGGCCACCTTCGCCTATCCGGGCGCGACGATGGGCGCGATGGGTGCGGCCGCCCTGAGCGCTGCCACCCATGCCGGCGAGGACTACACCGAGGTGCTCAAGCGGATGGAACTGGAGGCGTCCTTCCGGTCGGCCGGCCACCTCGGCTTCGATGAACTCATCTCCCCCGAGGAAACCCGCAACGCGCTGCTGGTCACCCTTCAACACGGCATTTTCAGCCGCCAAGCGGTGGCCGAGCCGGTGTCCCGCAGCCTGATCATGCCGTGAACTCGGACGGTGAGCAGACATAAAAATGCCCATTTTCATTGCCGAACAGGCAGTTTCACGTCTGCTCGAGGGGAGAGCCGAACCACTTCTCGAGGTGGGCGATCAGATCCGCTTGATCGTCCCCCACCCAGGCCACATGCCCATCGGGCCGAAGCAGCACCGCGGACACGTCCAACTCCTCGCTGGCTTCGACGACGTGGTCGACGCGGTCAGCCCAGCCGTCCACCGCGAGTCGCCCGGTCTGGTCCAGCAGCATTGCGCGCCCGGCATGCATCAGGTCGTAGAGGCGCCCGCGCTTGAGCGGGATGTCCCGTAACCGGCGACCGAGCATGTCGTGCCCTTCACCGAAGTCGTAACGGATGCCGATCGCGATGATCTTCTCCGTCAGGTACCGGCTCACCCCGGGGAAGTCCATCAATTCGGTCACCAGTCGGCGCACCGCCTGAGCGCCCGGCTCCAGCGACATCAGCTCCATCTGTGCGCGCGTGTTGTCCAGCACGTCAGCAGCCACCGGTCGGCGTTCGGTGCCGTAGCTGTCCAGCAGCCCCTCCGGAGCCCAACCGGCCACTTCGGCTGCCAGTTTCCAACCGAGGTTGAAGGCGTCCTGGACACCGAGATTGAGTCCCTGGCCACCCGTTGGTGGATGCACGTGAGCGGCATCGCCGGCCAGCAACACCCGTCCGCTTCGATAGTCTTCGGCCAGCCGCGTGCCGTCGCCGAATCGCGACAACCAGCGCGGGGAATGGACACCCAAGTCAGTGCCCGCGGTGAGCACCAACTGACGCTTGAACTCGTCCAGCGTCGGTGCCGTGGCGCGGTCCTCGGCCACCTTATCGGCAGGGACGATGACGCGGTACACGCCGTCGCCCAGCGGCATCGCCCCGAATCGCAGTTGCGTCTTGCGGACTTCGGCCATCACGGCATCGAGCGTTTCGGGCGGCACGTCCAGCTCCATCTCACCCAACAACGTCTCTACCGTCGCAGGCTCACCGGGGAAGCCGATGCCCATCGCCTTGCGCACCGTGCTGCGTCCGCCGTCGCAGCCGACGAGATAGCGCGACCTCAACCGCGACCTTGTTCCGGCCAGTTCGACCGTGACCCCGTCGTCGTCCTGGCTCACTCCGATCACCTCGCACCCGCGACGGATCTCGGCGCCGAGTTCCTGGGCATGCTCGAGCAGCAGACGTTCGGTGATCGTCTGCGGGATCCCGAGGACGTACGCGTGGGCGGTGTCGAGGCCTTCGGGCTGAGGTTTGGCGATACCGGCGAAGAACCCTCCGACCGGGTGTTTCTGACCGTGTTCGAGGAACCGGGACAGCAGGCCGCGCTGGTCCATCACTTCGATGCTGCGCGCATGCAGCCCCAGTCCGCGGACCACCTTCGACGGCTCGTGGTCCTTCTCCAGCACCAGCACGCCCACACCGTGCAGTCGTAGTTCGGCGGCGAGCATCGCCCCGGTCGGTCCCGCGCCGGCAATGATCACGTCGATCATGAATCCCCCTGTTCTCGCAGCTCAGCACTGCGGGAGGAGATTCTGCATCACCCCCGGGGCCTTGCCGCAAGCCCCGGGGTGCGCTATATGTTGGAAGTGGCAGGAAGCGGTCGACGTTCCTGCCTTTCTATTTGCCGGATCCCGCCGACGCCCGGGTGGCCCGGTATTCGGTGACGATCGGCTCGAGCTCGTCGGGTGTCGCCCCGTGCATGATCACCGCGTCGGCGCCGTAGTCGAACTCTTTGCGGATACGGTCCACGCACTGCTGTGCCGTTCCGGTGGCCGACGGTTCCAGCCATTCGTCGGGAATGAGCGTGGCAATGTGCTCGATCTGCTCGGCGCTGGCCTTGTGATCGATGCCCCCCAGAATCGAGGTGACGACGGAATCTTCCCGGAAGCGTTGCAGCACAGCGGGATCCCAATTGTTGGTGCTCACCAGGAGATCGCCGTAACCCTGCAGATACGTCGCGAGCCGGGCCACGGTCTTTTTGAGCCGCAGTTCCTCGGGCAAGTGATCGCCCACCGTGGCGAAGCACGACCACACCCGCACGCTGTCGGGGTCGCGGCCGGCTTGTTCGGCGGCATCTTTGACGGTCTTCACCGCGCGTTGCAACGTCTCCGGGGTGAAGTAGGTGTGCAGGATGACGTCGTCGAACTCCCGCCCACCCAAGGCCAGCGTCTGCGGTCCGAAAGCCACGATCGCCAAGCGGATGTCCTCGTTGAAGTCAGGGTCGAGGAACAGCACCTGGTATTTGCCGATCGGGCCATCGTGGTTGAAGATCACCTCGCCGTGCCACAGCTTGCGCATCACCTGCGCGAAGTCCTCCATCTGTGCGGTGGTCACGGCAGGCACGCCGAACGCGTTGTACATGGCCGCGATCCCGCGGCCGATGCCGAGGGTGAACCGGCCGCGCGACAGCCGGTGCATCGTGGTGGCCCACGATCCGGTGATCAGCGGATGGCGGGTGTTGTGATTGGTTGCCGCCGTGGCGATCTGCATGCGATCGGTCACCGCGCAGGCGGCGCCGACGAGCGAGGACGCCTCCTTGACGTTCCACCGTTCGGAGATGAACGCGGTGCCGAAGCCGAGTTCCTCACCGCGACGCGCCTCGTCCATCAAAGAGGCCGGGCCTTCACCGCCCGCACCGGCCAACAGGTAGTAGCCCAGTTCGTCGAGGACTCGGTCGGTCATTTCGGCTCCTCGCGCAAGCGCTCGTCGGTCATACCCAAACTCCTTGCCTGTAACCACAATTCCACACTTCGGTGATCCGCCCATCGACCACGCGGAAGATCTCCATACTGCTGATGGTCAACGAGTGGCCATCGGTGGTCGTCATCGGCGATTGGTACACGATCGCGACGTGCTCGCCGTCGTCACCCGCGACGATCAGGTTCAGGTCGAACCGGATCGTCTCGAACATCGCCCAGTGGTCGATCACCCGGTTGACCGCCTCCCCATGGGTCAGCACCTTCGCCTCGCCCACATCGTGGCGGGTAACGGTGTCCCCCAACAGTTCATCGGCGAGAGCGAAGTCCTTCTCGTTCCAGACCACCCAGTTGTACTGTTCGACCACTTCGCGCGCTGTCCTCATGAAAATTCCTCCAACGCACCGATGTCTTCGATGGCCGCGACAGCCCGGTCGATGAGGGTCAGGCACAGTTGCCGGGACCGCTCGGGGGCGACATCCCACGTCAGCAGGGCGACCACCGGCATGTAGAGCAGCAGGGCGGTCGCCAAACGGTAATGCCGCCACGCCTCGTCGAACGGGTATCCACCGACCTGGCTGACGTACGCACCCACCAGCTCTTCGTCGCGGCCTTGGCGCACCTCGGTGGGCAGACCCTGGCTGACCAGATACGCGATGTCGGCCGCGCCGGCCCCGCGCACCGTCAACTGGAAGTCGACCACCTTCAGCGCGCCGCCCCTGAAGAACATGTTGTCGGCCCGGATGTCTCCGTGCAGCAACATGTTCCGGTGCGAGAGTGCGACGAGCGCCGCGGGCGCCAGATCGGTGAACCGTTCAGCGAAACGCGCCACCTCCGGCCGAACTGTTTGCTCGGTGTGATCTCGATAGAGCTGCCAGCCCGCCGCGAAGGCCGGTAGAAAAAGGTCTCGCGTCAAGGCGCTGTCGATGCTCGGAAATTTGTTCAGGACAGTGTCATCGACGCCTGCCGACCATGTGTGCAAGCCGGCCAACTGTTCGATACACAGCTGCGCACGTTCCATCGACAACCCGGCCAGGTGGTCCGCGTTCTCCCAGTCCCGCAGATCCTCGAGCACCAGGATGAAGTCGGCTCCGGACATCCGCGCGACGTGACAGCGCGGAGTGGCCATGGGCGCATCTGGCGCGACGCACCGGTAGAAGTCCAGCTCGCGCCGATATCCGCCGAGCATCTCCATCCCGCCGCGAGCCAAAGACTCGGCGGGCAACTTGACGATCAAAGTCTCTGGCACATCATCGGATCCGCTCAGGTGGAGCCGGTACAACGCCGCGGAGAAACCGGTGTCCTCCGCGATCCGTTCGGCCCGCACCGCGCGCACCTGCGTGGCCAGCGCCTCGGACAGCCAGGACGCGGTGACACCGTCGATGCTTTTCGGCACCGACCCGGAAACAGGCACCGCGATCGGTGTCATCCATGACCTCCGCCGGAGAAATTTGACGCTGAACAACTAAGTTAGTTGTCGGCCGTCTAATATGCAAGGGTGCCTTCCCCAGCCCATGGCCTGACTCAGCCGGAGCGCGTCGAGCTGTCCTCACGCAGACTGTTGCAGGCCGCCGCGGAACTGATCGTCGAAAAAGGCTGGGAAGCAACCACAGCCGCCGAGATCGGCCGGCGGGCCGGGTACAGCCGGGCCATGGTTCATGCCCGGTACGGCAGCAAGGACGCCATCCTGGAGGCTTTCCAGGATGTGTACGTCGCGCGTCTCAATCCCGATCCCGAACCCGACGCCACCGGACTACAGCAGGTGTTGGCGCATTTCGACCGGGTGCGGGAGATCCACTCCGAGGATGCCTCGGTGACGCGCGCGATGTTCGTGTCGGCATTCGAGGCCGTGAAGACCACATCACCGCTCCGCGACGGCGTCCGCGCACAATTGGCCGGGGCCGCGGTCAAAATCGAGGCCGGGCTGCACGCGGGTATCGCCGACGGCTCCCTGCGGCCTGATATCGATGTCGACATGGCACTGCGGGACATCACCGGGTCGATCTTCGGGATCGCATTCCAGTGGGTCGTGCTTCCCGAGGACCACGATCTCGACCATGAGATCGACTGTGTCAGAGCCCGGATCATCTCAACCTACGGCAGCTAGGAACTGTTCGGTCGCCTTCTGCACTGCCCCCGAGAACAGATGCCCGACGTGGCTGCCGTCGTGCCAGTGCAGTTCGCCGCCCCACCGTTCATGCAGTGCCAGCGCCGAGGCCCGCATCGCCATCCGATCGTGCCATGCCCCCACGATCAACCGCCGCTCGGCCAGTGGCACCGTGGCAAGTGGATCGATCACCGAAGTCAGCGCCGACACGATGCCGGATTGCAGCTGTACCGCAGCCGCCTGTCCGGCCGATCCCCAGCGCCCGAGATGAAGGCCGATCATGGTGTTGAGCCCGAGAATGGGCGTATACACCGCGACCGCGGAAACACGCGCGTCGAGATGCGAAACAAGAGCCGCCACAGCGCTTCCCAGCGACAGCCCGGCCACCGCGATCGACGACGCCCGCGGTTCGAGCCAGCCGATCAGCGCCCGCACCTCCGACACTGCCCGCATCGTGCCCGCCACATTGGCCAGCGGATCGCGGGCGGGATACTCGGGCCAGGAATCTCGCCGTGACCCGTGGCCTGGTTGCACCGGCAAGGCCACGTTGAAGCCCATATCCCGCAGGCGTCGAACCCGTGCGACCAGTAGGTCCATCGGATCGCCCTGCCCGGCGCCATGGATCCAGATGAGCCACGGCCGCGTCTCAGCGCCGCAGCGGTACAGCCTCACTCTGGCCGTGGCCACACCGCCGTGACCATCCGCGAGCAGCGAAGCAGGCAGCGCGGGCTCGTGATCGAACACCAGCTCCTCGAACGTCAGCGCGCCGAACCGGCGTGGTCGGATGTGCTTGACTTGCAGCGCCTCCGGGCAGATGTGGGCACTGTCGACGTCCAGTGCGGCGAGTTCGGAGGCGGCGTCCTGGTAGTCCCCCACGGCACGCGGCAACTGTGGCGGTGGACCGGTCAGAGTCATCCCGGTCACCACCAGTTCGTCGAGCGTCACCTCGCCGAGTTGACGGATTCCGGTCACGCTGAACGGATTCCAGTCACCGCGCAGAGCACCGACCGAGCGCGGCACCACACCCCCGAGTTCCCAGGCGATCCGTGCCGCCCTATGCAAGGGTGAATCCCGGGTAGCCGTTGCACGCGATCTCGTCACAGCGGCGGCGGTACTCGGGAATCCCCGCGGTGTATCCGAGGTACATCCGCTTCTTGCCGGGCACATTGCCGCCGTTGTACCAGGAATTGCAGCTCGGGTGCACCAGCACCGTGGGCGCCACCAGCGATGTGGTGTGCTCGACCCACTCGGCCTGTGCCCGCTTCGTCGCTTCGATGCTCCGGTATCCGCCGGCCCGCAGGTAGGCGATGCAGTCCGCGATCCATTCCACGTGTTGTTCCAATGCTGCCACGAAGTTCGTTGCCGCCGAAGGGCTTCCCGGTCCCTGGATCGTGAACAGGTTGGGGAAACCGGCCACGGCCAGCCCCAGATAGGACAGCGCACCCTCTTTGGCCCAGTACTCCCCCAGCACCACCCCGTCACGGCCACGCACGTCGATTCGGCTCAGGGCGCCTGTCATGGCATCGAACCCGGTCGCGTAGATGATCACGTCGAGCTCGAAATCGGCCTGCTCGGTCGAGATTCCACTCGCCGTCACCTCGCGGATGGCTCCGCGGCGCAGATCGACCAGGGTGACGTTGTCCCGGTTGAACGTCTCGTAGTAGCCCTGATCGATGATCGGTCGCTTGCAGGCAAACGGGTGGCTCGGCACCAGAGCCGCCGCCGTCGGCGGGTCGGTGACGATGCGGGCCACGGCCTGTCCGTACAGCTCGGTCGCCATCCGATTTGCGTCGATGTCGAAGAAGACATCCCCCCAGTTGAGCGCGCCCATCACGCCGTGTTCCTCGACAGCCTGTCGTTTCTCCTCTGGCGTAGCCGATTTCACCGGCGGCCGCGACAGCATCTCCAACAACACCGAGAATGCGCTGAGCCGCGCCGCGCCCACCGGATGCTCACGTTGTGCGGCACGAATCTGTGCGTAGTCGGCCTTCAGGCGGTCCAGTTCGCCGGCTTCGAACGGCCGGACCTGCCAGGGCAGCGTGAACGCGGGTGAGCGTTGGAACACCGTCAGCTGCTCGGCCTGCTCGGCCACCACCGGGATCAGTTGGACACCGGTGGAGCCGGTACCGATCACGCCGACGCGCTTGCCCGTGAGGTCGACGCCGTCACGCGGCCAGCGGCTGGTGAACACCGATGTGCCGGTGAATCGACTGGTCCCGGGGATATCGGGCTCCAGAGGGACCGAGAGGATCCCGGTAGCCGCCACCACGAAGGGCGTGTGCAGTGTCTGACCGTCAGCGGTCGTGACAGCCCATTGAGAGATGGCCTCGTCGAACCTCATCGCCACGACCTCGGTACCGAATGCGATGTCGCGGCGCAAATCCAGGCGGTCGGCGACGAAGTTCAGGTACGCCTCGATCTCGGGCTGAGCCGGCATCGTCTCCGTCCAGACCCACTCCTGCTGGATCTCGTCGCTGAAACTGTAGGAGTATTCGATGCTCTCGATGTCGCACCGCGCACCCGGATACCGATTGACCAGCCAGGTGCCGCCAACGGCATCGGCCTTTTCCAGAACGCATACCCGCAGGCCCGATTCCCGCAGCCGGTGCAAGGCGTACAGCCCGGAGAACCCGGCCCCGACGACGATGGCGTCGAAATCCGCTTTACTCACAGGTCGACGACCTTCTCGTTGCGGTTCTTGCGGTCCACGTAGAACTGGGCTGCCCGGCCGATGAATTCTTCGGTCGGACCGGGCTTCCATCCGAGATCACCGGTTGCCTTGCTGTGGTCGGCGGGTGAGGTCAGCCAGATCAGCCGCGCCGCGGCGAGGTTGATCGGAAAGTCGGTGCCGAGTAGGCGATTGGAGATGCCTGCCAACCATCCGATGACGTACAGCGGAGCCATGGGGATGCCGAACCTGGGCGGCCGGGCACCAACCGCCTGCGCGGCGACGGTCAACATCTCGCGCTGCGTCATGTAGCGCTCGGAGACGATGTAGCGTTCGCCGGTCCGGCCATGCTCGGCGGCCAGGACGAGAGCCTCAGCGGCGTCATCGATGCCGACCACCTCCGAACCGACGCCACGCACATAGACAGGTAGCTTGCCGAACGCCGCCATCGCGACGAGCGCCCCCTGTTTCGGCTGCCAGTCGGGCGGACCGTAGGGATTGGACACACACATCGCCACGGCCGGCAGACCGCGCTCTCTGGCGTAGGACAGCACCAGATCTTCGGCCTGGCGCCGCGATTCGATGTACGGACCGCCCTTACCGGCCCAGTTGAACGGAGTGTCCTCGTCGACAGTGGCGCCGTGGTCACCGACGGCGATCGTTCCGATGGTGCTGAGGAATACGAACCGCTGCAGGTCAGCTTCGACGGCCACGTCGAGAACGTTGCGCAGGCCATCGACATTGGTGGAGAACAGCGGCGCCGGGTCGGCCAGGTGGGCACGCGTGTCGACCACGCAGTAGAACACCACATCGCGGTCGGCCATCGCCGCCGCTACCGCCTCGGTGTCGAAGATGTCGCCGTAGCACCGTTCGACCTCCACGCCATCGATGCCTTTGGTCGAACTGCTACGGCGCAGCAGCACCCGCACGTCATCGCCACGGTCGACGAGTTGGCGGGTGACACAGGCACCGACGTTTCCACTTGCCCCCATGACGAGTACTTTCCGCCGGCGATCCATCGCTACTCCATCCCGGGTTGACGATCAGCGATCGATGCTACGGTAACGCTTACAGTATTAATCCGAAACGGATAGATGGATTGAAGTACACCCTGGAATACCCCAGCGAGCTGCCCACCGCACCTGACGATTTCCTGCAGCCGGAGGTCATCCGGGCAGTAGTCACCCACGCTGAAGCGGCGGGCTTCTCAGCGGTCGCGTTGAGCGAGCATCCGGCCCCGTCGGTCAAGTGGCGGAACAACGGTGGCCACAACACTCTCGACCCGATCGCCGCGCTGAGCTTCATGGCCGCGGCCACCACCCGCATCCGGCTGATGACCAACCTGTACGTGCTCCCCTTCCGCAATCCGTACCTGTCAGCCAAGGCCCTGGGCAGCGTGGACCTGATCTCCGGCGGCCGGCTCATCGCCGGCGTCGGAGCGGGTTACCTGGGGTCCGAGTTCGCGGCGGTGGGCGTCAGCCTGGAGCGTCGCGCCGAGCTGCTCGACGAAGCGCTCGCCGCCTTGCGCGCCATCTGGATCGAGCCCGAAAAACCGGTTACCGGTGCTGATTTCGCCGCAGTGGGACCAGTGTGGTTGCAGCACCCGGCTCAGCGTCCGCATCCGCCGATCTGGATCGGCGGGAACGGTGCCGCCGCGATCCGGCGTGTGGTCGATCACGGCGACGGGTGGATGCCGATCATAGCCACGCCGGGCATGGCGGCGACGATGCGCACCGCAGCCATCGAGAATGCCGATCAGTTCGGCGCCGCCGTGCGGCGCCTGCACCAGCGCCTCGCAGATGCCGGCCGCGACCCAGCGACCGTCGACATCCAGGTGGTGTGTCCACCGGTCGACCTCGACGACGATGCATCGGTTGGGCACGTGCGCGAGGCGCTGGCCGAACTCGAGGGTCACGGCGCCACCTGGGCAGTCATCCACGTGGACGGCAGCAGCCCGCGGGCCGCGCTCGACTACATCAAGGCGTTCGGCGAGTCGGCGGACCTTGTCAGCAAGCGTTAGGCGGTCTTGAACTTCAACACGGTTCGGGTCAGATGCAGGCTGGTGATCTGCCATGTGCCGTCACGCTTTTCGTACGTCTCGTGGTAATGCCCGGCTCCGTGCAGCTCATTGCCGTCGGCGAAGAACAGCATGTCCTCCATGGCCCAGATGCCGGTTGCGGTGGTGTCAGAGGTCAACGTGATCTCGGGTGTGTGGCAGTGATGCACCGTCGCCGCGTGTTCGACGCCGCCCCACACCACGGGGAAGAACTCGTCGAAGCCGTTCAGTGGCGGCGCGGTCTGCGGATCGGCGCCACCGGTCGAGACGGCCATGTCCAGGGTGACGACGACGTCGTCGGCGAACAGACCCCGCCAGGCTTCGATGTCCTTGGTGTCCAAGAATCGGCAGTACCGGGCCTTGAGCTGCTTGATCGCCTCGATGTCGTCGGACAACGGGTCACCTCCTGGTCGGTTGCGGTGGACTATATCTTTCGCCTGGCCGAGCGTCGATCAGCTCAGCACGCGAACCGGCACGTTGCTCCAGCCGGCGACGTTCTGCATGTTGACCCGCTTGCAGCCGTCCCAGTCGACTTCGTAGCGCGGCATGAAGTCCAGCATCTTGTCCAGCGCGATGACACTTTCCAGCCGTGCCAACGCCGCACCCAAGCAGCTGTGAATCCCGTAGCCCAGCCCGAGATTCTGCGCCTGGGCACGATCGCGGTCGATGTCGAAGCGGTCGGGTTCGGTCCACGCCTCGGGATCCCGGTTGGCGGAACCACCCACCAGGAACACCGGCTTGCCGGCCGGAATCGTCACCCCGTGCAATTCGACCTCGCGCATCGAGCGCCGGACGTTGTACTGCGCCGGCGCCTCGTAGCGCAGTAGTTCCTCGACCGCAGCGGGCACCTTGCTGCGATCGGCGAGCAGCCTTTGCCACTGGTCGGGATTCTGCGCGAACACCACCGCCGCATTTCCGAGCAGCTTGGTCACCGTTTCCGCACCCGCGCCGCCGAGAAGCGTGGCGAATTCGGTGATCTCGATATTGGTCAGCGGGGACATCTCACCGTCGTCCCGCTCGATCTCAGACTCGATCAGCTTGCTGATCAGGTCCTCACCCAGTTCCTCGCGCCGCTTCTTGATCAGCCGGAAGTAGTAGACGGCCATGTTGACGGCCGATTCCATCCCGGCCGCGCTCATCTCGATTTCGCCGGGCTCCCGGTGGAGGAGATCGTCGATCCACAGCCGAACCTGTTGGTGGTCTTCGTCAGGCACACCCTGCAGGGTCGTCATCACGTCGACGGGAAAGAGAGCCGCGAAGTCCTGGACGAAGTCGAACCCGGCCGGGTCCACGGCCGAAAGGTGCTTGTCCACCAGCTCGGTCACCAGTTCCCGTTTGGACTGGATCGCACGCGGCGTGAAGACCTTGTTGAGCAGGCTGCGCATCCTCCGGTGCGCCGGCGGATCCATGGCGATGATCGAACCATGCTCGGTCACATCGCCTTTGCGGACCTGGGCGAGGTCGACGCCGTAGGCCGAGGAGTAGGTCTCGTGGTCCTTGAACGCGGCGGCGACATCCTCGTGACGGGTCAGCGCATAGAAGTCGTACTGCTCGCTGTAGTAGACCGGCGCATGCAAGCGCATCTGGCGGTACATCTCGTAAGGACTGTTGAAGAAGTCCTCAGAAAACGGGTCGAACACCACCGTGGCCGCAGTCATCGATCATCCTTTTCCGACTCTGTGACGAGTCACGGTCCGCGACATAACCTCCGACCAGGTCGCCCGGCGTTGCGGGGACGGTCAAACCTGCTTTTGTAAACGCTACCGTAAGCCATTCAGTAGAATCAACATCACGCCCCGCCCGCCCAGGCGTCGCTGCGGTCCGCACACCGTGTTGCGCCCTTTCTCTCCAGAAACCACTACTGTAATGTCTTCCGTACCTACGGCGAGTGCAGGGCAAGCAGGGAGGAAGCCGGCCATGAAAGTGCCGTTCACCTGGAAGGTCACCGGCTGGTTCATGATCGGCTGGTCAGCGGAGTACGCGGTTGGTGATGTGAAGGCGCTGAAGTACTTCGGCGAGGATCTCGCTGCGTACCGAGACGAGTCCGGTGAACTACACGTGCTCGAAGCCCACTGCAAGCATCTGGGCGCCCACATCGGACACGGCGGCAAGGTGGTCGGCGATTGCGTCGAGTGCCCGTTCCACGGCTGGCGGTGGGGCCCCGAGGGCAACAACACCTATATCCCGTATCAGCCCGACAAGCCCAACCGCGGTCTGCGACTACGTTCGTACCCGGTCAAGGAGCAGTACGGCTGCATCTTCATGTGGTACCAGCCCGCCGGTTTGGAACCGCAGTGGGAACTGCCCGACATCTTCCACAAGTTCCCGCAGTTCGAAACCGATCCGGATGCGTACTACCGGCCCTATCCGGAGTTCTCCAGCCGAGCCGACGCGATCCCGGTGCATCCGCAGATCGTGGCCGAGAACGGCCCGGACAGTTCGCATTTCCGCTATGTCCACGGCGCCACCGTGACCCCTGTCTGCCTGCACTGGGAACACGTCGACGAAGAATGGCGGTTCCTGACCGGCTGGCCCGATGCCCGCAGCGACGACCCGGACAAGATGGCGCTGCGGATCCACAGCCACTTCTCGGGCCTCGGTTTCGCCATGAGCGCGTTCGAAGGGTCGTCCAACCACCGATTGATCTTCGCGTGCACCCCGGTCGACGACGAGGTGTCGGACATGTTCTATTCGATCTGGTGGCCCAAGATCCCGGGTGAGACGTCCGACATCCCACCCGAGCAGGTACGCAGACAGGTCGAGAAACAGTTCCTCAAAACAGTCTGGGAAGACTGCGACATCTGGCGCTACCAGAAGTACGTCGAACACCCGCCGCTGGCCAAGATCGATGCCAAACCGTATATGGCCATGCGTAAGTGGGCCACGCAGTTCTACGAAGTTCCCGCCACCCCACCCGGCGAAGTTCCTCCGGTCGAAAGCGCTGTCGCCGGCGCATGAGACCTGATCTGTCAGAGCTGATCGCACCCGCGCATACCGCGGTGGTCACCCAGGAATGTCAGGGTGCGGTGGTCGGCCCCGATGCCGGGCTGGCCGCACTCGCCGACGAAGCCCGCCGCGAGGCGCTGCCGAACATCGCGCGTCTGTTGCCGGCCGCGCGGGCCGCCTCCGCCCGAGTGGTGCACTGTCTGGTGCACCGACGCGCCGACGGACTCGGCTCCAACCACAACGCCAAGATCTTCGCGATCGGTCGCAATGACGTCGGTATCCTGCCGGGCACCCCTGGTGCCTCCCTCCTACCCGAATTCGGTCCCGAGCCCGATGATCTCGTGCTCTCCCGCCGGCACGGCCTGGGCCCGATGGGTGGCACCGACCTCGATGCGACCCTGCGCAATCTCGGCGTCAGTACCATCGTGGCAGTGGGTGTCTCGGTGAACATCGCGATCATCAACCTGGTGATGGACGCGGTCAATGCCGGGTACCGGGTGGTGCTCCCCCGCGACGCCGTGGCCGGGATTCCGACGGCCTACGCCGACGCGGTCATCGACAACACGCTGTCCCTGCTGGCCACCGTCACCACCACCGACGACCTGCTGCGCGCCTGGCAGCGCTGATCCGCCCCATAGGAGAAACCGTGCAGTTCACCGTTCCGGCCGTCACTGAAGCCGTCGCCGCCGCCATTGGAGATCGCGCGTTGATCGTCCAGGGCGACAGGCGCTACACCTATCGCCAGATCGTGGACCGGTCGAATCGTCTGGCGGCGTATCTGCATTCGCGCGGATTGGGTGTACACACCGAACGCAGCAAGCTGGCCGGGCACGAGGTGGGCCAGGATCTGCTGGGTATCTATGCCTACAACGGACCCGAGTTCGTCGAGTCTCTGCTCGGTTCATTTCGGTCCCGCGTTGCCCCGTTCAACGTCAACTATCGCTACGTCAAGAACGAATTGCAGTACCTGCTGGCCGATTCCGGCGCGTCCGCGCTCGTGTACCACGCGGCCTTCGCACCGCGGGTGGCCGAGGTCCTGCCCGACCTTCCCGGGTTGCGGGTGCTGATTCAGATCGCCGACGGCTCAGGCAATGAAATGCTCGACGGCGCTGTGGATTACGAGACGGTCGTCGGCACTCCGACACAGGATGCCGCGCCCGTCGAGCCCAGCCCGGACGATCTCTATGTGCTCTACACCGGTGGCACCACCGGCATGCCCAAGGGTGTCTTGTGGCGCCAGCACGACATCTTCATGACCGCATTCGGCGGACGCAACATGATGACCGGCGAGAAAGCGGCGTCCGTCGAGGAGATCGTCAGCCGCGCGGCCGACAATCCCGGCACCAAGTTGATGATCCTGCCGCCGCTGATCCACGGTGCGGCCCAGTGGGCGGTGATGACAGCGATCAGCACGGGCCAGACCGTCGTATTTCCCGGTGTGGTGGACCATTTCGACGCCGACGACGTGGTGCGCACCATCGAACGCGAGCAGGTTCTGGTGGCGACGGTGGTGGGTGACGCGATGGCCCGCCCGCTGCTGGATGCGATCAAGAGTGGAGGCGCGGACGTGTCGTCGTTGTCGGTCGTGGCCAACGGGGGCGCGCAGCTGACTCCTTACGTCAAGCAACAACTCATCGACGCCAAGGAGAACCTCATCGTCGTCGACGGGGTGGGATCGTCGGAAACCGGCGCTCAGATGAGCCACATGTCCGCCCCTGGCGCCGTCTCGACCGGAACCTTCAACGCCGGGCCCGATACCTGCGTGGTGGCCGAGGATTTCACCGCGGTCCTGCCCGCGGGCCACGACGGGCTGGGCTGGCTGGCACAGCGCGGGTTCGTGCCGCTGGGCTACAAGGGTGATGCTGCCAAGACCGCGGCGACGTTCCCGGTGATCGACGGCGTCCGTTATGCGACGCCAGGCGACCGGGCCCGTCACCTGGACGGTGGAGTCATCGAGTTGCTCGGCCGTGACTCGGTCACGATCAATTCCGGTGGCGAGAAGATCTTCGCCGAGGAGGTCGAGTCCGCGATCGCCTCACATCCGGCGGTGCGCGATGTGGTGGTCACCGGCCGGCCGAGTGATCGCTGGGGCCAGGAAGTCGTCGCCATCGTCTGTCTGGCCGAGGAGGCGTTGGCGGACAGCCCGGTAGATGCCGATGAACTGATCCGGCACGCCGAATCCTCGATCGCCCGCTACAAGCTGCCCAAGGCTGTGCTGTTCCGCCCCGCCATCGAGCGAAGCCCGGCAGGCAAAGCGGACTACCGCTGGGCGCGTGAGCAGGCGGTCAGCGAAACTTCTTGAGCCGGGCGGCGGTTCGGCTGCGGGCCCGCCGCAAGCTGAGGTCGGCACCTACTCGCATCGACGCGGTGAACGGCCGAGCCGCTTGACCGGTGACGCTGAACGGTAGGTCGCTGCCCACCACGGTGCGGTAGTGGCTGAACGCGTCGAAGCCGGCCTTGCCGTGGTAGGCGCCGGTTCCGCTTCGCCCGACGCCGCCGAACGGTGCGCTCGACGGGATCATGTGTGCGGCAAAGTCGTTGCGGGCCACGCCGCCGCTGCGAGTATGGCTGACGAAGTGCCGGAAGTCGGCGTCGTCGGCGCCGAACCAATAGGCCACCAACGGTGATGGGTTGGCGTTGATGTGGTCGATGGCCTCGCTGAGTGCGGAGTAGCCGCGGACCGCGAGCACCGGTCCGAACACCTCCTCGTGCGCGATCCGCATCCGGTCATCGATGTCACGCACGATGGTCGGAGGGATCTTCCGCGAACCGGGATCCGGCAGCACCTCCCCTGCCGGCACGATGGAGTCGATTCGCGCCCCATGGCCTCGTGCGTCGGCGATCAGCCCGACCACGCGGTCGAAGTTGGCCTGGTTCACCGAGGAGCAGTAGTCGGCGTTGTCGATGATGCTGGGGAACAATCCACTCAGCGTCGTGCGTGCCACCGCGACGAACCGGTCCACCTGGGCGTCGGGCACGAAGACGTAGTCGGGACAGACGCAGACTTGACCGCCATTGACCATGCGGGCCTGGGCGATTCGGCTTGCTGCGCGCTCGATGTCGGCGCCGGGCGCAACCACGACCGGGTTCTTGCCGCCCAGCTCCAAAGTCACCGGAACCAGGTTGTCCGATGCGGCTCGCGCCACCAGCGCCCCGATCGACGGGGAACCGGTGAAGAACAGGTGGTCGAACGGAAGGCCGGCGAACTCGGCGGCCACCTCGGGCCCGCCCGTCACGACCTGCAATTCGGTCGCGTCGAAATACTTGGGTGCGGTTGCCGCCATCAGCTCAGCGGTAGAGGGGGTGACTTCGGACATCTTGATCATCACCCGGTTGCCGGCAGCGAATGCCGCAGCCGCAGGCAGCACCGTCAACTGGACCGGGAAGTTCCACGGACCGATGACCCCGATGACCCCGAGCGGGCTCGGCAGCACCTCCGCGCGCAGTCCGGCGAACCGGGCCGCCCGCATCAGCTTGGTCGCACGCATCCATTGCGGGACATGGGCTCTGGTGTGCTCGATGACCGAGAGCATGCCGAGGATCTCGGCGAAGAACGCCGCCGAGCGCGATCGCGATCCGTAATCGGCCGCGGTGGCCGCGACGAAGTCCTCGGAGTTGTCCAAGACCATGGCGAGCAGGCGGTCGATGCGGTTGCGGCGTAACGCGACATCGGGTGGACCGTCGGCGATGAAAGACCGACGTGCAACGGCCAGCAGCTCGTCCAGCCCGTCACGCTGCGGCTGCACCGCCGCGCGCTCTTCGGTCGCGCTCATCGTTTCGTCTCCTTGCCAGACCCGCATCAGCACTGTCCCGAAGGCCACTCCGGTAAGGCTCACGGTAGCACCCTCCGAGCATGTCAGAGGCGATTGTCCGAGCGGACGGAATTGTTTACAGTCATCCTTACTGTCGTTAATTCAGTGAGAGGTCGGGGCATGTCGGAAACCGCACGCAGGATCGTCGTCGTCGGAGCCGGATCCGGAATCGGGGCGGCCACCGCGGCGCACTTTCACCATCGCGGCGACCACGTGCTCGCCGTCGACGTGCGCGACAACGAGACGCCGGCGTCGGAGCACGCCACCTGCGACCTACGGGATGCCGGTGACATCGCCCGGCTGTTGAGCGAAATCGGCGACGGCTGGGACATGCTGGCACACGTCGCGGGTGTGCCGGGTACCGCCCCGGCGCCCGACGTCCTGAAGGTCAACTACCTCGGTATGCGTCTGATGGCCGAGGGCATGTTGCCGCTGTTGCGTCACGGCGGCTCGATCGTCACGGTGGCGTCGACCGCCGCGTTGGGTTGGCAACAACGCCTCGACATCCTCGACGGACTGCTCGCGCTCACCGATGGAGACGCGGTGGCGCAGTGGCAGACCGGACAGGATCCGAACTTCCCCGTGTACACCACGTCGAAGCAGGCCGCGATCCTGTTCATCAAGCGGCTCGCCGGTCCGGCCTGGTCCAAGTACGGGGTCCGCGTCAACACCGTCAGCCCCGGCCCCGTCGAGACGCCCATCCTGACCGATTTCGAACAGACCATGGGCAAGGACGTTCTCGATCTGGTCCGGACGACGGTGGGCCGGCACGCCACCGTCGACGACGTCGTTCCACTCATCGCCTTTCTGGCCTCGCCGGAGGCACGCTGGGTCAACGGTCAGGACATCCAGGTCGACGGAGGCTTCATCGCGTCGATGAGCAATGGGGCTCCGATCGCCCTCTGACGGCCCACCCGCGATCCGACTTCATTACTGTAATATTTACAGTAATATGCATCAGCATCGTGGATCCGTTGCGGACGGTGGGGTGAGCTGTGGAAAGTGAAGTGCAGGACGCCATATCCGACGACGCGGCCGCGCTGCTGCGCGACCCGTACCCGATCTTCGCGCGGCACCGCGCGCAGCACGGGGTATTCCGCGGCTCTGTGATGGACTGGTCCAAGACCCCGGAATCCCTACTGCCGGAACACCAATTCGCGGCGGTGTCATTCGACGCGGTCAATACCGTGTTCCGGGACGGCAAGTCGTTCAACTCGACGATCTACGACAACACCATCGGCCTCTTCATCGGCCCCACGATCCTGGCGATGGAGGGCAAAACCCACCGCGACCACCGCAACCTGGTCTCGGCAGCCTTCAAGTCACGTTCGCTGCAGCGCTGGGAACCCGAGATCGTCCGGCCCATCTGCGAGGCGCTCGTCGACGAGTTCATCGAAGCCGGAACCGCTGATCTGGTGCGCGATTTCACCTTCGAATTCCCGACCCGGGTGATCTCGACGCTGCTCGGCCTGCCGACCGAAGACCTGCCCTGGTTCCGGAAGCGGGCTGTCGAACTGATCAGTTACACGGTGAAGTACAAGCGCGCTTTCGAAGCCTCCGCGGCGTTGAAAGACTACTTCCTCGGCCAGATAGACCTGCGCCGCTCCAAGCCCACCGACGACATAATCGGCGACCTCGTCACCGCCGAGATCGACGGCGAGAAGCTGACCGACGAGGCCATCTATTCGTTCCTACGGCTACTGCTGCCCGCCGGCTTGGAGACCACCTACCGGTCCTCAGGCAATCTGTTGTATCTGCTGCTCACCCACCCTGAACAGTTCGCCGCGGTACAGGCCGACCATGGGCTCATCGGCCAGGCGATCGAAGAGGGATTGCGGTACGAAACGCCGCTGACCACCGTGCAACGCTCGGCTACCCACGACACCGAACTCGACGGTGTGGCGCTGCCGGCCGGCGCGGTGATCGACGTCTGCATGGGGTCTGCCAACCGCGACGAGAACCGATGGGAACGGCCCGAGGAGTTCGACATCTTCCGGAAGCGGCTGCCCCACATCACCTTTGCCGCCGGTGAGCACACCTGTATGGGGCTGCACCTGGCCCGGATGGAAACCCGGGTCGCCATGGAGAGCCTGCTCGGGCGGGTCCGCAACCTCGAGCTGGTCACCGATGACGACCCGCACATCTTCGGGCAGCCGTTCCGCTCCCCCACCGCCATACCCGTCACGTTCGAACCGATCCACTGAAGGGCGATGCAATGGTCAGGCCCGCGAATGGTCGCCGGCGCCGCGAACGCGGGTCGATCAGCGTCGACGAAATCCTGCGCGGCGCTTTCGAAATCGCCGGCCAGGTCTCGATCGACAACCTCAGCATGCCGCAGCTGGCCCGCCACCTCGATGTCGGGGTCACCAGCATCTACTGGTATTTCCGCCGCAAGGATCAGCTGCTGGACGCGATGACCGACCGCGTCCTGCTCGATTACGACCTCAGCGTGCTGTCCATCGACGCGGGCACCTGGCGCGACTCGCTGCACACCCATGCCCACCGCATGCGCGACATGTTCACCGAGAACCCGATCATGTGCGATCTCATCCTGATCCGCGGCACCCGGGGCGTGCCTGCGGCGCGCACCGCGCTGGAGAAGATCGAGCAGCCGGTGGCAGCACTGGTGGCGGCCGGGCTCACCGCCAAACAGGCCTTCGACACCTACACGGCCATCTCGGTGCTGGTCCGCAGTTCCGCCGTGCTGCAGCGGTTGCAGAGCCGGACCGCAGAGGTCCAGTTTCCCCGCGAGTACTGGGAACAGGTGATCGATGCCGAGGCCATGCCGCTGATCGCCTCGATTCCCGGGCGCGGCTACCGAATCGGCATGGCCGACGACGGCAACTTCGACCACATCCTCGACAGCATTCTCGATCGCGCCGAGGCATTCTGCCGAGCAGACGCATAATCGCACTCCCGGGTACGCCAATGTGCGAGTTTGCGTCTGCTCGCGGAAAGATCGCTAGTGCCGGGGCAGCCGCCAGCCGATTGTCTTGGTCTCGGTGTACTGAGCGAACCCCTCTATGCCGCATTGCCTTCCGACGCCACTGTTCTTGTACCCACCGAACGGGGCGTCGGCCCCGTAGTACATGCCGCCGTTGACACCGATTGCGCCGGTCCTGATCCGCCGGGCGAGGCCCATCGCCCGCTCGGATGACGCGGACATCACCGCGCCCGCCAAGCCGAATGCGCTGTCGTTGGCGATCCGCACTGCCTCGTCGTCATCGTCGAACGGCAAAATCACCAGCACCGGCCCGAATACCTCGTCCTGCGCGATCGCCGATCGCGGATCGGCCCCGACGATCACGGTGGGTGCCACGAAGTGCCCGTCACGCAGATGGTCGGCCAAACCGGCGACCTCGCCTCCGCCGACCACGATGTCCGCGCCGTCACGACGGGCACCGTCGATGGCGTCGAGCACACGTTGCTTCTGCGCCGCACTGATCAGCGGGCCGACGAGCGTGGTCGGCAACGCGGGATCACCCACCGGGACCGCGCCGAACGCCATCGTCACATTGGCAACTGCCTCGTCGAACAGGCTGCGGTGCACCAGCATCCGGGTGTTGGCTGCACAGGCCTGCCCGGCGTGTACGCATGCCCCGATCGCGCCGGGGATGATGTGGGCGGGCTTGGCGTCGTCGAGCACGATCATCGCCGACTTGCCGCCGAGTTCGAGGAACGTGCGCTTCATGGTGTCGGCGCCGACGCGCATCAGATGCCGGCCGACTGCGGTCGACCCGGTGAACGACACCATGTCGACCCGCGGGTCGGTGCCCAGCTGTCCGGCCACCTCGTTGGACGGCGTGGGCACCACGTTGACCACGCCACGCGGCATGTCGGTGTGCTCCGCGATCAGCCGACCCAACCGGGTGGCATTCCACGGCGTGTTCGGATCCGGTTTGAGCACCACGGTATTGCCGGCCGCCAAAGCGGGCCCGAGCTTGTTGAGTATCACCTCGATCGGGAAGTTCGACGGGGTGATCGCAGCCACCACACCGACTGCCTCTTTGATCACCGTGCGGGCGTTGCGTTCGCCGAACAGCCCGCCGCCGTCGAGGGTCCGTTCCCATTCGAACTCATCGATCAGCCGGGCCGGGTACCGCAGCGCATCGGCCAGCGGCCAGTCCAGTTGGGCATTGTCCGTCGTCATCGCCGGACATCCCACCTCGGCGATCAATTCCTCACGAAGGTCGGCCTTTTCGGACTCGATCGCCTCCTGCAGTTGGGCCAGCACACGCCGGCGCAGTTCACGATTGGTGCTCCAGTCGGATTCGTCGAACGCGCGCCGGGCGGAACCGATCGCGATATCCATATCGTGTGCACCCGCGGCGGCGGTCGTCCCGAGGACCAGACCGGTGGCGGGGCTGAGGTTGTCGAATTCGGCACCGGAGGCCGCGGCCACCAGCTCGCCATCGATCAACATGCGCTTCTCTGCCCGCGCGGCGGCACGTTTCCCGATGTCCACACTGGTGGCGGCCTGGTCGACGACTTCGCTCACGCGCACAACTGTAACACTTACAGTAATACCCTCTACCGCCGAAACGGCATTCCAGCAGAGAAAGTGCGAGTAGGCACCTGCCGGAATGCCGTTTCGCGGAAGGTCAGCGGGATTCCACCTGCACCGGCACACCCGTCAGCCAGGACATGCCCGCCAGCGCCTCGACATCGCCGGGATCACTCGACATCAACTGGTTGACGTTGGCACCGCCCGCCTGATTGGCGATCCGCCAACCGCCACTGCCCTTGTGACCCCAACCGTGCGGGATGGCGACCGTGCCCCGGACGATGTCGTCGGTGAGTGACAGCGCGATGTCGATCTGGCCGTACGGTGAGCGCACCCGCACGGCGTCACCGTCGGACAAGTGCCGGGCGGCCGCATCCTCGGCGTGCATGAGGGCGCGGTGAATCCTGTTGCCGCGCATCAGCAACGGCGAGTTGTGCAGCCAGGAATTCTCGGACCGCGATTCCCTCATGCCGATCATGCGCAGCGGATAGCCGTCCGGCGTCGTCCGTTGCGACAGGCCGGCGATCTCGGAGGCGATGTCCTCGTGCTCGAGCCGGACGCGTCCCTTCGGGTACACCACGACCTCACCGAGCACGCCGGTGCGGATGTCCGGTGCCACCACCACACCGTGCGGATGCTGCTCGGTCAGGCGACGGAACGTCAGCCCGCCACGGCGCAGCCCGAAGCGGTCACCGCCGTCGGCCATCCGGATCATCATGTCGATCATCGGACGCGGGCTGAGTCGCTTCCCGCGTCGCATGGCACGTTTGGCGGCCAGGCGGATGGCACTGAAAACCGGTGTGCGGACACCCATCCTGCCGATCAGATCGACGATGATGTCCCATTCGGTACGCGTCTGCCCGCGTGGCGCGACCACTGCATCGGTGGCCTGACGGAACGGCGTGGCCTGGAACATCTGGAACGTGACGGCGAAGTCGTCGCGCTCGTACATCGTCGTCACGGGCAGCACGTAGTCGCAGTGCGCGGTGGTCTCGTTGACATAGAGATCCAGCCCGACCGAAAGGTCCGTTGCCTCCAATGCTTCTTCGAGCTCGCGACCGTTGGGCACCGACAGCACCGGGTTACCGGCACCGATGAACATGGCCTTGATCTGCCGGCGGCCCGGCGTGGTGATCTCCTTGGCCATGAACGCGGCGGGCTCGGCTCCGATGACCAGCGGCAGGCCTCCGACCCGCGTCCGTTTGTTCCGGTAGCTGCGCCGCAGCGAGGCACCCATCGCCAGCGATCCCCATTTCTGCCCGGGGATGCCGAGTGTGCTGAACACGCTGCCGCCCGGGGTGTCCAGATTGCCCGCGACGAGATTGACTGCGTCGAGCAGGTAGGTGGTCAGCGTGCCGTTACGGCCGACGCAGGTGCCCAGGCGGCCGTAGACCGCAGCCCGTTCGGTCGCTGCGAGGTCGCGCGCCAGCGTGCGCACCGTATCCGGGGCGATGCCGGTGTGCCGGTGCGTGGCCTCCGGGCTGAACCGCGCGGATTGCGCGCGCAGCCAGTCCAGTCCCTCAGCCTGGGTCAGGGCCCGCGTGCTGACAAGCGCCTCGGCGAACAGCACCTGCAAGATCGCCAAGAGCAAGTACGCGTCTGCGTCCGGAGTGATCCCGAGCCATTCGAACTGGGCCGCGGTCTCACTGCGCCGTGGATCGATGACCACGACCCGGCCGCCGCGCCTGACGATGTCGTGCATGCGGTCCTTGATCCGCGGCGCGGTCAGGAAACTGCCATGGGACACCACCGGATTCGCGCCGAGCATGACCAGCAGATCGGTACGCATCACATCCGGGATCGGCACGGGGAACGGGGCTCCATAGAGGAACTGGTTGGCCAGCAGGCGGCTACTCGTGTCCTGGGTGGACGAGCTGAAGAAATGGCTGTCACCGCCGATGCCCTTGGTGAACGCCATCGCGGCGAATAGGTGCGAATAGCTGAATGCCGCCGGGTTGCCCATGTACCACGCGAGCGCTCCGGAGCCGTGCCGGCGATGGATCTCGGTCAGCCTGGCGGCGATGTCGTCGAGTGCCTCGTCCCAGCTGACGGGCACGAAACCGTCCTGAGCGCGTTTCAGGGGGGTGGTCACCCGATCCGGGTCATTGACGACCTCGGAAAACGCGATGCCTTTCTGGCAGGCGAATCCGGCCGAAAGCGGGTGGTCCTTGTCCGGGCGCAGCGCGGTGAGCCTGCCGTCCTCGACCGTGGCGATCATGCCGCACAGGGGCTCGCAGATCCGGCAGAACGTCACCTTGGACTCGGCCTTGCTCTCGATCACCGGTACTAGGTTACTGTAAGAGTTACAGTTGCTATACGCTTTTGGTCGAACACGGAGGATCGCACGCATGCTGAAGGCCCTTGCGCCGGGGATCTCGACCTGGCCCGACGCCGAACCCCAGCTGATCGGCAGCCGTTGCACCGACTGCACGGCCACCACCTTCCCCGCCCAGGCCCGCTGCCCCGAGTGCTCCGGCGGCAACACCGAAGAGGTCCGCCTCCCCCGCCGCGGCACCGTCATCGCCTGGACCACCCAGGGCTTCCCACCCGGAGCCCCCTACAAGGGACCCACCGGAAAAGACTTCGTACCCTTCGGCGTCGGCGTCGTCGAACTCGCCGACGACAACGGACCCGTGCTGCGCGTCGAAGGCCGCCTCACCGAAAACGACCCAGCCAAACTGCAATTCGGCATGGACGTCGAACTCACCATGATCCCCTTCACCACCGACGAAGACGGCAACCAGATCGTCACCTTCGCCTTCGCGCCCACGACAGGAATCTCATGAACGATGTAGCGATCATCGGCGTCGGCCTGCACCCCTTCGGCCGGTTCGAGGGCAAGTCCGCGATGCAGATGGGTGTGGACGCGATTTTCGCCGCTGTCGCCGACGCCGGCATATCGTGGCGCCACATCCAAGCTGCAACGGGAGGCAGTTGGACGGTGGCCAACCCGGACGCCATCGTCGGGATGGTCGGGCTGAGCGGCATCCCGTTCACCAATGTGTTCAACGCCTGCGCCACCGCGGCCAGCGCCACCAAGGCGTGTGCTGACGGAATCCGGCTCGGCGACTACGACATCGGCATCGCCGTCGGCTTGGACAAGCATCCGCGCGGTGCGTTCACCGAGGATCCCGCGCTGGTCGGGATGCCCAGCTGGTACGCGGAGAACGGCCAGTACCTCACCACCCAGTTCTTCGGCATGAAGGCCAACCGCTACCTGCACGAGCACAACATCTCGCAGCGGACGCTCGCGAAGGTGGCCAACAAGAACTTCCGCAACGGCGCGCTGAACCCGAATGCGTTCCGCCGCAAGCCGATCAGTGAGGATGACATCCTCAACTCGGCGATGCTCAACTACCCGCTGACGCAGTACATGTTCTGTGCTCCCGACGAAGGGGCGGCCGCGGTGGTGATGTGCCGGGCCGACATCGCCCATCGCTACACCGACAAGCCGGTGTACCTCAAGGCCGTCGAGGTACGGACCCGCCGCTACGGGGCCTATGAGGTGAACACCACGTGCGCACCGGTGGAAGAGGACGTCGCGCCCACCGTCTATGCCGCGCGCGCCGCGTTCGAAAAGGCCGGGGTTGCCCCCGAAGACGTCGACGTCGTGCAGCTGCAGGACACCGATGCCGGCGCCGAGATCATCCACATGGCCGAATGCGGGTTCTGCGCCGACGGCGACCAGGAGAAGCTGCTGGCCGACGGCGCCACCGAAATCGGCGGGTCGTTGCCGATCAACACCGACGGCGGCCTGATCGCCAACGGCGAGCCGATCGGCGCCTCCGGCCTGCGCCAGATCCACGAGCTGGTACGCCAACTCCGCGGCGAGGCCGGTGACCGCCAGGTTCCCGGTAACCCGCGCGTCGGCTTCGCCCAGCTCTACGGTGCGCCCGGGACCGCCGGTGCCACCGTGTTGACCCGCTGACTTTCATTGCCGAGCAGACACACAATCGCATTTTCAGCGACTGCACCACATGACTCTGATGGCGGCCCCTCCCGCTTGCGGGGGACTGCTCGCGGGAGAAAAGGAACCTCGAAATGACTGAACAGTTCAGGGATGCACCGATTTTCGATGCCGACCAGCATATGTACGAGACGGGCGACGCGCTGACGAAGTTCCTGCCCGAGCAGTACAGCCGCGCCGTGCAGTACGCCCAGTTCGGCCGTCAGACCCGCATCGTGATCAACAACCGGGTCACCGACTTCATCCCGAATCCGACCTTCGACCGCGTCGCCGCACCGGGTGCGCACGAGAAGTTCTTCGCCGGGGAGAACACCGAAGGTCAGACTCTGCGGGAGATGCAGGGCAAGGCCATCGAGGCGCCCGCGGCCACGCGCAATCCCGAGGACCGTGTCAAAGAGCTTGACCGTCAAGGGGTGGTCGAAGCGCTGAACTATCCGACCCTGGGCAGCCTGGTCGAGCACTCGAGCGCCGACGACCCGCAGCTGACGCTGGCGATCGTTCATGCGCTCAACGAGTGGATCCTTGAGCACTGGAGCTTCGACTACGCCGACCGGGTGTTCTCCACGCCGATCATCAACCTCTCCGAAGTCGATGCGGCACAGCGTGAACTGGAATGGATTCTCGAGCATGGCGCCAAGGTCGCGTTGATCAAGCCCGGCCCGGTCAACGGCCTGCACGGCTGGCGCTCCCCCGCCCTCCCGGAGTTCGACCCATTCTGGCGTGACGTCGAGGCCGCCGGCCTGCCGATCGTGCTGCACGCCAGCTATCCCCCACTCGATGACTATGTGAACAAGTGGGAACCGCCCTACACCCAGAACTTCATGGCGCAGAGCGCCTTCCGTTGGATGGTATTGGGACACCGCGAGATCGCCGACATGCTGACGGCGCTCATCTGCCACGGCACGCTGACCCGGTTCCCGAAGCTGCGCATCGCCAGCGTGGAGAACGGCAGCAGTTGGATCTTCCCGCTGTTCCACGATTTCGCCGACCTGTACAAGAAGATGCCGCAGAACTTCCCCGAACACCCGCACGACGTGTTCCGCCGCAACATCTGGGTCAGCCCGTTCTGGGAGGGTTGCGTTTCCGACGTGGTCGAAACGGTCGGATGGGACAAGGTGCTGTTCGGCTCGGACTACCCCCACCCCGAAGGGCTGGCCGAGCCCAAGGGTTTCTGGAAGTACGCCGAGGGCATGGACATCCGCCGCACCTACGACTTCATGGGTGACAACGCCAGGCGCTTCATGGGCCTGCCGATCGCCAACCCGGATCCCGAAGCCGCTCGTCCCCCGGCATTGACCGGCGCCTAGCCGGATCGGTCCGGCAACGGCGGAAGTGGCTGGGCGTCCGCGGGATTGAGGGCGTCGAGCATCAAGCTCAGATATCGGCGACGCAACAGCGGCGGTTGATCGAGTGCCACGGACGCGGCCGTCACCATCGCGACGAAGGTCGGCACATCGTCGACGGTGAGGTCAGCGCGCAGATCCCCGGCGGCTTGGCCCTGCCTCACGACTGCCTCGAGTAGCTCACGCTTGCGGGTGAACAGCCTGGCCGTCAGGTCGGTGAGGTGATCCAGCGACGGCAGCAGTGGACGCTGCAGGTACATGAGTTCGGCCAGTCGCTCGATCACGTCGATGAAAGCCTCACGCGGGGCATCGCTGTCGATCAGCGACAGGATCACCGGTTCCACCTCGGTCGCGAAAGCATCCTCGTACACAGCCGCCGCCAGCGCCTGCCGGTTCGGAAAGTGGCGGTACAGCGTCGCGTTGCCGACGCCCGCGTGCGCGGCGATCTGGGTCAACGTCGCAGCTGCGCCGCGTTCGGCGAAGACCTCGCGGGCGGCCGCGACGATGCGGCTCTCATTGGCATAGGCGTCGGTGCGACGGCGGGTGGGGCGAGCAGGCATTTCCGTTCCGGGGACGTGGCGCAGGTCATGTTCGTGCGCCGGGAATGGGTTTGGCAACAAATGATAGCTTACTCCCATATTGAGAGCCTACTCTCACTTATATGTCCACCTATCTGTATCGACTGGGACGCTTCGCCTTCAGTCGTCCGTGGCTCGTGATCAGTGGCTGGCTCGCGCTGATCGCGGTGGTGGCGGGGCTGCTCGTGGCCAACCCACCCAAGGTCTCGAACGAGATGCGCATCAACGGCACGCCCGCACAAGAGGTCATCGATGACCTCGCGCAGCGCATGCCCGAGTCTTCGGGCGGGCAAGGGCTGATCGCCTTTGCCGCTCCCGACGGCGGGCGCATGGACGAGGGAGACAACCGGGCGGCACTACTGCGTGCCGTCGATTCGGTGTCACATTCCGAGCATGTGCTCGACCCCGGCGCACTCGCCCAGAGGGAGATGGCCAAGGGTCCTGCCAGCCCCACCCTGACCGCGTCGGCTGCCATTGCCCGAACTCAGGTGCCCGCACCGGCCGGCCCTGATTCAGCGCAACCATCGGTGGTCGACGGGCAACCGGTCCCCGGTGTCCTGATCTCCGGCGACGGCGCGGCTGCGCTGTACCAGTTCCAGTTCGACAAGCAGACTGCCGAGCTGCCGTCGGGCACAGTCGAAAAGGCGGTGGATGCCGCCCGCGACGCGGTGTCTGCCACCGGGATCGACGTGCTGCCGTCGGCCAGCATGGTCGAGATGCCCGAGATCGTCGGCGTGGGCGAGGTCGTCGGCCTCGCGGTTGCCGCGTTGGTTCTCGTCGTCACTCTCGGCTCACTGGTGGCAGCGGGTCTGCCGCTGGCCACCGCACTGAGCTCCGTCGCGGTCGGCGTCGGCGGAACCTTCCTGTTCTCGCATCTGGTGAACATGCAGTCGATGACCGCCGTGCTGGCGTTGATGCTGGGCCTGGCCGTCGGTATCGACTACGCGATGTTCATCGTCAACCGCCAGCGTCGGCTCATCATCGACCAGGGGCTCAGCGCCTCCGAGGCAACCGGACGGGCACTCGGAACTGCCGGTAGTGCAGTGATTTTCGCCGGCACCACCGTGGTGATCGCGCTGGTTGCGCTGACCGTCGTCGGCATCTCGCTGCTGACCCCGATGGCGCTCGCGGCCGCGGCCACCGTCGTGGTCGCGGTGATCGCCGCCCTCACGCTGCTGCCGGCCCTGCTCGGTCTGGTCGGCGAGCGCATCTGCTCCGACAAGTCGCGGCGCACGCAATCCGCCGACAACGCGGCCAACCACCGCTTCGCGACCGCCTGGGTCGGTGCGGTGTTGCGCCACCGGGTTCCGGTCGCCATCGGCGGCGTGGTGATCGCCGCGCTGCTGGCGCTGCCGGCACTGGGCATGTCGATGGGTCTGCCCGCGGGCGCCAGTTACAACCAGGGCACGCCGCAGCGCGAGAGCTACGACCTGGTCTCCAGCCACTACGGCGAGGGCTATAACGGGCCGCTCGTGGTGGTCGCCGAACCGGCGGCGGGCAACGGCAAGCTCACCACGGCCGACCTGGTCGACACCAACAACGATCTGCGCCGAATGGCCGGTGTCGAATCGGTGAGCCTGCAAAAGGTCAGTGACGACGAGGAATTCGCCCTGTTCTCGGTGGTGCCCGCCACCGGGCCCACCAATGATGCGACCGCACAGCTGGTTCGCGACATCCGGGCCCACACCGGACCGCTGGCCGAGTTGCACGATGTCGACCTCGGCGTCACCGGTATCACCGCGATGGGAGTCGACACCACGGATCGCCTCGCCGAGGCCATACCGCTCTACATCGGCGTCGTCGTCGGCCTGTCATTGCTGGTGCTGCTGGTGGTGTTCCGGTCGATCGCGGTTCCGGTCAAGGCGACCGTCGGATTCCTGCTCAGCGTAATGGCCACGTTCGGCGCGACCACCGCTCTGTTCCAATGGGGTTGGTTCCAGCAGTTGTTCGGCTTGACCGCGACGGGGCCCATCCTGAGCCTGCTGCCGATCATCGTGATCGGTGTGCTGTACGGGCTCGCGATGGACTACCAGGTGTTCCTGGTGTCGTCGATGAAGGAGGCGCACGTTCACGGGCACCGCGGCGACGATGCGGTCACCCACGGCTTCACCCAGGCCAGCCGGGTCGTGGTCGCGGCCGCGGTGATCATGATGTCGGTGTTCGCCGGGTTCGTGTTCAACGGCGATCCGATGATCAAGCAGATCGGTTTCGCACTGGCCTTCGGCGTGCTGATCGACGCCTTCGTGGTGCGGATGGCGATCGTGCCGGCCGTGATGTCGATGCTGGGTGAGAAGGCCTGGTGGCTGCCCAGGCGGCTGGAGCGCGTACTGCCCAACCTCGACATCGAGGGCGATCAGCTCAACAAGCAGCTGGCCGAAGTCTGACCAGCCATCCCGCCGAAACGGCATTCCGGCAGGCCGCTACTCGCACTTTTCCTGCCGGAATGCCGTTTCGGCGGTTGTTGCCTCAGGACGCTTTCGCCTTGGGCGCCGAGTAATTCGGCTTGCCGAGACCCAGCACGTGCTGGGCGATCATGTTGCGGAACACCTCCAGCGTGCCGCCGTAGATACCGACCAGCGGCGCGAAGCGGTAGACGTACTCGCTGCGGTCGTCGGCTCCCCCGTCGGCCCCGATCGGCAGTGCGGCAACAGATCCCGCGATATCCATGAGATCCGGAGCGATATCGCGCATGGTCTGCGCCAGTGCCACCCGGCCGAAGATGCTCGGCGAGGACAGCGAGGCTTCCATTCGAGCGACGCTGCGCCCCAATCGATAGGCGACGGACCCGTCGTCGACGGCGCCGGACCTGCCCACCAGTGCGGCCACGTTGTCCAACGCCTCGGCCATGAACCCGGCCTGGTGCATCATGATCGCCACGTCGGCCAAGCCGTCGTCGGCGGCCGCGACGGCCCCGTGCTCGGCGTCGAGCGGCTCACGCACCACCGTCCAACCACCGTTGACGTCGCCGAGCCGATACTTGTCATCGACTCGCACATCGGAGTAGTAGACGATGTTGGTGCGGTCACCGTCGACGGTACGGATGCCCTGGATCTCGATGCCCTCTGAATCCAGCGGCACCAGGAACATGGTGAGGCTCTTGTGTTTCGGCGCTTCCGGATCGGTGTTGGTGATCAGGAAGACGTACTGGCAGTTGTGCGCTCCCGTGGTGAACATCTTGGAGCCGTTAATGACCCATTGGTCGCCGTCCCGCACCGCGCGGGTCTTGCACGTCGCGACGTCTGAGCCGCCTTCGGGTTCGGTGTAGCCGAGGCACAGCCGCACGGTCCCGTCGAACACCCCGCGCAGCACATCGTCGCGGATCTCCGGGGACGCGAACTTCGCGACGGACCGGGCCACCATCGCGGTGGTCCCCCACGTCACCCACGGCACTTCGGCGCGACGCTTCTCCAATTCCCAGATGCGCCTACGCACTCGGGAGAAGCCGCCGTCGGCCTCGGTCTTCCATTCCTTCTCCAGATACCCCGCGGCACCCAGGGCCAGGTGCACACCTTCGTCGAAGTTGTCACCGGTCTCGCGGTCGCGGCGGATGACATCCTCGGTCACCACACTGGCCAGGAACTCGCGCACCTCGGCGCGGAACGCCTCGTCTTCCGCGGACAGTTCGACTACTGAGAAATCCATGTCTAGACCCTGCTTTCGCGAGCGGCAACGATTTCGGCGACGTGCACAGCGGTGGCGCCCGGGTCACCGCCGGCCAGCGCCCAGCCGCGGGCTCGCACCAGGTAGGCGGTGGCTGCCGCCTCCGCGGACACCCCGAGCCCGCCCTGGACGTGGACCGCCATGGTGGCAGCCTTGGCGGCCTCCTCGGCCATGAAGACGAATGCCGAAGGTGCGAGTTCCGGCCGCTCGTCCGGCTCGTTGTCGAGGAACCACGCCGCCCGACGGGCCAGACCACGCCCGCTTTGAACGGTGATCGCGATGTTGGCCAGTGGATGCGAGATGCCCTGCAGTGTCCCGATCGGTACACCCAGGGTATAGCGGGACTTCGCGAACTCCGCAGCGATGGTCATCGTCTCCTCGACCAGCCCGACCAGTGCCGAAGCGGTCAAAAGTCGCCATTCATCCAGCGCCCGTTGATATGCCGCCAAGGCGTCGGCACCGCTGGCCAGTACCACCCGTGAGTCGGCGGCGGCCGGATCCACCCAGGCCATCGGCAGCTTGCCGATGTTGTCGACCCGGGCCGGGCGCGTGGAGAACTCCAGCTTCACCAGATCTTGTCCGTCACGAACGATGACGTGGTCCGCGATCGAGCCCGCCGGGATGAGCCGCGAGGCGGTCGGTGCGTTCTGCTGCGGATCGATCGCCACCAGCTGGGTGCCGTTGAGGATGTCCTCCGAACCCTGCGACTCCGACGACTCGAGTGCACCGAGCCGCGCGAGTAACCGCGCCGCCACCACATGATCGATCCACGGAACGGGTGCCAGGTAGCGCCCGAGTTCCTCGGCCACCAGCGTGAGATCGACGAGTGTCGCTCCGTCACCGCCGACGGACTCCGGCAGCGCCATCGTCGTTGCGCCCATGGCGCACAACCTTTCCCACAGGCTCTTGTCGAAGCCCGATGGCTCGGCCGCGCGCACGGTCTCGATGTCGGAGTGCGTCTTGAAGAACTGCTTATACGCGGTCTGAAGATCCACGTGGTCCTCGGTCAGGCTGTAATCCAGCCTGCGCAGTTCGTAACGGTCCATTACTGCTCCTTCTCCTGGCTCTCGCCGAAGAAGAACTCGGCGGCATTGTTGTAGAGGTAGTTGTCCATCACGTCAGCCGGCAGATCGAGCGCCAGCGCCTCGGGCACCACACGCTGCATACGCAGCACCGGGAAATCGGAGGCGAAGATGATCTTGTTCTTGCCCCGGGTGCGCATGAAATGCAGTAATGACTCGGGCAACCGCTTCGGCGACCAGGCCGAGGTCATGAGCCGCAGGTTCTGATACTTGATCAGCATCCGGATCGCGATGTCCCACCACGGATCTGCGCCGTGGATCATGCAGAGCTTCAACTCGGGAAAACGCACGCACACGCGGTCGAGATGGATGGGGTTCTGCACCTCGCCCGGAATCGGCGGGCCGGGAAGGCCGGTGTTGACACACAACGGCAGTTCCAGCTCGGCGCATTTGGTGTACAGCGGGTAGTACACCGCGTCGCTCGGCGGGTACTGCCCGTCTCCCCAGAAGCTCGGTCCGACAACCGTGTAGACGACCGGCAGATCCGAGGCCACCGCCGCGAGCTCGCGCAATGACGGGATCGGGCGCAGCAGATTCACCCCGCCCATCGCCAGCGCGAAGCGGTCGGGATGGGCCTCAACGAACTTGCGGGCCGTCACCGAGGGTTTGGTGAGGTTGTCCATGAGAATCGCGCGCTGCACACCGTGGGTGTCCATCTCGTCGAGCATCTCGGCCAGGTCGATGGGGTCGTACATCGACGTCGGGCCCTTGAAGTAGTCGTCGCGCACCTTCTTCATGAAGGTGGGCTGGTTCTCGGTCTCGCCGAAGTGCACGTTGGCCAGACAATCGATCACTCGGTTCACTGTGTCCGTCACGCCATCTCCACTTCCTGCGTTGCCAAGCGCTTCGCCCAGCGGTAATCGGCCTTGCCGTTGCCGAGCCTGCGAACCTCGTCGACGAACAACACATCCTTGGGCAGTTTGAACCGCGCCAGCCGGGTCGCACAGTGCTCCCGCAGCGCGACGGCGTCAACGGCACCGCGGATCGACACCAATGCCACGACTTCTTCACCCCACCGCTCACTGGGGCGTCCGACAGCCAGCGCGTCCACCACGTGAGGGTGGGCCCGAAGGGCTTCTTCGATCTCCTCGACGAACACCTTCTCCCCACCGGTGTTGATCACCAACGAATCTCGCCCCAAGAGGCGCAGGGTGCCGTCCGCATCGAGCGAGGCGCGATCACCGGAGGTCACCACCCGCTCGCCGGCGACCTCGGGAAACGTCTTCACCGTCGCAGCCTCGTCGTTGAAGTAGCCGAGCGGGATGCGGCCATTGCGTGCCACCCAGCCCACCCTGGCGTCACCGGGTTCCAGGAAATGCGAGTAGTCGTCGGCCAGGACCAGTCCACCGGCGCGCAACTGAAAGGTCTCGGCGGTTGGCGTTTCGCGCTGGGTGTGGCCGAACCCCATGTTGCCGGTCTCCGACGAACCGAACCCGTTGATGATGGTGATCTGCGGGATGTGTTCCAGCAGTGCGCGTTGATGTTTCGGATTGGTGGCCGCACCGCCGGTGCCGATGGCGAACATCGACGACAGATCGTAAGATCGCCTGCCCAGCTCCTCGACGATGGGTGCGGCATAGGCGTCGCCGACCATGGTCATCAAGCCGATCTTCTCCCGTTGCGCGGTTTCGAGCACCGTGCGCGGGTCGAAGCGTGGCTTGGTGTCGTGCAGCACCACAGTCTGGCCGGACAACATGCCGGAGAACGCGGTCCACATCCCGGCGGCATGCATCAACGGGGATACCGCGAACCAGGGCGGACCGGCATTGGCCACTTTGTCGTGGATCTCACTCACGTGGGCATGATCGGCGCCGTTCATCGACGACACGTAGATATCGCCTTGGCGCCACATCACTCCTTTGGGACGGCCGGTCGTGCCGCCGGTGCAGACCATCAGCAGGTCATCGGGCGACGCCGGGCCCACTCGGTCCGTATCACCCTGGGCAAGAGCGTCTTCGAGCGACACCGCGCCCGGCAACTCGGCGCCCTCACCGTCGTCGACCGAGATGAGCAATTCGGCCTGCAGCGCCTCATCCCTCAACACGGAAGCGAACTTCGCCCCGAGTGAGCGGTGGTAGATCACCGCGCGAGGCTTCAGATACGCCAGCAGGTCGGCCACCTCGCCCGGTGAGTAGTAGTAGTTGACGTTCACCGGGACGGTGCGCGCCTTGAGACAGCCGATCACCATCTCGGGGTACCGGTCGTTGTGCATGACGAGCGCGATCACGTCCTGACCGCATTCCCAGCGGTTCAGATCCCCGCGCTCCCGGTACGCGCCCAGCCCTTGGGAGGCAAGGAAGTTCGCCAGCCGACGGGTCCGGTCAGCACCTTCGGCAAACGTGGTGCGGCGTGCCCCGCACACCGTCATCTCGCGGTCGGGTACCGCCTCGGCGATCGCGTCGACGACGGCACCGATGGTCCATTCGGCCATGGTGGGCGGTTACACCGACACCGAGAGGTGCTGAGCACCGGGAGCGGTGCGCTCGGGATCGCCGAGCAAGGTGAGGGCGTTGTCGCGCATGACCTTTCGGGTGTCCTCGTGACTGAACTCGGGGAACTGCGGAATGTCGGCGGTGAAGGTGGTCGGATCGGCCAGGCCCTCGCCGTGCGGCCAGTCCGAGCCGAACAGGATCTTGTCGACGCCCATGGTCTCGGCGAGCAGCTTCACATCGTCTTCGTAGTACGGGGCGATCCAGACGTTGTTGCGCAGCTGCTCGACCGGATCCTCCTTGAAGTGGTACGGCGCGTTGTTGGCCGCCTTCTTCAATCGCTTGATCAACCGGTAGACGAAGTAGGAGCCGTTCTCGATGCTGACGACCTTGAGCTTGGGGTGCCGGGTGAACACCTGGTGCACGATCATCGAGGCCATGGTGTCGTGAATGGCCCGGTCGTCCATGATCACCATGTCGAGCGGATCACGCTTGCCGAATCCCTTGAACACGCCGCTGCCGCCCCACAGTGCAGGGACCGCCATGTACCCGGAGTCCGACAGATGGAAGACCACGCCCACTCCGGCCTCCGCCAGCCGCGCCCACACCGGATCGTGCAGCGGATCGCCCAGGGATCGCGGCCTGACCTCGCCCGGCACCGGGGCCGGCCGCACGCACACCAGCTTGGCGCCCCGGCTGAGTACGAATTCGACTTCCTCGACGGCTTTTTCGGGATCGGCCAGAGAGATGATCGGCGCGGACACGAAGCGGCCGTCGGGACGATCGAAACCCCAGTCCTCGTCCAGCCACAGGTTGAAGGCGTGCACCGAGGCCATAGTGGCCTCGATATCGTGTTTCAGACCCTCCTCCACGCCGCACGCGAAGGTCGGCAGCATGAACACCGTCTCCAGGCGCTGCCGGTCCAATACCTTCACCCGGGCGTCGCGGTTCTGGTATTCGGGATGATCGGCCAGCCGGTCCACCTTCATCAGTGACGCCGGATCCACTCCTTCGGGGATCTCACCGCGGAACAGCAGATCCAGGCAGCCCGGTTCGATGATCGGGTCGAAGGTGGGGTTCGGGATGAAATGGTTGACCGTGCCGCCGAACAGCGCCAAAGTGCGCTTCCCGTCCTGCACCATCTGGACTCCGCGGCTGCGGAATTCCTTGGGCAGGTGGCGGGTGAACGCGTCCACCGGTTCGTAGTAGTGGTTGTCGACGTCGACGGCGAGGTACGGAAGCCGCTCGGGAGCTTCGGTCATGTCATCAACCTTCTTTCAGGGACGGGAAATTCGGAGGCCGTTTCTCGAAGAAAGCGGTAATGCCCTCGATCAGATCGGGCCGCACCATGGATTCGTGCATGAGGCCCTCGGCGCGGGCACTGACAGCGCGCACATCGTCGTGAGCATCGCCGTAGAGCTGACGTTTGATCACCGCCATCGACGCCGGCGAGCAGTGGCGAGCCAGGTCCTCGGCGTACTCCAGTGCCCGAGGCAACAGATCTTCCGGTGCCACAACCTCTTTCACCAAGCCCAGCTGCAGCGCCTCCTCCGCGAGGAAGGTCCGCCCGCTCAGCAGCAGATCCGCAGAGGCACCCCAGCCGGCCAGTCGCGGCAGGATCCAGGTGATGCCGTACTCGCCGATCAAACCGCGGCGCGGAAAGGCGGTGGCGAATTTGGCTCCGGCAGCGGCGAACCGCACGTCACACATCAACGCGTGGGTGAGCCCGATGCCCACGCATGCGCCGTTGATGGCCGCGATGACCGGCTTGCGCAGTTCGGTCAGGAAATAGGGGTGACGTTCCCCGACCAGCTTGCTGACGTCGGTGTCCCCACTGATCGAGTTGCCCAGCGAGGCCATATCTCCCATGTACGCGCCGGCACAGAAGCCACGGCCGTTGCCTGTCAGCACGATCGCACGTACCGCGGAATCCGCCTCGGCGCGATCGAACGCGGCGTATACACCGGAAGAAATGTCGGCGCCCCAGGAGTTCAGCCTGTCCGGCCGGTTCAGAGTGATGACGGCGACGCCGGCGTCCGTTGTCTCGTACAGCACCGCCTCAGTTCCCACACTGTCAGCGACCGTCATGCGCCGATACCTCCCCGATGCCACTCCAGCCGTTCAGACATACATACTGTATACCTATCGGTAGCGCATTCCGCAAGCCCGGTATTACGGTCTCGACCTGCGCAAAGACGTCTCAGGAGTCGATCAAACCGAGCTTCCGGTAGGCGGTCTCGATCTGGGCCTTCGCCGCCTCGGGAAGGACGACCTGGGGCGGACGGGAGTGCGGATAGTCACCGATGGGCAGGCCCAACACCGAGGCCGCGTGTTTGAAGGCGCCGGCCCAGTGGGTGAAATAGTCGGCCCGACCCGGGTAACACGTGAACCACGGCCCGATGTCAAAGCTGAACTGATCGAGGCCGGAGTCGCGGCCGAAGTCCATGGCCTCGATGAGCCGGTCGGCATACACCAGGCCCCAGTACTCGGTGAAAATGCGGCGTTGCGGAGTTTCGTAGAGATATCCGGCAGTGCCCAACTGGGCCGCGCATACGATGCCGTCCCGCAGCCAGCCGGCGCGGTACACCGTGGTGTCGCACTCCCACACCGCAAGATATGGCGCCAGTTCATGCAGTCGACGGCTCGCCGCGGGCCGGAACGCGCCCTCCTTGGTGGCGCACACCGCCGGGATCGCCTCGGCGATGCGGGCGCTCTCGTCGGGTGTCAGCACGTAGCCCGACGACGGCGAGTTGAACATCCCCAGGGCGATGTCGGTGCGGTCGGCGATGTACTGGAAAAACCGGAGCACCCCTTCGCCCCCGTGTGCCTCCATCATCGGGGTCTGGATGTAGACGATGTCCGCACCCGCCTGCTGGGCATGCAGTGTGAGTTCCAGACAGTCTTTGGCCGATGTCGCCGCGGTGCACGCCTGAACCACGACGTCCGGGTTGGCCCGGCGCCCCTCCTCGATCGCGACCTCGAGCAGTTGTTTGCGCTCGGCGAGGGTGAGCGCCCAGAACTCGGCCAAACCACTGGTGCACCACAGCATCTGGTGGCCCAGATCGCCGACGCAGTAGCGCACCAGGTACCGGTAGGCGTCCCAGTCGATGTCGTCACCGTCGGTTCCGCAGAACGGGGTGTAGAGAGAGTCACCGATACCGCGCAGGGCACCGCGGGCCCAGTCGCGAGCTTCGCTTGCCGTTGCCATACCGCGCTCCTGTGGACCTGGATCGGATGAAGGCTAGATAAAGTCGCTGCCACCGTCGACGTTGATGTTCGCCCCTGTCATGTAGGAGTTGCGCCTGGAGGCGAGAAACGCTGCGACCGGCCCGATTTCGCTGGGCAGTCCGGCACGCGGCAGGTGGGCGGGATGCCCGAAGTGCTCATCGATGGCAGTCATCAACGCATACGGGTCGTCGCCGTCGACGCCCACCGTGGCGGCCCAGCCCCGCAGCGCCTCCGACGAGATGCTGCCCGGCGACACCACATTGACCATGATCTCGTCCTTGGCCAGCAACAGCGACAGGTTCTTGGACACACTGTTCACCGCCGCCTTGGCCGCGGTGTAGGCCGGCAGCCGGGTGCTCTGCCGCTGGGTGGAGTGGGCCGAGAAGTTGACGATGCGCGCCCATTCGGCGTTGCGCAGCAACGGCAATGCCGCACGCACGCAACGCACCATGCCCATAAGGCCGGCGTCGAACGCCTCCTGCCACTGGTCGTCGGTCAACTCCTCGAAGTTGCCCGCAGCACCCGGGCCGACCGTGTTGATCAAGGCGTTGAGCTCACCCCAGCGCTCGGCCACCTCGGCGAAGGCCTGCTCGACCTGGGCGCCGTCAGAAGTGTCGGCGACGATCGCGATTGCCTCCGGTGACCCGAGGCGGGTCAACTTCGTTGCCGCCGCGTCGAGTACATCGCGCGACCGCCCGACGATCGCGATACGCGCCCCGTCCTCGGCCAGACATTGCGCCGTCGCGAAGCCCATCCCCCGGCCACCGCCCACGACGACGGTCGCCGTCCCCGCGAATCCCAAATCCATGGCGCAGACTATTCCCCGGTCGCTTCGCTCCTGCCCGCCGGGATCAGGAACCGGTCCAATTGGGGGCGCGCTTCTCGGCGAACGCGATGGCCCCCTCCTTGGCGTCGTTCGAGGAGAACACCGGTCCGAGCAGTTCGCCCTGCTTCTTCCACATCTCGTCGGCCGACCACTCCGAGGACGAGGCGATGATCTCTTTGGTCACCGCCACGGCCAGCGGACCGTTGGCCGTGATCCGGTCGGCAAGTTCGAGCGCACCGTCGAGCGCGCCACCGGGCTCGGTCAGCTTGTTGACGAAGCCCCACGCGGCAGCTTCCTCGGCGGTGAAGCTGTCGCCGGTGAGAGCGAGTTCCATCGCCTTCTGGTACGGGATGCGCTGGTGCAGGCGCAACAGGCCTCCGCCACCGGCCACCAGACCGCGCTTGACCTCGGGGATGCCGAACTTGGCGACCTTGGAGGCGACCACCAGGTCGGTGGCCAGCACCAACTCGGTACCGCCGGCGAGCGCGAACCCTTCGACCGCCGCGATCAAGGGCTTGCGTGGCGGGCGTTCGGTGAAACCTGCACCGCGGCCCGGGACATAGGGCAGCTCACCCGAGGCGAACGCCTTGAGGTCCATGCCGGCGCAGAAGTTTCCGCCCGCACCGGTGAGGACCGCCACCGACAACTCGGCGGTGTCGTCCAGTTCGTCCATGGCATCGGCGAGCCCCTGCACCACCGCAAGGTTGAACGCGTTACGCGCTTCCGGACGATTGATCGTGATGATGAGCGTCCGACCCCGACGCTCCCGCAGAACTACTTCCGACACCAAAATGCCCCTTCGCTCGCGAAGCCCGATAACCCGGAAAAGCCTACTATAGGGATTACAGTACAGAGTCGGCACCCCGCCGGCAGGGCCCGAGCGACGCATCGACGCGATTGGTGGACGGCACCCACGGAAGGGCTACCGGTAAGGTTGACAGCGACAAGACCCCGCGACACGCGCGCATAGGCGCAGTTCAGGTGGCAGCCGACGGTAAATTCACCTGCGATTGAACCGCGGCGCAGGGACGGCTTGAGAGTATCGACTTCGATGGAGGTGCCCGCAGTGGCAAAGCAACCGACGGCTGAGAAACGGCAACGGCGCGAACGCGGGTCCATCAATCCCGAGGACATCATCAAGGGCGCCTTCGAACTCGCCGAGCAGGTGTCGATCGACAACCTGAGCATGCCGCTGCTGGGCAAACATCTGGGCGTCGGCGTCACCAGCATCTACTGGTACTTCCGCAAGAAGGACGATCTGCTCAACGCCATGACCGACCGCGCGCTGCGCGAGTTCGTCGTCGCCACCCCCTACGTCGAGGCCAAGGATTGGCGCGAGTCGCTGGCCAACCACGCCAGAACCATGCGAAAAGCCTTCATGGGTAACCCGATTCTGTGTGATCTCATCCTCATCCGCTCGGCATTGAGCCCGCGCGCCGCCCGCCTGGGTGTGCAGGAGATGGAGACCGCGATCTCCGGCCTGGTCGAGGCCGGGCTGTCGGTCGAGGATGCCTTCGACACGTATTCCGCGGTGTCCGTACATGTCCGCGGATCGGTCGTGCTGCACCGCCTCTACGAGAAGAACCGGGCCAACGACAACGCGCCGGGCGATTACGAAGAGGCCATGGTCATCGACCCCGACGTCACCCCGCTGCTGGCACAGGTCACGAGTGAGGGGCACCGCATCGGCGCGGCCGACGAGAAGAACTTCGAGTACGGCCTGGAGTGCATCCTCGACCACGCCGCAGCGCGGATCGAAGCCAACTCCGGCAAGGCCAAGAAGACGCCTGCCCGGCGCAAGGCCGCCGCCAGCTGAGCCCGAACGTTGGCTTGATGTCGAAAATTCTCTGAATTCTCGAACGCAAGCCAACGTTCGGCACCTCGGAACTAGACCTCGATGACCAGCCCGCCACCCTGACCGCCACCGGCGCACATCGCGGCTACACCGATACCGCCACCGCGCCGCTGCAGTTCGTAGATCAGCGTGGTCACCATGCGCGCACCGGAGGCCGAGATCGGGTGGCCGAGGCTGCAGCCGCTGCCGGAGAAGTTCACCAGCTCCTCGTCGATGCCGTACTTGCGCACCGCGGCGATCGGCACCGAGGCGAAGGCCTCGTTGATCTCCCACAGCGCCACGTCGGACGGCTTGAGGCCGGCGCGGGCCAGAACCTTGCCGATCACCTCGACGCCGCCCAGGCCGGTGTCATGGGCGGCCACGCCGACCGCACCCCAAGCCCGGACCTTGGCCATCACGTTGAGGTTTTCCGCGGCCGCGTAGTCGTCGCCGACCAGCGCGACAGCAGCGGCAGCGTCGTTGGTGCCGCTGCTGTTGCCCGCGGTGATGGAGAATCCTTCGATCTCCGGGTGCAGGACCTTGAGTTCGGCGAGCTTCTCGGCGGTGGTGCCGCGGCGCGGGTGCTCGTCGACGCTGAACTCGATGACCGAGCCGTCGGGCTGGTTCACCTTCAGCGGCACGATCTCGTCGAGGAACTTGCCCGCATCGATGGCGGCGATGGCGCGCTGGTGCGACCGCGCGGCCCAGGCGTCCATGTCCTCACGGCTGATGCCCGCGGCCTGCGCGGTGTTCCAGCCGACCGTGATCGACATGTCGCGCATCGGCGCATCCGGGGTCTCGACATGCGTCGGGGTCATCCACGGCTCGATGAACTCGATCTCGGGACCGAATCCCGGCACTCGCCACTTCATCAGCGGCGACGAGGACAGCGACTGCACTCCGCCGGCCACCAGCACGCGCTCCATGCCGGAGCCGATCTGCGCGGACGCGTTGCCGATCGCGGTGAGCGACCCCGCGCAGTGCCGGTTGACGGCCTGACCGGGCACCGACTGCCAGCCCAGCGCGTCGGCCGCGTAGCGCGCGATATCCCCGCCGCCGTAGTTGGATTCGGCGAAGATCAGATCGTCGATCGCCTCCGGGTTGATCCCGGCACGACGCACGACCTCGGGCAGGACCGTGGTGATCAGGGTTTCCGGCGGGGTGTTGACCAGCGTCCCCTTGAAGGAGCGGCCGATCGCAGTGCGGGCAGCGCCCACGATGACGGGTGTTGGCATGGTTTCACCTTTACGCTATATCGTGTTTCTGTAACGGTATCAGGACGAGTTTCTACTGCGGTTCGGGGACGTGGAAATGTTCGTCGCGGAGCCGGAACGCTTCCTTCGTCCCATGCTGCGCGCGGGTCTTGACGAAATTGAACTCACCGGGCGAGAACTGCAGGTTGGTGCCGTAGGCGTGGAAGATGTAGCTGGCCACCTCCTCACCCTGATATGCCTGGCTCTGTTCGACGAGCCGGAACGCCTCCTTGGCGATCACCACGCCGTCGGCCGGCATCTTGGCCGCCTTGGCCGCCCAGTACTGCGCCCGGGCCGGCACCTGATCGGCGTCGCATGTGTCGGTGAAGATGCCGAGGTGCTCGATGGATCCGGCCTCGACGATGTCGCCGGTCAGCAGCATCCGCCGGGCCAGCACCGGGCCGAGACGATGGAAGAACATGTGCAGGCTGCCCAGCGCGGGCCCGAGGAATCGCGTGGCCGGCATCCCGATCTTGGTATCGCGCGCAATCACCGAGATGTCGGTCATCAGCGCCATCTCGAATCCACCGCCCAGCGCGTAACCGCTGATCTCCCCCACGGTGACCTTCGGGAACCCCATGAAGTTGTGATAGAAGCCAAAAGACTTGCGGTCCACGGTGAGCCGCCGACGCTGGCTGGGACGAGACTTCTTGGGAGCAGCTTCGCGCGAGCGCTCCGCTCCAGCACTCTGCTCTTCGCGCGAGCGCTCATCGCCATACCAGCCGTAGGCATTGTTCATATCCGCGCCGGTACTGAACACGCCCTCGGCACCACGTAGCAACACCACGGTCAGATCGTCGTCATCTGCCACGATGTCGAGGTAGCGGGCGATCTCGTCGCGCATCGCCGCATCGTAGGAGTTGCGCTGCCTTGGATTGTTCAGCGTGATGGTGGCGATGCGGTGATCCGCATCGACCTCGAACAGCACCCGGTCATCTGTCATGCGAAATCAACCTCGCTTCAATGGTTTTGTCGTTGCCGGCAGCCAGCGTCGTGCGCCGCGCGGCGGTGAGATGGTCGGCCGCGAGCTTGGTCGCCCGCGCCGAGTTGCCGTCGGCGATCGCGTCCAGCAGCCGCTGGTGATCACGAAGTGCCGCCCGCATGGTCTTGTCCGACATGCCCGCCTCGCCCTCCCCGGTCCATACCCCGGACTCGTGGGTGGACCAGATCAACTCCAGCGAGCCGATCAGCAGGATCATCGGCTCATTGCCACATCGAGACACCAGGGCTTCGTGGAACCTTCTGGCGTTCGGCACATACTGCGAGGTGTCATCGAATTGCGCTGCCTGCAGATCGATCTCGGCCTGCAGATGCGGAACCACCTCGGTCGCCCGGTCCTCCCGGGCAGCGCACATCCCCGCACAGATCGGCTCGAGGCGCAGCAGCGCCTCACTGACATCGGCCGGCGTAGCGGCACGGGTCTGCAGCACCATGCCGATCATGTGCGCGGTGCGCTCGGCCGACGGCGTCTGCACCACCGCACCTCCGACGTTCCCGCGGCGCACGGAGATCAGTCCGTCGGTCTCGAGCAGGTGGATGGCCTCGCGCAAGGCGGGTGGACTGACCCCGAACTCCTGAAACAGGCTCTCCTGGGTGGGCAGGATGTCGCCTTCGCGCAGACGGCCGGACAGGATGTCGTCGCGCAATTTGGACGCGACGATCTCGGCAACCCGGGGCTGCCGGATGCGCCGTATGCGTCCTTCCATCGACGACCTTTCCTTGCTAACTTGTACAAGATAGTAACCGCATCGCCTACTGTATGGGCAACTGTATGGATAGGGAAAGGCTGGGTTCCAGGTGAGCGACGGTTCGGTGACCACGTCCCGCGCGGACTCCGTGCTGCGCATCGGCCTCGACCGTCCGTCGCGACGTAACTCGTTGAGCCATCAGATGATCGACGACCTGGTCGACATCCTGACCGCCGCCGCCTACGACGATTCGCTGCGTGCCATCGCGATCACCGGGGCCGGTGACGACTTCTGTACCGGAGCCGATTGGATGGCCACCAACGATTCAGACCGGCGGCCCCGCACCGGCGACCTGGTCCGCCGGATACCGCACACCGCCCACCGCGTCATCGAATTGGTCGCCACCATCCAACTGCCGGTGGTGTGCGCAGTCCGGGGTTGGGCGGTGGGCTTGGGATGCAATCTGGCCCTGGCCGCCGACTTCACCGTCGCCGATACGGCAGCGACGTTCTGGGAGCCGTTCATGAGCCGGGGATTCACCCCCGATTCCGGGGCGACCTGGCTGTTGCCCCGGCTGGCCGGGGTGGCCCGGGCCAAGCGCATGCTGCTGCTGGGTGAGAAGGTCACGGGTACCCAGGCAGCGGACTGGGGACTCATCGACAGTGCGGTTCCGGCCGACGAATTGGACACGGCGCTCGACACGTTGGTGGGCCGGCTGGCCGCCGGTCCGACCGTCGCGATCGGGCTGGCCAAACAAGCCATCGCCTACGGACAGCACGCAACCCTGTCGCAGTCGCTCAATCAAGAGCTGTCGAACCTCGAACTCTCCTGCCGTACCAGCGATTTCAAAGAAGGCCTGGCCGCGTTCCGGGAACGGCGAGACCCGGACTTCCAGGGCCGATGAACACGAGGAACAGATGACCACTTTTGCTACGTACGAGACCATCAAGTACGAGGTGGACGGCCACAAGGCCACCATCACCTTGAACCGGCCCGACGCGCTCAATGCGCTGTCACCACACATGATCACCGAGTTGCGGACCGCCTACGCCGAGGCCGAGAACGACGACAACGTGTGGCTGATGATCGTCACCGCCACCGGCCGTGCGTTCTGTACAGGGGCCGATGTCAAGGAAATCCCCGGCGACGGCAAGGTCGTCAACGAGCGACCCTACCTGTCCACCTACGAGCAATGGGAGGCACCGCAGGAGGGCACCCCGCCGTTCCGCACCATGGCCAAGCCGGTCGTGGTGGCGATCAACGGCATCTGCTGCGGCGCCGGCTTGGACTGGGTCACCACCGGCGACATCGTGATCGCCTCGGACAAGGCAACGTTTTTCGATCCGCATGTGAGCATCGGCTTGGTGGCGGCCCGCGAGATGGTGCGCCTGGCCCGCGCCCTCCCCCGCTCGGTGGCGCTGCGAATGGCGTTGATGGGCAAGCACGAACGCATGACCGTCGAACGCGCCTACGAGCTGGGGTTGATCACCGAGATCGTCGAACACTCTCGCCTGCTGGAACGCGCACACGAGATCGCCGACACCGTGTGTCTCAACGCGCCGCTGGCGGTCCGGGGAACCAGGCTGGCCATCCACAAGACGCTTGACCTGCCGCTGCACGAGGCCGAGATCCTGGCCGAGACATTTCGCGAGCGCGTGGTGCGCACCGAGGATGCCCTCGAAGGGCCGCGGGCGTTCGTCGAGAAGCGCAAGCCCAACTGGCAGGCGCGGTAATGTCATTCGACACCATCCTCCTCGACCTCGATCACGGATCTCGCGTTGCCACGGTGACGTTGAACCGCCCCGAAGCGCTGAATTCGTTCAACCGCACGATGTGCAATGAGATGCGCGACGCCTGGCACACGATCAAGGCCGACGAGGGCATCAACGCCGTGGTGCTGCGCGCAGCCGGTGACCGGGCGTTCAGTGCCGGCCTGGACGTGAAGTCGAGCTACGGCCAGCCCGAGATCGTCTGGAACCACGAAGACCCAGGCGAACTTCTCAGCCCGAAGTGGCAGAAGATGTGGAAGCCCGTGGTGTGCGCGGTGCAGGGCATGTGCACGGCAGGCGCGCTGTATTTCGTGAACGAAGCCGACGTGGTGATCTGCTCGCAGGAGGCCACGTTCTTCGATTCCCACGTCAGTGCCGGTTTGGTGTCGGCGCTGGAGCCGGTCGGGCTGATGCGCCGCATCGGGCTCGGCGATACCTTGCGAATGGCGTTGATGGGCAACGACGAACGCGTGGGCGCCGATACCGCGCTGCGCATCGGCCTGGTGACCGAGGTGGTCGCGAGGGATCAGCTGTGGGACCGCGCGAACGAGATCGCCACCACCATCGCCGCGAAACCCCCAACGGCCACGCAGGGAACCGTGAAGGCGATCTGGGAGTCCCTGGACAAGCCCTACCGTGCCGCGATGGATCAGGGACTCATCTACACCCGGCTCGGCAACCCGATCGCCAAGGCGGAACTGGCCGGCCGTCCTGTGCCCAAGACAGCGCCCCGGATCCGCTGATGGCCCATCCCCTTTCACGGCGCATCGATGCGGTTCTCGATCTGGATCCGGCCGCGCACGCCATCCAGTTCGACGGCCGGTGGGCAACCTGGGGCCAGGTCGCGACGCTGGCGCGGCGCATCAGCGCGGCGTCTTCCGGCATGCGGGTCGGCATCATGCTGCGCAATCAGCCCGCGCATGTGGCGGCACTGCTCGGTGTACTGGCCGCGGGCGGCACCGTCGTCGTGATCAATCCATCCCGCGGCGATGAGCGCACCCGTGCCGACATCGACGCCCTCGGGCTGCCGGTACTCGTCGGCCTGGCCGAGGACATCGCCACCCTGGCAACGCCGTCGGCCACGACGACGACGGTGACGATCCACGATCTCGATACCGAGCCTGAGATCAGCCCCGCCACCCGACCGTCCCAGGACGCAGGGCGCCCGGGTGTGGCGGTGTGGATGCTGACCAGCGGCACCACCGGCCCACCCAAACGCGTCGACCTCACCTACGACATGCTGGCCCGCAGCGTCATCGGCCGCGATCCCGAAACCGCGCCGCCACCAACCGAACTGCGGCGGGGTGTGGCGATCGTCAACTCTCCTCTGGTGCATGTCGGCGGCGTGTTCCGGGTGCTGTTGTGCATCGCCGAGGCCCGGCCTTTCGTATTGCTGCCCAAGTTCGACCTGGCGCGCTGGGCTGCTGCGGTCCGCGAGCATCAGCCCAGGGCGGTCTCGCTGGTGCCGGCTGCGCTGCGCATGGTGCTGCACTCTGACCTCACCCGCGACGACCTCGCCGGTATTCGCGCCGTCACTTCGGGTACCGCGCCCCTGTCCGCCGACGACGCCGACGCATTCACCGAGAAGTTCGGTATCCCGGTGCTGACGTCGTATGCCGCCACCGAGTTCGGCGGCGGGGTGGCCGGCTGGACGCTTGCCGATCACCAGAAATACTGGAAAGCCAAGCGTGGCAGTGTCGGGCGGGCCAATCCCGGCGCCCGGCTGCGGGTGGTCGATGAGAACGGCACTCCGCTCAAGCCGGACGAGACAGGCTTGCTGGAGGTCAAACCGGCACAGTTCGATGCCGATGCCGATTGGTTGCGCACCACCGACCTGGCCCGTATCGACGCCGACGGATTCGTCTGGATCCTCGGCCGTGCCGATCAGGCCATCATCCGAGGCGGGTTCAAGGTGATGCCCGACGATGTCCGCACGGCGCTGGAGGGCCACACGGCCGTCCGCGGGGCGGCCGTGATCGGCATGCCCGATGACCGATTGGGCGAGACACCGGTGGCCATGGTGGAGCTGCACGGCACGACCACCGTCGACGCTCTGCTCGAATACCTACACGGCCGTCTGGCGCGTTACGAAATCCCCACCGACATCGTCATCGTCGAGACGATTCCCCGAACACCTTCCGGGAAAGCCGATCTGGGCGCAGTACGGGATCATTTCGCCTCTCGTGTCTGACACTGTTGCCGGGCTGCTGCGTGGGGCGAGTCAGCGCCCACTGCTGAACTGCGATGACGAGCGGATCAGCTACGCCGAGGCACAGCGGCGTTCGGCCGAGGTGGCCGGCGGCCTGATCGCGCTCGGCGCCGGCAAGGGCACGCACATCGGACTGCTCTATCCCAACGGTGTCGATTTCGTGGTGGGCATGTTGGCTGCCGCACGCATCGGTGCGGTCGTGGTGCCGTACTCCACCTTCCTGACCGCCACCGAGTTGCATACCCAACTTCGCGACAGCGATACCGCGATCCTGCTGTCGGCGCGCACCTTCCGCAATCACGACTACGTGCAACGCCTCGCGGATATCGAGACACCGTGTCTTCGGCACGTGTTGTTCGATATGCCGCGCGCCGACATCCCGACCTTGGCTGATATCGAGCACGATGTGGACGGATGCGATCCACTGGCCATCATCTACACCTCAGGATCCACCGGCTCTCCCAAAGGTGTCGTGCACACTCACGGGTCGCTGATCGGACATCAGCGCAATCTCAACGAGATCCGTGGGCTCACCGCCGCTGACCGGCTGTTCTGCAACTCGCCGTTCTTCTGGGTCGGCGGCTTCGCGTTCGGTCTGCTGGCCACGATCGCAGCCGGGGCGACCCTGATTTGTTCGAACGCGGACGATGCCGGCGCCACTCTCGATCTCATCGAGGCCGAAAACCCCACCATCACCAACGGATTCGTCTCCGGCATCGCCCACCTGGCCCGTCACCCGAGCTATCCGGACCGGCACTTTTCGGCACGACGCGGCAACCTCTACCCCATCATGGCCCCCGACGCCCGACCTCCCGACCCAGAACTTCGTCACAACATGCTCGGAATGACGGAAACCGGCAGCGTGCTGTTGATCGACGCCGACGAAGGTGACCAACCTGAGCAGCGGCGCGGCAGCTATGGCAAGCCCGCTCCCGGGTTCGAGACCAAAGTGACGGCATCAGGCGAACTGTGTGTCCGCGGTCGGTATGTCATGCAGGGCTACTACGGACGCAATCGTGAGGACTGCTTCGACGCCGACGGTTGGTTTCACACCGGTGATCTGGTGCGCATCGACGACGACGGCTACTTCTACTTTCTCGGCCGCGCGGGCGCGATGATCAAGACGACCGGTGCCAACGTCACCCCCGGTGAGATCGAGAAGGCGCTGGCAGCATTGGGATTCACCGCACATGTCCTGGGGTTGCCCGACGACGAGCGCGGACAGATCGTCGCCGCGGTCATCGTCACCGATGGCCGAGTCGACATCGAAGCGGTCCGGACCGAACTGCGCGGCACCCTGTCGGCCTACAAGATTCCCCGCGTATTCGCGGTGTGCCGTCCCGCCGAGTTGCCGACACTGTCCAGTGGCAAACCGGACGTGCCCGCACTGGCGAGGTTGTTCGGTGTCTGATCGAGAACCCGACACCATCGACGCACTGCTGCGCGCTCATTCGTCGTCCACGACGTCCGCGGTAGTCGACCCCGATGCCGGCCTCACCTACGCCGAACTTGACGCCGGTACAGCCGAATTGGCCGCGGGGTTCATCGCGCAGGGCATCACCAAGGGGTCACGCGTCGGCCTCGTCATGCCCAATGGGGTGGACTGGGTGCGCATCGCCCTCGCGCTGATGCGGATCGGTGCGGTGCTGGTGCCGTTGAGCACCTTGCTGCGTCCGGCCGAACTGGCAGCCCAGCTGCGGATGGCCTCGGTGCAGTTCCTCATCGTGGTCGAGGAGTTCCGTGGACATCGTTATGCGGTGGACCCGGATCGGTTGCCTGCCCTGCACACCGTGTGGACCGCCGAGCAGGCGCTGCGATTCGCCGGGCCCCGCGGTGTGGCTGACGCGATGTCCGCGCAGGTACGAGAGAGCGATCCGATGGTGATCATGTTCACCTCGGGAAGCAGCGGTCCCCCGAAGGGAACGGTGCACTCGCACCGAAATGCTCTGGGCGCCACCCGGGCCGGCCTCGATGCACGCTGCATCACCGCCGACACCCGCCTGTACCTGCCCATGCCGTTCTTCTGGGTCGGCGGCTTCGGCGCAGGCATCCTGTCGGCCCTGGTGGCCGGTGCGACTCTGGTGACCGAACCGATACCCACCCCCGACTCGACTCTCGCACTGCTTCAGCGCGAACGGGTGACGCTGTTCCGCGGCTGGCCCGAGCAGGCCGAGGCACTGGCCCGCCACGCCGGTACCGCAGACTTGAGCTCATTGCGACCAGGAAGCCTGGAGGCGCTGCTGCCGGAGGGGATGCGGTCACGGCCCGGGGCACGGGCGGCGTTGTTGGGGATGACCGAATCGTTCGGCCCGTACTGCGGATTCCGGGCGGACACCGACATGCCCGCATCGGCGTGGGGCAGCTGCGGAAAGCCGTTCGACGGCATGGACGTGCGCATCGTCGACACCGCGACCGGCGGGGCGCTGCCCCATGGCGAAATCGGGGCGATCCAGATACGCGGCCCGCACGTGATGCGGGGAATCTGCCGGCGCAGCCGCGAGCAGGTGTTCACCGCCGACGGCTACTACCCCACCGGCGATCTCGGATACTTCGACGACGACGGATTCCTGTTCTACCGCGGTAGATCCGACGACATGTTCAAGGTCCGCGGCGCCACGGTGTATCCGAGTGAGGTGGCGCGGGCGTTGAGATCGATTCCGGGGGTCCGCGAGGCGTATGTGGCCAATGTTCCTGACGGCCAGGTCAATCAGGTCGGTGCGGCGATAGTGGGCGACGGGTTGTCGGTGGAGGCACTACGTGCGGCCACGCGAGAAGCCATCAGTTCATTCAAGGTGCCGACGCTGTGGCTGCTCCTCGACGACGAGGACGCCGTCCCGCGCGGCGCAACCGGAAAAATCGACAACGCCGCGCTGCGCGCGATGCTGAGGGACCGTGAGCGGTGACCACCAACGGCAGGCTGCCACCGACCTGGCCGTCGTCGCCGCCGTCAGCTTTGCAAGGATCCAATCAAGGAGGCAGCGCCATGAAACTCGGGCTATCCACACCCATCGTGATGCAACACCCCGGCGAGTTCTCCCCGTGGGAGGCCGGCGCCGGCCCCGATGAGCTGGCGTTGGTCGCCGAGGCGGCAGACAAGTTGGGGTTTCACCACCTCACGTGTGCCGAGCACACGGGAATACCAGCCTCGGCCGCAGCAGTGCGCGGGACGGTCTATTGGGATCCTCTGGCCACCTTGTCATTCCTGGCCGCGCGGACTCGACGCATTCGCTTGACCACCGCGGTGGTGGTACTCCCGTACCACCATCCGGTGGCGCTGGCCAAGAGCTATGGGACCCTGGACCGGCTCAGCGGTGGACGCCTCATCCTCGGCGTCGGCGTGGGGTCGCTCACCGAGGAATTCGAGCTGCTCGGTGCCCGGTGGAACGATCGCGGAGCCGCGGCCGACCGCGACATCGCCAAGCTGCGGGACGCGTGGGGGCAGCCGGTGGTCGACGGCTTCGCCATCGAGCCCCACGCGCCCAGGACGGATCTCGCAGTGTGGGTGGGCGGTCGCACCAAACGCTCGCTACGTCGCGCCGTCGAATTCGGCACCGGCTGGATGCCTTTCGGCCTGTCGCCTGACACCATCGCCGAGTTCCTCGGGTCTCGTCAGCTGCCCGCGGATTTCGACATCGTCCTGTCCCCCGGTGCGGCGCTGGACCCGCTCGGCGACCCGGATGCCGCACGCACACGGCTGGGCCGGTTACGCGACGTCGGTGCCACGATCGCCAACTGCTCGGTGCAGGCGAGCAGCGCCGAGCATTTCTGCGATCAACTCGAGGCTCTGCAGTCCATCGGCGAGAGTCTCTGACTCACACGATCTGGTTCGCTCGCAGACCCGCGATCGCGCCTGCGTCATAGCCGATCTCGGCGAGCACCTCGTCGGTGTGCTCGCCGAGCAGCGGGGCCCGATGCCGGATCGTGCCCGGCGTCGCCGACATCCGGAACGGCGTTTCGATGATCGGTACGTCGCGCGATGCGCCGGGGAACGGCACCCGCTGGAGGTAGCCCATGGCCTGCACATGCGGGTCATCGAGCACGTCTTGCGGGGAATGTAGCGGCGCGGCAGGCATTTTCGCCTTCTCCAACAGGTCCATCACTTCGGCCTTGGTCTTGTCGGCACACCAGTCGGCCATGATGTCGTTGAGGACGTCGCCGTTGGCCCAGCGGATGTCGTCGTTGGCGAAGCGCGGATCGTCGAACAGTTCTTCGCGCCCCACCAGCCGGCACCAGCGCTTGAACATGGGCTGTCCGGCGACCTGCAACAGGACCCACTGATCGTCAGCGGTGCGATAGAGGTCGCACGGCGCGACCGAAGCGCCCTTGTTGCCCATCCGGGGCTTGTCGACCTGCAGTAGTTCCCGCTCGATCAGAAAGGCGTTCGACAGCATCAGCGCGGTGGGGAGCAGCGCACCCTCGACGTGCTGGCCCTCCCCGGTCTTGTCGCGGTGATACAACGCCATCATCACACCGATCGTCAACGTCAGCGCCGTCCCGAAATCCGCGTAGGGCACGACGGTTCGGATGGGTTGTTCCGGCAGACCCTGCCGATAGACCGCCCCTGACATCACCTGCCCGGCCCCGTCGAAGCCGATCTTGTCGCTGTAGGGACCACCCTCACCGTAGGCCGTCGCGCTGGCCAGGATGATGTCGGGCTTGACCGCCTTCAGCGTCTGGTAATCCAAACCGCTGGCCCGCATTCCGGCCGCGGGCATGTTGGCGACCACGATGTCGGCGCTCGCCACCAGTCGCCGGGTGATCTCGGCGCCCTCCGCGGTGGTGGAGTCCAACGTCAGCGAGCGCTTGTTGCGGTTGCACTGCAGGAAGGTTCCGCCTTCACCGCCTTCGGTGACGGCCTGAACCCAACGATCCTCCCCGCCTTCGCGCTTCTCCACTCGCAGCACGTCCGCGCCCATGTCGGCCAGGATCGCGCTGCACCAGGGCGCGGCGATGAACCGCCCGTAGTCGAGCACCCGTATCCCGTCGAGAACGCCTGCCATTACGCACCTTTTTCTCTTGGCTACTCCAACACACCCAACCGGTCGAGGTGATCGGTCAACGGCTTGGACGCCGCACACAGATGTTCGGCCATGGCATCGCGAGCCGAATCCCCGTCGCGGGCCCGCAGCGCGGCCAGCACCCGGCGGTGGTCGTGCGTGGACTGTTCGGGCCAGCCCTCGACCGTCGGGTAGACCGATTCCAGTGCGTAACGGGTGATCTGGGACATGAGCTGAGCGAGCTTCGGCGATTCGGCCGCCCGGTTGACGCCACGATGGAAGGCGTGGTTGAGCCGGACCGCGGCCTCATGGTCGTCGCGCGCATACGCCTCTTCCAGCTCCCGCTGGATCCGGTCGAGTTCATCGAGCTGCGCGTCGCTGATCTGGCCGGCGGCCCGCAACGCCAGCTGTCCGCCGATGTGGGCCTGCACACCGGCCACGTCGTCGATGTCCCGGCGGGTGACGGGCAGCACCAGGAACCCGCGCCGGGGCTGTTGGGTCAGCAGCCCCTCGGCTCGCAAGCCGAACAACGCCTCCCGCACCGGCGTCACACTGATACCCAGCTCGGCGGCCAGCTGCTCGAGCCGGATGTAGTTGCCCGCCGGGTAGGTGCCGTCGAAGATCCGCCGCCGGATCAGCCGTGCCACATCCTCGGCCAGCTGCGGCCGTGCCGCGAAATCGGGTATGGACACGGTTCAGACCCGATAGTCGGACAACAGCCGCTTGCTGATGATGTTCTTCTGAATCTCGCTGGTGCCCTCACCGATCAGCAGGAAAGGTGCGTCGCGCATCAGCCGCTCGATCTCGTACTCCTTGGAATAGCCGTAGCCGCCGTGGATTCGGAAGCTCTGCTGGGTGACCTCGGAACAGAACTCACTGGCAAGATACTTCGCCATGCCCGCAGCCACGTCGTTGCGTTCGCCGGAGTCCTTGAGTCGGGCGGCGTTGACCATCATCAGGTGCGCGGCCTCGACTTTTGTTGCCATCTCGGCTAATTGGAAGGCTACCGCCTGGTGTTCGGCGATCGGCTTGCCGAAGGTCTCCCGCTGTTGCGCGTAACGCACCGCCAACTCGAAGGCGCGGATGCCCACCCCACAAGCACGCGCAGACACATTCACCCGACCTACCTCCACCCCGTCCATCATCTGGAAGAAGCCCTGCCCGGTGGCGCCGCCGAGGACATCGTCGGCACTGGCTCGATAGCCGTCGAAGATCAGCTCTGTGGTGTCGATGCCCTTGTATCCGAGCTTGTCCAGCTTCCCGGGAATCGTCAACCCGGGAACGACTTCACCGAAGCCGGTGGGCTTTTCGACCAGGAAAGCGGTCAGGTTGCGGTGCGGCTTGTCGGCCCCTTCGTCGGTGCGGACCAGCGCGGCCACCAGGGTTGAACTGCCGCCGTTGGTGAGCCACATCTTCTGGCCGTCGATCGTGTAGGTGCCGTCGTCGTGCCTCTTGGCCCGGGTCCGGATGGCCGCCACGTCCGAACCCAACTCGGGCTCGGACATCGAGAATGCGCCGCGTGTCTCACCGGTGGCCATGCGCGGCAGGAACTTCTGCTTCTGGGCATCGGTTCCGTGCTGGCGGATCATGTAGGCGACGATGAAGTGGGTGTTGATCACCCCCGACACGCTCATCCAGCCGCGGGCGAGTTCCTCGACGCACAGCGCATAGGTCAGCAGCGATTCGCCGAGCCCGCCGTACTCTTCGGGGATCATCAACCCGAACAGGCCCATCTCTTTCATCTTGTCGACGATGGCCTGCGGGTAGGTGTCGGAGTGCTCCAGCTCCTGGGCGGTGGGGATCACTTCCTTGTCGACGAATTGCCGCACGGTCGTGACGATCTCGGTCTGGAACTCGCTGAGCCCCAACGTCTGCGCGAGTCTGGTCACGGTGCCACCCTCTCGAATACAGCGGCCAGGCCCTGCCCGCCGCCGATGCACATGGTCTCCAGCCCATAGCGGGCCTGACGTTGATCGAGTTCCCGGGCCAGGGTGGCGAGCATCCGTCCGCCGGTCGCCCCGACCGGATGTCCCAGCGAGATACCGGATCCCCGCACGTTGGTGCGTTCGAAGTCGGCCTCGCCGAACTTCCATTCCTTCATCACGGCCAATGCCTGGGCGGCGAACGCCTCGTTGAGCTCGATCAGATCGATTTCGCTGAGTTGCAGGCCTGCCTTGGCCAAGGCGACCTCGGTGGCAGGCACCGGACCGATACCCATGACGTTGGGTGCGACGCCCGCGCATCCCCACGACACCAGCCGGACCAGCGGCCGCAGGCCGAGCTCGGCCGCCTTCTCCGGAGTCGTCACGATGCACATGGACGCGGCGTCGTTCTGGCCGCTGGAGTTGCCCGCGGTCACGGTGGCCTCCGGATCCTGCTTGAGCAGAACGGGTTTGAGCTTGGCCAGCGCCTCGACCGTGGTGTCGGCACGCGGGTGCTCGTCGGTATCGATCACCGTCTCGCCTTTGCGTGAGCGCACGGTCACCGGAATGATCTCCTCAGCCAGGACACCCGACTCCTGGGCCGCCACGGCGCTGCGATGCGAACGCACCGCAAGCTCGTCCTGCTCGGCACGGGTGATGCCGTACTCGCGGCGCAGGTTCTCGGCGGTCTCCAGCATTCCGCCCGGCACCGGATAGAACTGTCCACCGGCCGTGGTACGTCCGCGTGCGAGCCCGTCGTGGATCTGGACGCCGCTGCGAGCGCCGCCCCACCGCATGTCGGTCGAGTAGAACGCGACGTTGCTCATGCTCTCGGCGCCGCCGGCGACCACGAGATCGTTGTCTCCGCTGCGCACCTGAAGGCAGGCCTGGATCACCGCTTGCAATCCGGAACCGCACCGCCGGTCCACCTGCATGCCGGGAACCGTCACCGGCAACCCGGCATCGAGAGCCACCACCCGGCCGATGGCCGGGGCCTCACTGTTCGGATAGCAGTGGCCCAGAACGACATCGTCCACATCTGTGGGCGCCACACCGGTGCGTTCAAACAGCCCCTTGAGTGCGGCGACACCGAGTTCGACGGCGGTCAGCGATTGAAACATGCCGCCATAGCGGCCGATCGGGGTGCGGACCGGTTCGCAGATGACCGCCTCGCGGGAACTCACACTGGTACTCATACGTGCCGACCGCCGGTCACCTCGAGCACCGTGCCGGTCATGTACGACGACAGGTCGCTGGCCAGGAACAGCGCGACCTTGGCCACCTCGTCGGGTTCACCAGCGCGTCCCATCGGGATCTCGGCCAGCTTCTGATCCCAAATACGTTGCGGCATGGCCTCTGTCATCGCCGAGCGGATCAGCCCCGGCTGGATGGCGTTGACCCGCACCCCGAGGTGCGCGAGTTCCTTGGCCGAGGCCTTGGTCATGCCGACGATGCCGGCCTTGGCCGCCGAATAGTTGGTCTGACCGACCAGGCCGACCTTGCCCGAGATCGAGGACATGTTCACGATGGCCCCGCGCTTGTTCTCCCGCATGATCGCCGCAGCCGACTTGGTGCCGTTCCAGGTGCCCTTCAGATGCACCGCGATGACCTGATCGAACTGCTCCTCGGTCATCTTGCGCAGGGTGGCGTCCCGGGTGATCCCGGCGTTGTTGACCATGATGTCCAGCCCGCCGAAGTGCTCGACGGCGGCCTGCACGAGCGCCTCGACCTCAGCCGAGGACGTCACGTCACAACGGACCGCGGTGGCAACCTCGGGACCGCCGAGTTCCTGGGCCGCCGCCTCGGTGGCCTCCAGGTTGACATCGCCGAGCACCACCTGGGCACCCTCGTCGATGAAGCGTCTGGCGATGGCCAGGCCAAGACCTTGGGCACCGCCCGTCACCACTGCAGTCCGACCGCTCAGCAACGACACCTGATCACCTAACTTCCGATCGTGAGGGCTCTGTCCGACCCAGATCATATTTCATATACGATATTGGCAAGCAGTCGCCCCAACGCGGGCCATCCCCACGGATCTCATGCGAAGAAACGGAGCTGCCCTGTGTCCACCACCGCGGCCACCACCGAAGTCAGCGACGAGGACTTCGGAGAGATCCTCGCGCAGACCCGCAGCTTCATCCGCACCGCCGTCGTCCCCCGCGAGAACGAGATCCTGGCCACCGACCAGGTGCCCGACGACCTGCGCCAGCAAGCCAAGGACATGGGGCTGTTCGGTTACGCGATACCCCAGCAGTGGGGCGGCCTCGGGCTGAACCTTGCCCAAGATGTCGAACTGGCAATGGAATTCGGCTACACGTCGCTGGCCCTGCGGTCGATGTTCGGTACCAACAACGGCATCGCCGGGCAGGTGCTGGTGGCGTTCGGAACCGATGAGCAGAAGACCCGGTGGCTGGAAGGCATCGCCTCCGGCGATGTCGTCGCCTCATTCGCGCTGACCGAGCCCGGGGCCGGATCCAACCCGGCCGGCTTGCGCACCAAGGCGGTTCGCATCGGCGGGCAGGAGCGCAGCGACCGGGGAATCAACACCGCGGATGACGCGGGCTGGGTGATCACCGGTCAGAAGCGGTTCATCACCAACGCACCCACCGCAAACCTGTTTGTCGTGTTCGCCCGCACGCGGCCCGCGGACGACGCCGGTCCGGGGATCGCCGTTTTCCTCGTGCCCGCTGACGCCGAGGGTGTTCAGGTCGGGGTCAAAGACGCCAAGATGGGCCAGGAAGGCGCCTGGACCGCCGATGTCGCCTTCGATGACGTACGGGTCCCCGACAGCGCACTGGTCGGCGGCAGCGAAGACGTCGGGTACCGGGCCGCCATGACGTCCCTTGCGCGCGGCCGGGTCCATATCGCGGCACTCGCAGTGGGATCCGCACAACGCGCGCTCGACGAATCGGTCGCCTACGCCGCCTCGGCCACCCAGGGCGGCCAGCCGATCGGCAGCTTCCAGCTGGTGCAGGCCATGCTCGCCGATCAGCAGACCGGCGTACTCGCCGGGCGCGCGCTGGTTCGTGATGCGGCAGCCAAGTGGGTGTCCGGTGAGGACCGTCGCATCGCCCCGTCCGCGGCCAAGCTGTTCTGCACCGAAATGGCAGGCAACGTAGCCGATCTCGCGGTACAGATCCACGGCGGCACCGGCTACATGCGTGAGGTCCCGGTCGAGCGCATCTACCGGGAGGTCCGGCTGCTGCGTCTCTACGAGGGCACCAGCGAGATTCAGCGACTCATTATCGGCGGCGGGTTGGTCAAGGCCGCCCAGCGTCAGCTCTGAACGGCGACGCTACTATCGAACGCATTACAGTGATGTCCACGATATGAGGAGCGCGTATGGCTGACCGGTTGTCCGGCAAGGTTGCATTCATCACCGGAGCAGCGCGCGGTCAGGGCCGCGCACACGCGGTCAAGCTGGCCGACGAGGGCGCCGACATCATCGCCGTCGACATCGCCGGGCCATTGCCATCGTGCGTGCCGTACAACCCGGCCACCCCGGAGGATCTCGACGAGACCGTGCGCCTGGTGGAGAAGACCGGCCGTCGCATCCACGCCGTCGTCGCCGACACCCGTGACCTGGGCGCCCTGACCGCCGCCGTCGATACCGGCGTAGCCGAGTTCGGTGGCCTCGACGTCATCGTGGCCAACGCCGGCGTTTCGGCGCCGCAGGCCTGGAACCAGATCTCTCCCGAAGACTTCCGCGACGTCCTCGACATCAATGTCACCGGAACCTGGAACGCCGTGATGGCCGGCGCCCAGCACATCATCGACGGCGGCAACGGCGGGTCGGTCATCCTGATCAGCTCGGCAGCAGGAATAAGCATGCAGCCCTTCATGATTCACTACACGGCCAGCAAGCACGCGGTAACGGGCATGGCCCGCGCCTTTGCCGCCGAACTCGGGCCCCACTCGATCCGGGTCAACAGCCTGCACCCCGGACCGGTGGCCACCGACATGGGCACGGGCGACATGATCGGTGCGCTGCAACGCGCCGGCGACACCAACCCGCAGCTGGCCCACATGGGCACCCCGATGATGCCGCCGTACATCAGCACCGCCGAGGACATCGCCGACACGGTCTGCTGGCTGGCATCCGACGAATCCAAATGCATTACCGCTTCGGCGATCTCAGTCGATCTCGGGTCCTCGCAGTACTGACTGCGCGATGGACTTCGCCGACAACCTGGCGGCCGGACTGGAGGCCTACGGCGACCGTCCGTTCATCGAGTTCGCCCGAAAGTGGTACACGGGCAATGAGATCACGCGATTCATCGAGCGGGTCTCGGTCGCCTTGACGGATGCCGGCGTCGGACCTGACGAGCCCGTCGGCATCGTGGTGCGCAACCGGGTGGCCCACGCCGCGACCATCCTCGGGTTCATCGCGACACGGCGCCCGGTGGTGATGATCTACTCGTACCAATCCGCGACCGCGATCGCCCGGGACGCCGAAAACCTCGCCCTGCCGGCGATTGTCGCCGACACCGATGACTGGACACCCGAGCTGCACGCCGCGGTGGCATCAGCGGGATCGGCCGGTCTCTCACTGTCGGGCGATCCGCTCGCGGTCGGCGTGACCGCAGCACGGCAACCGGGAAGCAGCCACGACCGTGCACTGGAACAGTCGGGCCTGCACATACTGACCAGTGGCACCACCGGACCCCCCAAGCGAATCCCGGTGGCCACCAACGTGCTCGCTCACACGGTGCTGAGCATGACGATCGGCGCGGGCACCGAGGAGGTGGGCCCCGACACGCCGCCTGCCCTCGTGTACTGGCCGTTCGGCAGCATCGGTGTCTGCCAGCTGCTGGCCGCGCCGTGCTCCGGCAAGCGCATGGTGCTGCTGGAGAAGTTCAGCGTCGACGAGTGGGTCCAGGCGATCAAGACCTACCGGATCACCCGGGCAGGCGTGCAACCGGCGATCCTGCGGATGCTGTTGCAGGCCGACGTCCCTGCGGAGGACCTGGCGTCGCTGGAAGGCCTCTCTGGCGGGTCCGGGCCTCTGGAGCCCGAGTTGCGGGCCGAGTTCGAGGATCGTTACGGGATACCACTGTTGTGGGCCTACGGTGCAACAGAATTCGCCGGGTCCGTATGCAGTTGGACACCCGAGTTGTACAGCCGGTACGGCGCAGCGAAACCCGACAGCGTGGGACGGCCGCTGCCGGGCGTACGCGTCCGCATCGTCGACCCCGACACCGGCGCCCAGACTCCCACCGGCGCCATCGGGCTGCTCGAAGCCCGTGTGGAGGCCATCGGGCCGGATTGGGTGCGCACGACCGACCTGGCGTCCATCGACGACGACGGATTCGTCACCCTGCACGGGCGTGGCGACGGCGCCATCAACCGCGGCGGCTTCAAGATCCTACCGGAAACCGTTCGGCGGGTGTTGATCTCACATCCCAGCGTGCTCGACGCCTGCGTCGTCGGCGTGCCCGACGTCCGCCTCGGCGCCGTTCCGTTCGCCGCGGTCGAGCTGCGCCGGGATGCCGTCACGCCCACCGAAACAGAATTGAAAGATCTGGTGCGGGAGGCGCTTCCGAGCCATCACGTGCCGGTGGCCGTGGCGGTCGTGGACGCGCTTCCCCGCAACGCCGCTCTCAAGGTGCGGCCGGGAGACGTCGCGGCATTATTTTCTCCGGACACTTAGCGGCGTCCCGGTGCCCTGCTCCGATCACGGTGCCAGCAGCTCCTGGAAGTTCGACACCGCCTCGCCATAGCGATTGTTCGAGCCTTCGACGACGGCGGCTTTGAGCACACCGGCGTCGACGTCATCCACTCGGCGCGGCGAGGGGTTGCCGGGCGAGCTCTCGTAGTTGAACGCGATCACGTCGAGGTACACCGGACGTCGAAGATGCTTCCCGTCAAACAAATTCAGCAGCGAGTCGGCCAGCGCCGGGTAGGGAGTGAACTCCGGGTTGTTCAGCCAGTCGGTGATGTCGGCCGCTGAGACGCTGTAGTCCACGCCGATCACGTCCAACCGCTCCAGCATGGTGGGGACGGGCTGAACCTGGAGCTCCACGAGCTGCATCAATGCCGTGCGGCCCTCGACAACCAGACCGGGCAATTGACGGATGAGCCTGACTGCCTTGTCGAACCACACCACGTCGCGCCGGCGCCGGAGCAGTGGCGTGTCCCACGGCGGGTCCGGGCTGGGTTTACGGAACGGAGGCGCTACCACCACCCGGTACTTGTCGATGATTCGGCGCAGGCAGTTACTGAGTATGCCGATGTCGTCCGGATGGATTCCGTCGAACCAGCCCAGCGCGCTGAACGTCGTACTCGTGGTGGCCGTCGTCCCTTCGCCGGTAACGGTCACGGTGACCGGGGTCTCGTAACGTTCCCCGCCCCGCGACGTCAGCCCGAGTTCGAACACCAGCGGGTCGATCGTGTATTCCAGTTCGAAGGTGACGTCCCCGACGGGAACATCGATCTTTCCGCCCGTGCCGCTCACGGGTATACCGCCGACAGTCCAGGCCGCGGTGGGCGGTGCTGCGCCGGGCTCACCGCCGCCGCCGAAACCGGCCGTTCGCAATCCGAATTGGGTAGTCGTCGCCGTCGCGAAGCTGCCCTCCCGAATGATGTCGCCGCACGGCGTAGTGCCCTCCCGCAGCTCGCCCACGACTCCGACCATGTCGTCGGAGTGGTATCCGGGCACGATCTCGACGGCGCGACCGGCCCCGACCGTGACAGCCAGATCCACCCAATCGCCGTTCGGGCCCACCGCGTCGACGCGCACCACCAGCGACGTCGTCGCCACCGCGAGATCGCGATCCATCGATACCGATGGAATACAACCGCGGTACCACGCGCACACGCCCACATTTGGCTGGTCAACCAGGGAGTGAACCACCACGCCTTCACGCGCCACGTCCGGACCCACCGGATCCATCCCGGCATCCCACCCGTCCCGTATCCGGTATTCCACGTACACCCGCCCGGTGCCGTTGGCCGGCTCGCCCGGCGGTTGGAGAATCAGCGCACAGTTACCGGAGGACGCGGATGCGGGCACGATATTCGCGGTGACGGTGGCGCCGGGCTGCGGGAAGGGACGCTCGATGACGCGCCCGGCCAGCGCCCCGGGCATCTTCAGGTGCAGATTCGCCCGCGACAGGTGCGGACCCATCGAGAACGCCGCGGCATTCGGCCAGTTGGCGATGTTGGGCCCGACGAACGTCGGGTTGGCCGAGTACGTCGGCCCGGCACCCAACCAGCGACTGCCGAACGAGGCCGAGGACATCAGGTCGTACGGCGATCCGTACTCGGGTCCGACGATGATCGTGGCATCGTTCGGATCCCAGTCCGTGCCGTTGTTGTCGAGCCCGAAGGTGTGGTCGAAACCCAGCACGTGGCCCACCTCGTGACACATGAAGGTGTGGTCGCTGCTCATCACAGGCAGGACAGCGACCGGTAGACCGGCGACGCCCGTGGTACCGCCGTCGAATCCACTGTTCGCGGGGTAGGTGATGACGACCAGGCCCTCCAGGCCGGCGAGCGGGTCCGGATCGGGGAATGCCGCGCGCAGCGCGTTGACGGCCGCGGTGGCCTGCGTGTCCCGGCTGGTGTCGGCACCCAGCACGATGTCGACCCACGGAAACATCGACGAATCCAGAAAGTCCAGATATCCGCGGGTGGTGTTCTGCCAGTACCTGAAGATGGAGTGCTCGCCGGTCATGAACATGGCCAGGCAGGCGGCATCGGGAATGTAGGGCTTACTGGTGTCGTGTCGTGCCCGGATGATGCCGAGTCGGACATTCTTGGCCATGGCGGTGTCCTGTCCTGTGGATGGGAAATCCAGCAGGATTCAGCATGGCCGGGTACCCGGAGCGGGGCGCGAGTAGCCGACTACTCGATTCGTATAACGCCACATGAACCAGCCGTTGTGGCGCAACGAATCCGACCGGCTCAACCCGATGCCACTGGAGTCCTGCCCAACGTCCGGGCCAAGAACTTGACCTGGTCCTGTGCGGCGGTGTCGAACCAGTCATGGCCGGGCCAGACGTCGAAGTGGTCGCACGGGTAGTGATGGACCTGAGCCCTGGCCTGCACCGCCGTCTTCGTCACCGAGTTGGCAGGCACGAACCGGTCGAAGTCGGCAACCTGGATCAGCACAGGACATTTCAGCGCCTTGGCCGCGGCCCCGGTGCGGATCTGCACGAGCTCCATCCCGATGGCCGAATCGACTTCGTTGCGCCACGTCGGCCCGGCGATGGCGCGGTAACTGTCGTAGGCGCCGTCGAGTGCCAGCGCACCGGACTCCCCCGCTTTGGCCGCCAGCGGCATCAACGTCGGCGCCCGGCCCGCTGCCACCGCCACCCGACTCTTCACGCCCGCCAGTGTCCAGCGCAGTGCCGATGCGACATCACGGTGCGCCACCGCCGCGCGGCTGGCAGCCAGCCCGCTCGTCAGCGGGGTCATGCCGATCACCGCCGCCACATCGGCGCACTGTGCGGCCACCCGCAGGACATGGCTGCCGGAGAACGACGATCCCCACAGCACCACCCGGCTGCGATCCACTCCGGGCAGTTGTTGGGCGGCTACGACAGCCGCGCCGTAGTCCGCCATCTGGCGCTCGACCGAAACACTTTGCCGCGGTTGCCCTTCGGAAGCTCCGAAACCGCGGTAGTCGAACGCCAGCACGTCCAGGCCCGCCGCACTGAACCGCTCCGCGAACGGCTGCAGTCCGGAGTCCTTGGTGCCGCCGAACCCGTGGGCCATCACCACCACAGGTCGCCCCGCGGGCCCGGTGAATTCCTCACCTGTGGCGCCGAAATGCCAAGCGCTACACCGGTCGCCCGCTGAATAGAACGTGAGCTCGGTGTAGGTCACACTGTCACCCCCGCGACAGCGCCGACGCGATCGGCGGCTCGTTTGGCCCCGGCGGGCAACTCCCGCGTGCGGATGTCGTGCTCGTAATAGAAGTAGTCCACCTGCTGGGTGTGCCGTGGCCGGTCGGTGCAATGTCCGCCGTGAAGTTCCTGATCGGCGTCGATCACCCGCTCCATCTCCGGCACCGGCGGTAGGGCGTAGCGCCCGACCGCATAGGCGGCCAACAACCGCGACTGACATTCCACGAACGGGAACAGCGTCGGGATCGCCTGCGCGAAACCCATGAACACCAGATCGTCCATCCCGGGTTTGAACATCCGCTTGTAGAGGCGGATGTGGTTGCCGGGGGCGCTGACCAGATCGCGATCGAAGAACGGGAAGGTGATGTTGTAGCCCGTGGCGTAGACGATCGCATCGAAGACGTCGCTGGTCCCGTCCTCGAAATGCACGGTGTCACCGTCCAGCCGGGACACGTTGGGCTTGGGAACGACGTCGCCCGAGCCCAGCCGCAGTGGCAATTCCACGGACTGCGTCGGATGCGCCTCGAACAGTTTGTGATTCGGTGCGGGCAACCCGTACATCGTCGGATCGGTACCGAGCATGGGCCCGATCAGCTGGACCATCTTGCGCTGCCACGACAGCGGTAGATACGGATTGGTGCGGAAGTACTTGTCACCCGGTTGTCCCGCAATGTATTTCGGCACGATCCAGGCGCTCGATCGGGTGGACAGCGTCACGCGGTTCTGCAGCGACCTGGACGACAACTCCACGGTGATGTCGGCGGCGCTGTTGCCGATGCCCACCACCAGAATCCGCTTGCCGGTCAGCTCCAGCGGTTCCTTGGGATCGACGTAGTGGTGCGAATGGATCTCCTCACCGGTGAACGTCCCGGGGAAATCGGGCAGCCGCGGGTCCCAGTGGTGCCCGTTGGCGACGACGAGCAGATCGAACTCCCGGCGGGCGCCGGCCTGATCCTCGATCTCCCAACCACCGCCGTCGACCCGGGCCGCGTGCACCACGCCGTTGTTGAACTCGATGTGCTCCGACAACCCGAAGGCATTCGCGTAGGCGTCCAAGTAGGCCTTGATGTCGGAATGGTGCGGGAACGACGGGAAATGTTCGGGGACCGGAAAGTCCTTGAACGACAACCGATGCTTACTGGTGTCGATGTGCAAGGAGCGATAGGCGCTGCTGTGTCCGTTCGGATTGCCGAAGGCCCAGTTTCCGCCGATGCGGTCCGAGGTCTCGAACGTCGTGTACGGCACCCGGTAGTCCTTGAGCATCTTGCCGGCGGTGAGCCCGCTGATGCCCGCGCCGATGATGGCGGTCCGCGGCAGTGAATGCTGCAATCCAGTGCTCCCTCACGTTGTGATGCAGAACACTAACAGCGGGCTTTGACGGCCGTCAATGAATTCTGACAACTGTCAGAAACCGCGAGCAGTCCCCGGCAAGCGGGAGAACGGGAGAAATCGTCAGGCGATGAAGCGCACGATCGACTCGGCCACAGCGGCCGGCTTGTCGGAACCTTCGATCTCGACGGTCACCGTCATGGTCGCCTGCACCGCGCCGTCGAGTTGGGCGACATCGGCAATCGCGGCACGTGCCCGCACCTTGGAGCCCACGCGGACGGGAGTGATGAATCGAACCTTGTTGTAGCCGTAATTGATCGCCATCGCGATGTTGTCGACGCGGTAGAGCTGATGGGTGAAATGCGGCAGCAGCGACAGGGTCAGCAGACCATGGGCAATGGTGCCGCCGAAGGGGCCGCCGGCCGCCTTCTCCGGATCGACGTGAATCCACTGGTGGTCGTCGGTGGCATCGGCGAACAGGTTCACCCGGTCCTGGGTGATCTCCATCCATTCGGTCGGGCCCAGCTCGGTGCCCTTTGCCGCCACGAACTCGTCAAGACCGTCGAAGACTTTCACGCTCACTCCTCTCGAACCGTGGTCAGAAGACTACGGTCTGATTCCCGAACCGGATTACGCGGTCCTCACAGTGCCACAGCACCGCTCGGGACAACACCAGCCTCTCCACGTCCGCGCCCAGCCGCGCCAGATCGCCGACCGAGTGGCGGTGGTCCACTCGCACCACGTCCTGCTCGATGATCGGCCCCTCATCGAGATCCCCGGTCACGTAATGCGCTGTCGCACCGACCAACTTCACCCCGCGCTCCTTGGCCCGGCGGTACGGCGCCGCCCCGATGAACGCGGGCAGGAACGAATGATGGATGTTGATCAGCGGACAGCCCACGGCATCGAGAAACTCCGGCGTGAGGATCTGCATGTACCGGGCCAGCACCACCAGATCGACGTTGCCGCGCAACAACTCCAAGAGCCGTTGCTCGGCCTCGGCCCGGTTCTCCCGGGTGGCCGGAACGTAGAGGAACGGCACACCGAACGCGCGCACCTGATCGGCAAGGTCGGGATGGTTCGAGATGACCATGACCACCGACATGTCGAGCTCACCGCGCCGGTTGCGCCACAACAGATCCAGCAGGCAATGGTCCTCCCGGGAGGCCATCAATGCCACGCGTTTGGGTTTGGCGGCCTCCGTGAGACGGAAGTCCATCTCGAACGGCCCGGCCACCTGCTGCCGGAAATCGCGCTCCAGATCGTCGCGGACGGCGGCCAGGCCCGGCAGGTGGAAGATCGTGCGCTGGATGAACGTGCCGCCGGACTGTTCCGTGGAGTGCTGATCCAGCGAAACGATGTTGGCACCGACCCCGGTGAGAAACCCGCTGATCGCCGCCACCAGGCCCGGCCGGTCCGCACAGCGCAGCAGCAGCCGGCCCATATCGCGGACCGGCAGGCCCGCTGCTTTCGGATACTCCTGAGTCATCACCACAAGAATCTCATCCGGCCGGGATGGCCGAGCCACAACCCGCCAATGCAACACCCGCGCGAAAGCGCCGGGCCCGCCTGAAGTCGATCGCCATTCACCGCGGCATGCTATCGCCGGTGGGCTGGCTGAGTGCCTCCGCAGCAAAAGGCTGTCCCGCCTCCCAGCGCTCACCCATTCGGCGTCGGCGTCAATTCGAATTTTTTGCCATACCGGACCCTGAGGCGGATATACACGCATAAACGGCCATTTCTGAATTTGCCAAAATTGCATGTACCCGTGAGTAAATCGGAGTGACCCCGATGCAATTCAACACACCGCTGGACAAGATTTCTCGGCTCGCTGGAATTCCACTGCGAGGCGGCGCAATACTCATCACACGTATTCGCACAACCGTGCTACACAACAAAATCAGCCGTCCAGTTGGAAGGCACGGCTGACCGACGAAATGGATTGCAGATGACCGCTCCCCAACTCGATGCCACAGGCCGCCGCTGCATGACATTGGACGAAAGCCCAAGCTGGTGGGACCCCGACAGCGAGTGCACGATCGTCGTGGCCAAACCGTCCGCCGAGCGTGAGCTGTGGAACGAATATGTCCGCGGAGCCCAGTCCAATTACCGCAAACACGGTGTGGAGTGCGCGCTGGATCCGAAAACCTTGCGAACGGGCGAGGATACGGCGCTGTTCAGTGTCGGCATCAACAGCGCCGGCCGCGTCGTCGGCGGTCTGCGGGCCAAGGGCCCGCATCGGACAGTCGAGGACAGTCACGCGCTCATCGAATGGAACGGACAGCCCGCACTCGACTCGGTACGCAAGATGATCGCCGACCGTCTGCCGTTCGGAGTGGTCGAGATGAAGACCGCGTGGGTCTGCGACGACCCGCAACAGAGCCGCGCACTCACCGATACGCTGGCGCGTATGCCGCTGCATGCGATGACACTGTTGGACATTCAGTTTGCCATGGCCACGGCGGCGGCCTATGTGCTCAAACGTTGGTTGTCCTCGGGCGGCGTCCTCGCGGCGAAAATTCCGGCAACCCCCTATCCGGACGAGCGTTACCAGACGAAGATGATGTGGTGGGACAGCAGAACATTCGCCAACCACGCAGATCCGGGCCAACTGTCGCGTTACTTCGCCGAGGCGCAACGAATCGGCTCGCACACGGTCGCACCCGGCTTCGACGTCGGTGCCGGGATCGCGGCGGGACGATGAGCGCCAGAAACATTCAGGCAAGCATCGAGAATTCCGAATTGGGCGAGCTCGACCACCCCGATCAGCATCGCGCCATCTTCATCAATGACGAATTCACCCTCGGCGAGCTCCGGCGGGACCCGCGCATCAGCGTCATCGATGAATGTGGCGAGCAGCAGGCCGCGCTGCGCGGGCTGGTTCCCGCCGTCGGAGAGGAAATGCTCGACGAGCCGACCCGATGGGCTTACTACCCGTGGCGTCGGTGTCTGGTCCATATTCTGGGGCCGTCGGCCTTCAACCGACTACGCCTGGACCGCAACCGCAATCTCGTCAGCGCCGACGAACAGCGGCGACTGTCGCGACTGAGGATCGGTGTCATCGGGCTCAGCGTCGGCCACGCCATCGCCCACAACCTCGCCATCGAAGGCCTGTGCGGCGAGATCCGCCTCACCGACTTCGACGAACTCGAATTGGCGAACCTCAACCGGGTTCCCGGAACCGTTTTCGACCTGGGACTGAACAAGACGGTGGTCGCCGCACGCCGAATTGCCGAGATCGATCCGTACATCAGGGTTGACATCGATCGCAACGGTGCGGCGCCCGAGTCCATCGAGGCGTTCCTGGACGGGCTTGACATCGTCGTCGAGGAGTGCGACTCACTGGACGCGAAAGTTCTTGTCCGCGAAGCGGCCCGGGGCCGCCGGCTGCCGGTGTTGATGACCACCGGCGACCGTGGGCTGCTCGACGTCGAGCGGTTCGACCTGGAACCTGCGCGGCCGATCTTGCATGGTCTCCTCGGCGATGTCAGCGCGCGCGATCTGGCCGGGCTCAGCAGCAAGGACAAGGTGCCACATGTCCTGCGCATTCTCGACGCCGCCCAGCTCTCACCGCGGATGGCGGCCTCACTGGTGGAGGTCGGGAAGACCCTGAGCACCTGGCCCCAACTGGCCTCCGAGGTCGTACTCGGGGCGACCGTCGTCGCCAATGCCGTGCGGCGCATCGGGCTGGGTGAGCCGATGCCGTCGGGGCGGATCCGCGTCGATGTCGCCGACGCGCTGGACCGCATCGGCGATCCGCTCGTCATCGCGCCGGCGCCGGAACCCGCACCCGTCCCGGCAGACATCCAGGCCGCACCGGGCGGGCTGGCGGACATCCTGACCGACGCGGCCACTCGCGCACCCTCGGGCGGCAACGTCCAGCCGTGGCACATCGAGACGAGCGACGATCGGATCACCCTTCGGTTGGCGACGAAATACACCACGGCCATGGACGTCGGGTACCGCGGCAGCGCGGTGGCGCTGGGCGCCGCGGCGTTCAACGCACGGGTGGCCGCCGCCGCGCACGGCCTCACCGGCCACATCGAGTGGTCCCGCGGAGATGAGGGAACGCCGCTGTACGGGGTCGGGGAGTTCTCCCCCGGCAGTGCGCCGGAACTGGCCGCGCTCTACGAACCGATGCTGGCCCGGGAGACCAACCGACTCCGCGGCACCTCGGCTCCGATACCCACCGACGTACTCGACGGTCTGCGGGCATCCGCCCGCAACGAGGGCGCCGATCTGAGGATCCTGCGCGATCGGGCAGAGATCGAGGCTGCCGCAGGCATACTCGCCGAGGCGGACCGGATCCGCTATCTGACCCCGAACCTGCACCGGGAGATGATGTCGGAACTGCGCTGGCCCGGAGATCCGGAACCCGATACCGGTATCGATGTGACGACGCTCGGGCTGCCGCCGGCGGACATGGTGATTCTCGACATCCTGCGCCGGCCCGAGGTGATGGCCAAGCTGGCGGACTGGGACGCGGGCACGGCACTCGGTGAGGACACATACGACCGCGTCACCTCGAGCTCGGCACTGGCGGTCGTCTCGATTCGGGGCCGCCGGCTGACCGACTACGCCAAGGCCGGATCGGCTGTCGAGGCGGTCTGGGTCGACGCGCAGCGCCGCGGACTCGCCGTGCAACCCGTATCGCCGGTGTTCCTCTACGCCCACGATGACCGGGACCGCGACGAACTCTCGCCCGGGCATGCCGACGCGCTACGCGACCTGCAGTACGCTTTTCGCAGGTTGACCACCACCGAGCGCGACGAATCACAGGCGCTGGTGCTCCGGTTGTCCTACGCGCCGCGTCCGGCCGTACGCAGCCGGCGCCGAGCCAGAACGGGTTCGACGCCACAGTACGGCTGAGTCACGTGCTGAGGTATAAGCGGAGGTATCTGGTGCCAGGCAGCCTCGAACTACTCGTCACATCCGTTGCCACACAACTGATGGCGGTGGACGCCGCGACGTCGGTCCCGGTGAGTCAGCAGGTGCTGGCCGAGCTGGTCTCGTTCTTCGATGTGGACGTGAGCTTCCTGCGGCACAACGATCATGAGGCACACGCGACCCGGCTGGTGGCCGAGTGGCCGCCACGCCCACCGGACACCCAGACCGACCCGATCGCGGTCATCCACTTCGCCGACGCCGACCCGGTGTTCGCGATGGCCGAACATCTCAAGGAACCCGCGGTGTTCCGCCCGGAGCCGGCCACCGACGACTACCAGCGCACCATCGAGGCCGGTCGGCACATTCCGAGCACCTCGATGGCCTGCGTGCCGTTGCTCTCCGGAGATGTCACCACCGGCGTGCTGGGTTTCGTCAAGTTCGGGGACCGCGAGTGGCTCCCCGCAGAGCTCAACGCACTCAAGGCGATCGCGTCGTTGTTCGCCCAGGTGCAGGCGCGCATCGAGGCCGAGGACCGGCTGCGGTACCTCGCCGATCACGATCACCTCACCGGGCTGCACAACCGCAGGGCGCTGATGGCCCATCTGGAGGCCCGCCTGGCCGCCGGTCAGCCCGGCCCGGTGGTGGTGATGTTCTTCGACCTGGACCGGCTCAAGGCGATCAACGATTATCTGGGCCATACCGCCGGAGACGCCTTCATCAGCATCCTGGCCGAACGTTTGCAGCGCGGCGACGACCAACCCAAACTCATCGCGCGTCTCGGTGGCGACGAGTTCGTCGTGGTTCCCGCTGCGCCGATGACGGCCGAGGCGGCCACGGCGCTGGCCTACCGGCTCCAGTCGGTTCTCCGCGAACGGGTCACGATCGACGGCGAGATGCTCACCCGCACCGTCAGTATCGGCCTGGCCCAAGGCATTCCGGGCCGTGATTCCACTTCCGATCTGCTCAACCGGGCCGACCATGCGGTGTTGACCGCGAAGAACTCCGGGGGCAACCGGGTCACGGTGTTCTCCGATGCGATGGCGATGGAGATCGACTTCCGCAACGACATCGAGTTGCACCTGCAGAGTGTGATCGAAAGCGGCGCGCTGGTGCTGCACTACCTTCCCGAGATCGACATGCGGACCGGCGAGGTGCTGGCCGCCGAGGCGCTGGTGCGGTGGCAGCATCCGACCCGCGGCCTGTTGTCCCCCGACTCGTTCATCGGCGTGGCCGAATCCATCAACCTGGCAGGCGAGTTGGGTCGCTGGGTGCTGCGGACCGCGTGCGCCGAGTTCGCCCGGTGGCGGTCCAACGGCGTGGGCCGCAACATCGTGCTGCGGATCAACGTGTCCCCGGTGCAGCTGGTGACCGACGGATTCGTCGCGTCGGTGGCCGGCATCATGAAGGAGTTCCGCCTGCCCCGCGGATCGGTGTGCCTGGAGATCACCGAGAGCATCGTCGTGCAGGACATCGAAACCACCCGCTCGACCTTGACCGGGCTGCACAAGGTGGGTGTGCAGGTGGCCATCGACGACTTCGGCACCGGCTACAGCGCGCTGTCCCTGCTGAAATCGCTTCCGGTGGACACCCTCAAGATCGACCGCAGCTTCGTAGCCGGACTCGGATCGGACCCGGGAGACCTGCCGATCGTGCGCGCGGTGATCGCCTTGGCCGGCGCCTTCGGCCTGCAACTGGTGGCCGAAGGCGTGGAGACCGAACGCGCGGCACTGACGCTGTTGCGGCACGGCTGCTACCGCGCGCAAGGCTTCTTGCTGTCCAAGCCGATCCTCGGCCATGAGATGGCTGCGCTACTGGCCAAAGGGCGCGTGCCCGTGCATTTCTCAGCCGCGCCGCGCACGTGATCGATACGACTCACGCGGTGCGTCCTGCACTCCCCCGGAATGGCAGTAATCCGATCGTGTCGTGTCCGGCTGATGGTCCAGCAGCTCGACGCGGCCGAATCTGCTGGCGCTGTAGCCGACCAGGCCCACCTGCAGGGGCTTGCCGGGCTCGATGAGCTGACCGTCCGCGGCCGGGCCGGCGACCCGGGGTTCGGTCGAGAGCGCCACGCCGTGACGGGCCCGGAGGGCCAGTGGACCGTCGGCGGTGTCGAGCACCACACCGAGTATTTCGCCCTCCTCGAAAACGAGGCTCTGCAGCGTGCTGTTGTCCAGGGCCTGGATCTGCCGGTCGAGTACCTGGGCCGACAGCCAGTCACCGACCACCGCTGCGGTGCCGGCCGCGTTGTCCGCATCCAGCGTTCCGAGCACCTTGACCTGGATCTCCTCGCCGGCGCGGGTCTTCATCGAGGTCGTGCCCCGGTCCGCCAAGCGGGTGTAGAGCACCCCGTAGGGAGAGGTCAGGCAGTCCTGCGCCCACTCCTGAAGCCGTGCGCCGTAGAACGGGGCGATCCGGCCGCGTCCGGAAACCGGAGTCCAGTCACTGACCGGCCGGACCGTCAGCCCGCTGTCATATTCGGCATCGGTGACCGGTTTCAGATCGGCCGACAACGCATCGAGATAGTCGCGGGTGTCGGGATCGGCGATGCCGCTTCCCAACCACGGGGCCTCCGGGCCGGGAGTCACCGAACCTGTGGTCGCGCTGCCCTGGCCGGCGATGTACACGTCGAGCCCGGCATCCGCTGCCGCGACCGCCGCCGCCAGCGCCCCAAAGCCTGAACCGCAGCAAACGACGTCGACTTCCTCATCCCACATCGGCTAGCGACACTCCGGATGCACCAACGGGTACCTCATCAAGATCGAACCCTCTTGGTGGCAAAGAAATTTTGGGGTTGCCACGGCCCGCACCGGGATTCGAGGGGGATTGCCGGTGCAGGCCATGGCAACGTTTCCACGATAGCCCCTGGCAACCACCGACCGAGAAATGGTGGCGCTCGCCACAGTGCCCCGTGCCGCAGCGGCGCGAGCCGCCGGGCGGGCATCCCGCGACGAACCAAGAGTTATCACGCTAAGCACGATACATACCTTTAGAATGATCTGCACGTACGGTGAAGACTTTGAGTCTGCTGGTGGCGACGGCGAATAAGACACGGCGCCGGCCGGTCAGAGTCAGAAAGGCCCTGAGGTGACTGAGCAGCTCGACCGACGAGCAGAGCTGACCCGTCTCCAGATCCTGCAGGCGGCGGCCCGACAGTTCGCCCACACGCCCTACAGCCTGGTCAGCCTCGACGACATCCTGGCCGATGCCACCGTCACGAAGGGTGCGCTGTACTTCCATTTCCGGTCCAAGCACGCGCTTGCGGTCTCGATCGTCGAGCACCGCACCGCGCGGGCGGACAAGTCGGTCGAGGACGTCCTGGCCCGCAACCTGTCCGGCGCCGAGACGTTGATCGACCTCTCGTGCCTGGTGGCCGCCGAGGACATCGGTGACCCGATGGCGCGCGCCTGCCTGAACCTGGTCGAGTCCATCGGCCGGACCGACGACCTCGGACCGCGCGTCCTCGGGGAATGGGTGCAGGGATTCGCCGGTATCGCCAAACGCGCCATTGGTGAGGGAGATTTCACCGCCGACAGCGATCCGGAAGCGATCGCCCGATTGTTGGTGTCGATCTACCTCGGCGTACGCCAGACCAGTGACCTCGACGATCCCCCGCGTTTTCTCACCGACCTCGAGCACAGCTGGCGGCTGGCGCTACCCGGGTTCGTCGAACCGGAGCGGCTCGGCTACCTCAAGCAGTTCATCCGGCGTCGCACCGCGGTGGGCGTCAAGAAGGTGGTGCCGCTGCGCCCCCACTCCCCCGACACCGCGCCCGACGCAGCGGCCGGGCGAACCTGAAATGGCACGCCAGGCCCGATCCGAGCTGACCCGGCAGAAAATCATCGCCGCCGCCGTCGACCTGTTCAGCGAACACGGCTATCCGGCGACCGGACTCGGCGACATCATCGCGCGAGCGGAGATGACCAAGGGCGCGCTCTACTACCACTTCGATTCGAAAGAATCACTGGCCGAGGCGATCATCGCCGATGGCGGCAACACGATGCTGACCGCGTTCCGAACCATCACCGAATCTTCCGCGCCGGCTTTGGAGAACACCATCCACGGGTTGTTCGTGGTGGCCGACTTCACCCGCTCGGACAGGGTGGCACAGATCGGCATGCAGCTGTTGCGGACGTTCAGCGGTTTCAATCCCGCCGCCACCCGGGTGTACGCGAGCTGGCTCGATGAGCTCGCCCAGCAGTTGACCCAGGCAGCCGATGAAGGCGATCTACGCGAAAACCTCGACGTCGCAAGCGCAGCCGAGGTGATCCTCGGGTCGATGCTGGGCGCCGAAGCTCTCTCGCGCGCAAACGCGACCGGAACGGATCTCCGCCAACGGGTGGCCCGCACATGGGATCTGCTGCTCCCCGCGATCGCCAGCGTCGAAGCGCTGGACTACTTCCGTGAGTTCCTGGCCCGCGAATCGTTGCGCCGGGCACAAGCAGCGGGCTAGGTAGGCCGGTCCTACAACTCTTCGGCCCACAGCCGCTCGGTGAGGTCCTGGAACGTGGCCAGCACCACTGGATCGTCGCCGCGCAGCAGCGCCGACTTGCTCATGCGCGCGCGCACGATCGAACCGTCGCGGTGGACCAGGTCGACCAGCAGGCCCGCGTTGGCCCGCATGACCGAGACGGCCGACCCGTCAGCAGGCAGCGAGTGGAACATCTCAGCAAACTGCATGTTCGTGACGGCATCGGTGTCGCGTCCGATCATCTCGCCGAATGCGGTGTTGGCGAAGAGGATCGCTCCGTCCTCGGCGATGGCCAGAACCGGCACCGGGAACCGCTCCAGAACCACCAGGGCCGGAATGTTCTGCAGCAGTGCCATCGGCGACTGGGGATCCTGACCGCTCTGGCGACGCTCCACGTCGTCGATTATCGCCTGCAGGCGCGGGGCCGGCGCCACCAACACTGCGCAACGTGCGGGGAAGGCGATCCGTCGACCCACGGGAAGGACTGGGGTGGCCTGCGCCACTTGACTAACTAGGTTTACTCTGTGGAGCAACACCGGCAGACAGGGGCAGGCATGGACCTGAAGTGGTCGACGAGTGACCAGGAGTTCCGCGACGAGGTGCGCGACTTTCTCGCCAAGAATCTGACCCCCGAGATCCAGCGTGCGGGCCGGCTGATGACGAGCGTCTACGCCGACCACGACGCGAGCATGGCGTGGCAGAAGATCCTCCACGAACGTGGCTGGGCAGCTCCGGCCTGGCCGGTGGAATACGGCGGCTGCGACTGGAGCCTTACCCAGCACTACATCTTCAGCCGCGAGTCCACGCTGGCCGGCGCACCGTCACTGTCACCCATGGGCATCCGCATGGTGGCCCACGCCATCATCAAATTCGGCACACCGGAGCAGAAGGACTACTTCCTCCCCCGCATCCTGACCGGCGAGGTGTTCTTCTGCCAGGGCTACTCGGAGCCCGAGGCCGGGTCGGATCTGGCCGCGCTGTCGATGGCCGCTGTGTCAGATGGCGACGACCTCGTCTGCACCGGCAGCAAGATCTGGACCACCCACGCCCAGGAAGCCAACTGGATGTTCGCACTGGTGCGCACGACCCGTGGCGCCAAGAAACAGCAGGGCATCACGTTCGTCCTGATCGACATGACCTCCCCCGGCATCGAAATCCGGCCGCTGGTGATGACTTCCGGCGAAGAGGTGCAGAACCAGGTCTTCTTCGACGAGGTTCGGGTGCCGAAATCGAACGTGATCGGCGCCATCGACGATGGCTGGACCGTGGCCAAATACCTGCTCGAATTCGAGCGCGGCGGCGGTGCCAACGCGCCGGCCCTCCAGGTGCTCGGTGACGAGATCGCAGCGGTCGCCGCCGAAATGCCCGGACCGGCCGGTGGCCGGCTGATCGACGACGCGGCCTTCAGCCGCCGCCTCGCCGACGCCCGTATCCGCACCGACGTGCTGGAGATCCTGGAGTACCAGGTACTGGCCGCGGTTGCCGAAGGCGGCCATCCCGGTACGGCGTCGTCGATGCTCAAGATCCTGAGCACCGAATTGAGCCAGACGCTGACCGAACTGTCCATGGAGGCCGCGGGTCCGCTGGCCCGCGCCTACCAGCCGCATGCCACGTTCCCGGGCGGCCCGGTGGCCGAATACGAACCGCCGGCCGACGGCTATCACAGCGGCGCGCCGTGGCAGGCGGTCGCCCCATTGCGCTACTTCAACGACCGGGCCGGCTCGATCTACGCCGGTAGCAACGAAATTCAGCGAAACATCCTCGCCAAGGCAGAACTGGGGCTCTAGATGGACTTCAACCTGACCAACGAACAGCAACTGTTGCGCGACGGGCTGACCAAGTTCCTGGCCGGCCGATACGACCTGGCATCGAGCCGTGCCGCGGCCAAGACCGGCCCGGGCTGGCAGCCCGAGATCTGGCGCGGCTTCGCCGACGAACTGGGCATCCTGGGTGCCACGCTGCCCGAGGAGGCCGGTGGCATCGGTGGCGGCCCGGTCGAAACCATGGTCATTGCCGAGGCGTTGGGCTATGCCCTGGTAATCGAGCCGTTCGTCGACACCGCGGTGATCGCCGGCGGCCTGCTGCACCGGTCCGGCGACGCCGCCGCCGACCTGTTGGAGGAAATCGTCGCGGGCTCGGCCATCGTCGCGCTGGCGGCCACCGAACCGAGTTCCGGAGACAACTGGCGCGACGTGTCTACCACTGCACGCCGCGACGGTGACGAATGGGTGCTCAACGGCTCGAAGGTGATGGCCGTCAGCGCACCGCTGGCCACCCACCTGCTGGTGACCGCGCGTACCTCGGGGGAACGCGCCGACACCGACGGGATCTCCCTGTTTCTCGTTGATATCGACTCGGTGACAACAGGATTCACTGCCCATCACTACCGCACGGTGGACGACCGCAGGGCATCCGATCTGACGTTCTCCGACGTGCGGGTACCGGCCGGCGCGCTGCTGGGCGCCGAGGGCCGGGCCTGGCCGTCGCTGGAACTGGCTCGCGACGAAGGAGCCGCGGCGGTGGGCGCCGAGGCGGTGGGCGCTATGCGCAAGGTGCTGGCCGACACGGTCGAATACTGCAAGCAACGCCAGCAGTTCGGCCAGCCCATCGGCAGCTTCCAGGCGCTACAGCACCGGATGGTCGACATGCACATGGAAGTCGAACAGGCTTCGGCGGCGGTCTATCTCGCGGTGCTCAACCTCGATGCCGATCCCGCGCAACGGGCCAAGGCGGTATCGGCGGCCAAGGCCACCATCGGACGTGCCGCACGCTTCGTCGGGCAGAACGCGGTGCAGCTGCACGGTGGCATGGGTATGACCGAGGAACTGGCGATCGGTCACTACTTCAAGCGGTTGACAGCGGTCCAGTTCGAGTTCGGCTCAACCGATTACCACGTCGCCCGCTACGCGGAGCTGACCCGGGGCTGAGGGCTGCGGCCGCGGAGTCGCACCCAGGCCAGTCGGCGTTGCCGGAGGCGGACGCCTCCGCCGGCACCCCGGCGCCGTAATCTGGATCGGGTGAGTGTGCGGGGCTGGCTGCTGCTGGGCGCCATGAGCATCATCTGGGGCATCCCGTACCTACTGATCAAGATCGCCGTCGACGGCGTCTCGGTACCCGTTCTGGTCCTGGCCCGCACGGCCGTCGGCGCAGCCGTGCTGTTGCCGTTGGTGATGTCGCGCGCCGCGTGGGCACCGGTGCTGCGGCATTGGCGACCCGTGCTGGCGTTCGCGTTCTTCGAGATCATCGCGGCGTGGTACCTGCTCTCCGATGCCGAACGCCACCTGAGCAGCTCGCTGACGGGCCTGCTGATCGCCACCGCCCCGATCATCGCCGCGGTGCTCGACCGGCTCACCGGCGGAGAACGGTTGGGCGCCAAACGAATCGCTGGACTTGGGGTGGGTCTGGCCGGGGTTGCTGTGCTCGCCGGACCCGGGCTGGCCGGTGGGCACGGCTGGCCGATCGCCGAAGTGCTTTTGGTGGCAACCTGTTACGCCATCGCTCCGCTGATCGCCGCTCGTTATCTGGGTGAGGTGCCCACGCTTCCGCTGACCGCGGCGTGTCTGACCATAGCGGCGCTGATCTACACCACACCGGCGTTGATGACCTGGCCCGACCAGATGCCGTCTCGGCGCGTGCTCATCGCCCTGGCCGCACTCGCCGTGATCTGCACCGCGCTGGCCTTCGTGGTGTTCTTCGCGCTGATCCGCGAAGTCGGAGGCGCGCGGGCGCTGGTGTTCACCTACATCAACCCGGCCGTCGCTCTGGCCGCCGGAGTCATCGTGCTCGGCGAGCCGCTGACCGTGTACAACGCCGCCGGGCTCGCGTTGATCCTCGCCGGATCGGTCCTGGCCACCCGCACGCCCCGCGAAGCCGATCCGGAGATCGACCCCGAAGAAGTCAGCCGCGCCGGCCCGCGCTGAGCATCTCCTCGATCGAAACGAACTTCACCCGGGGCCGCGCAGCCTGGACCCCGCGGTCACGTTCGGCGGCGTCGATCGCACGCCAGCCCGACCACCCGACGGCTTGTGCTCCCCGCGCCGCCAACAGGGCATCGAGCGATTCACGGCCCGCGACGTCACGGGTCAGCAGGCCGGCGTCGAAATCCGCCCACAGCTGGGCCACGGTCTGCTCGGCGCACAGCCGGTTCGTTCCGATCACCCCACGCGGTCCGCGTTTGATCCATCCGGTCACATAGGTGCCGCGCACCGGTGCACCGTCGACGACGCGGCCCGACTCGTTGGGCACCGTCCCGGAGTCCTCGTCGTAGGGCAGTCCTTGAATGGGCAGGCCGCGGTAGCCGATCGACCGCAGGATCAGGGACGTCTCGATCATCTCCGTACCGCTGTCGCCGCGGACCTCCAACCCTTCGGCACGATCGGTGCCACGGATGGCGACCGGGGTGGCGCCGCAGCGGAACACCACGCGCTTGTTTCCAGGGGTCGGGATGCGCTGGGAATACTCGCGGGCAATGGCGAGTTTGAACGAGGTTTCGATGTCGTCGTGGTCGTCGTCGGCGGGAAGGTCGTGAGCGTCCACGATGACGTCGACACCGTCGAGGTGCCCCAACGCCAGGAATTCCCCCGCCGAGAACGCGGCGTCAGCGATACCTCGCCGGGCCAGGATCACCACTTCCCGGATCGCGCTGTCGGCCAAGGCATCCAGGGTGTGCTCGGCGATATCGGTGGCCGCCAGCGCATCCCGGTCCATCAACAACACCCGGGCGACATCGAGTGCAACGTTGCCGTTGCCGACGATGACCGCCCGCTCGGCCGACAGGTCGAACTGATGCGCGGCATGGTCGGGATGGCCGTTGTACCAACCGACGAACTCAGCGGCCGCGTGGTGCCCGATGAGATCCTCGCCGTCGATTCCCAGTCGCCGGCTGGTGGCCGCACCCACCGCATAGATCACCGCGTGGTGATGGGCCAGCAGCTCGTCATGGTTGATGGTGCGGCCGACCTCGACATTGAAATGGCTGGCGAACCGCGGGTTGATGAACGCCCGCTCGAAGATGTCGACCACCGACTTGGTGTGCTGGTGGTCAGGGGCCACGCCGGCGCGTATCAGGCCGAACGGCGTGGGCAGGCGTTCGAACAGATTGACCTCCACGCCGTCGACGTCGATCAGCTCGGCCGCGGCATAGCAGGCCGCCGGCCCCGATCCGACGATCGCCACCCGTAGGGACCCCGCCTCGACCCGGGCTCGCGAGGCGGGCGCGGGCAGAGTCGCCGGCTCAAGTGGATGGCGCTCGAAGTATGCGGCGTTGAGTTCCTTGAACCGCCGCATCTCACTTGGCAGGTCCTCTTCGTAATGGATGGCGCCAACTGGGCACTCCTCGAAGCATGCGCCGCAGTCGATGCACGAGTCCGGATCGATGTAGAGCATCTCTGCCGACGCCGAATCCAGTCCGCCCTCAGCCGGACGGATGCAGTCCACCGGACACACCGGCACACAGCTGGCGTCCTTGCAGCAGTTCTGCGTGATCACGTAAGCCATCGTGCCTCCCCTTCAGATCTGCCGTCGAGCGTACTGGACACCTGTCCGATTTAGCGAGCCGAGAACCTCGGCACGCCCGCCCACCGGCAGTCGACCTGGACGAATCTCAGTATTGAAAATGTGTTGATACAGGCAATTTCAAGCAGTGATTGCCAACTGCGCCGTGGGTCTATATCTTGGACACATGTCCAGGCCAGCGGTGGCTACGGTCACTCGCCTACACGACCCACAATGTCAGCGTGTTCGCACGCAGCGTCGTGTCTTCGGTGCGGCGGCGCAGCTTCTCGATACACACGACGACGTTTCGGTGCCGGCGCTGGCAGCGCGCGCGAAGATGGCGCCCGCGGCGCTCTACGCACATTTCTCGTCCATCGAGGTGGTGTTCGCCGAGCTGTACCTGGACCGGGTGATTCAGCTGCCGCTGGACATCGACCCCGCGGCCAGTGCCACCGACCGGGTCACCGAGCAACTCACGGCCCTGACGTTGCTGATGGCCGATGAGCCCCGCTTGGCACGGGCTTGCACCCACGCGCTGGTGAGCACCGACGACGACATGGTCGACGACGTCCGCTCCCGGATCGCCGCCGAGATCACCCGCCGGATCTCGACGGCCTTGGGCGCCGGGGCGTGGCCCGAGGTACTCGCCACGTTGGAGTCGGTGTTCTGGGGCGCACTGTTGCAGGCCCAATCGGGGGCGATGAGCTACCGGCAGATGGCCCGCCAGCTCGAGACCATGGTCTCGCTGATCGTGCCCGGGAGCTGAATCAGGCTGTGGCTCAACAGGTGCCCGCCGGAACCACCCAGGCGTGCTCGAAATTCAGTTCTGAGCTCGCGAGGATCCGCTTGCGAATCCACTCCAGCCCATTGGTGGCGCCGACGCCCAGCGCGGAGTTCATCCACATGCGCTCTCACTCGGGAAGGCAATCGCCTTACACGGGGCTCAGCGTGAAGGGCATCTCGATGGCCAGGGGCAGATTGATTCCACACGCACCGCTGGGCCCGACAGTCGAGTCCCAACCCCTGAACATCGCAGTATCGTTGGGATCTCGGTAGAACTTGAAGATCTGCTTGCCCGGAGCGGTGCTGCCATCGTCACAGCGCACCCAGTCAGGGACGGTGCGCGTGACAAACCACAGCTTACTGACGTAGCGCGCCTCGGCACTCCAGCCGCGGTCGCTGCTGACATGACCCACGCAGTCATAGGCTCCGCTGCATGTCGAGGTGATGGTCCAGGTGCTCGACACCGTTGGCTCATCGTGGAAGATCTCGTTGGTCTTGGCCCACTGCCCATCAGATACGGCCCGCATCGTGGCGTTGATCGCGATGTCCTCAAATGTAGCCCGTGCGACAGGAACCGACTCCGCTACGGCCACCACGGCTGCGGTCGTAACGGCCGTGGCGACATGCCGCATCGCGGACCAGGCCGCGGTCATGACATACCGACCGCAGGATCGAGGATCAGGTCCTTCCACTTGTCTTGCGACTGCTCCTGCGACGGTCGTGCGACCAAGTTGGCCTGGACATGTGTCGAACCATCGGGTGTCATGAACCGGCCAGTGCGCGGATCGTATGTAGCCACCGCAACCGATGGGCCCGGCGAGGATTTGGAATACGCGGACGGTGCTGCGGGTACCCCGAGCTGCGGAGCGTCGCCCGGCACGGGTTCCGGTGCAGGCGGCGGGCCGTCGGGCACGGGCGCGGAGGGATCGACGCCGGGTGGCAAGGGTGTGCCGCCGAGTGGCGCGTGGGTGTGACCGTCGTAGGTCACCCGATCATCGGGGGGGACTCCCTGGGCCAGAAGATTGGGGTCGACCGGTCCGGGGCCGAGCGCGTGCTGGCGCATCGCCAACGGCATGTATGGCTTGTCGCTCTCGCAGATCTCGACTGTCGGTGCCCGTTTACCCGGCTTACCCATACACGGCAGGTTGCGGGCACCTCGTACGAGGATCGGGGAATCCTGCGGCAGTTTGCAATACAAGCCGTCGGGTGTGTCGATGGTCGTGGTGTCACTCGGCGACCGCCACTGTGAGGGCGGGAGGAACCCCACTGTGCACGCCGGGGGGTCGCTGATCTCGATCCTGAAATTCGCCAGCGGCAGTCCCGTCGCATTGTTGTTCGGCGCGATGGCTTGCAGATCCGCGAAATACGGCGGGATCAACACCAGTAGTTGCTCAAGGGAAGGCAGATACGTCATGCCCACCTGCCCCAGGCTCGTCAGGTTGGCCAGCAACACTGGCAACGTCGGCTTCACGCTATTGAGCAGACGTGATACCTCTTGCAGTGCACCCGGTCCCTGCTGCAGTATCGTCCGGATATGGGGATCCCCTGCAACCAGGCGGCCGCTTACGCCGGCCAGGCTGCGGGCCCATGTTCTGGTCGCGTCGGCGGACTGCACCTGACCATCCAAAAGCGGTCCCGAGTCATCGATCAGCGCCTGCGTCTGCCCGGAGATCGAATGGAAGTCCCGGGCCACAGTTGCCGAGGAATCGATGAGTGACCCAACGTCGAATCCTGCATCGTCGAGCGCTGTGGAGGACTCATCGAGCAGAGCGGCAAGCTTGTCCTTTGGGATGCTGCCAAGTAGTGCGCTGACGTTGTCGAGCATCGGACCGACAGGTTGTGGGATGCTCGCGTCGCGACGCGCGATCACCGAGCCCGTCTCCAGGTAGGGAGGTGCCGAGGCGCGGGGGCGAAGATCAACGTATTGCTCACCGATAGCACTGACGCTGCGCACTTCGGCAACCAGATCTGCGGGAATGCGCGGCGAGGAGGCGAGCGACATCGTCGCCTCGGCACCTTCAGGAGTGAGTTTGACGTCGATGACCTTGCCGACCTCGACCCCCCGGTAGGTGACGTTGGACATCCGGTAAATCCCGCCGCCGGCAGGGAGTTCGAGTCGGACGATGATGCGGCCGAGGCCGAGCAGGGTCGGTGCCTGAATGTAGACCACGGTCATCGTTACCATTCCGACGACAGAGGCGATCGCAAAGATCAGCAACTGGACACGGATGAAGCGGGTCAGCATCAGCCACCCCCACTCGGTGGTGCGGGTGTCGGTAGGGGCGGCGCCGGTGGCGATTGCAACGGTGCAGTGAGCGGATTGTTCGCGTAGTAGGCGTCGTATCCAGGGTCGCCGGGTGCAGGCACCAACTGGATATGCTCGTTCCCCCAACGAGTTCCGGAGAGCACTCCTCGCTTCAACCTGGGTACGGTGAGGTCGAACACCGCGAACAAGTTCATGTAATCACCCTTGATTCCGCGGTCAATCACGTTTTGCCCAAAGGGCATAACCGGCAAGAAGGCCAATGCTGTGTCGATGTCGGGTCCCACGTCTGCCAACGCCCGAACTGTCGGGTCGAGATTGTGCAATGTGGCGACCAAATCGTTTCGACTGTCGTCGATCAATCCGCGCGTTGTGGTGCTGAAGACACGCATCTTGTCCAATGCTGTTGTTATTCGCGGCCGCTCGGCTATCAACACGTTCAGAGCCGGAGGAATGTCCTCAAGCGCACGGGTGATTACGTCACGCTGATCAGCCAGCTCGCCGGCCAGCCGGTTCAGCGCTTGGATCGACGCGACAATGTCGGCTCGCTGGGTGTCGAACACACCAACGATCTCGTTGAGGTTGGTGAGCAACTCACGCGCGTCGGATCGGTGCGGGCTCAGCGCGATATTGAAGTTGTGGATGATGTCACCGATCTGTCCCAATCCGCCGGAGTTCACCACTGCCGACAGTGTCGTCAGTGTCCGCTCGGTGGTGGGGTACGCGGTGGTTTCGTCCAGAGAAAGGGTGGAATTGGGGGCAAGGCGCCCCTGCGGCACCTGGTCCGCGGGCACATCGAGGGACAGGTGCATCGAACCGAGGAGGCTGGTCTGCCCCACCGACGCTTTGACGTTGCCCGGGACGACGACATCGGGTCGCACCGAGACTTCCACGTGGGCATGCCAGCCCTCGATGCGCAGGCTGCGCACACTCCCGACCGTGACGTCATCAAGCAGTACGGGCGAATTAGGTTCCAGTGTACTGACATTGGACATCTCGATGTGGTAGGTGATGGCGCCTGGGCCGCGGCCATCAGCACCCGGCAAGGGTAGCGAATTCAACCCGCCGAAGCTGCAACCGGCCGTGATGAGGGCGCAGCAGCCCAGCACCGCACCGCGGCGCAGCGATCCGATGGGGCTCAAGGTCACGGCGCTCCTCCCTCTGCGGCTCGTGGCGGTTCCGGGGGCGGCGGCACGGGCAAATCGGGCGGGGACGCCGGCATCAGAATCCCGCTGAGGTCTGACTGGCCCGACGGTGGCCCGTCGCCGGGTGGCGGGAGCACGTCCCCGGCGCCGGTGTAGGCAGAGACCGCCGGTGGCGTTTCCGGCGCTTGCGGCTTCGGGCCGGAACCTCCTGGGACGAGGCCTGGTTCGGTGTACAGCAGATCTTCCGGTGGCGGGACCGATGTCAAGCCCGGATTGACGGGGAACGGGAGGTAGTTGAAATTCATCTGCTTCAACGCGGGACCGAGGTACTGATTACAGAGCTTCGCGGTTTCCGGCGCAGTGGTGTTTTCGATCGCGCCGATCGCGCCGCACAAGAATTCAACCGGATTGCTGAAATTGACAAATGTAAAGACCCCGGTGGCACCGCCATCACGAGGATCGAACATGTTCAACGTGTTCGCGATAGCAGTCGGCGCAACATGCAGGATCTGTTTCAGGTCGCGCTGATGATCCGCGACGTTCTGCATGACGCTGGCCAATCCCCTCACCTGCTCTGCAGCCGGATCGCGGGTATCTCGAACGAACCGCTGGACCTCACCGACGACTTCGGAAACATTCGCCAACATGGCGTCGAGATCGGACTTGCTGCCGTCGAGCACACTGGTCAAGCTGGCGAGCCGATCCTGGAATTCCACGATCTGAGTCGAGCTGGCCTTCAGCGTCGTGATGAACCTCTGCAGGTTCTTGATCGTCCCGACGATGTCGCCACTTCCGTCGGCCAGTATTCTCCCGGCGCCGGACAGTTGGTTCAGCGTTTCACGAAGCTTCGGTCCATTGCCCGCCATGGCATTTGCGGCACTGTCGATCACCCGTGCGGTTGAAGTGCCGGAGACGCCGTTCTGGGGGCCCAATTCGCTTGCAAGTCTGTTGAGTTGGTCTTTTACTTCATCCCATTCAACGGGCACCGCAGTACGCTCCAACGGTATCTCGGCGCCGTCGGACATCATGGGACCGTTCCACCGATACGGCGGCGTGAGCTGAACGTATCGCGCGGAAATCAAGTTCTGAGCGACGATGACAGCACGCGCGTCGGCAGGTATCGGCACGTGGCGATCCACAGTCATCGTCACACGCACAGAGGCCCCATCGGCCTCGATCGACTTGATCGTGCCAACCCGAACACCGGAGACCTTCACCTGATCTCCGGGGTATACGCCGGTCGCTGTGGTGAAGATCGCCGTCAACGCTCTCGGCGCGAAGTAACGCATGTGAGCCAGGTACGCCACGCCGGCGACCAGCAATGCCGCCAGCAGCAGCGCGGTCAGTTGGGCAGTTCTGCTTCTGATCACCGGCCCCACTGCTCCTGCGGCTGTGGAATACCGTTGCGAGGAAACGGAATCTCGGCGCGCGGCCCGGCATTGTCCGGTGGTTGACCGGCATCGGTTCCTCTACGGAAGCCGAAGGCGTAGTCGAGAAATGGCTGCAGCAGCGACCCTTGGGTGAGATTGGGGAGGTAAGCGACGTAGTAGGGACCGTTCGCGACCAATTCGCTCAGACCGCTCTCGTACTTCGCCAGACCCGGAATCGCCTTGGCGAGGTTGTCACGGTTCTTTTCCAGGACGGCCGTCACCGAGTTCAGCTTGTCCAATGTTGGCTTCAACTCCTGCTCGTTCTCCTTGATGAGGCCCGTAATATGCTGGGCCAGTGCCGATGTGTCGGCAATGAGGTTCACAATGGCCTGCCGGCGCTGAACCAAGGTGCCGGTGAGATCGTTGGCGTCGAGTATCAGCGTGTTCACCGCGTCGCTGCGCTGAGCGAGGATCTCAGTCACCTCCGAGGTGTTCCGGAGGAGTTCGGAAACCTTCTCGTTCCGGCCGTTGAGCGTTCTCGAGAGCCGGGTGAGCCCATCGAAGGTCGGGGCCAGTTCCGGGGCGATTTGGTCGATCGTGCTCGACAGCACGTCGAGGGACTGGTTCAGAGAGTCTGTATCGGTATGCGCGACGTTGGTGGTGAGGTCACCCACCATGTCGGTGAGCGAGTATGGCGAAGCGGTACGCGTCAACGGAATTCGGTCGAGCGGAGCCATCGTTTCCGACCCGGTCGACTCGAGCGTCAGCATGCGCTCACCGAGTAGGGTTCCGGTGCCGATGTGGGCCGTAGTCTGGGAACCCAGCCGGATGTTGTGGTCAACTGCGAAGGTGACCAGCGCGTCGCCATGGTCGAGCTTGACCTCGGTGACAGTGCCGATCTTGACCCCGGAAATCTTGACTGGATTGCCAGGCTCGAGTCCACCAGCTTCGGCGAACGCCGCCTGATATCTGATCGAGGACGCCCAATTGGTCAGTCGTTCAGGCTGAAGGCCAACGGCGATGATGAGGACGATGAGCGCGACGCCGATGAATCCAGCACGGATGACATCCATTCCGCGGTATTTGTTCATGGGTTCTCCGCGCACCTTCCGGTCTCCTGCTTGATCCACGGAAACACCGCGGTGCGGCCCTGCAGATCGCTCACCCTCCAGGTGACTCCGCACAGGTAATAGTTGAAAAAGCTGCCGTAGGATCCGATTCGGGCAAGCTTGCGATAGTTCTCGGGCGCCTTCTGCAGTGCGCTGTCAATGAGGTCTTTGTCGGAATCCAATGCCGGAGCCAACCTGTTGAGCTGATCGACCGTGGCTGCCAGCGGCGGGCGAACATCGCCGAGCAGACTGGCCACGGATGCAGTGCCGTTGCTCAGTGATTCGATCGCCGCGCCGATCGAATCACGGTCTGCCGCGAGGTCCCCAACGAGTTGGCGAAGCCGGTCGAGGGCACCGCCGAATTGCTGACCACTCTGGCTGACGGTCCCGATCGCTACGTTGAGGTTGTCGATGAGGCTCTCGATGACCTGACCGTTGTCGGCGAGCGTGCGAGTGAAGGAAGCCGTGCGCGCCATCAACGAGTGCACATTGTCACCCTGGCCCTGCATGATCTCGATCAGTGTGGTCGTGAGGACGTTTACATCCTGGGGTGCGAGCCCCTGCATGACCGGCTTGAGACCGTTGAGCAGGACGTCTAGGTCGAGCGCGGGAGAGGTGCGCTCGATCGGAATCTGCGCGCCCGAGGCCATAATTTGCGTCGACCCCGGTCCCTGGGTGAGTTCGAGGTAGCGGTCCCCGACCAGGTTGAGGTAGCGGACTGACGCCCGCGTCCCAGTCGTCAGTGTCACCGCGGTGTCGGCGTCGAAGTCCACGACCACTGTCTTGTCCGGCCGAAGCGTGACTGCATCCACCGTTCCGGCGCGGACCCCGGCCACCCGCACGGAGTCGCCGACCTTGAGGTCCGAGACGTTGGTGAACACGGCCGAGTAGCGAGCATCCGTACCGCCCCGGTAGTCGGCGAACACGGCGATGAGCGCGGCCGTCAGGATCGCCATGACGGTGGCGAAGGTGCCGAATTTCAGCAGGGTGAATCTTCCGTGGCTCATCCCGGCATTCCGATCTGCGCCGAGTTTCGAGGCGGGCCGTCGACGCGCATACCGAGCAGCCATTGTTTGAGCGCCGCGGTGTTGAATTCGTTGCCCGGATTCCCGTACTCCCATGGGTTGGTCCCGACGTCGGCAACGACGTAGGGCGGACGGGTTTCGAACGGCACCTGCGGCAGGCCTACGCAGCGCGGGCCGCCGGTGGCCGCCACCTTCGGCAGATCCGAGGGATATCGGTAGGGGTCGGCTCCCCACAGCAGACCGGCGATCACCTCTGCCCCCGGCACCCGCAGCGGCGGGACGTTCGACATGTTCACTGCCCCTGAAAGCGCGCAGGTGAGCGCCTGATTGTAGGTTTTGGTCAGACCGGTTATCGGCGTAAGCAACCGAAAGACATCGGTGAGCGGGGGCCGATTCGTTCCGATGATGTCGTTTCCGATATCGGCGAGTCCAATGACGCTTGTAAGCAATGAGTCCAATCCGTCTCGCTGGTCCACGATCGTCTTGCTGATCTGGCTCGCGTTGTTGATGGTGGTGAGCAAGTCGGGCGCCGCGTCCGCATAAGCGCTCAACACCTCAGGCGCAACGGCGATGTCATGGCTGAGGTTGGGCAGGCTTGGACGGATTTGGGCGAGTCCGGCATTGGCGTCGGCAATCACCACGCCGAGGGCATGCCCGCGGCCAGTGAGGCCAGTCGACAGGGCGCTCAAGGTCTCGTTCAGTTGTTCAGGTTTGATCGTCGACAGCACCGACGTCAATTGCTCGAATACCGTGTTGATCTCGACGGTGACATGGTCACCTTCGATCACCTGGCCCGCACGCACAATCTCACTCGACGGATTCGGCGGGGAGTTCAGCGAAACGAACTTCGCACCGAACACGGTCGAAGATGCCAAGTCGACACGCACGTTCGCAGGAATCATCGACACGGCAGCCGGATCGATGGCGAGGTGCAAGAGCGCCTTGCCGTCCGCGCGTTGTTCGATGGACGACACCCTCCCAATCTGGATGTCGCGCATCTTGACCTTGGCGTCTGCGTTCATGACCAGGCCGGCGCGGTCAGAGACAACAGTGATCGGCACAGTGTTGTCGAACGTCCCGCGGAACAGCGCCGTACTCAGCGTCACAATCGCGCCAACTACGAGAACCATCGCCATGCCGGCGAGAGGGCGGATGAATCCGCGCGCTCCGAAACTGCGGCCCACCTCGCCACCCACAGGACGTGCATCGCTGTCGGCCTCTGATCGGTGTATCGGACCCGGTCCGAAATGTTTTGTCACTGAACTCTTTTTCCGGCTGTCGAGGCGCTCTGGTCACGGTATGGCTGCTCAAATGGCCGCTGCGATGAGGTGCCGGTGGGCTGCGGGCTGTCCACTCGCCTGATCACCATCCCCCTCATCGAGCAGTGACGGACAACACACCGGTCATCGTATGCAAATACTTCGTCTCTGAAAAGAGAATGACAGTATTCGTCTTGGCAGTGGTGTTGTTCTCGGGACTGAAACAGGGGCGCCTTCACGCGGTCAGGCCAGCCAGGGCCGGTCCCAGCGGTTACACATCGCGACTTCCGACAGCGGGCGGCGACGGACGGGATGATGTCGTCCCGCGGGCCAGCCCACCGTCAGCAGCGTCGCGATCTTCCAGTCGCCGGGAATACCGATGAAAGAACGTAATTCGGCGTCGCACGCGTCGTGCCAGAGCGTGATGGCAGCTCCCAGCCCCTGAGCGCGAGCGGACAGCAAGAAGTTCTGCACGGCGGGGAAGATCGACCCGCCCTGTTGCAGTTCGGTCGTTCCACGTTGCGGCTGTACACAGAACAGCACCAGCACGGGTGCTGCGCCGCCGACCTGCATGTGTTCGGCCATGGTCCGCAGCATGCGCGATCTCGGATCGCCAGCGCCATCGATGACTGCCGGCAGTTTGTAGAAGTCCTTCATCACCTCCCAGGTACGCCGTGCCGCGGCCGTGACCAGCTCACGGAGTTCGGGGGAATTGAGCACCACGAATCGCCATGGCTGCCCGTTGCCGCCCGACGGCGCCCAAGATGCCGCGAGCAGACACTTCTCCAGAACTGCATCCGGGACGGACTCGTCGCGGTACCGCCTGACGGCAGTCGCGGTCCTCATGACTGTCCAGAGGTCATCCGAAACCTGGTCGGCCGCCTGACGGGTCACGCGTGTACCGTCCGGTGCCGGCCCCCTCGCCGGCTGCCTTCACGCACCGGTCCAGTGATCAGGGGCAGATCCAGCGTGGACAGCAGGCCCGGTTCAGCCTCGATGACGGCCGGGATGGCGTTGAGTTCGCGCATCACCGTTGCGTAGGTGAGCCCGCGCATGTTGTTGCCACGTCCGTGCATCTCGAGATCGACGGTGTAGGTGGGCAACCCGTCGACTATCACGCGGTAGCCACCGTGCGGTGAAGGATGTCGCGGCCAGTCCGGGGCAGACTGTTTCCCCATTCTGGTGATGTGTTCCAACATGATTCGTTCCTCTCCGTCGACGATGCCGGCGAGTTTGAATCGCATGCCGCCCATGGTGCCCGGTTCGATCGATCCGGAGGCGACCTCGTAGCGTTCGGTCGCCAGCCATTTGTCAATGGTCGTGACCACATCATCGAGCGGCAGCCCGACACCGTCGGCGACCAGGTGAACGATCGGAGACCACAGCGCGGCCAGTCGGGTCGTATCGAAAAGCGGCGCCGGGTAGTCGGGTTCGTGGCCAAAGCCCATGAAGTCGAACATGATCTCGGGCTGCGCTATCGGACCGTAGTCGAGAATCTCCAGCATCGTGATGGTATCGACTCGGCTGCTGAATCCCGTCATGGTCAGCGCGATCACATCGTTGGCCCAGCCAGGATCGACGCCGCTGTTGAACAGGCTGGTGCCGCCCTCGCGGCAGGCGGCCTCCAACAGTTCTACGGTTTCACGATCGGCGGCTGGCGGATAGCACAGAGGCACAAGCGATGTGCACACCACATTCTTGCCGGCACGCAGACATCGAGCCACGTCCTGGGCCGCCTCTCGGTAGCGGTAGTCGCCGGAGGCGAAGAACGCCACGACTTCGGCGTCCATCGCGAGCGCGGCATCGATATCGCGGGTGGCGATCACGCCGGTGTCGGGCATGCCGCAGATATCGCCGGCGTCGCGGCCGTCTTTGGCCTCCGAATGTACGATCAGCCCGACGAGGTCGAGCCCAGGATGCGTGATGACCGCGCGCAGTGCCCCGACGCCGACTTGGCCTGGCCCCCAGAGGATCACCCTCGGATTGCTCATATCCGCGGCACCGCCGTCAGCAGCTCACGCAGATTGGCGCCCATGATGCGACCGATCACGTGTTCGTCCAGGGCAGCGATCTCGGGAGTCAACTCCGCCGGGTGTGCCAGGCCTTCCGGATGCGGATAGTCCGATCCGAACAGCACCCGGTCGGCACCGATCAGGTCGATGAGTCCGGTCATGTCCTCTTCGTGGAAGGGATTCACCCATACGTGCCGTTTGAATTGGGAGACTGGGTGTTCGGCGAACTCTCCGGGCATCTTCCGGTAAACACGGTCGAAGAGTTCGATTAGTCTGGGCACCCAGTTGCCGCCGTTCTCGACGACACCGACACGGACGCCCGGATGACGGGTGAAGACACCGTGGGCGACCAGCGCCGCGCAGTTGTCCAGGATCGATCGTGCGTCCTCGTACACGATCGTCTTGAAGGCGTCGGGTTTGAACGGCAGGTACTCCGCCCCGGCCCCCTCCCAGTCGCGGCTGTACCGGTCGTAGCCGGAGTCGCAGGCGTGCATGAGCACCGGGATGCCGTGTTGCGCCAGTCGCGCCCAGAACCGGTCGAAGTACGGCTGACCCATCGACGTGGTGCGACCGGAGACCGTCGCCACCGGTCGAGGGTTCACCAGTACCGCACGCGCACCCCGCTCCACACACCAGTCCAGTTCAGCCACCGCCTTGTCGACATCGGGCAGAGTGATCACCGGGGTGGCGAAGATGCGTCCGGCGTAGTCGAAGCTCCACTCCTCCAGCAGCCATTCGTTGTACGCGTGCACAACAGCGTGAGCCAGTTCGATATCGTCGGTCATCCGTTCCTCGAGCATGCCGCCGGTGGTCGGGAACATCACGCAGGCGTGCACACCCTGCTCCTCGAGCAGGGCCAACCGCTCGTCGGGCCGCCGAAACGATTCCGGGCAAGCGATGGGATTGGCCAACTCCCGCAATGACTTTCCATCCGGATTGATCCCGCGGAAGTAGTCGGCCCAGGCTCCTGGCGACGCGACCACATCGTAGGTCGGGTTCGGAATCGTGTCGGTGAGCTGGCCTTTGATCATCAGCTTCGTCTGACCGTTGACCTGAATCCACTGGATCGCGCTGCGGTACCGCTTCGGCAGGTGCCGGGTGTAGGCATCCATGGGTTCGTACAGGTGATTGTCGGCATCCCAGATCTCACGGATCGGCTGGGCCATGGGGCTCTCCTGACACGTTGTGAGAATATTGCTTCTCATTAACCGATAACATCATTACCACACGCAGCGTGGGGAGAATAGGGAGAACAATGAGCGGATACCGGTTCCTGAAGTGGCAAACCTACGACGACGGCGCAATCGTGCGGATATCGCTGAACCGCCCGGATCAGCGCAACGCCCAGAACCGCGGCATGCTCGCGGAGCTCGACGAGGCCTTCGGCGCCGCCGAGGCCGATGACACCGTCCGGGTGGTCATCCTGGCCGGCGAGGGCAAAATGTTCTCGTCCGGCCACGACATCGGATCAAAGCAGGCCATCAGGGAGTATCTGCCCGGGCCCGACCAACATCCGACCGCGGCTATCAACGGTGGGACTCGCGAGGGCGCCGAGAAATGCATGCTGCAGGAATGGCATTACTTCTTCCAGAACACCCTGCGGTGGCGCAACCTTCGCAAGATCACCATCGCCCAGGTGCATGGCGACGTATTCTCCGCCGGTCTGATGTTGATGTGGGCGTGCGACCTCATCGTCGGCAGCGATGACGTGCGGTTCGCGGATGTAGTCGGCACCCGGCTCGGCATGTGCGGAATGGAGTACTTCGGTCATCCCTGGGAGTTCGGTCCGCGAAAGGCCAAGGAGCTGATGCTCACCGGCGATGCCATCGACATCCACGAGGCACACCGAATCGGCATGGTGAGCAAGGTGTTCACCCGCGATGATCTTGCCCACAACACACTTGAGCTCGCGCGTCGCATCGCCGCGGTGCCTACCATGGCCGCGCTGCTCATCAAGGAGTCGGTCAACCAGACCCAGGACAACATGGGTTTCTACAACTCTCTGCAATCATGTTTCACCCTCCACCAGCTCAATCACTCGCATTGGGCCGGTATTCGAGAGGACAAATTGGCCACCGCGGGCCCGGAACAGGGCGTGCCGGACTGGCGCAGCGCCCCGCCCGTGGTGCTGGCGCACAAGGATCAGGTCCGGGCCCACGAATGACACCGTGGCGGCGATGGTGCGGGCGCGGGCCGCCGATCAGCAGGCGGTGCCGTAGCGGGCGTCGGCGACCCTGTCCAATGCAGTCATCGGATCCCCGTACACCATCGTCCATCCGCGGGCGCGGCGGTAGTACAGCTGAACATCGGCCTCCATACCGAAGCCGTACCCACCGTGCACATGAAGGCTGGTGCGGGTCGCGGCGCGGGCGGACTCGGCGGCGAAGGCAAATGCCATGGCGGACAGTTCGGTTGCCCGGTCGGGCTCATCGCCGAAAGCGCAGGCCGCCTTGAGCGCCAGCAGCCGCGCACCGTCGACGGCGGTGGCACCGTCTGCCAGCGGATGGGCGACCGCCTGGAAGGTCCCGATCGGCGTGCCGAACGCGTGCCGCTCCTTGGCGTACTGCACGCCTACCTCGATGGCACGGGCCCCTATGCCGGCCAGCGCGGCCGCCGTCAGCGCGAGCCAACGATCCAGCGCTGCCGAATACGCTGCCGCCGCCACATCCCCCTCGGCCAGGAGGACCGCCTCCGCATCGATCTCCACATCGGCCAGCGGAAGAGTGCCGAGATTCTCGACGATGGTGCGCGTCCGAATCGGCGACGCCACCAGTCGGTCTCCAATCAGTGCGATCACCACGTCGGCGACGGCGCCTGCCGGCACCAACGCGAGTTCCTGCCGGGTGACACGGCGAGGAGCGAAGGTGATCAACCTGTCCCCCGACATCGCCGCGGCCAACAAGTCTGCTCCGGCCGCGCCGCATCGGGCCAGTAGCCAGGCGGCCACCTGCGTCTCGACCAGTGGGGCGGAACCCGTTGCCCTGCCGTGCTGTTCGGCTAGCAGCGCCAGGTCCAGCACCGACGCGCCCCAGCCGCCATGGCCCTCGGGGACCGCCATTTCGACCACACCGGTGGCGCTCAGTGCGGCCCACAGGTCAGGGTCGAATCCCAGCGGTTCGGCGTCACGCACCCGGTCCGAACTGGATTCGCGCACGTACAAGGCGGCGAATGAATCAGCGAGTTGGCGTTGTTCCTCGGACAGAGTCAGGTCCACGTCAATTGCCCCGTTCCAGCGGATATGATTGCTCTTACTTTTGAGAATATCAGTATCGATGCAATCGGTTTGACGACAGATAGGCGTGAGGACATGCACTTTCGGCTCGACTCGGAGACCACGGCATTCCGCGACGAGGTGTGCGCATACCTACAGGATGTCCTTACGCCGGAGTTCGAGGAGCAGAACTATCGCAGCGGCGTCGCCCATGACGACGGCTTCGCCAAGGGTTTGGTCGAGAAGGGCTACTTCGCCCCGGGCTGGCCGGTGGAATTCGGCGGCCAGGATCGCGGTCCATGGGCCGAGCAGGTGGTCAAGGAACTCATGATGCGATTCGACGCACCGGTCTACCTGTCGGAGACCACCAGGATGGTGGCATCCATCATCCGCGCCATCGGCTCCGCGGAGCTGCAGGAGAGGATCGTTCCGGCCGCGATGAACGGGGATGTCACGATCGCGCTGGGCTTCACCGAACCCGAATGCGGCTCAGATGTCGCCGCGGCGGCCACTCGCGCCGTACGTGATGGCGAGGACTGGGTGATCAACGGCTCCAAGATGTTCACCACCAACGGCCACATCGCCGATTACGTGTTCCTGCTCGCCCGCACCAGCCCGGAGAAGCCCAAGCACAAGGGGCTCACCATGTTCCTGGTGCCGCTGGACAGCACAGGATTCGAGGCACAGGCGGTCTGGACGCTATCCGGAGAGCGCACCAACATCACCTTCTACAGTGACGTCCGCATCGGCGACGAGTGGCGGATCGGCGAGATCGACGGCGGCTGGCAGGTTCTCGGATTGTCCCTGCAGGATGAACACGCGTCGGGGTGGGGGCCCCACATTGCCAGGCTTCTGCACCACGCCGAGCGGTGGGCGCAGACAGCCCCGGCAGAGGGTTGTCAGCCGCCCATCGCCAACTCCGATGTGCGACGCCGAATCGCCAGGGTCGCAATGGAAACAGAGGTCTCGGAGTTGCTGCTACGACGCTGCGTGTGGATGAGTGAACAGGGCAGGCACCCGGTGGCGGAGGGCCCGATGTCCAAGGTATTCAGCACCGAGGCGTTGGAGCGCGCCAGCCAGGACATCGTCGAACTACTCGGGCCAGACGGGGTACGCAGCTTCCTCGACCCCACTGCACCCGAAGAGGGCAGATTCGAGCAGTTGCTGAGGTTCTCCCTGGGTACCACGATCTATGCGGGCACCAGCGAGGTGCAGCGATCGATAATCGCCCAGCGGGGGCTCGGCCTACCCCGTTAGTTTGCCGGGCCGGCGAGCCGTACCGCTGCGCGGCGCAGACTTCGCCCGCACCGGTTTCGGCTTCTCGCCGGCAGGCGGCGAGACTGCCTGCTTGCACCAGGCCCAGAGCTGATCCTCACTGAGTGCGACGCTTTTGGTCCCGACCTGGAAAACCCCAATCTGCGCGAGCGCGGTCAGCGTGGAGTTCAACAGCGTGGTCAACTGGGCGGGGGTCAGGTCCTTGCGCACCAGTCCGGCCCGTGAGCAGGAGGTGACGATCTTGGTGAGCAGCTTCTGATGCGGCTCCCAGATCTTCGCGAAGTCAGCGGGACGCTCGATCTCCAGGCTGAGGTTGTAAATGGTCATCACCCGGCCGCCCACCTTCTCCGAGGACTCCGCCCGGGAGAGGAACCCCCGGCAGAAGGCTTCGAGTTGGTCCATCGGACCATCCGCGGCCGCGACCTCTTGGCGGATGCTCTCGGTGAACTGGCTGGTGACGTTCTCATACAGCGCCAGGAGCAGTTCTTCCTTACCAGCAAAATGCTGGTAAAAGGCCCGCAAGCTCAAGTTCGAGCGGTCGATGAGGGCCTGGATGGTGAAGTCGGCTCGACCGGATTCCTCTACGAGCTCCAGCGCGGTGGCCAGAAACCGGGAGCTGCGCGCCAACGCACGCGCCCGCGCGGTACTGAGCCGCCGTTCGATGGTCCGCTGCTGCCAGGTCGTCGCGGGGATGTCCAACTCGGCGTCGACGATCTCCAAGCCGGCCCCCGCACCGCCGGCAGTCGTGCCCTTTTTCGCGTTCATGATGCCTAGGAGAATACGGGATCGTCAGCGAGAATTTGCGATCTACATTCACGGGTATGTTGATTTTCACGCACCACACTCGCCCGCGCGACACGCAGCCAGACGGCGTGCGCTATCGTGATAACGATCATTCTCGTAATCGGGAATGCCTTGTATCGGCGCCCCTAAGGAGTGCAGCCTTGAGCTCAGCGATCTCTACCGATATCCCCATCGTCTCGCCCGACGACCACCTGGTGGAGCCGGCGGATCTGTGGACGAGCAGACTGCCGGAACGCTTTCGGGACGTCGGTCCACGCATCATCCGGCACCGCGGGCGCATGGACCCGACCGTTACCTCGGATGTCGCGTTCATCGACGACGAGGACGGCCGAGATGCCGACATCTGGCACTACGAAGACGCGATCATCCCGATCCCGCTGATAAGTGCGGCGGTCGGCTATGAAATCGACGAGCTGACAACCGACCCGATCACCTACGACGAGATGCGGCCCGGCTGCTACCGTCCGGCCGATCGCCTTGCCGACATGGACATCGCCGGGATCGAAGCCTCGGCCTGCTTCCCCAACACACTCGTGCGCTTCTGCGGACAGCGGTTCCTGCACGGCAAGGACAAAGATCTCGCCCTGCTGTGTGTGCAGGCCTACAACGACTTCCAGATCGACGAGTGGGGAGCGGGCTCGAACGGGCGGCTGATCCCGCTCGGCATCATCCCCCTCTGGGATGTCGAGCTGGCCGCCAAGGAAGTTGAACGAGTCGCCGCCAAAGGGATGCCGGCCGTCTGCTTCTCAGAACTGCCCGCGCGCTTGGACCTGCCGTCCATCCACAGCGGTTATTGGGACCCGTTCTTTGCCGCCTGCGAGCGCAACAATGTCGGCATCATGCTGCACATTGGGTCGAGTTCCTCGCTGACAAAGTCCTCGCCCGATTCCCCGCATGTCGTCACCAGTGCGCTCATGGCGGTCAACTGCACCATCGCGCTGGTGGACTGGCTTTTCTCCGCCAAGCTCAGGCAATTCCCCAAGCTCAAACTGGCATTCGCCGAAGCGCAGGCCGGGTGGATCCCCTACTACCTGCAACGCGTCGACGAGGTCTGGGAAGATCGGCGGGCCTGGGGTGGCATTCATCCCTTGCTCACCGAGCCACCGAGCAGTCAGGTTCCGGGCCGGGTGTGGTTCTCGACCTTCGGCGACCCGGTGGCGTTCCGAATCCTCGACCTGGTCGGACCCGATCAGCTCATGTTCGAGACCGATTACCCACACAACGACACCAACTGGCCGCACAGCACCGACGTCGCCAACAAAGCCACCGCCGGGCTGGATGAAGAGACCAAACGAAAAGTGCTGTCCACCAATGCCAAGAACTTCTTCGGCTTGACGTAGCTCGCGGCTTCCGATGAGGCCGAGTGATCATCGCCGGGCTCGCATCGTCGCTGCTGCCGGTTCTCTTGCGGCGGCCGGCGGATATGACGCGGTCACCATGCGGGCCGTCGCGGCGCATGCCGACCTCTCCACCGCGACGCTGTACCGGTACTTCCCGTCCAAACACCACATTCTGGTGGCCGCACTTGAGCGCTGGCTGGAACAATTCGAAATCCGCGCCGCGCGCGAGATATCGGTGCCGGACGACCCATTCGATCGGCTGTGGTCTGTGGTCGATGCGCTGTATGCGTCACTACGTCACAGTCCACTGCTTGCCGAGGCAATGGCCCGCGCATATGCCGCCGCCGATGTCAACGCGGCGGATCAGATCGAGAATATCCGCACCAGGCTGATCGAAATCTTCGCATCCGCCCTCGGTGACGACGATTCCGGCCATCACGAAGCCGTCGGGATGTTGCTCTCCGACGTATGGGCAGCCAACGTACTGGCGTTGTCCCACAACAGGATAAGCGCGACTGAGTTGCGTCGTCGGCTAGCCGTGACAGTGCGCCTGCTCGCGCGCCAGGATTCCGGAGTTCGCGCTAGCGCGCTCGCCACTGCGGCGTGCGCTTCTCCAGGAATGCCCGCGGACCCTCGACCGCGTCCTTCGTGAGCGCCACCTTCATACGGTAGTTCTCGGCAAGTAGCTCGGCCTCATAGATCGGCAGCGTCAGACCCTTCCGTACCGCCATACGCGAACCGCGCACCGCCAGCGGCGCATTCGCATTCACGATGCCGGCGATCTCCCAAGCCCGGTCCAGTAACGCTTCGGCAGGTACCACCTCGGTGAAGATGCCCAATTCATAGCCACGCCGAGCGTCCAGGCGTTCGTGCCGCCCCATCAGCACCAGTCGCATGGCCACCGGCAGCGGGAGGATCCTGGCCAGCCGCACGGCTTCGCGGCCGGATGTCACACCGATGCTCACATGTGGATCCATCAACGTCGCCGTCTCCGAGGCAATGGTGATATCGGCCGTGGTGACGAGATCCATTCCGGCGCCACAGGCGATCCCGTTCACCGCACAGATGATCGGTTTGGTCATCTGAAGCCACGGCGGAGTAGCTTCCTGCGGCGCATCCCACTGCCGCAGAGAGCTCAGGATGGGTTCACCCTGGTTGTCGATACCCGGTGCGTTCTCCATGTCGTGGTCGGCAGCCTTGTTGACATCGGCACCCACACACAACGCTCGGCCTGCACCTGTGACGATAACCGTCCAGATGTCCTGCGAGAGTTCGATCTCGGTGTAGACCTCGGCCAGTTCGGCGATCATCTCATCGTTGATGGCGTTGAGCACCTCGGGTCGGTTGAGGGTCACGCAAGCCGTGTGTCCACGCACCTCGAACTCGATTGTCTGATATCCCACGCTGGTCACCTTCGGTTCGGATCGAGATCTGCCGCGTCGAGATCGGTACTGGGACGGAACCCGAACACGTCGTGGAAACGCTCGCAATAGCGAGGCCACACATCTGGATTGAGCAATCGCGGCGGCAGCTGACCGCCGAAGATCGTGGACCATTGGGAGGCCGTGGCCAAGGCGATATCGCGGGCGGCCTCGACGGTGATCCCCGCTGTGTGCGGGCTGGCCACCACATTGGCCATCTGCAGTAGCGGATCATCGACCCGTGGCGGCTCGGTATGAAAGACATCCAGGCCCGCCCCGGCGATACCACCACTCCGTAGGGCGTCCAACAGAGCTGACTCGTCGTGTACCGGTCCGCGTGCGGTCGTGATGAAGTACGCGGTGGGTTTCATGGCGGCGAACTCTGCCCGACCGATCAGGCCCGTGGTCTCCGTTGTGAGCGGGCAGGTCACCTGCACGAAATCCGATCGTCGTACCAACTCCGCGAGGGCGACCCGGGTCACCCCGCGACCGGCGGCCGTCACCTCGTCCAGGTACGGGTCGAAGGCCAGGACTTCCATCCCGAACGGTGCGCAGAGTTCCACCAACCGACTTCCGATGGCCCCCAGTCCGATCACACCCAGTGTCTTGCCGAGCAATTGGGTGCCCCGCAACGTCAACCGGTTCTCCAGCGGGCCCGCGCGCAGGGCCCGGTCCGAGACCGTGATCTTCTTCGCCAGGTCGAGCATGAATCCGAGTGCGTGTTCGGCAACGGCCTCCGCACCCGGGCCCGAGTTGTTGCACACCGCCACCCCGGCACGGGTACAGGCCTCGACGTCGATGACGTCGTAGCCGGCGCCGGCCGAACAGACGGCCAACAGGTTCTCACAGCGCGAGATCAGCTCACCTCCGACGAGCCACTGCGCTCCGCCGGATACCGAGGCCGTGTCGGTGCGGGTGGCTACCTGGTAGCCGTGCGCCGACTCGAGCGCCGCCCAATTCTGTTCGTCCGGCGCCGACAGCTCCAGCTTGACCACCTCGATATCGGCGAGCCCGAGCACGTCACCTGCGATCGGGTCGGTCCACCGCTCATAGACCAGCCGCGGTTGCGGCCCATGTCCGGTCACCTGTTCAGCTTGGGCTTGGCCTGCGCGGCCTTGAACATGTCGGCCAGCGCGGGGTCGACGTTCTTGTAGTCATTGCGTGCGATGGCGCCGTCACGACCTTCGACGACGTCGTAGCCGAGCCGCAGATCCTTGTTTTCCATGTGGAAGTACTCACGCCCCAGTGGCAGTCGACGGTCTTCCCGCGGGACCTCCATCCAGGCGCGGAGGAAACAACGCGCCTTCTTGGGGTCGTTGCTGCTGACGAAGTCCGAACGTGAGTGGCACATCGCGAAATTGTTGGCCACCGCCGCCTCACCCGATTCGAGCCGGAACTCCGCCTGCTGCTCCACGAGAATGTTGCGCAGGAGTTCGATCGCCTCCTCCTCGATCGGCGTGAATGCACGACCGATCGTCTTCATCGCGGGAAGGATGCTGCTGTAGGTGAAATTGATGCAGATGCGGCCGTCGATCTGGGAGAACACCGGCACGTCATAGGGTGTGACGTCGGGCTGGTCATCGGGTTGCTCGCTGCGGCGATGGTGCGGGAAGCCCTGGTACAGCACCTCGAGCAAGTCCGGCCGCTCGACGAGAATCCGATTGTGCGCGGCGGGGCCGCTGGCGAACTGACTTTCGCCGCCGGAGAGCGCCGGGTACACACACAGCAGCGACAGAATGTCGGCAGCATCGTTGTGCATGGCCAACTCCGCGCTGGATTTCGTACCGCGTGCCGGCTGCACCCCGTTGGGCAGGATCTCCTCCTGCACCCGCACCAGTCGATGCCCAAAGGAGTTGTTGGACACCGGATAACCCAGGTGCCAGCAGAACGCCCAGTAGATGCGCTCGAGATCCTCCACCGAATGCTGCTCGACCGGGAACCCGCGGACGCACGCCAGCCCCTTGCCGAACATCAGATCCCGATACAACTTCCCGAGGTCGTCATCCAGGTCGGGGTGGCGGACGTCGTCAAAGGTGATGTCATCCCGGTCCTTGGCGGCCGTCTTCACCAGGATCGACTCCAGCGCCGCCACGTTGCGTGCCGACAGATCGAAGCAGAAGTCTTCCTTGCTGGTGAAATCGGCGCCGGTCCAGGCCATCGAGTCGGTGACCTGTTCGGTGTAAATCGCGGTGGGCATCCGTGCTCCTGTCGTCGTGACGCGGCCTGTGCTGTCAGCGACCGGCCGACAGGGCACGAAGCGCCAGCGCCCGGGAGGTGGCCGCCTCCGTCATCATCCCGATATCGGTACCGGCCGAGATGAATCGCAGGCCCAAGCCGACGAAACGTTCCAGCAGGTCAACCGACTTGATACCGGCTATCCCGAGTGCCACGCCGTGCCTACGGCAGGCCGCTGCAACAGAGCTTACCGCATAACGGAAACGCTCATTCTCATAGTCGCCGTGAATTCCCATCTCGGCGGTCAGGTCACTCGGTCCGAGCAGGATCATGTCGAGTCCCGGCACAGCGGCGATACCCTCGCAGTCCGCAACCGCGTCAGGAGTCTCGACCATCACCGCTACCACAGTCTGATCCTCTAGTGCGGCGGTAAGCTCCGACGGACTTCGCGGACCGAATCCGCTGACCACATTGGGACCGGAGATCGACCGCCGCCCGATGGGAGGAAATCGGGCCGCGTCCACCACAGCGAACGCCTCGTCTGCCGAATCAACATGTGGCACAATAATTCCCACCGCTCCCGCATCGAGCACTCGGGCGATCACACTCGGATCATGCGAGGGCACCCGGACCAAGCCCGCAATGCCGGCCCCCGCCGCTCCGGCACACATCAGCGCGGCGGTATCCAGCGATGTCGACGTGTGTTCGAGGTCGACATAGATCGCGTCGTAACCGCAGGAGGCGGCGATGGCGGGGACCTCGGGAGTTCGGGAGTTCAACAGGGCCAGGCACAGTAGCAACCGATCGTCGCGCAGCTTCGCCCTGAAATTCTGTTGCACCGGGTTCACCTTACGCAACGAGAACGATCATTTGCACCGATTCGCATACGCCATTATCGGTGTGGTTAACATGGGCTATGCCAACCAGACGTGTTGCCGTCGTGGGGGCCGGCCTCTCCGAATGCGGGCGGGTTCCCCAGATGACTGCGATGGGGTTGATGGCCCAGGCCGCGCGCCGTGCCGTCAGCGATGCGGGACTGACCAAGGACGATATCGACGGCTTCGGTGGCCACGGCACATTGCTCCCGCCGATCGAGGTCAGCGAATACCTAGGGCTGCGGCCGCGCTGGGTCGACGCCACCAATGTCGGCGGATCCTCCTGGGAGGTAATGGCTCGACACGCGGTCGCGGCCATCGCGACAGGTGAGGTCGACGTCATCCTGCTCACCTACGGGTCCACCGCTCGCTCCGATGTCAAACGCCGGGTGCGCGGGTCGGTTGCGGCGATGAGCACCGGCGGCGCCATGCAGTACGAGGCCCCGTACGGCGCCTCCCTGATAGCCAAATACGCCATGGCAGCGCGCAGGCACATGATCGAATTCGGCACCACCGTAGAGCAACTCGCCGAGGTGGCGGTGGCAGCGCACGAGTGGGCCGCCATGAACCCCGATGCGTTCGAACGCGACCGCATCACCCTGGCCGACGTCGCGTCGGCCCCCATGCTGGCAGACCCTTTCACCGCCAAGCACGTCTGCCTGCGTACCGACGGCGGCGGCGCTGTGGTACTCGCCAGTGAAGCCGTCGCCCGCTCGTGCGCCAAGGACCCGGTATGGATCCTCGGATCCGCGGACGCGGCCTCGCATGTCAGGATGAGTGAATGGGGTGATTTCACCACGTCGGCGGCCGCGGTGTCCGGACCGGCAGCCTTCGCCCGGGCCGGAGTGCGGCCAGCGGACATCGACGTCTGCCAGCTCTACGACTCCTTCACCGCCACAGTCCTTTTGACCGTTGAGGATCTCGGGTTCTGCGCCAAGGGCGATGGCGGGAAGTTCATCGAATCCGGCGTACTGCGGCCCGGTGGGGCGCTGCCCACCAACACCGACGGAGGGGGGCTGGCGTCCTGTCACCCGGGTATGCGCGGCATGTTCCTTCTCGTCGAAGCCGTTCGGCAACTGCGCGGCGAATGCGGTGACCGCCAGGTCGACGATGCCGAACTCGCCTGCGTACATGCGATGGGCGGCTTCTTCAGCCACAGCGCCACCATGATTCTGGGGAGGAACTGATGAGCGCTCCCGACCGGCCGACAACCGACAGCGACAGCGAAACGTGGTGGGCCGCCGTCCAGAACGGCACGTTGCTGGTCACTACTTGCGCATCATGTGGCCGGAATTCCCTGTATCCCAGACCCTTCTGCCCCTACTGCTGGAGTGAAGAAGTGTCCTCGATCCCCGCCAGCGGTCGCGCCACGCTGTACACCTGGACGGTCGTCCACCAGGGCTCTGCAACCTCGTTGGTCGCCATGGTCGACCTGGCCGAGGGGCCCCGGCTGATGACAAAGATCGAGCACTGCTCCCCCGACGTACTGGAGGCCGGACTGCCGCTGCAACTCGACTTCCGGCACGACGACGACGGCTTCGCCGTTCCCGTATTCAAGCCCCTCACAGCCGCACTCGAGAGGAAATGACATGAACAAGGACGACATGATCCTGGTCAGCGTCGACGACCACATCATCGAGCCGCCCGACATGTTCAAGAACCACCTGGCCAAGAAGTATCAGGACGACGCGCCACGGTTGTTGCACAACGCTGACGGCAGCGATACCTGGCAGTTCCGCGACGTCGTAATCCCCAACGTCGCACTCAATGCGGTGGCCGGCCGGCCGAAGGAAGAGTACGGCCTGGAACCACAGGGACTCGACGAGATCAGGCCCGGTTGCTTTCAGGTCGACGAGCGCGTCAAGGACATGAACGCCGGGGGCATCCTCGGCTCGATGTGCTTCCCGTCGTTCCCGGGCTTCGCCGGAAGGCTGTTCGCCACCGAGGACCACGAGTTCTCCCTGGCCCTGGTGCAGGCCTACAACGACTGGCACGTCGAGGAGTGGTGCGGGGCCTATCCCGCCCGCTTCATTCCGATGACCCTGCCGGTCATCTGGGACCCCGAGGCCTGCGCACAGGAGATCCGTCGCAACGCCGCCCGCGGAGTACATTCGCTGACCTTCACCGAGAACCCGGCCGCTATGGGCTATCCGAGCTTCCACGATCTGGACTACTGGAAACCGATGTGGGAAGCGCTTGTCGACACCGACACGGTGCTCAACGTGCACATCGGCTCATCGGGCCGGCTGGCGATCACCGCGCCTGACGCCCCGATGGACGTGATGATCACCCTGCAACCGATGAATATCGTGCAGGCCGCGGCGGATCTGTTGTGGTCCAAGCCCGTGAAGACCTACCCCGGCCTGAAGATCGCCCTCTCCGAGGGCGGCACCGGCTGGATCCCGTACTTCCTCGACCGTGCCGACCGGACGTACGAGATGCACTCCACGTGGACGGGGCAGGACTTCGGGGATCAGAAGCCGTCCGAGTTCTTCCGGGAGCACTTCCTGACCTGTTTCATCTCCGATCCCGTCGGCGTGGAACTGCGCCATCAGATCGGTATCGACAACATCTGCTGGGAGGCCGACTACCCGCACAGCGACTCGATGTGGCCGGACGCCCCCGAAGCGCTCGACGAGGTCCTCAAGAAGTTCGACGTTCCGGACGCCGACATCAACAAGATGACGTATGAAAATGCAATGCGCTGGTACCACTGGGATCCCTTCACCCACATCAGCAAGGAGCAGGCGACAGTCGGGAGCCTGCGTAAGGCCGCCGAGGGCCACGACGTGTCCATCCAGGCGCTGTCCAAGCGGGAGCACAGCGACAGCTCGTCAGACTGGCAGGCCCAGATGAACAAGGCGACCATCAACGTCAGCGGTGGCGCCAAGGGCTAGCGCGTCAGGGCGTCGCAGCCAGGCGGTCGGCTACCGCGCGGGGCCGACCGTTTGCATTCTGGTGCAATGTTTTTCGTTCCACCTTGCCGTTGGCGTTTACCGGCAGCGGCCGGTCCCAGAACACCAATTCCTCGGGCAGCTTGTACTTGGGCAGGCCGGCCGCGACCAGCGTTGCCGTCACCTCTTGCAGGGAAAGTTCCGTGGACCCTTCGAGCACCACCGCAACGGCGAGCCGCTCACCGGTGGTCGCGTCGGGCACCGAGTACGCGGCGCACTCGCGCACGCCTGCGATCCTGGCCACCGCCTCCTCCACTTCAGCGGCCGGAATCTTCATGCCGTTGCGGATCACGATGTCCTTGATCCGCCCCACGATACGCACGTGGCCGTCCGCCACCTCGGCGATATCGCCGGTGCGGAACCACTCCCCCTCGAAAGCGGCCGTGTCGGCCTCGGCGTCGGTGTAGCCCAGAAAGGTGTGCGGGCCGCGGATGCAGCATTCCGCGGGATCGCCGGCCGAGCCCAGCCGGACCTCGACGTCCGCCAGCGGCATTCCGTCATCGGCATGCCGTGCCCGCAGGGTATCGGTGCGCCGACCGGAGGTGCTGACCGGAACTTCCGACGACCCGTAGGCACGCATCACGACGATCCCGAACTCGTCCTCGATGCGCTCGACGATCCGGCGGTCCAGCATCGTGCCGCCCAGATACACCGCCCGCAACGGTACCGCCCGATCCCGTGCCACCGCTTCGTCGAGCAGTCGGTCCAGCAGCCGGTCGGGCCCGCCGTACCACGTCGCACCTGTGGCCAATAGCAATTCGCAAGTGGCCGCGGGATCCCAACGATCCTCCAGCACCACCGGCACCGCGAGCATCGGACCGATGAACAGCGCCTGCACGACCCCGGTGACCGATGCCAGCGGACTGATCAGGAAGATCCGGTCCCGCGCCCCCAGCCCGGCGGCCGCGATGTAGTTGGCCGACGCCTTCTGCAGGGTGCTCAGCGAGTGCACCACCCCCTTGGGTTTCGCGGTGGTTCCGGAGGTGAACAGCACGAACGACGGTTCGTCGGCAGGCCGCTGCGAGTGGGCCGGTGCCGGTGCCGGGTTGGTCGCTGCCGGGTTGGTCGCTGCCGGGACCGTGATCCAGATGCAGCGCGCCGCCAGGTTCGGTTCCGCGGTCTCAGGCCAATTCGGTGCGAGGCCGAACGCCGCTCCGGTGCGATCGACGATATCGGCGACCTGTGCGGCGCCGGCGCTGCGTGGCACCAGCAGCACCACGGCATCCACACGTTCTACGGCATGGATGGCCACCACCGAGTCGACGTCATTGCCGACCACGACGACAACCGGCGTGCCCGGCGCCACGCCGGCCTGGATCAGCGTCTGACAGACCCGGTCGACGCGTTCGTCCAATGCCGAGTAGCTGAGTTCGACGCCACGCGCGATGAGCGCGGGCCGCGTGGGATACCTTGCCGCGGTGAAGCGAACGAGGTCCAGCGGCCGTTCGGACCACACGCCGGCCGCGCGGTATCGCGGGCGCATGCGCGCGGCGCGGGATGGCGCATCACCCAGCAGATCGGTTGTCATGAAATCCTCCGATGCAAATGCATATTCTCGTTGATGCAAATGTAACCTCTCACTCATGACAATCACATTCGACAACCAGGTAGCCATCGTCACCGGAGCGGGCGGGGGCCTCGGCCGTTGCCACGCGCTCGAACTGGCGCGGCGCGGCGCGCGGGTGGTGGTCAACGATCTCGGCAGCGCGGTCGACGGCAGCGGAGCTTCTACGTCGGCTGCGCAGCGGGTGGTGGACGAGATCACCGCCGAAGGCGGCACCGCCATCGCCAACGGTGACTCGGTGGCCACCGAGGCTGGAGGCCAGGCCATCGTCGAGGCAGCGACCGAGGCGTTCGGGCGCGTCGACATCCTGGTGAACAACGCCGGCATCCTGCGCGACGCCGCCTTCAAGAACATGACCGCCGACCAGGTGGACGCGGTGATCGCTGTGCACCTGGTCGGCGCGTTCAACGTCACACGCGCGGTGTGGCCGGTGATGCGGCAGCAGAACTACGGCCGAATCGTGCAAACAACCTCGGGTACCGGACTTTTCGGCAACTTCGGTCAGGCCAACTATGGTGCGGCCAAGATGGGTATGGTCGGCATGATGCATGTACTGGCGATCGAGGGCGCACGCAACGGCATCACCGTCAACGCCATCGCCCCCATCGCGCGGACCCGGATGACCGAGGACATCATGGGCGAGGCCGGCAAGGCGATGGACCCGGAACTGGTCACCCCGGTAGTGATCTATCTGGCACACCGCACCTGCGAGCGCACGGCACACATCTATTCGGTCGGGGCGGGCAAGGTGTCCAGGGTGTTCATCGGCGTGACCAAGGGAATCGAAGACACCGCCCTCACCGCCGAAGGGGTTGCCGAGGCCATCGACCGGATCGACGACAGCTCGTCGTTCATCATCCGCGGCGGACCTGCCGTCGGCTGAGGTCAGCGTCCGGTGAAGCGGGGCGGTCGGCGTTCGGCGAACGCGCGCAGCCCTTCCTGCAGATCGCTTGTCCGGGAGATCAATTCGGCCGCCCAGGCCTCCTGCTCGAACGCACGCTCACGCGGAGACTCCGACGAGACCGACAGCAGACGCTTGGTGAGCGCGAGCATCACCGAGGGGCCCGCTGCCAACTGCACTGCCAGTGCATCCGCTGCCTGATCCACCTGTTCCGCCGGCACCACGCGGTTCACCAGACCGAGCCGAAGGCACTCATCGGCATCCACCGGTTCGCCGAGCATCAACAGTTCGGTTGCCTTGCGCAGACCCACGATCCTGGTGAGCAGGTGCACCGCCCCGGAATCAGGCAGAATTCCGCGGTGCACGAACGCCTCCACGAGGGTTGACTGGCGGCCCATCACCACGATGTCGCAGGCCAGCACGAGGCTGGCACCGGCACCTACCGCGGTCCCATTAACGGCCGCGACAACCGGTTTGTCGCAGTCGAGTACGGCATTCACCAACCGCTGCCAGCCCTGCGCCAGCATGCGGGCGATATCGCCCGGCCGCCTGTCCGCAGGTAGCACGGCGCTCGCGCCGGCGGGCCGGGACGCCAGTCCGGCGCCCGCGCAGAAGTGTCGCGACCCGGCCGAGGTCAAGAGCACGGCTCGCGTGTCGGTGTCCGCGTGTGCGTCGGCCAGGGCGTCCGCGAGGGCGTCTCGTGCCAAGGGCGACAACGAATTTCCGACATCCGGACGATCGATCACAATGCGACACACGCCATCATCCCCAGCGTCGACCCTGATCCCTGCCGATTCTTCTGACATTCCACTCACACTCCGTTAACGGCATTTCCACTTTTCGGGTATCTTAATTCTCACTTTGGTCATGACCAAGGACACGCACTACGAGGAGGCTGCTCGATGACCGAGACCGGCCAGATCACCGACGCGGGCCTGGACCGGCTGCGGGCCACTGTCGGCATCGCAGTCCCCCACACTCAGCCACCCCACTACCATCGTCCCAACGAGGACGCCTTCCGCCATGTCGCGGAGAGCTACGGAGATGCCAACCCGCTGTGGTGCGAGCCCGACTACGCCACCAAGTCGGTCTGGGGCCAGCCGATCGCGCCGCCTGCCCTCGTCGGCGGCGACACGTTGATCGGCGAGGACGAGGTCACCGAACTGTCCGACGCCGACCGGGCGCTGACCAAAGGCGATCCGCTCCGCGGCGTGCACGCGTTCTACGCGTCCTCCTCCCGGGAATGGTGGGCACCGCTGCGTGCCGGGCATCGGGTATTCCGACGCAATGCCCTGGTGGCGGCCCTGGACAAGAGCAGCGATTTCGCCGGGCGCGCCATCCACGAGTGGTCTGCCCAGGTGTTCCGCGATGACGAAGGCACCATCCTGGGCGGCCAGTACCGCAACATGATCCGCACCGAACGCAGCAAGGCGCGCGGCCGCAAGAAGTACGAAGCTGTCGAACTCACGGCCTGGACCCCGGAGCAGATCGCCGAGATCGACGCCCGCTATCCACACGAGACCCCGCGCGGCGCCGAACCACGCTGGTGGGAAGACGTGGCCGAGGGCGACGCCGTCGGGCCACTGACCAAGGGCCCACTCACGGTGACCGATATGGTCTGCTGGCACGTCGGCATGGGAACCGGAATGTACGGCGTGCGCCCACTGCGGCTGGCATGGCGCAACCGGCAACGCATACCGCGGTTCTACACTCCCAACGAGCACGGCGTCCCCGACGTCCAGCAGCGGGTGCACTGGGAGCCCGACGCCGCCCGTAATGCCGGTAATCCCACCACATTCGACTACGGCAGGATGCGCGAGACCTGGCTCATCCACCTGTGCACAGACTGGATGGGTGACGACGCATGGCTGTGGAAACTGGACTGTGAGTTCCGGCTGTTCAATTACGTCGGCGATCTGCACACCATCAGCGGCACCGTGACACGCAAGTTCCTCGCCGAAGGTGACCGGCCGGCCGTCGAACTCGAACTCGCTGCCACCAACCAGCGGGGCCAGATCACGACGCCCGGCCACGCCACCATCCTGCTGCCCAGTCGCGAGCGCGGACCGGTTCGGCTTCCCGATCCCCCCGGCGGGGCGACCGACCTCGCCGAGTTGCTGACCGCTGTCTCCGCGCAGTTCGCCGAGCGCTGATACGCAGATGGCCTACTCCAGCGTCGACGGACTCGTGGTCGAACACCGCGGCCCCGAATTGCATCTCACACTCGACCGCGCCGACCGCCGCAACGCCGTCAACGACACCGTTCTGGACGCCATGATCGAACATGTCGCGGCCGCCGGTATCGACGAGACGGTCCGCGTCATCCGCATCGACGCCAACGGTCCCGACTTCTGCGCGGGCTCTGACCTTATCGCCAACAACGCACGTTCCGAACGTAAACCGCGGGTCGGGAGCACGCAGCGCCGGATGCCGAACAAGGCCAACCGGCTGATCCCACTGATGCTCGAGACACAGGTGCCCATCGTCGCCGTAGTACGAGGCTGGGCCGCCGGACTCGGATTCCACATCGCCATGGCCGCCGACTTCTGCGTGGCCGCCACCGATGCCCGGTTCTGGGAGCCGTTCATGGCCCGCGGGTTCAGCCCCGACAGCGGCGCGGCGTGGCTACTGCCCCGCGTGATCGGGATGGTGCGCACCCGGCGGTTGCTGATGCTCGGTGAGGAGATCTCCGGGGCCGACGCCGCCGACTGGGACATCATCCACGGTGCCCATCCCGTCGGTCAATTGGATTCGGCGGCAGACGAACTGGTGGGCAAGCTGGCCGCGGCACCCACGGTTGCCCTGGGGCTGACGAAGTGGCTGCTGCAGAGCGGCCGCGGGCTGGACCTGGACCGGCACCTGCACAACGAGGCCATGGCCCTCGAATTATCAAGCCGAAGTGACGATTTCAAGGAGGGGCTGGCCGCCTTCCGGGACAAACGGAATGCGGAGTTTCAGGGCCGATGACACTACCTATCGACAACACCACCAGTACCGACGATGCGGTCGCAGCGGTACGGATGTGGGCAGAGGCCGAGGTACCCGCGCTCTGGCGGACCGCTGCAGCGCAGGGCGCCCAGGCACTGCGCGCCGTCCGGACCCCCGCCGACTATCGAGCCTGGTATCCCACCTTCGCGGCGACCGGCCTCGTCGCGCCGACCTGGCTTCCCGAACACGGTGGCCTCGGCATCTCCAACGCGGTGGCCCGCGGCATCGAGTCTGTGCTCGCACCGCTGCGGCTGACCAGGTTGAACCCGTTGGGCCTCAACAATGCCGCAGCCGCGTTGTTCAGCCACGGCACCGAGGAACAGCGCCTGCGTTTTCTCCCGCCGATCGTGACCAACGAAGAGAAGTGGTGCCAGCTGTTCAGCGAACCCGGCGCCGGTTCGGACCTGGCATCGCTGGCCACTCGCGCCGTCCGCGACGGTGATGATTGGGTGGTCACCGGCCAGAAGGTATGGACCACCTGGGCCGATGAGGCCGACTTCGGCCTACTGTTGGCCCGCACCGACCCGGACCAGCCCAAACACCAAGGCATCACCTATTTTCTGCTCGATATGCACCAGCCCGGCGTCCAGGTGCGACCGCTGCGGCAGATCACCGGTGAGCGCGAGTTCAACGAGGTGTTCCTGGATGGCGCCCGGGTGCCCGATGCGCATCGGGTCGGCGAAATCAACGACGGCTGGCGAGTCAGCGCATCGACGCTGTCGAGTGAACGCCAGATGGTGTCGGGCTCGGGTTCGGGTGGTATGGGCCGCCTCGGCGGCTCCAGCGCGCAAAGGTTGATCACGCTCGCACAGGAGACCGGCCGCTGGTCCGATCCGGTGATCCGCAACAAGGTCATGCGATTGTGGGCGCAGGAGCAGATCCGCGGCTGGACGAATGCCCGGGTCCGGGAGGCGCTCAAGGCCGGCCAGTCACCCGGAGCGGCATCCTCTATCGGCAAGGTCCATCAGGCCACCCTGAACCAGCAGATCCAGGATCTGATGGTCGACATGGTCGGCACGGGAGCGCTGGCCTGGCCCGCCACCGAGGACCCAGACGCGTTGCCGAGGGAGGTCCGCGGGTGGATGCGCAGCCTGGCCAACGGCACCGAAGGCGGCACCACCGATATCAACAAGAACATTCTCGGCGAACGTGTGCTCGGTCTGCCCAAGGAGCCCGATCCGTGGAAGGGCAAGCCCTGGAAGGACATCCCGCGATCGTGACCGACTACGAACGGATTGTGGTGGAGAAGTCCGACGGGGTCGGTTGGCTCATCCTGAATCGCCCGGATGCGGGCAATGCCTTCGATGCGTTGATGCTCGACGAATTGGAAAGCGCGTGGGCCGACCTCGACGCCGACCCTGATGTGCGGGTTATCGTCAACACGTCCAACGGACGATCCTTCTGCACTGGGATGGACGTCGTGCAAGTCGCCCGCGACAAACAAGCGATGCGCAAGCACTCCCGGCGCACCAGGGACGCCGAGCTGAAGATCTCGTCCTGGCACTGCGACGTCTGGAAGCCGGTGATCGCCGCGGTCAACGGGGTCTGTGCCGGCGGCGGCCTGCACCTGGTCGCCGATGCCGACATCGTGATCGCCGCCGAACAAGCCTCATTCGTCGACCCGCACGTCTCCGTGGGGCAGGCCGTTGCCTATGAGGCGATCACCCTGGTGCGCAAATCACCGATGGAGGCGATCACCCGAATGACGTTGAGCGGTAGGGGTGAACGGATCTCTGCCCAGCGTGCCTATCAGCTCGGCATCGTCTCCGAGGTCGTGGCAGACGACGCATTGTGCGCGGCGGCGGGAACGCTGGCCGCCGCGATCGCGAATAACTCCCCTACCGCGATGCGCGTGACCAAGAAGGCGCTGTGGCGGTCGTTGGAGGTCGGACTGACCCAGGCCCGCCAAGAGGCGGCGGAAGCGATCCGACAGATGCACAACCAGCCCACGGAGGTGTCATGACCTACCAGCGACTCATCGTCGAGCGGCGCGGTCCGGTCGGGTGGATCATCAACGACCGGCCCGATCGACTGAACGCCTATGACGTCATCATGCGCGACGAATTCCGCAGAGCCTGGGCTGAATTGGATGCCGACGCCGATGTCCGCGTCATCGTGCACACCGGAAACGGACGCGCGTTCCAGGTGGGCGCCGATGTCGAGGAACTCGACGGCGATGCCGTGCAGCAATTCCAGGAGACCATGGCCTCCCTCGATCTCGGTCTGACGAGCTGGCACTGCAATGTGGGCAAACCGGTCATCACCGCGGTCAACGGTGTGTGCGCCGGCGGCGGCCTGCACTGGGTGGCTGACGCCGATATCGTCATCGCCTCCTCGAACGCCACGTTCGTCGACCCGCATGTGTCGATCGGTCAGGTCAGCGCTCTGGAGACGATCGCCCTGATGCGCAAGATGCCCGCCGAGGCTGTGCTGCGGATGGCGTTGGTCGGCAGCCATGAGCGGCTCACAGCGCAACGCGCCTACGAACTCGGCATGGTCAGCCAGGTGGTGGATCCGCCGGAGAATCTACGCGATGTCGCACAGGAACTGGCGGAGAAGATCGCCAGGAACTCACCCGCGGCGATGCGGGCCACCAAACGGGCACTGTGGGGCGCCTTGGAATACGGGCTGACCGACGCGTGCCGCGCAGGGGCAGAACACCTGACTTCGATGTGGGGTCACCCCGACCAGGACGAGGGCCCGAAAGCCTTTGCCGAAAAACGCAGTCCCAACTGGCTTCCCCTGGCGGCGCAGTCATGAGCCTGACCGAACTACTGGCGGACCTGCCCGCTGTCGCCGTGTACACGGTCGATCTCGAGGTACCGCGGGAGGATCTGGTGACCTCAGCCCGCCGGCTCGGCGAGCTGCTGACAGAGGCCGGAGTTGAGACCGGCCGCGTGGTCGCGGCGATGCTGCCCAACGAAGCCACCACAATCGCCGGACTTTTCGGCACCTGGTGCGCCGGTGGCGTCTACACCCCGCTCAATCCGCGGGCTGCCGACGCCGAGGTGACATCCCAGCTGGCCACCCTTCGACCGGTCGCCGTCATCACGACACCCGAACTGGCACATCGCTTCTCGTCGTCAGCGCTGCCGGTCATCGTCGGCTCAGGGCTGTCCTGGCAACTCGCTGCAACAGGTGGGGCGCAGGAGAGTCCGCGACAATACGACGCCGACGTGGCACTGCTGCAGTTCACCTCGGGCACCACAGGGCAACCCAAACCGGTGCCACTACGCCACGCCACGGTGCTCGATCTCATCGACCGGCTACTGACCAAACTGCGTGGCAAACCGGACCCCGACAAACCCAAACGTGCGCCCATGCCCAATCTGGTCCCACTGTCGTTGTCACTGTGGGCCGGTATCTATCAGGTGCTGTTCGCGTTCCGGGCCGGATCCGGAGTCGTACTGATGAACCGCTTCGCCCCGGGGGATTTCGCCGCGCTGGTTCGACGACACCAGTTGCGTTCCACTGTGTTGCCGCCGGCCGCGCTGACGATGGTGCTGCACGACGAGACGGTGACCGACCTGTCGCCGTTGAAGATCGTGCGGTCCATCACCGCGCCGCTCTCGCCCGTTCAGGCCGCGCGGTTCCGCGAGAGATTCGGTGTGCTGGTGCTGAATTCGTACGGACAGACCGAGCTCGGCGGCGAGGTGGTGGGCTGGTCGGCTGCCGACGCCCGCGAATGGGGTGAGACCAAACTCGGTTCGGTCGGTCGCCCTTTGCCTGGTATCGATGTCACCGTCACCGAAGACGAGGTGATGGTGCGCACCCCGACAACAGCCGCCCGCAAGATCGACCCGGCCTTCCTGGATAGGCTCACCGATGACGGCTGGTTCCACACGGGCGATCTGGGCTGGTTCGACGACGACGGTTTCCTGTGGCTCGACGGCCGGGTGTCGGACATGATCAACCGCGGTGGACTGAAAGTGTTCCCCGGCACCGTGGAGGATGTCCTGCTGGCTGCCGCCGGGGTACGCGAAGCCGCCGTGGTCGGCATGCCCGACGAACGCCTCGGCGAGGTGCCCTGGGCCTTCGTGGCCCGCCTCGACGACACGGTCACCGAGCAGACCCTGGAGGCGTGGTGCCGGGAGCGACTGACGCCCTATCGGGTACCCGCCCGCATCGTGTTCGTGGAGCGGCTACCGCGCAACGATGTCGGCAAGGTGGTCAAGCGTGATCTGGTTGATGGCCGGCACGGGATTGTCGTGTGACGACGGACCGACCAAGAACGGGTTCGAGCAGTCCGGGTGCGCTCGCGACGACATGTGGAATCGCGTTGACGATGGCTTGGCCGGTGAACGCCAGCGATGGGTTCGCGCGGTCGCCGGGTCCGTCTTCGAAGCACAATTGCATCCTCAGACCGGGGCGTCCGACGATCCGGTGAACCATTCCTGCGCCGCCTTCGGGCTTCGGCCACGAGTCCGGCCACGGTGTGGACGACACCGTGGCGAAGTACTGCACAGCCACGACCGGTTGTCCGTCGACAATGCCGGCCAATCGCCACCGGTGACCAGAAATCGTTCCTTGGGCTATCACTCCCAACGATGTCTCCAGGTCCTTGGGCGCGAGCAGCGTCTCCCAGTCCAGGTCCACCGAATCCAGCTGCAGCCGTAGCACGTCGGCGATATAGCGCACCACCGGCTCCCAGTCATGACGAACCTTGCCCGACGCGATACGTGCCGGCACGTGTCCATCCGGCTTCCCGAAACCCATGGACTCGTGCAGCACATCCCAGATCGGGTACGCCAGGTCCATGTTCACGGCGTACTCGCCCATTCGGTAGCTGTCGACCCGGCCGGCACCGGCTAATAGCGCGACCGGTAGATTCATACTGACGATCCCCGGCTCGCACCCCGATGCGTAAAACGTCGAATCTCCTGCCAGAGAAGCAGCTTCGAGCAGATCGCGCCAAGGTACCGGCGCCGCGGCCGGGTAGACCATCGGAATCGTCGAGATCGTCACGACGTTGATCCCCGACCGCAGGAGCTGTGCGATCTGTTGGTATGCCGCTTCTTCACGGCCGACAGCCGTCGCGCAGTACGAAACGCAGTCCGGCTTCTGCCGCAGCACGGCATCGAGATCAGCATGGGCCAGCACACCGGTGTCGCCACGTCCGCAGAAGGTACCCGCGTCTCTGCCCACCTTGCCCTGGTTCGATACGAGCAACCCGACGAGTGCCAGATCCGGGTCATCGATCACCCCGCGAAGCGCTTCGCGTCCGGTCAAACCTGTTCCAGCATGGACGACGGTGACTGCCATAGAACCCCTCCTCGATGACGCACCGGGTTACAGCTGAATGCGCTCGTATAAGGGCCGAAACACGTGTGTCGACACGGTGACCAGCTTCCCACCAGCGCCATCGTCGTAGACCTGCGTGCGTGCCGCCACGGTGCCATCGGCCCCCGCGAGCGGTTCGGCCACGAAACGGAACGGACCCACCTTGGCCCTGGCCAGGAACATGGTGTGCGACGAGACTCCGGTGAGCGTGTCCGTCTGTGCCAGTTCGGCGGCGCTGCTGCGGGCCGCTGTCTCGGTCATCACGAACTGCGGGCCCACGTGCAGCGCCGCATCCGGCGAGGCCACCTCGGCCGACAGTTCGGGCAGCAGCCAGGTGCCGGCATCTACCCGGCGGCCACCGAACACCTGCCATAACGGAGGCAGATCCGGCGAGTCGACCACCTCGATCGGTTCCACGGTCATCTTCTGCAGACCGTCCGGGGGGATGCCGATCGTCACGCCCTGGCCTTCGGTGACCGCCAGCACGCGGGCCGGTTCGTCGGCGTCCACGATCAGAGACCGGCTGTAGGCCATGCTCCGGCCGCGTTTCAAGTCCTCGGTGCGCACCTCGAACCGGGTCACGCCCGCACCTGTGTCCAGAACCTGGCACGAGTGCACCACCGGGTTCGGGACCGCCTCCAAATCTGACACCAAGCCGCCCTCGGGCGAGGCGATACCGAAGACGCACATCAGAATTGCGCCGGCGTCATCGTGCATATCGGAGCGCACGGCGACGGTGTCGTCCGCGGGCCCGACGTTCATCGAACCGTGGTTTCGGCCGATGTACCGGTAGCTGAGCAGGCCACCCCAGCGCCGCTGCAGTTCGGCGGCGTAGGCAACCGGGTCGTCGGTGAGTTCCCTGATATCGCGAATGATGCTGCCTCCGTGTGCTAACGGCCCGGGCCGTTAGGGAACTTGAGGAATGACCCGGCGTCCACCCGGATCTGCTGGCCGGTGAGGTAGCGGCTGTCGTCACTGGCCAGGAATACCGCCAGGTTGGCGATATCCTCCGGCTCGACATACGGAATGGGCATCGCCTGGAAGTAGGTGAATGCCAGGTCGGCGTCCTCGCGGGTCGGTTTCTTCCCCTCCGCGACCAGGTCCGGCCGGAAGACGCCGTAGATACCGTCGTTGTGCAGCAGGTCGGTGTTGACGTTGGTCGGATGCATCACGTTCACCCGAATGAGTCTGGGCGCCAGGTGGATCGCCATCTGCTCGGCGTACTCGATCAGGGTCCGCTTGCTCCACGCATAGCCGGCGCCGCCCGGGCCCATCTCGGGACTGTCGGCGTTGCCGGGCATCATCCCGGCCGTCGATCCCGTGATGATGACCGAGGAACCGTCGGACAGGTGCGGCAGCGATACGGCGACGGTGTTCAGCACGCCCACCAGGTCCACGTCGGTCGCATCGACGAAGTGCATCGGATCCGGTGCCCCCATCGCCATCGGCAGGATGCCGGCGTTGGCGACGACGATGTCGAGCCTGCCGAAGTCGGCCAATGCCGAATCGAGGACCTCACGCAGGCCCTGCCGCTCCCGGACGTCGGCGACTCTGGCGTAAACGCGCTGCCCGATCTCCTTTACGGCACGTTCGGTCTCGGCCAAGTCATCGGGCGTCGCCAGCGGGTATGGGTTCGAAGCGATATCGGCGCAGATGTCGACCGCGACGATATCGGCACCCTCGCGCGCCATGGCCAGTGCATGTGCCCGGCCTTGGCCGCGCGCGGCTCCGGTGATGAATGCGACTTTGCCCGCCAGACGTCCGCCCATGACTTCTCCTGTCTCATCGAGATGCGAACCGCGCACGCAGTTCGGTCTTGAGCACCTTGCCGGTGAGGTTGCGCGGCAGCGCCTCCATCAACTCGAGGCGCTCGGGTGCCTTGTGTTTGCTCAGTCCGCTGCTCTGGCAGTGCGCGAACAACGAGTCGAGGGTGACCGGGGCGCCGGGGCGGGCGACGACGACGGCGCACACCCGCTCTCCGGTGCGCTCATCGGGTACCCCGATGACGGCGACATCTGCCACCGCGGGGTGGGTTGCCAGCACGTTCTCGATCTCCAGTGCGGAGATGTTCTCGGCGTTGCGGATGATCGCGTCCTTGATCCGGCCGGTCACGATAATGTTCCCCCGCACATCGATCTGCCCTCGATCACCGCTGCGGAACCAGCCGTCGGCGTCGAACGCATCGGCATCCAGAGTGGCGTCGACGTACCCCTGGAAACACTGCGGCCCCTTGAGCCGCAACTCGCCCTCGCTGCCCCTTTTCACCTCGTGCCCAGACTCGTCGACGATCCGCACCGATACCCCGGGCACCGGACTGCCCACCGTGTGGTCGAGCACATCCGGATCGGCGTCCGGTCGCGGTGAGGTCGCGACCGGGAACTCTGTGAGTCCCCATGCGTTCGCCACACCGGGCACCGAGAGAGTCTCGCGCACTTGGTGGCCGAGCTCGGCGGTGATCGGCGCTCCGCCGCCCACACAGCCGCGCAGACGATCGAACAGCGGCTCGGTGCCGTGCCGCCTCTGCGCAGCCATGAAGGCGACGAAAAACGGTGTGGCCGAACCCAGAATGGTGGCGCCGTGAGCCGCTATGGCCTTCGGCGTGTCCACCGGGTCGAACGCGTCGAACAGCGCCAGCCGCATCCCGGTCAGCAGCGAAGCAGCCAGCACGGCGGCTCCCCCGATATGCGACACCGGGAACGCGATCGGGTTGACATCGTCGCTGGAGGCACCCACCATCTCCACGACCCCGGCGGACCCGGCGATGACCGACCGGTCGCAGTGCCGGATGCCCTTGGGGGCAGCGGTCGTTCCCGACGAGTAGTACACCCAGCGCGCCTGCTCCGCCGAGGTGGGCGGGGGTCCAAGCCCGGCGGGGTCAGCAGCGGGTAGTCGCAGGCCGTCCGAGATGGGTGCGTCGTGATCGACGATCACGATCGACATCTCACGTTCGGCGGCGAGTTCGGCGGCCAGCGCCGCATGGTCGAAACCCCGCCACTTCCCCGGGACTATCATCACCTCGGTGTCGAGTTGCGTTGTCGCGAACCGCACTTCGGCTGACCGCCAGATGGGCAGGATGGGATTCTGCACCGCGCCCAACCGAGCCAGTGCCACCATCACGACCATCGTCTCGATGGTCGTGGGTAGCTGCCAGGACACCACGGTGCCCGCCGACACCCCGCGCTGCGCCAACGCCGCCGCGGTGTCCAGCGCGGTATCGCGCAACTGCGCGCTGGTCAGGCTGCGGCCGAAATCGTCGATCAGGACCAACCGGTTGGGATGGTGCCGGGCCGCGGTTTCAACCAGATCCCAATATGTTTGCGACATCACCGGCTCGGCAGGTTCAACCGGCGTTTGGCGAGGATGTTTCGCATCATCTCCGAACTCCCGCCGGACACGGTGTACGCACGAGACCACAACCAGCACTCGCGCAGCCGTTGTTTCGCCTGCTGCACATCGACATCGGCGGCAACGGTACACACGGTCGCACCGAGTTCGGTGCCGTACGCCGAAACCCGGTGGTATGTCTCGGCGAAACTCAGCTTCGCGATGGAGCCGTCGCCGATCTCATCGGCACCGGCGGTCATCCGTTCGACATGATCATCGATGAACGCCTTGGCCACCTCGACCTCGACGGCGAGTTCGGTCACCATCTGACGGATGTCGTCATGGTCGAGGGCGGGCCTGCCCCCGAGGGTCGCGTGCCGAGCCACCGTCACCAGATCGTCGATCAGCAACTCCAGCAGGATGACGTTGCCACCGATACCGAAGCGTTCGAAGTCCAGGCCTGCCATGATGATCGACCATCCCTGGCCGGGTTCGCCGATGAGCCCGTCCGGGGCGATGGTGACACCGTCGAAGAAGACCTCGTTCACCTCGATCGCTTCGTTGATCGTCCGGATCGGCCGCACCTGCACCCCCGGCGCCGACAATGGGACGATGAACGCCGACAATCCGTGATGCCGTGTCGACGAGGGGTCCGTCCGGATCAAGGCAAGACCCATGTCGGCCCAATGTCCGTCGGTGATCCAGGTCTTCTGCCCGTCGAGAACCCAGGAGCCGTCGGCGCGGCGCACACCCCGGCAGCGCACCCCGGCGATGTCGCTGCCGGCATCGGGCTCGCTGAGCAACTGACACCACACGTGCTCGCTGCGCCGGATCGGCGGCAGCAGGGCGGCCTTCTGCTCGTCAGACCCGAAGTGAAGCAGCACGTGTGCCGCCAGGTTGACCTGATCGACCGGCCGGGGCACCCGGGCCCGCAGGAGTTCTTCGCTGACGATGCGATCGTGCAGCGGATGGTGATCCGGCCTGCCGCCGTACTCGACCGGCCAGTCCGCGCCGACGAAACCCGCTGCGAACAGGCTCGCGAACCAGCTGCGAAGCTGAGCCTCCTGCTCGGCATTCTCCGGTGCCCGGCGCCCCTCGCGTGCGGCAAAGGGCGGCGCGTGCTCCTCGATATGCGTCCGCAAACGCTGCCTGAATTCCGACAGTTGCACCGCACCGGGCCGGTCGACCGTGATACTCACCAGCCGGCCTTCTCCGCCAGATCCGCCCGGCTCGTGCGGGCCGAGCCGAGTAGATGGCCATTGGTGAAGGTACGGCGCAATTCGTGGTGCAAGGGGTACTCCCAGGTGAATCCGATACCACCGGACAGTTGCATACATTCGTCGACGGCAGCGGTAGCCTTCGACGCGACGAAGGCGTGCGCGGTGGCGGACAACGCAGTCGCGTCGGCCGTCAGGTCCGCGCGTGCCAGCGCACGAGCAGCCTTCATGGTCACTGCGCGTGCCTTCGCCTCCAGGACAAGAAGATCGACGAGTCGGTGCTGCACCGCTTGAAAGCTCGCGATGGGCGCACCGAAGGCGATCCTCTCCTTCAGATACGCCACCAACCGAGCGAAAGTCCGCGACAGAGCGCCCAGCGAGTCCGCGCTGAGCAGGACCCTGGCCACCGCCAGCAGCTGTTCGGCCCGCTGCGGTCCTCCGATGGCCACACCGTCTGTGCCCGCGAGCTCGACACGCCAGGCCGGCCGGCTGACCTCCAGTAGTTCGTCGTCGCGGGTCCTCGGCACCCTATCGGATATCTCGAACAGCTGAATTCCGTTGCTTCCCAGCGTGATCAAGACTCGCAGGGAATCCGCACCGATGACCCGAACGGTATCGCCGCCCAGCGCCACTGCCGACGGCGCAGCGCCGGCCAGAACTCCGCCGAGCCAGCGTTCGCGAATCTCGGCCGGCGCCGATTCCAGCGCCGCAGCGGCCACTACAGCGCCCAGCCACGTCGACCGGTCGCCGGCGCGCCCGAGTTCCTCGGCCACCACGGTCGCCTCCACCGGCCGCCAGCCGGCTCCACCGAGTGACTCATCGACCAGCAGCCCCGTCCAGTCCATGCCGGCAAGCTCGGTCAGCGAATCCTTCTCACCGCGGCCGGTGAGGAATTCGCGTGCCGAATCCCGTAGGAATTCCAGATCGACAGTGTTCATGTAGTCCAGGACGCCATGGGAGCGTTCGTCGACGGTCACCGCCGATTAGCTCCGAGCGAGCAGCGCGTCGGCGTTGTCCCGCATGATCCGCTTCTTGGCGGCATCGTCGAGCGGGTCGAGGAGCTTGACGAAGTCGGCGGGCTCGGCCAGACCTTCGGCGTGCGGATAATCCGACCCCATCAGCAGGCACTCGTCGTAACCGAGTCGGTCCACGATGGTGGGGATGTCGTCCTCGGGATAGGGCACGACGCCGACATGCCTGCGGAAGATCTCTGACGGGCGCTCGGTGAGCTTGCCGCCGATCCACGGCCCGTTGCGGCCCATACCGCGGCTCTTGTCCATATGGATCACGAACTGCGGTACCCATTCCGCGCCGTGTTCTGCCACCAGGACGTTGAGGCCTGGAAACCGGCCGAACAGGTTGTCGAACACCAACGCCGACAGGGTGTCCTCGATGGGGCGCTGACCATAGATGTTCATCCACTGCCATGCCGACATATGCCACGCAGCGGGGTCCGGGTTGTGTCCCCACGCGGGCGAGATGGCGTTGAAGTACCAGAACGGCTGGATGTGGAAGACCAGTGTGCAGCCGGCTTCCTGGAGGCGGGCGTAGATCGGGTCGAAGTACGGATCTCCGGGCGAGCGCCCGTGCGCCGGGCCGGTGGGAAGTAGCACCATTTTCGCACCTTGGGCGATGATCGCCTCGGTTTCGGCGATGGACGACTCCAGGTCACGCAGCGACAGCAGCGCGGTCGCGTAGATCGTGTCCTGATAGTTGAAACCCCAGGTGTCGTCGAACCAGCGGTTGAAGGATCTCAGGTTCGCGTAGAGCGCCTCGGTGTCGTCGACGTAGTGTTCGGCGGCCAGGGCCATGCCCGCCGGGAAGATCACGGCGCGCTCGACGTTCTGCTCGGCCATCACTTTCAATCGCGCATCGCGCTCCAGCCACTCCGGCTGCATGGGCTGGGGCTCATAGGTTTCGTCCGGGTTCCCCGAGCCCATCTGCTTGAGCATCTCCTTGAGCGACCCCGGCCGGTAGGCCAGGTCGAAGCCCAGCCCCGCCTCACTGTTGAACGTTGCGATCCGGTGCCCGGCAAGGATGACCTCCTTGCCGTCGACACCCCTCACCGGCGCGATGGCACGATCATGAAACTCTTTGGGCAGATACCGGGTAAACGCATCACGCGTCTCGTAGCAATGGGTGTCGCAGTCGAAAATCCCGTAGTCGAGTTTCGCCGTCACCGGTCATCTCCCTTCGGTGAGAATGATTATTCTCTGTTTTCCGAAAAGATACTATCCTGATCCGGAAATGCCTATATCAGGGCGGCACACAGTTAGGGAGACCATGACCTCAGCGGCCGACGAACTCCGGCAGGCCGTCCGCGAATTCCTAGCCGCCACAACCCCCAGCGAGGTGGTCAGGCGCCTGATGGACACAGACGTGGGCTACGACGAGACCACCTTGCGGCGGATGGCAGCCGAACTCGGCCTGCACAGCATCGCGGTTCCAGAGCAGTTCGGTGGCGCCGGCGCGACTGCCGCTGAACTCGCCGTGGTGTTCGAGGAGATGGGTGCGGCCCTGGTGTGCGCACCGTTTTTCGCCACCGTGGCCCTTGCCATTCCGGCCATCCTGACCAGCGGCGACGAACAGGCCGCGGCGGACCTCATCCCGCGACTGGTCGACGGCACCGATACCGCGACGCTGGTTCTCAACAGCCGGCTCGGGCCGTGGGATCCGACCACGGTCGCATTGACCGCGCATGACGAGGGCGGGGCTTACACCATCCGCGGTTCGGCGCCGATGGTCCTCGACGGCCATACCGCGGCGATCGTGCTGGTCGCGGCCCACGACAGCGCCGGCACGTCGCTGTTCGCGGTCGCAGGCGACGCCGAGGGACTGACCCGCACGCCACTGGCCGGAATGGATCGCACCCGCAAGATCGCCCATCTCGATTTCTACGGCGCACCGGCCCGGCTCATCGGTCGCCCGGGAGCTGCGGCGCACGGCCTGGCCCTGTGCTCGGACATCGCAACCGTACTGTTGGCCGCCGAGCAACTCGGGGGTGCCGTCCGCTGCCTGGATACCGCAGTCGGATATGCCAAGGACCGCATCCAGTTCGGACGACCGATCGGAAGTTTCCAAGCCGTAAAACACCGGTGCGCGGACATGCTCGTGGAGGTGGAGGGCGCCCGCTCGGCGGTGGTGCACGCAGCGGCGACGACGGCTCCCGACGAGTTGGCGATTGCCGCGTCAGTGGCCAAACTGGCGGCCTCCGAGGCATTCATGCATGTGGCCTTCGACAACATGCGCATCCATGGCGGACTCGGCTTCACTTGGGAACACGACGCACACCTATACATGCGGCGCGCCAAGGCGAGCGCGCTGATGTTCGGCGATGCCGATCACCACGCATCGCGACTGGCCGACCTCATCGCTTCGACACCTGTCTGATTGGAGAAACATCTCTTGACCGTTTCGTTTTCTCTCGAGCTACCCACCCAACGCGTCGACGCCCCGGACGAATTCGTCACCGCGGCAGCCATCGCCGATATCGCACGCGTCGCCGAGGCCGCCGGGTATGCCGCGGTACACGTCACCGACCATCCCGCACCGGATGCCAGATGGCTCGACCACGGCGGGCATCATGCGCTTGATCCGTTCGTCGCACTGTCCTTCGCGGCCGCAGCTACCGACACACTGCGGCTGCTCACCAACGTCTACATCGCCGCGTACCGCAATCCGTTCCTCGGCGCGAAATCGATTCAGAGCCTGCAGGTACTGTCCGATGGTCGGCTCATCATCGGCACCGCCGCCGGTTATCTCAAGCCCGAGTTCCGGGCACTCGGGGTGGAGTTCGATCATCGTGGCGCGTTGCTGGACGAGGCACTGGACGTCTTGGAAAAGGTGCTCAGCGGTGACGATATCGCTTATGCCGGTTCATCATTCGCCGCACGCTGCGTGCGCTTGCGTCCCGTCGCGGCACCTCCGCCGGTGTGGGTCGGCGGCAACAGCAAACCTGCCGTGCGCCGCGCGATCACACGGGGCCAGGGCTGGGCACCGTTCAACACCTTCGGCTACGCCACCGCGTCCCGAACCGCCGAGATCTCGACCGTCGAGGAACTTGAGGCAGCGATCGCCTGGGCGAAGGGCTACGCCGACGAGATCGGGCGCACCGCACCGCTGGACATCTGCTTCTCTGCGGGAAACATGCTCGACGAGAGCAGATCGACCGATGAACGCCACGCCCTGATCGAGCGGCTGACCACGGCCGGCGTCACCTGGCTTCCCATCGCGCCGAATGGCGATGACCGCGATGGGTACATCGAACGTGCGCAAGCGTTCGCCAAGGAATTCATCTGCGACTGAACGACAATCATCCGGATCGCATCAGGCTGGCCGGCGCGAAGGCATCCACCGAGATTCGGCGATACCCGAACAGCCAGCGCCCTTCTTCAGGCACCAACAGGTCACGGTACCGGCCCCAATGGTCGAGCCCGATATCGGTGTGCACCGCGAAATAGCTGCTGACCTCGACCCGCTCGGTGCTGACAGCTCCGAATCTGATACTTGAGACGTGATGTCGCACGAACGTCGGCCTGGCACGAGTGGCGTCCTGCGGCGCAGACATCGCGGCACCGAGTCCGGCTTCGATCGCGGCGGGGCCGGTCAGGGGATCGTCGCCCCCGGTGAACTCTAAAATCCCATCGGAGGCGAAACACTCAGCCAGCCCCCGGAGGTCGAAACGGTCAGTCGCAGCGGTGTAGTCCGCCAACAGCTGTCGCGCGGCCTCTCGGATCGAGAGCTCCCACTCGTACATCGATTCTCCTCTGGAAATTGCCTTGGCACAGACGATAACGTCTGTTCTCATGCCTCGCCCCAAACTTAGCGACCTCATCTCGCCACGTACGACAGCCGTTGTCACCCAGGAATGCCAGGGCGGCGTGATAGGCCCACAGGCCGGATTGCCGATGCTGGCCCACGAGGCGGAGCGCCAGGCGATCCCAAATATCGTCAAGTTGCTGCCGGCCGCTCGGGCGGCCGGCGTGGCCGTTGTGCACTGTCTGATCCAACGCCGGCCCGACGGTCGCGGCTCGAACTCCAATGCGAGGTTGTTCGCCGCAGGCAAGTCCTTCGATGCCGACCTGAGTCCAGGCAGCCCGGGAGCGTCCCTGCTGCCCGGACTCGGCCCTGACGATTCCGACTTGGTGCTCGCCCGAACCCATGGCGCCGGCCCGATGACGGGCACCGACCTCGACTCCGTGCTACGGAACATGGGGATCACAACCATTGTCGGCGTGGGCGTTTCGATCAACGTGGCGATGACCAACTTCGTCATGGACGCCGTGAACCGCAGCTACCAGTTCGTGCTCCCCCGCGATGCGGTAGCCGGCTACCCCCGGGAGTACGCCGAGGCCGTGATCGATAACACGCTGGCGCTACTTGTCACGGTCACGACGACCGAAGAGGTGATACAGGCCTGGTCGGGCGCACGATCCGACCAGGATGTAGATGTTCATACAGGAGGGTGATAACGTCGTTCTCGAAACATGTAAATGATCATTTTCACTGGTCCGAGGAGGATTAGCCACATGCCTTCCCGCTCGCTTCCGTATCCGGTGTTCGACATCGATAACCACATGTACGAGACGACGGACGCACTGCTCAAGTACCTGCCGAAGCAGCACCGAGGCAAGGTCGGCTATGTCGAGGTCAACGGACGCACCAAGCTGGTCGTCAAAGACCACATCAGCCACATGATCCCGAACCCGACTTTCTCGCGCGTGGCCCGGCCGGGCAGCGCCGAGAACTACTTCCTCGGCAACAACCCCGAGGGCCTGAACTTCCGCGAGTTCGTCGGCGAGGCAATGGATATCATTCCGGCTTATCAGTCACCGGCACCGCGTTTGGAGCTCATGGACGAGATGGGCATCGACCAGTGCGTCATGTATCCCACCCTTGCCAGCCTCATCGAGGAACGCACCACCGAGGACGTGGTGCTGACCCACGCCATCATCCACGCCCTGAACGAATGGATGCACGAGCACTGGACGTTCAACTATCAGGACCGGATTTTCGCGACACCCGTCATCTGCCTCCCGCTGGTCGACGAGGCGATCAAGGAATTCCACTGGTGCCTTGAGCGCGGGATGAAGACGTTCTTGGTGCGGCCGGCGCCGGTGCCGAGCCGCTTCGGCGGATCGCGGTCGATGGGCCTGCCCGAGTTCGATCCGTTCTGGGCGGAAGTGGTCAAGGCCGATATCCCGGTGACATTCCATGCGTCCGACAGTGGCTATCAGAAGCACCTGATGGAGTGGGAGGGCGGCGACGAGTATTTGTCCTTCAAGCCCAGCGCACTTCGCGAGGTCGTCATGGGCTTCCGCGCGATGGAGGACACCCTGGCCGCGCTCATCTGCCACGGGGCACTATCCCGGTTCCCGGACCTACGGGTGCTGGTGGTGGAGAACGGAAGTGGCTGGGTGAAGAATCTGCTTCGTCAGCTGGACAAGGCGTATCGGGTGATGCCCAAGGAGTTTGACGAGCACCCAGTCGACGTGTTCAAGCGCAATGTCTACATCCACCCGTTCCTCGAGGACGACGTCAAGTCGATCGTCGACATCATGGGTGAGGATCACGTGATGTTCGGCTCCGATTTCCCGCACCCGGAAGGCATCGGTGAACCGCTCAGCTTCATCGACCGCCTCGACGGCATCTCCGATGAGGCCAAGGTAAAGATCATGGGCGGCAATGCCATCCAGCAGTTGCGCCTGAACAAGGTTGCCGCGGGATGACCCAGGCACCGCCCGCTCCGACGACCTACCAGGGCGTTGCCGGGTTCGAAGCCCATGTCGGTGAGCACCTCGGCCACAGCGGGTGGCACACCGTGACCCAACAGCAGATCGATCTGTTTGCCGATGCCACCGGCGACCATCAGTGGATCCACGTCGACGCGGATCGGGCTGCCGGCGGACCGTACGGCCGCACCATCGCCCACGGCTACCTGACGCTGTCCCTGGTTCCGATTCTGGTCAAGCAGATCTATCAGGTGACAGGCCTCTCCATGCAGGTCAACGTCGGGGTGGACAAACTGCGGTTTCCGGCGCCGGTCCCGGTTGACTCGCGCATCAGAGCCGGCGCGGAACTGATCTCCGTAGACGCCGACAAGAAGGGGTCCCGGGCCACCGTGCGGGTGACGGTCGAAGTCGAGGAGTCCGACCGTCCCGCGTGTGTGGTGGACACCATCGCGCTGATGGTCGACTGATCCATCGGGATCAGCTTCACCGGGATCTCGCAGCGCAGCGAACAGAGCTAAGCGTCGCGGAGGCGCTCACCGATGACGCCGTCGGCGCGAAGCGCATCAACTTGGTCGACGGTCAGACCCAGCGCCGCCAGCACCGCACCATTGTGCTGACCGAGCGTCGGCGGCGCCGTCCGGTGGTGCCGCAGGGGTCCCGGCGAAATCCGGAACGGCCAGCCTGGGAACCGATGGTCACCGGTGATCGGATGGCGCAGTTCCTGGTAGAACCCGCGAGCATCCAGCTGCTCGATGTCATACATGCGATCCGGGGTCAAGACACGCTCGGCGGGCACCCCGCGGGCGGTCAAGGCGGCGACGACTTCCCCTGCCGAGCGACCGCGCGTCCACGCCGACACCACATCGTCGAAAATGTCATGATTGGCCAGGCGCTGCGGCACAGTGGCTAGCCGCCCGTCATTGACCAGCTCCGGGCGTCCGAGGATCTCCGCCACCGCCGCCCAGGCCGCATCGTCACGTACCGACACGGCCACCCAGTCGTCGGCGGTCACCGTCGGATAAACGCCCTGAGCGTACTCACGGTGGCGGTTGCCGATCCGATCAGGCACCCGCCCAGTAAGCGAGGACTCGATGACGGGCTCGGCGGCCACCGCAGCCCCGACCTCGATCTGTGCCACCTCGACGAGTTGCCCTTCGCCCGTGCGGTTTCGGTGCTCCAGTGCGGCCAGCAGTGCCACCGTAGCGTGCACGCCGGCGATCGGATCGGCGGGTCCCTGCAAGTTGCACGGCGGGCCGTCGGGGTACCCGGTCGCCGCCGACATCCCCGACAGCTGCTCGATGTTCAGCGCCCAACCCACATAGTCGCGCCACGGCCCGGCCAACCCGAATCCGGGCATCCGGACCATGATCACATCGGGGTTCACCTTCACCAGCGAGTCGTAGTCCAGGCCGAACTGCTCCACGACGCGGGGCGAGTAATTCTCGACGACGACGTCGGCCTCGGCCGCCATCCGCAACGCGAGCTCGCGTCCCGCGACCCTCGAGAGATCCAGTGTGATGTCCTGCTTGTTGAGATTCGTGCCCTGCCACAGCGGACCACGCTCGTACCAATCGTCACCGTCGCGCAGCAGCGAACCCGAATAGCGATGCCCGTCCGGTCGCTGGATCGACTCGACCTTGACGACATCGGCGCCGAAGGCACCCAAGTAGCAGGTGAGGTAGGCACCGGCCCAGAAGGTGCTCAGGTCGAAGACCTTCAGGCCCGCGAACGGCCGCTCAGGGTCGGGCGCCTGTGCGAAGCCCGTGCGGTCGGCACTCGGCCATGCCGCTGCTGACGACGACCGCCGTGGCGCTGGGCCGGGCGCCGGTACCGGTGTCCTGGAGAGCCGGAATGGCGCACCAGGACGCGTGAAGGTGCGCCCCGCCGAACTGGCCTCGATGAAGAATCCGCGATCGGCGTACTGCGGACAGTCGAGAATGGCGCGACCGTCGGTGACGGGAGCGGCCGGTATCCGCATCGCCTGGCTCAGCTCCACTAGATCGGCCACGTTGATCGAGTCCAGCCAAGGCTGGGCCTTGGCGAAGAACTCCTCGCGCTCGGGCCCGCCGATCATGATGGCGATTTGGTGCTCCTCGAAATCCGGCAGCCCTACCATGGCGCAGACGTCGAGCCAATGCTGACCGGTCAGGCAATTGATGCCGATCCAGCCGTCGGCGGCCCGCACGATGCCGAGCATCGGTGCACCCTTGGAGTTGCCCGGCAGCCCCATCTTCATCAGCCGCTCGGCCAGCAGCATGGGATAGGGCAGTGTTGAGAGCAGGCATTCGAACACCGACAGATCCACCTCGACAGGCCCGCTGACATGTCCGGCGGCGATGCGGACCGCGGTCAGCGCACTCATGGCCGCATAGGAACCCGCGATGTATTCGGGGATGCGCGCGCCTGCCTGTACGGGCGCGCGACCGGGATCACGATCGTTGACCCAGCCTGCAGCCGCTTGCATGGTCAACGGTGTTGTCTCCCGGCCGCTCAACGGACCGTGCTGCCCGAAATCCGAGATTCGAACGACTGCAAGCTGTGGGTTAAGGCTTCGCAGTGTGCGTGCGTCCAGACCCCAGCCGTCCAAGGCCCCCACGGATAGGCTGTCGACGAGCACATCGGCACCGGAGATCAGCTCACGCGCGGCGGCGAGATCCGCCGCGACCGCTGGATCGATTGTGCTGCTTCGCTTTCCGGCATTGAGGTACTCGAAGAGGCCGCCACCGGTCCCCCAGCCCCGCAGCGGATCACCTGACGGTGGCTCGAGCTTGTGGACATCGGCGCCGAGGTCGACCAGCAGCTTGGTGCAATACGGCCCCGCGATCTCACCGCCGATCTCGACCACGCGCAGGCCAGCCAGTGCACCGCGAGCGTCGCTCATCTCCTGTTGATTCGCTCCGCAAGCGTCCCTCATGCCGGCACCCCGATGGCCTTTGGCTCCATATAGGACCGCAACCCCAGAACCCCGCCCTCGCGCCCGATCCCGCTCTGGCCGAAACCGCCGAACGGCGCGTCACCGGGAATGGTGCCGTTGATCGAGACCTGGCCCGTCCTGATCCGGCGCGCGATCGCCACGGCCCGGTCCACATCCGATGCCCACACTGCCCCGCCGAGGCCGTACTGGGAGTTGTTGGCGATGGCGACGGCCTCGTCGTCATCGCGATAGCGCAGCACCGTCAGCACCGGACCGAAGACCTCTTCTTGAGCGATAAGGGAATCGGGCGTCGCACCGGTGAGGATGGTCGGCTCGAAATAGAAACCGGTCGACAGGTCCTTGGGCCGGCGGCCACCGGTGACCACGGTTGCGCCGTCGGATTCGGCACGAGTGACGAATCCCTCGACCCGGTCCAGATGTTCGGCGCTGATCAGCGGACCCATCGTGACGGCGGCGTCGGTCGGGTCACCGATCACGACGTTGCGGGCCAGTTCGGCCAGCCGGCTGACCACGTCGTCGTGGAGCGAATCGGGAAGCAGCAGACGGCTGTTGAGAATGCACGCCTGGCCGGCGTGCAGTGTGCAACCCTCGACGAGCAGCCGTTCCAGCAACTCGTCGGTGATGTCGACATCGTCGGTGAGGATGGCTGCCGACTTTCCACCGCACTCCAGCAACACGCGCGTCATGGATTGCGCTGCAGTCGCCATTACCGCGCGCCCCACGGCCGAGCTTCCGGTGAAGCTGACCATGTCCACCCGCCCGTCCTGAGTCAGCGCGACACTCGCCTCGACGCCGGTCGGGGTCACCACATTCACCACACCGGGCGGGATATCGGTCTCCTCGTGCACAAGACGTGCCAGCGCGAGACCCGCCAGCGGAGTCAGCGGGGATGGCTTGAGCACCACGGTGTTACCGGCAGCGAGCGCCGCGCCGATCTTCATCGCGTTGAGGGTGTGCGGGAAGTTCCACGGCGTCAGAATCGATACGACGCCGAGGGGTTCGTAACGCAGCAAGGTGGTGCCGGCCGCCCCCCAGGCGTCCAACGGCGCCTCGGCCGGTTCGAGCGCAAGTTCGGCCGCATGCCCCACCATGAAGGCCGGACCTTCGACGTGGATCAGCCGTTCGTTTGCCGTGCAACCCCATTCGGCCTGCGCCAGCGCAAATATCTCGTCACCGCGAGCCAACAGCGCCGTGCTCAGCTGCTGGATACAGCGCGCCCGCTCGGCGGGATCGGCCTGCGACCACACGCCCGAGTCGAACGCCGTACGCGCTGCCGCCACGGCGCTCCGCACCAGGTCGACACCGGCGTCCGGCGCCGAGGCCACCACCTGTTCGGTGGCCGGGTTGACGACGTCGTAGCGACCGGCATCGGCGTCGACCCACTGCCCACCGATGTAGTGCCCGTAGTCAGCGATCAGCGTCTGCGGATCGGCCATGAAGTCACCCGGCCCCTCTTGACAAGCTGCCGACATTCGTCGGACAGACTCTAAACATTTGTTTTCGCTCTGTACAGCAGAACACATGCACTCCAGCACGGAAATGTGCTGTATACAGCGATATTCTGCCGATTGACTCGCTCATGCCACGGCTGGTAGACAGAACATGAACCGGACAGTTAAAGCATGAATGTCCGATCGGTCTCATGTCAAGGAAGGCCCTGAGGTGCCCACTAAGCCCGCTAGTCAGCTCGCCAGACCCACCACCGCATATCCCCTGCACTCGCCGGACTTCTACGCCGGCGACCCGTACCCGGCATATCGGGAGCTGCGCGCCGGCACGCCGGTCGTCTGGAATGACGTCACCGAATTCTGGGCTCTGTGCAAATACGAGGACGTCCGGTTCGTCTCCGGCAACCCGGGTCTGTTCTCGTCGACCAAGGGCATCACCATCCCGGATCCGTCCCAACCGGAACCGGTGCAAGAGGGAAATCTGATCTTCACCGATCCGCCCAGGCATCGACAGCTGCGCAAGCTGATCAATTCCGGGTTCACCCGGCGCCAGGTGTCGTTGTTGGAACCCAAGGTGCGCGAGATCGTAAGAGGCATCATCGCCGAGATCGACACCAGCCGGGAGTACGAGTTCGCCGAGGAGATCGCCGCGCCACTGCCGACCCGGATGATCGCCGAAATGCTCGGCGCCCCGCCCGAGGATTGGGAGCAGTTCCGCACGTGGTCCGATGCCGCGGTAGGTACGGCCGATCCCGATATCGAGATGGATCACCTGGCAGCGCTCGGTGAACTGTACGGGTATTTCACCAATCTCATCGCCGCACGCCGCAGCGGCGAGGTCACGGGCCAGGACGACCTGTTGTCCATTCTGGCCACGGCCGAGGTCGACGGCGAACAACTCTCCGACGAGGATCTGCTGAACTTCTCGTTCCTGCTGTTGGTAGCCGGCAACGAGACGACGCGCAATCTCATCGCGCTCGGCACCCAAGCACTGATCGAACATCCTGAGCAATTCGCGTTGCTGCGCGCGAATCCCGCGCTGCTCCCCGACGCCGTGGAGGAGATGCTGCGCTTCACCAGCCCGGTCACCCACATGGCACGCCAGGCCACCCAGGATGTCGAGATCCGCGGGCAGCAGATCAAGGCCGGTGACACCGTCGTGATGCTGTATGGATCGGCCAACCGCGACGAGGAGGTCTTCGGCGCGTACAGCGAGACCTTCGACATCACCCGACACCCCAATACGCACATCGCCTTCGGCGCGGGTGAGCACGCCTGTCTCGGAGCACAATTGGCGCGCCTGGAGGCCAGGGTGATGTTCGAAGTACTACTGGGTACCTACCCGACGATCGAACTCACCGGTGACGTCACCCGCCTGCGCGCCACCATGGTGCCCGGCGTCAAGCGGATGCCCGTTCGACTGGGAGCGAGCGTCTGATGGATTTCGACTACACCCCCGAACAGGAACAGCTACGCAAGGATTACCGCGAGCGCCTCGAGGCGGTCATGACCCCGGAGCGCCGCGCCGCGGTCGCGGGCCTGATGGAGGGCGGCGCCGCCATAACCGAGTGCCGGCGCGCGCTCGGCGCGGCAGGTCTGCTCGGGGTGGCGTGGCCCACCGAATACGGCGGGCACGGCCTGACAGCGTTGGAACAGTACATCTTCGGCGAGGAGGCCCGCCGGGTGAACGCGCCGCTTCCCATGATCACGCTGAACACGGTGGGACCCACCCTGATCCAGTTCGGCACCGACGAACAGAAACAGAAATTCCTCCCGGCCATCCTCAAGGGTGACGTCGATTTCGCCATCGGATACTCCGAGCCCGGAGCAGGCAGCGACCTGGCCTCACTGCGCACCACCGCGGTCCGCGATGGCAGTGAGTTCGTCATCAACGGTTCCAAGATGTTCACCAGTGGTGCCGAGTTCGCCGACTACATCTGGCTGGCGGCCCGAACCGATCCGAATGTCAAGAAGCACAAGGGCATCACCCTGTTCATCGTGCCGACTGACGCCGCGGGATTCTCGTGGAAACCATTGCACACCATGCCCGGGGTTTCGACCTACTACACGTTCTACGATGACGTGCGCGTGCCCGAAAGCGCCATCGTGCTCGGCGAGAACCAGGGCTGGAAGCTGGTGACCAACCAGCTCAATCTGGAACGCGCAGCGTTGGGCAACCTGGGGGCACTGGAGCCGTTGTTCCAGAAGACGCTGGTCTGGGCGCGAGACACGGAACTCGACGGAAGCCGCGTCATCGACCAACCGTGGGTTCAGCAGGCGCTGGCCCGGGTCGAGGCCCAGGTGTCGGCCTACCGGCTGATGAACCTGCGGGTGAACACCACACTGAGTTCCGGCGGGCTGGGCATGGGTCAGGCCTCGGCCGCCAAGGTGTTCGGCACCGAACTGACTCAGCAGGTGGCCCGCGAACTACTCGACATCGTCGGCCACACCGGCCTTCGTAAGGGCGAATCCACAGGGCTGCGTGGGGAACTCGAGAGCGCCTACCGGCTCGCCGTCATCAACACCTTCGGCGGCGGCGCCAACGAACTCCAACGCGACATCATCGCCATGGCCGGTCTCGGGATGCCACGGGCGCCCCGAGACATGCGGGCGTCCTGACAGAAAGGAACAGGGCATTGACTGAGCATGTGAAAGACGAGTTGCGGCAGCGCCTTGATGCACTCATCGGCCAGCCGATCACTTCCGGGCAGCCGGTGCGGAGCCCGGATCCGGTGAACGCGGCGATGATTCGGCACTGGGCCTACGCACTCAGCGATTTCAACCCCGCCTACCTGGACGAGGAATTCGCCAAGAACTCACGCTACGGTGCGATCGTGTCGCCGCCGGTGATGCTGCAGAGCTGGACCATGGCTCCGCCCAAGCTGGAGGGCATCCACGACCGCGGCGGTGTTCCCGTCGAGCTCGGGGAGAACCCGTTGCAGTTCCTGACCGATGCCGGATACACCGGAATCGTCGCCACGAACTCCGAATTCGAGATCGAGCGTTACCCGCGGATCGGCGATGACCTGTCGGCGGAGACCGTATTCGAGACCATCTCCGACGAGAAGAAGACGGCGATGGGTACCGGATTCTTCGTCACCTGGATCACCACGTACCGCAACCAGGACGGCGAGGTCATCGGCCGCCAGCGCTTCCGCACCCTGCGCTTCAAGAAGGACAGTTAGCAGTGGCACACCGACTCGCTCCCTCGATCAGCCCCGACACCGAGTTCTTCTGGTCGGGTCTAGAAGACGGCGAACTGCGCATTCAGCGATGCACCGACTGCAAGGCGCTGCGTGTCCCGCCTCGCCCGATGTGCGGCCAGTGCCAGTCGCTGAACTGGGATTATGTGGTGTCCGCGGGCCGCGGGACCGTGTACAGCTTCGTCATGCCGCAGTACCCGCCGTTGCCGTTCCTGCAATATCCCTACGTCGTGGCACTGATCGATCTGGACGAGGGGGTCCGGATCGTCTCCAATCTGTGCGATATCGAACCGAAGGACATCGAACCCGGCCTGGCCGTCGAGGTTTTCTACGAGACCTTCGAAGCCCTGCCCAGCGGTGACGAACTGGTGTTGCACCAGTTCCGCCCGGCGACCACGAAGGCGTGACACACAATGGATTTCAGTTTCAACGAAGACCAGGAAACCGTCGGCAAGGTGGCCCGTCAGCTGTTCGAGCATCGGGCCACACCAGAGCACCTGAGCGAGTTGGAATCGGGCGACACCCGATACGACGCGGCGCTGTGGAGCGAGCTGGCAGCGGCCGACCTGCTCGGCATCGCAATACCGGAATCGGTCGGAGGCAGCGGTGCAGGCTTCCTCGAAGTCTGCATCCTGCTGGCCGAGGTGGGCTGGAGCGTCGCACCGGTACCGATCTATCCGACGCTCGTGCTCGGTGCGGACACCATTGCCCGGCACGGTGATTCAGATCTCCAGCAGCAATATCTCCCAGGTGTTCTGGACGGCAGCGTGATCCTCACTGCGGGTCTGATCGAGGCCGGCAACTCCAACCCCACCGTCCCGCGTCGCACGACCGCACGGCACGAGGGCGAGGCCTGGCTCATCGACGGCGCCAAGGAACTTGTCCCCGCCGCGCAGTTGGCTGACGCCATCATCGTGTCCGCGGCGGCAGCGGACGGTCCGGGGCTGTTCGTGGTGGACACCGACACACCCGCCGTCCGGGTATCGCCGGTGGATCTCACTCACGGCGAACCCTATGCCGACGTCACCTTCGCCGGCGCCCGGGCGCGGCGCCTCGGGGGCGATAAGGGTGATGGTCTCGACTTGGTGGCGGCACTGCACACCCGGGCGCTGGTCGGCCTGTCCGCAATACAGGTCGGTGTCACCGATCGCGCACTGCGGATCGCGGCCGCCTACACCGGTGAACGCGAACAGTTCGGCCGGCCGATCGGATCGTTCCAGGCCGTCCAGCAGCGGATGGCCGACGCGTTCATCGACACCGAGGCGATCCGCTGGACAACGTGGCACGCAGCCTGGCTGATCGCCGAGGGCAGGCCCGCCGACCGCGAAGCCGCCATTGCCAAGTTCTGGGCTGCCGAGGCGGGCGCCCGAGTGGTCGCCACCGTCCAGCAAGTGCACGGCGGCATGGGCATCGATGTCACCTATCCGGTCTCCCGTTATTACCTGTGGGCCAAGAACATCGAGCTCGCTCTCGGTTCGGCCTCCGCACAACTCGCCTATCTCGGCACGGCGTATCAGGAAGGAAGCAAATGACCTCCACCATCGGTGGCGCGACCACTCGGGCGTACGACGCCATCGACGTGGGCGATGAGATCACTCCACTCGTAGTGCCCGTCACCACCACCCTGATCGTCGCCGGCGCCATTGCGTCGCGCGATTACATGCCGGTCCATCACGATCGCGATTTCGCCACCCGGCAGGGGTCGCCGGACATCTTCCTCAACATCCTGACCACCAACGGTCTGTGCGTGAAGTTCCTGCATGACTGGGCCGGTCCCGAGGCGATGGTCAAGCGGTTGTCGATCCGGCTCGGCGTACCGGCATTCCCGAACGATCCGCTGCGCTTCACCGGCAGCGTCGCAGCCAAGTCCATCACCGACGGCGAGGGACTGGTCGAAGTGTCGCTGAAGGGAACCAACAGCCTGGGTGATCACGTCTCGGGCACCGCGGTGCTCAGCCTTCTCGAAGGTGTTCGGGAGTGAGCGGCATCGGCGGAAAGGCGGCGCTTGTCGGCATCGGCCAGACCGAGTTCTCCAAGGAGTCCGGTCGCACCGAGATGCAACTGGCCTGCGAGGCAGTCAAGGCCGCGATCGACGACGCGGGGTTGCACCCGTCCGATATCGACGGCATGGTGACCTTCACCGTCGACGAGAACGAAGAGATCGAGGTCGCCCGCAACGTCGGCATCCAGAATCTGTCGTTCTTCACCAGGGTTCCGCACGGCGGCGGCGCTGCGGCCGGCACCGTGATGCAGGCGGCGATGGCCGTGGCGACGGGCGCCGCTAACGCCGTGGTGTGCTACCGGGCCTTCAACGAGCGTTCGGGTTTCCGATTCGGTGGTGCCGGCCGCCAACCAGGGGTCACCCCGCTGTGGATGGCGCCGTACGCTCCGTTTGGTTTCATGACACCCGCCGCGTGGGTGTCCCTGCATGCGCAGCGCTACATGTCGACCTACGGCGTGACCAACGCCGACTTCGGCAAGATCTCGGTGATCGACCGCAAGCATGCGGCCAATAACCCCGATGCCTGGTTCTACGGGAAGCCGATCACCATCGAGGAACATCAGCAGTCGCGCTGGATCGTCGAGCCCGTGGTCCGGCTGCTGGACTGCTGTCAGGAAAGCGATGGTGGGGTCGCGATGGTGGTGACCAGTGTGGAGCGGGCCCGTGACCTGCCGCACCCGCCGGCGGTCATCACCGCGGCGGCCCAGGGCGCCGCCTACGACGGTGAGGTGATGACCAGCTACTACCGCGACGACATCACCGGCCTACCGGAGATGCGTGTGGTCGGCAACAAACTGTGGGGTGACTCCGGACTCAAGCCCGCCGACATCTCCACGGCCTTCCTTTACGACCATTTCACTCCGTTCGTCTTCACCCAGCTCGAGGAACTCGGGTTCTGCGGGCGCGGCGAGGCCAAGGATTTCGTCGACGTCGACGAGCTCTCGATCGGCGGTCGCATGCCCATCAACACCAACGGCGGTCTGCTCGGCGAGGCCTACATCCACGGCATGAACGGCATCACCGAGGGCGTCCGGCAGATCCGCGGCACGTCCCACAATCAAGTGGACGGCGTCGAACACGTGCTGGTGACCTCGGGCACCGGCGTTCCGACCAGCGGCCTGATCCTGGCACCGGTCCACTAGTAGTCTGGCGCCCTATGACGGAAGCGACGGCCGCCGACACCCGGGACATCATCATCTCGGCGGCCTTCGCCTGCTTTCGCACCCGGGGACTCGCCAAGACCACCATCGTGGACATCGCGCGGGCTGCCGAGGTCTCGCGAAGCACCGTCTACGAGTACTTCAAGGACAAGGAAACCGTTGTCGAGGCCTGCGCCGAGGCAGCCTCGCAGCGCTTCTACCGCAACATGGCCAAGGCGATCGACCGCCACGGCGGCAGCACATTGGAAGGCAAGCTGGTGCGCGCGGCGGTGTTCGTCTGTCAGGCCCGCCGGGTCGTCGAACCCGAGGTGTACTTCGATCAGCAGGAGGTGAACCTCATGCTGACCAAGAACGCCGCCACCCTGCTTCAGGAGTGCTCGGAGTTCATCGCACCGTACCTATCCGCCGCACGGCACACCGGCGAGGTCCGCTACGACATCGACATACCGTCCGCTGCGGAGTGGTTCTCGCGGATGTTGTTCTCGCTGTTCACCACTCCATCGGCACTCATCGACGATGACGACGCAGTCGCCGAATTCGTCAGGCCCTATGCCGTTCGGGGTTTCACCGGAGGTCGTCCGGCCAAACGCTGACGCGGCCGCCGGCGAATGCGGTGCCGCGTGCGGCGTGCGGCGTAAGGCGAGGGTTTGAAAATATATATTCTCAACTATGCGATCATGTATTCACAGTGGCAGGATGCAGGCAAGGGGCGATCATGAAGGTGGTAACGGCCAAGTCCGACGAGAGCGGGATTCTGCAAGAACGCGGCTACGCTACCCCGCACCGTCTGGCGGTTTTTGCCAACAGTTGCGCCGATGCCGCTGAGTTCGCGGGTGGGCTCATCTTCGATCGCGTCGGAGCGGGCTGGGATGTGACGATCCTTCTCGCCTCCGCCACCGCCAAAGACGAACGCACACTGCGCATCCTCGGTATTCACAGCCGCATGCCATCGGCCCGCTTCGAGTCGTCTGATTGGCCCGACATGCTACTGATCGGCGCGGACGCCTACAACGCTCACCCCGACGTACGACGCACTTTCAACGCAGCCTCGCGCCGGCCGCACACCGAGGTCGCGCTGTGGGGCGGCAGCTGGCCCGGCGAACTCGATCCCGGTATCGGCATCGTCGAACACCGGCTCAGCAACGCGGCACGCGCCTTCAAGGCGCATGCCCTAGCGTCCGCCGGTCTCAACCGTTCCATCGATCCCTCTGAGCAATTCCTGAGCGACACGCGCCGTGCCCGCAGTGTCGCTCCTCTGCTGCCGCCGGCCTGACCGCGATCAGCCCAGCCGTCGGACCGGAACGTTCGCCCAGCCACAGACATTCGACATCGCTACGCGACGCAATCCATCGCGGTCCACCTCGTACTCGGGGATCAGATCCAGCAACGCATCCAGCGCGATCCGGCTTTCCATCCGCGCCAGCGCCGCACCGAGGCAGCTGTGCACGCCGTACCCGAATGCAAGATTGAAGCCCATCTTGCGCTCGCGGTCGATGTCGAGCCGATCCGGGTCGGGGAACATGCGCTCGTCCCTGGTCGCCGCCGCGGTGAGCAGCAGCACCACACTGTCCCGCGGAATCGTGGTGCCGTGCAACGTCACATCTCGCGTCGCGGTGCGCACCTGGTATTGCGACGGAGGTTCGTAACGCAGCAGTTCTTCGATGGCTGCCGGTATCTTGCTACGGTCGGCTCGCAGTGCCTGCCACTGCTCGGGGAAATCCGCGAACGCCACGACGGCGTTGCCGACGAGCTTCGTGACCGTCTCGGCGCCGGCACCGCCGAGCAGTGTTGCGAATCCTGCGATGTCGACATCGGTCAGTTTTTCGACCGCGCCGTCACGTTCGATCTCGGTCTCGATGAGCCGGCTGATCATGTCGTCGCGCGGGGCCGCGCGCCGCTGTTGGATCAGCTTGTAGTAGTACACGCCGGTGTTCATCGATGCTTCGAGACCCTCTGGCGGAACTATGATTTCGCCGACCCGCCGCTCCAGCAACAGGTCCAGCCACCGTCGGATCTGGTCGCGTTCCTCCTTCGGCACCCCGAGCATGGTGGTGATCACCTCGTTGGGAAACAGCGCCGAGAAATCGGCAACGACATCGAACGACCGCGGATCCAGCGCATCAATGCGCTCGTAGACCTTCTCGCGCACCATGTGTTCCAATGAAGCGATCGCGCGCGGGGTGAATACGTTGCTGACCAACTTGCGCATCTTCTGGTGTTCCGGCGGATCCATCGAGATGATCACCTTCGGAGGAGAGATCGCACCGTCGTAGGCCTTGACCGCGTCAAGCGTGGCGCCCTTGGCCGACGAATAGGTCTCATGGTCTTTGGTCGCGGGGGCCACGTCCTCATACCGGCTCAGCGCCCAGAAGTCCCACTTCTCGTTGTAGTACACCGGCGCCTCGTCGCGCAGCCGCCGGAAGGTCTCGTACGCGCCGTTGAAGAATTCTGCGGAGAAGGGATCGAACTCCACTGTCCCCTCGGCTGTGGTCGAGGTGCGTGGTGCATTCACAGGATGGCTCCGGATTCCTTGTACTTCTCGATCGTTTCCCACGCCAGGCCGGCGTCGAGTAGCACCTCTTCGGTGTGCTGGCCGTGCTCAGGCGCTCCGGGTGGCACCACCGCCTGTTCGTCGAACTGCACCGGGTTGGTCGGCAGCACGAAGGGCGCGCCGTTCATCGTCGCGGTCTGTGCCACATAGCCGTTGGCGGTCACAGCAGGATCCATGCACAACTCGCCCGGTGTCTGCACGATGCCCCACGCGCCGGACAGGCCGGCCAGTGCCTCGCGCCACTCGGCAAGCGTCCGTTGTGCAAAAGCCTCGTCCAGGAGCTGGATCAGCTGCACCCGATTCTCATAGCGCGACGCAGATTCGGCGAACCGCGGGTCGTCGATCAACTCCGGCAGCCCGATGGCGTGCATCGCCTCCGGGTAGAACTTGTCGAGTTGCAACATCATCAGCTGCACATACCGGTCATCTTTGGTGCGGTACGTCCCGACCAGCGGATTGGGCGCATCGGCATGGCTGTACTTCGGGATCGACGTGCCGCCGTGAATCTGGCTGACCGCCACATCCGGACTGAGATTCCATGCGGCCAAAGCCAACAGCGACACATCAACCACCAAGCCCTCCCCGGTGGTCGCCTTCCGGTACAGCGCGGCGGCAATCCCGCCGGCAATCGTCATCCCGCCGAGCAGATCTCCGAAGGCAGGCCGGGAGCGCACCAGATCGTCACCCTCTTCGGTGAGCATCGTCGCGATGCCGCCCCGGGCCCAGTAGGAAACCCCGTCGTACCCCGGTTTGTCCGCGTCCGGCCCCTTGGGACCGTGGCCGGAACCGCGCACATACACGATCCCTGGATTGGCAGACCGGATGTCATCCACGTCGATGCCGAGTTTCTTGCGCCGCTCGGGCAGGTAACTGGTCAGGAATACATCACAGGTCTTCGCGAGCTCGCGTATGACCTCCTGCCCGCCGGAAGTGCTCAGGTCGACGCCGATCGACTTCTTGCCGCGGTTCGGGATTTCGATCATGTAGTTGACCGAACCCCCGCCCTCGTCGACGATGCCCATCGTCACGAGTCCGCGCTGCGGGTCACCGCCGTCACGCGGTTCTACCTTGATCACCTCGGCTCCCCATTCGGCCAGAACCGCACCGGCCGACGGCACGAACGTCCACGCCGCCACCTCCAACACTCGTACCCCGTCAAGCACCTTGCGAGTGGAAATCGTGTCCTCCCATGATCGTGGTGTGGCAGCCTGCTGCAACGTCCGCAGCCTTCAGGGTAGCCAATATCAACCCGATAGAGAACATCCATTCTCATATTCGGTATTGTCGATACTCATGCCGTTCCCGCCGATCACCCCTACCGTCCCCGCGCTGGTGCGATCCTCCGCCGCCCGTTATCGGGACAAGCCGTTTCTGATCTCCGACGACAGAGTCCTCACCTACGGTGATCTCGATTTGCGGTCCGCGCGACTGGCGATGAACCTCGTGTCGATGGGCCTGGGCAAGGGAGACCACGTCGGGCTGCTCATGCCCAACAGCATCGAATGGGCGATAACCTGGTTCGCGGTGACACGTATCGGCGCAGTCGCCGTGCCGCTGAACACCTTTCACAAAGCCGCCGAACTCGCCTGGACGGTGCGCCATGCCGACCTGCGCGCCATACTGGCCTGGTCGAGATTTCGCAACCAGAACTTTGTCGAACTGCTGGAGGATGCGCTACCCGGACTAGCCGACCAGCAAAGACCGGACCGAATCACAGTCCGGACGGCCCCTTACCTGCGCAGAGTCGCAGTGTGGGGCGACGCCGACCGCCCCTGGGCCACAGCCCTATCCGATGAGGCATCCTCGAACGGCTTCGACACCGACTTTCTGGTCGACATCGAAGCATGTGTCACACCCGCAGATGACGCGATGATCATCTACACCTCCGGAAGCACTGGGGACCCCAAGGCGCCGGTGCACACGCACGGGGTGCTGATACGCAAGTCGTACAACCTGACGTTCTCCTATGGGGTGACCGGTGACGAGGTGATGTTCACCTCGATGCCGTTCTTCTGGGTGGGCGGGCTCATTACTGGATTGCACGCGGTTGCCCACCACGGCGCGACCCTGGTCACCCAACCCGCATTCGACGCAGGCGAGGCACTCGAACTCATTGAACGCCACCGTGTCACCATCACATTGGGCTGGCCACAGCAGGGCAAATCGTTGGCCGAACACCCCGACTTCGAGAAGCGGGATCTGAGCTCGATCCGGCGCACCAGCATGCCCGCGATGGTCGATCCGGAACGGCGACCTCCGGGACCCAACGCCCTCGGCATGACCGAACTGTGCGGCAGCCACATCGGTGCGGACCCATACATTCCGCAACCGCCCGAGCGCACTCAGACCGGCGGCTGGCCGATGGAAGGCCTGGAGCATCTGATCGTCGATCCTGACACGAATACGCCACTGCCCGGCGGCTTCCGCGGTGAGATCTGGGTTCGCGGATATTCGCTCATGCAGCGCCTTTACAAGCGCGAACGTGAGGATGTCTTCACGCCGGACGGCTACTACCGCACCGGCGACAGCGGCGTCCGCTTCCATGACGGCTGGATCGCCTACACGGGACGGCTGGGAGATCTGATCAAGACCGACGGGGGCACCAATGTCACTCCGTCGGAGGTGGAATTGGCGCTGTCCGGTTGTGACGGGGTAATGGAGGCCTACGTTGTCGGCGCAGAGGACGGTGACCACGGAACGGTCGTCGCGGCTGCCGTGGTGCCCCACGGATCCGCTGTGCTGGACGGACAGACACTGCGGGCCCAGCTCCGGGATCGGCTGTCCGCGTACAAGGTTCCGAAGTTCATCTGGGTCACCGACAAGGGTGCACTGCCCTTCACCGCGACTGGCAAGTTGAAAAAATCTGAACTGGCCCTGCAACTCAAGGAGTTGCTGGCACAACGTCAGGCGGCGCCACACGCCCGGTTTTCACAGGACAGTTCGTGTGCAGACACGCCATCCGGTCCATCATCGTCTGAAAGGCCGAGAACGACATGAGTGATCGACATTCCAACATCTCGGGTACTCGAATGCTGGTCGTGGGAGCATCATCGGGGATCGGACGCGCACTCGCCAGGGCTGCCCACGCCCGGGGTGCGAAGGTCGCGCTGGCCGCGCGGCGCGTCGACCTGCTCGGCGAGCTGGCCACCGAACTGGGCGGCACCGCACATGAACTCGACGTGTCCGACCCGCGGGCGATCGAACAGGTCGTCGACCAGGTGGCTGCCCAGTTCGGCAGCCTCGATGCGATCGTCTTCACCAGCGCCACCGTGCCGTTCGCGTTGATCGAGGACACCGACGTCACGACCTGGGTGCATGCCTACGCGGTCAACGCAGTCGGCGCATCTCACCTATTGCGTTCGGCACTACCGCATTTCTCCGACGATGCCGTCACGCTCATCGCATCGAGCCACGACGTGGGACGTCCGCGCGCAGGGGTGGCCGCGTATCACGCCAGCAAGGCGGCGCTCGACGAGATCCTGCGTTCCTGGCGTGCCGAGCATCCCGAACTGCCGGTGATCCGGGTGAGCGTGGGACCCACCGAGGGCACCGAGATACTGCGCGGGGCCGACCGCGATCTGCTGGCCGACCTCTACCGCGCCTGGGCACAGGAAGGTCAGATACCCGCTCGGATGTCGGCCGTGGAGGACGTCGCCAACGCGATGTTGTCGCTCATCGCCGTCAGCCGGGCCAATCCTTCGGTGGTCAGCGAAATCGTCCACCTCGCACCGCGAGTGCCGAAAAGCCGATAGTCAGGGGCCGCTCAGCCCTTCTTGGCCATCTGATCGGCAGCGGTGTCGGCCCACTGGGCGTTGTGGCGTCCCATGGTCATCGCGCCGTTCCAGCCGCCGTCGGTCCACAACACCGTTCCACCGACATAGCTCAACCGTGGACTACCCAGGCACACCAGCGGCCAGGCCTGCTCCTCTGCCCTCGAGTAGCGTCCGACAGGGCCGATCGCATCGTCGACCGTCTCCTTGCCCATCAGGTCCTGGAACGCCGGCATCATCGCCGTCTCGGTCGGGCCGGGATTGATGCAATTGATGCGAATTCCCCTGCGCCCCAACTCCGGATACCACCATCCGACCCACGCATCGATGATGTACTTCGAGTAGGCATAACCACTCCACGACCACTTCTTCTCGTTCGTCTTCAGCCACTCGACGGCGGCGTCGAATCCGTCGGTCTCCAGGAGCGTGGTGATCACCTTGATGTGGTCCTGCCAACCGATCGCAGCCGACGACGAGATGACACTGATGGCCGACCCCGGGGCCATTTTGGGCACCAGCTGCTCGGCGAGGTGACGGGCGCCGACGAAGTTCACCAGGATGGTGTCCCACTCGCTGAACGGCGGACCGGGCAGTCCCGCACAACTGAACAGGCCATCGACGGGTCCGTCGATGGCCGCCGCGGTCTCCTCGATGTTGGTTCGGTCCCGGAGATCGACCTGCAAGGCGTGGGCGACGGGCACGCTGGTCGGCTTGATGTCGAGTGCGGTCACCGTCGCGCCGAGATCCGTCAGGATCTGCGCGGTCGCCTGCCCCATGCCCGACGCCGCTCCGGTGACCACGACGGACTTTCCTGCATACCCGAGTACGTCTTTCATAACGACCTTCCTTCCCCGAAAGCGGAACATTGATTGATTGATGGACGGAGACCTTCACTGCCGCCCGCGGGCCAGCTTGAACGGCTCCATCGCGAAGTCGAGGATCTCGGGCGTGAGCATGCCGCCGGCATACTCGACCCAACACCAACTGCGCGCCACCGGCCTGTGGTCGGATCCGCGCTCCAACTTGCCGAAGTAGTGCAGCGGGCTGCCCATCCTGTCGAAGACGAAGGAGTACTCCGCACCGCCGATCGACACCGACATCGCGCTGAGCCGGCCGGCATCGTCGAACGTGGGCGTCGCAACGACGTCGTCGTGCCCGGCCGTGATGCCTTGGCGCAGTTCGTAGCCCGGGCCGAATGTGACGCCGTCACGGCCCTGCCAGAAGCACCCACCACCGAGTTCACCGTCGGTATACTCGTGCATCCAGGACACCCACATCCCCTGCAACTGCCGGGCGATGGGCAGTTCGGCGTAGACCATCCCGGGCGGACCGTAGGCGTAGTCCTGATGCGCGAATCCGGACACCGCGACACCGTCGACGGATCCCGCAACTTGGATCACCTCATGGCGGTAGTACACCGCGTCGGAAACCCCTTCCTGGGCGGGTACGTGCACCGTGAAAACGTCGCTGACGGTACGCCCCTCGACGATCCATCGATCGGTGGCGTCGTACCAGCGGAATCTTCCTTCTCCACGCTCGATGCGCCCACTGGGATACCTGAGCACCACACTGTCGGAGGTCTGGTCGCAGGACAACGGCTCGTACCAGTCGATGCCCGAGTACTCATCGAAAAGGTGTGGTGGGTCGGCGGTTTCGGGTGTGAGCACACGAAAGCCGGTGATCGGCGACACCACATGCGTCATACCAGGGACGAAATCGTCTGCTCCGCGCAGTCCCCAGTAGTCCTGGTTGTTCGCATCGGTCAGGACCGCACCGACCCACATTCCCGCGAGTCCGGCGTCGGCACCCGGGACCCAGCCGCGGCGGTACATGTCGAGCTCAGAACGGCGGCATGACACCTCGCACTCGGGGGCGAAGGACGGATCTACTGACATGCCCACTCCTCAGATCGCCTGCACCGAACGCGTTGTCCAATGCGGCGTGAAGGGAGCGATCGTGGAAAGGTCGTACAGCCCGGGCGCTGCGGCGATGATCGCTGGAATGGCATTGACGGCATGCATGGCGGTCGCCAGGCAGCCCTGCTCGGCGTGGTCCTCATCATGTCCTCCGATTACCAGGTGCAGCAGTAAGTTCGGCTTCCCGGTGAAGGACACCTGGTAGCCGATCTCGGTTGGCCAATCTGGTGCCAGATCGTCGTCCATCCGCGTCAGGTGTTCCACCGACAGACTGATATCCCCGCAGTCGACATTGACCCCGAAGCGCATCGCCCCCACGGTGCCCGCCGGTATGTCACCCGCGGCCACGGTCAACGGCCGAGGGGTGGTCGCGACTTCACGAAATCCCTCGAACCCCTTGACCTCCAGCCCCAGTGCCCGGGCGAGCACGGTCGCGCTGCCGATCCATGCGCTGGCCGCATACGCCGGGTTTGCCAGCAACGGTGTGGTGTCCTCGACCGGGTGACCGAAGCCCATGGCATTGAAGATCAGGTCGTGGCTGGCGTAGGTCGAGTAGTTCAGCACCTCAAGCACGCTGATGTGGGAGGTGTTCTCGGTGAGCCGCGCCAGGACCGGCGCGAGAGATTCCCCGATGAAACCTGGATACAGCCCCAGCCCGAGGAACGATGATTCACCTGCACGGCAGGCGGATTCGATGCTGTCCGCCAGGCCGGCATCAAACGAACGCGGGTGAACGAACCTGCTGCCCGTGGCGATCACGTTCTTTCCTGAGGCCAGCAGGTCGCAGACGTCGCGGAAGCAACCAGCGGTGTCCGTTTCGACCTTGCCCATGTAGAGCACGACGTCAGCGTCGGCTGCGATGAACGCATCCCGGTTGACTGAGGCCCTCACCCCGGTGCCCGGCAGCGCGCACAGTGACCCGGCGTCGACACCGGACTTGGCCGGGTCGTACACCCGCACACCGACCAGTTCCAGGTCCGATCGGTTGATGACATGCCGCAGAGCCATCGCTCCGGTCACGCCGGTGGCCCATTGAATTACCCGTGTCATGTTGTGTCCCTCAGTCCCAGATCACGTCGAGGCGCGGCGGGGACCTGAACATGGTCCCGGTGACATATGGCGGCGGCGCACCCGGATCCAGCCGCAAACCGGGCAGTTCGTCGAACACGGCGTTGAAGATCTTCATGCTTTCCAGCCGGGCAAGGTGCATACCGAGGCAGACATGGGCTCCGTGGGCAAACCCGATGTGCGGCTTGCGATCGCGGAATATGTTGAACACCTCCGGATCCGCCCAGCGCGTTTCATCGTGGTTGGCGCTGCCCAGGCTGAGCATCATCGTCGACCCCTCGGGAATGTGGACTCCGCCCAGTTCGGTGTCCCGGGTGACTTCGCGCATGAAGTTCAGCAGCGGTGTCTCCCAGCGGATACCCTCCTCGATGGCCTGCGGAATTAGGCTGCGGTCGGCGCGAACCGCGTCGAGTTGGTCGGGGTGTGTGAGAAGAGCGAACGCCAAGCTGGCAGTCGACCGCGAAGTGGTCTCGGCTCCGGCAGGTAGCAGGTTACGCATGAACCCGTAGATCTGTTCGTCAGACATCTTGACACCGTTGACTTCTGCGGCGGCCAGGATCGAGACCATGTCGTCGCCCGGTTTGCGGCGCTTCTCCGCGAGGATGCCGACGAAGTACTCCCGTAGCTGCGCCGATGCCTTCATCGCGGTGTCCAAATCGCCGCGGAAGCCCAGGATGTCGATCGCCAACCGATGAAATTGCAGGACATCGGAATCCGGTAGGCCCAGCAGCGCCGCGATCACCCGCACAGGGATCGGCATGAACACCGTATCGACGATGTCCGCCCGCTTGGCATCCTTGAATTTGGCGATGGTGCGGTCGACCAACGGCCCTACGAGTTCACTGTCCCACCGCTTCATCGACGACCGCGCGAAGGCGAACTCGTGCAACTTTCGGTACACCGCATGTTCGGGTTCCTGCATCTCCAGGATCGTCGGCCCTTGCAGTGGTCGCACCACGTCCTCGTAGCAGCGGGTGCTGAAGGTGATGTTGTCGGTGAATATCGCCTTGACCGCGTCGAAGGTGTACGCCGTGAAGGTGTACGGTCCGCCCTCCGGGTTGCCGACCATGCCCATTTCCGGCCACCCGGCGTGGACTGGGGACTCTGTCCGGAGTCGCTTGAGCAGGGGGTAGGGCGTGGCGTCGCCGTCGGCACCCATCCCCGCGTTGAATCTGTCCTGGGCCTCTCGAATGCTCTGCTCGAGTTCCGCCACGGTGGCTGGTTCCCCCATTCGCGGCCTCCTCACTGTCGTGCGACAGAATCAACATTCATGCTGTCGGTTGCTAACCTACATGATGTATGTTGGTCGGCACCAGAGTCCGGAGAAACCCCGAAAGCACAACCAGGAGTATTCGATTGGGAACTCGAGTAGCGCAGTGGGCAACCGGCGCGGTGGGCCGCGCGGCGCTGCGCGAGATGATCGAGAATCCAGCTTTCCAGTTGGTCGGGGTGCTGGTGTACGACCCTGCCAAGGCGGGCCTGGACGCCGGTCTCCTATGCGGAATCGAGCCACCCACCGGGGTCAAGGCCACCGCCAGCAAGGACGCGATCGTCGCTCTCGCTCCCGACGTCGTGGTGCATGCGGCCAGCAAGGCTCATGCGGTCGAGACGAATGCCGAGGACATCTGCAGACTCCTCGCTGCCGGCATCAACGTCATCTCGACGACGTCCTACAACCACCTACCCACCTACGGCGCAGACACCGAGGCGGCGTTCACCGAGGCCTGCCACGCGGGCGGGTCACGCTTTCACGCTGCCGGCGAGAATCCCGGCTTCATGTTCGAACGACTGGTCGCCACGGTCACCGGACTCAGCAAGACGATCGACCGGATCGACCTCTATGAGGCCACCGACGTCTCGGCGGTCGACAGTCGGCCTATGCTCGTGGACCTGATGGGGATGGGCCGGCCACCCGAGGAAGTCAGCGTCGACTCCCCCATCATCGGCAAGCTCGACATGGCATACCGGCAGGCTCTCAACGCCACCGCCGACGTGATGGGCATCAAACTGTCGCATATCGATATTGCGGTGGATGCCACCACCCTCCCGCACGACATCGAGGTGGCCGCAGGCACCATTGAGGCGGGAACCGTGGTCGGTCAACGGTTCTCGTGGGTCGGTCACTGGGCCGGACGGGCGTTGCTGGCGATTCACGAAGAATGGATCCTGACCCGAGATCTGCCGCAATGGGGGCTGAGCCCACTGCAACCGGGCCAGAAGGCGCCACTGATCCGCGCGGTGATCACCGGGAATCCGAGTTTCGAATTACAACTCGACGTCGGGGGTGACGACGCCACATCCACCCTGCCCGGGCACCTGATGATCGCCATGAGCGCCGTCCGGGCGATCCCCTACGTGTTGGCGCAACCGCCGGGGATCGTCACGGCACCGGTGTTCGGGGCCATCCGCCTAGGCTGAACCCCCTCCGACCGCCTGGGCGATGTTCGCGCTGGGGACCGAATGAAAGACATGTGTGCTGCCGTCCGGCAGCACCCGCCGGGCAATGAGGTAATCCGAGCCCAGCCAGCCCTGGCGGATGAGGCGGCCGAAGCGCAGGAACGTACCCGGCGCACCACTGGCCGACGGGATGAGCTTGATCTGCTCGATGCCGTGTTTGACCCCCTCGCCGGTCAGCGGCCGCGCCGCTGACAGCCCGCGTGCGATCACGGTGGCCGCGTCATGGGCCAGCCCGGGCATCGAGTGTCCAGGGCGCCGGCCGAATTTCGCCTGGAAACGATCGAGGAATGCCTGGCCGACCAGATTCCGTTCGTCGTAGCTGTCCAGTCCGACCCATCCACGCAGATGCCGCATCCAGTCGGCGTTGATGTGTGCCATCTCGAACGCCGTGGTCGTGTAGCGGGGAGGATCCCAGTCGGCGCCGATCAGCGCATCGCTGAAACCCCACAGCCCGTGCCCGAACCCGACGTGCACCAGCGCGTCCGGACCTGCCGTCCGCAACTCTTCGACCGCAACCGCCTTGTCGGCTTCCACCTGTGGGATCGCCACGCTGGCAACGATCTTCAGCCCGGCTGCGGCATACACCTTCTGCGACGCGGCGAGATACTCCTTGCCGATGAGCGATGCCTCGTAGGCGATCGCGATCCGCGAGCGACCGTCACCGATCATGACGGCGGCGAGCATGATCGGCTCCTCTGCCATCGACCCGTTGTTGAGCGCGAAGCACCACTCGCCGAGCGCCCCCTCGGAACCGGACAACGTGATGATCGGGGTGCGTGCGGTGGCGTCGACGTGCGCCCGGAGCGGGACGACGTTGTCGGACACCCACGGCCCGAAGATGGCCAGACACCCCTCGTCGACCAGTTCGTCGAACGCCTGCTCCACAGCGTGGTAGGTCCCGTTGGGCAGCCCGACGACGTTGCGCTGCACGATCTCCACCGGTCGGTCGATCAGACCCGAGGCCAGTGCCTCCTCCATCACCAGGGTCAGCGCCGCAAGGGTGTCGTTGTCGGTGTCGCCCCTGGTGGGATAGTCGTTGAGCAGGCCCACTTTCAGTGGGGCGACCGTCCCATACGCGCGCACCTCATCGTCCGGCATACCCGCAACATACATCATGAATGTTGATAGGATCATCCGCATGGCGAAGCGGGGAGGCACCGACGACGAACGCCGGGCCCGGGGCGATCAAACCCGCCGCGACCTGATTGACGCAGGTCGCGAGCTGTTCGCGCAAAAGGGCTACTTCGACACAAGCATCGGCGACCTCGTCACCGCTTCCGGAGTGGGCACCCGCGGCGCGTTCTATCACCACTTCAAGGACAAGGCTGAGCTGTTCCGCGCCGTCTTCGAAGAGGTCGAACGGGATCTGACGCTGCGCTCACTGGCCTCCCCACCACCGGGCACCGACGCCTGGGAGCAGCTCAGCACCGGCTTGCACGGGTTTCTTCAGGCCGCGGTGGAGCCCGAGGTCCAACGGGTCATGTTGATCGACGGGCCGGTCGTGCTGGGGTGGCGAACGCTGCGTGCGATCCAGGAAGGCAACAGCATCGCGCTCATCGACGCGACCGTACGGGACGCCATCGCCGCGGGCGTCATCGATGACCAGCCGGTCACCGAACTGACCCACATGCTCGTCGCCGCCCTCGAGGAGGCCGCCCTCCTGGTCGCGCACGCCAAGAACACCACCCAGGCCCGGAAGCGGGCAGCCGCCATCCTCGACCGAATGTTGCTGAGCTTCGCACCCACCGCCCGAAACGCATTGCGGGACTGAAGCTTAGGTACCTCCAACCGCAGCCACGCACCCCGATGTAAATGATGATTTCCACATATCGCATATAGTCGCTCTATCTGAGTGATAATTTCACTCTCGATACCCCAAGGAGACTCATGCAGCGAAGCTCAACATCTGGCGCTCCACGGGTGGCCGTGGTCGGCGCGTCCGCTGGACTCGGCCGCTGCATCGGAATGGGATTGGCCGAGAAGGGCGCTCGCGTCGCCTTCCTGGCTCGCCGACGCGACCGCCTGGAGAACGCCGCCAAGGAGGCGGGCAACGGGGCCGTTGCCGTCGTCTGCGATGTGACCGCCGCCGATTCCTGCGAGGCCGCCATGTCCGAGGTCGTCCACGAATTCGGCGGGCTGGACGCCATGGTGTACACCACCGGCATGGGGGTACTCGCGCCGCTGCGGGAGGTCGCCGCCGAACAATGGGCGCAACTGTTCGCGACCAACGTCACCGGTGCGTCACTCGCGACGGCGGCGGCCGCACCGCACCTGGCCGCTACCGGCGGATCGGCGGTCTACCTGTCGTCGCTGAGCGCGTCGTACACCAATCCCTGGCCGCTCCTGGGTGCTTACGCCGTCACGAAAGCCGCGCTGGACAAACTCGTCGAGGCTTGGCGCATCGAACACCCCAACATCGGTTTCACCCGCCTCGCAGTGGGCGACAGCTTCGGCGGCGAAGGCGATTCGCAGACCGAATTCAACAAGAGCTGGGATCCCGAAGCGCTCGACAAAGCCATCCGGCTATGGATGGAGCGGGGCGAGATGCAGGGCGGCCTTGTCGACGCCGGCCATCTTGCCGATGTCGTGTACTCCGTACTCATCTGCGGCAGCAGCAGTTTCATCCCCTACTTGACCATGGCCCCCCGCCCGTCCGCGGCGGTCAACGAACTCCGACAGTGGTGAAGGACAGCACTAGATGACACACGAATCCCGCATGCTCATCGACGGCAAGCTCGTCGACGGGGAGACCGGCCGAACCTTCGAGAACATCAACCCCGCCACCGAGGACGTGCTCGGCGTCACCGCCGACGGCACCTGCGCAGACATGGAGCGCGCCGTGGCCGCGGCTCGGCACGCGTTCGACCACACGGACTGGTCGCGAAACGGTGAGCTGAGGGCTGCCGGTCTGCGTCAGCTGCAGGCGGCTCTGGAGGCCGAACGCGAGGACATCCGCGCCGAACTTGTCGCCGAGGTCGGCTGTCCGGTGTTGTCGACCTACGGCCCGCAGCTCGACGTCCCGCTCAACGAGGCGCTCACCTGGCCCGCCGACATGATCGCCCAGTTCCCCTGGAAGCGTTCTCTTCCCGACAAGGACGCCTTCGGTATGGGAACGCCGGCCGCGCGGGAGGTGTGGAAGGAACCGATCGGGGTTGTAGGCGTCGTCACGCCGTGGAACTTCCCGTTCGAGATCATCCTCAACAAGATCGGCCCGATCCTGGCCATGGGCAACACGATGGTGCTCAAACCCGCCCCCGACACGCCGTGGAACGCAACCCGGATCGGCCGGATCATCGCCGAACACACCGATATTCCACCGGGCGTCATCAACATCGTGACCTCCTCCGACCACCTCGTCGGCGAGGTACTGTCCACCTCACCACTCGTGGACATGGTGGCGTTCACGGGTTCGACCGCGACCGGGCGCCGCATCATGGCCGCCGCCTCGGAAACCGTGAAGCCCACCTTCCTCGAACTCGGCGGCAAATCGGTGTATCTGGTCCTCGAGGACGAAGGGGATATGCGGGCGTCGATCGGGGGCAGTGCCTTCATCTCCATGCATGCCGGGCAGGGCTGCGCCATGCCCACCCGGCTGCTGGTGCCCAATTCGCGGTATGACGAAGCCGTCGAGATCGTCAAGATCGCGCTGGAGAAGAACAAATACGGCGACCCCACCGATCCGTCAGTCCTGCAGGGACCACAGGTGTCCAAACGACAACAGGACCGGGTGCTGAGCTACATCGAGAAAGGCAAGCAGGAGGGCGCCCGACTGGTCACCGGTGGCGGTATCCCCAGACATCTGCCCAAGGGATTCTTCGTAGAGCCGACGATCTTCGCCGACGTCGACAACCGGATGACCATCGCCCAGGAGGAGATCTTCGGTCCGGTATTGTCGGTCATCGGATTCGACGACGACGATGACGCGGTGCGGATCGCCAACGACTCGATCTACGGCCTGTCCGGTGTTGTGTTCGCCAATGACCTGGAACGGGCCAAGAACGTGGCAAGCCGGATACGCACCGGCACACTGGGCATCAACGGTGGACTCTGGTATGGCGCCGACGCACCGTTCGGCGGCTACAAACAGTCCGGCATCGGACGACAATGCGGTCTCGAGGGTTTGGAGATCTTCACCGAGACCAAGACAGTGGGGTGGCCGGCCTGATGAAGTCCAAGGCGGCGATTCTCCGTGGCGTAGGCATCGACTGGGAGGTCACCGAGATCGACCTCGACCCGCCCAGAGCGGGTGAAGTTCTGGTGAAGATGGCCTACGCAGGTATCTGCCACTCCGACGAGCACTTCTACACCGGCGATAGCGTCCCCAGCGCCGATATGGAGGAGATGATGCGGGCGGCCGGCGTACCGGTGCCCGAATGGTTTCCGATGCTCGGCGGACATGAGGGCTCCGGCATCGTCGAAGCGGTGGGCCCCGGTGTGGCCAGCCTCAAACCCGGTGACCACGTGGCCATTTCATTCTTCCCGGCCTGCGGCAGCTGCCGGTTCTGCGTCACCGGCCACACGTACCTGTGCGATGTCGGTGCCGAGATCTACAGCAAAGAGATGACCACCGACCACACCCGACGCAGGCACGTCACCGGACCGAACGGCTCGGAGGACCTGATGGCCATGATGCAGGTCGGGACGTTCTCCGAATACGTCGTCGCCTCAGAGCGATCGCTCGTCAAGATCAACGACTGGATCTCGTTGGAGGCCGCATCGCTGGTTTCTTGCGGTGTGACAACCGGTTTCGGATCGGGATCGGTTGCGGCAGGCACGCAGGTCGGCGACACCGTCGTGGTCGTCGGCGTCGGCGGAATCGGCATGAACGCGGTGCAGGGCGCAAAAGCCGCCGGCGCCAAGAACATCGTCGCGGTCGACCCGAACGAGTTCAAACGAGAGGTGGCACCGAACTTCGGGGCCACCCACACCGCCGTCGACGCCGGCGCAGCAGTCGAGTTGGTCAAGGAGCTCACCTGGGGCGTGATGGCTGACCGCGTCGTGCTCACGCCCGGCGTGGTGCCGCCGGATCTGATCATGGTCGCCATGATGCTGCTGAGGAAGGGCGGCGTCTGCGTGCTCACCGGCATGGCCAAGCTGACCGACATGATGGTGCCCTTGGTCCTGCCGGACATGGTCAGCTCGTGTAAGACCCTCAAAGGCGTGCTCTACGGCGAGATGAACCCGCGCGAGGCGATGCCGCGTTTGTTGTCCATGTACGAGGCTGGGACGATCAAACTCGATGAACTCATCACCCGCACCTACAAGCTCGACGACATCAACGATGCGATGAGAGACCTGCGCGCCGGTCGCAACATTCGCGGTGTGATCGCTTTCTAGGGGCCGCGGGCACGGAGTTCATCCCCAGGCGCTCAGCCCATCGCCGCCAACCAACCCCGGTACTCGGTGATGTCCCGGCCCTGTGTGGGAGCGATGTGGTCACAACCGAAACCGGTGATCCAGCGGCCGTCGTCGAGCTCCACCTTGCCGAGCAGCATCGGCGCGGGTAGTTCGGCCAGGAACTCCCCCAGCGCGGCCGGGGACAAGACCCACCGTTCGCCCACGATCGGCGCACCATCCTCGGCGACGCGGGTCAGGCCGGGCTTGGGCGGAACCGTGTCGAGGGCATACAGGCGATAGTGCGGCGCGGTGGTGATCGGTCCGGCCCAGCGGGCGCCCCGCCCGGTGAGCTGATGTTCCAACGGCTGACCGCGCAGATGCGCGCCGAACACCGCGAGTTCGGTCAGCGGTGCCCCGCCGGATTCGGGCCAGGTCGCGGCCGACGGAGCATCGAGGAACCGCGCCGCCAGGTCAGCGATGACACTGTCGTGGAATGCCGTTGCCAGCAGGGTGATTCCGAACTGCGCGCCGTCGGACACCGCCCCCGCGGGAACCGCGATGGCACACATGTCGAACAGGTTGCAGAAGTTGGTGTAACGGCCCATCCGGGAGTTGACCGCGACCGGGTCGGCCGCCACTTCATCGATGCGCGGATGCTCGGGAGCGGTCGGGACCATGAGTGCGTGACAGCCGGCGAGCTGCGCCAGTGCCCTGTTACGTAGATCCTCGACCTGCCTCCGGTCCCGCAACAGATCGGTGGCCGTGTGCGTCCCGGCCGAGATGATGATCGCGGCCACGGTCGGGTCCAGCGCGGCATCCAGGCCGGCTGTACTCACGAATTCGCCTACGGCATCCCATCGTTCGGCCACGAGTGCGCCGTTGTAGAGAAGGTTGGCCGCGGCGAAGAAATCGTCCATCGGAATCGCCACGATGTCGAAACCGGCGGCCTTCGCCTGCCGCACGGAGGCATCGAAGGCGGCCCGCCATTGATCGTCCAGCCCGGCCAACGCGTCCGGGATCGCGATCCGCGGAGTCACCGGCGCGGCGAATGGGACATCGGCCGGCCATTGCCGCTGCGGCGCACCGGCGCTCATCACAGCCATCGCCGACTGGGCGGTGGCCAGGTCAGCGGCGAAGATCGTCACACAGTCATAGCTCGCACATGCCGGGACGACGCCTTCGGTGGAGACGAGGCCGACCGTGGCTTTGATTCCGACGATGCCCTGCAGTCCGGCCGGAACGCGGCCGGATCCGGCGGTGTCGGTACCGATCGCGATATCGGCGAAGCCGAGCGCGACGGCCACCGCGGACCCCGAACTCGACCCACCCGAGATGTAGTCCGGACGGCGGGAATCGCACACGGCGCCATAGGGACTGCGGGTCCCCACCAATCCGGTGGCGAACTGGTCGAGGTTGGTCTTTCCGATGACGACAGCACCGGCGGCCTTGAGAGCGGACACCGCCGGTGCGTCGGCATCGGGAATATAACTGAAATCTGGGCAAGCCGCAGTGGTCGGTATCCCCGCCACATCGACGTTGTCCTTCACCGCGAGCACCAACCCGGCCAGCGGTCCGTCGCCGACAAGCGCGGCGCGGTAGTCGGCCTCGACTTCTGCCTGCGGCCGCAGGTGGATGAACACTTCGGATCGGCCGCTGTCGATGATCCTCTGATAGATCTCGGCAATGCGCGCCGAGTTCGATGGTTCGCTCGCAAGCTCACTCACGCAGACTCCTTTCGTGCGAATTCTCCTGCCGCAGACCAACGCTTGCGCTCTTCGGCCCGCGCGTCCTCCATCGTCGTGCGGGTGGCAGCGATGTCCTCGGCATTGGCGGCCAGGAATTGCTCATGCTCGGCCAGCGAAAATGTTCCGTCGCTGATCTCGACATGCCCGCGTCCAGCGGCCATATCGGCACGCAAGTCCAGCAGCTCCTCGGCGGACACCGGGTACCACTGGATGCGGTCGAAAAACCTCAGCAGCCACGGGTGTTCGGGCTCGAAGCCTTGCGCGGTCAGGGGGTGACGGTGATTCCAGATCTGGGTGGTGCGGCCGACGAACTGGTATCCGCCCGGGCCCTCCATCCCGTAGATGCACAGGTAGGCCCCGCCGATTCCGACGGCGTTCTCCGGCGTCCAGGTGCGCGCGGGGTTGTACTTGGTGGTGACCAGGCGATGCCGTGGATCCAGCGGTGTGGCGACCGGGGCCCCCAGGTACACATCGCCCAGGCCGAGCACCAGATACTCGGCGTCATAGACGATTCGGTGCACATCATCCACCGAGGCCAGGCCGTTCATCCGCCGGATGAACTCGATGTTCCACGGGCACCACGGCGCATCAGCGCGCACGCCGTGCATGTAGCGCTCGATCGCCTCTCGGGTCGAGGGGTCATCCCAGCTCAACGGCAACCGCACGGTCCGGTTGGGCACCACGAGATCCTGCGCGGCCGGAAGCGACGCCTCGAGTTCGGCCAGCAGCGGCACCAGTTTCGCTTGCGGCAGCCGGCCGGGATCCACCTTGACCTGGAGTGAACGGATTCCCGGTGTGAGGTCGATCAGTCCGTCCGGCCGGTGCTGTTCCAACGCATGGTGCAGCGCATGGGCACGCGCGCGCAGCGCAAGGTCCAGACGCATCTCGCCATACTCGACCAGGATGTTGTCATCCCCGATCCGGCGATAGGTGACAGCCGTGGTGCCATCAGACGAGGTTGTGCCGGCGACGATTCCGTCGTCCTCATCGCCGCCGACGGAGAACACGGCGGGGATGGAGGCGCGCCGGGCCTGGCTCACCGTGGCGGGCGGTGCCGCCGCCGATGCCTTCACCGGGACGAACCGGATCGTGGCGCCGGGTGCGAGTTGGCCCAGTTTCCAACGGTCTGCCGCGGTGACGGTGACCGGGCAGACGAACCCGCCGAGGCTCGGACCGTCCGGGCCGAGCAGGATCGGAGTGTCCCCGGTGAAGTCGAGCGAGCCCACCGAGTACGCGTTGTCGTGGATGTTCGACGGGTGCAGCCCTGCTTCCCCGCCGTCGGGACGAGCCCATTCCGGCTGCGGCCCGATCAACCGGACTCCGGTGCGGTCGGAGTTGAAATGCACCTCATAGTCGTGGTTGAGCAGCGTGTCGATGTCGTTGCGCGTGAAGAACTCCGGCGCGGAATGCGGGCCGACCGTCACCGCGATGTACCAATGGCTGCCGATGGCCGGCTGTTCTTCGAACAGGATGCGTCGGCGAATGCCGCCCGCCACGTCGCGGGTCTCCAGCTTGTCCCCCACCGCCAGCACACGGCCCTCGTGGCCGCCGAACCGCCCCAGAGTGAATGTCGATGCGCTGCCCAGGTACTCGTCGGCTTGCAGTCCGCCCGCCAGTGCGATGTACATCCGCAGACCCGGTCCGTCGACCATCCCCACATCCAGGACCTGGCCGGCCTCGACGAGGACGGGAACCCACTGCGCCACTCGTCTACCGTCGATGCTCACCGGCGCGGGCGCACCGGTGACACACACCCAGGTGTCGGTGTCGAAGCGCAAGGCCGGTCCGCCCATCGTGGCTTCCAAACCGGGCGCGCCCTCCGGGTTGCCCACCGCGATATTGGCCAGCCGGAACGACACATCGTCCATCGGACCCGACGGCGGCACCCCGACCTGCCAGTACCCGGTCCGCCCGGGCCAGTCCTGGACGGTGGTGGACATGCCTGGCCGGATCACCTCCAGAGTTGTCATGGCCGCGTCACGACCATTCGCACAGCAGTCGGGTCAAACCCGTTGCAGGGGTTGTTGATTTGCGGGCAGTTCGACACCAGCACCAGCGTGTCGATCTCGGCTCGCAGCGACACCGTCTTGCCCGGGGCCGACAAGCCGTCGACGATGCCGAGGGCGCCGTCAGGGTCCACCGGGACGTTCATGAAGAAGTTGATGTTGCTGACGATGTCGGCCTTGGTCAGCCCCCAGCGGGCGCCCTCACCGATGAAGTTCTCGACGCAGGCGTGCTGGTGCTTGGTGTGGTGTCCGTAGCGCAGGGTGTTGGACTCCTGCGAGCACGCACCCCCGAGGGTGTCGTGATTGCCGACCTCGTCGTCGACGATGGTCAGCATCGGCTCACCGTCGCTGTCTCGCAGCACTGTTCCGGTCGTCAGGAAGATATTGCCCTGAGCAGCGATGGTGGCCGGTGCGCTGTAGCGCACGCCGTGATCTGTCGCCCCGTAGAACAGGGTGTCCACAGCCTGGTTGCCGTGCAGGTCGACGATGGTGAGCACATCGCCTGCGCGCACGACCTTCGACCACGGTGCGCGGGGCGCCACGATTTCATCGACAACGGTGTGGGTGGCGGTGATGGTCATCGGGCACTCCAGACATCTTCGGAATTCAGGTAGGCGCGTTGGTATTCGGGGTCGCGATCACCGACCGTGGCGCCGATCTCGGCCAGGTCACCGGGCGCCGACCAGGTCAGCACCTCCAGGGAGCCGACGGTGAACTCCGGCGCCGGATCCAGAGGGTGGGCGGTATTGGCGACCGCCACGATCAGAGGCAGATGGGTGATCAACTCCACGGCGGTGTCCGCACCGGCCGACCCGGTGGATACCAGCGTGCCGTCGGCGTCCACGCGTACGCCGTGGAAGAACGACACGCTCGGCGCGACGTCGCGACGGCTCAGCCCGTTCTTGAGCGCGGCCAGTGCGAGCAGTTCCCGCCCGGCGGGACTGGGTGATTCCACCGCGCCCGCACCGTATTTGGTCGCATTGCCGGACAGCGTGGTGGTACCGCACAGCGCGTCGTGGTGGGCCGAGGTGTCCGACACCACGGTGGCCAGAAGCCGGCCCTGGTCGCTGAGCAGCGGATGGCCGGCCGAAATATAGGCCTGCCAGGGCACTTTCACGGTATCTGCGACGTTCAGCCGCTCCCACGGCGCATCGGCACGCCACAGCAGCACGTGCGCGCACGCGGTGCCGTCCAGATCGCGCAGACGCAGCCGGGTACCGCGGGCCAGCACCTTGCTGGTGTAGCGGCCACCGGGAACCGTTTCAGCCCAGGTCAGTTGCTCGGCTGCGACACCGTGTGGTGGATTGGGCCAACTCGACGCGGGAACGACGGGCATCGAATCGGTGAGGGTGCCTGCCTGCGATCGGGCATGATCGCGGGCGCCGGCGGTCGTAGCAGTGGACATCTCAGGCTCCGATCGTGACGGGTTTCGGGTGGGTCTTGCCGCGGGGGAAGCACAGCGCGCCCAGGACCATCGCGGCCGCGATACTCAGCGGTCCGGCCCACTGCAATATCGGCATTTCCCCAGTGGGATTGAAGATCTCGGCCCTCGGCCAGCCCAGGTTGACGATCATCACCACGCCGTAGAGCACGGCCAGGACATTCACCGCGATGCCGAACTTGCCCAAGGAGAACAGCGGCAACCCTTCGGCATCGACCTGGTTGCGCTGGGCCGGCCAGCCTTTGATCCGGCGATACAGCAGCGGAGCGGTCACCAGTAGGTAGGCCAGGTAGATCAGGATGATGCAGACGCTGGCCAGCGTCGCGAAGATCGCCGAGTTGCCGACATTGACCAGCAGCACCCCGATGCACAGCAGACCGATGAGCACTGACGGCCAGATCGGTGTTCCCGTGTGACTGTTGACCCGGGACAGGATCGATGAGGCTGGCAGTCGGCCGTCACGGGCCATCGAGAACATCAGACGTGAGGCGGCGGTCTGGATTGCCAAGGTGCAGATCGTGATCGCGATGCACACGTCGATCAGCAGCACCGTGCCCCACGGTGAGGACAGCACGGTGTCGAGTACGTACGGCAGGCCTTCGGTGGCCAGTCGACCGTCGGTCAGGCTCGGGGCGGCCATCAGGGCACCGAGGATCATCAGCCCGCCGCCGAGCGCCGAGACCGACAGGGCCAGCCGGATGGTGCGGGGCGCGACGCGGCGCGGATTGCGCGTCTCCTCGGCGAGTTCGCCCGCCGAGCCGAATCCGACCATGACGTAGGCGGCCATCAATCCCGACATGATCCAGGCCCACACGTAGCCGGGTTGGCCGCCGGCATGGCCGGTGTCGAACACCACTTGCGGCCCGCGCTGGGCATGGGTGAAGAACACACCGATGACCGCGATGACACCGACGATCTCGCAGATCACCCCGGCACTGTTGACTCGCGACATCCATTTGACGCCAAGGCAATTGATCGTGGTGGTGAGCACCAACAACACCGTGCCGAGCAGTACCGCGTTGGCCGCCCCACTCGACGACGTCAACGCCGGATCCTCGCCGATCACCTGGAAACCAGACCAGATCGACGGCAACACCACCTGCAGCGCGATCGCAGCGGCCGAGGCCGTCACGATCTGGGCCAGGATCATGAACCAGCCACCGAACCAGCCGATCAGCTCGCCACCCATCCGCCGGGACCATTGATAGATGGCCCCGGAAATCGGATAGCGCGCGGCCAGCTCGGCGAAACACAGCGCGACGAGGAACTGTCCGAGGAACACCGCGGGCCAGGTCCAGAAGAAGGCGGGGCCGCCGAAACCGAACCCGAGGCCGAACAGCTGGAAGATCGTGGTCAGAATCGACACGAACGAGAAGCCCGCGGCGAACGATTCGAACTTGCCGAGCCGACGGTGCAACTGCTGGTCATAACCGAACTCGGCCAGGTCGTCATGGTCGCCGAGACGGCCGGCCACATCTCCCTGACTCTCGGTAGCGCTGCTGGTCATAGGCGTTTCTCTCAGGCTCGGGGGCGATGCCGCCAGGTCCTTAACTGTCACTTGATAGATAAGCCCCTCGGCGTGTCCGAGCGGTCACCCGCGTGTTTCGTTCATGTAGCCGGCAGTAAGCATTGGGTTGCCGAAACCTCACCGGCCCCGGCGCCTGTCACAATCGCCGACATGGCTGTGGCTGCGCTCGACGATGCCCACCGGCGGATTGCGTCGGCGGACACCGAAAGCGAGCTGGTGGCGGCCGCCACAGCAGCCCACGACGCGGTATCCGAGCTGATCGAGACCCGGATTGGGGCAGCCACGGTCGCCGAGGCCTGGTCGGCCGTGGCCCGGGCCGCACTGATGTCCGCCGCGCGCCTGGTGGGGCCCGACGTCGATTGGTACGTCTCGGGCAGCGTCGGCCGCGGCGACGCACTGCCCGGATCCGATCTGGAAACGCTGGTGGTCCGCCACCCCGATATGACCGTCGAGTCGGCGCTGGCCCAGGCCGTCCACGTCCATGACCTGCTGGCCTGTTGCGGCTTCCGCGCCGACGACAACGGCGCGGTTGCCTCCCGCGTGCGGTTCAACCGCACCGCTCAGGACTGGGCGATCGGCATCGGCCGGTGGGCCGCGGATCCGGCTGGCGATCGGGGCGTGGTGATGATCGGGCTCCTGGCCGACGCCGTGGCGCTGAGTGACGGACCGGATCTGCGCGAACAAGCCGGTATCGCAGTGCGCGCGCAACCGGCTGCACTGACGGCGATCCTGCAGGACTCAACCTTTGTCCGCGGGTACGTCCCGTCCCGGCTGCGAGTGTTGACCTCCGGCGACAGCCGCGTCGACGTGAAGCACGCCGCCGTCGACCCGGTGGTCCGTATCGCGCGCTGGGCGGCGCTCAGTTGCGGATCCGACGCACTACCCACCTCGGGGCGGATCGCCGACGCGTCCGGCACTCGCTACCTCGATCCCGACGATGCCCGGGTGCTCGCGAAATGTCACGCGATCGCATCCAGCATCCGCTGGCGGATGCGGGCCGCGCGGTGGCGCCCATCCGTCGACGCCGACGCTTTCGACGAGCGCGTCGAGCTCTCGGAACTGCCACCGCAGGACCGCACCGCGCTGCGCAGTATCGGCCGTGAACTCACCGCGGTGCGGCGCAAACTCGACTATCTGGCGTCAACCTCGACGTTCTCCACATGGTGACCGGCTCCGAAGAGGCCGAGCGTCACGCCCTGGCCCAGACCATCGCCGCCGAACGCCTGGAGGGCTGGCAGCCGGCGCCGGAACAGATCGATGCCCTGACCGGCTTGCTCACCGGCACAGCGAGCTTCGGCGAGTACCTGGGTCACCAACTGCCCACTCCGTCCCCACCGGCGCGCCGACGCATCTTCGCCCGACGGCGCCCCTACTTCATCCCCGGGACATCGGTGCTGCGCAACAACTTCGGTGTGCAGGATGCCACGGTGCTGGCCCAGCTGGAATACGTGGCGACGGCCGGACGCATCCTGCAGGTGCACCTGCGCTCCCAGGACACCGAACTGAACACCCGGTCACTGCATCAGCATGTGTTCGGCGATGTGTACGCCTGGGCGGGCGAGCCGCGCATCGTCGAGATCCGCAAGGGTGACAGCACATTCGGATCCTGCGCACGCATTCCTCGCGCCCTGGAGGCACTACACGCCGAGATCGCCAGACTCTCCGACGAGGGCACCGAGATCGACGACGGAACGCTGTCGTATCGGCTGGCTCGAATCTATGCCGACTACAACCAGATCCATCCGTTCCGTGAGGGCAATGGCCGCACCGGAACCCTGTTGCTGCATCTGCTCGCCGGCCGGTCCGGACGCCGGCTACTTCTCGATGACATGTCCCGCTCCGAGTGGATCAGCGCATCGCGGGACTCAATGCCGTTCCGGCGAGACGGGCGGGCCGACCCTCGGCCGTTCGTGGCGGTATTGCGCGGACGGCTGCATCCGCAGCCATTTCCGGTGTCCGAGCGTGCTTGAGCCGCCTATGGTTTGGGGTCCGTCAGGTAACGCTGCACGGTCGGCCCGATCCAGGCGACCAGGTCGCCGATGCTCGCCGAAGCCATCGGCTCGATCTTGAGTTGGTAACGCGCGAAGGCCAGACCGACCAGGTGCACGGTCACCAGCTCGACGCGCAGTTCGGCATCGTCGACACCGAACTCCGTCGCAACCCGTTGCGCCACCGGTCCGGCCAGGGAGTCGTGTAAGAGCTTGCGCGCCAACGGCTGAATATCGGCTGACCGGAACACCGTCAGCAGTGGGTCGAACGACGCTCCCGCATCCCAGCGCTCAACGACATCGCGCACCAGGCGTGCGCCGATCTCGTCGGTTCCCTCGTCGAGCAGATTCGCCAGCTGATGCAACGGGTGCTGCGGAGTGTCGAGCACCGAGGCGGCGAACAGCCCCTCCTTGTTGCCGAAGAAGTAGTAGACCATCGCGACGTCCACCCCGGCATCGGCGGCGATCCCACGCACCGTCGCGCGCTCATAGCCGTCACGCATGAAGCGCTCGCGTGCCGCATCGATGACTCGCTGCTTGCTCTGCTGGCCGGTGCGCCACCGGCCACTCCGCCGGGTCTCCGACATGGCCGCGAGCTTACTTCAACGCCAGTTGACCTATGCCGGATGCGCGCGTCGGCCTGTGCGTCGCCGACAAACGGGGTTTCGCATCACCCTGCGTCGATCTCTTCAGGCAGGTCAGACTGGATTGGACACTCGCAGCGGCTCCCGCCCGGGATTACCCGGGTGTGAGCTCGCGTTGTCGCCAGAGACCGCGACTGAAAGTGAGAACCGTCGATGGGCAACCCACTGCACCTCGCCGTCGCACTCGACGGCACCGGCTGGCACCCGGCGTCCTGGCGTGAGCCCCTGGCGCGGCCCACCGAAATACTGACCCCGCGCTACTGGACCGACCTGGTCAGCCAGGCAGAACGCGGCCTGTTGGATTTCGTCACGATCGAAGACGGCCTCACCCTGCAGTCCGATCACCCGTTCCGCCCCGACGACCGAACCGACCAGGTGCGCGGGCGTCTCGACGCCGTTCTGATCGCCTCCCGCGTGGCACCCCGCACCCGCCACATCGGTCTGGTGCCCACCGTCATCACCACCCACACCGAGCCGTTCCATGCATCCAAGGCGATCGCCACACTCGACTTCGTGAGCACCGGCCGGGCCGGGGTGCGGGTCCAGGTCGCCTCCCGCCGGGATGCCGCTGCCCACTTCGGTCGGCGCCGGCTGCCCGAGGACCGCGCCACCCTCAGCACCGAATTGTTCAGCGAGGCGGCAGATTACGTGGAAGTGCTGCGGCGACTGTGGGACAGCTGGGAGGACGACGCGGAGATCCGCGACGTGGCCACCGGCCGGTTCATCGATCGGAACAAACTGCACTACATCGATTTCGAGGGCGCGACGTTCTCCGTGAAGGGGCCCTCGATCACCCCGCGGCCACCGCAGGGCCAGCCCATCGTGGCCGCACTCGGCCACGTCGCCCCCGCCTACCAACTGATCGCAGGCAGCACCGACGTCGGCTTTGTCACGCCGCACAGCACCGACGAGGTCACCACATTGGTTGACACCATCGGCGCCCTACGCCCCGCGCAGGCTCCGCCGGTACACGTCTTCGCCGACCTCGTGGTGTTCCTCGACGAGACGCCCGACGCTGCACGCTCACGCCGTGACCGCCTCGACGAATTGAGCGGAAGCGAATACCGCAGCGACGCAGAGATTTTTGCCGGCACGCCTGGACAACTGGCCGATCTGCTGCAGGCCTGGCACTCCGCCGGCGCCTCCGGTTTCCGGCTGCGGCCGGCGTCCCTGCCTCACGATCTGCAGCAGATCACCGACGTGCTGGTGCCCGATCTGCAGCGCCGCGGTGTTTTCCGCGAGTCCTACGAGGCCTCCACTCTGCGTGGGCTGCTCGGCCTGCCCCGCCCCGCGAACCGCTATTCGACCGTCTGACAGCGACAGGACACGCCCATGAGCAAGCCCGTCAAGCAGATCCATCTGGCCGCCCATTTCCCTGGGGTCAACAACACCACGGTGTGGAGCGATCCCGAATCCGGCAGCCATATCGAATTCGAATCATTCGTCCGCTTCGCACAATCCGCCGAACGCGGCAAGTTCGATTTCATGTTCCTGGCCGAGGGGCTTCGGTTGCGCGAACAAGGCGGCCAGATCTACGACCTCGACGTGGTTGGACGTCCGGACACGTTCACGGTGCTCGCCGCGCTCGCCGCGGTGACCGACCGGCTCGGGCTCACCGGCACCATCAACTCCACCTTCAACGAACCCTACGAGGTGGCACGGCAATTCGCCTCGCTGGATCACCTCTCCGAGGGCCGGGCCGCCTGGAACGTCGTCACCTCGTGGGACGCCTTCACCGGCGAGAACTTCCGCCGGGGCGGCTTCCTACCCGAGAACCAGCGCTACGAGCGAGCTGAGAGCTTCCTGGCCGCAGCCCACACCCTGTTCGACTCCTGGCGTGGTGACGAAATCGTTGCCGACAAAGAACGCGGCGTGTTCCTGTCCGATCGGGCGGCCGGCGAATTCGCTTACCACAATGACCATTTCGACATCAGTGGCCGCTTCAACGTCCCGCGGAGCCCGCAGGGCCGCCCGGTGATCTTCCAGGCCGGCGATTCCGACCATGGACGCGAATTCGCCGCGGCGGCCGCAGACGCCATCTTCTCCCGATACGGAACGCTGGAGGACGGCCAGAAGTTCTATGCCGACGTCAAGGGCCGCCTCGCCAAATACGGCCGCCGCCATGACCAATTGCTGATCCTGCCCGCAGCCACCTTCGTGCTCGGAGATACCGACGCCGAGGCCGCCGACCTGGCTCACGAGGTGCGTCTGGCCCAAGTCTCCCCTGCCACGGCGATCAAATTCCTCGAACAGCTGTGGAACCGCGACCTTTCCGACCACGACCCCGACGGACCGCTGCCCACCGTCGATCCTCTGGTCGGTGAGAACACGATCGCCAAAGGCCGGGCCAGTGTGCGGATACACCGCGACCCGGTCGCCGTCGCCAACGAGTGGCGAGCCAAGGCCGAGGCCGAGAACCTCACCACCCGCGAGCTCATCATCGAGGTCACCGGGCGGCAGAACTTCGTCGGGTCGGCGGCCACGATCGCCGAGTCCATCAACCATCTCGTGCAATCCGACGCCAGCGACGGCTTCATCCTGGTCCCGCACGTCACCCCGGGCGGGCTCGATCCGTTCGTCGACCGGGTCGTGCCGCTGCTGCAGGAGCGCGGTGTGTTCCGCACCGACTACGAGGGAACGACACTGCGCGAACATCTGGGCCTGTCGCTACCCCGGCCGCGCGAAGAACACACGGCGGCAACGGGATAGCGGTTACTCGCCTGCGTCTTCAGGTTCGGTGCGGTCCTTGTACTCCCAGCTCGCCCCCGCGGTCAACGTGCCGGGTTCCAGCTCGGTACGCCCGGCGTCGCGTATGTGCACCGTCTGCGCCAGGATCTCATCGGGCTTGCCGCCGATCACGATGACCGGGTGCTCGTACTCAATGCCGTAGAGCTTGAGCGCGGCATGCACGGCGTGCGCCGCGGCCTTGCCCCGCGACATCTTTGCGTTCGAGTTGACCCTGATGACCAGCCGGCGTTCCGGTGCTTCAGCGTCTTCGGCGTCCATGCGCATCAGCCTAAAGCCCCGTCCACCGACAAGCCCTTCGGCCGCTGGATTCCGAGGTCCGGAAATTGTCGTACCCCTTTGCGATGATGAGGTTATGTCTTCGGCTGCAGCGTCTTTCACCACGGAAGGGGTGAATCCTGTGCGGCGGATTGAGGTGTTGTTCGGGGAGTTGGAGCAGTTGTGCGGGCAGCGCAACGCGATCGACGGCCGCATCGTGGAGATCGTCGCCGAACTCGACCGCGACGAGCTGTGCGGATCCACCGGTGCCCGCTCGATGAAGGCGTTGGTGGCGTGGAAAACCGGGGTCTCCCCACGCAACGCCGAAACCACCGTGGCCATCGCCCGACGGATCGAGGAGTTTCCGCGCTGCACCCAAGCTCTGCGCGAAGGACGGCTGTCGCTGGATCAGGTCGCGGTGATCGCCGAGAACGCCGCCGACGGCTCCGATGCGCACTACGCCCAACTCGCCTCGGTGGCCACCGTCACCCAATTACGCACCGCCGTCAAACTCGAACCCCGCCCCCAACCCGACCGCCAGCCCGAGCCGCAACGGTCATTCACCCGCAGCGAAGCCGACACCCACACCACTTACACCATCCGGCTGCCCCGCCTGGAAGCCGCGAAATTCGACGCCGCCCGCCAGGCCCCCCACGACGGGCTGGTCGCCGACTACAAACACCACCACGACATCGACCAGGACACCGGTGAGCCGACCTCGGATCAGGCACCACCGTTCCCCAACATGGTCGATGCATTCATGAGCCTGATCGAGGCCGGTTGGGACACCGAATCCGCGCATCGCCCGCACGGGCAGCACACCACCGTCATCGTGCATCTGAATCTCGACAGTGACGGCGACAAGCCGGTCGCCTCGCTGCATCTGGGTCCGCTGCTGACCGATGAGGAACGCCAATACCTGCTGTGCGAAGCGACCCTGGAAGCGTGGTTCGAGCGTCACGGCCAACCCATCGGGGTAGGGCGCACCACCCGCACCATCAGCCGGCGACTGCGCCGCGCCCTGGAACACCGCGACCACAGCTGCGTGGTGCCCGGCTGCGGTGCCACCCGCGGCCTGCACGCCCACCACCTCACCCACTGGGAAGACGGCGGCCCCACCGAACTCCACAACCTGGTGTTGCTGTGCCCCTACCATCACCGGCTGCACCACCAGGGCGGCATCACCATCACCGGACCCGCCGACCGACTCGTCGTCACCGACCGGGCCGGCACACCACTGACCAACAGCTCGCTGGCCCGCCCACCGACCACACCCCCACCCGATGTTCCACCCTGCCCCGGACCCACCGGCGAACGCGCCGACTGGTGGTGGTACACACCCTTCGAACCCCACCCACCACCATCCACGAATTAGTGGCCCGCGCCCGAATTCTGTTTCACAACAGTGTTTTTGAGCGGCGAAGCGACGCTAACTATTCCACGATACGGAGCGCAGCTGCCTGCGTGACCGGACACCGAGCTTGACGAAGACCTTGCGCAGGTGCCATTCGACGGTGTGCGTGCTGATGAACAACTGCGCACCGATCTCCTGGTTCGTCAGCCCGTCGCGGGCCAGCTGCGCGATCTGCGCCTCCTGCGCGGTCAGCTCGTCGCCCGAGGCCAACGGCTGTTTGCGCACCTTCTCACCGTTGGCGGTCAGCTCACGCCGGGCCCGTTCGGCGAACCCGCTCGCGCCCATCTTGGTGAACATCTCGTAGGCGACGCTGAGGTGCTCACGCGCGGCGGTGCGCTGCTTCTGGCGACGCAACCATTCCCCGTAGCGCAGGTGGGTTCTGGCAAGCTGAACCCCGATCCTGGTGCGGCCCAGCCGTTCGACAGACTCCATGAACAGCGCATCAGCTTCGGTGTCGTCGGCCAGCAGGGCCCGTGCGCCGGCCAGCGCACCCAGTCCCCAATCGGTTCCACTGGTGCCCGCGCTTGCCTCCAACCGGCGCACCGCATCCGCGGCGACGTCACGCTCACCGACGCGGACTCCGGCCTCGGTCAGCTCGAGCAACGTCCAACTGTAGAAGCCCAAGTCGTTGTACTCGCAGGCTTTCTGGGCCGCGGCCAGCGCTTCCTCATAGCGGCCCAACCCGTTGTAGAGCACCGCGGCGGCATACCCCGCGGCCCCAAGCAGCCGGCCCTCACCCTTGGCGGTGCCCTCGGCAATGCCTGCCTCGATCAAACGGCCGGCCTCGGCCAGATCACCACGCCAGGCCGCCAGTTCCACCTTGTGGTACTTCATCGGGCGATAGCCGATTACCTCGGAGATCGAATCGGCCTCTTCCAGAAGCCGTGCTGCCGTTACGAATTCGCCGGCATGCACGTGGACACCGGCCTTGTAGGCGATCGTCGGCGGCAAGATGGCCAACGCTCCGGTGGCCCGCGCGTAGCCGATCATCGCGGTGGCGAGTCGGTCGACCAACTCGTCTTCCCAGATCTCATGGGCGGCGGATTCCTGCACGATCGGGAAGGCCAACGCCAACCAGCGCAGCGCCCTGCCGTCATGGTGCCGGGCGTGTTCACACCACAACTCCAGGGCGCTACGAAGGTGATCGGCCGCCGCGGGAAGCCCGTCGGTGATCAGATTCGCCATCCCGATGAGCAGGAAGTCGATGGGCCGGGAGGGCGCCGCGATTCCCTCGACTGCCGCCCGCGCCGCTTCGGCGGCCAGCACCAGGGCCTTCGGTTGGCTCCGCGAGGCAAACATCGCGGCCGCCATCGCCTCGATGTAGGTCTCACGAGCCAGCTCGTCATCGAGGTTCTCCAGCTTCTTGGCGGCCTCCAGCAGCAGCGCGGCCGCGTGCCGCACCGGAGGAGATCCAGGGAGGCCACCGCGGCTGCTGGTGAAATCCATCTGTGCCCGCAGCCTGCCCACCTGAGCCTGCTGTAGTTCGGTCAACGGGGTCAGTTCAGCCAGGGACAGCAATTCATAGGCGGCCTCGGGCGCGGCAGAGTCGCGTTTCGCCGCGGCAGCCGCGATCGCCCGAGAACTGCGCAGGGCCGGATCGGCGGTCAGGATCGCCGCACGCTCGAGAAAGGCTGCCGCAGCAGCTATTCCGCCGCGGCTCTGCGCGCGCCACGCCGAGGCTTCCAGTTCGGCGGCCACCGCGTCGTCGGGCCCGGACGCCGCGTTGGCGGCATGCCATGCCCGCCGGTCGGGATCCGACTCGGGATCGGTAGCTATCGCCAGCGCCCGGTGCACCGCCCGGCGGTCGGCCACGTCTGCCGCCCGGTAGGCCGCCGACCGGACCAGCGGGTGGTGAAAACGCATGCGGGGGCCGAACTCGATCACCCCGGCGGCCTCGGCCGGCGCCAGCGCATCCATTCCGATACCCAAATACCCTGCGGCACGCGAGAACACCACCGGATCACCGACGGGATCGGCCGCCGCGAGCAGCGCCAACTGCCGAGTATCCGGGGGCAGCGACTGGATTCGGCGGACGAAGCCCTCCTCGACCTGCCCGACCGAAGGCCGCGTCCCCGCGATCCAAAAGCCACCGGCACGCTCCGCGGCCGAGACGTTACGCGGCACTTCCAACAGAGCCAGCGGATTACCGCGGCTTTCGGCGATGAGCCGATCCCGGACCCGCTCGTCGAGCCGGCCCAGAACCACCGCGTCCAGCAGGTCCCTGGCATCGCTGTCCGACAGGCCTTCGAGCCGCAGCTCAGGCAGGCCGGGCAGGACGTCGGCGGCGGTGCCGTCACGATTGTCGCGGACCCCGAATGCCAATACAACCGGCTCGGCCAGCAGCCGCCGTGCAACGAAACCCAGCGTCTGCACCGAAACCTGATCGAGCCATTGCGCGTCGTCGATCACGCACAACAGCGGCTGATCGTCGGCGGCGGCCGCCAACAGGCTCAGCACCGCCAGGCCGACCAGAAAGCGGTCGGGCGCCGGTCCGGTACCACGGCCGAAAGCCACCGAGAGCGCGTCGCGCTGCGGCTCGGGAAGCGTGTGCAGATACTGATCCAGCAATGGCGTACACAGGTGATGCAGCCCGGCAAAAGCCAGTTCCATATCGGATTCGACCCCGGCCACCTGCGTCAACCGGAATGCGGACGCCTGCTCGACCACATAATCGAGGAGCGCTGTCTTCCCGACACCCGCCTCCCCACGAACCACCAGCACTGCGCTGCCACTCGCCCCGGCGTCTGAAACCAACCGTCGGAGTGCCGCGCATTCGCCGGTACGCCCGTGTAAGGGTGGGCTTGCGCCCGTCATCGCCATCACACCACCGCGTCCGATTTTTGCCGAAACCCTACCAAGGCAGGCCGGGTACGGCGCTCCGGGCGAACCGGCGGGGCACGGCGGCGGCCCAACGGTGCGGAACCCGATCGATCCGGTAACACTGAGCAAATTCGGTGCGATAGTTGGTTATCTGCGCCACAACGCCGGACGGCGGCCTGTTTACGCAGTTCGAAGACAAGCCGGAAGGCGGCGATCATGTCTGGACCGAGCGTTTTTTGCAAGATCAAGCAAACTCACCTCCGATGGGCCGTGACGCCTGTCATATTGGGCGCGTTCGTGCTCACCGCACCGGTGGCGAACGCCATCCCGGAGGGCACCGTCAAGGCCGAATGCCAGGACGCCGGCGGTACGTACAACACCTCGACGTCAGGCGGGCACCGGTACTCCAGCTGCGACTACAAGGACATCGACGGCGGCTGGCACAGCGATCAATACACCGACGGCGAGTACACCGGCACGATCGACATCGACAAGGGCGCTCCCCCGCCCACCGGCAAGACATCCGTGGCACCGCTGCCGGGCGGACCGGTCAACCCGGGGATGGCACCCGCACGCTAGCCGAACCGCAGCGAGGGTTCGGGAAGCGAATCGACTCCGTGATGTGCGAATTGCGTCCAGCGAGTACGCATCTCGGCGGAGAGCTGAGCGTCGACGGCCCGCTGCGGGCCGAGCATCGGGGCGTCCGCCCACGTCTGCGGTGAGCCGAACAGCAACGGCAATTCCATGCAATGGCACGCGCCCAGGGGTGCGCCGTCCGGCGCCCAGTCGAAGCGATAGGTGCCCACCCGGCCCCCGTGCGCACGCCATGCCGCTGCCAGGCGCTCGGCGGGGCCGGCGAACGCCTGCTTCGTCACCGCCGCCGAACCCGCCCGCATCGCGAGGTGCCCGAGCACGGGCACCCGGCTGAGTCGGTACACCCGAGCGTCCATCGCCGCGAACGGCGCGGCGTCATCCTTGGTGTAGCCGACCAGCAGCTCGACGCGCCCGGCAGCGTCGGCGATGGCGTCGGGCACGTCCTCGGGGTCCGGCAACGGCCCGCGGCCGAGCCGTGGTGCGAACGCGAGGCCGCTGAGAAGACCCAAACCCTGCGCGGCGGCCACCGCGGCGCCTTCCGCGGCAAGTAACCGTTCGACGCTCACCTCGGCCGGATCGGCACCGGCGAGCGACGTGGCCATCGCCGCGACCATCTTCTGCGCCATGTCGTCGCGCCCGTGGTCCAGCTCAAGCGGGGCGCTCTGCAGGATCGCGCGGTGGAACAGCCCGGCCGCGTCCTTGCTCAACATCAATGACCAGACGGAATGCGCGCCCGCCGATTGACCGAACGCGGTGACGTTGCCCGCATCGCCACCGAACGCGGCGATGTTGTCGTGCACCCAACGCAGCGCCAGGATCTGATCACGCAAGCCCAGGTTGTCCTCGCCGGCTCCCGGCGGTGCCAGATAACCGAAAATGCCGAGCCGGTAACTCACATTCACGACGACCACGTTGCCGGTGCGGACCAGAGCACCGGCATCGTATTTGGCCGACTCCCCGCTACCCGCGACGTACGCACCGCCGTGGAACCACACCATGACCGGCAACCGATGAGCATCGGCCGGGGCCGTGACGGTCAGCACAAGACAGTTCTCGTCGGTCGACAGACCATCGAGGACGTTGCCGGTCACCCAGCCCAGCCGCGATGGCCGCTGCGGGCAGGCGGGGCCCGACTGTGTCGCGTCCCGGACCCCGGACCAGGCGGCAGGCGGTTCGGCGACCGCGAATCGTTTGGCGGTGCCGTAGCGCACGCCCCTCGCACGCACCAGCCCGTCTACATTTTCGACCTGGATCGTGCCGCCCTTGATGTGTCGCTCACGCACACGGCCAACGCTAGCGTTTATCCCCGCCCACAGCCGGGCATGCCAACAGCATGTCTGTGACCGCATTTCAGGACCTGCCACTGGCTGATCGGGACCGGGAGTGGGACGGCGACGCCGCCGACAAACGGGTCCGTAAATGGGCCGGTGCGGAGGACGAACCCAACGAGAAATACCGCGACGCGCATGTCTGGTACGACAAGGACGCGAAAGACAACTTCACCGGCTACAAGTTGCTGATCGCCGACGTCGTCGGCGGCAAGCTCCAAGCGGTACCGCGCGGGGTGATGGCCGCCGGCGGGATCATGGACGGCGCCCGCGGCGGCGTCGACCTTCCCGAGGACGACATCGAACGCGTGAAGAGCCACCTCGCGAAGTACTACGAGAAGATGGGCGAGACGGCGCCCTGGGACCGCGATTAGCTAGATTGCGGGCGTGAGCCCAACCCCCGCCGGGCGGTTCGCGCCGAGCCCGTCGGCCGACCTGCACATCGGCAACCTGCGCACCGCGGTGCTGGCCTGGTTGTTCGCCCGGTCCACCGGGCGGCGGTTTCTGCTGCGGGTCGAGGATCTCGATGACCGCACATTTCCCGAGATCGGTACGCGGCAAGTGGCTGATCTGGCCGCGATCGGACTCACGTGGGACGAGCCGCCGCAGTGGCAGTCAGGGCACCGCGACCACTACGACGCGGTGATCGACGAGCTTTCCGGGCGTGGACTTCTGTATGAATGCTATTGCAGCCGAAGGGACATCGCCCAAGCCCCGCGCGCTCCGCATGCCCCGGAGGGGGCGTACCCGGGCACCTGCCGGGACCTGACCGAATCCGAACGTGCACAGCGCAGAGCCGAGACGGGCCGCCCGCCCGCGCTGCGGCTGCGGACCGACACGTTCGTCGGCACCGTGACCGACCTGCTGCACGGCAGCTACACCGGGATCATCGACGACTTCGTGGTCCGCCGCGGGGACGGGGTGCCCGCCTACAACCTGGCCGTGGTGGTCGACGACGCCGCGGGCGGCATCGACCAGGTGGTGCGCGGCGACGACCTGTTGAGCTCGTCCCCGCGCCAGGCCTATCTGGCCCGGCTGCTGGACTATCCCGCACCCAGCTACGCGCACGTCCCGCTGGTGCTCAACTCCGACGGCGCCCGGCTGGCCAAACGCGACGGGGCGGTCACCCTGGCCGAGATCGGCGTCGAACCCGCGCTGGAGCAGATCAGCACATCACTGGGGTGGCCCGCGCTGGACCTCGACGGCATGCTGGACCGATTCGACCCGGACGCGCTGCCCCGGCGACCGTGGGTATATCAGCCGGGCTGAGCAGAAACCTGCAGAACACCACGGACCCCTGTTAGCGTCCGGCCGTGCACTCCCGACGAATTCCGCTGCTGGGACTCCTGCTGATCCTCGCGGTGTTGGCGGCCGCATGCGGGGGCAAGGCCGGCAACACCGACGAACCACTGAAATCCGCCGGTGTGCTGCGAGTCGGCACCGAAGGCGTGTACTCACCGTTCAGCTACCACGACACCGCCACCGGTCAACTCGTCGGCTATGACGTCGACGTGGCCCGTGCGGTCGCCGACAAACTCGGTGTCACAGTGGAATTCGTCGAAACGCCATGGGACTCGATTTTCGCCGCGCTCGAGGCCAACCGGTTCGACGTGGTCGCCAACGAGGTCACGATCACGCCCGAGCGGCAAGCCAAATATGATCTCTCACAGCCATATTCGGTAGGTGAGGGAGTCATCGTCACCCGCGCCGACGACGATTCGATCAAGTCGCCGGCGGATCTGAAAGGCAAGGTGGCCGCCGAGAACGCCACCAGCAACTGGTCGGAGATCGCCCGCAAGGCCGGGGCCCGGGTGGAAGCGGTCGAGGGATTCACCCAGGCGATCAAGCTGCTCAACCAGGGCCGGGTCGATGTCGTGGTCAACGACAGCATCGCCGTCTACGCGTACCTGGCCGAGACCAACGACACGTCGGTGAAGATCGCGGGCAGTGTGGGCGAGAAGAGCGAACAAGGCTTCGCCGCACGCAAGGACAGTGGCCTGCTGCCCGAGCTGAACACGGCACTCGACCAGTTGCGGGCCGACGGCACCCTGGCCGAGATCTCTCAGCGCTACCTCAAGACCAACGCCTCCGGTGCGCCCACCACGGGCGACGAGCCCGCGCGTTCCCATTCGACGTGGCAGTTGATCGCCGACAATCTGTGGCCGCTGGCCAGGGCCGCCCTGACGACGACCATTCCGTTGACCATCATCAGCTTCGTCATCGGTCTGGTGATCGCGCTGGCGGTGGCGCTGGCCCGGCTGTCGCCGAATGTGGTGCTCAGCAACATCGCCCGCTTCTACATCTCGATCATCCGCGGGACCCCGCTGCTGGTGCAGCTGTTCATCGTGTTCTTCGCGCTGCCCGAGTTCGGCGTGAGGATCGACCCGTTCCCGGCCGCGGTGATCGCGTTCAGCCTCAACGTCGGCGGCTATGCGGCCGAGATCATCCGCTCGGCGATCCAGAGCATCCCGAAGGGGCAGTGGGAGGCCGCCGAGACGATCGGACTGAACTACACCGGCACGCTGCGACGCATCATCTTGCCGCAGGCGGCCCGGGTGGCGGTCCCACCGTTGTCGAACACCCTGATCTCACTCGTCAAAGACACCTCCCTGGCGTCGACGATCCTGGTGACCGAGCTGCTCCGGCAGGCCCAGATCGTCGCGGCGCCGACGTTCGAGTTCTTCGCCCTCTACGGCACCGCCGCGATCTACTACTGGGTGATCTGCCTGGTGCTGTCGTTCGGCCAGAGTCGCCTGGAGCGCCGACTGGAAAGGCACGTAGCGCGATGACCACAGAACACGAAGATCGCATCGTCGCCAGGGATGTACGCAAGGGCTTCGGCGACCTGAAGGTGCTCAAAGGCGTGTCGTTCACCGTGCCGCGGGGCACCGCGACCGCGGTCATCGGCCCGTCGGGATCCGGCAAGACCACCCTGCTGCGCACCCTGAACGCCCTCGACGTCGCGGATTCCGGCGTGATCCGGGTCGGCGACACCGAGCTGGACTTCTCCGAGCCGGTACCCAAGGACCAGTTGCGCCGCTATCGGGCACAGAGCGGCTTTGTGTTCCAGTCCCACAACCTCTTTCCGCACAAGACCGTCTTGCAGAATGTCACCGAAGGCCCGCTGATCGTCCAGAAGCGCCCACGTGACGAGGTGCTGACGGAAGCCACCGAACTGCTGACCCAGGTGGGGCTGGCCGACAAACAGGACAAGTATCCGTATCAGCTCTCCGGTGGCCAGCAGCAGCGCGTCGGTATCGCCCGCGCACTCGCGCTGAAACCAAAAGTGGTGCTGTTCGACGAGCCGACCTCGGCACTGGACCCGGAACTGGTCGGCGGGGTGCTCGCGGTGATCCGGGATCTGGCCGTCGAAGGCTGGACCCTGGTGGTCGTCACCCACGAAATCCAGTTCGCCCGGCAGGTTTCCGATCAGGTGCTGTTCACCGACCGCGGGGTGATCTTGGAGCAGGGGCCGCCCGCCGCGGTGATCGGTGACCCGAAAGAGGAGCGCACCCGCCAATTCCTGCAGCGGATCCTCAACCCGCTCTAGCCGCTTACCGAACCAGCAGCCGTATCAGCCGCCGTCGACACGCGCACCGGCACCGACGGCCGACGTCACGGCCCACTCGACGAGCGAACGCAGATAGATCAGCACCTCGTCGTCGGGATGGCGGTCCGGGTTCTCCAGGTGTACGCGGGCGAGCTCCTCGATCGCAGACAACAGGATTCGCACCGTGGTCCCGTCCGGATCGACGTCCACGCCGGCAGCCACCGACAGCGGTCGTGCCGCGACCTCCCTCGCGTAACGGCGGCCCACTTCGATGCGTTCGCGCACCTGCGGGGGCGCGCCGTCGGGCGGCCGCAAGATGATGCGCCAACTCGTCGGCGCCGCATGCAGGTAGGCCAATATCCCCCTGCCGAGCTGCTCGGGGTCGAGGTCGGGTTGGTCCACTGTCCTCATCCCGGCGAACGCGATCGCCGACTCACGGTCCAGAAGCGCGGTGGTCAGGCCGGTCAGATCGGTGAACTGCTGGTAGACAACGGTTCTGGTGATCCCGGAACAGCTCGCGACCCGCTCGATGGTCAATGCGGGGTAGCCGCCTTCGGCGACGATGTCGCGGGCGGCGTCGAGCAACTGTGCCCTGCGGTCCGCGCCGCTGAGCCGGCGCCGGGTCATGTGAGCAGCAGGTCCACAGCTATCGCAGCGCTCTGCGCGGCGCTCTCCATGGTGGCCGACCAGTCGGTGGCGGTCCAGTCCCCGGCCAGCACCAGCGACGGCACCGAGGTCCGTTGCGGCGGCCGCAGTGTGTCCGTGCCGACCACCTGTGAAAAGGTCGCCTTCGGCATCTTGACCACTTGGGCCTGAACCACTTTCGCCTCGCGCGCCGCCGGATAGTACCGGCGTAACAACGCCATCTGCTCGTCGATGATCTCGTCGTTGCTCTTGTGGATCTGCTCGTAGGCACCGCTGGTGGTCAGGCAGTACAGCCACGCCCGCTCGGTGTCACGGCCATGCATGATCTGGCGGTCGAAGACCTCGTCGATCACACCCGTTCCGCCGATGAGCCCCTCGAACGCCGACTCGGTGCCCAACGGACGGTCGAGGTAGAGGTTGGTGCTGACGATCGGGGTGTATCCCAGCTTGTCTGCGGCCGCATAGATCTCGGGATGCTCGGGCAGGTCATCGAGCAGCCCGCCGACGTTGGAGTTCGGCACCGCGCAGACCACGGCGTCGGCGGGTACCTCGGTGCCGTCGGCGAGGAGTACTCCGGTGACGGCGCCGTTCTCGATGCGGATCCGTCGCGCGACGGCGCGGTAGCGGACGTCGACCCCGCGTTCGGCGAACACCTTCAACGCTCCCTCGACATAGAGGGTGTCGAGGTCGACGGTGGGATAGCCGATGGTCACCGGCGTGCGGTGCGCAATCCCGAGGCGGATGCCAGTGGCCATCACGTTGGCGAAGACCCTGGCCGATTCGCGATCCACCGGCTCGGCGGCAATGCCCAGAGCAAGCCAGTCCCACAGGGCTTCTCGTGCGGGCGCGGGCATGCCGACGCGCTCGAACCACTGCTCGGTAGTGAGGTCAGCCAGGTCTGCCGGCTGATGCAGGGCCTGCCATCCCAACCGCAATGTGGCACGGGCGGCGCGCAACCGGTCGGCCCAGCTCGCGTCGGGGTGAACCCCGAGCAGGGTGCGCACCGCCCCGGCACCCGTGGTCTGCATGGTGACCTTGCGCCCGTCGGGCCAGCGCAGTGTCGACGATTTCGGGAAGGCGACGTGCTGCCGGGTGCCGACGCTGGTCAGATAGCGGTAGAGATGCTGGTAGCCGCTGGCGATCACATGCTGGCCGTTGTCGGGGACATCGTCCACCTCCTCGGCGCGCATCGCGTGGGTGCGTCCACCGAGTCGGCCACGGCGCTCGAGCAAGGTGACGTTCTTACCCGCTTCGCTGAGCCACACCGCGGCGGCCAGCCCGGCCAGCCCGCCGCCGATCACCACGTAGAGCCGCGTGTCGTCCATATCGCCCCCTGAGTGTGGTCAACTTACAATTTGCAAGTTAAGCCCCCTCGCGGCCCGCGGTCAACCATCGCGGGCCACCCGGTCCGATTTCCGCCAGCATCGGCTCGCCCGCACCCATAACGTCGCCGACATGACATCACAGCCCGACCTACCACGAATCACCGTGTGGTTCATGGCGATTGCCGCGGCGCTCGGCACCGCAGCCATCTACCCGCTACAACCCGCGATATCCGATGTCGCGGGCAGCCTTGACATCTCGGTAGCCCAGGTCGGTGTGGCGCTCGCGTGCGGGCCCGTCGGCTACCTGCTGGGGCTCGCGATGCTGGTGCCGCTCGTCGACCGATTCCAACCGAACTATCTACTGGCCGCACAGTTCTGCGCCCTGGCCGCGGCCTTGGCAGCCAACGCCGCCGCGGGCACTTTGTGGATCTTGGGCCTGACGGTCGGCATGATCGGCGCCTGTTCCACCGTCGGTGCGCAGTTGAGTTCGATCACCGCGCGGTTCGTCCCGGACGGACTTCGGGCCACCGCGCTGGGCACTGTCACCGCGGGCATTTCGGCCGGGATCATCGGTGGCCGAATCGCCGGTGGCTGGCTGACGGACTTCCTCGGATGGCGGGCCGGCCTGCTGGTGATCGCGCTGGCATGTGCCGTCACCGCACTCATCGCACTACGCACCCTGCCCGCCACTGCCGGCGTGTCCACGAGCGGCTATCTCGCGACGCTTCGAGGTCTGCCCGGTCTCTACCAGCGGTTCCCGACGTTGCGCATCGCCGCGGTACGCGGCAGCCTCTGGTTCTTCGCATTCTGCGCGGTATGGGCGGGCCTGGCCGTCGCACTGGCCCAACCGCCGTACTCGTACTCAGCGGAGCGGATCGGCCTGTACGCCCTTGCCGGCATGCTCGGCATCGTCGCCACCCGCATCGCGGGTGTGTGGACCGACCGGGTGGGCGCACGACGGGTCATGTTGATCGGCCTTCTCGTCGCCGCGGTCAGCGCCGTGGCTCTCGCCGAGGGGCTGTCGAATCCGGTGGTCACCCTCGCGGGTCTCGCCCTGTTCGATGCCGGACTCTTCGCGGCCCAAGTGGCCAATCAGAGCACGGTTCTGGCGATCGACCCCGCCGCGCCCGCGCAGTTCAACAGCGCCTACATGGTGGTGTACTTCGTGGGAGGCAGCCTGGGTACCGCGTTTGGTGCGGCCGCTGTCGGATGGCTGGGCTGGTCGGCCACCGCCGCCCTCACCGCCGTGGTGATCGCGGTGGCAATGCTGCTCAGCGCCGCCGACCGTGACGATCAGACTTGTGGTTCTTCGCGCACGCGCTCGTCGGGCACCCCGTAGTACCGCCCCAGCACATGCGCCCGCAGCTCGTCGAACTCGCCCGCGACGATCGATGCCCGGATCTGATCGACCAGCCGGATCACAAACCGTTCGTTGTGGATGGTGCACAGCGTCGCCGACAACATCTCCTTGGCCTTGAAGAGGTGCCGAATATAGGCGCGGGAGTAGTTGGCGCAGGTGTAGCAATCACATTCGGCGTCGATCGGGGTGAAATCGCGCTTGTACCGGGCGCCGGTGATGTTGAACCGACCGGTGGCCGAGTACACCGCGGCGTTACGCGCCACCCGCGACGGCGAGACGCAGTCGAAGGTGTCTGCCCCGGCGGCCACTGCGGCGAACAGATCGTCGGGCTCACTGATGCCCAGCAGGTGGCGTGGCTTGTCGGCGGGCAGCTCACTGCTGACCCAGCCGACGATGGTGGCCAGATTCTGCTTCTCCAGCGCACCGCCGATGCCGTAACCGTCGAAGCTCAGCCCCTCGGCGGGCCCGGCCTCCTCGCCGATCCGGGCCAGCCCGCTCGCCGCCTGCCGGCGCAGATCCTCGTACTGCGCGCCCTGCACCACCCCGAACAGTGCCTGCCGTGGCCGCTCCGGCGACAGCCCCTGCAGCCGGTGATGTTCGGCCAGACACCGCACCGCCCACTCATGGGTGCGCCGCACCGAGCTCTCCTGGTAGGCGCGGGTGTTGACGAGGGTGGTGAGCTCGTCGAAGGCGAAGATGATGTCGGCGCCGAGCTGGTTCTGGATACCGATCGACACCTCCGGGGTGAACCGGTGTGTCGAGCCGTCCAGATGCGAGCGGAACGTGACACCGTCGTCGTCCACGACGGCCAGCCGCTCCTTGCCCTTGGCGATGATGTCGTCGGTCTGCAGCCGCTCGGTGTCCATGGCCAGGACCTTCTTGAACCCGACACCCAGCGACATGACCTGGAAGCCGCCGCTGTCGGTGAATGTCGGGCCAGGCCAGTTCATGAATGCCCCGAGCCCGCCGGCCTCGGCCACGATGTCGGGGCCGGGCTGCAGGTACAGGTGGTAGGCGTTGGCCAGGATTGCCTGGGCGCCAATCTGTTTCATGGTCTCGGGCAGCACCGATTTGACAGTGGCCGCCGTCCCGACCGCGATGAACGCCGGGGTCTGGATGTCGCCGTGCGGAGTATGGATGGTTCCGACCCGACCGAGTCGGCCGGGCAACTCGGCCTCCACGGTGAAATAGGGCTGGTCCACACCAGGTATTCAACCGGATGCGCGTCCGATTTCCGTCACGGGGGCGGACGCGACCATACTGCGGACGTGAATTTGGTCAAGAGCCGCCCAATCGTCATCGCCACCGGATGCGCTGTGTTTCTGGCCGCAGTCGCCGGATGCTCCTCGCAGGACTCGGACTCGTCAGGAAAAACCGGGCAGGGCCGGGTCACCTTCGGTCCCAACGATGCCGGTCCCGTCACCAACGTCAGCTGCGAGACCAAGGACGGGCTGACCACCATCGGCATCGAGGGCAAGATGCCGGCCTCCGTGGTGCTGACCGAGGGCGCGTCCCCGGCGGTGCAATCGGTGAACATCGGCGACGTGAACGGTGAGGGCGCATCGCTGACCTATCTGTCCGGCCTGTCGGGCGTACCGGTGGTGGCCGCGCGCGACGGCAAGGGTTACACCATCACCGGCACCGGCATGGGCATCGACCCCAACCAGCCCGGCGCGCCGGTGGACATGCCGTTCGACATCGCCGTCACCTGCCCGTAGGACGCCCGCATCCAGGATCGCCGGACGGTCGATGCCCTTCCCGATGCAACTACAGCACCGGATCGGCCTCCGGTGGCCCGGCGTGCGCCCGGGTCATCCGCGATCGAGAACCAACGGCGGCGACAATATCGGAATGCCCTGCTGAATAAGCTAATTCAGGCATGTCACCCACCCGGCTTTCGGATGTACACCGCGTCTGGACGGCGTCGAACCGCTGACCCTCTCGTCCGCCTCGGCGAACAATTCGCCCAAAGCCACGCCCACGACCTGCGCGAACTCCATACTTCTGCCTGACAGCCCGCCACTGATGACGGGCTGCACAACCGTGAGGAGAGCACTGGTGAAGCGTGAGTTCCTGGTAGCCATCGGCGGCGCCGCGATCGTCGTCGCAGGCCTGTCCGGCTGTTCGTCGAGCGACAAGAAGGACACCTCCGGCGACACGACAGCCACGGCGTCGGCATCGGCACCGGCACCGGCGACGACCTCGGTCGCGTCCGGCGACACGACCGCGACGACCGGCGCGGGCACCGCGCGCGTGACCATCGACGGCACGGATCACAAGGTCGAGGGCACGGTCGTGTGCGCCACGGTCGCGGGCAATGTCAGCCTGACCGTCGGCCAGGGCCTGAGCGCCGTCAGCGCCACGCTCAGCGAGGGTGACAACCCGTCGGTCACGGCGGTGGCTCTGGGCAACATCGACGGCGTCAGCCTCGGCTACACGCCCGGCGTACCCGGCGGCAGTGCAGAAGCCACCAAGGATGGCAACAAATACACCGTCAAGGGCAACGCGACCGGTGTGGACGGGATGAACCCCGTCACCAAGCCATTCGAGCTCGAAATCTCCTGTCCTTGACAGAACACGTCACATCTAGCAAACGTCTGACATAGTGTGGGCCCGGACTGATCCGGGCCCACACTCCGTCCTCAGTCGTTTTCACCAGCACGACCCGGAGGAGCCACCGTGGCCAGTCACCGCAAGCGCGCACGTTCGTCCGCCGTCGCGGTGGCCGGTGCCACCGCCGGCATGACCGCGATCCTCACATTCGGGTACGTCGCCGACGCGCTCGCTGCCACCCTGCCGGGCAACGCCGCCGTGGTCGGCGTGGGCGGCAAGGACGACACCTTGGGTGAGCGGATCCCCAACAAGTTCGGCGGCAACTACGTTCCGTACGGCGATGGGTACGCCGGACCGGCGGATGAGCGGTACTACCCCGTCGCATATCCGGCCACATTGCCGATCGATGAGAGCGTGGCCGACGGCCGCCAGCCGTTGATCGACCAGGTCGACGTCGCCCGCGACGACGTCGGCGAGGACGGCACGATCTACATCGTCAGTTACTCCGAGGGAACCATCGTCGCCGAGAAGTACAAGCGCGAACTCGATGCCGCAGGCAGTCCCGGCGCCGACACGTTGAAGTTCGTCTACATCGCGTCGCCGACGGTTCCCAATGGCGGCATCTACGCCCGCTTCCCGGATCTGGGGCCGCTCGGGCTCCTCGGATTCACCAGCACCGGCGCGGCCGAACAATCGCCGTACGACGAAACCTTCATCACCATCGAGTACGACCCCATCGGCGACTTTCCGGCCTATGCCAACCCGCTGTCATTGGCCAATGCCGCCGCCGGTTTCCTGTATCTGCACGGTGATCCGACCCCGGACGCCGCCGATCTGAGCGACCCGGACGCGGTCATCGTGACCCCGGTCAGCACGCCGGGTGGCGGCACGGATACCTACATCCTGGTCAAGACCGAGCACCTGCCGCTGCTGCAGCCGTTCCGCGACTTCTCCACCGCCCTCAACGCCACGGTTCTCACCGAACCGGTGTTCAGCGCCATCGAGCCGACCCTCAAACTGGGCGTCGACATGGGCTACACGGACCGGGACTACTCCGATCCGGCCACGCCGACCCGCTTCTCGTTGTTCACCCCGCCGAAGCGCATCATCGAAACCGTGAACGCACTTCCCGGCGCCATCCAGGAGGGTGCCGACAACGTCCGCGACGGATTGCCTTCCGCCGCATCGCCTTCGACGACGCCGGGCCCGGCCGACCGCGCCGCTGCCAAGAAGGAAGAGCCCAAGGTCGTCAAGCCGAAAATCGAGACGAACGACGAGGCCGACGCACCCAAGAAGCCGGTCAAGCGCGCCCCTGTGCACCGGCGCGACGACGTGCGCAACGCCATGACGGACGTGGCGAAGAACGTCAGGGACACGTTCAAGCCCGACAAGTCAAAACGCCAGACCAAGCCCACCAGTGACGCGGCCACGGACAAGGCTGCCTAGCTCCTGATGTCATGCTGGGAACATGACTCGACGGCGCGCCTGGTTGTTGTTGCTGTGCCTGCTTCTCCCGCTCGCGGGGTGCTCATCGTCCCCCGATCCGGCTGACACCTTCGCCGCCTTCGCCGATGCCTTGCAGCGCAAAGACGCTCATGGTGCGGCTGCTCAGACCACTGACCCTGCGGCGGCCGAGCCGGCCATCACATCCATGTTCGACGGCATGGGAGAGGCCGCCGCGGTCAAGGTCACCGCCGAACCGGAGGACGGCGACGAGTCCGGCGCGACGCTGAAGTACCAATGGACCTGGGGTGATACCCGGGACTTCGGCTATGACACCGCCGGGACCGCGACCAGGACCGGTGAAGACTGGCGCATCTCCTGGACACCGGCGCTATTGCACCGAGATCTGCGGGACGGCTTGAGGTTCCAGTACAGCACCGACAGTGATCTGCAGACCCCGGTGCTCGACCGAACCGGTCAGCCGTTGATGTCGTGGCAGACCGTCGGGGTGGTCGCCCTGGAGCGCGCCCACCTGGATTCCGCCGGCGCGATCGCCGCCTTGCTGGCACCTTTCGATCCCAGCACCACCGCCGAATCCATCAACGCCCAGTTCACGTCGAACACCGACGATCGGGTGACGGTGATGAAACTGCGCGAAGACGACCTCGCGTCGGTGCGCGACCAACTGGGTCAGATTCCCGGCGTCACGGTGGCCGAGCAGGGTGAGCTGCTGACAACGGACCGCCAACTGTCCTCACCGGCCATCAGTGGGCTGACCCAGCTCTGGCACGACCGGATCACCAAGGCCGCCGGATGGTCGGTGTATCTGGTCGACGGGGACGGCGCGCCCGCACAACGGCTGACCGCGCAACCACCCGCGCCGACCGACCCGATGCGCACCACGCTGGACCTGCGCCTGCAGTTGCTCGCTCAACAGGCCGTCAACCAGGAGGCTCGGCCCACCGTGGTGGTCGCTCTCTCCGGATCGACGGGCGGCATCCTGGCCGCCGCGCAGAATTCCGCTGCGGACCCGCAAGGCGCCATTGCCTTTTCGGGTCTCTATCCGCCCGGGTCGACCTTCAAGACCATCACCACCGCAGCGGCTCTCGAAGCCGACCTGGCGACCCCTGACAGCCCGGTGGCCTGCCCGGCCCGGATGACGATCGAGAACCGCACCATCCCCAACGACGACGACTTCGACCTGGGGACAGTGCCATTGACAACGGCGTTCTCCCATTCGTGCAACACCAGCATGGCGGCGCTGTCTGACAAGCTGCCCGCCGATGCACTGACCAAGACCGCCCGCGCATTCGGCATCGGGGTCGACTTCACCATTCCCGGGCTCACCACGGTGACCGGCCGAGTTCCCAACGCCGACACCGCCGCGCAGCGGGTGGAGAACGGCATCGGCCAGGGCACCGTGACGGTCAGCCCGTTCGGTCTCGCGGTGGCCGAGGCCAGCCTGGCGCACGGCTCGACCGTCCTGCCCAACCTGGTCGACGACGACAAGGTGACGGCCGATACCCCCTCGGAGCCGCTGCCGGGCGCTGTCACCGGGGCCCTGCGGGACATGATGCGCAAGACCGTGACCGAGGGCACCGCACGCCAATTGAGCGATATCCCCGACCTCGGCGGCAAGACGGGAACCGCCGAATTCGGCGACAACACGCACTCGCACGGGTGGTTCGCCGGCATCGCCGGCGACATCGCCTTTGCCACCCTGGTGGTGGGCGGCGACTCGTCAGCCCCCGCGGTGAAGATCTCGGGTGATTTCCTGAGGGCTGCCGGCTAATCGGTACCGGACTCGGCCGCCAGGTGGACGAGCCCTGACGCCACCGCGAACCGCGGGCCGTGCACCCCGTCGATGTTGGCGCGCCCCACCACAATTCCCCTGGCGCGCAAGGATTCGCCGACTGTGCGCAACAGTTCGTCATCGAGCGCACCTCCACCGGCCAACACCAGCGCGGGCGGGGGCTTCTCGAACGCGGCCAGGCAGCGGGCGATGTTGGCCGCCACGGTCTCCTGCTTGATCGCCAACCGCAGGCTGCGCCATTCTTCGGCCGCCAGCTTGGTGGAGAACGGCACCAATCCGGCGGTCCCGCGGGTACACAACCGACCGATCGCGTCGGCCGGGGCCGGTGAATCGAGGAAGAGACGCCGGCCGTCCTCCTCGTGTGCGACATGCGGACCTTCGACCCGGATCGCCGGGGTGCGCTTGACCCGCTCGGCCAGTGCCCTCGGAATGTTGAGCATCCGCGCCACCGCAACCGTGATGGTCTCCCCCGCGCCCGCCGCCGTGACGGCGCGCTCCGGGCCGATCAGATCGATGGTGCCACCGCCGATATCGCACACCACCGAATCCGGCGGTAGGCCCGGTGTGGTGCGTGCACCGCGAGCGGCCGCTTCGGGTTCGGTGGCGATGGTGCGGGCCGGACGGCCGGTCAGCTCGGCAAGCGTCGTCGCGGCATCCTCGACGTGGTCGGCCGCCAGCAGGGCCACCACCGTGCCACGGGCATCGGCCACGCCACGGCGCAACCAGGTGCCGCTGTCGAGTGCGGACAGATCGGTGAAAAAGGCGTCGTCCACGGCCGTCTCGTGATCGGCGGTCGGGACGGAGCGCAGCCGGATCCGCACCACGCTGCCCGGCAGTTCGCGACGCAGGATGGCGTGGGCCTGGGCGGGCGTGTACTTGACGAGCGTTCCATCGATCCTGAATTCGACGTAGTCGTCGTCCACCGCGGGCGGTTCCGGCGGCTCGGTGCGCGCCGTCACGGCAATGGCGGGGGCATCGGATAGCTCCCTGGTGAATTCGGCCACGTCGTGAATCTGCTCATGGCCGAGTTGCAGTGCCGCACACAACGCGATCGGATCGGCCAGCGCGCGGTAGGCGCGACCCTCGGCCACCACCTCCACCGCGACCAGCGCCCCGGGCGTCAACCCGTCGAGCATCACCTCGTCGACCACTGGGCAGTCGAGCGGAATCCGGTTGCGGATCAATACCGCATCGTCCTGAGCAGCCAGCACACCCGCGATGCTCCAACCGTTGTCGACGGCGGCGGTGATCGCCGCAGCGGCGACCTCGAAATCGGTGTCCCCGTCGACCGAGACGATCACCGGCCCGTCGTTCGGCGCCCCGGTCAGCTCACCCAGCGGCACGTGCCGGCCCACCGCGTACCCCGCACCCGCCGGGGTGCTGGCATCCGGCCTGCGCAAGCTACGCACCGGTGAGCGCGGCGACGGTGCCGGCGCCAGCGGAGCGGTCTCGGTGTCGACCGGCCGGATCGCCGAGAGCGCCAGCTCATCGGCGTGGACTTGAGCGTCGACCTCGATGCGGTGCAGCAACACGGCCGCGCCTTCGAGAGATTCCCGGGATCCCTTGCGGCCCCGGGTCGGTGCCTGGTCGTGCCTCAGTGGTTGCACCTCACCGTCCGCGATGCGGGCCAGCACGATCTCGGTGGTGTGGTTGCCCACGTCGATCCCGGCGATGACGCGGGTGGTCCGGGGATCGGGCAGGGTCACCGCAACAATCCCCGCCGGGCATACACCGTGGCGGCCTGGCGCACCAGCTCGGCACAACGCGCGGCGCCGCGGGCTTCCAACGACGCCTGCAGTGCGTCGAGTTCGGCGGCCGTGGAGCGGTGCGGACGCAGCGCCTCGTACAGTCCCATCACCTCTTCATCGTCGATCGTGGCCAATTCGGCTGCGCGCAGGAAGTTCTCGGCAAGTTGAGGGTTGCCGTGCTCCTCGGCGATCACCGCCTGGTGTGCCAGGGTCGCCGGATCCATCCGCAGATCCGAGAGATCCAACTTGCCGTCGACGGCGGCGGCCACCGTAAATGTCCGGGCGGACTTCTCGTTCAACTTCTCGTCACCTCCACCGTGACGGGCGCCTGGCCCGGTTCGCTGGCCTCACGCTCCAGGGCGACGAGCGCCACCGCGCGGGCGTGGTAGCGCGCCGAGATCGACTCGTCGGTGCCACCGGTCAGGATCGGTACCGGGGCCATGCCCTTGGCGTGCCGGGCCGCGTTGCGGCCCAGTTCCCGATAATTCCTGGCCGTCAGCAACGGAGCCACACTGAACAGCTCCAGGTTGGCCAGCGGCGCCAGATCCCTGCGGTGGATGAGGGCAGTGCCCTTGCCCTGCAAGCCGATTCCGATTCCCGAGCCGGACAGTTTGGCCGCGGTCAGGCCGATCAGGCCGACGTCGATGGTCGAGCGCACCCGGACGAAGCGGGGCACGCAGCCCTCCTCCTCCAGCCCGGCGGAAAGCTGACGGATCACCTCACCGACCGGCAGGCCGCACAGGCTCAGCCAGACGCTGCGGCCCAGTGCGGGTGACAACCCGATGCACACCTCCCGCGGATCGCTGCCCTGGCGGGCGGGTTCCAGGTCGGTGACGGTGATGTGGCCGGCGTGCTCCACCTGGTCGCCGGTGAGCTCGGCGGCGCTGCGCTGCTGGCGGATGTTGTCGATCTCGGCCCGACGCGCATCGCTCAACGTGTAACCCGTTGCGGGCCCGGTGTAATCATTCGGATCGGTGATCTTGGACAGCACCCGGAACTGCTCATCGAAGATCGCCGAGGTCTGCAGCTGGTCGCCGCGCAGACGCTCGGACGTCAGCCGCATGATGGCCTCGGCCTCCTCGTCGTACCCGGTGCGCTTCAACGAGGCCACCACGTCGAACACCGTGAGCTGCTTGGCCTCGATGGCATTGGCCGCTTCCGCGACGGCCTTGGGGTCGCCGGGCGGCAGATCGCGCGACCCGTTGGCGATCACCACCTCCTCGATGTGGCCGTCGTCGAAATCGGCCAGCCCCAGATCGCGGTAGACCGCCTGCACGGCCGTCGCGGCGCGGCGCCGGACCGCGGCCAGATGCTCGGGCGACACGGTGCGCAGACCGCCGTCGGCGCCCCAATCGCGTTGCAGGACCAGGAAATCGTCCATATCGTCGGAATTGAAGTTGGACAACGCGAACGCGTTGTCATAGCGCGGGATCGAGCCGAACCCGGAGAAGATGAAATCGGCGCCGGCCAGCAGAACCGGCAGAGTGTGCGCGCTGCGGCGGATGTCGGATTCGGAGATCAGATTGTCATTGCCCGCGCACGACTCCAGGTCGCGCATCATCACCATCAGGTTCTCGGCGAGCAGCTCCTTCATGCCCTCGGGCACCGAGGCCACCACGCCCACCCCGTCGATACCGCCGTTCTGCACGCCCTGGGAGCCCAGTGCCCGGGCCAGCGACACACAGCGGGATTCCAGATACAGGATCGAGCACTTCTCGGCCGCACCCATCAGCACCTCGGCCCCGCCGCCGCTGGTGACCCGCATCTTCAGACCACGTGACGCATAGGCGCTTGTCAGAATGGCCTTGGAGAACGGCGTGTCATCGCCGTCGACGAACACCTGCTCGGTGCCGTAGATGGAAATGGTCTCGGCGTAACTGGTCAGCCCGCGCATACCGAGCCGCAGTTCCAGCGCCTCCTCGATCGCGCACTGCGCCATCGCGCCCGGCGTCCCCACCTGCGAACCGATCAGCAACGCAACGGCATTCGACGGCGCGTCACCGAGCACCGGCACCGTGGTCTCGACCTCGCGGAACCCGTAGGCGACCGCGCTCGCCGCATCGGCCGCGATCAGCATCGGGTCATCCAGTTGGTTGGTCACGTGGGCCTGATTGCTCGGGGTACGCCTGGCCCGCATCTTGGCCATCGCCATCTGTATCTCGACCGGGGTGAGCAGCGCGATGACCCGCGCGAGCTTCGCCGGCGTGGTACCACCGATCAGCCGGACCACCTCGGCCCGGGGCACGTTGAGGTCGACGGTCTTGCGCGCCAGTTCGACATCGGACATGGCCATGGCCTCGGCCGCGACGTCGAGGTCCAGGCCGTAACGGGCGATGAACTCGTCGATCACGTCGAATTCCTCGGCGGCTCTGCCGTCCATCTCGATGACCTGGCCGCCCCGCAGCACCAGCGACGGTTCCGGATCGTGCGGGCCGCGCATCGCCACCAGGCCCAGATCCGGGTTGGGCACGCTGAACCCGTCGAGGTTCACCGCCTTGGCATCGAGAGTCCGCATCCTGCCGAGGTAGGCACCACCGTCATCCGCCACGCCGACCATTTTGCGTGAGGAACCCTATTTGGTCTACCCATTACGCCTTTTGGCGTCAGGCGCCGGACGCGACCTCCAGCGCCTTGAGGGAATCCTCCAGATGGCTGAGCATCCGCTGCAGATGCGGCACACTGCGCCGACAGCCGACCAGACCGAAATCGAGGTTGTCGGCATTGTTGGCCAGCGTGATGTTCATGGCCTGGCCGTCCAGCGCGATCGACAGCGGATAATTGCCGTCGAGTCGAGCACCCTTCCAGTACAACGGATTTCGCGGTCCGGGCACATTGGAGATGACCAGGTTGAACGGCGGCGACGTGGCGCGGACGAAACCGGGGACCGCGGCCAGGCCGAGCGGGGCGATCATCATCGCCGACAAGGCCAGAGCCTGGATCCGAGGCAGTTCGGAGAACACCTTCTTGTTGCCCCGCATCGACTCGCCGACGACGTCGAGCCGATCCGCCGGATCTTCCAGGTTGGTACCCAGATTGCACAGGACCGAGCCCACCAGGTTGCCGCCTGCGTCGGCCTCGTGCTCGGCGCGCAGGCTCACCGGAACCATCGCGATCAGCGACTCGTCCGGCAGCGCGTCCTGCTCGAGCAGGTAGGCGCGCAACGCACCGGCACACACCGCGAGCACCACGTCGTTGACCGTGAAACCGGCGGCAGCCGAAATCCGCTTGAACCGCTCCAGAGGCCAGGACTGCGCCGCGACCCGGCGGGCGCCACCGATCTTGACGTTGAACATCGTCTTGGGAGCCGCGAACGGCAATGTGAGCTGTTGCTGCAGCAGCGCCGCACGAGCCAGCCGCACCGTCGACGGCGCCAGACCCGCGACAGAGCCCACCGCGTCACCGAGGGTCCGCATCACCGACGAACTCTGGTGCGGCCGTTTCCGGCGCGGCAGCGCCCACGGCACCCGCACCTCGGCGTCCTCGGGATCCTCCGACAACGTGCGCATCAACAGCTTGAGCGCCGACACCCCGTCGATCAGCGAATGGTGCATCTTCGTGTACACCGCGAACCGGCCGTCGGCCAGCCCCTCGATCAGGTGGGCCTCCCACAACGGACGGTGCCTGTCGAGCAGGCTGCCGTGCAGGCGTGAGGTCAGCTCCAGCAGGTCACGAACCCGGCCCGGCGACGGCAGGCCCGAGCGACGCAGGTGATAGTCGAGGTCGACGTCGTTGTCGTAGGTCCAGCCGACGTTGGCGAAGCCGCCCAGAATGGTCGCCGGATGCTTGCGGAACACGGGCTCGATCTCGGTCTGGGCCACCATCGCCTCGTACAGCTCCCGCACGAATTCTCGGTCCGCACCGGCCGGAGGTTCATAGAGCGCGAGGCCGCCGACGTGGAACGGGTGCTCCCGGCTCTCGGCGATCAGAAACATCGAATCGGTCGGCGACATGAGCTCCATGAACCCATTCAACGCGGATCCGGACGGGGCCGCGCGAAAACAGGTACCCGACTACGCGTTCGCCCGCCCTGAATCAGCCGCAAGATCTGTTCACAGCCGACTCGTCGAATGGAGGTGTCAGGATGCATGTCCCAACGGCAGCGCGCAAGGCCTTGGCAGTGATCCGAATCCTCAACGGCGCGGCGGGATTGCTGGCCCCCGAGAAGTTGCTGGGCCGCCTCGGCGTCGACACGGCCCAGGATCGGTCCGGCACCTATCCCTTCCGGATGTTCGGTATCCGGACAGTCATCATCGGGCTCGAACTCCTGATGTTGCGCGGCGAAGAACTGCGTCGCGCCGAAAAGCTCGCGGTCCTCATCCACGCGACCGACACTGCCTCTGCCACCGTCACCGCAGCCCGCGGCGATCTGCCACGCAAGCAAGGCCTGGTGGCCATCGTCATCTCCGCGATCAACACCGCACTAGCCGTCACCGCATGGAAAGGAGGCCAGGATGCCATCCCTGCTGACAAGGTGGTTCATCAAAGCCACTGAGGTTGCCGACCGTCGGATCGGGTGGGACAAGTTCCCGCCGTGGATCGGGCTCGGCGTCCTGATCGGGGTCCGCGACGCACTGCGCGAACACAACCTCTATGACGCCTATCGGGGCAAGCCCCCGGCACCGCCGGAACACACCCCTGCCGAATACCTCACGATCAGAACGGTCGACGGCTCCTACAACGATCTGTCGGCACCGTCGATGGGTATGGCCAACACCCGGTTCGGACGCAACGTGCCGCTGGACAAGGGACATGCCGAGCAGCCGCCGAACCTGATGGACCCCAACCCGAGAGTGATCAGCAACGAGCTGCTGCGACGCGACACATTCAAGCCGGCCACCACGCTCAACGTCCTGGCGGCGGCCTGGCTGCAGTTCGAGACCCGTGACTGGTTCAGCCACGACACCGACCCCAGCAAGATGATCGAGATTCCGGTGCCCGACGGCGACGACTGGGACGAGTCCGCCATCCGGATCCCGTCGACGCCGCCCGACCCGCACCCGACGCCGGGCGACTCGACGTTCATCAACACCGAGACGCACTGGTGGGATGCCTCGCAGCTCTACGGCAGCAACCAACTGTTCCAAGATGCGATTCGCACGAAGGACAAGAAGGACGGGAAGGTTCGCATCGACGCCGACGGATTCATCGATCTCGATCCGTCGTTGCTCGGTGCCTCCGGCGGGGCGGACGGCTGGTGGCTGGGCCTGGAACTGATGGGCACGATCTTCCTACGCGAGCACAACGCCATCTGCGACCGCCTGCAAGCCGCCTACCCGACCTGGACCGGCGACCAGATCTTCCACAAGGCGCGCATGATCAACGCCGCGCTGATCGCGAAGATCCACACCGTCGAATGGACGCCGGCCATCCTCGGCCACCCGACCTTGCAGATCGGGATGCGGGCCAACTGGTTCGGGCTCGCCGGCGAACGCGTCAAGCAGCTGTTCGGGCGGCTCAGCGCCGACGAGGCGATCAGCGGTGTCGTGGGGTCTGCGACCGATCACCACTCCGCGCCGTACTCGATCACCGAGGACTTCGTCACCGTCTACCGCATGCACCCGCTGGTGCCCGACGACTACGAGTTCCTCAACATCGCCGGAAAGGCCGAGCCGCAGCAGCTTTCATTCGACAGCATCCACGGCGGCGCCAACTCCCGCGGCGTGCTCAAGAGCATCGGCATCTCCAACTGCATCTACTCGCTGGGCGTCGCGAACCCCGGCGCGGTCACCCTGCACAACAGTCCCAACTTCATGCGCCGCTTCGACCGCACCGACGGACACGTCATCGACATGATCTCGACCGACATCATCCGCTCCCGCGAGCGAGGGGTGCCGCGCTACAACGACTTCCGCCGCCAGCTGCGGTTGAAGCCGGCGACATCGTTCGACGAGATCAGCGGTGGGGACCGCGACACTGCCGTCAAGATGAGCAAGATCTACGGCGGTGACATCGAGAAGGTCGACGCCATGGTCGGCATGTTCGGCGAGAAGCTGCCCGAGAAGTTCGGGTTCAGCGACACGGCGTTCCGCATCTTCGTTCTGATGGCGACCCGCCGGCTCAAGAGCGACCGGTTCTTCACGGTCGACTTCACCCCGCGGGTCTACACACCCGAGGGCCTCGCCTGGATTGCGGACAACGACATGTGCTCGGTGCTCATCCGCCACTATCCCGAGCTCGAACCGGTGCTGCGCGACCAGCGCAACGCATTCGCGCCGTGGTCGCGGCTCGGCCAGGGACAGCGATGACCCGCCCCGAGCCGGAGCTGACCCGGCCGACGGCACTCGACGAGTCGTTGTTGCTCGGCTGCCGCAACAGCGCGTTGGACCTCCTGTTCCGTCAGTCGGTGGCCGGGCCCATCCCCGACGGGGACACCCGAGGCACGTTGCTGGCCTGGCCGGGCACGTGGCTGGCCAAGCCACTCGCCCAGCTGGTCCGCGTGATCATCTGGCAGGGCAAGGTGCTCGACCGACGTGAGGGCGTGCTGCGCAACAAGGTGACCCCGTTCGGTCTGCGGCTCGTCAAAGCCAGGCTCTCGATCGCATCGAGCTGGGTGGACAGCGCTGACTGTGTGCTCATCGACTACTCCAAGACGTCGTTCCTGGCCCGTATGGTGCGCGACGAGATCCGTCAGGTGGGCCCCGGCCTCTACCTCGGAGTCGTGTGGCTCTGGCGGAAACGCGTCGGGTGGTTCACCATTCGCTCGACCGGGTGATCCCGATGCCACACCAGGAAGCGTTCACCGTGCTCGCCGAGGTCAGCGAAGACCGGCTGGCATCACTGCGAGATCTGCTCGGACGGATTCCCGACCACGTCGAGCGGTGGGATGTGCTGCCGTTCGAGAAGTTGAGTGGTCTGCACTTCGCCAGGCTCGTCCTGTTCGACCCGACGCAGGACCTCGATGGACACCCCGTGCCCGCCCAGCTGGCGCTGTTGACCGATGTGGACGCACCGCTGCGCGCACATCTCGACGAACTCTCGACCATCGGAGGCGACGGGCTCGACACGGTGTTCTCCCACTGCGTCGGCTACCCGGACGTCACCTCGAAATCTGCGCGGCGGACTTTCCTGCAGGCACATCAGGCGAAAACCGCTGCGGCACACATCAACCGGCGAGGCCGTTCGGTCAACCAGATCCGGCAGGAGGACCTGCTGCAGCGCGAGATCAACAGGTTCCTGGACGCGGGCGACCTCGGTTCGCTGGATCCGGGGAAGATCAGGAGCGCGATCGTCGACTTCGTGCGCGACCGCGAGGACCTGTCCTGGGCCTTGAAACAGGCAGAGGGGCCGTCCTTACGGTGGCGGGCCAAAGAGGCTGTGCACAAGTACTTCTGGATCGCCGCACTGGCCGTGGTGACGGTGCTGTTCCTGCCGCTCGTGGTGCTCGGCCTCGGATTGTTCACGCTCGTGCTGCGCCACCACGAGAAGCGCGACCAGCCCGACACCCGCGCCGCCGAACCCGATGTGGCCCGGGCGTATCGCGACGACGAGGACTACTGGGCGCACAACCAGATCGTCGCCGTCGGCTTCCTCAAGCCCGGGCTGTTCCGACGGCTGACGACGACGGCGATCCTGTCCCTGACCGACTACGCAACCCGCCACATCTACAACCGCGGAACCCTGTCCGGGCTCAACACCATTCATTTCGCCCGGTGGGTACGGATGAACGGCAACCGCGGCCTGTTCTTCTCCAGCAACTACGACGGCAGCCTGGAGAGCTACATGAACGACTTCATCGACAAGGCGTTCTGGGGGCTCAACGCCATCTTCAGCAATGGCGATGGCTTCCCGCGCACGCGCTTCCTGTTCTTCGGCGGCATCACAGACGAGAAGGCCTACAAGAAGCTGCTTCCCACCCGGCAAGCCCCGAGCAATGTCTGGTACAGCGCCTACCCGCATCTGACGACCAAGAACATCGCGAACAACGAGGCGATCCGCCACGGCCTCTCGGACAATATGGACGATACCCAGACGCGCCGCTGGTTACGCCGATTCGGTTGCGGCAACGACCTTCCCGAGTCCAACTGGGCGGCCCGAAAGCTCGACAGCATTCCGTGGGACAGGCTATGACTCTGCAACTGCACGACATCCAGGGCGTCATCCTGCATGGCAACGGCGCGCTGGATGACGCGGCGTTCCTGCTTCTGACGATCGACGACGTCGCGGCGGCCAAGCAGTGGTTGTCGGGCTTGGAGCTGCGCGACAGCACAGTCCGGCCCGAGATCACCGACACCTGCACCAACATCGCCTTCACGCCGTCAGGTCTGGCGCGGCTGGGCCTGGGGCCCGAGCACCTCGCAATGCTCGCCGGCGAGTTCCGCGAGGGGATGTCCGGCACCGAGCATCGCCGTCGCATTCTCGGCGATCACGGGGACAGCTCCCCGTCGAGCTGGCGGTGGAACGGTGACGACATTCACGCGCTGTTGCTGCTCTACGGGCGTGACGCCGCCGCCGTCGGCGCACTCGAAGACCGTCACGACCTGCCCGGTGCCGGTATCCGCGTCGTCAGGCGACTCGATTCGCTGACACTCCCGGGACGCAAGGAGCACTTCGGTTTTCGCGACGGGATATCGCAACCGCTGATCGACGGCTACGACGAGGGCGGACCGGCGGGAAACACGGTGGCCCCAGGTGAATTCGTGCTCGGGTATCCCAACGCCTACGGCCAGTACACCGACCGGCCGCTGGTGGATCCGGCTGCCGACCCCCGTGACCTGTTGGCGGCCGCGGCAGACGCGCCGGCACTGCGTGACCTCGGCAAGGACGGCAGCTACCTCGTCTTCCGGCAGCTCAAGCAGGATGTGGCGGGCTTCTGGAACAGCCTGGCCGAGCGATCGGCCGATGTGCTCGACCGGGTGCCGGCGTGCGTCGGGCTGGCAGCCAAGATGGTCGGGCGCTGGCCCAGTGGTGCGCCGCTGGTGAAAGCACCGACCGCCGATGATCCCGCACTCGCCGACGACAACGACTTCATGTACTTCCGGTCCGAGGATGCCGATGGTCTGAAATGCCCGATCGGCTCGCACCTGCGGCGGTCCAACCCACGCGATGCACTCGACCCCGTCCCCGGATCCGACCGTTCGATCGATGTGGGCAAGCGCCACCGCATCATTCGCCGCGGTCGTGCCTACGGTCCGCCCCTGGCACCATCCATGGATCCCGCCGACATGATCGGGGCCAGCGACGACGGCGTCGAACGCGGCCTGCACTTCATCTGTTTCAACAGCCACCTCGGGCGGCAGTTCGAGTTCATCCAGCACACCTGGGTCAACAGCACAAAGTTCGACGGCGGCTACGCCGAGGACGATCCGATCGCCGGCGCCCGCGGCAATGGCAACGGAAACGGGAACGGAAACGGCACGGCGGCCGGGACATTCACGGTGCAGCAGGAGCCGATCCGCCGCCGCGTCACCGACTTGCCCCGCTTCGTCCACACCGTCGGCGGCGCGTACTTCTTCATGCCCGGTGTGGCCGCCACGCGCTATCTCGCGGCCCTGCCATGACGTCCTGGCGCGAGTGGGCTCCGGTGCCGTTGCGCCTGTTCCTCGGCGGCGGGCTGATCCTGCACGGCGGCATCAAACTGTTCGCGTCCGGCGGGCACGCCAACATCGCCTATCTGGTCGGGCAGCTCGGGGTGCCGTTCGCCGATCTCGTCGGCTGGATCGTCGGTGTCATCGAATTCGGCGGCGGCCTCGGCATCCTGCTCGGGATCTTCTTCCGGCTCGCCACGGTGGTGAACGCGCTCAACGTCGCGGGTCTCTTGGTGCTCGGCTTCTTCGCGGGCGGCATCCCCGAGCCGCTGCCCGGCGGTGATCCGCTGCCCGGTTTCCGCGAGGCACTGCTGATCCTGGCCGGCGTGGTCAGCCTGCTGCTCAGCGGACCCGGCCGGCTGGCGCTTGACCGAAAGTGTGGCGGGCACCGTGCGCAGCGACAACCCGAGCGGGATTCCTCGGTGTTGCGACTGTCGCCCGACGGGCAGTCTGACCCGAACTAGTCGCAAAACGCTGTGGCGAATGTGCAACCTCTGGTGGCGTGAGCGGCCTGAAATCACGAAACACTGCACACTCGTCGCAGTGCGCCAGAAGGGATGCACCGCGCCGTCAACCAATAAAAAGCCCGCCACCTGCGATGACAGGAAGCGGGCTTATGGCGGTGGCGGAGGGATTTGAACCCTCGGACGGGGGTTACCCGTCACACGCTTTCGAGGCGTGCTCCTTAGGCCGCTCGGACACGCCACCGTGTGGCAGCTTACCGGGCGAGCGCCGCAGGCCCTAATCGGTCGCGAGTCTGAAGTTGAAGTCGAGAATCGGGCACAAACTCGCACATAAGTTCAGACTGGGCAACTACCGCTGAGCCGCGAAGAACTCCTCCAGCAGCGCCGCGCACTCGTCGGCCAGAACTCCGCCGACCACCTCGGGACGGTGGTTGAGCCGCCGGTCACGCACCACATCCCACAGCGAGCCCACCGCACCGGTCTTGGGTTCCCACGCGCCGAACACCACCCGCGCCACCCTGGCCAGCACCAGCGCGCCCGCGCACATGGTGCACGGCTCGACGGTCACGGCCAGCGTCGCACCCTCCAGCCGCCAACCGTCGCCGAGCACCCGGGCGGCCTCGCGCATCGCGACGATCTCGGCATGCCCGGCCGGGTCGCCGGTGGCCTCACGGACATTGGCGGCGCGGGCCAGCTCGGTGCCGTCGGCCGCGAACACCACCGCACCGATCGGCACATCACGCGGCCCGGCCGTCCGGGCGGCCTCCAACGCCGCGCGAATCAGGGCTTGGTTCGAAGCAGTCACCGACCGAGCCGGTCGAGCACCGCCGACAACTCGTCGGCGAAGCCCATCTCGCGGGCGATGCGCCCGATCTGCTCGTCGGCGTACAGGTCGGTTTCGGACAGGATCACGCCCAGCACGTCCTCGTGCAGACCGATGTCCGACAGCACCGACAGGTCGCCCTCCTCGAACGGATCCGAGTCTTCGAGATCCTCTTCATCGAGATCAGCGTCCAGATTCTCCAGCGCCTCGGCCGCGATGTCGTAGTCCAGCGCAGCAGTGGCATCCGACAGCAACAACCGGGTTCCCGCAGGTGCAGGCCGCACGATGACGAAGAATTCGTCGTCCACATCGAGCAGCCCGAAGACCGCCCCGGCGCTGCGCAGCTCACGAAGCTCGGTCTCGGCCGCAGTCAGACTCTTCAATGAGGACGAACGCATGGGGGCGCACCGCCACTTGCCGTCCTCCCGGACAACGGCCACCCCGAAGCCATCAGGCAGGTCTGCCGCGGCACGCTGTGCTCCCATGCCCGCCTACGGTAGTCGCCGACCAGCAATTTTGACAGCGATCACCCCCTCGGCTCCGGCACAGTCCGTATGCCAACCTTGATGCGTGACGAACACCCCCGTGTGCGTGGTGGGCCTCGGCCTGATCGGTGGATCGCTGATGCGGGCCGCCGCCGGAGCCGGCCGCGAGGTCTTCGGCTACAACCGGTCGATGGAGGCCGTCGCGGCCGCGAGGTTCGACGGGTTCGACGCCACCGAGAATCTCGATGAGGCTTTGGGCCGGGCCGCCGACCGCGACGCGCTGATCGTGGTGGCGGTGCCGATGCCGGCGCTGCCGCAGATCCTCGCCCACGTCAAGCAGTCCGCGCCGCTGTGCCCGCTGACCGACGTCATCAGCGTGAAGGGGGCAGTGCTCGACGAGGTGCGCCGTGCGGACCTGCTACCGAACTTCGTCGGTGGCCATCCGATGGCAGGCACGGCGCATTCGGGCTGGTCGGCCGGGGACGCCGCACTTTTCACCGGCGCCCCATGGGTGGTCAGCGTGGACGATCACGTCGACGCGCGGGTCTGGTCGCTGGTCACCCAGCTCGCACTGGACTGCCACGCGGTCGTGGTGCCGGCCCGCTCCGATGAGCACGACGCCGCCGCGGCCGCCATCTCGCATCTGCCGCACCTGTTCGCCGAAACCCTGGCCCTGATGGCCGGTGAGGTGCCGCTGGCCTTCGCCCTGGCCGCCGGGTCGTTCCGCGACGGCACCCGGGTCGCGGCCACCGCACCGCACCTGGTGCGGGCCATGTGCGAGGCCAACGCCGACCAGCTGCTGCCCACCCTGGAGCGCGGCATCGAACTGCTGACCCGCGCCAAGGACGTCCTGGCCGCCACGGGTTCGGTTGCCGATCTGGTCGACACCGGTCACGCCGCCCGGATGCGCTACGACAGCTTCAGCCGCCCCGAGATCATGACGACGGTGGTGGGCACGGACAACTGGCGGGCCGAGCTGGCGGCCGCCGGACGAGCCGGTGGGGTGATCAGATCCGCTCTGCCAGTCCTGGGTAATCAAGGATGAAACCGTCGGAATCCACCGTGATGGTGGTGTCGGCGACCGGCGAATGCAGCTTCACCCCGGCGCCCGGGCCGGAACTGCTGTAGCTGATGTCGGCCGTCTCGACCGAGAAGTCCGGTAATCGCACGTAGACGACGGGCAGGGTCATCGACTCAGCCCGCTCGTGCAGGCCGGTGCGCCGGATGGGCAGCGCATTGAAGAACGGGCTGAACACGACGTCGACGTCGAGCGCACCGCCGTAATCTGAGCGCTTCGTCTGGGTGTGGTCCTGTACCAGCCACATGTTCTCCTCATCGCGGGCGATGGAGAGCTGGCGTTCCCGTTCGGCCAGTGTGACGGTGAGCGACAGTCGCTTGGTGGCGCCGGTCTCGTCGGTGATCAGGTCGTAGGAGGCCGAGAACGCCGGATGAGACTCGGCGGCGGCGGCCACGATCCGGCCGTAGGCCTTGATTCGCTTGCCCGACAACTGAACCCGAACAGACTCCATCCGCGATACGTCGTGCGCCCGCCATGTCAGCACTGCAGGCCAGGCACGGTCCTTCTGGTCGCTCACCCGTATACCGTATGCGACGAGGCACGGCCGTCGTAGCCGAGTCCGGAACTCCCCGCCGCACGCGACTCGAGCGCGACCTCATCACCGAGCAACGGCTGCGGAATCCGGCGCCGGCCCCCCAACCGGCCACTACCGGGCACCGACAACCACACCGCGAACGCCAGCGCGGCATCGAGGATCAGGGCCAACGCCGTGACCATGAGCGCACCCACCAGAGCGATGTGGAACTGGCGCACCTTGATGCCGTCGATGAGGTACCGGCCAAGGCCACCGAGGCTCGCATACGCGGCGACCGTCGCCGTCGCCACGATCTGCAGCGTCGCGGTGCGCAGCCCACCCACGATCAACGGCAGTGCATTGGGCACCTCGACCCCGAACAGCACCCGGCGCTCGGTCATGCCCATCGAGCGCGCCGCGTCCACGACGGCAGGATCGACGTTCGCGATCCCTGCATAGGTGCCCGCCAACAGCGGCGGGATGCCCAGCAGCATCAAGGCGACCGTCGGCGGCACCAGGCCCAGCCCCCACAACAGCACCCCGAGCAGCAGCACGCCGAGGGTGGGTAGGGCGCGCAGTGCGTTGACCCCGGTGACGACCAGGAAGGTGCCGCGGCCGGTGTGCCCGATGAGCAGGCCGACGGGGATCGCGACCAGGGCCGAGGCCAGGACCGCGACCCCGGTGTACTGCAGATGTTCGACGATGCGCGCCGTCAGTCCGGCGGGCCCGCCCCAGTTGGCGGCGCTGAAGATGAAGTCGAGTGCCTGCTGCAGGAAGTTCATGCGGCCGCCTCTAGACGACGGGACGTGCGAGACGGGCTCGGCTGGCGATTCCACGGCGTGATCGCCCTGCCTGCCAACATGATCAGGCTGTCGATCACGACGGCCAGCACGAAGATCGCGATGATCCCGGCGATGATCTGGTCACTCTTGTTGGACTGATAACCCTCGGTGAACCAGGTGCCCAGGCCGCCGATGCCGATCACCGAGCCCACCGACACCATCGAGATGTTGGTGACCGCGACAACGCGCAACCCTGCCGTCAGCACGGGGATGGCCAGCGGAAGTTCGACCTTGAGCATCCGCAACAGCGGCCGGTAGCCGACCGCCGTCGCCGCGTCACGCACCTGTTCGGGGACCGCGTCGAGCGCCTCGGGCACCGCCCGCACCAACAGTGCCGTGGTGTAAAGCGTCAGCGCCACAATGACATTGGCCTCGTCCAGGATGCGGGTCGGGATGATCAGCGGCAGCACCACGAACAGTGCGAGCGACGGGATGGTGAAGATGATGCTCGCCGTGAGGGTGGTCATCCGCCGCAGCGCGGTGGTGCGCTGAACCGCCGCTCCCAGCGGCACGGCGATCAGCAGCCCCAGCACGATCGGTACCAACGACAACCGCAGGTGCACGACGGTCAGCACCCACAGGTCGTCGAGATGGTTCAGCAGATATCGCATGGGCTACCCCAGCTCCGGAACGCGGCGCTGCTGCTTGAGCGCCTCCAGGACATCGTCGGCGCGCACACCCCCGAGGAGCCGGCCGTCCTCGTCGACCGCCACACCGAGGCCGCTCGGTGAGGACAGCGCGGAGTCCAGCGCCTGCCGCAGGTTGCCGTCGGGGGGAAAGAACGAACCGCCGCCGATGGTGCTGTCGTAGAGCTCATTGCCGTTGCGGTGCACCTCGACGCCCTCGGCGTTGATCCACGCGAACGGCGTGCCGGATTTGATCACCAACCGCCACTCCCCCGGGCTCAGGTTCAGCGCATCGATGTCGTCCGCGTCGACGTGCTTGATCTCGTGCAGGGGCAGGCCGCTGGCGTGAAAGAACTGCAGACCGCGGTAACCGCGGTCGGCGCCGACGAATCCCGATACGAGTTCGTTGGCGGGGTTCGACAACACAAACGCGGGATCGGCGTATTGCAGCAGGGCCCCGCCGCGGCCGAACACCGCGACCTTGTCCCCGAGTTTGACCGCTTCGTCGATGTCGTGGGTGACGAACACGATGGTCTTGCGCAATTCGCTTTGCAATCGCAGGATTTCGGCCTGCAGATCCTCGCGCACCACCGGGTCGACCGCGCTGAACGGCTCGTCCATCAACAGGATCGGCGGGTCCGCGGCCAACGCGCGGGCCACCCCGACGCGCTGCTGTTGCCCGCCCGAAAGCTGCGCCGGATAGCGGTCGGCCAGTTTCGGGTCGAGCCCCACCCGTTCCATCACCCCGATCGCGGCCTTGCGCGCGCTGCGCCGCGATTCACCCCGCAACACCGGCACCGTCGCGACGTTGTCGACCACCCGCAGATGCGGCATCAGCCCGGCACTCTGGATGACATAGCCGATCCCGAGCCGCAGCTTGACCGGGTCGACCGTGCTGATGTCCTCTCCGTTGACCGTGAGGGTGCCGGAGGTGGGATCGATCATCCGGTTGATCATCCGCATCGAGGTGGTCTTGCCGCAGCCCGACGGACCGACGAACACCGTCAGAGTGCCCTGCGGCACTTCCAGATTGAGGCTGTCGACGGCGACCGTGCCGTCCGGATACTGCTTGGTGACGTTCTCGAAAGTGATCACTTGATCATCGCCCTGTCGAATCCGTTGTCCCGAATCCACTTTTCGGCGGCCTCGTCGGGATCGACCCCGGCGTTGCCTTCCACCGCGGTGTTCAACTCGATCAGTGCCTCGGTGGTGAGCTTGGCCGACACCGCGTCGAGCACGGTCTTGAGTTCATCGGACATCTTCTGCGAGGCCACCAGCGGAACGACGTTGGCGGCCAGGAAGGCGTTCTTGGGATCCTCCAGCGGCACCAGGTTGTGCTGCTCGATGGCCGGTGACGTACTGAAGATGTTCGCGGCCGTGACGGCGCCGCTGTTCAGCGCTTGCACGGTGGCAGGCCCGCCGCCGTCGCTGATCGCGACGAAGTTGACCGGCGCGATGTCGAGGCCGTACCGGGACTTCAGACCGACCAAACCCGTTTGGCGGGTCTGAAACTCCGATGGGGCACCGACTTTCACCTCCGCCGAATGCGCCGCCAGATCGGCGATGGTCTTCAGGTTCCAGCGCCGGGCGGTCTCGGCAGTCACCGCGAGCGTGTCCTTGTCCTCGGCGGGCGAGGGATACAGGATCGACAGATCCCCCGGTAGAGCTTTGAACAGCGCGATCAGAACCTCATCGGAGGTGGTGGCAGTCGCCTCCGCGTCGAAGTACTGCAGGAGATTTCCGGTGTACTCGGGGATCAGATCGATCGAGTGATCCTGCACCGCAGGCACATACGTCTCACGACTACCGATACCGAACTGCCTGCGGATCTGAAAGTCATTGGCCTCCAGAGCCTGGGCATAGATCTCGGCGATGATCTTCGACTCCGGAAAGTCGGCGGAGCCGACAGTGATCGATTTGAGGTCGCCCGAGATAGGTCCGCCGCCCAGCGGATTGGCGCTTCCGCAGGCCACCGCCAGCGGCACGATCAGGGCGAGCAGGGTCATCGCGATTGCCAGGGGTTTGCGCTGCACAGGCGCGTCCTTTCGGCGACGGCGGCTGGACGATCGGCCTCTGACGACCCTAACGGCACACCCGACATGCCGCCGCGCTTTACCCCACGGTGGTTTGCTTTGTCGCCTCAACGGGCAAAGATGGCAACATGACCAGCGATCCGTCTGCATCGCCCGATTTGCCCGAGCCCACTGCGGCCATACCGGACCCCGCGGCACCCGACCCAGCCAAAGCCCCCGAGCCCGGCAAAACCCCGGCCAAAACCGGTAAGGCCACCGAGCCCAAACTCACCCGCGCCGGAGCCTTGTGGTCAGCCCTGATCCTGGGCTTCCTGGTGCTGATCGTGCTGCTGATCTTCATCGCACAGAACACCGATCCAGTCCCGATGACGTTCCTCAGCTGGCACTGGTCATTGCCGACGGGCGTGGCGATCCTCGGTGCCGCCGTGGCCGGCGGGTTGCTGACGGTCGCCGCCGGGTCGGCACGGATCTTCCAGTTGCGCCGGGCGGCCAAGAAGAACTTCAAGGCCGCGCAGCGCAGCTGAGCCGTCAGCCGATGGCGCGCAGGCCCGAGGCGATGGCCGGGGCCACCGCCTCGCCGACGCTGGAACCACCCGGTGCCTCGGAGCCCTGTCGTGCGCGGAAGTCGATGCCCGCGGCGATGATCGCCGCCTTGAAGTAGGCCAGCGCCATGTAGAAGTCCCAGTGCGCCAGATCCTGACCCGATTGCACCGAATAGCGGTTGGCCAGCTCGTCGGCCGACGGCATGAGCGGTGAACTCCACGCCGCCTCCATGCTCAGGATCAGGTTGAACATCGGGTCGCGGTACACACACATCAGAGCGGCGTCGCTCAACGGGTCGCCCAGCGTGGAAAGCTCCCAATCCAGCACCGCCAGGACCTTCGTCGGGTCCTGTGCGTCCAAGATGGTGTTGTCGATGCGGTAGTCGCCGTGCACGATCGAATTGCGGCTCTGCGCCGGAACCGACTCCGCCAGAGCCTGGTGCAGGCGCTTGACGTCGTCGTCGCGGGGATCGTCGGGCAGCCGGACCAGATCCCACTGCGAACCCCAGCGCCGCACCTGGCGTTCCAGGTAGCCGGCGGGCTTGCCGAAGTCGCCGAGACCGACCGCCTCCGGGTCCACGGCATGCAGGTCGGCCAGCACCCGGATCAGGGCGTCGACGCTGTGGCCGATCACCTGCTCGTCACCGAGTGCCTCAAGTTCTGAGGCACTGCGGACCACGAGGCCGTCGACGTTCTCGACCATCTGGAACGGCGCGCCCAACACGGAGTCGTCGTTGCTCATCGTCACCGCACGCGCGACTGGGACGGCGGTGCCGGCCAACGCCGCCACCACCTTGTACTCGCGGGCCATGTCGTGCGCGGACGGCGTCAGCCCGTGCAGCGGCGGACGGCGCAGCACCCAGGCCGACGCGTCGTCGCACACCCGGAAGGTGAGGTTGGAACGGCCACCGGCGATCAATTCGGCACGCAGCTCGCCACTGCGGGCGATGCCTTCAGAACGCAGATGCCGGTCCAGGGCGGTGAGGTCGAGACCCTCCAGCTTTGTCACGGTCACTGTTTACCACCCGGCTTGTTGCTCTTCGCGCGAGCTCTCGCCGAGACGATTCCGCGGCAGCAGATCCCACACGTGCTCGGTGCCGTTGACCGAGGCGACGGCCAGCTTGCCCGAGCGCGACGACAGCAGCCGGGTCACCGAGGCGTAGTCGACGTGGAAGGACAGCAGCCGCTCGGTGCCGAGGATCTGGTGCAGCAGCACGTTGATCACGCCACCGTGGCTGAACACCGCGACGGTGCCGTCGTGGTCGCCGTTCGCCACGAGCTCTCCGACGGCGACGTCGATCCGCGAAAGGAACGCCTTCTCGTCGACGCTGCTCGGCAGATGACCCGAAAGCAGCCGGGCCAGCTCCTCGGGGTTCTCCTTCGCGATCTCCTCGATCGGCACGTAGTGCGACATGTCGCGGTCGTACTCGGCGAGCCGCTCGTCGACGTCGACCTTCAGTCCGAGTTCCTCGGCCAGCGGCCCCGCGGTCTGGATGGCCCGCCGCTGCGGGCTGCTGACGAGCCGGCTGATGGGAAACCGGGCCAGGGCCGCGGGCAGGCGCTGCGCCTGGGCGATGCCCTCGGCGGACAGATCAGGGTCGGACCCTTGACCGGGCTCGCTGCGGAGCGGTAGAGCATGTCGGACGAGAAGCAGTTGCACCGTGTCACCATAGGTCCGCGGTGCGGGACGGCCGGAGAGGGCTGCGACATGGGCTATGCCGACGAACTGTTCGACCTCACCGATCGGGTCGTGCTGGTGACCGGCGGCAGCCGCGGACTGGGCCGTGAGATCGCGATGGGAGCGGCACGCTGCGGCGCCGACGTCGTGATCGCCAGCCGCAATCTGGACTCCTGCGTGGCCGCGGCCGACGAGATCACCGCCGCCACGGGTCGCGCCGCCCTGCCCTATCAGGTTCACGTGGGGCGGTGGGATCGACTCGACGGTCTGGTCGAGGCCACCTATGAGCGGTTCGGCAAGGTCGACGTGTTGGTCAACAACGCGGGCATGTCACCGCTGTACGAGTCGCTCGGCTCCGTCACCGAGAAACTCTTCGACTCGGTTTTCAATCTGAATCTCAAAGGGCCGTTCCGGCTTTCGGCTCTGCTCGGTGAGCGGATGGCGGCCGTCGGCAGAGGCGTGATCATCAACGTCAGCTCGTCTGGGTCGCTGCGGCCCGACCAGTACATGCTGCCCTACGCCGCGGCCAAGGCCGGCCTGAACGCCATGACCGAAGGCCTGGCGAAGGCATTCGGGCCGACCGTGCGGGTCAACACCCTGATGGCCGGGCCGTTTCTCACCGATGTCAGCAAGGCCTGGGACATGGCCGGCGACCCGTTCGGCCACCTCGCCCTGCGGCGGGCCGGCAATCCGCCCGAGATCGTCGGCGCCGCACTGTTTCTGATGTCGGACGCGTCCAGCTTCACCACCGGCTCGATCCTGCGGGTCGACGGCGGCCTGCCCTGAACACCGCACGGTAATGTAGCTGGCAAACTTGTCATGACAACTGGAAGGTGATGCGGATGGCGGGGCCCCGTTCACGCCACGAGCACGTCGCGGCCGAACTGCGTCAGCGCATCACCCGCCGCGAGTACGCCATCGGTCAGGCGCTGCCCACCGAGAGTGCGCTGTGCGCCGAGTTCGACGTGTCCCGCGGCCCGGTACGCCAAGCCCTGGCCACCCTGAAGAACGAAGGCCTGATCCGCGTCTCGCGTGGCAAACCCGCGGTGGTGCGCAGTCACGACGCCACGCAGACCCTGGACACCTTCACCCCGTTCACCCAGTGGGCCGAGCGGGTGGGCCGCACCGCGGGCAATCGCACCATCGAGGTGGCGCGCCGCCGCGTACCCGAATCCGCCATGGAACCCTTGGGTTTGACTGCCGACGACTTCGTGGTCGAGGTGCTGCGCGTGCGACTGCTCGACGGCGAACCCGCGATGATCGAACGCAGCACATTCATCGAGCCGGTGGGTTCCCTGCTGTTCGAATTCGACACCGACTCCGGCTCGATGACGGACTACCTGGCCAGCCGCGGCGTGTACTTCGACTCGATGGAGCACGTGCTCGACGCGGTGGCCGCCGGTCCTGACGACGCCGCGAACCTCGGCATCGCGCCGGGCAGCCCGCTGCTCCGCGAGCGGCGCGTCTCGCGCGATCAGCACGGCGTGGTCTTCGAATGCGCCGATGATCGTTACCGGCCCGACGTCGTCACATTCAGCATCGTCAACGCACGCACCAAATTTTCTTCCGCCGAACAGACGTGAACCCCCCCAAAATCCGTGATTTTCAGGGGAGTTCACGTCTGCTCGCGGTGGCTAATCGGCGGCGGGCATGCGGTTCCAGTGCGGGATCAGTAGCAGCATGGAAAGCATTGCGGCAGCGGCGAATCCATAGAACAACGTCGAGGTGTTCAGATATCCGGGCAGCAGCCCACCCAGGATCGCCCCCACCGAACCGCAGCAGTTGATGAAGCCGGCCGCGGTACCGGCGTGCTTGGAGGTACCGAAGTCCACCGCGGCGACACAGGAGATCATCGCGTCGGCGCCATAGACGCTCAGGCCGATCAGACCGAGCACCACGACCATGACCCAGGCATTGCCGGTCGCGGTGAGCGGACCGAACAGCGCCAGCACCGCCACCAGGATTCCCAGGCTGATCACACAGGCGGGCACGCGGCGCGCGCTGAACACCCGATCGGAGATCCGGCCCAGCAGGATCGGGGCGATCACACCCGCGACACCGAATGCCACCGGGATGGCCACGGCCTGGAACTTGTCGCCGTCGACCAGACGCTCGGCGACGATCACCGGGCCCCACAGCAGGATCGCGTAGCGGGCCGGCTTGAGCAGGAAGTACGACGCCCCAAGGGTTCTCACCATCCGGTCGCTCAGCACCGCCTTCAGCGATTCCTGCCACGACGGCTTCGGCTCGGCGACGGCCTCCGCTTCGGGCGAGTCATCGAGCTCGACACCTTCTCGAGCGTCCTCCGACGCGCGGTACTCCTCGATCGGTGGCAACCCGACGTCCTTGGGACTGTTGCGCTGGAACAACAGGACGAGCACGAACACCCCGACCACGATGGCGGCACCGGTGAAGAATGCCGCGCGCCACGAACCGAACACGTCGTAGGCGGCCCAGCCCAGAATCGGTGCGGCCACCAGGCCGCCGAATGCGTAGTTGGTGCTCCACAATCCGAGGACGCGACCCCGTTCCCCGATCGAGAAGAACTGGGCCATGTTGCTCAGAGTCGGGGACCAGCCAGTGGACTGGGCCAGGCCCTGCACGATCATCAGCGGCAGCAGGAACACCAGCGCGGGCAGCAGGCCCATGAACACGGTGGCGATCGCCGATATCGCCAGGCCACCGAGGATGACGACGCGGGGGCCGAAGCGGTCCGAAACCTGGCCCCAGATGAACTGACCGGCGGCGTAGGCCGCGAGGTACGCGGCGTCGAGGTTTGCCAGGGTGCTCTTCGTCAGGCTGATGGACAGGATGGGATCTTCGAGAATGCCCAGCTTGGCGACCGAAAAGGCCTGCCGGGTGAAATAGAAGCCGGCATAGGCGATCCAGGTGACCGCAAAGATCTGGATGCGCCAGCGGCGGTAGCGCGGGACTGTCGTCGGGGTGATGGAAGTCGTTACGTTGGTCATGAGAATGCACCTAATGTGGGCGTGCTGCAGGCGGTGTGCTGACGGGCCGGGGCAGATTGCCAAGAGACTGTGGCCGAACGTCAAGAGCAGGTTTCTCGAAAGAGAACGACGTGAGAGAGCGGTGCGGCGGTCGGGAGGCAGGCCTACGACCGACCGCCGCAAGAGCTGTTGTGTTGAGTTACCGCAGCGCTGCCACCAGCGCGGGGAGAGCGGCGACGCTGTCGAGAATGTGCGTGGCGCCCGCCTCGGAGAGCTGTGCCCGGTTGTGTGCACCGGTCAGCACACCGATCGAGGCCCGCGCGCCCGCGCGCAATCCGCTGATGACATCGGAGGAAGTGTCACCCAGGACGATCATCGAACGCACGGAATCGGTCTGGGTCTGCATCAGTGCGGTCAGCGGCATGTCCGGATACGGCCGGCCCCGCACCCCTGGCGACGGGCACAGCACGATGTCCGCCAGGTTCTGCCAGCCCAGGGCGTCGATGATGGCCGACTGGGTTTCGCGCGCGAACCCGGTGGTCAGCGCGGTCTTGATGCCACTGGAGCGTAAAGATGTAATGACTTCTTCGGCACCCGGGATGGGGCTGCAATTGCCCTCGGCCACCAGCTGGCCGTAGCAGCGCTCGAACTCCTTGTTCGCGGCCTGCGCCTGTTCCTCGTTGCCCTTGGCCAAGTGGCGGAAGACCACGATCTTCGACTGGCCCATGGTGTCGGAGACGTAGCGCAACATCTCCTCCCGGTCGGCGTCGGTCTTCGAGAGCCCCGCATGACTGTCGGCGGCCAGGAATGACTGCTGAACCAGCCCGCTGTCCTCCACCGTGGTGCCGGCCATATCGAACACGATGAGGCTGATCAGATCAGTTGTCTTGGTACTCATGGGTTTCCCTTCTGGTCAGGTGGATCGGTCAGGCGTGTGCGACGACTTTGTCGCGGTCAAGGGCGTTCTCGACGCTGTCGTAGGCCAGGCCCATGCTGGTGGTCATGCCGATCCCGGTGGTGACGGTGACGACATGGGTGCCCTCGATGGGCTGCTCGATGAGGAACTCTTGTCCCGGCGCCGAGGTGTAGACGCCCTGCCAGCGCTCTGTCACCTCGATGTCGTTGACGCCGAACAGTTTCCGCGCCTCTTCGAGGAGCACGGCGAAGCCCTCTTCAGACTGGAACGGCGGTGCGGAGATGTCGCGGTAGTGGGTGTCGCCGATCAGCAGAGAGCCATCGGGCTGCGGGGTGTACATCTGGTGGAGGTCGATGGCGATGTAGTCGGGATGTTCGGCGCGCAGCCGCTCGGCCACCGCTTGGGTACTCGGGAGGCCTTCGAATCCCGAGTACCTCAGCAGTGACCAACCGGTGAACAGCGGCGCGGGCAGAGCGAAAGCCAGCGGCAGGCGGGCGCGCAACATGTGCAGCCGGCACCTCAGCAGGCCGTCGCGTTCGGCCAGCGCGGGGAACAACCGATCCACGTCGTAGTTCACCGTGACGAACGTCGTACCTGCGCGCAGCGGTCCGCGCGACGTGTGCACCACTCCCGGCTCGAACCCGGATGCCGCGGTGCGCCAATGGAAGTCGACGCCCTCACCGGCGAGCCACCGGGCGATCGACGGTGCGGCCGTTCGCGGGTCGACCTGCAGATCATTCGGTAGGTACATGCCACCGGTGACCCCGTTGGGCACCACCGGAATCCGTTCGAGAATCTGCTCACGGCTCAGCAACCGCACCTCGCCGTCGCCGCGCGCGGCGGCGAATTCCTCCATCACCGCACGTTCATCATCGTGGCGGGCGATGCAGTAGGTGCCCGACTCCGCGGACCAGAAGCCGGCCTTACGGGACAGATCGAGCCAGTGCCTGCGACCGTTGCGGCCGTAGTCCCCCGCGACCCCGGACTGCGCGGTGATGCAGGCGTGCCCGAAGTTCTGGACCGAGGCGCCGAGGACGCCGTCGGCGTGATCGACGACGGCGACGCTCAGTCCCCGCTGGTGCGCGTGATACGCATGCGCCAGGCCGACGATGCCCGCACCGACCACCACGACGTCGTAGCTGTGATTTCCCATGCGGCCACTGTGGTCCACATCACCAGAACTTGTCAATACAAGTTCAAAGTTTTTACCTCGTGTCTATATATGTAAAGCGGCGTTCACCTCACGGCGTCGAAACGCTCACGGCCGCCGGGCGGATCCGGCTGATCTCGTCGGCGCCGTGACCGGCGGCGACCGCGGAGTCCACGTACCCCCGGAACGCTTCCAGCGCACCGGCATCGAAGCCCGCCGACTGTGACGCCGCGATCAGATGCCGGACCGATGCGGCCACCGAGGACACCGAGGCACTGGCGTCGCCGTGACGGTCGGCCTCGACGCGCTCGGCGATCTCGCCGAAGATCGGCGGCAGGATGGCGGCGATGTTGCTCGCATGCGGCAGCAGTTCGGCGGGGGCGATATCGTGCGCACCGGCCATCGCGAGGGCGTGCACGAACCCGCTGATCGAAGTCCAGAAGATGTCGAGCAGCGCCATGTCGTACGCCGCGGCCCGGCCCACATCCGGGCCGACCCAGTTGACCGTGGCCAGCGCATCGAACACCGGCCGGTGGGCGTCGAACAGGTCCTGCGGGCCCGCGAAAAGAATGCTGGCGCTGGGTGTTCCGATGGTATCGGTCGGAGTCATGATGGCTCCGTCCAGATAGCGCGCCCCACGCGCGATCACCAGCTCCTCCGTGCGGTGCGCCGAATCGGGGATGTCCGAAGACAGCCCCACGACCACCCGGCCCGCGATCGCATCGCCCGCGGCGTCCAGCACGGCGTCCGCGGCCGCCTGATCGACGACGTTGACCAGGATGAGGTCACTGGCAGCAGCTGCCGCCGCCGGCGTATCTGCCCACCGTGCACCACGCGCCAGCAGCGCGTCAGCCTTGCCCGGCGTCCGATTCCACACCGTGGTGGGGTATTTCGCCGTCACCAGGGCGCCCGCAAGGGCCTGTCCCATCGGTCCCAGACCGAGCACGCTCACCGTCATGCGGCCACTCCGTTCTTGATGCTCTCGATGACGCGGGCGAAGCCGTCACTGCCGTGGCCCGCATCGATCTGCCGGTGGATCAGCCGCTGCACCACGTCGACGACTTCGGTGCTGACCCCCTGGTCCCGGCTGGCGTTGACGATGTCAGTGAGATCGGAGAACAGCAGACTCTGCTGGCCGGCCACGGAGTAGTCGCCGCCGTCGATGACTGTGGCGTACTCGGCGATCGCAGGCATCAGGGCCGGCAGCCACGCCGCGGTGCGGGCGGCGAACTCCTTCGCGGGAACACCGGCCGCGCCCACCATCGCAGCGCCGTGGAAGAAACCGGCGAACATCACATACATGGCGGACAGCAGTGCCAGGTCGTATAGCGACGCCATGCCTGCGTCGTCACCGAAGTACTCAGCGCTGCCCCAGATTTCGAAGAACGTCCGGTGGTCCTCGAACAACGCTGCCGAGCCGCTGTAGAGGATCGCCGACTGTGGCGTCGCGATCATTTCCGGCGTCGCCATGATGCCGCCATCGAGATAGTCGACCCCGTGCCCGGCTGCCCAACTGGCCAGCTCGCGCGCACCCTCCGGTGACGTCGTGGTCAGGTTCACCACGCGGCGCCCCGCCAGCTGGTGCGCCACCGGGTCGAGCACCTCGTGTACCGAAGCCTGATCGAACAGACAGACCACGATGAGGTCTGCGGCGAGAGCCTCAGCAGGATCGGCCGCAACAGTCGCGCCCTCTTCGACGAGTGCCGCGGCCCGCGCGGCGGTGCGATTCCAGACGGTGGTGGGGTGCCCCGCTGTGATCGCGGCGCGGGCCAGCGCTGAGCCCATCTCACCCAGACCGAGAAAACTGACCGAATGGCGTGTGGTTGTCATGGCACCATCGTTGGAGAGACACTGACTACAGGACAAGTACCCACTTAAAAGTGGGATACTTACTTTTTCGAAACTATTGGCCCTGAACTGCAAGGATCCCGTCATGACCCAACTGGGCAAGTACACCTGCGGACTCGATGCGGCGTTCGCCGTGGTGGACGGAAAGTGGAAGCCGCTCATCCTCTGGGAGCTTCAAGGCGGGCCGAAGCGGTTCAACGCGCTGCACCGGAGCCTGCCCGGGGTGTCCCAGAAAATGCTGACCCAGCATCTCAAGGAACTCCAGAGTCACGGCGTGGTGCACCGCGAGAGCTACCACGAGGTGCCGCCGCGGGTGGAGTACTCCATGACGCCCGCGGGCGAGCAGTTGCTCGAATCCCTTGAACCGTTGGCCAATTGGGCCACCAAGCACATCGAACTGATCTGCGCGGAAGAGGCCAGCTAGCCGTCTAAGACGTTCGGGTCCGGTCCAGTGTGTGCAGCGTGACCTCGTCGAGCACACCGGCGCTGATGCGTGCCGTCATGTACGTGCAGTACGGCTGGCGCCTGCGGTCGGTCGGTGAACCCGGATTCAGCAAGCGCAGACCGGTTTTCGCGGTGGTATCCCACGGGATGTGGCTGTGCCCGAAGACCAGGACGTCACTGCCCGGGTAGTCCCGGGCCATCCGGGCCTCCCGGCCGGTGGCCGCTCCCGTCTCGTGCACGACGGTGAATCGCAGTCCATCCAGCGTCACGTCGGCACGCTCGGGCAGCCGGCGGCGCAGTTCCGCCCCGTCGTTGTTGCCCCAACAACCGATCAGGTGTGCTGCGCGGGAGCTGAGCGCGTCGAGCAGGGCGGGATCGACCCAATCACCGGCGTGGACAACGACATCCGCTTGGTCCACCTCGTCCCACACCTGAGCGGGGAGATCCTTGGCGCGCCTGGGTACATGGGTATCGGCGATGAGCAGCAGCCGCATTCAGCCGAGCCTACGTGACCAGCACCGGCGAGCCCTGGAACCACATCGGCGGGTTCGGGCATCCCGCGCCGCCGCGCCGCTTACACTCCGACCATGGACCTACTACGCAACGTAGTTGTATATGCGCATCTGCTCGGTTTCGCGGTCATGGTCGGCGCCTGGATCGCCGAGGCCGCGGCCCGACGGTTCCTGATCACCCCGGTGATGACCTGGGGCATGACACTGTCACTCATCACCGGCCTGGCCCTGGCGGCACCCTGGCCGGCCGGCATCGTCCTGAACTACCCGAAGATCGGCACCAAGTTGGTCATCCTGGTCGCGCTCGGCGCGGTACTGGGCATCGGCACGGCGCGCCAGCGTCGCGCAGGCGACCAACCCGTCATGCCGCTGTTCATCGCCGCCGGCGTGCTGCCACTGCTGGCGTCGGCGATCGCGGTGCTGTGGAACTGAGGCCCAGGCCACGCCCGAACCTGAGCTGAAGCTGAGACATTCCCGTAAAGTTAACTGGCAAACAACTTTTGTCGGCAGGTACGGGAACGATGGGTCACAGACACGCCATGGCAACCGCCAGGGTCATGCGCACGGCGGCATTCACGGGATGCGCTTCACCCCAGGGTGACATCCGCGTGCGAGCACGGACGCGTCCCGCCAAGTCTGCGCGTCAAAGCCACCACGGCGTGTTCGAGCAGCCGCGGCAGCGCCGATATGCCGGGCAGCTGAAGACCTCGACGTCCACGGTGGCCGGCCGGTCACCGTGGATGAACGATCGCGTCACCGTGCTGCGCGGCTACCTCGCCGATCTGCACGGTCTGCACCTGCCGTCCGACCTGGCCCGCGTCCAGGTCGCCGGCCACGTCGAACTCCTGGTTTCCGTGCTGAAGCTGAACCGCCAGACCGCCCGTCAGTTCGTGACCGACGACGTCCTGCGCGAGATGGCCCTCGACATCGCTACAGCCGTCGCCTCCGAGTAGAGCGCCGCGAGTCTGGAGCCGACGCCGCTGCGCCGAGATCGACGCCAGGGTTGTTGTTCCGCACGAGTCGCAGCCCTGCTGTCGATCTCGATGCACCAAACAAAAATCGAGGCGCGGTCCGCAGACCACGCCTCGATTTTTCTAGAGTGCGCCCGAAGGGATTCGAACCCCTAACCTTCTGATCCGTAGTCAGATGCTCTATCCGTTGAGCTACGGGCGCCTGTCGTTATTCAGTTGTGCGGTTGACGGTATCAACCTTGGCGGAGGCGAGAGGATTTGAACCTCCGGTCCCCTGTAAGGGGGACAACTCATTAGCAGTGAGTCCCATTCGGCCGCTCTGGCACGCCTCCTTTGAACTTCTGTGAGGGTACCGGACTCCGTCCTGTCGCCCGAAACCGCCGAGGGCACACAGTACACAGCCTCCCCTATCCTGGCCAAGTGAGTATCCGTCTGCGCCCCGAAATGGCCGATCTTCCGGCGTACGCACCAGGCAAAACAGTCCCGGGCGCAATCAAGATCGCGAGCAACGAAACGGTGTTTCCACCGCTTCCCAGCGTGCGCGAGGCCATCCTCAAAGCCACCGAGAACATCAACCGCTACCCCGACAACGGGTATCTGGACCTGCGCGAACACCTCGCGAAGCACGTCGACTTCGCGCCGGAGCACATCGCCGTCGGCTGCGGTTCGGTGAGCCTGTGCCAGCAGTTGATACAAATCACATCCGCCGCCGGGGACGAAGTGGTGTTCGGATGGCGCAGTTTCGAGATCTATCCGCTGCAGATCCGCACCGCCGGCGCGACCGGTGTCCCGGTCCCGCTGCGTGACGAGACTCACGATCTCGACGCCATGCTCGCGGCGATCACCGACCGCACCCGCCTGATCTTCGTCTGCAACCCGAACAATCCGACCAGCACCGTGGTCGAACCCGAGGCACTGGCCCGGTTCGTGGCGGCGGTGCCGTCGGACATCCTGATCGTGCTCGACGAGGCCTACGTGGAGTACATCCGCGACGGGCTGGTGCCCGACAGCCTCGGGCTGGTCCGGAGCCACCGCAATGTGGTTGTCCTGCGCACCTTCTCGAAGGCCTACGGGCTGGCAGGCCTCCGCGTCGGGTATGCCGTGGCCGATCCGGAGATCATCACCGCGCTGGGCAAGGTCTACGTGCCGTTCAGCGCGACGAGCGTGTCCCAGGCCGCGGCCATCGCCAGCCTGGAGGCCGCCGACGAACTCCTGGCCCGGACCGACGCCGTCGTCGCCGAACGCATCCGCGTCAGCGCCGCGCTGCGAGACGCCGGATTCGAGTTCCCACCCTCACAGGCGAACTTCGTCTGGCTGCCGCTGGCCGAACGCACCCTGGACTTCGTGGCCAGGGCCGCCGACAACCGCCTCATCGTGCGCCCGTACGGTGAGGACGGCGTGCGGGTCACCATCGGTGCCCCACACGAGAATGACGCCTTTCTGGAGTTCGCCCGGCACTGGCGCGCGGGCGACGACGGCACTCGGACAGGGGAGACCACGTGAGCGACGCACGCGGCACATTCGACGGATTCGTGAGCCGTGAGGGCCAGATCCCCGACGCCGAACTCGACGCGTTCTGGGCCGTCCTGGCGCCCGCGGGCATCAACTTCATGCTCGGCGAGTGGAAAGGCGGCGCGTTCGACACCGGCCACCCCGTCAGCGGCCTGCTGAAGAAGGCGAACTGGTTCGGAAAGACGATGACGTCGCCGAACGACGTGCAGCCGATCGTGTGCCTCGACGAGGCCGGCAACAAGTTCAACAACGAGAAGCTCAGCAAGGGCGGCGCCAGCCTGTGGCTTGAGGAGTTTCGCGGCGAGGTGACCGCCACCATGGTCTACGACGGCCAAGCCATCCACGACCACTTCAAGAAGGTCGATGACACAACCGTCATGGGCATCATGAACGGCAAGGCGGGGCTACAAGACGGCCGCTACGGCTACTTCTACCTGCAGCGCGTCTAACCCGTCGGCCGGCGGCCCGTAAAGGCCAGCAGCCGGTCGAGCGGCTGGGCGTCCGCGCCGAGCGCAACCGGGTCGTCGAAGCCGGCGCGCACGCGCCCCTCCGGCGTGATGATCTCGCGCGCCCACCCCAGGACACACTCCGGCTGCTCATCCGCCACGTCGACCGTCTGCCCCGTGGCCGCCGCGTAATCCCAGGCGTGCACCAGGAACTCCAGCGACAGGATCCGCGCCATCATCCGGGCCGGCGCCTCGCCCTGCCCGAACGGCACCATGCCATCCAGCCCGCGTCGTCGCCATGCCGCCACGGCCGGGCGCGCCGCGGCGATCACCTGATCCTCCACCGAGGCGGTGAGGTCGCGTTCGGGAAGCTGCGCCCCGGCCGCCGAGCCGATCATCGTGATGGACTTCAGCAGGTGATCCGTCAGCCCCGCCACGTCGAACTCACGACACGGTGTCCGACGGGACAGATCGTCCGGGGTGAGGCCGTGCAGCACGCGTTGCAGCACGTCGAGCGTGGCCTCGGCACTCTCGAGTTCATCCATACTCGGTAGTGTCCACCCCATGACCGACACGTACGAGTCCGTTTCCGTCGAGACCAAGGACCACGTCGCCCAGGTGACGCTGCTGGGGCCCGGCAAGGGCAACGCGATGGGTCCGGCGTTCTGGTCCGAGATGCCCGACGTGTTCGGCACTCTCGATGACGACCCCGACGTACGCGCGATCGTGCTGACCGGCTCCGGCAAGAACTTCAGCTACGGCCTCGACCTGCCCGCGATGGGTGCGACGCTGCCCGGCCTGGACGCCGGCGCGAAGGCCCGGGCCGACTTCCACACCACGCTGCGGAAGATGCAGGGCGCCATCACTGCCGTCGCCGACTGCCGGACCCCGACCATCGCCTCCATCCACGGCTGGTGCATCGGCGGCGGCGTCGACCTGATCAGTGCCGTGGACATCCGCTACGCCAGCGCCGACGCCAAGTTCTCGGTCCGTGAGACCAAGCTGGCCATCGTCGCCGACGTGGGCAGCCTGGCGCGGCTGCCGCTGATCCTGTCCGACGGGCACCTGCGCGAGCTGGTGCTGACGGGCAAGGACGTGGATGCGTCGCGCGCCGAGAAGATCGGTCTGGTCAACGACGTGTACGACGACGCCGATGCCTCGTTGGCCGCCGCGCGCGCCACCGCCGCTGAAATCGCCGCCAACCCGCCGCTGACCGTCGCCGGGGTGAAGGACGTACTCGACCAGCAGCGCACCGCCAGGGTCGCCGAGAGCCTGCGCTATGTGGCCGCGTGGAATTCGGCGTTCCTGCCGTCGAAGGATCTGGCCGAAGCGGTCACCGCGATGTTCCAGAAGCGCCCGCCCCAGTTCACCGGGGAATAGGCGTCCAGCCGAGCTCGGCTTTTGCCTTCGCGTTCGACAGCGGCAGCCAGGCCGTGCCGAATGCGGTGGCCGGGTACGGCGCAACCAGGCCGACCAGCCGGTGCGATATCGGCACCGGTCGCGGCCGGTGCAGCTTGCGGTTCAGCTCGCGGACGTAGTCGCCGAACGACTGCGGCCGGTCATCGACGATGTTGTAGATCTGCCCGCCCCGCCCATTGTCGAGGGCGTCGGCGGTGGCCCTGGCCACGTCGTCGATGTGTATCCAGGACAGCACCCCGGTGCCGGTCAGCGCAGGCATCGCCCACCACTTGGCCAGCCGGCGGAACAGGTCGTCATGGGTGACGCCGGGGCCGTAGAAAACGCCGTAGCGCAACACGATTCCCTCGGTCTTGCTGTGCTCACCCGACGCCACCACGTTGCGTTCCATACCGCGCAACGCCGCGAGCATTTCGTCGCCACCGCGCGGCGGTGGACCCGGGTACGGGTCGGTCTCATCGATCACGTCCGGCCCCGTCGGCCCGTAGCCATAGGCGAAGATCACCGATTCGGCGACGACGCGGCGCACGCCGGCCCGCTGGGCGGCGGCCACCAGGTTGCCCGCGCCCCGGCTCCACAATTCGATGGCCGGCTCGAAATCCTTCATCCGCTTGGGCCCCAGCTTGGGCAGCGTGGTCAACAGGCTCACCACCGCCTCGGGCGCGAATTCGTCCACCACGGAGTCGATCTGGGCCGCATCGAGCACATCGGCCACCACGGGCTTGGCGCCGGCCGCCGAGATCTGGGCGGTCTTCGATGGAGAGCGGGTCACACCGATCACCTCGTGACCCCGCGAATTCAGTTCCCGCAGCAGCGGGATTCCCGGAACACTGGTCGCACCTGCCACCAGGACACGCATCTATGATTCTCCTGTCTTCTCTTCGGACATGCTGGTACGCAAGGCAATAGCCAGCAGAACAGTGGTGAACACCAGACCTCCGGCCTCCAGCCAGCCGACCCAGTTGCCCGCGGCGTGGTTGGTGTCGATCAGGTGGCTCAACGAATGCAGGGCCCAGTGCATGGTGGCGAAGGCCAACGTGGGCACCCGCCACCGCGGCCACTTGAGCGCGCCCAGCATCATCAACCCGAGCGGCAGCTGGAAGGACGCGCTGTCGAGGATGAAGTGGTCGTTGCGCACGCCGAAGGCGCCGATCGTGTCGTAGAACGTGCCCGGCGCCAGCAGCATGAACAGACCCAGCGTCACCGAGTAGACGCCGAAGACGGCCAGGACCACGTCGGGGTAGCGCCGGGTTCGAGCCATCGGGGGCGCAGCGTTGGCCATGTCATCACGCTAACGCCGCAGTGGTCTCCGAGTAGGCTCCAATTCCATGGCGAATTCGGGTACCAGTTCTGCCCCGGAACTGCTGGTCGAACTCGACCGCGACAGCAGGCAGCCATTGCATCGACAACTCGCCGACGGATTGCGCGATGCCGTCCGGTCCGGCCGGCTGACGCCCGGCTCCCGTATGCCCTCCACCCGCGTGCTGTCCACCGACCTCGGGGTCTCCCGCCGCATGGTCGTCGAGGCCTACAGCCAGCTGGCGGCCGAGGGTTTCCTGCACAGCAGGCAGGGCGGCAGCACCCGCGTCGCAGCCGTTGATCCCGTCCCCGCGGGCCGCGGCGATCCCGATCGTGCCCGCCCCCGCTTCGACATCGACTTCGCCCCGGGCTCACCGGATCTCGCCAGCTTCCCGCGTCAGGCTTGGCTGCGGGCCTTGCGTCAGGGCCTGGCCGAGATCGAATCCAGCGCCTTCGGCTACATCGCACCGTACGGGCTACCGGCCGCCCGCGCCGCGGTGGCGGATTACCTGCGGCGCACTCGCGGCGTGGTCGCCGATCCACGGCTGGTCGTGTTGTGCTCGGGCGCAACACAGGCGATCGCCCTGCTGGCCCAATGCCTCGACGGACCGCTGGCGACCGAGGATCCGGGATTCTGGCTGCACCGAATGGTATTGCGGCACAATGGTGTCGACCCTTTGCCTGTGACCGTGGACGACAACGGCATCGACGTCGGCGCGCTGAGCGCCAGCGCTGCGACCACGGTCCTGACCACCCCGGCTCACCACTCGCCGACTGGCGTGGTGCTCTCGGCGGCCCGGCGTACCGAACTACTGGAGTGGGCCCAGCCCGGGCGGTTGATCATCGAGGACGACTACGACGCCGAGTACCGCTACGACCGAGCGCCGGTGGGCGCACTGCAAGGAGTAGCGCCCGATCGGGTCGTGTACCTCGGGACGACCAGCAAGACCCTGGCACCCGGACTACGAATCGGCTGGATGGTGGTGCCCGCACATCTGATCAGTCGGGTCAGGACCGCGAAAAGCCTTGCCGACACCGGTAGTTCGGTGATGGATCAGATCGCGTTCAGCCAGTTCCTGACCTCCGGCGGCTATGACCGCCACCTGCGTCAGATGCGCCGCCGCTACGGGGCCCGCCGTAAGGCCCTACTGACCGCGCTCTCGCGGCACCTACCGCAGGCCGAGGTTCTCGGCGCGGCCGCCGGGGTACACCTGACGGTGCGGTTCCCGCGCGGCTTCCCCATCGAGGAGTTCACCCGCCGGGCCACCGAGTCACGGGTCCGGCTGGAGCCGCTGGCGCCGTGCTACGCCGAACCCGACCAAGCGCCGCCCGGGCTGATCCTCGGCTATGCCAATCTCACCGAAACCCAGATCGCCACGGGTGTGGAGATCCTCGGTGAGATGGCAAGGCAACTGGATGCGACGTGATCAGCCCGCCCGCTTGGCCGACTTCCGCTCGGCCAGCTTGTATTTCACAAGAGCTACCAGCGCCTTGGGGTTACGCGCGAACGCACCCGCGGCCTGCCACCCCAACTTGGCCTTCTGGCCGAACGTAAGTTGCTGCTCTTGTTCCGTCACTGACTCTCCCCTGTCCGGACAACGTTGCCCGAACAGTAGCGTGCGTCAGCTCGGCAGCCTCTACCGCCCGGCAGCCTGGTCGACACTGCGATCGGCCGGCTTGACGCCCAGCTTGCCGACCACGTAGTCCGCAGCCTGATCCGTCAGCCCGTTGACCGCGTACAAGTTGTGCGCGTTGTTGTCACCACCGGTCGGCGAGCACACCGGATCCTCCGGGATGCACAGGTCGTCGGTCTTGGCGACGTACCGGGATCCGACCGTGATCGGGGGTGCGCCGGTGTAGATCATCTGCAGGAACCCGCTCGACGGCTTGCCGAACAGCGCCACCGCGGCGACATGGTCAGCCACGTCCGCGGGAAGCGGGCCCGTGATGCTCGGCGGCAACACGAAACCCTGCGGCACCGAATCCGCGGTGATGTATGCGGCCACCGCCGCACCCTGCGAGAAACCGCCCAGCACGATCTTGGTGTCGGGGCACTCCGCAGCTATGGCCCTGACCTTGTTGCTGGCGTCGGCGACACCGTCGGCCGCGGTCGCAAAGTCAAGTGACGCTGGGTAATTCACCGCGTAGACGTCGACCGACTTCCCGGCGGTCCTGGCCCGCAGGGCATCGACGAACGCGTCCCCGACGCCGCCGACGCCCGGCGGCTCGAACGTTCCGCGCGCGAACACCACCTGCACGTCCGAGCACGGGTCAGCAGAAGCCTGACCGGCAGCGGCTATACAACCACCCGCCACGAACACCGCAGACGCAACCGCACCCAACCAACGACCAATCCGGTTCATTTTCGACCACCCAGCACTCGACCCGATCCACGGCGACAGCACGCGCCCACACTCCTCGATACCCAAGATCAAGCGTCGGCGAATCCCCAGGGGTGTGTGATCTACGACACGTTTAGGCAAAAGCGGAGGTCACGGCGAAGACGGCCTGATTGGCTACGAAGCCGCTCCGACGCTCTGGCGTTGGCGCTGGCGCTTCTCTTCGTAGAACCGCGCCCGCTCATCGACTGCGTCGAGGAACTGGCCGAGCTCTTCACGCGCCTTTTCACCTTCCGGACCGAAATCGGTGCGGTCGAAGATCCGCCAGAAGCGCAGCACCGGCTGCAGCACGTCGTCGTGGTGCACGCGCAGGTCGTAAATCCCTGCCTTGGCGATGGTGATCGCGTTCTTCTCGAAATCGGTCATGCCGATACCGGGCATCGCGAAGTTCACCACCTCGTCGCGGACGGCCATCATCGCGGCATCGGGTGCGATGTCCAGCGCCGCCGCCATGAGATTGCGGTAGAACACCATGTGCAGGTTCTCGTCGGCCGCTATGCGGGCCAGCAGTTGATCGGCGATCGGGCAACCGGATTGCCTGCCGGTGTTGCGATGCGATACGCGAGTGGCGAGCTCCTGGAACGACACATAGGCCAGCGCCGCCAACGGGCTCTTGTCGCCCGAGTCATACCCGGCAACCGTGTGCTCCATCCGAAGTCGTTCCAGCCCAACGGGATCCACGCCACGAGTGACCACCAGATAATCGCGCAACGCGATACTGTGCCGGCCCTCTTCAGCGGTCCACTGCCCGACCCAGGTGCCCCACGCGCCGTCGCGGGAGAACCGGGTGGCGATCTCCCGGTGGTACGACGGCAGATTGTCCTCGGTCAGCAGGTTGACCGTCATGGCCACCTTGGCAACCGGGTCCAACGGCGAATCCTCGGGGCGCCAGTCCTCTCCGCCGAGGAAGCCGAAGTCACGCCCCTGACTCCACGGGACGTAGTCGTGCGGGAACCACTCCTTCGCCATCGACAGATGGCGGTCGAGATTGTTGGCGACAACCGGCTCCAGTTCGTGGAGCACTCCTGTTTGGGTATCCATCCAGTCCTCCCATCGTCTACAGCAGAGGCGTCGACACCGACGTGCCGGCTACAACCTACGGTACCGTAGGTTACGCAACCGTAGGTTAAGTTTGGGTGAAACGAAACCCCCGGCCGAACCTCGGCGAGCGGCGCGCACCGTTGTGTCACGAAAATGCTTGCGGCGCTTTCAGTTTCGACGCCCCGGCATCGCCGGCCCGGCGCCGCACTAGGCTCGTCTCAATGTGCACGCGAGTCATCTGGCCGGAAGCGGGCGATGCGGTCCTGGTGGGCAGGAACATGGACTTCCACAAGGACCTGATGACCAACCTGTGGAAGCAGCCCCGCGGCGTCCGACGCGACGACGCGCTGTCGGGCAAGCTCTCGTGGACCTCGAAATACGGCAGCGTCGTCGCCACCGCCTTCGACATCACCTCCGTGGACGGGATGAACGAGGCGGGCCTGGCCGGGCACATCCTGTGGCTGGCCGAATCGAACTACGGCGAACCGGACGCCGCGCGCACCCAGCTCAGCCAGGCCATCTGGCTGCAGTACTTCCTGGACAACTTCGCCACCGTCGCCGAGGCCGTCGCCTGGATCGCGCAGACCGATGTGCAGGTGGTCCAGATGGACGATCCGACCGGCGGGGTCCGACCCGGACTGCACCTGGCCCTCGACGACGCGACCGGAGACTCGGCGATCATCGAGTACGTCGACGGCCACCCGCGGGTGTACCACTCGAAGGACTACACGGTGATGACCAATTCGCCGACGTTCGATCAGCAGCTTCAGCTGGTGAAATCATTCACCGGCCTGGGCGGTGAGCAGCCGCTGCCGGGCTCCACCCTGGCAAGTGACCGCTTCGCCCGGGCGAGCTATTACGCCGGCAGATTGCCCACGCCGTCCAGTCAGGTAGAGGCCATCGCGGGCATGTTCTCGGTGATCCGCAACGCCGCGCAGCCCTTCCGCATCCCCGACCCGGGTAAGCCGGATGCCTCGCAGACCATCTGGCAGGTGGTGCTCGACCTCACCAACAAGCGCTACGTCTACGAGTCCACCACCCGACCCAACATCGTGTGGGTCGACCTGGCGGACCTCGACTTCTCGGAGGGCAGCCCGCAGCTCAAGCTCGACCTGATCGGCGAGCTTGCGGTGCAGGGCGGTATCGCCGGCAACGTGGCCGACAAGTTCGTGGACGAGGGCCCCATGACTTTCCTGTCGATGAAGATCATGGAGGCGCTGCTGGCAGCCGAAAAGGGTCAGGCCACCGGCACGTAGACCTTTGTCCGCAGCCGGTCCTCGGGTACCTCGCGCGGGTCGTCGAGGTACACGTTGAAGTGGTGCGTCGTGACATCGTCGACGCTCCGCGTCAGGGTCAGGCCGTGCTCGGTCACGTAGGCGCCGATGAGTTCGTGCGCCCGCGGGATCGCCTCGGCGTAAGGGCCGGTGACGGTGGCCACCACGGCCCGGCGCACCGGGGCAACGAGCACTCCGAGCGGAGCTTTGGCGGTGGTGTCGGCCGGAACTTCGAGGAACACCGACTCGTCGACATCGGATTCGCGGAACTCGTCATCGTGTTCGATGCAGCCGCCGAACTGCCCGGGCGTGAGGCCCTGCTCCTGCAGGGCAGGCATGAACCGGTCCCACAGCTGCCCCTCGGCGGCATAGTTCGGCAGGGTGTCGCGCAGGTAGACGGCGGTCAGGGCGGGGACGGTCTCTTCGGTGACGGTGTCGGTCATGGTGAGCTCCTTCTCGGCAAGTAGGTGGTCGATGAGTTGGAGCCGCGCGTTCGCCTCTTCGGCCGCCGCGGCGAGTTCGATGCGCTGGGCCGCGAGGGCTGCGTCGAACGCCGGGGTGCCTCGGACAGCCAGCAGGGCTCCGATGGCGGACACGCCGAATCCGATGTCGCGCAGCCGCCGGATCGCGGCGGCGTCGGCGAGCTGCGCCGCGGCATATCTGCGGTAGCCGCTGACCGCGTCCACACGTGCGGGCACCAGGACACCGTGCTTGTCGTAGTGGCGCAGCATGCGAACGGAGATACGGCTCAGCGAGGAGAACCTGCCGATCGGCATCAGAGACGGGGTGTCGGTCACGGACTTGAGCCTGCCGTCTCACACGGTGTGAGAGTCAAACCTGGCGCTTGCAACAGGTTTCGTCCGCCTCGTCAGCACCAGCAACCGCCGAACGACGAGGTGTGCTCATCTGTCTCGATCGACTCCTCACGCACAACGGCGCTGCCGCCCCGCGGATCGAAGTGCAATATCGAGCTGACGGGGTCGTGCCGGATCCACACAGCCACCGTCAACGGATGCCCCGGACGGAAAATGTAGGAGACGAGCTCGATGTCACCGGGCTTCCCGAGAGCCCGCACATCGGACACTGCTGCTCGTATCCGCTGCGCCGACAGATCCGCTGCGGTGAACGCCGTTTCGCCCGCGTGCAGGTCGGGCATCGAGTTCATGTCCTCCACCTCGCCGTCGCGCACCCAGTACAGGTGCAGCCGACCGTCGGTGGCGACGGCCTCGACCGAGATCAAGTTCGAGGTCACATCCACTCGCCGCAGCGGCAGGTCGCCGAGCCGTGCGCGCACCAAGTCCAGTTCCGCGTCCAGACGCTGCGAGGAGAACAGGTCCTCGGCCGCGACGCCGCCGAGCACGCGAGTGATCCGGCCGGTCACATCGCCGACGGCAATGACCACCGCTGCGATTGCCACGACGGCCGAGACGACGACAACGGCGACGTACTTCGACCGGTGGTTCGGCCGGGGTGCGTCCGGTTCCGTCGTGGTCATCACCGAATGTTTCCACAGTGCGGTGAGTCCAGATGCTCACCTCGCCGCGATCTCGCCGTCGGCCACCTTCATTCGTGGCGGCGGTAGGCGCTCGGCGACATACCGACGCGGTTTTTGAAGGTCGTGGCGAAATGGCTGGGTGTGGAGAATCCGACGTCCATGCCGATATCCGTGATCGACATCTCCGTCGTGGCCAGAAGTTTCTTCGCCCGGTGTATCCGGCGGTCCAGGACGAACTGATACGGCGTGGTGCCAAATGCGGCGGTCACATTCCGGTAGGTCCCTACGAACTCAAACATTGAGGATTACCTCGCTTGACGGCTCAGCCACACAGAGCTCGACGAAGTGCCCCATCGCTAGTCGGTCCCGACATTCCGTCCCGGTGTGTAGTCGTGCTTGCCATGCATGAAGATCTCAGCACCACACTTTGGGCAATGAATCCAGTATTCAAATCTCTTGTCGCTGGCGTCGCCCTCTGCGACCCAAGAGCGCTTGTCGATCAGAACATCTGCATCGTTATTCTGCGGGCATCGGATACCGTCCCACGATCCGGCAGCGACCAGTTTGGTCACCTCCACCCATCGTTTCGCCAATGCACCGTATTCAGACATATTTCTCAGCCTCCGCCGTTCATAATGGTATCGCCAAACTTTTCAGCGAACTCAAATGCGGCCTGCGTCTCACCGGTGGCGCGCTCCGCACTTATTCCCAGTTCGGGTATTTCAGTCATGTTTACCCGATATACCTCTTGCGCAACTGTTCTTGCCAACTCCGAGTCTGTGGCCATTCCTTCGGGTCCGATGACAAAGCCGCGCTCACCGATCGAGGCCAAACTGAATCCGCTGCTGGGCAGTTCGGGTTCGTAGATAACTTTGTAGCCGTTGATCTCAACCTCGAGTGCGGTGCCGTTCTGGGCCGCTTGTCGCAACTCGTCCATCCCCGGCGATGTGAAGATGTCCTGTGCTGTGTTGGCCATGTCCAGTTCAACCTGATGGAAAGCGCCCGAATGGTCGGAACCGAGATCGGAGTGGGGAGAATCTTGTGGCGCATGGTGCTCAACCGGTGCGTCAAGCGTGCCATGTCCCCCGGCGGGTGCATCGACGTCGACGTGGGGAGTCGGGACTTCGTCGGAATGACGCGCCACGCTGCCGAGGGCGTCGAGTCCGTGCTCGATCCCCTCGCCGAGTATTTTGGCCCCCGGGAGCGGGACCATTCCCGCGGCATCGATCGCGGCTTGTCTCTTCTGCTCGGGGGTCGCCCCGTCCCAGTCGGTGGCGACGTCGTACATGTTGCCCACGTCGGGCATCGTCGCGTCCCAGATGGTCTCGGACGCGTCCTTCATGCCCTCGGCAAACGCCCCCGTCGCTCGCTCTACGACCGGCGGTTCCTTCGGGAATGCCTGTACGTCGGCGTTCTCCGGGAGCGGTGCGACAGGCGCGGTGGGGCCGCCGGCCGCCGCCGAAGCGTGGTTGAGCTCGTTCAGGGTCCGGGTCTGCTCGGTAAGTTCGGCGCGGGCGTCGAACACCGCTTGGCTCAACGCATTCGTGTCATCGCGACCGGGGCCTGCCCCCGCACCTTGCGTGTAGCCCTGGCCGGCGGCGTCGTCCAGCTTGGCCTGCGCGGACGCCAGATTCTGACGGGCCGCCTCAACCTTCGCGGCCTGCCGGTCGATCGCCGCCTTGTCGGGAGGAGGTGGCAACTGGCTCAGCGCAGGCGGTAGGCCAGCGGTTTTCTCCTCGCCCGGCTTGGCCGCCTGACCATCCTCCGGCTTACCCTCCGGAGTGTCGTTGGCGCCCAACAGGTCACCGAGATCACCACCGGCATCGCCAGTAGTAGCGGGAGGCTTCTCGTCGGGTTTCAGCCCGGACTTCTTGGCCGCGTCCTCGACGGATTTCGGCACCGCGAACGGGCCGATCTGGCCAGTCGCCTGCTCCGCGGGTTTGTCGCCGGGCTCGTCCGGCTTGTCCTGGACCTTATTGTCAACGAGCTGCACCGTCGGCTCGCCGTCACGACCCTCACCCTCGCCATCGAACGGGATCCCCTCCAGCTCAGCGGCTTTCGACTGCAAGCGGGTACCGACGAGATTGTCGGCCTGGGCGAGCTGCTCGGCGGCCCAGCGAATGTCTTCGGCGTGCTCGGCGAGGGCCCTGTTGCGTTCGGCGATCGTGTTGATGTCGTACTCGCGGCTGTCGGTGACAGAGAGGTCCTCGCCGACGGTGAACCCGTCGTTCTCGGCTGCGGTGATCGCCTCCACCGCTTTGCCTTTGGCGGCTTTGATGTCGTGAGCGCCATTAGCGGCGAGGGTGGCGGCCTCACGCAGCACACTGTTCTGGCGACCGACCACCGCGACGTCTTTGGTTACCCGATCAAGTGCCGCGTCCTTGGCGTCGCCCGCCCACGTGGTGCCGCCCGGCGAAGAGATGTTCTGACGGTGCTGATCGAAGGCACCTTCGGAAGCGGTAGCCGCGGTCCGCCAGTTGCTAGCGGCGTCCGACAAATGCGAGGTGCTCCACTCCTCGATCTCCGAGCGGGTCGGGAGAGCAGCGGGCGCGGCCGCAGGACTCACACGCTCACCGTGGTGATGGCGTCGCCGCCATCGGTGTCCGTGGCGTCATAGCGGGCGCTGCTCGCCGAGAGGTCATCGGCCTGGCCAGTCATCCGCGCCGATTGGCGACTGCGCACAGAGGTGAGCGCAGCGTTCACGGCGGCCACACCCGCGCCGCTCGGCTGTGTCGAGCGCGGGGTGTCGAACGATCCGCCGGACAGCCCCGCAGCGATGCCGTCACTACCGGCAGCCGCCGCCCGCAGGCCGCCTGAGTCGACTTCCAATCCGTTTGCCATGCCAATCCCCCAACCGGCGAACTCACTGGTCGTGAGGTTACCCCACCATTTGCGCCGGCCTACGCGCGAGAATTGGTCACGGAGTGGCTCGGAAACTCGGTGGAAGCGGCGTGACACCTCAGGACACCGCACTGCAATGCACCGCGACTATGGGCCACTGTGGATGATCGAGACGGTTCCGAGCTCCGGGCACGAAACTCGGAACCCACCCCTGATGGCGGTGGCGGAGGGATTTGAACCCCCGGACGGTTTTAGCCGTCTCTCGCTTTCAAGGCGAGTGCATTAGGCCGCTCTGCCACGCCACCGCCGACAAGAGTACGGGCTTCAGACCCGACCGATGTGAGCGGGCGGCGCACCGTTCTTCAACGCGACGCTGATCCGGCGGCAGTTCTCCCCCATCGCCGCGATCTGCGGACGGGAAAGCCTGCCGAGAAAGTGCGAACGGACACCCTGCCCGTACGTCACCATCGCCTCACGGACGGCGACCCTGCCCTCTTCGGTGATGGCGGCCACGACCCCGCGCCCATCGTCCGGACTGGCACACCTGGTCACCAGGTTCTGCACTTCGAGCCGCCGAATCTGCCGGGTCACGCGGCTGGGTAGGGACATCAGCCGCTCGGCCAAGTCCCCCATCCGCGCCGATCCGGTGGACGACTTGTCCAACATATCGAGCAAGCGCACATCATTGAGTGTCAGATGATGCGCATCCACCAGCGACCGATTCAACGTCGCATACATTCGCAGTGCCGAGTCGAGGTAGTTCTGCCATGACCTCTGCTCGGCGATGTCCAGGCCCGGCATGTCCCCTGCCGTGCGCCCCGCAATCATCCCCACCATAGGCGCAATCGTAAGCGACGTCAGTATTGCTGCGCTTGGGAAACAGAAGGCTTGTAGCGTGGAAAAAATGCATGCAATCGCCGCTTCCGTCGATGGCCATCTGACCTGGGAAAACGTCGCTGACATCACACCAGCAAACGACGAGATTCTGATCCGTGTTCACGCCGCGGGCGTCAATCGCGCTGACCTTCTCCAAGCGGCGGGCAAGTATCCGCCCCCGCCAGGAGCCAGTGAGGTCATCGGATTGGAAGTGTCGGGCACCGTTGCCGCCGTCGGCGCGGATGTTACCGACTGGTCAGTTGGGCAACAGGTGTGTGCATTGCTCGCGGGCGGAGGCTACGCCGAATACGTCGCGGTACCCGCCCCGCAGGTGCTGCCATTGCCCGATGGCGTTGCTCTCGGCGACGCCGCGGGCCTGCCCGAGGTGGCGTGCACAGTGTGGTCGAACCTCGTCATGACCGCGGGTCTGACGGCCGGTCAGCTGGTCCTGCTGCACGGCGGCGCAAGCGGCATCGGCACCCACGCCACCCAGGTCGCCCACGCGCTCGGTGCCCGCGTCGCGGTGACGGCCGGCTCCGCCGACAAACTCGCCCTGTGCCGCGAACTGGGCGCCGACATCACCATCAACTACCGCGACGAGGACTTCGTCGAGCGCGTCCGGGCCGAAACCGATGGCGCAGGTGCGGGCGTCATCCTCGACATCATGGGCGCGGCCTATCTGGACCGAAACGTCGATGCCCTGGCCAATGGCGGACGCCTCGTGATCATCGGCATGCAGGGCGGCATCAAGGCCGAACTGAACATCGCCAAGCTGCTCGGCAAGCGGGCCGGGGTCATCGCCACCTCGCTGCGTCCCCGACCGGTGGACGGACCTGGCGGCAAGGGGGAGATCGTGCGGGCCGTGCTCGACAACGTTTGGCCGATGATCGCCGACGGACGGGTACGGCCGATCATCGGCGCCGAACTGCCCATCCAGGAGGCTCAGCGGGCCCACGAACTGCTGGCCTCGGGCGAGGTCTCGGGAAAGATCGTGCTGACGGTCCCCGAGTAGGCCGCCGGCTCAGCCGAGGGAGGCCAGCGCCCGCACCAGCTGGTCGACCTCGGCGCCGGTCGAGTAATGCGACAGCCCGACCGTCACCGCGCCGCCGATGTCGTTGACGCCGATCACGTCGAGCACGCGGGAGCTGGCATTCGAGATGGCCAGGATGCCGTTGTCCGCCAGCCGCTGCACCACCCGCTCGGCCGGGATGTCGCGCACCACGAAACTGAGCACCGGAATCTGCGACTCGGGCCTGCCGATCACCATCACCAACGGCAACGAGCGCAGCGAGGCGACCAGGTATTCGAACAGCCGGTCCAGGTACGCGTTCGCCGACTGCATCGACACCGCCAACCGTTCGCGGCGCGAGCCGCCGGCGGAATCGTCGAGATTGGACAGGTACTCGATGCTGGCGACCACGCCGCCCAGCAGCCCGTACTGGTGCGCGCCCACCTCGAGCCGGGCCGGGCCCGTGGCGTGAGGATTCAATGACACCGAAGCCAGTGAATCGATGGTCGCCGGGTCGCGGAATACCAGCGCACCGATCGGCGGACCGCCCCACGGCACGGCGTTGAGCGCGACCACGTCGGCGTCGATCTCGTTGATGTCGATCAGCCGGTACGGAGCCGCGGCCGAGTGGTCGACGACGACCATCCCTCCGACCTCGTGGGTGAGCTTGGTCACCTCGCTCAGATCGGTGACAGTTCCCAGCGTGGAGGAGGCCGACGCGATGGCCACCAGCCGGGTCGGCTTGTCGATCAGCCCTTCCCATTGCCACGACGGCAGCTCACCGGTCTCGATGTCGACCTCGGCCCACTTGACCTTGGCGCCATAGCGATTCGCGGCCCGCAGCCAGGGCGCGATGTTCGCCTCGTCGTCCAGGCGAGTGACCACCACCTCGTAGCCGAGACCGACCCGACTCGAGGATGCCTCCGCCAACGCGGTCAGCAACTGCGCGCGGTCCGCACCCAGAACCACGCCCCGCGGATCGGCGTTGACCAGGTCTGCGACAGCTTGCCGGGCAGCGATGAGGACAGCGGCGCTGCGGCGTGCCGATGGGTGTGGTCCGACAGCGGAGGGCATCGAGCCGCGGAAGGCAGTGGAGACCGTCGTCGCGACCGAATCGGGCACCAACATGCCGTTCTGGGCATCGAAGTGGACCCACCCATCGCCCAATGACGGGTGTAACCCCCGCACCCGGGCGACGTCGTATGCCATGCCAGCCACCTTAGAGCTTCTGCGGATATCACAAACCGACACGATTTGGGGAGCGCCCGACCGCGCGTTTGCACTTAAGAGACCATGCTCGGACCGGGTCACCCTGGGCAGCCATACTAGTCCAGTGGGCTTCGGGTTCGGAGTGCTAATCGCACTGTTGTTGCTGGTGATACCCGGGGCGTTGATAGCCAGGGCGGGCGGACTGACCGTTGCGATGGCGGTTGCAGTGGGTCCAGCCTTGACCTACGGCACCGTCGCGCTGACGATCGTTCCGCTCGGGGCCATCGGCGTGCCGTGGAACGCGTGGACGGCATTGTTTGCTGTAGCCATCGTCGCCGCCATTGCGGCCGGGTTGCGGAGGCTGTTGGCCCGCTACCGTGACCGCGACGCGGAGGCATCGGCGGCGACGCGACGGGCCGCAGCGGTGGTTGCGGCGGGCGTGCTGCTGGGCACCGCGCTGATTGCTGCCGCGGTGTTCGCCGGCCTGGCGCATTGGCAATCCATCCCCAGCACCTGGGACTCGGTATGGCACGCCAACACCATCCGGTGGATCCTCGAGACCGGCCAGGCCTCCCCGACCCACATGGGCGAGCTGCGCAACGTCGAAACCCACGAGGCGCTCTACTACCCGTCGGCCTTCCACGCCCTGGCCGCCGTCTACTGCCAACTCACCGGTGCCGCCGCGACCACCGCGTACACCGTCAGTTCGGTCACCGCGGCGGTGTGGTTGTTCCCGGTCAGCGCCGCGGTGCTGACCTGGAAGATCGTCCGCCCGCACACCTGCGAGATGCGCACCGCCGTCGCCGCGGCCACCGCGGCGGCACTCGCCGCGTCGTTCACCGCGATGCCCTACGTCGAATTCGATGTGGCGGCGATGCCCAACCTGGTGGCCTACGGGCTGGCCGTGCCGGTATTCGCACTGATCGCCTCGACGCCGGCACATCGCGACCGCATCGGGCTGGCGGTACTGGCCACCGTCGGCGTCTTCTCGGTGCACCTCACCGGCGGTGTGGTGACCGCACTGCTGGTGGGCGTCTGGTGGCTGGCGGATGCACTCTGGCGGCCGGTGCGCGGCCGGCTGCCCGACCTCGTGGCGCTGGCCGCCGTGGCGGTGCCGACGCTGCTGATCATGCTGCCCCAGTTTCTCGGGGTCCTTCAGCAGGCCGACATCATCGTCGGCCACGCCTTCGTCAACCACCTCGGCAAGAAATTCTCGCTGTTCGCGGGGATCTTCCAGCACACCCGCCACCTCAACGATTTCCCGTTCCAGAACGCACTCATCGGCCTGGCCGCCCTCGGCGGCCTGGTCATGCTGATCAAGAAAATGTGGTGGCCGCTGGCGGTCTGGCTGATCCTCATCGCCTCGATCGTCCATTCCGGCGCACCGTTCGGCGGGCCACTGGGCGTCATCACCGGCAAGTTCAGCGACCTGTTCTACAGCGACCCGCGCCGCCTGTCCGCGGTGGTCGCGATGCTGTACGCACCGATGGCCGCGATCGGACTCGGTGCTCTTGTCATCCTCGGCGCCGCGGCGCTGCGCCGGACCGGCGCCCGCCCGGCCTGGATCCACGCCACCGCCGCCGTCGCGCTGATCGCCACCACCGTCGGTCTGGCCTGGCACTACTTCCCCCGGCACAAGTACCTGATCGGGCAGAAGTACGACTCGGTGATGATCGGTGCCAAAGATCTCGAGGCGTTCGCCTACCTGGCCCAGCTGCCCGACGCTCGCACCACACTGATCGGCGACGCCAACACCGACGGCACCGCGTGGATGTACGCGGTTTCGGGGCTGCATCCGCTGTGGACCCACTACGACTACCCGGTGCAACAAGGCCCCGGGTATCACCGCTTCATCTTCTGGGCATATGCAGACGATGCCGACACCGATCCCCGGGTTGCCGAGGCGGTCGAGGCGCTCAACATCCGCTATGTGCTCACCAGCACACCGGTGGTCCGAGGGTTCGTCATGCCGGACGGACTAGTGTCGCTAGAGCGCTCACGGTCGTGGGAGAAGATCTACGACAACGGTGAGGACCGCATCTACCGCTGGCGCGGGGAGAACGCGGCGGTCAAAGCGACGAACTGACAGACCCAGAACTGACTAAGGAAGGCCATGACGATCAACCCCGACGATGACAACATCGAGATCCTGGCCAGCACGTCCGACGGGACCGACGTCGACGCTGACGGCAAGTCGCTGACAGACCTCGTCGAGCAACCGGCGAAGGTCATGCGCATCGGCACCATGATCAAGCAGTTGCTGGAAGAGGTGCGCGCGGCTCCGCTCGACGAGGCCAGCCGCAACCGGCTGCGCGACATCCACCGGACCAGCATCCGCGAGCTCGAGGACGGTCTGGCACCCGAACTGCGCGAAGAACTCGAGCGGCTCACGCTGCCCTTCACCGAGGACAACGTGCCGACCGACGCCGAACTGCGCATCGCGCAGGCGCAATTGGTCGGCTGGCTCGAAGGGCTGTTCCACGGCATCCAGACGGCGCTGTTCGCCCAGCAGATGGCCGCCCGCGCACAGCTCGAACAGATGCGCCAGGGCGCCCTCCCGCCGGGACTGCAGGTCCCCGGCGGACAGCGTGGTGGCCCGTCGCACCCCGGCACCGGCCAGTACCTGTAGGCCCCGTTGTCCGATCCGTACATCTCGACGCGCGAAGCATGGGTGGAGTTCCCCATCTTCGATGCCAAGACCCGCTCGCTGAAGAAGGCGTTCCTCGGTAAGGCCGGTGGCGCCATCGGGCGAAACGAGTCCAACGTCGTCGTCATCGAAGCCCTGCGCGACATCACGATGTCACTGAAAATGGGTGACCGGGTCGGGCTGGTCGGCCATAACGGTGCGGGGAAATCCACACTGCTGCGGCTACTTTCGGGCATCTACGAGCCGACGCGGGGCTCGGCCACGGTCAGTGGCCGGGTAGCCCCGGTGTTCGACCTCGGCGTCGGGATGGACCCGGAGATCTCGGGTTTCGAGAACATCATCATTCGCGGACTGTTCCTGGGGCAGACCCGCAAGCAGATGATGGCCAAGGTCGACGAGATCGCGGAATTCACCGAACTCGGCGAGTACCTTTCGATGCCTCTTCGTACCTATTCGACCGGTATGCGGGTGCGCCTGGCGATGGGCGTGGTCACCAGCATCGACCCCGAGATCCTGCTGCTCGACGAAGGCATCGGCGCCGTCGACGCGGAGTTCCTCAAGAAGGCGCAGTCACGGTTGCAGAGCCTGGTGGAACGATCCGGAATCCTGGTGTTCGCAAGCCATTCCAACGAATTCCTGGCCCGGCTGTGCAAGACCGCGATGTGGATCGACCACGGCACCATCAAGATGTCCGGCGGGATCGAGGACGTGGTGCGGGCCTACGAGGGCGATGACGCCGCGCGGCATGTGCGTGAGGTGTTGGAGGAAACCGCGCGTGGTACCTGACGAACACGTCGTCGCGGTGATCGTCACGCACCGGCGTCCTGAACTACTCGCCAAATCACTGGCCGCGGTGGTGAGCCAAGACCGCAGACCCGACCACCTGATCGTGATCGACAACGACGATGACGAAGAGGTACGCGAGTTGGTCCTCGGCCAGCCGGTGCCCGCCACATACCTCGGGTCACGCCGAAACCTCGGCGGCGCAGGCGGTTTCGCGCTGGGCATGCTGCACGCCCTGGCTCAGGGGGCGGACTGGATCTGGCTGGCCGACGACGACGGCCGCCCCGCTGACGACACCGTGCTCTCCACCCTGCTGGCCTGCGCCGAGCAGTACAGCCTGGCCGAGGTCTCACCCATGGTGTGCAACCTCGACGATCCGAAGCGCCTGGCCTTCCCGCTGCGCCGCGGATTGGTGTGGCGCCGTTTGGTTTCAGAGCTGCGAACAGAGGACGCATCGGTGTCCGGCGATGTGCTGCCGGGGATCGCGTCGCTGTTCAACGGTGCGCTGTTCCGGGCCGCCACGGTGGAGGCCGTCGGCGTTCCCGATCTGCGCCTGTTCGTCCGCGGTGACGAGGTCGAGCTGCACCGGCGGCTGGTGCGCTCCGGGCTTCCATTCGGAACCTGTTTGACCGCAAGCTATCTGCACCCGTGCGGCACCGACGAGTTCAAACCGATCCTCGGCGGCCGGATGCACACGCAGTACCCCGACGACGAGACCAAACGGTTCTTCACCTACCGCAACCGCGGCTATCTCCTGTCCCAGCCGGGGTTGCGCAAACTCCTGCCGCAGGAGTGGATGCGGTTCGGCTGGTACTTTCTGGTGTCCCGCCGCGACCCCGCGGGTCTGCGGGAGTGGATCCGCCTGCGGCGGTTGGGCAGGAACGAAAGGTTTTTCCGGGGCGAGCGAAGCGACGGGGCAAACAAGCGCGGCGAGCGGAGCGACGGGAGGACCAACAGGTGACGTTCACCGATGCGGCGTCCGAGTCCAAGACGATGACCCGGGCGATACGCGACCTCTCCGAAGGTTTCCGCAAGCGCGAACTGTGGCTGCACCTTGGCTGGCAGGACATCAAGCAGCGCTACCGGCGCAGCGTGCTCGGCCCCTTCTGGATCACCATCGCCACCGGCACGACCGCAGTGGCGATGGGCCTGTTGTACTCGAAGCTGTTCAAGCTGCCGCTCGAGGAGCATCTGCCCTACGTCACGCTCGGCCTCATCATCTGGAACCTGATCAACGCCTCGATTCTCGAAGGCGCCGACGTCTTCATCGCCAATGAAGGTCTGATCAAACAACTTCCGACGCCGTTGTCGGTCCATGTCTACCGGCTGGTCTGGCGGCAGTTGATCCTGTTCGGCCACAACATCGTCATCTTCGTGGTGATCGCGATCGTGTATCCGAAGCCGTGGAAATGGATCGACCTGGCGGTCATTCCCGCGTTGGGCCTGATCGTGCTGAACTGCGTATGGGTGTCGATATGTTTCGGCATCCTGGCCACCCGCTACCGCGACATCGGGCCGCTGCTGGCGTCCGTGGTGCAACTGCTGTTCTTCATGACGCCGATCATCTGGAACGAGTCCACGCTGCAGCAGCAGGGCGCCGGCTCATGGGCCAAGATCGTCGAGATCAATCCGCTGCTGCACTACCTCGACATCGTGCGTGCACCGCTGCTGGGCGCCGATCAGGAAGCGCGACACTGGATTGTGGTGCTGGTCCTGACAGCGATCGGTTGGGGCTTCGCGGCAATCGCGATGCGCCAGTACCGCGCCCGCGTGCCGTACTGGGTCTGAGTTACACGTCGTCGGCCACGGAGCCGAACACGAACCGGCGCCCCGAGATCTCTTTCGGCTGGATCCGGACGTAGCGGCGTTTCGCGGTCGCGATCCACGACAGCAGCTGGGCGCGTTCAGCCTCGGCGATCTCCTCCGGTGTTTCGAGAAGCTGAGGGACGCCCCGCACGATCACGCTCCAGCCGCCGACACCTGTGTGATCGTCGGCCTCGAACAGCACCCGGTCGTTGAACAGGGCGCTGATCAGCTTGGTGCCCTCGGCGGTCCGGAACAGCACGGTGTGGCGCTGGACGACGAAGTTGACCGGGAAGATCTCCAGCCTGGTGCCGATCGTGGAGACCATACGGCCCAGCGTCACGCTGGACAGCAGCTGCCAGCTCTCGTCCTCCCCGAGCACCGAAACCGGGGCCTGCGGCGTCATGAAGCCACCGTAGCCGCCACATGACAATCGGCGCGCCCTGCTCCTTTGGAGAAGCGGGACGCGCCGATTGGGGAGAGCTGGTTATGGACGTTCAGAACGAGGCGTTCATGTCCTTAATTCATGTTCCAGGGCTCGCCGTAGGTGGTGACGCTGTCACCGGTCGAGGCGATCAGGCGGGCGAACGGACGCAGCAGCACACCACCGGCCGCACCGGTCACGGTGCCGTGCGCATTGGACACCGCCACACCACCAGCCGCACCCTTGACGTCCACCGAGAACGTGGCCACTTCCTGAATACCCGGGCCGTTGCCCAGGTCAGCGCTGATCGACACACCCGGGAACAGGTTCGGGGTGATCACGGACTCCAGGCCGAACGGCGGGCCGGTGATGTCACCAT